>NZ_JABBGB010000001.1 GCF_012927185.1 Pseudoflavitalea sp. G-6-1-2
ACCGCCGCGTGTGTTGGCATTATTGTAGATATCCATGATGCCTTGCCCGCTTTTTTTCCCAAAGATCTCCAGATCTCCGATGGTCTGTTCGTCTGTTCTCAATAAGTTCATAGCATGTATGTTTACCAGATTTTTATTTTCTTTTTCTTCTGATCAGTAAGATGATTGCTGTCAGCAGCAGTACGCCGGGCAGGATCCATATGAACAACAACTTTTGTACATAAGCTCCTCTTTCGGAAACTGTCAGCAAAATATCCACCGGAGCTGTCATTGATAGTTCTACAGGAAAATGATTGTATGTAAGCCAGCTGTCTGCACCGCCGGCAAGAGTAAAGGGCGGCTCCGATCTCAGATTGCTGATACAGTCTGCACTTCCGAAAAGAATGATCCGCTGTTCTTTTTTATTGATATTTCTGGTTAGCTGTACCGACGTGGCAAATGTATCCCTCAACATATCACCAGCCAGAACATTGAAAGCGGGCAAGGTTGAATCAACGATCAGTTCACCTCCTTTCAGCCAGGTTCCGGGAGGGGTTGCGTAGAACAGGGGTTTTACAGTGAATTTTGTTTCATGCATTGTCTCAATGGCAGCAACCGTGGGCATTCCGACAAATCCTGCGCCATTGAATAAGTAAGAAAGTTTTTCAACAAATGGCGTAGTGCGGCATATCACTTTCTCCGGAGTTTCATCATATGTGGGTTGTACCAGTTGCCCCGGCATCAGCTGAACGCCCAGTTGATGCAGCAGCGGATTGAGTACAGATTGCTTGCCTGGCTTGCCGAGGATCATCATGTTACCGCCATTGTCTATGTAGCTTTTTATTTTCGCCTGTACGCCGGTGCTGAAATCTATTATCGGATCTGCCAGCACCAATGTTGCCATATCGCCGGGAATTTCCTGCGTGTTCAGGTTCAGGGTGTCTATATCGAAACCCATATTCTGTATGGAGAATCTGTTGCTTTTATCTGTATGTTTCGAATATCCCCGGTCGCCAATCTTTCGGATATCACGTTCGAGTTCTCCTGTGAGGAAGTAAATTTTCGAGATCTTATCAGGCTCCAGCAACCGCTTGAATACAGAAGCCATATTGTCTTCGCTAGGCCAGCAATGCGGATCATTCATGGTACGGGCTACTTCTGTTCGTCCATTATATTTAAGTAACATCACCATCCGGTAATTTTCTTTTTTCAGGTCGGCTATCTTCCGCATTTCCTCCGGAGTTTTGAATTGGCTGATGTCCCAATCTTTTCGTTCTGCAGCTTTAAGAGCAATCTGTTGTATGGTTTTACCAGGATAGATCTTCAACCAGGCACTGTCTGATGTTTGCGGATCAATATCATAGAAATATTCATACCTGAATTTTATGTCTGGTTTGAAGCGCAGGTACCTGTCCCAGAACTGGGTCAGATAGCTTGGGTTGCGCATCTCCGGCAGGCCCAGCGTGGTGGTGGAAGATGAACTCAGCAGGTTTACATACAGAGTTACTTCTAAACTACTGTCTCCGATTGCAGATAGCATCTTCTGCAATTCCGGAGGAATTGTATTGCCTTTGGTATAGGTTGTATCCCAGTACTTCATCAGCACAGGTCTGGATGTCAGATATCCGGTCAGCAATGCTGCTGTCATAACAAGTACGTAACGGCCGGTTCTGATATACCAGGGCCGGGATTCCCTGCCCGACTGCAGTTTGATGATGGTAAAGCTCACGAAGATGAATGCTATCACCAGGAAGTAAAAAATATCACGGCTAACGATCAGGCCGGAGATCATTTTCTGTGTGCGGTTTTGCAGCGACAAAAACCAGGTAATGTCTCTGATGAAATCGTACTGCTGCCAGAGCATCCCGATTCTGTCCAGCAGAAAAATGATCATGAAAGTGCTGATGGCCGAGATCACCGGATGTATTGAAATGCTCGACATAAACAGCCCGATGGCGGAGTAAGCACATGCCAGCAAATAAAATCCAATCAGGCCTGATATGAACAAGCCATAGTCTTCCCTGTGAATATCCATCACCCCTACGATCATCACAATGCCAACGATAGACACCAGCATCAGCAGATACAACATGATGCCGAGGTATTTTCCCAAAACTATCTGACGGATTCCGGTAGGGGAAGAATACAGCAATTTGATAGTACCTGCATTTTTTTCACGGCTGATCAATCCCATAGAGAGCAATGGGATGAAGAGGTAGAGGTAGGATACGGCCGTTTTATATACTCCACCGAACAGCTTGCCGGTAACAGTATACGGCAACCATGTCCAGTTTGGATTGCTGTTCTTTATCATCACCTCCTGCACATTGGCCATATCATGCAGCGTATTGAAATAATCCAATGCGATCAGTACCCAAAACGCCAGCAGAACAACCCAGGCAATGGGGGAGTAAAACAGGTAACGCAATTCATTTTTAGCTATTCTGATGATTAATCGCATCTGCGCTGAATTTTATTTGATACAGTTATTTTTATCTTCTTTTCCGCCTTATCAGTATGATGATCCCGAATAAGATCAGCAATGATGGAACGATCCATACATAGATCAGTCGTTCCAGTTTTACCCAGGATGGCGTCATATTAAGCCAGTTGTCTTCAGGAAATGGGAATATGGTGTAAGTGGGATAGCGGTTGTAATTCAGCCAGCTGAATATGCCACGAACCTGCTCGTATCTGACACCTATCCGTAAGGGGCTAACAAAATCTGCATCACCTGCAATAACGATGCGTTGCTCTTTTCCATTCTTTTGCCGGGTGAGCTGCATGGCTGTGGTATATGAATTAGCGCTCTGATCTCCTTCCTGTTCATTGAATACAGGTGGTACCGAATCAAGTACGAGCTTTCCCATCTTTTGCCAGCTTTTCCAGGGCATTGTCTGAAATAACGGAGTTGCTGTAAAGCCACTGTCTGTTTTAAATGAAAGCCCTGTTACTCCATACAATTTTGAAGTAGCGGTGTCGGAAGGAAGCCTGTTGTTATTAAACATAATGAACCGCCTTGTTGAAACAAGATTGTATTCATCACCAAAGTAAGACACAGCGGGAGTTTCATAAGTGGGGACAACATCGGGGGTTTCATGGAAAGAAGGATGAACCAGCTGCCCCGGCATCATGTTCACTCCTACTTTCTGCAACAGCGGGTTCAGCACATATTGTTTACCGGGCTCACCCAGGATGAACATATTCCCTCCGGCATCGATGTAGCTGTTCAGTTTGCTCAATACTTCAGCACTCAGGTCGCGTTTGGGATCGGCCAGTACGAGCGTGGTAATATCTGGTGGTATATTCTGAGTTGCCAGGTTGAGAATATCGATATCAAAACCTAAGGGATACAGGCTGCCCAACCAGCCATATTCGCGTTCACCTGATTTGGTGATATCACGTTCCAGCTCACCGGTAATAAATCCTATGCGGGGCATTTTTTCACCTGCAAGGCGTTTGAAAGCTGCGTTAAATGCAGGTTCACTGGTTGTCTCAAGACCTTCAAAGTGGGAGCGACCGGTTTCTCCAGGAAAGAAGTTGATAAAAACAGAGCGGTCTTTCCAGGAGATTTTGATGCCTCTTTGATAACCCAGTTTTGCAGGATCGATCATTTTTCTGATCTCTTCCGGGCCTATAAAAATCGAAGAATCAATTTTCATGGTCTTTGATACAAGACCCGCAATTTGTTTCAGGGATTTTCCGGGAAAGGTTCTGTACAGCGAACTGTCGCCCGGAGGCACTGCATAATAATACACGTGTTTGATTTGAATGTCTGATTTAAACCTGCGGTAAGGTTCCCACATGCTTAAATAATTGTTGCTGTTTGCCGGGAGGCCAACAAAAGCATTGCGCTCATTTGGAGCCGGAGTAAGCAGGTTTGTATAGAGCGTTATTTCCATCGGCGCTCCATCAAATAATTTCAGGTTCTGTTGTGTTACCGGATGAAGGGAATTGATTTTACCTGCTGTTACATCCAGATAACCTATCGCATTTTGACGGGATGAAAGGTAACCGATAGCAAGACATCCAACAAAAACAGACAGAAATCTCCCTGTCTTCACATACCATGGAATCTGTTGTATTTTTCCTTTCAGTACAAATAATGTGAAGGAAACAAACATCATTATGATCAATGCGAAATAAATGATGTCTTTGGTGGTGATGAGGCCTTTCAGCATTCGGCCTGTGCGGCTTTTCAAACTGAGAAACCAGGTAAGGTCCCTTACAAAATCATACTGTTGCCAAAGCGTGTTAATGCTGTTCAGAATAATCAGGATGGTGAAACTGATCACTGCGGCCACAATCGGATACCGGGTAAGACTGGAGGCAAAAAACCCAATGGCCGCATATGCTGAAAGCAGCAGAAAAACACCTAAGCCAGCAGATAACAACAAGGGGTAATCAACGGATTTAATATCAAAAGCAGCTGTAATCATAAACGCCGCCAGAATCAGCATAAACAGCAGATTGAAAACTGTTATACCCAGAAATTTACCTGCAACCAGCTGACGCATGCGCAATGGGGATGAGTACAGCAATCTATGCGTGCCTCCATTGAATTCACGGCTGATGGTGTTCATCGTAAGCAGCGGAATGAACAGATAGAGGTATTGCAGCACCTCTGTAAGCATGCTTTTGTCGGGATTTGTGATGAACCCGGCTGTGAATGTTGCCGGACTGAATAAGGGGAAAGTAGGGTTCGCCAGTCCCGCGCGATATAATCGCGGGCCAATAACAGCCAGAGGCATTGTGTAGAAAAGCGCACACATCCACCAGAATACAATCAGTGTAAACCATGCCACCGGTGTATAGAAAAGATTCCTTAATTCATTCTTTGCTATGGTAAGTATCCGTTTCATTCTTTGATCAGTTATTAGTTTTGATGCAACTCATTAGCACTATCCTCCTGTATTCGACAATTGTTTGAATACTTCGTCAAGCATACCTTTTTCAAGATTGATCTCTTTGAGGCGCCATCCGCCCGCTACACTGGCAGCCACCAGTCTGTCTGTAATTTCTTCTTCACTTCCTTCAAAAAAGATCCTGGCCTGTTTGTCTGAAAGGAAATTCACTTCGGTAACACCGGAGACTTTCATAATGTCCGCAGTTGCAGGTGGATTATCCATTCGCATGAGTACGGCGTTTGATTGGGCGTAATTATTGAAGGCGTCCATAGAATCGGAGAAGACAATTCTGCCTCCTTCGATCATGATCACTTCTCTGCAAAGGAGGTTCACCTCAGAAAGTACATGCGATGAAAAGAGAACCGTGTGTTCTTCTGCGATTTCCCTGATGAGTTTTCTGGCTTCTATCATTTGATTGGGATCCAGTCCATTGGTGGGTTCATCCATCACCACCAGTTTAGGTTTATGGAGAATGGCTTGTGCAATGCCCACCCGCTGCCGGTATCCTCCTGAAAGATTATTGATCAAGCGGGAACTGAAATGCGTGATGCCACAACGTTCTTTTACCTCTGCTACGGCCGCTTTTATTGTTGACTTATCCATTAATCTCAGTTCTGCACAATAAAACAGGTATTCATCAATCGTAAGATCGGTGTACAGCGGAGGAGTCTGGGGTAAAAAGCCAATCTGTTTCTTTGCTTCCATCGGATGCTTTCTTACATCGATATCATTGATGAAAACATTGCCTTCCGTCTGGTTCAATGTGCCGCAGATAATATTCATGGTAGTACTCTTGCCGGCGCCATTTGAACCCAGCAATCCGATAATGCCCGCTTCTGCAATTTCAATATTGATATCGCGGATAGCCCAGTTGCTGCTGTATTTGTGAGATAGGTTTTCGGTTTTAAGTATCATGCTTCTTGTTGTAAATATTGAATAATGCAATCCCTATCCGACAGGTGATGCCCATCAGTTATGATTAAATGCAAACTGTTATTGAAATTGTATCAGGGTCAGCTTCCGGTTGCTGGCGCTACATCAGTTATGCTGATTATTGTAAAAAGCGCTGACCTGTCTGTGTTATGCTGAGTGAATTTGTTCATGCCCTGCAGCATCTTATTAATTTCGGCTGCATTATATATATCCTCCAAACCACTTTTGGTATTACCTGTGCCAAAACAAAAAATGTTAATCCCAATAAATAGTAAGAGCATACCAACGGCATTCCACTGTTCTTTAAAAAAACGCTGCGCCCTGGTGAGATGTACTTTAACGGTATTGTGGGAGATGTTCAGTTTGCTGGCAATTTCATCCCTGCTCAAACCAGCTTCACGGCTAAGCCAGAACACTTTTTGCTGCATTTTAGGGAGGCGGGTGAAAATATCTTTCAGCTGGTGCTGTTGTTCTTTTCTGAACAACGGATTCTCCGCAGTGAAGTGATCAGTGTAACCGGATGTACTGAATTTATTCAGGAGCTTTCTTTTTCTGTTTTCTCTTTTCTGGTGTTTGTATGCAGCATGTACTGCTACCCGGTAGAGCCATCCGCCGGGGTTTTCATCAGTGATCGTTTCCCGTTTAGTCCACAATTTCAGAAAGGTATCTTGCAAAATATCGGCTGCGCTATGCCTGCATCCGGTGATGGCAACAATATCGGAGAACAGGTAGGGAGCGTATGTTACAATCAGGTGATTGAACAATCGCTCATCGCCCTGGTGATTTGATTGTAATGGAAAATACGGGGAGATCATTTTCAACCTTTTAATTGTACGGTCAGGATTTTCAGGGACATTAGTCAGCAATATTGAAACCGACGTTCTTTAACATCTTCTGCACCATCCTGTATTTTTTAATAATCAGAGGATATGCAGCAAAGTCTGTTTCAAAATGAGCCGTAGGGTTATTGTTATAAAAAAACACAGCTTCTATGTATGACAGGAAATCGGCCTGTCTCAGAGGAGTCCAGCCTACGGCCAGCCCTGATGTAAAACGGATGGGCAGAAAGCTGAAGTCTTCCAGTTTACGGGTACCATCTGGAGACAGAAGTTTTAGCATGTTGAGATAAATTTGGGGATCTAAAGAAGTGCTTCGGGTAACCTTGTCAAATTCGTTTGCCAATCCCTTATCATAAGCAGGCTTCAGCATCTTATACGCCATTATTCCCAGGGCATCTGCTATGTATTCTCTTTGAGTGGAATCAGACATTTCCGCGGGGTTTACATTGATTAGCATGAGTGAATTAAATCCTGGAAAGGGTTTATTATTTCTCGCATAAGTTATCTCTCCGAAACTTCTTAGCCTTGAACTACTTACTATAAAAATGCTTGCTAAAGGATATGGATATACGTTAGTGAGCTGCGGCAACAGTTTATCTTTCAGGAAGGGCAACATGGGTAGCAACATTTCTTTATTGGGCAACAATGTCCATGATAAGCCTGCATACGCACCCGTAAGAGAATATCTTATGGCCAGGGTTTGGTAAGCGTATTGAGGAACACCATCGAGAACACTTACCTGTTCGCGGGAGATTGTATCGTTGTAAAACAGCGGTATGCCTGTATTTTCATAGAACTGGAATATAGCGTGATCAACAGGATCGGAAGGATTGTCTTTTATTGTCAGTTCATAGTCTTTGCTGCGTGGCTGAAACACCGCTTCTTTTTTACAGGCGACCATACTTGTTGCCAGCACCAGCAAAAAGTAAAATCCATGGATGGTTTTTGGAGCCTTCATATAATTCTCTCTTTCAGATTTTACAATTCAGTTTTCTTTTCTTATGGTGTGGTTCAATGCTGCAATGCCCGTTTAGGTCGGAGAGCATTTGAGATTACACCGCGACCAAGCTCGATTTCTCTGCGTGGTATGGGCATTACATAGGCAGTGGGTTCCTCTGCATAGGGTTTTAGCTCATAATAGCCTTCTACATAACGCCCTGAAAGATCCCAGGCATAAGAGAGATGTCGGGTAACCTTACCGTAGGGGTATTTGCTGTTCACCCCATAACGTCTCAGATCGAACCAGCGATGGAATTCAAAACAAAGTTCCCTGCGGCGTTCGTTTCTGATAAACTCAACCAATGGTGCGCCATTCAGATCAATAACAGTAAGATCTTCGGGTTTAAACCTGTTTTTACGCAGCTCCTGTACAGCAGCAACAGCTTCCTCATTACGACCCAGAATGGCCAGTGCTTCTGCTTTATTCAGGTAGAGTTCCGGCAGGCGAATGGTAGACAGATCAGCCAAAGTGGAGCTGCCTTTTTCGCCCGACTTTCTGGCCAGAAAATCGCCATCGTCTGTTGTAATGAAGAACGCCAGGCGGCGCAGGTCTTTATTGGAATAAATATTCAGTAGTTCCTCCGAAGCTCTGTAATTGTTGTTCAGGGCAGGATTAATGGAAATATCCTTCATCAGATCGTTCATATTGAACTCGGTGCCGGAAACCGGAATGGCTTGAATCACTTCTGAAGAGGTGAGTGAAATAAATGGAGTACCTGCAGTCCAGGTATTCATATCTGCCAGACTGTATCTCTTTTCGATTACTTTATTGGCATACGTGATGGCTTTTTCATAATCTTCCCGATACAAATACAATCTGCTCAGGAGTGTCTGTGCTGTTGCCTGATTAGCTCTTATTACAGATGATTCATTAAATCCATTCAGTTCTTTTTCGGCTTCCAGCAGGTCGGTTTCCATCTGGTTGAATACCTGTTGAACGCTGGCTCTTGCAAATGGAGCAGCTTCTATTTCGGAGGAAAGTTTCAATGGGATTCCGAAATCGGTTGCAGCTGTAGCGACACTATAGGGTTTACCGTAAATATCTGCCAATAAAAAATAGTAATAAGCTCTTAAAAAATGTGCCTCTCCGGAGATACGCAGTAGTCTGTCGGCAGCAACATTCTTCTCTTTCAAAAGAGGGATATTCAACAGCACGGTATTGAGTGCGGCAATATTTTTATACAGTGCTCCGTAATCATTTGCATAACTCGCATCCAGCATATTCTGCGAATCCATATCCGGATCCTGCTGCCAGAAATGAATGCCAAATCGCGGAAACGATTTTTCACCCCCATAAGGAACTCCGGGATGATATTCTGCATCATCATCCATAAATGCATACTTAACCCAAATGGGGCCGCCCTGGTATCCTTCGCCAACCAGCACTTCTTCGAGATCATCTGCTGTTTGAAGAAATGTTTTGTTCTGAGAATATGCTGCCAGAAATTTTTTGCAGGATGTGCCTGCAAAAAGAAACGCAGCAATGATGATGGCAACAACTGTTTTCATACCTATATGATTGTTAGAAACTCACGTTAATGGAAAATGAATACACAGGCCGGATACTCAGGTTAATATCAGGGCTTGTGCCTGATTGTGTGGGGTCCTGTCCACGCAGATCCTTATTGGCCCAGGTGAATAAGTTAGACCCGGATAAGCTGAGCGTTGCAGCTTTGAGGTGCATAAGCCGACATAGTTCAGGCGTGCAGGAGTATCTCAGATTAGCTGATTGCAATTTGATGTAATCTCCGCTTACCACTCTAACATCTGCATTATCATACATCTGATAATAATCACTGCCAATATCCCAACCTGGCACTCTGAGAAAAACAGGATTCCCATCTCCTGAAATTAGTCCGGAATATAGCCCAGGTATTTTGGTTTGCAGTTCATCACCCGGATAGCGCCAGCGATCTACAAATTCTTTACGGAGATTGGTTTGGGAAGAAGGCCGGTAACTGCCATAGTTACCCGAAGCAATCTGCAGCAGTCTTATTTTGTTACCAATACTGTACGTGATGTTTACACCTAGCGACCAGCTGCCGTATGCAACATAATTCGAAATCCCCCCTTGCAATACAGGCTCACGTTTTCCGGCTATTACCATCACATTACTCACTATTTCTTCGGGACTCAACTTGCTGTATTTTGCCGCCAGTGCATCTGCATTTTCGAGCTCAGCACCATAAAAGACCGGTTGCCCTTCCTTATTCAGTCCTTTAAATCTGTAAGCATAAAAAGTATTGATTGCCTTTCCGTTCAATATCACATTACCAGACAGGTAATCATTATAAGAGACCTGGTTTTGAATTCCGGGTAAAGCTCTGTTGTTGTTTTTGCTGATTGCATTATCGATCAACCTGTTTACAATCTGACCAAGCTGAGGATCGATTCGCCAGATGAATCTCTTATTCTTGCCTCCGATATTTTGATTGATTGGGATAAAGTTGAATTGCAGTTCGATTCCCTTGTTTTCGATATCTCCTCCGTTTATCGCATAGTTTTCGAGCCCATTTACTGAAGACACATCTTTCTGTATGAAAACGTTAGTGGTTCTTTTGTAGAAGACTCCAATAGATCCGCTGAGCTTTGATTTAAAGAGCGTGAACTCCAATGCAGCATTGTACGCGTCTGTTTTTTCCCATTGAAGATTGGGATTGGGATAATTTGAAATGGAGGAAATAAATGTTTGATGCAGGCTGCTGTATGGTCCTTTTTCAATAATAGTATAAGGAGTCTGGCCCGGCAGCATAGTTCCCTGCGTACCATATGAAACACGCAAAGCCGCCTGATCCATCCATTTTAATCCCATAATGTCCCTGTCGATGTTCCATCTTGCTGAAAGGCCCCAGGTTGGCAGAAATCGTTCGTTGCTGCGACTGCCAAATGCATTGGAGAAATCGTTGCGTGTATTTACACTGAATACATAGCGGTCGTCGTAAATATAACTGGCTGTAAGGTATGCAGAAGCGAGATTGGTCAGCCCTTCTGTAACAGCAGGCCTTATGCTGGCGACATGCAGTGCATGGGTAGGATAAACTGCCGGATCGATATAGGCAAAAGTATACCCTCTTGCAGGATAATAGCCTGTATTGTATTGCGTAAAACTGCTGTTCTTCATGGAAGACAACTCAGCTCCAAACGTTGCGTTGATCAGGTGTTTGTTAGCAGCATCAGCAAATCGGCTGTAGTTTGCCTGTCCGCGCATTGTGTAATTGCTTACGCGGTCAGTTCGCCTGTCGAGCACACCTCCAAAAGGAATGGTGAGTGTTACCGGCACCGGATCATCCACTCTGCCATTCAATCTATCGATCGCATCTGTATTTTCTTCGAACCATTTGCGTTGTTCTGTGTTCGACATTCCGTAGGAAAGCGTTGCTTCGAGTTGCAGCCCTTTTATCAATTCATAATTAAGGTTGGTGGTTGCCATATAACTGCTTCCATTGAGTTCATCGCCGGAATGGTCCATTTCGTTTATGATGTTGAAGGTGCTTCTGCGGGTAGTTTTAATATTATTGCTGACGGGGAAATAATGCAGACTTCCGTCTTCGTTGTAAATGGGAATAGCGCGGCTGGTTGAATACGCAAAGTTCAAAACACCCACACTTGATGGCGTATAACGGCGGTCGTTCTTATTAGCCAGTATGCTGAACTGTGCTTTCAGTTTTCTGGTATTCAAATCAAACTTTATCTGGGCAGTATAACGTTTATTGTATTCGCCTTTGATCACTCCCCTTTCATTGGTATATCCAACAGATGCGTAATAACGACTGAGCTGATTACCTCCGGAAACACCGATGGAATTGTTGGATGATATCACATCCTGCATTACTGCTCCCAACCAATCGGTATTCATCTGTTCTGCCCGGCTAACCCTGTTTTTATAGGTATCGTAATCAATGACTCCGCCATAATAATCAATAATTGCTCTCTCATAAGCTTCCAGAATACCTCTTACCGGGATCTGCCTGTTAAACATCTCTTTGGAAACATCAACCCGTTCCTGTGAAGTCATCATGTTCACATCCTTATCCGAGTATCGTGGACGGCGCGTATAAGAAATGCTGCTGTTGTAATTGATGGTTGGGGGGCCGGGAGTTCCTCTTTTAGTAGTAACTACAATCACTCCGTTGGCCGCTCTTACTCCGTATAATGCGGTGGCAGCTGCATCTTTCAATACGTCGATACTTTCGATATCGTTTGGATTTAAACCGGAGATAGCATTGCCCACAAGATTTACAAAATCGAGGTCATTGATCTGGTTGGCAGAAACAGGTACGGGATCAACCTGAACTATACCATCCACCACCCAAAGTGGTTCCCGCGTACCCATTATGGTGGACGTACCGCGGATGCGCAGTTTCGGAGCAGCACCTGCCTGTCCGGAATTCTGCATCATAATCAGGCCAGGCACTCGCCCTTCCAGCATTTTATCTACTGTGGTGAGACCGGGCTGCATAATGGAATCCATTTTCAAACGGGTAACAGAACCTGTGAGATATTTTTGTTGAATTCTCTGATATCCAGTAGAAATAGTTACTTCACTCATTGTATTCTGAACGAGGTCCATCGTCAGATCTATATTATTTCGTCCTTTTACTGGAACAAGCTCCTGTTTGAAACTGATATGTGTAAATGCAAGTACATCCTTCGGATCAGCTTCGATCTGATACTTACCGTTCTGGTCTGTTTGCACTGCAGTATTCTTTTTTTCTGCACGAACTGTTACACCAATAACAGGCATGCGGTTGCGATCCATTACCAGTCCGGTAACGCTGAAATCCTTGTCTGAAACTGCATTTCCGGGATTGCTGTTGTTCTTTGATTCTTTCTTCTTAATGATGATGGTTCCGTCGTAAATGGTAAATGTGAGATCAGTTCCCTTTAAGCACAATTCGAGTGCCTGCGACAGGGGCATGTTCTTTACATCAAGTGTAACATTTTTAGTGCCTGCCAGCATTTTTTCGGTGATCATGATATTCAGTCTGGTTTGCGACTGTATCGACTTGAAGATTGCATCCAATGGTTGATTCTTCACCGAGAGTGAGACCGTAGGTTCATTTTCCTGCGCCTGGCTGCGCATAAATACCCCACCTAGAAATAGCAGTAAGATTGGCATTAGTTTTCTCATACTAGCAATTAGTTAAAGCATTACTTTAAAAGGATAGGTAGCAGCATGTAAGCAATGCATGCAGCTGGTAGGATGGTTTTGGTTATCTGATTATTCTGCGGATCTGATAATCAGTTTTCTGCCTTCGAAGGCAAAATTTATGTTATTGATCTGTAAAGCGCCCAGCACCGATTGCAGGCTGCTGCTACGCTTTAAGATGATAAGGAGTTTTTCATCAGGAATGGTTCCTTCATATACCACATCAAGGTTATACCACCTCGCAAATTCGCGGAGAATGATGGGCAGTTCTACTTTATCGAAATAAAAGTAGCCGTTCTTCCATGCGATCGTTTCTTCTGTATTGATAGATCTCTTTACTACAAGTTCTTCGTTCAGCTTCATCTGAGATTGCTGATTTACTGATAGCAGTACAGCACTTTTTTTATTGCTTACCCTTACCGAACCTTCCAGCAGCGTGGTTTTCACCAGTGGCTCATTGTCGTAAGCATTCACGTTAAAGCTTGTACCCAATACATCGATCAGCATTTCACCCACTTTAACACGAAAAGGTTTCTTTGCATCTTTTGCCACTTCGAAATAAGCTTCGCCTGTTACAGATACTATGCGTTCCTTATCGGTAAAAGCCACCGGATATTTTATAGAAGAAGAAGCATTCAGCCAAACCCTGCTACCATCCGGCAATGTTAGTTTATATTGACTGCCAGTGGATGTGGCCATTTCATTCAGCAGGTTGTTTTTCATGGCTGTACCTGCTTCATATTTTATCTGACCATCTTCCAGTTTTACAATTTTGGATTCACCATCTTTTGCGATAACCCCAACACCTGCGCTATCGAGTTGAACAACTGAACCATCGGATAGTGTAAGCCTTGCCTTATCGTAGGCAGGAGCTAACTCATTTTGATCAGCAACAATGGCCGGCTTTACCCGTGATTGGTTGATCCTGTAAACATATGCTCCCACTGCAATCAGCAGTATTGCAGCAGCGGCGTATCTGATCCATTTTCTTCTGAAGACCACTATGCGTCCTTCACGTAGATCAACGTCCACAGCCACATTGATTGGAATATTGGCATTGCGCAATGCCTGATCTACTTTCTGCCTGTTTTCCAACAACGATCTTACTTCCTTCTGCCATAGCTCAGCACGATGGAACTCTTCATATATGGCGTTATTCTCAGACGCAGCATTGCGCCACTCATCCAGCCGCTTTCTTTCAGTCTCATCCAGTTCATTGGAGATGGACCTGAAAAGCAGTTGACTAATAGAATTGATATCGTCGGAACCAGACATATCCTAATTACGGGAGTATGAAGAAATTGTTACCGGATTTTTCGGACAATTTTTTAATCGAAGTAATGCGGGGAGATTGCTGCCAGCAGAAGGGCAAACTCCAGACCAGACAATTTTTTCCGTAGCATGTCAAGCGCCTGAGACTTTTTGGTACGAACTGTTGAATCTTTCAGGTTCAAACGCTCTCCGATCTGTTCATTGTTTAGTCCTTCCACATAGGCAAGCCTGAAAACATCCCTGAGATAATCCGGGAGTTTATCGATCTCCTCAAGGATCAGTGCATATACGCGTGCCCTGATCAATTCCTGTTGGTAGTTATCTGTAGTTTGGTGGTCTTCCAGCTGTTTTAGCTGCTCGTAATGCTTATCCTCCGTTTTCTGAAGGCGCAGGTGATCAATGGATAAATTTCTGGTGGTTAATAGTAATGAATTACGCAGATGTTGTAAAGATTCGAATTGTTTGGGCTGATTCCACAGCCGGATAAATACTTCGGCAGTTATATCGGCGGCTCCTTCCTCTCCTACATATTTTTTGGCCTGGAGTATTACAGCAGGATAAAGCTGCTGATAAACGCTGCAGTATGC
This sequence comes from Pseudoflavitalea sp. G-6-1-2, assembly GCF_012927185.1. Classification (GTDB taxonomy): domain Bacteria; phylum Bacteroidota; class Bacteroidia; order Chitinophagales; family Chitinophagaceae; genus Pseudobacter. The sequence continues at coordinate 14,666 of NZ_JABBGB010000001.1, forward strand.
CTCGCTTTCACCAGCATTCAGACGCCTTATGAGTTCCTCTTGGTTATTGAATGGACCTCCATTCACCGGATTAGTAATTTAAGGTTAGCACCGATACATATATCAGAGTCAAAAACAAATGTAGCTTGAGGCGAATATACGCAAGTTGACTGTAAATGGGTGTAGCATAAGGCAGGCACCTTTCCCGGAGAGTGCATATATCAACCACGGCCTCTGGTCGGATGCGGGAGGAAGCACAAAGGGAGTAAGTATACAGTAAGTAGCAGGTATGGTCCGGATCAACGTGGAGGTAACGTGGACTTGATCTGGAAGTGTGCTGGAATTGAGGTGAACGTCTTTTCGGAGGTGTTTGGAAGGACTGTTTTGCTGTAGCATGATGCATACAGCAGTTGTTGGAGTAAAATGGATGGTGAGTGCAATGACATTTCGAAGAGATTTGGAGTAGAATTGATCAAAAAACGATGGTTGAGATAATAAGGGTATGCGGAGGCTTGCTCCGGAGTGAGAAATTGAATTGGTTCGCCCTAAAATGCTTCGCTTAATTTTTCAACGAAGTGCTGAAAGAAAGGAATATGCTATTCTCTTTGTTCTTTCAGACGAGTATCGCGAGATAATTGGTCGCGTATTGAATCAGGCAACTGTTGCATGCTTTCTTCACTATCAGATTGCCGCGAATATTGTGCCAGTACTGCGTTTGAGGCCGGTTGATTTACCTGTAGTTTTTGCTGCTGTTGCCGACGTTGTTTGTAACGAAGTTGCCTGCGCTGTTTTTTGCTGAGGGTATCTAAAGGTGGTACTTCTACCTTGATGATCTCAGTACAATGGAATCGTTTATCGTACAAAGGATATTTACCCATATAAGGATTGGCCTGCAACACTACCATCAGTGTGCCTTTGCCGGGAACATTCGCATTGCATACCAAAGGAGTTTCCAGTGGCTTATCCTCGTGCTTTGCTGTAAATTCATGAGTGAACGCATGCTCCCTGAGATTATTGACTTTGCCTGTTGCCAGATCAATCCTCATGGCAATGAGTTTGATCTCCATATGCGTAACACGTAAAAGCCTGGGAGGTATGATGTATCTGATGCGGAGGATATTGTCAGTATCCAAAATATGGGAGGATACGAAATTTGCTATGCGGGTTTGCTGATTGAAACGAAAACCACGTAATCCTTCTACGCCCTCTTCGATGAGTTTTTTGTTCAGGCGGTTTACATGGCTGCCGTCTTTCTTTCCTTTCAGGTATGGCGCTAAAGCCTGCCGGATGAGCTTGCCGGTATGACTCGCATCTCCGAATGCCCTCGCTGCATTGCGCGTAGATTCTGTTTGTGCTACATGCTCAGGCATACTGCGCAGACAATGTTTGCCGTTTCGTTTGTAGCTGATGAGATCACCGAACCTGCCAGTGAACTTTACTTTCCCTGTGAGTATAGGCATAAAACATAGGTTTGACTTGAATTTACGGTTTATGCTATCAATGCTCTTCAGAACAGGTTAGCAGTTATTTAAGCCTCACCGGAACGGTATTGGAGATTATTCATCAGCTTCCATGGTGCGGTAATAGGTTTGTTCAAAGAGCTTCTGAGGAGAAATGGAAGTTTTCTAAATTTGACCTGTCTCAATTATACCTTGCCAAAGTCCAGATCACACCCCGCTTTAATACAACCGGAATAGTAGCTTTGTGTACTGCCTCAATCTATGACAATCTAAAAAAAAAGTTATGCAAAATCAGGATTTCACCACAACCATTCTGGTAGATCAATCACCCGAAGAAGCATTTGCAGCCATCAACAAAGTCAGCAGCTGGTGGAATGAGGATATCACCGGAAGCACAGATACCCTCGGAAGTACGTTCAAGTACCGCTATCGTGATGTTCATGCCACTACCCTGAGAATAGATGAACTCGTTCCCGGAAAAAAAGTGGTATGGCATGTAGTGGAAAACTACTTCAATTTCACTGAAGACAAAACAGAATGGACAGGCGACACCATCATATTCGAGATATCCACCAAAGGCAATCAAACTGAGGTTCGTTTCAGTCAGAATGGACTTACCCCCCTCAGTGAATGCTACAATGTTTGCCGCGAGGCCTGGTCTCATTTCATCAACGAGAGCCTGTTTGCACTCATTACTACCGGCAAGGGTGATCCTGTTGCCAAAGATGATTCAAATGAGAACTTCAATGAGGAGCTCCGTGAGAAACACGGCATAAACTAATCGGAGAAATTCAGTGGGCCTTATCCTTGTGGGTTGGTCAGGAATTACGATACCGTTTTTTGCATTTTTTCAGTAAATTGGAAAACTGATTTATTGGAACAGCGCAAGGATCAGTTAACTACTTCCTGATACAACCTTTTTCTATTATGCCCCATTCAATCGCCTGCTACAGACGCTTTTTCATATTCCTGCTTTTTGTGTTGTTCGCGTTTCAATCTTATTCTCAGAAGGATAAGATCGATACCTGGCTCGAACAACAAATGCAGCAGCAAAAGATCGTTGGCCTCACAATCGGCATAGTTAAGAACGGCAAACTGTATAAAACAAAGAGCTATGGCATGGCCAATCTCGAACAGAATTTGCCTGCCGGTAATGAAACGGTATACAAGCTTGCATCGGTAAGCAAACAGATGGTGGCTGCAGGAACCATGCTGCTGATACAGGAAGGAAAACTGAGACTTACCGACCCCATGACCCGATACTTTAAAGATGCACCGGAAGCCTGGAACGGAATCACTATCAGGCACCTGCTCAATCATACATCCGGATTGCAGAGAGAGTCGCCCGCATTCGATGGAAATACGATCCAGTCGGATTCTGTACTGATCAGAGCAGCCTACAAAGACACGATGCTCTTTGCTACAGGAAGCAAATGGGTGTATTGCAATCTGGGATATTTCATGCTCGCAGACATCATCAGACAGCTGAGCGGTAAATCGTTCACCAGCTATATGCAGCAGCTGGTTTTCGACAAATACGGATTGACTTCAACACAACCAACCTCCACCCGTAAAATTGTTCCTCACAGAGCCGGCGGTTATGAGCGCCGCGGAGGCGATACCATTCTGAATGCAGAAGAGATCACTGCCTTCAGGCCAAGTGGCGCGTTTATCTCCAATATCGGCGATATGTTGAAATGGGAAATGATGATGCAACAGTCGCAGTTGCTGACGAAACAGAACTGGCAAAAACTATGGAGCGATACTGTCTTCACCGGCGCCAAAAGACCCGATGGCACAAAAGTATATTATGGTTATGGCTGGAATGTATCGAAGTATCAGAACAGAAACGTGGTGTTCCATGCTGGCAGCCTGCCCGGTTTCCGATCTGCATTCTACCGGTTTCCTGATGAGAATACAGCCATCATCATTCTTACTAATTCGGAACCTGTGAATATAAACCCACTGGCGTTAGGAGTTGCAGATATTTTGTTTGAAAAATGAACAGGACTGATCTTCTCAATAATTCTTAAACTTCAGGTCTTTTATCTGAAGCCTGCTTTTGATTGTTGATTCGTTTGGATAATCCTTTATAACAATAATCAGATTGTAAAACACCAACAGGATCCCATTATTTAAATGTGCAGCGAGATAAACTACACAGAAGAAACCGATTACCGCCAAAGTCCATACCGACATGGCTTTATTGTATTGCAGGTATTCCTTGAATTTGAGATCAGGAGAAGTTTCAGCTGCCATGGCCTCCAATCTTTTTTTGTTGGACCTGGCGCTCAGGATCATTAACAGCATCGGTAAAACCAATAAAACAACTATGAACACTGTGCCGGGAACATTTATAAGCTGAGGGAGATGTGCTTTAATGTCGATCATATGTGTGGCAAAGACGATCGCCGCTGCAATGAGAAATAACCAGGTGAACTGTTTTCTAAGTGGCTTCAGGTCAAACACAGGCGCATCAGGACTCATAAAATGATTTTATGTTTGCGGGCTGATGTATCTCTAAGTAACAAAATAATATTCAATATTGCCAGCATAAAATAAAAACGGAGGGCAGATCAACAATTGATCTGCCCTCCATTTGAGCGTTTGATCGCTTTGCAGCAATCGTTATTCATTCATTTTCAGAATCCTTTCTTTGTTTCTGCTCCGGCTGTGCTCTTAGACGCATTCTTCACATATTTTTCCAGCCATGCATTTTGCTCATACAGCATATGCAGCAGGTTTTCCTTTCCGCGATAACCGTGTGCTTCGTAAGGCAGGCTTACAAAACGAACTGTTCCTCCGTGTCCTTTAACGGCATTGAACAAACGCTCGCTCTGAATGGGGAAGGTACCGGGATTGTCGTCCATTTCGCCATGAATGAGCAGCAACGGGGTTTTGATCTTATCGGCATAACTGAACGGGCTCATGGTATTGTACAGATCAGGCGCCTGCCAGTAAGTACGTTCTTCGTTCTGAAAACCAAACGGGGTAAGGGTTCTGTTGTAGGCGCCACTGCGCGCGATACCGGCTCTGAAGAGATTGGTATGCGCCAGCAGGTTAGCCGTCATAAATGCGCCGTAGCTATGTCCACCTACCGCTACGCGGTTTCTGTCTCCCACTCCCATTTCTGCCAGTTTGTTGATGGCAGCTTCTGCATTCATTTGCAATTGATCAACAAAATTATCGTTGGGCTTTTTGGAGGTATCGGTAGCAACAATGGGCATTTCAGCATTATCGAGTACCGCATAACCTTGTGTAACGAAGAACAGCGGTCCACCCGGACTGATCATGGTGAATTTATCTTTTGAACCGCGCACCTGTGCTGCATCTGCAGCAGAGTTGAATTCGCGGGGATACGCCCACATGAAAACAGGCAGCGGGCCATCTTTCGCAGCATCGTAGTTTTTGGGAAGATAGAGATCGCCCGTAAGTGTTACTCCATCTTTGCGGGTGTAGGAGATCTTTTGTTTGCTCACTCCCTGCAATTGCGGATATGGATTGCCGAAATGAGTAACAGGCTGATCGGCTATGCGCAGGATCAGATTTTTGATAAAGTAGTTTGGTGCATCTTTCTGCGATTCGCGGCGGGTGAGCAGCACCAGCTTGTCTGCATCGATAACATCTGTGATGGCTTCGAAACTTCCTTCCTGACAGCGCCAGATGATCTCGCTCTGTTTTGTTGCCAGATCGAATTTTGCAAGAAAAGGGAGATCGCCTTTGGGTGAACTGCCGGTGGTATTGTTCAGCAGCAGCTTGCTGCCATTGTCTACCAGTTTGATCACATTACGGCCATACTTATTCTTTTCCGTAACCGGAGAACCGGGGAATCCATAAGCATCTGTAGTATTTCTTTCGTACAGCAATTCGAGTTGTCCACTGGTGGGATTGAAGCGGCTGAGGCGCTGACTCTGCTTGCTGGCGAAGCGTTCCGACACCAGCGCGATATTCGCATTGCCCCAGGTGATACCGCCAAACCTCCAGCTTGTTTTGAAAAGTTCTTTAGGTTGGCCGGTGAATGGAGCGCTGAGCGAGTAAACGATATCATGAAAATCGGATTTGCTTTTGTAGATACCGCTATCGAGTGGGGCAGCCCAAACAAGCGTGGCCGCTTCATCGTCCCGCCATTCAAAACCGCGGGGAGCATTGAGGATATTATCGTATCCTGAAGGAGAAAGTTCATACGAAGGCAATTCTGCTACCAGTTTTACCAGCTTGCCGGAAAGATCGGTGATGCTGATATTGGAATTGAATCCATCCGAAGGAACCAGATAAGAAAATGGTTTGCGGATAGTTCTGGTGAGCAGGTAATTTTTATCGGGAGAAACTTCGAATGAAAGATAGATGGCAGGTGCGCCCAGTTTGATTTCTGTTCCGTTCACATTCTTTACCAGTTGCGATGTGCCATAGAACTCAAACAGTTTTTCATCGTAAGGCGATTTGATCATATCCTGATAAGTGCGGCTGGGCGCTACTTTGCCGAGATTCTGCTGAATGGCAGGGCCTGATGGCAGCAAGGATCTTACCGGTGCAGCAGATGCAGGTTGGAGAATTGTTTTGTACAAAAGAGTATTATCGTTCAGCCAAACAAAGTCATCGCTCAGCAGCGCATTCAATGGTTGCCTGTTCACTTTGGTGGCCTTGCGTGTGGCTACATCGATCACATACAGATCAACGGCTTTGCCGGTTACATTCACAAAGGCGATCTTCTTTTCATCAGGGCTCCAGCGTGCTCCGGTAGCCAGCATTTTGGCGGGCAATCCGGTAACAGGAAATTCTTTTCCTGCCTTGATATCTTTCAGAATAAAATTGTTGATGAAACTCTGACGGCTAGGTGCAAAATTGTTGGGGTTGATTCTTTCGCCGGCAATTTTCAGTTCGGGTTGTGCAATCTCTTCAACTGAAGGAAGACTATTTCTCTCCATGAGCAGCATGAGACTTGCATTGTTATTGAGACTAACTGCAGGGGTAGGTTTGGCCAGCAGCAACTCAGCCATTGCGGGAGGAGGTGTTTTGTATCCGCCATCCTGAGCAAAACTGCCGTGCATAATTGCCAGGCCGATGATCAAAAGTAGTTTTCGCATGAATAGTACAATTTTAGATATATGGTTGGTTGGACGGCAAATGCAGGCAGAACCTGTGCCGTAGCTAAAGATAGAAAGAAACATATAACAGGCAGTAATACTTATGTAGAGAAAAACTCCGGTCTTGTAGCAAAAAACGAAGCCCGGAGAATAAGCTCCGGGCCGCGTGATATTATGAACGAATTGCCTGAATCTTTGGCTGATCAATCTCTTGGCCTGATCATCACTTTACCCCCCTCTATTCCACGAAACTCAAAATTATCGATGAAATAAGTGTACGTACCCTCTTCGGTCTTGCGCACGAGTTTGTTGGGCTTTTCTTCCCGATAGCTTTCTACCACTTTATCATATGGACCTCCGGGCTTCCGAGATTCAGTAACAGTAAATGGCAAGGTCCATTTTGAGGAAGCGTAACAACGATCGAAGATCAGCTTTCCATCATCTCTTCTTTTGCAGGAATAATAGATCTTGCCATCCCGCTGCTCAAGTGTATACAACTCACGTCTGGTAAGGTTTTCAGGTCGATAGAGATTAGGATTGATGGTATATTCTTCTATCAGAAAAAACAGTTCATCGATCATTTTATATACCCGAACCGATTTTCCGGTGAATGCAATTACAGTATCCATGTTGTAATCGAGCGCTACCTCACCTGCTTTTACAGGAACATTCAGGTCGTACTCTACCTGATATCGATGCGCAAGAAATCCTACTTCTTCCCATCTTGCGTAGTCGTAGTTATCGATATAATAAAACAGGTTATCCTGTTTTTCGTTCTCAGTACGCTCCGTTGTCTGATGCGCACTGTTCACTTCAGAAAGTTGCCCCGCATTATTGAATCCATATGTGTAAGTGCGGCTGCGCTCATTATCCGGAGTAACAATCACACTGGATACATTGCTGTGCGAAATAAACTGAACAGGCAGATAGTAATCATTGAAAATATGCTGCAACAGAAACTGATCCATGCGGCTCAGTAAGCCGGGTGCGATGGGATTCACTTTACCCGGACGAAGCAGATCTTCAACCCTTAGCGAATCTTCGCGGAACTGCGCCATCCTCGCCTCTCCGTAAGCCGCTTTTACAGGCGGGTCCATGGGCATTGAAACAGGTTGATTGACTTCCGCATTCGGAATTCTTTTGAAAGCCAGCCAATATGCTTCTTTCCCATTTTGTTTCACCGGATTGATAAGAGTAAAAGTATGCCAGATGTCCCCAAAATTGGAGCCTGATGCATTAGCTTTTTGCTTCCCTAACCAGGCATATCTTTTTTGCAGATAGTTGGCGCCTGCAACAGATTTCACCAGTTCAACACTATCTGTAAGGCGGTAACTGGCGGCCGATTCTGCCAGGAGTTTTTTGATGAGATCAGCAGAACCAGTTTTGAGGATCACTTCTTCCAATTGCGAGTAATGATACACCACCAGGATTTTATCTCCTTTTGAATTGGTAGTTGCTACTGTATCTACTTCGCCTTTTCCAAAACCTTTCTGATCTTTTTTGAAACCTCTGAGCTGAAGGTATTCGTAAGGGTTTACTTTGGGAGCAAGCAGGTATTCGAAGTCTTTTACACGAAGGGTTGCTGCAACGGGCTGCGCTGTTTTCTGTGCCAGAACCGGCAGGGAAAAACAAAGCAGTATAAATTGTACACTTAAATATCGTTTCATAAAGTAGGAGACTAATGGTACTGATTATCTTCTGATTAATGTATTTGGAATTGCTACGCAATTTTATTGCTGGATTTGGAGGTTAGGTGTCGCAGCTTACATCGTCCCAATCCTGATCCATATAGCGGATCAGCCAGTTCAGTGCATATTGCCTTTCGTACACCACGCCGGGTTGTACCGTTGTGATTTCTTCACCTTTTATTCTTGCATCTACGCAGGCCCAGTTGAGACGATAATAGAGATCGTTTGCATTCAGGATCTCCGCTTTAGGTCTTGTGTCGGTTACAGATGCTATAAAATCATTCAGGTTATCAAAGTCTCTTGTAGGATAATTGCCTACGGGAACAAGTTTCAGCTGACACAGGTCGTTTGGGAAAGGCAGCTCATCAACTTTATTGATGGCCCAGAGAAGCGTCCAGATATCTTCGCATTTCCAGGTTTCATACATTTTCTTCTCTTCCGTGGGATTGGCTAAGAACTCTCTTTCGGCGGGTGTTACAAACTCCCAGAGATTGTCGCGCTGCAGATAGCTGGCAGCGGCTTCTCCGGTGATTGAATTGAAAGCAACGAGATTGGTGATTGTGAGTACGCATACGCGCTGTGCAATTTCCTTCGGAGTTCTTAAAGTTGTGTCTGCTTCCGATTCTATGCAGGGCAGATGTGTATTTACTTTGATACCTGCAGCCTTGATCAGTTCTATGTTTTGAGCTTTACGATCCTGCTGATCCTGTGTTAAGTTCGATTGGCTTGCATCGAAGTAAGCAGACTTGATGCTTACCTGCAGCGTATCGACCTGACTGTTCCCTTCCTGATCGAGAATCAGCTTCAGATCGCTGTTGAGAAAATGCTGTGCTTTTGCCTGACTGATGGATGTGCGTGGTTGCGCAAAAACAACGGCATCGAATTCCGATGCAAGTTTTTTGATCAGGCCATCGATGCCTTTAGCATTTCCTTTCTGAGAAAGGGAGAACTCACTGTTGAGGGTTGCTATTTTCTGGAGAAAGAGATTTTTCAGATTGTCGTTCGCACAGGGCAGTTTGGTTACAAAACCATACAGTCCTCTGAGGTTATTGGTAATGGCGCTGTTATCCCCCGGTTCAAATTTCCAGGAAGGGTTCTCCTTCTGTCGGTATTGTATTCTGATATGGGAAGATGGAGAGAAAAGTCCTCCTTTGATATCGAGCTCCAGCACATCGGATTCTCCCTCTTTGCCTGTATTAATTTTGGCATTGGGGAAAATGCCTTCTGCAATATTTACAATCTTATCGAAGCCGAAATCGTGCGAATAAAAAGTGCAAATCATGAATAAAAATTTGTTTTCCTGTTATAGCAACAGGCAATTACTATGCATTGCTATAATCGGTAAATATAGTTTTTATTTATTTGTAGTTGCCGGCTGCAAAGCTAGTGGGAACCCATTATTTGAGACTCCCTGTTTTCAGGTAATAACAGAAGCAGCATCTGGCTTAACGGACCGATATAAGAGGAGGGGAAATTGAGGAAGCACAGCAGAGGGGAAATTATTGATATTAAAAAAGGGCCGTGAAAATTCACGGCCCTCCGTCATTTATTCTTCGTAAACATCTACCTGTATTCCATATTCAACCACGGTTCCGTTCTCCATGGTAACCTTACATATTACATCGCACATGCCAGGGCGTGAAAAAGTAATATCAATGGCAGTATCCCATCCAGGCCAGATAGTAGCGCCTGTATTTCCCAAAGTATACCATTCATAAGAAACGGCTCCGGGTATTTCATTCATCCAGAAACCATAGGAATCGCCATTGGCATAGATGGTGGTGCCACTTGCCGGGCCATACACCTGAGAAAAACCGGCAGACAAAGTGAATGTGAGCAGCAGTGCAAGGATTAATTTCTTCATAGTACAATCGTTTAATTAGTTAATGATAAATACTTGTACACTTAAATCTACCCTGAATTTTTTGGTGAAAATTCATGCTTATTGGCTTTGCATTGAACCATTTTGTGCCGGGCATTAAATTAGTTTAACAGCGGTTCTTAAACTAGTTTATCGTTGGGAGGCCCTTAATGCTACTAGTTTTGTGATATCAAAAAAGAGTAATTATGAAAATCACACCAATAGCAATCACCCCCGATCCCTATAAACCTTTTCATCTTGCGCAGGGTCATCGCGCAGGCAATATGTTGTTCATTTCGGGTCAAACGGCAGTTGATGATGCAGGCAGTCTTGCAGGAATCGGCGACTTCGATATACAGGCCGAAAAAGCATTCGAGAACCTTGAGAAGGTATTAAAAGCCGGAGGATCGAGTTTGAAGAATGTAGTGAAAGTAACCATCCTGCTGAGGGATATGAAAAACTTTGAGAAGATCGTAGCATTGAGGAAGAAGTATTTCACCGCTCCTTACCCTGCGGATACTATCATGGAGGTTTCTTCTCTGTTTTCACCGGATGCACTCATCGAGATCGAAGCAATTGCGGTGGAAGATGCAGTGGCAGAATGGGCTGTTTAATCATTTCCCTTTCTTCGCATTCTTTCCTCTGATCTGACTTAAAAACACAGGAGAAATACCCAGCCAGGATGCAATATGCTTCTGAGGCAGCCGCTGTTCGATGGAAGGATATTTTTTCAGTAATGCCTCATATCGTTCAGCGCCGGACAGGGCAAGATTATCGAGGATCCGTTGATCCTGGGCCATCACCGCCCTTTCGTTGATGAGTCTCCAGAATTTTTCAAAAGCCGGAACCTGGGTCAGTAAAAGATCCAGGTTTTTCTTTTCGATCTGAATGAGCACGGATGGTTCGAGCGCTACAATATTTCTGGAAGCCGGAGTCTGCATTACAAAACTGGTAAGATCGGTGATCCACCAGTCTTCCATGGCAAAATGGAGTGTATGATCGTTCCCCTGATCATCTACATAAAAACTCCTGAGAAATCCCTCGCAAACAAAGTTTTCATATTTGCATACATCGCCTTCCTGCAGCAGGTATTGTTTGGGAAGCAGCCGGCGTATACTCAGGAGAGACAGAAAGAGTTGTTGTTCTTCCTGGGTTAAATCAATTCTGCGGAGAATATGAGTGATAATCTGTGAGAAAAATTTTTCCTGATCGGGCACCGGCATCGACTTTTTGCAAATATAATCAACGGACGAAGTTAAAAACTGTGGTGTCTGGGTATTGAACTTTCATATATTAAAAACCATCAATTTCTAAAGAAATTATTAGTAAAAAGTTATCGTGTTTTTTTGAAGCATGAGAAAACGTTAAATCTGCACCAACAGCCGTTTCCGGGGCATGAACTTCCTTAATAGAAGGCTGAATATTAATTAAATGCTAAAAAAAAGGTTTTCCAGATGCAGCTTTCTTACATACATTTAATGTCTCTACAATCAATTTGAGCCAAAACTCAAACATCTAAAAAAACGTCTCATGAGAAAATTGCTTTTACTCCTACTGGGGGTACTGCTACTATCGTCGCAGCTATTCGCCCAATCCAAGACCGTAACAGGTAAGATTACAGATCACAATGGCAACCCGGTTCCTAACGCCAGCGTCATTGTGAAAGCAACACAGATCGGAACTACCAGCGGCGCTGATGGTTCATTCACACTCGAAGTTCCCGCAAATTCACGCACACTTGTAATCAGTTCACTCGGCATGGTTACGCAAGAAATTTCCATTGGCAACAAAACATCCTTTACTATTTCCATGAAGGCAGGTGAAACAAATCTGCAGGAAGTAGTGGTAGTTGCTTATGGTACACAGAAGAAAGCCTCACTTACAGGTGTGGTGGCAACTGTAAAAGCACAAGACATCGAGAACAAACCTTTCACTTCGATCGATAAGGCACTGCAAGGGCAGGTAGCCGGTCTGCAATCAGTTTCTGCTTCTGGTCAGCCTGGTGCTGCTCAGGCAATTCTGATCCGTGGTGTGAGCTCTATCAATGCAGCTACCGGACCACTCTGGGTTATCGACGGTGTTCCTGTAAACACGGGTGATGTATCTCGTCTGCAAACCACTTCCAACCTGTTGAGCACACTCAACCCGAACGATGTGGAAAGCATCTCTGTTCTGAAAGATGCGGCTTCACAATCGATCTATGGTAGCCGTGCTGCCAACGGTGTAATTGTGGTTACAACTAAAAGAGGTAAAGCGGGTAAAACCAAACTCCGTTTCGATACGGAACTTGGTTACAGCGATGTTGCTTACAAAAACGACCGCTACACTCCGCTCAAAGCTGGTGACTTCTTCACCCTCGCTGAAGAAGGTATGAAAAACCAGAACCGTACTCCAACATTCATCACCAATACGCTCACTGCATGGGGTAAAGGCAATGGTGTCGATTTCGACTGGCTCGATGCTGTATCCCGCAAAGGAAGTCAGCAACAATATAACCTGAGCATGGAAGGTGGTAACGAAAAAACTACTTTCTATCTTTCTGGTGGTCATTTTGTACAGGAAGGAACTACTATCAACTCTAAAATGCAGCGTACCAGCGGCAACTTCCGCATTCAGCACAAACCAATTGAAAAACTCACTGTTGGTTTCAACCTGAACGGCGGTTATGTAAAACAAAGAGCTCCGCTGAATGGTGGTGCATTCGGTAACCCTGTATTGAGCGGTTACTTTATCGCCCCTTCACAAACTCCGTACAATCCTGATGGTACTTACAAACTGCAATCACTGCTTGGTGGTGTGCACAATACACTCGCTCTTACTGAACTCGACAAACGTTTCCTGCGTGAAACCAGCTTGCGCGGAAGCTTAACCGGCGAATACAAGATCCTCGACAACCTGAAATTCAGAACTGCTTATGGTGCTGATTTCAATATGCTTGAAGAAGATCAGTACAACAACCCGCTCCATGGTGACGGTCAAGCGTCTGGTGGTCGCGCTTACGCTTATTATACCCGTTACTACAACTGGGTTTGGACCAACACCCTCGACTGGACACAGAACCTGACCCGCAATGGAGATCTGGTATTGAACGCACAGGCGGGTTATGAGTCTCAGAAATCAAGCGCTTATCTGTCATCTCTCCAGTCTCAGGTATTCCCTGTGAACCTGGGTATCACTATGCCAGCAGTAGGAGCATCTCCTATCACTGCCAGCGCAAACATCTCTGAGTATACTTTCATTTCTCAGTTTGCTTCTGCCAACTTTAATCTGCACGACAAATACATCCTGGCTGGTAGCTACCGTCGTGACGGTTCTTCCCGCTTCTCACCAGACAATAAATATGGTAATTTCTGGTCAGTGAGTGCTTCATGGAATATCGACAAAGAAGCATTCATGGAGAATGTAGAATTTATCGATCAGTTGAAACTCCGCACCTCTTACGGTGTTAACGGTAATGCAGGTATCGGCAACTACGACTGGCAGCCTTTGTATGGTTATGGTTCTACTTATAACCAACAGCCAGGCAGCTCTCCTTCCAACGTAGGTGACTCTGGTCTTACATGGGAGCTGAACAAACCATTCAACATCGGTTTGGATGTGTCTGTTCTGAAAAACAGACTCAGCATCAGCGCAGACTGGTACGTTCGTAAATCAGAGAACCTGTTGCTCGATGTACCTCTTTCACGTACTTCTGGTTTTTCTTCTACTACCCGCAACCTGGGTGCAATGGAGAACAAGGGTATAGAACTGACAGTGAATGCAATTCCTGTTCAGACCAAAGACTTCACCTGGACAATCGACTTCAACTTCGCACATAACGCCAACAAGATCACTCAACTGCCTGGTGGCAATGATATCGCCGATGGTAACTTTGTTATCAGACAAGGCGAATCTTACAGAAGCTTCTTTCTGCGTCAATATGCCGGTGTAGATCCAGCAACAGGTAGCCCACAATGGTATACTGATGCATCCAAAGCAACCAAAGTAAACTCATACCCCGGTGGTAATGCCCGCGTAGTATTGGGAAGCGCACTTCCTAAGTATTTCGGTTCATTCACCAACTCAATCAACTTTAAAGGTTTCTCTCTCGAAGCACAGCTGTATTACAACTTCGGCAACTACCTGTATGATACATGGGGAAGCTTCCTGGTAACAGGTTCTAACCCTAACCTCGGAAAAGTCAAGAGAGCACTGGATCGCTGGCAGAAACCCAACGACCAAACAGATATTCCTAAATATCTGTACGCGGACGGTACCAACTTCGCTGCAGCGCATTCTTTCTGGATGAAAAAAGGCGACTTTATCAGACTCCGCAACATTCAGCTGGGATATACTATTCCGAAAACAGTGATTTCAAGACTGAAAATGTCCAACGCCTTCTTCTATATTCGTGGCACTAACCTCTGGACATGGACTAAAGATGATGATATGCCATTTGACCCAGAACAAGGAACAAACAGTTCAACCAACCTGAACGTGTTCATTCCAAAAACGATGACTGTTGGTCTTAACATCACTTTCTAACTCTCTAACTTTAATTATTATGAAAAGACATAGGATATATAAAGGATTGCTGGCGCTTACTATTGCAGCTTCCTTGACATCGTGTAAGAAAGATTTCATTGAGCTGAATCCACCCACCTCAGTTGATCCTGCAGTGGCACTGAGATCTGAAGCTGACGCCAGAAACGCCATGTCAGGCGCTTATGCCGGTTTGCGCGGAGTAGGCTTCTATGGAAGAGCGCTGATGATCTACGGCGACCTGCTGGGCGACAACATCTATCAGCACGTAAACAACTCCAACAGGTATACTGCCTTCAATAACCTGAACTATACAGTGGCCAATGCAGACATCTTGTCTACATGGACACAGGGTTACAATGTGATCCTGCGTGCCAACAACATCATCAACTGCGCACTCCCTTCCAGCCCAACAATGGACCAGATCAGGGGTGAAGCACTGGCTGTTCGTGCATTGTCTTATTTTTCTCTCGTGAGATATTATGCACGCCCGTATACAGACAACCCTGCTAATCCAGGCGTTCCACTCGTAGTGAAATACGACGCGTTCGCAAAACCAGGCCGCGCCACTGTTGAGGAAGTGTACACTCAGATCGTTACCGACCTGAATACTGCATTCACGCTTATGACAGCTCCCAATACCAATTCACCTGCTTCTGCCAAAAACTCTTCGCAGTTTACCAAATACGGAGCAAAAGCACTGTTGGCTAAAGTGTATCTTACAATGGGTAAGATGCCCGAAGCATTGGTTGCAGCAAAAGATGTGATCGATAACAGTGGTTACAAAACCCTGAGCGCATCCGACATCGTAGGTTACTGGTCTAACAGCTCATTCAGAACCGACCTGACTGAAACACTGTTTGAAGTATCTGCCGATGCTGTAAGCAACAACTCTTTCGATGGGCTTTCTTACATCTACAGCCAGAACGGCAACTATGGCGATTTCGTAGTAAACGACGCCTTCTATGCCATCTTCAGTGCCAACGATGCCAGACGTCAGCTGATGCCTGTTGTTGCAAGGCCTAAACCAAATGGCGTTGCTGTTCCTACAGTTGACAAATTCCCTGTAATTCAGGGCGACGTAAGCGATACAAAAGTGCTTCGCATGAGCGAAATGTATCTCATCGCTGCTGAAGCTTCAGTAGGTGTCGACGATATTCAGGCACAGACTTACGTAAACTATATCACCAGCCGCAGAAATGCAGATCCCATTCTTTCTACCGGTGCCGCTCTTCTCGAAGACATCCTCACTGAAAGAAGAAAGGAACTTGCTTTCGAAGGTGATCGCTTCATGGATCTGCAACGTCTGAAACGCAATATCGATCGTGGAGCCAACTTCCCAACATCAGTTAGGAACATCCCTTACAGCAACTTCAGAAGACTGTTCCCAATTCCACAAACAGAGCTGGATGCGAATCCAACACTGCGTCCTCAGCAAAATCCTGATTGGAACTAATCTGATCAATGATTAATATTAAAAAAGCAGCCCCATTTTTTGCGGCTGCTTTTTTATTAACGTAAATTAACTGTATGAAAAAAATAAAACTCCTTTCCTCTGCCCTGCTGCTGGCAGTAACCCTTTCAGCCCAAGCTCAGGATATGGTACTTCACGATCCCGCAACTAACCGGATGTTCAACTCCGAGAAATACACCGAAGTAAAAGGAACACCATTTTTTATTGATAAATGGATTGAAGGATCTGTGTCGATCGACAAAGGCACTTACCCCCGCCTGCTCATCAAATACGATGTGCACGAGAATCAATTGCTTTTCTCCAGCCACGACATGAGCTATCAGTTTGCTGATCCGGTATACAGCTTTGTATTGAAGCCCACCCCTTCAGACTCATCTTCCTTTATGTATTTCATCAAAGGCATCAGTGGCAATGCACTGAAAGAAGATCAGTTTGTACAGGTGCTCGCCAAAGGCAAACTCAGTCTTTACCGCTCCGACATAAAACAGGTATCAGACCTCAATGAGATCAATAAAGGAGTAGTAAAAAACTTCTCTACCGTAACCAGATATTATGCGAAAAAAGAAGGCGTAGCCAGCACATTGATCAAACTGAACAAACAGGAAGTGCTCGAACTGGTAAAAGATAAAGAAGCAGCCGTACAACAGTTTATCGACGCGAATAAGATCTCGCTGAAAAAAGAAGGAGATGTTGCGAAACTGATCCAACATTACAATACACTCCCGTAAGTTCCAACAACGAAACAGAGTTAACCTCATATTGAAAAGCCCGGCAATCTCTTGCCGGGCTTTTGTCTGTTTTGTATAAATTCTCCCCTCTTACATCGATTCCCTCTTTCATTTCTTCCAATAATTCTCTAAATTATGTGCTGACCTAACCGAATCATCCCAAAACTACCTGCCTATGCAACTACTGGCATCACCAGACACTCACTGGAGCAGTTCTAAAAAGATTGCCTTCCGGCTTTGCTTTTTGTATTTCGCTTTGTACATTTTTTTTACTCCCAACAACGACCTGCCGGTTATAGATCTGTTTTATGAACAATTGAATAAACTGCTGGACAGATTCATACCATGGTTCGCAAAAAATGTGTTCGGATACAAAGGTGAAATGCCGATGGGACCTTCAGGAAGCGGAGACACTACTTACGATTACATGCTCTGGTTTTTCACCATCATACTCACCATAGCGGGAACCATCATCTGGACTATTTTCGACCGGCACAGAAAAAGTTACAACACTTTATACTACTGGATCAGAGTGATAGTTCGTTATTATCTTTTTTATACAATGGTGATCTATGGCAGTTACAAAGTGATCAAACTGCAATTCCCCTACCCATCGTTACTTAGACTGGTGCAGCCTTACGGAGATTCATCACCAATGGGCCTCGCCTGGACCTACATGGGATACTCCGATACTTACAACTACTTCACAGGATTTGCAGAATTGCTCGGAGGAGTTTTGCTGCTTACAAGAAGAACCACCACCCTCGGTGCAATAGTTTGCCTCGGCGTAATGTCGAATGTATTTATGATCAATATGGGGTATGATGTTCCTGTAAAACTGCTTTCTTTCAACACCATACTCATGAGCATCTTTCTGATATGGAAGGATGGGAAGAAACTCGCAGCATTCTTCTTTCAGAACAAGCCAACCACCTCATCGGATGTCGGTGCTCCCTACACCAGCAGGAAAGCCAGAATAATACTCGCAACCATCAAATGGCTGATCGTTGCATTTGTACTCATCTCCACCTTCTATGGTGCGTTCACCGCTCAGTCGATGTATGGAGCCAAAGCGCCTAAGCCCCCATTGTATGGAATCTATTACACCGAAGATTTCACCAGAAACAACGAAACCGTTGTTCCTCTTACAACCGATACCACCCGCTGGAAAAGACTGATCATTCCAAGTGCTAAATATGCAACAGCACAGCTCCTGAACGACTCCATCAAAAGGTTCATGATCAATATCGATACCGTTGCAAAAACAGTGGAATTCACTCCTCCATCGGATACATTGGCGAAAAGCCGATTCAGCTACAAAGCAGACCCACCCTATCTTACAATGAGTGGTGTAGTGAAGAATGACACCATCCGCATCAGGCTGAAGCGGTTCGACGAGAAGCAGTTTCTGCTGATGAAACGCGGTTTCCACTGGGTGAACGAATTCCCTTACAACAGATAACTAACACCGATGCATGCATAAAAAAACCGGAGCTCATATGAGCTCCGGTTTTCTGTATTCCGATGTTGCAAACTATTGTTTGATCAAAGGATTCGATTGAATCTCTGTCAGAGGAATCGGGTAGAAAGCCTTTTCAGCAGAAAAGCTTCTTCCTGCCGCCTGCATGTTTTGCTCAAGCAGGCCCCATCTTCTGAGGTCATAGAAACGACTTCCTTCGAGTGTAAATTCCATAACACGCTCATGTCTGATCTGATCGAAGATCTCAGTTTTGGTAGTCAGATTCAACGCTGTCATACCTCTGTTTGTGCGGAGGTTATTGATCTGAGTATTCGCATCTCCGTATTTGGCCTGATTATTCAGAACTTCAGCGTACATCAGCATTACATCGGCATAACGCATGAGCGGCATATTGATACCCAGTGAACGACCGAGGTTAGCGATATCTGCAGGAATCCATTTTCTGAAAGATGCAATACCCGAACCGTCACCAAAGATATCATTATAGGTATACCCATATGCGCGTTTTGCAACGGGATCTTTAAAATAAGGATCTTCGAAAACCATAGTGCCGTAAGCGCGTGGATCGCGGTTTCCGGGAGTTCCTTCCTTAGTCATTTCAGTGATCAGACGTGGAGTAGCATATATCTCGCCGTAACCATTCATTTCTGAAGCAGCTATCCAGTCGGCCAGGAATGAACGGAAATATGCACCACCAGATGCATCAGCAGTTTGCTGCAGTTCAAAAATAGACTCTTTGCTATTCTTGATAGTTCCGTTGAACATGCCCATGAAGTTTGCTTCAAGCTGGTATTCGTTGGAGGTGATTACGTTGTTGAGCGCAATGCGGGCCTGCTCATAGTAAGCAGGTGCATTGGCGGCTTCATCACCCGCACGATGCAGGTATACTTTACCGATATAAGATTCTGCGGTGCCTTTGGTGATCCTTCCCAGTTCAGTGCCGGGACGTGCAGAACGCAATGGAAGATCAGCTAAAGCAGCCTTCAGATCGTTGAGGATAAAATCGTACGCTTCTGCCCTGCTCGAAAGCGCTTTGGGAAGATCCGTTCCTGATGTAGGGTATTTGTCGCGAATGATAATCCTTTCAAAGTTCTGCAACAGACGGAAATGATAGTAAGCTCTGAGAAATTTTGCTTCGGCTGTAATCATTTTCCTTGCAGCTTCGTCGATGGTTTCGGGCTTCATAGCTGCCACCCCTTCGATTACCTGATTGGCAAAATTGATACCTCTGTACTGACAGGTCCAGATATGACCGATTGCAGGGTTACCGCTGGTGAATGTAAAATAATAATGATCGGTCCACCAGGGATAATTGCTCGCATCCGCTCCCGGAACCACGAAATCCTCTCTGTAGAACTCGCGTACAGAGCGGGCTTCCACATACTGATCCCAACCTACAAAATCTTCGATCTGAGAATAGGCAGATGCCAGTCCGGAAAGTGCCCTTTCTTTATTGGTGTAAAAATTATCGGTAGTAAGCTGGTCTGGCGATAACTGCTCCAGCAGGCTCTTCTTGCAAGATGTCAGCCCCAGAACTACCAGGCCGGCCACCATGATGCTATTTGTGAATTTGTTCATTGTAAATCTTTTTTCTGGGAAGTAAAACATGAATGTAGCGTGACTTAGAAAGTAAGCTGCACTCCAACAATCATTCTTTTGTTTTGAGGATACATACTTCTGATAGTTCCGTTGCTGAAAATATCAAAGGCAGCAGCTTCCGGGTCGAGACCTGTGTATCCGGTAAAGGTCAGCAGGTTTTGTCCGCTTACATACAGTCTCAGGCGCTCGATCTTTGCCTTGTTCAGCAAGTTGTGTGGAAGCGTGTAACCAACCTGGATTGTTTTCAATCTCAGATAAGAACCGTCTTCCAGAAAGCGGGTAGATTCTCTGTTGTTTCCGTTCGGATCTCCCCATACTGCACGTGGCATATCGGTATTCTTGTTAGTGGGTGTCCATGCTCTCAGCGTTGAGAACATAAAGTTCCTCGGAGCATCCATCCCTTCGAGTTCGAAACGTGCGCCATTATAGAGTTTGTTACCTGCTACACCCTGGAAGAAGATAGTAAGATCGAAGTTTTTGTAGGCGGCATCGACATTGAAACCAAATTCATATTTAGGGAATGCAGTGCCGGAGTAGGTTTTATCCAATTCATCGATCACACCATCACCATTCATGTCGAGGAAACGAATATCACCGCCTTTTGCTTTTGGTTGAAGACGCTGACCATCCTTATTCAGATAACCTGCTGCTTCTTCATCAGATTGGAAAATTCCATTGGCCTGATAAAGAAAGAATGCACCGATTTCTTTACCTACTACTGTTTGGTTAGGGAAGTGTTCGGTTCCGAACTTCAATCCAGCTCCATAAATTGCCTGATCTTTATTGGCTAACTCAAGTACTTCATTGGAGATAGTGGCAAATGAACCGGAAAGGTTAACTCTCCAGTCTTTGCTGCGTAGCAATGCATAGGAGAGCTCCAGTTCCAAGCCTTTATTCGCAACTCTTGCTACGTTCAAAGTAGGATTGTTCACTCCCGCAGATGGAGGTACTACAACTTCTGCAAGCAGTCCGTCTGTAGTTTTATTAAAGTAGTTGATGCTACCAGACAGTTTGTTCTGGAACAAAGTAAAGTCAACACCGAAGTTGGTAGTTTTTGATGTTTCCCATCTCAGGTCTTTATTTCTCAGATCCCAGGCAGCATAACCTTGCCATGGTGTTGCACCTGAACCCTGAACGTATCCGCCGGCCCATGTATTGGATGCATACACCAATGCCTGATGCTCATAATTGGAAAGGCCCCCTTCACTTCCGAGCTCACCATAGCTGGCTCTCAGTTTCAGCACATCGATCCAGGTGAGGTTCTCCATGAATTGCTCTTTGTTGATATTCCAACCAACAGACACTGAAGGGAAGTTTCCGAAGCGATAGTTCTCTCCGAATTTGGAAGAGCCGTCTCTTCTTATAGCAAGCTGTAACAGGTATTTATTGTCGTAAGCATAGTTGATACGGCTGAAAGAAGACAAACGAACATATTTGTTTTTTGTACCGCTTCCACTGAATATACCCCCCACTCCGGCTCTGATTGTATTGAAGTTAGGATCAGGGAAACCGGCAGGAACTTCTTTTTCTTTGATCACTCCGTTTTCTACAGTACGTACAATGGTTTTTCCATCAACGGAAACGCCGAGTGATTCATTTGTTTTTTGCTGAGCAGAATAACCAGCCAGTACCGATACAGCATGCTTTCCTTTTTTATAGTCGTAGCTCAACAGGTGCTCAATGAGCTGCTCTTTATAATTTGAGCGGGCCTGAGAAAGGTACGGGAAAGAAATTGCAGGATCATTGGCATTGTACCGGCTATCCGGGCGATGTGTAAAGCTGTACTCGTTGGAGTTTACATAGTTCAGGTTAACCGTATAACTCAGTTGTTTGGTGAACTGCAGTTTGATCTTCAGGATGTCCGACAAATACTGCGTGGTATTGTAAGCGTCGAGAAAATGATCTGCACCCATTGCATTCTGAAATCTTGGCAGTCCTTTCATTGTAAGTGCATAACCATACTTTTCAGCAGGATCGTACACAGGTAACAGTGGCGACTGGAAATAGGCGTCCATCAGGTTGAACTTGATGCCTTCATTTCTCAGTTGTGAGTAGATCAGGTTGTTCTCTACTGTAAGGATGCCCTTCTTGAATTCATTGCCGAGACGCACCGATTTTTTGCTGAATTTGGAACCGATAAAAGTACCTACTTCTTCGGTAAGATCA
Source organism: Pseudoflavitalea sp. G-6-1-2 (assembly GCF_012927185.1). GTDB lineage: Bacteria > Bacteroidota > Bacteroidia > Chitinophagales > Chitinophagaceae > Pseudobacter. Next base: position 36,706 of record NZ_JABBGB010000001.1, read on the forward strand.
CCACCCAATACGTAGGTGAGGTATTCACCACCGCCTCTCATGGTTACGTTGTGATTTTGCGCAGAACCTGTGCGTGAGATAAGATCCTGCCAGTTTGTATTAAATCCGGTAGCTGTATTCACGTATTCAGGAACCACTGTCTGTGGAGGAGCAGTAGCATACATTTGTTTATGCACTTTCTGGTATCCGTCTGCGTTCAGCAGATCGTATGTTTTGGTAGGTTTCACTGAGCTGTAATAAGAATTGATCTCGATCACAGGAGCGCCTTTCTTTCCCTTTTTAGTGGTAATGATGATCACACCATTGGCACTTTGAGAACCGTAAATTGAAGCAGCAGCACCATCTTTCAGCACTTCCATTGAAGCAATGTCGTTGCTGTTGAGATAGTAGCCATTACCCGGCACTCCATCGATGATGTATAAAGGCTGGTGGTCTCCAAAGGTAGACACACCACGCAATCTCACATCCGCACCCTGCCCGGGATTACCACCTGGCGTAGATACAGATAAGCCCGCAACCTTACCCTGCAAAGCATTGATAGGGTTATTGGCAGCTATTTTCTGAATGTCTTCCCCTTTCACTGAAGTTACAGCGCTGGATACATTCGATCTTTTCTGCGTTCCATAACCGATTACAACCACTTCATCGAGACCTTTGATCTCTTTTTCGAGTTGCACGTCTACAGTTGTTTTTCCATCTATCAAAACCTCGATGGTTTTGAATCCGATGGTGGAGATGATCAGCACATCCGCGGCTGCAGCGCTGATCTTGTAATTTCCGTTGTTATCAGTAAGAACAGATTTTCCGCTGCTCTTTACCTGAACACTTGCATTCGCAACCGGAAGCTTTGCAGCATCGGTTACTTGTCCTTTTACTTCATTTGTTGATTGCCGGGCAAATCCGGATGCCGTTATACCAAGCAGCATCAGGCCCATCATCAGGAACCTGAACAACTGCTGGTGCAGCATTTTAAGAGAATGGGGTTTCTTTGAAATCATAATTGAAAATTAAAAATGTTGCTATTGCGAAAGATTTACAGATTATTCTTTTCCGAGATCCACCAGGAATGAGAAGCGCAAGGTGTTTGAAAGCGGACTTCTTGCAGTGCCTGATCCTGAAGGAATGATATAAGAGAAATTAAATCCAACAGCATTGAGCTTTATGCCCGCACCCGTTGTAAAATATTGTCTGTCGCCTTTCTGGGCAGACTCATGAAAATATCCTGCACGCAGTGCAAACTGATTGTTGTACCAGTATTCTGCTCCGAGTGAATATGTCACCTCTTTCAATTCTTCTTTGAAACCTCCCGGCGCGTCGTTGAACGATTTGAAAGCAGCATCGATAGGGCTTTGTCCAGACTGGTATTTGCCTTCTTCCGTAATGCTGGGCACCATCAGTTTGTTGAAGTCTACTGCAAAAGTGATTTTGTTGTTCTCATCGGCTGCATGCGTGTATGCCGCACCAATGCCCAGATTGGCAGGAAGGAAAAGTTTATCTCCTTCACTGGCATAAGAAATTTTTGTTCCGATATTGCTGAGCACTACACCGAAGTCGAAAGCGCCGCCTTCCAGATTATTCTTTTGTTGCAATGCTTTGTGATAAGAGAAAGAGAGATCTCCACCTACTGCATGCGCAGGCTTGTATAATTTTCCCTGTCCTTCTGCAGACTGTGCATTTCCGAGATTCGAATAGATGTAACGCATGGCAGCACCCATCGACCAGTTGTCGGAAAGCTTGCGCGCGTAACCCGCATCCAGTGCCAGTTCGCGGGCTCTTACACTTCCCATTTCATTTCCTGCTGCTGTTCTGAACTGCATCGATCCGAGAGAGAAATAACGGAGTGATCCGCCGATGGCCTGTTTATCATCGAGCTTATGATACGCTGCAACATTGGCCAGATACATATCTCCGATGATATCTCTCAGCCATGGAGTATAACTGGCAGACACCTGTGTTTTTTGTTCGGCAAATGGAATCTTAGACATATTCCAGAATACGGCATTTGCATCAGGAGCAATGGCAATGCCCGTTTCTCCCATGCCACCACTTCTGGCATCGGGTGAGATCCTCAGAAAGGGAACGCCTGTGGGAGGAATGTTCCTCCGGCCATCTGCGTTTACAGAAGGTTCTGTTTGTGCAGCAGAAAAATAAGGGCTTGCAGTAATCGCCAGAACCATTCCGATTACGCCGGCCATTTGTTTTTTCAACATCTGAATATCTTTTGGAGAGTTTTTAAATTGATTGATCCGATGTCACATTTCCGCCGGCTGCCGGAACAGAGCGCTCCGGCAACCTGGTGGGAAATGCTTTACCTGTTAATACTTGAGAAATCTTTGAGACTCTTTCATTGCGCCGTTGCTGATGCGCAGGAGATACACACCCGGAGTGAGTGAACCCACAGGCCATGAATGCGTTTCGGCTTTCAGGCTGGTGCTGTTCACACTCTTTCTCATCAGCACTCTTCCGTTCATATCGATGATCTCCATATTTACTGCACCGGGAACACGGTTAAGGAATGTTACTTTCAGATCCGTGAATACAGGATTGGGAGTGATCATCAGACCAAACGCATCTCCTTTGCCCAATGGCAGTTTTGTTTCCGGTTTTGGCTCCGGATCAGGGTTACCAGGATTGGTGTTATCTGTTTTGCCTTTGAAACAAACGTTCTCGATGGCATAATAGTAATGATGTGCATTTCTGCGGAATCTCACGTAGATCTCTTTGCCATTGTATTTGCTGAGATCGATAGTGCGCTTTGTCCACTGTCCGAATTTTGATTTGTTGGTACTCAGTGTAACTGCGTCAGTAAACGGACCTGCAGCGTTCTCACTTACCTGAATGGTAGTGGCATTGTCGTCCGGACGATCAACCGGCCATGATGGATCCCATGCGAGGTTATCAGAAAAATAAAGCACTACTTCTTTCAATCCTTTCAGAGAGATCTTGGGAGTGGTGATGGAAACTTCATCCACAGCCTGCGTGGTGCTGTTGAAGTTCTCGCCCATGAACAGGAAGAGGGATTCATCAGCAGATTTAATGGTGGTAGCAGTTCCGTCAACATCAACAGTTTGGGATTTGCTGAGTTTCACTGCTGCGCTGTTGCCTGCAGGGATCGCAGTGCTCCAGCCCGCTGGTGAAGCGCCTTCTGAGAATTTGTTGAAATCTTCAGAACCGGTTTTACAATCTGCTTCGTTACCGGGATTGGGGTTAGGATTGCTTCCGCCATCCTCTCCTTTGATACAGATATCTTCCACTGCATAATAATAGTGGTGCGCAGATCTGGAGATGCGGATGTAAATGTCCTTGCCATCGAATGCCTTGATGCTGATGCTGCGGGCATTCCATTTTGCAAACTGCGATTTGTTGGTGGTGAGCTTAGCTACTTCAGTCCATGTACCGGTGAGGCTTTCACTTACAGATACTGTTGTGGCTTCATCATCCGGACGGGGATCAGGCCATGTTGGGTCCCAGCCAAAGTTATCAGAGAAAGTAAGCGTTGCATTTTTTACATTCTTCAAAGAGTATTTGGAAGAAGTGAGATCCAGCTTATCTGCTCCATTGATTTCATCATTGAAGTTTTCGCCGAGGAACAGGTAGTTGCTGTTATCTGCAGATTTGATAGTTGCTTTCAATCCATCGATATCGACGTTCTCACTGGTGGAGATTTTCACAGTGGCTTTGTTGCCGGCCGGAGCAGCGAGTGTCCATCCTGCGGGTTGGCCGCCTGCTGTCATTTTGTTGAAATTCTCGCCTGCCTTACAATCGGCGCCCATGCTGGGTTCCGGATCGGGGTTAGGATTGGTGCCACCACCGTCTTTGATACAGATATCGTCTACAGAATAATAATAGTGGTGTTCTTTTCTTACAATTCTCAGGTAAACGTCTTTGCCATCGTATGCTCTGATGTCAACAGTTCTGGCATTCCATTTTCCGAATTGAGATTTGTTGGTGGCAAGCGTTGCAATGGTTGCCCATCCGCTTGTTCCGTTTTCGCTGATCTGAACCAGGGTAGCATTATCATCGGGGCGTGCAGCCGGCCATGAAGCGTCCCATGCGAGGTTATCGGTAAAACTGAGTGATGCCTTGGTGATATTTTTCAGAGAGATCTTTCCTGAAGTGATGGTGAGCTCATCCCAGTTATTGAGTTCATGGTTGAAGTTCTCACCCATGAACATGAACTGTGTGTTGTCAGTTGCTTTCACAATGCCAGCTCTTCCATCGAGGTTCACGTTTTCGCTGGTGCTCACTTTGAAGTTGGCTTTGCTGCCAAGAGGAATTCCGGCAGTCCAACCGACAGGTGCATTACCTGCAGTCATTTTGTTGAAATTCTCACCAGCCTTGCAACCCTCGCCCATGCTGGGATCCGGGTTACCTGGATTGGTGGTGCTTCCCTCTTTGATACAGATATCGTCCACCGCATAATAATAGTGGTGTTCATTTCTTACAATTCTGAAGTAAATGTCTTTGCCATCATATGCTTTGATATCAACAGTTCTGGCATTCCATTTTCCGAATTGTGATTTGGCAGTGCTGAGCGTGGCAACTGTTGTCCATCCTGTAGTGCCGTTTTCACTGATCTGAATCAGTGTTGCTTTATCCTCAGGGCGCGCAGCAGGCCATGAAGCATCCCATGCCAGGTTATCAACGAAGTTGAGCGCTGCTTTGGTAACATTCTTCAGAGAAAGTTTACCGGAAGTGATGGTGAGCTCATCCCAGTTATTAGCGTCGTCGTTGAAGTTCTCACCCATGAAGAGGAACTGCGTGTTGTCGGTTGCTTTCAATGTAGCGGCTCTTCCATCGAGATTAACCTCTTCGCTGGTGCTCACTTTGAAATTCGCTTTGCTTCCTACCGGAATTCCGGCGGTCCAGCCGATCGGCTGACTACCTGCAGTCATTTTATTGAAGTTCTCACCTGCCTTACAATCAGCGCCCATGCTGGGTTCTGGCTCAGGATCAGGATTGTTGCTTCCGTCCCATTCCTTGATGCAGAGATCTTCCAGTGCATAGAAGAAATGGTGGTTGTTGCGCTGTATTCTGATGTACACGTCTTTACCTGCGAACTGAGACATTTTCAGTTTGCGTGTATTCCATTTGCCCATATTGGCTTTGTCGGTAGCAAGTTTTCCAACAACAACCCATGGACCTGAAAGTGATTCAGATGCAAGGATGATAGTTGCTTCATCCACCGGACGTGCAGAAGGCCATGATCTGTCCCATGCAAGGTTATCAGAGAAATAGATACCAGGGTTGGTCAGTGCCGCCAATGAGTATTTGGCTGTGGTGATATTGATCTCATCAGCTTTGTTCTGTTCTGTATTGAAGTTCTCACTGAGGTAGAAATAGGTAGTGTTGTCTGCGGATTTGATAGTAGCATATGGTCCGTCGAGATCAACATATTCATCTTTTGAAACTTTGGCTACAGCGAAGTTTCCTGATGGAATTGCTGCGGTCCACGATCCGGGCAGGTTTCCAACTGGTGTGGTGTTGAAATCATCACCGCCTTTGCAGTTGGTTTCTTCTTTCTGTGCAACAATCAGGTTTCTGGTGATGGTTGTTTCTCCGTTCTCATTCTTTACTTTGAGTGTGATGATATAGTCACCTTCTTTCTCAAATTCTGCAGAAACGGTACGGGCTGTGGATGTCACCGGAGTGCCGGAACCATTGTCGATGGTCCATTCCCATGAAGTGGGGAAGCCTACAGAACGGTCTTCGAATGTAACGGAGGTTTTGATGCCAGCTGTTACTTTCTCTGCGCTCATGTAGAACAATCCCTGTGGAGTACAGGTATTGTCGTATGCTGAGCGAACACCAGTTGCAACGAGATTTTCCAGCGACCAGATAGATTTACGTGCAACGTGGCCGGTAGCCGCAGTCATACGATCGATCTGACCTTTGGTGAACATTTTGTAACAGGTGGTATTGTAGTCCATGAAGTTTTCGCCATTGATCTTGCCACCGCAAAGTGATACGGAGCAACCGCCTCCGGCTTTGTTGGTGGGAGGCGTATCGTCTACTTCATCACCGATACCTGCGCAGTTGTAACCATCGAAAGTATGTTTGAGATTAAGCCAGTGGCCGAGTTCATGAGAGAAGGTAGAGTTGAAGCTCCTGTTGTTTCTGGAGATACCGCCCATACCAAGGAACCATCCGTTGAATACAACTCTGGATACGTTACGGTCGTTCATTCCTTTGTCGGGATACCATGCAACACCAGAGTTATTGGGATCGGGAGCATTGTAATCGGTTACATCGGAGGTCCATCCTGTTGGCAAAGCACCGGCAGTGGTGCTCTCAAAAGTTTCCTGGTAAGCAAAAGTGGAAGAACCTGTAGTACGAACACCGAAATTGTCGATCCCGTAGTAATAGTGGTGCATGTTGCGGAGGATCCTGATATAAATTTGTTTGCCTGCAAAAGCTGACAAACTATATGTCCGACGGATCCATTTATTCATGTCTGCCTTGTTGGTAGACGCTGTGGCAATCTTAGTCCATGGGCCGGTAGCTGATTCAGAAGCATACACTGAGGTGCCCAGATCATCGGGGCGGGCAGTGGGATAAGCATAATCCCAGCTCAGGTTATCAGAGAAAACCAGCTCAGGATTTGCAACGGTGCGCAGATCAATTTTAGGGCTGATGGCATTGAGGCCAACAGACCCGTTATTGAAATAGTTTTCCTTTACATAGAGGAACATAGTGCTGTTCTCTCCAAAAATGTCTTTCTTGTATTCGGGGTCTGTAACCTTATTTGTTACACCAAAACTTACAACGGGTTTAGGGGCATTACCTTTATACAGGTAGTTCATTACATATACATTGCAGTATTTGTAATTATCCCATGCATATTTTCTTACTTCGGTTTCAGCCTCGGCAGAAGCGTCACCAAAACCTATGGCTTGAGGGTGGAAGGTGGCACCAGATGTTGGGTTGCCCTGGGGATCCAGTTTGGCCAGTACGAATTTTACTCTCAGTTTGCTGGCAATAGGTTTGAAGGTTGGGTCAATGCTGTTGATGAGATTGGTGTTCGTCATGTTGAAATCTTCATTGGCAATATCCAATGCAGACTGCAATTGTGACATAGGCACCAATTGTTGAGCTTCCTGTGCAGACTCTCCGTAGAACACGTGAAATACTACCGGAATAACATACAATTGCTGGCTGCAAGGATCCGGGTTTTGTCCTTGTTCACCGTGAAGCATTCCGGAAACCGCCTGGGTCTTCAGCTGTTTGATGCTTTTTTCAAATGCCTCCATCTGGAGTTTGGCTTCGGGGTATTTTTTGTATTGCGCCTCCATCGCCTGTTCGGTTCCACATTTGATCACTTGAGCTGAAACGTCATTTTCACTCATTCCTACACCATGTGCAAACAGAATGAGAATAAAGACGACTTTGATAAACCTCGTTATCATAAGCAGTTTTTTGGTAAAAAAAATTAATAGGTGTTCAAGCTACATCCACTTAAAATGAAAACCTCATTCAGAACCTCTATACAGCCTCCCCATCCACCTATACAACACCCCTATGCGCTTTTGTATGTTCTGACTTTAAACCTGTTACGAATGATAATAATTTCTTAATTCAAGACCGTTGGGGGACATACTTTTCGCAATAACCAGCGCAATTGAGCGTTGCGCATCAATTTTCTATTTATCATGAAGACGATAAACAACAAAACAATTCATGCATTACTGTAATGCAAATGCGAAAAAAGAAAGTAATAACATAATCAATATCGTTAGTATTTATATTGACTATTCAATTGACAGCAACCAATACGTACCAGGTACACTTATTCGTCTGTTGCGAAAAAAAACTTCCAGTCGGCTGAAATGCAGTCTGGAAGCAATGTGTACAACATATGCATATCTACATTACAAGCAATGAAAGGGAATGCTCTTTGCAGAGAATTCCCTTCAAAAGAATAAGGCACTAAATCGATATGCATGAACCACAAGGTGGTTCTCTGGCAGAATATTTTTGTTGATGAATTATCAGAATGCAGCTACAAAGCCATCCATGTAGGAAGCTCTGTTCTGCAACCATGTTCTCAGTTTTTGTACATCACTTTTGAAATTGCCGCTTCCCTTTTTCCATACTTCGTAGTCTTTTTTCTGTGATTGCTCAATCAGAATAGCGTATTCGTCAAGATATGCTAGCAGTGAAGCAAACTTCTCGGACTTGAAACGGTTCCATTCAGTTTTGTACAAAGATTTGATGGCAGGATCGAGCATGAATCTGCTGAAGAAACGTGTTCCTTCCAATGCCTTGGAGCCAGTCCAGAAAAGGTTTTTGGTATAACTGGTGAAGTACTGATATTTTCCTTCGTAATCGAAAGCCCAGTCGAAATCCCAGATGGGGCCGAGGTTATACTTTCCACCTTTATGCTGATGCAGGTACACACTTTTCGGATGATTCAGTTCTTCATTCTGACAAAGATTGTACACGATGAAGAATCGCACCAGTGAATTTGCATCGATATAATTCAGGTAATTGTTGTTGGGAAATGCATTTTCGTACACTGCATTTTCAAACTCAGTAAAGTTATTCTTGATGGCCTGAAACTGGGCATCTCTTTCAGTTGCTGCCATATCGGCAAGTTCAGGATACTGAATCATCACCGGAAGACTGTACTTAGAAGAATAGAATTTGTAAGGCTCATCGAAGTATGAATCGAGTTCGAGCAATACGCCTCCATCTTTTACATCGATTCTGTTCTTCTCTACCTCTTTGTGTTCCGTGAACATATAGTTGCCTGCATACTTTCCATTGATAGTAACATCAACCGGAATGATATTGTAGGTGTAAGGCATATCGAGCAGCTTACCGGTTTTCATGGCAATGGCATTCAGCATAAGCGTATAGTCCATATAGTTTGCCAGCAGTATCCAGTCTTTTTCTGCTGATAATCCGAGCAGTTCAGCAGCTTTATCGAGTTTGAGACGATAAGGTTTCTTCGGAAACTCATCCCAGGTAGTATTGCCACGACCTTTGATTTTGGTAGTTCCTTCGTAGTCTTTGTAAACGCCCATTCCATTGATCACCAGTTTTGCATTCCGGTAAACATCTTTTGAATTGATGGGATCGCTGTTTTCCGTATCGATGTACAGATGTGGAATTACAGTTACTTTTTCCTTTTCTTTAATTGTAGAAACAATGGTGTAAGTGATCTGTGTTCCATCCGCAGCAGTAACTGTGTAGAGCAACCGCTTAGTGAAATCCTGATTGGAAGCTCCGCTTTTCTGCGCAGTTCCGTTTACAGTAACGGTGCCTCCGGAGATAGTGAAACTGGGTATCAGACTTTGGATCTGCGTACCAAATGGAAATTCGAGTGTGAAAGTTGCGTCAGTTTGCTTAGCTGTAATGTCAGATTTCAGGAAGCTCTGGTTCAATGCCGCTTCCAGCTTGAAACTGAGTAATTCTTTTGAAGAGTCTGCCTTAGTGCTTTTTTTACATCCGGCTGAAAATAGTGCAAGCGCAATCGTAATGGGTAATAAATAAAACGTTCTCATTTCAATTAATTGGTGTACTCAAGAACCTGAAAGGCTTTAGGAGAAAATATGGTACCCGTTAACCCATATTTTACCCGAAATTCAAGGCCATTCGGTATAATTTTTGTTAATTTACAGCTATAACCAAGACTAAATACCTATAACTGCTGGCCATGAAGATTCTTCAATTCACCATTCCTGTTCCCATCAATCAGACCATCATTGTGCAGAAAGATCTGCTGCCTTATTTCTATCCTCACCTCCATCGTCATCACGAAATTCAGCTGACATGGGTACGCAAGGGCGAAGGAACATTGGTTGCAGACAACAATATGCACAGTTTTACTTCTAACGAAATCTTTTGGCTGGGCGCTAATCAGCCCCATCTTTTCAAGAGCGATCCCTCGTATTTTGCTCCGAAAAGCAAGAAAACGATCTCCGCTCTGACAATTTTCTTCAATCCTAACGGTCAGCTGGCATCTTTCTTCGATCTGCCTGAAACCAGGAACATCAAGAAATTCATTCAGCAACATTCATCAGGTTTCAAAGTTCCGCAGCAGCATGTTGCAGAGATCTCGAACCTGATACTTCAGTTGAAGGATGGCAGCGGAGTGGAGCAGATGATCAGCTTTCTCGATATTTTCAAAAAGCTGCTCAGCTACAAGAAACTATCACCACTCTCTACTTTATCTCAACCGCAGGACTACAGCGAGAATGAAGGGATCAGAATTGCTACCATTTACAACTACATCATGCAGCATTATGATAAACCCATCACGCTCGAAGATATCGCCAAACAGGCCCATATGACGCCGCAGGCTTTCTGTCGCTATTTCAAAAAACATACGCGCCTCACTTTTGTAAATTTCCTCAACGAGGTTCGCATCAATGAGGCTTGCAAAAAACTAACTGAAGGTTCTTACGACAGTATTACCACCGTTGCTTACAATTGCGGCTTCAACAGCATCACCAACTTCAACAGAGTATTCAAACGCGTTACTTCACAATCACCTTCAGAATATGTAGACAGCTTTTTTCAGAATGTCGAATCCTGAACAGTTGCTGCTATTCATTTACTTTCCGAATCTTTCAACAGCAAATGCTGCGATATCGACACTGGTCTTCTTTTCGTCGATCAGTTCGCCCACCAGTTTTCCGGTTGCAGGTCCCAGGCTTAGTCCCAGCATGGAGTGACCTGTAGCCACTACAGCATTGCTGAACTTGCTTACACGTCCGATATAGGGCAGTCCATCAGCAGAACAGGGTCTGTATCCATACCAGATCTTGTCGGTTGCCGGCATGGCAATATCAAACTCAGGCAAGAATCTTTTCACTGCCTGCAGAATTCCTTCAACACGCTGGTAGCGTGGCGGTGTTTTGGTAGACACCACTTCCATGGTTCCTCCAAAACGGATCTTGTTTCCCTGCATCGGTGTAGCCGCAGCACGACCTTCGGCAAATATTGCCGGATGATTCAGATGATATTTCGAATTCTCTAACGTAACCGAATAACCGCGACCTGGCATCAGTGGAATTTTCACATCCAGCAACGCAGCTACTTCCCGGCTCCATGAGCCTGTAGCGATCACCACTTCATCTGCAGCATAGGCATTGCTGCCTGTGATCACTTTTTTGATGGCATTGCCCTGCTTTTCAAATCTGATCACTTCTTCGCCTCCGATCATTTGCACGCCTTGCTGTTTCAGATGAGCGAGCAATTGTTTCATCAGCTTATTGGGATCGAGGTGCGCATCACATTTGAAATAGATGGCACCGAGTGCATTGATCTTCGTATGTGGTTCGAGACTTTGCAGTTGTTGCGCATCGAGCAGATCCACATCAAGTCCGAGCGCTTTTCCCTGCTCTACCGTATGATGCGAGTGCTCCTGCACTTTCTCTGTCTGAAATATTTCGAGTACTCCTTTATGCTCGTAGGAGAAATCAAAGCCGGGCGATGCAGCCCAGTTTTCGTATTCTTTCTGACTGAACAAAGCAATGTCGCGCAATGGGATGGCCGATTGTTCAACATGCTTCGCATTGGCACTCCTGATGAATTTCAGTCCCCAATCGATAAGCGCGCCGTTCAGGCCAGGCTTCACATAGAACGGGCTTCTGCTGTTGAGCATCCACTTCAGTCCCTGCCACACTATTCCCGGTGTTGCCAGTGGAATGAAATGGCTGGGGCATACATATCCTGCATTGCCGTAAGAACAGTTGTCGGTAAAGTTCCCTTTATCGATAACGGTTACTTTATGTCCGGCCTGTTGCAGATAATAAGCTGAGCTCAATCCTATAATGCCTCCACCTATGACAACTACATTTTTCACTCCCTGTAATTATTTATGCTTGATAAATCAGATCACCTGAAATCCGTGTGCATACGGATCATCGTCATCGATTTTGACATTGTTGTATCCATACACAATTGCCCAACCTTCGATGCTTGGCACGATGGATGGTTTTCCTGCAACTGTTGTTTCTTCTTCGATGCGGCCGATGAACTGCGAACCGATGATGCTTTCATGAACGAACTCATCCCCTTTCTTCAGTTTTCCTTTTGCATACCATTGCGCCATGCGCGCGGATGTTCCGGTTCCGCATGGAGAGCGGTCGATGGCCTTATCTCCGTAGAACACAGCATTTCTTGCAGATGCAGCAGGAGAAATGGTTTTGCCGGTCCAGAGCAGATGGCTCAGTCCCCTGATATGTTCGTTCTCCGGATGCACGAACGAATACTTCTCATTCATTCTCTCCCGCACTACCCTGCTCCAGGAGATCAGCTGATCGGCTTTGTAATTTTCTAGTCCGGAAAAATTCTTCTGCGGATCTACAATCGCGTAGAAGTTGCCACCGTAAGCCACATCAACAGTGATGGTGCCGAGATCAGGACATTCGATCTCCAGATTCTCTGCAGCCAGAAATGATTTCACATTCGTGAGCCTTACAGATTTCACTTTCTTTCCTTCCTGTTTGTATTCGATCAGAACAAGTCCGGCCGGTGTTTCGAGTCTGAGTTTGCCCGGTATTTTTGGAATGATCAATCCTTCTTCGATAGCGATGGTAACTGTACCGATAGTGCCATGCCCGCACATAGGCAGGCAGCCACTTGTTTCGATGAAGAGCACACCAACATCGTTCTGTTCATCAACAGGCGGATAGAGAATGCTGCCGCTCATCATATCATGACCACGGGGCTCAAACATAAGCCCCTTGCGGATCCAGTCGTATTCTTTCAGAAAATGCAAACGCTTTTCCATCATGTTGGCTCCTTTCAGAAAAGGGCCACCACCAGCCACTACCCTCACGGGGTTTCCACAGGTATGTGCGTCGATGCAGAAAAATGTTTTTGATGCCACGGTAATCAGTTGTTTGGTTTAGATCAGTTTGCGGGCACTATGCTCACATTGTCTCTGGTATATTCACCGTTCAGTTTTCTCATGATATTTCCGGTGTTGATGTCTTTCAGTTCTGCTGGAAGAAATTCCTGCGGACAATCCTGAAAGCAAACCGGTCTTGCGAAACGTTTGATGGCATCCGCACCAACAGAGGTGCTACGCGCATCGGATGTGGATGGGAATGGGCCGCCATGCACCATTGCATGACAAACTTCCACGCCGGTTGGAACACCGTTGAACAACAACCTTCCTACTTTGGCCTGGAGGAGACTGATGCATGATGAGAAGTTCTCAAGATCCTTTTTCAATCCCATCACCGTTCCGGTAAGCTGACCATGAAGTGCATCGATGGCCATCGAAAGTTCTGCTTCGTCTTTGCAGATCACGATCAGTGAAGATGGACCAAACACTTCTGCCTGCAATGCTTCGTTCTGAACAAAACTGTCGGCATCTGTTTGCAGCAATGCAGCAGACCCTTTGTAATCAGCAGCAGCATTCTCTGTTGCAGCCAGCAGTTGTACACCGGGCTGATTTTCCAGAGATTGTTTGCTGTTGTAATAGTTTTCACAAACCGATCTGTTCAGCATGGTTGTTGCCGGTGTTTGCGAGATCAGCTCACTGAGCATTCCGATAAAACTTGCTGTGGTTGGCCTTTCCAGCAGAAATATCAGTCCGGGATTGGTACAGAACTGACCTGTTCCCAGCGTGATGCTCGCGGCTAATTGTGCAGCAATGGCAGCGCTTTCCTGCTCAAGCTTATGAGGCAAAATCAATACAGGATTAACGCTGCTCATTTCTGCATACACGGGTATAGGGGTTAAACGTGCATTCGTAGCTGTACGGTATATGGCCATTCCGGCCCTGTAACTTCCGGTGAAGCCGATGGCTTTAACAGCCTCCTGCTTTACCAGATGCTGAATGGTTTCGATGTCGCTGGTAACTACGTAAGAGAACACACCTTCGGGCATTCCGGTTTTCTGTGCAGCTTTTTTGATGGCTGATGCCATCAGTTCGTTAGTGCCCAGATGACTTTCGTGCGCTTTCACTATCACAGGATTCCCTGCGGCCAGTGCAGAAGCAGTATCTCCACCTGCAGTTGAAAATGCAAAAGGAAAGTTGCTTGCTCCAAACACCAGTACGGGCCCTACAGGCACCAGCATTTTTCTGAGATCGGAACGTGGCAATGGTTTGCGTTGCGGCAGCGCTGTATCGATCACGGCCTCTACCCATGAACCTTCGCGAAGCAGATCAGCAAAGAGTTTCAGCTGCCCAACTGTGCGGCCCCGTTCTCCGGTAAGCCTCGCTTCGGGCAGTCCGGATTCGAGCATGGCACGTTGAATGAGGTCGTCACCCAATGCCATGATCTCTTCTCCGATCGCTTCAAGAAATGCTGCTCTTTCAGCGGTTGTTGTGTTGCTGTACTGAAGAAAAGCAGCTTTTGCTTCTCTAACACAGCTTTCTATTTCCGTAATCGTTGACACAGGATATTCACCTGTGAGATATTCTTTCGTAACTGTGCTGAATGCTTTCAGTTTCATGGTACTTTCTATGCTTTCCGTAACGCCTTCCATCATTTGCATCAGGCATTCACCAGTGATTGTGTTGGTATATAGTCGGGCAATGTGGGACGTGTTGCAATGGCTTTAGCGATTGTAGCCAGTACGCGCTCCCTCTCTGCTCCTTCGAGTGGCAGACGTGGCGCTCTTACATTCTCTGTGCAAAGGCCTGTTTGTACTGCCGCGAGTTTAATGTATTGAACCAATTTCGGATGGATATCGAGCTCCAGCAATGGGAGGAACCATCTGTAGATAGCCAGTGCCTCTTCATATCTGTTGGCTTTCACCAGTTCGAAGATGGCTATTGTTTCTCTGGGAAATGCATCTACCAGTCCACCAACAAGCCCATCAACGCCGAGCATGGTTTCTTCCATGAAAAGGGTATCTACTCCGCAAAGCAATTTGAAACGATTGCCAAAACGGTTACGCATTCTGGTTACATTGGTTACGTCGCGTGTAGATTCTTTCACTGCCTGAATAGTTGGAACTTTTGCCAGTTCTTCAAACATATCAGGTGTTACTTCGATCTTGTAATCAACAGGATTATTGTACACCATGATCGGCAAGCTGGTGTTGGCCGCGATGGTTTTGAAGTATTGAACAGTTTCTCTGTCGTCTGCTTTGTAACGCATCGGAGGAAGGATCATGAGTCCGGATGCTCCATTCTTCTCTGCTTCCTGCGCAAGGCCTGCTGCCACTTTCGTGGTCTGCTCTGCAATGGTCAACACCACAGGTGCTTTCCCTTTCAGTATTTCAACAGCGAATTTCAACAGTTGATTTTTCTCACTGCTATCCAGTGTACTGCCTTCACCCAGTGAGCCGGCGAGGATAATTCCTTTACTTCCGGCTTCCATCTGAGCTTTTACATTTTTCTCGAACATCGGAAAATCGATTTCATCTCCGGCAGTAAAAGGAGTCAGCATTGCGGGGTACACCCCTTCCCAGTTAATTTTGCTCATATTTTGATCAATTGTATTGAGGTTGAGCAAATCTAATCTTACCCCTAAGAATCAAATACGAGTAAAGTGACAGATACTGTGCAGATTTTAACTAAAATGGAGCCCAATCCAAAAGATTGAGCAACAATCAGTTCAGTGAAGCTTCGGGAGCCATCCTCCCATATTTTATCCCGGCAGTTCTGCATTGCCTTTTCCGAGGGGTCAAATGCCGGAAAAATGCGGTGGCAACAGTGATTGAAGCAGTTCCAATTCTTTTTTGTAACCGATTCGTTTACTGTACGTTAGATTCTGAACTTTTTGATGTCGGCAGAACTTAAAATGTTAATTCGTAGCTCATTACCTCCGTTTGATCGGCAGCCACACATATTTGGTAGAAATCAGGTGAATTCTGGTTAATTTTACAGCTTACCAGATTTTGATTCAGCTAAAGTTGTTCGATAACAGATCATATTCAGAAACGGAGTTGCTTCTTCATATTTCGCAAGGTGATGAAACGGCATTCAGGCAATTGTATAACGATTACAGCAACAAACTGTACGCTTATGTTTATGCTCTCACGCGCAGGAAAGACCTTACTGAAGACCTGATTCAGAACATTTTTCTCAAACTCTGGCATCGCCGCACAACACTCACTTCCATCAACGACTTTTCCGCCTATCTTTTCAGGATGGCAAAAAATGATGTGATCACTGCTGTTCGCCAGGCAGCACTGGAACAGACCATACTGCAAAAAGGACTTCCCGCAGCGGCTCCGGAACAACTTCCCGACGATCAGTTGCAGGAAGCGCAACTCAGAGATGCCTGGGAAAAAGCCATTCAGCAACTCCCGCCACAGCAACAAAAGATCTATGTATTGCAGAAGCAGTACGGCTGGAAGATCAATGATATCGCCAAACACCTCAACCTTTCTTCCCTCACCGTAAAGCGCCACCTGAGCATCAGCAAGCAGGCCGTTCGTGAAAATATGGCTCAGCGCCTGCTTCCCAAAGAGCTGATGGTGATACTGTTTCTGGGCAGTATGAACGCACTGTAAAATTTTTCTGAAAATTTTCTTAATTCGATTGGTCCCTTTTTTTCGATACAGAGTCTTACTACGGTATGACCACAACCAGAATTGAATATTTGGTACAGCAGGCGTTGGCCGGCAAAGCCACGCCCGAAGAATGGGAAGAGTTTCAGCAGATAGTGATGCAGCAGCGCCAGACAGAAGAGCTGGAACATGCACTGGAAAAGAGCTGGCCGGGTTTTCAGGCTTCTGAGAACATTCCGGATCAGCAATTGAATGAAGTGTTTGCTTCACTGATGCAGAAAAGAGAAGAGCCACCCCCTGCTCGGGTGATCCACTGGAACAGATGGATCGGAGCAGCAGCATCCGTTCTGCTGATCATCAGTGTAACAGTTTATTATTTCAAGAGCAGCAAGCCTGCCACCCAAATAACACATCGTGCGTCTGACATAAAACCGGGACAGGATGGAGCCATCCTCACACTCGGAGACGGAAGCACCATTGTACTCGACAGCATGGGCAATGGAATAGTTTCCAAACAGAACGGAACCGATGTAGTGTTGCAAAACCGTGAGCTGGTGTATCAGTCACCGGTATCAATAGATCCTAACCTACCTATCACTTACAATACCTTAACCACTCCCAGAGGCAGACAATTCAGTGTTGTGCTGCCCGATGGCACCAAAGTCTGGCTGAATGCCGCGAGTTCACTGAATTTCCCGGCAGCATTCACCGGAGCAGAAAGGCTGGTAAAAATAACCGGTGAAGCCTACTTTGAAGTTGCCAAAGATCAGAGAACGCCTTTTGTAGTAAAGGCTAATGATGTAGATGTAAGAGTGCTGGGCACAACGTTCAACATCAACGCCTATGCTGATGAGACCGCAACAAACACCACATTGCTCGAAGGCCGCGTGCAGGTAACCCGCGGCGCTGATTCAAGATCCATGCATCCCGGTCAGCAGATGATTGCAGGTGCAAACGGATTATCTCTGAACAATTCAGTGAATACCGATCAGGTGATCGCCTGGAAAAACGGCCTCTTCAATTTCGAAGGCGTCGGCATTCAGGAACTGATGCGCCAGGTAGCGCGCTGGTATAACATTGAAGTAGTTTATCCGAAAGGAATTCCATCCATTGAATTTGTAGGGAAGATGAGCAGAAACGTTTCGCTTCCCGATCTGCTCGAAGGATTGAAAGGCGCAGGTGTAAACTTCAGCATTGAAAAAGACCGTAAGCTGATCGTACTGCCATAGAGCAGTTGCTATAATCATTCAACCACGAATAAAAATCCGGAAGTGGGTCGAAACACTTCCGGCAATAGTTCGGCTCCTATAGAATCTGGTTCGCAAAAACTTTCATTCTAAACACCAAACCAAATGCAATTTATGCAAAAAAACTGCTTTGCCCCCGGCGCAGAAAACCGGGGCCGGAGCTACTCGTCGCCCTCCCGCAACAGGGAAAAAAGCGGCATCAGGAAAACTCTGTTGATCATGAGGTTATCAGTTATTTTATTGACATGCGCGGTGATGAATGTTTATGCCACCGGCATTTCGCAAACCATTACCTACTCAGGTAAGAACACACCGTTGAAACAGGTATTCAACGTTATCGAAAAACAAACGGGCTTTGTTGTTTTCACCAGCCTCAATGTGCTGGCAGACACAAAGACTGTTTCTATCGACGCTAAGAATATGCCACTGCAGAACTTTCTGCAACAGATTCTCGAAGGGCAGCCGCTCAGTTTCAGAATCGTGGATAAAACTATCATGCTGTCGAGAAAAGAATTGCCCGCAGCAAAATCAAACCTTGCTTCGGGCATCGCAGAAACAGTGGTCAGCAACTTCCCGGTTACCGGCCGTGTGACCGATCCGGATGGACTTCCGTTAACCGGAGCCACCATCACCGTGAAAGGAAAAACTGCTACTGCAACAACGGATAAAGACGGTAAGTTCTCGCTGAACGTTGAAGTTGGACAGACCCTCATCGTTTCTTACATCGGTTTCAAAACCGTTGAAGTGAAAGTGGCTTCTGCATCCTCAACACTGGGCGATATCAAACTCGCCATCAACTCTACCAGTTACGAAGAAGTTACTGTAGTGAGCACAGGTTATCAGCAGATCGCCAGAAAGCAATCCACCGGCGCTGTTGCTGTGATCAAAGCAGATAAGATAAAACAGGCAGGTGTGATGGGCTTAGACCAGATGCTTGCCGGGCAAGTTGCAGGTGTGGTGGTTACTCCAACTGATGGAGCGCCAGGGTCTGCAGCCAAGATCCGCATCAGAGGTAACGCTTCGCTGAATGCAGTGCAGGATCCGCTTTGGGTAATCGACGGACTTCCCATCGAAGGCACCAATCTTCCCAACAACGTGAACGCGTCTAACCTCAACGATCTGTACAGCTCATCCATAGCAGGTTTCAACATCAACGATATCGAAACCATCACTGTACTGAAAGATGCAGCAGCCACTGCCATCTACGGTGCACGTGCAGCCAACGGCGTAATTGTTGTTACCACCAAAGCAGGCAAGAGGAATGAAAGGATGAGTGTTCAGTATTTCTCCAACCTCACCACTACCCTTCGTCCGGACTACGACAAACTCAACCTGATGAACTCAGCTGAGAAAGTTGGTCTCGAACTGGATCTCTACGCCAGCGACTTTACCTTCCGCAGCAATAAGGGAGAAGTATCGCGCATCCTCAATCGCTACAATATTTCAGGCTCAGATCTCAAAAGTCTTGGTTTCGAGGGCATCAACCCTGCCGCGAGAAATGAGATCAATGCACTGAAGAACATCAATACAGACTGGGGCAAACAACTGTACAGAAACAGCTTTGCACAGGAACACAATATCAGTGTATCGGGTGGAAGCGATAAAGCCACCTACTATTTCTCCGGAGGTTTCTACGACGAAAACGGCACCACTATTGGTACCAATGCAAAGCGTTACAACCTCACCCTCAAAACCGATTTCAACGTAAGCAGCAGGCTGCAGTTCAATGCCAGTGTGTTTGCGAATCAGCGTAAGCTCAGCTCATTCCTTACAGAAACAAACGGATTCACCAATCCGCTGTACTATGCAAGAAGCGCCAATCCTTATCTGAGACCAAGAGATGAAAACGGCGGATATATTTACGATCAGGATATCGAAGATGCTTCCAACAACGTGTTGAAGTATAATATCCTCGAAGAAAGAGCCAATACAAAGAACAACCTTACCACCACAGCTGCAAACATCAACCTCGGTGTAAAGTATGATGTGATGAAAGGCCTGCAATTCAGGTCACAACTGGGCTTGCAGAGAGAAATTGAAGACAAGGAACAGATCGGATTGGGCGAAACCTATTATGCCCGCAGCATCATCAAAGGTTCCGAAGTATTTGTTCCCGGCACAGGTCGTGTACCTATTCTTCCGGAAGGAGGCATCATTACCAACAGGCATGCATCCACCTTCCAGTACATTCTGAAATCGGTGCTGGAATACAATTTCAGCATCAAAGAAAACCATCGGTTCAATGTGCTTGCCGGTAACGAGCTGAGAAGGATCACTGTTGATCTCGATGGCAAAACCGGTTACGGATACGATCCGCAGACATTGATTTCACGTCCACCAAACTACAGACCCGGCAGACAGGAAGACATCGACAGATACTACAAAGACTTCAATGGTCAGAACAAAAATGCGTTTGCATCTTTCTTCAGTACTGCATCGTATACACTCAACGATAAGTACACATTAACCGGTAGCATCCGTTTCGATGGGTCTGATCTTTTCGGTGTAGATCCCAAATACAAATACCTTCCTCTCTGGTCGGTAGGTGGTCTCTGGAGAATCGGTGAAGAAGAATTCCTCCGCAACAGTTCTGTGATCGACATGGCCAATCTGCGTGTATCATATGGATTGCAGGGAAATATCGATAAGCAAACTTCTCCGTTCATTACCGGAAAATTCACCAGCAAAGGTTTCTTCCCTGGTCAACCCAATGAAAGTGGTATTGAAGTTACCAATCCTCCCAACGATAAACTGAGATGGGAGAAAACAGTGAACTTCAACGCAGGACTCGATCTCTCCTTCTTCAACGGACGACTGAGAACAACTGTAGATGCTTACTACCGCAAGGGTACGGACCTGATCTCCACAAGAGCACTGCCATCCGAAACAGGCTTCGACTACCTCAGTGTTAACTGGGGAGAGCTCACCAACAAAGGCGTGGAATTCAGTATCAGCGCCACTCCTGTGCGTAACAAGAATTTCAGCTGGACAACAGATTTCAATATCGCTTTCAACAGAGATCGCGTAATCAGAGATCAGATCAGAGCCAATGATGTAAATCCATCGAGAGAAGGACATTCAGTGAACTCCATCTTCGCCTACGATTATGCAGGCATGGATGAGAGCGGCATGATACTCGTTCGCGACAACTCAGGAAAGGTTGTAAAGTTCAACGACTTCCTTCAACTGAAAGACGAATATGCAGAAATAGGCATGCCCGGTTTCTTTGTGGTTTCACAACTTACAAACGAACAACGCCGTGGATTATGGAACTATGCAGGAAGCAAGGATCCCAAAGCTGCAGGTGGATTGACCAATACATTCCGTTACAAAGCATTTGAACTGACTGTAGGGCTTGCATTCAACCTCGGAGCCAAAGCGCTGGTACAACCATTCTACGAAAACAGCTACAACAGAGGTCTCAACACCAACAGGGAAATCCTGAACAGATGGACACCAAAGAATCCAAAATCACAAATGCCTGGGCTGTTGTTCAACGAAGGTGATTTCACACCAGAACAAATGGCGATGTATGGCTGGTTCAATACCACACCAAGCGATTACCGTGGCCTGGATCTCTTTGTACGCGATGCAAGTTACATGCGAGTACGCAATATCAGATTTGCCTGGAACCTCCCTCAGAAATTCGTTTCAGGAATCGGCATCAACAATGCACGATTCGCACTCGAAGCACGTAATCTCTTCGTATTTGCGAAGAACTACGATGGTTACTTCGATCCGGAATCACTGGGTTCTTTAAGCGTACAACCCATTCCAAGATCAGTAACAGCAACCATCAGCATCGGGTTCCGCTAAACCAGATTCATAGCTATTCAAAAAGAACATCATGAAATCAACTTCCATCAATATCAAAAATATCATGAACGCATGGCGTCTCTCGCAGCTCGCCTTCGTACTGATCGCAATAGCATTGCTTCCGGGATGCAAAAAATACCTGGACATCACTCCCGTAGGAAGAGTAATGCCGCAAACACTGAAAGATTACCGGGCCATCATGACCGAGGCCTATGCAAGCGCCAACAAAGAGCGAAGCATCACAGCATATCGTTCAGATGAAATACAGGTTGATAACCCGGACAGCTACGATCTGGAAATGATCAACAATCCGTTCACCTGGAACGAAAACGGGATTGAATTCAATTCCACTCAGCACGACTGGCGCGGCATGTACAAGATCATTTTCTATTCCAACGTTGTTATCCGCGATGGAATAAATGCCAAAGAAGGATCAAAAACTGATATCAATCAGCTCGTAGGCGAAGCCTATTTACTGAGAGCATATACTTATTTCCTGCTGGTGAATATCTATGGCGCTCCTTACAATGCAGCCACTGCCGCATCAGACAAGGCAGTACCGCTGGTAACTGCCATCGATCTGGAAAAAGTATCGGAAAGAAATACCGTGAAGGAAATCTATGATTTCATTCTTTCAGATATCAGCGAAGGAAAGAAATTGCTGAACCTGGATTCTTACGAGAACAAATACAGTTATCGATTCACTACTGTTGCAGGTGATGCACTCGAAGCACGAGTACAACTGTATATGAAGAACTATCAGGCATCGCTGGATGCAGCTAAAAGAGTGCTCGCAAAAAAATCTGCACTGGTAGACCTGAATGCAGCCAACAGTCTGCTTCCCAACGATTACACTTCATCGGAGAATATCCTTGCACTGGAAAAACTCTTCCCTTCCGGCCTCAACAATCCTATGCGTGTATCAGAAGAGCTGAAAGCACTCTATGGTGCAACTGATTTGCGAAAAGCGGCTTACTACACGCCAGCAGGCAGTTTCCTGAGCGTGAAAAAAGTTGCCAACGACAAATACCGCAGCAGCATCAGAACAGGCGAGATCTATCTCATTGCATCGGAAGCAAGTGCAGGAGTGAATAACTACGCAGCAGCAAAAACATACCTGAATCAACTGAAGAAAGTAAGATTCACACCGGATGGATATACAGCCGAAGAAAGCAGAATCAACCAATTGCCCGATGCAGAACTCGCTGCCGAAATAGCCAATGAGCGCGCACGCGAACTGGCATTCGAGGGCCATCGCTGGTTCGATCTGAGAAGAACAACACAACCACGCATTGTTCACAAGCTGGGAGCAAAAGAATATGTATTGAATGCAGGAGACAGCAGATACACCATCCTCATTCCACGTGATGCAATTCAGAACAACAGCCTGTTGCTGAAGTAAAACATTCATCACCCCTGCACCATTTTTTTCAGGACCTATTTAACAGAACAATGAACAGACAATTGAATTGGAGTACAAAAGGAAAGCGCAGTTTAATCATCGGAACCTGTCTGGCACTCTGCCTCACCAGTGCAACTGCAAATGCACAGAAAGGCGGACCATTCGGATTGTTCAAAAAGAAAGCGCCGGCCGCTGATACCGTAAAGCCGGTGAAACCGGTTGATAAGAACGGCCTCAAACCATATAGCGAAGTGATCACCAGTGCCGCCATTACCCAGAAAGGAGTAATTACGGTACATCGCGTGAAGAACGATTATTTTTTTGAAGTGCCTCTTCGCCTGATGGGCAGACAATTTCTGGTTGTAAACAAACTGTCTAAAGTTGCTGAGAAACTGAATGAGGCAGGGGTGAATAAAGGAATGAACTTCGACAACCTGGTAATATCCTTTGAGCTGGATACTGCTCTGGGAAAGGTTTTCCTGAGAAAAGACAATCCTTTCTACACTGCACCTGCAGGCGATGCCATCGCAGCATCAGTTGCAGACAACTTCCTTCCTGCCCTGATCGACAATTTCAAGATCGAAGCATGGAGCAAGGATAGTTCAGCAGTAGTGCTGAAAGTGAACAAAACTTTCGACGGCACCAGCAGCAGCCTCAACAAAGTGTTCGACGCACTCAGCCTGATGTCCAGTGCAGACAAGGAGCTTTCACGCATCGTGAACATGAAGTCGTTCGAGAATAACCTGGTGATCAAATCAGAACTTACAACCAAGGTTACTGGTGTAGAGTTGTCGCTGGAAGTTACTTCAAACATCGTATTGCTTTCACCAAACCCAATGACACCGCGCTTCTCCGATACAAGAGTTGGTTTCTTCTCCACACCCCGCTGGTACTTCTCCGATAAACAGCAGGAGCTGGAAAAACGCGAGCTGGTAACAAGATGGAAGCTCGAACCCAAAGCATCAGAAAGAGAAAAATATTTCAGAGGCGAGCTGGTGGAGCCGGAGAAACCAATCATTTATTATATCGATCCTGCCACTCCACCACAATGGCGTACATGGATCAAAAAAGGAATTGAAGACTGGCAAGTTGCATTTGAAGCAGCTGGTTTCAAAAATGCCATCATCGCGAAAGATGCGCCTACCAATGATCCTAACTTCGATCCGGACAACACTTCTTATTCGGTGGTTACCTATGCAGCATCAGCTCAGGCCAATGCCATGGGACCATCAGTGGTAGATCCGAGATCGGGTGAGATCATTGAAGCAGACATCATCTGGTGGCATAATGTTATGACGATCATCCAAAGCTGGATGCGCGTACAGACAGGCATTATCGATCCTTCAGCCAGAGGCAATGTATTCAGTGATGAACTGATGGGAAGCGCTATCAGATTTGTATCGTCTCACGAAGTAGGGCATACACTGGGACTGAAACACAATATGGCTGCTTCTTATTCCTTCCCTGTAGATTCACTTCGTTCACCATCTTTCACCAGTCGTATGGGTGGTACTGCGCCTTCCATTATGGACTATGCACGATTCAATTACATCGCGCAGCCGGGAGATGGCGTAACACAAATCACTCCTGTAATCGGAGAATACGACAAGTACGCTATTGCATGGGCTTACCGCTATCTCGGTAAGGACGATCCACGTGAAGAATTGAAAACATTGAACGAATGGATACTCAGCAAATCGAACAACCCCATCTATCGTTATGGTGAGCAGCAGGAAATGAGAAACGGAATCGATCCTTCTGCGCAATCTGAAGATCTCGGTGATGATGCCATGAAGGCTGGAAAGTACGGCATCATGAATCTGAAACGCATCATGCCTCTGATCACCAAATGGACGCAGGAAGAAGGTACATCCTACCGTCAGGCAGGCAGATTGTATTCAGCTGTGGTGAACCAATGGTATATGTACAACTATCATGTGCTCACCAATGTTGGCGGCATCTATCTCAATCAGGTGGTATTCGGAGAGAACAAAGACTCTTACCGTCATGTTGAAAAAGAAAAGCAGCAACGTGCCGTTCAGTACCTGATCAATGAAGCATTCAAAACACCGGAATGGCTTTTCAAGGACACTCTCATCCGTAAGGCGTATCTGGTGAAGGAAAGTCCGGTTGGACCAATGGAGTACACTTCTATCGCTATGCTCACCGGATCGCAGTCATACATCTATTACGATCTGCTGCGCGAAGAGCGGATGAACAGAATGGCGGAGAACGAAGCCATCAACGGAGTTAAGAATGCTTATACCATTTCAGAATTGCTGAACGATCTTCAGCACGGGGTATTCGCAACTACGCTTGCACATAAGCTTCCGGATATCAACGATCGCAATAGTCAGAAAGGATATGTCGATGCGCTTATCGTCAGCATTCAGAAAGTAACGGAGAACAGCAGTTCGAAGAAATCTGATATGCTGCTGCCAACTTCGCCTTTGTCGGTGCTTTGCGGACATGAGCATGCAGCTGCAAGCGGCGACAGATCATTCGGAGATCGCAATATGGTGTTCAACCAGGTGAAAAGAGTATCGGATGGTATCTCTGCAAAACGCGGAGCATTGAAGCGAATCATGCAGCTGCTGCAGACTGCGATCCCATCAACAAAAGATCAGATGGTGAAAGATCATTACGCTGATCTGGTGATGAGGATCAAAGATGCATTGAATGAAAAATAAACCAGCATTAATCGCTGAGTGATCAGCGACAAAAATAACCGGGGCCTGAAAGAGCGAAAATCGTTTCGTTCTTTCAGGCCCCGAACTTTTAAGCAGAGGCTGCTATTTTTTGAACATCAAAAATCTCAATCAGCCATCGACTGGATTCTTGTTATTTTGATACCATTAAAGCAGTCGTCGGCGCAACTCAGTTCCCTGTAACCACAGGTGGAGATCATGCCATTATTTTTAGCTTCAAAAGTAATTTCAGTATTGTCCCGTCGGATCAGCCAATCTTTTTGAGCCTTGTCGTATACCTCATCGAGCGTAATTGCGGCAGCGCCCTTGTTCTTGTGAGAATTGATTTCATTTTCATTTTCGATCCATTCCATTTCAGAAGGTGGGATATACATGGTTGATCCTATTTGGGTTACTTTGTAATGGCGTTGAATAACTTTACTATTCCTCACCCAGATAACCGTTTTACTCGCGAAGCCTGTCCAAGAACTGGTCTCAACATCATATTTGTAATGATCTCCTGATGTTTTCTTGAACGATAACCAGCTCGAGTAGCTCTTCCTGAATTCAATATCGTTTTGACTTTCTTTTTTACAGGCAAAAAGTGCTACCGCCAATAGTAGCAGAAAGAAACTTTGTTTCATTACAGCAATTGTTTGGAATGATATTAAAAAATGAAGGCTGGTACAGTATGACCATTAATTTTTTCACACCGTTGCACAGACGTAAAATTTCATATCTATCGATTCCGATTGCCAGAAATAAGAAAAGGCAAACCCAATGGAGGCTTGCCTTTTCTTATCACAGTTAACCGATGTGAGGAATTATTTTAAGATTGGAAATCTGCAAAATCCAGCAAGGATTGTTTTTTCCGTACCTACGCGTCGATCAGTGAGAAAGTTTTTTAACGGCCTGCCTGGCAATGAGTTTCCAACCGGTTTCAGCTTTGCTCCAAACGAGCAGTACGTATAGGTGGGCTTCACCTGCTTTGCCTTCGTCGTTGGTTTTTGCATCGAGTTCGTGACGAACGATCGCAAAATTACCTGTCTCTGTGATGGTTTGGGCAGTCAGCTCCATTGTAAGGAAACTGTAAGTGCCATCACTGATTTTGTCGATAAAATCGTTTTTTCCTTCTACATGCCCATCGGAATGGCCATAGCTCAATTCATCGGCTAACAACTCCCGGAGTTGCGGGGCGTCAGATTCGAGAACTGCGTTTCTAAATTGCTGTACTGTTGTGGTGATGTTTTGCATATATGATTGTACCAGAATAATTAATGTTCCAAAGTACAAAATTTTCCCGCAACCGGTTGGCAGAAAGAAAACTTACCGGGCAATCACTGCAGAATGTCAATAAAGGTTGTTGAGTAATTTCCTGAACAAGAGTAAATAACTGATCCTTTATTTGTTATAAAAAAGAACATATAACAATTATGTATAGGTGCATTTTTTTATTTCCATTCAATGACGGGACCGTTGATTTTTTTGTTTGCAGAAACAACTATTGATTTGCTAAGAGTTACTACCTAAATTTCAGAATACGATCTGTGTATTTTTTTCCACACTTTATTTTTTCGACGAAACCCGCACCTGCATTCACTTCCACCAACTCCTAAACAACTATGTATGATCTGTTTAGATTGAATTGTTTTTGCATTAAGGAAAGCGTTCATGTAAATATATGATGAGGTAACAGTGCAACACATGCGAATTTCATTCTACCACTGAAGCAGCTATTTCGCTCTCCCGGTTGCCTGATTATTGTTATTTATCAAACATAATGCTAACTTTAAAAAAGGCCACGAAGGAGCGTTTAGTACAGATCAGTGCAGCCTTTCAACACCCTCTCACCCTTTCTCCGGAGCAGACCCCGACATAAGTACCCTGGTAAACAGGCTTTAGCTTTTACGACACCAATTTGACTATACCTGAACAGGTTGGCAATCATTTCTTTATTTCTTCATTACAAAAACTAACACATGAGACAATCATTGAGGGCACGTCATTGCCTGCTATTGCTACTATTGAGTCTTCTATTTTCGGGTACCATCTTCGCCCAATCCAGAAACGTTTCAGGAAAAATCAGCGACAAAAACGGAAAAGCAGTCCCCTTTGCATCGATTCAGATCAAAGGAAAAGGAACCGGCGTATCGGCCGGAGACGATGGCAGTTTTTCCATCATGGCAGCAAAAGGCGACGTGCTGGTAGTTTCTGCCATGGGTTTCACTACACAAGAGTTAACAGTAACAGATGCAAATGCTTATACCATCACACTTAGTTTGGGAGATGGTGCACTGAGCGAAGTGGTGGTCACCGCTCTGGGTATTTCACGCGAAAAAAAATCATTGGGTTATGCTTCTCAACAGGTAACAGGCGCCGAGCTTAACTCCCGGCCTACCAACAACTTCCTGAACAACCTCTCCGGTAAAGTAGCCGGCCTGGATATCAAAACCAATTCGAACTTTGGAGGTTCTACCAACATTATCCTTCGTGGTACAAAAAGTATTTCGTACAACAACCAGGCGCTGATTGTTATCGATGGCGTGGCCATCAGTAACATTAACCTGAACAATAACTTAACTACCAATGGAACGGATGGTGTCGACTTCGGTAACTCTGCCGCCGATATCGATCCCAATAACATTGAATCCATCAACGTACTGAAAGGTGCTGCTGCAACAGCGCTGTATGGCAGCCAGGCATCGAATGGCGCCCTGATCATTACCACTAAAAAAGGAAAGAGAAATCAGAAAACAAGTGTTACACTCAACTCAACAACTTCCGTTGGTGCCATCGACAAAAAAACATTCCCTACTTACCAGAAAGAGTATGGCGGCGGTTATGGTGAACTCGGAACAGAAGATGTTGATGGAGATGGCACACCAGATCTCGTGGCGCCATTTGGTGATGATGCTTCTTACGGTACCAAATTCGATCCCAACAAACTGGTTTATCAGTGGAATGCATTTGCTCCCGGAAATCCAAACTTCGGCAAAGCAACTCCATGGGTAGGTGCAAAAAATGATCCCAGCACATTTTTCAAGAAAGCATTCAGTGCTGTGAACAGTGTAAACATCAACGGCGGTGATGATAAGAATTCTTTCAACTTCACTTACACCAACCACTACGAAACAGGGGTATTTCCCAATTCCCGCATCACAAAGAATACATTGAACGGAAGCTTTTCCAGAAATATCAACGACGACCTGAAAGCCACTGCCTTTGCGATGTACATGAATCAGGGAACCATCGGCAGAAATACTGTTGGTTACAACAATAACATCTTAACCGGTTTCCGTCAATGGTGGGCAACAAGTGTAGACATTCAGGAGCTGAAAAGAGAATACTTCAGAAACCGTGAGAATATCACCTGGAATATGAACGATCCTATCAATGGTGATCTGTCTCCTGCATACTGGAACAATCCATACTGGTCTGTATACGAGAACTTTCCTTCAGATCAAAGAACCAGAGTGCTTACCGGAGCAAATCTCAGCTGGGATATCGCACCGGGCTTGAATCTTTTAGGACGCGTTACCGTTGATTATACCGATGCCAAATTAGAACAGAAACTGGCTAAGGGAAGTCACGCAGAATCGTTTGGTCTCGCACAATTGAATGAAAGCTCCGGTTACTGGTTAGTTACGAATAAACTGATGCAACAAACCTACGATCTCATCGCAACTTACAGATGGAAGGTTAGTCCTGATTTCTCCGCCAACTTCCTCGCTGGTGGAACTTTCATCAAATCACAACAACAGGGTATTGAAGCATCAACAACCGGAGGCCTGCTCGAACCGAAGAAATACACACTCACCAACTCTGCAGGATATTTTCCTCCAACAACAACCGATATAGATTTTGAAAAAACCGGATTCTATGCACAGGCTGCCGGTGATTACAAAAAACTGATATTCCTCGAACTCACAGGAAGAAGAGATGAATCTTCAGCGCTTCCCAAGAACAACAGAGATTATTTCTATTACTCCATCAGTTCGAGCTTTGCATTCTCCGAGTTGCTGAAAAAAAGCACTTCATGGGACTGGCTCGACAATGCCAAATTTCGTGTGAGCTATGCTGAAGTAGGTAACGATTTGCCAGCAGGAAGATTGGGATTTCTTCAGGCCACAGGCATCATCAATGGTGTGCACATGATTGGAAATACCAATACCTATGTTGATTTCAATTCACTGAAACCCGAAAGGCAAAAAAGCTGGGAAGCAGGTCTGGAAGCCAGTTTCCTGAACCGCAGGATCACCCTGGACCTTTCCGTTTACAAAACCAATGTACAGGATCTTCTGTTCAACATTCCGCAATCACCTGCTTCGGGATATAGCTTTGGACTGGCCAATGCAGGTGAAACAGAAAACAAAGGTATAGAAGTAGCGCTGGGAGTAACACCGGTAAGAACCAACGACTTTGAATGGAGTGTAAACCTTAACTGGGCGAAAAACAGAAACAATGTAATAGCACTTAATGAAGGACGTGAGAACCTTCAGCTTGCCCGCTTCGGTACAGGTGTTACCCTCAATGCAACCAAAGGTCAGCCTTATGGTACCTTCAGAGGATTAGGATATGTATACAAAGACGGACAACCAGTATTGAAAGATGGAGAATACCTCAACGAATCGGATAAAGTAATCGGAAACATTCAACCCGATTGGATCGGCGGTATCAACAACAAGCTTAGCTATAAGAACTTCTCTTTAAGTTTCCTCGTGGATATCAAACAAGGCGGAGACCTGTTCTCACTCGATCAGGCATATGGCCAGAACTCAGGTATCTACCCTATCACAGCCGGACTCAATGATTTGGGCAACCCCAAAAGAAATCCGCTCGATCAGGGTGGTGGCATCATTCGCCCAGGTGTAACAGAAGATGGCAAACCCAACACTTTCAGAACTGATGTAAGCGAACATGGAGCTACCGGTTATGAAGGTTATCCTTCTCAGGAATTCATCTATGATGCGTCGTACGTTAAGTTGAGAGAAGCAAGTGTTTCATATACCGTTCCTGACAAATGGCTTAAAGGAGGTAAAAACATTTTGAAAGGACTCACATTAAGTGTAGTAGGGAACAACCTGTGGATCATTCATAAAAATGTTCCGTTCTCTGACCCGGAAGCTGGTTTATCATCCGGCAACGTGCAGGGATATCAAACAGGTGTAATGCCAACAGTAAGAGTATTTTCTTTCAACGCTAAATTCAACTTCTAAATCGAAATACTATGAAATCGATTCATAATAAATATATCGCCATTGTTCTCCTGACGGTAGTGCTGGGCACTTCGTCCTGTTTAAAAGATTCCGCAGACCTGAACGACGACAAAGGCAAAGTGTATGATGGTTCACCTGAGTTCTTCCTGAACACAGCTCAGGGCAAACTGGCAGATAAGATGTCGACCATTGAAGTGAACTTCGGTGCGTTCTTTTTTCTGCAACATTATCTGACGATGACCACCTATGCTTCGGATGCCAGATTTGATTTCAACAAAAGAGTGGTGCCAGACAATCACTGGCTTCGTCTTTACACCGAAATAATCGGGAACCTTACTTCAGGAAAAGCTGCCATATCCAAATTGCAAAAGCCTGCAAGCATCTCTCAACAGGCCTGGGATAAACAGCAAGGCAATAAGACTGCCATCCTCGATGTGCTGCAGGTATATGCGTTTCAGGTTCTCGTAGATTGCTTTGGTGATGTTCCTTATACAGATGCACTTCCAACAGTTGCGCTTCCTAAATACGACGATGATGCAGCCATATATCCAAAATTATTAGAACGAATGGATAAGAATATTGCACAGTTGGATGCTGACTACCCTGCATTTGATGGTAATGGAGATTATATGCTGAAAAGCAATGTAGCCAAATGGAAACTGTTTGCAGCTTCCTTAAAACTGAAAATAGCCATCAACCTTGCCGATGCAAATCCTTCACTGGCCAAATCGGCAGCAGAGTCTGCTTACAACGCCGGTGTAATTACACAAAACACGCAGAATATCTCTTACAAGTACAGCACTATTGCCCCGGCATTCAGTCCTATGTACTCAGTGATCAATACCATCGGAAGCGGACGGAGAGATTATATCGTCGAAGAAACCATTATCAACATGATGAATGGCCTCGCAGATCCCCGTCGCGAAAAATTCTTTACTCCAATAGAAGGCGGAACCTATCGTGGTGCAGTGTTAGGTAAAGGCGGTCAGGTGTTTGCCGACTTCTCTCATGTGGCGGATGCATTGATCACTCCGGACGCGACATTCCAATATGCAACAGCAGCTGAAGTGAATTTCTATCTCGCAGAAGCAGCGGCCAGAGGATATTCCGTAGGTAAATCAGCAGAAGAATACTACAAAGCTGCTATCACTGCATCTTTTGATCTGGCGGGAATACCAGAAAAAGCAGCTGCATATCTGGCGCAGCCTAATGTGGCTTATGCATCAGCAGCTGGTGACTGGAAACAGAAGATAGGTCGTCAGGCATATATTGCGATGTTCCAGCAGCCGTTTGAAGGATGGAATTTTTCAAGGAGACTGGATTATCCGGTAATGCCTTCGCCATATGCGGTGGCAGCTGCGGAAGGGAAAACGCCGACAAGGTTAACGTATCCGATCAATGAGCAGACTGTGAATGGAGCGAATTGGAGAGCGGCGAGCAGTACGATTGGTGGAGATAAGCTTACGACGAGGGTTTTCTGGGATAAGCAATAACTAAGAATAGATTGATATGATAGATGGGGTATGTTTCTGAGGAGGCATGCCCCATTCTTTGTCCATAAATGATTGTTTCATTAGAACACGAAAAGCAAAACTCATTTTAGGCTATCAATGAAACGTGAAAAGGTGCTATCAGCAATTTCGCCAGAAAAATTAAGATTATGAACATATAAAAAATGTCTATCCAAACCAAGATGTTTATTAATTACAAATTTGGTATTCTGTATTGAAATATTCTTTTGTCCCGAAAGTGATCCACAAGATTCCATGAACAAAATTACTCCCATACAATTAGGAAATTTTTCAAGGGTATCCATAATTGCAAATATTGTTTCCTTAATATCCATCATAAAGAAATAAAGAAAAGAAACAGATAAATAAATCACTCCAGGCTGACCAACAGGCAATTGTTTAATCTTCTTTGCAATCTTATTATTATCAACCAGTCGGTAGGTATCATTAAAATTCTGGGGCAAGCCCAACATTGAGTTTATCTGAATATCTTTTGATTCACACCACATTTCCAGGTCCTCAGCTTTTGAGGGATGTGACGTAGCCATCACGATAAAATCATCCTCATAACTAATGAACTGTTCATTAACGATTGCCGTTTCCTTTATTGCCCGAATTTGTTGTATTATTCTTTTTACACCAGATTCATCCAGGTATTGAAGTTGTTTAAATGAGCAGGGTAAACATAATCCCTCAAACATAAAGGCATTCGCTATCCTCCTGTGTTGAGATTGAATATCTGATTGTTTACTACTCATTGTCAATTGACTTACTTCAACATAAATGTAATTGCCAGTTTCTGGATCATTCAAACAAACATCCGGACTTTTCTCATTTGACAACGGTTCAAGAAATTTCACATCAAAACCTCCTCTTGAAAAAGTGCGCAATACATCGGTAAATGGTATACCTTCTGCCTGACATTTCAGTCGGGGCTTGATTTTCTGCAATAGAATATTGTAACTCTTTAAGTCTTTATTTTTTAGGTATTTAAGATTATTAACAAAATCAATCAAATCCTCATCGAGGTGGATATTAGTAGTCAGTTTCAAATTTATGGGATGCTCAGATCCGCAATTATTAAAGAATGAGGTTCCTAGCTCTTGCCTTAAAAATTCAATACTTGCCTCCCAATTAGCTTTTATGCTTGTATTTACATGACGGTTTCTTTTTAGAATATCGTTCCACGAATGTGATACTACTCCTACAGGAGTGAGGTTGTAAAATAATGGATCCATGATAGGTTAATTTACAAAACGCGAACTAAGTTATTTGGGCTAACGAGAAGAAGTTAAGTAGTATGAGTAAGTACAGATTTAGAGAATTACATGAGCAAACAAAGGGAAGTGCGGGCCTTGGCAGTTACGACAAGTCAGGTATTCAAAAAAAAATATTTTTCGGATAAATGAATATTTAAGCAAGCTGGTCTTTCATAATTAATCCTTGAATATCTCTTTCTAATTCGTTTTTAATCCTATACACACTCTCAATATCAAATTCTCCATCCAGCAGTTTTTTTGTTGTTCGCTTAACAAAAAATTCTTCTAAAACATCCTCAATAACACTAGAAGCAAGATCATTCTTATAATGCAACTTTAACTCACTGCTTACGAAAGACCTGGAAGGAGTACCAGAAAATGTAACCGCGCCTTCAAGATTACAGGATTTAAATAATGAAAAAATATTTTTATCCTGTGTGATCAAATAGGTTTTATGATCGATATCAGGGTTGATATCTGATAAATGTAACATTCTCATGTGAAAGAAATCCCAGGCTGTACCCCAAATAGTCTGCAATACACCATTAACAGACGCTGTTTTTTTATCAAGATCAACCATTCTTCTAAATTCTGAAACACCACCAAATATCCTTGTTGCAAGTAAAATTTCTGAAGCCATTGAAGTATTAAGTTCATACTCGCACCAATGACAAAATCGTTCTAAATTCTGACGAATATTGGCTTCCCGAGGATTGTTTTCTTTACAAATAATATAAAGTTCGAGAAGGGTTACGTAGCTAATAAGTAGTAAGGGATAGAATGCATTAAAGGATAGAATGTCCATTTGATTAACCTCCACAGTGTATGGGGGATTCCATTCTTTTAGTTTTTCAGAGCGACTTAAGGGCTTATCGAAAACATAAGTAATTTTGTTAACAATATCCTGATACTTGTTCAGGTCAAGCGTCTTTAATTCCCTGTTTGTGCTCAATTCCATTGCTCCAAATTTTGGCACTACGCTAATTTTATAGTGTTGACAAAAGAAAATGAGGGTCTCAACATTAGTAATTTTGTCATCCATCAAACCTGCTCCATTAAAATAATTTAGGAGATCAAGACATACGTTTGCGTCTAAATACAGCATTGAATCTTTTCTTCGATTATGTGTTATTTTTTGCTGCATTGAATCTGGCAAAACAGATTCGCCTTCAGACGTAAGGACAAAAAAAGTTGGCAGAGAAATCATGGCAATCAAATTTAGTAATTGAGGGAAAATAATGACTAGTCTCTCACTTCCCGAAACAGAAAGTTATAAGAAACGTAAGATGTGGAATTGGTAGTATTTCGTAACAGGTAAGGAACACTTATCAAATAAAAGGTGGGAATTAAGGGCCCTTTCTACACTCTATACCAGCGTCACTTTAGGAAATAATAATGTATCAGGTTTAAGATTTAAGCTATCCATATAGCCTTTATATAAATTATTACCCATTGAGGTTTGTTCTGAGTTTAACCAAAATTCAAATTCCGGCTCTTGATCTACTTGAACCAAACAAAGTATATCTCCTTTTTCAAAAACAGTGCTTCGAAAATTAAGTGGCTCTTCCATTTCCAGCCTCAATCGTGTTCTCATGTGGTGCTTTTCTAAGATGAATGTCACATACGGTTGAATTATTTTCTGATAAACTTCAGACAGATGAACCCAAGCGACAGCATGTGTGTGCAAGATCACAGTCGGCATAGTATCAAGTCCATCAATCGCAAACCGAAGCATATTTGCAATTTCAACTAAAATCTTAATTGCTTGTATCTCATCGATCTGACAATTGAATATAGGAATCGGGGAAAGGGATGTATGCTTGAATCTTATTTCTTCTCCAAAATGCCTATCGTGAAAAATTTCATTTCTGAACTGGCAAAGCTCATCAAGCTGTGGGATGATTTTGTTTTTATTAAAGTCCTTTCTATCAATTTCCAAAAATTGAAGAAGTGAACTTAACCTGCCGGGCAAGGTTTGCCTCTTATAATGTCCAAAATCTTCATTCTTTTTTACGCAGCATAACTTAATCAAGGCATTTATATAAGATTCAAGCGTCAAAAACCAAAGGCTAATTGCAGTGTGCGATTCCACGCCTGTATGTACAGTATCTTTAGCATTTTCTAACTTAGCCAGATCGTTCATTGTATAGCGAAACGCCAGTTGCAGGTGATGCTGGTAGGGCATAAATATTTTCAGATCGGGCTTTGATGTGAATAGAAAATGGGAGCCTCCAATGTTATTGTATCGGTAATCTTCCAGATAAGGCGGGTTTTCTCTTAACTCTTCCATTCTTATCACCTCTTTCTCGCGTCTTTCCTGTTCAAGCTGCATCAAATAGTTTATCGTTTTTCCCTGCTCCAACCAATGTAATATTTCAAGCAATTCCCGTTGTGATTTCAATCTAAGGCTAAAACCTGGAGTTAGTTTGTCAAAAACTATAGTGCGAACCTCATCTGAATCTTGCTCCAGGGAAAGAATAACATCTTTATTTTTCCATTGAGTTATAATTTGCGCACGGTTAAATTCTGATTTCTCGAAAGATTCAGGTTCAAGTTGGATAAAACCATGCACTTTTAGATGTTCATCAGATGGCATAAACACATGACTCATCATTTTTCAATTTTTGCTAGTAATTAGGTGAATTCTCGATTTTAGTTGAAGTGGATACGAATAATCCCCTTC
The DNA here is from genome assembly GCF_012927185.1 of Pseudoflavitalea sp. G-6-1-2. GTDB lineage: Bacteria > Bacteroidota > Bacteroidia > Chitinophagales > Chitinophagaceae > Pseudobacter. Next base: position 72,952 of record NZ_JABBGB010000001.1, read on the forward strand.
AGGCTTTTGCTTTATTTGATTTCTCAGCTTATAATATCGCTTTGCGCAGGCATCAGAACAGCATTGTGTAACGCTTGTCTTAGATATGAATTCCTTTTTTGCAAGATTTTCAAACTTGTAAGAATCTCATATTACTACTCATTGTTTCGCTTATTGTGTTTGGAATTCTTAAGACAAATCACAATAGACAACTTCCTAGTTTCTGTTTTGAATAAAACGAATTCTGATATATATTTCCGAATGTTTAAGAACCTAGCGCCCATTTTTTACATGACTCCTTTTGGTTTTATTCTTGCGTCTTTCGTTTATTCAGGCAATGATAAGAAAGACCCAATCGCTTTATTCCACCTACGACAATCCCTTGGTATATACATCACCTGTATATTTTTCTATATTATTTTCAAACTTTTCGATTCGGATTTATTCTATGGGGAAACTTCCTCAATGATGGTACTAATCCCGCTCCTTCTTTTATGGATTTTCGGGGTGAAAACTGCAATTGACAACAAAGAAACTCCGATACCTCTTGTTGGACGTATATATCAAAAGCTTTTTTTTCATTTCTTTGTAAGAGTATTGACAGATGAGCAAGCTAACGGTATCATTGGGTATCATACCGTATCAATTTTTCAGAGTAGTGAACATAAACTTCCTGTAAATTCCAGGTAGTAACTTAACAACTACAATAAGGCTAAAAAAGGCAGAGAAGGGCAATGAAAGGCAAATAGAATCCTTTCATTATCAGCGTAAATCGCTTGAAAGACGCATCACCAGTACATGCAGTCTACTTCCCGATACAAAACTTACTAAATATATAATCCAACCTATCCTCATTCGAGATCTCTCCCGTAATCTCACCCAGATAATGCAAACACCTTCTTATATCCAGCGCCAGCAAATCACCCGGTATCTTATCATCCAATCCCCTATGTATATCCGACAACGAAGACGCTACCTGTTGCAGCGCATGCTGATGTCTTGCATTCGTTACCACAGTACCTTCTGTCTGCACCGATCCATGCAATACCATCTCCACTAATTTTTCTTTCAACTCATCCACATTCCACTCCGATTTTGCAGATATGAAAGTGATATGTTCAAATCCTAAAAATTTCTCTTCGAGTAAAGTCTCATCAGACTTATCTGCTTTATTTCCTGCAAGCAGGAACTGAATGCTCTGCTCCTGCATATTTGCAGCAACTTCACTCAATTCATTTACACTTGTTTCATTCGCGTCGAAGAGATAGATCACCACATCTGCCTGCCGCATTTTTTCGAGGCTTTTTTCTACTCCGATGCTTTCTATCACATCGCTCGTATGCTGACGAATACCTGCAGTATCAACCAACCTGAACAATATCCCATCAATGTTAAGTGTCTCTTCGATTGTATCTCTTGTAGTTCCTGCTATATCACTTACGATAGCGCGGTTCTCATTGAGGAGTGTATTGAGAAGCGTTGATTTTCCGGCATTAGGTTTTCCGATTATGGCTACCTGTACGCCATTCTTGATCACATTACCCAACTGGAATGACTGCAACAGGTGTTGCACTGTTCTTTCTGCTTCGTTGATCAGACTGAAGAATTGACTGCGATCTGCGAATTCAACATCTTCCTGTGCGAAATCGAGTTCGAGTTCGATGAGTGCGGAGAATTGCAGCATACGGTCGCGAAGTTGCTGCAGCACGGCGGAGAATCCGCCACGGATATTATGCAATGCCGCTTTGCGGGATGCTTCTGTGTTGCTGGCGATGAGATCAGCCACCGCCTCTGCCTGAACCAGATCAAGTTTGCCATGGAGAAAGGCACGTTGAGTAAACTCTCCGGGTTTGGCCAGCCTCGCGCCGCGGCTTACGCAGGATTGAATTACCTGCTGTTGAATGTAGGGCGAACCATGGCAGGAAACCTCCACTACATCTTCACCGGTATATGAGCGGGGACCTTTGAAGAGGGCCACCACTACTTCGTCCAGCACCTGATCGCCATCTTTGAGAAATCCTACGTGCAGCGTATGGCTGGGCTGCGCCTGCAGATCTTTGGAAGGGAAGAGCTCATTCACCACTCTGAAGGCATCTGAACCGCTTAGCCTGATCACACCGATTGCCCCGATACCTGTGGGGGTAGCGAGTGCAACAATTGTATCATCCCATCCTGACAGCTTTCCCAGCATACGATTTGTATTTCGGCAAAAGTAAGACGGAAGGCGTAAAAAAATCCTTTCTGCCTTTTACCGGCAGAAAGGATCGGAAAGGTTAGCGATTAGAATATGCTATTCGATGTTCAGTTTAAACCCGATCGGCTGGCGTTTGTATGATTTTACCTTGTTTTTGTTTTGAACGGCCGGAATCCATTTACCGCTTTTTCTGATCACGCGAACAGCTTCTGCACGCAATTCTTCGGGGCCACTGATGGCTTCTACATCAGAGACATTGCCTTCTTTGTCCACGATGAACTGAACCATTACAGTACCCTGAATTTCACTATCCTGTGCATCCTGCGGGTAGCGGATGTTTTTGTACAGGTATCGCTGCCAGGCAGCGGTTCCGCCGGGGTATTCAGACTCGATCTCTACTTTCATGAAAGGCTCGTCTGATTCTACTTTTTGGGGAGCTTCGATAATTCCTTTGCCTATTGCATCGGCCTGGGGAGGAGGTACAATATTGTCGTCTTTTACGCCATCCTGGTTGGTGTTGCCGATTTTTACGTCTTCCAGTTCAGCTACTTCGGGTGGTTTTTCATCTGGCTTCACCTGATCGTCTGGCTTGATGATAGGGGCAACAAACTGCTTCATCTCGATCTGCTTTGGCGGCTCTGGCGGCTTGGGGGGAGGTGGGGGCGGAAGTTTTTCCGGTTCTTCAATTTTGGCGAGTTTCTGATCGTCGGGGATAACGATCATTTTTATCTGGTGTTCACCGGGTCGGTTGCCGAGCAACATCGAACCAACAAAGAGGAGAATGATGGTACCGGTGGCGGCGAGGCTAAGGAGCATGCGGCGTTTATAAGTTTTGCGTAACTCATAAGCTCCGTAAGTTTTGTTCCTGCCTTCGAACACGATGTCCAGTACATCTGCGGTTAGAATTTTAGCAAGTTCCATGGCAATATGATTTGTCTATAAGACGCACCAGTACTGCATTTCCACAGATTTTGAATCAATTTTCGAATATACTTCGACGTAATAAAAAAACCCTTTCGCTTACACGAAAGGGTTTTGAATATGCTTTACTTTTTCAGTCTTAACCTTCAGTTTCGAGACGGAAGACGATCGGTTGCTTCTTGTAGGATTTCACCTTACGACCGTTCTGTACAGCAGGTTCCCATTTACCGCTCTTCTTGATTACGCGGATGGCTTCTGCTCTCAGTTCTTCGGGGCCGCTGATGGCTTCCACTTCTGATACCATACCTTCTTTGTCTACGATGAACTGGATTACCACTGTACCCTGAACCTCGTTATCGATAGCTTCCTGAGGATAACGGAGTGTTTTGTTCAGGTAACGTTGCCAGGCTGCAGCACCGCCGGGATATTCTGATTCGATCTCCACTTTGGTGAAGGTCTTATCCCAGTCTTCTTCAACTTTTTTGGGTGCTTCAACCACACCTTTACCGGCATCTTCTACCGGGGGTGCAACGATACCTTCATCTTTCACACCTTCCTGATTCACGGTACCGATTTTGGTTTCTTCCAGTTTTTCTACTTCTGGTGGCTTTTCATCTTCCTTTACTTCCTCATCTTTTACGATTTTGGGAGGAGTGAATTTAGCCATTTCAACCTTAGGTGGTTCTGGTGGTTTTGGGGGAGGCGGAGGTGGCGGTTCTTCCCGCTTTTCTTCCTGTTTGATCTCCTCCAACTGCACGTCCTGCACCACCATCTCCTTAGCGTCGTCCTTCTTATTGAAGGAGTTGGCAAGGATGTAACCTGCGAACAGCAGGATACAAACCGATGCTGTACTGATAAGCGCGATACTCAGGCGCTTATTGTACGATTTACGCAGTTGATAAGCACCATAATCCTTGTTTCGTCCGTCGAAGACGATATCAAGAATATCAGCGCTTAATATTTTATTGGTTTCCATACTTGTTCTTTGTTAAAAGATGCAATGAATGTTCGATTCCATATGAAACTCACCACTATTTGCCGGCATTTTCAGTTGCCTTCATCAGTTGGAGCTCCACATCAACGATATCCACCAATGCATAGCGTTTTACCTCGTTGATCGCCATCTCGTCCAGAATATCTACTGTGTTTTTGTAAGTAGATTCAGGACCTGCCTTGATCACAACAACGAAGTCTTCCGGATTGGTGCTTTTCTTCTTGGTGATGATTTCCTGGCGGATATCTTTAAAGCCGGAGCTTTTGAAGTTTGATCCGTCTGGGAGAAGTTCACCTTCGTAGTAGAACACACCATTGTCTTTTCCAAGCATGATGGTGAGTGCACCGGACGACTTAACCTTGTTCTGATCTTCAGGTTTTTCCGTGTCTTTCGGCAGGAAAAGCCTCATAGCAGTAGGTTCGCTCATGGTAGTCGTGAAAATGAAGAACGTAATCAGGAGAAAACCCAGGTCCACCATGGGAGTAAGGTCTACTCTTGTAGAGAGCTTCTTCCCTTTCTTGACGCCTGGCCCCTTCTTATGTCCCCCACCCGACGAGGTATCCATTTCTGCCATATCGCAATATTTTTAAATTAATAATAGATTTACTCAGCGTCTGTGGCCTTACCAGGATTGCGCTGGTTAGTTTTCCAGAGATCAGTTCCTTCCGGTACGCCCTGAGGGTCGGTTACCATAGAGAATTTGAAGATCTCATTCTTTTTCAACGCCGTCATAATTCCTTTGAATACAGGATATTTTGCGTCGTTGTCTCCTTTCAGCAACAGATTCATTTTCTTTCCCTGATAAGCGCTTTGCACTGCTCTAACCCACATTTCCATCTCGTTATTGGCAGTATCCGTTACCGGAATACCTGGAGATTTAAAGTTTTTAACCTGGTCTGGGGTCAGTTGCAGGAAGGACTTCAGTTGAGAAAACGGTACACCAATGTAAGATGAAGGCGCCAGCCATGACTTCTTTTCTGCGGCAGTGAGACTCAGCCCTTTCCACTGATCGATCAGATCAATGACAGCTTCTTTCTCATCCTTGTCTTCATCCCCTAAAGAAATATAAGCCTTGCCTTCTTTATCCATGGTGATCAACACCACATTCTTGTTATCCACAACCTTGGTGGATACAGATTTAGGCGTTGTAACAGCCAGAGCATCAGATGCTTTGAACTTAGTTGTAAGGATGAAAAACGACAGCAAAAGAAAAGCCACGTCGCACATAGCGGTCATATCTACAGAGGTGCTCTTCCGTGGGACTTTAACTCTTGGCATGATGTAATAGTTTCAATTTGTTTTAAGATGCTTATTCAGCCAATTTCCATATCACCATTTCCGTAGGGTCTGATTTTTTTTACGGTTTGAAGGCAAAAAGAGATGCAGACAGATAGAACAGGTGATGCTCGTTCTCCTTATTTATAGAGAGAAGCGAAGCTTTGGGTTAAAGTGAAACCAGACTCATCGATACCGTAAGTGATTGCGTCGATTCTTGTAGTAAAGATGTTGTAGAAGATGATCGCCACAGCTGAAGTACCGATACCCAGTGCTGTGTTATACAGAGCCTCAGAGATACCGCGTGACAGTTCAGCAGCTGCTGCACCACCACCTTCAGTACCGAGGGCAGAGAATGAAGTGATCATACCAATTACAGTACCAAGCAGACCTACGAGGGTAGCTACTGATGCAATTGTAGAAAGGAACACGAGGTTCTTCTCGAGCATTGGCAGTTCCAGTGCAGTTGCTTCTTCAACTTCTTTCTGAATAGCCAGTACTTTCTGCTCAGTGTCAAGCTCAGTGTTAGACATCATTTCTTTGTACTTGCGGAGGCCGGCTTTCATTACATTACCAACACTTCCTTTTTGTTTGTCGCACTCAGAAATAGCCTGATCAACATTTTTGTTAGCCAGGTGATATTGTACTTTGCGGATGAACTCAGCAATGTTACCTGAACCGGTAGCTTTTGTGATGGTCAGCGCGCGCTCGATTACGAATGTTACTACGATGAGGAACAGGGCGATCAGGAAAGGCACGATGATACCACCTTCATACATTTTTACAATGCCACTCTTTGGTCCTTGGTGATGAGGCCAGAATCCGCCATTAGGGTCGGGTTTAGCAAAGTTACCGTCAGCACCCAGAACAAATCTCCAGATTACATAACCAGCGATGATACAAATCACCGGAGCCAGCCAGGAAATAGAGTTGCTTCTCTTTTTGGGTTGAACCGATGTACTACTCTTCACGGGAGTGGCAGTTGGTTTTGTCTCAGCCATGATTGTTTGTTTTTTTTAGTGTTTGAAAAAAATTTAAGTCTATCTGTAGTTAAAATTCGGCCCACAATTCTAACGAAATCTAATTTTTTTCCAACATTTTAATTGGAAAATATTTTCGTCAAAGGCTCACAAGATAAGGAATTTAGTGTATGAGGTGCTAAAAATAAGGCAATTGGTTGAATAAAACCGCGTGCTTTCTGATCTTAATTTAAAAAGCATTTAACCCAACAATCTTTTTTGACCATTGGTGTAATCCATCGCGCCGTTAAGAAGCTGCTTTCATTAACTTCAGTTCTTTAAAACTAATTCAAACATGAGAAGAAACCGCTGCTTGTCCAAAGCAATGTTGCTGGTTGCTGCCGGCTGCATCGCTATTTCAGCCGCTGCACAGGACAAAAAACAGGCGCCCCCCACAGCTCCCCCTGCTGCCCCGCCTGCTCCCCAAAAACCCGGACCAAAACCTTTTAAAGAGGTGATCACCGATAAGGCCATCACCCGTAAAGGACTTTTTTCCGTTCATAAAGTGGACGATAAATGGTTCTTCGAGATGCCGGATTCCCTTATCGGAAGAGATATCCTCGTTGTAAACAGAATCTCCAAAGCGCCCATCGACACCCGCAGCGGATTCATGGGTTTTGCCGGAGACGAAATCAATGAGAACGTTATCCGCTTCGAGAAAGGCCCCAACAACAAGATCTTCCTGCGCAATATCTCCTATTCGGTGTATGCAAAGGATTCTACCAAACCCATGTACAAAACGGTTCAGATCAATAACATTCAGCCCATCGCTGCATCCTTCGATGTGAAAGCCGTTTCAAAAGACAGCGCAGGCGCCGTTTTCGAGATCACCGACTTCATTTCCGGCGACAACGACATCTTCTTCTTCGCTCCCTATATCAAAACTGCCTTACGCCTCGGTGGCATGCAGCCCGATAAATCGTACATCGTTGATGTGAGATCTTATCCCATCAACACAGAAATCAAAACCGTAAAAACATATTCCAAAGCTCCTCCCCCACCAATGATGCCAGGCATGCCGTCTGCAGCCAGCGGAGGCAATGCTACTTTCGAGCTGAACACCTCGCTGGTGCTGCTTCCTAAAGTGCCGATGAAACCTCGCTATTACGACGACAGAGTAGCGTATTTCACCACTGAATACACCGACTTCGACGCAGATCCGCAGGGCGTGAAAGACATCAGCCTCATCACCCGCTGGAGACTCGAACCAAAGAATGCAGAAGATGCTGAAAAACTCAAACGCGGCGAACTGGTTGAACCAGCAAAACCCATCATCTACTACATCGATCCCAACACGCCTGCAAAATGGGTGCCTTACCTCATTCAGGGTGTGAACGACTGGCAGAAAGCTTTCGAGAAAGCAGGTTTCAAAAATGCCATCATGGCCAAAGTGGCGCCTACTCCACAGCAGGACAGCACCTGGAGCCTCGAAGACGCACGCTTCTCAGCCATCGTATACAAACCTTCTACAATCCCCAATGCGAGCGGCCCTCACGTGCATGACCCACGCAGCGGCGAGATCATCGAGTCGCATATCAACTGGTATCATAACGTAATGAACCTGCTCCGCAACTGGTACCTTGTGCAGGCATCACCCAGCGATCCCAAAGCACGCAAAGCAAACTTTGATGATGAACTGATGGGACAGCTCATCCGCTTCGTTTCTTCTCACGAGGTAGGCCATACGCTGGGACTTCCGCATAACATGGGATCTTCTGCCGCCACTCCGGTGGAGAAACTCCGCGACAAAGCCTGGGTAGAAGCAAACGGACATACTTCGAGTATCATGGACTATGCCCGTTTCAACTACGTGGCACAGCCGGAAGATAATATCAGTCAGGTTGGACTTTTCCCACGCATCGGCGAATACGACCTCTGGTCTATCGAATGGGGATACAAACCCGTTTTCGGTAAAACCGAAAACGAAGAAAAAGAGATCCTCAACGAATGGGTAAAAACCCGCTATGCCAATCCCAGCCTACGTTTCATCCATCAGGATGGAATCGATCCACGCGCTCAGACCGAAGTGCTTGGCGACAATAACATGAAGGCCAACGAATACGGTATCAAGAACCTGAAATGGATCCTCCCTAAATTACAGGGATGGTTAAACGAAAAAGGCGAAGACTACACCACACTCAGTGATGTGTACAACGATCTCTTCAGCCAGTTCAGCCGTTACATGGGCCATGCCGTTACCTATATCGGAGGTGTTTACACCGATTCAAAAACCACCGATCAGCCCGGCAACGTATACACCGTAGTTCCTAAAGCATTGCAGAAAGAGGCCGTTGCATTCCTGCAGAAGCAGGTGCTCGAAACACCCACATGGCTGCTCGAAAAAACTGTGCTTGACAGAATCGCATCTCCTGCAGGTACCGACAAACTCTCTTCACTTCAGGATAACGTTCTGGGTTCCATGCTAAGTGCCGGACGTCTGCAAAGACTCATCGGCTCTGCCAACCGCGAAGCCACTGCCTACAGAGCAGACGAATATATGGATGATGTAAAAAAAGCAGTGTTCTCCGAGCTCGCTGCACGCAAGCCGGTAGACAACTATCGCCGCAATCTGCAGAAATCTTATGTAGAAAGATTGGGAGCAATTCTCAATCCTCCTCCTGCAACGGGTCTCGTGCTGAACTTTCCCGGAATGAACACAACAGACACTAAAAAATCTGATGTGTCCTCACTCGCAAAAGGAACCCTGCGCGCATTGAAAGCAGAGATCGCAGCAGCCATACCTGCTTACACAGATAAGATGACTAAATATCATTTGCAGGATCTGAACGACAGAATTGAAAAGATGCTGAATCCTAAGAACTAGATCTTCTGCAACATATTACTGAAAGCAGAGCCGCTCCCTTTGGGGCGGCTCTTTTTGTTGAAATTATTTGAGGCAGGCGGGTCATCCATTCATGGCGAAAAATATGCCGGCCAGAGTGGTGACTCCGATTGAGCTATAGTAGGTAGGATAGAACTGTAGTACTATTCCAAACTTCCGTGCAACATATTTTAATGCCCTGAATGGATGACCCGCCTGCCTCCGGCTCGCTGAAGGTGAAGCAATAAAGAAACCGCCCGATTGAGCAGAAAAGCAGAAGTGAGGATACTGCATTGATAAAATCGATCAGCTCCTCTTATAGAAACTTTGAAGTAAACAATAGATCAGTGGGGTTATTATGCCGCGCGCATGCAGGAAGATGAACCGTATAAACGATGCACTCTCTCGCACATCCAGCGGACCTCATGCCGGAGGGGTATATGCGAAACCGGTATCAAAATATGTTGCACGAAAGATGGGAATAGTACAAAAAGCTTAATCCTCCCTGATATTAGCCCACCGGAGCCACCACTCTGGCCGGCATATTTTGCACCGTGTTTTGCATAAACCACGGAGGCGTTTACTCGTAACGCAGCGCTTCTATCGGATTCAATCTCGAAGCTTTTCTTGCAGGATAAAGCCCTGCTACCAATCCCACAAGTGTACAAATCACAATACCAGCGATGGTCCAGCCCCATGGAATTACAAAGCCTGTATTCAGATACATGGAGAAGAGGTTTCCTACGAGCACCCCAAGTATGATTCCGATGATCGCACCGAATATACTGATGATGGTAGACTCGAAGAGAAACTGCCAGCGTACATTCGCAGCCTTGCCTCCAATCGCTTTCACCAACCCAATCTCTTTGGTTCGTTCAGTTACAGCTACCAGCATGATGTTGGTGAGACCAATCGCTGCACCCAGCAACGTAATAAATCCGATCACCAATGCAGATATGGTAAGACTGCTCAGCAGTCCCAGCAGCATCGATGCAAAGCTGTCGCTTTTGTCTATCGCGAAATTATCGTCTTCTGTTGTGGTGAGTTTGCGGATGGGTCTGAAAGTAGAGATGGCTTCGCCCGTTGCCGCATCCATCAGCTGAATATTGGGCACTTTCACCTGTATGCTGAAACTCGCATTGGGATTGGAGTTGAAGAACCTGCGCACGTTGTTGTAAGAAGTGATCACCACATTATCGAGACTCATGCCGAGCGTAGATCCTTTTGCATTCAGGGTTCCCACCACACGGAATGGAATATTGTTGATCTTGATAGTTTTGTCTACCGCACGTTCCAGATCATCTCCGAAAAATTTCTTTACTATATCTGCTCCTATCAGGCAAACGTTGCGGCCGGTTGAAAGATCGAGCTGATTGAGATTGCGGCCATAAGCCACTTTGAATCCGTTCTGATCGAGGTAGTTTTCATCTCCGCCGTATACACGTGTGTTGGGGTTCGACTTCTTGCCTCCGGAAGAAACAACGGCATCCTGCGCGCCGAACAAATTGAGACTTATCTGTGCGGGAAACTTGAAATTCTCTTTGAAGAGTTCGGCCTGTATCTTGGTGATAGGCTTGCCGATATTCGATTTCTTTTCCTTCTTCTCTCCTTTCTTTTCTTTCTTCAGTTCGTCGCCGCCTCCGAAACGGAAACGAGGCTCACGGTAACGCACTGTAAAGCCCGTAGCGCCCATCGCGGAGAAGCTTTCCACGAACTTCTGTTCCATGGCAGTAATGGCTGTTCTGATGCCCACAAGGGCCATGATGCCGAAGGCAATAATAGCCACGGTGAGTCCTGTACGCAGTTTATTGCCTCTAACGGTTCGGAAGGCCAGTGCAAAAGTGTCCCGGAGTTTCATATATCTATATGTCTTACTAATGTAAGAAATATTACGGGATCAGCTTAGAAACTGCGCCGGAATGGTACCAGCGGTCGGAATGCTACAGCAAATGAATTAGGAAAAGAAAGTATATAACTGGTTCAGCAGCCATTGCGGCTGGATACCGATGAAGATCACAAATGCAGCCATCAGTACCAGCAATCCCTTATGGAAGCTGCTTGTTTCCAGTTCCTGTGCGTCTCCTTCTTTGAAGTACATCGCCTGGATAACACGGAAATAATAGTATACGCTGATAGCGGCGCAGATGATGCCGATGATCACCAGCCACATTACATGACCATTTTGAATGGCTGCAGACAGCATATAGAATTTACCCATGAAACCCGCAGTGGCAGGGATACCAGCCAAAGACAGCAGGAAGATGGAAGTAACGGCGGCCAGCACCGGCTGGTGTTTGGCGAGTCCGTTGAAGCCTTCGAATGTATAATCTTTCATACGCACCAGAATGGCGAAGATGCCGATCGTTGGGATGCTGTATGCGAGTGTGTAATAAAGAAGACCTTCTCTTCCCATTCCGTTCAATGCAACCAGTGAGAAGAGCATAAAGCCCGCCTGCGCGATACTGGAGTAAGCCAGCATACGCTTCACGCTCTGCTGAAACACCGCAGTGAGGTTTCCGATGATGAGGGTAGCCGCTGTGATAATAGCAATCAGTGTCTGCCATTGTCCGTGCAGCTCTCCGAAGGCATCACCAAACAGTTTGATGAAGGCGATGAAGAGACCGGCTTTCACAATGGTAGCCATGAAAGAGGTGAATACGGTGGGAGCACCATCGTATACATCGGGCGTCCAGAAATGGAAAGGTGCAGCAGATACTTTGAAAGCGAGGGAGAACATCAGCAGCAGCAAACCTGCGCCCACCATTGGTGTGAGGGTGCCGTCGCCCAATGCAATCTGTTCGATGCTGAAAGATCCTTTTGCACCGAAGATGAGGCAGATACCCATCAGCATGATGCCGGTGGAGAATGCACCCATCAGAAAATATTTCAAGCTGGCCTCGTTGCTTTTGAGATTGCGTTTATCCGCGCCAGTGAGAATGTACAGCGGAATGGAAATGATCTCGATAGCGAGGAAGAGCATCAGCAGTGAACTGAAACTCGATGCAATGCTGATACCGCAAAGCACAAAGAAAATGAGTGCATAATACTCGGCTACATGCAGCCCTACTTTTTCCATATCGCGGCCATTCAGCAGAAAGTACACCGCGGTAGATCCGATGGCGATGGCGTTAAAGAGCAATCCGAAACTATCGAATTGCAGCATGCCTTTGGTATCTACAGTGAACAGATGGGTTCCATACAGTTCCAGCAGGTTCACCACAAACAGCAGTGCTATTCCAACAATGGATAATGCACGCACCGTTTTGAGGTTCTTGCTGAACGCTCCGCTAAACATCATTATCACTCCCCAGATAGCCGATATTACTATTGCATTCATAACTTAAATCTATGCTTTCGCTTAAATTGGATGTTTCGTGATCATTTTACTCATGATGGCTTCCACAGTGCCCTGTGTCAGTTCCAGGAAAGGTTTGGGATATACTCCCACAACCAGAATGGCTACTACCAGAATGCCCAGCACAATCTTTTCGTTTGAACGGATATCATGTGCAGATGCTGTAAGCTGGTTGGTGTTGCCAAAAAACACCCTTTGTATCATATTCAGTGTATACACGGCAGACAGGATGATGCTCAAACCCGCTACTGCAGTGAATACTGGACCCATTTTAGAAACTGTAGAAGTGAATACGCCTGTAAACAACAGGAACTCTCCGATAAAGGCATTGGTAAGCGGCAATGCTACGTTGGCCAGTGACACCACTACCAGCAGTATAGCCAGTGCAGGTGCTTTCTGCGCGAGACCTCCCAGTTCTGAGATCTTTCTTGTTCCGAACTGACGTTCGATCAGTTCTACCACAATCCACAATCCAATTACGTTGATGCCGTGATTGAACATCTGGATCATCACACCCTGCATGCCTTTTTCAGATGTTACGAATATTGCGAGACACATCAGTCCTACGTGCGCGATGGAAGAGTAAGCGATCAGTCGTTTCAGATCATCCTGCTGAATGGCAAGGATCGAAGCGTAGATCATTCCAATCACACAGAGCAGACCTACTGTATCACCGTTCTGCCATGTAGCCATGGGAAGAACAGGGGCCAGCCAGCGGATCACACCCAGCAATCCCATCTTCACCATCACACCACTCAGTACCATGGTTACAGCGGTGGGCGATTGTTCGTATGTATCGGGCTGCCATGTGTGCAGCGGGAATATCGGCATCTTGATGGCAAAGGCTACAAAGAACAACCAGAACAACCAGTTCTGTTCTTTGGGGCTCAGTGCTGCGCTATAGAAACTTTCGATGGAGAAATTCTGTCCGGCATGGAAGTACACATAGATAATTCCGATGAGCATGAACAGTGATCCCACAAAGGTGTAGATGAAGAACTTCATGGTAACGGCGATCCTTCTTTCTCCACCCCACTGAGAGCAGAGGAAGTATGCAGGGATCAGCGCCAGTTCCCAGAAGAAGTAGAACAGCAATGCATCGTGTGCGAGAAATGCGCCCATCAGGCCGGCCTGACCAAGCAGCATCAGTGCGTAGAAGCTTTTTGCATTCTTATATGATGCGTTCCAGGTTGCGAGGAAGATCATGGGGAAAGCCACTGCTGTAAGAAGGCAGAGGATCTGTCCCATTCCGTCGAGTGTTACTGAAAAGCTGCTGCCGAGCATGGGTAACCATTCGAGATTGGCAGACAGGGCGGCTTTATCTTTCACCATGGTTATGCCGATAACGGAAACAACCAGTGTGATCAGTGAAGCCAGCAAAGACCATGTCTTCGCTCCCTTTTCCTGTTTGATGAGAAAAGTAGCCAATCCACTCAGCAACGGAATTACAATCAGTAAAACAGGTATCATTTAAATTATAATTATTTCTTCAGGAAAAACTGGATCACAAAGAATACCAGTATGCTTAATACCATCAATAATACATAGCTGCCCACCTGTCCGCTTTGTACCAGACGAACCTGACGGCTCAGGTAGTTCACGGAACGGCCTACTCCATTCACTACCCAGTCGATCAATCCTTTCTCGATGTAGGTGTTCAGGAATTTGCCCAACCAGTTGAGCGGGCGAACGATGATTCCGTTATAGAATTCATCTACATACCATTTATCAGCGAGCACTTTGCCGAAGCCGGTGGCTTCCTGCAGATCGGGCTTTCTGGTGAAACGGAAAATCGCATATATGATGGCGATAGCTGCACCAATAACTGAAACAGCCATCAGCACATACTCTGTGCTATGATCGAGGTGATGCGCATGTGCATGTTTAGCACTGTCAGCAAAGATCGGTGCGAGGAATTCGCCCAATGCATGTGAGTTTGGCATCAGCACTTCCGGCACTCCTACAAAACCTGCAAGCGCAGCGAGGATAGCCAGCACAATCAGCGGGAAGGTCATAGAGAGCGGGCTCTCATGCAGGTGATGTTTCTGCTCTTCCGTTCCGCGGAATTGTCCGAGGAAGGTAGTAGCATAGAGACGGAACATATAGAAAGCCGTCATCAATGCACCTGCAACACCCAGGTACCAGTAAATCGGATTGTTGGCATAGGCAGCCGCCAGAATTTCATCTTTGGAGAAGAAACCTGAGAACGGAGGAATACCTGCAATGGCGATACATCCGATGAGGAAGGTGAGATGCGTGATAGGCAGTTTCTTTTTCAGTCCACCCATGTTGCGGATATCCTGCTCATGATGCATAGCGTGGATCACAGAACCGGCACCAAGGAACAACAGGGCTTTGAAGAAAGCGTGCGTCATTACGTGGAATACCGCTCCGGTGTAAGCGCCTACACCTAAGCCGAGGAACATATATCCGAGCTGGCTCACAGTTGAATAAGCCAGTACTTTTTTGATGTCGTTTTGTTTCAGTGCGATGGTTGCTGCGAGCAATGCTGTAGCGAGACCGATCACTGCTACCACTGTTTGTGTAACGGGAGCGAGTGTGTACAAGATATTGCTTCTTGCGATCATGTAGATACCTGCTGTTACCATCGTTGCGGCGTGGATCAGTGCTGATACCGGAGTAGGACCAGCCATCGCATCGGGCAACCAGGTGTAAAGAGGAATCTGAGCACTCTTACCGGTAGCGCCTACGAAGAGCAGGAGCGTAATGCCGGTAATATCAAAAGTTGACAATTTTGAAACCAAATCGAACACACCGGTGTTATCTCCTGTGTGATAAGTAACGGTTCCGAGTTTCAGGACCATCCAGAAAATGGCGAGCAGAAAACCGAGGTCACCGATACGGTTCATGATAAAAGCTTTCTTGGCAGCGTTTCCGTACTCGTTGTTCTTGAACCAGAATCCGATGAGGAGGTAAGAACAGAGACCCACGCCTTCCCAACCGATGAACATGATAACGAAGTTGGCGCCAAGGATCAGCAACAGCATGGAGAACACAAAGAGGTTCAGATAAGCGAAGTAGCGCGCATAATGCTGCGGCTCTTCATCTTTCATGTATGCTGTAGAATATAAATGGATGAGAAAACCAACACCGGTTACCACCAGCAGCCAGAGCGCAGACAACTGATCGGCCTGAAAGGCAAATGGAATATGGAGTTTACCCACACTAATAAAATCGAAATAGTTCACTACGCCCGTATGACCATTCTTTACATCCAGGAAGATGAGGACGCTGATCACAAAGGAGCTCAGTACAGACAAGCAGCCAACGAGGCTGACCAATGGTTTGGAAAGCTGTTTGCGGAACAGTCCGTTGATCAGAAAACCGATCAGCGGAAGTACAGGCACCATCCAGACTAATTGCAAAATGTTCTTCATAAATCGGGCATCAATGTTTCAACCTGTTCAAAAAATTAACATCAACTGAATGCGTATTCCGGTACATCATCACAATGATGGCAAGTCCCACACTCACTTCAGCAGCTGCAACCACCATGATGAAGAATACAAAGAGCTGACCGTCGATGCCGGCCATTGCTACATTCTTTGCACCTTCAGCAACATGGTGCATCTTGGAGAATGCAACCAGCAATAAATTCACTGCGTTCAGCATCAGCTCAATGCACATAAAGATGATGATGGCATTGCGGCGTGTGAGTACACCGGCAATTCCGATGCAGAACAACGCGAGTGACAATACGATGTAATATTCGATCTTCATACAACTGTTTGAAATGGGATTAGTCGCCTTTCTTTCCTATCACTACGGTACCTACCATGGCGCTGAGGAACAGCACACTGGCTATTTCAAAAGGAACTACAAAATCTGTGAACAATGCTTTACCGAGATTGGCGATGAGACCGATATCTCCGTCTTTCATCTGAACCAGCTGGCCTTTCACTTCGGCTGATTTGAGGGCAGCTACCATTACCAGCAGCAGACATCCTCCGGAAACCACACCGGCCAGTTTGAGCCATTTGTTCTTCTTCGGTTCAGAATCTGCATTCATGTTCATCAACATGATCACGAAGAGGAAGAGTACCATGATGGCTCCTGCATACACGATCAGGTTTACGATACCGATGAACTGTGCGTTCATCAGAATATAGTGACCGGAGATGGCAAAGAATGTTGCGATCAGCCACAATACACTGTGAACCGGGTTACGGCTGACAACCACCATAATTGCACTACCGAGTGCCAGCACACTGAGAAAATAAAATAAAAAAACTGTTGCGCTCATTAGTGTATGGTTTAGTTCGCCTTTTCTTGTTGTTTTTTCCTGATGCCTACGGCTTTCTTGTATTCCTCTGGTTCTGTAACAGGATTGGGGATGAGCAGATCTTCTTTCGGATAGATCAGTCCTTTACGCTGATAATTGCTCGGCGCAAATGTTTCACTGAGATAGATGGCATCTTTGGGGCATGCTTCTTCGCAGAGTCCGCAGAAGATGCAACGCAGCATATTGATCTCATATTTGGCTGCATATTTTTCTTCGCGATAGAGATTTTCTTCTCCGGGCAGGCGCTCGGCAGCTTCCATGGTGATGGCTTCTGCAGGGCAGGCTACGGCACAGAGTCCGCATGCAGTGCAGCGTTCGCGGCCTTCTTCATCACGGTTCAGTACATGCAGTCCGCGGAATACCGGGCTGAACTCACGTTTCTGATCGGGGTACTGAATAGTTGCTTTCCTTTTGAAGAAGTGCTTCAGCGTGATCATCATGCCCTTGAAGATCTCCCATACGTAGATCCTCTCCAGAAAGGTCATGGGCTTTCTGTCCACCTGTTTCGCTCTGCTCGTTAATGATTGCATATAACTACTATTACTTGTGTTCTGTTATTTTTTTAACCATAATACCACGGCGGCTGTGATCAGCATGTTAGCAAGCGCCAAAGGTATCATTCTTTTCCAGCAGAGGTTCATCAGCTGGTCGTAGCGGAAACGCGGGATGGTCCAGCGAACCCACATGAAGAGGAAGATAAAGCCTGCGGTTTTCGCAAACAATGTCAGCCCCTGCAACAATGCAGTCCAGTTTTGTCCGATGCTCTCTACCAGATTATGATCACTTACAAACGGAATGTCGTATCCTCCGAAGAAGAGCGTCGACATAAGCACGCTGCTGATGAACATATTGATGTATTCTGCAAAAAGATAGAAACCGAGTTTCATGGAAGAGTACTCCTGGTGGTACCCGAAGTTCAGTTCGTTCTCTGCTTCAGGAAGGTCGAATGGAGTACGGTTACATTCTGCGAAAGCACAAACGAGGAAAAGGAAAAAGCCGAGCGGCTGATACACCACGTTGTAAATGCTGTCGAGCTGTCCGCCTACGATGGTGCTCATTTTGAGCGAACCTGTTACCATCAGCAATGCGATCAGTGCGAGGCCCATGGGCAGTTCGTAGCTGATCACCTGCGATGCGCCGCGCAGTGCGGCGAGCAGAGAGAATTTATTGTTGGATGCCCATCCACCGATCATGATGCCATATACGCCCATGCTCACTACACCGAAGATGTAGAGGATGCCGATATTGATATCTGTGATCTGCAGCGGCACTTGTCTGCCGAAGAAATCGATGGTTCCGCCCCATGGAATTACTGCGGATGTCATCATTGCTGTGAGCATCGCGAGGCAGGGACCGAGAATGAAGAGCATTCTGTTCGATGTGTTGGGAATGATCTCTTCTTTCATGAACAGCTTCATACCATCCGCCAGTGGCTGGAGAATACCGAATGGGCCAGCTCTGTTAGGACCGATACGATCCTGAATGAAGGCTGCCACTTTACGTTCGGCATAAGTCTCATACATCGCAATAACGAGAGATACCGATACAATGCCGATGATCAACACCAACTTTTCAATGAGAAAAAACCAATCAAATGCTAACAAAGAATACTGCATCGTGCGTTATTATGATTGCTTGGGAAAATCTGTGCTATGTGCAGGCCCCGGCAGTTGGCTGAGGTCTACATCTGGTCTGTTCACTCCACTTACATCGTGGATATCCATCAGCAGTCTTGGCTGACGGCCACCCATCACTTCGGGCATGGTTTCTTTGGGCATTACCAGTTTCTCGTAATGGCCTTGTGAGATCACAGACTGACGGCTGATATGTGCAGGTCCTTCGATGATCCAGTCGGAAGTTTTCTTCTTCTCGAAACGGCATTCGTTACAGATCCAGTCTTCCACTTCACCCCACTGATCTTTGCGTGCAGTAACACGGAACACTTCTTCACCGCGGTACCAGAGGGTTACATTTCCTTTACACTTTGTACACTCGCAATGAGCGTTCACCGGTTTCAGGAACCATACGCGGTTCTTGAATCGAAATGTTTTATCGGTAAGGGCTCCAACAGGACAAACATCGATTACGTTTCCGATGAAATCGTTGTCGAGCGATTTTTCGATATAGGTAGCGATCTCTGCGTGGTCGCCTCTGTCGAGAACGCCATGCACGCGCTTGTTGGTGAGCTGATCTGCAGTGAACACGCAGCGGTAGCAGAGAATGCAACGCGTCATGTGCAGCTGGATGTATGGTCCCAGATCGTGCTTCTTGAAAGTACGGCGCTGGAATTCGTAGCGGGTACCCTCTTTACCGTGATCGTAGCTGAGATCCTGCAAGTGACATTCGCCGGCCTGATCGCACACAGGGCAATCGAGCGGGTGATTGATCAGCAGAAACTCTACCACACCATTGCGTGCATCCACCACACGTTCGCTGGTGATATTCTTCACCACCATTCCGTCCATTACATTGGTACGGCAGCTGGCTACCAGCTTAGGCATGGGACGCGGATCTGCTGTAGAGCCTGCGGCTACTTCAACCAGACAGGTACGGCATTTACCTCCGCTGCCTTTCAGTTTGCTGTAGTAGCACATGGCTGGTGGAGCAACATCACCTCCAATCATACGGGCAGCAGTGAGAATGCTTGTTCCCGGCTCAACATCAATGGTGATATTGTCTATCGTAACCTTAAATAATTTCTTTTCCTCGGCCATATAATTCGGTTCGATGTGATTACGCTGTTACTGGTACAGGAAGCGGGTCTGCATAATGAGCAAGACCAAAATTCCTGTGCTGGCTTTCAACGGGGTTATTAACGTGCCATTCAAATTCGTCGCGGAAGTGGCGGATGGCTGCGGCAACAGGCCATGCAGCGGCATCACCGAGCGGGCAGATGGTATTGCCTTCGATCTTGCGCTGGATATCCCAGAGCAGATCGATGTCGCTCATCTTTCCTTTTCCGGTTTCGATGTTCTTCAGGATCTTCTCCATCCATCCTGTTCCTTCGCGGCATGGGCTGCATTGTCCGCAGCTTTCGTGACGGTAGAAACGGGCGAGCGTGAGTGTGTTGCGAACCACGCACTGGTCTTCGTCCAGTACAATAAATCCGCCTGATCCCATCATTGAACCGGTTGCAAACCCGCCATCAGACAGGCTTTCGTAGTTCATCATGCGTTGCTCACCCTTTGCTGTTTTCAGCAGCAGGTTGGCAGGAAGGATGGGAACGGAAGAACCTCCGGGGATACAGGCTTTGAGCCTTTTTCCGTTGGCGATGCCTCCGCAGTATTCGTCGCTGTAAATGAATTCTTCTACTGAGATGGTCATGTCGATCTCGTATACGCCGGGCTTGTTGATATTGCCACAGGCAGAGATCAGTTTGGTTCCGGTAGATTTGCCTACGCCGATCTTCGCATACTCTTCGCCACCCATATCGATAATGGGCACTACTGCTGCGAGCGTTTCAACGTTGTTCACCACTGTAGGGCAATCCCAGAGACCTTTCACCGCGGGGAACGGTGGTTTGATGCGGGGGTTACCGCGCTTTCCTTCGAGTGATTCGATGAGCGCCGTTTCTTCTCCGCAGATATAAGCGCCGGCTCCGCGCTGCACATAGATCTGGCAGTTGAAGCCCGTGCCTAAAATGTTCTTTCCGAGGAAGCCATTGGCATTTGCTTCTGCAATGGCATGCTCCAGAATGTCTACGATCCAGGCATATTCGCCACGGATATAGATGTATGTTCTTTCTGAACCGAGGGCGTAAGAAGCTACAATGAGGCCTTCGATGAGCAGGTGCGGAAGAAACTCCATCAGGTAGCGGTCTTTGAAAGTACCGGGCTCCGATTCGTCGGCATTGCACACAAGATAACGGGGTACTCCTTCGGGTTTAGCGAGAAAGCTCCATTTCATCCCGGCAGGGAAACCTGCGCCGCCACGGCCACGCAGTCCGCTCTTCTTCACTTCTTCGGTCACCTGATCGGGGCTCATGGTTTTCAGTGCTTTTTCAACACTGCGGTAGCCACCTTCTCTGCGGTACACCTCGTAGGTACGAATGCCTTCTACGTGCGCTTTTTCTAATAATAACTTGCGTCCCATTGATTCAGTTAAGATGTTAGAAGAATGAGGGAGGTGGAAACTCCCCCACTTTTCCGTTTTACTATTTTTTTGTCAGCATGTACTTGTCGGCCAGTGCACCTGTGATCTCCTTCCCTTCCTGGTCGAGCAACCAGATGCGTCCTTCGCCGGCTTTGTACTGCACCCTGCGGTCTTGCAATTCTTTGTCGAACTGCAGGGTGATGGTATTCTGATTAACAACCCATTTTCCTTTCGAATCGAATTTCATCGGATCTTTTTTACCGAGGTACTCTTCGCTGAGAGTAAACTGATTGTCTTTGTTCAGTGTCAGTGTTGTTTTAATTCCTTCACAATCGGCGCAGGGTAATGTTCCTTCATACTTTCCATCGAGGTCGAGAGCGTTCTCTGCATTGTGCATATCAACTTCTTTCTTCGCTGCGCTGGTGTCTGTTGTTGCGCCGTCTGTGGTGGTTGGCTCTTTTTTTCCGGCATCATTGCAGGCAACAAATGCTACGGAGGTTATCAGGGCCAGCAAAACAAGCGTTCTTTTCATATACCTGGTTTTGGTGAACGTGGTTAGTTGCCTGCCTTTGCTCTCAACTCTGCCACGATGCCATCTACCTTTTCTTTGGTGAGATGTTCGCGGAAGTGTTTTCCTAATTGCATCATGGGCGCGTATCCACATGCACCAAGACATTCAACGGTCTTGAGTGTAAAGAGACCATCGGCAGTGGTTTCATTAACACCAATACCGAGTGTTGTTTTGATATGATCGACAATATCGTCACTTCCCTTTACCATGCACGGCCCTGTCTGGCAGACTTCAAAAACATAACGTCCTACGGGTTTCAGGTTGTACATGGAGTAGAAAGTAGCTACTTCGTATACTTCGATGGGTTCGATTTTCAGGAGGGAGGCCACATAGTCCAGTGATTCTGCACTGAGCCATCCTCCAAAAGTTTCCTGCGCGAGGTGCAATACGGGGATGAGCGCGCTCTTCTGTTTTCCATCAGGATAGCGCTCTACTATTTCCTGCACCTTCTTTAACTGTTCGTCTGAAAACTGTACCATAAAAAAATTCTGAATTTATGCGTCCATCTCTCCTGCGATCAGGTTGAGTGAACTCAATACAATGACAGCATCGCTGAGCATAGCTCCTTTAGTGATCTCTTCGAATGCCTGATAATAGATAAAGCAGGGTCTGCGGAAATGCAGTCTGTACGGTGTGCGGCCGCCATCGCTGATGAGGTAGTATCCCAACTCACCATTGGCGCCTTCCACAGGGAAGTACAGTTCTCCTTTCGGAATATCTATTTCACCCATCACGATCTTAAAGTGCCAGATCAGGGCTTCCATCTTCGTATATACATCGCCTTTAGAAGGCAGATAATATTCGGGAACATCTGCGTGATAGATCTCGGCTTCTGCACCTTTGAACGCTTTTACTTTTTCGTAAGCCTGTTCGATGATGCTGAGAGACTGCCACATTTCCTGATTGCGAACGAGGAAACGATCGTAACAGTCGCCGGTTGTACCAACGGGAATATCAAATTGAAAATCTTCGTAGCTGCTGTATGGGGTATGTACACGTACATCGTAGTCTACACCTGCTGCGCGGAGGTTAGGTCCGGTGAAGCCGTAGTTCAGCGCTCTTTCGGCACTGATGGGACCTGCACCGATGAGGCGCTCCATGAAGATGCGGTTGCGTGTGAAGAGGTTTTCAAACTCTTTCAGCACTTTCGGATACTCGGCCATGAATTTCTCCAGCAGCTGGAATGCTTTTGGAGTGAAGTTTCTTTCGAATCCGCCAACACGACCGATATTGGTAGTGAGACGGCTTCCGCATACTTCTTCATAGATCTCATAGATGAGCTCTCGGTATTGCATCACGTAGAGGAACCCGGTAAATGCGCCGGTATCCACGCCTACGATGGAGTTGCAGATGAGGTGGTCTGAGATACGCGCCAGCTCCATGATGATCACGCGGAGATAGTCTACACGCTTGGGAGTTTGCACGCCCAGTAGTTTCTCGCAGGTGAGGTGCCATCCCATGTTGTTGATGGGGGCGGAGCAATAATTGAGGCGGTCTGTAAGTGGAGTGATCTGGTAGAGCGGTCTTCTTTCGGCCAGCTTTTCAAAAGCGCGGTGGATATAGCCTACAGTAGATTCTGAAGAGAGGATGCGCTCTCCGTCCAGTTCCAGGATATTTTGGAATACACCGTGCGTGGCGGGGTGTGTGGGACCAAGGTTCAGCGTAGTAGTTGTCTTCTCGATGGACCCTTCCGGCAGCCGGATATTCTTATGATGTATTACGTCAGACATATATTAATGTCAGCCCAATGGGCCAGTTTATTTCTAAGTTTCGAATTGAACGCAGTGTGATCACACCGGCTTAGTAGCTTTTGCCACGGCCGAACATATCATCGTCTTTATCGGTTCTGGTCTGATCTTCCAATGGGAATTCTTTCCTCATCGGGAAGTAGTCCATTTCATCCACGTTCAGAATGCGTTTCAGGTTGGGGTGGCCTACGAAGTTCACACCAAAGAAGTCGTAGGTTTCTCTTTCCATCCAGTTGGCAGACATAAACAGGGCGGTAGCGCTGAATACATCAGGTTTGGAAATATCGGTGTACACTTTAAAACGGATGCGTACATTGGCCTGGAGGTTATGGAGGTGGTAAACCACTGCCAGTTCCCTTCCTGTATTATCGGGGTAGTGAACAGCCTGCAGATCGGTGAGAAAGCGGAACTGCAAAGTTTCGTCGTCGAAGAGAAACTGCAGCACTTTCAGGTTGATCTCTTTTGGAGCTTCGAAAGTGAGCATGTTAAAAGGCTCTTCGAAGTTGGTAACCTGTTCGCCGAATTTTTCTGCCAGCCGCTGTTTGATATAGTCGTTGTTCAACATGCTTATTGGATTCCGTAGCTTTCCATTAATTCTTTGTAACGCTCGCCATTTCTTCTTCTGAGGCTTTCTTTACCTACCAGATCCTGAATGCGCATAAATCCGTCGATCACTGCTTCGGGGCGTGGAGGGCAACCGGGGATGTACACATCCACGGGAATGATCTGATCGATACCCTGCAAAACGCTGTAAGTATCGAAAATACCACCTGAAGAAGCGCAGGCTCCCATGGCAATTACCCAGCGTGGCTCAGCCATCTGCAGGTAAACCTGTTTTACAACAGGGGCCATTTTTTTGGCGATGGTACCCATCACCATCATCAGGTCGCACTGGCGGGGAGAGAATCCAACACGTTCCGCACCGAAACGGGCGAAATCGTAGTGAGATCCCATGGTTGCCATGAACTCGATGCCGCAGCAAGAAGTTGCAAATGGCATTGGCCAGAGTGAATTCTTACGGCCCAGACCTACCACTTTATCGAGTGTGGTAGTGAAGAAACCTTCTCCCTGGTAACCTTCGGGGGCGTCAACCAGCTTGATGTCTGTTTGGCCACCAATATTATATTGAACGGGACGTGCCATAATCTGAGTTTTTTACTTTTTTACTGCATTACTTCATTCACAAGCGATCAATCTTCCCATTTGAGGGCTCCCTTTTTGAGGATGTAGGTAAATCCGCAGAGGAAGAAGCCAACAAACATCAGTACAGCAAAGAAGCCATTCCAGCCCAGCTCTCTGAAATTAACGGCGTAGGGGTAGAAAAAGATCACTTCGACATCGAATAATACAAACAGGATGGCTACAAGGAAGTACTTGATGGCCATCGGGTGCCGGGCATCTCCATGACTTTTGATACCACTGGCAAAGTTCTCTAATTTGTCGGATGTTTTGCGTTTAGGGCCTAACAGATGCGATGCCCCCATCATAACTACAATAATTGCGATTGCAATGAGTAGTTGAACACCTACGGGAAAAAACCAGAAGGCACTATCAGGATTTTGGGCAACGGTGGAGGCTTGCAACAGGTACATGTTCATAACCCGTTAAGTTTATCGGCAAAAATAAGGTAGCATCTAACAAATTCCAATTTCAAGTTAAAAATCAGCAAAATAAAAATCCCTGCAAGAGACCTGCAGGGATTGATATTTAAACTTTATGTTAAGCTATGGTTATGAACCACTGCTGGCTTTTGCTCCTGTTCCACCGGCGGCACTGCCGTTTCCGGTTTTAGGCTTGGGCTGCGAACCTCCCGGTTTCAGCTGCTTTTCAAAGATTCCTTTGAATTTGAGCGCAGTTTCATTGGTAGGATCGATTTCCAACACTTTGTTCAGATACAGCAGGGCTGTTTCCTTGTCTTTTTTAACGTCATTATAATACTGAATGAGGTACCAGTATGATGTCAACGCCTGTCCTTTGAATTTGGCAGAGTCGATCTGCAGTGATTTTTCGGCCAGCAGCTTGTACGCATCTACTGCCAGTCCTTTCGGTGCGGTAGAATCATCCAAAGCTACTTTTGAACGGGCACACCAGAGGTAACCATAGATCTGATCAGGATATTTAGACTGATACACTCCGCAGAAGATACTGTCTGATGTCTGATAGTTTCCTGCAGAATACTCCGCATATCCCCAGTTGTACAGATCCGTCTGTGATGGATTGGGATCTACTTTGTAAGCGATGCCAGACCATTTGGCTACTGCTGCTTTGTTGCCGAGTTTCTTGGCAAGTGCAGTAGCTTTATTGATATAGTCAACTTTGTTCTTTGCTAATGTATCGAGTGCAACTGCTTTTTCTAAATTGGCGAATGCATTGCTTTCAGCACCGGGTGTTTTTGAATCGATGGTAGCCAGCAGCACGTAATCCTGAGGTACCACATCTTCTGCATCCACTTTGCTGAAATAAGTGTCCATTGCTTTTTTTGCACCGGCTACATTACCCAATGTGTCTTCGGCATAGGCCACCATTTTATACATACGTGGTTTCACTTTATCTCCATACTGCTGAATCAGCTGTTCAGCTTTTGCTTTTGCTCCGGCAGGATCACCTTTAGACCAGATCATATCTGTTTTGAGATACTCTACTTCCGGACCAGCATCTGTATTGGCTGCATATTTTTCCAGATTGGCAGCAGCAGTGTTTACGTTTCTGTTGTACCAGTAAATAAAGAGTTCATTATAGGTAGGTGCATAAGCAGGATCCGCTGCGATAGCTTCTTCGAAAGCAGGTAGGAAGAAGTCGGGGTTGTTCTGCGTCATGTACACTTTGGCAATCTTGTGTTTTGCAGAAGCCAGTTTGTTGTCGAGCTGGAAAGCCTTGTTATAGGCCTGAACCGCTTCGCCACCCTGGATCAGCTTTCTGTGTGCATCACCCATCAGGATATAGGTTTCAGGATCTTTGAACCCTTTCACCTGAGTAGCCAGATTGAGTTTTTCGAGTGCATAGTTGGCATCCCCTTTTTTAGCATTGATATTGGCCCTTCCGATTGCATTGAGCACATCGATATCTTTGCCTTTGGTTGTAGTTACTGCCATTTCGAAACGCTGACGGGCATCATTTACTTTGCCTTCCATCAGTTCGAGCTGACCCATACCTACCAGCACCAAAGGTGCATTACCATTCTGCTCCAATAATTTTTTGTAGAGATTTTTGGCTCCCACAGAATCTTTCTGTGCAAGCAATGTTTGCCCCAACCAATAAACAGCATCAATGTTATTGGGATTGGCGGACAGCACACTTTCCAGCGCTTCTTTAGCACTTTTGTACCGCTCATAGTAAAAGAACTTTTTGCCTTGCTCTACGCTCTGGGCAAAAAGCAGAGTGCTTCCCATGACAAACGCTACTAATAGAAAAAGGGATCGTTTCATCATTGTCACTTGCTGTTTTGAATGAATGTTTGTGTGTTATGATCTGAAAAGAATTTCTGCTACTCCAGTTTGGTTGTTCTTACGTCGAACCTCATCCTTGCCGGCAATAAATAAGCCCTGCTGAATATCCTTTGTCCTTTATCTGGATTGATGAGAAAATTGGTAAAACCGTTCCCCAATCCGTCATAATTTTCTTTTAAAATATACCATATCGGCCTGTACATCGGGTACCTCGCCGTAGCGATATTGTATTGTACAGGTGCAACATACGTGCCATTACAACCTGTGCACTCAATATCGGCAATTTTTACCTTTTTGAGAAAGCTCAGTTGTGTGGTATCTTCCCTGTTTCCCACCCAGCTCACTCCTACCAGTCCGATAGCATCGTTGTTCTTTGCTACATAATCGATTACGCCTTCGCTGCTGTTAGCTGCCACCACGTTTTTGCTCATAGGCTGGCCGGCAAGCAGAGAGTCGGTTACATATCGTACGGTGCTGGTGCTGGTGGTTCCATCGAGCAGCACTTTGTATTTGTATCCGCTGTTTCCTTTTACCATGCCACGGATGTCCTGCATGGTGAAAGTGGTATCCTTGCTTTTGGAATTCACTAAAACAGCAATGGCATCATAGGCTAGCAGTCCCCATCCGGGCTTGAACGATAATTTTTCAGTCAGCGTTTTGGATTCGTTTTCAGTTAGCCCGCGGGTTACAATTACCATTCTGATACTGTCTACATTCAAATCGCGCAGACATTCTGCTTCGGGTTTGTAATGCACAATGATCTTCGCATCTGGCCTTTGTGATTCAAAAACCTGTATCTGAGAGTCTATCACAGGTTTGAATGATTCATCTACACTTATATGGATAGTGCCTGACGTAGTGGTATCTGTTGGGCCGTTCGGATTTTTGTTACTGCTGCAACTGCTGAAGAGCAGCAGGGCAGGACTAAGAACAACCAACCACTTCCTGTTCAGGTATCGGAAAAATCTGCTTTTCATTTGTTTTTCTAAGGCTAGTGATAATAATTTTTTCGGATGCCTCTGTATATTCTGAACCCTCCATACAGCAAGCACAATCCACCAAATATGTAGGAAAAAGGCGGAGCCGGGAACTCAAGGTTATATCCCAGTTGCTGACTGAATCCCAAAATGCATCCGATCGCAGCATAAATTAACCCCATTCCAATATCCATTATGGATCTCCGGGTGATATATGCTTTCATTTTTTTATCGTCAAAATCTTGTGCCATCCTTAGTTAAGTGGGTTCGGGCAAGATAAGAAATAGTCAGCAAAACAAGACCGCCTAAGTTAATTTACTCAAAATTTAATGGATTGCGCCTGCCTTGATTTTCAATCAGCTGATACATTACATATCAGTTACTTCGAATACTACCGGTATGCTGAAATACACCGGAACAGGTTTTCCATGCTGCGATCCGGGTATCCAGTCGGGCATCTTTTTCAATACCCTCCGGATCTCCGATTTATATTCCTCATCTGCATTTTCTGTGAACTGAATATCTATGAGTTTTCCTTCTTTGCTTACAATGAATTTAACGGGAACGCGCATCCTCTCCCCTGATTCGAGTTTTCCTTCGGGCACTCTGAGATGTTTGCCGAGAAATCTGATCAGTGCAGGAGTACCTCCGGGAAACTGAGGCATCACTTCTGCCAGCTCCAGTACTGCCGGCTCTTTCACAGGTTCCGGAATGGGTTGCGTGGGTGCATTGCCGGTGCCACCGGTAACACCTTCGCCGGTTCCGTTTACAGTACCGGAGCGGTCTCCGTCTGTTGTTTTATTTCCGATCTGCACATCATCGATAATTGCATCCGGCATGGGAATGATATCTTCTTTGGGAGGATCCTTTACAATAACCGGGGCTGTGAATTTTATAGTAGCAGGCTGAACGCGTGGAGCTTTCGGCGCAGCAGCCGGCGGCGGCTGAGGCGGCTCAATGGGAATCGTGCAAATGATAACATCTACGCTATCCTTGCCAGACAGAAAGATACTATTTGAGTTCGGCTTGTTTCTGTTATTATAAAAGTTCCATGAAGCGAAGAGAACTACCAACGAAATCATGCCTGTGAGCGACAAAACCATTCTTCTGTCGTAGCCTCTGCGCAAGGCATAGGCACCATACTGCTTGTTTCTGTTCTCGAATAATATGTCGAGCATGTCGCTTTGTAAAACTATGTCCGGTTTCATCGTGCATCATTTTAGGGGTGATGGGAATTTTGTTTGCACGCGCGTGCCTCTATGATGCACACACTCAGCTTTTTCCATATCACATCCATAAGTGCCCACCGCACAGTATCTTTGCACTCATGAAAATCCTGATGGTTTGTCTGGGAAATATCTGCCGAAGCCCGCTGGCCGAAGGCATTCTGCAACATAAAGTGCAGGAGGCAGGTCTTAACTGGACCGTAGACAGCGCCGGCACCAACGGCTATCACGTTGGCGAAACTCCGCACCGGCTCTCGCAGAAAGTGGCGTTACATAATGGTATCGATATCAGTCAGCAGCGCGCCAGACGGTTCACCGCAGCCGACTTTCAGCAGTTCGATCATATCTATGCCATGGCCGAAGATGTGATCGACGACATGAAACGCATCGCAGGAAAACAGTACAATCCCGCCAAAGTACAATTGCTGATGGACGTACTGCATCCCGGAAAACAAATGGATGTGCCCGATCCCTGGTACGGACCAGAACCCGGCTATCATGAAGTATTCGCAATGATAGACGAAGCATGTGACGAGATCATTCAGCAATTTGCACCCGTTCAAAGCAATCAGAAACAACAGCAACAATGACAAAAGCATCCATCCCGCAGGGAACAAGAGATTTTACACCGGAAGTAGTTCGCAAAAGACAATTCATCTTCAATACCATCCGTAACGTTTTTGAGCTCTATGGCTTCCAGCCACTGGAAACACCCGCCATGGAGAATATCGATACCCTCATGGGAAAATATGGAGAAGAAGGTGACAAACTCATCTTCAAGATCCTCAACAACGGACTCGACAATAAAGAAAAGGAAGAGAAATCACGCGCCGCGTTTGAAAAGGTTTTGCAAGGCAAGAATACTGCTGATCTCACCGAACGCGCACTCAAATACGACCTCACCATTCCTTTCGCAAGGTTTGTGGCCATGAACCATAACAAACTCACTTTCCCTTTCAAGCGCTATCAGATTCAACCGGTATGGAGAGCTGATAAACCACAACGTGGCCGTTACCGCGAGTTCACGCAGTGTGATGCAGATGTGGTAGGAAGCAGATCATTGCTCAATGAAGTGGAACTGGTAAATATCTATCACACTGTTTTCACCAATCTCGGACTGACAGCATACGAACTCCGAATCAACAGCCGCAAGATTCTCACTGCACTGGCTGAACGCTGTGGCGGCGCCGATCAGATGATGAACATCACCATCGCTATCGATAAGCTCGATAAGATCGGAATTGAAAAAGTAAATGCAGAACTGCAGCAACGCGGACTGAATGATGCACAGATCAGCATCATCGGACAATACCTCAATATCGGCGGAAGCAACGAAGAGAAGCTCAGCGCCATCGAAACTTTGCTCGGAGAAATCAGCACCGGAAAAGAGGGGATCGAAGAACTTCGTCTCGTAACCGAAGCGGCAGCCAACTCTAATCTCATTGTCGACTTCACGCTCGCACGCGGATTGAATTACTACACCGGCATCATCTTCGAAGCCAAAGCTCCGGCAACCGTGAAGATGGGAAGCATCGGCGGTGGCGGTCGTTACGACGATCTCACCGGATTATTCGGTGTACCGAATATTCCCGGCGTAGGCATCAGCTTTGGAGTGGACAGAATCTTCGACGTACTCGAAGAGCTGCAACTCTTCCCCGATGCTGTACAAACCGGCACACAGGTACTTTTCTTCAACCTCGGAGATGCAGAAAGCAAAGCGGCTTACAAAGTAATGCAGCAGCTTCGCGCGGCAGGTGTACGCAGCGAGATCTTCCATGAGAATACCAAATTCGACAAGCAATTCAAATATGCCGAGAACAAGAATATCCCGTATGTGGTGATCATCGGCAGTCAGGAACTGGCAGACGGCAATTGTGTGGTGAAAGACCTTCGTGCCAGAAAGCAGGATACTGTAAAGATGACCGACATCACTGGTTACACATTCGCATAACCGATAAGCAACATAAAGGAGAAGGGCTGATCATTGTGATCAGCCCTTCTCCTTTATGCGTTGTACAAATCTGCAGACACTTATCCAACCAGTTTCTCCAATTCAGGATAAACCGTATAGAGTCCATCCATCTGATCTTTCCCTACATTTCCGAGTTCCTTGTATTTTTTTGTAAGCTCTGCTGCTTTTGATTTTTCATTATTGTCCATGTAGAAGAAGATGAGCTCAAGCACACCTGCAGCGAACTCAGGTTTGCCGGCAACGAGTCGTTCAAAATATAAACGCTGACCTTCAACATCCTCATCCATCTTGCAAACGAGTCCACGGTAATAATCGAGGAAGGCATCTTTATTGATCAGCGAATCGAGCTGATTGATCGACTTCAATGCGCCTTTGTAATCTTTTTTGAGAATGTATGCATCGATCTTCATCAGAAACATATTCGGTGCATTTGGATATGCCTTCTCCAGTTCTTCCATGGCAATTGCATACGATTCGTTACTTAATCCGGAAGCAATTTCTACACGGATAACTCTGAACATTTTTTGCGATTTCAACACCTCAGGGAGTTTCTCATACAGATCGTCGGCAGCTTCGTATTTGCCTGCATTCAGTAATTTTCTGATGCTTTTGATATTGCCGATCTGTTCTTTTTCTTCTTTGCTCATGCCATCGTAATGATCGCCCATCAGCGCAAGAGCTTGTGCCAATGTGGTGCTGAGGTTTTCTCCGGAGAGATACACAAACATATCGGCGATCTTTATCTGGTCTTTCTTTTTTACCAGTTCGAGATCGTGGTAATTCACCTTTCCATCTTCACCGAAGAGGCGGAAAATGAGGTGTTGTTTATTATCTTTCTCGTATTGCTTTACCAGTTCGTAGGAACCGCCTTTGCCCATGGAGTTGATCAGTTCGGTGCCCATTTGACCTTTTTTCACACCTTCGGCCACGCCTCTGGCGAGTACTATTTTGACCTTGCCTGCTTTGGAAACGCGATCTGCGAGCGCATCTGCATCAAAAGCTTCATTGAATTTAGCAGCGCTTCTTCTTTTGAGGCTGCCTTCCAGGCTGCGTGCCATTTGAAGGGCTTCGTCTTTGGTAACCGATTTTTCCTGTTCTCCACAGGCGGCGAGGGCCAGCACAAACAGGAAGCAAATGAATTTTCTCAGGGATAATAATTGCATAGGGGTATTGATTTGAAAAATAAAAGTACAATAATTGTTATGAACGTTCAATCAGGTTATTACGTATGCATATTGGACATTTACGTTCCTGCTCATTGTTCTTTCCGGCAGTATGCGTATTTTTTTCAATTGAATACTTTTTGCGATCAAACGCATTAAAGTTGGTTCCATCAAAATTATGTCAATGATTTTTCAAGTGTAATGCAATTATATACAACTCTAAAATACAATCTGAAAATTATTGCGGTTACTACTAGCAATTGTTCCATTTAATTTCAGCAAATTGTACACTAAGAAAGTAGAGTATCTAACCTCACAAGCCAATTAAAGCGCGCTCTTCAACCACTTTTAGCGGGACAGCCCAAATATCCCATGGCTAATGGTTTGTACCAATTGGAGTATGTGAGATGCTTTTCCTGAACTCCCAAATTACAACACTTATGCTGTCTCACACCGAGCCTACAGTAAGGGCTGTTATTGCTTTTCTGAAACTACAGAATGTAAAGGTCAACAAACAAACGGTGAATGATACATTGATGGAACATCCGGATTGGCCGGGCCTTCTATCGATCAGCGATTCACTTCAAAAATGGAAAGTGCCCAATGCAGCTGGAAAAACAACACCTGACCGGCTGGATGACCTGCCTGTTCCGTTTATCATTTACAGCAGAAATTACGATCATCCGGTTGAAATTGTTACTGCAGTAAAACCAGACAGTGTAGAAGTGCTTGCCGAGCCATATAGCAAAATAACAGTAAAGACCAGAGACAGTTTTCTGCAGCAATGGGATGGCGTATATCTCATATCGGAATCCAATGAGTTTTCAGGTGAGCCGGATTATACTGCCAGAAAAAATAAGTATCGCATTCAGCAACTGGTACCGATCATTACGCTGACTTTGATACTGGCCCTTTCATTTATAACATTTCTTCAGCATCTGCAGGTAACAATTCCATCAGCTGTATACTTTTTGTATATCCAGTTTGCATTACTGGTTGCAGGTGTAAGCATCACCTCTTTATTGCTCTGGTATGAGATCGACAAGAACAATCCGTTTTAAAAAAGGTCTGTACAGGCATTTCAAAGGGCAACTGCAATGCAATACTTACCAGCAAAGCTGCAAAAGTATTCAGCTGGCTGAGCTGGAGTGAAACAGGATTCTTCTATTTTGCCGGTAGTCTGCTGGTATTGTGCATTCCATCTACTAGCGGACACCACACAGTGCAATTATTAGGCTGGCTCAATCTGCTGGTACTTCCTTATACAATTTACTCGGTGTACTATCAATGGCGGATTGCCAGACAATGGTGTATTCTTTGTCTCGGAGTACAGGCAGTAATTGTTTCTGCAGCCATCAACAGTTTCTTTAACTTTCCCCCTTTTGCCCTGCTGCAGACCTCTACACAATTTCTGCTTATCTCGATACTTCTTTTTATGGTACCTGCTGCTGTATGGTTCAGCATAAAACCTGTAATCAAAAAGCTGCAGGAGCATGTAACTACCAAACGGGATTATCTCCGTATCAAATTCAACAATCAGGTATTCTACAATCTCCTGCGGAAAGAAAAGCAGATTATTGAAGAGCCTGAAGGTTTGGGTATCGACATCGGAAACCCGGATGCAAAATTTACGCTGATCAAAATCTGCAACCCTTATTGTGGTCCCTGTGCCGAAGCACACCCCAGGCTGGAAAAAGTATTGGAAGAAGTGCCGCAACTAAAACTGAAGATCATTTTTGTGGCTCCCAATAATCCGCGGAATCTGGCCTTTCAGGTAGTACGCCATTTCATGGCTATTGCGAATGAATACACACCTGAGCAAACAAAACTGGCATTGCGAAGCTGGTATACAGATGATAAAAAAGAATATGAAAAGTTTGCAGCAACCTGGCCTGTACGTGAAGACCTGAATAAACCCAGCACCTCCATCGAAGCCATGTACAGCTGGTGCAGAAAAAACAACACCAATTATACTCCATCGTATTATCTGAACGGGCATCAGTTGCCCGCTGCATACAGCATTGCAGACCTGCAATACTTCCTTTCAGAATAGTTCCCTGAAAGGAAAGCCTGCGGAACTATACTGTATCCGGATGCAGTAGCAGGCAGCCGACGCCTTTGATGCTAAAAGCCAGGGCAATCATTTTTCACTTTTAAAGTACTAACTGATGAATGCAAAAACAATCAACCTTGCGAATGTTCAGGGCCGTATGTCAAGAAATGAAATGAAAGCCATTATGGCCGGCGATGGACAGGATCCTATCGATGCTCCTTGTTACGCCTGGCCCTGTGGCGGAGGCGGCTCCGGTACATGCAAAACTGTTCTTAATCCGGATAAAGGCGGATTAGGCTGTAAATGTTCTGTAGATACCGGCGGCAGTTGTGAATAATTAACAACAATTACAAATCATTAAACCTTTTATCATGAATGCTAAGAGAATAAGCCTTGATAACATTCAGGGGCGTATGTCCAGAAATGAAATGAAAGCCATCATCGCCGGAAACGGCCAGCAGAACGCACAATTCGGCTGCTACCCCTGGGCATGTGGTCCTCAACGCGAAGGCACCTGCCGGAATGTTTATGATCCCGAGCAGGGAGGTTTTGGATGCAGATGCTCCGTAGATCCTGGTACGGCATGTGAATAAGATTCCCAAAACAGTGATGCGATCGCGACATGCCATAAATATGGTAATTTCAGATCGCATCACATTTCTAAATAACTCTCAGATGAAAACGTTTTTCCTGTGCCTTATCCTTGCTGTTATAAGTGTACAAGCCTTCACGCAACAGTCGGGCATTGTTGCACAGTCCGGCACCATCGGATACGAGTATACTCCTCCACCAAGATTGGCGTTACCCACAAATATTTTTGCATCATTGGTTTATAAGGTGGGAGAAGAACATTATTTCGTCAGGAAGCCTTTGCTCAGGAAAAAAGAGAAATATGTGTTCGACTTTTCTCCTCCCGATTCCGTCCGCGCATTTGTATTAAGCATCACTGATAGCAAACATCAGAACATCGACAATAATCTTGATTCGGGGTATACCGTATTGCGTAAACAATATCTAAATGATAAAGCCGCTGCCAACGAAGAAGCAGCCTGGTTGCTCAGCTACTTCGCTCCTGCAACACTTGACCTAAACCGCCGGATATTGCCTGCAAAAATGGTAGCGCTGTATGATGAAGCATTTCAATTATCTCCCGCCATCAAAGAAGACTATAAGACCTACCGCTATTATTTATTTCTGTTGAACCAGCTTAAAGGGGACAGTATACAAGCTCAACTGCTTGAGTATGCTGCTAAAATGGAAGCCGGCAATGATGAAATATCGTTGGGAACAGCCTTGTACATTCAAAGATTTCTCCGGCAGGATTCCGGTGTCAGCAGAATTGAAAATAAAAGTATTGCCCTTTTCCCTTCGGGGGAAGTAGCCCGCGAAAAATACATCAACGCTTTTTATGAGAAGAGAGAACAAACAGCCACTGCCATTCTGCAGGACGCAAATGAATACGTCCGTTTGTTTGGCGATACATCTTCCCGGATGAAGTATACTTTTTATTCTACCCTTATTGAGTTGTTGCTGATCAAAAACCAATTTGATCAGATTGACAAATACGAACCTTACTTAAAAAACAGCATAAACCTCTCCACTCTGTATCATGGGAAGGCCAGACAACTCATCAAAGGAAAAACACCCACGGACAGCGCACTGATTACCGCGAGGTGGCTTATCCAAAAAACACTCACCATACTCGACTCAAAGAAATCTCTTCTCCATTCTGCACCGGATGACCTCACTTTTGTGAAAAGCTGGAACAGAGCAGCAGAAACATATGCCAGAATATTCTTTCTTCAAAACCAATACGATTCTGCTTTTAAATATCAGTCTTTAGTAGTTAGTCAACCCATCGACCCTGCAACTGCTGATGCATCTGTACAGACTTTGATAACCTATGCATCGAAAGCTAAAGGTGATCAATATGCGAGAAAACTGGCAATTGAATTATTGAAATCTGCCAATGCATCCTCTGGCATCCGGGAGGAGCTGAAAATATTAAACACAAAACTTGGCTACGCCGAGACTGCTGAGTTGGAAGCTTCCGGCAAAAGTTCCGATCTTTCAGAGAGCAAGATGGCACATGCCATCAGGAAACGATTCGGGTCATCCGGTTTCAGAAACTTTTCACTCACTGATCTTTCCGGTAAAACCATTTCGCTTTCCTCTTTTTCAAACAAAGTAGTGGTGCTCGATTTCTGGGCTACCTGGTGCGGGCCCTGCCTTGCATCATTTCCACGTATGCAGGAGGTTATCGGGAAATACAAACAGGATAGCTCCGTAGTATTTCTTTTCATCGACACATGGGAAGACAAATCATTGGAGAAGATGAAAATCGATGCAGCAAAGCTGATGAAGGAACGCAAATACGATTTTCAGATATTGCTCGACGATAAGAATGCAGCCAATAACGCCTACAAAGTAGATGTTATTCCCGAAACCTTTATCATTAACAAAGCGGGTAAGATAGTTTACATGGGCATCGACAATGAAAACATCATCGCTGAAATTGAAAACGCCAAACTGCTGGCCCATTAAAGAAAGTTCATTGAACGGAGGTAATCGACAGAGATAGAATTTCTACTCTCCGAATATCTGCCGCATATGATGATCCATATGATCTGCATAATCATCGATCCAGAATCCCAGAGTTTTCGTTTCTCCGCTCGGAATGATCACTTCCCAGCTCAATTTTTCTGAAGGTATGTTCGCAATCACATACAGAATCTGCTGATTCAATGATACCCACAACTGCAGAATATGATCGAATGGCAACTGCTGATATTGGTTCAGCTTCACCAGATGATCCTGCTGATAGGGCATTATCATATATGGTTGCGGAAGATATTGTGCATCGGTAAAGCGCTTGAGGTTGTTGATGGCAGAATCCACCAGGTGGCCCAGTATCTCAATCTTCGACCATTTTGCGGGATTAGGTTTATCCAGCCACTCATCGATCGACAAATCACGCGCACGCAATGGCATATCCAGCACATGACTGGTTAACCGCGTAACGGTGGTAGCAACAGCGGGAGTTAATAGTCCTTCCTGCATAACAACAAAATTTATTGGACGTACAAGTTACTGAATATTTATGGTAAGGTAAGCAAGGATCTTGCCAATACATGCTTGCTGAACACCCTCCTTTA
The DNA here is from genome assembly GCF_012927185.1 of Pseudoflavitalea sp. G-6-1-2. Classification (GTDB taxonomy): domain Bacteria; phylum Bacteroidota; class Bacteroidia; order Chitinophagales; family Chitinophagaceae; genus Pseudobacter. Next base: position 110,216 of record NZ_JABBGB010000001.1, read on the forward strand.
TTGCAGTTTCAGCACCACAGTTCCGTGTCTGGGAATGATGAAGTTTCTGCTGCTGCCTAATTCGCCCAGATCTTTGTGCAACCAGAGATCGCGCAGTTTACCTTTTTTAGGAAGCCCCAATTTCTCCGCCTGCAGCACAAATGGTTTTGCAGACTCTCCCCGGTTCATGATTGCGATAGCTTTGCTTTTTCCATCCACTCCCAATGGTTTTACCCATACTTCAATATTGCCTTGCTTCAGTACGCGTTGGGCCTGAACAAAACCAGCATCCTGATTCAATGCTATGATTTCTTTATTGGTGAGTATGCCGATGGTTTGTTGGGTCATGGTATGCAGGTCGTTTCCGGCGAGCAATGGAGAATTCAGCATGCACCACATGGAGAAATGGGTTTTGTCCTCTTCGTAAGTCATGCCACGGCCTACCTGCAGCATGTCCATATCGTTGTAGTGGCCGGCCGAAGCGTATTTATGCAGATCAACATTGAGATCGATAATGCTGAGGATCGATTTGAATGTGGCATCTATATCGGCTGACATCCGCCATGAATCTGCTTTTTTGATCACCCACTCTCCGGGGAACTGCCAGCGGCAGACATTGATCACATTGTTGCTGTCGATGGCCTTTACTGCGTTGATGATCTTTGTATATTCGGTTTCTTCATCGAGTTTCAGTTTTTCTCCGCCACACCAGTCCACTTTCAGAAAATCGTATCCCCATTCTTTGAAGAAAAGATTGCAGTCCGCTTCGATATGGCCATATAATCCCACACCTACTCCCAATGGATCATTGTCCCAAACATGCGCGCAGGTATTGCTTCCTGCATCTGTGTAAATGCCGGCTTTCAATCCTTTGCTGTGAATGTAATCGGCAATTGCCTTCATGCCCGAAGGGAATTTTGCAGGATCAGGGATGAGCTTTCCCGAACTGTCTCGCCCCCCGAAGTATCCATCATCGATATTGATGAACCTGTACCCTGCGTCGTACATGCCGGATGAAATGAGTGCATCGGCCTGTTGTTTGATCAGTTTCTCGTCGATCCTTACCCGAAAATGATTCCAGCTGCTCCATCCCATGATGGGTGGCTTTGCGTTTTGAGAAAATGCAACAGATGTAACCAGCAATAACGATAAAAATAATTTCAGGGGCTTGCAATTCATAAGGAAGCTCAGTTTGTTTTTTTCTGCGCTAAAACTATTCTAATAAAAGTTCAAAACCGCAATCAATCGTTTGTGCAATTTTTGAAGATCAACTGCACATGGAAATGGCTGCCCGAAAGCAGCCACTCCAACTTATTTAACTATCGGTAACCGAACCGGCATCTGTTGCCGCGACACGGTTTTATTTCTTCTCTTACATTTTCTCATACACAATCGCAGCGCCCTGCCCTACTCCTACGCACATGGTAGCGAGGCCATAGCGCATATCTCTCCGTTGCATTTCGTGCACCAGTGTAGTGGTGATGCGCACTCCGCTGCATCCCAAAGGATGTCCGATTGCAATGGCTCCGCCATTCACATTGATCTTGCTTTGATCGAGACCAAGCTCCTGAATGCAGGCGAGCGCCTGCGATGCAAATGCCTCATTCAGTTCAATGAGATCGAGATCTTTGGCAGTAATGCCTGCACGTTGCAATGCTTTCTGTGTTGCCGGAACCGGACCAATGCCCATCACTGCCGGATCTACACCAGCCACGCCCATCGACACCACACGCGCCATTGGAGTGAGATTGTATTTCTTCAGCGCTTCTTCACTCGCCAGCAGCACAGCAGCCGCACCGTCGTTGATGCCGGATGAATTACCCGCTGTAACCGTACCATCTTTTGCAAATGCAGGTCTCAGCGTTTTCAGTTTATCGAGTGTTGATTTGCGCGGATGTTCATCCTGCTCGAAATAGATCTTTTCATTTTTGCCTCCTAGGATCTCTACGCCTGCAATCTCCTTGCTCCAGATACCACGTTCGAGGGCAGCGAAATATTTATCCTGACTGGCGAGAGCGAACTCATCCTGCGCCTCTCTGCCGATCTTCCAGCGATTGGCTACATTCTCTGCCGTTTCGCCCATGGAGTATGGATAGTGCATTTCTGCGAGTTTCTTATTGGTGAACCTCCATCCGATGGTAGTATCCACCATCTCAGGGGTACGGTTCCAGGCGCCGGATGATTTAGCCATCACAAACGGAGCGCGCGTCATGCTTTCAACACCGCCTGCCAGATAGAGTTCTCCTTCTCCGCACATGATGGCGCGGGAAGCGTCCATGATAGCCTGCAATCCGGATGCACAAAGGCGGTTCACGGTATTGCCTGCAACAGAAACAGGAAGTCCGGCCAGCAATGCAGCCATACGCGCCACATCGCGGTTATCTTCTCCGGCCTGATTGGCATCACCTGCAATCACATCTTCAATGGCATTCACATCTACGGAACCATTGCGCTGGATAAGAGATCTGAGCACATGCGCCAGTAGGTCGTCGGGTCTGATGCTGCTGAGCGCTCCACCATATTTTCCGATGGGAGTTCTCACAGCATCAACGATATATACTTTCTTCATATAGCTGATTAAGGGAGCAAATATAGCAGATTGCCCCCTTTCGGAGATAGCTACAACCCATTACCATAATTCATGCTATCTTTGCAGGATGGCAAACACAGGGAAGAAGAACATAAGGCATTTGAGCCTGAGTGAGTTAGAGCAGTATTTTGAAGAGCTCGGTGAAAAAAAGTTCCGCACTAAACAAGTGTACGAATGGCTTTGGCAGAAACATGCCCATAGCTTTGATGCCATGACCAACCTGAGCAAGGAGCTCAGGGCCAAGCTCGAAGAAAACTTCACGCTCCCTGCCCTCACAGTCGGCGCCACTCAGTATTCCGCTGACGGCACCGTGAAATCCAGGTTCAAAACCGTGGAAGGCCATGCCGTAGAAGGTGTGCTGATCCCTACCGATGATCGCAAAACAGCCTGTGTAAGCTCTCAGATCGGATGTTCACTCAGCTGCAAATTCTGCGCTACCGGTTACATCGAACGCAAGCGCAATCTCAACTTCGACGAGATCTACGACGAAGTGGTACTCATCAACCAGCAATCGGAACGCGTTTACAACAAGAAGCTCACCAATATCGTATTCATGGGCATGGGCGAGCCCCTGCTCAATTACAAGAATGTGCTGAAGGCCATCGAAAAGATCACTTCGCCCGAAGGGCTGGGCATGAGTCCACGCCGTATCACCGTGTCAACTGCCGGTGTTGCCAAGATGATCCATCAGCTCGGAGACGATCAGGTTCGTTTCAAACTGGCACTGTCGCTTCACGCTGCCAACGATGCCAAAAGAAATGAGATCATGCCCATCAACGAGACCAACAATCTCAAGGCACTGATCGATGCCATGAATCATTTCTACAAACAAACCGGCAACGAAATCACATTCGAATACATCCTCTTCAAAGATTTCAATGATTCTCTGAAAGACGCAGATGAACTGATCAGGATCTACCGGCAGGTTCCGGCCGATCTGGTGAACATCATTGAATACAACCCCATCGATATGGCCACCTTCCGCAAACCAGATGAGAAGGTAACGGAAGCCTTTATGCAGTATCTCGAAAAGAACCGCGTAAATGCAAGGCTCCGCCGCAGCCGTGGAAAAGACATCGACGCAGCATGCGGACAGCTGGCCAACAAAGAGGCGCAGGTAGATTAAGACTGCTCAATATATTTTTTACTAATTACTGTTGAAAAACAGCAATGCATCATTTATGAAAAAACAATCACAAGGCTTCGGCAAATTCATTCAATCCGAAGTAAAAGGATCGAAACTCAAAGAACAGATCCGTCAGGAAAAGAAAGCGCAGCGTAAAGAAACGCAGGCTTATTTTGCGCAGAAGAAAGAAGAAGCGCGCGCAGCCAGAACGGCCGGTGCACCTGAACCAGGTAAACCTAAACCTGCCAGCAACCAGAAATGGGGCAACAGAGGAAATGAAAGCGCCGTAAAACGTAAATCAGCCAACACATCGGAAGATGGTAACGAACGCGGCAAACGCCCATCCAAAGGCGCGGCACGCGGAGGCTTCAAAAAACCCAAGGGCCTCGGTCCACGTGCATTCAAGAAAGCAGGCGGATACAAAGGACTCGAAAAGAAAGCACGCGAAAAAGAGCAGCTCAACAAAACCGAAAAAGGTTTTGCGAAGAATGAAGGCAATAACGAAGCAGGACATCCCGAACATACTTCCCGATTCAAGAATTCAAGATTCAGCAATACAGACCGTAAACCTGCCTTCAAAAAATCCGAAGGCGGTTCATTCAATAAATCAGACAGCAAACCTGCTTTCAAAAAGAGCAGCGACGCAGGTGCAAACAAAGCAGCTAAACCAGCAGCTAAATCCTTTGCAGGCCGCATCATGGGCGCCGGTCCCCAGGAGCCCACTCATAAGAAATCTGTTTCCAAACCAATTCAGAAAAAAGGCGAAGAGAAAGAGGTGGCTGAAAAACCTGCCATCGTGAACACCGGCGATATGCCGCTGAACAAATTCATTGCACACGCAGGTATCTGCTCGCGCAGAGATGCAGCCAATGTAGTGAAATCCGGAAAAGTAGTGGTGAACGGAACAGTGATCACCGAACCCGGACACAAAGTATCCGGCAAAGACGAGATCAAGGTAAATGGCAAGAAGATCGCCGTAAGAAGAAATCTCGTGTACATCCTTCTCAATAAACCCAAGGATTACATCACTACCACCGAAGATCCGCAGGGAAGAAAAACCGTGCTCGACATCATCCGCAACGCCACCACCGAAAGAGTGTATCCCATCGGAAGACTCGACCGCAATACTACCGGCGTTCTACTCCTCACCAACGACGGAGAGCTGGCTCAGAAACTTTCTCACCCCAGCTATGAGGTGAAGAAGATCTATGAAGTAACACTCGATAAACCACTCGTGAAAAAAGACTTCGACGCTGTAATGGCTGGTCTCAATCTCGAAGATGGCTTTGTTCAACCCGACGCACTCGCTTACGCAGATTCAAAAGATAAAAGCATTGTAGGTATCGAGATCCACAGCGGACGCAACCGTATTGTTCGCCGCATTTTCGAACACCTTGGCTACGACGTTCGCAACCTCGATCGCGTGATGTATGCCAACCTCACCAAAAAGAATGTGGACCGCGGCAAATGGAGACTGCTCTCAGAAAAAGAAGTACGCCTCCTGAAATTCCTCAATGCTAGTTACACCAACAAAAACAAACCTGCGAAACGTGGCTAAGATCTCTCTGGACATCATCGAAGAAAACGATCATTTTGTCGCCGTCAACAAACCCGCCGGAATGCTCAGCATCCCCGACCGGGAAGGAAAGGATGTATCGCTCAAAACCATACTCCGCGAGAAATACGGAAACATCTTTGTTGTGCATCGCCTCGACCGCGATACCAGCGGCGTTATCATTTTCGCCAAAGACGAAGAAACGCACCAGTTTCTCTCCATTGCCTTTGAAGACAGAACTGTAGAGAAATTCTATCAGGGCATCGTTACCGGAACACTTCCTGCGGCAAAAGGCACCATCGATCAGCCGATCGCTGAGAACACCACCAAACGCGGAGAAATGCTCATCCACAAAAGAGGAAAGCAATCCGTTACCGATTATGAAGTAGAAGAAACCTTCGGTAAATTCTCATTGGTAAAATATCAGATCCATACTGGGCGTACGCACCAGATTCGTGTACACATGCAGTTTCTGGGCAATCCGCTCGCCTGCGATCCTATCTATGGAGATGGCAAACCTGTATTGATCTCCAGCCTCAAAAAAGATTACAAGCTGAGTAAGAATGAGCTGGATGAAAGACCGATCCTGAGCAGGGTTGCATTGCATGCTGCCGAGCTTCGGTTCACTTCTCCCAATGGAACAAAATATGTACTCAATGCGGAGATGCCCAAAGATATGCGGGCGTTGTTGCAGCAGTTGAGAAAGAATAAGAAGTAATAAAAAAGCTCTGAGTGATCAGAGCTTTTTTTATGCATATCAATTTCAAATCATTTCTCTGCCTTCTTGTACACCACGCCATCCTTCATCACAAAGCTTACTTTGCCCATCACTTTCGGGTCTTTTTCGGGATCTCCATCCACAGCAATGATATCAGCCAGCTTTCCTTTCTCGATGCTTCCCAACTGATCGTACACACCAATCAACTCAGCTGCACTCACTGTTGCGGACTGAATAGCTTTCAGCATCGGCATACCCGCCTCATTCATGTACACGAACTCCATGTAATTCTTTCCGTGTGCGTACACTCCTGCATCTGTTCCGAATGCGATCTTCACTCCTTCTTTGTATGCTTTGGCAAATGTGCCCTGAATTTTCGGTCCGATAGCCAGCGCCTTCGGCGTTACCAGATCAGGATAGTATCCAGGCTTCTTTGCAGAATCAGCTACTGATTTTCCGGCAATGATAGTTGGTACAAACCAGGTGCCGTGTTGTTTCATCAGACTGATCACTTCATCATCCATATAGGTTCCATGTTCGATGCTGTTTACACCCGCGCGCACTGCGCGTTTCATGGCTTCTGCTCCATGACAGTGTGCAGCTACCCTGAATCCGTAGTCTTTAGCTGTTTCAACGATGGCGGTGATCTCCGCTTCTGTGAACTGAGGATTCTCGCCGCTCTTGGCCACACTGAGTACGCCTCCTGATGCTGTTATCTTTATGAGATCAGAACCTTCTTTGTATCGCTGACGAACTGCCTGGCGGCATTCATCGGGGCCGTTGGCCACACCTGCTGCCGGACCGGGATCGCCCATCAGATCGCGGCGGTAACCGTTCGTTGGGTCTGCATGCCCACCAGTAGTGGCGATAGATTTACCTGCAGTGAAAACCCGTGGACCTACAATTATTTTTTTGTTGATCGCATTGCGCAATGCAATGTTCACACCACTTCCGCCGAGATCGCGCACACTGGTGAAACCCGCCATCAGTGTACGATTGGAGAATACTACTGATTGATACGCATAATCAGCAGGGTTCATGGTAAACGCTTCGAGGTAACGGTTGGGATTGGTTTCGCTTTCCATATGCACGTGACAATCGATCAGTCCGGGCATTACTGTAGTTTGTTTCAGATCGATTACTTTGTCTGTGTCGACAGCCTTGATATAACCCTTTTGTATATCCGAAATCTTATTTCCTTCAATGATGATGCTTTGTTCGGTGAGTACCGAACCATTCACCACATCGATCAGTTTTCCGCAATGCAATATGGTGCGCTGTGCAGCAACCATCACGGGTAGCGATACGAGTAACAGGGCGATTAGCTTTCTCATGTAACAGTAGTTTTGGTTCTTTAAGATACTACTTGCCCTTTAGATCTGCCAGCCATCCACATAAAAAATCCCCTGCCTTTCAGCAGGGGACAACTAAATATTAAACAGAATAAGAATGTCTTATTGTTGTTACAGGAAATACACCTTAGAGATTAGGCTGTGGTGTGAAACGCAGGTAAGGCTTCACAACATCCACTCCCTTAGGGAATTTCTTGATAGCATCTTCTGTAGAAACTGCCGGTACCACAATTACATTCTCGCCATGTTTCCAGTCGGCTGGAGTGGCTACACTGTAGTTTGCAGTCAGTTGCAGTGAATCAACCACGCGGAGTACTTCGTAGAAGTTTCTTCCGGTAGATGCAGGATAGGTGATCATCAGTTTCACTTTCTTATCCGGACCGATCACAAACAATGAACGCACAGTGAAAGTCTCTGACGCATTTGGGTGGATCATGTCGTACAAACCAGCCACCTGACGATCTTCATCTGCAATGATCGGGAAACCTACATTACAACCCTGTGTTTCGTTGATATCGTTGATCCAGCCATTGTGGTGCTCCAGAGAGTCTACACTAACAGCCAGTACTTTTACATTGCGCTTAGCAAACTCATCCTGCAGCAAAGCAGTCTTACCCAGCTCAGTGGTACACACGGGTGTGTAGTCAGCAGGGTGAGAAAAGAGAATACCCCAGCCATTGCCAAGGAACTCATAGAAATCGATCTCTCCGGCTGTAGTCTTCGCGCGGAAATTTGGAGCTATGTCTCCTAATCTTAAACTCATAATTCAAAACATTTAAAGTTATTAAAATGTGTTTGCAGCAGGATTACGAAGATACTGATATCCTACTAAACAGATGGACTAATTTGTTAATTTTGATCTTTCTCGTGTAACTGCTTTATTCAGAGCGCCCGGGGAGGTGCGGATCGGGGCGTTGGGGCTTGCTGCCATTGGTACCGGCCGCTTTGGAGATGGCATTCTTGCCAAAACGATTTTTCACATCGTCGATAGCCCGGTAAAGCTCGGTTTTTCTCTCCACATTGCTGAAAAGATTGGTCTGGATAGCGTCTCCTGTGAGCTCGCTGAGGCGAACGCCCAACAGACGCACGGGCGTGCCCTTTCTCCAGAGTTTGTGGAAGAGATCTTTGGCCTGCGGAATCAGCTCATCGTCGTAAAAACTGTAATCGATGCTGGTCTGACGGCTGGTGGTCTCGAAGTCGGGGTAACGGATCTTTACTGCAATGCATCCCGCCATCTTGTTATCCTGCCGAAGCTCATGCGCTACACGCTCCGTCATATGTACCAGCTCATTCAGCAGCCGTTCCGGATCGGAGATATTTTCCTCGAAGGTATTTTCAGTGGAGACAGATTTGGCTTCGTGATAGGGCGTTACTTCCCGCGTGTGGATTCCCTGACTTTTGTGCCAGAGATCGGAGCCGTACTTGCCCAGCTTTCTTTCCAGCAACTCGATACTTGTTTCACTGAGTTGTTTGATGGTGGTGATGCCCATGGCCTGCAAGGTTTGCCAGGTCTGGTTTCCAACTCCATGGATCTTGTTCACCGTCATGGGTGCGAGAAAATCTTTCTCTCTTCCGAAGGGGATGAAGAGATACCCGTTCGGCTTGGCCGCATCTGTAGCAATTTTGGCGATCATTTTGTTGGATGCCAGTCCGAATGAAATGGGCAGTCCGGTTTTATCGATGATCTCCTGCCGCAGGTCGATGGTCCACTGATAGGGTTGGAAGTATTTGTCCATGCCCGTCAAATCGAGATAGAACTCATCGATGCTGGCCTTCTCGAAGAGCGGCGCACGCTCCGCAATTATGCTGGTGACTATGCGGGAATATTTGCTGTACTCACCACGATGCCCTTTCACCACAGTCGCATGCGGACAAAGCCGCATGGCCTGCTTCATAGGCATGGCCGAATGGATGCCGAACTTCCTCGCCTCATAGGAGCAGGCAGCCACCACTCCCCGCTCTCGTCCGCCCACCAGAATGGGTTTTCCTTTGAGCGAAGGATCGAGCAGGCATTCCACGGAAACGAAGAATGCATCCAGATCGAAGTGCGCTATGATCCTTTGGTGAGTGTTAGCCATTTCAAATGCAAGTTACGCAATAGTGAAATGTTTATTTTTGTTGAAATTGGAAAACAGCACCGACATACTCAAACGGTTCGTATTTGCCCTGCAACCCCTGCCAGATGCAGTCTGGATGGACTTTTCGCAGATCTGGCAAAACGTGGAATACCGCCGGAAGACCGTTCTCACCGTAGCGGGCGAAACGGAACGATACCTCTATTTTGTTCTCGAAGGGGTACAGCGCGCTTTCCATGTAGACGACAACCATCCGGACGCTACCGTTATCTTCACCTATCCTCATTCATTTTCAGGAGTGGCAGATTCTTTTCTAACGCAGATGCCCAGTCGATTTTTCTTTGAAACGCTTACCTCAAGCAAACTGCTTCGCACCACACATCAGCAGGTGAATCAGTTGTGCCACAAACATCCCGAACTGCTGCAATGGATGATGAAGGCCACCGCTTTCGTAATGGCCGGCCTGCTCGAAAGGCAGGTAGAGCTGCTCAAATACAGCGCAGAAGAGAAGTTCAGGATATTGCTGAAACGCAGCCCGCACGTATTGCAGATGATCCCGCACAAATACCTCGCTTCTTACCTCGGCATCGATGCCAGCACATTCAGCAAACTTTTAAGCAGCGTGAGAATAGATTAATGGCAGTTCGGCCAAAATCTTGGTAAAATCCAAGATTTTACTCCTCCACCCCGGTTAGCTTTGCATTCAAATAGTACCTCTGATGAAAAAGTTCAACTCCAACGCACTGCTCGACCAGCTCGAAAACGATACCCGGCAGATCATTCTGGCCCTGCACCAAATAAAACAGCAGGACCCTGAGATCCTGCTGACAAATCCGGAATCCGGCAAATGGAGCATAGTTGAAGTAATTGAACACCTTAACATCTACGGCAGGTACTATCTCCCAAGGATCAGACGAATTACCCAAAACGCTTCATCAAAAGCGGAGGAGACATTCTCTGCCGGATGGCTGGGCAACTATTTCACCAACTCCATGTTACCGGATAAGAACGGAATGATCAAAAACAAAATGAGTTCGCCTAAAATGAGCAGGCCTCCTGCTGGTCTCGACAGCCATACCGTTATCAACGAATTTCTGCAACAGGAAGAAGAACTGCTCGATCTGCTGCAAATGGCCCGGAAGGTTTCGCTCAATAAAATCCGGGTTCCCATTTCAATCTCACCTATCATCAAACTCAAGCTGGGGGATATTTTCCGCTTCAACATTGCACACCACCAACGCCACTTTGTTCAGATCCAAAACACATTGGCTGCAGTGAAGAAGTTAAAAGCTGCATAACACTTATTCCCCCATTCTTCTCGATTCTGTTTCCACACCGTTTCTGCGGTTGGTATTCACTTTCACGTTATTGTTGCCGAACTTCCAGGTGAAGCTGAGTCGTACAAAACGGCTCTCTTCTTTGGTGCGGCTGTAAGAGTCGATACCCGATCCGTTCACATTATATCTCGAAACATAAGAGTTCAGGATATCCGCTACATAGAACGATACAGATCCTCTGTTGTCGAAAACAGATTTGCTCACACCTCCACTCATTGAGAAAACTGATCTCACCCTGATTACCCCTATGCGCATCGGGCTGCTGAATGATCCGGAGAGCTCTGCTTTGAAACCTTTGGGCAGCAATATGGTGTGCTGGCTGGTAGCCATAGCTGTAAGCATACCCTGATTCTGTGCTTTATCGGGCGTGTGCTGCTTTGCATAAAAACCGTTAACGGTATTGGTCATATTCCATTTGTTGCGGAGTATCGATGCAGTATGCATGATGGTTAAGCTAACGAGGTCGCCGGTGCCGAGGTTCTCGGAGCTGTTGATCACAGATCCGGGGATCTTTCCTTCTTTGAATGTTGAGCCAAGAATATCGTTGTAATGAATGTATCCAGCTGAAGTGATCAGTTTATTGCGGAAGCTGTGCGTGATCTCGAAGCTATTGGAAGTGCTGGGTCTGATATCGGGATTGCCCTGATAGTAAGAATACTGGCTGCGGAACACGATGAACGGATTCACTACATCGAACTTGAAACGTGTGATGCTTCTGCGATAGTTGAAGCTGAAAGTATTTTTATCATTGGCAGTATAGTCGATATTCAGAGATGGAAAGAGGTTGAAATAATTACGTTCGTTTTTCATATTCCAGGTTACGAGATTTCCTTTGGTGCGTGTCTCTTCTGCCCGCAAGCCCGTTTGCACACTGAATTTCCCGATCTCTTTGTTTGCGCTCACGTAAGCTGCGTAGATGTTTTCGTGGTAGATGAAATGATTGGTGCGGTCGAAATCTGTCTGCCAGCCACTTTTGGAAGACGTCTCCCAGAGTACATCGTTGTCGGTGCGGGTGAGAGTGGCTTTCAGTCCGGCTTCATACGATGCGAATTTGGTTTTGTGCGTAAAGTCGAGAGATACGGATTGAATCTGATTGTTGGCCGGAGAATTATCGCGCAGCACATATGGTGCGTGAGATTCGCTGCCTGCTGCATCGTAATATCGGGTTACAAAATCATCCTTCCATTTCTTATTATACTGCATATGATCGGCGTTCATTGTGAGAGTGGTTCCCTTGCTGTTCAGCAACCATTTGTAATACAGGTTTACGGATGGTGTGCTCACGCGTGAACGGTCTTTTCTTTCGGTGGTGGAGCTGGTGTCTGCGAGCAGGCTTCTTCCGAATGATCCTCCGTCTACAGTGTTGATACCGCCTTTCGCCATCAGTCCGATCGTGTGGCGTGGATTGATATTCCACTCTATTCCTCCTTTGAAGAATTGGTTAACGCGTTCACTCAGGCGATCGGTGTTTTCGAGCAGTTGCCCCTTTCCCATCTCGCGTTCAAATGACGACTCCGTATAGGTTTTGAGGAATCTGTAGTCATAACTTCCGTAGGCATTGAGATGGTTATTGCGATAGTTCAGCGATGCGCCGCCATTGTACATGCCGTAGCGGCCTGCAGAAGTTCCGGCAGTAAGGGTTCCGTTGGTTCCCAGTTTTTTACTTTTGGTGGTAATGATGTTCACCACTGCACCGCCCTGCGCATCGTATTTCGCAGATGGATTGGAGATCAGTTCCACCGTAGCCACTGTATTGGCAGGCATGGAAGAGAGCAGGTTGAAGAGATCATCGCCGCTCAGATTGGTGGGGCGGCCATCGAGCAGTACAATCACATTTTTGCCGCGGAACTGCAGTTTGTTGTTCTGGTCGGAGATGCCGGGACCTCTTTTGATGATTTCCCAGGCGGTACCGCCGGCCGCCGCCGGGCTTGAAGCTACATCAAGCACCAGGGTTCCGTTTTTCATGGTTACGAAATTCTTTGCAGCGGTAACGGTGACTGCTGCGAGGTCTTTATCTTTCTTAATGGTAGTGTCTGTTTGTGCGGTCAGGGACTGGGTGGCAATCATCAATGCGAGGCCGATAGTAAGAGATTTCATGTGAGTTTTATTTTGTTTGTTGATCATGACACAAACCTACAGCGGCCGTCCAGTGCGGAAAAGCGGGCTTCGTCAACAGAAGTGGTTCGTTCTGCGAAATAAAGCTTGCTTAATTTTGTCGAGGGAATATCGCATCTTGTCGAACCGGCATCGATCAAACGCCTTTAAATTGTAGTCTTGTGAAGAATAATCAAATGGCAGACATGAAATCAATTACACCAACATCCCGCTACGGAAGAGTGCCGCTCGTGTTTGAGCTGGTGGTATGGCTGGTTTATGTATGCCTGTACAAATACTCTTACTTCCTGAGTTCGGGCGATCTGCCCAATCCGAATTTCGATAACTTCCCATGGCCACAGCTGATCATATACTCTGTTGCCATGACGGTGTACACCATTCCTTTTTACAGGATCATTGCACCTAAACTGTTGCTGGCAAGAAAATTCTGGTTGCTTTTCTTCGTCACCATTCTGTATTTCGGCATTGTGCTCAAACTGCACAACTGGGTAGTTACCTGGCTGTTTCAGCAGCTCTATCCATCCGGAACATTGCACGAATTCTTTGTAAGCCAGCATGCAGAAGCAGCCATGAGAATGAAACTGTTGTTCGGATGGTCGCCCAATCTCTTCTTAACAGACCTGCTGGCATTTTTGTCTGTAGGATTCATGCGATATGCATTCGAGAATGAGCGGAAGAAATTCATGCTGGAGAAAGACAATCTGGTGCTGCAACTGGAATCGCTGAAAGCCCAGCTGCATCCGCATTTTCTCTTCAATACACTGAACAGCATTTATGCCATGAGCCTTACGGGGCATAAAGAAACATCGGGTTACATACTTCGGCTGAGCGATATGATGCGATACATTCTCTACGATTGTCAGCAGCATTATGTGCCGCTGGAAAAAGACCTGAGCTTTATTCAGAATTATATCGCGATGGAGCAGGCAAGGTATCCCGAAGCGGATATTCAGTTTACCATAAAAGGCGGGAATGAAGTATTGCAGATAGTGCCGCTGCTGTTCATTCAGTTTATCGAGAACAGCTTCAAACATGGCGCACATCGGGTGAACGACAAGGGGTACATCCATGGATCGCTCGAAGTGAGCAATGGCAGGGTACATTTCAATCTGGCCAATGATCTGCCGGAAGCGGGTGGGTTCAGCATGTTCAAACACAATGCAGCAGCGCAGCAAACAGCTGTAAACAATGGCACCGTTTACGGAGGCATCGGTATCAAAAATGTAGAGAAACGATTGGAGATGTTCTATCCCGGCAGGCATAAGCTGAACATCAAAAAAGATGAACATCGTTACGAGGTGACCATCGATATCATCATCAATGGTCCATACTAACAGAGTTATTCAATGATAACAGATACTAACGTTTAAGCATAACTGACAAACGCACATGATCAAATGTCTTATTTGCGATGATGAGCTGATGGCACACCAGGTACTGGAAGCCTACATTCTGCAAACACCCGGACTCACCCTCGTGGGCAAATGCCGCAATGCGCTGGAAGCCTTTGCCAAACTGGAACAGCAGCCCATCGACCTTATCTTTCTCGATATCGAAATGCCGCTGGTGAATGGCATCAGCTTTCTGAAAACACTGATCAACCCACCCAAGGTTATCTTCACAACGGCCTACTCCAATTACGCGCTGGAGAGTTACGAACTGAATGCAGTGGATTATCTGCTGAAGCCATTCTCACCGGAAAGGTTTGCGAAAGCCATCGATAAAGTGAAACTGGCTATCGGCAATCAATCGCAGCCCGAAGCGGAGAAACCTGCTGAAGAAACGGCCCTTGTGATCAAAGAGAAAGAAGGGTTCATTCGTGTATCGCACGACAACATCCTTTATATCGAAGCATCGAAAGATTATATGCGCGTAGTTACTCCGGGTAAAGTGCATCTGGTGCATATCACCATGAAAAAACTCGAAGAATCGTTGCCTGCCACACAGTTTGTGCGCACGCATAAATCTTTCATGGTTTCGCTGCGCGCAATACGCATGGTGCGTTCTGCGGAGCTGGTGCTTACCAGTGGAACCGTTATCCCTGTAAGCGTTAATTACAAAGATCAGGTGAATGAGAAGTTCAAAGGGAATTGATCATCTGAATACATCGAGCAGGCCATCGGGCAGCACCACATGCACCTGCTTCAGTTTCTTGTCTACTTTCAGCAGAGTTTCCGGATGCATGGGAATGAGCGCTTCATTGCCATCGAGATCGATGCGGGCCAGCACCTGATGCGGCTGTTCGATCACTTCGAGAATTTCGCCGATATCGGTTCCGTTATCGATGATATGAAAACCGAGTAAAGAAATGGGGGCAGTTTTATTGGTGAACTGCTGTACCGTGGCTTCGGGCAACCAGATCTGTTTCTGAATAAAATTGCGGGCTTCTTCTTTGGTATTGATGCCTTCGATTTTGATGAAGAGCTCCGTCTCGTTTTTGATGCGTGTTTCTTCTACAAAGTATGGAAGCAGTTCGTCGCGTTTCACTTCGATAAAAATAGTGGTAACGCCCTTGAGGGCTGTTTTCTGGCCGAGGTGATGCACCAGCACCAGCTCACCTTTCACACCGAAGGTGGCTGCTAATTTTCCGATACTTTGATAATTGGTCATAGTGTATGCCCGCAAGTTAGTAAATGAATGGAACAAAAAATCCCGATGAAAGATTCACCGGGATTTAATAGGTTGATTCCATGCGCTAAATTAACCTTCGCTCTTACGTGGTCCGGCAGGTGCCATTGGACGACGGGGACGACGGTCTCTGGCACTGGCTTCTACGCGCTTTTTCAGTTGCGCTTCGTGCTCAGTGTGCCATTTCTGGAATTTCTCCATAGCAGCAGCCTCATCGAAAAGACCGAGCTTAACGCCACGCAGAAGGTGTTTCAGGTAAAGCACTCCTTTGAAAGACAGGATACGACGAACAGTATCTGTAGGCTGAGCACCTTTGTGCAGCCAATCAAGCGCTTTCTGGCGATCCAGTTGAATGCTTGCAGGAACTGTAAGTGGATTGTAAGTACCCAGCTTTTGAATGAATTTACCATCTCTGGGTGAACGAGCATCGGCAACTACGATGAAGTAGAATGGTCTTTTTTTAGACCCATGACGTTGCAGTCTGATTTTTACTGGCATTTTAAATAGAAATTTAAATGCGTGAACAAATAGGGTTACAATTTAAAAAAATGTCAAGGATTGCAAAGGTAACAATACCCCTGACTTTGCCAAATTTAATACAATTCGGATATAAAATTCAGTGCGTAGTTAAAATTTTACATTCCGCGGAAACTCTTAACGGCGGCCCAGTCCCATGCGTCCCATCGGCATTTTGTTCATCATTTTCATCATGCCTTTCATCTGTTCGAACTGCTTCAGAAATCCGTTCAGTTCGTCCATACTTTTTCCTGCCCCTTTGGCAATCCGCGTTTTACGACGGGCGTCGATTATTTCAGGGTTTGAACGCTCTTCGGGTGTCATTGAATTGATCAATGCTTCGATACCCTGAAAAGCATCATCGGATATATCGATGTCTTTTACAGCCTTTCCAACACCGGGGATCATTCCGAGGAGATCTTTGATATTTCCCATCTTCTTGATCTGCTCCAGCTGCTGTTTGAAATCGCTCAGATCAAACTGGTTCTTTCTGATCTTCTTCTCCAGCTTCTTGGCTTCTGCTTCATCGAACTGTGCCTGAGCCTTTTCTACGAGGGTAGTGATATCACCCATGCCCAGGATACGCTGTGCCATACGCTCGGGGTAGAACACATCGAGGGTATCCATCTTCTCACCACTGCTTACAAACTTGATCGGTTTGTTCACGGTGTATTTGATGGATAAGGCAGCACCACCACGGGTATCACCATCCAATTTGGTGAGTACCACGCCGCTGAAGTCGAGGCGATCGTTGAAGGCCTTGGCAGTGTTCACTGCATCCTGACCGGTCATAGAATCCACCACGAACAGGATCTCCTGCGGTTTCACGGCAGATTTTACATTGGCCACTTCGGTCATCATCTGCTCGTCTACAGCCAGTCGGCCGGCAGTATCGATGATCAGTACGTTCTTATTTCTGCTTTTTGCCTCTTTCACCGCATTGGTGGCGATGTCTACGGCATTTTTATTTTCTGGTTCGCTGTACACTTCTACCCCAATCTGTTCGCCCAGCACTTTCAGCTGATCGATGGCCGCAGGGCGGTAGATATCCGCCGCCACCAGCATGGGGTTGAGGTTCTTACGTGTTTTGAGGTAGTTGGCCAGTTTGGCGCTGAAAGTGGTTTTACCCGAACCCTGCAGACCGGCAATGAGAATTACAGCGGGATTGCCTTTGGCATTGAACTCGCTTTCGGTTCCTCCCATCAGTTCGGCGAGCTCGTCTTTTACGATCTTCACCATCAGCTGGCCAGGACTCACTGCTGTTAATACTTTCTGCCCCAGGGCAGTATCGCGCACCTTGTCGGTGAAATCCTTCGCGATCTTGTAGTTCACGTCGGCATCAACCAATGCACGGCGTATATCCTTTACCGTGGCTGCAATATTTAACTCGGTGATTCTTCCTTCACCCTTTATCTGTTTGAAGGCCGATTCTAACCGCTCTGTAAGATTCTGGAACATGATTTTATCAATTTTCTAAAAATGCGACTGCGGGGCCGTCTATCCATTCAGGGACAGTACAGACCCCGCCAACATTTGAATTTCAGCGGGCAAATTTACAGTAAGATTGTGAAGTGTAAAGCTTTCTTTCGGGTATTTGCTCTTTTTTCGGATTATACGCCCAGGTAACTGCGAAGTGCCCTTGAACGTGAATTGGTTCTCAGCTTGGTAATGGCTTTGTCTTTGATCTGCCGTACCCGCTCGCGCGTGAGATTGAATTTATCGCCGATATCTTCGAGGCTCATGGGATGGTCTACCCCAATTCCGAAGAAATAGCAGATCACTTCTTTCTGGCGCTCGGTAAGCATTTTCATCGACCGCTCGATTTCCATGCGGAGGCTCTCTTTGTGCTCGATATTGGTTTCTGCCCGCTCTGCATTCGGATTCTCCAGTACATCAACCAATGTATTGTCTTCACCTTCCGAAAGTGGTGTATCCATGCTCACATGCCTGGCAGCGATGCCGAGTGTGGCCGATACTTCTTCCGTTTCGAGTTCAAGCAGTTCGGCCAGTTCTTCGGGGCTGGGTTCGCGTTCGAACTCCTGCTCCAGCTGGGAGAATGCTTTCTGAATTTTGTTGGTGAGACCTACTTTGTTGAGAGGGAGACGAACAATGCGGGATTGTTCAGCGAGTGCCTGCAGAATGCTTTGGCGAATCCACCATACGGCGTAAGAGATGAATTTGAAACCGCGCGTTTCATCGAAACGCTGTGCTGCTTTGATAAGGCCGAGGTTACCTTCATTGATCAGATCAGGTAAGGAAAGTCCCTGATTCTGATATTGTTTGGCAACGGATACCACAAAGCGGAGGTTGGCTTTGGTCAGTTTGTCGAGGGCAGACTGATCTCCCTGTTTGATTCTACGGGCGAGTCTGACTTCTTCTTCAGGGCTGATCAATTCAACTTTACCGATTTCCTGCAGGTATTTCTCAAGGCTCTGAGATTCACGATTCGTTATCGATTTCGTGATCTTGAGTTGACGCATACTCATAGGTTGAGGTCGTTTAAAGGGTTTTTAAGGTTTAAAGGTTACCTGGTATTATCCAGGAGAAAAACGTAATAAAGCCTGTTTTCTTATATGATGATCGTCAACTTGTAAAAAGCCTGCAAAAGCAATTTAACCAATTCAAGCCCATTTTCCAAAAAAAAGAATGCTAAGCAACTGGTTTACAGTAGTTTTAAAGTTTTTCCCTTCAATGTTATCTTTCCATATCTTTAACGGGCCCCTTAACAAAAAAATTTTTGGGGTAGTATTATTTTTCTATTATTGCAACACAGGTATTACAAAAAGTTTTCAATACAAGGAGTAGATGAGTAAGAAACAACAATTTACGTTAGAGTATCCGGTAAGGTGTTCTCCTTCCATTTTATACGAATTTCTCAGTACACCTGCGGGTTTGCAGGAGTGGTTTGCTGATAAAGTGGACGAGCGGGATAATGTTTTCAGTTTTTCCTGGAATGGAACAATCGATAAAGCAGAAGTAACAGAAAGCGAAGAAGACAAGTTCATCCGTTTTCATTGGCTTCATGCACCATCTGAAGAATTTTTTGAGTTTCGCATCGAAAAATCAGAAGTAACCAATCAGACGATCCTCGTGATCAAAGATTTTGCTGAGAAGAGCGACGTGAAAGATCAGAGCCAGTTATGGGGCTACCAGGTGAAAGACCTCTTCCACCGACTCGGTAACTAAGGAAGCAATGCAGTAAAGATGGCGCGGTACATTGTTTCCGCCTTTCCCGCTGATTCATTCCACATCTGTAACGGAATTCTTACAGATAACTTACAGAAATCATTAACCGAAAGATGAGAATCGATCAACTGTTCATCCAGTTGATCCATGGCTGCATAATTCGAAGCACTCAACTCATGCCGCCATTCATCTTCATTAATGCAAACCATAAATCCTTTATCCGATAATCCCCTCTTATTTTTCTTCAACACATCCAGCAGCTTCGTTTTGTATTCGCCGCTAAGGTGCAGCGTGATGCTGAAATAATGCCCCCACCAGAACATCGTTCGGATGGCAAACACATGGTCTTTTCTGAAGATCTTCGGAAAATCGAGCATCACCCAGGGCAACCCCTCATATTTTTCTCCTTTTGATATCTTCGGAGACGAACCGGTGAATTCCTCCGGAAGATGGCTGCCATACGCTTCCATCTCCTGCCGGATTACCGGTATCATATCCCCCATCATCTCCATGGCTTTGTCGATAATGGCATTCTTTGTTAAAAGCAGTTGACCATTTTGAATGAATGCCAATTCATCTGCCGAAAGATGTATTTTTGTCCGATTCATGTATTAAAGGTAATTAGCAGCACTGTGATCAAAAAACTGGATATACTTGTACTCCGGGCATTCATTGGCCCTTTTATCGCCACCTTTTTCCTCACACTTTTTGTGCTGATCCTGCAATTCTTCTGGTTGTGGATCGATGACTTTGTAGGCAAAGGTATCGATGGCATTGTAATGATGCGCCTCATGATGTACCTGAGCGCTACCCTGGTGCCGTTAGCGCTTCCATTGGCCGTGCTTTTATCTTCAATCATGACATTCGGTAACCTCGGCGAAACATTCGAGCTCGTTGCTATCAAATCGGCCGGTATCGGCCTTATGCGCTTCATGCGCCCCCTGCTTGTTACTGCTGCTCTTCTCTCCGGCGTGGCCTTCCTCTTCAACAACTACGTGATCCCCGTAGCCAATCTCAAAATGAAGACCCTCCAGAACGATGTGGTAAATAAAAAACCAGCCTTCGCACTCAAAGAAGGCGTTTTCTATACTGCCATCCCCGGATACGCGCTGAAGGTGAGCAAAAAGGAACAGGACTCCATTCTGCACAACGTTATCATCTACGAAAATGGAAACGCACAATTGCAGGATAATATGATCGCCGCCCGCAAAGGCATCATGAAAGTTACGCCAGACAAGCATTTCCTCGAATTCCGTCTGCTCGATGGATGGCGCTATCAGGAAGAAGGCAACCGCGGTACCACCAACACACAATTCACACGCCTCGGATTCAAAGAATACAAAAAGATACTCGACCTCAGCGCTCTCACCTTCAACCAAACCGATGAGGAGACTTTCAAGAACTATCATGAAATGCTCAATGTAGGTCAACTGAGCGTAAGAGCCGATTCACTTGCCAAAGACATTAAGAAAGTAGAAGAACGCTCACGCGTAGACCTGCTCATGTACGCAAACTTCAACCGTTACATCGATACCGGCTGGACGGCCAGCGTGAAAGCCGCGAAGCTGCCCGACAGCATCAGATCTTTTTCGCAGCTCATACCCGACAGTCTTCGCGCGATGGTCACCGATAACAGTGCATCCTACGCAACATCCATGAAGTCTGCCATCGAAGGAAGCGCCGTCGATTACGAAGCCAAACGCAAAGACCTCCGTCTTCACCTGATGACATTGCACGAAAAAATTGCCATGTCACTCGCCGTGCTCGTACTCTTTCTCATTGGCGCCCCACTCGGATCGATTGTGCGTAAAGGTGGTATCGGAACTCCTGTGGTATTCGCCGTAGCATTTTTCGTGATCTTCTTTTTGCTGAACAACTTCGGAAAGAAATTCGTGAAAGAAGATGTGCTGACTCCATTTGGCGGCATGTGGCTGGCCACCTTCGTACTGGTGCCCATCAGCATGTTCCTCATCTATAAAGCGCTGCACGATTCACAGCTCTTCAACAAAGAATTCTACTTCCGCATGTTCAGGAGCATTGGCAAACTGGTTGCAAAATACCGAAAGCCCAAACCTGCTCTGGCAGCGGCTTCCGGAGAAACAATCGAAATCGGGGAGGATGTTGAAATTTCTGACGAAGTGGTTGCTGAAAAGCCAAACGAAAAGAATTCAGAGGCGTAAATTTTTCTTTTTTTTATGATGGTTTATCGGATAGAAGCAGTCTCTTCCGAATAATATGCTATGGCTTATGGGCAATTGCTTTGCGAAGGGATGTACAAATCCGTCGCGGAATGTGCCGGGCAGAGTTGTATCTCCGATTCAATCTAAGAATGAAGGATGGGGCAATGGTACAAAGCCAGGCGTTGACGCAACACATTCCAAGGCCGTATTTGTACATCCCTTCGCGCGCTTCGCCGGAGGTGCAGCTTTCGTTGCCTTAGAAATATTCTCATTGATAAAAGCCGGAGAAATACTTTTGAGTCACTGCAACTGAAACAATATTTTGATTCATGCATTAAGAGCATTTTTTGCAATTCAACTCTTGCCAAATCGGCGACCGACCGTCGGGAAAGGGTATGCAAATACGGCCTTGGAATGTGTTGCACAGCAGCAGAGCATTGCACTACCGTTCAATCCTGTTTATCTGTAGCCTCACCGGAGATACAACGCTGCCCGGCACATTCCGCGACGGATTTGCATACCCTTTCCCGACGGAGAAAAATCAATTGTATGATAATTTAGAAGTTGGGCTGCAACGGATGCTTCGTATAAAACTCCAGCACATGCGCCACCACTTCTTCCGGTGTATCTGCAATCTTCAGCAGATCGAGATCTTCCGGTGAAATATTCGATGCCTGCTTATGCATGGTTTCGTGCATCCAGCTAACGAGACCACTCCAGTAATCGGTGCCTACCAATATGAGTGGCACCTGCAACATCTTACCGGTTTGTATCAGCGTAATTACTTCGAAGAATTCATCCATCGTTCCAAATCCTCCGGGCATCATCACAAAGCCCTGCGAGTATTTTGTGAACATCACTTTTCTCACGAAGAAATATTCAAAATGGAGATTGGCATCACGATCGATATACGGGTTGGCATGTTGCTCAAAAGGCAACTCGATATTCAATCCTACCGATTTGCCACCACCCAGCTGCGCGCCTTTGTTTGCTGCTTCCATCACACCCGGACCACCACCTGAAATGATACCGAAACCTTCTTCCGCCAGCTTGCGGGAAATAGCCGTAGTGAGTTCATAAAACGGATGCCCTGGTTGTGTGCGGGCCGAACCAAAAACAGAGATACAAGGACCAATCTTTGCAAGTGCCTCAAAGCCATCCACAAATTCTGCCATGATCTTGAATATCTGCCAACTGCTATGCGCCTTACTTTCCGACCACCTGCGTTGCTTACTCTTTCTGATCGAATCATTCATACTTACGCTTGTTTAGAGGTGAATACTGAAGATAAAAATAGCCATCCTTTTCCACTTCTCACGAAGTGCAGAGGATGGCCATTCTGTATGTTTAACGCAACGAAGCGCTGTTTAGTTTACTGCAGGCGTAGCTTTTTTTGAGATCAGCAGCAGACCGATAAATGTCAAACCACCATTGATGATCAGCAGCTCCAGTCCGATTTCGAAAGAACCGAAAAGCACATGCTGAAATTTCTTGATCAGCAGGCAGATCAGCGGCGCCGCTACACAGACCGCAGGCACCAGATTATCGTTCACACGGCGTTTGGTGAGGATGCCGAAACTGAATAAACCTAACAACGGTCCATAAGTGTAACTGGCTACATCGAGAATCACATCGATCATGCTTTGATTGCCAACCCATTTGTAGATCATGATGAAGAGCAGGAAGATGGCAGCAAAGCCCAAGTGTATCTGCTGGCGGTATCTCTTCTTCTGTTTATCGTTCCAGTCGTTACGGCGTTGTATGCCCAGAATATCGATGCAGAACGATGATGTGAGGGCAGTAATAGCCCCATCGGCACTGGGGAAAAGCGCAGAGATCAATGCGATGATGAACACCACGGAAATTAGCGGCGTCATATGATGCAGGGCCACTTCGGGGAAGAGCGCATCTTTGGTGGCAGTAATATGTTCCTGCGCAGCATAGAGATGAAGCAATCCGCCGAGCACGAGGAACAGCAGCACCACTCCCATCAGAATCAGCGACATGGTGATCACATTCTTCTGCGCATCTTTCAATGTTTTTACAGAGATATTCTTCTGCATCATCTCCTGATCCATCCCCGTCATGGTAATGGTGATGAATGCTCCAGCCAGAATCTGCTTCACGAAAAACAGCTTGCTGTTAGGATCGAAAACAAAAATATTGGAAAGCCCTTTCTCGCCCATCAGACTGAGGCTTTGTCCAAGGCTCATATCCATTTTATTGAGGATGTAATACACACAGATCACCAAACCTGCAATCATACAGGTAGTTTGCAATGTATCTGTGTACACGATTGTTTTAACACCGCCTTCATACGTGTACAGCAAAATCATCAGCAGAATAATCAGTGTAGTTGCCCAGAACGGCACACCGAAACTGCTGAGGATGGTATCCTGCAGAATCTTCACTACCAGATAAGTTCTCGCAGTGGCGCCAAGTGTACGGCTCAGAATAAAGAAGGATGCACCTGTTTTGTATGATTTCGTTCCCAGTCTCGTACTGAGATAATTGTAGATCGAAGTAAGATTGAGTTTGTAGTACAATGGAAGTAGTACGAACGCAATTACCAGATAACCGAGCAGGTATCCGATAGTGATCTGAAAATAGGCAAACCCTGCAGCGCCAACACCACCAGGCACACTCACAAAAGTTACTCCACTGAGTGAAGTTCCGATCATGCCGAATGCCACGAGCATCCAGTTCGAATTGCGGTTTCCGATAAAGAACGAATCATTGTTAGAGTTACGGGATGTGAAGTATGCTACCGCCAGCAGCAGCACAAAATAGCCTACCACAAAGGAGAACAGCATGGACGCTGACATCATAATCTTAAAAAATTAATAGTGATTCTCTACAGAAAAAAATTGCAGCGTTGAAGGTAGGGAAATTGTTACCAAAATGGCCACATCCACTTACCTTAGTACCAGTTTCCGGTAAAGGAAATCAAACATTTTTTTATGAAGATCGAAAGCGTAGCGGTATTCTGCGGCTCTAAACCCGGACACCATCCCATATTTGCCCAGCATGCGGCAGAATTAGGCAAGTTCATCGCCATACTCGGACTAAAGCTGGTGTATGGCGGAGGAAACCGTGGACTGATGGGCACTGTAGCAAATGCAGTGCTGATGAACGAAGGCAAAGTAATGGGTGTAATGCCCAAACTGCTCGTGGATTGGGAACAACAACACGACTCACTCACCGAGATTGCCATTGTGCCAGACATGCACACGCGCAAGAAAATGATGTATGAGCTCTGCGATGCAGCCATTATCCTTCCCGGCGGTTTCGGTACCCTCGACGAGTTATTCGAAATGGTTACATGGAACCAGCTCAAGATCCACGATAAGAAGATCTACATCCTCAACTCCAACGATTTCTACAAGCATCTGCTCAATCATCTCCGTCAAATGGAGAAGGACGGATTTCTATACGAAGGCGTGAGCGAAAGGATCATCGTCTGCGACACACCAGTGGAGCTTTTCAATAAGCTGGGCTAACGCATCCTGTCATAAAAATATTTCCGGTGCAACAGCCGGAACACCGCGCGTATCCAGCGTTTCCAGCGAAATATTTTTTTGAGATACTGCATTAAAAAGGCGAAGGTGCATCACACGATGCACCTTCGCCTTTTATGTTAACCGTACACGGTTTTAGAATCCGATATTGTAACCGAAGTTGATGAATATCTGACTTCCGTATGGATTACGATCCTGCTGCAACAAATCATACTGCGCCATAACGATGAACGAACCGCGACCCGCAGGGATCACTGCACCCGCACCGCCTACCAGTGAAGGAACAATTTTTCCTTCAAGCGTTTGCTCGGAAGATCCGTAAGAGAACTTACGTTTGCCCCATGTATAGTTGGCTTCAGGCTGAATTTGCAGAATGAGATAATCTACCGGATATACACGACCGAAAGCATTCAAACCAGCCACCCCAAAGTTGTCTCTGTAGTTCAACCTCGAATCGGTATACTCCTGCTTTACGCTTGAGTAAATGAAATTCACACCTGCACCGGCAGCGAAGTAACGGTTGAATCTGTAGCCCACCTGTGGCGACACATTCACCAGCGTATAGTTGCCGAAGCTCAGACCGAAATTACCTCCAAAGAAAAGATTATCACGGTTGAAACCCGTTTGAGGAGCACCCCGGTAGGTTGTTGTTGGTACCGGTTCTTTGCTCTGCGCCTGCACAGTTGCAGCGCCGAACAACAAGAGAGCAGCCAATGCAAGTTGTTTCATTTCCATATGGATGATTGTTGAGTGTTTCCGGTCGCTGAACAGCATTAGAGATCGAAGATCTTTCCTGCGTTCAGAATATTGTTCGGGTCAAAGGTTTTCTTGATGCCCCTCATAATATTCAGCTGATGCTGATTGAACACAATATCGATATAGCTCTTCTGGATCAATCCGATACCATGTTCGCCACTGATGGTTCCACCCAGCTGATGCACCAGTTCGAACAACGCCTTGATCCCTTGTATCAGTTGCGGATCATCAGCGCTGTTGGCAATACCTTCTTTCTTGATGCGGATGTGCAGGTTACCGTCTCCGGCATGTCCGTAACACACTGCTTTGAAATCGTATTGTTGCCCCAGTTGCTTCACGCCGCGGATCAGTGCGGGCAGTTCGGCTCTCGGCACTACGGTATCTTCTTCTACTGTGTAGCCATCCACTTTCACAGCTTCGGCTACTCTTCTGCGTAATTTCCAGAGCTCCGCTTTCTGCTGGGCGTCATCTGCAAAATACACTTCGCCTGCCTCATATTCTGTTAAGAGCGTGCTAATTGCCTCCATCTCCATCATCAACGTATCGAGATGATTTCCGTCTACCTCGATGATGAGGTGCGCAGCAGTATCTTCGGTTACAGGTACAGCAGCGCTGTCTACAAATTTGCTTACGATCTTCAGTGCATCTATCTCTACCAGCTCTAGCGCACTGGGTGTAAAGCCTGCACGGAAGATGGCGCTCACTGCTTCTCCGGCTTTTTCCAGCGACTGGAAAGGAACCAGCATCAGCAGGTCGTATTTTGGAAGAGGTATCAGCTTCAGCACAATTTTGGTAACGATACCGAGTGTGCCTTCGCTTCCTACCACCAGTTGTGTAAGGTTGTAGCCGGTTGAATTCTTGAGAACGTTGGCACCCGTCCAGATAATTTCGCCATTCGGCAGAACCACCTGAAGGTTGAGCACATAATCTTTCACCACTCCATATTTCACAGCTTTGGGACCACCACTGTTCTCGGCGATATTACCGCCAATGAAACAGGATCCGCGGCTGCTGGGATCAGGAGGATAGAACAATCCTTTTTCTTTAACGGCATTCTGCAATACTTCTGTGATCACACCGGGCTCGGTGATCACCTGCAGGTTACGTTCGTCGATGTTCAGAATGGAGTTCATGCGATCGGTGGAGATCAGTACGCCACCGAGGTGCGGCAATGCTCCGCCACTCAATCCGGTTCCTGCGCCACGTGGTGTAACAGGAATGCGATGTTGGTTACAGATTTTCATCACGGCAGAAATTTCTTCTGCTGTGCGGGGTCTCAGCACAACTTCGGGTGGGAACAACAGGTGTTCCGTTTCATCGTGCCCGTAGTCGTTGCGCGATTCTTCGTCCAGCAACACATAGGCTTCACCGACGATCTGCCGGAAAGCATCTATATGCGCTGCAGTAAGGGTTCCTTTTAATGCCACAGTCTCCATGATTTTTCCTGGGGTGGTTAAGATTGGTCAATAATGCTGTTCAATAGTAAACGAGTCCAAAAATCGGATAAAAGCAGCAGTAAACTGCAAATTTTTCCTCAAAAACTGCAAAAACCCGAAGGATTTAGCCCGCTCATATCCCAAAAATAATGCATTTCAGGGCGCAGCACTACTAACGAATGGCCGTTTCAGGCAATATAATAATTACCGGGGTTTGGTGATGATCACTATCTCAGGGTTCGAAGCCCTGAACACAGTGCGGCTCCCCCGATACGTTTGAAGTAATGAATCGATGTATGGTGTGGCAGGTTTCTCCGTCATGCTATTGACTTCCGGATAAATGATCAGCCTTCCTCCCCTGTCGAGATGAATGTTGATCGCACTATCCACTCCCGCGCGAAGCTCAGGCATCCAGGGCACTTCCTGCACCTCGGTTTTGGTGAAGTACTCCAGAAAGTCTTTCAGTATCCACCCCTGCTGCAACAGTATCACATCATTTTCTTTCACGATGTTTTCAACAGGTTTTACTTTGAGATAGTACCAGTCGTGCTCCAGATCGCGCAGCCAGCGGATGCTGCCAAAATAATTCACGGTGAGCAAAGTGATGCTTAGCACTATGCCGACAGTTATGCTTTTCAATTTGAATGGAAAGCCGGTAACACTCAGTGTTCCCAGCAATAAGAACCAGAGCAATATTGTCTGGAAGATCCAGAACTCAAGTATCTCAGGCATCCATACACAGAAGAATGCAGAGTAAACCGCTCCGCAGAAAACCAGTGCAGGCACCACTGTTGGCCACTGTGCTTTGATGGACTTATATTTTCTGATGAAACGGATGATCAGTATCAGCATCATCACAGCGAGCAGCAAAGTGAGTACCGATAAGAAGATAGCCATGCCACTGCTGATATGTTGTGCCAGAAATATTTCATCGTGCAGCGAATGCACCTGCTGCATCTTTTCAAAATAATTATCGATGCCTGGGAGCCTGAACACGTAATGCCCGCCCACAAAGGCGTGTGTGAATCCGGTGAAAACATACACAGGTGTTTTCAATCCGGGTTTCTGCCAGTAATCGTGTTGTTTGGTATACCCCTGCACCCATCCGATCCATTGCTCCATGGAATTCTGTTCCGCAACAACCCAGCCCATCAGAAAGTAAACGCCGCCTACCAGCACAATGCCGATAACAGCGTATTGGAGTACGGCAGGGATCAGTGCAATTTGTTTGCGTTTGGTCCACAACATATACAGTACCACCAATGCAAAAAGAATATGCAGCTGATGGTACAATACAGCCAGACAATGCAGCACGCTTACTTTCCAGATATCGCGTTTGCCGAATGTGGGTGATGTAAGCAGGTATAAAGAGGCCAGCAGCAACATCATCGCCGGCGCATACACTTCGATATTTGTACTGTAAAACCACACTCCGTAGGAGAAAGCAACTACTGTTAGAAAAACCAATGATGGCAAGGGTTTCCAGCCGAAACGCCAACGAAAGAAGCTGTACACGATAGCCATGCTTACACTGCCACATAGCGCAGTGAATGCTTCTACCAGAAAATAATCTTTCACACCTGGCAGAATAAGTTGCGTAAACTTCAGCCAGTAATGTGCAGAGTAATGATACAGCAGGTGATGTGGATGGCTGAGATGATCGCCCGTAACAATCCCTTTGAGGTAGCCAATAGAATCGTGCGGACCGGAAAAATTTTCGGCCAGCGTACATAGAAAAAATAAAAGCGATCCGGCGAATACAAGTAGCTGCTCCGGAATCTTCTGATTCTTCATCATTGATAGTTTCGTGCGTTATGATGTCGCTATTACAGGCAGCAGGTTTGGAATTCTACAATGCTAACTCAATCAGGCTGTTCCTGCCAACGGTGTAAATTGGCAAGGGAGGGTGTGCCTCAAAATACGAATGATTATTTAGTTATGAAAGCAAATCTGTCTTTAAGTTTCAGAAACCATTTTTCGTACAGGTGATAACTGGCAATGCTGATAACTAACGATAACGGTAAAGCGATGATCACCTGCGCAAAGGCCGTGCTGAGCATTCGCTGATCCCATCCGAGTTTCAGCACAATTTTGGTGGCTATGTAAATGCCCAGCAAGTGCAGGCAGTAGAGTCCGTATGTATAAGTCCCCAGCCTGGAAAGCAGTCTCAACCTTCCTAGTTTGAAGAATGATTTTTCGGCGTAATTCTGCTCGAGTATGATCATTCCGAAGAACATGCCCATTACCAGTCTCTCAAAAATTATCGGAATACCCGCAGGGAACAACACACTCTTGAACAGGCTGGCCGCAATGGCGCCAATATAGATCAGGGCAATTACCGGTCGCTTCATATTCACTACCCACTGCTGAAATTTGTTGGGGAACGAACAGAGCCAGGCCAGCAATCCACCCAATGCCATATCTCCGATTACAGAGAACGTATGGAAGTATCGGACAGCGTAATCATGATCAGTATCGGCTGTGTAGAAAGAGCGGAACACCAAGGATCCGATCATGATCAGAATAAACACATATTTGTAAAACTTCACAGGAACAATGCGCAGGATCAGTGGCCAGGTAAGATAGAACTGTTCTTCAACAGCCACAGACCAGAGCACACTTACCAGCACTGCTTCCGGATGTTCCGGCCAGATGCGCATGTACTCGAAGTTGGCAAGGAATGTTACGTAGTACCAGGGATTCACACGTTCGTGATACACTTCTCCACCCATCTGCTTCAGCATCGGAAATAATATGAATGCTATAGCCAGACAGAGAAAATACAATGGCCAGATGCGCAGTATCCTTCTCACATAAAAATTACCTACATGGATCTTTCCCGTTAGTTCACGTTCTCTGATCAGCAGATAAGTGATGAGAAAACCACTCAGTACAAAAAAGAAGTTCACACCAAGCCCGCCATACTGAAAAAGAAAACGGATGCTTTCACCTGCAGTTGGATTGGTTCCTGAGATATACGGAAACACCGTCATATACCAATGGAACAGGAACACCACAAAAAACGACAGAAACCGCAATCCATCGAGGTTTGGGAAGAATACACGGGCCTTTGCAGGAGGCGGGGCAACAGTGGCTGATAATGTACCGATCATGATTTCAACTGTTTATTTTCTGGGAAGTACATCATCGATGCTCACGCCGATGAGCATTTCCAGTTCATATTTGGCAACGTTGAAATTGCGCTGAGATTCCACTTTGGTCATTTGCTGGCTGTAGTAGGCATTCTCTGCTTTCTTGAATGCGTCGGCAGAGATGCTTCCATCGGCAAAATCTTTTTCTGCCAGTTTGTATTCGGTATACTCACCCTGTGTGATGCGCGATTGCAGTTCGAGCTTTTCTTTGTGCATCAGATAATCTTCGTAGCGGCTGAGTACATCGCGGCGAATGGCGCGGTACTTCTCATTTTTCTCCGCTTCCGCGATATAGATATTCTCACGGGCAATCTTTACATCATTGCTTTTGGCAGAGAAGAAGTCGAGCGGTAAAGTAAGTGCGAAGTTGTATCGGGGAAAGAACAATCCTCCATTACCTCCATTAACAGTAGTGCTCTGGTTCATGTTCTTGATGGAAAGCTCATTGAGGTTACTGGTTGCCGAAAGGGCGCCGAGCCATGATCCTTTTGCTTTCTTCAGATTTCTTTCTGCGATCACCACTTTTCTGTCGGCGATCTCATAGTTGGGATTCTGCAATGCAAGCTGCACCAGCTTTTCGCGGATATCGATCTGTCGAACGGTGTCCAGATTAGAATGGTAAGTAGATGCATTTCGTCCGGCAGGCGTTTGCGCAACGGCATTCATCGCGGCCAGCATCCCCATGGAGAGTATCAGAGTTTTGAGCATATTCTAATTTTTTTCTTCTGCGGTTTGAGATTGTACAGCACTATCGTATTGCGGCATTTTGATCAGCAATGCCAGCACGGAATAAAAATATAAGACACTGGGATATTGGCCTATGGCAAGTTGTGAGATCTGCGCCACTATGAGCGTAAAGATGGAAACAAAATGGCAGAGATGCAAGGTTTTCAATTCGGGATCGCGCAAACGATAATAACTTTTTATGCCCGTTCGCATGATCACATAATAAAAAATCAGCAACAGTGCCAATCCGATTGGGCCCTGTTCCATCATGGTTTGCATAAATCCGCTATCTGGTGGTATGGTGCTCATGAAATGCCCCGGATGATAGAACTGGCCCATGTTTCCGGATGAGTTCAATCCTCCGCCGATCGGGTGTTTGTATGCGTAAGGCTGCACAATCTTCCGGTTCATATCCCGTGCCATGGCAGAGGGATCTTTGGAACCTTCAAAAGTGGTACGCAGCCTGTTGATCACCATATTGTCGTAGATGGGAGCTACAAGCAATCCTATGATCATGAAAGCAAATACTCCGGAGAAGATCAGGGTTTTCTTTTCGTAGAGATTGAGCACACAGTAGAAAACCATGCCGGCTACTATCATCATGGTGCCTGTTCTGGTACCTGTATAGCTCGATGCAAGGAAATGAATAATGGTGATCACATAATACAACACCCGCTCTTTCATGGCTTTTGTGCGCAATGCCAAAATCAGCATCATCACACAGGTAGATGAATAGAGAATGCCGGCTGCAGCAGGATCACTCAGAAACCCGAATCGCCTGATGAATCCGAAGTTCACGAACAATTCAAATCGCTTCGGATCTGCCATCAGCCATACCTGCTCGTAATTCGAAAAACCAAACCATTGTTGCTTGCACGCATACAATGCATGGATGGTACTGAAGATGATCCAGAACCTTGTGAAATGAATGATGGTCTTTCGTGAATTAAGAAAGCAGTAGCTGATGTAGAAGAACGCCACAAAGCTCACCTGTTTTCTGAAGAAGTTGAACCAGCCGAAAACGCTTCGTCCCGAAGGGTTCACCAGCTGTATCACGTAATAGCCCACCAGCACCAGCATCCACACTGTGATGGCGGCACTCCAGAATTTTGTATCGATCTCTTTTCTTAACGATTGTTTGGTGAGTACACCCAGCATCGCAAGATAAGCGAGGTATTCAGGGATGAGTCCCGTTGGGATCATATTCGCAGAATTGCTCAGCCTGGCCGGCAACATCATGAATATCGAAGTAACATAAGCGGCATAAAATCCAAACAGGGGATAAACTATACAAAGTCCACAAAGCATGATCACACCTAATCCTCCCACTATGGCGATGCTCAGTTTGATATCCACCATCACCGTGATGTAACTCATCAGCAATGCCAGCAATCCCATGAGGGCAACGCCGATGGGTGTGGCCAGTTTTTTGGTCACCAGGTGATAACGCAGGGATTCCGTCAACGCTGCTTTTGTTCTATGGAGCAGATTCTTTTCCATGTGAATCAGAAGAACAGAAATTTAATGAACATGCCCAAACAAAACACGATGGCAAATAAGGTACTGATCAGTTCGAACATTTTATATGATTGTTCCGGATTCTCGTTTTCCATGATCACTGTTTATTTTTCTTTTTGTATTACGGCTTCACGGGCCATTACCGTTGCAGGAGCAGGTTTCGCAACGGAATCATCTTTCAGCGTGAAGATCCAGGTAAGTCCCAGTTTTCTGCAAACATTGAACATGATGATCGGAATGATCACTCCTGCAGGCCAGATGGTAAATTGCAGCAACGGTATATTCTCGATGTGCAACACACGAACCAGCAACACCCTTACTCCCGCCGTTACCATCAGATGCGCCACATAGATGTACAACGCATGATATCCAATTACACGAAGGAACCTCAGCACATTGAATCTTTGCAGCATGAACGATAAATGGATCATGAACAACCCACCAATGATGGCCGAGAAGAAGAAGATATCCTGACGCTGATGCTGTACATAGAAATCCGTTTCTTCAGGATGCGCCAGATTCAATGTAGTGCAATACCACTCTACTGCTGCGAAGATGGGAAGAATGATCAGCGTGGTTTTGAAAGACGATAACCATTTATGATGTTTCTCATCCAGCACAATATTGTGCAACGCATCTCCCACAGCGAAGAAGAGATAGTAAAAGCTTACTCCGCTTAAAAATCCGATATGCACATTTTTGATATGACAGTAACTCGCTATTCCATACAGCACCAGTCCCAGCACCAGCTGATGCCTGCTGGTGAGTTTTGCGTACCAGCTCAGCAACGCATACAGCACACTCACAAAGAAAAGTGCATTGAGATACCAGAACTGTTCGAGTTTGCGGGGATCGAGTATGAGGTTGAGATAATCGAAAGGTTCGCGTTTTGCATTCACCATTCCTGCAAACAGCAGTTGCAGCGTGATCTGTATGCTTCCCCATAACAACAGAGGATACATCACCGTTCTGAATTTAGCGCTTACAAATTCACCAATTCCTTTTTTGTTGAGAGTGGTAGCCATAAATGCTCCCGCGATCATAAAGAACAATGGCATGCGAAAACCCATGGTGAATACATCCACGATACGAATGCCGGGGTAACTGTACGATCCTATTCCCACATTGGCTATCCCTTCAAATGTATGCCTGTACACAGGCATCATGATGCAAATCCCTTTGGCATAGTCCATCCAGGGATTTCGGGAACGGCTCAGAATCTTGTCCGCATTAAATAAAGAGTTGATCACAATAAGACAGGTTTATCGATTAACAATTACAACTCCATGTTGTCTGGCTCTACATTGTTCAAAACCGTTCCTATAAACTTTCCGTCGGTGCTCTTCAAATAATCTATGGAGTCTTTATCAGTTTGCTTCAGTACAGATTTTGCGTCAACCACAGCAATGATGGCATCGGCATAACGCGCTAGTTCTTTACTGTCTGCATGTTCGTTGAGTGAAGATCCCTCGATCAGCACATAATCATATCGTTCTGCAACTCTGCTGATATTTTCGAGCAGGTTGTTGGGAGGCAGCGCTTCCGATGGTGTGAAGTTTCCTTCCACACATCCAATCACATCTGCATGTGGGATGGATGTTTTGTTGGTGATGCTGAGAAACGCTTCCGGACCAGCTTTTTCGCCTGCACTGAAGGTGGTAAGTGCTGGCTTCGCCTCGAACATGCGGGTCAACGAATTATTGCTGAAGTTGGCATCGACTATCAGCACTTTTTTACGTGTGAGGCTGAGGCTATGCGCCAGCGCTTCTATCACAGTTGTTTTGCCTTCATTTGGTTTGGTACTGGTGATCAGTATCACTTTCCTTCCACTCTTCTCCAGTTCGTAACGGAGCTTGCGGAGGTTCTCTACAAAAAGATTATCCTCATCTTTACGAACAGGCTCTCCTTCGAGTTGCAGATGCTCTTTCAGTTCTTTCTTCTTCAGATCGATGCGGTTCAGAGAGCTGAGCAATTTCAGTCTGGTGATACGATGAAAGATAGAGGGCGTTTTGTATGAGCTGTCCAGAAACTCCAGTCCGAGTATGATGATGGCACTCAGAAAGAACACCAGAATGCCGCTCATACCCATGATGATGGTGCGCTTTGCAGGCTCAGGTTTGAAAGCAGGTTGCCCTACCATTGTTTGCTTGAAGTTGTTCTCAGGATTCACGTCGAGATCGAGTGATGCCTGCAAACTTTTTTTCAATGCTTCATATTCCTGTGATGCGATACGGAGTTCTTCTTCTTTCGATTTCAGAATTACTTCTTCTCCACCACCGGAGGAGGTGAGGGCTTCGTATTTATCTTTTTGCTCGCGATAGAGTTTTACGTTCTGCTCTGCTGCAAGTATTTGTTCCTGCAACTCAATTTTTCTGTTGATGAGCTTCGCCTGATTGTCTGCAGATTTCTCGGCTTTGCGTTCTTTGTCGCCCGATGAAACAGGCGCCGCAGCCTGCATCTTGCGCACGTTGGCATCTATCTTGTCCTGAATATTCTTCATCTCATCTTCAGACTTGCCGGCTTTCTGCAGGTCCAGATTTTCGTTCTCTCTTTTCAGGCGCAGGTATTCTGCGTTGTTCCCTGTTGAAGTGGTAGTTCCACCAGCTCCCGACATCGAAGAACGGAGCTGCGTTTCTGTAGCAGTCAACTCACCGCGAAGATTGTTGAGGTTGGCCATTTCGCGTTGGTAATTCGAAGTCATTTCCTGCACCACTCCCATCGCAGCAGAAGCACGGTCGGCAACATTGGGTGTACCTATTTTAGCACGGAAATCGCGAAGCTTTCCTGTAAGTTCATCTACTTCTCTCTTCTTGGAATTGGTAAAGCTATCGAGCTTGGCAGTTGATTCAACTGCACGGGCTCCGTAAATATTGTTGAAGAAACGGATGAACTGCTCCCCGATCGTATTCACCACGTATGCGCTCAGCAAAGGATTTTCCGATGCATAGCTGATGTTGATGAAGTCGGTTCTTTCTACGCGCGTGAAAGCAATTTTATCGCTCAGCGCTTTATCGTTGTAACCATAGAGCAGAATGAGATCATACACTTTTTTCTCTTCCGGATCGTAAGGAGAAATGAGACTCATGCTGGAGATCTTATCCCGCAGAATGGACTTTGCAGCTTCGAGATTGGCCACTTTGTAAACTTCCTGTCCGCGCTGATCGGAAGTGAGTACGCGGAAGGGATGTGAATCGTCCAGATCGTGCAACAGCAGTTTGTAGCTGAGCATGCCCATTACTTTGGGCGATCTGAAAGTTTCGATCACGTTATTGAACCGAAGATCGATCTCATAGATGTTGAGCCCTGCTTCTTCTTTGATGCGCACTTTCTGCTCCATGGTAAACCCGGTGGAATACTGGGAGAAAGAGAGATAAGATTTCTTTTGTGTAAGCGTGAAGCCAAACCCTGCAAGTAACCCGATCAACGTGCACAAAGCGATGATCCACTTTTTGCGCAACAGGGAATGCCATAAATACATCAGATCCATTGAATATCCATTTTGTGTTTCAGAGAAATAGGTCCGCTGTTAATGAACAAAGAAGAACAAGGCACAACTGCGGGTTGATGCCTTGTTCTTCCGGGAACAATTGCTATTTCGCTTCAGCTCTCAGCATCTTCGCAGCCGATACCGGTTTACCATTCACCACGAGGGTTACCATGTAAATGCCGGTTCCGAGTCCTTCGCCAATGTTGAGGCGAAGTGTGTTGATGCCTGCTGGCAATTGTCCGTAAGCACGTTTGTATATCAGTCTTCCGCTGAGATCATAAATATCTATTCTTACCTGATCGGCGGTTGACTTGTTATAGAAATCAAGACTAATGTTATCGTTGAACGGATTCGGATAAGCCTTGATATTTATTTTTCCTGTTGCAAGCGCTTCGTTCTCCAGCTTCTTCTGATCGTTGTTCACTGCCACTTCTTTTGCAGGCACTTCATTGCTGTTACCCGGCATGTCGAAGTTTGGAACTGTGCCGCCGCTTGCATCATCATAGGTTCCGATGATGAGACCTGAGTTGAAGCCCCATGCTGCGTCTGCTGTTGTGGAGAAGTCGATGTTCACTTCGCCATTTGCATCCGGCACCACATCACCGATGTACACAATCTTGGTTCTGTTTTCCCATGAGTTGAGGTACACGGTTCTTCCGTTGATGGTATAAGTGGCTGTATAATCATTACGATCCCATCCTGCATCGCCAATACTTCCGATGAATCCGAAGCGGTAACGCTTGTTCTGATTGAGTCCGCTCACCTTCACAGTTGAGACCTGAGTTTTATCGAGCCA
This sequence comes from Pseudoflavitalea sp. G-6-1-2, assembly GCF_012927185.1. Taxonomy (GTDB): domain Bacteria; phylum Bacteroidota; class Bacteroidia; order Chitinophagales; family Chitinophagaceae; genus Pseudobacter. The sequence goes on from NZ_JABBGB010000001.1 coordinate 146,962, forward strand.
GAAACAACTTTGCAGTACCGCATCCGGCACTATGCCCGAGTTGTTGCCTGTTACAACACCTGCTACGTTCTCACCGTTGAATGGTGTTACAATCGAGAGGGTGAGTCCGCTTGGCTGTCCGGCATAGTTTTTCAGATTGGTGAAGTCCTGCACAAATGCCGGATTCTCGCTGGCATTGTTCCACGGGAACGCTGCATCCGGTGTAGAGAAGTTGAAGTTGAAGTACACCAGCGATTGCGGTGTAATGGTCTTCATGCGATTACTGAAATCAGTAAAGGCCGATCCAACTTTTGCTCTTACACGGAACCAGTATTTGGTATTAGGATTCAATCCTGTTACCAGTCTGCTGGTAGTGTTTGCTGCCAGTGCAGTGGATGTCGGAGAACTGAACAGAGAATCTGAGGCACGTTGCAATTCAAATCCATCCACGGAATTTTCATTGTTCAATCTGTCGGACCAGGTTACAAGCACCGATGTGCGGTCTACCGGTTCTACATACAGATTAACAGGGCCCATCGGAGCAATTGCAGGTGCGTACTCTTCGATCTGAACCGCGTTCAGCACAATGTATACAGCACCTGAGGCTTTGGTGAGCGATACAGTGATCTCGCCCGATGCATTTGGTGTAAGCCCATTGAGGTTGGCTGTGAGATTGGTATTGTTCCTTGCCTGCAGAGTGTCTTTAACAGCACCGGCAGTGAAGATCTCAGTACCATCGGTTCCTTCGTTCTGGCTTCCTACGAAGATGAGATTGTATCGTTTGGTTTGATCCAGTCCGGAGAATTTGATATTGTGCGGAGCATTGCCATCGTCGATGATACCGCTGCTCAATACCACATCAGGATAAACGCCGGAGTTGTTTCCGGTTTGATGTCCCATTCTGGTTACACTACCCCATCCTTCAACCAGCTGAATGGCGATGTTGGACGGAACATTGTTTTCATCGCGCAGATTGGTTCTGTTCATTCCTGCGTTTCCATATCCAAGCATATTGGTCCATGGAGCCGGAGCTTCTGCACCTACACCTGTATTGATGTAGAACGATCTTGTATTCTTGTCGGCCACACCGATATTCACTACCTGTGTATTCACTCCACCCTTATCGTCTTCTGCTTTGATGGTGATTGTTCTGAATCCGATATTGTCTGCTGTTGGAGACACTACCAGTCTGTAGTTGTTTCCACCCATTGGCAGCAGGCTCACAAATCCGGGTTTGTTCTGTACAGTTACAGTAACTACGTCCCCTGCATTATCGGTTACTGTGAAGTCTTCATTCACTGTGGCATCTGTTTTCACGAAGATGTTATCCAGTGATGCAATCACAGGTTTGTTATTGGCTGTTGCAATATGAACTGTGTCGCTGGTTGCACCATCGCCATACTTGTTGTTGCCTACAACAAAATAGTAGTAGTTGGCATATGGCTGCGTGGTGTTGTCTGAATAGTCCACTGCATCTGCATTCTGTGCACCTGGGTTCAGCAATGTATACGGACCGGCTTTTACAGAGGCACGATATACTTTGTAAGACGTTTCGTTGTAGGCCTTGTCTTCCCATGTGAGTTTCACACCGGTGTTAGGAATATCCTGCGTTTGCAGATTGAGCGGTTTCACTGGCGTTGAACCATCATCAAATCCGGTTTCAATCACCAGCGCATTCAGGTAGCCGCCGATATTCGGATTAGGATCACCGATCATATCAATGAACACATCACCACCGGCGCTCGGTTGCACCTGATAGATAGTATCGGTTCCACTGATGTTATTGTAGAAGTTGATCTCAGCAGCTTTGCTTCCGATCTTGTAAGTGGTAACGGTAGCAGCACCAAATCCGCAATACGGACAAGTGTTGCTTGCGTAGAATACGAAGTTGTATTTGCGTGCCGGATCGAGGCCACGAACGCGAAGCTTCAGTGTATCGTCGCTGGTAGCGCCACCCCATCCGAGATAATCTTTCAGTACGTTGTTGGGGAAGATGCCACCATCGTTGGGCACCTGTGCACCGTCGCCACCATTTCTGTTATTGGCGTTGTTATTGAGACGCTGGATACCAACAGTGGTTACCTGGTTCTTGATGTTGCGGAGACCGCCTACATTAAAGAGACCGGTTTTTACATCGATATCATTCCAGAGTGCAACATATCCGGTGTAGTTGAACATATTGATCTGAACTTTATCGTTCGGATCCACTTCAGCCACATTCAGCACAAAGTCTTTCTGCGACCATGCTCCATATTCATCATCTGCAATTACAGACAATGTGTAAGTACCCGAATGATTGTAGCTCGGAGCCAGCGTAATTGAACCGCGGCCATTGCCACTGTCTACCAGCGTAGCAAATGAAGGCAGACTGGCCACGCGCCATGTGATGCCGGAGTTGCCATCTTCGTCTGTAGCAGAGATTGGAATAACTACAGGAGTGGCACCCTCATTCATATTCACATCGCTGATGTTATTGATCACCGGAACAGCGTTGTTGTTCACCAGCATGGAGAAGTAAGTGGTATCGAAACCATTGAATCCGTCGGACACTACCACTTTAATATTGTACACACCCATGTCCATGATGGATGGAGTGAACGTAAGATTTGCAATACCATTGCTCACATTGGTGATGCTTGCAAAGTATGGCGAAGGAATGATATTGAATGTAAGCGGATCACCATCCACATCGGTAGCTTTCAGCTGAACGGAGTAAGACGTACCGTAGGTCATGGAGAAATCGTCTACCGTTTCGATCACCGGAACAGAGTTCAGTGTAGCAGCGTTTGCAGTATTGCTGTAACCACTGGGTGAAACCTGGCCTTTTGCAAGTACCTTATAATAATAGGTAACATTTGCAAAGAGCGCACTATCGGTATAAGTTTTAGTAGCACCTGCACCGCCGTCTACAGTAGCCACCAGACGGAAGCTGGTAGTATTGCCGAGTGAGCGGTAGACTTCAAATCCGGTTTCGTCGGAACTGTTATCGTTCCAGGTGAGTTTTACATTGTTGGTGCCCAGCAACGTGGCTGCCAATGAAGATGGAGCAGCTGGTTGTGATGGGGCCACCAATGTTGTATCCCATGATGGTTGATAAGTAGCCAGTCGCAGTGCATTGATCTCACTTGCGGTCATCGCTGAATTAACAACGAAGACATTGTCCATCAATCCCGCAAAATAATCATTGGCTGTGCTCGCCTCACCAAATGAGTTATCATTAGCAGAACCACCAGAGTAGCCCAATCTCGATGCATTGGATGCTGCAATTGGTTTGCTGGTGAAAGTATTTGTGATCGACTGCACTTCCACACCATTCACAAATAATTTGGTGGCATTCTGAGTATAGGTAACAGCCACATGGTTCCAGGTGTTCAGCGCTGTGAATCCGGGAATCGAAGCAAATGTAAGTGTGGTAGAAGATTGCTTGCTGTTATTAGTTGCATAACTGTACTGGAAGCCGTTTCCATTGAAACGAAGTGCAAGACCGTTGTTGATGTTGCCGAAATCGAAGATCATGCGCTTGTTGAAGCTGGCGGCCGTTGGCTTTATCCACATGGCAACAGTGCGTGCATCATAGGCGCCTTCACTTGGGAATGCACCGGTTTCGCTGCTGTTTACCTGTGCGTAAGCATTGGTGCCGTTGAAAGAGAGTGCATGCGTTCCTTCTTTCACATCAGCATTGTTGAAACTGGTATTGGTGAAACCCAATGTGCGGGAGTTGCCACCGCTTGCATTGCTGCCATCGTTGTTCAGCTTCCAGTTGGCTTCGGTATAATTTGCTGTGAAAGCAGATTCACCATAAGGGCTGATAGCTCTTACCTTATAATAATATTTCGTTTCAGCGCTGAGTCCGGAATCGAGATAGCTGCTGCCTGCAAGAGTTGCAACTGGCAGATAAGGTCCGGTTACCGCTGTTGAGCGAACCAGTTCAAATCCGGTCTCGTTGTTGCTGTTATCGTTCCAGCTGAGCTGAATTCTATTGTATCCTGTTCCGGTTGCCACCAGGTTAGATGGTGCAGTCGGAGCTGTACCTCCGGTGATAGTCGGAGAACGGAAGAGCGAAGCAAGTGGAACATTCACTTCTGAAGTAGAAGGTCTCTTCCAGGTCAGCTGCACAGTTTCATTGCTTCCGGCATTGTGATAGAATGCAACCGCAATCGGGTGTACACCTACAGACAGGTATACTGTTCCTGTTTTAGAAACGGTGCTGTTGCGGCTTCCATCGTTATTGATCTTTTCAGGTGTTCCGTATGGACTGCCGATATACAAGTTAGCACCATCATTTGCAGAAAGCTTGAATGTATAATTGTCGGCAACCGTAATATTGATGTAACCTTCCCAAAGAATACCATAATCTACAGTGCGGCTTCCTTTGATGGTTGTAAAATCGAACGCAGTAGTGCCGCTGGTAGTGGAACCTGTTTTTACCGGAGTAAGTACATTGAAGTTCGGCAGTGAAATCCAGCCGGTTCCTTCGTAATATTTCCAGTTGATACCAGTAGCAGAGAAGGTAGTGGAAGTAGTTACCTGATTGCTCGGAGATGATGCATTGCCTGCAGCATCTACCGCCTTTACGTAAATGGTGTAGTTGGTATTCTCGTTGAGATTCGAAATATTGAAAGACGTCTCTTTGGTAGTGTAAGTTTTGGATCCGTTGATATAGATCTCATATTTCACTACACCTACGTTATCGGTTGAAGCATTCCATTTCAGATAAGCGTAGTTCGAAGCCATTCCCGAAACGGTGAATGAAGATGGTGCAGTTGGCGCAGTTAGATCCACTTCTGTTTTCACGCCCGTTTCATTTGAATTAGGCGCTGCGCCGAAGGCGCTTACTGCACGAACGATATAATAATAACTGGTGTTGGAAGTTAATCCCTGATCGAGATACGACAATACATCCGGACCCGTGATAGTCAGCAACCGATAAGGTCCGCCGGAAGTTGTACTTCTGTAGATCTCATAGCCGGTTTCGTTTTGTCCGGCATTGGGGTTCTCACTCCAGTCGAGTTGAATGCTGGTGAGTGACGCAGCGATACCTGTAAGATTTTTTGCTGCATCGGGTTTGGGACTTCCGCTTGCAGGAACAACTTTGAATACCGGCGAAGGCAATGATCCGCATCCGCGATCCTCTACCACTTTAGCTGTATAATTTCCAACAGGTACAGTAATAGTACGGCTGGTGCCGATCAGTTGATTGCTGCTATTGAACCAGTTGTAACCGAAGAAACCTTCAGGTTGTTTCAGCTGAACGGTAGTGCTGCCATCAGGAGCCGGCAGTATGATACTTTGCAATCCGTCTATGGCAATATTCGGAGTTTGTGTTACAGGCTTTGGAGAGATCACTGCGGGGATGGGGCTCCAATCGCTCCAGGGCCCGCTGGCACTGCGTTTGAAACGAACCCGGTAAGTACCGTAAGATTTTACGGTAATATTGTTTGCTTCAAAACTGATGATGGAAGATCCATCATAAATTGTAGGGGTATTGTTCTCGAACTTCGCAATAGTGTTGTTGTCTTTCTGCCATTCGTATGCAGCAAAGCCCGGTGTGATACCAATTTTGGAATTGATAGCAGAATCCGGACAATAAGAATTGCGTTTATAAAAGATCAGTGGATTCGCTTTGTGCAGGCTGTTCATGAAAGGCACAAAATCCGGCTCGGACCAATGTTTATCCCACACTGCGTGACCAAGATCGGGGTACATGGTCCAACGGATATCACCACCATTGTTGAGGTAATTATCTCTGGTAGACTGCGCATACCCCAGTGAAGGGTTGGTGTCTTTGCCACCACTTGCAAACCAAATGGGAATATGAATGAAATTCTGAAAATCAGTATCACCATTTGCAGCTGCCGATGGAGCCGCTTTCGCAACACGCTGGGGATATTTATTAGTGAAAGACCATGCTGCTGCACCACCATTGGACAAACCTGTAGACAATACTCTGTCGATATCGGCACGCGCGTATTTTACAAGCGAATCAATTACACTGAGTATAATTCCATAGTAAGGAGAATAAGGAGCAGTTCCCCAGTCGGACCAGCAGGTGCTGCTCTGCGCCTGCGGATACAACAGAAAACCATCGAACTGTCCGGAGTTCACCTTATCGAGAAACGAGCGGCCGCCATGCACCAGCTGACGTTCATTATTGTAGAGGCCGTTATTGCTGGGGCATCCTGGCTCTCCGGCTCCATGGAAGAATACCATCAGCGGATATTTCTTTGAAGCACTGTCGGGATTGGTATAACTCTTCGGAAATTTCAATCTGAAACACATATTCACACCACCGCCGAAATTGATATAGTATGCCTTATAGGCCGAAGCATCATACTGACCTGTTCCGGTACTCACCCCCTGCGTAGGAGTGCTCACCCATTTTTGCAACCCCTGAATATTCGTGTTGGGATTGGTAGCAGATCCGCTGGGATCTGATGAATTATAGCGAACCTGAGGGTCCGCAGGATTGAACACATTCTGCGCATGCACCACAGCAATGCATAACAATGTACCCATTGTAGAAAGAAGTAAAGCTTTCTTCATAAAAAGCAATTGATGCGTTATTGGTAAACGTTAATTGTTTTGCGAAACGCGGTTTCACAATGAGGATATGTTTTCCGAAACTTTTTCAACAAAGGATCAGGAATGGCATATTGGAGGGTGAATTTTGTGGTGGTTTTCTCGCAGAATAATGAGGTAATTACAGCGTAGGTGTTCCGATGGATATGTGGAAGAGAGGTTTTCGTAGTAAGGCCAAAAGTAATATAATTTTCTAATTGGCGAAATTAATTCAAACTGCGGTTCACTGCAATAACCGGTTCAGGGTATTTTTCAGCAATAATGAACAGGTATAGAAATTATTTATTTTTTTTGCAGAACAGTTTCATCTTTAACTATCCATCCTGTTCAGATCAATTCCATGTGAAGAGCCTCACTTAACTATGATTCTGACAATTATCAATTTTATTTTCTGGTTCAGCATCGGCCTTATTTTTTACAGTTATATCGGTTACGGCATGCTGGTTTGGGTTTTGGTGCGCATAAAAAAAATGTTCGCCAAACAACCGGTTGCCAGAGCTGAAGAAGAATATCCGATGGTAGCATTGGTAGTAGCCGCATACAATGAACAGGATTTCATTGAACAGAAAATTGCCAACTCGCTTCAGCTCGATTACCCCAAACACAGGCTGGAACTGATTTTCATCACAGACGGCAGTAACGATCTCACGCCGGAGATCATCCGCAAATATCCGGAGATCACATTGATGCACAGCCCCGAAAGAAGGGGAAAGTCCGCAGCCATGAACAGGGCTATCCGCCAGGTGAGCGCACCTTATGTGATCTTCTGCGATGCCAATACCCTGCTCAACAAAGAATGTGTAAAGATGATCGTGCGGCATTATGCAGACCCGCGCGTAGGTGGCGTGGCCGGAGAAAAAAGGATCTGGCAGAATTCCGCAGATGCAGCAGCAGCAGCGGGTGAAGGCCTTTACTGGAAATATGAATCTTACCTCAAGAAACTCGATTCCGACCTGTACACCACCGTTGGAGCAGCCGGCGAATTGTTCTCCGTGCGCAAAGATCTGTTTGAAGCAGCGCCTGAAGGCACCATCATCGAAGACTTTGTGCAATCGCTGAAACTCTGTGTTAACGGGTATGTTGTGCGATACGAACCGCAGGCATACGCAGCCGAAGCGCCTTCTGCATCCATCAAGGAAGAGATGAAAAGAAAAGTGAGGATCTGCGCAGGCGCATTTCAGGCAATGATTCTGCTGAAGCCTTTGTTCAATATTTTCAGATATCCTGTTGTTTCATTTCAGTTCATATCTCACCGTATCCTGCGCTGGACGCTGTGTCCGGTGGCTTTGATCACCACTCTCCTTAGCAATATCGCCATTGTATTTCTTGCTCCGACCACTTTCTATGTTGGGGTATTATTTCTACAATCACTGTTCTATATGCTCGGAATAACCGGTTGGATCTTTGCGAGCAGGAACATCAGATTGAAGGCAGTGTATATTCCTTTTTATTTTCTGTTCATGAATATTTCAGTGTTCATGGGCTTTAGCAGATTTGTAAAAAAGAAGCAGACAGTGTTATGGGAAAAAGCCGCCAGAAGCCAGTCCCATGCTTGATAATTATCAATCTGAAAATACCATTAAAAGGGTATAGCAGATGTAAATGAAATTGTTGAATTTTGCTGCTGGTGAGAAAAATATAATAACAGACGACGCTTGGTTTATTAATTATAGTTATTACTTTTACTCCCGAATGTGAATCCCTCCTTGTTCAACATCCTTTGAAGGGCAAGCTAAATGCCAAATTGAAAAGAGCTTAACTCACACCACGAATCCATTGAAATTCCCCACAGCTGATCGACCGATCAGTTAATCCACATACCACCTAAGAGCCATACCATTTGAGTACGGCATAACCTTGTTGATTTAGTTCCCAATACCTCATGTAAGCCGTTATTTATCGTCCAAGATGAATGCCTTTTGAAAAATTGCGATTTGTTTCACGTTTAATTTTTTCTTGAATGAAAAAACTAATACTCGCAATTGACGACAGTAAGGCGATACGTTTTTTATTGCAAACTGTACTCGGAAAAGAATACCAGGTAGTAACTGCTCCAGATGGATGTTCAGCCATGTTTTGGTTATCGAAAAGAAACCTTCCTGGCCTGATCATTACCGATGCGCAGCATTCTGATATGCAGGACTGGGAACTGGTAGAACAGTTATCATCCAGCGGAATTTACAAAGACATACCCATGATAGTTCTGTCGTCGCTCGACAAAGCGCATGTACAGGCACAGTGTGAACAATTCGGAGTATCCGCATTTTTCACAAAACCCTTTAATCCGGTTGACCTGATGGCCGAAGCGAACCGATTGCTTGACAATCCAGCGTTGTCATCTGCTGCTATAGCACATGCCAGCTAACAGAGAAAAAATCAGGTAAAACTAAACCACTCAACCTTACTTTATGGAACTGACATTTTTACCAGGGAGAAAGACGGAAGCCAGGAGGAGTTACAAACATTTTTCCTTCAGTTCCGGAATTGAACAACCATCATCCGGCACTGAACAGAAACTGGAATTTTTTTACATAGGCAAAAAGGCCTCGAACATCGATAGCCTCATCAAAACTTTTGAAAGCGGATATGCTGCTGAAAATATCAGCCATGCCCGCGCCATGATCAGAAGAATGCTGCACTCCAAAAGCGGCTTCCTCCCCGATGTGATCATCCTGGAAGTGAAACAGGATACGGATTTCCGCGATCTGCAACAATTTCTTGCAACTGATACACTGCTTGCAGGTGTACCCGTTATTGCCGAAGTGTCGGAACTTCCGAAGGAATCTTTCAAACGTGTAAAAGAATGCGCCTTCATCGATGAAATACTGATGCTGAAAGATCAGAGCAAATCTGCACTGATCCGCAAGATCGGATTCCTCAAAAAAGTGAAGCAGCAATTCCTTCACGAGAAAAGCTTCTCGCTCGAAATGAGTCTGCACGATCACAAGAGCAGACCAACCTATATCAAGCGCAGCTTCGACATTCTGGTGTCTTCTTCGCTGCTGCTCCTCAGCAGTCCGGTTTTGTTGCTGGTTATGGCAGCCATCAGAATCGAATCCAAAGGGCCTATCTTCTACATTTCAAAAAGAGCAGGCCGCGGCTACAGGATCTTCAACTTTTTCAAGTTCAGAACCATGGAAGTGGACGCAGACAAAAAAGTGGAGAGCATGAGCCATCTCAACCAATATGATGCTGTAACGGAAGGCCCTGTGTTCTTTAAAGTGGACAATGATCCGCGCATCACAAAAGTTGGCAACTTCCTTCGCAAAACAAGTCTCGACGAATTGCCACAGCTGCTGAATGTACTCAAAGGAGACATGAGCCTGGTAGGTAACAGACCCTTACCCTTATACGAAGCAGCATCGCTCACTACCGACCAATGGGCAAAACGTTTCATGGCTCCGGCAGGCATCACCGGCCTCTGGCAGATCAAGAAAAGAGGAAAGAAAGATATGTCGGTAGCTGAACGCATCACGCTCGATATCGATTATGCAGACCGTTATGGCTTCTTCTACGATCTCTGGATCATGGCCAATACGCCATCTGCGCTTATCCAAAGTTCAAATGCGTAGCATTGCTTTATAGAGTGTAGCGGGGTAAATCGCCCCGCTACTGCATTTTGCAGAAAAACAATTTTCTGCCGGTACAAACGCAAAAAGAGAGTTGATATGTTATCAGGGCAAGAGCCTTTCGTATCCATCATTACACTCAATTACAATCAAACGGCCGTTACCTGCGACTTTCTGGAATCGGCACGCAGGCTTCGTTATACCAATTACGAGATACTGGTATGCGATATGGATTCCACTATCGACCCTACAGAACAGATACTCGCAGGAAATTATCCCAATACACGTTTGCTGCTGAGAAAAGAGAATCTCGGCTTCGCCGGTGGCAATAACTGGGGCATGCGCCAGGCAGGGGGCGATTTTTTCTTCATCGTGAACAACGATACCGAAATGACGCCCGATCTCATTCAGCAACTGCTGCAGCCTTTCATGGAAGATGAAAGTATCGGCGTTACTTGTCCGCGCATCATGTACTTCGATCAGCCTAACGTTATTCAATATGCGGGATTCAATCCCATGAGCACCCTCACCGGCAGAACCAGCACCATCGGCATTCACGAAGAAGACAAAGGCCAATACAACCAAAGCCGCAGCACATCGGGTGCACATGGCTGTGCCATGATGGTGAAAAGAGAAGTGGCAGAACGCGTAGGCATGTTCCCGGAGAAATTCTTTCTCTATTACGAAGAATGGGACTGGAGTGCACGCATTCTCAAAGCAGGTTTTAAGATCTGGTACACTGCCACTGCCCTTATCTATCACAAAGAATCACTGAGCGTGGGAAAATCAAATCCCATGAAAGTGTACTACCATACCAGAAACAGAATTCTCTATATGCGCCGGAATGCAGCCCCCATGCAACTCCTGGCCTTCAGTGCATTCTTCACATTTTTCACTATTCCCAAAAGCGTTATCAGTTTTGCGGCACGCAGACAGTTCACTCACCTGAAATGTTTTCTGAAAGGCGCTTTCTGGAATCTTTATTCATCGAGTTATTCTAAAACATAGCATGTTACTCACGCTTCTTCATATCATTTTCGGGATACTGTTTGCATACCTCTGCATCAACACGCTCTACTTTTTTGCAGCTGCGCTGGCAGGCAAACTGTACCGTTCGCCGAAGTATGAACCGCATCCGGAGAAGAAACGCATTGCCGTGCTGATCCCTACTTACAAAGAGGACCATATCATCATCAATACGGTGAAGAAAGCGCTGGAGCACGATTATCCTTCGGATAAGTTCCAGGTATTTGTAGCCGCCGATCAGCTGCAGCCCGAAACCATCGCACAGCTGCTCAATTTCCGCATCAACCTGATAGAAGTGCAGTTCGAACTGAGCAGCAAGGCCAGATCTCTGAATCAGCTGCTGAATCATATCCCCGAAAAAGATTTCGATGTGGCCATCATCATCGATGCAGACAATATTATGATGCCCGGAACGCTGGAGAAGGTGAATGCCGCATTCCAGAAGGGTTTCAGAGCAGTGCAGTGCCATCGCATTGCCAAGAACAGAAATACTCCGGTGGCTGTGCTCGATGCCATGAGCGAAGAGATCAACAATCATATCTTCCGGAGAGGACAACGGGCGCTCGGTTTCAGCAGCAACACCATCGGTTCGGGAATGGCATTTGAATTCAGCAAGCTGAAATCTATTTACAACAAACCCGGTATCCTCGGCAATCCTGCCTGCGACAGAGAAGTGGATTTTGAAGTGATGAAGGCCGATATCTGCATCGAGTTCATCGACGACGCGTATGTGCTCGATGAGAAAGTGAGCAGCAAGGCCGTGTTCGAGCGGCAGCGCACCCGCTGGCTCGAATCGCAGATCATTCACCTGCGACTCTTCTTTGACAAAAATCAAGGGCCGCTGCCGAAGACCCGCGACTACTGGAATAAACTTTTCGCCAACCTCGCCCCTCCCCGTCTGCTTTTCTTACTTAGCTACGGCATTCTCTTTTTGCTTTTTCTGATAGAGCAGGTAAGCGGCGTTGCTTTCCTGTATCCATCCTATATATGGTGGGCTGCATTGACTGCTTTATACTTTTTGACATTTATCATATCCATCCCTTCCAGCTTCTATAATCTGGCAACTTTCAAAGCACTGATGCATATTCCTTTGCTGATGTGGAGCATCGTAAGAGCTTTATTTAGAATGAAAGTGAGCAGAAAAGAATTCCTTCACACACCAAAGGCATTTACGCAGGAGCAAAACAACTAAGGCTGAAATATGCATGGATAAAGCGTTTCAGCCGACGCTTCAATATTAAGAATTATCAATGTTTTTTACGGGCGGCAATAACTGGCCCTGGTTTTGCTGCATCTTTGCCGTGATTTTACACTCACGCTTCCTACTGTACCACAAGAAAGAATACGATTGACAATTGTCAAATTCACCTGTTAAAAAACCGAGGTTTTGATGTATCGTAGCGTCGTACTTTTTCGTTTTCTGATAAGGTTGCTGTGTGTGCAAAGCCGCACCCAGGCAATAATAAATCCAATAAATCCTAATTCCGAAAAATCATCTCTATGAAGAACCCTAACCGGCTGTTGCGACTGCTGATGTTTCTCAGTGTGTTTCTCTTCATATTTGATCAGAGTGGTTACGCTCAGCAGAAACAGAACTGGATCACCGCTAAGAATGGCGAAGAGATTGGCTTCTACGAATATGTTCCTGCCAATTACAAGGCCAATCCCACATTGAAATATCCCGTTATCATTTTCCTGCATGGACATGGCGAAAGAGGCGATGGCCGCAGTCAGTTATCCAACGTATTACTGGGCGGTACTCCCCCAAGACTGATTGCAGACGGCAATCCCATGACCTTCACCTGGAATGGCAAAACAGAATCTTTTATCGTTATCAGTCCCCAGCTCAATTCAAAATATGGATGGTGGCAGAACTGGTATATCGATGAACTGCTCGCATACGCAGCAAAAACTTACCGCATAGATCCTGATCGCATTTTCCTTACCGGCCTGAGCATGGGCGGTGGTGGAACCTGGCAGTATGCAGGTGCATCGGTGGAAAATGCAAAGAAGTTTGCAGCTATCGGCGTATCGTGTGGTGCCTGTACAAGTATCGACAGATGCAATCTGGCAAAAGCCAATCTGCCGGTATGGGCATTCCATGCCAAGGACGATTCGAGCCCTGCTCCCTACTCCTGTACAGCCGGCACCATCGATGCCATCAGAGCCTGCAAACCCGCTGTGGATCCGTATTTCACCACATGGGAAACGGGCGAACACTGGATCTGGGGCCGCGTGTACGATCCCGAATACAACTGGCAAAATCCCAACTTATACGAATGGTTCCTGGCGCAGAACAGAAGTCTGCCCGTGAATCAACGCCCTGTAATTGTTGCACCTGATGTAACAGTCACTTCCTCTGTAGCTACAACTGTGCTTGACGCTTCCAAATCGACCGATGCCGATGGAAAAATTTTACGCTATGTATGGAGAAAGGTTTCCGGCCCGGGTAACGGCACACTTTCCGCTCTTTACAATACCGACGGAAAAGTAACAGTGACAGATCTCGTGAACGAAGGCACTTACGTTTACGAAGTAAAAGTGATCGACGACAGAGCCGACTGGACCATCAAAAACATCACAGTAACAGTAGTGCCCGGCGCTCCCGGCAGCAAAAGGCCGGTGGCCGATGCAGGTGCAGACTTCACGGTTTTCTATCCTTCCACTTCCTCACAACTGAACGGCAAGAACTCGTACGACCCCGATGGCAATATCGTGGGCTGGACGTGGAGTCTCGTGAAAGGCCCAACAGCAGTGAGTTTCACTAATGGCAATACATCCACTCCCACCGTAAACGGATTGGGACTGGGAACCTATACTTTCAAACTCGTAGTAACTGATAATAACGGTATCTCAGATGATGACGAAGTAGTGGTTACAGTTAGTCCGGCTAACATATTGCCTGTAGCAAAAGCAGGTGCAGACATCTATCTCACGCTTCCAACCAACACTACAACACTCGATGGCAGCAGTTCCTACGATTCGGATGGAGAGCTCAAAGCTTATGAATGGAGCTATATCAGCGGCCCGGCAAAGTATAAAATAGTCTCGCCTACTTCCGTAAAATCTGCCCTCACAGATCTTGAAGAAGGAACTTATGAATTCAAACTGAGGGTATGGGATAACTGGTACAACTCCACCAACGACACAATAAAAGTATTTGTGGGAAAGGATCCCGCCCCGGTGAATCGCCCACCAGTGGCGGACGCGGGGCCAGACAGAACAATCACACTGCCCATAAAAAGTACCACACTCGACGGGAGCAAATCTGCGGACCCCGACAACAATATCACTTCTTACCAATGGATCAAAATAAGCGGCCCTGCTGCGCATGATATTGCCAACAGCACCGCAGCTTCAACCACGGTAGACAACCTGGAAGAAGGAACCTATGAATTTCAACTGACCGTTAAAGATGCAGAAGGATTATCCTCCACCGATGTAATGACCATCACGGTGAAAGTTCCGATGAATCTGCCACCTGTGGCGAATGCAGGCCCGGATCGCAATATCACATTGCCACTGAACACCACAACGCTCGATGGATCTGCCTCTTCCGATCCCGAAGGTCAGGCACTTTCTTATGAATGGAGCTGGGTAAGCGGTCCAGCCGTGTATGATATCGGAGACAAAACCGCTGTTATCACCGGCATCAATGCGCTGGTACAGGGAACCTATCAGTTCAAACTGAAGGTTACCGACAAAGGTGGACTCAGTTCCGAAGCATTGGTAAATGTGATAGTAAACCCTGTACTTCCTCCCGACAACAAACCTCCGGTAGCCAATGCTGGCGCGGATTTCACAGTGCAGCTTCCCAACAATGGCACACTCGATGGCAAAAGCAGTTCAGACATCGATGGCAGCATTGCCAAATACGAATGGACCCTCGTGAAAGGCGCGGGCACTTACACGATCGCCAATAAAAATGCGGCATCAACACAGATCAGCGCACTCGTTGCCGGCACATACGAATTCAAACTGACAGTAACAGATAATGGAGGCCTTACTTCTTCCGACAATGTAGTAGTTACTGTAAAGCCCATTCCCAACAAACCGCCTGTAGCAAATGCCGGAACCGATATCACATTGCAGCTTCCTGCGAATACAGCAAAGCTCGATGGTTCACTCAGCACTGATCCTGAGAGTAAGCCACTGACCTATGAATGGAGCTACGTAAATGGGCCAACACCGTACAGCATTGCGAATAAGAATGCAGCCGTTACCAATGTATCGGCCCTAACCGATGGAACTTACCAATTCAAACTTACAGTAACAGATGAAGGCGGACTCAGTGCCAGCGACATTGTGCAGATAACAGTAAAACCACTGCCGCCCAATAAATTACCGATAGCCAATGCAGGGGCCGACTTCACAGTATTTCTTCCGAATCCGGTGATAAAGCTGGATGGAAGGGCTTCCAATGATCCGGATGGAAGCATCGTTTCGTACAAATGGACCAGGATCAAAGGTCCCGGTACCGTTACCATTTCAGGAGATGCAACAGCACAGGCAACAGTGGCCAATGCCATTGCGGGTGTGCATGAATTTGAACTGGTTGTGAAAGACAACAGAGGCGGCATCGATAAAGACACGGTTGCCATAACAGTGAAAGAGAAACCCAATGTTGCGCCGAAAGCCAATGCAGGCAAGGATATTACGATATATGTACCTACCAGTTCTGTGAAGCTGGATGGCTCTGAATCAACGGATAGCGATGGCCGGATAACCCTTTCGCAATGGAGACAGATCGGAGGTCCGGAAGAAGAAGCCACCATTGTTGAACCTTCGGGACTCAGAACAGAAGTGAACAGATTGGGGGTAGGTATCTATCTCTTTGAATTGATGGTAGTTGACGATAAAGGAGGCATTGGAAAAGACACGGTGCAGGTTGAAGTGATAAATAATTTTAAGTCTGATGAAAACTTTGCTGTCTATCCTAATCCAACAATAAACGGGACGGTGTATCTTCGCTGCATCAGCGACACCCGTGGAGAAGGCATATTAAAAATTTATGATGTGAATGGAAGGCTGATGAAGGCTATCAGGGTGCCGCGATCACAGTCTGTAACCATTCAGACGATTTCAGTTGCAGATCTTTTACCGGGTATTTACTATCTTGACTTCATTATCGGCAATCAGAAACGAATGCATTCGAAACTGATGAAACGGTAAGTACCTGTTTCAATATTACGCCCGCCGGAAGGCGAGCGATTGGTAACGCTCCCAGTATGTGAAGGATTTACTCAAAAGTGTTACCCGTCGCTCTCCTTTTTTGCGGGCGTTTTTTATTCGAATAACTGCTACGCACAAGTCAAAATTCTACTACAACTTATATCAAAAAACTGAACTACCTTTTTAGCCTGTTCAGTTGCAAAAAATCTATGACTAACCGTGACGAGGGGCATTGCCTGAACATTGCCATCTTCTGAAACCCTTGTCCGGTCTGACTTTTACGGATCATAAAAAATCTCTTTCTTCTAACACGTTCGCTTCCTTGCATTCAGAACGTTTATCTGAAATTATTTCATGCTGTTTTATGCTACCGCGGCAAAATTGTTGAGGTTTTCATACATCTTGGTATAGTAATTGCGCATTTTGATGTCTGAAAATCTTTCCCTATCAAAGCCCGGTAAGTTCGATTAGTAGAGATCCGTTTTAGTTCCCGCCTAAGTGTTTTCAGGGGATGATGCGAGCTTTATTTGTACCGGCATCAGTTGTATTCCTTATCTGAAAAATTGTAAACAGGTCTGCTGCGATGGACGCATTGCTGTATTTGCATTGCTGCCATTGGCTATGATCATTCATGGATGATCGTAACAGGATTCTTATTTCATTACCTCGGAAAACACATTTGATTTTCTATGAGAAACTTTTTACCCGCCTTGCTGGGCATCTTCATTACGATGTCTGCAGCAGCACAACACGAACCCAAGGGTATTACAGCCAGCAATGGAGAATACATCGGGTTCTATCAATTCCTTCCTCCCGACTACAACAAAGATTCGAAAACGCATCCGCTGATCATCTTCCTGCATGGTGCAGGAGAAAAAGGTGATGGCACCACACAACTCAAAAACGCCTGCTGGAACGGTGTTCCCCGCGAAATCGATGAAGGCAGCAACATGACTTTCACCTGGAATGGCAAAACGGAATCGTTCATCGTGCTCACGCCGCAGCTCAATTCGAAATATGGCTGGTGGCAGAACTGGTACGTTGATGAACTGATCACCTACGCCACCAAAAACCTGCGCATCGATCCCAACAGAATTATTCTCACCGGCCTCAGCATGGGAGGTGGTGGCACCTGGCAATATGCCGGCGCATCACTCGACAATGCCAAACGACTCGCTGCCATCGGCATCAGTTGCGGAGCATGTACCAACACTACCTGGAGCAATATGGTAAATGCCAATCTTCCCATCTGGGCATTCCATGCCGAGAACGATGGAAGCCCCGCTCCGGCCAGTTGTACCAAGGGAGCCATCAGCTCCATCAATGCACTGAACCCAACTGTGAAGCCCTATTTCACACTCTGGCCCGATGGCGACCACTGGATCTGGGGCCGCGTGTACAATACCAAATACGAATGGCAGAATCCTAATATTTATGAGTGGTTCCTGGCACAGAACAGAAGTCTGGCGCCCAATGTGCGCCCTGTTGCCAATGCAGGCAACAATCAATCCATCACTACCGGCACAGCCGCTGTAACGCTGAATGCCGGCGGATCTTCAGACAAAGACGGCAGGCTGCTCCGCTTTATCTGGCGCAAGGTGAGCGGTCCTTCTTTCGGCACCATCAATACTCCTGTATCTGAAAACGGCATTACCACCGTTACCAACCTCACACAGGAAGGCACTTACGTGTATGAAGTGAAAGTGGTGGACGACAGAGCCGACTGGACCACTTCTCAGGTAACCATCACTGTTAGCAATGGTCCGGGTACAGAGAACAAGCCGCCTCTGGCACGTGCAGGCAATGATATCACCATCACCGCTCCTGCCAACAGCGTAACATTGAACGGATCAACTTCTTCAGACCCCGATGGCAGCATTGCTTCGTGGAGCTGGAGCAAGGTAAGCGGTGCAACAGCAGCTACCATCGCAACTCCCAACGCCAGCACCACAGTAGTGAACAATCTTACTCCCGGCAGTTATGTGTTCCGGTTAAAAGTTACTGATAACAAAGGAGCCACTGCAGAAGACGATATCACCATTACAGTGAACAAAAGCGGCGACAAGCCTACATCCTGGACGGTAAGTGCAGGAGCCGACGCCACCATTACATTGCCTGTGAACAGTGCAAAGCTCGATGGCTCGGCATCCGCCGATCCTGCTGGACCATTGCAGAAATTCGAATGGACCAAAATCAGCGGTCCTTCGCAATTCAGCATTGCCGACGCCACTGCACAAACAACCACTGCTACCAATCTTGCCGCAGGCACATATGGTTTCAAACTCACCGTATGGAACAATGCGTGGTCGCCGGAATCGGACACAGTTTTCATCACGGTGAAAAGTGGCACTCCACCTCCACCTAATCAGCCCGTGATTCCGAAAGCAGGTGCAGACATCACCATTACATTGCCCACAAGCAGCACCACTTTAGATGGATCTGCTTCCACCAACCCAACGGGCGAGGGCATCAAAGCGTACAAGTGGAGAAAGATATCGGGCCCTGCATCCTGCACATTTGCCAATGCAGAAGCAGCTGTAACAGCCATCAGCAATCTTACAGAAGGCACTTACAGTTTTGAACTGATGGTATGGAATCATAAATGGGAGCCTCGTGCAGATACCGTAAACGTTAGCGTAAAAACCGGCACCAAACCATCAGGAGATGTGGTGGTGGCGAATGCCGGTACAGATATAAATCTTATCTTACCATCCAACAGCACCACACTCAATGGTTCCGCATCTGCAGACCCTACGGGTGTGATAAAAGAATACAAGTGGAAGAAGATCGCGGGCCCTGCATCTTTCACCATTGTGAATGCAGCCGCACCGATCACGTCTTTGACAGGATTAACTGAAGGTACCTACCAGTTCGAGTTGATGGTATGGGGTCATAACTGGGTGCCTCGTGCAGACACCGTGCAGGTAACAGTGAAATCATCCACAACCGGTGGAGGCAGCAATGGAGGCGGAACCGGAGGAACAGTGGTAGTTGCCAATGCCGGTCCGGATATAGCAATTACACTTCCGGCCAGCAGCGCTTCGCTGAACGGCTCTGCGAGCCGCGACCCATTGGGCATCATCAAAGAATATAAGTGGAAGAAGATCAGCGGCCCTGCACAGTACAGCATTGCCAATCCATCGGCAGCCATTACAGCGCTCACCAACCTTACAGAGGGTGTGTACAGTTTTGAACTGATGGTATGGGGCAATAACTGGGTTCCGCGGGCAGATACTGTACTGGTAGTAGTTTCGTCGGTTGCCAAAGCCACTATGCAGACCACTGATGCAACGCTGACCGTTCAGACAACTGTCAATGATACAAAGTCCGGTGCAACGGCAGACAAACTCCGTATCTATCCCAATCCTGCCACCAGCGTTATCAATGTAGAAACGAGCAGCAGTAAAGGCGGTAATGCAGTAATGAAAATCTATGATGCTTCGGGTGGCCTTCTACGTAAGATCAGTTATTATCAGCAGCAGTTGTTGCAGGTGCAGCAACTGGCAGTGAGTAATCTGAAACCCGGAGTTTATGTGATTGAAATATCCATTGAGAATAAGCCGGCGCTTGTGAGCAGGTTTATAAAGCAATAAAGTTTTTTCCAATTATCCTTTTAAAGATCGTCAGGGTGTACCCTCTAAGGCTACACCCTATTTTTTTGCCCAAATTCAAAACAATTCCTCCCGATTTCATAACATACAGAAAATGAAGTAATTGAACTTAAATTTTATTCAAGAATACATTTTTATGTACATAATAACGTTACTTGTCACATTTTTATGTACATAATAATGTAATGAACAACAATTTTATGTACATATTAATGTTAAACTAAACATTTTTATGTACATAATAATGTACATTTACAGTAGCAAGTTATCCCGAATTCATAACAAAGCCGCCGAAAGCATACTTGTTTTTACCTTTTGATCCATGTACAGAAATGAGATAAAACGACTATTGGCCTGGAAGCAATCCAAAGGCAGGAAACCAATGATCATCAGAGGTGCCAGGCAGGTTGGAAAAACCTGGCTCATGAAAGAGTTTGGCAAAACTTACAAACAATCAGTGTACGTGAACTTTGAGAGCAACACAACCTTGCGCTCCATGTTTGAAGAGGACTTTGACATTCGCCGGATTATCACAGCCATTCAAATCGCTACCAATACTCAGATCGACCCCGCAAATACATTACTGATTTTTGACGAAATACAAGAAGCGTCTGGCGCCCTAACATCATTGAAGTATTTCCATGAAAATGCACCGGAATTCAATATCGTTTCAGCCGGCTCACTATTGGGAGTTGCTTTGAATCAGCAAACCTCATTTCCAGTTGGGAAGGTTGAATTCATGGATCTGTATCCATTAGATTTCATAGAGTTCCTTGAAGCAATCAATGAGAAACCACTTGCAGAAATCATCAAAAAGCAGGATTGGGAGCTGGTTACCGGATTCAAATCGAACTTGATTGACTTACTGCGGCAATACTATTTTATTGGAGGAATGCCGGAAGTTGTACAATCGTTTGCCAACGAAAAAGACTTCACAAAGGCAAGAACCATCCAACAACGCATTCTTTATTCTTATGAGCAGGATTTTTCAAAGCACGCTCCTGCAAGTGTAGTTCCCCGAATCAGAATGCTGTGGAACGCAGTTCCCTCACAGCTTGCAAAGGAAAACAGAAAATTCATTTACGGAGCAATCAAACAAGGAGCCAGAGCTAAAGACTATGAAATAGCGATGTCGTGGCTACTCGATTGCGGATTGATTCATAAAGTGAACAACATCAGTAAACCCGCCATTCCACTAAAAGCATATGAAGATATTTCTGCCTTTAAACTATATCTTGTTGATGTAGGATTACTTGGCGCAATGACCGATCTCGATCCTAAAACACTGCTCGAAGGAAATGCTGTATTTGAAGAGTTCAAAGGGGCCATCACAGAGCAATACGTTTTGCAGCAGCTGAAAGCGAATAACGTCAACAGCGTTTATTACTGGTCTCCGGATAACGCCAGATCAGAGATAGATTTTATCATTCAATTTGATGGGAAAATAATTCCTGTTGAAGTAAAAGCATCAGAAAATCTCAGAGCGCGCAGTCTACGGGTGTATCACGAAAAATATTCCCCTGCAATCAGCATCAGAACTTCGATGTCGGATTACAGGCAGGAAGAATGGCTTTGCAATATTCCATTGTATGCGATTGCCAATCTGCCTCAGATTTTATCAACCATGAAATAGCAGTAAAGGATACACGAAAACAAAAGCCACCTGATCATCTCAGGTGGCTTTCAAATATCTGTTCAACTTCTACGAAAACATTTCACGCACTTTATCGAAGAAGTTCTTCTCGCTCTTATCGGGCTGTGGCTTGAAATTAGGCGACTGCGACAGTTTCTCCAGCATCGCCTTTTCTTCGGACGTAAGGTGTTGCGGCGTCCACACATTCACATAGATCAGCTGATCACCTTTTTCGTAGCTGTTCACAGCGGGGAAACCTTTTCCTTTGAGTCGGAAGATCTTTCCACTCTGCGTACCAGCAGGTATCTTGATTTTTGCACGCCCATCGATAGTAGGCACTTCCACGTTGGTGCCGAAGGCGGCATCGGGGAATGAGAGATGCAACTCGTAAGCTACATTCAGTCCATCGCGGTGCAATTCTTTGTGTTGTTCTTCTTCGATGAGGATAATCAGATCACCTGCAGGACCTCCACGTTCACCGGCATTGCCTCTTCCGCTTACGCTGAGCTGCATGCCTTCCTGTACACCTGCCGGGATATCGATGCTTACGGTTTCTTCTCCATACACACGTCCTTCTCCTTTACAGCTTCCGCATTTGGCCGTTATCACATGCCCTTCACCGTTACAGGTTGGACAAGTGGTTACGGTCTGCATCTGACCGAGGAAGGTATTGGTTACTTTGCGAACCTGTCCGCTTCCGCCGCAGGTACCGCAGGTTTGTGTGCTGTTCTTGTCTTTGGCGCCGCTTCCGGTACAGGTGCTGCAGACAACGTATTTTTTTACTTTGATCTGCTTGTTTACACCTTTGGCGATCTCTTCGTAAGTGAGTTTGAGTTTAATGCGGAGATTGCTTCCGCGAACACCGCGTGAGCGCTGACCGCCTCTTCTTCCGCCACCACCGCCACCTCCGAAGAAGTTGCCGAAGATATCGTCTCCGAAAATATCACCGAACTGGCTGAAGATATCATCCATGTTCTGTCCGCCGCCGAATCCGCCACGGCCGTTGCCGCTCATTCCTGCATGTCCAAAACGATCGTACTGTGCGCGTTTATCCTGATCGCTCAGCACTTCGTAGGCTTCTGCCGCTTCTTTGAATTTCTCCTCGGCAGCTTTATCGCCGGGGTTACGGTCAGGGTGATATTGCATGGCTACTTTCCGGTAAGCCTTTTTGATCTCATCCTGGGAGGAGCTTTTTGATACTCCCAATATTTCGTAATAATCTCTTTTCATAGAAAACCAGGGTATTATTTTCCTACAACCACTTTAGCAAACCGGATGATTTTGTCATTCAGGTAATAGCCCTTGGTTACTTCATCCACCACTTTTCCCTGGAGATCAGGAGTGGGCGCGGGGATTTCGGTAATGGCTTCGTGGAATTCGGGGTTAAATTCAGTTCCGATGGCCTGCATTGGTTTGAGGCCTTTGGCAGCGAGTGTATTGCGCAGTTTGGCGAATACGAGCTGCACGCCTTCGCGGATAGCGGGATTATCTTCCTGTGTTTCGAGGGTCTTTTCTGCGCGCTCACTATCGTCGAGTACATCGAGCAGTGAAGTGATCACATCTTTGCCGGCAGTCTGGATCAGATCCAGTCTTTCCTTCGCCGTTCTTTTTCTGAAATTGTCGAATTCAGCGGCCTGACGGATGTATTTGTCTTTCAGTTCTGCTACTTCTGCGCGGAGTTTTTCCACTTCAGAATTTCCGCCTGCATTGTTTTCATTGGTCTCTTCGGAATTGAGTTCCATATTGCTGGCATCCTGGCCGTTGTCGTCCAAAATCGGATCTTTATCTGTCATAGCTTTCCTGTTTTTATGCCTTTTTGCTGTAATAATGGCCGATGGGCACTGTGAACCGGTAAAAATACACCGTTTCATCGGCAAACCATAGTTGGGCAATTACTTTGCCAGCGGTGCAAATCGGGTCAAATTGTCCGGCATTTCCGGTTCAAAAAGAAGACCCCCGCAGCGAAGCGAGGGTCTTGATATTCTGTCTGATGCGGACTGATCCGTCTATCAGTATTAATTGGCTTCTTCAGCACCTTCCACCAGTACGGTCACTTTGTTGTTCAGTACTTCTACAAAGCCGCCCTGGATGTTGTAGTACACCACGTGGTTGCTTTTGTCTTTCAGCACTTTCATCTTTCCGGCCTTGAGGGCAGAAACGAGTGGAGCGTGCTTGTCGAGTACTTCGAACAGACCGCTGATGCCAGGCAGTTGTACTCCGTATACATCTCCGCTGAACAGCTTGCGTTCCGGTGTTAATATTTCTAAGTTCATATCAGATTAAAATGATGTGACAAATTATCCGTGAGCCTGAGCCAACAGCTTCTTACCTTTTTCGATAGCATCTTCGATAGTACCTACGAGGTTGAATGCTGCTTCTGGGTATTCGTCTACTTCACCATCCATGATCATGTTGAAACCGCGGATAGTATCTTCGATCGGAACCAGTACACCTTTCAGACCAGTGAACTGCTCTGCCACGTGGAATGGCTGAGACAGGAAACGCTGAACTTTACGGGCGCGTGATACGGTTTGTTTGTCTTCGTCGCTCAACTCATCGAGACCGAGGATCGCAATGATATCCTGCAGCTCTTTGTAACGCTGAAGGATCAGCTTAACACGGTCAGCACATTTGTAGTGAGCTTCACCTACGATTGCAGGAGTAAGGATACGGCTGGTAGAATCCAGCGGGTCAACCGCAGGATAGATACCAAGGTCAGCAATCTTACGGCTCAATACAGTGGTTGCATCAAGGTGAGCGAAGGTTGTTGCAGGCGCAGGGTCAGTCAAGTCATCCGCAGGTACGTAAACCGCCTGTACGGAAGTGATTGATCCGTTTTTGGTTGAAGTGATACGCTCCTGCATCAATCCCATCTCGGTAGCCAGTGTTGGCTGGTAACCTACCGCAGAAGGCATACGACCAAGGAGGGCTGATACTTCAGAACCTGCCTGTGTGAAACGGAAGATATTGTCTACGAAGAAGAGGATGTCACGGCCTTTGCCTTGTCCATCTCCATCACGATAGTATTCAGCCATTGTAAGACCAGAGAGGGCCACACGTGCACGAGCACCTGGGGGTTCGTTCATCTGTCCGAATACGAAAGTAGCTTTTGAATCAGCCAGTTCTTTCATATCTACTTTGCTCAGATCCCAGCCACCATTCTCCATGCTGTGCTTGAATTCTTCGCCATATTTCATGATGCCAGCTTCGATCATCTCACGCATCAGGTCATTACCTTCACGTGTTCTTTCACCCACACCTGCGAATACAGACACACCAGAGTATGCTTTCGCGATGTTGTTGATCAGCTCCTGGATCAATACGGTTTTACCTACACCCGCACCACCGAAGAGACCGATTTTACCACCTTTTGCATAAGGCTCGATCAGGTCAATTACTTTGATACCGGTGAACAGGATTTCAGAAGCTGTAGACAGGTTCTCAAATGCAGGGGGTTTAGCGTGGATCGCACGGCCACCTTTCTTGGAAACTGCAGGCAATCCGTCGATAGGATCTCCGGTTACGTTGAAAAGACGACCTTTAATTGCGTCGCCGGCTGGCATTGTGATCGCAGCTCCGGTATCAACTACCTCCATACCGCGAACCAGACCCTCGGTACCGTCCATCGCAATGCAGCGTACAGAGTCTTCTCCGAGGTGCTGCTGTGCTTCCAGTACAAGAGTTTCGCCATTTTGTTTTTTCAGTTCAAGTGCGTTGTAGATTTCCGGGAGTTTGCCATCAAACTGCACATCCACTACCGCGCCGATGATCTGTTTGATCTTTCCAACGTTTGCCATATAAGATGTTTAAGAGAGCGTTTTAATTTGGCCGCAAAGGTAAGGGCTGTAAAGAGAATTATGAAATAAGAAGCAGGAAATAATGTGAGAACCGCCAGGTTTTATGCCGGAAAGCCCGGATATATTATAAATGATGTACATAAAGGTCATATTATAAACCAATTACATGCCCGGTGCGATTTTTGAAATTATCCACTGAATTGCCACTTCTGCCGCCTGTTGGCTGGTAATCGTGCCCACTTTATCTGTATTTGTAATCAATTGCAAAAGATCTATTTATATTCAATCAACCTTATCATTTTTTTTGTACCCTTGTACATTGACAACTACATGAAAAGAAACTGTGATGCAACTGACAGAAGTTAAGGATGCTGCTACGGCTGCTGCATTTATTCAGGTAAATGTAGTGATCAATAAACACGACCCCAGCTATATCCGCCCTTTGGATAAGGATGTGGAGGAGGTTTTCGACCCCAAACGCAACAAAGCTTTTGGATTCGGAGAAGTAACCCGCTGGATCCTTCACGATAAAAATGGTGCACTCATCGGCCGCATTGCCGCTTTCATAAACAACAAATACCACAATAAAGGAGATGAAGGCCCCGTAGGCGGCATCGGATTCTTCGACTGCATCAATGATCAGAATGCCGCAGACATGCTCTTCGATGCATCGCGCCACTGGCTGCTTCAGCGAGGCATGGAAGCCATGGATGGCCCCATCAATTTCGGAGAGCGCGACCGCTGGTGGGGACTTGTAGTAAAAGGCTTCAACGAGCCGCTTTACTGCATGAACTACAATCAACCCTACTACCAGTCGCTGTTCGAGACTTACGGATTCAGGCCATTCTACAACCAGCTCTGCTTCGGCATGACCCTCCAGGGACCATTCCATAAAAAACTCTGGAACCGCCACGCCGCCATTGCCAACGACCCCAGTTACAAAATGCTCAACATCGACAAAGCGCAACTGGGAAAATACGCGGCAGACTTCTGCGAGGTGTACAACAAAGCATGGTCTGAACATGAAGGCATGAAGGAACTCAATCAGCAACAGGTGCTCCGCATGTTCGAGAAAATGAAACCGGTGATGGATGAAAAGATCGCATGGTTCGTGTACCACAACAACCAGCCGGTTTCTGTATTCATCAATCTCCCCGATCTCAATCAGTGGTTCAAATGTCTCGATGGCAAATTCAACTGGTGGAATAAACTCAAATTGTTCTGGCTGATGAAAAAGAGACCCACCCGTAAAATGGTAGGGTTGGTTTTCGGAGTAATTCCGGAATATCAGGGCAGAGGCCTCGATGCCTATATGATCATCGAAGCCAGTATTACGCTGAGACAATACGCCTACGATCAATACGAAATGCAGTGGATCGGCGACTTCAATCCCAAGATGATCAATGTTGCCAAACGCATGGGCGAAACATGGCCCAGCAGAACGCTTACCACTTATCGCTATAACTTCGACAGAACGAAGGAATTCAAGCCACATCCGGTTTTGCTGTAACAGACGGAGCTACTCATCTTTCTTCTTCCGTCTCTTCATCTTCCCATAAATCTTTTTGGCTTTGCTTACCATGGTAAGAAATTCCTCTTCGAAGTAATCTCCTTTGCGCAGCGATTCGTTGGCGAGGTCTATCACATCGCTCCATCCATACTGATTGGAAAATTTCGATTGCTTCAGCAGCGACGCAAACATCGATACACTTGTAGCAAAACGATAGCATTGCGGCAGTTCATCAAACCCGGTGAATACACTCTCCACCTGATACTCAGAAATACGCCGGACCGTTTCTGCCGGCTTGCGGAAATTGATGCTGATATTGGCCAGCGGTTCGTCGGTGGGATAAGAATCTGCTCCGCTGCCTCTGACAGGCGTCAGTTCAAAAAGCACCAGCAATGAATGTCCGGGCCCAACCTCTCCCCCTTCCACTTCGTTGAGGGAATCGGCCAGCGCCTTTGCTTTATTGTCGA
Source organism: Pseudoflavitalea sp. G-6-1-2 (assembly GCF_012927185.1). GTDB lineage: Bacteria > Bacteroidota > Bacteroidia > Chitinophagales > Chitinophagaceae > Pseudobacter. The sequence continues at coordinate 174,305 of NZ_JABBGB010000001.1, forward strand.
ATCCGATCAGCCTGTACTCGCGCACAAGCGACGAATTGAAACGAATATTCAGATACGCATCATCGGCAACCGTGTAAAGTGTTTGCGTGAGTTCTTTCACCAATACTTTTTCGGCCTCATGTTCATTATCGAGATACGCAAAATTGCCATTGCCTTTTTTAGCAAGCACTTCGAGTTTGGAGTCTTTGTAATTGCCCATGCCTACACCAAGGCAGGTAAGATAGATGCCGCTCTCCTGATGCATGGTGATCAGTTTCTCCAGCTCGGCCTCACTCGACTGCCCTACGTTGAAATCCCCGTCTGTAGCGAGTATCACGCGATTATTCCCTCCTTTGATGAACTGGCTCTTCGCCAGCCGGTACGCATTTCTGATACCCGATTCACCCGGCGTTGATCCTCCCGGATACATCTCTTCGATCGCCTTGCTGATCTTTGCCTTATCTCCGCCTGACGTGGGACCCAGCCAAACGCCCGTAGCACCGCCATACACTACAATGCTAACGGTGTCTATTGAACGAAGATTGTTCACCAGCAATTTGAAAGATGCCTTCAGCAGAGGCAACCGATTCGGCATATCCATCGACCCTGATACATCTACCAGAAAAACGAGATTGGATGGAGGGATGGCCGCACTGTCCATTTTCCTCGAACTCACATTGAGAAATAACAACTGATGCGCAGGCTCCCATGGACATTCAGAAATATAACTCCTGAATCCGAAGATGCTGTCCCTCGCCATTGGTGATGCTTCGAAGTTGAAATAGTTCAGCAGTTCCTCTGTACGCACGGCGTCCGGAGGAACGGTAGTATTCATGTTGAGGAAGCGGCGGATATTGCTGTAAGCTGCTTTATCGGTATGAATGGCGAAGCCTGTTTCAGGATATTTTCTCGCAGGCACAAATTCATTCTCCACCAGGGCGCTGTAGGTTTCGCCACTGAAGAGTTTGCGCCGTCTTTCTTCGGGATTGAGATCGCGCGTGATGCTCACCAGCCTGTTGCGTTGCAGATTGGCAGCGGAGTGCAGCATCTTCAAGGCAATGGTATGATAACGGCCGGCCTGCAGTTTAATAGCGAGATCCTGAAAGCCATCGAGAGAGATGAATATCGAATCGGTCTCCCTTGTGCTTACGATGCCAAAAGAGCCATTGATGCCGGAACTGTAAATGTAATTGGTGCTCTGCAATTTGAGTTTGGCATTGGACAATGCATTGCCCTTTTCGTCTCTGATCTCACCGCGGAGGTAATATTGAGCAGAAGTTTTGGCGCATAAAAAAGCAGTCAGCAGTATTGTAGCAGCAATTCTCAACCCTGAAATTTGGGACGAAAAGTACCATATACTTCGGTCACTTGCAAGTGCAGTTGCGGAGAATGCTATTCAGCCAGCTTGTAAATGGCTGGGATATTCCTCCCGAGTCCGTCATAATCAAGGCCGTAGCCCACTACAAACTCATTGGGAATGGCAAATCCGAGATAGTCGATGGGAATGGGAAAAACAGTGGCTTCGGGCTTGTGCAGCAGTGTAACTATCTTGAGGGAAGATGGCTGCTGGTGGTGCAGCTGCGGCAAAAATTCGCTGAGCGTTTTGCCCGTATCTACGATGTCTTCGATAACCACCACATCACGGCCAAAGATATCAGTATCGAGGCCGATGGCCGTAATCACCTGGCCCGTAGAACGGGTTCCCTTATACGAAGCCAGCTTTATGAAACATACTTCCACATCCACCGTCAGTTCTTTGAAGAGGTCTGCCGCAAAGATGAAACTGCCATTTAGTATGGCAATGAACACCGGCCTTTTGCCTGCATAGTCTTTATTGATATCCGCTGCTATTTCTTTGATGCGGGTTTTGATCATTTCAGCAGTGAGGTATGGCTGGAACGATTTATCGTGTACGTGGATGATGCTCATAAGTTGGTTATTGATAAATGACAAGCATTTGCCCGATCTTCAGATCGGCACTCTGCAGTTTGTTCCATTCCTGGATCTTCTCAACGGTTACATTGTATTTCTTAGCGATGCTGTAGAGTGTTTCTTTTGTTTGTACTGTATGCGCAATGGCATTGGCCATTGCCGGTCTGTTGTCTACCGTTGTTCTCACCACATCCGCTACTGCAGGCATATCCGCTGCCAGTCTGGGTTTGGAAGGAGATTTGGTATGAAGATACAATTGCTCGCCGGCAGCGGGTTCTTCCTCTTCGTTGAGATGATTGTATTTCAGCAGGCTTTCGAAGCGGATGGCTTCTGTCTGACAAATATCGTACAACGATTCGCCGGGCTTCACTATATGAAATTCATTGGCGCCTGTTTTGCGCTTGCGCTGAAGATAGAGCAGTTGATTTTCTGTGAGAATATCTTCTCTTCCGAGATCATTGAAATCGAGCAGGCGACGCAAAGAAATATCATAATTCTTTGCGATGGCCAGCAGTGATGTGCCACTCGTGGCAAAGATCACGCGGGTTTCGTTGATCCTGAACTCACCTTTTGGATAATCCGTTGCAACCGGCTCCATGTACACAGCGGGCACTGTTGCAGGGCCGGATGGTTGTGCTGCTGTCTGCACCACTTCCATGGCAATCGGGTCGCCGATCTCCAGTTTGGGAACTGCCGCGATGATCTCTTCGCGCGGCTTCGCTCTTCCGAGAGCAATGAGCGAATACTCCTGCAGGTTGTAATCTTCGATCAGCTTTATCAGCAGCTGCGAATATTTTATGTTGGTGGCATAGCCGGCTTTCTTCAGTCCGTATGCCCATCCTTTGTAATCGGTGGGATCGAGGCCGAAGAGGAAAGCGTAACGCTGACTGTTCTTCAGAAAGTTGGAATGATCTGTGTAAGATTCTTTGGGATCGGAGTAGCTGCGGAAGCATTCTCCGCGTGCATCATCGTCGTGATACACTTTATTGCCCGTCCAGGTATTCTTGCACTTGATGCCGAAGTGGTTATTCGATTTAAGTACGAGCGGGCTTCTTCCGGCCATCGTTTCATGAATGCCCTGTGCCAGTTTGATGGAAGCGGGAACACCTGTTCTCACCATTTCCTGAATGGCGAGTTCCTTGTAGGTGTTGATGTAGTTTAGAATGTCTTCGCTCTTCTGAGCTTTTGCACATAGTGTTGCCAGCAGCGGCAAAACAATCATTAAGCGTTTCAGCATTCCTTTTTATTTTTTACGGATCATGAGTAAGCCATCACGAATGGTGAGCAATACCTGCTCCACCCTGTTATCCTGCAGAACCATTTCATTGAAGGCCTGCATGGCTTTGCCATTTTTTGTTGTCACCGGCGTTTCCAGTACCTGTCCATGGAACAGCACATTATCAGCCAGTATCACACCACCGGGCCGCACAGCTGGCAAAACCAGGTTGAAATACTCCATATAGGAAACCTTGTCTGCATCGATAAACACCAGATCCCAGGTTTCCTGCAGGGTGGGTATTATCTGTAACGCATTGCCGACGTGCAAAATTATCTTATCACGATCAATTGACCTATCAAAATTTGCCTGAGATATAGCTCCATCGGCCTCTCTGAGCTCAATTGTATGCAATAAACCGTCTTTTAACAAGCCTTTTGCAAGGCAAAGGGCGCTGTATCCGGTAAATGTGCCTATCTCGAGGATACGGCGGGGCTGCATCATTTTGCTCAGCATTTGGAGCACGGCCCCCTGAACATGACCGCTCAGCATATGCGGTTGCGCATGCGAGGCATAGGTACGTTCATTGATCTCCTGCAGCAACTCATCTTCGGGAGAAGTGAATTTTGCAGCATACTCTTCTATGATTGCGGGGATCAGTTCCACAGTGGCGTTTCGCACAAAGATAATCTTTGTACTTTTACGCAAATCGCTTGCTTTGAATACCGGCCTTGAAAATCTTCGCGTACAACGGTGGGTTGTAACCGTTGCCATAATGCTGTTCCTCCTGAAAATTGTGGCGTATTTTCTTACCCACTCCGTAGCCATACTCACAGACGCGCTCGAAAGCACCGTGAATGTGATTGCGGGATTCATTGGACTGTACAGCCTCTACGTGGCTTCCAAACCCAGAGACGAAGATCATCCTTACGGACACGGCAAAGCAGAATTTCTCTCGGCAGCAGTTGAAGGCACATTGATTCTGATTGCCGGGCTCATCATCATCTTCGAATCTGTAAGCAATTTCATTCATCCCCGCTCTCTGCAAAAACTGGATTATGGTATCCTGCTCATTGCCGTTACTGCGCTCATCAATTTTGTTGTAGGAAGCATCAGTATCAAAAAGGGAACGAAGAATAATTCACTCGCATTGGTTGCAAGCGGCAAACACCTCCAATCGGATACATGGTCTACACTCGGCATCATTGCCGGATTGATTGCCATCAAATTTACCGGACTGCTCTGGCTCGATGGAGCCATCGCCATAGTGCTCGCATTGTACATCATGTATACCGGCTACGGCATTCTCCGCAAATCGCTGGCAGGAATTATGGACGAAGCAGATAAGGATCTGCTGCAAAGAATGGTTGTTCTGCTCGATGCCAACCGACGCACCAACTGGATGGATATTCACAATCTCCGCGTAATCAAATATGGCGGGCAATTGCATGTAGACTGCCACCTTACCGTTCCCTGGTATTTCAATGTAAATGAAGCACACGTTGAAGTGGATGAGCTCGCAAACCTTATCAGGCGTGAGTTTGGAGACAGCATCGAAATGGCGGTGCATACAGATGCCTGCATGGATTTCAGTTGTTTCATCTGCACCAAATCCGATTGCAACGTGCGTAAACATGAGTATGTACAACAGGTGAAGTGGGATATGAAACACCTGCAAAGCAACCGCAAACATTCGTTGCAGACAATCGAATAATCCTCCGCAATTTCCCCCGTAATCTCCGGGGTATATTTCCTATGTGGATAAACTGCGCATTGGCACGGTACATGCAATTATACCCTCACTAAAACCGTCCCCCTTATGAAAAAGACAATCTTAATCGGTCTGTTGATGACCCTCATCATGTGCCTGCTGATTTACATTTTTACCGACTTCTGATTCAGCGAACAGTACATGCAAATAAATTTCAATCGATAATTTATTGATCGAAGATATCAGGCCTGCGTTCTTTGGTACGCTGAATGGCCTGCTCATGGCGCCAGTCGGCTACCTTGATGGGATCGCCGCACATGAGAATTTCCGGTACTTTCCAGCCGCGGAAATCTGCGGGCCGGGTGTATACGGGAGGTGCAAGCAGATTGTCCTGAAAGCTGTCTGTAAGTGCAGATGTTTCATCGCCCAGTACACCGGGCAATAGTCTGCCTACTGCATCTACGATTATCGCTGCAGCGAGCTCCCCGCCACTCAGCACATAATCGCCGATAGAGATTTCCATGGTTACAAAATGTTCGCGGATGCGTTGATCGATGCCCTTGTAATGGCCGCAGATGATCAGCAGATTGCCTTTGAGTGAAAGTCTATTGGCGGTGGGTTGATCAAAGCGTGGACCATCGGGCGTTACGTAGATGATCTCGTCGTAGGTTCTGTCTTTCGACAGCGTTTCGATGGCATTGGCCAGCGGTTCCGGCATCATCACCATCCCTGCTCCTCCTCCGTACTGGTAATCGTCTATTTGTCCATATTCATTCACAGCCCACTGGCGCAGGTGATGCACATGCACTTCGAGCAAACCCTTGTCACGGGCTCTTTTCATGATGGAATGCGAAAGCGGACTTTCCAGTAATTCGGGTACAACAGAAATAATATCGATACGCATGGCGCAAAGATAAGGCAGTATCACAGGAACTTTCACTAAATTGTATCTCCATCCCCCTACTCTGGCCCGCAGGCCCCTTCCCCCTGATTATTCATTTATTATTAAAAGATTGAAGCATCATGATACTTCAAAAGAACACGCCTGCACCGGATTTTGAGCTGTACAATTCGCCCGATCACAAGCTGAAACTCAGCGATTTCAAAGGCAAGCGCCTGATACTCGCTTTCTATCCGGCCGACTGGAGCCCCGTGTGCAGCGATCAGATGAGCCTTTACAACGAAACACTCAGACTATTCCACAAACACAATGCAGAAGTGCTGGGCATTTCGGTAGACAGCAAGTGGTGCCATATGGCTTTCGAAGAAAACCGTAATCTGCACTTTCCATTACTGGCCGATTTTGAGCCCAAAGGAGCAGTGAGCAAAAAATACGGCGCCTACAACGAACAGGAAGGAGAAAGCCTGCGCGCGCTTTTCGTGATCGATGAAAAAGGCATCATTCAGTGGAGCCATTTATCTCCCGACAGCGTGAATCCCGGAGCCGACGGCATTCTCGACGCACTCGAAGCTATGGACAATCACAAAAAATAATTCCAATGTCTACACTCAGGGTTCCTGTAAGCGGCGAAGACCATACTACCGGTACTGCACAAGCTAAGTTTGTATTGGTGGAGTACGGCGATTATCAATGTCCGCACTGCGGACTCGCTTTTCCCTTCGTTAAGAAACTGCTGAAAAAACATACCACCGATCTGCAATTCGTGTTCAGGAATTTTCCTTTGCAGGAATCGCATCCGCTGGCCATGATGGCGGCTATGGCCGCAGAAGCCGCTGACCGGCAGGATAAATTCTGGGAAATGCACGATATGATTTTCAAGAATCAAAAACACCTTAGCCCCGATGCCATTCTCGGCTTTGCCAGCAAACTGAAACTGAATCAAAACCAGTTCGGAAAAGACCTCAGAGACCAGGCGCTGCTCAGTAAGGTGGAAGCCGATTTCGAAGGGGGATTGCGCAGCGGTGTAAACGGCACTCCCACTTTCTTCCTCAACGGAGAACAGGTAACCAGTTACAACGAAACTTACAAATCGCTCGAAGCTTTGCTGAAAGAAAAATAGCTCATCGGTTCTAACGATAATGAAACAATTGGTTATCCACGCAACCTCATGCTGGTACAATTTATGATGCCGTACCAGCATGAAACCTATCCACAAAAACATACTGATACCTGTATCGAGAGAGCTTGCTTTCGATCTCTTCATCAACCGGCTTACCAATTGGTGGCCAAAAGAATATACCTGGTCGCAGGACAAACTCGAAGAGATCTGCATCGAACCTGCTGTCGACGGACTCTGCACGGAGATCGGTCCGTTTGGTTTTCGTTGCGATTGGGGAAGAATTACCTCATTGAAGAAAAACGATACCATCGGCATCAAATGGCAGATCAGCCCGCAACGCGTGCCTGTGCCCGATCCTGATCAGGGCAGCGATATCACCATTCATTTTACCGATGCTGAAAATGCCACCAATGTAGATCTGGTGCATTCAAATTTTGAAGCGCATGGCGACGGATATGAAGCATACGCCGAAGCGATGGACAGCTACAAAGGCTGGAGTTATATTCTCGATTGTTTTAAGAAGTTCGCGGCTTTGCAACCGGTTTGATTTCGATCCAGGTGGGGGCATGGTCGCTGGTTTTCTCCCATCCGCGCACGTGGCTGTCAACACCGGCAGCAATGAGTTTTTTATCGAAATGACTGCTCAACAGCAGATGATCGATGCGAAGACCTGCATTGCGTGCATAGGCCTGACGGAAGTAATCCCAGAAAGTATAGATCTTTTCGTTGGGATGCATTTTGCGTAAAGCGTCTGTCCAGCCGAGTGCTACGAGCTTCGCATACGCTTCGCGTGTTTCGGGAAAGAACAATGCATCCTTCACCCAGCTCTCAGGTTTATACACATCCATTTCAGTGGGTATCGCATTGTAATCGCCGAGCAGTATCACCGGAATATCTTCTGCCAGCAGTTTCTTCGCATGCGCGTGCAGGCGTTTGAACCAGGCGAGTTTGTAATCGAATTTAGGCCCGGGTGCAGGGTTGCCATTGGGAAGATAGAGATTGCCGATCCGGATGCCGGCCACATCTGCCTCGATATAACGGCTATGCATATCCTCGGAGTCGCCGGGCAGCGCTCTTCTGATCTCTGCAGGCTTGCCAACTTTACTGAGGATCGCAACACCATTCCAGCTTTTCTGTCCGTGCCAGATGGCTTCATATCCGGCGTCATTGATGGCCTGGAGGGGGAATTTCTCTTCAGGAGCTTTGAGCTCCTGCAAACAGGCGATGTCTGGTGCAGATTCTTTCAGCCATTGCAGCAGTACGGGCAATCTTCCGTTTACGCCATTCACGTTGTAAGTAGCAATTTTCATATGCACCGTATTAAGTGAATCAGTTTCCATTGCGTTGCAAAATCAAAGCCAGTAAAGCCTTCCGGCCGATTGATCCGGAGAAATCATTCTGCGTCTTCTTCGTCTCCCATAAATCCTTCGAGATCCCGGCGCTGTTTTTTGGTAGGTCGGCCCACTTTGCTGAGGCGTTTGCCCGTGTGGAAGCTGCTTGCCTCGAACTTCATGCGTTCCAGTTCTTCAGGCGGCGTGAGGTCTTCGTAGTATTTGACAGCCTCTGTATGTGCAAGGCGGTTATGAAGTAGCCCGGTGACCTTCACAGTCCATCTCCGGGCTACTGTTTTAACTTCGTAGGTTTCTCCGATGTTCACAGATTTGGAAGGCTTCACATTCATGTCGTTGCACTTCACCTTTCCACTGTCGCAGGCTTCTGTTGCCAGCGATCTCGTCTTGAACAACCGGATTGACCATAAATATTTATCGATCCGTAATTTTTCTTTCTCTGCCATAAGGCAAATTTACGAAGGAATTACTCCGCAAAGAACTTATGGAAATAAGGGATGGTTTCGATGCCCTTGTAGAAATTAGCCAGATCGAACTTCTCATTGGGAGAGTGCAGGTTATCGCTGTCGAGACCAAAGCCCATGAATACGATCTTCACGCCCAGTTCTCTTTCGAGGATGGCGCAGATAGGAATGCTTCCGCCACCACGAACGGGTACGGGTTTCTTTCCGAAAGTAGATTCGTATGCTTTGCTTGCCGCCTGGAATCCTTTTGAGTTGATCGGCGTCATGTAAGGCTCGCCACCATGGTGGTTTTCAGCGTTCACAGTCACAGATGCGGGAGCGATCTTTCTGAAATAGTTCAGCAGAATTTCCGTGATCTTCTCTGAGCTCTGATTGGGAACCAAACGTGCAGAGATCTTCGCATATGCTTTTGAAGGCAATACGGTTTTGGCTCCTTCGCCGGTGTATCCACCCCAGATACCGTTCACTTCGAGTGTTGGACGGATACCGGTGCGCTCGTTGGTAGAGAATCCTTTCTCGCCCCAGAGTTCGGTGATGCCGAGGTCGGCTTTGTATTCCGCTTCGTTATAAGGAGCTTCTGCAAGCATCTTTCTTTCTTCGTCGGGCACGTTGAGTACATCATCATAAAAACCGGGGATGGTGATATGATTGTTCTCATCGTGACAGCTGGCGATCATCTTTGTGAGGATGGTGATGGGGTTGGCTACTGCTCCACCATACACACCACTGTGAAGGTCGCGGTTGGGGCCTGTAACTTCCACCTGAATGTAAGCGAGACCGCGCATGCCGATGTCCATAGATGGTGTATCCAGAGAGATCATGGCGCTGTCGCTGATCAGGATCACATCGCATTTCAGCAGGTCTTTATGATCTGCTACAAACTTGCCAAGATTGGGAGATCCCACTTCTTCTTCCCCTTCGATCAGGAATTTGATATTGGTGGTGAGTGTACCGGTCTGCACCATGGTTTCCAGTGCTTTCACGTGCATGTACACTTGTCCTTTATCATCAGCAGATCCGCGTGCGTAGAGTTTGCCTTCTTTTACAACCGGCTCGAAAGGCCCGCTGTGCCAGAGGTTCAGCGGATCGGGTGGCTGTACATCGTAGTGGCCATATACCAGAACGGTTGGTTTGGAAGGATCGATGAGCTTCTCACCGTACACCACCGGATGGCCGGCAGTTTCCATTACTTCCGCTTTGTCTGCACCCGCTTCGATGAGGCGTTGCTTTACCGCTTCTGCGCATTTGCGCATATCTTCTTTATTGGCGCTGTTGGCACTGATTGATGGTATGCGCAACAGTTCTGTCAGTTCACTGAGGAAACGATCTTTATTCTTTTCCTGATAATCTTTCCAAGCTTGCATAATGGCAATTTTTAAAGTTAAGTAGCAGCCAGATTGGGTGGCGAATGTAAGAACTTTTCAATTACAATCGGACCTCGATGCTGGTTGGCTTTCCGTCGAAAATGATGGTGGCCGCAGTGAACGGGCCATCGGCCAGCATTACCGGTTTAGCGGCAACAACCTTCACAGCAGTGCCATTCGCCTTCACCTCTTTCACCGAATTGCCGGGAATCAGCAGGGTGAACGTGCGCTGGTATTTGCGTTTGTAAGCCGCCACATTATTGGTTTTGATATCGATTACGATCATCGAGCCGCGCGTAGTTCCCGTGAAAGTTACCAGCTCGTAATTGGCACGTTCGAGTGCGCGGGGTTCGGCACCATCATCGTCGTACCAGGTGTAGGAAGATGGGTTGGCCGAAGGATAATACACCACACTGATATTCTTCGAATCGTATTGCCCGGTTGAGCGTATCACAGAATCAGTCTGCCAGAGCGGAACAAAACTGCCGGCTTTTGCATAGAGCGGCAGGTAGCTCAGGTCTGCAGGCTGATCGATCCACTGCTTTCCATCGAGCAGTTTATTGTCGGAGAAACGATACCATTGCCCTTCGGGAAGATATACTTTGCGGCTGGTGGCGGATTGCGTCATTACAGGAGCAACCAGCAGCTGATCGCCCCACATATACTGATCGGTGGCATTGAATGCTTCTGCATCATTAAATCCGTAGTAGTACAATGGCCGCATCAACGGTTTACCCATCACTGCCTGATCGAAACTGAGGCTATAATTGTAAGGCAACAGTTCATAACGGAGACGGATATACTTTTTTACGATCGATTGTGTTTTTTCATCCCAGAAAACTGGTTCCGAAGGAATGCTTTTCAGTGTTGGATCTGCTGCCTCCGGCGCTGTTCCGTGAGGACGGAAAACCGGTGTGAATGCTGCGAACTGCAGCCATCTGGTGTACAGTTCGAAGTCGGCTTCATCGGCAACGGCAAATCCGCCTGCATCGGAATGAATGTACGGCAATCCGCTCAGGCTCATGCCCATGAGAATGGGCCATTGTGCCTTCAGTCCGCTCCAGCTGCGGGCTACATCGCCTGTCCATGGGAACACGCTGTAACGCTGACTGCCTGCAAATCCTGCACGGTTGAGGTGGAAGAGTCGCTGATCGCTGTACTCATTGCTGTATTTTTCAGCCAGCATGGCACTCCATTGATGGCCGTAAATATTGTGCACTTCGTCTGCTTTTACCGGCCGTGCGATGCCCTGATCTTTCAGGTTGTGAATAATTTCGTTTGGATGTTTTTCGGGTTCGCCGAGATCGCTCCACCATCCACTAACGCCATTGGACACCTGCTTTTTGTAAAGCTTCCACATAAAGTCTTTGGCGGGCTTGCGGAAGATATCGATGAGTCCGCCTTCACCGAAAAAGAAATTATTGTATGTGTATGGTTGTCCGGTTGCATTGGTGGCGAGGAATGGAGCAGCTTCTGCATAATTGGTGGTACCCTTCAGAAAGAATGGCTCCGCAATCAGTATCGGTTTGATGTTCTGCTGACGGAACTGCGTGAGCATGAGCTTTGGATTGGGCCAGCTGGAACTGCTTACCCAGTCGAAGTTTCCCATGGTTCCTTTCACATGATCGCCGAACCAGAAGAGGTCGAAGATCAATCCGTCTACCGGATATTTCGCAGCCTGCATTTTGCTCACTACATCTTTCACCTGTGTTTCATTTCTGTATCCGAATCTCGATACAAAATTGCCCATGGCCCAACGTGGCGGAAGTGGTTGTCTTCCGGTGAGGGCAGAATAATTGAGCAGCATTTCGTCGAGGTTCTTTCCGAACACAACGTAGAAGTTCAGTTCGCCACTGCTGAAGCCCGCTTCCAGCGTGGATTTATCAGTAAGTCCAATATCAGCATATCCTTTGGATGGATTATCGAAAAAGAGTGCATAACCGTTTGATGAAAGCAGAACAGGAACAGAGAAGTTCAGGTTCTCTGCACCCAGTCCATATCCATACACGGGTGTATTGTAGAACAACAGGCGGTAGCCACGGCGATCCATCGGAATGGCACGCTCACCGCCTCCCATCCATTTCTCACCATCGGATAGCTGGAAACGGAATCCCCTGTTGTCGTTTTCCGAAAAGTACCGCACGGATTTTACTTTGATCTCCCTGCCTTGTTTGAAGTAGATATTCTCCCGCTGGATCACTATGCTCAGTCCGTTTTCAAAGTCGATGGCCTGTGACGGGCCGTTCGTGACCTTCGTCTGGGAAGGCTGCGGAGAGGTGATCACAGCGTTGGACATCAGTTCGTTCCGGTTGTAATCGGCCGGTTTGTACACAGCTCTGATCACCTGGTTTCCATAGGGATAGAAATTCCATTGACCTTCTTTCGCCTTGTACAGCACATCGGTTACCTTGCCATTGAACGGATCTTTTCCTACAGTATTCACCACTACCTGCTGTGCAGCGAGTGGAGAAAATACTACGGCCAATATGCCTGAAATCAGTATTTTACGAATGCGCATAAACGTTATAATTAAGCTTCCGGAATTTGGTAATGCAACTTACAGATTCGGGGGGAGATAATTAAATAATTGGCCCTTCAGGATTATAACAGTACTTATATTTTTAGCTATATTGCGTACATCATCAGACCATGAACAGCCATCAGATAAAAGCCCAGTTGGTGAATATTGCAGAAGAGAGGATCTATCCTGCTGAGATTCACATTGCAGGAGGAAAGATCATTGCGATTCAGGAACTGGCTCCCGGTTCCCTCACAGATGGCGCGCCATTCATACTTCCCGGCTTCATAGACAGTCATGTACATATTGAAAGTTCCATGCTTGTACCATCCGAGTTTGCAAGGCTGGCAGTTGTGCATGGTACAGTTTCTACTGTGAGCGATCCGCATGAGATTGCCAATGTCTGCGGCATGCAGGGAGTTGAATACATGATCAATAATGGCAATACGGTACCCTTCAAATTCAATTTCGGCGCTCCCAGCTGTGTGCCGGCCACCAGCTTCGAATCGGCAGGTGCTGTACTCGATGCCAAAGACGTTGAAGCACTGCTGAAACGCGACGATATAAAATATTTAAGTGAGATGATGAACTTTCCGGGTGTGCTGTTCAAAGACCCGGAAGTGATGGAGAAGATTGCAGCCGCACATCGGTTCGGCAAACCCGTGGATGGCCATGCACCTGGCCTCCGGGGAGCGGAAATCCGACAATACATCGATGCCGGCATCAGTACCGACCATGAATGTTTCACCCGCGAAGAAGCGGAAGAGAAACTGAAACTCGGCATGAAAGTGCTGATCAGAGAAGGAAGCGCTGCGCGAAACTTCGAAGCACTGATAGATCTTATGAACGATTATCCCGATCTGATGATGTTCTGCAGCGACGACAAACATCCGGATAGTCTCGTGGAAGGTCATATCGATCAGCTCTGCGCACGTGCCATCGCGAAAGGTATCGGCCTGTTCAAAGTGTTGAAAGCCGCCTGCGTAAATCCCGTGCAGCATTATAAGCTGGATGTGGGTTTGCTCCGCGAAGGCGATCCCGCAGATTTCATCCTCGCAGAGAATCTTATCAACTTCAAAGTGCTCAGCACTTACATCAATGGGCAGCTGGTAGCCGATAATGGGAAGTCGCTCATCGACAGAGTACCGGTAAAACCCATCAATCATTTCCACGCCGAACCCAAAAGGATCTCCTATTTTCAGAAACCATACAGGGGCGAAGCCACCATTCCCGTGATCGAAGCCCTCGATGGACAGCTGATCACCAACCGCCTCGATCTCGAACCGGCTGTGCGCGATGGTTTGCTGGTAGCCGACCAGGATCGCGACCTGCTGAAAATAGTAGTGGTGAACCGGTACGACCACGAAAAACCGGCAGCCATCGGATTTATCAGAAATTTCGGATTGAAGAACGGCGCTATCGGAAGCTCGGTGGCGCACGACAGTCATAATATAGTAGCAGTAGGAACAGACGACGAAGCCATCTGCACGGGGGTGAATGCTGTGATAGCCACCCAGGGCGGAATCAGCTGTGTAGTGCGTTTCAAAGACAGCAGCTTTCACCACAACACCCTTGAAACCCATCTCCTTCCGCTGGGAGTGGCCGGCCTCATGAGCGCCGACGACGGATACACTGTAGCCGTAAAATATACAGCGATGGACCATCTTGCCAAATCACTCGGCACCCAACTTTCCGCACCTTATATGACCCTCAGTTTTATGGCCCTGCTGGTAATCCCACATCTCAAACTAAGTGATCTGGGTATTTTTGATGGAGACCAGTTTCGGTTAATATGATAAAGGGAATCACTTATTTACACAAATAACTTTCATTATAAGTGATTCTTTTTGCTATCTTTAGATATTAGAAACCCATTCGGGTCTTCATTTGTTTCACTGTCCTCTGGAAGATTAGATAACTACCGTAATCCCTGATCAGGAACCTATGTTTTTGTGAACCCCCAACCTAAACATTTATAGATCGTAGTATGCCTTTACACAATCAGCCAGCAAGCGAACAGTGGATGTCGTCTCGTACAACCCTGCCAGAATCTCCCATTCTTACCGTTGCCAAAGTTTTTTCTCCAATCAGTACAGAAGCTCAGGCATATGTAAATCAGAAGAGTTTTTCTCACAGGATCCGCAAAAACGAAATGCTCACCTCTGCGGGAGAAGTCTGCACACACTTCTATCTCGTAAGAAAAGGCATTCTTCGTGGATACGTAAAGGATGGAATCAAAGACATCACTACCTGGATCACTGGAGAAGGTGAATTTGTTTCGGCCATTGCCAGCTTTCAGCTGCAGCAGGCATCTTCGGAGAATGTGCAGGCTATCGAAGACTGTGAGCTCACCGGCCTTCATTACAACGACCTGCAGTATCTCTACGAAAACTTTCCCGAAGCCAATGTTATCGGAAGAAAGATCCTCGAAAATTATTACCGCGATGCCGAAGAGCGCGCATTCATTGCCCGCCTCACAGAAGCAACTTCCAAATACAAACATTTTATTGCCACCAAGAGCCATTTGCTGAACCGCGTTCCGCTGAAATTCATCGCTTCGTACCTGGGCATGACCCTCGAAACGCTGAGCAGAATTCGCAGCAAGCTCTCACAGGCCAAAGCCTGAGCTTTTTCACCGAAGAATTACCGGGTTTTACCGGAACCTGCAATACAATAACAGCCTTGCTCTTGCCTGCAATTGCTTCCAATGCTAGATTTGTTGAAAATTAAAGCAAATGGACAGCTACCAGCAGGATGCGAACACCAGCAAGGGAAATAAACCCCGCAAAAGCCATACGAACAAGTGGGCGGGGTTTGCTCTGTTACTGGTAGGCGCAGTTCTTTTGACAAGGTCTTTCGGACTGGATCTTCCCGAATGGATCATCTCCTGGCCGATGGCCATCATTGCGGCGGGCATCATCGTAGGAGCCACTACCAAATTCAGAGACTACACCTGGCTGATGATGATCGGCGCAGGAGTATTCTTCCTCATCGTTCGTGAATTTCCAGAAATAAGAATCCAGCGGTACATTCTTCCCATCATATTCATTGGGGTTGGCATAATGATACTCTACGGTTCGAGAGAAAGCTGGTTCAGCCTCAGACGCGGCAACCGGGACGAAAACGGTACACCCGATGAAGGCGGACATACAGAAGACCAGTCCATAGACATGACCTCAGCCTTCGGCGGCATCAAAAAAGTTATCTACAACAAATCATTCAAAGGAGGAGAGATACTCACCATATTCGGCGGCGGTGAAGTGAATCTCCTTAACGCAGACTTCGAAGGCACCATCATTCTCGAAGTAACCGTAATGTTCGGCGGCATCAAACTGATTGTGCCCGCTCACTGGGAAGTAAGCACCACGGAGGCTGTAGCCATCTTCGGCGGCATCGACGACAAACGCTCTTACAACACCCCCACAGATCCCAATAAAAAGCTGATCGTTCGCGGCACCATCCTTTTCGGAGGACTGGATGTGAAAAACTATTAACCAAATTATTTCCCGTTCAAATTTTATCGTATGAACTGGTACCTGGCAAAAATCGTTTACAGAATTCATTGCGGCAACGACGGTGAAGCATGCTCGCAGTTCGATGAGCAACTCCGTTTGATCGCAGCAGAGAATGAAACCACCGCCTTCGAAAAAGCAGCAGCCATCGGAGAGCAGGAGCAGGAGATCTTTTTGAATAAAGATGAAAAGCTGGTGCAATGGGAGTTCATCAATGTGAGCGAACTGTATCAACTCAGTGCACTCATCGATGGAGCCGAGCTCTATTCACGCATTCAGGAATCGGACAATCCCGAACTGTTCACAGAACTGGTGCATCGCAAAGCTGCCCATATCAAAAACAATATCACCCATAAAATTCTGCAATTGTTCTAAACGCTTATGGCTGCATCACCACTAACGCCCAAAGAGAATAAACTCGTCTTCATAGGATTCTGGCTCCTGTGGAGCATTTTGCATATGTACATAATGCAGGGCTGGGGGTTCAGCTGGGGAATTTCCATCACAGATGCACTGATCACCAGCGTTAACATGGCGGCAGTATGCACATTGGTGAGCATCAATCTTCGTTGGTACCGGCCACGCAAAGGCATCATCCCCTATCTTTTTCTCATGTGCTGCGCACTGAGTGGACTGGCGATGGCGTCTGTTCATTACAGCCTGAAGAACATATTCAGCAGTAATGCAGATTACCTGAATTTTCTTGCAGCTTCAAAGGGTGTAAGATTCAGCGTAGGACTGTTGCTGATCGAATGCGCCGCTCTTGTGAGCGAGCTCTGGTACACCATGGAAGAACAGAAAGAACAGGAAAAAAGAAAAGCAGATGCAGAGAAGCTTGCCAGAGAAGCAGAATTGTATCAGCTGCGTCAGCAATTGCAGCCGCACTTTCTTTTCAATAGCCTCAACTCCATCAGTGCACTCGTGAGCATGCACCCAGCGGAGGCGAGAAAAATGATTCAGCAGCTTTCAGATTTCTTACGCGGTACACTCCGTAAAGACGAACAGCAATGGATCAGCCTCACAGATGAGCTGCAACACCTGCAACTCTATCTCGAAATCGAAAAAGTGCGGTTCGGTCATCGTTTGCAGGCACATATAGAACAGGAAGAAACAACAGCCAAAATGCAGATTCCGCATATGCTGCTTCAACCCATTGTGGAGAATGCCATCAAATTCGGACTGTACGATACCACCGAGCAGGTGGAGATACTTGTTAGCGTGAAGCTGGTGAACGGATTGCTGGAGATCACTGTTCAGAACCCTTACGACCCCGCCACTTCTTCGCCACAGGCAGGAACCGGTTTCGGATTGCACTCCGCCAAACGCAGGCTCTACCTGCTTTTCGGCCGTCAAGACCTGCTCATTACACATGCAGACAAAACCAACTTTACCACTACCATCAAAATACCACAGGTATGATCAAAGCGATATTGATAGACGACGAACCATTAGCAAGAATGATCATTAAAGAATACCTGCAGGCCTATCCTGCCATCACTATCGTGCAGGAATGCAATGATGGTTTTGAAGGAGTGAAAGCCATTCAGCAGCATCAGCCCGAACTGGTGTTTCTCGATGTGCAGATGCCCAAGATCAATGGTTTTGAAATGCTCGAACTGATAGACAATCCTCCTGCCATCATATTCACCACTGCATTCGACGAGTATGCGCTCAAAGCATTCGAGAATCATGCAGTGGATTACCTGCTGAAACCATTCAGTCAGGAAAGATTCGACAAAGCCCTGCGAAAATGGCTCGATCAGCAACAGGCATTACCCGTTCCGGCGGCTGAACAAACTCAATCTTTGTTGCAGTCAGTTTCTGCCAGCTCGCCGCAAAACCAGCGCATAGTGGTGAAAACCGGCAGCAAGATCCGCATCATTCCCATCCCTGAAGTACTCTATCTGGAGGCCGACGACGACTATGTGAAAGTGCATACGGCCGACGGTGTATTCCTCAAAAACAAAACCATGGCGCATTTCGAGCAGACGCTCGACAACCGCCAGTTTGTGAGAACCCATCGCTCATTCATTGTAAATGTGCAGATTATCACCCGCCTCGATGCCTACGAAAAGGAAAGCTACCTGGCAGTTCTCAATACCGGAGCGCCCCAACCGGTGAGTGTGCCGGTAAGTAAGACCGGCTATGCAAGGCTCAAAACTGTATTGGGAATCTGAGTATTATTTTTTTCACAGGTTGATACCATCTGTTTCAAAAACCAGATTTTTCGATTATTTTCATCAGATCATTTCTGAACATTAGTATTAGTTACGTAGACCCAACCATCCGGTTCCAGCCCAAAAAGGAAATCCAAGATCATTTGAAGATCCTGATTGTTCCAGACCATTACCTTATCCGGCATTGCATCGGCAAATGCATGCAATGTTCGCTCGCATCCTAACACTTCAACCATTTCGCATGAAATCGGATAAGGCATTTATTGCAGCACTGCACAAAAAGCAGCCGGAGGCGGTAAGAGAACTGTTCAATCAGTTGTACAGGCCTATGATCTATTTTGCTGATAAGCTGATCAACAATATGCATGAATCGGAAGATATTGTTGCCACAGCTTTCTTCAAACTCACTGGCCGCATAGAGCAGTTTCAATCGCTGCGCGATATCAAAGCATTCCTCTACATTACGGTTCGCAACGAATGCCTCGATCATCTGAGAAGACTTGCGCGTCACGAAAAAAGCCACGAACAATTACAGTACCTCATGGATTATACCGATGCACAGGCAGACGACGAAATGCTGCGTGCACGCATATTGCAGGAGGTATACAACGAAATAGAACAACTGCCCTCCCAATGCAAAAAGATCTTCAAACTGATCTTCTCCAAGGGAATGACCACCAGGCAGATCGCTGAAGAGCTGGAGCTTTCACCACAAACAGTACTCAATCAGAAAGCAAAAGCACTGAACCTGCTGCGTGGTGTACTGGCAAAGAAGAACCTCATGCCACTGGCCACCTTTTTTCAGCTGTTTTGTCTAATTTCGATGGAGTTTTTCTGCTGAAAACGCCTTCATTTCCACTTAGTAAATCCTTTATTCAACGCAGCCTGCAGGTATTAACGCAACTGTTGTTGCATGTTCGGACTCAATGTTGCCCGAACCATGTTTTCCAACGAATTGAAACCAATGACAAACGAACGCATAGAAGAACTCATTTCAAAATTCATGGCCGGAGATATTTCCGTCCGTGAAAAAACTGAACTGGAAGAATGGCTTTCTTCCGAAGAAAGGCCGCACCTGTTTCAGTTTGTGGAAAGAGAAGAATGGGTGCGTAAAGGAATTGCCGCGCTCGACAGAGTGGATGTGGACGCCGGCTACGAAAAATTCTTACATAAATATCATCAACCTGAAGAGGAAACAACCGAAGAAGCAGAACCCGAAACACCTGTACGCCGCATAGCCTGGACGAAAATAGCCGGTGCCGCAGCAGCCGTTCTGGTGCTGGCTTTGGGCAGTTGGTTTTTCTTCTTCAGATCCGCTCCCCCACAGGATGCAATTGTTGAAGACGATATACGCACACGTTATAAAAACGATGTATCACCAGGTGGCAATGTTGCTACACTCGAACTCGCCGACGGAAGCACCATTCAACTCGACAAGAGTGCACACGGATTACTCGCCGATGAAGGCGATGCCACTATCGAGAAAACTGCAGCCGACCGTCTCGAATACAACAGTTCCAAAACTGCGAAGAATGGAAAAGCAGGTTTCAATACCATCACTACACCCTCAGGTGGTCAGTACCATGTAGTATTGCCCGACGGATCGCGCGTATGGCTGAATGCGGCTTCATCACTTCGTTTTCCCCTGTCCTTCACCGGTAGTGAGCGCCGGGTAACGGTTACCGGCGAAGCATTTTTCGAGGTGGAGGAAATGAAAAAGCAGGGACAGAAAGTGCCGTTCATCGTCAGCATCAATAAACAATCGGGCCCTTCGGGCGAAGTGCAGGTACTTGGCACCCGTTTCAATATCAATGCCTACAATGATGAGCCCAGCATCCAAACCACACTGCTTCGCGGAAGCGTGCGTGTTGTGCCGGCCAACAGGCAGCAAATGGCCAAAGTGATCAAACCCGGTCAGCAAGCCGATTTCAAAGCAAACGGCCCAATGGCAGTCTCTGCAGTTGACAGTAATTCTGTCGTTGCCTGGAGAGATGGAAAATTCAGCTATAAAAAAGAATCCATCCACGTGATCATGCGGCAGCTTGCCCGCTGGTACAACGTGAAAGTTATATTCAAAGACGATCTGGATGCAGTATTTGCATCCAGCTTTCCACGCAGCACACCGATCTCGGAAATTCTGGAAAGTCTTGAGCAAACAGGTATCATTCGCTTTACCATTGAAGGTAAAACGGTAACAGTTATGCGCTGATAAACATCTTTACTTCCCTCTGAAATACCGGGGAGGAAATCCGAAATACTTTTTGAACACTACAGAGAAATTTGCCATGTTCTTGTATCCGGTGAGCCTTGCAATCTGTTCAACGGGAATATGGGTTTCGTGCAGCAATGCGCCTGCGCGTTCCATTCTTGCTTCGAGCAGATACTCGAAAATGCCGGCTCCATAGATCTTCAGAAACCCACGTTTGAGCTTGTGGGCAGTGAGTCCACGGCGTTTTGCCAGTTGCTCTACAGAATAAGAGCGATCGAGTTGTTTCAGCAAAAATGCTTTGAGGTCGTAAATGGTTTCCACTTCTGCTTCGCTGAGCTTAACGGCAGCAGGCGCTTTGTAATTGACGGTACGATGAAGCGCCATCAGCAGCAACTCATTCACCTTTGCATCGAGGTAAAGGTGACGGAGCGGACCTGTATACGTGTTGTTGAGAATGTCTTTGATGATCGCCATCATCGCGGGAGTAGCTACCAGCGGCGCAGAACCTGCGAGTGCGGCGCCATTGTTTCCTGCTCTGTCGAGCAGCGCTGCGGCCAACGGAAAATGGGCAGCCATGGGCGCCAGGAACTCCGGTTTGATGCAAAGCTCAAAACTGGAATACAGCCGGTCTTTGTCGAAACGCAGCTTTGTTTGTCCCTTGGGTGAATAATAAATGGCGAAGGAGCTTTCGTGCATCCACCAGTCGCCCAGGCCTTTTGCCTGATAATGGAAACTGTTGCGGATCATGAAAGGAATACGAATAACCGGAAGTTCGTCTGTAATGGTAATGGTATCCTTGTGCGCCAGCTGGAAAGTGTTGTACCAGATGGAGTATCCATTGCCGGCGATCTCCTGCAGAAGGCATTGCCCCTCAGGTCCGGAGGCCACCAAACATCTGGCATCTGGCAGTTTGTATTCCCAAAGCATTGTAGGCATGCACGATGACAAAGACACCGTACCGGTGATTTCGGATAGTAGGCTTAATGGCATGGTAAGGTTCTTAAAAGGTTTGAATCAGTGTAAAAACTGCTGTATCAAATTTCGAATAATGGTTTGGAAAACCGTTATTTTATCGGGAGTTTTTCCCAACGGTGTCCCGAAATCGTAAGGGTTTCTTTGTATTTTGATTTACATGCTTTGAATTATTTTATAATTTAAACTACCTTCAGATTAGATTCTTTACTCCCGATTTGTGAATTTTCAATACCCGTTGAACGTGGAAGAAGACGCTTTCAACGAGGATGGTCAACTCCCTCTGAAAATTATCGCACCGCTCTAATCCCGTAAAACGCTAGAATTTGGCTCAGGCTCTGGTTGAGCATACCTAAAAACCTATAGCAAATGTCAACCAGCTTAAATTTCCCGTTCGCCGCAATGGCTACAACAGGTTATTTCGAAGCGCATCCTATGAGTAAGAGTCCTTTAGAGATCGACAGGACTATGTTGTGCAAACCTGTTTCCTATGCAGCCGTTCAGCAGCACCCGGTGTGCAAAAGGTATTTTCAATCTAATCAGTTCACTGTAGCAGTGAGACTGTTATGTCTCGGAACTGATTTGCCGGTGATCTACAACTGGCTTCCCTGGCGGTTTACAAGGTTCATGAAAAAAGACGCCCATATCAGGCATCTAAATGAAACCTACACTTGCATCGCTGACTCCAGTTCCGTACAATCATTCTTTGTTCAGATCAATGAAGTGGCTACCGCACAGGTAGACATTCACCATGCCATGCAGGATGATGTGAGCTCCTATTACGAAGCAAAACCCGGAGACTACCGCATTCAGTTGCTGATCGATCCGGAGAAAGAGAGCAACCACGAATGGTCTTTGGGCATCCTTCAGACCTGTCAGGATTTCTTCTTCTCTTTTGCAGAAGTAGAAAGATTGGTAGTTGTGCTGGATGAAGAAAGCAACATTGGTTGTACACTGGAAAAAGCCGGATTTACCCTGGAATCACAGATTATTATGCCAGGCAAAAAGGCCAGAATGTTTCGTTGCGGCAGAAAGATTGTCGCCTGATTTTTTCCATTAATCTACACAATACCGGCAGTGATTATCGCAGTCGGTATTTTTTTTGATTAACTTCTTTTTTCGCTTGTTCTATGGCGTTAGTGAGTGATTCGCTTGCCCCTTCAACTGGAATTTCTTTCATCGTATCCAATACGTTGGAGTAGTATTGCTGCCATACTTCGAGAATATGATCTTCGGTTTCGATGATGCTTCCTTTTTTCAGATTGGCTTTTCCTATCAACACTTCATCGCTCAAACGCTTTACTGCACTGCGTTTCAGATCTTGCACCAACGCAACTGCCACATTATTGTCTGCTGAAGCGAGCAGCCAGGATATTACCAGTGCACTTACTCCCACATGCTTCATGGTGCTGCCACTCACCTTATCGAAACGATCTCCGTCTGTATGATAGAACTGATCCGTGAAATGCCACATGAGCAGTCCGGGTATCTTTGCATTGAGAAATGGCGTATGATCGCTTCCTCCCTCAAATGGATTTGTTTTCACCACCCAACCATTGTCTGCTGCTTCATTGAGGCAGCGCGTCAACAACAGATCGTTGAAGTAATGAGGCACGATGGATGATTCAGGCAATGGACTTCCTCCCCATTCCGAATGTTTGTCTTTACCGCGTGTCCATACTGCAGACGGATCGGGCATTTTTTCTATGAGGAAAGTACCTCCTGTTTTTTTAGTGTCTTCACCCACCATATCGAGGCTGCATCCCCATCGGATACCGAGGGCACGGATGCTGTCTTCCTGAATGTATCTGCGTGTTGAAACTATTTCATCTCCCCAAAGGAAAGTGATGCTGCGGCGGGGATTCAGTTTGCCTTCTTTGATCATAGCAGCAGTTACCCGCGCCATCTCTGCGAGTGTACCTACACCGGTTGCATTGTCGTTGGCGCCGGGCTCCTGTACGTGCGCACTGAATACAAAACGTTCAGCTGGTTTTTCCGATCCTTTTACATCTGCAACAACGGTCAGCTCTTCCGCATTGTACCGTTTTGTTTTAATCATCACCTTCAGTTTCACAGAACCCTTTGCCAGCGCGGTATTCAGCCTGCTCTTCGCAGCGTAGGAAAGGAAGATATGCCATTGAATATTTTCTCTTTTGCCCGGGATGCTCCCGAATTGAATGGAATGAATATTCTTTTCAGGTTGCGTATAAGCGGGCATGGTATATGACAGTGAGCCAATGGCTCCTTTTGAATTGGCTCTGTTGTATCCATTGCCGGCAGATGTAACATCGTATACGATCTTCCCTTTCAGATCCTGATTCCAGTCTTCTTCTTTGCTGATGCAAACCAGTTCTGCTGTAACGCCGCCTTCCGGAGTTGATTCGGAATTGATGGCGATCATATTGCGGTTGGTTTTGAAGCTCAGCAGCGGTGTAGATTCCCCTTCGATAAAAACGGATGCATCGATCGGCTCCCATGTGAGGCGATCCATCGGGCGATGTTCTATGCGATAGGTGAGTTTGGCGCCTGATGTGCCCGTACTATCTTTCACATAGCCCGCCTGCTGCAATTGCTTTTCAACCAAACGGATGCTTTCATTGAATCCGCTATTGCCTGCTAATCTCCATCTTGATTCCACAAAAGCCACTGTTTTCAAGGCATTGGCTGCCTGAAAGTTTTTTCTCGCTGCCGCGGAATATAGTTTTTCTGTGGGAGATGTTTGAGCTGATGCACTCAAAGACAATACCAGAAGGGGAAGGGCAAGAAGTCGCATATTCATTTGGTTGTACCGTAATAATACAAAATATCCGCATAGACTACTATGCGGATATTGTCAAAGGTTGTTACCAGTGATCGGTGCAAATGATTTATTTTAGTTCCAGGGTTGTCCCATCCAAACGGCACCGCCGATGCTGTCGCGCGTTGCGCCGGTAACGGTAGACATTACGTTCACTTCTTCGCGCCAGCGGAGAATGCCGATCAGTCCCATGATGAGTGCTTCCTTGAAATTCACCAGCACTTTATCCGGCACTACCACTTCTACACCGATCTCTGAAAGATGTGCACTCAGTCTTTCTATCACAAAAGAGTTATGCGCGCCACCACCGGTTACGAGTATGCGTTTTTTCACACTTTCATTTCCTTGCAAAAGCCCTTCCAGACTATTTTTCAGCTGAATGGCCATATGCTCCGCAAACGTGCAGAGACCATCTTCGATGGAGTAACCGGATTTTGCTACCAACGGATAGATCACATCGGTACCAAAATCATTCGCCAGCGATTTCGGATGCGGCAGTTTGTAATATTCAAGTGCATTGAGTTGTTTCAGCAGATCGGGGCGAAGGGTTCCTGAGCGTGCAAACTTTCCGTCGAAATCGTATTCACTGCCCAGCTTCTGAGCAAGCATATTCATTACGCGGTTGGCAGGGCAAACGTCGAATGCGATATAGTCGTTTGGCTTGTTGAAACTCACGTTCATGATGCCGCCGATATTGAGGAAGAGATCGTAATCGTTCAGCAGCAGCTTTTCGCCGATGGGAACAATAGGGGCGCCATGTCCTTTCAGGGCCATATCGATGGCACGAAGATCGCTCACTACATTGATGCCGGTAAGTGCCGCAATGGAAGCCCCATCACCCAACTGTCCGGTCATATGTTTGGAAGGAACATGGAAGGTGGTATGTCCGTGTGATCCGATCAGCTGCACTTTGAAATCGAGCTTATGCTGATCGATGAATTTATTCACTTCGCCGGCGATATAGTGGCCGTACTCTACATGCAGTAACTGGTAGTCGAGCGCTTTGAGCGAAACGGCATTCCTGAGTTTATCGATCCATTCCTGGCTGTACGGGTAAGTTTCACCGTGAAGGATCTCATACTCCCATTTTCCGCCATTCTCCTGAAACTCAACAAAAACAATGTCCAGCCCGTCCAACGCGCTGCCACTCATGAGGCCGAGTACTCTGTAAACCATATTTTTACTATTTTAGAAGATAATGAGTTGCTGTAATGGATTAGTTTTGCTCATCAAAAGTAACGCATGGTAATCAATCTAAGTGAACAGGATTCTTTGCTCAGTAACTGGGTGAGTGAATTAAGAGACGTGAATGTACAACAAGACAGAATGCGATTCCGCCGCAACCTCGAAAGGATCGGTGAAATTGCCGCTTACCGGATCAGTCAGCACCTGCCCTATGTGGAGCGGGAAATTCAGACTCCGATGGGGTTTGCGAGCTGCCGCGTACTCGAAGAACAACCTGTGATAGCTACTGTGCTGAGAGCGGGTCTGCCTCTGCATCAGGGTTTGCTCAATTATTTCGACAAAGCCGATAACGCATTTATCTCCGCATACCGCAAGCATAACCGGGACGGATCTTTCGAGATCAGCCTCGAATATGTTTCCTGTCCTGAACTCGAAGGAAGGGTGATCATCATCTCCGATGCCATGCTGGCCACCGGATCATCACTCGTAAAAACCATTCAGTACCTCCGCGATGAGGGCCATCCCCGTGAGATCCATATCGTTGCTGCCATCGCCTGCACTGTAGGGATCGAATATGTAAAACGAAGCGAACCGCATGTGAAGATCTGGTGTGGAGCCATCGACGAAGAGTTGACCGCCAAGGGCTACATCGTACCGGGACTGGGCGATGCCGGCGATCTCGCCTTCGGCACCAAAGTGCAGATGTAACATATGTCAAGAAGCGGCTGCTGCCGGTAAATTTAACCTCACCGTTCTCTGTTTTTTTCGTACATTAGGAATAGTCATTCCTAACAAAATGCGGATGAGGAAAATCTACACGGGTATGCTTGCATTGCTGTTGATGCACTCGGCATCAGCGCAGGATCCGAATTTTTCCCAGTTCTTCGTTTCTCCGCTCACACTGAACCCCGCACTCACAGGCAAGTTCAATGGAGATTTTCGCATTGCCGGAAACTATCGCGATCAATGGCCCGCTATCAGCCAGGCTTTTATCACCACTACCATTTCGTTCGATCTGCCCATTCTGCGCAGCAAATTGTCTGACCTCGATACCTGGGGTGTAGGGCTTGTAGCCATGACGGATAAAACGGCCAACGGCATTCTCAACACCAATATGATCTCGCTCTCCACAGCGTATCATAAAGGGCTTGATGTGGATGGATTGCATCAGATCGGTTTTGGATTTCAGGGTTCCTATTTCTCCAAAAGATTGGATGGCACCAAACTGAATTTCGAATCCGAACTCGATCCGCATGGTGGCTGGACACTCCCCAGCGGAGAAACCATGGATGGCCGTCAGTTCAACATCAGTTATTTCGATCTGTCCGCAGGTGTGCTCTACAATGGCTCTACCGACGGTTACAATAATTTTTATTTCGGCGTGTCTGGTTATCACCTCAATCAACCGAGGGAAACATTCGGAGAAGATAAAGTGGATTACACACTGAAAACCCGCGTTACTGCACATGCAGGCGGCAGCTTTCCGGTTGCAGGAAATCATAACCGGAATATTTATCTCAGCGCACTCTACACACGTCAGGAAAATGCAGTGAATGTTGTAGGTGGTGCAGTGATTGGTCTCACCGTTAACAATGATGAAGAGCGCCCCACCACTTTCTATGCAGGCCTGTTCAGCAGATTCAATAACCAGAATGATGCTGCCATTCCTTATCTGGGTATGGAGTTCGGGGGATTCAGGCTTGGAGCCACTTACGACGTGAATACATCAAAACTGAAAACAATCTCTCAGAGCAGAGGCGGGCTGGAGATCTCGCTAATTTTCACCAAAAGACCTCCGGGATACAAGGGCATTCCTTGTCCTACTTTCTGATAAAGTCATTAATAAAGCAATGGCCGGTTGACAATCAACCGGCCATTGCTTTATTTGAGATCTGATTATCTTCTTACAGTCATTTTGATGTATTTGAGTTTCCATTCCACTTTTTTCGTCTGCACATCCACCGTTGATTTCGTTTTGTTAGTGAGGGTGATATTGTCAGTAATTTTTGTGATATCCCCTTCCGCATTTACTTCATAAGAATACCTGTTTTCTGTTGTTGTTTCATTCCATGGATTCCATTCGCCTTCCATCTGTTCGCGCATCATCGTATACGAAGGGCATTTATCCGAACAAAGTTGCTGCAGAGTAAATTCGTTGCGCAAGTATCTGCTGAAACTGGAATTGGCATAACCGAAACTAGGGTAAAATATTTTTTCCAGCTCTTCGAAATTGAAAGGATTCCGGAAAGCAGTATAACGGTCTTCATACTCTCCTTTTCTTATAAATTTAGGCATACTGAAATCAGCATTCTGAAAAAAGATGTTTTCATTCTTTAGTATCCAGGATGGTTCAAATGGAGTGTAGAAAAAAGAAATATACCTGAGGGTTCCTTTATCCGAAAGAGAAAACTCGACAGTATCCCGCTCAAATTCTCCAGATGGGTAGAATTCCATTCTGTCGATTTTCGCAATTTGATTTTGTGCATTAAGCATGAAAATCGCGCTGTCGGTTTTGTGTTTTTTTCCGTCTCTTATGCTGTATCCTACACTCCGGATAATGTTGCTTCCGGGATAGCTCAGTTCTCTGTAAATCAGATCAGGGCTGCCCCCTGGGGCAGTTGCCGGTTCAGACTTTTCAACACGAACAGGCATCCCTTTTTCATTATACAGGAACGAATAAGTTGCTTGCTCACTTTCACAGGAAGAGAGCAGCGTTACTTCAACATCTTTACCGGAGGAATTGTTTTTTGTGCAGGAATTCAATACCAGCAAAGCCACCAACGGCAGCAGAAGAAATTTCATGGTTGCATTTTGTAATAATCAATCAGGGGCTGGTTCATGCAATTGAAATCAAGATACGATTTATCTGATCTTCCCGCTCACATATTTGTTCCCCTTCACGTAAAACCGGTATAACCATGCCGCATGATCGCCGGCATAATCCACACCGATCCTCGGCGAAACACCTATTGCCTCATCTTCATATTTCATTCCATCATCGGCGATGTACAATTCTTTACTGTGCAGGCTCGTACCCGTATGCGAAGTATGAAGTCCCAGCGCACGCCCCACATTTCCCGGTCCTTTGGTGAGAAAATATTTATCTGCCCGCTGACCTTCGGATACGCCAAAACGTTGAAACATGATCTCCTTTCCTTCTACCGGTTCCAATGCACGAACCAGTATGGCATGCGGCACATCTTTGCGATTGGTAACCACATTGAACATCTGATGAATGCCGTAACATAGATAAACATAGGCTGTTCCCGGTTTTCCATACATCACTTCGGTTCTGTTTGTTCTCCTGCCATTCCACGCATGTGAGGCCCGGTCTGTTTCTCCGGCATATGCTTCTGTTTCAACAATGCGGCCTGCCGTTGTCTGCCCATCAAAAGAAGTAACGAGTATTTTGCCCAGCAATTCCTTTGCGATCTGCACCACATCTGGCCGGTCGTAGAAATGCTCATTCAATTTTTTCATTGCTGCAGGCATTTATTCTTTCATTTATTTAGTAGGTTTGGAGGATTAACCCAAAACCAGCGAATCAAAAATAACCAACTTGCTCAAAGAAATCGTCATTGCGATACAGTCCTACATCAGGGCACATAAGTTCATCAGCCATCACAGGCTGTGGAAGTGGATCCTGATTCCGGGTATTCTCTATGCCATCCTGTTTTGTGTGGGCATCTATTTTTTCTGGATTTCTTCTGACAATGCAGTTTCCTGGTTAAGTCATCGCATTGGTATCGATCGCTGGCTTCATCGTCAGAGCAGCGGCATTCTCAGCTTCTTCTTTTTGATGGGTGAGATAATGATACGATTGCTGCTTTTATCTTTCTACTTCTCATTATTCAAATACCTGTTTCTCATTATCGGTTCGCCACTCTTTGCTTATCTCAGCGAAAAAACTGATGCCATCCTCAACGGAAAAGATTATCCTTTCAGCTGGCCACAGGTTTTGAAAGATATGGCACGCGGCATCAAACTCGCGCTGCGCAACGCTTTCTGGCAAACGGTGTACATGATCACTCTGCTGATACTGAGTTTCATCCCCATCGTTGGATGGATGGTTCCGCTCTTCGCACTCTTTGTAGAATGCTACTATTACGGATTCTCCATGCTCGATTACAGCTGTGAGCGCAATAAACTTTCGCCGGCAGCAAGCATTGAATTCATCGGTAAGCACAAGGGGCTGGCCATCGGAAACGGAATGGTGTTCTACCTCATGCACTGGATTCCCTTCCTCGGATGGGTGCTGGCGCCTGCCTATGCTGTAGTGGCTGCTACCATCAGTCTCTATCATCAGGAAAAGGAACCCGCACTCTGAGGCGAACATTTTCGCTAACTTGCCGCCATGACTTCGAGCAAGATCTACCTGATTCCATCTTTTCTGCATGAATCAGCTACACAGACCATCCCGGCCTATGTAACTGAAGCAGTACGCGACTGCCAATGTTTTTTTGTGGAGAACGAAAGAAGCGCCCGCCGCTTTCTGAAACAACTCTGGAAAGAAATGGTGATCGATGATTACCAGTGGTTCACTATCCACAAAGCAGAGGAGGCAGTGCAGCAGGAGTTCAGGCAATGTCTGAAACAGAATAAAAATATCGGTATCATCAGCGAAGCCGGATGCCCCGGCATTGCCGATCCCGGACAATTGCTGATCGGTGTGGCCCAGAACGCAGGCGCCACGGTAGTTCCGATGGTTGGCCCCAGCTCGATACTGCTAGCCTTGATGGCCAGTGGCATGAACGGCCAGCAGTTCCGTTTCTCCGGTTATCTTCCCATCGATACGGCCAGTCGCATCAAAGCGTTGAAGGAGCTGGAAGCTGAATCGGGTAAAAAGAATTGCACCGAAGTATTTATCGAAACACCCTATCGCAATAATCAGCTGGTGGAAGTGATGCTGAAAACACTTCATCCCAATACACGCATCTGCATTGCAGCCGACATCACGGCATCCACCGAATTCATCCGTACAAAAACGGTATCCGAATGGAAGAAACAGGTACCGGAGCTGCACAAGCGACCGACCATCTTCTGTGTTATGGGATAATTAATTTTCCTACTGCGGGCTGATCACATTTTCCAGATTGGTGGGGTTACGCACTTCGTACACGCTGTCTACGATCTGCTTCTGCCATCCGCGCCAGGGCAACGCTCCGAGATAGGTTTTGTAATGAACCTGAACGTTCATGCCCGAATTCTCCAGCAGCACTTTGGCCACAGATTCGCTCACTACGCTGAACTCGAATTCGTTACTCTGAACATTTGCTCTGAAACCGCTCTGGATAAGCTTTCCCTCATAGGTTTTCCAAACATAGCCCTTCTTCTGAAAAGTGTTCAGAAGGCCACCCTTGGTGCCTTCGGCAAAAACCCAGAAATAGCGGACATACACAAAGATTATCAGTCCGATCAGGAGTACCCAAAAGATAATTGTCTTGACTTTAAACCTTCCGGCCATAAGTGCTGTTATTTCCCTAAAGTTAAACAATTCCTTTACCTTCACACATATACATATACCCATCAACTAATAGGTAATTATGCGCATTGGAATAGTATGTTATCCAACATTCGGCGGAAGCGGAGTGCTGGCCACTGAATTGGGCAAAGCCCTGGCCGATAAGGGTCATCAGGTTCACTTCATCACCTATCAGCAACCAGTAAGATTAAGCGAGTTCAACGCCAATATATTTTATCACGAAGTTCGGGTACCTACTTACCCCCTGTTCGATTATCCTCCTTACGAAACTGCATTGAGCAGCACCATGGTCGATGTGATCGTAAACAACAATATCGATCTACTGCACGTACATTACGCTATCCCTCACGCATCGGCTGCATATATGGCCAAGATGATACTGGAGAAGCAAGGTAAACGCATTCCGGTGATCACTACGCTGCACGGTACCGATATCACACTCGTGGGCCGCGATAAAACCTTCGAGCCCGTGGTAACTTTCTCCATCAACGAGAGCGATGCCATCACAGCCGTGTCGAATAACCTGCGCGATGAGACCTACAAACATTTCAAGATCGGCAAGAACATAGAAGTGATCCAGAACTTTGTGGATGTAAAAAGATTCAACAAAAAACCCATCGATGCATTCAGAAAAGTGATTGCACCGAACGGAGAAAAGATATTGCTGCATGCTTCCAACTTCCGTAAACTGAAACGGGTAGAAGATGTAGTGAAGATTTTTGCACAGGTACTGCCGAAAGTGCCGTCCAAACTGCTTTTCGTGGGAGACGGACCGGAAAGGCCAATCGCCGAAGCGCTTTGCCGCGAGCTCGGCATCTGCGACGACACTCGTTTTGTAGGCAGACAGGAGCAGATCGAAGAGATACTCGCAGTGTCTGATCTCTTCTTACTCACATCAGATTATGAAAGCTTTGGTCTGGCTGCCCTCGAAGCAATGGCTGCAGGCGTTCCGGTTATTTCCACCAATGCAGGCGGTTTGCCTGAGATCAACGTAGATGGTAAAACAGGCTACCTCAGTAACGTAGGTGATGTAGACAATATGGCCCGTCAGGCAGCGGAGCTGCTTTCAAATCCTGAGCAGCTGAAACAGTTCAAATCTAACGCTTTCGCACATGCGCAACACTTCGATATCGACAGAGTAGTGCCCATGTACGAAGAACTGTACAATCGTTTTCTCAACTAAGTTTTACAGTTATTGACATATGCTGAGCAGTTGATCTGATCGGCACCTGAAACGAAAAGAGGCAGCCTCATGGAGACTGCCTCTTTTTATTTGTTACGTTTGAACGATTATTTTCTTCTGATCCAGCTTTCGGGATTCTGGTTGGTGTTTTCGAGTGTGATGATGAACTCTACTTCTCCATTGCCATCATCATTGGTGGATGCTTTTCCAAGAGCCTGACCAGTGCTCACTTTCTGCCCTTTACTTACAGAAGTGGAAGCCAGGTTGCTGTATACGGAGAAATATTTACCGTGTTTAATGATCACTGCCCAGTTACCTTCAATATCGAATACAGAGGTTACTTCGCCTTCGAATACAGACTTCACAGTAGCGCCAACAGTGGTTTCGATGGTGATGCCTGGATTATTGCCCACTACTCCCGGACCTGATCCGAGCCCTTCAATTCTGTATGGACCAAAGTGCAGTTTCACTTCCCCTCTCTCAACAGGCCATGGCAATTTTCCTTTGGCATTGGCAAAGTTTCCTGAAATGGCCAGTCCTTCCGGTGTAGCTTCAAGCACACTCTTAGTAGGTTCCGGCTGTTTTTTAGGAGGCGGTGGAGCAGCTGTGTGGGTCTCTTTTGCAGGAGGAGGAGTTGTAACCGGCTGATTATTGGCGGCTTTTTCGGCTGCCACTCTTTTAGCTTCTGCGAGCCTTGCTTCTTCTTTCTTTCTTTCGCGCTCACGCTCTTCGGCAGCGGCTTTGGCTCTTGCACGTTCTTCGGCCAGCGCTTTCTCGCGGGCTGCTTTCAGTTCTTTTTCGATTGCAGCACGGATGGCGGCTTTCAGCTTGATATCTGCACGGGCTTTCAACTCCAGTTCTTTGGAGATTTCGCGTTCACGCTCTTTTATCTTTCCGAGGAATTCGTCTTTTTCTTTGCGTTCATCTGCCAGCACTGTTTTTTCCTTCTCTGCAGATTTCAGCACTTCGTCTTTCTGCTTGCGGGAAACTTTCAGTCCTTCGTTCTTTTCGTTCAGCAGCGTCTGGGTGTTCTTGATAGTAGCAGCCTGCTGCTCGCGGTACTGGCGATAAGACTTGAGGTATTCGATTCGTTTCAATGCTTCGTTGAAACTGGGAGCCGAGAAGATGAAATTGAGGAACTCGTAGTTGCTGCGGTTCTTGTAAGCGTATACGATGCTCTTCTTGTATTGTTCTTTCAGGGTATCGAGCTCTTTGTTCAGGCGGGCGATCTCATTGTAGTTCTGAGAAATATTGCTCTGGATCTGATTGATCTGTGCATTGATATTGCCGATGGCCTGCTCACGAAGCGCCAGCTTCTTTTTGATCATTGCAAGTTGTCCCAGACTCGCCTTCTTATTTTTCTTGGTATCGTTGAGTGACTTTCGCAGGTCTTCAATTTCATGCTGAATTTCAGCCTGTTTCTTTTTCAGATCATCACTGCCCTGCTGCGCGTTTGCTCCGGCGGCACACAGGAATACCAATAAAAAGGCAACCAGGATTCTTTGCATATCGATCGGATTTAATTAATGTGGTAACGAATTATTGACGCTTATAATTACGTGGAATATTAAAAGGAAAGGTTAAATCTACATTAAAGTCCACCTGTTTGAATTGCATGTTGATGTCAACCTTGGTTTTCTCGGATATGGCAATGCCTCTCACAGTAGGGAAAAGGATCGCATTTTTGTTCTCATATCCACCGTAGGTGATATTGCAGGTACGGGCGCGCAGCACATCGGCATCATCGAGTTTGCTGTGCAGCAACCGGTAATCGTCGGTTGAAACAGTGAGCAGGTGTTTAAAGATATCTGATGCACTGAGCAGTGAAATGCTTTTCTCGTCTTTTCTGTAAGATACAATATTGCTGTCGAGAAATACGGGATTGCCGATCAGCAATGCCTGCAATTCTTTGAACGTGAAGGGAACTTTGGCTAATTCTTTCAGGTAATTCACAGAGCGGAGCTGTACTACCTTATCGAGTTTATTCAGCACTTTCACACTGTCGGGCGTTACGAGAATGCGGAAAGCTTCGATTCCGAGAAGGGCTGTGATGCTCACCCAGATGGCAGAATCCTTTTTCATGCGGATGGCTGCGGTGAAGTCTCTTTTCTTTCCGTCTTCAGGGGAGAAGTCCACTTTTATTTTGGCAGAAAGCGTATTGAAATCGATACGGTTTCTTTCGATGGCCTGATATACTTCGTGAATAAAGTGGATGGTGTCTGATTTTCCATCAGCCACGGGCACTTTCACTACCTGAGCCGTATCCTTTTTAGTGATAGCGTTGGAGATGCTCTTGGTAGATCTGCAACTGCCAAGTGATGCTGCGAGCACTACAGGAACCAATAACCAGCAAAAATATTTCATCAGAGGGCTGTGTTAATTATGATTTGCCGGTGTGGCCGAAACCTCCGTCCTGGCGTTGGGTGGAAGAAATAGTTACTGCTGATTCCCATTGCACTTTCTGAACCGGCGATACTATCATCTGAGCAATGCGGTCTGCATGCTGAATGGTCTGCGGCTCCTGGCTCAGGTTGATCAGGATCACTTTGATCTCTCCTCTGTAATCGGCATCGATGGTACCAGGCGTATTGAGGCAGGTGATGCCTTGCTTGATGGCGAGGCCGCTTCTCGGGCGAACCTGCGCTTCGTATCCATCGGGCAGTTCGATGAACAAACCAGTTGGTATCAGCGTGCGTTCCATTGGTTGCAATACAACCGGTGATTCGAGATTGGCTCGGAGGTCCATTCCTGCTGCACCCGGAGTTCCGTATTCGGGGAGGGGATTGGATGATTGATTAATGATCTTTACGTTGATAGATGACATGCGCAAATATACTATGGTTTCATCAATAGCACATTCGCATATGCCACCAATCCTTCTTCTCTTCCTACAAATCCCATGGTTTCGGTGGTAGTGGCTTTAACAGACACATCATCGGTGGTAAGTTGCAGTATGCCTGCAATCACTTCGCGCATCTGCGGACTGTATGGTTTTATCTTCGGTGCTTCGAGACAAATGGATGCGTCTACATTCACCACTTTGTAACCTTTCTCACTGATCAGCTCAAAACAACGGGCCAGCAATATTTTGCTGTCGATATTCTTGTATGCAGCATCATTGTTGGGGAAATGCATCCCGATATCGCCCAGCGCCAGCGCGCCCAGCAAGGCATCACAGATAGCATGCAGTAAAACATCGGCATCGCTATGCCCCAATGCTCCTTTGTGATGGGGAATTTTCACCCCGCCGATCCACAGATCTCTTCCTTCTACCATCTGATGAAAATCAATTCCGAATCCAATCCTGAACATGCTGTAACATTTATGAATAAAAAAAGCGCTCCGGCAATCCGGAACGCTTCAAATATATTTTATTTTTCTTGCTTACTCTTTATCGATATCGAACACCAGTCCGAATCGCAGGGTATTGCTCAGTGGGTTTCTGTTTACACCGCTTCCCGAAGGAACGAGGTAAGCGAAGTTCAGTCCGAATACATTGTATTTGAGACCGAGACCCATGGTGAAATATTTACGGTTGCCTTTGTCTTTGTTCTCATAGAAATAACCTGCGCGAACAAAGAACTGATCGTTGTAGCTGTACTCAGCTCCAAGAGAGAACTGGAATTCTTTCAGTTCTTCGCTGAATCCGCCGGGTGCATCTCCGAAAGAACTGAACCAGCTGCCTACAACGCTCTTGTCGCGATACTTGGCAACTGCAGCTGAATCTTCGCTGAGTCTCAAATCATCATTGGGATTTTTTGATGGCTCCGGAGGAGTAGGCACCAGCAGTTTATGGATATCCAGACCTACCATGATCTTGTTGTTCTCATCGAACACATTGGTAAAAGTTGTACCAAAGCTGAGGTTGGCAGGGATATAATCTTTTTGTTTGGCGTCGTTGGTGTAACCGATCTTGGTACCGAGGTTGGTTAATGCTGCACCGAAGTTCCAGCCCTGACCTACATCGTTAGTACCGGTGTAGAAGAAGCTCAGATCACCAGCAACTGCACGGCCGGTTTTATAAGTGGTTCCGTCAACTTCCTGGCCTGCTGCGAGGTTGGAGTTGATATATCGAAGGGCGATACCGAGACCCATTTTATCGCTCAGTTTGCGGCTGTAACCAACGTCGATTCCGTATTCGCGCGGACGTCCTTCGCCGAGTTCAGTACCACTGAAGTTGGTGTACTGAATATTACCTAAGCTGAAGTAACGAACCGATCCTGACAGTGCCTGGTTTTCGTCCAGCTTAATGAAGCCGGAAGCAGCCAGCAGGTATACATCGTTCAATCCAAGATCTTTCAACCATGGAGTGTAGGTGATACCAACACCGTAATCATGTTTTGAAAATGGAGTTTTTGCGAGGTTCCAGAATGCTGAGTTTGCATCTGGTGTAGTGGCCATTCCCAACTCTCCCATCGCTCCTGCTCTCGCGTCTGGAGAGATACGCAGAAATGGAACAGAGGTTGTTACCGGGTTAGGCCTTTTATACTGGTCGTCCTGCGCATGCGCAGCAAGAGAACCGAAGCCTGCAGTAATAGATAGTAAAGCAGCCAGTTTGAAAGTCTGTCGTTTCATAACGTAATAATCTGTTTTAAAGGTCTTTTGTTAATACTGCCTTCAACAATGCTGTTTTGCAGTTGATACTTTTCAGGAATCGGGATCTTCTATAGCTTTGGTTAGAAGCTATTGCTGATGCAGTAAATTAAAACGGTTGTCGGAGTAGATGTTTTCTCAAATAAGGTATGCTTTAATATCAAGGAAAGACGGGGCGAAAATACACGATTTTCAGGAAAGTAAAAATCAATACATTTTACAATATATACAATTTTTCTAACTTGTAAGCTGATTTCCCGTCAGGTGTTTTAACCCTGAGACTGTAAATGTACACTCCCCTGCCTATCTTACTTCCGTACTCATCGCGCCCGTCCCAATTCACTTCACTCGAACGGTTTCCGGTTGAAAATATTGTACGTTTTAGTGTTTTTACCAGCTTGCCCGATACGGTATATACCTGAACAGTAACCGATAATTCTTCACCCGGATGGTTATGGCTGAACCAGAACTGCGTATTCGTAGTGAACGGATTCGGGTAATTGAGCACATGCTCCAGCACCAGATCTGCATCGTTCACCACCCGAAACTCAAGCCTGGCCTCATTTGAGTTATTCACTGCGTCCCATGCCCTGAGCGTTAGCGTATGAGATCCCGGCTCCATCGGCGGTAGCTGGAATTTTACGATACCCCGTTTGTAATTGTCCGATTCCGCCTCATAAAACTGATTGAGTACGAAAGTCTGTTTTTGATCATTGTCAATAATGGCTACCAGATCGTGTCCGATGCCCGTGCCCATGATATTGATGCCCGAAGAATCGGCCAGTTTTGCCAGCAATACCGGTTTTGCATTGCTGATTCCTCCGCTCACAAACTTTTCGTCGTTGAGCCATGCTCTGATGGATGGGCCATCCTTATCGCCACTGCCCGTTCCCGATCCTCCAACAATGAAGTCCCTGAATGCACCGCCGGCATCTGTTATGCCGTTCTCTGCGTAGTAACTCATCTTGCCATTTCCATACTGGTAATTGATATCGCGGGGTACCACAAATTTGAAACTGAACAGGCCATTGGTTACCTGCGCTTTGCCTTTGAACAGCATGTTCTGCTGATTGGAGAAGCTGGTAACCGGACTACCGGGATCATTGCCTTTTGTCTGCTGTGTTTGGGGTTTGTCGAATATTATCGGATATACGGTTCCGTTATAATCGCTCAGCAGATTGCCGGCTTTGTCGGTAACCTGTCCGCTCACCGTGTATTCGTTGAGCGCTTTGAGTGTATCCGGAACGGTTGCTATTGCTTTGCCATTGATCTGGGTAGTGATGATATTGAATGCCGGGAAAGCGAGCCGCATGGCGGGATCGCCCAACAGCGTGAACTTCCGGTTATTGATCACATCACTGCTCGATGTGTACACCTGATTCTTTGCAATTTTAACTGCCTCGCCTAACCGGAGATAGTTGCCATCCGGCTGTTTCCGCAGGGCTGTACTCAGGTAGTTTTCATTCATGATGCGATTGCTGAAACTCTGCACCAGTCTGGTGGTGGTCATCAATGCAATGGCGCCTGTTTTGGAGCGAAGCAACAGGTTCTCACCGAGTGAGCTCACCAGCGGATTATCGAATGGACCGAAATCGCAGGTACCAGTGATGAAAAGCGGAAGCTTATCGGGATTGTTGAAACTGTTCACGATATCCTGATCGAGCACTACTTCATCTGCCAGCCGCCGGTAACTGCCATGCCCCGTGTAATTCCAGATGAGGTTACCACTGAGCATTCTGCTGCTGATGGCCTGATTAACGGCGGGATAGCGCGCACCGGAGGCGCTGCTCTCCTGCGGATAGGCATCGAGATAGATCTTGCCGATGTTGAAAAGCGGGGAGGCGGTGGCGGCAGTTTGAGTGATCGATTCTGCATCCTGCAGGTGCAGGTTGCCATCTTCATCATCTGCTACAAAACTGAGTTCATTGCGCCAGGGGCCGAACGATTTTGGAGAGGCATATGCGAATATTTTGTCTACGATCTGCATAGCTTCCTGTTCATTGGAAGCGGGAATGCGGCCGATGCCGATATCGAGCAGATGAGTTCCGGGCGAAGCGATATCATCTCCATCATCCAGAAATCCAAAGAAATCATCGGAGGTGTAAGTGGCCAGCGGCTCCAGTGAAATCTTGCTCTCCCATGCCGGTACCAGGTTGGTGTTATTGCTGATGCGGTTTTTGTAATCGAAACTGGCAGCGCCCATCAAAAGCAGGTACTGCGGGCGTTTCAGGGCATCGCCGGAAGATTTGTCGTAATACATTTTTACCATGTCGCGCAGCGCAACGGGGTCGGGAATACCGGAAGAGAATTCGTTGTAGAGCTGATCGGTTGTAATGATGCGGCTGCTGATGCCATCTTTTTGCTGATGCCAGTCGGCCAGCCTTTTTGCCTGCGCCTGCAACGTCGGAGCAGTAACGATGAGCATGTTCACAGGGTCGCCCGCGTGCAGATCCTGATTGGCCACTCTTCCTGCAGCAATGGGAGCCATCGCGCGCGTAGGAACGAATGCCACATATTCTTTCAGCTGCTGAGATCCGTTGGTGAACCGGCAGACCTCTCCACTAACGCTGGTGATCATGCGCAATGGTTGTGCGGCATTGGTTACATCCCATACGTTTGTTGAAGCATCTGCCTGATCGATGAGGAATTCGCCGGTATTGCCCGGACCAACGGAACTCCAGTCGCGAAAAAGCAGTTGATTTCTCCCCTGCATTTTCAGAGCGGCCGTTCCGTGGAATTCGAACCAGTCGAGCCATCCCTGTGCATTGGCGCTTCCGGGAGTGTAATCGATGCTGAGACTGAAGTTTTCCTGAGCCGGACTGAAACTGCCTTCTCCCCCAACGCTCTGGGCAAAGAGATCGTAAGTACCGGTAGGCACGGCAGGCATGTTAATCGAAAAAACGGCATTGCCGTTAACAGTGAAGCCAAAACGGCTGACATTGCCGAAAGATCTTGAAATGCATCTGGCCCTGAGCGTGGCCGGAGCGGCCGTGATGCCGGGGAGCTGGAAGGAGAAGTTCCGCTTCAGCGACTTGCCGCCCACGTCTGCAAAATCGATTCCATACCAGTCTTTACCACTGCTGAGCACATTAACGGAATCGAGCTCGTACCTATATCGTTCATTGAAAAAGCGGATACTTGTATTTGGAGCCGGAGATGCAGGCTGCGACTGAATTCTGAGGCCTGTTCCTCCTACCGTAATATAATAGAATGCCTGATCGCTGTACAGATTCTTTACCTGTGAGAAGGTTCGGGAGGAGGCATCGGCAGTCCAGTGATGAGGCCCTTCGGACCAGAAAAGCAGGTAATCGTTGCCATTGAGCTGTCCGTCGCCACCATCCTCGGCCCAGACGGCCACTTCGGCAAGATCATCTGTTCGGGGAGATGCCGGGTTTTCGGAGAGCATTCCGCCTCCGTTTCCATAGATGCGGAAAGAAGAAACCGGCAGGCCGTTTACATTCAGGCCCAGTGTTTGCAGAAAGGGGATATCCAGCTTGTAAACGCCTGGGGCATTTACAGCAATTTTGAACCAATTGCCCGAAGCCAGCACCGAATGGGGTGCATAGGTACGCTGACCATGGAGAGCACTCCATTGGAGCAGCAACACTAATACGCTCAGGGAAAAGGTAATACGCCGGCACATCTGATCAAAAATAATTGGAAAGTGCCTATATTCGCAATAATAAAATTTCAATATTTTATCCGGAAACCGTACAATTTTTGGGCTTCCGCAGCGTTTAACTTAATTGAACCAAAAGGCATAAAGCTATCTAAAATGAACTTGAAAAACCTATTCATCCTGGCATCCTGCGCAGCTGCTCTTACTGCTTGTAAGAACGATGCAAAGAAATCGGGAAAATCCGATGTAACCGGCTGGAACTACAACGACAAGAACATGGGCGGTTATCAGGTATCCCGCGAGAAAGAGCAACGCACCGGTCCTGGTCTCGTGTTTGTTCAGGGTGGTACCTTCATGATGGGAGCTACCGAGGAAGATGTAATGAGCGACTGGAACAACGTGCCTGCACGTAAAACCGTTAACTCATTCTATATCGACCGTACAGAGGTGGCCAATATCCACTACCGCGAGTACCTCTACTGGCTCAATAATACGTTTGATGCAGATGAGTACCTGGCTGTTCGTCAGGGTGCCCTTCCCGATACACTGGTATGGCGCAGTGAGCTGGCTTATAATGAACCAATGGTTGAATATTATTTCCGTCACCCTGCATACAACTACTATCCTGTAGTAGGTGTAACCTGGAGACAAGCACATGACTTCTGTCTCTGGCGCTCAGACCGTGTGAATGAGCTGGCGCTGGTAGCCAAAGGCTTCATCAATAAAACATCTCTTAAAAATATTCAGGGACAAGGCAGTGAAAGCTTCAACACCAAATCTTACCTGGTGGGCCTCACTACACCAACTCCCGGAAACAGTGTTCGTTCTAAAAAGAACCCACTGAAAAATCCAAACGGCACACCAAGAACTACCGTAACATTTGAAGATGGTATTCTGCTTCCGAACTACCGCCTCCCAACAGAAGCTGAATGGGAATATGCCGCCCTCGGCCTCGTGGGTCAGAACCCAAGCCCCAGCCGCAAAGAAGGAAAACGCGGTGAGGAGCTCATCACCAACAAACAGGTTTATTCCTGGAGCCAGAACGTGAATGGTCTTCGCGACACACGCCGCGGCGCATGGCAGGGAACTTTCCTCGCCAACTTCAAAAGAGGAAATGGTGATAACATGGGTGTTGCAGGTGGTCTTAACGA
Organism: Pseudoflavitalea sp. G-6-1-2; assembly: GCF_012927185.1. Lineage (GTDB taxonomy): Bacteria > Bacteroidota > Bacteroidia > Chitinophagales > Chitinophagaceae > Pseudobacter. Next base: position 215,739 of record NZ_JABBGB010000001.1, read on the forward strand.
CCGTGCTGTGTACACTGCACCGGTAACTTCTTTCTATCCCAACTCTTTCGGTCTGTATAATATGTCTGGTAACGTTAACGAATGGGTAGGTGATGTGTATCGCCCAATGAACGGTACCGATGTGGACGATGTAGCTCCATTCCGTGGTAACTACTTCCAGAACGATTTCAAGAATAAAGACGGTGAATACGAGAAAGACAGTCTGGGCCGCGTAAAACGCGTGTATGCTACAGACGACGAAAGCAAAAGCCGCCGCAATTACCAGAAAGCAAACGTGATCAACTACCTCGATGGCGACTCACTGCTGCTCGGTGTTAAATACGGTTACGGTGTAACTACTCTCGTGTCCGACAGCTCACGCGTAATCAAAGGTGGAAGCTGGAACGACCGCGCTTACTGGCTCTCTCCCGGCAGCCGCCGTTTCATGGAAGAGAATCAGGCAAGCAGCACAGTTGGTTTCCGTTGCGCTATGGACCGCGTAGGCAGCCCTGAAGGTAACGGCCGCAAAACCGGTATCGATTACCCAAGCCGCAGACAGAACACCAGAAAAAGATAAGTTCATTTAAGATAATAAAAGAGCCGTCTGAATAAGACGGCTTTTTTATTTCCATACATTTGCCCTCATCATTGCAGACTATGACAAGCATCCCTCAATTATATTCCATCTATCAGCAATACCCTTCGGTACAAACAGATACCCGTGCGCTCAAAGCCGGCGATCTCTACTTCGCACTGAAAGGGCCCAACTTCAACGGCAATACTTTTGCTCAGGCGGCGCTCGATGCAGGAGCCGCTTATTCGATTGTTGATGAAGCGCCGGCTGTTCCCAATGAGCGGATTCTTGTAGTGGACAATGTGTTGCATACCCTGCAGCAACTGGCCAAACACCATCGTCAGCAATTCAACATACCATTTATTGCTATTACCGGCAGCAACGGAAAAACCACTACCAAGGAACTGGTAAGCACCGTGCTCGCCGCGAAATACAAAACATATACAACCCAGGGCAACCTGAACAATCATATCGGCATTCCGCTTACCATTCTTCGCGTAAAGCCCGATGCAGAAATGGCCGTAATCGAAATGGGCGCAAATCACCAGCTTGAGATCGCCGATTACTGCACCTACACCCTGCCCACCCACGGCATCATCACCAATGCAGGAAAAGCGCACCTCGAAGGCTTCGGTGGCATTGAAGGTGTTCGCAAAGGAAAAGGCGAACTCTATGATTATCTCCGCGCCACCAATGGCACTGCCTTCGTAATGTGGGATTACGATTACCTGCAGCAAATGAGCAAGGGCATTAGCAACATGATCACTTACGGAACAAGTGACGCAACTGTAACCGGACAGGTAGCTCAAAGCGAACCCTTCCTCTCTGTAAACATCAGCAGTGGCAAGCCTTTCAGCATACATTCGAAACTGGTAGGCGCTTACAATCTTCCCAATATTCTGGTAGCAGTTACTGTTGGCCAGCATTTCGGTGTAACCAATGAAGCCATTCAATCGGCCATCGAAAATTACACACCCTCCAACAGCCGCTCTCAGCTGATCACGGCAGGTAGCAATCAGATCATTCTGGATGCCTACAATGCCAATCCAAGCAGCATGCGCGCAGCGATCGAAAACTTTGCATCGCTGAGTGGCAAAGACAAAGTACTGATGTTGGGAGGAATGATGGAACTCGGTCCGGAATCATTGCAGGAGCATCAGCAGATCGTTGACCTCATTAGTCAGTATCCATGGAAAGCTGTGGTGCTGGTAGGCGAAGATTTCAGAAAACTGCAGCATCCGTTCGTGGATCTCGAAAATGCAGCCGCAGCTAAGGAATGGCTCACTGCACAACAATTTGAACACACCCATATTCTGGTGAAAGGATCGCGCAGCATGAAGATGGAGCAGGTGCTTTGATGCCAATCAGTTGGTTTGCTTTAAATATCGCTGAAGCGTTTTCACCTGCGTCATTGCTTTAAGTTGCAACTGGTCTTTTTCTTCTGTCCAGTGTTGTTGAAGCTGCTTCAATTGCAACTGTTCCTCATCCGGCATATGTTGTATGCTGTCTTCATCGAAGTAGGAAAGCGCAATGTATTTGTCGTTGAGATCGCCGAGTAAGGTAGTCAGATCAAGTAATTTTTGATCGCTTTTCCATTCATTGAAAGGATAATTGATTGGCAGCTCCTCTTTCAGTATCTTTTTTACATAGATCAGATCTTTCAGGGCTTTGCGGATACCATGCAGTTCTTCTTCATGCTCCAATGCCAGCAGCAATATTTTGATGGAGGCGATCTTCTGCTGCACAAACTGTCGCACAGTATCTTCATCAATTTTCGACGGCAATTTTTCTCTCAGCTCTTTGATGGAGCTGCTTACGGAAACATCTTCAATATTCAGCACCAGCAACTCTTTGGCAAGAAATAAATCATGGTGCAGACTTTTGATGAACTTCGGAAAGGAATCTTCCTGCGGCTCCAGTTTTTCGAGCACGAGTTGCAGATCGCGAACAGTGCCGCAGCTGCGGTAGATGAGCTTGAGATCGTCGGGCAGTTGCAATTTGCGGTCCGCTACCTGCAATAACCGGATGAATGCCCTGAGCTTCTTGTACGCAACACGAAGGTCGTGAATCATATCAGCCTTGAACTCACCGGGTATCTCCCGGCAAAGGTGCTGAATGGTGCGACCGTAGTTGTTCACCACTTTTGCGAGCTGCTTTTTCATGGTGTGATTTTTTCGCGTTGCCGTTTTTGGCAGTACCGGAAGTTAAGCAAAAAAAGCGACCAGATGATTCCCATCCGGTCGCTTCATTCAAATTGTATATTTCTTTCCGCAGTTGGGCTGCGGTCGGTAACATCTAGTTCTCCAGTGCCTGCAAAATATCAGCGAGAATATCTTCCGCCTTCTCCAGTCCTACAGAAATTCGGATAAGCCCCGGCGTTATATTCACTGCTGCACGTTCTTCTTCCGTGAGCTTTGCATGCGTAGTGCTTGCAGGATGCGAAGCAATGCTTCTGCTATCTCCCAGATTTGCGGTGAGCGACAGCATCTGCAATTTGTCGAGGAAGCTACGGCCCGCTTCCAGTCCACCTTTCAGCTCAAAACAAACAATTCCTCCGCCATTGGTCATCTGCTTTTTGGCGATAGCATGTTGCGGATGGCTGGGCAGCCAGGGATATTTCAGCGAAGCAATGGCAGGATGTTTTTCCAGCTGCTCCGCCAGGAACAACGCATTCTTTCCATGACGCTCCATGCGAACATCCAGTGTTTCGAGACTCTTGCTGAGCACCCATGCATTGAATGGAGACAATGACGGTCCGGTACTGCGGCAGAAAAGATAGATGTCTTTGATCAGCTCTTTCTTTCCTACGATCACGCCACCCAGTACGCGGCCCTGTCCATCCATCCACTTCGTGGCTGAATGCACTACCAGATCGGCACCGAATTCAATCGGACGCTGACCGATAGGCGTAGCAAAACAGTTGTCTACATTGAATATAAGGTTGTGTTTCTTCGCGAGTGCAGAAGCTGCTTCCATATCCACCAGATCGAGACCGGGATTGGTAGGTGTTTCCACAAAGATCATCTTTGTATTCGGACGAACCAGCGCTTCCCATGTTTCCGGTTTGTCTGCTTCGAAGTACGTATACTCGATGCCAAACTTCGGCAGGAATTTAGTGATCACCGTATGCGTGCTTCCGAAGATCGCGTTGCAAACCAGCAGGTGATCGCCCTGCTTCATCAATGCCATGAAAGAAGCGAAGATGGCGCTCATGCCCGATGCCGTTGCATAACCTGCTTCGGCTCCTTCGAGTGCACAAACTTTATCTACAAATTCTTTTACGTTGGGATTGCTGAAACGGCTGTAGATATTGAAATCGGTTTCATCAGCAAAGGTGGCGCGCATTTCTTCCGCATCGTCGAAACAAAAACTGCTGGTGAGGAACATCGGCGTGCTATGTTCCATTTCGTTGGTACGTTCTGTCTGGATACGGATGGCCTTAGTTATGGGATGTTGCTGCATAATAATGTTAGATATTTTGATCGTTCACGCGCACCGTCCAGCTAAGTGAACCGCCTGCACGGCGCAGTGTTTCTGCAACAGAACAATATTTGTCAATGGATAGTTCGGCCGCTCTGTACGCTTTCTGCGGGTCGATCTCTCCTTTCAGTTCAAAAACAATTGTCACATTCTTCCAGAGGGAAGGCTCTTTACCGGGCTCGCGCTCGCCTTCGATCTTCATGGAAAATCCTTCGATATTCTGGCGCTGTTTCTTGAGAATGGATACGATATCGATGGCGCTGCATCCTCCTAACCCCATGAGCAGCAATTGCATGGGCCTTGCTCCAAAATCCGATCCGCCGCCCTCCGTGCTGTTATCTATCTGAACGGTATGGCCGTATGCGTCTTTTGCTTCAAAGCCGTAATCGCCTTTTACCCGTTCCAATTCAATTTTTATCATGGTAAAGATTTTTGCAAATGTAATTCATGCAGGCATTTACTTTGCACCCTGAATCAGTATTGACCGAATGCAGACTTTTCACATCAAACAGCCGTTTCAGCTCGAATCCGGAGAAATATTACCGGAAATCACTATTGCATACCATACTTATGGAACCCTCAAACCCAACAGCAAAGTGGTTTGGGTATGCCATGCCCTTACTGCCAATTCCGATGCAGCCGACTGGTGGAAGGGCGTAATCGGCGAAGGTGATGTGATCAATCCGCAGGAATACTTTATCATTTGTGCTAATATTCTGGGCAGCTGTTACGGCAGCACAGGCCCGCTGAGTACCGATCCCCACACGGGACAGCCATACTATCACAACTTTCCGCTGATCACTATCCGCGATATGGTGCAGGCGCATATCCTGCTCCGCAAACATCTCGGTATAGATCAGATCTGGCTGCTCATGGGCGGCAGCATGGGCGGATACCAGTGTCTGGAATGGAGCGTGATGGAACCTTCTGTGATCCATCAGCTTTTTCTACTGGCCACCTCTCCTACCGAAAGTGCCTGGGGAATCGCCGTTCACACTACGCAACGCCTCGCCATCGAAACCGATGCCACCTGGAAAGAACAACGCCCCGATGCCGGTGCAGCCGGACTCAAAGCCGCGCGTGCCGTGGGCATGCTCACCTACCGCAACTACGGCATTATGGTGAAACATCAGACCGACCCCGATCACTCCAAACTCGACAACTACCGCGCTTCTTCATACATCCATTACCAGGGCGAAAAACTGGTAAAAAGATTCAATGCCTTCACTTACTGGACGCTCACCAAAAGCATGGACAGCCATCATCTCGGCCGCGGCCGCAATGGCGATGTAGAAGCTGTACTGCAAAACATTCAGCAACGCACCCTCATCGTAGGCATCAGCAGCGATATCCTCTGCCCGGTGGAAGAACAGCGCTTCATACAAAGACAACTGCCCAACGCTTCCCTGATTGAAATCGATTCCGCTTACGGCCATGATGGTTTCATGGTGGAAGGAAAAATGATTTCGGAAGAATTGGGCAGATGGCTAAAAAAATAAGCTACTTCTTTCTCAGATCCAGATTGTGGAAATAGAACACCCTGGCTACATGCAGGGTGCGATATTTGTTTCCGGCAGGCAGCTGCTGAAACTGGTTCATGTAACCCACCTGCAATTGATCGTGCTTGTTCACATGATAAGAGAATCCTGCAAAGAAGCGGTTCTGATCAAAGTAATTGTACACGATCTCTTTTCCAAAGTTGATATGCACTTCATCGTTCAGGATCCACGAAAAAGTTCCTGGTTCGAATGGCTTTGATCCGATAGGACCCTGTAACAGAAAATTGTATCGCGCCCTGAAGTTGAAGGCATAGCCATCGGCCAGCTCATCATCGTTCAGGATCTTGCGGCGATAACGTTCTTCCAATCTTACCCACTGCATCGATCTCAGTTTTCCATATTTCGTATGCCACTGAAACTGTTGCCAGGGGCGGTGTTCAGGCTGCGAAACATTTTTGTGATTGTCTGCAGGGAAATGATTCACATAGGCATATCCAACAGTAAGCTTCGCATTATCGTTCAGATAATACGTGAGGCCAACGCGCCCGAGCCCTGTGGAGAAATTGGAAAAGAAATTCTCTTTCGTTCTGATCTGGGCTTCGGCCCAGAATCCCCATTTATCCGAAAGGCGGGTCTGGTTGAAATAGCCCAACCAGACCTGCTCTTCAGAAGTTGTTTGCTTGCTCTGCGAGAATGCCGGGGATATCAGGCAGTTCGTCAGCAGTGCCACAGTAAAAAATTTTCGCATACGACTTGGTTTGTATTAGGATTGCGAAAATAATTTACTTCAGCAATCCGTCAACAGTAATCGCCACATAGTAGATGGCTCCGATTGTTGGTCCGGCTGCATATTGAATGTATCGGTGATTCAGCAGATTTGCGCCACCGCCTTTGATGGTTGTATTCAGCTTTGGAAGTTTTACACTAACCTGTGCATCGATGGTGCTGTATGCAGCCACTTTACCGTTTGCAAGCGGGCTCTCCCAGAGGAAATCATCCTGCCATTTCCACACGATGTTGAAGCCAAGGTTCTTCACTACTTCCCTGTTGCCGAACGATACATTGGTGATCCATTTCGGAGTATTGAAACCAGTGATGAACACATCGCTCGATTTGTTAGACACGATATCGTTGAAGTTCACATTGCCGCCAACCGTGAATTTCTTGTAGAAGATCCAGGTAGCGCCGAGGGATGATCCATAGTTTCGATACTTGTTCTTCGCATTGGTGTACACACGGTAGCGGGTTTGCTTCGATCTGTTATCTGCCACCATATCGATCACAGCCTGATCGGAACCTACTTTGCCGCTGTTGGGCACTGCCACTTCCACCTGTCCTAAAAATCCGTCGTACTCGTTCAGATAGGCATCGATATCCAGAATCAGTTTATTGCCGAACAGTACACTTTTGTAACCAGCTTCAAATGAATTGATGCGTTCAGGTCTGGTGGGCGAAAGCGCAGTTACATCGAGTAACGCACGGTTCTTCAGCGCAGCAGCATTGTCAACTGTTTTGGGAGGAAGAGCAGGATCGCGGTCTTTGTTGTATGCCGCGTTGAATGCATTTACAGAAGCGAGTGTGTAGGAGTTTTCGAGATAACCCAGTCCTTCATTGATATAGCTGAGTCCACCAACACGGCGCACGTTCCCGTTGTTCACGAAGCTCAGGGCCTCGAACAAAGCAGGGTAACGGAATCCGTTCTGGAAGCTCACACGAAAATTATGTTTCTCCGCCAGCGTGTACAGCAAAGCTATGCGGGGATTGAATTTGGGATCGAACTCAGGATTGTGATCGAAACGAAGTGAAGCAAATACTTTCAGTTTTTCATTGAAGAAAGTTTTGGTCACCTGTGCAAAAGCTCCGAATTTTTTATAGTAAACGTTCTTGCCGAAATCATCAGATCCTGGTTTCAAAGGCTGGTTGCGTTCTGCCAACGGACGGGAGAAATCAACGAAGTTGTTACCATCTGGAATCACTTCATAGATCCTTGCATCACCACCAACCAGCAGGTTGAAGATCTTAATCTTGTTGCTGAGATCCCACTGTGCATCCGCATGATACACTCGGCTCTGCTGTTTCAGCCATGCTCCGCCTGTAGCTGGTGCACCTGCTACGCCGCCATTCACGTGATCCCAGTTATTGATACTGATGATTGTTTTCTTCAGATCATCAAAAGCTTTTGTACCGGGCTCTGCTCTTCCGGCATCGGCAGCTACTCTGGCTATGCGCATTGCTGTTGGCAGATCGTTGGTGGCAAGTGCATTCTGCAAAGCAGTTTTGAAATTGTTGCCCCAAACGGTATTGGACGATTGTGTCAGTTGAAGGTTATCTGCCAAGGGTTTCAGGTTGTAGGAATCGCCGGTATTTTCCAGAGAGACATATGTTCTTACGAAGTAGTTATGTCCTTTCAGTTCGAGTTTGTGGTTTTGTACAATCACATTGTCGAGCTGAATTTTGTTTCCGCGCTGGAACACGCCATCCATCTTACCAAACCGGTAACTGTAGCTCAGTTCAGCGTTTTCGCTGAGGCGGTAATGCAGTGCTGCATCGAACTTGAGGTTATCTACTGTCGGCTTCACGAGATCTTTTTCCCAGTAACCTGTTCTGCGGAGAATGAAAGTGCGGTTTGCTCCATTGTAGTTCACACCCTGAATAGTTACGGCGTTGTTGTTCTCATCGCCATATCTGTTCCATGCATCGTAAGCAGGATTGTTGTTAGCACCATTCAGTTCTTTGAAATTCGGATTGGCGGTATTCAGATTGTTGGGGTTCTGATCAGTGGCAGTACTGCTCACCCAATCGGTTCCCCGCAGGTAGCTCGCATTGATCTTGAATGCCCATTTGTTGTGGAAGGCATGTGCGTAGCGGATGGCAGATTCGGTCAACAGACTAACATCTCTGTCTTTTCCATCTACGTGGTTCACTCCTGTTTTATGATAAACGCTCAGGCCCTGATAGGTAAACGGACTCTTCGTAATTAGGTTGGCCATACCATTGATGGCGTTCATGCCATACAGCGCAGAAGCCGCACCCGGCGTGATTTCCACACTGGCGATATCGAGCTCGGTTGGACCGATGGCATTACCGAGCGGCACACCGAGCGTGGCAGCCTGCATATCCACACCATCTACCAGTTGCATGAAACGGAAGTTGTTGGGGATATTGAATCCACGCGTATTGGGTACTTTGAAAGTGAGGCTGGATGTCGTCATCTGAACTCCTTTCACGTTCTCCAACGCATCATAAAAACTTGGGGCAGGTGTTTCGCGGATAGCGCGGATATCGAGCTTCTCGATCGCAACCGGAGACTTGAGGATATTCTCCGCTACGCGGGAAGCTGTTACCACCACTTCGTTACCCAGCACTGTTTGAGTAACCAGCGCTATCTGCAATTTGCTGGCGAGGCTGGTCACCTGCAGCTCCTGTGGTTGAAAACCAACAGAAGTGATCACGAGCGTGAAAGGAAGCTTCTGTTTGGTACGAAGCACAAAAGCACCTGTGCTGTTGGTGATGGTACCTGTTACCGATCCTTTTATCTGAATGCTCACATCGGAAATCGGTTCTTTCTTTTCCTGATCGATTACCAGTCCGGAAATCTCTATCAGGGTTGCTTCCTGAGCCGTTGACGTATCAGGAATAAAATGGCTGAAACTGAGCACCAGCAAAGCATACAGCCACCATCGGCTATAGCGTCCGTTTGCCGCTCGCTTGTTTTGGTGTGATAAGATCCAGTACTGTTGAGGTACAATTTCCTTTCTCATAAAAGTTGGCATTTGATTGTGGGTTGTTTTAATCTGGTTTATGATTTTAGTCTACTGTTTTAGTAGACTATTTGTGTCTAAAAAATTCTCTGCCTTTACACAGAGAATAATATGTGTATCGGACTGGTGTTCTGCTACAGAATCTTCCACAGAATTCTAATGCTCCACAAAATCACCAGACATCCAAGCAGGATGAAGGATGTTTTTCGAGGCAGCTTGCCCGTTAGTTTAGCAGCTAACGGAGCAGCGATCAATCCCCCCACCACCAGCGCCAGAATGGTTTGCCAGTGGCTCACTCCCAGCAAGGTGAAGAAAGTGAAGGCGCTGGCCAGCGTTACAAAGAATTCTGCCAGACTCACCGATCCTATCACATAACGCGGACTGCGTCCCTTGGTGATCAGCGTAGTGGTTACAATTGGTCCCCAGCCACCGCCACCAAACGAATCGAGGAAGCCACCGGCACCTGCCAGCACACCGTATCGCTTGAATTTCTTCTGAGCTTTTTGTTTGCGGAATGCATTCACCAGAATTCGTATTCCGAGAAACAAAGTATAGGCAGCCATAATCGGACGAATGTAATCCACATGCGATTCTCCGAGTTGCGTCAACAGCACAGCACCGAGGATAGCGCCGATCACTCCGGGAATCAGCAATGCCTTGAACAGTTTCTTGTTCACGTTGCCGAACTTATAATGGCTGTATCCCGATGCTCCACTCGCAAACATCTCCGCCGTGTGAATGCTTCCGCTGATTGCAGCAGGGTTCACCCCCGCAGACAACAGAATAGTTGCGCTGGTTACGCCGTAACCCATGCCCAGTGCGCCATCCACCATTTGTGCCAGGAAACCCGCGAGCAGCATGATGGGAAAATTAGGTTCCAGCGATTTTGCCAGATCCACAGCACCTGAACCAATATCCTGCCAGGGCACGTAACTGAAAATAAAATGCCCGATCAGCATCAGCGCAAATACCTGCACCGATCTCGTGGCTATTTTTCTCCATTTACGATCTTTCTCACTTCCTTCTTCTACCAGCACTCTGGTGAGTTCATTGAGTCTTTTTACCTTCTCCGCAAAATTGCCGTTGAGGCGATTGCGCACTGTATGCAGATTGTTCAATACATCGTTCAGTTCAGCAGGCATAGCATGATTCAGTACTTCCTTGATCCGCTTTGCTGCAGTGGGTGATTTTCCGTTTGTTGAAATTGCGATTTTCAATTGTCCTTTCTGCACAATGGAACTGAGATAGAAGTCGCACAGATCGGGCGTATCGGCTACATTGATCAGTACATTCCGGTCACGGCTTACTGTGTAGATCCTTCTGCCTACTTCTTTATTATTGATGGCAACAATTACCAGGTCTTTGTTATCGAGATCAGCTTCTTCAAAATTTCTTTCATGCAGTGCAATACGCGGAAACTTTTCAGCGAGGTTGCGAACAGATTCTCCGATGCTCGGAGCTACCACCGTGATGTTTGCATCGGGTGCATTGTCGAGCATGGCGGATAATTTCTCCAGTCCAACATTGCCGGCCCCTATCAGCAGAACGCGGAGCCCACTCAGTTTCAGGAACACAGGAAAGAGATGATTGCTGTCTGCAATTTCTTCTGTTTTCTGCAATGGATCTTGTATTGAAGTTGCTTCACTCATGATGCTGATTTAGGGTTGGTTTGTACCCAATTATTCCGGATTGTAAAATCACCGAATGTCTCACCTGTATTGCGTTCCCTGCTGTATGTTCCGAGGAGTGTATCAAGCTCCGCGAGTATGGCAGGTTCATCGAGGTTCTCTTTATATTTTGTATTGAGACGATAACCGTATCTGTCGCCGCCGATATGCAGGTTGTATTGTCCATATGCAGTTCCGATCAATCCGATCTCTGCTGCATAGGGTCTTCCGCATCCGTTGGGGCAACCGGTCATGCGAATGGAAATATCATCATCACTCAATCCATGTTTTGCCAGTATCGGTTCAAGTCTGGTGATCAGTGTGGGCAGGTAGCGTTGCGCCTCCGCCAGCGCCAGTGAACAGGTGTTGAAGGCCACACAGGCAATAGCGCTCTTGCGCATGGCGCCTGCATTCTCTGTATGTTCGATGATGCCGAACTGATGCAGCAGCGATTCGATGGCTGGTTTATCAGCTGGTGCAATGTCGCTAAGTATGAGATTCTGATTGCAGGTGAAACGGAAGTTGGCCGCTCCTGTTTTGGCTATTTCCAGCATAGCTGTTTTGAGCGCCACTTTGTCGTCGTCGAGCACGCGGCCGCTTTCCGTAAATACCGTGTAATACCAGTTGCCTTCGTGGTTCTGGAACCACCCATAATCATCGCGACGTTGGGTGAATTCAAATGGTTTTGCCGGTTCGAGTGCAAATCCACATCGGGCTTCCACTTCGGCTTTGAATGCTTCCACACCCATTTTGTCGATGGTGTATTTGAGCCTCGACAACTTACGGTCGCTGCGATTGCCATTATCTCTCTGTACTGTAATTATTTCGTATACCGCTTTGAGTGTTTTCTCTCCCGGCTCAACAAAACCCAGTATGGTGCCCAGTCTCGGATAAGTATTGGCATTGCCGTGTGTAGCTCCGAGGCCGCCACCTGCAGCGATGTTGAAACCGATGAGTTTATTGTTTTCTACGATGGCGATCAATCCGAGATCATTGGCAAACACATCCACATCGTTGTATGGTGGGATGGCAATAGCCACTTTGAATTTTCTGGGGAGGTAGCGATCCTGATAAAGCGGATCTGCTTCTTCTTCCTTGTTGAGCAGTGGTTGCTCATCGAGCCACACTTCGTAATAGGCGCGGGTTTTAGGCAATGCCATCTCACTGATCTTAGCGGCGTAGCTGAAAATTTCTGCATGCAGTTCTGACTGATGCGGATGCGCATTGCAGACAACATTTCTGTTCACATCTCCGCAAGCCGCGATGCTGTCGAGCTGCAGTGTATTGAATGCTTTGATGGTTGGTTTCACATGCGACTTGAGAATGCCGTGCAATTGTATGGTTTGTCTGGTAGTGATCTTGATAGTGCCGGTAGAATGTTCGCCGGCAATATGATGCAGTCCCACCCACTGTTGCGGCGTAAGCAGTCCACCAGGCAGACGGAGACGGATCATATAGGAATACAGCCATTCGAGTTTCTTGGCGGAACGCTCTTCGCGGCGATCACGATCATCCTGCTGATACATTCCGTGGAATTTCACTACGCTCTGATCGTCTTCGCGCAGCGCGCCTGTGGCGCTATCCTGAAGGCTTTGCTTGAGTGTGCCGCGCAGGGCGTCACTCTTTGTTTTGATCCTTTCTACCGGTGAGAGATTATTTTGGTTAGTGCTCATAATGATTTTAATAAACGTCTTTCAAAAATCTGCCTGCGGCTTTTAAGTCTTCCAGGTAATTGATGGCATCTCTGCTGCCCTTTCCTCCAAATCTTTCGATCACCTGCAACACGGCGTATTCAACGTCGGTGCTCATGGGGTCTCTTGTTCCGCAGAGATAGATGTAAGCGCCGTTTTCGAGCCACTTCCACAATTCCCTTCCCTCTTCGAGAATACGGTGTTGCACATAAATTTTGTATTGCTGATCTCTTGAAAAAGCAAGACTTAATTTATGGAGCGTACCGGTCTGAAGCCAGTTCTGAATTTCAGTCTGATAGAGGAAATCAGATACAAAATGCTGCTCTCCGAAGAAGAGCCAATTGCGGCCTGAAGCGCCCGCTGCATCCCGCTCCCAGAGGAATGACCGGAATGGCGCGATGCCTGTACCGGGGCCAATCATGATCAGATCGGCATCAGGCTCCGGCAGGCGGAACTGATTATTGCGATGCACATAAAAATCCAGTTCTGCATTCTCATCGTGCTGCGAAAGAAAATCGGAGCAGAGTCCGCGCTTGCATTCGCCATTCACGAAGAAGGTATCACGTGCAACAGTGAGGTGGATCTCTCTGTCGTGCGCAGATGGTGAAGATGAGATGGAATACAATCTTGGCGTGATTGGTTCCAGCAATGCGATCACTTCTTCAAATTGCGCAGCATCTTTTACCGGATAGATCTTCAGCAGATCGAGCAGTCCGATGCGGGTTGCGGGGATATCCTGCTGCACCAGCTTCGCATACTGCTTTACCACACGCTCTGGCAGGTAAACAATATTAAGACGATTACGGAGCAACTGTTCTGCAGGCAGTGCCTCATTTCTGTGATTGATGATCACGGAAGGATTGATGCCCGTGAGTGACAGAATCGCGTTCACTGTCGACTGTGGATTATGTGGCACGATGCCAATGCTGTCGCCAGGCAAATAATCCACATCTTCTTCCACTCCTATTTCGATATGATAGGTTTCTTTCGATGATCCACGATCATTCAGATTTATATTGCCGAGTATAGAACCCGTATATGTTTTTTTACTGTGCAGTTTTTTCGCAGGCGCAGCAACAGCCGCCTGTGGCGCGGGTTGCGCGGCTCCGCTCAGCAATTGCAATACAGAACTGAACCAAGTGGCCGCATCGGCTTCGTAGTCGGTGTCGCACTTTTGAAGCGGCACCACTCTTTGTCCACCGAGTTTGGATAATTGCTCATCCACATCTTCCCCTGCCTTGCAGTAAAGCGGATAAGAAGTATCACCAAGGGCGAGCACGCTGAATTTCAATTGCGGCAGTTTTGCTCCGTTCTGATGAATATGATCGTAGAATTTCTTTGCGGTGGCAGGAGGTTCACCATCTCCCTGCGTACTGATGATGGCAAAGAAATATTCTTCTTTGCTGAGATCGTTCAGGCGATACTGATCGAGGCCTACGAGCTTTGCATTTACGCCGGCCTTTTTGGCCTTCGCAGCAAAATCGGTGGCGAGTTTTTTTGAATTGCCGGTTTCGGTTCCGTAAGCAAGTGTAATTTTCTGCACGGCAGGCTTCGAAGGTGCAGGTTGCTGCAGAATGTTGGCTACTTCCTGAATGGCGGCAGCAGTGGATTCTGCCGGGCGTTCCAGCAATCCGGCCAGGTATCCGTTCATCCATACCAGCTCTTCGCGTGTGGATGTGCGCACCAGCTCCAGCAGTGTCTTCAGTTTAGGCTCTACTAGCATTTTGATTGGCTTTTTCTGTAGCAACTGTCGATGCAGTGAACAATTTGGCTACCGGTTTGAAATATGTTTCGCGTGTAGGGCTATTGGCAATCCAGGCGAATTGCTGGTGCAATGCCACCACTTTTCCGATGATCACCAGTGCAGGACTGAGAAAGGTTTTCCCTTTCCAGTTTTCCGCATAGCTGTAGAGGTTGGTTACATCTACCTGCTGTTGCGGAGTTGTTGCCTGTTCTACCACGGCCAGCAGTTTCTCATCACTGATACCGTGTTTCAGCAGATTGGCCACAACGCCATCCAATGTTTCGGACGACATATAGAACACCAGCGTATCATCGGTAGCGGCGAGATCTTTCCAGTACTGGTCGTTGATCACTTCATTGCGATAGAAAGTGAGAAACCGAACGGCAGTGCTGTACTGTCTTGCAGTGAGCGGAATGCCTGCGTAAGCGGCAGCGCCCAATGCGGCAGTAACGCCGGGGATGATCTCATACGCAATGTCCGCGTCTTTCAGCGCCTGCAATTCGTCGAGCACATTGGAGAAGATACTTACATCGCCTCCTTTCAATCGCACAACCAGTTTGCCTTTCAGCGCGTATTCCACCATCAGTTCGTTGATGGTTTCCTGCGGCGTGCTGGCTCCGCGGCGACACTGTTTTCCTACTGCAATGATCTCTGCTTCTGATTTTACATACTGCGATAACACCTGCTCGCTGACCAGTCTGTCTGCCAGCACCACGTCTGCCTGTTGCAGGTAACGCAGCGCTTTCAGTGTGAGCAATTCGGGATCACCCGGACCGGCCCCAGCGATGATCACTTTTCCTGTTGTTGGGTAGTTTGGCATAATTGTCTACTTTTTTAGTAGATTATTGGGGCACAAAAAAAAGCAGTGCCCTGTTTTGTTGTTCTTTATGCGGAAGCGATATCGCGCTTCCCTAAAATGCCATTGACGGCATCGGTAAAAGAAAAATCTTTCTTAGCAACTACTTCGCTCTTGTGATACACCAGTGATCCCGCAGGTACGGGATAGGTGATCCACACATTCCCACCGATTGTGCTGTTCTTTCCGATCACTGTTTCGCCGCCCAGAATAGTGGCGCCCGAATAAATGATCACATTGTCTTCAATGCTCGGATGTCTTTTGCCACTGCTCTTTTCTCTTCCTCCGCTTAAAGCGCCGAGGGTTACTCCCTGATAGATGCGCACATTGCTGCCGATCTCGGTGGTTTCTCCAATCACAATGCCAGTGCCGTGATCGATGAAGAAAGATTCGCCGATGGTTGCACCGGGATGAATATCGATACCCGTTTTGCTGTGCGCATACTCGGTGAATAATCTTGGCAGGATCTTTACCTGCTGCTTCCAGAGCTGATGCGCAAAGCGATATACAGCAATAGCGAAGAAACCGGGATAGGCGATGATCACTTCTTCGAGACTCTCAGCTGCCGGATCCCATGCGGAGATGGCTGCCGCATCTTTCAGCAGCAATGCATGTACTGCAGGAAGCTCTTCAAAAAATTTGTCTGTGATCGCCTGCGTTTGATCACCATTATGCACTACATCGTACACGAGTGTAGACAAATGACTTTTTAGTGATTCGTACTCATTCTCAAATTCGGTAAAGCCCAGTTGCCTTCCGGCACGCGGTACAAACAGCAACGCAAACAGCTGATCGATGAACTGCTCTGTGGTAGCCTTGTCAGGGAACTGCTGTGTATTCTTCAGCTTCAGCTGATACAAATGTTTTACAAATTCTGCGCTCATGTTGGTAGTTTTAGATTGATCACTGAATCATGCAGGCACCAACTGTAACATGACTTGTCTCATCGATGAGGATGGCTCCGCCATTCACACGCAGCTCACTGTATGCATCGAAAGCTACCGGCGATGCCGTTTTGATCGTAGCCCTGATCACATCGTTCAGTACAGCCTGCTGTGGATTGGCTTCCTGCAGAAGGGTATTCACATCCAGCTTGTATGAGATTTCACGAACAGCCGCACGTACCTGCCTGCTGTTGATCTGTAATAAATATTTGTTTCCGGGAACTAGTGGTTTGTTGTCCATCCAGCAGAGCAATACTTCCAACTCCTGTTCTGTTTTAGGCACATCGTTGGAAAGGGCGATCACATCTCCCCTGCTCACATCCACATTATCTGCGAGATGCAGCACAACGCTTTGCGGCGCAAATGCTTCCTCCACCTCTTTTCCTCCCAACTCAATGGCTTTGATAGTGCTGCTTACACCCGATGGGAATACGGTTACCTGATCACCTTTTTTGTACACACCGCTGATGATCTTGCCGGCATAGCCGCGATAATCGTGCAGGTCTTCTGTCTGAGGGCGGATCACATACTGCACAGGGAAACGCGCATGCTTCAGGTCTACATCATCTTCCAGGCGCACTTCTTCGAGGAATTGCAGCAGCGACGGTCCTTCGTACCAGAGGGTCTTGTCGGTTTTCTCAACAATATTGTCTCCATTCAGTGCGCTGATAGGAATATAGGTTACATTCTTCAGGCCGAGGCTTTGCGCTACATGCGCATAGTCGATGAGAATATTGTTGTATACATCCTGTGAGTAATCTACCATATCCATTTTGTTCACGGCAACCACAATGTGCGGAATGCCTAAGAGTGAAGCAATGATGGAATGCCTTCTCGTTTGCTCTACCACGCCGTTTCTTGCGTCGATGAGAATAATGGCGAGGTCTGCATTGGATGCTCCGGTAACCATATTCCTTGTGTATTGAATATGGCCCGGCGCATCTGCTATGATGAATTTCCTGTTGGGTGTAGAGAAATATTTGTACGCAACGTCAATGGTGATGCCCTGCTCGCGCTCGGCACGGAGTCCGTCTGTAAGCAGCGCCAGGTCTATCTCTCCCTCTTCTTTATTCTTGCTCTGCTTTTCGATGGCTTCGAGCTGATCGATCATGATGCTCTTGCTGTCGTAGAGCAATCTGCCGATAAGCGTACTCTTTCCGTCGTCTACGCTGCCTGCTGTTATAAATCGCAAAAGGTCCATTGATATAATTATTCGGTTATTGTTAATTGTTAGTTAGAAGTATCCATTCTTTTTACGGTCTTCCATGGCTGCTTCCGATACTTTGTCGTCGATGCGGGTTTCGCCGCGTTCGCTGGTTTTGGTGGCAGTGATCTCGCGGATGATATCATCGAGCGAATCGGCCGACGATTCTACTGCCGCAGTACAGGTCATGTCTCCCACGGTACGGTAGCGCACCTGTTTGGTATGCACTACATCTTTGTCTTCGAGCTGAATGAAATCGGATACTGCTACCAGCTGTCCTTCGTGTTCAATCACTTTGCGATCGTGTGCAAAGTAGATGGATGGAAGTGCGATCTTTTCGCGGCGGATATAGTTCCAGATATCGAGCTCCGTCCAGTTGCTGATGGGGAACACGCGCACATTCTCACCTTTGTGGATCCTGCCGTTGAAGATATTCCAGAGCTCAGGACGTTGCCGCTTGGGGTCCCACTGACCGAACTCGTCACGAACGGAGAATATGCGTTCTTTGGCTCTTGCTTTTTCTTCGTCACGTCTTGCACCGCCGATGCAGGCATCGAATTTGAATTCCTCGATGGTATCGAGCAGGGTGTAGGTCTGCAGGGCATTACGGCTGGCGAACTTTCCTTTTGGCTCGGTAAGATTCCGGGCTTTGATGGTATCTTCCACATTACGAACAATGAGCTTCTCTCCGATTTCGGCTGCAAGCGCATCGCGGAACTGTAAGGCTTCTGGGAAATTGTGTCCTGTATCGATATGTACCAGCGGGAAAGGAAATTTCCCCGGGCGGAATGCTTTCAATGCCAGATGTACGAGTGTAATGGAATCTTTTCCTCCTGAGAACAATAGAGCTGGCCGCTCAAATTGTCCTGCCACTTCGCGGAAGATATGTATGGCTTCCGACTCCAACTGGTCTAAATAATCTAATCTGGGCATACTCACAATTGTTGTTATATAAATTCACCGGATGTAACCGGAATGGGTTCGATCGCATGATCATTATCAGTTCGCTGTTCTAGTTGCTTACGTGAAGGCCGCATTCTTTTTTGCTGGCATCTTCCCACCACCATCTTCCTGCACGGAAATCTTCACCGGGGCGGATGGCTCTTGTACAGGGTTGACAGCCGATGCTTACGAAGCCTTTATCGTGCAACACATTGTAAGGCACATTGTGTTTACTGATGTATTGCTGCACTTCGGCTGAAGTCCAGTTCAGGAGCGGGTTGTACTTCACAATATTATTTGCGGCATCCCACTCGATGAGACTGTGCCCGGTACGTTCGGGAGAGTGCTCTGCACGGAGGCCGGTGATCCAGATGGCATGTCCTTGCAGTGCGCGTTTGAGTGGTTCCACTTTTCTGATATGGCAACACAGCTTTCTGTTTTCCACCGATTCATAAAAGGCATTGGGCCCTTTTGTGGTGATGAACTTTTCGAGGTTGCGGTAATCAGGAAAATATGCTTTGATCTGCGTATGATAACGATCGTTTGTGCTGCTCCAGGTTGAATAGGTTTCGGCAAATAATCTTCCCGTATCGAGTGTGAACAGTTCTATGGGCAACTGATTGCTGAGTATCTCGTGTGTGATCACCTGATCTTCTGCACCGAAGCTGGTAGAGAATGTTATCTGACCGGGAAACTTCTGAATCAGCAGGCGCAGGAACTCCTGCATACTTAATCTACCTGAGTAGTAGACTAATTCCTGAAGATAATCTGGTATTGTTACGTTCATAATTTATTTGCATCAAGTTCTGGTGAAACCTATTGGGAGACAATTGTACAGAGGGAGGGACGAGCGTGCGTATCAACAGCTGTAACAGGCGTTACAACAACAACAGCTATTATGTTTAATTATATGAGGCATCGATAGCATAGTGATACTGCTTGTAAAACAAAGATAATGGGAATGGTTCAACCACAAAAAATTATTTCCACTATTTTGGTAGACTATTCGAAAAATAGTCGCTAACAGCTGTTTGCCTATTGATAAATATCCATATGTATCCTGCTGGTTATGCTGCTCCCAAACTGAAACTGCGCGTTTTTCATCCGGTCCTCTCCGCTTAGGCTTTAACAGGAAATTGACTATCTTAACAGCTGTTAGCAGACCAATATCCCTAAATGTCCCATAATGAAGCATTTCTACTTTTTACTGGCCGCATTGGCGTTCTTTCAGTTGCCTGTATCCGCGCAGGAAAAAAAGCTTCCGCCCCAGCTGAAAACGGCCACCATTACGGATAAGATGAATATTCAGTCTGTGAAACTAACAGATGACGTTCGTCAGCGCATGCAGTACAGGAGAAAGAATTATGTGATGCTTCGCTTCGACCGGCTGCCGGGCGCCTCACAAAAAAATGAACTTTCCAGCCAGGGCATTCAGCTCTTCGATTATATTCCGGGTAATGCATACTTCGCAGAACTGCCGGCAGATATGCCACTCGCCAATTTGAAAAAATATGCTGTGAATGCAGTGTATTTTCCGGATGCCTCGCTGAAAATAGCTGCGTCTTTGCAGAACAGGCAGCCAGGTGCAGATGAAACGGTGGCTGTGCATTTTGCAGGCAATCTTACTCATGCAGATGTGTTGCAGCAATTGCAGCTGACAGGAGCACAGCTCAGAGAGAATCCGATACAACCAGAAAACACCCTGTTTGTGCAGGCAGACTCAGCTGCTGTAAGAAAAATAGCTGCGCTTCCTTTTGTTACTTACGTGCATGTACAAGCGCTGAAAGATGTTCCGCTCAACAACAAAAGCCGTGCAGCCATCGGCATCAGTTCGCTGGCAGATGCCACAGGCAGAAACTTACAGGGAAAGCAGGTAACCATTGGAGTGGGTGATGCAGGAGATCCTACCCATCTCGATTTTACCGGCAGACTGATCAACCGCAACCCTGCCCCTGCAGCTTCGCATGGCGTTCATACTACAGGAACCGCTGCAGGAGCGGGCTTGCTGAATCCCCGATATATGGGCATGGCCCCCAAAGCCACCATCGTATCGGATTATTTCAGCGGCATTCTGGTGAATACACCACTGTACATGAGCAAGTACGCCATGGTGCTCACCAACAACTCTTACGAATCGAGTACGCCGGGATGTGCAGGCACAGGCGAGTATGATGCCCTCTCCAATTACACAGACGCTCAGCTCTTCAACAATCCTACCCTGCTTCACGTATTTGCAGTGGGTAATGATGGAGGCAAAACATGCGCTCCGTTCGCTCCGGGATTCGCCACAGTAAGATCCGGCTATCAGAGCAGCAAGAACGCACTCGTAGTGGGTGCTTATAATACCAACGATGATCTCATAGCTGGTGGCTCCAGCCGTGGCCCCGCAAAAGACGGACGCATCAAGCCGGAAGTAATGGCCGGAGGGATTTCCGTTTTTTCTTCTACCATCAACAATGGCTATGGCGCCATCAGTGGCACCAGCATGGCATCACCGGCGGTTACCGGATCCCTGGCGCTGCTGTACGAAAGATACCGTCAACTGCATGGAGGTACCGACCCAAATGCAGGCCTGATAAAAGCGCTGGCCTGCAACGGAGCAGAAGATATGGGCGAACCCGGACCCGATTACACATGGGGCTTCGGTAAACTCAATGCACGGACAGCTGTTGAAATGCTCGAACAGAATCAGTACTTCGCTGCATCGGTCACCAACGGAAACAACAACACACATACGATCAACATCCCTGCCGGACTTGCCCAGCTGAAAGTTTTGCTCTACTGGGTAGACCCGCCCGCAACCCCACTCGCATCCACTGCACTTGTGAACAATCTCGACCTCACAGTAACAGGTACAGATGCCATGCAGCACCATCCGCTGATCCTGAATCCCCTGCCGGCAAAAGCCGACAGCACGGCCAAAGAAGGGGTCGACAATCTCAACAATATCGAACAGGTGGTGATCAGCAACCCACCTGCCGGGTCGGTGAACATACTTGTAAACGGAACCAATATTCCATCCGGACCACAACAATACTTTGTAGTATACCAGCTCATAGAGCCCTCCATTACAGTAACCTATCCAACAGCAGGAGAAACGTTTGTGCCCGGCGAAATTGAAAAGATACGGTGGAGCGCTTACGACAACAGCACCGATCCATTCACAGTTGAATATTCCGGGGACAATGGCAGCAACTGGACGGTGCTCAGCAATTCAGTGCCGTCAGATGCACGCTTCTATGATTTTACAGTACCCTCTGTTTCAGCAAAGCAAGCGCTGATAAGGGTTTCAAGAAATTCCACCACCGATGTAAGCGACAAACCATTCACCATACTTGGTCAGCCGCTGATTACGCTGGCCAATACCTGCCCTGGTTACGTGAATATCAGCTGGCCCGCCATCACCGATGCCGACAATTATGAAATAATGATGCTCAGCGGAGACAGTATGACTGTTGTTGCCAGCACTAACGCAACAGCTTATACGCTGAATTCACTTCGCATTGATACTACCTGCTGGATCGCTGTAAGAGCACTCATCAATGGAGTACCCGGAAGAAGATCAGTGGCCGCATCCATCATCCCCTCCGGAGGAACCTGTACCGGAACTGAATTCAACAATGATCTTACAGCGTTCCTGCTGATCAACCCCAAAAACGGAAGGCAGTTCACACCTTCTCAACCAGGCACTGTTCCTGTAAGAATCCGCTTACGCAATCTGGGAGGCATTCCTACCAGTGGCCCTTATCAGCTGTCTTATCAAATAAATAATGGTGCAGTGATAACCGAAAGCAGCAACGTTGTAATCGCGGCAGGTGCTTCCAGGGATTATGCATTTGCAACAGCTGAAAATTTCGGTACGCCCGGCATCTATAAGATAAAGGCATGGGTGCGATATGCAGCTGATGCAGTATTGAAAAACGATACCGTTGTTACAACTGTTAAACATCTTCCCAATCCTGCAATTACGCTCAACCCATCCTTTACCGAAAGTTTTGAGTCGGCGGACGAAAGAACTTATTCAGTATCTACTTTCGGGCTGGAAGGTCTTGACCGGGCAGACTTCAACACCGGTTTTGTAAATAGCAGAGGAAGAACAGGTGAACCCGGTTTTGCAAAAACCGGTATCCGTTCTATGCTGCTCGATCAGAAAAGGTATGCCAGCCCGGCTACTCCAGACAGCGCAACACTCACTTTCAATCTCTCTTCATACAACTCAACCGACCAGATCTGGCTCGATTTCTTTTACAAAAATCAGGGCATTGATTTTTCACTGCCGGGAAATCGTGTTTGGATAAGAGGCGCGGAGGGCAATGCATGGCTACCTGTATTTACGCTTCCTGCAACTGTAGATGAAGTAGGCATTTACAAAGCAGCCCCAAGCATCAACATTACTGAAACCCTTGCTGCTGCTTCACCAGCGCAGACAATAGGCGCCGGTTTTCAGGTGAGGCTTGGCCAGCAGGGATTCACATCCGCCAATACTCCCACCTCCGACAACCTGATGGAAGACGGCATTACTTACGACGATATTAAACTCACCCGCACTTCGGGTGATGTAGGAGTTGTATCATTGGTGAATCCGTCTTATCCCGGCATCTGTGCATTAACCAATGCCGAGCCGATCAAAGTTCAGATAAAGAACTACAGCAACGGCGCCATCAGCAATGTGCAGGTTGCTTATGAGTTGAATGGAACGGTTGTGTCTGAAACAGTTTCATTGAATGCAGGCGAAAGCAAAACATATCAGTTTGCATCAACCGCAAATCTTTCAGCATTTCAGCAGTATGCCATCCGCGCATGGGTGCATGCAACGGGCGACAGTTATGTGAACAACGATACGCTCGCGATGATCCGCTTCACTACAGCACCCGTGATCAACAGTTTCCCTTATCTCGAAACATTTGAATCCAACAACGGTTACTGGTATCCCGGCGGATACAACAGCAGCTGGGAATGGGGCAAGCCGCAAAAGACCGTCATCAATAAAGCGGCCAACGGCATCAACGCATGGGTTACCTCACTCAATGGCAATTACAACAATGCAGAATTGTCTTACCTGTATTCTCCCTGTTTCAATCTTACCGGCATGACAAAACCAGTGCTTTCATTCAGTCATATTTCTCTGATGGAAGATGCATGTCTCTGCGACAACCATTGGATGGAATACAGCACCAATGATGTTACCTGGACCAAGCTCGGCACCTACGGAGTAGGCAGCAACTGGTACAATCATCCGGGCCACATCATCTGGTATTTTTCTATGCCAGCATGGAGAGAATCTTCCATTGCACTTCCCGTAACCAGCGGCCGCATTCGTTTCCGTATGGTAATCAGAAGCGATCCCGGATTCAACACAGAAGGCGTGGCAATCGATGATGTACATATCTTCGACAAAGCCCGTGTATATGCGGGACCAGATATCCCTGCGGGTATCACGCAGGTGGTGAACGGCAATAACTGGATTGAATTTAAATCGGGCAATGATATCATTGCAGCGATCAATCCACAGGGACAGAACCTTGGTTCCACCACAGTAAAAGTTTTCCGCAATACCGGTGCCGTCCGCAGCAACAGCGATCAGTATTATCTCGATAGAAATATTGTGATCAAACCGGCAACAGCGCCATCTTCACCTGTGCTTGTACGATACTATTTCCTTGAATCAGAATCACAGGCATTGATCAATGCCAGCGGATGCGCTACCTGCTCCAAGCCATCAGACCCTTACCAGCTGGGCATTACACAATACAGTGGTGCAACCGCCGAAGAAAACGGAAGTCTCAGCGACAACCATACCGGCACGTATCAATTCATTCCGCCAACACAGGTGAACATCATACCTTACGACAGTGGTTACTATGCAGAATATGCAGTGAGCCATTTCTCAGAATTCTGGCTCAATGGTGGCGGCCCAGGACAAAACAAACCGCTTCCGGTTACGCTCACTTCATTCACGGCCACGCGTAAGAATAATGCAGCCCTGCTTCAGTGGGAAACTTCGCAGGAGATCAATACAAAATCTTTCACCATCGAAAAGAGCACAAACGGTGTTCACTATATTCCGGTTGGCACAGTAGCAGCGGCTGGCAACAGCGAAAGCGCCATCCGCTATCAGTTTACGGACCCGATGTTATCCAATGGAACAAACTATTATCGATTACTCATCACCGATATAGACGGCAGAACAAGTTACTCGCCGATCAGAACCATTCAGGTATCGGACGTAGCAGAAAGTCTGCAGGTGTATCCCAATCCCGTTGTACGCGGTATGCTGTATATCAGAAGCAGCAGAGAGATCAGCAACATTGAACTTACAGACGTAACAGGAAGGATACTGCTTCGGAAAACAATCGCCGGAACCCAGTACCAGCTTCCGATGCAGGGATTTGCCAAAGGAGTATATCTCCTCAATATTTATACGCAGAGCGGCAAAAAAACACAACGGATTGTGAACGGAGAATAATTACCTAATTTTGCTGCTCAAATTCCATTATGTCTGCCAGTGAACTTACACTCAGAACGGTAAAGGTGATACGATACGTAACACCGCTGCGCGAAGGCGGCTCACTGCCGGCTATCGCCGAAGCGGATGATGGCTTTCTCTATGTACTCAAATTCCGCGGAGCGGGTCAGGGCATCAAAGCGCTGGTAGCCGAACTCATCGGAGGAGAGATCGCCCGAACGCTCGGCCTCAGAATTCCTGAACTGGTATTTGCAACGCTCGATCCGGCATTTGGAAGAACAGAGCCAGACGAAGAAATTCAAGATCTGCTGAAAGCCAGTGTAGGACTGAATCTTGGCCTTCATTATCTGCAAAGCGCCATCACTTTCGACCCTGTTGTGAACGATGTAGATCCGCTGCTGGCATCGAAAATCGTATGGATGGATTGCCTGCTCACCAACGTAGACAGAACAGCGCGCAACACCAATATGCTTTACTGGAATAAAGAACTCTGGCTGATCGATCACGGAGCAGCTTTGTATTTCCACCATTCGTGGCAGCAATGGGAAGCACAGTCCATCAAACCATTCACCATGGTGAAAGATCATGTACTGCTGCCATTCGCTTCCAGACTAGAAGAGGTGAATGAACAGTTCCGTCAACTGCTGACTCCCGAAAAGATCAGACAGATAGTAAACACCATTCCTACAGACTGGCTGCAAACATGGGCAACCGAAGAAACGCCGGAACATATCCGCGACATCTATTACGGATTCCTCACAAAAAGACTCGAAGCCTCAGAAATATTTGTAAAAGAAGCCCAGCATGCAAGAAGCGTACTTATTTGAATATGCAGTGATCCGCATTGTACCACGGGTAGAACGCGAAGAGTTCCTCAATGCGGGAGTGATTCTGTATTGCAGGGACAAACGCTTTTTGCAAACCATCTACACCGTCGATAGCCATCGCCTGCTGGCACTTTGCCCCAAATTGGATATCCCTGAAATTCAGGCACATCTTCAGGCATTTGAACAGATTGCGCTGGGCAATTCCAGTGCCAGTCCAATCGCTAAACTCGATATTGCCAGCCGCTTCCGCTGGCTCACTGCTACACGAAGCACAGTACTTCAGTCGTCTAAAGTGCATCCCGGGCTATGCGTTGATCCGCTGGCCACACTGCAAAAACTGCATGCACAGCTGGTGCTCTGATGCGATTTCCTTTTATCAGGAACATTTGTAACTTTATAGTACACCCTCACTTATCAGGCAATCCTGTCCCTTTCTTCATCACCTAAACCTACTAACGATGAAAAAGATTTGCCTTATCCTGCTGGCTCTGACCGGCGCAAACCTGCTATCAGCACAGATTTCAGCAGTTACACACGAACTGGTTTCTCCATCCTCGCTTACCTGGCTTACCGATAGCCTGAAACAGGTTTACCGGCTCAGCTACCCCGTAAGCTCCGTGCATCATTACACAGATCAGTCCGGCAATTACTACTGCGTGTTCACTGAAAGTCTCGATTCGGTTGGTCAGAAAAGCGACAGCTTCCATTACCGGATCAGAGCCGTGAATCTGAAACTGGCGGAAAACGGACAATACAGCAAAGTATGGGACATGAATGATTACGTGTTGCAACGCGACCAATCGGAAAACACCATCTGGTTCTGGAAAAGCTACATTGCATTTGAAGATATAGACAAAGATGGACTGGCTGATCCACTGATCGTTTATGGCACCACTACCAACAACGGATTAAAAAACGGAAGAGTAAAATGCATGATCTTCTACAAAGGAGAAAAGATCGGAGTACGCCACCAGAACGGCCTCCAGACTGCCGAGCGGAACACTACCATCGATAAATCGTTTTACGCCATGCCCGCCCCTGTTCAACTGGCAGTGAGTCAGCGCATGGAATTATGGGTGAAAAATCAGGAAGCGATCTTCTCCACCGGATGGCAGAAATCGATGAAGAGCAAGCGTACTTATTTCGACGAAAAGAATCAGTGACACAAAAGATGCCTGAAGCATCACAGACATAGCCGCAATAAAAAGGCGCTCCGGTAGAAACCGAAGCGCCTGAACGCTGATTGCATTATAGATCATGGGATCATTTGTACAATCAGTTTCCTGCTGCATGCTAAAATTTATAGATCACTGCTGCTGCCACATTCGCCGGATCGATCTGATCGATATAGCTGGTGCGGTAGGCGTCGAAGCCAACAGCATTGAAGATATTATTTCCAAATACGCGTACACCCCAGTTCTTGTTGATCTCATAACCAACCTGTGCATTCACAATGGTGTAAGCTTTATTCTTCCATGGTTTTGTGTTGGGTTGAATACCGTGGAAGTTAGTGTTGGCCTGCGTCCAGTCGTTATACGGACGATCACCGAGATAATACACACCAGCGCTCAGGTTCAGGTTACGCAGCGCACCTTCTCTGATTGTGTAGCTGGCCCATGCATTGAATGTATGTGTAGGTGTATTGTTGGGAGCAGAACCCGGAACAAAAGTGGTGTGCTCTTTATATTGTGCATCGATGTAAGCGTAACCTGCAATCAGCTCGAGATTTTCGAGAACACGGCCAGTGATCTCCACTTCAACACCTTTGCGTTCGTCGTTACCACCTTTGAAGTAGTAGTTCTTCAGCTCAATTACACCAGTTGAAGGATTGAGTACCGCCGCCTGAATATTCTGGTTCCTGTTGTTGATCTGGAATACGGTAAGATTGAAACGAAGGCGATCGTTCAGCCACTGAGATTTGAAGCCAGCTTCGATCTGATCGATCCTTTCGTTGCCCAGCTCATTGCCGTTGATATCTACGTACTGTGCTGTACGCGGATTGGTACTGTTGGTGTAAGATGCAAAGAGGTTGATATTCTTGTTAACGGTGAACATCACTCCTGCCAATGGATTCCAGTAGCTTTCACGAATAGCGTTTGCATTCAGCTCTGTTCTGCTTTCGGTAGTTGTGAAGCGAACTGAACCGAAGAGACGCAGCCATTTGTTCACCTGAATTACATCCTGTACTGTAACACCCGTGCTTCTGTCGGTAGTATTGGTTTCACCGGAAGGAGTGAAATTGTAGGTTTTGTTCAGCTTGTTGTTGATTGGCTTGAACACATCGATGGTATCCACCACAAATGAATTGTAGTTCTTCATATTCACTTTGGAAGTACGATAATCAACACCCACCATGAAAGTGTGTTTGATTTTTCCGGTGTACACATTTTGTCCAACCAGATCGAACTGCACTACGCTGTTCTTATCGTTACGATAGCCATCATGGCCGAGTGAACGGCGTTGCAGATTGAGCTGCGATACGTTGATATTATTGGGTGTATCAGATTTGAGAGCCGAAAGCGAAGCACGGATGCCTTCGTTGGTAAACGCTGAATAATAGTAAGAACCTCTGAGATAAAGTTTTTCGTTCAGCTCTCTTCTGAAACGGACAGCGTAGTTGCTGTTGATGGTATTCGCTCTGTCGGAAGAGAAACCGAGGAAACGGCCTTTCGGTAATTTGTAAATATCGTTGTATTTATTGCCTGGCGCGAGATTCACGGTTCCTACATCTTTTGTACGACTGTCGTCGAGATAATCCATTTCAACAGTGATGGCTGTTTTCTCATCGGGTCTCCATTCCAATGATGGGTTGATGAAGAATTTCTCTACACCAACATTCTTTACATCATGATAATCACCTGATCTTTCATAGCCGCCATTGATGCGGAAGGCGATGGTATTTCTATTATCGAGCACACCCTGCACATCAAAAACAGGACGTACCTGATTGAAAGTGTTTGCACGCAGGCTCACCATACCGCTGTTAACGAACTTAGGCGTTTTGGTAACAACATTGATGATACCGCCAGGGCCGCCCAGATCGGTTGCAGCGCCCATGGTTACTGCACTTGACCCTTTCAGCACCTGAATATTTTCTACAGACTGCAGATCGGTAATGAAACCGAATCCACGAAAATCGGTATGCATGCGTACACCATTCTTCAGAATCGGAATGCCTCTGAAGCCACGTGAAGAGATGCTCTCAGAAGCGCCGCCATAACGCGCGTATGTGTATACCCCCGGTACATTACGTGTTGCTTCGATCACCGTAAGATTACCCTGCTGTGAGATGAGTTTATCGGAGATAACAGAAATACTCTGGATCTGATCGCCCGGCTTCAATGGCAGTCTGGTAAGGGCATCCAGCTTCTGCGGCTGTTTGTTGCGCTGACCAAACACTTCTACTGCTTCCATTTCGTTGGAGCTTTCAGTGAGCGTTATATCGAGTACAATGGTGCTGTCTTCACCAATGCTGAGCTGCTTTTCCTGCGAGCTGAAACCTATAGCGGATATCCTTAACTGATATGTACCGGGAGCCAGTGCAGTGATCAGGTATGCGCCTTCCTGATTGGCTTTTGAACCTTTATGCATTCCTTCAACAATAATCGAAGCGCCTGAAACCGGCTTCCCCTGTGCATTCTGCACCTTTCCTTTGATAGTTGCTCCCTGCTGTGCCCATAACTGCTGCAACATTAACAAAGAGACGAACAGCATCTTAATTTTCTTTCCCATAAGTATCACCTGTTTTTTTCGGCTGCAAAATTACCGTGTGCAACCGGAGGTGCTGTGACGCATAAAGGAGTATTAATGACGCAGGAGGGATTAATACAGCATTAATTGAAATTGATTCAATCCAATTTTTCCCGATTCCATAAATGATTCACCTCATAACTGGATATTTTTACCGCGCGTATGTTGATCAGAGCAGAATGTATTGATCCCGACCAATTTTTATTGGAAACTGATTTCCCACCCTTCTTCCAGGAACCCGGAAAAGCGATTACAGAAATCAGACGCACCGCCAATGGACCAAACTGCAGTGGCAGTTTTCTCGACCTTTTCTTTGAAGGTGTGCTGGTATGGCATGGCCATATGCAATCGGGTAAAGATCTGCTGGTAAATTATGAAGTAGATTTTCCGGTGGTTCAGGTGTTGTTTTCCCTGACCTCCAATACGCTGTACTGTTCAGACAGTATGGACGTACCTTTTTCTCTCAACACTAATCAGTTCAATATTTGCTATATGCCCTGGTACAATGGCACTATTGAATGGAAGGCTTCAGAAAAAATGGAATCGGTAGAATTTTATATCCTGCCGGAATACTTCGATCGCTTTCTGCCAGAAGAAAAATTGTTTCAGCAATTCAGAACAGATATTCAGCAACAGCGATTCAGCAGACTAAGCAATCACAATCTGCCGATCACTGCCCCCATGCAGGTTTTGCTGCGCGACATCGTTCATTCAAAAAGAAAAAATCATTACAGACGATTGGAAGTGGAAGCCAAACTCACGGAACTGTTGCTGTTGCAGTTTGAACAATTCCGGCAGTTCAATGAGAATCCCGTATGTGCCACACTCAAGCAATCCGAGATCGAGAAAATGTATTTCGCGCGGGAAATAATTCTCAGCAATTACGATAAACCCTGCTCACTCATCGATCTTGCACATGAGGTAGGCACCAATGAATATAAACTGAAGAAACATTTCAAAGCAGTTTTCGGCAATACAGTATTCGGCTATCTCAACAATTCAAAAATGGCACACGCAAAAGATCTGCTGCAAAGCGGGGCCATGAATGTAACTGAAGTGGCAGATCTCGTAGGCTACAAGAACACCACTCACTTTACGGCTGCATTCAAAAAACATTTCGGCATTCTGCCCAGTGATCTGAAATTGTAGTGTAATTATAAAACAGGCTGCGCCTTTTTCTCATATCTCTGCAACCCTCCGAGTAACACCAAACCCAGTACAGCAAAGGCTCCCAGCAATACAAGCGGGCCAGAACCATCACTACCGTTACTGTTCAGCAGAAAAGAAAGCAGCGGCAATCCGATACCACCTCCAATGAAATAGGCAGTAGAAGTAAGGCTTGCACCAACACCGAGATGCTCTTCGGGAACTTTCTCCATGGCAATTACGGAGTAACCGGTAAAGCAAAGGATCATTCCGATACCGGCGATGCAGGCTCCGCCCGCGAGCAGCAATGCCAGCTGATGCGTCTGCAATGCGAGTATGATGCAGGTAGCACCCAGCAACATAGAGCAGGTGCCGACGATAGCAATGATCTTATCATTCATAACACGGAGCATGCGCGGCAAAACAAATTTCCCGAAGATGGCCGAAGCGAAGCTGAAGGGCATGAGCATTAACCCTGCTTCAAATGCGGCATAATGGAACTTCTGCTGCATAATGTAACTGATGAGAAAAAGATAGCCGGTGAAGATGGCGCCCAGCAGAATAAAAAGCGTATTGCCGGTTCTGAGAGACCGGATGCTGAGTAGTTTCAGATCGATCAACGGTTCACGGGCACGCTTCAATCTCCGGTAAAGCAGCCCACCGAACAATATCGTAGAACCCAGCAGCAGAGAGAACTTCAGCGGATCAGCTCCGATATGTGGGAGCATCTCTGTAGTCCAGGTTAGAAAGAACATCGCAACAATCAACACCAATGCAGAAATAATATCAGGCTTGCTTTTATGCCCAGGACGATCGTTTTCCAGATAGAAGAATGCCACTGCAATAATGAACAGCAGCACCGGTACATTGATCAGAAAAACCCAACTCCAGCCCCAGTAGTTTGCAATGATGCCGCCAACAGATAATCCACTTCCCGAACCTACTGCTGCAAACGAACTGAATATTCCAATGGCTTTGCTTCTTTCTCCCGGTTCAGAAAAATAGTAATTGATGATAGCAAACGCAGATGGCATCAGCAATGCAGCACCCAGCCCCTGCACTGCCCTGAATATTACCAGCGATGTAAAGGAAGTAGATAAACCGGCACCGAGTGAAGTAACCAGAAAGATAAAAGATCCGGCAAGGAAGATATTCTTTCTTCCGAAGTAATCGGTGAGTTTGCCGCCCAGCAACAGGAAGCATCCGTAAACCAGCACGTAAGCACTCTGTAATTTGTAACTTGATTCGCTGGTAAGTCCCAGACTTTTTTCTATCAGTGGCAGCGCAAGGTTAACAATTGCAATGTCCAGCGCTTCCACAAATACACCCATCGAAGCAATGATGAGTATGAGTTTCCTGTTCTTCATATAATCTCTCTGTTGCAGGCCAAAATTAAACTAGTCAGTCCATTTGCGCTTCAAATAGCGCTATTTCAGAACAATTGCTCATATTTTTGCATTAATTCATGTCAATTGAACTTTAAACTCAATCATATCATATGCCGGCAGCACAAATGAACTCCGCAAACTACACACCCGATGAAAAAGACTACCAGATACTGAAAGTGCTGGAAGAGAATGGCAGGTTATCTGTCCGTGAAGTGGCAGCCAAAGTACACCTGAGCGCAACACCTACACTGGAGCGCATCCGAAGGCTTGAGCAAAACGGCGTGATAATGCAATACGGCGCATTGCTCAATCACAAAAAGATCAACAAGGGCATAATTGTAATTTGCCAGGTGAGTATCAGAGAGCATAACCGGAAAGCAGCGAAACAGTTTCTCGATAAGATCCATTCATTTAAGGAAGTGCTGGAGTGTTACAATATTGCAGGAGATTTTGATTTTATGCTGAAGATTGTTTCGGAGTCGATGGAAACCTATCACGATTTTTTTGTGAACAAGCTGAGTGAGGTACCGCATATCGGGCATTCCAAAAGCATATTTGTGATGAACGTGATGAAACAAACACATCAGATGCTGTAATCAGAAAAATGCAGGCCAACTCCGGAATATCCAACCTGAAGCGTAATTTTAAATGTTACAGCGCAGTTCAACCATGCCAGCATGAGCCAGAAACTTAGACAGCATTTAGAAACGATCATCGATCTCACGGACGAGGAATTCGACTATATCCTCTCCCATTTCACCTATCGTAAATTTCTAAAGAACCAGTATGTTATTCAGGAAGGTGATTATGTGAAGTACGATTATTTTGTATTGAGTGGTCTATTGAAATCCTGGCAAATCGACGATAAAGGCAGTATCCATATTGTTCTGTTTGCAACAGAAAACTGGTGGATCTCCGATCCGGAAGCCTTCCACTATCAAACCAAAGCAACACTGAACATCGATTGTTTCGAAGACAGTGAAACACTTTTTATTTCTCAAGAAAACAGAGAAAAGCTTTGCGCAGAGATGCAAAAGATGCAATACTTTTTTCGAAAGAAAACCACGGCAGGATATGTGGCATCGCAAAAAAGAATTCTGTCGCTGATAAGTTTCAATGCCAAACAACGATATGAATATTTCACACAACAATATCCCGATCTTTTACAGCGGGTACCTAAAACCCTCATCGCATCTTACTTAGGAATCACCAGAGAAACTTTAAGCAGGCTTATTTCTTTGCAGCCGTGATATTTGTCACGCTTGTTTTGTGATATTCTTCCTTTAACAGCCATGCTGCGTTACTGAATTTTGTACCTAAAATTCAGATTCATGACAGAACAACCAGCTTCCAACAGAATACCTCCGGCTATCTGGGCTTTAACTTTTTGCGTTTTCGGTTTTGGTACAGCAGAATTTGTGTCCGTAGGTTTGCTGCCTACCATTGCGGCAGATTTATCAGTCCCTGTAAGTTACACGGGTCTACTGGTTACGATGTATGCATTAGGTATTGCCGTGGGAGGGCCACTGCTCACAGCAATTACAGGAAGTATCGAGCGAAAGAAACTATTGATAACAGCGCTGCTGTTATTTGTTTTCGGCAATCTCATTGCCTATTTTTCTTCCAACATTTATACGCTGCTGATCAGCAGGGCTATCACCGGTGCAACCAATGGTTTGTTTCTTGCACACGCCGTAGTGATGGCCAGCAATATGGTTGAAGGGAACAAAAAAGCCACTGCTATCTCATTGGTTTTTTCCGGACTTATGATTGCCACAGTGGTGGGCGCTCCTGCCGGTACTTATTTGGGTACGCATTTCGGCTGGCATGCAACATTTCTAGCTATCATCATCTGGACCCTCGCAGGATTGATTGGGCTGATTTTCGTATTGCCTACTCAACCCAAACCAGTAGCTGCATTAAGATTAGGGGATATACCCGTAGTGTTCAAAAACACTTCTGTACTCATCATATTGCTCGCTAATATTTTTGCGTATACCGGAACATTCGTGTTGTTTACTTACATCTCTCCCGTGTTAAAAAACATTACAGGGTTTTCCGAGAACCTGATAAATCTTGTGTTGCTGATATTTGGAGTGGGCGTGGCTTTAGGTAATTTTGCAGGAGGAAGATTATCCGACCGTAAGCCATCAAAAACATTGGTGTATCTCTTCTTATTTCACGCCATTGTTTTATTCATACTCTCATTTGTTTTGGGAAGTAAGCCATTGGTTTTTGCACTTGTGCTGATACTGGGATTTCTTGCATACGGGAATGTTCCGGCATTGCAATTACTCGCTGTGCAGTTATCGGAAAAGCACAAACCGGGCAGTGGTGGCATTGCATCTGCCGTAAATGTATCAGCATTTAATGTCGGAGTGATTTTAGGCTCGTTGATTGGAGGCGCTATCATAAATAGTTATTCATTGAATACAACGCCCTGGGTAGGGGGTGTTTTTGTGCTGATAGCGTTGTTACTGGGGATACTGAATTACCGCAGAAACAAAACTTCGGAGCAATAGCAGGATGTAGTCCTGCATAAAAGTATAGTGATCAGGAATGTTTAGAGTTGTCTAAACTCCTTATCAAATATTTTAGAAAAATTTCAGGTTATCTCACTTGCTTTTTATCTAATACATCCTCTTGATCAGAATGCCTAACGAAGTAGATAATATGCATTCTATGAATATCTTTTCCCTTAGGCGAAGGGATATTCGTAGATTAGTTACTATAATGGGGGAGTTTATGGCTAACAAACCCGGCTAATCTAATGCCATCAATCTTTACAAATTTCAGGGTCGAAACATTAATTAAACAAAGGTTACTATTGGAGGTAATCTATTCTTTTTAAATCTTGAATATCAGAGAATGTTTATGGCCATGAATTTAACTACTTTGAGGCCTAGAAACTGAATCCTCAAAGCAAAATTCGACCTGTCCAAAAATACAGTTTCGAATAGAGGCAGTCGCCCCTAGTTTTTCTGAGCTAGCCATAATACGACCTTAGTCGTCATTATTTATTGATAATCCATTTTTAGACCTAGCAAGCCTAGAAGATAAATTTGAAACAAATCATCTTGTATATTCTCCTCTTTAGAAATTAATGAATCAAAAGTTTCATGTCCAAAATTTAGGAAATATTGGCTTCCATTATTAACAGATGGCTTGGTTGTCTTATTGAATTTACCAACTTCTATAGATATTCCTAAACGACTTTCAATCAATGATATATGTCGTCGTAACTGATCTGGGAATTGGTTTTTATCCATTTTCATATCATCTATCAGATATCCGTTCACTTCTGAAATCTCTGTCAATACCATCCCATGTTCTGAACACAACAGCTGAAGAACACTAGACAAACTAACTGGCTGCGAACCATCCCAGAATTGAACATTTATGGTGTTATTTTCTATAACCAAATTTCCCATATCTTCTAAATATTGAGAAACGATTAATTCATATTCACTGCTGACAAATTTGGAGTTGATATAAACGTTTGTAATATTAAGTTTCTTAATTTCTTGAATAACCCTTAGAAAGCTAACAGGCATCCCGTGATATTTTACTAAAGTATATTCACTGCAAAGAGAAAGCAACTCTTTTTTTGAATAAAAATCAGAATATGACTGCTCAACCTGAACATAATTAGTATCATAATACTGCAAATAATAATGCAGATAGTTCATTACAGCTCTCTTAATTTCTATTGCGTCACTTTCTAGAACTAGTCTGAATAATTTTCTTAATGCAATTGATATCTCTTTACGAAATGCTTCTGACTTGGGAGAGGCTATAACATTACTTCTTGAAACATCAAAATCAATGGCCTTAGGCTTAAAATTGACTTCCCCACAAATGATTTGGGGAAACCTAAATGGTAATATGGTGTGAGATAGATGCGAGATTAAGAAACCACTGTTTGAAGCAATGATTGTTCTTGCATTACCGCTAATTCCTAATCTGAGTTCATATTTATCATTAACATCTGAATACTCAAAAACACATCCATCTGTATTCCAGCTCTCATTACTTTGAAACCGTGCCCCATTTATATAAATTTCGAGATTACTAATATGTCTACAATAACTTTGCGCATGTTGAAACGCCATTTGAACAGTAAACTCCCTCTTTAAATAGACACGAATTGTTGTTCCAGAAATATTTTTCTTATTACTTTCACTTGGTGTTATATAATTAAACCCTTTGAACACATCTTGAATCTCGAATATAACTTGGTCATCTTCGTCACTTTTGGTTGAAACAATTACTTTCTCTGCTGCAATAAAGGTGCTTATGAAACCAATTCCAAACCTTGAAATCAAATTAAAGTTTCCAGTACTATCATTAAATTCTTGACTAATACTTTTTCCAATAACAGAAAAATGATTTTTTATAATTTCCTTACTCATTCCATCGCCTTCGTCTTCTACCTCAAAATAGTTCTCCGTCATATTTAGGCGAATTATTATTTTAGGATTACTGTGGGTTTGTTTTACTCTAACCCTGTTGCAAGCATCCACAGAATTTTGGATTAGTTCCCGTACAAACACATATGGATTAGGATAAATTGACTTTCCTATTAATAAACTAACTATTCGATGCACATCTGCAGTATAGCTATTAGGTAAAGATTTATCTTCGTTGTTTGAAACTTCAGCAAGCTTGTAGTACTCAATTTTATTAGGCAACTTCCCATCATACTTCCCATCAGGCAAAGAATCGGTATCCTTATCAAAGCGAAAACCACTATTCTTAATAAATTTTCTTGCATGTATGCTAAATAACTTCTCTTGGACATTTAGATCAAGAATACAATATCCTGGCTGGAAAAGGCTTGACGTTTCATTAGCTTGACTAAATGCAGATCGGCCGTTTAATGCGAGGTACCCTCCACTTGCTGACCAAATACTATCTGCATGATATCGATGGCTGTGGCCAAAAAACGCTACGTCAAAGTTTTGGGATTTTAAGATATTTTCGACTTCTTCACGTTCGGCAGGATTTATTGCATCAAGAGGATGATGAAATACAGCTATATTCATGTCCGTTTGATTGCTATTAAAATAGCGCTTTGCATTAAACAATTGATTGCTTCCAATGAAATGTTCCTCTTGCTTCAATTCTGAAGAGCACCTCCATGAATCATTAATTAAAGCAATGCCAAATTTTAAATTTCCGACACGTACAATTGTAACTGACTCATTATTCGAAAACTTATAATTTGTATTTTTTTCATGAAACTCCTTTTCGAATTCTTTAAACTGCCTTATCCGAGAATTTGTATTTGTAAACTCCTCTCTCATTCCAATTAATTCTTCATTCGCAGATTCTCTAGTTAGGTTTTTAGCTAAGTAAAATTCAATTCGCTTATCAATTTGTTGACGATTTACGTCATGGTTACCTGCCAGAAAAAGGATATGATCATGCGAAATGTTAAGCGCACTAGTAATTGGCGCAATAATTTCATTATTAAAAACAGTATAAGGATTATCTCCTAAAGAAGCACCTCCTTTGTCTAGTAAATCTCCTGAAAAAATGATAATATCAATGGGGCTTTTTTCATGAAATTTTTTTAGATCATCAACTAAACTCTCAATGTAAAAGCTACGGAGGTCAACTAGATTTTCTTTAGAGAGGTGTATATCGGAGAGTTGGACGATTCTCATTTGAATAATAAAGATGAAAAATTAATAAAGACATTGAGAAGGTAGTAAACTATCTTTCACCTTCAAAATTCGAATCTATAAAAAAAAGGCTCACAATCATGTGAGCCTTTTTTGCGGAGGAGAAGGGATTCGAACCCTTGATAGGATTTCTCCTATACACACTTTCCAGGCGTGCCAGTTCAACCACTCCTGCACTCCTCCGGAAGGGGTGCAAAAATACAGGTTCCCTACTTAGCTTCCGAATATTTTTTCAGCATTTTTAGAAGTAATTTCTGCAATTGCCTCACGGCTAACGCCTTTTACTTCGGCCAGCTTGTCTGCGATATAGGTCAGGTAGCTGCTTTCGTTCCTTTTGCCCCTGAATGGTACGGGGGTGAGATAGGGCGCATCTGTTTCCAGCACCATATGCTCCAGCGAGATATTGGCGAGCGCTTCGGCTACGCCCGATTTCTTATAGGTGAGCACTCCGCCGATGCCCAGATAAAACCCTGCATCTACGATCTGCTGTGCCTGTTCAGCATTTCCGTTGAAGCAGTGGAAAATGCCACGAAGCTTCCCGAACTGGTGTTCACGTACGATCTGAATGCAATCGTCCATGGCCTGCCGGCTATGGATCACTATCGGCAGATCGTACTGCAATGCCCATTCTATCTGACGGTGAAAAGCAATGGTTTGCTGCTCTACATGCGTGGTATCCCAGTAGTAATCGAGGCCGATCTCGCCCACTGCTGCGAACCTGCGTTTCTGCAGCCAGTCCTCCACCAATTTGAGCTCATCCAGGTAATTCTCTTTCACGTAACAGGGATGCAATCCCATCATGGCGAAACATTTTCCGGGATAATCTGCCTCCGTTTTCAACATCGAATCGATGGTTGTGCTGTCAATTCCGGGAAGATAAAATTTTGTAACACCTTCTGCGGCTGCCCGCTCCATCACCTGCGGAAGATCCGCATCGAACTCCGTTGAATTTAAATGAGTATGAGTATCAGTAATTTGTATTGACGACATTTTTCAAAATTCTATAAAATTTCTCATCGGGTAAAATAACTACGGCGCTCAGGCGCACATATAAGGATAAAACCCGAAATAATAAAACTTCATATAAAAAAATAAATCATGGCTTTCGTCAAAAATTTTGACATCCGACAATGTGTCCGAATAAGGCCATAGTTCCAAATTGCGACCCCACTGAAATTACTTTGGATTAATCAAAAAAGTTTATACCTTTAATTCAGTTTTCATAGGGTACGGATTAAAAACGGGCCAGGGTTTCTACCCCGGCCCAACTTTTTTAAAACCACTCTGCATCAAGCTCTTCGCCACTCTTTCCGACAAATTTTCAGTCGGATTAAAAACAAATTAAACTTTCTTTTCTCCTATTTTTCGTCGGTGATTTTATCGGTTTCTGCCGGTATTGCTTCGAATCTGAATCCCTTTTCAGTGAAATATTGCAGCACTTTGGGTAATGCTTCCCGCATTCTGGGCAATGCTTTCGCACTATCATGAAAAACAACAATCGATCCGGAATCTGCCTTCGCCGTTACATTGAATGCACAACGTTCCGCAGTCAGTTTCTGATCGAAATCGCCACTCAGTACATCCCACATTATTACTCTGAATTTGCGCGCCGCATCTTTATAGGTAGCAGCTCCTGTAAGCACTTTACTCTGGAACTGTGTGATTCTTCCGTAAGGTGGACGAAAAAGATCAGCATCCACATACTTCGTTGTTTTCAGTATGTCTTCAATGTATTTGGCATCGGGGGTTTTCCATCCATTGAGATGCTGCCAGGTATGATTGCCTGTACGATGCCCCTCATCGAGTATCCTTCTGTACAGATCTGGATGCTCCACCACATTCTTTCCGATACAGAAAAATGTAGCGTTTGCATTCCACTGCTTCAGTGTATCGAGCACGTAGGGAGTTGCCTCTGCATGCGGACCATCATCAAAGGTGAGGTACAGAATTTTCTCCTGCTTTTTCACAGGTATTTTCCATGTACATAATGGATAGAGTTTCCTCAGCCACCACGGTGTTTTAACAAGGTAGAACATAGCGGAATTGTCTGCTGTAAAGTTATCCTATTTTGGTGGGATATACCTGTAGGTTATTCTCCAAAACCGGTGATATGTATCACCTTTCCTTCGTGTTTGTAGATCTTTCCGTTTTTCTTCAGGTGTTCTTTCTGCTTTTCTTCATCGGTGAGTATCGGCGCCAGCCATTCGATAATCTTAGACTGGATAACTACCGGCGACTGTCCATGCAGCAGCGCTTCTTCGATGTAACCGTAGAGCAATGGTTCGAAGGAGGCATCGAATAATCCTTTTGCTGCATACACGTCGCAGCCGATCACTTTATCGCCACTGATGCAGATAAACCCAACGAGATTGGTGTCTACCCTTGTGAATTTATCGGAGAAGAACTTGAAGTAATCGTTCTGATGGTGCACCATCCGCTTATCGTGCCGCTGTGCCAGATAGGCCAGCGAAGTTGAGTGAAAGCCGTTGGCGCCGAGCTGCCGGTCAATCTCTTTCCACACCAGCACCTGGTTGTTGGTTTGTCCCAATACCTTTCGCAGCTTGGCATTCGCATAATTGTTGTATACGAATTTCTTTTGTTTGTCGCTCCATCTTCCCTCTTCCACACACATCACAGGTACGTACTGATCTTTTTCTGATGGAAAGAGTACCGTATCGCGCGTTACCATTCTGTCCTGCCTTCCTCCCATGATCACTTCTCCCGAACCGATGTACACGGGTTGTCCGGAATTATTGTTGATCCGCAGCCAGTGCACATTCTCTGTTGCCGCGGTTCCTCTCTCGGTAACTACTACGGTTCCCAAAGCAAGGCCTTTACTGAGACTGAGCATGGCTTCTCTTCCGCCACCGCTACCTCCGGTTTTCTGACGAACCGGAATGATCTGAAGATTTTTATAGGTATGGGCGCTGTCGTAGTCCACTACCAGGGTCTGATAGGTCAGCTGGGCCTGCAATGCAGCCCCGCAGCAGAGCAAAACCAGTATGATCAGCCCTTTTGACATCTTTCTAATAACGAGCATTCTGCTAAAATAGTACCCGGAACCTTATCTTTGTCGCCTATGAATAAGAATGTTCGTGTAAGGTTTGCGCCAAGCCCCACCGGTGGTCTTCACCTGGGCGGCGTTCGTACTGTGCTGTACAATTATCTTTTTGCCCGGCATAATGCAGGCGAATTTGTACTGCGTATTGAAGATACCGATCAAACCCGTTTCGTTCCCGGCGCTGAAGATTACATCGTTCAATGTCTGCAATGGTGTGGCATGATACCTGATGAAGGACCTGTAACCGGCGGCCCATACGCGCCTTATCGCCAGAGCGAAAGAAAATCACTTTACCGCCAATATGCCGAACAACTGGTAAAAAGCGGTCATGCTTACTATGCATTCGACAGACCCGAAGAACTGGAAAGCATGCGCGAGCGATTCAAAACGGCAACCAATCCTGCACCTCAATACGATCACAATGTGCGGCTCGAAATGCGCAACTCCTGTTCGCTTACACTCGAAGAAACTGAAACGTTGCTGGAAGATGGCGTGCCTCACGTGATCCGCATCCGCATGCCGGAAAACGAAACCGTTACTTTCAACGATATGATCCGTGGCGAAGTAAGCTTCAATACCGGACTCGTAGACGACAAGGTTTTGCTGAAGGCCGATGGCATGCCTACCTATCACCTCGCCGTTGTAGTGGATGATTATCTGATGAAGATCACTCACGCATTCCGTGGAGAAGAATGGCTGCCCAGCTCTCCGGTTCACGTACTGCTCTGGAAATATCTGGGATGGGAAGATGCCATGCCTCAGTGGGCGCATCTGCCGCTGATTCTGAAACCCGATGGAAACGGCAAGCTCAGCAAACGCGACGGCGATCGCTTAGGCTTCCCCGTTTTCGCTATGAACTGGACCGATCCAAAAACCACAGAACTCACCAAAGGCTTCAGGGAACTGGGTTTCATGCCCGAAGCATTCATCAATATGCTGGCCATGCTCGGCTGGAACGATGGAACAGATCAGGAGATCTTCACCATCGAAGAACTGATCAGCAAGTTCTCCATCGACCGCGTGCACAAAGGTGGAGCGAAATTCGATTTCGAGAAAGCCAAATGGTTCAACCACGAATGGATCAAACGTTCTGATGCCGCACGCCTTCTCCCCGACGTGAAGCGTGTACTCGCAGACAACGGACTGAACATTGCAGATGATGCACTGCTCTCCTCCGTGATCACGCTCGTGAAAGACCGTTGTACCTTGCTCACAGATTTCTACGATCAATCGAAGTTCTTCTTCGAAACGCCGCAGCAACTCGATCTCGATGCTGTTCGCCCGAAGTGGAATGCAGAGAAGAAAACATTCTTCGAAGCCGCGATTGCCCAGATAGAAGCTGCACCTGCATTCCAGGCCACAGAGCAGGAAGCCGCCTTCAAAGAGCTCGCTGCAAAACA
The DNA here is from genome assembly GCF_012927185.1 of Pseudoflavitalea sp. G-6-1-2. Classification (GTDB taxonomy): domain Bacteria; phylum Bacteroidota; class Bacteroidia; order Chitinophagales; family Chitinophagaceae; genus Pseudobacter. Next base: position 257,805 of record NZ_JABBGB010000001.1, read on the forward strand.
CAATATCAAACCCGGCGAACTGATGATGCCATTGCGCATTATGCTGGTTGGCGGAAAGTTCGGTCCTGGTGTATTTGATATTGCCGCCATCATCGGAAAGAACGAAACGATTCACCGCATCCAGCAGGCACTGAAGCAGCTGGATCTTGCTTAATATGAAAAATCAAATTGTATGTCTCGCCCCATCAGAGTGTTAGTTGCCAAAGTGGGCCTCGATGGCCATGACCGCGGAGCCAAAGTGATTGCCACCGCTCTCCGCGATGCCGGTATGGAAGTGATCTACACCGGTCTGCGTCAAACGCCTGAAATGGTTGTCAGCGCTGCATTGCAGGAAGACGTCGATGCCATCGGCATCAGTATTCTCTCTGGTGCGCACATGACCGTATTTCCGAAAGTAATTCAGCTCATGAAAGACAAGGGTATGGATGATGTACTGCTCACAGGCGGCGGCATCATTCCCGAAGACGATATGCAGCAGCTCAATGCCCTGGGCGTTGGCAAATTGTTTGCGCCCGGAACTTCCACAGCAGACATCTCCAGTTACATCACTGACTGGGTAAAAGAGCATCGCAGTTTCTGATCAACTTTTAAATCAATTGCATCATGTCATATCAAACCTTACTTACCAGCCTTGAAGATGGCATTTTCACCATCACCATCAATCGCCCTGATAAGCTGAACGCCATCAACAAAACGGTGATGGAGGAGCTGGGACTGGCTGTGGCAGAGATTTACAACAATCCTGCGATCCGCTCGGCCATCATTACCGGCGCTGGTCCCAAAGCATTTGTTGCAGGTGCCGACATCACCGAATTCATGGGATTGAGCAAAGAAGAAGGAATGGCTATCGCAAAGAAAGGCCATGATATTTTTTTCAGTATCGAACGTTCACCAAAGCCCATCGTTGCAGCCATCAACGGATTTGCATTGGGTGGAGGATGTGAGCTTGCACTCAGCTGTCACTTCATGATCGCCGCAGAGAACGCTAAATTCGGACAACCCGAAGTGAACCTCGGACTGATCCCCGGATACGGCGGAACACAGCGTCTGGTGCAGCTTGTAGGCAAAAACAGAGCCATGGAATTACTGATGAGTGGCCGCACCGTAAACGCACAGGAAGCCCTCACCATGGGTATCGTTAATGAAGTAGTGCCGCAGGAAAATCTGCTTGCACGCGTGAAAGAAATTCTTACGCTGATCAATTCCAAAGCGCCCATCGCACTTACCAAAGTAATCGACTGCGTAAACAATTTCGATCACAGCAAACGCGGCTATGATTATGAAGTGGCACAGTTCGGAGAATGCTTCGCAACTGAAGACATGAAAGAAGGCGTAAATGCATTTCTCGAAAAAAGAAAGGCAGATTTCAAAGGAAAATAATTCTTCGGAATCGTGTAACGCAAAAGATAAGTTATGATCGGAACCCGAAAGAGTTCCGATCTGTTTTTTTAAGATCAGATCAAAGCTGATGTAAAAATTTACCTGCTGACAAAAGCAGTAGCTGTAAATTGAAAGTTCATATCTAATGCTCATTTACCCATGTACGAAGAAATTCTGGAGATAACGAAACCGATCAGGCATACTGGCGATGAAAACGCACTTACACAGTTTCCGCCATCCTATCAACAATTCGCCAAAGAGCTCGGTTATGGCTTACTCTGTGGGCTGTTCATCGTCTACATTCCTTTCCCGGCTCCTCACGACAAACATCCCGACTCCTTCCCCGTTGCGCGTAAAAGACTCAGGTCTTTTTTGGATGCATACTTCGACATAGATCTTGAAATACTGAAAGACGAAAAAACATATGCTCTGCTTCAGCGTGCAGAACCCTTTGCCAAAAGTGAAAACGGAGAGTTTCTTTTTTGGGATAAGGATCATCCCAATGCAGATGGAGAGTGGCCGATCTATCTGGCAAATTTTCCGGTAAGCATTACCCATGTTGCGAATAGCCTCCCTGAACTAATCAGCAAGCTTACAAATGCAGCAACAATACAAAGTGTAATGCAATTTACCAGATCACCACTGCAGGCGACTTTTTCGCCTTATGATGCAATCCGGTACTAAGAACATTACTGATAATCCGGACAATCGAATAACTGAATCTCGCCCAGAATAGGGCTTGCTTTCGCTTTCGTGATCGACACCCTCACTTTCTGTGTCAGTTGCCGGGGGAATTGAAGAATTCGCTTATACCCCACCGTTGTTCCCTGCGTTACAGGCACCCACGTACTATCATTCAACGCTTCTACTGTAAATGCTTCGATGCGCTGTCCGGCTTCGATGTATTCCTGCAACATGATTGTATTGAACTGTTTCGGTGTTTCCAGCTCCAGTTCGATGGAGCAGGTCAGGGAATCTTTGAGTGGTGCCCAGTGAGAGAATCTGAATCCGTCTACCAGCAATGAGGGCAGGTAACCCGCACGCGAGCTGGACACCGTTACTCTGGAACGCTGTGCCAGATTGGTTTTGAAGCATGCTTCGCGCAAATCTTTGAAGGCCATCAGCGATGCAGAATCAGGTGCAGCGATCAAACCACGACGATCAGGTGGCACATTCAGCAGCAGCGCAGCGCCACGCCCTACGGATGTCATGTAGATCTTCATCAGTTCTTTGCCGGATTTCACCAGCGAGTCTTCATTGGCGTGCCAGAACCAACCCGGACGAATGGATACATCGCATTCAGCAGGTATCCAGTTCTTGCCGTTTATGTTGCCCATGTTCAGCGTATCGTTGGGAGGGGCGCCGATTCCGCGGGAGAATCCGGTAGTATCGAGCAAACTCCAGTTGGTAGTGCCTGCAATGCCTTTTTCGTTTCCTACCCATCGTATATCCGGACCAATATCGCTGAAGATCACAGCTTGCGGAGCAAGCATGCGAGCTGTTCTTTCGAATCGCGGAAAATCGTATTGCTGTTTTTTGCCATTGGGACCTTCGCCATTGGCGCCATCCCACCAGAGCTCGAAAATCTCATCGTAGTTGTGCAGCAGCTGCGTCATGCTGCGCACATAAATATTATTGTAGTCGTCGGTTCCGTAATCAGGATGATTGCGATCCCATGGAGAGATATACACGCCGAATTTAATGCCGTAGCTGGAACATGCATCTGACAATTCTTTCAGCACATCACCACGTCCATTTTTCCAGGGGCTTTCAGAAACAGTATAGTTGCTGTACTGGTTAGGCCAGAGACAGAATCCATCGTGATGTTTGGCGGTGATGATGATGCCCTTGGCGCCTGCATCGCGTGCAATGCGTGCCCACTGTCTGCAATCGAGCGCAGTTGGATTGAAGATGCCGGCAGCTTCCTTTCCCGTTCCCCATTCGAGGTCACTGAAAGTATTGGGCCCGAAATGCATGAAGAAGTAGTATTCCATCTCCTGCCATTTCATTTGCTTGGTGGATGGAACAGGGCCAACCTGCTCAACAAGTTGTGCCTCACCACTCATACAGGTGAGTACAATCAGAAGCGTAGTGATGGTGGTTCGCAGCATATGTTTTATTCAAATCCGTTGACGATTCGGATAGTTTGTCCCTTTTTCATGGGAATTACAAAGATGTTATCTTTCAAAAGAACATTTTTGTGGGCTATGCCTTCTACGATCCAGGTGTGAAAGTGGCGGGGCTTTTTGATACGCGCTACTCCATTTCGGGTAGCCGCGATAGTTAGATCGTATTCTACGCCGTTCTCTTTTCGGGCGCTGACGAGAAAACCGCCTTCGGTACGGAGCTTGCTGAAAGATACGTTGTTCCAGCTGGAAGGCAATGCAGGAAATATTTCGATATACCCGCGATGGCTTTGCAGCAGCATTTCATGGATGCCTTGCGCAAAAGCAAAGTTTCCTTCGAGCGTAAAAGGCCTGTAGGTGTAATGAGAATATTGCCCTCCTTTCTGATCACCATTCAAATGGAAGCTGTTGGACGAAACAAAATTCGATGCGAAGATCTGCAACTGACGAAGGGCACTGTCGCCCTGTAATGTACGCGCATAGAGGTTTCCCATCCATGCAAAAGAATAGCCAACCCATTCGCCTGTACCAAGACTGCGGAGATGATTAAATGACTTTTCGATGGTGATGCTGTCCAATGCATTTTCTGTTTTTACCAACCCCAAAGGATGAATACCCATATACGCGCTCATGTGCCGGTGCGAATGTTTCATATTCGTTCCGGGTGCGATGGTGAGGCCCGTTTCATTGATCGAAAGGGCAGGTAATCCGGCAAGCAATTTCGACCATCTCACAGCATCGGTTTTGGCACCGGCTTTCAGCGCCATTTCACGTGCGTTGCCCGCGAGAGATTTCGCAAGTGCGAGATCATAATTGGTCCATACTTTAAACCAGGCTGTGATATCATTATCGTTGTATTCAGGGCTGGAGCTCAATGGCAGCATCCTTGGGCCCTTCTGCACTTTGGTGATCTGTTCGAGATAGATCGCAGCTTCTTTGATGTAAGGATAAGCACGTGTCAGCAGAAACTGATCATCACCGCTGTACTTCCATTGCTGATAGAAATGCTGTGCAACCCAGCAAACTGTGGTCGGCGACATGGAGTATTGAATCCATCCTCCCATTGGTTTGCCGCTGATAGTGGTTACACCGGGAACGTTCAATCCGTCGGTTCCGAAATATTGTTTTGTCCAGCGTTTGTTCTCTTCCCTGATCTTCCAGAGCCAGTTGGTGAAACCTGCAGTGAGGTCGGTGTGGTTGGATGCATAACCGGGCCAGTAACTCAGTTCGGTATTGAGATCGTGGTGATAATCTCCTTTCCATGGCGGCAGTTTTCCATTGTCTGCAGTCCAGATGGCTTGCAGAGAAATGGGCGGCGTATTGTTGCGCGCAACGCAGGCAAACTTGTACATATCGAGATAGTACTGTTTCTCCAGTAATGTATCGGGAATAGAGATGGAAGAGCGGCTCCAGAAATCATCCCACCACTTGCTGTGCTCCTTCCAGATGTCTGCACCCAGAACACCATCGATTTTTGAGAGTGAAGCAGGTTTATCGATACTGATAGTCCAGGCTCCAACAAGCGCCCCTCTTATTTCCTGCCAGTTGACCAACAGCTCGTAATAATGTCCATTGTAAGTGGGCTGATGGTATCGGTAGCCATGGGCAGTTTTTGTAATAGTTCCTTTCGGATAACCAAGCCTGCTGAGGCTTTGACCGTTGTGACTGTTACCTGATATTTGTTCCCCCTGATAAGTCGGTGGTATTACAGAAGGAAGCAATGACGTAAACTCTGATTCCGGTACACCTACCCATCCGAAATATCCTTCCTGCTTTGTTGCCTGAACATAGCTGCGAAATTTTCTTCCTCCGGAAAAATAAATGGTGCTCAATCCATTTTGGATGTCGAGTTCGGCACTATCTGTTTTACTGTTTGCAGGAAAAGAAAATTCAATGGCTCCAGCAGGAATCTTACAGGGCGCAGCATTTACATCGTAAGGCTGATCACCGAGTTTCTGAACAGTATCGTACTCGCCTTTCAACACCTGCTGATGCACCCAGTTATATTTGAGCCGGTCGATCTGTGGCATGGGTCTGTCATCCCACAGATCGATCCGGTCTAATGAAAGTCTGATCTTATCACCGTGTTGCCAGATCAATGCGCCGAGCCAGCCATTGCCGATGGGCATTGCCTCATCCCATTGTTTGGGCATCTGCTTCATGCGTAGAAAATGCGATTCATTCACCTGCGCAGCCGCAGCGTTTCCCAACAGGAGGAGCATCCACAACACAGATCTCATAAAGAAGGATTATGTAACGAAGTTAAGTGTTTGACACACTAGTTTTCACGATATAACACAACATCCGGAATCCGCATTTTCGGAATGCCGGGTCCTTTCCAATGTACTTCGAGATTGTCCCCGCCTCCACTCTGAAAATATTGCACTTTGATGGAATGGAACCCTTTGCCGAGTGGGATATCATTTCCTTTTTCTATTTCACCGTGCAGGCCATTGTTGTCTACGAGTGGTTTGCCATCGATGAACATGCGGCTTCCATCGTCGGAGGTAAGATAGAAAGTATAGATGCCATCAACCGGAATTCTGATGTATCCGTCAAAAACAAATCCGTAGTCGTTCTTTCCGCGCTTCATGCTGATATCGAAATTGGCGAGTGTGCCCATAGCAGCAGGCGACAGTTTTGCAAATTCTGGAATGGAATCCCATCGGCCTTCGTAGGATGCAAATTGCAATCCTCCATTGGTAAGATTCAGGTCCATGGCTGCAACGGGACTAACTTTATCAAAATTCGCAGTGGCAATTTCGGAGATCCTTTTGCCATTGAGGAATACAGCTGCTTTCACTACAGAAGATTTTCTGAGTATCACACTGCGTCCCTGTTGTGATGTGCTTACCGGATCTTTTCCGTTGGTAGTGAAGTACACAACAGATCCTGGTACTTTGCTTCCGAACTGAACAAGCAACTGATCGGTGAATATGCTGGCATTGGCATCGATGGTGGGTTCTGCATAAACGATGGGCTTGCCTTTGATCTCTACCGCAATCACCGTGGCAAAAGGTTGTTTGGTCACTTCTGCCAGGCTGATGAGATTACCGAATGATTGTTTGGTGTATTTCAATGATTTATTATCAGCCAGTGCATACACTTTTGAAATATTGTTTCCGAAGGAAGGAAGCTGCAGGTTGCCATCTTCCGGCCATTTGGTAACGTGGAAGAACAAACGCGTTCCGCTGGGAATGGCTTGTTGCGTGCAATAGCCGTTCCTGAAATTCTTAAACGGACTTGCCTGTGTATTGTAGATGGAGGCACTGTTTACGCTCATCCATTTGCCTATATCGCGCAGCCGTTCGATGCTTGCCTGCGGAAAAACTCCTTCTGCAGTGGGGCCAACATTCAGCAAATAGTTGCCGCCTTTGGAAGATGTTTCGATGAGTTTGTGAACGAGATCCTCAGCGGATTTCCAGTTATTGTCGTGGCTGTTGTATCCCCAGTTCTGATTCATGGTCATGCAGCTCTCCCAATCAACGCCGGGAAATCCGGTAGCGGGGATCTCCTGTTCGGGCGTTCCGTAGTCGCCGACAAAATCGCCGGCTTTGGTGAGGCCCGCCATGCCCGATCTTCCTTTATCGATGCGGTTGTTGATGATGATGTCTGGTTGAAATCCTTTGATGTATTGATAAAGATCTTTTGCCTGTTCGTGGGTCCAGGTATCTTCCCATTCTCCATCGAACCAGAGCACACCGATCTTTCCGTAATTGGTGAGCAGTTCTTTGAGTTGCGCTTTCATGTAACTCACGTAGCGGCTGAAGTCTGCACCTTCGGTAGAACGGTCCGATTCCCAGTCGCGGCGCGGCAGGTAATCCGGATGATGCCAGTCCATGATCGAATAATAAAAGCAAAGCTGAACGCCGTGTTTGGCGCAGGCATCAGCCAGTTCTTTGAGCACATCTTTTTTGAATGGCGTGTTCATCGGATTGAAATCAGATGTGGCAGTGGGCCAGTTGGCATAACCATCGTGATGTTTGGTAGTGATCACGAGATACTTCATGCCGGCATCCTTTGCCATGCTCACCCACTCATCGGCATTGAATTTTGTGGGATTGAACTGTTGGAGAAATTTGTCGTAAGTGGTTAATGGGATCTGTGCATTGTTGCGGATCCATTCGCCATAGTCGGTTCGGCCATTCCATTCGCCTGCGGGCACTGCATAGAGGCCCCAGTGGATAAACATTCCGAATCGCGCATCGCGCCACCATTGCATTTGCTGGGAACTCGTTTTGGTTTTGGTTACCTGGGCCAGAGGGCGCATGAATAAACTGCCTGTTGCAAGCATAGCTGTAGTGAACAGCCACTTCATCATGCCTGGAGTGTGTTGCATAGTTGGTTGGTTAAATACTCTGTTAATAAAAACTAGAGCAAGCAGATCAATTGATGGTAACTAATATCGTAAAATTATCCAGATTTTCAGAGACATTTTTTGATCATCATCTGCTGCTTGGCTATTTTATCTACCTTGCAGCAATCACAACTGCTGCATATGGAAAAGAAAATGCCCACGATCAAAGAGATCGCCAAACGCCTGAACATTTCCATCTCCACTGTTTCGCGCGCGCTGCACGATCATCACAGCATTGGACTTCGTACCAAAACTGCGGTGAAAAAGCTGGCTGCCGAGCTCAACTATGAGCCTAATCAGACTGCCATCTTCTTCAAGCAGCGCAAGACTTTCACGCTGGGTGTGATATTGCCCAATCTTCGTGAAGAGTTCTTCTCCGCCGCCATCAACGCCATCGACAATGTAGCATTGAACAATAATTACATTGTATTGACCGGTCAGAGTCACGATGATCTCAACCGCGAAAAATCGCTGGTAGAATCGATGAAGAAACATCGCGTAGATGGCATCCTGGCTTCCATTTCAAAGAATACCACCAGCTTCGACCATTTCGAGCAGCTGAAAAATTTTGACATTCCTGTAGTGTTCTTCGACCGTGTGCCCGATATGCCCGATGTTCACTCGGTGAGCTGCAACCTGTATCACAGCTCGGTGGAAGCGGTGGATTTTCTGGTGAAGCAGGGCCATAAGCGCATCGGCTATATTCAGGGACCGCCCACCCTCAGCATCCGCAACGAAAGGCTCAATGGTTATCACGACGCACTGGCCAAACACAATATAAAACCAGACAATGCCCTCATCGTAAGCACCGATCTTTCCACCGAAGGCAATACCAATGCGCTCGACAAACTGCTGGCGTTGAAGAAGCGCCCTACGGCGGTGCTGCTCTTTAACGATTATGTGGCGCTGGATGTGATCCATCATGCCCGTCAGCGCAAACTCACCGTAAACAAAGACATCTGCTTTGTGAGTTATGCCAATATTCCCTTTATGCACTACCTCGATTTTCCACCGATCGCTTCTGTGGAACAATTTCCCATGGAGCAGGCAGCAAGGGCGGCGGAGTTACTGTTCAAGCTGCTCGATCCCGGCGCACGGGAGGCCCTTCCCCCCTACGAGAATATCGTGCTGAAAAGTGAGCTGATCATCCACTAATTCCATGGTTCAGACCGGTATTTCCCTAACTTTGCGCAAAATTTTGCATATGGAATACCGGATCGAAAAAGATACCATGGGAGAAGTGAAGGTGCCAGTTGATGCGTACTACGGCGCCCAGACCCAACGCAGCATAGATAATTTCAAAATTGCGCAGGACATCAACCGAATGCCGAAAGAGATCATCCGGGCTTTTGCGTACCTGAAGAAAGCAGCAGCACTCACCAATATGGATGCAGGTGTTCTGCCAAAAGAAAAAGCAGAACTGATTGGTCAGGTTTGCGATGAGATCCTCGCAGGCAAACTCGATGATTACTTCCCTCTCGTTGTATGGCAAACCGGCTCCGGTACCCAGTCTAACATGAACGTGAATGAAGTGATCGCTTACAGAGGTCATGTGATCAAAGGCGGCAAACTCACCGACAAAGAAAAATTCCTCGCACCGAACGATGATGTGAACAAATCACAATCATCCAACGATACATTCCCCACTGCGATGCACATCGCTGCTTACAAAATGCTGCTGGAAGTAACTATCCCCGGTATCGAGAAGCTGCGCAATACACTCGCAGAGAAGAGTAAGAAATACATGAATGTGGTGAAGATCGGCCGCACTCACTTCATGGATGCCACACCACTTACGGTAGGACAAGAGTTCGGTGGCTACGTAGCCCAGCTCGATCACGGTATCCGCGCTATCAAAAACACACTGGCACATCTCAGCGAGCTGGCACTCGGCGGAACCGCTGTAGGAACCGGCATCAACACGCCTCCTCACTATTCTGAGAATGTTGCAAAACATATTGCACAGCTCACTGGTCTTCCTTTCATCACTGCTGCCAACAAATTCGAAGCACTTGCTGCTCACGACGCTATCGTTGAATCACATGGCGCACTGAAAACAGTTGCGGTAAGCCTGATGAAAATCGCGAATGATATTCGTATGCTGTCTTCTGGTCCACGCGCAGGTATCGGAGAGCTGTTCATTCCAGACAATGAGCCCGGTTCTTCCATCATGCCGGGAAAAGTAAACCCAACGCAGTGTGAAGCGCTCACCATGATCGCTGCACAGGTACTGGGTAACGATGTAACCATCAATATCGGTGGCGCTACAGGTCATTTTGAACTGAACGTGTTCAAACCTGTAATGATCTTCAACTTCCTGCACAGCGCCCGTCTGATCGGCGAAGGTTGTGTAAGCTTCAACGATAAATGTGCAGTGGGCATCGAACCAATCGAAGCCAATATCAAAAAGCATGTAGACAATTCACTGATGCTGGTAACTGCGCTGAACACTAAGATCGGCTACTACAAAGCAGCTGAGATTGCACAGACCGCACATAAGAACGGAACCACTTTGAAAGAAGAAGCTGTTCGCCTGGGTTACGTAACTCCAGAGCAGTTCGATGAGTGGGTGATCCCAGAGCAAATGGTTGGCAAAATCGGATAATTTTGCTGCGATATATTTCTGATGGCCGTGCATTGATTTGCACGGCCATTTTTTGTTACTGAAGAATGATCTTTTCGCGGCGAAGCTCCGTTCCGTTTGCATCGATCAGACTGAGCACGTACATCCCGCGCGGGAGTGGCGTTACAGCGATCGTGTTTCGATCTTTGGAAGTGGAACCGCTCAGCACCATTCTCCCTGCGAGATCATGCAACTGATATTGTATGGGAAGATGCTTCACCTTCGACATCGCAATGCTGAGTTGTGACGATGCAGGATTGGGATAGATACTGATACTGAATTTTTGTTCAGGTCTGTTGGGCGTTTCAGGCTCCGGAAGTCCCAATGAAGACCCCGTGTATTTGTACACGAGAATGGCTCCCCGATGATCCAGTGTGGATGGGTTATGACTGCTCGGCCCGGATGTAGATCCAATGCTGTCGGTGATCAGAAATATTTTTCCATCTGGGCTCAAGGCGATATCGCGATAGCGGTCGTAAGATTTGAAATAAGGAATGGAATCGCTGATGATGGTAGTACCCGTGGGATCTAGTTTGTAACGATAAACAGTTCCTTTCTTCAGCGTTGTAACCAGCAGCGATGGATACCATCCGGGAATGGCAGCGCCCATATTCAACTCATAAAACTCGATGGACGATGGTGCGATAGTGGGGAATTTCAGGTAACCATTGGCCACCTCGCATTGCTGAACCGGGTTGGAACCGCATCCCGTATACACTGCACGTATAGGCTTACGGAAGTTATTTTTTACACTGGCAGGAGCATTCTTTTCGAGTGTGACAGACGCACCATTGGGAACATAAGCCGAATTCTCCACGTAACCGATAGAGCCGCAGTTATTTGCTTCGAACCAGCGGACATATTGATAGTTGATATTATCCGTATCGCCTGCGATATAGGGCCATCCATAGTTTTTGCCACCTTCGATTATATTTATCTCATCATCTGTATTGGGACCATGTTCGGAACTGTACAACCTGCCATCGGATTTCAGCGTAGGAAAAGGACCGCTGCTGCCCGCTTCTTTCTGCCACACCAGTCCCTGCGGATTGCGATGCCCGATGGTGAAAACATGACTGCGTATACCTCCCCATACAGGATTATCTGCAGGGATGGAACCATCCATTGCAATGCGAAGGATCTTACCAGCATAATTCCGATAGTCTCCATTCTGCATCTGTGTTGAAGTAGGAATATCCTGCGACAATATCTGTTTGCATTTATTGCCGAACTGATTGCTGCCCTGATCTCCACAGGAATAATAAATGCAGTCGTCGCCGCCGATGATCAGTCTGCCGGAACTGTGATCTACATTGGCCGGGATGCCCTGCAGCAAAACAGTTTCATTGCCGCAGGTTTGCGTAGCAGCATTGTAATGAAAACGCGATATGCGGAGGCTGGTACTGCTGTAACTATAGGCAACATAGATGGAATCTTTTCCAGGCACTCGGCTGAAACCCGGATGCAGCGCCATTCCCAGCATGCCATTCTGTTTTACATCGGTAGCGCCTCCGCCTCCATTTCGGCTGATATTGAGGTATACTTCATCCTGAATATCGAGAATTATCTTTCGGATGCCGGTTCCTGTATCCACCCGCGAAATTCTTCCGGGCTTCTCGGTGATGTACAGAAAATTATCAGCGCCATACACTATATCGAAAGGATGCATCAGTTTATAACGATTGGCAGGAATGGCGGGCGCCTGATTGAGCACCCTGAGCGAAAAGGGTTCGTCCTGTGCGGCACTCATAACGGGAATGAGTAATGTGAGCAGACAACCAGCCAGTAATGGGGTTTTCATAGGTAGGGTTTGATAAATGCTAAACCAAAATACAAATCCTTCAGAACTGATCAATAGCTAAACTCACATGATATCTAGTAAATATACGATTGATCAAGATCATCTTTTTGTATATGTTTACAGGCAACTCAGATCCAAACCGATGAAAAAATATCTACTCCGTATACCCCTTCTAATCTTCGGCTATTGCCTTTTCGGCATATCTAACGCCGACGCACAGACGGTTGTTAAATTCGGCAACAGTTATGTGAATCTTACGAAAAAAACTACGGGAGGTACCGTTGAACCAGGTGATACACTGGAGATAAGAACCAACTATTTTTTTCCCGGAGGTTTCAACAGCGGAAATATTTACTACGTGCGTTACGTGGATAATATTCCAACTGGAACTACTTTTCTTCCTTCGGAAGGCATCAGGCTGATCACCAATGAAGGGTTGATCGTAAACAATTATACAGCTGCTTCCGGCGATGATCCTGCTGCCTATAAAGCCGCTCCAGGTGCCTCTGAGTTCAACATCCGCATCAATATCGGAATCAATACATCGAACGTAGGTACACTTTCTACAGACCAGGCAACCGGTGGCGGTAATGTTAAACCCGGCACACATAAGCCTCTTGTAGCAGGCGGAACGCTTATCACCACTGCATTTCGCGTAAAAGTAACGGGCGCCATCGGAGATATTATCACACTTGGTGCCGGAAAGCTGAAATACAAAACCATCAACTCTTCCAGTTCAGGGACCGATCAAATTGTAAATGCAATCCGATACAAGATCGTTATCTCACAGAACACACCGATCTGCGAAAATGCAGTGGGTAAAAACTTTGCAGCTGAGTTTGGTGGAACATTTGGTAGCGGAAATTCACAGAACCGCGATGTACTTCCTACCGACCTTCCTGTTCCGGGATACACCAGACGCACACTTACACCGAGCAGTGAAATCAACGACGGATACTACACCATCGTAAACAATCTCTCTCCGAGAGCAAGTACATACAGAAACGCATTAAAGAAACCTAACTGTGGGAGCACCACACCTCCCAATGTGCTGGCATGTGGCAACCGGATGTTCGGTGGCCACTGGGATATCATCGGAGATCATACAGGCAGTACCACACCTGCAGGCAACGATCCCACCGCACCCAATGCAACAGGAGGATACATGCTGGTAGTGAATTCCGATTATGCAACAGGTGAAGCGTACCGACAAAATATAACCGGTCTTTGTCCTAATACTTCCTACGAGTTTTCGCTTTGGGTAAGAAATGTCTGTACCAATTGTGGTATCGATCAGAATGGTACGCAAACAATGAAACCGGGTGTTATGCCCAATCTTACATTTGCGATCGACGATATCGATCGTTATTCATCGGGCATGGTTGATACTGTGGGCTGGATAAAAAAAGGCTTCATGTTCAAAACCGGTCCTACACAGCAAAACATTGTGATCTCCATCCGCAACAACGCCTCCGGCGGCGGCGGTAACGACTGGGCCATCGATGATATCGCACTCGTAACCTGCAATCCCAATCTCACCATGCTGCCTTCTGCAACCACACAAGTCTGCAGAGGCAATAATGTAGACATCTCCTGTCTGGTACGTTCGTTCTTCGACAACTACACAGAGTGGACCTGGGAGCGAAGCACTGATGGCGGACTCTCCTGGCAGAACACCGGCGTAACAGGTAGCAGCACTGCCACACCCGATGGCAATGGGCAGTACGAATACAGGGCAGTATATCCAAGATTCGTTGCCAGTCAGTCTGACAACGGAACAAAGTATCGGTTCCGCGTAGCGAGTACTGTAGCCAATCTTGGAGAACAGGATTGTTCATTCCTCAACGTAACTACCATTCAGATAAAAGTAGATGAGTGTACCATCCTTCCTACCAAACTGCTCGGCTTTACCGGACAGCTGGTGAACGGAGCCGCCAATCTGAAATGGAAAACAGAGAATGAAACGGAGCATACTGTTTATGAAGTGGAACGCAGTACAGACGGACGGGATTTCGTAAAGATCGCTACAGTGAATGGCGTCGCACCAAACGCAGGCTCCAGCTACACTTACACGGATACCAAAGCATCGGCAGGCAGCAATTATTACCGGCTCAGAATTGTGGAAGCAGAAGCAAAAAGCTACAGCAAGATCATTCTGCTGAGTACAAAGCCTGAGTTTGCTTTGCGCAATCTGATCAATCCATTCAGCAGTCAGATCAATTTCGATATCATCACTCCAGAGAAAGGTAAAGCAGATATTCGTTTGATCGATCTCTACGGAAGAACGGTGAAACAGCTTTCAGTGAATCTGGCTCAGGGACAAAACGATATATTCCTTCGCAATCTCGGCCAGCTCAGCAGCGGTGTGTATGTACTTCGCATACAGGTGGGAGAAAAAGTAATCAATAAGCAGGTGCTCAAAACCAACAGCACCCACTGATTGTCTCATTAGTTTAGTTTTACAAATACAAAGAAAAAGGGTAACCAGCACGAGCGAGTTACCCTTTGTTATGTAGATCAGATCTGGTTAAGAGATCTGAACGGTATCGTTTGGATTCAGCTGATCGGTAGCCTGTTGTTGCTGTTGTTCTGTTTCAGGATGCTTTTTGAAGAACCTGCGCTGGAACAGCAGAATCACAATTACACCAACAGAGATGGAGGCATCAGCGATATTGAAAATGGGAGAAAAGAAAGTGAATGTTTCTCCGCCCCAGATAGGGATCCAGCTGGGCATGGTTTTGTTTTCGATGATGGGCACATACAGCATGTCTACCACTTTGCCATGCAGAAAACTTGCGTATCCGCCTCCGGGAGGGAACAGCACTGCATTTGGCAATCCTTCGCTGCTGCCAGAAAAGATCAGGCCGTAGAACATGGAATCGATGAGGTTACCCAATGCGCCTGCGAAGATCATGGCCACACAGATGATAAACCCGCGATGGTATTTTTTACGAACAATATTTCTGATGTAGAATACACCGAAGATCACAGCCACCAGTCTGAAAAGGGTGAGGGCAATCTTTCCGAATTCGCCACCGAATTTCCATCCCCAGGCCATTCCTTCATTTTCGATGAAGAAGAGACGGAACCAATTGCCAAATAAATGAATCTGACCATTCCAGCCATAGGTCATACTTGTTTTGACCCAAATCTTTAAAGCCTGATCTATAAAGATGATCGCCAGGATTGTTAATGCTACTGTTCTGATCTTCACTGCACTTAGTATTTTAGGAAATCAAAGATAATAGTTATCGACCGGAGTTCCCAGTGCAAAAGCAGGCTCGAAGTGTCGAATTACGGATAAAAAGTTTTGTTAAAGGGCAGTTTTGCCGGTCTGTTTAATCCTGGAAGTAGAGTCTCTTCACGCGTTGCGAAACAGAAGTGAGCATCTGATACGGTATAGTCTGCGCCCAGTGGGCAACCTGCTCTACCGGCAGCTGTTTTCCGAAGAGCACCACCTCGTCCCCTACGGCCACTTGAGGAATATCTGTAATGTCGATCATGGTCATATCCATACATACAACACCCATTACAGGTGCAAGATGACCGTTTACCCAAACCTTTCCCACGCCATTGCTGAGGCTGCGGGGATAACCATCGGCATACCCGATCCGCACTGTTGCGATCGTGGTTTTGCGGGTTACCACACCTTTGCGGCCGTAGCTTACCGTTTCACCTTCATTCAGGTGTTTGATCTGAGCGATGGTACTTTTGAGTGTGCTTACTTCCTGCAAAGAAAGTTGATTGCTGGCGCCGCTGTCCACCCCGTATAACCCGATGCCTAACCGAACCATATCGAGTTGCAGATCGGGATGGCGACTGATGCCCGCTGTATTGGAAATATGACGAATGAATGAATAGGGAAGAATTTGCTGCAACTGGCTCACCATGCGCATAAAGCGTTCGCCCTGCCATTTCGTATAGGCATCCTGTTGAGCATCTTCACTAGCTGCAAGATGGCTGAACACACTCTGCACTTTGAACTGCCCGCCACGCAACGATTCCAGCAGTACCGGCAATTGCGATTCTGAAAAGCCGAGACGGTTCATGCCTGTTTCCAATTCTATGTGAACCGGAAATTGCTGAATGCCTTCGCGTTTCAGATAAGCTTCGAATGCGTGCAGCAGTTCGGGCGCATAAATATCGGGCTCCAGATTGTATTGCACCAGCACATCGAATGTGGAAGGGTCTACATTCATCACCATCACCGGCAGATTGATACCGCCTTTGCGCAACTCCACTCCTTCATCTGCGTAGGCAACTGCGAGGTAATCGATCTTATGGTATTGCAGCACATTGGCTACTTCGAAACTGCCGCTGCCATAGGAAAATGCTTTCACCATGGCCATCAGTTTTGTTTCGGGACGAAGCAATTGCTGGTATTGTTTGAGGTTCCAGGTAACTGCATTCAGATCTATTTCCAGTACGGTCTGATGCACTTTCTGCTCCAGCAGGCGATCGATCTCTTCGAGCTCAAACACGCGGGCGCCTTTCAGCAATATCGTTTCGTCTCTGAACTGAATATGACTAAAATCTTTTCTGAATGCATCTACTGTGGGGAAGAAGATCATTTCTTCGATGCCCGCTGCTTCGAATATAACGCGATGATGGCGGATCAGTTCGCCAATGCCAATGAGACGATTCACTTTCCGTTGCTGCATGGCTGCGGCAACTTCGGTGTAAAGCTCCTGTTCCTGCTTTCCGCTCTCCGGTATGTCGGTGAGAATTACGGTGCGTTTTGCATGTTGCGCCTGTTGCGACATAAAGTCCAACGCAATGGTAAATGAGCTGAGATCCGCGCTGTAGCTGTCGTTGATGATGGTGCAGTTGTTGATGCCTGTTTTCATTTCGAGGCGCATGGCTACGCGCGTGAGTAGCAGCAATTGCTGTTGCATCTGCTGCATATCCTGCTCAAGCAGCAATGCAGTGCACCAGCAATGCATGGCATTTTCGATACTGGCATTATCCGTGAACGGAATAGATACAGTTTGCGTGTTGCCTTTGTACTGAATAGTGAGGATGGTATTGTGTGCAGATCTTTCAATGCCGTTGATATGAACCTGCCCGTCTTTTCTTCCTCCCCATCCAAACAATTGTACACCCGATTGCTGCTGCAATTGCTGAACGGCATCATGCACCAGATCCTGATCATTGCGATAAATGAGGGTCTTTGCATTTTTGAAGAGCTGCAATTTCTCGCGCAGCTTTTCTTCCGAAGAAGCAAATCCTTCGCTATGTGCTTCACCGATATTGGTGAGTATGCCGATGGAAGGATGAATGATGGATTCCAGTTTTTCCATCTCCCCGCGTCCTGAGATCCCAGCCTCGAAGATGGCCAGCTCATGCGACTCGTTCATCGGCCAAACGCTGAGCGGAACACCGATCTGCGAGTTGTAACTCTTGGGACTGCGGATAATGGTGTAGCGTGTTTCGAGCAACTGATTCAGCCATTCTTTCACAATGGTTTTTCCATTGCTGCCCGTGATGCCGATAACCGGAATGGTAAAGCGGCTGCGATGAAATGCAGACAGCAGCTGCAATGCATGCAGTGCATCGTAAACGAGAATGAAATTGGCATCGGGATAAGCAGACAGTTCAACCTGTTTGCTCACCACAAAATTGCGAACGCCTTTGTGATAGAGGTAGTCGATATAAGTATGCCCGTCGCGGCGCGGGCCTTTGAGCGCAAAGAATAATGATGTCTTTGGGAAGATCAGCCTGCGGCTGTCTGTCAATAGCTGATCGATCCGGTCGTTTCTGCGTTCCTGCAAGATGGTTCCGCGTACAACCGAAGCGATATTTTCAATAAAGTATTGCATTAATGAAGGTCCTTATCGGGTGAATGTTCCTCAATAGTCTCTTCAGCAGTTTCTTTTCTGGCCACTGAGATAGAATAAACGATACTGAGCGTAACGCTCATCACTATCACCAGCAGTGAAATAAGGATTGGTACATGAATATCAAAGAAGGTCACCAGCATTTTAGCGCCGATGAAGATCAATACGAATGCGATGCCCTGTTGCAGGTGGCCGAATTTGTTGATGGCCCCTTTCAGCAGGAAGAACAGCGATCTGAGACCCAGCACCGCAAAGATGTTGGAGGTATAGATCACCAGATGGTTCTGTGAAATGGCGAATACAGCGGGGATGGAATCCACCGCGAAAATGATATCGGTAGTGGCGAGCATTATCACCACAACAAAAAGACTGGTGTAATATTTTTTTCCGTCGATGCGCATGGTCCATTTGCCATCGCCATCCTGCGGAGTGAGGGGCAGAAATTTCTTCAGCATCTTGTACACGCGGTTCTCCTGCAGGTTCACTTCATCATCGTGTTTTGCCGTGAACATCTTGAAACCTGTGTATACGAGTATGCCTCCGAACACATATAGCAACCAGCTGAATCTTTCCACCAGTTCAATGCCAATGGTGATGAAGATAACGCGGAACACAATGGCCATCAGAATACCGATGAGCAGTACGCGCGCATAGAACCTGTCTTTAACGCCAAAGAAATTGAAGATGAGAATGAACACGAATATATTATCGATGCTGAGGCTCCACTCCATCAGATACGCACTCAGGTATTCCAACGCAACTGTGCGGCCTTCTTCCACCCACATGAATCCGAAGAAACCAAGTGCGAGTGTTACCCAGAAAATAGTTTGAAGAAGGGCTTTACGGAGCGTGATATGTGTATTTTTCTTACTGAGCAATCCGAGGTCGAATGCCAGGGCAAGAACAATAACGATACCGAATACGAGATAAGTGAGCTGATCCGAAGTCATGTAATATATTAATGGTTGCAAAGATAAGTAGTTGACCGAAACCCCGCGTGGTTACCGGTACTTCCGTCTGCGCAATGCCTGCCAGATGGCTCCGAATACCAGAATGAGACCGATCGGCACACCAATATTGATAAGTTGCCAGAGCGTTTTGTTCTCTTCAACAGCTGCGGGGTCGAGTACTCTGAGCGTAAAACTCTTGGAACGGGTATCCAGAATGCCGGTAGGATTCACCAGGTATTCGATGCTGTTCAGCAGAAAATCTTTATTGGCATACTGGTAATTGGTGAACTGGTTATAGCCCATAGGCAGTGGGCCTTCTTTCTGTGTTACTACATTGGCAACGATATCGCCGTCAGACGCCACAATCATTTTACTTTCTTCTGCAGTGGCAGCGCGGAAAGGTTGTTTGTAGATGCCCGCGAGTGTATCCATGCTTCCCTGCGAAAGCCGGTTGGTGTAGAGTGAAGTGAATCTTCCTTCGAGCAACACTGCGATGGGCAGGTGCTTGAGGTTGAAAGTCTTCAGATCATCTTCTGTTTTTACGCTGTTGAGCGAAACGATGGCCGGTGTGCTGAGGCTCCGTGCATTGGCAGAACTGGCCAGCAGCACGGTTTTGCGGATGCCCGGCGCTTTTACGGTGTCTATTGAATTGGGGAATATGGTCAGCACCCTGTCCATATTCCCTGAGATAGGATTGTTGTTGCTGGCAGTCACCAGCGGAAAATATTGCCAGGGCTGAAGATCCATCTGCGGCTTATCTCCATAGTTGCCTACAACCATCGGAAGCTGATCGCACTGAAGATCCTGAACGAGATCTCCATTGATGCGAACACCGTATTTGAAGAGCAGATCATCGATATTGAGGCCGCGGTCGAAGGCCACGAAATCACTCTGTTTGCGCATCAGGCTGTCCATTTCTGCATAGAGCCTGTCTACCAGCCAGAATATCTTTCCTCCCTGCATCACATACTGATCGAGTTTCAGTTTCTGTGCATCGGTGAATGGCTGAGTAGGTTTTACGATCATCAATGCATTGAAGTCATGCGGAATTACGGGCACACTGTCGATGGGAACAAAACCAAATCCGTAATTGGGTTTCAGTGTGCGTTCGATAAGATCGTATACGTTGTAGCTAAGTGGTTCTCCGTTTCCTACGAGGTACCCGATTACAGGCACCTGCCCGGCTGTGATCTTTTGAATGGCATGTGCGAATTTGTATTCGAGCAGTGCTTCTGCATTGTTGAGCGATTGAATGCCGCCGGTCATATCCTGCCCCTGCAGCAGATCAACGGTCTCCACTCTGTTGCCGTAAGTGATCATTGCTCCGGGGAAAAGATAGCGCTGCTCTTCCGACTCACCTGCTTTGGCGCGTACACGCACGTTGGTTGGTTTCAGTCCCAGTTTCAGCAGCGAATCGGCAGTGATGCCTCCAGAACCCGCTTCAGCGGCAGGTTTGGTGAAACCGAACTGAACATTGGATGCATTCAGTTCTTTGAATTCTTTCAGCATTTCGCGGGTGCTGTTGGAAAGCTTTTTGAAACCGGCCTGCATTTCTCCATCGAGAAAAACGGTAATGGTTACCCGATCGCCCAGCGATCGGATGAGTTTCTTAGTGGCGGGAGAAAGCGTATATCTTTTTTCCTGCGTGAGATCGAACCTGAGCGGAACGAATGATGCCAGCCAGTTAATGGCTACCAGCAATATAATGCAGGCCAGCCACCAGTATTTCGATTGAAGTAGTTTTTTCATAATCATTGTTCGGGGGTCTGCTTATCTCTTCACCAGGTTTCTTGTGGTACATACCAGCAGCAGTGCAATGGCACTCAGAAAATAAATAATATCGCGGCTGTCGATCACACCACGGCTGATGCTGCGGTAATGAAAGTCGATGCCCAGCATTTCAACATAGTAGTCGGCGCCTGATTCCAGTGCAGGAATTCTGCTGATGGCATTGAATCCGCTATATAACAGGAAACAGAAAAATGCACCGCTGATGAATGCGACTACCGCATTGGAAGTGAAACTCGAACAGCAGATACCGATGGCAACAAATACCGCAGCGAGAAAAATCAGTCCGATATAAGCGCCGATTGTACCGCCACTGTCGAGCCCTCCTTCGGAGGAAAGCTGTTGCACACTCACTACATATATAATGGTAGGCACCAGCGCAATGAGTACAACGCCGAGTGAACCGAGATATTTTCCAAGCACCAGTTTACCACGGCTAAGCGGTCTGGTCTGGAGAATTTCATATGTACCTGTTTTGAACTCTTCCGAAAAGCTGCGCATGGTAATGGCAGGGATCAGCAGGAGGAGGATCCAGGGAGCTAATTCGAAAAATTTATCAAGTGTAGCAAACCCAAAATCAAGGATATTAGAGTCAGGGAACACAAAGAGAAACAATCCGTTGAGTAAGAGAAATACCACTATTGCGATATATCCGGTAAGGCTGCTGAAGTACTGCCGGAACTCTTTTTTGCATACGGGCCACATATTACGAAAATAAGGGATTATCAGTATAAATTAAGAAAAGATGAAATTGTTTGCGCATCGAATGATCTAATTCTTTATATTCGTTACCCCACTCCAATAACGCAAAAAGTTGTTGGAAAAGATATTGAATCAAGAGTTTATTTTCAACTGTATAACCAAAACCTGCTGCAAGCGAAAACCCTCCCCACGGAGGGTTTTTATTTTACGGCAATTGAATGCCGGCTGAAACCCTTTCTCTACGCGCCTTTCAGCGTTTCAATCACAAAATTTATTTCTTCGCTGGTAGTGAATTTTCCGAGACTGAAGCGGATGGATCCGTATGCAAGCTCATCCGATACACCCATTGCCTTGAGTACATAGCTGGGCTCCATCAGTGCCGATGTGCAGGCAGATCCGGATGAAACTGCAAGGTCTTTGCTGAAACTGCGCATCAGCACACCGCTGTTTGTATCGGGAAAAGAGCAATTGGTGATATGCGGAAGCCGATGAATGCACGATCCGTTGACAGCGACCTTATTGTTTTGGACAAGCGCAAACTCAAGCCTGTTGCGGAGTTCAGCGAGTCGCTCGCCATCTGCCATCATCTCTGCTGCTGCAATGGATGCAGCTTTGCCGAGGCCAACGATGCCGGGCACATTGAGCGTTCCGCTTCTCACTCCTTTTTCGTGACCTCCCCCATCGAGTTGCGGCGTGAGTTTTACTCGCGGGTTCTTTCTTCTTACATAGATCGCTCCGGCGCCTTTCGGTCCGTAGAATTTATGCGCGGATAGCGTGAGCAGATCGATCTCATCTTTCACTACATCTACAGGTATTTTGCCCACAGCCTGTGTGGCATCTGAAAAGAAAATCACGTTGTGCTTTTTTGCGATCTGCCCTATTTCACGAATGGGTTGAATTACTCCCGTCTCATTGTTGGCATACATGATGGCTATGAGAATGGTATCATGACGAATAGCAGACTCCAGTTCTTTCAGATCGATCAATCCTTCGGCATTCACACCCAGGTAAGTGATGTGCGCGCCGTTCTTTTCGAGGTGTTTGCAGGTATCGAGCACAGCCTTGTGTTCTGTAACGGCCGTGATGATATGATTGCCCTTGCCTGCATACATCGAATACACTCCTTTCAGCGCAAGATTATCGCCTTCGGTAGCTCCCGATGTGAAAATGATTTCACCGGGCTCAGCATTGATCAGAGCGGCTACCTGCTCGCGTGCGAGCTGTACTGCTTCTGCTGCCTGCCATCCGAACGAATGCGTGGCGCTGGCTGCATTGCCGAACCTGGTGGTGAACCAGGGCAGCATGGCTTCCACCACGCGCGGATCGCAGGGCGTGGTAGCATTGTAATCGAGATATACCGGCAGTTGAAGCATCATGAAAATTCAGTTGAACAATGATGGTCAAAATTAGTTCAAATGCAGCTATTTTTAGGCCCGCAACAATGCACCTGCATTGCCTCATCAAAAACAAAAGCCATGTTGAAAGTAGAACATATCGGTATTGCCGTAAAAGACCTGCAGAACTCCATTCCTCTTTTTGAAAAATTGCTGAATACAAGTTGCTACAAAACTGAAGAAGTGAGCAGTGAGAAAGTGAATACGGCATTCTTTCAGAAAGGAGAAACGAAGATCGAGCTGCTCGAAAGCACTTCACCCGAAGGTGTGATTGCGAAGTATGTGGAGAAGAAAGGAGAAGGCATTCATCATATTGCCTTTGAAGTGGCGGATATCGAAGCGGAGATGAAAAGACTGGTGGCGGAAGGATTTGTGCTGCTCAACGAAAAACCGAAAGAAGGCGCTGATAACAAGCTGGTTTGCTTTCTTCATCCCAAACATACCAACGGGGTGTTGATAGAATTGTGCATGGAAAAATAAAAAATGATTGTACCTTATGCTTCGCGTCAAAACTAACTGCCTGCTTATCTCACATTGAAACTGCGTAATCGGTCAACATTAAAACGATTGTTCATGCGACCACCCAACAGACTAAAGACCTGGATCTGGCTAATGCTGGCGTTTGTGTTTGTATGTTTGAGGGGATAACCGAAAAGAGTCAGCTGATTATTCTTCGTCGTGCTCCGTTTTGTTCAGTCCGAGTTTGTCGATAGCAATGGCTGCGGCAATCTGGCTGGCATCTTTTTTATTGTATGCCTTTCCTTCTGCGAGCAGTTCTCCATCTACAACAGCTCCGATGGTGAAGAGTCTGCGTCCGCCTTCAATTCTTTCATCAAGCGTTTCGAACTCCAGGTTCTTGCCGTTCTTATTGGCCCATCCATAGAGTTTGTTCTTGTGATTGATCTCCAGGTTTTCGAGATCTTCCATGTAAAGGTGAGGGATGATGATGCATTCGAGTACCCACTTCTTGGTTTTTTCGAATCCTTTATCGAGGTAAATGGCTCCTACCACGGCTTCGAGCGTATTGCCGAAGATCTGGCTCATCTTGAGTGAGTTGTCGAACTTGTTGTAGAAGGTGATTTTTTTGAGGCCCATTTTGATGGCGATCTCGTTCAGTTTGTTCCTGTTCACCATTTTGCTGCGCATTTCGGTGAGGAACCCTTCTTCGCGGTAGGGATATTTTTTGAAAAGATAGTCTGCTACGATGCCGCTGAGAATGGCATCGCCGAGATATTCCAATCGTTCGTTGTTCTCGTCGGCGCTATCCCTTACAGATCTGTGTGTAAGGGCGGCCTGATACAAAGGAAGCTTTCCCGGAACGAATCCCAGTACATTACGAAGGTTCTTTTTGAAAGAAAGATCGTGCTCTTTGCCAAAAAATCGGTCCAGGAGTCCCACAATTATTAAGCTACAATTTTTTCATTAAGCCAAAAAATCATTCATGGGTACGGGTCAAAATGGTATCACTGGAACAGCAAGCAGATGGTCGGGTACACTGTTGGTTAGGCAGGGTACTTTTTCACGATAACACAGGCATTATGCCCGCCAAACCCGAAGGTATTGGAGAGGGCAGCACGCACTTCACGTTGCTGGGCTTTTCCAAAAGTGAAATTGAGGCGTTGATCCAGTTCGGGATCATCAGTAAAGTGGTTGATGGTTGGCGGCACAATATTGTTCACCACGCTTTGGATACAGGCGATGGCCTCTATCACACCTGCGGCACCGAGACAGTGACCTGTCATGGATTTGGTGGAACTGATATTCATGTTGTATGCATGTTCGCCAAACACGTCCACGATAGCTTTTACTTCGGCTATATCTCCCAGTGGAGTAGATGTTCCGTGGGTGTTGATGTAATCGATGTCTGATGGTTTCATTCCGGCATCGTCCAATGCAGAGAGCATCACATTCTTGGCGCCGAGCCCTTCGGGGTGCGGAGCGGTAATGTGGTGTGCATCGGCAGTTGCGCCGGCTCCTGCGATTTCGCAGTAGATCTTGGCTCCGCGCGCCAATGCATGATCGAGGTCTTCGAGAACAATCAGACCTGCGCCTTCACCCATTACAAAACCATCGCGGTCTTTGTCGTAAGGGCGGCTGGCGGTTTTGGGATCATCATTGCGTTCGCTGAGTGCTTTCATGGCATTGAAGCCACCCACACCTGCTTCTCTGATAACGCTTTCGGAACCACCTGTGAGGATCACATCGGCTTTGCCGAGGCGGATCAGGTTGAATGCTTCCATGATAGCGTTGGTAGAAGATGCACAGGCGCTCACTACAGCGAAGTTAGGGCCACGGAAACCGTGACGCATAGAGATATGTCCGGCAGCAATATCCAAAATCATCTTTGGGATGAAGAATGGATTGAAACGAGGTGTACCATCACCCTGGGCAAAAGTGGTTACTTCTTCCTGGAAAGTGATGAGGCCACCGATACCGCTTGCGAAAACCACTCCCACGCGATCTGCATTGATGCCTTCGGATTTCAGGCCTGCATCTTCTACAGCCTGATCACTTACAACGAGTGCAGTTTGCGTAAAACGGTCCAGCTTACGCGCTTCTTTTTTATCAAGAAATTGCAACGGATCAAAGTTCTTTAATTCACAGGCGAACTTAGTCTTGAATTTCGACGCATCAAATAAAGTAATGAGATCAGCACCTGAAACGCCGTTGATGAGACCATTCCAGTATTCCTGTAAATTATTTCCAATGGGTGTTAATGCACCAATACCCGTTACAACAACTCGTTTTAATTGCATAGGACTATTTCCTCGGAGGAGTTAAATTAAGTAACAAATCCGCTCCTGCAGCCTTCTTGCCAGCTATTGAAGAGCGGATTTAATTTATTGCACCTGAAACTGTTTTCAGTTTACTTAGCATGTTCTTCTAAGTAAGCAATAGCCTGACCAACAGTTGTGATGGTTTCAGCTTGCTCATCAGGAATTGAAATGTTGAATTCTTTTTCAAATTCCATGATCAGTTCTACGGTGTCCAGAGAATCGGCACCTAAATCATTGGTGAAAGAAGCCTCATTGGTAACTTCTGCCTCTTCTACACCTAACTTATCAACAATAATCTTTTTTACTCTTGTTGCAATGTCTGACATTTTTGTAAAGTTTAGTTACGGCTGCAAAAATATAGATTTTGGGATTACTACAACAATTCGCTGGTTTTTAATTAATGCTGTGAATATTTTGTTCTTTCGCGGTTTTGTAGTACTATCCGGCGTCCCATCCTCAAACCCTTGCTGAAAGCCGGCGCCGAAGATAATCCACTGTATTCAAACCAACTAATATTGCAGAATTTTATATACTTCAATTTCTGCACTTTTAGGGGTAAATCCTTAAATTGCAGACACCTGTAACATCACCCAATTCCCAGGTATGGCCCTCAAAATAATAGATCACGGCTCTTCAGAATACCAGCAGATGGTTAACCTGCGCAACGAAATACTGCGCAAACCCCTCGGTTTGTCCTTTACCCCCGAAGAACTCGAATCCGAAAAAGAAGAAATTCTCATCGCTGCTTTTGAAGAAGAAAAGATGCTCGGATGCTGTATGCTCATCCATGCAGACACGCATACCCTCCGTCTCCGCCAGATGGCCGTACTCAATAATCTCCAGGGAAAAGGCATCGGCAGGGCCCTCATGACCTTTGCGGAAAATATTGCCCGCGACCGGGGCTACCGCAAGCTCACCATGCACGCCCGCGTTTCAGCCACAGGCTTTTATGAAAAACTGGGCTACTCCGTAAAGGGCGATCAGTTCGATGAAGTTACCATCCCCCATTTCATTATGGAAAAAGACCTGTTCTGATCTATCCGATCAGTCGCATATTGATCGGATAGCGGTAGAGTTTGCCTTCCGAAGCGCGTATCGTGGCCACAATCACCAATACCAGGTTCACAATTCCGATCACCCACAGCAACAACAGCCCGATCAGCAAAATCACCAGAATGGCCGATATGATG
The DNA here is from genome assembly GCF_012927185.1 of Pseudoflavitalea sp. G-6-1-2. Taxonomy (GTDB): domain Bacteria; phylum Bacteroidota; class Bacteroidia; order Chitinophagales; family Chitinophagaceae; genus Pseudobacter. Next base: position 284,730 of record NZ_JABBGB010000001.1, read on the forward strand.
TAGGCAATGATCACTGTTATCTGAAAGTTCAGCGACTCTTTTGCGTGGATAGCCACAAAATCAGACTCATTCTTTTTTACCAGCCAGATCACCAGCGGGGCAATGAAACCAACGCCGGGAACAATGGCCAGAATATGCGACAGCAATGCCATCGTTTTTTCTTCACTGGTGGGAGCAGAGAGCGGAGTTTCCGCATCTCCCAATATGGAATTTGTATCTTGCGTGCTCATGGTTAAAGGTATTTAGTACAATTTAATACTTTATTTGTCGGCCTTTTGCCAGATTAATTACAGCATATGACAACCCCTCTTCGAATCATTTTCATCGCCATACTACTGAGTTTCAGCTCAATTACTTTTGCCTGTATCAATCCTTATGCGTCCACGATCGATCTACCCAGAGAAGGAGATTCGCTGAAGCTCTCTTTTTTTCTGAACCCTCCGGCTAAAGACAAACTCCCATACTGGCATCATGGTTTTTCTGACGATCTGAATCTGTTCATTGAGTTCGAGCGGGTTAACGGAAAAGACATTAGCAAATTTAGCTATCGCGAAAAATCTGACTACGCAATCATGCAGCTCAAACTTGGCGATAAACAGGAGGGGTTACAGATTTTGGAAGAGCTCTATAAACAACATCCCAATGAATACAATATAGTTGCCAATCTCGGTACCGCATACGAACTCAATGGCAACAATGCCAAAGCACTTGAATTCCTGAAGAAGGCACTGGCACTGAATCCTGGATCACACTATCATTCAGAATGGATTCATGTAAATATTCTGGAGCAAGAACTTTCTGACAGCCCCGACTATACCAAAATCATCAACCTCGGTATCAAGGATTTTCAGGGATGGCTGATCGATAAGACTTACAAATTTCCACAGGAAGCAGATTCGCTGAAAGTGCAACTCGCGTATCAGTTGCACGAAAGGATCTCATTCATAGACAAGCCCAATAAGGTAATCGGTCAACTGGTACTCGACTTTGCAGACATCATCGCCAAAACCGGCAATAAAAATGATGCATACCAGTTCTACAACTTTGCACTGAGTTATGATTCTTCTCTGAAAAAAACAATTGAAACAAGAGTTGGAGGAGTGAAGTCAGAACAGAAAGTAGTGAAGGAAAAATTCCAGTGGGCAAGCATCATCTGGGCTATTCCCCTTGCTGCGCTAGGATTGGTTTTTCTGGCATGGCTCAAAGCCATGAAACAGAAAAAGCAGGCGAAATAAGTTTCACTATTATTTTACTGAGGAAGTTTCTGCAGTTACAAACTCCTGCATTCGCTGAAGGAAAGCTACCAGTTTTCCCATGTTCTTAATGTCTGTTACAATCAACAGGAACGAACGATCCGTTTGTTTCAGTCTCGCATTGTTCACCTGTGTTTGTACGAAATTCAAGATCTGCTGGAACACCGGCGATTCAAAGTAAGGTGAATCCGGTTTGTTTACGAAGTAGCAACGCAGGGTTTCATCTTTGAGCGTCATCTTCTCGAAACCCAGCTCCACAGCCAGTCTCCGCGCACGTACTGTATCGAACAGATCTTCCACCTGTGGTGGGATAGGTCCGAAACGATCATGCAGCTCCTGATTGAATTCGAGGAGTGCCGCTTCATCTTCACAGTTATCCAGTCGGGTGTAGAGTGTGAGACGTTCGGTGATGCTCTCTACGTATGTATCGGGAATGAGAATTTCAAGGTCGGTATCGATGGTGCAATCCTGCACATAATCTTCCTGTTTGGAAATTTCTTCTTTGAAGAGATTGCGGAACTCGGTTCGCTTGAGTTCCTTGATGGCTTCGTCGAGGATCTTCTGATACATTTCAAATCCGATCTCAGCCATAAATCCGCTCTGCTCTCCGCCGAGCATGTTTCCGGCTCCGCGGATATCGAGATCGCGCATGGCAATCTGGAAGCCGCTTCCCAGCTCGCTGTGCTGCTCCAGTGTTTGCAGTCGCTTGCGACTGTCGGGCGGCAGCGTACTCATCGGCGGAGCCAGCAGGTAACAGAAGGCTTTGCGGTTGCTTCTTCCTACACGGCCACGCAACTGGTGCAGATCGCTGAGCCCGAAATGATGTGCGTTATTGATGATGATGGTATTCACGTTCGGAATATCCACGCCGCTCTCCACGATATTGGTACAGATGAGCACATCATATTTCTTGTTGATGAAGTCGAGGATCTTTTCTTCGAGTTCATGCCCTTCCAACTGGCCGTGGGCGAAGCCGATGCTTAAATCAGGACAAAGCGCCTGCAGTTTGGCTTTCATCTCCGCCAACCCCTGAATGCGGTTGTGAATGAAGAATACCTGTCCGCCACGCTCGGTTTCAAAGTAAATGGCATCGCGGATCATATCATCATTGAACACGGCCACTTCCGTCTGAATAGGCTGACGGTTAGGCGGAGGTGTATTGATGATGCTCAGATCGCGGGCTCCCATCAATGAGAACTGCAATGTTCTTGGGATAGGCGTTGCCGTTAGCGTGAGGCAATCCACATTCGTGCGAAGTGTTTTGATCTTCTCCTTATGTGCTACGCCGAATTTCTGTTCTTCATCGATCACCAGCAGCCCCAGGTCTTTGAACTTCACTTCTTTTCCGAGTATCGCGTGGGTGCCGATGATGATATCTATCTTACCTTCTTCGAGTCGCTTGTAGGTTTCCTTTTTCTCTTTGGCCGATTTGAAACGATTCACAAAATCGATCGTTACAGGGAAATCTTTAAGGCGCTCGCTGAATGTTTTGTAGTGCTGATAAGCAAGGATGGTGGTAGGCACCAGAACGGCGGCCTGCTTTCCATCCACACAGGTTTTGAATGCTGCACGGATAGCGATCTCAGTTTTACCGAAACCTACGTCCCCGCAAACAAGACGGTCCATCGGAGACGGCTGTTCCATATCCTTCTTCACATCGGCAGTAGCCTTGCTCTGATCGGGCGTGTCTTCGTAAATGAAACTGGCTTCCAGTTCGGTCTGCATGTAATTATCAGGCAGGTGCTGAAACCCTTGCTGCGCCTTTCTTTGCGCGTATAGCTTGATGAGGTCGAAGGCAATTTCCTTAACCTTGGTTTTTGTTTTCTCTTTCAGGCGGTTCCATGCATCACTGCCCAGTTTATTCACTTTGGGTACCGATCCTTCCTTGCCTGTGTATTTGGAGATCTTGTGCAGCGAGTTGATGTTCACATACAGAATATCGCTGTCTTTGTAAATGATACGTACAGCCTCCTGCAATCTTCCGTTCGCTTCTATTTTCTGGAGGCCGCTGTATACACCAACGCCGTGATCGATATGCGTTACATAATCGCCGGGCTGCAACTCGCGCAGCGTGCGGAGTGTAAGCGCTTTATTTTTATTGTATGCCTGCTTAACCTTGTATTTGTGGTAACGCTGAAAGATCTGGTGATCTGTATAACACACCAGTTTCAGGTCTTCATCGATAAATCCTTCGTGGATGGAAGTAGGTACCGGAATAAAAGGTATCTCGGCATTGAGGTCTTCAAAAATACTGTTCAGCCTTTCGAGCTGACGCGGGTTCTCTGCAAAGAGATAAAGTCCGAACCCCTTGGTGGCCCAGGATTTCAGGTCGCGGATCAGCAGATCGAACTGACGGTTGAAAGCGGGTTGCGCTTTGGTATTGAAATGAATGGTGACGGGCGTATCGTGAGAAACGCCATCCGATTCAGGGAAATCGTCGGTATGCCCGAAAGCAACAATATGGCGCGATTGCAGCTGTGCTTCAATCACTGTGGCCGGAACAAAATCTTCGGTGTTCACTTCAGATTTTTCCATCCGGTTATCATCGTCGCCTGCAGTGTTCTTCGTTTTTTCGACAGGCACCACGGTGTTGAGGAAGAGATGCAGATCTTCTTCCTGCACCATCAGCCGTTCTTTGGTGAAAGCCCAGTCCTGCATCCATATCACTGTATTCTCCGGCAGGAAATCGAAGAGGGAGATCTTCTCTGCCGAATCGAATTGCGTATCTACATTGGGGATGATGGTAACCTGCAGCAATTTCCTTTCGCTGAGCTGTGTTTCGGGATCGAAAATGCGGATGGAATCCACTTCGTTTCCGAAGAGCTCAACACGATAGGGTTTATCGTTCCCGAAAGAATAGATATCGAGGATACCGCCGCGCAATGCGAATTGTCCGGGTTCGTACACGAAATCGGTTCTGTCGAAACCATATCCTACGAGCTGATCCATCAATCCCTGCAGATCGAGGGTATCTCCTGATTTTATATAGATGATGTTTCCGCTGAGTGTTCCCGGCAGCACTACTTTCTCGAACAATGCTTCGGGGTGAGTGATCAGCATGCCGGCCCTGCCCTGAGACTGAGCGGCGAAGCGGGTGAGCGCTTCGGTACGCAGCATCACGTGCGAGGGATTGAGCAACCTGAAGTTCTTGCGGTTCTTGAATGAAGAAGGAAAGAAATACAGATTGAGTGCATTGGTCAGGTTCTCGAGCGAGTTGTGGAGGTAAGCCGCTTTTTCGGCATCCTCACAAACCACGAGGTGATTGAGCTGACTGCATGATGGATTCTGAAAGATGGTGCTGATAACGAAGCTGGCAGCACTGCCACGGAGATTTTCGGCATAGATCCGTTGAGGACGGGCAAAAGAGAGCTTGTCCGCCAATTGAAAAAGGCGGGGGTCATTTTTGAACGAATCTAGCAACGTCTGCAAATTCATAGCGCGGGTGCAAAGGTACGAAAAGGAGCAGGAAGTGCAAAGCGTGGGAAGAACAGCGCCGGGCTGTTTGTTGTCCGGATGCATAAAACGCAGGCTATTCGCGGCATTCAGGCAGGCGGCACCCTGTAAAAGATTTGGAGCAGGCTGCTATCGGCAATGCCCGAACAAATTGGTATATTTAGAAAAACGATTCTATGGTGCAACCCTGGCGAACCGGTAAAGTCATCCGCATTGTTGATGAAACCAATAGTACCAGGCGCTTCTGGATCGAAGTGCCGGAACTGACATCTTTCGATTTTGTACCCGGACAATTTGTAACGCTGGATCTTCCCATTCACGAAAAGCCCAATAAGCGCTGGCGCTCCTACTCCATTGCCAGCTGGCCCGATGGCAGCAATGTATTTGAATTGCTGATCGTGCTGCTCGAAGGCGGCGCAGGTACCACCTGGATCTTCAACGAAGTGGTGGTGGGAACTGAGCTTATATTCCGGGGACCGCAGGGCGTGTTTGTACTGCCCGAACCAATCGACCGGGATGTGTTTTTTATCTGTACCGGAACCGGTATCGCACCTTTCCGCGCGATGAGCCATCACATAAAACTGCACCAGACTGCACATCATAATTTATACCTGCTGTTCGGATGCCGCAAATTCGGCGATACCCTTTACGAACAGGAAATGCGAAGCCTGGAGAGAGATCTTCCCTCCTTCAAATACCTCCCTACTTTTTCGAGGGAAGAACCGGGTAATGGACATTATACCGGGTATGTGCATACGATATACGAAGAGATCTGCAATAAAAACAGAACTCCCAGTACAGAGAACATTGGAGAAATGGCGGTGAAACCAGCTTACTTTTACCTGTGCGGTTGGAAGAATATGATCGATGAAGCTAAACAGAGAATCTTGCAGTTAGGGTACGACAAGAAGTCTATTCACCAGGAATTGTATGGATAGCATACAGCGAATCTCACTGAGGAGGTCGCCAGATCAGTAATTCTTTCTTGTAAAGGTTGAGCCGCTATCTGCTACGGCTGAAAGGCGTTTGGGGGTGTAAGGTCGCCGGACTGTTAACCCTAGCGGGCTACATTCTTATCATCTTTTTGAGATGTCATCGGAATTACCGGAATTGAATCGATTTTCGACTTTTTTTCCAATTGAGCTTTTTCTCTCTGAAGGTTCAGAATTTCAGCATGATTGGATACCATCTCTGACTCAAGTGAAGCGACCTTTCTTTTAGATTTAGCGAGTTCAGCGCTTCTGATCATAAAACCGATCAGAAACGACACAACGAGAGCTCCGCCTAACAGAAATAAGTTCACAGGGATTGTAATTAACATTATCATATGTCAATGCTATTTAGCGAATGAACAATTTGTTCAGACTACTAACCAAATAAAAGTATACGAGCTTAACCAGGAATCCAAATGGTTCCTCAAAGGATGAATTAGGTTAATGTTGCTGTGTCGGTCGGGCAGAGTGAGGACTGTCAGGTGGTGTTATTGCAACGATAGGCGACTCAAATGTAGTTATAATATTTGTTTTTCTACTAATTCTTTGATTTTATTTATGTGGATGCGCTCCTGTTGCATGGTATCTCTGTACCGTATTGTAACAGTTTGATCTTCTTTCGTTTGATGATCAACGGTAACGCAAAACGGTGTTCCGATCGCATCCTGCCTGCGGTAACGCTTACCAATAGCGTCTTTTTCTTCGTAGAAACATTTGAAAGAGGTCTTGCACTCGTCCATGATCTGGCGGGCAATCTCAGGCAAACCGTCTTTTTTGGTCAACGGAAGAATGGCCAGTTTGATGGGGGCCAGTTTGGGGATGAACTTCAGTACCACACGGCTGTCCGGCTTTTCGGGGGTGCTCAGGTCCTGCTCTTCGTAAGCATTGCTGAGTACCATCAATACGGTACGGTCGAGGCCGATGGACGTTTCGATCACGTAAGGGATATAGTTCTGATTGATCTCAGGATCAAAGTATTGCATTTTCTTTTTGCTGAACTCCTGGTGGCGGCTGAGGTCATAATCCGTGCGGGAGTGGATACCTTCCACTTCTTTGAATCCGATAGGGAAATCGAACTCGATATCGCAGGCAGCATCAGCATAGTGAGCCAGTTTCACGTGATCGTGGAAACGGTATTTGTCGGCAGGGATACCGAGCGTCATATGCCATTTCATACGGGCTTCTTTCCAGTATTCGTACCATTCTTTCTGTGAGCCGGGGCGTATGAAGAACTGCATTTCCATCTGCTCGAATTCGCGCATACGGAAAATAAACTGGCGGGCAACGATCTCGTTACGGAAAGCTTTTCCGATCTGAGCGATACCGAAGGGGATCTTCATCCTGCCGGTTTTCTGCACATTCAGGAAGTTCACGAAAATACCCTGCGCCGTTTCCGGGCGCAGATAGATTTCGCTGGCGTCTTCGGCAACGCTTCCGAGCTGGGTGGAGAACATGAGGTTGAACTGACGAACATCTGTCCAGTTAACGGTTCCGCTCACACCGCACTTTATTTTGTTGTCTTCAATGAGTTTTTTAAGACCGTCGAAGTCATTGGCTGCCAGCAGCTGATCCATAGAGGCAATAAGGGCATCGCCTTCAGCTTTTTTGCCGGCTTTTTCCAGCTCATCCACATAACCTTCGATGAGGTGATCAACCCTGTAGCGCTTCTTGCTGTCTTTGTTGTCGATCATGGGATCGGAGAAATTGTCCACGTGACCGGAAGCCTTCCAGGTGGTAGGATGCATAAATATGGCCGCATCGATACCAACAATGTTTTCATGCAACTGGGTCATGCTTTTCCACCAGTAGTCTTTGATATTCTTCTTCAGTTCGCTACCCCACTGGCCGTAGTCGTATACAGCACTTAAACCATCATAGATTTCGCTGGATTGAAAAATAAATCCGTACTCCTTACAATGTGAAATGATTGCCTGAAAACGATTATTGTCTGTTGCCATAGCCGGCAAAGATAATATTTTGCCGCTTTTGTGGTACTTGCATTTTCCATCTTCCGGAACTAAATTTGAAATCAAATCCCGAACCTATGAATAAACCGACGGCTGCGGCCATCCTCACTATTCTTGTTTCCATCTATTTTATTGTAAGCGGATTGCTGAAAATGAGCCGCCATGCGAGCGGGAGCTTCCTGCACAGCTGGGGTATCATATTGCTGCTGGTAGGTGTGGCCGGTACCGTGTGGAAAGTAGCGGAGATCACTAAAAAGTAAAAAACAAATCAGCGGGAAGCCGCATCAGTGCAGCTTCTCATTATTCTTATGACGGTCCGCATCGCGGATATTCTTCTTTTCGAAATTCTTTTCCAATGCTTCTGTAAGATTCACGCCGGTTTGATTGGCCATGCAGATCAGTACCCATAACACATCGGCCATTTCGTCGGCCAGCTCTTTTTGCTTGTCGGATTCCTTGAAACTCTGATCGCCATACTTGCGGGCCATGATGCGCGCCAGCTCTCCCACCTCTTCTGTTAGAATGGCCATATTGGTGAGTTCGCTGAAATATCGAACACCCACCGTTCTGATCCAATGATCCACTTTTTCCTGCGCCTGTTGCAATGTGATCTCCATAGAATTTGATTATTCTTTATTCTTTGAATCGATGATAATGGTAACCGGACCGTCGTTCAGCAATGCCACTTTCATATCGGCTCCGAACTCGCCGGTCTGGATAGGCTTGCCCAGTTCTTTTTCAATCTGTCCAATCAGTTTTTCGTACATCGGAATGGCTACCGGTGGTTTGCTTGCTTTGATATAGGAAGGCCGGTTTCCTTTTTTTGTATTGGCATGAAGCGTGAACTGACTCACCAGCAGCAGGTCGCCGCCATCGTCTTTGAGACTAACATTCATCACACCTGCTTCGTCGTTGAAAATACGGAGTTGCACCATCTTTGTTGCCAGCCATTCTATATCCTCGTCGGTATCTGCATCTTCGATACCAACAAGTACCAGCAAGCCTTTACCAATAGCACTCTTTACCTGATTGTTGATCGTTACAGAAGCTTCTGTAACCCTTTGGATCACTACCCGCATAGCCGTTATAAAATTTTATCTTTATGCAATGAAGATAGAGGTTTCAAAAGAAATGCAATTCAAAACCGCCCGCAGCGGAGGAAAAGGCGGGCAGAACGTGAACAAAGTGGAAACAATGGTTGAAGGATATTTCCACATTGCAAATTCAGCAATACTGAACGGGGAACAAAAAGCGTTATTAGCTGCGAAACTGGCTTCCAAAATAAATTCGGAAGGATTTTTGCAAGTAAAAAGCCAGGTCTACCGGACGCAGCTCGGCAACAAAGCGGAAGTGATCAGAAAAACCAATGCACTGATTGAACAGGCATTGAAGAAAGAGAAAAAACGAGTAGCAACCAAACCTTCTGCAGGTTCCAAAGCCAAAAGACTCGACACCAAGAAAAAGGCGGGGCAGCAGAAGCAGAGCAGACAAAAGATCCGGCGAGACGATCTTTAACCCTAAACCCAATCTATGAACCAGTTGCATTTCTCTGTTCAACGCATTGCATACCTCCTTGTTTGTACCCTCCTGTTTGCAGCCTGCCAGAAAGAAGCAAATAATAAAGTTGAAGGCCTGGAAACCAATATGACACTGCATTTCACACCTGTTGTGAAATACGACTCAGTACGCATGTACTTCGATACGGTCAGTTATGAAAATGCCTTCCAGGAACGATTTACAGTAAAGAATTTCAAGTTCTATATTCGGTCTATCAGATTATCCAATGCAGAAACCGGAGATGCTTTTCAGACATCCGCTGAAAAATATTTTCTGGTTAATTTCAAAGACACGCCAACGGCTGAAGTAAAATTCGGCGTACTACCGTCTAAGTATAACCGACTTTCTTTCATCATCGGTGTAGACAGTGCAACTACAGTAAGTGCTACTAAAGCAGAAGCCCTCGATCCCGGCAAGGGGATGTTCTGGAATGATGATGCGGGCTATATCTTCGCCAAACTCGAAGGCACTTCTCCTTCTTCCACGGCATCGGGCAAAACCTTCGCCTACAATATCGGCGGATTCAAATCTTCAGTTGATGCCAATAAAGAAATACAACTGCTCTTCCCTTATGGCAAGCAGGTGACTATGGATGCCAATAAAAGCACCACCATCGAGATCACGGCAGACGTGTACGACTGGTTCAGGAACCCGCACGACATAAAGATTTCCCAAACCCCAACCTGCAATACACCGGGTGTACTGGCAGCTGCGGTAGCCGAGAACTACTCCAAAATGTTTACGATAATGTCCGTGAAAAATAATTGAAAGGCGTGAGCATTAGCAAGTGAGCAGAGGAACGATAAGTTAGTTTGCTGATCAGTAATTCAGCAGGCTTTTCAGCTGACCTTCTTTGTTGTAGGCGAGTTCGAATTTTTCGTCGCCTGCTTTTGGTTCTACGTAGATATTGATGCGAACCGGATCTTCACCACCGTCGTAGCCCGGTGCATTGATGAGTACTTCTTTTACTTCAAGCCCTGGTCTTCTGATCTCTTTGGCAAGTTTGAAAATGCTCGCTTTGATGAGATCGGGGATCATTTGCAGATCCTGCAGGGTTTTGAGCGAGAAAAGTACCGTGGAATTTCCGCCGGTTTTCAGCGGCGTCACCGCCAATTCCGTCCAGTCGCCTTTTTTTAATTGCCTGACTACCAGGCTGTCAGTTGCTTTCTGTACTACTCCGGTGGCGGTTAGAATAAATCCTGAGCTATCGTCGTAACGCATATGGATAGCGGAGTAGCTGCCTTCATTCCCAAACTGTTCTTCCAGCTGATACACGATAGCCCTGATCCCCTCCTTCGATTCGTAACTGCGGGTTTCGGTGGTACGGCATCCTGAAAATGAAACAAGTAAGAGCAGACAGAGAAAAGACCCTGACGCGAACAATTTAATCATCCCTTCGTTTAAGATTTGCGAATTTTGTTTATTAGAGGCATTGGATCCAGGTGAAATTTCGATTTTTCAGGAAGGATAAAGTTCTGGATGTGGTGTTAAGAATAGTTGCAGATAGCAGAATGAATAGGAAAAATCTGTGCCAAAGTACTTGATATGGACAGTTATCCTGGCCAGCCTGTGAAAAATCTTTCATTCTGTTGATCCTGATCAATTGCCTTCTAAAAAAACGTTCAGAAAAAAGTAAGAAATCTTCTTCTAAAATTACACAAGATCGATATAAATGAAAATCGGAATCATTGGAGCCGGCAGTGTAGGCAAAGTACTTGCGAAAGGATGGATCGACGTCGGCCACTCAGTTAAGATCAGCAGCCGCGACCCTCACAGTGAAAGCCTCTTTGTCTGGAAAGAACAGATGGGATCCGAATGCCATACAGGAAGTTTCGAAGAAGCAGCAGCTTTTGGAGACGTGATTATTCTGGCAGTCAATTGGTCGGGCATCGAAGCTGTGCTGCAAAAAATCGGACAAACAGCTCTCCATAATAAAGTAGTGATAGACCTTTCCAACGCAGTTGAATTCAGCGAAACACCGCAGCTTGCACTCAAAGGCATATCGGCCGGAGAGCTGATACAGCAATGGTTACCGGAGAGCCGTGTAGTGAAAACACTCAATATGGTTGGCTCTTCTTCCATGGTTCATCCACACTACGACGAAGGCATTCCCGCCATGTTCCTTTGCGGAAATGATGAAGAAGCCAAACAGATCGTGGAAGGGCTATTGCAACAGATCGGCTGGAAAACCATTCTCGATATTGGTGATATTACCCGAAGCGGGTTGTTAGAATCACTCATGCTTACCTGCCTCATCAGCGAAATAAAACAGCAATGTTTCGGTGCTGCGTTTGCGTTACTTCGCAAATGACCGTTGCAAGGCCTTTGTAACCGGGTAGCTCAGTGTAATCTGGCATCAGGAGCAGTCTTGTATTTACGGCTGAAGTACAATAATGAAAACAAAGTACCGGCAATGCCTATCACCGAAAATATCATCACACTGTTAGGATAAAATTGAGACCAGGTTAGTTTTATCTGGAATATTTCTTTGCTCAGCATTACGAACGAGCTTCCGAGATAACCCCACGCATCTGCGAGGTAGATGAGAAAACCTACATTGCCGGCGATCCGGAAAGTAGCAATCAGCCTTTCGAAAAAGATGCAGTTGAAAGGAATATAGCCCATGTACAGCCCAAGGCCTGCGAGCTGCATCCATAGCGCTCCGCTGATCTTTCCGCTGAGGAATAGAAATGATGAAATGCCCGCCAGCACAAAACCTGCAATAATTACAAAGTGAATCAACCGGAAAGCGCGCATATTGTTGCGCACCAGCATCAGCAATCCGAGTATAGCCAGTACGCATACAGATGTGATGGTCTCCGTTTGTGTGAAGATGGCCGGTTTGCTTCCATACCCCAGTTCGGACCATAGATTGGCCATAAAGTTGTCGCGCAGATCGCGCATGATGGTGAGAAAAAGATAAGTGATCACAATGGCAAATACACCCCACCCGAACTGATGCAGGAATTTTCTTCTGGCTTCTTTCGACATGGGAAGGCGAACCGTTCTTTCCTGAATATCCTGTGCATCGGGAGCGGGTATGCGTTCGAGCAGATACATGAATGCAACGAGTGGAATTAAGAAAACCAATCCGGTTGCAAAAGCGATCCACTGCTCTGGTACCTGCCAGCTATCGCGCAACCAGATTGCCACAGAGCGGGTGAATCCTCCCGCAAAAACAAAACTCACGGCCATGCTTGCACCAATTAGATCGGTGGCTCTTCTTCCTTCCACATAACTGAATACGATGCCCCACATGAAGCCCAGCATAAATCCGTTTACGAAGAGGCAGAGCATTCCCCATGGAGCAGGGATTATTCCAAAGATGAGCAGTGAAAACCAGGAGATGCCAATCAGCAGTGCACTGGTTTTCCATCTGGATTTTCTTTTCAGCTCTGAGATGAATCGGATGCCATAGAACTTGCTGAGCATGTATCCGATAACCTGACTGATGATGAGCAGTACCTGATACCGGATACCCCAGAAACTCAAACCTTCAAAACTGGCTACAGTAAAGGGTTTCCGGTAAGCGAACACAGATGTATAAGCAAGGAAGGCCACGATGGCGGCATAGATAGCGGTGAGCAGCTGCTTCCGTGTAAAAGCAGTGTTTGTTTCGGTTAAGGTTGACAAGCTATTCAGATTAGTGATTGCAATTCCTGCAGGTTATGAATGATGTAGTCCGCGCCGTATTGCTGCAATTGTTCCTTGGTGCATGCTCCTGTGGTGATGCCCACTACGAGTCCGCATCCTGCATTCTTTCCTTCCTGTACATCGGCAGCTGTATCGCCTATTTTGATTACGTCTCTGCTGTTTTGAATGCCGAGTGTAGACATCAGGGAGTGGATCATATGAGGAGCAGGTCTTCCTTCGGCTACTTCATCGCTGCTGATCACAGCATGAATATGCGGGTGATTGATCCAATCTAGCCGGAAGAGAATTGTGTCGGCGATCCTCCTGGTGAAACCCGTGTTGAGCGCCACTTTCATGCCCTGCTCGTGCAGCCGCAGAAAAAGGTTTTCAGCATCGGTGAGTGGTTCGAGCAGATCGTTGTGCTCATAGAAGCGGATCATCAGTTCGGTGAAATGTTCGTGGATATCCGATACCAGCTGTTCATCAACGGGCGTTCCACCTGCTTTGAGCAGGGAACGTATGGCGTCGATCTTTCTGTATCCCATCACACGGTTGAGGGCATCGTTGTCTGGTTTGGGAATACCATAGTCGATAAAGGCTTCGATAAAGGCATCGGCCACATTCCCCTGATCACGGATAGTAGTGCCTGCCATATCGAAAACTACAAGTTTTGTTGAGGGCATACACAGCAATTAACGGTGAACGTTCAGTAAGATAAGATTTTGCCCTGATATGTGAATCAATCACCAGGCGCCGGAGGGAATAAAAAAGGGCGAAACCTGGAAAAGCTTCGCCGTCAACATTAAGAAACTGCTACGATTGCTCTTGATTTGCCTATAAAAATTTTTACGTTGTTCGTGTGATTGGGCCTGCAATATCCGCACAGATCGGCAAATAAAAGCTGTCCGAAAGTTTGTTATCAATTAATTAATAGACCCCAAAACCTGTTGCGACATTAAATGAACAGATGTAGAAAATTCACCACATCAAAACATACGGTTGTTCTTTACCGATAGTTCGCAGCAGTTAATATTCCCTTCACAATAACTACACAATTACTTAACCATTCGTTTACCATTAGATCAGGCAGCAGTTGGAATTTTGCAAAACCGCTCTCGCATGGATAAACGATCTGTTGATGTAGTAGTGATTTCAGATGTGCATCTCGGCACATACGGGTGCAGGGCCAAAGAATTGGTGGCCTATCTGAAAAGCATCACACCAAACATCCTTATTCTCAATGGGGATATTATCGATTGCTGGCAATTCTCCAAACGTTACTTCCCTTCTTCGCATATGGCCGTGATAAAAGAAGTGCTGAACATGATGATGCAGGGCACGAGGGTTTTTTACATCACCGGCAATCACGATGAGCAAATGCGCCGCTATACCGACTTTCAGCTCAGCAACTTTACACTCACAGATAAACTGGTACTGGAGATCGACAATAAGATGACCTGGATCTTCCACGGTGATGTATTCGATAATACCACCAAAGGCGGAGCAAAGATCATCGCCAAACTCGGCAGCAATGGTTACGCCATGCTGATTCTCTTCAACCGCTTTGTGAACAAATTGCTCAAAGCAATAGGCCGAGAGAAACTATCCATCTCCAAAAAAGTGATGGAAGAAGTGAACAAGGCCGTTACCAAGATCAACGATTTTGAAACCATCGCAGCAGAGCTGGCCATCGATAAAAAATATGATTATGTGATTTGCGGACATATCCACCAGCCACAGAAGCGTGTAGTGAAAACCGAAAAAGGCGAAGTGGTGTATCTGAATTCCGGCGATTGGGTGGAACATCTCACCGCACTGGAATATCAGCAGGGAGAATGGAAAATCTTCGAGTACGACGAAGGCAAGTTCCAGCACATGCCTGCACAGGAGACCAAAATGCCGCTGAACGTACTCACAGACGAAATAAGTTTTTACATCAACTCACTGGCCATATAGCCACACATATAAAAACACAGCATGAAAATATTGTATTCAATACAGGCTACGGGAAACGGACATATCAGCCGGGCCATGGAACTGCTGCCATATCTCGAAAAATTCGGAACAGTAGATATTTTTCTGAGCGGAGCCAACAGCACACTCCCGCTCGATGCTCCCATCAAATACCGCAGTGAAGGGCTCAGCCTCTTCTACACCTGCAAGGGAAGCCTGAATTACAGAAAGATCATGAGCAACGTTTCGCCCTTCCGCATCATGAAAGAAGTGCGCGACCTGCCTGTTGAAAAATACGATCTGGTGCTGAACGATTTTGAATGCATCACCTCACTCGCCTGCGCAAAGAAAAAAGTTCCTTCCGTGAACTTCGGTCACCAGGCAAGTTTTATGAGCGATAAAACACCCCGCCCCGATAAGCCGAACAAGATCGGCGAATGGATTTTGCAGAACTATGCGAAAGCATCCCAGTATATCGGCCTGCACTTCGAGTGCTACGACGATTTCATTTTCTCACCCGTGATCAAAGAAGAGATACTGAAAGCAGAGGTGGTGAATAAGGGACATATCACCGTTTATCTTCCTTCGTACTGCGACAATCAGCTGAGGGGTTACCTCACTCCGCTGAAAGACCATCGTTTTGAAGTGTTCTCCAAAGAAGTGAAGGAAGTAAAAACCGAAGGCCATATCACTTTCATACCGGTAGGCAAGCAGGCCTTCAATGAGAGCCTCATCAGCTGCCACGGCATTGTATGCGGAGCGGGATTTGAAACGCCGGCAGAAGCTATCCACCTGAAAAAGAAGATGATTGCCATTCCGATCAAGGGGCAATACGAGCAGCTCTGCAATGCGGCGGCGCTGAAGAAGATCGGCATCCGTACACCGGATAAGCTCGACGACGACTTTACAGATACCTTCAACAACTGGGTGAACGACGAAAATACACCTGGCGTGAATTACAAATATTCAACGGAAGCGATAGTGAATATGCTGATGTATCGCTGCACAAATCTCCGATACGAACTCGATGTTCTTTATCCGGACCTGATTTTTAATTAACGGTAATTGATTTCTTTTCCTGCGATTTTTTTTGGATTGAGTGGGTCTTCGGCAACGGAGGCCCTTTCTCTTTTTAGTACGTATGCTTAAAACTGCTTTTCATCTGCTGATAATCCCATTTCGTCTGTAGACTATTCAACTGGCATAAAAAAAAGAGCCGTCACGATAGAAATCGAACGGCGTTAGTCACATGAGAGGAAACCTCTCACTTAAGAAAAATGTATAATGATTTGTAGAAATTTGAGTTCGCTTACAACACAGCAGCCTTGATAAGGTTCAATAGATGCAAGAAATCCAAAAAGTTCATAATAGCAGCAACAGAAATTACCTGCACCAAAAGTACATCCTAAATTTTCAAATAGCTTCACTACCTCTGAGATAATGATAAATGGCAAAATCGCCATGTTGTACGCTACCATACATGGATCAACTGAAATCTTTAATCGCTGCACGCCTTCACATTAAAATTTGATAAAAACCAGCCCCAGCAAGGGTTTCAAAAATACCCAACTACCTTGATTCCACGACGAAATGCACCTAATTGCTCATGAACAACCTGTTTTTTGCTAAATACACAGAATAAAATATTTTTTATGAAAAGCAAAAGGGAGGCTGTCTTTTCAGATAGCCTCCCTCTGCGGATAAGGAGTTGTGTTATTGCTGTAGTTGTGTGTTATTTGAAAGAAGTCCAACCCTGATACCAGGTAGACTCAGCACCTGTAGGAGCAACTGCACCTCTGTAGGTTACTACATCGAAACCTGTTGCAATTTTAGCATCAGTGAAATCAGCAGCACCGGCAGCGATCAATGGAGATCCTGTCTGAGGAGTGAAGTTGGGAGCGAGATAGTTGAAAGGTGCACCCAGCTGCAGCTCTTCGTTGGTAGCGAGGATAGCGTTGCCCTTGGCAGCTTCGTTGAACCAGGTGGTCATTGCAGCGAGTCCCCAGTCAACACCTGTTGCATTCTTGGCATAAGCCAGCGGAAGTGCGCAACCGGAAATAGTTACGTTTTTGATCACCAGTTTATTGGCAGTGATGTTTGCACTGGTAGGGTTACCCTTTGAGTCGTCGATCAACAGACCTGTAGGCCATCCGGCGATTACAGAGTTGAAGATAGAGATAGAAGAGTTACGGCGGATCTGTGCACCAGCCAGGAAGAGGCTGTTACCAACGTTGTTGGTTTTAGCACGGGGTCCGAGAACGGTCATGTTGCTGTAAGTAGCTCCGGTTTGCGGAGTGAGCAGTGTACCGTTAGCGTCGTTATCGCTTTCGAAACCTTCTACTTTAGAAACGTCGGCGCGGGTAGAGTCTCTCAGTACGATACCGAACTGAACTTTTCCGCTGTATCCGTTATCTGTATCGAAATCATCATCGAGTGTTTTGTAAGCAACGATGTGTTTCAGGTTTACATTTCCACCGAAGCACTCGATAGCGTCGTCGAGCGCATAAGAGATCTGTACGTATTCGATGGTAGTTCCTTTACCTACTGCACCGAGGGTAAGGCTGTTCAGCTCCTTATCGGGAAGGAAGGCGAAACCAGCGTACTCGATACGTACATATTTAATGATACCGGAGTTGTCGTTATCGTTAGGAGTGTCTTCACCACCGTAGAGGCCATACCCCTGAGCGTTGTTCACGTTACCTTCAATTTCACCGATACCTTGTTTACCGTTGAAAGATGAGTTGGTAGAAGCTTTACCCAACACTACGATACCACCCCAGTCACCAGCTCTTCTGTTTGCTTCTACTGCCTGAGAAGTAAATACAATAGGCTTGTCTGCAGTTCCTTCAGCATTGATCTTGGCGCCTCTGGTAATAACGAGTGTTCCTTTAGTTGCCAGTTCGCCATAAACAGTGATACCTGGCTTAACAGTGAAGGTAGCTCCGTTGGTTACATACACCACGTTGCGGAGGATGTATTTCTTGGAAGGATCGTCCAGTGTTTTGTCTGCAGTGATGGTACCTTCAATGATCACTTCATTGCCATTGTTGTTACCGCCACCATTGTTGTTGTTTCCGTTGCCATCTCCGTCCACTTCAATCTTGCGGCAGCTGGTTGCTACCATCGCAGTAAGAACGGCCAGCATTAATAAAGACTTTTTCATTATCGCGTCATTTAGAATTTTAGTATGTATTAAACCGGTTGAGAGAGTTTAGAAATTGTATCCGAAGGTTACGCTCACGTTTGTTCCGTAGTTACGTTTGATCGCCAGCGCATCCAGTTTTGAATTGGCTTTGTATCCATCTGTTTTTCCATCGAGGTTGTGATAGTAGATGGCACGCTGGTTAATGATATCGGTAACGTTGAGTCTAACTTCACCTTTCTTGTGCAGCACTTTCTTGGCAATCTGCAGATCGAGCAGTGGTCTTGGAGCTTCCCAGATTTCTGGTGTTTGCTCGTTACCCACATAAAGAATACGGCGGCCGATCTGGTTGAAGAGAAGTGTTGTGCTGAAGCCGGATTTTTCGATATCGTACTGAAGAGAAAAGTTCAGTACATATGGAGACTGGCCTTGCAGCGGACGGTCCAGCTGAGAACCTGCTTCGCCAATCACACGGCTGTGGATGTAGGCCAGGTTACTCTGAATGGTGAAGTTTTCAAAACCGCGGATGAAATCGAGTTTCTTTCTGAACTCCAGCTCAGCTCCGTAGTTGGTAGCTCTCTGTGCATTGATGAAGTTGAAAGAGCTGCTGCTTCCCGCACCTGTCTGATTGTACATCTGTTCGATCGGATCTTCGAATCTCTTATAGAAAGCGCCCAGTGTGAATACTTCTCCGGAACGTGGATAGATTTCGTAACGCAGATCGAGGTTGGTTACCTTGGTACGTTTCAGAGCAGGGTTACCTACAACGCTTGCACCCAGTTCAAAATCATAGAATGCAAAGTTGCTCAACTCACGAAACTCTGGTCTCACCACTGTCTGAGAAGCAGAAACACGGAGGTTGGTTTTGCTGTTCAGTTTCGCAGTTGCGTTGAACGCAGGCAGGAAGTCTGTAACTCTTGAGTGTACGTGACGTCTGTCGCTCTTTTTGAGACTTCCTACTACCTGATCGAAATCTTCTACTCTCGCACCCCATACGATACGCAGCCAGTCGTTGAACTGATTGTCGAACTGCAGATATCCGGCATTGAGAATAGAGTTGGCGATATAACGGAAGTTAGATTCGCTGTACTCGTCGAAATAGAAACCTTTTCCTCCGAAATTCTCAGAGTTGAAAATTTTGTCGGCAGGCAGGTATTTCAGGTCTTCATTTGAGTTGGCGGGAAGTGTGATGGAGAATGGTCTGGCATTATACAGACGATCTTTCACCTGGAAGAGATAACCACCTTTGATGGTCTGATTATTCCCGAACATTTTGAAAGCTGTGCTCCAGTCGCCACCGGCACTGTATAAATAGTCGCTCAGGTTAGAGTAGAAGATACTTCCTGATTTCTGTGATTTAGGCTCAGAGATTACAGCTTTATATCTTCCGTCGAGCTTTTCGTCGTTGTACTGAAGTCTGCGTTGTTTGGGAATATACTGATCAAGAATAGTGAAGCTTCCGTACCATTTCAGCCTTGAAGAAATCGAGCTGAAGATATGGTCGCCGGCCAGCTGTGTATTGAACAGGCTGTTCGATTTGAAGCTGAGCTCTGTTGCTCTGATTGGAGTACCATGGGGATTGAGTGGATTCACTTCATAATCATATCCCGTTCTGTTGGTAGTGTAATCAGTAGCATTGATGTTGAAGATATTCTTAACAGAGATCTTGTGATTGCTGTTGAGCTGCACTGCGAAATTCGCCATTGCACCCCACAGTACTTCTCTGCTGTATTTAACGTTGTTATACTGGTAGCTGCTGTCTACTTTCTTCAGTGAACTGTTCTCGTTCTCTTTGAAGATAGCATAGAGGTTGTTGTCGTATGCCAGACGTTTGGCGTTGTTGGCATAAGTAAGAGCGAAAATACCACCCACTTTTTTGTTGAAGAGTGTAGTATTGAAACCACCACTTGCCTGAAGCGACATATTCAAAGGAGCAGAACCTTTGGTGTTGAACCAGTCACCACCAAACTTCTTTCCCCATTCCATCTGCTGTTCGGGATTGAGAACAGGATATTTGAAAGCATTCTTTCCGGGGATACCGGCAGGCAGCGCTCTTGCACCATCGTCGATTCCGAGGAAATCGAGACCACCACCTTTATAAGTGTAGAAGTCTTTTCCGATAGTTTGAGAGTTGAAGCCGGTACCTACCTGAATGTTGAAGAAATTCTGTGCAGGGATATCGCGGGTGTTGATCTGAATGAGACCACCAGCCCACTCACCGCTCATCTCAGGAACGAAGGCTTTATTGATAACGATGTTATCAATCATAGAAGAAGGGAAGATATCGAAAGAGAAAGTCTTTCTGTCTGGCTCGGTACTGGAGAGCTGAACACCGTTCAGCATCGCCATATTGTAACGGTCGCTCAGACCACGAACCACCAGGTACTTGCCTTCGATGATGCTGGTACCGGGAATACGTTTCAGCACCTCACCGGTATTCTTATCTGGTGAACGGCGGATAGATTCCGCAGAGATCACCGAAGCAACCGTATTGGTGTTCTTCTGAAACTGGATGATGGATGCTGTGGTTTCACGACGCGCAGAATTGCGGTTAGCCGTTACAGTTACAGCACCGAGATCTTTACCGGCTTTCTCCAATGTAAAACTCAGCTCGGCCACCTGACCTGCTGTTACTTCTACATCATCGATAGTTTTTGGGGCGTAACCAATTGCAGAAAGCGTCAATTGGTATTTCTTTCCTGCAGAAAGAGAGAGAGTGAAAAGGCCATCCACATCTGTAGTGGTACCTCCCTGTGCTCCGGTGATCTTTACCGATACTCCGGCCAGGGGCTCATTCTTGTTGTTCAGTACTTTGCCGGTAACTTTTCCGGTTTGGGCATAGGTAACAAAAGCGAGGCTAATCAAAGCAATTAAAAGAAGGAACTTTTTGCTCACAACAGTCTTTTTAATGTGCGGCAAAAGTATCTGCGACCTATTATCCGTATGTTACCAACACATTACCGAATTGTTAACTGCATAACTAAATGGCCTGTATGTTACGGGAATGTTACGCCAGTGTTTCGGCAACGTTACCAGATAATAAAAAATCTTTATCAGAAGCGGAATTGGAGGCGACAGGTGAATACATCGTCCGGGAGATCTTCGGTGTACCCTTTTAGTGATGTGCTTTCGTTGGTAACACGATCGTACCACAAAAACAGTTTCAGATTCTGATTAATGTATCGCACATATCCGAAACCGAGCGTACTGTATTTGATGTCGGCGGGTGTGAATTGCGTTCCTTCTTTACCAATATTTTTTCCGCTCACCGAAGTGTTGGGATCATACCAATCGTATTTTACTACCAGCTGATTGGAGGTATTTACTATATGTTGAAGAAAGCAGATGAATGCTCCGCTGAACTTGCGGATATAGAATGGTTCATTCGGAAGTGTACCCGGTGTTTCAGTGCTGTTCTTTGTGCCGGTTTGTTTTCCGAACCAGTATTCGCCGCGGAGTTCGGTATTTCCCCATCCTGTTTTGTATTTCCATTGCATGTCGGCGCCGCCATATTCACGCGGTGTGCGGCTGTCGACGTTATCTTCTGAAGAATCCACGAGGAATTGTTTCCCCGCCGCGCCGTCTCCCATCTTATATATGTATTTGGTGGGATTGGCCAATCCACCCCGCAACATGCTCACTCCTCCGGAGAGGGTAAGTTTTTTGGTAAGCGGATAAGGCTTCAGTCCGATATGTGCAATGATATCTTTATAACTGTCATATTCTGCAGGTCCGGTCAGCCCTTGTCCGTTAAAGGCGCCGATATCTATTTTAAGGTATCGCAGCGGATGATTCTTTTCGCGTGGCTCAAACGAAACCATGGCGCCGAGATCGCGTTCCGTTCTCATGAGTATTTGGCTCATTCTTCCACGTTCGGGCGCTTCGCGGTCCGATGATGATAAGTTGATCTCATATCCGAATGGTCTGGCGAACATCCCACCGGTGACCATGAACATTTGCCATTTGTTCTCGAATACGCGTCCCCAGAGATCACGGATATTAACGCCGCGTTCCGTTCCGTCGAACTGAATGGCGAACTGAACGGTGGGCTGATCCATTTCATTGAAGTGCATATAATCGAAACGAACGCGGCCGCGGCGGAGCATGAACCGGTTATTCGATTTAGGGGAAAAATCCCCCCCGCTATACCCTTTTGCGCCTTTTTCACTGGCAAACTGGTATTGCGGCTGCATGTAACCGCCAATGCGGATATGGTCGAAACGTTTGAACATGGAAAGCATGCCGCGCCCCATATCCTTTGTAGTGTCAATCATATCCATAAGAAATTGAGCCTCAGACTTTTGAGCCAGAAACAGGATCACTATAAAAACAGCTGTTTTGGGGGTGCATAACAATTTCTTCATAAAACGATAACATTGGTCGCAAAGGTAAGTACCCTGAATAAGCGCTTTGTTAAGAAATTATTACCAATTAATGGCTACTTAATACGCGAGGTAATAGTTCTATTTTTGCCGCAAATAATAGACTCAATGGGCCTGAATTCCATCATGAAGATCTTTATGCCAAAGGATAAGATTTTCTATTCTTTGTTTGAGCAGGTAGCACATACCGTAGCCAAAATGGGTAAGCTGATGAAGGAAGTGGTTACCGAACCCGACTTCGACAAGCGCGCCGCCATCATTGCACAGATAGAAGATCTGGAACACGTGAACGACGATTTCACTCACAAGATCTTTACCGAACTCGGCCGTAACTTCATCACTCCATTCGACCGTGAGGATATCCACTATCTCGCTACTGCACTGGATGATATCGCCGATTATATCTTCTCTTCTGCGAAGAAGATCAATTTCTACAAAGTGAACCCCAACGATCAGGGCATCCAGAAAATGGCTGATCTTATCGAGCAGGGATCCGAGCAGATCAAGAATGCTGTGATAGAGCTGCGCAACATGAAAAATATGCGCCGCATCACCGATGCACTGGTAAAGGTGAACAGCATCGAAAACCAGGCTGATGATATTTTTGATATGAGTATCGACCGTTTGTTTGAAACAGAACCTGATGCAAAGGAAGTGATCAAGAAGAGAGAGATCTATCAGGTACTGGAGATTGTAACTGATAAATGTGAAGATGCAGCTAACGTGATCGAATCTATTATCATTAAATACGCATAACCTGAGCCAATATGACTTTTCTGGTTATAATTATCGTACTGGCTCTGGCATTTGACTACATCAATGGTTTCCATGATGCGGCCAACTCCATTGCTACCATTGTATCTACCAAGGTACTCACCCCATTTCAGGCTGTGATCTGGGCGGCGGTCTTCAACTTCGCTGCCTTTTTTATTGCCAAATACTGGATCGGTGAATTCAAGATCGGCAACTCGTTTGCCAAGAGTATCAATGAACAGTTCATTACACTTCCCGTAATTTTCTCGGCGCTGGTGGCCGCCATCAGCTGGAACCTCCTTACCTGGTGGTTCGGTATCCCCTCTTCTTCTTCCCACACTTTGCTGGGAGGCTTTATGGGAGCGGCTTTGGCGCACGTTGGTCATTTCAGGGCCGAAGGTGTGAGTGTGATCAACTATGGTGTGGTGGTTCCTATCTTTCTGTTCATCTTCGGAGCGCCGCTGATTGGTATGATCATATCGCTGATCATTACGCTGATTATTGTCAATATCTGCCGGCGGGCAAATCCTTATAAAGCAGACAGCTGGTTCAGAAGATTGCAGCTGGTATCTTCTGCCCTTTTCTCCCTCGGTCACGGAAGCAACGACGCTCAGAAAGTACTGGGTCTGATTGCTGCTGCCATGATCGCAACAGGTCAGATCAAAAGCGTCAGTGAGGTGCCCGACTGGGTGCCGCTAGCCTGCTTTTCGGCCATTGCCCTCGGTACCATGAGTGGTGGCTGGAAGATCGTAAAAACCATGGGAAGCCGCATCACCAAAGTAACGCCGCTCGAAGGGGTTGCTGCTGAAACAGCCGGTGCCATCACCTTGTTTTTGACAGAGCACCTCCGCATTCCGGTAAGTACCACGCATACCATTACCGGTGCCATCATTGGTGTGGGCGCTACCAAACGTCTGTCTGCAGTACGTTGGGGTGTTACCATCAACCTGCTCTGGGCATGGATTCTCACCATTCCGGTGAGCGCTGTGCTGGCTGCTGTAGTATATTATATCGTTCGACTTTTCGTATAAGATTTCAGGGCGGCCGGCAGGCCGATTCTGCGAGTGAGGACTTTTTCACATCCAATATAGAAGTGAAGAAGTCCTCACTTTTTATTTTCTCCCTCGAACTCTGGCGCTTTCTTATTATTTTGAGCACTCAATCAGTCAATTGAATATTCATATAAACTGAATTATCAGATGAAAGGAATCATACTGGCTGGTGGATCGGGAACAAGACTTCACCCTATCACCTACGCCATCAGCAAGCAGATCATGCCTATTTACGATAAGCCCATGATCTACTATCCGCTGTCTACCCTTATGCTTGCAGGCATCAGGGAAATACTGATCATTTCCACGCCATACGATCTCCCTCAGTTCAGAAGATTACTGGGTGATGGAAAGCAATGGGGATTGCAATTCTCTTATGCAGAACAGGCAGTTCCGAACGGACTGGCACAGGCATTTGTAATTGGCGCAGATTTCATCGGAAACGATGATGTGGCGCTGGTTCTGGGCGATAATATCTTCTACGGCGCAGGCCTTGGAGAGCAACTTTCCAAAAACACCAAACCAGATGGCGGCATCGTGTACGCTTACCATGTAAGCGATCCCGAACGCTATGGAGTGGTGGAATTCGATAAAGACAAGAAAGCCATCTCCATCGAAGAAAAGCCGCTGAATCCAAAAAGTTCCTACGCGGTACCCGGCCTCTATTTCTACGATAATGAAGTGGTTGCCATTTCCAAAGCACTGGAACCCAGCCCGCGCGGAGAATATGAAATTACAGATGTAAATAAGGAATACCTTCGCAGAGGAAAGCTGAAAGTATCGATACTCGACAGAGGCACAGCCTGGCTCGATACCGGCACTTTCGATTCGCTGATGCAGGCCTCCCAGTTTGTTCAGGTAATCGAACAACGCCAGGGCATCAAAATTGCGTGTCTCGAAGAGATCGCTTTCAGAAAAGGGTTCATCAGCAAAGAACAGCTCGAAGCAATGGCACAGCCCTTGCTGAAAAGCGGATACGGCCAGTATCTCATGAACGTATTAAAAGAACAATAACACCATTACTATTCACTACCAATGAGCAAGATACTCGTAACAGGCGGTTGTGGTTATATCGGCTCTCACACAATCGTAGACCTGGTTGAAAATGGCTTTGATGTAATTTCAGTAGACAACAACTCAAGATCTACTCCCCGCATTCTCGAAGGCATTGAAAAAATAACCGGTAAAAAGATAAAGAATTACAAAGTTGATCTCTGCAACTTTGACGACACATTCGCCATTTTTCAGGAGAACAGCGATATCACCGGCATCATCCATTTTGCTGCCTACAAAGCTGTTGGCGAATCGGTGGAACAACCATTGATGTACTTCGAGAACAACCTCGTATCGCTGATCAATCTGCTGAAATGCGTGCAGGAGTTCAACATCCCATATTTCGTATTCTCTTCATCCTGTACGGTGTACGGAAACCCGGACACCATCCCGGTTACAGAGCTTACGCCTCCCAAACCTGCAGAGTCTCCATACGGATATACCAAGCAGATGGGAGAGCAGATCATCAACGAATTCAGCAAGGCTGCGCAAGCGCAGTGTGTGCTTCTCCGTTATTTCAATCCGGTTGGAGCACATCCTTCGATCCTCATCGGAGAACTGCCCATCGGAAAGCCGGCCAATCTGGTGCCTGCCATTACGCAGACAGCCATCGGCAAACTGCCGCAGATGACTGTTCACGGAACGGATTATGATACCCGCGATGGAAGTTGCGTTCGCGACTTCATTCACGTGAGTGATATTGCACATGCACATACCCTCAGCATCAAATACCTGATGGAAGGCAATAACCAAAAGCGTTGCGAAGTATTCAACCTCGGAACCGGCAATGGAGTAACCGTTCTGGAAGCCATCAAAACTTTCGAGAAAGTGAGCGGAGTGAAGCTGAACTATAGTATCGGTCCACGCCGCCCCGGTGACGTAATTGCCATCTATGCCAACAACGATTTCGCCCGCAACTCACTCGGCTGGGAAATCAAATACGGCCTGGAAGACATGATGTCTACCGCCTGGAAGTGGGAACAGCGGCTGAAGCTCGACGAAAAATTCTATCAGAGCAAGCCCGTTGACCTGAATTAGACATAGTTTCCTTTACTTTGCAACATCCAAATTCACATCATGCTTAAAGATATTCAGTCCACAGGTAAAAAAGATACGCGCAGCGGTTTTGGCGATGGCATTGTTGAAGCAGCACGTAAAAATTCAAATGTAGTAGCACTCACAGCTGATCTGGCCGGTTCACTGAAACTGAACCAGTTCATGAAAGAGTTTCCTGAGCGTTTTGTTCAGGTAGGTATTGCAGAAGCCAATATGATGGGCATCGCAGCCGGTCTCACCATCGGTGGCAAGATCCCTTTCACCACTACATTTGCCAACTTTTCTACCGGCCGTGTGTACGACCAGATCCGTCAGAGCATCGCCTATTCCGGCAAGAACGTAAAGATCTGCGCATCCCACGCAGGCCTTACACTCGGAGAGGATGGCGCTACGCACCAGATTCTGGAAGATATCGGCATGATGAAAATGCTGCCCGGCATGACCGTGATTGTTCCCTGCGACTACAACCAGACCAAGCTCGCCACTATGGCCGTAGCTGAATATCAAGGTCCGGTTTACCTCCGCTTCGGACGTCCGTCGTGGCCTATCTTCACCGATCCCAATCAACCATTCGTGATCGGAAAAGCACAGCAGTTCTCCGAAGGAACCGATGTTTCTATTTTCGCCTGCGGCCACATGGTGTGGAAAGCAATCGAAGCAGGAAAGATCCTCGAAGAAAAAGGCATCAGTGTTGAACTGATCAATATCCACACCATCAAACCACTCGATACAGAAGCAGTGCTCAACTCCATCCGCAAAACCAAATGCGCAGTTACAGTGGAAGAGCACAATATTCTCGGTGGTCTGGGCGACAGCATTGCACAGGTTGCAGGCCGTAACTTCCCTGTTCCTATCGAATACGTTGGCACCAACGATACTTTCGGCGAAAGCGGAACACCAGATGAACTGCTGGTGAAATATGGTCTCGACACGCCAAACATCGTGGCGGCAGTTGAGAAAGTGATCAAGAGAAAGTAAGCGTAAACATCTTTACACCATATTAAGAAGCTATCCCCTCAACCGGGATAGCTTTTTTGTTTTGGGGACCATCCATACAACAGCATGTATGCCAATCTGTTCCGATTTCAGCCACTCATTAAACCAATCACCGTATCTTTAATCTAAGTGCAATTAGTAACGCCCATAAATAGCTAACCTATGGCGGCAACCACTCAGGATAGTGAGCTGCTTACCCTGTTCCGTAACCCAACAACCAGGGAAAGCGCCTTCACTGCCATCATCAAAAAATACCAGGAGCGGCTGTACTGGCATATCAGGCGCATGGTAGTTGATCATGAAGATGCCAACGATGTATTGCAGAACGTATTCATCAAAGTATGGAACGGCCTCGACAATTTCCGGGAAGATGCGCAGCTCTTCACCTGGCTCTATCGCATTGCCACCAATGAATGCCTTACTTTTCTCGAACAACAGAAAAAAAGGCAATCAGTATCTTTCAACGATGTGGAAGCAAGTCTCGAAAACAAAATCAGAGCAGATAAACATTTCGACGCCAATAAACTGGAGTGGAAACTGCAGGTTGCCATTCAGCAACTTCCGGAAAAACAGAAACTGGTTTTCTCGCTCCGTTACTACGATGAAATGCCTTACGAAGAAATGAGCCGCGTGCTCGAAACATCAGAGGGCGCATTGAAAGCCTCCTATCATCACGCAGTGAAGAAAGTGGAGGATTACATACTCAACCATTAAACTTATCTTAACAAATAAGGTCTATTGAGTGATCATGGAAAGCAGCAACAACATATTGAAGGAATTGCAGGAACTGAGTCCGGTACTGGCTTCCAGCTATCCCGTGCCACTGCCTTACACCATCCCCGAAGGATATTTTGAGCAGCTCGCATCTGCCATTCTGTTCATCGCAAAAGACAATGATCTGTCTGCTGATGAAGAACTGGATCAGCTGTCGCCACTCCTCAAAAGCATTTCAAAAACACCTCCTTACCATTTACCTGAAGGATATTTTTCCGAACTCCCCGAAAACACTGTAGCAGAAACAAAAGCAGTAGCATTCGTACAGGAAGAACTCGACGATTTTTCGCCGCTGCTCAATCCGTTGAAAAACGCTGCCGTTTACGAAGTGCCCGCAGGATATTTTGAACAACTCCCTGCCACCATTTTGCATAAAGTAAGAGCAGAAGCATCCACTGCCAAAGTAGTTCAACTGCCTTTGCTGAAAAGAATCCGCAAATATGCTGCAGCCGCAGCAGTAGCGCTGGTGCTGCTTTCGGGCGGATGGTGGTTTCTGAGTTCCGATTCCGGTTCATCTACCGTATCATCCACAGGCATTGAAAAAGTATCTGATGATGAACTGGTACATTTTCTGGAAGATCAGGTGATCGCTCCTGAAAGCAACAACAACAGCGTGGCAGCAACCAGCATCGATGCATCATCGGTACAGGATCTGTTCTCTGAAGTAAGCGATGAAGAACTGCAACAGTACTACGACAAAAACAGCAGTCTCATCAAAGTGATTTCCAACTAAGCAACAAAGATCATGAAGCAAATATTATCGATACTCACTTTATTATTGTTCCTCTCTGCCGCTGCCTTTGCGCAGGACAGTGCCAAAAAGAAAACCGATAAAATGCGCGAGCCCGGCCAACGGGTAGAAGCGTTGAAGATCGCATTCATCACACGCAAACTCGATCTCAGCACTGAAGAGGCACAGAAGTTCTGGCCCATCTACAACAAGTACTCGGCAGAATTGCGCAAAGTGCGCCAGGATGCACGCCTGAATAAAGAAGCAGAAATCGAAACAGAAGAGAAAGTATTGAACATCCGGAAAAGATACAATATCGAATTCACTAAAGCATTGCCTGCAGATAAAGTGAATGCCTTCTTCAAAGCAGAAAAAGAATTCGGAACCATGCTCCAGAAAGAACTGATGGAAAGGAAACAAAGAAAGATGGAGAAGTTTCAGGAGGCAAACTGATCAGCAAATTAATTCGTGTTTACATAGATTAGCTATCAAGGCTGCACCAGGGTTACGGTGCGGCCTTTTTGCTTATTGCCCTGCTGAAAGTTTAAAGTTGTTTGGAATGTTGTGTAACGACTGCCCGAAAGAAGAAAGATGAGAAAAACTTCGGGGGTGCCCAGTCGCTCGCGAACTAAAATCTATAAACTGGATTTGATACATCGTGATAGAACAGAAAGGTCCACTTCGCGGCCTCTCCTTCTTCCCACCATTTCTTACGCAGCTCCATCGCTTTCTTGCCATCATAATCGTACTTCGCCACAAACTTGCTCTTCATCTGATTGAGCTGCGGTGCATCATCTGCTCCGTAGAAAACTGTTTCGCCTCCATCTACAATTCGGAATACCTGATGCACTGGACTATGCGCCCCTGTGATCTCATATTTTATGTATCCGTCCAGCACGCCATCTCCATCGAGCCAATGCACATTAGGAGCATCGCGCAAACATTCGAGTTCTTCTGTGAGATAAGAAGGAAAGCCTTTCTCGAATGCGAATTCAAATTCTTTGCGCTGAATATAATATTTCGCTTGCGGGAAGCTGAGTGTTTTGTTTCCGGATGCATCGGTGTAACTAACGCCACCTGCATGGTCTTTGTGCAAATGAGACATCAGCACTTTAGTGATCTCAGAAGGATTAATGCCGTTATCCATAAGCAGGCGATGCAGTTGCAGTGTGCCATCAGGTTCGCGGAAACCGAGGCCGGTATCGAGCAGCAGCACATCTTCAGAAGTGATCACCACAAAGGGTTGCACTTCTACCAGCAGGCTGCCTGTGGGCCTCGACTGCAGGTCGTCTTTATTGAGATCGAAAGGAACGAATAATTTGGAGCTATCTATTGTAAATGCGCCTTCACTGAGCGGAATAACTTTCATACACACAAAATTTATATTACCTCAATACCATCTGCCGGTCTGCGTCCAGTCTGATGAGAATGAACAGCATAATCGAGAACGAAAGTAAGGAAGTACCACCATAACTGATCAATGGCAGCGGGATACCAATCACCGGCGCCAGACCGATGGTCATGCACAGGTTGATAGCGATATGGAAAAAGAATACTGATGCTACCCCATACGCATAACAGCGGCTGAATACACTTCGTTGCCGCTCGGCAATATTCACAATCCTGAGCAATAAGAATAGATAGATGCCCAGTACCAATGCAGAACCGGCAAAGCCGAAGCCTTCGCCGATGGTACAGAAGATAAAGTCCGTTCGTTGTTCGGGCACAAAATCGAAACGTGTTTGCGTTCCTTTGAGGAAGCCCTTACCGATAACCCCACCGCTACCGATGGCGATCTTGCTCTGACGAACGTTATAGTCTGTATCTTTTTTCTTTACGGGTGTTGGATCTTCATCACCCTCTACTGTATTCAATGCAGCATACGGGTTCTCTTTACCGATGAGTGAGAAGATACGTTCTACCTGGTGTTTCGCCAGCACTTTGGTGAAGAGGAAAGGAACCACAAATCGCTGCACACCCACACATCCTACCCAGATCAGCACTATGCCGATGAGCACACCTCTGCGTCTGCGGATCTGTTTGCGCAACAGATAGATGGCACCTGCTGCAATGGCCGTGAGTATGATGGCGAGAATATCTTTATCGAGTACCAGCGTGGCTACCACCAGCACTGCGAGCGAGAAACCAACGATCAGATAAATGGGAGGAAGACCTTCCCGGAACATCACCAGAAAGAAGGAGAAGAACACCAATGCCAGACCGGTTTCTTTCTGTGCAATGGAGATCAATGCAGGCACTACCACCAGCGCTGCTGCAATGAGCTGAGAACGCGGCTTGCTGAAATCTGTTTCCACGCGCGACAAATACTTCGCCAGCGCCATGTTCACAAACACTTTCATCAATTCGGCCGGTTGCAGGTTGAAGCCTCCGATACGTATAATCGATTCCGTTCCTTTTACTGCCGTGTGCAAAGGGAATACCAGCAACAATAGCAACATCCCCACCGCATACCATATATTGGCCGTTGCAGTAAAGAATTTGCTGTCTGTAAGCAGGATGAACAATCCCAGCACCAGCGACACTATGAAGAAATAGAATTGTTTGCTGTAGTCTGTTTTGAATGCAAGAAAGGTTTGCACCACATTGTCGCCGTCGCGATAGGTTACGGAGAAAATACTCAGCAGCCCGATGGCTACCAGCAGCAGGTACAACCAGATCATCACCCAGTCCACACCTTTCGATATTGCAGGATTTCGTTGACTCATCTCCGTTATGCGTTGAAAGGTTTGTTGAATAATCTGGGGTCAGGAAGTACAAATGCTACGCGGCGTGCCGGCGCTTTTTCTTTCGATCTGGGGAATGACGGCTTAATCGGATTCATCTTCTGGAACTTGCGGATCATGGAACTATCCTTATATCTTTCATACCAGCCGGTAGCACGTGCTGAATCTTCGATGTATTGCAGGTACTTCAGATAGGAAGGCATCAGGCTCGAATTGCCGATCCTGTCTGCTTCTTTCCTGCGGTCTGCAGAAAGGCTGTCTTTCAGGTAACGTTCCATCATCAGACCGGCGATCGGAGCCGCCCAGGTATTACCAAAACCAGAATTCTCAACCACTACTGCCAGTGCGATCGTTGGATTTTCACGGGGAGCGAAACAAACGAATACCGAGTTGTTCTCCAGTTTGATTCTTCTCCCCTGAATGATGCGGTATTTTTCGGCAGTACCGGTTTTACCACAAATATCGATGCCGGGAATTTTTGCTTTTGAAGCAGATCCGTCTACCACCTGCTGCATGCCAGTCATAATAGCTTCATACGCTTCGCTGGAAATATTGGTGAGCACTTCGTGCTTCTTTTTGTATTTGGTGAGTATCGTGTCTGCACTGGTTTCGCCATCGATCTTCTCTACAAAGTGTGGTTCGTAGTAGTAACCTTTGTTGGCGATGATGCACATGGCGTTGGCCATTTGCAGAGGAGTGGTCTGCATCATATCCTGACCGATACCGAGTGTGAGATTGGTACAGCTGTTCCAGGCTCCGCGATACACCTGATTGTAACGGGAAGAATCGGGGATCAGCCCGGGTACCTCGCTCACCAGATCAACGCCGGTGCGTGCACCAAGACCGAAGGCATTCATGTATCCCTTCCATTTTTCATATCCTTTCTTTACACTGCCATATCGGTTATTGTCTACTGTTAGTCGATAGATGTGTACGAAGTAAGAGTTACAGGAGTTGGCAATGGCCAGTCGCAGGTTTGCTGCGTGACCAGGGTTGCTGTGCGTACAGGCAGGTTTGCCGTGACCACAACCGAAATATCTTCCCCCGCATGGATAACCGAAACTGGGGGTGATCACGCCTTCGTTGAGCGCCACCAGTCCACCCAATGGTTTGAAAGTAGAGCCCGGCTCATAGTTACCCTGAATAGCGCGGTTCAGCAACGGGCCTGCCACATCGAGCACCAGCTGACCATAGTTCTTTTGTTTGTTGGAACCGGTAAGACTGTTGGGATCGTAGGTTGGTCCGGATGCCATGGCCAGGATACCACCATTCTTTGGATTGATGGCCACAATGGCGCCCACTTTGTTGTTGATGAGTTTTTCCGCCAGCTGTTGCAGATCGATATCGATATGTGTGCGAAGGTTTCTTCCTGCAACGGCAGCTGTATCGAATGATCCGTTCTCATAGCTTCCTACGAGCCGGTTCTTATTGTCTTTAATAAGGTACTCCACACCACGTTGTCCCATCAGCACTTTTTCGTAGAACGCTTCCATACCGCTTCTTCCCACATAATCGCCCATGCGGTAGTAACCGCCGGAACGTTTGATGATATTGGAATCGGCTTCGCCGATATAGCCCATGATATGAGCCGCGGCATTGTAAGGATATACGCGAACCGGTCTTTCGATGAGTGCAAAGCCGGGGAATTTCCAGATGTTTTCGTCGAGACGTGCATGCAGTTCGGGCGTAAGCAGATCCTGAAAGATAGACGGACGATAAGGTCCGTTCTTCATTCTTGCTTCCACCATGCGTTTGCGGAATTCAACGGTATCGATGCCGAGGATATCGCAGAGGCCGAAAGTATCTGTCTTGCGGCTTTCATTGGGCGTTACCACCAGATCGAACATGATGGTATTGTTGAGGATGGCCCTTCCCTTTCGATCGTAGATGATTCCACGATCAGGATACTTCACTTTAGGGAATACGGCATTGCTCATAGCCAATTGCTTGTATTGCCTTGACAATATCTGCAGGTTGAATAACTGTACGATAATGATGAGGAATACACCAACGAAGATGAGCCGGATAATATTACTGCGCGACTGGTTAAATAGAGCCATAGGATTGGCAAATCAATATTCAAAATTAAGAAGCAACCTGAATGTATCCAGACAATTAACAATTCTATGTTATACAGAATTGGTTCTGAATTTTTCTTTTCTGAAAAACAGCAGTTCGGTGATCATGATCAGCAACAGGCTCACGCCGGTTGTTGCCACAACTTTACCGAGCAGGAACACGAACGATTTTACATCGAGCCATTCCAGCAATACCAGGTAAAAGTTATGAATAAAAGTGAGGATCAGTACATAGGTAGCGTAAGGCGCCCATCCCATGCTGGTTCCTGAAGGTGACTTGTAACTTTTGTCGGCACCTTCCTGAGGAATAAGAATATTGATGAGGAAGGGACGAAGGTATCCGATAAGGGTACATGCAGCAGCATGCAGCCCCGGTGTTTTAGTGAAGAAGTCGAGCGTAAGGCCCAGCAGGAACGAAACGAAAGTAACCCCTACTCTCGGCATATTGAATGGCAGCCAGAGAATGTAGAGGAAGTAGAGGTAAGGCACCACAAAGCGATGCAATGGCGGTATCTGAAACAGTACGTATACCTGTATCAGGATAAACAGCACAAAGCGGATGATATTTCTGACGAGATCACTCATTGGTTCTTTTTTACTGCCTCTTCTAATTTCTTTTGTTCCTCGGCCTGCAGATTTTCTACCACCATGGAATGCTCAACACTGCTGAAGTTGGTGGCAGTTTTGAGTTTGAGCACGTAGAAGTTGCTGGATTTATCGTCCACAATTTCGGTGACCGTGCCGATGAGGATGCCCGGCGGGAAGTAAGTTCCGTACTGGCTTGTAACGATGCTGTCTCCCTTGGTGATGGGTACACTCTTGGGGAGATTTTTCATGATAACGGCGTCGGAGCTTTTGCCATCCCAGTACACTTGTCCGGTTTCGCCACTCTTTTTCACCCGGCCGCTTACGCTGCTCTGCAGGTGAAGGAGGCTCATGACTACGGAGTAGTTTTCGCTGGCATTTACAACCACACCCATTACGCCATCGGGACTGATCACCCCCATATCTTTCCGCACACCCTGGTTGGTACCACGGTGAATGCTGAAGTAGTTGTTGGGGAATACCAGAAAGCGGTTTACCACTTTGGCATCGCGGTACAGGTATTTGCGACGGATGCCGGTAGTATCGTAAGGGATGGAGTCGGTTTTGAGAACAGCGGATGTATCGGCCACTTCAAAATCTTCTTTGAGCATGTTGCGGAGTCTTTCGTTCTCCTTAGCCAGGCTCTCATTGGTTTTTTTGAGGTGGAAGTAGTATTCGATGTTATTGTAACGCTTGCTTACTTTACCTGTTATTTCATTGGCTACCCCCATAAAGGCTGCTTCATGGAACTGATTGTAATGAAACAGCATGTAGAGCGCAGCGATCTGCATCACCAGGAAGAAAAAGAAATTGAAGAATTTTCTGATGAAGACAAAAATGTTACGCAATGGAGGTAAGTTTTAAATTCTATCGCATTACAAATGGATAATGCTCGTAATTTTTCAGAGCAAGTCCGGTACCACGCACAACGCTTTTCAGCGGATCGTCTGCCACATGAACGGGCAGTTTGATCTTTTGGCTGAGGCGTTTATCGAGACCACGGAGCAGGGCACCACCGCCGGTGAGGTACAGACCTCTGCGGTAAATGTCGGCCGCGAGCTCAGGCGGAGTCATCTCCAGCGCTTTGAGAATGGCTTCTTCGATCTTGAAGATGCTTTTATCGAGCGCTTCGGCAATTTCCTGATAGCTCACCATGATCTGTTTGGGAATACCGGTAACGAGGTCGCGCCCGTTTACGGGGATATCATCTGGTGGGTTGTCGAGGTCTTTCATGGCAGCGCCGATATTGATCTTGATCTGCTCGGCTGTACGCTCACCAATGAGAAGGCTATGGTAGCGGCGAAGGGCTTCCATGATATCAGCAGTGAATTCGTCGCCAGCGATACGGATGCTCTGATCGCATACGATACCTGCCAGTGCAATTACTGTGATACCGGTGGTACCGCCACCTATGTCGATGATCATGTTACCTACTGGTTCTTCTACATCAATCCCGATACCGAGTGCTGCAGCCATGGGCTCGTGCAGCAGGTATACTTCTTTGGCTCCCGCCTGCTCCGCACTGTCGCGAACAGCGCGTTTTTCTACTTCCGTGATGCTGCTTGGAATGCAGATCATCATTCTCCAGCTTGGAGGGAAGAGAGGCTTTTTAGGATAGACCATCTTGATCATTTCACGGAGCATCAGCTCGGCCGCGTTGAAGTCCGCGATCACACCGTCTTTTAACGGACGGATGGTACGGATGCTTTCGTGCGTTTTTTCGTGCATCATCAGGGCTCTTTTCCCTACCGCCAACACATTCTTCGGATTATTCCGGTCAAGCGCCACAATACTTGGTTCATTCACCACTACCTCGTCGTTATGTATAATCAGGGTATTAGCGGTACCCAGGTCAATCGCGATCTCTTGGGTGAAAAAGTTAAATAAGCCCATTGTAGAAGGTCAGATTTTTGGATTGATAGTAATGCCTGCAAAATTGATGCAAATAATCGATAATAACAAAGTGTAATCACTGTGAAACAGTGATCCTGACAGTATTTTTTTCACAAGTGTGGATACATCTTCAACCTTATTCAACCTTTTGTTCGGTTTGTTGATCCGGATGATCTTCCTGTACCGGTTTTTCAGTATCCCTACGCTTGCACTAACGCCGCCAAATACTGTAAATTGTATTTTGAAAAGTATTTCATTTTTCTGACAAATGCGATACTATTTCGGGCGAAAAACAAACAATCATGAAAAAACTATTTCCTGTTCTTTTCGTATCTGCTTTTTCTTTCCTGACGGCATTTTCCCAGGAAAAAAAAGTTCCCTACGGCAACAATCCTGCCAACGGCAAATTTTATGAAATCCGTGGCGTAAAAATGTATGCCGAAACCTACGGCAGCGGTGCGCCGTTGCTCATCATTCACGGCAACGGTGGTTCTATTAAAGATTTCAGCAATCAGATCCCTTATTTCGCAAAAAAGTATAAAGTGATCCTCGCCGATGGCCGCTCTCACGGCAAAACCAAAGATGCCGGCGATTCTCTCACCTATGAGATGATGACAGACGATCTCGCCGCCCTGCTTTCGGCCATGGGCGTGGATTCTGCCAATGTGATCGGCTGGAGCGACGGTGGCATCAACGGCCTCCTGCTCGCCATCAGGCATCCCGAAAAAGTTAAGAAACTTGCTATCACCGGAGCCAATCTATGGCCCGACTCCACCGCAGTGGTTCCGGGAGTGGTGAACATGGTACAATCCATGTACGCTCAAATCATTCCTGAGAAGAACAAAAATGAAGCGAATAAGGTTGGCTTCAAACTGGTACGACTGATGGTAGAACAACCTCATATCTCATTGGAACAACTCAAAACCATTCAGGCCCCTACACTCGTGATCGGTGGCGATCACGATGTGATTCTCGAAGAACATACCATGCAGATCTATAAAGCCCTTCCGAAGGCATATCTGTGGATTCTGCCGAACTCAGGCCATGCTACACCAATGGTGTATAAAGATGAGTTCAATGCGGTAGTAGGAAGATTTCTGAAAGAGCCGTACAAAACGTATACTATAGAGCAGCGGTTTTATTAAAGACTGCTCTTTTCATCCAGCAAAAGTTGCATCAATTCATGAAGGGGAATGGCAGTAATGTCGTTCCCCATTGAAAACCTGTCCTGGCCTGAATACACCACAAATTTTCTGTCTGCTTTGATATCTTCACAACCGATATGAAACCCTTTGGAAACTACTGGGACCGTTTTCCGTTTCACTTCAATAGCCCACTTTTCTTTACCTCCAAATTCAAGTATCAGATCGATTTCAGCGCCACCAGGCGAACGGTAAAAAAATGGATGACACCAGACCGGTAATACTGAAAATATGTTTTCAATTACAAAGGTTTCCCAACTTGTACCTACTACAGGGTGTCCGAGCAACTCATTGTAATTTTTGATATTGAGTAAGGCATGCGTTATTCCGCTATCCCGGATATAAATTTTAGGAGCTCTCACCAAACGTTTGCCAATATTGGAAAACCAGGGTTCAAGCCTTCTTATCAGCAGGAGATCTACCATCAGATCGAGGTAACGATGAACAGTTGGGCTCGAAACTTCAAGGTTTCTGGCAAGCTGTGAAGAGTTTAGAATTCCGCCCTGATTATGTGCAAGCATTGTCCATAATCTTTCAAGTGTTCTTGCAGGAATGCGAGGCCCTAATTGGGGAATGTCTCTTTCGAGATAGGTTTTGATAAAATCGAGGCGCCATGCAAGACTGTTTTCATCTGAATCTGCCAAAAGACTTTCAGGAAATCCACCCCGTACCCAAAGTGAATTCAGTTTTTCTTCACTGTTATTTGCGTACTCCAGCACATCGATAGGAAATAACTCCGAATAAGCTATTCGTCCTGCTAAAGATTCTCCAGATTGTCTTAACAACACCATCGATGCTGAACCAAGAAATAAGAAATGCCCCGATTTATTGCCCTTCCTTCTTTCCTTATCGATGATGCCGCGTAAAGGAGCAAATATTTCAGGAGTTCGCTGAACTTCATCAAGAATAATCAGCTTGTCGCGGTTCTCTTCGTGAAATGCTTCAATGTTACTGACTTTTTGCAGATCCAGTCTGTTTTCCAGATCGAGATAAATAGCGGGAATTTTCTCTCCGATGTCGAGTGCAAGTGTAGTTTTTCCAACCTGGCGGGGGCCAGTTAGTGCCATGGCAGGTGAACGCCTTAATACGCTTAATATTCTGGCTTCTAATCTTCGCCTTATCATCTCGACAAATTTAACACAAGATATTAAATCTGTCGAGATGATACGTATTTTAGTCGACAATTTTAACATGAAATATTAAATTTGTCGACCTCTTTCTTACTTCTGCACAAACCCCAGTCTCTCTTCCATCTCGGTGCTCAGCACCGGCAATCTTCTTCTTTCGATCAGGAAACTGGTAAGCTTTGCGATCTCTGCAAACACATAATGTTTATCGAGCGCGCCTTTCAGGTATTCTTTACCTGTGCTTCCTCCGGTGCCGATGCGGGTTCCGATGATCCGGTGCACCATGCTCATGTGGCGGTAGCGCCAGATGCTCATCTGTTCGTCCACTTCGAGCAGGTTGTTCAGCAACTGGAATGGCAGCTGCATGATAGGATATCCGCGATACAACATCATGAACAATGCAGCACGGCTCGCACGCGGGCTAAGCTGACGTTCACCTCCCGCTGCTGCATCGAGAAACACCGTATCGAAGTAAGTACGGTTGGCATTCTCTGCTTCAGCAAGGCTGCCCGAATAGATCTGGCGATAGTCTGCCCAGAACTGATGCAGGCCTGTATCTCCGGCCGGTGCGCCGAGTGAGTGATAATTCTTCCAAAGTGATTCCTCTTCAAAGAATGGCATTCTTTCGAGCCATCCGTTGAGCAGTTGAAGCAGGCTTTTTTTCGCCTCTGCTCTTTTGATGATGTCGATCTGCTCCTGACGGAGTTGGGAAATATAATACTGTTGACCGAAGCGATGCTCATAACGCAGTCCCAGTCTGGCTTCCAGCTCTTTGAACTGCCAGCTCTGGAAACCCGATGCAGGGCGAAGCATATCGCGGAAATCGAGGAAATCCATCGGCGTCATCGTTTCCATGATATCGATCTGCTGCACCAGCACTTTGAGAATGCTCACCACCCTGTTCAGGCGGTGCACTACGGTTTGCAGCGCAGGTGAATTGTCGTTCACCGGCTTCTCCATGATGGTTGCCACAGAATCCACTTCAAACAACAGTTGTTTGAACCAGAGTTCGTAGGTCTGGTGGATGATGATGAACAGCATTTCATCGTGTGCAGGCTGACTGAGCTTTTCGCTTTCGGGGAACTGGGCATTGAGAATTTTGTCCAGCTCCAGATAATCGTTGTAGTGTACTTCTTTCATATAGCAATGCGTTTATCAGAACTCGTAACCAATATCTTTCCGGTAGTAGATGCCTTCGTAACTGATATTTTCCAGTGCCTTTCTGGATTTGCTCACTGCATCCTGAACAGAAGTTCCGTAGGAGGTAACGCAGAGTACGCGTCCGCCGGCAGTTACTACCTGTCCGTTTTTGATGCCGGTGCCGGCATGGAAAAGCAGGCTGTCCGAAGGCAATTGTGTATCGAGACCGGAAATGGGAATGTCTTTGTTGTAAGAGCCGGGATATCCTCCGCTTACTGCCATAACGGTGCAGGCTACGCGTGGATCCTGATCAACCTGCAGTTGCAGCAGGGTGCCGTTATCGGCCGCCAGCAACAGTTCTACGAGGTCGGCATCGAGGCGGGGCATCACTACTTCTGTTTCGGGATCGCCCATGCGGCAGTTGTATTCGATCACAAAAGGATCGTTGCCCACTTTGATGAGACCGAAGAATACGAAACCTGTATAATCGAATTTCTCCTGCTCCAGTCCTTTGATGGTTGGGCGGATAATCTGTTCTTCCACTTTCTGCATGAAGCTGGCATCTGCAAACGGCACGGGGCTTACAGCGCCCATCCCGCCTGTGTTGAGGCCGGTATCGCCTTCGCCGATGCGCTTGTAATCTTTCGCTTCGGGGAGTATCACGTAGCTCTTGCCATCGGTGAGAGCAAACACGCTAAGCTCGATGCCGCTGAGGAAGGCTTCCACCACTACTTTTTTGCTGGCATCGCCGAACTTGCTTTGCTTGATCATCTGCTCAAACTCTGCAATCGCTTCTGCAGTATTGTCGAGGATCAGTACGCCTTTGCCGGCAGCCAGTCCGTCTGCTTTGAGAACAACAGGCAGTGCATGCTGCTTCAGGTACTCCACTCCTTCTTCATAATTCGATGCATCGAACTCACGATAAGCTGCTGTTGGAATATTGTGACGCTCCATGAACTGCTTGGCGAAGGCCTTGCTGCCTTCGAGCTGAGCAGCATATTGTGAAGGTCCGATGACCACTACCTGCTGAAGGTTTTCATCCTTTCTGAAAAAGTCGGTGATGCCTTTCACAAGTGGTTCTTCGGGACCTACCACTACCAGCCCTACGGCATTAGTGAGCACGAAATCTTTAATAGCCGGAAAATCAGTGGGGGACAGGGCCACATTGGTGCCAACACTGGCAGTACCCGCATTACCGGGAGCAATAAATAACTGATCACAATGTGTACTCTGAACCAATTTCCAGGCGAGAGCATGTTCACGGCCGCCAGAACCAAGTAGTAGAATATTCATAATATTTAAGCGCGCTTTTAAGCCGCTGCGAAATTCGGAATTTCACCTTGATTAGGCGAATTTTAATTGAGGAATGCGGGCCCGGTGGTGATTTTTTCACTATTTTACGCCGCTAAATACAGATCGGACATAGTCGGAGGGCGGATTGCAGCGGGATCGTGTATCCCAAAACACGTATGGCCTTATTCATTTTTTACCCCCTCCAGATTGATGAACCGGTCTATAACGA
Organism: Pseudoflavitalea sp. G-6-1-2; assembly: GCF_012927185.1. GTDB lineage: Bacteria > Bacteroidota > Bacteroidia > Chitinophagales > Chitinophagaceae > Pseudobacter. The sequence continues at coordinate 325,767 of NZ_JABBGB010000001.1, forward strand.
TTGCAGAACCCAAAAACCATTATATGAGTCAACCCGCTGCGGGAAAACATCCCAAAGGGCTGTTCGTCCTTTTTTTTACGGAGATGTGGGAACGTTTTAGTTATTATGGAATGCGCGCCTTGCTTGTACTCTATGTAGTAAATGCATTGGGGCAAAGTGACAAATACGCTAATGACGATGTTTACGGAAGTTATACAGGCCTTGCTTTCTTAACTCCTTTATTGGGTGGATATTTTGCCGACAGACTCTGGGGCAACCGTCGCTCCATTATAGTAGGTGGCTTTATGATAGCCGCAGGGCAGATGCTGATGTTCTTCAGTGCATCGGTGTATAGCCAGGTTGCTTTTTCTACCACCATTATGTGGGCAGGTCTGCTCGTAATTGCATTGGGTACCGGCTTCTTAAAACCCAATGTTTCCAGTCTGGTAGGTGCTTTATATACAAAGGATGATAAAAGACTCGACTCTGCCTATACCATATTCTATATGGGCATCAACCTCGGCGCCTTCATTGGACCGTTGATCTGTGGCGGATTTGGCGAGTTGTACGACTCCAAAAAACAAGCCATTCCTGAAGCATTCAAATGGGGCTACTTCGCAGCGGCCGTAGCAATGGTGTTGGGCACGTTCGGATTTATCTGGCTCAAGAATAAATATGTAGTGGATCCTCAAGGTAACAGTATCGGTATCCTGCCCAATAAAAATGTTATCAAGGAAGAAGGACAGAAAACTGAATCGACCAAATCCTCGCTCACCGCAGTAGGTATTTGGGGTGCTATCGGTCTGGCCATGTTCTTCGTATTCCGATACGTGGGTGGTCTCGATTTTATCGGCTGCTTCATTTTCAGTGTGGCGATCGCAGTATCAGGAATCATCCTTTTCGATCAGTCGCTAACTCCATCTGAAAGAGGAAGAGTGATCGTTATCTTCATTTCTGCCTTCTTTGTAATCTTCTTCTGGGCTGCATTTGAGCAGGCGGGATCATCGCTCACACTCTTTGCTCAAAGAAACACCGACCGTGCATATCAGGTGCACACTTCGCTGGGTACAGCAATCCTGTTCATTCTGGCTATTTCAGTTGTTCTTTATTACTTCCTGCAAAGGATGATGGAAATTCCTTCAGAACTGAAAAAACTCTTCGCTGGTTTGGCTATCGGTGCAGTGATCATAGCTATATATTATTATGTAAAGGGAACTCCTTATGATCTTGAAGAGATCCCTGCCAGCTGGTTCAACAGCGTGAACTCCATGTGGCTGATCCTCTGCGCACCATTCCTCAGTTATTTATGGCAGTTCCTTGGAAAGAAAGGGCTTGAACCTTCTTCTCCCAAGAAACAGGCTATCGGTCTTTTGTTGCTGGCAGCCGGTTACCTGCTGATCGCTTATGGCGTGAAAGATGTTATCGGAACTGTAAGCATGATGTGGCTGCTTGGTTTATATTTCCTGCACACCGTAGGTGAGCTTTGCTTGTCGCCAATTGGATTATCATTGGTGAACAAACTGGCCCCTGCCCGTTTCACTTCCATTCTCATGGGAGTATGGTTCCTCAGCAATGCCGTTGCCAACAAGTTCGGTGGCAAACTCGGTGGACTGATCCCCAGTCAGGGACCAACTCAATTCCTCGGCTATCAAATCAACAATCTATACGATTTCTTTATGCTGTTCGTAGTGATCAGTGCTATCGCTGCGGCGCTTCTCTTCTCCATTTCTTACTGGATGGAAAAGAGAATGGGTACAGTGAAATAGGGAAATAAAACCAATTGTCTAATTTATGTCAGAACAAAAGTTTCAACCTTTCGTACCGGCCGACATGAAGATGAAGGAGTTCACCGTAAAGTCGGTGCTCACCGGCGCCATCTTCGGTATCATTTTCGGCGCGGCTACGGTGTACCTGGCGCTGAAAGCGGGTTTGACCGTATCGGCGTCTATTCCCATCTCAGTAATGGCTATCACACTGAGCCGCTTGTTTCTCAAGACTACCATTTTGGAGAACAATATTATCCAAACTACCGGCAGTGCCGGTGAGAGCATCGCAGCAGGTGTGGTATTTACGCTGCCCGGATTCCTCTTTCTGAGTGATCCAAGCAGTGCGGATTATTTCAACTATTTCACTATCCTCACGCTCGCAATTCTTGGTGGATTCCTCGGAACAATGATGATGATTCCATTGAGAAGACCACTGATCGTTAAAGAGCATGGCAACCTCCCTTATCCGGAAGGAACAGCCTGTGCCTCTGTATTGAAAGCCGGTGAGAAAGGTGGAGACTTTGCAAAGACAGCTTTCCTTGGTCTGGGTGTTGCGATCGTGTATGCATTCTTCCAGAAGATTCTGCACCTGATTGCAGAAACGCCTTATTTCATGACCAAACAGGCGAACAAATATTTCCCTTCTGCCAAATTGAGCGGAGAGATCACTCCGGAATACCTTGGTGTTGGTTATATTGTAGGTCCTAAAATTGGTGGCGTACTCGTAGCCGGCTCTGTACTTTGCTGGTTCGTGTTCATTCCGCTGCTGGCATCGTTGGTTGATCCAACTGCTATCGCAATGCAATTGAATAAGATCGGTTACCTGAAAGATATTGCAGTAGCAGGTGGTGCAGGTAACTGGGATCCTGTAAATAAAACTTTCGGAGACTTCTCTCAGGCTATCTATCTCGCATATGTTCGTCAGATCGGTGCGGGCGCTGTGGCTGCAGGTGGTTTCATCATGCTGATCAAAACTATCCCAACTATCATCTCTTCTTTCAAAGGCAGCCTCGGTTCTTTGAAAGGCGGACAATCCACTGAAGCAGTTGAGCGTACCGATAAAGACCTTTCCATGAAAGTGGTAGGCTTTGGTGTGCTTGGACTGATTGCACTGATCACAATACTGAATGTTATTCCGGGCGACGGCTTCCTGAGCAAACTCATGATCGGCATTCTTGTGGTGATCTTTGGTGCATTCTTCGTAACCGTTTCGAGCCGTATCGTAGGTTTGATCGGGTCTTCGAATAACCCGATCAGTGGTATGACCATCGCAACTATCATGGGTACCTGTCTGGTATTCATTGCAGTTGGCTGGACTGGTAAAGTGTATGAGCCAATGGCACTGGTGGTAGGTGGATTGATCTGTATTGCAGCAGCAAATGCAGGTAACACATCACAGGATCTGAAGACCGGTTATATCGTGGGAGCTACGCCCAAGTATCAGCAGTTATCGCTGTTCGTGGGAGCTATCGTTTCTTCCATTGTGATTGGTCTTACCGTTAAAGTACTCGATACGCCTACTCCTGAAATGATTGCAGAAGGTATTCCTCACGCAATCGGCAGCGCTACTCTTCCTGCTCCGCAGGGAACGCTGATGGCTACGCTGATCAAAGGTATCCTTGGTGGTAAACTCGATTGGCAGTTTGTACTCGTAGGTGTATTCATTGCCATCTTCATTGAGCTTTGCGGAATCAAAGCCCTGTCTTTCGCAATCGGAATTTATCTTCCACTGGCTACCACGCTGCCTATCTTCATCGGAGGTGTTATCCGTGGTATCGTAGACAGACAGAAGAAGAAAAAAGGTGATCTCATCGAAGGAGCTGAAGAAGATCTCCAGAAAGGAAATCTCTTTGCTACAGGTCTGGTGGCAGGTGGCGCCATTGCGGGCGTTATCGTAGCCTTCCTTTCTGCGAATACAGGTATACGTGATGGCCTTAAACGCGTGAGTGTTGAACATGGCCTCACAGAAGCCATGGGCGAAACAGGATATTACCTGTTAGGCGCTGGTTTCTTTGCGTTGATGGGATATATCCTCTACAGAGTAGGCATGAAGAAAACAGTAACGCTGTAATCATCGTTACAGTTGAGCGATATAAAAAAAGAGTGCCGAAATTCCGGCACTCTTTTTTTTACATACAGCGATCATTCGGTTAGAGAATATCCCAGCCAGTCCAGCCCAGTGCATCTCTGAAATAGATGTGCACCAGATTGGAAGTAGCGCCTTTGGCTACAATATTGAACTGATCGATGCCTCTTGGAGCGATGTATGGAGCAGAAGTGATCACTCCTCCTCTGTCTTCCCAGGTTCCCCAATATGAAGAGGCGTTGAATCCTCTATGCGCCATTGTATTGGACGGCGTTTTAGCAACAACATGCATATTGCCGCCATTGGTGCCTTTTGCAATAGCATAAGGTCTTGAATCGATAGTGCCGCCAAGATCTTCCCAGCCATTGCTCCATCCGTTCGCATCGGTATACCATTTGTGAATGAGATTGTTGCTGGTTCCTTTTGCGAAGATGTTCATCTGGCTGTCATTTACACCTCTTACAATTACGCTTGGAGCAGAGGTGAGGTTTCCGCCGAGATCATCCCATGCAGTAACCCATCCTGTAGCATCGGTATACCATTTATGTACCAGGTTGTTGCTGGCGCCTACAGCGTATACATGTATTTTGCTCCAGTTAGGACCTCTTGTTACAGCAAATGGCTCAGAGGTGATATTGCCACCGAGGTTATCCCATGAAGCTGACCAGCCATTGGCATCGGAATACCATTTGTGTACCAGATTGCCGTTAGGGCCTTTGGCAAAAATGTTCATCACGCTGTTGTTGGTGCCTCTTCTTACTGCGTGTGGAGCAGACGTGATATTTCCGCCATGGTCTTCCCATGCACTCCAGCCAATGCCGTCTTTGAAGTGAATATGCACCAGGTTGTTGCTGGTTCCTTTTGCGAAAACACTGATCGATTCTCCAGAGCCGCCTCTGTAGATGGCATGCGGATCAGATGTGAGATTGCCACCAAGATCTTCCCATGCGCCCCATCCATTGTTGGTAATGTAGGCACGGTGCATCAGATGGTTGTTGGCTCCGCGGGCAAAAACATCGAGATTGTTCAGATTACGAACAAGCAGCATTGGATTACCGATAATAGAATCAGCTGTAAAAGTTCCGGCCAATGAAGCAGCTACTGCATTGTTTTCTGTGACTTCGGGAAGGGCCGTTTTTTTACAGGCAAAAAGCACACTGCTGAGCACAAGTGACGCGATGATTTTCAGATGCGTTTTTCGTTTCATAAAGAAAGGGTTTTAAAAAATGGAAATAGAATACCTGATAGCCAGATGATGATCTGGCCCACTGATTGGTTCTTATGCCTGTTGCAATAACACAGCCTATCCATTGCTGGAAGCAACAGGAAAAAAGTTGACTATAATTTTAATGTAAACAACAATTTGCCGGCACGGCAAATGATCATTAGTTCAGATGAGTTGCATAGCAATTTACAAAAGTTCTTTATTGAAAATTATCCGACACAATTTTTTAATGAAGGAATTAATTGAATAATCAATATTTGAAAAAAAATGAATAGAGGGTATTTATTTCGAATGTATTTATTATTCGTATGTCTCTAATAGTTAGCTTGAATATTGCGCAGTTCAATGGTTTCCTGTGTACAGATAATTTACTTTATAATTCAATACTGCCAACGAAGCACATATCTGCCATCCTCCTTCAAAACTCAATCCAGTGAATAGTTTAATGTCCACTGCTACGTATTTCATGAGCTGAAGCACTTCCATTTCATGAAAAGATAAATACACAGACCGCATGCATAATTGATCTGACAGATATGAAGCGATAACTGATTTTTTTCGGAAAACCGAAACTCAAAAGGAGGATATTACCAATTGAATTTTCATTTCGCATTAAAAGCAGTTGCACTTATGAAATATATGAACTTTAGTTGTTGCCCATAAAGGTGATAGCCAATGCCAGAATCTCGCAGGTTTCGTAGTCTGCAATAGCGCTTTTGTAGAGTTGTTGTTTTGTTTAACAGTGCCTTGAACAATCGTATAACGCTGTTGCTTTATTTTGCTGCGGCTACTCTATGACGAACACCAAAGTATAGGCACGAAAACTTTTACGCCTGATCGCAAACCCGCTCCTTGAAAAAAAATAAGCAGAACTGCTAAAAGCAGTTCTGCTTTACTGTTATACACATGATGAAGTTTCATATACACCAACGAAGCGCTCCATTTGCAGCCAGAAAAAAATTTATGTAATTTGCATATGAAAGTCATCCTGCCGATACAGCCCACTCAAGCAGAGCATGTCGCCCATATCTATTCATCATTTTTCTACTTTTAAACATTGATATGAAACCAGTAAACTATCTGGCTTTTCTTGTTACCTGTATCGTAACATTTACATCCTGCAGCAAAAGCAGCAGAGACCCCGATAATAATCTCCGCGTAACCGAATACCTCAACGACAATGTGAGGTTTAGGTTCGAATATAACAGCGCAGGACAACCGCAAGCTGTTCGATCAGGAAGCCTATGGCAGGATTGGCCCAGTACTACTTTCGTTGACGGTAAAACTGAGTATCAGTACATTGACCGCAGAATTGCAGCATTCAACTTTACAGCGAAAATTGAATCCGGTCCCCAATTAAAAAGCGAGACTATACTTAAATGGAGCGGTAATAAATTGATGCAATCGATTATTAACAATCGAGATTTCGTTTCCTGGAGAACCGATAATAGTGGAAGAATCACAGGGTTTACCTCCCAAAAGTATAATTCAACTCCCAACCCAACAATAACTTCTTCCGATTGGCAATACGACAGCAATGGCAATGTGGTCTATCCCAAAACAGAGAACAGTACTATAGATATTACCTATACCAACAAAAGAAATCCATTCGTCTACGGTAATACAGGGCAGTTGTTTTTTATTCAATCAGAAGGCAACAGTCAGGATCACTACTTTCTGCTTTCAGCTAATCTGCCGGAAAAATATGTGAGCTATCGGAAGATCGTTAACACATACGATGGGCAAACCTTTGTTCTCGAAGACAAAAAATTGTACGAATATAAATACCAGTATAATTCAGACGGAACGATAATAGGTTATGAACTGCATACTAAACTGGAAGGATACAGAAATGGCGAAACTGTTTATCTGTCCGAAAGCACTAACAACCTTCCACTGAAGTGTACCAAACTGTAAGCTGTCTGTCTCCAATTATCTAACACTACCTATTAAACCCTTCGACATGAATTTTCTTCGAATTACCTTGCTCAGCAATTGCCTGCTGGTATTGTTATTTTGCGCATCCTGCTCATAAAGCAGTGATAAGAATGAAACCCCTGAACCCAAAAACACCATCCCGCGTATACAATCCATTCAGATGTCTACCAGAAGCATAAAATTATTCTATGCAAACAATGGTTTGGTTTCAAAATCTGAATTATGGGAGTATGATATGGATGCAAAAAAAGAATTGCTAAGCGCAGTGATCCAGCATAAATATGCCAATAACACCGTCTCAGGTTACGACTACTTCAAGGTAGAAAAAAATAATCCTACACCTGTGTTGTCTCAGGAAGTTTCCGTTGTAAGAGACAATAAAGGTTTTATCACACAGTGTGTTATCAAGAACAGCCCTGATACTGTATTCTGGCTTACAAATGCTGAAGGAGCCATCACCGGCTATTATCAGAAGAATGTGCCCGGTGGAGATGAATGGCTGTATTCGCCGGATGGCAATGTAGCGTACAAACCATGGTCATCTAACTTTCCTCCGGAATACATTGCAGGAAAAGCAGCAATCAAGTACAACGACAAACCAAACGTATTGCAACAGCAGGGCATTGCTCAGGTACTCTTCATTTCGTACAGAAACAAGATGCACGGCCCAGCAATCGCTTTCTCTAAGAATCAGATAACAGAAGGTGTTTATGATCAAACAGTCACAACCCCTTCCGGAGATCCTGTAAGAGCAAATAAATCCACCTACAAATACACTTATGAATATGAAGCCGGCAATTTGCTGAAAGCTATGAACCTCGATCTGACAACCGAAACCTGGACCAAAGGTGTACTCACCAATACTACTAAAAACAACTATACATTCAAATACACCTGGGGAACCGATTAATCAAACTCATATATAAACAAAAGCCGGGAGCCATCAGTTTCCGGCTTTTGCATTAACGGCAATGCATATCCGTAAATGATAAAAATCATTCAACTGAATTGTGGTAAAAAATGTAAAGTAGAAAATTGAAGAAAGAAGGCGAAGGAGGAAGAATACATCGAGGCAGATCATGCATCAGAAAAACCGATGCAGTATTTCCGGTTTACGGAGCAATCAATTCATCTTAAAAGGAACGATCATTTCAAACACAGGAATATTCACCTGAAACTGTGTTTTGTTATGCAGGTTTTCCATCTGATAAGTTCCATACATCTTACCCATTTCACTGCGCAGATTACATCCGCTTACATACTGATAACGTTCACCCGGCTGCAGAGTAGGCTGAACTCCTACCACACCCTCACCTTCCACTTCGCGGTTACTGCCATTGCTGTCTGCAATGTACCAGTGACGGCGGTTAAGTTTAACAGGAAAGCGGTTGTGATTCTCGATGGTGATGCGGTACGCAAACATATATTCACCGGATATGGGGTTGGAATAATCCGGCTGGTAAAAGGTTTCTACGCTTATTTCTATGCCCTCGGAAATTTTAGATACCATGACTACAGTTCACTTTACTTTAAAGGTAATCAAAAAACCAGGCAGCTTGTAGCAAATACACAAGATTTTAACGGGAATTATTAGCGGAGCAGTATACCTTTGCCTACCGTAAAGCCGAATCATACAATCAATTAATTATATATGAAAATAGCTATAGCTAAAGGTGATGGCATCGGCCCAGAGATCATGGATGCAGTGCTCAGGATCTTCGAAGCCAACAAAGTACCCCTCGAATATGAATTGGTTGAAATGGGTAAATGGGTATTCGATAAAGGTTTCTCCAATGGAATGACCCCCGAAGCTCAACACACCATCGAAAACCTCGGTATCCTTTTCAAAGGACCGATGGAAACTCCCAAAGGAAAAGGTGTGAAAAGCGTAAACGTTACTGCCCGTAAAACATGGAATACCTACGCCAACAAACGCGTATTCCAGACCCTCCACGGTGTTGATACGGTTTTCTCCAAAGCGGGAATTCCCATAGACATTACGGTTGTTCGCGAAAACATCGAAGACACATATGGTGGTATCGAGCACATGCTCACTCACGATGTGGCACTCAGCCGCCGCTTCATCACCCGCCCCGGTTCTCTGCAGGTGATCAAGTATGCCTTCGAAATGGCCAAGAAAAAAGGTACCCGCCGCATTACCTGCGGTCACAAGGCCAACATCATGAAAATCACTGACGGCCTCTTCCTCGAATGCTTCTACGAAGTAGCCAAAGAATATCCCGAACTCAAAGCCGACGATGTTATCGTTGACGACCTCTGTATGAAACTGGTTACCCGCCCCGATTCTTTCGATGTGGTGGTGCTTACCAACCTGCAGGGTGATATCGTTTCTGATCTCTGCGCAGGCCTCGTTGGTGGACTCGGTTTTGCACCTTCTGCCAATATCGGAGACCATATCTGCATCTTCGAAGCCGTTCACGGAACTGCTCCGGATATCGCGGGAAAAAACATCGCCAACCCAACAGCGCTGCTGCTTTCAGGTATCGCTATGCTGCGTCACCTCGGACTGATGGAGAATGCTGCCATCATCGAGAACGCATTGCTCTACACCCTCGAACAGGGCGACCGTACAGGCGATTTCGGCGACAAGAACAAAACAGCCCTCAACACCACTCAGTTTGCTGAAGCCATCATCAACAACTTTGGCAAGAAGCCTGAACAGGGTGCAAAAGAGTTGCTTCCCAATATGCCTGTAACACAAACCGTGTTCAAGCTGGAGAAGAACCCGATGCTCGTTTCCAAAGAAATGGAAGTAGAGAAGATCGTTGGTGTGGATCTCTTTATCGAAAGCGACGAACAACCTGATACCATCGCAAAGAAATGCCAGCGTCACGCCGGTGTGAAATTCAATCTGATCAATATCAGCAATCGCGGTACGCAGGTATGGCCTACCGGTTCCATCTATACGAACCTGGTGAACCAGTACAACGTTCGCTTTGAAAGCCTCGATGGATCACCATTGCATCAGCAGGATGTACTCGGTCTCTACGTGAGCCTCAGCGGAGATTTCAAAATCTGTTCTTCAGAGTTGCTCAATATGTGGGGAGAGAAAAGAGCATACAGCCTTGCTCAGGGTCAATAAGGATTTAGCATTTATACATACAGAAATGGTTGCACCACTTTGGTTGCAACCATTTTTATTTGATGGATGAAATACAGCCGGAATATCACTTAAAAATACCAGCAAGTAGAACTATCCTCCCGACTTCTTCGATTTTGAGTATCCCTGTTTGATGAGGAACTGCATTACCTTCTCTCTCTGATCTCCCTGAATGATAATCTCCCCGTCTTTCACCGAACCACCGGTACCGCAATAATTCTTCAGTTGCTTGCCGAGTGCTTCGAGATCATCGCTGGTTCCGGTAAAACCGAATACGATAGTCACCACTTTTCCTGCGCGTTGCTTGCCATCGAGCTGCACACGCAATTGCTGTTGCGCCGGAGGCAATGTAGCTGCGGCTTCATTGCTTTCTTCTTCGTATTTGAAGTTGGGATCGGTACTGTACACAAATCCCCTGTTATCGCCTTTATTTTTCTTAGACATGATGTAAGGGTTTACTTACTCAATTTACGGTGTTAAACAAATTTCGCTTTCAGGCTCAGATCGAGACTCTTTGCCTGATGGATCAATGCACCCACACTTACAAAATCAACGCCTGTTTTAGCAAACGATTCGATGGTATCGAGATTGATGCCGCCGCTTGCTTCGGTTTCGTATTTCTTACCGATGATGGTCAATGCCTCACCGAGTTGCTCCGGTGTGAAATTATCCAGCATAATGCGATCGACTTTTCCGTAGTTCACCACACGTTGCACTTCTTCGAGCGATCGTGTTTCCACTTCAATTTTCAATCCGGGTTTCACTTCGGTTACGTAACGATGCGCACGTTCGATGGCCTGTTCGAGACCGCCGCTGAAATCAACATGATTGTCTTTCAGCATGATCATATCGTAGAGGCCCATGCGATGATTTACCCCACCGCCGATCCGCACGGCTTCTTTCTCCAACAGTCTGAAGTTGGGTGTTGTTTTGCGCGTATCGAGCACACGCGTATGGTAACCTTTGATCTTATCTGTGTATTGCCTTGTAAGGGTTGCAATGCCACTCATGCGCTGCATGCAGTTCAGCACCAGTCTTTCGCACTGAAGGATGGTGTAAACGGATGCGCTTACTTCGAAAGCCGTTTCGCCTGCTTTCATTTCGTCGCCATCTTTTTTGAATGCCGTGAATGTTACATCGGGTTCGCGGTAGCGGAAGATCTTTTCAGCTACTTCCATTCCGGCGAGAATCCCATCCTGTTTGATCTTCAATACAGCCATCCCTTTTGTTTCGGGAGGAATGCTGGAAAGGGTAGAATGATCTCCATCGCCGATATCTTCCTGCAGCGCAGCTTTGATGAGTATATCCAGTTGTTCGTCAAATGAATGCATAGCAGCAAAGGTAGGGAACAAAAAGCCCCACAGCAAACTGTGGGGCTTCAAGTGTTTTCAGGGATAATTCAGTGAATGCGCTTATTCGGTTAAGAGTTCAAAGCCCATTTCCTGCACCACCTGCTGATCGCCTTTCTGCTTCATATAGAATTTGGTGCGATAGTTTCCGTTTTTGGTTTGCAGTGTTCCGATACAGAACTGTGCTCCATTCTGTTCGCCTTTGTGCTTTACCTGGAAGTTCTTTACTCCATTGCTCGCAAAAAAATCTTTCAGAATGATCTCTGCCTGACTTTTGCTGTAGTTATCGCTTTTGCCGGGAAGGGAAATGTCTACCCTGCTATCGAAATATTTCGACAGTTGGGAGGCATTGCCGCTCTTCATGGCCGATACTACATCTTCAATCGAATAGAAATACGTAGTAAAGGATACCAGGAACAGCGAAAACAGTATCGTCGCGATTCCCAGAGTCTTTTTCATAATCAATGATTTATTTTTCAGAGTAAAAATTGCGAATTCCATGCCAAAGTAACAATACGTTGAAAAATTACCATCTACGGCGGTTTACATTACCTTTGCCGAACAAATCTAACACAATCATTCCGTTATATGAATACCAGCAAAGCAATACTGATCATTATGGATGGATGGGGCATCGGAAAAGTCAATTCTTCAGACGCCATTCAGCATGCCAATGTGCCATTTGTTAGCTCCCTGTACAGCAAATATCCGCATACAACATTGGTTACCTGCGGAGAACAGGTGGGTTTGCCGGACGGACAAATGGGCAACAGTGAAGTAGGCCACCTCAATCTCGGAGCGGGAAGAATTGTTTATCAGGAGCTGCAACGCATCAATGTAGCCATCCGCGACGGAGAACTGCAGCAGCATCCTCACCTGCTCGATTCTATCCGCTATGCGCTGGACAATAAAAAATCCCTGCACCTGCTAGGCCTCGTGAGCGATGGCGGTGTGCACTCTCATATCGATCACCTGAAAGCTATCGTAAGCGTTTGCGCAGCACAGGGATTGAAAGATGTTTTCATCCACGCATTCACAGATGGCCGCGATACAGATCCGAAGAGCGGTCTCGGTTTTCTCACCGAACTGCAGAATCATCTCGATGTAACTGTAGGAAAGATCGCAACGGTGGATGGCCGCTACTACGCCATGGACCGCGATAAGCGCTGGGAACGCGTAAAACTCGCCTACGACGCCATGGTCAATGGCATCGGCGAAAAAGCAACCGACGCGCTGGAAGCTGTTCGTGCATCGTACGCACACAATGTAACGGATGAGTTCATCAAACCTACTGTGATCACAGATGCCGGCGGAAATCCCGTTGCACAGATCAAAGACGGAGATGCAGCCATCTGCTTCAATTTCCGTACAGACCGTTGCCGCGAAATCACTACCGTACTCACTCAGACCGATATGCCCGATCATGGCATGACCAAGCTCAACCTCCACTACACTACCATGACGGAGTATGATGCTACCTACCAGAACGTGCACGTGATCTTCGACAACGACAACCTCAACAACACACTCGGCGAGATTCTCGAAGCCAACGGAAAACAACAGATACGCATAGCCGAAACGGAGAAATATCCGCACGTAACTTTCTTCTTCAGCGGAGGAAGGGAAAAGCCGTTTGAAGGTGAGCGCCGCATCATGGCAGCTTCTCCGAAAGTAGCAACCTACGATCTGCAACCTGAGATGAGCGCTTACGAACTCACCGATCTCATTGTTCCGGAGATCGAAAAACAATCTGCCGACTTTATTTGTCTCAACTACGCAAACGCCGATATGGTGGGCCATACAGGTGTTTTTGAAGCAGCCATCAAAGCAGTGGAAACTGTAGACAAATGTGTTGAGCGTGTAGTAACTGCCGCATTGAATAACGGGTACACCGTATTTCTCACGGCAGACCATGGCAATGCGGATTACATGATCAATGAAGACGGTACTCCCAACACAGCACACACCCTTAATCTGGTACCGCTGTTTGTGATCGACAAGAACTGGCATGGCAAACTGAAACCCGGCAAGCTGGGTGATATTGCGCCAACCATTCTTACAATGATGCACCTGCCCATTCCGAAAGAAATGACAGGCGAAGTGCTGATCAGCGAATAACTGTACAGATCAACTTTTTATTAAGCTGCTTCATGCGAAGCAGCTTTTTTTGTGACTTCCCTTCGCAGGTATGACGCTACTACTTTGCGTGTGGCCAGAGGCCACCAACATATAAGTCACTCGCGAGACGCGAGCGCCTGGGCACCCGCGACACAGATAGCCTCTCCGACATCTGGCAATTCTTCTGATTTAAATCAATTACCCAGCCCCCTTCCTGACCGGAATTTCAAAAAGCGGGCTCCGGGGTTCAAACTTCATGCTTCAGTGCATTTTTGCAGGCTTTTTTTAGCCGCAGTGCAGCAATTACTGCGGGAAATTGTCTAAATTAGAGGGCAACCAAACGGCTCATATGACCGAAGACGCCATAATTCAAGGCTGTTTACGTAATAACACGACTGCCCAGCGGGAACTCTACCAAAGATTCAGCGCCCGCATGCTGTCGGTGTGTTACAGGTTTGCCCACAACAGGGAAGATGCAGAAGATATGTTGCAGGAAGGTTTCATTAAAGTGTTCTCCCAGATACACACCTTCCAGAACAAAGGAGCGTTTGAGGGATGGATCCGAAGGATCATGGTTCATACCTGCATCAACCATCTTAAGAAAAATAAGAAGTTCAACGAAAGCGTAGATATCATTCACGCCACCAGTGTGCAGGTAAGGGAAGAATCGGTTCCTTCCATTGTGCAGGCAAAGCAGGTGGTAGAATGTATCAGACTTTTACCGATTGGATACAGAACTGTGCTGAACCTTTATGCCATTGAAGGATACTCGCATAAAGAGATTGCAGAAATGTTAGACATTGAAGAAAGCACCAGCCGGTCTCAATACACGCGCGCTAAACAAATGCTGGAGGACATTCTTGTCAGGAAAAAGATCATCCAAAAGCCAAAAGAAAAGAGTCCCTGGCTGGGGATCGCCAGCGGTCAATAATTGAATCACCAATAAATGCTTCATCCAGACCTTTGAAAAATTCAGAACCCGTACAAACACAAAAAGCATTATGGAGCGCGGTTTTTATAATGATGACATTGAGCAGTTGATCAGGCAGAAGGCTGATCAATACAAAATGTTTCCTTCCGAGAACGTGTGGAAAGGAATTTACCGCTCATTGCATACGCGCAGAAAATGGTACGGTTTAGGTTTGCTGCTCTTTCTTGCAGGCATCAGTTATCTCGCTTCTCTTCAGTTGATCGCTCCCGCAACTCCCGCTAAAAAAATCAACAATCATGCTCCGGCTTCCAAATCCGGTAGCTTGTCGAATAATACTTCTTCCATCAACAACGCTGTTTCTGGTCCGGTTGCAGTAGCAGGCCATCATGCAGGCGCAGCAGGCAATACAGCGTTCTCGGCATTCTCGCCCAGACAGATGGCTACTCCGCCTATCGGGCAGGATGAGCTGCTGGCATTTGCAGAAACCGATCTTCCGCATGCGATCGTAATTACAAGGCTTCCGAACGAAACCATTGTAGACGAGCTCTATCTCGATGCGCCGAAAAAACCGATCCGTTCGGGAAAGATCTCCGAAACAGCATTCCCAGTATTCCCAGGCCAGCCTGTACAACCACCGATCGATGCATTGTCCGAAGAACTGGCTACCGAAGCAGGTGCACATGAGCTGAAACTGCCCGATGCTGCTGCTCCAGGCAATAACCGGACAGCACAGGCAGACGACGAAAAGAAAGTGAACTGGCTGCAGGAGTACGCAGTGTACGAACTAACGCCTCCGCGCATGCGCAGACTTGGCTGGCAGCTGAGTATCTCTCCCACTATGAATTACAGAAAACTGAGCAGCAGCAACAGCGTGTATGATCAGTTGAACATAAAAGGATTGCCGGCAGGCGCTATCGAAGGCAAGCCAGAAACCCTGGTGAATCACCGCCCGGCACTGGGCTTCGAAATAGGCTCACATCTGGTATATGCCGTGAACCGGAATATCAAACTCAGGTTCGGTCTTCAATTCAATTACTCACGTTACGATATTCAGGCATATGCATCGCCGGTACCTGAGAAAGGAAAAATCCAGCTGGATGCATCATCGGGCCCCAGAGATTCGCTCGTGAGTTATACACGCATCCGCAATTTCAGTGGCGAGAAAGCTGAAGCCCTGCAGAATCAGTACTTCCAGCTCTCTGCACCTATCGGTATCGAAGTGAATGTGCTGGGTAACGAAAAGCTGCAACTGAATGTAGCCGGAAGCCTGCAACCCACTTACCTGCTCAACAGAAACTCGTACCTCATAACTACCGACTTCAAAAATTATATGCGCGCACCAAGCCTCGTTCGCCGCTGGAACATCAATGCAGGCGCCGAGATTTTTGTGGCTTACAAAACCGGAAGCCTCAAATGGCAGGTGGGACCGCAGTTCCGTTACCAGCTGCTCAGCAGCTACGTAAAAGAATATCCCATCCGCGAATACCTGATGGAATACGGTGTTAAGATCGGGGTTACCAAAACCCTTCGCTAAGCGCTTGCTTCACCAAAGTCAATACCTTATTTTTACGGGATGAAAAACACTCTGATGATCCTGATGGCTGCATGCTGCATGGCCATTTTTTCCTGCAAAGAAAAACCAGCTAAAACAACTGCTCCTGAACAACCATCCTTCCCGGTACCCGATCAGGTGATTTCTTATCTCCCCATCGGAGACCTGATCAGAGAAGATATCAGAAGAGTGGACTCCTTCTCCGCAGGCATCCTGTACAAAAAAGAGGGTGGCAGGAAAGATTCAGCCTATATCGATACTGCTAAATTCAATCAGCTGGCTGCGAAATATTTTCTGGTGGCCGACCTTTCCGATACTGCAAAATTTCAACAGAATTTCCGTCAGACTTCCCTGATGGATGAGACAACCGAACTGCTCAATTTCATTTACGAACCGAAAAATGCAGAGACCACGCTTCGCAAAGCGGTGGTGTACATCAAGCCATCACTCAATGTAGACAAGGTAAACCGGGTATATCTCGAAACCGAATCCATGGAGGGCGATACACTGGTACAACAAAAGCTCACCTGGGTGATGGAGCATTATTTTATCATCCTCACCATCAAACATCCTCCTAAGGGTGAAGCGGTTAGCAGCATAGAAAAAGTGATCTGGGATGCTCAATCCTACGCCGACTGAGAATCAGCCGCATTCCGTAATTTTGTGCAGCAAACATGACAGCACAGGAATTTCAGCAGCAAAGCCATAAGATCCCCGTCGATCCGGGCATTTACAAGTATTATGACAAGCAGGATACACTCCTGTATGTAGGAAAGGCCAAGAGCCTCCGCAAACGCGTGAGCTCTTACTTCAGCAAAACCTTTACTTCTTACAAAACACATGAGCTTGTTCAGCGGATCCATCGCATCGAATTCACCATCGTGGATTCGGAGCAGGATGCTTTTTTGCTGGAGAATTCACTCATCAAGCAGTTCCAGCCCAAGTACAATATCAATCTGAAGGATGATAAGACCTATCCGTATATCGTTCTGAAGAAAGAGCCGTTCCCCCGCGTATTTCTCACGCGCCGGAAGATCAACGACGGATCTGAGTATCTCGGTCCGTTTACTTCGGTTGCCCGTGTACGTGAGTTACTCGATTTCATCAGATCGAATATACCGCTTCGCACCTGCAAACTCAATCTCACCGACAGCAATATTCAGAAAGGGAAGTTCAAAGTTTGCCTGGAGTATCATCTGGGCAACTGCAAAGGGCCCTGTGAAGGATTTCAGACAGCGGAGGACTATCAGGATTCTCTGAACCAGATCAAGAACGTGCTGAAAGGCAATCTGAATCCGGTGATACAGCATTTCAGACAGGAGATGCGTGCCGCAGCGGAACAGATGCAGTTTGAGAAGGCCGCAGTGATCCATAAAAAGATCGAACACCTCGAAAACTATCAGGCGAAGAGCATCGTGGTTTCCAACAGAATGATGACGGCCGATATCTTCTCCATTCTCCGCGATAACGATCTCGCCTATGTGAACTATCTGATGATGGAAAACGGCAGTATCGTGCAAACGCATACGGTGCAGCTCGAACCTCATCTCGATGAGCAGGACGAAGAGATACTTGCATTTGCGATAGCGCAGCTGCGTACTACGTTCAACAGTCTTGCTGCAGAGATCATCGTGCCCTTCCCCATCAATTACGATGAAGCAGGCGTAGTGATCACCATCCCCAAAGGAGGCGACAAAAAGAAACTGCTGGAGCTCTCCGAAAAGAACGTGAACTACTTCAAAGAAGAGCTATTCAAGAAAAAGATACTGCAACTCGAAGGCAAAGACGATATGGAGCGGAAGAAAGTACTGTATCAGTTGCAGGATGATCTGCAATTGCCCGAAGTGCCCGTACATATCGAATGTTTCGATAACTCCAACTTTCACGGAAGCTATCCTGTATCGGCGATGGTCTGTTTCAAAGATGGCGTGCCCAGCAAAAAAGATTACCGACACTTCAATGTGAAAACGGTGCAGGGCATCAACGATTTCGCCACCATGAAAGAAGCCGTTTACAGACGTTATAAACGCCTGTTCGAAGAAAAAGCATCTTTTCCTCAGCTGGTTATTATCGACGGTGGAAAAGGGCAGCTTGGCGCCGCGCTGGATGCCATCGAAGAACTGGGATTGCAGGGCCGCATGACTTTAGTAGGACTGGCCAAAAACGAAGAGGAACTTTTCTTTGCCGGCGACCAGCAAAGTCTCAAACTTCCATACAACAGTGAGAGCCTCAAACTGATCAGAAGAATCCGAGACGAAGTGCATCGTTTCGGTATCACTTTCCACCGCAATAAACGCAGCCAGGGTACATTCAAAAATGAGCTGGAGCAGATCAAAGGAATCGGCAAGAATACAGCTGATCAGCTGCTGAAAGAATTCAGAAGCGTTAAGCGTGTGAAAGAAGCGCCTGAAACCGAAGTGGCCAAACTGATCGGAGCAGCAAAAGCAAAGCTCATTACTGCGCATTTCAAATCACCGGAGACTACAGAGCCTACTGCTGCCGAAGGTGACAATTCAGCTTCCTGATCAAATCCCATAACATCTTCTCTCAATCGGAGCAGGCACATGATGATGCTCCCTGAATAACTATTGCATTCTTCTGTAATGTGGATGATAAACCTGGCAGTACATCAAAGGGTGAACTTGCAAACTTGATTTTGGGTGATACCGGTAAGCCGGTAGGCGGCTATGGTAAAAATACTGTAGGAGAGATACAGGTGGTATAAAATAAAAAGGGGCCCGGATAGACATCCAGCCCCGTTTTTAAAATCCAATATCCTATGAAAAACCAGTGTAAAAATAATGAATAGGCATCACAAAACAATAACGGTATATGGGTATTTTCGAAAAAACTTAATACAGGCTTTACCAAATATGCCCTCAGTCTGAATCATTTATAAAGTTTTGTACATAAAAAACGGCATCGTAAAAATACGATGCCGTCTATCAGTAAAATTATTAAGCTGTTTAGTAACTCCAGAGATCCTGTTCGTAGTTGAAGATCTTTTCTTTTACGTTCTCACCTTCGAGGAGGGCGAGGATCGGATCTTTCACGAATGATTTAATGAACAGGTCGTTGGGGTTGTTGATGGTGCTCTTGATAATTCTGCTGGAGAACATGCGGCTCTCGAACAGTTCTTCCCAGCTTACCTTTCCACCGAAGTTGCGTCCGTTGTAAACTTCGTACTTGGCGAAAGTTGGGCGAAGGTCTGGATAGTACACCCAGAATACCGGAGTAACGTCGCGGAAAGAGCCATCATCGTTGTAGATGGTTTTCAGCGGAGCGATACCGAGGATGCGGGTGAACAGACGGGAAGATTCTTTATCGAAGATCACGTCTTCTTTGATCCAGTAACGTTCTACAGATTTATCAGCATCGAACTCTTCAACGATGGTAGTATCACGCATCAGTCCTTTGGAACCATCCGGATCACTTGCGAGGTCTGGCACCTGAATTACTTTAGGTGTACCTACAAATTTTTCGGAGATCTCTTTGAAAGACATTGGTGTGGTGAATCTGTCGTCGATCGGAGAGAAAGCAGTGATGCTGTCGTTCTTGATTGCGTTGAGCAGAATCATGATGAAGCGCTGGTTACCCAGATCACCATCAGCTTTGTAAACGAAGGGAAGGTTCATTTTCTCGTGTACATCGAGTTCTCTCCATACACGCTGAACGTATACCGCATCATCTTCACGGATATGTTCATACGCCAGTGGCAGACGCTCTTTTACGAGGTTACGCTCGATGGCGTTATCGTTACGCAGCGACTTTTTAGGTGGTTCGATCTTCAGATCGGCTTCAACCTTTGCCACAGCTTTGGGTACAGTATCCACTACCGGAGTGATGGCTGCATTGTTAGCTGAATTGTTAGTTCTGTTGCTGTTTGTTTTTTTCGCAGTTGTTTTACGCACTGCTTTCTTGCGGTTAGGCTTCGTCTGTGCGTCTACTGCGGTGCTAACAAACGCAACCAGTGCTACCAGCATTCCGAGTTTGATAAGACGGTTTCTCATTGTTCCCTTGTTTAAAAGAATTTGTGTTATTTCAGCTTAAAGGTCATTGAGCCGATATCGCGTTGTTTGCCATCAGGGCCAACTACCTGGATGTTATCGAAGAAGATAACTGCACCGGGAGCTGCGCGGCTAACGATTGCGGCTGCCTGTCCGTTCCAGCGGTTTCCGCTGTTTACGGCTTCAGCGTACACCTGGAATGGTCCACCCTGAGCGCCGAGTTTATAGCTGACAACTTTATAAGCTGCTTCAAAATCAGAGTCTTCAAGTTTAGCGATGATACCACCGATTGCCTTGAACTCTGCTGCACTGATAGATCCTGTTTTCTTGCTTCCGAGGAAGGCTGCAGGATTCGGCAGGTATTTCACACGCATAGCGAAATTGTAAGCTTTACCGTCAGCATTTACAGTGATGTTGGCATTACCCGGAGTTTTAGGACGAGCAACGTAGTTGTCGCCACCGGTTTTGCTGATCTCACCATTGCTGAAGCTTACTCTTACTTTTTCAGCTCCTACGCTACCACCAGAGATGGTCATCGGGTTGTCTACACCGATGTAGAGAACGTTCATTTTCTGAAGGAATACAGAGGCTCCTGAAGGAGTACCTACGGTATATTCAACAGGTTCATTCTTTTCCAGTTTCTCTCCTGAAGGAGTAGTGTAGATTATTTTTACCATCACTTTTTTGGTACCGGTACCACTTGCTGTAGTTTTGTACAGCGCCATACCGTTAGTGAGTGACTGCTTTTGTCCATCAATATAGATTTCTGGAGCAGCAGCTTCGCTGAATGCACCGATACCTGCTTTGATTTCGATAGGCTCACCAGGCATTGCATAAGTTCTGCTGGCCTGAGTGATCGCCTGGAATTTGTCGTATACAACTTTTACAGAACCGATCTGCTGATGCAGGTAATCTACTACCTGCGCTTCAGAGTTCTTTACGTCGTTCTGAAGTTTGTTCAGAATGGTCATTGCAGCAATGGCAGGAGTCATATGGAAGTTGCTGAGTGCCCAACCATCTTTATCATTGCCATATTTGTTTCCACTCTTTGAATCAGGAACGGTAAGATTTACAGGAAGATTCTTCTGAAATTCTACTTCTTTCGCCTTCACAGCTTCAGCTGTTTTAGGTTGTGTTGCAGCGAACTCCTGAGAGTTCAGAACACCGATCAGATTCTTTCTGTATTCGATCAGTTTGTTGTAGAGTTCTGCGCCTTTGCCTTCTTTTTCCATGAGGCGGGTAGATGCGTCGAGTTTATCGGCGTTCATCTTCTTTTCACCATGTTCATCATGGCTGCCTGCATATTCAGAAAGCTGGGCTTTCAGTTTCTCAATTTCATTATACATATCAGCAGACAACTTCTGAGCAGCAGTTGCACGTGGCGCCCAAACGGCAGCCTGTGCAGCAGTTTGCTGATCTTTCAGCTTATCCTGAAAAGACTGATACGTAAGATCATTCTTTTCAGCAATGCTTTTATTAGAAGTAGTGATGCTGTTATTTACGGTTTCGAAGGCGTTGATGATCTCCGATGATACGTTCAGTGCCAGCAGGGCTGTCAGAACGAGATACATCATGTTGATCATCTTTTGCCGGGGCTCTTTAGGTAAAGCCATGGATCTGGGTTTTTCAGTTTAGTAAACAATTCATTGACTAATGCGCGAACGGATTGGGTATCGGATTATTGGATTACCCGTTTTCCTTAGCGGCCCTGCATTGCGCTGAGCATGTTACCGTAAACGGTATTCAGGTTGCTCAGGTTAGAAGCCAGTTTCGCGATTTGCTCATGAGCTTTCTTGGCATCATCAACGCTGTTCTGCATAGTTTGAGAAGCGTTGGCGAGGTTGCCATAGAAATTCTTCATGGCTTTCAGGTGATTGTTCGTATCCTGCAATTCCAGTTCATAGATCGCATTCAGTGAACCGAGGTTTTTGGTGAGTACACCAACCTGCTCGTGGAATTGTTTAGTACTGTCAGCAGCAGAGTTGAAAGTAGTGATGGTAGCAGTAGCACCCTGATAAGCGGATGTCATCTGACCTAATGCTGCTGTTGCTTCTTTGGTCTTAGCAGAGTAGTCATTGGTAGATTTTACTACATCAGATACTTCAGCAATATTGCTTACTGATGTGCCCAGTTTTTTGAATCCATCGCTGAGCGATTTCAGGCTGGCTGGTGTGATGTCTGCATCCTGCATCATTTTGTTCATGTTGTCGAGTGCAGGGTTACCGGAAGGTGCACCGCCGGCCAGTTTAGGTAATGCTTCAGCAATAGCGTGCATCTCAGATCCCGGAGGGGGCAAGAAGGCGTATACAACAAAAATGATTGCTTCAGTGATCAAACCGGCTGTAAGGAAGAAGTCGGCCAAAGCCTGGTGAGTGATCTTCTGCCAGGCACCAAAGATTACGATCGCGGCGCCCATACATACGATTATGTTTACAATTCTTTCTGTTGATTTAGAAACTCCAGCCATAGATTAATTTTTAAATGGTTAGAAAACGGGTTTTCAGGGTTTGGAAAATCAGATTTTAATGTAGTTACAATAAGATACCGGCTTGCTCCTCATTATCAAGCAATCAACGAATTTGCGCGGTGTTTCATTTTCTCCTCTTTGCTAATTATTTCTTCTTCATATTAGCCGGCAAATCAATTACGCAACGGAATCCTATGTAAGCCTTTGCAGTATCCATATACTCATAGCTCCGCGTGCTGGTCTGCAGATAATAACCTACGTCTTTCCAGCTACCGCCACGGATCACCTTACGCTTCATTCTTGGAGGATCAGAATCCTGTGCATTGAAACGGATATCAGGATTCATATCATGTTGGAAGTTATAAGCACCCTCGTAGTACAGTGATGAAGTCCACTCACTAACGTTACCCGCCATGCAATACAGACCGAAATCGTTTGGCCAGTAAGCATCTGCGCGTGCAGTGTAGAAAGCTCCATCTTCAGGATAGTTACCGCGGCCAGGTTTGAAGTTGGCAAGCAGGCAACCCTGTTTGTTACGGAGATAGTAGTTACCCCATGGGAACATGGATTGTGAACGGCCGCCACGTGCTGCGTATTCCCACTCTGCTTCTGTTGGCAGACGGAAATCAGACTCGGTTGCCTTTTTCTTAGACTCCAGATAGGAGTTCAGATAATGCGTTCTCCATTCGCAGAATGCTGTGGCCTGTTTCCAGTTCACACCAACTACAGGGTAGTTGCCAAAGGCAGGATGTGAAAAGTAACGTTTGGTCATCGGCTCATTGTAGGAGTAGCTGAAATCACGGATCCAGATCAATGTATCGGGATAAACAGGAACATCTACTTTGCGGATGAAATTCTTACGGGGAACATCTTTGTTCTCGCGTTTAGCCGCCTCTTTCAGATCGAAAGTCTCTGAATGGTATATGATCTTGGTAGGATCGAGGTCTTTTTTACCAAACACCCTGTTCTCGGGAGAAAGGATCATCTGGTCGATCTTCTCGATTGTAGCCTTATCGTTATACTTGATGGTAGAAGCTTTTTTCCAGTCGATTACAAATACGCCATCGACCTCCTTTCCGTACTGAAGTCTTACTGCAGCCGTGGAATCACGAACCCAGTTTACGAACTGACGGTATTCATTGTTGGTGATCTCTGTTGCATCCATCCAGAATCCGCTGATGGAGATCTGCTTATTCCTTGATGTGTAGTTGTAATTGATGTCCTCATCCGAAGGCCCCATATGGAAGGTGCCAGGTGGGATATAAACCATACCCGTAGGCTTGGTCAGATTGTATCCGGAAGCCGGTGCTACGCCATGGAGCTGGCCATCATTTGGAAGGCCTTTTGACTTTCCTCCGAGCTTGCCGCAACCGGTGGCAAACACCACCATTCCAAGAGCAGTCAGAACGGATAGGTTTTTCATTTTCATCATATTAAAGGGTATTGGGCAAAAATAATGTTTTACCGACTTCATCGCAAGTTTAGAATTTATTTTTTAAAACTGCAAACACCATCAGAGCTTAGGTTTAAACGGCTCTGGACAAGATATTATTGTATCAACAGCAGATTTAAGTTTTACACAGATTGAAGCTGTTGCAACAATGCATCCACCTGTGTTACAGGCGTTCTGCAGGTATAATCTTTACATAGGAATATCATGGTTTCTGGGTACCCGGACTTTCCGGACAACAGGGGGAATTGTTCATCGGCCTTGGGTGAGGACTGAAAGATACGGAAGGGCAGGTAGGTTTTCAAAAAATCCTCTCGAACGGTAGCAAATTCCCCGCCAACAATAGCTATTTCAGGAATACCATACGATAAAGCCTGGATCATCGTTGCCCAAACACCGAATGATGTTGGGTACCGTACCACTGCCTGCATCAATGCTGCACACATGGTGGCAGCCCGCTCTTTCCACGCTCCCTCATCGAATATCATCCCCAGATAATAGAGGTTGATGGCCATCACGGCATTGCCCGAAGGCACCGCTCCATCGTACACCTCCTTCTTCCTTACGATAATATCGGCCTGACCGCTGGGTGTATAGAAGAAAAATCCTGTTTCATCTTCGCTGAACTTGTCCAGAACGGTTTGCGTCAGTTGTTTTGCCTCCGTAAGCCAGCGCTTCTCCCCTGTTATCTCCTGCAATTGGATCAAGGCTTCGATGAGGCAGGCATAGTCGTCGAGAAAGGCCGGATAACGGGCAACCCCTGCTTTATAGGTATGATGCAGATTGTCGTTTTCCGCCCTGAACGATTGCAACAGAAACTCCATATTCTTAACGGCCACCTGGCGGTAATGCTCCATTCCCAGTGCGGCATAGGCTTTGCTGTAAGCCGTGTTCATGAGCGCATTCCAGCCCAGCAGCTGCTTATCGTCCAACGCAGGTCTTATGCGGGTTTCACGATGCTGGAGTAAGGTTTGCGAACAGGCATCCAGCTTCGCCCACAATGCTTCGGTGGAAATCCCTTTCGATGCTGCAAAGTCTGCGGGATGCTGAATCACTCTCAGAATATTGGTGTGCTCCCAATTGCCCTCTTCAGTTACGTCGTAGAACTCGCAGTAGATTTCCGCATCGGCTCCGAGCAACGCTTTTATTTCTTCCTTACTCCATACATAATACTTTCCTTCCACTCCTTCGCTGTCGGCATCCAGGGCGGCGTAGAATCCTTCCTGTGGTGCTGTGAGCTCGCGTTCAACAAAGGCAAGTGTTTGTTCGATGGTGCGTTTGTAGAGCAGATTGCCCGTGAGTTGCCAGGCATCGCAGAGTGCAATAACCAGCAGGGCGTTATCGTACAGCATCTTTTCGAAGTGGGGGGCCAGCCATTCTGCGTCGGTTGAATAACGTGCGAAGCCCCCTCCTATCTGGTCGTAGATGCCTCCGTAGATCATTTTATCGAGACTGAGGCAGGCCTGTTTCAGCGCTGCTTCATTGCCGGTATGTTTGTGATACTGCAACAGAAACCGGATGGTGAAGGTCTGCGGAAATTTCGGAGCCTGACCAAATCCACCCTCTTCCATGTCTGCCTGTTTCATGATGTTCGCAAACATCTCATCGGACTTCTCTTTTGTGAAGAGCGATTCGGAAATGATACCCACGGCCGGCTTCGTTAATCCGAAACCATTGGAAGAAATGAGGTGCGTAGTGAGCTGTTCTGCCTGCGCTTCGATATCTGCCCGCTTGTTCACAAAGGCATTGGCTACTCCATGCAATACATCGTGCCAGGAAGGCCGGTTGTGCACGGGTTTGGGAGGATAATACGTACCGCCGTAAAACGGTTTGGTATCTGGAGTGAGAAAAACATTCAACGGCCAGCCGCCGCTGCCGGTCATCGCCTGTACGGCATCCATGTAAATATGATCGAGATCGGGGCGCTCCTCGCGATCGATCTTGATATTCACGAAGTGCTCATTCATGATCGCTGCCGTAGCTTCATCTTCAAAACTTTCGTGCTCCATCACATGGCACCAGTGGCAGGCCGCATAACCGATACTCACCAGTATGGGCTTGTTTTCAGCTTTCGCTTTCTCCAATGCTTCGGGCCCCCATGGATACCAGTCTACAGGATTATGCGCATGCTGCAACAGGTAAGGACTGGTTTCATTCGCCAGGCGGTTAGTGTATTTGGCCATTGTAAGCTGATTGATTTAAAGCTACAAAAAAATGAGCATTGGACATTCGGAGGAATGCGCAATGCTCATGCAATATTGTTGCCAGTAAACGGATCTATTTTTTCTTCAGGGTAACGCTCAGATAAGCTTCCAGTGCTGCTACCATCGAAGGTGTCTGCGGTTGCGGAGCTTTGATCTCAACGCCCAGTCCGGCATCTTCAGCAGCACGGGAAGTATTGCTTCCGAATGCGCCGATACGTGTACCGTTCTGTTCAAATTTAGGGAAGTTATCAAACAGGCTCTTTACACCGCTTGGTGTGAAGAAACAGATGATATCGTAATTGTTTTTGCTGAACAACTCCTTCACATCATTGCTGATGGTACGGTACATGAAAGGAGTAGCATACTCGCAGCGATTGTTCTTCATCCAGTTCACTATCTCATTGTCCTGTTGATTCTCCGAGCAGGGATAGAGAAACTTCTCATTTTCCTTGTGCTTGTTAACCACATCGAACATGGTTTTATTAGTGCCATCTGCACCATAAAACACTTTACGTTTTCTGTAAAGGATAAATTTCTGGAGGTAGAGTGCCACCGCTTCGGTGATACAGAAGTATTTGGTATCCTGCGAAACTGCCACTTTCATTTCTTCGCAGATGCGGAAAAAGTGATCGATCGCATTCCGGCTGGTGAAAATCACAGCAGTGAAATTGGATATCTCAATTTTCTGCTTGCGGAATTCTTTTGCAGGTATACCTTCCAGCCTGATAAAAGGATGAAAGTCCAACAAAACACTGTATTTCCGAGCTAATTCGAAATACGGTGATTTATCGGTTTCAGGTCTGGGTTGTGTGATTAGTATCTTTCTAATCGTGTTGTCTCCAACGTTTTTCGCCCCGTTCTTTACCATATGTGTTACGTATGGATTTGCAAAATTAATAACTTCTTTCCACTAGTACCAATAACACCTTGTAAATCAGCAAAAGGGGTGCTATTTCGAAGGCGCAAAGGTAAAGGAAAAAATGGAAACGCGTTACTTTAATTTCATTCCGTATTGGCTTGTAGGAGATGATAAAGCGGTATCCGAAGAACAAGGCGAGCATTATGTAGCTGAGTGTCAATACAACAGCAAACAAACCAGGATAAGGAAACGCCATCATCACCAGTACCGGTAACAATAAAATACCGATGATTTTATTTACAAGAAACACGATAAATATGTAAGTATCGGTGGCTGCGGAGATATTGAAGATCCATCCTGCCAGTTTCAGCAGTATGAATTTTCCGAGGTAGACGGTCAGCAACAAGGCCGATCCGTACCCCATCAGAATCCAGTTATTGTCTGTTATCTTCACCCCGTAATACCGGGCAACGAACATCAGGTACATGCCTCCGCTCAACAGGTAGAGTATGTTCAGCAGAAGTGAAGCAAACGGCGTCTGCAACATCTGATCCCGCATCTGCTGCTGCCGCATGGTTACCCTGAAGAAGAGGGTCATGATATTGTCTACATACTTTCTGAAAAACACTTTCACCAGCGCATAGAACATCAGCAGACCGGCAACAAAATAGAACAACCCATCCCTGTCGTCTACCTTCTTTTCGATCTCCGGCAATACCAGCGCTTTACCGAATACATTGAAATAAGGATGCGCCCGCAGTGCGTCCATAAAACGGCTGATGCGGTCCAGCTGCGCCTGTGTGGCTTTTACAACCACTTTTGGAACGGTATCCTGCACCACAGCAGCCGCTCGATTGGTGTCGCGCGCAATACGTGGCCTGCTCGAATCGGCAACGGCCTGCACCGCTCTTCGCGTGGTATCTTTTGGTTTGGGAATTACATTCTTTGCAGATTCGGCAACGGTTCTTATGGCAGAGTCATTTACCCGCTTTACCTGCACGGCGGGTTTGGCCGAATCTTTCGGCTTCACCGTTTTATTTACGTCAGTGTCTTTTTTTGGAGGAATAACCGTATCGCCTTTGGACTGGCCAAAGCTCAGTAAGGCGATCAATAAAATTCCGGATAGAAGTGCTAAACTTTTTTTCACTGATGGTTGTTGCGTGTGCAAAAATAAAAGAATCGGGCCACTAAAAATAATTCACGTATCCCAAATGTATCTTGGCCTGCCGCAGATTGAATTTGGTATCATCCCGCTTCCCTACTGCATAGGAAATATTGAAGATGCCCGCTTTTGTTTCGAATGCCATACCAATGCCCGTACCCAAAAAGGTATTGTTCACTTTGATATTCCTTGCCTCCGATTTGGCATATCCGAAATCTACGAATCCGAAGAGAAATGAATTCATGCCCAGCAGATACCGGTATTCTCCCGTGCCTACTGCATACTGTGAGGCATAGATGCTTTCTTCATCGAAGCCGCGCAGCAGCTTGTATCCACCGATCATGAAGAGCTCGTTGCGGAAGATGTTCGGACTCTGGAACCAGCCGCCATTCAGCCCCAGCTTGAAGGTGCTCACGCGCGTGAGCCTGAGGTACTGCGATGCCACCACCCTCACACGAAACTGATAGCTTTTCAGTTTGAATGTATCGTACAGCGAACTGAAATCGAATGAAGGGTCGTCTTTGTCCTTCAGCTTTACGATCACATTGTTCTTCCGGATATTTTTGGTACCAGCCGATACACTGAGAAATAGATCCGTTCCCTTTCTCGGATTGAAGCGGTAATCTGTATTGTACCACTCGTAATTGATGCCCACATTCACTGCGGTAACATCTGCTTCGTTCGGCAGCTTCCGCTGATTCTTCACTGCAATGGTATCTACCGTGAGCAGGTTGCTGCGGGTATTCTGAATGAACACACTTCCTGTTTTGCCGGTAGACAGTGCATATTGCGCACCCAACAGAAAACTGATGTTCACAAATGAAGAGTCTTTTTTGAACAGGTCGAAGGCAAGATTCATCCCAAAGGGAGAATTGAAAAGATAGGGATGCTGATACAACAGGTTCAGTCTTGGAGATTTCGGTTGTATCTGCTGCCAGTTGAGACCGATGGTTTCGCCGCCGCCCAGCGCATTCTTCAGATTGATGGTGGCTTCGCCCGTGATCATCAGCTTGCTGCTTTGCGTTACGCCGCCCTGCGTGTTATCGGGCAACAACCCGATCAGCACATTCATCTGACTGCTTTTTTTCGGCGCGAGGTATACATTCAATATGGAGCCCTCTCCCATCAGCGTGAGATCCCAGGGACGTTCTTCCTGCACAAACGGCAATTCACGCAATCGCTGACTGATCGCCTGCAACTGTTTTTTCCGATAGAAACTTCCATTGAGTATGCCGAGATAATGTTGCAGGTAACCTGCCGAAAGATTGGCCCTGCCCAGATTCACGATGCTGTCGATACGATACAGCGGGCCTTTGTCGATGCGAAGTACGGCAGAGAATTCTTCGCGTTGTACACCGATACTGTCCAGCAACACCTTGGCGAAGGGATAACCATTGTTCTCGAGATGATCGAGTATTTTCTCCTGCAATTGCTGCATCTGCAGCATATCGAGGCGCTTGTGATCGAAGTCTTTTCTGTTCCAGTTCACAGCATCGAGAATGCGTTTGTCCATGCTGTCTGTTTTGAGGGTAGCCCATCGCAGTGCAGCGCCAATGTAGAGTTCCATGGTAGCGTCTGCCGAATCATAACGGACACTATCAACCGAAACAACGGGGTATCCTTTCAGTTTGAGAATGTCGGGCAGTTTGGCCACATATTCCTCGCATTGCAGGCGTGCTTTGAAGTGGGTCTGAAGCCGGAGCGAATCCCGGATAAACGTACTGTCTCTATCCACCGGAATAATATGCAGCACGTACTGCGCTCCGGCGGCCAGGGGCCCCGTAAACAGTATCAGCCATAGTATTCGTATGAGGATGTTTTTCACTTAATGCTTTGTCAGCTACCTTTGGAGCTGTAATATTCGATAAAATATCCGTAACAACATGGCAGGCATTTACATACATATCCCTTTTTGCAGGCAGGCCTGTCATTATTGCAATTTCCATTTCTCCACTTCCCGCGGACTGGAAAACGCTTTTCTGGAAAGTTTATTGAAAGAAATACCGCTACAGCAGGGATTTCTGGCCGGCGAAACCGTCGAAACCATTTACTTCGGTGGTGGCACCCCTTCCCTGCTCAGTCAGGAAAACCTGAATAAAATACTTGCTGCCCTCCGGGAAAATTTTTCCATTTCTCCCGAAGCGGAATACACGCTCGAAGCCAACCCCGATGATATCGACGAGTCAAAGCTGCAAAGCTGGAAGGCATCGGGCATCAACCGGCTCAGTATCGGCATCCAGAGTTTCTACGAAGAAGATCTCCAATGGATGAACCGCGCCCATACTGCTTCGCAGGCTATCGAAAACCTTCAGCTGGCGCTGAAATATTTTCCGAATATCACCATCGATCTTATCTACGGAAGTCCCGGCCTCACCGACGAAAAATGGCTTTCGAATGTACAAAGAGTTATCGGCCTCGGCGTTCCTCATATCTCCTGCTACGCGCTTACAGTAGAACCCAAAACTGCGCTCGACAGCATGATCCGCACGCACAAGCGCGAACCAGTGAACCCCGAAGACCAGGCAAGGCAGTTTCTGCTGCTGATGGACTGGCTTGGCGAAGCCGGCTATGAACACTACGAGATCTCCAACTTCGCTCTCCCCGGCAAACGCAGCAAACACAACAGTGCATACTGGGAAGGAAAGAAATACCTCGGCCTCGGCCCATCAGCACACAGCTACGATGGCGCCAATCGTCAATGGAATATCGCCAATAACGCACTGTATATTCAATCACTCAAAGCCGGCACCGTTCCTTTCGAGCAGGAAATTCTCACACCCGTTCAGCAGGTGAACGAATACATCATGACCTCCCTCCGAACCATCGAAGGAATGAACCTGAAAATCATCGAAGCCAAAACAGATCCGGCCACTGCTGCGCAGATCTTACAGGAATGCGCACAGTACCTGAAAGATGGATTGATGAAAAACGAAGACGGCAAACTGATACTCACTCCGCAAGGGAAGTTATTCGCAGATGGAATTGCAGCAGAATTATTCAGGGAAGAGCCTGAGTAGATTCGATGGCTTAGCCAGACAGTAAAATTCAGGAAGATTTATGAGTGATGCTGATGCCTCCTTGCCTTCAGGTGTTTCACCAGTTCAGCAACTGACAGTATCCCGATCATTATCAGGATACCCGCAACTCCGAAAGATTGAAATGAAAAAGGCATATTGATTCTTTTAGCGGAACCACCGCATGATTATTCTATCATTGGTCGGTGATTCTGATAATAAGTTACAACATTTACACCAGTTCCTGCTCAATTAGCCTGAAACCCTCTGCAGGTTTAACATTTTCCCAGAGAATTCTGTAAATATGGTCTGCAATTGGCAGCTCGGCTCCTACTGTTTTATTGATGATGTGAATGCTCTTGCTCACGTTGTATCCTTCGGCTACCATGTTCATTTCCAGCTGTGCAGAACGAACCGAGTAACCTTTGCCGATCATGTTTCCGAATGTTCGGTTACGGCTGTGGGGAGAATAGCAGGTTACGAGCAGATCGCCGAGATACACGGAGGCTGCGTAGTTGGGCGTTTTGCGGTGCGTTACAGGATCCTGTCCTTCGTGCACGCCCACTTCGATCCGCTGGATACCAACTTTTTTAAGGAATACCGCCATCTCATCTGCATAATTGGCGATGAGTACACTGAGGAAATTGTCTCCATACTCAAGCCCGTGAGCAATGCCCGCGCCGAGTGCGTAGATATTTTTGAGCACGGCTGCATACTGAACACCAATTACATCCGTATTCACAATTGTATTGATGTATTCGGTATTGAAGCGCGCCGCTATTTTTTCGGTGATGCCGGCGTCGAGGCCGGAGAAAGTGAGATAGCTCAGTTTTTCTGCCGATACTTCTTCTGCATGGCAGGGCCCCATGAGGGTGTAATAGTTCTCCAGCTTTACACTGAATTCCTGTTGCAGGTAATCGTTCAGCAAGAGGTTCTGTTCGGGGATGATGCCTTTCACGGCAGAGATCACTTTCTTTCCTTCGAAAGCATCCTTCGCTAATGGAGCAAGCGTATCCTTGATATATGCAGAGGGAACAGCAATTACAACATACTCGTTATCGGCAACTACTTTCACCACATCGGTGCTCAGATCGATGAGATTTGCATCGAAGTAGGCACTTCTGAGGTAAGAAGGGTTGTGACGGCGAACTTTGATATGATTTACAATCTGCTCAGATCTCACCCACCATCCAATAGGATTCTTATTGTCTGTAAGTATTTTGGCAAGTGCTGTTGCCCAGCTTCCGCTACCAATGATTCCCAATCGCATGAATCAGTTATTTGCGGCAAATGTAAGTAAATGAGCTTACTTCTTAGCTTCAAACAACTTATCTGCCGGTACCACTTTCACTTTGGTGCCATCTTTGAGGATCTTGCTCACCACATTGTAAGGGGCGGTTACAACAGAATCACCCGCTTTAAGCCCTTCGAGGATCTCGATATGGTTCATGTCCTGAATGCCGGTACGCACTTTCACTTTCTTTACAGAATTGTCTTTTTGCAATACATACACCACTTCGTCCATATCGCTGGTGAGACCTGCTTTGGTGTTTTCCTGAAGACCTTCTTCCTGTTTGTCGTCTTTCTTTTCACCAGCCACTTCATCAGATCCTTTTTTGCGGGTGGTTACGGCATTGATGGCAGCAGCGATCACACCTACTTTGGTAGTGGTTTGAATATCTGCGCTGGCATTCATTCCGGGGCGGAAAGGAAAACGGTTTCCTTTGGAAGCAATGTCTTTGTATGAATCGGCGAGCAGCCTGATATGTACTTTGTAATTGGTAACATCGCTGGTACCGGTTCCGGTAGTGGCGGTTGCTGCAGTGGTATTGCTGCTGGCAATCTTGGTAACGATGCCTTTGAATTTACGATTGTTGTAAGCATCTACTTCAACGAGTGCAGAGTCTCCGAGTTTTACCTTGGGGATGTCGTTCTCACTTACATCAACCTGTACTTCGATAACGCCCATGTCTGCTATGCGCATCATTTCTGTACCAGCCATCATGTTGGCACCTACTACACGTTCGCCTTTCTTTACACTCATGAGAGAGATCACACCATCGCGCGGAGCGATGATGGCTGTACGGCCCAGGTCTTTATCTGCTTTCACGAGGATAGCCTTGGCACTGTTGATGCTGGCTTCTCCGCGTTTTACATTCTGAATGGCTGCGTTGTATTCTGCCTGCGCTCTGCGCAAATCATTATCGGCTTTTTCAAATTCTGAAGAAGAGATTACCTTTTCTGCCAGCAGTTGTTTCTGACGGTCGTACGATTTCTGAGCCAGTTCTATGGCTGATTTCAGGCCGGGCATCTGTGCGCGGGAGTTCTCTACATTAGCGCGTTCCACTTCTACGGAAGCTGCTGCCTGATTACGTTGTGTAGAAAGGATATCTGCGTAGATGCGTGCCAGTACTGCGCCCTTGCGCACACTGTCGCCTTCTGCATAGTTCAGTTCAACGATCTCACCGGATACATCCGGGCTCACTTTCACTTCTGTTTCGGGATATACTTTTCCGCTTGCATTCACCGATTCGATGATAGTTCTGGAGCTTACTTTTTCAACGGCCACTTTCAATCCTTCATCTTTACCCAATACACCAGCGGCTTTCAACCCGAACAGTGCAACGATCAGGATGACTAAAGCGATTAATATCCACCAGATTTTCTTCTTCATATAATAACTGTTTGGTTGGGGGGCCGGCGTCTATGCTGTGTTCCGGCAGTTGCGAAAATTATAATTTGATGCCTTGTCCTTTGTAGAACTCCAGCACTTTGAGTTTGAAAACATAATCGTACTGAGCGAGCAATACATCGATTCTTGCTTTGAACAGATTGTTCTGATTATTCAGCAGATCGATGGTATTGAGCAGGCCGATATTGTATCGCTTGGTAGCGAAGTCGAATGCCTTCTGTGATGTTTCTACAGATTTTCTTCCTGCAACAAATTTTTGCAGTGAAGCAGTGGCTTCGGTATAGGCTTTATAGATATCCTGCTTCAGCGTTTGGTTATCCAGCGACTGCTGCAGTTTGATATTTTCCATGTCGAGTTTGGCGCGGTTGTATTGGGTACGAAGCTGTCCTCCACGGAAGATGGGCACACTCACGCCGAGACCTACCGACTGACCAAAAGTCTGATCGAGCTGCTTGAAGAATCCTACATTTTTAGAAGGATAGATCACATAATTATTGAACACATCGTAACTGGTTCCTCCCACCACTACTTTCCCAACTGGTGCGGCAATAACTGTTGGCGTAGCTTTCAGGTCACTTGCAGTAGATTTATTATTGTATGTTGATCCGAGTGAACCGAATGCATCGATGGAAGGCATCATGGCTCCTTTGGCGGCGGCGATGGTTTTGTCGGCAGCTTTCAGTTTCAGCTGATTCACTTTCTGCAATGGCATATTTTCAATGGCCATATTGAAAACAAATTCGGGTTGCAGTTCTGCAAGGCTTTCAACCGGTATCTGATCTACCGGCGGCGCATACACTTCGAATGCCTGACCAGCATCAACCGTAAGCAATGCTTTAAGCTGCAATATCGAAGTGGCGGCTGTTGCCTGCGCTGTTACCAGTGTGGAGCTGTCTCTGGCCAGCTGTGCTTCGAGTTCCAGTGCATTGAGTTCGGGAACCGAACCGGCAGCTACGAGTTTGCGGGTATTTTCGAGTTGAGCGCTTGTAAGTTTCACCTGCAATTCGCTGGTTCCTACCTGCTCTTTGTTCAGCAGTGCCTGGAGGTAAGCGGCGGCTACATTGAGTGAAATATCGTTCTTTATTTTTTCAACATTGGTATGTGCAGCTTCAGCTTCGTACCGGTTGGCAGCAATGGTGTTCTTGATGCGGAACCAGTTGAAAAGTGTAACCCCACTCGAAACGGTGAAGTTGCTGGAGAAATAAGTGTTGGTACTTACAGAGTAGTCGGCGGGGTTCTGGGTACGGCCAGAGTTGATGCCGGTTCTGTTACTGAGATCGAGGGTTGGGTATTGCGAAAGCCTTGCCTGATTGAGGGTCAACGCAGAAATGCGCGACTGAACATCGGCTTGTTTTACTGAAATATTGTTTGCCAGCGCATATTCCAC
Source organism: Pseudoflavitalea sp. G-6-1-2 (assembly GCF_012927185.1). Lineage (GTDB taxonomy): Bacteria > Bacteroidota > Bacteroidia > Chitinophagales > Chitinophagaceae > Pseudobacter. Next base: position 361,074 of record NZ_JABBGB010000001.1, read on the forward strand.
ACATCTTCTGAGATCCCACTTATCCTGGCTGAAAGAAACTGATACGAGGCTAAATTGTAACCCTACAGTCAGAAATAGTTTCCATTTCTTCATAGAACAAATGTAATTGTAATGAGAGGCCGGGGGCCTGTTATTTGATAAGCGGTCCGGGGGAGTTGGCTAACCACCAATATACATGGTACTTAGCAAAGTGCGAAAAAAATTACTGTTAAACCATCGCTTCAAATGCCTGTTCCAGATCACTCTTCAGATAGTCGGCATCTTCCAGTCCGAAATAAAACCGCAACATCCTGTGTTCCGGGTTGGCAGCATCGAAATCCTGCGGATTCAATGATGCGCAACGGGGTATCACCAGGCTTTCGTGTCCTCCCCAGCTTACAGCCATGAGAATATGTCGCAGCGATTCCGAGAAGATTACAATCTCTTCCATTTTTTTTGCGCGGATAATTATCGTCACCAGTCCGCAGGCACCGGTCATCTGGCGTTGCGCCAGTTCATATTGAGGAAATGAGGGGTCGAAAGGAAAGATCACCTGCTCCACCGCAGGGTGTTGTTTCAGCCAGTTCACCAGGGTGGTGGTAGTGGCTGAAATCCGCTCCAGGCGCGCCGGAAGCGTGCGAAGACCACGCAGCAGCAGCCAGGCGTGGAAGGGAGGAATACCTATTCCGGTGGACAACTGAGACTGATTGAATACCTTTTTCATCATCTCTTTGGTGCCGGTAAGTACACCCGCAACCACATCGCTGTGTCCACCAATATATTTGGTGGCCGACTGCAGACTCATATCTATTCCCAGCTCTATGGGACGCTGAAATAACGGTGTGCAGTAGCTGTTATCGCAAATTGTTATAATACCTTCTGCCCTGGCCAGCTCGGCGATAGCCCTCAGATCCTGTATGGCATAATCCCAACTGTTGGGGCTTTCGAGGTAAATGATTTTGGTAGAAGGAAGGATGGCCCGCTCAAACGCTTCGATATCCCTGCCATCCACATACGTTGTGGCCACGCCATATTTCGGCAGCACATTATCGAACAGCCGCTGCGCCCATGAGTACGGACGATTCACCGAAACAATGTGGTCGCCCGATTTCACATTCGCGAAAACCGAAGCGAAGATGGCCGATGTACCACTGTTCAGTACAAGGCAATCCTCCGCCTTATCCAGTGCCGCCAGCTTTTTTCTTAATATATCGATCGTTGGGTTACGCCCCTTCGTGTAGATAAAATTTTCGTATTCGTCGTCGAAAGCCCGCTTCATGTCGGCCACTGTTCTGAAAACGAAATTGCTGGTTTGCACAATCGGCGGCGCCACTGCGTCGAAATATTCACCGCGTTCTTCTCCCAGTTCATTGATAATATAAGACAGCTCAGATGGAGACATGAAATATGTTTTGAATTAGTCAGCCTGCGTTGCGCCTGGCTTTGCGGGCCTGCGCATCAGAAAATACAGAACAATAAAAGTAAGCAATACCCCTATGGCCACCAAAGCGGTGCGGGGCTTATCGATGGCAATGCTTACACCAACAAAAGTGTAGGCCAGTATAAAGATCACAGGCATCAGCGGGTAGAGCTTCATGGTGTAGATGCCCGTTCCATCGAGATGTTTTGTTCTTTTTCTCAGTACGAAAATGGCTCCGGCAGACATGGCCATTCCGAAGCAGTCGAGGAAAATGGTGAAACTCAGTATCTCTTCAAATTTCTTTGCAAAGAATAACACCACAATGCAGGTGGCGGCAAATACTGTGAGAGAAGTCACCAGCACTTCTCTTTTGGCTGATTGTTTTTTGAAGATAGCCGGCAGCACACCATCGTCGCTCATCGCATACATTACGCGGGGGTTGCTCATCAGCAATACATTCACGTATGCGAGCACAGAAAGGAAAAGCAGTCCGGAGAAAACGATCGAACCTGTTTGTCCGAACATCTTCCCTGCTATTACCGATGCTATTTCTTTGGTGGTTTTCAGTTGCTCGAAACCGATGAGTTTATAGTAGCTGTAATTCACCAGCAGATACAAAACAATGATGCAGGTGATGCCGATGAAAATTCCTTTGGGTATGCTTCGCGAAGCGTTCTTCACTTCATTGCCGAAATTGATGGTCTGCTGATAACCGCCATAGGTAAAGCTTATAGCCACCAGACTCAGTCCGAAGGCCTTCATGGTCTGGCTGATGCTGCCATCGCCTGTTGTTACCACCGGCGCCTGTTCTACGTACAGCGAAGGGAAGCAAAGTCCGGCGATCAGCATAACTATCATGCTTATCTTGATCAGCATGAGCACGTTTTGCGTGCGCGAGCTCATCTTCAGTCCCATCAGGTTCACACCATAAAATACAATGATGGCGATGATGGCAATGATCACGCGTACGGCATCGCTGGCGCCATCGTGAAACAATACCTGCCCGATGTATCCGCTACCAATCAATGCCACGGCCGACAGGCTCGATGCATTGCTCACCAATATGATACAGTTGATAGAAAAAGCCAATGAAGGATGATAAGCATAGGAGAAGATCTTGTAGTAACCACCCGTTACCGGATGTCTCGATCCGATCTCAGCATAGGTAAGCGCTCCGCAAAGCGCCACCAATCCACCAACGATCCATGCGGCAAAAAAGATGGTGGGTGTTAATGCATCTTTCGCAGAATCTGATGCTGTACGAAAGATGCCCATGCCGATCACGAGGCCGATCACGATCATGGTGAGATCGAAAAGAGTTAGTTTGGCAGACTTCATGTTTGGAAGATAGAAAAAATTGCGAATCAATTAATGTAAATTGGGGCTATTCTACTCGGTATGAAATCATTATTCACAGCTCTGATACTCATCGGTTGCATCGCTCCAATTGCAGCACAGACCGGTATTCCACAAGATTCGTCCAAAACATTGCAGCTCGTTGAAGTGAAGGCTTATGGCCAGAACAGGCAGCTGAAAGAAGCCGGTATGGCGGTCAGCCTCATCACGCCGACTCAATTGGAAAGATATAATAATATGAATCTGCTGCCTGCCGTGAATGCCACGCCCGGCGTGCGTATGGAAGAAAGATCGCCGGGAAGTTACCGCCTGAATATCCGCGGAAGCAGCCTCCGCTCACCATTCGGGGTAAGAAACGTGAAAGTATACTGGAATGGCATTCCATTCACCGATCCTGGCGGCAGCACCTACCTCAATCAATTCAGTTTTTACAATATCCGCTCAATTGAAATTGTACGTGGACCAGCCAGCAGTTTGTACGGAGCAGGAACCGGTGGAGCCTTGCTGCTTAGCAGCCGGCCCGAAGACTTCAAAGCCGGAGCCGACGTTCAATACACGGGAGGAAGCTACGGCCTTTTCAATCTCAACGCACAGGTTCGTCTGGGCAATGCAGAACGCAATAATATTATCAGTTATACCAGACAATCGGGAGATGGCTATCGCGATCACACCGAATTCAGAAGAGATATCGCCAGCTGGGAATCGAACATTGGCATCAGTGAAAAGCAATCACTGCAAACTTCCGTGATCTACGGTGATCTGTATTATCAGACACCCGGAGGACTTACGCAAAAAGAGTTCCTCGCAAACCCGCGCGCAGCAAGGCCTGCAGCCGGAGCCTTTCCCAGTGCCGATGGAGCACAGGCTGCTATCAGGCAACAAACTTTTCTTGCAGGCATCACTCACAACTATGCATTCAGCGATGCATTCCGCAACACCACAACAATTTATGGTGCATTCAGCCAGATAAAGAATCCCACATTCCGAAACTATGAAAAGAGGTCCGAGCCTCATTTCGGGGGCAGATCTGTTTTCACCTACAACAAACAACTGAACAATGCTGCGCTCAATGTGCTCTTTGGAGGCGAAGCGCAACGCGGCTTTTTCAATACAAAAACATTCCGAAACAAAGGTGGGCGTCCGGACTCTGTTCAGACAGATGATGATATTAACAACTGGCTCTACTCAGCCTTCCTTCAGGCCGAACTGCAACTGAAACACAATTGGGTGATACAAGCAGGAGTGAGTGTTAATCAGTCTTCCATCAGCATACAAAGATTATCCAGTCCCAATCTTCCTGAGCAGAAAAGAACCTACAGCAGCGAGTGGGCGCCACGCATTGCCATCTCCAAAAAACTCATTCCGCAACTGCTGATCTACGCCAGTGTATCGAAAGGTTTCTCTCCTCCTACATCACAGGAAGTGCTTCCTTCTACAACGGAGATCAATACACGATTATCTGCCGAGCACGGTGTAAACTACGAAGCAGGTGTAAAAAGCAATTGGCTCAACAATAGTTTGTATGTGGAAGTAAATGCCTTCCATTACCAGTTGCAGAACGCCATCGTGCAAAGGCGCGATGCCAGCGGAGCAGACTATTTTGAGAACGCAGGCTCTACAAAGCAGGAGGGCATTGAATCGCAGGTGAGGTATAACTTCCTCCCCCGCTCTGCCGGATTTATTTCCAATCTGCAAGCCTGGGGAAGCCATACCTGGTACTTCTTCAAATACAAGAACTTTAAACAGGTGAATACCGATCTCAGCGGCAAACAGCTGCCGGGAGTGGCGCCGCATACCATTGCTGCCGGCATCGATCTCAACACCAAACCGGGGCTCTACGCCAATATCACCTGGTTCTACAGCGACCGTACCGCACTCAACGATGCTAATTCCGAATACGCCGCCAGCTACCAGCTGACTGGTTTCAGAGCAGGATGGCGCAAGGCCTTTACTTCAAAAATCAGTACCGATCTCTACACCGGATTCGACAACCTGTTCAATGCGGAATACAGTCTGGGTAACGATATCAATGCCGCCGGAGGCCGCTACTACAATACCGCTCCAGGCCGTAATTTCTTTGCCGGACTGGCCATAAAATACAGTTGGTAAATAGTTTTTGACTATATGTTCGCCGGATTTACTTTTGCCCCGTAATTGGTTCCCGGATCTAACCAGTCCAAGGGATTAAAAGGGAAACCGGTGCAAATCCGGTGCTATCCCCGTAGCTGTAAGTTGTGATGCAGTTTTATCCGCTGCAATCTTTGTTCAATCTTCATACCACTGTCACTTTACGATGGGAAGGTGTTGAACAGGCAACGAGCCAGAAGACCTGCCAGTTGCATGTAACAACATCAGCGAGCTTTCGGGTGAAAAGCCGGGATGAAATGAGTGCCTTACCGGCGCTGCCTCACATTTCATTTCAGTAATTATTTCTATGTCCGAAGGTTCATAGCTCTCTTAAAAACAATCATGAGCATGAACAAAAAACTACTCTCACTTGCTGCATTGATGGCGACTCTCCATGCCACTGCACAAGACAGTACCACCGTCAGAAAACAAATGGACGAAGTGGTAGTAACTGCTACAAAGTACGCGCGCAAAGCATCAGAGACAGGAAAAGTGATTACAGTGATCGACAGAACCGTGCTCGACCGCAGCGTTGGTAAGGATCTGTCACAACTCCTCACCGAGCAAACCGGCATGGTAGTGAACGGAGCCACCAGCAATCCCGGAAAAGACAAATCGATCTTCTTCCGTGGCGCTACTTCCAATTACACTGTGATCCTCATCAATGGTATTCCTCTTGCCGATCCTTCAGGAACCGGCGGTGCCTTTGATCTCCGCCTGATTCCCATCGACCAGATCGAAAGGATCGAAATCCTCAAAGGAGCACAATCCACCCTCTATGGTTCCAACGCTGTTGCCGGAGTGATCAACATCATCACCCGTAATGGCAGCAAAAACAAACCTGCTGAATTGTACGGCAATTATGCAATGGGCAGTTACAACACCATCAAAGCCAATGCAGGCATGGGTGGAGGAAATGATAAACTCCGTTACAATATCGGATTCACTCATTTTGAAACCAAAGGCATTTCCGAAGCCCTGGATACTGCTGCTGTGAAGTCTTTCGACAAAGATGGTTACATGCAGAAATCCGTGAACGTGAATCTCGACGGGGAGATCATCGATAACCTGCGTGTAAAACCTTTCTTCCGCTATGCCGCCATCAGCGGAAACTTCGACGCAGGTTCTTTCTTCGATTCTAAAACCAATAGCTACGACAGCAAGCTTATCACTGCTGGTACACAGGTCAATTATAAATTCAACAAAGGACAGGTAACTGCCCAATACCAATTCGATGATGTAGACAGAATCTCCGGCGGTTACACATTCAGAGGCAAGGCACAAATAGCTGAAGCGTTCGCACAATACGATGTACATGATAAAGTACAGGTGCTGCTCGGTTTCGATACACGCATACAGCAACTGCTCGATACCACTGCCGCAAAGAAAAATCCGGAGATAACCATCTATAGCCCATATCTCTCCTTCTTCCTCAAAGACCTCAACGGTTTTTACCTGGAGGCAGGTGCGCGCCTCAACAACCACAGTCAGTTCGGCAATCACTTCACCTATAGCTTTAACCCATCTTATCTTATCAATAAGAACGTGAAAGTATTTGCGAACCTCGCTTCAGCATTCAGAGCGCCAAGCCTGTACGAACTTTACGGGTTTTATGGCAGCAATCCTGAGCTGAAACCGGAAAAATCCTATACATGGGAGATCGGTACGCAGGCATCACTCATAAACAATGTACTGGAAACACGCGTGGTGTATTTCAACAGACGCATCAAGGATGTAATTACCTATATCAACAACCGAAATGTGAACCTGAACGAACAAAAAGATCAGGGACTGGAAATTGAGCCATCGATCAATGTTACCAAAGACCTCAACATCAAATTGTATTACAGTTATGTTGACGGTAAAGTAACCACAACCCAGAATGGAAAAGACAGCAGTTACTATAACCTGGTCCGCAGACCCAAACATGCTTTCGGCGCCACCATTGGTTATCAGGTAACAAAGAACCTGTTTGTAAGCACCAATGTTTACACATATGGTACGCGCTACGACCTTACCTTCGGCCCTGCACCTGACTATGCACAAGTTATGGTGCCACTCAAGGCTTACACCATTTGGAATGCCTATGCTGAATACAAGCTCGTAAACAATCGTATCCGTATATTTGCTGACCTGAAGAATATCACCGATGCCAAATACCAGGAAGTACTTGGTTATGGCACCATGGGTACCAATATCACAGCAGGTGTAGCCGTAAGGTTATAAAAACTTAAAACAGAAACGAAAATGTCATTGAAACAATTCAATCCACGCAATGCAGTACTGCTGGTGTTTATCGTACTGGTTGCACTGCTGAGGATCTTCCTCACTTCTGAAGCCCCGATGAGCGCACTCTCTACCTTCACTCCGCTTGGCGCAATGGCGCTGTTTGGAGGCGCTTATTTCAATAACCGCATCAAGAGCGTGCTGTTTCCGGTGCTGACACTCTGGGTGAGCGATATTATCCTCAACCGGTTTGTTTACTACAATGAATGGCGTTTCTTCTACGAAGGTTTTTACTGGACCTATGGTTCTTATGCACTGATGGCCATCGCCAGCAAATACATCATTCGCAGAGCTACTGTCGGCAATATCATTATCGCGTCCGTAGCGGCTACACTGATCCACTGGATCGGAACAAGCCCCGGTTGCTTTATGATAGAAAACTCCATGTACCCTAAAACATGGGCGGGATATTTCACCAGCCTCGTAGCAGCCATCCCTTACGAAAGAAATTTCCTCGTAGGTACACTGGCTTATGGCGGACTGATGTTCACCACTTTTGAATGGCTGCAACGCAGATACCATTCATTGAAACTGGCACATTAATTCAACACATTTCAATAACAGCATCATGACAGCATGCTCCTTTCTTCCCGCTGCCACGCAGATGATCTATGATATGCAGCTGCAGCATTTGCTGCACGGCATCACATTCGAATGTCCGCCGCAGGCATTGCAGGAAAAACAAAAGGTGGTGCGTTGTGTGCTGGAAGGCAAGCAATACAGCAGTATCGAAATCGACAGAATATTCTCAGCATCCAAAGCGCAGGGCAAGAGCCTCTACTACGTAGATGAAGCTGTACTCGGAGAAATAGCGCCGGACGTGATCTTCACGCAGGATGTTTGTGAAGTCTGCCAGATCGATACTGCCTGTACCGCTGCCGCAGTGGCCAATCTTCCCAAACAACCGCAGCTGATTGCATTAACACCCAACAACCTGCAGGATGTTTTTCAAACCGCCATCACCATCGCCACTGCATTAGGCGCTGAAGAAGCTGCCTATCCCTACCTCTCTGCATTGCAGCAACGCATCGACAACATCATCGACACACTCCGCCTTCATCGCGCCGCACCCAAAAGGGTTATGATCATGGAATGGATCGAACCCGTGTACAACTGCGGCCACTGGATTCCCTTCCAGGTAGCATACGCAGGAGGCATCGACATGCTCTCCAACCCGGCAGGCGACAGCATTGTAACAAGCTGGGAAAAAATATTGAAGTACGATCCCGAAGTACTGATCATCGCACCCTGCGGCTTCGACGTAAAAAGAAGCAGGGAAGAATTGCACCTGCTCACTCAGAAGCCCGGATGGGAAAACCTTACCGCCGTGAAAGATCGCGCTGTGCATATCGCAGATTACGATCTCTTCACACAACCCAGCGCCGGCACATTGGTGGATGGCATCGAGATACTCGCAGCATGCTTCCATCCTCAACTGTTTTCCGTTCCCGATCATCTTCAACATAAAACCGCTTCTCTCTTCCAAACGAAGGAGTATGTGTAAGCACGAAACAAAGAAATGTCCACGCTGTGAAAGCCCATTCGAATGTAAAGTGGGCGATGTAACACATTGCCAGTGTTACGGCGTTGCCATGTCTGCAGAAGAAAGAGCTTTCCTCGAAGAACGCTATGGAGACTGCCTTTGCCGCAACTGCCTGCTGGAGCTGAAACAGAAAGACGTCTTCTTCAAAGAAAAACATGCCTGGCATGACAACCGATAACAAAGTCATTTTCATCACCGGAGGAGTTCGCAGTGGAAAGAGCCGTTATGCTCAGGAAACAGCGCTCGCACTCAGCAACAATCCCATCTACCTTGCTACCGCCCGCAGATGGGACGACGATTTCAACGAACGCATCCGCCATCATCAGAACGATCGCGATGAACGGTGGACGAGCATCGAAGAAGAAAAACATTTCGCATCACTGCCGCTCGATAACCGCGTAGTAGTGATCGATTGCGTTACACTCTGGCTCACCAATTTCTTTGTTGACACGAAGAATGATATTCAACAATGTCTCTCTGCTATTGAGCAAGAGATAGCTGCACTGAAAAAACGCCCCGGCACTTTCATCATCATCTCCAACGAAATCGGAATGGGCATGCATGCCGATACTGAGATCGGCAGAAAATTCGCCGACCTGCAGGGCTGGACAAACCAGCTGATTGCCAGACAAGCCGACGAAGCGATTTTCATGGTGAGCGGAAGACCACTAAAACTCTGACACCAGCATATGTTCAGGAACGTATCCAATCTGGTAAAAAATAAAACAAAGCAAAGCTTCATGAACTGGAGCGGGGGCAAAGATTCTGCACTCTGCCTCAACCGCATAAAGCAAGATCCCGCATACAATGTAAGCGCCCTGCTCACCAGCGTGAATACAGCGCACGATCGGGTGAGCATGCACGGCGTTCGCAGATCGATGCTGCATAAGCAAGCCAAAGCATTGGGCATTCCGCTGCATACACTCGAACTGCCGGAGCAACCCGGCATGGCCGAATACGAGGCCATCATGACAGAGCAACTGAATGCTTTCAAAGCCATAGGCTACACCCACTCTGTGTTTGGTGATATCTATCTCGAAGACCTTCGCGCGTATCGCGAAATAAAACTCGATATGCTCGGATTGAAAGGAGTATTTCCGCTGTGGAATATTCCCACACACGAACTGATGGATGAATTTCTTTCGCTCGGATTCAAAGCCATCATTGTTTGTGTAAATGAACGTTATCTCGACAAAAGTTTTTGCGGACGACTGCTCGATGGCTCGTTCGTCCGCGATCTGCCACCTGGTGTGGATATATGCGGAGAGAATGGCGAATACCATTCTTTCGTTTTCGACGGCCCCGTTTTTAAAAATCCTGTAACCTTTACCAAAGGCAGTATAGTTCGAAGAACTTATGAAGCACCACGCACTGCCAACCCAAACCCCGATCTTATGGATAAGCCATCACAGTATGGCTTCTATTTCTGTGACCTGCTGGATGATGCATCCGGCCAACAATAACGAGTATGAATAACCAGCACGCACTCAAACAGCAATTGCAATGGGCAATCGATAACAAAACAAAACCACCGGGTTCACTCGGCCAGCTCGAAGAAATTGCGTTGCAGGCAGGATTGATTCAGCAATCACTGAAACCCGCTGTAAACAATCCGCATATCGTTGTATTTGCGGGTGATCATGGTATCGCCAAAACCGGATTGGTGAATCCCTTTCCACAGGAAGTGACTGCTCAAATGGTGCTGAACTTTCTCCGTGGAGGCGCCGCCATCAATGTATTCTGCAAACAAAACAATATCAACCTCACGGTAGTGGATGCAGGAGTGAATATTCCGGGTTGGGATGATGCGCTTGCATCGGATCACTTCGTACGCGCAAGCATTGGCCATGGAACAGCCAACTATCTCGAAACAGCTGCCATGTCTGAATCCAGCGCTGCCGCTGCAATTGAAGCCGGGAGATCCATCGTTGCACAACTTGCATTGCAGGGTTGCAATACTATCGGATTTGGAGAGATGGGCATCGGCAATACCTCCTCTGCTGCACTCATCATGAGCGCCATCACAGGTATCGCCGTAGAGGATTGCGTTGGCCGTGGCACAGGCGTGAATGATCAGCAACTGCAAACAAAGATCGCCACACTTCAAAAAGCATTTCAGCTGCATGAGCTGAACAAATATTCAACACAACCCATTACATTGCTCAGCAGGATCGGAGGATACGAAATCGCCATGATGACGGGCGCTTACCTCGCCGCTGCTGAACACCATATGATCATCGTAGTAGATGGATTCATCGCCACTGCAGCATTGTTGCTTGCACAGCAAATAGAACCATCTGTTCGCGATTACTGCATCTTTGCACATACCAGCAATGAGCAGGCGCACAAAGCCATGCTCGATGCGCTGCATGCCAAACCATTGCTGCAGCTGGGCATGCGCCTTGGAGAAGGAACAGGCGCTGCACTCGCCATTCCATTGATCCGCGCCGCAGTTGCTTTTCTCGAAGAGATGGCCAGCTTCGATACAGCCGGTGTTTCAAATGCAACCGAGCCATCGGATTCCACTAAAGCTTAATCATGAAAAAAGAACTGCGCATTTTCTTTACTGCGATGATGTTTCTCACGCGACTCCCTGTGCCAAAATTCACAGATCATTCGCAGGAGTATCTCGAAAAATCTGCCCGCTACTTTCCCGTAATCGGATGGATGGTGGCAGGCATCAGCTGGCTCACCTTCGTGGTGTTCAATAAATACATCGGAGAAGATATCGCCATCATCGCAAGCATCATCGCCGGAGTGCTCACTACCGGTGCATTTCATGAAGATGGATTTGCAGATTGCTGCGACGCCTTCGGCGGCGGCTGGACCAAAGAGAAGATCCTCACCATCATGAAAGACAGCAGACTCGGCACTTTCGGCGTAATCGGACTGATTAGCATCCTCGCCGTAAAATTTCTGCTGCTGAAAGAAATGCCCAAATTCACTCCGAGCCTGAGTGAGCCTTCCATCAATATTTTTTCCAACTACGGACAGTTCTTACTGATACTGCTTGCTGCCCACGGCGTAAGCAGGCTCATGGGCGTGTACACCATTCGCTTCTACGATTACGTTACCGATATCGATGCGAGCAAATCGAAACCCATCACCAGCAACAAACCCTCCATCGGGCTGCTGATTACCGCCACCATCTTTGCACTGGCTCCTTTTGCATTGCTCGATCCACGATTGCTTGTTGCTGTTATACTTCCCATTATCGCCACCCGGCAAGCCGGAGAGTATTTCAAAAAATGGATCGGCGGATACACAGGCGACTGCCTCGGCGCCATTCAGCAGATTGCAGAAATTCTGTTCTATCTTAGTGTGATCATCATCTGGCGTTATTGGTTATGAGCATCTACCTGATCAGACATACAGCCCCACTGATAGAAAAAGGAACCTGCTACGGGCAGGCGGATATCGATGTAAAAGACAGCTTCCACGAAGAAGCTGCCATCATCGAAACCGTTATCCCTGCTAACTTACAGCATATCTACAGCAGTCCGCTTCAACGATGCCGCAAACTTGCAGAACATCTCTTCCCGAATGCCGATATCAGTTTCGAACATGCGCTCAAAGAGATCAATTGCGGCGAATGGGAATTACAGAAATGGGATGATATTCCTGCCGAAGCAATCGATCCCTGGATGAAAGATTACGTGAATGTGCGCATACCCGGAGGCGAAAACTACATCGATCTCTATGATCGGGTGGTAACCAGTTTTCTTCGCATCGCAGCAACAGAACAACCTACAGCGATCATTGCGCACGGCGGTGTGCTCAGAAGCATACTCTCTCATATTACCGGTACTTCCCTGCTCGATTCGTTCAATGCATTTTCACTTCATTATGGCTGCGTGATCAAGATAGACAGGCATGAAAATGGCTTCCGCCACTCGGTACTTTCCAATATCCCCACACCCAAAGAGCAACACAAGCCCAGCCCGAAATAGCCGGTTTCTGATTATTTTCCACCTGCACTGATTATCCGCCGAATCATGTAACTTGTAGTAAACGGACTGCTATGAACTTTTCGCTGGATCAACTCATCACCACTACTTTCACGTTGTTTGCAGTGATAGATATTTTCGGATCCATTCCACTGCTGATTTCCCTGAAGCAAAAGATGGGCGGCATTCATGAAGCCCGTGCAACACTTATTTCCGGAGGTTTGATGATCATTTTCCTGTTCGGAGGAGAGAAGTTTCTGGGAGTACTGGGCCTCGATGTAGGATCTTTTGCGGTGGGTGGCTCGATAGTGATCTTCATCCTTGGCCTGGAAATGGTGCTTGGAATAGAGTTTTTCAAGGCGGAAGGCGATTCCAAATCCGGCGCATTGGTTCCGATAGCATTCCCGCTGATAGCGGGTTCCGGCACACTCACCACTATCATTTCACTCAATGCCAACTACGATAAATGGACCATTCTGGCCGGTATTCTGGTGAATCTTGTGATAGTTTACCTTGTTTTAAGATCATTGAACTATATTGCGAAGCTTTTAGGACAGGCCGGATTGTTAGCAGTCAGAAAGTTTTTTGGCGTAATTTTGCTGGCCATCGCCGTAAAGATATTCGCAACGAATGTCGGCGGACTGATAAAGTAAACATTGGTCTCGTAGTACAATGGATAGTATGAGAGTTTCCGAAGCTCCAGATCCAGGTTCGATTCCTGGCGAGACCACCAATTTTTTGAAGATGCCTGCACAACCGGCATCTTTTTCTTTTTACAGCAATTGACGAAGATCTTCAACCTTCCCCTTCATTAAATACCGATCTCTATCATTACAGAAGTGCCATTATTGGAAGAAGATTGAATGTCGGATTTCCCATTCAGAAACTCCACCCTGTTTTGAATGCTGCGCCAACCCATGCCAGTAGCAGCCTTTAGACTATTAACATCAAACCCTACGCCATCATCTTCCACAGTGATCGCCAGTAGGTTTTCCTGTTTGGAATGATGCAATTGCACTAATACATTTTTTGCCTGTGCATGTTTGATAACATTGTTTAGCAACTCCTGCACAATGCGATAGATTGTAACACTGGAGGTTTGATCAATATTTACTGCATCCATGCCTGCGGACTGATAACTGACATTTATTGCACCACTTCGGTCGATTTCATTGCAAAACTCCTTCAAAGCTATATCCAATCCATATTTCACCAGCATTTCGGGCATCATGTTGTGGGCCACTCTTCGCATCTCCCTGATAGAGCTGTCCAGCATGTCTATGCTGCGTTCGAATGCTTGTGCATTGTCTGGTGTCATGAATAAATTTTCTTTCATATTGCTTAATGAAAATTTTATTCCGCTTAACATCCCGCCCAGCCCATCGTGCAAATCCTTTGCAAGTCTGGTTCGTTCCTGCTCTTCACCTTTCAGTACCGCTTCAGTGGCAGATAATTTATTTTCCGTTTCCAATTCGTCGATACGCTGTTGCTGCAGTTTTTTCCGATGCGTATAGTTTCTATAGGCTAAAAGCAGAATGATGAGTAAAGATGCAAAACCAGCGGTCAGCAAATAATTGAGCGTTGTTTTTTGCGCCAGCTGGGATTGCTGGAGTTGTATCCGGGACTCTTTTTTTTGAGTCTCATATCTCTTTTCAAGGGTCAGTATTTTTTGTTGCACCTCTTCCCCTCGCAGTTTGTCTTCAATTACCTGCATGCTGTCAAGCAGTTTTTCAGCTCCGACAATATCTTTTTGTGCATATAAAATTGAGGACAACACACGTAAACTTTCCCAATGCTCTTTAACCAAACCAAGACTATCTGCCAATTTCAAAGAAGTTAAAATGTAACTTTTAGCCAATGGTAAATTATTCTTTAACAGATAGTGTAATGCCAAAGCCCTCTCCGCTATTACTTCTCCTTCGGCATTATCTGTTTCTTTGCTTAACGCCAATGCCCTTTCTGCATAAGGCTTTTGCCTGTCTGCATCATAACGGTGAAAATAAATATTGGCTGCACCTAACAATGAAGAAATCTCAAGATTACTGAACTGAATGCGGCTGGCAATTTGTAAAGCTTCCTGATAACAGGCCAATGCAGAATCTTCAAAACGATTGCTTTGATAACTGTTGGCCACATTCAATAAAGCACGTCCAATATCTGTGCTGTCCCCTGATTTCCTCAACTCCTTCAACGCAGCCTTACCATATAGCAATGCATAATCATTACGGCCTGTTCTTTGATAAATAAGTTGTATCATTTCACTTACACGGGCAAGCAGGTAATTATCTGGTATGGCTTCAAATTTCTTTTCGGCTTCCTGATAATAATAAACTGCACTATCATAATCGCCCATATAATTAAAACTGTTGCCAACGTTTCCATAACATTTCCCAACTAGTTTCAGGTCATTGGTAGTGAACGACAGTTTTAATGCCTGTTTATTCAGCAGCAAAGCACTGTCAAATTCCTCTTTCTGATTCAGTATCCCGGTATAGTTTGAGTAAAACTTTATCAGCCCCAATGTGTAGTGCAGCTTTTCGCTAAGGCTTTTTGCCTGAAGGTAATATTGGGAAGCAGTTTGAATGTCCTGCATTTGCACTTCATACTCATTTCCAATTTGCATTAACAACAGCACTTTCCCTGTATCCTCCTTTGCTTTTTGCATCAACTTCAGCAGACTGTCCTTTATTGTTGCATCCTGCGCTGTACACAACAAACTAAAGAGTGTGGCAAATATTATCAGCAAAAATTTCTTCATACCCTAAAATACACTTTTTTACTTCTGCAAAGAAAGACGGTAATATACCGGTAGCCGCTCCTCTTTTTTAATGATTTTCTGGCTGCATTGAAAAAATCATCCTTTTTAATGATTGACTGCCCTTGCCTGCATTTCTAATTTTGTATAGCATCCAAGCTCCTTTCTAACCCGAAATAGCACAATTGCATTTCTGCAATATCATCACACAGACAACCTAAGATCATAATTTATCTAAGATGAAAAAGACAATCAATACTGTAAGAACCAGCATCATGCTTTTTTTGTCGGCAGCCTTTGCCATTGGATCCTGCAAAAAAGAAAATGGTCCGGTAAGCCCTGAAATACCGACGGACACTACACTTAAGGTCAGCAGCCTTTCTTCAACCTCATTGCATTATGGAGATACAATTGTAATCAATGGCAGTAATTTTTCTACAACACCGGCCAATAATACCGTTACTATTAACGGCGTAACGGCTACTGTTGTATCGGCTGCTTCAACGCAACTAAAAGTAGTTGTACCCGCTGTAGGAAACACTACGGGAGAAGTGAAAGTAATTGCCGGAAGTAAAACTGCCAGTGGTGGAAATATCAATTATGCGCCCGACGTGTTTGTCGCCGGAGGACAATACAACGCGGCCCATAATACCGGTACCCTTTGGAAAAATGGCACTGCTGTTACCATCAGCTCAGAAGAATCTGCTTTGTCTTCCATTTGCATAAGTGGCAACGACATCTACGTTGCAGGCGTGGAAAGAATCAACAATCTTTCCTTAGCCAATTACTGGAAAAATGGAAACAAGGTTACACTGGGCACTGGAGAATCTATCGCAAATTGCATTGCTGTTAACGGCAATGATGTATATGCAGGCGGCGCGGAAATTGTAAATGGATTCGATCTTCCCCGTTACTGGAAAAACGGCACCGGCACAACAGTATCCGTTATGGATCCGATTATTTCACAGACCGTTACCGGAAACGGATCCTGCACAGGCATTCAAATTAATTCGGGCAGTGTTATAACAGTTGGCAGCTATCGGAACTCTCAGGGAAGATTTTCTCCCTGGGAATGCAGAAACGGGAATATACCCGCCAATACAATACCTAATAACGACAAACACTGTTTTGCCAATGCAGTATTTGTTTCAGGAAATGATGTATACGTAGCCGGCTCCCAAAATAATCCAACCTCAGGATTGCCAATGGCCACAATCTGGGAAAACGGAAATGCAGCAACACTCACCGCCGGTACAGCTTCTGTAGGCGTGGCGACCGCTGTATTTGCAGCAGGTAACGATGTATATGTAGCGGGCTATGAGCAGGAAGACTATTACGGAGGTGGAAGTCAGTTTGCCAAATACTGGAAAAACGGAGTAGTAGTAAAATTATCCAACGTGTCTTCTGCGGCTACAGGCATCACGGTATTTGGCAATGATGTATACGTATCGGGATGGGAAAACAATGGAACACACCTCGTAGCTAAATACTGGAAAAACGGCGTACCTGTCAACGTAGGAAATGCCACATTTAATTCTACAGGTAGCGCTATATCAGTTCGGTAAATGATATACGGGAATAAAACAATTACAATGAACAGACTTGCTTTTGCTTCCTTGTTTCTTTTATCGATATCCGCATCATTTGCCCAAACAAACGATTTCGGCATTGTCCGCTATGCTTCACCCAAAGGATACGAATTAATAAAGAACAACAAAGTGCTTACTTATTTCAAAGAAGATAAGAGCACCGGCGCTTATTGCAACTTCTTTATTTATGATCTGATGGCCGGAAAAGGGGAAGTGCAGAAAGATTTTGATTACGCCTGGGATAACCTGGTGCAAAAGCCTTTTAAATTTACAGGTGCCGCAAACCTGCAACCGTTGGCAACGCTAAAGGGATGGCAGTTTTTAATGGGCTCCGCAAAATATGCAGACAACGGAATAACCACTCTCGCCATTCTCTTCACTTTTAGTGGTGAAAATAACATGCAGAGCATTTGCATCCTTTCCAATTCTGACAAGTATAAAGCCGATATAGAAAATTTTATCGCCTCGGCAGATCTCATCAGGGAAGCGGTTAACACAAAGCCAAGCATGCCTTCAGTGAAATCAACGGACATCGCTGCAAATAAAACACACCCACCAATTAATACCAGTCTATTAAACGACAAAAGCCCGAAACCCGAAGTATGGATGAAAAGCAGATTCGAATACGACATGATGAAACGGCGATCGGAAACAAAATATGAGTGGATAGCCATTTATCCTGATGAGAAGTTCAATCCTTACATGCCTACGGAAGGATATGCCGGATTTTATACCAAGAACAAGAGTTGGGGTAGTGCAAAATGGAATAATAATAGGTTAGATGTAATATCTCAAAACACCAGCTACTACTTCGACAAAAAAACTGCGTCCACTATGCAAAGCAAGTTCGACAGTAAACCCAACTATTATAAATGCAAATCGGTAGATGGCTTACGCATCGAAGGTGCATACACACAATATTCCAGCCTTGTACCTTCTTCAAAAAATAAACCGCAATACCTGATATGGTTTTATAAAGATGGCAGCTTTGATGACAGAGGAATAAGTGTGTCTGATCTCAAAAACCCCTACGCATTTGCGGATGATGCTCCAGGTAAAGGGAAGTACACCATTGAATCGTTCAGTATTTTTTTGCGTTACGCTGATGGTCGTATTAAACAGCTGGGCTTTTCCGGCTTTCTGGATAAAGACCCCGCTACCGTTACCGACGCCTATTTCATTGGCCGCCTTATCTACTACCGAAAAGATGCAGGGCATAACAGCAACCTCAATAAAATAAACAACTAATGAAAGCTTTGAAATTACTTTTCATACTGCTTTGCTTCTTCCACTTTATGCCTTGTCAGGCGCAAAGCGATCAGGAACTGAACCGGGATTCCGTGATAGGCTGGCAGTATGTTTCCAATCAACCCAAAGCCAATGCCGTGTATAAGCCTGTTAAAAGCCAGCAACCCAACGGTGCCACTTACTCTGTATGGCAACAGAAGGCATCCGATATGCTGATCAACTGGATTCAGCAATCATATCTTCCCCGTGGGCTGGTAATGCGTACTATCGCAAAAAATGATGATCGATGGTCGTTGTATAACAATGGTCCATTGCATGGTTATGGCGTTGATTTCCTGGGGTACTCCGCTCATTTTGTCAATGGGAAAATTGATCTGAGATGTTGCGAACAAGGACAAAGACTAGTGGCCGGGTTTAACGATTTTCCCGGCAGATACATCGAAGGTTTTAATCCCGACGGATTATTCTTTTTTGCAGAACAGGCACAGTTCAGTACCGGAGATGATGAACAGCAGCTCATCAAAGAAGGCATCGATAAAAAAATTCAATCGACTCTCTATAACTATCGAACCTACTTCGATCATTTTCATAACAATGGCCAGCAGGTTTTCAAAATTGGTGTGGTGGTTCCTAAAAACGGAGAATGGCCTTTTAAGCCGGTACTGGTAAAAGACGCAGTAGCCTATATTCAACAGCAAATGGCAGCCTATCCGGGCATCATGAAAAACAACCCATACTCGGAAGAACCTGTAAGGAAAGCTTTAGAAAGATTGAAACCATTCTACAATGAGGTTGTAAAATTAAATGCGAACTACAACTATCATACTGCAATTAATGATGGCAACAACCATTATCTGCTCAACCCCGAAGCAATCATAAATGGGAAACCACTTAACAAATCATTTCCCGAATACAATACACTTGTAACAACTACCCGGACGACCATTGATCAGACAAAAACAGATAAAGCGCTATGGGCCTATTTTAATATAACACCTTCAGATATTTATCAGGAAGGCAATCTTTCAAAGTATGATACAAAGCTGAGCACAAGTGTTTCGCATATGGTGTATAGCATGCTCAATAATTTCAATTACGACTATGTTGCCCAATGGCTGTCACGGCCCGATGCAGGAAAAACAATGGTTTACACGCCTGTACACAAGCCAGCCAGATCCTCAGGCAATATCATTTCAAAACAATAACCGGCAGATTCCTGCTACTAAGAATCATCTTTTTTAACGATTGACACGGCTCCTGTGTTCAGCTACTTTTACCTCACAAATTCTTATGAGATGAAAAAAATATCTTCCCTTGTTCTCTTCAGCTTAATAGCCATAACTGCTTTTTCTCAAAAGCCCTCCAAAGAGCAAATGGAAGCTGATAGAAAAAAGTTTACTGAAGCGCAAAAACAACTGGAAGCCCAAAAAGCTTCCATGAGCCCCGAAGCCAGAAAAGCTTTGGAAGATATGATGGAAAAAATGGGCGCTAACAAAGCCATGCAGAATGCTCAGCAGGGGCTTGGCACCAATAATGGAAGAATGTTGCGAGGCGAAGATCCCAACATCATCCCCGATAATATTTCAGCATTAAAAGTTGCAGTTACACCCCAAAACAAATCTCAGCTTACAACCTACCTGTCTTCAATGTTTGCAGAAGCCGATAAACTGATAAAACCGGAGAATAAATCATCTGTAAAAGGCCTGATGAACCATGCTGAAAAAACAGGCAAGTATGCAATGATATTTTGGGCAAACAATGAATTAGACAAAGCGCTTTATCTGTTATTGAATACCTGTATTTCCAATGCAGACGATATGGTGTCGCTCAACAATCTTGCAAGCCTGCTCACTATTTCAGGGTACGCACACAAGTCGTTGCCTCTTTTATTGTATGCGCAAAAACTGCTGCCCAATAGTGGAACATTGGCAAATAATACAGGGCAGGCCTGGCTTAGCCTGGGCAATGTAGAAAAAGCAAAACCTCTGTTAATTGCTGCAACCGAAAAAGATACCGCCAACTCAGAGGCATACCGGTCATTAGCGCTTATCGCACAAAAACAGGGCAATAGCACCCTTTGTGCGTCTTATCTCGCAAAAGCTATTGCACATGGCGGCGCCACAAGCCAAAACATAAACCTCCTGCAGAAATTAACACCCGATGCAGATATATCCTCTATCTATTTTGCAATACGAAACACTTTTAAGAAATACTACAAAGACCATAGCATTACAAAACGCTTTATTATTCCTGAAATTCCTGACAGTTATGAAGCAGCAGTAGCCGCTTATTCCGATATCAATAATTTCTTTTTGAACCTGGATGCTACCATTCAGGCTGCCGGGAAAACAAGTAAAGAATTAAACAAACAATATGAGAAGTCACTGATGGATAATATGAATAAACGAATGGCGAAGATGCAACAAATAACAGCCAATGTTGGTAAACCAGGTGCCGCCAAAATGGTGCAGGATATGAAATCCGGATTATCCAGCCCTTTTATTGCCCAGGCTGCTCTGATGCTCAATGCCATTGACAATCCGCGATTCAGTGTTTCTTACATAAGCCGGATGAAAAAAGAATCAGAGAACAGATTGAAAAGTGAAAACGAGTTGAAAGAGGCATTGAAAACAGATTTTGACAACAAGATAAATGCCTTAACAAAAGAACAAGGCAAAATTGAGGGAGGCGAAGGTAGGGCTGCCGAGAACAGCAGGTTGATGGAAATAGAAAGGGAGCTTTGTCAGTTAAGGACTGAAAGGCAAACTAAATGGTTGAAAAAGTCAGCAGAAATCAACAACAAATATATCCGTGCAATGGAAGATTTGATGAATCAGCGATTGCAGGAGTACCTTTTCTGGAACACAATCGTAATGCAATCCCTGCAGGATCCTACATCAGTCAATTTTGCAGCATATACCGGTTACCTCAACAACTTAAATGGTTTTCGCTCTTTCTTTCCTTTTTATAAAGATGGAACATTCGGGAAGCCATGCGGTGATTATCTTAAAAAAGGCATCAACAGCAAAGGTCAGATACAAGTATGGGAAAGAGAACATTGCGAAGTGGATTTTGGATTTGATGCCAAAGTAGTGGGTGGAAAATTTAACTGCGAAGGATTGAAAATGTATGTTGATGCAAAAGCCGGAGAATTTACCTATAGTCAAAACTACGATCCAGTAACCTGGGAAACTACCGGACACAGCCTCTCTGCCAAAGCTGGAAAAGACAAAGAATTTGAAATCACAAAGAACATAGGTGGAAAAATCGGCGCCTCTGTTGAAACCACCATAAAATTTGATGGCAATATGAATCCGGTAGATTTGATTGTAACAGGTTCCGCCGGTGCAGAAATAAATGATGGAGCTCTTGGGAGGGCTTCTGCTGACCTGGGCTCTGTAACTATCTCTGTAAATGGCGGTTTCAATTCCGCGGGCCCAGGTTTTACAAGTTTTGGCAGCAGTTTTCTGAAAAACTAAACGATGCTGCTTATGTGTCCTTTACACTGACAATCAACAGGTTTCTGTATTCCCCGAATCATCTGAAACATAAATAACAGCCTGGAGGGGTAACAATTTCATCGCTTCGCTGATATATAACTGTATCACATCATTTGCCCATAAAACCGAGTATATGAAAATACAGTTATCCATATGCACCCTGCTCATCGCCACACAGGCAGGGCTTGCACAAACCAATAACGTGCAGCTTTCATTAAGCTCCGGAATTGCCCACTCTTCTTCCAAAGGAAAAGATAACCTCATTGGAAATGGACAGCACCTGCAAGCGGATGTTTACTTTCCTTTGCTTAATAAAAGCAGCAACTTCTCACTCGGCATTACCCTCACAGGAAATTATGCCCGCAACAAAAACATCCATCCCAATAATAACGATGTATCATCAAAATACAACTTATACAGCACTGCACTTTCTGTAGATTCAAAATCAGGAAGCGCCTACTCCAACAGTTTTTCTGGTCTCGCCGGAATTCAGGCGCAGTTTGGCTTTGGCCGGTTTCATCTTTCTCCCTCACTCAATGCAGGATACCTGAACTTTCAACAGGAAGGGTTTACCCAAACAGGTAGTGTTTCGATCAATGGTGAGCAACATCAAAAAGATCTGGTGAAAAAAGAGCAGCAACAATTTAACGGACTGATCATAAAACCTCAGCTGAGAGCCGGTTACAGCTTCACTGAAAGCATTGCTGCTTTTGCTGGTGCGGCGTTCGTTGCAGGTCCGGAAATGAAACACACTACTGCTGTTTTGTTACCGGAGGGCGGTTTCAAAGAAAACAACACCTACGAGATGAGCCAATTGGCAAAAGGCACCTATACCACAACAGAGAATACTTCCAGATACCAGTTGATGGAGTTCAATATTGGCCTCACCTTCTCATTAGGAAAATCGAGAAGAACGAAACGCCCGTCCGGAGCAGCCTCTGCATCTTATGCGGCAGGCAGGGCAATTCCTACCAGCACCGAAAAAAGCATCAGCTCAAAAGGCGTCAAACGCAGTGAAGCAAACGAACTTGCCAGACCTGGCAGCCCTATTGGCGGAATTGTTGTGAAAGGAGGAAAGAATCCCGGAGGAAATATGCTCAACCTCATCAGCGACGAAAATGGACAAGTAATTTTTGAAGCACAGGAATCGGGTGATTACCTTTTCCAATTGAGCGCCCCTGAACAACCTGCCGGCAAAAGCATCAGTGAAAAAGGAGTTAAACGCAGTGACGCATCAGCAATGGCTAAACCCGGCAATCCAATTGGTGGTATCATTGTGAAAGGAGGGAAAAATCCGGGAGGGAATGCCTTCAACATCATCAGTAATGCAAACGGAGAAGTGTTATTGCCTCAACTTGAACCCGGCAGTTATCAATTGATATTGCATTCTCCCTCAACAAACAGCAATGATCCAAAGGCCAGAAAGAAGAAAAAGAAAGAAACCTACGAGCCAACTCCAAGGCCTGGCTTGAAAGATGTAATCAAAACTAACGTATAACTTTTTCAAGAACGTTCGGGATACAAATAGCATCAGAGCAAAAACAAGAAGTCGAACCCTGCAGGTTCGACTTTCTTATTCATGTTATTATGTTTTCAAATTATCAGAACTCGGAGATCAGCGAGAACCATCTTGCCGCGGGACCAATCCACAACTCCTTATACGTAGCAGTATTCCATTGCGGCCAGTAAGGCACATCCCCATTGAATCTCGATTGCATGCCTACAGGAATTCCTCCAACCGTTTCACCCGGCAATGCAGTATACAACTGCGGATAGTTGCTTCCTTCTCCCCAGATGATTGACTGACCAAAAGGATTTTTACCTACAATCCAGAATAGTTGCTGCTCAGCGATGTCCATCAGTTTCTTATCTTTCAAGAGACGCCCCGCTAACGCTGCAGCTTTTCCTGTAGACAATTGTACCGCTGCATTACCTCTGAACGAAAACCACACAGGGAATACGCGGAGATAATGTTCATCATCGAGCTTAAAGCCATTTTCGAGTTGCTCTTTGTAATCCGCAGAAGCCCCTTTGTAAATGCCTACCTGCACTTTATAAAAATTCACGGAGTCTTTTACTTCATTCACATTGTACACGCCACTCGGCACGAGGCCGTAAGGCTGAACATACTGCATGATGTTCTTTAGATAGTCACCATACAATCTCACAGCACCTTCCCATTTTTTGTAATCAGCGTTATTCGGCTGTGTTTCGCATAGTGCGGTCAGCGCCTGCATATACGCCTGATCTCTCGACTGATGCGTGTAATGCACAATGGATTGTTTATTCAGATCACGATAAAAGAATCCGCGCGTTTTGTTCTTATCGTTCAGCGGTTCTGTACGCTGACATTGCAGTGTATATTCAATGGCTTTCGCAGCCACATCCGCATAATATTTATCACGTGTTAATTTATACAACTGGCTTGCAGCAAAAGAGATATTCGCAGAATACTGACTGTTGGATGCCATTGCCGCGTGATCACCTCCACCACCGATACTGCTCAGATCATTAAATCCAAGGCTGTCGAATCTCTTCTTTGCAAAGGCAAAATCTTCGATGGCTACTTTACGCAGAAATTCTTTCAGCATCGGATCATTGTCGATACTCATTGCTGCATATGCTTCAACACCAGCGAACACAAAATTTTCAAATGCTCTGTTGTGTACGTGCACTTGTCTGCGCCTGGATGAATCGTCTTTGGTGCCGATAAAACCATCCGTCCATAAATTGGTGCCCCATGTTTGTGCCCGGTAACCATTACCCAGTCTGGCTTTCAGAATGCAGTCGATTCCCCATCCTGCTTCTTCCTGCAATCTGAGGAATAATTGCTTATTGCCTTTCGCTTTTGCGTTGTTAGCCATTTCGAGCAATCCGAAAATAATTTCTCCTGACTGCAATACCTGCTGCGACATATCAGCAGCATCGTGCCATCCTCCGTTGAAAGGGAAAATCTTTCCTTCAAAGTTCGCATTCAGATCGTGGTGACAGGCACCGTGCTTACCCGGAATCGGATAACCACACCGCTCACAGAAAATAAAATTCAGCATTCGCCAGGCGGAGTTGCTCCAGATATCTTTATTGATGTGAAAAGGACTGGATACAACGTCTCCAATACGAATAAAATACTCTCCTTCTTTTTTGTAACTGCTGAAATCGATCGATTCAAAATTCCCGATAGCAGTTTTCTGTGTGTTTATTTTTCCTTCATACACTACAGCTTTTCCGGCAGCGCTTACCAGCTGAAATTTCCCTTTGTGATTTTTCACATTCACAACAGCAGTCTTTTCACTTTCAACACCATAACCGGTGGTGGAATGTACAATGCGGTTATTCGCGGGCATCCATCCCGTAACTACTTCAGGGTTTTCGATGGTTTGCAGTGATACATCATCGATATCGAATTTCAGTGAATCGCCCATGGTGCGCTCTTTACCGAAGATCTCGATGGCGAACGACAACTTAGAAACTTTATCGCGAGGCAGCTCGGGCATCTCCACATAAATTTCATTCCATTGCCCGTTGATCAGGTTGATCTCATGGATTCCTTCCCGCTCATATTTATCCGGCACTTTTATTTTTCCATCATTCTCCACTATCAGATTGAGGTAAATGCTGCGTGCACCTTCGCAATGCGGATAGATGTACAAATGAATGCGATTATACTTTTCCCAATTGGCTCCACCCACTTCATAAGTAGCCATGGAGGTACCAAGTCCTATTCCCCAGTTCAGAAAAGTAGGATTGGTTGTTTGACCTACCAAACGCAAACTGTTCTTACCGGATTTGCTTCGCTCGTTGGTGAGCTGCATATTTCCGAAGCCTTTGTGCGACCACTTATCGAGTGTTTCCATATCACACAATGTTTCGGATGCCAGCACTTTTTTTCTAAGTCCCGCTGTTTCCAGCGATTTACTGTAATCCAGCGGCAACGGGCTGTGTACATATCCCGTATTCTGGATATCCCGTTTCAGTTGTTCATCGAACTGAGCAACCAGCAAACCCGGACAAACAACCAATAATACCAGTGCAAAAAGTTCCTTTACTGCTTTTGAATTCATATACAGGTAGTTTAGGATTTTTGAAAACATCTATTTGTACCCAAGCTCTTTGTTGAGCACAGATAGTAAGTACAATTTCCGGTCGCTGAAATATTCCCAGAACATGGCGCCGGCCAATTTGTGTTTTTTGATGTAATTGCATTTCTCCTTCACTGATTCTTCATCATCATAAGCGATAAAAGCTTTCTTTTCGGCATTGAAGAGGAAGGGAGCTTTGGATTGATCATCCCAATATCTCACATACCCTTTTTGATTTATCAGACTGTCTTTCATAAACGTGAAACCTCCGCCGTATGCAGGTTTTACAGGCATCTGATATAAACCGTTGTTGTCTGCCGATGCCACCACTCTGCCTTTGCCATAGAAAGGAATGCCTATCACCACTTTTTTCAAATCTACACCCACACTCTTCAGATTCTGAATGCAAAGATCAGCGGAGTAGATGTACGGCCTGTTTGCGGGTGTCATAAGATTGGAGTGATGGGACGACATATTATCGTATGTTCCATCGAAGTCGTAACTCATCAGATTGATATAGTCGAGATAATTTTGTGCAACCTCCATTTGAGTGTGCTGCAGAAATTCCCTCGACCCGCCGATGGCAGTGGTTACCTGATATTTCTTGCCTGTTTGTTTGCCAAGCACATCGAGTTTTTCACGAAGTGCTTTGAAGAGATTGGTATAACCTTGTCTGTCTTCGGGACGGTATTTGTTTTTGTCGCCGATCATTCCCGGATATTCCCAGTCGATGTCTACTCCATCCAGACTGTACGCAGCTACGATATCCACAGCGCTTTGCGCGAAGTTCTGTGTGGAACTGTCTGTGAGTACGGCGTCTGAGAAGTTTTTGCTCCAGGTCCAGCCACCAACGGAGATGAGGATTTTCAGATCGGGATTCGTTTTCTTCAATGCAACCAGATTTCTGAAATTGACCGTATCCGTTTTTTCGTTGTGCAGCCATGCTCTGTTGTCTTTGATATCAACAAAAGCATAATTGATATGCGACAAACGGCTGGCGTCTATCTGATCGGTTTGTACAACCTGTCCGTTGTACCCACCAACATATCCGATAATAACGGGTTTTGAATTTTTTTGAGCTGTAGCGGGATTAATACCGGCTAACATCATTACGGCGATTGCCGGAACGAGATACCTGATCGGTTTATATTTCATATTTCGAATTTGTTTTCTGTCTTTGTGGGGGCAAGATTGAAAACTTACGAACGGCAAGCATAGCAAGATCGCAGATCCTCTGAGAAGAAAATCAGGCGCCTTAACTATTTTCCTATTGGCTAATCATTTATACATTGCGAACGAACACCATATCTGATCGCTGTTCCAGCGCATTCACACAGTTTCTAAAAATAAACTAAAACGACGGCAATGTTATAATAAACAGTGTATGAATTCCAGGGTTTTGTAACATATGATTTTGAAAACAGTTCAGCGATCAGTAATATTCAGATTGATCAGCATTCGCCGATAAGGCCAAACTAGTGTTCGTTATTTTGCATGATGCGAAGTATCTTTAATCCTACTCAACAACCATGAAGCTCACCACCACAGTTTACAAATACAAGCGTTCTGCGCCCTGGCTGATTCTGCTGTTGGTAACAGCTACGGCGCTGCTCTTTATCTTTTCTTCAAGACTTAATTTATGGGTCAGTGTTCTCGGTGTTGTGTTACTCTTTTCTCTGGCAGTGTATGCAGCTCTGCGGCCCAAATCGTTGTTCTCGATTCGTTCGGCCGATGAGCGGCTACTGACATTTACACCCGACGAATTGATTTGGGGAACGGTGCAAATGCCTATTCAGGAAGTGGAAAAACTGAAAGTGTACATTCACGCCTTCAACACATTTAAACATTCCGCTTCTGGAAACCCTAAAAAACATCTGTACAACACAGAATACGGAGACCGTAACAGCATTTCATTTGTTTACAGAGGAACTAGTCATAGTTTGATATTTTATCTGGATACTTTTGAGCACTACGATATACTCATAAAGATCCTGCAAAGCTGGCGGGGAAAAGGTATTGAGCTTACAGCCAGGAGCGCCTTCTCCGACAGCTATATCCGAAAGAATGTACAATGGTTCGGATAGAAAAAATATAGATAGCAGTAACTCCGGTTCTGGACGGAGCTTTTTATTCGGTTTTCCGAAACGCATAGCCCCTTCAAAAAATTGACTTTCCTCATGTCTAATTCAGCCAGTCACAAAGTCCATATCTCACCCCTTCAGGGCTGATTTAGCGCAATAAATTTGCTGATGAATCTTTCTAAAAACTAAAATCCTTCGCCATGGCAGATATCCGCCATAAGTTAACAATCAAAGCTGCGCCGGCAGAAGTATATCATGCGATAACCACACAGGAAGGGCTTTCTCACTGGTGGTGCAGAAACACCGTAGCAAAGACTGAAACCGGATTCGTGAACCGTTTCAGTTTCGGAAAGTTTGTAATTGAAATGAAAATAATGCAACTGGCACCCACTCAGAAAGTAGTATGGGAGTGTCTTGCAGCCACTGAAGAATGGATTGGTACAAAAGTCACATTCGATCTGGAAGATAAAGACGGGAACACCGTTCTTCGTTTCGGTCATACCGGATGGGAAACACAAACCGATCTTTTTGCAGTATGCTCCTTCGACTGGGCCATGTTTCTGCGCAGCCTGAAACTACTCTGCGAAACAGGAGAAGGGGAACCACAATAATCATTCACATCTAAAACTAAAAACAATGACTGAAATAGCTAAAAAACCGCTGACCACCCAGGAGGTTGCCGCTCGTTTTCATGAGCTGGCTCAACAGGAAAAATGGTTCGACATTCAGCAGGAATTCTTTTCAGACGACGTTGAGAGCATCGACCCTGTTGGATCTCCTTTCCTCGGTTATGCCAAAGGAAAAGAAGCCGTTCGCAAAAAAGGGGAAGAATTTGTCAGCCGCATCGAAGCGGTTCACAGAGTATACACTTCGGAACCGCTTGTAACCGGCAATCACTTTGCAGTAGTGAGAGAAAAGGATCTCACCGTTAGACCACACGGCAGAATTCAACTCAATGAAATTATGTTGTACGAGGTAAAGAACGGTCAGATCATTTCAGAGAAATTCTTTTATTAGATAGCATCTCCACGGAAATTATTCAAGGAAAGAAACCTTGCTTATTTTTCCGTTTTTCACTTCGTAAATGGCAGTGCCACCAAATGAACCACGATCGTCGATTACGTGCTCTTCATCCACAACGAAATTCTTATCTACGATCCTCTTTACAATCCGGCAATGGAGCAATTTGGCAAGGTCGAAAAAGAAGTATTTCTTCTTAAATGCTTCTTTTCCCTTGCATATCAGTGTACCTGATTGTTTGCGCATCTCCACATCATCGGCATAGGTATCGAGAAATGCTTCCATGTTTCTGGTGTTGTATGCGTTGAGCTGTCGCTGCACCAGCACTTCAGGCGTTTCATGAATTAAGGTATCGGGGTTAACCACCTGTCCGTTCTGAATAACACGATAGATCTTTTGCAGGTTGCTCAGATCCGCTACCGGGTCGGCATCCAGCAATATCATTCTGGCAGGTTGCCCTACGGCTATGTTACCGCTAAAACCCGGCAGCTGCAAAATTCCTGCAGCATTGATTGTTGCCGATTGAATCAATTGCCAGTTGTTCATTCCCGCGAGCTGCATCTGCTGCAACTCATTGTACAAACTGGTTGCATGAAGCGTTCCGATATTGCCCGCATCTGATCCGCTCACAATGGTTACGCCTGCATCTACCAGCTTTTTGAGATTTTGCGCACTCACTCTGTTGATCCTGTCCGACTTGGCCACATGGTTTGCTGCCAGCATTTTGTATTTGTTTGCAATCGCCGTATCCGGAAACTGCTTCAGATCGTACAAGCTGCTCAACGCAAACGGGCTCGCATGTATCAGCTCATGCGTGGTGAACATGCGTGAGCGATCGAATGTATGCAGATATCCGTTCTCCACATTCAATGTAGGACAAACCAATACTTTATTCTTTTTGATCAGCGCAATAGTTGCATCATCCAGATCTTCTTCCTGCACACTGTGCACCAGGTAATCGATTCCTGCTTCAACGGCGAGCTGTACTGCCAGCCTTTCAGTAGCATGAACAGCTACGCGCAATTTATTTTTATGTGCTTCATCGATGGCAGCTCTGATCACTGGCAGAAATTTTTCTGCAGGTTCTCCATCGATGGCATAATACAATTTGATGAGATCTGCTTTCATTGCTACCTGATCTCTCACCAACTTTCTTGCAGTGATTGAATCAGCGGCCCACACGAAAGGCGCATCATCTTTGAGAGTATCGTAAAATGATTGCTTCATTACCGAAATGATCGGCCCCGACATATACACCTGAGGAGCATAAGACTGATTATTGACGCTTTCTCTTCTCGCCAGAAACCTGTTGCTCGTTCCTACATCAATTACAGTGGTGATCCCATTTCTTAGGTATCTGCGCAGTTGATCTTCAAACTGATCGTGCACCCATTTTATTTCTTTCTCATAGGGATATACATGCCGGAGATCGATGATATCCGGGCGCGTATACAATCCTCCACTCTGAAAAAAATGCACATGCGCATCAGTAAGTCCGGGCATCAGGTACTTGCCCGTTGCGTCGATTACGGTTGCCTCAGGCGGTGCTTTCTTTTTATGGATAGCGGTAATGGTGTTGCCTTTGATTACTACAGTCATACCCGACTGCACAGTTTTTTTTACCGGATCGAGCAGATTGGCATTAGTGATCCAGGTCTCCTGCTGAGCCATCAGGCTGTTCATCAAAGTGAGCAGCATAGCTGAAATGATCAGATGTTTCATTGATGCTAATCTAGCAAAGACCATGCTATC
This sequence comes from Pseudoflavitalea sp. G-6-1-2, assembly GCF_012927185.1. Lineage (GTDB taxonomy): Bacteria > Bacteroidota > Bacteroidia > Chitinophagales > Chitinophagaceae > Pseudobacter. Next base: position 391,756 of record NZ_JABBGB010000001.1, read on the forward strand.
TGCTTTTGCATAAATGATCAAATTGGGCGATAAAACCTGCATAATTACAGGTCGTTGAATTTTATCAATTTATACTCCGGAGAACTTTCGAATAGCTGTTTCAATAACTGAATATGGCCGGCGCCGAACAGCACCAGTATCCTGTCATCCGGCGAAGTGGTGATCTGTTGGATATGACGGAATATGCGGAGATTTCTGCTATACCAGTGCAATGCAAGCGCATCGGCACCTCTGGTGTTTCCCAGTTTGAAGTCGCCAACAAGATAGGCGCCGTATCCGCGCGTCAATGCTTTATCAGAATTCAGGTATTTGAAATAGCTGAGGAGAGGAAGCTCTTTTGCCAACCGGTCGTCGTAGCTATACCAGGCTTTGTAACGATTGCTGAGTGTATCGTTGCTTTGGAAATCCCAGTCTTTGAAAATGCTGTCGATGATTGGATGTAAAACAGCTGAATCTTTCAATTCAGACAATGAACTTACCAGCTCCTGATCATCTACTCCGTAGAGGGTATCGAGATTGAATCTTTCAAGTAAGCGGAAACCGATTTGCTCACGCTCATCTTTCTTCAGTTCGTAGCTTCCGTTTTTGTAGTTGCGATATCTCTTCATCAGATAGCCGGTATTGCTGCCATTTTCAATAGCAATCTTTGTTGGCTTGAATGCGGCGATGTAATCGATCAACTGTTTTAGCTCCGCCTGCTTCTTTGGAGATTTGATATCAACCTGCAGATCTTTATCGGTTACATGCGCATCGAGATTGTAGTATTCAAAATGAAACGACCCAACCATAAATACGGAGGGCAGTTTTTGTTTGCCAACCAGAAAAGCATCCGGATCAATCGGTTTCTGAGCAATTGCATTAGCCGAAACAATCAGCAGCAGGCAAGAAAAAATGTTGCAGAAGAGTTTTTTCATACACTAAAAATATTCAGATAAACACCACATCATTGAACCAATCTCCATACAGGCAGTAACTACCGACAGAAACCCTGAAATCGGGATTTGCAGATCGAAATGGGCGTTTTGCAGATCGGCCATAACAGTAAAAATGCAGGATGCAGGCAGTTCAGTACATTTGATTATGAAGATCCGCTTCTGGCAACTACTTCTTTACTTTCTGGCTTTCGACCTGATATGGCAAGCCACCATTGATTATTTCAATGAAACTTCGCTTTTCAGATCCTACGATTTCTCTTTGAAGAAAACGGTGCTTTGGCTCACTTCCTTCGCTTCGTTTTTTCTTTATCCATTATCGGTCTGTTATTGGTTTGGCAGATTGCTGCCCCGACGCACCGTACTCGCATTGACACTCACACTGGCTTGCATGCCGCTGATCATTCTCTTTCGTTATGGATTGCAGGAGGTGGCAGGGCCCGCACTTTGGGGCTACAGCAACTATATCGGAGAGTACACGCTCAAATATTACATGCTCGACAATGTATATTACGCGGTGCTCTTTTCTGGTTTCGGTTTCGCCTATTTCTTTATTCAGTATGCACGATACACAGATAAGAAACAGGCCGACCTCATCATGGCTGTTAAAGAATCAGAGCTTTCTTTTTTGAAATCGCAGATCAATCCGCATTTCCTTTTCAACAATCTTCATTGCATTTATACATTGATCTATCAGAAAAATGAAAATGCATTATCGGCCGTGGAAAAACTATCATCGTTACTGAGATATGCATTGTACGAAAAACGGGAAATGGTTGATCTCGAAACTGAAGTGCTGCATCTCAAAGATTTCATTCAATTGCAGCGGCTGCGTGTTACACCAGATGCAGCTATTCAGATTGATCTGGAAAACATAGATGGCACACTGTCTGTAAGTCCGCAACTAATGATTGGTTTTGCAGAGAATGCCTTCAAGCACGGCGATCTTTCAGACGCCGAAACACCTCTGATCATTACTGCATTTACCGAAGCCAATACGCTCACATACGAAGTATCGAACAAGAAGAGCAAATACAATAAACCGGCGGATGGAGGAATCGGACTGCAGAACATCAAACGAAGGCTCGATCTTTTGTATGCTTCCCGATACAGCTGCACGATAACCGACACAGAACATCAGTTCACCATCACTTTGAAAATCGAACTATGATGCAAACAGACAATCCGATCAATTGCGCCATTCTCGATGATGAACCATTACCCATTGAGCTGCTGCAGGATTACATCAACAAAACACCGGGACTTCAACTCGCCTATGCGTTCCGCGATCAGCTCCAGCTTCTGCAGGCAATAGAGAAACAGCCTGTGCAAATTCTATTCCTCGATGTTCAGATGCCCGAACTTACCGGCTTTCAGGTAGCGCGTCTGCTGAATGGAAAATGTGAGATCATTATCACTACTGCTTTTCCGCAGTATGCATTGGATGGATACGAGTACGATGTTGCCGACTATCTGCTGAAACCATTCGGCTTTGAACGGTTTCTTGTGGCCATCAACAAATGCAAAAAAAGATTATCCGGCCATCCGCGGACCAGTGATTCCGAACCAACGCACTTTTTTGTGAAAACCGGATCCCGCCTGATGAAAATTCTGCACAACGATGTGTTCTATCTCGAAGCAATGCGGGATTACATCGGTATCCATCTTGCCAATGAGAAGATACTTACACTGCAAAGTCTTCGCAGCTTCGAAGAGCAGCTACCTGAAAAATTCATCAGAATACACCGCTCCTACATCATCAATTCAGATAAGGTAAGTTATATCGAAGGAAACAATATCAGCCTGGGTTCCACCACTCTTTCGGTGGGAGAAAAATACCAGCAAAGCCTTTCTAAAATCACTTTACTGAGAGGATAAAAAACGGCATTTCGAGGAAAGCGCTTAATTTTCCGGCGAATAATCAATGCATGACAAACTCCGGAATCACCATAGAACGACTGTTGAATATCAGTTCTGCGCCGATGGAATTACTTCAATTGGCCGATCCGTCCATAGAACAGATCAACCAGTATCTTCAAAACGGTTACTGCTTCGTTGCCAGGGCTGGTTCCGGAATAATTGGTGTAATGATTCTGTTCGATCAGATTGCATCAAGCATCGAGATTAAAAATATTGCAGTGGATGAGAACTGGCAGGGCAAAGGAATCGGCAAACAGTTATTGCAGTTTGCAGAATCATTTGCCCTGCAACATTCTTATAGCAGATTGCTGATTGGAACAGGCAATTCGAGTATCGGACAACTTGCGCTATATCAGAAGATGGGGTTCGAGATCTCCGGAATCAAAAAGAATTTCTTTCTGATACACTATAGCGAACCCATTTTTGAAAACGGCATTCAGTGCAAACACATGATCATGCTGGAAAAAGATCTTTCCAGATAATGCTTTCTCAGAAATAACTCAGCCATTTTTTGTTCTGGTAGTTTGCCGCTTTGTATTTGCTGAAACGCAGGCAGAGCGGATACAGCAGCACAATGGTTATGATCCATATAACATATACCACGATCAGCGAAAAGCCGTATCCCACCAGTTGTGCGTTGGCTGTTACCCATGTGGTGAAATTCACCATGTCCGATGCAGATCTTCCTGAAACGATCGCAGCCACTACTCCCATTCCATGGATCACCGGAATATGGATCAGGTAAAAGAACATCGGCACTTTACCGAACACAATCACTTTGGAAGTGAATTTGTTCAATGGTTTTTCACTGTAAGCAAGAAATAACAAAGCGGGTCCGATGGTCATCAGCATGAAAAGCAGTGAGGGCGGATACTTGGTCACATTTACAAAAGACAAAATGGTGAAGATGAAATTCTTTTGAACAGACCAATGTGCAGGATCACCATACATATTGATTGCACGGATCACAATAAAAAGCAGTACCGCGCTCAGACCGAGATTACGCAGCATCTTTTTCCGGTAATCAGACGCTACATCCGGATTGTACAAACTGCCCAAACAATAACCAAGGCAGATAATTCCGATGAAAGGAATCAAAGGATAACCGATGATCAGAGTGAATGGACCGATATGGAAGCTTCCGAAATTTTGTTCGTGCAGCAAAGTCCAGAACAATGCACCGGCACTTTGTCCGGGTACATGCACACCATCCAGCAGATTATGTCCGAACACAAGCACCAAACCCAATACCAGCAATACTTTGCGAGGGAGATGAATGAGCAGCGCCAATGCCATCATACTGATACCCAATGCCCAGATCACCTGAAGAATGAAGGCAGGATAATGCGGGTTGAATGTCCACATCAAAGTAACGTAAGCCAGTTCGAGCAACACGAGCCATAGCCCTCGTGTAAAAAGGAAAACGGACAATGACTTCCGCCCATTCTTCAATCCATAAAGGGAGGCAGATACACCAGCAAGCAATGTGAATATCGGTGCACAATAGTGAGTGATCCATCTTGTAATGAAGATCGGAACACTTGTGTGCTGCAAATCGGTTGGATCGTGAACATAGGAATAGGCGTGAAAATAATCACGCACGTGATCCAGAGCCATAATGATGATGATAAATCCGCGCAGCAGATCAATTGATTCTATCCGCCGGCTCTTGGCAGGCACTGTGGCGCTGCCGGTAAGAAGAGTGGTCATAGCAGTGGGATGGTTAAAGGTTATATGCAAATTACATCCGGCGTTTTATTTGGTTCACAAAAAATTACCGGATTTAGAATTTTGACGCAAAACCACCCGTGTGCAGCAAAAGGCATTCCATAATAAGCACGGCTCACCGAATAATATTCGGTGCTGCATCAACACTTGTTAATTACTGCTTTCGCCGTCCGAAAGTTCAATTGCAACCTTTAGAACTGCGATTCCTGCCGCGAAAAAATAAAAAAACCGGAAGCATTGCCTCCGGTTCGCGAATAATATTCTCCCTGTATTAATTTTCTGCAAATGCAGTAGCTGCTGCAAGTGCTTCATGTTTGTTCAGATCGGTTTGAATGATTCCGATCTTTTGACGCGCTACATCATGCGCATCCTGGCCAAGGAAGAGATGCACCGGAGGCGCCTGCATTTCGCTCACTTCGATCATTACATCAGCAGCTTTATCAGGGTCACCCGATTGCTTGCCATTGATCTCGTTCAGATGCAGTTCTTCTCCCGCACGTGTAGACTTGTATGCATCAATCGGATTGGCTGGCACTTTAATGGAACCGCCCGATAAGAACTCGGTTCTGAAATATCCGGGATACACCACAGTGGCGTGTACGCCAAAGTCTTTCATCTCTTCAGCAAGCGCTTCAGTAAATCCGGCTACTGCAAATTTTGTAGCACAGTAAATGCCGAAGCCCGGAAAGCCTCCTGTGTATCCGCCGATGGATGCGATGTTGAAGAAATGCCCTGATTGCTGCGCTCTCAGATATGGAGCAGCATTGCGGATCACGTTCAGCGAACCGAATACGTTTACATCGAACTGTTCTTTTACTTCTGCATCGCTCAGTTCTTCCAGCGATCCGATGAGGCCATATCCTGCATTGTTCACCACTACATCGAGTTGACCGAAATGGGCAACAGTTTTCGCTATAACTTTTTTCACATCTTCGTTGTCTGTGATATTCATTTCGAGGGGAAGAAATTCGTTTGAAGCTTTACCGATCTTTTCCTCCAGTCCTGCTACTGTTCTTGAAGTAGCTGCTACTCTATAACCTGCAGCCAGCAGCTTCTGAACCAGAGAAAGTCCCAGTCCTTTTGATGCGCCGGTTACAAACCATACTTTTTTCGTCTTCATAATTCAAAGTTTAATTGATGGAGCAAAATTACTGGCTGGCTGTTCCCGCAAATAACGCTAAACAAACAATACCTTACGAAATTCAAACATTTCTGAATTTGGTGGGACTGAGATCCATATGTTTCTTAAAGAAGTTGTTGAAGTGAGTGGGTTCCGTAAATCCGAGCGAATAGGCAATTTCCGATACATTCCAGGAGCTGTGTTTCAGCAGCACTTTCGATTCCTGCAAAAGCCTTTCTGCGATGATCTCCGAAGTTGTTTTCTGGGTGATTTCTTTCAATGCCCTGTTGAGGTGATTCACATGAACACCCAGCTGGTTTGAAAAATCGGAAGCCGACCGCAATACCACCCGTTGACGGGCATCTTCGATGGGAAATTGTCTTTCGAGCAGTTCGAGAAAAAGTTCCGACATGCGCTCATTTGCATTTTTTTCATGCTTTTCTACACTGGTTGCAGGCGCCGATTTCATTACATAGTGCAACAACTCCCAGGTGAGGTTTCTGAGCAGGTCGTATTTATGTGCATAATCGGAATTGAGCTCCTGCAGCATGCGTTCGTAGATCCCACAGACAACATCGCACTGCTCATCGTTGAGTTCAAAAACAGGTGTTCCCTTTGGTTTAAAAACCTCATACTGATTCAGGCTTCCGAAATGATGAAAAAACTCAGCCGTAAAAACGCAGAAGTATCCTGTCTGCTTTTCATCTGTAAGATCACACCTGTAAGGTACCATTGGATTCCCGAAGAAGATCCCCTGTTTCTTTATCTCCAGCACTTTATCTGCATAAGCAATTTGCGCAGCTCCACGTCCAAAACCTATTTTGAAATAATCTTTTCTGCTATAAGGCACAGGTTGGGCGCCATGCCCGGTATATGGCTCCAGTCTGAATACGTTGAAATGACCAACTCCTTTGCGGAGCGAATCAGGTACCCAGTTGAGTTTGTTCCTGTAAAACTGTTCGATGGTTTCCGGCTTGTTCATAAACCGAAGTTACGAAATTCAAATAGGTAAGAAAAGGAAGGGACAGATCTCCTATAACAGGGGCAGCACCGAGGCCCGGTAATTTCTGCCGATTGGGATGCGATGGCCGCCGATCTCGATGGCAATGGCAGTGAAGGCATCGATCTTTTTTCTGGCTACGATGAATGATCGTTGCACTCTTATGAACCGTTGTTTCGGGATCTCCAGCTCCATTTGCGAAAGCGTGATCTTAACCAGGTAGGTTTGTTTGGCGGTTACAATGGCAACATACTCTCTCCTGCTCTCGAAAAAGAGAATATCGTCGAACAATATCTTGATCCGCTTTTTATTGATGTTCACCTGCAGGTGCTGCAATTCTTCCGATGTTTCTATCTGCGGAGTTGAATCGTTTCTTTTCAATTTATTCACTGCACTTAAAAACCGGTTGAAACCGATTGGCTTCAGCAGGTAATCCACCACATTCAGCTCATAACTATCCACCGCATAATCTCGATAGGCAGTTGTAACTATCACCTGTGGCGGGTTTTGAAGGGTCCGCAGAAAATCCAGCCCTTTTATTTTGGGGAGATGGATGTCCAGAAAAATCACATCTATCTTTTCCTGCTGCAATAGCTGCATGGCGTAGATGCCATCTCTGCAAACGGCTTTGCATTCCAGAAAATCAACCTGCCTGATATAATCCTGCAGCACTTCAGCAGCAAGCGGTTCGTCTTCGAGGATCAGGCAACTAAATTTTTCCATAACTGTTTAGATTCACGGTGAGCAGTACTTTGAACGCCTGTTTGCTTTTTTCGATATCGAGCGATTGTTCACCATACAGCAACTCAAGTTGCCTGGTGGTGCTTTGCAATCCGAGCTTCTGCGGCTGTTTCAACGCTTCTTCTGTTTCGGTACTGTTTTCAATATTGAATTGCAAAATGCCTTGCTGTAACTTCAGGTCGATATGAATATAAGAATCAAAATGATTTTCGCTCGCACCATGCTTGAAGGCATTTTCTACCAATGGCAACAGCAGCAAAGGAGCAATGCTTTGATCGGGATCATCGATCTCCTTTTTGAATTCAAGGCTCAGGTTATCATGGAACCGGATCTTCTGCAATGCGATGTAATCTTCTAAAAACTTTACTTCTTTGCCGATGGTGATGGTTTCCCCCGAAGTTTCGTACAACATAAAACTGAGCAGTTCAGATAATTTCAGCACAGTTTCCGGCGCTTCGTCGCTTTTCTTTCTGGTGAGTGCGTAAATATTATTGAGCGTATTGAAAAGAAAATGCGGATTGAGCTGTCCCTTCAGCAGTTTGATCTCAGCAGCGAGCTTTTCTTTTACCAGATTGTTTTCCCGTTCCTTTGTTGCAATCCGGTTATCGATGAATCGTACTGCCAGCATAAACGCAGCAGGAAATGCGGCTTCGATCATTATGCTCAGAAACCGCCGGGGATCGATAAAAACATCACCGGGTATTTTATCGAAACTGTAGATGTAAGGGAATACGATCAGTCGCATTACAGCGATCACCACCAGCACTGTAAGCAGATAAGGAACCAGAATTGCGATATACTTCAACACAATACTCTTTGCCGGATCGAGAATAAACTCCAGTCCAAACCTTGTAATGTAATAGGCGAGTGCAGCAAGTGGCGTAATGTACAGCAGTGTGCCGCACATGGCCTTCAGCAAGAGGTAATGCGTATTGATCAGTCCGGCCTGATGATCCAACAGCCAGAAATAATCAAGGTACACCATAATTGCCCAGTAGATGGCCCAGAATGCCAGATGGTGAACGCGTTTATTCATTGGTTCAAAAATCGGTAAAATCAGGAGGTGCAGAAACCGCAATCACAGAATACCTGCAATCGTCTACAAAATACCGAAAAAGCGCAGCAGTAAACCCAATACAGCATACGTGAATAAGAAATCGATTACTGACAACATACATCCATCATCAAAAATGAGCAGAATTGCACAGTAACATAACCAGAATCACCCTATCTTTCGTACAGGAGCGCAGCCGGAGCAGTCAGTTCATTTTTGACCATAAACTACAGCTATGAACAGGTTTCCATTTCTTTCTTTGCGCCAGTATCTCATTGTATTAAGAGTTAGTGTGGCTATCGTTTTTCTGGCACACGCCATTGTACGCATTGCGCTGGAAGGTTCAATTGCCCAGTTTTCACTTTTCATGCAGAACAAAGGTTTTCCATTTCCTACAGCTGTCGTATGGATGATCACAGTATTTGAGATTGCCGGCGGCATCGCACTGGCACTGGGTTATTGGGTAAGATTATTATCGGCAGGATTTATCATTCTGCTTACTGTTGGCATTATCATTATCCATTTATCTTTGGGATGGTTTGTTGGCGAGCATGGCGATGGAGGATGCGAGTACAGTTTCATTCTCATCGTTGCACTACTTGTAATAGCAGCAGACGATAAAAAACCTCGGTGACTGCAAAAACGCGATCACTGATATGTAATTTCAAACACTACAGCATCTGGCCTATTATGAAAAAAATCAGCTCCCTCACTACAATACTGGGTCTGAGTCTGATGGCATCAGCTCAGGTTTCGAATCAACAGCAATTTGACGCGAAACGTGCAAAGCAGGGGCAATTCGAAATGGCCTGCTTTATTTTGAATGGCGGCAAATTCACTGAATTCGGCACTTTCAACATGGAAGTGAATACAGACAACAACCGATTTTCTATTTTCACTGTATTCACCACCAACTACTCGGATGAAGTTGTAACAGATACCAGTATTTCAGATGGCCAATCATTCCTTCCCATTTATCGTTCTTCCTACAGCAAGAAGCGTGAGTTGAAACTGAAGTTTGGAAACGAAGTAACAGGCTATCATCTCGACAAGCAAACAGGCAAGCGCACTGCCATAAAAGAATCTGTAAAGGATGCATACATCGACAACTATGCGTACCCTTACCTCCTTGGCACACTCCCGCTCACAACCGGATTCAAAAAACAGCTTGCTGTTTACGAATACAAACCAGAGAACAAAAGCAGCCTGAAACGTGTAATGGTGGAAGAAACCAAAAACAACATCTTCGACACCAAAAACACAGGACAGCACAAGGTTTGGGCTGTTTCCATATTTGAAGAATTAACCGGAGACCGTTACATCTATCATGTCGACAAAGAAACAGGCAGGATCTGGAAAGTAGAAATCACCGACTCGAAAGGCAACAAGATGTTGATGATCGATAAAGAAACAGACTACAATCCTTTCACTACCGCCTTCACAAAACAGGACAAGGAAAACGCGCTGAACATGATCAAAAACGGAAACTCGGTCATTATCGGCGAAGCGTTTGCACGCGACAATCAGAATGCAGGAACTCCACTGGGAAACATTGCTGTTTTCAACATCAACAAGAAGCAGCATGCAGCAGCAGGAACTCAGGTTGTACTTATACCATATACCGACTTTTACAAAGAATGGGTGAAACTGAATAAAGCTGCCAGAAAAAAAGGCAAAGGTATTCCACTTCCAAATGATGCAGCGGATTGCATTAAGGTAGCAACCGTGTACGACGATAAAGGACATTTTGAATTCACCAATCTGATGCCCGGAGAATATCTCGTATTCACTGAGTTTGGTTACACACACACCTTCTCCAGATCGGAAGTGGTGGGCTATACCGATCATTATGTAAATGGATTATTCCAGGGATCTACCACCAATTCTGTTAGCCGGGGCTACGCCAGCAATGCAACAGCCGCTCCTCAAAAAGTAGTCACCATCAAGAAAGACGGAGACAAAGAAGAAATCAAGCTGAAGAAAACACTTTAGTAAATCAATACAGCATCAACCCTGAATTGACAGCCGCCAGGCTATCGATTCAGGGTTTTTCATTTGTGGCAAAAAACAACTCCATCAGGCCATCTCGTTTGAAATGTGTAATTTATGGTTTGAATTTCGTAAGCAGGCAGTTGCATCCTCTGATACATTTGCATATTATTTCAGCAGCTATGGCAAAAAGAAAAGTCTACGAGAATCTTTCGCATACTCCTCAGTTTGCTGAAGGATATAATATTTTCAGTGCACTAGGATCGTTGTGGTCCAGATCCAAAGAGGCAATTCCGCGCGTAGAACTTCCTTCCCTAAAACAGAACCTTCAACAGTTCCATTCTGAGGAGCCTGCCATCATCTGGTTCGGACATTCTTCTTACCTCATTCATGCCAACGGAGTGAATATACTCGTAGATCCGGTGCTGAGCGGCTATGCGTCTTTTCTCAGTTTTCAGTTCCGGGCATTCAAAGGCGCGGACATTTACAAAGTGGCCGATATGCCAAAGCTGGATTGGATCATTCTCACACACAATCATTACGATCACCTCGATTACAATGCCATCAAACATCTCGCAGCCAAAACAAATGCATTTGTAACTCCGCTCGATGTAAGCAAAACAATTAAACATCTGGCAAAAAAAGAGTCGTCCATCACAGAGCTCAATTGGTGGCAGTCGTTGCAACTAGCAGACAATATCAAGATCACAGCTACGCCTGCCAGACATTTCTCCGGAAGGTCTCTTCGACGTAATGGTTCACTCTGGACTTCCTATGTACTCGAAATAGATCACTACAAAATATTCATCGGAGGAGACAGCGGATACGATAGTCACTTCAAATCGATCGGTGATAAATTCGGTCCATTTGATATTGCCTTGCTTGAATGTGGACAATACAACAAGATGTGGCCTTACATCCATTCAATGCCCGAAGAGCTGATCGATGAAGCACGTGATCTGCAGGCAAAAGTGATCATGCCTGTTCACTGGGCAAAGTTCGCGCTGGCGCTGCATCCATGGTATGAGCCCATTCAAAAATTTGTAGCTGCTGCGGACAATGCAGGCCTGAGATACACTACACCTATGATCGGAGAGGCAGTAATACTCGATCAACAATACCCTCAAAGCAAATGGTGGGAGAAACTGATATATAAAAGCCGGCAAAGAATTGCCGGCTCATGACTGCACTTTAACTAACTGTATGTACGTGTAAATCTATTTCCAGCCACCGCCTAAACTCCTGTATACATCTACAACAGCACCTAATTGCTGTTTCTTCGTTTCAATCAATTCGAGTTTGGCTTCAAGCGCATCGCGCTGTGTCATCAGCACTTCGAGATAATCGGCTCTTGCATTTCTGAACAGGTCAGTTGAAATGTCAATTGAGCTGGTCAGTGCATTTACCTGCTTTGATTTCAGATCGTAGCTCTTTTCGAGATTGCTGATATTCGATAACTGATTGCTTACTTCGAGATAAGCATTCAGAATGGTACGTTCATAATTGTACATCGCCTGCAATTGCTTTGCATTGGCCGTAGCGAATTCTGCTTTGAGTGCATTGCGGTTGATCAGTGGCGCTGCCAGATCTCCTGCAAGCGAATACAGAATCGATTCAGGCATCTTCACCAGATAAGAAGGCTTGAAGGCCTGCAATCCAAATGCAGCCGATATTTCAAAGCTTGGATAAAATTCGGCACGCGCCACTTTCACATCGAGCTTTGCAGCTGTGAGATCCAGCTCTGCCTGTTTGATATCCGGCCGGTTTGCCAGCAACTGCGAAGGGATGCCCGCGTTCACCGAAGGAGGAAGAGCCAGCATAAAACTGCTCTGATCTCTTACGATTGTCTGCGGATAACGGCCCAGCAGAAAATTGATCTTATTCTCCGCTTCACGTATCTTCTGAAGAATATCGAATTCGAGACTCTGCGATTTCAGCACTTCTGCTTCGAATTTCTTCACCGCCAGTTCTGTTGCTCTTGCCGCATCTTTCTGCGCCTTCACAATGTCGAGAGCATTCTTTTGCAGACTGATGTTTTGCTTTACAATCGCCAGCTGATTATCCAGCGCTATCAATTCGTAATAGGAGTTGGCTACTTCTGCAATCAGGTTGGTGATCACAAAATTCTTTCCTTCCATGGTAGAAAGATATCTTGTAACGGCCGCCTTCGTTGCGTTGCGGAGCTTCTTCCAGATATCCACTTCCCAGTTGGCGCGGGCGGCGATAGTGAAATCTCCGAGCGGATCGGGCATTTCTTTGCCAGGCTCAATTTCAGTGGTGGCATCACCAGCACCCTGGCTGGTATATCGCCCTACTTTTTCAACACCTGCTCCGGCAGTAACTCCTACCGATGGCAACAGCGCTCCCTTCCTCACACGAATATCATTTCTCGCGATCTCGATCTCCTGCAGGGTGATCAGCAGCTCCTGATTGTTTTTGATGGCTGTATCTATCAGCTTTACAAGATTAGCATCCGTGAAAAAATTCTTCCAGGGGATGTATCCTGTATTGGTGGTATCCACGCTGTTTTCGTAGGATACAGGCACAGACTTGTTTTCGGTCTGCTGCACTGCTGCGGGCAGTTTGCAACCGGCAGCTGCCAGACAGATTCCCAGAACTATGCCGCTTCGTTGCTTCAGTATTTTATACAAGAACATTATCTTCAATTTCTTCGGTTAAAGGAGTCTCTTCTTCTTCTTTGTTGAATTTGCGTTTCTCAGCGATTTTTCCAAACACGTAATACAATCCCGGTATCAGTACCACACCGAAGATGGTTCCGAACAACATACCACCCGCAGCTGCTGTACCGATGGTTCTGTTTCCGATCTTACCCGGACCAGTTGCCAGCACCAGCGGAATCAAACCTGCGATGAATGCGAAGCTCGTCATCAGAATCGGACGGAACCTCACTTTCGAGCCTTCCATCGCGGCCTGATAAACGGTTGCTCCATCACGATGTTTTTGCACTGCAAACTCAACGATCAACACAGCATTCTTTCCGAGCAAACCGATCAGCATCACCATCGCTACCTGTGCGTAGATATTGTTTTCAAGCCCCAGTATTTTCAAGAAGAGCAGTGCCCCGAAAATACCGGCGGGTAAAGAAAGTATCACTGCCAGCGGAAGTATGAAGCTTTCGTATTGCGCAGCAAGAATCAGGTACACAAAACCAAGACAGATAAGGAAGATGTACACAGCCTGATTCCCCTGCATCACTTCATCCTTTGAAATGCCCGCCCAGTCTATACCGTAGCCTCTCGGTAATGTTTTGGCCGCTACATCATTGATAGCTTTGATGGCCTCACCGCTACTGTATCCCGGTGCTGCTGCACCACTGATCTCCGAAGCGTTGTACATATTGTGACGCGTGATCTCACTGAGACCATACACTTTATCCATTCGCATGAATGCAGAGAATGGCACCATCTCATCTTTATTGTTCTTCACGTACAATTTCAGAATGTCTTCGGGCAATGCTCTGTACTGTGGCGATGCCTGCACTATTACTTTGTATTGTCGACCGAACTGGATGTAGCTGATCTCATAGTTACTGCCCACGAGCGTGGAGAGCGTATTCATCGCATTGTCGATGGTAACACCTTTCTGTTGTGCAATATCATTATCCACACTCAGCAGGTATTGAGGGAAGCTCGCACTGTAGAAACTGAACACGGATTGAAGCTCTTTCCGCTTGGTGAGTTCTTTCACAAAATCGTTGCTCACGGTTTCCATTTTCTTGTAGTCGCCGCTCCCTGCTTTATCGAGCAGACGAAGTTCGAAACCACCGGCAGCGCCATATCCAGGAACGGCAGGCGGCTGGAAGAATTCGATATTCGCCCCTGTGATATCTTTTGTTTTTTCTTCGAGTTCATGAATGATCTCAGTTACAGACTCTTTCCGATCACTCCAGTTTTTCAGGTTGATCAGACAGGTTCCGGAGTTGGCGCCGGTTCCTTCGGTAAGAATCTCATAACCCGCCAATGCAGAAACCGACTGCACCCCATCAACATCTTCACAGATCTTCTGCAATCTCTCTGCTATTTCATTGGTTCTTTCGAGTGAAGAACCCGGAGGTGTTTGAATGATGGCATAGAACATACCCTGGTCCTCATTCGGGATAAAGCCCGATGGTACTGTTTTATTCAGGAACCATGCGCCTCCGCAGAAGGCAAACAGCACAATGAAGGTGAGCGATCTTCTCGTAACTGTTCTGCGCAATACAAAGCTGTATTTGCCTGCAACACGCTCGAACCAGTTATTGAATCCTCCGATGATTCTATCTGCAATTGATTTTTTGTGTGTATGTTTTCCGTGATGGCTTTTCAGAATGATGGCACAAAGCGCCGGCGTCAGCGTCAATGCCACAACACCCGAAAGGATAATGGCCGTTGCCATGGTGATGGAGAACTGACGATAGAACACGCCAACCGGTCCACCCATAAATGCCACCGGAATGAATACTGCCGCCATCAGGAACGTAATGGCCACAATGGCTCCGGCAATTTCTTTCATGGCTCTTTTGGTAGCCTTCAGTGGTGAGATCCTTTTATCTTCATCCATCTTCGCATGCACGGCTTCGATCACCACAATGGCATCATCCACTACCACACCGATGGCCATTACCAATGCAAACAGTGTGATAAGGTTTAGCGTGATCCCGAAGAACTGCATAAAGAAGAAAGTTCCTACAAGTGATACGGGTACCGCCATTGCGGGAATGAGCGTAGATCGCCAGTCGCCCAGGAAGAGGAACACCACAATACCTACGAGGATGAATGCTTCCACCAATGTGTGCAATACTTTCTCGATACTTGCATCGAGGAACTTAGACACATCGTAGCTGATCTCATACTTCATTCCTTTGGGGAAAGAACTGCCTTCGATCTCCTTCATCTTCTTCTTCACATTCTCGATCACCTGGCTGGCGTTGCTTCCGTAAGATTGTTTCAATACAATCGCAGCAGAAGGTTTTCCGTTAAGGTTCGAATAGATATCGTACATGGAGCTTCCGAACTCCACGTCTGCAACATCTTTCAGACGAAGCAGCTCTCCGTTCGGGCTCGAACGAAGGATCACGTTTTCGTATTGCTCTTTCGAATTGAATCGTCCGGAATACTTCAATACATACTCGAAAGATTGGGAGCGTTTACCGGAGCTCTCCCCTGTTTTGCCGGGAGAAGCTTCGAGGCTCTGATCGCTCAATGCCTTCATCACTTCTTCGGCGGAGATCTTGTAGGCAAGCATGCGGTCTGGCTTCAGCCATACACGCATGGCGTATTCCCGGTTACCGAGGATATCTGCATAACCCACGCCATCCACACGTTTCAGCTCGGAGAGCACGTTGATATCGGCGAAGTTGAAAAGAAATTTCTGGTCTGTTTTATCGTCCTCACTGTACAGGTTGATGTACATGAGCATGTTCGATTCTTCACGAGTGATCTTTACACCTTCGCGCACTACCAGTGGCGGCAGTTTGTTCACAACCGATGCCACACGGTTCTGTACGTTCAGTGATGCCTGGTTGGGATCGGTGCCTAAGTTGAAGATCACCTGTATGGTTGCTTCACCATCGTTACCGGCATCCGATGCCATGTATTTCATTCCGGGAACACCATTGATGGCGCGTTCCAAAGGAATGATAACGCTTTTGATCATCAGCTCACCATTCGCTCCGGGATAGGCAGCCGTAACATTCACCTTGGGGGGAGAGATAGACGGGAACTGCGTTACCGGCAATTGTGTGATGGCCAGCACACCAAGGAACACGATGATCAGCGATATTACGATCGAGAGTACGGGCCTCTGTATAAATTTATTGAACATTGCCTTCGCTATTTGAGTTGAACTATTCCGCTTTTAACCTGAGATGGCTGATCACTTCCTGCGGAGCTACAAACTGGCAGGCGATCTTGTCTGCATCTTTCACTTTCTGAATTCCTTCGAGCAGTATCCGGTCAGATTCCGCGATACCACCACTCACCACATAGAGATCGGGCATTTCGCCTGCAACTGTGATGTCTCTTGACTTCACCACATTGTCTTTATCAACTACAAAAACATATTTCTTATCCTGTATTTCGTAGGTAGCTTTTTGTGGAATCACCAATGCATTCTTCATGGGGAGGCTCATCATCACTTTTCCCGTTTGCCCGTTCTTCAGCAATCTGTCAGGGTTCGGGAAGCGCGCGCGGAAAGCGATATTGCCGGTTTCGTTGTCGAACTCACCTTCGATCAGTTCCACAAATCCTTTGTAGGGAAGGATGCTGTTGTTGGCGAGCAGCAGATTCACTTTGGTATTGGCTCTGCCTTTTACATTGGTCTGGTATTCGAGGTATTCGGGCTCAGACACATTGAAGTAAGCGAACATCTCGCTGTTGTCTGAGAGACTGGTGAGCAGCTCTCCTTCATCGATGAGGCTTCCCAGTTTTTTTGGAATACGGTCGATCACTCCATCGAAAGGAGCCCTGATCTCGGTGAAAGACAAATGCAGTTTTGCCAGCGCTGTTTCAGCTTTTGCCTGATCCAGCTTGGCTTGTGCCACTGCCTGCTCATTTTTTGAAACGATGTTTTTGTCTACCAGTGCCTTGGTATTCTGCAATTCCACTTCTGCCGCTTTGGCTTCCGCCTCTGCTTTCAGCAATTCTGCTTCATAGATCTTGGGCATGATGCGGAACAGTACTTGTCCGGCTTTCACAAACTGTCCTTCATCTACATAAATGTTTTGCAGAAATCCTTTTTCCTGAGCCCTGATCTCGATGTTCCTTACAGACCTGATCTGCGAAACATACTCTTTGGTGAATGATGTATCCACTCTGATGGGGCTGGTAACTGCGAATTTGCTGGCTTCTTCTTTTTGTTCTTTTTCTGATTTACAGCTTGATTGGGACAGCAATGCCAACAAGCACATGAACACAATGATCCTCTTCATGACGATAACTAAATGTTGAGCGGTTAAATGTTTGGAGCAGGCGGCTCCTCTTTAGGGAAAGGCAAGAACAACCGGTAGTGGTGGATGCGGATTATTGCAGCATCTGTAACGTTAACGAACAACCGTTAATTAGCAACCATACCTCTCCAGAGAGAGGCCGTGCCGGATGATCAGATTCTTAAAGTTCTTTGCAAGATGTATCTGTACGACGAATAGTGGTCGGTAGGCTGATGCTCCCAGTAAGAACCGGGATCATCGTCTGGTATAGTGTACCGGGAAAGTAAATGGCTGTAATTCGCCAGCAGTCTCGATTTTCGGGCAAAGGCATTGACACTGTCTTCATCTTCCAGATCTTCTATGATCAGAAAATCAGCAGCGCCCGATGTATTTCCTTTGTTCAGCGAAGCTTCCTGCTTTGCTGCAACTGCCAGCTGTTTCTTTTCATTACCCTGTGCAGAAACGTAACAAATGGGGTGATGATGGATACCTATATAAACGAGATCGTCCCCGCGGAAAAGCAGGGAAAACAGGATCACGATAAAAAGGATTCTCCTCATCATTGAATAAAAATACACACTGAAAAAAAAAACGATTAGTAATACTCAGTTCATGAGTTACCAAATACCATGCAAAATTGGGGACTTTCTTTTGTAAATAGATAAAGCCATATTTATCTTATGGTTAATCACGTGTTAACGAATGCGAACACAGGCCGCATCTGTATTGCATTGCAGCCGAATTGGGTATTCACAAATTATTAACGAAGATGAAATAGGGGAACAAACGTTTATTCTGCTTTCAAACTTTTTGCAGGATTCATCAAAGCAGTTCTTGCAGTGTACAGTACAATTAATAATAGCGTAACACCACCTAGAGCCATCATGGAAACTATAAATGGATTGAGGGTGATGCTCACTCTCGCGGCATAATTGTTCAGCCATTGGTTCATGATGAACCATGCAAGCGGACAAGCTACCAGCGCCGTTATTGTTATGATCAGCAGAAACTCTTTCACAAAGAGCATAATGATTCCGGGAACCGAAGCGCCCAGCACTTTTCTGATGCCAATCTCCCTGATCCTTTTCTGCACATTCATGGCAACCAGACCAAGTACGCCCAGCAGCACAATCAGCAGGCACAAAGCCGTAGCTGTATAAGCCGCTTTCTTCATACGGATTTCGTTGGCATAGATCCGCTGAAGCGCTTCATCCATAAAACTGAATTCAAAGGAACTGCCGGGGAGCAACTCTGCCCATTTGTTTTCAATAGACCGGATGGTTTCTTTGGTATTTCCGGGTTGAAGTTTCAGGGAAAAGAATCTGTATATCGGTACGGCATCTACATTGAGGTAGACCACCGGTTGCATTTTCTGTTGCATGGAACCAATATAGAAATCCGCAGTTACTCCTTTTACAGAGAACACCGTAGGGTCGCCGGCCATTCGCAATTGTTGCCCAATAGCCTCTTCCGCATTTTTCCAGCCAAGCATTTTTGCAGCTGTTTCGTTCAGCACTACTTTTCCGGAATCTGCAGAATTGAAGTATTGTCCGGCCTTTACCGGTATCTGATAAGTGGTGAGATAATGTTCATCTGTAATCAAATTCTGTAAAGCGATGGCTTGTGTTGAATCAGCACCCAGTCTGAAAACAGCCGACGAACCGCCGTTATTGCCATTGGGAATTTCATAAGAAAGGCTCACCTCTTTCACTCCGGGCAGGTTCGCCAATTCATTTCGCACCGTGGCCATTCTTTCTACGCCCTGTGGAGTCCAGTCACGCGGCACTTGCGAACTCACCACAAATTCTTTGTTGTATCCCAGCTCACGACCGAAGAAATAAGCAACCTGTTGTGTGATGATGCCTGCCGCCACCAACACTATCAATGCAATGCCAAACTGAAACCCAACCAACGATCTCCTGAGCAGGATATTCTCCTTTACCGATTTCAGCTTCCCTTTCAGCGACTCGATTGTTTTCATAGAACTCAGCACCAATGCGGGATACACACCCGCCATAAAACCAACCGCCACTGAAATGATCAATGGAATAAGAACAAACCAGGAAGGGAATGCCATCAGCTCCGGCAATTCTTTTCCCACAATGCTGCTGAATAAGGGCCGCATCATCGCATATCCTGCAATGGCCATCAGGGTTGACACCAGCACCAGAATAAATGCTTCGGACAAGAACTGCATTACCAGTTGCTTCTTCATTCCGCCCAGCACTTTTCTTACGCCGATCTCCTTCATACGGGTTCCCGACCTGCTGATGGAAATGTTTACAAAGTTTACAATGGCCATCAGAAGAATGAAAAGTCCTGCAATGGATAATGTATACAGCATTCTGCTGACCAGTCCGTTATTTTTTCCGAGATAGTATTTGCTTAACTGTATGGGGGTAACTGAAAGATTCTGTTGCAGCACAGCCGGAGCATTGCTGCGGATCAGCTGATCCAGCGGCCCTTGCAGCGATTTTGGATCAACGCCCTCCTGCAGTTCAACGAAAGAAGGAACATAGATATTCTGCCAGGACTCAACATCCATTCTGCCGAACCAGGCAACTGAACTAAATCCTGTAAGAAAATTCAACTGATCGTCGGTAAGGTTTGTCACTGAGTTTTCCGAAGGTTCTTTCATTACAGCAGTAATCTGGAACTCCCGTTTATCCCCCGAAAAATTCCTGACGGTGATGCTTTCGCCCACCACATCTGTTCTGCCGAAATACTTGATCGCTTTTTCTTCGGGTATTACAATGGAGAAAGGATTGTTCAATGCAGTGGCAGCATCGCCATGAAGCATCTTAAATCCATACATGGTAAGAATGGTACTGTCGCCCACCTGTATGGATTCTCTGAAATGTTTATCGCCTTTTGACAGCTGAGAAGAAATGCCATCGAACCGATAGAAGTTCTTCACCAGGTGAGGATATTCTTCTTTCAGTCTTTTGGCTATCGGGCCGAAGCTGGTGAGATCATTACCGAGATTCGGATCTTTCGAATGCGTTTGCAAAATGTACTGACGATCTGCATTGCTGAGTTGTTTGTTCACCTGCAACTCCTGCCACACATACGCAGTGATCAGTAACGCAAACGTAATGCCCGCGAACAGTCCTGCGATATTCACCAGTGAATGAAAGCGATGTTTGATGATATTCCTCCAGGCGATTCTCAAATTGGTTTTGAACATAGCGACAACAATTTTTCAGTCAGTGGCCTTAGGTTTACAAAGAGTATTCCTTTTTTGCACTCTATTGGTTATCAAATATATACCCACTAACATTATTCTTAATTGTTCGCTTTCGATACAACTTATTGTACGAATCTGCTGAAGTGCATATACCAGTTCCATTCCCAGCTTTGTCCGTTATCCGTAGAAATGGCCTGGCTCCAAACCGGGTGTTCGGGATCACTTGCATCCCATTTGAATCTCCAGAGCACATCGAGTTCTCCGTGTTTTCCTTTGGAATAGAAATGTCCGACGCCATCGGTGAACGAACCCACCACAGGATTATCGAGTGTACCGGTATTGCTGTCCGCCCAATAGATGCTCCAGAGTTTTGTTTGCGGATTGAAGAGCCGAAGTGTCATGCCTTCAAAATCATCCATCAGAAAGTCGTCGATATTGCCGGTATTTTTCAGAATAGGATAACATTCCTGTGTTGAAGCAAATTCTATCCACTCATTGCTGTTCACCAATCGCTCTTTCAGCTTTCGGTTCTTAAGTTGCCATTTGCCGAAGAAGAAATCGAAATCATGTTTGGATGAGGAAGGAGAAGCGGGAATGATGAGTGCTCCTTTTTCGTCGAATTCAAATTTTCTCAGTTCCATCTGGTTGATATTTAAAACGGAAATAAAGCTGTTTGATGATGCCGTCCGATCGATATCCGACCAGATCGGGAAAACGCCGGACCAGCAATGACATTATCAGTACAGGAAAACCAGCCCTGCCGGCATTTGATCGTACCTTCACACTCCTTTTCAACAAGGCTGTACAATCTCCCCTTTCGCCACCCACTCACTTAATCATAACAATTAAATCATTCGCTATGATCTTCGTTCACGACATCTTCGTTTGCAAGCCAGGCAATGCATCAAAACTGGCAAAAAAATTCAAGGAAGCCATGACAGGGCAGGAAGAATTGGTTCACGTTATGACAGACCTCACCGGACAATACAACCGTGTGATAATGGTTACAAAATATGCCAATCTTACGGCATATGAAAAAAGCTGGGAGAAATACAAAGAGAATCCTGAGCTGGCAAAAAAAATGGAAGAGACCATGCAAGGCTATCAGGAAATGTACCTCACCGGATCACGAGAAATTTATCAAACCTCTTAGAATAACAAAGCCCCTCACGGGGCTTTGTTATTTATGGCTATTCTTACTTATTGCTTCGACAACCATTGAATCAGGTCTGCGCCGGTTTTGTCTGCTGCAATGGCACTGTTCACCAGCACCACCACCGCTATTTTCTTTTCCAGATTTACAGCAAGATATGATCGATAACCACCTGTTGCACCATTGTGAAACAGAACGGGCACATCTCCGGCAAACACATGCATCCACGCGATACCGATGGCTGATTTCTCCATAGTAAAAGTTGTATCGTGCGTGAGTGCAATATCTTTTGTCAACGATCTGGAAGGCGCATCCCACTGGGCTTTCGCATATTTCAGCAAATCGGTTGCCGTTGAGCGCAGGCCACCCGCACCCTGATATACCGGAGGCAGATTTCTGGGAAAATAATATTCTCCTGAAGCATCATACCCGGTTGCAAACCTGGCAGAATCTTCTTTTCTGATATGAATTCTTGTGTCCTTCATTCCCAACGGATCGCAGATATATTTCCAGATCAGCTGCTCATATGTTTTGTTGTACAATCTTTGCAGGATGGTGCTCACCAGTGAAACTCCGGCATTGGAATATTCAGATTTTACACCCGGTTCATTTAAGAGTTTAAGGTTCTTCAGAAAGCCAAAGAACTGCTCAACCGGATAAATGATGATACCATTCTGATCGATCTTCTTTTCATCGAACTTCTCCGGCATTCTCGGAAAACCGGCAGTGTGATTCATCAGATGCCTGAAAGTAACTGCCTTGCCATTGAGTTGCAGCAAAGGAATTGAATCAGGAAGATATTTGTTCACCGGATCATCCAGTTTCAGTTTTCCTTCATGAATGGCATGTGCAAGTATGGTAGCAGTAAATGTTTTGCTGATGGAACCTATTTCAGAAATGGTGCTGGCATCCGGAATTGCATGCGTCTTTTTATTGGTTTCGCCATAACCATAAAAGTATTGTTGATTTCGATCGAGAATGCCGATGATCATACCCGATGTATTGGCCTGTGTCATATAATTCAAGGCAAGCTCATTCACCTTTTTATCGAGATCTGTCTTCAATGGATTGGAGGTTGCAATATCCTTTGGATCGCGCTTTACTGAAGGTTGGTATGGGCCAAGCAATAAGTAAAATATCCTGTCATTTTTATCGATGCCCACACTGAGCAGGGATGGTCCGGATGCAAAATCAACTTTATAAAAAAAGATACCGTTTGTGGTTTTCTCGAAACTGCTTGCGACAATCTTTCCCATCGGGTAAATGCCTTTCTCCGTGACAGTTTTGAACTGATCGGCATTCAACTGTTCCCGAAAGGAAGGAGCCGTTAGTTCATAGAGTTTCTCCGATTGTTTTTCGTTCAGGAACTGTTGCACCAGTGCAGTTATCGAGTCGGTTCTTTGCCGAAGGGTTCGCTGTGCAAAGGATACGGCGCTGATGCTCAGTGTGCAGGCAAGCAGCAGGATGCGGTTTAGATGAATGGTTATCATATAAGGCAGTTTGATGCAGCGATAAATTAATTCAAAAAAGCTTCATATCAAAAGTAGCAAGTCTGGTATCATTGGCCGGCTTCATCTTTACAGGCGGCCATTCAATGCATCCAATAATTTTCTATATTTGATCTCCGGCCAATATGGTGTTAATCTTACCAGCTCCTGAAACAGACCTCCCGGACAATCGGTTTATTTCTCTGAAACATCTCGAAATACCCCTTCAAAGATCAGCTGCAACGATTTCTATACAAGCTTTTACACAGCCTGACAGTATCATTATTCATGTAATCTAAAATCTGAATTATGGCAAACAAGACAAACATCGTACTTGTTCATGGCGCCTGGGGTGATGGAAGTCACTGGCGTAAGGTACTTCCCATTCTGAAGAATGCGGGGCACACAGTAGTGGCAACACAGAATCCGCTGACTTCATTGGCAGATGATGCAGAGATCACACGGAGATTGGCAGAATCCATGGACGGTTCAACTATCCTTGTAGGTCATTCTTATGGCGGTGCCATTATTACGGAAGCTGCCGGTAAATGTCCAAATGTAACCGGCCTTGTTTACATCGCAGCATTCGCGCCTGATACATCCGAAAACCTTGGCGGGCTGCTGGGCAGAACCGATCCTCCTCCGGGAGCAGCTGCATTGCGGCCAGACAAATATGGTTTTCTCTGGATCGACCGCCCACAATTCCATGAAAACTTCTGTCAGGATCTCGATCCCGAAGAAGCATATGTGATGCAGGCTGCAGAGAAACCGACCTCCGGAAAATGTTTTGAAGACAAACCCACAGATGCCGGCTGGAAAAATCTCCCCACCTGGTATCAGGTGTCTGATAAAGACCGGATGATTCCACCAGCAACACAGCAGTGGTTTGCAGAAAGAATGAAGGCAACCACTATACACCTGCCAGCCAGCCATGCATCGATGGCTTCGCATCCAAAAGAAGTTGCAGAGTTGATCCTGAAAGCTGCGGCGGCTTCTTACAAGTAACAGCAGCATGCGATCAGTTTATTAAGAAGACTGATTCAGAAAAAATCCGGATCAGTCTTTTTTCATACAATCGGTTTACAAATGTCATCCTCCATTACAAAATCAAATTTCATCGTCATCACGGGTGGTCCGGGTATGGGCAAAACTTCCCTTATTCGTCACCTCATACAATTGGGGTATTCCTGTGTGGAAGAGTCCGGCCGTTCCATTATCCAGCAACAGGTAGCCGAAGGCAAAGATGCGCTGCCATGGAAGAACAGAATGGCTTTTGCACAATTGATGTTCAATAGATCGCTCGAAGATTTTTTTCAGCGGATCACGCAATCAGCGCCTGTTTTTTTCGACAGAGGAATACCGGATATCATCGGATATCTTGAGCTCTGCGAACTTCCCGTGCCTGCCGATATAATGGAAACAGCGTTGCGGAATCGTTATCACAAAGACGTTTTTGTAACACCGCCATGGCAGCAGATCTATGTGCAGGATGAAGAAAGAAAGCAGGATGCCGAAGAAGCCATTCGTACCTACGAAAAAATGATGGAAGTCTACAGCAGGCTTGGATATAAACTCATCGAGATTCCGAAACTTCCGGTAAGCGACCGCGTATGCTTTATGCTCGACCACCTGCACGATGTGCTTTAAAGCCGCATTCCACCTCAATTTTGTCGCTTTTACACTCATTGGTTTTGACATCGATTCAGTAAGTTGCAGTGAATTCTAAATTACTGCATATGGCTACTGTTAAATCAGATTTCAATCAGATTGATGAATACATCACTGCATATCCACCCGATTTTCAGGCGCGCCTGCAGGAGCTGAGAAAGATCATCCGCGCAGCTGCTCCAAAGGCAGAGGAACTCATCAGCTATGGTATGCCGGCATATAAACAGCAAGGCATGCTGGTATATTTCGGAGCAAATAAAGCGCATATAGGATTTTATCCGGGCGGGAAATTGTCTGGTCTCGATGAATCGCTGCAACAGGAGATTTCAAAATACAAAGGCACACCCGCTTCCATTCACCTGCCATATGACAAGGCGATTCCGAAAACATTGGTTACAAAGATTGTGAAGTATCGTGTGAGTGAGAATGCGGCGAATGCGATAATCAAAGCGGAGAAGAAGGCAGCTGGAAAGAAGAAATAAAGAAACGCTTTAGTCTGATAATTCAACAGATCACTACCGGAAAACCAGTATTCGCCTGAAACACCTGCTGGCATTGGCTCTCCGCCATCGCCATCCGCTCATCCATTATTGCAACATTCTCCCGCAAAACTTGTCTATCTTCAGTAGAGTTACTTTCTCATTTCCAATTTCATTTCTTCCATAAGCCGACAAGGCCATCCATAACCAATTGCATAACCAACGCTAAACAACCCCAGTATGTTTAAAAACTACCTGAAGACTGCCTGGAGAAACCTGAGCAAAAACAAATCAGCCACACTTATCAACATCACGGGACTGATGATCGGCATGACCTGCTGTCTGCTGATCGGGCTATACATCCATCACGAACTCAGCTTCGACAAATTCCAGAAAAAAGGAGACCGCATTGCACGCGTGATCATGAGCTACCGGTTTCCAGGTAGCACCGAAAGCCAGAAAGGAAATTTCACCAGCACCAAAGTGCTTCCGGCATTTCAGCAGAATTTCCCTGAGGTTGAATCCGGTGTAAGAATGATGGACGCAGTCCGCGTTATTTCTATCGGCGATAAACAATTTGAAGAATCCAGAATCTTGTTCGCCGACTCAACAATATTCAATGTATTCTCTTTCCGGTTGCTGAAAGGAAATCCCGAACACGCTCTTTCAGGATTGGATAAAATTGTACTCTCGGCTTCTACAGCCAAACGATATTTCGGTAATGAAGATCCAATAGGCAAAGTGGTGAAGATCGGATCTGACGCTGTTCCGATTGAAGTGACGGGTGTAATTGAGGACTGTCCTTCCAACTCACAGATCGGTTACGACATGATCCTCTCCTTTTCTACAGCGAGAGCGAATCAGGAGAAAACTTATTTCAACGCAAACTATACCACTTACCTCCTTTTCAAAAATCCGGAAGGGATCGCAAGCATGCAGGCCAAACTTCCTGCCTTTATGCAAAACGAAACGAAGGGGATGAATGCCACTATCAATTTTGATCTGGAGCCATTCCGGTCCATCCATCTTCATTCTCCATACGAAGGATTCGTTCCTAACGTAAGCATCAAATACATCTATATTATTGGAGCAGTAGCATTGCTGATACTTGCCATTGCCTGTTTTACTTACATCAATCTCAGCACCGCCAGATCGATGGAGCGTGCGCGTGAAGTGGGAGTGAGAAAAGTGGTTGGCGCAGAAAAGTCGCAGATATTCAAACAATTTCTCAGCGAATCTGTGTTGCTGTCGCTGGTTGCGCTCATACTTAGCTTTGGAATTGTGTTGCTGGTACTGCCCTCATTCAATCAGTTATCGGACAGAACGCTGAGCGGATGGGCATTGCTTTCACCAACAGTAATTGGCATTTCATTGTTTGCGATCGTTTGCATCGGATTGCTTGCAGGCAGTTATCCCGCTGTTGTGCTGTCGGCATTTCAGCCGGTGAAAGTATTGAAGGGTGCATTCAAATCAACCAGTTCAGGAACCATTCTGCGAAAAACACTGATCGTATTTCAGTTCAGTATTTCTGCCTTCCTCATCATCGCCACTTTCATTATACAAAAACAACTGAACTATATCCAGAACAGAAAGCTCGGATATGAACGTGAACACGTAGTGGTACTGCCTTACGACAGGAATGTGCTGAAGAACATCAAAGCCATCAAATCGGAATTTACTGCAAACAAAGATATTCTGAGCGTATCACGTGCAGGTGATGCTCCCACCTCCATCAGGGGTGGCTACAACATGCGTTCGCAAAGCATGGCAGCCGGTCAGGATATTTCAGTAACTGCAGGGATATTGGATGAAGACTATATCAAAACTGTTGGGTTGCAGGTTGTAGCAGGAGAAGACATCACTGAGCAGGATATCAAAGATGTGGATGTTCCCGAAGGTGTTACTCCAAATTATCATTTTGTGTTGAATGAATCGGCTGCACGCACCCTCGGATGGGAGCCGCAGGAAGCCATCGGGAAAAATATGTTCCTCGACGACTCAAGACCCGGTACAGTGAAAGCTGTGGTGAAAGATTTCAATTTTCAATCGATGCATACTGCCATCAAACCACTGGTGCTCTTCCCTGGGAAATATGGCAGAACATTGCTCGCGAAAATTTCCGGCAAGAATATCCCACAAACAATTGCATACATGGAATCAAAATGGAAAACACTGGTTCCGCAACGTCCGTTCAACTATCATTTTCTCGATGAAGATTTCAACGAACTCTACAAAAGCGAGATACGACTCGGACAGATCATCAATGTTTTTGCAGCGATTGCCATTTCACTCGCCTGCCTTGGTTTGTTCGGCCTCTCTTCGTACACAACTCAGCAACGTATCAAAGAAATTGGCGTTCGCAGAATTGTTGGCGCTTCAGTGGTCAATATTGTGATGTTGCTGAGCAAAGACTTCATGAAATTCGTACTGGTATCCTTTGCTGTTGCTGCACCACTTGCCTGGTGGGCCATGCACCACTGGCTGCAGGATTATGCCTATGCCATCAAAATGCCGTTGTGGATCTTTGGCATCGCAGCCCTGATAGTGATGCTGATCACATTGCTTACCATCAGCATACAATCTGTTCGGGCAGCACTGGCCAATCCTGTGAAGAGCCTGCGTTCTGAGTAATCTTTCCCGCATATGTTCATTGCAATGCCCAGAGATGTTTTCCTGGGCATTGTTATTTCTTTCCATCATGGGTTAGTTTCTGTAATTTTATGAAGTGCCGGCAGGAATGAACCTATACAAATTTTCACCTTCCATTTCACTCTCTCCTTACGTGAGGGAGTACATGATCATTGAAAGTGAAAACGGGATGAACAATACCCTCATTCCCGACACTTATCTTGTGCTGGCAATCAGGCTTAACGGTTCTATTGTTTTTTATGAAGGAGCACATACCACTACTCCATCGCTTCAGATCATTTCTGGATTGCAGAACGCGGCCCGGCAACTTTCCTACACCAAAGGGACTTCCAATTTTCTGATTGTTTTCCGCGAAGGCGGATTAGCCGCATTCAGCAAAATGCCGGCGCATGAGCTCTACAATCAAACTGTAGATGCCGGTAATGTGTTTTCTTCCGAATTGTTGGAAGCATTTACAGAAAAGATACAGGAAGCAGCCACACATGCTGAGCGTGCAAAAATTGCTGATGATTTCTTACAGCAACAATTGATCAGAACAGACAACGATCCATTGATCCAGCGTGCTGTTCAGCTGATTCAGCAGCAGCATGGAATAATCAAAGTAAAAGAGCTGGCTGCGTCATTGCATATAAGTCAGGATCCGTTTGAGAAGAAGTTCAGAACTTATATCGGCACTTCTCCCAAGAAGTATGCATCGATCATCCGCATCAGAAACATCATAGAGAAGATCCCTTCGTATACTTCACTCACCGATGCCGGCTATGAAGCTGGTTATTACGACCAGTCGCATTTCATCAAAGAATTCCGCGCTTTCACTGGCCAGACCCCAAAAGAATTCCTCCGCAGTCCCCGTCGCTGGTAAACCAAGTGATTTTTTACAATTTCCGGCCTCCCGCTACTTGTAGTTTTGTAAAAAGATCGAGCATGAAACTGATACAATCCGCATCAGCACTGATTCTTCTTGTCTATTTATTCGCCGGAGAACTCATTGCACAAACTACATCTACCCATCAAATCAAACCAAAAAAGGAGACCGTTATGATCAGCAATGCAGAAAAGAATAAAGAAATAGTTCGCCAGCTTTTTGAAGATGCACTCAATAAAAGAAATTTCGAACTGGCCAAAGACCTGATTTCACCGGAATTCACCGGTATTGGAGGAAATAAAGGTTACGCAGCATTTCTGGCCGGACCGAAAGACCTGGTTCATTCATTTGCTGACGCACACTGGAATTTAACCGACCTCGTTGCTGAGAACGACAAAGTTACTGTGAGATGGATCTTCTCCGGAACTCATCAGAACAGCTTTACCGGAATTCCTGTACTGGGGCAAAAAGTATCTTCTCCGGGTTATGCTATCTTTCGCTTAAGCAATCAGCAGGTAGCTTCTGTGGATTTGCTTACAGACCGTTTCACTTTTCTTCAGCAAATGCAGGTACTGCCTCAAAACATTCACAGCCTCCAACAAAAACTCAATCCTAAAAAGATTATCTTCATCGACCGGTTTACAGTTCCGGCAGCTTCTGTAAATGAATTTAAACAACGTGTAGCAGCTAACCGGCATCTCATAGAAACAATGCCCGGTTTCATAGAAGACGCAGCCTATGAGCAAAAAGACGAGAAAGGAAACCTTCAATTTGTAACCATTGCTCAATGGGCATCACAGGCAGATCTGCAACATGCGAAAGAAGCTGTTCAGGAAAACTACCGCAAAGAAGGGTTCGACATGCCCGCCATGTTGCGCAGACTGAACATTACAATGGAGAGAAGCCAATTTGAACCAGCCCAGGATTCAAAAACAGTTTTAACACCATAACCAGATTTCAATGAAACGCATCGAAAAGAAATTGCATCGCACATTGTTGAATAGTGTAGCCATCCTTTCTCGTCCGATACGTTTCATACTTCTTTCAGTGATTTCCTTATCAGCATCTGCTCAACAAAAAATACTCAATTTTACTGACGCATATACTGGCAATGATCAATTGCTGACAGCTCCCCTACCCGTATTGGTGGAATGGAAGGGCAGTCAGCAATTGGTTTTTAAAAAAGCCAATCCGGTTTCTCAATCGGAAGAATTCTTTACTGCCAATCTGCAAAACAAGCAGATCGATGCAATCACAAAGCCAGCACCCGCACCAGGACTGCTTTTCAGCTTTCCTCCTAAAATATCACTCCCTACAGCTTCTCCGGACAGGCAATGCGGCGCATACGTTCGCAACAACAATATTTTTCTGGTTGAACAGAAGCGTCCAACTGTATTTGCTGTAACATCAGATGGCAATGATTCTACGCTGAATGGAGCAGCATCGTATGTGTATCAGGAAGAGATCACCGGCAGCAACACCATGCGATGGAGCCACAACAGCCAGTATCTGGCCTTCATGCGTTTCGACGAATCGAATGTGCCGGTGTTTTCATTGTACGTTACGGATACAGACGAACAAAACGGCAGACTGGAAAAATATCGTTATCCAAAAGCAGGACAAAAAAACCCGACGGTGCGTATTGGGATTTTCAATCGCACCACCCGGAAGACGGTCTGGGCAGATTTCAATGAAAAGGAAGATCAGTACTTCGGAGTGTTGAGATTTAGTCCGGATAACAAACTGATAGTAAAATGGGTGAACCGCCGGCAGAATCAAATCAAAGTATTTGAAGTAGATCCCGACAATGGCAGCAAGAAACTGCTGTATGAAGAAACACAAGCCACCTGGGTAAACATCAACAATGCAGCATCCATCACCTGGCTCGACAGCGGACGAAATGTTATCATAGGTTCAGACAAAACGGGCCGCACACATTTTTATCTCTACAAAAGAGATGGAAGCCTTATCAATGCCATTACCAGTGGCGATTACGACACAGAAGACCTGCTCGCTATCGATGAAGCGAAACGCATTCTCTATTTCAGTGCACGAAAAGAAAACTCTGCCCGCCTCGATATCTACAGCATTCGTCTCGACGGAACCAATATGCAACGAATCACCAAAGGCAATTATCATTTTACCAATGTGTGGTTCTCTCCGGACTTCAAATATTTCGTAGCCAATTATTCCAATACTACCACCATTACCAGCAGCGCAGTTTTCAATACGAAAGGAGAAAAACTGATGGAGCTGGGAACTGCGCGGGGAGCAGATTTCAACAACTATGCCATTCCACGGAAACAATTCATCCGGGTAAAAAGCACAGATGGATTATTCGATCTGCCTGTAACCATCACCTATCCGCTGAACTTCGACAGCACAAAAAAATACCCGGTACTGATGACGGTGTATGGTGGGCCATATTCAAGCAGGGTATTCGATACCTGGAATATTTCGTTATCCGAGATCTACTGGGCGCAGCAGGGCGTGATACAGGTATCGGCTGATAACCGCAGCAGTGGCCACTTTGGGAAAACGGGCATGAATTACATTTATCGCCAGGCCGGTATTTATGAAACCGAAGATTATATGGCCGTAGGAAGATGGCTGAAGCAGCAACCCTGGGTGCATCCTTCCAAACTCTGCATGACGGGCTTCAGTGCCGGTGGCCGCATGACACTCCTCGCACTCACCTACGGCGCCGATGTTTTCGATTACGGCGTTGCCTATTATGGCCCTCCTGACTGGCGCTTCTACGATACGCAATACACCGAAATGTACATGAGCACTCCGGCCGATAACCCGGAAGGTTACCAGAAAACTTCCGTGCTCAACTGGATACACAAATACAAAGGCATGCTCCGCATCATTCATGGCAACAGCGATCAGAATGTGCATCCGCAGAACAGCCTCGAAGTGGTGAATGCTTTACAGGAACAAGGAAAGCATTTTGAATTTATCCTGTATCCCGGAGTACGACACGGTTTCAGAGGAAAGAAATGGCTGCACAGTAAACAGGAACTGGCTGTGTTCATCAACAAATATTTACTGAACTAAATATCTTTTCATGCACTTTCACAACGTGATACCAATCCTGTACTCATCCGACATTGTACGCAGTCTCACTTACTACACAGAAGTACTGGGGTTCGACTGCAAATGGGAATGGGAAACGCCGCCCACATTCGGGGGAGCCAGCAAAGATGGAGTCGAGATATTTTTCTGTCTCGGAGAACAGGGGCAGAAAGGCACATGGCTCAGCATCTTTCTGGATGATGTGGATGAATACTACGAACAGATCAAAGCGAAAGGCGCCATCATTCATAAAGTGCCTGAAACTTTTGAATGGGGTGTGCGCGAAATGCTGGTAGGTGATCCGGACGGGCACTGCATCCGGTTCGGTCATGCTGCACACAATGTAGGCTTTACGGAACCGCTTCCACCCAATATCCGGATTGTTGAACGCTGCCCTACTCCCGAAGAATATACAAAACTGATCGACGCTGTTGGCTGGACGAAGACTCAACCCGCTACCGATCCAGCACTCATTGTAAAAGCACCCTTGTACGCTGTAGTTGCGGAAGACAGCAACACCAATACAGCACTGGGTTGTGCATTGCTGCTTGGAGACAATGCCAGTTTTTATTATCTGAAGGATGTGATGGTTCTTCCCGACTGGCAGAAAAAACATATAGGTTCCACAATGATGAATGCCATCAAAGATTGGCTATTGAAGAACGCTCCCGAAAATTCACTCGTAGGGTTGTACACCGGTACTGCCCTCACTAATTTTTACAAACAGTTCGGATTCAGGCATGCCTATGGAATGAGCATGCGCGTGAAACCCAACAACAAATGATAAACATTTTCGCCCCCAACATTACAAAACGGCAGCCGCCCATACTGTATTGAAACAGCCCTTCCTATGCGCAGAAAAAACTTACCCTCCGGCATATCATCCTTATCGTTCGGTTTGCTGATTGCAGTGATAGCACTGGCATCCAGCCATTGCAGTCAACTCTCCGGCAATACGGCGATCGGTATCGACAGAAATGTTTCTGAAGTGAAATCGATCGATCCTGCAGACACAAGCTTTGCGGATCTTGCCGGACTGCAGCGTGCCATCGGCAATGCCAGAGTTGTATTGCTGGGCGAACAAACGCATGGGGAAGGAGGCACTTTCTTAGCCAAAACGAGATTGATCAAATTTCTGCATCAGCAAATGGGCTTCGATGTACTGGCATTCGAAAGCGGGTTCTACGATTGTACCAAAATCTGGGAGAACACCCGCAATGGCGGAGAGTTTGCCAATGAAATAAAAGGGAGTCTGTTCTTCATGTACGCCAACAGCAAACAGATGCAACCGCTATTCAGTTACATTCAATCTGAAGCAAATTCCGGCAATCCGCTTACAGTAACCGGTTTTGAAAGCCAGCATTCGGGTGCAAAAGCAATCGCTCAACTCTTCACTGATTTTGAAAAATTTCTGAAAACCTTTCATGCAGCATCGGTGGATGCTTCATGGGAATCTTTCACAAAGACTGCTGTGGCTACATTCAGGTCACGCGAGTATCGTCCATCTGCCGATGAGCAGCAACAGTTTTTCACTAAGCTCGTTGCATTGAAGAAACTGCTTGCTCCGCACGAAAAGGAAACAGCCACCGATCTGTTGCAATCAGCAGGCTTCTGGTACAGAGTTATTGCCAGCATTGAATCGCAGACTACGCGCTATTGGCAGCTTGTGAAAGGAAACGAATTGTCTGTTCGTGATAAGCAAATGGCAGAGAATCTTATCTGGCTGGCAGAGCGAGTGTATGCTGGAAAGAAGATCATCGTGTGGGCGCACAATGTGCACATCGCAAAGCAAACATCAACCTTATCATTTCCTGTTGCGGTTCCTGAAGAGGCAGGTCTTTTCTTCAAAACGCTTGAGCCGATGGGACAAACGGTGCGCAACTACTTTAAAGATCAGGCCTACGCAATCGGCTTCACATCTTCCGAAGGACAATTTCAGGATTATACCAATGGCAAAACCATGGATGTTCCGCAACTCATTCCCGGCAGCATGGAAGAGCGACTCCACAATACGCAATATCCGGTTGCATTTGCCGACCTGCGCCATGCCGGTGCTCAATGGAAGAAACCCCAGCTGGCTTACTTTCTGGATTTCCAAACCATGAAAGGCAACTGGAGTGAAGTGTTCGACGGCATGTTCTTCATCAGAAAAAACTTCCCGGTAGATCGTTGATATTTTTCAAACACAGCAGGCAAATAAAAAACCGGAGCTGGTAGTTGACCAGTCCGGTTATGTGTATGTTGAATCAGGAGAATTACGCTGCCTGATAAGCTGCTTCGAGATCAGCGATCACAATTTTCTTCATCTTCAGCATAGCCTGCATTACGTTGCCTGCTTTAACACGGTCTTTGTCTGTAAGAAGTTTGGTGAGTACCGGAGGAACAATCTGCCAGCTTAGTCCGAATTTATCTTTACACCATCCACATTGACCTTCAGCGCCACCATCGGCAATGAGTTGATTCCAGTAGTTGTCGATCCCTTCCTGTGTATCTGCGCTTACCACAAATGACACTGCTTCGGAGAACTTGAATTGCGGACCTCCATTCAGGGCTATGAAATCCTGTCCCAGAATATTGAATGCAGCCGTGATAAGGCCATCTCCCGAACGAAGTTCATTGGAGGATGATGTACCCGGAAATACTTTTTTGTAGAAAGCAATGGCTTCTTCGGCATTGCCGTTGAACCAGAGCATGGGGGTGATTTTTTGCATATTGATTGTGTTTATGGTTATAGAACTGGTGTATACAAACTTACTCCGCAGAACTTAAATGCAACGGGTGCATCTGCGACTATTTAGAGGTATATTGCGCCTATGAATGCATTCAGCTCTGCAGCCATAGAAATACTTCAGGAGTTCCTTCAGAAACTAACCGGACTGGGGCCGGAGGAGACTGCTCCGCTTTTTGAAGCATCCAGCACTGTTACCCTTCAAGCCAATCAGGTGTACATTCCGCAAGGCGATAAAAGCAAGAAACTGGCATTCATTGAAAAAGGCGTGATGCGTGCCTATGCCATCAAAGAGAATGGAGATGAAGCCACTTTGTACATCCGGTGGGAAGGGCAGCTGATTGCGTCTCACGACACCATCATCAACCTACGTCCTTCGCGGTTCATCTACCGTGCACTGGAAGATTGCAAACTGCTGGAAGTGGACTACGATGTACTGGACAATATCATGCGTGCCAAGCCCGAATTCGAACCCCTGCGCAATTTCTTTCTCATGCGCATGCTCTCCGAGTCCCTCGATATGATTGAATCTTTCGTGTTTCTCTCCCCTGAAGAAAGATACCAGAAACTGATCTCCGACAAGTTCAATATCGTGAACCGTGTACCAGACAAGCATCTCGCGTCCATGCTGGGCGTAACACCTGTTTCGCTGAGCCGGATCAGAAAAAGAATTCAGCAGAAACATTAATTATCCTTTGTTAACGGCCCACAGGCAGGTGTACGGATAAATTTGTTCCATCAAAACTTTTCAGCAGTATGGAACAAATGTGGAAAATCTTCGTTGAAGTATTCAGCATATCCGTAATCAGGTATTTTGTACTGGCGGGTATCCCCTTCCTCCTTTTTTATATTTTCTTCAGCAACAGGATCAGGAAGCTGAAGATCCAGCAAAGAAAAGCTGCCAGAAAGGATTTCTGGAGAGAGATCTGGCATTCCATGCAGTCCACAGCTGTGTTCACGGTAATTGTGGTGCTGATAGTAGCCACTCCATTCAAGCAATACACTTTGTTGTACGATGATATTGCAGCATATCCGGTATGGTGGC
Organism: Pseudoflavitalea sp. G-6-1-2; assembly: GCF_012927185.1. GTDB lineage: Bacteria > Bacteroidota > Bacteroidia > Chitinophagales > Chitinophagaceae > Pseudobacter. The sequence goes on from NZ_JABBGB010000001.1 coordinate 427,504, forward strand.
TGCCTTTGAGTGTTGCGCTCAGTCTGGTGGTGCACGATACTTATTTCTACTGGTTCCATCGCATCATGCATCATCCAAAGATCTTCAAGGCTACACACCTGGTGCATCATAAATCCACCAATCCTTCTCCCTGGACCTCTTATTCATTCCACGTGCTCGAAGCAATTGCCGAAGGCGGCGTACTGGTAGTGATTGTGATGGTAATGCCGATGCATGCAATGGGTGTGCTCTGGTTCACCATCTCTGCATTCATGATCAATGTGTATGGTCACCTGGGATACGAACTGATGCCAAAAGGATTCAGAAAGTCGGTATTGTTCGAAGTGCTGAATTCATCGGTGTACCACAATCTGCATCACAGCAAATTCAAAGGGAATTACGGCTTGTACTTCCGTGTGTGGGATCGATTGATGGGAACCGAACATCCCGATTACGTGAAAGAGTACGATAAGATCCAGGCCCAACGATTCGGCAATGCAGCAACAGCAAGCGTTGCAGAGCCTGTGGCACAGCGTGCATAATCATCTTTCCACTTTGTAATGCAGTAATACCACGCCCGACGGGAAGGTGGTTGTGGTGAGTAAACTGAGATCCTGCTGATCGAAATATTTTCCGAAAAAAGCTTTTCCTTTTCCGATGAGTACCGGATGTACCCACAACTGGTACTCATCGATCATATCGAGTTGTATCAGTGCAGATACAAGTCTTCCGCTTCCGTATACCATTATGTTTTTATGGTGCCCGTTCGATTCGGCACGCAGTTGATTCATTCCGTCTTCAATATCTTCTTTGATAATAGTTGTATTGTTCCAATCTGCTTTTTCGAGTCTGCGGCTGAACACTACCTTCTGATGGTGATTCATCATTACAGCATAGGCGTATTCGTCTCTGGGGCATAAAGCATCGGCAGTTTTGAATGGCCAGAAAGCGGCCATGGTCAGGTAGGTTACCCGTCCCAACAGAATGGTATCGGCCTGGCTCAGTTCTTTCGCGAGCCGTTCTCCCATGTTAGCGTCCCAATAGGCGAAGTGCCAGTCGAGCTCTCCTTTGGGGCCAGCCATATAGCCATCCAGTGTTAGATTCATTGATACAATCACTTTACGCATTCAACTGTTTTTTCGGTCAGGGGCATAGGGATTATTTTACAGATCATTCCCGGATACAAAATTATCAGTGCCGGCGCGGTTAATTCGGGTGTGAAACTGACAAATCACAGTCATTTTGCGGCAGAAACGGTTGCCGGTTCGGCAACATCAGGGAGATGGTTTGGACAAGCCCTGAAACAATACAATTACGCTATTCCTAAAAAAATGGCTGACCGCAATGCGATCAGCCAATCATTTTATTGCAAACCTGTTATGAGTACTAGGCGACAGGATTATTGTTATTCTCTATCATTATCTCCGCCACATCTCTCGGATTCAACTCCACCTGCTCGATATCAGGCACTTCGTTTTTGGTGTAAGCGCCACCCAGCGCATGCAGTTTCTTCGCCTGCGGAATAAACCTGCTTTCGAGTGAAGACACTGCAGAGTTGTAATGATTTACAGCAGACTTTAAACTGCTTCCCATGTTGTTGAAATGTTTCAGCAACACCGTAGTTCGGTTGTAAAGTTCAACACCCGCAGCGCGCATCTCTTCGATATTCTCTGTGATCTTCACCTGCTGCCAAACGAAACCAACGGTTTTCAGCAGGGTGATCAGTGTAGTTGGAGTAGCAAAGATCACTTTGTTGCGGATACCATCTTCAATTAAAGTGGGATCAGCAGCCAGCGCAGCGCCGAATGATGATTCTATCTGCATGTACAGCACAACGTAATCAGGCGATTCGTCGAACTCATTCCAGTAGGATTTGGCGCTGAGATTTTTCAGGTGATCGCGCACTGCCTGCGCGTGTTGTGCGAAGTATTGCTTGCGCTCCTCTTCGTTATCAGTTTCGAATGCGCGCATGTATGAAGAGAGCGGCACTTTGGAATCCACTACAATGATCTTTTTTTCCGGAAGACGAATGATCATATCCGGCCGAAGCGTTTTTGCTTCAGCGCTGGTTACAGACACCTGCTCCTCGAAATCACAATGTTCCGTCATGCCTGCAAACTCCACCAGACGTTTCAAAGCTATCTCTCCATAACGACCACGCGTATGCGATGTTTTCAATGCAGATACCAGATTATGCGTTTCGCGCTGCAATGCTTCTGTCATTTGCTGAACGCCCTGCATATACTGATTGATCTGCCCATGCTGCTGCATGCGCGCTTTCTCCATCTCCTGGATCTTTCCATCGAATTTGCCGAGACTCTCGGCAAGCGGCTTCACCAGTGCATCGATGGCCTGCTGCTTTTTTTCGAGATCTCCTTTGGCTTCCGTCACCTGTGTTTCAAGCGTGGATTTGGCAAGTGTTACAAAACTCTCATTGTTATGTTTGAGGGCTTCGGCAGACAGCGCATGGAAGGAGGCTTTCATGGTTTCACCTGCCTTTTCGAGAAAGGATTGCTGTTGATTCAGGCGATTTTCCATTTCTCTGAAACTGGCCGAGAGATGGATCTTCTCTTCCTTCACTTGATTGAAACTATCAGTTAACTCATTGATTTTGATGGTGGCATCCTGCAACTTGCGGGTACTCAAACTCAACTGTTCCTGCTCGGATGCAAGGCGGGTAGACAAGGTCGCAATCTTGGATGCGGCGCTGCCCCTGCTGATCAACCATGCCACCAGGCCGCCGATAACGAAGGTTATGAGCGGCAGTAAGGTTAGTAAGCTCATAGTAGACTGGTTGGTAATGAATAACCAAATGTCACCCTTTTTTTTAAGAAATGTACAATACCCCGTAAATTGCCCGTGAAACCCTTTTAAACAGACCTGTTCCACTATTATGGCAACCAAAGCAATTGGAGCAAATCAGCAATTGATTGACTTCCTCAAGTCATTACATCCCATCAATGATGAGATAGTAGATTATTTCAACAAACACAGCATCGAGAAAAAAGTCGGGCGTGGAAAATTAGTGCTGCAGTCTAATGAAAGATGCGAGCACTACTATTTCATAAAAAGAGGATTGATGCGCGGATACATCGTCGATGATGAGAAGGAGATCACAACATGGATCTGCCGGGAAGGTGAAGTGATAACAAGCATCCAGAATTTGCTCGAACCCGGAGCAATGGGCGAGAATATCAAAACGCTCGAAAACTGCGAACTGAACATCATGCCCATTTCGGCTATACAATACCTTTATGATCAGTTTCCGGAAATGAATGCTGTTGGCAGGAAGCTGCTTGAAAGATACTACTACGATGCTCAGCAACGTGCCATCATCTGCCGCATTCCCAACGCTACCAAACGATACGAACACTTTATCCAAACCAGACCTGAACTGGTGAACCGCGTTCCCGGAAAATACATCGCCAGCTTCCTCAACATGACCGAAGAAACGCTCAGCCGCGTACGCAGTGCACGAACCAGACCCCGCACAAAAGCCAGTGCAGGGAATCAGTCGGAGAGCTGATCTTCGTCAACTTTTTGGCGTTTCGATTGTACCATATTTGTAATAAGTTACACCTATGGATGCAACGCAACTGAAACAGGTTTTTCCCGGTCTCGAAGAAGAGCTTTACCAGCAGATGTCTGCACATGCCACGGTGAAATCCGTAAAGGCAGGTGATACGCTTTTGCGTGTAGGGCAAACAATCAGAAGTACCATGCTGATTGCAAGCGGCATCATCAAGCTGTATCGTGAAGATGAGGATGGCAATGAATTCTTCATTTATCATCTCACACCCGGCCAGGCATGCTCGCTCTCCTTCGTCTGCTCTGCCAGATCCGAAAAAAGCGAAGTACTGGCCAGAGCCCTCACAGACGCCGAAGTGATCAGCCTTCCCCCCGAACTGATGGACAAATGGATGACCACCTACAAAAGCTGGTACCAGTTTGTGCTGAGCTCGTACAGAAACCGGTTCGAAAGCCTGCTGCAAACCATCGATGCCATTGCATTCTCCACCATGGACGAACGGCTGGAGTTCTATCTCAAAAGGCAGGTGAAACAATTTGGCTCGACACTGAACATTACGCATCAGGAGATAGCGCACGATCTCAATTCGTCGCGCGAAGTGATCTCACGTTTGTTAAAAAAGATGGAAGCCAGAAATATGCTCGTGCTGCATCGCAACAGCATCGAATGGCTGCTACCCTGATCGCTGCAATGTGATGTAAGTCACCAACCAACCAGAAAACAGTATCTAATTTTACGCTACAATTGAAGAATATGAAAATAGAACAGATTTATACAGGATGCCTTGCACAAGGTGCTTACTATATCGAAAGCGAAGGAGAAGCAGTAGTGATCGATCCGCTTCGCGAAGTGGCTCCATACATCAGCAAAGCAACTGCAGGCAATGCACAGATCAAATACGTGTTCGAAACGCACTTCCATGCAGACTTCGTTTCAGGGCATCTGGACCTAGCAGAAAAAACAGGCGCAAAGATTGTGTACGGCCCTAATGCTGCTCCGAAATTTGATGCCATCATTGCAAAAGATGGCGATCATTTTCAGGTAGGAAAAATCAGTTTCGAATTGCTGCATACACCAGGCCACACTATGGAAAGCAGCAGTTTTTTACTGAAAGATGAAACAGGAAAACCGGTAGCGCTTTTCTCCGGAGATACACTCTTCATCGGAGATGTGGGCCGCCCGGACCTTGCACAGAAATTCGCCAACAAAACAAAAGAAGAACTCGCTTCGATATTGTATCATTCGCTGCGCAACAAGATAATGCCGCTGCCCGATGATGTGATCATCTATCCCGCACACGGTGCCGGAAGCGCCTGCGGAAAGAATATCAGTCGCGAAACAACCGATACACTCGGCAATCAAAAGGCTACCAACTATGCACTCCGTGCAGATATGACGGAAGCAGAGTTTGTGAAAGAACTCACAGAAGGATTGCCCACACCTCCCGGCTACTTCCCCTTCAATGTGCTGATGAACAAAGAAGGATACGACAGCCTCGAAACAGTGATCGAAAGAGGCAGCCAGGCCCTTACGCCGGATGCATTCGAAGCAGCAGCCAACGAAACCAATGCACTGATGCTGGATACCCGCGATCCGCAGATCTTTGCGCAGGGCTTCATTCCCAACTCCATCAATATCGGCATCGATGGAAATTTCGCTCCATGGGTAGGTGCGCTGATCCCCGATATTCAGCAACCCATTCTGGTGATTTCAGATGAAGGAAGAGAAGAAGAAGTGATCACTAGATTGGCAAGGGTTGGATACGATAACACCATCGGATTTCTGAAAGGTGGATTTGCGTCGTGGCAAACAGCCGGAAAAGAAACAGACCATATCGATTCCATCGCAGCAGCAACTGCCGCAACACAGCTGGAACAAAAAGATATAACTGTGCTGGATGTGCGCAGACCGGGAGAATACAAACTCGGCCATATCACAGAAGCACTGAATACGCCACTCGACGATATCAATCAGGAGATCGCATCGCTCGACAAACAGAAAGAATACTATGTGCATTGTGCAGGCGGTTATCGTTCTATGATCTTCCTCTCCATCCTCAGATCACGGGGATTCGAGCATGTAACCGATATTCAGGGAGGATTCAAATCGATCCGTGAAGCAGGCAAGTTTTCTCTCACAACAGGAGAACCAGCCGAAAATCAATAAGCAAGCGCAGTTGCAGATTCACAGGCCGAACTGTAACTTAGAGTTCCTTGCACTTAATGGCTAACCATAAGATAATTTGCTACCCCGCACAGCATGAGTTGTGGGGTAGCTTTTCTTTTTCCACCTGTACCGGTGTGTTTCTTCAGAATCCTGAAACATTCAGTTATGGCACCATCGTGGCACAATTGCTGCATTCAAAAATGAATGTATCTTCACAAAACCTTAGTGCAGAAAATCTGATGAAGCCCACAAAATCACCGGTAAGTTTTCACACGGCTGCGCCGCCGCCACACCTGCAACAATACGTGCAGGCGTTCTGGTCTGCATCCGGACCGGCAGCTCACACACTCGGTGCTATTGCCGATGGCTGTCCCGGACTGGTTTTTCATCAGACAGAAAAAGGACTACTCTGGGGTGATGATACCAAGCAGCTGAGCTCCTTATTTCTCTATGGTCAAACAACGAAATTAGGAAGATTGCAAACCGGCGGGGCTTTCCGTATGTGTGGCGTGATGTTCTATCCGCATGTGATGAAACTCCTTTTCGGATTCAATGCCAGCGAGATCACCGATGATTGCATCGATCTGCTGCTGCTTTCCGGCCCCGAAGGAAAACAGCTCGTTGCACAACTAGAAGAAACATTCGATCTGCAGGAGCAATACAATCTCATTGGCGCACATCTCAGCAATATCATCTATAAGAAAAAGGTTTCACAGGATACCGTTATCCAAAACGCAGTGATCCAGCTCATGCAATCCAATGGCGATCTGCCTTTGAAGCAATTGCAGAAATCGATGTACATCACAGAAAGAACCTTCGAACGCAGGTTTGAACAATACGTTGGCATCTCCGCTAAGATGTTTTCGCGCGTATGCCGCTTTCAGGCTGCATTGCAGCAATTGAAGAGCGGGCACTTCACCAAGCTCTCCGATATTGCGTTCACGCACGGCTATTCAGATCAATCGCACTTCATACGATCCTTCAAACAATTCACTGGCATTTCGCCAGTTGAGTTTTACAGGAAGGAGACCCCGGAGAATGTATCTCTACTTACCATGATGTAGCAAGCAACCGTTCCGATTGTCGGATTTGTTCAATGCCACCACCACGCTGGTGTATAGTTTTGTGTCATAAACAAATCAAACAATGGACATGCAAAATATTTCAAACCTCATTTTAGCAGCCGGCACAATTGCCACCGGATTACTGGCCGGATTATTCTTCAGTTTTTCCGTAGCCGTGATACCCGGACTCACCCGCCTGCCCGATGCCGGTTACCTGCAGGCATTTCAGCAGATCAATGTAGCCATCCTGAACCCTGTATTTCTGCTCTGCTTCATGGCACCGGTGATCTTGCTGCCTGGCGCCACCTGGCTTCAATACAAGCAAGGCGGTCCATGGATCTGGATGCTTGCAGCAGCGCTCGTTTACATCATTGCAGTATTTGGCGTAACAGCCGGTGGGAATGTGCCGCTGAATGATGTACTCGCCAAAACAGATCTTACCAATGCCACATCAACAGCACTGAGCGGATACCGTGCGGCATTCGAACCAGCATGGAACAAATTCCATAACATCCGCACAATTGCCAATATCGTTTCACTGGCGCTTTGCATCTATGTATGTATCAACACCGTAAAAAATAACCCATGACCAGAATTATTATCCTCTCCCTCCTTACCGTATTTTTCATTTCAGCCATCATACCCGAACAACACAAGCCAGTAACCAAAATTGTAAAAATGCGTGGCATGCGTTTCGATCCATCTAGCATTCAGGTGAGTATAGGCGACACCGTTATATGGATCAACGAAAGCAATGGTGAGCACAATGTAGTAGCCAATGACGGAACCTTCAAAAGCACCATGCTCGAAAATGGACAGCTTTACGCCCTTGTATTTGAAAAGAAGGGAGTTTACAAATATTACTGCCAGCCTCATCGCATTATGGGAATGAAGGGAGTGGTGGAAGTAAAGGATTAAGCGCCTCAAACCCAGTGCAGACCGGGAGTTGGTAAAAAAAATTCCCGGCTGCGCTTGTATAAGTCCCGCATTAACACCTACTTTTGCAGGCATCCGGCGCGATGGATCATGTTCAGAAAACTATTCGCCATATTAATTCTATTTGCCATTACGGTGCAAACCTTTCACAAGGCCATCATTGTGATGGAGTTCTACGCCAATCAGGACTACATTGCGAAGAACCTCTGCGAAAACCGGTACAGGCCGATGCTGAACTGTAACGGTCACTGCTTACTGGCTAAAAAGCTGCAGCAGGCAGAAAAGAAAGAGCAGCGCAACCCGGAATCGAAGCTGGCCTCCAAACAGGAAGTAGTTTCTTCGAGATCTTATTACCAGCTGACGATCGCTTCAAACCCTGTACAGACAAGCACTCCCGCTTATACCTTCAACAACGGCAAACCCGTTGATTTTGCATCCGACTTCTTTCATCCTCCCGGCGCATAAGTTTCATACTCATTTTCAGTTCAAGTTATTTGTTGATTTCCAACTTCAACCTGTGCATGCATGTATGGTACTGCATTGCAGACGCCGATAATGTGCATGCGCACAATTCACTGATCGATGAAAATAATGTTATGCCTGTTGCTTACAGCATTGTTCGCAACAGCAGCAGCCCCTGTATGCGCACAGGAAACAGTACAGATAAAAATTGCAGATAAAATTACAGGAGAGGCCATTCCAGGCGCAACGCTCACCACAACAGAAGGCCAAAGTTTTGTAGCGAATGATAAAGGAGAGATACAGCTCAGTTCCGCCATCGCCGCATTCAAAGTGAGTGGCATAGGTTATGCAGCAAAATCATTTCAGCAATGGCCGGCGCAAACGCTGATACTGCTTGAGCCGCAGGCCGCCAATATGCAGCAGGTGATTGTAACAGCCAATCGTCAGATGCAGCAACGCATTGCTGCACCCATTGCCATCAGTACCATCAGCGCTGCCACCATCAGCGAAACCAAGGCCACCACCATAGATCAGCTGGTGAACAAAACACCAGGCGTGTTTATGGTGAACCTCGGCAATGAGCTGCACATGATGAGCATCCGGCAGCCGATGGGCACCAAAGGGTTGTATCTCTATCTCGAAGACGGTATTCCCATCCGTACCACCGGCATATTCAATCACAATGCCCTGCTGGAGATCAATATGACGGCAGTGAAGAATATCGAGATCATCCGGGGGCCCAGCTCCAGCATGTACGGAGCAGAAGCCATCGGAGGAGCCATCAACTTCATCACCAGATCAGCGCCCGCTACACCATCGGCCAGGATTTCATTACAGGGCAACAACACCGGCTATCGACGCGCAGAACTTAGCACAGGCGCGAGTTTCGGCAAACTGAACCTCAGTTTCAACGGCTACTTCGCACAAAACAAAAATGGGGTGCTGGAAAGAAGTGATTTCCATAAATGGACAGGCACCCTTCGTGCAGACTACAGAATTTCTGAGAACACCAAACTCATCACCAGCATCACAGCGCTGGATTATTACAGCGATATGCGCGGGGGTCTAGACAGTGCAACTTTCTGGAACAAAGACTACAGCACTCCCCAAACCTTCACCTGGCGCAAAGTGAATGCACTCCGGTTCAAAACACAACTGAATCATCAATGGAAAAACGGCAGCAGCTCCAGCATTGCACTGATCTACAGAGACAATACCGTAGCACAGAATCCCTCCTATCGCATCAAGGATGATTACAAAAGAATAAGTGGCAAATGGAAAGGCGATAAATCACTCGCGCATGGAGAGATCAACGACAATTCATTTAACAGTTATGCATTTGTTGCTACACATCAGCAACAATTCTTCGGAGGCAAACTGAATACTACCAGCGGCATCAGTGCAGACCTGAGTCCATCTACTTATGATGCCTACTACATCCGCATCAATCAGGACAGCATCAGCAGAAGATATCTTTCTTTCACCGAAAGAAAAGACAGCCTCCTCAGCAACTACTTCACAGGAATCAATAATGGTGCGGCTTTCACGCAGCTCGAATACAGGATAACTGAAAACCTTCGTCTGATCGGCGGGCTCCGTTTCGATGTATTCAGACTTGCATTCAGAAATCATTTGCCTGCTGAAGCATTCAGCGGATCGCCGAACACCACTGAAACATACAAAAGATTCACACCGAAAGCCGGCATTACCTGGCAACCATTCAAAGGAATTGGTTTCTATGCCAACTACAGCGAAGGGTTTATTGCACCACAGGTAACGGAACTCTTCACCGGAGTGAAGGTACCAGACCTCAAGCCACAGACTTTCTTCAACTATGAGGCCGGCGGCTGGATCAGTCTCTGGCACGATAAGATCTATGCAGACTGGAGCATCTATCATCTCCGTGGCACCAACGAGATCATCAGTGTTCGTTTCGACGACGGCAGCTCCGGCAATGTAAATGCAGGAAAAACCAAACATCAGGGAATTGAATACGGCATCAGTTTCCGACCAACCCGCGAATGGATGTTCCGATTCAGTGGAGCGAGCTCCAAACATCAGTTCGTTGAATATGCCGAACGCAAAGATCTCATCTACGACGGCAAAACCATGAACGGTGCGCCGGCATTCGTCGGAAATGCAGAGCTGCAATACAAACCCAACTGGTTGCCGGGGTTCCGCATCGGAGCAGAGTGGCAGCACAACGATGGATATTGGATGGACCCTCAGAATACCGTTCGCGATCACGGTTTCAATCTGGTGAATCTTCGTGCCGGTTACGAATGGAAAGGAGCTGAGATCTGGTGCAATGTGATCAACATCTTCGACAATTACTATTCAGTGTACAGCAACAAATCTTCTTTCGGATATGCCTATACGGTGGGCGATCCTCAGAACATCAATATCGGCATTGCCTATACCCTCACGCGGAAAAAGAAGTAATATGATCAGAAAGAATATTTACAAGTGGCACCGCATCAGCAGCCTGATCATTGCAATTCCGGTACTGCTCTGGGCAGTGAGTGGATTTATGCATCCGCTGATGACCACCATTAAACCGAAGGTTGCCACACAAGTGCTGACGCCGGCTTCGGTTGACAGCAACTCGCTGGAATACCCGCTGCATCAGGCTTTGCAGCTGAACAAGATCAGCGCCATACACAATGTACGCCTGGTGCATATCGACACCAACTGGTTCTATCAGGTACAATTGCAGAAGGCAGAACCGCCGGTTTATCTCAGCGCCAAAACCGGAAAGCAATTGCGAAATGGCGATCAGCTGTATGCCCAATACATCGCCAAACAATTTCTGCAAGGTCAGCCGAAAGATGTTGCTGCAAAAAAACAAATAGCTGCCGACGCATCACAACCCATGCAGGTAATTGCAGCATCCAGCATTCCACCACCAGCAGCAGCATCCCACGATTGCTGCGATGCAGCCACCAACAGCGTGCTGGCCGACACAACCGGTAGTCTGGTTGAAAGTGTTCAACTGATCCGAAACTTCGACAAAGAATACAAATACATCAACCGGCTGCTGCCTGTTTACAAAGTACAGTTCGATCGTGCAGATGGCATCAGAGTGTACGTTGAAACAACACAGGATCGCTTTGCATTTGTGATGGACAACAAACGCGCAACTTTCGATCTCTTCTTCGGAATTTTTCACACATGGGATTGGATGAATGCCGCAGGCAGTTTCAAATACGTGCTGATGGTACTGCTCACTGCACTGGGATTTCTCACCACCTGCATGGGGCTGTACATTTTCTTCATCACCAAAACCAAAAGGGGAACCAGCTCTGTAGCAAAGTCTCGAAGAACCCATCGTATCGTTTCGTTGACAGCCTGCCTCTTCACGCTCATGTTCACATTCAGCGGAGGATTGCATGCATGGGAGAAATTATTTCCGGAAACACAGATTGCAGATAACACCAGCTACTCCATCGCATCAGGCGATATGCAGCCCGATATCTCCAAAATGAAGCAGGCACTGAAGCAAGCCGAAATCTATAATTTTTCCATTGCTCAGATCGACCAAGAATTCTACTGGCGTGTGATCACAGGAACCGCACAAAAGCAATCGCCTGTATATCTTCATCATGCATCTTACACACCGCTGGAGAATGGAGAGATCAAGCATGCGTTATTTCTCGCAGCACAGATGAGCGGGCATTCGCAACGCGATGTACTCAAGATTGAACCCATCACAAAATTCGCCGGAGAATATGGATTCGTGAACAAACGACTGCCCGTTTGGAAAGTGAGTTATGCCCAAAACGACAATGAGCGGTATTACGTAGAAACCAGCACAGAACGCTGTGCTGCGCGTTTTTCAGATAGTGATCTGATGGAAGGATACAGCTTCGCTCTCCTGCATAAACATCATTTTATGGACTGGGCAGGAAAGTCTGCAAGAGATATCAGCACCATGATCGCCGCTGGTTTGCAGATCCTCATGGTGCTGATAGGTTTGATATTATTTTATCGCTGGATGCGCAGATAGATCAGAGTTTCAGTTTCACTCCGGCTTTGCCGAGCAGTCCGCCAATGCCTACGATCAGCAGCGCAAAAGCCAATGATTTTACAAGGCCAATGCCTCCTGTGAGCAACACATCCGGCAATGAAACACCGATTGACTTCACAATAGCATACACGAAATAAGGAATGAGATAACAAAGCAAAGTATTGGTACCGGCTGGTTTGATGAAATCGAACCAGCTGGCCTTTCCTTTCTGATCTGCAATAAAATTCACCAGTACAAATACTGCGATGGTGATGCCGCTGCAAATCAGCACCCAACTTGGAGTTACCAGTATTTTGGAAATGCCCCAGTAAGGACGCAGTAAGAAGCCTCCGGCCAGCAATGCTGCTGCAATGGCAAGCAACACGCCCACCATCTTCCCCGTTTGTTGCTGTTTATGGTAGTGAAAGAAAATAGTGGTAGTGATTGCTCCACCCAGCACCAGGGCCACATGCCCACCAACTCCGAGCGGACCAATGATGGTCTGTACAATTTCATTATTCAGCTTTCCTGCATGCGAAGCAATGCAGATGAGGAGGAACACTGCCCATGCCACTCCGATCCACCATTTCTTATTTCCTGCAAGCATCACAATGATGGCGCTTACCATGTAGGCCCATCCGATCAATCCGAGTATACCCCACCAATACGTAGCAAATCTTTGCGGTTCTTCAACAGATCCGCTGCGGCAGATGAAGGCCAGTACCAGCAAAATGCCTACAGCAGTGGTTTTCAGAATTCGTTTCAACCAGGGGTTGGTATCTTTTGGCCATGCATTCCAGAGAGCAATGAAACTGAGACAGCTCAGCACATTCCATAAACTTCTGTCGATGCCGGTAGTTTTTGCATTGAGGTATTCGCCATTCACCAGAAAGAGTCCCATTATCAGCAAGGCCGCACCCCGCTCCAGTATGTGAAGGAATATTTTGCCGTTATCATCTCCTTTGTTTCGCCTCGCAGCTACAGCAAGCGGAGCAGACATCCCTACAATAAATAAGAAGGCCGGAAATACAACGTCTGCGAGCCCCATCCCATCTTCATTGGCACTTGTATGTTCGAGCCATCCCGGAATATCTTTGAGACTCCAGAGATCGTTTACAAAGATCATCAGCACCATGGTGAGTGCGCGGAGAATATCGATCGACGATACTCTCAATGAATTGGACGGAGTGTTAGACATTTTATATGCTGGGTTTGTTGGTTGACTATTTCACCGCCTGAATGGCATCGAACAGCGCGCGGAAGCAAGCTGGTTGCGTTTTGGTTCCCGCCGCTTCATTCTTCACTTTTCCGTAGAATTCGTCCATGAATTGTTCAGCACCTGACCATACAGTTTGTATCATTCCCTGAAAGTATTGTTTCATTTCAGGGGTAGATCCTTTTCTGAAACTGATCATATCATTCAGTTGCGCAACTGCATTGGCCGGTGTTCGCCACGGACAGGTTGCTACACGCAATCCTTTGGCGGCGAAGAGTACAGGCGTTTTATCAGGGCGCTCATAATGCCAGTCGCAGATGAATACATCTTTGGGAATGAGGTCGATGGCGCGATGCGTATTGTTGAAGCTTCCTTCCCACATGCCGATGCCGGTGGTTTTTCCATCGATCAGTCTGTCGCCCCAGATCCAGAGCTCTCTTTTATTCTGTCTGAGGTGATCACTGATCTTTCTAACTTCTCCGGCATAGAGTTCGGCTTTGTCTCTGCCGCTGCAACGTTTGCAGCTATCATCGCCGAGATAAAATACTTCATCCATGCCTGCATGGAATGCATCGGCTTCAAACACATCACACACTTCGTCTACGAGATCAAAAACAATTTTATGAAGATCGGGATGCAGCGGACAATAGCTTTTGCAGTAGAGCCCATCTGCATTTGGCCATACATATTTTTCAGGCATTTTCACATGCGGCGTTTCATCGAACTGAGGATACACGCGCAGCAGGTTATCGATTCTTCCGGCCCAGGATTGATGCCCCAGCAGATTGATCTGTGGTATCACGCGGATCTTGCCCTGCCTGCAGGCAGCTACCAGTTTTTTTACATCGGCTTTTGAAAGGGCAATCGTGTCGCGCAATTCGGGATGCGACTGAAATTCGTAATTGTAATCAACGCGAAGGATCAGCGTATTAACGCCGCGCGGAGCAAGTTCTTTTGTAATGAAGTTGGCGAATGCGTCAACACCTGATTTCTTGGGAGCTACAATGCAGAATCCGCGAACGGGGAGCAAAGTATCGAGGTGTTGTTGTGCAGATGCAGCAAGATTGCATACGATCGTTAGTAAGATAAGCAGGGGGATAAGTGTAAATTTTCTCATACGAATCGACATAAAATTTGAATTTAATAAAAAAATCTCAGACCATATACTTTCTATGTACAGGATCTGAGACTTCTGTAATATGTTATGACGATTAAAATCTGATGAACGCAGCAGCTATTTTTTTCGCTCAAACAGAAAGGGGATCGACCTTCCATCTCCTGAAATAGCGGCGTGGAGCTGGTTTCCTTTTAGATGATATTCTATCTTCTTCGGAAAATCGTGCTGAGGGTTTTCACAAACGAAGTCAACATCAGTTAATGATGTGATAAGAAAAGACACTGGTACATTATCGCCTCTGATTACAGTTGCAACATAGTATAGTTTGTTGTCTTTTTCTATGATGGTGAATTTTTCGGAGAAGGTGGTATCCTTTCCATTTAGTGTTACGAACCAACCCGACAGTTCCTGAGCAGATTTTTTCTCCCACACTTCCTGTCCTGTAGTGCCGGGCTTTGGATTGGTTCTGTTCCATACCCCTGGAAGCCATTCGAGTTTTTTGAAATTCTCAGGCGTGGCTTGCGGAATTTCCTGCGCCATGGAATATGCAACAGAAAAGAGGAATGCAGCAACGAGAATGGAAGCTTTCATGCTATGTGTTTTTGAGTTGCTTAAATATACGAAGAGTTGATGAACGCTTCCATGCTACTTAGATAAACGATAGATCGGGATTGCTTTGAGACTAACCGGCTAGCGCAAGATGCGAATTGCTTCGCAACTGGGTACTCCCGAAGTAAACTCAGCCAGCAACAACAGGGAAATCGAAGCCGAATCTGCTTCCTTCTCCTATCCTGCTTTCCACCCAGATATTTCCGCCCTGCGCTTCGATGAACTCACGTGAGATGGCAAGGCCAAGTCCGGTGCCACTCTTCTCATAATTGCCGGGCACTTTGTAATAGCGATCGAAGATCTTTGTGAGGTATTTTTCGTCGATGCCGATTCCGTGATCGCGCACAGAGAACGAAACTTTATCATTTTTGAGAACAGCTTCTACTTCGATCGAAGAAGACTCAGGCGCATAGCGAATCGCATTGGTGAGAAAGTTGATCATCACCCAGGATGTTTTTTCAATATCAGCCATCACATGCGGCAACGATGATTGTATGCTCGTTTTAAGATGCAATTGTTTTTGTTGTGCCTGAAACAATACGGCCTGAACGGCCTGCGTAACTATTTCATCAGGAGGCGACGATTGCAGCTTCAGCTGAATATTGCCAGTCTCTACCTGACTCATGTTCAGCAGTTCACTGGTTATCTTCAGCAGACGGTCTGCATCATCTTTGATACTGTGCAGCAATTCCTGCTGCTCTTTGTTCATATTGCCTACCCGCGGATCATCGAGTAGTCTTGCACTCATTTTGATACTCGATATCGGCGTTTTCAATTCATGAGAAACTGTGGCGATGAAATTTGTTTTAGCCTCATCCAGTTCATGGAAGGGTGTGATATTCCGGAGTACGATCACTTCGCCGATACGCGCATCTTCATTCCGCACTTCGATGCGTTCATTTACGAAGTAACTTTTTTTGCCGTCGGCAAATATTTCGAGTTCGGGGCGAACTTCATCCTGAAGCAGTGTGCGCATGAGATCGTTGCGGATGGCGATATCAGGCCCATATTTTCCTACTACATCACGTTCTCTGATTCCGATCAACGATTCTGCCACGGAATTCATAAACAGAATCTGTTTCTTTTCGTCGAAGCCGATAATGGCATCGCGCATATTGTTGATCACGGCTTCGATACGGCTCTTCTCAAATTTGATGCGCGCGAGATTGCTATGCTCGTACTCATCTAATTTTTCTGCCATTACGTTGAAGGCATTCGCGAGATCTCCGAACTCATCTTTCTGCGACAAATGAATTCTTCTTGAATAATTCTTATTGGCAATTGCGCTGATCCCAGCAGCGAGTTGACGGATTGGATTGCTGATCACACCGGGAAAATTCACTACCAGCGTAAATGCAAGCAAGGCAAGGATGGTGAAGATAATGGTCATCCAGGTGGCGGCGCTTCCGGTTCTTTCGCGCGCGAGCTGGTTCTTTCGGAGAATGGCTTCCTGATTGAGATCATTGATCAGCTGAATGCTTTGCCGGATGCCGGCTTTCGCCAGATCGTCATTTTTGTTGAGACGCAGTTTCTCGAAAGATTGCCTGAGCTGAAGCGTACCTTCTTTTTCTCCGGGCTCTGTAACATTCTTTTCCTGCTGCTCCAGGTTGTTCTCGAATAAACGCATTGCCAGCGAATCTGTACGAAGCTGCTCCAGCGCCTTCAGCATATTGTTGTTGTACACCAGGGTCTCATAGTTATTTCTCAGCACTTTGTCTGAGTCCTCTTTCAGCCGGTGAATGGATATGAGGCCGAATGCGCCGAATATCACTATCACCAGAAAAAGGAAACCTATGCCCAGGGTAAGTTTTGTTTTAAGTCGCATCTTATGATAAAATTACAACATCAATGTCAGCAGCGGCCAGTTTAGTGAGCAGTTGGTTGAAAACGGCTGTACTCAGAATCACATTCCAGATCCGCAAATGGGGTTTGCCGATGCAGATGGTGGTGATCTTTTTCTGCTCGGCAGTTTCGATGATCCCTTTGGCGATATTGGTATGCTCTACTTTGATCACCTCTCCGCCCAGTTCGGTAGCGAGTTTGAAATTGTTGATCAGGTGACGTTGCGCTGCGAGTCCGATGCGGTCTCCCGATTCTTTGGGCGTTTGCACATACAGCACATACCAGCGCGAATTGTAGTAAGCGGCGAGCCTGGCTGTTTTACGGATCACCATTTTTGCGATGCTGTGGTTGCTGCTGATGCAGGCCATGAACCGCTCCGATCGCGCATTCAGCATGCCTGGCAATTCGCGTTCGATCTTTCCTTCTACCTGTGATGCCACTTCTTTCAGCGCCAGTTCGCGCAGCTGGAGTATCTTATCCGATTGAAAAAAATTGGTGAGCGCAGTCTCGATCTTATCCTTTGTATAGATCTTTCCTTCGCGTAAGCGGGTGATCAGTTCATCGGCGGTAAGATCGATATTCACTACTTCGTCGGCCATCTGCAAAACACTGTCCGGTACGCGCTCCAATACTTCCACGCCCGTGATCTCTTTTACAGCTTCGTTAAGGCTTTCGATATGCTGAATATTTACGGCGCTCACCACGTTGATGCCGGCATTGAGAATTTCCAGTACATCCTGCCATCGCTTTTCATTTTTGCTTCCTTCGATATTGGTATGCGCCAGTTCGTCTACGATCACCACTTCGGGGCGGAGATTCAGAATGGCCTGAACATCCATCTCATCCAGTTCCTTGCCCTTGTAGAACAGCCGGCTTCGGGGTATTACGGGTAAGCCTTCGAGCAGGTTGTGGGTTTCTTTTCTGTTGTGGGTTTCGATGTAGCCGATCTTTACATCCACTCCATTGCGGAGCAGGGTATGCGCTTCCTGAAGCATCCGGTAGGTTTTGCCCACTCCGGCGCTCATGCCAATATAGATCTTGAACTTGCCTCTTCGGCTTTGTTTGATCAGATCTAAAAAGTGCTGAGGACCATCAGTGGAAGATTCTTCAGGCATATGACTGGATTGTACTGTTATCAAATCTACTTGTTTAGAAACTCAATGCAATGGCTGTTGCAACGATAGGACTGGCTTTAGTTGTACTGTTGTTTCTTTTTACGAAGTATTCTTCCTTTCCGTGGAAACTGCGCAGTTCGAGCCTCCATACACAATTGGAGAAGAGCTGACGATCGTAGTTTACGCTCCATCCGATAGTCTTGAATCCTTCAGGAGAATTTGTCGCGATGATCACACCATTCTTATCTTCGAAATATTCTCCGCGAACAGATACGCTGTTGGTTTTATCCGGACTGTATTTCACAATCACCGTACCGGCATACCAGTTGTTCAGTTTGCTTTTTCCTTTTTCTTTCTGTTCCATGCCATAATCAAACCCTGCTGTGATGCCGAATTTTTCCGTGACTTGAAATATGCCGTACACATTGTGGTAGTAGCGCATCAGACGAACAGTGTCTGGTTTATCGTTACCCGCAAAATTGCTGTAGTTGAGCGTGATGGTAGAGTTAGGCTTGTACGTTACCTGCAAACCGAAAGCAGGTGTGGAATTGCCATCGATGCGCTGAATGCGTTGCCATCCGTTGAGATACATGGCAGCGAGGTACCATTTTTCGTTTTTGCTGGTGTAACCGAGTTTGGTCCCTGCTTCGTAGTAAGGCGAGTTGTCTGCAACGATGCTTCTTGTGAGTGTCCAGTTATCTTTTCCGACGGCACTTTCAAAACCAATGTGTGAAGGCATGATACCTGCATCTAACCAGAGATTGGCGTTCTTAGAAAGTTTCACTCCTGCATTTGCTTCATAAATATTTTTCAGCACACCCGGCTCAGCAGCCATGTTTGCATTCAGGTAAGTTCCTGCTCCGATAGCAATATTCGCACGAACACGATCACCACTGTAAGTTCCTTTGAGGAATGCAAGGTTCACATTCACTTCATTCGCGCGATTGTGACTGTACACAAAACCCGGACGCGTATTGTTCAACGGACGGTTAGCGTCGTAAAGGTAATACGCTTCTGCATATCCGCTGATGCTGAAATTATTCTTCTTTGGTTCTTCCTGGGCAATGGCCTGCATGCCAATGCTGCATGCAAAGGCGCCAGCCAACATAAACTTTTTCATTGATGTACCTGGGGTTTTGTTTCTCTATTTTAATTTGTCTAATGCAATGTTTAATTGTAACACATTTACGGTAGAAGTTCCCAACATTCCGAGCAATGGTTTCTTAGTGTGCTGATCTACAAGTGCATTCAAGGTTGCTTCATCAAGGTTACGGATAGCTGCAATGCGTTTCACCTGAATTTTTGCAGCAACAGGAGAAAGATGCGGATCGAGGCCGCTGCCAGATGCAGTTACCAGTTCAGCAGGTATCGATGCTTTTGCGATACCGGGATTGTGCACGAGGAAAGTATCGATACGATCCTGCACAGTTTTCAGGTAATCAGCATTGGTTGCTCCTTTGTTTGAACCGCCCGACCCTGCCGGGTTGTAGCCGACTGCAGAAGGTCGTCCCTGAAAGTATTTATCGTCGGAGAACTGCTGTCCGATGTTTGCATATCCGACAACTTTTCCATTCACAGAGATTGTTTCGCCCTTGCCACCACCCTTGCTCATTTTGGCAATCATCGCAATAGCTGCGGGGTAAACAACAGCCAGCAATACGATCATCACCAATGTCATTTTTAATCCGGGGAGCAAATATTTTTTCATTGTACTTATTTTATTCGTTTACATAAAGAAGGCCAGTACCAGATCGATCAGTTTGATGCCGATGAAAGGCACTATGATTCCACCAAGGCCATAGATCAGCAGGTTCCTGCGCAGCAGTGCATTTGCGCCAATGGGTTTGTATTTCACTCCACGCAGCGCCAATGGAATCAGCATCGGAATAATGATGGCATTGAAGATCACGGCAGACAGTATCGCACTCTGAGGACTGGCCAGGTGCATGATATTCAGGGATTGTAAAGCGGGTATGGATGTGATGAACAATGCCGGAACAATGGCGAAGTATTTCGCAACATCATTAGCGATGGAGAAAGTAGTGAGCGTGCCACGGGTCATCAGCAACTGCTTTCCGATCTCAACGATCTCGATGAGTTTGGTAGGATCGTTATCCAGATCCACCATATTGCCTGCTTCTTTTGCAGCCTGTGTTCCGCTGTTCATGGCAACACCAACATCGGCTTGCGCGAGTGCAGGTGCGTCGTTGGTTCCATCGCCCATCATTGCAACGAGCTTGCCGCTCTGTTGCTCCTGTTTGATGTAATTCATTTTGTCTTCGGGACGTGCCTCGGCAATGAAATCATCCACGCCCGCTTTGTGTGCGATGTATTTTGCAGTGAGCGGGTTATCGCCGGTGACCATTACAGTTTTCACTCCCATTTTGCGAAGGCGCTCAAACCTTTCCTGGATGCCGGGTTTGATGATGTCCTGCAATTCGATGGTACCGGTGATAGATCCATTCAGACTTACTACGAGCGGAGTACCGCCATTCATTGCAATTTCCTTCACTTTGTTTTCGATGGCAGCAGGAACCGGCGTTCCATTCACATGCGTGATCTTTTTGATGGCATCGAATGCACCTTTGCGGATCTTCGTTCCATCTGCTTTATCGATACCACTGGTGCGTGTTTCGGCAGTGAAAGGAATGAATCTGATATCATTGTTCGACTGAGGAACTTTCACACCTTTTGTCTGTGCCAGTTCGATGATCGATTTCCCTTCGGGTGTTTCATCGGCAATGGAACTCCACACACATGATTCAATGAAAGCGTTTGCTTCCACTCCATCAGCAGGCCAGAAGTTAGTAGCCTTGCGGTTTCCGATGGTGATGGTACCTGTTTTATCGAGCAGCAGGGTATCGAGGTCACCCGCTGTTTCTACTGCTTTACCACTCTTGGTGATCACATTCGCGCGAAGCGCACGGTCCATACCTGCGATGCCGATGGCAGATAATAATCCGCCGATGGTAGTTGGTATCAGACAAACGAAGAGCGAAATAAATGCTGCGATAGTGATGGTGGTATTCGCGTAATCTGCAAAAGGTTTCAGCGTTACGCACACAATCACGAAGATCAGTGTGAAGCTGGCCAGCAGAATGGTCAACGCAATTTCGTTTGGCGTTTTCTGACGTGATGCTCCTTCTACGAGTGCGATCATTTTATCGAGGAAACTTTCTCCCGGCTCGGTAGTTACTTTCACTACGATCCTGTCTGAGAGCACTTTTGTTCCACCGGTTACAGACGATTTATCGCCACCCGATTCGCGGATCACGGGAGCAGATTCACCCGTGATAGCACTCTCATCAACAGTTGCAATGCCCTCGATTATTTCACCATCCATTGGAATGGTATCGCCTGCTTCGCACACAAAAAGATCGCCTTTGCGCAGTTGGGAAGAACGGATCATTTTGATTTCGTTCAGATGGATCTCTCCCACTACTTCGATCTTTTTGGCCATCGTGTCTTCGCGTGTTTTACGAAGACTGTCGGCCTGCGCCTTGCCTCTGGCTTCCGCGATGGCTTCTGCGAAGTTGGCAAAGAGCAGTGTGAGCAGCAGTATAAGGGTTACTGTGATATTGTATGCAAGGCTTCCCTGGCCAGCTTCGCCGGCAGCAATCCAGCAGCATACTGCAATCATGATGGCTGTTCCGATCTCGACCGTGAACATCACCGGATTACGGAACATCAGCACAGGATTGAGTTTCACGAAGGCCTGCTTCAATGCAGTGCCTACCAGTTCGCGGGGGAATAATTTATTTTGATCGATGCGTTTCATTGTTACTTATTTGATCTTTCGGAGATAGCTTTAGGAATGCATGCTGAAATATTCTGCCAATGGTCCGAGTGCCAGTGCAGGGAAGAAACTCAGTGCATTGATGATGATGATCACCGTGAATGTAACAGCGCCGAATGTAACGGAGTCTGTTCTCAGCGTACCACCAGATGCAGGAATGAATTTCTTGTTGGCCAGCAATCCGACAATCGCAACCGGGCCGATAATTGGAATGAACCTTGCCAGCAGCAGCACTATACCCGTTGAGACATTCCAGAAAATATTGTTGTCTCCCAATCCCTCAAAACCACTGCCGTTATTGGCGTTGGAAGAAGTGAACTCGTACAGCATTTCAGAGAATCCGTGATAGCCGGGGTTGTTGAGCCAGCTCTCCGGTTTCACCGCCCACTCGGCTCCGGCATGTGTGGCAAAGAGATATGCAGCAACCGCAGTTCCTGCTTTTACAAGGAATGCTGAAAGAAGTGTTACGAATGCTGCGATCTTTACTTCGCGTGCTTCCACTTTATGGCCCATGAATTCCGGGGTTCGTCCAACCATCAATCCTGATATGAAAACAGCGATGATGATATAGATGAGGTAGTTGAGAATACCCACGCCACATCCTCCATAAAACGCGTTGATCATCATAGCGAGCAGCTGCATCATGCCGGAGAGCGGCATGGAACTGTCGTGCATGGAGTTGATGGAGCCGGTTGAAATGATAGTAGTGACAATGCTCCAGTACGCAGATGCAGCCGGACCGAACCTCACTTCTTTTCCTTCCATTGCCCCGGTTGCCTGGGCAATGCCCATCTTTGCAATTTCAGGGTTGCCATTCATTTCCCAGTTCATCGTAGGAATGAGCAGCAGCAAGAGGCCAACGGTCATTACACCGAAGATCACATACGCAAAACGTTTGCGGTTGATATAGAAACCCAGCGCGAAGATGAGTGCAACAGGAATTACAACCTGCGCAATCACTTCAGTCATATTGGTGAGGTAGTTGGGATTCTCCAGCGGGTGTGTTGAATTGGCGCCGAAGTATCCTCCACCATTCGTTCCGAGATGTTTGATAGCAATGAAACCCGCTGCTGGTCCGCGTGATACCTGCACTGAATCTCCCTGCATAGTAACGATGCTGTCCTTCGCATCATAGCTGGCAGGTGTTCCGTTGAATGCAAGAATCAATGCCATGATAAAACAGAGCGGCAGCA
Organism: Pseudoflavitalea sp. G-6-1-2; assembly: GCF_012927185.1. Classification (GTDB taxonomy): domain Bacteria; phylum Bacteroidota; class Bacteroidia; order Chitinophagales; family Chitinophagaceae; genus Pseudobacter. The sequence continues at coordinate 450,534 of NZ_JABBGB010000001.1, forward strand.
ATATTCTTGTAATGGTCTTTGTGAAGATGCTCCAGAAGTTGCCGAGGTTGGTGGTGGTCTTTTCTTTCAATCCGTTGAACACACCGATCAGTGCGGCAATACCTGTTGCTGCACTTACAAACTGCAGAAACATCAGCACAAATGTCTGTGTGAGGTAAGTAGCCCCTGATTCGCCGGAGTAGTGTTGCAGATTGCAGTTCACCAGAAAACTGATGGCGGTGTTGAAAGCGAGATCCGGCGATTGATCCGGATTGCCATCAGGATTCATCGGCAGATGTCCCTGAAAGAGCAGCAGAAAAAATGCATACACCAGCCAGATCATGTTGATGGTGAGCATCGCTTTCAGAAATTCTTTCCAGTTCATTTTCCGTGAAGGATCGATTCCGCAAAAGCGGTAGATGATTCTTTCTAGCGGATTCATAAAATCGGTGATAGTGCGCTCTCCTTTGAATATGCGGGCGATGTATTTCCCCAGTGGGAATGCCAGCAATATGGTAATCAGAAAAGTAACTATCACTCCGAATAATTCTGTGTTCATGTTCCGATGCGTTTAGGATTAAAATTTTTCGGGTTTCATTAGTACGTATACGAGGTAGATGAATACAACTGCGGATACGACGAGCAAGGCTGTCATCATGTTGAGTTCAGTTTTTGTTGTTACACTTTTTCAAAAAAATCGATCGATTTGAAGAACAGCCAGAAGCATAACAGAAAGGCTGCGATCAGCAGAATTGTTAACATAATTTGTTGGGTTTACATCAGAGACCGGAGCAGCACCCCTAATACCAGAATCGCTACATAGATCGCGGGGATCAGAATATGCAACCGGATGCGGAGGAACTGTCTTTTCATGATTATTTGTTTAGCAGAGATTGGCAAAGGGCAGGCCATCAGATCGTGCCAGTTCAACATTTTGCTGTAACCCTTATCAGACGGGCATTTGCTGGCATATAATATTTCCGGCACAGATCAGCACTATTCCCAAACCCTATCATTCTGAAAAGGTGATTTTCAAAATGGAAGGGGTCAGAATGTCCAAATCACCCTGTATCGAAGTCTGATTCTGCCAGTGCCGCCCGCAATCACGGCACTTACCTTTACACTTCAAACCTTTGCAATATGAAAGCAGTACAGTTGAGACAGTTCGGCATTGAACATTTGCATTTGACCAAACTGGATACGCCTGAATTCGGAGACAATGAAGTATTGGTACGCACAACTGCAGTAGCGTTAGAGTATCATGATCTGCTCGTAGTGGAAAACCTTATTCCTTTCGGCATTTCGCTTCCGCATGTTCCGGCAACGGAAGCAGTGGGAATTGTAGAGGAAGCAGGATGCAAGGTTACGCGCTGGAAAAAAGGAGATCGCGTGATCATTCCATTCATTCCGAGATGGGAAGCAGGGCACAACACACCCCATCACGATGAACTAAGAACCGGATTCTCCGCTCCCGGTGTTCTCGCAGAATTCACTGTGCAGCCGGAAAACACACTCGTGCGCACGCCCTCAAACTTAACAGATGCAGAAGCTGCCCCCCTTTCTGTTGGCGGATTGACCGTCTGGGCGGTACTCGCAGAACAGGCGAATATCCGTGCAGGGCAAACTATTCTCGTACAGGGAACCGGAGGTGTTTCACTGATTGCATTGCAGATAGCCAAAATGTTCGGACTGAAAGTGATTGCCACTACCAGCAGCAAAGAGAAGGAACAAAAGCTGCGCACACTCGGCGCCGATGAAGTAATCAATTATACGGAGCATCCGGAGTGGAGCAAAGAAGTGAAACGATTAACCGGAGGAATTGGAGTTGATGTAACACTCGATGTGGCAGGCACAGCCACCATTGCGCAAAGCATCCTTTCGGTGAAGAAACATGGCTTTGTCGGATTGATCGGTTTACTCACAGGTACCCAGCTCAACATCGATATCATTCCACTTATCACCAATTACCTGAGACTGCAATCTTACTCTGTTGGCAATGCCGCGCAGCTGACGGATTTTGTTCAGGCCATCGAAAAAAACAATCTGAAACCTGTGATAGATAGCGTGTACCCGCTCGATAAAGTGCAGAACGCATTCTATCGTTTCAAAGCAGGAGATGTATTCGGCAAAATTGTGATCCAGTTCTGAGGATCAGCTGAGATGGTATTCTTCGATCTTGCGATAGAGTGTAGTGAGACCGATGTTCAGCAATTTAGCCGCTTCGGTTTTGTTGCCTTTTGTATGATTGAGCACCCGCTGAATATGCAGCTTCTCCACGCTTGCCAGTGAGAAGGCAGAGAGTGTATGCCCCTCTTCTGAAACAGAGACTGCCTGCTGGAGATCGAGCGGGAGATTGTCTACGGTAAGTTCGGTTCCATCAGCGAGAATTACAGATCGTTCCATTACGTTCTTCAGTTCGCGGATATTTCCTTTCCATGAATGACGCTTCAGGTGTTCGACAAAATCTTTACTCATGCCAGTGATACGGGCATTTGTTTTGGCTGCAAATAGAGATAGATAATGTGATGCCAGTGCAGGGATATCTTCTTTTCTGTTGTTCAAAGAAGGGAGCTGTATAGTGAAAACGTTGAGACGATAATAGAGGTCTTCGCGGAAGCGGCCTGCATCTGCTTCTTCCTGCAATCCGCGGTTAGTGGCTGCGATGATGCGCACATTTACGCGGGTAGGTTTTGTATCACCCACTTTAATGAATTCGTTCGTTTCGAGAACACGAAGCAGTTTGCTTTGGAGATCGATATGCATTTCGCCGATCTCGTCGAGAAAGAGCGTGCCGTTGTGCGCTTCTTCGATCAGTCCTTTTTTATCTTTCATTGCACCGGTGAAGGCTCCGGCTTTATGGCCGAACAATTCGCTCTCCAGCAGGTCTTTGGTGAAAGCGCTGCAATTCAGTGGCATAAAGGGTTGTGTAGCACGCTTGCTGCCATTGTGAATAGCCTGGGCAAATACCTCTTTGCCTGTTCCGGTTTCGCCGAGCAGCAACACAGTAGCATCCGTAGGTGCCACTTTCTTTGCTAAAGCAATCGCTTCTTTGATGCTGGCAGATGAGCCGATGATATTTTCAAATCCGTATCTCTTGCCAACCTGTTGCTCCAGTTGTGCAACACGTTGTCTCAGTTTCACCTGCTCCATGGCGCGGTTGAGGAGCGGAATTATTTTGTCGTTATCATCTCCTTTGGTGATGTAGTCGAAGGCGCCATTTTTCATGGCCTGAACGCCATCAGGGATATTGCCGTAGGCAGTGAGCAGTATAATTTCTGTACCGGGATATTTCGCATGAACAGTGGCTGCGTATGCAACACCGCTGCCGTCGGGAAGTTTTACATCGCTCAGAACAACATCGATCGATTCGCGCTCCAGCAGTTTGCCTGCAGATTTCAGGTCAGCTGCTTCGAACACCTGGAAGCCTTCCAGACTGATGATGCGTTTAAGAAGACTGCGGAGTTTTTCCTCGTCGTCGATCAAAAGAATATTTCCTGACATGAGAACAAAACTACAGGTTTCGTATCATCTCCCAATCACCAGTTTTTCGGTGATGATGAAGAAATCGGCTTCGAACCTGCAGATGTAAGTTCCGGAAGCTAGTCTCTGCGTGAGTTCCAGCGGAACGGTATATGTACCTCTGGTGTAAGCTTTGCTGCCGATTGGCATGCCTATGTATTTACCATCCGCTGCGTAAATGGTTACCTTAACAGTTGCAGGTTCACTGAGGGTAAAACGCATCTTGGTTATATCACGGGTGGGATTGGGGAAAAGTCGGAAGCCGACCTCATGCGCGGGATCTGGCCTGTTACCCGGTTGTTCAGGAATTGGCAGCACCTGAAAAGAACCCGACAAAAAGATAGGAGTACCTGTCAGTGCAATGCCGGCGGAACTGGTGGTGGTTGTAACATTCGATTCGGTGAAGTTCCATTCGCGTTTATTGAACTTCGGTCCAACGTTCATTGCAGATGGAAAAGAATACGTTGCATTTGCCGATTCAGAATTGTCTGCGCTGGTTTTGGCCCAAAGCACATAGGTGTATTCTCCTTTGCTGTCTTTGAATGCAGCCCCGTCCACATTTGCAGGGAGATTCATTGCAGTGGTTTTTGTGGCATCATAAACAGCACCGCGAAGCAGGTCTGATGTGGTTTTGAAAGCAATGCCTTCAGGGTTGTATTGTTGTTTGTAAACGCCGCCATTGGTACGGGGCCCGGCACCTTCGAGTTTCTGATAGAGTCCCATCGTTTGAAATCCATCGGTAGCTTCTGCCAGTGTTTTGGAATCGCCGAGTACGAAAGTGTAGTATTGCCTGATGTCGTTTTTCTGGCTGAGCACGAGGGCTTTGATCATATAGTTGCGTTGAGCATCAGGGGAGCCAATCATATTACTGAAGCTCTTCTTCGGAATATTGTTCTCTGTGCAGATAAATAGCTTTTTCGGATATGTAGTTCCGTTATATCCATACGTAGCCAGTACTGCTTCGAAGTTTTTCTTCAGTTGCACATATTCAGATACTGCAGCATCGGAGTGACGTTTGTACACCCATCCTCCCCCATTGGCATCGCTCCAGGTGGCGAGGTTGAACATGGGATAGCTGTGATAACTGAGCACATCGAAATAAGCACCTCCCTTCAATGGATAATCTGTGGAAACCGCGCCATTAGCGGGATTGTCGGTATTCCGGAGGATTGCGTCGAGGAAGCTGATATAACCCAGACCGCCTGTAGTTACATAGGCTGTGGGATCTACTGATTTGATCACTTCATAACTGATGCGCAGCATACGGATGTAATGAAAGATCGGCGCCTTCATGTTAGGCAGGTCGCAGGGAGGCGGATTGTTTTCCCACCAGTTGCCCGCTTCTCCTTTCTTCTTCCATCCATTGCCTGCATTATCGTAGTCGGGTTCGTTTACGATCTCCCAGAACTTTACATAGTTTTTGTAAAGCATCACTGTTTTGTAAACGTAGAGAGCATAGTAGTTGTTGTCGTTTACAGGTGTGCCATTGGCGCCTCCGTCCCAGATGGGTTCGTACATATTTTTGAAGAGCTTCGATTCATCGGCGCATCCGGCATATTTGTTATTGTCTTTATGAGCCGCGGAAGGTTCGCCGAGAAAAACGGTATTGTCGAGCACTCCAAGAGATGCATAGTGTTTAAATTCTGCTACGCGAATGTCGTAGCTCCAGGATTCGAGAAAGTTTTCGGGAAGTGGCGGTCTGAAGGTTTTGGATCCCACCCCTTTCACTTTTTGAGCGGGGTTGCCAGCCGCAATGTCTGCGATGGTCTTATCATCCCATGATGATCCGTAGTATCCGCCATTGGTGCCGTACATGAACTTACCGTTGTATGCGGGAACCGTGTTATTGGCAGTAGTTTTAACCTGAGCGGAAAGCCGGCCACAGATCAGGAGAACTGCCGCCAGGCAAAAGAGTAATTGGTGTTTCATAAGACTTTACTTCACTGTTCGTGTACAGGATTACCGCAGGGTGGATCAATTACTCTGCCAAAAGGATATAACATATGTCAAAAAAATGAAGGAAAACGCTCATATGAGCAAATTGAAGACGCTGCCGTCAGAAGATGGTGGTGAAGCGGGTATCAGACGGTAGTTCCGCGCGCTTCGGCCCAGGCTTTCACTTTGGGGAAGGCGATTCGAAACCAGGAAGTGTATTTGCGGGGATGGGTTTCGAGCGACTGACTGATATCCTCCAGGGTTTTGTAACAAAAATCCTGTACTTCATCGGGGTTGGGCTTTATGGCCTGTTCATATACGCCCGTGAATACATGATCGAATTCGTGCTCAGTTAGCCCGTTGTCGAATTCCGTGATGTAGGTGAAATGGAAGATCTTTTCCAGTGGTGCAGTGAAACCAAGTTCTTCGTTCAGCCTGCGGATTGCAGCTGCCTCGGTAGCTTCTCCGGGAAAAGGATGGCTGCAGCAGGCATTGGTCCATAATCCGGCACTGTGGTATTTGCTGAGAGCGCGCTGCTGCAGGAGCATTTCTCCTTTGCTGTTGAAGATAAATACGCTGAAAGCGCGATGCAGCAGGGCTTTGCGGTGAGCTTCCATTTTTTCCATCGTTCCGATGGGCTCATCCTGTTCGTTCACCAGTATTACTTCCTGCGTGCTGATCATGCTGCAATTTAAGGTAAAAGAGGCAAAGGCCGCGGGTACTGCTGCGGTTCAGACAGGTTATGAAAAACAAAAAGGCGCGATGTAGCCGGGTACTCCGGCTGTATCGCGCCTGCAATATGATTGCTGCGTAAAACGCTTACACGTAGAAATTAGAATCTATTGATCTGTGTTTTCAACAGTTTGCGTGCAAAGTGAATACGGCTTTTGATAGTTCCCAACGGTTCATCGAGCATCTCTGCTATCTCGTGATATTTGAACCCATCGAAATAAAGAAGAAATGGGTTTCTGAAAATTTCAGGAAGATTGTGAATAGCTCCCTGAATATCTTTTAGCTGGAGATTTCCTTCTGCTCCATTGAGAGTAACTGCCTGACTCTGATTGATCAGAAAATCATTGGGTGTTGCATCAAAGATTACATTCTGCTTTACCTTCCTGCGATAATTATTGATGAAAATATTTCGCATGATGGTGTACAGCCAGGCCTTAATGTTCGTTCCTACGTTGTACTTATCCTTATTGGCCAAAGCCCTGTATAAAGTCTCCTGAAACAAGTCTTTAGCCGCTTCTGAATCCCTGGTGAGAGTAATTGCAAATGGCTTGAGAAAGTCTGCATTCTTCACCAGCATTTGGTTAAATTCTATCGTCGACATGGCTCAAGGTGTTTAAATAATTACGATACAAATTTAAACATAGATTGGCAGACTTAACGTTAACTGTTCAGGGGAATATGTTAAAATGTCCAACAGACGCATTATCAGATTGTTACAGAGCAGAAACAAACTCCATAACTTCCTGTAAACTACGCTTGTACTGAACGTTTGAAAAGGCTTTCCGGGGGCAGCAGGCAGACAGTTGTCCGGAGATGATCAGCTTTGAGTGGGGGATGGTCTGATTGAACTGAGAAAGGAACTTATCGATGTTGAAATTGGGCGGCACGCTGGTGAGGTGCGTAAGCAGGTAATCCGGCTTTTTGGCAGCTACCAGAAACTCCATATCACGTACAGGCACATCCGAACCCAGATACAGCACCTGCACACCTTTGCTCTTCAGCAAATAGTAGAGATATAGCAATCCCAGTTCGTGATACTCTCCTTCGGGAAGAAAGAGCACCACCATTTTATCGGAGTGCACACTTGAATGCACATTTTCAATTCCGACAATCAGTTTCTGGCGAATGATATTGGCAACAAGATGTTCCTGTGCAGGGTGGATAAAGTTGGTCATCCAAAGTATCCCTATCTTATCGAGGAACGGAAACATCAGCTGGGTAATGGTACGTTCAATTCCGCGCAGCCGGATATAATGATTCAGCACTTCTTCAAACTGCACAATATCGAGGTCTACCATGTATTGCACCAGATCGTTCACAAGCCGCTCCTGCTGCGCTTCTGCATGAGAAAGGTCGATGATCTTCTGCCTCATTTCTTCGGCGCTCATTTTGTCGATATGCGAAATCTTATAGCCGTATTTATTGAGCAATGCGATGTTCAGAACGGCTTTGAGCTCATCGGTAGTGTAATAGCGTATATTGGTCTCCGTTCGTTTAGGTTTGAGGAACGAATACCGCTGCTCCCAGATCCGGATGGTGTGAGCCTTTATCCCAGACAGATTCTCAAGGTCTTTGATGGTAAATACGTTCACAGGCAAACTGTTTTGTGTACAGAGATACTACAGGTAAGATATGTTAATTGTTTAAGATCTGAGCTGAGTTAACTCAACCGAAAAGTTGAGCAGCCTCAGCTATAAATACAATAACTAACAGATTTACAATGCAGTGAGTAAATCCATCGCTGATACTATGTGATTGAAGTTTATCTAAAACTGAATAGTGGGATTGAGCAGTCTGCCAGCGTCGAGCAGCTGTTTGGCAATGTCTGTAAGTTGTGGTGAGGAACGAAGCGCTTCCAGATGCCGGTGATGATGAAGATCGGTACCCAGCAGGTCTACGAACTGCTTTTTGAGTAGATATTGTGCGAGCTCGTTGGCTACTTTGCCATAGTAGTTGGTAAGAGAAAGCAGGTTCAACTGAAAATAACATCCTGCGCTTTTCAGCTCATCGTACATTCCCTTGTTGCCAGACAAATAAGTATATCGCTCAGGATGAGCCAGCACTGGCTGGTATCCTTTTATCTGAAGAGCAAACAGTTTTTCTTTGAGATCCATCGGAGGTACGAGGAAACTGAATTCTACAAGTACCCAATTGTCGCGGATGGTGAGAAGTGGACTATCGTTTCTGAGCAGTTCGTCCATGTGATCGTCCAGATAATATTCTGCCGCCGCTTTGAGTGGCGGATGGCTCGTATCGGTCATGGATATCCGAAGTTCTTCTTTTGCCGTAGCTATCGTCTCATTGGTATTCTTGTACATATCCCAGAGGATATGCGGAGTTGTAACCAGGCGGCTGAAACCGAGATCCTGCAAACCTGCAATCAATTCGGCTGAAACAGTGGTATCGGGTGATCCGTCATCGATACCAGGCAACAGATGCGAGTGCATGTCTGTTGCTATTTCGCTGAGGTCAACTACACCTTTTTGTTTCTTTTTGAATATCGAGAACATGGTGGAATAGGAATCTGGTTTAAAACTAAACTAAGGCTTCGGAATGCTGTATGAAATCACTGTAAACTTTTTGAATGCCTTCTCTGAGTTCGATCGTATGTTTCCATCCAAGCTGATGCAGTTTGCTTACATCCATCAGTTTGCGTGGTGTTCCATCTGGTTTGGAGAGGTCGTGTTCAATTGTTCCTTCATACCCTACAATGTCTTTGATCATCAGGGCAAGCTCTTTGATGGAGAGATCCTCGCCGGTACCGATGTTCACAAAGCCTTCCTCATTATAGTTTTCCATGAGAAAGCAGCAGGCTTCAGCCAGATCATCGGCATGCAGGAACTCCCGCTTTGGTTCGCCGGTTCCCCACATGATTACTGAAGCTGCACCATTGATCTTCGCCTCGTGGAATTTTCTGATGAGCGCAGGCAATACATGCGAGTTATTCAAATCGTAATTATCGTTCCGGCCATACAGGTTGGTAGGCATTACGGATATGAAATTACATCCATACTGCGAGCGGTAAGCATCGCACATTTTGATACCTGCAATCTTTGCTATTGCATATGGCTCATTTGTTGGCTCCAGCAATCCTGAGAGCAGGTATTCTTCTTTCAGCGGCTGCGGGGCCATTTTGGGATATATGCAGGATGAACCGAGGAACATCAGTTTTTTTACGCCATTCACATACGCTGCATGTATCACATTGTTCTGGATCATGATATTGTCGTAGATGAATTCTGCACGATAAGTATTGTTGGCAACAATGCCACCAACTTTCGCAGCTGCAAGAAAAACATAATCGGGTTTTTCCGCAGCAAAGAAATCATTTACTGCCTGCTGATTGCGGAGATCAACTTCGGAAGAAGTTCGCTGCACCAGATTCTGATATCCCTTCTCTTTCAATCTGGCGGTAATCGCCGATCCCACCATTCCACGGTGACCAGCTACATATATTTTTGCTGATTGTTCCATATTCATTTATTACAGCTCGGTGTACAAATTGTTTATTCAAACTGATTGCGAACGTAGTAGCCGGCTTCCTGCAACATGCGGTCTTTGCGGAAGAGGTCTACATCGTTTTCCATCATTTCCTTAACCAGTGCCGCAAGATCATATTTGGGTTTCCAGTCCAGTTGAGTTTGTGCTTTTGTAGGATCGCCGATCAAAAGGTCAACCTCTGTTGGCCTGTAATAACGGGGATCAACGGCTACCACTTCTTTTCCGGTTTCGAGTTGAAAATCCGGATGGCTGCAGGATGCTACAACACCTACTTCTTTTTCGCCGCTTCCTTTGAATTCAAGTTCAATGCCAACCTCTCCGAAAGCCATCCGAACAAAGTCGCGCACGGGCGTAGTGATACCAGTAGCGATCACATAATCTTCAGGTTTCTCCTGCTGCAGTATGCGCCACATGGCTTCCACATAATCTTTTGCATGCCCCCAGTCGCGCTGTGCATCGAGGTTGCCGAGGAAGATCTTATCCTGCAATCCCAAAGCGATGCGTGCCGTTCCTCTGGTGATTTTTCTGGTAACGAAAGTTTCGCCGCGAAGCGGAGATTCGTGGTTGAACAATATGCCGTTCACCGCATACATGCCATAGGCTTCCCGATAGTTAACGGTGATCCAGTAGGCATAGAGTTTCGCCACTGCATATGGAGAACGTGGATAGAAAGGTGTTTTTTCGGATTGCGGTACTTCCTGCACCAGTCCGTACAGTTCGGAAGTGGAAGCCTGATATACTTTTGTTTTTTTAGTCAACCCAAGTAATCTAACGGCTTCGAGTATGCGCAAAGTACCAATACCGTCGGCATTGGCCGTATATTCTGGTGTTTCAAAACTCACGTGCACATGGCTCATGGCAGCGAGGTTGTATATCTCATCGGGTTGTGTTTCCTGAATGATGCGGATCAGATTGGTTGAATCTGTGAGATCACCGTAATGCAGCTTCAGCTGAATATTTTTTTCGTGAGGATCCTGGTAAAGGTGATCGATACGCTCGGTATTGAAGAGCGAACTTCTTCTCTTCACGCCATGCACCATATATCCTTTTTTCAGCAACAGGTCTGTAAGATAGGCACCATCCTGCCCTGTAATACCTGTAATGAGCGCAACTTTTGACATACGTTATCGAATTATGAATTGAAATATTTTCCTTACCGGCTTTAGCCAGATAGTAAAAAAATAAGGTTTCAGGTTATTGAGTTCCCAGGCTTTTCGGTCTTCTTTATTGGCCCGAAGCCTGTTAGCGAGTGTAGCATTGCTCATTCCTCCTGCACGCATTTTCACCAGCACTTCGGGTACATAGGCAGCTTTCATTCTATGTTTTACCAGCACTCTGAGCATCAACTCGTAATCGGCTGCAGAACGAAGTGATGTATTGAAAAGCCCAGCCTCTTCATATACTTTTTTTCTTACGAAGAATGCAGGATGAGGGGGCATCCAACCGAAGTAGAAATTACCCGGACGAAAGTTTCCGGCCTTCCACTTTCGGGTGATCTTGTCTGTGTCGAATTGCTGCACATAATGCAAATCTCCATACACTGCATATACCGATGGATCTTCAAAAGCTGCCATCACCTTGCTGATTACCTGGGGATGGCTGTAGAAGTCATCAGAATTGAGAATGCCGATCACATCTCCGGTGGCCAGCTTCACTCCTTTGTTCATGGCATCATAAATGCCATTGTCTTTTTCCGAGTTTACGCGGGATACATGCGGAAATTGTTTTACGATATCGAGCGTATTGTCTTTGGACAAACCATCAACAATGATATGTTCGATATGCTGATAGTCCTGCGAAGCGATGCTCTTAAGCGTATCGCCTACTGTTGCTGAACTATTGTAGGTTGCAGTGATTATTGAAATGGTCATGTATTATTTTTCCCTGGAAACAACACAGTTTTCGAGTACAAGCATATCCATGTTGGTACGCAGATAACATTCCAGCGCATCTTCTGGAGAGTTCACGATCGGTTCATTCTCATTGAACGAAGTATTGAGCAAAATAGGCACGCCTGTTTTCTTTCTGAATGCCTCGATGAGATTGTAGTAACGTGGCGTAACATTCTTATCTACGGTCTGTAGTCTTCCTGTTCCGTCTGCATGTGTTACAGCAGGAATTACTGCATGTTTGTCTTTTTTGATCGGGAATACCTTCTCCATAAACGGCACTTCATCATTCACTTCAAAATATTCTTCTACATAATCTTTCAGAATGGAAGGTGCAAATGGCCTGAAGCTTTCGCGACGTTTGATCTTCGCATTGAGCAGATCTTTCGCATCATTCCTGCGCGGATCTGCAAGTATGGAGCGACCTCCGAGTGCACGTGGGCCGAATTCGGCTCTTCCGTTGAACCAGCCTACCACGCCGGCGTTTACCAGTCTGTCTGCTACGCGCTCATAGAGTTCATCATCTGAATAGCGCACATAACTGATATTGCGCGAGCGCAGGTATTCTTCGATCAGTTCATTGGAAAATCTGCTGCCTGTGTAAGCAGACCAGATAGGTTCCGCACGTTTCTGCTGAAGAATGTGATTGTACGTATACAATGCAGCTCCCATCGAAATGCCGGCATCATGGCCTGCTGATGGAATGTACACATTTGTAAATGGTGTATTTCGTGTGATCTTACCATTGGCTACAGAGTTCTGTGCCACACCACCTGCTATGCATACATTCTTCAGTCCTGTTCTCTTTTGCAGATGAGTAAGTATATGGAAGATCAGTTGCTCTGTAACACGTTGTACAGATGCAGCCATGTCCTTATGGTATTGTGAAAGTGGCTCCTCCTTCTTTCTGGCAGGGCCGAATTTCTTCACCACTTCGTCCGAGAAAAGCGTGGCCACTACAGGGATATGATCATCACCATAAGACACGATGCCTTTGGTAGCGGAGCGGAAATATTTCAGGTTGAGCCGGAACAGGCCATCATCGCCAAAAAGCAACACATCCTTCAGCTGGTCTACATATTTGGCTTCGCCGTATGGTGCAAGGCCCATCACTTTGTATTCATCACCGTAGTGAGGGAAACCGAGCCATTGTGTGAAAGCAGAATAGAAGATCCCAACAGAGTGCGGAAAGTCAACTGAGTCCAGTACTTCAATCTGATTGCCTCTGCCAATGCCGATCATGGTTGTGGTGAAATCGCCGGAGCCATCGATGGACAGCAGGGCAGCTTCTTCAAACGGAGAGGCAAAGAAAGCAGATCCAAGATGACTTCTATGGTGTTCTACCTGATGGATCTTCTCTTTGATGGACTGTTTGGACACGGATGGATCGAGCAGTGCGAACTCATCTTCCAGTGAAGATACTTTTCGTGAGTTCTTCAGGCGGTCGAGCACTGCGCTCCAGCCATTCCCCGGATTTTTTGCCAGGAAGAGAAGTTTCTTATGCAGTTTGGCGCCAGGATCACGGCCAATAGCGATATGATCTACTTCACTCAAAGTGATACCTGCTTCTTTGAGGCAGAACTCGATGGCCATGGAAGGAAAGCCGGCCCAGTGTTTTACTCTTCTGAATCGTTCTTCTTCTGTGGCGGCGATCATTACGCCGTCTTTAAAAATGGCTGCAGATGAATCTGCATGGTAAGCGTTGAGTCCTAATATGAACATCTTATTTTTAATTTACCTGGTTCAAAAATTGATGAGAATGGATAAAGCCGCAGGAACTTCTGATCAAGCCACAACAGGGTCAATCAATTTCTGGCTTTTATGCTCTCTGTCTGCAACAGAGCTCCGGTGGTTTTCTCTCCGTCGGTTTTTATCTTGATTCTGTCCCGCAGATTCATAATTGGCTTTTCAAAATAATGATACATAAGTGCAGCTATTGCAAAAGAGAGCGCCATGCCGATCAGAGACTGTACATACCATCCGGAAGAGAACACGGGTGCTTTGATCACAAACCGATAGATCTCTGCATGAATCAGATAAGCCGAGTAAGAAACAATGCTGATGAATGTTACTGATCTCCTCAAATAATTTGGTTTGCTGTTTCCCGGAAAATTCGTTTCGAGATAAGGCAACATCAAAGCGATAAGAAAGCTATTCAAAGTGAACCATACCGATCTTGTCCAAACCAGGGAGTTAATAGCTCCGGGCGTGAGATTTGTTTTACCGAAATACCACAATGAGAGTATGAACAATATTGCAGCGGTAATGAAGACCTTTGAATTTGAAATGCCGACATAGATCTTATTGAAACTTATTTTGATCAAAGCCAGCAACACACCCCACATAAGGGCATCCAGGCGAAATACTATATTGCCGTTGAACGAGTCAAATGGTCGGTTAGTCTTCATTGCCACGATCAACCGAAGCAGATTCACAAAAGTGATGAAGCAGACAATGAATATCAGGAATTTTCTGGTATCTATTCTCTTCTTATAAAACAACAATAAGCAGAATACAGGCAGGGTAAGGTAGAACCATTCTTCGATAACCAGACTCCAGCTTACTTCCAGAAAATTAATGCCTACAAAATTATTCTGCAGGAAGAAGAAATACACCAATACTTTATAACCAAGGGAATGGTCGAGGAAAATAAATTTCACAAGCAGAACCAGATAATATACCGGCAGCGTGCGGAACCATCTTCTGATCCAGAAATTCAATGTAACAGGGAAACTTACGTCTGATTTGGTGAAGTCTTTGATGAGAATGCCACCAATGAGAAAACCACTAAGAACAAAGAAGATATCAACCCCCAACTGTCCGAGTTTTATTCCTCCGATATCAGAGGGTATAATCCCCAGATGTGAGATCATCACCATTAAGATCGCTGTAGTTCTGATTATATCAAGGCCATAATTTCTTGAAGCGCTCATCCGAATAATGTTAGTTAACTGGTAAGTAGAAAATTTTTGCTGACGATCTGGTATTGAGTCTTGATCAACTAAAGAGTTTATTATAGGCTGCTTTCAGATCGGTTTGTGTCACAAAATCATGAACATGCTTCCATGCAGCATAACTCCACTCTCCGAATCCTTCCTGATCGAGGTCTGCAGCCTGCTGTATCGCTTCAATAAAAGCTTGCGGGTTTCCAAGGGGGAGGTCCCATCCAACCTTCAGAGATTGTAATCCTTTCCACGGTGTCTGATCACTGATCAAAACCGGACGCCCGGCCTTCAATGCTTCAAAGATAGCATGCCCAAAATTCTCACCCCTTGTCGGAGATACAAAAATGTGGTGCTGAGCCAATCTTGCCGGTAACTGCTGATTGGGTATTTCCCCTTCAAATACAACCTGTATATTGGGTGGATATGCAGCTATGATCTTCTTACAGTCTTCCACATACGCTGCATACTCTTCGTTGCCGATAATGGTAAGCGAAATATTTCTCCTGGCTTCCGGCAATAATTTCAACAGGAAATCCAGGTTCTTGATCGGATGCAGGCGACCGATGAAAATCATCTTCAGTTCGCCTTTGCTCTTTTCAATTGATCCCGGATAGTTGCCTACATAAGCAGGGAAGTTCGGGATCATGGAACTGGAAACGGCTGTACCGAATCGCCGTGCAATATCTTCCTGTTCAGTATCGTCTGTTGCATGGAAGTGCACTTTCTTATGCAATCCCAATGTTTTGAATAGCGAAAGGAAAACTTTCTTTTTGGGAGATTTGAACTGAAGTGCGCTCTGTTTGAGCATCCCTCTTGGTGAAAGCACTACTTTCCCTTTGTAATTGTTGAACTTATTCATCAATAAAGGGTAGATAGTGAAGAAGCGGGAGAACATGCTGTTGAGATAAATGAAATCGGCCTCCACCTCATTTATCCTGCTATGCAGGTCTTTCCAGTTCAGTTTGGCCGGAGAGCAATAATAGATCTTTACGCCGTTCTCCTGTTCAATCCATGTGTCGGCTGCGATTCCTGAATAAGGTTCGTTATCATTCAGGTCGCGGTCTGTAGTAAGCACATAGATCTGGTATGCCTCTTTCATCTGGTTCACGAAATTGGAACAGGAGCGGATCGGTCCACCTGCTTTGAATCCCGGCTCATACCAGTCGGTAAATAAGAGAATCGATTTTTGCACAATACTAATTTATACTTCCGTGTTTTTTTCCAGCCAGTACTCCATCACAACAAACAACCATAATTCCATCCAACGAACAGAAGGGTCCCCCTGCTGGAACTTGTTCCAGTAGGAAAGCAATTCCTTTCCATTCAGGAAATCCCTTTCTGCCATGCGTTTCAACCGCTGGTCGCAGAAGTTGAAAAGGTCTTTTTTCATCCAGACTGCCCATGGGAAGAGAAAACCCTGTTTGCGCCTGTGCACTATCTCAGGAGGCAGTAACCCTTTCAATGATCGTACCAATAAACTTTTGGGTATATCGGGAAATTTGTAAGAATCGGGAATTGCCAGTACATATTCGATCAGTTCATGATCGAAAAAAGGTTCGCGTACTTCCAGTGAAACGGCCATGCTCATCTGATCTGTATCTTTCAGCAACGTATGCTGTGTGTATCCAAGATATTCAGCGATGGACACCTGGCTGAGCAGCGGGAAAGAATGCAATGATCCGTTCAATCCTGCAAGGTTTTTCTCCACAGCGGTAATGTTGCTGCCTTCGAGATCAGTGAGCTTATTGATGAGAGAAGGTGAAATGATCCTTCTGAACTCAGGATAGAAGCCGGCAATAGAGCAGGAAGGTGCGGTAAGAAGTCCGCGGAGCCGTTCTGCTTTATTGGAGCCTTTGATTCCGTAAATGGCTGCCATGGCATGTCTTGGCACACTGCCAAGCTTCCAGAGCTTATCGAATTTTTTCAGTTGCAGGTATTGTTTGAAAAACGGATAACCTGCAAAAAGTTCATCGCCTCCTACACCAGACAGCGCTACTGTAAGGCCATGCTGCTTGATAGCTTTACTAACCACATAGGTGTTCACGCCATCTCCACTGGGAGTGTCCATGGCATCGAGGGCATTGGTAAGTTCGTCCAGAAATACCGATGGCCTGAGCAATACCCTGCTATGATCGGTGTTGAATTTCTTTGCTATCTGCGCTGCATATTCCGACTCGTCGTAATCCTTTTCATCGAAGCCGATGGTAAAAGTATTGATGGGTGCTGCACTGCTTTCGGCCATCAGCCCTACCACAGCGCTGGAGTCGATACCTCCCGACAGGAAGGCGCCAATGGGAACATCACTGATCATTCTTTGTTCCACTGCCTGATGCAGCAGTTCTCTTACTCTCTGTTCAACACGGGTTGAGTCCCCGAAGTCGAACTGCTTCTTACGATCCGAAACAGACCAGTATTTTGTTGTTTCTATAGATTGTCGGGAAACGGTCATGTAGCTGCCGGCCTCCAGCTGGTGCACATCTTCTATGATCGCCAGTGGAAATCCTACAGATTGATACGACAGGAATTCCCGGATAGCCTGCTGATTTACTTTTCGGGGCACCAGTCCACTGCCCATGAGACCGCGGATCTCCGAGGCAAACAGCAATACATCCCCATTGGTGTAATAATACAGAGGCTTCACTCCCATTCTGTCTCTTGCAAGGAACATCTTTTTCTCAAGTGTGTCCCAGATAGCAAAAGCGAACATACCTTTCAGGTATTGCAGACACGATGCACCCCATTTTATATAAGCAGCCAGCAGTACTTCCGTATCACCCGATGTATGGAAATCGTATCCTGTAAGCTGTTTTTTTACTTCTCTGAAATTATAGATCTCTCCGTTGAATACGATCCTGTATCTGCCTGAAGCATCCTCGAAAGGCTGATTGGCTGCATCAGAAAGGTCGACTATAGATAGACGAAGATGACCGAATGCAATATCATCATCTGTGTAGAAACCTGTAGCATCCGGACCTCTGTGTTGCATTGGCCTGATCATTGCCTGTATACATCCCTGTTGCAAGGGAGTATTATTCAGACGCATTATACCTGCGATCCCACACATTCATTTTATCTTTAAATAAACAAATAATATTACTTTGCAATAGTAAGAAATCCTTAAATGAAAAAAAGAACTTCGGTACTTGAGTTTTGGGCCATGCTTTGCATCTTCTCCGTATTCCTTGATAAAGCGATACGGGGTGCATTCGTTTTCGATTTCTACTATTATTATCCCATCTTTCTCATCTTCCTTATAGTGATGCTGATAAAGAAGGGACATATCGTAATGCCTCCAAGGTGGTTCAACTGGGGCATCTTCACTATTTTCATCACCGGGTTTGGTGTATTGATGTACCGCGACATGCTGGGCTTCGAATATATAAAACAGGTTTTCGGTATCCTGTTCACATCTTTCGTATCCTATAATGTTCTGTACGTTTTCCGGTTCGATATTGTCCGCATATTCAATTACTATCTGCGATTCGCCTATTGGGTAGCGTTATTCGGGGTATTTGACAATATCCTTCACATTGCAGGTATTCACATAACTACCAATCTCGCTTCCGGTGGTCTCCTGCACCGCGAATTCTCTATAATGGGTGAGCCCTTCTATCTGGCGGTAGCGCTCGCCCCTGCAGTTGTGTACAACCTGATCTATTTTCAGGAAGCATGGACCAAAAACAGGAATCGATTTCTGGTAATCATGATCTGTTACCTGATCACCTATTCTTCCATTGCAGTAACGGGGCTGGTTGCAGGTTTCATTCTGGCGCTGCATATCAATAATTTCTTCAGCCTCAAGAAGAACCGGCTGGCATTAGTGCCCATCATTATTATCCCTGCTTTTCTGCTGATCAATCAGCTTATCGAGAATGTAAGCCTGTTGAATGTAAGATTCAACGATACCTATGAGTTATTCTTCAGTTCCGAAATGCAACCAGATAAAGCAGGCGAGTCCAATGCGAGTACCTTTGCACTCTATTCAAATTTTATCGTATCAAGGGATTCATTTATCAAGAACCCATTGTTCGGTTCGGGATTGGGTGCGCATCCGCTGATCTACCGTGAAACCTTTCTCGAGTATTTTCCAAGCGTATATCTTAAACGGTACGGGGCTCAGAATCAGCAGGACGCCAACTCAAAATTCCTGCGGCTACTCTCAGAAACCGGCCTCACGGGATTGCTGCTCTTCCTGTTCGCCTTTTTCAAATTCTTTGCCAGCAAACGAAAAATGATAACACCTGGATTGAAACGCCTGGGGGCTATCAATTATTCCATTGCAGTCTACATACTACTTTGTCTGATCAGAAACGGCAACTACGTAAATATCGGGTTCTTCCTTTTCTTCTTTATTTACTATGTAACCTGGAAACAGATCCAGACCCGCTACCAGCAGCAGCTTTCAGCAGCGCGTCAGCCCATGTATATGGAGTGATGCGTTGTGCATGATTGTGGCTGTTATTCCCCATCAGGTTCAGTTCTGCATCTGTCATGCCGGCAACTTTTCTGAATAATTCCACCAGCTCTTCTTCCTTTTCCGGATGAAAGGAAAATCCGTTATCAGCATTCAGAAAGCCCGATGCTGCCCCAACTTCGCTACTCAGCAATAAAGGATAACCTGCTGCCGCAAACTCCTGCACCACCACTCCCCATGGCTCTGAAAGGCTGGCCAGTACAAATACTCCGGTATTGGCAATCACTTTCTCCCACTCCTCCTTTTGTACAAAGCCCAGGTGCTTAATGGCCGGGTGCTCTATTCTTTCATCGAACTGTTCTCCGGTTCCAGCACACCAAAGCTCCCAATCACTTCCATATTGTTCTCTGAAACGAATGAAGGCACTCCAGAGAAATGGATAATTCTTCACAGGAATATACCGGGCAACACAGAGGATCCTCTTAGGGAATTGCTGCGCTTTGGCAGCTCTGTTCTTATCAAACAATTGGTTGAAACGATCTGTATCGCAGCAATAAAAACCTTCGATTATCTGATCCCTTCTGAAGGAGAGTTTTTCTGCATACTGAATCTGATGCTCGCCCGGCACCCATAGTTTCCTGAACAGGAACTTAAGGGTGAAGGGCGATAATATCCTTAATATCTTTTGCTGCAGGCTATTGTTCCAGTGATTGTCGAGCGTGAGAATATTCAACCTGTCTCTGAATCTGAAACAGGCACGCAGATACCATTTATTTTGCCATCCGCCACAAACAATAACGGCAGGATCAAATTTTCTGATAGCCTGAATGAAATCCTTGTAGGTAGAGAAATCATTCACGCATTTGAAATGCCCTATCTCCGTAAAATCGAACCTGAAAGGCGCTTCCGGATTTACAGGGAAGTGAAGCACCATAATTTCGACATCGCGTTTCTTCAATGCTTTCAGGCAGGCTATGGTATAATCTGCCAGCTCTGCATACAGGAACAAAATCTTCATAACTCCTTATCGCAACAATTTATGGTTTTACAGCCTCTATACAAATGGCCCTGTTGAACCTTTCAGGTATATCTATTTCACTGATGTTCGGAATGGCGCTCTCACCCCATGCCTTAAATGAAATATTCCTGAAACCTGCATTTTCCAACTGGTGTTGCAAACCCGGTTTATCGTACAGGAAATAGTGATTATTTTTTCTTTTGAAATAGAACTTGAACAGTCCGGAAAATGTATTGGGAATAGGGATCTCGAAATAAAAAGTATCCGTCAGAAATTTCTTTGCAGCCAATGCGGGATCCTTCTTTTGCTCCTCGAGATAGGTTTGAACTATCTCCCCAAAATCCGGAACAATAATGCGGATCACGCCACCGGGCCTGAGAACCCTCATGCTTTCATTGAAAACGAACTTAGCTTCTTCATAGGTCAGGTGCTCAATTGTGTGAGAAGAGTACACTACATCCACAGAATTATCAGCATATGAGAATGGTCTGGTGATATTCATCCATTTCACATTGGAAGACCATTCCTTATTGGGTAACCATTTTGAAGAAGTTGGAATGAGCGACAACATGCTGCGGAGCACGGGCATCTTAGCCAGTCTTACTCCCATTGAGCTATCGATATTCACCCATCCCTGCGGAACTTGCAGTCCGCAGCCCAGGTTCAATTTTACCGGGTTAGAAGCATTCATTTTAGTAGTTGTTTATAAGGGAATCTGAGAATTATTTGTGATCATGATCTTGTCGACCTCTATGCTGGCAGCAGTTCTTCTGATCTCCAGTGTTTGTTGCTGTCCTTCTTGCACCTGCCATTTGTAATTACCACCCAGATCCACACGATACCATTTCCACTGTTTGCCGGATACCGCAACTGATGCCCGCATATTATTTCCTCCACTGATCTGAATAGGCAATGTTGAACTGCCATTAGCTCTTGCTCTCACATAGCAGTACAAACTTCCCGGTTTACGTGGAATAAAACGGTAGGATACCCTGTCGGGAATTGAACTGGTTTTTATATACGATGTGAAACTGGTGAAATCATAGTTGCTCTTTCCCGTTTCCGTACCTATCAGATTGTTTCCGGGCGTATTGATATTATCCGGGTTCTCTGCTTCAATCTCAAAATCCTGCTTCCAGAAATAAGGATGCTCATACTGATGCCAGCTATCCAGCTGGTAAAATACCGGTGATGCTCCCGACAGATCGAGCACGTATACACTGCCCTGTCTGCGGATATTGAAACGAATGGTTTGGTTACCAATTCTGATACTGGTACTTTCTTCTACCTGTCCATTACCCATCAGATTGGAATTTGGCTGTACACTTCCATAGATGAGATAACGTTTGCCAAGCTGCCTGGCCATGATCAGCTGATTTTCTTTTTGTCCATCTAACCTGAAAGTATAAGCGCGATCTTTCCCTTTCTGCGGATCGAGCAAAGTGCCCTTCGAAATAAACTCGAAGGCTCTTGCAGCAGTCTCCTGCGCATAAACAGGCATTGCTACCTGGTACACATATCCTCTCGGATCATTGGGACCAGCACCATCAGGCCAGCCATTGGGACCTGTTACATTGAAATAGCCCACATAATAAAAATCTGCACCCAGCATCATCATCGACTTCAGCAGTCCCAGCCAT
Source organism: Pseudoflavitalea sp. G-6-1-2 (assembly GCF_012927185.1). Taxonomy (GTDB): domain Bacteria; phylum Bacteroidota; class Bacteroidia; order Chitinophagales; family Chitinophagaceae; genus Pseudobacter. The sequence goes on from NZ_JABBGB010000001.1 coordinate 472,106, forward strand.
TGGGCTGGTCTCACATTGTCTGTTTCTTTGCCCCAGCCGGCGCTTATGAATGGAGAGAAGAGTGTTACTCCCATGGCCATCTCCTTCTGCCTTCCCTCTGCAAGCGCACCATACCCGTTGTTAGAGCCTGCAGCCAGTCTCCAGTTGCGGGGTGTGCCCGGATAGAAATCCGGCGTGGAGTAATTGATATTATTGAAAGCGCTGTTCACATTTTTTCTTATTGCATAGTCAGGCCAGTACATACTGTTCACAGCTGTTACATTGTAGAAAGAAAAGCTGGATCTTCTGAGAGGCGGGTAACCCTGTATTGTTGCGCGATAGGTTGAATCGAGTTTGTTGAGGAACCAGCCACTGTATCGTGAAGCAGAATATCCGGTGCGCAGCATGTGCGCTTTCACTGCCGGATCTGATTGCAGCAGGGATTCCGGCCTTGTGTGCCCGAATACCTCACCATTTTCATTGATGATATCGATAGGCCTTTTCAATACATGGGTCAGCTGGCGGAGATAGAACTGAGCAGTAAGCGCATCTTTTTGGATCACATCCATCGGCATCAACGGACTCAGCCATTTTCTGTTCTGTTCCTTTACAGGCTTGCCATTACTGCCACGCAGGTAATAGTTATCAGGAAGATCCTGTGCACTTACATATGGCAAATTCCGATCGAAGCCTGCATGTACAGGCCTGTTCTGCGCCTGCAGTATGATAGTGGACAGTGGCAATTCCGGATGTGCATTGGCATAACGTACCAGCGAACCTGCCAGTGATGATGGATCACGGTATGTAGCTGCTGCACTGGCTGAATCCTGACGGAGACAAGGAACTTCAATATAGTAATTCCAGTTGCTGGCCATTTCGTCTACCATTTCCACTGCTTTTTGCGGATTCAGTTTTCCAAATCCTTTTCCACCGTTTCCGGGAAGTTCTCTATGCAGATAACTGATATCAAGCCAGGGGAAATTCCTGTTCATTGGATTCTTTTCAGGGAATCTTGGCAAAGCAAAAGCTTTCAGTTGGTCGGTAGCCTGCACAGAATAATTGGGATAACCCGGCGCGAATTCTTTGACGTCTACCGACTGCGGTGTGTTGATAGTTTTATTCGCTGTCTCACTTTCTACAGCAACCCTGTCTGGTACTTTAGTATTTCTGATGAAAGTGTAATGCCCACCTGCTTTTATTTCATTTGCATGCTGACGGATCATATCGTCGGAAAGTGCAGCGTTGTAGAAAGCTACCTCGTCCAGCCCTTTCACCCATTTGAAGCCATCACTCCTGTCGAATACAAAATTGGAGCGGGGCAATTTATCTTTTTTGAATGCCGGAATTGTTTGACCGTCGATCCAGATCTCTTTTGTACCGGCGGCTGCATCCGCTTTGAATACGGCATGATGCCAGTTCCCATCGGCCCAGTAATCGTAACTGCCTATCCCGGATCCATTCAGCGGGATGCGCCATTCGTCTTTGGCCGAAGCACTTACTGTATTGAAATCACAGAAAGCATATTGAAAGCCAATCTTGAGGTTGAATACCGGAAAACTGAGGTAGAGAAATTGTTTCCCGCGAAAAAGGAACTCTATGGTAAAGGCTCTCGCTCCTGTTCCGTTCCTGAAAAAATTAGATACCAGAATACAGTTGTCATTGTCGGAACTCACGCCTTTTCCCGAAACGGAACCCGTAGTTTGAAGACTGCAGGAATACATATCCTGATTTAACGAATTTCCCCCTATCACATCTTTCAGTAAAGTAGTTTCATCGAAAGTGTAATATGCCGCAGGCTTCTGAGCCGGCAGCAGCAAAGGTGAGATCAGCAGAACGAAAAATATTGTATAGGCGGATTTCATCATAATTCAATCGGTGTACGGAGAGACCATTTCTATTTTGACCTTTTGGCAAAAATCTCGAAATAACGTTTTTGATTTTCATTCACAAACCAGTTCCTGAACTGATCGTAAGTGATGAAATCATTGAACACCCATGTCTTTTCGTCAAAAGCGTTGAAAAGATATGAGTTGTCCAGCGAATGCAGGTGGTCGACGCACCAAAGAGATTCGCTGTAGAACTCCGGCAGGTTGCATTCGAAGCTGATCAGTGGAACAGGTGTATCGATGCCGCTTATTACATTCTTCTCAAAACCTTCCACATCTACTTTGATAAAATCAGGAGTTCCGAATGCTCTAATCAGGTCGCCCATGGTTATGGTGTTTACCGTAACCTTTTTGTTGTATTCGATAGCATGCTCCCACCTGCTTTCTTCTGTATTGCTCAGCGCATCTTTCCATTTATTGCTCATGGTATTGAGACCACTTCCTTCCTCGGTAATGTAAAGAACGGATTCGCCATTGCTGGCATCTACGGCCTTTTTGATGATAGTGATATCCGGGTTCTTTTTGAACCTGATATTGAGGATGGCGAAGTTGGTATCATCAGGGTCTACCGAAACCACTTTTTTGCTCAGTTTGCGGAAGATATGCGTTTTGTGTCCCTGATTTGCGCCGATATCGAATATGAGTTGATTATTGGTACCCAACAGTTCTGAAAAGAACTGCCTGTCGAACGCTCTTTGTTTTTTGAGCGATGGATTCCGTTGTTCGAGGTACCATTGAGTAAAAGGAGAGAATTTCACTTCATAAAAGATATCAAGTCTCTTGAGGATGTTCTTGATTGTTTTTTTCATGAAAAGTATTAAGTTCCTTTATCAGATTTTGAATTACTTTATCCCAGATAAAATGATCCCGTACTGTTTCAAAAGCTCTTAATTTCTTCTCTTTAAGCCCCGATGCCGGAAGATCGAGGGCTTCATCTAATGTCCTTTCAAGTTGTACAATATTTCCAGGTTCTATCAACCATCCGTTTTTCTGATTAACGCTCATGGCAATTGCCCCCACATTGCTGGCAATAATGCTCATGCCCGAGGCCATTGCTTCAAGGTTTACATAACTCATCCCTTCAGCAAAGCTTGGGTTCACCAGTACGTCGCAGGTGGTCATCAGGTGCATCAGTTCTTCATCTGATACCCTGCCATGATAAATAATATTATTGTTGTTTAGTATTCTGATCTGTTCGGGTACCGGACAAACGAAATGGAATTCGAAATCGTTCCGTTTGGTCAGCAGGGAAGCCAGCGCCTTATGCAACTCTTCGATACCCCGCCTTCTTTCATATCTTCCTACGAAGAGGAATTTTCGTATAGTATTCTCCGGTAGTGGACTTTGGCGGAGCCAGTTCTTTTCAATGGCAATGGGTGCAACAATGAGTTGCTCTTCTCTTATGCCGATCTTACGGAGGATCTCGGTTTGTATGCCGCCATTGGTGATTACAAAATCAGCCCTTCTCAAATTGCCTTTTACGAAAGGACGCAACAGGTATTGCTCCAGTTTGGAGCGAAAGGTGGCTGCCTGCTGAAACATTTCCAGCCCGTGAAAATTCAATATCAGTTTTGTTCCCGGAGGAAGGGAATTCTTTCTGTTGAGCAGGTACCAGGCAGAGAATCCCTGTGCATAAAGGATCTCCGGCACCTTTCTTTTCTCAAACTCCTGATACAGTTTTTTGGAATAGAGATATTGCTCATAGACATAATGCCCGGGGAACTTGTACGCCGCAGGTTGCTTTATCTCTACAAATTCGATATTGGTAAGCTGGTCTGCTGAAAGCCCCAGCTCGGATACGCGTTTCGCATATGGATTAACGTGATACACGGTTGTTGAAACACCTTCTAAAGACAGGTATTTAAGAAGATGGGTGGAATGCCTTTGCATCCCTCCTACAACCAGCGGGAAAAGGCCATCAGTAAGCAGGGCTAGTTTCACCGGGGCAAGTATTTTTTGATATCCTCTGCAATTTCTGTGTAGATCTTTTGCCAGGTGTATTTATCACTTACTTTATCATATATCCTTTCGGAGTATTGTTGAAGCAAGGCCGGCTGTTCTACAACCTGGTCTATTCTGGCGGCCATTTGTTTGGTATCGTACTGATCAAAATAGAGAATCTCCTCTTCATTGAAAACCTTTCCGATATTTTCTACTTTGGGAGCAATGATAAGTTGTCTGGAAGCTCCATACAGAAAGAGCTTCAGGTTGCTTCCGAACTCAAGGATAAATGGAACGATACCAACATGCATTTTCTCCAGCACGGGAGGCAACTCTTCGTGAAGAATTGGCCCGAGGTAATGCGTTTTAATGTTGGCCGGAACAGCGTCACTCAGGTATTCCTGCACTCTTTCGCCGATGAAGTATACTTCGATCTTTTCAGGGTGGCGCAACTGTTTCAGTGCGTCAACGAAAAGATCGAGGCGGTGGTGCACCATGGCCTTTCCTACCCAAACCAGTTTGATAACACCATTCACAGATTTCTGTGTACCCGTAAATTGCTCTATGAACTCTGTTTCGATACCATTCTGAATAGCCTTGTGATTGTTTGTTCTCATCCGAAGGTGCTTGCCCAGATCGCCTACGCAGAAACAAAACGTAGATCTTTGCAGGGTCTGTCTTTGCACATACCGGGCAAGAGGCAGCATCCATGATCTGTAGAAGCTCTTCATTTCTTCTGCCATTAATCCATTCACTTCATAAAAGTGAGGGATCTTCAGCATTTTGCTGATCAGAAGACCGTTATAATTGAGGTAAGCCGCCCTTTCAAAAATGAAATCGGGCTTTTCCGCTTTTATCTTTTTATAGTATTTGAAGAACCTGTAATGGTTTTTCAGAAAGAACTTGATATCTCTGAGCGAACCGAATAAACCCCATTTAAGCAGCTTTGATTTCAGTGACTGGCTCTTTGCAGGTTTGGGCTGTGCTGTATCGGCAACTTCGGGTGCAGCGTCTTCAAAAATATGGACAGGCTTTACTTCGAAATGCCTTTGCAGTTCTTTCAATCCTTCTACATAATGCCTGTTGGGCCCGCTGGCGGGCTTGAGGCAATCATTCTCAGGTAACAGATAAATCCCTTTGATCATACACTAGTTTGCAATAGATAAAACCTTGCTGGCCACAAATTGCATCTGCTCTTGAGTGAGCTCCGGGAACATGGGAAGCGACAGCAGTTTGTCTTTATACCCTTCATTTACATCATAGGATCCGCTGCCATTGAGGTATTCCCTGAATGCCGGCATTGCAGGCATCGGAACGGGATAATGAACAGCAGTCTCAATGCCTGCTTCTTTGAGGACTTCCTGCACCTGGCTACGGTTGTTCACCTGTACAACATAGAGATGGAATACATGCCTGCTATGTTCAGGGATCACGGGCGTAATCACCACAGAATCCTTGAAAAGTTCATTGTAATAAGCCGCATTGGCGATGCGTGCTTCTGTCCATTTATCGAGATATTTCAATTTGGCAGTGAGGATGGCAGCCTGAAGTCCATCGAGGCGGCTATTCCTTCCTGCAATCTGATGATCATGTTTTTTAAGCTGACCATGATTGGCGATCATGCGGCAGGTCTTTGCTATATTCTCATCGTTGGTAACAATGCATCCTGCATCACCGTATGCGCCGAGATTTTTTCCGGGGTAGAAACTGAAGCTGGCTGCATTACCAAAAGTGCCGGTTCTTTTTCCTTTGTATTCTGCACCATGGCACTGGGCGCAATCTTCGATCACAATCAGATTGTGTTTGTTGGCGATCTCCATGATTCTGTCCATTTCAGCGGGAAGGCCAAAAAGATGAACAGGGATGATGGCTTTGGTACGGGGAGTGATCTTCTTTTCGATCTGATCAACATCCAGGGTGTACAATCTTGCATCGGTATCAACGAATACCGGTATACCACCTACATTCACCACTGTTTCTGCAGTGGATACCCACGAATGGGAAGGGATGATCACTTCATCACCAGCTCCTATTCCATATGCTTTCAGCAATATTTCCAATGTATCTGTACCGTTTCCGGCTGCAATGCAATATTTGGCTCCGACCCATGCAGCGAACTTCTCTTCAAAATCCGTTACCACACGGCCACCGATATAGCTGCTGTTCTTGATGGTTGTTTCAATAGCGGCGTCAATATCGGGCTTGATGGAAAGATATTGCGCATACAGATCAACGAAAGGAATAGTCATTGTATAAGTATTATTTTATAAGGCTGCTATCAGTTTGGCGGGATTTCCCGCATATTTTCCTGGTTTGCTGATATTCTTTGTAACTACTGCACCGGCTCCGATCACCACATTATCGCAGATCTCCACCGGGAGGATAGTGGCATTGGAACCGATCGATACATTATTGCCGATCTTTGTTTCTTTCCAGAGATTCTTATCACCGCCCGCAGGACCGCCTTTCGCAAACAGGTCGTTGATGAACATCACACCATGGCCGATGAAGCAATGGCTGCCGATAGTTACCAGTTCGCAGATGAATGTATGCGACTGCACTTTGCAATGTTCTCCGATGGTAACGCTTTTCTGAATTTCAACGAAGGGGCCGATAAACGTATGCTGCCCGATTTCGCAACCATATAAGTTTACGGGCTCTACTACGGTTACATTTTCTCCGAACTTAACATCCCTGATACCGATCTGCTTTTTGTTCGGCTCAAATGTTCCTGGCATTGGAATAGATTTTATCGATGATCTCAACCGTTTTCATGCCTTCATAACCATTGGTGGCAATGATGCCATTGTTATTCAGTACTTCGTGTATGTTCTGATAAACCTGGTCGTGATTCGACATGGACCCCACATACTGACCATAGTTGTTGGGTGGGTTACCGGGAGGCAGGTTCTCGATCTTATGGCCTTCGATATTCTGGTACTCAAGCTCATTGAGATACTGGCCACCGATCTTTACAGTTCCTTTTTCTCCAAAGATGGTAAGAGAACCTTCCATATTCTTTCCGAAACTGTTTACGGTATAATTGATGGTACCGATCACGCCGTTATGGAATTCAACAGTTGCCACACCACAATCTTCAAATTCGATTACATTGTCGTGTGCTTTATTGGAGATGAAGGAATGTGCATTTTTTACATCACCGATCAACCAGTAGAGCAGATCTATGAAATGGCTGAACTGAGTGAAGAGTGTGCCTCCATCCAGCTTTTTGGTGCCTTTCCATGCAGAAGTGGAATAGTATTGATCGTTACGGTTCCAGAAGCAATTCAGCTGAACGCTGAAGATCTTACCGAGTTTACCTTCATCAATGATCTTCTTCACTTCCATAACAGGAGGGTTGAACCTGTTCTGCTTTACAATGAATAATCTGCGATTGGCCTTTTCAGCCGCATCGATCATTCTGCCTGCATCCGATACGGAGAGTGCCATTGGCTTTTCGCAGAGTACGTGGGTGCCGGCCTTGAGTGCCAGCAGTGTATGTTCGGTATGAAGACCGTTGGGAGAGCAGATGGAAACTACATCGATACTTTTCTCTTTCGCCAGCATTTCTCCTGCATCTGTATAAGCCGTAACACCATATTTAGCGGCCAGTGCATCAGCTGCTGCTTTATCTACATCGCAAACAGCCACCAGTTTACCCGTATTGTTGATATGTTCGGCATGCCGTTGTGCGATTCGGCCGCAACCGATAATTGCGAAATTCAACTTTTTCATTAAGGATTGAGTTGTGGTTTTACCTTACTAAAATATTTTCTCCTGAAGGATCTTGTAGAATCCAGTAATTTAAAATAGTATTTCCAGTGCCTTCCGTTGTAATTGGCATAGGACTGATGTGGAACAGGCTTGTCGTTCATCAGTTGATCGAACTCCTGTTCGGAAAAGCCGAGCTTTTTAAGCACAAACTCTTTATCCTCTTTAAGTTTAGAAGGCTCGTAAAGCGGCTCTTTCAATTCCTCTTCTGCCTGCGCCTTTGTTATCTGACCAGAACAGATCAGCGTAGACAAATGCGCCTTTCTTTTATCGATGCCAAATTTTACTGGCAGTACGTATGCCTGGTAGAATCGGGTGAAGATCGACTCATAATGTTTGCCGCCATAATCGCGCCATCCGAGTTCCTTCTTGATCACTTCCTTCACTTCCTGTTTGTTGTAAGGGAAATAATCGAGTATATGAATGCTTTCCAGTTTGAAGAAGTAAGTATTGATGAGGTTCCTCCAAAAGCTCATATGGGGGAAGGTCTTCAGTTTCGTATTGCCATACTGGTTATGTATGGTTTTAATATTCAGCCAGTCCGATTTATCCCAGATCCATGCTTTAGGCAGAATATTCTCTGTAACGATATTGTTACCAGCAAGGATATAGTGGATCTTGTATTGACGTGCAAGTTTGTACAGGGTGGAAATGATGGCATGATCTGTAAGCAGTTCGATATCTACCACACCTGCCTTGAAGAAGGCGCGCTGCAGGTCTCTGAACTCATCCCAGTTGATCACATAGGTATACAGTTCGTAACCAAGCGTAGTAATGATGTTCTCGATATTTTTTACAGCCAGTTCAGAATTCCAGCCATTATCGAAATGCACCACCAGCGGCCTGAGGTTATATTGTTTGGCGAGATATGCAACATAAGTACTGTCCACTCCACCACTTACTCCAACGATGCAATCATATTGTTTTCCCTCTCCATCCTTTTTGATCTCTTTGATCTTTTTCTCGATCAGTTTCTTTCCCTGCTCTCCCTGGAATACCCTTTTCCTGAAGGCCTGGTTGAACTCATGAACATAATTGCTTACACCATTCTCATCGAAGTGGATACCGGGATCGGCAATATTGTCCATAACAGTCAGGGAGCACTGCTTATATCGGGGATCTTTCTCTGACAAAACCATCGGTCTGTTTATTATTTGAATTCTGAAAAAGTAGGGTTATCGGTTTCTTCCGGCCAGTGGTTCAAATACTTCCTTCTTCAGTTCTTTCTGCGAAGGGTAAGTGATCAGCACAGCCCTGTGGGGTTGCTGAAAAACGAACATGCTGCCGGCAGCCAGTGCGGATGCCCCGCCCAGTTCAACTGCCTTTCTGAAATCATGCACGGAGGCTGCTCCGCCGCATGCGATCACCGGAACATCCACTGCAGCAGTTACCTGCTTCAATAAGTCTGTATCATATCCTTCAAAAGTGCCATCCCGATCAATAGAGTTGAGGAATATCTCACCTGCTCCGGCATTGACCATGGATTGCACAAAAGAAACCGGGTCCACTCCTGCATTCTTCGTGCCATTAAGTGTATAAACCCGATATTTTCCCAACCAGTTTTTACTTACATCCACAGATACCACCACACTGGAGCTTCCGAATTGCCTGGCAGCTTCCGTTATCAGTGCAGGTTGGGTGATGGCACTGTGATTGAACACAACTTTCTCCACTCCTTCGTACAGGATGGCTTTCACCTGTTCGATGGTAGTGATGCCACCGCCATATGCAACGGGCATGAATGCTTCACTCACAATTTCGCTGATCTGTCTGATATTGGGTGCACGTTTTTCCTGAGAAGCCGTGATATCGAGCAGCACCAGCTCATCAACTTCTTTTTCGTTGAAGATCTTAACGGCGTTGATGGGGTCGCCTACATACTTGTGTTGGTGAAAGCGGACGGACTTAACCAATCCGCCATTTTTCAATAACAAAGTTGGGATCACTCTTACGCGGCGCATCAATAATATTTTAAGAAATTCTCATAAATCTTCAATCCGAATTTGTGGCTTTTCTCCGGATGGAATTGTGTACCAACAATGTTATCCTTTTCCACTCCTGCTGCAAAATCATATCCGTAATCTGCATTTACCAGTACATCGGAAGGATCATCGCAGAGCAGGTGGTATGAATGAACAAAGTAGAATCTGGGATCTTCGTGCATATCCCTGAACAACCTGGAATCTTTCTGCACGGTAACATCAGTCCAGCCCATATGCGGAACCTTGAGCGCACTATCGGTCATTTTCTCCTGACGGAACTTCACCACTTTCCCTTTTATCCAACCGAGGCCCGGCAGCACTCCTTCTTCACTGCTTTCCGTGAAGAGTTGTACACCCAGGCAAACGCCGAGCACCGGTACTTTCTCATCAAGTACCCGCTTATTGAGGATATCGAAATACGGGGCGCTGCGCAAATGCTGCATGCCATGATCAAAGGCGCCAATACCTGGCAATATGAACTTGGAAGCTTTTTCGATCACCGCGGGATCGCCGGAAATCACAGCTTCAGCCCCTGCCTTCTTGATCATATTTTTGATGGATGTGAGATTACCCACCCCATAGTCAATGATAACGATCATTTATTAAGATTTATCAGGCTCCTGTATTTAATGAGTGCAATAACCATCGCTGCCAGAATGCTACCTGTTATCATCAACCTGTAAGATACAGGAAGGTCTTTGCAAAGGAAAACGATGCAGGTAGAAACAGAGATGATCAATATCCAGGCAAGCGGGCGATAATTCACCGAACTGATCTTTTTGAATTCAGGCAGGTAATAACCTGAGAAACCAAGAAATATCAGCGATACAAATGTAATGTATACCGAAGCCGTGTACCCATATATCGGGATGAATATCAGATTGAGTACAATATTCAACAGGCCTGCTATGAAAGAGATCCTCCACAATTTTCCGGTGAGCTTGTAAAATATCAGTCTGTTGATGCTTCCCCAGTACATGGGCCTGTAGCAATATCCCATTATAACAATGATGGCGAGGGAGTAACCTGCCTGAAGTTCAGTATTCCTGATGAGAAAGTGGAATACTTCTTTCAGCCAGAGGCAGACCAGTATTGAGCCCAGCAGAAATACTGCCTGGAACAAATAGATCAGTTTCCGAAGGCGGAGCTCTGCTTCCATTTTCTTTTCTGCCAGCAGATCATTGATGAACGGGCTTACGGCAAATCCCATAGAGCTTCCGATCACTTCAAAATAATTACCGAAGGTGGATGCCAGGTTGTATACCCCGATATTATTGATATCAAGATTATACCAGCGCATCACCAATCTGTCTGATGAATTGAGCAGATACGTGGAATAATTATGAGGGATCATCGGCAGCGACACCCGCATTTGTCTCCGGAAGAATTCTTTACTCTTATAAAAAACCGGTTTAAGCTTCAGGTCTGCGAAAACAGGTTTGCAATAGAACAAAAAGGAAACGGCGGTTCCGATGAAGGTAGACCAGAACCATCCCATGTATCCCATTTTCATATGCACAATGGTGATGTAATTGCAGACAACGATTGTTAATCCCGAAGCAACGGATGCAATCCCCAGATAGGCCACGTTCCTTTTGATCACATGCAGGTAGCGGAATCCTATCAGAATGGTATGATCAAACAAAAGTATCTGTAAACTGGTAAGCAAACCGATCCCGATCACATGAGACTGCACCTCTTTAGGACAAACGAACAGTATGAAAATAAATTGCACCAGAAACAGCAGAGGCGCCCAGGCCAACAGATAGCCATAGAATATCCTCCATCTCAGTTTCCAGGTTTGGGGGTGGTGGTAGAAGGCATTGACAAGCAGAACAGTAATACCCAGGTCTTTAATACCTGAGAACAGCCCGGTATACACCAGGATGGATGCAGAAACACCATAGTCGAGAGGCGTCAGATGTTTGGTGAGCAAAGGCAGGATAAAAATGGATACGATCCGGGATACCTGTGGTGCTACAGCGTAAACAAATGAATGGGAGATGATTTTCTTCAGCATATCTCTATTTCATCGCCAGAACAGAATCCCATTTGCTCAGATCTTTATTGTAGATCACATCGGAAGCATCGGCGCCTTCAGACAGTTGGTCATCTGATAATTTATGAATGGCTGCAGAAAACTCTGCAGCATTGGAAACATTGAAAAGAACGGTAGAGTTTACACCCATCGTATCGGGGAACATAAATGGTGTAAAGATCCTCACAGTTGGCACATCAAGATTGATACAGTCGAGATACACGGAACTATGTGCGCTGCAAACTACCAGACTTGAATTGGTTACCTGTAAGGCAAGTCCATCGGTATTATTCCAGGAAAAAGCCGGCAGCAGTTCAGTATCCAGCATTTGTTCCATTTCCTGCCTGATGTTCAGATGTGGGTGCATCCGTACAACTATTTTCCACCGGGGATTCCTGCGCAATTCATCTACTATGATCGAATATTCAAACTTTGCCAGTGTTGCCGAAGTGGTGCACCAAAGCAAAGTAAAATCTTTTGAGGTCTCGGCAGTTTTACTGCCCAACCATTTTGATCTGCTGATGATATGCTGCAAACTGCCAGTAACAATCAGTTTTTCCTGATCGAGGCCACCGGGCTTCAGCAACTGCTTTCTGAAATGATCGCCCCATATGAGGAAATAGTGGGGAAAAGGAAGTTCATCTTTCCCGGATGAAGACAAGGACCTGAGTTCAGATTTTCCCACCCAGTAAACCGTGTGATTCAGTGCTATATTCCCATGCTGATATCCGAAACTCTTCACCGGCGATGCGCTCTGCCCGAGGGCATGGGAGATCACCCGACCGGTCTTATACAGCTCATCTTCGTAAAAAACCCTGGTTGAAGAAACAACACCGGCGAATACATTCACCAGCCATTGATGATAGAAGAAAAGCTCTATCTGTTGCAGGCCTGTTACCATTTCTCTCATAGCGGCAGCCTGCAGAAAATGATCGGTTTGCTTACTATCCTTCTTCAGTAAGAAAATAAACTGATACCATATGCTCATACATATCCCCAGGGCAGAAAAGGGACCAGGCATATAATGAAGCACATTCTTTGCATGATTATCATTTCCGTGTTCACCCCAAAATGCATCAGCAGGATTTATGTAGGCAAGTGTTCCTTTAGAACTCAGGTAATTGTTGAGGAACGGCATCAGCGGGCTGCGTTTCATTCCATTTCTGTTGATGCTGACCTGGATCAGCTCAGATGCCTCCAGTTTGCCGGACCCGCTCTTCCATTTTCTCAACAAGGCAGCGCCATAGTTTCTGAGAAAGAGCAGTGTTTGTTTTGCCAGACCAGGAAATCCTGAACCTGACTTCTCTTTCAGCGCACGAATTTTCAGGTCTTTATCCTGAAAGAGTCGCAGGCTGCTGATTATTTTCTGTATCCCCTGGCTATCCAGTGTGGATATGATGGTGATCTGATCAAACTCCCTGAAGAATTCTTCTTTTTTCTCTGCGAGTTGCAGTAAGAAGAAAAGAGACAGACCCCAGTGATGGAAAGGGTGCTTTTGTGCAATATCGGTTACCCAGAAAACGGGTAGAGAGCCAATGGCATATTCCCTGATACTTTTACCCCTGATCCGGCTGGTACTTAACTCACCGATAGACTGCACATAGTTTTCTATTGCTTCTTTCTCTATCTGATGATCTTCATCGAGCTCCCTTGCAAATACCCGTTGGTAATTAACTTCGGGAGGCGTAACACCAGCAATATCAAGAAGCAGGAAAGAGGCATCCTTCTGTTCTTTCACTACACGATCTATGAATGCAGCATCTCCTGAAATATTTATCAGCAGAGATCTATTTGGCATGCTTCCCCTCTTGAGTAAGATTGTTCACCAGTTCCTCGATGGAGTATTCCTGTGCAAGGATGTATTCAACAAACTCTCTGAAGGCGCCATCTCCACCAGCTTTTGAAGTCACATAATGAACATGATCTTTGATATATTGAGGAGCATTGGATGGTGCGCTGCTGAATCCTACCTTCTTCAGTAACAACAGATCACCAAGATCATCACCAATATATGCGATATCATCCATGGTGATATTCAGTTCTTCACAAAGTTTACTGGCAACAGCAACCTTATCTGAGATTCCCTGAAACAGGTAATCGATCTTAAGTTTGGCAGCCCTTCTTTCAACGATAGCGGTATTTTCTCCGGTGATTATGCCTACAGGTATGTTCAGTTTATGAAGAAACAGAACTCCTGCACTATCGGAGGTATTGAATTTTTTCCATTCGTTACCTGTTTGGTCGTAGAACATGCCACCGTCTGTCCAAACGCCATCGATATCTGTAAGTACCAGTTTAGGTAGTTTGCTGCTCATGCTTTAGGATTTTTCCCGGTATACCAACCACCACACTATGTGGGGGGGCATCGGTCATACAAACACAATTGGCTCCGATAATGGAATGGTCTCCGATATGGATACCTCCCAGTATTTTGGCGCCTGCATATACGGTAACGGAATCTCCCAATACCGGCCTTTGTCCTTTCCTGTCACCCAGCGTAATTCCCTGATGCAGGAGGGCATTGTTGCCTATTCGACAACGGGCACCAATAACCGAACCAAGTCCATGATTGATCTTCAGTCCTTCTCCGATACTGGCTGAATAGTATATCTCGAAACCAGCAATGAACCTGCCGAGGTTGGAATATCGCTCTGCATTCTGTTCGTCGCCATGTTCAAGAAACAATCTGTTGGCAACCCGATACATCAGTATACCACAGAGCTCAAGCCTTCTGAGGATATTTTCGATCAGGATCTCTTCGGTTTGAAAATATCTTTTGTAGTCAGTGCTGAAAACATCCATCACCTGTCCGAAATCCTTTTTATCCAGGTCCGTCGACGGAGCAGGGATAATTGATTTACCGAACCAGCTGGAAACTTCTTTGTTGAAGTTGTTCAGGCTAAGCTCAGGCATCTGCGATGATATTGTTGTACACCAGTTCGTCTTTTTCAATATCAGCAGAAAGCTTCTTACCGAGAACCAAATGTCTGTCTCTCCATTTGAAACCATCTCCCGGCGACAGCAGATGAATATCAGTTTCGGTGATCACTTCGCCTTTTTTCATTGCACGTTTTGTAGCGATGGATCTTTCCAGTTTTGTTCTGGCCTGTTCAACAGAAGGTTCGATATAGAGGTCTTCTTTTCCGAAAGACATTTCCAGAACCCTGATATCACGAACCATTCTGTTTACACCATCGGGGCCGAGTGAACCGGCCTGATCGGTGCCTTTCATTCTTCTGTCGAGTGTAATATGTTTTTCGATCATTTCTGCTCCCATGGCCACGGCGGCCAACGGAGTAGCAATGCCGATGGTATGATCGGAGAATCCAATTGTGTATTGCGGGTAATGTTTCTTCAGGTAATTGATGGTATTCAGGTTCACATTCTGCGGCTTGGTGGGGTATTCCGAAACACAGTGCAGGATGGAAATATTGCTATGATACCTGGAGATCACTTCCAGTGCATCTTCCAGCTCCTGTTTACCAGCCATGCCGGTAGAAAGGATAATAGGTACTTTGGTTTCTGCCATTGCTGCCAGCAAGGGCAGATTGGTAAGATCGCGGCTGGCAACTTTCAGCCTGTCGGGAGTAAACAGCTTCAGCATGGAAAGACAACCTATTGCGCAGAGGGTCTCTACGAAGTCGAACCCATGGCCTTTTGCATATTTGTATAGCTCGAAATGTTCTTCATCATTCAGTTCGAGTTTTTCACGGTGTTCTCCATAGGTTCTGCCGAATGAGTGCGGACTATCATAAATCCTGTTCATCTGCGAAGCAGACAATTCTTCATTAAGATCTCTTTTGGTGAGCTTGATGGCATCCATAGGAGCCAGTTTCAATCCGAAAAGGTCTTCCTGAATGGGCCTTGCTACCATATCGATGATCAGTTTGGCAATATCAACTGAACCATTGTGGTTCTGCCCTATCTCTCCAATAATGTAGGTGCTGCTCATTTATTTTTGATTTATTAGCTGCTGGGTTTTCATTTCCTGCAACAAGTGAGGATATTGTTGTGCTATTTTCAAAAGGCCATTTACTGAAAGCTCATTGTTTTCTGCGAGCTCTTTGTATATGAAGCCGGCTATCTCAAAATCCTTGCCGGTATCGATGGTCAATCTGAAATTTCTGAAGGGATCCAGTTCACGCGACTTATCGATCAGATGAATCCGGAATGATCCGGGATTCGTATAAAGATAATTGGTGACATGCTCCTGATATAGCTGCTCACTGGTCATTGTACGGACTTTCTCCAGGGCAGTAAGTTTAACCATTTCGGTAAAGAACCCAAAATGGCATTTGATCACGGGAGTTTGCTCAAATGAGAAACTCGTATAGTCATTTCCGTTATCAGTTTCTTTCAGCAAATCCCGAATGAACTCGGGCAATATGAATGGATTGTCTGCACAAACCCTGATAATATTCTCTACACCAAATTCTTTTCCGGCATCGGTGAACCGCTTGAGCACATTTTGCTCGTCGCCCCGGAAAGTATGCAGATTGGGATAGTCTTTAACGGAGTCTATCAGTACATCGTCGCCCGGATTGGTGGTAGTAAGCAGGTAAAGCGGAATATTACCGAAGTTTTCCTGCAGCCGTTCAATCAGAAGCTGAACGATGGTCTTTCCCCCGAAAAAGGGAAGCAACATTTTTTTGGGTAGCCTGGTTGAACCTGTACGGGCCTGCATAAAAAATGCAGTATTACCCCCTTCTACAATATTATTTGCCAAAAACCTTACGCTTTAATTTTTTCCAGAGACCGGCATTGGAATCATCATAGTATCCATCAGTAATTCCATATCCGTAACCATAGCCATATTTCTCCGCACCATATCCATAATACCCTTTCACACCAGACACTTTCACATCATTCACCAGCAGACCCATGCGTGGTAATTTACGTTGACGGTACAGTTCGTCAATGAAATTAAGCTGACGCTTGAAAGTATAACGTTGGCGAAGCACATATAGTGTAGAATCCACGTACTGGCTCAGCGTTACGGCATCACTCACCAGTCCGATCGGCGCCGTATCGATGATTACTGCATCAAAGTTTTCTTTCAACCATTTGAATAATTCAGCCACGCGTGGATCCAGCAAAATTTCGGACGGGTTTGGAGGTACAGGTCCGCAGGAGATCACAAAAAGGTTCTCTACCTGAGGAACACGTTGAACCAGCTGATCGAGACTGGCGCCTCCGATTATATAATTCGTAAGACCTTGTCCATGACCTTTGGCAAGGCCCAGACCTTCTACGATCTTGGGTTTACGCAAGTCGAATTCGAGGATCACTGTACGTTTTCCTGAAAGTGCCAGCGTAGCTCCAAGGTTTGTAGAGATGAACGACTTGCCCTCTCCACTAAATGAAGAGGTGACAAGAATCGCAGGCTTCGCGAATCTGTCGCCCAGTACAAAATTCAGGTTACTTCGCAGTATTCTCAGCTGCTCTGCCACAACGCTTCGCGATTTCTGGGGAAAGAGCAGCACTTTATCATTTTCGCTATGGCCTATCTCGGCCAGAACCGGTGCATTGGTTACAGAAGTGATATCAGATCTTACAGTTACCTTATCGTTCAGAAGATCGACAAGATAAATGATAAGGATCGGTATCAACAGACCTGCCAGCAATGCGATGGTATAGATCTGGATCCTTTTGGGACTGATCTTACTTCCGATACTCAACGCATTGTCTACTACTCTTGCACTGGAAATGGTAGACGCCAGGGCTATGGAAGATTCCTCTTTCTTTTGGAGCAGATAGAGATAGAGCGTCTGTTTGATCTCCTGCTGACGTGTTTTTTCACGGGCTTGTTTTTCCTTTTCAGGAATGGAGGAGAGCTTGGTTTGAAGACCCTTATTCTGTTCGCTGAGTGCGGCAATAGTACCGAGATACGATTTCTTGATATTATCCAGATTGCGGATGATCTTGAGTCTTGCATCCTCGATATTGGCATCGAGATTCTGCACTACAGGGTTACCAGCTGTGGCGCCGGTTTGCAGCTGTGCCTTTTTGTCCATCACCAGCTTATTATACCCTCCAACGAGGTCAAGCAAGGTGGGGTCTTCGAGGCCAAGTGTCGAAGGCACCAGGTCGTTACGGTTTGCTGGATTCTGTACATAATTTTCCAGCAACTGAGCTACACGCAGACTGATCTCCTGCTCTTGCAGGGACTTGCGCATATCCCCGAGATTTTCCATATAGAAAGCAGACTGTGCAGGCAGGTCTATCACCTCCTGTGAGGTTTTGAACTGCTGCAGGTCTTTCTCCACATTACCCAACTGTGTTTCAACCAATCTTAAGCGATCGTCCAGGAAAGCGATGATCTTTTTGTTGGTCTCATTCTTATCCTCGATGGCAGCGCGATTGTACTCAAGCATCAGGGCATTGAGAATGTCTGCGCCCATTCTCGGATTGTCTGTAACATAGGTGAGCTCCAGAACATTCGATTGATCATTTGCCGGTTTCACCTGCAATCCTCCCTCGAAGCTGATGGCAGCGAGGTATTCCGGAACATAAGAAACTACATAAGTTTGGTATGTAAGACTGGAGTATCTCGAATTATTTAGCTGTATCACGAATTTCCCTTCGGGCATGGAAAGCACTTCTCCAAAATACCGCTCCTTCGGATCTGTTCCTACCTTGAAAGTATTCTTGCTCGAAAGATGGATCTCATAGGAAAATCCTCTTGAACTGTCCGTCATTTCACGAACATCAATTTCGAAAGGTGCTTCCTTATAGATGTTGGTGGTTTTTACATTCCCCAGCACATAATATTGCACATTCAAATTGAGCACACGTACAACGCGGGCCATCATGGCTCTCGACTTCAATATCTCGATCTCATTCTGCTTATTGCTGCTCTGCATTTGCATCATACCCATCAACATGGCATCCTGCTGACCACCTGGACGAACATTGTTGTCGTTCCTGATCAAAAGAGTGGAAGCAACTTTGTACATGGGTGTGGTATAGCGCAAATGAAGCCATGCGGCTAAGACTGCAACTGCCAGAAAAAGGATAAAAAGCCACCAATAATGGAAGTATTTAAATGCAATCTCTTTAACACTGATTACCTGTGCAGACTTTTCCAGGTTACTGTCCTCGAAAATTTCCGGATTTTTTTCTGATTTCATGCTGGCTGAAACTTTTACACCTTCAATTAGAACCTGGTTATTGTAGTAATTATCAGAGACACTGCAGAGATGATACCTAGTCCCAATGAAAGGTTTCTTACATTGGTCTGGTCTGCATTCTGCATCTTACGGCTGTTCATTTCAACATACACTATATCGTTCTGACGAAGAAAATAATAAGGAGATGAGAAAATATCACCATTGTTCAGATCAAGTGTACCCATTTCTCTTTTACCATCCGTCTCCCTCATTATTTTAATATTATTCCGTTTTCCAAAAACAGTGAGATCTCCTGCAAGGCCGATCGCATCGAGAATGGTGACCCTTTCACTGGGGATTGAATAAGTGCCGGGTTTGGCCACTTCCCCGAGCACAGTTACCCGGTAATTCAGCAGTCTCACGGAAACGATCGCATCGACAGCAATCTGCTTTACCTTGTTGGTGATAGTATCAGTAAGTGCCGCTTTGGTCATTCCGGCTACATTCAGTTTGCCTATGAGCGGAAAAATGATAGTACCGTTATCATCTACCAGATAACCTGTAATTGTATTTCCGGAAGAAGAGCTGGAAGCACCGGCAGAGCTGGATGCGCCGTAAAAGTTGGGCTGATTCAGCAAAAGAGCAGAAGACTCGTTGGCCGTATTCACCACTATGTAAAGTATATCTCCCTTCTGAATACGTGGTTCATATTGAACCACAGTTTTCCTCAGAACACTATCATTCACATTCCTGAAGTATATGGATTGTTCGGTAAGTTTCTTATTGGAAACACATGATGTCATTAAAAAGCTAAAAACAATACAAGCTCCTGTTAAGCTTTTGAAAAATGATGCTATCATATTGGCTTTATAAAATGAATTTTTGGGAGTATCAATAACTTCAGTCTGAACCTATGCTTCCTTTATAAGTAACAACAAGGTTAACGCCAAGATCCGTAAGACATACTACTACTTTATTATTACGGACATCAGCCACTTTACCCAGTTTATTCATAAATGGTCCGGATTGGATCACTATCTGTTGTCCTACTTTTACCTGAGCAGGTTCGATCAGAACATTCTCGTGTTCATTGAGAAAACGCTTGATAGCCTCAATTTCTTTGTTCCTGATAACGGCGGGTTTACCCAACCAATATACAAAATTCGTTACACCTGGCGTCAATCTTACATTTGATTGCTGAGCAGAAGAGATCCTTACAAATACGTAGGACTTGAATAAAGGCTCTTCCACTGTTTTATACCTGTCGCTCCATTTCCTTCTTACCTTATTCAATGGACAATAACTCTCAATACCCTTCTCAGTCAATATCTGATGAACTTTCTTCTCCCATCGGGCTTTCGTGTAAACCGCATACCATTTTCCACTGGTTGCACTATTCATCTGGGATATCGATTTGAATAATATTGTTCCCGGAACACATAGGATCCATTCAGGCACAGCTTCGCCACCTCAGTCACATTCCGAAATTACAACTGATTGATTATTATTAAATTACAGCTCACCTTTTCAGGCCGGATACAAACGCCAAAAGGGCATACCAGTATTGCATACCAATATACCCTTTCAATAATTTATAAGAATGCAGTAAATCTACAGCGTTTCTTCAAAGGATTGTATTCCATGGTTAATGATACTTGTGAGAAGCTCTTTGTTCTACCAAAACATCACTGTTCCATTCCTCCCTGCCAAAGCACTACCCTTAAATTGCACCAGGCAAAAAAGGCGCTTCATGCAAATATAGGGGATTTTTAATGTGTTTGATCTGCGAACAAAAATGCTAAATCGTTATTTTTCAACTGAGAAAATCAAGGTCTCAGTCACAGATTCACCGATACTGCAAATGACCTGCCAGAAACCTGATATTAGGTCGGCCGAAATGTTTTATTATCTTTAAGATCCTGAAAATCTACCGTATTGAACCAACGTTTCTATTCCCTCGACGTATTTCGTGGCGCTACTGTAGCCCTCATGATACTTGTTAACAACCCCGGCAGCTGGAGTTATTTGTATCCACCATTGGCCCATGCTTCCTGGCATGGCTGCACTCCCACTGACCTGGTATTTCCATTCTTCCTGTTTGCCGTGGGCAATGCCATGGCCTTTGTGATGCCACGGCTCGAAGCTGCCGGCACCAATGTTTTTCTGAAGAAAGTTTTCAAGCGAAGCATCCTCATCTTCGCAATAGGGCTCTTCCTCAACTGGTGCCCCTTTGTGAAATGGAGTGATAGCGGCCTTGTGTTCAGACACTGGACAGACCCCAATAACCCCGAATCAGGAGTACGCATCCTTGGTGTGCTGCAAAGGATTGCCCTCTGTTATCTTTTTGCATCACTCATCATTTACTTCTTCAAGATCCGTGGCGCATACGTTATCAGCGTGATCATTCTGCTCGGTTACTGGATGCTCACCATGCTGCTCGGAACTCCAGGAGACCCATACAGCCTGAGCGGTTATTTCGGAACAAACATAGATAAAGCCATACTCGGGGCTGCTCATATGTACAAAGGAGAAGGTGTTGCATTCGATCCTGAAGGACTTACCAGTACGCTTCCTGCAATTGTGCAGGTGATCTTCGGATACATGGTTGGCCACTACATTCAGCAGAAAGGCAAAACCCACGAAATGCTTTCGGGCCTCTTCGTAATCGGCAGTGTACTTGTGTTTACAGGTTTCGTTTGGGATATGGCTTTCCCCATCAACAAAAAAATCTGGACGAGTTCTTATGTGCTCTATACAACCGGACTGGGCACTATGGTGCTTTCCGTACTCATCTATCTGATCGAATTCAAAGAAGCCAAAGGCGCCTGGAGCCGCTTCTTCGATGTATTCGGAAAAAATGCACTCTTCGTATTTGCCCTCAGCGGATTTCTGGTGAAAGTGCTTCCATTGTTCCGTTGGATAGATCATGTGAATGAACAGGGAAAACCTGTTTACACCAGCCCGCTCAACTGGTTCTATGAGCATGTATGCAGTCCATTGCTTGCATTCACCAATAATCCAAAGAACGGATCATTCCTGTACGCCGTCTGCCTGCTGGCCGTGTACTGGCTCATTGCAAGATGGATGGATAAAAAGAAGATCTACATCAAGGTATAGGCGGGCTCAGAAAATCTCCATTGCCGATGAAGAAATTATTGCGGTGGCTTTTCAGGAAACCAATGATCTGGCTGGCAGAAAAGCTGTCTTCTTCTGCCAATGAAAAAGATGTATTTGTTTCTCTCACAAAACTGAAAGATGATATCGGAGAAGGAAAAACTTCCAAAGGCATCACTCTTTCTTTTGATCTGGCAACCGCGCGTTATATCATTTTTTCCGATCAGCATAAAGGAGCCAAAGATCCTGCAGACGATTTCAGGCTCGCTGAAGAGAATTACATGACGGCCCTTCAGTATTACGACCAGCAGGGTTTTACACTCATCAGTCTGGGCGACAGTGAGGAACTCTGGGAGAACACACCAAAGACCGTTATCGATAAAAACAGATTAAGCCTGCTGGAGGAAGCTAAATTTCTGCAGCAGGACAGATACTTCCGCGTATTCGGAAACCACGATCTGGAATGGAGCTACGCCATCCAGCAAAATCTTTTTCTGAAACCTATCTTCGGAGACAAGCTGAAGATCTATGAAGGCATTCTGCTTAATACAAAATATAACAGTAAGGATTATTCGATTTTTCTTACCCATGGTCATCAGGGCGACAAACGCAGCGACGGCAATGCCTTCAGCAAATGGGTAGTGGCTGCCATCTGGACGCCCCTGCAACGTTTTCTCGATATCTCCATCAATACCACCGCAGATTCTTTCGATCTCGTAGACAAACACAACGTTATCATGTACGAATGGAGCGCCACACAACGCAATCTGGTATTCATTTCCGGCCATACGCATAAGCCCGTGTTCGCATCACTCGACCATATCGACCGGCTCACCAAACAACTCGAAAATGCTACCCTGTCGGGAGACGCAGAACTGATTCAGACAATCAAAGACGCACTGGAAAAAAGAAAACTGGAATATGCCGGTAAACAGTTTGTGAAAACCATGGCACATCCCAGTTATTTCAACAGCGGTTGTTGCTGCTTCAGCGACGGAGACATTACGGGGATCGAAATTGCAGATGGATTGATCCGGCTCATCAAATGGGATGTTACCAACGAAGGATACAAACGCATTGTGCTGGAAGAATCACCGCTGACTTACATTTTCGATCAGCTGTAACAATCATTTATTCTCCATCCTGTATTCCATCTTTCTTCATCCACGGCTTGGGTGGCGTACCATCCATCTTCACAATTTTCGGATAGAAAGCACCAACGGTATCCACCAGATTCTTCTGCGCCTTCATCACATTCTCAATGTCTTTGTATGCATGCGGCGCTTCATCGAGTCCACCACCGAGCAATTTCACGCCGTGCTTCGCCAGCATTTCGTTCAACGCATTTTGCGTGATGGAGTTCATTGCGGCAGTACGGCTCATCTTCCTTCCTGCACCGTGTGATGCAGATGCCAGAGAGCTTACCTCACCTTTTCCTTTTACGATGAAACCCGGAGCTGTCATGGATCCCGGAATTATTCCGAGTACGTCTTTCCCTGCAGGCGTTGCGCCTTTCCGGTGAACGATCAGTTCCTGCGGACCACCTTCCAATCCATGTACGATTTCTTTCCATGCAAAGTTGTGGTGGTTCTCCACTATTCTGATGGGTGAACGTCCGAGTTCTTTTGCAATCTTGGCATGTATCACATGGTGGCAGGCAGCTGCGTAGTCACCTGCGAGATTCATCGCCAGCCAGTATTCAATTCCTTCCTCTTCATTCATATCGAGCCATGCGAGATTGGCTGCTTCTTTCGGAAGCAATCTCTTCTCTTTCGCTATTTTGGTAAAGTGCCCCGCAACTGTAGCGCCAAGGCCACGTGATCCGGAGTGCGACAGCAATCCGAGATAGTTACCGGCTTCGAGATTCAGCACTTCATCGCGTTCTTTGATCTCTACGATTCCGAATTCCACGAAGTGGTTTCCCGAACCTGAAGAGCCGAGTTGTTTCGATGCTTTATGCTGAAGCTGTTTCAATACGCCGATCTCATCGAATAGTTTGCTATCGAGCACTTCGTGTGAGCCAGGCTTTAAGAACTGCTGTCCGCTTCCGAACAAGGTGTTATCGTTCAGCACAGACGTGAAGTAATGTTCACGCTGCACCAGTTTTTTCGGATCGATGTCGAAAACAGACAGACACATTCTGCAACCGATATCCACACCTACACCGTAAGGGATCACGGCATTGGAGGTAGCAAGTACGCCACCTATCGGCAATCCATAACCGGAGTGAGCATCCGGCATCAAAGCTCCGCTCACCGCTATCGGCAGGCGTGATGCCTGGCTCATCTGATCCATAGCGCCTTTCTCGATAAACTGAGATCCGAATGTATTGAAGGAAACACCTGTTTTATTCAGTTCAATCACAGTCCCTTCTGTTTCTTCTTTCGGAATCAGCTGCTGGGCGATAAGTCCCAGTACAGCGTCGTTCTCGTATTCAACAGGTGCTTTCAATATATTTTGTAAGATGTCCATTGCTTCTTCGTTTGTGGAATGTTTGTATTCCCTTTGCATGATGTTCATTGCGATGCTGATAACCGGGCCTTCCGGGTATCCGATGTTTCTGAGGTCTTTTCCTCTCAGTTTCAACTTTGCCATTGTTCTTGTTTTTAATGCCGGTATGAATTCTCCTTCCCATTCATCTTCATCATCTTCTTCATCCGCATCGTCAAAATTCTCAATTGATTCAATTTCTCTGCAGGTTATCGCAGGCTGAATGCAGCTGGGTGCATTGGCTCGCGATGATCTGCCGCAGCAGATTTTTGTCGTTTCATTTTCCTGATCTCCAGCACCGCGGAAATTCCGGTGATGATCAGGATGATTTCAAGCACTTTCATGTTGGCCTCCTTTCTTTTTCGTCTTTGTTTTGGTTGTTGGATGGCCCATTTTCAGGGGGATCCAGGTTTAATGTTGCTTCTTCCGTTACCGGCGGGAACTAAAAAAGCCCGGCGGTTTTATCCGGCCGGGCTTCTGGTATGTTGTTCAGCGAAGTGCTGATAACTATATCTCAGTTAATCCCGACCGTATTCGTTTGTAAAACAATTCATTGCCTTCAAAGTGCCATGCAGAAAACGAACAGCCCATACGCTGCATACTCATTCGCTGGCGGCTGCATGCCACTTGCGGAGTATCCGTTACTGCCTGAATATTTACACTTTTTAGCATATATATCACTGTTATATTGAATGCTGAAAAACAAAAAACCCCGCAGTTGCTGCGGGGCTTGTATTTTGAAGGATCTTTTTTCTGATCCCTGTTATGCTGCAGCACAACAAGCCCCGCGGATGGCATCACTCTCATTGAGTGCAAACCACTTCACTGTTTCGATATGTTGCATCTTTCGGGACATGTTTTAAATTGTTTGTCGATGCAAAATTGAAACTATTTTTTCATTCCTGCCAATTTTTTCTCCGGATTTTTTAAAAAATATTTTTTACTCCGCTCCCGCTGAAGTAGCAGAACCCCTATAGGAATTGGGCTTCAAAATGATTAGATTTAGTAAAACACACACGTATGCTGGCCAAATCCTTTTTAACAACACTGGGATTGCTGTTGCTATCCCATATTCCCATGTATGCACAAAAGCATACCGTAACCGGAAAGATAACAGACGCCCAAACAGGAGAAGCCCTGAACGGTGTTTCTGTCAGAATCAAAGGAAGCGGTATCGGAACTTTCACCAATCAGAACGGACAATATAACCTACAGGTACAACCGAATAACGAGATCGAGATCACCATGATCACTTACAAGACAATTACAATTCCTGTTGGAGATCAGTCTGTGATCGATATCAAACTGGAAAGACTCAGCTCCGAGCTGGAGCAGGTAATCCTCATCGGTTCCCGCCGGTCGGGGCGTGTGAAAATGGAAACGCCCGTTCCTGTGGATATCGTGAATGTAGGGCAGGTAGCGCTTCCTACGGCGCGCATGGATCTCACTGCACTCATGAATTACTCCGCGCCTTCTCTCAATTACAACAAACAAAGTGGAAGTGATGGTGCAGATCATATCGATCTCGCAACACTTCGCGGACTGGGGCCCGATCAAACGCTGGTGCTTATCAATGGCAAGCGCCGTCACCAGACCGCCTTCGTGGCTGTATTCGGAACCAGAGGCCGCGGCAACTCAGGCACAGACCTCAGCGCTATTCCCATTGGAGCCATCGATCGGGTGGAGATCCTTCGCGATGGCGCATCTGCACAATACGGATCGGATGCCATCGCGGGCGTAATCAATATCATTCTCAAAAAGAATGTGAATCAGTTCACGGGCAATATCGGATGGTCCGGGTACTACGATAAGAAATACAATCCGCAATCCAAACCCGATCTCGGCATGTACGAATACGGAAGCGCTATCGATGGCAATTCCGTTTCGTTCAACGGAAACTATGGAGTGCCGCTCGGCAAGAATGGCGGCTTCATCAATCTCACAGCTAATTTTCTCAGCAGCGGAAAAACTTTCCGCCAGGCAATGGACACCAATTCCAACAGCAAGAATTTTATGATTGAAAACACGGTGCGTCGTGCACATGGCGATGGCTCTGTTGTTGCAGGCGGCGGCTTCTTCAATGCCGAGATACCAGTTAAGAATTCAAGAACTACCTTCTACTCATTCGGTGGATTCAATTACAAATCAACCGATGCATTCGCTTTCTCGCGAAACTTCTCCGCGAAGCCGGAGCGTTTTGTAACCACTCCCGACTTTCAGCTGATCGATATTCCCGGACTGATCAAAACAGACAGAACGGGTGATCGGTATTTCGATCCGCATATTCAGTCGAAGATCCGCGACTACTCTTTTGCAGCAGGAGTAAGAGGCAGCACCAACAATCACTGGAACTGGGATGTGAGCAACGTTACCGGCGATAACAACTTCCATTTCTACGGAGACAAAACCGTCAACGCATCATCGAGCAATCCAAATAAAACGCATTTTGACGACGGAGGTTTCAGCTTCCTCCAAAACACGTTAAACGTAAACTTCAGTAAAGAGTTTCCAAAAGTATTGCAGGGCTTCAACCTCGCCTTCGGCGCTGAGTATCGCTATGAACGATACAAGTTATTCGCAGGCGAAGAAGCATCCTATAAAAATTTCGATCCGAATAAATTCTATACCGACGGAAGTGACAAGATCTATGTAGCTGCCGGTGCGCAAGGCTTTCCAGGCTTTCAGCCCGGAGACGAAGTGAATGCAAACCGATCTACTATCGGCGGATATGTTGATGCAGAATTGGACATCACCAAAAAATTTCTCACGGGCCTCGCATTCCGTTATGAGAATTACAGTGATTTCGGATCGACCTTCAATTTCAAATTTGCTACGCGATATAAAGTCACGGATAATTTCAATCTCCGTGGATCTTTCAGCACCGGATTCAGAGCGCCTTCGCTGCAGCAGATAAATTTCAGCAGCAGCTTCACAACCGTTCAGGGTGGAACTATCGCAGAAGTGAAGATTGCACCGAACTATAGTCCCATTACACGCGCAGCGGGAATTCCGGAACTGAAGCAGGAGAAATCGATCAATGCCAGTGTAGGCTTTACCTGGAAACCAAGCTCTGCGCTGAGTGTAACCATCGATGGATATTGGGTTCGCATCAAAGACAGGGTAGTTATTTCCGGGCAATTCGATGCAGGCGATCCCGACCTCGATCCGCAACTCATTGCAGCGATGAAGCAACTGAATGTTAGCCTTGCGCAATTCTTTGCGAATGCAGTGAACACTACCAACCGTGGCATCGATATCGTTATAGAGTACAACAAAAAGATCGGAGCAGGCAATTTCAAAACATTGCTTACCGGCAATATTCAATCGATGGATATCGACAAGATCAATGTACCTGCCAAACTCAACAACACGCCGGATCTGGCCGCAACTTTTCTCACGGAGCGCGAGCAGCAGTTCATCCTTTCATCAGCACCGAAAACGAAGTTTGGCCTCAACCTCGAATACAATATCCGCAAATTCACTGCAGGACTGCGTCTCACCTATTTCGGCAAGATCCGCATTTTAGGATATGGTGATGGTACGTCCGATGATTTTGAAGGAGGCTTCCATCGCGGTGATCTCTTTGCATATGTTCCTGCGGATGCAGACAACAGGCCTGTGAAAGATGAATACATCTACAATGGGAAAGTGGTACCTGATATTTATTTCGGTTACAAGCTCTCAAAGAACCTGCACTTGTTTGTTGGTGCTGATAATATCTTCAATGTTCATCCGGATCTCGGTGTAGCGAAAGGCGCTAAATTCTGGGCATTCAACAACGAAACCGGTGGTCCATGGGATGCAGTGCAGATGGGTGTAAATGGATTGAGAATGTTTGCAAGACTCGGCATTACATTTTAGAAAGAACAGATTGATTACATATTGAATTCACAAGCGGACAGGAATTTTTTCTTGTCCGTTTTTTTTTGCAAAGAATGTCTCATCCGCAAAAAGAATTGCGAAGGTTTACTAAACACCGCAGCAAAATAATTCAATGAAACCTAAGCGCCTTCAGGTGTGTAGAGATTATTCCGAATGGCGTAGATGATAATGCCAGCAGAATTCTTCACTTCCATTTTTTCGAGAATC
This sequence comes from Pseudoflavitalea sp. G-6-1-2, assembly GCF_012927185.1. GTDB lineage: Bacteria > Bacteroidota > Bacteroidia > Chitinophagales > Chitinophagaceae > Pseudobacter. The sequence goes on from NZ_JABBGB010000001.1 coordinate 500,505, forward strand.
TTCATGCGGATGCCTTCCACAGTGCGAACACTCAGAAAGATTCGTTCACCGATCTGCTTGCTGGTAAGCCCATCGCAGATGTACCGGATGATCTCCTGCTCGCGCTCATTGAACTCAGGTTTCTGTTGTTGCCTGTATGGATTGAATTTGCTTTTCGCAACGAGCTCGGCTAATTTATTGGAAGTATGCCGGCAGTAATATGGCTGCTGATCGTACACAGATTTAATGGCGTCTACGATTTCGTTCTTGTCGGCATTCTTGAGAAGGTATCCTTTCGCTCCTGCTTCGAGCATGTCGATGATGAGGTCTTCTTCGTCGAACATGGTGAGTGCAATGATACCAATATGCGGGTAATGTTCTGTAAGATGCCTTGTAGCAGCGGCTCCATCCATGCGGGGCATCTTCACATCACTGATCACAATATGAGGCTGGAGTTTCTTTACCTGTTCAATCAACTCACGACCATCGCAGGCTTCGCCTACGAGTTGTATGTCTGGTTGTTTTTGCAGCATGATGCGCATGCCATCGCGGAAGATCTCGTGGTCGTCAGCGATCACTACATCGATAGTGCCGTGGATAGTACTCATAAAACAGCATTTGGTCAGATGGGGATCTCGATGGTGTACATGGTCCCTTTGCCGGATTCGGACAGGCAACTTAATTCAGCGCCCATCACTTCTGCCCTGCTCTGCAAGTTACGAAGTCCGAGACCCGGATTGTCTTTTATTTTTGAGAAATAGTCGAACCCTTTTCCGTTGTCTGCCGTCATCAGCAGCAACCTGTTTCCTTCGGTTACCATCTTGATGATCAGGCATCCTGCATTGGCATGTTTGATGGTGTTGTGCACTATTTCCTGAATAATGCGGTAGATGTTTATTTCCTGTTGCTGCGTAAGCGTCAGCGGTTGTTCGCAGATGTATTTGATCTGTAATCCGCTGGCCTGCTTTGCATGCTCACCAAACTCAACGATGGCCTTCTGCAGGCCTTTCCGCACGAGGGTATTCGGCATCAGGTTGTTGGAAATTTCACGGAGCTTGGAGATGATGGTATCGATATGGATGCTCGATTTGAGAATGGTTTCTTCGTCCGTTTTGCTGATGGCATCGAGACTGTTGATCTGCAGTTTCACTGCAGACAGCAGCGGGCCCAGCTCATCATGCAGATCGGAGGCAATGCGTGTACGTTCTTTCTCAAGCGTATCAATTTCTGCCTGAATCTTCTCTTTATGTAAACGAAGGCTCCTTCGCTGATAGCGAATGATGGTGATGATAAAGTAGATGAGTATGGTACCCACCACGCCAACCACAATCAAAAGGGCATCAAAAAGTTTTTCTTCCGGGGTATCCATAATATCGCGACTGCATAGAACAGATTAGCCAATATGTTTGAATATACATTTATTTCCTGAAGGTTCTGGCGGAATAGGGTGCTGATCTGTTTGAAGAGCTGAAGATTCACCAGACATACCAGTATGAAGAAGGTATAAAAGATGATGATGCCCAAACAGATCCAGAATTTGGGATTGCGGAAAATATTCCGCCTGTCGTTCACCACTGCACGGTTGAAAGTGTTTACACTGAATGCAACCAGCACAATGGAGTAGAGCATTCTGAAAAGGAAGTTAGGCACATGCAGATCGGAGACCACCAGCGTAATAGTTACCCATGCAATGAAACCCGCGCCCAGTATAGATAAAAAGGCCGTTCGGTTTCCATTGAAGAGTCGCCAGTTATGGAACATCCAGGTGAAGAGGCAGAAATCGAGAATGGAAAAGGTATTCAGCACCACGGTAAAGTTCCGTGGTTCGCCGGAATGAAAGAGAATCCGCGCAGTGATCTCAACGATCAATACGAGAAAGGTGCGATAAAGAAAGGGATAGTAAGACCGGTCCACTTTGGAAAACCTTACTATCCCGATCAATACGGCAAACACAATACTCAGGCTCAAAACAAAACGAACAGTATCATTCATCATCAAAGGTGGAGAGAAGATTATTGGATTGGTTTGCAGTAAAGCTATATTTTAGTCAGACATTATTTCAGGCATGGGGGATCGCATTGGCCATATTCACCGCCACCAAAACCACCGTCTCCTGCCTGGGTTGCCAACTCGCTCTTTCTGTTGATGTAAAGATCTTTGCCTTGTTCATCAACCCCAACGAGCATGAGTCTGAATTCATCTCTGTTTCCTGTGTTAAGCACACCATAATAAACACGGATGCCTACGCATTTGGGATCTTTCAGAATTTCAACCAGAATTTTCTTATTGAAGGCTTCGCTGTTGGGGATGAAAGTTCCCGGAGATTTTATGTTGATGGAATCGCGGTCAGCCGTGAAGCTGCTCCTGAATTTCTTGATCTGATCGAGAGGAATGAAGTGATTGATGCGGCCCAGCGCAGATGTGTCTTTAGGCAAGGGTATCCATACCCCATCTTCTTTGGGAGCAGAAGTACAACTGTTCAGGATGAACATTGTACAAGTGATGCCGAGCAGGGAGAGCAAACTGGCTTTTTTCGGGTTAATTGCCATGATAATCTATTTTAAAAGGTTAAAAACGTGGCTAAAGATATTTTGAAATGCCAGCCCTCCTATAAGTATAACTACCTAATCTGATTACATGGGGTACGTGTAAGAAAGGGTATTTTAACGGTTGTTCTACAGAAAGTATTATGGGAAATTTGAGATGCAACACCACCGAAAAAATCATTAAAAAGTCAGTTATGCGCCATCATTCTCCGGTTATGAGCAGCGATCAACGCCCTCACCGGAAGCCAGCCGGAAAACAACAGATTTCGCCCATCCTGGGCGATTCATTGGAAGTGATTGAAATGTATCATCGTGAAAAAGCAGCTGTGCTGGAGAAGAGTTTACAGCAGCTGAATCTGTTGGAGAATGCGCGCGAGATCGCATTTATTTGCCGCGAAGTGATGATTATCCGCGAAAAGATATCTGAGATCCTTAAAAGAAAGTTTCACGCGTAGGATCGCTCCCTTAAAACAACTTCATCTGTTCGCCGGGGCGGCGGAACTGAGAGCAGTCGAGCTCATATCTGTTGCTGTTAAGATTGAATTTATTGCACCAGGTTTTGAATTGCCTGTTGATCAGTTCCGCCAGTGGCCCCTCTCCTCTCATTCTTGTTCCGAAGCGGCTGTCGTTCACCTGGCCTCCATGGCCCTGCTCGATGAAATGCCATACTTTATCTGCTCTGTCGGGATAGTTCTTATACAGCCAATCATGAAACAATAATTTCACTGAGCCATTGAGCCGCACGAATGTGTAGGCTGCGAAAACAGCTCCTTCCTCTGAAGATGCTTTCAGGATATTGTGCATTTCGTGATCGTTCAAACCGGGTATCATCGGGCCAAGCATAACGCCCATATGTATGCCGGCATCGGAGAGTTCCCGGATCACCCGCAGCCGCTGCCTTGCTGTGGTGGTACGGGGTTCCATCTTTCGCCGCAGCTCCTCATCGAACGTGGTCACTGAAACCAGTGCGGACACCAGGTTTCTGGCAGCGAGCTCCTGCAGCACATCTTTATCACGCAGAATTCCGGCATTCTTGGTAATGAGGCCTACAGGCTGATTAAACTCAAGGCATATTTCAAGAATGCGCCGGGTTAGCCGGTACTTCTTTTCGGCGGGTTGGTAACAATCGGTGTTTCCGCTGAGCGAAACCGGAACACATTGCCAGCGTGGATTCATCAGAAATTTCCGGAACAACTCAGGTGCATTCTTCTTCACCATGATATTTCTTTCAAAATCCACCCCGGCACTGTATCCGTTGTACTCAAAGGAGTTGCGGGCATAACAGTAGATGCAGCCATGCTCACATCCCTGGTAGGGGTTGATACTGTACCACATGCCAACGTCGGGGCTATCTACTTTGTTGACCACTCCTTTTGCTTTGTCTTCGAGATAGCGGGTTGCTATATCGGACTCCACCCAATCGTCGATCCCTTCGATATGTTCTTTAACGCGCTCCTGCTGCAAAAAGCGGTTGCGCGTATTGAATTGCGCACCTCTTCCTTTCAGGTAAGCATCGTGTTGTTGTGATTCCTGGTTTTCCATGGTTCATTCCTTCTCAGAAGAACAGTTCTCCCTGGCGTGTATTTACAGGCATGTTTTTGAATTCAAAACGCTCTGCAATCTGCCAGGCTCTGTCACCTGTTCTTCTCTTTAACAATAACATGCTTTCTGCAAGAAAACGGCCGGTGAACTGGCGGTGTGAATATTCCAGCCATCCCTGCTCGTATTGCCAGGGCTGAAGCCTGCTGGCGATGGTGATCACTGGCTCGTCCATGAAGAACGGACGACGGTTATTATCGTACTTCATCAGTCGCTGAAACTGCTTCACTTCTTTCACCAGCGTTTGTATCGGTTGGCGGGAGAGTACATTGATGAAAATGGAATGGGTGGGATAACTGCCGTAGTTCTTCAGATCTACACGGAACGGATGGTAACCGTTCCCTACCAGCCGCAGCCGGTGAGTGATCTTTTCTTCGAGCATATCCAGCTGTGTGAATTTTGCCAGCAACAAATGCGGACGAACAAAGTTCGCATGACCGCCGGGGTAAGTTTCATGGAAGGCCTTCTTCACCGCCAGGATCTTATTTCTCAGTTCCTCATGCGGCGTGAGTACCAGCTGGTATTCGTTGGTACGCAATCCGCTTTTGTACAAAGCCCCGTAATCAGGTAAGGTGTCAGTAAGCTGTTTCATTGCACTTGATTTAAAGAAGTTGAAATAAGGATAAGGCTCAGGATACTTCCTGATAGAGTTCATAAGTTCCCGGAAGGAACCTGAACACGTTAATGGTTTTATTGGCAGGCTCATATGGTGAGCTTCTGATCAGTAAGAGATCATTGGCCAGGAAGGAACTGTGAAAGCTCCTGCGGGCATAATCGGTAATGGCTTTTTCGTAAACGGCTTCGGGCAGCAGTCCGGAGATATCGAGGTAAGGGCGAAGGTTCATCAATGGTGGTGGACAGGCAGAAGAACGGATATAATCTTCTACCGGTTTCAGCTGACGGATGAGTTGCTGAAAAGGCCATTGATCCTGCACGCGCAGATAAATGGTATTCGGAGGAAATCCGCTGTAATTATTCAGTGTAACCATAAAACTGCGGTGGTTGCTGCAGATCTTTTGCATCCAGCGCATAAGCGTGTCTTCCATGCCTTCGCGAACTGCAAAACGGGCTACTGTAATCTGATTGCCGGAGCGGATGGGGCCTTTGAGACCATACTTGATTATAAGGTCCTGCTGCTCAAGCCAAACCTGCTGACGTACAATCGCATCTGTCTGAATTACAAGGCGATACTCCTGCAATCCTTCGCTGTTCCAGCCTTTCGATCCTGTATGATTAAGCGCTCCTGTGTGCATAAAATAATATTTGCCTGATCATATATTTAGCATAAATTTACTAAATAATTTAGCACAACCAAATTTATTATATGGAACAGGAACAATTTTATGACGCTGCCTACAAAGGTTCCAAAGGTTTTGATCAGTGGAATATCAAAACTGCCGATGCAACAGGCTTCGGTGCGGCAGCCGATGATTATATGGAGCGCGGTGTCGATCTGAACGAGCAACTGATCCATAACAAGCCGGCCACCTTCTTTTTGCGTATGCGGGGCGATGCCATGACCGGAGCGGGTATCCATGACGGTGATGTAGTGATCGTGGACAGAAGCCTCAAAGCGCAGAGCGGCAAAGTTGTGATAGCAGTGCTTAACGGAGAGATGCTGATCCGCAGACTGGAAAGAACCTTCAACAAAGTTCGCCTGCTGCCTGAGAACAGGCAGTTCGCCAACTCGGAGATCGATCCATCCTGCGATACACTGGAAATATGGGGCGTGGTCACTTATGTGATCCATCAGCTGTAAAGCACGCCTCTCAAGATACACTGCCATGGGGCAGCCATTACCATTAAACCTCCTATGAGAGAAGTGAGCAGCTCTTTGTTTGGGTTGCTCATTATCTCTCACATTCATCACCCCATCAATGCTACTACTATGGCTACCGCCACTGCATCATCAACATCTTTCACCGCCGCTCCCGCCATGCAGGGAATGAAAGCGATCGTTGACTGCAACAGTTTCTATTGTTCCTGCGAAAGGCTGTTCAGGCCCGATCTGAGAACAAAGCCGGTAGTTGTTCTGAGCAATAATGATGGATGCATCATTTCGAGAAGTGATGAAGCCCGCCAATTCGGAGTGGAGATGACGGGGCCCTATTTCGAAGCGAGGCCGCTGATACAGAAACACAATATTGCGGTATTCTCTTCCAATTACAGCCTCTATGGCGATCTCAGCTGGCGCGTAATGGAAACACTGCGTGCCATCGTTCCCCAGGTAGAAGTGTATTCGGTAGATGAGGCATTCATCGACCTCAGCCATGTACCATATGATCAATTGATGTCCACAGCAATGCATATACGTAAAACAGTAGAACAATGGACAGGAATTTCGGTTTCGATAGGGGTTGCGCCCACCAAAACGCTGGCCAAGCTGGCCAATTACATAGCCAAGAAAGACAAAGCAGCATCACAATGCGTAACAGTAATAGCTACAAAGGAGGAACAATTGAAAGCGCTCAAAACCACCAGAGTGAACAATGTCTGGGGTATCGGGTGGTCTTACGCGGAAAAACTCATCAACCAGGGGATTACCAGTGCATGGGACCTGAGCAATATGCCAGAAGAGTGGGCTCACCGGCACCTGGGTGGAGTGAATGGCGTGCGACTGATCCGGGAACTGAATGGCACTTCAGGGAAAGAAATGGCAGCACCCCTGACTACCAAGAAGATGATCGCCACTACCCGTATGTTTGGGCATCCCGTTACAGAACTGAACGATATTCGTGAAGCTATCGCCACTTACACTTCCCGCGCAGCAGAGAAACTGCGCAGACAACACGGAGCCGCTAAGACCATCAGTGTTTTTCTCGTAACAAGAGAAGAAAACCATATGACCACTTTCCGTCGCGGAGCCACACAGCATTCACATATCCATCTTCCCATCGCCACCGCTGTTACGCAGGAGCTGATCAAAGCAGCCGTGCAACAGGCAGAACAATTGTTCAGTAAGGGAAAGATCTATAAGAAAGCAGGTGTGATGCTCAGCGATATTGTTCCGGATGATTCCGTTCAGGGAAATCTGTTTGCACCTCCTTCGGAGAACGATCATCGTTTTCTGATGTCGGTGATCGATAACGTGAACTTCAGCATGCGGGACGATATGCTGAAATTCGCTTCCAGCGGCACCACGCGCGACTGGAAGATGCGGCAGGAACTGCGCAGCAAAAGATTCACTACACGCTGGGAAGAATTATTCGAAGTAAAATAAATTCAATCATCAAAACATACTCATCTGAGTACCGCCTGCGTTGGGGGCTGGCTGTATGAAATTTGGTCTGGGAATTTTGAGACCACATACAGCCTCCATCCGGGCGGCAAAATGATCCACCATCTCCGGCGCCATGATCTCTTCAGGCGTGTGCATGAAAAACCACACCTCCTCCAAACCCTCATCCAGCCAACGCTTCAGCCTGTCTGCCCAAACATCCAATCTCACCGGATCAGTAGGCCCCATACCATGCCCCACATATCGGATGAATGCTTTCGGAAGGCTCAGCTCCATATGTGCACAATCCCTTCTGCCCGATGTATCGGTGATCACCGCTCCGATCTTCAGTTCGCGCAATGTATCGAAGAGGTGCTTTTTTGCGGCTCCGACAAACCAATCAGGATGGCGCACTTCGAGAAAGAAAGTAAGATCTGTTGGAAGTGATTGCAAATATTTGAACAGCCGTTGCTGATTCGCAGGCGAATGCTTTTCGCTCAGCTGTAAAAAGATGGGGCCCAGGTGTTCTCCAAATGCCATGATACCCCGCAGGAAAGAATCTGTGGGTTCGTCCACATTATTGAATCCGCTGTAATGACTGATCAGTTGCGGCACTTTAGGACAAAACATAAAATCCCTGCCTTCGGCTTTCGCTGCCCATTTTGCGATGGTATCTTCGCCATAGATCTGGTAATGGGTGGCATTGAACTCGATGCAGTTGAAATGTTTTACATATTCATCGAGAAAATCCACTTCCTTCGTGCCCCTGGGATAGATCTTATTGATCCATTGCTTAGGCCCGCGGGTAGCGCATCCTACATACAGCAATGGTGTATCCGCCGGTTTGCCCGGCAGCACCAGCTGATTGCCCGGAGGATCTGGCGGAAGACTAAAATCGATGCTACTCACCTCATTTTCAGGAACTTTGCCAAAATGCATAGGATTACTGTTGGTCTGCAAATCTAGCAAAACACCGGTTTCCAGATTTTTTTTCTGAATTTTAAAATATTGCCTCGCGCTGCCCGTCTACCTATTTATACAAAGCATGGAAGAGCGCCTGACGATATCTACACTTATGCCAGCGGAACGTAAAAGAAATATTACGCAGGTTATTAATGAGTACAGCAAAAGACTGTTCGGGTTTATCCGTAAAAGGGTGAACAATGAAGCAGATGCTGAAGATATTATGCAGGATGTTTTCTACCAGTTCGTAGGCAATTCGCAACCGATCGATCAATTATCTGCATGGCTTTTCACTGTTGCACGCAACAAGATCACCGACAGACAGCGCAAACACAAACCGGTACTGCTCAGTGATCTGCTTACAGACGATGAACAGGAAGATATCAGCAGCTTCTCAGAATTTCTGCTGGAGCCGGGCGACGACCCCGAAAAAGAATATCTCCGTCAACTCTTCTGGGAAGAACTCAACAATGCCTTACAGGAATTGCCCGCCGAACAACGCGATGTATTTATTCAACACGAACTCGAAGGTGTCTCCTTCAAAGAGCTGTCCGAAATTTCCGGAGATCCGGTGAACACACTGATCAGCCGCAAACGCTATGCAGTACTGCATTTGCGCGACAGACTGAGAGACCTCAAGAACGAACTTTTAAATTATTAATACAACACTTTGTTATGAATCGCAGATCAAGAATAGGAATTAAAGTCGGAAAAATTATTGCCTGTGTTGTGGTATTTGGTGGCCTCTTCACTTATGCAGTGATGTGGTTATGGAACGCAATTCTACCCGATGTAATTCATGTAAGCCCCATCAATTTCTGGCAGGCGCTGGGCATTCTCGTACTCTCTAAAATACTGTTCAGTGGAATGGGCGGTGGTGGAGGTGGAGGCGGATGGAAAGGCAGAGGCCGCAACCGCTGGAAAGAAAAGATGATGGACAAATGGGAAAATATGTCTGAAGAAGAAAGAGAAAGATTCAAAGGCAGGTTCAGAGACCGCTGTGGCAACTGGGGCCGTGGGCCATTCGGCCGATTCGACGAGCAACGCAAAGCTCCCGAAGAAAAAGGCGAAGCCGGAGCAGAATAATCAATCATTCGATCATTTCCCCAAAACCATATTTATGGAAGTGCTGGTGTTCAAGACAAATGTTCGCAACAGAACAAATATCAAATCGGTAGGCGAAGCCCTGAACAGTCTTACCGGTGTTGTTAAATGGAACTTTGATCTGCAGGATGTGGACCGCATACTCAGGATAGAAGCAAACGATGTGTCGCCCCGAAACGTGGAGCTGGCACTGCATTACGCGGGTTTCGCATGCGAGGAGCTACCGGACTGACCGGAAGGAAAAGCACTTACCTTACTGCGGGCTGGCCAATATGGCCGGCCCTTTTTTTATCGCAGCTGCGGCATGCTGATGCCGGTTATCTTCCGGTAAATATCCACTGCATAGAGATCGGTCATGCCCGAAATAAAATCAACCACACTCTGAATATCGTTGTACAGTTTCTCCGGCTCGCCCGAAATAACAAACTGCGGAGAGATGAGCTGCAATACTTTCTTCGACTTGGACGAACGCTGCTCGATGATCGCTGCAAAGAATTCTTTCAGCAATCCCCCGATCACATTGTAGCCCGCAATCTCGATCTCCACCACTGAGCGATGATTGTAGATATGTTTTACGGAGTAATCGTCGATATGTTTCATCAGCGCCAGTTCATCATCTCCCAGATAATCGATCAAACTCTTGCTCAGCGTGCCTTCCAGCAATTCCGTTTCTTTCTCCATGAACACCTGGCAGATGCGGTTGATCAGCAGATTGATCAGCCTCGCGCGCAGAAAACTAACTTTCTGGTTATCGTCTTTGATCTTGTTGAGACTACTCTCCACTTTCTCTTTCGACTCATACCCTTCTTTCTGATCGAAGAACGAAAGGAACAACTCCTTGATGGTATCGATGGAAATGATATTGAGACGATGCGCATCTTCAAAATCGATGATGCGGTAACAAATATCATCTGCTGCTTCTACAAGATAGACAAACGGATGCCTCGCATATACATTGGCGTTATCATCCATTTTAGGGATCTGAAATTCCTCCGCAATCTTTTTGTAAGTGCCGATCTCGGAATCGAAAAACCCGGATTTCTTAGTGATGAGTTGCTTCTTGTTGAATCCGCTCACAGAATCTGCCGGATACTTGATGATGGAAGCCAGCGTAGCATATGTAAGCCTGAAGCCACCCGGCGCATCTTCATTGAAATGATGCGTAAGTGTGCGGAACGCATTTGCATTGCCTTCAAAATACAGAAAGTCCCGTTGCTGATTGGGCGTCAGCAAAGTTTCGAACCGCTCCTTTGAATCGCCTTCGAGATCGCGGAAAAAAGTGCGTATGGCATCTTCACCTGAATGCCCGAAAGGCGGATTGCCGATATCGTGCGCAAGACATCCTGCAGCAATCACTGCTGCAAGCTCGTACTTGTAGAATTCGGTAAAGTCTTCTCCTTTGTGAGGATATCTGGCAACAAGCGCATCGCCCACTGCCTTTCCGAGAGAACGCCCTACAGACGCCACTTCCAGACTATGCGTGAGACGATTGTGCACAAACACAGGTCCGGGTAAAGGAAATACCTGCGTTTTGTTTTGCAGTCTTCTGAATGCCGAAGAAAATATGATGCGGTCATAATCGCGCAGAAAAGAAGTTCGAACTGCATCGTTATTGCCGCTCGATTTTGATTCTGATCCCGTGCGCTTATTGCTGTAAAGTTGCTCCCATTTCATGTAGCCAGAAAAATCAGGTGAATGCTGTTCTGTTATTGCTTCGGTTGCTGTGGCTGTTGCGGTTTGTGCGGCTTCTGTGATTTGCCTTTGTGATGATGGTATCCTCCCTGGCGTTTGCCATTTTTGAACTTACCTCCCCCACCACCGCGTCTGGCGCGTGGCTTGTAATCGGGAACAGGCCCCAGTTCTGTGGGCACCATCGCCTTTCTTACCGGCGATCCGAGCAGTTGCTCTATCACGGCAAAACGGTTCTGGTCTTTTTCATTCACAAAAGTGATGGCTACGCCATCCGACTCGGCTCTTGCTGTACGGCCGATGCGATGGATATAGTCTTCGCCGTCGTGCGGCACATCGTAGTTGATCACCAGATCGATATTGTCGATGTCGATACCACGGCTCAGGATATCTGTTGCCACGAGTATCGGCGTTCTTCCACTTTTGAATTGCATCAGCACTTCTTCGCGGTTGTTCTGCTCAAGATCGGAATGGATCTCTGCAATTTTGAACTTCGCGCGTTTCAGATCGCGGGCGAGATGTTTCACGTTCTGTTTGCTCGAACAGAAGATGAGGATCATTTTGCACTGCGTGTTGGTGAGGATATGCTCCAGCATGGGTTGCTTCTGCGAGTCGTACACCACATAAGCTTCCTGTACAATCTTATCGGGTGGCTTGGAGATAGCGATGTTCACTTCTTCCGGCTGATGCAGAATTTTTCTCGACAACTGACGGATCTTCTCCGGCATGGTAGCAGAGAAAAGCAGGGTCTGCCTCTTGGCAGGCAGCTTGCCGATGATGCGCATGATATCGTCGTGAAAACCCATATCGAGCATGCGGTCTGCTTCGTCGAGTACGAGAAACTGCAGTCCGTCGAGCTTTGCATAACCCATGTTGAGGTGGGCGATCATTCTTCCGGGCGTGCAGATCACCAGATCTACCCCGCGCGACAATGCCTGTTTTTCAGTAGAGAAGTTCATTCCATCGTTACCGCCATAGATGGCTATGGAACTGATGGAGGTGAAGTAACTCATGCCTTCGAGGTTCTGTGAAATCTGAATGGCAAGCTCCCGCGTAGGAACAATCACCATTCCATTCACTTGTCCGTCGTTACTATGTTGCAGCAATCTTTGTATGATGGGCAGCAAAAAAGCAGCAGTCTTCCCTGTGCCTGTCTGAGCAGAGGCGATCAGGTCGTGACCTTTCAATATGATGGGAATTACTTTCTCCTGGATGGGAGTTGCTTCTTCATAGCCGGTGGCGGCAATACTTTCGATCAGACTATCATCTAAACCAAACTCTGTAAACTTCAAATTATAAGCGTTAGGTGAATAAAGTCAATTCGGCATAAAGATACATCTTTGGAGCATAGCGGGTGTGGATACGCCACTACGGGGGTCACAAGCCCCTGGATTGACGGGAAAAACCACTCCGCCAGCCTCAAACAGAAAGGCCGTCCCCAGTGCGGGAACGGCCTGCTGCATTAGAAAAGTATCTTGAAAGTCTTATCTGTGTTGAATTTCAGCGGATTATTGACCTCCACCGATACCAGCACCCTGGGTAGTTACACGCTTATTCTCTTCTTCCAGGCCTTCTTTACGCTGACGGGCAGCTTTTACAGTATTGCTTCCGAAGCGGTATGTGAAGTTCAGTTTCAGCTGACGGCTTTCCCATGATCCCCAGGCCAGTACGGTTTGTCCGGCATAGTTGGGGCTGGTTCCTCTCCACTTCATGGTTTTGAAGATATCGCTTACTGAAGCCTTGAGGGTTGCTTTACCTTTCATGAGGGTTTTCAGAATGCCCGCATCGATGCTCCACATTTCACTGCTTTTGAAAACACCCTGCCATACGGAAGGAGAAATGTACAGGCCGGTCAGTTCGGTAGTCCATCCTTTTCCGAGACGGAACGAGTTCTGAGCGAACGCTGTTACAGAGAATGCATCGAGATCGATTTTCTTTCCTGCACCGAAATCAGCTTTGTATTTGGAATAGTTGCTGTTTACGTTCGCAAATACTGAATACCATTTGTAAGAGAAAGGATAACTGATGTTCAGGCTGATCACATCCTGTGTTGCCAGGTTCTTCTTGGTGATGAAAGATTTTGATTTCTCCAGTGTATCAACGGGTGATCCGAATACATCACTGATATGGCTATAGTTCAGTGTTGTAGAGAGTGTATACTTATAGATATAGGTAAGGCCGATGCTGTTGGTATACTGAGGGCGAAGCTCGGTATTACCTTTCTGGAACGAATACTCATCGAGTTTGAATTCGAATGGGTTGAGATCCTGATAAGCAGGGCGGTCGATACGTCTGCTATAGCTCAGTGTCCACTGACTCATTGGATTCTTGTTGAAAGTTACAGCTGCACTTGGGAAGAAGTCGGTGTAATCGCGTTTGAAGGATGAATCATATCCAACATAAGAACCTTTTCCTCCATCCCATTTCTGCCCTTTGCTTCTTCCTTCAGAGTGGGTATTCTCACCACGCACACCGAGTTGAATCATAAAGCCGCCTTTGAACTGTCTGTTGTAGTTCACATAGAGGGCATTTACGTTCTCCTTGTAGTTGAAATTGTTGCTGCGCGCGAGGTCAAGCTGTTTGCCTGAGCCACTGCCATCGTAGCGTTGGAAATCGTTCTTGCTGTCTACATATGAGAACTTACCACCTAATCCCAGTCTGCCTTTCTTCAGATTCTGTTCGTAATCTGTTTTGAAAGTATAGATGTCGATATCTGTTGGCGCTATCATGGTATAGGTTGTATTAGCGGTAGAGCCATCAGGGAAGGTATAATTATTCGGCTGAAGCTGGTTGCTGGTGATACGATAAAGACCGTAGTCCGCATCCATATTCAGTTCGCGGCCAGAAGAATCGGAATAACGATAGTTCAGGTTGAAATTGGCATTGTCTCTTTTACCATCGGTAGCGTTATCTGCCACCAGTGTTTTTGCATGCTCATTTTTCGGAACGCTGCTGATATTGGTTACAGCACGGTTGCTGAGCTCATTGTCGGTAAGGTTTCCGTTCACCATTACACCGATAGTGCTTCTGCGGCTGAGTGAATAATCGGCACCTACTTTAAAGGTATGCGTATTGTTGTGCGTAACAATTCTTGAATGCTGATCGAAAAGGGTATCAGTCATTTTTCTGTACAGGTTGAAGGGACTTTCGTTCTTTGCCTTGCTGTAGTTATAGTTACCGAAGAAGTTCACGTTTTTGTTACGGTGGTTCAGCGAAAGGCCTCCATTGTATTTAGGATATACACCCTGGTTGAAACCTGCAGTTACCGATCCGTTTGTACCGTATGCTTTGTTCTTTTTCAGTCTGATGTTGATGATACCTGCATTACCCGCTGCTTCATATTTAGCTGAAGGGTTGGTAATGATCTCGATAGATTCAACGGTAGATGACTGAACGGTTTTGAGATAATCGCTCAGGTCTTTTCCGCTGAGCGGAGTCTGACGACCATCGACATACACCTGCACACCATTCTTTCCGCTGAGGCTCAGGTTGTCGTCTTTATCGATCATTACACCGGGCGCTTTGCGGAGCAGTTCCATCGCATCCTGACCAACAGCGTTGATGCTGCTCTCAACGTTCATGATGGTTTTATCCGCTCTTACTTCGATTATAGGCTTGCGGGTAGAAACTACTACAGCCTTCAGATCGTCGCCACCTTTTGTCAGTGTGATGGCAGGAGCGTTTACTTCACCTGAACCGCTCACTTCAAAACTATTTGTGTTGGTTGATATGTGGCCTACGAATGTGGCGTTTACGAAATAGGTTCCTGCAGCGATTCCTTCGAATTTGTATTCACCGGCTGCATCGGTTACACTTAGTTTGGCAACTGAAGAGTCTTTGATTTTCTTCAGCTGAATGGTTGCTCCGGAGAGGCTTTTTCCTTGCTCGTCCTTCACACTACCCCTGACCTGCTGGGCCTGCACAGCTGCTGCTGACGCAATTACAGCGATCATCATCAATAATAACTTTCTCATGAATGTGGATGTTTTTTGAATTAGTCGACAAAGCTACCCGGATGTTACAGGCTGGTTTCCTGTGCTACACCAACGGCAATAGATTGTTACCAGTGGCGTCCTATAGATAATAATTGTCGCAAAAAAAATAATTTGACAGATTAGTTCCGTTTTTGTTTACCGTGAAAACATCGATCTGGCGGATGTTTGGCGCAATCAGCCCATCTAACGTTAAAGACTATCCGAAATAATATTCAAATAACAACTGTTAGTATTTCGAATGGAATATTCCTGATCAACCTTTCACAGAGTGCTGACTCTTACAGAATCCGGATGCAACTCTTCCGGATTGGGTGCAAGCTACATTCAGTAATTCAATGGTTAAATTGTTACTGATACTGTATCGGTAAAAACTCGGCGGGTGGAGGAAGGTCACCGGCGAATGGCGGTTTGTGTCAGAAAAGCTTACGCTTTATTCTCAGGTCAGATATTTTGTAAGCTTTATTTTCCGGGCGACATAAAAGCAAATGCATAGTATGAAGAAAACCAGCGTGGCAAGAAAATAAGCGCCTACCTGATTATTCATGGTGAAGCCAATATCCTTTCCACCCAGGTGCAAAGTAAAATTGCTGGTGGTAAGAGTATAGAATCTGGATTTGCTGAACAATAATATGTTTATTATCAGGGGATGCGCCAGAAAAAAACCATAGCTGTTGCTGGAAATAAACAGAATGAGTTTACGGAATTTTCCATCAGGTTTCTCTTCAATACCAGTGCTGAATAACTGGTGAATCAGAACATATACTGCCGAAGAAAATACAAACACAAAGATTCCGTGCGTTTTATAAAATGTATCGTCATGCGCCATTCCAACATATTCCTTTCTGTAAGTGAGCCATACTGAAAGAATAGCCAATACAATTGCCGATATATACAGGGTCCATCTAAATTTTGGAGTGGGTGGATAGGTATGCAGGTAATAGCCGAGTACAAAAAATATAAGATTCCCACCCAGTTGAAAATTATCTACCAGAAATAAATTCTGATAAAATACCCTCACCGATAATAAGGTAATTCCAATAAGCAAAAATAATTCCAGCTGGCTCTTTGAAAGCCCTCTCACCATTCTTGATATGAAAGGACAAAGGAGATAAAGTCCCAAAATCAGCGATACAAAATAAAAATGATAGGAAAGCTGATTAGTGAAGAACAACCCGAAGCTCTCGAGAATCACTTTTTTAAAGATGTTTGGGACAGAAGGATAAGGCAGAATAAAGTGTAAGTATTTGATACTCCCGTAAATCAGTATCCAGATAGCCGCCGGAATAAGTATTCGTGTGAATCGCTTTTTATAAAAGGTCATTGGATCTTCCTCCTTACCCAGCAGCAATGCTCCACTTATCATTATAAAGACAGGAACACTCCAACGTACCAACGGGCCAAACGTTATACTGGCAGGCATCCATTCTTCAATTGGCCCAAACTGATAATATATATTGGAAGTACAATGCCAGACAATAACTGCAAAAGTGGCAATTACCCGAAGGTAATCAACGTAGATCTGCTTTTTCATTATTATTACAGGAGAAATATATGAAACAATGGAAGTGCAAGATAAATTCTTCAGTTCTATCATAAAAAAGAGATTGTACCAATAAAGTACAATCTCTCCTTAGGTAATTGTTCTGTATGTAAATCCTTTTCTTACATATTTCTGCGGTATTGCCCTCCTACCTCGTACAACGCATGTGTGATCTGCCCTAATGAACAGAATTTCACCGTCTCCATCAGCTCTTCAAAGAGGTTGCCATTGTTCACGGCTACCTTCTTCAGTTTGTTGAGCATGTCTTCGGATTGTTTTTCGTTGCGCTTCCAGAATGCAGACAGGTTGGAGATCTGCTGCTCTTTTTCTTCGGTAGTACTGCGGATAACTTCCTGCGGCACAACGGTTGGACTTCCTTTTTTATTCAGGAAAGTATTCACGCCGATGATCGGCAGTTCGCCGCTGTGTTTCAGGCTTTCGTAGTAGAGGCTTTCTTCCTGGATCTTATTGCGCTGGTACATGCGTTCCATGGCACCGAGCACTCCGCCACGTTCTGTAATGCGGTCGAACTCAGCAAGAACGGCTTCTTCCACAATATCGGTGAGCTCTTCAATCGCAAATGATCCCTGTGTAAAGTTCTCAGTTTTGGCAGATCCCAGCTCGCGGTTGATGATCAACTGGATGGCCATTGCGCGGCGCACACTTTCTTCTGTTGGCGTAGTGATGGCTTCATCATACGCATTAGTGTGAAGACTATTACAGTTATCGTAGATGGCGTACAACGCCTGCAAAGTAGTGCGGATATCATTGAAGTCGATCTCCTGCGCATGCAATGAACGCCCGGAAGTTTGGATATGATACTTGAGCTTCTGGCTTCTGTCGTTTCCTTTGTACTTGCTCTTCATGGCTTTGGCCCAGATTCTTCTGGCAACACGGCCGATCACACTGTACTCAGGGTCCATTCCATTGCTGAAGAAGAATGAAAGGTTTGGAGCGAAGTCGTCGATATGCATGCCACGGCTCAGATAGTATTCTACATAAGTGAAGCCATTGGCCAATGTAAACGCCAGCTGTGTGATAGGATTGGCGCCTGCTTCAGCAATATGGTATCCGCTGATACTCACGCTGTAGAAATTGCGCACTTTCTGATCGATGAAGAATTCCTGTACATCACCCATGAGTTTTAGTGCAAACTCGGTGCTGAAAATACAGGTGTTCTGCGCCTGATCTTCTTTGAGGATATCTGCCTGAACAGTGCCACGCACCTGCGCGAGCGCTTCTGCCCTTATCTTGTCGTAGATGTCTTTCGGCAATACTTCATCACCACTCATGCCCAGCAGTTTCAGACCGAGACCGTTGTTTCCTTCGGGCAGTCTTTCCGGTGCTGAAGGATTGTAGTAACCCGGCTTTGGCGCATGCCTGAACTTCATCGCCATTTTCTTTTCCACTTCGGGCCAGAGATTATTGGCAGTGATATATTTCTCACATTCCTGATCCACTGCGGCATTCATGAAGAAGGCCAGCAATATCGGAGCAGGACCGTTGATGGTCATACTTACAGAGGTCTTCGGATCGCAGAGATCGAAACCGCTGTACAATTTCTTTGCATCATCCACAGTAGCGATGCTCACACCGGAGTTACCTACTTTTCCGTAGATATCCGGGCGGTGCGCAGGATCTTCGCCGTACAACGTAACGCTGTCAAACGCAGTGCTGAGGCGCTTTGCAGGCTGATCAACCGATACGTAGTGGAACCGTTTGTTGGTTCTTTCGGGTCCACCTTCACCGGCGAACATACGCGTAGGATCTTCACCCTGACGTTTCAGTTCGAACACCCCGGCCGTGTAAGGGAATTCTCCGGGCAGGTTCTCTACCAGCTGCCAGCGAAGGATATCACCCCAGTCTTTGTAGCGGGGCAGCACCACTTTCGGGATGCGTGTTCCGCTGAGTGAAGTAGTGGTCAATGGCTGTCTGATCACTTTATCACGAACCTGGTATTCAAAGAAATCTGCTTTGTATTTTTTCTCAATCGCCGGCCATCCTTCGATGAGTTTTTTGCATTCGGGATGCAGCTTCTCTTCAAAACTTTTGTAGATGTTTTGAAGATCTGTAAGGTAGGCAGCGTTGCTTCCTGCCGCATCCATCACGCCTTTCAGCTGATAGAGTTTGGTGGCGATATTCGATTGTTCTTTCACCCACTCATCGTATCCGCGGTTGTTCTCTGCGATCTCAGAGAGATAGCGAACGCGACTCGGAGGAATGATGAGACTCTTAGTGCTGGTATCCTTGGTATGCGCATGCAGTTCGAGAGAACCGAAGCTCACGCCTGTTTTCTTCTCTACTGCTACCACCAGTTTCTCGAAGAGTTCGTTCACACCTGCATCGTTGAACTGTGCAGCGATGGTACCTACAATGGGCAGCTCTTCGTCTTTGGCAGTCCAGAGCTGGTGGTTGCGTTTATATTGTTTGCGAACATCGTGCAATGCATCGAGTGCGCCTGCTTTATCGAATTTATTGATGCAGACCACTTCTGCATAGTCGAGCATGTTGATCTTCTCCAATTGAGATGCAGCGCCGTATTCAGGCGTCATCACATACATGCTTACGTCGCAGAATTCGAGGATGCTTGCATCGCTTTGTCCAACACCGGCGCTTTCGAGGATCACAAAATCGAAGCCTGCAGTTTTGCAGATATCGATGGCATCCTGTACGTGCTCACTGAGTGCTACATCGCTTTCGCGGGTGGCGAGTGAACGCATGTAAGCGCGGGGAGAACTGATGCTGTTCATGCGGATACGGTCGCCGAGCAATGCACCGCCTGTTTTCTTTTTGGAAGGATCTACAGAAATTACTGCAATGGTTTTTTCCGTGAAGATGTTGAGGTATCTGCGAACGATTTCATCCGTTACAGAAGATTTACCTGCACCACCTGTTCCTGTGATACCGAGTACAGGCACTTTTTTATTGGCATCGGCTTGGGAAGCTGTGCCGTTGAGCACTGCTTTTCCATCGAGCCCGCTTTCGGCGAGTGTGATGGCGCGAGCAATTCTGCGGATATCTTTTGCTTCACCGAGTGGCGCTTTGCCATTCCATTTCTCAGGAGCTTTCCAGTAGTCGGGTATGTTCTTTGATTTTTCTGTCGGTGCTTCGGGAAGGCTGCACTGGTCTATCACGTCCTGGATCATTCCTTCGAGGCCCATCTTTCTGCCATCATCAGGACTATAGATCTTAGTGATGCCATAATGATGCAGCTCGGTAATTTCCTGCGGAAGAATGGTTCCTCCACCTCCACCGAAAATTTTGATATGCCCGCATCCATTCTGATCGAGCAGGTCTTTCATGTATTTGAAAAACTCTACGTGACCGCCCTGATAGCTGGTGATGGCAATCCCCTGCACATCCTCTTCAATGGCGCATTCAACGATCTCAGCCACCGAGCGGTTATGCCCCAGGTGAATGATCTCTGCTCCTTTGGTCTGCATGATGCGGCGCATAATATTGATAGCGGCATCATGGCCGTCGAATAAAGATGCTGCAGTTACGATCCGTACTTTGTTTGTGGTTATATTCTCCATAGCAAGTAAGCATTCACAAAAATGCTTTGCAAAGTTAGGCGAAAAAGCTAATGGGTGTTAGTACTTTTTCCTTTGTATCTTAGTTATTCCTTACCCATACCGGGACTACAGATTCAGAAAACTTTAAATATCATTGCATGACCATCGATTCTCACGTTCATTTCTGGAAGTTCAACCGCACCCGCGATGCCTGGATCACCGACGACATGAAAGTGTTGCAGCAGGATTACCTCCCCGAGCAACTCAGCATGAGTCTCAAACGCAATGAGGTGGATGGAGTAGTAGCCATTCAGGCCAGTCAGGAAGAAGTGGAGACCCGTTTTCTTTGCGAGCTCGCCAATACTCATCCTGTAATTAAAGGTGTAGTGGGCTGGATCGATCTGCAGGCCGATGATCTTCCCGAAAGACTCGAAGAATTCTCACAATACAGCATCATCAAGGGATACAGACATATCGTGCAGGGTGAGCCCGATGATTTTCTCCTGAGAGAAAAATTCCAGACGGGCATACGCTCCCTTCAGCAGCATAATTACACCTATGATATTCTGATCTTTCCACGACAGCTGACTGCGGCCATCTCCTTTGTGGATGCCTTCCCCGATCAGCGTTTTGTAATAGACCATTGCGCCAAACCCGTGATCAGAAAGAAAGAGATCGACGACTGGGCGGCCAATATGCGCACCATTGCACAACATCCCAATGTGTACTGCAAACTCTCCGGATTGTTAACCGAAGCATCATGGAAAGATTGGAGCCCCGGTGATTTCTATCCCTATCTTGATATAGTGTTCGATGCCTTCGGCACCGATCGCCTGATGTTCGGAAGCGACTGGCCGGTGATGCTGCTCAGCGGCATGTACGTTCAATGGAAAAGCCTGATCGAAAAATACATGGAGAAATTCCCTGAAGAAGAAAAGCAGAAAGTGATGGGAGAAAATGCCGTACAGTTTTACAACCTGTAGGGGAATTTGCCGGTAAGATTGTTTCTATAGTTGTAATCGCACGGCGATCAACTTTTCAATAACTGTGCGCGCAGAAGTCACAGCATTTAAAATTCCAATACGCTAAACACAGGTCAATGAAGCAATGTATACTCTTTGTTCTATTTGTTGTCTGTTTCGCTACAATTAAGGCGCAGCCTGCTTCTCCGGAAAAAACCTATGGAGAATTATTTCGGGAAGTACAGATGAAAAAGATCTATGCAGACAGCAAAACATTTGTGGATTGCATTCCTAAGAGAAACCCTTCTGCCATCATGCAGGATTATGCGAAGCAGAAAGGAAAGAATTTCGATCTGAAGAAATTCGTTGAAGAGAATTTCACTCCGCCATACACACCTCAGCTGAACTACATACAGCAGGAGAAAGATATCACAGTACATATCCGCAATCTCTGGGGCATGCTGCGCCGCGAACCCGATAATCCTTCCGAAGGAAGTACTTTGCTTCCCCTTCCAAATCCATACCTCGTTCCCGGAGGAAGGTTCCGTGAAATTTATTACTGGGATTCTTACTTCACCATGCTCGGACTGAAAGAAAGCGGCGAGACCGCTCTCATCAGGAACATGGTAGATAATTTTGCTTACCTCATCAACACATATGGTCATGTTCCGAATGGCAACAGAAGTTATTACCTCAGCCGTTCGCAACCACCTTTCTTTGCACTGATGGTAGATCTGCTTTCCGAATTGCAGAGCGATACCATCTATGCCACTTATCTTCCGGCGCTCGAAAAAGAATACCAGTTCTGGATGGAAGGGTCTGCCAAACTCAAGCCTGGTCAGTCTTTCAAGCGATCGGTTAAACTGGCCGACGGAACAGTGATGAACCGTTACTGGGACGATCTGGCCACTCCCCGCCCCGAAGGCTATCGTGAAGATGTGGAGCTGTCTAAAAAATCCAAACAGTCTCCCGCTCTGCTGTATCGCAATCTCCGCGCCGCAGCAGAAAGCGGAATAGATTTCAGCAGCCGCTGGTTAGCCGACGGAAAAAATCTTCAGACCATTCAAACCACGCAATATATTCCCGTAGATCTCAATACGCTTCTCTACAAACTCGAACTAGGCATTGCACGTGGCAACCTGCTCAAAGGAAGAGATTCCATTTCTGCCGCCTTCAGCAAAAAAGCAGACAAACGAATTCTCGCCATCGACAAATATTGCTGGAACAAAAATCTCAATTACTACACCGACTATAATTTCGTGAGCAGAAAAACCAGCAATCTGGTTACACCTGCCGGCATGTATCCTTTCTGTCTCTTCAACCGCAAGCTCGATTACATGAGCCTGCTCGCCCGCAATGCAGCCAACACTGTACGCGAACAACTGCTGAAAGAAGGCGGCGTGTTGTCGTCGGTGAATGCAACAGGTCAGCAATGGGATGCCCCCAACGGTTGGGCGCCCCATCAATACATGACCATCTGGGGATTTGAAAGATGCGGACAACGGGAACTGGCCCGCGACATCGCCCAACGCTGGACCAAACTCAATGCAGACGTGTACAAACGCACCGGCCGCATCATGGAAAAATACAATGTTACCGACACTAAACTCGAAGCCGGAGGAGGCGAATACCTGGGGCAGGATGGCTTCGGCTGGACCAACGGCGTATTTTTAAGATTGATTGCCATCTACGGAATGCCAAAGGAATGATACCTTTGCGCAAAATTCTGAGAGATGATACGTAGCGCTATTGCTGTTTTACTGATCGCTGCATTTGCAGCCTGTACCCCCAACAATGTAACACAGGATACATCACTGGAGAAATATTTCAAGGAGAACAATGTAACCGGTGTATTCGGTCTGTTCGATAATGGTCAGGGACATTTCACGCTGTCTAACACCACAAAGTTTACAGACAGCACGTACCTTCCTGCATCCACCTTCAAAATCGTGAATTCACTGATCGGTCTGGAAACCGGCGCAGTACTCGATTCTGCCACCATTATTCCTTACGACAGCACCCGCACTTCGCGCGATGAGTGCAAAGGTGATATGACGATGTACAATGCCTTCCGCATCAGCTGTCCCAACTGGTATCAGGAACTCGCAGAGCGCATCGGCAAACCACAGATGCAACACTGGCTCGATACGCTCGGATATGGACAACGCAATGGAAGATTCGAACTCAAAAACAATCTCGATACCTTCTGGCTCGACAACTCCATCAAAGTAACTGCCGACGAGCAGCTCGGTCTGGTAAAAAAACTGTACTTCGATCAGTTGCCATTCAGCAAACGTTCCATGCGTATCGTGCGCAATATGATGCAGTGGGAGAACAACAGCAACTATCAGCTCTACTACAAAACAGGATGGGGATATAATGAGAAAAACAACTCCATCGGATGGATTGTAGGATGGATCGAAGAGAACAAACACCCTTACTTCTTCGCACTGCAGGTTGAATCTGCTGATCCGAATGTGGATTTTAAAACAATCCGTATCAAGATCCTCAAAGATATCCTGAAGCACTACGGCTACATGGAAGGAAAGAAATAACACAATTACGGCACAGTTTTAGCTTTAATATTCATCCATATTATCCTATATTACCCTGTGGCCCGTTTTGAACATATAAATTATTTGATTGGTCTCCTCGCTCTGATAGTGCTGGGAGGCCTTTTTGCATTTATCCTTTTCTGGAAAAAGCGTACTGTAAAAAAGATAGGAGACCCGCGGCTGGTAAAAGAACTCACGCGGAAATATTCTCCCTTCAATTTCCTTTTCAAGTTTCTGCTGATTGTGGTCACGTTTACGGCCATCATCTTTGGTGCTGCCAATCTGCAGATGCCCGGTGCGGAAGATGCCGTATCGCGCAAAGGCATCGATGTGGTGATTGCCATGGATGTGAGCAAGAGCATGCTCGCCGACGATATCAAGCCCAACAGGCTGGAACGCGCGCGGCAACTGGTGTACAAACTGATCGATAAATTCCCGGACGACCGGATCGGTCTGGTTGTATTTGCAGGGCATGCTTATCTTCAAATGCCACTCACAACCGATCATGCAGCAGCGAGAATGTATGTGCAGCAGGCCAGTCCTGATATCGTAGCGGCACAAGGCACCGTTATCTCCGAAGCCCTGCGCGTAAGCAATGAAGCATTCAACAGCAAGGAAAGGAAATTCAAATCCATCATTCTCATCACAGATGGAGAAGACCACGACGAAAAAGCCATTCCATTTGCGCAGCAATTGGCGCAGGATGGAGTAATGATCAATACAGTGGGTATCGGATCGGCAGAAGGTTCGCCTATTCTGGATCCTGCCACCAACGATTTCAAAAAAGATCCCAACGGCAATACAGTAATTTCCAAACTGAACGAACCTGAGCTGCAGCAGCTCGCGGCCACTACCAATGGCACGTATATCAGATTATCAGAGCCCGATGAAGCGGTAACAGCGCTGGACAATCAGTTGGATAAGATCGAAAAAACAGCTACCGGCGATAATTCACTGCGCGAATACATCAGTTATTTCCAGTGGTTCCTTGCACTGGCGCTGATATTCCTCGTAAGCGAATTTTTCTTTCCTGAAAGAAGTTTCAAAACCGCATGAAGAACCTGATCACCATAGCAAGCTTTGTACTGTGTGCTGTTGCTGCATCCGCACAAACAGAGAACACTGCTATCCGAAAAGGCAATCAGTTGTATAAAAAAGGAAAGATCAGCGAAGCAGCCGGCGAGTACAGCAAAGCTGTTCAGCAGAATCCCAATAATCCTGTAGCACAATTCAATCTGGGTAACGCACAATTCAGAAAGAACGAATTTGCAGATGCCGAGAAAGATTTCGAGGCAAGCGCTGCCAGTAATCCATCCGATACCAGGCTTCAGCAAAAAGCGCTGTACAATAAAGGTGTATCCCTCTCCAAACAAAAGAAGCTGGTGGAGAGCATCGATGCTTACAAAAAAGCATTGCGCATCGATCCGGCGGATGAAGACACCCGCGTGAATCTCCAGAAAGCGTTGGAAGAACTGCGCAAGCAAACACAGAAGCAGCCGCAGGATCAGCCACAGCAGCAGCAAAAAGACAATAAGCAGAAGCCAGAGCCGAAGACCAATAAAAAACGCCTGGAGCAACAGCTCAAATCACTGCAGCAGAAAGAGCAGGAGATTCAGGAAAAAATGCAGAAGAACCGCGGCAAGGCCGGCAGTCAACCCGAAAAAGACTGGTAAAATGATGTGGGCCAGGATTGCTACCTTTGTACCCACAATAATAACCTCATGCAGCTTTACTGCGAATCACTTACTGAGAACAAAAGGATCAAAACCGTAGAAGTAAAGATCGGCGATCTCTTATTGGGCAACGGGCATCCCATACGCGTACAAACCATGACCACTACAGATACCATGGATACTATCGGTACTGTAGAGCAGACCATCCGATGCATCGAAGCAGGTGCAGAACTGGTGCGCATCACAGCTCCCAGCAAAAAAGAAGCAGAGAATCTCCTCAACATAAAGAACGAATTGCACAAGCGAGGCTATCACACACCGCTTGTGGCAGACATCCATTTCACTCCGAATGCTGCCGAGATCGCAGCACGCATTATCGAAAAGGTGCGCGTGAATCCCGGCAATTATGTCGACAAAAAGAAATTCGAACAGATCGATTATACCGATGCTGAATATGCAGAGGAGATCGATCGCATCCGCGAGCGCTTCACCCCGCTGGTGAAGATCTGCAAAGAATACGGCACAGCCATGCGCATCGGCACTAACCACGGCTCACTGAGCGACCGCATCATGAGCCGCTACGGTGATACAGCCAACGGCATGGTGGAATCTGCGATGGAGTTCCTTCGCATCGCACGTGGCGAAAGTTACCACAACATCGTACTGAGCATGAAGAGCAGCAATCCGCAGGTAATGGTGCAGGCCTACCGCCTGCTGGTGCAAACCATGCAGAACGAATTCGGCCTCATCTATCCCTTACACCTTGGTGTAACCGAAGCCGGTGATGGAGAAGACGGAAGAATAAAATCAGCCATCGGTATCGGCACATTGCTCGAAGATGGCATTGGAGATACCATCCGAGTTTCGCTCACGGAAGATCCCGAGTTTGAAATTCCTGTTTGTCAGGATCTCGTGAAAAGATACAGCACTATCAAACCCACTGAATTTAAAGTACCTGAAGTAGAAAAGCTGAGCTATGATCCATTCTCTTACAACAGACGCGACAGTTATGCCGTAGACAATATCGGCAGCAAGCAGGTGCCTGTTGTGATTGCAGACCTCAGCAAGCTCGAAACCATTACTCCGCATGATCTGCAGAGCATCGGTTATACCTACGACGAACCCACAGACAAGTGGAATATCAGTGATGCCGCAGCAGATTATGTTTTCACCGGATCAAAAATTCTTGATTTCAATCTTCCGGGTACGCTGAAAGTGATCGTGAATGAAGATGCGATCGGCAACGCCAGTGATCCTTCCAAATACTTTCCCATATTCGATGCAAAGCAATTTGCTGAGTCTAACAATAAGAATCGTCACCTGAATTTTGTGATGCTGGATTGCTTCAGTGATCCATCCTCCAGGATAGAAGAGCATATGGGTACCTGGGCCAATGAGGCTTCAGTAGTGCTTTGCCTGAGCAGCACGCGTCAGAACGCCATGCAGGCTATCCGCCGCATGTTTGTTGAACTGCACAAGCACAATATCAAGAACCCTGTTGTGCTGATCACAGACAGCAACGGGCAAACACCCGACGAACACCTGATCCACTTCGCTACGGAAACCGGAGCACTGCTGCTCGATGGTTTCGGCGATGGCATCTGCCTCGGTTACGGAAGCAATGCAAAACACGAAAGCCTTCAAACCAAAGGCCGCACCTATCTTCCGGTGAAAGACAGCAATCAGTGGACCAACAATACAGCTTTCTCCATTTTGCAGGCTACGCGCACGCGTATCTCCAAAACAGAATACATTTCCTGCCCCAGTTGCGGACGTACTTTGTTCGATCTGCAGGAGACCACTGCGAAGATCCGTTCGGTGACCAATCACCTGAAAGGCGTTAAGATCGCCATCATGGGATGCATTGTGAATGGCCCCGGTGAAATGGCCGATGCAGATTTCGGATATGTAGGAAGCGGTCCCGGAAAGATCACACTCTACAAAGGCAAAGAAGTAGTGAAACGAAATGTAGACAGCAATATCGCTGTAGAAGAACTGATCAATCTGCTGAAAGACAGCGAGGCCTGGGTTGAACCAGCATAACTATCATCTTACCACATAAAAAAAGCGGCGCTCCTGTACAGAAGCGCCGCTGGTATTTTGGAAGGGCTCTATCGAAGCCCTTAAGTTATTGGTGTGAACTGTTGCAGGAACCTTACATCGTTCTCACTGAACAGACGGATATCGTTGATTCCGTATTTCAGCATCGCTGGTCTTTCGATACCCATACCGAATGCGAAGCCGGTGTATTTGTTGGGATCGATCTTGCAATTCTCCAGCACTTTCGGATGCACCATTCCGCAACCCAGGATCTCCAGCCAGCCGGTACGTTTGCACACTGCACAGCCTTCGCCATGGCAGATGAGACATTGCACATCCATCTCTGCACTTGGTTCGGTGAATGGGAAGTAGCTCGGACGGAAACGGATCTTGATATCCTTTCCATACATTTCCTGCACAAAGAAGTAGAGCGTTTGCTTCAGATCCGCGAAGCTCACATTCTCGTCGATGTACAAACCTTCGATCTGATGGAAGAAGCAGTGGCTGCGTGCACTGATGGTCTCGTTGCGATAAACGCGGCCGGGACAAACGATGCGAAGCGGCAACTGGCCTTTCTCCATGTTACGGATCTGGGTATTGCTGGTGTGTGTACGCAGCACCCAGTCTGGGTTTTGCTGAATATAGAAAGTATCCTGCATATCGCGGGCAGGATGGTTCTCTGCGATATTGAGTGCCGTGAAATTGTGCCAGTCGTCTTCGATCTCCGGACCTTCCGCAGTGGAGAATCCGAGGCGATTGAAAATGCTGATCACATGATTCAGGAATAAGTTGATCGGATGGCGTGTGCCGAGTGTGAGTGCATCACCGGGAAGTGAAACATCGATGCTGGCTGCCTGCTGAGTGCTTCCACCCAGTTGCTCTTTCCAGCTGTCGTATTTTCCTTCTGCCAGTTGTTTGAACTCGTTGAGAATCTGGCCGAATTCTTTTTTCTGGTCAACCGGTACATTCTTCATTTCGGCAAAGAGATTCTTCACAATGCCTTTGGTACCTAAGAACTTGATCCGGTAGGCTTCCAATGAGTCGGCTCCATTGGTGGGGGTTTCTTCGATTTCCTTCTTGAAGGCGGCGATCTGTTGTAACAATTGCTCCATGTGGCAAAGATACAAAAGTAAGGCCGCTGGTAGCCATCAATTTGCAAGTTTCAATTATATTGCACCCATGTCGGATATTTTGAACATAGAGGATTTTCTGGACCCCGTGAACAGGGCCATGCTTTCACATGATGAGGACTATAAAGATGGACAGATCGGGAAGATCATCGATGTTTATGAAGAGGTGCTGCCGGAGCTGGAACTCGCTGATATTGTTCTGGTAGGATGCGGGGACTCCCGCGGGGCAGGCATCAATATCCACAGTACTGATAGTCCGGATACCATCCGCGCCGAATTCTATCAGGCCTTCTACTGGCATACGGATATCCGCATAGCCGATGTGGGCAACGTAAAACGCGGCCACTCCCTCAACGATACCTATGCCGCCCTCAAAACCGTAGTGAGCGCCCTCACCGGATTGGGCAAACTGGTGGTGATCCTCGGCGGAACCCACGATCTCACCCTGGCACAATACCGTGTGTATGCCGATCAGGAAGAGATCATCGAAGCCGTATGCGTTGATGCACTCATCGATCTCGACATCGACAGCCGCCAGCGCGACAAGAATTTCCTGATGGAAATGCTCACCGGCGAACCCAATTTTATCAAGCATTACAATCATATCGGTTTCCAGAGTTACTACGTGCATCCGCGTATGCTCGAAACCATGGACAAACTCCGGTTCGACTGCTTCCGCGTAGGTCATATCAAGGAAGCCATTGAAGAAATGGAACCGGTGATCCGCAACGCCAAACTCTTCAGTTTCGATATAGCTGCCATCGCACATGCATTCGCTCCGGCCAACGGCATCACGCCAAACGGATTCAACGGAGAAGAAGCCTGCATACTCATGCGATATGCCGGATTGAGCCCAAACATAAACACAGTGGGCATTTACGGCTATATGCAGGAGCACGATCGCGATAATCTCACAGCCAAACAGATCAGTCATATGCTCTGGTATCTCATCGACGGGCGCAGCCGCGGACTCCGCGAAGCGAGGCTCGAAGAGAAGGAATCTTTCAACGAATTCACCATTGCATTCGCAGAGATCGAAACCGTTTTTCTCCAAAGCAAGCGCACCGGAAGATGGTGGATGCAGCTGCCCGATCAGCAGTTCATCGCCTGCTCCTATAAAGACTATATCGTTGCCAGCAGAAATGAGATCCCCGAACGCTGGCTCCGCGCACAGGAAAGAAGCTAAGACGAAAACATAATTTGGTATATTGCTGCTATGAAAATCCTAGCCTGGAGCCTGCTGATCGTAGCCAGCTTTGTTACTGCATGTACTTCCACGAAAACTGTTCAACACAGTCAGCCCTCCAATGGAAATATTCCGAAGGAACTGATCGAAGATTCTGTGCTGAAGAATGCGCATGTAGGCATTGCAGTGTATGACGCAGCTGCAGGAAAGTATCTCTACAACTACCAGGGCGATAAATATTTCACTCCCGCCAGCAATACCAAACTGGTTACCTGTTATGCGGCGATGAAGTACCTGAGCGAATACCTCACAGGCCTCGATTATGCGGAAAACGATACAGCCATCTTTCTGTCTCCATCGGCTGATCCTACTTTGCTGCATCCCGATTTCAGCAATCAGCCCGTGATCAGTTTTCTGCAAAAGACCTCCAAACCATTGTACATTCTCAATAATTTCTGGAAGACCAATCCATGGGGTTATGGCTGGAGCTGGGACGATTACACCGAAGATTATATGGCCGAACGCAGTGCATTGCCTGTGTACGGAAATGTAATCAAATGGGAGCAACAGAACAGCGACACGGCGGCCAGCATCATCGATCTTTCCAAAACAGTATCGATCTATTCTACCCCGGAAGTGAACTGGAAAGTGAAGTTTACCGACGACACATCTGGCCATTTCGCTGTGCGAAGAGATCTCTCCGAAAACATTTTCCGCATCACACAGGGGCGTGAACGCAAGGCATCGAAGTCGGTTCCTTTTGTAACGAATGGGGTGCAATCAGCATTGGAACTGTTGGCAGATACCATTCACAAAGAGATCACGGAAATTCCCAATCTCCCCAGAAGAATCAGACTGGCCGGAGGATGGAATGCATTAGGCATCAACCGCATCTACTCTCAGGCGCTCGATTCTGTGCTGAAGCCCATGATGTACCGAAGCGACAATTTCTTTGCGGAGCAACTGCTTCAGATGGTGAGCTTTCAGGTACTGCAACAATTCAATGATGATAAGATCATCGACACCTTGCTGAAGACCGATCTCAAAGATCTTCCACAAACACCTACCTGGGCCGATGGAAGCGGACTAAGCCGTTTCAATCTCTTCACCCCCGAAGACTTTGTGATGCTTTTGAAGAAGATGGAGCAGGAGTTTGGCATGCAACGCATTCGCGGTATTCTGCCAACCGGAGGAACCGGCACATTGAAGAATTATTACAAAGCAGACAGCAATTTCATATACGCTAAAACCGGCACGCTAACTGGTGTTCTGGCATTGAGCGGATATATTTTTACGAAGCAGAATAAAATGATGATCTTCTCGGTGCTGGTGAACAATCACACAGGAGAAGCATGGAGAATAAGAAGAAAGGTGGAAGCTTTTCTGCAGGATATCAGGGAGAAGAACTAGTGCCTGCTCTGACATAAATCAATTGCATTTACCCAACCCTCCCGGCTGCATATCCGTACACTATAACAACAGTGAAACCAGCGGAATTTAATCCGGCATTTAAACAACATAACGGAGCTGTGGCCGTTCCCCAATAAGGAAATGCAGGCCTGCGCTGCAACACTGCAAAGTCACCATCCAACACTCAATATTTGGCAGGAAGTCTTGCCGATATGGACATGATCACCGGCTGCATCAACAACAACCGGCGGAGCCAGGAACAGTTGTACAAACAGTTCTACGGTCCCATGGTATCTATTTGCCTGCGCTATACCCGCAATCACGAAGATGCCATTGAGGTGTTGCACAATGGTTTTCTGAAAGTGTACAAGCATATTCACACCTTCAATGCGGAGCGGGCATCGCTCTATACCTGGATCAGGAAAATCGTAGTAAACTCTGCCATCGACTTTCTCCGGCAGCGGGAAAAATTCCACAGCGACATAGAACTCGAAAAGGCCGCCGAGCCTGCCATCGACGACGATGCCGTTCAACGCATGTCGGCACTGGAGCTGCTTCAACTGGTGCAGCGGCTGAGTCCCGCTACCAGAACGGTTTTCAATCTCTATATCGTAGAAGGATACAATCACAGAGAAATAGGAGAATTACTGGGCATCAGCGAAGGCACCAGCAAGTGGCACCTCAGCGAAGCCCGCAAACAATTACAAAAACTATTACAAACCTTGCAAGTGTAACGTAATGAACGACAGACAACCATACGAACAACACTTGGCAGACAAACTGCAGCAGCTTCCGCCTCCCATGGAGCAGGATAAAGCCTGGGCTCAGATGAAGGCATTGCTGGACGAAGAATTACCCCGCGGCGGAGCCAATGGCAATGGTCATTGGTGGATCATTGGGATGATCGCGGGCATCCTGCTCATCGGCACATGGATGTTTATTCAAAACTCCGGCACCGATACCCATGCTGCAAAAAACATGACTGCTATTGAGAACACACAACCATCCGGTTCAGACGGCACTACACCGGGCAACAACGATCGCGCTGCGGTGAAACACCCGCCCGGAGCAGGTTCTGCCGAAGGAACGCCTTCCGGCAAACCAGTTCGCACCAAAGCCAATGCCGATGCCGCCAGAACGGAACACGATCTCAGTTCTGCCAAAAAGCCGAACACCGGACCAGACAGGTCATCCGGTGATCCGCCACTAACCGACAAAGACATTCCAATTAAAGAGCCGCCATTGGCAAACAATCCATTAACCCACAACCCCGACAATCCAAAACTATCCGCCTATCGAAACAAGTCTACTCAGTCCAAAACACAAAAAGGAAAAGACAAAGAAGCAACTAACGTTTCAGAACAACCGAATAAACTCACAGAGCAGCACAATGATGATGCCCAAGTGACTGATCGTGACATCAGTCGCCATCAGGTTGTTGAAAAAGGAAAGTTCGCGCGTAACAAGCCGGAAAAACTATCAGCGAAAAACAGTAGGATCGCTGATCGGCCTCAGCTGAGTCGATCTCAAAACAAGCAACAGGATAACCCTGATAAAATCTCCGGCTCCATGCCCGAAGATCTTGCAGCAAACTACCCTGATTTCGAAACCGATCTGGTTGTTCCCGGTAATCAGATCAACGAGCATTATGCGCATGATTTTTCTTTGTTGAAACTCAATGAAAAGAAAAGCAATCCATCACCCAAAAAGAATTTTAGGAAACGCGCAAACCCAGACAGGGCCTTTGCTATAGGGCTTTCACTCCCTCTTGCTTTTCCGGTTGCAGATCAGCAGGCGCTGAGCTACAACTGGCGTGGCGGAGCCAATACAGTTTCGGATTACATCCCATCGCCACACCTTCAATATCACGTAAATAAAAAGACTTTCTTTCAGACGGAAATTCAGGTGATCAGTCCGCAATACATCAGACCTGTATTGCTGTATCAGCAGAAGAGTCAGGTAGGAGCCGGCGCATGGCAATACAATTCGGTGATTGCAAGAAAACTGTATTATTTCAATCTGCCTGTATCAGTGTATCACAGTCCACTTCCCAATTTCTTCCTTGGAACCGGATTGCAGTTCTCTACGCTCATGAGCGGTGTAGGCATGTACGAAAGCAGAACCATTACGGGAGATCAGGATGTACTCAACTCGCAGAAGTTCCAACGCATCGGCAAAGATTCTCTGACAAACAGAATGACCACTTCGGAGTTACGATTATTGCTCGACGTTAATTACTACTGGCAGCGATTCACCGTAGGACTCAGGTACAATCAGGCATTAGGCAATTATCTGAGCTTCAGATTGAACAGTACATCCAACTTCACTTACGATAAAAACAAGGCGCTGTTTTTCTATCTCCGCTACAATATCTGGGACGACAGAAAACACAAGCAATCCGGGAAGCAACTGCTATCGCTTAAATAATTGCTCCAAATAATCTTTCTTGAATTCGATGTAGGTGGGACTTCCGCCGGCAGTTACATTGTGTTGTCTGCATTGGAAGAGATCTTGTACCAAAGTACGCATTTCCTGATCAGTGAGCGCTGTACCGGCTTTGATGGCCTGCTGCCAGCTGAGTGAACGGATCAGTTTTTCGCGTCTGGAGAATTTGAGATCGCCACTGAAATGCTTGAACTGCTCCAGCAATTGTTCGATCACGTTTTTCTCATTGCCGGCTTCGAGATCGGCCGGTGTTCCCATGATTAGGAAAGATTGATTGCCCGAAGGTTCAATCAGGTATCCCAGTGTTTCGAGATCGGGGATCAGGTCGGCCATGAGTGCGGTATCCTGAGCAGACAGTTCAATCGATTGAGGAAACAGGCTGCGCTGCGAAGGCACAGATTTGCCTGTAGCCGTTGCAGCAAAACGTTCGTACAACACACGCTCATGTGCCAGTTGCTGCTGTACTAAAATATATCCGCGATTGGTAGGCGCAACAATATAGGTGAAGTGCAGTTGAAGCATGGGAGCACCTTCGATCACACGCAAATCCTGTTTCGGCTGCATGCCATAGATGGAAAGCAGCGGATCAGTTTCACCGGAATAATTCTGCGCCGGTTGCTTTGTTCTGATCTGATCGAGCAGCGATTCGAAAGGCTTTGGATTTCCTTCGGTTCCCGGCAATGGAGATCCGCTCAGGGCTGAGCTTTGATCGATTCCGGATGATTGCCCGGGCTCATAGAAATCTTTCCAGTGTTTCAGTCCTGCATCTTTCTTCTCCGAAGGAGGGATAGACCAGGCCTGGTGTTTCTGCGTGAAATTCTGATAGAGCTGTGAAGAGGCAGCAGCAGCCTGCTTGTCTTCAGTGAACGGCTTGTTCACCGCATCGAGCTGCTGAATATTCGGATCGAGATCGAACTCCAATGTAGGTGTGATGCTGAATTGCGCGAGCGCATGTTTCACTGCCGCCTGTACAAATGCATACACGATCTTCTCATCCTCAAATTTTATTTCCTGCTTGGTAGGATGCACATTGATATCCACCTGCGCAGGATCGAGATCGATGAACAACACATACAGCGGGAAACTATCGGGTGCAATCAGATCCTGATACGCATTCATCAATGCATGGTTCAGGTACGGACTGCGAATGAATCTGTTATTGACGAAGAAATACTGATCGCCTCTCGTTTTCTTCGCGGCATCGGGTTTACCCACGAAGCCATGAATATTGAGATAATCGGTTTGCTCCTGCACAGTCACCAGCTTTGAATTGTAGGTATTGCCGAAGAGCTGCACAATGCGCTGCTTCAATGTTCCTTTTTCGAGGTGGAACATTTCGGTACCATTGCTGGTGAGTGAGAAAAACAATTCGGGGAAGGATAATGCTACGCGAATGAATTCATCCACGATATGCCTGGTCTCGGCAGCATTGCTTTTGAGAAAGTTTCTTCTTGCAGGAATATTGAAGAAGAGGTTCTTCATCGCAATGCTGGTACCAACCGGAGTGGCTACAGGTTCTTGTCTGATTACCGTGCTGTTCTCTATTTCGAGGCTGGTGCCTGTTTCATCGATATCGCGGCGTGTTCTGAGCACTACCTGTGCTACCGCAGCAACGGAAGCGAGGGCTTCGCCTCTGAATCCCATAGTGCGGATATGAAAGAGATCGTCGATGTTCCTGATCTTGGAGGTGGCATGCCTTTCGAAACACATGCGGGCATCGGTTTCGCTCATGCCCTTGCCATTGTCGATCACCTGAATCAGCGCTTTGCCTGCATCCTGAATAATGAGTCGTATCTCGGTGGCGCCAGCATCCACGGCATTCTCCAGCAGTTCCTTTACGGCACTGGCTGGTCGCTGGATCACTTCACCTGCTGCAATCTGATTCGCAATATTATCGGGTAATAATTGTATGATGTCGGGCAAAACCTTTTCTCCTTATTTAACTGCAAAAATAAGGGATAAATATGCCTACTGTCAAAAAGCTGACTGAATGTGCAGGTTTCTTCGTTTTTCTGCGGGTTTATCCTTAATTTGTGCAAATAAATGCACCTTTTAAGTTAGTTGTCATTATGAAGAAACTCCTACTATTCGTACTTGTGGGAATCAGTACCGCGTCGCAAGCTCAGCGCCGGTCGGCCCTCCCCGCAGATCAATGGGTTGACAGTGTTTTCAAAACCCTTTCCAAAGAAGAAAAAATTGCTCAGTTGATGAACGTGCGGGTGTCCACAATCGGACCCAATCGCAACGGCTATATTTTCTTTGAAAAGGAAGTGGAGGAAGCCATCCGCAAATACAATATCGGAAGTCTCTGCCTGTTTCAGGGTGGACCAATAAAACAGGCACAGTTACTGAATCATTATCAGTCCATCGCCAGAACTCCGTTGCTGATCACCATCGATGGAGAGAACGGCGTAGGCATGCGCTTCGACAGCGTAGCCGGTTTACCCAGACAAATGATGCTCGGAGCCGTTCAGGACCCCGCACTCATTTATCAGTATGGACAAGTAGTAGCTGAACAATGCAAACGGGCAGGCATTCAGGTGAACTACGCCCCTGTTGTTGACATCAATAACAATCCTGGCAATCCGGTGATCAACGACAGATCGTTCGGAGAAGACAAATACAAAGTTGCCGAGTACGGCATTCAATACATGAAGGGAATGCAGGACAATGGCGTGATGGCCTGCGCCAAACACTTCCCTGGCCATGGTGATGTAGCAGTGGATTCGCATTACGATCTGCCTATCATCAACAAATCGAGACCAGAACTGGATTCACTCGAACTCTATCCATTCCGTGAGCTGATAAAAGCTGGTGTACAAAGTGTGATGGTAGCTCACCTGCAAGTGAACTCCATCGACAACACGGCTAATCGTCCTACCTCTATTTCTCCCAAAGCAGTGAACGAACTGCTGAAGAATGAACTCGGATTCAAAGGCATCACTTTCACCGACGCGCTCGAAATGAAAGGCGTTGCCAAATATTATCCCGATGGCGAAAACTCGCTCCAGAGCTTAATTGCAGGCAACGACATGCTTTGTCTTCCAGGCAATATTCCCGGAAGCATCGAGAAAGTGCTCAAAGCCATCAAAAAGAAAAAACTCAAATGGGATGATATCGATGCACGCGTAAAGAAAGTGCTCTACGCAAAATATCAGTATGGACTTGCCAATCTGCAACCCATCGATCTCAACAATATTACCGAAGACCTCAACAGCAAAGTGCCTGCAATGCGCAGAATGGTGGCAGAGAAAGCCATCACATTGCTCCGCAATGAAGAATACGGCGTTTTTCCGCTGGCCAAAGGCAAACGTGTTGCCTATGTTGGTTTCGGTCTCACCAAAGACAATGTATTTGCCGCACAGGTGCGCAACAACTACAATGCACAGGTGTACTACTTCGATTATGCATTGGACAACAGCAAGGTAGAACCTATGCTGCAACTGATGAAAGACAGATACGATGTAGTAGTGCTCGGTCTTCATAACTACAATCGCTTCCCTGCAAATAATTTCGGGGTGAGCGAAGCGGCTTTCAATCTCATCAAAGGATTGCAGCAGCAGCAGAAAACAATAACGCTTGCATTCGGAAACCCTTATCTGGTGCAGCATTTCTGCGATGCGAAAACACTGATCGCAGCTTATGATGATGATGACATCACGCAATCCGCAGGTGCAGACCTGTTGCTCGGAAAATTCTCAGCAAAAGGCAAGCTCCCGGTAACGGTTTGCGACGCTTTCAAATTTGGAGCAGGCATAGTTTCAAAGCAACTGCTGCCCGAAGTATCTCCATCCACACTGGGGTTTAATCAGGCGCGCCTCACCAGCCAGATCGACAGCATAGTGAATGATGCCATTGCAAAACAGGCGATCCCCGGAGCAGTAGTACTCGTAGCGAAAGACGGCAAAGTAATATTCGATCGTGCCTATGGCCACCTTACTTACGATAGTTCAGAAGCGGTATATCCTGAAACTATTTACGATCTCGCATCAGTAACCAAGATCATGGCCACCACACTCTCCGTGATGAAACTCCATGACGAAGGCAAACTCGATATCAACAAAACACTCGGAGATTATCTTCCGTGGGTGCAGGGCTCCGACAAAGCCGGACTGAAACTGCGCGATGTACTGTTGCATCAGGCCGGACTGAATGCCTTCATTCCATTCTACAAAGGAACGCTCAGCGGCAATATTCCTAACTGGGCATATTATTCCATGAAGCCGGATTCACTGCATCAGGTTCGTGTAGCCAATGGTCTTTTCCTTCGCAATGATTACACAGACAGCATGTACAGCATCATTCTGAAAAGTGCATTGCTGCCCGGCAACAAATACATTTACAGCGACAACGATTTCATCTTCCTCGGTAAAGTGGTAGAAGCCATTTCAGGCATGCCCCTAAACGAATACGTGAAGAAAACTTTTTACGATCCGCTTCATTTGGCTACAACAGGCTTCAAGCCCCGTGATCGTTTTCCATTGCAATTCATAGCTCCGACAGAGAATGAAGCAGCATTTCGCCGTCAGCTGATTCAGGGCGATGTGCATGATCCGGGTGCAGCGATGTTCGGTGGAGTGGCTGGCCATGCAGGATTGTTCAGTGATGCGTATGATCTCGCAGTACTGGCGCAGATGCTGCTGAATGGCGGCGTAATCGATGGGAAGAACTTTTTCAGCAAAGCCACCATCGATCAGTTCACAGCTTACTCTAGCGATATAAGTCGCCGTGGGCTTGGGTTTGATAAACCAGAGAAAGATAACGCTACGCGTAAAGAAGCATATCCCACGCTGTCTGCTTCTCCGGAAACTTTTGGTCATACAGGTTTTACAGGAACCTGCATCTGGATGGATCCGAAATATAACCTCACGTATATTTTCTTATCTAATCGTGTGAACAGCCCCGATCCGAATAAATTTTTGAAGATGAGTGTGAGACCGCTGGTGCATGAAGCGATTTATAAGTCGCTGCTGAATTAAAAAAAACAAACTTTAATAGTTTTAAAAAATCCACATTATTAATTGTGGATTTTTTGTTTCAAACAGTATGTCTGAAAACTAAAGCACAAAATACTTAACCTATTGCTTTTTAATACTATTAGCGTATTAGGTTAACTTAATTGTAAATTCGTAAATTTGACTTAATTTAAATAAACTTAGAATAGGTTTCTATTTATCATTTATGAATTCGGGATAAAATGGATTACAAAAATTATATAGAATCAAATGCCGAAATCTTACTGGGCAAACCTGTCATAAAGGGAACCAGAATTACAATAGCTCTCATTCTGAAGAAATTATCAGAAGGCGCAACTCCGGATGATTTGATCAAAGGTTATCCCAGCCTTACTCACAACTCTATTATTGCTGCATTAGCATATGCTTCGGATGTTGTTTCAAATGAAACAGTTATTGAAGCGGCATGATCCTGGCAGATGAAAATATACATGGTTACATCAAGAAGGCCTTGCGAGAAGAAGGCTACCAACTTATTGCTATAGGAGAAGTAGCAAGTGGAATCAAGGATGAGCGAGTAATTCAATTAGCATTAGAAAATGATTACATGCTGCTCACTGAAGATAAGGATTTTGGAGAATGGGTATTCGCCCATCATATTAAAAATCTTAGTGTTCTCTTTTTGCGGTATGAATTTCATGAATTCGAGAAAATTGCCGGTTCACTTATTTACTTATTAAAGCATCATGAACTTGAACGTCCCTTTTTCGCAACCATCACTACCAAGAAAATCAGGTTGAGAAAACTATAAATAATACTTTCCATCTATTAGAACACCTTCATCTGAAACCCTCTGACCCCGCTCTTCTGCAACTCTTCCACAATCCTTTTCAATCTTCTCTTCGCCAGTTTTCCTTCTTCCGATTCCGGATCCTTATTGAACGTATCTGCAACAAACCATCCCCGGAAATTTTCCGGCTCCCTCATATATATCGCAGCTCTCCGCAACCCCATATGATCCGGATCAGGTTCATCTGTTCCTTTCATGAAATAAATACCGTGTACGCCAACAGAATCCACATTCTCAGATCTGACATCCTTCAGCACAAACACTACCTGCCCAACCGTTGTATCTCTGCTGAACCGTAATCTCGTGAACTCCGTTTCTAAAATGATCTGATACTGCAGGCTGTCATTCGGCAAAGACTTATATCCGTTATACCAGCGATATTTCGGCCGTACCGAATCTGTAGTGGTGAGAACATATATTCTACCTGTATCACCAGTAACTACTTCATCGAGCCGCATGGCCTGTTCCAACATTCCCTTCGCAATGGTTCTCATTTCTTTTTTCCTGGATTCTTTGATGCAGCTCCGGACTATTGGAATAATTCCCAATATCACCAGAGTCAGGATGCCTATGTAACCCGGAGGAGTTTTTGTCCCGGTATTTGTATTATCCGATTTTCCCTTTTTCATGTCTCCCCTTTGGATCATTGATCAAAATATTCACTGATTACGGCATAAAATTACGCCCCATTCCGCTCCCAGTACCTCCCTATCTTCCGGTAATTACTGATGCTGAGCTGCCTATCTCCCATTTTATTCCGCATCGCGAAAGCACCACTAAACCCTCCCTTGCGGACATTACCCCAACTTTGATTAATTTCGCCAATTAATAAACTTCCCCAATGAGCCGAAAAGAAGAAGTGCTGCAGGATGTTGTGATAAAATTCGCCGGCGACTCCGGTGACGGGATGCAACTTACTGGCAGTCAATTCACCAATAATACAGCGTTGCTGGGTATCGATCTGGCAACATTCCCCGATTTCCCTGCTGAGATCCGGGCGCCTCAGGGTACCCTCCCTGGCGTGAGCGGATACCAGCTCCGATTCTCCAGCGACCGCGTTTTCACCCCCGGTGATGAATGCGATGTGCTCGTAGCGATGAATGCCGCCGCACTCAAAGCCAATCTCAGAGCACTGAAGAAAGGCGGAAAGATCATCGCCAATACCGATGGTTTCGACGTAAAGAATCTTCGTCTTGCCAACTACCCCGATGGCATCAACCCACTCGAAGACGATAGCCTTACCAACTATGAAGTGTATCGCATGGACGTTACCAAAATGACCCGCGAAGCACTCAAGGATATTCAGATGGGTACCAAAGAAAAGGATCGAGCAAAGAATATGTTCGTGCTCGGATTCCTTTACTGGATGTACAACCGCGACATGGAGAACACCATCCAGTTTCTGAAAGATAAATTCGGAAAGAAAGCCGAGATCCTCGACAGTAACGTAAAAGCGCTGCAGGCAGGATACAATTTCGGTGATACCACCGAAACCTTCACCACACGTTTCCGCGTGGAGAAGGCCCGCATGGAAAGCGGCACTTACCGTTCCATCATGGGTAATCAGGCGCTGGCATTCGGACTGATCGCAGCTTCGCAGAAAAGCGGACTGCCCATCTTCCTCGGCACCTATCCCATCACTCCTGCATCAGACATTCTCCATGAACTGAGCAAACACAAATCTTTCGGCGTAAGAACTTTTCAGGCCGAAGATGAGATTGCCGGCATCACTGCTGCAATCGGTGCAGCTTATGGAGGATTGCTCGGCGTAACCACCACTTCCGGACCCGGTATGGCACTGAAAGGAGAAGCGATGGGTCTGGCCATGATGCTCGAAATTCCATTGCTGATCGTAAACATTCAGCGTGGAGGTCCATCAACCGGTCTGCCTACAAAAACTGAACAGAGCGATCTGATGCAAGCCTACTACGGACGTAACGGCGAAAGCCCCATCCCCATAGTTTCTGCTTCTACACCCTCCGACTGTTTTGCGGCCGCTTACGAAGCAGTGCGCATCGCCGTTCAGCATATGACACCCGTGATTCTGCTGAGTGATGGTTATATCGCCAACGGCGCTGAGCCATGGCGTTTCCCCAAAGCAGATGATCTCGCTCCGATTGAAGTGAGTTTCA
Organism: Pseudoflavitalea sp. G-6-1-2; assembly: GCF_012927185.1. Lineage (GTDB taxonomy): Bacteria > Bacteroidota > Bacteroidia > Chitinophagales > Chitinophagaceae > Pseudobacter. The sequence continues at coordinate 541,990 of NZ_JABBGB010000001.1, forward strand.
AAACCGAACTCGGACATGGCGAAGATAAATTCCAGCCATACCTGCGTGATGAAAAACTCGTTCGTCCATGGGCCATCCCCGGCACTCCCGGACTGGAGCACCGCATCGGTGGACTCGAAAAACAAAACATCACCGGTAACGTAAGCTATGACCCGGAGAACCACCAACTGATGGTGAAGATCAGACAGGAAAAAGTAGACAAGATCGCAGACTATATCCCCGAACAGAAACTGGACAGCGGTCCCGAAAAAGGCAAAGTACTGGTTCTCGGATGGGGCAGCACCTACGGCGCCATCAAAAGCGCGGTAGCAGAATTGCAGGAAGAAGGGCACTCAGTAAGCCATGCGCATCTGCGTTACCTGCGTCCATTCCCCAGAAATCTGGGCGATATGCTGAAGAACTTCGAGCATATTCTGATTCCTGAGATCAACAACGGACAACTCATCAAGATCATCCGCGATCAATTCCTCGTGGATGCGAAAGCATACAATAAGATCATGGGTGTTCCCATCACCAAAACAGAACTGGTGATGAAACTCCAGGAAATTTTCAGTGAGGCGAACTAAGGTTCGCTTCACTTCTCCTTACATACCTGTGATTATTGAGCCGCGGGGTTCTGCTCGGAAATGAAGAACACAATGGCAAATGCAATGATCGCAATGATCAATCCGAACATGAAGATGTTATAAGCAATGCGCAGGTACTTGTACTTGCGGGCCAGCACTACGCCGAGGTTGTAGATATCTTTGATCATGCTGCTGTAGAGGTAATCTTTATCCCCCATCATTTCTTTCATGGCCCAATCGTAATCGGGCAGCGGCATTCTGAAGAAATTGCCGAAGAACAGCAGGTTCACTTTTTTATTCTGAATATCTTCTTTCTTAAATGTTCCTTCACTGATATTGGGCCTTGTTGCAAGAATGGCAAACACCACTGCCGACAGGCAAACTACCAGCAGAATTACGGTAGGAACAATAAATTCGGGATAGAATTGCAGTTTTCCTAACAACACACTCACCAGAATGGACATCACGATGGTGTTAACCGAGATCATGATATTCGCTTTGCTGTCCGCCATCTGACTCAGGTTCACATGGTTCTCACTCATGATGCGGAACATGGTGGTGATGCTTCGCTCCATGCGTGCCTGCTTCTCTTTTTCCTTCTCTCTTTCGCGCGCAGCGGCCTTATCGCCATTGGCAGCTTTTTCCATCGGAGGAAGTGAAATGGTTTCGGAAGGCAGCTTGGTTTGGGTGAGCATTTTCTCAACCGGTTCATCTTCTTTCTTATCAGCCTTCAGCAGCAAAGCCTGCAAATGCAGCTGCTTCACGGGTTCCAGCACATTGCGACCGTATTCTGTGAAGTATCGGTGCTGTTGCAGAAAGAAAATATTCTTCTGCCTCCATTCTTTTTTGCTGAGTTTGTTATCGTACAGCAGATTGATTTCCTGACGAAGCAGTTTGTTCTTCTCCGAAAACTCCGGAATGCCCAGATGGAAAAGATCCGCATCACAAAGGATCTGCTCTGTGAGATTGGTGGGCGACTGCGGCCATTTGGTGGCCATGATGGCATTGCTCACTTTGTCGATCACTTCCTGATCGGCTCCTTTGCGTGTAAGAAACTCTGCTGCGATATCGCGGCTCACTTCTTCATGACGCTTGGGTTGGCCAGCCGAATAACCCGTATCATGAAACCATGCTGCCAGCAGCACTACCAGCTTTTCTTCTTCAGGCAAACCCAGTTCACCGGCCATCAGATCGGCAGCTTCCGCCACTTCTCTGGTGTGCTCGATACTGTGATACACGAATGCCGGATTCACTTTGTTGGTGAAAATACCGGTTACATATTGCCTTGCTTCCTGAATCAATTGCAGATCGCTTGCTGTCATACTTCAGATGATTTCAACAGTCTAAATTAAGCAAATAAAGATTGTATATTTAAATATCGATTCCCTTCCCCAACTTTGTATTCCAATAACTGTTGATTTGTTATGAACAGAACCTTTGCCTGTGTGCTTGTTTTTCTGCTGTTTGCCGGCATTTCCGGTTGTACGGGGCAGGGAAAATCTTTTGTTCCATCCATTCCCGGATATGATGCCTCCCTCAGAAAAACGGTGGTGCTCGACAAGGAACTCCTTGAGATCTCCGGCATGTTCTGGCTCGAAAATGGCTCTATCGCAGCTATTAACGATGAAGATGGCAAAGTGTTTATAGTTGATCCAGAAGATGGCGACTACCACACCAGAAAATTCGGCCGCAAGAGAGACTATGAAGATATCGTTCAGTTAGACACATTCTATTTTGTTCTCGAAAGCAATGGCAATATCCATCGGGTTCCCATGAACGTGAAGAAGGTGGAAGAAGAATTTGAATTCCCCAGATCCAAACGCATCGAATTCGAAAGTCTCTACATCGATACCAGCAAACAATTGATTCTCGTATCCAAAGAACAGCGTGAATCGAAGAAAGGAGTGCTGGCTTATCGCTTCGATCCGGTTACGCTCACTTATTCCGATACACCGGTTTACAGTATCAGAATGAAGGAGATCAAAACGAAACTGAAGAACAACAATGCAGATTTCAAACCTTCAGCAGCAGCCATTCACCCATTGAAGCAAACTTTATTTATCGTAGCCTCAGTAGGAAAAGCCATACTGGAAACAACCCTCGACGGAAAAGTGCTGAATGCATATCAGCTCAATCCCGATCAGTTTCCGCAACCTGAAGGCATTACGTTTGCACCCAATGGCGATATGTATATTTCAAATGAAGGGGTGGATGGGAAGGCCACCATACTGAAGTTTCCGTACAAAGACCCCGTAAAGAAGCAATAGTCAGAACACCACAATAATTGTAATACACCCAATATGATCAGGATTTTTACATGGTTGGTTTTATTTTTTTCAATCGCAACAACAGCTTCTGCGCAGGATACGCTGGCGTACCGCATCATTCTCGTAGGAGATGCCGGTAAACAGGTTAACGGCAGACACCCCGAACTGGAGCTGATGAAGCAGCGGCTCGATCTCAATAACGGCCATACCACCGTGCTTTTTCTCGGCGACAACGTATACCAGAATGGACTGGTGGACGAAGGCGCCGCCAATTACCCGGAGAAAAAAAGAATTCTCGACGACCAGATCAATTCAGTAAAAGACACTAAAGCCGAAGCATGGTTTGTTCCCGGCAATCACGACTGGAACAAAGGCAAGCGCGACGGCCTTCAGCAAATACTTCGTCAGGGAAGATATGTGGAATCATTGCAGTTGCCCAATGTACATTTCGCTCCGCTCGACGGCTGCCCCGGTCCGGTTGAAGTGGCACTCAACGATCAGATCACTTTGCTCATCATCGACAGCCAGTGGTGGTTCCAGCGCGAAGGCAGGCCCGGAAAAACATCCGGCTGCGACTGCAAGACCGATGAAGAACTCACACTAGCAATTAAAGACGCACTTTATCGCAATCGCAACAAACTGGTGATCTTTGCAGCACACCATCCTTTCAGAACCCATGGAGAACATGGAGGATACTACACTTTCAAGCATCACCTCTTCCCATTAACTGAAGTGAATAAATCGCTGTACATACCATTACCTGTAATTGGTTCGATCTATCCGCTTGGCAGATCGTGGTTCGGCAATATTCAGGATATGCCGCATGCCGTGTACAAATCTTATATCAGATCACTCGATACTTTGCTGAACAAACATCCTTATGCCATCCGCGTGGGAGGCCATGAACACACATTGCAGTACATGGCAGAAAACGGACAGCAGCACATCGTAAGCGGTGCAGGTTCCAAACAAAGTCAGGTGAAATACGGGAAAGATACCCGCTATGCCAATGAGGGCCCCGGTTTCGGTGTACTCGATGTTTCAGTGAATGGCAATATAAAACTCACTTTCTACTCCTCGCTGAGCAAAGAGCCGAACAACATATTGTATCAAACCGATCTGCCTGCATTTAAACCCGGCCATTATGAATATGAGATAGGTGCAATCCCGGTTCTGAAAGATTCGGAAACAGTGATAGCAGCTCATTACTACAAAGCCAAAGGTTTCAAGAAATGGTTCCTTGGCGAAAACTATCGTGCAGAATGGACCACACCATTGAAAGTGCAGGTACTTGATCTCGGGAAAGAACGCGGAGGATTAACGCCCAGCAAACGCGGAGGCGGCATGCAATCGCGTTCATTGCGTCTCGCAGATTCATCAGGACAGGAATTCGTGATCCGCAGCATCGCAAAATATCCCGACAAAGTATTGCCCGAAGAACTTCGCCAGACATTCGTGAAAGACGCAGTGGTAGACGGCATTTCAGCCTCCTATCCATTTGCTGCTTTGTCTATTCCGCCATTGGCCAAAGCCGCCGGCATACCACATGCCAATCCCAAACTGGTGTATGTGCCCGATGATCCGCGCCTGCTTCAGTTCCGACAGGATTTCGGCAACGGCTTCTATCTCTTCGAAGAACGCGAACCACTCGATATTCCCAAAACATGGAATACCGATAAAGTAGTGGAGAAAATGCAGGAAGACAACGATAACAAGATCGATCAGAAGGCACTTGTATGGGCAAGGATGCTCGATCTGTTTGTGATGGATTTCGATCGCCACGACGATCAGTGGAGATGGGGCGCCACCGACAATGGAAAAGGCAAAACCTATTATCCCATTCCCCGCGACCGCGATCAACCCTTCTTTACCAATGATGGTGTACTTCCCTGGCTGATCAGCAGACCATGGGCGCTGCCCAGCTTTCAGGGCTTCCGCGCAAAAGCGAAGAACATCAGCACACTCAATTTCAACAGCAGATTCTTCGATCATAATTTCCTCACAGATCTTTCCGAGAAGGACTGGGCGGATGCTGCCGACAGATTCATTCCCCTGATGACAGACTCTCTCATCGATGCAGCGCTGAGCCTGCAACCGAAGGAGATCTTACATCAATCGGCTCCTAAGATCGCTGCCACACTCAAAGAGCGCAGAAAATACCTGAAAGACGAAGCGCTCCAATACTATCGCTTTCTTGCAAAAGCAGTGGATGTGCCGGGTTCCGACAAAAGAGAACTGTTCGATATCACACGCAACACAGACGGCTCTGTGAAAGTGGTGATCAATAAAATCAACAAAGAAGGAGAAGCAGGCAAGAAGCTGTACAGCAGAACATTCAAACATGGCGAAACCAAAGAGATCCGTTTGTATGGACTGGGAGGAGAAGACAAATTCGTGCTGCATGGCGATGGCCGCAAATCGATTCTGGTTCGCATCATCGGCGGCCTCGGAAAAGATACCGTAGAGAATTCGGCTATACATGCCAGTGGAAGCAAAACCCGCATTTACGACCTGAAATCCGAAGGCAACGTAGTTACCGGAGAAGGCCGTGAAATGAAGAAATTCTCTTCCGACCCTGCCGTGAACAATTTCGACCGCAAGAATTTCCGTTACAATATTCTAATGCCGGTACTTTCTGCAGCATTCAACCCCGATGACGGTGTTTATCTCGGCGCAGGATTCAAATACACAGGCAATTCGTTTCGCCGCACACCAGCTGTGATCCACAAACTGGTGGTGAATCATTCACTGGCTACCAATGCCTTCAATATCCGCTACAGCAGCGACTTCCGCAGAGTGATCGGCAAATCGGACATCTTTGTATTCGCCAATCTGAATGCGCCGGACAACGTAACCAACTTCTTCGGTCTCGGCAACGAAACACCCTACAATCAGGATGCTCCCGGCAAGATCAACTACTATCGTGCACGATACAATAAAGGCGATATCGCAGTTCTCCTGAAACGTGAGATCAATAACTGGCTGGCCATTGCGGTTGGTCCGTCATATCAATATTTCCGTCCGAAAGAAGACGAGAACAAAGGCAGGTTCCTCGGCGACACCGATGCAAACGGGCTCGATCCTGCTACCCTGTACAAAGACAAATCTTATCTCGGTGGTCAATTCAATCTCCGCATCGATAATCGTGACAATGAGATCATGCCATCGCGTGGTGTATACTGGCAATCGAGCCTGAAAGTATTGCGCGGGCTGAACAGCAATTCAAAGTACCTCACACAATTGAATTCGGACTTCGCGCTCTATATCGGGCTTGGCAGTAATTCAGGCACCGTACTGGCAACAAGATTTGGTGGTGGTGTAAACTTCGGCAAGTATGAATTTTTCCAGGCGCAGTATCTCGGAGCAACTGAGAATCTTCGCGGCTTCAGAAAATTCCGCTTCGCCGGAAAATCGATGTTGTTCAACAATACCGAGTTCCGCATCAAGGTTACCGATTTCAAAACCTATCTGTTGCCCGGATCGATCGGTATACTTGCATTCAATGATGTAGGAAGGGTTTGGGTAGACGAAGACCGGTCGAGCAAATGGCACCACGGATATGGTGGTGGCATCTGGATCGGCGTAGTGAAACGTGTAGTTCTAACTGCTTCACTCACAACATCCAAAGAAAGCACACTGCCGCTTTTAACATTTGGTTACCAGTTCTGATCAGGGCTTTAACATTTTGTAGCCGTCTAATTATGGCAATGGATCTAAAAAAATGTTAACCATGAAAATGATACAACGAATACCAAAAGCATTTTTCTTCTTATTTATTCTGAGTACTGCATTTGCAATCAACGCCAATGCGCAAACGAAGAAAGAGAAGGAGGCAGCAAAAGCTGAAGCTGTAAAGAACCTGGTGGAAGGTCAACGTTATGTTTTCATTGCACAGACTGTTCTTCCCATGGGCGGGCGCAGCCGGCAGATTACACCAGATTTCGATTTCACAGTAACAAAGGATACCATCATTTCTTACCTCCCCTATTTCGGCCGTGTTTACAATGTGCCATTACCGAACGAAGGAGGGGTGAAATTCACCTCCACAGATTTCGAATACACAAAAACCGATGCGAAGAAAGGCGGATGGGATATTCTCATCAAACCGAGAGACAACCGCGACATCCAGCAGGTACGTATCAATATCACAGAAAACGGATATGCCTACCTTCAGGTAACCAGCAATAACCGTCAGCCGATCTCTTTCAACGGATATATTCAGGAGAAAGTAGAACGGAAGAAAAAGAAGTAGACTTTCCGCTTACACATAAAAAAACGGGTTATCAATTCGATAACCCGTTTTCATTTTTATACTTACCCGATTATTTCTCTATTTCGCTGAGCTTTCTTGCTTCTTTATCGGTATCATCTTCGCCGATAGGTTCGAGATTCACTGCAACACGAAGGGCTTTCAATCCACTCACTCCCTGCAATTCTTCCAGTTCCAGTTTTTCCACTTCTCCACGAAGCAGTCCCTGATTTTGGAGGAAGTCGATATACTCCAGATATTCAAATGCTTCCTGCTGCTGTGAGTAAACAATAGCGAGGTATCCCGGTTTGGTGAGCCTTTCGTTTGAATCTCTCAGGTGCACCTTATCGATTCTTTTCTTAATGATCTCGTACCTGATATTGTATGCCCCATCCACATCGAACTTACGTTCTGCTGTGCGGAAACTGATAGAGATCGGATGGCTATGCGCCAGTATCAGCTGACTCGTTTGCAATGGCATCGGCAATTGCTTTTCGAGCGAATGCGTTAACCTTGCCGCTTTAGCCAGCGTACTCAATTGCCAGATCTTGAGATTTCGCAGATAGAAGAAATCGAATTTCTTATCGGGCGTAATTGCCTGGCCGATATAGATATTGAAATCAACGCCATCCGTTACAAAACGCTCGAAGTAGTGAGGAAAAATCTGCTGCGCCATCTTCTGCTCATGATCGATAAACCGCGCTACCTCATTATTTATTTGTGTAATTGTCTCTTCATATTTCTTTCTGTGGTGGTACACCATTTCAACCGGTGAATCCACCGCCTGAAAATATCTGTTGATCGGTTTATTGAGTGAAGGAATGATCGTTTGCAAATGCTTGAACAACTGCACCAGTTCCACTTTCAGAAACTGCATGATGGAGATCTCATCATCCGCAAACAGAATATTGGATACGGAGTGAATGTATTTCCTGATCTTGAAATTAGTTTCTTCCAGCAGCGGAAAAGGGTTCTCTGCTTTTGCCTGCAGAATAATTTCATTCGCCTGATTCAGCTGCTCTAGCAGATCGAGCTGAATGGAGTGGTTTCTTTCCACTGATGAGTTGCGGATATCGATAGCGCCATACAGCGGATACACGCCTTCGAACACTATCGGTTCGATCTTCGCTTCGCCATCTCCTTTGTTCACACCGGTGAGGTAGTTCAGCGCAGCTTCTGTGAAGCGCCACTCAACAGCATCCTGTACAGCAGTGAACTGATCTTTGATCACACGATCCACCTGATGATCGAGGTTTTCCTGACTTTTCTCCAGCGCAATCTTGAACAGGGGGATAGCCGGCTCGATCTTCGCCACATGCTCTGCCGAGAACATATTCCTTTTTTCGGAGACAATGATCAGCACGCCCAGCACGTCTCTGTTATCTGCAAACAACGGACAGATAATTGCGCTCTTCCATCCATACTCAGCCATGAAGGTGAGGAATGGATAACGCATCACTGCATCTTCATTCACATCAGGTATCAGCAATGGTTTGAAGTTGTTCTTAAACGCATTGATCACTGCCTGATAGATGAACTGCATCTTATCCTGCGAAGGCTTATGCTTGATGGAACTCGGAGCCATTGTGGTGTAGAACTCCGACAACACCAGGTGTCCATTCACCTGAAAGAAAGGTTTGATAGCTGTATTCACACCCGGAATACCCATCAGGTTCTGCACCTGATTCTGCAACTGCGTAAATACTTTCTGATCGCCAAAATTGTTCAGGTGCAGCAGGCTATCGCGAATGATATTGAGTACTTCTCTTTCGGTTACTTCCCAGATGCGGATGATCACCATACCTTCAAACTCGAATTTGTCTAAAGGCAACAGTTTCTTCAACTCAGGGCGCTGTGCGAGGTCGTGGCCATTGTGGCAACCGAATGTGATTCCTTCGGGTAACTGAGGCAATTCACCTCTTGCACGAACATCGAGAAATCGGGTATCGATCTCGAGTTCCATGTATCGGTCCAGTCCGGTTTCCAAACATTTGTAAGGCTGAACCATCCGCACAGTAGTGGTATTGTCGATATTGTAGAACCTGCTCAGGATGAGCTGGTACATGCAGGCATCTTTTCCTACTTCCTGTTGTTGTCCGCATGCATCATCGGTATCGGGCAAGGTTATATCATGGCTATCGCCAATCATAAACGTTTCGCGAAACTTCTGAGACTCGTAGAACATTTTCATCTGAAAGGGGAATCCTGCACCAAACAGATCTTCTTTATCATTCAGGGTCACAGGGAAAACTGTGGCCATCATTTGCTCTATGAGCGGTTTATGTTTTTCGAGCAGGGACAGGTCGTCGATCCGCACGAGCAGTTCGGGATGCTGGCGTACTTTATCCAGCAGATCCTGATACAACTGGCGGGTTCCCTCCCTGCCTTCGCTGATCATTTTTTCCCATTCCCTGATGAGGGGAGCGAAGGATAGGTATGAATAAGGAACCGGTGTATAATTTGTTTCCATTTCTTCTTCGATTTTTCTTGTAAACGTTCTCTCTTCTTAGGTAGACGGCTGAAGCGGTTGGATATTGTAAAATTACAATAATAACAGGCCGCACACCAAAAAGTTGGCGGAATAGATACCGGGTTTGACCGCCAAAATTCAGGGTTTAGCCGGAGGGGGCTTGCTGAGGTTGCGTGTGAAGATCTTTGGTGATTGCTTATTGTGCTGTGCTGCAAAGGGATATGCGCTCCTGGGCTGCGACTTGTGCCGGGCAGTATAGTGGCTCCGGGCAGATGTAACATGCAGGATTGGGCAATAGAATAATTCCGGGCTTCCGTGCAACACAACTCAAGGCCTGCGGAGCGCATATTCCATTGCAGCACGTGGCTGAATGTGCAACAGAGAAAACTTCTGAAGTAACCTTTGGGTTAGCGCTCCATGGTTGTTGATGAAGGTTGCCGGTCTGCCCGGTGAGGAAGGGGGAATGAAATAAGCAGCGTGAGTATGTAGTCTTGTTGGATACCGGCGAGGGCGAAACTCCTGCTGAAGAAGTGGGTTGCTTCAAAGAATAATAGCCTGGCAGAAAGTGATGCCTGAAAATGCAGGCAGCAAAATGCAGCCATCAAACAGCTAAGCTATCAGCGATAGGTCTGGAGCGGGATATGCGCTCCGCAGGCCTTGAGTTGTGTTGCACGAAAGCCTGGACTTGTGCCAATGCTTAATCCTACTTACTGCCGCTCATCGGAGTTGCTATACTGCCCGGCACAAGTCGCAGCCCAGGAGTGCATGTCACGGCCAGACCCGGAACTGCAGCGGGATAATCTGTTTACTTTTTAGTTGATTTCTTTGGTGCTGATTTTGACGCAGACTTCTTCTTCGGTGCGGCCTTCTTTTTTGCTGCGGCTATTACTGTCGGTTTCGAAGATTGAGTGCCGGAAGCAACTTCGCGCTTTGTTTTGAGCGAAGTGATCTCCTGCTTCATTACTACGTTCTGATAGTATTTGCAGGCAGGCTTGAGGCCGCACTCTGCACATTTGGGATTGCGCGCTACACAGATGTAACGTCCATGAAGTATAAGCCAGTGATGCGCAACATGCACCAGATCTTCCGGAATGTATTGCAGCAACTGCTTTTCCGTAGCGAGCGGTGTAGTGGCTTTGACAGTGAGACCAATTCGTGCAGATACACGGAATACGTGCGTATCCACCGCCATGTTAGGCTGCTTGTCTATTACGCTGGTAATTACGTTGGCAGTTTTGCGGCCAACACCAGGCAGCTGAACCAACTCCTCAACAGTATGCGGAATCTCGCCCCCGAACTGCGTTTCAAGCATCTGCGCCATTCCGATCAGATGTTTGGTTTTGTTGTTGGGATATGAAATGCTCCGGATAAGCGGAAAGAGCTCATCGAAAGTGGCTTTGGCCAAATGTTTGGAATCCGGGTATTTATCGAAAATAGCCGGCGTAGTCAGGTTCACGCGCTTGTCGGTACACTGGGCACTGAGAATCACCGCCACCAATAATTGGTAGGGATTGTCGTACAGCAACTCAGTCTCCGCATTGGGTGCGTGCTGCTGAAAGTAATGGATTATAAACTCGAAACGTTCTTTTCTGGTCATCCTGAATATTAAGATGACTGCGAATTTACGGGAGAAGGGTTATTCGCCGAGCAGCTTTATGGTTACTATCGCTGCCGCGCAGGGGTTTTGCTAGGATTGAACTGATTCAGGTGCTGTCTGACGTGCATAATTCAGCACATTCATAATTGCTTCTGGTCTGGGCGATTCTGTAAGCGTGTTAAGTGTTTTCTTTGAAGATTTCAACACTTCCAGCTTTTCACGAAGGGTCCAGTCTTCCTGTAAAGCGGCTTCAATCGCTGCGGTTTTTTCGGGAGAAGTTTCGTTATACAAATACTGTACAAGTTCCTCTGGTGTAAAGAGAACTGTCATAGGCAAACCATTTTGTCCTTGAATAATTAATGTTCCGAAGAGTCCATTCGGAGTCCGTCCGTGTATTATAAACGCTCGGTAATTCCTCTTTATTGTACAAAGATATTGGAAAAATAACAGTGCAGGATCTGGGGGCTGGCAAGGTATAACATAACCATGAGCTGAAAAATAGTAAATCTACCAGAGTGGACAACCGTCGGATAACTTTTTTTCCGGAAGGCTTGACAATCAGCCACTCACAACAGTATGGGTGTTGAAATTATTCAGGAAGGATGAAAAGATCCTCATTGTCCTTCTTCATCCAATACTTCTCCCTCGCATACTTTTCGAGGGTTGTTTTGTCGGATTTAAGCTGATCCAGCTCGGATTTGGTGAGTTTGATCTGGTCGAGATAGTAATCCCGGCTCTCTTCGAGCTTGTGGAGTTCCTTCTTGTGACGGAACCAGGTGGTAAAGATGTCCTGATCATCAAAGAATAACAGCCACACCACAAAAACGATGGTGGTGATCGTGTACTTATTCTTTAACCAGGCGGGTATGCGGGAGAGCAATTTCATGTTATGTATAAAATGGAGGATCAGAAAATGATAGCGAAAACAGTGCCGCTATCTTTTTCTGATCGCTCCGGAAAACTATTGTGAATGGTGTTCAGTCGATAGCTTACTTACCAAATTTAATTCTTCCTTTCGGATAAATGGCGGTCTCAGCCAACAATTCTTCGATACGGAGCAGTTGGTTGTACTTGGCCATACGGTCGGTACGGCTTGCAGAACCGGTTTTGATCTGTCCGCAATTGAGGGCTACTGCCAGGTCGGCGATAGTGGTATCTTCAGTTTCACCGCTGCGGTGGCTCATGATGGTATTGAAACCATTGGTCTGCGCCAGTTGCACTGCATTGATGGTTTCGGTAACAGTACCGATCTGGTTTACTTTGATCAGAATGCTGTTGGCGATATTCTGATCGATACCTTGTTTGAGACGTTTAACGTTGGTTACGAAAAGATCATCACCTACCAGCTGGCATTTGCTGCCGATGGCCTGTGTGAGGTTTTTCCAACCTTCCCAATCGTCTTCTGCCATACCGTCTTCGATAGACACGATAGGATATTGTTTCACCCAGTTTGCCCAGTAATTCACCATATCATCGGAGGTGATCACTTTATTGGTGCTCTTGTAGAATTTGTAGCCGTTTGTTTTTTCGTCCCACATCTCAGTGCTGGCAGCGTCCATCGCGATAGCGATTTCTGATCCGGGTTTGTAACCTGCGGCAGTGATCGCTTCGAGTACAGTTTCGATGGCTTCTTCATTGCTTTGGATATCCGGAGCAAAACCACCTTCATCACCAACGTTGGTGCTGTATCCTTTTTTCTTCAGAACAGATTTCAGGTGATGGAAGATCTCAACACCCCAGCGAAGGCCCTGGCTGAAGGTTTCAGCACCTACAGGAATTACCATGAATTCCTGGAAATCGATTTTGTTATCAGCATGTGCGCCGCCATTGAGGATATTCATCATCGGCATGGGCAATACGGTTGCATTTACACCACCGAGGTAACGATAGAGAGGCAGACCGGTTTCTTCTGCTGCTGCTTTTGCAACCGCCATTGAAATAGCCAGTGTGGCATTAGCGCCCAGCTTGGCCTTATTTTCAGTACCATCGATGTTGATGAGTTGCTCATCGATATATGCTTGTTCAGTAACGTCGATACCTATCAGTTGTTCAGCAATGATCTCGTTCACATTCTTTACTGCCTGCAAAACACCTTTTCCCATGTAGATTCCTTTGTCACCATCACGCAGCTCAACTGCTTCGTGTTTACCGGTTGATGCGCCACTGGGAACGGCCGCTCTTCCTGAAAATCCTTCTTCTGTGGTTACATCTACTTCCACAGTAGGATTACCACGGCTATCTAAGATCTGTCTTGCATGAATGTCAGCAATGTAACTCATGATTCAATTGTATTTTTAGATGATGATGATGTGAGGCTTCGGAAAACTTCTTCCAGGCTTTGCTCGCCGGATTGCAAAGAAACGATATTCAGATTGTGTTGCAAAGCGAGTTCCATTAATTGTCTCTTTGCTTCATTCACTTCCTTGCAAACTAACTCCCATTCGTTAGGAGTAATGCGATTCACTGCACTCACCTGGCTCAAACGCTCCAGCCATGCGGCTTCCAGCGGTTCTTTAAATGTTACGCGCAGTGAAGATGTGTTGGATTGCTGATTGCGGAGTGTTGTTAAACTATCATCTGCTACCAGTTGTCCTTTATTGATGATCACCACGCGATCGCAGATGGCTTCTACTTCCTGCAGAATATGCGAAGAGAAGATCACTGTTTTGTTTGCTCCCAGTTGTTTGATCAGCTCGCGTATTTCGAGTATCTGGTTGGGATCGAGACCAGTGGTTGGTTCGTCGAGTACCAGCACTTCGGGATCGTGGATCAGTGCGGCAGCGAGACCAACACGTTGCTTGTATCCTTTGGAGAGTTGCCCTATCTTTTTTTTGCTTTCGGGTGTAAGCCCTACGGTTTCGATTACTTTCTCTATCGTTTGTTTTTTGTTTTGCACCTGATGTACGTCGGCAACAAAATCGAGGTACTCCCGAACAAACATATCGTAGTAGAGTGGATTGGCTTCGGGGAGGTAACCGATTTTTGCTTTCGCATCGAGCGGATGCTGCTTTACATCGATGCCGCAAACCACGGCCTGGCCTGCATCTGCTTCGAGGTAACCGGTTATTATTTTCATGGTGGTGGACTTACCTGCTCCATTCGGACCGAGAAAGCCAACGATCTCTCCTTTGCCGATGGCAAATGAGATATTGTTTACCGCCTTCTGTTCTCCATAGATTTTAGTGAGCCCTTTCACTTCGATAGACATGGCTTAAAGCTGTTTGGGGGTTGATTAGAGATCGTATTTGTACAGATCATCTATAACGCTGCCGGCCTTCATTTCGTACACGGCATTGATGCGGCCATCTTTCAGTCCGTACACCCATCCATGCAGATCGGGGCGATTGCCTTCTTTCCAGGCGCGCTGAATAATGGAAGTTTTGGCGAGGTTGGTGAGTTGCTCCTGCACATTGAGTTCAACAAGACGATCCCATTTCTGGTTCTCATCGCTCATATCGTCGAGCTCTTCGCGATGGAGACGATACACATCTTTGATATTGCGGAGCCACATATTGAGCACCAGTTTGAAGTCGGTATTGGTCATGGCAGCTTTCACACCACCACAGCCATAGTGGCCGCAAACGATCACGTGTTTTACTTTGAGATGATTCACTGCATAGTCGAGAACCGCCAGCAGGTTTACATCGGTATGAACCACCAGGTTGGCCACATTCCGGTGAACGAAAATTTCGCCGGGCTGGGTATTGGTGATTTCATTCGCAGGAACGCGGCTGTCGCTGCAACCGATCCAGAGAAATTCGGGGGTCTGAAGATGTGCAAGCCTGTCGAAGTACTCAGGGTCTGCTTTTATTTTATCTTCTGCCCATACTTTGTTTTCCGCTAACAGTTTTTTGTAAGATTCGCTCCACATAATGTAGTATTTGGGTGGATTAGATTCATACAAATATAGCGGTATGCGGGTAAATCCTGTCAACAAGAATTGCCGTCAGGCTTCACCCGCACCCGCTATAGAACGGATGTATCGGTCAAATGCTTAAGTCAGCTATGTTACACCACCTGGTAGTCCAGTGATTTCACCGGAGGTGCCAGACTGAAAATTTGCTTGATCAAACCATCTTTCAGTCCATATACCCATCCGTGGATATGCGGCCTTTCTTCGCGGGCCCATGTCTTTTGGATGGTGGCTGTTTTAGCCAGTGTGAGCACCTGCTTGCGCACGTTGTGCTCAACGAGGCGGTTTACGCGGTCTGTTTCATTTTCGAGTGCATCGATCTCTTTTCTGTTTTCTTCGTAGAGATCTTTGATGCCTTTGATCCAGCCATCGATGATGCCGAAGCTCTGATCGGTCATGGCGGCTTTTACTCCACCACAATTGTAGTGGCCGCAAACGATCACGTGTTTTACTTTGAGGTGAACCACTGCATACTCGAGTACGCTGAGTGCATTCACATCATCTTCGATTACGAGGTTGGCAATGTTGCGGTGAACAAATATTTCACCGGGCAGCGTTTGCGTGATCTCGTTGGCAGGTACGCGGCTGTCGCTGCAGCCGATCCAGAGGAATTCTGGTTTCTGCACATTCTCGAGTCTTTTGAAGAAAGCAGGATCATCGATTACTTTTTCGGCGGCCCATGCTTTATTTTCCAGGAGTAATTTTTCGATTGTTTGCATAACGTTAGTTTTTAGATGCCAGTATTTCTGAATGATTTGCAGAGAATCCCTGGTCTTTGTAAACACTTTTTTTCAATTCAACTTTGATGTCTTTCAATGGTGCGGCTTTCATGAAATCTTCAATAACTTCCACCACATCCTTGTCGATGAAGTCGGCACGTTGTGCGTCGATCATTACGTAAGAGCTATCCGGCACCTGCTCCAGCTTATTCTTGATAATCGGCTTGTTGAGGAAGCTCACATCCTTCCTCAGGCGGAATAAATATTTATTGTTATCGTTCACTACAAACACAGCAGATTTAAAATTGCTGCGCATGACAAAGAACAGCCCTACGAGACACCCGATCATGATTCCCACCAACAGGTCTGTGAGAAGAATTGCTATCACCGTCACCACAAACGGCAGAAACTGTCCCCATCCTTTTTTAAAGAAGCCTACGTACAAACTTGGCTTGGTAAGCTTCCAGCCTGTATAGATGAGGATGGCCGCCAGTGATGCAAAGGGGATCAGGTTCAGTACGCCAGGTATCAATGCCACGCACAGCAACAGTAACAGGCCGTGCATGATAGCCGACATTTTAGTTTTCGCACCTGCGTTAACGTTAGCAGATGTGCGTACAATAACTGATGTAAGCGGCAGACCTCCGATCATACCGGATACGATATTGCCCACACCCTGCGCTTTCAATTCACGGTTCGTTGGTGTTACGCGCTGGTAAGGATCCAGATCATCCGCGGCTTCGATATTGAGCAGCGTTTCGAGACTGGCAACAATGGCCAGCGTAAGCGCTGTTGTCCATACCGATACATTGGTTAAATGACTGAAATCAGGAAAGGTGAAGAAAGAGAAGAACTCTGCTGGATTGCTTGCGATAGGGATATTCACCAGATGCGATTTTCCCAACGCATATTCAGGCATGCTTATTTTCAGCCATTCATTAACGCCTACTCCGAACAACACAATAAACAGTGGAGAAGGAACCAGTTTGAACAGCTTTATCTTTTTAGCAAGCACTTTATCCCAAAGAATCTGCACACCGATGGATATTACACCGATACCCAGCGCTACAGGAAGCATATTGTTGAATGCCATCCACAGTTCGGAGAAAGTGTTCTTTCCATCTTTCTGTTTGAATGCTTCATCGCCGATGAAGTCTTCTTCATATCCTACCAGGTGCGGCAATTGTTTCAGAATAAGAATGAGACCGATAGCGGCCAGCATTCCCTTGATTACACCCGAAGGAATATAATCTCCCAGTATTCCGAGTTTGAGATAACCGAGTATCAGTTGAATTACACCACCGAGTACCACTGCCAGCAGGAATGCTTCGAACACACCGAGCTTGCCGATGGCAACTGCTACGATTGCAGTGAGGCCTGCAGCCGGACCGCTCACGCTCAGCTGCGATCCGCTGAGTGCGCCGATTACGATACCGCCCACAATACCGCCGATGATACCTGAGAAAGACGGAGCATTAGAGCCCAGTGCAATACCCAGACAGAGCGGTAATGCAATCAGAAATACAACAACCGAAGCCGGGAAATCGGAGCCCAATGAGCCCAGTAACCCTTTTTCTTTTTTGACCATAAAAAATGTTTAATACATCCGTTTATTACGAACCTGTGAATTGATTAGTGATACCATTTGCTATCCGTCCGTTCCACGGATAACCAATGTGTTAATTTCTCTGTACAAGCGTGCGTTGATAATACACGTGTTTCAGAACAGGCATACAATGCCATGCTGATGCGCCTTAACAGTAAAATAAACTGACAATAAATAATTGTGAGAATAAGCCTGAGCCAGGATTATGCTTCGGGAGGGGGCGATAAAATTTCGAAGTGCACAAGCTTTAATTGTTCCGCAGCGTGGATCTTGTGACGGAACAAAGCATTGATCCAGTAAGGGTCTACAGAATCTTCCCCTTCGTGGATATATTCTTCTGTAATGGAGACGGGATTGCCGGGAGATTTTTCATCCGGACCAGCAGGGTTCGGATTCGATTGAGCTTCTTCTTCAGCTGAAGTTACACAACTGTACTGAACCTGCTCTTTTGCATCACCGGAATAGATAAAGAAGTTGATAGTGGTAAGCAATACCAGCAGACACATCAAACCCACAGCGAGAGCGGCTCTCACAGCAGGTTGCGTTCTTACATATTGTATTGCACTTCTTTTCATACGTATTTGTCGGAGAACAAAAATAATACATCACAGGCTGTAAATCCAAATCAAGATCATTATTTAACAGAAAAGTGACCGTGAATTTTTCATTTGTTAATTACCAGCCTGTTATAGTTGCGTAACAGCAGCAAAGCCTGATTGTTCGGGCGATCACTGTATTTCATCAGAATTTTCCGGAAGATGATCGTACTCCCCTTTCATGGCGTAATAACCGAATATCATCAGCCCAATGGAAATAGGTACAAATACAACTATGAAAATGCCCCACTGGATCTTTGTATCCACCACTGGTTTGGCCGCAATCTCATGCGCCGCTGTTTTGATCAGGTACCAGATACTGAATGGTCCTAACAAAAACCAAACTATGCCCAGTGCTCTTTTGATAGAATTCATACTATGAGTTTAATCGTTTACGTTCGGATCGATCTTATTGCTTACATACACTGCTCCAATAATAAAACACGCACCAGCAATAACAATCGAATACCAGAGACCCGATAATTTATCATTCACATAAATGGTAGTGAGCAATGTGGCTACAAACGGTGTAAGTCCTCCGAATACACCGTTGCCGATATGATAGGGCAACGACATGGATGTATATCTGATTCTTGTTGGGAACAGTTCAACAAGAAATGCAGCAATGGGACCATAGACCATCGTTACATATCCAACCAGTACAAAGAGCCACCAAACGGCCGTCCAGTAATCGCCGCTGCCGAGTCGTTTGTCTTTGTAAATGGTTTTGGTGGTTTTCGACTGATCTTCTTTCACTGTATCAGTTACTACTTCTTTGAACACAGCTCCATCTGTGTAATGCACTTCGCTGATGGCGATATGTGCAAACTCTCCTGGACGATCCGGCACCGGCATAACTTCCCTGCTCAGCATTTTCCGTTGCTCAACTATTTCTGTTTTGCCTTTTACATCGCTGATGTTCATCAGTTGTTTGAAGATGAAATGATAAGAGGAAATGGCCAGCAACATGCCGGAGAGCATGATCCATTTTCTGCCGATCCTATCACTCCATCCTCCGAATACGATGAAGAGCGGAGTGGCCGCAACAATAGCCCAGATCAGTATTGTACGCGATTGCTCGAAATCTATTTTGCAGACATTCTCTATAAAACTCTGTGCGTAAAATTGTCCGGTGTACCAAACAACACCCTGCCCCATGGTTGCGCCGAACAATGCAAGCAGCACCATTTTCAGATTGGCTTTGTTACCGAAACTTTCTTTCAACGGGTTTTTGGAGGTCTTACATTCTAATTTCAGTTTGGTAAAAAGCGGGCTCTCCTGCATTTTCAATCTGATGTAGATGGATACGCCTACGAGCACAATGCTCACCCAGAATGGAATGCGCCATCCCCAGTCGTTGAATTTGGCGATGGACTTTTGCAGATCGGCATCGAGTGAATGACGTGTAAGCAGTATCACTCCAAGCGACAGAAGCAGTCCGAGTGTAGCGGTAGTTTGTATCCAGCTGGTGAAGTATCCGCGTCTGTTAACGGGTGAATGTTCTGCAACATATGTAGCTGCACCTCCATATTCTCCTCCCAATGCAAGGCCCTGCAATAACCGAAGCAGCAACACAATCAATGGTGCAGCAAATCCGATGGTTTGATATCCGGGTACCAGGCCGATCGCAAATGTTGAACCGCCCATAAGAACGAGCGTTAGTAAGAAAGTATATTTTCTTCCGATGAGATCGCCCAGTCTGCCGAAGACCAGTGCACCGAATGGTCTCACAATAAATCCGGCAGCGAAGGTGGCCAGGGTTGCAAGCAAAGCCGCTGTGGGATTGCCTTTGGGGAAGAACTGATCAGCAATTACAGTAGCAAGGCTTCCGAAAATGTAGAAGTCGTACCACTCAATCAGAGTACCTACGGATGAGGCAGCAATCACTTTCCAGATCCCCTGTTGTTGTACAGGAGTATTCATGCTAGTAAGATAATTCAAAAACCTAAACATTGAATGCGCACGAGTGATTCTGAAAAGATTTTAAAAATTTTCAAACGAAGTTCATTACAAATTGAATTAATTTTAGCACTCACTATTCAAAATGCGAGAGCCTATGTCATTTCCTTATCAGCTAAAGTCCGCAGCTGAATACCAAGCAGCGTATGAGAAAAGCATTAAAGACCCGGAAGGTTTCTGGAGCGAAATCGCTTCCACTTTTACGTGGAGAAAAAAATGGGACACCGTACTGAACTGGGATTTCAAGAAGCCCACTATCGAATGGTTCAAAGGCGGAAAACTCAACATCACTGAAAATTGCATCGACAGACACCTGGAGAAGCTGGGCAACAAACCAGCCATCATCTGGGAACCCAATGATCCTGAAGAACATCATCGCGTAATCACTTACCGCGATCTCTACAATAAAGTAGTGCAGTTTGCAAACGTGCTGAAAAATAATGGCGTTAAGAAAGGAGACCGTGTATGCATCTACATGGGCATGGTACCCGAACTGGCCATTGCAGTACTTGCCACTGCACGCATCGGCGCCATCCATTCCGTGATCTTCGGAGGTTTCAGCGCACAAAGCATTGCAGACCGCCTGCAGGATGCCAAAGCAGAATTTGTAATCACCTGCGACGGCGCTTATCGCGGCAACAAAGCCATTCCGCTCAAAGGCGTAATTGACGATGCATTGGTGCAATGCCCATTCGTTAACAGAGTGATCGTACTCACACGCACGCGCATGCCGGTATCGATGATCAAAGGCCGCGATGTTTGGTGGGAAGATGAGATCCGCAGAGTGGAAACACAAGGCAGTCCCGATTGCCCGGCCGAAGAAATGGATGCAGAAGATATGCTCTTCATCCTCTACACATCAGGTTCTACCGGTAAGCCGAAAGGCGTGGTGCATACTGTTGGCGGATATATGGTGTACACCAACTATTCATTCGTAAACGTATTCCAGTATCAACCCGGTGAAGTGCATTTCTGTACAGCAGATATCGGCTGGATCACCGGTCACAGCTATATCGTGTATGGTCCGCTCAGCGCAGGCGGCACTTCGTTATTGTTCGAGGGGGTACCCACCTGGCCCGATGCCGGAAGATTCTGGGACATTGTAGACAAATACAAAGTAAACATTCTCTATACCGCTCCCACTGCCATCAGAAGCCTCATGGGTTTTGGACTGGAGCCAGTTCAGAAACACGACCTCAGCAGTCTTCGTGTACTCGGCACCGTTGGAGAGCCTATCAACGAAGAAGCATGGCAATGGTACAATGAGCATATCGGAAAAGGCAACTGCCCTATCGTAGACACCTGGTGGCAAACTGAAACCGGAGGTATCCTCATTTCCAATATGGCGGGTGTTACTCCCGGCATTCCAACCTACGCAACACTTCCGCTTCCCGGTGTTCAACCAATACTCGTTGACGAAAACGGAAAAGAAGTAGAAGGCAATGGCGTAAGCGGAAACCTCTGCATCAAGTTCCCATGGCCCGGCATGCTGCGTACCACTTACGGAGATCATGAGCGCGCCAGACAGAATTATTTCGCTACTTACGACAACCTCTACTTCACCGGCGACGGATGTCTCCGCGATGAGAACGGCAACTACCGCATCACCGGCCGTGTAGATGATGTACTCAATGTGAGCGGCCACCGTATAGGCACAGCCGAAGTGGAGAACGCTATCAACATGCATACAGGTGTAGTGGAAAGTGCCGTAGTGGGTTATCCTCATGATATAAAAGGACAAGGCATCTACGCCTACGTGATCTTCAACGGTCATCAGGAAGATAGCGAACTCACACGAAAAGACATTGCATCAACCGTAAGCCGCATCATCGGCCCGATTGCAAAACCAGATAAGATCCAGTTTGTAAGCGGACTGCCGAAAACAAGAAGTGGAAAGATCATGCGCCGCATTCTCCGCAAGATCGCAGAAGGTGAAACCAGCAATCTGGGCGACACTTCCACGCTGCTCGATCCGGGTGTGGTAGATGAGATCAAAAACGGAAAATTGTAAGAAGAAAAACTTTGAATATGCAATGGCTGCTCTTTCGGGAGTGGCCATTTTTTTGCAAAGAAAAACCCCACGGCTGGAGGTGTGGGGTTTTCATAGAGTCGGAAACATTGACCGTTTTCTTAGCCAATGTAGTATGGCTAGTGATGTTTCCCGTTTGGATCATGGTTTTTCAGGATTCGGATTTTTCCTTCACTTGGGTTACGGCGGAACCCGTAACAAAATGAATGCATTTTGTTCAAAATGACAAGCATTCTGGATAAATCGTTGCGGGTTGCGTATAAATCCTAGCGCCGGAAAAGTGAAAGTACTAGCCGATCCGCAGAACTGATTGAGAATTGAAAAGGATGATTAATTGGCTCCACCGTTGATGTTCAAACTTTTTCCGCAGAGGATGCATTACCTGCAAAACAAAAGCGCTGAACGTATTTGTTCAGCGCCCGTATGATTGAATAGTTTGAAAAAATCCTGAATCGGATAGTGCCATCAGTTGCTTATCGCTGAATGGTTACTCTGGTTCCGATGGGAAGATAAGAATCCAGCTCATCGAGATCTTCGTTCTTCAGACTTACACAACCGTTGGTCCAGTTGGTGAAATCATCTACAGAGAGATCGTCGTGCGGCCATGTGCCGTGAATAGCAATACCTCCACCGATCTTAGCTCCCTTGGGGATCTTTCCCGCCGCTTTACGCTCATTGAATTTGGCGTAGCTCTCCTGCGTAGGATAATCGAGCATCAGCATTTTATGCCATTTCTGGTGTGGTCTTTTGGAGATCACTTTGAAATTGCCTTCGGGAGTTTTGCGGTCGCCTTCCATCAGCTTGTCGCCGAGATCTTTGCTTCCGAACACTACAGGATAGGTAGCATACCATCCTTCCTCATCATACACTTTCAGCTCATAGTCAGACTTATCTACCACAATGTATACCACCCCTTCGGGGCCTTCCTTGAAATTCTTTCTGTGAGTGGCAGTTTTTTCAGCTCCATCAAATGCTGTGTTCATGACAACCATTAACAACAGCAGGAAAACAACGGGTAAGCGTTTCATGATAAGCAGGTTTTTGCGTAGAGACCAGTCGATGCTATCGGATTTGGTGAACAATAGTTACTACGCAAGATAACGTGGCTACATCGAAATTATTTTTAATGTGGAAAAAATATTCCCTGTTGATTACCAGCCGAAACGCAGTCCCACCGCGTATGGCGTTTGATCTGGCCCTTTCTCGAACATGCTCTGTGAAGCAAGGCTTCCGTATACACCTACCCATCCGAAAGAGATCTCAGCCAAATAGTTGAGCTTCCAGGGACGGAGGTTGAAATCGTCTCTTTTCTTACGCTTGCCATCGGCATCCGTAACCGTTTTCTGACGGCTCGAATACAGGTATCCTGCACTTACCCCTGCACTTACACCCAGCTTTCTTTTGAGTTTGGGAGCGAAGTCGAAGTTCAGCATCAGCGGCACAGTT
The DNA here is from genome assembly GCF_012927185.1 of Pseudoflavitalea sp. G-6-1-2. Lineage (GTDB taxonomy): Bacteria > Bacteroidota > Bacteroidia > Chitinophagales > Chitinophagaceae > Pseudobacter. The sequence goes on from NZ_JABBGB010000001.1 coordinate 565,407, forward strand.
ACGTAATCTGCGGCCAGCTTGTTCTTGCTGTAGTGCGTGGAATTATCCATGTATGCCTGGGTAGGGTTCACCTTGTATTTGATGGGTGATTCGTAGCGATAGTTGTTCAGTTCCACTCCCAAACCATATTTCAGGTTCACATAATTTTTGTAGAGGCTGAGCTTCTGCATGAAAAGCCAAACGTTTACGTTGATGGATTTCCCGGTGCGGAGCTTGAACCATTCTTCGTTTGATCCGGGAGCAAAACCGGTTGCAGGATCCTGAATGGCAGGACTGGCATAATTGGTGCGATCGGTGTAGTTGTTGAAACCGATATCGAATACCAGCCAGTTGGTGGAGATCTTTCTGGGTTTTACATATTTGCTGCGGTCGTAGCGAACATGCGTGCCGTTATTGTTTTCATCATCTTTCCCTTTTTTCTTTACGATGATCATGGCGCCGATACGAACGGTATCATATTTCTCAACTTTGGCTGAATCGGTTTGGGCGAGGGCCGTTAATCCAATAGAAAGCCCTGTAAGGAGTGTAATTATCCTTTTCATACATGGTCTGTTTGCGATGTAAATGGAATTATTTCAGATCGATTTCGAAGTTGGCAATGCGGATATTTCCTTTACGGTTATCGTCGGTATCTGCATTGGTAGCTTTCTCAAAAACCCTGCTGACCTTTCTGAACAGTCCGCGCATCTTCCCTTTGCGGGGTTGCGCCGGTATCAGTTCTTCATCTGTGTTGCTGTTCAGATCCCAGGCAGTGTTTGATACAGCAGCCATATCGCCCGGATCGATCGCTGTGTTATTTACCGCGGCAGCGATCTTGCCTGTAACTGGCTGGTCTGCGGCTTTCAAAGAAGCGGCTTCTTTTGGTATTACGGATGAAGCGACTGTTGTGTTACTTTCGTCTCCCGATTTTTTTTCAGGAAGATTTGCTGCATAGTCTTTATTGTTTTGTACAGACGGATTGATACGGTAACGCTTATCATCAGCTGGTGTAATTGGCGAAGGAATTACCGGTAAAGCAAGCTGACCCGGTGGTTGATTTCTTTTGTTTCCGTATTTGTCTTTGGGTATTGCTGCAGGCGCAGGTTTGGGCGCATTGCCTTCGGCATTTTGCTGATCATTAGCAGGGACTTCCGATTCCTGAGATGGCTGTATCGCAGGTGTATCCTGCGTTTGGTCCGTTACAGAATCATTGGAAGCAATGCCTGATGATTGTTCCGTTGCTTTAGTGTTATCCTTACCGGCTAAAGTGCCTTTATCGTCGGATTGTACCAGCAATTTGTAACTCACTCCGCCAATCAGCAGAATCAATACTGCTGCGGCGGCGATCTTCCACCAGCTCATCGTTACTACGCGACGCTCTTTCTCGCTTCGGTACAGTAATTTTTTATCGGGGAAAACGATACTGCGATCCGGCGTCAGTTTCGCCTGCTGTATCAATTCGAATGATGCCTGGTGCTGCGGGTTTCTGTAAACAAATTCTTCTACTGCTGCTTTCTGTTCATTGCTCAGTTCGTTATCGGCATAGAGTACAAAGAATTGTTCGCAGCTGGCATCTGTAATGCCGGAGCTTTCATTTTTATAGAGCGCAGATTTATGTTCGAATACAATGGCATCCTCAGGCTGAAATGTGCTTTGCTGCAACATGGTCAGCTCCTGCTGCAGATCGGGATTGGCAGCAAGGAAATCATCCACAATAATGCGCTCGGCGAGGCTGAGCTCATTATCTACGTAGAGTAGCAACCATTCTTCGTAATTCTGTCTGTTAATGTTCATATCACAAAACATTTTCAGGACTAACCAGATAATTCTTCAGCTGGATCCTTGCCCTGTGAAGATACACTTTTACCTGACTCTCGTTCAGGTTCATGATGGTACCGATCTCTTCGTATGAGTACCCTTCGTAATCTTTCAGCAATACCAGCGAACGCTGCACTTCGTTGAGACGGCCCAATGCCTGTTCCAGCACTTTTCGGGTATTGCTCACCTGTCCATCCGTTACACGCGCTTCTTCTTTGAACTCTTCTCTCAGGCTGATTCTTTTATTCTTTCTCAGATGATCGATCATCTGATTGTACGCCACGGTGAAGAGGTAACTCTTGCATCGGGCGGCATCTACATCCTGCCGGTTGATCCACATTTTCTCGAACGCCGTTTGCACCACATCCTGCGCATCTTCCGCATGGCGGAGATTCTTCAGGATGAAGCGGTACACGTTATCGGCGTACTGGCTTACACAATCATTATACTCTTTCTCGGTCATAAGCAGGGACCAGGCTAGTGTTTATTCCTCAATTATAATATTACTGATACGATCGATGCAAGGCCGATGTTACAGCCACTGCAAATATTTTCTGTTTTTGCCGGTTCGGTACCCATTTACCTCAGCTGCCACCTACTGAAAACAAAACCGCCTCCCTGCGGGAGACGGTCTTTCATATAAATATTTTTACCAATATTAATGGGTTAGAACGGAGCGATGCTCATCAACGTGCGGTTGAGAGACTCCCAGATCCGGAATTCCCCCTGCTGTTCTTTGGTTTGCTGGCCGCATTCTTCTTCAACAGCTTCCTTTACAGCCTTGCAATCGCCAGCGTATCCGTGGGTCTTCGGTGCCCAGGCAGCCAGCACAAACAGCGTACCCGCCACCAGCAGCAGCCCCATCAGCGTAACGCGGACAAAGGTTTTCTTGAACATAGCACGTTCTGTTTTTGAATGATAGGACGAAGGTACATCGAAAATGTTACACTATTTTTGCTGCCTACCTAAAAATACCTGGCTATATGGATAACAATTTAGTGAAAAGACTGGCAGTTGAGCTGGACGAGATCAAAACCGCCGGCCTCTATAAAACAGAGCGGATTATTGAATCTCCCCAGGGAGCGGAGATCACCGTTAACGGAAAAACAGTACTGAACTTCTGCGCCAACAATTACCTCGGCCTTTCTTCGCACCCAAAAGTGATTGAAGCCGCCAAGAAATATGTTGACTACCGCGGCTATGGCATGAGCAGTGTTCGCTTCATCTGCGGTACTCAGGATATTCACAAAGAACTGGAAGCGAAAATTTCCAAATTCCTCGGCACAGAAGACACCATTCTCTACGCCGCAGCATTCGATGCAAATGGTGGCGTATTTGAACCACTCTACAATGAGCAGGATGCCATCATCTCCGACGAACTGAACCACGCCAGCATCATCGACGGTGTTCGTCTTTGCAAAGCACAACGTTTCCGCTACAAACACAACGATATGGCCGATCTCGAAGCGAAACTGAAAGAGTCCGCTTCTGCACGCAACCGCATCATCGTAACCGATGGTTCGTTCAGCATGGATGGCACTATCGCTCAGCTCGATAAAATTGTTGAACTCGCAGAGAAATACGATGCTGCCATCATGATCGACGAATGCCACTCCAGCGGATTCCTCGGCAAAACCGGAAGAGGTACACATGAGTACCGTGGCGTTGTTGGCAAGATCGATATCATCACCGGTACGCTCGGCAAAGCATTGGGTGGTGCATCCGGCGGATTCACCAGCGGCAGAAAAGAAGTGATTGAAATTCTGCGTCAGCGTTCCAGACCATACCTGTTCTCCAACACACTTGCACCAAGCATCGTAGGAGCAAGCATCGCAGTACTCGATCTGTTGTCCGAAACAACCGAGCTCCGCGACAAACTCGAAAACAATACCAAGTTCTTCCGCACACAGATGACAGCTGCAGGTTTCGATATCAAACCCGGCGATCACCCGATTGTTCCCATCATGCTCTACGACGCAGTGGTGGCACAGCAATTCGCAGCAAAGCTGCTCGAAGAAGGCATCTATGTAATCGGCTTCTTCTTCCCGGTTGTTGCAAAAGGTCAGGCGCGCATCCGCGTTCAGATCAGCGCAGCGCACGACCAGCATCATCTCGAAAAAGCCATCGCTGCTTTTACGAAGATTGGAAAAGAACTGGGCGTAGTGAAGTAATTAATCTTATTCAGATATGTATTGAAACGGGAGCTGTTATGGCTCCCGTTTTCTTTTTTCCATACCCTTGATTTGTTGGAGTTTAAGCGAAGGTTCGCTCCGGATAATTTTCCGGTCAAAATAAAGCGGCCTGTTCAGCGTTTTATCATTGACCTACCTCTATGAAAAACTCATTATACCTTGTAACGGACGATCACCCGCATCTTGCATCCTGCGAGCAGTGCGGTTCTTCTCTCATCCTGCACGGTCATGCTACCCCTCTCTGCAACGATTGCAGGCAACAGTTTCTGAAATATCCCATTCCGGTCTGGATAAAATGTTTCGGTATCGGCGTTCTCACACTGATGCTGTATTGCTGCATCAGCTTTCCTTCCAATCTCAATCTGGGATTGAGCATCGAAAGAGGCAAGCGGGCAGAGAAAGAAAAACGCTACGTAACAGCACAACGCGAATTCAGCAAGGCTGCCGATTTGCTGCCGGATGATATCGACATACAATGCCATCTGGCACTCGCTGCTTATCACAATATGGATCTGAATGCATTTTCACTCATCGCAGAAAAACTCGAAGGCAAGTCTGTTGCCAACGATCAGTTATACAAACAGGTTGATCAGGTGATGACGAAGTTCACCAATTACATGCCTAAAGATTCTATGATAGAGTTGATGAAAGTGTACAACAATGCTATACCCGATCAGCCATTCAGAAAATACCTGCGCAAACATCCCGAAGATATGTACGGGCATTTTTCTTACGCCTCGATTCTTTTCGATCACAATCGTTTCAAATTGAGTGATAGTCTGCTGCAACTGATTCTGAGAAAAGATCCGGATTATTTTCCTGCATTGCGGCTGATGGCATCACTCAAGAGAGAAACCAATGAGTTTGCAGAATCTGACAGCTATAACGACAAATTGCTTTCCATTAATCGAGAAGCAGGATACGCGCTTGCGTCGAAAGCCAGAACCAGACTGAAACAGAAGCAGGATGCGGAAGGCCTCCGCATGGCGCTGCAAAGTGTGAAGCTCGATAAAGATGATCCTTACAACACCGCCACACTCATACTCGCCTATCATTTCAACGGGCAGTTTCAGAAGCGTGATGAGCTGATCACAACCTGCAGGCAGAACAGCGAAACCAATGCAGAATTTGTTCAGTATGTCTCCGATGTGATCAATGGAAAAGTTCCTTTCAGAATTCAATAATATTTCGTCTATGCTGATTCCAGGTATCGCTGTTTCCATTGCAACATTTCCGGGCGTGATAGTACACGAGCTGGCCCATCAGCTTTTTTGCAGATGGTTTAAAGTGCCGGTATTTCAGGTGGTATATTTTCAGGTAGGAAATCCTTCGGGATTTGTGTTGCACGAAACGCCTCCGAGGAAATGGCAGAGTATCATCATCAGTGCCGGGCCATTTCTGATCAACACTATTCTGGGTGCATTGATCGCATTGCCTGCCGCGCTGCCGGTATTCACATTGGACAATGCAAACTGGGTGCACTATCTGCTGATGTATCTCGGTGTGTCCATTGCCATGCATGCATTTCCGAGCACCGGCGATGCGAAGAATATTCTGAAGTCGCTCCGCGAAAAGGAAACAAGCCCACTAACGAAACTGATTGGGTTCCCGGTAGTGGGATTGATCTGGCTCGGAGCCATCGGCAGTATGTTTTGGCTCGATCTGTTGTATGGCGTTGCCATAGCGGTGGGTATTCCGCAACTGATCATTTACTGGATGGCCTGATAAACAACAGACTACTTCACAGCGATCATGCTGATCTCAACATTCACACCTTTGGGTAATCCTTTCACTGCAACGGTTTCGCGCGCAGGATAATCGCCGCTGAACGATTTTGCGTACTCTTCATTCACTACAGGGAACAGCGACATATCGCTGAGGAAGATGGTTGTTTTCACCACATGGCCGAAATCCATCTGAGCAGCAGTGAGCAAAGCCTTCAGATTTTTCATTACCTGCACTGTTTCGCCAACAGTATCTGTGGCTTCCACATTACCAGTTGCAGGATTGATGGCAACCTGACCTGAAATGTACAAAGTGCCGTTTGCCAGAACAGCCTGGCTGTAGGGCCCGATGGGGGCCGGAGCATCCGGGGTATTGATAATTCTTTTTTCCATACTCCAAAAATATTAAAACCCCGCGGATCTTACTCACCTGATAATTCCCCGTAATGCGTTTTCTTTGCGGAAAGTTTTTAGTTATGACGATCGCAATACTGGCCGATGATACGCTGAAACAGGAATGGTTGCAACATCAATTTCCCGAAGGCATCGAAACCATCTGGGTCGATTCTGTGAGCTCGCTTCGCATGATCGATGCAGATCTGTATGTGGACCTGCTTTTCCGCAATGATGCCGAACGCAATGAACAGCTCGCCAGACTGCTGCCGAAGCCTGTGATAGTGAATGCGGTGGAGCATACCATTGCAGACATCCGCCAACCATTTATCCGCATCAACGGATGGCCTACCCTGCTGAAAAGGGAGATTGCCGAGATCGTATTACCCTCATCTGTAACCGAAGATTCAGTAAAATCAATTTTCGCCTCACTCAACTGGAAGTACCAGCTGGCGCCGGATGTGCCCGGTATGATCACAGCAAGAGTGCTGGCCATGATCATCAACGAAGCATACTTTACGCTGGGTGCAGAAGTGAGCAGCCGCGAAGAGATCGACATCGCCATGAAACTCGGAACCAATTACCCGATGGGTCCGTTCGAGTGGAGCGAACAGATTGGTCTGCATCGCGTATTTGCATTGCTGCAGCAACTGCAAACCACCGATGTACGCTACGCGCCCGCGCCTGCACTGGAAACCGCTGTCGATACAAAACCCGCTACACTCTGATATGGCTATTCTCCTCAACATAGATACAGCAACTGAAAGCGCCAGCATTTGTCTGGCTAAAGATGGAGTGCCTGTGCACACACTCATCAATAACCAGCAACGCGATCATGCAGCCTGGATACAGCCTGCCATTCAGCAATTGCTCGAAGCCACCGGCTACACGATGAAAGATATTCAGGGGGTAGGCGTTACAGCAGGCCCTGGTTCGTACACTGGTTTACGTGTAGGCATGGCAACAGCCAAGGGACTGTGTTATGCACTTGGCATTCCGCTCATCACTGAAAATACATTGAAAGTGATGGCGCATGCGGCGTTGCAACAATGTTTCCCAAATGGGGATGAGTACAGCATTAAAGCCGGATTAAAAAACGGAACACTAATTTGTCCGATGATCGACGCCAGACGAATGGAAGTGTTTACTGCTCTGTACGATCTGCATTTAAACATAGTGAAAACCCCTACTGCACTGATTTTGGAGGATGGGTCTTTTAACAAAGAATTAGAAAATAATAGTATACTTTTTCTCGGAAATGGCAGTGCTAAGTGGAAACCTGTATGCGATCACCCACATGCTTTTTTTGCAGATGTGATTCAAACGGCCGAACATTTGGCTCCGCTGGCGGATGTGTTATTTATGCAGGAGAAATTTGCCAGTCTTGCCTACGAAGAACCCGTTTATCTCAAAGAATTTTACACTTATGTAAAAAAGTAACCAACAGAAACTTTTATACATATAAACGTCCAATAAGGTACTTTTTTTCTTGTAAATTTGACAGCTCGCTTATCCTATCTAATACTAAAAAGCTCTGATGTGCACATGAACGTAACAAGTAATTACTCCATGGTGCTGGCCGCGGATGGCGTTCCTGGTGACTCCGTAAAAGTAGACTTCCTAAACCTGAAAAAGGCTGCTATGATCTTACGGGCACTGAACCATAAGCTGCGCCAGCAGATCCTCAAGCTCATTGACGAGCACCGACGCCTGACCGTAACGGAAATTTATGTTCGCCTGCGACTGGAACAATCTGTCGCTTCCCAACACCTCGCCATCCTCAGAAGAGCAGGAATTGTGAAAACCGAGAGAGACGGCAAGTTCATTTATTACTCCGTAAACGGATCCCGCGTAGCTCATATCATGCAATGCGTTGAGGATCTCAATACCTGACCCACCGTATCAGCGTATTTTAATCAACCTGGCACTAAGCAGAAGGGGTTTACCCTCCTTCTGCTTTTGCTTTTTTAGGGTTAACTTTGCACCTAAATTATACGAACTAATGTTTATTAAGCAGTTATATACCGGATGCCTGAGTGAGGCCGCTTACTATGTTGAAAGCGAAGGCCAGGCTGCCATTATCGACCCCCTGCGCGATATTGACTCCTACCTCCAGCTGGCCGCAGAACGCAATGCCAGCATCAAATACATCTTCGAAACTCACTTCCATGCCGATTTCGTGAGCGGCCACCTCGACCTCCAGCAGGCCACCGGCGCTCCCATCGTGTACGGACCAAATACAGAGACCAGCTTTCCCATTCACCTCGCCAAAGACGGTGAAACTTTCCAGCTCGGTGCCCTCACCATTCAGGTGATGCACACTCCCGGCCACACCCTGGAGTCTACCTGCTACCTGCTGAAAGATGCCAGCGGAAAAGCTCATGCAGTGTTCACCGGCGACACCCTCTTCGTTGGAGATGTTGGCCGCCCCGATCTCAGCAGCGGTAACATGACCAAAGAAGAACTCGCTTCCCTGCTCTTCGATTCGCTGCAAAACAAAATTGCAACACTCGCCGATGATGTGATTGTCTATCCCGCACACGGTGCAGGAAGCAGCTGCGGAAAAAATCTGGGCCCCGAAACACATAGCACTATCGGAGAACAGAAACTGAGCAACTACGCACTGCAACCACAGACCCGCGAAGCATTCATCAAAGCAGTAACTGATGGACTTGCATTGCCTCCGCAATACTTCCCCATCAATGCACGCATCAATAAAGAAGGATACGACAGCCTCGACTCCATCCTCGAAAAAGGATTGACCGCTCTGTCTGTTCCCGCATTCAAAGAATTCCAGAGCAATCCCGAAGTGATTGTACTCGATACCCGCAAAGCATCTGTATTCACTGCAGCATTTGTTCCCGGTTCTATCAGCATCGGCCTCGAAGGCAGATTTGCTGAATGGGCAGGCTCACTGCTTCCTTTCGACAAACCCATTGTACTGGTAACCGAACCAGGACAGGAAAAAGAAACTGCAGTTCGTCTCGCACGTGTAGGCTTCTCCGAATTGCGCGGCTATCTCGATGGCGGTCTCGCAGCATGGCAGAATGCCGGCGAACAAATCGATATGATCATCGACGTAGAAGCAGATGAATTAGCAATGGATCTCCCACACGATAAGAATCTCGTAGTGGTGGATGTAAGAAGAGAAACAGAATTTGCCGACGGACACATTCAGGGCGCAGTAAATATTCCGCTCGCTGAAATGACCGATCCCGGCAATCTCGCCAATCTCGAAGAAAATCAAAATCTCTATGTTCATTGCGCAGGTGGCTACCGCAGCGTTATTGCAGCATCGATGATCAAACGTCAGGGCATCCACAATCTCCGCAATGTACTCGGCGGATGGGGCACCATCAGCCAGCAGAAAGGAATTGAAATCGTAAAAGAGAACAGTGTACTGAACTGATCCTAACGACATATCATTTGACAGAAATCAGCCGGCAACTATCACCGGCTGATTTTTTTTGACCTATACCGTGTTTTTCACGTACCTCACCGGGAGATACACCCTTGCATGCTGCAAAAAGACTTTATAGTTTGGTGCCATTAATTCATTCCTTTAAAAACAAGGTATTATGGCTAACACAATTAACCCCAACGCTGATCAGGACCCTGTAAAACTTCCTCCCGGATTATTGGTGCATCTTAATCCGATCAATCTCGAAGACAATATCGGCAAGTTCAGACCCGAAGACCTCGTGCCCGGTACTCTCAGTATCAAAGTAAAAAAAATCAAAGCTGTAAAAGGACGCGTGAAGTTCACCATCACTTTCGAAACAGACAATGTACAGATCCACACAACCGACTACGAAGTTCCCAAAGAAGAAATGAATCTGCGTGGCGCTATCGATATTCTTCCGGGCGTAGGTGGTCTGCCGCTGCCTGAAGACGACGAAGCAGAATACACTGTTTCCGATCCCGATTCGCTCGAAGTAATTCTCGACAACCCGGATCCCAATAACAATACACTTGGCTGGCAGTTTGATTTTGAGTCAGGAGGTGGTAAGGTTCGTGGTGCAGGTATCTAATCAGGTTCTCAGAAAAAATTGAAAGATAAATTGCCCCCACCTGCATGCATCATTAAATGATTGCAATGGTCCATCATGCTGAGTATACATTTCTCTGATGGCCAGTTGCTCATCAGTTATAGCAAATGCAGGAAAAAAGATCGAAAGGTATAATGGACTTTTAATATTGCTTCTTCCACGTTTTGTTGACGGAGCATAGAGATCCGGCGGGCCCGGCGGCATGTGAAGCGCAGCCATGCATTTTGAACGAACCCGAAAAAACTGATGCATGAGTTGTTGCAGAGCAGCATCCGGGCCCGCCTCTTTTTCCAATTGCTGCATAAAAAAGTGCAGATCGATAAATCCAAATGCACCTGATGGCGTAAGCTCTCCGCAATGTTCACGCGCGCGACGAATGGCAAAGAACAATTCTTCTCTTCCCGGCTCAAAGCAGGGCATCATCCAATCTGTGAGTGCATTCACGCAATTAACAATTTCATCATACGCATGTGTATAGTTGGCGGAAAGACTTACCAGATTGGGATCCTGCTCATCTGCGTATCTATTCTTCCATTCGCTTAGAAATGGTTCTTCATGATATCTTGGGAGAAAGTTTTGCGTAATATTTTCCCCGATTGCCTGCAGCGAAGAATCAGGATCTGCCTCCAGCATCGCAAATAATTTCGCATAGTGTATACCGTAAAAAGTAATGGTAGTCTGCGGAGCAACGATCATGTCTGCAACAGCTCTGAGCATAAAACCGGTTTCCAGCAGCTGCACGTAGCAGCACAAAGGAACCAGTACATCTACCTTTCCGATACTTTGCCGGATGATGTCTGCCAGCTGTTTTGCCGTCATCATTTCAATTCCGCCATCTGCATTTCGCTGTGCAAAGAATCCCATTCCGGCTCCATGTCCTTTCATTATCAGCAGGTGCTTATGTGATGGATCAGCAGTCCCTACGGGTTTTACTATTTCGTTAAAAAATTTCAGCAACGAATGCGAATCAAAGATGTCTGCAGGATAACTATCGATTGTTTTTAAGATGGGTAAGTTGTTGTGAAATGTCAATTCCTTCACTTCAGCTTGTTTCTTCTGCAGATGAAAGTAAAAAAATACATACCTTAATCTGCCGGTCAGACGCTGCTGCAAGATGGATTGTTCCACTTCATCATACACATGATCGTGTATTCCATCGTGAAAAATCACAATAGAAACGGTCCAGGTGCTTATACTACGAGCCATACATGATTTGATTGCTGTTGTTTTGGGAGAGAAAAGAGGAATAGCAATCATCGCCCTTATCCTTTGTTGCCGGTTAACGGCACAGGAAACTGCTTTTGTTCCCATCACCGGATTGAGTGTTGCCAATGGTCTCTCCAGTTCCAATATAAGAAAAATAGTGCAGGACAAATATGGCTTCCTCTGGATTGCCACACAGGATGGATTGAACCGATTCGACGGACGACAAGTTGAAGTGCTCAATGCAGGCAACAAAATTTTTTCGCGCAACCTGCCTGGTCAGGATATCTTCGACATCATCCCCGACTCCACCGGAAATTATCTCTACGCCTTATTTTCATATGAAGGCTTATCAAAAATCGATCTTCGAACGGTGAGCGTTGTAAACAACTACACACACCTTAACGGAAAGGGACAACCGGACTACTGGAACAAATGCCTTGCGCGAAAAGGCAACCTGCTCTACATCGGCACCAACGAAGGAACAGTAATCGGTTTCGATACAAAAAAAGAATCGGAGTTCTTTCGTTTCAGAACAACTGAGCTCTTCGATAAATCATATGCTGTAGACAAAATAAAAGTTACCGAAGAAGGACTGCTCTATCTCTTTCTTTCAGGAAAAGGCATTGTGCTCTACGATCCGGTGCAGAAAAAAATGATCCGGTTCATCAGCACAGCAGAACTCTACCTGAACGAAGATGGGTTTCAGTTTACCGACGTAGCTGAACATGCAGGTCTCTTTTGGATCACCACCAGCATGGGATTGCGATGCCTGGCGCTGCGCACCAATCAGATCCAGTATCCGCGCAAACTGCAGACCACGCCTGCCCTCTGGTTTCTCAATAAATACCTCAGCAGTGTTTCTGTATACAATGGCAAAGTGTTGTACAGCGGAAAAGACGGCTTATTCCAAACCGACTCCACGCTCGACAATCCGGTTCACATCAGGCCTACACGCAGCCATGAGAACCAGGATTTCTTCGAGCTTGCCAACTGCATTTACCAGCAGGGACCGGTGATATGGGTAGGATCGCAATACGGCATCGCGTGGGTGAAAAATCGTTTCTCACCTTTCATGGGACTGAGCAATTCGCTCAATGGAAATGGCAACCGCATCAAACACTCCATGGGACTGTTGCCAATTTCAGATTCAGTGCTCGCAGTGTGTTCAGATGATGCATTGTTCTTTGCCAACCATCGAACCGGTTCATTGGAAAAATTTTCGGTGCCTGATTTTTATATGTCGGTTTTCAAAGTGCCCGGCAATCTTTTTATTGCTTCCGGAGATCAGGGTTTCCAGTTGTTCGATGTTGAAGGAAATTCGCTGTCACTCGAAAAATACTTTCCGGAACTGAAATCCATCAGTCGTGATCTGCTGATCGGCGCTACCAGTTTTGCCGATTCACTGATCTTCATGGCAAGCCAGAATCAGAAAGGATTGCATTGCTGGAATGTTCTACGGGGAACCGTCAGCACCATCAACACGCAAAGCGCAGGTGTGAGATTGCAAAGCAATGTGATCAACCGTCTCTTTGTTGATTCTCGCAAAAGACTGTGGATACTCTGCGATAATGTTATTTCGGTGTACGATGTGCGCAGTAACTCAATGCAGCATATCACGCTTCACGATCCGGTGCAACAGAAACCGCTGAGTGTGATCATGGATATCTGCGAAGCCGCTAATGCATTCTGGCTCGCAGTCTACGGCGTTGGCATCGTTTCATTGAAAGAAGATCTCTCCATCAAAACAATCTACGCACACCGTAACGGCATCAACAATGTTGGTTTGTACAAGCTGATGAAACTTTCAGACAGTACGTTGATGGCCAGCAGCAATAATGGATTGAGTGTACTGAACATCCGTTCGGGAAAGGCCATGAACTATTTTGAAGAAGATGGATTGCATTCCAGCAGCTTCGAAGAAACCAGCGGTGCTGTCTCCGGTAATTTTCTTTTTTTCGGCGGCTTCAACGGATTCACCAGAATTGATCCGAAGAAGATCAGCAGCAGTCCGCCTGCACCGGTCCTGTATTTTTCCACTGCCAGTGTTAGCACAGAGGCCAGTTCTGCAGACACGCTCGATATTTTTATGAAGCACCTGATTATTCCCGAAGATGCTTCACAGGTTACCATTCATTTCTCTGCAGTGAACTTTACAAGCCCGGAGAAAGTACGCTATCAGTACATGCTGAATCCCATCAGCAAACAATGGGAAGATGGCGGGCATGAACCTTTTCTTAACCTGGTGGGCATTGGTCCGGGTACATACACTTTACAGGTAAGAGCCAGCAACGAAGCAGGTGTATGGAGTGAACCTGTTCAACTGGTATTGCAATTTGAGCCGAAGTGGTTTCAGACATGGTGGTTCACAGCCCTGCTGATACTGGTGGGTATTCTTATTGCCTTTGTGTTGTATCGCATGCGCATGCATCAGCTCGCGCGCGAAGAAGGCATCAGAAAAAAACTCTCCAACGATCTGCACGACGATCTCGGCAGTACGCTCAACAGCGTGAAAGTACACGCCAATCTCGCACTGCTCGATCCTCAGAACAACCTGCATCTGCAACGCATCAAAGAAAGCGTACAGCAAGCCATCGTGAGCACCCGCGATCTCATTTGGGTACTCGACGACAAGAAAGATACCGTAGATCATCTGGTAAGCAGACTGATGCAGTTCGCAGAACCGCTCTGCGATTCGCAGGGCATATCACTGAAGAAAGACATCAGCACCGATGCCTGGAATGTAAAGCTGGGAAAAGAAGAGAGAAGAAATCTCTACATGATCATGAAAGAGTCGATCAACAACAGTATCAAATATGCATCCTGCAGTTCCATCATTCTTCAGATGCACTATATCAATAAGCGATTGCACATTACAGTTAGTGATAATGGGAAAGGCTTTGATCCCGCCACAGTAACGCCAGGCAACGGCACTATCAATATCCGGTCGAGAGCCGAAGCGGCAGGCTATCTGTCGAATATTTATTCTGCTCCGGGAAAAGGAACTTCCGTTCAGTTATCCAAACAATGATTACACATGCACAATGCCGTGCTTGATGGCATAAATGGCTAATCCTACACGTGTTTTTATTTTGAGTTTCTCGAAGAGGCTGTCTCTGTATCCGTCGATGGTACGCGGACTAAGATGCATTTTATCTGCAATTTCTTTGTAGGTCATTTCGGAGCAGCTCAGTTTGAGGAACTCCAGTTCGCGGTCGTTGAGGTTAAGCACTTTGCGTGTTGCGCCTTCGTCGTCTGACTGATTGATGGTATGCAGCAGTTTGCCCGTGATCATTTCGGTATAGTAGAAACCTTTGCTGAGAACCGCTTCTATGGCTGATTTCAGCTCAGGAGTATCGGAATCTTTAAGAATATATCCACGTGCTCCGTTTTTCAGCATGCGGATGATAGCGGCTTCATCGTCGTACATGCTGAGTGCAAGCACTTTTACATCCGGACGATTTTGTTTGAGCCATCCGGCAGTTTCGTATCCGTCCATCTGCGGCATGTTGATGTCCATAAGCACTACCTGCGGTTCAATTCCATTCTCCAGTTTCTGGATGAAGTCTTTGCCGTCGCTCGCTTCTATCACTACCTGATGGCCGATATTGCGCACGAGAGCAGCCAGTCCGTTTCGAAGCAGCACATGATCATCTACCAGGCCAACTGTTATATTTTCCGTCATACATTGTTTTTAATGGGTCAAAGGCAGGGTCAGGAAGATGGCCAGCTCACCGTCTGCAGATCCGGAGATTTGCAGATTTGCATTGATCAGTTCGGCCCTGATCTGCATCTGGCGGGCATCATCGGGAAGTACCTCCTGTGCAATGCCCGGCTTAACGGTATGAAGCAACGGATTATTGCTTACTAAAAACCGAACGTCCGATTCGCGCAATTCGGCGCTTGCCAGAATGGGTCTCTTGCCACTCACTTCCACAAAGATAGCCAGCAGTTCCTGTAAAAGTCTGAAGGCAATCAGTTCACTGGCCTGATCGAATCTATCGATTTTTTCGTTTACGGTGAATTCGATTTTACGGTTGTAGATACGGCCGAGGGTTTCCATTTCATGAGCCAGGGCAAAGAGCAATCCTTTGTCTCTGATCTCGGTGATGGTAACGGGCCTTGCCACCTGGCGGAGGTCCTGAATGGCCTTTCCTACCAGCTTCCTCGAAGAAGCAATCGATTTATAGAGGTTATCTTTTTCCAGTGGTGCATGCGAACTCAGCTGCAACTTGGCCAGGCTCAATACCTGACCTACATTGTCAAATATTTCTGCGCTGATCATTTCAAGCTCACGTTCCTGTATTTCGAGTTGCACACGAAGCAGTTCTTCTCCCAACCGGTCACTCTGCTGTTCAATTCCGGATGTCATCATTATCAATGTTTACTAGGGTAGAAACCAGTGAATGGTCTCCATAGCAACGTTAATACCTGATGGGCAGAATTCAACCGGGAAAAACACGGTAATTGATGAAGGGTTAATTCACCGGAGGAGGGTCGTTATCGATCCAGTACTGGCTATATTCATTTTTCCAGTCATGTTTCCAGCGGCGATGGCTCCAGAGCCACATTTCGGGATGTTCGCGAATGGCATTTTCGAGAAAGCGGATATACCTTCGGGTAAGTTCTCCAACGGGAAGCTCTGAAGGATTTTCTGCTCCCACCTCCAGATAAACCCGGTAATAGCCGCGGCGGGTTTTATAGATCTGAGCAAATACAACGGGTATATTGGCAATGCGCGCGCCGTTCTCAGGCCCGCGTACAAAAGGAGTAGGTTTTCCAAAGAAATTGAGCCAGTAGGCATTGGCAGGGCTGCCCGGCGCCTGATCTGCCACCAGCGCAAGTACATAGTTGGTATGCCTGAACGGAACGATAGCTGTTCGCATATTGGTGGCCGGTAACATGGTAGATCCGGTTCTGGTACGAAGATGCATGAACAATCGTTCCATCGCCTTATTCTTGATGGGCATATACACTACCAGAAACTTATGCTTTGTAAAGAAGGGCATCGACACATTCGCCATTTCCCAGTTGAAATTATGACCGAGATGCAACTGGCATTTCCGGCCCTGATCGAGAAAGGTCTCAAATGCTGCGCTATCCAGCTGAAATCTTTTCAGGATCCATTCTTTACTGGCCGACAGCAACTTGATGGTCTCGATGAAATTATCCACGAAGTTTCTGTAGAACTGCTTCGCAATCTTCTTTCTTTCTTTCAGGCTTTTTTCAGGGAAGGCAATAGTGATGTTGTCGAGCACCACTTTTCTTCTGTAACCAATAACATGATATACCAGTGCGGCGAGTATGTCTGCAAAGCCATACAGAAACCACATCGGTAAGAGAGACATGAGATACAGTAATCCGTAAATCAGATAGTACATAATTCAACTAAATTCTTCTGTCAGGTATTTATCCAATTCTTTGCTTCCTGTTCTATATGATGAAGCGTTACCGGAATTTTATACTTGTTTTTGAGATGGCGCGTGAGTGCTTCCGCTGCATATACACTGCGATGCTGGCCTCCTGTACAACCGAAGTTGACGATAAGGTTTTCAAACCCGCGACGCATATAATCTTCTACCGTAATATCCACCACATCGAATACGCTGTTGAGGAAATCGGGCATGCGTGTTTGCTGTTCGAGAAAATCTTTCACTTCTTTGTCCCTTCCCGTCATCACTTTGAATTCCTGCAATCTGCCGGGGTTGAGAATACCTCTGCAATCGAATACAAATCCGCCACCATTACCGCTTTCATCAGTAGGTATTCCTTTTTTGAAGGAGAAGCTGTGAACGCGCACTTTCAATGGCATTTCGGGTGTAGCGGTAAGCGGAGTGAATCGTTCCATCACTTCATCTCCCACACATATGTCGAGCACTTTTCTGAATTCAGGAACTGATATGCCGAGGCTCTGATTTTCGATGAACCAGCGAAGATTGCTCAATGCCTGCGGAATGCTGGTGAGAAACTGCGCTTTTCTTTCGAAGAGGCCGCGGAAACCATATGCACCCAACACCTGCAGCAATCTGATGAGCACATATCCGTTGTACTGGCTTTTGAAAATGCCGCGATCTACCGGTTGTCCGATGATGGTTTCAAATGAATCGATATAATCGTTGAGCAGGTTTTCTTTCCAGGTATCAGGCAGATTTGCCCTGGCCTGCCAGATCATGCTCGCAGCATCGTACTGTGGCGCACCGCGCATGCCACCCTGATAGTCGATGAAATAAACTTTTTCATCGGGCTTCACCAGAATATTGCGGCTCTGGAAATCGCGGAACATGAAATATTTATACTCCGTGTGCGTGAGGTAAGTGCTCAGCGCTTCGAAGTCGTCGATCAGTTTTTGTTTGTCGTATGGTTTGCGAAGCGCATCGAGAAAGTAATATTTGAAATACAGCAGATCGGCCATGATGGCTTGTTTGCCGAATTCCTGATTGGTGAGGCAACGGCTGTAATCCAGCTCCTGATGGCCTTTCACCTGAAGCTCTGCCAGTGAGTGCAGGCTTTTTTTGAACAGCGCATACACATTATCGGTAAGTCCTTCTTCTTCGAGTTTATTGAGCAGACTTGTATCGCCGAGATCTTCCTGCAGGTAAATGGTACGGTCTTCACTCCAGGCAATGATGGCCGGAACCGGCAATCCTTTTTCCCTGAAATGTTCTGAGAAGTACATGAAGGTATCGTTCTCCGGAACATTATTGCCATGTGTGGCAATGCAGGTTCCGCCTTTCAGGTGCAATCTGAAATAGCGGCGGTCTGAACCGGATTGTGGTAATACCTCGATATCCAACGGGGCTTCCCCCATGGAAATGCAGAGTTCTTTTATTGCGTCTATTACGGCGATCATTGGCTTACTGGTATAGCGGCCAAAAATAGTGAAAAAAGGCCCCGGAAGTGCATTTTGGCTGCAATCAGGAGAACAGTTGCTCCGCTTTTCCGACGGAATCCGGCTTGCCTACATCGATGAAACGGCTTCCGCTATGGTCGAATGACCGGATTATATGCTCCGAAGCCAGATTGAGGTAAACATCAACAATGGAGAATTTTCCTTCCTGAACAATCAACGGGAATATGGCCGGACTGATCACATGGATGCCGCTGAATGCTTTCTGATTCACCACAGAAGACACTCTCCGGATCTTCTCTTCGCCGGAAGTAACATTTCTCCATCCGGTAAGTGTATCGTTTTCATCGAACAGAAAATACCGGCTGGTAGAGCGGTTGGTAACAGCCAGTGTGGCAAGAGGAGTATTCTTCCGATGCGATTGCAACATCGCTCCCAGATCGAGATCGGTGAGAATGTCTACATTGATGATCACAATCGGATCGGTTGTATCGCGAAAAAGTGGCGCTGCTTTTTTGAGGCCGCCACCGGTTTCGAGCACAGCATCGCGTTCGTCGCTGATGGTGATATTGCTGCCCCAGCCATTGTTTTGATCGATGGCATGGATGATCTGTTCGGAGAAATGATGCACGTTCACCACCACATCCTTGATGCCGTGCTGCTGCAAATATTCAACATTACGTTGCAGCAACGATTTGCCGTTGATGATCGCCAGCGCCTTGGGATGCTTGTCTGTCCATGGTTTGAAGCGGGTTCCCAGGCCGGCGGCAAAGATCATAGCTGAAGGTGGTCGCATGCAGTTGCAGATTTAATTGCGCAAGATATAGGAAAAAATTACAGTACGATATTCTGCACCAGTCTGCTCTTCGCCGGATAATCGGTATTGTAATGCAGTCCCCTGCTCTCTTTCCTGAACTGTGCACATTTCACAATGAGATAGCTCACGGTGATCATATTGCGCAGTTCGCAGAGTTGCGGAGAAAGCGTGGTTGCCTGATAAAGCAGTTCTGTTTCTTCCCAGAGCAGATCGAGTCTTCGCAGTGCACGTTCGAGACGAACATTGGTTCTTACGATACCCACGTAATCACTCATCACCTGCTGCACTTCTTTGAGGCTCTGCGTAATGAGGATCATCTCTTTGGGATCGGTAGTTCCCTGTGCATTCCAGTCGGGGATCGGAGGAATGGGCTTGCCGTTCGTCTGTTGTGCTGTGCTGTCGAGAAATGCACGATGCGCAAACACCATCGCTTCGAGCAACGAGTTGCTGGCAAGTCGGTTGGCGCCGTGTAATCCTGTACTGGCGCACTCTCCCGCTGCATAGAGATTCCGGATGCTGGTTCTTCCCCAGTCATTTGTTTTGATACCGCCACAACTGTAGTGCGCTGCCGGTACTACAGGGATCATATCTTTTGTAACATCGGTGCCGATAGAGCGGCATTTCTCGTAGATATTCGGGAAGTGCTCAATGAATTTACTGAGAGGGATATGTCTAACGTCTAAGTATACGTGCTCTGTACCGGTGATCTTCATTTCGCTGTCGATGGCGCGGGCTACGATGTCGCGCGGAGCAAGGTCTTTGCGTTCATCATATCTTTCCATGAAGGCTTCGCCTTTATTGTTGCGCAATATGCCGCCATCGCCACGCACCGCTTCGGTGATGAGGAACGATTGCCCGCGTACACCCGGCTCATACAGCGCAGTTGGATGGAACTGAATGAACTCCATGTTCTCGATCCTGCCTTTTGCACGATACACCATCGCTACTCCGTCGCCCGTTGCGATATTGGGATTGGTGGTAGATCTGTACACCTGTCCGTTTCCGCCGGTTGCCAGCAATGTAGTGCCTGCAATGATCTTCTCGATCTGATTGGTGCGCAGGTTCAGCACATACACGCCATAACATTCGATATCGGGAGTTGCTTTGGTAACGAGGTAGCCGAGATGGTGCTGTGTGATGAGATCCACCACAAAGCAATGTTTTACAATTTCTATATTGGAATGTTCGGCCACTGCTGCGAGCAGGGCGCGCTCAATTTCTTTTCCTGTAACATCTTTGTGATGCAGAATGCGGAACTCCGAGTGGCCGCCTTCCTTGCCCAGCTTGAAATCGCCATCGGCTTCTTTATCGAACTGCGTTCCCCATTCGATCATTTCATGAATGCGGTTCACTCCTTCTTTCACTACCACCTCCACTACATTCTTATTGCAGAGGCCATCGCCTGAGATGAGCGTATCTTCTATATGTTTCTCAAAACTGTCGCGCTCAAAATCCGTTACACCGGCAATGCCTCCCTGTGCGTACTTGGTATTGGTTTCGTCGGCACTGGTTTTGGTGATCACTGTAACTTTCCTATCGGGGTATTTGCGGGCGGCCTTCAAAGCGAAGGTGAGCCCGGCAATGCCTGAGCCTATCACTAAATAATCGGTCTGCATACTAATTTTCAATTCGGGCGGTAAAATTATGGGTTATTGCGCGATTGCAGATATTTCCTGCTTCCTGTAACCAGTAACAGCTGAGCCAGGCAATAGGTTGACATTATAAACATGCCAGCGGCAGAAAATGAATGATAGAACTTATCGAAGCCCAGCACAGAGTCTGAAATCACAAAGAGCAGCGCTCCTGTAACGCAGAGTGCGCCTGATAATTGTCTCGGAAAATGAAAGGCGTTGACAGCGGCCAGCAGCATGGTTCCGATCACGGCAGCATACAGCAATACCGGAATTTCCAATGGTCCGGCCCCTTCGCGAAGCAGGTAGAAAAATAGGCCGATATACACCATCACCAGAAATACCAGTACCGGATTCCACGGCCTTCCGGGCTTGTTTTGCTTTTTCACTTTCAGAAAAAAGAGGATATAAAAAATATGTGCAATGAGAAAACTGATCAGTCCTCCGATGAAGTACAACTCGCTTTTTGATGCAAACAGCAGCAGCGTATCTCCTCCGCAGGAGAAGAGCAATGCCAGCTGAATCAATCGCCTTCCTTTCTTGTCTTCTAATGGATACCCGTTGAACCAGAGCAGCAAAAGCAGCATCAGCAAGGGTTTGGTAACATACCGCATTTGCTCGCAGCCCAGTTGGATGGCTGTGAGGTCGGCGATGGCATCCAGCAGAAAAAGCAGGAGCCATAGTCTGTTGAATCTACTTTTAACAGGCTGATCAATATTCAATGCTGTAGGCAAATTTTGCGGGATCGTTTACAATTTCCAGCAGATTGTATTTCAGCGTCACGGTTCTTTTATCGTCCGATACTTTCAGCAGTGGATTGGTTACGTTTTTTACGATACGGGGGAGTTTGAAGTTGGTGGTGTAGGTGATCTCGATGCCCTGTTCGATCATTTTCTTCAGGTCGGATACCATTGGCTTCAGCATGAACTCTTTGAATTTTACGGTATCCACTTTTCTGCTGATGAGGCCGTTGGCAATTTTTACATCGTAAACGCCAACGAGATCACTCATGCCGGCATCATCGGGGTTCGAATTGTTAGCTGGCTTCTGATCAGATTTCCAGAGGCCCGTCATGGTATTGTTCATGATGGTTCCCTGCGACTCCATCAGTTGTTCGAGCTGTCCGGCATTTTGGTATGGGATGCGTACATCGATCTTCAGCAGCTTCTCTTTCATATTGAGTTTCAGCGCTACTTTGCCATCTTTCATCCAGGCGATCTTTGCGCGTTGAGCTTCATCTGCGGAATCGATGATCGACTGCATGGAGATTACCGTATCCATTGGTCTGTCGAGGCCGCTGCTGGTAACTTCTTCATCGCCGATAAAAGCCTGGGCCAGATCGAGCAATTTGCCCATATCCATCCTCGATTCGAAAACTCCTCCGCCATTTTCATTGACTACCACATCTTCATTCACTTCATAACAGGCAGCCAGTACAAATGCAAAGATGAGCACAGAGAGGTATCTCAGGGATTTCAACATTGGGCGAATCATTTTGCACAAGGTAACAGATTTACCCAATACTTGCCTGATACCAGCAGCTAAATGTGAGGGTTTGGCGTGGGCTCATGCGTATCAGTCCCATACCGTTATTGAAGCTGTTTGGCGCCGCACTGAGGTTTTCGATGGCGATGCTTTCGCGGTCGTCGGGTGTGTAGATCTGGAGGTAGGGATACCTGGCATTCACGTAAAAGGCTATCCGGAGCTGGTTTTCAGGATTGTACAGAATGCAGCATGGTGTACCTTCTTCGTTGTCGAGCAGAAAGCAGTTATCGAGATGGCGGCTGCCGAGTTCGGCTCCGTACAGAAAGCTATCGTCAAAAACAGTATTTCCGGTAGGGATCAGTTTTTCATCGAATTCGAGCAAGGTATCCGAACGGAACTGCAGCTGGTACTGATCCACTTTTCCGCCGAGCCTGAAGTAAGGATGCCACCCATCGCTCATGGGAATGAAACCATCCGTAAGATTGGTTACTGTTGTCTCCACCTGCAACGCATTATCCGGATGCAGTGAATACTTCACTTCACACATATAATTGAAGGGAAATCCGGCATCGTCTTTTTTGTATTGATAGCGAAGGCGAACGGCCGCCATATTATCGTCGGCCAGCTGATCTACGAGGTTGAAAGGCTTATTGGCGAGCAGGCCGTGAATAGCAGAGCCATCCTGAAACCTGTTAGCAAATTCATAAGTTATTTCATCAAAACTGTAGGTACCGCCGGGTATCCTGCAGGCAAAGGGAGACAGCTTTGCACTCTTGTATGAAAGATGCAGAAATCGTTCGAGATCAGCCTTTCCTGCGTAATTGTCTATAATATTGATCCGGCGGCCATTAAGAGGTATTTCAAATCCATGAAGAAGGGCGCCGTGGTCTGGTAGTATACTGATTGTTGTGCCAGTTATCTTATCTTGCAATCTGAGAATGTTCAGCTGATCCTCCGTAATCCGGTCGATTCCAAAGCTCATAGTATCTTTATTAAATCGTAGAATTTTTAAATTTAAATCATTTTCACTGATATGCCGATAGTAGAACGTTTGCGTAAAAAATTCCGGGAATTGTATGGACAGGAACCGATCGTAGTAGCAGCACCCGGACGAGTGAACCTGATCGGAGAGCATACAGACTACAACGAAGGTTTTGTATTGCCCGGTGCCGTTGACAAACGCATGTACATTGCCATTGCTTCCGTAGCAGAACCGGCCATCACCATCTACGCCAATCAATTCAAAGAAAGTTACACTTTCAATCCCACAGAAGAACTTCAACCTGTAACCGGCTGGATGAACTATCTGCTCGGTGTAACTCATCATATCAAAGCTGCGGGCAAAACTATCGGTGGCGCACAGGTGCTTATCGATGGCGATATCCCTGTTGGTGCAGGCATGAGCTCATCCGCTGCACTCTGCTCTGCATACGGCTTTGCGCTGAACGAATTGTTCAGTCTCGGACTCACCAGAATGGAACTGGCATTTATCGGACAGAAAACAGAACATACTTTTGTTGGCGTAAAATGCGGCATCATGGATCAGTTCGCCAGTCTTCATGGCAAACGTGGTCATGTGATGAAGCTCGACTGCCGCAATCTCGAATACGAATACATCCCCTTCGAATTTCCCGATCACAAAATTGTACTGGTGAACAGTATGGTGAGCCACTCACTGGCAGGCTCCGAATACAATGTGCGCAGACAACAATGCGAAGAAGGCGTGGGCATTCTCAAGAAATCTTACCCGGCCATCAACTCGCTGCGCGATGTGAGTCTGGAAATGCTGCAGGAACATCATCACGAATTAACACCGGTGGTGTACGACAGATGCTGGTATGTAGTAACGGAAAAAGATCGGCTGCTCAATGGCTGCGAAGCATTGAAACGCGGCGACCTGCAGGCATTCGGCAAACTGATGATCGCCACGCATAACGGCCTCAGCAAACAATACGCTGTAAGCTGCACCCAGCTCGATTTTCTGGCCGAACGTGCCGGATATATCGAAGGTGTGATGGGATCGAGAATGATGGGCGGAGGCTTCGGCGGATGCACCATCAACATCGTTCAGACAGAAGCGGTGGAAGCTTTCACCCATCAGATCCAACGCTCATTCGAAACGCTGTTTCAGGTAACACCCGAAGTGTACGTTACGCAGATCGAAGACGGCACTCATGTAGTGGTGGGAGATGAAGTATATCACTAACAGATTTCATCAAAATACAAATCGGGCGTATCTGAAAAGATGCGCCCGATTTTTTTACTAACCCTGTTTGTTCTATTCTGCTGCTGCGAGCAGTCTGTTATTCATGCCTGCACTTTTGAAGAGTTCATATACTGCTTCGGTTGTTTCTTCTTCCAGCACATCGAATTTTTTGAAGATGGCCATCATCATTTCCAGCGCTGCTGCGCCATTGGCTGTGATGATATGCTCGTCACTAACACAAGGCTCGTTTCTGTAATGCGCGGCGCCATTGTAATCAGGAGCCAGCTCTTTCAGATATTCGGCGCCATTGCTGGTATGCGGAATATGATCGAGAAAGCCATGATTGGCCAGCATTACCGTAGCTCCGCAAATTGCTGCCACTGTTTTGCCCGCATGCACAAACGATTCTACCAGCATGGTCAGCTCCTGAAAATCGCCATTCTCCCATGCTTCGCCTCCGGGCAGAAAAAGCAGATCGATCTTCTTCGGATCCACATCGGCCAGTGAATGATCCGGTTCTATTCTAATGTCTCCCATGGATGTTACCGGATGTCCATCCAGTGAAAATGTACGGATCATGAAATCTGAATATTTGTTGAGATGCGCTACTGTGTATGCTGCCTCCCAATCTGCATAGCCGTTAAATACGAACAGATAACATATTCTCTTTTTCATGATTATTGTATTTGAGGTGGTTTCAAAATGTGTTCAGCCTATACCAGTCCCATTTGTACGGACGTGATATTGTTCTCAGGATTTTCAAAGTCGATATTCACATAGATCTCGCGGCATTCATCGTTGATGGGAATCCGTCGGTCGTCGATGTACTTGAACAGTTGTCCGTATACACCAGCAAGGCCATCCCATGTGCCGAGATGCTCATGCACCAACGCTTTGAATGCAGGCAGTTCTTTTACTTTGAACTTGTCCGAGACAACTTTTCCCTGAATCGGCAGGGCAATTTCAAGCGTGAATTCAGTATCGGGTTTGCCATCTGCTCCGCGATAGATCCAGTAAACAGGACCGCTCACCAGCACCTGTTGATTAACAGCCTCGATCTGCAGGTCTTTGATGGTAGTACCAATGTACTGGTGCAGGGTGTTCAGGGTTGTACGGAACGATCCGTAAAGAACGGTTACCGTGGGGTGAGTCTTAATTTCCATGCTTTTTGCGTTTGTTTACACAAATAAACAATGGGGTAGTGACAGCCCTATGTCAGCAGGAAGTCACAGAATCGATAAAATCTTCGCTGTTAGCCCAGATAATGCTGGTGAAGCTCCTGTGTGAGGGAGGCCATTTTGTCTTTCAGCTCCTGCGGAGATTCAACTTTTACGCTGTTGGTGTAAGTGAGCAGCCAGCGGCCGAAGTATTCGAGGTGTTCGGTCATGAAGATCATGCGGGAGCAATCGTCATTCACCGGTTCTTCTTTTACGAAGCCGTAGTAGTAGCGGCTGTTCTTGATGTATTTGGCGGTGTCGTTATTCATGGTGATCACCACTTCAAGCATTTCCCTGCTTTCTGTTCGCAGCTTTTCGATGTAACTGTGGAGCGTGGGATGTTTGTCGGCTTCGAAGCTTTCGTCTTTTACCTGAAGGCGCTGAATGCGGCTCACCCTGAAATCGCGGTAACCCTTGCGCAGCCTGCACCAGCCGATGAGGTGCCAGTACATGCTGTAGTACCAGAGACCGATCGGTTCTACAATTCTTTCAGACAGTTCTTCTTTACCTCCGGAATGATACCTGATGAAGATGGCTTTCTTTTCAACGATAGCCTGCTGCAATGCAGAGAGATGCGATTCGGCTTCTTCATCGGGCACCCGCATTCTCAGCACTTCGATATTGTTGGTGAGATGATCCAGATTCTCTTTATCGGTGGTTCTCAGAACGGCCTTGATCTTGAACAATGCCTCGGCAAAATGTTTGCGAACAGAGCCGTCTGTGAGTTTCTCAGCGAGCTTGCCGCCAAGGAGCAGCGCATTGGCTTCCTGCTGGCTGAACATCACCGGAGGAAGGCGATATCCTTCCATGATGGTATAGCCGGTACCAGCCTCTCCAATAACGGGAACACCACTTTCGTCCAATGCTTTCACATCGCGGTAAACCGTGCGCAGACTGATGTTGAAGCGATCCGCAATTTCCTGTGCGGTTACCCTTCGTTTGCTTTGAAGGTGAGTGAGAATGGCGTGGAGTCGGTCTATCCTGTTCACAACAATAGTTTATGCAGGCACTAAATTACTACTATGAAATTGTTTACCCGCTCTTTTTACTACTTTTATCCCTCCAAATCCTGAACAGGATTATACATTCAACATAGTTTATGATACAATCGGTTTGTGTTTGCGGTGCAGGTACCATGGGAAGAGGCATTGCCCAGGTAGCGGCCCGGTATGGATTTCATACCATTTTATTCGACGTGAACAAAGACACGCTGAGCCAGGCCAATGAAGCATTGCAGAAAGATCTGCAGATGCTGGTAGATAAAAACAAACTCACGGCAGCACAACAGAAAAGCATACTGGATCATATCCGGTTCACCAATGAGATCAACGACTGCATAGCAGACATCGTTATCGAAGCCATCGTTGAAAAGTTGCCGGTGAAAGTGGCGCTGTTCAATCAGCTGGCAGAAGTGAATCACAGTGAAACCATTTTCGCCACCAATACTTCTTCGCTTTCAGTAACGGAGATCGCTGCACAGGTGATTCATCCCGAAAGAGTAGCAGGCATGCACTTCTTCAATCCGGCGCCATTGATGAAACTGGTTGAAGTAGTGGCCACCCCTCAAACCAATGCACAAACCATCGATGCAGTGGTGCAACTCACAAAGCAACTGGAAAAAACACCAGTGCTCTGCAATGATGCCCCCGGCTTTATTGTAAATCACGTAGCCCGACCTTATTACCTCGAAGCGCTCTATCTGGCCGAACAGCAACTCAGCAGCATCGAAACCATCGATACATTGCTGGAAGCTACCGGCTTCAAAATGGGCCCCTTTAAACTGATGGACCTTATCGGAAACGACATCAATTATGCAGTAAGCTGCTCTGTATATGATCAGTTGGGACAGCCATTGCGCCTCCGCCCTTCTCCCCTTCAGCAGGAGAAAGTGAATACCGGAGCCCTGGGAAGGAAAACTAAAAAAGGTTACTATCAATACAGCTGACAGGCATTGTTCAGTTTATAAACAATATCCATTTGTCTACAATTTTCGTCACCGGCGGAACAGGTTTTCTGGGCGCCTACATCATTAAAGAACTGGTACAGCAAGGCTACAAGGTTCGCGCGCTCAGAAGAGGACCGAAAGCCCCTGCCTTCATCCCCGCTTCCATACTCGAAAAAGTGGAATGGGTAGAAGGAGATGTTCTCGATGTGATATCGCTCAGCGAAGCCATGGAAGGAGCAGATATGGTGATCCATTCAGCCGCCGTAGTGTCGTTCGATCCTGCCGGACAAATGAATATGTACCTGGTTAATATCGAGGGCACTTCAAACATGGTTAATATTGCCCTGGAGAAAAATATCAGCCGTTTTGTGTACATTAGTTCTGTTGCCGCTCTTGGAAGAACCACCAAAGAATCGCATGTAACGGAAGAAAAAAAGTGGACGAGAAACAAAGCCAATACTGCCTATGCCATCAGCAAGCATTTTGCAGAAATGGAAGTATGGAGAGGAATGGGAGAAGGATTGGATGTAGTGGTGCTGAACCCCAGCACCATACTCGGTTATGGCGACTGGAACCAGAGCAGCTGCGCTATTTTCAAAACGGTTTATGAAGAGTTTCCCTGGTATCCCGGAGGTATCAACGGATTTGTGGATGTGGAAGATGTAGCGCGTGCCGCCGTTCAGCTGATGGAAAGTGAAGTATCCAATCAGCGGTTCATTGTTTCGGGAGAGAACTGGCCACTTCGACAGCTGATGAACACCATCGCCGACGGCTTTCAAAAAAAGAGACCGGCCAAACATGCCACGCCTTTTTTACTGAATATCGCCTGGAGGCTGGAAGCACTCAAAGCGAAGTTCTCCGGGAAAAAGCCACTGCTCACCAAACAAAGTGCGCGTGTAGCAAAAAGCAAAACCTATTTCGATAATACAAAGCTGCTGAACACATTGCCCGGCTTCAGCTTTACACCACTTGAACAGAGCATCGGAAATGCATGCCGGCAATACCTGAAGCAGCACCCAGGATCCTGAAACCAGCTACTATGAAAAAGTTGATACCCTTCCTCGCAGCAGTACTGATGCAGTACAGCAGTCTTGCTCAGGAAAAAACCTTTACCCTGCTTGGGAAAGTAACAGACTCCGCCACACAACAGGTTATGGCAGGCGCATCGGCCTATTGCCAGAATACCACACAGGGCACCGTTACCAACAGCAACGGCCTTTTCTTTCTCCGCCTTCCCAATGGCGGCTACGATCTCGTGATCTCCTACATGGGCTATGAGAAAAAAGTGATCCGCATCAGCAACAGCAACATTACTTCAGACACACTGCATATTTCACTGGTGAAGCAGGAGCAGTCCCTTACCGAAGTAGCCGTTGTTGCCAGCAGTGAACTGAAAGATGGATGGGACCGGTATGGAAAATTCTTTGTCGAGCATTTCATTGGCACATCTCCCAATGCAGCACAATGCATCATCCGCAATCCCGAAGCGCTCCGTTTCTTCTACACCAAAAAAAGAAACAGGCTGAGAGTAACTGCAAAGGAAGATATTCAGATCACCAATGCGGCACTGGGTTACAATATCCGTTATCAGCTGGATTCTTTCAGTTACGATTTCAATACCAATATCAGTCAGTATACAGGTTATCCGCTCTTTCAGGAGATCGATACAACCGCAGCAGTGAAAGCAGAATACCAGAAGAACCGGGCGCGCACGTATCTCGGCAGCCGTCTGCATTTCATGCGTACCCTGTTCGACAGCGCTGTTACAGATGAAGGGTTTGTAGTGGAGAAGATGGAGGATGATCCTAAAAGCGCCAAAGGCACTGTGATCAAAGACCTGTACAACGAAGAACTCTACGAGTCCGACAGCAGTGATGTACTCATCAACTGGAAAGGCCGTTACCGGATCACCTACAAACTGGTGCATCCCGAAAAAAGATATCTGCAGGATTACAAACTTCCGGAAACTATAAAAATGCAGGCATCCCTGCTGGATGTTGCCGACGGATTCATCATCGAAGAGAATGGCTATTTCTACGATCAGCAATCAGTGATCAGCACCGGATACTGGGCATGGAAACTTCTTGCAGAATTGCTTCCATACGATTACGAATACCAATGAGCAGCAGCCCTGCCCATTAATCATTAACCTTATGATCAGGAGTATCATTATTGACGACGAACCAAACAGCGTGGAAGCCCTCCACGAAATGCTTAACAGGTACTGCACCAATGTACAGGTGATGGGCACTACAGACAATATCCGTACTGCCCGCGACCTCATCAATCTGCACAAACCCGATCTGGTTTTTCTCGACATCGAAATGCCTTTCGGCAACGCATTTGAATTGCTGAACAATTTCCCGGCCGTAACATTCGAAGTGGTGTTTGTTACAGCCTTCGATAACTATGCGCTGAATGCCATCAAGTTTTCTGCACTCGACTATCTGCTGAAACCGGTTAACATCAAAGAACTGCAGCAGGCGATTAAAAAAGCAGAAGAAAAAATTCAGGCCAAGAATATCACCAGCCGCATAGACAACCTGTTGTTCAATCTGAAGCAACCGGTTAACAGCAGCAAAAGGCTGGCGCTGCCTACATTTGAAGGATTGATCTTTCTCGACACAGACGATTTTGTAAGGCTCGAAGCCAGCAACAACTACACGTTCATTTTTCTGAAAGACAAAACAAAAACAGTTGTATCGCGCCCGCTCAAAGAATTTGAATCGCTGCTCGACATGACCAATTTCTCGCGCGTGCATCACTCACATATCATCAATCACAACTTCATCAAAAAATATCATCGCGGCCGCGGAGGATATGTGGAGATGGAAGATGGAAGCTCCATCGAAGTAAGCACCCGGAAGAAAGAAGAATTCCTCGCGAAATTTATCTGATCAAACAACCCATGCACATGCTGCGTCTGCTCATCGCATTTTTGTTTTTGCTTGCCTGCAACCTGCTTCAGGCGCAGGAATACAACTACAAGCAATTCACTGTACGCGATGGCCTTCCCAGCAACACCATTTATGATATCAAACAGGATTATGAAGGGTATATTTGGTTCGCAACAGACGCAGGGTTAAGCCGGTTCGATGGAAGAAAGTTTGTAAACTACAGCTCACAGGACGGGTTGCCTACGGCAGAAATCCTGCAACTGCTGCCGGATATCAAAGGAAGGCTCTGGATAATATCTCTCCGCAACTTCCTCTCTTATTATTACAAAGGGAAATTCTATACCCCGGAAAATGACAGCCTGTTGAAAAAGCTCGTATTCAAGGGCACCATAGGGTCGATATCGGAAAACAGTCTGGGCGAAATTGTGATGACAAGCACTCGCGGCGACCATAAGTATTTTATCGGCGCAGATAACACTGTAACTGATATTTCGGAGCTTATCGAAAAAAAAATAGGTCCTGGTATAGCTTTGTCCACTTCAAGAGCTTTTAGGCCCAAATCCCATTTCTTCTTCAATTATGACGACTCCATCCATAACAATGAGAAAGTATTTTCCAGCTCCCAACTCCTTTTGGAAGATGGCAAGCTAACCTTGTGGCTCAAAACCAAATTCTATCCCAAAAAGAAATATCTGGTACGGTTCGAAGAAGTTAACGGGAAAATCAGGAAGATCGATTCGGTACAAAAACCAGAGTTCAAGAAGGATTTCCAGACTGTGGTAACCAGACCAGACAAAGAAATGATCTTTCTCCCTCCAACTGATTTAGTGCTCACTACGCAATCGGGATGTAAGACCTGTTTCACCCCCATCCTGTTAGGCAGCAACGGAGGAACGCTGCTGGTCGACACGCTTAATTATATTTATTCAGACTTGCTGCTTCCCGGAAAAAACTGCAGCAGATCTCTGCAGGATGATGAAAAGAACATATGGTTGGGAACACTTGGGGAAGGTGTTTTTTTGCTTCCTTCCCGCGAATACAAAACACGGAAACTTTACAAAGAAGATGCTGAAATTAATTCAATCAATTCCGATGGAAATACCATTTATGCAGGCGGAAATTACGGGAGACTGCACTTTCTGGAAAATAACAACACCAGCACTGTAAGTTTTCATCACCTGATAAAATTATCCAACAACAAAACGGGCGTTAACCGTTTACTGCAGATTACCAAAATGGGGGCAGATCTGCTGCTCAGCTTCGACGGATTCATGCTCAAGTATAACCCCACCACAAAAAAAACGGTGTTTGGCAGACTCGATGTGCTCAAATCTATTCAGCCTTTGAACAAAGACACATTGCTGGTGGCAACCGGCAGAGGCGGCTTTCTGGTGAACAGTAATACGCTTAAAGTGATCGACACCATTTTCAGGTTCAGAACGTATGCAGCCATCGAGGCCAATAATGCGTGGTATATCGGAGCATCCAGCGGCTTACATAAAATTAACAGAAACAGGAGCACCTGGTATATGGGAACTGCTATCCCACCACTGAACAATATCATCTCCCAAATTGTGCAATCCTCCGATGGCAGCCTTTGGATAAGTACACTCGGCGGAGGAGTGGTTCAATTGAAGAATGATACGCTCGCCAATCATTTCACACTCGCGAATGGATTAACCAGCAACAACTGCAAAGCCCTGTATGCAGATGGAAGGTTTGTATGGGTTGGAACAGAAAAGGGCCTGAACCGCATCGATCAGCTGCACCCTGAAAAACCCATTCTCCACTACACTTCCGCAGACGGCTTAGCCAATAATGATATTCACGCTGTGTACACAAAAGATAAGATAGTGTATGTGGGCTCTATTGAAGGCCTTACCAGCTTCGATTCCACTAAAGTAACTTCAGCTTCTGTCTGTTATCTCAATATGCAGCAGGTGCAGGTAGGCAAGCAAATAAAAAGTATCGACAGCCTTTCGGAGATCAGTTACAAAGAAAACGATTTCCGATTCGATTATACCGGCATCTCATTCAGATCGCTGGATGAGATCACCTACTTCTATCGTCTTATCGGATTGAAAGATACCTGGGACAGTACCCGGAATACTTCGCTCTCCTTTCTGGCACTGCCACCCGGCAGATATCAGCTGCAATTGTTTGCTGTAAACAAGTTCGGCGTCAACAGCAAAACCATCAGCATTCCATTTTACATCAAACCGCCTTTCTGGGCAACCTGGTGGTTCAGAATATTGATAGCCTGCTCGATCGTTGGATTGGTTTGGTGGCTGATCGTTCGCCGCATCAAACAGGAGCAGGCAAAAGCCGCCACGCAAAACAGGATCAACGAACTGGAGCAGCAGGCGCTTCGCTCTCAGATGAATCCGCATTTCATTTTCAACTGCCTCAACTCCATTCAGAATTTTCTGCTGCACAACGATTTTGAGAAAACCAACGAATACCTCACTTCATTTGCGCACCTGATCCGGCAGACGCTCGATAACTCCAGCAGGGAGAGCATCAGTCTTGCGAGCGAGATACGATACCTCAACAGTTATCTCGATCTGGAGAGTATGCGGTTTGCACATTCATTTCAACATGCCATCAGTATCGATCCGTCGATCGATGCAGACAATATGCATATCCCTCCCATGATTCTGCAGCCGTATGTGGAGAACAGCATTCGTCACGGACTTCGCTACAGGCAGGAAGGGATCGGATCTGTGAAGGTAAAGTTCGAGCGCAGAGGCAATACGCTGCTCTGCATAGTGGAAGACAATGGAGTTGGAAGAAAGAAAGCAGGTGAACTGAAATCTTTCATGCATGTGGAGTATCAGTCGAAGGGAATGCGGTTGACCGCCGAACGCATCGAAGCAATGAACCGTCGTCAGGAAACTCCTATCACGGTAGATGTGATAGATCTCTCGGAGGCCGGAAATTCAACCGGCACCCAGGTGATCGTTCGCTTTCCAAACGTATTCCTGTAGTGCCGGTATAGCTGTGATGAATCAGTTATTTCGATTTCAGTTTCTCCCAGATCTCAGGAATGCGTTTTATCCAGATCAGTTCTTTCTTCTTCAGCATGGCATCGTCCGTTGGTGTACCCAGATAAATCTTGCCTCCTTCGAGATTGCCCGGTACTCCGCTTTGTGCAAGCACAACGGCATTGTCTCCGATGGTGAGCGTTTTTGATACGCCTACCTGTCCCCAGAGAATTACACCCGATCCGATCTCAACAGCGCCTGCTACTCCAACCTGCGCAGCAAAGAGACAGTTAGGCCCGATAATGGAATCGTGACCGATATGCACCTGATTATCCATCTTGGTGCCGCGGCCGATGCGCGTATCGTGACTCACACCTCTGTCGATGGTGCAACCTGCACCCAGCTCAACATCATCCTCGATCACTACTCTGCCACCGCTTTCCATTTTCTTATACCATACATCGCGGTCTTTTTTGGTGTTGTAGTAAAACGCATCCGATCCGATGATGGTGCCGGATTGAATGATCACGTTATTGCCGATCACACAATGATCCATGATGGTAACATTCGGATGAATGCGGCAATTGGTTCCGATGGTAACATGATTGCCGATGAAAGTACCCGGCGCAATCCACGATCCTTCGCCGATTACAGCAGACTCACTTATCATGTTGGTGGATGGAACGAAGGGGCGGAAATGTTTTACGATGGTCTGATACGCTTCAAAAGGCTGATCGGTTATCAGCAGCGCTTTCTCAGGAGGGAAGCTGGTTTCTTTATTGATGATGATGAACGATGCAGCTGAGTTGATGCACTTCTCGTAGTATTTCGGATGATCTACAAATACCAGATCGCCTGGCTCTACTCTGTGTATCTCGTTGATACCAGTTGCGGATGCAGCAGTATTGCCTGTCAGTTTTGCGCCGATCAGATCAGCTATCCATTGCAATGATACCGGTGATGGGAATTTCATATCGGGAATTTGCGCAAAAGTACAACTCGTTTTGAATGATGCAGCAAAAGAAGTGCAGAGTAAAACATAGCTGCGCGTTGTATTTCATCGAATGCAATTTCAAACGGCCTCTCTTCGTTAATAGTTTGTTGCTGCAATTTCATCGTAACATTTTGCAAATCCGATAGAGCATTTCGTTGCTTACTTCCGTTTTCTCCGCCAGATTTTCCACAGTATTAGAAAAAATGTGAATAAAATTTATTCGAAAATTTTTTTAGATAGAAAAAATTATTTTTAATATTGTGGAGGGAAATTTATTTCCCGGTACTTACTAACCCATCTACATAATAAATCTCCCGAATCATCGGGAGATTTTTTTTTGACTATGCTTCGATATTTCGTCATCTATAAACCATTTCAGGTACTCTCACAATTCACTTCAGAAGAAGGGAAACAATGTTTGTCTGATTATTTCAAAGTACCATCAGATGTATATCCTGTAGGAAGATTGGATTACGACAGTGAAGGATTGCTCCTGCTCACCAACGACAAATCTGTGAATCATCGTTTGCTTCATCCATCATTCGCACACGAAAGAGAATACTGGGTTCAGGTAGAAGGAAGCATCACCAATGAAGCCATTCAACTGCTCAGCTCAGGCATCACCATTTCTATCGACGGGAAAAATCATCGTACCAAACCAGCCCGCGCCATCCGCTTTGAAGAGGAGCCTAACGTGCCACCCCGCAATCCACCCATCCGGTTCAGGCAAAATATTCCTACCAGCTGGATTTCCCTTTCGCTAACGGAAGGCAAGAACCGACAGGTGCGGAGAATGACGGCCAAAACCGGTTTTCCAACCTTGCGGCTTATACGATACCGGATCGGTCACCTCACCATCGACCGTCTCGCCCCCGGCGAAATGCAGGAGCTGAGCCGGAATATTTTTTGCAAAGGCGTGGGTATCCTCCCATGAACATCAAGCCTATCGCATATTTCCTTACCTTGCTGTAAAATCGAGTAACATATGCTGAAATCAATGACCGGATTTGGAAGAACTGAACAATCCATTGGTGATAAGACTTTCCTGGTTGATATCAAATCTCTCAATGGAAAGCAGTTTGAACTTTTCCTCAAAATGCCGGCCTTCCTCAAACCCTTCGAGTTCGACATAAGAACACTCTTATCTGAGAAACTTGGTCGTGGTAGTGTGGACTGCACCATCAGCCTCAAAGAGAGCGGAAGTGCAAAGCCTGTCAGCATAAACACTGCACTTGCAAAAACTTACTATAGCTCCATCGCGGAATTATCCAAAGACCTCAACCTCGATCCTTCGAGCATTCTGAGCAGCCTGCTCAAACTGCCGGAAGTGATCACTCCAACCAGCGATACACTCACAGATGCAGAATGGGAAGCTTTCAAAAAGCTCATCCTCACTGCTGTGAATGCGCTCAACAATCACCGTCAGGAAGAAGGTAAAATGCTGGAGAACGATCTCCGTCTCCGCATCAGCAATATCGAAAAACTGCAACTCGAAGTACAGAACCTCGAACCTATCCGTAAACAGAAGATCAGGGAAGGTCTGGTGAAAGTGCTCGAAGAGAATGTAGGTAAAGACAGCTACGATCCCAATCGTCTTGAGCAGGAACTGATCTATTACATCGAAAAGATCGACCTCAGCGAAGAACAAACCCGTCTCATCAACCATTGCAATTATTTCAAAGAAGTGATCAGCGAAGGGGAAGACACTAAAGGAAAGAAATTGTCCTTCATTCTTCAGGAGATCGGAAGAGAGATCAATACCACCGGTGCCAAGGCTTATGACTCTACCATCCAGAAGGCAGTAGTGCAGATGAAAGACGAACTGGAAAAAGCAAAAGAGCAGGTACTGAACGTTTTGTAATTTTATACTTGTAAAATTTCCCCCCTTGAATAAACAAGGCATTACCGGCATCCTCACAATGGCATTCGCAGCGCTTCTGCTGAATGCCTGCTCTGTGAGAACCGATCTGTTCG
Source organism: Pseudoflavitalea sp. G-6-1-2 (assembly GCF_012927185.1). Taxonomy (GTDB): domain Bacteria; phylum Bacteroidota; class Bacteroidia; order Chitinophagales; family Chitinophagaceae; genus Pseudobacter. The sequence goes on from NZ_JABBGB010000001.1 coordinate 601,762, forward strand.
AGAAGAACATTCCCATCCCCGACCATAACTGGAGCAAGAGCTTCAAACCTGAGATCTCAGTAAACATCGAAGACACGGCCAGCAGGTACATTATCTATGCAGTGGTGCGCCATCAGGATGCATACCGCTACAAGAACCTGTACCTCAATATTGCCATCCAGTCGCCCACCGGAGAAACCGCCACACATATGGTTGATCTGAAACTGGCCACCGACGAAAAAGGATGGCTGGGCTCAGGCATGGATGATATTTTTGAACACCGCATTCAGATAACGCCAGCAGGTACACTGCATGCCGGCGCCTACAAATTCACGCTTCAGCAGATGATGCGCGAAGATCCGCTGGAGCATGTGATGAATGCCGGCATCCGCATCGCAAAAGTGCCTTAATGCATGAAAGCTTCCGGTAAAAGCAAGTTCTTCCTCGTAAGCGTGGCCTATTGGTTTCTGCTGGTGTACATCATTGCAGAACTCGTTTTCTGGTTCATCTCCCTCAATCATCAGAACAATCAGATGGCCAGCTACAAGCACAGCGAGCTTTTACTGGACGATCCTGCCTATGCACAGAAATACGAAAAGATACAGGACGAGAAGAAACGCAAAACTGCTCAGTACATCGGAGAGGGCGTTACCTTTTTAGTGCTGAGCATGGTGGGCGCACTCTTTGTATATCGCGCGCTGCGCAAGCAGATAAAACTGCAGCAGCAGCAGCAACACTTCATGATGGCAGTAACGCATGAACTGAAAACGCCTATCGCTGCCGCCCGCCTCAATCTCGAAACACTGCTGAAGCATAACCTCGACGATGCCAAACGGCAGAAGCTGCTCAGCATGACGCTCGAAGAAACCAACCGGCTGAATACCCTCACCAGCAATATCCTCGTTTCGTCGCAGCTCGAAGGAGGCCGTTATCTCTTCGCAAAAGAAGAGATCAATTTCAGCGAACTGGTGCAGAACAGTCTGCAGGATTTTGTCAACCGCTTTCCCAACCGGCCATTTTCATCATCCATTACACCCAATATCGATTTCACCGGCGACCCTCTGCTGTTGCAGATACTCGTGAACAATCTGCTGGAAAATGCCGTTAAATATTCGCCCAAAACCGGAACCATCGGATGCAGCCTGGAAGTTACCAGAAAAGCAATCACGCTTCAGGTAACGGACGAAGGGCCTGGCATTCCGGATAACGAAAAGAAGAGAGTGTTCGAGAAATTCTATCGCATCGGCAATGAGAATACCCGTACAGCCAAGGGCACGGGACTCGGACTCTATCTCTGCAAGAAGATCGCTGAAGATCACCGGGCCGGTATCCGCATTACAGACAATGCACCATCTGGTTGTATCTTTACTGTAAGCTTCACGTTGTAACCGACATAAACATGAGCGCAAAAACATCCATACTGCTGGTTGAAGACGAAGAGAATCTCCATGAAGCACTCAAGCTGAATCTGGAGCTGGAAGGATATGAAGTGACATCGAGCTTCACCGGCAGCGACGCCCTGCTGAAAGTGCAGGGTGAGTATTTCGATCTCATCATTCTCGATGTGATGCTGCCGGAACTGGATGGCATCACCGTTACAGAAACCATCCGGGTACAGAACAACGAAGTGCCCATTCTCATACTCAGCGCAAAGAACGCCAGCTCAGATCGCGTGCTCGGCCTCAAAAAAGGCGCGGATGATTATCTCACCAAACCGTTCAATCTGGAAGAGCTGCTGCTCCGCGTACATAAGCTCGTAAGCAAGAACAAGAAAATGCAGGAGAAAGATACGGTCGGCGACAGTTATACTTTTGGCAACAATACACTCGACTTCAAAGCGCAGGAGGCCATCACTCACAAGAACGAACGCATACAGCTCAGCAAGAAAGAAGCGATGCTGCTGAAGCTGCTGATAGAAAATAAGAACGAAGTGGTACCCCGCGAGAAGATCCTGCAGGCAGTGTGGGGATACAACGTGTATCCCACTACCCGTACCATCGACAATTTCATTTTAAGCTTCCGGAAATATTTTGAGCAGGACAGCCGCAATCCTCAATACTTTCACTCCGTAAGAGGCGTAGGCTACAAATACACAGAATAATTATTGTAAGGGGCGTAAGCCATCGAGAACAGTTCGCGTGTCGTCTAACAACATGCGCGGATCGCTTTGCTCGTGATCAGGAACGTAGAGCGCCCATTCGCAGGTATTGAGCAGGCTCAGCAATTGCTGTACCAGTGCGGGTTGTACGCCCTGCTCAGTTAATCTTGCAGACACATTTTGCTTGTTGAGTTGCGTGGGAGGCATCTCGCAGCGAAGCGCAGCCATATTCCAGAGAGATTGCTGTATCTCGTGATAGAACAGTTTCATGTTTCCGGTTCGCATCGCTTCTCTTGCTTTGGTGAGCTGATCTTCTGATGATGGAATTTCCACCACAGGCTTCACTGGTTCTTTCACTGCTATCGGTTCCTGCTTTTTCTTTCCTCCTCTGGTGAACTGAAACACCAGCCATCCGAGAATGATCAGCACCACTCCACCAAACCAGAAGTAGTGGATGGGAATGCTTCCATTGCCTACTCTTTGCATTGCTGCAGAGCGGAGATTGCGGGTCTCTTCCGATTCGCCGGCTTTCACCTGCAGCACCAATGGTTGACTTTCAGCTTCTTTATACAATTGCTTTTGCGGATCGAAATAAGAGAGAATTGCTTTTGGGATTGTAATGAAACCAGTATCCGGCGCAGCAAATGAATACTCGAAAACTTTAGCGCCGGCGAGCGGGAAATTGTATTTGTCCACCAGCTCCTTCACAGCCGGGTCTGCTGTATCAACTCCTTCGGGCCATTTCACTTCCGGAGGAGTGAGCAGCGAGATATTTCCGGTTCCTTCCACTACAACCTTCACTTTCACCAGCTCACCCTGATGAATAGCCGTATCAGGGCCTTTCAGCGACACTTTGTAATTACCTACGGCTCCTGTATAATGCACAGGTTGTCCTTTTGCCGGCAATGGTTTTACGTGAACCGTCACCGGTTCGGACCGCAGCGTAGTCTTCTGATCGAAAACAGATGGCGGAGCGCCGATATTCACCCGAAGAAAATGCACGATGCTTTCCACCTCTGCGGGATCGAGCACAAAATCTCCCTCCTGCAAGGGAAACAGTTGCACTTTACGAATAAGATTCACGTAGTAAGGTGCGCCGTTGATCTTTTCTATTTCGGGTTTGCTGTCGTAATTATCTACCATCTCCATAACGCTGAAACCCGTGAACGACGGACGTTTCATCACTTGCGAAGAGGTATTGAGACGTGAGCAGAGTTTGTATACAACTTTGAGTGGTTCACCAACAAAGCAGCTGGTTTTACTCACTTCCACACGAAGCAACAGGTTCTGTTTGATCTTCAGCTCGGCTATTTCTCCGGGCTTTATGGTGGAGAGTGTTTCTACATCAGGACCATCTTCTTCGCCCATGCGCTGGGCAATTACAGTCTGTGCCCGCAGTTGAACGGTACAGCAGATAAGGATCAATGAATATAATAGTCTGATGTTCATTTCGATGATAACAAATTTAACTGTTGCGTTGGTGAATCGCCAGTTTAATTCCAGTTAAATATGGGTTAAAAGGATGAGTGGCAGAAGAACCAGTAAATAAGCAGGAACAACCGTTGGATAACTGCAAAAGCATATCAAACATCAATCATCGTAACTCTGTATCGGCAACGCGCTTTACATCTTTAACCAATTAAAACCTCCTATCATGGCAAAAGTAAAAATTGCGCTCACCAAGATGCGCTGTCTCGATGAGACATCAGAACCCAGTTCTTCCGACGAACCATATGTACTGGTATTTGCAGCGAAACTCCAGACTGTTGGCGGAGTGGTAGTGATCCCTTCTGCACAAACCGTAATGTATGGTCCATGGAGCGATGTGGATGCGGGCGAGCTCGTAACTACCAACCGCATCGACTTCGGTCCGCCGCTGAAAATTCTTCCTCCCAAGAACTTCTGGGGAATCAGCGGCAATGCTGAAGAGCTGAGCAAACTCGACGATGCAATTTTCATTGCAGCAGTAATGGAAAACGACGATGCAGAAGCAGGCGGCATCCGCGCAGGTACCCATGCGCAGATGTTTGCAGCCATCACTTCCTATGCCAATGCCGGCATGAGCCGCGCCACCATGGTATCCAAACTCAAGCAGGATATGCGCGATATCCTTACCGGAGTAACCGTTACCGGCATTCCAAGCAGTGATGATCTGGTAAACATCACCGAAGTACGCTTTGCATCGGATGCATTGCAGAAAGTAAGTTCGGCAGTTCAGGTGAAAACCATCGAACTGTCCGGCGATGGCGGCAAATACCGCCTCCGCTTTGAGATGAGCAAAGGATAATCGCACCGATCATCAGAAATAAGAACTGGCCTAAACTGAGGCCGTCCTGTAAAAGGGATGGCCTCTCTTTTTAAATTAGTACATTGAGGGAACAAAATGCTCAACTGCTGTCCACTCCGGTGATCATATCGATCGTATTGCTGATGCTGGCATTATGCTGGCTGGTATTTCTGTACAGAGAAAAAATGTTCAGAGCCAGAGAAGCACAGAAGACTGCGATACAGCAATTGCGTGCTGCGAATTTTCAGCATCAGCTGGAGATAGAGCAGATCATCAATTACTTCGCTACATCCATGGGTGAACAAACACAGATAGATGAACTGTTATGGGATGTTTGCCGCAACTGCATCGCCCGGCTTGGGTTCGAAGATTGTGTGATCTATCTGGTGAATGAGTCAGCTCAGATGCTGCAACAGAAGGCCGCCTGCGGCCCCAAAACCACAGCATTCAATATCATAGTAGATCCCATAGAAATACCGATGGGCAAAGGAATCGTAGGCTCCGTGGCCGTTTCGGGCATGTCTGAAATAATTGCAGACACTTCTGCAGACAGCCGGTATATCATCGACGATGCACATCGTTTTTCTGAATTGACCGTTCCCATCATCAGCAACCGGAAAGTAATTGGAGTGATCGACAGCGAACATTCTAAAAAAAGTTTCTACACTGCACAGCATCTTCAGATACTCACCACCATTGCCAGCATGCTGGCACATCGCATCGAAAGGATGTATGCAGAGAACAGCTCGCGTGAAAAAGAATTCCAGCTGATAAGACTGCACCGCGATCTGGCCATGCAGCAACTGACGGCGCTTCGCGCGCAGATGAATCCGCATTTCATTTTCAACGCACTCAACAGCATCCAGCAATTTATTCTGCAGGGCAATGCAGATGAAGCCAACCGATACCTGAGCCGCTTCTCCAGACTGCAACGCGAAATACTCCATCATTGCGATCAACATCTGATTACACTCGATAAAGAAATTGAAATGCTCACGTTGTATCTTCAGCTGGAGCAGCTTCGATTTCAGGGTAATTTTCATTTCACTATCGAACTCGACGAAGACCTTGATGCCGATGAGATCCGCATTCCTCCCATGATTCTGCAACCATTTGTAGAGAACGCCATCTGGCATGGACTAATGCCAAAAGAAGCCAACCGGCAATTGCAGCTTCGTTTCTTCCCCAAAGAAGAAAACCAACTTTGCTGCATCATCAAAGACAATGGCATTGGCCGGAAAGCCGCAGCCAGCCTGCGAAAAGAGCAATCGCACGAATCGAAAGGATTGCAACTCGTAAACGATCGCCTTCAACTGTTGCGGCAGCAGTATCAGCAATCATTCGAAGCAGGCATCGAAGACAACACTTATGAAGATGGATCTCCCGCAGGCACCACCGTAACCTTGTTACTCCACATCGGACAATAGCGCCGCAAGAAGCACAAATTCAGTAACTTCGGAGAGTGATAAAAGCTGTGATCATAGACGATGAGCCTGCTGCCGTTAACACTTTGCAGTTAATGCTCGACAGGTATATTCCGGAAATCAAACAGGTGAAAACCAGTAATGATCCGGAAAAAGCCATTCAGCTGATCAAAACTTTCAAGCCGCAACTGGTGTTCCTCGATATTCAGATGCCTACGATGACAGGCTTCGATCTGCTGAAGAAACTGCCCGAAATAAACTTCACCATCATCTTCACTACAGCGCATCACAAGTATGCAATCGAAGCGCTCCGGTTCAGTGCACTGGATTATCTGATGAAACCTATCGATGCGGACGAGCTACGGCAGGCAGTAGATAAATTCATGGCAAGAACAGTGGTTGCGCTGGGCCAGCAAACGCTTTACCAGAACCTGTTGCACAATATCACAGCTAAGGACAGAAAAGATTTCAAACTGGCGCTTCCTACGAGCGAAGGAACTTATTTCTTCAAGCCCGAAGAGATCATCCGGCTCGAAGGAGAGATCAACTACACCTGGTTTCACTTCATCAATCGCAAGCCTTTGCTGATTTCAAGAACATTGAAGGAGTATGAAGATATTCTGAATGATCATGGTTTTCTGCGCATCCACAAATCGCATCTCATCAACAAAACCCATGTAGTGAATTACACGCAGCATGGAACGCTCACACTCAGCGATCTTTCGCAGGTTGATATTTCGAGAAGAAGAAAGGAAATAATTCTGGAGGCATTGCGCTCACGCTGATCTACAGATCACCCAGCTGAGGACGCAGCACGATATCCTCCACACAAGCCTGTGGCGACAACTGCGATGCAGCATGGATCATCGTTGCAATATCCTGTGCCGTCATGATGCGTTGGGGATCTATTCCGCTTCCCGCCCATGAGTTGGTGAAAGCCGCACCCGGATATACCCCCGTTACCTTGATGCCATAAGGTTTCATTTCTTCGCGGAGATTGCGCGAGAATCCTGCCAGTGCAAATTTGCTGACGCTGTATGCTCCTCCATTGGAATAGGCATGCAGTGATGCAATAGAGCACATATTGAAGATATGACCCTGCTTGCGTTCGATCATTGCAGGTACAATGGTGCGGGTAAGATGATAGGCGCTGTAGAGATTAACGGCCATCATTTTTTCGAGCAATCCTTCCGGTTCGTTATAAACACTGCCGGGCTCGAATGATCCCGCATTGTTCACCAGTACATCGATGGGTTTTCCGGAGCCGAGCACCCATTCTCCGAATTCCACTGCCTGCGATTTTTCGGAGAGATCGGCTGGCATGGCTTTGATGGATCTTTCGGGATAGCGTTGCATCAACTGTTCGAGGGTTTTGTAGAGATCAGTTGCACTGCGGCTGCAGAGGAACAGATCGTGGCCCTGAACAGCGAATGTTTCTGCAATGGCTCTGCCGAATCCTTTTGATGCGCCGGTGATCACAATGTTCATAGTACAGGAATTTTGCTTAGCGAAGTAAGTACATTCCTGCTGAATTAAGGTCACTAAATTTTGCTGTCGTATTTTTGCAGCATGAAGTACAAGCATCTGTTTTTTGACCTGGATCATACCTTGTGGGACTTCGATTCGAATTGCCGGTTTACGCTGGAGCATCTGTATCAAAGCATGGAACTGAAAGAACGTGGTGTAGATGATTTCGAGCGCTTCTACAAACACTATATCATTCATAACGACAGACTATGGGAGAAGTACCGCGCCGGTACCATCAGGTCTGAAGACCTTCGCTGGAAACGCATGCATCTTACACTGGTAGATTTCAAGATCGGTGACGAGAAACTTGCCACCGAGATGAGCACTCAATTTCTGGAAATGCTGCCTTCGCGAACCATCCTGTTTCCATACACTATCGAGATACTCACTTATCTGAAAGAGAAAGGATATCAGCTGCACCTCATCACCAATGGGTTTGAGAAAACGCAGCATAGCAAGATCACGTATTCGGGGCTCAGTCCGTATTTCATGGAAGTGATCACCTCCGAAGGAAGCAACAGCCTGAAGCCGCACAAAGAGATTTTCGATTACGCGTTTCTGAAAACGAAGGCATTGCCTGAGCACAGCATCATGATTGGAGACAGCATCGAAGCAGACATCATGGGAGGCATCAATGCAGGCATCGATCAGGTATTTGTGAATCACCTGAACATCGAGCCATCGGTGAAAGCAACTTACACGGTTTATTCGTTGAAGGAGCTGGAAAACATCTTCTGATAATTCAGGGAACAAAAGTTATTTCCCCGAAACAAAAAACCTTCTGCCAGAGACAGAAGGTTTTCTTATGCGAATCAGTTAAGTGAAAATTAAACAGTAGCAATAACATCTACTCCGCCTTTCACGGCCTGTCCCAGCTGAACATTTATTTTTGTTCCAACAGGAAGCAGCAGATCTACACGGCTACCGAATTTGATGAAGCCGAGCTCAGCGTTCTGTTCTACTTTCTGGCCTACCTGCAGATAGTTGATGATACGTTTGGCCAGTGCACCGGCAATCTGCTTAACCAGCACTTCTCCTTTCGGATATTTGATCACCACGGAGTGGCGTTCGTTTTCAGTGGATGACTTAGGATTCCAGGCCACGAGATACTTCCCTTTGTGATACTGATTGTACACCACTTCGCCGCTGATAGGGTTGCGGTTTACGTGTACGTTCGCAGGACTCATGAAAATAGACACCTGCAGACGTTTGCCTTTGAAATATTCTTCATCGATCACTTCTTCAATTACAACAACTTTTCCGTCGCATGGGCTGATCATCTGATTCTCATTTCTGGTCATCTGCCTTGCAGGGATACGGAAAAAGCTCACGATAAAAAGTGTCAGCCCAAGTGTGAGAATAAATATCAGCCAGCTCAGCCATGGAGTGGAATAACTGATGAAATAAAAGCTCAACAGGTTGATCACAGCGAAGATGATGGCAGTAATAAGTATGCTCTTATAGCCTTCTTTGTGTATGGTCATCGAATTCAATTAAGGGTCTAAAATTAAGAAGATATTATTTTATGAACAGAACAACATAGAGCCAGACGAATGGAGTGGCCAGCAGCAGGGAGTCGAAACGATCGAGAAACCCGCCATGGCCGGGCATCAGAGAGCCGCTGTCTTTCACATTGGCCATGCGTTTCAGCTTACTTTCGAGGAGGTCGCCGAGGGTACCCATTACCGCCGCGATGCTGGCGATGATCACCCAGTGGTGAACAGGATATTTTACCCAAATGTGCACCCATTTACCTAACAGGCCCATCACAATTACGGCTAAGATTGCGCCGCCAATGGTTCCTTCCCAGGTTTTCTTTGGAGAAATGGGTGAGAAAGGCGTTTTGCCGATCAGAGAACCTACAACATATGCCATGGTATCGTTGATCCAGATGGAAACGATCAGTATCAGGGGAATGATAGGAATTTCAGGGAAGACAAAATCCGGGTTAGGATAATAGTCCAGCCCCCTGATTCCGCTGAGATCGATCATCAATCCCCAGCTCAGTGAGATGTACAGCAATCCCAGCAGCGAATACCCTATATTCTTTGCGCTGATATTTTTTGCGAAAAGCAGTTCCACAACAGGAAGAATAAACACACAGATCAGTCCCAGCCACCAGCCGATAGAGTGAAGCGAGAACTCACCGAAATTATAAGCATCGTTGGTAAAGAAAAGCATGATGCTCCATCCCGCAATCTGAACAGCATATTTATGAACCGGGGTGATGGTGGCATAATCGGGATCTATCTTTCCTACCAGTTTTTGATATTCATTCCAGCAACCAAAATGTATGATGCTGAACAGTACAAAAAAACTCCAGTGATTCCACAACAGTCCAACCATCATCACCACCACAAAAATGGCGGCAGTGAGAGAGCGGGTCTTTAATGTGGCAAGGTTCAAAGCCATGAGGTTGATATTGGATTAAGCGATAAATTGATTGGTGGCATTCAGGTCGTTCACTCCGTACACTCTCGACCAGCTCACATTTGAGTTTCTTTTGAAATACCAGATGATGGCCACCACGGCAGTTAAGCTGATAACGGCAAACAGCATGGGCGTATGCGGATTTTCGTTCACATATTTTGGCATGTATGCAACAGCCACCACCTGCACTGCATTGATCACAAAGTGTGCGATCACGGCAGTCCACAAACTTCCGCTGTACCAGCAGAGGGCTCCGAGCACAATGCCCAGGTAGGTGCGTGGAATAAATCCGAGGAACTGAAAATGCAGGGCGCTGAATACCATCGCGGAGATGATGATGCCAACCCAGGGACTTCTGGTTACATTGATCAGCACCCGTTGCAGCGCGCCTCTGAAGTAGATCTCTTCACAGATGGCAGGCACTACTGCTATGATAAAAAGATTTACGAAAATATCGAATGAGCTCTTCACCTGCTGCAATGCACCCATGGTTTTGCCGGCTTCCATTTCCATTTGCCTGAGCGATTCCGGGATCGGCAGCATCTGATTCAGTTGACCAAAATAGAAAACGGCAGGCATCGCCACCAGGGCAATAATGCCCGATAAGATGTACATATTTGGCTTTTCCGGCTTTTTGAAACCGAGAAAATAGAATTGACGTGTACGGAAGGTAAAAGCTGCAAAAAGGAATGCCGGAAGAAAGAAAAATGAGATGGAACCCAATACCTGCGCCCATTTTAACCTTTCTGCAACACCCGGTTTTGTGAGGTCGATCTTCGCCTCCGTGCCTGAATTGAACAGGGTTGCAGCCAGTAATGGCGTAGAAACCAATATTAACAGAGCCAGTTGCCTCCAGGGAGAACTTATCTTTAAATGACCGATCATAGACTGGTAAACAAATATTAGTATGTAAATTTGCAGCCGGCTCAAAGATACAGTTTCCAACGATGGTTCAAATCGGTAATATATCACTTCCGGATTTTCCGCTACTACTCGCTCCCATGGAGGATGTGAGCGATCCGCCTTTCCGTTATGTATGCAAACAGAACGGAGCAGATCTTATGTACAGCGAATTCATCTCAAGCGAGGGATTGATCCGTGATGCCATCAAGAGCCGTCAGAAACTCGATTTCTCCGAATTTGAAAGGCCGTTCGGCATTCAGATCTTCGGAGGTGATGAAGAGGCAATGGCCATGAGCGCCAAAATTGTGGATACCGTTCAACCCGATCTGGTAGATATCAATTTCGGTTGTCCGGTAAAGAAAGTGGTGTGCAAAGGCGCAGGCGCTGCCGTACTGAAAGACATCGACACCATGGTGAGATTAACAGAAGCCGTGGTTAGATCTACCAGCCTGCCCGTTACCGTAAAAACAAGATTGGGCTGGGACGATAACAGCAAGAATATCGAGGAAGTAGCTGAAAGGCTCCAGGATGTTGGCATCAAAGCACTGACCATCCACGGCCGTACCCGCGCACAATTGTACAAGGGCGAAGCCGACTGGACGCTGATCGCTGCAGTGAAAAATAATCCGCGCATCCATATCCCCATTTTCGGTAATGGAGATATCGACTCTCCGCAAAAAGCGCTGGAATACAAGAACAGATATGGCGTCGATGGCATCATGATCGGAAGAGCAGCCATCGGATATCCCTGGATCTTCAGAGAGATCAAACAGTTTCTGAAAGACGGAACCCTGCTTCCATTGCCCACCCTCGACGAAAGGATCGAGGTTTGCAGAACCCATGTTCGCAAATCAGTGGAATGGAAGGGTGAAATACTGGGCATTCTCGAAATGCGCCGTCACTACACCAACTATCTGAAGGGGCTTCCGCATATCAAAGAGTTCCGTACCCGACTGGTAACGGTGAAAACTTTGCAGGAAGTTGAATCCATTCTGGAAGAAGTAGCAGTTCATTTTGCAGGGCAGACACCTGCGCATGAACCAGTAGTGATACCGGCCGATCAACTGGATTCCTGCGCTTACAACTGATCATTCAGCATTTAAATATCACTACCATGGTCCGCATCATTGCCTGCACGCTGTGCAGCCTTATCCTGCTGTCTTCCTGTAACGGGAATGCCAACCAGCAGCAACAACCGAAAAATGAAACTGCAGCAGTTCAGACATTTGCCGCACTGCTCGACAGCACACAACTGATCGATGATCTTGCATTTCTCTCCTCTCCTGCACTAGAAGGAAGACTTGTTGGCACCGAAGGAAATAAAAAAGCCCGTAACTACATCGCCGCCCGCTTCGATTCACTGAAGCTCCAAAAGCCCGACACCAGCTGGTTTCAGCCATTTCCTGCAAGGCAGGGCAAAACAGGCGTGAATGTGATTGGGATGATAAAAGGCACCACTTACCCCGATCAGTATTATGTGGTGAGTGCGCACTACGATCACCTTGGCAAAAAGGGAACTGATATTTATGCAGGTGCAGATGACAACGCTTCGGGGTCTGCTGCGCTGCTGGCAATGGCTGCTTATTTTACGCAGCATCCTCCGCAACACTCCATCATCTTCGCAGCATTCGATGCAGAGGAAGGTGGATTGGTTGGTTCAAAATATTTTGCAGACCATCCCGCAGTAGACATCAAAAAGATCCTGCTCAATATCAATATGGATATGGTAAGCCGCAACGACAAGAATGAGATCTATGCCAGCGGCACTTTTCATTATCCATTCCTACAAAAGTATATCGACAGCATTCAGACCAAAACAAGTGTAACAGTTTCAACCGGCCATGATGATGCATCCAAAGGCGCATCGGACGACTGGACTTCACAATCTGATCATTATGCGTTTCATCTGAAGAACATACCTTACATCTATTTCGGAGTGGAAGATCATCCGGATTATCATCACCCCAGCGATACATTTGAAAAGGTGAACAAGGGATTCTACTACAAGGTGTGCAATATGATTGCAGAGACTGTATTGCTGACAGACAGGCAAGTGAAGTTGCAATAGCAGGCAAGAAATTCAGATCAGAAAATAATCTCCGGCAGCTGCAGAGCACGGAAGAATGTTCCACAGGAATATCTTCACCTCTTCAGCTGCTTTTTTTGAAGACATCAAAACACTGCACAACATATACTACCTGCGCGTTTGAGCAGGCGCAGTAAGCCATTCAGCCAATTTCTGTGTGTACACTTTGGCGCGTTGCGCAGCAATGGTTTCCATACCAAACAGCAGTACTCCCTGAATGAGTAATGTAAGACCAAGCCCCACCCAGAAAGATTTTTCAGGTTGTGCCTTGTATAGAAAAATCAGCACAATACCGATAATGGCAAATCCAAGTTCGGCCACTTTGTAGATCACGAAATGCTTTTCCACTTTCTGCATACGGGGAAGCTCTTCATTTCTTAACTGATCGGGATTCATATCATAAGCATATACGTTCCTGATCCGATCACCATCACTTTTTCTGTAGATGGAAAACCCGATGGCACATTCCATTAACCCAAGCAACAGAAGCGGAACAGCAGCGCCTTTGAAGAGATTGGTGCGCAGTGCGAAAAAAAATACCAGTGCCAGAACAATAGCCACCAGTCCAATAATCAGCACAATCAGACCGGCCTGCTTTTCTGCCATGAAATATTTTTCGATATCAGCTTTGGTTAGCATGTATTTGGAGTTTACTGGAACAATCACAGTTTAGCTGCAAATGGCAATCTGCATTATTCCGCAAGATTGTGATTTGCAGGTTTCAGAAGAAACGCTATTCAGTTGTTTTGCTTTCTACGGCGCTCACAACTTCGCTGCTCAGCGGGGATACAGACGGGTCGAAGTAATTGATGAGATTACCTTGCTCATCGAGCAGGTACTTCGAGAAATTCCAGGTAGGAGCCTGTTCATTCCATCCGTTTTCCTGTTTGCTTGTAAGCCAGTGGTAAACAGGATGCTGGTTGTCGGAAGGCACTACCACCGATTTCTTAACCAATGGGAAGGTAACACCAAAATTCACTTTGCAGAACTGCGCAATCTCTTCGTCGTTCCCTTTTTCCTGTTCGTGGAAATCGTTCGCAGGGAATCCGATGATTTCGAGCTTGCCGGAGTATTTACCGTAGAGCTCCTGCAAAGCTTCGTACTGATTGGTGTATCCACAGTTGGAAGCAGTATTCACCAGCAGGAGTTTCTTTCCACGGAATTGCTCCAGAGAAATGGTTTTGCCATTGTTGAGCTGAACAGAGAGATCGTATATGGAACTCATGGGTTGATCATTTTTGTTTTGCAATATGAGGGAATTCTTTCCTGCAGCTCTGGTGAGTTTCATCAATACAGGATACAGGAATTTCATGATGCGCTGGCGAATGGTCATACGTGTAGATTATGTAACAAAGGTCCGCATTAACGGATGATCTTCTTAAATAAATTCAGTTTCCCTTTGTATGGCGGGAATTTCATGGCAGGGTTGAACCACAGTGGGGTTTTCATTACAGACTTCCGGTGACTGAAAGTATCGAACCCGGCTTTACCGTGATAAGCCCCTGTACCGCTGGAGCCTCTGCCTCCGAATGGCAGATTCGGATTGAGAAAATGCCAGCTGGTATTATTCACGCATCCTCCACCGAAAGGAATCTGCTGCAGGTACCAATGTTCTTTTTTTCTGTTGCTGGAGAACAGATACAAAGCAAGCGGATTGGGATGTTGAGCTACCTGCTGCAACACTTCCTCTTCTCTGTCAAAGCTTATCACAGGAAGAATTGGTCCGAATATTTCTTCATTCATTATGGCTGCGCCGGCAGGGATCTCATCTATGATCGTTGGCTCAATATAGAGTGTCGCTGCATTAGTTTTTCCTCCGTGCAAAATCCGTCCCCGTTGCAGGTAAGCAACGAGGCGATTGAACTGTCGTTGATTGATGATCTTTCCGAAATTGTAATCATGCGCAGGATCATCCGAATAAAAACTCCGGATGGTATCTTTCAGTGCGTTGATCAATGCATCTTTCTTCGATGAATGTACCAGCACATAATCAGGCGCAATGCACATTTGGCCTGCATTGGAGAACTTGGTAGCTGCTATTCTTTTTGCAGCCACTTTGATATCAGCATCTGCTTCTACAATTGCCGGACTTTTCCCACCCAGTTCGAGCGTTACCGGCACCAGTTGTTCTGCAGCCATTTTGTAAATGAGTTTGCCTACAGCTGCTCCGCCAGTGTAGAACACATGATCGAAGCGGAAATTATTCATCATGAGCGGCACCACTTCTGCACCATCACCTTCAACGTAAAGTACATACTGATCAGGGAAAGCGTCGCGGATAATCAGTTTCATTACCGCCGCAGTTGCCGGAGCATTCTCACTGGGTTTCAGTACTGCGCAGTTTCCGGCAGCAATGGCGCTGATCAGCGGAGCCATCAGCAATTGAAAAGGATAATTCCATGCACCGATTATCAGCACAACACCAAGGGGCTCATACATTACGAAACTCGATGAAGGAAAGTTCAGCAGATTGGTCTCTGCAGATTGAGGTTTCATCCATTGCTTCAGATTTTTGAGTGTATGACGGATCTCACTCAACACAAATCCTGTTTCGGTTACCCAGCTTTCTTCTGCATTCTTTTTGAGATCAGTTTGCAGCGCATCATGAATAGCATTCTCATGTTTCTTTACAGCTTCGGCTAAAGCTTTCAGCTGCTGACGCCGGAAATCATAACTTCTGGTTGCGCCGCTGTTGAAGTATGCGCGCAGTTGTTGTATCTCCTCAGAAATGGTAAGTGGCGGCATGAATTGGGTTTGCCTGTAAGTTACAGGTTTTTGCCGATCGCCAGAAGCGCACCGATATTCCTGCCGGTTCTTATGAGATTGGCTTTGGTATCGATCATGGCCTGCTCCAGACCGGTGGGTTCATTCCCAATGGATAACAACACATTGAACAAGTTTTGCAATTCCGGATTTTGAAGGGGAACTTTTCCAGCAATACCAATCACGGGAATATTCAATTGTTGCGAACGAAGCGCCACACCGAAAGGCGCTTTTCCCTGAAGGGTTTGTTCATCGAGACTGCCTTCTCCGGTGATTACGAGATCAGCGAGACGAAGCTGATCATCAAATGCAGTGATAGACAGAAACTCGTCTGTTCCATTGAGAAGACTGGCATTCAGCCAGGCGGCTAGTCCGGCTGCAGTGCCACCCGCAGCGCCACCGTGACGATACGCCCGCATATCTTTTCCGGATTGCTGCAAAGTAATATTGCTGAAATGTTCCAAAGCGTTTTCGAGTTTGAGAACGGCAGATGCATCGGCACCTTTTTGCGGGCCAAATACTTTTGCTGCTCCTTCATTGCCAAGCAGGTAATTATTTACATCGCATAGGATTTTGATCTCGCAATTGTGCAGTTGAACATTCGTATTTGAAGTATCAATTTTGTGTAGTGCTTCTAATCGTTGTGGCATGGCAGTGATTGCCTGATCGTCTTTGTTCAGAAACCGGAAACCAAGCGCCTGCAGAATTCCGGAGCCCCCATCTACAGTTGCACTTCCGCCGATGCAAAGCAGGATGGTTTTTGCCTGTTGATTCAGCGCATGCAATATAAGTTCACCGGTACCGAACGAAGAAGCATGCAGCGGATCGCGTGCTGAATCGGCAATGAGCCGGAGCCCTGATGCAGCGGCCATTTCAATGATGGCTGTTTTAGATGGTTCGATCCATCCGTATTCTGCTGTTACCTGCTCTCCCAATGGCCCTTGTACAGTAATAGAAATCGGTTGTGCATTAAGATATTTCATTAGCAGAGGTGCAGTACCATCACCACCATCCGCTACCGGAAATTTTGTAATGTTTGCTTTCGGAAAACTCTGCAGTAATCCTTCGATAAGTGCTTCGGCTACTGCTGTTGCATCGAGGCTATTCTTAAATGAATTCGGAGCCACCAGAATATTCATACATCAGTAAGATATGCAGCGTGATAAAATATAAACAGTTAATAAAGTTACCAGTCCCATCCAAATAGAAGCAAGGGTGTACACACGCAACATCGTACGCATGTTTAATCCTGAGAACTTTGCGATCACCCAGAAATAGGCGTCATTGGCATGAGAGATCATCATCGATCCGGCTCCCATCGCAAGCACGGTGATCAGTCTGCCGTTTTCTGAATCCAACCCCATAGCAGGCAACAGTGGTTGCACAATAGATGCGGCGGTGATTATTGCAACAGTTGAAGAGCCCTGGGCTGTTTTCAACACAGCAGTCAGCAGAAAAGGAAAGAAGATGCCCATGTTTTCCAGTGCTGTTGAATTGCCCAGGTGTTTGCCCAATCCTGTTGCAGCCAGCACAGCACCAAAAGCGCCACCAGCGCCGATGATCACGAGAATGCCTCCTGCTTTTTCGGCACTTTCTGTGAGCAGGTGTGAGACAGTATCCCGCTTCCATTGTCTGCCGGCTGCAAATGCCAGCAGGATGCCGATTGATAAAGCTATCACCGGCTCGCCGGCAATCAGAATGATGTTTTGCCATCCGGCTCCATTTTCTTTCTCCATAACAAAGAAGGAATGCAAGGCGATCAGCAGTATAGGTACAATAACAGGCAGAAAAGCAGCCAGCGTTTTCGGGCCTTTTATTGTCTCCTGCTCTTTCTCTTCCGTTGCCGGATGTCTGCTTCCGGTTTCTGGCCATTTCTTGCCTGCATATATCGCCCATGCATATCCGATAATCATGGAAGGGATAGCTACCAGCACTCCAACGCCAATGAGTTTTCCGTAATCCACACCAATAGTGCCTGCAGCAGCGGCCGCACCGGGATGCGGTGGTAAAAGACAGTGAACAGCGTATAGGCCTGTAGCCAGAGATACCGCCATTACTGCCATAGAGATACCCGTTCGTTTGGCTATGGAATGATTCAGACCACTCAGCACAATAAAACCAGAATCACAGAAAATCGGCAGACCTACCACAAACCCGGTAATGCTCATTGCTAACGGGGCACGTTTCTCCCCTGTTCTCCGAAGAATGTAATCGGCCATTACACGCGTGCACCCGGTATGTTCCAGCAATACGCCGAGAGTAGTGCCCAGCACTATGATCAAGCCCAGTGAACGCATGATATTGCCAAAACCTTCTTTAGAAGCTTTCAGTATTTCAGGCACGGGCATCTGAACACCAATACCCACTACAAAACAGGCCAGCAACAGTGCAAAAAATGCGTGCACTCTGTATTTCGCTGTAAGTAAGATAATCAGCACAATGCCTGCGGCCAGACAGATCAATACCTGTAAAAAAGAAGCATTCATGCACCGTTTTTCCGAAAAAGATACTTAAATTAACAGTAGCTTCCCTACTCAATACTGTAGATCAATCTCCCCAAATGCAGCAACCTCTGCCCTGATCATTTTATCATTAATACTGGAACGGTTTCTGATCTTCTCACATAAAATAGTTTCGTATGAAATGCAGATCCGCTTTTTTCATGCTTCTGTTACTGGTAACAACAACGGTTACGGAAGCCACACCGCTCAATGATCCTGGAAAGAAAGAAATAGCAACGATGACCACTGCTGAAAAAGATGCGCGTGTTGCCGCTATTGTAAAACGGGTTGAAGAGATCAGGGCCATGGACAGATCATCACTTAGCAGAACAGAAAGAAAAGAGCTCCGGAAAGAGCTTCGCTCCCTGAATAAAGAAGCGAAGGTTTTCGGCAGAGGAGGCGTTTACCTCTCTCTCGGAGCTATTCTCATCATTATTCTGTTATTGATTCTGATTCTGTAAATCAGTTTCAGCTAAGTATAGGCACAGGTTTGCGGGAAGGCAGTTTGTGAAAGCTGCTGTAAACCCGTTGCGCCCATTGCTCTATATTAAACAAATAAGAGCTGTAAGGCACCTGTTCTTCAGAGACAATGCCAGCTTTCTTTTCGGGAGCAAGACAATCGAACATTTCGCTGATTCGCTGTAACAGTATTGCAGCCTGTTCGGGTGCAAGCATATAATCTGATTTATACCGGCTATGCACATATGCTTTTTGGAGTAGCCGGAACAATTCTCTGTCTTGCCGGGTTTGCCTGGGAAAATGGTCTGATACCTGATTGCTGATCAGCGTAGTATATCGCAACAGTTTATCGAGATTGTGCGTACTTGTTTTCAGACCAGTGAACTGCAATATGAAAGTAATACAGGCATGCTCTGTTGCCTGATGCATCAGAAATGCCGCCAGGCTGTATTCTTTTTTGGCTTCAAAAATCTTAGCCCCCGTGAGAAACATTTTGCTTCGGTGGTAACCCTGCTCGACCAGCTGAGCGCTCCGATGCCGCCAGTCTGAATCGGAGAAGTACACCGGTGGCCTTACTGGCATCGATGAAAGATTGAAAAGCAGCGGCGCCTGTTCAGCAACTCTGACAGCGAAGGATTGCCCTTCTCCAAGCCATTGCTGAAAGAGGCGGGATGGATATACCAACGTATGAATCCGCTCTGTAAAGCGGGTCTGTTCTAGAATATCCTGAACAGTATCACCGCATCGTTTTTCTGAAGGCTGCGTGAGTACCAATAGAAAATATCCGTTGGACTGTGCCTCCTCATGATCATAAGGATGAAAGATAGAATTCACTGGCAGATCAGCCGCAGTTACTCCGAGCAGGAATATCTTATCCACGGCAATTTTCTTTCTCAGTTGTGCAACAAGGCCGTTCAGCTGACCGGATGATTGATATTTCAGCATAGGATTGCTTTAATTGGATGATGCTGTTTTTTTCTTCGCCTGCTTTTTAAAAGTTGCAGGCAGTTCTTCTCTTACCATCATATATGCTGCTTCTGCAAGCAACTCAACATTCCGGTAAAAGAACAGCAAATTGCTTCTGTCCCTTGCAGATTCAAATTGTGCTGCATCGGTTGCAATGCCAGCTTCGAGCCATTGCCAGAGCATGCTTCGGAGATCATCCAAATGATACCAGGTGAAAAATTCTTTCAGTACAGCAGCCGGGTCTTTTCTTTGCTTTTTACTTAACCGGACGGGCTTGTTGAAAAACTTCGTTTTCTTGTATGGATTCATAATAATGCATTTTTAGTGAAAGAAAAGTATCCACATAAAAAATGGCATTACCGACTACTGTACATAACAGTTCAGGTGAGGAGGTAGAACAAGTACTAACGTTATTTACTATGCGAATCTACAACACCTCCACCGAATTGCCAAATATTTTAGCAATTCTCTTTTCCACTTCGCTCCTTTTTTATCCTTTGTATCTTAGCGCCATTATGAACACCAGTGACGAGCAATACATGCAACAGGCGCTCCGCGAAGCCCATCGCGCCTACGAAAACGGCGAAATACCCGTTGGCGCAATAATTGTGATGAACAACCGCATCATTGCAAAAGGTCATAATCAGGTAGAGCTGTTGAAAGATCCCACAGCGCATGCAGAGATCATTGCATTAACTGCCGCCTTCAATTTTCTGGGCGCCAAATACCTGCCCGATGCTACGCTGTATGTAACGGTTGAGCCCTGCCTTATGTGTGCCGGCGCCCTTTACTGGAGCAAGATCAGCCGCATTGTTTGGGGCGCAGAAGATGAAAAGAATGGCCATCAGCGCATCACTAAAGAGAACTGGCCCTTCCATCCTAAAACCACCATCACCAAAGGTGTTCTTAAAGAGGAATGTGCAGAACTGATGAAGAAATTTTTCAGAGAACGCAGATAACTGTTGCAGGTGCAAAAGAAAAAAGCGGGGCTGCTTCTGCCCCGCTCAAACAATGCACATATTAAAAAACCAAACTGCTTACAATTTATCCCACCACATCCTTCCCTTCAGATCGTCCACGCCATTCAGGCCCGGCTGTGCCTTTACAGCATTCGTGTAATTGGTGCCATTGATATTCTGCTCCTTAACCGGATAGGCCTGCCTCCGCGGAATGGGTGTATTGTTGTTATTGGGTGCAGGTGTCAGTTCGGGATAACCCGTTCTTCTCCACTCTGCCCATGCTTCGTAACCATTGCTGTAGAGATGCAACCAACGCTGGTAACCGATTTTCTTCAATGCATCTGCCGGCGTATAAACAACGGCAGCGTTTGCCATGTATGCAGGCAAGCCGCTTACATCACCGGCATCATCGGGGTTGTAAGGAAGTTTCTCCACCTGCTCATCTTTTGAAGGATCGTATTGCTTAAACGTAAGCCGGTTCCACTGACGAACCGATGCCTCGATCGCCGCATTGTAATTGGCCTCCGCTACTGCATCGCCGCCAGGTATCCAGCCAATTTTGGCGGCCTCAGCCAATGCAAACTTCACCTGCGCATTTGTAAGAATGTAACAGGGCGAGTTTTGTGTTCGTATATGCACCCCCGTGAGTGATACTTTTGCAGAAGGAATTTGCCCTACAGCATTGCCATCCAGTCCGTATGGAACTCCAAAGTAACCGCTTCCATTAGGAGCCGGGTCTGCAAAGATGGGCAGCCGCGGATCATTCAGTGCCTTCATATAGTTGACGATGGTCTCGCTTGCCCAGTACCACTGACGTCCCTGTACATTGAAAACATAATACCAGTAGCTCTGGTTTGCCTGATTAGCCAGGTGAACATACACAGCGCTTTCCGAATTGCTGCTGATGAGATCTCCCGCAGCCGCATCTGCAAACTCAGTCTGCCCTTTAGCCGGATCGATCTTCGAAAGACGAAGCGCCATGATCATGCGCATCGAATTGGCGAACTTTCTCCATTGCTCCATATCCCCGTTGAACAGGATATCTCCTTTTACTGCAGCCGTATTTTCGTTTATCTGTGCAGCAGCCTCTTTGAGCTCTTTCAGCAGATCGTAATAAATATCTTTCTGACTGGTATAGGCAGGCGTGAAATTGCTAAGCCCCTGCAACGCGTCTTTGTAAGGTATATCGCCCCAGCGGTCCGTCATATGCCAGAAGAACCAGGCACGAAGTATCCGTGCAACCGCCAGCTGATTTTCTTTCGATCCTTCTGCATTGAGAAAAGTTTTTGTCTGAAGGATAGGTTGCAGGTTCATCAGCGCTCCCGAATAGATCCAGTAGAAATCGAAGTTCACTACGGTATAGCGCGATGCATCGGTGTATGGCTTTTCGGACCAGTGCTGCACATTCAGCATGCCCTGCGGCGCCTCGATCACTGCCGGCATCTGATTGATCACATAGGTCAGCAGCAGTGGATTGGTGGCCTTATCCGGAAGATTGGGATTGATGTTCAGATCATCGCTGAACTTGGTGCAACCTGCTCCCATTACCAGCATGGCCAGAATCAGTATGATAGATGTTGTTTTTTTCATGATGCTAATTTTAGAAGCCCACATTCAGGTTTATGCCAAAAGAACGTACCGTTGCCAGCTGACCTGTCTCAAGCCAGTTATTGGATGTACTGCCAGTGGCCAGCTCTCCGGGGTTGATACCCTTCGGCGCTTTCTGCCAGATCATGAACGGATTTTTGGCGATGAATGCAATATTGATGCTCTTCACAGGCAGCTTCGCTATCTTCTGTTGTGAAAATGTATAGCCCAATCTTATTTCACGCATACGCACATACGAAGCATCCATTACCCATTCTTCATAGATCTTGTTACCCAGTACATTTCTGTAGTAACTGCGGGCATTTACATAAGCTGTCACTTCCTGTTTGGTGGTATTTGAAATGCCGGTGATCTTGTAACCTCCGCCATCTCCGAGCGGATCGCGGATATTCTTGCCTTTATCGTTCATGGCCGCTGTGATCTCGTGCTGACCGCTCTTTACTGCCAGCATCTGAGACCAGCTGAAGAATTTACCTCCACTCTGAAAATCAATCACGGCATTGAGATCGAAATTGCCGAAGGTGATGGAGTTCTGCCATCCGCCTGTGAAATCGGGCAACGACGATCCCAGTTTATGATTGGTGCTCCACATCGGCATATTGGAATTATCGAGCAGAATTTTTCCTGTTGCCGGATCACGGTCGTAGCCATTTCCTACCAGCGTGCCGAATGCTTCTCCTACATTCGCGAGCAGATACATGGGTACCGATGCATAAGTATTCTGATCGATGATCAGTGTATTATTGCCGGGATAGAGCTCAAGGATCATATTCTTGTTGTGCGCAAAATTCACCATGGTGCTCCACTTGATCTGTTTGCTTTGAACAGGCGTTCCGTTCAGCGATACTTCGATACCTCTGTTGCGGATATTGCCTGCATTGATCACATATCTGGTAAAACCACTTGGCCCCGGCACATCGAGATCGATCACAGCATTCTTATTTTTCTGCTGATACATTGTTACACTGAACCCAACCCTGTCTTTGAAGAAACGCATATCCAGACCGGCTTCTATCGCAGTGGCCAACGATGGTTTCAGATCAGGGTTGTTGAGCTTATCGGGCACATACATGGGAAAGTCTTTGTTGTAAGGATCTCCCAGTACATATGAATTCGCAGTCTGATAAATATCGATATCGGCTCCTGCCTGCGCAAAGCTTCCACGCAGCTTGGCATAGGAGATTGCAGGCACTTTCATCAGCTCGCTGAACACTACCGATGCACCCACTGAAGGATAGAGATAGGCATTGTTGTTCTCCGGCAGCGCTGATGAAATATCTCTGCGCAGTGTTCCTTCGATGAAATAGGTGTTATCGTAACCAAGGCTTACAGAACCGAAGGCACTCCGCACTTCTTTTCTTCTCAGATTATTGCTTACATCGGGCCTTTCAACAGAGTTGCCGATATTGTACCAGTCTCTGGCTACCAGTCCGCCTACAGTTGCCTGCGTGAGCGATGTGTATCGTTGAGTGAGTATGTTTCCTCCAACATTGGCCTGCAATGATAACTTACCGAACTCTTTCACATACTGCGAAATAAACTCGTAGTTCATTTCCTTGGATTCGTACTTGCCCGTCCAGAAACCAGGTACACCGCGGCCTCCGGCTGCATTACGGCCATCGATGTTCTGCGTAAATCCATCCTGACGGATAAAGCCACTCACCGTAAATCCGGGAATGATGGTGTAGGTAAGACCAACATCTCCGAAGAATCTTTCTCTTGAATCATTCGAGGGATTTTCATACGCATCGAAGTAAGGATTGTTCCAGTCGATCGGCGTCATGTTTTCATACACGCCCTGATCATTCGGATCATTTACATTCCACTGATAGAATGTGCCATCTGCATATTTGTACTGTTTCAGTTTTTTCATATCCAGATTTCGCTGGAACCACTGATACATATTGCGGGACCCCAATTGCTGGTAGCCCTGTGAAGGACGAATGGCCTTGTTATTCGCATAGTTCAGATGCGTTACCAGCAGCAGTTTATCGGTGATGTTCAATGAGCCGTTGAAAGAAAGGTTATTGCGTTTCAGACTGGTATTCGGCTCAATGCCTTTGATGCTGGTGTTATTGTAACTGAGGCGGAATGTGATGTTTTGTCCACCCCCTGCAACAGAAATGCTGTTGTTGAGTGTATGCCCTGTTTCAAAATAATCCTTGATGTTATTGGGATGTGGAATGAAAGGCGTTTCCTTTCCGAAATCAGGATCACCGGGATAGAAGCTGTACTGATGCCTCACCGGAGTGCCATCCATTTTAGGTCCCCAGCTTTCGTCCCAGGTTCCATCTACATATTTTGTTTCTACACCGTTGATGTCGATGGTAGGAAAATTGAGACTGGACCCTGCCCCATAGATATTCTGCAGCGGCATCCAGTTGCCTGGTTTTTCGATGGTGAATGCAGAACTGAAATTGATAGTTGGTTTCTTTGAAGTTTTACTTCCTTTCTTGGTAGTGATGAGAATTACACCGTATTGTCCACGAAGACCGTAGAGTGCAGATGCAGAAGCACCTTTGAGAACACTTACAGATTCAATATCATCGGGGTTGATATCCTGCGCAAGGTTTCCATAATCTTTACCGCCTTTTCCTGCATAGTTGCTGTTGCTGACGGGAATATTATCCACCACAACAAGCGGCTCTCCATCGCCGGTAATTGAGTTAACGGAACGGAGTCTTATTTTCTGTGTACCGCCCATGCTTGCTGCAGAGGATCCGCTGACGCTTACGCCTGCAATCTTTCCTCCAAGAGATCCCAGCACATTCTGCTCTTTCGCAACAGTGAGGTTCTCTCCTTTGATCTCTTGTGTGGCGTATCCGAGTGAACGTTGCTTGCGGTTGATGCCGAGTGCAGTTACTACTATTTCTTTCAGTTTGTTATCGAGTTCCTGCAACTGAACATTGGCAACAGCCACTTCGTTGTTTGCCACAACGATGGTAATGGTTTGATTGCTGTACCCTACTGCAGTAACAGATAATCTGTAAGTGCCGGCTTTCACTCCGCTGATTACGAAGTCGCCGTCTTTATCAGCAGCGGTTCCTTTGTTGAGTTCGGTGATCATTACCGATGCGTTGGAGACGGGATCTCCTTTCTGATCGGTAACTTTTCCGCGAATGCTTCCGTCGTACACCATTTGCTGTTCGTGCACATCTATTGGTGGTATCGACGGCGATTCATAATTCTTTAGTTTTCTGATAACGATATTGCTGTTCACCAGCTCGTATTGCAGGCTGGTATTTTTCAGCAGCATGTCTAGGATTTTGGAGACAGCCATTTTTTCTGCATGCAGAAAAATATTGTCTACCTCCGCTATTTCAGCAGTACGATAGCTGAATGGGATCTGAGTGGCTGACTCGATTTTTTTGATGGCAGTTTTCAGAGAAGCATTCTTCAGTTCAATTGAAATGAAGATCTTATCCAATTCCTGCGCTTTTCCGTAACCGGCAATCAGTGTTCCGCTCAGGGTTAAAAATATGGCCAGAACTGTTATTCTCATGAGCATTTGCTTAATCCATTGCAAACCAGCCAGTGAAGGCTGAGAATGTGCAGGAGCGCAAACCCACGCAGGGGCATGCGAATTTGCAGACAAATTCATAGTTTTGGTCTGTTTAAGTAATTCTGTAATGAGGATTCTATTTAAACGCCGGGCCATACCAGGTCGTAACTGGTTAGGCCCTTTTTTATGCCGGCAATCAGCCCGGTGCTGTAATGGTTGTTTTTGATTTCATGTTATGAGTTTTGGGATGAGGTATTTAGTGTACGTAATATTTCCCTCCCTCCTGCTTCAGTGCAGCATCGGTTAATCTGCATAAGATCTCCAATGCTTTTTCTACTCCGGTTTGTCTGTTGAATGATGTAGAAATGCGCATATTGCTCACCGTATCATTGGTTACATCGATGCTTACATTGTACACTCTTTCAAGGTCTGCTACTATTTCACTTACCGGTTCATCATCGTAAGCCAGTTTTCCCTGCTGCCATGCGGCTACCTGCTGAAGGCCGGACCGCTTGTCGGCAATGCCGCTTCCATTATTGTTCACCCTCACCTGCTGGCCTGTGGTGAGCGTGGCTACTTCTTTATCGAGATACTGCACTTTCACTTTGCCCCTGCTCACAGCCACCGTTACATTGCTGAGATCTGCATATGCTTTGATATTGAATGCAGTGCCGAGAACAGTGGTAGCTATTTTTCCGGTATGGATGATGAACGGCTGCTGCGCCTGATGCTTTACATCGAAATAGGCTTCACCACTGAGATACACGTTGCGGTTGCTTTTGCCGAAGTCAGCAGGATATTCCAATGTGCTCGCAGCATTCAGCCATACCTCCGTACTATCCGGAAGCAACAAAAACCGGTACTCCGATCTTTCCGTTGAGGATACACTCATCGCAGGTTTGGGTGCTGCTTCTTTTTTGTTCATCAGGTACACTCCACCAACCGTTGCCGCAATGCCTGCTGTGATCACCAGGGCCGCATAGGATCTTTTCTTCTTTACCGGCTTCTCGTCTTCAGGTTGGGTAAGCCATTCCGGTTCCGGCAACACCAGATTACCGGTCTCATCTACATAGGTAACAGAAGTTTGGCCCAACGCTGTGTATGCTTCACTCACCAGCTGACGCAGTTCCTGATCGTGGTCAGCATCGCGAAGCAATGCGAAGAGTTCATCGAACTCCCGCCGGGTACATTTATTTTCAAGGTATTGTCTGAACAAAAACCTGATCCTGTGTTCCATATTATTCAACATTGCGTGCAAAAACAAAATGCCTGCTTCATACTAGACGAAGCAGGCATACAGATGTTCCTATCCGGATCAAAAATATTTATGGGAAAAACAATCGACTGGTTCCCGACAGGAAATTCCGGATCGATTGCAGCGCCGACGACAATTGATTTTTTACGGTATGTTTTGAGATCTGCAACTCACTGGCAATTTCCTCATAATTCAATCCGCGCTCCCGGTTGAGCTGCCAGATCAGTTTGCGTTGCGCAGGTAAGCTATCGATGGCTTTGCGGATGATCTGATGATACTCTTTTGTTTCGAGCAGCGCTTCGGGATCATCCTGCTGCAGCACCAGATTGCTCCAGACAGCTTCTTTCAAACGGCCGTCCGCCGCGGCTTTCCGGAGAAAGTCGATCACTTTATTTTCGGTCATCCGGTAGAGCCAGGCTTCGATATTCTTTACCTGATGCAATTCAGTTCTGCGTTCCCAAAGCTTCAGAAATACTTCCTGAATCACATCTTTTGCAAACTGTTCGCTCTTGGTGAGTTGCTGGGCCAGCGCATACATCCGGTATTCATGGGCACGGAAAATACTGGCGAAAAGTTCTTCCATTTCCTTTTCGTTCATTTCCTTGTTGGTATGGTACCGGTTGCCGTCCATGGTTATTTCAGTTTTACATAGATGGTTCTGATTACGTTCAGGTTATTCTGGTTAAGTATTTCGTAGTCGAGCCTGATCACTGTTCCCGAAGCACCTGTCGGAAGTGTGTACGGAACCAGCAGTGTATCGAGCCGTTTGATGGTTGAGAACGCTTTCTGATATGCGATGGTGCTGTATTTTTCTTTCGCTCCTGCACCAACCGTATTGAACAGATTGATCTCTTTCACCGGACTTTCAGAAAAGAATTGCAGCTCCGTGTTGAAGGTGGCGCTGGCATCGTAAGCCGTTGCATCCGTTCTGGACGTGGCAAGTGTTTTCTGTGTGGCCATATCTATCAGTCCATTACTGCTTACAGGCACAGAACCCACACCTGTAGGAGTGGAATTGTCCCTTACAAAATCATACTTGCTTTTTTTGCAGGCCGCTATTGCAGCCAGCGTGCATAGAGCGAGCGTGATATATTGAATTGCTTTCATGATCTTTTGTTTTTGAGTGAAGATGGATTACTGATCCCACCACATTTTTTCCGTCATTGGTTTGAATGCGGCTTTCGCATTGGGGTTTCGGTTCACCTCCACCAATGGCAGCAACGAACGGCGGATGAACTTGCCGCCCATATCAGGATTGATGTTCACCGGCAGTTCCATTCCTGTAAAAAGATTCGGATTGTAATCGTACCTGCGAACATCTACCCACATATCGGGATTGAGAAACAGCGTTACCATTTTCTCGCGCATGATATGTGCAATCTTCAGTTTATCTGCTCCCACGCTTACCTGTGCATTGGCGATATAGGCATCGCGTTGAACAATTGGCACAGTGAGTTTGTCCATATTGGCCCTGATGCCTTCGAGGTAGGCTGCATACGCATCGGCAGTAGATCCTGTTGTGGTGGTATCTCCTCCGTTCTTCAGAAACAATGCTTCTGCTTCCATGAGTTTTTGCTCTGAATAAGTGGCCATCACCAGTGGCGACCCACGCATGCCATAGAAGGTGGTATCTGTGAGATCTGCTGTGTTGCCGGTATTGGCCGCACCATTGGTAATGCCTGTGTAACTGCTTGCAGCCGGACGTTTGTAAATGATCTTGATAGCACGGGGATCTACCAATCCCGGAAAGTAAGTGCCATTGA
This sequence comes from Pseudoflavitalea sp. G-6-1-2, assembly GCF_012927185.1. Lineage (GTDB taxonomy): Bacteria > Bacteroidota > Bacteroidia > Chitinophagales > Chitinophagaceae > Pseudobacter. The sequence continues at coordinate 630,272 of NZ_JABBGB010000001.1, forward strand.
TGGCATTGCAGAATCTCCGCGATGGCGCAATGGTGAATGTGGCACTGCCGGAAATCCTTCCCGATACATTCACAAACCAGGGATTGGGATTGCGCTCACTAAAGATCATCTGGTAATCTTTCGATGTGGAAGTGTACGCATTCTGCATGGCTGCGAGTGCGTTCTGTGCGGCAGCTGCTGCACCTTTTTTGGTTGTGTGCATGTAGAGCCTTGCTTTCAGAAAATACGCGGTTCTTCTCCATGCGAGCGTGTCGCCTCCGTAGATCAGATCATCAACACCGGGTTTCAGTGTGGATGGGTTTGGAAGCTTCGATTCATCGATGGCTGAATCGAGATACTTGTGCATGAAAGTGTAGATATCTTCCTGCTTATCGTATTTCGGTTGAAGTATCTGAGGCGCTTTGAATGCTTCCGTCAATGGCAGATCTCCATACGTATCTGTAGCCAATGTGAGGTTTGTTACGAAGAGAATTCTCGCGATGGCCGTGTAGTGTGGCGCGCCTTGCTGTTTGGCCGCATCCACCATCAGTTTGGCATTGGCGAGGGCCGTCCACATGCCTTCAAATGCAGAGCTGATGCGCACATCGCGGTATCTGTCTTCGTTCAGCGGGCCACTGCTGTAGGATGCCATCTGCTGACTGAACAAGGTTGTAATATAACCAAGCAACGCATGATTATTAGCCGTGGTATACTCCACTGCAGGCAATGCTGTTGCCAGTGTGATCGATGGTGATCTATTCGGATTGACATTCACATTGCCACTCTCCACAAATTTTTTACAACCTGCCATCAACACCAGGCCGCAGAGCACTGCATATGATACGATTGATTTGTTGCTCATGTTGTCAGGTTTTAGAAATTAAGGTTCAGGTTGAAGATCCAGGAACTGAAATTCGGAATATTGCTGCCGGTGAATCCGTAGGCATTGTAGCCGGTGGAGAAGGCGCCGCTTCCGGGGTCATATCCTGAATAGCGTGTCCACAGAATGAAGTTGCTGCCGGTAATTCCTACCGATGCACCGCGAATGAATTTGGTGCGTTCCAGCACTTTTTTCGGAATGGTGTAGTTGAGTGAAACGTTGCGGAGTCTCAGCCAGCTTGCATCCTGCAGAATCACATCTGCGATGTTGTTGAACAGGCCTGTGTTGCGATAGTAGTTATGATCGAGCACTACGGGTATATCATTCTCTTTTCCGTCCGCGATCTTCACGCCTTTGAAGATCACCTGCTGATAGCGGTTCTCTGTGATCTTCAGAACTCCGTTACGGATTGAGTTGCGCATAGTTACATCAAATACATCGCCTCCCTTTTTGTATTCGATCAGTCCGGAGAGGCTCCAGTTCTTCCAGGTGAGTGTAGTTGAAAGGCTTCCGATCCAGTCGGGGAAAGCGTTTCCGGCTTTCACGAATTCCTGTGTTACGTCCGGGAATCCGCTGGGCAGTATCATCAGATTGCCTTTATCGTCGCGACGATAGGCAACGCCCCAGAGATCGCCGGCTGATCCGCCGAGACTTAATTTGTTCATGATCCTTCCTTCGTCGTAGAACGGAATATCGGTGATGCCTTCTTTGATGCTCACTACCTTGCTTCTGTTCTGACTCCAGTTTCCGGTGATGCTCCAGCTCCATTCTTTGTTCTTCACCGGCACTGCTGTGAGCTCCACTTCAATACCCTCATTGCGGATAGTGCCCGCATTGGTGTAGTAAGTGCCGAAGCCCGATGTGTAAGATACCGGAACAGGAATGATCTGATCTACATTTCGGCTGTTGTAGTACGTTACATCCAGATTCAGTCTGTCTTTCAGGAAGTGCAGCTCTGTTCCCACTTCAAAAGATTTCTGCATCTCTGGTTTGAGTGCCGAATCAGACAGCTCTGTACTGCGGAGAAATCCGAGCAGGCTGTTGAAACCTGTTACGAATGGAAACCCTTTGGGTGCAGAGAAGTAAGGACCGTTCGCATATGGCGGCGCATCTTTACCCACCTGCGCATAAGACACACGCAGCTTACCGAAGTTGAGGACGTTGTTGGAAATATTGTGCAGATCGGTGAAGATATAACTCAAGCTCACCGCAGGATAGAAGAATGAGTTATTTGCAACAGGCAGCGTAGAGCTCCAGTCGTTTCTTCCGGAGAGTTCTACATACACAGCGTTCTTGTAACCGAATTTCACGTTACCAAAAATGCCTGCATATCTTCTGCGTGTTGTTGTACGCAGGTTGTATTGATTAACAGTGTTGCTGAGATCGTAGAATCCTACGAGACCGAATTTCTCACCTCTGTTGTTGATGATGTCGTTGTAGGTAACCTGAATGTTGTTGCCCACCATGAGCGTGTAATCCCAGTCGTCGTTGATCTGATCCGTCCAGGTAAGGAAGGCGTTGCTGTTCACATCTCTGCTGGTGATCCTTTCCTCTACGATGAAACCTCCTGAAAGTATCGCCAGATCAAGCGTGGTGCGGTCTCCGGGATATCTTGGTCCGGGTACAACACGTGTGCGGCTGTCATTGAAATAATCCCCTCCGATTTTGTAATCGAATTTCAGTTTGGGCAGTATGCTCCAGTTGAAACCGAGATTGCCCACCATGCGGAAGAGATTGCTGTTCATCTGACTGTATTTCGCAACGTAAAGTGGATTGTCGATGATGGTTGGCGCGTACACTTTCATGCTTCCATCCGGGTTCAGGTAATCGCGCACATCGAAGGTGGTGGTATGATAAGAAAGGGAAGTCATTACACCTTTATCTCCTGCAGATGGCTGATCGTTCTGAGAAGTAGTGAATGTTGCAGATCCATTCATGCTGAATTTCTCTGTGAGCTGTGAGTTAGCTGCCAGCTTGAATGTATAACGATCGAATTTTGTTCCGGGAAGAATGCCGCTCTGATTCAATGCAGAGAAAGAACTGTAGTACGTTGTTTTATTTCCTCCTCCCTGCACAGTAACAGAGTTGTTGTAGCGATTGCCGGTTGAGAATGCTCGTTTGAAATTATTGTACACAGGATCACCTTCCGTTACCGGAGGTCCGAATGTCTGGAATCGGTTAGGCGTGCCATCGGAGTTCCACGACAATCTGCCTTGCTGTCCTTCGCGATACTTTGTTTGTATCTCCGGATACTTGGTGAGATAGTCCCATGAAACGGAACTGTTGAGGCTCACGCTCATTTTGCCGGTTGAGCCGCGTTTGGTAGTGATCACCAGAACACCGTTGGCGGCTTTCAATCCATACAGCGCCGTAGCGCCCGCGCCTTTGAGCACAGAGATGGATTCGATATCATCAGGGTTGATATCGAGGCCACGGTTTGGATAAGCAAACTGATCGTTGCTGCCGGCCTGCAGCAGGTTGGTACCTGCGCTGGGCACCATGCCGCCTGAGCTGGTGGAGTTGTTCACGGGAACGCCATCGATCACAATCAACGGCTGGTTATCGCCTGCGGGGTTCATGGAGCTGAGACCGCGGATAACGATATCGGTACCGGCTCCGGGAGTACCACCACTGGAAGTGATATTCACACCGCTCACCTTACCCTGAATGGCATTGATGAAGCTGTTCTCCCGCCCTTTGCTAAGCTCGGCAGAACCCACTTCCTGCACATTGTATCCGAGTGTTTTCTTTTTCTGTTTGAAGCCGAAGGCGGCAGTAACAACCACTTCGTCGAGACTGCCGGCGTTTTGCAGCACCACGTTGTAATCGGTACTGTCCGAAAGCCTGAGTTCTTTGGTTTTGAATCCTGCTGCAGACACCACCAGAATGCGGCTGCCCGAAGCGGGCAGGGCAATGGTGAAGCGGCCATCATCATTGGCCGAGACGCCTGCGCTGGATCCTTTCAGTAAAATGGTAGCTTGAGAAACAGGAGAGCCTTTGTCGTCAGTGACCCGGCCGGTTATCTGCCTGGTTTGAGCGAAGAGAGATGTGGGGATAAGAATTAACAGAATGATCCCCCACCTACACAGTAGTTCTTTCATAAGCAGTTTGGTATTTGTTGAATGGGATTACCCGTAAGTTAAAGGATTGAAATCAGAATACCGCAATTTGCTGCACGATTCTGCACGGTATTTTCCGGCTCTTCCGGATTTATGCGGCGTTCTGAATGCAAGATGAAAATATTGCCCGCGAAGCAAAGTGCCTCCCGCAGAAAAACGCAGTCGAAACTTTAAGTTGAGGGATGAAATTAGTCAGTCCGGTGACCACCGTACCACTCCGGAAACAATTCAGCTGTTAAGTTTTAGCTCGATGCCAGACGACAGCCAAAACATGCAGTTTCCTGCAAGCCTTGTCTGATGCGGCTTTCCGCAGACTGTAATAGCTACTGCAAAGGTTTGATTTTGATATTCCTGAACCAGATGCCTCCACCATGATCCTGTAAGGCGATGCGCCCTGTTTTGCGCATGCCATAATCAGCGGCATCTTTCCACTTGCCTTTTGCTTTCAGTTGCTCCCATTCGGTTGTCCATAACTGAAAGTCCACTATTTTCTCTCCGTTGAGCCAATGTTCTACATGCGGCCCATGTACAATTATTTTGCTGTGGTTGTATTCTCCTGCCGGCTTCGCCATAATTTTTGAAGGAGGGTGCATGGCATAATCCGCTCCGCTTTTCTGCCAGTCTTCTAACTTCTGCGCATAACCGAGATCGTCGATCAGCTGATATTCCGGCCCGGTTTGATAGGCGGCATCATGATCTTCCGTAACATGATACATCGCGCCGCTATTGGCTCCTTTGCCTACTTTCCATTCGAATGAGAATTCGAAATCTTTGTAGTCGGCATTGGTGACCAGATCGGCGCGATGCGCAACATCTTGCTCTTTGCAATGCAGTTCTCCATTCACCACCTCCCATCCGTCTGAAGGTTTGTTCTGATAGGAATGCCATTGATTGGTAGACTTACCGTCGAACAGCAATTGCCATCCTGCTTTCTTTTCCTTTGCGGAGAGTCTATTATGGTCTTGCATAAGTGACATGCTGGTTAAAGTGATCACGGCTGCGAGGGGGAGAATAAAAAGTTTCATGTACTGAGTTTATCCGATTAGTTTCATGCTGATGGGGTCCCATTTGATAGCGCGCTCTTTGTAATAGCTATCGTTACAAAGCAGTGCGGGCGCGGCTGCGCGATATCCGAACACAGCATCTTCAATTACAGGTTTACCGCCACGGATGGCGCGTACCCAGTTGAAGAAGTGATCGTAATGTGCGCCTTTGTATCCTTCATCTACCTTGAATACGGTGGTTTCAGGAGCTTTGATGGTTTTGCGATCGTAATCTTTATCATATCTGCGTTCTGCAAAATATTTCGCATACTGATCGGGTGGCCAGAATTTGTTTTTGATGAGCGTGACTTTATCCCAGTCAACAATCATCGAACCTTCATTACCTACAAGACGGAGGGAGTTGCTCTCTCCGGTTCCGTCAACAAAATTCACACGGAGCGAAAGGTTGAATGCAGGATGATTGGCTGTCTGTGGATAGTCGAACATACCGAGCAGAATATCGGGCACTTCGCGGCCATCCTTCCAGTACCGCAGTCCTCCGGTACTCATAATGCGATTAGGGCCGGAAGAGCTCACCACATAGTGAAGGCTGGAGAAAAGATGCACAAAGAGATCGCCTGCAACACCGGTCCCATAATCCTTGAAGCATCTCCAGCGGAAGAATTTTTTCGGGTCGAAGGGAATATCAGGGTTGCCATGCAGAAAACGCTTCCAGTCTACAGTCTGGAGGTTTCCATCGGCAGGCATATCGTATTGCCAGGCACCTCCGGGTGTATTGCGTGCCCATACACCTTCGGCATAGTTGAGCTGTCCGATGGCGCCTGCCTCGTACAGTTCTTTGGCTTTTTCATTGCCGAGTGAGCTCATACCCTGACTTCCTACCTGAAACACCACTTTGTTCTTTGCCTGGGCTGCAATCACAGCGGGGCCTTCGGAAACATCGTGCACCATGGGCTTTTCGCAGTAGACGGCTTTGCCGGCATTCATGGCATCAACGGAAATATCTTTATGCCAGTGATCGGGCGTGGCAACGATCACAGCATCGATGTCTTTGCGGTTGAGCACTTCACGGTAATCTTTGGTTGTGAAGATATCATTCCCATATTTCTTCTTTGCATTTTCGAGGCAGCCATCGTACAGATCGCAGGCAGCAACGAGTTTAACACCGGGAATACTGGTGGCGGTTTGTGCATCTCCGTTGCCCATGCCTCCTGCGCCGATAAGGGCAATCTGGAGATTATCGTTGGGCGAAACGTATTTGCGGGAGAGCCATTCTGTATGGGGAAGATTGTCGGCAGCGTGCGCCAGGCCTGGCAGCAAAGCAGATGCGGCAACACCTTTGCCGATCTTCTGAATAAAGGCCCGCCGCGGTTGGGTAGGTTTACTCATGTGTTATGTGGTGTGGTTGGGTGAAACAGTTAATTTGACAGGAGATGAATATACAATTAAATGATGAGTTTCATAAGGGGAATGTAGTTGGCGGATCGGGTAATGACCTGTAAATTTGGGCCTCGTAAGTTTTGAGCGTCAGGAAAATCTTTATCATTTAAAAATTAATAGTATGGCATTTACATTATCACCTCTTCCATATGCAGCGGATGCACTGGAACCTCATATTGACACGTTAACCATGCAGATCCACCATGGTAAACACCACCAGGCTTATGTTGACAATCTCAATAAAGCAATCGCAGGTACTCCCAATGAGAACAAATCACTGGAAGAACTGGTAGCGGCTGCAGGCAGCATCAGCCCTGCTGTTAGAAACAATGGCGGCGGTCACTGGAACCACACTTTCTTCTGGGAATCACTGGCTCCCAATGCAGGTGGCGCCCCAACAGGTGCACTGGGTGATGCGATCAATGCAGCATTCGGTTCGTTCGATGCATTCAAGGAGAAATTCAACAATGCTGGTCTCACACGCTTCGGAAGCGGCTGGGCATGGCTGATTGTGAAAGACGGCAAACTCGAAGTAAGCTCTACACCCAATCAGGACAATCCTCTGATGGATGTAGCAGAAGTAAAAGGTACCCCGATCCTCGGCGCAGACGTTTGGGAGCATGCTTATTATCTGAAATATCAGAACAAACGTGCCGATTATCTCGCAGCTTTCTGGAATGTAGTGAACTGGAGCAAAGTGGCAGAGCGATTTGCAGCAGCTGGCAAATAATACTTACACCCCATCCTTTTCATTAAATAATGCAATCAATGAAGTATTCTATCATCGCCGCCTGCACGGTAGCTTTACTGGCATCAGCCTGTTCATCCGGCCCATCCAATGTTAAAAAACTCGTGATCATGAGCAGTGGCAAACTCACTGCGAAAGGGCAGGACAGCAAAGAGATCACCTTCGAACCAGGTACACAGCACAATGAACTGGATCTCCAGTATGTTGGCAGCGATCCTGTAAAAATTACCGTAAAAAGCAAGGATGGAGATAAAACCTACGATCTTACCGAGAGTGGATCTTACCTGCTTAATCTGAAATCAGCCGACACGCTGATCGGAAGCATTGTAAAGTATGGAGAAGGTGGTATCCCCACTTCTATCACTACCGAGCAATTGCAGCATATTGTAGACAGCACGCAGCAACTCATCATGGGCCTCAATGCCAGTGATGAAGCCAAAACTTACTTTATTGTACCAGGTGCAGTAAAGAAAGTAAGTGCGAACTACACCGCCAAGCTCATCGGTCCATTCAATGGTATTCCTAATACTGTGGAAGCAGGGAAGGATGGGAAAGCGCCTGAGATCTACAAGTTCACCACCAGCAAACAAAAGCGCGAAGAACTGTACGACCTCGTAAAGCGTATGAACAAGTAAGCAATTACACTGCATAGATTAAAGCACGAAGTGGTCTGAGACTGCTTTGTGCTTTTTTCGTTTATGGCACAGGGTCATATCCGTGACCACCCCATGGGTGACAGCGGCTGATGCGTTTCACTGCGAGCCAGAAACCTTTGAAGAGTCCGTATTTTTTGAATGCTTCAACAGCATAGTGAGAGCAGCTGGGTGTATACCTGCATTTGGGTCCCAGCAATGGAGAGATACCCCACTGATAGATCTTTATCAGTGCGATAAAGGGAAGACTAAGTATCCGAAGTATTTGTTTCATTAACTATCCGGGTGAGTCTTTGCAAAATTACGTCGATCTTCTCATTCACCAGCTCCCAGTTGGGCAGCTCTTTGCCTACAAAGATGATGAATACAGCGAGTTTAACATTCTTCTGAGTGGTGAGCTCCTGAAGCTCGTGCTTTTTCAGTCGCCATGCTTCGCGGAGGAGCCGTTTGATGCGGTTGCGGTCGGTGGACCGGCCGAAGTTGCGGCTGCTGGTACCGAATCCGCACTGGAGGGAAGTGTCGATGGTATCCGTAAACGCATAGGAAGTTCTGACCGGGAAAACGGAGAAATGTTTTCCTTTCTTAAACACCAGATCGATGGCCTTTCGGCGTTTGAGGCGTTCTGTTTTTCCTAATGTGTTCTTCTTCGGCATCAAACAAAAATAAAATAGCTCCGGCAAATGCGGAGCTATTCGAACTATATTCAACTGTTCAGTATCAGCGGATGCTGAACTGATCAGAAAGAGTTTACTTTAATTTCCTTTCATCAGAAACTGTCAGCTTCTTGCGGCCTTTAGCTCTGCGGCTAGCCAGCACCTTACGGCCATTGGCAGTTTGCATACGCTTGCGGAAACCGTGAACGGTTTTACGACGACGGCGGTGAGGTTGGAATGTACGTTTCATAATTGTTTCTTTTACGCTTTTTGCGCTTCGGTTTTGCGAAGCTGGCTTTGTTGAATGCGGCCTGGGAGAACAGACCTGGTTTCTTTTTCAGCCCAACAGGTCACCACACCCGCCGGATTGTGAAAGGACGGCAAAGGTAAGGCATTACTTTCTTTTTCCAATCACCGCAACGCATTTTTACTTACGGAACCTGAACCTCTACGTATGTTACTGAAAATGAACCTTCTGTAATATCAAAATTATCAGTGGCATTCTTCTTTACCTTGAAATTGAAAGTGCCCTTGATTGTTTTGGTAGCTGTATTGTGCTCAGTTATAATAAGTTCGCCACTTACAACAGTTTGGTATTGCGTTATCCCTTCGGAATAGGCTGCTATATAACCCAATGAACCGGCAAGATTATAAGTTCCGGCAGTTATCGCGGCAGGCATAGACAACAGTAAAGTATTGCCTCCGCCACTCAATGCTGTAATTGAAAGCAACCCAAACCCACTTGTACCTGAAACAATAGATACCGGAAAAGCCGTTCCATTTACCTTAGCTGCAAATGTTCCGGAACCGGTGCCGGGATTACCAGGCCCTCCTGGATTATTGGAAGAAGCGAAACTGAGATTCTCAATCAATCCTTCGGTAAGCGTTAGCACCTTATTGCTTCCATCTGCACTTAATACCTTCAGCTGAAATTTCCCTGAAAGTATTTTAGAGGTATTATCGATTTCAGTGATCTCCACAATACCTCCGGCATTGTTGGGATCGTTTCCAAAACCAGTTCCGTAAGGGATGGTGGTAGCGCCGGACTGATCTATCATAATTCCGACAAAGTCGTCCTTGGTACTGGGGTCTAGCTGATACTTACCCGGTTTGTCGGCCTTGAGTTTAATGGAGAAAGAGATCTTGCTGGCACTCTGCCCTGAGATCACCAGATATCCATCTGCTGTAATGGCTGCGGAAACCTCATCTGCAATCCACTGCTTCCCATCGATCTTCATGCTAAACACTCCTGACCTTTCACCGTCAGTAGAATCAACACTTTTTTCTTTCCCGCATGCTGCAAAGCTGATTGCCAGAATGGCCAGCAACCAAAACCGAAATGTTCTGATCATACATTAATTGATTAACCGATGATAAATCTCCATTGAAAATGGGAGCTTTTCAGGAATACAGGATTCTGGCGGGCTGTGGAGGGTTCACTACGAAAGTATCCACTTTTTATGGATTGCACAATACGAAAACCATCCTCTACAATGCCACGTGGTTCGATTGCAATGGTTCTCCAAAGAATATACTTGCCTGATGGTTGAAATCGTTGGGGTCGTCGGTGGTAAAAAATGCGCGGGTACCGCTTTTGCTGCATCGCTGCTCCATTTCAGGATGGCGTTGCAGATAATCGGCCAGACTCTCCGCCACAATCAGCCCCTGAGATAAAACCTTTATGTTATCCGGAATGAACTGTTTGATCTTGTTCATCAGCAAAGGATAATGCGTACAGGCCAGCAACAGCAGATCGATATCTTTCTGGTGCTGCAGTATATTCTGAAGGTGCTTCTCAATAAAATAATCAGCTCCGGGTTGCTGGTGCTCATTGTTCTCTACCAACGGAACCCACATTGGGCAAGCCTCCTGGTGCACTTCGATATCGGGAAAGAACTTGTCGATTTCGAGGCGGTACGATTCTGACTGAACGGTTCCCCTGGTAGCGAGTATGCCGATTTTTTTGGTATCGGTATAAGAACCGATGATCTCCGAAGTGGGTCTTATCACCCCCAGCACACGGTTGTCCGGCGCGATCTTCGGCAAATCGTTCTGCTGAATAGTGCGCAATGCTTTGGCTGATGCCGTGTTGCAGGCGAGTATCACCAAGGGGCATCCCTGATCGAAGAACCACTGCACGCATTGCAGCGTGTAATGATACACTGTATCGAAGCTGCGATTGCCGTAAGGCGCACGCGCATTATCGCCAAGGTAGATGTAATCGTATTGCGGCAGTTTCTGCAATATCTCCTTCATCACAGTGAGGCCGCCGTATCCTGAATCGAAGATTCCAATGGGTGCAAACATGCTCAAATTTACAAATAAAAAAGCCCCGCCGTTGATGGCAGGGCCTGTTCAATATGGTGCGGTTTAAACTTATGGTTTTTTCGCAGGGGCGGCAGCAGGTGCATTACCTGTAGGAACCTTGATGCCCAGTTTTTTTGCTACCAGTGGAAGAATGTCTTCACCGGGAGGAGCAACCAGCAGTGCTTCTTTCTCGAAAACCCATGTATATGCGCTCTCTTTGGCAACAGCCTGGATAGCTTCGTATGCTTTTTTGTTGATTGGTTGAATCAGCTCATCGCGTTTCTGACCGAGCAGTTGCTGAATGCGCTCTTCTTCGCCACCGAGTTCAGTGCTGAGTTTGTTCAGCTCTGCTTTCTTTACAGATTTCACTGCTTCGGACATGGTAGCAGAATCTTTCTGGAATTTCTCGAATGCAGCGTAGAATGCATTTTGTTTTTCCTGTGCGCTTGCGATGAGAGCAACGCGGAATTCGTTCAGAGAAGAGTCAGCTTTCCGGGTTTCGGGCATGATGCTGATTACTTCCTGAGAACTGATATAACCGATTTTGTTTTGAGCCTGAGCGTGTGCAGCAACCATCATAAGCCCTGAAGCGAACAACACTACTGTAAAAAACTTTTTCATGTGTTTAATTTTGTTGTTTAGGACACCCAAAGCCCGGAAACAGGGTGGGCAGTATTTAAGTTTAAGTTGAAAATTGCTAACAATAAGTTGTTCCCTCGATGGTGCTTTCACGATTATTTAACACCCAGTTCTCTGAGGATGTCTTCGCTGCGGTCCAGCTTGGGGTCGGCAAATATAACAGTTATTCCTTCACTTTTATCCAAAATAAAATCGTATCCACGGTTAACAGCAATTTTCTGGATGGCGTTGTAAACCTTGTCCTGTATGGGTTTCACGAGTTCCTGACGTTTCTTGAACAGATCACCTTCAAAACCAAAGCGTTTGCGTTGAAGATCTCTCAATTCTTTCTCACGGATGAATAATTCGTCTTCCCTTTTCTTTTTCAGTTCGTCGCTCAGCATTACCTGCTCAGCATCGAAATCTTTGTACATCTTATCGAGTACCTGTTGCTTATCGTCTATTTCTTTTTGCCATGCCATGCTGAACTGATCCAGCTTTTTCTGTGCTTCTTTGTACTCCGGCATTTTATCGAGTACATATTTGGTATCTACGATAGCATATCGTTGTGCATTGGCCAGCTGGCCCATCAACATCACTCCCAGGAGGATAAAGAGTATTTTTTTCATACCACTTATTTTTAAAGTTTATGAGTAAGGATATAAATATCCAGTTATTCTCCGATTTCCGGGCAATATTTTATGGTTCTCGCTGCTATTCTGGTTCAAATCCGAGCATGAAGGTGAAGCGTGCTGCATCACGCAGTTTGCCATCGGGTTTCAGACGATCGAAACCTACACCGTAGTCGAATCCGAGGAGACCGAACATCGGCAGGAAGAATCGCATACCCACACCCGCAGATCTTCTCAGACGGAATGGATTATAATCTTTATAATCGTACCATCCGTTGGCTGCTTCAAACCAGAGCATACCATAGATAGTACTGCTTGGATTGGTAGTGAACGGATAACGAAGCTCCAGGGTATACTTATTGAACATCGTGAAGAACTGAGACGCCTGTTGTTGGTCTGGGTTCACCTTAGGATCAGAATTCTCATACACAGGGTAACCACGGTGCGCAATGATATCGTATCCTAAGATATAGTTACCATTGGCCAGACCGGCATCACCCACCTGGAAGCGCTCGAACGGAGAGTACTGCAGCTTGCTGCTGTATCGTCCCATGAAACCATACTTGGCTGCGGCACGCAGTACGAACTGACGGCTGCGATCTGCTCCCATGGCTTTGCCGATGGGGATAAACCATTCTGCATTGAATCGCCATTTATGGAATTCGGGCAACTTATAGTTATCCTCGTTGGTGATATTCTTATTGAATAATGAATATGGTGGCGTGAACTGCACACTTGCCAGGAAGTTGCTACCCTGAGTTGGGAACATCGGGTTTGGTCCCGCAGAGTTACGGGCCAGCGCCAGTTTAAAGCTCAGGTTGTTGGATGTACCATCCTTGAACTGAGAAATGAAATAAGGATAATTGATCAGCTTATACTGAGTAAAGCTCACCGAATAGATCAATGTAAAGAAGTCATCGGGCCATTTCAGCTGCTTACCCAATGATACCGCTGCACTGAAACTTTTCAGTTTGTTGGTATCGCTGTACACATAACGGTTACCATCATATCCACCTGTGCGGAACAATGTTTTTGAAAGGCTCACTGTGAGTGAGTTCCTTTTCTTTCCACCCAGCCATGGCTCGGTGAATGATGCGTTGTAGCTCTGGAACGCACGTCCGTTGGACTGAATGCGCAAGCTCAGTTTCTGACCATCACCGGTTGGTAACGGATCCCAGGCCTTCTTATTAAATATGTTGCGGATAGAAAAGTTGTTGAACGATACACCCACGGTACCAGTTAAACCGATACCACCACCCCAGCCGGCACTGAGCTCCAGCTGATCCGAAGATTTCTCTTCGAGGGTATAGTGAATGTCTACTGTACCATCTTCCTGATTAGGAACAGGGTTGATGCCGATCTTCTCCTGGTTGAAGTAACCAAGCTGAGAGATCTCACGCTGTGAACGTATCAGATCCTGACGACTGAATTTATCGCCGGGCAGGGTACGCAACTCACGACGGATTACGTGTTCTTTGGTTTTATCGTTACCGGCAATGGTAATGTTCTTGATAGTCGCCTGCGGACCTTCGCGCATGCGGATCTCGAAATCGATGGTATCATTATATACCGCCGTTTCAACGGGGTCTACCTGGAAGAAGAGGTAACCATCGTCCATATATAATGAACCGATGTCTCCACCTTCCTGCGTTAATTGTTTACCCAGTTTTCTGTTGAGTGTTTCGAGATTGTAGGTCTCGCCTTTTTTGATACCCAGCAGTACATTCAGAATGGAGTCTGAATATTTTGTATTTCCTTTCCAGGATATATTACCGAAATAGTATTTGTGACCCTCGTCTACTTTCAGGTCTACTTTCAGATTTCCTTTTTTGTTGAAGTACTGCGTATCGGCAACGATCGCTGCATCACGGTATCCGAGTGAGTTGTAGTAGTCGAGTACTTTCTCTTTGTCTTCGAGATATTTCTTCTCGTTGAACTTGGCAGAGCTGAATAATTTGAACCGGAAATATGGATCGAGGTATTCTTTTGTTTTGGAGAGAGACAGAGGCCCTGCATTGCTCAGGTACTCTTTGAAGGTCATGGGCTTGTTTTCACCGTAAGGGCTAGGCTCATTATCGGGGAAAAGCGTAAGCTTGGTCATTTCTTTGGTTCCCTTCATTTGCTTTTTCAGCTTCAGTTCGCCTACTTCTTTATTGTTGAAGAAGTCTATTCCGGCGATGCGCACTTTGTTGCCTTTGGTAACATGCAGTGTAAGAATCACAGCATTGGGCAGAGAAGCATCGGGGGTTTCCACGATATCTACCTGGGCACTCTGGAATCCTTTTTCTGTATAGTATTTCTGAATGGCTTCAACGGCATTGCGCTTCACGTTTTCTGTAACCACTTTACCGATGGTGAGATCGGTTTTGGGTTTCAGATCATCTTCATCAGATTTCTTTACACCCTTGATAGAGAATTTGGAGAGTGTTGGGCGTTCTGTAACGTGAATTTCTATGAAGAGATTATTGCCTTCGAGTTTAGTAAAATAGATCTGAACGTTTGAGAAGAGGCGTTGTTTCCAGAGGTTGTTGATGGCTTTTGAGAAGTTGTCGCCTCCGGGTATCAGCAGTTTATCTCCTACATTGAAACCTGCGATAGAGATCAGCAATTGTTCATCATATCGCTTGGTACCAGATATCTTAATCCCCCCCAGAATATACTCCTTCGGGTTCTTTGAAGACATAATTGCTTCCAGCTCCGGGTCAACGGACGTTGGTATGGTATCTTTTTCCTGTCCATAAGCTGAACCTGCCAATAACAGTACGAAAGCCAATAAAAAAACAGGGGAAGTAAACGAACGCTGCATTCCGGGTTGTTTAAGCTGGAGCAAATTAAAGGGATTTATTAATTGTGTTTTAAAACTGTTTGTTAAAACGCGCAGGAAATGAATGATTTTTTGGGAAGGGGATATGCATCATGGGGGATATTATTGGTTGGCCACAGGTTCCTGCTGAACCTGATCTCCGGTTTTACCAAATCTTCTCTCTCGTTTCTGGAAGTCGATAATGGCCTCATACAGATTTTCTTTTCTGAAGTCGGGCCAGCGCACATTGGTAAAATAAAGTTCTGCATAAGCCAGTTGGTAAAGCAGGAAATTGCTGATACGGTATTCTCCGCTGGTTCTGATCATGAGTTCCGGATCAGGGAAGCTTCCTGTGGAGAGATAGCCGCTCAGGGTATCCTGTGTGATTGAGTCGGGAGAAATGATCCCGGCTTTTACATCTTCTGCAATATGTTTCACGGCCTGTACCAGTTCCCATCTGCTGGAATAACTGAGGGCCATGATAAGATTGAGGCCGGTATTGCGGCTGGTGATCTCCAGTGATTCGCGAAGTGCCTGCCTGGCATACTCAGGCAGCATTTTCATATCACCGATCACATGCAGTTTGATATTATTTCTGTTGAGCGTTTCAGTTTCTTTGCGGATGGTTTCTACAAGCAGCTCCATCAGGCCTGTTACTTCCTGCTGAGGTCTGTCCCAGTTTTCGGTAGAAAATGCATAAAGGGTGAGGTATTCAACGCCGAGTTCAGCGCATCCTTCCACGATATTGCGAACACTTTCCACTCCATGAAAGTGACCATAGAGGCGATCCTGCCCCTTCTCCTTAGCCCAACGGCCGTTTCCATCCATGATGATGGCTATGTGCCGGGGCAACATCTGCAGGTTAATATGGTCCTTTCGGCTCCTCATACCTTATTTTTTGAAGGGACCAAAGGTACAAAAATTTAAATGGGAAGCTATTTTCATGGAAATTTTATGTACTTATTATGAACATTCTAACAGGTTGGCTGTAAACGGCCAAATCCGTTGGTCTATATAATATGGTGTCTGGTCGATCAGTTAGCCGATGGGCATCGGTAAGAACTGAGGTTGAAAGAGAAGGTGATCTCTGCAAAAATGTATTGATCTTTCTGTTTGGAGAATCCGCGTTGTCTGCCTTCCTCACCGATAATCTTGCCTGTTTCGTAGGATCTGTCCTGCAAACGCGCTGCCACCGAAGGTGTTCCGTCGGGCTGCGTCGGAAACTTGTCTACTCCCACATAGGTCTTGCTCACATCATCCAGATAATCGGTTCCGGTAAAGCGATGCACCACTTCAAAACCCAGGTTCATCCTTTCATTCAGTGCATATTTCACTCCCACTCCAAACGGAATGCAGAGTGCCATGGTGCTGTATGGTTTTCTGTCTTTGTATGGCTCCACATCCAGCCCCTGCCCTTCTGTACCAAGCGGGCGAAGGAAATATTTCTTCCCACCCAGATACGTATACGGATCGAAGTTGAATACTCCCACCCCAAAAGTTACATATGGAGTAAATCTGTACATCGGATCGGCAGGAATGAACTTGAAGAAATTGAAATCTCCCTGCAAGGCTACTTCAAAAATATTTGAGTTGAAGCTGAGATTTCTTCTCTGCTGGTATATGTTGTTGGTATTGTAAATGTCTGAATAACCGAGTTGCGCAAAGTGAGCGCCCACGCGAAGCGCCACATAATTGCCGAATTGTTTACGGAAAAACAAGCCTATAGCGGGTTTGGGCCTGTTCACTCTTCCTCTTGTATTGAGATCACCGAAGTAGTGGGCTGCTCCTGCAGAGATGCCGAATTCACCTACGTGAACATAGCTCTCATACTGAGCCATCGCTTGTGGCGCCACGAAAAGGGATATACCCAGCAGAGCCAAAAAAACCAGTTTTCTCATATACTGCAATATAATGATTAAGTAGTACGTTGCTGTTAACGAAACAGTTTGGTTTTTCAGTCTATTGGAAAAGTTAAATTACCGCTACCGAAGCGGGTTTCAGAAGGCAGATCAGTTTCTTGTGTCGAGGCCCCAGCTCAGTTTATTGCGGAGTGTCTGCAGGAAGTTGTTTTCGTTCAATCTTACCAGGCTGAGGGTAAAGCTTTCTCTCCGCACTGCAAGTTGCACTTTCTTTTCCACAATTTCTTTCCTGGAGTCCAAAGCACAGATAAAATGATCGGCACGGGATTCCACTTCAAATGAGATCACGTTATCATCCGGCACCACAATCGGACGAACATTGAGGTTATGCGGCGCTACCGGCGTTATCACAAAACTCGACGATTCGGGAAATACTACCGGACCATTACAGCTGAGCGAGTAACCGGTTGAGCCGGTTGGAGTGGCTACTATCAGTCCATCAGCCCAATACGTATTTAAAAAATCTCCATTCAGATACGTGTGTATCTTGATCATCGGAGAAGTATCTGTTTTGTGAATGGCAAATTCATTCAGCCCGCAGGGCACATTGCCAAAGAGCGGTTTGTCTGCATCGAGGTGAATGAGGGAGCGTTTATCGATCACCACATTGCGGTCTACAAGCGCTTCCACAGCAGACTTCAGTTCGTTGCGGCCGATGCTGGCCAGAAAGCCCAGTCTTCCGAAATTGATACCCAGTACAGGGATGTTCTTATCGCGAACCAGCGTAACGGTATCGAGAAGCGTACCGTCTCCGCCGAGACTGATCACAAAATCGATCTGCTCGCCCAGATCGGATGGGTCGCTGAAAATAGCCGTCTTCTCCGGAAAGCGGAAAGAAGACTTGATGGTTTCAAAGAACGGATGATAGATCACCGGTTCTATGTTTTCTTTTGCCAGTTCATCGAGCAATTGCTGTACATCTGCTTTCAACTCGTTTTCGATGACCCGGCTGTAGATAGCTACTTTCATATTGGGTGCTGTTGCTTAAAACTCATTCTTGATGTGTAAAAATAGCCCCTTTTGCCCTAATTGATTGAAGCTATAGTCGAACCGGAAGATAAAATCGTAAAACGTTACGATGTCTACGCCGGCTCCATACGTGTACAGTGATTTATTTACCAGGGAGTTATTGAGCTGATTCTGCATCTTGTCTTTGTTATAGGCATAACCCAGATCGGCAAACGTTCTGGCATAGATGCGGAAAGGTATCTTATCGTGCGATTTGGATTTGATGAAAGTAGGAATGGAAAACCTTACCATCTCGCGGCGAAGGGTTTGCCGGCTCATCACTGCAGCTACGCCATCGATTACGTATCGTTCCAGTCCGCGGAGATAGAGATCGCCATACCCGAAGAGACGTTGATTGATATATGGCTGATCGAACGGAACCCGCACCACACCATTGCCCTGCCATCCGAAATACCATTTTTTGGCGAGCTTCCATCCTTTGGAGAATCGTCCGCTCAATTCCCACATATTGTTCTTAGAATCGAAGCCGCGTTTCAGCAGGCTGGCTTCGGCCTGTATGCCGGTGAGCGGAAAATGGATATAATCTACATTCACATATTTCAGTGTGTAGGAAATTTCGGGGTAGGAAATGGTAGCTGTGTTTCCCCCGAAATATTTGGGACTGTAACGGGTAAGTCCGGTATCGGCCACCTGTTTGGTGTAAGCCACTCTGAAGTTATGCCAGGTGCGAAGCCCGGGCCGGTACTGATACTCGATATAACCGCTGTATTTTTTCAGACCGTCGCGTAAGGTATCGATATAACGTTGCTGGTTATCCGTAGTAAGGTAATTGATCTCCTTATTGGAAGAATAGGTGAAACCTATGCGGTATCCGTGTTTCAGGGTTTTATCGGCATAGGGCTGATCGTACTGAAACTGCAGCTGGCGGGTGTATCCGGTGATGAGCCAAAGGCGGAGTTTATCGTTTCTCCCTGTGAAATTATACCAGGTGAATTTGAATCCGTAGTTGAGGCGGTCGGCGCTGTAGCCCTGCTTGGACCATTCAGAAAGATTGCGGTCTACCGGTTTTACGTAAGGCAGTGGAAAGATGTACCATCGTTCTTTCACTTCGATGTTCACATCCACCACATATCCTCTGAAAGATTTGAGAGAGACCACCACTTCATTGAAAAGGCTGGTGTTGAAGAGTTGTCTTCTTCCTGTTTCAAATCCGTTTACAAGATCTGTAAGGTAGATGGAGTCGCCTGTTTTGAAGGGCAACTCACGTTCTATGATATACGATTTTGTTCTTTTATTGCCTTCGATATAGATCTTACCTACTATGAATGGAGTGGGCTGGGCTTTATCGATGTATGGATTTACTGCGTGCGGATCTGGCAATGTATCGGGCAATTGCTGTGCACGCGAAATGGTGCACCACAACAGAAAGAGACATATGGTAATCAGATATTTTTTTCCCATCAGCAAGCGCTTATCGCAGCTTAGATATTGAGGTAATTCATCAGGTGGTCGTAATTGCTTCTCAGTTCATTTTCGTACTGTTCTTCGCCAAAATAATATTTCACCTGATATTCATATCTCTGGAAGGTAGCTACAATGTCGGAGATTTCAAACTTGCTGATCTTCATAGTTACGAAGAAGGCTGCTGCACTGTTATCCCATTGTGTGTTCAGCTGGGTGATCTGTGCATCGTTTGTTTCTACGAGCTTGCTTATTTCTGAGAAGGAGAAGTTGCGTTGTTCCATTTCAAGAACAATGATGCCTCCGGGTTCATTGGCTCCGGTGGTTTTTCCCAATTGTTTGAGGAGATCGGGAACGGTGATCACACCGATGAATTCATTGTCTTTTTCCGTGATGGGCACCAGTGAGAGGTTGTGCTCGTTGGCCATCTGAACGGATTCGAGGAAATGGGAGTTGGCTCTTGCGCTGATCCGGGAGAAGTGGCTTTCGATGGTCTGGAGCAATGCGTTTTCGTCGGCATTCATCAGATCGTCTTCAGCGGTAAGGCCCAGGTATTTGTCGTCGGCTACAACGGGAAGCTGTGCCACATGGAACTCAGACATCAGTTCCATAGCCTGCAACACGGTATCGCCCGGATTGAGCGAAGGAATGGCGGTTGATATGAGTTCTTTGTTTAACACAGAATGATTGCTGTTTGATTTTTACCAATGATCAATGAGTTCCAGGTAAGGTTCAGTGATTTTCAGCTAGCAAAAGCAGAAGGCATTCAGAGCAAATAAGACCACACGTACCAAGTTGTTCCGGCTTTCCATGAAGCATCGGGAACCGTTCTTTACCTAAGACGACAGGAATCAATGAACCGCTGCGGGCTCATTTAATTTTGTTAGAAATTTGTGCAGGATCTGATTGAATTCTTCAGGTCTTTCCATCATTGGTGCATGGCCGCATTTGTCGATAAAATGCAGTTCGCTGTTGGGAATCAATCGCTGGAACTCTCTTGCCACGAATGGAGGAGTTACAGAATCGTTGTTTCCCCAGATCAGTAATGTAGGTTGTTTGATCTGGTTCAGTTCTTCGCCGAGGTTATTTCTGATAGCGCTTTTGGCGAGAGCAATGATTTTGATCGCCTTGATGCGGTTATTGGTGATTTCGTATACCTCGTCCACAATTTCTTTGGTAGCTTTTGCGGGGTCGAAGAATACATTCTCCGCTTTTTTGCGGATATATTCATAATCGCCTCTTTTGGGATAGGTATCACCCATTCCGTTTTCGAAGAGGCCAGAGCTTCCTGTAAGGGTCAGAGATTTGATCCTTTCAGGGTTCTTGAGAATATGAATAAGTGCCATATGCCCTCCCAGGGAGTTACCAAGGAGATTAATGTCTTTGTAGTCCCTGTATTCAATGAACTTCTGAACATGCTTCTGCATTCCACCCACAGAGGTGTGGAGGAGATCCAGGTCAAGCAAGGGGATCATGGGCACCACTACTTTATAATGGGGCCGGAAATATTCTATCAAATCAGCGAAGTTGCTCAATGCACCGAACAAGCCGTGCAACAGCATTAATGGTTCTCCCTCTCCTTCTTCGATAAATTTGAATTTGTCCGCCTGTTTGATCTCGTAATTCATCAGTTAAATCGGTTCAATTCAGTCAAATATTCGCTAAAGTAAACGATTTACCTCAAAAAAGGCATCGTTGAAATTTCAGCTGTTAAATTTTACTGTAAACTACTAATTTTTTGTGTCATTTCTATTATCCTGTCCGGTCGTTTCGGCATTTACTGTGTGGTTGCTTTTTGAGCGAGCCTGTCGAAAAATGCTTCAAGATCACCGAACATATCCCTGAATGCGGGTATCAGCTTACCGAATCCATCGATCACCCAGGGCCCCAGCGGTTGGATATACGCGTAGGTAACTGATTGTTGAATGGCTGTGGGGCTGATCAGTTTCAGTTGTTCTGCATAGAACAATATCACACTATAGGCGAGTGTATATATTATTATGTACAACAGAATTCCTCCCAGTTTGTTGGCCCAGCCCAGCAATGCCACTTCGAGTGTTGCTTCGAGAAGGTTTGCTCCCCATCTGATCAGCAATACTACTCCGATGAACACTGCCGCAAAAGAAATCACCGGCACCCATTGTGCAGAAATGCTGGTGCTGTCTTTCAGCCATCCCGCTACTACTATGGAAAGCTTCATGGCTGCTGCTATCCCGATGATCAGTCCGATCACAGAGAAGATCGCAATTACCAATCCACGCTGCCATCCTCTGATAACAGCCATGATCAGCATGATGATAAATATTATATCAATGATCATGTAATACTAATAACGGGGCTCTTCGCTTTTTCTTATTTACTGAGCAACTCTTTTACTGCAGCGCTGATAGATTTTCCATCGGCTTTGCCTGCGAGTTGTTTGGAAGCTACTCCCATTACCTTGCCCATATCAGCTGGTGATGAAGCGCCTGTAGCCGCAATAATCGCTGCCACTTCTGCTTTCAGCTCTTCTGCACTCATCTGTTTGGGAAGAAATTTTTCAATCACTGCAATTTCTTCTTCTTCTTTCTTTGCAAGGTCTTCTCTGTTCTGTTGCTGAAATATTTCCAGTGAATCTTTGCGTTGCTTCACCAGTTTCTGCAATAGTTTTATTTCTGCATCTTCCGAAAGATCAGCTCCTGCTGCTCCTTCTGCTGTTTTAGCAAGAAGGATGGCAGACTTGATGGCACGGAGACCGCGTAATGCCGCCTCATCTTTTGCCAGCATGGCTGCTTTCAGATCTGTATTCACCTTAAGTTCAAGGCTCATAGGAATAATTTATTGTTATGCTTTGTTCTGCTCCATCTGAATTTCCTGGAAACGCTTGTAAAAGTCCTGTGCAAACTGCTTCATGCTGTTTACCAGTTCTGCCTGGTGTGTCGAACGCTCGAAGCTGTCTGCCATGGTCATGAATGTCTGATAATAGAAATCAGCCATTTCGTCCACCATCATGTCTTTGGTCCAGAGGTCTACGCGAAGCGCGCTTTTGTCGTTGCCATCCCAGAAGCTCAGCATCATGGCTTTTGCCTGACGTGCATTTTCTGCTGTGCTGTCTGTTGCACTCCAGTTGATATTCTCAGGTACACGCTTATCATCGAGGTGTACATCTATTGTGATAGTTGATTTTGTCATGTTTTTATTGACAATCAGAATTTTTAGAAAAAGATGAAGCCCAAAAATACGGGGAATAATCCTTTTGGGAAGGGTTGTATGTTACTTCTCTGGGAAATTATCCACTTTTTAACGCCCTCTGATACCAAAAACCAATAGCGCCCGTTTTTATGTATAGCCCTAAGGAACAGTAATTAATCCGGCTGTTCCGGAACGAACCCTACGCTGAAAATTATGCCCGTCACTATCGGAAGGATACCATCTGCCCGAAAATGACGCGGTGGAATTTACGGCTGCGACCACCAGAAAAATCCTATCCGAACATGAAATGCAGTACCTATGAAACACATTTATTACACTTTTCTCAGCGGCTTCGTCTGCTTCCTTGCGTTAGTTTTTCCCCTTGATCTTTCTGCTCAATGCAGTACGTGCCCCGGCGGCACTCCGAGTTTGACCATCGAGCATATTGTTGTGCTCGATACCACCACTGCCAGTACCAACACCATCAGTTTTCCGAAATTTCCTACGGCTACAGGCACTTTGGTATGCGCCACTTTGTACGATACATTCTCGCTGGTAACCGTTTCAGGAGCCAGAAACAGAGACCCTTATGCTAAAGTAGCCAGGTTTTTGTTATCACTTTCACCCAGTATCACCGGGCCCGGTGGCATGAACATCAACGACAATGTGATGAGAAGTTATGGTCCCACTACGCTCAACTCATTCAATACTCCGGGAGACTCCACTACCTATGGCCCCGATACCGTTTTCAATAATGTTCATCATCAGCAGACAGTAACGGGTGCCGGTGCTTATCTCGGTGCCGGAACCATCGATTTTACGTTTGATATCAGTGGGGGATTGATTCCTCAGTTGGGCGGCATGAACTACAATCTGAGCGTTAACGGTAAACTGTGGGGGAAATTCAAACTGGTCTATTCTTATTGCCCTACTACGCCGCTTCCTGAAATTTTCAGGCAATTCACGGCTACCAAACAGCCCGATCATACTATAAAGCTGCAATGGAACGTTTCAAATGAAGAAATATCCAATTCTTATGAAATCGAGATCAGTTATGATGGACGTACGTTCGTCCCTGCCGGGAAAATTGCCGGACAATATGCTGCTCAGGGTGCTTCAGCAAAATACAACTATCAGTTCCTTCCTGATAAAACTGCTTCAGGCAAATTATATGTCAGAATCAAACAGCTCAATGCTTCGGGACACGGCCGCTACTCTGCCGTCCGCCAGGTAGGCCTCGGCACCAATACGCCGGTTAGTTATATCACCTACCCCAACCCTGTAAAAGATCAGGTTACCATTCAGGCCGACCAGCCACTGAAAGGCAGGTACCGGCTGGAACTCGTATCCGGGGCGGGACAGACCGTTTTTACCCATACCCTTAACGTAAACAATTCCAGCATTCTGCAGCTGAACATACCGCCCGGCATCACTCCGGGTATATATTTTCTCAGAAGTAGAGCCCTTTCAGACGGAAACATACAGACATTTAAAGTATTGATAAACCGTTAAAGAAGCTGGCAGACAGGCTGCGGGAAAATATTTTACAAACCAAAAGTTTGTTACATTTGTCCAATATGCAAGCAGAAGTAGAAGAAATGGAATATAATACTACCAGGAATCACCTCATCATGCGTGAATATGGTCGCCATATTCAGAAGATGGTTGAGTACCTGCTTAGTATCGAAGACAGAGAGACCCGCCAGCGCAACGCTTATTCAGTGATTGAACTGATGGGATTTCTGAATCCACACTTAAAGAACGTAGAAGATTTCCGTCATAAATTATGGGATCACTTATTTCTGATCTCCGATTTTAAGTTGGATGTGGACAGTCCATATCCTATCCCCACCAGGGAGACGCTCAAAGCGAAGCCAAAACCGCTTCCTTACCCCAAACGCTATCCGAAATTCTCTCACCTCGGCAAGAACCTCGAGATCGTTATCAACAAGGCGCTGAAAGAAGAGAACCCGGAAAAACGTCAGGGATTTGCCAATGCAGTAGCCTACTACATGAAGTTAGCCTACAACAACTGGCATAAAGAGCAGGTGCACGACGATGCCATCCAGGGCGAACTGAGCAATATCACTCAGGGTCAGCTCACCTTTACCAATACACCGTTCGTTCGTCAGCAACGTCACTCAGAAGGTGGCCGTGAGCGCGACAACCGCGGATATGGCGACTACCGCAACAAACGCGGCGGTGGCGGCGGAGGCGGTAAAAACTTCGGCCAGCGCGACAATCGCGGAGGCGGTGGCGGCAACAACAACCGCAACGACCGTGATAACCGTGGCGGTGGTAAATTCAATAAGAAAAGATACAAATAACGTCTTCGGTTTATACCTTTGAAAAGTTGATCATCCTGCATGATCAACTTTTTTTGTTAACTCATTCACTCAACAATCATCAACCAACAATATGCCTTCCTTTGAAGTAACCGGTAGCAAAAAGCTCAGCGGCTCCATCGTTCCGCAGGGCGCAAAGAACGAAGCCTTACAGATCATCAGTGCCGTGCTGCTCACTCCCGAAAAAGTTACCATCACCAATATCCCCGATATTCTCGATGTGAACCTGCTGATAGAGCTGCTGGCAGATATGAATGTGAAGGTAGAAAGACCGCAGCGCGACACCTGCATCTTTCAGGCAGACGACGTAAATATCGATTATCTCCATAGCGAAGCATACCGCAAAAAAAGCGGGCAGCTCCGCGGCTCCGTAATGCTCGCAGGTCCGCTGCTGGCGCGGTTCCGCAAGGCATTCATCCCCAAACCCGGTGGTGATAAGATCGGTCGCCGCAGGCTCGATACACATATCATCGGGTTCGAGAAACTGGGTGCCGAATTCACTTATCATCCGGAGGATGGATTCTTTCACCTCAACGCTCCCAATCTCAAAGGCACTTACCTGCTGCTCGACGAGCCATCCGTAACAGGTACCGCCAATATCGTACTCGCGGCAGTAATGGCAAAAGGAGTTACTACCATTTACAATGCAGCCTGCGAACCATACTTGCAGCAGCTTTGCCGCATGCTCACGCGTATGGGCGCCCGCATTCAGGGCATCGGAAGCAATCTGCTCACTATCGAAGGTGTAGATTATCTCGGAGGAACAGAACACCGCATGTTGCCCGATATGATCGAGATCGGATCTTTCATCGGCCTCGCCGCCATGACGCAAAGCGATATCACCATCAAAAATGTTGGCCTCGAAAACCTTGGGGTTATTCCTGATAAATTCCGTCAGCTCGGTATTCAAATGGATTTTGTGGGGGATGATATTCATGTACCCGCACAGGATTCTTATGAGATCCAAACCTTCCTCGACGGATCTGTACTCACCATTTACGATCATCCATGGCCCGGCTTCACGCCCGACCTGCTGAGCATTGTTCTGGTAGTGGCAACTCAGGCGAAAGGATCTGTACTCATTCATCAGAAGATGTTCGAGAGCCGTCTCTTTTTCGTAGATAAACTGATAGATATGGGTGCCCAGATCATCCTCTGCGATCCGCACAGGGCGGCGGTTATAGGCCTTGGCCGCGAGCAATCTTTGCGTGGAATCACCATGAGCAGTCCGGATATTCGTGCGGGGGTATCGTTGCTGATCGCTGCACTGAGTGCAGAAGGCAAGAGCACCATTCAGAACATCGAGCAGATCGATCGCGGTTATCAGAATATCGATACGCGTCTTCGCGCACTGGGTGCAGATATCAAGCGAATTTCATAACCTTTGCAGCTTATTACCTCTTTATGGCCTTCGATCCACAAAATAAGATCATCATCATCACTGCTCCATCGGGAGCAGGAAAAACATCCATCACCCATTATCTGCTGGAAAAATATCCGCAGCTGGCATTCTCCATTTCAGCCGCCACGCGTCAGGCGCGCGGCAATGAAAAAGACGGCGTGGATTATTATTTCCTCTCTGCCGAATCGTTTCAGGAGAAGATCCAGCACCAGCAGTTTGTGGAATGGGAAATGGTGTACGAAGGCAAATATTATGGTACCCTCAAATCGGAACTGGAACGCATCTGGAACAACCATCAGGTGCCTGTTCTCGATATCGATGTAAAGGGAGCCATCCACGTTCAGCAGCAATACCCCGATTCTACCCTCAGCCTCTTCATTGAACCGCCTTCCGTGGACGAACTGAAGAAAAGGCTTCAGAGCCGGGGTACCGAAACCGAAGAGAGCCTGGCGGCCCGCGTAAACAAAGCCTCTTACGAGATCTCCTTCAAACATCATTTTCATCGCATTGTGATCAACGACCATCTTCCGCGTGCCCGCGAAGAAGCCGCCCGCATCATCGAAGATTTTCTGGAATTGTAGAAACTTTTCACCCGGAAAAGACGTTTATTATCTTTTGGTCAAATAAAAGACTGAGGGCCATTTCATAGCGCATAAAATAGTCATATTTATTTTATGTAATCCCCCGGCTTTTGTATAGATTCGTATACGAAGTATGAGTTTAGCAGTTATCATCGCTCTCTGCGGAGCGATCTTTTTTATCGCTTACTTTTCCGGAATTGAAGTAGCCTTCACTACCGCTAACCGGCTCAACGTGGAACTGAAAAAGAACCAGGGAGCCAGCGGCATTGCTTTTCTTTCCAGTCTCTACGATAATCCATCGCGATTCATCGGAACCAATATTGTTGGTTACAATACATTTCTGGTAATTGCTGTATTGCTCGGAAGCGCCGGTCTCGATCTGCTGGTGAAAAGATCAGAGATAATGGGCAGCCTGATGCCGATTCTGCTGATGATGGAAATAATCCTCAGCTGGATCATCATCATCATTCTCGGAGAGTTCATTCCCAAAGCTATCTTCCGTGCAAAAGCAGACAGCACGCTGAGTTTCGCAGCCCGCAGCGGATTGCTTGCATTCTGCGATTCGCTCTTTTTCTGGGTAGCCAATCTCTTCACCAAACTATCCATCTTCATCCTCAATGTAATCTTCGATATAAGAATCGATAAGAAGAAAGAGACCTTCAATCGTGCCGACCTCGATACGTTTACACAGAACAATACCGATCAGCATAGCCTCGAACACCAGGATCTCAAAACCGAACTGTTCGAGAATGCACTCAGTCTGCCCAAAGTGAAAGTGCGAGACTGTCTCGTTCCACGCAAAGAGATCGTGGCAGTGGAACTGAATTTCGACATCGAAAAAACACGCCATCTCTTTGTTGAAACCAAACTCAGCAAACTGGTGGTGTACGAAGAAAATATCGATCATATCGTAGGTTATATTCACCAGCTCGATCTGTTCAAGCAGCCAGCCTCCATAAAAGATATGCTGCTGCCGATTCCCGCCATTCCGGAAAGCATGAGCGTTACCGACCTCATCAATAAATTCACACGCGAGCGCAAAAGCATCGCATGGGTGGTAGATGAATTCGGTGGCACAGCCGGCATTGTTACCATGGAAGACCTGCTCGAAGAGATCTTTGGCGAGATCAAAGACGAATACGATACCGAAGAATTTGAAGAGAAGCAGGTGTCTGAGGATGAGTACATTCTTTCAGGAAGGCTCGAACTCGACCACCTGCGCGAAAAATACGGACTGCAGTTCCCTGAGAACGATTCTGAAACCCTCTCCGGGTTCATCATTCACCAGCATGAAACCATTCCCAAGCTGAAAGAACGCATCATTATCGGCCATTACGAATTTGAGGTACTGAATGTAAGCGACACCAGAATTGAAATGGTGAGGCTGAAAATCCTCAAAATTTAATGCCGTTAAGCTTATTCATTACTACTCATTAACAGGATTATTGCATAATCCAGCGTTAATAACCTTAAATTTGCCCCGCTTTTCATGATGATCAGCGATATTTTCCGATGGCACTACAATTCTTAAAAAAGCGAGCCCCTGAAGAGAACGAGATGACTTTCATAGATCATCTCGAAGCCCTGCGTTGGCATATCATGCGTTCACTGCTTGCTATCATCGCGGGAGCAATTGTGGCTTTTGTGTATATCGACTGGATTTTCGATAACGTGATCACAGCCCCCTTGCAGGCTGATTTCACTACATATATTTACCTGTGCAAATTCAGCGAGTGGATTGGTGCCGGACAGGCACTCTGCCTCCCTCCTCCTGCCAATGTTGAAATGCAGACCATCACATTCGGGTCGCAGTTCATGAGCAGCATCACCATTGCCTTTTCATGCGGATTCATTATTGCATTCCCCTATATTTTCTGGGAGATCTGGCGGTTCATCAAACCAGCCCTCACTCCCAAAGAACTGAAAAGCACCAGAGGCGCGATCTTCTGGGTATCCTTATTCTTCTTTTTAGGCGTAGCATTCGGTTATTTTCTGCTGGCGCCTTTCACATTCAGCTTTCTGCTGAACTATACCATCGGCACCAAACATCTGCTGGTTGCCCGCCCTACACTGGCTGATTACATGGAGAACCTCATCGATATCATTATTGGTGCGGCATTGGCATTTCAACTGCCGATCATCTCCTATGTGCTCACCCGTATCGGACTGGTTACACCGAAGTTCCTCACCACGTACAGAAAGTATGCGTATGTGGCCATTCTGGTGATTGCAGCCATCATTACGCCATCACCCGACTGGATGAGCCAGATGATTGTGTTCCTCCCACTTTGTGCTCTGTATGAATTCAGTATCGTTATTTCCCGCCGCGTATTCAAAAGGCAGGAAGCGAAAGATAAAGAGTGGAACTAATCCCTGATTCAGCAACTTAATAATCTTGCTATATGAGCTCATTCAATCTTTCATTGCCCATCGCCATTGGCTGTGATCATGCCGGCTACGAATACAAAACTGCCATCGTAAAATGGCTGAACGAAAAAGGATATCAGGTGGCCGACATGGGTGTATATGAAAACAAGTCTGTTGATTATCCCGATTATGCGCATCCTGTAGCCGACGCAGTAGAAAAAGGAGAAGTAGCATTCGGCATTCTCATCTGCGGAAGTGCCAACGGCGTTGCCATCACTGCAAACAAACATCAGGGAATCCGTGCCGGGCTTGCGTTTGAGACCGACGTAGCCAAACTGATCCGTCAGCACAACGATGCCAATGTGATCTGCATCCCTGCAAGATTCGTTGCATTGGATTATGCCATCAACATGGTGAACCTCTTCATCGAAACACCATTTGAAGGAGGCAGACATCAAACCAGAGTTAATAAGATCGCCTGCTCATAATTGCAGCCGTCTTCAAAATACAAATGGCAACTACCGCGGTAGTTGCCATTTTTTATTGGAGGAAGTTCAATGCTTAGTTGTTAGGCGCAGCGCTTGATTTGGGATCATCGGGATGTTTGGTGTACTTCTTATTTTTTATCAGCCATGATGCAGTCTGATAATACGCAATCGCCTGTGTAACCAAACTATCGGTAGCCTGCACTTTCGCAGCATCACCCGTTTTGAAATCTGGTTTGAATTGTGCGATCTGCTGAACGGGAGATTGAATCACCAGCATGCTGTCGCGCATATAACCGAGCCCCTGGTAAGTACTGATGAATGCACGTTCGCGGCCTTCGGGCAATGCGAAAATATCCTGTCCGAAGAACTTCGATTTGTAATTGAACTTCAGCAGTCCGAGGATGGTTGGTGCAATATCGATCTGAGCAGTGAGTTTGCTGAATTTCTGCGGAGTGAGGCGTGATGGGCTGTAGATGATCATCGGAATATGATATCCTGTAACAGGCAATTCAACACTGCCTGCACTGCCCGCGCAATGGTCGGACACAATCACGAACACCGTGTTGTTGAACCATGGTTTGGAGGATGCATCGCGGATGAATTTGCCGATGGAGTAATCGGTATATTTCACAGCACCTTCGCGAACCTGTCTGGAAGAAGGAATGTCGATACGGCCATCAGGATAAGTGTATGGTCTGTGATTGCTCACCGTCATGATCTGTGAGAAGAAAGGTTGCTTCTTCGCATAATTCTCATCGAGCTTTCTGAGGGCAAGCGTAAACAGATCCTCGTCTGCAACGCCCCAGATATTGGCGTAATGAATTTCTTCGGGCTTCAATGCTTTTCTATCGATCACTTCGTAGCCATTGGCAGAGAAGTAGGCATTCATATTGTCGAAGTAACCATATCCTCCGTAGATGTATTGTGTTGCATATCCTTTGGAACGGAAAACGCTTCCGAGAGAGAACAGGTCGCCGTTATCGGGACGCTTCACAATGCTTTGTCCGGGTGTAGGAGGAATGGCCAGAGAAAGGGCCTCTAATCCACGTACAGTGCGGGTTCCGCTCGCATAGAGGTTGGTGAAGAAAATGCTTTTATCGGCAAGACTGTCGAGGCATGGAGTGATGTTTTTATCGCTGCCGAATGCACGCATGAAACTTGCGCTGAGGCTTTCCACACTGATCATTACCACATTCAGTTTCTCTTCGGGTTGCTGATAACTGATTTGTCTTTCGAGATTGAAAACATCGTCAGAAGTGAAAGTGCTGTTGGGCACCTGCAATTGCTGACGCATCACTTTGAAAGCTTCTGCATCGGGCATTGTTTTGTAGTAACGATAGAAGTCGAGTTCGTTATTGCGGAATGCAGCGGCGAATTCGAAGATGCCGTTGCCGGCGAGTTCGTTTGCATAGGCGTTGCTGCTGAATCTTTTCAATCTGTTGTCCAGTGCTAATGTTGTAATGGCAGGCAATGCCAGCAGGCAAACAGCTACGATAGTGCGCTTTCCAATAGGCATGTGAGCGCTGTTGGTATTGCGGATCACATTTCTGCTTAGGTATACGATGGTGAATGTGAGCAGCAGCACAACGGCAATGATCCATCCAATGGGGTAAGATTCCTGAATATTGCCTACTACTTCATTGGTGTAGATCAGGTAATCCACTGCAATGAAATTGTATCTGCCGGAGAATTCGTTCCAGAAGAACCATTCGCTCACGGCATTGAAGAGCAGCAGGTACACTACCAGAGAAAAATCGATGAAGAGAACAGCTCTGCGCCATTTTGCTCTGAAGGCAGCACCTTTCCAGGCGAGCAGCAGAAAGATGAGCAGTCGCGCGATCACCAGTCCGATTACAGCTTTACGCAGATCGGAGTTGAAATCAGCGGGCACCAGTTGAGTAAAGATCAGCACCAGGATCAATGCCACATAAAATAACGCCACCCATTTTCTGAGTTTGGGGCCGTATGCTTTTTCGCTGGTAAGCCAGATATGAAGAACAAAGGGAATGATGATGTAGGAGCTCACGGCCAGATCATAGAGCAGGCCGATGCCAAAAACGCCCAATACATTGGAGAAGCTCCAGTCGAACGAATCACTTACACGCAGCAGCAGCGCCACTCTTGTAAGGAAGGTAATACTCAGATAGATGAGTACGAGCAGCAAAACCATCCCGTACCGGCAATTCAGCCAATTGCCAAAAAAACTTCGAAGTCTCTGTATCATGGGTATGTATTGGGTTCTAGTTGAAAAGGAAACGATAAAGTAAGCTCTAAAATTTGAATTAATTCTAAAATATCAGCAAGAAAACTGGATACAGCTGCTTACCCCTACTTGGTTTCAGTGAGATGATACGCTGATGTAGGGCTTCAGGGGCAATTTGCATTCAAAGGGATAGTGA
The DNA here is from genome assembly GCF_012927185.1 of Pseudoflavitalea sp. G-6-1-2. Taxonomy (GTDB): domain Bacteria; phylum Bacteroidota; class Bacteroidia; order Chitinophagales; family Chitinophagaceae; genus Pseudobacter. Next base: position 662,210 of record NZ_JABBGB010000001.1, read on the forward strand.
AATCCGGCGCCAAAATGCCGTATTTCCCTATCCCTTTGCTGCATCAGCATGAGAGGGCGAGAACAATGCCAACATTCTTATTGCAACTAATATCAATTTCAAAATAATGATGATTCTCGAAATCAGTGAAGCAGGTCAGGATGGCGGGTGATGCTTTCACGACCTTCAAATCTGTTGCACCAAAGCCTGGGTTCCGCTATTGCCCTATCCTACCTACCACTGTTGACCGGAGCTTCGACACTGCCCGGCAGATTTGGCGGCGTGAAAGCATCACACGGCATCCGGCCTGAGATGGCAAGCTCAGTTCCGCAATAACATCAGCGCAATAAAAAACCGGTCAGCAACTTCCTCTAACGTTGATTGCTCAACGCTGAATTAGTCAGCTGACCGGTTGCTATTTGCTAAAGCAGGTAAATTACCAGCCCAGCAGATATGCGAATATCAATGGAGCTACGATGGTAGCGTCGCTTTCAACAATGAATTTCGGAGTATGGATATCCAGTTTGCCCCAGGTGATTTTCTCATTGGGAACAGCTCCGGAATAGGAACCGTACGAAGTGGTAGAATCAGACACCTGGCAGAAATAGCTCCAGAACGGAACATCATGCCATTCGAGATCCTGGTACATCATCGGAACTACGCAGATAGGGAAATCACCTGCGATACCGCCACCAAGCTGGAAGAAGCCTACACCTTTTCCGCCGCTGTTCTGACGATACCAGTCTGCCAGCCATACCATGTACTCGATTCCGCTCTTCATGGTAGTAGCTTTCACTTCGTTCTTGATAACGTACGAAGCGAAGATGTTACCCATGGTGCTGTCTTCCCATCCGCCTACAACGATCGGAAGGTTCTTCTCAGCAGCGGCAATCATCCAGCTGTCTTTGGGATCGATCTCATATCCTTCTTCCATCACTTTGCTCAGCAACAATTTGTACATGAACTCGTGAGGGAAATATCTTTCTCCGGCTGCATCAGCATCTTTCCAGAGTTTGGCGATGTGCTGCTGAATTTTACGGAATGCTTCTTCTTCGGGAATGCAGGTATCGGTTACGCGATTCAGACCTTTTTCGAGTAACTCGTACTCCTGCTCAGGAGTGAGATCACGGTAATTGGGAATGCGTTGATAATGTGAATGTGCCACCAGGTTCATGATGTCTTCCTCGAGGTTGGCACCAGTGCAACTGATGATGTGAATTTTATCCTGACGGATCATCTCGGCCAGTGAAACGCCCAGCTCTGCTGTACTCATGGCTCCTGCAAGCGTTACCATCATTTTGCCACCTTCCAGTAAATGGGTTTCATAACCTTTAGCAGCATCCACCAGCGCCGCCGCGTTGAAGTGACGGTAATGATGCTGAATAAATTGTGAGACAGGTCCTTTACTCATGATCTTATGATTGTTTATGGCGGCAAAGGTAATATAATTGAAAACAAGTATGTCCGGGAGCAAATTAAAAGTCCCTCCGCAAACGCGAAAGGACTTCATCTTTCCAACTAAAACCAACTAAAACTAAGTTTGGCTATGATGTTTTTACTTTTTTGTAAGTCTGCCAGCCGTAGCTATTGTCCGATTTCAGCACTACCGTTTGATCGGCACTCTGGATGGTAATAAAATACTGCGTATTTCCTTCGGAAGAAATCTCAAAGAGATCGGTGATCCAGAACTCGGAATAGCTCTTTTTCAGATTGCTCAGTAAAGTGATGGGCAACTGAGAAGACGTGATATTGCGTGTGAGCGCAAGCAACTCACCGCGTTCTTCGTAATAGGCGAACATCGTTTGCCCGTTCAGTTTAAAAGTTGCCTTTTGCATTGTTTTGCTGATCTCCCAGTTTACATCCTGTGCACCTGCAAATTCTCTGTTGAATGATTGAAGAACCTGCTCACTTACCTCTTCTCCTGTGCGGGCGAAGCTGCTGAATCCGATCAGCAGAGCAAAAACGCCCATTAAAACTGCCTTTTTCATGATTGACTGTATTGTATATATTGATTGTACTTGTGATGGTGATCCGGAGGATATTGTTCTCTTCAATAAGACGCAACTTCTTTTCAATTGTTACAGTGCGCCACTCAAAAAGTTCAGGTGATATTGGCTTTATTGAGTGATGCAAAAATACACCGGGTTTGCAGCGCTCATAGCTAATAATGACCAATGGCACGAAAGCCAACTGCGGACTGTTTTGAATTGAACCGAAGCCCAAAAAGCTGTGCAACAAATCCTCCCAAAACCTTTACCCGCCTAACATTGCTGCGATTAGCCAATTTGCTCACAACACACAGTTAAGCCTACGTTAAATTGGATCACAGATACCGCTTATCAAATTAAGGCATGGTGTTATGTTTGGCAGGCGGCTGCAAAAACTGTAAATTGTTGTGTGAATTTTTTAGCGCACGCATACCTCTCATTCGACCGGCCCGATATTCTCGTTGGCAATATGATCAGCGACTTCGTAAAAGGAAAGCAGAAACTCAATTTTACTACGGGAATTCAAAAAGGCATTGCACTTCACCGTGATATCGATTCATTCACAGATCATCATGAAGCTACCAAAGCAGCAGCCGATCTTTTCAGACCGGTGTACAGATTGTACAGCGCTGCCTTCGTGGATGTAGTGTACGATCATTACCTCGCCAACGACAGCAGGTACTTTACAGAAACCAGTCTCTTTGATTTTTCTCAACGGGTGTACAACACACTCGATAAACAATACGAAGTGCTGCCTCCCAGATACCAGCAGATGCTTCCCTACATGAGAAAACAGAACTGGCTTTTCAACTACCGCAACCGATGGGGAATTGCCAACAGTTTTGAGGGAGTGGTTAGAAGATCAACCTATCTCACCGAAAGCAAAATGGCCTTCGAAATCTTCGAATCCAATTTTACCCAATTACAGGATCTGTACGATCAATTCTTCCCGGAACTCCGTGCATATGCCAATGGCAGGCTGCTTGAGCTGGACGGCGAATAATTTTAACCATTTTTTATTGCGATTTCGCAAACAACCCAACCGGTTCTCAACTGCCGCTCGTACTTTAGTGAAAATTTTTTCCGCTCCTAAACTGTTATTTTTGCGGTTCAAATCAATGTTACAGGTATGAAGTACAGGATGATGACCCTGCTCTTTCTTGCAGGAATCGTGACGGCCACCGCCCAAACCAAGCCCCCGGCAATCGACAAGTCCCCCATGGACATGAGCTACTATCCGTGCAATTATCCCGTTCTGCGCATCCAGAACAAAGTGACCGAGCCCCTCTGCGCCCGCGTGGTCTACAGCAGACCCCAGAAAAACGGGAGAAGCGTTTTCGGAGAACTGGTGGAATATGGCAAGATATGGAGGCTCGGCGCCAACGAAGCCACTGAAATTGAATTGTATAAAGACACCAAGGTGAAAGGTTCCAAACTGAAAAAAGGAAGGTATACCATGTATGCCCTGCCAACCCAGGATAAGTGGACCATCATCTTCAATAAAGAAACCGATATCTGGGGCGCTTTCCAGTACGACGCAACCAAAGACGTGCTCCGTGTTGAAGTAACCCCCGAAAAAGTTGCCGAGAATGCTGAAGCGTTCACCATGATTTTCGATAAATCTGCCGGCGGTGTGAACCTCCTGATCATGTGGGACAATATGAAAGCCGCTTTACCCTTTTCATTCTGATATGCCTGACATCCGAACATATTTTTTCTCCGCAGCGTTGATCGCTGGTATCGCCCTTACCTCCTGCAGCTCTGACAAGAACAAAGGAAGCAACACCGTTACCATTAATCAGAACCCAACAAACGCCATTTCAGACAGGCTTGCCCAGGCCGGACTGGATAAAAGTCCCATGGACATGGCCTACTTCCCCACCGAATACCCAAAACTGAAAATGGCCAACAGCAATCTGGAAGCACCCATTGCACGCGCCATCTTCAGCCGCCCTCAGAAAGGAGGACGCAGGATCTTCGGAGAAGTTGTAAAATACGGCAGCACCTGGAGAATGGGCGCCAATGAAGCCAGTGAGCTGGAATTCTTCAGAGATGTGAACATCAAAGGCAAAACCGTTCCCAAAGGACGCTATGTGATCTACGCCATTCCTTACGAAAACGAATGGACCATCATTCTCAACAATGATCTCTACACATGGGGACTAAAGATAGACTCCACCAAAGACGCCTATAAATTCACCATTCCGATTGCGAAGACAAATTTCCCTTTCGAGGTATTCACCATGGAATTTGCACCAGCTGAAGACAAGAACAATATGCAGCTGATTATGGAGTGGGACAGCATCCGGGCAATACTGCCTATAAAGTATTAACTTGATGCCATTATGTGTGGCATCGCAGGCATTATCTCACGCAATCCTTTACTGGCAAGCAGTACGAGAGTACAGCACATGATCAACGCCATCCGCCATCGCGGACCGGATGGTGAAGGTATTGCTGCGCTTACCCACAATGGTGAGACTTCGGCGATATTGGGGCACCAGCGACTGGCCATCCTCGATCTCAGTCAGCTGGGTGCACAACCCATGCATTACCTCGATAACCGTTATTGCATCGTACACAACGGAGAAGTGTACAACTACAAAGAACTGAGGCATACCCTTCAGCAAGCCGGTTATCATTTCCAGTCGGAAACAGATACCGAAGTGATACTCGCAGCATACGACTGCTACAAAGAAGAATGCCTGCAGCATTTTGAAGGCATGTTCGCATTTGCTATCTGGGATAAAGAAAAACAAGTGCTCTTCGCAGCGCGGGATCGCTTCGGAGAGAAGCCATTTTTTTATTTGGAGGATGCAGAACAATTCATCTTTGCAAGTGAAATGAAAGCGCTCTGGGCCGCCGGTATCGATAAGGAGCCGGACGAAACCATGCTCTATAATTTTCTCACACTGGGGTATATTCAACATCCCGGCGATGGGGCACGCACATTCTGGAAGAACATCCGGCAGCTTCCTGCAAGGCATTACCTGATCTACGATCTGAAGGAAAAACGGCTAACAGTACATCCTTACTGGGATATTGATACAGATGCGATCGATCGGAGCATCACTCCCGAAAAAGCGGTTGAGCGTTTCAGTGAGTTATTCCTCGAATCGGTATCGAACAGATTACGAAGTGATGTTCCTGTGGGAACTTCGCTCAGTGGCGGGCTGGATAGCTCATCGGTACTGGCTACAGTCTGCAAACTTACGGGTCAGCCTGTTCATACTTTCTCTGCCATCTTTCCAGGGTTTGAGCGTGATGAGTCTGCGCATATCAAAACAGCCGCTGACCACCTGAAAGTGAAATCACACACAGTGCAGCCATCTGCCACGGACCTGATCAGCGATTTCGAGAAAGTCTGCTATCATCAGGAGACACCTTTTCAGTCTTCCGGCACACTGGCACAATACAAAGTTTTTCAGCTCGCAAAAGAACAGGGCATTACTGTTCTGCTCGATGGACAGGGCGCCGATGAAACACTTGCCGGCTATCACAAGTACTACGCCAGCTACTGGCAGGAGTTGGGAAGAAGCAACCGCTCATTGCAAAAAAAAGAAATAGCCACAACAAAGCAACTAGGCATTAACGTTAGTTGGGGATGGAAGAATCAGCTGGCGGGAGCATTCCCTTCACTGGCAGCCTCTTACCTCTCGGGAATCAGATCTAAACAACAACGGGAACTGAAAGACCTGGAACCCGCTTTCACAGCCAGTTTCGGAGCATCACACTATGCCAGTCCACATATCGATTCACTGAGCGGACAACTCTACTACAACAGTTTTCTCAACGGTCTTGCAGAACTGCTGCAATATGCCGACCGCAATTCGATGGCCAATGGCTGCGAAGTTCGGCTACCCTTTCTTTATCACCCGCTGGTAGAATTCATCTTTTCCCTTCCTTCGTCGTTCAAGATCAGGAATGGTTATACAAAATGGATTCTCCGTCAATCGATGAATCAGCAACTACCGGAATCGATTGTCTGGAGAAAAGACAAAACAGGTTTTGAAACGCCGCAAAAAAGCTGGATGGAATTGCCCGATGTGCAGGATTATGTGCAGGAAGCCAAACGTACCCTCGTGAATAAAGGCATACTTCAATCTGCAGTATTGCATAAAAAAATTCAGCCGCAGGAAATCCATGCGGCTGACAATTTCGATTGGAGATATTTGGCGGCTGGTACGTTGTTAAGATAGATAGACTTTTTTCCGGCTGAGAGAGTTACGCACTAGCCCACCAAATTATCCCTTTTTATACTTCTCGTATACACTGGTATTTCCTGAGTCGTCTACTTTAATGGTTGTCCAATGTTTGGCATCTTCCATTTTAACGTAGTAGTTTACCACGCCTTCAGCAGTGATCTCTGTTACGCCAAACAATGTTTTTGTGGGATATGCTTTCTTTACTGCATTGAGAATGCCGATCGGAAGCAGATTGGGCTCATAGTAACGGGTAGATCCCATCATATTGCCGTCTTTGTCGTAATTCACTTTGGCACGAACCTTACCACTCACGAAGCTAACAGTGTAGTAGTTGTCGTATTCTGCCCATTTTACCTCTTCTGCGTTGGCAAATGTTTCTTTGAAAGATTTCAATACTTTCTCGTTCGGATCAGCTGCATAGGCGCCTGCTGCGAGCAGCACGGAGCAAAGAATGAATAATACTTGTTTCATGGCTATACTTTTTTAAAGTGAACTTGTTTGTTTTTCAGGCCTCCGGATTTTCGGGTCCGGTTTTGTTTTTCAGTTTCCGGATCAAAAGTAGGATCATATATAGCCGAAGTCAAGCAAATTGGTAGAAGCGGAATGCTCATGATAAGCACTACGAAGTTTTTCGCAGATAGAGTAATATCAACACATTATAAAAAATCGATGAAACCTGCGCCACCACAGTATTTGCAAAATGTTACAGGGTATCTGTAAAAGGCAGGTTAAGCTTCTGTTAAACTGGAAATCCGGCTTTTATTGCGCATATTTGTAGTCCAATCAAAGCAAGATTATGAAGCTCGCAACTAAATTCATACATGCCGGATCTGAACCGGATCCGTCGACCGGCGCCATCATGACGCCCATCTATCAGACATCAACCTACGTTCAGGAAGCGCCCGGCAAAAACAAAGGATTTGAATATGCCCGCTCTCAGAACCCAACCCGTAAAGCGCTCGAAGAAGCATTCGCGGTTATCGAAAACGGTAAACATGGTCTCGCATTCAGCAGTGGCGTAGCCGCTACCGATGCAGTGCTGAAGCTGCTGGTTCCCGGCGATGAAGTGATTGCAGGCAACGACCTTTACGGTGGCACTTACCGCCTTTTCACCAAGATCTATGAGAAGATCGGCATCAGGTTCATTTTTGTTGATATGACCGATGTAAACAATATCAGCAAGGCCGTTACTCCAAAAACAAAACTGATCTGGGTAGAAACGCCCACCAATCCATTGCTGAACATCACCGATATCGCTGCCACTGTAGCTATCGGCAAAGCAGCGAAAGCACTGGTTTGTGTGGATAACACTTTTGCATCGCCCTATCTGCAGAACCCGCTCGATTTCGGAGCAGACATTGTACTGCACTCCGCTACCAAATACCTCGGCGGTCACAGCGACGTGATACAGGGAGCCCTGATCATGAACGACGACAGCCTCCGTGAGCAGCTCTACTTCATTCAGAAAAGCTGTGGTGCAGTGCCTGGACCACAGGACTGCTTCCTCGTGCTGCGTGGTATCAAAACGCTTCATGTACGTATGCAGCGCCATTGTGAGAATGGTATCAAGATCGCTCATTGGCTACGCAATCATCCGAAAGTGGGTAAAGTATACTGGTGCGGATTTGAAGATCATCCCGGCTACGCCATCGCCAGCAAACAGATGCGCGGATTCGGCGGCATGATCAGCTTCACACTCAAAGACGACAGCGTAGCAACTGCCACCAAAGTGCTCTCTTCCACCAAACTGTTCTCTCTGGCTGAAAGCCTCGGTGGTGTAGAGTCTCTGATCAATCACCCGGCATCCATGACGCACGCTTCCATTCCACGCGAAGAGCGCGTAAAGAATGGTTTGTCCGATTCACTGATCCGCTTGAGTGTTGGCATCGAAGATGCAGACGATCTGATCGAAGACCTCCGCAAGGCGATTGAACAATAAGCATGACCTCTACCCAATCGCTCAAAGATTTTCTGATAAAGAAAGCAGCTGAATACAATCAGCCATCTTTCATCAAAGACGACCCGATCTCTATTCCTCATCTGTTTTCAAAACAGCAGGATATAGAGATCGCGGGTTTCTTTGCTTCCATATTTGCCTGGGGTAACCGAACCACCATCATCAAAAAAACGCGTGAGCTGATGGAAGGGATGGATATGGCCCCGCATCAGTTCATCCTCGAAAGCAGTCCCCAGAAACTGAAACAACTGAGTGCATTCAAGCACCGCACATTCAACGCAACCGACCTCTTCTATTTCATCGAATTTCTGCACGCTCACTACACCACACACAAGAGTCTGGAAGCCGCCTTTCTCAAAGGAATGGGCAAAAAAGATGAAACAGTGGAACATGCGCTGCGCGGCTTCTACGATTATTTCTTTTCTCTCGATGATGTGCCCGCCCGTACCCGCAAACATATTGCTACGCCCGCAAGAGGCTCTACCTGCAAGCGCCTCAATATGTATCTCCGATGGATGGTAAGGAGAGATAACAAAGGAGTGGATTTCGGTATCTGGAAAAAGATCTCCCCTTCGCAACTGATCTGCCCCATGGACCTTCACGTTGCCCGCGTGGCTCAGAAGTTCGGATTGCTGCAGCGCACAAAAACAGACTGGCCCGCAGCCCTCGAACTCACCCAGTGGCTGAAGCAGCTGGATGCTGAAGACCCCGCCAGATTCGACTTTGCATTATTCGGACTGGGAGTAATGGAAAAATTCTGACAGAACGAAGTACAGATCATTTCTTCTTTCCACCGAACTGACTGAAGTTATACAGGAAACTTACCATCACGTATTGCTGCAATACCTGCACCTGAACATCCTGCACATAAGTGGCGGTCATGCTTCGGTTAACATTGCTGTTTTGCTTCAGTATATCGTAAATGGCAACCCTAAGAACTCCTTTGTTATCCTTCAGTATCTGATACATAGCCGCAGCATTCCATGAGGTAATGCTTTTCCTGAAGCCTGGTGCGATATTGCTGTTGTAGATATATCCCACATTGTTTTCGATGATCAGTCTTTTAGGCCAGTTGAGAAACAGATCTACTGACAATTGATGCGAAACATTAGAAACACTCTGTTGTGCATTGGGATTGTATTTCGAGTCGCTGATGCGAATAAAATATGATGGCATAATGTTGATCAGATCTTTGTAGGTGCCACTAACAAACAAGCGACCCATCCAGTTGTAAAGCCTGGTTTCTACCTTTTGTTTACTCACCATCGAAATATCACGTCTTACTTCAGCCCCTAATGTTGAATTCATTCTGAAATTGAAATCCTTTGCCTTCCATGATTTACTCAGCGTCAAATTTCCATTGACAGCATAGTTACCGTTAATGTTGATGGGTTTCATAGTTTGTTTGTCTACATCGAAATCAATTTCAGTTCCAATCATGTTCGATGTTACATTTAAACCCAGGCCACCATACCAGTAACACTGCCCCTTCGATTGCCGTACAGTCAGATTAAGGTTATGATTGAATGCCGGTTTCAAATCGGGATTTCCTAAGGTGATCAATAGCGGATTGCTGTTATCCGGCACAGGCTGCAATTGCTGTGCAGTAGGCTGTTCGCTTCTGCCGTTGTAGGCAAATGATACTTCTCCCGTTTTACTCATCTGCCAGGTGAAATTAGCTGACGGAAAATAGTTCAGGTATTTCTGATCCATATCCTTTTGTATGAGTGAGGTATTCTGTTGCCTGAGCCATTGCAGGCCTAGCCCGGTACTCGCACGGAATCTGTTGTTTTTGAAATAATTAAAACTCACGTCGGGGTTGCTGATTTCCGACCTGTTGGTGAATGCATCAGACAACTCCGGATCTATCAGATCATATTGCTTTGTTTCGGGATTGAACTTATGGGTGGCTTTATCTGAATTTCCCTTGGTTACAGAATAGCTGTAACGGAATAAAACATTCAGGTCCTTTAAGATCGGTTCTGTATATCCGATAGATAATAAATACGTATTATTTTTCCCATTTGATTTGCTCTGCTGATCGAGATTAACAACAGAGTCGGTGAGATCATCTTTAAGTATCCACTTTCGACCAGCGTTGTAATCTTCTCCATTTGTTTTGGAATTTCCATAGCTGAGGTTCATTGAAAGGCTTCGCCCTTCTTTTTTGAACCGGTGCCCGATAAAGAACTCTGCCGCGAAGTTATCTGAAGTACTCTTGCCATTCAATGTATTTACGCTTGTGTTGATCAGTTTGCCTGAAATATCCCTGGTGCTGGCATCATTGTTCGACCAGGGTTTCGAATCATCTCTATTGAAGCCCATCGTCAAATTCATGCTGGTACTGGAGTCTGGTCTATAATCCAGATTCACATTTACTCTGTGATTGGAGCCTGTATTATTGTTGCTGTTCACAGAATTGTAAAATGCATTTTTTGTTTCGGTGATATTCTGGCGCTGTGTTTTGGTAACGTTCTCGTAGAAAGACCGGTTGTAAAAATAACTGCTGCTCAGCGTGAGTTTCGGACTGAACACATTGGTGAAATTCAATCCCCCGGACTTATTATCGGTAAACCCTGTTCCTCCCCCGCCTAAACTGCTTTGTGCGCTGGCGATACTGAAACTACCACCACCATAACTGCCACGATTGGTGTTGTTCCCATTGGCCAGAACAGCTATCTGTTTAGTCTTGGAAAAGCTGTTTAAATTAACGCCGCCTTCATATCTTTTTTCAGAACCGTAACCACCTGATGCCCTGCCAAACCATCCCTGATTCTGATCTTTTTTCAACGTAAGGTTCAGTACTTTGTTTTCGTTGCCCGTGGTAGTTTTGTTGAACTGCGCTTCTCTCGTTTTGTAATCGACCACCTGAACTTTATCGATGATATTTTTCGGAAGGTTTTTCAATGCCACCATCGGATCATTCGCAAAAAAGTCTTTGCCATCGATGGTGATCTTCTCGATCTTTTTCCCGTTCATGGTAAGATTGCCTTTTGAATCCACATCGATACCGGGCAGCTGCCTCACGAGATCTTCAAGCACTGCATTGGGAACTGTTTTGAAAGCGCCGGCATTGAATTCGATGGTATCTTTCTTGATCACCATCGGCGGTCGCATTCCCACTACCATTACCTCTTCCAGCTCCTTCACGCTTTTGCCCAAACGGATGGTGCCGAGCATGGCTTCTGATTGATCTTCGGGAATGGTGAATTCCTGCAAATGACTTTTGAGACCGTTATAAGAAATGAGGAGTTTACAGGGTGTAGCCACAGGTACATCCTTTATCTGAAACTCACCTTTACGGTTGGTGAGCACATAATTTACAAGAGAAGAATCTTTCTGAAGAAAAACTGAGATGGTAGCAGCTTCTACGGGCTGCCGGTTGGCAGAATCCTGCACTAACCCCTTCACCACACCAAAACGTGCACGTTGTGCCTGCACTGTGCAGGCAAGTAATAAAAGTACGGCAAATATTCCTCCGCTCAACCGCATACCCGGATAAGGTTAATTATTGCAGAGGATCATTAAAAAAATAAGATGCTATACCAGCAGGCTGGTATTCGTACATTTATGTCGGGATAGTAAATTTAATTAATTGAGTGCAGAAAAAAGCATAATGTTTGTTAAGGAAAATCTTTCTCCCATTTTTGATATTCAGGATAATGGAGCGGAAGATTTTGAACAGCGGCTGGCCGAAAAAATCAACCTGCTGGTGGCAAACGATTTTTCCGGGCTAGTGAACATATTGTACCGGATAGATGTAAGTGAGCTCAAAGTAAGGCAGGCTTTGAAAGACAACCCGGATCAGGATGCCGGCTCACTGATCGCAACATTGATCATCGCACGGATGCTGCACAAATACAAAATGAGGGAGCAGTTCAGGCCAAACTCCGACATTCCGGATGACGAGAAATGGTGAATTATAGCTAGTTTCGCACCATGAACGTCATAGAGGTAAATGACCCCCGCGCCGCAGCGGAGTTTATTGAATTCCCAGGGAAATTATACAAAAACGACAAAAACTGGATCAGTCCGCTCCACTCCGATGTGGAAGCGGTTTTCGATCCGAAAAGGAATGTATTTTTCTCACATGGCGTATGCACCCGCTGGTTGCTCAAAAACGACAATGGCCAAACTATCGGCCGCATTGCTGCCTTCGTAAATGAAGAGAAAGCCCATAAAAACCAGCAGCCCACCGGCGGTGTCGGATTCTTCGAATGCATCGACGATCAGAAAGCAGCCTTTCTGCTGCTCGATACAGCCAAAGCCTGGCTGCAGGGTCACGGAATGAAAGCGATGGATGGCCCCATCAACTTCGGAGAGAACGACAAATTCTGGGGTCTCCTCATCGAAGGGTTCAAGCCACCCAGCCTCGGCATGAACTACAACCCTCCCTACTACATCGATTTCTTCGAAGCTTACGGCTTCAAAAAGCAATACGACCAGTTCACCAATTTTCTGGACGCCCGAATTCCGCTTCCGGAAAGGTTCACCAAAATTGCCGACTGGGTAATGCGGAAACCCGGCTACAGCTTTAAGCATTTCGACAAAAAGCATTTCGATAAATTCGCTGCCGATTTTCAGGAGATCTACAACAATGCCTGGAGCGATTTCGAGAACTTCACTCCCATCGAAATGGGCACCATCAAAGAAAGCTTCCGTCAGATGCAGGCCATCATGGATGAGAAGATCATCTGGTTTGCCTACTTCAACGACGAGCCCATTGCGTTTGTACTTTGTCTCCCCGATGTGAACCAGATTCTCCGTCACGTAAACGGCAAGCTCGATCTCTGGGGCAAACTGAAATTCGTGTGGTACAAACGACGCACAAAGATCGACAGGCTCCGCATCATCATCATGGGATGCAAAAAGAAATACCAGAATCACGGCGTTGAGTCGGCGTTGATCCGCTGTCTGCAACTGGAGGTCCTTCCCCGCAATACCATCAAGGGCGTAGAACTCGCATGGGTAGGCGATTTCAACGACAAGATGATGAGCATTCACGAAGCCACCGGCGCTACGCGCGATAAAGTTCACCGCACATACAGACTGATATTTTAATTACACAACATCGAATAGTACAATAAAAGAATCGCCCGCTGATTGTGTCAGCGGGCGATTCTTTTATTGGTGGGATTTCTATCCTTATTTTTCGAATTGCAGCTCCTTCACTTTCTCCTTGTCCTCTTTCTCTTTCTTCAGATCGAACATCGTTCCGAACACATGATCCCAGATAGTGGAGCTAACGCCATACCCCTTGCCTTCGTCTTTGTAGTGATGCAGGTGGTGATTGCGCCAAAGCCCCTTCATCCATTTGAATGGTGGGTTCCATGCGTGAATAGCGTAGTGCATGGTTCCGTACATCAGGTATCCGAGAATGAATCCGGGAAAGAACATGAACACATTTTTTCCCATCAGCAGGTACATGATGCCGAAGATAGTGCCGGAGATGAGCAGGCTGGGAATAGGTGGCATAAAAAGCCTTTCCTTATCGCGTGGGTAATGATGGTGGTTGCCATGCATTACGTAGATGAATTTTCTTCCACGCTCGCTTTCAGCGATCATATGGAACACCCAGCGGTGCATGATGTATTCGAAGAACGTCCAGAAAAATATACCGGCGAGATAGAGCAACGCAATACGCCATCCTTCAAAACCGAGCCTGGCGGCTGCGTACCAGGGCATCCCTATAAATACCGGCACATACATTCCCCAAATGATAAGCGGGTGTGTCTTTGTCAGCATTTCCAGGTAACGGTTCCTGAATAATTGTGCCTGGCCCTTATTGTGAATCTTCTCGAATTTCATATTTCCCAGGTTTGAGACAAAAATAGTACAAGATTCGCGCCTACATCGTTTCTTCAAAGATATTTTCCGTAGCTCCCTGCTGCTTCAGCAGCCGGAAATGGTTGCGCAAACTTACCCTGAGCGAGTATTGCCGGTAAGGCAGATCGTACTCTCTGGCATAACGCTGAAGCAGTCCTGTAATTTCAGGATAATACACATGATTCACATTCGGGAACAAATGGTGCACTACATGGAAATTGAAAGATCCCATGAAGAACCGAACGAACCAGTTATCGTGCGATACATCGTTGGTGGTGGTGAGCATGTGCATCATCCAGCTATGCGGCAGTTTGTTCTGTTCGTCGGGCAATGGAAATTCCGAATCTGTATTCGCATGAGGACTCAGCAAAACCATCAGCGAAAAAATACTGGCCGTGAACAGCATGATGAGGAAACCCGCAACGATCTTCAGCCATGCCACCGACAACAACCATTTCGGTATCACCAGCAGATAGAACAGAAATGCCGCTTTGAAAAGAAACAGTTTTACATATTCATGTTTAGGGATGTCCGCAAGCTTCCAGATGGTTTTCCGCTTATTGAAGAAATCTTTGAAGTCGCGTATCAGCAGCCAGTTGAACAGATAGAGCGGATACAGCAATGGCAGATAAATATGCTGATACCGGTGAACCGGCAACGCATGGCCTGTAGGAAATATTCTGGCAAGACTGCTCTGCTCGATGTCGGTATCCCATCCGTTTACATTGGGATAATTGTGGTGAAAACGCACATGGCGTAATCTCCACACAAAACTGTTCGCTCCCATAAAATCGAAGAAGTAAACGTACAATTCATTCAGCCATTTTTTGTTAAAGATGGTGCCATGTACGGCATCGTGAATGGTGTTCAGAAAAATCACCACCAGCATTACTCCCAACATGAAATAGCTGGCATAAAACACAAACGGATTATTGCCCCATAACAACAATGACGTGTAAGTGGCTATGTATAAAAGCGGGAATAATAATGCTTTAAAAACAATATTCTTCCGGCGCTCAGGTTCGAGTTTGCCAATGAGTTCATTGACATCCTTCCTCAATTGTTGAAACGCGGCTTCAGCCGCGGAATTACTTTTGTTGAACTGTGGTTTGATTGCCTTCTCCATAACAAAAACGGTTTTCTGTTACGTATGGTATCGGTTGAGAAGGGGGCTTTCGCTAATAAACCATCAGGCGAATTTTTTGTTCAACAACAGATCAATTGTTTTGTTCAAAAAATGGCGCTCAGTAACGTTGATGGGTGCTCTTTTTATGGGAGGGATGGGAGGCCCAGTTCATCTATTCGTACCAGCTGATAGCCATTGTACTTCAGAAACCGGATAAGTTCCGGCAGGCGGTTGTAGAGCTTATCGGGCCGCTTGGGGTCGGTGCCGAAATGCAGCAACAGAATAAACCCATTCAGTCCGGCAGCATTGCCCTGCGCATATTTCTTAATGGAATTCAGCACCACTTCAGTACTCCGGTAATTCTTCATATCGGGGGTAGTGTAATCTGCATTGCTGAGTGTGCCGGGTGTAAAATTGATCAGCTGCAAACCTTCAGCCTTTGTCCATTCGGCAATAGTATTGTTGTACCATTCAAAGGGAGGAAGGAAGAAATGCGCGTCGGATTTTGCAATCCCGAAACGAGCCATGGCGGCGTAGTTCTTCCGGAGATCTTTGCTGAATTGCTGCTGCGTTACGAGCAGACTGTCGCGTTTGGTCCAGTCGCAATAAAGCAGGTGCTGATCACTGTGAGGTCCGAGATAATGCCCCTGTTCTTTCAACCGGCGGATGGCAGATTTGAATGGCTTTGCCCGATAGAATCTTCCGGTGAAGAAGAAAGATGCTTTCACATTCTCCTGCTTCAATGTGTTGATGATGGTATCGGCCCCATCACCAAATTCGTCTGCCGTAAAAACGATGGCCATTCTCTTTACTGTGGTATCTGCTCTGATGATGGCTCCCTGCACCACTTGTTGCGATTGTGCAGTTGCCGCAACCGACATCAAAAACAACATCACGGGTATTAGTGAAAAGTTTCGCTGGATATTCATAACTGGTCTCAGTTCCTGTAATCTATTTTGAATGCTTTGAGATCGGGAGCGAATTCGCGCTTCCGCTGCAATTCATAGTTATAAATAATCGTGCCCATTTCTTTGAACCAGGGATATCCGGTTTGTTCGTATTCGTATTTATCATCGTTCAGTATGCCATCTTTGTTTGTGTAGATTGTTCCACTGAGCATGAACTCTACATTGTTCTTGAAGTCTGCGATGTAAGTGACATCTGTAAGAAATCCATACGACCAGCCGGTCTTATTGAATGCCCGGATGTAAGGAGGAATTTTTCTGTCGGCTTTGAAGAAAAAGAATTTGGTATAACTGTCGAAGTATTCTGATGTATCGTAAGAGGGATAATCACTCTCCGATGGCATTTCGCTCATGTACCGATGCAGAAACGCATAGTCGTCTTCTGTGAGTTTAAATCTTTTGCCGGAAGGCGTTGCATCCGGGAACATCACCGCCTGCAGAATCTGTTGCAGGTATTCCAATGGAAAATTATTATGCGTTGTGAAGTCCATCGGAGACATTATCAGACTGTCTTCGCGGTTGTAGTGCGCATTTCCCACGAATATCTTTTTACGGAAATCGAAGTCCTTTGTATTGTAGGCTGGTGGCTGAATGTACAGCAGTTCTGCATAATCTTTGAATCGGATGGGGTTGGTGTGGCGGTTCTGATCTTCCGTCATGGTTACGAAGCGACGGGTGATGCGTGCATCTTTGTACCCCATTTTCCAGAGTCGCTCGTTGAGCGTTTTTTGTCCTACAAATTCATAGAGCCTGTTGTAAGCATCGTTGTCGCTCACGAGGAATATCTTTTTCACGTAGTGCCCAACACTGGGTGCGCCATCTTCCGAAGTGCTGTCGAATACCACGCGCGTTTGTTTGTCGTAGGCACTGTCTGTAAGCATTGCCGAAGATTTGGTAACGCCGTACTTACTGAGCGTATTCAGTTTTTCGAGTGCCAGCACTGCGGTTGGCAGCTTCACCATGGAAGCGGGATTGAAGTACCTGTTCTTGTCTACGTGGAAATAATAGTTTTTGAAACTGGGGTTATTGTCTTTGTCGCGGTTGATCTGCGTGTAGATGAACTGATACTGAAAGGTATCAGGCTGATTCAGCACATTGAGCAAAAAGGGACTGGCATTGGTCCGGATCAGTTCTTCCAGCCATTGATCTGTTTTCTCCTGTGAATATGAACTGCCAGCAAAAAGGCAAAGCAATAGTACCGCAATCGGATGTTTCATTGGCAAAAGGTACGAACAAAGTTTTTCCGAAAGCATTGCGTTTTTTTGCAGGGTACAGAAGGGCTTATCTTACTTCTGAACTGCCGGAAATACTGGCTTCGCCAGACCTTTTTTCGTAGTGGCCAAGGTATTTGATGTCCACGTCGCCTTTATAAATCATCATCTGATTTACCAGCTCCTCCGGCTTAACTCTTGCGTTGGTGATATCAAAAGCTTCTGTAGTATTATCGTTGTAATTCAGTTCCAGTACTGTTTTCCAGGTGTTGGTAAAATAAACAATGCAAAAGCTGGAGATCCGCTCCCAGCTGACCATTCCATTTTCGCCGATGGTAATACCAATATCTTCCAGCGTAATTTCCGGCTGCGGTTTCCACCTTTGTACCAGTACAACAATAAGAAGCACAACAAAAGCAACAATGAAAATTATCAGGCGAATATTTACTGAATCGCGCTCTCTGGGCCCGCTGGCTTTTATCCAATAAAGAATAATCAGCAGAGGCAGAATGGCAAGCCACTTGCCGAATCTATTTGATTTCCGGCCGTAGATCAGAATCGGGAGAGACATAGGTTGGGGTTTATTCAATAAAATAGAAAAAACCGCCGGAATCTGCAAGGCCTGCACAACCACTGCTCCAGAATAATGCAGTGCTGGTCAAAATTACCGTTATCAGTCCATCGGAACAGGCGGGTTTACGAACGATTGTTTTATCTTGCAGCCCTCAATAAATGTCATTTTATGAAACTGGTTTCATACTTATTCAATGATCAGGATCGCCTGGCGATGTACGTAGATGGTTTGTTGTACGATCTCGAAGAACTGCATCCAGATCTTCCCCAAAGCATGGGCATGTTTCTGCATTACTGGGAAGATGCTTATCCCATGGCCCTTCAGGCAGAAAAGATGGTAAAAGAAGGAAAAGTTGCCAAAACAAGAGGCTTCGAATACAGCAAAGCGCATGTACTGGCACCGGTTCCCAATCCGCCCAGCTGCCGCGATGGATACGCATTCCGCCAACACGTTGCAGCAGCGCGCCGCAACCGTAAAGTGCCGATGATCGAAGAGTTTGACCAGTACCCCATCATTTACTTCACCAATCATAACAGCATTCAGGGCCCCGGCGATGTGGTGTGCATGCCCGATCATTTCGAGAAACTCGACTTTGAACTGGAAGCTGCAATAGTGATCTGCAAAGCAGGCCGTAATATCCGCGCTGAACATGCCGATCAGTACATTGGTGGATTGATGATCATGAACGACATGAGCGCCCGCAGACTGCAGATGGAAGAAATGCTGCTCAACCTCGGACCCTGCAAAGGAAAAGACTTCTCCACGGTGATCGGCCCATGGCTGGTAACACTGGACGAACTGGAACAATACGAGATCCCCGCCAAAGAAGGCCATGTTGGAAAATCGTGGAACCTCCGCATGCAATGCCGCGTGAACGGTGTGCAGGTAAGCGACGGAAATGTAGGAGATATGGACTGGACCTTCGCCGAAATCATTGAACGTGCTTCTTACGGCGTTAACCTCCACCCCGGCGATGTGATCGGAAGCGGAACCGTAGGCACCGGCTGTTTCCTCGAACTCAATGGAACCGGCAAACTCAACGATCCCAATTATCAGGAACAGTGGCTGAAAGAAGGCGACGTAGTTGAAATGGAAATCGATGGCCTCGGCATCCTCTCCAATACCATGGTGCGCGATGAGGACGGATTCTCCATCCTCGCTCAAAAGAAAAATCTCAAATCAGCTAACTAAGCAGTATGGTAATCGATCTTAATCAACTGACGCCGGCCGAAAGGCAGAACTATCTGCAACACGCCATCGCACCAAGGCCTATCTGTTTCGCGAGCACTATCAATAAAGCAGGACAGGTGAACCTTTCGCCATTCAGCTTTTTCAATATGTTCAGCTCCAATCCGCCCATCGTGATATTCTCGCCCGCCCGACGCGTGCGCGACAATACCACCAAGCATACATTGGAGAACGTACTTGAAGTACCGGAGGTAGTGATCAACATCGTCGACTACGATATGGTACAGCAGGTAAGCCTTGCCAGCTGCGAGTTTCCGCGTGATATCGATGAATTCGTTCCATCGGGCTTCACAGCAGAACCGGCCACATTGGTGAAACCGCCAATGGTGAAAGAAAGCAAAGTGAAGATGGAATGCAAAGTGATTGAAGTAAAGCCACTCGGCACAGAAGGCGGAGCCGGTAATCTGGTGATCTGCGAAGTGCTGCGCATGCATATCGACGACAGCATTCTCAACGAAAAGAAATTCATCGATCAGACCAAACTGCATCATGTAGCCCGCCTCGGTGGCGACTGGTACAGCAAAGTGGATTCCAACAGCCTCTTTCAGGTAGAGAAACCTAACGTAAAACTGGGGGTTGGAGTAGATGCATTACCTGCGCATATACGCAACAGTAAGATACTTACCGGGAACAATCTCGGACAGCTCGGCAACGTGCACGAGATGCCTGTGATCGATCCGGCATTTGAAGATGAGACACTGAAGAACATCTTCCAATATTATTCCATCAACCCCGATGAGATGGAAAAAGAGCTGCACACTTACGGAAAGCAACTGCTGGATGCCGGTAAAGTGCAGGAGGCCTGGCAGGTTCTTCTGGCCACCAGCTAAGCCCTACTGAATGCCTGCTTTGGGATCTATTCCCTCCGCCGCCTTCGCAATCCGGCCCTTTTACGTTATTTTTGCAGCCGTTTTATAATCAATCAAAGCACATGCATTTATCAGAACAAGAGATTATCCGGAGAGAGAAACTCGCTAAGCTTCAGGAAATGGGCGTTGATCCTTTTCCCGCACCCTTATTCCCGGTGAACAACACCGCTGCCAATATTCTGGCAACATTTAAGGAAGGCGAGAACAATGCTGAATTCAAAGACGTAGTGCTTGCAGGCCGCATCATGGGACGCCGCGATATGGGTAAAGCCAATTTCGCTGTTCTGCAGGATGCTTCAGGCAGGATACAGCTGTACATCAAGCGCGACGAAATCTGCCCCGGAGAAGACAAATCTCTGTACGATACAGTATGGAAACACCTCACCGATATCGGCGATATCATCGGCGTGAAAGGATATGTGTTCACCACCAAAACCGGTGAAACTTCCGTACACGTAAGCGAACTGGTTCTCCTCACCAAATCTCTGAAACCACTGCCTGTGGTGAAAGAGAAAGAAGGTGAAACTTTCGATGCAGTAACTGACCCTGAGTTCCGCTACCGTCAGCGTTATGCCGATCTGGTAGTGAATCCGCATGTGAAAGAAACGTTCCTCAAACGCACCAAACTCATCAATACCATCCGCGAATTTCTGAATGAGCGTGGAGCCATCGAAGTGGATACTCCTGTGTTGCAGGCTATCCCCGGTGGTGCAGCTGCACGTCCGTTTGTTACGCATCACAATGCGCTGGATGTTCCTTTCTTCCTGCGTATTGCGAACGAACTTTACCTCAAACGCCTCATCGTAGGCGGTTTCGACTGGGTGTACGAGTTCAGCCGCAACTTCCGCAACGAGGGTATGGACCGCACGCATAACCCTGAGTTCACCGTACTCGAATGGTACACTGCGTACAAAGATTATTTCTGGCTGATGGAAATCACCGAGCAACTGCTGGAGAAGATCGCCATCAACCTGAATGGTACTACCAAAATGATGGTGGGCGACAGAGAGATCGACTTCAAAGCTCCTTTCAAACGCATGACCATTTACGATGCCATCAAAGAGCATACCGGCATCGACGTAAGCAATATGGACGAAGCGCAACTGCGCGACGCCTGCAAACAGATCGGTCTCCATCCCGACCCTAATTACGGAAAGGGCAAACTGATCGACGAAATCTTCGGAGAGAAATGCGAAGGTCATTTTGTGCAGCCAACCTTCATCACAGATTATCCTGTGGAGATGAGTCCGCTCACAAAGAAACACCGCAGCAAACCCGGACTGGTAGAGCGTTTCGAGCTGATGATCAATGGTAAAGAAATCGCCAATGCGTACAGCGAGCTGAACGATCCTATCGATCAGCGCGAACGCTTCGAAGAGCAGGTTCGCCTGATGGAACGCGGCGATGACGAAGCCATGTACATCGATCACGATTTCCTCCGTGCACTCGAATATGGCATGCCTCCTACCGGCGGTATCGGTATCGGTATCGACAGACTGGTGATGCTGATGACCAACTCACCCAGCATTCAGGATGTATTGCTCTTCCCGCAAATGAGACCGGAGAAACCCGAAGGTCAGGAGCAGGTGGAAGAAAAAGCAGAAGAGAAGAAGTAAGAAATTATCTCACTATACGAAAAGAGGTTGTCCCCAAAGACAACCTCTTTTTTATTTTAGAGGAACAGATCCTGCATCAGTTTCTGATCCGGATTCACCGCGTATTTGGTGAAATCGGTAACGCCTTCTTTCATCAGCACTTCTTCATCTACAAAGAAATTGCCTGTGCATTCGTAAGAAGGTTGTTTGAGAATATGCACTGCAGCATCCGCCACAATCTCTGGAGTACGGCTTCGCTGTATCAGAAAATCACCACCCAGCAGATTCTGAACCGCCGCAGTAGCAATGGTAGTTTTCGGCCAGAGCGCATTGGCTGCAATGCGGTGTGGTTTCAGTTCCTCCGCCAGTCCTAATATCACCATGCTCATGCCGTATTTGCTCATGGTGTAGGCAAGATGTTTGGAGAACCAGTTAGGGTCCATATTGAGCGGCGGAGACAAATTGAGGATATGCGGATTATGCGCTTTCTTCAGAAAAGGAATGCATGCCTGGCTCATGAAGAAAGTGCCGCGCACATTGATGCCATGCATCAGATCCCAGCGTTTGGGCTCTACCTGTTCTGTAGCAGACAGATTGATGGCACTGGCATTATTGATGAGAATATCGATACCTCCGAATGCGCCTACTGTGGTTTCCACAATATTGCGGATACTGTCTTCGTACCGGATATCACCTGCAATCGGCAATACTTTTCCGGGTCCGGCAGCTGCAATTTCTTCGGCAGCGGAGTAAATGGTTCCTTCCAGTTTCGGATGCGGCTCGGTGGTTTTTCCCACTATTGAGATGTTCGCCCCCTCTTTCGCCAGTCTGATGGCAATGGCTTTTCCAATACCGCGGCTTCCTCCTGTTATTAGTACTGTCTTGTTTTCCAACAACATATGCGAATCAGTTTAGTGAAGTACTACTGTTTATTACAATTATGAATATAGGGACTTTCTTACAGTAACGGACAGATAGGGTAGTTGTACTAAAAATCAGAGGGGTAGAATTACGATTGCTGCGGTAAATAATGAACTCTTAAAATAAAGCAAATATGCTCTTGCAAACCGGAGCGTTTGATTCTATGTTTGTATTGTTGATTGATTGTAACAAAGCGCTCAATATCCGAACGAAAAACCAACCGAGCGAAGTTAATCCAAGAATCCTGAAGAAAATCCTAAACCCGATAACCGTCGGGACATTAAGATCCGAAATGTCCAAAAACCGAATTAAGCGCTGGTTCAATCAATAGACAAGTAAAAATCCAATAGCCCGCTTATCCAATGATCCTACGAAACGAGCCGTGTAAAATTTGTACCTATTGATGACCCTGTTCTGTTGGTAAAGGTTTCGTACAAAGAATTTAAACAGTCCCGAAGTTTCTTCAGGACTGTTTCTTTTTATGCAGGTGTTACCCCGGTAATGCAATCCCACCTTACTATTTGGCCAATAAAAAAAGCCCGCAACCTCGAAGGCCACGGGCAGATTCTCAGCTATTATTTGTAACCCCTTACTCAAACAGCCGATACTATACGTATTTGATTAGTTGAACAGCTTTGTTCCAACTACTTTATGACTTTCCAGTTTATCCAGTTGGGTCTGATATTGCAGTTGCACCAGTTGCAGTTTGGCATCTTCCACATTGGTTTGCGCGGTGAGCAATTCTACGTTGGTGATCAACCCTTCTTTAAAACGAACCTGCGCCAGTGTGTAGGCACGCTCCGCCTGAGATACCAGTACGCTGGTAGTTTTCAGTTTCGTCTGCAGGTTTCTGTAATCTTCCTGAACAGTGGCCAGGTCTTTTTTGATATTGTTCTCCAGTGTATTCAATGAAAGCTTTGCGGCATCGATCTGCACCTGCGTTAATTTCTGACGCAGTTTCGGACGATCACCAGACAGTATCGGAATGCTCAAACCCACACCCACTGAGGTGTTGAGCCGAAACTGATCGATATCGGGCTGGAAGCCATTGCGCACACCCCCGGCGGCAGAGCCGGTAAGGCTTGGGCGTGAATTCACGGATGATTCTTTCAGATCGTAATCGAACACTTCCAGTTTTTTCTGGATGGTGCGCGCTTCGGGATTGATGCTTTTCCAGTCGCCGCTTTCGAGCAGCAAGGTGAGATCATCATAATTCTCGCGTGCGGGGATCTTACCATGCGCATCCATTGCAGTGAGCCATTGCAGCAACACGAACTGTTTCTCCAGCTGACTTTGCAGATCGGTGAGACGGTTGGTGGCATTTGCAGTACGCACCTGAGTCGTGAGCAGGTCGTATTCGAGTGCATCACCATTTTTGATACGTGCCTGAATCAGCCGTTCATTTTCTTTGAGCGAACTGATCTGATCCTGCTGCACCTGAATCGCTTTCTGATTGAACTGAATATTGTAGTAGATCTGTGCCACCTGATAAGCAATCGCATTCTTGCTGTTATCGAGGTTTTCGATATTCAGCGAATGTTCTGCATTGTTCTTGTTCAGCGCCAGCTTTGTTCTTCCGAAATCGTAGATCAGCTGCTGCACACTCACGTTTGCATTGTAATTGTTATTCGGCGCAAACTGAATGCTGGCGGGGCCTGTAGGCAATGGGAATTCTGCCTTCGGAACAGGCGCATCGAAACGGTAACTCAGGTTGCCGGTAACGGTAGGAAGATAACCGGCTTTGATGATGGACTCTTTTACACCATCAGCTTTCAGCTGCTCTTCCATTTCTTTTATGCGGGGATAGTTGTTCACAGCAGCATGTATGAGGCTGCGCAACTGTTCGTCCCTCACGGGCGAATCCTGTGCCATTGCCGGACTAAGCGCAATGATCAGGGCAAGCCCGCCGATAATCTTCTTCATGTATGATTTGTTTAATCGCTTCATAATTGTACAATCAATGTGCTGCTTCCATGGCTTCTTTCACAGCTTTCTGATCGATAGGTGCAGGTGGAGCATTGGTTTTCTTCTTCCGCAGGAATACCACTAATGGAATTACAACGATGAAGAAGATGCCGATGAGATGGAATGTATCCAGATAAGCCAGATAGTACGCCTGTTTATCCACTGCACGGTCGATCATCGATAATGCCTTGGTGCCGGCTGTAGCAGCATCACCGGTTTTGGTGATCATGCTTTGCGTGATGGCGTTCAGTCTTTCCGTCATCGCCGGAGCGCCGTCGTACGTGTTGGCCACCATGTCTGCGCGGTGTTGCGCATATTGGTGACTGATATAGTTGTTGGCCATTGCGATACCGAATGCACCACCGATCTGACGGATCATATTGTTGAGCGAAATGCCCGCCGCGTATTCTTTCGGCTGCAACCCTGCTACGGCCTGATTGATCAATGGCAGCTGGCTCATTGAGATACCAAATGCACGCACCAGCAGCGGGAAGAAAAAAGCCCATCTTCCTACATCCGGACTCACATCGGCACTGAGCCATGAGTAACAGGCGAAGAGAATGAAACCCACCACAATGAAGGGAATCGGACTCACACCTTTGCTCATCACTTTACCGATGATGGGCATCATTATCACGCCCGCCAGCGTTGGTGGTAAGAGTGACAAGCCCGTTTCGAGTGCCGAAAATCCCAACACGCGCTGCGCGAGTACAGGATAAACGAACACGGAAGTAAAGAGGCCAAGCCCTGCAACAAAAGTGAATAAGGTAGTGAATGCATAAGGCCGGTATCGCATCACACGCAGGTTCACCACAGGATGCGGCGTTTTCAATTCATAGATAATGAAGCCCACAACTCCCACTACAGCCAGAACTGCGCAAACCTTGATGGCATCACTGCTGAACCAGTCTTCTGCTTCTCCTCGTTCCAACACAAACTGCAGTGTGCCGATCCCAACCATCAATAGGGCAATGCCAATGTAATCGATCTTTATACTTTCCTTTTTCTTGCCTTCACCAGGCTTCTTATCTATGAATGTGTAAGCTAATATCGTTGCGATGATGCCGATGGGAAGGTTCACGAGGAACATCCATGGCCATGAGAAATGTTCGATGAGATAACCACCTACTGTAGGCCCGAGAGTTGGACCGAGAACGATACCCATACCGAAGAGACCGGAGGCCATGGGCCTGTCTTCCGGTGGAAAGGCATCGAAGAGGATGGCCTGCGATGTGGAGAGCAATGCGCCACCGCCAACACCCTGCACAAAGCGCCAGATGATCAGTTCAACCAGATCGGTACTTTGCGCACACATATAACTCGCAATGGTGAAGATGATCATGCTCACGATGTAGTAGTTCTTTCGTCCGAAATATTCGGCGAGGAAACCTGTCATCGGAATGATGATCACATTTGCGATAGCATATGAGGTGATAACCCAGCTGATGTCTTCGATATTCACACCAAGGCTGCCGGCCATTTCACTCAGACCCACGTTCACGATACTGGTATCGATCAGCTCCATGATGGCTGCCGTAACAGTAGTGAGCACTATGATAAATCGGGCAAATCCTTTTGGACTGGACATATGAAAATGTTGGGTCAGTTCTGGTCATAGCATGGCCGGCTGTTGCGATGCAATCAGTAAGAGATGTTATGACAAGAACTGTTTGTTAATTCAAAGGAATGCTTACAAAAACACTGAGACCTGCACGAAGCACTTCGCGGTATTTATCGATATCATTGATAGCGATCTTAACCGGAACGCGCTGTGTTACTTTCACAAAGTTTCCGCTGGCATTGTCGGGAGGCAGCAGGGCGAAACGCGCACCGGTTGCATCACTGAGGCTTTCAACAGATCCTTTGATCTTCATATCGGGATATGCATCAACCTCAATATCAACGGGCATTCCGGGGTGCAGCTTCTTGATCTGATTCTCTTTGAAGTTGGCCACGATCCAGTAAGTGGTATCGTTCACAACGGTAAAGAGTGGAGCGCCTGCCTGTACGTACTGGCCGAGTGAAATATTCTTTCTTCCGATTTTTCCTGCCTGGGGAGCGAAGATCTTCGTGTAGCTCAGTTTGAGTTTTTCCTGCTCTATCAAAGCTTTCTTCACATCGATGTTTGCAGCAGCTTTTGTAACTGCAGCTTCGAGAATAGCGATTCTGCTTTCAGCGCCGGCGAGGTCGTTATGACTGTTGTCGGTTTGTTTCACCAGTGTTTCGTAATCGTACTTGCTGTCTTCGAGTTGTTTGGCAGTGATAGCATTCTCTGCAAAAAGGTTCTGGTTGCGGGTGAGGTCTTTCTGCGCTTTTTCGAGTTTCACCTGGTTGATGGAGATGTTTCCCCTGTTCACACGGAGAGAGATCTGCGCATTGTTGAGAGAAGCTTTTGCATTGGAGAGATCGGCTACTGCTGCCTGATAGTCTGCTTCGAGTTGCAGAATATGAGTTTGAATTTCTGCGTCGTCGAGTTCTACTACCAGTTGTCCGGCTTTCACGGTGTCGTAGTCATTTACGGCGATGCTCTTCACATAACCGGCAACACGGGGAAGTACGGGTACCAGCTGTGTTTCCACCTGTGCATTGTCTGTGCTTTCATGATGCAGTGCAAACATGATCTTCTTATAACCGAAAACGCCGGCTACAATGAGGAGGGCGACAATGACAATCAGCCTCACAGGTGATTTCTTCTTTTCAGGTTTGTTTGGTTGTTCCATACTGTTTCTGTCTGTCATTTATAAATTAGGTTGTTCTGCCGAGAGGTGGGAGCGCATCATCATCTTGAGATGTGTTTTGAGGCGTACACTCATTTTGGTCTGATATTCTTCTTCCGAAGCGCCTTCCATACTGAACAGTCTGCAATAGAGATTCTTTGCGTTGATGGCCTGATTGATGGTGCCCATCATGGAAGCCATTGTCATTTCGGGATCGATCTTGCGGAACTGTTTTTTCTTTACACCTTCTTCGAGAATGAGTTTGATCAGTTCGAAGTTTCTCATTTTGATGCCGGTGATGAGATCGATGATCTCTTTAGACCGGTCTGTATTGTATTCCTGATTGATGATAGAGTGAAAGCGGCGGCCGCCGAGGATTTTGTCTACATAATATTCAATGAGCCTTTCGATCTTCTCCCAGGGCGTCATTTTGTTGTTGTTGATCATTCCTTCGAGCAGCTCGAGGCTGGAAGCGAATCGTTGTTCGATGAGTACCTGCAGCAGTTTTTCTTTTGAGCCGAAATAGTAGGAGATCATGGCCAGGTTCACATCGGCTTTCTGGGCGATGTCGCGAACGGAAGTGCCGTCGAATCCTTTCTCTGCGAAAAGTTCTTCCGCTGCTTTGAGGAGGTGCTCTCTTTTGTCTGTTTTTTCCGGTAATGTCATTTACGGGACTGATTTGCGTGTACAAAATTAAACAAACGTTTAACTTAAACAAATGTTTAGTTAGTTAAGATTGTTATTTGGTTGTTAACGGGCGGAAACCGGATAAGCATACGGAGGTTCCTTCCTGGTGGAAATGAAAGGGTGGAAGGGTAAATTCAGGATTCCGTCAGCGAGCGAAAAAGCGAGGCAGTATATTCGTTTATCCGGGTTGGTCAATCGCCTAAGCTCCAGCTTCATTGCTTTGCCCGGGTCTTCCAGAATTTCCTGTGGAGTGTTGGAGGCCAGCATTTTCTCGAACGTTTCCGCTGCATCTTCGGATAGAGGAAGCCAGCGGGCACCGATGTACCACATATCTCTTTCTACCACTGAAACAGTACCAATCTGTTTGCCATTCCAGAAACAGCTGTATTCTCTCAGACCGTTTTCCATGGCAACAAGATATCCATTTGTTAGAATTTCCCTTACTCGAAAACCATCCCAAAGGCTATTTACCGAAAATGCCCTCCTAAACCGTAAATTTGCAGTAACCTATTTATTGTTATGAGTGTAACTACCACCCCTGCGCTGACAGCAAAGGACTTTTCAAGTGACCAGGAAGTACGCTGGTGTCCGGGCTGCGGCGACTATTCCATATTAGCCCAGGTGCAGAAGATCATGCCGGGATTAGGGATCCCCAAAGAAAATATCGTGATCATTTCGGGTATCGGCTGCAGCAGCCGCTTCCCTTACTATATGAATACCTACGGAATGCACTCGATCCATGGCCGCGCCACTGCGATTGCCAGCGGATTGAAAGCATCCCGCCCCGATCTCAGCGTTTGGATCGTAACCGGCGACGGTGACGGACTCAGCATCGGCGGTAATCATACCATCCACCTGTTGCGCCGCAATTTCGATGTGAATGTGATGTTGTTCAACAACCAGATCTATGGTCTTACAAAAGGACAATACTCTCCCACATCCGAAGAGAACAAAGTAACCAAGTCTACTCCATTCGGCAGCATCGACCATCCTTTTAACCCACTGGCCCTCGCCATGGGAGCGGATGCTACCTTCATTGCACGCAGTATGGACCGCGACCCCAAGCATTTGCAGGAAGCGCTGATCCGCAGCCATAAGCACAAAGGATCGAGTTTCCTCGAAATCTATCAGAACTGCAACATCTTCAACGATGGCATCTTTGAAGCATTCACCGAAAAATCGACCAAGCCGGATAACACCCTCTTCCTCGAACAGGGCAAACCACTGATCTTCGGAGCACAGCAAAACAAAGGCATCAAGCTCGATGGCTTCAAACCTGTGATTGTTGAACTCGGTGAAGGCGCCAGCACAGACGATCTCTGGGTACATGACGAACGCGACTTCTACAAAGCGCAGATCCTCGTTCGCATGTTCGATGATCCGAGAATTGAAGGACATCTTCCCCGCCCCTTTGGTGTATTCTACGAAACCGATCGCCCATGCTATGAAGACATGATGGGCATGCAGATCGAAGAAGTGATCAAATCGAAAGGTGCAGGAGATCTCGATAAACTGCTTCGCGGAAAAGAGACCTGGACCATCGCCTAAGCGATTGTAAAAATAGTACGATTAAGGGCTGACTTGAGGTCAGCCCTTTTCTATTGCAGCAATAGCGTAAGACGGAGTAGGATCTTATCAATGAAAGATTGCTGCAAATTATTTTGGGGTGGCCATATTGATTGCTTTCTCCATGTCCGGAAGTCCATACCCGAAGGGGATTTCAGGCTTAACGGCTCTGTCCGAAGAATTTCTGATCAGCTCCAGCAATTGCTGGTTACTCAGATCAGGAAATGCCTGCCATAAACAGGCGGCCACGCCACACATATTGGGTGTAGCAAACGAGCTGCCGCTTCTCGTCTCAACTGTACCATATATATTCACTACGTTAACACCACCACCTCTCGCCACAACATCGGGCTTCATTCTGCCATCAACGGTAATGCCCCATGAGCTGAAATTATCGATGCTCAAATGCGAATTCACGGAGCCAACCGTTAACACACCCGGAGCATCTGCCGGCGTGCCAACCCACGATCTTTCATTGCCAGAACAGTTCACAATAAATATTCCTTTGCTGAATGCCATGTTAGCTCCGCGTGATGCGAAGGCAGTTTTTCCATTCATCTGTTCAAAAGTATAACGGGCATCTACCAATGCATATCCGGTAGTATAGGAAAGCGAAGAGTTCACTATGTCTACACCTGCACTGTCTGCAAATTCGATAGCGCTTACCCAGTAATCTTCCTCCACCGGATATTCAGTGTCGTCTTCTTCTGTTCTCAGCAACCAGTAACTGGCTTCCGGCGCTGTTCCTACGTAGATGCCTGGTTTATTTACCGCCATGCAGGATGTTACCCATACGCCATGCTGGCCAATCGCATACGGATCGTCATTCTCATAGATAAATGACTTTGCTCCTTTGATATGTACATTTTTAAATAGGGGATTCGATTTCAGATTCAGAAATCCTGCATCGATCACAGCTATATCGATGCCTGCTCCTTTGAATCCTCTGGCGTGCAGTTGCTGCCCTTTATGTACACTGATGTTTTCGAGAGCAGCGCCATAATCAACCGGCAATGTTGTTGTATTTGAACCCATCTGCGGATGATCTGCATATCCGCGAACAGGCGCCACACCTCGTTTTCCTTCCCAAACCATTATTACATTTTCCACAAATGGCAGCTCTTTGAATTTGTCTGAAAGAAACTGATCGGAACAATGTACAGTAACGGTTTTCAGCCATTTGCTCTGCGCAACTACAATGCCTCCGAGTTGCTGAATGGCTTTGATGTATTCAGTGGATATGGGAAGATCACTTTCATCTACAGGGATATTTCTTTTCCTTCTTCTTTCAATTGCTTTCGCAGAGAGAAAGGACTGAGGGGAGCCAATAGAAAAAACAGTTGGGCCTTTATCTTTCAATACAATCCTGAATTTGAAATCGGAATTGTCTGTAACGATCACTTTGCATCTGGCTGCAGCTTTACCACTTACAAGCGATGCAGTAACATACGTTTCGCCGGCACCTTTCGGATATACCAGCCCTGCATCTGTTACAGTAGCAATGCGCGGATCATCCGAACTCCAGACGATATCAACAGATTCTCCTGCAGGCAGATTTTTCACGGTAGCCACTACTCTTCCCAGATAAGGCTGATCTCTTGCCAGCGTGATGGCCGATGGATCAACAGTGAGTGTAATTTCTCCGGGCTTGGGTGGTGGAGCAGGTGTTGTTTCCGTTTTTGGTTTGGAGCAGGAAAAAAATGAAACGCAAACAACTAAAAGAAAATAAGAAAAGCTATACTGAACAAACTTCATGGGTATTGATGTAACTAATCCTCCAAGATATTCAATGCAGGTACTGCAAGAATTCAGTATTTGATAAACGGCATTAATGGAAGTGTGCACACATCAGCCGCAATCAACAGTTGACGAAAATTACATGCACCTGGTTGTAAAAAATGATTGTTTCGTAGACACATAACAGTTTTTTCTATAGAAAGAAAACTGCCTTGCATGTTGCTGAAATAGTATGAGAGGAAGTAATAATAAAAAAAAGGCCAGCGATGGAAATCGCCGGCATGTGCTTACCTCTGAAACCACAAAAAGAAAGAAGTTAGCAATAGGTTCTATCTACTAATAATAGGTTGGGCATTTCCCATAAGTTGTATTGGATCCTTCCCAGCGGGGTGGCAACACCATCTGTTGCCATATAAAAACTTACACTTGCTGCGGCATACTGCCGCACATATATCGGTTTCCTTTGCAGGAATAAATTTTATTCAATAGCTGAATGCAGTTAGCCCGGAGATAGATGAATACATGCATCATCACCTTTCAACTGTAAAGGGCTTACAACAACGAGGTACTTGTTTATTTACAAGGGTTGGGATACAACTTAATCAACACGGGATATTCAACACGGAAAAAGATTCGGCCGCACATTAGATTTTAATGTAACCGGAGATTGGATGGTTGGAAATGAGGAGATTGGATTGTAGAAGGGTGCTTTGTCGGTGAGAGTATTGTTTCAGCGCATAAGCAGGGTAAAAATAAAGACTGTTTTCTTAAAAATCAATATTTTTAAGAAGTATTTTTAACAGTTATGCAATAAATCAATTTACTGACAAAAATCAGTAACTCAGCCGTTAATGCACACCGTTAGTGCTCATTTCCTTTCCTGCTGCTTTGAACACCTGTTCCTTTTTATAATCATACCACCATTTCGGAGCGGTCTTTTTCATCAGCGTGTCGATGCCGCGCATGCCGAACAGATTCCAGAGGCCTTTCAGTTTGCCGGTTAATGGTTTTTGCAGCGCTCTGAGACTCATGGCAAAGCCACTGTCCAGATACTCCATATGATGCCAGTATCCCGCAGGCATGAACAGCGTATCGCCATGTTCGAGAATCACTTCATAACCATTGGCCAGCTTCAGTGCCGGGAACTGATCGTAATCCGGCTTGCCCTTATTCTCGGCATAATTGGAGAAATCGGCCAGGCTCAATACCTCAAATGGTTTACGATACAATTTGTGCTGTTCTTCAAAAGGAAAAAGCAGCACACGCTTTCTGCCGGAAAACTGTGTATGAAGAATATGAGAGAGATCGATATCGAAATGCATATGTGTGATGCTGGTTGCACCTCCGGTGAACAGCATCGGATATTTTTTCACAAAACCTGTCATCAGGTGTTCGGGCCAGGTAAACTCATTAGTGAGCTGGGGTGCGTGATCGAATATATTGAAAAGAAAGATGCGCCATCCGGCCGGGCCCTGGCTGATCATATCGATATATTCTCCAAAGGTCTTATAATCGTCTGCTGTATTGATGGGAGTATAGGCGTCGCTCTTAACATTATTGTACAGCCCTACTTTCTTATCTCCAACGATGCTTTTGAAATAGCTCCAGGTCCATTTATCATATGCTGGCCAGGCTTTCGCTAAGTCGCGGATCACCAGAGGCTTCATGGGTTTATAGTAGTGCTGCTGAAAATCGTCTCCGCTTATATTGTCTACTCTGTCAACAGTCTGTAAACGCATAGCAACAATTTTGCGCAAATCTAACATTAAATTCATTTTCTGAGTATAGCCATTCATCCCAATATGGCTGTATCGTGACAATTTCGCAACTTTACATCTTAATTCTTAATATGTTACTACACCTGCATCCTGAAGATCCGCAACCCAGGAACATCCGAACGGTTGCTGCAACTTTATCGAAAGGCGGCGTAATCATCTACCCAACCGATACCATCTATGGGCTTGGGTGCGACATATTTCAACACAAGGCCGTGGAGCGAATTGCCCGGCTCAAGGGCATCGACCCCGAAAAAGCGCAGCTCTCCTTTATTTGTTACGACCTCAGCGATCTCAGCAAATACACCAAGAGCATTTCCACTCCGCTCTACCGGATGCTGAAAAGCTACCTTCCGGGACCGTACACATTTATTCTGCCCGCCAGCAAAGAAGTACCCAAAATTCTGAAGAGCCGGAAAGACACAATCGGACTGCGTATCCCGCACAACAATATTGCGCGTGCAATTGTAAAGGAGCTTGGCCGTCCGATTCTCAGCGCCTCCCTTCCCGGAGACATGGTAGAAGAGTATACAGATCCCGAACTCATGTTCCGCAACTTCGGCAAACAGGTTGAACTGGTAATAGATGGAGGAATCGGCGGAATGACGCCCTCCACCATTGTAGACTGTACCGGCGACACCCCCGTAGTAGTGCGCGAAGGAGCCGGCCCCTTTGAACTTATCGAAGAATAAACCTTACAACTATTGCAGCATGCAACAACAGCTTTACGAACAATTTTTCCCTCAATCCATTGTTCTCGAAACCCCACGTGTAGCCCTGCGCCTGCTTCAACCCGAAGATTATGATCAGCTGCTTCCGCTGACATATTCCAAAGACACCTGGAAGTATTTCACCAAAGACCTCAGCGATGCCGAAGAATTGCGCAGCTGGATCTATGTAGCCCTCGAAGAAAGAGCTGTGCACAAGCGCATGCCCTTTACCGTTATAGACAAAGACAGTAACGAAATTTGCGGAAGCACCAGCTTCGGCAATATCTCCTTTTACGATTCCCGCATCGAAATCGGATGGAGCTGGCTCGGCCCTCAACACCTGGGCACCGGCGTTAACTACAACGCCAAATTCGCACTGCTCAGTTATGCATTTGAAGTGATGAAACTCGAACGTGTGGAGATCAAAACCGACAACCTCAACGAACGCGCCAAAGCAGCCTTGCTCAAAGTAGGCATGATACCCGAAGGCGTACTTCGCAGCCACATGCAGATGCACAGCAACAGAAGAAGGGACAGCATTTATTTCAGCATGCTCAAACACGAATGGGCAGAAAGAAAATTCCAGTTCTTCCCCGAAATGTTCTAAAAAAAACTCCCCGCCGAATGGCAGGGAGTAAAGTACAACCACCTGAAAAACCTTCCTTAGTTATTTGCAGCGAACACGGCTATTGTGTTTCGCATGATAGATCCTTTTGCTTGCTTTCTGACGCTCGTGCATCAAATGTTTTCTTTCGCGTGGGCTGATATGTCCGTCGTTTCTTTTGTATCGCACATAATCTCTGTGAATATCCCGCTGATCGGCTCTCAGTCTGTATGCTTCTCCACGTGTAAGTTCGCCCGATCTAACGCCGTTGTTTATGCGACGATGTTCGTTCTTTGCGATATATGGCTGAGCTTGTGCAGCGCTAACTCCAACTACCAGCATCAGTGCGAGGGAGAGTATCATTGTAGTTTTCATGATCTGTAATTTTTGTGTTCAACAATCTTTACATATCAGACTACAGTCGATACAGCAGGTTTAGGCAGTAAATGTTATGGAAACTATAAACCCAATTCGAGCTGTTCTTCGGAGGAGAAACACTGGAAACTGCGGCGATGGTACGGGCTTAATCCATGCGTCATGATGGCTTTGCGATGTGCGGCGGTGCCGTATCCTTTATTGTCGCTCCATTTATAGTGAGGGAAAGAAAGATGGAGTTCTTTCATCAGATCGTCGCGATGTGTTTTTGCAAGAATGCTCGCGGCAGCGATGCTTGCATAAATGGAATCGCCTTTGATGATGCAGGCATGCGGAATACCCGGATAAGGAATAAACCGGTTGCCATCGATCAGCAGCATGCCCGGTTTGCGGTTCAGCTGCTCCACGGCAATATGCATGGCTTTGAAAGACGCTTTGAGAATATTGATCTCATCGATCTCTTCGTGGCCTACCACCCCAACAGCATACGATAATGCGTGTTCCATGATAAACCCGCGGAGTTCATAGCGGTCTTCTTCATTCACCTGCTTCGAATCGTTCAGCAAAGGGTGATGGAATTCGCGCGGCAATATCACAGCTGCCGCAACTACAGGGCCTGCGAGACAGCCGCGGCCGGCTTCATCACATCCTGCTTCGATCCATTCTTCCTGGTGAAAATTCTTCAGCACGTAGTAAACTTTGCTCAAAAGTAAGGCTTGCCGTGTAGAATGGCCGCGTTGGTACTTAATTTTTACGCACAGGTGTATTCACAGCAGGGTGTTAATGTATCGAAACATCTTATTAACCAAAGATTCCGTTCTTTTGCTAAATTTTTGGATGGAGATTGTTGCCTATATCATTGCTGTGCTGATCGGCGTTTCGCTTGGATTGATTGGTGGAGGTGGTTCCATCATCACAGTTCCGGTATTGGTATATCTCCTGAAAGTGCAACCCGAACTGGCTACCGCCTATTCCTTATTTGTAGTCGGAAGCTGCAGCCTCGTAGGATCGGTTCGCTCTTACCGCAAAGGACTGATAGATTTTCCCGTGGTATTTGTTTTTGGCGGCGCTTCGATGTTATCCGTTTTCACTACGCGCCATTTTCTGGTGCCCAAGATACCCGCACATCTTTTTTCCATCGGCAGCTGGGAAGTGAATAAAGGCACTTTCCTGATGCTGCTCTTCGCCTGTCTGATGCTGGCCACTTCTGTTTCCATGATCCGTTCGTCGAGACAAAAACTCACGGCAGTTCCTCCCGCCGATCAGCCCAGAAATATGGGTCCGTTGTTTTTTCAGGGCATTGCTGTAGGCGCCATCACCGGACTGCTGGGTGCAGGTGGCGGATTCCTCATCATTCCTGCATTGGTATTGTTTGGCAAACTGCCGATGAAAACAGCCGTTGGTTCCTCCCTCACCATCATGGCTTTCAGTTCGCTGTTCGGATTTTTCAGTACCATGAATCAGTACGTGATCGACTGGAAGCAGTTGCTGCTGTTCACCGCCATTGCTGTTTCAGGCATTTTCGCCGGCACCAGCCTCAGCGATAAAATTTCCGGAGCCAGCCTCAAGAAAGGTTTCGGATGGTTTGTACTGGCCATGGGCCTCTACGTACTCAGTAAAGAACTGCTTCACTGGTAATAGTTTCCTGTTTTTGAGAGGGCCGTCAACTGTTTGTTACTACCTTTGTGCCCGCTATGAATACACAATCCTCCCCTGCGGACCTCAGCGGCAAAGGGCAAAAAGCGGTTGCCAACTGGATCATGATCGGTGTAATAATGCTGTTGGTCCAGGTTGTATTAGGCGGTATCACCAGATTAACCGGTTCCGGATTGTCCATCACAGAATGGAATGTGGTTACCGGCGCCCTGCCTCCTCTCAGTGAAGCAGCCTGGCTGAAAGAATTTCAGAAATACCAGCAGACCCCTCAATATTACTATCTCAATTCAGAGTTCACTATCAGCGATTTCAAATTCATTTTCTTCTGGGAATGGTTTCACCGCCTTTGGGCAAGATTGATCGGTGTGGTATTCCTCGTTGGTTTTGTGTATCTCTTAGCAAAGAAATACCTCAAGAAAGAAATGCTCGGATCGCTGCTGTTTCTTTTCTTCTTCGGCGCATTTCAGGGGGCCATCGGCTGGATAATGGTAGCCAGCGGACTAACCGGCGATGCCGTATACGTAAAGCCCACCAAACTGGCCATGCACTTTGTATTTGCCATGGGACTGATCTCCTGCGCTTACTGGTATGCCCTCGACCTGCGCGTTACCAAAAGCCGCAGCATCGGATTGCCTGCGCTTCGGAAGTTTACATTATGGCTGATTGTACTGGTGTATATTCAACTGGTTTTCGGCGCACTCATGGCCGGTCATAAAGCCGCTATTGCTGCACCTACATGGCCAACCATCAATGGGGATATGATTCCCGGAGGATTGCTTCACGAAACGCCGGCCATTCTCAATTTTGTAGAGAATAAAGTAACCATTCACTTCATTCACCGCGGTTTGGCGTACCTGTTACTGGTACTGATAGTGGTTTATTCCGTAAAACTGTTCAAAGTAAAAACTCATAACACCCAATTCAATAAAGCCCGCAAATATCCGTTGATATTTGTGCTGGTACAGGTATTGCTGGGTATTCTGAGTTTGCTCACTGCTCCATCTATCATTCCCAATCACTGGGGCGCTTTCGAATGGATGGCCCAATTGCATCAGATCACCGGAATGCTGTTAACACTGAGTCTGGTGGCTATGTTATACCTGATCAGGAAAAATGATCCTGAACAACCTGCTTAATTGTTCTTAAACCTTTTTGTTTTGATGTAAATTGAGCACAGATACCGGTGCTTCCGGATATCTGATTGTCCGTTATGAAAGCCATCCTGAGAGGAATATATTGTTCATTTCCGATGCAGCTTTTTCTGCTGCACTTCAAGAAGTTTCAGATATTGCTGGCCTTCTGGTTTGTGCTGTTCAGTACAGTGAACGGAACCTTCATGAAGAGCTTCGGTGCAGACTCGCTGTACCTCGCTCCGGAATACCTCGGTAATGTAAATGCACTGAGCGCGGGTTTTGTTGGTGTGTCCATCGGCATCTTTATCATGAGCTGGAATATCACCACATTTATTTTGTTCAGCCGGCATTTCCGGTTCCTCGCCACTACTTCCAATCCGTTTCTGAAATATTGCATCAACAATTTTGTGATACCACTGGCCTTCCTGATCTTTTATTTCATCAAAGCCGTGGCATTTGCACGCGATAAAGAACTGATGGGAAGCTGGGACATCTTTCTGCTGGTATTGGGCTTTCTGGCCGGACTGGTGTTGATCATCATCATTTCGCTGTTCTATTTTTTCCGGGCAGATAAGACCATCATCCGAAGACTGGCGCCAGTGATCAGTAATCCGCAATTGTTCAAAGCGCAGTTCAGAAAGGGAGAGACAAGAGCCACTGAAAGCCGATTGGTGAAAGTGGAGTTCTACATCAATTCATTCTTCAAAATAAAGAAGGTGCGCGATGTAAGCCACTACTCGCGCGAGTTTCTGGAGAAGATCTTCAACAGGCATCACTTTGCTGCCGTGATCTCCATTTTTGTGGCGTTCATATTTCTCATAGTTGTGGGCTTCTGGCTCGACAACCCATTGTTTCAGCTGCCTGCTGCGGCTGGCATCACTTTGTTCTTCTCCATCCTCATTGCGGTATCAGGAGCATTCACTTATTTTTTACAGAGCTGGAGCATTCCGGCGCTTGTGCTGATATTTCTGTTGCTGAATGTGCTTTACCGGTATGGAATTATCGACCCTACCAACAAAGCATACGGACTCGATTACTCCAACAAAAAAGAGAGGCCGGCTTACACAAAAGAAGCCATGCTCGCACTCTGCAGTCCGCAAAGAACTGCCGCCGACGAAGCCAATATGATTGCTATCCTCAATCGCTGGAAGGCGAAGCAGGATAGTCCCAAACCCATCCTGTACATCATCAACACCAGTGGTGGGGGCAATCGCAGCGCCACATTCACCATGAACGTGATGCAGCGGCTCGACAGTCTCAGCAACGGTCAGCTGATGAGAAAAACTTTCCTCATCACAGGCGCATCCGGTGGCATGCTGGGCGCAGCTTATTTCCGCGAGCTGGCGCGACTAAAAACCAATGGCGAAAAAATCGATCTGCAAAACAGGCAGTATGCCGATGATATTTCAGCCGATCTGCTCAACTCACTTTTCACGTCGTTCGTAGCCCGCGATCTCGCGGCGCCAGCGCAGAAGTTCTCAGTAGGCAAATACCAGTATGTGAAAGACCGCGGATATGCATTTGAAGAAAAACTCAACAGCAATACAAAAGGGCTGCTCAATAAGCAACTCAAAGAACAGGCTAACGATGAAGCACAAGCGAATATTCCCTTAATGCTCTTCAACTCCGTTATCACGCGCGATGGCCGCAAAATGATCATCAGCACACAACCTGTGAGTTTTCTCATGCGTCCATTGTACGACACCATCCGCGATGCAGACGTAGACATCGATGCCGTTGATTATTCGGCACTTTTCGCCAAACAGGACCCGCTCAATCTGCGCATGCTCACCGCCCTGCGCATGAATGCCACATTCCCTTACGTACTCCCCAACGTATGGCTTCCCAGCACACCGGTTATTGATGTGATGGATGCAGGTCTCCGCGATAATTTCGGACAGGAAACCGCTACCCGCTTTGTGCAGGTGTTTCATGAGTGGATCAAAGAAAACACCGGAGGCGTTGTACTGATTCAGATCCGCGACCGCAAAACCGGCGGATGGGATCATCCATATGAATCTGGCGCCATCACCGATATCGTTACCAAACCTATGCTGCTATTGCAATACAACTGGTTCAAAATGCAGGAATATGGCCAGAACGAAATGATGAGCCTCTCGCAGGAACTCATGGGTGGTCATTTTCATCGTCTCACTTTCCAGTATGTTCCCAAGAAAGAAGATGCAGCGGCAGCGCTCAACTTCCGTCTCTCCAAACGCGAAAAGCAAGACATCCGCGAAGCCATGGAAAGCAATGTAAACGCCAAAAGCTTCGAGAGCTTCAGCAGTTTCACCAATCAGCCAACAAGGTCTCTTACGAAGAAGGATGAATAAGTTTGAAGAAATGCGGCAACACACGGATAGATAAGTTTCTTATCGACTCACGCGGTTCGCCATCAATATGCAGCGGCGCTTCAGCCAGATTAACGATACTCAGATGATCTGTCTGAAAGTAGATCACCGGTGAGCGAAGCGAGTTCTCCACGTTTTTCAGTTTACCCGCCAGTACCTGTTTCATTACAGTGAGCAGCAGCAATGGCTTGGCAACTTTTTTCACAATCACCACATCGAGCAGTCCATCTGAAAGAACCGCCTGCGGCGCGATAGTGAAATTGTTTCCGAACTGGTTGCTATTGGCAACACTGATGAAGAATGCATCGGTATGGAAAGCAATGCCATTGGCCTTTACCTCGAATGGATAGGCTTTGGCAGTAAAGAAGTTGCGGGTAGTGAGTTTGGTGTAGGTAGCCAATCCACGTTTGGGTTGCTCTGCAAATTCGTGGGCAACCTTGGCATCGAAGCCCAGGCCGCAGAGCATGCAGGCAAACTGATCATTTACGAGAAAGGCATCGGTGGCACGGGGAACGCCATCGAACACAATGTCGAGCGCTTTTGCACTGGCTTTGGGAATGCCGGCGGCCAGCGCCAGTCCATTTCCCGATCCCATGGGAACGATGCCGAAGTTCAGATCCATATCTGCCAGCGAATGCACGGCTGCATTTACGGAGCCATCACCACCACAAACCACCAGATCAGTGATCTTTTCTTCTCTGATCTTCGATTTGAGAAAACGATAGTCCCCGTCTATCATGGTGGGCAACACCTCAAAGGCAATCTTGCGTTCTTTGGTCTTTGCGACCACCAGTTCCTTTAAGGATGTTTTGCCCCGTGTACCGGAGATAGGATTGATTAAGTAGATGATCTTTCTTGCCATGGAGACGCAAAAGTCGGTAAAATAAATATTCCATCATAGTTTTCAATATTGCGTATTAGTTTTGAAATATGAGTGAAGTTTTATTTTTCGATCGGGATCTGAGCTGGCTGTCGTTCAACGAGCGGGTTTTGCAGGAAGCAGCGAATGGCCGCGTGCCGCTGCTGGAGCGGATCCGGTTCCTTTCCATCTACTCTTCCAACTCCGATGAATTCTATCGGGTGAGGATGCCGGCATTGATGGCACTCGAAAAGTTAAATCAGAAGACTGTTCGTCCGGATTTGCCCGCTTTCACTACCGTGCAGGAAGCCAACCGCCGCATTCACCAGGCACAGGAGCAATTCGGAAGCATTCTGCGGAACATTGTCCCCGAGTTGAAAGAAAAGGGAGGATACGACCTGCTTTTAAATCGTCCTGTTCCGGAATCGATTCAACCCATCGTCTCTGAATATTTCTTCACACAGGTACTGGCATTTCTGCAACCGCTGTACCTGAGCGCCCTGGAGAGCAGCTTCTTTCCCGAAAACAATAAGATCTACCTCGCAGTAGTCGCCAATAACAATGCACGGAAAGAATACATCATTGTGAATGTTCCTTCCGATGCACTGCCCCGCTTCTTTACTGTCAGTGACGGACAAACGAAATACATTATTTTCCTCGAAGATATCATCCGCCATCACCTGCAGCAGGTATTGCCGCTGGTGGAGGTAGAAGCCAGCTACAGCTTCAAAGTCACCCGCGATGCAGCGCTCGATATCGAAGATGAGTACGAGGGAGATCTTGCAGAGAAGATAGAGAAGCAGATTGCGAAGCGTGATTTCGGCTTCGCAACCCGCCTGCTGTACGGAGCCAATATGCCGCCTGAATGTCTGGCAGCATTGATCAATCTGTTCAATCTCGAAAAGGCCAGCATCATGCAGGGTGGCGTGTACCACAACCTGAAAGACCTTGCCAGCCT
The DNA here is from genome assembly GCF_012927185.1 of Pseudoflavitalea sp. G-6-1-2. Lineage (GTDB taxonomy): Bacteria > Bacteroidota > Bacteroidia > Chitinophagales > Chitinophagaceae > Pseudobacter. The sequence goes on from NZ_JABBGB010000001.1 coordinate 703,767, forward strand.
GCCTGTTAATGATGCCGTACTTCAATACCCCAAATGGCCGGTGCATACACATCGTCCGGATCCGAAATATTTTTCACTGCTGAACGAAATTTCGGAGAAGGATATCATTTTGCATGCACCGTTTCAGTCGTTCAATACAGTACTGCGTTTTTTCAACGAAGCAGCGATCGATCCCTGCGTAGAAGAGATCTATGTAACGCTGTATCGCATCGCCAGTGATTCGCGGATCGCTACGAGCCTTATCAGCGCGGCGAAGAACGGCAAGAAAGTGGTAGTATTCGTAGAGCTCAAAGCCCGCTTCGATGAAGCCAACAATATTCGCTGGTCGAAGAAACTGAAAGATGCCGGAGTAAAGATCATCTATAGCATCCCTACGCTGAAAGTGCATGCGAAAGTGGCGCTGGTGAAGCGAATGATCAATAACCGCCCACACCATGTAGGATTATTCGGCACGGGCAATCTCAATGAAAGCACCGCCCGTTTCTATACCGATCATTTTCTGCTCACTGCGCATCCCGGCATGATGGCGGAACTCGAACAGCTCTTTGTTTTCCTCGCTGAACGAAAGAAACCTCTCACACCCGGACTGCTTCAGTTCTCACACCTGCTGGTAGCACAGTTCAATTTGCAGGAACGGTTCCTGCAACTCATACAGCAGGAGATCGATAATGCAAAGCAGGGATTGCCTGCCGGCATCATCATCAAAATGAACAACCTCGAAGAGAAAGTGCTGATCGGGAAATTATATGAAGCCTCCAATGCCGGAGTTCGCATACGGCTCATCGTTAGAAGCATTTGCTGCCTTATTCCCGGCGTGCCGGGCATGAGTGAGAATATCACCATCCGCCGGATAGTGGATCGTTATCTGGAGCATCCGCGTGTATTCATCTTCCATAACAACAACGATCCGCATGTATGGCTGGGTTCCGCCGACTGGATGAACCGGAACATCTACAGAAGAATTGAGGTCTGCTTCCCTGTTTACGATCAGGCGATCAGAGAAGAGTTACTGCATATCATCGATCTTCAGCTAAAAGACAACATGCAGGCCGTTCAGCTGAACAATGAATTGCAGAATACACCTGTACCGATGGATGGATTACCCATACGCTCGCAGGAAGCGGTGAGTGAGTTTCTTAACCAGCAGTTCAGATCAACGTTATGAGCAATCTGATTAAACCTTAAACACAATTAGATGAATGCAATCAAACCACTGTTCATTTTTGCAGTTGCACAGGCCATGAACCTAAGTCTGCACGCACAGGAGCAGCCCACCGATTATCTGGTGACGAATCAGGGGGATACGCTCTGGGGAGAATTCAAGACTGGCCTCTCTGGACGCGGCACATTCCGTTCCGGAAAAAAGAAGATCACTGTAAAATCAGCTGACCACAAATCTTATTATGATGACAAGAAAAAGAACTTGTACAGAACCATGGAGCTTCCTGGATTCTCAGGAAAAAAATGGTGCCGGTTAGTGGATAATGGAGTTATCCGTTTGTATGAATTTGAGCAGAGCAAAATCTATGCAGGGGCAATGGGTAACGGCATGAACACCACTTCTACTTTCACAACCTGGTATGCCACTAAAGACGATCAAAACATGCAGGAAATTAAGACCAATGCCATTACATTAGGTCGCAATGAAAGAAAAGAGGCTTTAAGAGAATTATTCACAGATGATCCTGTCACCTTGAATGAGTTCGACCAGGCGAAGGATTTCGGATTTCATACTATCAGAGACCTGATCATAAGATATAACAGGCGAAAAGCCGATTCCGGCAACTAAAAGAAAAAGCATATGAAAGTAAATCCAGCCCACTTCCATATGCTCAATCAGGTTAATTTATTACCACTTCAGCAATGCACTCGCCCAGGTAAATCCGCTGCCGAATGCAGCCAGACAAACGAGATCTCCCTTTTTTATCTTTCCATCTTCCCACGCTTCGCACAATGCAATCGGAACTGAAGCTGCCGTAGTATTTCCGTATTTCTGAATATTGTTGTGCACCTGATCGTCCCGCAGCCCCAGCTTCTGCTGCACAAACTGTGCAATGCGCAGATTCGCCTGATGCGGAATCAGCATCGTGAGATCCGAAGGTTTGTAATTGTTTTGATTGAGCGCTTCCATGATCACCTCAGGAAACTTCACTACCGCTTTTTTGAAAACAGATGGGCCATCCATGAAAGGATAGTTCTGAGCTTTGTCGATCATTTGGTGACTCATGAACATTTCACCGATCTCAGCCTCATCGAAGTCTGCGAGTTTTTGTTCCATCCAGTGATTGGCATGTGTACCAGGATTGTACATGGCCAGTATCTCTGCACTTTCTCCATCGCTATGCAAATGCGTACTGAGTATGCCGCGGTTCTCATCAGTGGATGGTTGCAGCACAACAGCGCCTGCACCATCGCCGAAGATCACGCTGATAGCGCGCCCGCGGGTACTGAAGTCAAGCCCGAAGGAATGTTTCTCTGCTCCTATCACCAACACATTTTTGTACATGCCGCCGCGGATGAACTGATCGGCCACAGAGAGCGCATATACAAATCCGCTGCACTGATTGCGAACATCGAGTGCACCGATCTCTTTCATCTTCATGGCACGTTGTACCAATACGCCGCAACCGGGGAAGTAGTAATCCGGACTGAGTGTAGCAAACACTATAAAGTCGATATCCTGTGGAGTGATGCCTGCGCGCTCGATAGCGATCTCTGCAGCTTTCACTCCCATGGTGGTAGTTGTTTCTTCTGTGCGATGTGCATACCGGCGTTCCTTTATTCCGGTTCTTTCCTGAATCCATTCGTCACTGGTTTCCATGTAACGGGTGAGGTCCTGATTGGTAACAACATTCTCTGGAACATACTTGCCGATGCCGGCAATTACTGATCGGATCATATAGCAAACACATTTTGTTCCGGTAAATTACGGAAAGAAAAATTGCAGGGAAAATGAAACTATTTCAAACGGAACTATTGTTTCGGAAGATGCAGTATGTCTGTGAAGAATTTTTCGGTTTCGGCTTCAACGCCGGGTACATCTTTCGATTTGATCCAGCTGCCGATTACGTGATTGCCGGTATTGGGCATGGCAACGGCACGCTTGAGTGCGGGCGGAGTGCCCAGATCTTCATACATCTGTTTGATGGCGCTTACGCGTACAACGCTATCGCGTAACACATCATTCTTATAATAATACATTACCAGCGTTGGTTGATTCACCCGTTGAAAAGTGGCTTTGTTCATGGATGTTTCGAGCAGCTCCTGAAGCGCTACTGCGGCTTCTATGCGATAGTAGGGAGTCCAGTACTGAAGATATTCGGGACGCAGATCGGATTTCGAATCGATGTATTTGCTGCCTTTCACCATTCTGGCTATCTGCAGTCCCCATGGGTTGTTGATAAGCCATGCATTGTTATCATCGATCTCGATATTGGGCGACATCAGCACCAGCGCATATACATCGGGGTATTCCGCAGCGAGTTTGAGTGCAAGGGTACCTCCGGTGGAAGTGCCCATGATGATTACTTTCTGTCCGATCTGGCGGCCGATGGCGAGCGCGCGTTTGGCGGACTCCCAGTAACTGTCGGCAGTGAGTCGCTGAAGTGTTTCAACGGTATCGATGCCATGCTCTGAAAGGCGGCTCAGATAAAGGTTACAGCCGAATTTTTTAGCGATATCGCGATGAACGGGATTGCCTTCTTCCTGCGAAGCAGTAAATCCGTGCAGGTATACGATAGAAACGGGGGTTACATTTTTGAGGGAATCGTTGAACCATACGATGCGGGCCTCATTGTTCTCTTTCACTTTATGCCTGGCTTCTTCTGCTGCCACGTAGCCTGTAAGTGCTTTAGGATCAGAAGGTAATACCGGCATGGTAATGTCGTATACCGGAGTTTTGGGCTTGGGGCCCAGCAGGTAAACTATCAGCAGGAGCAATGGAATAATCAAAAGCCAATTCCTTTTCCGCATTCAGTAAATTTGCAGTGAAAATAAACTAATTCCGGCAACTGAAATAGCCGAAAAGGGGCAGATTCGGAATTGCTTTTTTACTTCGGACAATCAAAACACCGCCAATTTTCCGAAGCCAACACACTGGTTTTCAGGAGGCTGCAAATCATTGACTTATCCAGCTTCAACCTCATCCTTTACCAAAATAATAAGTTTGGCAACTGCCCTTGCCCTCCCATTGATTTGACGTACCTTTGCGCACTCAAAAATAAGTGCAGGTCTAAGACCGAAAGGGATTATAAAACAGACAGGCACAAAAACTCATTTATGAATATTCGCAACATAGCGATCATCGCGCACGTAGACCACGGAAAAACTACGCTTGTAGACAAGATCCTGCACGCAACAAAAGTATTCCGTGACAATCAGGAAACTGGAGAACTGATTATGGATAGCAACGACCTCGAAAGAGAACGTGGTATCACCATCTTCAGTAAGAATGCCGCCGTAACCTACAAGGATGTTAAGATCAATGTGATCGATACTCCGGGCCACGCCGACTTTGGTGGAGAAGTAGAACGTGTTCTGAAAATGGCCGATGGTGTATGCCTGCTGGTAGACGCTTTCGAAGGACCGATGCCTCAGACAAGGTTCGTACTTCAAAAGGCGCTTCAGCTGAACCTGAAACCAATTGTGATCATCAATAAAGTTGATAAACCCAACTGCCGCCCAGACGAAGTGCATGATGCGGTTTTCGAACTTTTCTTCAACCTCGATGCTACTGAAGAGCAGCTCGACTTCCCTACCTACTACGGTTCAGGAAAGAACGGTTGGTTCAACGATTCACTCACTCCTTGTGACGATATTACTCCGTTGCTCGATGGTATCATCAAGCACGTGCCACCTCCCAAAGTAGCAGAAGGTCCGCTGCAGATGCAGATCACCTCTCTCGACTATTCTTCATTCCTCGGCCGTATCGCCATCGGTAAAGTATCCAGAGGTTCTATCAAAGAGAACCAACCGATCGCACTGATGCAGGCTGATGGCACCATCAAAAAATCAAGAGCGAAAGAACTCTATGTTTTTGAAGGAATGGGCAAGAAGAAAGTACAGGAAGTAGTTGCCGGTGACCTCTGCGCAGTTGTAGGTCTCGAAGATTTCAACATCGGCGACACCGTTGCTGATGCAGAAAATCCGGAAGCACTCCCTATCATCAGTGTTGATGAACCAACCATGAATATGTTGTTCTCTGTAAACAACTCACCTTTCTTCGGAAAGGATGGTAAGTTCGTTACCAGCCGTCACCTCCGCGACCGTCTGATGAAAGAAACAGAAAAGAACCTCGCACTGAAAGTAACCGATAGCGAAGAAGGCGATAGCCTGGTAGTGTATGGCCGTGGTATTCTTCACCTCGGCGTACTGATCGAAACCATGCGTCGTGAAGGATATGAGTTAACTGTAGGTCAGCCACAGGTAATCGTGAAAGAGATCGACGGTAAGAAATGTGAGCCATACGAAACACTGGTGGTAGATGTACCTCAGGAGTTCGCCTCTAAAGTGATCGACCTGGTTACCCGTCGCAAAGGCGAAATGCTGGTGATGGAAACCAAAGGCGAAATGCAGCACCTTGAATTCGACATTCCTTCAAGAGGTCTGATCGGTCTGCGTACACAAATGCTCACTGCCACAACAGGCGAAGCTGTAATGGCTCACCGTTTCAGCGAGTACAAACCATGGAAAGGCGCAATCCCCGGAAGAAACAACGGTGTATTGCTTTCCAAGAACACAGAAAAAACAACCGGTTACTCAATCGATAAACTGCAGGATCGCGGAACATTCTTCGTTGATCCGGGTGAAGATGTATACGCAGGTATGATCATTGCCGAGCATATCAAACCAGGCGATCTGGTAGTGAATGCAACTGAAGGCAAGAAACTCACCAACCACCGTGCAAGCGGAAGCGACGATGCAACACGTATCGCTCCTAAAACGCTGATGACACTCGAAGAGTGCATGGAATACATCCAGTTCGATGAGTGTATCGAAGTAACTCCAAACTATATCCGTATGCGTAAGACCATTCTGGATGAGGAGGAGAGAAAGAAACAAGCAAAGAGCATGGCTCAGTAATGGTGAAAACCACGCTGGCTCAGCAATATTGAATTTGATGATGAAAGGCTGTCTGAATAAGGCAGCCTTTTGATTTTCGAAATGTGGAGGGGAAGGATGTAAAACGATTATCTTAGTTGAGTATTTAACCTCTTCTATGAAAGTATTGAAACCTCTTGCGTTAGCTGTGATCATGTTTGAAATCATAGTCACTCACTATGAAATGTTCTTCACGGGGGACTCTTCATCATCTGGCCTGCCCAACCCGAACCACATATTCTGGAAACTCTCCATTATTTCTCAGCTGGCATTTTACACTAGAGAATTTTTCCCTTTGGCGTATTTGATAACAACCATCATTTACTTCGTTTCCACGAACTCCAGGTTACAAAATAAAGCCTACTCAATATTTCGGTATTTATTCATTATTCAGTTTATATTCAATCTACCTACATTTCTATCACACGGTCTATCAGGCCTTAAATTTGAAACGCTAAAACAGAGGATAGAAATCATTCAGATCCCGGTCAGGTTTGCAGTCTTCTTTATTCTTCTTTTCAATAAGCCAATTAACCAACCTAAAGCAATTAACCTACAGGATTATACTACTCATATACCGGCATCACGCTGGAGCAGACTTCTTACCCATTTGCTGGATATGTTGTTTTGCTTTACGGTAACCAAGCTATGGTATCTTACTTTAAATAACGTGTATTCCGTTTCCTTAGAAACGGCTCTCTTATTGCTGAGCTTCACGCTCCTCTATTTTGCTTATTTCTTTCTATCTGAAGCCTTGTTTAGTCAAACCTTCGGCAAGCTCCTGACAGGAAGCATTGTGGCAGGAGTAAGCAGTAAAATGGGACCAGGCAAAGCCGCGCTCAGATCTCTTTTCAGACTTATCCCATTTGAGAGATACTCATTTCTTATAGGGAAAGACTGGCATGATAAACTATCCGGCACAACCGTTGTTTACATCAACTCACTTAAAGAAGATTTCTTTCCGGATGAAAGTAAATAGCACCCTACAATCCTTTCAGCATGCAACGCCTTAAAACTATCACGCTTGTTCTTATCTCTCTTACCCTGATTACGCAGGCTTTTCTTTACCAATACGACAGTTATATTTCATTGGCAGAGACTGTTTCTTCTGGTTTAGCTGAGGCAGGAGAAATTGGTCTGTTTGCTTATACAAGCATTGACTTCGTCTTGATGGGTATCGTTATCATTCTTCCCCTTCTTTGTTTCTGTTTTAGAAATCCTGCGAAAAAGGAGATGGCCTATACTGTGACCAGATACATTGTTATCATCCAGTTTATTATAAGACTACCAATGTCAACGTTGATCCATTTGGTGCAAGGAAAAGACATGCATATTTATGCACAATTTGTTTTTATTTCTGTACAGCTGCTTTTTCTTATTTATTGCATCATTCTTTTGAAAATAAAACCTCAGGTCCAGAGGCCACGTATCAGCACAACTGTTGACTACCTTTCAGTTTCGCTTGCAACCAGGGCAAACCGTCTTTCTCATTTAGTGATAGATACGAGTTTGTTTCTTCTCAGTTTTCCGCTATGGTCCTTGAATATTGTATTTAATGATTATGAAGATTACAGTATTCCTATAGCCACGATGATAGTGACCGTTTTCTTTTACATGCTTTATTACTGGCTTTCTGAAGCCATGTTCAGGGCAACACTCGGAAAGATTCTTACAGGAACTATGGTTGTCGGCACAAAAAAACGCATGGGTGCAGGGCGTGCGTTCAACAGATCAATCTGCCGGCTCATTCCGCTCGAAGCCATTAGCTTTCTGTCCGGACATAACTGGCATGACAAACTCACCAGCACTGCAGTGGTTTACATTAACTCACTCGAAGAAGATTTTTTTCCTGATGAGCAACCCGCCAATAAACCAATTCACTAACCATGAATCGAACCAAAACAATTACCCTTGCCCTTATCACAATCTTACCGATTGCACAATATTCAGTATCCGACAATACCCTTATCACAGAGCTGATTAAGCTGGCTTTTTCGCCAGGCAGCAACCTGTTTTATTTTACAAGCCTGCTGTCTTTTTTCCTCGACCTCATCACTGTTTCAATCACCTCATTACTACCCATTATCTATTTCGCAACAAAGAAGAATGATAAAAAAGACAGACTCTATGCATTGATCAGATACATGGTTATCATCAGGTATATCTTCATTGCACCCATGTTTTTGCTGTTTCAATTCGGCCAGGAAGATCAGAACCTATCTTTATCCGATTACGCATCCTGGGTTGGGATATTTGGATTTCTCATTTTCTGTATGATTCTTTGGAACATAAAACCTGCATCAGAAAAACACAAGGTAAACTTGTCTGATTATCTCTCTGTATCGTATGCATCCAAATCAAGCAGATTCATGCATTTACTGATTGACAGCATATTTTTCCTCTGTATCTGTCCTATCTGGAATATCTTTTTTAACCCGGACGAAGGGATAAGTCATACTAAATGGTACATTACTTTCATTATCCTGTTTGTAACTTATTATTGGCTTTCCGAGGCTATGTTCAGATCTACATTAGGCAAATACATAACCGGTACTATGGTCGCTGGCACCAATCAACCAATGCAACCTAAGTTAGCATTCAGCAGATCCATCTGCCGGCTCATTCCACTCGAAGCCATCAGCTTTCTTACAGGTCGCGACTGGCACGATAAATTCACCAGTACAGCTGTAGTTCACGTCAATTCCCTGCAAACAAATATCTTCGAATCTGAAACAGCGCCAACAACCGGCGAGTTCAATCAAACATCCGGTACCAATCAATAAACATTATCAAACCTACCCATGAAAAAGTCCGCACTCATTATTGTAATACTCATAGCCGTATTTCAGATTCTCGCTACTGCGCTATTTAATTTCAGGCAGGAAAAATTCATACTCGAAGTACTTACGGGTAATCTTTACGACTACAAAGACATTCTCAGAAGCTCCAAGTTATTTTGCTATGAGCTGCTGAAGATCTTTTATATTGTTGCAACCATCATGCTGCTGACATCCAACGGAGAACGCAGAGACAAAATATACGCGCTTATCAGGTATGTATTCATGATGCATATGCTCATAAACATTCCCGCAACCATCAGATTCTATCTTGAAGTTGGAATAATGTCGAAAGACACAAGATGGTATTATCTGATCATTCACCAGGCCTTTACCATTACAGCGCTGGTGGTTCTTTGGAAGAACAAACCCCAAAATGCTGTACCCTCGATCAACTTGTCTGAATACAGTTTGGTATCCTATACAAACAGGGGGCATCGGTTACTGAATCATGTTGCCGATTACGCCCTTTTCTTAATTATCGGTTATACCTATGTAGATACATCCCGGAGTTACTACAATCCCGGACCGATTCTGGTAGACTACCTGATGAACTTCATCGCCTGGTTCCTATATTATTTCCTGTCGGAAGCCATTTTCCGCCAGACCTTCGGCAAAATGCTCACCCGCTCCTGCGTGGTAGCCATCGACGCCCCCATGACCACAGGCCGGGCGCTCACCAGAACCCTTGGAAGGCTGATCCCCTTCGAGGCTTTCTCCTTTTTATTCAATGCAAACTGGCACGATAAGGTCTCCGGAACCACCGTAGTTTATCAAAACACCTGGGAAGATCCCCTCTTCGAGGACGAGCGGCAATAACACCGCATGAAAGGTTTTAATTGTTAAAATGGAAAATAGATGCAACCAATTTGTAACATCGGAGAAAAAGCTGCGTCTTATTAACTGTAGAAAGCAAACGCGCAAATGCTTCAGGAAACCAACAAAACAATTAAACATCTTTCTAAAAATATTTCACATGAAAAAGTTCACACTCATTGTTGCAATGTTTATCGTAACAGCCTTCACCGCAACATTTGCTAACGTAAAAGGAAACGTAAACGAAAAGATCACCAACGCATTCAATAAAGAATTTTCAGGCGCTCTGGAAATTAAATGGGATAACAGTAAAACCTTTGCCAAAGCCACTTTCAAGCTCAACGGACAAGTGATGTTCGCATACTATTCACTCGATGGCGATCTGCTTGGCGTAACCAGAAACATCGTATCTACACAGCTTCCGCTCAACCTGCAGACCGAGCTGAAAAAAGATTACAGTGATTGCTGGATCTCTGATCTCTTTGAAATGAGCAACAACGGCAGCAACGCTTACTATATCACACTCGAAACAAGCACGTACACCATTGTGTTGAAATCTGTAGAGAATGAAGGATGGGAAGTGTACAGCCGCACAAAGAAAGCCGCATAACAAATAGGACGTAACAATAAAGTATAGCCGAAAAACAAAAAAGATCATGCAGTTTGATCTTCCATGAGTCAGCAACCAATTTTCTCATGAGTTTGCAGTCTCTGAAAAGAAAACTGGTGTACCGGAAGCGGTACACCAGTTTTTGTTTTTACCCTTTCCGGCGTCCATTTCTACCGCCTGTAATTACTGCCGCAAAAGTGCCGATTGAGTTGTATTTTTGCATACCCATCAAATCCATGATAATGAAAACGTGGCGTAAGACATTACTCATATTGGCAATGGTTGTAATTACTGCAACTACAGCTTCTGCACAATGTTCTATCTGCACCAGAACTGCATCGCAGTTGGGCGAACGGCCTGCAAAGGCACTGAATGGCGGCATCGTATACCTGGCATTCACTCCTTTAGCCATTATCGGATTCGTAGCTTATCGCTGGTACAAGAACAACAAACCAGCCTAGTTTCTCCACTGATCACTGATTTTCCGGCAGTTGTCCAATGAGCCTTTGCAGGCTTGCTGATTTTCTTATCTTGTTGCAAACCCAAAATGCACATGAGATACTGCTGGTTACTGCTGCTGTTTATAGCCAATGCTGCTATGGCGCAGAAACTCCCCTCCATCGAAGAAAAAACCAACGGCTTAAAAAAACTGGAAGGCTTCTTCCCGCTCTACTGGGATGAAAACTCCGGAAAACTCTGGCTCGAAATTACCCAACCCGATTCTGAAATCTTATACGTGAAGTCGCTCCCCGCAGGGCTCGGCTCCAACGATATCGGCCTCGACCGTGGAAGCCTCGGCGGCAACAACATTGTAAAATTCTCCCGGTCAGGAAGAAAGGTCTTGCTCATTGCCCCCAACTACGATTATCGTGCAGTCTCCAATGATGCAGCTGAAAGAAGAGCAGTTGAGCAATCATTTGCCCAGAGCGTTATCTGGGGTTTTCAGGCAGAAGCAGAAAGCAATGGCCATCTCTTGGTGGACGCCACTGATTTCGTTTTGCGGGATGCTCTCTTTGTTGGAGCTAAACTTCGCAGCATGAAGCAGGGCAGTTACAACTTCGACAAAAGCCGGTCTGCCATTTATCTTCCACGTACAAAAAACTTTCCGCAGAATACCGAGATCGAAGCTACCATCACTTTCAGCAGTGGTGACGGCGAAGCGGGCAATTACCTGCGATCTGTAATTCCTGTTAACGATGCATTCACATTGCGCATGCACCACAGTTTTGTGCAGCTTCCCGATAACGATTACCAGCCACGCATCTTCGATCCGCGTGCAGGTTACTTTGCCACTTCATTTTTCGACTATAGCACACCGGTAGCAGAACCAATTGAGAAATTCTACATTGCCCGGCACAGACTGAAGAAGAAAGACCCTTCCGCTGCGCTCAGCGAAGCTGTTAAACCTATCGTTTATTATCTCGATAACGGCACTCCCGAACCTATCCGCAGCGCACTGCTCAAAGGCGCTCAATGGTGGAACCAGGCATTCGAAGCAGCCGGATACAAAGATGCCTTTCAGGTGAAGATATTGCCGGATTCCGCCGATCCGATGGACATTCGTTACAATATGATCAACTGGGTGCATCGCAGCACACGCGGATGGAGCTACGGCGCTTCTGTATCTGATCCGCGTACCGGTGAGATCATCAAAGGAAATGTAACGCTCGGTTCGCTTCGCGTAAGACAGGATTATCTCATTGCACAAGGCCTGCTCGCTCCTTTTGAAAATGGCACTCCCGCAAACGACAAAATGCTGAAGATGGCGCTCGAACGCCTCAATCAGCTCGCTGCTCACGAGATAGGACATACGCTTGGTCTTATGCACAACTACTATTCCAGCGTTAACAACCGCGCCAGCGTAATGGATTATCCGCATCCCGTTGTTAAACTCGATAACGGCTCCATCGATCTCAGCAACGCATACGACAATAAAATTGGCGATTGGGATAAAGTGGCCATCACATGGGGTTATCAGGATTTCCCCAAAGGCACCGATGAAAAATCTGCCCTCAACAATATTCTGCTCGATGCCGCCAACAAAGGATTGCTCTTCATCGCAGACCGCGATGCACGCGCACCCGGCGGACTGCATCCGCAGGCGCATCTCTGGGATAACGGCACCGATGCCGTTACAGAACTCAAAAACATGGTGAAGATCAGAGCTAAAGCGCTGTCACAATTCGGCATCAACAATATCAAACCAGGTGTGCCCATGGCGCAGCTCGAAGATGTGCTGGTGCCCGTTTATCTTTTCCATCGCTACCAGGTGGAAGCCGTAACCAAAGAAGTAGGTGGCATGTTCTACACCTACGCTACTCGTGGCGACAACCAAACTGTTACCCGCGCTATTTCAAAAGACGAACAACTCAAAGCGCTGAATGCAGCTGCAGACTGCCTCGAACCTGATTTTCTGAAACTGCCGGATGAACTGGTAAAACTGATTCCTCCGAGACCCGCCGGCGTGGAAGTAACCAGAGAACTTTTCAAAAAACGTACTGGCCTTTCATTCGACGTGCTCTCACCTGCTGAAACTGCAGCAGATCTTCCATTATCGTTTTTGTTCCATCCCGAAAGACTTAGCAGAATGGTGCAATACGAAGCACAGCAGCAAGGCCTGGGCGTTCGCGAAATGATCACCACACTCGTTAACAGAACATGGAAAGCTCCCCGCAAATCGGGCATGGAAAAACTGATTCAGCAACAGACCGAACAAATACTGCTCACCTATATGCTCAGATCTTCCGTCGACGAAAGTCTTTCTTTCCAGGCAAGAGCAGAAGCACAACAAGCCGTGAACAATTTAGGCACGTTCATTGCAACTCAGCAGAAGATCAGTAAAGACAATTCATATCTCGCGCATCTGTCACTGGCAGCAGCGAGAATCAAAGCGCCGGAAAAGGCGCAGGGTACACAACACAAAGAGATACCTCCGGGTGCACCGATCGGTTGTGAACAATAAGCTTCATATTCCAACCAAACAGAAAGCCTGCTTCGGCAGGCTTCTTTATTTTATCGGGTAGAATGTTCTACAATATGTTTGGGAAGATCAGATCCAGCGTTGAACAAATCGGTAGAGATTGAATTGCTCCTCTTTCAAAGCCGCTTCCACAGCCTGTTTCAGCTGTTCTTTGCTGAGATCTTTCATGCGGTACTGCTGAATTAAGAACCAGGCGCGTTCCGTCAGCAGCCAGGATTTCTTCGATTGATGTACAGGATGACTGAAAAACTCCAGGATCTTCTCATACAGTTTATCCACTCCTTCTTTCTGTGAAGCCACCGTTTTCACTATCGGAATTTCGTACTGATGCGTGGAGAAAACAGGCGCCAGCATCAATCGGAGGTTCTTGACGAAAAGATCTGCACCGGGGCGGTCGGCTTTGTTCACTACAAAGATGTCTGCAATCTCCATCAGTCCGGCTTTCATGGTCTGCACTTCATCGCCAGCTTCAGGAACTACCACCACCACCGTGATATCGGCCAGCCCTACGATTTCCACTTCGCTTTGTCCTACGCCAACTGTCTCTACTATCACATAATCGAAGTCGGCTGCTTTCATCAGCTCGGTGATCTCTATGATGCGTGGATGCAATCCACCCAAGGAACCGCGTGTAGCCAGCGAACGGATGTATACATTCGGATGATCGTACCACTCGCTCATGCGAATGCGATCTCCCAGCAACGCACCGAAATTGAATGGGGAAGATGGATCAACGCAAAGCACTCCTACTTTCTTTCCTTCTTTCACTATCACGTGGATCAGCGAATCTACCAGTGTAGATTTGCCTGCACCCGGAGGGCCCGTGATGCCGATCACTTTTACCTTGTCGTTGGTCTGCAATCCGGACAATAATTCTTCAAACCCCGGCACTTCGTTCTCTACATAAGAAATGCTGCGGGCCAGTGCACGGGTAGTATTTGAAGGGAGTGTGAGCAATATTTTGTGTATTGAATCTTTTGCAATGGTGGCTATTGCTGGTTTCGTTGCAGCAGCCTGAGTTTGGCATATTTGGCAAAGGTCTGATAGGCTACTGTAACGGCAATGATCAGCCCCGGTGTTCCATCCCGGAATCCTCCTTTGAAGATATAGCCGTTCACAAATGCAACAATCGGATTGATCCAGAGTTTTGCGAATGTGCCTTTTTTTCCTTCTTTGTTCAGCGCTGCTGCCTGAATGGTAGTGAACCTGTTCAGCTGTGCAATATGCGCAGTAAAGCTTTCGAAAGACGAGTGAAGGATATCTCCTTTCAAGTGTTTTTTTCTGTAGCCCTCCGATTCGATGATCCGGTCGTGCGGATTGGTTCCACCAAAATGGCTTTTTCTTCTGTCGAACAATCGCAGCTTTACATCGGGGTACCAGCTTCCGTGCCTGATCCATTTGCCTGCATAGCTGGTAGTGCGGTTCATGGTATATCCGTCGAAAGGAAAATCTTTTTGCTTCTCTGCGAGCATGGATGCCTGCAGCTTTTCGTCCAGTACTTCATCTGCATCGAGCGAGAGCACCATTTCGTGAGTAGCCTGTTGCAATGCAAAATTCTTTTGCTCGATGTATCCGAGAAAGGGCTGACTCACAAACCTTACACCGAATTCTTTTGCAATTTTCTCGGTGTTATCGGTACTGAGCGAATCTACCACTACAATTTCATCTGCAAGGGTCCGTACACTTTCAAGGCAAGCCCTGAGTTTGTCTTCTTCATTGAAGGTTATGATTACAACTGAAAGTACTGCCATTGCTCGATTGTTGGTTACGGTATTTACGCGGCTAAGGTAATCAATTACACCAAACAGGAAAGCGGGGTTTTGAATGATATGATTTCGTTACTTTGTAACGATGACCAATTTTATTCCAATATTTCCCCTTGCCGTAGTGGTATATCCCGGAGAAACGATGCACCTGCATATTTTTGAACCGAGGTACAAACAACTGATCAAAGAATGTCAGGAAAGCAAAAAACCCTTCGGTATTCCGGCTGTTGTCAATGAAAAACTGCAGGATATGGGTACTCTGGTGGAGGTGGTAGAGATTGTGCAGGAATACCAGAATGGCGAAATGGATATCCGCACAAAAGGAATGAAGGTTTTCCGCATTCTCGAGGTAATCAAAAAGATCCCGGACAAATTATACAGCGGCGCCATTGTGAGTTATCCTGAAAACGACGACGATGCCGGCAACCGGCTGCTGATGCAAAAAGTAGTGAACGGCGTGAAAGAACTGCACCGCATGCTCAATATCAGCAAAGACTTCCGCAAAGCAGAAAACGATCTTACCAGCTACGATGTGGCGCATCATGCAGGACTATCGCTCGAAGAAGAATATGAAGTGCTTCAACTGATGAGAGAACTGCAGCGGCAGGAATACATCCGGCGGCATCTCGAAAAAGTATTGCCCATGCTGATGGAGATGGAGCAACTGAAAGATAAAGTAAAACTGAATGGTCATTTCAGAAACCTGTCTGCCTTTGACCTCGACATTGATGTTTAGCATCATCACAAATCCCATACAGCTTTGACGCCAACAACAACGCTTTGTCTCGACTTCGGAAATACCCGCCTCAAATGCGCCGTGTTCAAAAACAGGGAAATGCAGGAGATCGTTGTATTGCCCGATGATTCGGAAGCTACCATCAGAGAGCTGGTAGCCCGGTTTCAGCCAGATCGCTCCATTTTATCTTCGGTGATAGAACACAAACCCGAAGTGGAGACCATCCTCGCTTCAGCCGGCCGCTTTCATAAACTGAGTCATGCATCGAAACTGCCTTTCACTACACCGGTAGGCAAGCCCCAGACCATCGGGGCCGACAGGCTGGCTATGATCTCCGCAACCATCGACCTCTTTCCTACCTATAATAATCTTATCATCGGACTGGGTACCGCCATCACTTTCAACTTCGTGAACAAGTATCATGAATTTGTGGGAGGAAGTATTTCGCCGGGGATGGAAATGCGTTTCAAATCACTCCATGCATTTACCGCCAAACTGCCGCTGATAGAGAAAGACTGGAACTTCCCGCTCATGGGATACGACACCAGAACCAACATTCTGAGTGGCGTTATCCTTGGAATGGCCACTGAGATCGATGGAATCATAGATATTTATCGACAAAAGTACCATAACTTTAACGCCGTCTTAACCGGGGGCGACGCACCGTATTTTGTCTATCATCTCAAAAACAAGATATTTGCAGACCCTAATTTAATATTTAAAGGGCTTTATGCTATCTGCGAATACAACAATGTATAAGAAAATCAGGCTGTTAGGAATCGTTTGCTGCTGTTTCACATCTCTGGTACAGGCGCAATCAGACAACTCGCCCTACTCCCGTTACGGACTAGGTGACCGTTTACCCGGACAATCCATCGTTCAGCGTGGAATGGGAGGATTAGCTGCGGCTTACTTCGACTACTCGTCCATCAACTACGTGAACCCGGCTTCTTACGGAAGAATTTCGCTTACCACACTCGACCTAGGTTTTGAGTTGACTAACCGAACGCTTCGCGCAGGCGAACCATCCCGCAAATTCAGCTCATACAGCCCGAACATATCTTACCTGCAGGTTGCATTTCCGCTCAAAAAGAATGGCGGATGGGGAATGAATCTCGGCCTGAACCCGATTACCCGCGTAGGTTACAAGATCAACTCCAGTGATAGTCTCAGAAGACCCAACTTCTCACAACCCATGGCACTGAACACCCTTTACGAAGGAAATGGCGGTGCTTATGAAGCCCATATCGGAACCGGATTTCTCGTAGCCAGAGGCCTCACTGCAGGTTTCAACTTCGGTTATGTATTCGGATCCAAAGATCACAGCACAAGAACACTGATCTCAGATACGACCTCCTATTATTATAAGAGCAACTACGAAAAGAATACCAGCTATAATGGTGTGAAATTCACCGGTGGTCTTCAATACGTAGCCAAACTCGATAAAACTTCTTATCTGCGTCTCGGCGCTTACGGTAGCCTTCAGCAAAACCTGAACGCTTCTGAAGATCTCGTGATCAACACATTCGAATATTCGCAGAGCGGCGCTATCGACACTGTCGATATCATAGACCGCAAAAAAGATGTTTCTGGAAATATCAAGTACCCCGCCAGCTACGGCGCAGGTCTGATCTACGATAAAGTTGGTAAATGGATGATCGGTATCGATTACGCTGCCGAAAAATGGAGCTCATTCCGCACCTACGAAAGCAAAGACATGGTGCAGGATAGCTGGGAAGTTCGCCTCGGCGGACAGGTTGCTCCAAGGCAAGGCAAAACTTACTGGAGCAATGTTGCTTACCGCGCCGGTTTCGCATACGGACAGGATATTGTGTACATCAACAATCAGAAACTTCCTAAATGGACAGTATCTGCAGGCGCTTCACTCCCAATGCGCAAACCAGCATATACCAACCAGTTCTCCATGATCAACATAATGGTGGAGTATGGCAACCGTGGCAACAACAACAATCCGCTGCGCGAAAACTTTTTCCGCATCGGTGTAGGTCTCGCACTCACCGATATCTGGTTCCTCAAACGCAAGTACGATTAATGCATGACGAAGCTCATGTCACGATATATTTTCATTCTGGCAGTCCTTTTACAGGGCTGCTTTTTTATGATCAGCTGTGAGAACAGTCAGAAAGAAGTGGATGCCTTATTCACCAAAAAAGTGGCAGTGGAAGAAGCCAATCAGGTGGTAAGCTTTCTCAGTCAGGATGGAAAAATCAAAGCGAAGCTCACATCGCCTTTCATGATCCGTCAGGTAACAGATTCCAACTACCTGGAATTTCCCCGCACATTGCATGTTGATTTTTATGACGACAGTGCAAAGATCGAAACCATACTCGACGCCAAATACGCCAAGTACCGCGAATACGAAAGCAAGGTACTGCTGCGCGACAGTGTAAGAGTGATCAACATCAAAAACGGTGATACACTTCGTACACCCGAACTCTGGTGGGATCAGAATAAACAGGAATTCTACACAGACAAACCGTCGCATATCAGCAAACGCGATGGTACCGTGATATTCTCCAAACAGGGGATGAAGGCCAAGCAGGACCTCTCCTGGTATGAGCTCTATCAGAACTCAGGCCAGTTGCCGGTTCCGGACGAAGCCAATCCCAATACCGGCACAGACAGTCTGCAGGCGCCGCCCGCAGGTACGCTGCAAACACCGGTAACCACTCCGGCCGTGAAACCCGGAACACCTCCGCCGCCACCACCTGCGGGCAATCAACCAGCGCAGCAACCAGTAAAATCAGGAGGCTTACAGTTTAAGCAGGCTCCCGGTACAACACCTCCGCCTTCGCTCAGAAGAACCGACAGCATGAGACTGGAGCGCGAGAAGCTGATCAAAAAACCACAGCAATAAGTTTGCATTCACCCGGCATATTGTAGCCTGTAACAGCAGGCCCTGTCAGCTATTTTACTGAGTACAATTCAATCCGATCTTTCTCCGTAAATTCATTGCCTTAAAACCGCAATCATTATGGAATATCGCAGACTTGGAAGATCAGGACTGGAATTAAGTGTATTGTCGTTTGGAAGCTGGGTAACTTTTCATAAGCAGGTAGATGACAGTCTCGCAGATGAACTGATGGGAATAGCTTACGACAAAGGGATCAACTTCTTTGATAACGCAGAGGTATATGCGAATGGAGAAAGTGAGAAGATGATGGGCCGCGTGCTCAAAAAGAAAAACTGGGATCGCACATCTTACACCGTTTCATCAAAAGCTTATTTCGGCTGGAGAGGAAAACAAAACAAACCCAATCAGACGGGGCTTAGCCGCAAACACCTCTTTGAAGCCTGCAACGAAGCGCTTCAAAGATTGCAGCTCGATTACCTCGATCTCTATTTCTGTCACCGTCCCGATGTGAATGTGCCTATCCAGGAAGTTGTATGGACCATGCACAATCTCATTCAGCAAGGCAAGATCCTCTATTGGGGTACCAGCCAGTGGAGCGGAGCAGAGATCATGGAAGCGCATCGTGTAGCGCAGGAATATAAACTCATCGGCCCAGTGATGGAACAGCCACAATACAATATGTTCGAGCGATTCAAAATGGAACTCGACTATCTGCCGGTTTTCCAGAACGTTGGCCTCGGAACTACCATCTGGAGCCCGCTCGCAGCAGGCTTCCTCACCGGAAAATACAATGATGGCATCCCTTCGGATTCTCGTCTCGGCCTCGAAGGATACGACTGGCTGAAAGAACGCTGGTTGCAGGATGCAAAGATTGCGAAAGCAAAACAGCTCACCGAATACGCAAAGAAACTCGGCGTATCGCTGGCTACGCTCGCTATTGCATGGACCATCAAAAATCCGAATGTAACAACCACCATTCTCGGTGCAACAAAAGTTTCGCAGCTCGAAGAAAATCTGAAATCGCTGGAAGTAGTGCCACTGCTCACTCCCGAAGTGATGAAAGATATCGATGATATTTTGCAGAACAAGCCTTCGCTCGACATTGGCTAGTAACAGCAAATACATTACTGCGCAGATCATTCAGCTGATCTGCGCAGTAATTTTTATATAAGACCCCAATGTTATCCTTTTACCAACTCTTCCCAATATTCTGCAGCCCTTCTCGTATGCGGAATTACAATGGTTCCACCCACAATATTCGCTACAGCGAACACCTCATATACCTGCTCCGTAGTGATTCCAAGTTCATGACACTTGCCTAAGTGATACTTGATGCAATCGTCACACCTCAGTACCATACTGGCTACCAGCCCCAGCATTTCCTTTGTCGGAACATCGAGCGCCCCTGCAGCATATGTATTGGTATCGAGGTTCCAGAGTCGTTTCATTACGAGGTTGTCTTTGCTGAGGATCACCTCATTCATCTTTTCACGATAGTCGTTGAATTCTTGTACCAGATTGCTCATGAATCAATTTTTATTAAAGTTAAATTAAGAAACGCTGCCGGTCATCAATAACTCTTTCATCAAAAGTTTTGAATTTGTACATTCATTCACTAAATAACTGTTTATGAAACACGTCACATGGGTACTCCTGCTGTTAGGGCAGGTACCGGCACTCTATGCGCAGCAACAGGCAACATCGCCGCGTAAAGAACCGGTGAAAGTTACAGACATGCTGAAAATAAAGACCATCGGCAATGTTATACTTTCCAACGACGGCAGCAAAGCCGCTTACAGCATCACTTCCATCGAACCGGATGGAGACAGCAAACAAGATTACAAATACAATAGTCAGCTATGGCTGGTGAATACAGATGGCACGCCATCTTCCAAACAACTCACCAGCACCAGTGCATCGCAGGTGGCCTGGAGTCCCGATGGAAAAACATTGGCCTTCGTGCGCACAGCCGACGGCAAGCCACAGATTTTTCTGCTGAGCATGGATGGCGGCGAAGCCATTCAGCTCACCAAACAAAAGAATGGCGCTACCTCTCCCAAGTGGAGTCCCGACGGAAAAAAGATTGTCTTCGCATCTTCCATTTCACTGAAAGATCTGCTGAAAGATTCCGTACTCAATCCCGGCAAGTCCGTTCCCGAGTGGACTATGGAACGTCCCGGATTCAGCAACAACAACTGGCTGAAACCTACTACCACCAAGGCTGATCCCGATGGCAGCATCGATGAAGTGAGAGCATGGCTCGACAATAACGTGAACGATCGCAAAGCAACGCTCATCAACAAACTCAACTTTCAGGATGAGATGAATATCAGCGGCGCTCAGGGCTTCACGCACTATTTCATTACAGAAGCAAAACCCGGAGCTGCTGCAACCGCCATCACCAAAGGTTTTGCGCGTTTCAATGGTGTAGACTTCACGCCCGATGGCACTCAGCTGCTGCTCAGCGGCAACACCGATGTGAGCCAGCATCCCGACCGCGCACTGGAACAGGAGATCTATCTCATGAATGTGGATGGCAGCAATTTCCGCAAACTGCTGGGATCAAAAGGCAAGAGTTATTTTGCGCCTGGCATCTCCCCTTCCGGCAAACAGTTAGCCTTTCAGCAAGGCACCACTTCGTTTGTGAATGTTCAGTCGCTGGCCATCATGCCACTGAACGGAACTGAAAAAGATATTGTGGAGATTCCGATGGATCGCTCCAAAGGCGGTCTCACCTGGAGCCGCGATGAAAAGTATGTTTACTTCACAGCACAGAGCAATGGCGGTGCTCCACTCTATCGCGCAGATGTGAAAACAAAGAAGGTTGAACAACTCACCGACTACGATGGAGGTATCGGCGCTTTCGATCTGGTGAACAACAAACTCGTGTACACAAGAACAGATATCACCAGCCCATCTGAACTGTACTTCGCAGATGCATCTGCAAAGAATGCCAAACGCATCACCAGCCTCAATACAGACTGGATTCAGAACAAACAGTTATCCCTACCCGAAAAGAAAACATTCGTTAACAGCAAGGGGCTCACCGTTGAATACTGGATGATGAAACCAGCCAACTACGAGCCCGGCAAAAAATATCCACTGGTACTGGAAATTCATGGTGGTCCTTCAGCGATGTGGGGGCCTGGTGAAGCCAGCATGTGGCACGAATATCAGTTCTTCGCCAGCAAAGGCTATGGTGTGGTGTATTGCAATCCCAGAGGCAGTGGCGGATATGGACAGGAGTTTCTCCGCGCCAATGTGGAAGACTGGGGCACAGGCCCAACCAGCGATGTACTCACCGCGGTAGATAAAACTGTAGCCGAAGGATGGGCCGACACATCTAAACTGGTTGTAACCGGAGGATCTTATGCAGGCTATCTCGTTGCATGGATCATCAGTCACGATCAGCGTTTCAAAGCAGCCTGTTCACAACGCGGCGTGTACGAACTGAATACATTCTTCGGAGAAGGCAACGCATGGAGACTGGTGCCGAACTATTTCGGAGGATATCCATGGGAGCAAAAAGCAAGAGAGATCCTCGACAGAGAATCTCCCTTCAATTATGTGCAGAATATTAAAACTCCTTATATCATTTTCCACGGAGACAACGACCGCAGAACCGGATTTGTGCAGAGCGAGATGATGTATCGCGCACTTAAAGTATTGGGTCGTCCGGTGGAGTATGTTCGTCATCCCGGAGGAACACACGAACTCACACGCAGTGGTGATAACCGTCAACGCATGGATCAGATGCTGCGTACCTGGGAGTTCTTCGAGAGATACATCAGGTAGTTTGTTGCGGTACCGATGGATGTTTCTCTTTGTACAGTGTTCTGTACGCGATCCAGGTAGCGATCAAAATCATTACTGCACCCAGGAAGAAAGGCGCGCCGGGCATATAAACCGGTGCGCTTTTATGTGTAAAGTAGCTGAACAATCCGGTCATCAATGGTGGTCCGATTACAGCGGTAACGCTCATCAGACTGGTCAATGCACCCTGCAGTTCTCCCTGCTCATTCGGTGGAACGTGATTGGAGATAACGCCCATCAATGCGGGGTTACCAATTCCTCCAAGGCAATAGATTACACAGAACGCATACATCATCCAACCTTCGGTAGCAATTCCGAAAAGGAACATGCCGATGGCATAAAGCAGAAAGCCGAAGTAAATGCTTTTCTCCTGTCCGAACATCGGAATGGTTTTGCGGATCAGCACACCCTGCACCAATCCTACCATTGCGCCTACAATACCGAGCGAGATGCCGATATGAGTTGAGTCCCATTTGAACACTTCTTTTCCGTAGTAAGCCCAGTTGCTCTGTACCGCATGTGAGGCGATGTAGATGAACACGAGAGAGATCACCAATCCCGAAATGGAAGGGTACTTTCTCAGGTGCATCAATGAGCCGATGGGATTTGCACGTTTCCATTCAAACTCTCTGCGGTTCTCTTTTTTGAGCGATTCCGGAAGAATGAAATATCCGTAAAGGAAGTTGAGCATGGTAAGTGCAGCACAAACGAGGAATGGAACGCGAACACCAAAACCTCCGAGCAGTCCGCCAATGAATGGGCCGATAATGAAACCCATTCCAAATGCAGCGCCGATGATGCCGAAGTTCTGTGCACGTTTTTCGGGTTCGCTGATATCAGCGATATAAGCACTTGCAGTAGTGAAGCTCGCACCGGTGATGCCGGCAATGATGCGGCCCACGAACAGCCATGCAAGCGTAGGAGCAAATGCCATGAAGAGATAATCGACGGCGAAGCCCAGCAAACTCAGCAGCAGTACGGGTCTTCTGCCATATTTGTCGCTGAGGTTTCCTAAGATCGGAGCGCAGATGAACTGCATGATAGCATAGGCAGTGAGCATCCAGCCACCGATATTCGAAGCGGTGCTGTTATCTACATGCCCTAGCGACATAATCAGATCCGGCATTACAGGAATAATGATACCGAAACCAATCACATCGATAAGTATAGTTACAAAAATGAACCCTAATGCCGCTTTCCCTGTTGATTTCATGAGAATAAGAATTATTGGTTAAAGAGCCCTGCAAAGAAAGAACATTACCGCCTTGCGTCCGTCAGAATTCCAATGTTATCCGGTGAAATTTCGGTAAACGGCCGTCCCTGCTGGCGAAACTGAAAATTGCTGATTATATTCAGCATATGAAAAACACATTTGGACGACTGGTCTTATTGGTACACGACTACGATGCGGCAACATCATTCTACATCAAACATTTCGGCTGCAAAGTAGTGTACGACCAAATTGCCCCCAATGGGCAACGATACGTTCATATCGGGTTTGATAACACAGACAATACGGGCATCTGGCTGCTGAAAGCAGATACTGATATTCAGCAAAAACAGGTCGGCAATCAAATCACAGGCCAGCCGCTGATGGTGATCTACACAGACGACATCCATTCTTTATACAACCAACTCAGCGAAGCCGGTGTACAAACGAAAGGCGTTCCGGTAATTACAGCTGCCTACAGTTTCTTTCACTGCTACGATCTGTACGAAAATGAAATTGTTGTAGTACAGGTATAAAAAAAGCCCCGCTGAAGCGAGGCTTTCAGTATCGGTAATCGCACTAATTAATAACGGTTGTTATAGTTATTATTGCGGGGAGCGAAAGAGCGTTTGCCGCCGCCACCACCACCGGTGTTGCTGCGCTCTTCACGCGGACGAGCTTCGGTAACCTTGATAGCTCTTCCTTCTACAATGCCTCCGTCGAGTTCTGCGATAGCCTTCTGACCAGCTTCGTTATCCGGCATTTCCACAAAACCGAAACCACGGCTCTTGTTGGTGAATTTGTCAGTAATAACCTTAGCAGAAGTTACTTCGCCATACTCTGCGAAGAAATCGTTCAGATCCTCATCCGTAACGTTGTAGCTCAAATTAGAAACATAAATGTTCATACAAAAAACTGATTAAATTAAATAAATCATCTGAGAAGTAAGCAGGGAGTAAAGAAGACCTAACTAAACTAATAGCAGAAAATGCGTAGCAGAATTATTTATCGTTCACTTACTGAATGCTCAATCACTCAAATCTCGCCGCAAATATACAGCTTTCTAAAAATACTACCTCAATTTACCTAATTTTGCTGATCATATAACATACAGCATGGCAGTAAAGCAATTCGACTTCGGTATGATCGGTCTCGGAGTGATGGGCAGAAACCTCCTCCTGAATATGGCAGATCATGGATTCAAAGTGATCGGATTTGATTTAGATGAACAAAAAACCAGCGCATTTGAGCAGGCCGCTACTCCCGGTACTACCGTAAAGGGTGTGGGTAACCTCAAAAACATGACGGAAGAGCTTTCGCTCCCCCGCAGAATAATGATGCTGGTACCCGCAGGAAAACCTGTGGACGATGTAATCGAAAGCCTCCTTCCCCTCGTTGAACCCGGCGATATCATCATCGACGGCGGTAACTCCCACTACACAGACACCCTTCGAAGGGTTCAGTATCTCGCTGCAAAAGGCATCCACTTTATGGGTGTTGGTGTTTCCGGTGGAGAACAGGGAGCAAGAACCGGCCCCAGCATTATGCCCGGTGGCGATGAAGTTGCTTACCCTCATGTTCAGCCCATGCTCGAAGCCATCTCCGCAAAATTCAAAGGAGAGCCCTGTGTGGCACATCTCGGAAAAGGCGCTGCTGGTCACTACGTGAAAATGGTGCACAACGGTATCGAATATGCCATTATGCAAATGCTCAGCGAAAGTTACGATCTGCTCCATCGCGGCGCAGGCCTCAGCAACGACGAACTGCATCAGGTATTCGATCAGTGGAATAAAGGAGACCTGCAATCTTTTCTTGTGGAGATCACTGCAGCCATCTTCACACAGCCCGACGAAAAAACAGGCAACCGCCTCATCGATATGATCCTCGACAAAGCAGGCGCCAAAGGCACCGGCAAATGGACCTCACAGGATGCACTGGACATCGGCGTTCCCATCCCTGTTATCGATATGGCCGTTACTATGCGCAATATCTCTGCGCTTAAAGCCGAACGTACCAATGCAGCTGCATTGTATGCCAATAAAGTAAGCCCCGTTACTACAGATAAAGCCACCTTTGTACAGCAGGTGCACGATGCCCTCTATTTTGGAATCCTCATCAGCTATGCACAGGGGCTGTCGATGCTGCATCGCGCTTCCACAGAGCTCGATATGCAGATACCACTTCCCAAAGTGGTGCGCGTATGGCGTGGCGGATGCATCATCCGTTCTACCATGCTCGATGTATTCAGCGGCATTTATGATCAGAACCCTCAGCTGGAAAATTTGTTATTGGATAAGCAGATCGCTTCCATGCTGCAAAACACTGAAGCAGGAATGCGCGCAGTGGCAGCCGCCGCGGTTCAAAACCGCTTCGCTGCAGGATGTCTGCTCAATGCACTCACCTATTTTGATGCCTACAGCAGCCAGCAACTGCCCACCAACCTTATCCAGGCTCAGAGAGATTTCTTCGGCGCTCACACATACCAACGTATCGACGAGCCCGGATCTTTCCATACCGAATGGAAGAATTCATAATTGACCACTGATTTTTATCTACATACTATGCAACAACACAAAAGACCACCGGCCTCATTATTGTTCATTTTCGGTGGCAGCGGCGACCTCAATCACAGAAAGCTTTCCCCGGCTCTCTTCAATCTTTTTATCGATAACTGGATGCCGGAAAAATTCGGTATCGTAGGTATCAGCAGAAGACCATACGCAGATGATGGCTATCGCAATCACCTGCTCGATGGCATCCGCCAGTTCTCACGCAGAAAAGAAGAGCACAACGATAAATGGGCCGATTTCTCCCAGCATGTAAGCTACCTGCAGATGAATGCAGAAGTAGAAGAAGAATATCAGAAAATTGCTGAGATCGTAAAGCAGAAAGAAGCAGAGTTCGGAGAACATCCTACTGTGATCTTCTATATGGCAGTTGCTCCGCAACTGGTGCCCGATATTGCGCGCAAGCTCGGCAATCTCAACCTCTGCTCAGACAGAAAGTACACCCGCATTGTGGTGGAGAAACCTTTCGGTCATGATCTCCAGAGCGCACACGAACTGAACGAACTGCTCTCTTCCATGTTCAACGAAGAGCAGATCTACCGCATCGATCACTATCTCGGAAAAGAAACCGTTCAGAACATCCTGGCATTGCGTTTCGCCAATGCGCTGTTCGAACCAATCTGGAACCGCAACTATATCGATCACGTACAGATCACCGCTGCAGAAACAGTAGGTGTTGAAGGCCGTGGTGATTATTACGAACGCTCCGGCGCGCTGCGCGATATGGTGCAGAACCATATTCTGCAACTGATGTGCATGATTGGCATGGAAGCGCCCGTATCTTTCGAAGCCAATGAGATCCGCAATAAAAAAGTGGATGTACTCAACGCTATCAGAAAGTACTCTAACGATGAAGTACATGCGCACGCAGTACGCGGCCAGTACGGTCCGGGCTGGATGAAAGGAACCGAAGTTCCCGGATACCGCCAGGAGAAAAGCGTAGTTCCCGATTCACCGGTAGACACTTTCGCTGCCGTGAAATTCTATATCGATAACTGGAGATGGCAGGATGTGCCTTTCTATGTGCGTACCGGAAAACGCATGCACGAGAAAACCACTACCATCAATATCCAGTTCAAGCCAGCTCCTTCATTTGCATTCCCTTCCGAAGCTGCTGATACATGGAGACCCAACAGGCTCACCATCAGCATTCAGCCGGAAATGGATATCCGTCTGCGCTTCCAGGCAAAACGCCCGGGACAAGCCATGACACTCAATCCCGTTGATATGATCTTCAATTACAAAGACGCATACGACGGAGATGAACCCGAAGCATACGAAACACTGCTGCTCGATGTAATGGAAGGAAACCCTACTCTCTTCATGCGTTCAGATCAGGTGGAAGCTGCATGGAAGATCATCATGCCGATTCTCGAAGTATGGGAAAGCCGCCCTCCTGTTGATTTCCCCAACTACTCACCAGACAGCTGGGGACCAGAGGATGCAGAAGCGCTGATCGCAAGAGATGGAAATAACTGGGTTACACTCCCGCAACCACACAAGGATTAACATGCTGCATATTTTCAAAGACGCCAACGAAGTAAGCCATCAGCTGGCTGAATTCATCACCTCTCAAATCGAAGCAACCCTGCAAACACAGGATCGTTTCACCTGGGTGCTCACCGGTGGCAACTCGCCCAAACAGCTGTATGAGCTGCTGGCGCAAAGTCCTTACCGCGAACGCATCCAATGGAATAAACTCCATTTCTTTTGGGGTGATGAACGCGCAGTGCCGTTTGACGACAGTCGCAACAATGCACGCATGACCTTCGAAGCATTGCTGAATCATGTACCTGTGAACAAAGAGCAGATACATATCATGCAAACAGATATCAGCGCCGAAGCATCTGCAGAAGCCTACGCAAAACTGCTGCATGATTATTTTCCTTCAGGCAATACCACGTTCGATCTCGTACTGAACGGAATGGGAGATGATGCGCATACGCTCAGCCTCTTCCCTGGATCACCCGCCATTGCTGTGAATGATAAATGGACTACATCGTTCTGGCTCGAAGCACAGCAGATGTATCGCATCACATTGACCGCACCGGTGGTTAATCTCGCGAAGCATGTGGTATTCCTCACATTTGGAGCTAATAAAGCCAATGCATTGAAACAGGTGCTGGAAGGAGACCGCAATGTGGAGTTGTATCCATCACAACTTATTCAGCCTTTATCAGGCGAATTGCATTGGTTTGTGGATGAAGCCGCAGCAGCGCAGCTCACAAAAAAGCAATAATTTTTGTAAGATATTTTCCCTCTGCAAAGCCGTTCGCGTAAGCGGGCGGCTTTTGTGTTTCGCGTTAGTCCATCGCTTTCAGCCAATCGGAAATTCCTTTGGCGATCTTGGCGGCAACATCTTCATCGAATCCTTTTGCTGTCATTTTCTTTTCATCGTCTTCATTGCTGAGGAAACCTACTTCCACCAGACAGTTAGGATAATCTGTAGGGCCGCTCAGCGCAAAATTGAAGCTGCCTACATTCCCGAAATTATCGAAGCCGAGTTCGAGCATGCGACCCAGAATAACTTTGGTAAGCGATTGAAATCCTACATAGCGATAGAATGTGCTGGTGCCCTTTGCCGCAGGATTTCCGGCAGAGTTGAAATGTATGCTCACCAGCAGATCAGGCGATGCATTGCGCAGCAGAGCCGTTCTCTGCGGCTGATCGAGGTCCGCATCTGTAGTTCTGGTCATTACCACAGTAGCGCCTTTCTTTTCCAGCAAGGCCTGCAGTGCTTTAGCGTATTGAAGCGTGAGGTTCTTTTCGAGTACTTTGGTGTTCTTTCCCGATGCGCCGGTATTGGAGCCACCATGCCCGGCATCGATGGCTATAACCATATCGCGTAACCGAAGTTTTTCAGGTGGTCGTTTAATTTTGATCAGCAATCTTTTTCCTGTGCTGTCGTATGCGATGGAATGCCCCCAGTGCTGCGGTTTATCCAGCTCGATGAATACACGCAGTACATCATCTTCGGGTTGCTCATACCAAACCTGTTTGATATAGGTACTGGTACCGCGTTGCGTGATCCAGTTAGTGTTGGAGGTAACACCATAGAGGTCTACCACAATGCGCGATGGGCTCACCTGCTGCACACTTTTGTAAGGAAGCCTGTTTTCCATAGCAATGGCAACCTGATCGAAACGGCCATCACCGGTTACCATCCAGCTGCCGCTAAGGTTCTCTTGTTTCAGGCGAAGTGCAGCATCTGCCACCACATTGCTTTTGCTCACATAGGCTGTATGATATTTCGAGAGCTGAACTTTGTAGTCTGTACCCACAGAATCGACCACTTTCAACACAACATTCGTATCGAGGTAGGTCATTTTTGCGCCACCGAGTCGATCGTCGCCTGTGCCATATTCGAGATAGGGTAACGGCCCGATAGTTTTTACAAGAAAGGTACTGCGTGTTGTATCCTGTGCATTCGCCTGATGAAGGGCAATAGTGGCCAGCAATACAGTTATGATGCTTTTCATATCTGAAAGATACAGCTTTGAAAAAGATTTTATTATTTTCGCGCCAGACCCTTAATCCTTATGAGCAATATTTTCCGAACTCTAAGCCTGATCCTGCTTTTGACCGTACTCCACCTCAATGGGATGACTCAGCAATCGTTCGTTTTTACTCCACTGAAAGATGATGCTGAAAAACTGAAAGCATGGAACGATTCCACCGACCAGCAGTATCGAAAATTGTTGAGCAGTCTTTCAAAAACCTACCGTAAAGATTACCAGAGTCTGTACGAAGACAGATACAAACAACTCAAAGAACTCGCAGAAAAAAATAAGATCATTACCGATGCTGCTGCAGACAACTATCTGCAACAACTGGTGAATGCCATCGTGAGCAGCAACCCGGTACTGAAACAATCCGGTTACCGTGTGCGATTCTCCCGCGACTATTGGCCCAATGCCTATTGCTTAGGAGAAGGAACCATCATTTTCAATATTGGTCTCTTCACTAAATTGCAGAACGAAAGCCAGGTTGCATCTGTATTGTGTCACGAACTCGCTCACCAGCATCTCAACCATGTACAGCGCAGCATCGACGAGCTTGTAACTACCATCAATTCCGACGACTTCAGAGATGAATTGAAACGAATCAAAAGATCGGATTATCTGCAGGGGCAGCAGCTGAAAACGCTGATGAAAGGCCTCACGTTCACCAGTAGAAAGCACGGCAGAAATCACGAAACATCTGCCGATTCATTAGCCCTTGAATGGCTGAAGAACACGCCGTTCAATGCAGGAGGAGCGATCAGCAGTCTGGCGTTGTTAGACAACATCGATGAAGACAAGTACAACGTGATGCCCGATCTCGCCAATGTTTTCAATTTTCCACAGTACCCTTTTCGTAAGGAATGGCTGCACCAGGAAAAAACATTGTTCGCCACCATGGCAACCAGTGCACAAAAAGAAAACACCAAAGAAAGGGATTCGCTCAAAACCCATCCTGATTGCACAAAGCGCATACAGCTGCTTTGGGCAAAAGCGCAGCAATACAGCAAAGACAACAAACCACTATCGCCTGTCAGCGAAGAAACATTTAAGCGATTACAGCAGCAATTCGATTATGAGATCATAGAGTACTGTTACCAGCAGAATGAAGTATCGAGAAGCATGTATCATACACTTCAGATGCTCTCCAAATACCCACAGGACGTTTATCTGACAGCCAATACAGCCCGATGCCTCAATGCATTCTACAAAGCGCAGAAAGAACATGCGCTCAGTAAAATAGTTGATCTTCCTTCACCATTCATGGATGAGAAATACGAAAAAACATTGCAGTTTATTCAGAATGTAAGACTCAACGATTTTGCGGCTTTCAGCTATTACTTGCTGATTGCTGTTGAATCGAAAACGCCGCACTCGGAATTGATGCTGCAGGCGCTGATATTAAGCAAACAACATTTCAACAAAACATCCGAGCAGCAGCACTGGATGGAACAGTACAAAAAACAATACCCTAACGGTAAGTTCACATTTCAATAATCCCAACACGCATGAAAAAGTTTCTCTCCTTACTTACGCTTCTGAGCTGCATTGCCCAATATGGCATAGCGCAGAGCAGACAAAGCATTGAAAACGTACACACAGTCTATCTCCGAAGCACGGGACCCATCAAATCACAGGAAGAAGTAAAAGGATATTACACCTTTTATCAATCAGATAAGGTTGACAAAAAAACCAACGAGTACACGCTTCAGATAATGGACGAAAACCTCAACAAGGTGAAGGATGTAAAATTCCTCGATTCAAAAAAAGTTACTCTGGAAGAATCTGCATATGGCGGCAATAGCCTGGCATTCAAATTTCTTAATGAGAACGAAAGCATGTATCAGGTAAAGGTTCTGGGCGTTGACGGAAAGGAAAAGTTTGTGTACACGCATATGGTAGACGATAACACGCTTGGCATGATAGGAGCTATAAAAAAATATACGCCAATGGAATTCACCAGGTTATTTGCGGTGGAAGACAAAGGCTTCGTTTCTATTTATCCGGTGTACAAAGGCACCAAAGCCAATACTGAAATAAAATTTTACAGCAGCAGGAACAAATCAGAGTGGATGCATCTCCCTTCTGATGTAAGAACTGGTGGAGCATCCTATCTGGGATGCACTGATAAACTGGCCCTGTTTGTTGTAGCCAAATTAGCTGGCCGGGGCATGGAGAGCTGGCTGCTTGGGCTTAATATCGAGAATGGTGAGAAGGCATTTGAAATCAGATCTGATCTGGACCAATATATGTTAGCACCCATGAATGTTGTGAAAGTAAAGGGCACTGATAACTTTCTGATAATGGGTGCATATTTCAATAAGAAAGATACAGATGCCGGAGCCAGAAATCTTGGCGTTGGCATGTGGCTCGTAGACGAAAAAGGAAAAATTATCAACACAAAATACAACTCATGGGAGACAGAGATCAGCAAAGTTCTGAATGTTGACGCCAAAGGAAAAGTGAATGATCTCGGCCATGTGTTTTTCCATGATATCGTTGAAACGGCTAACGGTGAATACTTTGCCATAGGAGAAGGATTTAAGCGAAAATCGATTGCATTTGGCAGTACAATGTCCAATATGGTTGTCACCAATATGCTGCTGTTGCGATTTGATCAGAAATTCGATGTGAAAGCTGCCACCATTTACGAGAAGAACAGCAATACACTTGAAATGCCTTCAATTATTCTGATGCCTGCTTTGCAGGGAGGAATGGGAGGATCGATGTCTGCATTCTACGGTTTTGATTATGCTTTCACTCAAATGGATAAATCGCGCAATTCGTTCTCCATCGGCTATACAGATTATGTAAAAGTTGAGGGCTACAAAGGACTTACCTTCAACTCCATTTCTTACAACAATGGAAACATCACCACCGATAAGATCAATCTGAAAACAGAATCCGGCAATATGCGCATCTTCCCTGCCAAACCCGGTTCACTGATGATCATGGAATACTTTAAAAAAGATAAGAAGATCGATATGAGACTGGAGAAACTTAACTGATTTCTTCCTTCAGCAATAAAGAAACGGGGTCCGCGCATAAAGCCGGACCCCGTTCTTGTTCTGTTGTGTATGATAAAATTATAAAGCAAACCTGTTGTCTGCGATCAGTTTCGCAGCAATGCGTCTGCGTGCTTCTTTGCTGTCGAAAGGATCTGCTTTGGTGAAGCGTTTCAAACCGAGCAGCATCATGCGTTGCTCATCTCCGTCAGCGAATGCGTTGATGGCATCTTTACCGAATTTGTTGATGCGGTCAGCTGCGTCGTAGAGGTAAGTGTGAACGATATCGCTTTCGTATTGCAATGCGTTGCCGCCCTTGAGATCGGTGAGCTTCATCAGACGAAGCAATGCGCTTTCTGCATTGAATGTCTGGATGGCCATGTCTGCGATGTTCATCAGAATTTCCTGCTCGCTTTCGATCTTCATCATCAGTTTCTGAACGGCAGCGCCTGCTGTCATCAGAATAGCTTTTTTGAAGTTCGCAATCAGCTTGCGCTCTTTTGCGAAAGGCGTTTCGTCGTCGTTGCCGAAATCGGGAATGCTCATCAGTTCTTTCTGTACGTTCATGGCAGGTCCCATCAGATCGAGCTTGCCTTTCATAGCGCGTTTCAGTACCATGTCTACAGTAAGGAGACGATTGATTTCGTTGGTTCCTTCGTAGATGCGGTTGATGCGGCTGTCGCGGTATGCTTTGGAAATTACGTATTCGTCGCTGAATCCGTTGCCACCGTGGATTTGCACACCTTCGTCCACAACAAAGTCCAGCATCTCACTCCCACTTACTTTCAGAATGGCGCATTCGATAGCATATTCTTCAGCTGCACCCAGCAATGCTTCGTTGAAAGGTTTGCCGGATTGCAGCAGTTCGTTTTCTTTATCATCGATCCATTTGGATGTGCGGTAGAGCGAGCTTTCGTTCACCCACATATCGATGGCCATATCGGCCAGCTTGTGTTTGATGGCGCCGAAATTGGCGATGGCGGTTTTAAACTGCTCGCGTGTATTGGCATACTGAATGCTGGTAGTTGCTGCGCGTTTTGCGCCACCCAGCGCTGCTGCACAGAGTTTAAGACGACCGATATTCAGGATGTTGAACGCAATGATATGTCCTCTTCCAACTTCACCGAGCACATTCTCCACAGGCACTTTACAGTCCTGGAAGTAGAGCTGTACAGTGGAAGAACCTTTAATACCCATCTTGTGTTCTTCGGGGCCTTGTGTGAATCCTTCAAATCCGCGTTCTACAATAAAGCCGGTGAATTTGTCTCCATCGATCTTCGCAAACACGGTGTACACATCTGCGAAGCCACCATTGGTGATCCAGCATTTCTGTCCGTTGAGGAGATAATGTTTTCCGTCTTCGCTGAGTTTGGCAGTGGTTTTTGCACCGAGTGCATCGGATCCGCTGTTGGGTTCAGTGAGTCCGTAAGCGCCTTTCCACTCGCCTGTGGCGAGTTTGGTGATGTATTTCTGTTTCTGTTCTTCAGTACCGAAATAGAGGATCGGCAATGTACCGATACCCGTGTGTGCAGCTACAGCAACGGAGAAAGAGAAGCCGCCACCGAGCCCTTCGTTCACCAGTGTGCTGGTGATGAAATCTTTTCCGAGGCCACCATATTGTTCGGGGATGGAAGTTCCCAGCAGTCCCTGTTCACCGGCTTTTGCCACCAGTGATGGCATCAGCCCCTGTTCCAGTTTATCTATTCTGTCGAGAATGGGAATCACTTCAGCATCCAGGAAAGAGATACACATATCCTTTACCATTTGCTGCTCTTCGTTAAAATCTTCCGGGATGAAGGTATCTGAAGGAGCGCTTTCTTTGATCAGCCATTCGCCGCCCTTGAGAACGGATTGCTGATTTGTTGCTGTTGCACTGCTCATATGGACAATTTTATAAGTGAATGTTATGATGAAAGTCTATTTCAAATTATCGTACACGATCTGCAATACTTCTTTACACACTTCGATGCGATCTGCCGGAACACCTTCGAGTGCTTCGTTGAGGGTGAGCTCTGCAAGGTTCATGGTTTCTTCCTGTAATTTCTGTGCCTGTCTGGTGAGGTATACCATGTTCATGCGACGGTCGGATGAGGAGGGTACGCGTTTTACCAGCTGCAGTTTTTCGAGATTGTCCACCAGGCGCGTGATGCTTGGTTTGTCGCGGAAGGTAGCATTGCATAATTCCTGCTGACTGATTCCATCCTGCTTCCACAAATGATACAATACGCTCCATTGTTCGATGGTAATGTTCAATCCTGCGGCATTGAATCGCTTCTGCAAACTTCTTGCGATTGCAGTGCTGGCTTTACCTGTGATAAAGCTGTACAGTTCTCCTCTCTTAAAATGGTTGTTTGGCATATAGTTGTTTATACAACTATCCAAACTTAGCCTATTTCGTTGGGATTGTCAAGTTTTTGATGATAATTTTTTGCAAGCAAATACATGGTTACCCTAATACGCTGAAACTATGTACAGTACTGGATTTTTCGTAATTTCAGTGCAGTTTCCTTCCTTTGATTTACCGCAGTTTTGAAGTGCCCGACCATTACCCCCTAAACTCCATTCAACATGAAGCGGTTGCATCTTATTTGCCTCCTGCTGGCAGTCTGCTGTCAGGAAATCACTGCCCAATACCGGGTTGCTGTAATTGGTTCTTCCACAGCCGGAGGTACAGGAGCCTGGCCACTGGATAGTGCCTGGGTTCGCAGGTTCAATTATCATTACAAACATCAGTTGGGAATTGTAGACAGCACCTACACGCTGGCAGTGGGAGGATATCCCGTGTACAAGGGAATGCCCGGCAGTTATGTTCCTCCGCCGGACCGGGATGGTCCTGACCACAATAACAATGTTACCAAAGCCAATGCAGTGCTGGCCAGTTTGCCGGTTCCGGCGAATGCCATTGTGTTTGTGAATTATCCTTCCAATAAATATGAGCAGTACAGCATTGCAGAAATCATGTTCTGTCTGCAGACTATTTATGATTCGGTGCTGAAAGCGGGGCATCGCTGTTATATCATCACCACACAACCCAGAACGGGTGGACCATTCGACGATCCGGCAGTAAAGCGAAAGCTTGCTGTGATCAAGGATAGCACCATTCAGCGATTCGGCGTTGCCAACACCATCAACTTTTATGATGGATTGTACAATCCGGCCGACAGTTCCATACTTGCTAAGTACAACTCAGGAGATGGCATCCATTACAACAATGCAGGGCATCGGGAATTGTTTGAACGTGTGCTGGCCAAAAATGTTTTTGCCACTCCCCTGCCGGTGAAACTTACGAAGTTCATCGGCAATTATTCAAATGCGTCGATTGCTTTGCAATGGACGGCAGAATGCACAGACCCCAATACCAGCTTCACTTTGCAGCGAAGCACAGATGGACGCAATTTTGAAAACATCACAGTGTTGAAAGCAAAAGGGCTTCGCAGCAGCCTCTATGAATTTACAGACAGGCAGCCTTCGCCGGGAAAGAATTTCTACCGCCTGCGAATCAGTGAAACAGCATCGCTTGTGATGAGCAATGTGATACTGGTAAAAAATCCGCAGGAAGGATTGCAGGTGAAAGGGCTTTATCCCAACCCTGTCAATCAGCCTGATCTGGAAGCAGAGCTGCTATCGGCACAAACCTACAGCGGCATTGTAACCGTATTGAATACAGCAGGCATGAGCTTTTACCGAAAGGAAACCAATTTTGAAAAAGGGCTTAACAAACTGATCGTCCCGGTGCAATTTCTGCCGCATGGTCAGTTTATACTGTGCATCCGGTATGGCGACGGCAATTCCATTCTGCGAACCTTCAGCAAGTAGTTGGAAAAGGTTGTAGATTTGGCACCATTGATGCAGTCGGCAATTCTGCAATATAAACAATCGTCTGTACATTACCGGTATGGAGGTAAGGGCAGCAAACTGCTCTGCTGCCTGCATGGCTATGGGGAGAACGCTGCCAGCTTCGATTTCCTGAACAGTTATCTCGGAGAGGAGTATTCTATCATCGCTATCGATCTGCCCTATCATGGAGCTACCCAATGGAAAGAAGGGATGCAGTTTGGGGTGGAAGATCTCACCGCTATTGTTCGGGCAGTGTTTGCAGACAAGGGCCATGCTCCCGATCAACGATTCGCACTGATGGGATTCAGCATGGGAGGAAGAGCAGCGCTCTGCCTTATACAGTCCATCCCCCAACAAATAGAACGCTTGCTGCTGCTGGCTCCGGACGGACTGAAAGTAAACGGCTGGTACTGGCTGGCAACGCAGACTTTTATCGGCAACCGGTTGTTTCGTTTTACGATGTACTATCCCGGCTGGTTTTTCTCGCTGCTCAATATTGGTCACAAATTAGGACTGATCAATCTCAGCGTGTACAAATTCACCCGCCACTATATTCACGATGCACGCATTCGCCATGAATTGTATAATCGCTGGACCTGCATGCGCCGCATATCGCCCAAACTCCATCGCATCAAACAAAACGTTCAGCAGTTTCAAATACCGGTAAGGTTGCTGTACGGACAGTACGACCGCATTATTCTGCCGCAACCCGGCGAGCGGTTCCGGAAAGGAATAGAACAGTGGTGCACCATCACGATGTTGCCTGCAGGGCATCAGGTGTTGCAGGAAAAATACATGCCCGATATTGCATACTCACTCCGGCATTAGTTGCCATTGCATTGATACAATCGTATATTTATCGCATCAAGATCATTCTGCCGATGCCATTTTTCTTGCTGATATTCTTTTTGTTGTTAGTGGGCTATGCCGTACTGATCGGGTATTATCACAATGCCTGGAACAAACTGCCGCTGTATACGGCTCCGGAAACTACACCGGCAACTGCAATAACAGTGATCGTTCCTGCACGCAATGAAGAACAGCACCTGCCTGCATTGCTGCAGTCTTTGCGGCAGCAGCAATACCCCGCGCATTTGCTGGAGGTGATTGTGATCGACGATCATTCTACAGACAGCACACTCCGCATTTTGCAGGAGGCAGCTATAACCTGGCCGCAACTGAAAGTGATTGAGCTGGCAAAAGTTCCGTTGCCCGAAAATGCCTCATCGGCATTCAAGAAAAGAGCCATTCAGGCAGGCATCGACCAGGCGGGTGGAAAGCTGATTGTGACCACAGATGCAGATTGCATCTTCTATCCGCGCTGGCTGCATACGCTGGCATCCTTTTACGAAAGCAACGGCGCGAAATTCATAGCAGCTCCTGTGCTGATAAAAGCAAAACACCGGTTGCTGGATATTTTTCAGACCATCGATTTCCTCACTTTGCAGGGCATTACGGGAGCAGCAGTTTTCAAAAGAATTCATTCCATGTGCAATGGCGCCAATCTTGCTTATGAGAAAGCTGCATTTGAAGAGGTACGCGGGTTCGAGCAGATCGATCATCTTCCTTCGGGCGATGATATGTTTCTGATGCATAAGATCTATCAGAAATATCCTGATAAAGTTTTCTATTGCAAAAGCCCCGAAGCAATTGTGGAAACTGCACCGGCTCCCAGCTGGAAGGCATTCTTTCATCAGCGCATTCGCTGGGCAAGCAAGGCAGACAGTTACAACGATAAACGGATCTTCTGGGCATTGCTGCTGGTGTACTGTTCCAATGTGGGTTTTCTGATACTGTTTATACTGGGCTTCTGGAAGCCATTGTCGTTCTTCTTCCTCCTTATTTTATTGCTTGCAAAAGTGTTGATAGAATTTCCGTTTGTAAATGCAGTGGCCATCTTCTTCCGGCAGCAACGCTGGATGCGATATTTTCTTGTACTGCAGCCGCTGCATATAGTGTACACCATCATTGCAGGATGGCTGGGCAAGTTCGGACGATACGAATGGAAAGGCAGAACAGTGAGCAAATAATCATTTCGCATAAAATTGTAATTTCCACCAATGGCCGACGCAGCTTCCCGAAATATCTGGCGCAGATTAAGAAAGAACAAAGGCGCATTGTTCGGCATTGTTGTGATTCTACTGAGCCTGCTCACCGCGTTGTTTGCCTATTTCATTGCACCCGACGGATCGCCCAATGCCAACCGCATGATAGTGGAAATCGGCGGACAAAAGCCCGGATTCACACAGCAGTTTCTGCAAATACCCAAAGATCCTTTGCCACCGAAAGCATCGTTCTTTCAACGATTGATGTACGGGCAGGAAGATCAATATCATTACATCCCTATCAGTTCCTATACAACTACCAGCGACAGTTTGATCATACAGCAATACATCGATGAAGGTGTTACCGAACGCGTGGCTTACTCTCTGAAAGCAACTGACTGGAAAATAAGCACCATAAAATTCAGGCTGGGAACAGACAAATACGGAAGGGATATTCTCAGTCGCTTGATCGTTGGAGTTCGGGTATCCCTTAGCGTTGGATTGATAACAGTACTGATCTCTCTGAGCATTGGTGTACTGCTGGGATCACTCGCAGGGTATTTCAGAGCAAAAACGGATGATGCCATCATGTGGTTCATCAATGTGATCTGGAGCATCCCAACGCTGCTGCTTGTATTTGCCATTACATTGATGCTGGGCAAAGGTTTCTGGCAGGTATTCATTGCAATCGGACTTACGATGTGGGTGAATGTGGCGCGCATCATTCGTGGACAGGTAATGAGCGTAAGAGAGATGGAGTATGTAGAAGCCGCGCGTGCGTTGGGTTATACGCATACGCGGATACTGTTCAGGCATGTATTGCCCAATGTGATGGGGCCGGTAACCGTGGTGGCTGCGTCGAATTTCGCATCGGCAATTGTAATTGAAGCCGGACTCAGTTTTCTCGGCGTGGGTGTTCAACCTCCGCAGCCGAGCTGGGGGCTGATGATCAAAGAGAACTACAATTTCATTATCACCAATAATCCGATGCTGGCACTGGCGCCCGGCTTTGCTATCATGTTGCTGGTACTGGCTTTCAATCTGCTTGGGAATGGATTGCGGGATGCAATGGAAGTGCGCGGATAATATCAACCCATTTTCAATCAAGTGCAAAAAAGAACGCCAGCGCTGAGGCTGGCGTAAATATGTATGCAGTATCGGAATGAGCCTCGCAAACGCTTGTCTGATGGCCACTCCGGAGAACTTATCTTTCTATTTTCTTGAATACCTCAACGTGCCCGTCCAAGTATTCTCAGCACAGCTATTGGAAACAACAGATACCTGCACCACCACCGATGTTGCAACCGGGGTTCCGGTAATGGTGATATTGTTTATACCCGCTGTGGCAGCAAAAGCTTTGTCCAACACTACCTGATTATTTACTTCGTTTTTAGCAAGCACATTTATTTTGGCGCCGGTTGCCGGAAATCCGTTGGTGATATTCACATTGATCAGAAAATCTCCGCCCACCTGTGGTGGAGTTACAGAGCCATTGGCAGGTGTGGTAGTTACCTGCAATTGTGTTTCAGAGCAAGGTCCATCATCGCC
The DNA here is from genome assembly GCF_012927185.1 of Pseudoflavitalea sp. G-6-1-2. Taxonomy (GTDB): domain Bacteria; phylum Bacteroidota; class Bacteroidia; order Chitinophagales; family Chitinophagaceae; genus Pseudobacter. The sequence goes on from NZ_JABBGB010000001.1 coordinate 744,011, forward strand.
TTTGTCTTTGCTGCTGCATTGCGCAAATGCGGTAATGGTGAGTAATCCAACAATGGCAATAAACAGTTTTTTCATATCAGAAGATTAGGTTTTTCAATAACGGTCAGGCAACTAAAATAATATTTATTACAACGCCTTAAAACAAATATTTATGATCTTATGGCGTATATACCTGAACATTACGGCTGAACGACTCTTCGAGTGAGATGAAGGTCTCGGTTCTTTCAATACCCTTGATCTTCTGCAATTCATCGTGCAACACTGATCTCAGCTGATTGATGTCTTTACAGATGATCTCTGCAAACATGCTGTAGTTACCGGTTGTATAATTGAGCCGGATGATCTCCGGGATCTTCTGCAATTCTTTGGCAACGAAATCGTAGAGGGAGCTTTTTTCGAGATAGATGCCGATGAAGGCGATCACATCGTAGCCAAGCGCCTTCATGTCCACATTTAATTTTGTACCTTTAACTATACCTGCTTCCTGCAATTTCTTAATGCGGACGTGAATCGTACCTCCGGATACAAATAGTTTCTTACCCAGATCAGCATACGAAATTTCAGCATTATCGATCATTTCATGAATGATCTGAAGATCCAGTTTGTCAAGATTCAATTTAGCTCCCATTTTGCAATCAGATTTTTCGATTTATCAAACCAACAGTGCAAATATTTGTATAATATCTAAATATTCCAAATTTGTATTGAATTATTTTCAAGTAATTGCCCATTTTCTTTAAATTTGCATTGTAATCGTTCTTAACAAGTCAGCAAATACTGTGGAGTGATGGAATTTTGGCAGACATGCCCTCTTGTCTCGAGGGTGGGGGTCACAGGATAAACTAAGTGTAATGCCGGACTGGTTCACGCCGGCCCGACTGGGGTTGACCACCGCAGGTTGCGCTTATGCTAACTGCCCCGTGGAGGTTCGAGTCCTCCCTCTACAGCAACAGCCCGAAAGTAATCGCTTTCGGGCTTTTTTATGTCTGCATTTTCAGGTGACTTTACTCAATTTCAATTCCGCAAGAGTCCTATCGCACAGCAACAAAGATGCCGGGAGCCTCATTTTTTACAACAATAATAGCTGGATTGCATTTACCTGCAGACCCCGCACCTGCTGGTTCCGCAAGGGTTTTTCACCGGGGAAAATGTTTGCTTTACATTTGCGGGCAATGGGACAGAAAAAATTAAAGCGATTTGCAGAGCTGCTCACTTTTCCGAATGTGTTGCAGAACCCTGAAGGGATGGCCGGAAACTGGCATCAGTTCTTCAAGAATCAACATCCTGTAACACTGGAACTGGCCTGTGGTAAAGGTGAATACGCATTGGGGCTGGGACGAATTCATCCTCAAAGAAATTTTATCGGTGTGGACCTCAAAGGCAATCGTCTCTGGGTAGGCGCAAAGAAAGCACTGAACGAAGGACTCACCAATGTGGGATTCCTGCGCACACAGATCGACCGGATTGCAGAACATTTCGGAACTGCTGAAATCAGCGAGATCTGGATCACATTCCCCGATCCGCAGCTCCGTACCTCCAGAGCAAAAAAACGCCTCACCCATCCCAAGTTTCTTAGACTGTATCAAAACATTCTAAGTCCCGGAGGTGTAATTCACCTGAAAACAGATTCGCCTTCTCTATACAGATTCACCAAGTGGGTTATCGATCTTCATAAACTGGAAGTGCTCGAAGACAAAGACGATGTGTATGCCGAGGAAGAAGTAGACCAGGAACTTCAGATCAAAACCCATTATGAAAGCCTGGATATTGCAGGCAGCAACCGGGTGCATTATCTGAGCTTCCGCTTGCCTGCCACTCCGCTGGAGGACAAGGATGATGTACTAAAAGAAATGCTCTGTGAAGAAGAGTCTGATAGAAGGCGTTGATTTTTATTACAACGAACAGGGTTATGTTGTACTGACAGAGAAGTTCCATCTGGAGCGCGGTCGTTGTTGCGGCAATGGATGTAAACACTGCCCTTACAACTACATCAACGTTCCGGAACCCCGCCGAACCGAGTTACTGCAAAAACGTAACGATAATGGCCAAACGAATTAATTCAGTTAGTTCCGGTAAATCCGGTAAAGAAGCAAAGCCTGCTCTACAGAAAAAAACTGCTGCAGCAAAGAGCCCATCAGCTGCTGACAGAAAAGCTGCTGCCATTTCAAAAGGCAGCACACAGGATAGCAAAAAGGGTAGCGCCAAAGGCATTGGTATTGCCGGCAAAGCAGAGCAATCTGCAGGGAAATCCAAAGGCGGAACAGCTACAGCCAGCAAGTCTGCAAAATCAGCCGCATCAACCAAACAAGCCACCCGCGCGGATAAGGGAGGCATCGGTACTTCAGCTGCAACTTCAGATAAAGCAGGGGCTTCTGCGAAAAAAAATCAGGCCACCAGCAGGAAGACTGTTGCAAAGCCTGCAGTGAAAAGTATTCGTTCAGAGAGAACCGGAGTTGAAAACAACGCTGCATCCCGCAAAAAGAAATCACCTGCACCTACAGAGAAACTTCGCTCTGTTACTCCTTCCGGGAAAAACGACCAGACATTTTTTGAACTGGTGTTTGAGGTAGCCAGACAAATACCCAAAGGGCGAGTTACTTCCTACGGAGCCATTGCCGCAAGCCTGGGTGCCAGATCTTCCTCAAGACTGGTCGGTTGGGCAATGAACTTAGCCGGTGGTGCTAAGCCAAAGGTTCCTGCACACCGCGTAGTGAACCGCAATGGCATGCTCAGTGGAAAGCATCATTTTGCTACATCTACACAAATGCAGGAGCTGCTCGAAAAAGAAGGCGTGAAAGTAAAAAATGATAAAGTCACCGACTTCAACAAACTCTTCTGGGACCCCATGGATATGGGAGAATAAACCGCTAAAGCAATTATCCGTTCTACCAGTTGATATCGTAACCGATGGTTCCGATGAGCTCGAAGTAGCCAAATGAATGGCTGGCTTTGCCACCATCAACAGTAAGCGCATTGGTATAATTTGCCCAACCTGTTTTGGCAGTAGCCTCTACGAAGAACTTTCTGAAGATATAGTATTTCGCACCACCTTCAACGCTGGCCATATAGCCGGCGAGGTGGAATTTGTTATCCAGTCTCTTGCCGGAAATCATTACATCCGTTTTAGGGATCATGAAACCAGCTCCGAGTTTGATCATCGGTACAAAGTAGCCGGCCTTTCTGTTGGTTCTGTTCATTGGCCAGAACTGCACGTAGTTGATATGATAGAAGTTTGCGCCGTTGGTATGTTCAAAACGGAAGAGACCGTCGTGGCCAACTGTGGTATCCTGATCGAAGGCTTTATCGCCAATGGTTCCTTTTATGCGCAGACGCTGGTTGTCTTTAACGATATACTTGGTGTGATCGAAATTCAGTTCAATGGCTTTGGTCTTTTCTTTATTCAGATAAAAACCAACCCGGTAGTTGTATTGCGGAATGCTGATCTGAAGCGGTTTCTTGAGAATCGCATCCAGGTCGTTCTGATCTACTCCCTTTGCATTATAGGCTTTGAAATCGTGAGGAACGCCGTTAACAGCGCCTTTAAAGTGAAGTGTGCTATTGGTATACCATTCAGTATTGTATCCCCACTGAAGATACATGCCATGCAGGCGGAACTGTGCCATTGCTCCTGAACCGAACATGAATAAAACGATCAGCAATACAGATAATCTCTTCACTGTTTTAACTCCAATTCTATTGTTCATTGTACTGAACTGTGATTTGTTTTGCATGGGCAATGGTTTAGCGGTTGTATCGGGGTACACAAAGCCGCCGCAAATTACGACGATAATTTTTCTTATCCGCCCTATTAACGATTCACTAACCATTTTTTTGCTACAAATCAGGGCCTAACCTACTTGAACAATGGCTGATCATGAAAAGATCGCTCTTGATTTCGCATATAGTCCCCGGATATATGCGTACATATGTTATTAATTGTGATTCATGCAAGCCTCTCTGAATGTCCATTTCAGCTCCTCATCGCCATTTTCCAGATAGTTCAGCACCATCGCGTATTGCACATCGTAGGGAATGTTCAGGGCAATCAGCTTGTTTGAGCTGCTGGCTTCCCAGGCGCAACCCATCTGCTCCAGCTCCTTCATGGACGGGATGATATCTTCTTCTTCACGAAATACCATTTGTACCGTGCTGTGGCCCGATGGTTCTATCAGTTGTTCAAAATGAAGAACTCCATTTATCTCCTTCACCGACACAATATCTCCATAAGCGATACCCGGAGTGAAAAAGGGAATGTTTTCTATTCTGAAACAAGTGCCGTTTTGCGATGCCCAGAGGTTTTCGATGTGACGATCTCCATTGATATCGCTAAATGTAAAAACGATTTTGCTATTGCTCATGGCAACTATTTTAGGGTGATAAATGCTAAGGCAATACGGCTCCATTCCGAAACCAATCAGGTTTCCGGAGTATAGGCATGGGGGTAACATCAGCAGGCATGGCTACCGCTGTGATCAGCACTGTACATTCATCCTGCGACTGATCAGAAATTGTATCCTACTCTGAATTTGACAGGCTGGGCTTGAGGAACCTGTTGATAGCTCAGGAAGTCCCAGAATAACTGAAGCCTGGTTTTCTTGAAGAGTTTGCTTTTGAGTGACACTACTTTACTGATACCAATCAGTCCACTCTTCTGCCATGTATCGAGGTCTTTGATTTGTGATACAGAACTGAAAGGTTGCTGATAATTGTATTCGAATCCGCCGGAGGCGAAGAAGCTTCCTTTGATTTTATAATCTGCGAATGAACGGAAGCCGATACCCTGACTGGATACATTGATGTTCCGGATATCTTTTCCCCATCCAACTTTGTAGCTGGCTCCAACTCCCACTATGCTTTTATCGTTCAGGCGGTACCCTACAGATAAGCCCAGATCGGTGGTTGTAGGAAAGTAGTTATTGGATCGCTGGCTCTGCAGATTAGTGCCATATTCGAGCCTTTGGAGAAATGATTTCGTTTTCTGTCCGTTTGGTTTGAAGTCGGGCATTTCTCCATCACTACCCGACATGCCTCCGAGATTATTGAGTTTGTCTTTCAGCTTGCCCAGTTCAGCTTGTGCTGCCTGAACATTCTGCTGCAATGCAGCGGCGGCATTGGGGCCACCGGAAGAGATCCTGTCCTGTATCAGTGATTGTACGCTGGAACGTGTTTGCAGACCTGCAAGGCTTTCTGCAGAACCATAGTTATCGGGCAAGCGGAATAAACTGGCGAGCTCAGAATTGTTTTTGAAGAACTCCTGAAATGCGGGCAGCTTTTTGATCATCTCCACTGCTTTCTGCTGCAGCTTGTCAGGATCTTCGAGCATGGCTTTATATTCATTGATCTGTTCGCCGTAGTAGTAAGCCTGCTGATTGTATTTCTTAAATTCTTTCATCAGCCCCAGTTTGTCCAGCTGCTCTTTCAGTTGCTGCCTGCGTTCTTTCAGGTAATTTCTTACCTCGGCGGCGTTGTTGAGTTTTCCTTCCAGCCCGTTAACACTGCCCAGGGCATCTTTCACTTTAGTTGTGACGCCTGCTGCATTCGGCAGTATGTTTTTGCCGGCATCGAGAAACTTCAGGGAGGTCTTCAGGGTGTCGAGGTTGGGAAGATATTGGGCGGATCTGCCTGCTAGTTTTGTGGGATTATTCAGTTTATCCTGCAACTGCTGGTATCGCTGTTCAACATTCCCGAACAGCTGTTCAGCTTTCAGCGAATCTTTACGGGCCAGTTTCCTTTTCATTTTCTGCTCCTGCTTTTCGAGCCTTTTCAAAGCTTTTTCTGAACTGGCCATCAGCTTTTCTTCGAGCTCTGTAGATTTTTTTTTGATCTTATCCATAAAGCGGGAAGGAAAGCCAAGGATTTTACCGGACACACTGGTCTCATCCTGTGCCATTGCAGGCAGGCATAACATTAAGCAGATAGCCCAAAGCATATAACGAAATCGCATAAGACAGGTCATGAATAAAAGTTATTAAGCCGTTTAGGGGCGAGGTCTAAACGAATGACGAACAAAAAGTAATTCTTGTCAAAACTATGGTGGGCTGAGTAAGTAGCAGCGGGAAAAACAACCGGAAAAATCGTTTTTTTTCCCCTGTAAATATGCGGAAAAAAATGTAGTTAATCAAGAGATCCTGCACTGAGCCGAAGCAATACTGCAATATTATCTTTTCTCGGCATAAAGGCCAGTAATATCAGTAAATGTACAAAAGCCAGGGCAACAAATGAATAGTCGCCGGTTATGGCAAAAAATACAGCTGCCGCCAGTCCGGGAGAAAAGATCATTACCCACCAGAGCAGACAGGCACTGTGGTACATCCCCAACCGAAGCGCTTCACTCCCGTCGCTGTTGCGGGCCTGCATCAGCTTCTTTTTGAAGAGATTGAAACCGAGCACCAATCCGGCGATAGTATCCACTACTGCCACTACCTGCAATATCCGGTTCAACTCTGCATTACTGCTTACAGCCCCGGCCATACTCACATATGCGATGCCGCCTGCAAGCACGAAAAACAATAACAGCAGAAGAATAGTATGCTGTTGTTTCAGTTTTTTGAATATGGCGGAATTGTTCTCCATAACCGGCTGGTGTATCTGTTAATAATAAGGACTAATCAGGAGATATACAAGCACGCCTGTAATGGCTACATACAGCCAGATAGGCCATGTAATGCGCGCCAGTTTCCTGTGTTTCGGAAACTCGGCTGTGAGGCCGCGATATGCAGTGAAGAGAATAAAGGGCAGAATGATGCCCGCCAGGGGAATATGCGTGATCAGTATAACGTAGTAGACCATGCGAAGACTTCCGGCAAGGGATTTCTCATCGTCGCTCACAATATTATCGTGGTTGAGATCGCCGTATTTGGTATCGCCTGCAAAGAGGTGATGGCAGATATAGGAAACCAGGAAGAGCACACTCAGCACCATGGCCGTAATCATGATCTTCTTATGCAATTGATAATTCCCTTTCTTCACCGTTACGAAACCTGCAATCAGCAGGAGGGTTACTATGAAGTTGATCACAGCATTAGCAGTTGCAAACAAGTGCGGATCAAAGCCGAGATTTACATCGAGTGTAATTCTGTTCAGCAATACCACTGCAGCAAATACCACAAATGAAACAGTGAGAATAAGCACTCTTGCTTTCTTGTCGTTTTTCTGTAAAACCGGAGGCAGCATATATCAGGCGTTAGATTGTTTTTTGTTGGGTTTGCGCGTAATGCGAACGAAGACAGCCAGTATCACAATCGCAATCAGGTACACAGGCCAGAGGCCAAGCAGCTTGGCAAGTATGGGCGATTTCTCGCCTTTGTCTTTCTCCAGCATCAGCAGGGTGAGGTCTTCAGCGAGCTTGCTGAGTGAAGCATTGTCGAGGCCATTGTAGTAACCGCGGATCACTCCTCTCTTATCGATCATGATGAACTTCTCGGTATGGATGAATGCTGAATCTACCTGGCCACCATCCTGCAATCCGAGTTTCAGTTCGTTGAGTGCATAATCGTAGATGGTTTTCTTTGGACCGGTGAGCATCCACCACATATCGTGGTTCACTCCGTTGCGATCAGCATAGGCTTTCAGTACAGGAACTGAATCGCGTTCAGGATCTACACTGAACGAAAGCAGTTGCACAAAAGTGGTATCGATGCGTTTGGTGATGTCGCGGAGTTTGAGACCATCCTGGATCATCTTCATATTGCGGGTGAGCGCGGGACAGATGCTTGGGCAACGAGTAAAGAAGTAATTGGCGATGATGATCTTTCCGCGCATATCGTCCATTCTCACTTTCTGTCCGAGCTGATTGGTCAGTTCAAAATTCGCTACCTGATGCCAGATGGTATCGGAATGGAGTTTGCCGTTGATGAGTGTGTCTTTGGTATCTTCCGCATAGAAGTGTTTGGGCATGTGCAGGGTATCCGCACTGATGCCTTTTACCAGAAAGTAGCTCGCTACCGGAAGTATGAGCGCAACACACAATGCTAAGAGGGCTTTCTGACTCACCTTATTTCTTTTAGTTGCGCAAAGGTACCACAGGATTGGATGCAATGCCTATTCCGCCGCATTTAATTACGTATTAAATCAGGCAATTGCGGCTGCAAAAAGCAAAGGGCCTACCCGTGTGAGGTAAGCCCTTTTATTGAAATAAATTATGATCGGTTAGTGCAGAGCGCCTGGTTTCTCAGCCTCAGGAGCATGATTTGGTTTCAGGTGCTCACCGGGTTTGGTAACCTGTTTCATAGACTGCTCTTTGTAGAAAGGATCGTAGGTGTTCTTCAGGTTCTTGTAAGAGTTACCATCCCAGAGGAAGGCAGTGATGAACCAGATGAAGAGCAGGCAGGGAACCGCAATGGTCATCACCATGTTCTTGATCTCATGACCCAGGTGCATGAACTCTGCTACGATGTAGAAAGCTTTCGCCAGGGTGAAGATGATGTACAGTACGTTGAACCACAGTTTCAGGCTATGAAAATGCGGAGCGATGAACATACCCACTACCAGTTCGAGCACGGTAATGATCAGCAGCACCCAGAAAGTGCGCATTACTGCTTTCTTATCGAATCCGTGTCCATCCCCTTCGGCGTGCTTAGCCTTTACGCTTTCAAAAGTTTCCATAATATCTTTTTACAGTTGTAGGTTGATCAATGTTGTTTAGAACAGGTAGAAGCAGGTGAATACGAATACCCAAACCAGATCTACGAAGTGCCAGTACAGACCAGCCTTTTCGATCATCAGGTAGCTTCCTCTTCTTTCGAATACTCCGCGAACGGTCATTATCAGCATCACGATATTGATCACAACACCACTCAATACGTGGAAACCGTGGAAACCTGTAATGGTAAAGAAGAAGTTGGTGAAGTTGGTAGAAGACTGAGTTCCGTCGAAGTTCATGAACGGATTTCTTCCCCACCATGCACCCTGCTCATGAAGGTGATGCCATTCCCATGCCTGACAGCCGAGGAACAGGATACCTCCGATGATGGTTGCGATCATGTAGTTGATCACACCTTTTTTATTCTTGGCATGTCCTTCTCCTACCGCCAGTACCATCGTTACGGATGATGCGATGAGGATGAAAGTCATGATACTCACAAATACCAGGGGCAGATTAGCATGACCCATGAATGGCATTGAATTGAACACGTGGTTAGGGTCAGGCCATCCGTTGCTTGCAAAGCGAACGGTTCCGTAAGAGATCAGGAATGCACCGAATGTAAAAGCATCGCTCATCAAAAAGTACCACATCATCAGCTTTCCATACTCCACGTTGAAGGGACTTTTTCCCCCTTCCCACCATTTTTGCTTGCCTGCTACTGCTATTTGTGCCATGTTACTGTATTAGAAATGTTTAAGTGATATGCTTTCTTAAAATTATCTTTTGATCAGGAAAAAAACAAACAGGTAGATCCAGAGGAAATCTACAAAATGCCAGTACGTGCTGATCACTTCCACGGGTACTGAATTGTAGTTCCTGAATTTGCGGCTGAATGCTTTGAAGAACATAATCAGCAGGGCGATTGCTCCACCGAGTACGTGCACAGCATGCAGTCCGAAAATAATGTAAAGGAACTGACCTGCTCCGGTGCTGCCATTGAGAAAAACGCCACTTGCCTGCAGCTGCATAAATCCGATCACCTGCATTACGATGAACAGACAACCCAGTACTGCTGTTACAGTGAGTAATCTCCGGTAGCGGTTCATGCTTCTTTCCTTGAAAGATTTCAGGGCCATCTGCATGGTGAAGCTGCTGAGCAGCATCACGCCGGTTGAATAATAAAAGATCTGCGGCATTTCTACGGTCGACCATCCAGGTAAGCTACCCTTTACGATATACGCACTGGTCAAACCGGCGAACATCATAATGATGCTGCCTATTGCAATCCACAAGGTAAACTTGTGAGGATGTACTTTCTGTCTCTGCGAACTCACCATCTCCATTATTTACTTTTTTACAGTTTGTCTGCCAGCATTGCCAGATAAACCACAGGCAGATAAATATAGCTGCTGAACATCACACGTCTTGCAGCTTTGGCTTCCATCTCACGATACAGTCTGATACTTTGCCATACCATAAAAAGATTGGCCGCAAAAATAATCCAGAGGCTCATCATTCCGCTGATCTTGGCCAGATACGGCAGTATGCCGATCGGGATCAGCACCAATGAATACACAATGGACTGAATGGCTGAAAACTTACCCGGGCCTTCGGTCGATGGCAGCAGTTTGAATCCTGCAGTACTGTAATCCTTATGCGAGATCCAGGCGATAGCCCAGAAATGCGGGAATTGCCAGAAGAACTGGATTGCAAACAAAACCCATCCGCCGATGCCGAGGTTATCTGCACCTGCTGCCCAACCGATAAGGCAGGGAAGCGCTCCGGGTACGGCTCCCAGCAGAACAGCCATTGAACTGACTTTCTTCAGGGGAGTGTACATGAAAGCGTAGATAAACCAGCTTACGAGTGCCACTGCGGCCGACAAAATGTTAAAGAACGTAGCCAGCATTATCAGTCCGACAGACAAAGTAATGATGGCGAAAGCCCAACCTTCAGCTGCCGTCATACGGCCTGATGGTATCGGACGTTTGGCTGTGCGTTTCATCAACGCGTCGGTGTCTTTCTCCACAATCTGGTTCACTGCATTGGCGCTGCCTGTTACGAGCATGCCTGCAATAAAGAACTCCACTGCGCCCAGCCAGTACCACGAATCGAGTGCGATCAGATAACTGATCACCGCAGAGAACACTACCATGAAGCTCAGGCTGAACTTAATCAGCGCCATGTAGTCCCGCACCTTTCCACCAATGGAAGAAGAGCTGTTTTGCTTCACGGTTTCCTGCGTCATCGGGTTATGAATATTTTTTGATGATCACCGGAGAAGCGGAACTTATCCGGTGATCATTAATTGACTTAGTGATGGTTGCTCTCATCAGGGCCGATAGGCTCTGTCTGAGGAATGAAATCTCTTCCATCTTTGCTGTAGTCATACGCCCAACGGTGTACTTCAGGGATCTCACCAGGCCAGTTTCCGTGACCGGGGCGGATCGGAGTTGTCCACTCGAGGGTTGTAGCGCTCCATGGGTTGAGTGTGGTAACTTTTCTTCCCTTGAAAATAGAGTAGAAGAAGTTGAACACAAACATCAGCTGAACTGCGAATACGATGATAGCTACAGTAGAGATGAATTTATTGAGCTCAGAGAATTGTTTGAACGATTCCCAGATGCTGTAATCGAGATAACGGCGAGGCATACCCGCGAGGCCTTCGTAGTGCATTGGCCAGAAGATCAGGTAAGCGCCAACCAGGGTGATCCAGAAGTGGATGTACGCCATGGTGTTGTTCATGAAGCGGCCATACATTTTCGGGAACCAGTGGTAGATACCGGCGAACATTCCGAAGAAGGCAGACACACCCATTACAATGTGGAAGTGCGCGATCACGAAATAGCTGTCGTGCAGGTGAATATCCAGAGTAGAGTTACCAAGGAAGATACCTGTAAGACCACCGGAGATGAAGAGGCTCACGAAACCGATAGCGAAGAGCATACCGGGGGTGAACCTGATATTCGCTTTCCACAGGGTGGTAAGCCAGTTGAACACTTTGATGGCAGAAGGAACCGCAATCAGCAGGGTCAACAGTACGAATACCGATCCGAGGAAAGGATTGAGACCTGTTACAAACATATGGTGAGCCCATACGAGGAACGCCAGGATAGTGATAGCGAACAGCGAAACCACCATGGCCATATAACCGAAGATTGGTTTGCGGGAGTTCACAGAAAGCACTTCCGATGCGATACCCATCGCCGGCAACAGGATGATATATACTTCGGGGTGACCCAGGAACCAGAACAAGTGCTGGTAGAGGATGGCACTACCGCCTTCGTTAGGCAGGGCACCTACACCCGTGATGTAAATGTCGGAGAGATAGAAGCTGGTTCCACCATGACGGTCGAACAGCAGCAGAACGAAACCAGACAACAGTACAGGGAACGACAGGATACCGAGTACGGCAGTGAAGAACAGCGCCCAGATAGTGAGCGGCAGTTTGGTCATGCTCATACCTTTGGTACGCATGTTCAGTACAGTTGATACGTAGTTAAGACCACCGAGCAGTGAGCTCACTACGAACATAGCCATGGCAACGATCCACAGGTCCATACCCGTTTTGGAACCTGGTGATGCCGACCCCAGTGCACTGAGTGGCGGATAAGCCGTCCATCCACCGGAGAAAGGTCCGGTTTGAACAAACAGTGAGCTCATCATCACAACACTGCCACCGAAGAAGAACCAGTAGCTGAGCATGTTCATCATGGGAGATGCCATGTCTCTTGCACCGATCTGCAGAGGAATAAGGAAGTTGGCGAAAGTTCCGCTCAATCCACCGGTCAATACAAAGAATACCAGAACGGTTCCGTGCATTGTTACCAGTGCGTAATAATTTTCAGGAGAGATCTTTCCTCCTTTAGCCCATCTGCCCAGGATATCTTCGAGCCAGGGGAAAGCCTGGTCCGGATAACCTAACTGCAAACGGAACAATACTGACATCAGACCTCCGATCATTGCCCAGATCATACCAGTGATCAGGAACTGTTTCGCGATCATTTTGTGATCCTGACTGAAAACGTATTTGGTAATGAACGTTTCCTTATGGTGATGACCGTGATCATCTCCATGATGCACTTCATGAGAATGGGCTACCTCAGAATGGCCGTGCAGTGCTGCTTCGTTGCTCATGATAATTCTATTTTAAAAACGGGTATTAACTGGTTTCATTAATTGTGGGCCGCTGCAATAGCTGGCTTCACTTCTTTTACTGCAGCTGCTACTACCTTGGCTGTATCAGCGGTTGGTTGTGCAGGAGCTCCTGGTGTTGCAGCAGGCTCAGGTTTTGGAAAAGCAACTGCATATGCAGGCTTTTGTTTGGCTTTCCAGAGAATGAACTCTTCTTTGGTTACCACTTTGATCAGTCCCTTCATAGAGTAGTGACCGTTTCCGCACATCTGGTCGCAGGAGATTTCGTACTCAAATTTCGGATTTCCTGTGATCTTCTTCATCTCATCAGTAGTGTACTGCGGAGTGAACCACATGGTAGTGGGAGTTCCGGGTACGGCATCCATTTTGAGGCGGAAGTGAGTGAGACCTACGTCGTGTACTACGTCGCGGCTGTTGATAACCAGCTTAACCGGTTGACCAACCACCATGTACATCGCATCGTTGGTTACGATATCGTCGAAAGTTGCAGGATCGGCTTTGATTTCAACAGAACCTGCAGGGTTACCGTTATTGTCGTGCTTAACGATGGTAGTATCCATCCAGGTCATACCGAGCTGGTTGTTCTTTCCTTCGTCGATCATGCGGAAATATTTTTTACCGAAAGTGTTATCAGCACCTGGGTAGCGGTAGATCCATCCGAATTGTTTACCGGTGATCTCGATTACCAGAGAGTCTTTGGGAGCATCGCCGGTGATACGGAACCAGTAGAACAGACCAAAACCAACCAGAATACAAAGTGTAATGGCAGGAACGGTAGTCCACACAATTTCCAGTTTGTTGTTATGCGGATAGAAGAACGCGCTTCTTTTAGAACTGTATTGGTATTTGAATGCGAACCAGAACAGGAGAATCTGTGTTATAATGAACACGATACCAGTAATGGCGATGGTAATGTAGAGCATCGTATCGATGTTCTTACCATGCTCTGATGCTGCGGGGTGCGCCATCAGGGTTTTGTCGAAAAGTAGGTGATTGCACCACCATACGCCGAGAAGCCCCAGTACCAGGAATACCACCATCAGGAATGCATTGACCTTATTACTTTGCTCGAAAGCTTTCTTCTCGCCTTTCAGCACAGAAACATACTCGCTGGCCTTGGCAATCTGAAACGTAATCAGGAAGCCCAGTGCAAGGATCGTTAAAAGAAATATTCCGGTAGTTGTCATGATCTATCAATAAATTTTATTCGAACAAACAAGTTTTACTTCTTGAACTATACACACAGTTTACTGATCAGGTATGGTGTATGATACTTTCTTTTATCAGTGGGTGATTCTTCGCAATCAAAGGTGTTTTGCTCAGCGCTCTTCCCACAGAGAAGATGATCAGACCTACGAAGCCGGCTGCAACACCGAAGTCGAACAGGTTGAGAGGAACATGATCTTTTTCCACGCTTGCGAATACCATCTGATAGAAATCGAACCAGTGGCCTACCAGTATCACTATTGCCATCATAGCAATGGTTGTATAGTTTCTCTTGGATCCACGACGCATCAGAATGAGGAATGGAGCCAGGAAGTTGATCACAAAGCTGAACCAGAATACTCCGGTGTATGCACCGCTCTCATGGTCGGTAGTGATACGCGAACGGAAGTAAACAGTTTCTTCAGGAATGTTTGCGTACCAGATCAGCATGTACTGAGAGAACCACAGGTACGTCCAGAAGATAGAGAAGGCAAACATGAACTTACCAAGGTCATGCATATGCTCTTCGTTGGTGTATTCGAGGTAACCCTGATTTTTCAGGTATACCACGAAGAGTACGATTACTGCCATACCAGCAACGAATGTGCTTGCGAAAGTATACCAGCTGTACATAGTAGAGTACCAGTGAGCGTCGATGCTCATCAGCCAGAGCCAGGGTACAGTGCTCATTACAGTAAGAGCGAACCATACGATGAACACAGCTGCCCATACGGTATTCTTGAAAAGATATTTGCGTGCAGACTCAGTGCTTGAAGGAGGATTGTTTTCCAGCTCAAGATTCAGTTTGCGCATTTTAGCACCCAGAACAATCCATCCGATGAGGGTGAGGAGCGTCCAGATGATGAAAAAGCTCTTATTGAGGAATCCTGATTTTCCTTCCAGGATCTTATCTCCGTGAGGATGCAGCCAGTGGTAAATATGAACGTCGGGAATAGTTACCAGGCAGATCAGGATGATCACAGTGATGATACCGATAGGAATCACTGCGGTTGAAATGGCCTGCGTTACTCTTCCGAAAGAAAGCTGCCAGCTGCCCCATGCGAGCGTAGTGGCACACATGAAGAACATAGACGCATTTACTACCAGTAAAAAGTAGACGCTATTTTGCAACAGAGCTGCCCAAAACCTATTGGTGTGTTCCCCGGTTCCATAGAGCAGGAAGCCGATAATCACCGACAGCACACCTATTCCCATCAGGGCTAACGACCAGGTTCTGTATCGCTTCGGTATCTCAAAAAATTCTTTACTAGCCATTGTCAACAGTTTATAATTTCAATGTGTCTCTTGTCAGTTATTTTTTAGCAGTTGAATCGGTTGCTGGTTTTGCAGCTACTGCGCCGGCAGCTGGCTTTGCAGCATCAGCAGCAGGTTTTGCTTCTGCAGCAGCGCCGCCATTGGCTTCAGCCTGCTTTCCCTTGATATAGCTGATCACCATCCAACGCTGTGTAGTGCTGAGTTGTGATGCATAGCTGCCCATCATGTTCTTTCCGTAAGTAACGGAGTACATCATCTGACCAGCAGGCATGCCTGTGTAAGTTGCGTTGCTGATGAGGTTGGCAGGAGCAGCAATGTAAGGGCCGTCGGTGCCATCAGTTCTTTTGTGAAGAACGCCCTGACCATCGAGTTTAGCTCCATGGCAGATACCGCAGTTCACCAGATAGAGGCGCTCAGCTTCTTTATGCTGATCAGGTGTTAGGGCAGTGATTGGGTTGGCAACCGCTTTGGATGCTTCGTAATTCACTGTTTCTCCCTGTTTGTCTTTCGTGATTGCGAAAGGAAACAGTTCACCTCTTTTGATAGTACCGGGCACGGGTTTGGCATTGTAATTAATGCCGAGTGCCTTGAAGGTATCCAGCGGAGTATAAGATTCAATGGCCACGCTATACGCCATGTCTGGCATATAAGCTCTACCGGGCTCTCTGCGCACATCGCTACAACTCCAGGCTACAATTGCCAGTACTAAAACAGCTATGATCGATAATTTTTTCATCGTGCTCAATATTCGAATTATGCTGAAACGGTTTCGTCTGAATATAACTTTTGTTCTCTGTCGTAGCGACCGAGCCACCAGCCCGTCTCTGCGATCTGAGTATTCACATCTTCTGCTTTGAGGGTGTTGAGGAACCCGGTGATCTCTGATTCATCAGATTTTGGAGTAACCTCAATTACCATTACCATTTTGTCGTCGGTAGCTCTTGGGTGGAAGTGGTGCTTCCTTACGAATGGAGCCAGCTGACAGAGGTAGCAGAATGTGAGTACCATACCTACGGCAGCACACAATACTGTGAACTCGAACATGATGGGGATCCACGCCGGCAGTGCGAAGTGGGGCTTACCACCGATGTTCAGCGGCCAGTCCTGAGTAAAGATCCAGGCGATGCAGCTCAGTGCGATAGTGGTACCGGTGATACCATAGATAAAACCGGCAGTGTGAATGCTTGTATCGCGGAGGCCCATTGCCTTATCGAGACCGTGAACCGGGAGCGGAGTGTATACATCGTGCAGTTTGTATCCGATCTTCCGCGCTTTCTTCACAGCGTCGAACACTTGCTCTTCTTCGTTAAAACAACCAACTACAAATTTTTTAACAGCCATATAGCGACTTTGTATAAGTTAACCTAATTAGTGATGTGCAGCGTGCACTTCGTGAAACAGTGAATCAGCGCTTTCTTTTTCTACGTGACCCATTTCTTTCTTATAGCTCTCACCTGATTTCTTCAGGATATGCTTGATCTCAGCGATCGCAATAACCGGGAAGAATTTAGAGAACAGGAAGTAACAGGTGAAGAACAATCCGAATGTTCCGAGATAGAATCCAACTTCCCAGATGGTTGGGCGGTAATAAACAGCCCAGCTGGATGGGATATAATCACGGTAGATAGATGTTACGATGATCACAAAGCGCTCGAACCACATACCAATGTTCACGATCACAGACATGAAGAAGGTAACTACGATGTTTCTTCTCAGTTTGCGGAACCAGAAGATCTGCGGAGAGATTACGTTACAGGCCATCATCAGCCAGTAGCTCCATCCGTAGGGGCTGAAAAGATCCAGCCTGTTCTTCATGAACGCATAACCTTCATATGGGTTTTGACCATACCATGCGATGAACAGCTCAGTGAGGTAAGCGATACCTACGATTGAACCCGTAAGTACGATTACTTTGTTCATCACCTCGATATGCTCCATAGTGATATAATCTTCCAGTGCCAGTACTTTTCTGGTAACGAGCAACAGGGTTTGTACCATCGCGAAACCAGAGAAGATCGCACCCGCTACGAAGTAGGGAGGGAAGATGGTAGTGTGCCATCCTGGAACCACTGAGGTTGCGAAGTCGAAGGATACCACCGTGTGTACAGAAAGTACGAGTGGTGTACTCAAACCTGCCAGTACCAGAGAGAGGCTCTCATGACGTTGCCAGTGTTTGGTTGAACCGGTCCATCCGAAGGCGAGCAAACCGTAAGTGAGTTTTCTCCATTTCAGTTTGGCACGGTCACGGATTGTTGCGAAGTCAGGAATCAGACCTGAATACCAGAACAACAGTGATACGGTGAAGTAAGTAGAGATCGCGAATACGTCCCACAACAGCGGAGAGTTGAAGTTAACCCACAGCGGTCCGCGGGTGTTGGGGTAAGGCAGTACGAAGAAGGCCATCCATACACGACCCATGTGCCAGATCGGGAACTGACCCGCACACATTACGGCGAAGATGGTCATCGCTTCCGCAGCGCGGTTCACACCTGTTCTCCATCCCTGACGGAACAGCAGGAGGATCGCGGAGATCAGTGTACCGGCGTGACCGATACCTACCCACCATACGAAGTTGGTGATATCCCAACCCCATCCAATGGTTTTATGCAGGTTCCACTGGCCAACACCGTAAGTAACCTCACGGTAAATTGAATACACACCGAACAGCAGGAGTGCCACGGAGATCACGAAACCGATCCACCATGCACGGCTGGGGGGCGCTTCAATAGGACGCACAATATCTTCCGTTACCTGGTGATAATCTTTTGAACCATCCACCAACGGGGCTCTTACTTGCGATTCGTACTTGAATGATGCCATTTGATATAAGCTTTAAGCTATTAGCGTTTAGCTTGAAAAATTTTTATTCCTGTTCACTTCCCTTAGTGCGCTGGTGCTGTATGATGCTCAGCTGCAGGGGTTGCTTCTTCTTTTTTGAACACTTCGCCACTCAGGTGACCTTCGTTTGCGATCTCGTGTGAGTTGCGCACTTTAGCCAGGTAGTTGATGTTTGGCATTACGTGGATCTGCTCCAGTGCATGGTACAGACGCAGGCCATTCTCTTTTCTAACCTTGCTGATTTCGCTTTCAGGGTTGTTGGCGTTACCGAATACGATCGCATCGGCAGCACAAGCCTGCTGACAAGCAGTTTTGATATCACCATCTTCCAGAGGACGGCCGGCTTTCTTAGCTTTCAGCTTACCTTCCTGAAGACGTTGTACGCAGAATGAACATTTTTCGATCACACCACGGCTACGTACTGTAACGTCTGGGTTCAGTACCATGCGGGTGAGCTCATCGTTCATCATCAGCACCACATCATCCAGTTTGCCTTCTTCAACGAGTGGCTTCTGGTTGTTGGCAAAGCTGTCTGCTCCGGTGTAGTCGGCCCAGTTGAAGCGACGTACTTTGAACGGACAGTTGTTGGCGCAATATCTTGTACCGATACAACGGTTGTAGGTCATTTGGTTGAGACCTTCGCTGCTGTGGTTGGTAGCTGCAACCGGACAAACGTTCTCACATGGAGCGTTATCACAGTGCTGGCACAACATCGGCATGAATACGGTCTGTACGCTATCCGGATCGTTGGGGTTACCGCTGAAGTAACGGTCGATACGCAACCAGTGCATATCGTGGAACCTTGCTACTTCGTATTTACCCACTACAGGGATATTGTTCTCAGCGTTACAAGCTACCACGCAGGCGCCGCAACCGTAACAGCTGTTGAGGTCGATGCTCATTCCCCATTTGATGCCTGGGCGATCGTGAACAGGGTAGAGTGTTCCTTCTTTCTCGTAGTTCTCCAGACCACCCCAAGGAGCCAGTTCTTTAGCTCTTGCATTGAGGATCTGCTTAGGATCTTTTTTGAACTCGTCGAGTGTAACTTCTTTCACTACTTCGTGACGGCCTTCGTAGCTGTTGTGGTTCTGAACCTGAGCGATCTTGTAAGTTTTGTCGAGGTTCTTCACTTCTACTTTATCAGTAGCAGCCCACTCTACAGTGGTTCCGTTATATGACAGTAATGGATAAACGTTGGTACCGAGCGGTTTGCCTTCCATGTTCACCACTGCTCTTCCGATCTCAGATGCACGTCCGTAACCAACCGCTACTGCGATGGTGTTGGATTGCATACCTGGGATAACCATGATAGGCAGTTCAACTTTTTTGTTTCCGATGGTGAGTTCGAGTACAGGCTTCATTACTTCTACCTCGTACTTGTCTGCTCCATGGCTGGTGCTCAGGTCGATGCCGAACATCTCTTTCGCCATCGTTGTGCCGATCATGGCATAGTTGTCCCATGATACACGTGTGATAGGATCAGGCATTTCGAGCAACCATGGGTTGTTGCCTTGTTTACCATCACCGATAGCTACTTTCTGATAGATCACTACTTCTACTTTACCGGCTTTCTTCATTCCGGCAGCAGCAGTGAGTGCAGCTGCAACAGCAGCGCTGTTGAAGGCAGCAGCAGCAGGTGCGATAGCGGTTTCGATTACGCCATCCTGCAGTGCTTTATTGTAATTGTCTGCGCTTCCGAGTTTGGAAGTCCAGTAATTTTTGAAGTATACATCATACGCAGTTGCGTTGCCTGCCCATTTCAGGAGTGAATCCTGCATTGGTCTGGTTTGGAACAGCGGATTGATGGTTGGCTGGATCATGCTGAACTGACCAGCTTTGAATTCTGCATCACCCCAGCTTTCGAGGAAGTGAGGAGCAGGCAGAACGTATTTGCAGCCCTTGGTAGATTCGTCCAGTTTCTCGTTGAAAGAAATGGTAACCTTTACGTTGTTGAGGGCTTTTTTGAATTTCTCGCCATCGAAGTATTCGTAAGCGGGGTTCACTCCGGCAATGAGGAGAGCACCTACTTTACCACCTTCCATGTCGGATACCAGTTGCGCCATTTCAGCGTCGAGGCCCTGATGTGTAAGGATGGGTGCAGCGAAGTTGATGGTGGTACCGTTAGCGCCGATCGCTTCGTTGATGGCGTTTACGATGATCTGAATATTTACATTGTTGCTTCCTGCAACTACCAGGGCTTTGCCTTTGTTGGCAACCAGGTCAGCTGCTGCAGCTTCGATGCCTTTTTTCAGTTTGCCGTCTACACCGGCAGCGCCTTGTCCGTTGATAGCGCTGAGCAGCGCAGCTGCTACAACACCAGTTTCGGAAGGGCGGTGAGTATAACGTTCGTCGGCGTTTGAACCGGTGAGGCTCATCATGCTCTCGAACTGATAGTGTTTGCTGATGTCGGGATTCTTCTCGTTCACCTTTCTACCGGCACTGTATCCACGCTGGAACTCAACAGGGCTGAGCCATGTAGCGAGGAAGTCGGCGCCAAGGCTAACGATCACTTTAGCATTTTCAAACTGATAAGAAGGAATGGCTTTCTTACCGTAAGTGGCTTCGTTGGCGAGGATCACACCGCTGTAAGAAGCAGCATCGAACTGCACCTGACGGCTACCTGGATACTTAGCGAGGAATTCGCCGATGATCTGTTTGGTAGAAGGTGAGTTGATGGTGCTGGTGAGCAGTACAATGGGAGCACCATTGAGTGCAGCCAGTTCGTCCATGATCTGCTTGTCGATCACGTCGTATGCCACCGCGGTTCCTTTTGCTTCGGGATTACGCAGGCGGGCAGTATCGTACAGGTCGAGTACAGAAGCCTGCACTCTTGCAGTAGTAGCACCTTTTGTGTGAGTGCTCAAAGTATTTCCTTCGATCTTGATCGGACGACCGTCGCGAACTTTGGCAACTACGGGAATGGCTTCACCACCGGAGATATAGGTGGTTGCATAGTAGTCAGCAACTCCGGGCACGATATCCTGCGGTCTGTTCACATAAGGAACAGCTTTTCTTACAGGAGTTTCGCAGCTTGCGGCAGCCATAGCAGCTGCGGTGCTGAACCCTAAATATTTAAGAAAGTCTCTGCGTGATGCATTGGCATTGGCTAGTCCTTTGTCTGCAGCACCTTCAACCGGCAGGTCTTCGTTGAATTCGTTCTCTGCCAACTTTTGATGGGCCTCACTGTGATTGAGCTCTGTGAAACTCTGCCAGTACTTTTTTTTAGCCATTTATATTCAGTTTGAAAAATTTGGAAAAAGGGGCGTTAGCCGGTTCGCTATTTTTTAGCTGATTAATAGTGACATTTCTGACACTCGGTACCGCCGATATCACTTACGGTTACACTGTCTCTTGTCTTGTTCTTGATCTCGTTGTGATATTTCTCGTAAATGCTGTAAAACTTGTTGTCTACGAAATCAACTTTTGTTTCACGGTGGCAGTTTACACACCATCCCATGCTCAGTTCAGCAACCTGCTTCACTTCGTGCATATTGTTGATTTCGCCGTGGCAGGTCTGACACTGCACTTTACCAGCTTTTACGTGTTGTGCGTGGCTGAAGAATACGTGGTCAGGCAGGTTGTGGATCTTAACCCATTCAACAGGTTTGCCTTCGCTGGTATATTCTTTCTTCGCTGCATCGTATCCTGCGGCAGCATGTACTTTCTTGATTTCTGCGGTAGCATCCAGCTCAGTACCATCTTCTTTGTAGATAGGAGCACCAGTGTACTCTGTGATGGTCATGTGGCAGTTCATACAAACATTCACGGAAGGAATGCTCGCCTGTTTGCTTTCCATTGCACCACCGTGGCAATACAGACAGTTGATCTGATTGGTTCCGGCATGCACTTTGTGAGAGTAGAAAATCGGTTGTACCGGCTCGTAGTTCTTTCTGCGGTCGAGACCGATCATTCCTTTGCTTACGAATACACCACCAATCACAAAGAGAATAACTGTGATGAGTGCGATGTAAGTTTTATTTCTGTAGAAAGGGATTGGCTCGTGTGAAGGAAGACCGTCTTTATCGTCTGCGAGTTTTTTCAGATTGCTGTTAACACCCAGCATTACGAGTGCTACAACGGCGAGGATCAGGGTAAGAACACCATAAAGGATCATGTTGTCCGATTCACCCATCTTACCATCGGCAGGAGTATTACCACCACCTGCAGCTGCTACCGGCGCTTTGTACTCGCGTACATATTTCAGAATCGCGTCGATCTCTTCATCTGTCAGGGAAGGGAACACGTTCATCGGCGTTTTACGCCAGTCGTTATACAGCTTGGTGAAGTATGGATCTCCTGAAGCCAGTACTGCCTGGTTGTTTCTAATCCATGCATGGAGCAGCTTCTTATCTTTTACGCGGTCTTCAACTCCTTTCAGCGCCGGACCGGTCAGATCTTTATCTACCTTATGACAGGTACCGCAGTTATCGTTGAACAATTTCTGCCCGTCTTGTGCAGAAAGTTTGTTTCCAAACGACAATAACGTAATCAATAAAACACTGAGAAGGGTCCCTCTGGCAATTGGTCTTTGTACTCCTTGGTCAATCATATCAGTTGAATATGACGAGATTATGTGGAAAAATTTCCTGATTTGGCTGCAAAAATAAGTCAGGATTCTAACAAAATATCAACATAGTTAAAATTTTTTTAAGCCAGTCCTGGCGCGGGTTTCAGCGGATTTTTTCCGCCTTGTTCAATGTGTCATGACAGAAATGTCATGTTTTTGTCACCCCAATTTGGGGAGGGCCCCGTTGTGGAAAACCTCCGGTAGTTATATCTTAAAAATCATCATATTAGAGCATCTCTACCGGCATTTTGCCTCCATTCCCCGGATTTTCCGCTTCGCGATTTCAAAATTGAGCAATTTGCTGCACTTTTGCCCTCATGTTTCAAAGGCTTCAACAGAAATGGAAAGTCAACGGCTGGAGATTACTCCTTATCCTCATCACCTTCGCTACCGGCGGAAGCCTTTGCGGCTATCTCGGTCGCTTGATTATCAGTCAGCTAAACATCGGTCAGCCCGTAATACGTATTATTATATATATAGTGATCGTAACGATCCTCTGGCCTTTCTGCGTAATCCTGATCAGCATCCCCACCGGTCAGTTCAACTTCTTCAGGGCATATCTGACGAAAATGGGACAACGAATGGTCGGGAAACAACCCGCCACCGCCGATCGCGCAGAAACCAGCAGCAATGAGGAGAATCAGAATAAACTTATCATGAGCCAAAAAGAAAATAACACTACTTCCACTCCATTCCGCATCGCCATCTTTGCGTCCGGAGCAGGATCCAATGCCGCTAAAATTATCGAGTACTTCAAAGGAAAACCCGAAACCGAAGTTGCACTCGTTGTCTGCAACAAACCCGGTGCCGGCGTTCTCGGCATCGCCCAAAAGGCCGGAATCCCCACCCTGCTGATCGAAAAGGAGCAATTCTTCCGCGGTAATGGCTATGTAGATGAACTGCAACACGCCAATATCGGATTTGTAGTACTGGCTGGCTTCCTCTGGAAAGTTCCCACCTCACTCATTCAGGCATACAGCGGAAGAATAGTGAACATCCACCCCGCCCTTCTTCCCAAATATGGTGGCAAAGGCATGTACGGAATGCATGTACACAATGCAGTGATCGAAGCCAAAGAAAAAGAAAGCGGCATCTCCATTCATTTTGTGGATGAAGTGTACGATCATGGAGCTGTGATCTATCAGGCCATCTGTACCATCTCCGATACCGATACGCCGGATATGCTCGCACAAAAAATTCATCAGCTCGAACATGCACACTACCCCAGAGTAATTGAAGAAGTGATTGCAGGTTTGCAAAAACGCAGTTAAATACAACAATCCCCCGTTAAAGATCGCTATCTTGCTCCTGCACACAATCTAACAAAATTGCTAAGGGCCGGACTGTTCATACTACTTACATTTATCTGTACTATTAGTCTCAACCATGCCTGGGCGCAACAGCGGTTCAAGGTAACAGGAAGGGTTTTCGATGTAACCAAACTGGTACCACTACCCTCCGTAACCGTGATGAGCACCAACGGCCTCGGAACTACTACCGATTCTCTCGGCCAGTATTCCATCGGTGTTTCTGAAACGGATTCCATCTGGTTCTCGTATCTGGGTAAACCCACACCAAAGTATCCGGTGAAGAGCATTCCGAATATCAATCAGTTTGAATTATCGTTGCACGTAAGCGTTACCAACCTTCCGGCAGTGATAGTTAAAAGTCCCAACTACAAGATGGACTCACTGCAGAACCGGCTCGAATATGCCAAAGCTTTCAACTTCAGAAAGCCCGGACTCAGCCCCAGCGTAAACCCCAATGGCGGAGTGGGAGCCGATCTTACAGAAATCATTTCCATTTTCCAGTTCAGAAGAAACAAAAGAATGGCCGCTTTCCGCGACCGCCTTATCCGCGAAGAGCAGGACAAATATGTGGATCATAAGTTCAGTCGCCCGTTGATTGTAAAGCTCACCGGCCTCAAAGGAGAAGAACTGAACGCCTTCATAGAGCGATACCGCCCCGAACTCTGGTTTGTGAATACTGCTACCGATTACGAAATGGGCATGTATATCAAGAAGTGTTTCGAACGATACCAAACCAGCAAAAAGAGCGATATTCCTGTTCACACAGGAGAAGAACCATCAAACTAATTATACTTCATGGACCAACTGAATCTCGGTACCGGCACCCGTTTGCAGCATACGCAATTCGGGCCCGGCGTAATCACCGGCGTTCGCTACGCCACGTATCTCATTACCTTCTTCAATCACGGAACAAAAGAAGTGGATAAGAATGATCCCAATCTCGACGAGATCATTCCCGATAACGTTACCGAAGAAATAGAAACGCATAGCGATGCAGAAAAATCATTGCTCAAAATTCTTCGCCTCTGGAATGGCTTCAGCGAAACCGTTCCACTTGGCGACAGATGGAAAGGAGGAACCATGTTGCTCCAACCCGCCGACAAAACCCAGAAACCCAAAGAAGTTCCGGTAGAGGTTTTCTTCCATAAGATTGTGATGCTGCGCGACAGGCTCCGTGTGCTGGAGCAACAGATCAACGCACACAAGATCATGAGCGACGAAGACAAAGTAAATCTTCAGCAATACATCACGCGCATCTACGGCACTCTCACCACTTTCAACGTATTGTTCAAAAACAAAGAACAATGGTTTATCGGAGAGAAAGGAAGCGCTGAGTAAACGACATCCGTTACAAACGCATTTACCCCTGTTGCAAGAGTTTGCGGCAGGGGTATGATATTTCCGGGAACCGCGCGCCTGCTCCGTCTGCCTATTTTTTCCTCTGGTCACAATTGAGTAGTCTTTCTTGCAGCACTTGATTATATTGAATGACCAACAAGACCACGCTATGAGAAAATCGTTCTTTTTCTTTTGGATACTTTTTGCATGCCACCAACTTTCAGCACAGGGATGGAAAGATCTTCATTTCAAATCCATTGTGGTAGACACTCACAACGATATCCTTACCACTGCTTTTGAAAAGAATCTCAGCTTCGATAACGATCTCAAAGGCAAAACGCATTCTGATCTAAAGCGATTTGCCAAAGGCGGCATCGATGTTCAGATATTCTCCGTTTGGTGCGATGGCAGTTTTGGAAAAGGAAAAGGGTTCGCACGAGCCAATCAGCAGATCGACACGCTCTATGCTGTTCAGCGCCGCAATCCCGGCAAAATGATGATTGTTACCAATTCCACCGAACTGCAACAGGCCGTAAAGTCCAACAAACTCGCAGCCATGATTGGCGTGGAAGGCGGCCATATGATCGAAGACCGCATCGATTATCTCGACAGTCTCTACAAACGCGGCGCGCGCTATCTCACGCTCACCTGGAACAACTCCACCTCCTGGGCCAGCTCTGCTCACGATGAAAGCAAAGGCAAATCACCAAAAGGACTGAACGATTTCGGAAAGGAAGTAGTTCGTCATATGAATAAGATCGGCATGCTCGTAGATCTCAGCCATGTTGGCGAGCAAACATTCTGGGATGCCATCAACACCACCACACTACCCGTAATTGTTTCGCATAGCTGCGCACATGCGCTCTGCCCCGTATTCCGCAATCTCACAGACGATCAGATCAAAGCCGTTGGAAAGAATGGTGGAGTGATCCACCTCAACTTCTTCAGCGGATTTGTAGACAGCAATTTCTTCAAAAAGATACGTGCATTTGAATCGCGCCATCGCGCAGAGAAGGATTCATTGCAGGCTGCAGGCAACAGCGAAGAAGTTATATCAGACATGCTCGCCACAAAATACCCTTCGGAAGTGAATCAGATCCGTGCACCCTTTTCCTTACTCTTCGATCACCTGGATCATATTGTGAAGCTGATCGGTACAGACCATGTTGGATTGGGTTCGGATTTCGACGGCGTTACATCTACGCCGCAAAAGCTGAACGATGTAACAGACTTTCCGCTCATCACCAAAGAACTGATGAGACGCGGATACACCCATCAGCAGATCAGCAATATACTCGGAGGAAATTTCCTGCGCCTGCTTCAATCTGTTGAGCAGGGCGCCAAACCATAAACCTGATCTTATGCAACCCATAACACAATCACGCAGTCGCATTGCCAGCATCGATATTTTGCGCGGCATCATCATGGTGATCATGGCGCTTGATCATGTGCGCGACTACTTCACCATTGCACGGTTCGATCCCACAGATCTGAGCCAGACCACACCCGCCATGTTCTTCACGCGATGGATCACACATATCTGCGCACCTACTTTTATGTTCCTTGCAGGTACGGGTTCATTTCTGTATGGTGCGAAAAGAACGAAACCTGAATTATCGCGCTTCCTTTTCACGCGCGGACTTTTTCTGGTGATCCTGGAATTTACACTGGTAACACTGGCCTTGCAGTTCAACTTTTCGTTCAATCTTCTCATTGCATTGGTATTCTGGTCGATTGGCATGAGCATGATTTTTCTTGCCGCCATGATCTGGCTGCCGAACAAAATATTATTGGCCGTGAGCCTTCTCATGATCCTGCTGCATAACACAACAGATAATATTTCGCCGGAGTCATTCGGTTCTTTCAGCTGGCTTTGGAACGTGTTGCATGTAAGGGGATTTATTCCTTTCTCTGAAACCAGTGGACTGGTGATCGGGTATCCTCTCATTCCATGGATCGGTGTGATTGGCGCGGGATATGCATTCGGACAATGCTTTCTGTGGGAACCGAAAAAAAGAAGCAGGTTCTTTGTTCAGCTGGGGCTTACGCTTATAGGTCTCTTCATTCTTGTACGCGGACTAAATGTGTATGGAGATCCAATGCCCTGGACCACACAAAAATCTTCACTCTACACATTGCTGTCGTTTCTCGATACCGCCAAATACCCGCCATCACTCAGCTTTCTGCTGATGACTATCGGGCCGGCCATCTTATTGCTTGGACTGTTGGAAAATGCAAAAGGAAGCTTTGCAAACTTCTTCAGTGTGTATGGCAAAGTGCCGCTGTTCTATTTTCTGCTGCACTTTTATCTCATACACCTTATCTCGATCTTCGCCGGTATGGCACAGGGTTTCAAAGCAACCGACTTCCTTCATATTTCGGATTCGTATCCGAAAGAGTATGGGTTCGGACTGCCCGGCGTGTATCTTTTCTGGGCATTGATTGTACTGCTGTTGTACTATCCATGCAAGTGGTACGGCAATCTCAAAGCACGCAGTAAAAATCCATTATTGAGTTATATTTGATCAACACGTATTGCAGCTTATGAAACTATCCGCCACTCTTATGATGCTGATGCTGGCACTCGTTGCGCATGCACAGCAGGTTTGTGATATCCTCATCAAAAACGGGAAGATCATCGACGGAACCGGCAACTCATGGTTCTACGGAGATATTGCAGTGAAGGATGGAAAGATCATTGCAGTTGGAAAACTTACTCAATTCCAATCTGCCAATACCATCGATGCAAAACAGCAGGTGGTTGCACCTGGGTTCATCGATGTACATGGACATATCGAAGGAGGCATTTTTACCACACCCACTGCCGACAACTATATTTACGATGGCGTAACCACCGTGATCACCGGCAATTGCGGCGGCTCTGCCACCGATCTGCGTCGTTTCTTCAGCAAGGTAGACAGCACACATACTGCCATCAATGTAGCATCGCTGGTTGGTCACAACACAGTGCGCGAACAAATAATGCAACGCGATAACCGGCTCAGCAGTGCAGACGAACAACAGCGCATGGATCAACTCGTGGAGCAGGCCATGAAAGACGGAGCCGTTGGTTTATCCACCGGTCTCATCTACATCCCCGGAACCTTCGCCAATACAGCCGAAGTTGTGAGTCTGGCCAAAGCAGCTGCCCGATACAACGGCGTTTACGCTTCACATATCCGCAACGAAGAGAACAGTGTGGTGGATGCCATCAACGAAGCCATTCAGGTGGGGAAAGAAGCAAATATCCCCGTGCAGATCTCCCACTTCAAAGTGAGTGGCAGAGCCAGCTGGGGCAAATCAACTACCACCATCGAACTGATCAAAGAAGCAAGGAACTTAGGATGGGATGTAACCATCGATCAATATCCTTACACTGCCAGCAGCACCAATCTCGGTGTGCGCCTGCCCGACTGGGCGATGGCCGGTACGCAGGACAGTGTGAATGCGCGACTTCAAAATCCCATCATCCGTGCACAGATCAAAAAGGAAATGCTGGAGCAACTCGCAAAATACAAATACAAAAACTACAGTTATGCCGTAGTGGCCAACTATCCCGCAGACAGCAGTTACAATGGCAAGAGCATTTCCGAAATCAACAAATTGCTCGGACGAAAACCGAAGCCGGCATGGGAAGCAGAAACCATCATGGAGATGATTGCCAAAGGCGGCGCGCAGATGGTGTATCATGGCATGCATGAAGATGATGTGAAGTACATCATGCAATATCCTTTCTGCATGGTGGGAGCCGATGCCGGCATCCCCGTCCCAGGAAAAGGAATGCCACATCCAAGAGGTTATGGTTCCAATGCGCGTATCCTCGGAAGATATGTGCGCGAACTGCAGGTGCTCTCTCTCGAAGAAGCCATCCGCAGAATGACTTCACTGGCCGCCCAAAAATTCCAGCTGCAGGATCGTGGACTGCTCAAACCCGGACTGGCTGCGGATATCGTGATCTTCGATCCGGCTACAGTTACCGACCACGCAACTTTTGAACAACCTCACCAATATTCAACCGGTTTCAGCTACGTAATTGTAAACGGACAAATAACCATGCAGCAAGGCAAACATACCGGCGTTCGCAATGGGCATGCGCTCTATGGTCCGGCGAGAACTAACTAACATGCTTACCTGATATTTATTTTCTTCATTCCTTCTCTTCCGAAAAATACCGGGAAGTACATCGCACAGGCTTTTGCCGGATTGAGATTGTATTTACCTGAATACCTCGGAAGCAGCGACACTGAGAATTCATACACACCAGGTTTGAGTTCGCTGCAGAACAACGATACTTTGTTAGTGAAATACTCTCTGTTCACTTCGTTATTTCTCCAGGGTTGCTCTTTGCTTTGATAGCTGCATCCTGCAGGGATGTGGATCTCCAGCATCACATAACTGGCATCAGCTTTCACGCGCACGCGTATGGAGAGCGATACCGGCTGTCCGGCTTTGAGTGTGGTAACCGTGTCGCGGCCCTGAATGAACACAGAGCTTACTTCAAAGCTGCTATCCACTTTTGCAGGATTGGGATTCCACTTTTCCTGATAGGCTGTAAAATACACCGGCGATAATCCTTCCTTGGTAATTTTCAGCGCTTCGCGATTGTTCAGTTTTGTGGTGAACGGGAATGATCGGGTGGTTTGTTCGCGGTCTCCCTGTTTTACAGTAAGGGAGGCAGGTTTGCCAGTGGCTTCATGTTTCAATATTTCGGGAAGGATGGTTTCGAGTATCAAAATAGATTCGTAAGTGTTGCGCCAGTAACCGGTGCTTCTTTTTTCGAGGAAGTAACCACGGATCTTTTTCAGCCAATCTTCGTGTCCGCCTGCTTTGCGCAATATGCGATACATCAATACTGTGTTCTGAATAGAGTTGTCGAAGAACTTGTAGCCTTCTTCTCCCCAGTACATATTTCCGAAAAGCGTGCGACGATGTTTGTTCAGCAGACTATCCGGAATCTGTACCGTTCCGAGTTGCTGTTGCAATGAAATCAGCAACAGGTTATCGTGCAGGCTTGGATATTTGTTGTAACGATGTAATGAATCTATCCATTTGCCGTACTCTATTTTTGAGTCCAGCTGAAGCAGGGTTTTCATTACGGGTACTGCAGCAGGAATATCTTTTTTAGTGGATTCAAGACTATACACGAGATAGTCTTTTACCAGCTGTTTGTTGAAGCCGGAACTGAATCCTTCCTGCTCTGCAAGCAGCAGGGCTTCCACCACATGCTGTGTGATCCATAGTTCGGGACGCATGCCTTTCCACCATCCCCATAACCCTTCAGAAGATTTTGCCTGATTGAGTTTTGAGATCAGTTCATTGATTTGCTTGTTGTAATTGAATTTCATGCCCTGCATGGCATACACTTTCTTTCGCATCAGCAGCGCTTTCAGTTTTGAGGCAAGTTGTTCATTGCATCCGTACTGATACAGCCACACCTTTTCTATTTCATCGTCGAGGATGGGCAATGCAGAAGACTCAGCACGCACCGTTACTTCAGAGCCTGCAGCTGGTTGCCAGATGAATGATGTATCGCTGTCTAGGCTGGCAAATATGCCATTGGCTTCGTTCACCCCCTGAACAAATACCGGGAGTTTTCTTTCTTCTCCATCGAAATAACCATCCGGCGCAAGCACGGAGTAAGTGAGTTTCATGGTATCGCCGGAAGCCTTTACCATAAAGGAATCGATGCGATTGTTTGTTACATCGATATCTGCAACTGAAACGGGCTGATCGTTCAGCAGAAAGCTGCGTTTCAGTTTTTTGCTCTGAGCTGTATAGTTGAGCGTTTTGCCGATCACCTGAATTTCATCGCCCGCAACTGCGAAGTTGGGAAGATGTATGGTGCCACTGATGGCTTTGAATGCGTGAATATCTGCGCTTGCCAACCCGGAATGGCGATCGCCTGTTACAGCAATGGCCCATGTTTTCCATCGGGTGATGTCGTCGGGAAATGTTACGTCGGCTGATGCTTTCCCCTGATGATCTGTGCGAAGCTTTGGCAACCAGTACACATCGTCCCTGAATTTGGTGCGGAGTGAATTGCCGGGCCTTGCCTCGGCAACATCTCCGATGTTATCTTTCTGTACTTTCTTTGTGGTAATTAATATCACACCTTCAGCAGCTTTTGCTCCGTAGAGATTGGTAGCTTCAGCTCCTTTGAGGACCACTACATTTGCAATCATGGAAGGATCCATGTCTGCGAGTTTTTGTGATACAGGAATGCCATCTACAAGTACCAATGGACTTTTAGAATCAGTTGTCGCTGCAAATTCCATGATAGAGACCGATGAAGTCTGAACACCCGCTAATGCATAAACTGCTTCTTTCTTCTTTGATATGCCGTAAGCAGTCACCACCACTTCATTCAGAGAAAGCTCACTTTCAGTCATTTTAATTTCATAGAATGCTTGTCCGGAGATGGGTATTGTAGTTTGTTCAAACCCAAGAGCCGTAACCACCAATGTTCCTTTTGACGGCACACGCAAACTGAAATTGCCTTGTGCATCGGTTACTGTTCCAAAGGATGTATTCTGAACAGACACCGTTGCGCCAATAACAGGGCCATCATTGCTGTTGACCCTTCCGATAGCAAGCAGGCTTCCTTCATCGAGATTAAAGAACTGCCGGTTGAAAACCATTTTGATGGAATCCTCGTTCCGTGGGACTTCCAGGCCTTCGTAAGCAAGCGCCTGATTATCGATAAGACTTGTTACTGATTCACTCAACTGACTTTTACTCAGTATCGTTGGCTTGCCTGTAAGGCAGTAATTGAATCCGTTTGCACGCACCAGAATATTCTCTTTTACGAACCACTGTCCTTTCTTCATAAGGCCCATAATGCGGTAGAGTCCGGGTTGCAGATAGCCAAGGTCTCTTTCTCCACCTTTGTAGACATTCATAAAATCGGGATCATCATTTCTGAACAGCAGGATATTTTTCAGAAACAGAGTGTCTGTATTTTCAGTTTCTCCGATGCGGATCAACAGTCTTCCATACTTATTCCCTGAAAGCGTTTTGTTTTTGAACAAAGACTCTTTGATGCTTCGTGCATCCAGAAAAGCTTCCCAGAGACTGTCGATGGTGGCGCCCGTTACAGCCCTGTCGCCGATAGAGTAACGATGGCGCTCTTTCGTAAGAATATGGTTGTACATTTTCTGACGCGCTGATGCTTCCTTCATTTTTATCAGGCCGGGAGTGATGGTGTACACGTAATTTCCTTCCGGCGTGAAAGGCTGGCTGAATATGCCTTTTACGTTCATCGTTGCATTGGCGCCTGTAAGCGGACCAACGAATTGCTGCGAAGGCGACCTTGACCATTCCGAAGTTTCGTAATTCATCAGGAGGTAACGACCGTTTTGCTGAATCCAGCTGAAGCGTCTGGTATTGGGGAGGTTCACCCACATCATGTATCGATCCCAGTAGAATTGTTCTTCAGGAGTGAGCGTCTCAGGCATCTTGCGGATCTTAACCAGTCTGTTGCTGGTATCGGCATTGATGCTGATGATGGTTTTCATTTTGGGTTGAACAAAAATGCTGTCTGTGCTGATGAGTTTATCTGCAGTTCTGATGCGGATGATATGGCTGCCCGGTGATACCTGAAAGCTGTACTGCTGCCATTGACCTGCATCTTTGAAGAAGTAAGGTTCATCATCGATATAAAGCATCTGCACTTTCTGCAAAGCACCGTCGAGCACAACAAATGGTGCCACTTGCGTTACTGAATCGGAAACGGATTCTCTGTTGATGTAAATATTTTTCGGGTAGAGGAATTTGTAATATTCGATACTGTCGAGGCCCAGACGACGGCTCCATTTTTCCCAGTTCAGCGGATGATGTCCGTAAAAAGATACCCGGTCTGTTACTTTGTAATTGTTTCCTTTTTTTCTTGCAGCGTATGGCTTGTTGTACGAAGGCACTTGCGGATCTTTCAGATCTTCGAACTTTGCAGTAACGCCATACAGGGTGAGATCCGCATCCGGTACGGGTTTGCCGGCAATATCCTTTACTTCCACATTAATGGTAGCACGCTGTCCGGGGTAAATGAACTCCGGTTGATTTACCGCAATGCGCAGCGTCTTTGGCATGTAGGTTACAGTGTACTGCTCTTCGAGCAACCTATTTCCGCTGATGTATTGAATGGATACATGGTAAGGTTTCGATGAATGTGTTTTCACTGCATATCGAAGTGCATCTGCTTTCCCCTGTGCTACCGCTTTGTTTCCCTCGAATATGGTATACCAGGCAGGAAGCTGCAACGGATTGTGCAGATCGATAAAAACACTGTCGCTGGTTCTGCGCGAAAAACACCTAATGGCTTTCTGATTCACCTCAGGAACGATCTGCTCTTCAAACCCCTCCGACCTGATGATGTATCGATTGGCAAATGGATGCACAGGAATTACAGCGGGTAACTGAATAATGCGCTTCTCCGCTGTGTCTTTTCCACCGGTAGTCATTATCAGATCGGCTGTTGCGGCAACAATGCTGCCGCCTTCCATCATCTTAATGCGTATACTGTCCTGATCTTCTTCTGCAAACAGTACCCGCTTTCTGCCGTCGTAACTGAGATACAGGTTTTCAGTTTGCCGTTCATTGTTGCTGTTGTTGAAAACGCATTGGATTGAATAGTCGAATACGGCCTGGGGAAAGATGCTGTCTGGCAACATGATCTTTGTTTCGCCCACTGCATCGAGGGGTTGCTCCCATGTCCAGAGTGTATCGCGAATGAACATCTCAGGCTGCAGGAATTTTCTGATCTGTCCGGAACGGATCACTGTCAGAGAAACCCTTCCATCCATTACGGCAAGATCATTTTCATCTCTGGCTTTGCAGATCACAGACACCGGATTGCCGGGGTTGTGATTTTCCTTATCCGTTCTGGCATTGAAAGTGATGGCTTGTAATTCATATTCTTCATACACGATTTTTCCGCGCATGAGCACTTTGCGTTTCATGGCATATTCATCGTCGTCGAGATCGCCATCGTACTCATCCAGATTGTATTTGCGGCTGCTGAGTTCTTCGATGGTAATGAGGTAATCATCATCGAGGTCGAGATCGAGGGAGTCGTTCAGTACAAAACTGTATTCGAATCCGCCGGGGCGGTAAGGATGGATAGTGGCGATCACCGTATCAGTCGAAAAGCCGTCGTCACTGATGCGGACGATCATCGGGCGGTCTACAGGTTTGCCGCTGGCAGTAGTGATCCATGCTTTCAGTTTCACCGTATCGTTGATCTTGTACTTCGGTTTACTGAACACCATAAAGCCCCGGAATTTTTTCTCGTGTTTGGTGGGATCGTCAAAAAAGTATTGATTGCCTTTGTTGCTGTTTCTTCTGCCATAGCGGTGCTTCTTGCGAAAGAGTTTTTTCAGCCATGGCTGCTTCATGGGGTTTTGCAGATTGAAGAAATGCAGGGTATTCTGATGGTTGATCTCAACGATACCTTTTTTTGTTGCATGCGCGATCTTATACAAACCGGTTGCTGCATCGAGATTTATTTTCTTCTTATTGAGAAACACCTGCGCATCTGTTACAGGCTCGCCCTTGCTGTTATGCAGAAAGATCAGCAGATCATGATAGTTGGGAATTATTTTCCATTGGAGGTCGTCGGAGTTGTACAACTGATACCAGAATTCATCGGCTAATGTTTTTACGAAAAGGTAATTGCCCGGAGGCAGTACCGGCTGAACGCCATTAACAGGAAATGAATCGACCAGCTTATGCAGCCATGATTCATTGAATTCGTTCATTTTTTTGGCAAAGAGTACACGCGAAGTGGAATTGTCGATCCGGTAAATATAGGTGTATGCGCTATTGCGGCTACTGCCGGTTAGATTTTGTTGGGATTGCAGCTCACTGGTACAAATGAGTAGTAACAGAAACAGGTAGACCGGTCTCATACAGCAGGTTTATTGTGGGATGCCTCCATTTCGGGGATTACACAAAGGCATTAAAAAAACCTTCACATAATTTTCCGACACAATGAGCATCAGCAATAACGGAAGCTGCATAAGATAGTTTCACTCCATCAATAAGCCAGTAACTTTTCGACGTATTGGTGTAGCCTTGATTTTGCGAGGAAATTATTTTCGAGTTCGATGCTGAATGGAATGGGTGTGTCGAGCGAAGCGCATCTCATTACCGGAGCATCCAGCGATTCGAAACAATGCTCAACGATCCATGCGCTGATCTCGCCTCCGATTCCGCCAATGAGCGTGTCTTCGTGCAGCAACAGCACTTTGCCTGTTCTGATCACCGACTGGCGGATGGCTTCGTAATCCAGCGGCAGCAAGGTACGCAGATCGAGTATGTCGAATGATGTTTCGGGATGAGCCGCTGCATACTGGGTTGCCCAGTGCACGCCGCTTCCGTAAGTGATGATGCTTATCTCAGACCCCATCTGCACCTGACGTGCTTTGCCGATGGGCGTTTCGTAGTATGAATCCGGTACTTGTCCACTTACACTTCTGTACAATGCTTTGTGCTCGAAGAAGAGTACGGGATTGGGATCATTGATAGCTGCAATCAGTAATCCTTTTGCATCTTCGGGTGTAGAAGGATACACAACTTTCAATCCGGGAGTATGCGTAAACCAGGCTTCATTGCTTTGTGAGTGGAATGGACCGGCGCCTACTCCGCCGCCTGTTGGCATTCTGATCACCACATCGGCTGCATGGCCCCAGCGGTAATGGATCTTGGCCAGGTTGTTCACGATCTGATTGAACCCTACGGATACGAAATCGGCGAACTGCATTTCCACCATGCTCTTGAAGCCTTCGAGGCTCAGTCCCAGTGCGGTTCCGAGAATGGCGCTTTCGCAAAGTGGCGTATTGCGCACGCGGCTCCTTCCATATTTCTCCACAAAACCTTCGGTGATCTTGAAGGCACCGCCGTATTCTGCAATATCCTGCCCCATGAGTATGAGGTTGGAATGATGCTGCATGCTCTGATCGAGTCCCTCTTTCACGGCGTCGATCAGCCGAAGTTCTTTTTTGTTTTCATCATCCACCAGACTCACATCGGGAACGTCAGAATCCGGAACGGGTGCATACACGTCCGCCAGTTCTGTTGCTGTGCTTACGTGCACCGGAGCTGCATTCTGTGCAATGGCCAACTCCATTTCGATATAGTCCCTGATGTCCGACTTTATCTTATCTATTTTTTCCGGCGTGATATAGAACTGATCGAGCAACCACTGTTCGTAGTTCTTCAGCGGATCTTTCTTCTCCCATTGCTCGAAGAGATGTGGCGGAACATATTTGGTTCCGCTGGCTTCTTCATGCCCGCGCATGCGGAAGGTCATCGCCTCGATGAGATATGGTTTCTGTTCGCGGATGCAATAATCACGAACGCCTCTGATGGTGTCGTAAACGGCAAGAATATTGTTGCCGTCGATCTGAACGCCTTCCATGCCGTAGCCTTTAGCGCGATCGACGAGGTTTTCGCATTTGTACTGTTCGCTCGCCGGGGTGCTGAGTCCGTAACCGTTGTTCTCGATCACGAATATCACGGGCAGACCCCATACAGCAGCAGTGTTGAGTGCTTCATGGAAATCCCCTTCGCTGGTGCCGCCTTCACCGGAGAAGGCGAGCGAGACTTTCTGTTCCTGTTTGAGTTTTGCGGCAAGCGCAACGCCGTCTGCGATGGCGAGTTGCGGACCCAGGTGGGAGATCATGCCACAGATATGATGGTCTTTTGTTCCGAAGTGAAAGCTGCGTTCGCGGCCATTGCTGTAGCCATCCTGATTGCCCTGCCACTGTTTGAACAGTTTGCTGAGTGGCATATTGCGCGAAGTAAAAACACCGAGGTTACGATGCAGCGGCATTATCCATTCATCGGATTGCAGCGCCAGTGTGGCGCCTACGGCGATGGCTTCCTGCCCGATTCCGCTGAACCATTTGGAAATTTTACCCTGCCTCAGCAAAACCAGCATCTTTTCTTCGATCATGCGGGGGAGCAAGAGGCTTCTGTAGAATTGAATCAGTTGGTCATTGCCCAGGTCTTTGCGATCAAATTGCATACGGCGTACAAATAAGTCAGGTGAAAATGTAAGGATCATTGGTCCCGTTCATTCCGCTGAACATTGTCTTCTTTGTACAACAGGGACGTTGCAATCGACAAGAGCAGGGAGAAGAGAAGCGCCCACCAGAATCCATCCACTACAAATCCGGGAACCACTTTTTCTGCGAGCAATATCATACAGGCATTGATCACAAATAAAAACAAGCCGAATGTAACGAAGGTGATGGGTAATGTCAGCAATATGAGAATGGGTTTCAGAATGGCATTCAGTATTGCCAGAACAATGGCAACGATGATGGCCGTCCAGAAATCTTTCATATGTACACCTGCTTTCAGGATATACGAAAGCCCAAACGCAATGATGGAGGTAACAACTACCCGCATGATAAATTTCATAACTACCAATTTACATCCGGCAGTTAAGTTACCATTTATTCCGATACGCGCTATCGCTTCCTGATTTAAATCACCACGAGTTCGTAGAAATCGTCGGGTTGCAGGTATTTGTTGGCCAGGTCCTGCAATTCGGCTGCGGTTACGCTTCGCACCGTCTGGAGGCTCTGGTAGAAATAAGCTTCATCCACACCGCTAAGGATCATATTTTTCCAGCGGCCGATCACCTGAAATGGTCCGTCGAGATCGCCGAGTACCGTTCCGATGATGAAGTTGCGGGTCATCATCAGCTCTTCGTCGTCGATAGGCTCTTCGCGGAGAAGGGCCAGCTCGTTGTACACTTCTTTGATGGTGTCTTCGGCTACATCGCGGCCGGCTTCGGTAGTGATCATCCAGCCACTTTCGTGAACGAAGTTCAGCAGGTAACTGTAGATGCCATAGGTATACCCTTTGTCTTCGCGGATATTGCCCATCAGTCTCGATCCGAAAAATCCTCCCAGCACATTGTTCAGCACCTGCGCTTTCTGGAAATCGGGATGGTGACGGTTAGGGAATGGACGCAGCAAACGGATCGCTGCCTGCACGCCATTCTCGTCGTTGATCACGCGATACTTCTTCTGAACCGCCGGCTCTATTTTGTGTTCGATGCCCACGATGGTTTCGCGGTGATTGCGCAGCGGCAGTGTTCCGAAATATTGTTCGAGTGTGGGGATCAGGTCTGCAGGAAGTTTGCCTGCGGCAAAGATCACACAACGGCCCTTGCGGTAGTACTCATCGTAGAAGGCTACGAGGTCTTCGCGTGTGAGCGCTTCATAATCTTCGGCATTGTTGTATTTGCCGTATGGATGTTTGTCTCCGAAGAGATAGGAGTCGATCAGCCGGCCCGCAACGAATTCTCCTTTCTGGAGATTCACTTTCAGGCGTTGCAGTGAATTCTGTTTGTAGATGGCCAGCTCTTCTTCGGGGAAGGTGGCATCGGTGATCATCTCTGCAATAACGGGTATCAGCGCATGCACGTGCTTGTTGAGGCAGTGCAAAGTGATTTCTGATGTTTCGCTGTAGCAGCTGCGGTTTACGTAAGCACCGTAATAATCGAAGTGCTCATTTATCTCAAATGCAGTTCTGCCGGAGGTTCCGTTCTTCATCAGAAAATTGGTGCTCGCGGCAAGGGCTTTCTTCTTTTCGTACCAGGCACCTGCATAGAACACCCAGTTGAGTTGCAGGGTGTCTTCACTGCCCATGTTGAGATGATATATTTCCACGCCATTGCTCAGCACATGGTGATCGCAACGGGGCAATACCAGTTCAAAGTCCACAGCATCTATTATTGGAGGAGCGATTGTTCTGTTCGGCATAATTAGTGTTTACTGAAATAACAAAGGGTACTGCTGTTGTTCACATCGAAATACTTGCGGCTGTAGTGGAGCACATCGTCGACGGTTACGGAGAAATATTTCTCGCGGTCGCTGTTGAAAAGTGATGGGTCGCCCAGCAGTTCGTAGAAGGCGAGGTTGTTGCAGCGCGTCATCACACTCATGTCTTCGAAGGCAAGCGCTGATTCCGTTTTGTTCTTTACCTTGGTCAGCTCTTTTTCGGTTATGCCTTCGCGTTTGAGCAGATCGAGTTCTTCTTCGATGGCGCGTTCTGCGTCTTCCATCTTCACCCCTTTTACGAGTTTGCCTTCGATGGTAAGCAGGCCTTTATCTACCGTTCCGAAATGGTAGCATTCGATATTGCTGAATAGTTTTTTCTCTTTTACCAGTCGCTGAAAGAGACGCGAAGATCCGCCACCACCCAATATTTCGGTGATGAGGTCGGCTACATAGTAACCATGGCTCAGGCGATTGTCCATATGCCATACTTTGTAAATGGCATCGAGCGGAACATCTGCATGAACCTCCATTCTGCGGGGTTCGGTCTGTTGCGGCTCTTCCGCAATCTGACGATCGTATTTCTGTCCGGAAGGAATATCGCCAAACCATTTCTCCGCGAGTTCGCGCACCTGTGCAGTTTTTACTTTTCCTCCCACTACCATAATGGCGTTGGATGGATTGTAATGCTGCTTAAAGAATGCTTTCACATCTTTAAGAGTAGCGTCTTCGATATGGGATAATTCTTTTCCGATGGTCATCCAGCGGTAAGGATGTTTTGTGTAGGCCATTTCGCGGAGCTTGAACCATACATCGCCGTAAGGCTTGTTGATATAGTGCTCTTTGAATTCTTCACTCACCACTTTACGTTGCACATCCAGGCTTTTTTCGCTGAAGGCGAGCGAAAGCATGCGATCGCTTTCGAGCCAGAAAGCAGTTTCGATATTTTCGGCCGGAAGCTGAACGTAGTAGTTGGTAAGATCGTTGCTGGTATAGGCATTGTTTTCGCCGCCTGCCATCTGGAGGGGCGATTCGTAATCTTCGATATTGATGGAGCCACCAAACATAAGGTGCTCGAAGAGGTGTGCAAATCCGGTCTTTTCGGGATTTTCGTCTTTCGCGCCAACATCGTACATAATGTTCACAACAGCCATTGGAGTGGTATCATCTTCGTGCACTATCACCCGCAGGCCATTGGACAGTGTGAACTTATCAAATTGTATCATGAGTCGATTCTTCTTTTAGCTAAGGAGCAAATTAACGACACAAAGTACAAATTTGAAGAAGGGATTGTTCGAAAAGCTTCGATATTAGCGTCCGGTAAGGATATTTTTCACTTTAAGGGTGAGAACAACGGGTGCATTTCCTCTCATCACCAGCACTTTCAGCTTTTCTCCCGGCGATTGCAGCAGATTTTTGTAAGTCTGGATATTCTTGCTGAAGTTGTTGCCTACGGCCACTACCACATCACCGGGCAGAAATCCAGCGGCTTCTGCGGGCGACCCCGGCATGATGTCCACTATCTGGATCTCTCCATCCAGCAGATACATACCCAGTCCGGTATAGGAATAATCGAAGGCATCTTTGAAATGCGAGTTGGGCGTCATGAATATTTCGCGGCGCTCATAATTGATGATGAGGTTGAACCGGCGAAGCAGATCGTTGCCCACCAGCCCGCCGAGATATGGGTAAGATGTTACGTTGTATTCATCTTCAAATATATAGGTAGGCACATTCCGGAATTTGAAAGGCCCCAGCTTCACCTGTTTGATAACGCCCTGGCGCATCGGCGCTTTTCCTCCCAAACCCTCTGCCTGCGTGGCATACCAGCGGCGGCGCGGTTTTACAACGGAGCTATCCTGCACAAAATCGGAACTGAGCAGCAGGCACATGCCGGCGCCGGTGTCGAAATAGAACCGGCTCAGCACATCTCTGTCGTCTCTGATCTCCGTTTGCAGAATGGGGATGTTCACCAGCAATGTCTTCAGCAAAAACCCGCCCTTGGGATATTTGAGCGATCCCCTGGTGAGCACAAAAATCCTTGAACTGTCGTAATCGATTTTTACAATGTAGCGGTTGAAGAAGCTGTAGCCGATAATGCCATCGATCTTTTCTCCGTAGGCGCTGGTAAGTACCGTATAATCATTAACGTGGAAATTCAGGCTGTCTACTTTGAGGCCGGGCAGATGCAGGGCTTCGTTGTACACAAATTTCACCTGTCTTACGCCGGCGATGCCGCGAATGGTGCGGTCGCTCAGTGTAGAATTGATCTTCAGTTTGTCTGTAGTGGTTGAATCGAGCGAAATGCCTCCGCTTCCGGTATCGAGAATAAAATTGAGTGTATCCGGATAATTTCCCACCTTGGCCTTGAGGGTGATAATGCCCCCGGTAAGGAGTTTGAAAGGAAATGAAGTGATCTCTTCTGCGGCTGGTGGCACAAAAATCTCCTGGGCAGGGAGGGTTGTCCTGATAAGGGTTAACAGCAACGCAACAGTCAATAGGCGTCTCATGCAGCTAGTTTAATGAATCTCTGTAACCCGGCGAACCAAAATCTATGAACAGCAGCTTGCGTCGTATACATAACATG
The DNA here is from genome assembly GCF_012927185.1 of Pseudoflavitalea sp. G-6-1-2. Classification (GTDB taxonomy): domain Bacteria; phylum Bacteroidota; class Bacteroidia; order Chitinophagales; family Chitinophagaceae; genus Pseudobacter. The sequence continues at coordinate 785,658 of NZ_JABBGB010000001.1, forward strand.
CATGCTGGTATGGGATTACAGGCTTCCAAAGTAAGTTAATAGTTTTTACCGTAAAAAGCTATGGCGATGAAGTAAAAAAAATAAGGGCTGAATGCGTACTTTTGCAGGTACAATTGAACATATGCACCTACATGATTTGTATCAGAAGGCCCTGAATTTTGAATTCCTCAGCATCGAGGAAGGAATGATGGTTTTTGAAGAATCGCCTCTCTCTGAACTGATGTTCGTAGCCGATGAAATGCGCAAGAAGCAGGTTCCACACGGAAAGGTAACCTGGCAGATCGACCGCAATGTGAATACCACCAACGTATGTATCGCCAACTGCAAATTCTGTAATTTCTATCGCATCCCCGGCCATGCCGATGCCTACATTACAGATATCGACACCTATAAAAAGAAGATCGAAGAAACCATCCGCTGGGGCGGAGACCAATTGCTGCTGCAAGGCGGCCATCACCCCGCACTGGGCCTTCAGTTCTATGTAGATCTCTTCAAACAACTGAAGCAGCTCTATCCAACAATCAAACTGCATACGCTCGGGCCACCCGAAATTGCACATATCACCAAACTCGAAAAATCTACTCACCGCGAAGTGCTCACAGCACTCAAAGAAGCAGGGATGGACAGTCTTCCCGGCGCCGGTGCGGAGATTCTCGTAGATCGTGTTCGCCGCCTGATCTCCAAAGGAAAATGCGGATCGCAGGAATGGCTCGACATTATGGCCGAAGCACATCAGCTCGATATCACCAGCTCGGCTACCATGATGTTCGGTCACGTTGAAACTGTTCGCGAAAGATTCGAACACCTGGTGAAGATCCGCGAAGTGCAGAGCCGTAAACCGGCCGATGCCAACGGATTCCTCGCCTTCATTCCATGGACCTTCCAGGATGTTGACACCCTGCTCACGCGCATCCGCGGTGTGCAGAACCTCACCACGCCTGACGAATATATCCGCATGATCGCCATCAGCAGAATTATGCTGCCGAACGTGAAGAACATTCAGGCATCATGGCTCACTGTAGGCAAGAAAACTGCGCAGATCTGTCTGCATGCAGGCGCCAACGATTTCGGAAGCATCATGCTCGAAGAAAACGTGGTGAGTGCGGCAGGAGCGCCACACCGCTTCACCTACAAGAGCATTCAGGAAGCGATCAGAGAAGCAGGATTTGAACCTCAGCTCCGTACTCAAAAATACCAGTTCAGGGAACTGCCGACTGTGATCGAAGAACAAGTGATCGATTACTAAAGCAGGTACGCAGTTTTCAAATTAAGCCGTTATATTTACGGACCGGTTAAGGCATGTTTGGTTGCACAATAAACCAATTTCTTATGCCAGCACGCTTGCCTTCTTCCCCCTACCGTAAACCGCTGCGTGTTAGCCTGGCCGTATTGGCTTTGGCGTTTCTATGCATTTTTCTGTGGAGATCGCTGATCAATCCGCCCGATCACGGATACGGCTACCTGCTTTGGCTGGCCGGCGCACTCGCCTGCCTGATATTCATTATCGTAGATCTGATAGCAGTATATCGCCGTCAGCAATCTTCCGAGGCATTGCAGCAGAAATCCATCAACGCGCTTTCCTATGCCATGACCTTTGGATGGATGGGCAGCTGGAAAATGAATTTCCACACCCACGAAGTAACCCTCAGCAAAGAGTTCATGCAGCTGCTCGGCGAAGACCCGAAAGAAGTGACCATGCCCTTCAGCAGCTATATGCAGCAATACATCTTCCCCGACAATCATGAGAACATGAAATCGCTGCTGCTGCAGGCCATTCAGAACCGCGGGAATTCCGAATACGAAATGTCTTTCGATCACCCCGTTCGCAGAAAGGATGGCAAAACCATGCACATCTTCGTTCGCGCCCGCGTAATGAACGAACACGAAGGCTTCGGCATCGCCAAAGACATTACCGATCTCAAACTCACAGAAACCCTGCTGGCGCTGAACGAAAAAAGATTCCGCCTGCTGGCAGAATACTCCGAAGACATTATCTCCGAACATAAGCCCAACAGCGAATTCGTGTACATCTCCCCTTCCGTTGAAAAGATCCTCGGCTACAGGCCGGATGAAATGGAAGGCAGGTCGGTACTGGAATTCCTTCATCCCGAAGACATTCACAAGTTTGCACCTACCACCCAATATGTAGATTCGCTTACCTCGCGGGGCAACCTCATTGTGCGCTACCGCATGCGTACTATCACCGGATCTTACACCTGGCTCGAAAGCATTGTGAAACCCATCATCAAAGACGGCAGGGTAACCGGCGTTATCTCCACTTCGCGCGATATCACCGAAAGAAAAATACATGAAGATGAAGTGAAGCAGACCAAAGACCTGCTGCGAACTGTGATCGATTCCACCCCCGACTGGATCTTCATCAAAGACACCGAATTCAAATTCGAGCTGGTTAATTACGGATTCGCCAATGCCATCAATCGCGAACCCGACGATTTCATCGGCAAGACCGATATCGAGATGGGCTTCCCCGAAGAAGCCGTACTCGGCGATAAAGCCAAAGGCATTCACGGCTTCCAGCAGGATGATGCGCAGGTGATGCTTACCGGCAAAAGCAAAATGGTGATCGAAGAATCTTATGTGATGAATGGAAGACGCATCACCATGAGCGTAGCCAAAGTGCCCATCTTCGATGCCGACAGAAAAAAAGTTACCGGCGTACTCGGATACGCACACGATATTTCGCTGCTCAAAGATGCCAGCGAAAAACTGCAGCAGGACGAAAAGCTCCGCCAGTCGCTGGCCCATGCTTCGCATCTGCTGCTCAGCAATGCCAATCTCGAATCTGCCATCGGTGAAGCCATCAAACGCATGGGGCAGGATCTCGAAACAGATCATGTAGAAGTGTTCACCAATGAGCATCTCAAAGAAACCGGCGAATGGAGATGCACCCGCCTGCTCACCTGGAAACGCGTAGCCGACGAAGTAACACAACACCGCAATGCAGTAGAGGTCATTTCTTTACTGCCCGACTCCCCGGTGTTTTTGCACCTGAACAGCCGCAGGATTTTCCATGGCGAAGTATCGCAGATACAAAGCGATTACATTCGGGAGTACTTCAAAAAAGAAGGCGTTCAGTCCGTTGCGGTGCTGCCCATCTTCAATCAGGATTTCTTCTGGGGACTGGCCGTATTCAGGAATATGAAGACCAAAAAGACCTGGACGGAGTCTGAGCTTTCCGCACTTCAATTTTTCAGCACCACACTAACAGCTGCGGTTGAGCGAAAACAAATGGAACAGTTGCTGGTAGAGGCCCGAAATCTCGCCGAATCGGCCAGTTTTGCCAAGAGCAATTTCATGGCCAATATGAGCCATGAGTTGCGTACACCCATGAATGGCATCATCGGTTTCACGGATCTTGTGCTTACCACCAACCTGCATCCGGTGCAGCATGAGTATTTGCTGAATGTGAAGAAATCTGCCTACGGTCTTTTGGAGATCATCAACGATATTCTTGAGTTCTCGCGCATCGAATCGGGCAAACTGCAGATCGATCACACACCGTTCCCGCTGGACGTGCTGGTGCAGGAGTCTGTTGACATCCTCACCGTGAAAGCGCACGAGAAAAAACTCGAAGTGATCTGCCATATCGATCCCGATCTTCCTTCGCAATTCATGGGCGATCCCACACGCATCCGGCAGATTCTGGTAAACCTGTTGGGCAATGCCATCAAGTTCACACCTTCGGGCGAGATCTTCATTTCGGTGATTGTGGGCAGAGGCATTCATATGGAGAATGGCAAACGAGTGATGAACGTGGTGTTATCCGTGCAGGATACCGGCATCGGCATTTCACCAGAACAGCTGGCCCGCATTTTCGACAGTTTCACACAGGCCGATGTAGCCACCACCCGCAAGTATGGCGGAACGGGGCTTGGGCTCACCATATCGAAAAGTCTGGCAGAAATGATGGGTGGCGAACTCACCGTTGCCAGCGAACTCGGCAAAGGCAGCACTTTCAATTTTCAGGTGCCGCTCGAAGTGGCCGACGAAATGCCGCATGCCGTAGGCGAAGAAAAACCTCCATTGCGCAAAGTACTGGTGATCGACGACAACAACACCAACCTCTGGCTGCTGCAGGAAATACTCCGGCATTTCAATATCCCCTGCGAAACGGCGGATGGTCCGCGCGAAGCATTGAAAATTCTCGACCGCATTCAGGAGAGCGGCGAACAACTCGATCTCATCATCACCGATCATCATATGCCCGAAATGAATGGCATAGAGCTGGTGCAGGAAATGAGGAAACGTATCGAAGGGCTTTCTCAGCCCACCATTCTCATGCTCAGTTCCATCGAGAAGAACGAGCATCAGGAACGGGCCACCGAACTGGGCATTCAACGCTTTCTCACCAAACCGGTGAAGATGCAGGAGCTCTACAACCTCATCTGCTCCATCTTCAACACATCGGCTGAGCAACCAATACAGATTGTGAAACCCGATCAGAAAAAATACTACAGCAATGGAGCCGCCATCATGGTGGTGGAAGACGAACCCGTGAATATGATGCTGATCACCGAAGTATTGGGAAGAATGGGTTTCAAAGTATTGCAGGCAAGCAACGGAAGGGAAGCCATCCATATGCTGGAGCGCGCTGCGCCTGCGCTGATCTTCATGGATGTGAACATGCCCGAAATGGACGGATATACAACTACCAGGCATATACGAAATACGCCGGGCCCGAATCAGGAAGTGCCCATCATTGCACTTACGGCAGATGCCATGGATGGCGATAAAGAGAACTGTCTCCGCAATGGCATGAACGACTATCTCTCCAAGCCCTTCCAGCTCGAAGAGTTGGTGGAGTTGCTGAAAGGCCGGAGTCTGCTCTCCTGATGGCATACAACGGATAGGTCAGCAAATGCGTCTTATGATCCAAAATCATTCAGCCAATGAACAGATCCAACCAGCCTTCGCTCACTATCTGTCTGGTAATGGACCTTTTAGGTTATCTCTCTTACGCCATTCCTGTACTCGGTGAATTGGGTGATATTGTTTGGGCGCCGATTTCTGCACTTATCTTCTTCAGATTATTCGGAGGATGGAAAGGCGCCTTCGGCGGATTGTTCAACTTCATCGAAGAGCTGCTGCCCGGTCTCGATTTCATTCCAAGTTTTACATTGATGTGGATGTGGCAGCGTTTCAACCTCCCACAGCAAACCGGTATCCAACGCCCTTGATGGTGATGATACTTAACTGATCATCGTCTTTGAGATAACTTCTCAGCTTGGTGATGTACACATCGAGGTTGCGGGAGTTGAAGAAAGAATCGTTCCCCCAGAGCAGGTTGAGAATTTCTCTGCGATCGATAATGCGGTCTTTATGTGTGTAGAGCAGTCGAAGCAGTTCGCTTTCGCGGAAGCTGAGCTTTCGCTCTTCGCTGGCAGAACTCAGCGTCTGCCGCACAAAATGAAAACTGTATTTGCCGATGTTCACCGACTCCGATTGTTCGGGTGCGGGCTTTGCAGGCCTTCTCGATTTCAGCACATTTTCGATGCGCACAATCAGTTCTTCCATGCTGAAAGGCTTGCGGATATAGTCGTTGCCGCCAACGGAGAATCCTTTCACCAGATCGTTGGTCTGCGTTTTTGCCGTAAGAAAAATGATAGGGATTAAAGCATCGATTTCGCGGATGGCAGTGGCGAGCGTAAAGCCGTCAACGCCGGGAAGCATCACATCCAGCACACAGACATCGGGCTGCAACAGGCGGAAAGCCTCCAGCACATTGGCTCCGTCGCTTTCCATCACCACGTGATAACTCCTGCTCTCCAGGCTTTCTTTTACGATCTTGCCCAGAAACAATTCATCTTCTACATACAATATTTTGATGGCGTTCATATGTTTCGGGGTAATTGAATGATGAATTCACTGCCCTTGCCTGGCGTACTCTCTACTTCTATCTTTCCTTTGTGGCGTTCCACTACGTAACTCACGTAACTGAGCCCAAGACCGTATCCTTTTACATTGTGCGTATCGCCTCCCGGCACTCTGAAGAATTTCTCGAACACTTTTTGCCGATATGCAGCAGGGATGCCGATACCGTTATCAGAAACTTTCAGTTCAATGATATCATTTATTCGGTTAATGCTTACTGTTATAGCAGGATCTTCCTTGCTGTACTTCAGTGCATTGTCGAGCAGATTGAAAATCACGCTGGTGATATGCATGCGGTCTGCATTGAGGGAGAGATCATCTTCACTGCAATGCAGATTCACCGTGGCATGGAATTTCTCGAATTGCAGTCGCATGCTCGAAATCACTTCCTCCGCAAGCTGAGGAAGATCGAATATTTCCATCCGGAGTTCCACCTGCTGTTTCTCGAACATGGAGAGTCGCAGCACTTTGTCTACCAGCAACGAAAGCCTTTGCAGCTCGCTGCCGCTGATATCGAGGTATTCCTGTGTACGGCGGGGATCGTCCATGGCATGAAAACTCTTGAGCGCTTCTATAGCCACACTTACTGTAGCGATAGGCGTTTTAAGTTCATGCGTGATATTGCTGATGAGATCGTTCTTCATTTGAGTGAGCCTGCGTTGTTTGATCAGACTGCGGTACAGCATTACAAAAGAAAGAATTGTGATGGCAATCAGCAATACCGATAATACAATCTGTGGTGCAAGTTTCTCGGAGATGTACTGAAATGCATTGGTGAGTCCAAACCGGAGATAGTATGGTTTGCTGTATCCCAGCGTTACTTCATTAGATCGTGTGGGGTCTGTTGGCTCGCCGGTTGCACGAATGCTCAGCGAATCTTTAACTACTTCAAACCGAAGCTTACCGAAATTCTCTTTGATCAGCGCCTGCCTGAAACCCGATTCCAGTTCGGCTACAGAAATGGTATCGGCAATGGAGTCTACGCGTTGCAGCAGGTTTTTGAAACTGCCGTCTTCCATCATTCTCGACAAGAGCAGGTACTCTTTGGGAGGGCCTTTCCGGGTCACTCTGATGGAGCCTGAATCTGTACGAACGAGCTGTTCTCTCATCACTTTACTAACATCAACGATGCTGCGAAAATGACTATCGGGAGTTCGTTGTTCCGGCATCCGGAACATCACATTATCGCCACGCGTAATGCTGACGGCCACAATAGAGTCTGGCCCTTTATCAACAGTAGTGAGTACCGCTTTGCCAGGGGCACTCAGGCTGATGGATCGGATTCTTTCGGGTTTGATGGAGTCCAGCGGCAAATCGCCACTCCACGAAAGTGAATCGAGATTGCCATCTGCATTTGCTTTCACTACAATCTGACGACCGGGTACAGGTCTAATGAAAATCTTTGGCTTTTCTGCCTGCTTCGCAGGAGCAGCAATAACAGCACTCTTTTTGGCGGGAAAACTTTTGCTGACAGTATCTACAACCACCGTTCTGAATGGTGAAGTACTCATCGGGGACATTTCTGCCAGCCTTGAAGTAGTTCCGAAAAACTGCATATTCGTGTCAACCTTCAGCTTTTCTGCCTGCAGTTTGTAAGCGGCAGATCTGAAGATGGCATTGGTACGGATCTTCAGCGTCTGTTCTTCTTCACGATAATTCTTGTACATCCAGAAACACTGAAACGTAACGATGGCAAGAATTGCCAGCACCATCAATACCGCCGCGATATGGATCCTTCTGCCTGTCATCTCTTACAAATGTAGCAGATTCGATCATCCGCAAAGAATTGCATTAACCTTAATTAACATTAATCCAAACTCCGTTAACCTTGGTCGCTGATGCGATGCTATAGCTTTGAATCAAATCTTTTTCACATGAACAGAATTTTCGCTTCTGTGCTTGCATTGGCAACGTTGATGATGATCCGCAGCGCACAGGCCCAGACCAATACCCCACTTACCAAAGGCCGCATCGTGTACGAACAGCTGAACAAAGGAGGAAAAGCAAATGTGACCATCAATGGTGTTCAGCAAACCTTCGACCGTCCGGACAGAACACAGAGAATGGAACTGCTCTTCAACAGCGATGAAAGCCTTCGGCGCATGCTCGAATCGGACGAGAGACCCGAAGCCGAAGTTTCTCAGCCCGGTGGCGCCTCTTTCAGAATGGTATCGGCTTCCGGTGCAGAAAATATAGTGTACAACAAATTCTCCACGCAAAAGAAAACAGAGCAGCGCGAAATGGTGGGCAAGAAGTGGCTGATCGAAGACAGCATCTCCAAAAACAACTGGAAACTCACGGGAGAATCCAAAACCATACTGGGCTATACCTGCCAGCAGGCCACCACACAGGCTGTCATCAAATCCATGCGCATGCAGCTGAACAATGGGCAGATGGAAAGAACAGAATTCCCGGACACCGTGAAAGTAGAAGTCTGGTTTGCCACAGCTATCCCTGTTCCCGGCGGTCCCGAATATCAGGGACAACTGCCCGGCATGATTCTCGAAGCCAATATCCGCAACGGACAAACCGTTTACAAGGCCGTGGAAATTTCTCCTAAAGTGAAGGAAGAAGACATCAAAGAGCCAAAGAGCGGCACCAAAGTAACACAGGCAGAGTTCAGAAAACAGGTGGACGATCAAATGAAAATGATGATCGAAAGAGGCCGTCCCGCGCGAAATGCCGCTTTTTGATGATGGTTGATTTTTATCCATTTAAAATATTTCTCATGGAGTAGTTATTGCTGTGCACTATTTTAGCAAAAACTACTTCATGAGATCCCTTCTCACCTTAACCCTTCTGATCGGCTGTGCATGCAGCGCTTTTGCACAGACAGACACCGTAAACGCTAACACCCATAACCTCGCAATATCGCAGCTTCCCGAAGGAATATCCCGCTACCTTGTGTACAATGTAGACAGTATCAGCGGGCAAGCCACCAACTCAGATCTCTGGGAGCGATCCATCACATATGGTAAGATAACCAACACCAATCAGCCCGTTATTTTATTCGAGTGGAAATGGTTCCGCAACGAATCATTGCACCGTCACACCAAGGCCATCGCCGACAGAAGGAATCTTGCCCCCATTTCAGAAGTGGTGCTGTTTAAGAACTACGCGTACATGGGTTACAAATTCGCCAATGGATTGCTCACTACCGATACCACTGTTGCAGGAAATCGCGTGAACAAAAATTTCAGGGTAGCGCTGAATCCTCCGGTGCTCAACTGGGAGATGGACATGGAGACTTTCTCAACATTGCCCATCAAAGCGGTTGCACAAAAATTTGTGATCGCCTTTCTGGACCCGGCCAATCCTACACCTGGCTACTACACATATGAAGTTGCAGCATCGGAAGAGCTGGCACTGAACAAAGAAGTAAAAGTAAAATGCTGGGTGTTGAAGATCCAGTACGGAAACGGAGCTTATGCACTCTTCTGGATCAGTGCGCAGTCTCACGAAGTATTGAAGATGAAAGAATATTTCAACGGCACGTACCGCTACAAGGTGAAGCTCTATTAAGCTACTTCACATATTATCATAACATGAAGCCTTCGTAATTGTTAAAAATATCTGAACCATTTCACAGGGAGGATGTTAAACCTTGCCGCGCCCTTAAAAAACCATCACGCGGCTTTGTTTATGACTGGGAAAAGATACTACCTAACTATATTGATACTGGGGTCTTTAACGGCCATCGTGCCATTCTCCATAGATATGTACCTGCCGGGCTTCAAAGCCATTGCAGGTGAATTGAAAACAACAGTGCCCGATGTGGCGCTCAGTCTCAGCAGTTTCTTCATCGGCGTTTCTGTTTCACAATTGTTCTATGGCCCGCTGCTCGATCGCTTCGGCAGAAAGCGCCCGTTATATCTTGGCCTCACCATCTATATTCTCAGCTCCATTGCCTGCGTAATTGTAGGATCACTGGATGCTCTGATTGCACTCCGGTTTGTACAGGCCATCGGCGCCTGTGCCGCGCAGGTTGCTGCATTTGCCATGGTACGCGATATCTTTCCGGTGGAAGACAATGCAAAAGTATTCTCCTCACTGATGCTGGTGCTGAGCGCATCCCCATTGATTGCACCAACAGCTGGCGGATACCTCATTGCTCATTTCGGATGGCATGCAGTATTCTTTGTGCTCGCTGCCATTTCGCTGATTGTGATGATTGCCGTTTGGAGAGGATTGCCCGAAAGCAGTAAACCCGATCCGAACTATTCCCTGAAACCCGCTTCCATTCTGGGCAATTACTGGGAAGTGATCAGGAACCGGCAGTTCTTCACCTATGCTTTGTCTGGCGCCATCGGATTTTCGGGACTCTTCATTTATATATCCTGTTCTCCTTCTGTGTTTCTGGAATTCTACAAAGTATCCGAGCAAACCTATGGATGGATCTTTGCACTGCTTGCATCGGGCATCATTCTCGCAACACAGACAAACAGGCTGGTGCTTAAATATTTTTCGAGTGCACAGATCATTCAGGGAGCACTGATCACACAAACTATTTTCGGCGTGCTGCTCGTATTGGCCACGTACAATAATTGGATCGGATTACCCGGCATGCTGGTGTTGTTGTTCCTTTTCCTGGCCTGCGCCGGTTTTGTGCTGCCCAATTCGTCTGCGATGTGCATGCAGCCTTTCACGAGAAATGCAGGCAGCGCTTCAGCCCTGATGGGTGCATTGCAGATGGGGATCGGATCGCTGGGATCGTTTCTGGTGAGCAGATTCCATGGCAACAGTCCACTTCCAATGGCAGCAGGGATGGCCATCTTCGCAGCGGTTGCATTAACCCTTCTCCTCACAACCAGCAAAAAGATACAGCCCGTTACCGCATAAACATTTCACTCATTCACCTGTTATTGAAAAACTATGCAGTTGAAATTAAGTGTACTGGACCAAACACCGGTCCGTAGTGGAAGCAATCCTGTAGAAGCGCTGCAGGAGTCGGTAGAGCTGGCAAAACTTACAGACCAGCTTGGTTATACGCGATACTGGTTATCCGAACATCATAATACAAATACCCTTGCGGGCTCTGCACCCGAAGTGTTGATTGCAAGGCTGGCCGCAGAAACAAAACGCATGCGTTTCGGATCTGGTGGCATCATGCTGCCCAATCACAGCACTTTGAAAGTGGCGGAGAATTTCAGATTGCTCGAAGGATTGTTTCCGGAAAGGATCGATCTCGGCATCGGACGCGCTCCGGGTGGCGACCGCTTCACTTCCAATCTGCTCAATCCTGCCAACACGTTTGATCCGCAGGAGTACGTGCAGCAGATCAGAACATTGAAAGCCATGCTTTCAGACAAAGCAGTACCCGAAAATTATGAAGGGAAAGTAAGAGCTATGCCCTTTGTTGATACCAAACCAGAACTCTGGATGCTCACTTCGAGTGGCGAAAGCGCCTACCTCGCCGCACATTTCGGAATGGCCTTGTCGTTTGCGCAATTCATCAATCCACTCGGTGGACCGCAGGCAATGGATGCTTATCGCAATCGCTTTGTGCCTTCAGAAGAATTGAAAGAGCCGCTGGGCAATGTGGGCATATTCGCTTTTGTTTCAGACGACGAACAAAAGGTAGAAGAAGTGCGCAGCATTATCGACTTCAGATTACTGAGCTTCGAAAAAGGGCGGTACGACATCAACCCTACTTACGCGCTCGCGAAAGCATACAACTATTCTGTTGAAGAATGGCAACGCGTTCTCTTCAACCGCCAGCGCACCGTGGTGGGCAATCCCGATCAGGTGAAGCAGCAACTCGAAGAACTGGCCACCTCCTTCGGTGTGAACGAAATTGTGATCTCTACATTTACCGAGCATAAAGCAGACAGGTTCAGAAGTTATGAACTGCTGAGCAAGATGTTTGCATTGCAGCAACAGACGGCGCTGGTGCAATAAGCATCAGCCTGCTGCTGCATCGTTGTTATGCGAAATGCTCTCGATATAATTCTTCACTTCTTCCACCGACCTGTGCATTTTTGCTGACAGCCTTTGCAGCAGAGCATCTTCTTTGCCCGGCTCATACTGCAGGTCTTCGTCGGTGAGCTGCACATTTCGTTCCTTGATCTTTTCTTTCACTTCCTCCCAGGATGCTCCTATGTTCAATTGAATGTTTGTCATATCAATTGGTTTTAAGAATACACCGCAAAGCATATGCCCGCCTCCCATTGTGAAGCATGCGCATAACTGCATGAGCGAGAACAGCTATTTTGGAGGATGAGAAAAACCGCCGCAGCTATTGCAGCTGGGCAAAGGAAAATGTGTGTTTGTAAACCGATAGCGGATGGACGAGTTCAAGAATATCTCCCGCCATTTTTTCTGTGTGCAGGCTTTGTATCACCACTGCCGAGAGCAGGCGTGTTGAAGCCGGACGAATATTCTCCACTTCGAGTTTCCCTTCGGGAAGCAGATAAACAACCGGAATAAAAAGACAGGAACGTTTTCTCTCCGGGTAAGGAAGTTTCATCAGTGGGCAGCCTTCTTTGTGCGTGCAGATGGAACAGTAATTGTGGGTTTTTGAAGAAAGAGTGGAGGCCGCCTGCGCGCCCCCACCCCTTTGGAGCCGGTCTATAAAAAGTTCATGATCCAGGTTCACTAAATCTTCCACTGTGTGCAGGCTGTAAACAACCTGGTTGATCTCAAGATAGTATTGATCTTTCTTTTTACCCTTATGCTCTACGTATCTCCCATAGTACCGGCTGGTAACTTTATCTTCCCATTCATGCCTGTGCCAGAGCACCGATGCGGGCATGATCTTTTGTACGAAACGACAGTAGCTGATCAGTCTGAATCTGATTTTCATCTGAACAAAAGTTGAATGCTGAACCTCAAATCTTGCGCACCCTTCCAGAACCCGTTACATGCGTTTTCACGGATGAGGGATTGCCATCATACTCAATATCTCCGCTGCCCGAAATGGATGCGTCCAGAGATTCCAGCGCTTTCGATTTGATGTCTCCCGAGCCGCTCACGTTTGCTTTCAGCTTGTTCACGTTTACGGGGAACATATCGAGATCTCCACTTCCGTTGATAGAATAAAAGCCTTCCGGAGCAGAGCCGCCCAGGCAACGAATATCACCTGAACCGGATACTTCGGCGAATAACTGGCCAGTTGCCGACACACTTTTCACATGCAGGTTTCCCGATCCGCTCACTGCAAGTTTGATATTATCGCCATTGAGATTGCTGCTCATGTGCATATCTCCCGATCCGTCGAGCAGCAGCTCTCCGATGGTTGGAGCGCTTACGCGAATGATGATCGGATCGTGATGTCCCACGCTCTTTCCTTTCTGGAACCGGAGGTTGAGGCGACCACCTTCAACCGGCGAATCGAGAATGTCGAGAATATTCTGCTGCGCCTCGATGGTGAGACGGTGCGGCCCCTCCTGCGTTACATACACGGTTCCGTCGATGCCCGAAGAAATGCCGTAGAATGCCGATACCACTCTTTCTTCCTTCACAATGGGACCGGAGCCCTTCACTTTCTTACAGGATATCGTTCCGTAACTGCATACTGCCAGCAGCAGGGTTAATAACAGATAGTTGCTTTTCATAACTGATCAAAGGTTTAATGTAGTGTTTGAAAAATACCTATTCGATAATTTCTGAAAGCTCTGTTTCCGACACCGTTCCAAACCATCCGAGAATCTTATTCTTGCTGTCTGCTTTGTTCGACTTCATATTGTAAGGCACGTTCGCCAGCACTTTTGCAAAGAGTCCACCATTCGATAATTGCTCGGTGAGCATGTTGATGAATTTGTGATCTTCTTTGCTGATGCCGCGCATCACCACTTTTACAACATCGCCTTTCTGGTAAGGTTTTTTGCCGGAAGTAATGCCTTCGCGAAGCGGAACGATGAAGTTGAATCCGTCGCTGTTGGCATCGTCATAATATGCGCCATCGATGCTCCACATTTCGTTCACGTTCTGATTAAGTGATCCGTTGAGGTAGGTGCGGATCCAGTAGTAATCGGTTTGTCCTCTCAGATCCACTGCATAGAACTTGGCGTAGTATCCTTTTTTCTCATCACCTTTTTCTTCTTTGTATTCGTAGGTGATGGAATCCACCGGCGCTACGCGGTTCAGCTTATCGGTTGCTTCAAAAACTTCGCCCTGCCAGTTTATGGTGAGCTTGTATTCGTGGCCGATTACTCCGATAGCCACACCTGCACCGGGATTGTGACGGTAAGCGCCGTTGCTGAAATTGAAATTGTATGTTTTGTTGAGCGTGATATCGGTCAGCGTCATCTGTGCATCATCGATCACAGGAGGCGTTGAGTTATCGAGATATCCTACTGCACGCTGGAATTTGATCAGCTGCTCACCCGGTTTGTTGGTGATCCATGCATCGATATAAGGAACAGGTTCTCCTGCAGGCACTTTCAGGTCAATCACTTTTTCGCAGCTCGCAAATAAACCTGCCGAGACAATCGCAATTATATATAGACTTAATTTTTTCATTGCTGTAGATTTTAGAATTTGAAGTTCCAGGTAATGGAAGGAATGATCGATCCGAGAATGCTCAGACGTACTGCTTCTCTTTTTGCAGCATCATCTTCATTCTGTCTGAAATAGATGGTGTATGCGTTCTGACGTGCGTACACGTTGTAGATACCGAATACCCATTCCTGCTTCATGCGTTTGCCCTGGCGACCTTTCATGGTGGCAGCAATATCCAGTCTGTGATAAGCTGGCAATCTGAAATTATTACGTTTGCCGTCTGTGTTGTATGGGATGGGAATACCCTGGATATCCAATTTCACATTCGGATAGGTAGCTGGTGTACCGGAACCGTAGTTGAAGTTGGCGCTCACGCTCCATTTTGTATTGAGCTCGCGAGTTACTGCAAGGTTCAGTACGTGAGTGCGGTCGTAGCGGTTGAGGAACCAGTCGTTGTTGCTGATGCCTTCTGTTTTGCGGTAAGAACGGCTCCATGTGTAGTTGATCCATCCCTGCCATTTGCCGGTTTCTTTCTTCACTTCCAATTCAACACCATAAGATTTGCCTTTGCCTGTAAGAAGGTCTGCTTCTACCTGCGGGTTGAGATCGAGTCTGGAGTTGTCGATATAATCGAGCACATTCGACATTCTCTTGTAGAATACTTCCGCAGACAATTCCACATTGAGGAATTCGGGAACCGATACCACACCTACTGAAACCTGATCGGTTACAGACGGATTGATATTGTTGGTGCTGGGGAAATACAGATCCACCGGTGTTGGTGATGCTGTATTGCTCAGCAGGTGCATGAACTGCGAAGAGCGTGCATAACCAGCTTTGAGGTAAGTATTCTTTTTCAGTTCATAGCGGATAGAAACGCGTGGCTCCAGATAAGTCCAGTCTGCAACTTTCTTTTTCTTGCCGCTGCCGTCTCCCACTATTTCTTCGTAAGCAAGCGGTTTGCGTGTATTGGCAACTGTATCTCTGAAATGATAAACAGATGAGTTGCTGAGGTATGCGTAGTAGTTCATACGAACACCGGCCTGAACGGTGAGGGCTTTGCTAACCTTCCAGGTATCTTCGAGGTAGGCTGCTGCTTCTGCTCCGTATCTGCGAACAAGATTGATCTGTGCTTTGTTGCCATCGTCGTCCATGATTCCTTTTCCGGGGAAAAAGTTATACATGGTGAAAGACAAACCTGTTTTCAGCTGGTGCTTGCTGCTCACATACCAGGTAAGTGATGGCTTGATGCCATAAGTTTGAATATCTGATTTCCAGCTGTACGACTGCTGCTTGGTGTCTTTCGCTTCTGTATTGAACTTAAGGCTATAGTCGTATTTAGAATAGTACACGCTGGTATTGAGGAACAACTTGGGAGTAAAGAGGTGGTTCCAGCGAAGCGTGGTGGTCATATTACCCCAATCCATATTCGCTTGTTTGGTTCCGAATACATCTCTTCCGTAGTAGCCGCTGAGATAAAGGGTGTTCTTATCGTCGAGCTGCCAGTTGCCTTTTGCAGTAAGGTCGTAGAAGTAGAACTTGTTGTCGCGCTCTTCTTTTTTACGAGCAGGTTTGCTGAGGATGTCGATATACGATCTGCGGCCTGCAATGATGAATGATGATTTGTCTTTCTTTAATGGTCCTTCGATGCTGATGCGGCTGAAGATGCTGCTGATACCGCCATTCACCGACAACTTCTGGTTGTTACCGTCTTTCATGCGGATGTCGAGCACAGAAGAAGTTCTTCCGCCGAACTCCGAAGGGAATGCTCCTTTATATAAAGTAACATTCTTTACCGCATCGGGATTGAACACGGAGAAGAAGCCGAGCATGTGCGAAGAGTTGTATACCGGCGCTTCGTCCATAATGATGAGGTTCTCATCTACGTTACCGCCGCGCACGTTGAAACCATTGGCGCCTTCACCTACCGATGTGATACCGGGCAGTGTGAGCATGGCTTTCAGTACATCGGGCTCTCCCAGAAATGCCGGGATCTTTTTGATCTGTCCGATGCTCATCTGCTGAATGCCGAGTGCAACAGTATTGGTGCGGCGCAATCTTCTTTCGCCGGTTACCACTACTTCGTCCAGATTGCCAGCCGATGATTTCATCTGCAGATCAAGTGCCTGATTATCGTTAAGGTCTATTTCTTTTGTAATTACCGCGAAGCCTGCATAGGTGGTGGTTAAAGTGTATTTGCCTGCAGGCAGGGAGATGGAGAAGAATCCATATCCATTGGTTTGAACAGTGGCATTGCCAGGGTTTACATTGATAGTGGCATTGATCAGAACTTCACCATTGGATGCATCTTTCACATAGCCGCTGATGGTAAACTTCTTTGATGGTTGTGCAAAGCCGCCCAATACTGTGGTTAGCAGGATAAGTATAACCGAAAGTATCCGGATCGTCGAACGTATCATAAATTGATTGTTTAGGTGAATATGACAACGAACAATTGGTTTTCCCCTACACGGGGTCCCCTGTTTTGAAAAAATTAACAAATATCGTTCAGGGTGAGGTAAACGGGATGCAATCACTACTTAATATAACATAGGTCGTATTTTATTTACTTTTGCATCCCCTTAGCGAACTAAACTGAAGAAAATGACTATGGAAGTGACGATGAAAAATGATAAATCGAGAGCCCTGCTCTTGTTTTCCGCGGGTGTTGCGTTCGCATTTCTCTGGGCTTCGGCAGCCGCTGCTACCAAGCTTGGACTGAAATCCGCACAACCGTTCGTTATATGTGTGGCGCGATTTTTCCTCGCGGGTGTGATAATGCTCTTTATTTCGCATGGTATTCTGCGCAAGCGGCTCCCTTCAGGTAAAGAATGGAAACAGCTGGCCATCTATGGCTTTCTCAATATTGCCTTGTATCTCGGATTATATGTAGTGGCCATGCAGAATGTTTCTGCCGGATTGAGTTCCATGAGCATCGCCACCAATCCCGTACTGATCAGTTTAATCAGTGCGCTGCTGTTCAGGCAACGCATCAAAGCTGCCACCTGGATAAGTCTGCTGCTTTGTTCACTGGGTGTATTGATTGCAGCATACCCTTTATTGCAATCGAGTTTTGCCACTCCAACCGGATTGATCATTCTCTTCTGCAGCATGCTCAGCTATTCGATCGGTGTACTTTATTTTTCAAAACAACAATGGAATGATCTCGATGTAATCACCATCAACGGATGGCAGACCCTTCTTGGCGGTATTTTCATTCTTCCATTTGCTGCATTCACCTACGACTCTTCGCTGAATCATTTCGATCTGCGATTTACCGGTTCCATATTATGGTTAGCCATTCCCGTTTCGATTGTGGCCGTACAGATCTGGTTATTTCTGTTGCGCGATAACCCTGTAAAAGCATCGTTCTGGTTGTTTCTTTGTCCGGTGTTTGGGTATCTGATCGCCAATGTGGTGATGCAGGAACCCATCAGTGTTTATACAGTAACCGGTCTGGCCCTTGTTATTGGTGGACTTTATCTGGTACAACGGGCAAAGAAGGGATGATCTGGATATTACATATTAATAGTACCGTATATACTTTTTTTACATCTTTTTTATACCGGTAAGCTTCTACCATAATCACAATATTTTGGGTATATTTGGAAACAAGCTCTGATAGCAATTACTCCATACCAGCCCATCAGCTGAGACCTTTTTTTAAGCCCCGAACAATAGTTGTTCTGATTGTAGCATCAGGTTCCTGAACTAAATCGTGTGCTGTCTCTGGCAGCAGCTAATCATTATTATTAACTACCAATTAATCATGCGAACTGCGTTGATCAGCTCTGGCATTCCAGGGCAGGCCCGGCATTCATCGCGTACAGCCACTGCTGCGCAACAGCACCTGCTCGATCAGGCAGATAACCTGTTGGCATTGGTGGAGCATATAGAAGGTCTTGTATGGAGCATCGACCGCAATATGCGCTACGTGATTCTCAATGCGGCTCTCCGCAAAAAAATTCAGGAAGTGCTGGGCGTGGATGCCTCACCGGGAGACAGCATGATCGATCTGCTCGGCATGCTCGATCCTGCTAAAAAAGCCGAATGGGAAAGGATCTATCAGAATGCCTTTAAAGGCAAAGCCCATCGCATGATCCAGAAATTCATCCTTCAGAACAAACCTACTTTCTACGATATCTCCATCAATCCCATCAGAAAGGGAAATACGGTTATTGGTCTCAGTTGCTATGCACACGACGTAACCGAAAAGATCACCTACGATGCCCGCCTCAAAGCCAGTGAAGCACATTTCAGGGCATTGATCGAAAACAGCACAGACATTATTGTTGTACTGAATAAAGAAGGGCAGATCATTTACGGAAGCCCGTCTCTTCAGAATCACTTTGGCATCTCTCCCGAAGAATACCTGCATACCATCGGCTTCGAATATGTTCACGAAGATTACCGGAATGAGGCCATGCAGAAGTTTCAGGAAGTGATGAAGAAATACAACAAGCAGGTATTTCTCCGAACCAAAATAGTTCGCAACGATGGCGCTACCATTATTGTAGAAGGCGTTGCCACCAATCTGCTGAACAAAGATGAGATCAGTGGCATCGTATGCAATTTCAGAGATGTTACGGAAAGAATCGAAGCAGAAGAAGCCCAGAAAGCAATCGACCTCAAATTCAAAGCGCTGATCGAAAACAGTGCAGACCTCATTATGATGGCCAATGCTACCGGACAGTTCACTTATGGTTCTCCTTCCGTGAAGAAGTTGCTCGGATATGCTTCAAAGGATTACATCAATAAGCATGTGTTCACATTCATACATCCGGATAGCGTGCCCGATGCGCAGCAGCTCCTCGGAGGGCTGATGCAGAACCCCGGCAAATCGATGACCATCTACCTCACGCTGCTGCACAAGAACGGCAAGCCTGTTCAGGTGGAAGGCATTGCCAGCAATTTTCTGCATGTTCCCGGCATCGAAGCGCTGGTGGCCAATTTCAGAGATATCACCGAACGAAAGAAAGCGCAGAAACGCATTCTCGAATCGGAAAATCTGTATCGAAATCTGTTCAACAAAAGTCCGCTTCCCATCTGCGTTTGCGACGCAGACACGCTCGCTTTTCTCGAAGCGAATGAAGCAGCAGTAAAACATTATGGGTATTCGCGAAAAGAATTTCTGTCGATGACAGCTTTCAACATCGCTTCACCTGAAGATCATTCATCCCTGAAAACATTGTTGCAGTCTGGCAAAAAGCCCAGTGGCGACAGATTGCTGCGCAAGCATATCAGAAAGAACGGAGAGATCATGTATGCAGAAATCATCAGCCATGTTATTACGTATCGTGGCCGTGAAAGTTATATGATCCTCGCCAACGACATCACCGAGAAAGTGAAGCTGCGGCAAGATCTGGTGGAAGAAAAGATCCATCGTCAGAAGGAGATCATGAAAGCCAGTATCGATGCACAGGAAAAAGAACGGGAAGAGATCGGAAGAGAGATGCACGACAATGTAACGCAGATACTCACCACCGCAAGGCTCTGTCTCAGTCTGGTGGCAGATACCACCAATCCCGATCCGATGATCACGCGCAGCAGCGACATCATTGCCGTGGCTATCGAAGAGATCAGAAAACTATCCAAAGACCTTACACAAAGTTATCATCGCGAAGTAGGATTGCAGCTTTCGCTCGAAGATCTTACAGACAGCATCCGAACAGCCGGACAACTGCAGGTAGATTTCAAATTCAATATTGCCAACGAATACCAGATAGACGACAAACTGAAGATGACCATCTTCCGCATTGCACAGGAGCAACTGAACAATGTGCTGAAACATGCGAAAGCCAGGCGGGTAGCTATTTCGGTTACACAAGAGAGTGACAGCATCCTGCTGAGCATCGATGATGATGGCAAAGGCTTCAACGTGCGCGAAAAAAGGAATGGCATTGGTTTGCAGAACATCATCAACCGCGCCGACCTCTTCAATGGAAGAGTAAAAATAGAATCATCGCCAGGCAAAGGTTGCCAGATGAGCATTCATTTCAAATTACCTGAGCCGTTGTAACCAGCACCAGTCGGGCAGTTCCAATTCGTTTCGGAGTGCCCGGTCGCTCGCGTTTCGCGAGTAACTTATATTTCTTTGCCTCCGGCGAAGTATTGTGCCTCACGGCGCGGAGTCGCCAGAGGCGACCTTCATATTCCTCACTCGCCAGAGGCGAGCGAGGGCGGCTCCCGAAGTAAATGTAACAGGCCTTCAGACGCAGCTTAGGCAATGCTGCGCAGCTCTTTCACTCGCGCGCTCATCCCCGCTTCGATATTCACTTCCGTCATGCCCACTTTGGGAGCAAGTTCCATGAACTCAGGAGTATGATCTTTTCTCTTTCCGGTTTTCGGATCGATACAGGCGAAGCGGGTCCACAGGATGGCTTTGAGATTGGTCTCCGACTCGTCGAACATCAGCATTTCAACAATCAGCATATTCGATGTTAAACCAATAATGGTGGAAGTAATGCACACTTTCTCTGTGTAGAATGCCGGGCGCAAGTATTGAATCTCATGTTCTCTCACCACCCAGGTAATGCCCTGCTTCAGAAAATCAGGGAATAAGATGTTGAAGTTTTCTCTCAGATGATCTTCCCGCGCATTGATCATGTAATTGAGATAGCTGGCATTGTTCAGGTGCGCATTGGGATCACAGTCTGAGAACCGGATAATGTAATAACTCTTGAGTTCCATATGATGTGAGTTGACCATCGGGTGAATTTCCACTAACAGCCGGAGATTTCAGCTGTTCGTCCTTTTTCAGCGCCGAAGGGATGTCAAATAGTTTGATTATTGCATAAATGTAAGCATCGCAAAGCTGCATACATAACATCATTGTTCAATAAAAGATCGGTGAGCATAAAAAATTATCTGAGGTTACAGGCGAATGATTGGAGGCATCGATATGAAATGCTATTTTTGGCATACACACTCCAGTTTATGAAGTACTAACATCGTTCCGCTGCTTGTTGCTATAACATTCCCGGAACATTCCAATTACTGCACATTTTTTTCTGCCCCATTGCGGGTGGAATTTCCGTGACCTCATTTATTGATCCTGATTCACTCATTGTAAATTTTACAAGGAAACCTTATGTCGTTTGAAACCAACCAGACCACAACAACAGAGCTGCCTAAAAAACCGGGCATATTCGAAACCATAAAACATGCGCTCAGCAGCGAGAACAAAGATTTCACGCAGGGAAGCATCCGTAAAGGTGTGATACTGCTGGCCATTCCCATGATTCTTGAAATGGTGATGGAAAGCATTTTCGCACTGATAGACATTTATTTTGTCGGCCATATCGAAGGGCAGGAATCGCAGGCCGTGAGTACCGTGATGCTCACAGAATCTGTACTGATGGTACTCTATTCTGCAGCCATGGCGCTGAGCATGGGCGCCACGGCCATCGTAGCCCGCCGTGTTGGAGAGAAGAATATCGAAGCAGCTTCGCGAAGTGCCGCACAGGGTATCAACCTCGCATTGATCGTTGCAGCATTCATCAGCATACTCGGATCCATCTTCGCAGATGATGTGCTTCGCATGATGGGCGGATCGCAGGCCGTTATCGAAGTTGGCACTACCTACACCCGCATCATGTTCGGCGGATCGGTGGTGATCACTTTGCTGTTCCTGATCAATGGTGTATTCCGCGGAGCGGGCAATGCCAACATCGCACTATGGGTGCTGGTGATCGCCAACGGAAGCAATATCATTCTCTGTCCGCTGCTCATTCATTTCTTCGGATTGCCCGGCGCTGCCATTGCCACCACTACCGGCCGTGCAGTAGGCGTACTGATTCAATTGTATTTCCTCTTCAAATCGAAAAGCGGGTTACTGAAAATAAAACGATCCTACTTCAAAATCGACTGGGGCATTTTCAAATCAATCTACAGTCTCAGCTGGGTGGTGTTCGTGCAGTTTTTCATTGCATCTGCCAGCTGGATCTTCCTCAACAGAATCATCGCCAAATTCGGAGACGATGCCGTTGCCGGTTATGGTCTCGCCATCAGGGTGCTGATGTTCTTTTTGTTGCCTGCATGGGGACTGAGCAATGCAGCTGCCACACTGGTAGGGCAAAATCTCGGAGCCGGTCAACCTGAACGTGCGGAGAAATCTGTATGGACAACGGCGCTGTACAATGTTGTATACATGGCCATCGTATCGCTGGTATGCCTGGTATTTGCCGACCAGATCATCTACTTCATGAACGATAAGGAAAGCATGGGCGTATGGGGAAAGAAAGCGTTGCACATCATCAGCCTTGGTTATATCTTCTATGGCATCGGCATGGTAGTAACCAATTCGTTCAACGGAGCGGGCGATACCAAAACGCCGATGTTCATCAACCTCTTCGGATTCTGGGTATTTCAGATCCCCTTCGCATATGTGCTGTCGATAGTGCTGAATATGGGACCGAGTGGCGTTTTCATTGCCGTGGTAACGGCCGAAACCCTTATCAGCATTACTGGCGTGCTCTTATTCCGTAGAGGTAAATGGAAGCAGGTAAAGATATGATGAAGTCTGGCCTCATTTTTATTATGTACTTTAGTATCCACTAAAGGCAGGCGCATGAATTATTTATCCAACAATGTTGTGAGGCAGGTGCTCATTCTGCTGATGATCATCTTCCTCGGAGTTATCCTGTTTATTCATCTTGAATCATTTTTGCCTGCCTTTCTCGGCGCATATACCTTTTATGTATTGCTGCGCAAATGGATGTTTATTCTGGTGGATAAATACAAATGGAAGAAAGCGCTCGCGGCCGTTGTGCTGATGCTGATCTCCTTTATTGTGATCATGGGCCCCATACTGCTGCTGGTAAATATGATGAGTTCGAAAATATCGTTCGCCATCGAGCACTCCAATGAAATAATGACCAGCATCGAACGATACGTGAATCAGTATGAACAACGATTCAAGATCGAACTGATCACCGATGAGAATATCAAAAAAATGACACAATACAGCGCCGAGATATTGCCCAAGATACTCGGCGCTACTTTCAATACGCTCCTCACCATTGTGATGTTGTACTTCATCCTTTACTTCATGCTGGTGGAGAATCGCAGAATGGAATCGAGGTTCTACGACTGGGTTCCGCTCAAAGATGATAATGTAATCACCATCAGAAAAGAAATGAACGGCATGGTGTTCTCCAATGCCATCGGCATTCCGCTCATCGCCTTGTTCCAGGGCCTTGTGGCCTTGCTCGGATTCTTTTTGCTCGGCGTAAATGAACCCATGTTCTGGTTTGTGATTGTTTGCATCACAGCCATGCTTCCTGTGGTTGGTGCCGCACTGGCATATGTGCCGCTGGCATTGATCTTCTTCGCAGAAGGCCATGCCCTTAAGGGTGTATTTATGCTGATTTACGGATTCGGCATTATCGGAACAGTTGATAATGTTGCGCGATTCTGGCTGCAAAAGAAACTGGGCGATGTGCATCCGCTGATCACGGCCTTCGGGGTAATCATCGGCATTCCCATATTCGGGTTCATCGGATTGATATTCGGACCAATTCTTATTTCTCTCTTCCTTTTAATGATCAGGGTTTATGCCAGCGAATTCAATGATGGCGGGCGTAAAGCAAACGCTGGTTGACCATTGAATTTCAAAACGATACATATTAGGAGTACCGGTACGCGTACTTTTTAGCTGCATCTGCACAATAAATAATTACGTCAGGTGCGGGGCATTTTCGGGCGGATGTGATACTATTTTTCCACAATCCCCGTTTAAAATGCGGATCATACACGTACCTATAACCTTTGAAAACCCTAAGCCATGTATCGTCCTGTAAAATCCGTATCCATTAGCCTGGTGTCTGTTTTCTTATTGTCTCCGGTATTCATGACCGGTTCGTCCAGCAAAGCAGATTCCCCATCAGACAAGCTTATCATCTATCTCCCCAAAGATGTAGAACCTAAAGCTGCTGTACACGATCCTCTTACACAGGAAGCCACAGCCTTGTATGAATCGCTTCAACTAAAAAAATACGGATTGGCACGAAAGGCATTCGCTTATGCCTTCAAAGGATACACCAGTTTGCTTGAAAAAGGAAAGCTGGCAAAGGATGGCGTGCTGAGCATCTGCGATTTCAGCCAGAGCAGCAGAAGAAAGCGGTTATACGTACTCGATATGGAACAGCGGAAACTGCTGGTGAATACATATGTGGCACATGGCCGTCAATCGGGCGGAGAGTATGCGCGTTCTTTTTCCAATAGCCCTGAATCACATAAAAGCAGTCTCGGATTTTATGTAACACGTTCTACTTATTATGGAGAACACGGACTGGCCCTTAAGATACAGGGACTGGAGCGCGGATTCAACGATAAAGCAGAGTCACGCAATGTGGTGATCCATGGATCGCAGTACGTAGGCAAACAATTTATCAGCAATAACAAATTCAACGGAAGGAGTTTCGGATGCCCTGCATTACCCGCGAAAGAGGCGCCGACTGTTATTCAGCAGATCAAGAATGGCTCCTGCCTTTTCATTTACCACCCAACAAAGAATTATATAACCCAGTCGAGGTTGTTGAATTGACTTAGCGTGGACATAAACTTCAGATGGTTTGATGGCAACAGAGCTCAATGTAGGTTCGTACCCTATGATTGGGCTTTTGTTTTTATAACCAGGTAGCCACCAGCTGACAAAGCATTCCCACCAGAAAGCCGGAATAAATATCGCGCTGCGTATGATCACTCACAATGAAACGCGCAGTGCAAACCAATCCTGCGATGATCAGTGCAACAGCGAAATACAATGCGGTGCCTTCACGCATACCGGTGGTGAGCAAATAGAAGAACATCACCAATCCGCCAACGCCTGTTGCGTGCATGCTGATCTTATAACGAATGTTGAACATCCAGGCAGCACAAACTGCCAGAAAACTTCCCAGCAAAAACTTCACGTAGTAAACAGGGATATCCTGAAGATTGTGGTATACGTACCAGATCCAGAAGTAAAAGGTGATAGCTGCCACATAAGGAATGATCCTTTCTTTTTGTGTACGCAGCTGAAAGCTCTGCACAAATCCGAGCGCACGCATCAGCAGCACAGCAAATGCAGGCAGAAAGCCCGTGCTGAAGAACACACTCACCAGCGTGAACACTTTCTGCTTCTCTCCCATCCCGGCAAAAGCATAGGGATGAATGAACAACAGAAAAGCCGTTACATATGTAGAAATAAACAAGGGATGAAATACATAACTCAGCAGATGCGCTCCAAATCTTACAGGTGCAGCAAACTGCTGTGAAGTATTGAGTTCAGTATGTTGTGCGGTGATATTGTTCTCCATTATAATTCTTTTCGCAGCCTCGCAACAGGGATATTCAATTGCTCCCGGTACTTGGCTACCGTTCTGCGTGCAATATTATATCCTTTTTCCTGGAGCATCTCGGTTAACTTTTCGTCGCTCAGCGGTTTTTTCTTGCTTTCGCCTTCGATCATGTCGCTGAGGATCTTTTTCACCTCGCGTGTGCTCACTTCTTCGCCGCTTTCGGTACTGAGACTTTCGCTGAAGAAGAATTTGAGACGATAGGTTCCGAACTCCGTCTGAACAAATTTGCTGTTGGCTACGCGGCTAACGGTAGAAATGTCGAGCATGGTGCGTTCAGCAATATCTTTCAGGATCATGGGTTTGAGGCTGGTTTCATCACCCGTCATGAAGAAATCGTGCTGATATTCCATGATGGTGCCCATTACACTGGTAAGCGTATGCTGGCGTTGCTTGATGGCATCGATGAACCATTTGGCTGCATCGATCTTTTGCTTGATGAAGAGAACGGCTTCTTTCTGACGTTTGTCTTTTTTACTGGCTTTGTCGTATTCGCGCAGCATATCGCGATAGCCTTCGCTGATGCGGAGGTCTGGTGCGTTCTTGGAATTGAGTGTCAGCTCCAGCTTTCCGCCATTGTTGTAAACGAAGAAGTCGGGTATCACATAGCTTTCAGCCTTGTTGATATTCTCGTGATTGCCACCGGGCTTGGGGGTGAGGCGGATGATTTGTCCGATCACTTCTTTGAGGCCTTCGTCGTTGATGCCGATGCCACGCTGGATCTTGTCGTAATGTTTTTTGGTGAATTCATCGAAGTAGTCGGTGAGCACGTCGATGGCTTTTTCTACTTCCTTGCCTTCGGCTTTCTGACGCTGGAGTTGCAGCAGCAGACATTCCTGCAGATCGCGGGCGGCAACGCCTGCGGGGTCGAAACTCTGTATCAGTTTGATCACAGACTCCACTTCAGCTTCGGAGCTGTCGATATTCTGGCGGAAGGCCAGGTCGTCGACAATGGAGGCGGAATCGCGGCGCAGGTAACCATCATCATCGATACTTCCTACGATCTGTTCAGCGATGCGTTTTGTGCGATCGTCGAGTTTGAGCATACCGAGCTGCTCCAGCAAAAATTCGTGGAAGGATGTTTCGATGCGATAGGGAACAACTTTATTGTCGTCGATCTCAGGATAGTTGTCGTCGCGGAGTTTGTAATCTGCGATGTCGCCATCTTCATCACCCACATATTCGCTGATATCGATATTGTCGTATTCTTCCTCACTGCCATCCGGCTCATATTCTTCGTCCCCTTTATCTTCAAATTCGTCTTTCAGATCGTTATCGAACTGATCGTCGTGATCTTCATCGGACTGTTCGAGGGCGGGGTTTTCTTCGAGCTCTTCTTTTATTCTTTCTTCGAGATTGGCAGTAGGCACCTGCAGCAGTTTCATCAGTTGAATCTGCTGAGGAGAAAGTTTTTGTAATAGTTTCTGTTGTAAACTCTGACTCAGTGCCATGTGCGTCTTAGGGATTTAGTTCGCTATCTCCCAAAATTTTGGAAAATTTCGCGGTTCCACAAAAATCAGGCCGTAAATTTACTTACAAATGTAATGCAGCCGATGAAACGATATTATAAAATTATGGTTATGCCGGCAATTTTCGTTCAAATGCTTGCCTGTATTGGATTGCAGGCGCAAAATAATTTTGGGAGGCATGTTGGTAAAACCAATGGCGGGACCATGATTTTGTTCGACGCATCTAAGGTTAAATCCGTATCGCTGGTAAAGTCAACCGCTGATTTTCAGGAAGGTATGCAAATGGTCAGGGGTTTCAATGAAGCCGCGACGTGCCTGTTGCTTAGCGGGCGCCCGGTCGCTCGCGTCGCCGCGAGTGACTTATATTTGGTCGGCTCCCGGCGACCCAACACGCTGCTGAACTCAGAAACCTGGGGTGAACGTAGGCCGCTGCTGCTCTCCGGAGGCGAGGAAATAGCCGTCACTCGCGAGACGCGAGCGACTGAGAGCTCCCGAAGTATGTCCGGGAATTTGGGTACAGCTGTGAGACCCGATTACTATTCTTCACACTTAGGCTTCTTCTGCCGTAAAGAATTGCAAATAGAAAAAGCGACCAGCATTCCCTTCCGTTTCCGGCTGGGATCACTGGCCGCCTGCAATGCTATCGAAGGAAAATAACGATCGTTTCAATTACACTTTCAGCCTGATCGCTTCACCGGCAAGTGATTTTCTGATCACCTGTGCCATCTTCTCTCCTTTCTCACGCGCCTGCTCCGGCGTCCACAACATACCTACTGCTGTTGATACGCTTCTGCCGATCACTGCATCACTCGCAGAAAAATCTTTATTCGCATGATGGATCACTGCTTTCTTCAACTCAGGGTTGAGTGCATTGAGTGAGTCTGCTGTTTTCAGATGCGCCCAGTTGCGGATATAGTGCCAGTTGTGATCGTACCAGTAAATGCTTCCTGCTGCCTGGCCTTCTGCTTTCAGCAATGCCATGGCATTTGCAGTGGCTTCGCGCGTAGGAAGGAACCAGCTCACATGGGTATGACTGTCGCCCTTAGGATCAGGAATTCTGCGGAAGCTGATCTCAGGAACCTCTGCCAGTGCAGATTTCAGCGCATCGAAGTTTCTTTTGAGGATAGCGAGGAATTCATCGAGTCTGTTGAATTGCGCCAGGCCCACAGCTGCATGCAGTTCAGAGATACGGTAGTTGTATCCGAGGAAAGGATGCTGGTCTGCTCCACGATCAACGCCGAGGTGATCATGACCATGATCGCTGTATCCGTCGCATTTGCGCCAGATCTCTTCGCTGTTGGTGGTGATGGCTCCGCCTTCGCCACAGGTTACTGTTTTTACGAAGTCGAAAGAGAAGGTACCGGCATCACCGATGGTGCCGAGATACTTTCCATTATACGTTGCACCGGTGCTCTGACAAGCGTCTTCGAGCAACAGCAGTTTATGTTCTTTACAGATCTGTTGCAGCGCATCCAGATCGGCCATGCTTCCGCACATATGCACAGGCATGATCACTTTGGTGCGTGGTGTGATGGCTGCACGAACAGCAGCAGGATCGAGCGTGAGCGTGTCGTCCACATCTACCAGCACAGGCACGGCGCCTACAGCGATGATCGCTTCAAAGCTGGCCACGAATGTGAATGTAGGCATAATCACTTCATCTCCTGATCCTACGCCCATAGCAGCGAGCACTGTTACCAGCGCAGCTGTACCGCTGGATACCACCTGCGTGTACTGACATCCTAATTTATTGCTGATGGCTGCTTCCAGCTCTTTCGCTTTCCATATTCCTTTACGGGGGCCGTCGAAACCATATCGCATAATGATACCTGTTTCAAGCACATCATTCACGTGTTTCCGTTCCGACTCTCCGAATAATTCAAAGCCTGGCATATAAATACATTTTATTTGTTATTGGGTTCCGTTTCAAGCGGATAACAAAGGTATAAAAATCAATAAATAGACATACCCCTATTTCATTATCCAGCCAAACTGGTCGTCTTTGATCGCATCGAGCGATAGCGGCCAGTTTGTATAAGGCTTACTTTCCTTGTTCTGTTCGTCCAGCGTTGTGAGGTAAAACCTTGCAAATTTTTTATCGGGAGGAAGCGGTGCATGAAAACTTACCGAATCTCCCTGGAACAAGGTGGTCACCAGCGCCGAATTATAGAAGTTATTGTTAGGGCCGTCGATATAACAGGCGTAGATACGGAAACCCTTGATGGGCCGCGTATCGAAATCGCTCTTCTTCACTTGTATCAGCAGACCATTATTGATCACAGCAACCGCCTGCACAGTTGGTCTTGCGGGAAGCAGACTGTCCAGCCAGGGCATATCAGGAATGCGGGCCGGTTGTTTGTAATAATTTGTTCGCAGGCTGTCGTTCCATCCAAACGGATTGCTTTGGAAAGATTTGCTGCTGAAGTAAATGGCGCCCTGCACAGTGGGATATTGTCTCAGTTCGCGGATCTGACGGGGAAGCTGTGTTTTATCGCGCCACGCCGCATTGCTGCCTGCACGATAAATGCCGAGCCCAACATAGCAGTGACGACCGTAAGTATGTTTGCTCCACCAGTCGATCAGCACTTCGTAAGGAGCAGCTTTTTGCCCGAACTCCCAGTAAAGTTGAGGCGCCACATAATCTATCCATCCTTCTCTGAGCCAGAGCAGGATGTCTGCATAGAGATCGTCGTAATTGGTAACACCTGCGCGGGTGGCGCTTCCCATCGGATCTTTATCTGCATTGCGCCATACGCCAAATGGAGAGATGCCGAATTTCACCTGCGGATTCTCATCTTTGATGGCCCTGCTCAGTTTCACAATGATGCTGTCTACATTGGCTCTTCTCCACTCATCTTTCGTAAGGCCTTTACCATATTTATTGTAGGAGCTCCAGTCGGGGAATTCTTTACCCGGCAGGCGATAGGGATAGAAATAATCATCGAAGTGAATGGCATCTACATTGTATCTGCTTACGATATCGCGCACCACTTTCACAACAAACTCCTGCGCTTCGCGGTTGCCCGGATCGAAGTAGCGGGTAGTACCATAAGTTACAAACCATTCGGGATGCAGTTTGGTTACATGCGTAGGCGCGATAGGAACTTTGCCGATGCTGAATTCTGCACGATAAGGATTGCACCAGGCATGGAATTCCATTCCACGCTTATGTGCTTCTTCTATCATGAATTCGAGCGGATCATAAAAAGGCGAAGGAGGGGTGCCTTGTTTACCGGTAAGCCACTGGCTCCAGGGTTCATATTGCGAAGGATAGAATGCATCTGCTGCGGGGCGCACCTGTACCACAACGGCATTGAGCCCATTGCGCTGGTGCATATCCAGCATACGGATGTATTCGGCTTTCTGACTTTCTGTATTGTAATTGCCGCGCGAAGGCCAGTCGATATTATCGACCGTTGCGATCCATGCCGCTCTGAATTCTGAAGTAGGCTGCGCCTGAACGGCGTAATTGCTGAGCAGAAGGGCCAGCAGAACAACAAACAATACTCTTTTCATAATTACGGGTCCTGTGTTCGCAAAACGCCGAAATTACTGATTATTCTGAGTCCCGAAGCTTATCCAGCAGCTGATTTAACGTTTTTGCCTCCTCATCGCTCAGTCGTCCGAGGATATTGTCCATCTCTTCAGTATACTCATCGAGCTTGGCCAGCACTTCCTTTCCTTTCTCAGAGATGGTAACATCTACCAGTCTTCTGTCTGTTTTACAGATCACCTTATCTGCCAGTCCTTTTCTGATGAGGCGATCCACTATTCTGCTGGTATCGCTCATTTTATCGAGCATTCTGTTGCGGATCTGCAGGGTTGACAATGGTGTGGTAGCTCCTCTGAGAATGCGGAGGATATTGAATTGCTGGGGAGTGATGTCTTCGCGCCCAAAGATGTCTTTGAGCTTCTCCATCATCCAGTTATACGTGAAGATCAGGTTTACCATCGAACGGCGGTATTCATTTCTGAACTTCGTTTGTTGAATATCGTTATCTATACTCATGTTCAATGCTGAAGGGTGTTTTTGGTTGGTTGATGTATTACAATCAAAAAGGCTTCATCGTTGCACGGGTTCTGCTGGTTAGTTGAAAAATATTCCAGCAATGATGGCTTTCGTGAAGCAGGAACATTTCCGTCCAGTCCGGAATGCTGAGCACACCGTAAACCGGATGGATTCCAGCACGCCGCAGGGTTGTATCCGGCAGCGCAACAAGATGGTTGATGAGAATAAAACGTTGGGTACTGAAATCTTCGGTCACTTCTTTGAGCGACCCTTGCAGGCAATCGTTGAATGCAGCATCGTTTTCTGCTGCGTATGGCTCAATCTCTGGCTGATCTTCCTGTTCGATCCTTTTCAGCCGATTGTAAAATACAGGCTGATAGGTTGTAAGATGCACCAGTTGTTCAAAAGCACTCCATTTATCAGGTATCACGCGGCGTCGTAGTTGCTCTTCCGACAGCCCCCTTATCAGATCATCGATCACTTCATGCTGATGTTGCAGACGACTGGTGACTGCAGTGGAAAGTGGCATGCGACTGATTTTTGGCTCGTCAAGTTACGAACAAATCATTGGGTTCGGCAAACCTTCACATATTCTTATGACTCAACAGGCACTATTCGCTCCACACTTTCGTGCCCTCACTGCAGTTGGCGCAGATGTCGATATTCTTGCGGCTCTGCAATATCTGCCTCCTGAAATTCACATACTGCTCGTTGTGCCAGATCTCACTGAACTTTTTCCCTTTGAGATCGCCCAGTGTATGTTGTGCATCCTTATCGAAACAACAGGGCACAACCAATCCATCCCAACTGATCACCGTTGCATGCCAGAGGCGCCAGCAGTGATTACTGAGATTGTTCTTGAATTCGTATTCTCCGCTGCTGTTCTTTTTGTAGCGACTGTATTTCTCATTGGTGGGGATCAGGTTGTTGGGATCATTTTCGTAATCGTACACCTGTGCTGTTTTGAACCGCACTTCGTCCACCCCTATTTCTTTTGCCAGCTGTTTGATCTCTTCAATCTGATGTTCATTGTGTTTCACCACAAGGAATTGAAAGAACACGAAGGGCGTTTTGCTGTTCATCTCTTTCTTCCACTTCACAATATTTCTGGCGCCTTCGAGTACTTTGTTCAGCTTTCCGCCAACACGATAACTCTGATAAGTGTCTTGTGTTGTTCCGTCGATGGAAATAATGAGCCTGTCGAGTCCGCTCTCGATGGTCTTCTTCGCATTCGCATCCGTGAGGTAATGCGCGTTGGTAGAAGTGGCGGTGTATATGCCTTTGTCCGAAGCATACTTCACCATGTCGAGAAAAGCGGGATTGAGATAGGGCTCTCCCTGAAAATAGAACACCAGGTAAAACAGATCGGGAGCCAGCTGATCGATGGTATCACGGAAAAAATTGTTCTGCAACATGCCGGTTGGCCTCGTAAACGCCCTTAGTCCGCTCGGACATTCGGGGCACCGAAGATTGCAACTGGTGGTGGGCTCAAATGAAATGGAAATCGGAAATCCCCATTGCACGGGCTTCTTCGTCCACTTGCTGATGTAGTAGCTGCATAACACTTTCGTCGCATTGAAAGCGCGGCGGAAGGTAAGCTTCGATAACAGATTTTTACTATCGTTCCAGTTAATTGAAGGCATTGGAACTATAAAATTAAGGGTATGCCTTTAACAGGCAATGAATTGACCCCATGAACGTTTAAAGTTGGCGGATTGTTCGCCTTTTGGGAACATTTATCCATTTGCATTCTTACGGTAAGGTGCACTCCTATATATTTGTATGCACATTATGGCTAAGGCGAATAAAAGAAATATCGGTTGGAAGATTCTGATGGGTGCAGTTTTTCTCGGACTGCTGGTGATGGCAGGCTTCCGCCTGTATGAATGGTGGATCGAAAGACAGGCGCATTTTGTTCGGTACGAAGCCTTCGGCATCGAAGTACCCACCAATTACGAGATCCATGGCATCGATGTTTCCAAGTATCAGGAAGCCATCGACTGGGAAAGCGTAAAGGGCATGAATGTAGAAGGCATCAAACTCCATTTCGCCTTCATCAAAGCCACCGAAGGCAACGGAAATGAAGACCGCTACTTCAAACGCAACTGGAAAAAAATAAAAGATGCCGGCATGGTGCGCGGCGCTTATCACTTCTTCATCGCCAGTAAAAGCGGCAAAACACAGGCCGAGAATTTCATCTCCTCCGTAGAACTTCAGCCCGGCGATCTCCCGCCCGTACTCGATGTTGAACAAACCAACGGACAGAAAAGCGACAAGATCCGCCAGCGTGTTCAGGAATGGCTTACCACTGTTGAGAACTATTACGGCGTAAAGCCCATCATCTATACCAACGTAGATTTCTACAAACAGATACTGAAAGACGACTTCGATCATTACCCCCTCTGGGTGGCCCACTATCTTCAGAAAGAAAAGCCGCGGATCTACCGCGACTGGCATTTCTGGCAATACAGCGAGCAGGGCCGCGTGAATGGCATCCTCAGCAAAACAGACTTCAATGTATTCAATGGAGATTCTACCGACTTCAAAGGATTGCTGATCAACTGATGCATATCCCTTAAAAAAAGATGCACCGGCCACCTTTATCAGGTACCAGTGCAACTATTAAAAATGCGTTTTGCAATATCAGTTGTGCGGATGCATTAACTGCTGTGATCTGCCACAATCACCCATTCTTTATTGATCTTGCGGATCAGCAGATTGAAGTGACCGCTCATATCGCCATCCTTCTTTTCTTTCAGTTCCCATTTGCCTACCACAAAATAGTACTCAGGACTTACCCGCGTGAAACGGATGAACGTGAAAGTGAGCTTGCCCATCGAGTCTACATTGCCGTTGCCGTATCCTTTCTTATAATTTTCGAGTGTGTTCTTGTATCCGTAGGTAACGCCGCTCTTTCCCACGAACATGAGGGAGTCGTTGTTCCAGTAACCTTTCATGAATCCTTCGAGGTCGCCGCGGTTCCAGGCAGCATTTTGTTTGGCCAGAATTTCGCGGATGGCTTTTTCATCGGCAGACTGTGCTTTTGCAACAACAGGACTAAGGCAGGCAATCAGTAAAATCAGCAGAAGCGATCTCATAATGTGTTGTGTTTTTACAAATATCCGTATTTAAGCAAACGCTCTGTCTCCTTTTTTATAGGGGAGGTTGCCATCGTAATGGCCGGGAACTTCTTCGTACCGCAGAGCTTTTGTTGCGCCGTACTCCGACGTAAAATAACCCAGCATGGTTAGCTGCTTCATCATCATAAAGTAGTGGGTAGCCTGTCCTTTTGCTTTGGATTTTTCGTACTTGCTCATATCATTGTCAATAGTGGTCAGCAGCTCATTGCGCTGCACTGGCGTGAGCGCCATAAATCCCGCTTTGTATTTTTTAGTGCTGGCGTCTTCGATCTTCTTCATGCCATCACGGAAGATCTTCTGATCAACAGGTTTGTAAGAGTCGGTTACCATCACCGCCATGAAAACACCTACCTCAGCAGCTTTGGCGCCTGGCGTATCTGTTGTTGGAATGATGATCTCAGACACTTCATTCAGATAAGCAATCTCTTCCTGCGTAAAGAGCTTTCCGGTATATTCCAGTTTCTTTGGAGGTGTATCTTTTTTTACCTCAGTGTTTTTGTTTTTGGAATCCTTCGCTGCGAGTTTCTTCTTTTCCTCTTCTTCCCTGCTGTTGAGTTTGCAACCACTGAGGAAGAACTCTGCACCAATCACAGCAGTTCCAAGCAATATGGCAACTTTTGAAACGGCATCTCTTCTGTTCATATGAATTGATTTGATGGTGAGGTTTAGAGGTTTCCTTTTTTCAGTTCTTCTACTGCAAAGTTCACTGCTCTTGCTGTGAGCGCCATGTAGGTGAGCGATGGATTCACACATGCGCCGGAGGTCATGCAGGCGCCATCGGTTACAAATACATTCTTGCAATCCCACACCTGATTGTTGCCGTTGAGCACAGATGTTTTAGCGCTTTTTCCCATGCGTGCTGTTCCCATTTCGTGAATGCCCATGCCGAAGTCATAACCATTGTCGCTGGCTTTGGCATCTTTTACGCCGGCATTGGTGAGCATTTCAACGGCATCATTCATCATGTCTTTGCGCATCTTCTTCTCGTTCTCTTTGATCTCACAGTTCATATCAAGTACGGGCAGCCCCCACTTGTCTTTTACCTTATTATTGAGCGTGATCCTATTCTCGTGGTAAGGAAGAATTTCTCCGAAGCCCGTGATTCCGATGCTCCATTCACCTGGCTCCTGCAGTGTTTCTTTGAGATTAACGCCGATGCCGAGTTCTGCTACGTTGCGGCTCCAGCCCTGACGGCCTGCACCACCCTGATAGCCGAATCCACGAAGATAGTTGCGCTTTTCGTCGGAAAGGTTTCTGTATCGCGGAATGTAAATGCCGTTAGGCCTTCTTCCGAAATAGTATTTGTCTTCATACCCTTCTACTTTACCACTTGCCCCGCAACGGAAGTGATGGTCCATTACGTTGTGGCCAAGTTCGCCGCTGCTGCTGCCCAATCCGCCTGGCCAGATATCGGTGGCAGAATTGAAGAGCACCCAGGTGCTGTTGAATGCAGAGGCACAGAGGAAAACTAGCTTCGATTTGAATTCGATGGTCTGATTGGTTTCGGTATCCAGCACTTCAACACCTTTCGCTTTCTTCGAATCTTTATCGTACAACACTTTAGTAACAAGGCTGAAAGGACGAAGTGTAAGATTGCCTGTGGCCACCGCCGCAGGCAGCGTACTGCTCTGTGTGCTGAAATACCCGCCGAACGGACATCCCAGCCAACACTTGTTGCGGTACTGGCAATTGGTTCTTCCGGGAAGCGGTTTGGTGATATTGGCCACACGGCCGATGATCATCTGTCGTTTATTGTCGTAATGTTTTTTGATGCGCGCTGCTACATCTTTCTCCACCACGTTCATGTCCATGGGTGGAAGAAACTGTCCGTCGGGCAATTGTGGAAGCCCTTCGAGACTGCCGCTGATGCCTGCAAATTTTTCCACATAATCGTACCATGGCGCAATCTCGTTGTAACGGATCGGCCAGTCGACACCATGACCGTCTTTTGCATTGGCTTCAAAATCGAGATCGCTCCAGCGATAACTTTGCCGTCCCCACATGAGTGAGCGGCCACCCACGTGATATCCACGGAACCAATCGAAACGTTTTGTTTCTGTATACGGACAATCCTTCTCATTCGCCCAGTAGCTGAGATTGATCTCGTTGAGCGGATAATCTCTTTTGAGTACCGGATAATCGTTGATCATCTGCTGCGTTCGGCCACCACGATGAGGGAACTCCCAAATGGGTTTGGTAGCATTCTCATAATCTTTCACGTGTTTGATATCGCGGCCTCTTTCGAGCAACAGAACTTTCAGACCTTTTTCAGTGAGTTCCTTGGCGGCCCATCCGCCGCTGATTCCGGAACCAACCACTATGGCATCATAAATATTGTCGGGCATGCGGGATCGTTTGATAATGTGGAAAAAATATGTTGATAACCGTTAGACGAACTTAGATATCACAGATCTGAACAGCTTTCTGCAATGCAGCAAGTTTTTCAGTATTGTCTTTTGAGGACGGAATGAATTCCTGCGCCACATAACCGGTGAAACCTGTATCCACAATAGCTTTCATGATGGCAGGATAATACAGCTCCTGTTTCTCGTCTATCTCATGCCTTCCCGGAACACCGGCAGTATGATAATGCGCGATGTACTGATGATTGTCGCGGATAGTGCGTATAACATCTCCTTCGTCGATCTGCATATGATAGATATCGTAGAGCAGTTTGAAATTGGGCGAGCCGATCCGCTTCGCCAGCTCAACACCCCAGGGCGTTTTGTCGCACTGATAATCTTTGTGATCGATCTTGCTGTTGAGCAGTTCCATCACTAAAGTAACATTGTGTTTTTCGGCAAGGCCGATCACCTGTTTGAGACCACTAACACAATTGTTCCATCCGGTTTCATCATCCTTTCCTCTTCGGTTGCCGCTGAAGCAGATGAGGTTTTTGTAGCCGGCTTTAGCTACAAGCGGAATCATCTCCGTATAGTTTTTGATGAGAGTGGCATGAAACTGAGTATCGTTCCAACCATCCACCAGATTGATCTCTGCGCCATTGCACATGGAAGAATAGAGGCCATGCTTTTGCAATATGGGCCAGTCTTTCGGGCCAACGAGATCGATGGCCTTGATACCCATCGGTTTTACAGCTGCACAAAAATCTTCTAACGGAACAGAGCCGAAGCACCACCGGCAAACAGAGTGATTAACTTTTCCTTTCAATGAATAATGATTGTCTGATGAAGAAGTGAATGAGGAGAGCATACCAGCAGTGCTGACAGCAGCAGTACCTGCAACAATATTTTTGATGGCAAGCCTTCGTGTGTGTTTTCCCATACTTAGTGTCGTTGGAACACCAAAATACAAAATGTTGGTT
This sequence comes from Pseudoflavitalea sp. G-6-1-2, assembly GCF_012927185.1. Taxonomy (GTDB): domain Bacteria; phylum Bacteroidota; class Bacteroidia; order Chitinophagales; family Chitinophagaceae; genus Pseudobacter. Next base: position 823,271 of record NZ_JABBGB010000001.1, read on the forward strand.
TATCTTTCGGCCATCAAACGTTTGCATGAAAAGAAAATTAAGAATGGGGATGATAGGTGGCGGAAGCAACGCATTTATTGGCGCTATCCATCGCCTCGCCACCAATATGGATGGGCTTATTGAACTCAGTTGTGGCGCATTCAGCTCAAACCCAGACACATCAAGAGAATCTGGCCGTGCACTGTTGCTCCCTGAGAACAGAATTTATGCGAGTTATGAAGACATGATTGTGAACGAACGATCGTTACCGGAAAATGAACGAATGGATTTTGTCAGCATCGTTACTCCCAACTTCGCACATATCGATCCCGCCCTCACGGCACTCAACAACGGCTTTCACGTTGTGATCGAAAAACCCATGACCTTCACCCTCGACGAAGCAAAACAGTTGCAGCAGAAAGTGAAGGATACAGGTTTGTTGCTCGCACTCACCCATACATACGCAGGCTATCCGATGGTAAAGCAGGCCAGATCGATGGTACAGGATGGCACTATCGGCAAAGTGAGAAAGATCTATGTGGAATATCCGCAGGGATGGCTCAGCACACTCAGCGAAAAAGAAGGCAATGCACAGGCAGCCTGGCGCACCGATCCCAAACGTTCCGGCAAAAGCGGAGCCATGGGAGATATCGGAACGCATGCCGCGCATCTCGCAGAATATGTATCAGGATTGAAAATCACAGAACTCTGTGCCGATCTCAACATCGTTGTTCCCGGCCGCGCACTCGACGATGATGGCGCAGTGCTGCTTCGCTTCGACAACGGCGCAACCGGTGTGCTCATGGCCACACAGATCGCCGCCGGCGAAGAGAATGCCCTCAAGCTGCGCGTGTACGGAGAAAAGGGAAGCATCGAATGGCAACAGATGGAACCCAACACATTGCTGGTGAAATGGCTCGATCAGCCAACACAAGTGTATCGTGCAGGACAAGGCTATCTTTCTTCATTCGCTAAATTCAATACGCGTACACCAGGTGGACATCCTGAAGGATATATCGAAGCCTTCGCCAATATCTACCGCTGCTTCGCACATACACTCAATGCAAGGCTCGAAGGCACTACCCCTACACCCGAAATGCTCGACTATCCCGGCGTGGAAGAAGGCGTTCGCGGAATGGCTTTCATCGAGAATGTAGTGGCCAGCAGTAACTCATCACAAAAATGGACAAGCTTTAAAATATGAGAACCATCAAAGGTCCCGGCATTTTTCTGGCGCAGTTCGTTGGAGACAATGCACCATTCAACACACTCGACTCCATATGCAAATGGGCGTCTGGTCTGGGTTTCAAAGGCGTGCAGATTCCTACATGGGATAGCCGCCTCATCGATCTGCAAAAGGCAGCCGAAAGCAAAACCTATGTGGATGAACTGCTCGGCACCGTTGCAGCACATGGCATGCAGATAACAGAACTGAGTACGCATTTGCAGGGGCAGCTGATTGCAGTGCATCCTGCATACAATGCATTGTTCGATGGATTTGCACCGGCGCAGTATCACAACAATCCATCATCAAGATATGAGTGGGCAGTGCAGCAACTCAAATGGGCAGCGAAAGCATCACAGAACCTTGGGCTCAATGCACATGCAACATTCAGCGGTGCGCTGCTCTGGCAGAATGTTTATCCATGGCCGCAGCGACCTGCGGGATTGGTAGAGACAGGTTTCAGAGAACTCGCTGCACGCTGGATTCCCATCCTCAATACATTTGATGAACACGGAGTGGATGTTTGTTACGAACTGCATCCCGGAGAAGATCTGCACGATGGCATCAGCTTCGAAACATTTCTCGAACACACTCACAACCACAAACGCGCTAACATTTTATACGATCCATCACATATGGCTTTGCAGTGTTTGGATTATCTGGCATTCATCGATCATTATCACGAGCGCATCCGCGCTTTCCATGTGAAAGATGCAGAGTTCAATCCCACAGGAAAGCAGGGCGTGTATGGCGGATACCAAAGCTGGATCAACCGTGCAGGAAGATTCCGTTCACTGGGCGATGGTCAGGTGAACTTCAAATCTATCTTCAGTAAAATGGCGCAGTACGATTTTCCGGGATGGGCTGTAATGGAGTGGGAATGCTGCATCAAACATCCTGAAGTGGGAGCTGCGGAGGGTGCGCGCTTCATCAGCGAACATATTATTCCGGTTACCGACAAAGCCTTCGACGATTTCGCGGGTACCGGAAGTAACGAAAATTTTAATAGGGCAGTTCTCGGTTTGTAAAGTAACTTGCCATATTCTTTGACGATTGATAAAACTGGTAACGAATGAAAAAGTTAATGGTTCTTGGCGCTATAGCTGCCGCCAGCCTTATGATGTATGCATGCGGAGGAGGTGAAACCAAAGCTCCTGAGCAGAAAGCCGAAGAGAAAAAATCTGCTTCTACAGTTGATGCTGATGCAGAGAAAGCACTTACCATGATCGGTAAGCTCGATTGCACTACCTGCCACAAGATCAGTGAAAAAAATATCGGTCCTGCTTATACAGATGTAGCAGCCAAATATGAAGCTACCGATGCAGTGATCGACGACCTCAGCAACAAGATCATCAAAGGAGGTCAGGGTGTATGGGGGCAAGTACCCATGACGCCACACCCAAGCCTCTCCATGGATGATGCGCGCATGATGGTGAAGTACATTCTGAGCCTGAAGAATCAGAAATAATCATTGACAGGTCCGGATGGAATGGCAGCTGCATTTTCAGCCAGCCATACACTGCGGCTTTCTCAACATATTCGAATGGCCGGTTACTACAACCGGCCATTTTAGCTTTCTGCCCTCTTGAATTCACTTCACAGCAGCTGTTGCCCGGCCATTAACGGAACAATAACGAGGCAAAACACTTCATATCTAAAATTTTTGCAGCACAAATGCGGGATTTGCTTATTTTTAAGCATCAATGAAACCCGTATGCTAAACCGATTTTGCACCATCCTGACACTTATCGCATTATGCAGCTGCACAACCAGCCGCAAATCGCAGACAGCTTCTTCAAACAATACACTCAGCTCCAAAGAACAATCGCAGGGCTGGGAATTGCTGTTTGATGGCAGTACTAAAAACGGATGGCATGTTTTCAACAACCGCACCGACGGCGCTGCCTGGAAAGTGGAAGATGGCGTGCTTTTTCTCGACCCTAAGGCCAAAGGCCCCAAAGGCGAAGGAGGTGGCGATCTCACATCAGACAAAACGTATGGCAACTTCCATCTCAAACTCGATTGGAAAATCGATTCCGCCGGCAACAGCGGCATCATGTTCCATGCACAGGAAGATCCGAAATACAGATGGGCTTATGTAACAGCTCCCGAAATGCAGATCATCGACAACAATGCACATGCCGATGCAAAATTTGTGAAGCATCGCGCAGGTGATCTCTACGACCTCATTTCGGCAGTACCTGAAAACAGCCGCAAAGCCGGTGAATGGAATACCAGCGAGATCATTTATCAGAACGGTAATCTCTCGTTGTATCAGAATGGCAAAGAAGTTGTAATCACCAATATGAACAGCCCTGAATTCAAAGAGCTGATCGCCAAAAGCAAATTCAAAACGATAGAAGAATTTGCAAAAGTGAATTCCGGCAAACTGGTATTGCAGGATCATGGCGATAAAGTATGGTTCAGAAATATAAAGGTGAAGACCTTATAATTGCCTATATTACTATCAATAAAAAACCGAATTGCTATGCGATCAATGCTCGCCGTTTTCATGCTCGCTGCAGGCTTTGTATCCTGTGGTGCCAACAATGACCATCCGCTCGACAATCAACCCAAAACCGATACAACCAAAGGTGGACCAGCCATCGATGTAGAGCCATACCACAACCAGTTGACCGGTCAGGAAAAAGAAGAAGGCTGGGAATTGCTGTTCGATGGCACTACCAAAAACGGATGGCACGTGTACAACAACAAATCAGACGGCAGCGCCTGGGTTGTTGCCGACGGTACACTGCACCTCGATCCCAAACAAAAGAAAGACTGGCAGACTGTGGGCGGTGGAGACATCGTATCTGAAAAAGAATACGACAACTATCACCTCAAACTGGAGTGGAAACTCAATGCAGCCGGCAACAGCGGCATCATTCTCTTTGTGAAAGAAGAACCTAAATACGAACATACCTGGCATACCGGCCCCGAAATGCAGGTGCTCGACAATGCAGGACATCCTGATTCAAAGATCAACAAACATCGCGCAGGCGATCTCTATGATCTCATCAGCAGCTCACCCGAAACTGTTCGCCCCGCAGGTGAATGGAATCAGGTGGAGATCATTTCAAAAGACGGCAAACTCGAATTTATGCTGAACGGCACAAAAGTGCTGAGCACCACTATGTGGGACGATCAGTGGAAGCAATTGATCGCCGGCAGCAAATTCAAGTCCATGCCCGATTTCGGTACCTATAAAAAAGGCAGATTCGGTCTGCAGGATCATGGCGATCCTGTATGGTACAGAAACATCAAGATCAAAAAATTGTAACGAAAGGTTGAGATAGTACTTACAATGAAACCGGGGCTGCGTTGTGAAATGCAGCCCCGGTTCTTTTTTCGAAACAGTTCTTTCGTTATTTCAGAATGCGTTCTTTCAGATTGGTGATGCTTGTTTGAATGCTGTCGAAAGGAGAGCCCGGGCATTGATCCTGCTCTACAAAAAAGTATTGCATGCCACTCTTCTTTGCGTGTTTAAAGATGGTAGTAAAATCGATCACTCCATTGCCTACTTCTGTGAATTTCTTTTCGGGTGTATTGTCCATATCCTTCACATGCCACATCGCAAAACGGCCGGGATATTGGTTGAACAAGGCAATGGGGTCATGCCCGGCCTTGGTGGCCCAGTAAATATCGAGCTCGAAATGCACGAGTGATTTGTCGGTGCCGCGCATCAGAATGTCGAGGCCGTTTTGTCCGCTCTGATCGGCAAATTCAAAATCGTGATTATGATAAGCGAGTTTCAGTTTGGATTGCTGCGCAATGGTACCCGCTTTATTGAGTTGATCTGTGAGTTGTTTGTAATGTTCGATGCTGCGAAACTTCTGATCGAGCCAGGGAACAACTATGTATTCCTGCCCGATGGCTTTTGCATCAGCTACTGCTGTTTTCCATCCTTCTTCCCAATTGGGTTCGAGAAAATATTGTCCTCCGTAAGTGTGGCCTGATGGAGAGCTGAGATCGTTTTCTTTCAGCAGCTTATTGAATTCATCTACAGAGAGGCCAAACCATTTACGGTCTTTGTATCCGTAGGTTTCAATTTGTTTGTAGCCAAGGCGTGCTACACGTGTAATGGTATCAACAGGGTCTTTCGCTACTTCGTTGCGAAGCGTATACAGCTGCACTCCAATGGGTGCCTGTTTTACAAAAAAGTTTTCGGGAATAATAAAGAGACCTGCAGTAAGTACAGTGGACTGCTTCAGAAATTGCCTGCGCGTTTTCATCGACATACGACATACGTGTTAGGCAATCAAGATACAAAGATATTCTGAGGAATCCCCGCTTAGGTGCTGGCGATAACAGCAGCAGATTGTTCTTCTGTGTGGATAACGGTATACCATCCGATCATCAGCAACAGCATGTATTCTGCAACGGGTGTGGCATGGATCTGCACTTTGCCGCGCTCCGATTTGCTGTGACTGCGGCTGAGTATGCTGATCACCGGTTTTTGCTGCGCATCCAGCCAGGCGTATTCTGCTTTGAATACCGCGGTGCGTTTCATTTTGTAGGTGTTGCCATCCTGATAACGGATCTCCAGCTTTTTGTTCCAGTTGATGGGATACGATTCAAGTGTATACGGACTCTGCTCTGCTTTGATCTCCAGTTTCGTTTTCCAGAAACCGGTTTTCTTCAACACCCATTTCTTATCACCGATGGTAACAACGGCATCGCTCTTGAAGGACGAAGGATAATTTATTTCGGCCAGCAATTCGTTATCGTGCCAGAACTCAAAATGCTTTTTGAGGTAAGCCGGCTTTTTTACTGTGATGGTTCCGGGGGTGTTCATGTGCAGTTAGATTTCGTCCATTTGCCTCAGCAGATCTTTCAGGTATTTGATATGCTGGCCATACAGTTTATTCAGGTACCATTTATTGAGGAAGTACATGCCGGCTGTTACCACTACTCCACCGATCAGAAATTCTGTGAAGAGGCCATGCTCTCTCACGGCATTCAGCATCGGCTGGGCGCGGTTTCCAAGGGTTTCTCCGGAAAGCTGAAAAGAAGGTGTTTTGTAAAGTATGATCAATCCGGTTAAGTAGTACAAAAACGGCATCAGCAAAGTGCCTGCGATGAAATAGAATCGTACATATTTTTCGAGCGTACCGAGTTGATGCTGCAGATTGCTTTTCACTTCCGATTCTACACACTGCATCGATTTCAGCAGTTTGTCTTTATGATAGTAGTAGAATCCGAATCCTACCGCTACGAGTGTAAACAGGATGGACACTTCCCAGTACCGGCCATGTTTTTCTGTGAGGTAGTAAATTATAGCAAATGCATAGGTGATTATTACGGCAACCAGTTCCCATCGGAGATTACGTCTGAGCTTTGCAACCGGGCTCTGCGATTTCTTACCCAGCATGGACAAAATCTCGTTACTGTTATCAGGGTGACGGTCCACGTGCTGGTCCTGTTCTTTCCAAATATCTTTCAGGCTATCCAACTCCATGTTCTACTGCTTTAGTGAGTTTACGTAATTTTTCTTTGATGCGGTTCATCTTTACCCGCAGGTTATTCTGGTTGATACCGAGAATCTCTTCCATCTCTTCGTAGCTTTTATCTTCCAGATACAACATCACAATACCTCTTTCGATTTCTGGTAGCTGGTGAATGGCTTTGTACAGTTGCGCCAGTTTTTCTTCTTTATCCTTGTTGTATTGAATGTCCTGGATCTCTGTGGGCAGCAGTTCCGGTTCAACGTTTTTGATAAGGTTTTTTTGCTTTCGGAGGTCGGAGATAGCAGTGTTCAGGGCAATACGATAGAGCCAGGTGCTGAATTTGGAATCGCCGCGAAAACGGGGGTAAGCCCGCCATAGCTGTATTACGATCTCCTGAAACAGGTCCTGTTTATCATATTCCGTGGCACAATACAGGTTACACACTTTGTGCAACATGCCTTTGTGCTGGTTTACCAATGCTAAAAACTCATCCGGGTCGGTCTTCGGGTGCAAACTTTAATTGGTTTTGGCGCAAAAGATACCAAATAGGTCGCGATAGACTATAAAAATATTACAGTCCTCCCCCTATTTTTGCCGGATTAATCCGAAAAGATGAAAAAGTTCTACCACCTCGGCAATTGCACTACCTGTCAGGCCATTATAAAAGACACAAAGGTTGATCAGAAAGGGTTTATGATGCAGGAGATCAAAACCGAATCCATCACTCCGGCGCAGCTGGACGAAATGAAGGCGCTGAGCGGATCTTATGAATCACTCTTCAGCCGAAGGGCGCTCAAATACAAAGAGATGGGATTGAAAGACAAAAACTTAACGGAGGATGATTACCGGAAACTCATTCTCGAAGAATATACATTTCTCAAAAGACCTGTGGCCATCATCGGTAAACAGATCTTTATCGGCAACGATAAAAAGAATGTAGCCGCACTCGCTGCCGCCGTAGAAAAATTATAGCCTACGGCTTGATCATCAGTTTCAGCACCTCGTTGAAATCGATGGCAGTGATGCGCACCAGGCCTTTCACGCCCGCATAGTCCCGTGCAGAGCTGTAGAGATAATCTTCGGGCAGATCCACAATTTTGTCGCGCACCGGATTCTCATGAATATGCAATACTTTTTCCTTGAGCCTGAATGGCTCCCTGAAATGAATGCATGACGGATTGGTGCAGCTCTGCCACACACAGAATTTTTCAAGACGTTTGAGAGATTGACTGCAATGTTCGAACCTTTCGAGCATCCACGATTTGCGGAGGTCCGTTTCAGTATCCATTGCTTCGAGTATCTTATTGGTAGTGATTTTCTTGAACTCTTTTTCGATATGTGCCAATCCGCCCGGATCGTCGCAACGGGCCAGCAGGTGAAGATGATTGGTCATCAGGCACCAGGCATGTACAATCAATCCTTTGGAGACGATGAAACTGTTCAGCACATCGGTAATGATCTGCTTGTAAACCGGACGGATAAAGATATCCACCCAATCAACCGTATTGAATGTGATGTAGGAACATGCCTTCGGGTCCACTCTGTTTTCCTTCTTTTCTTCCATTACCATTGGCTTTTTTAAAGCTTGAAAAATGGCTCAGGGGCATCTTCTTAAAGTTACGATTATCGTGCCGGGAGAACAAGGAGAAGGCCTTAAATATCATTAAAATTTATCATTGAAAAGTTAAATCCGGCAGCCTGAAAGCCGCACTGAGAAAGCTGTTGAATTAATGCAGGCAGATATTTCAACTTAATTGGCTGGCAACTTTTCGCTTCGAAATAAAAAGGGACTGACCACAAAGGCCAGTCCCGATATCGTTGATGCAGTTGCACCGATATGTTTACGCAAGAATGCGAAGCTTCGCGTAATTCAACATTATTTTCTTTTCTCCGTTCTGATCGAATTTGATGGTTGCAACCGGGTTGTGCGCAGAGCCTTCGATCTTAGCAACGGTTCCGAATCCGAATTTCTGGTGCTCTACTTTTTGCCCTTCTTTCAGTTCAGAAATGTCGCTTGCCACGAAGTCTGCACTGGGCGTATGTTCCACTACTTTTGATGTAGGTGGCTTAGGTTGCACATAAGAAGGTGTGGCTGCTTTTTTGGATGGCGGAGGTCCATATTGTTTTTCAGCATCGCGGGCAGAGTTGCCTCCCCATCCACTACCGCCGCCGCTTCCGCCATGCATGCGGTCGTAAGCGCTGCGACCCGATCCCCACTGGCTTCCGTTGCCGCCCTGATTGCGAACACCACCTCCGGCGAAACTGCGATCGATATACTGATCGGGCAGTTCATCGATGAAACGGCTGGGCTCGTTCTGCACCAGTTGTCCGAAACGGTATCTGGTATTGGCGTAAGTAACCCAGAGTCGCTGCTTGGCGCGGGTGACCACTACGTAGAATAATCGTCTTTCTTCTTCCAGTTCTTCCTTGGTGTTTATGCTCATGGCATTGGGGAAGAGCATTTCTTCGAGACCGGCGGCAAATACGCAGGCGAACTCCAAACCTTTTGCGGCGTGGATGGTCATCAGTTTAACCGTGTCGGCATTGGGATCTTTGTCGTCGGCATCGGTAAGCAGTGTGATCTGCTGCAGATATGCGCCGAGACCTTTATCCATCACTTCGCCTTCTTCACTGTCCGGACTTTCTACCCATTCTTTGATGGAGTTCAGCAACTCCTGAATGTTCTCGTAACGGGCAATGCCTTCGGTACTTTTATCGTTGAAAAGTTCTTTAACGAGGTTTGTTTGCTTACCCACATGAACGGCCACATCAGAGGCGTTTCTGTTTTCGAGCATGCTGGTAAAGCTCTTGATCATAGTTACGAAACCGTCGATGGCTTCGAGTGTATTGCTCTTGAAACCGAAAAGCTGCGCCTGATCCAGCACCTGCCACATGGAAATGTTCTGCTGATTGGCCACCAGCAAAGCCCTGTCGATAGTGGTTTTGCCGATACCGCGTGCAGGGTAATTGATAATGCGTTTCAGCGCTTCTTCGTCATTGGGGTTTACAATGATGCGGAGATACGCTACAAAATCTTTGATCTCTTTACGCGAATAGAAGCTGGTACCGCCGTACATGGTGTAGGCGATGCCCATGCGGCGAAGCGCTTCTTCAAACGCACGGCTCTGCGAGTTGGTGCGGTAGAGAATGGCGAAGTCGCGGTTACTGTAATGATTTCTGAGCTTTTGTTCCTGAATGGTGTCGGCAACGAATTTGCCTTCGTCGTTATCGGAAGAAGTTCTTACCAGTTTGATCTTTTCTCCTTCACTGTTTTCGGTCCAGAGGTTTTTGGGGATCTGTCCTTTATTGTTCTTGATCACTTCATTCGCAGCATTGATGATGCTCTGCGAACTACGATAATTCTGTTCCAGTTTCACAACTTTGGCATCTTCATAATCTTTCTGGAACTGAAGGATGTTTTCGATGGTAGCTCCGCGGAAGCCATAGATACTTTGCGCATCATCCCCTACCACGCAGACATTCTCGTGCATGGCTCCGAGCAGTTTGATGATTTCGTACTGCGCAGGGTTGGTATCCTGATACTCATCGATGAGGATGTATTTGAACTTGTGCTGGTATTTGCTGAGTGCATCGGGGAAATTCTTGAGCAGTTCATAGAATTTCATCAACAGATCATCGAAGTCCATGGCGCCGTTCTTGAAACAGCGTTTCACATAGGCATCATAGATCTGAGCGATGGCGGGGCGGTTGCCACGAAGGTCTTCCTGCTGAAGACCATAATCATTGGCATATTCGATGGGGCCAACGAGGGCGTTCTTGGCAGATGAGATACGATTGTAAACTGCGGATGGCTTATAGGTTTTGTCATCCAGGTTCATTTCGTTGATCACAGCCTTGAGCACGCTTTTGGCGTCGTCGGTATCATAAATGGTAAAGTTGCTGGGATATCCGAGGCGATGCGCTTCGGCGCGCATGATTCTGGCAAATACGCTGTGGAAAGTGCCGATATATAAGTTACGTGCATCGGAATTACCAAGGATATGCCCGATCCTTTCTTTCATTTCCTTGGCGGCCTTGTTGGTGAAGGTAAGTGCCAGGATGTTGAAAGCGTCTACTCCACTTGCCATGAGGTGTGCGATACGGGTGGTAAGTACTTTGGTTTTACCGCTACCTGCGCCTGCAACGATCATGAGAGGTCCGTCTTTGTGGAGAACAGCTTCGCGCTGTTTATCATTCAATCCTTTTAAATAGTCGATCATGGGTGCAATTTACGAAGGGTTCACCGGAGTGAAGGAATGTTTATAAATTTTTATGGGTTGGGTGATAAGTTAATGAGTGGATGCGGCATGTGAAGCGTCATGGCTAGGTGGTTGAATGAGAGTTATGTTTGATTTGCGATAGTTCAGAGAATGAAGGAGGCATTTTACTTCGCATCCGCTCAGTGTCCGTAGAGTGAGTAACGCGTGGGATGCGGGCGACCGGCAGTCCCGGCATATTTTCCGAACATTCTGCAATTCAGAAAATCCCTAAAACCATCTACGGTATTGTATTTCCGCGTATGTCAAAACATACGTAACCCTAACGGTAACGAATATCCTTATTCGTATTTTATATCACTATTTTTACCCAATCATTCCTTATCTTGCCGGCAAAGTGGAAATGATATGTCGCAACCCGATGCATCCAATCATCTCTTTTACCTCGCAGCCCGGTTTGTAAACCAAACCAACCGCCATCTCTTTCTCACCGGGAAGGCCGGTACGGGTAAGACCACTTTTCTGCGATACATCCGGGAGAATACCAACAAAAGGATGGCCATCATCGCCCCTACCGGCGTAGCCGCCATCAATGCAGGTGGCGTTACCATGCATTCTTTTTTTCAGCTTCCGTTCGGAGCATACATTCCATCGCCCCTGGCAGGATGGAACAGCAACCAGCAGTTCAACAATCAAAATACCCTGCTCAAGAACCTCAAACTCAGCAGGGACAAAAAAGAACTGCTGCGCGAACTGGAGTTGCTGGTAATCGATGAAGTGAGCATGCTTCGCGCCGATCTGCTCGATGAGATCGATCTTATTCTCCGCCACGTACGACGCAAGCCGGAGCAGTCTTTCGGAGGTGTGCAGCTTTTGTACATCGGCGATCTGTTTCAGCTGCCGCCAGTAGTGAGCAATGAGGAATGGGAAGTATTGAAAGATCATTACAGAAGTCCGTTTTTCTTCGATGCGCAGGTATTGCAGCAGCATCCGCCGGTATATCTTGAGCTGAAGAAGATCTACCGCCAACATGAGGCTGACTTCATCGACATACTCAACAATATCCGCAACAATACTACTACCGATCAGGATCTCGACAGGCTGCACCAGCATTATCGCCCCGGATATCAGCAGGAGCCCGGAGAGAACTTCATCATATTGACTACGCATAATGCCAAAGCCGATACCATCAATCAGCAGCAACTGAACAAACTCGATGGAACGCTTTATGAATTTCAGGGATTGATCACCAAAGACTTCAACGAAAAGGCGCTTCCCGCGGAACGCCTGCTTCAACTGAAAGAAGGTGCGCAGATCATGTTCATCAAGAACGATAAAGGCGAGAGCCGCCGCTACTACAACGGCAAGATCGCCGTGATAAGCCGCATAGCAGGAGAAAAGATCTACGTGAACTTCCCCGGCGAGTCTTACGAAATGGAGCTGGAGAAAGAGACCTGGAAGAATATCCGCTATCAATACAATCGTGAAGAAGACAATATCGAAGAAGAAGAGATGGGAAGTTATACGCAGTTTCCGATCAGGCTGGCATGGGCCATCACCATTCACAAAAGCCAGGGGCTTACATTCGAGAAAGCCATCATTGATGCGGGAGCAAGTTTTGCACCCGGACAGGTGTATGTGGCACTCAGCCGGCTGACATCACTGGAAGGTTTGATTTTATTTTCGCGCATCCAGCCGCATTGCATCCAAACCGATGCACGCACAAAACACTTCAGCAATTCCGAACAATCCGAAGACCTGCTGCAGCACTTGCTGGAAGAAGAACAAAAATTATTTGTGGCACGCTCACTCGTTAAAAGTTTCGATTTCACCAAGATGGCCGAAACATTTCGTGAGCACTATGATGATTACCACAATCGACAGCTCACCGATATGAACACAGCCATCAACTGGGCGCAAACCACTGTACGCACGGTGTTGCAGCATCAGGATATGGCGGCAAAATTCATGCGTCAGCTCGAACAATTGCTGCCGCATGCCGAGCAGGATAATTTCCAGTTTCTCCGCCAGCGCATTGCAGCAGCTGCGGAATATTTTCTGCAGCCGCTCGATCAGCTGATTGCAAGCATCAGAGATCATGCGGAAGATGTGCGCATCAAACAACGAGTGAAAAAGTACATCCGTGAGCTGAACGAACTCAGTCTGCTTCCTGAAAGAAAAAAACAGGAATTGCAACTGGCCATCCATATTGCTGCCGGATTATCGCAGGGACTTTCAGCCGGACAATTATTGCAGGAGGTGGAAGACATGCAGAAATCTTTCCGCGTTAAAACCGAAGAACAGGAAGTGAAGGAAGAAAAGAAATCGGGCAAGGCAACGAAGGGAGACTCCAATCGCATTACGCTGAAGCTGTTCCGGGAAGGCAAAACCATTCCTGAGATTGCAGCATTGCGAAACCTGGCGAACGGCACCATCGAAACACATCTCATTTCATTCATCGCCACAGGAGAAGTAGGCATAACGCAACTCGTAGAGGCCGATAAAGTGAAACGGATACTCGAAGAAATGGCAGTACAGCTGGATGGTCCCAGATCCGCCACAGCCATAAAAGAGAGACTGGGAGACAGTTACAGCTTCAACGACATCAGGGCGGTTGGCCAGCACAAAGAGTGGCTGAACAGTCAGAAAGAAGCGCAGCAATAGATCAACAGGCTTCAAAGGGCAGTCACCGTTTTTCGATGCACTCCCCTTTCAAACGTATCCATTCAAACTATTATTAGCATTATGTTCAGGCGCGTTTGATCACTGGCGTCCGTTCAGGTTTTCTCGTCCAGCGCATCAGCTCGGTCTGATCGAACCAGAAGATCAGCATCGAGTCTCTGAAACTATACCGGTTGGTGCGAAGGAAGTTTCTGAGGAAAGCAGCTTCATTATACCCGGTACACACTTTCTTTGAGAGCCGAAGCGGTTCTCCAAACTGCAATGTGCTGTCAGTGTAAGCAAATTCCCCTTCCATGGTATTGCATCCGGTATGTCCGGTGAAGTGGCCTTTTTTTGCATTGAACCGGATAGAAGGGAATTCTCCAGCTGCAGTATCGGAAGGCAGAACAGGCAATAAGAACCACTCGCCGGAGAAAATGGTATCTGCAACTGCCTCCTTTTCAATTGGAGCAATTGCAGAACGGATGTTTTCGCTGTTTCGCGGTGTAGCTGCAATCAGCAGTATCATCAGCCACACACCAATAAGAATAGTGCGCATAGCTTTTCAGAAACTGCATTCAAAATTGCTGCCATGGGGCGAAACACAGAAAGAACCGTCTGACATTGCCAGACGGCCTTTGTACTGTTGCTGGTTCAACAATAATATGCTGATTTGCTTATTTTTTTCGTTTGCCGGATTTTGTGGTATCAGCCGGCATGCTCCGCTGACTCGTATCCATGCGAATGGTATCCGTTCTCGCAGAATCTCCGGGATGGTTCAGCGTGGTATCCACTGCCTGAGGCTGAATAGTTGTGGTGTCGGAGTTTTCCATTTCTCTGTTGCTGCTATCATTGCAGGATGCAAATACTGCTACGGGTAAAGCCAATAACCATAGTCTTTTCATACTCGTGTTTCGGATTGGCTTTCAAATCTGTTGCCAGCCGTCTGATTCCACAGATTATCGGTGTGTAAATAAATTGTGCAGGTTCAGATTACAGCAAAGTCAGTTAGGGGTACTATTGATTTTGTTTCCCATGTTGTGATCGTTCCACAACAGTTGTTGATTTTCTTCCATTGAAATTTTTTATAAATTGTGCCATGCTGCAGAACCATGTATTGTTGATACTTTCCCTGCTTTTTGTTGTTTCGATGTTAGCGATGCTGAGTGAGAAGTTGCGAATTTCTTATCCCATCTTTTTGGTAATCGCCGGATTGCTGATCAGTTTTATTCCCGGTATTCCGGAGATAAGCCTCGAACCGGAAGTGGTGTTCATTATTTTTCTTCCTCCATTATTATATTCGGCTGCCTGGTACACATCCTGGAACGACTTCTGGACCAACCGGCGACCGATCGGATTATTATCTATCGGGCTGGTGATATTTACATCGGCGGCAGTGGCCTTCACTGCCGTAGCCATGATCCCGGGATTTACACTGGCGATGGGCTTTCTGCTCGGCGGCATCATTGCGCCTCCCGATGCAGTAGCAGCAACGAGTGTATTGCAGGGTCTGAAAGTACCCAAGCGCGTGATCACCATTCTCGAAGGCGAGAGTCTGGTGAATGATGCGTCTTCACTCATCGTTTTCAGATTTGCACTGGCCACCATTATGTCCGGACAATTCATATTGTGGAAAGCGGGCGCTCAGTTTGTTTGGGTATCGTTGATGGGTATTGCCATCGGACTGGCTATTGCATTTATCGAATACCTCATACATCGCTTTCTGCCAACCAACGCGAGTATCGATACAGCCATTACCCTGATCACTCCTTATCTGATGTACATCACCGCAGAGCATTTTCATTTTTCCGGAGTATTGGCTGTAGTGGCAGGTGGATTGTTCATGAGTTCAAAATCGCACGAGATCTTTTCTTACAATACCCGCATACAAACCACCAGCGTTTGGAATACACTCGTGTTTTTGCTGAATGGTGTGGTATTTATTATGATAGGTCTCCAACTGCCGGGCATTGTAGCCGGATTGGAAGAGAACACCATGATGCAGAGTTTCAAGTATGCAGTAGTGATCAGCGTGGTTACCATACTTATCCGCATACTTTGGGTTTATCCTGCCACCTATCTCCCAAGAGTGCTGAGCAAAAAAATCAAAACAAAAGAACCAAGACCAGGCTGGAGACCGGTGTTTCTGGTGGCATGGAGCGGAATGCGTGGCGTAGTGTCGCTGGCAGCAGCATTATCGATTCCGCTGGCACTTGGAAATGGACATAGTTTTCCATTCCGTAACCTCATATTATTTATTACGTTTTGTGTGATATTGGTTACGCTGGTGATACAGGGCCTCAGCCTTCCGTTCTTGCTGAAGGCACTCAAAATTGAAGTGTCGGAAGATGAACATGCGCAGGAGCAGGAAATCAGATTGCGCCTGGCGAATGCAGCGCTGAGCCATATGGAAACCAATTATGCGGCAGAAGCCAATTCCATAGAGGCTTTCATCAGATTGAAAGATCGTTACAAACGAATGGCGGAGATCGCAGCAGGCAAACTTGAAAAAGAAGAAGAACTGCGCAAGCGACCCGAATTTCTGCACAAGTATCGCGAAATGCTGGTGGAGCTGGTGCATGCACGCCGGATGGAGCTCAATAAAATGCGGCACGAAAAACAATATGCAGATGAACTGCTCCGCAAGCGCGAAGACGAATTGGATCTGGAAGAAGCACGGCTCCGCAAATAACCGGAACGTGCAGAACAATCATACATATTATTATGGAAACAATCGTTCTGCTTCATGGCGCTGTTGGTGCAGCTTCGCAACTGAAGCCGCTGGCCGATGCGCTCGGTAAGGATTACAAAGTTCATTACTTCAATTTAAAAGGACATGGCGGAGAGCCAATGCCGGACGAACCGTTCTCCATTGAAATGTTTGCACAGCAGGTGCTGGATTATTTCGAACAGCATCAGCTGCAATCGCCCATCGTTTTCGGTTACAGTCTCGGTGGTTATGTAGGCATGTATATTGCGCGGCATTATCCGGGGAAGATCAGCCGGCTGATAACGCTTGCCACCAAATACGAATGGAGCCCTGAGATTGCAGCAAAGGAGGGAAAGAATTTCGATGCGGAGAAGATCGAAGCGAAAGTTCCGGCATTTGCAGCGCAGCTGGCAAAACTGCATGCGCCCGGAGACTGGAAACTAACATTGAAAAAAGTAGCGGAGCTGCTTCATGCGTTGGGTAACCGAAATGCGCTCGGCATGGAAGATTATCCGCAAATAAACATACCTGTACTGGTAATGGTGGGAGACAGAGACAGAATGGTGAGTATCGAAGAAACGGTTGGCGTGTATCGTGCACTGCCGGCAGCAACGGCTTCACTCTGTATTTTGCCGGGAACCCCGCATCCGCTGGAACAGGTGAATCTCCATCAGATATTGAATCAGATACTTCAGAAATAAAAAAAGCCGGCTGTTCTTGCGAACAGCCGGCCAATTGCGTATAAGAGTTAATTGATGTCCCTTCGAAAGATTAGTTTTTCTTTTCGAGCAGTTTGAAGAACTGATCCAGTTGTGGCAGAATCACAATACGGGTTCTGCGGTTAGCAGCTTTACCTTCTACAGTATCATTTGCACCAACAGGTACATATTCAGAGCGACCGGCAGCGGTCATCTTAGCTGGCTCGAGACCATACTGGTTTTGCAGAACGCGAACTACAGAGGTAGCACGTTTTACAGACAGATCCCAGTTGTCTACGAGAACGCCTCTTGAGAAACCTACGTTGTCTGTATGACCTTCAACCATGAATTCGATATCAGGCTGATTTTTCAGTACAGTTGCAACTTTGCCGAGAACTTCTTTTGCTTTATCGGTTACATCATAGCTTCCGCTTTTGAACAACAGTTTGTCGGAGATGTCGATGTAAACAACACCTTTGTCAACTTTGATGTTGATGTCTTTATCGTCCAGGTTGCCGATAGCGCCTTTCAGATTCATCACCAGTTGCATGTTGAGTGAATCTTTCTTAGCCATAGACTGCTGGAGCGTTTGGATATAAGCGTCTTTAGCGCCGATATTGTCCAGAGACTTGCGAATGCTTTCTGCCTGAGAGCTGGAGATCACGGAGAGATCCTGCAGTTGTTTCAGGGCAGTAGTATTGTTTTCTTTAAGGAACGCGATTTGTTTGTTGAGGCCATCGATTTCAGTTTGCAGGCCTGCAGCTTTACGTGCAGCTTCTGCTTTCAGGTCTTCGCAACCTTTGAGATCGTTGGTTAATTTACCATTAGCTTCTGTGAGCTGTGCAACTTTGGCTTGTTCAGCCGCGAATTTCTTTTTACTTACGCAAGAGTAAAGGAGGATAGGGGACACTGCTACTAATAAGAATTGACTGGGCTTCATATAAATTGATTTGATTGAGAAATATACATCCATCCGTGCATTGCTGCAATTGCCTTTCTTTTTATGCTTTTAGCAAGCTTCATGCCTAACTGGGGTTCCAAAGGTAAATGAAGCAGATAAATTAGTTACTAAACAATTAGTTAAGTGTTGTTTTTAAGTTCTTTTTAATGCGCGTGCATAGGGGTATTCAAACTACCACAAAGTAGTATTGACGGGCATTTGGAATTGTTATCCCTTTGCATGTGTTATCAGCCTATACCTTTATCTGGAGATCAGGTTCACGCTTATTTCCAGGGCCCCACATCAAGCGGTGGGGTTTTTTATTGGAAGAGTTATTAGAAGTGATGATCATATGATGGGTACGGTTAATCACTGGATAATTTCTGCTGCTGCACAAACGAAATACTACCGTAAATATTTTATTCAGGATCAGGCAAAAAAAACGCCACCAAAAAAATTAGTTCATTTTGCTAAAATAATTAGTTTGTAATCCGGAAATTTCCCCTACATTTGACATACAATATCGCACTCTACTAATAACTACTAACAATACTAAAAAACTACCCATTATGGCTAAAGAGAAGGACAGCGTTGGCGTTGAAAACAACGACAAACTGAAAGCACTGAAACTCACCATTGATAAGATCGAGAAAGACTTTGGTAAGGGAAGTGTAATGATGATGAATGAAAAATCCCAGGATCCGCATGAAGTGGTATCTACCGGGTCAATCGGTCTCGATACAGCATTAGGTATCGGCGGATTTCCGAGGGGGCGTATCATTGAGATCTATGGTCCTGAATCATCCGGTAAAACAACCGTAGCCATACACGCAATTGCAGAAGCACAGAAAAAAGGTGGCATGTGTGCCATCATCGATGCGGAACACGCATTCGACAGCGCTTATGCACGCAAACTGGGAGTAGATGTAGACAATCTCCTGATCTCTCAACCTGATTATGGAGAGCAGGCACTCGAAATTGCAGACAGATTGATTCTTTCCGGTGCACTCGATGTTGTGGTGATCGACTCTGTGGCTGCGCTGGTACCAAAAGGTGAGCTCGAAGGTGAAATGGGCGACAGCAAGATGGGTCTTCAGGCACGTCTGATGTCTCAGGCGCTTCGTAAACTCACAGCAACGATCAATAAGACCAATACCATTTGCATATTCATCAACCAGTTGCGTGAAAAGATCGGTGTAATGTTCGGTAACCCCGAAACAACCACCGGTGGTAATGCCCTGAAGTTCTACGCATCTGTTCGTCTTGATATCCGCCGCATGGCTCAGATCAAAGATGGTGATGAAGCAATCGGTAACCGTGTGAAAGTAAAAGTGGTTAAGAATAAAGTAGCTCCTCCATTCCGCGCAGCAGAATTCGATATCGTTTTCGGAGAAGGTATCTCCAAAACTGGTGAGATCCTCGATATGGGAGTGGAATTAGGAATCGTAAATAAAAGCGGTAGCTGGTTCAGCTACAATAGCGATAAACTCGGACAGGGACGTGATGCAGTGAAACAATTGCTGATCGACAATCCTGAACTGAGCAACGAGATCGAAACTAAGATCCGTGAAAAGATTAAGGAAATGCAGAATGCGTAAGCATCCCATCAACTCTGCATTCAAAAGATAGTTTTATGATGGGTTAGTAAATAGTAGGACCGGCCAATTCTTTGGCTGGTTTTTCTTTTTTATAGAACTCTCTTGAAACCTATGATAGAGTAAGGCCTGACACTGGTTTACAGGCACAAAACAAACAGCTGTTCTGCCTGTTATCCCTAACCGATTTTTCCCGGAGGTTCTTTTTCCCGGCTTATGCACTTACGCACATGAATGCCGGTTTTTTCTTCTGAACAAAACCTTTTGCATTCTCCTGACGAATCATTTTAGAAGGCATAGCCCAGAACTCAGGCGCATCCTTAATTCCCTCCGAAGCATAAGAAACTTCAAACGCTTTCGACAGAGATGGAAACAGCACCATCGAACGCTCACGGTCTATCATATACGCAGTATTGAACGCCACCTTCTTTGCAGTAACTTTTGCTCCTCCCCTGGTGGTGGCCGTGAACCTTTGTCCATTCCAGTTCACCGATTCAAGCTGTCCCAACTTTACTTCCTTCACCTTCCCCCCACTCTTCAGAAAAGAATCGGTTACACCAGCCGTTTTGGTTCCCATTCCCTGCACCAATAAAATGTCTGCATCATCCAATTGAATTTCTGCCACTACCATATCTGGCATCATTAAAACAGCAGGAGCTATCATACCCGTGCGAAATAGAAAATTTCTTCTGTTCATATAGCAGGAATTTTAATGTAATAAGCAAATTTTGAATACTTCCCGAAGGAAAAGGGTATTGCTACCTGATACCGGTAAACAGCAAACTATCTGTTCTGCCGTTGTTCAGGAAACAGGTAATATTTATCGCATGTACATCAGGGTAAGCTGCAAAATGCAGCACTGTTCTATGTTTCGGAGCTATGGAAGGGAAAATCTGTACTAAAATTAGAGAAAGTAAAGGAAATAAAAAAGGGGTCTGAATAGACATTCAACCCCGCTTTAAAATCCAATATCCTATGAAAAACCGAGGTAAAAATAAGGGTGAAAATCCATTTCTGCAATACCATTTTGTGGTAATCGGTAAAATCCCTGTTTGAATTGACTAAAATCAATTTTTCAGCAGCCTTTCCTGTGTTACGGTTCCGGTTACGCGGTTTGTGCAGCGAAGGAGGTAAATACCCTTTTCCAGGGATGTAACATTAATGGTTTGCAGCCCCTGAATTCTGCTCTGGCTGAGGCGGAGTTGCCCATTGCCATCGAGCACCTGCAGATCGATGGGGTCTTCGGTACGTACAATTAATATATTGTCTACAGGGTTGGGGTAAAATTTGAAGGAGATATCGCCGGCCACCATCGTGCTGGCAATCAGAGAATATTGTTCCACACCCGTTTTACCGGCATGTTTAATTCTGTAAGCATTGCGGCCCTTCGCAGGGGAATCATCCACCCACTCGTACCAGTCGCCCGTTTCCGGCTGTTTCAACAGTGCCACCATTTCAAAATCTTTCCCGCCCGCACTTCTCTCCACTGACACAAACTCTCTGTTTCCGTTCTTCGGCAGGCGCCAGTTAAGCAAAACCCTTGTTTTTTCTTTTACGGTAGCCACAAGATTGGTAACCTGCGAAGAAGATGCATCCGACTGATCCTGTATTTCCGATGTGGTATCAGCCTGCGCCCATGCCGTGGATAATCCACCGCACAACACGCAAAACAGGAATATCAGATTTTTAAGCATCAAAGTGTTTTTCAATTTTCAGGAACAGCATATTTACAATATCCGTGCCCAGGTGGTTGAAAAACGAAGCAACAACAGCAAAATTTTTGGAGCACACGTTAAAGTTTCTTCAAAAAGCCCGTTATCACTACCTTTAAGCATGATCAAGACCCGACGTTTAGAAATAAGAAAACGCATCGCCCTCGTAGCACACGACAATAAGAAGAAAGACCTCATCGAATGGGCCGAGTTCAATAAAACTGTACTCTCCAAACACGAACTGATAGCCACAGGCACCACAGGAAAACTGCTGGAAGATCAGCTGGACAGGCCTGTTAAAAAATTCCTCTCCGGCCCACTCGGCGGAGATCAGCAGATCGGCGCCATGATTGCCGGAGGAGAGATCGATATCCTCATCTTCTTCTGGGACCCCATGGAAGCACAGCCCCACGACAGTGACGTTAAAGCCTTGCTGCGTATTGCCATGGCATGGAACTGCATCATGGCATGCGATCGCTCCACTGCTGACTTTGTACTGACATCTCCCCTGATGCAGAGTGAATATCTCTGCACTATCCCTGATTATTCAGGATACCTTAAACGAAAGATCGACTGAGTTTGTTAATGATTCCATACACCCGGCAATAAGGCCATTGGCCGTAAATTTGCCGGTTATCCTTTTTAAATTATGGCATTCAACTTACACAATCCATTTACTCCTTCGGGCGATCAGCCGGGAGCCATCCGTCAGTTGACCGAAGGCATCCTCGCAGGTGAACAATCCCAGGTCTTACTGGGTGTTACCGGAAGTGGTAAAACCTTCACCATGGCCAATGTGATTCAGAATGTGCAACGCCCTACCCTGGTGCTAACACATAACAAAACACTGGTGGCCCAACTATATGGTGAGTTCAAACAGTTCTTCCCGGACAATGCCGTTGGTTACTTTGTGAGCTATTACGATTATTATCAGCCGGAGGCCTACATGCCTGTGTCTGATACCTATATTGAAAAAGATCTCAGCATCAACGATGAGCTGGATAAACTCCGCCTGCACGCCACTTCCGAACTGCTCTCCGGCAGACGCGATATCATTGTAGTTGCATCCGTG
Organism: Pseudoflavitalea sp. G-6-1-2; assembly: GCF_012927185.1. Lineage (GTDB taxonomy): Bacteria > Bacteroidota > Bacteroidia > Chitinophagales > Chitinophagaceae > Pseudobacter. Next base: position 845,527 of record NZ_JABBGB010000001.1, read on the forward strand.
AGCTGTATCTATGGTATGGGTAATCCGCAGGTACTGGAAAATGGTATCATTCGCATCAACCGCGGACAAACCATTTCGAGGCAGGCTTTCCTTCACTCGCTGGTTAATGCGCTCTACAACCGCACCCAGCTTGAATTTACACGCGGTACTTTCCGCGTGAAAGGAGATACTGTTGATATCAATCTGCCCTATCTCGACCAGGGCCTTCGCATCACTTTCTTCGGAGATGAGATCGAAACCATCGAAACGCTCGATATCAAAACCGGCAAACGCATCGCCGGAAAAGAAACAGCAGCCATCTTCCCTGCCAATCTTTACCTGGCACCAAAAGATATTATTCAGCAGATCCTTTACGAAATTCAGGATGAAAGCCACAGGCAGGTTGAATATTTCAAACAGGTGGGCAAGTTCATCGAAGCGCAACGCCTGAGTGAACGCGTGAATTATGATGTTGAAATGATCCGCGAACTCGGCTACTGCAACGGCGTAGAAAACTACTCCCGCTTCTTCGACAGAAGAACTCCGGGAACACGCCCATTCTGTCTGCTCGATTACTTCCCCGACGATTATCTCATGATCATCGATGAGAGCCACCAGACCATTCCGCAGATCAGCGGCATGTACGGTGGTGACCGCAGCCGCAAACTGGTGCTGGTTGATTACGGTTTCAGGCTTCCTTCGGCGATGGATAACCGCCCGCTTAACTTCCACGAGTTTGAATCGCTCACCAATCAGGTAGTGTATGTGTCGGCCACTCCCGGCGAATACGAACTGGAAAAAACCGGCGGCGTAGTTGCAGAACAGGTGGTCCGTCCGACAGGATTGCTCGATCCGCCCATCGAAGTTCGCCCAAGCGTTAATCAGATCGACGACCTGCTCGACGAAATAGACAAGCGCGTTAAGAAAGGAGACCGTGTGCTGGTAACCACCCTCACCAAAAGGATGGCAGAAGAGATGGACAAATACCTGCACCGCATCAATATCAAATCGAAGTACATCCACAGTGAAGTGGATACACTGGAGCGCGTGGAAATCCTTCGCCAGCTCAGGCTCGGCGATATCGATGTACTGGTGGGAGTTAACCTGCTCAGAGAAGGGCTCGATCTCCCGGAAGTCTCGCTGGTAGCCATTCTCGACGCAGACAAAGAAGGCTTCCTCCGCAACGAACGCTCATTGACCCAAACGGCAGGACGCGCAGCCCGTAACGTAGACGGACTCGTAATCTTCTATGCCGACAAGATCACCGAAAGCATGCAGCGAACGATGGACGAAACCTCCCGCCGCCGCGAAAAACAGATCGCTTACAATCTTGAACATAATATCACGCCAAGAACAGTCACCAAGTCCAAAGAACAGGTGATGGCCCAGACCTCTGTAGTTGACATCAAAGGGTACGATCCCGACAGTCCGCTTCGCGTTATGCCTGGCGAAGACATCGTAAGAGTTTCGGCAGCGGCAGAAGAACAAGTGGAATATCACACCATTCCTCAGATAGAAAAAGCTGTAGGAAAACTGAAGAAGGAAATGGAAAAAGCCGCAAGGGATCTGGATTTCATGGAGGCAGCCCGACTTCGCGACGAAATGTTTTCCCTGCAGAAAAAACTCCAGGAAATGAAACAATAATTGAAACAGTATCGCGAATACACCAATGTTCCCACACAGAAAGTGAATGCTCCGAATGTAGGATAACCGGATCAGGAACCGCCACACCGAATTTGAACGCTGACCGTAACGGTTGGCGTTTTTTTGTGTCCCAACCAGATAACGCGGTATTGTCGTTTTTTTTCAGAGCAAAACGTCCAAAATCATAATATTCTCGGATTTCACTCCAAAAATATCATAATTTTATAGGAATAGAATCCCACAATATGATAACCAGAGTTCTTCAAACCGCCATCGAATCCAGGCTTTTTAAAGGAAAAGCTATTTTGATATTCGGCCCACGACAATCGGGTAAATCCACGATGGTGGAAGAAATATTGAAGAACCGTGATATGTTGTATTTGAATGGAGACGATGCTGATACCAGAGAACTGCTCACCAATACCAGCGCTGCAAAACTAAAATCTTACATCGGTAGCAATAAGTTGATGTTTATTGATGAGGCACAACGCATTTCCAATATCGGCCTTACGCTTAAACAGATAACCGATCAGATAAAAGATGTGCAGGTAATTGCCACCGGGTCTTCTGCATTTGAATTATCCAGCCAGGTAAACGAACCGCTCACGGGCAGAAAATACGAATACATGCTGTACCCTTTGAGCTTTGAAGAAATGGTAAATCATCATGGATTGATCACTGAGAAAAGACTTCTTCACCAGCGAATGATATATGGATATTATCCTGAAATCGTAACAAAACCCGAAGAAGCGCATGAGCTACTGAGATTACTTGCAGATAGTTATTTGTACAAAGACCTGCTTATGCTCGATCAGATCAAGAAACCAATGCAACTCGCAAAACTCCTGAAAGCACTGGCACTACAGGTTGGATCAGAAATAAGCTATCAGGAAATTGGACAAACAATTGGATCAGACAATAAAACAGTTGACAAATACATCGATTTGCTTGAAAAAGCATTTGTGTTGTTTCGCTTGCCTGCATTCAGCAGAAATGTGAGGAATGAAATCAAAAAAGGGAAAAAAGTGTATTTCTATGATTGTGGAATTCGTAACGCCATCGTCAATAATTTCAAACCCTTAACATCCCGAACCGATACCGGAGCTTTATGGGAGAACTTTCTGATGTCGGAAAGAATGAAATATTGCCGATACCATAACCTGAATGTTTCACAATATTTCTGGCGAACCACACAACAGCAGGAAATTGATCTCATTGAAGAGGATTCTGATAAGCTACATGCATTTGAATTCAAATGGAGCAAAACAGAAAAACCAAGATTTCCCGAAACCTTTACAGGAAATTATCCAGGATCAGAAACCAAGGTGATTTCTCCTGAAAATATGGAAGAATTTATTGCCTGATCCCCCTTCATCACCCGTTTCTGCCTCTTCGTCTCTCCAATCGCCAAATACCTGTTCCGTCGGAACTGCTTTGTTGTTAACTTAGCGGCATGAGTAAAAAAGTATTTCTTCTCGATGCGCTGGCACTCGTTTTCCGTGCCTACTATGCACTGATCCGCAATCCAAGGATTACTTCAAAAGGTAAGAACACCAACGCACAGTTTGGTTTCATCAACACCCTGCTCGATCTGCTCAATAATCAGAAACCAACCCATATGGCCGTATGCTTCGATACATCGGCCCCTACTGAACGACATACCGAATTCACAGAATACAAAGCTAACCGGCAGGATGCACCCGAAGATCTCATAGCCGCACTTCCGGATATCAAAAAAATCATCCGCGGATTCAATATCCCCGTGATCGAGTTCGATGGCTATGAAGCCGATGACGTTATCGGCACCCTCAGCAAACAAGCCGCCAAAGCAGGTTACGAAGTGTTTATGGTAACACCAGACAAAGACTATGGCCAGCTGGTTGAAGAAAACATCAAAATCTACAAACCTGGCTATCAGGGCGGAGATGCAGAGATTCTCGGTCCCAAAGAAGTTTGTGAGAAATGGAATATCAAAGAAGTGCATCAGGTGATCGATATCCTCGGCCTCATGGGCGATGCCGTTGACAACATTCCAGGCATAGCAGGCGTAGGAGAAAAAACTGCCGCCAAACTGCTCGCAGAATACGGCACACTTGAGAATGTACTCGAAAACGCAGACAAAATAAAAGGTGCACTCGGAGAAAAAGTACGCAACGGAAAGAACGCCGCCCTCCTCTCCAAAAAACTGGCAACCATCATTACCGATGTGCCAGTTGAATTTCATGAAGACGATTTCAAAGTAAAAGAGATCAATAAAGAATTGCTTACCGAGATCTTCACCGAGCTCGAATTCAAAACAGTAGGCAAGCGCATTCTTGGCGAAAGCTTCAACATTGTGCCAGGTGGCCAACCGCAGGGTGTGCAGAAAGATCTTTTCGGAAATGATATGGAAACTGCGCCCGCAAAGGGAAAAGCAAAGAAAGAAGAAGCCGGCTCCGATGAAGACCGTGTGGAAACCACCGACGCCATCTTCGCAGGAAAAAGCATTGCCAACACAGCGCACCAGTATCGCGCCATCACGGATGATGCAGCCATCGATACACTCATCAAAGAATTGATGGAGCAATCCGAAATTTGCTTCGACACCGAAACCACCAATCTCGACGCCAACGACGCAGAGATCGTAGGCATGAGCTTCAGCTTCAAAACAAGCGAAGCTTACTATGTTCCCTGTCCTCCCGATCAGGAACAAACGAAAAAACTGCTGCAAAAATTCGCGCCGCTCTTCGAAAACAAAAACATCATCTGGTTAGGCCAGAACCTCAAATACGATATGCTCGTACTGAAATGGTACGGCTACGAACTTAAGGGAAATATCTTCGATACTATGCTCGCCCATTACGTAATCGAGCCGGATGGCAAACACAGCATGGATGTACTCAGTGCACAATACCTCGGCTACGAACCCATCCATATCGATGAGCTCATCGGTAAGAAAGGAAAAACACAGGGCAATATGCGCGATGTGGAACTGAGCAAGATCACCGAATATGCCGCCGAAGATGCAGACATTACGCTTCAGCTGAAGCAGGTGTTTGCGCCGATGCTCAAATCAAAGGATGTTGAAAAAGTGTTTGGCGAAGTAGAAAATCCACTCGTGAAAGTGCTCACAGATATGGAATACGCAGGCGTTCGCATCGACGAAAACTTCCTCAAAGATTATTCAATACAACTCGATAAAGAAGCCAAACAGGCCGAAGAAAATGTTTTCCAGCAGGCCGGAGTTAAATTCAATCTCGGTTCTCCCAAACAACTGGGCGAAGTGCTTTTCGAGAAACTGCAGCTCGATCCCAAAGCGAAGAAAACCAAAACCGGACAATACGCTACCGGCGAAGACGTGCTGCTGAAGCTCGCCGGCGAGAATAAGATCGTTGACGACATACTTGCCTATCGCGAACTCACCAAGCTTCGCTCTACCTATGTGGATGCGCTGCCGCAAATGATCAATCGCAAAACAGGTAGGGTGCATACATCCTATGCGCAAGCGGTTGCCGTAACTGGTCGTCTCGCAAGCAACAACCCCAACCTCCAGAACATCCCTGTTCGTACAGACAGAGGCAAGGAGATCCGCAAAGCATTCATCCCGACAGACGATAAACATATTCTGCTTTCTGCCGACTACTCGCAGATCGAGCTGCGCATTGTTGCTGCCATCAGTGGCGACCCTGCCATGTGCGAGGCCTTCAAACTCGGCAAAGACATTCACACCGCTACTGCCGCAAAAGTGTACGGCGTTGCTGAAGCAGATGTAACCAAAGAAATGCGTTACAAAGCAAAGAGCGTAAACTTCGGTATCATCTACGGCCAGGGCGCCTTCGGTCTCGCCGACAACCTTGGCATCAGCAGAACCGAAGCCAAAGAGATCATCGACAATTACAAAAAACAGTTCTCCAATATTCAGAAGTATATGGATGATACCATCAACTTCGCCCGCGAGAACGGATACGTGCAAACCCTCATGGGAAGAAAGCGCTGGCTCCGGGACATCAATTCCTCCAACTTCACCGTAAGAGGATTTGCTGAACGAAACGCCATCAACTCACCCATCCAGGGCACTGCAGCGGATATGATCAAACTGGCTATGATCAAACTGCACCACGAGTTCAAAAAACACAAATTCAAATCCACCATGATCATGCAGGTGCATGACGAGTTGGTCTTCGATGCCACGCTCGACGAAGTGGATATCATCAAACCTATCATTCTGGAGTGCATGCGCAGCGCACTTCCTCTCCCCAACGAAGTACCGGTAGAAGCCGAGATCGGAGGCGGAAAGAACTGGCTCGAAGCACACTAATCAGTTTCAAATACTTAACATTCCTTTACATTATCAGGGGCTTGAATTTACAAGCCCCTAACAGTCTCCGGCGTCTAATTTGTTGCTGTTGATAATAACAGTAAACCGCATTCGTTTAGCAGGAAGTTTTAACAAGGTTATGATTAACTGATCTTAAACATTTACCCCAAATTCCGTCTAAACTTCATGTGGAATTCCCAAAACCTAAATTTACCCGGTATGAAGGTCCTTTATTCATTCCTTTGTGCGCTGGGGCTGGTTGCCATCATCCAGCCGGCGATGGCCCAGGGCTCCTGGCCTAAAACAGTAGCTACCAATGGCGCTACTGTCAAGATCTACGAATGGCAACCGGAATCATTCTCCGATAACACCCTCAAAGCCAGAGCAGCCATTTCTGTTACGGAATCCGGCAAGTCCGACCCGGTATTCGGGATGGCCTGGATCACCGCCACCACCGAAACATTCGGCAATCAGGTAATGGTGAAATCGGCTAATATCAACAGCATCAAACTTCCCGAAGACATCAAAGATGATCAGCTCGAAGAGATCAGCAACACCATTGAACAGCAGATAAAATTTCTGGGAATCAATTTCCAGCAAGATCAGCTGCAGCAGTCCCTGCAACTCAACACCCAGCAAAAGCAGCTCAGCTCTCAGATCAGCAACAAACCTCCCAAACTGATCTATTCCAATGCTCCATCGGTATTGGTGCTGATCGACGGAAAACCTGAGTTCAAAAGAAACGACAGCTGGGGTGTGGACGCCGTTGTAAACACACCGTTCACCATCGTAAAGAACAACGGAAACATCTATCTCTACGGCGGCAAACACTGGTACATGGCGCCCACCGTAAACGGACCATACAATATCACCAACAGCATCTCTCCCAACCTTCGCAAAATCGAAGAGGCGATGAAAAACGCCGACAAAGACTCCGACAACAACGAAGCAATGGAGCAGGATGAGAACACCATCTATAAAATTATCGTAAGCACCGAACCTGCCGAACTGGTACAGAGCCGTGGCGACGCCAATTTCTCACCGGTTGAGGGCACCAATCTGCTCTACGTTACCAACTCTGACGACGACATATTCATGGACATCAGCGGTCAGAATTACTATGTGCTTATTTCCGGTCGATGGTTCAAAAGTTCCAGCCTCAACGGTACCTGGAATTATGTGCCTGCAGACAACCTCCCTGCTGACTTCGCGCAGATCCGTGAAGGATCAACTAAAGACAATGTACTGGCCAGCGTTGCCGGTACCGATGCAGCCCAGGACGCTTTGCAGGAAGCACAGGTTCCTCAAACTGCCAAAGTAGAGCGTCAGAAAGCACGCGCGCAAATTGAGTACGATGGTACGCCTGAGTTCGAATCCATCGACGGTACCGATCTCATGTACGCCACCAATACCGGCGCTTCCGTTCTCAAATACAGAGGAAGATATTATTCTGTTGACAACGGTGTTTGGTTCGAGGCAGCCTATCCCACAGGACCCTGGGTGGTAGCCACTTCCAGACCTGTAAGTGTGGCGCTTATTCCTCCCAGTTATCCCGTGTATAACCTGAAATATGTGTACATCTACGATGTTTCGCCCGACTACGTGTACATGGGATATACGCCCGGTTACCTGAATGCATTCATCTACGGACCAACCATCGTATATGGCACAGGGTATTATTACCGTCCATGGCATCGTCATTATTATTATCCACGCCCTTCAACATGGGGATACCGTGTTAGGTACAATCCATGGGTAGGTTGGGGATTCGGCTTCAACTTCAATGCCGGATGGTTTAATGTAGGGGTTGGCTTTGGCAATTACTCTCCCTGGAATTACTGGAGTGGCGGTTGGTGGGGACCACGTTACTATCGCGCACCCTATTGCTACAGACCTTACAGCTACAGGCACTATGGCTATTACAGCAATCGTTATTACGATAGCAGAAGAACTTACATCACTCACGCCAATCACTACAACAATATCTACAATTATCGCAGAGATGTTGTGAGCAGAGACAATCGCCGCTACACTCCTGTGTATCGTGATAACAACTATCGAAGGGATTATACCAGCAACCCCGGCAGATATAATAACAACAATGGAATGAATCGTCCGGACAGAGGCCGCGATTACAACCGCGGCAACGATCCACGTTTCAATAACAATAATGGTCGTGGTAATATCGACAGAAGGTTCGATCGCACTAACAGAACCGACTGGCCTACCACGCGTAACAGAGACTGGAATTCGAGGCCCGACAGAACCTGGACCAATCCTAACAACAACAATAACAACAGAGGGGAAGACAGACCCGGCCGTATCAACAATCCTCGCGAAACACCCCCCGGAAATAACAACGGAAACAATAATGGTCGTCCGGAAAGAATCTACAATCCACGAAGCGAACGTAGAGATGAATCAACACCTGGCCGCAACTACGAACGCCCACGCACGGTAACACCTCCGTCGGGAAATCGTGAGCCGGTACGCAGAGAATATGAGCGTCCTGTTCAGCCACAACGCGACTACAATCGTGGTGGAAACGACAGACCCAACAGAAGTTATTCTCCACCGCAACGTGAGTCAGGACGCCAGTTCAGCCCTCCTGAACGCAGATCTGAACACCGCGAAGGCGGTGGTGGCGGAGGGGGTCGCTCAGGTGGAGGTGGCGAACGATCCAGACCTTCAAGGGCTTAGGTGCCATTGCGGCCATCTTCATGTCATTTTAATGTGAGTGATCCCGGTTGGCACAGAAATTGGCTACCTTACTTCAGAAATAAGTTCTATCACTCATAAAACAATACGTTATGAAAGCAAAGCATGTTGTTATTGGAATGGTAGCTGCTGCTGCAGTTGGCGCTATCGCAGGACTTTTGTTCGCTCCAAACAGTGGAAAAGACACCAGAAAGAAAATCAAAGATGCCGCAGGTGATCTGGCAGGCAAAGTGAAAAAAGGATTACGCAAAAATTCGCTCACAGGTGAAATGGAAGTGAATTAGCGCTTCGGCACTATTCATTCTGCATATATTTTTCATCATCATTATTCAGGGGCAGTATCAGCAATGGTGCTGCCCTTCGATATTTTAGTAAGGTTGAACTATCAGCTTCTTCGTTTCGAGTATTGCGCCGTTATTTCCAATGAAGGTAATCAGATAAGTGCCGGGTATGTAGAGTTGCATTTCTACCACTGTTCTTTCTCCCACCGCTTCTTCTCTCAGTTTTCTGCCGAGCATATCGGTAATGAGAATTGTTTTCACTACAGCCATTCCGCTGATGCCCACAAAGAATTGTCCACGTGTTGGATTAGGCCATAACATCAGGTGATAATCTCCGGGTTTGCCTTTCACCGAAACCATATTGGAATAAGCCCTTTCATCGCGCAGGTTCACCAGCAGCAGCCGGTAATAACTGATGCCTGCATAACTGTTGTTATCCATCATCATATAGTTGAGGTAATCGATGCTGGTGCCGTTGGGCGCTTTGGAAGCCACGGTATCGATATTATGAAATTCGCTTTCGTTGGATAATCTCCGCTGCACCACAAAATAATCCTGATCAATTTCAGGTTTGGTGGTCCAGTATACGCGAACCTTGTTCCAGTCTGTGCGGAAGGCATTCAGCAATACCTTTGTTTCTACCGGCAATGGTTTGTTGATGCCGGTGAATTTTGTGAAGAAAGATGCATTGCCGATCAATCCGTTCACTGTTCTGCTGTTCACACCTGCATCGGCAAGTGGTGGGCCGGTTGTGAGATAACCGGCAACAGGCAAGGTCTGTGGCATGGCTGTATCCCAGTACTGGCCGTTGTATCGTGAGATGTAAGTAGCTGATCTGCGTGTTTGGAAAAAGCTGCCTTCATCATTGATCAGGTGTTGTAAAAAGATATCTGCTTCATCCATGCCCGGACGATTGATCTTTCCGATCTCCCATGTTTTATTCACAGTGGAATCTTTCAGATTCATACCCGATGTAAGATCTGCTTTCACGCTATCGAATACGCTCATATAATAATCATCACCTGCGGTTGTTTTGCTTTGAATAGCTCCGGGCGTATAAGCATTGGGTTTAGATCCGATTGGAAAAACTACGGTTCCATCGGATGAAGTGATATTTTCTCTCAGCAATATTCCATTGCCGGGCAGGTTTGCCGTAACGAGGTATCTCGATGCATTATAGCCATTGATGATGCCGGGGTTGCCATTTCCTACTACCAGCACATTATTGCCGAGATAGAATAATCCTCCGGAAAATTTCAGTTCTGAAAGAATCTTAGCACTGCTTCCGGTGAGCTGCATTCCGAATGGATTCAACAGCTCCAGCTTTGAAAATGCTGACCCCGTGCGTGTTACAGCGTTGAACCCCGCAAAAAGTGTTTGGAGTTCGGAGTCGCTGATGAAGCGGATCCACCCCCCTGTTCCGTTAACGCCGTCACCACTGTTGCTTTCGTCGGTGATCAGTGCGCTGCTGCTATTCTCCCAGTGTTTGCCTTTGAAGTTCACCACGGCGGGTTTGCCAATGCCGAGTTTTCCTTCATTCAATACATTGGAAAAAATGGTAGCGCTGTCTCCGGTGAAAAAGATACGGGCCGATGGAGGAACATAAAAACCAGTCTGCGCCCATATTGCAGCCTGGCAGAGCAGCAATATCAGCAGCAGAAAAATATGTCTGGTTAGTGGCTTCATCAGAATTCTGTGATAGTAATATAAACCGGAGTGGCGGCAGAGAACGTTGCCGTACTCGTTCCATAGTTATGAATCCGGACTTTTACCTGATATGTACTGCCGTTCAGCAGCAGACGCGCAAAGGCTACTCCACAGTTGGCAGGAAGATCTTGCCCGAACGAAACACTAACAGTGGCCTGTGTTGATGTGGGGGCATTTGCCGCAGGAACGTTAAATACATAATCAGTAGTTGGCACTCCCGGCGCATAGGAAACACCCAGTATCACAAGTGATGCCGCAGGAATGCTGGAGTTTGCCGGAATGCTTCCTGCAAAACTGATCTGGTTCTTATTCACATTGCCTTTCGCTCCCAGTTTGAATGTGCCGTTCACGTCTGCCTTTGCTGCGGGCGAAGTAGTGGCTACGCCTACGTTTCCTGCGGATGTAATGCGCATAGCTTCATTCGCAGCCTGCGTACCACCGGTAAGAAACAGAATGCTTTTGGTAGTATTGTTATTCGCAATGTAAAGATCATTGCCTGCACCAAGCAGGTAAGCATCGTTCGCTTGCCCTGTTCCGATATTGTTGGAAGGACTAACCACCCATCCTGAGCCATTGATACCGATATTCACAAAATTCGTGGTCTCGGTACCGTTATTAGCCGTGGCAACAATATCCGAACTTGCTTTGGCACTGCTCGCCTGATTCTGAATATTGATCTGAAAATAATTATTGATGCTCCCCTTCGCATACAAAGCATTCACGGAAGTGGTTGAGCCTGCATTGATCAGCAGTTTCTCCGGATAAGTAGCATCGAAACTGGTTGCTCCGATGGCCACATTGCCGGCACTGGAAATGCGCATCCGTTCTGCATTGTTGGTGTAGATGGGCAGATCAAAATTATCGAGGTTGCCGAGTATTTTGATGCTTCCGTTGCTGTTGCCTGCTGTACTCCAGGCATTGGCTGCTGCAGATTTTCCTGACGCGATGGGTTGCCATGCGCTGTTGATTCTGATCATCAGCTGATTGGTTGGTGTGAAATAAATCACTGTCCCATCCGGCGGCGTATAGGTATTGATGGCCACCGTGTCGGATAGCCTGGTAAACAGCAGTCCCTGATTGCTGCTGCTCAACTCCAGCACCGCCGCGCGTGTAAGCGTAGTGGGATTTGTGCCCAGCTTCAGTTGCTGTGCCACCAATGTGCAGCACCAGCATAACAGGAATGTACCCGTTATCACATACCGCTTCTGTATCATAGGAATGGAGCTTTTACCTCAGTCAAATTACTTTTTGATGATGAACCAGTTGCTGCCATCGGTTTGGATGGTAACAAATGTCCAGTCGTTGTAAATGATGTAATTGGTTCCACCATCGATGGTGGCTGAGGTTGGTGTAATGGTCAGCGCATTGTCTATTCCGCCATTGCCTATCTTTTTGATAGTATAAATCCTGCCCGTGAGCCCGGAAGGTGCAGGCAAGGTGAGTGTGATGGCTCCGCTGCTGGTATTGGCCAATACAGTATTGTCGGTTCCAGTGATAGAGCCGCTGCTGGTGGTTGTGCGGATACCCATAGATAACGAGCCTGTAAGCTGTGTGGTAGAATTGGCGTTGCCGTTGCTTCCTACTATCAGTGAAGTGGCAGCCTTGGTACTATCCTGAAAGGTTTTTGTACCTGCTATGGTTTGAGCCGTATGCGTTACTACACCTCTCGCTGTTGGGCTGGCATCCGGAACATTTAGCAGGATGCTGTCTGTGCCGTTGGTAGTTACCAGCAGATCAGTTCCTGAATTCCGGAATGCAATCTTCTGTGCCGAATCTCTGTTGCCATTGATGCTTCGTATGGCATTTCCGAAGGCTGACGCACTCACCTGTCTTTTCTGTACAAGTCCATTGGTTACTACCAGTACAGAATCCGCCGTTGAGTTGGTGGCGAGATTGTTCAGCGTGGTGTTTCCGTTTACAGTAAGGTTGTTGTTGAATGTTTTGTCGCCGCCGAATGTTTGTGCGGTGGCTGTTACGATACCAGGGTTGGTAGCATCAGCAGGATGCAGCACCAGCTGCCTCGTTCCCGCACCGGTACTATCGATATGCGCACCATTTACATTGGGTACAGTGGCTACTGCGCCGATGGTGATGGTCTGCACCGCGCTCTGGATCTTATTCCAGTCGGCCAGTGTGAGAAACCCGTATGGCTTGGTAGCAGATGATCCGTTCTGCACCGGCAGATTGATGGCAATGGTACTGTCTGCCACCCTGTTCTCTACCTGCACGGTATCCGTTACAGTGCTGGGTTGCGCGGTAAGACTGAGCGTCTGCTTCTGAATGCCGTTGATTGCGCGAATGGCATTGTCGAATGTGGAAGACGAAATGGTCCTTTTCAAAACCGATCCGTCGTTGGCAATCACCAATACTTCGAGTTCATTGGTGCCTGCCGGCAGGTTTTGCAGTTTCACTGTTCCGTCTACATTCAGTTTGGCTGTAGGATTGTTGGTGCCGATACCAACATTGCCCGCAGCGTCTACACGTAAACGTTCTGCATTGTTGGTTCGCACTACCAGCGGTTGTCCGTCGATTGTTCCGATAAAGTTTGTGGTGGGATTGGTTCCCGTGTTACCTGTGAGGCTCCAGTTGGCTGTAGCAGAGCCAAGATCGGCAATTTTTACCCAGCTGCCGTTGCTGCGCAGACGAAGACTTTTGTCGGGATTGAGATAAATGATCATCCCGTCTGGTGGGTTCAACAAATTGATTGCAGCCGTATCAGCCAGTCGCGGCAGCAGCAAACCCTGTCTGGTGCTTTCCAGCTCCAGAATACTTGATTTCTGAATTGAAGTGGGATTGTCGCCGATCTTAAGCTGTGCGGTTGCAAGGGTTGAACATCCGACAAGTGCCATAAGGGTGAGCACATGCCGCCAGAAGTAGAGTTTTGGCTTCATAAGATGATGCTTTTCGGGATATGGAAATTGATTGTCGATATATAGTTACGAAGAAAAATATCTCAAATGAAATTTTTCGCGCAGGTATAAACGCTTTTTTTAAAACTGTTTAGATATATCAAATATTTGTGAAACAAATACCCGAAACGGTTCAGATTGAGGAAATAATGCCCCTTATCATTGTGCAGACTCTTTGACTCAGATCAACAAAAAGTTAAACAGAAAATCCGGAGGGTTTTTGAACAGACACTAACAGAAATATATAAGCGATAATATTTTTACCATATCCATGTTATCGGTTTTCAGGTCATAACATCCTCCCCAAAATGTCCCTCCATGCTTACCTTTTGGTTAGCTGAGACATACGCCCCACACATTTTCGTATTTTTGCATCCTTATGTTTACAATCTACTATTGCTACGACGCCTACTGCGGATGGTGCTACGGATTCAGCCCTGTTATCAGCAAGCTGGCAGACACCTATAAAGACAAGATCCATTTTGAAGTACTCTCCGGTGGAATGATCCTCCCCGAAGAACCACGCCACATCGGCGTTACAGCCGGATACATTGCCAACGCCTACAAAGTGGTGGAAGAAAGAACCGGCATCAAATTCGGAGAAGACTGGCTCTGGCATATCCTCAATCCCAACGAAAGCGACTGGTTCCCCAACTCGCTGAAGCCTGCCATTGCGCTCTGCATCTTCAAAGAATATTATCCCGATCAGCAGGTAGCATTCGCATCCGATCTTCAATACGCCCTTCATATGGAAGGCCGCGATCTCACCGATAACGAAGCCTACAGGCATCTGCTCGAAAAATACCAGATCCCTGCGGAAGACTTCTACACCAAACTGAAAAGTGATACCTACAAAGAGAAGGCACAGTACGAATTCGCACTCTGCAAACAATTGCAGGTAACAGGTTTCCCCGCCGTGCTGATGCAGGTTTCAGACGCTAAATTCTATCTCGTTTCCCGCGGGTACTCAGATTATGAAACATTGCATCAGAGAGTTGAAGCTATTATTAAGGAAGTATCTGAGCAAAATTAAACAGGCTGGCTTGGTCTGCCCGATTCGCCGGTTCATCCCGGTATAATCCTTGTGGCTATTGATTTTGGTAATTATTAAGTAAATTACTTTAAAATTATTTGCCATATGAAAAAGATAGCTTTGGCCCTCGGCGTTCTCTCCTTTTTAGCAGTTGCCTGCAATAACGCAGCGAATGAAAAGAAAACGGACAGCGCCTCAAAAACAGACACATCGTCTTCAACACCGATTGCAGCTTCTGGTACCGAAACTCCCCCTCCTCCCATGGACAAAGATGCCATGATGAAGGCATGGGAAGCAGCGAAGACTCCCGGCGATAATCATAAGTTATTAGCCAATCTCAATGGCACATGGGAGAACGAAATGACCATGTGGGAAAGTCCGGACAAACCGCCTACCACCAGCAAGGCAACCAGCGTTGATAAAATGATCCTTGGTGGCCGCTACCAGCAAGCAACATTCACCGGCACTTTCATGGGTCAGCCATTTGAAGGCATCAGCATTTTCGGGTATGACAATACAAAGAAGAAATTTGTAAATACCTGGATCGACAATGGAGGAACCGGTATCATGTACCTCGAAGGTGATTACGATCCTGCTACAAAATCCTTCACCATGACGGGAACTATGAAAGAACCCATGAGTGGACAGGATTGCCATCATCGTCAGGTTTTCACCATCACCGACGACAAACACACCACCATGGAAATGTACGCTACCATGCCTGGTCAGAAAGAAATGAAAATGTTTGAAATAAAATCAACGAAGAAATAACAGCTGATCAGAAAATACCACAGGCAGGCCTAAACGCCTGCCTTTTTTTATTGGAAGAAGAACCCGGTATCAGCGCCATGCGCCGATGATAGCGCCCATCAATGCAGAAGCCAGTATGCAATAACCGCCATTGATAAAAATATGACGGGAAGATTTCATTTCAAATAAACCGATCACTGCCACAAATGCAAACACACCAACACCTGTTCCGCAACCTGCTAGAACACCTTCCAGCAATCGCATCGATTGTTGTGCTCCTTCGATATGCGATACAGGATCTGCCAGCAGCATGCCCATATTGGAGGCAACTATCAGACTAAGCACAAAAGACCATCCGAAGATTCTGCCTTTATTGCTCTTTCGCAGTTCTTCGATGGTAAGATGATTCTCTTTCATCCAAACCCGGCCAAACAGGGCAGGCGAATACCAGATGCCTCCCATCACCAGCGCAGAAATACCGGCCACAAGCACCGCTAACCAATTTACTGAATGCACTATCATCATTTCTTATTTTTGTAGTCAAATAATTCCTGCGGGTCAACAGTACTTCGAATCTATTTCACTAATTTTTACGCAACAATTCAAACAGCACCGGAGTGGAAAAAGAGGCGACGAATACAAAGAGAGCGGAGACGAAAACTCCCGTAAACATGCGGGTGAACGATATTGGCTTCCGGCTGGTACTGGTTCCCTTCTTTGGTATTCTCATTCCACTGATAGCTAACCTGGTCGATCACACCAAATTCACACACTGGCAGATTAAACTGAGTTATCTCTACACTATCGGTTTATCATTACTGATATGGGAAGGAAACCGCTATCTGTTGTTTACACTCCGAAGTTATTTCAACTGGTTCAACAAACCTTTACGTAAAGTGATTGTGCTGATTCTCGCAGCATCTTTCTTTACCATTCCGGTGAGTGTGTTGTTGCTCATCACCTGGTATCAGATCTTTATGCATGGCATTGTAAACTGGAGTGTGATCACAGAATCAACGCTGATCATCATGATATCAGTGCTGTTTATTGTTCATGTGTACGAAACTGTTTTTCTGGTGAAAGAATCTGAAAGTGAAATGGTGAAGAATGCACAATTGCATCAGGCGAAAGCAGAAGCTGAACTCGAAGCATTGCGCAATCAGATCGACCCGCATTTTATTTTCAATTCGCTCAATACATTGTCGCACCTGATAGAAGAGAAGCCGCAAAAGGCCCGGCAGTTCAACGACAACCTGGCGGATGTATACCGATACATCCTGCAAAGCAAAAGAAGAGAATTAGTATTGCTTCGCGAAGAATTGAACTTCCTGAATGATTACTTTTACCTCCTGCAGATCAGGTTTGAAGATGCCGTGCAATTGGTGGTGACCATTCCGGAAGAGGATGCAGATCAGTTTCTGATTCCTCCCATCTCATTGCAGGTGCTGGCAGAGAATGCCATCAAGCACAATGAGTTTTCAGCATCTTTTCCGTTGACCATCGAAGTTGAAATGCAGCATGGATGGCTGATTGTGCGAAACCCTATCAGAAAGAAACTGCTGCGCAAACCTTCTTCGAAGATCGGTTTGGCCAATCTGCAGGAACGATACAAACTCACCACTAACCGGCAAGTGATCATCGAAGAAGAAAATGATCATTTTGTGGTTCGACTGCCGGTGCTAAAAATCACGTGATATGACAGTTATTATTGTTGAAGACGAAAAACCCGCAGCGGAAAAACTGGTAAAGGCACTGGCCGCTTTCGATCCGTCGATACAGGTAGCAGCCATACTTGCAACCATTAAAGAAACAGTGAGCTGGCTGCATCAGAACCCGGTACCGGAGCTGATCTTCATGGACATCGAACTTACAGACGGATTATCGTTCCGCATATTCGAAAAAGTAAGCATCAGTTGTCCGGTTGTGTTTGTAACTGCTTACGACGAATACTGGCAGGAAGCATTCGAACATAACAGTATCGACTACCTGCTGAAACCAGTGAAGCAGGAAAAGCTCGAAGCAGCCATGAAGAAGCACGATAAAGTGAAGCAGTATTTTGCAGCCAATTACCAGAATCTGGTTAACTGGCCAACCACCAATCCTGCGGGGAGTTATAAAAAACGATTTCTCGTAAAACGCGGAACCGATTACCAGAGCATCCGCACAGAAGACATCGCTTATTTCTATGCGGCGCATAAACTGGTTTGCCTGGTAGATGCGAAGGGACAGAAATTTATTCTCGATCAGTCGCTCAGCGATATCGAAAGTCAGTTAGACCCTGCTCTCTTCTATCGCGTGAACAGAAAGTATCTGCTCAACATGAGTGCCATCAAGAGAATAAAATCCTATCCCAAAAGCAAGTTGCTGCTCGAAGTGGAGCCGCCACTTCACGAAGAAGTGATCATCAGTCAGGAGAATGTAAGTGCATTCAAATCCTGGATGGGGCAATAGTTATTGTCCGCCACCACCTCTGCCGCCACGTTGCGGACGCATGGCTGGTTCTATTTCTTCTTTCCATTTTTTGAACTGATCGTCTGTGAAGATCTTTTTCAGTTCATCATCGCGATCGCTGCTCAGTTTCATCATTTTTTCGCGCATTTGCGAGCGGTCTCCGCCTCCGTTCCGCATTTCTTCAAACATCTTATCGCGGTCTTTGAAGTAATGGGTGAGCGCTGTGTCGGTTTTGACGGTCTGATCTTTGTCGAGACTCAGCGGCGCCAGTTTTTCCAGTACCAGTTTCACATTCTCTTCAACGGTACGGCGTTGCATGCCGCCACCCTGTGCCTTTACCACCATTGTAGCAGACAGCATAACAGCTGCCATCAGCAGGAAGATCTTTTTCATTGCATGAATGATTTAAGTTGAAATGATAAAACCCGATCAATTGGATGCCGGCTTCCGCAAAAAACCTGCGCAGGGTTTTGTTATTCACCCAATCGGCTTTTTTTGACGGGGAGAAGCTTACTCAGTTTAACCGGTTACCCTTGAACAGCTGCGCTTTTTCGGAGGGCCGCAGAATAATGGATCAGACCCGCTTTCGGGCCGGCAGCATTTCAGCGGATCTTTCCCTGATTTAGCCCTGCGTGCAAAGTGCCGCGAAGATTTGGGCAGGTTTTCCGGATTTTCGGATTATCTTGCATATCCTTTAAAAAACATGGTTGATATGGAATATGGAAAAATCGTATCGGTAACAGGGTTACCCGGATTGTTTGAATTAGTAAGCAGCAAAAATGACGGGGCCATCGTTCGGTCACTGGAAGACAAAACCACAAAGTTCGTTTCCAGCCGGATCCACAATTTTTCCCACCTGGAAAGCATTGAAATTTATACCGTTCGCGACAACGTAAACCTGGTGGAAGTTTTCACTGCTATGAGCAATGGCGGAGACAAACTCCCCGACGGTAAAGATGCCGGCGCACTTAAAAAATATTTTGAGACTGTATTCCCTGATCTCGACTTCGAGCGCGTGTATTCCAGCGACATGAAGAAGATCGTGAAATGGTTCACCATTCTCAAAGGCGCTAATGTTGAAATCAAACTCAGAGAGTTTGAAGAAGAGCCAGTTGAAGAAACTGTAGAGGTTGCCGAAGCGCCAGCTGAAGAAAAACCTAAGAAAGCTGCAAAGCCAGCTGCCAAAAAAGAAAAGGCTGCTGAAGAAGGTGCGGAAGCAACAGAAGAAAAGCCTAAAAAGAAAGCCGCTCCAAAAGCGAAAAAAGAAGAAGGTGCTGAAGGCGAAGAAAAGCCAAAAGCTGCCAAAAAGAAGGCTGCTCCTGCTTCTGATGCTGAAAAAGCAGAGAAGAAAGCAAAAAAATAATGTTAATAGGTCTATAGCATGCAAACTCCAGGAAACATTCTCTCCTGGAGTTTGTAGTTTTAATACAATCAATTATTTCCTATGCATTACAGCGCTGATATACAAAAAACTCCCCGTCATTTTTTGCCCGCTGATTTTACAGTTACCAACTGGGAAACGCTGGAACCTTATTTCAAAGACCTGCTCGATCGCCCGATCAACTCCGGTGCAGACATGGAAAAATGGCTGCTCGATATGAG
Source organism: Pseudoflavitalea sp. G-6-1-2 (assembly GCF_012927185.1). Taxonomy (GTDB): domain Bacteria; phylum Bacteroidota; class Bacteroidia; order Chitinophagales; family Chitinophagaceae; genus Pseudobacter. The sequence goes on from NZ_JABBGB010000001.1 coordinate 864,898, forward strand.
TGAGATCGAAGCCGTGATCAGTGAAGACGCCTGCTGGCGCCAGATCAAAATGACCTGCGACACCGAAAACAAATCGCTCGAAGAAGCATTCGTATTCTTTGTTACAGAGATTCAACCGAAGATTCAGCCCTATGCAGATCTGCTGAACCGCAAACTCATCGAAAACCCATTTACACAGGAACTCGATCAGAAAGAATATTTCACCTACCTCCGTGGTGTGAAAAAAAGCATCGATCTGTTCCGCGAAGAAAATATTCCCATTCAATCGGAACTCGGTGTGCTGCAACAGCAGTTCGGGGTGATCTCCGGAAAAATGACCGTTCAGGTGAATGGCCAGGAATATACACTTCAACAGGCATCGAAATTTCTGGAGAATCCAGACAGAAGCCTTCGCGAATCGGTATATCATGCCATCCAGAAAAGAAGACTGGAAGACAAAGATGCACTGAACACCCTCTTTTCAACTTTGATCGAAAAACGCGATAAATTGGCCAAAAATGCCGGTTTTTCGAACTATCGTGACTATAAATTCAAAGAATTAGGCCGTTTTGACTATACCAAAGAAGATTGCTATCAGTTCCACGAAGCCGTGAAACTGCATGTGATTCCATTGGTAGATGCCATCTATCGCAAGAAGAAAGAGAAGCTCGGACTGGATACCCTCCGTCCCTGGGATATCGAGGCAGAACCGGCAGGCATCACGCCGCTGAGTCCGTTCAAAACCGGACCAGAATTGCTGGAGAAGAGCATCAAAGTTTTTGAACAATTGCGCCCGTTTTTTGCCGATTGTCTGCGAAAAATGGACGAATTGAAGCATTTTGACCTCGAAAGTCGCAAAGGAAAGGCACCAGGAGGTTATAATTGTCCACTTGCAGAAAGTGGCGCTCCGTTCATTTTTATGAATGCCGCCGGACAAATGGGCGATGTAACTACCATGGTTCACGAAGGTGGGCACGCCATCCATTCATTCCTCGCACATCCGCTGAAGCTGAGTTCATTCAAAGATTATCCAATGGAGATCGCAGAAGTGGCCAGCATGAGCATGGAATTATTGACAATGGACAGCTGGGATGTCTTTTTCGATCAGGAATCTGACCTGATTCGGGCAAAAGAGCACCAGCTGGAGCGAGTGATCACCATATTCCCATGGATTGCAACCATCGATAAGTTTCAGCATTGGGTATATGAAAACCCCAATCATACATTGGAAGAAAGAGCCGAAAAGTGGTATGAAATTCTGAATGAGTTTTCTTCAAAAGAGATCGATTTCTCAGGATTGGAAAGTTATCGTTATTCAGGATGGCAGCGCCAATTGCATCTTTTTGAAGTGCCTTTATACTATATCGAATACGGCATAGCGCAGCTTGGAGCGATTGGACTGTGGATGCAATACCGTGAAAACAAAGAAGCTGCTTTAGACAACTATATGAAAGCATTGAGTTTAGGTGGAACCAGAACCTTGCCTGAGCTGTATGAGGCTGCTGGCCTGGTGTTCAACTTTTCTCCTGAACATATTCAAACACTGATGAACTTTGTTAAGAAAGAACTCGAATCAAAACGTTAATCTACAGCCGGAAAAAAAATACCCAGTTAGTGGTATACGATTTATTCGCTCTAACATTTATCTTTGTTATTCAATATATGCAATTGATAGGATGAAGAAATTCATCTGACATCATAAACTAGCTACTAATCAGAGCCTTAACCAAAAGTCCCGTTGTTTCCACATCGGGGCTTTATTTTTTTAGTTAACCACTCAGCGGTTAAAGCAGCTATTGATTTTCAATGTATACGAGCACGTTAGTATCCAATCAGTGGCACTCTTTGCAGATTCCTGAAACAATCATTTGAACTTCTGTGGGCTGAAATCCTTTAGGCAGCTTTACTTCAGGTACATGCACTTCTTCGAGACAGATAGTATTTCCACAGGCATTGCACACGAAATGAACATGGTTATCGTGATGATGCCCTTCGGTACATTCATCTTTGCAAAGCGCATAGCGAACAGCATTGTCGGCAGTGGGGATGGTGTGAATAATTCCTTTTTCCATGAACACCTGCAGAGTACGGTAAACCGTAACCCGATCGAATTTCTCGCCGGTCTTCTTTTCAATATCGCCATGCGCCAGCGCTCCGTTCGATTGCAGAAAAAGTTCGAGGATCTTCTTTCTGCTATCGGTTACGCTTAGCTGATTATGCTTTAGAATATGGTCGATCTGAATATCGGTTTGCTTTGTACTGTGCATGTTCATTCTCCTTTTTGTTCTTAACTTCCAAACATATTATTGCTGAAACGCTCCTGTGATACGGGTTCCGCAAGCAAATCGCGGATATCGCGCTTCAGTTCTTCCAGTTCGTCTTTCTTCAGTCCGTCGTAGATTTTACGAACTTTTCCGGATTTATCTACCAGCGCCATGAACTGCGTATGCAGAAACTGCTGGTCGATAGAGGTAAGATTATTTTTCGGATCATCGAGCAGATAGCTGTTGCGGGCTGAATTGTACAGGCTGTCTTTTCTGCCGGTTACAAACATCCATCGCTTGTTATCTACTTTCATGGAGTCGGAATAATGTTTCAGTTGAGCAGCGCTGTCCGTTTCCGGATCGCAGGTATGGCTCAGGATCATAAAGCCCTCTTCGTTTTTGAATTCTTCATACACAGCTACCAGGTTCTTATTCATGATAGGGCAGATGCTCTGGCAGGTGGTGAAGAAATATTCTGCTACATATACTTTTCCCTGTACCGCACGCTCATCGATCTGTTTGCCATCCTGATTCACAAAATGAAAAGGCTGAACATTGCTCAGTATCGGAAGCTTTACTTTTCCAAATCCGGGTATCGCTTTGGTAAGACCAAAATAAAATACCACAGTCAGCAGCGCAAAAAATCCAACGTAGTAAAACACTTTCTTCTTGTTCATTGCTTCTATATAATTACGGTGAGGGTAATGGCAAAGTTAAGCCCGCCTGAGGCGATAATCATCAAATTTTCGGTTTTGACAAATTATTTGCAACAAAGTTGCAGAATATTGATTCCTCCCTTTATCTTTGCATTATGAGCAGGATAAATTGGGATGCATGGGGTGTGGCCACCTCGCTGGCTTGCGCAATACATTGCGCCATTTTACCATTGGTACTAACTAGCCTGCCCGTTTTTGGTATCAATATCATTGAAAATGAGCCTTTTGAATATTTCATGATCTTCCTCGCCTTTGCTATCGGATCTTATTCGCTCTGGCATGGCTATAAGAAACATCATCATAGTTTTGTTCCCTGGGCTTTGTTTTCTGCCGGCATTATCTTATTGATTGCCAAGCAGGTATGGCATCATTTACAGTTCTGGATCCTTCCTTTCGCTGTTATTGCCATCATCGCTGCCCATTTGCTCAACTATCGTCTTTGCCGGGTTCACAATCATGCCCATGCAGATGATTGCGATCATTCTTCTCCCGTATAAACAATTCAGCAGGCATTTCGTTTGTAAAGAAGAAAATTTAATCGGCAATGGCTCACTGCATAATCCGGAGCCGCATTCCTGAACGGCAGATTTTCGTTTGTCGCAGGTGCTTTTCCCGAATTAAAAAACAATTGCTGGCCGGTCTTTGTTATTTTTGCAAGTAAACAACGTGTACTATGATCAAAACAGGAAATCCTGTCATTAGCATTTATACCGAAATGACTCCTAACCCGGAAACGATGAAATTCGTGGCCAATAAGCTGTTGTACCCCGGTAAAAGCATCGATTTTCCTGATGTGGAAAGCGCAAAACCTTCTCCGCTCGCTATTGAACTGTTCGGCTTTCCTTTTATCAGAGCCGTATTCATCGCCAGCAACTTCGTTACGCTCACTAAAACTCAAGATACAGAGTGGACAGATGTGATTCCTACCATTCGCCAGTTCCTGAAAGAATATCTCGAAGAGAACAAAGCGGTAGTGAATGAAGATGAAGTGGCCGCTATCAAACCGGAAAGCAGCAACCTCGTTGCCGCCGATGATGATGATGTGGTAAAACGTATCAAAGAACTGCTCGAAAACTATGTGAAACCAGCCGTGGAAATGGATGGTGGTGCCATTCAGTTCAAGAGCTACGAAGAAGGTGTGGTAAACCTGATGTTACAGGGAAGCTGCAGCGGATGCCCATCTTCCATGATCACCCTCAAAGCGGGTATCGAAGGAATGATGAAACGCATGATCCCCGAAGTAAAAGAAGTAGTTGCCGAAGCCGAGTAATGCTTCTTTCAAATATTATTGAAAGCCGTTTCCTATGGGAGCGGCTTTTTTTGTGTTGTCGAAACAGTAAGGCGTGGCTTGACTTTTGCCGTTGATTAACGTAAATTAGGTAAACCGCTTGCTTATGGTTGTTGTGTATGCAATATTGCTGATACTGGGTCTGCTGATTGTGGCAGCACTGCTGATAGCTGTTCTGTTGCCAAACAGTTATCTCGTCGAAAAAAGCATCATCATAGCAAAACCTGTTGCCGATGTAATGGGTAAGGTTGCAGACCTGAACTTCTATGCCAAATGGAACCCCTGGCAGAAGACCGAACCAGACAGTCTGCAGGAAATTACCGGCACTCCCAAATCAGCCGGCCACCGATATCACTGGAAAGGAAAAAAGATCGGGGAAGGAAGTTTAACCCTTCGTGATATCGACGCTAAACACGTTCACTTCGATCTCGAATTTCTCAAACCATGGCGCGCCAGCGCAAGCGACAACTGGGTCTTCGAAGAATGGGGAAACGGCGAAACAAAAATCACCTGGCAGAACAATGGCGATCTCCCTTACCCCATCGGCAGATTGATGGGGCTGATGATCAATAAAACCCTCCAGAAACAATTTGAACAGGGTTTGCTGAATCTGAAATCTCTCTGCGAAAAACAACATTTCGCCTAGTCGCTAAAACCCTTGCCCATCGTAGCTTTCAGCCCACTCTTTATTCCGGAACCGCCTTCTTGAATATATTGATGGCAACCGTTGGAAAGAAACGCATCAGCCAGATTGCCATTCTTTCTTTTGAAACCGGCTTCCCTACATACTTCTCATACTTCCCTTTTTCAACTGCCCGCAAAATCTGCTTCGCAGTTTTATCAGGAGCATATCCACTGCCGATATTCTTTCCTTCTTCATTGAGTGCAGCCCCGGTAGCAGTCATGGCATTTCTGCTCACATTGGTTCGGATATATCCCGGCGTTATGATGGTTACTTTTGCATTGAATGGCCAGATCTCCGCACGAAGACAATCGAAAAATCCATGCAGCGCATGTTTGGCGGCGGCATAGGCAGAACGCATAGGCGTTCCGATCTTTCCCATCACAGAGCTGATCACTACAAAATGTCCGGTTTGCCTTTGCTGAAAATGCGGCAGCAGTAATCTGGTGAGTTCGATATAACTGAAGTAATCCACTTCCATCACTTTCCGCTGCACTGCAGGTAATGTATCGATCACTTTGGAACGCTGACTGATCCCTCCATTGTGGATCATTATATCCACTTGCCCGAATGAAGCAATAGCATTGTTCACGGCCATTTCAAAGCTTTCCGGTTTTTCGAGATCGAGTACCAGCGTGCGCACTTTGGCAACATCGCCCGTTTGCTGCGCCACTCTTTTGAGCTCTTCCTCTCTCCGGGAACTCACAATAATCTTTGCTCCCTGCCTAACCAGTTCTATGGCCAGCGCCTCCCCGATTCCGGACGATGCACCGGTGATCCAAACCACTTTGTTTTGGTAAAATGACATCATTGTGATTTTTATAGATTCAAATATCTGAAATGATTCACTCTAAAACCAGTGTTGCTTTCTGCTGTATCTTGCATTCCATATTCATTTATGAGCCTGGCCGACATTATCCAACAATTCCTCGATGGCATGCAGCGCACAACCCTGCTGGAGTATGTGGCTGTAATCGCCGGCATTGCCAGCGTGTGGTTTTCGAGAGTGGAGAATATCTGGGTTTACCCTACCGGTATCGTAAATACCATCATCTACATTTATCTCAGCCTGCAATATCACCTCATCGGCGAAGCCAGTGTGAATCTGTATTACACCGTAATGAGCATTTATGGCTGGATACTCTGGACCAGAAAAGATGAGCAAAAACAACTGGTAGTAAACATCCGGTTTTCTACCCGGAGAGAATGGATGCAGCAACTCGCCTTCTTCACAGCATTTTATATCGTAATTTTTGCGGCACTGCGCTGGCTGAAACGCGATTTTGCTCCCGAAGCCATCCCCTGGGCCGATGCACTCGCCTCCGCATCTGCATACACAGGCATGTGGCTGATGGCTAAGAAAAAAGTGGAAAGCTGGTACTGGTGGATCATTACCAATATCGCTTCTATCCCACTTTACTTTGTAAAACATCTTGTATTCACCAGCGTTTATTATCTGGTACTGCTGGTACTGGCAATAGCAGGATTGATTGAATGGAAAAAAAGAGCGAGTCGATGAAAAAGATCGTGATCATAGGCCCCGAATCTACAGGCAAAAGCACACTCTGCGAACAGCTGAGCGATCACTTCGGTACTCCCTGGGTGCCTGAGTACGCACGTGAATACCTGTTGAAAAACGGAACTGATTATACCTACGATAATCTGCTCACCATTGCTCAGGGTCAGCGCGATCTTGAAGACGAATACGCAGCTGCATTGAGTAAAAGTTCCTCACCTGCTGGTCCGCTGATCATAGACACAGACCAGTATGTAATGAAGGTCTGGTGCGAATTTGTTTTTCAGCGCTGCCATCAATGGATACTCGATCAGATAGTAGAACACCAATACGATCTCTATCTTCTTTGCAATATCGATCTCCCCTGGGTGCGCGACGAACTCCGCGAATACCCCGATCTCGAATCACGCAAACAACTCTATCATATCCACAAAGACATCATGATCAACCAATCTGTTCCATGGATTGACATCTCCGGAAACTATGAGCGCAGACGCAGTACAGCCGTGGATGCCGTAGAAAAATTGATGCGCCAATCCTGAACTTTGCTGGCATTTGAATTGTTCCTGATACTTGTATGTTAGCCACCATCCGGAAACATCATCTAGCATTTTTTTATGGCGCATGGATTATCCTCAATTTCATTCAGGCTGGTTTTACTGAACTGATTGATGATGAAGCATACTATTGGGTATACGCCCGGTTTCCGGCATGGGGTTATTTTGACCACCCCCCAATGATTGCCCTTCTCATAAAAGCAGGTTATGCAATTTTTCCACATGAGTTTGGCGTAAGGTTCTTTACGGTTATCCTCAATACCGCTACGATTTTCCTCACCAGAAAATTGATTCCGCAAAAGAACGATTACCTCTTTTATGGCATTGCTTTCACTATGGTGGCAGCACAGATCGGAGGCATCATTGCCGTGCCCGATGCTCCGCTCATTTTCAGTGTGGCGCTTTTCTTCTGGCTGTATAAAAGATTCAGCGCCGATGCCTCCCTGAAGAACGCGCTGCTGCTGGGTTTCGGCATGGCGTTGATGTTGTACAGCAAGTATCATGGCGTGCTGATCATCTTCTTCACGCTGCTTTCCGATTTCTCTCTTTTCAAAAAATACCAGACATGGATAGCGGGTTTATTCACAGCAGTGCTGTTTGCTCCGCATTTGTACTGGCAGTATCAGCACGGTTTTCCTTCTGTACAGTTTCATCTTTTTGAACGCAGCGCAGATGTATACAAACCCAGTTACACTATCGAATACCTGTTAGGGCAGATTGCACTGACGGGTCCGTTGATGGGATGGCTGTTGCTCTGGGCAGCTTTTCAGTTCAAACCCAAAGCGCCGTTGGAGCGGGCTTTGAAATTTTCGCTGATCGGCATCTACGCGTTCTTTCTACTGATGACTTTCAAAGGACGTGTGGAAGCCAACTGGACTTTACCCGCTTTCATACCGCTGATGATACTGAGTTATCAGGTATTGATCAATGATGCAGGAAGACAGCAATGGCTGATGAAAAGCGTACCCATCACATTGGTGCTGGTTTTGCTTACGAGGATATACCTTTCATCTTTCTTTCCATCAACCGGGCTCGGTATCAAGTCCGATGAAGTTCATGGAAACAAAACCTGGGTGAATGCAGTGCATCGGCATGCAGCAGGGTTGCCGGTGGTATTCACAGATTCGTATCAGCGGGCATCGAAATACTGGTTCTATTCGGGGCAACCCACCATGTCGCTGAACAGCATTTACTATCGCAGAAATAATTACAATTTCTGGCCTGTGGAAGATTCGATGATCGGTAAAAAAGTGATGGTGATTACAAAAGCGCACGGCGGAAAAAATGGGCTCTACTCGGATGCGCTGCCTCAAACCGATTCGTTGACCACCTATACAGCCGATCGATATTATGCTTTCAGCAAAGTGATGGTGAAAACCAATCATTCGGCCACCATAAACAAAGGGGTGTTTTCAGCCGATTGCAATATTGTATCGCCACGCAATTATCTTCGATTCTATCAGCAACCTGATTTAGGAGATGCGTTTCTCGCAGTGAGTTTCTATTCTTCCAAACAAGATGCTGTTCATGTTCCCTTGCATTGTACCCTGAAAGAAATCAGGGATACATCATTTAATTATCAGGTAAAGATACCTGTTAGCTTGCCGCCGGGTGATTACACGGCGAAGTTTGGGATCAGCACCTGCATCCCCGGTTTCTACACGCTGAACTCTACCAGTTTCGATATTGAAGTGAAATAAGGATTTGCCTATTGCAGCAAAGTCTGAATATCCGGATCATTCTGCAGATTGTTCATCTGGCGCATCACCCACGGATATTTTCCGGCCACAAATGCGGACATTGGTTTCACCGTAAATTTCTTTGGATTGGGAAGGCAGGCTGCAATCATAGCTGCTTCCTGACGCGAGAGTTGTTTGGCGGGTTTCTTGAAATATTCCTGTGAGGCGGCTTCGATACCGAAAATGCCGGGACCCATTTCTGAAATGTTCAGGTACATTTCGAGTATTCTTTTCTTGCCCCAGATCTTTTCGATCATGAAAGTGAAATACACTTCAAGTCCTTTACGGATCCAGCTTCTGCCCTGCCAGAGGAAAACGTTCTTGGCAACCTGCTGACTGATGGTGCTGGCTCCACGAACACGGCCGGGTTTGCGCTTGTTGTATTCCATCGCTTTTTCGATATGCTTCCAGTCGAATCCGCTGTGATCGGGATAGAGCTGGTCTTCGGAGGAGATCACCGCGAGTTTTGCATACGGACTCATTTCGTCCATATCAACATAATCTCTTTTCAATCCATTCCCTGTAATCCAGCTTCCCAGTTGCGTGAGCGTAATGGGAGGATCAACCCATTTGCACAGGAAGATGTAGAATAATTGAAAAAAGAAAAGGAAGATAAACAACCGTTTGAGAAACCGTAAGACTTTAAGACCTAAACCGCGGGTTTTTATTGCCATCCTTTTTGCAGCTTTGGCTGCAAGATACTAATTCAGTCTGAGTGGCAAAGTGCAGACAGGCATTAACCTGAACAGAGCTATTCGGGTTCGTTCCATTTTTCTACAGCAGGATTGAATTTGATGGAGCCTGCTTTTACATACACCACTTTCATTTTGCCGTTGCTGTTTTCTTTCCTGGTTTTCTGCAACATCCAAAAATAGCCGGCGGCTGCAACGCCTGCGGCGATGCCTAATGAAACAAGTTTATTATTGTCGCTGAAAGAATCTCCTCTGATAAGGGTGTTGATAGATTCCAATGCAATGAAACCTACACCTCCAACCATCATAAGGCCGGGTGCACTAATCACAGAAAATCCACTGGCCCTGCCAAAGCGATCGGTGCCTTTTTCGTAATTGAATCTTTTTATCTGACGATAGTCGAATGCCAGGCGGTAAAAAACAGTATCGAGGGTGGAGCCGAATTCGGTGCCGAACATTCTTATTTCCTGCTGCATCACATAGATGGAATCGTTGCTGATTTTGCTGATGAAGCCATGCAATTCAAACCCATTGTGCATTTTGCAACTGAGAAAACTGCCTGCAGTATATGTTGCAACAGTGCGGTTATTCTTTTTCTTCAGAATAATGAAATCTGATTCCTGCGAAAAGGAGAGAATGGTGAAGGATAAAAATAATAAGGTGAGTATAGATGATTTCATTCGCCAACAAGTTAGTACAGCCGAAACTGTAATTCATCTAATGATTTGTTAAGACTGCATCCTTCAGAAATATCGCGCCATACAGCAGCGCAACACCGAATGCCACGAGAATAACACCTGTAACCTTGTTGATTATCGAGATATTGTTGATGGTTAATTTGTTGCCGAGTCGTCCTGCGAGCAGAACCTTGGCAACATCCGCAACAATATTAAGGGCTATGCAAACTGTAAAGATCAGCACCCGCTCATTGAAAGTATATTTCGCAGCAAAGGCCGATGCGGTTCCTACCCAGAAAAGTAAAACACTTGGATTGAGCGTATTGATCAGAAATCCGCTGGAAAATATTTTGAACATTTCGCGCTTCCGGAATTTCATCATTTGTCCGTCTGCATCTGTTCGCAGCGACACCTTCTTATAAAACAGGTAATAGATGCCCATCAGCAGCAGAAAGGCAGAACCGAAGTAGGCAATTACAGTGGTATATTCCGAAATTTCCGCCACCAATGCAGAGAAGGCATTGGCTACAACTACCATTACGATATCGCTGACCCATACACCGGCAACAAAAGAGAATCCACCGGTATGACCATTCACCAGACTTTGCTTAATAATGGTAAAGATCACAGGCCCCACCGATAAGGCAAGAATACAACCAAGCGTTAATCCACTGACAATGGCCTGCCACATGCGTAATTATAAAAGGAAATAAGTTTTAAAGTGACAATTTACACAATTAGACGTTACGACCGTGAACAAATTACCGGTGTGCCCGGTAATTACTGAACAAAGGTCTTCCAGTCTTCGAGCATCTTCCCTTTCATTACACGCGGGAATTTATGCTGCCCTCCTACTTTTCCTTTCATGGTCATAAATTCCATGAACTTGCTTTCGGGGAGAATGGTGAGAAACACATCTTTCAATGCGCTTCCTCTTTCAACTGCGTAATCGTCGTTGAGCTCTTTCAGTTTGCAATCGATTTTTGTACGAAGCAGTTCCGGATCTACTTTATCGTCACAGGCAACATACCAGTGATGGGCAAAGAACAATCCGTGCGGAACGCCGGCTACTGTGTATTCAGGAATGTACACATTCAGTTCGTCGCTCACGAGCTGAACGGCTTTGTTCATATTGTCTACACTCAGGTGCTCGCCTACGAGACTGAGGAAGTGTTTGGTCCGGCCGGTGATGATGATCTCCATTCTTTCCGTATCCACAAAACGAACGGTGTCGCCGATAAGGTAACGCCATGCGCCGGCAGATGTGCTGAGCAGAATGGCGTAATCCTTTCCTTCTTCTACTTCGTGGATCATCAGTGTTTCCGGGTTTTCCACCACATTCCCTTCGGCATCGAAATTCTCGTCGTTGAACGGAATGAATTCGAAGAAGATATGATCGTTCAGCGCGAGGCGCATGCCTTTGGCATACTGCCTGTCCTGATAAGCAATAAAACCTTCGGAAGCGAGATAGGTCTCGATATAAGTAAGTGGTTTGGCCACTAATTTCTCAAATCCTTTTTTGTAGGGTTCGAAGCTCACGCCGCCATGCACAAAGAAGGCCAGGTTAGGCCATATGTCGTGAATGGTTTTGAGGTTGTAGCGTTCGATGATCTTTTCCATGCACATCTGAATCCATGCAGGTACACCTACTACAAAGCCGATATCCCAGTTGGGGGCCTGTTCTACGATGGCTTCGAGTTTCTCATCCCAGTCTTTGGTGCGGGCAATCTTTTTGCCGGGCTTATAGAATGGAGAGAACCAGAAAGGCACTTTCTTGGCGGTGATGCCGCTAAGATCACCTGCATAATAGGTAGGACCTTTCTGCAGATCGGTGCTTCCGCCGAGCATAAGCCATCCCTTGCCGATGCTTCTTACAGAAATATCGTGATAGGTTCTGAGCGACAGCAGCTGTTTGATCATTACGATCTTGTTGCCGCGCATGAGATCATTGGTGATAGGAATATACTTGCTCGCTGCTTCGGAGGTGCCGGAGCTGAGTGCAAAGAATTTTATTTTGGAAGGCCAGCACACATCGGGTTTTCCTTCGAGTGCTTTATGCCACCACTCTGCATAGATCTTAGAGTAATCGTATACGGGAACATGCTGCTGAAATTTCTTTCCTGCATGTTTGCTAAGCAACAACTCGTCAAACCGGTATTCCTGCCCGAACTCAGTGAATCGGGCTTTCTTCAGTAGTTTCTTTAATACCCTGATCTGCTGTCGCTTGGGCGACCTTTCAGGCAATCGTAGTGCTCTGGCAATAGATCTGGGTAATGAAATATCAATTAACGCCATTCGGTTATTCCTGTTTGATCAGGCAAATTCAAAATTAAGGGTTTAAATGCATTTCGGACAGTAATTTGAAGAGAATCACCTCTCCCTGCCTTTCTTTGGAAGCGCTGCCCACCGCGCATTCTGTGCCGCTTCCATGCACAAAAGCACGTTTGCCGGAACCTGTTTTGCCGATGCTGCCGATCAGTTCGGTGAACGGATAGCCAGGCCCTTCGCAATAGATCAACACGGCTGCCTGATTGGGATCGTTGGTAATTTTGTCTTCTCCCAACCCTCTCATGATGGCCTTTACTGCCTGTTCGTCTCCAGTAACCGCTATAGTTTCTTTTGTGCTCAAAGCAGGTACCGGTGCAGGTTTCAGCTGTATCAGGCTGCGGATGGCTATCATCCCTTTCAGCAACATCACATAGAACCAGGCTCCCACTCCTTTATAGTGCTTGCGCACGTACAGGATCATCGCTTCATAGAACCTGCGCACATAGCGTATATCTTTTAACGTACTTTCTCCCTTAAAATGTATGATGCTGGTGTCTGCACAATAAAAATTTTCGTACCCAGCCTGTTTGATTCGGTAACTCAGGTCGATATCCTCGGCATACATAAAGAATCTTTCGTCGAAACCACCGGTTTTATCGAGCACAACCTTCCTTGTGAGCATAAAAGCGCCTGCCAGTACATCCACAACATTATTCCGGTTTTCGGGCAAATGGCCCATGTAATAACGGGCAAATACCCGCGAAGCCGGAAACAATCTGATCAATCCCCCCAGTTTACAGAAAGACACCCACGGTGTAGGAAACCCCCTCTTCGACTCTGGTAAATATTTTCCTCCACCGTCGATCATGCGAACTCCCAGCGCGCCGATCTGCTGCTGCCGCTGCATCTGGCCGATGCAGACAGTGAAACAATCCTCTCCAACAATAGTATCGGGATTCAGGAAAAGTATAAACTCCCCTTTGCACAATGGCAATGCCTGATTATTCGCACGGCCAAAGCCCGCATTTTCGGGATTCTGTATAAATATTACCGAAGGAAATTTCGGAGCAAGCGCTTCGATGCTTCCGTCTGTACTCAGATTATCTACCACTATCACTTCACACTGGCCCTTTGGCAGCCTGCCGGCAGCCTTCATCACCGAACAGAGGCACTGTTCGAGAAAGTGTTTTACGTTGTAGTTTACAATAATTACAGACAGCAACATGATATTACGAAAATAACCAGTTTCTTCAACAACAACCTATCTTTGCTCCATGTTAAAGGAAACCCTTTTGAATGCCACCGAAGCGGGGGCAGCAGTGCTGCAACACTACTTCAACAGCAAAAACCTGCAGATAAGCCACAAAGAAGGTATCAACAATCTCGTAACCGAAGCGGATCATGCATCGGAGAAAGCGATACTGGAAAGTATCCGTGCCTCTTTCCCCGATCATTATATCCTCAGCGAAGAAACGGGTGAGATAATAATGGACAGTGAGTACAAGTGGATCATCGACCCTATCGATGGTACCATCAACTTCGCTCATGGCATTCCCATCTGCTGCGTTTCAATAGGCCTCGAAAAAAATGGCGAAATGATTCTTGGAGCGGTTTACAATCCCTTCCTCAAAGAATTCTATGTTGCCGAAAAAGGAAAAGGCGCCACACTCAACAGCGATCAGATCCACGTAAGCACGGAGTCTGAAGTACTGAAAAGCTGTTTGGTAACCGGTTTCCCTTACACGTATCTGAATCAGCCCAATGGCCCGCTCGAAGCGTTCGGCCGTTTCATCCGCGCAGGAATTCCTGTTCGCCGTCTCGGTTCAGCCGCCATGGATCTGTGCTGGGTTGCCGCCGGAAGATTCGATGGTTTCTATGAGCACAAACTCCAGGCATGGGACAGCGCCGCCGGTTTCCTCATCGTAGAAGAAGCGGGTGGTAAAGTAACCGACTTCAAAGGCAATTACTACAGCCCGCATCAGCCGCAGATTGTAGCAACCAATGGAAAGATCCACAACGAATTGCTCAAATGGATCAATGATCAGCAATAAAATTTTTTGCAATGAGTGAAGAACGTACAGAAATATCCACGTTAGGTGAGTTCGGTTTGATCGATCACCTCACTAAAAACATAGAGATCCACAATGCCTCCACCGTTCTGGGTGTAGGTGACGATGCAGCCGTGATCGATCATTTCGGTAAACAAACCGTGGTCACCACAGATATGTTGATCGAAGGCGTTCACTTCGACCTGATGTATACCCCGCTGAAACACCTGGGATACAAAAGCGTGATTGTGAACCTCAGCGATATCTACGCTATGAATGCTACTCCCACGCAAATCACCATAGCGCTGGGTTTCAGCAGCCGCTTCAGTCTCGAAGCACTCGACGAATTCTACGAAGGCGTATATGCCGCCTGCGATAAATATGGTGTTGACCTCATCGGAGGAGATACCTGCACTTCACAGAAAGGATTGATAATTTCGGTTACTGCTATCGGTGAAGTAAGTCCGGGTAATTTCGTAAAACGCAGCACTGCACAAAAAGGCGACCTGCTTTGCTGCAGCGGCGATCTCGGCGCTGCCTATGTAGGACTGCTCTTTCTCGAAAGGGAAAAGAAGATCTATCTGGAACATCCGCAGCTGCAGCCCGATCTGGAAAATGAATCATACGTAATCGGTCGCCTGCTGAAACCCGAAGCACGGAAAGATATTATCGAGTTCCTCGAACAGAACAATATCAAACCCACTTCCATGATCGACATCAGCGATGGTCTCAGCTCGGAGATCCTGCATCTCTGCAAGCAGAGCCAGCTGGGTGTAGTATTGTATGAAGATAAAATTCCTTTTTCGGAAGATATGAAGCGTGCCGCCTTCAAATTCGAGATCGACCCCACCGCCTGTGCACTCAGCGGCGGAGAAGATTATGAATTACTCTTCACGCTCCCACAATCTGAATACGATAAACTCGTTTTGAATGAACAGATCAGCGTTATCGGTTACATGACGGAACCGGAACAAGGCGCTAAGATCATCACCAAAGGAGGTCATACGCACCCCATCACCGCACAGGGATGGAATGCTTTCAAAGGCCGCTGATAAACGGATTTTTTCATGTGCAACCGGATTGCAGCATTGTTTTTAGCTCTGATCGGATTGGCGGTTACCAGCTGCTCGTCCAGACATGCTTTTGATCCCAACAGAAAGTTTGCACCCGAAAAGCTCCGGCAGGATTACACGCTCTTCAGAAACATTCTCGAAGAGAGCCATCCCAGCTTATATTGGTTTACGCCGAAAGACAGTATGGACCTGTATTTCAGCAATGGCTTCAATCAGCTTACAGATAGCATGACCGAACCACAGTTCCGCAATGTGATCAGCACCGTGATCTCGAAAGTGAAATGTGGCCATACCTCGGTCCGCTA
This sequence comes from Pseudoflavitalea sp. G-6-1-2, assembly GCF_012927185.1. Classification (GTDB taxonomy): domain Bacteria; phylum Bacteroidota; class Bacteroidia; order Chitinophagales; family Chitinophagaceae; genus Pseudobacter. The sequence continues at coordinate 880,702 of NZ_JABBGB010000001.1, forward strand.
TTCAAAAAAATACTCGGCTTATATCGATACTGCCCGCCAGCGGATGTTCCCTTTTACCGTAAAAGTATTTGGGCCCGATTCGATGGCGGTAGTGTCGAACCTCAATCGCCGCGATTCCATACTCAAACGCGGAACAGTGGTTACAGCCATCGATGGACGAAGCACCACCAGCCTGATCGATACATTTTCGAATTATCTACAAAGCGACGGCAATATCGAAACCGGCAAATGGCAGATGATCAGCAACCGCAATTCATTCGGCAATCTCTATCGCGCGGTATACGGATTGAACGATACTTTCAAAGTTGACTATATCGACAGCAACGGATTTGCTCAAAGCACCGTCGTAGCTGCATTTGATCCACCAAAAAAAGTGGCAGAGAAAAAACCGGAGGGGGGCAAACCTGCGAAACCAGCTACACCCGCTCCCAAAACTCCGAAAGAAAAACCGGAACCAAAGTCTGTTACGCTCAATGCCACCCGCAATGTGCAGATCGATACCACACTCCGGTCTGCTTACATGACGGTGAATACTTTTGCCAGAGGATATCGCCTGAGATCTTTCTTCCGCAGAACATTCCGTGAGCTGAAACGCAGAGACATCAAATACCTCGCCATCGACGTCCGCAATAATGGCGGAGGTGATGCAGGCATGTCTACCCTGCTCACCAAATACCTGGTGAACAAAAAATTCAAGCTGGCCGATTCGCTGTACACCACAAAAAGAAGCAGCAAGTACAGCAAGCATATCGAACTGCAGAAACTGTATTGGTTGTGGACGCAGCTGGTAACACATAAAGCCGCTGACGGAAAATATCATTTCGGCTTTTTCGAGCGGCATTACTTCAAACCGAAGAAGCGTAGCCATTTCGATGGACAGGTATACATTCTCACCGGCGGGAATTCCTTTTCTGCTACAACACTTTTTGCAAAAGCCATTCAGGGGCAACCGAACGTAAAAGTTGTTGGCGAAGAAACAGGGGGTGGAGCCTATGGCAATACTGCCTGGATGATACCAGATGTAACATTGCCGAATACGCATGTACGATTCAGACTGCCAAGATTCAAACTTATCATGGATACTTCGCTGGTGAAAGCCGGAAGAGGCATTATGCCGGATATCGAAGTGGGAATTTCCAGCTCGATGATAAAACGTGGTGTTGATCCGAAACTCGCCGTGGTGGCGCGCATCATCAGAGACAGCGCGAGAGCGGATGCAAGCAAAATGTCTTCAAAGTCTTCAGCAAATTAAGTCAGCAGATTAAACTCGTCGCCATCCTGCAAAAACGGGAGTTTTGTTCTCACTTCATTCAACTGATCGCGTTTAAGCGTCACCGTTATGATGCCTTCGTCATGCACTAAAGTTTGCATCACAGTTCCCATAGGATCCACTACCATACTGTCTCCGCTGTGATAGATCTGATTTCCGTCGTTACCGATTCTGTTCACTCCCGCAACAAAACATTGGTTTTCTATCGCGCGGGCCTGCAGTAAAGTTTTCCATGCATGATTGCGGCGTTCGGGCCAGTTGGCCACATACACCAGCAGATCATATTCAGGTGATCCGTCTTCCGTATCGGGGCTTTGCCTTGCCCACACAGGGAAACGAAGATCATAGCAAACCATCAGATTTACTTTCCATCCGTTCACTGCAGCGATCAGGCGGCGGCCGCCCGGAGCATAATGTTCATGTTCGTTGGCAAAAGCGAAGAGATGTCGTTTATCATAAAAACCCGATTGTCCGTTTGGCAACATCCATACCAGACGATTATGATAATTTCCTTCTTCTTCAATCATCAGGCTACCGGCGAGTATCACTTTGCGTTCTGCGGAAATACGTTTCATCCACTCTACCGTTGGGCCATGCATGGTTTCGGCGAGAGATTCAGGTTTCATGCTGAACCCCGTGCTGAACATTTCGGGCAGCAGAATAATATGTGTTTTTTCTTTTATGCTATTGATCTTCTGCCCGAACATTTCGAGATTGGCCTCTTTGTTCTCCCAATGAAGATCAGACTGGATAAGGGATATGATGAGATCAGACATAACTTTTCAATTTCTTCGATCTAAAGTTACTGCTTATTCAGCTCTTTGATGAGGGATGCTACGAGGGCCGTCCAGCCTGTCTGATGCGAAGCACCCAGTCCACTTCCGTTATCGCCGTGGAAATATTCGTAGAACAGCACCAGTTCTTCATTGCCCGGTTGTTTGTAGAACCAATTGTAATTGCCGTAGATGGCACGATTGCCTTCGCCGCTATTTTCAAAAAGTTGTACCAGACGGGCAGTGAGTGCATCGGCCACCTGATTGAGATTCAGCTGAACGCCGCTTCCGGTGGGATATTCAACCATCAGCTCATTTCCGTAAAAATCGCCGAAACGGCGGATACTCGAAATAATGATGTAGTTGATCGGCATCCACACCGGCCCGCGCCAATTGGAGTTTCCTCCGTAGAAATCTGAAGTGGAGTCGCCGGGATCGTATTGAATATGGTAGTTGGTTCCATCGATCTGAATGCTGAACGGATGGTTCTCGTGATACTTGCTCAATGCACGGATACCACCATCAGAAAGGAACTGCGCTTCGTCGAGCAATCTTTGCAGCAGCTGCACCAGCTTATCGCGCGGAACCAGCGACAGCAATATCTGATCTCCTTCTTTCTTTTCTTCGTTCGGCCAGAAGCGGCCGTTCTTCAGTCGGTAATTTTCAAACCAGCTGATGCGTTTTTTGAAATCGCTCAGTTTATCGAGTGTTTTCTTTTCGATGATGGATACTGCAAAAAGCGAGGTCAGTCCAACAATGGAGTATACGCGCAAATGCAGTGGTGTAGCGCCTGAGAGCGAAAGTGTATCGTAAAAGAATTTGTCTTCGGCATTCCACATTCCCTGTTCATTGAGCGCTTCGGCGATGAGTACGAAGTGTTCGAAGAAGCGAGTGGCGGCGTCTTCAAAGGAATCGTCTTTCATGGCAATCTCCAAAGCGATCTCCATCATGTTGAGTGCATACATGCCCATCCAGCTGGTGCCGTCTGCCTGTTCGAGCTGCATGGCGCCGGGTATTACACTGCTTCGGTTGAACACGCCGATATTGTCGAGGCCAAGGAATCCGCCTTCAAACATATTATTGCCGTTGGGATCTTTCCGGTTGATCCACCAGGTGAAATTCACGATCAGCTTTTGGAAAACCCGTTTCAGAAATGCAATATCGCCTTTGCCTGTATTGCTCTTTTCAATGCGATACACCTGCAATGCAGCCCAGGCTTGCACGGGAGGGTTCACATCACTGAAGTTCCATTCGTAAGCGGGAATTTGTCCATCGGGTTTCATATACCATTCGCGCATGATCAGCGTGAGCTGATGTTTGGCGAATGTAGGATCTACCATTGCCATGGGGATGCACTGAAAAGCCAGGTCCCATGCGGCATACCAGGGGTACTCCCATTTATCGGGCATGGAAATGATATCCTGATTTTTGAGATGCTTCCAATCGTGATTGCGTCCGGTGAGTTTGCCGGGATTAACCGGACTGATACCGTCGCTCGATGTAAGCCATTTTTCCACATCGAAATGATAGAACTGTTTATTCCACAGCAATCCGGCCAATGCCTGCCGTTGTATGTTTCTGGTAACCGGGTTCGGATTATTGCCGAGCAGTACATTGTAATAATCGTCTGCTTCTTGTTTCCTTTTGGTGAACTTATCGGTGAAACCAACGCCAAACGGACTTTCCAGCGATTTATTACTCAGTCTGCAATAGATGGTTCGTTTACCGCCGCCTTCGATATGATAATTGTATACAGGTGCAAAGCGGGTTCCGGATTTCTTCTGCTGCAGCGCTTCGATATGTTCTTTTCTGATCACTGCATTGTGGAATGCATCTTTGGTGAAGATGCTGTGATTGGGTCTGCCGGCTACAATCTCGAAGTTGGTTTCGTTGTCCGTCATCCAACCATCGGTGGGTGGCTCATAATAAAAGTAGTATCCGCCGAGTCTTGGATGACTGGCTTTTACCGAATGAGCGTCCCTTCGGGTGATCACCGGTTTCTTTTCGGAATCATCTGCCTGCCAGCGATTGTAAAACCAAAGCATGGGAAGCACGGTAATATCGGCCCCTTCGTGATAGCGGTTGGTGATGTCTATTTTGATGCAGATATCTTTCGCGCTTTCTTTTGCATAGGTAACCAGCACATCGAAATACTGATTGTTGTTGAACACACCGGTATCGAGTATCTCGAACTCCGGTTCCAGCCTGCTTCTGCGGCGATTCTCTTCAATCAGTTGATCATATGGAAATGCCTGTTGCGGATATTTGTACAGGTACTCCATATAATAATGTGTAGGCAGATTATCGAGATAGTAGTAAAGTTCTTTCACATCTTCTCCGTGGTTACCCTGATAATTGCCGAGGCCGAATAGCCGCTCTTTCAGAATGCGGTCTTTGCCATTCCAGAGAGCTACGGCGAAACAAAGGTTTTGGAAGAAGTCCGAAATTCCAGCCAGTCCATCTTCGCCCCAGAGGTAGGCGCGGCAATGGGCGTGATCGAAGGGAAAGTATCCCCAGGCATCACTGTGCTGACTGTAATCTTCACGAACGGTTCCCCATTGTCTTTCGCTCAGATAGGGGCCCCATTGTTCGAGGGGAATCTTTTTGGAAGCGTTTACGGTTAATCGCTGATGTTCGGCACTCATAACTGAAAATAGTTAATATGAAAACCAGGCGGGCAATCGTGGCCAATATATCGGCAAGTGTACCATGAAATTAAGGGATTGCGTCTATTACCCGAAACAAAAAAGCCTCCCCGAAGGAAGGCTTGCCTAAACTATTCCGTAACTACTACTATGATTAGAGAACCCCGCTGACTAAGTTGAAAAATAAGGAGTGCCGGACACCCTCACCGGCACCCCTCAACGCACAATTCATTCTTACACAAAACCTCGCTTGCCTGTTATAGCTTCTTTTGATTTCTGATTAGCGAACCGACCGTCAATCATTAATCCATTGCAAAAATGCAAACTCCTGCAAAATCCTGCAATAGCATAATGATGTGAGAAATCGGTTCTGCACACTGCTGCGATTTGATTTTTGATAATAGCGGTATGATTCCGTCAGAATATTCTTCCACTCATCCCCCAAATCTGCAATGCTTACTACTAAGTGGTATCACATATCTGTGTGGTTTTTCAGGTTCAAAACCCCGAAAAAATGTGGAGTTGGTTATTTTTGATCACACCCGACGGGTGTATCACTTCAACAGTATCGATTGGTTCGTGTAATCACTTATACATGCGTGTTTTTGCTGCTTTGTTTGTCTGTAACCGGACAGCAGCCATCGCATCCTTTCAATCGGCTGAGCATGAAGGATGGATTAGCCTCCAATCATGTATATTCCATATTGCAGGACCGGAAAGGATTCATGTGGTTCGGAACTGCGCATGGTCTTCAACGTTACGACGGACGGAAAACCGTGATGTACCGATCTCCTGCCGGCAATGCCAGATACGTGCCCGGCAGCAATATCAATCAGCTGCTCGAAGATACCAGCGGCCTCTTCTGGATAAGACCCGATGGCGAAGTTGGTTTATTCAATCCGGAAACATTCCGTTATCAGAAAGTAGCGATCCATACTTTGCGCGAAGTGCCGCCCCGCGCAGATTACAGGCTGTTTCAAACATCCACTGGCGCTGTTTTTCTGTTGATCACCAGATACGGCATATTGTATTTCGATCCCAAAAGCAATGCATTTGTAGAAGACAATTCGCGCATACAACTTCCTCCGGACTGGAAGCCCATCAACATGACGGAAGATCCACAGAACGGAGATTACTGGATCGGATGCGAACCCGGCCTCGCCATTTTCAGGCCATCCACCAGAGAAGTATTTTATAAAGATCACAACCCCCATCATCATCCGCTGCTTTCGGATAAGCAATTTCACCAGCCCTTTACTGCCTTGTTCATCGACAAGCAGCAACGATGCTGGTTTACCACCTGGCCATCCATCAACGAAGCATTCTATTGTTTCGACATTCGCTCCAATAAATTGCTGCCGTTCACCGCCGGCCTTGAAGACAGAGACAATGTCTACGGCGAACTTCACCGCTACTTTCAACACAGCAAAGGTGGCATCTGGGCTTCGGGCCTGATGGTACTGCACGAGTTCGACAGCACACAGCATAGATTTCAACGTATCCGCGATGAACATATCGATGATTTCGGTATCCGTTTCGAGAAGGTCTGGCAAATGATTGAAGACCGGGAGCAAAACATCTGGATTGCCACCGACGAAGGCATTTTTATTTTCAATCCGGAACGACAGTTTTTTCACACTACCAGTTATTCGTGGTTCAAAGGAGCCGTTACTTCAAAAAGGCTGGCACTGAAATGCATTGTCGAGGCAAGCAATGGGAATATTTACGGTGGCAGCTGGGGTTGGGGCAGTTTCAGTTGGGATGCCGATCTGAATGCGATTCCCAATAATATCATGAACAGCAGCATTGCTGATAAAGACAGAGGGTATTACTTACAGTGGAGCATGTACGAAGACTCCGTAAATCACAAACTCTGGATCGGTTGCCAAAGCGGGCGACTGATTATTTATGATCTTAAAACCAGGCAATCCTCCTTCTATATAGTGCCGTCCATCGATGAGAAAACCATTCGTCAGATAACCCGTGATGAAAACGGCAATATCTGGCTGGGTACGCAATATGGTCATCTTCTGAAATGGAGTGCTGATGCGGGTTACGGCGGAGGCTTCATCAAAGGTTTTCATCTTGCTGCAAACTTCGGAACCATCATAATAAAATTGCTTCCGGTTAATAATCATCTGTGGATCGGTACACATAACAGAGGTTTGCACAAATTTGATATGTCTTCAGAAAAAGTGATCAGAACCTACCATTCGAAACTCAGTGAAGGACAATCATTGCAATCGGATATTGTAAACGAGCTGATGCAGTACAACGACAGCATTTTGTTTGTTTCCACGGGGCAGCTCAACAAACTCAACACCCGCAACGATAGTATCCAGATCATCGGTGCAGAGCAGGGACTTCCTTCTTCGAGCATCGGAACGCTGGTGAAAGACCATGATGGCAATCTCTGGATCGGACTGATGAACGGCATTGCGCGTTATCATCCGATACGAAAAAGCTTCACGCTCTTTACACAGAAAGATGGAGTAATCAATGGAAACTTCGAATGCGATCTGCTCAAACGTAATGGGGATGTGGTTTTCGGCAATCCTCATGAAATTGTCGTATTCAATCCGCAGAACCTATACATAAAAGCTCCCCCGCTGGAAGTGCAGATAACCGATTTCAAATTATTCAACAGTTATCTTCCGGCCGATTCTATTCTTAAACTGAAAGAAGTAAAACTGGAGCATACGCAAAACAGCATCACCATCGAGTTTGCCACGCTCAGTTATCTGCAGCGCGACAAAACCACTTATTTCTACATGCTCGATGGGCTGGAAAAAAACTGGATCAGGGCCGATCTCGGATTGTATGCAAACTATTCCATGCTTCCGCCGGGCAACTATGTTTTTAAAGTGATGTGCCGTAATGCCGATGGCATCGATTCTCCCAATATCACTACATTAAAGATTGTAGTGCAGCCGCCTTTCTGGCAAAGCTGGTGGTTCATCACATTGCTTGCCATGCTGGTGGCGGCGCTCGTGTATATGATTCACCGGTTCAGGCTCAACCGGGTATTGGAAATGGAAAAAGTACGCACCCGTATTGCGCGCGATTTGCACGATGATATGGGCTCTACACTCAGCACCATCAACATACTCAGTGAAATGGCCAAGATGAAAGTGAACAACGATGCGGCAAAAACAGGCGAGTATCTCAACAAGATCAGCGATAACAGCAGCCGTATGATGGAGGCAATGGACGATATAGTCTGGAGCATCAATCCCAGCAACGACAGTATGCAAAGGATCACGGCACGCATGCGCGAGTTCGCAACAGGCGTACTCGAAGCACGCAATATAGAATTCAGCTTTCGGGTAGACGATCAGGTGCAGGATCTGAAACTGAATATGGAAGCCCGCCGGGATCTTTTCCTCGTTTTCAAAGAAGCCGTGAATAACCTGGCGAAATACTCATATTGCAAAAATGCTGATATAAGTCTGCGCGTGATAGATCATACACTTCTGCTTCGCATTGAGGATGATGGCATCGGCTTCGATCCCAATAATGCTGACAGTGGAAACGGACTGAACAATATGCAGAAGCGGGCACAGTCGCTCAAAGGAACCCTGCAGATTCTGTCCAAACCCGGAAAAGGAACAACGGTTTTGCTGGAAGTGCCGGCTACCTGAATATCCATTCAGTAAAATTGTTCGCGCCCAACTATCATTAAATGATCAGTTCAATCAGCTAAATCCCGCACTGGTATTGATTTTCTGTGCATTCAGCGAGGAAATCAGCGTTTCCCCCCTTTCAATCTTTTTTACATGATCATGTGATTGTCTTAGGTAAACGCATTTATTAATTTTGCTTTATTAAACTACCGAACATGATCAAAGTGGTGCTGTATGAAGATAATCCCCAGCTTCGCGAAGGACTGACCATGCTGCTGAATGGATCGGAAGGTTTTGAAGTTACCGGTGCTTTCAGGAACTGCAATGATGTGGTGAAAGAAGTGGCTGCCCTGGCGCCCGATGTGATTTTGATGGATATCGATATGCCAGGCATTAATGGAATCGAGGGTCTCAGGCTGATCAGGCAATCGAATATGAATGTGAAGATTCTGATGCTGACAGTTTTCGACGATAACAAAAATGTGTTCGAAGCTGTGAAGAACGGAGCCAATGGATATCTTCTGAAAAAAACACCTCCCGCCAAACTGCTCGAATACATTCAGGAAGCGCATACCGGTGGGGCTCCCATGAGTTCGTCGATAGCAACGCAGGTGTTGAAAATGTTTTCGCAACTGCACAGCGATCCCCGCAGCGATTATAGTTTATCGGAAAGGGAGAAGCAGGTGCTGCAATTGCTGGTAAACGGATACAGCTACAAGATGATCGCAGCGGAGATCTACATTTCTATCGATACGGTTCGCAGTCATATCAAAAAGATCTATGAGAAGCTGCATGTGAATTCAAAGAGTGAGGCTGTAGCGAAGGCGTTTAAGCACAAGATAGTATGAGCAGGCTGAAACCCGCTGCTGTACTGCATTTCAGAATTATCGTTTATACATAGTTGTTAGTATCTACATCTCCGAGATCCAGCCGAGGAGAAAACAGATCAGTACAATTACAGGGGAAGGAAGTTTAGTAAATGAGAGTACGGCCCAGGTGCCGAGTATCACGCCGATATTGATAAGACTGACGGTTTTGAATTCGGTGATGGAAATATCTTTCATCATATAGGCGGTAGACGCCACCATTATTCCCACTACAACGGCATTGATCCCTTCAATGGCCCGGAAAACAACGGCATATCGTTGCAGGTTATGCCATATAGGAAAAAAGAATAATACCAATAATGCGCTGGGCAGAAATATGGCGATGGATCCGATCACGCAGCCGAGGATCTGCCAGCCGGTGCCGCGGTCGTTCATGGCCATTCCTCCCATAAAAGAAGAGATGGAAAATACTGGTCCGGGCATAGCACGCACAATACCTGCGCCGGTATAGAAATCATCGCGATCGATGCTGACCACAGCGCCTTTTTTCTCCTGATTTTTTCGGATCACACGTTCAGACTTCGGCCTTTCCACAAACTGTTCGTACATCATGGGGATAAGCACTTGTCCACCTCCGAAAACCAAACTTCCGAAACGATAGGTATTCTCGAAAAGGTTGAGTGGGCGGCGATTTGGCCAGTCGTTCTTCCGCGCGGCTTCCGACAGGATACCAGCAGAAAGAAACAGAAAAGCGAAGAGCCAGATATTTCCCCATTTGATCTGTTTGGGTGGCTCTCCTTTTTGCGGAATCCGTTTATCGCTGAGATTGGTAACTACGCCACCGGCAACGATCAGCAGTGGAAATACCCAGGGAGTTTTGAAAAGGAAGAATGTGATCACCGTACTAACGGGAAGGATCACACGAGTAATAGTATTGTTGATGGCCAGCCTGAAACTCTTTGTGGCAGCGAATGCCAGAAAACCTACGGCCATGGGTTGAATGAAATGGAAGATGGCGACGCTTTGCGATTTCTTATCGAAATATTCGAGCAGAAAAGAGAATGCGCCCATGAGAAAACAGGCGGGGAATATCCAGATCAGAAGGGTAAGGATGGCCAGCGGAATGCCGCCACGCTTGTATCCTATGAGTGTGAGCACTTGTGTACTCGATGCACCGGGAAGCAGCTGACAGAAAGAATTGTAATCGAGTACTTCTTTTTCCGTTACATCGTGCCGTTGGTGCACAAAGGTTTTCATCACCATTCCAAAATGGCCCTGTGGTCCGCCGAAGGCGGAAATACTATGCAGAAATACAGCCCTCAGAAAAGGAATATGTCTTAGCATTATCATGCAGACAGGTTCGGTTTTACTGTTCAATACGGAAGATCACTTGCTCACAAAACTTTGACGACGGAATTCCCGGGGAATTGTACAGAATATAAGTTAGTTCAAAATTTCTGAATATGACGTTGAAGCCGGAAAGGTAAAAAAATGCTTTAGTTCCGGTAATAATTATTCTGCTCAATTTCTTCCATTACCTGATCGGGAACGAGAAAGCGGATAGATTTTCCTTCTCTGATATTCTTACGTATATGGGTAGCCGAAATTTCGAGCAGCGGCGCATGCATTACAGTGATGTTGGCCATTTCGAAGTTATGATTCACTTCGTGGCCGGGGCGTTTGTAAATATAGATGGGGTAATGTTTGAGTATATGCTCATAGTTTTTCCAGCGTTCGATATTCTGGAAACTATCGCTGCCCATTATCACGGAGAATTCGTGTGTTGGGTATTTTTCAGCCAGATAGGCCAGGGTAGTTACGGTGTAAGATGGTTTGGGGAGGCGGAATTCTATATCGATGGCTTTGAGCTGAGGTTCAGCTTTGATAGCGGTTTGTACAAGATAGAGCCTGTGATATTCATTCAATAATCCGTTGGATGGTTTCAATGGATTCTGTGGTGAAACAACAAACCATACCTGATCGAGATCGGTTTCCTGAACCATGTAACTGGCGATGATCAGATGACCGTGATGTATAGGATTGAATGAACCGAAGTATAACCCGATTTTCATGCAACAGTGTTAAGCAGATTAAGAGAGTTCTTCTACAAAGATATTTTCTGCTTCGTTCAAACGTAAACTCAGGCTGTATCCTGCTACACTGATCGAGATCGGATCACCGAGAGGTGCAATCTGATCTATCCTCACCAATTCTCCGGGAACACATCCCATTTCCATGAGCTTCAAAAAAAGATCATTGTTTTCAAATGAGAGTATTCTTGCTTTACGCCCTGAGTCCAATTCTGAAAGTCGTTTCATCTCTTAATATTTATCACATTGATAACCAAAAGGAGGCGTATTCTGTTCGCAGCTTGCTGCAGTTTTTGCCCCGTTTTGAACCTAAACATTCTACATTCAGATTCAACAGCAAATGTAGCTTTGTATTCCTGAATAAATTATACGAATTTCGAAAAATGATGATAAAACATACGGCCAGCGTGACTTTCCATTTTGCAGAGCAGACTAGCCTGACCAACCGGACTGCCTTGAAATCATTCATAATCGACCTGTTTAAGAAAGAAAAGAAGAAAGCGGGAGAACTGAGTTTTGTGTTCTGCTCAGATGCCTATCTGCTGGAGATCAATAAACAATACCTCAAGCACAACTACTACACGGATATCATCACTTTCGATCTGTCGCAGACGCCTGGGGTTATTTCCGGGGAGCTTTACATCAGTGTAGACCGGGTGAAGGATAATGCCCAGAACTTCAATGTTTCATTTAAGGAAGAATTGCACAGGGTGATTTTCCATGGAGCCCTTCATCTTTGTGGATACAAGGATAAGACGGAGAAGGAAGAAGCTCTGATGAGGAAGATGGAAGACAAATACCTGAGACTATATTTTGCTAAATGATCCCTGCAGTGCAGGGATTTTTTTTGATAGGAACAGATCCTACTGGCCCGGTTCTTACTTACTGCCCTTGCTCATCCCCTGCTTTTTTCTTCAATTGTCTCTTAGCGATTGCCGGAAGTACAGCTTCAACGGAGAGTTTTACACTATTGAGAAGTAGGCATTTCAGCGGGTACTTTTCATTGCATGCGAACATATCTCCCTTGTTGAGCGCATCAGATTCCCGGTCTTCCTGAAGAATGAGTCCCTTTTCTGAGACTGAATAGAGGTTGCTGGTCATGAACATAGCGGGCACACCCTCCTTGTAATAAGTGCGGATATTGGAAAAGTAAAGAACATAGTTGGCCTTTTCCTTTGTTGCCAACTGCATAATGCTGGCCTTATCAATCGTAAATGGAGGAATTATCTGGAAGGTTGAATAAGGTTCTTCTTCATTGAACTGGAAGCTATAGACTCCTTCGGAGTATTCAGCGATGAGATTGGCAACTCTCCAGGCGGCCAGTCCACCCTTTTTCGACTTTGCGAGTTCGGTAAGAATGATTGCTTTAAGGTCTCTTTCATCAGCATTGGTTGAATCCTTCAGGGTAAGTAAAGTAGCTTCCATCTCTCTGATACTTGCCTGATAAGTACGGATATACTCTGCCCGGATACTATCAATATCCTTCGCCAGGGTTGGGTGTACCAGCATGGTATCAGGCTGAACGATAAGGAGTTTAAAGGGTTTTATCTGATTCTGCGCCTGAACAAGTCCACAGACCAGGAAATTCAGCACAATAAGAAACAGGAACTTCTTCATTTGAAATATCATTTAAGTGCCAAAGGCAGGTAAATTATCAGGGATAAAAGGGTTTTCCCTTTGCTAAATTAGGTCTCTGAAATGATTTCCAACCACTGGATCTCCCTTTCCCCGAACTCTTAACACCGCCCTATATGGTCAACTCACTAAACACCTTAAGGATGGAGGTACAAATACATACCTGAAACCTCAGTTCTTCCAAACGGATATCATACATTTTCCCTCCTTCCTCCCCGGGACCAAGAGGATAATCCCAGAGAATCAATCCCCAATCATTCACCTAAACCACCTGAACTAAACTATAGTGAGTTAAAGTGCCAGACCATTCTACCATCCAATAATCCATCTCCCTATCTAGTTCCACGTGGAACATTCCACAGAAGTTTCCACGGGATTAATACCTCAAGCATAAATAAATAAGGGTAATACAAAGAGTCCGCTTTACACCACAAGAACAACATCCTCATCATAAGAGAGAACCCAGAGTAAATAAACACCCTTATCAAACCGGTCTCATACACTCCTCAATCTGGGATTCCGCAAGAGTTAGGTTTCAAGGAACAAAGCTAAGAGTCAGAATTAAAAAGTCTTCCTTAGAAAGAACCTGGGCTTCCTAAGGAAAGTGAGGTTAAATACCCAACCATATAATCCCATTATCTACTTCCAGGAATGGAAACAAAGGGTTTCAAACCTCCATCCTCAGAAGAAGAAAGCCATCTTTCACTCAAAACAGGAGGATACGAAACGAAAGACATTAAGGGTATCAGGTAATTTTACAGAATCCGACCACTCTCCTCTTTCCTATAAATCCATCCTCGTCTTCGATATTCCACACCTTAGTTTCAAGTTCCACGTGGAACATTTCACGCTCTTCCATTTCATTCATTTAATTTTGCACCATGATATTCCCAACATATGATGTTATAGTGGTTGGTGCAGGACATGCAGGATGTGAAGCCGCAGCCTCTGCCGCCAACCTTGGCTCTAAGGTTTTGCTCATCACCATGAACATGCAGACCATTGCCCAGATGAGTTGCAACCCTGCCATGGGAGGTATTGCAAAAGGACAAATCGTGCGTGAGATCGATGCCCTCGGTGGTTACTCTGGTATAGTTACCGACCTTAGCATGATCCAGTTCAGGATGCTCAACAGGTCTAAAGGTCCTGCCATGTGGAGCCCCCGTACTCAAAACGACCGCATGCTTTTCGCTGCTACCTGGAGAGAAAAGCTCGAACAAACTAAGAATGTAGATTTCTATCAGGATATGGTTCGCTCCATCATCATCAAGGATGGCAGAGCTGCTGGTGTAGTTACCGGCCTTGGCCACTCCATTAACTCAAAAGCGGTGGTAGTTACCAGCGGAACCTTCCTTAACGGAATCATCCATATCGGTGAGAAACAGTTTGGAGGTGGACGTGTTGCTGAGAAAGCAGCCACCGGTATCACCGAACAATTGGTTGAACTCGGATTTGAAGCAGATCGCCTCAAGACCGGAACCCCTCCCCGTGTTGATGGAAGATCCCTCGATTACTCCAGGATGGAGGAGCAAAAAGGTGATGATGAAATCACCGGATTCTCTTACACCAATACTCCGAAACCAACCAGACAGATCAGCTGCTGGATCACCTATACCAATCAGAAAGTACACGACCTGCTGAAAACAGGTTTCGACAGAAGTCCTATGTACTCCGGAAGAATTGAAGGAACCGGTCCGAGATATTGCCCAAGCATCGAAGACAAGATCAGCCGCTTTGCTGAAAGGGAACGTCACCAACTCTTTGTGGAACCCGAAGGATGGAATACCTGCGAGATCTATGTAAACGGATTCTCTACTTCCCTCCCCGAAGAAGTACAGTACGAAGCTTTGAAACAGGTTCCCGGTTTTGAGAACGTGAGAATATTCCGTCCGGGTTATGCCATTGAGTATGATTATTTTCCACCTACTCAGCTTACGCATTCCCTCGAAACAAAACTGATCAGCAATCTTTTCTTTGCCGGACAGATCAACGGAACTACCGGATATGAAGAAGCTGCCTGCCAGGGATTGATGGCTGGTATCAATGCACACCAGAAAGTAAGAGAACTGGAACCGGTTATTCTGAAACGCAGTGATGCTTATATCGGTGTACTCATCGATGATCTTATCAGCAAGGGAACCGAAGAACCATATCGCATGTTCACCTCACGCGCCGAGTACAGAACTTTGCTGAGACAGGATAATGCAGATCTCCGATTAACAGAACTGAGTTATCGTCTTGGACTTGCTTCCCAGGAAAGAATGGACGCCGTTATCACCAAGAGGAACGGAACAGAAAAGATCAGGCAGCTGATGAAAGAAATTTCAGTAGATCCGCTGGAAGCAGATCCTTTTCTGATCGCAAACAATTCTGCCCCAATGCCGCATAAGCAGAAATCGATTCAGTTGCTGCTTCGTCCGAATATAACATTGTCAGCAATGATCGAAGCAATGCCTTCGCTCGCTCCTCTGAAAGAATTTGCTCCGGAGATTATCGAGCAGGCAGAGATCCAGATAAAATACGATACCTACATCGAGAAAGAAAAAGAGATCGTGAAAAAAATGAGTCAGCTCGAAGATCTGATGATCCCCGAGAATTTCGATTACGACAGAGTTTCTGCTTTGTCGAATGAAGCGCTTCAAAAATTCAAAAAGATTAAACCCAGAACATTGGGTCAGGCAAGTCGCATCAGCGGAGTTAATCCGAGCGATGTGCAGATTCTGATGGTGTATATGGGAAGATAGATTTCTCTCTGCAAAATATAGCGCCGGTCGATTCATTTCGGCCGGCGCATTTTTTTAGAATCAGTTCCACTCGATGAGTGAAATAATTTCTTCGAGATATTGCTGATCTGTTGTGTCGAATTCTTCGAGCGAAGTACTGTCAACATCGAGTAGCGCTTTTACAATGTTCCCACGGATCACCGGCACAACTATTTCCGATTTCGATAAACTGCTGCAGGCGATATGTCCGGGGAATTGTTCAACATCCGGCACTATCAATGTTGTTGCCTCTTTCCATGCTGCGCCGCATACTCCTTTACCATAACGGATACGCGTACACGCAACTGGTCCCTGAAATGGTCCGAGCACCAGCTCTTCGTTTTTCACGATGTAAAACCCCACCCACAACCATCCGAACTGTTCTTTCAGAGCGCCTGAAATATTTGCAAGGTTTGCAATGAGATCCGGTTCTCCTTCGAGCAATGCTTTGATCTGTGGAACAAGCGCTTTGTACTGCTCTTCTTTTGTTCCGGAAATGATATGAAGATCTTCAGCCATAATTCCTGATTTACTGTTTCTGAAAAAATATCAGTCTACAAATTTAATAGACTTATCCACATTATTCACCATTCGATTTCGAAAACATCTTCAGACAGCTCAAATTTCTCTCCTTTCACTATTTCACACCGAGATACCCACAACTTATATTCAAAGGTCTAAAAACAGCTTTAGAATAATCGGAGAAGGCATCCGGATGTTCTGCGTTGATGCAGAAAAAACAAAATCGAAATGCTGCTTTTCCACATTTTCTGTGGATAATTCTTCTACAATCCGTATCTGGCGCTGATTTCAAGCATTCTGTCGATCGGTTTACGCGCTGCCTGGCGCAAAGTTTCGTCCATGTGGATCTCAGGCAGCTCATATTTCATACACAGATATAATTTTTCTAATGTATTCAGCTTCATGTGTGGACAATCATTGCAGGCACAGCTGTTGTCTGGTGGTGCGGGAATGAAAGTTTTTTCGGGAGAGGCTTTCTGCATCTGATGCAGTATGCCGGTTTCTGTTGCCACGATGTATTCTGTGCCGCTGTCTTCCTGAGTGAATTTCAGCAGGCCTGTTGTTGAACCGATGTAGTCTGCATGACGAAGCAGTGCTTCTTCACACTCAGGGTGTGCGATCAGCTTTGCATTCGGATGACGCACTTTCAGTTTCAGGATCTTTTCGAGACTGAAGATCTCGTGCACCATGCATGCGCCATTCCACAGCACCATATCCCTACCCGTTTTTTTCACCAGATAAGCCCCAAGGTTCTTGTCGGGTGCAAAGATGATCTTCTGATCGGCGGGAATGCTTTCAACGATTTTTTGGGCATTGCTCGAAGTGCAGATGATATCGCTGAGCGCCTTGATGTCGGCAGTGCAGTTGATGTAGGAAATCACCAGGTGATCGGGATGCTGCTCTTTGAACTTCCTGAATGCAGCCGCCGGGGCACTGTCGGCCAGTGAACAACCCGCTTTCAGATCGGGCAGCAATACTTTTTTGTTTGGATTGAGGATCTTGGCAGTTTCAGCCATGAAATGCACACCCGCAAAAACGATGATGTCCGCATTGGTTTTGGCTGCTTCCTGCGCAAGGCCGAGACTGTCCCCGATATAATCCGCCACATCCTGGATATCGGGCTCCTGGTAGTAGTGCGCGAGCACGATGGCGTTCTTTTCTTTTTTCAATTTTTCGATCTCCGAAAAAAGATCGATCTGCGGATCTACATCGATGTCGAGAAAACCTGCCTGCTCCACATTTTCTTTTGCAAAACCTATGTTGATATCTCCCATAGTATTCTATATTAATTAATTATTTTTATAAAAACCCTATTACTATTACGGCTGTGGATTAGTGGATAATTCCTCCACGTTAAATTTTGGTAAAGTTACAACAACGTGTTTATCCACAGTTATCCACAATTCCTTCACATTCAATAATCTCCGTCTGTGCTACATTTCCGGCTCTTTTCCACTTTGGTGGATTAAAAATGCACCCGGATAAAAACATACCTCTCAACAACAAATTTTTCTGTTAGTTGGTGTGGAATAACCTGGGGTTTATGTACACAGTCCGGAAGGCCGGACGACTCTTCGAAACTTACAACCCAACAATCCACGGTTGGCGATGTGCAAAAACCGGGGTTATCCACACAAAAACATGGTTATTAACGACCCTGCGGGGAAACTGTTTTCACGGCACAGTTTCACGGTTTTCCTAACCGCCTGCAAATTGGTGTGGAAAGCCGAAATTTCAAAATCGACAAACCCTTTGGTGATGCTGCTTTTACGGTTTTTTCCACAGTTTGTTCATAAATGTATTTCCCTTATTTTTGCCATCCGTTTCAAAAACCGTACGGACTTATATCACTATGTCAGTTATTCAAACTATCCGCGACAAAGCCGCGTGGATCATTATCGCTGCGATTGCGCTAGCCCTTATCGCCTTTATTGTTCAGGATGCTTTCCAGGGCCGCGGTGGCGGACTCTTTGGAAGTTCAAGCGACGTTATTGGAAAAGTGGACGGAAAGAAAATTGATGCGTACGAGTTTGATAAAAGGTATAGAGCTGCAGAAGCAAACTACCAGGCACAAAACTATCCTGTTGATGAGCGTCTCCGCCAGCAGATCCGCGATGGTCTCTGGAATGAGTATGTAGAAGATGCTATCCTCAGCAAAGAATTCGACAAACTGGGTTTTGCTCAGCTTGGCAAAGATGAGCGTGGTGATATTCTTTATGGTGTAAATCCTCCGCAGGTTCTCCGCCAGCAGTTCACCAATCCTCAGACCGGCCAGTATGATGCAACAGCTGCTCATCAGGCGATCTCCCAACTTAAAAAGAACAGTGCTCAATATAACAGCTTCTGGGGTGAGTTTGTTCCGGCTCTGGAAAAATCGAGGATGAAAGAAAAATTCGTTTCTCTCATCGCTTCCAGCGCTTACACTCCAAAATGGCTGGCAGAAAAGATCAATGCCGAAAACAGCCAGGTTTCTTCTATCTCTTATGTAAATGTTCCTTATGCTTCTGTTGGAGACTCTTCAATTAAAGTTTCTGATGAAGATGTTCGTGATTATGTGAATAAACATAAAGAAATTTATCAGCAGGAAGAAGCAAGAGGTATTGAATATGTATTGTTCGATGCTGCTCCTACAAAGGCCGACAGCGCTATCTCTTATGATGCAGTTGCCAATGTGAGAAACGAATTCGGAACCACTGCAGAAAAAGATATCGATCAGTTCCTCTCCCGCAACAACAGCGAAACGCCTTTCTTCAACGGATACATCCTTGGCTCGAACATCAAAGTTGCTCAGGCCGATACTATCAAGAGACTGGCAGACGGAACAGTGTATGGTCCTTACCTCGATGGTGGAAACTATACCCTCGCAAAAATGATCAGCCGCAGATCAATTCCTGATTCTGTAAAAACAAGACATATCCTCATCAAAATTTCCGATCCTCAGGCCGGACCACTCAGAACCGACAGCGCTGCAAAAGCACTGATCGACAGCATCACTGCTGCTATCCGCGGCGGAGCAAGCTTCGACAGCATGGTGGTTAAGTACAGCGACGATCCGGGCAGCAAAGACAAACATGGTGAGTACGAATTCTCTTCTCTCCAGTTTGGAAACCTGAGCAAAGAATTCGCTGAAACAGTTTTCTACGGAGCTACCGGCGACAAGAAAACTGTGAAAGTCGAAAACCAGGCTTACAGCGGATACCATTATATAGAAGTACTCAGTCAGAAAGGAATCGGAACCGGATATAAAGTTGCGTACCTCAGCAGACCAATCATCGCAAGCCCCGAAACGGTGAACGGTGCTTCACTTGCTGCCGCTACTTTCGCTCAGGAGAGCCGCGACAAAAAATCTTTCGACGACAACGTGAAGAAGAAGAACCTGAACAAATATCCTGCAATGGATATCAAGCCGCTGGAATCCGGAATTCCTGGTCTCGGTGAAAACCGCGAGCTGGTGACCTGGATGTTCAGAACTGCAAAAGTTGGTCAGGTTGCAGAGCACCCTTATCAGATCGGCGACAAATTTGTAGTACCTATTCTCGCAGCTGCTTATGAAAAAGGAAATATGTCGGTAGACCGTGCAAGACCACAGGTTGAATACAAAATCCGCAATCTTAAAAAAGCAGACGAGATCATTAAGAAAGTAGGAAGCGCCAATACACTCGATGCCATCAGCAAAGCTGCCAACCAACCTGTACTGAGAGCAGACAGCATTCAGTTCAGCAATCCGTTTGTAGCCAATGTTGGTAACGAACCTAAACTGATCGGTGCATCTTTCAACAAAGCGAACCAAACAGCAGTGTCTTCACCGGTTGTAGGTGAGCTGGGTGTGTTCTATGTGAAGATCGACAACCTCGGTGCACAGCCAAACCCCAACTTCGATGTTAAGCAGGTTCAGCAAATGATGAATCAGCAACAGAGAATGGCAGGAATGCGTGTACTCGATGCACTGAAAAAATCAGCAGACATTAAAGATTACCGTATCAAGTTCTTCTAAGAAGTCCAAAACGGTTTTACAATATGAGCGGCTCCGGAAGGGGCCGCTTTTTTTTGCGTTCGACTCATAGAAACTAAAAACCGGCAGCCCTACCCTTTACCTTAATCAGAATACTGCAATCAAAAAACTTCCGGCTGTTGATTGTAACGGCAATAGCGGAAGAAGAGTACAATACTGCAGCTTCGCATACATAATATATAATAAGGAGCGTCCAGTAGTTGAGCCATTTACCTGCGGAATCGTTTTTTGAGGCAAAAGGCCCATTTTTCGAAAATTTTTTCGCCTTCGGCGAATTTTAGGCTCCTGCCAGACAAAACGCACCCCGCGAAATTTTCTAAGTGACTGTGGATAAACGTGAACAACCACTGAAAACCCGAGAAAGATCGC
This sequence comes from Pseudoflavitalea sp. G-6-1-2, assembly GCF_012927185.1. Taxonomy (GTDB): domain Bacteria; phylum Bacteroidota; class Bacteroidia; order Chitinophagales; family Chitinophagaceae; genus Pseudobacter. Next base: position 901,230 of record NZ_JABBGB010000001.1, read on the forward strand.
CGGATTTAGCAACCATTTGAACCTTACCTTTGTTATTACAAGTGAAATAATACGGCATGAGCGAAGAGATTATCAATAAAGTTGCGCAGAGCGGCCTCATCACACTGGATCTGGAAGAATACTTTCCGAAAGAACCGATTGTAGTTTTTGATCTGAAAGACCATCTTTTCATGGGAATGATCCTTAAAGAGAAAGACTTCAGAGCTGCTTTGCAAGCCACAGACTGGAGCGCATACCAGGGCAAACTGGTTGCAGTGACCTGCTCGGCCGATGCCATCATTCCCATGTGGGCATACATGCTCATTGCGTCTTACCTCGGTCCGGTTGCAACCGGCATCGTTTATGGAGACGCCAATTCAGCCACTCAGCAATTTCTGGTTCAAAAGATAGCAGCAATACCTGCAGCAGAATTCACCGATAAACGAATTGTAGTGAAAGGATGCGGAGACAAAACGATCGGAGAAGCCGCCTATCTCACCATCGCCGCCCTGCTTCGGCCAGTGGCCAAAAGCGTGATGTATGGGGAACCCTGCAGTACTGTTCCTATCTTCAAAAATAAATAGTTGTAATAGCCGGTGCCAATGCATCGGCTTTTTTTTGCAACCGCCTTATCCTGCACTTCCGGTAGTGCGGCACCGGAACATCGTACACGGATTAAACCGCTTTCAATATGGACGTTGAAATCTTAGCACGCGTACAGTTTGCCTTCACCATTGCATTTCACTACATCTATCCGCCGATGAGCATCGGCCTTGGATTGCTGCTGGTGATCTATGAAGGACTCTATCTCAAAACCGGCGATAAGAAATATGAAAAGATCGCCCGGTTCTGGATAAAGATCTTCGCACTCATCTTCGGTATCGGAGTAGCCACGGGCATCATCATGGAATTTGAATTCGGCACTAACTGGGCCACCTACTCGAAATATGTGGGTGACATTTTCGGAAGCGCCCTCGCTGCTGAAGGCATCTTTGCTTTTGCACTGGAATCGGGCTTTCTCGGCATCCTCATCTTCGGTTGGAACCGTGTTGGACCCAAAGTGCATTTCTTCTCTGCCCTCATGGTTTTTCTGGGATCGATGTTCTCTGCAGTTTGGATTGTTGTTGCCAACTCATGGCAGCAGACACCGGCCGGATACCATATCGTAGGAGAAGGAATGAACGCCCGCGCCGAAATCACCGATTTCTGGGCGATGGTTTTCAATCCATCCAGTGTTGAAAGACTCACTCACGTATGGATCGGCGCCTTCCTCGCCGGCGCATTTCTGGTATTGAGCGTGAATGCCTGGTATATTCTGAAAAAGAAACACCTCGATATAGCCATCAAATCGTTCAAAATTGCATTGGTGGTAGCCACCCTGTCTTCTCTTGCGCAGCTGGTGGCGGGCCATGCAAGTGCAGATGGCGTAGCAAAAAATCAACCCGCAAAACTCGCAGCCCTCGAAGGGCATTACGATACTTCGGCCAAAGCCGACCTCTACCTGATAGGGCATGTAAACAATAAAACGCAGAAAGTAACAGGCATCGGCATTCCGGGCGGACTGAGCTTTCTGGTGTACGGAAATTTCACCGAGCCGATCAAAGGACTGAATGCATTTCCTGAAGCCGACCGACCCAAACAAGTGAATGCTATTTTTCAGTTCTATCATATTATGGTGGCCTGCGGCATGAGCATGATTTTACTGACACTTCTCGGTTGCTGGTTCTGGTACCGGAAAAAATTATTCGATAAACGATGGCTGCTCTGGATTTTCGTATGGGCAGTACTGTTGCCTCAGATAGCCAATCAGGCAGGATGGTTCGCCGCCGAAATGGGCCGCCAGCCCTGGGTTGTATACGGATTGCTCCGCACATCCGATGCACTCAGCAAATCGGTGACCGCCAATCAGGTAATGTTTTCACTGATTCTTTTTCTGGCTGTGTACATGATATTGTTCCTGCTCTTCCTGTATCTGCTGAACAAAAAAATTCAGCATGGTCCTGTCGACTACGGAACCAAAGAATCCATCGACGAAGGATCTAAACGCGACAACCCCATTCTCGATCACCAATCATAACCACATAACTCATTTTTATGCACACATTTCTTGGACTTGACCTCAACATCTGGTGGTTCCTGATTTTCGGAGGCGTGATCAGTGGTTATGCGATTCTCGACGGATTCGATCTCGGCGCAGGAGCCCTGCATTTATTTCTGAAAAAAGAACAGAGCCGGCGGATCGCACTCAATGCCATCGGTCCGGTTTGGGACGGAAACGAAGTATGGCTGGTAATCGGCGGAGGTGCGCTCTTCGCGGGATTTCCGGTGGCATATGCCGCTATTTTCTCCGCATTCTATGTGCCCTTCATGATATTTCTGGTGGGCATCATCTGGAGAGCGGTAGCCATCGAGTTCCGAAGTAAAGAACCGATGGGCTGGTGGAGAAAAACATGGGACATAGTGTATTCTTTTGCCAGCATCACTATTGCGCTTTCGCTCGGGCTCATGCTCGGCAATGTTGCCTATGGCATTCCACTTAATAACGGCAAGGAATTCTCCGGCGACTGGCTTTCGTTCTTCAATCCGTTTTCGATACTGGTAGCCATCACTACCCTCGCGCTTTTTATGATGCATGGCGCCATTTATCTTACCATGAAAACTGAGAACAGGTTGTTTGCCAAACTGCATATACTTGCGAATAACTTCATCATATTCTTTGTGCTCAGTTTTGTGGTGACTACGTTGTATACGCTTTTGTACATTCCGCATCTGAGCGATTTCTTCAAAGAGAATCCGGTTGGGTTTATCATTCCGATACTGATGGTGCTGGCGATTGCTAATATTCCGCGACAGATCAAGAAAGGAAAATACAGGTATGCATTCATCAGTTCTTCGGTTACCATTGCGTTGCTGCTGATAATGGTGGCGCTGGAAGTTTTTCCTTATTTGCTTTACTCCAATTCAGATCCGGCGAACAGCATTACAATTGATAACGCCGCTTCTTCACCGAAAACTATGCGGATATTGTTGATCATGGCATTGGTAGGAACGCCGCTGGTGGGGATTTACACCAGTTTTGTTTTCTATACATTCAAAGGAAAAGTGAAGTTGGATGAGATGAGTTATTAGCAGAATCAATCTGTATTTTTGCGGATCAATTTCTTAAACCCCGATATAAAAAAAATTCTGACAGGCATTTGCTTCCTGATGATCACCTTATCAACTACAGCCCAGTCAATAAGCACCATCAATCCATATCTCACATTTGACTCAGATACTGAGCAAAAATTTTTCGAACAGATTAATACAGGTGAGCAACCTGATTATTTTGCATTGCTATTGATGATCGGAACAAAAAATCCTCCCACAAAGGCAAGATGCTTTTCTTTGATCAATAATTTCTTTGAGGAGTATCCAATGAAGGAATTCAATTCGGCAAACAAACTCAAAAGACTGCTGACCGAATCCGAATCATTTTTTTTGAGAGAACCCGGAAACAACAATACCACCTTTCAGGATTTGTTCGATAAGTTTGAGTTCAATGGAGCAACTGTTGCAGCGTTTTATGCCATGCTGCTGGATAACTTAAAGATCGATTATAAAATATACCTTGGCTCCATTCCATATGTAAAAGCATTTTATGGGGGTAAAGCGGTTGATTTTTATCCAAAATCTTATCCGGAATCAGATTATGCGTACATATATTCCAGCAAGGGCAGCTTCTACAATTACCTGAAAATCAGCAAAACCCATATTACGGAACAGGGGAAGAAAGATAATGTGGAAGAGCTTTTCAAACGTTATTTCTACGATACAGCAGCAATAAATCTGAAACAACTGGCGGCACTATTCTATATGAACAGGGGGATGGAATTTTTTTGGAAGAAGAACTATACAGAAGCTTACAGGCAGATGGAGAAGGCTTATTTTTTATACCCCTGTCATAGAGTAAGATGGTTTACCGGAATTTCACTCGGCGCAATTGTTACAAAAGGGAAATTATCGGAGGAAGAAAAAATACCTTATCTCGAACGTGGAGTGGAGCTCGGAGCTGTTTACAATCCGGATGAATTTCCAGAGCTAAAACCAGCCGCGTCTTCTAAACACCCATAACATCCAGATTGGAATAAACAACATAGCGCCTACTGCAAAGTAGAATCCCCACTTGTGGTGGATATACGGAATCACTTCGAAGTTCATTCCGAAAATTCCACCGATCACCGTGGCGGGAGCCAGCAGACAGGTAACGATGGCCATTACCTTCATCACCTCATTGAGTTTGAGGTTTACATTGTTGATATAGAGATCCTGCATACCCATTACGATATCGCGGTAGTTCTCACCGAGATCGTAGGCCTGCACAATATGATCATAAACATCTTTGAAGTACTTGGTGGTGCGATCGTCGAGCAGATCGCTTTCGCTGCGGATGATGCCGCCGACGAGATCCCGCACCGGTGCGAGGTTTCGCTTGAGAACAATCAGCTCTTTGCGGAGTTGATTGATGCGTGCGAGTGAACGGGTATTGCTTCTGCGGATCACTTCTTCTTCGATCATTTCAATCTGATCGCCCAGCTGTTCCATTACCAGAAAGTAGTTGTCTACAATCAGATCGAGCATGGAATAGAGCAGGTAATCGGCAGTGCGCTGGCGGGTTTTGCTGTTGGCCATATTGAGCCGCGAGCGAAGCGGATCGAATACATCCCTGTGTGCATCTTCCTGAAAAGAGATCACGAAATCTTTTCCAAGTACAATGCTGATCTGTTCTGTTTCTACCGTTTTTTTCTCCTGATTGTAGAAGAGCATGTTCAGCAGGCAGAAGAGTACGCCTTCCACTTCATCCATTTTCGGACGCTGATTGATGCTGAGAATATCTTCGATGAGGAGCGGATGGACGTTGTAGGTAGTGCAGATGGATTCAACGTCGGACTTTCGGAGGCCTTCGATATTGATCCAGGCGATGCGGCCGTCGTTCTTGAATTTTTTGCAGGGGCCAACTGCTTTGTAATGATGCACCTGAATGCTGGTAGCATCATAATCATACACGGTAACTTCTACATCTGTGGCTTCTTCGCGTTGAGGAAGCACGGTTGGGTTCACAGAAAGTATCTCCTTGGTTCGTTGTGTACCGAACAGGCTGTTCAGGTTCAGACCGAAATAACGGAGATACTTCTGCGGACTCATTGGTTATAATTTTTCGTAGAGTGCTCTCAGTTTTTCGCGGGTCATGATGGTTTCCCAATCTTTGCCGAGTGCGTTTTCCCAGAGAGGTTTCATGCCGAGAGATATATTGATCATGGTATCGAACTGTTCGTCGGAAAGTCCTTTGCAGATACCAACGGGAATATCGATTTTGTTTTTGTCTACCATGTGCTTGAATTCAACCACAGCTTCGGGATAGTAATCTTCGAGGTGGTTCATTACAATGCAGTTGCCGATACCGTGTTTGGTACCGAGGAGGTAGCTGAGGCCATAACTAACGGCGTGGGCTACACCTACCTGTGAGTAGGCAATGCTCATGCCACCGGCGTAGGAAGCCATCATCAGTTTATCGTCGCAGTCTGCATCCCAGGTGTTCTTCTTTACAAATACGTCGCGGCAAAGTTCGAGTGCTTTTTCGCCGTAAGATTTGCTGAATTCGTTGAGGAATGTTCCCTGCAGGCTTTCGATGCAGTGAATATAACAATCCATGCCGGTGTAGAAGCGCTGATTGGCCGGAGCGTTTGAAGTGAGTTCCGGATCGAGCACAATCTGATCGAATGGAGTGAAGTCTGAGTTCATGCCCAGTTTGCGGGTAGGTCCGGTAAGAACGGTGGTTCTCGAAACTTCGGCGCCTGTTCCGCTGAGAGTAGGGATACCGGCTTTGTACACGCCGGCAACTTTCACCAGGTCCCATCCCTGATAGTCGGCAGAAGAGCCGGGGTTGTTCATCATCAGGGCAACCGCTTTGGCGAGGTCCATTACAGATCCGCCGCCGATGCCGATTACACCGCTGATGGTTCCGAATTCTTCTTTCAGTTGCTGGGCGAGTTTATCTACCTGAGTGGTTTTTGGTTCGTAGGTAACATCTGCAAAAATCACTTTGTCTTTTCCACGGAGTGGGATACGGTTGATCAAAGGTTTGCCATTGCCGGTGTCTGCACCGTTCTCGAAATAATGATCGAGAAGGAAGATCATGGGAGCATCGCCTTTTCTCTGTGGAGCTAAGATTTCATCGAGCTGGTCGAAGCTTCCACGGCCATAAACCACATAGCTCACCATTTTGAAATTTCTGAACTTCATATCTATTAATCAGTAGGTTAAAAATAGGTTTGAAAGTAGTGCGAAGGTAGGAGAATACGGCAACAAAAAAACGCAGCATGGAGCTGCGTTTTGTTATAAGAACCCTAACCAATCGCTGTATGTGGTGTACCAGCTATATTAACCTGTTCTGCGGTTATGGAAGCCACATAAATTCCATACCACGTAAGCGGATAAGATCCTCTTGCAGACAGGGTAAAATGTTTACGGAATGATCAACGAATAAGGATAGTGGAAGGCAGGCCTGATAAAACGATTTAGCACATCAACATACAATACACGGTCATGCTCAGGCGCGTTGATTTTTCATGGATAAAATATTTTATATATCAAAAAACTTGTAAAGATTGGAGATTTCCGACCGAAGTATGGGTAAAGGTAATTTTTAAATGTATACAGTGTAAACTGTAATTGAAAAAAATTTGCATAAATCGACAGATACTCGCAGTTTTTTGCGATACCTGAGGGAATGAAGTGTATCATTTCCGGACAATCCTGCAAAAAGCCGGAAATCTGCGGTAATCTTTCACATAAACTTTAAAAATAATTTATAGTAGCGGGTACTGCAAATACCTCGCTTTTCAAAGAGCGAACTGTAAACTCCTGAGGTAAGCAATTTAGTATGTGAGTGTGAATAACTCCTTTCAAAGGATAGGTTATGAAGGGCGATTTGCAACCAATGCTGCTGCTCCGAAAACACCGGCACTATCGCCAAGAGAAGGTTTGTACACAGGAACATCGAGCCGGTTATTGAAGATATGCTCACGCAGCGATTCGATGCCTGCCGAGTATAAAACATCAATATTGCCAACACCCCCACCCACTACAACAATATCCGGGTCTAAAAGATTAATGATAACCGAAATTGCTTTTCCAAAAAACCAGGTTAACCTTTTGATGGTTTGTTTTGCGGCGGAATCCTCACCGTTGAGGTAAAGTTGTGTGATCTCTTTCAGGCTGGCCTTGCGGCCAGTAAGGGTATGGTAGAATTTTTCGAGGGCCGGACCGGAGAGGATGGTTTCCACACATCCTGATTTTCCGCAGTAACATGGGCCGCCGCTGGGGTCGAGGAAATTATGTCCCCACTCACCCGCGATTCCGTGACGCCCATTCCACACCTCACCATTGATTACGATGCCACCCCCTACTCCTGTTCCCATGATGATGCCAAACACAATTTCTGCGCCAGGCATTTTTTCTTTCACCACTCCCCAATGCGTTTCTGCGAGTGCAAAACAATTGGCATCATTGGCGAGGGTAACGGGGATGTTCAGCATCGATTCAAGATCGCGTTTCAGGGGCTGACCATTCAGTGCGGTGCTATTGCAGTTTTTCATGGTCTGTAAAACGGGATCGAGTACGCCGGGTGTTCCAAAGCCGATAGAGGAAGGCTGTAATCCGCTCTGCTGCTGCATTTGATCGACCAGTTGTTTGATCTTGCCAAGAATATGGTCGTATCCTTTATGGCTTTCGGTATCAACACGCAAGCGCAGCAAAGGAGTAGCTTCCGACAGAGAAGGCAGAATCACACCTTCAATTTTGGTTCCTCCGAGATCGATGCCCCATAGTGGCTCCATGAAAAAAATGTATCATTAAATGTAAAGAAAATAGCAACTGAAATTGCTAACTCCGGGAAAATGCAACAATTTTGGTTTACCCGATAACAATTTTTAATATGTGTTTTGTTTGGGGAAGTAAGAATTCACTTACTTAAACAACCAGCCGAATTCAAAGAGAAGATATGAACAGAACTGAAGAGCAATCTGGCATTGATCCCATTCAACAAAATGAAAAAAAGCCCGCAGGAGGCTTTACTATTCCCAAAGGATTTGTGATCACCCCGATCTTGATCGGCATCAATGTGCTGGTGTTTGCACTGATGGTGGTGTCTGGAGTTGACGTTTTCAAGCCTACTATTGAGTCATTGATTCAATGGGGCGGTAATGCCTACACACTGTCTGTGGGTACCGGAGAATGGTGGCGTGTTATCACCAATAACTATGTTCATGTAGGTGTTATGCACCTGCTGGTAAATATGGTGAGTCTTTATATCATAGGAATACAGCTGGAGCCCATGATCGGCAAGAGCAGGTTTCTTGCAGCCTACATTACCACCGGCATCGCGGGAAGCGTGGTAAGTATGCTCTGGAAGACCAATGCTTTATCGGCGGGCGCCTCCGGCGCCATCTTTGGTATGTTTGGAGTATTCCTTGCGTTGATCACTACGCCGTTGATTGAAAAATCTGTGAGGAAAACCATCTTGTCCAATATCGTGAGCTTCCTTGTGATCAATCTGGTGATTGGCATGATGCCAGGCATAGACTTCGCGGCGCACCTAGGCGGACTTATCTGCGGAATGATTATCGGATACCTGTATTACGCAGTAATAAAAATGAACGTGAAACGGAAGATTGCCATGTCGGTTGCACTTGCAGCCCTGATTGCATTGGCCATAATAGTTATAGGATTCGGCATGGCAAAACCTATATTGTGAGCCATTGAAATACTAAATGATTATTTGCTGAAACATACTGCTGTGCTGTGTTACAGCCAGATAAACAAAAAAAAGGATTGCTTTACAGGCAATCCTTTTTAATTGATATTGATAATTTCTTTAGAACAATTTTGCCGCACGCTCCAGATCGGCAGGCGTATCGATTTCGATGCCCATATAATCTACCACAATCATACGTAACGGTATGCCATATTCGAGATAACGGAGGCATTCCACTTTCTCTGCTGCTTCGAGTGGCGTCATGGGCCAGTTGGTGAAATCGATCAGGGCCTGCTTGCGGAATGCGTACACGCCAATATGCTCGTAGTAAGTAACAGGAGCTTCCGTATCGCGTGGATAAGGGATTACGCTGCGGCTGAACATCAGCGAATTCATATTGCGATCCACTGCCACTTTCACGAAGTTGGGGTCTTCAATTTCTTCTTTTTTGCTAAGCACCTGCATCATCGATGCCACCTGAACGGTAGGGTCATTGAAACATTTCAGCAGCGCTTCGAGTGGTTTCTTCTGAACAAAAGGCGTATCGCCCTGAACATTCAATACAATATCCACATCCATATCAGCAACAGCTTCCGCGATGCGGTCGCTTCCGCTCTGGTGCTCGTTGATGCTCATTTTGGCTTTGCCTCCATGAGATACAATTTCGTTGTAGATAACATCGCTGTCGGTAACCACCACCACTTCGTCGAAGAGGCCTGTAGCTACAGTATTGTCGTAAGTATGACGGATCACGGTTTTCTCACCGAGAGGTTGCATCAGTTTTGCGGGAAATCGGGTAGCGGCGTATCGGGCCGGTATCATTGCGATCATTCGTGCCATAAGATATCTTCTTTAAAAGAGAAGGCTACAAAGGTAATACGCTGCTGAATATCAGTAGTCGGTTTTCACGCTTTTATCGAAAGGGAGTTTCATTTGATACCCGATGCTTTCGTCGTTGGTGTTTTCGAGTACGTCCAGTCCGTATTGGAGCTTGCTGGGATCTGTGTAGGCAAATGTGCCGAAGAGGCGGTCCCAGAGCGAGAAAATATTGGAGTAATTGGTGTCTGTGTAAGGTCTTTTGTAGTGGTGATGCACTTTGTGCATGTTGGGTGAAACAAATATCCAGCTGATGGGCCTGTCGAGCCATTCGGGAACACGGATATTGGCATGATTGAAATGTGTGAAAATGGCGGCAGTGCTGCGATACAGAAAATACATCCAGATGGGAAGGCCAATGAGAAATGCACCGAGTATGGTGGTGGCTTCGCGGAACACCCATTCGCCGGGATGATGGCGGGTACCGGTGGTTACATCAACCTTGGTATCGCTGTGATGGATCATATGGAACTTCCACATCCATTTCACTTTGTGCATAGCGAAATGCGGCAGGTACTGAGAGAAAAAATCCATGAAGAAAAGCGATAAGAGAATGGTTGCCCAAAGCGGCCAGTTCAGCCAGTTGAGCAATCCGAAATTATGCGTGGACGTCCAGTGACAAACGCCAATGGTAATGGTTCCCAGCAATAAGTTCAGCACAACCGTTGTGAGCAGAAACACCAGGTTCACGCCGGCATGTTTGTATCTTTTGAACGAAAAAGTAAAGAGCGGGTAAGCGCCTTCGATGAGCCAGAAGATCACCATGCCGCCCAGCAGTATCGCCATTCTCTGCCAGCTTTCGATGTTTTGCCAGAAATGAACAAAGGTTTCCATTCGGTTTGAGCTTATAAACCAATTTACGAATTTTCGGGCACAAAAAAGGGCGCACCAAGTGCGCCCTGTATCTAAAAATGAGATTGATTCTTAACTGTTCAGCATCAGTGGCATAACCAGCATCAGCATCTCTTCGTTCTCTTCCTGCTCGGTTGGTTTAATGATACCGGCCTTAGTGGGGGTGCTCAGTTCGATCACCACATCATCACTTTCGGCGGCATTCAGCATTTCGATGAGGAACTTACCGTTGAAGGCAATCTGCAGGTCTTCGCCATTGTACTGGCACTTCATGCGCTCGGTTCCTTCAAAAGAGAAGTCTACGTCCTGTGCAGCCAGTTGCAGTTCGCTTCCGCTGATATTGAGCACAACCTGGTTGGTGCTTTTGTTACTGAAGATGCTCACGCGGCGGAGTGCGCCCTGGAAGTCACCTTTATTGATAGTGAGTTTGTACGGATTGTCTGCAGGGATTACCACGCGGTAATCAGGGAAACGTGCATCGATCAGGCGACAGCTCATCTGAGTAGTGCCATGTTTAACGAAGAGGTGATTGCTGTTGTAGTTGATCACCAGTTCGTCGTCGTTATCGGGCATGGCTGATTTCAGCAGGTTGAGCGGTTTCTTGGGAACGATCAGTGAATCTGTTTTAGGGCAGCTCACATCAATTCTTTTATAGCGAACGAGGCGGTGAGCATCGGTTGCTACAAACTGCAATCCTTTCTTGTCCATTTCAAAGTACACACCTGTCATGGCCGGACGCAGATCGTCACTGCTCACAGCAAACAGGGTTTTATTGATGGCAGTAACCAGTGCAGAAGAGGTCATGGTGAAAGAAGTGGTATCATCAGCTACCGGTTCTTTCGGGAAATTGTCCGGGTTCTCTCCCATCACTTTATACTTACCGTTATCACTGGTAAGCTCTACACCGAAGTTCTTATCGATATTGAAAGTAAGTGGCTGGTCCGGAATGTTTTTCAGAGAGTCCATCAGGATTTTGGCAGGGATACACACACGGCCGGCATCTTTCGCTTCTACGTCCATCTGGATCTTCATCACAGTTTCGAGGTCAGTAGCTACTACGGTCAGTTTGTTTTTATCCACCTCAAACAGAAAATCTTCAAGGATTGGCAAAACTGTATTGGCGTTGATCACACCGCTGATCTGTTGCAACTGTTTCAACAAAGCCGAGGAAGAAACTATAAACTTCATATAATAGTTTAAGATTTGAGCAAATATAGAATTATGAATGATACCTTTCACCTGTTTTTTTGAACAGGCAGGCCCCCCTGTTGTTAGCAACCAATGTATGCGGGTTGGCCTGCCGGTGGCCAGTTTCCGGCAACCTTGCAAGGTTGGTTGCAAAAGCCGTTAAATTGAATAACTTCATGCCCTCATTCGGGTTCCCGGTATCGGGCATTTTAATAAAAGATATATATTATTGAATATGGTATTTGATAAACTATTTGGATGGGGTAAAAAGAAGAAAGAAGACCCGGCAATTACATTCGGCCGCTATTCGGACAATAACAAGTCGGTAGCCAAGGTAAATCGCTGGACAGACGCCGATAACCTGTTTAAGAACAAAGAATATCATCAGTGTATCGAGGCTTTTTTCGATTATCTGCGAGACGAACAGGAGCAGAACGTTGTACTGGAGCGCAATGGTCAGGAAGGACGGTTCCAGGTATTTCAGGGTTCCAAAGTGGTAAGAGGTGAGTTCAACAACGAACGCCTGGTGGCCGAGATCACACTCGCCAAAATGCCGCAAAGCAGTGTTCCCGTGATGCGCCGCCTGCTCGAAATGAACTTCAATCTTTATTACAGCCGCTATGCCCTCGATGGCGACAGGCTCTGCATGCGCTTCGACAGCGATATTCAGATCGCCAATCCCAATAAACTGTACTATGGACTGAAAGAACTGGCCACTAAAGCCGACAAGCAGGATGATCTGCTGGTGCAGGAGTTCACAGCCCTTCAGACCATGGATACAGACCATGTGCTCGAAATTCCGCAGACCGAGAAAGAAGTGAAATATCAGTGGTTCCAGAACTGGATCCGCGAAACGCTCGACTACATCAAAACGCTCGACGCAGACAAATACTCAGGAGGCATCGCCTACCTGCTGCTCACACTCGCTTTCCGCATCGATTACCTGATTGCTCCTGAAGGACAACTGCAAAACGATCTCGAAAAGCTGGTAGACATCTACTACAGAAAAGACGAAAAGCAAACCATCGAGCGTAATCAGCTTATGCGCGAAGCTTACGAGAAACTGCTGGCGAAACCCAAAGAAGAAGTATTCCCTTACCTCTTCCGCAGCCGTCACACATTTGCTATCGTAAGCCCGCAGAAATACGATGTGGTAGCCGAAGCCATTGCGGCCGCTGCAACCAACATGCCTTTCTATAACGAGAACGGACATCAGTTTGTAGCCAATAAAGTAATGGAGTATCCGCTCGCATTCTGCCAGTATTCTTACAGCCTGCCCAAACCATGGTCGGATCTGTTCCGCCTCTTTATGCAGGTGAACTATTCAGAATACTTTGCAGCGCTCGGATTCAACACGCAGTATTTTAATGCAGCACAGAAAGAATTCAATATCGATGCTGTTCAGGACGCGATCGGCAGAATCATTGCAGACTGGAAACCAAAGTATCCTCATCTGTCTTTCAAACTTCATAACCTGAAGTACGACAACCTGGTTGTATTCAATCAGAGTTTCAGCAATGAGATCGCCACTTTGAATTTTGAAGCTTAGACCCATTAACCAACATCGCTATGCCAACACAACAGGTAATAGAAAAATTTCAGCCATCCATTATACAGATCGCTACACAGAATGGTACCGGAACGGGTTTCTATCTGAAGGAGTACGATCTCATCATCACCAACGATCACGTAGTAGACAATAATCCGGAAGTGACCATCGCCGGAAAAACTTTCGAGAAAGCCATGAGCCGTGTGTGGTATACAGACCGCAAGCACGATCTCGCTTTTTTGCAGGCGCCTCAAAACATAGAGTTGCCTGAGCTTCCGCTCGGCCGCTACGAATCGCTGAAAGACGGAGACAATGTAATTGCCATCGGCCACCCGTTTGGCCTTAACTATACAGCCACGCAAGGTGTGATCTCCAAAGTAGACCGCATCCGCGACGGACTTAAATTTATTCAGATCGATGCAGCCATCAACCCCGGCAACAGCGGCGGGCCGCTGGTGAACGAAGAAGGCGAAGTGATCGGAGTGAATTCATTCATCATCCGTGGCGGAGACAATCTCGGTTTTGCATTGCCGGTAAATTACCTGCGCACTGCCCTGCAACTGTATGCGCCGCATAAAGGCACCCCTTCTACACGCTGCCCTAGTTGCGAGTTTCTGGTCCTTCCCGGAAATATCGAAGCCGCCAAATATTGCCCCAGCTGCGGAACAGAAGTGAAACTGCCCGAACTTCCGGAGAAGGAAGTAGAAGTGGTAGGTGTAGCTAAAACCATCGAAGACATTCTGCGTGAGCTCGGAAAAGACATCAAATTGAGCCGCTCCGGAGTAAACCGCTGGGAAGTAAAAGAAGGAAGTGCCAAAATCAAGATCACATACAATCCTGAAAATTATTTCATCACCGGAGATGCATATCTCTGTCAGCTGCCGCCAGACGCCACGAAGATCAAACCCCTGTATCAGTATCTGCTGCAGGAGAACTACAAAATGAACGGACTGGTGCTTAGCTGCGTGAGCCAGAATATCATCCTGAGCTGCGTGATCTACGACCTTGATATTACAAAGGAAACAGGATCATTAACATTCAATACACTGTTCAAGAACGCCGATCATTACGATGATCTGCTGAAAACAGAGTACGGATGCGTAGACAGGCTGGAAGAAGTCTGATCCATGGCGTATCAAAAACAACAATTCAGCAAAGAACAGGCATTGCAAAAGGCCCGCCACTACTGCGGGTACCAGGAACGCTCTCACACAGAAGTGAAAGAGAAGCTCTATTCCTATGGCCTCCGCAAAACGGATGTCGAAGAGATCCTTAGTTCCCTCATAGAAGACAACTATCTCAACGAAGAAAGATTCGCAGCTCAGTTTGCCGGCGGGAAATTCCGCATGAAGCAATGGGGCCGCGTGAAAATAAAATATGAGCTGAAGCAGAAAAGAGTCAGTGAGTACTGCATCAAAAAAGCGATGAAAGAAATTGATGAGGAAGACTACCAGAAAACACTGGAGAAACTGGCATCAGCCAAATGGGACAGTGTGAAAGGAGAAGGTGTAAATCACTTTGTGAAGATGAGTAAAACCACCGACTATTTATTGCAGAAAGGATATGAATCAGAACTGGTAAGAGCAGTAGTGGCGGCACTTCGCGCGCCTGAAGGATAAATTTTTTTTACCACAAAGTGGTATTGTCAACGGTTGAAAATGGTGCTAACTTACGGTTCCAATTCCCCCCACATAGTAACCGTAGAACAGATTCCGCCCTGTTTGTAGTCCTCATTCCTACCCGAATAAATTGTTACAAAGAGCTTGTGTAGTTGGTCAAACTATACTGGTTTTCTCATAGAGCAACTTTAACCTTCAATCAGCCAACACGGCTGAGCAGGATCATTGGAAGCAATGAGCTGTCGGCTGTAACCAGGTCTCAGCAGTGCCGGTATATCAGGTGGAGAATGCCGGCCTGCAGGAGACTTTTGTCTGATCTGCACAACATTCGATTCGTTAGCAACAGGTATACTAATAAAAAGAGGCTGCCCGCATTTTGCTGTGGCAGCCTCTTGCATTATTTCAACCGATCGGTTATTTCTTCTCTCTGATGGCTTTGAATTCAGAGCCATTCTTCCATCCGGGCATTTTTTCTTCGAATGCCAGTTTCTTACCAACCTGGAACATCAGCTTCAGGTCTTCGATGGCTCCTTCCATTGTCCAGGTAGAGGCATCGAACTCGTCGGCAGGGCGGTGATAACGATTGTCGTTGTACTCTTTGTCGAGCTGCTCACCGTATTCTTTTCCTTTTCCAACTACATCTATGCCACGCTCTGTGTACAATGCGGGGATGCCCACTTTAGCGAAGTTGAAATGGTCCGAACGATAGTAGTATCCGGCTTCGGGATGCGTTTCGAAGGAAATGGTGCGGCCCGCTTTGGTAGCGGCTTCCAGCAGATAATCTTCGAGGTCGCTTTGTCCGCGGCCAACAACGATGATATCGCTTGTTTTACCGAATGGATTCAGCACATCCATATTGATATTGGCTACTGTTTTATCGGCAGGATAGATGGGGTTCTGCGCATAGTACTCGGAGCCGAGCAGTCCTTGTTCTTCTGCAGTTACTGCGAGTAAGATGATGGTACGCTCAGGCGCCTCAGGCAGGCTCTTGAATGCGCGTGCAATTTCGATAAGACCTGCTGTTGCACTGGCATTGTCCATGGCGCCGTTGTAGATGGAGTCGCCTTTCTCATCTGCTTTACCAACACCAAGGTGATCCCAGTGTGCAGTGTAGATGATCACTTCATCCGGACGTTTAGAACCAGTGATCTTTCCGATAACATTATGCGATTTGTTGTATTCTGCTTTAACCTGAATGCCGGTGCTCAGTTGCTCGTTGAGCGGAACAGCTTTGAAACCTTTCTGGTCGGCTTTGGCGAGCAGGGTTGAATCATAGCCGGCGGCAGTGAGCAGCTTATTGGCTGCGGGGCCGGATATCCAACCGATCACATCAGCATGTTTTTCATTTTTTCCGCGGGGATCGAGACGGAGGCGCGAGCCATTCCAGTTATTCTGAACTACTGCGAACGGATAACTTGCTGCTTCTGTGCTGTGGATGATGAGACAGCCGCGTGCACCCTGGCGGGCAGCTTCTTCAAACTTGTAAGTCCAGCGACCGTAGTAGGTCATGGTTTTGCCTTTGAAGAGTGTGGAGTCTCCGCTATTGTAACCGGGATCGTTCACCAGTACGAGCACTACTTTTCCTTTAACGTCGATTCCCGCATAGTCGTTCCAGTTATACTCCGGCGCAACTACTCCATAACCTGCGAAAACAAGATCAGATTTATCGAGCGATACATTCTCTGTTTTGTTGGTCCAGATAACGTAATCTTCCAATCCTTTGAGTTTGAAATTTCCTTTGGGCGTGGTTACGGCCATGTCGGGAGCCGCAACAGTAGTGATGTTCACCATGGGAACATCCTGCAGATAGCTGCTGCCGTTGCCGGGTTCGAGACCAACCGCAGCGAATTTCTTTTGAAGGAAATCGATGGTAAGATCTTCGCCCATGGTAAAGGGCTTGCGGCCAAGAAAACTGTCGGAGGCCAATACCTGAATATTTTTGGCAAGGCTGTCGGCGCGCAGGGCAGTGAGGCCTGCATCGTCTTTCAATGTTGTCTTGTTGTTGTTGTCGCCACAACTGGCAGCCAGAATGGTGGCTGCAGCCAGCGACAGCGGTACAAAGTAGGAACGCATATTCATGTGTTTTTTATTTCGGCACAAAAGGTACTGTAAAAATCGCTTCGCGGAACAGGTGGGGATGATGAAGCGCCGGCAACTGTAAAGGATTCGATATTTTTGCCAGCAAAACGGAGCCTATGGAACTGCTTGCTGTAACCAGTGTAAATGATCCGCATCTTGCGTATATCAAAGCATTGTATGAGTCAACTTTTCCTGTTCAGGAAAGGAGGGATTGGCCGAAGCTGTTGAAATTGCTGCAGGAACCCGCCATGAAACTGAGTACGGTACTCGCAGACAATGAAGCCATCGGTTTTGTGATCGGATGGCAGATCGGCGATTGGTACTATGTAGAACATCTGGCCATCGACCCGGAACAACGCGGAAAGAAATACGGCGAACGCGTGATGGAAACTGTGCTGGAAGCGGGCCGTGGCAAAGTGATACTCGAAGTGGAAAGAGTGCACGATACCAACAGCCAGCGAAGGATCGGTTTCTATGAAAGGCTTGGATACACCGTGGTTAATTACGATTATGTGCAACCACCCTATCGTAAGGGCGAAGATGTACTTCCGCTGTTGCTGATGAGCCGCCCCGCCCTCACTGATGAAAATGAAGCAAGCATCCTAGCCAATCAAATAAAATACATGGTGTACAAGCGATATTATTGAACACTCAGTGCTCATTTTGCAGAAAAATTTGCACAGCTTCGCTGTGAAAGAAATGTGAATGGCTGCCGCAGAAATTCTGCGGCTTTTTAATTCAATTATAATACCCATCGGCTTTTCAGTTTACATGCAATTAAGAGCGCGTTAAAATGGCTGCCTCCTTTTAAAAGCTGGCATATCCCGGCATGATGATTGAAACTCACTCTCCAGTATTCATTGAACTTATAAAAGGAGGTTATTATGAAAAACAGGAAAATCAAATCTATCACAGAAACATTCGACATTGTTTTAGAAGGAAGCCCTGTAACCGTAAAAGCTACTTCGTTTGAAACAGCTACAACAGAGGCTAGATATAGGGTGAGCATCAACGGTAGTCCCATTTATATTTTCGGATGGGACCCGCATAAGAACCGGCTGGCAGCAATTGAAAGAAGCGGAGCCGCAATGGCCATTCCTCCTCAGGTAGAACAAGCCGTGGCTATACAAATTCAAAATAAAATGGCGGCGTAAGATTTTGTGTGGAAAGAATTCCCGTGGGATGCGTGGCAGATGCTGCGCATCCCTTTTTTATGGACGATAATATTTACTTTTGGCAAACTTCTAAATATTCATTTTACCGACCCATGAAGCGCAATCAGATTATTTCTCTCCTTCGCAATTACAATACTACCGATGCTCACGAAAACGGCATGCTTCAGAATATGCTCCGTTTCATTGAAACAAATACAGATTGCTTCGAACGGTCTTTGCTCATTGGTCACGTTACCGGTTCGGCCTGGATACTTAACAAAGAACGCACCCACGCCTTATTGATGCACCACAAAAAACTCAACAAGTGGTTCCAGCCCGGAGGCCATTGCGACGGAGACGCTGATGTAATGCATGTTGCAGCCAAAGAAGCCTTCGAGGAAACCGGATTGGAAGTAAACCCCATCTCAACGGCCATTTTCGATGTAGATCATCACCAGATCCCAGAAAGCAAAGGCATTCCCGAACATACCCATTACGATATAAGGTTTTTGTTTGAAGCAAACCGAACAACAGATGAGCTCGCGTCTAACAGCGAAGCACGCGCAGTTCGATGGATTGCATTGGAAGAAATAGATCGATACAACAACGACGAAAGCATCATGCGCATGGTGAGGAAATCTGTTAGCTGATCAGATGGATCAGCCACTCGTTCACATCTTTGTAAGCCGGGTAAGATTCATTCATCGGAGTATGTTCCAGCGGAGGATTTTCAACGCAGAAATTTTGAATGGATTCTGTAGCTTTCTTCCCGGTATCATCATTATCGAACCAGGTATAGATGTATTTGTATGTTGACTTATCCAAAAGCGGTAAGGCCTGTTTCAGCATCATGGCTGAATTGAGGATGATCACATCGTCATCCAGCTTCATTTTCTCTTCGAGCACCAGCACAGACAAAAAATCCATGAAACCTTCGAAGAGATGTACTCCTTCTGCCGAAGGATTTTTTCCCCGGATGCTAATTACAGCTTTTTTGCCGATGCATCCCTTGAACTGATAAGTTCTGTACTCGTAAGCGCCGAGATTGTTTTTGAATGCAATGGCTGTGAAACTGCGGCCGGTATCATTATCGTATAACCTGATCTCACGCAGGTATGCATGAGCCAGTTCATCAGGAATGCCTCTGTGATCGAGATACTCCAGCAACCCAACGGAACGCAGTTTGAAAACCGATCGGAGCACAATGCGTTTTTCTTCCTCCTCTCCTGTTTCAATGAAAGGCTTTACGGAAGGCGTAATGCCACTCAGGTTGGAGAGCCAGCGCAATGCATCAGATACCGAGCTGCTCTGAGCTTCGCTTTCGAGGTAGCTGCGTACAAATTTGATGATATCGCCACCGGCGGGGATTCCGAAATCGTACCACACATTTCGGGCAAGATTCACTTTGAAGCTGGCAGTTCTTTCTGCACGGAAAGGAGACAGATACCAGACATCCCTCGTGTTCTTCTTTGTGGGATGATGGCCCAGTTTATCCATCACATCGGTGATAGCTATCGTTCTTGCCTGCTCGATATTCATTGTAACTAAGGTAGGTACAATCAGGCGCAGCAGCAAAATGGAATTCAGGAACCAGGCACTGCTATCAAACAAAAAGAGGCGATGCTGGTGAGCTTGCCGGATGTGAGTTTTGCCGCAAGCAGCTCTGCCAGCAAACCCGCGCCACATCCGATTTCAAGGATAGGATCTTTCGGAGCCGGATCGATGATCGACACCGCCCATTCAAACCTGCTTTGATGCGCTATTTGAATTGATTTTCCATATCATGTCGTACCGGTGCATGCCTTTGGCATATCCGTCTTCCGTGAACTGCTGAATGGTAAATCCGAATTTTTCGAAGAAAGGATAAGAATGCTGGGTGGTGTCTAACCAGAGTGTGGCGCCGGGATAAAGAGAGGCAATGCGTTCCAGCCTGAACTCAAGCAGTTTTCTGCCGATGTTCTTCTTGTGATATTCACTGTGAACCAGTCCCCAGGCAAGCACAGCTTTTTTAGTAGCCTCACTGTAACCAAACCCTCCGCAACCGATCACCTCCTGATTGTGAAGTACCACAAAATAAAGGCTTTCAGAATCGGGGTATTCGATAGTGGCACCCTCCATATGATCGAGCCAGGTACCGAATTGAGCGATCTCTTCGGTGGCGAAGAACTTCGGCACGTTCGAAAGGAAGGCTGCCATACATCCTTCACGATAAGCTTTTGAATATGGGACGATTGTAATCTCCATAGCAATAAAGGTCAGTTAAAAACCGTAACAACAAACGGGCGATATTGTGCTCCGCCTGTTAAAAAATTGTTTTAATAGACAAGTGAACGCAATTGCATATTGACATATTCAAACAGATGAGTATTTTAAACGAACAATTATTCTAATAACCCCCATTAGCCCAAAAATGACAAAAAACATTACCTACTCCCTGCTGCTTTTTTTATCTGTGTTCATTCTCAATAGCTGCGCCACCATTATTAGTGGCTCAAAACAAGCTATCGATATTTCGAGCGAACCTACAGGCGCAAAAATTACCATCGACGGAAAGGACTTTGGAAAAACGCCACAGCTGATTGAGTTTCACCGCAAAGGAAAAAACAAAGGCGATAGCGCATCCAAAAAATCCTACGCAGTAAAACTTGAATTGGATGGTTATCAGCCTTATGAAATCAACATCACCAGAAAGGTGAATGGATGGGTGTTCGGCAACATTCTTATCGGTGGCATTATCGGCGTTGTTATCGATGTAGCCACCGGATCGATGTATTCGCTTACACCTAAGCAAATAGCAGCGCAGCCTACCAAAAACCTTACTACTTACAAGGCGGATAATGGAAGTGTGTACATCGCAGTAACCATGCACCCCGATCCCAGCTGGGAGAAGATTGGAACACTTACAAAAACAGCCATCAGGTAAAACGAAAAGTTTGCACTGGAAATACTGAAAACAGAAAAAGGGTGTCTCAAAAATAATTGAGACACCCTTTTTGTTTATGAAAAATTATTTTAACGGAAGAGAGCGAAGCTGCCTAACTGTTTTTGTTTTTTTTCATCTGTTAAATGAAGCCAGTACATACCGGCGGGAAAAAGGGCGCCTTCAATCACAAAACCAGATGCGTTTTTCACACGGCCTTGCCAAACTACCTGCCCAGAAGTGTTTACCAGTTTCAACAGGTAAGTTTTGGAGGTTTGAAGCCCTTTGATATGGATACTGCCTTTAAAAGGATTGGGGCCGATTGATATTTTGCTATTCGGAAATTCAGGATCGATAATACCGGTTGGAGTGCTTTTCACAATCAGTATACTATCAAGCCCATATTGATCAGAATAGCAGGTTGCACTGGTTTTCATCCGAACATAGATCTTGTTATCTCCTGTTGCAAAAACGGATGGCTGCAACGTAATGCTGTTGGTGGTTGATTCACCCTGAATAATACTTGCAAAGCTTTTGTCTTTAGCAAAAGTGAACAGAGGTTGAGAACCTCCACCTGTTTGTGCTGATACTGTAATGGTAACGGGTGAAGATTGATCCGTGATATTTACTGCAGTGGCAGAAAGCGTCAGATCGGGTGTTACCGGCTCAACAATAGTGAATTTCACGGAGGCGGTGCTTGTACCCGAAGTATTGGTGTATACTACTTCGAGTTTGTTTTCTCCGGCATTCAATGCAGTTGTATTAATGGTGATACTGCCATTATTTACTGTCACCGGAGTACCGTTTATCGATGCAGTAACAGTTGTTCCGCTTGTTGCCGTAGGTAAATTATCGAGCGCAGCTGTGAGTGACCCTGCATTTCTGCAATTGGTACTTTGGATGCCACTGATAGAAGGCTGATCTGGTTTTACAATCACCAGTGTTGTCTGATGCAAATTGGTGATCACCGGCAGGTTGTAATCGAAGAATATAGCAGCAGAATTTTCCAGTACCGATCCCACAGAAAGGCCGGGTACCGGTTTTACCCGGAATGATACAAAACCGTGACTCCGGGGTTCATTGCGATTGCTGTCCGGAAGCAGGATGCGCTTGAATTTCCAGATATAGATATTATCCTTTACTCTGTTGAGTTGATATGGATGGCTTGCAGCAATCATTTCAAGACTGCTTCTGTCGAACCGGTTGCTTAGGGTATCGGTGATGGTAATGTTGAATGCAGTATCCGTTCCAGTATTCTGGAAGCGGATGGTATAGTACAGATAATTTCCTTTATCGTAGGCTGATTTCGACCAGCTGTTTCCTGTGCTGGTGATCTTGTCGTTAGGATCATACGAACCTGTTACAATCTGATTAAGTGTAAAGAAGTTATCATCTCTGGCCAGATCGCCCACGGAATCTACATTTACGGTGCTAATCAATGTATCGTTAAGGTTGAGATCGGGAGGGATGGCGGCATTGAAGCGAAGCTGGATCTTAACAGTGGAGTCCGGGTATACATTATTCAGCACCCACTTCAGAGTATCGCCAGAGTTATAGGATTGAGTGGGTACAGCGTCAACAAAAAACAGTCTGCTGTCTTTTATCATTTCTACTGTTCTGTTCTTTAAAGTATCGGTGCCTTTGTTCTGGACAACCACTTCGTATAGTATTTCTTCCCCGGGCCTTGCAGGCGTGAGAGGAATGATGGCTGCAGAGTAGTTGCGTTTTCCCGGCAGCATCGTAAGTGCGAAATCTACTTTGTCTTCATTGCCATAATTGGAGAACGATGAGTTGTGAGATACTGGCTGAACACTGTAGAAAGGATTGGTGAGCACCGTAGTAACATAGTTGCCGGTATCAGTCTGATTGTTATAGATACCGCCGTAAGGAATTGCTTCGATTGTTTCAGTGCCTTTGGTTGTGCGTACTTTGAACTGATCGAACAGTTTATCGCCTGCATCGAATTGCTGGTTGTTGTTGTGGTCGATATAAACCAGTCCGCTTACCAGATTCTTTTTGATATCTGCTGAATCGTTGAGGCCTACGATCCAGAAGTCGTTCATCCCTTTATTTCCGGTGAGGTCGCCATCTGAAGAAGAAGAAAAACCGGCTACAACAAAGCCTGACCCCAATTCTCTTTTGATGGCAGAAAATCCATCTTCATTGCTGCCACCGAAATAGAGTGGAGCTGGCTTGTCTGGTCCGTTGAAACTGTACCTGAAGAGGAACGCTTTACCATTTGAAGGATCCTCCTCCCCATTAGGAAAGGTAATGCGCTGGCCTGTGATCAGCAGATTGCTGTCTGTAAGAGCAAGGATACTATTAGGAGTAAGGATATTGGCATGACTGGTAATAAAACCTTCAAATTGATCAATAGGATGTTGTTTGTAAAGGTTGGTGGTAGTTCCATCATACCGGTTAAGATACATGGCAAACACGGTTTGATTGGGGTAAGCCTGACCTGAGCCGATAATTCCGTTTTCTACCAGCACAATGCCATAAGGGGTAAGCTGAAGTGCGCCCTCAGAGCGGTCGGCTCGAGGATTGAAAAAAGGAGGAGGTGTAGGACCAACGATCGGTTTTTGCCATATTTTTTCACCATCCGGTTTCAGTTTTATCAGCCAGGCTTGGCTCTGAAAGGGGTTTTGAGGGAAAGTGAAACCTTCATTACCCAATACCGGTTGAACAGACATCAGCAAATTTCCATCCGGCAGTAAACGGAGATCCTGTCCGGAACTGCCTGAAGCGTTTGGAAAGGTATGACCGCCCAGGAAATTTCCTGATTCATTAATCCTGAAATACCAGATCGTATGATTCAGGCCCGATATCACCGCGTTGACCTGACCATCTGATGAAGAAGAGTTTCCGGTGATCATATATCCACCGCCCGGAATGGCAACCATATTGCCGGCAGTATCTTTTGCGCTTCCGCCGTAACTTTTACTCCAGATGATATTGCCGTCTCCGGAGAATTTGATTACCCAGATATCCTGTCCGCCGAAGTTGTTGGTGATATCGTAATCAGCTGTTGAGGAAGTGCCGAGTGCGATGAAGTTTCCATCACTTGTTTTGAGTACAGATCTCAGGTGATCATCCCCTGTTCCTCCTGCACTTTTCTGCCATACGATCTCCTTCTTTGCATTTAATCTTACGATCCATCCATCGGAAGTAGAAGTGCTTCCATGATGCCCTGTTACATCACCATCATTTGAAAAAGAATAACCAACTACAAGGTAGCCGGAATCGCTCAGGGGAAGAATGTCGTTGGCCCGGTCTTTCTGGCTTCCGCCGAAGTTCTTTTGCCATTTAATAGAATAAGGTAGCTGGGCCATAGCAAACGTACCCAAATGCACCATCAGAAAAATCAGGTAGAATTTGATTTTCATAGCAGCGTGAAGTTTATAAATTAATTGTTAGAGACCGGTACTAAAAAGCACGGGTAATATGGGCTGGCTGTATCTTGTAAAAAGCTGATACAAAATAACAAAGAATAATCTGATATTGAAAGAATGCAATTCCCGGGGGATATCAAATGAGTCTGTTGCTGATCCGTTGATTGAATAAATCCCTGTAACTGTTGCTAATAGGCAGTTTTGCGTTATGGATCTCCACGAGGCCCGGCTCGATACTTTTTATGTATTGCAAATTGATGATATAGGAGTTGTGAATGCGTACAAACTCCGCAGGCAACTGCTCCGCCATTTCCTTCATGCGCTTGTATACGAGTACCGTACCCGTATTGGTGTGAATAGCGATGTATTCTTTCAATGCTTCTATAAAGTAAATGCCGGCATAATTGATTCTGTGGATCTGCTTTCCGCTTTTTACGAATAGAAAATCGTGCGACTCTTCTGTAGTCTGTTTTTCTGCAACGGAGACGGGTGCTGTGAGGTATTGCAGTTTATTGATGGCCTGCATGAACCGTTTGAAAGAAATCGGTTTCAGCAGGTAGTCGATCACATGAAATTCAAAACTGCTGAGCGCATGCTCCGAATAAGCTGTGGTGAAAATAATTTTCTGATAAGGAGGAAGCATTGCCGCCAGTTCTATGCCATTCAGTTGCGGCATATTGATATCGAGAAAAATCAAATCGCACTGATGGGCTGAAAGAAACTGCGCTGCTTCGGCCCCATCGTAACACTTGCGGATCGGTTGCAGGTAAGGAACCTTGGCAATATGATCTTCGAGCAACTGCATGGCAGGCGGCTCATCTTCAACTATCATGCAGGTGATCTTTCTCAAATGGGAATATTTAGTTGTGTACGATAGATTCCTTGCTCTTCTGCTGAAACCAGACTGTAATCCGCGCCATAGATCAGATCGAGGCGGGATTGGAGGTTGGTTAATCCTTTTCCGCTTTTGCTGCTTTCGTCGCGATGTGCAATGCGATTGCGAACCTGCACGAATAAAAACCCGGATTGCATAGTCAGCTTCAACTCGATAAAATTATCGTTTCTTCTTTTATCGATTCCATGTTTGAATACATTTTCAACAAGTGGTATCAGCATCATGGGCGGCAGTTCGATGCTCTGATCGATGTGCTGATCGGCAATGGTTACTTCAAGCGGAAAGCGCATGCGCAGCTTTTCGAGTTCGATATATCCTTTTACAAATTTCAGTTCTTCTGACAAATGGACTTTGTTTTTTGGGGCTTCATCCACAAAGTACCGCATGATGGCAGAAAGCTGTTCCAGCAAAGCCGCTGTAGCAGGAGATTCCCGGTGTGCAGTAGCGTAGATGTTGTTGAGCGTGTTGAACAGAAAATGAGGCTGCACCTGTGCTTTCAGCAGGTTCAGTTCGGTTTCTGCATTTTTCTTCTGCAGCTCTTCCTGTTTTCTGCGAAGCCGGAAATAATTCATGGCAATCCGGAAAAGAATGCCGGAGATGAAAACAAGTGTAATAGACAAAGCAGAATTAATAACGGCCGCCCATTGGAAGAACGACGGCTCTTTTGCAAAGAATCTCGAATAAATAAAGTAGCTGGCAAAAAAGCGCCCTAATGTAATGGCTATAACAAAAACCAGCGAACAGAGAATGTAGAGCAGCTTATGTCCACGTTCATATAATCTGGGCAGCAGAAAAAAAGCATTGCCATAAAAAGTGATCACATAAGAAACAATGAAGAGCAATGAATAGCTGCCGGCTTGGATAATAGGATCATAGGGAAGCAGTGAAACGATATTCAACCCAAGTAGAATTATCCAGATAATCCACTGCGCCTGCACCACTGATAACTGCCTTGCTTTATTCATATGTACAAAACTATTTATTCGCCCATCTATGCCCTGATTTTTTCAACGCATTGAAGCGGTTTTTCAACGGATCATCTGATTGATCATAAACGCAGATCCGTTAAAACCTTGTGCTGTATTGTTGAATTCAGCAGCAACCGCAAACCGCAGTGCTGCACCTTTATCTCACAATCACTTAAATTATGAAAAAAGAATGGCTATTAGTACTGCTGCTGATTGCTCAGCTGTCAGTTAACGCACAAAAAACCGATACCGTTCGGATCGATTCCAAACAACTCGATACCAAGGTACTGATACCAGGCACTCATCGCTGGCTGGTCTATTACAAAATGGGAAAAGACAGCAGCCGTACCTGGCTTCATATCTGGACACGCAAAATAGATCTCATCAATTATCAGGGTCGCGACGCTATCAGCATCACACAGGAATGGGAAAGCGATAAAGAGATCATGCATACAGCCTACTCCGTTTGCGACCGCAAAACCTTTGCGCCACTGGTGCATAATTTCTGGTGGCTGAAACCCGGCCAGAAATGGGCCATGAATTTTGAGAAAAAAGAATTTACCATAGACGGCGTAGCCAAAAGCAATGCCGATACCACAAAAGCCATCCGTACTGCCTGGAATTCGCTGGACTCTGCGGTACTTGAACCCACAACAGCCCTCAACTGGCATCTCGATCTGGAAACCTTTCCCCTGCTGCCTTTCAAAGAAAACAGAACATTTCTGATAAACTATTTCGAACCCGGCTTTTCTGCTCCGCAATGGGTGCCATATACCGTAACCGGATCTGCAAAACTCGAAGGCTACGATAAACAGGCCATCGATTGCTGGATAATGGAACATAACAGCAACTGGGGAACAGAAAAGTTCTGGATCAGTAAAAAAACAAAAGAAGTTTTGAAGCTCGAGCAGGGATTTGGAGGAAGATTCAGGTATAAAGTGAAGCTCGGTTTCAGCGCATAATGCAGATCCTTTTTTTCACATGAGAGAGAGTCTCGAAAGATGATCGCTGTTTTGGTTCGCCCCGGTAGAGCTCACTCTTTCCGGGGCTTTCTTTTACAGGGAGAGATGTTGTAAATTAGGGGGATAAACCCTGCCGGAATGCAATGGCTTCCTTCTGAAATATTAAGGCCTTATGTGAAGAATTATACGCTGATCACTATCGACGTTGATCTGGAAGACGAAGTTTTCTATCCCAGCGGATATGTTGATTTTGTAATGAATGTTTCAGACGGCAATGCAACTACACTGATCGATGGCCGCAAAAGAAAATTGCCCGGTGTAGAAGTGCTTGGGCATTTGACCACCTGGTCCCGCCTGAGTGTCTCAAAAGGAACTTCGGTGCTGATCGCCCGCATCTATCCTCACGCCAGCTCATTGTTCTTCATCAGCTCCATGTCGGAGCTTACCAACTATGCAACAGATGCGCATGGAATATTTTCCAAAGAGATCAATGAGTTTTACGGCAGACTGCAGGATCAATCTACCATAGAAAAGAAAATTGCTGTACTGGAAGAGTTTCTGATCAGTAAACTAATCAGAAATGAAAAGCTGCATAAGAAAACTACACTGATTGCACAGGTATGCGGAGACATCTTTTCGATGGGCGAAGCATACAGCAGCAAAGCGATATCAGCGGCATATGGACTTTCTGAGAGGTACCTCGAAAAACTGTTTACAGATCATGTAGGCATAACGCCCAGTGCATTTTTCTCCGTGCACAGATTCAATAAAAGCCTCGGCCAGATCTTAACATCCGACCGAAGCCTTACATCGATTGCATATGAAAGCGGCTACTTCGATCAATCTCATTTCATACGCGAATTCAGAAAATTCACAGGCATAACTCCTTTTGAGGCCAGGGCTTCGTTGCTGAAAAACGGAGAAGAGTTTCAGCAAACAGTGAATATTGGTTTCTGAGCTAACTGCAGTTGTTATTGCTGTACTGCCCGATTGCTGCTGAACATATCGCGGTGCATCTTCCAGCCATCTTTTGTTTTCTTCCAGATCACTATTATTTTTCCTTCATCGATTAACTTGTGGTTAAGGTCATAGAGCTCATAGTTGCTTTCTTCTGTAACGAAATCATTGCCTGAGCCATAGATATTCTGAATGATGAATTTGCAGTGCACTTTAGGGCCGCCATTGAAAAACTTCAGAATGTTTTCCTTGCCACAAAGCGGCGCTGCATTGGGAGGAAGCAGACAGGCGTCCTCGGTGTATCTGCTGAGAATGGATCCATCGCCTTTCATGGCGAGGTCGGAAAAAACGGCATTACTGGCGGTGATGGCTTTTCTGGCTTCTTCGAGTTGCTGATTGTTCTTAGACTGGGCTTCACTGATGCCGGCAATGGCCAGCAATGGAAAGAGGAAAATGATTTTTTTCATGTGCTATTTTTAGGCAAAGCAACGGCACGGGGTCGGCTGGAAATTGTACAATTCCGCATAAACAGCAAAATGTATGGGCGAAATCATGCCTTATACATTTTTTTGGAAATCGATCAATGCAAACTAATTTTGGAACAGAGGGCATTTATTTTCGATAACAAACGTATCTAATGTTAGTAAGACTCATTAATAAGGCTGCCGGCAAGTTTGGATTTGAGCTGACAAAAAAAGAACCTTCGCTTAGCTTCGACATCAAGCAGGATAAGGCTTTCATGGACATTTACAATAAATGCCAACCCTTCACCATGACCAGTGCAGAACGGATGTACAGCTTATACAAGGCCATCGAGTACACGCTCGCAAAAAACATTCAGGGAGACTTTGTGGAATGCGGTGTTTGGAGAGGAGGAAGCTCCATGCTGATAGCCTTGACCCTTCTCCAGAAAGGCATAAGCAACAGAAATATTTATCTGTACGATACTTTCGAGGGAATGAGTGCGCCTACCGAAGCAGACATCGCTCATTCGGGCGATAGCGCCAGCAAACTATTGAGCGAGCAGGATAAAGCCAAAGATGATTCCGTTTGGTGTTATTCGCCAATCGATGCAGTGAAGGCCAACCTGATCTCAACAGGCTATCCAGAAAACCAGCTCCACTTCGTAAAAGGCAAAGTTGAGGATACATTGCCACACACTTCTCCATCGAATATTGCACTGCTTAGGCTGGATACAGATTGGTATGAGTCAACAAAAGTTGAAATGGAAATACTCTACCCACTGCTGCAACGCGAAGGCATTCTTATTATCGATGATTTTGGCTTTTGGGAAGGCGCCCGAAAAGCAGTAATGGAATATTTTGAGAAGACCGGTCAAAAACCTTTCATACACAGAATTGATGATACGGGAAGGCTGGTGATCAAAAGCTGATGCAATGCGAACGAATCCATAGTTATTAAATGCTATGCGTTTTTCTGCTGGTATTAAAGCCGGGCATAATACCTACCTTTCTGATTAATTACCATTAAGCGGAAATCTATCTCAAAAAAGCTCTGCCCTATGCGATTATTATTCTTCATTTGTTTTATTTCTCTTTCAGTTTCATCCGTACAAAGTCAGCCAACCAACAAGAAACCCATTCTAACCGGAGCAGAGCAGGTGAATAAATACCTGCCATACCTGAAAGGAAAAAGAGTGGCGATCATGGCCAACCTAACTACAATCATTGGCAAGAAGCACCTGGTTGATAGTCTTCAGTCGCTTGGCGTAAAGATTGTAAAGGTGTTCGGTCCTGAGCATGGTTTCAGAGGCAATGCAGGTGCGGGAGTAGATGTAAAAGATGAAGTAGACGCTGCTACAGGCATCCCCATTATTTCTTTATACGGACCCAAAAATAAACCCAGCAAGCAGGATCTGGTGGATGTGGATATTCTCATCTACGACCTGCAGGATGTTGGTGTTCGGTATTACACCAATATCAATGCACTCGTTCGGTTAATGGATGCCTGTTATGAAAGCGGAAAAGAAATGCTGATACTCGACAGGCCCAATCCAAACGCATATCTGATAGACGGTCCCATCCTGGATATGAAGTACAAATCAGGAATCGGCATGTTTCCTATTCCTATGTCTCATGGATTAACTGTTGGTGAGTTTGCACAAATGGCCAACGGTGAAGGCTGGCTCACCAATAAAGCGAAATGTAAGATCAAAGTAATACCGGTAGCAAATTATAATCATGATATGGAATATGTGTTGCCTGTAAAACCCTCTCCGAATCTGAATACGCAGCAGGCGATTATGTTGTATCCTTCTGTGTGCATGTTTGAAGCCACTTACCTCAATCATGGCAGAGGCACTTATTTCCCGTTTACTGTTTTTGGAAGTCCGGAATTAAAAGGGATTTATGAGTTCTCATACACACCTACCAGCATAAAAGGTATGTCTGCAACACCGTTGTTCATGGATCAGGTATGTTATGGGATCGATCTGCGGAATTATGATGTAAGCAAGTTGCGCAAAAGCAAAAAGATCAATCTGCAATGGATAATGGAGCTGTATAAAGCGCATCCGCATAAAGAAAAGTTCTTCGATTCGAAGCTGAGCAAGGAGATGAATGCGATTGAAATACAGATTGGCTCTGGTCTTTTCCGTCAGCAAATTATCGATGGAAAATCGGAAGAAGAGATCAGGAAGAGCTGGGAGCCGGGCTTGAGTAATTATAAGGTGATGCGTAAAAAATATTTATTGTATCCCTGATAGCAGACTAACGAATGCCCAATCTGTGAACTATCATTTCCCCCTAATACCCAACCATGCCAATCACTACTTATATCAAGAGGCTTATTTATCCATTATATATTTATCAAAGGATCACCTCAGCGAAAAGAAAAGAACTGCGCCGGTTATTCGATCATTTCAGAAAGCCAGAGAATAATTTGTCTTTGGGCAGCAAATTGCAAATTCAGCTGTTCAGTAATATGGAGGAAGATGGGATCATTTTGAGATTGATCGCTTCTTTAGGAATAGAAAAAGGCTATTTTATCGATATCGGCTCAAACGACTGTATCAACAGCAACTGTGCGAATCTGGCATTCAACTTTGAATGGAAAGGCGTGTTTGTGGATGCGGATGAAAAGCTCCTGAAGATCGGAAAACGGAACTACAGGTTTTTCAATAAAGAAACAGGTAACCGGTTTGTACAAAGTTTTCTCACTGCAGAGAATATCAATAGCATTATAAAGGAGAATAGCAGCACAGAGGAAATCGACTTTCTGAATATCGATATAGATGGGGATGATTATGCCATCTGGAAGGCAATCGACTGTATTCAGCCCAAAATCGTTCTCGTGGAGAACAAAATTGAATATGGAACACATGATATAATTGTGCCTGCAACGGAACCATTTCTGTCATCGGAATGGGGAGCTTCTCTGGTGAGCTTCAATAAACTGGCAAATCAAAAAGGATATTCCCTGGTGGCTACAAACCGCGAAGGGTTCAATGCATTTTTTATGAGGAACGATTGCCTGAAAACTTCAGGGCTTCAGGTGCTGTCTGTGGTGCAGGTTTTGAACAGGAGACATATAAAGAATTCCTTTTATTCGCAGGAGGTGATGATGCCATTGATTGAAAGCTGCAAGAGGGAGGAGGCTGAAAAGAAAAAGCGACTACAACTTTCGCTGTAATCGCTTCTTTTTGTGGTGCGAGACGGGATCGAACCGCCGACACAAGGATTTTCAGTGTTGAAAACAGCAACTTTACATGGGTCTAAAAAACGCTAATCATCTAAGGAGCAGCTTTTTAGATATATTGTAATTTCATACTAGACCACGTAAATACATAAATTGTTGTACCTATGTTGTACCAATCTTAGGTAGCAACTAATGGTACTGGTTAGTCTTCCAGATCAGGAATTGTCCCTTTCATCACATGATCCGGGGTCTTCAGTCTGGGCGAGATATTTTCCCAAACCTTTCTTGCCTCATCTTCTGGAAACGTGCCTAACACGTGGTAGGGATTTATTGTATCAGTCTTGCTGACCCAGAATCCGAACGCTTTAAATGAGTTGATAAAATCTGAGTGATCGTCATTTTGAAAGTAGACAATCCATTTATCTGATACCTCTTCAACCTTGACAACTGCCTTCCGGTTACTAACCACAGTTTTAAAGAACTTTAATTCGTAAGTCATCTTACAAAATTTAGGATGCAAATGTACTGATTTCATTGAAGCTGGTTCGATAAGAATCTATCTGCTTTTTAATGAGTGTTAGTCAATATTATGTGTGTATAGTTCACGACGAAAATTCCCAATAAACTGCTGTTCAACCGTACCTCTGCTGTACCACTCAAACAAGGTACAGCAGCATGTCCTCTCTCAAAATCGTTTTACGCCAAAAGTCCACGTTATGCCTCCTGTTGCCACCTCAGAAATTGCCATACAGCGATTGCTCCTATCCAGCAGCATAATTTTGAACTGCTCGACAAGCTGGATTTTGTCTTTGTCCCAGTTGTCTAAAAACAATTTATAAGCGTCTTTTGCCTCCTTGATCTTAGGTCTTTCTGACGGCTTAATTTGATTGCGATAGATAAGCTCCACTCGCGCAATGTTGAATGCTTGTTCAATAGGTAACGTATCAATCATTCATTACCTCTCAAACCCAGTTTTGAAACAAGAAAATGATTGAGGTCTTTATGTTCTTTGTATTGATGCCGCATACAACTATGGCGCAGTTCATTTTGAGTTCCGCAAAAACTTGCCAAGTAATTGGTTGCTTTGTCTCCTGCTTTCCGATTGGGAAACCATGTATACACCGTTTTATAAGTGTAGTTCTGAATCAGGGGCGGAGCTTCTTTTAAAAATCGTAAGGAATGCAAAACAATTGCGTCATCCTCATGTTTTACCTTGCCTTTTATGCGAAGCCATGAAAGAAAATCCTTTCTGTGCAGGAATAAATGGACTTTTTCTTGTATTTCTTTCGTTCCCCGGATAAAAGAAATGTCTTCTTTTCTTACATAGCTTTCCAAAAACTTAGTGCAGAAATAGTAGCCGCCGGATTCATTCTTCATACCAAGTGCCAGAAAGCTCTTGTTTTTTTCATGGTTGTAGATCCGCAGTTCTCTGAAATAAGATTTAGCAAGAAGTTCGGGAATGCCTTGATATTCCGCAAACCTTATTAAAGCAACATTCTTCAGTCTTTTTACTTCTTTGAGTTCAAGAGATTGGGGGGCTGGTGGTCGCTCCTTTTCTGAAATTTGGGCAATAGGGTTCTTATTTGTTTG
Organism: Pseudoflavitalea sp. G-6-1-2; assembly: GCF_012927185.1. Taxonomy (GTDB): domain Bacteria; phylum Bacteroidota; class Bacteroidia; order Chitinophagales; family Chitinophagaceae; genus Pseudobacter. The sequence continues at coordinate 934,661 of NZ_JABBGB010000001.1, forward strand.
TGTGACTTTCACAGCAAACTCCTTTTATAGAGGTTAGTTTTTTTATTGAGTTGTTTAAGAATTAGCCTTAGAAAAACTTGGTTTGGTTTTCTAAGAATGCATCAAGCTCAGTAAGTCGGTAATACGTTCTTCCAAACCTCTTGATGAGCTTTAAGTTATAACGATTAGTGCTGTGCCATACGGCAAGTGTTCCGGGCGATTTACCAAGATATTTTGCCGCTTCTTTTCGTGTTAGCAAAAAATCGCCAACTACTTTGTCTGTCATTTATCCCTCCGGGTTATTTTATTGAGGATGTTAACCTCGTGTTTTGGAGGGGTGTAGATACGGAAATATTTTATGACGGTCAACAATAGGCCGTGAAAGTTTAAACTGATTAAAGGTCAATGCGAGTTGATTGATACCAATGTATGCATGGGCAATTTTATGAAGTGAATTTTGTTTTAATCACAATTGGGATTTTGAAATGAAAATTTTGCATCTGCTATGCCTTGCGCTGATTTCAGAGAGGAAACATGAAAACCATTTGTCAGGCATCCGATTCTCATCAACCTTCAATTCAAGAATTGGAAAACACATTGAAAATTGCAGCAAAAGTTGTTGCGATGTATGGCGAAGTTTATTTGACGGGATTTCTTCGATTGCAAAAAGAAATAGAAGTAGCCAAAGAAGCTCATGAAGCCAGATCCGTTGCCATTGCTCTCGCCAGAGAAATTGCAGGAGCGTAGTCTTAAAAAGGTTGTTATTATTTCCTCGTTTGCTATGATGGCATATTGAAATTCCGGCTACATAGTCGGCTACAAAAGCGGCTACACTAGAATTTCATGAAATATATTCTACAATCATTTCAACAACATAGGAGCGTGGAACTCTTAGCTATGCCGCCTGCCCAGGGAGCCATTTTCAATCTGAATCGGTCTTAATTCCATTAAACAGGTGATTGATTTCATTCAAATCACACCTGTCATTGCCTTTTCTGCTGCAAATTGCCTTCCCATTTCCGGCTACAAATCCGGCTACATAGCTCAGACCATGAGAAGTAATGCAGTATCTGACAAGGATAAATAACCACTATTATTTTTACCGTCGTATCCCGGAAGAAATACAGGAATTTGATCCCCGCAAGTACATCCGCATATCCCTGAAAACGGATTGCCAAAAGGTCGCCCAAAAGCTGGCACTGGCCCGAAATGACCAGATAGAAGCATACTGGAATGATTTAGTTCAAACCGGACAAAAGCATTGCCACAGCGTCTATCAAGATCTGGTCAAAAGGGCAAAGCTGTTTGGTTTCTCATACGTACATAATTCCTTGTTTGCCTCATTGCCTATCAACGAGGTAATCGAGCGATACACGCATGTAGAAAAGGAACAGTTTAACGAAAGGCATGTAGAGGCAGTTCTGGGCAAAGAAGAACCTCCAGCACTCAAAGTTGATGAGGCGTTGGTCAAATATTGGGGATTTGCCAAAGACAGAGTAATAAACAAGTCCCCTAATCAATTTCGGAAGTGGCGCAATCCTCGCCAGAATGCAATTGAAAACTTCATCAATTGTATCGGAAACAAAGAGCTTTCCAAAATCACACGCGATGACATTTTGAAATTTCGAGATTGGTGGCTTGGCCGTATTGAAAAGGAAAATCTTGCGAAGAACAGTGCGAATAAGAATTTTACGCATGTAAAAGATGTTATCGAGACTGTAAGCACAAACCTGAAGCTTGGTTTAGACATCGACCATCTGTTTGTAAAACTATTTTTGAGCGAAGACGATGCTGGTACCTATCCACCTTTTGAGATGGAATGGCTTGTAAACAAACTGCTGAAAGTCGAAAACTTCATTGATCTTGATAGTCAAGCAATGTGGGCAGTCTTTGCATTTTCGGAAACTGGTGCAGGTCTGGCTGAATTGTTGAGCTTGTTGCCGGAAGATATTCACCTGAATACTGAAGTTCCGTACATCTCTATCAAGCGGCGACGCGGAAAAAGTTCCAAAACAATGTTCCGTCCTCGTGAGATTCCGTTAGTTGGATTTGCGCTGGACGCCTTTAGGTCTTGTCCGAAAGGCTTTACTGATTATCTGGATCAGCCAGACACCTTAGGCACAAAAATCGGGGTTTATCTACGCGAAAGAGCTTTGTATCCTTCAGATGAGCACGTACTCTATTCACTTCGGCACAGCTTTCAGGACAGGCTTATAGACGTAGATGCACCAGACCGGGTTCAGGCTGAATTGATTGGGCATAAATTCAATCGTCAGAAGTACGGCAAAGGCCCTACACTTCAGAAAAAGATGGAGTGGATGAAAAAGGTACAGCTAAAGGCAGTGATGGAGAATCCAATCAGTTGATAGAAAAAAATTGATGGCCAATTAAATCTAGGCGCTTGATTTTGTTTCTTGATATTTCTGTTTCAGAAACCTGTTTTGTTTTGTAAAACGTGCCCGAATATATTCATTTAGATCTGGCAAATCATTTGTTAAGCGATCTGAGTTTATTGTCAAAATGTATTGTGTGCCTTCAAAAGCAGCCTTGTCGGTCAGAAAACTAATGCTTCGGTTTAAGGTGTCCTGATCAACGTCAAAAATATTATCATGTATTAAAAACCCCGGATGCCTTTTCTGGGTATAATCATTAAGGAGCAAAGCAATGTCGTAAATAAATACCTTTTCTCTTTCAACACTATGACTTCCATCGTCTGCTATACGCATTATGATTTCAACGACCTGTTTTGTGTTCGTGTGCTTTAATTGAAATGATGCTTGCTTGTTTCCTTGAATATATTCGTGAATACTTAAAATCGTTCTCTCGAAATTGTCAGTTATCTTTTTTTGCTCTTGGATTAATGACTGAAGCTTCAATAATTCCTTTTCTTTTTCAGTTTTTGCTTTTTGCTTGTCAATTTCCAGCTGATCATATCGATCAACAAAACTTCGGAGTTGTGCAAGTTGGTCGGATTTTTCCTTGAATGCTGCGTATGTCTGTTTCAGACTCTTTAAGTCCCCCTGTTGGTTGAGGACTTTTAGGGATTTTGTGTATTGTTGGTCAAGAGCCGAAAGCTCCTTTTCAAACCTATTCACCTCTTTAGTCAGAATGGTACGTCTTTCTGTAATCAGTTTGTTTTGGAACTCGTCTATTTTGTCTTTAAATCTTATGGCCTCATCAAGACTTTTTTTAACTAGTGAACCTAGCCCTTGTTTTAATTGTTCGTAAAATTCTGCTATTTCGGCAGGATCTATGTCCACCCTCTGGGATACGTATTTAAGCTTAGATAGTTGTTGTTTTAAAATACCTTTTTGGGTTCGTCTTGAGTCTATCTCTTCTTCAAGCTTGATTAATTCAGACTTTATTACTTCATAGCCTGAAATATTTTCCAATTTATCTATACTTTCTTCAATTGCTTTTACTTCGCTGTCTAATTCATTTAAATCAGATCTTGCATCATCAATATCCTTTTGTCGGATCAGCAAAACGTTTTCCTTTATTCTGGAAATGTCTTTTTGTATTTCGTCAATAATATTTATATGCTGCTTTATTAGTTCGTATAAACTAATATCAATGCCTAAAAGGTATAAATGTGGAGAGTAGTCGTCAGCTATTCTTAGTTTTGTGTCATAACAGCCTATTAAAGACTTAAATTCAGAACGTTCATCCCTTATTAAGGGGCCAAGCATCGTTCTAAAGGAAGGATAAGGGTCTTCGGAATTGAAAAAAAGCTTTTCCGTCAGGAAATTATTTGCGTCTTCGATTTTACTGAAAACTGTCTTGGTATTATTTTCTATTATTGTTGGAGTTTCTGCCTCAGCTATTGACCTTTGAATAGTATAGTTTTTACCATGTAACTGAAAGTCTAGGCAAATTTGAACATCATGCGGAAATGTTTCTTTGGGTATTTGAGCAACCCTGCTACTTGATTTCCTTTTAAAGAAGGCGAAATTTATGAACTCAACACATAAGGATTTTCCTACTCCGTTTCTTTTGTCACTTGTTTCGTCTTTTTCTCCTAAAATTATATTGAACCCAGAAGTAAAATTAATCGGGTCGATTATTGAGGGTTCTGTATATAATTTAGTTAGAATAAGCATACTATTTCTTCAAAATATAAGAGTTGTCAAAATCAATGATCTCAAGAGTAAAGAGAAAAATCATTGCTAAGTATAAATTCTTTGGGCTAAACCAATAATCATTCTTGAAGTGTTCGGCAACATCAAAGATGCTGATCTTCTCAACTTTCTTCACCTTCATAAAGTGCAATAGGCGATATGCAACTATAGGCGGTGAAGTCATCAAATTCTCGTCTTTTAATATGATATTTGACATTACGCTATTATTGCCTTGTTCGGGAAAACGTTACATTTTATTAGCTGATCTAATAAGAAGAACCTTATTGCACTTCTATCAAAAAGCAGGCCCTTGTCTCGTAAAACAGATTCGTATCGATCTGTAAGAGCATCAATCGCTAATTTGGGATCATTTTTTTGTTCGGTAAGAACTCGGTCGCTTTCATTTTTTAAATGAAGCCCAAGTCTTCTAATTCTAACCTGCCCAATATCAGAAATTTTCAATACATCAGTCAAAACTAAACCATACTCAATGTATAGATTTTGATACTCGGATGTTAAATAACTCGCATGGTCTGAAAATCTATTATAGACTTTTTTATCTGGGTCAGGTTCTTCAATAAATCCTTGTCCCGCTCCGGGTTGTGCTTCGTCGCTCAAAAAAGATATGAGGGACATGAAGGTTGTTATTTCTTTAGGAACACTGGGCCCATTTCCAAACTTAATTTCAGCATCTAAAAAGTTTGATATTTTCTCTAGTTTTCCTACGTCCTGAATGTCCTGTATTTCTTTTAAAAGGGTGCTGATATCCCAGATATCATTTTGAGTGCATAACTCAAACTTTTGTGGGTCTCCAATTTTGGGGTCTCGATGATTACTTTTAGAAGCAATATTGAGAATAACCAATCGGTCATACTTTTTGTAAAGCTCCATTTTAATGAAGCCAGTTACAGTCTTTTTAGTTTTTGCGAGAGCAGAAGTTGATGTAACCTGAAAGCAAATCTTACTTGTTTCATCACCCAAGTCTATAGCATCAGCATTGGCTTTGCTCATATTTAGGTTTTCTAAGCTATATCCAAACAAAAGATTTAAAAAATCTCTGAAGAAATTTTCGGAGATGATATTGATATCTGTAAAATTAAGAGGATTAGATATTTCAACTTCCGATTTCAGGTAGCTTAACTTGCTTATTATGTTGGCAAGTGCAGTTTTTCTTTGAATCATGGCTGAAGCAATAGGTGGTTTAATGGGCTGTACTACCAAATATAACATTTTAGAAAATATACTACAATACCCTCGTCGTAGATATGTTGTACCTATGTTGTACCCACATAAAAAAAGCGACTACGTTGTTATCGTAATCGCTTGATTTTTCTGTGGTGCGAGACGGGATCGAACCGCCGACACAAGGATTTTCAGTCCTTTGCTCTACCGACTGAGCTACCGCACCATTATTTCAAAGTCAACTTAGAATCAATCCTCTTTTCTTTATCACCTGTTGAACTTCCCCAAACGGGTTGCAAAAATAAGGGGATTGATTCTAATTTCCTGAAAATTATTAAATTATTTCTCTTCTTTTTTCTGATTTGCTGATTGTTCGGCTTCTCTTCTTAATGAGATTACATTCCGTACTGCGCCAGAAACTTGATACGCATGATTTTCAGCTGTTCCCAGGTGAAATTGCCATCGGAAAGTTCCTGCTGCGCCAACTGCAATGAAGAGGTCTCACATCCCTTGAAATATTCGAGAATGTCTTCCTGCTCGTATTCATCCAGCATTTCATCGATCGCATAATCCAGGTTGAGTTTGGTTCCGCTGGCAGCGATGGTTTCCATCTCTTCGAGCATTTCATCCATTCTCCATCCCTTGTTTTTAGCGATGGTTTCAAGTGGAATGCGTTTATCGGTCTGCTGAATGATGTATACTTTGTTCTGGCTCTTGTTCACTACGCTCTTCATCACAAAATCGTCCGGACGCTCGATGTTATTGTCGGCAACGTACTTCGATACCATTTCAATGAACGGCTTTCCGTAACGGATGGCCTTTCCTTTACTCACACCCGAACATTTCTCCAGTTCCTGCAGGTTGGTTGGATACAGGGTGGCCATATCCTGCAGGGAGGTTTCGAGGAAGATCACAAACGGAGGAAGGCTTTTCTTCTTAGCTTCTTTCTGACGAAGATCTTTCAGCATTTCGAAGAGCTTGTCGTCGGTAGCGGCGCCAGTGGCGGCTTCTGTGCTTCCTTCATCATCATCGGCATTCGCCTCTTCGTAGAGGTTGTTGAGAATGATCGGGAACGATTTCGGTTTCTTGAAGAAGCTTTCTCCTGCTTTGGTGATCTTGAGAACGCCATAGTCTTCGATCTCTTTGCTGAGGAAACCGGCCAGCAACATCTGGCGGATGAGGCTGCTCCAGTAATGATCGGGTTCGTCTTTACCAATTCCGAATTCGGCGATGCCTTCGTGACGGAACATGGTAATATTAGGAGTGAGCCTTCCGATGAGGATGTTCACCGTGTAGTCGGTTGCAAAACGTTCATCGAGGGCTTTGATGGCTTTCAGTACTTTCAGTGCATTGTCTTTTGCTTCCACTTCTTCTTTCGGATGGAGGCAGTTGTCGCACTCTCCGCAGTTTTTGGTAGTGTAATCTTCCCCGAAGTAGCTCATGAGCACTTTCCGGCGGCAGACGCCACTTTCTGCGTAGGCAACGGTTTCGTTGATGAGCTGGGCGCCTACTTCGCGTTCGCTGAGCGGCTTATCGCGCATGAGGTGCTCCAGTTTGGCAACGTCTTTATGAGAATAGTAGAGAATACATTTTCCTTCGAGACCATCACGGCCGGCGCGACCGGTTTCCTGATAATAGTTCTCGATGCTCTTTGGAATATTGTAGTGGATCACAAAACGGATATCGGGTTTATCGATACCCATGCCGAAGGCGATGGTGGCAACAATCACCTGCACATCCTCGTTCAGGAACAGATCCTGCCGTTCGGCGCGCAGCTTGCTGTCGAGACCGGCATGGTAAGCAACAGCTTTGATGCCATTGGCCACCAGCATGTCTGCCAGCTCTTCGGTGGTTTTGCGGTTGAGTGTATAAATGATACCGCTCTTATCTTTCATCTGCACAATGAAGCGCACGATGCTTTTGAGGGTCTGGTCTTTTTTGATCTTGGGCTGGATCTCGTAGTAGAGGTTTGGCCTGTTGAAAGAAGATATGAATACATCCGGTTCGCGGAGACCGAGGTTCTGGATGATATCGCTCTTTACTTTCGGAGTGGCAGTAGCCGTGAGTGCGATAACGGGAATATCAGGATTGATCTGCGTCATCATTTCGCGGAGACGGCGGTATTCCGGGCGGAAATCGTGCCCCCACTCGGAGATACAGTGTGCTTCGTCCACTGCAAAGAAAGACAATTGCAGACCAGCGAATAATTCGAGGTTCTCTTGTTTGGTGAGCGTTTCAGGAGCAACGTACAGCATTTTGGTGCGGCCGCTCTGAAGATCTTCCTGAACGGTTCGGATCTCTTTTTTGCTGAGGGTTGAGTTGAGGAAGTGAGCCACATCGTCTTTACTGCTGTAACTTCTTACGAGGTCTACCTGATTTTTCATCAGGGCAATCAGCGGGCTTACAATTATGGCAACTCCGGGGCTGATGATGGCCGGAAGCTGATAACACAAACTCTTACCACCTCCGGTGGGTTTAATCACAAAAGTATCTTTTCCGCTGAGCAAGCTCTGGATGATGGCTTCCTGATTTCCTTTGAATTTATCGAATCCGAAATGTTCCTGTAATGCTTCACGGAGAAATGCACCGGTGGGAGTTGCATTAGTGGCAGAGCCGATTGATGAGTTATCGCTCTCGCTTTTTGTTGCTTTTACCGCTTTGGCGGTTTTTTTGGTCGTTGTTGCCATGCTCTTAGTATTTCCTTCACACAAAAGTTTCCAACAATACCTGCTACTATCAGTTTATTTTATTGTTGTTCGAATATCAGACTGCTGTATAAATATAGAATTAAAGCACCTATTTTCAGGTGTTGAATAGGAAAAGGACCATTCATTCACTATGCTCAACAGCAATAGCTTCCGGTCTCATGTGGCTGACCCCCGTTAAAGGTCTTAGTTAGTTTAGGCACCGGGCGAAGCCCGTAATGGTGGCTGGTATTAAATAAGGGTTGCGAATTTACTTCAAATTACTGGTTATGCCATAGATTTAACACTATTGTTTCAACATTTCGACCATTGCTGCATTTAATTAAATTCACACTACATTTTCGTAGGTTTGCCACTAATTGAAATATGACAGCCGTGTCTTCTATTGATATTAAATCAGTTGCGCTGAAAACCATTCAGCAGGAGGCCAATGCGATCAACGCATTGCAGCCTATGATCGACGACCAATTTGAGAAAGCTGTGGAGGCCATCCAGCAGACCAAAGGCCGGCTGGTGATCAGTGGCATTGGCAAATCGGCCATCATTGCCCAGAAAATAGTGGCCACCCTCAATTCTACCGGCACTCCAGCTATCTTTTTACATGCCGCAGACGCCATTCATGGCGATCTGGGAATGGTACAACAAGATGATGTTGTGATGGTTATCAGCAAAAGCGGGGAAAGTCCCGAAATAAAAGTGCTGATTCCTCTCATCAGAAATTTCGGCAATACCCTCATTGGAATGGTAGGGAACATGGCCTCCTTTCTGGCCAAAAATTCAGATATCACCCTTAATACCACCGTTTCGCAGGAAGCTTGTCCCAATAACCTCGCCCCTACTTCGAGCACCACCGCACAGCTGGTAATGGGAGATGCTATCGCCGTTGTACTGATGGAACTCAAAGGCTTCGGGTCCGACGATTTTGCCCGCTTCCATCCGGGAGGCACCCTGGGCAAGAAGCTGTACCTGCGCGTAGGCGATCTCTACATCCAGAATGAGAAACCGGCAGTGCTCAATACCGCCTCTCTCCGGGAAGTAATTGTGGAGATCTCCCGCAAAAGACTGGGCGTAACAGCCGTAGTTAATCCGGATCAGCACCTGCTGGGCATCATCACCGACGGAGACCTTCGGAGAATGCTGGAAAAAAGCGTAACATTGGACAATGTAACCGCTTCCGAGATCATGACCGTTCACCCTAAAACGATCTCCCCGGATGCACTGGCTGTTGAAGCACTTGATCTGCTCAGACAATACGATATCACTCAACTGGCAGTAACCGCCGGAACCCAATATCTTGGTATTATTCATCTGCACGACCTCGTAAGAGAGGGATTGATATAGAGCGTACAAATTTTCACAATGAACAAACACCATTATGTAGTGATCATGGCCGGAGGAATTGGCAGTCGTTTCTGGCCAATGAGCCGGACCAACTACCCAAAGCAGTTCCTGGACATTCTCAATACAGGTAAAACACTTATCCAGTCTACATTTGATCGATTTGCAGCCTTCGTTCCCACTGAAAACATTTATGTGGTAACATCAGGTGAATATGTGAACATCGTGAAAAATCAGCTGCCCGATCTGCCCCTGCAGAACATCCTCGGAGAGCCATCGCGCAAGAACACCGCTCCCTGCGTTGCCTATATTTCTTTCAAGCTGATGCTGCTCGATCCCAATGCTACCATGATTGTAGCCCCTGCGGATCACCTGATTCTCGACAATATCGCTTTCAATAAAGTTTGCTTCGAAGCGCTCAGCTTTGTTACCAAACACAATGCACTGATCACACTCGGCATTAAACCAACCTATCCAAATACAGGCTATGGTTACATCCAGTACGAACAGCACGAAGTGAGCGACAATGTGTACAAAGTGAAAACCTTTACGGAGAAACCCAATCTCGAACTGGCCAGAACTTTCCTTGCCAGCGGAGAATTTCTCTGGAATGCAGGCATCTTCGTATGGCAGGCAAAGAATATCGTTGCCGCCTTCGAAAAACACCTGCCCGAAATGTATGAAGTATTCGCTGCTGAAAAAGCGCGTTTCAATACACCCGAAGAACACGTGGCATTGCAGGAAATATATCCGCTCTGCACCAATATTTCCATCGATTTCGGCATCATGGAAAAAGCAGACAACGTTTACCTCATCCCCGCCTCTTTCGGATGGAGCGATCTCGGCACCTGGAACAGCGCCTACGAAAACCTGGGCAAAGACTATTTCGGCAATGCCGTTGCCGGAGATCAGGTGATGGTGTTCGATACCCACAACTGCATGGTACATACGCAATCGGACAAACTGGTACTGCTGCAGGGAATGGAAGACTTCATTATTGTAGATACTTCAGATGTACTGCTCATCTGCAAAAAAGAAAAAGAACAGGAGATCAAAGAATACGTAGCCGAAGTAAAAAGAAACAAGGGCGATAAATATTTATGATATGATCCCACTTAATAACATTCTCTTTCTCGACATAGAAACAGTTTCGCAATATCCCACCTACGATCAGGTACCTGAAGAGTGGAAAGAACTGTGGACGGCCAAAAGCGCCTTCCTGCTGCGCGGAAAAGAAGATGAAACAGTGGAATCTGTATACAATAAAGCTGCTATCTACGCTGAATTTGGAAAGATCGTCTGCATCAGTTGCGGACTGGTTCAGGGAAACAGCGAAGGAAAAAAGCTGATACTGAAATCGTTTTACGGGGATGATGAACAACTCATCCTCGTTCGCTTTTGCGAAATGCTCAAACGATGGGCTACCGACAGCAATAAATTCCTCTGCGCGCACAACGGTAAAGAGTTCGACTTTCCCTATCTCTGCCGCCGGATGATCATCAATAATATCATCATCCCTCCCATTCTCAATACCGCCGGAAAAAAACCATGGGAAGTTGCCCATCTCGATACCATGGATCTCTGGAAATTTGGCGATTTTAAAAACTATACTTCCTTAAATTTGTTAGCTCATACATTAGGTATCCCCACCCCCAAAGATGATATCGACGGCAAAATGGTGGGCGATGTTTACTGGCGCGAAAAAGACATTCACCGTATTGTTACCTATTGTCAGAAAGACGTAGTGACTGCTACGCAAGTTTTCCTCAGGTTGCACAATGAGGCACCAATCCTGCCCGACAATATCGAAATCAAGAACTGATATGAATAGAACCAATTATTCTTCGGGAGCCAAATGGGAAGACATTGTTGGCTACAGCCGCGCTGTGCGCGTAGGAAACGTTGTTGAAGTAACCGGAACCGTTGCCGTAGACGAAAACGGTAAAACCGTTGGTGTGGATAACCCTTACGAACAAACGAAATTTGCCTATCAGAAAATCGAGAAAGTGCTTGCTCAGGCCGGCGCTTCGCTCAACGATGTGGTAAGATGCAGAATGTTTGTAACCGATATCAGCCAGTGGGAAGCCTATGGCCGCGGACACGCCGAGTTTTTCAAAGACATCAAGCCATGCCTGTCGATGATCGGCATCAACGAACTCATCGAACCGGAATACATGGTGGAGATCGAAGTGAGCGCCATCATTCCGTAAATTCGTAGCATGAATATCGAAACACTGAGAGCATACTGCCTGGCAAAGCCGGCGGTGGAAGAGACCCTGCCCTTTGGTCCGGATACACTGGTATTCAAAGTTGCGGGTAAAGTGTTCCTGCTCACCGGGCTGGACAGTGATCCGCTCAGCTTCAATGTAAAGTGCAATCCCGATCTCGCAGAAGAGCTCCGGGAGCGATACGAAGCCGTGAAGCCGGGATATCATATGAACAAGAAGCACTGGAACACCATCACTGTAGACGGAACGGTTTCTTCGAAGCTGATCAAAGAGTGGATCGATCATTCATACGACCTGGTAGTGGATAGCCTGCCCGCAAAAGTGAAGGCCGAGCTGAAAAAATAGCCAATTACTGCGGTTGCCCGCTAAGAGAACGATTTTCAAAAAATTTTTTTCCGCCTTCGGCGGAAGCAGCCCATGCTGTGTCACATTTTTGGTGGCTGAACTCCCATGCGCCGCGCATAATTTTTGCAGCAATTATTTATGGAAGAACACGCAAAACCGCAATCAGGTCTTACGTATATTTGAAATGCGCGCAGAACAAGCGCAATAACCGAAGCATAAAAAACATTGAAATGATTGCTGTGAACAATCCAATAACCATCACGTCGAAACTGCCGGATGTTGGCACCACCATCTTTACAGTAATGAGCGGCCTGGCCAGCGAGTACAACGCCGTAAATCTCGGACAGGGGTTCCCTGATTTTCCCATGAGTGAAGAGCTCACCGGATTGGTGAACAGCGCCATGCAGAATGGCTACAATCAATATGCACCGGCGCCCGGATGGATGCCGCTTCGCGAAGCCATTGCAGAAAAAATTCAGTTTCTCTACAATACAAAAGTAAATCCCGATACAGAGATCACCATCACACCAGGCGGAACATATGCTATTTACACAGCGCTCACCACCGTTCTTCAGCCAGGTGATGAAGTGATTATTTTCGAACCGGCTTACGACAGTTACATTCCGAATGTTACCATCAACGGAGGCGTGCCGGTACTCATCGATCTGAAATTTCCGGATTATCGCATCGATTGGGAAGAAGTGAGAAACAAGATCACACCACGCACGCGCGTGATTGTTCTCAACACGCCGCACAATCCCACAGGGTCGGTACTGCGCGAAGACGATATCGATCAGCTCCGCTCCATTGTGCAGGATACCAATATCATCATTCTCTCCGATGAAGTGTACGAACACCTCATCTTCGACAATATTCCGCACCAGAGCATGTTGCGTTATCCTGATCTGTTGGCGCGCAGTTTTGTATGTTTCTCTTTCGGAAAAGTATACCACTGCACCGGCTGGAAACTCGGTTATGCAGTAGCGCCCGCCGCACTCAGCAAAGAATTCAGAAAAGTGCATCAGTTCAATTGCTTCAGCTGCCACACTCCATCGCAGGTGGCACTGGCAGCATTTCTGCAAACGAGGGATTCTTATCTGAGCCTTGCTCCGTTGCTGCAACAAAAACGCGATTACTTTCAGGAGCTGATGAGTAAAACGCGCTTCACGCCACTGCCCAGTTACGGCAGCTATTTCCAATGTTACAAGTACGACAGAATCAGCAACGAAAGCGATAAGGACTTTGCCATCCGCATCACCAAAGAATACGGAATTGCAACGATCCCCGTATCGGCATTCTACAAATCCGGAAAGGATGATAAAGTGATCCGGTTCTGCTTCGCCAAAAAAGAAACAACTCTGGCGCAAGCGGCGGAAAGGCTCAGCAAAATCTAAGCAGGTCAGAAAAAAATTGTTTCGAAATAAAAACGGTTCCTGATAAGTTGTGAAACGAATCAGGAACCGTAAATTTTTTATAGGGGATCAGTCTTTCAGATATTTTTCGGGGATCGGCAACTGAGGCGTTTCATTTTGCCAGTAAATGGTAACTACCCACCAGCGTTTTCCATCATTCCATAATTGAATGCTGTTGATGCCGCGCATGAATGGCGCCGGATCCTCCTTCATTTTTCTCGATTCATAGGTGCTGAACACATGCACTACGCCACCGAAAGTTTCCACTTTGCGATGCAGCTCCGTTTCGAAGAAACCCATTTTTTCAAGAATGGGAGAACTGCTGTTGATGTAATCTTCTATGCTCATTACTTTTTTACCGGTGTTGCCATCCGCTCTTTTGCCAATGGGAATCATGCGCGCTTCGGGAATGAAAAGAGTACGGAACCGGTCCCAGTTGCGCTTTTGTCCGGCCGGACCGGAAATTACATCGTAGAGAGCGGTGAGGATACCGTCCATCGAACCCACATCTTTCGGATCGGGGGCAATGCTATCTTTGCTCATCCCTTCTCCTGCAAATGCGCCGAAGCTGCAAACAATAGCAAATGCAACCGCAAGAATTATCTTTTTCATATTTAAGGTTTGATGCTTGAATCTATCCAATAAGCGTCATACTTTCAACGCCTGTTTTCCGGAATGTGTTAAAACATTGTTGAACGGTTCATATTAAGAATCCGCTAACAAGCTCCGGAGTAAAATTTGAGTCTATGAATAACATAAGCCCACTTCGTATGAACCGTATTTTTACCCTCATTGCAATTGCAGTAACCCTGGCATCCTGTGCTTCTTCGAAGTTCAGGCCTCCGACAAAAGAAGACAAACCATTATTCGCGGCGATCAATGAACTGATCAAACATCCGGATAATGCGAAAGCGCAGAACGATCTCCGTTATTTTCATGATCAGTCTGTTTCCCGCCACGAAAACGCGGCAGTAACTTATAAGAACAGCAACGATCCCAACCGCTGGGACAGAATCATCAACGAATACAACGCTCTCCAAACAATTTATACTGCAACGCAGGCGGTGCCTAACGCAACAGCATATGTGCAGCCGAAAAGCTTTCTCACCGAACTGGAATCTGCCCGCGAGGATGCAGCTGAATATTTTTACCGTGAAGGCCACAGAAGCGCTGGCGAAGAATCCAGGAAGGGAGATCTGCGTGCACACGAATTATTCAAAAGAGCAAACGCATATATCCCCGGATACAAAGATGCCCTTCAGTTAAGCAAAGAAGCTTACGAGAACAGTATCGTAAATGTTATGGTAGGACCCGTTCGTGAAGATGATCCTCTGTTCTTCCGTGAGTGGGACGATGAAACCCGCTACAGATCCGACTACTATCAGGATGCGCTGGTGCGCGAGCTCGGTGGAAAAACTGCCGCATACACTTCTGCCAGATTCTTTACTGATTATGAAGCGAGCAAAGAAAATGTGCGTCCCGATTGGGTACTGGATGTTGAGTGGGATCGCATCAGTCCTTCCACCGGAATACCCAGCAGCAGCAGCCGCTCATTGTCGAAGAAGATTCAGGTAGGAAAAGACTCAACAGGTAAACCTGTGTATGAAGTGGCAACCGGAACACTCACCCTCTACAACAGAAACGTATCGGTAAATGCAACTATCGATTTCAGATTGTGGGAAGTGTACAGCAAGAAAACCATCCAGACAAACAGTGTATCGGAACGCGTGGAATGGAACGAACAATATGCCACTTACAATGGCGACAAACGTGCGCTCACCGACGAAGACCGGGCATTGCTCCGCCGCCGGAACTTCGATCGCGGCCCATCCAAAACACAGGTGATGGATGCGCTGATGCGAAAAATGTTCCCTGAGCTTCGAAGCAAAATCATTCAGCTGGTAAGCAACTCATAAAATATTTTTCAGTCGGACGGTTTATATTTTACCATTTGGGTATTGGAAAACGGAAGGGCGTATCATCGGATACGCCCTTATTTTTTTGTTGTGCCGAACAGTGAGTCGATCCGCTTCCTGCAAAAAAAATCGCCCGCAATTTGCGGGCGATCGGAGTATCGGTTAAATCAGCTTATTTGAAAATGTTGTAGACCAGCAGGCTCATGAAGTACGCGAGTCCGGTCATGTAAGCGAGTTGAATCAGTGGCCATTTCCAGCTTTTGGTTTCGCGTTTCACAATGGCGAGGGTGCTCATGCACTGCATTGCAAAAACATAGAACACCATCAGCGAAAGTGCGGTGGCGAGAGTGTACACTTTGCTTCCGTCGGAGCGTTTGGCGGCATCGAGTTTCTGGGCGAGGGTGGCTTCATCTGC
This sequence comes from Pseudoflavitalea sp. G-6-1-2, assembly GCF_012927185.1. GTDB lineage: Bacteria > Bacteroidota > Bacteroidia > Chitinophagales > Chitinophagaceae > Pseudobacter. The sequence goes on from NZ_JABBGB010000001.1 coordinate 950,299, forward strand.
ATCATCGCCTCCTTCTACACTGTAGAGGGTAGCCATGGTTCCGATGAATGCTTCGCGGGCAGCAAAAGAAGTGATGAGCGCGATACCGATTTTCCAGTCGAAGCCCAACGGCTCGATGGCTGGTTCCAGCTTGTGACCAAGAATGCCTGCATACGAATTTGCCAGCAGTGCTGAACTTTTCGCTGATTCCAGCTCTGCTACTTTCACGGAATCGGATTGGTTTTGCTCTATCAGGGTAGCATACTCTTTTTCTACATTGGCCATTTTTTCTCCGGGGCCATAAGAACTGAGCACCCAGAGAATGAGCGAGATTACGATGATCACTCTACCGGCTTCGAACACAAATATTTTTGCTTTGCTCACCATGGTTACCAGCGCATTCTTCCAGCGTGGCGCACGATAGGTAGGCAACTCAAGTATGAAGAAACTTTTCTCTTTGATGTTGATGAACCATTTGGCTACATAGCTAACGATCAAAGCCATCACCAGACCTAACAGATAAAGCCCCATGAATACGAGCCCCTGCAGACTGATAATGCCGAGATAGAATTTTGAAGGGATCACCAGGGCAATGAGAATGGAGTACACCGGAAGACGGGCACTGCAGCTCATGAGTGGCGTAATCAATATGGTGAGTAATCTTTCTTTTTTATTCTCGATGCTTCTGGAGCTCATGATGGCGGGAACCGCGCAGGCGAATCCGCTGATCATGGGCATTACGCTTTTTCCGTTGAGTCCCACCTTGCGCATGAGCTTATCGGTAAGGAAGCTGATGCGGGCCATGTAACCGGTGTCTTCGAGTATGGTGATCAGTCCGAACAGGATCATGATCTGCGGAATGAAGACCACTATCCCTCCGATACCTGCCAGCAGACCATTGATGATGAGATCGCTCCACCAGGCTTGCGGCATCCAGCTGCTCATCCAGCCGGTGAGGGCGGCAAAGCTCTGATCGATCCAGTCCATCGGATAGCTGGCCAGCCAGAACACGCTCTGGAAAAGCATAAAGAGAACAGCAAACAGAATCACATATCCCCAACGGCGGTGGAGCAGAATATCATCGAGTTTTTCGGTGAGCAGGGTTTTCTCCAGCGGAGAAGGTTCCGTTACCGCCTGTTTCATGATATTTCCGATCCGCTGGTAACGCTGCAGAATTTCTTCCGCCTGCGTTTTGGTATGATTGAACTGATTGGCTTCTTCGATGGCTTCGATCTTTTGCTGGATGGCTTCGTCCAGCATAAAAGATTCGTGATTGATAAGGTAATGGATGGCTTTGTAGTCGCTCATGCCGGGGATCAGCGCTTTCACGCCTGCAACGGCATTCGAAGCCAGGGCCTCATTATTGATAAAATCGCGAACGGGCGTTTTGTACAATTGCTGGGCGGTCTGCTCGATGGCGCGTTTCAGCTGGGGCATGCCCTTGTTTTTCCGGGGATTGATGGGAATTACAGGAACTCCGAGTTCGCGTTCCAGTTCCGGAACATCGATGCGGATGCCTTTGCTTTTGGCCAGATCCATCATGGAAAGGGCTATCACCACGGGAATCTTGAGGTCGATGATCTGCGAAGCGAAGAGCAGATTGCGTTTGAGATTGCTCGCATCGGCCACCAGCACCACCATATCGGGGGCTTCTACCTGTTTATCCTGCTGCATCAGCACGCGATAGGCCACCCACTCGTCTTCGCGGCGGGGGTACAAACTGTAAGTTCCGGGAAGATCGATGATAGTAGCGTTCATCCCATCCGCAATGAATGAGCTGCCCGTTTTCTTATCCACCGTTACTCCGGGGAAGTTGCCTACTTTCTGGTTCAGACCTGTAAGTGCATTGAACAGGGAACTCTTGCCGCTATTAGGGTTACCGACTAAACCGATATTTATTGTTGCTTTCAAGACCGTTGCGTATGGTACAAAAGAGCAAATTTACCGAAATCATCGGGGCGGGATTTACGAATTGCAGAAAAACATAACCTCCGCGGGCGTCAAAATAACCGGAGAAGGCCGCTAAAACCGAATTTGTACGCTTTGTTTCTGGCCGCTGCTGGTTATCTTTGTTCCCCGCCTGCAAAAAGCAGGCATTTATTGATAAAATCTGCAGAATTATGTTTAACAAAAGAGTCAAGATCAAAGAACTGCTGGCTACCGAACCGACGGGCCAGGAGGTTACAGTTATGGGTTGGGTGCGTACATTTCGCAACAATCAATTTATTGCGCTGAATGATGGCTCTACCAATAATAATCTGCAGATCGTAGTTGAACTCGGAATGCTGGACGAAGCCACGCTGAAAAGAATCACCACCAGCGCTTCGCTGAAAGTAACCGGAGAATGTATTCCTTCGCTGGGCAAGGGCCAGAAAATGGAGATCAAGGCAAAAAGCATCGAGATCCTGGGCGACAGCGACCCTGAGCAATACCCTATTCAGCCCAAAAAGCACAGTCTGGAGTTCCTGCGCGAAAAAGCGCACCTGCGTTTCCGTACCAACACATTCGCGGCAGTATTCCGCATTCGTCATACACTGGCTTTTGCCATTCACAAATTCTTCCATGAGAAAGGATTTGTATATATGCACACGCCCGTGATCACTGCCAGCGATGCCGAAGGCGCCGGTGAAATGTTCCGTGTAACCACCCTTCCGATGGATAACCCTCCGCGCAACGAAGACGGTACCATCGATTTCAAAGAAGATTTCTTCGGACGCAGCACCAACCTCACTGTGAGCGGACAGCTCGAAGGTGAACTGGCAGCTACCGCATTCAGCGAAATCTATACTTTCGGACCAACCTTCCGTGCCGAGAACTCCAACACAGCGCGTCACCTCGCTGAGTTCTGGATGATTGAGCCGGAAATGGCCTTCTGCGATATCGAAGACAATATGAACCTCGCGGAAGAATTCATCCGCTACGTAATCAAATATGCACTGGAACACAACCGTGAGGATATCGAGTTTCTGGCGCAGCGCCTCGCCGAAGAAGAGAAATCGCTTCCGCAGGACAAACGCAGCGAACTGGGACTTCTCGAAAAACTGGATTTTGTAGTGAACAACAACTTCGAGCGCATCACTTACACAGAAGCAATCGATATTCTGCTGCAATCGCCCGCGTACAAGAAGAAAAAATTCCAGTACGAAGTGAAATGGGGAATCGATATGCAGAGCGAGCACGAACGTTATCTGGTAGAGAAGCATTTCAAAAAACCGGTGATTGTTACCAACTATCCGAAAGACATCAAATCTTTCTACATGCGTCTCAACGAAGATGGCAAAACCGTAGCAGCGATGGATATTCTGGCTCCGGGCATCGGCGAAATCGTTGGAGGATCGCAGCGTGAAGAACGTTATGATGTGCTGGTCGAAAAAATGAATGCCATGGGCATCCCCACCGAAGAACTGTGGTGGTACCTCGATACCCGCCGCTTCGGAACTGTGCCCCATGCAGGTTTCGGTCTCGGATTCGAGCGTCTGGTGCTGTTCGTTACCGGTATGACAAATATCCGCGATGTGATTGCATTCCCTCGCACACCAAAGAGCGCAGAGTTTTAATTGAAAGAAATATCAAACCGCATAACAGGGCTGTCTCAACAATGAGGCGGCCCTTTTTTCTGTGATATATTGGAAGATGTATGGAAAAGTTTTCATCGTGTATCTCATATGAAAACTACCTGTATGGCTGAAATAAATATGGCAGCCAACTCCGGCAGAGCCGGTGTTCGCCGAAGCAAAAAGTTATCTACCCGCGTTGATCTTACTCCAATGGTAGATCTTGGATTTCTGCTGATCACCTTCTTTATTTTCACTACCACCATGTCTGAGCCGAAGGCTACAAAGTTAATCATGCCTGCTGACGGCCCTCCGTCAGAATCCGGCGAAAGCAGCTCCCTTACTGCAGTTCTGCTCGATGAAGACAAAGTGTTCTACTACCACGGCTCATTGGAAGAAGCTCAGAAAAATGGCACCTATGGCACTACCAATTTTTCATACGCTAACGGTCTCGGACAAGTGATTCGTGAAAAACAAACGCTCCTCAACAGCAGAAAACAAAATGGCAGAAAAGACCTTGTATTCATGATCAAACCACTGGACAACTCAGCTTACAAAAACGTAATCGATGTGCTCGACGAAGTAATGATCAATGGTGTTGGCACATATGCCCTGATGGACATCGACCCAACCGAAAAAGAAACAATTCTCAAACTGGTAAAGCCATGAAAAGTACCAGACACTACAATCCTTAATCCCTGATGGTTGTACAGAACAGCAACCGAAAGCAACTCCGAAATCCCGGCCCTTCGCCGGGATTTTTGTTTGCTCTGCCATATCCTGCCGGTAATCCCCTCTTTCAAACACCGCAGGATTTTCGTAAATTGTTATTTGCAGTACCTTCGCATAACATTCTTAAATAATTTGTCATGGCAATACCGGTAGTTAACCTCGCCGATTTTACATCAGGCGATCCTGAGCTGAAACAAGCATTTGTGAATCAATTGGGCAAAGCATATGAAGATGTTGGCTTTGTAGCTGTGAAGAATCATGGTATCCCCGACGCATTGATCGCCGACCTCTACAAATATGTGCAACAGTTCTTTTCACTTCCTTCGGATGAAAAGAAAAAATACGAAGTTCCGGGGCTGGCAGGCCAGCGCGGCTATACATCTTTCGGAAAAGAACATGCGAAAGGAAGTGATGCACCGGATCTGAAAGAGTTTTTCCAGTATGGACAGATCGTTGAAGACAATGATCCCATCAAATCGGAATACCCGGATAATGTGAAAGTGACTGAAGTAGCAGGGTTCAACCCAACATTCGAAGATGCATACCGCGCATTCGAAGTATCCGGAAAAGCGCTGCTGCAGGCGATTGCCCTCTATCTCGGCCTCGATGAGCACTATTTCGATCAGCATATCCACAATGGCAATTCCATTCTGCGCGCCATTCACTATCCGCCGATTACGCAGGAACCGAAATCGGCTATCCGCGCAGAACAGCACGAAGATATCAACCTCATCACCTTACTGGTAGGAGCATCAGCAGACGGATTACAGATACTCACCAAACAGAACGAATGGGTGGGAGTAACATCACTGCCGGAACAGATTGTAGTGAATGTGGGCGATATGCTGCAACGCCTTACGAACAACAAACTGAAATCAACCACGCATCGTGTGGTGAACCCTTCGCGTGACAAATGGCATACTTCACGCTTCTCTATTCCGTTCTTTCTTCATCCGAAAGGAGAAATGAGTCTGGCTTGTCTGGAAAGCTGTATCGATGCCAATCATCCAAAAGCTTATCCTGATGCCACTGCGGGAGAGTATTTAGACGAACGTTTACGCGAAATAGGGTTAAAAAAATAGAACGGATAGGGGTAGACCCGGTTCGGTTTGTCTTATAGCTGATTCAGGTACCGGAAGAGTACCCAGAAACCTGAAAATCAGCGGCATGGGCGGTTTTAACGCCCGGTTAACGCAAACCTGATTAGCTTTGTATCAGTTCATTAAAACTAGAAGGCTATGAAAAAAGTAATACTTCCACTTTTTGCCTTGATCACTCTGGCAACAACAGCCGGAGCTCAAAACCTTGCACCCGACCAGAACCCCAACTATCTGGTGAGCCAGCAAAAATATATGCGAATGGCTGACTCCGTGAACACATGGCACAGCACTACACCACAGGAAACCTATAAGGCTATCGATTTTCTGGCCGATAAAAGGGAAGCCCGTGCGCAACGCAAACAGTTCCGCCGCGAACTGAGACTCGAAAGAGCACGCTGGGGGTACGACAGTTACTATGGTAACGGCTACTACTATCCTACTTCTTACTATGGAGGTTGGGGTGGCTATGGCAGGTACGGTCGTCACAATCACTGGAACAATTATCTGTGGGGCGCCGCAGCAGGTATTGGATTATCATCCTGGTGGTGGTAATAAAATCAATTGCCTCACCTGCGCGTTATTCACAAAACCATTTGTATTAAATATCTCAATATGAAAAAATTTCTGTTGGCTTGTACAGCTGTTGTGGCTGTAAGTGTATTTTCTGTATCCTGTAAAACCCAGGTAACCCGTATCGATCCGGGTGAGCAGGTTGATCTCAGCGGCCGCTGGAACAATACCGACTCCAGACTTGTATCTGAAGAAATGATTCAGGACGTATTGAATCAGGCATGGCTCGGCAATCACCTGGAAGCCAACAAAGGACAGAAACCTGTAGTGATCGTAGGCTTTGTTACCAACAAAAGCCATGAACATATCGAAGCAGAAACCTTTGTGAAAGATATCGAGCAAACCTTCATCAGATCACAAAGAGTAAGACTGGTTCAGGGTGGAAAGAAAAGAGAAGAACTCCGTGCCGAAAAAGCAGACCAGCAAACGAACGCCTCCGCTTCTTCCATGAAGAAATTCGGACTGGAACAAGGCGCTGACTACATTCTGCAAGGTTCTATCAACTCCATTGTGGATTCACAGAAAAGAAGAAAAGTGGTATACTATCAGATCAATCTGGAGCTTACCAATATCCAAACCAACGAAATCGTTTGGAACGGAGACAAGAAGATCGCTAAATACGTGAAGAACTAGTTTGTAGTAAACCAGAGCCTTTTCAATGCAGTTACTACCTAATAATAAGAGAGCATTGGCTTTACTTCCGCTAATGCTCTTTTTCTTTTCCTGCGTTACTTACAACAACCGCATTGCTGAATACTATTCAGAAGTGCGGCAGAATAATTTTGCCGCAGCGGATGCAAAGCTGGAAAGCACCAAGATCCTGCGGGCAAAACGCAATCGCCTGCTCTATTATTTCGAGAAAGGAAAGATGGCCCATCTGCTGAAACAGTACGATTCGAGCAACAGGTATTTCAACGATGCGGATATCTTCATGGAAGAAGTTCGCACCACGGCCGGAGATGTTGCCGTGGGTACTTTGCTGAACCCTATGATGCAGACCTACAAAGGCGAAGCCTTTGAAAAGTTCATGCTTCATTACTACAAAGCGCTCAACTATCTCTATCTCGGCAAAACGGCTGATGCACTGGTTGAAGCAAGAAGGATCTCCATTTCCAACTACGAACTCGACGATAAGACCAAAAGCGAGAACAAATACAGTGATGATGCATTCTCACTTATGTTGCAGGGCATCATTTACGAAACCTCTGGCGACTGGAACAATGCCTTCATTTCGTATCGCAACTCGGTAGATCTTTTTCTGAAGAACAACAACAGCTACTACGGAGTTTCCATTCCCGATCAGCTGAAAAAGGATTTGCTGCATGCAGCCTACATGAACGGATTTTCCGATGAACTGGGCCGCTACGAAAAATTACTCAATACCACCTATACCCGAAGCGAAGCATCGCCCGGCGGTGAGCTGGTATTGTTCTGGGAAAACGGACTGGCGCCAGTTAAGGAAGAACAGAATTTCTTTTTCACGCTCACCAAAGACGGATTAGGAAACTTCACATTTGTAGATGCTACCGGTTCTTTCAACATACCATTCAATTTCAGCGGAACCAGCATCAGGGATTCGGACCTTAAACTTGCTGATCTCCGCAGTTTCAGAGTGGCGTTTCCGCGATATGTGGAGCAACCGATGTTCTATCGCAATGCCACAGCCACCTTAAACGGAAAGCAATTCACGCTCGAAAAAGCTGAGAACATCAATGCGCTTGCATTCACTACGCTTCGCGAACGTTTTCTCAAAGAGATGGGAGTAGCGCTCAGCAGACTGGTGGTGAAAAAGCTTGCAGAAATGGCGGTTCGTCCGAATGAGAACGACAAGAACAAAGACACCCGCGAAGCGATCTCACTGGCTATTCAGGCTTTCAGTCTGGCTACAGAGAAAGCAGATACGCGCAACTGGCAGAGCCTCCCGCATACTATTTATTATACGAGAATACCTTTGCAGGCAGGAACCAATCAGATCAAGTTCCAGGCGAGCGGCCAATCTAATCAGGATGTGAATCTGGTTATTGAAGGAAAGGGAAGATTGGTGGTGCAGAATATTGTTACGTTGAGATAAGCAGTGAATCAATAAAAGATATCAGCCCGGCTCATCAGCCGGGCTTTTTTATTCGCCGCACAGGCCTTTTGAATGAAGGTTATGAGCCAAAAACTTTCCTGAATCGATTAGGTAAAGGGAGTTTTCATAAAACACCTCAGAAAAGCAAAGACCACGCTCAACTATCTTTTATTATGTATTGTGCATAATCAGCCACCCCTCATTCTCCCACTCATAGCGGGTAAGGCGGGGGTGTCGGGGTATGATAACTGCGGCCTTGGAATATGTTGAACAACAGTTGATTAGACACCTCTCGCTTAATCCTCCGTACCTCCGTCCATCTATGTAACTACTCTGCCGGGCATATTCCTCGCCCGCTGTTTTCATACCCCGCAACCAGCCGAAAATACTCCTCAACCACTCATCCCACCTCAATAACCATCCATCAAAACCCCAAAATCGCCCATTTCGCCGAAACCCGCTCTCCATCTGCATTTCCCCTCAAACCCATTACTTTCCTATAAAGATTACCTGAAAAAACTAAGTACTATGTGTTGCATAGTACTAATATTCTTCCTATGTTTGTGTTGTGAATGATCGATCTCATCAAATATTGACCATTCAAAGTATATGTTAGTAAAAGTTGCCTTGGTTGTTTTTATCTTGACCTCTCTGCTGACCGCCAGCATGGACGATCAGCAAACAATCGCAGAACCGGTAGCCGCCTCTCGATCAGTAACTGCTGAAAAAGCGGAAACGAAAGTGTCGGAAGCCACTGCCGGATGGGCCGAAGAATTTACACCCATTACTTTTGTGTCTTACAGATAATAGCAATCAACAAGTATAGCCAGCCCCTCGGGGCAAAAAAGAACAAGCATATGAATATCGAGAACACACAGAGCCAAATGCGAAAAGGGATTCTGGAGTTCTGCATCCTGTCAATCATCAGGCGGGGAGAAGCTTACCCGAGTGATATTGTTGACGAAATGCGGGGCGCCAATCTGCAGATCCTTGAAGGAACCCTGTACCCCCTGCTCACCCGTTTGAAAAATGCAGACATGCTAACTTATCGATGGGTCGAAAGCAACAGCGGGCCGCCACGCAAATATTTTTCTTTAACCCCCAAGGGTGAAACGTTCTATCTCGAACTGCAGGAAACCTGGAACGAACTGGCAAATGCCGTGAATGCACTGGCCAGCAAGAAGGATTCACTTCCTTCCACCGCAGGTGCCAACGCAATAGAACCCGAACCCAACGATTCCAACTAACCAACTATCAACCGCCAAATTGCAGAACAATGAAAAAAGTCATCAACATAAATTTCCAGGGCAGGGTGATTCCCATCGAGGAAACCGCCTTCGATCTGCTGAAGCAATACATAGACAGTTTGCGCAGCTATTTCGCCAGGGAAGAAGGTCGGGATGAAATTATCAATGATATTGAAAGCCGCATTGCGGAACTGTTTTCCGAGCGACTGAAAAAAGGCGCCGTTTGCATCACCGACGACGATGTGAATGCCATCAGCGCCAGCATCGGACGCCCCGAAGATTTTGAAGAAGATAATGGTGGATCATCCACTGAATCGGCTTCCGCATCAGCGCACTCCGGCCAGCAACAGCAGCAGCACACCGAATCAGCGTCTGCGCGCAGCTACAATACCGGTACCGGCCGTGGCCGTCTCTACCGCAACAGCGACGATCAGATTCTCGGTGGTGTATGTAGTGGTCTTGCCAACTACGTTGGTATCGACCCTGTGGTACTGAGAATTCTCTTTGTACTGCTCATCGCTCCACTGTTCTGGGTGTACATCCTGCTGTGGATTGTGGTTCCGGCAAAATCAATTCAGACCAATATCACCAAACGTCTCTACAGAAGCAGGGAAGATAAAGTGATTGCGGGTGTGGCTGGTGGTCTCGCATCGTATTTCAAGATCGATGCATGGATCCCCCGACTCATCTTCGCCCTCCCTCTCCTGCTGGCATTGATTTCTGGTCCTTTTGATTTCTTCTGGCACGACTGGGGTTTCTGGAGCGGACCTAAATTCATCACCGGATCTCTCGGAAGTACACTCTTTATAACATATGTGATCCTTTGGATTGCAGTACCAGTAGCAGTTACAGCCTCAGAGAAACTGGAAGCACGTGGCGAAAGAGTTGATATCAATTCCATCGCAGATACTGTAAAAGAAGATCTCGAAAGCATCAGAGCCAAAGGCGGAAGCTTCGGCAGTGAAGTGAAACAATCTGCAGAAAACCTCGGAGCAAAAGCAAAAGAAATGGGCGCTGAAGCCAGTCAGGCTTTCAAAACCTATTCTTCGGAAGCAAGTAATAAAGTTCGCAGCTCTGGTGCCGGCCATGTGATTGGCGTACTCTTCAAAGCTTTCTTCCTCTGTATCGCAGGCATCATCGCCATCGCACTGTTCTTTGTGCTGCTGGGATTGCTGTTCGGAAGCTTCTCCGTGTTCCCGCTGAAGAATTTCCTGCTCGAAGGTTTCAATCAGGATCTGCTGGCATGGCTCACGCTGCTGCTTTTCCTCGGAATACCTATCGTGGCATTGCTTACCTGGCTGATCCGCCGCATCGCAGGTGTTCGTTCAAAAAACAATTACCTCGGTTATGCTTTCGGAAGCCTCTGGACCATCGGACTGATCAGCATGATTGTACTGCTGGGACTCGTAAGCCGCAATTTCAAAACCAGCGACTCCGCACCGCAGCAATACACCGAACTCAAAACCAGCAGCGACAGACTGATGGTAGACCTCAAGCCCGAACCCGCACACGATTATACCAGCGACTGGTTTGGCATGGACGAAGAAGACTGGCCGTTCTACGCTGTAAATCCCGATACACTTATGCTGAGCACAGTTCGGGTGGATGTAGTGAAAAGCCTCGATTCTAATTATCATGCAAAAATTGTGAGGCTCTCCCGCGGACGTACTCCTGAAGTAGCAAGAGCACTCGCCAGCAAGATCGATTTTCCGATTGCACTGGAAAATAATACCCTCTATCTGCCGCATGGCTTTGGCATCAGCCGCGATGAGAAATTCAGAAACCAGCAGGTAAGAGTGATCATCGAAGTGCCGGTAGGGAAAAGAATTCAGTTGGCCCGCGATATCAATAATTACGAGTCTTTCGAGATCCGTACCACCCGCCGCCGCAATCGCTACGACGATGAGATCGACCGCCACAGATACTGGATCGAACCTGGCGAAGAATATATCATGACCAGCAACGACGGTCCAAGAAAAGTAGCGGATATGGACGAAGTAGAACTGAGAAAAGGAAATATCAAACTCCGCTTCAAAGACAAAGACGCAGAGTTCAATGCTGAGATCAATACTGGAGACAGTGACGAGAACAACTCAGACGATCAGCAGACCAAACCCAATAGCGACAACAATCCCAATAACGAATACCGTTATCGCGGAAGAGAACAGAAAAAAGCAATTACAGATACAGTGGCCACCGCTCCTAAAAAAGCGAAGATCTAGTACCACTGCACTAACATAGGTTGAAGTTGGAACAAAAGGGTCCGGCGCCGGTAGCGGCGGGGCCCTTTTTCATTTTATCGCTGCTTTAGGGCCATCCGAACGGTTACCACGGATTACCCCGGTATGATCATTTCTTCACCTGGTACATCCTTTTGTTTTATTATCAATCGCAAACTTTATTTTTGCTGCTCTAAAATCGCTATATGAAGAATACTCCTTTTACGAACAAGCACATTGCGCTGGGTGCTAAGATGGCTGAGTTCGCGGGTTACAACATGCCGATCTCTTATACGGGAATCAACGATGAACATGCCGCTGTGCGCAACAACGCCGGTGTTTTTGATGTAAGCCATATGGGCGAGTTCATTCTGAAAGGAGAAAATGCCCTGGACCTGATCCAGCGTGTTACTACCAATGATGCCAGCAAGCTGACCGACGGAAAAGCACAGTACAGCTCACTTCCCAACGACAATGGCGGACTGGTGGACGATCTGCTGGTTTACTGCATCGAAGAGAACAAAACCTACATGCTGGTGGTGAACGCCAGTAACATCGAGAAAGACTGGAACCGCATTTCCAGCTTCAACACAAAGGGCGTTGAAATGCACAATGTGAGCGACAAAACCTGTCTGCTTGCCATTCAGGGACCAAACGCAACCAAAATGCTGCAGGCTCTCACAGACATGGACATTCTCAACCTCAAGTACTACACATTTGCCAAAGGCAAGTTCGCCGGAGTAGACAATGTACTCGTGAGTGCAACAGGTTATACCGGTGCAGGTGGTGTGGAGATCTACTTTGAAGACAAAGACGGCAATGCCGATAAAATATGGGATGCCATCTTCGAAGTTGGCGGACCACAGGGCCTGAAGCCAATCGGCCTCGGTGCACGCGACACCCTTCGCCTCGAAATGGGATTCTGCCTTTACGGAAATGATATCGACGACAATACCTCTCCGCTCGAAGCTGGTCTCGGATGGATCACCAAATTCACCAAAGACTTCCCTTCGCGCGCGATCTTCGAAAAACAAAAAGCTGATGGTGTAGCCCTCAAGCTGGTTGGTTTTGAAATGATCGACAGAGGTATTCCCCGTCACGATTACGAAATCGCAGACAAAGACGGAAACGTTATCGGAAGAGTAACCTCAGGAACACAGAGCCCAAGCCTCGGCAAAGCCATTGGCATCGGTTATGTACAAACAGCGCTCGCTACGCTGGACAATATCATTTACATCAAAGTAAGAGATAAACTCCTGCAAGCGAAAATTGTGAAGTTCCCGTTTGCATAAGAAGGCTTGGCGCATTTATTGCAGCTGTATCCACCCGATCACCGCAGCAATCAATCACCTATGCCCACTATTCATCTCACAACATTTATTGCGGCTCCGGTAGAACGTGTGTTCGACCTGAGCCGCAGTATTGAACTTCACCGGAAATCGATGAGCCATACCGGCGAAGAAGCCGTTGCCGGAACCACCTCCGGTCTGCTCGATCTCAACGACACTGTTACCTGGAAAGCAAAACATCTGATGAAGACCAGGTACATGAAAGTAACCATCTCCGCCATGAGCCGCCCCTTAACTTTCACCGACGAAATGGTCAAAGGCGACCTCAGGAGCATGAAGCACGAACACCATTTCAAGCAGATCGATAACGGCACACTGATGATCGATGTGTTCCAATTCGAAAGCCCCTACGGATTTATAGGATCGGCACTCAACAAACTGTTTCTCAGCAAATATTTCGCAAAACTGCTGGCGCAGCGCAATGAATTTCTCCGCCAGTGCGCGGAGACCGACAAATGGAAATTTGTTCTAATGAACAGTAACGTGTAAAATTGCAGCGAATTTCAGGTTATCTAATCAAATCTCAGCCACAGGCATGTCTCAAGCAAAACCCTCATTATACACTTCTCTTTCTCCGGCGCTTTTACATTTATACGATCTCAACAATACTGTAGTAGTAATTATCGATGTATTGCGTGCCACCAGCACCATCGCTACTGCTCTGTTCAACGGCGCGCGCAGCGTTATTCCCGTAGACAGCGTAGCAAGATGCATCGAGCTGGGAAAGAATATCGATTCCATCACCGCAGGTGAGCGGGACGGACAAATTGCAGAGGGACTGCAATACGGCAACTCGCCTTTCGAATATCCTGAATCGTTCGTTAAAGGCAAAACCCTTGTGCTCACCACCACCAATGGCACCAAGCTGCTGCATATGGCGCTGGAGCGCGGTGCAGGTGAGATCGTTACAGGATCATTTCCCAACCTCTCGGCAGTTTGCGATTATCTCGTTGCAGCAAAGAAGAATGTGATTCTCGGTTGTGCGGCATGGAAAGACAAAGTGAATCTCGAAGACACACTCTTTGCCGGTGCAGTGATCGATCGCATCAGCGAGCACTTCTCCATCAACTGCGATTCTTCCAAACTCGCATCCACATTGTATTCCGCAGCTAAGAGCGATCTCTATGAATTCATGAAGGCACAGAATGCTTCGCATTATCAGCGCCTCACCGGATTCGGACTCGAAAAAGATATCCGTTACTGCCTCACACCTGATGGTGCGAATATCCTTCCCTTTTACGCCAACGGCAAGCTCACAATACACAGCTGGTAAGGAGGTTTCTTCGGGTTAAACGATTTTAATGGTCCGCAATTTGCTGCAAAAGCCAGATTGGCCGCTCATTTGCGTAAGTTTGCAGCATCCCCCCTGCCTCAACCGTTATTTCGTAATACCTGTAAAAACCCGCGTTTATGGATTCATTCTGGAAGTACCAGTTCTGGGGCAACAGCATCCTTTCGTATACCATTGCAGCCGGCAGCATATTGCTCGCCTGGATAATTATTCGTCTCATCAGGGGAAAACTGCTGAAGAAAATACTGCAATGGACCTCCAAAACAGAAAGCCGTTACGATGATATCGCATTAAGCAGCATACAGAAATTTGTACTGCCCTGGATCTATATTTTCGTAAACTATCAGATACTACAGCAATTGACATGGACGCCAAAATGGGAACGTGTTCTTCACGTAGCCATGGCCGTTGTATCCATGTATTTCTTTATCCGCATTGTTAATCACGTGCTCTCGCTGATGCTCTCCGGCATCATGCGCAAACGCAACGAATCGGAGCATCGCATGAAACAGATGCGTGGCGCATTGCTGGTGCTGAAAGTGATTGTGTGGGTACTCGGCATCATCTTCCTCATCGATAATCTCGGTTACAACGTTACCACCATGATTGCCGGTTTGGGCGTGGGTGGCATCGCCATTGCACTGGCAGCGCAAACCATACTGGGCGACCTTTTCGGCTATTTCGTGATCTTCTTCGACAAACCATTCGAGATCGGAGACTATGTAGTGATGGGAGACAAATCGGGGAACATCGAATACATCGGCATCAAAACCACGCGCATCAGAAGTTTGTCCGGAGAACAGCTGGTGATCACCAACTCGGACCTTACCAAGCAAAGCCTTGCGAACTTCAAAAGTCTGCAGCAGCGCAGGGAAGTGATGAAGCTCGGTATCACCTACGACACACCAGTGGAAATGCTCAGAGAAGTGCCGGCGATGGTGAAGCAGATTGTAGAGAGCAAGCCCAAAACAAAGTTCGATCGTGCACATATGTCTGCGCTTGCAGACTCCAGCATCAACTTTGAAATTGTTTATCTTATCCAGACCAACGATTACAGCGAATACATGGATGTACGGCAGGCGGTACTGCTGGATATTCTCTCCAGGTTCAAAGAGTCGAAGATCAACTTTGCCTATCCCACTCAAACGCTTTACTACAAAACCACTGCAGTGGTGTAGGTTGACGAATAGCAATATTTTCAGCATCGGCAATTGGCTGCAACAACGGATTCGGCCCGCTTTCGACGAAAAGTGAATAAGCTGAAGGCTGAGAGCGAAAGCTTTTGTGTCGAACTGTAATTCAGCGCGGCAGGCAACAGAAAATGGTACAATCAATATCTGAAGAACAATCGGGAAAGCCGCAATACACCAGCGTTTCGCAAGTTGCACTGCATTGCAGCGGGCTGTTAATGAATCTGTAAATGAAGGGAGGAAACCAGGGCGTGATACTAACAGGTAAGGGTAAACCTGTACCCGCAAAAGAGCACGGTAAAGCCCGGATTGTCAGGGTTTCAGAGCGGCTGAAAGCCGCGATGGACGGTGAAAATTGCCCGCGGACCGAAGCCTTTGCAGGCATTGAAAAATTTTTGCTTTTTGCAAATTTGACGTATTATTGTGCCGGAATAAGACTGATAAGTCCCCCCGAATTCTCTCAAAGCTCGTCAGTTTTTCTGATTCCGTTCAAAAAAGTAACTCATTTCAAATCGTTTTTTCAACACACAAAGATTGGTTTTCTAATCAAGTGTTAAACACTCATCAAGACTTTTATGTATGACATTCTGCAACTGAACGACATGCTCGTTCCTGAGCTGCTGGATATAGCAGAGCAGTATAAAATCTCCAACGCTAAAAAGCTCGACAAGCAAGAACTGATCTACAAGATCCTCGACAAACAGGCCGTCCTGGCCAGTGCCAACAAAGGCAACAACGCTGCAGAAGACAAAGGCAAACGCAAACGTGTTATCAAAGCAACCACTGGAAATACAACTGAAGAAGCAGAAGTAATGAGCGGTGGCGACGACAAGAAAAAAGAAGCAAAAGAAACTCCAAGAAAAGAGCCTGTAGCAAAGAAGAAAGCTGTAGCTGAAAAAGCAGCAGCTCCCGCAGCGGCTCCTGCACCTGTCGCCAAAAAAACACGTGGCAAAAAGGAAGCAGAGCCGGTAGAAGATGCTCAACCACTCGATATCGAATCTAACCAACCAGATATTCATGAAGATGATGTAGCAGAGATCCCGCAACCTGCCGAGGTTACAGAAGCACAGCCACAGCAGGGAAATGGCAATGCAGATCATCAGCAAAGACCTTATCAGAACCGCCGCGAAACAGCCTTCAACATTGAGTTCGATGGTGTGATCCTCGGCGAAGGCGTTCTCGAAATGATGCCCGATGGATATGGTTTTCTCCGTTCTTCAGATTACAACTACCTCTCTTCTCCCGACGATATTTATGTGTCTCCTTCCCAGATCAAACTTTTCGGTCTCAAAACCGGGGATACTGTGTACGGAGCCGTTCGTCCTCCAAAAGAAGGTGAAAAATATTTCGCACTGCTGAAAGTTGAAACCATCAACGGCAAGCAGCCGGAAGATGTGCGCGACCGTGTTCCTTTCGATTACCTCACTCCGCTTTTCCCTTACGAGAAGCTGAATCTCTTCACTACTCCTACCAGCTACAGCACGCGTATCATGGATCTCTTCGCGCCGATCGGTAAAGGTCAGCGTGGATTGATTGTGGCGCAACCAAAGACCGGTAAAACCGTTCTGCTGAAAGAAGTAGCGAATGCTATCGCTATGAACCATCCGGAATGTTACCTGATGGTGGTACTGGTAGATGAGCGCCCTGAGGAGGTTACCGATATGGAGCGCAGCGTAAAAGCTGAAGTAATCGCTTCTACCTTCGATGAGCCAGCTGAAAAGCACGTGAAGGTTTCTACCATCGCACTGCAGAAAGCCAAAAGACTTGTTGAGTGTGGTCACGATGTGATCATCCTGCTGGATTCCATCACACGTCTGGCCCGCGCACACAACACCGTAGCGCCTGCCTCAGGTAAGGTTCTCTCAGGTGGTGTGGAAGCTAACGCCATGCAGAAACCGAAACAATTCTTCGGTGCTGCCCGTAAGATCGAAAATGGCGGATCACTTACTATTCTCGCTACTGCACTGATCGACACCGGCTCCAAAATGGATGAGGTGATCTTCGAAGAGTTCAAAGGTACCGGCAACATGGAGCTTCAGCTCGATCGTCGCCTGGCTAACCGCCGCATCTTCCCTGCAATCGATCTCGTTGCTTCTTCTACCCGCCGCGACGATCTGCTGCTCGAAAAAGAAGTATTGCAGCGCATGAACCTGCTTCGTGTATACCTCACCGATATGAATACCGAAGAAGCGATGCACGAACTGCTCAGAAGAATGCGTGGAACCAAAGACAATCAGGAGTTCCTTGCGAGCATGAATGGATAATAACAGGATAACAAACCTGCTAAAATATAAGAGGGCGGCTCAATTACCTGAGTCGCCCTCTTTCTTTTTATCGTTACTTTTCTGCTTAGATCTTTACCGCTGTACCGGTGGCTACTACCATCAGCATACTGCCTTTGCCGCCTACGGTTTCAAAATCGAGATCGATGCCAACTACTGCATTTGCTCCGAGCGCCTGCGCCTTTTGCTGCAGCTCTGCCATCGCATTTTGTTTAGCCTCAGCAATCACCCGCTCGTATGTGCCGCTACGGCCACCTACGATATCGCGCAGGCCTGCGAATATGTCTTTGAAGATATTGGCTCCGATAATCACTTCGGCGCTGATTACGCCGAGGTAATGTTGAATGGGTTGCCCCTCTACGGTGTTGGTGGTGGTTAATAGCATCGATTAGTGTTTATAGATTAGTAGAGAATCGGGGTAGAATATTACGGTTACTTCAGGGTTACTCCTTTCAGGCGCTCTTTCCGCCAGGTGCCTGCGAGCTTTTGAGCGGCATCCAGATCATCGAGTTCGTAGAGATCGTACATCTTGTCGGTGAGATTGATTTTCCAGACGGTTACTTTTTTCCCTGCATCTTCCTCATTCTCCTGCGTTCCTACAATGGCGAGTTCGTTGTTGCTAAGCCAGAATGCATCTTCCACAGTACCTCCGGGCCCCATAAAAAGCAGTCGCTCTTTTTTGCCGGTTTTCGGATTGATGAGACTTACTTCTGTATCCGGCCCGCCGGCAGTGCCGATGAAGCGGCCCCTGCCATCTTTTACGATATCGATATTGTAGCTGTCGAGATCGATGAACCTCGTGCTGTCCGGCGAATACTTGAGAAAACTTCCGTAATTGGCGTAATAGCTTTTAGGAGGAGAGAATTCACTGGTGAGCGTGCTGTCTTCTTCATAGCTGCTCTTGTATTTGAATTTGCTCCAGTCGAACGAAGGGATGCGGGTTTTCACATAATCGGTGAACCCTGCCGTATGAAATTTCTGAATGGTTTCAGACGTAAGTGTGGTATCCGGACCAACCACCACTATGCTGTCGGTATCAGTATCGTTGTCTTCTGCTTTTTTATCGGAACTGTTATTGCATGCTGCAAAGAGCAAAGCCAGCAAACCTGTGTAAATAGTGTATTTCATCGTGTATCGGTTGATGATTAAGATACGCAATAATTGTGCAGCTGCCTGTTAAGCAGGCAAAGGGGCAGGATGATTTAACGGCGTTTTAATTGATAAACAAACCGTGAAAAGTTGGTTGAACAGCTGGGCTGAGCAGGCAGATCAGTTGCCTGTCTGGCTTTTGCCGGATCCGGCACCCGTGTCTGCGAAGATAGCATCGATCTTCTGCGCCAGCTTTTTGTCTTTTTCGGTGATGATATTCCCCGCATCGTGCGTGGAGAGCCAGATCTCTACTTTGCTGTACACGTTGCTCCAGAGTGGGTGGTGATCCAATTTTTCAGCTTCGATGGCTACACGCGTCATAAAAGCAAATGCTTCGGAGAAGTTCCGGAATTCGAACTTCCGGTACAACTGATTATTCTTTTCCTGCCACATAAAGAGAATTTTGAGTGCTAGAAAATAAGATGCCCCCTGTTCTTGATCTTTTCGTTGGTCAACTCGGTAACAAGCTGAACAGCGGTAATGGAACGGATGCTCTGTACCAGTTGCTGCATAAAATCTTCTGCCACGATATCGCCCTTCAGCAACCAGAGAAAATCGAGGTGTTTGAACTCAGGCAACAGGTATTCGCCATCGAACTGATTGTGATAGAGGTAATGCACCAGGCTGGCGGTCGGCTCCCTGTATTCGAAGATAGAGAAATAATACTGGCGCTGTTTCTTGTACAGCTGTATTTCGATATCATTATTGATACGAAAATCATATCGCAGCAGGTTATTGAGCTGCCAGCAGAACTGGTAGTTCTTTACGGAAGCTACGATACCCAGCAGCCGGGTATTGTCGAAAAAATCATCCGCCAGATCGTCGAAATCGAGTTTGAGTTTCATGTGTGAAGTTGTAACTAAAACTGTACGCTGGCTTCAAGGCTTTCTTTGCCGCGATTGAATTTCACAGTGGTGCTCTCTCCTTTTTTGAATTTGGAGAGCGCCTGCATATAACCTTCCACCGATGAAATGGAATGCGCGCCAAGTTGTGTGATTACATCGCCGGCTTTGAGACCTGCTTTCTGGGCGGGCCTGTTATCGCTCACGCCATCCACACGTACACCCGATCCGCTGAAGCTGTAATCCGGCATAATGCCGAGGGTTACACTGAAGCGGGCGGAAGTAGTGGTCTGCGTTTCGCGGGTTTTGGTGAATGCGAGTCTGCCTTTGAGATTGCTGGCCGTTACCAGATTCTCGATGAGCTTTATCACATAGAATTCGCCGGTATAGTTGATCTTGTTGAAATCGTCGGATGGTTTGTGGTAGTCTGTGTGCAATCCGGTAAAGAAGAACAACACAGGAATATCCATTCTGTAGAAAGAAGTATGATCGCTTGGGCCGGTACCGCTGCTGTCGAATTTGAAAGTGAGCGGAGTGGTTTTGCTGGTGAAGCCGCTGAAGAGCTCGCCCCACACGGGTGATGTTCCGTAACCCCCTACTGTCAATACTTTGCTGCTGTCGTTGAGGCGGCCTACCATATCCATATTGATCATATAATTCACCGTTTTGAGATCGATGGTAGGGTTCTGCGTAAAATATTTAGAGCCGTTCAATCCCAGTTCTTCGGCTGAGAATGCAATGAAGAGATAGTTGTTGTTCTTGTTCTTCGAGGCTTTGATGAGGCGCGCGAGTTCGATAAGTGCTGCCGTACCACTGGCATTGTCATCAGCGCCGTTATGGATCTGATTCTTCACATTCGGCACCATGGAGTTGCCGTCTTCGCCATATCCGAGGTGATCGAAGTGTGCTCCCAGCACAATAGTTTGCGGAGCGCCGTTATCGAGGTAACCGATTACGTTATGTCCGGTTCTGGTTTTGTTGCCAATGTCTACACGGATCTTGATATCATAAGAAGCTGATTCGTCTTTCAGGTGATCTTTCATGGCTTTGGGCGTGAGGTAAACCACGGGAATGGGCGCAGCAGCTACACGGTCTTTGCCATTGAACTTCAGATTGTCTTTGATAGAACTGGTATTGTAGAGAACCAGTGCGGTGGCTCCTTTCGAAGCCATCTTGATGGCTTTTTCTTTGATGGCTGCCTCGATATCGAAATGCGGATTCTCTTTGTTATCCTCCAGCATATTCTTCAGATCGAGAAACCAGGGAACATCTTTCTCTGCAAGCGCCATGGTAACAGCAGCATCTACACTGGTATTGGGACTGAATGCCAGCGGAAAGAAATCTGTATTCAGTTTCAGATCATGATCATTGATAATAAAAAGCGTGGAAGGATTTACCTGACGGCCTTCGTTGATCTCAAAAGGTTGAAGCCATTTATCGCTGCCCTTCGGGTTGAGGCCAGCCAGTTCAAACTGTTTGCTGATGTACTCGCTTGCGAGTTTTTCGCCATTGGTTCCGGCACGGCGGCCTTCGAGCTTGTCGTCTGCGAGGTAAGAAATATGTGCCTCCAGATTGGCAATAACAGCCTTATCTGCCTTTTTGAGGCGTTGTGCATTTGTACCTTGAGAAACGATAAGCAACAGGGAAGCTACACTCAATGCGCGGGTTAGCATACAGTAGTAATTTATCTTTAATAGTAGGAATCGATGCAAAGGTATAATTGTCAAACCCTATACCAATCATCCGGCGCAATAAATTCCTGCTTTGGTAAACCAATCTCCAGCACGGATAACCGCAAAACTGCGGATATGCCCACTATTTGCGCAACTCGCTGATTGTAAACCCCGGATGTTGAATTTCCATTAAGATTTGCTTTTTGCCTTTATAAGCTCGTGTTTTTTCCTTTACTTTTGCAGATTGCCCTTTTCAAAGAGGAAGGGGGAGGAATAACAATTAAAGATCAGCATGGCACTACCACATCTCATTAAGTACGTGTATACCAATGGAACTGATGAAGTGATCCGTAGAGGAAAGAAGATCCACGCCATTGGTTATGTAGAGTTGGTGGATTACGACGAGCTTCTCGACTCCGTTGTCTTCCGTGTAAAGGACGATAGCTACGCAACCTACTATAAAGTGAGCATCCAGAAGTTCAAAGACCCAAGGAATCTCTCCGTTCGTTGCGCCTGTCCATACAACCTGGGCGATATCTGCCGGCACGAAGCTGCTGCACTCATCATGCTGCAGGAGATGCTCGACAAGAACATGCTCAAGACCGAAGAGGTTGAATACGATCAGCGCCACACCGTGGTGAAGATGAAATTCATCGATCTTAAAACCCTCCGCCTGCTCTGCTCTCCGGAATCTTACACCGAAGCAGAAGTATACCTCCGCACACAGCGCGCAGATATCGAATATGCTAAAGACGAAGTGGTAAAAGCCAATGTAACCATCGAAGGCAAAGCATACAAAGTGGTGCTTCGCAAAAATGAAGAGAGAAACTTCGATACCAGCTGCGATTATGAAGACAAAGCGCATCCGCTCGGCCTTCCCAAAGTAATTGTGTTTTTGCAGCTGCTCAATGCATATGGTCCCTACTACTTCGACACCATCCGCAACTGGGATAAAGAAAAAAATAAACTGCTCGAAGCATACGGATATTCACTCACCGATAACCTCGAAGGCAAATTTGAGTTTACCTACAAAGAAGGAAAACCATTTCTGCGGGTGCTCGATCCCAGCATCAAACGTGTGAGCCCACAAGACTCTGCCCGCATGCGTGCCAAACCGGTAATGGCCGAAGCCGAAACGGTAGAAGTTGAAATTCCCGAAGAAGGACTCAAAGCCGCACCAGCCGGGCCTTCACAAAGGCTGGGTATTGTTTTCAACTTCACTGCCGAAGGTTATCCCGGCTTCACCATCGATGCTATCAGCGGAGAAGCCAATGAATCTTTTACGGAATTCACCGGAAAAGTAGAGAAGCACGATCTCAGCAAATTTGTGAACATCGACAGTTTCAACGAACAGGATAAACAACTCTTCGCCCCCATCCGCAAAATGCAGGATAGCGAGATCACCAAATACCTGAACCGCAACTCGCCATTCAGCGGTATCTGGGAAAATATCATTCACCACGAAAGCGATGAGCTGCCCGAAGAGACCAAGGCGCTCATGAGTGAATACCTGCATCCCAAACTGAAAAAACTTTTTACCGATATCGCCTCCAATCCTTTCGTTTTTTACCTGAACGAGAAGAAGGCGTTCAAAACAGCCAATCTGCAAACGGTTGGTGTAGTAACGGATTTCATTGTTCCTTACTTTAAAGTGGCTCCCAATAAGAACCAGTTTGAAGTAGAAGCATGGGTTAGGCTGAACGGACAGAATGTGCCCATCACCGAAAACATGATGAACACCGGACTGGTTTTCTTTTACAACGAAAACCTCTTCCTCTGGGATACATCAGAAATAGTGAACCTCATAAGCCGCTTCCAAAGCAAAGGCGGCAAACTCAGCTTCTCCAAATCCGAATGGCCTGAGCAGCTCCGTTCGTTTGTGCTGCCGCTCACGCGGGAGTATCATGTAGAGTTCGATCCTTCGCTGATCAGTGAAGTGAAAGACGGTGATCCTGAAAAACGTGTAGTGCTGCAGGAAAAAGGCGACTACCTCATCTTCATGCCCCTCTTCTCCTACAAAGGATTTGAAACAAAGGCAGGAGGAAAAGATGAACTCATCATCCCTGACGGCGACAAGGTGTTGGTAGTTCATCGCGATAAAGAAAAAGAGCTCCAGTTCTTCAAAAAACTGGAAGCACTCCATAGCAATTTCGTTCGCCCCGATGGCGGACAACAACTGGCACTCAAGGGAAGTGATGTTCTGAAGAACAACTGGTTCTTCCTCTTCGTTGATGCCATGAAGGATATGAAAGTGCCCGTATTCGGATACGATGCACTGAAGAATTTCCGCTTCAACACAGCCAAGCCACAAACGCGCATCCATATCAGCAGCAATACCGATTGGTTCGATGCCCGGGTAGACATTCTCTTCGGCGAACAGAAAGTAACCATTGCCGATGTGAAGAAAGCCCTCGCCAACCGCCAGCAGTTCGTAACGCTGAACGATGGCACGCTCGGTATTCTTCCCGAAGAATGGATCAAGAAATATTCCCTGCTCTTCCGCGTAGGCGAAGGCAAGCAGAACCAGCTGAAGTTGTCGAAATACCACATGAGTGTGATCGATGAACTGTACGAAGACAGAAACGAAGAAGAGCTGGTACTGAAACTGGAAGAAAAATACGAAACGCTCAAGAGCTTCAATAAGATCAAAGAGATACCCGTACCGGAACACTTGAAACCGATATTGCGTCCGTATCAGGAGCACGGCTTCCACTGGCTCAATTACCTGAGCGAGATCGGATGGGGCGGTATTCTGGCAGACGACATGGGTCTCGGTAAAACCATTCAGGCACTGTCGTACCTCTACTACTTCCGTATGCATCATGGAAAACTGCGTGCACTGGTTGTGTGCCCCACCACCCTGATGTTCAACTGGGAGAATGAGATAAAGAAGTTCACGCCGGAGCTTACCTACCATATTCATCATGGCGGCGAGCGCACGCGCGACAAAGAGCAACTGGCTAAAGCAGAAGTGATCATCACCACATACGGAACACTCCGCAGCGATATCAAACTGCTGGTAGATCTTCCGCTCGACTATGTAGTGCTCGATGAAAGCCAGGCTATCAAGAACCCCGCCAGCAAGGTAACGAAAGCAGCGAGCCTGCTGAATTCGAAAAATCGTTTGTGCCTTAGCGGTACCCCATTGCAGAATAACACTTTCGATATTTTTGCGCAGATGAACTTCCTGAATCCGGGCATGCTCGGAAGCATCGAGTTCTTCCGCCAGGAGTTTGCAATTCCTATCGACAAGTTCGGTGAAGCCGATCGCAAAGATCATCTTCGCAAACTGTTGTTCCCGTTCATTCTCCGCCGTACCAAAGAACAGGTAGCGAAAGATCTTCCCGAAAAAACAGAAACCATCCTCTATTGCGAAATGGAAGATGAACAACGCAATATCTACGATGCGTACAGGAACGATTTCCGCGACAAGATCCTCGGTACCATCGAATCGCAGGGCATTCAGCGTTCTCAGCTCACCATCCTGCAGGGCCTGATGAAGCTGCGCCAGATCTGCGACTCTCCGGCCATTCTCAACGAACAGGAGAAATTCCCCAATCACAGCATCAAACTCGAAGAACTGGGCCGCGAGATCACCGAAAACATCAGCAACCACAAAGCGCTGGTGTTCTCGCAATTCCTCGGCATGCTGGGATTGATCAAAGAAAAATTAAGAGAACTGAATGTAGATTTCGAGTACTTCGACGGAAGCACCACAGCGCCCGATCGTGAGAAAGCCATTCAGCGATTCCAGAACGATGAGAAGTGCCGCGTATTCCTGATCTCTCTCAAAGCAGGTGGTGTGGGTCTTAACCTTACTGCCGCAGATTACGTATACATCGTTGACCCATGGTGGAACCCTGCCGTTGAGCAACAGGCCATTGACCGTACACACCGTATCGGACAAACTAAAAACATCTTCGCTTACCGGATGATCTGTAAGGATACCATCGAAGACAAGATCCTTCAGCTTCAGGATAAGAAAAGAGTACTGGCCAAAGACCTGATCACAGACGACGAAGGATTTGTGAAGAGTCTCAGCCGCGAAGATGTGGAATACCTGTTCAGTTAAACTTGTTCCAACCAACAGGATCATAGCAATACTATTTCCGGATAACCGGCTGGCCGGCAAACAAACCGAGCACAAGTTTGTTTGCCGGCCAGCCGTCTAAATCCTTATTACTATTCTATTATCCCAAAGCCATGAACAAAGCGCTACTGCTGTTTCTTTTTGTACTCATTGCAACTGCTGCGTCGGCCCAACGCATTTCGGGCAGCATCAAAGGCAAACTCACAGACACCATCTATAAAGAACAGATGGCCGAAGCTACCGTTTCGGTATTGCATCAGTCCGATTCCACCCTCGTTTCATTTGTATTGTCGAATAACAAAGGAGAGTTCGAAGTAAAAGACCTCGATACCGGCGCTTATCGCCTCATGATCACTTACCAGGGATATGTTCCGTTTGTGAAGGGATTCCGTATCACCCCCGATTCACCGCACATCGATTTGCGTACCATCAACATGGACAAAAAAAGTACCCTGCTGGATGAAGTGATCGTAGAGGCACCGCCCATCTCCATCAAAAAAGATACAGTGGAGTTCCGCGCCAATTCTTTCAAAACAAAACCCAATGCCACAGCCGAAGATCTGCTGAAGAAAGTACCCGGGGTGCAGGTTGATAAAGATGGCAATGTAAAAGCACAGGGCGAAGATGTAAAGAAAGTATATGTGGATGGAAAAGAATTCTTCGGTACCGATCCTAAGATGGCTACCAAGAATATCACGGCAGATATGATCGAATCGGTACAGGTGTTCGACGATATGAGCGATCAGGCCAAGTTCACCAGAATAGACGATGGAAGCCGCTCCAAGACCATCAACATCAAACTGAAAAAAGACAAGAAGAAAGGATATTTCGGAAGAGCCACCGTAGGGGCGGGTTCCGATGGAAGATATGAAGGAAGCCTCAGCTTCAACCGTTTCGATAACGACCGGCGCATATCCATTGTAGGAGGATCGAACAACGTGAACAAACAGAATTTCTCTTTCAATGATGTAGTTGGAGGAATGGGAGGATTCGGTTCCAGGGGCGGCGGTGGCGGCGGAATGGCCGGCGGTGCAGCCATGATGAGCATGGGCGGCGGCGGATTTGGCGGAGGTGGTGGTGGATTCGGCGGTGGCGGTGGTGGCCGCGGAGGCGGTGGAGGTCGCGGTGGTGGCGGATTTGGTGGATTCAGTGGAGCCGGAAGCAGCGGCATCACCAAGAACACCTCGGCAGGTATCAACTACATCGATAAATGGGGATCCAAACTCGATGTTACTGCCAGCTACTTCTTCTCTCAAGGCGATACCAGATCCGAACAATCCAGCATCAGAACTACACAACTCGAAGACACGCTTCAACGACAAATAGAGAATGCGTTCTCCAATAACAAAAACCAGAACCATCGCATCAACCTCAGGATGGAGTACTATATCGACTCGATGAACTCACTCCTGCTTACCAGCAACGGAACTTTTCAGCACTCCACTACCAACAGTGTGGACACATTCAACACTTTCCGTTCTGTAAAAACTTCTCCAGAATACAGATACATCAATGGCCGCAACGATAATTCCAATCTGCGCGACGGATTCAGTCTCACCAGCTACCTGCTGTACCGCAAGAAATTCCACAAAGCAGGACGTACCTTAACGCTCGGCTGGAACAACGCCATCAATCGCAGCGATGGCAACGGCAGAACCTATGCGCCATTCATGTATTTCAATGAAGATGGAAGTCTCGACCGCATCATTCCACAGGATCTGAAAAGCAATCAGAAAACAAGATCGAACAATAATCAGTGGAGCGCATCGTACACCGAACCGATCGGTACAAACAAACTGGTTGAACTGAATTATTCTTATCAGGATAACAAAAGCACTTCCGATGCAAAGTCATTTGCATTCAATGAAAAATCCGGATTATACGATTCTGTGAATGCGCCGCTCACCAA
This sequence comes from Pseudoflavitalea sp. G-6-1-2, assembly GCF_012927185.1. Lineage (GTDB taxonomy): Bacteria > Bacteroidota > Bacteroidia > Chitinophagales > Chitinophagaceae > Pseudobacter. Next base: position 977,546 of record NZ_JABBGB010000001.1, read on the forward strand.
CTACTTCGAGAGCGACTACATCGCACACAGAGCAGGAGCCAATTTCAGAATGCAATGGAAGCTGAACAGTTTTCAATTCGGTGGTGCTGTGCAATACTCCGAGCTGGAAAGCAGAAGTCAGCGCAACCTGAAAGGAAGAGATACAACCCTGATAGTTTCGCAGAACGCATTGAACTTTGCACCAACAGCCAATCTGAATCTCGGATTCACCAGAACAAAGAACCTGCGCATCAACTATCGCGGAAGAACCAATCAGCCAAGTGCAACGCAATTGCAGGATGTGCCCGATCTCAGCAACCGTCTGCAGATCCGAAACGGTAATCCTGCATTGAAACAGGAGTTCATCAATAGCATATCGGCGAACTATTCTTCTTTCAATCCCGCTAATTTCAGATACGTCAGCGCTAATCTGCAGTTCAACAATACCAGCAATAAAATTGTGAACAGCATCGGCAATGTTCCTTCGGGATTGCTCGAAGCAGATTCGCTCGGCAAAGGAGCGCAATACATTGTGCCGGTGAACATGAACGGATCTTACAATACATCGGCCAATCTCACATTCGGATTTCCTTTGAAAGGATCACTGAAGGGAAGTAACCTGAGCTTTAATTCCAGCGGCTCTTTCAACCGCGATGGAAGTGTGCTGTTCAGCGAAAAGAACTTCACCAACACACTTGCGCTTACGCAGGGAGCGGGCATCAACCTGAGTTACAAAGACAATCTGATCCTCGGACTGAATGCCAGCCTCACTTACAACAAAGTGAATTACTCCAGCAAACGATCTGCTTTGCAGAATCAGAAATACTACACGCAGACTTATTCTGCAGACCTGAGTTATACTTTCTTCAACAGTCTGGTTTTCTCTACGGACTTCGATTATTACATCAATACAGGAAGAACGGATGGCTTCAACCAAAGCATCCCATTGCTCAATACCAGCCTTGCATTGCAGGTGTTCAAGAAGAAAAACGGAGAACTGAAATTTTCTGTGTACGATCTGCTGAATCAGAATCAGAGCATCAACAGAAATGTGGGCGACAACTACATTGAGGATGTTCGTTCTGTTGTGTTGAAAAGATACTTCATGGTATCATTCATGTTCAACCTCAACAAAGCAGGAGCCGGCAATCAGCGTCCGAAAGGAATGCCGGGCATGCCAAGGAATATCGAACGTCAGATGAGGAATATGCAGGGCGGTCATCCTTAATAAAAAGATCATCTTTCCCCCAAAATAAAAGTCCCGGCCTTTTGGGCCGGGACCAGCACATACAAATGTGGTTTCAGAGGTAAGTGCTTATAGTTGTAGAGTTACTATCGCAGGTGCTACTTACGTTTGGCGTAACCAGCTGTTGTAATCGGCGACTGGCCGATAAACAACACTGTGCAGATACTTCTGAGGAAGCTTAACAAATTGAAAGAGGGCCTGTAAATGCCACTGTAGATCTTAGTACGATGAATGTCATGGTACATTGTGGTCTTTTTCATTGATATTGGTTTAGAGATAAAAAAACTTGCGAACAGAATATTACAACGCTCTATTGTAGGTTTTATTGTACAAACGTGTAACGTATTTTTTCTATTTGTGCTGCAGTAATCATTTACTATTTTACCGGCAAATCCCAGGCCCATGAAAAGTATACAGATACTGTTGCTCTTTATGGTAACAACCCTAACGGCATCGGCACAGGGCGTTTTCAATAATCAAACCAATGCTGCATTGCAGCAGGTGATTGAAGACTATCCCAACCGTTTCAGGAATATTACCGGAGAGCGCCTCCGCGAGCACAATGGCTTTACAGATTACAAATCGAAGATTTCGATACCGGGATCCGTGGACTGCGTTATTTCGCAGGTGAATCCGCCGGAGAAGATCTGCACCTGGACCTGCTCCTTGTTTGTAAGCAACAACTATGAACAGGCCCTGCAGAAATATCAGGAGTTATTCGATCAGATACACAATACCATCATCCGGGTGAAAGGAGAAAAGCCTTTCATTATCACAGGAACTTTTGCTGCACCGGATCAGGAAAATAAATCAGCTTCCATACGGTTTCAGTTCCATCCTGTACCACAACTGGCACAGAGCCTGCGGGTAGAGTTGAATATGATCCATAATGAGAACTGGGATGTAATTCTAACAGTAACCAAACAGGCCGATTAATCAATTAACCGGCCTGCCGGTTTCACGAAATCTTATTTCTTCACACCAAGGGTGTAGATACGGTCTTCTTTTTCACTGATATTCACAATCTGCTTGCCATCAAGAAAACTCTTTATGGCATAGTCAGCCTTACTGTTATTCAGCAAATTCTGGTTGTTGTACACCAGGCTGAATTGGATATCGGTATTGGTTTCCTGTGTGCGGGTTACTTGTCCGGATGTGTTGAGTTTCTGACGTTTCACTCTTTCTTTATATCCGCTCAGGTTGTTTTTGGCTAACAGCAGTTCGGGCATTTCTATCGAAGTGATGTCGGTGAGGAACAACGTTCGGCCTACTCCATTCAGAGAAAAAGGATTGGTATTTTTGTCGTAGGGTTCTTCAAAAGACTGAGACACCAATTCATTATCACCGGGCTCCAGTGTGCTGGTGCGGATAATGTTGCCATCGGGCAGGTTGTTCCATTTAAAGAGGAATACTTCTCCCTCTATCACTTTTCTGGTGCCGCTCAGTTGTCCTGAACTGTTGTACTCGAAGTAAATCGTATCCTTCCCTATTTCGCTACCATTTTCTTTGTAAGCTATATGCGAAGTATAGGCTAAACGGTCGCCACTGTAATTGAACTTTGATGCTACAAAACGATAAGGGGCCGCATTCTTTTCCTTTTTGGTAATTTCTGCTGTAACGGGTTTTCCATTAGACCAGGCAATGGTTGCAGAAAGCTCCGGCAATGTAAGGGTTGGATTACTCTTGAAGGTCTGGGCAACGCCGGTGAGTTGTTGCTGATCGTTATACGTGAACTTGTAGATGAAATTGGAGTTCTCAAATTGATCGAGTCTTGTTCCTTCGGTAATGGGCGGAGGATCTTTTGAAGGATCCGGGTTATTGTCTTTACTCTTGCTGCACGCAACCAGTAGAATAGCTGCACTGATGAACACAGGCACTGTACTTTTCATGGTGTAATTGATTTGTAGTTTTTAAATAGTCTTGATCAAACAGATTCACAAAATGAATGCTAGGATTATACATTTAATAGTTTGGTAACAGCAATTGGTATATGAAAAAGGGGAGTTCGTCGAAATGTTTTCTGCGCAGAAACATCAACGTATGCGCGTTGAAAAAACACCCTTCACTCACAACATCGATGGATGCACACTAAATATTAACCTTCATTAACATTAAAGCAAGACTGGTTAACCTGTTTTGGAATTCACTAGGAATACTTTCGTAGTGTTCATTAACTCCGAAACACCTGGTATGAAAAAATTGGTTTATCTGATCTCGTTTATCGCAATTCCTTCAATACTGTTTGCTCAGAAGAATGGCTCTGTAAAAGGAATACTCTACGATTCTGTTGCAAAACATCCGATAGCTTCTGCTACCATAACATTGTTGCAGCAGAAAGATTCGTCGCTCATCAGTTTCACCATGACGGATGATCAGGGAAGATTTATGATAGACAAAATTGCCAACGGCAAATACAGGCTGCTGATCACGCACGTTAATTACCACAACAGAAGCGAACAGTTTGTTATCGACGATTCAACGCATCAGAAAGAATTAGGACAGCTCTATCTTTCTGATCTGTCGCAAACCCTCGAAGCAGTAGTGGTAACTGCAGAAGCCCCGCCGGTAACACTATTGGGAGATACTGTGCAGTACAATGCAGGATCTTTTAAAGTAGCGCCCAATGCGAATGTGGAACAACTGCTGAAAAAAATGCCTGGTGTTAAAGTAGAGAAAGATGGCTCCATCACAGCGCAGGGAGAAAAAGTGAAGAAGGTATTGGTTGATGGAAAAGAATTCTTCGGCAACGATCCTAAACTGGCAACCCGCAATCTCTCTGCAGATGCCGTCGATAAAGTACAGGTGTACGATAAGAAAAGCGAACAGGCCGAGCTCACTGGATTTGATGATGGCAACAGCCAGAAAACCATCAACCTGAAACTGAAAAAAGATAAGACCAAAGGCATGTTCGGTAAAGTAACCGCCGGTAGCGGTACTGATGATCGTTATCAGGGAAGATTCAATCTCAACTCATTCCAGGGTGCCAGAAGATTAAGCATACTCGGAATGGCCAACAATATCAATGCCGATGGATTTTCTTTCAGTGATATCATGGGAGCAACCGGCATGCGCACTGTTTCTTCATCGGGAGGCGGTGCAGTTGTTGTAGTTGAATCCGGCGGGTCCGGAGGAAGCGGAGGCGGTGGCAACAGCGGCAATATCCGCACCATCTGGGGAACTGGATTGAACTACAATGATCTGATCGGCAAGAGCACAGATTTCTCAGCCAATTACTTCTTCAACAATTACAATCCAGTTACACGTACAGAATCGAACCGAACCAATTTTCTGAACGACAGCACATGGCTGTACAAGCAAAACTCCGTAACAGACAATCTCAACAAAAGCCATAAGCTCAATATGGTGGCGGATATCAAACTCGATTCGTTTCATTCCATCCGCATAGCGCCACAACTGAGCACACAGGATACGAGAAACACCGCCTCCCGCGATTTCGAAACACTCACTAAAGACGGAAGCCTGATCAATGAAGGATCGAATCGAAATTTCGATCATACCAAAGGATATACATTTCAGAACGATATCCTTTTCAGAAAAAAATTCCGCAGGGCAGGAAGAACATTCAGCCTGAATCTTCAAACAAACTTCAATGGAAGCAATGGGGACGGAACCCTTCAATCTATCAATAGTTTTTATAAACCTGCGGGAAGTTTCCTGCGCAAAGATTCCATGAATCAGCGCAACGAATCTTCTGCAGATGTAAAAGGATATCAGGCAAGAGCAGTATACACGGAACCGCTCTTCAGAAGATCGCTGCTCGAATTCACGGTAAGTAACGGATACAGCCGGTCAAGCTCCAGCAGAACTACCTGGGATATCGACAGTAAGCTGAACCAGGAAGTGATCAATAAAGATTATACCAACGACTACTCTACCAGTTACGGAAGCACAGACGCCGGAGTGAAATTCCGGTCGAAGGGAAAGAAATATGAGTACTCGATAGGAACTTCATGGCAGCAGGCAAGACTGAGCGGAAAGATCATCGCCGGAGTAAAAGACTCCTTGCTGCAAAAATCTTTCTACAATTTTCTGCCTAATGCCAGCTTCAAGTACAATTTCAAACAGATGCACAGTTTGAATTTCAACTATCGTACAACTACGGTACAGCCAACAGCTTCGCAGTTGCAGCCGGTACCGGATAACAGCGATCCGCTGAACATCCGTGAAGGTAATCCCGATCTGAAGCAGGAGCTGAAGCATTCCGTATCGTTGAATGTGATGGCCATCAATCCATACAAGGCAAGATCGTTGTTCTTCTATATTTCAGCCTGGTATTCCAACAACAAGATTGTAGACAGCGATACTTTGCTCGAAGGAGGTATCAGAAGTACAAAGCCCGTGAATACAGACGGCGTGTATTCGATAGCAGGCGCTTTGAATACTTCACTGCCGTTGAACTTCTTCAAAGGTGCCATAAGAGTAGGAAGCAATTTTACTTTCAACAACAACAAGCAATTTCTCAACAGGAAAGAGAACAGGGTAAGAAGTTTTGCAATGGGGCCGGATGTTAAACTCGATCTCTCCTTCACCGATAAATTCGATATGCAGTTCAGTGCGGGCATCAATTTCAATAATGTACGGTATGCGCTTCGTCCGGAATTGAACAACAAATATTTCAGTCAGGAATACGGAACGGAGGCGAACTGGGAGCTGCCGAAGAAATTCTATTTGTCGAGCGAGTTCAGTTATGTGGTGAATAACCGGTTGGCAGACGGGTTCAATCTTCGTGTACCTCTCTGGAACGCATCGGTAAGTAAGCATTTTCTGAAAAACGACCGAGGCGAACTGAAATTATCGGCTTTCGATCTGTTGAACAAAAACGTAGATATCTCCAGAAATGCGAGTCGCAATTACATTGAAGACGTGAGATCTACGGTATTGAAAAGGTATTTTATGCTGACGTTCACGTATAGCCTCAATAAAACGGGAGGAGGTGCAGAGAGCGGACCGGGCATCAGAATTATCAATCGTTAATTAATAATATAGACAGCCAACCTGAAAATCAATCCTGTTGAAATAACAGGATTTTTTATTTAGTAATATTCCCATAGCTGCGACAGTAATTTCTGCTATCACATTGATAAGAATCATGAATGCGAAAATATATTTGTGATTCAAATACTTAACGGTTGTCCCTTATCGTTGAATTACAAGTTGATCTCGTATAACTCCTATTTGAACGGAGATTTTATATGACTATAATTACATCTTGATATTAGTCAAGGTGACTTGTATTTTACCCAAACCCAATTCGTATGAAACCACTGGCGCTTACAGCAATGATGGCTGTTGCAGCTGCAACGGCCTCTGCACAGCAGCCATTACCCATGATCACCCCCGATGTGATCAATGTAACCGGCGGAACATTCAAGAATGGCTATTACTCGCTCGACTTCAGTGTAGGAGAGGCCACGCTGGTGAATACAATGAAAGATCAGTTTTCCAACTTCTATATTACAAACGGCTTTCTACAGCCCTACCTGTTTGGGTTGTTCGATCCGCGGCCAGATAATCATTTCAGTGAAGATGAGGTGCGCATACTTCCCAATCCTACTTACGGCATAGCAGAAGTGAACATTCTCGCGAAACAGCAAGGCAAAGTAAGAATCTATCTGTACGACAGATTAGGTAAGCTGCTGTATACGCGCGAGAATCAGTCGTATGGTTATGGATGGGTTGAGCGTATAGACCTTACAAATCAGCCGAACGGCATGTATATGTTCAAGGTTGAGTTAACTCCGAATGATGGAGGCGCGATGAGAAAAGGATCGTTCAAGATCATTAAGGTAGGCAGATAACAGAAATATTTCCCCTAAATCCAATTTTTATGAAGAAAACATTCCTGCTTTTCTTTTCCGTGTGGCTATCGGCAAAGACGATTGGGCAGGCGCCAGGCCAGATGAACTACCAGGGCGTTGCCCGGAATGCGTTGGGGATTGCACTCCCTAACCAGAACATTAAGCTGCGTTTGACCATTCGTGAAGGAAGTGCAACCGGAACGGTGGTTTACCAGGAAACGAGGCTCGTAAAAACGAACTACCTCGGTATGTTTTCAACAGCAGTCGGCGGTCCCGGAGCAAGCAACGTAACAGGTGCATTGCTCGATGTGAACTGGGCAGTCGGCGGTGCTAAATTCCTTCAGGTGGAGATGGATCCATCCGGAGGAAATAACCTGCGTGATATGGGAGCGTCTCAGTTGCTGAGTGTTCCATATGCATTGAGCTCAGGTGCATCTATCCCTTCGGGAGCTGCCGGCGGAATGCTTGCAGGAACGTACCCTAATCCATCCGTTGCAAATGGAGTGATCGGAACCATTCATCTTGCAGACAATGCAGTAACCACTGTAAAGCTTGCAAATGGAGTGATCACTACCGATAAAATTGCTGACGGATCAGTTACATTGGCCAAGTTGGCCGTTGGGGCCGGACTTCCTCCGATTGGAGCAGCCGGTGGAGATCTGGGAGGAACTTATCCAAACCCGGTGATCGCTTCCAACGCAGTAACAACAGCGAAGATCGCAGACGGAGCGGTTACCAATCCTAAACTTGCCGACGGTGCAGTAGGTACAAGCAAGCTCGCGAATAATGCAGTAGATAACACAAAAATTGCCGATGGTTCAATAACTACTAATAAAGTTGTTAATAACAGTATCACCACAGCGAAAGTTGCTGATGGTGCTATTACACAAGCCAAACTCGATCCTTCTGTAGTATTGCCGATTGGCGGTACAGCAGGCGGCGATCTTTCCGGCACCTATCCCAACCCCACTATCAAAGCCAATGCAGTAACCAATGGGAAGATTGCTGATGACGCCGTAACAACCACCAAAGTTGCCGACGGAGCCATCACAACAGCCAAGGTTGCAGACGGCGCTATCGGAACAGTGAAGCTTTCCGATGGATCGGTAATAGCAGCCAAACTCGGAGACGGATCGGTACTTACAGTGAAACTCGCAGACAATGCAGTAACCACTGTTAAGATTGCTGATGCCAATGTTACCAGTGCAAAGCTGGCAGCCAATGCAGTTACTACAACAAAAATTGCTGATGGGTCTATAGTTACCGCCAAACTTGCCGATGGATCGGTAACCTCTGCGAAACTCGCACCGGGACTGAGCCTTCCTCCCGGCGGTGCAGCAGCTGGTGATCTTACAGGAACATATCCCAACCCCACTATTGCTGCCAACGCAGTAACATCAGGAAAAATCGCTGATGGAGCTGTAGGTACCGCCAAACTTGCAGATGGATCAGTAACCTCTGCAAAACTCGCACCGGGACTGAGCCTTCCTCCCAGCGGAGCAGCAGCAGGAGATCTTGCCGGAACATATCCAAACCCAACCATTAAAGTAGGAGCCGTAACCACAACAAAAATTGCAGACAATGCAGTGATTGGAGTGAAAGTAGCAGATGGTGCAATCAGCAACACCAAACTTGCAACAGACGCGGTAACTACAGTGAAGATTGCTGACGGATCAGTTACTTCTGCTAAACTCGCAGCCGGAATCAGTATTCCTCCTGGTGGTGCAGCAGCTGGCGATCTGACTGGAACATATCCAAACCCAACCATCGCCGCCAATGCAGTAACTACTGCAAAAGTTGCTGATGGCTCTATCACATCTCCTAAACTCGCAGACGGATCTATAGCTACAGCAAAAATTGCTGATGGCGCAGTAACTTCTGCGAAGCTTGCTCCAGGACTGAGCATTCCTCCTGGTGGCGCAGCAGCTGGTGATCTGACTGGAACATATCCAAACCCAAGCATCGCTGCTAACGCAGTTACCACAGCGAAACTCGCTGATAATTCAGTAACCACTACAAAGGTTGTTGATGGTGCAATTGGTACAACCAAACTTGCAGCCGACGCGGTAACTACTGCTAAGATCGCTGACGGATCTGTAGCCACATCAAAAATTGCAGATGGTGCAGTAACCTCTGCAAAACTCGCTCCGGGGCTGAGCCTTCCTCCCGGTGGTGCAGCAGCAGGAGATCTTGCCGGAACATATCCCAACCCAACAATTAAAGTTGGAGCAGTTACCACAACGAAAATTGCAGACAATGCAGTGATTGGAGTGAAAGTAGCAGATGGTGCAATCAGCAATACCAAACTTGCAACAGACGCGGTAACTACAGTTAAGATTGCCGACGGATCAGTAACTTCTGCAAAACTCGCTGCTGGAATTTCGATTCCTCCTGGTGGCGCAGCAGCTGGCGATCTTACTGGCACATATCCGAACCCAGCCATCGCTGCCAATGCAGTGACCACTGCAAAAGTTGCAGATGGATCTATCACATCTCCTAAACTCGCTGATGGTTCTGTTGCGACGGCAAAAATTGCTGACGGTGCGGTAACTTCTGCGAAGCTCGCTCCGGGATTGAGCATTCCTCCTGGTGGCGCAGCAGCTGGCGATCTGACTGGAACATATCCGAACCCAACCATCGCTGCCAATGCAGTGACAACAGCGAAACTCGCTGATAATTCCGTGACCGGAACAAAAGTGGTAGATGGCGCAATCGGCACAACCAAACTTGCAGCGGACGCGGTAACTACTGCTAAGATTGCCGACGGATCAGTAACTTCTGCAAAACTCGCTGCTGGAATTTCGATTCCTCCCGGCGGTGCAGCGGCTGGCGATCTGAGCGGAACATATCCAAACCCAACCATCGCTGCCAATGCAGTAACTACTGCAAAAGTTGCCGATGGTTCAATCACATCTCCTAAACTCGCTGATGGTTCTGTTGCGACAGCAAAACTTGCCGACGGATCAGTAACTTCTGCGAAACTCGCTCCGGGATTGAGCATTCCTCCCGGTGGCGCAGCAGCTGGTGATCTGAGTGGAACATATCCCAACCCAACCATTGCAGCTAACGCTGTAACCTCCGCGAAACTCGCTGACGGATCAGTGGGCACTACCAAGCTCGCAGCCGACGCGGTAACCACCGCTAAAATTGCTGACGGATCAATTACCTCTGCTAAACTCGCAGCGGGAATCACTATTCCTCCCGGCGGTGCAGCAGCTGGCGATCTGAGTGGAACATATCCCAACCCAACCATCGCTGCCAATGCAGTGACTACTGCAAAGATTGCTGATGGTTCTGTTGCGACAGCAAAACTTGCTGACGGATCAGTTACTTCTGCTAAACTCGCACCGGGTCTGAGCATTCCTCCCGGTGGTGCAGCAGCGGGTGATCTGACTGGAACATATCCAAACCCGGCTATCGCTGCCAATGCAGTAACTACTGCAAAAGTTGCCGATGGTTCTATCACATCTCCTAAACTTGCTGATGGTTCTGTTGCGACAGCAAAACTTGCTGACGGATCAGTAACATCTGCAAAACTCGCTCCGGGATTGAGCCTTCCTCCCGGTGGCGCAGCATCTGGTGATCTTACTGGAACATATCCAAATCCAAACATTGCAGCTAACGCAGTTACCACAGCGAAACTCGCTGATAATTCCGTGACCGGAACAAAAGTGGTAGATGGCGCAATCGGCACAACCAAACTTGCATCGGACGCGGTAACTACTGCTAAGATTGCCGACGGATCAGTAACTTCTGCGAAACTCGCTGCCGGAATTTCGATTCCTCCCGGCGGTGCAGCAGCTGGCGATCTGAGCGGAACATATCCAAACCCAACCATTGCTGCAAATGCAGTAACTACTGCAAAAGTTGCTGATGGTTCTATCACATCTCCTAAACTTGCTGATGGATCAGTAACTTCTGCGAAGCTTGCTCCGGGATTGAGCATTCCTCCCGGTGGTGCAGCAGCTGGTGATCTGAGTGGAACATATCCGAACCCAACCATCGCTGCTAACGCTGTTACCTCAGCGAAGCTCGCCGATGGTTCTGTTGGAACTACTAAGCTTGCTGCTGACGCCGTAACTACAGCTAAGATTGCTGACGGATCAGTAGCCACAACAAAAATTGCTGATGGCGCAGTAACAGCTGCAAAGCTTGCTCCGGGTCTGAGTATTCCTCCTGGTGGTGCAGCAGCTGGCGACCTGAGTGGAACATATCCCAACCCAACCATTGCTGCCAATGCTGTGACTACAGCAAAGATTGCTGATGGTTCTGTTGCGACAGCAAAACTTGCCGACGGATCAGTAACTTCTGCTAAACTGGCTCCGGGACTGAGCATTCCTCCTGGCGGTGCCGCAGCTGGCGATCTGTCTGGAACATATCCGAACCCAACCATTGCTGCTAACGCTGTTACCTCAGCGAAAATCGCTGACGGATCAGTGGGCACTACCAAGCTCGCAGCCGACGCGGTAACTACAGCCAAGATTGCTGACGGATCAATTACCTCTGCAAAACTCGCTGCCGGAATATCGATTCCTCCTGGCGGTGCAGCAGCTGGCGATCTGACTGGAACATATCCAAATCCAAACATTGCTGCTAACGCAGTTACTACAGCGAAACTCGCTGATAACTCAGTAACCACTACAAAGGTTGTTGATGGTGCAATTGGTACAACCAAACTTGCAAACGACGCAGTTACTTCGGCTAAGATTGCCGATGGTTCTGTTGCGACAGCAAAACTTGCTGATGGATCAGTAACTTCTGCGAAGCTCGCTCCGGGACTGAGCATTCCTCCTGGTGGTGCAGCAGCTGGCGATCTGAGCGGAACATATCCGAACCCAACCATCGCTGGCAGCGCAGTAACAACTGCTAAACTTGCCAATGATGCGGTAACCACAGCTAAGATTGCCGATGGATCAATTACGGCTGCGAAACTCGCTGCCGGAATTTCGATTCCTCCTGGCGGTGCAGCAGCTGGCGATCTGAGCGGAACATATCCAAACCCAACCATCGCTGCAAATGCGGTAACTACTGCAAAGGTTGCTGATGGTTCTATCACATCTCCTAAACTTGCTGATGGCGCAGTAACTTCTGCGAAACTCGCTCCGGGTTTGAGTATTCCTCCCGGCGGTGCTGCAGCTGGCGATCTGAGTGGAACATATCCGAACCCAACCATTGCAGCTAACGCTGTTACCTCAGCGAAAATCGCCGATGGCTCTGTTGGAACCACTAAACTTGCTGCTGATGCGGTGACTACAGCAAAGATTGCTGATGGTTCTGTTGCGACAGCAAAACTTGCTGACGGATCAGTAACTTCTGCGAAGCTCGCTCCGGGACTGAGTATTCCTCCCGGCGGTGCTGCAGCTGGCGATCTGAGCGGAACATATCCGAACCCAACCATCGCAGCGAACGCTGTAACCTCCGCAAAACTCGCCGATGGTTCTGTTGGAACAACTAAGATTGCAGCCGACGCGGTAACCACCGCTAAGATTGCCGACGGATCAATTACCTCTGCGAAACTCGCTGCCGGAATCACCATTCCTCCTGGCGGTACTGCAACCGGTGATCTGTCCGGAACATATCCCAACCCAACCATCGCTGGCAACGCAGTAACAACTGCTAAACTTGCCAATGATGCGGTAACTACAGCAAAAATTGCCGACGGATCAATTACGGCTGCAAAACTCGCTGCCGGAATCACCATTCCTCCCGGCGGTGCTGCAGCTGGCGATCTGTCCGGAACATATCCGAACCCAGCTATCGCAGCTAACGCAGTAACCTCTGCGAAACTCGCTGACGGCTCTGTTGGAACCACTAAACTTGCTGCTGACGCGGTAACCACCGCTAAAATTGCCGACGGATCAATCACGGCTGCGAAACTCGCTGCCGGAATCACTATTCCTCCTGGCGGTGCAGCAGCTGGCGATCTCTCCGGAACATATCCAAACCCGGCCATCGCAGCTAACGCAGTAACCTCCGCGAAAATCGCCGACGGTTCTGTTGTTACCACTAAGCTTGCTGCCGATGCCGTTACTTCAGCTAAACTCGCAGCAAATGCTGTTAGCACTGATAAAATTGTTGATGCTTCTGTAACCACAGTAAAAATTGCAGATGGCGCCATCACTGCCGATAAGCTCGCTTCCGGATTGAGCATTCCTCCCGGCGGTGTTGCTACCGGTGATCTCGATGGAAACTATCCTGCTCCTTCTGTTGCAAAACTGAAAGGCGTATCACTCAGCGCTACTGCTCCTGCAGCAGGTGAAGTGCTTACATTCGATGGAACCAGCTGGGCTCCTGCTCCTTCACCAGGGTTTACATTACCATATGTAAGAACTGTTGATGTAGAGCTTACTCCGGCGCTTTCAATCACCAATACCAATATTGGCAATACTATTCAGGGCATCAACACTTCCCTTGCTCCCGGCGTTGCAGCTATCGTCGGAGTACTCGAGGCAGATGGTCCCGGTGCAGAGTCTGCGGCTTTGAAAGGCGTTACCAAAACAAGTACTGAAGATGGCTATGGCATTTTGGGAGTGCATGAAGGACAAGGTACTTTTGGTGCAGCTATTGCCGCCAAAGCACTGAATAATGGTAGGGCAATGTGGGCTGTAGCCAACGAAGGATGGGGTATCCATGCTCAATCCAATAACAACTATGCAGGTTATTTTGAAGTAAAAAACAGTACTTCCAATGCTGATGTAGTGGTGGCGCTTACTCAAGGTTCAGGTGCTGCTGTCTCTGCTGCCAGCGCACACGGTATTGGTGTAATTGCTCTTGCCGCCGATCCTAATGCTCAGGCTGTTTTTGCCATCAACTATGCCGGTGGTGAAGCTATCTCAGCTCAAACAACCAGCGCCGTTTCTGCAGGTATATTAGGTGTCAACTACGATGTATATGCAGGTGTAAAAGGCGTAAACAAAACTCAGTTTGGTGTTGGCGTTCTCGCGCAGGCAAATGACGAAGGCGCTACTGATGGTACTGCCCTTCAGGCTGAACTGGTTGACGGTTCAAGTGGTAATCTCGCCATCTTCAAAGCTGGTACAACTACTGTAGGAAGAATTGATCATACCGGTCAGGCTTTCTTCAACGGTGGAGTTCAGACTTCAGGTGCCGACGTTGCCGAAATGTTTGATGTGGAAGGTGCACACGCCTCTTATGAAGCAGGCGATGTACTCGAAATTTCAGGCAGCTCCGACAGAATGGTTACCAAATCTTCCACTCCATACTCTACCCTGGTTGCTGGTGTATATGCTACCAAACCAGGTCTGATGCTGGCTGAAAAGAACCAGATTTCAGGTGAAACAAAAACTATGGTTCCCATGGGTGTGATCGGTGTGATCCCAACCAAGGTTTGCCTCGAAGGTGGCGCTATCAAACGTGGTGATCTGCTGGTTACTTCATCAATCCCGGGTGTTGCCATGAAGGCCGACCTCAACAAAGTGAAAGTTGGTCAGGTTCTCGGAAAAGCACTGCAGGATTATAATGCTGCCGGAACAGGTAAGATCAATGTGCTGGTAAGCGTTAAGTAATCACCTTAATGAAAGCAAAATGAGAAGCTCATATATTCTAGGATTTCTGCTGATTCTCTGCACTTCCATTACCAATATGGCAGTGGCTCAGGAGACCATGGGCGATGCCATGAAACGCAGAACTTTTATGCAGGAAGTGAAAACTGCCATCGCAAAAAAACAGACTCCTGCTTTTGCAAGGCACAACAATTCGAAAGCCTCTTTTCGCAGAGGGGCCACGCAATCAAGTCAGCAAAAAGCCGCGATACTGCAACAGAGACTGGCTGAACAGAACAATAATTCCACACGGGGTTCTCTTCCTTCAAACAGTACTGTTGCAAAACAAAACGGCTCTTTCAGATCTCCCGCTGCAATGCAGGTTCAACCAATGCAGACAAGAGCAATAAAAACGGTTTCTTCCGAAGAAGAAAGAGACCGGCTTCAGCAAGTTGCTATTCAACGCGAAAATGCAAAACCTGATCGCAGCAAAAAACTGAAAGAACAAATGGAAGAAAGGTTCAGACAACAAAAACAGCAATGAATCTGAGGGCATTGAAATTTTTGCCCCAATTCCGCAAAACAGTGATACATTTGGTTATATAATTATTGCATCGGGGTGCTAATTCACTTTAGCTGAGATGATACCCGGGAACCTGATCTGGTTAAAACCAGCGGAGGGAATGCAAGGTGATAACTGATATAACATTTGTATTCAGCATAAGCCACATTTCTTCGAACAGGAAATGTGGCTTTTTTTATGCCCATTCCGGTTCGATCCCATCCATTCCCCGTGCAGTATAAAACCAATTGTATATGGAACTGCAACAACTTACCCAGGGGATCAGAACCTGGCAGCAACGCCCCGAATGGTTCTTCAACAGAGAACATACAGACAGCTACGAACAATGGTACGAAGGCCGTTACAAAAGGGCCGAAGTATGGCAGAAAAAAACCATTGGCGGCCTTCTTAAAAAAGATACGCGCATCAAAACCCTGCTCGAATTCGGATGCGGCACTACCCGCTTCACGCGCTGGTGGCACCAGATCGGCATTCACGCAACCGGAGCAGACCTCTCGCCTTTCATGCTGGGACAAGGCAGGCATCTCTTCGACGGAAACCTCGCCCTCGCCGATGCGCACTACATGCCTTTCAAAGACAAAACTTTCGATGCTCTCGCATTCATCACCACCTTTGAATATTATCGCGATCCCATTCAGGTGATCCGCGAAGCAAGAAGAGTGGCTAAGCACGGCATCGTATTCGGAATGATGAACCGCAACTCCCCCAAATTTATCCGCAGGCGCGTACAACAGGCTTTCGGAAAAAATCCATTCTATGTTACGGCCAATTTCTATACGCCTTCGAGCCTCATCAGCATCATCAACAAAGCGCTCGAAGGAGAGAATTATTCCATCGAATGGACCTGCACCGGACTTCCAAAATGGTTTCCTGTGCAGCAATGGGGCGCTCCTTATGGCGATTTCTTCGCACTGTTTGTTCAATTCAAATAATGCTCTATGTCGAATTTTGCAGATAGTGGAAAGCTGCACATGGATCTCTTCAATCAATTGATCTATCCATATGCAGGTGCAGACAACAAGCAGCTGCTGGCTGGTCCTGAATATGGGGTGGATGTATCGCTGATCTCACTTCCCGGAGGACTGTCGATGGCTCTCACCAGCGACCCTCTCTCCTGGATACCCTCACTCGGATTGCAGGAGTCAGCATGGCTTTCGGTACATCTGATGGCAAACGATATGGCCACTACATCGCAGGCGCCGCAGTTTGTTCAGCTGGTGCTCAATCTTCCGGAAACCTGCACTGCCGCTGATTTTGAGCAGTACTGGATGCATATCCACCGATATTGCAAAGCAATCGGCGTTGCCATTTCGGGTGGACATACCGGCAAAGCCGCCGGACTCAATTCCACTATCGCCGGAGGCGGCACTATGGTGTGTACCGGTCCTTCGGAAAATTTCCTGCTCAGCAAATACGCCGAACCCGGAGACCTGATAATCGTTACCAAAGAAGCGGCGCAGATCGCCGCATCGGTGCTTGCGCTCAGCTTTCCTGAAACCGTAAAAAAACACTGTGGGCAGGATGTTTGGCAGACCGCCTCGGAACTGTTCTGGCAAACCAGCTCCTTACGGGAAGGCTTATGCGCTGCATCGCTGAATAAACATTCACTGCCAGTCGTCACTGCCATGCACGATGTTACCGAAGGGGGTATACTCGGAGCCATTTACGAAATGGCCAGCGCTGCCGGATGCGGAGCCTATATTCAACAGGCCGCACTGCCTGTTGGAGAAGCGCAAAAGCTCGTCTGCAGTTTCTTTGAAATCGATCCGCTATGCTGCGTCGGCGCCGGCTCCATGATCATGGCCGTTAAACCGCAGAGCGAAGCCCTTGTTCTCAGCGAACTGCAGCAGCTTGGCATCAAGGCCACTACCGTAGGGCGATTCACGGGCAGAGGCGAAAGCATCCTGCTCGAATCGGAAAATGAATTGCAGCAACTCAATCGTCCCGGCCCCGACCCATACTGGAATGCATTCTTTCAATCATTTAAAAATGGATGGAAATGAGTACCACCAAAAAAGAAATCAAGGGAGGCGTTTATCTCGTGGTAGATCCGTCAGCGCTCAACGCCGCTGCTTTGGATAAGATCCGTGCAGCGCTCGATAGCGGACTCGCCGCCATTCAGGTGTGGAATAACTGGAAGGAGATCACTGCAAAAGCAGAACTGATTCAGCAGATCACTCAACTCACTGCCGGCTACAACACACCAGTACTGGTGAATGAGAATTACTCACTGCTTACCGAAACCGATGCCGATGGTGTTCACTTCGACCGGCCTACTGAGAACCTGGCACTGATCCGCGCAGCCATCGACAGAGACTTCATCAGCGGAGTAACCTGTGGCAATGATCTGAACACGGTTCAGTATGCCATCGATTATCAGATGGATTACATTTCTTTCTGCTCCGTTTTCCCATCATCATCCGCCAACAGCTGCGAGTGGGTACAACCCGCTACCATCGCGGCTGCCCGCGCCATCACCAATATGCCGGTCTTCGCCGCAGGCGGCATCACCGCCAGCAATCTTCCCGACATATTGCATACGGGTCTCGATGGCATCGCCGTGATCAACAGCATCATGAAAGCCGACGACCCCGCAAAAGTAACCGCACAATTCAATCAGATACTTCAACAAAAAGAACATAAAAATGCACCCTGATTTTCTGCAGCAACTCTGTTGCCCATTCGATAAAAAAGACCTTAGTCTGAAAATATTCGCAACAGATACTAACCACCATATCGTAGAAGGATTGCTCACCTGCGAGCACTGCAAACGTTACTATCCCATCATTCACGGAGTACCCATTATGAGTCCTGATGAATACAGGGAATGGAGCCTCGAAGCTCCTGTTGTAAAAAAATGGGAAGCAAAACTCGAAGGAAAGAAACTCGATCTCTTCAGACTCGAAGATGCTCCGGCTCAGGCCAACTGATTCAGATAACAGAAGCTTTTGCCGGCAGCAGAAACTGCAGCATTTCCGGCACTAATTCAATAGATGCCGTCACCGGTGGTTTCTGCAATTTTTCCAATGCGGAATCCAGATGCCATTGCGCACCCGCCCATTCAAGATGTATTCGCCTGCAGGATACAGAATGAAAGGGCGGGTGTGCATCTTCTCTATTCAATCTGTGCTGCAGATATTCCAGCAATTTGTTTCGCTCATCTTCCCTGATCCACACTGCATCGAAATGCCCGTCTCCGGGATCTGCCTGCGGTGCAAGTACCAGATTGGGGCCGATGGTGCGTGTGTTCATGATTTCGAGCAGGAGATAATCTCCCGAATGATCTTCACCATCGAGTTCGAGTTTGCAGTACCGGCTTTTGGCAGTAGTTACAATGCTGTGAAGTGTCTGCAAAGCTGTTTGTAACGATTCGTCTGCGGATTGTTGTTTATCATCCAGCTTTTTCATTTCGATCAGCAGTTTAGGAAATAGTCCGAAGCCGGCGCCTTCGAGAAATATCGAATCCTGCTCTTTGTGATGAAAGAGACCAACATCGAATTTTTTGATCAGGCCGGGTTGCCAGGCTGCTACAATTTCTTCCGGGTCTCCCGTAATGCCAAGTGCGGATGCGATATTATTGGCCGTTCCGGCAGGCAGCAATGCCAGTGGTATTTTCTGATGAAGTTTCTGATGGATCAATGCATCAATCACTTTACCCACGGTGCCGTCTCCTCCCACCACCACAATGAGGTCGGCATCGGCATCGAGCTTTTCCCATCCATCCTTTTTTGTTGAAAAATATCTACAGTCGTACCCTTGCGATTGCATCAACTGAAGCAGACCCTGCTTGCTGTGCTCCTGATCTCCTGCACCGGGATTATGAATTATCAAAGCTGTTTGCATAGCATCATACCCTTAATAAAAGCGTACCAGCATCAGCTTGCTGGCACGATAATGATGTTGATGCTGGTATGAGAATACTCGTAACAAATGATGATGGCATTTACAGTCCGGGTATAGCTTCGCTGGCAAAGATCGCTTCGCGGTTTGGCGAAGTGCTGGTGGTGGCGCCGGATGTGGAACAGTCTTCGATGGGGCATGCCATCACTGCATCGCGACCGCTCTTCTACAAAAAATCACCCATCACTTTTGAAGGCATGGAAGCGTATCGCGTAAACGGAACACCCGCCGACTGCGTAGCGCTCGGAACGCATATGTGGACGGATATCGAAGTGGTGCTCTCGGGCATCAACATGGGCCTGAATCTCGGTAATTCCATGTGGCATTCCGGCACCCTCGCTGCTGCCAAACAGGCCGCCCTGCTTGGATTGCGGGGCATTGCGCTGAGCACACCGGCCGGAAAAACCGAACCCGATTTCGAATCCCTCGAACCTTATGTAGAACGAACACTCAGCAAACTGCTCGAACTGAAAGACTCGCTATTGCTGAACGTAAACTTCCCCCGTCTTCCCCGCGGCATCAAATTCACGCGGCAGTCTGTACGTTTCTACGACGGCAAAATTGTTCCCGGCATAGACCCTATGGGCCGGAAGCATTACTGGTTCACCGTTATTCCACTGGAACCTGCAGAGGAAGGAACCGACAGATGGGCGGTGGAAAACGAATACGTTTCCATCACTCCGCTCCGGTTAGACCTCACCGATGAAGCTCAGTTGGAAATGCTGGCCGGCAGCAAAATGTTTGGAGAGAAAACAACCGGCTGATAACATACCTGCATGGCAGCAAAATAAAAAGCCAGCGACGAAACGCTGGCTTAGTAAAAGTTGTTTACAGGTGCCGGTTATTTTGCCGCGGCTTCTGCTCTTTCTTTGATCCTCCTCTTGCTTTCGAGATACTTCTTGTGAATGATGTCTCCCATCGGCACTTCGTACACTTTGCTTTCTACCCAGCTGATTACATCGAGATAAGCGAAGGCGCGTGTTTCGAAGCGGTTCTTTTCGAGGTGTTTGATCTTGTGCAGAAACTTTTCAAACTCTGGTTTGAGTTTGCGCGGCGAAATATCGAATGAGTTGCGCAGAAACCTGAACATCTCTTCTTCCACCACCGTAAGATTTTTCATTTTCGCCATAAAGCGGTACACCGATTTGCTCAGCGATTCCATGATCTCGAAATTACCGAGTTCATAGTGCGCCATCAGGTGCAGCAGGCGGGCATAGCATTGCAGATCTATTCGCAGATCAGGAACCGTTACATTCATGATCTTCTGCAGATAATCGATAGAGGTACTGTAGTCGCCTGCACCGAAATACAGTGTAGCGAATTTATAGTTGAACACCAGAATGCGGTGTGTGTCTACATAAAGTGAATACTTGTCGAGGTCGCGCTCCATCTCGGCTACCAGCTTCAGTCCTTCTTTGAATGTCCCCTGCATCAGATGCTGGTTCAATCTCGCTGCGCTGATATAAACGAAGGTGTGTACCCTGAAATTGTCGTGCGTGTTGGCGATATCGGTTTTCGCATACTCCTGGTATTTGCGGAGGGTGCGATCGAACTGATCGAAATTGCGCAGATCGAAATGTGCGTTGAGCAGGTTGTGCATGCCTTTCACATAGTGGCCGGGTTCAACTCCGATCATGAGCGGCTGCTCTTCGAACAATGCAATCCATTTTTTGCTGTTGCGGTAGTACATCAGCCAATCCTGACGGATGAACGCATACCAGCAATAGCTTTGATAGAGATACAGTCTTTCGTACCAGTCGGTCACCGAATGTGCATTGGGAGGTAGGTTCTGCTTGAAGTAGGTCTTGATATCTTTCTCATCCTCTTCATTGCGCGCGTGCCCGTTGCGGATGAACCAGCGATACATCAGCAGTGCGAGATTGCTCAGCTTCACTACACTGTCTATATGCTGGCTGATCTCCAGCGCTTCCGCTGCAAGCAGTTCTGTTTTTTCTCCGGAGCTGCGGGTGATATGAAGTGTCTCGATCTTCTTCTCCAGCGAAATCACCTGCGCCAGATAATTGAATTTGTGATTCGCCTTCGCGAACTCCTTGGCTTTCTCCAGAATCTTCAGTGCCTGTATCTTGAGGCCTTTGTTGTAGAGCACACGGGCATAGTCGAGCTGCTCACTCAACTGAAGATCGATATTTTCGGCAGTCTTCAGCAGGCGCAATCCTGCTAACAACTGTTTGTAAAGATGCGTTTTGAGATTGGCGAGCTGTGGTTTGGTGATGGGGCTCAATTTCTTCAGCAGTACCTTCTCATCGTACTCCGGAAGTTTATCCATAGCATCGAACAGCTGGATGATCTTCAGATCTTCCTTAGCAGAACTTCGGGTGATATAGAGTTTAAAATGCCTTTTTTCCGACTTCTCCAGGCTCTGAACTAACTGAAATAAAGCATCTGTAAATGGGTTGGCCCTCATATGGAAATTCTCCTGAAATGCACTACCAGCAAGGGTTTTGCATTTTTTTTACCAGTTTTGACATGATAAAATCTTCAATAAGTTGTTTTGCTCACAGAAAGTATGGGTCTTATTTTTACATCGGATTTGAAGCTCATATAAACAAGCAATCGTTGAGCAGGCAATAGCTAGAGGCAAATGGACAAGCAGTGTGTAGAGGCCGGAATTCAAATCCATACAAAATAGACTTTGAAGACTTTTCATATGGCAAGCAATCGTTAGAGGTCATCTGTTTCTACAGAAGACCCTTTTTTTTTATAAGAACGCCTGCAATATAACACAAAAATTATCCTCCCTCAACCCGGCAGGTGAATTTCTCGAAGGATTTGTTAAAGTGTCTTCATTCCTTTCCTGATTTATGCCACAGGTATTCCTTTCCCCACACGGATTTCCGAAATTAGACGGTCAGCCCATCTTTATTTATCCAAAGCCTTCATGCTATGAGCTTCAACAAACTGAACAATCTGGCAGGGTGGATCGTGTGCCTGACCGCCTGTATTGTTTACTTTCTTACGCTTGAGCCAACAACCAGCTTCTGGGATTGTGGCGAATTCATTTCCAGCGCCAATAAATTACAGATCCCGCATCCGCCAGGCTCCCCGCTTTTTATTCTGATGGGCCGGTTCTTTGTGATCCTGTTCGGCGATAATCCGCATACGGCCGCCATTGCTGTGAACAGCATGAGCGCACTCGCCAGCGGCTTCACCATTCTGTTTCTGTTCTGGACCATCACCCATCTTGCCAAAAAGCTGATGCAGCCTGCATCGCAGCCATTAACTGGTCAGCAGGTGTTTGCTGTAATAAGTGCAGGTGTGATCGGGTCGCTTGCGTATGCATTCTCCGATTCGTTCTGGTTCAGTGCGGTGGAAGGTGAAGTGTATGCGTTAAGCTCTTTGCTGACTGCACTCGTTTTCTGGGCCATCTTCAAATGGGAGGCAAGAGCCGATCAGCCCGGTGCCGATCGCTGGCTGGTGTTCATCTTTTTTATGATGGGCCTCTCGATTGGCGTGCACCTGCTGAACCTGCTCACTATCCCCGCCATTCTGATGATCTGGTATTTCAAAAGATACAAGCCATCCACCAAAGGAGCTGTGGTTGCATTGATCGCCGGATGTGCCATCACTGTCTTCATCATGAAATTCGTAGTGCAGAGCACCGTACGCGCCGCCGGTAAATTCGATGTGTTCTTCACCAATGAAATGGGACTGCCTTATTTTACCGGCTTTGCCTTTTTCTTTCTGTTGCTGGCGGCAGCGCTGATAATAGGCATCCGGATCACATCCCGAAAGAATTGGTATCGGGCCAAACTTGCACTCTGGTGTGCAGTGTTTGTGCTGCTCGGATATTCTACTTACACTACCACATTGGTCCGCTCCAATGCCAACCCAGCTGTGGATATGTTCAATGTAGATAACCCCATTAGTCTTGCTTCTTATCTGGGCCGCGAATCTTACAACGACTGGCCGCTGCTCTACGGCCCTGATTTCACAGAGCGGGCTCCCTACAAAGTAACAGGGCCGCTGATGGTGCGCAGCAACGGGAAATATGTTGAAGCAGGAACCAACATAACGCAAGACTGGGCCAATACACCCGGTGCGCATCTCTTCCCGCGCGTGTGGGACAATAACAATGAACGCGGACAAGCCGAATGCTATCGCAGATTTACCGGACTCGAAGAAGGAGAGCAACCCACATTCAAAGACAATATCAATTACTTCACCCGCTACCAGGCGGGCTGGATGTACATGCGTTACTTCATGTGGAACTTCGCCGGAAAGCAAAACGATCTGCAAGGCCTCGGCAATCCACGCGACAGTAACTTCATCAGCGGATTTTCGTTCGTAGACAATACTCTTTACGGCAATCAGGAAAAAATGCCCGACTCCATCCGTGCTGAAAACAAAGCACATAACCAGCTCTTCATGTTGCCGCTGGCATTGGGCATTGCCGGATTGTTCTTTCACTTCAAAAGAAACAAACAGCACTGGATCGCCAATATGCTGCTATTTCTCATAACAGGATTGGGAGTGGTTGTATTCCTCAATCAGAGCGGGTTTCAGCCGCGTGAGCGCGACTATGCATTTGTTGGTTCTTTCTACGCCTTCGCTATATGGATCGGCCTCGGAGTGCTTGCACTCATCGATCTCGCAAATCGTTACATCAGAAAACCGGCAGCAACCTGGGCCGCAGCAACGCTTTGCTTCTTCGCGGTTCCCGTTCTGATGGCACAGCAGGAATGGGACGATCACGATCGCAGCGGCAAAACACTCGCGCGTGATCTCGCCAGAAATTATCTCGAAAGCTGTCCACCCAACGCCATACTCATCACCGCCGAAGACAACGACACTTATCCTATCTGGTATCTGCAGGAAGTAGAAGGTGTTCGGCGCGATGTGCGCGTAGTGATCTCCACCATGATCGGTTCCGACTGGTGCATCGATCAGCTCCGCTACAAACTGAACAACAGCGCTCCCGTCGATGTGATCTTCACCAAAGAACAACTTCAGGGAAATATCAGAAACGTAGTGTACTTCAATAAAATGGCAGGATACGATCCTCAGAAATATTATGACCTCTATGATTCGTTCAAAAACATTGCAGCCAGTGATGATCCGAAATTCACAGCGCAATCTGAAGATGGAGAAACCCTGCACACACTGCCCATGCAGAAATTCAGTCTGTCGGTAGATGCGCAGAAAGCCATCGCCAGCGGCGCTGCACAGCCGGGAGAAAAACTGAGGACATCGTTGCTGCTCGATCTCTCCAATAAAAGCTATCTCTTAAAAAATGATCTCGCTCCGCTCGCACTGATCGCCGCCAACAAATGGGAACGTCCTGTCTGTTTCACTAATCAGCAAACGGCAGCAGAGCTCGGCATCGGCCAATACGTGCGCCTCACAGGACTTTGCTGGCAACTCACACCTGTAGAGAACAGCCAGACTGACAACAAAAATGCCTACGCCAACATGATGAAACATTTCGCATATGGCAATACCAATCGCAAAGGCATCTATCTCGATGAAGACAACAGAAGACGACTGAACATTGTAAAGAACGCACACGTGCAGCTCGCGATGAGTCTCATCAACGAAGGTAATATTGCAGCGGCCCGCGAAGTGCTCCATCGTTTCGACAACAATGTAAGCGAGGCTAATTTCCCATATGGATTTACCAGCAGATCCAACCAGCACAACGTAGTCTCGCTGCAGTTTCTGCAAGCAGCCTATCTGGCCGGAGATGTGGCGCTCGCTGCAAAAATAAATGCATCGCTGAAACGCGATCTTCGTCAACAGCTTGATTATTACCGAAGCCTCGGAGACGATCTGAAAAACGATGAAGAGCTCGCGAAAAATTCGTATCTTTTATTAGAAGGCAAACCGGGCGAACTCAGCAATCGCCAGATGAATTTTGCCGAAGATATTCTCACAAGTTTTCAATTGCTGCACCAGCTGAATCAATGGGAGCAGTCGCCACCGAAAACAGCAAATGTTAAAGGTGTATCATGAGAAAACTACAACGGACAATGATCCGTTAATAAAACAGTCTCTCGTTATTTTTATAGGATAAGAGGGCCGCCGCCAGTTTCCTGGGGCGGCTTTTTGTTTTGATCAACTTCACCAACAATTCATGTGAGTGGTTTAAATTTGTTGTCTCAACATTCAAGCATGGAAAACCGCAGCCACGGAAAGATATCATTGGAAGGAAATTCATCTGACAAAAATCAATTCACTGCTAAAAAAGCCTCCTGGCGAAACCAGTTACAAAAGATAACCGCAGGATTGAGCTTTCTTCTGTTGATTGCAATGGCGGGTTGTTCATCAGGTCCGAAAACAAAAAATCCCTGCGTGGAGATCAGCACAAGTAAAGGAGACATCATTGTAGAGTTGTATGCCGATAAAGCACCCAAAACAGTCGCAGCATTTTTATCTTACGTTGAAAAAGGACTGTATAAAGATGCCAGCTTCTATCGCGTACTCAATCAGGATAACCAACCCTCCGACGCAGCCAAAGCGCAGGTAATTCAGGGAGGGCTTTACCGGAGCGCCAAAAGACCCGAACTGCCCGGCATCCCTCACGAAACCACACAGGCAACCGGCATCCTTCATCTCGATGGAGTAATTTCTCTGGCACGCACCACACCGGGAACCGCCACCACAGAGTTCTTCATCTGCATCGGCAATCAGTCGGGATTCGATTACGGCGGAACCAACAATCCAGACGGACAAGGTTATGCGGCCTTCGGCCGTGTGATAAAAGGACTCGGCACCGTGCGCAAAATCTACAATATGCCTGAGACAGATCAGTACTTCGATCCGCCCGTTCCTATCTACAACATTGAAAAGTTGTAAGCACATTTGCCGCATACCTTATCTTCGCGGCCTCAAAACCGTAGTACATGACAGGTATCGACAGCGTACAGTTGGAGAAAGTGATGGTCCATAAGATCGGGAACCCTTCCCGCGGAGAAGAATTGAAGCTGAGCCAAAACCCGCTTACGCTGAACGATGAAATAGTCCGGGGGCTGCTCACCAAGTATTTCCTCGGCGCTTTCAACGAAAACGAACTCTTCCATTTTACGCATATCAGCGATATTCAGATGAATGAAGTGTATCGCTATGTGGCTGCCATCTTCGAAGACAGGGATACTTTTGTAGAACAATCTGCCTACCTCGCGCAGTTCCTCTACACCAAAAGCACGCACGTGAAAGTGAAGGAAGGTGAGCTCTATGTAGTGCATTTCGATAATGTGCCTTTCGAAGGAGAATACATACCGGCCATCGGTATTTTCAAATCTGAAACCAAAGAATCGTTTCTGAAAGTTTTCCCGCACGGGCAGAGCTATGAAGTGATCCACGAAGAAGGCCTCAACATCAACAAGATGGACAAAGGCTGTCTCGTGTTCAGAACCAATACGGTAGAGGGTTTCAAGGTTTGCGTAGTGGACAATACCAATAAGAACAACGATGCGCAATACTGGGTGAGTGAATTTTTACAGGTAACGCCGTATTCAGACAGCTATCATAATACCGACAAAGTACTCAGTCTATGCAAGCAGTTCATCACAAACGAATATGCTGAAAAATTCGATGTATCCAAAAGCGATCAGATAGACCTGCTCAACCGGAGCATGGATTATTTCAAAAGCAAGGAGCAGTTCAGTTTGCAGGAGTTTGCCGAAGAAGTGATCCATCACCAGGAAGTGGTAGATACATTTATGGACTACAAGAAGAACTACGAATCGTCGCGGAACTTCGAGATCAATGATGAGTTTGCCATTCACGTATCAGCTGTGAAAGGCCAGCAGCGCGCATTTAAGACAGTACTGAAGCTCGATAAGAATTTCCATATCTACATCCACGGCCGGAGAGACCTCATCGAAAAAGGATTGGACGAAATGAGCGGAAAGAAATATTACAAGATCTACTTCGACGAAGAAACCTAGAGCGGTTTCAACAAAAAGCCAGGAAAAGCAGGGTCTTCGTTCGTAAAAAAGACCCTGCTGCAAATGACTGACTAGGCCATCTTTTCCTTAGCATTAGAAACAATGATTCGTTTATTGGGTATGGCTGCGGAGCCATTACCAGAATTGCCGTTACCGGAATTGCGGTACTTCGCGAGATTGATCAGCAATACACTTCCGAGGATCACTGCCAAACCAATCAGTTGCCATTTGCTCATATGCTCATCAGCGAAGAACACGCCGAGCAATACAGCTACCACCGGGTTTACATATGCGTAAGTGCTCACCTGTGTTGGATTTCTCACCTGCAACAACCATACGTATGCGCTGAATGCGAGAATAGATCCGAAGATAACGAGGTATCCGAGCGCTCCCCATGCACCGGGACTAACAGCGGCAAAGCTGAATGTTTTCCACTCACCGGCCACTAAACTTCCGGGAATGAAAACTGCGGCAGCAGCCAGCATCTGCCAGGTAGTGTTCACCAGTGCAGATCCGCTTGAATGGTATTTTGAATAGATGGAACCACCTGCCCAGCTGATACATCCTACCAGTACGATGATCAGTCCGATGAGAATGGAACTTCCCTGAGGATGATTCATGATGGCTCCCAGCTGATCGCTCAGCAGCAGGATCACACCAATAAAACCAACCACCAAACCAATGATGGTAGAAGGATTGCTGAAGTTCTCTTTCCACTTCGGTTTTTCGAGCAGCACAAACCAGATGGGTGCAGAAGAGATCCACACCGCTACGAGAGAACTGGGTAAAGTTTTTTCGGCCCAGATTACACATCCGTTACCGACAAACAGCAGCAGCACACCCGTTACCAGCGCGGCTTTGATCTGTTTCCAGTTCCAGAGGTTCTCTCCTTTTATTAAACACCAGATAAGCATGATGCCCCCTGCTGCCACAAAGCGGAGCGCTCCCATGATCAGCGGTGGAAAATCGTGCACGGCTTTTGAGATGAAGAAATAGGTTGATCCCCATACCAGGTATACCGTGGCAAAGGCTAAGATCACCATGATTGTTGACGCGGATTTTTTCTCGACAGTAGACATAGATTTTCTCTTTATTTTTTTGGAATCACCAGTTGCTGTTGCTCTTTTACGGTTTCCAAAACGATGGTTGTTTTGGTGGATGAAATCTTAGGGATCTTCTGGAGGGAGTTGCGCATGAGGTGCATCAGAGAAGCCGAATCGGCTGTGCGCACTTTAATGAGGTAGCAATCTTCACCTGCGATATGATGAACTTCCTGCACTTCAGGGATAGCCGCCAGTAACTGAGAAGTTTCGCCACAGCAGGTAAAACCTTCGGAGGAACGGATAAAAATAAATGCCAGGAGTTTCTGTTGAATGGCACCCGGATCGATCTGTGCAGTATATCCGCGGATCACGCCTTTCTGTTCGAGTTTCTTTACCCTTTCCAATACAGCGGAGGGCGCCATACTGAGTTCACGGGCAAGATCGGCATTGGAGATTCTTGCATTGGATTGCATCAGGCCGAGAATCTGAAGGTCGATATTGTCAAGAGCGATTTCCATTCCGGATAATTTTCTGTAAAATTAACTTTATTCAGAATAAAATTCGGCAGAAGGCGAAAATTTAGAATTTATTCATTGGACACCTGTCGATGGCCGAACAATAATCGGCGAACTGCGATTTTTGAGCCTTTTCTCAGAATTTTATTCGGTTTTAGGAGAATGAATGACTTCGGTTTCAAAATCCCATTGCCAGAATTGCAGACAGAAGTATATTTACCGCAAATCAGTAAATAACTCATACATGGATATTAGTGGAAAGATCCTCCAGTTCCTCCCTGTACAAACAGGTCAGGGTAAGAACGGTACCTGGAAAAAACAGGAGTTCATCCTCGAAACAGGAGACACATACCCAAAAAAAGTGTGCATCGCAGCATGGGGCGACAAAATTGATCTCGCCAGCATCAAACCCGGAGAACAGGTAACTGTTTCTTTTGATGTGGAGAGCCGCGAATTCAACGGTCGCTGGTACACAGACGTGAAAGCATGGAAAGTAGTACGCAGCGGAGCCGGTGGCGGCAGCAGCGACGGCGCAATCGCAGACGGCCCTCCCGGATTTCAACCCGGCGCTTCAGACGACGACCTGCCATTCTAATCCGAATAGCACCGCTCATCAGAAGCCGGTTTTCTTGATTCGTCCGCTCCGCAGAAACAATCGACCATTGGTAGAAAGTATCGCATTATAGAAGATCAACTCAGTTAAATTGGGTTGATCTTTTTTTATGAGAAAACTGACTATTATACTGATTGCTGTTCTTTTGATGCAGGATGCTTTTGCTCAGCCTGCCGTACCCGGTACCATCACCATCATCGTAAACAACGATAAGAAACTGCCATTGCAGCTTGCTTCTGTAAGTCTTCACAGAGTAAAGGACTCTCTTCATCTCAATACACGCACAACCAATGCTGAAGGAAAAGTGATCTTCGAGAACCTTCCCGCAGGAAATTATTTCTGCAATATCAGCATGGTGGATTATCTCCCCAAACAAACCAGTATCATACGCATTTCAGAAAACGCCATCGATTCGCCGATGGTGATTATGCTGCAACCCGGTTCAGGACTGCTTCAGCAGGTAGTGGTCAGCGGCCGCAAATCGCTGATCAAAGTAATGCCCGATAAAACTATTGTGCAGGTGGATAATGGCATCACCAACACCGGTGCATCCGTACTCGATGTACTGGAGAAATCTCCCGGTGTTTCGATTGACCGTGATGGTAATGTTGCGCTTAAAGGAAAACCCAATGTGCTTATTCTGATCGACGGCAAACCCACTTACGTTTCAGGTTCCGATCTTAGCAACCTGTTAGGCGGAATGAACGCATCAAACGTAGAAAGCATCGAGCTGATGGATAATCCTCCGGCCCGCTATGATGCCGCCGGGAATGGAGGTGTGATCAATATCAGAACCAAAAAAACAAAACAGCAGGGCTTCAATGGAACTGTAAGTACGGGCTGGAGTCAGGGAAAACGAAGACGGTCCATCCACAGCCTGAGCCTCAACTACCGGCAGGGTAAACTGAACTCGTTCCTCAGCTTCAATGCGAATGAAGGAGGTTATGTGATGGATCTCTACGCCCTCCGCAGAAATTTTTCCGATGCCAACCAAACTGTGAAGTCGGTACTCAGGCAACCAACCCGCTTCGACGGACAGGGGCAGAATCATACGCTCAAGGCAGGTGTCGATTATGCCATCAGTTCGAAAACCACGCTGGGCATATCGTTCAACGGCTTCTACCAATACCGCAAAAGCAAGAACACTGCAACAGCGCAATGGCTCAACAAAAACAATGAACTCGATTCTGCAGTGCTCAGTACAGGTAATACTTCGCTTCGCCTGATGAACGGCGGCGTAAACCTCAATCTGCATCATCAGTTCAATGCTGCACAGGAACTCAATATCGATCTCGATTACATCGGCTACGATATCCAGAACAATCAATACTTCGAAAACCATTTGCTGGCAACCGATGGTTATGTAGAAGCAGAGCGCGGCTTCATCCCCACCAATCTTAAAATTTTCTCCGGCAAAGCCGATTACACCTATAAGTTCAAAAACGATCTCAAACTCGATGCCGGCTGGAAATCGAGCCGCATCCATACAGACAATACCGCAGGGTATCGCATGTACGACAATGGCCAGTGGGTTGACAATCTCATCAAATCGAATCACTTCATTTATACAGAGTCCATCCATGCAGCATACACCACACTTGAAAAACAATGGGAAAAATTCTCTGCCCAGGCTGGTCTCCGTTATGAGTTCACCGGCTACGAAGCCAACCAGCTGGGCAATGCAGTGAACAAAGATTCTGCGTTCACCCGCAATTACAACAGCCTCTTCCCAACTGTATTTTTTCAATACAAACTCGATTCGAATAACAGTTTTTCACTCAGCGGAGGCCGGAGAATCGACAGGCCTGCTTTTCAGAAACTGAATCCGTTTGTTTTCATCATCAACAAATACACGTTCCAGAAAGGCAATCCCTTTCTGCTTCCTCAATACACCTGGAACCTGCAACTTGCCCATCAGTACAAAGACTGGCTGCTCACCAGCATCAGCTACAGCCGCACAAAGAATTTCTTTTCACAGATCTTTTTGCAGGACGATAAAGGACTGTTCTACTACACCGACGGAAACGTAGGGCACCGCGAAAACTTCGGATTATCGGTGAATGCACAAACATCACCCTGGCCCTGGTGGAGCATGAATATCCAGACAGACATCATCCACAAAAGATTCAAAGGTTTTGTGTGGAAGGAAGTAACACCAGATGTAACGCAGGTTTCGGCAAATATCAATAATCAGTTCAAGTTCAAAAAAGGATGGAATGCAGAACTGACCGCCACTTACATCACCCGTAATCAGGATGATCTGCAGGAAGTGATAGACCCTACCGGTCAGGTAGGCGTAGGTATTTCCAAACTGGTGTTGAAAAACAAAGCCACCATCAAATTGGCTGTGCGCGATATCTTCTACTCTCAGAAGTTCGCAGGCAATACAGACTTTCCACAGGCGCAGGAGTACTTCAGCATCAAACGCGACAGCCGGGTTGGAGTGCTCACCTTTACCTGGCGTTTTGGTAAGGCCATTAAAGCCGGTGTAAGAAGATCCGGCGGCGCCGAAGACGAAATGCAGCGCGCCGGCAGCAACTAATTTGCCGTTGCGGGCTAAACCGTTAGATTTGTATGCCCCACCCGGCCGCATACATTCAACGGCATGAAAATCCTCTGGAAATATTTACAGCCTCAACGATGGCTGATACTGATATCGCTGCTGCTCGCAGGAGCAGCGCAGGTATTGAGTCTCTTCGATCCGGTGATCTTCGGAAAGATCATCGACGATTATGCTTCGCAGACAAATGTGAAACCACGAAACGAACTGATCAATGGTGTGCTCTGGTGGTTGTTCATCGCTATCGCCATTGCAACGCTTGCGCGTATCGCTAGAGCATTTCAGGAATACTTCACCAGACTGGCCGTACAGAAATTCGGATTGCAGATCTTCAACGATGGCCTTCGTCAAACGCTCAGGCTAACATTCGGTGAATTTGAAGAACAGCGCAGCGGCGAAACCATGGCCATTTTGCAGAAGGTAAGAACCGATACGGAGCGCTTCATCAATTCTTTCATCAATATTCTTTTCTCTTCCATTGTAGGGATGGGCTTTCTTATCTGGTATGCCATCACCAAACACTGGGCGCTGATTCCGGTTTTTGTGATTGGCGTGCTGGTATTGGGATCGCTAACCGGTCTGCTGAGCAAGAAGATCAAAACCCTGCAACGATCTATCAACAAAGAGACCAACCGCATGGCGGGCATCATTACCGAGTCGCTGCGAAACATAGAGCTGGTGCGGAGTCTGGGGCTTACGTTTCCTGAGATCCGCCGGTTGCGCGAATTCACCTGGCGTATTTTTGAACTGGAAATGCAGAAAACAAAACAGGTGCGCACGCTGAGTTTTTTGCAGGGAACAGTGCTGAATGTGTTGCGTCAATCGATCCTGTTCATATTGCTTTGGCTGATCTTCGGCAATGTGCTGAGTACGGGAGAGCTGATCAGCATGCAGTTTATTTCCGCTTCGATCTTTGGACCCCTTCAGGATATTGGCAGCATCATATTGTCTTATCGCGAAGCGGAGGCCTCGCTTCAGACTTTCGATGTGCTGATGAACAAGCCGGTGGAACAGCGCCCACCAGAGCCGATAGAATTGAATCAGCTAGAGAGTATTGGTTTTGATGAAGTGGTGTTCCGCCATAAATCTGCCAGACAGAACGCCATGGATGGCATTTCATTTACATTGAACAAGGGCGATACCGTGGCGTTTGTTGGTCCGTCAGGATCAGGGAAGTCAACACTGGTGAAGCTGCTGGTGGGATTGTACAAACCTGTATCGGGTGAGATCTCGTTCAATGATATACCGGCTACGCTCATTCGCTATAATGAATTAAGAAGGCAGATCGGGTTTGTTACCCAGGATACGCAGCTCTTTGCAGGAACCATCCGGCAGAACCTGCTTTTTGTTCAGCCCAATGCAACCGACGAACAGATGCTGGATGCCATCGAAAAAGCATCGGCCAGTCATTTGATCAAACGCAGCGATAAAGGGCTCGATACCATGCTGGGTGAAGGTGGACTGAAACTTTCCGGCGGGGAGAAGCAACGCATCTCCATCGCGCGGGCACTGCTGCGCGAACCGCGATTGCTGATCTTCGACGAAGCCACGTCGGCGCTGGATAGTTTAACGGAAGAGGCCATCACAGAAACCATCCGTGATATTGTGGCGCAGCGGCAACAGATCACCATCCTGATTGCGCACAGGCTCAGCACCATTCTTTATGCCGATAAGATATTTGTGCTGGAAAAAGGAAAGATCACCGAACAGGGCACCCACGATGATCTGCTCGAACAAAAAGGATTGTACTACGCCATGTGGCGCCAGCAGATAGGGGAACGCAGGCCTGAAGGGGATTTCTAAACTACAACAACTCTACTTCTTTCGACTTGTAAGGCTGTAATGCCGGGTTGTCTGGTGGCAATTCTGTAATGAGATAATCGATATCCTGAATATCTGCGATCTTCATCTTCATGGTGGAGCTCAGCTTTTCTGAGATGGCGAGGATAGCCACTTTATCGGCAGCCTTGATCATTGCCTTCTTCACCTGAATAGTTTCCCAGTCGGAATCGGTAAGGCCGTTTGCTGCATCGAGTGCATTGGTACCGATGATGCAGAGGTCTGCTTTGATGTTGGAGAGGTATTCGAATACTTCACCACTCACAGTCATTTGGCTGTAGGTAGAGATCTGCCCGCCGATCATGATGGTTTTGATCATCGGCTTATCGAGCAATTCCACTGCAGACAGCACATTCACTGTAATGAAAGTGGCGCGAAGTGTAGCGGGGATCTTTTTGATGAATTCACGGATGGTGGTGCCTCCGCCGATGAGAACGATCATATCGTCTTTCAGCAGCTGCAAGGCTTTTTCAGCAATCACTACTTTGTTGGTCTGGGAGTAGGTCTGCGATTCGTGACCATAGTGATAAGCGATAGACATGGCTCCGCCTTTGATCTTCACCACTTCGCCATCTTCGGCGAGTTCGTTCACGTCTCTGCGGATAGTGTCTTCCGATACATTGATCAGGTTCACAAGATCGCTGTACGTCAAACGGGTATGAATATTCACCTGTTTGATGATCAGTTTCTTCCTTGCCTGTTTGGTAAGGGAAACCGGAGGGATCTGATCTTGTGTGTTTGAATCCATAGTCATGTATTGGCTTGCTGAATCTTTTGAGGGAAGTCGTATCGCACCCCTCTGTTTCAAATATCCGGTAAAAATAGAATATAAGTTTAATTTTTTGCACTATTTGGGTAGCAAATAATTTTTTTGCGAAATGTCATTAATTTTTTGATGCCAATGGATTGTATGCAATCAATTAATAAACAATCGATTGTAAAAATATTTTAATGGCTCTGCCGTTAACAAAATGTTATCAGAAATGCGGAATTTGCGAATCTTGTATGCAATTTTTTTGCAGAAAGGAGTTTTTTCTCCTAGTTTTAGGGCAGGAATTTGCATTATTTGAAAGAAAAGTACTAATCTAACTTTTGCAATGAAAAAACTACAACTAACTGCCTGGGTCAGCCGATTGATGCTGGCATGCAGCCTCTTCTGCTGCTCTGCCGTTCTGGCCCAGACCAACGGAACTAACCCCTCCGAGATCTCCGGTACTGTAAGCAGCGCTTCATCCGGACAGAAAATTGCAGGGGCTACCGTAACCCTGGTAGGTGACAACAAAGTAGCTACCACCACCGACAACAACGGTGATTTCAAATTAAAGATCCCTTCTGTTTCCGGCGCTATCGAACTGCTGATCACTCACGTGAACTTCGAGAGAAAGCAGGTTAAGCTTGAGCCCGGCCAAAGCACTATCCTCATTCAGCTGAACGATCCCAAAGCACTGGACGAAGTAGTGGTAACGGCCCTCGGCATCAAAAAGGAAAAGAAGGCGCTTGCCTATGCTGTAACTGAAGTAAAGGGCGACGAATTCACACAAGCCCGTGAAATCAACATCGCCAATGCCCTCACCGGTAAGATCGCAGGGGTGAATGCAAGCAGCATCGCCAGCGGCCCCGGTGGATCGAGCCGCGTTATCATCCGTGGTAACGGATCACTTAACGGAGACAACCAACCGCTTTACGTGGTGAACGGTATGCCTATCGACAACACTACCAACTCAACTATCGGCAGCAGCGGATCGAGCACAGGTATCAACAACGACAAAGGTGATGGTATCGCAGGGATCAATCCAGACGATATTGAGTCAATGACTGTTCTGAAAGGTGGTACTGCCGCCGCTCTTTACGGAAGCCGCGCCTCCAACGGTGTAATCATCATCACCACCAAAAAAGGAGTGAAACAAAAAGGCATCGGTGTTGAATACAATTCATCTCTCACTGCTGAGAGACCAGCTATCATTCCAGACTGGCAGTATGAGTATGGTTCCGGTCAGTTTGGCCTGAAACCTAAAACACAGAAAGAAGCCATCGACTACGGCCGCCTTTCATACGGCGAAAAAATGGATGGCTCTGATGTAATCCAGTTCGACGGTGTAAAAAGACCTTACTCTCCACAGAAAAACAATATCAAAAACTTCTACAGAACCGGAACCACGTTCACCAACACGGTTTCGTTCTACGGAGGTTCCGATAACTTCACCTGGAGAGCTTCGGTGTCTGATATGAACAACAAAGGCCTGGTTCCAAATTCAAAGCTGAACAAAAAGATTGCCACCCTCTCTATCAATGCCAATCTCAGCAAGAAGCTCAGCATGGAAGGATATGCGCAATACAATATCGAGAAATCTGAGAACCGCTCTACCGTTTCCGACGCCAATGCCAACCCTAACTGGGGTACGTATATGATTGCCAACACTGTTGATATCCGCAGTTTGAATCCCGGTTATGATGCAGACGGAAACGAAGTGGCCTGGCAGGCCGTTGCCTTCGCTTCGAACCCTTACTACGTTGTGAACAAAGTAAAGAATAACGACCAACGCAACCGTTTCATCGGAAACTTCAGCGTGAAATACAATCTGCTGAACAACCTGTTTGTAAAAGGCCGCGTGAGCCACGATTACTCTAATCTCGACTTCACAGGTGTTGTTCCCACAGGTAACCTGTTTGCTCCATCTGGCTTCTATCAGAATCAGATCAATGCTACTACCGAAACCAACGCCGAGCTGACCATCAACTACAACACAAAAATCACCAGCGATCTTTCTGTGAATGTTCTGGCGGGCGGCAACCAACGCAGATTCACTGCCAACAACACTGCACTGAATGGTACTGGTTTTACGGTTCCCGGCTTTTTCGATATCAGCAGTGTTACAAGTCTTGCCCCATCCAAATCATTGGCAAGACTTCGTACCAATTCTATTTTCGGATCGGTTGACTTCTCCTTCAAAAATTATCTGTATCTGACTGCTTCCGGAAGGAACGACTGGTTCTCTACACTGTCTATCGATAACAACAATATTTTCTACCCGGCCATCGGCGCGAGCTTCATTGTTTCAGAAGCGCTGCAATTGCCATCATGGGTAAACTTTGCAAAAGTGCGCGCTTCAATTGCACAGGTGGGTGGTGCAACTCCTATCCCATATGCGCTGAACCGCACATACAGCCTGGTGCCAGGTACACATGAGAAACAAGCGCTGCAGGTGATCACCAACCAGAATGGTGTAACCGGCGGTAACCTGCTTGTTCCGAATAAGAACCTGAAACCGCTTACTTCAACCACTGCAGAGATCGGTATCGAAGGCCGTCTCCTCAATGGAAGAGTTAGTTTCGATGTAGCTGTTTATGAAAGAAAAACCACCAACGATATCGTAAGCGCTTCTATTTCTCCTTCTACAGGTTATACCAATGCCCTGTTCAACGTAGGTGAAATGACCAACAAGGGTATCGAGTTTCTCGTTACCGGTGTTCCTTTCAAATCGAAGAACTTCCAGTGGGAAGTGAGCTACAACTTCGCTTACAATAAGAACGAGGTTGTAAAGATCACTGACGATCTCCATTCTATCGAGGCCGATTTCTCAGTGAACAGATACGCGTACATCCACCACCGTGAAGGAAGACCTTACAGCTCTGTAATGGCTTTCACAGAACAGAGAGATTCCAAAGGCAATATCGTGTACGATAAAAACAACGGCAGAGAAGTAAGAAACCCCAACATGGTTGAAATGGGTACCGGCGTTGCTCCGTTCACAACTGGTATCACCAATACTTTCAACTACAAACGTTTCTCTCTCAGCTTCCTCATCGATGGCAAATTCGGTGGTGTTATTTACTCCGGAACCAACCTGTAC
Organism: Pseudoflavitalea sp. G-6-1-2; assembly: GCF_012927185.1. Classification (GTDB taxonomy): domain Bacteria; phylum Bacteroidota; class Bacteroidia; order Chitinophagales; family Chitinophagaceae; genus Pseudobacter. The sequence continues at coordinate 1,014,903 of NZ_JABBGB010000001.1, forward strand.
GGATCGAGAATGGGTCTGCATAAGATCACATTGCCCGGTCGCGAAGGAGGTTTGGTAGTATCTGGGGTTGATGCCAGTGGCAATCCATTTACCAGAACACTGGGTAAAGATGAGATCCAGGGATACTACAACGCACGTGCTGCCATCTCCGACAAGTTTGTGTACAGTTCAGATTTTGTGAAATTAAGGCAGGTGATCATCGGTTACAGCATTCCTGTTCAGAAGATCAGCTTCCTGAAACTGCAGGCGCTTACTGTTTCTCTGGTAGGAAGAAATCTATTCTTCATCCACAAAGATGCTCCGAACATCGATCCTGAGTCGACCTTCAGCAACTCCAATGCACAAGGCCTCGAAATGTTTGGTGTTCCACGTACCAGAAGTTATGGTATAAACCTCCAGGTTAAGTTTTAATTCACGATCCAAAAAGTAACAACATGCCACGTTTAAAAATATACCACGGTATCCTGGCTTTAGGACTTATGGGAGGATTAACATCCTGCGATAAGGACTTCGAAGAGATCAATACCAATCCCAACGCAAGTACCGAAGCAAATGCGAACCTTCTGTTTTCGCAATCTCTGCTGCGCGGACAGTATGTGCAGGATCGCACTTATTTCTACACATCTTATCTGCTGGCCGGTAACTATGTTCAGCACTACTCTACCACCAAGGATGCAACGCAATCGGGTGTGGGTAACAAGTACGGTTATGATGATCGCTTTCATGGTGCCTACTTCAACACCATCTACACCAACGTACTGAACAACCTTACTGAGAGTATCAATGCTGCTAAGAAAGCAGGCCATGTAAATAAGGTATCCGCTGCACGCATCTATCGCGTGCTGCTGTTTCAGCGACTGACAGATATCTACGGAGATGTTCCTTACAAAGACGCGTTGAAAGGATTTCCGGAAAACAACTTCGTTCCAGCCTACGACCCTCAGTCTGAGATCTACGACAATCTGCTGAAGGAGCTCGACGAAGCCACTGCAGCTTTCAACCCTGCTGCAGGCAACCCAACTTTCGGAGATGCCGACTTCCTCTACAAAGGAAATGTTGATCAGTGGAAAAAACTCGGTTACTCCATCATGCTGCGCGTAGCTATGCGCCTTACCAAACGCGATGAGGCAAAGGCTAAAACCTGGGCACAGAAAGCCATTGCAGGTGGCGTAATTCAAAATGCAGTTGATAATGCCGTTATCAAATATCCGGGATCGGGTCAGGTATTCAACAACAACCCGGTTGCATATGAAATGATCGAGCAGGATTACAAATCCGGTTCTAATGGTAAGGACAATACAGAAGCAGGCAAGTACAGCAAAACTTTCATTGACTATCTGAAAAATGAAACCGACCCACGTCTGCCAGTGATGGCTGTAACTTACAGCGGATCTACAGCAGACAACAATCCTGCACTTGCAAAAGGATTGCCTAATGGAATAGGACCAGGTGCGGTTCCTGATCCACTCCCTACTTATTCAGAGCCTAACAAGGCTACCTTTCTCAGATTCGATGCACCATTTCTGCTGATGACCAATTCTGAAATGGCCTTCCTGCTGGCAGAAGCCGCGCTCCGTAACTGGACCAACGGCGCTACAGCAGCCGACTACTTCAAAAAAGGTATCGAGAATAACATGCGCAACTGGGCGCTCTTCGGAACTGCCGGAACTATTTCTGAGACAAACATCAACAATTACACAACTGCACATCCGCTCACAGGAACAACCGAAGAACAAATGGAAAAGATCCATACTCAGTTCTGGGTTGCGCTGCTGACCGATGAAATGGAATGTTATGCCAACTGGCGCAGAACTGGTTATCCAAAACTTACTCCAACCAATGCTCCGGGTAACGTTACCGGCGGTGTAATTCCACGCAGGTTTGTGTATCTCCAGTCTGAAGTAAGTAACAACAAAGCCAACTATCAGGCAGCTGTTGCTCGCCAGGGTGAAGATAATTTGTTAACCAGAATCTGGTGGGATAAACAATAACAATGAAAAAGCTATTCGTACTTCCGTTACTGCTGTGCTTTACATTAAAGGCTGCCGCAAGGCAGGAGGCTCCGGTGAATCCGGCCCTGATTCCTGTACCTGTGAAGGCGATTTATGGTCAAGGCTCAGTTTACATATCAAATCAAACACCGGTTACAGCAGCAGCTGAACTGAAGTACGAATCAGCTTTATTAAAAGCTTTCATACAGCAACAATCGGGCACTGATGCGCCTGGGTCTGATATCAAGGGTAAGCATATCAGATTGCTGACAGATACCCTTTTGGTGAAACATTCCGAAGAGTATCTGTTACATTCAACGCCACAAGGCATTACCATTACCGGTCACGATGGAGCCGGCATTCTGCACGGCATTCAAACACTGCGGCAGATCTGGATCAAAGAAGGAGGTAAACTGAAAGTGCCACTCGCAGAGATCCACGATCATCCCCGCTTCGGTTACAGAGGCATGCACCTCGATGTAAGCCGTCATTTCTTCAATGTAAGTTTCATAAAAAAATTCATCGACCTGCTGTCGATGTACAAGTACAACACTTTCCACTGGCATCTCACCGATGATCAGGGATGGCGTATCGAAATCAAAAAATATCCGAAACTCCAATCCGTAGCTGCATGGCGCGACGAAACAATGATCGGCCATAAACGCGAACTGCCTCACCGATTCGACGGAAAAAAATACGGAGGCTATTACACACAGGAACAGGTGAAAGAAGTGGTGAAGTATGCCACTGAGCGGCATATCACCGTTATTCCTGAAATTGAAATGCCGGGTCACGCACAAGCCGCACTGGCAGCGTATCCCAACCTGGGTTGCACCGGCGGTCCATATAAGACTGCCACCTTCGGTGGTGTATTTGACGATGTGTTCTGTGCAGGGAAAGACTCCACATTCACGTTCCTGCAGGATGTGCTCGACGAAGTGATACCCCTATTCCCTTCTCCATACATTCATATCGGCGGCGATGAATGTCCCAAGGTAAAATGGAAAGCATGCCCCAACTGTCAGCGAAGAATCAAAGAAGAAAAACTCGCCGACGAACACGAACTGCAAAGTTATTTCATCAAAAGAGCAGCCAGATACCTGCAAGGCAAAGGAAAGAAAGTGATGGGTTGGGATGAGATCCTTGAAGGTGGACTGGCAAAAGATGTAACCGTAATGAGCTGGCGCAGCACTGCAGGTGCAGTAGAAGCAGCCCGCCTCGGAAGCGACGCCATCATGACCTCCGAAGATGAATATTATTTCGATCACTATCAATCGCTTTATCCTTCCGAACCTGTAGCAGCAGGCGGATACACTCCACTCAAAGAAGTATATACGTATCAACCGCTGCCCGATTCGATCGATGCCAGCCTTCTTCCAAAGATCAAAGGCATACAGGGACAATTATGGAGCGAATATCTCTATACAGAAAAGCAAGCGGCGTACATGCTGCTGCCGCGCGCCATCGCACTGGCCGAAGTTGCCTGGAGCCCTGCCGGCAATCTGCAGTACGATCAGTTTCTCACGAGACTGCGCAAACACCCATCACAGCTGAAACGCATCGGATGGGAAATGACAAACAACTTCGACGAACTTACTTATTCGATACACGAATTACAACGGGGTAGTCTTTCTTTTCATCTTCATTCCAGTATCCGGGAAGCCGACATTCGTTACACGTCTGATGGCAGTTTACCTGCAAGGAGCAGCCGGGCTTATCGAGGCCAGGCAATAGCAGGTGGCAAATTTGGTGTAGTGAAGGCACGGCTTTTCCGGAACGGAATGGTTTTCGGAAGAACACTGGAAATACCCTTTCATATTCATAAGGCAACCGGTGCGGATATCACCGTTACCAATCTTCCTTCGGGAAAATATGGTGGCCCCGCTACCAAACTCGTGAACAGCATCTACGGTGTAAACCGCTACAACGACAATCAGTGGATAGGTTTCACCAAAGACTTCGAAGCCGTGATCGATCTCGGATCTGTGATGGAGATAAAAAAAGTAGGGGCCAATGTGCTCAACTACACCTGGCAGAGAATGAGGCCTCCGGTTACCCTCGATTACTATGTGTCTGATAACGGACAGGAATATACGAAAATTACCTCACTCACAGAATTCCCGGTAAATGGTATCAACCAGGCAAGGGCCACTGTGAATGTTACAGCAAGATATATCAAAGTCAAAGGCCAACATCCCGGTATCGTTCCTAAAGGCGGATACGGAGAAGGATCAACAGCAGTGATGATGATAGACGAACTGATTGTGGAATAACTAACATATAGCGTACAAGTTTTTAAAATCAAATCGAGTATGAACACTGCAGAAGAAAGATTTAAGCAATTGGGATTAGAATTGCCTCCTGCTCCTGAACCACTGGGCGTTTACAAGCCATTTGTAATTGATGGAAAATACCTTTATCTCAGCGGACATGGTCCGGTACAGAACGATGGTTCACTCATTATCGGCCGTATCGGAAAAGACATGGATGCCGATCAGGGCAAACTGTCTGCAAGGCAGGTAGGCCTTACCATGCTGAGCACCATCCAAACCCGTGTAGGTGGATTGAACAAAGTAAAACGCGTGATCAAGATCCTCGGAATGGTGAATGCCACTTTCGATTTCGAAAGGCATCCGCATGTGATCAACGGCTGCAGTGAACTTTTCGCGGCGGTATGGGGAGAAGAAAATGGTATCGGCGTTCGCAGCGCCATCGGCTTCGGATCGTTACCCGATAACATCCCCGTAGAAATAGAAGCGCTCTTTGAATTGTATTGATGAATGTTGTTATTTGATTGTTTTGTGCAGATGAGCTTTTGTGAAGAAGTGAAGAATACTTAGTTTTCCGGAAAATCTTGCATATGGAGAAGCCTGCCGGGAGTACTGTTCAGTTAGCAGCATTTGGAGAATTTCTGCTGCGTCTGCATAGTCACCAGGGAAAACGCTTTCAGCAAACGGATGGATACACGGCATACTATGCAGGAGCGGAAGCCAATGTATGTGTGCTGCTGTCGAGGCTCGGACTGAATGTAAACTATATCAGCCGCGTTCCCGACAACGACCTCGCTGCTGCCGGAATGCAGCAGCTGAGAAGTCATGGTGTAGGAACAAAGCATATGGTGTACGGAGGCGAGCGGCTGGGATTGTATTTCACCGAATCCGGCAACCATATCCGCAGCAGCCGCGTGATCTACGACCGAACAGGCACTTCGTTCACCGAACTGCAGCCCGGCACGATCGACTGGAAAACGGTGTTGCAGGATACAGCATGCTTTCACTGGTCTGGTGTTGCAGCAGCACTGTCGGCAAGCGCCGCAGATGTTTGCAAAGAAGCCCTGGAAGCCGCAGTGAGCATGGGTTTGACTATCTCCGGCGATTTCAACTACCGGAGCAAACTCTGGCAGTACGGAAAACAACCGAAAGAAGTGATGCCGGCATTGTTGCAACATAGCAAAGTGGCTGTAGCCGATCTCGATGCTGTGAACATTTACTACGGCATCGATACCGATAAGTCGCTTCCGCTCGAAGAAAGATTCAGGCAGACTGTTCCACAATTGCAAAAACATATGCCGCATCTGGAAACACTGGGCATGAGCTTCCGCAAAACCATTCAGCAGCAGACAGTATATTTTGCAGCGCTGGCTCACAAAGGAGAATACTATTTCTCCGAAGGCTACATGATCCCGCACGTAACCGATCAGATTGGAACGGGAGATGCCTTCACTGCCGGACTGCTTTATGCACTGACGCAGCAACTGCCGCCACAACAAATCATCAACTTCGCCACAGCCTGCGGCGCACTCAAACAGAGCATCGCCGGAGACTGGGCCATCATTAGCAAATCTGATATAGACGAATTTATTCAGACGGGCGTATCGGGAAGAATCATCCGGTAACTCGCTGAATAATCTTCAAAATAATTTCAACCTGCACCGATGGCAATATGCATCGTGTGCAGGTTGTTGCAATTGCTCCCTAAGCATTAAAAAAACAAGTTCATGTTCATCATAGACGGCCACCTCGACCTCAGCTGGAACGCCATGGAATGGAACCGCGATCTTACGCAGGACGTGTTCGCGATCCGTGAAAGAGAAAAACATCTCACCGATAAACCCGATCGCGGCAGAGGCACTGTTTCGTTGCCCGAATTGCGCAAAGGAAATATCGGATTGGTAGTGGCTACGCAGATCGCCAGATACGTTGCGCCCGATAATCCGCTCCCCGGCTGGCATTCACCGCATCAGGCATGGGCGCAGAGCCAGGGACAGCTGGCATGGTACAAAGCCATGGAAGCTGCCGGTGAAATGGTGATGATCCATAACAAAGCATCACTCGAACAACATATCAGGCTCTGGAATGATGGAGAAGACAACCACAAAAAACCTGTTGGATACATCCTGTCACTCGAAGGTGCAGACAGTCTCGTAACCATCGACAACCTGCATCAGGCATGGAATTACGGACTTCGTGCTATCGGCCCTGCACACTACGGCCCCGGCCGTTATGCCAACGGAACCGATGCAACCGGCCACCTCACTGAAAATGGCCGCGCCCTCATCAAAGAAATCGAAAAGCTCGGACTGGTACTCGATGCTACGCATCTCTGTGATGATGCATTCTGGGATGCCATGGAAATTTTCAACGGAAATGTGTGGGCCAGCCATAACCTCGTGCGTGCGCTCGTTGATCATAACCGCCAGTTCAGTGATGAGATGATCAAAGCGCTCATTCAAAAAGGTGCTGTGATCGGCGCTGCACTCGATGCCTGGATGATGGTTCCCAACTGGGTTCGCGGGCAATCCACTCCCCAAAGCATGAACTGCAATCTCGATGTAATGATCGATCATATCGACCATATCTGTCAGATCGCAGGCAATACTAATCACGTGATGATCGGCACCGATCTCGATGGCGGATTCGGAACAGAGCAATGCCCTTATGATCTCGAAACCATCGCCGATCTGCAAAAGCTTCCTGCCATGTTTGCTAAACGTGGATATACAGAAGACGACATCAAAAATATCATGCACGGCAATTTCCTCCGGTTTATGAGGAATGCGCTGCCGCAATAAGTTTTCGCTTTTCAACTAAAACCTCTGCAAGGTGCCAGTGACAGCCGCTAGATGTGAGCATGATGATGTCCGCCTTCGCGCAGTAATTTTTCCTGCTCGATATCGAGCTGCCCTTCAATTTTTCTGATGGCTTCATCTTCGAAAATATTCTGCATCCGGAGTTGAAAGAGTTTGTCGCGTTGTGTATTGAGGAGATCGAGGTAAATACTGTTGTACATGAGCATGGCATGTCTTTCTTTCTCGTTGCATTTGTCGCCTTCGAGAAAGTTCACGGTCAGTTGAAGATCGTTGGAGATCTGGTGATAGAGCGATTGCACCATTGGTTGTTCTTTCACCAGCTTGGCATACTGATCGTCCATATGCTGAACCGCCGCAGTAAGCAGATGCTGATGGATCTTCGCTTCTTCTTCCTGCTCCGTTCCTTCCTCTGCCATCTTATCAACGCCGAGCAAACGGATCACCCATGGAAGGGTAAGTCCCTGCACTACCAGCGTTATCAGAATTACAATGAAAGTGATGAAGAGAATGAGGTTGCGGAAAGGAAAAGGTTCGCCATTCTTCAGCAACAACGGAATCGATAAGGCAGAAGCCAGCGACACCACACCGCGCATGCCTGCCCATCCGATCACGAGCGGACCACGCCAGCCGGGATTGGAATCGTTGGTGCGGATATACCTGCTGATAAAAGTAGTGAATGCCGAAGTGCCCAGTGCCACCAGTATGCGTGTAACGATGATCACTAGCGAAATCACGATTCCATAGAAAATAGCTTCACCTTTTGAGTAGTCTCCGAGGCCGCGCATGATCTCCGGCATTTCGAGGCCGATCATCATAAATACCAGTCCATTCAAAATAAATGTAATGGTATTCCACATGGCATATCCTTGTAACCGGCTCTGGTGTGTGAATATCGCATGGCTGCGATAAGAGAGAAACAGTCCGCCACTCACCACGGCCATCACTCCGGAGAAATGTAAAGATTCTGCTGCGAGATACATCAGATACGGAGCGGCAAATGACAACGCGATATCGATACTGGTTGTAGTGGGCAACCATCGGTGCATGGCGTAGATGATCATGGCAATCGCCACACCAATCACCACTCCCATGATGGTTACGAGTACAAAATCAACGGCAGCCTGCTGAAAAACAAAACTGCCTGTGAGAATCGCAGCGAGTGCAAATCTGAAAACGATCAGCGAAGACGCATCGTTCACCAGGCTTTCGCCTTCGAGTATCTGTGTGTATGGTTTGGGAATCCGAACATCTTTCAGAACCGAGGTAGCGGCCACTGCATCGGGCGGAGAAATGATAGCGCCCAACAGAAAGCCCAGTGCCAGCGTAAATCCGGGGATCAGCGCCGACGATACAAATGCCACGATGGTACTTGTTAGCAACACCAGTCCGAATGCAAAAGTGGTGATCACCCTTCGCCATTTCCAGAAGGCTTTCCAGCTGGTGAACCAGGCTGCTTCATATAATAAAGGAGGAAGAAAAATAAGGAAGATCAGTTCCGGATCGATGGTCACAGAAGGCAATCCGGGAATGAAACTGATGGCCAGTCCACCCAGCACCAGAAAGATGGGATACGAGATGCGGAGCTTCTGACCGAGCATCACCAGCAGACTCACAACAAGCACAAGCGCTATACAAAGCAAAATGGAATAATGCATGCGGGGCAATAGTTTTCAGGAAGGAAATTAGGCATTGTTTTCCTTCCTGAAAAATTGCGCATGCCGAAACCCTGTATGGGGCTCAATTCCGGAAGTCAAATATTGAAAGAGCGATAGTGTGAAAACAGTTAGATAGCCAGTACCGCAACGCGGGCCGGCTCATATTTTTTCCAGACCATGTAGCAGGCGATCATGAGGGCGAGCATCACCAGCGGAATGATCACAAAAGCAATAGGTCCGCCAACAATAGCCCATGAAGCGGCCGCGCCGATAAAGCTGAAAGTGAATCCGGCGTAAGCCCATTCCCTGATCAGTTTGAATTTATTCTGAAGAACGGCCACTCCTCCCAATACTTTGAAAACTCCCAGTATGGCTTGCAGATAGAGGGGATAACCCAGCTGACGCATAGCGGCATTTCCGGCTTCGGTCATGGCCAGGCCAGACAGGCCGTCGGCGAGCATCAGTACAGAAAAGAAAATGGTGAGGGTCCAATACAAGGCTTTTGACGGTTTCATGCGGTTATATTTTACAGAGTGAAAGAATTGTTTACAGCAAAGTTGCTCCGGATTCTGGAAATTTCCGGGGTGTGTTCACGTCATTTTCCGGGGTTGATTGCGACAGTGGCACATCCTACTTTTATTGCATGAAAAACACTACGATACTTATCCCGAAAGGCGAAGTAAGCCTGTCACAGATCGAATCGATCACACAGATGTTCACTGCAGTGAACGAAGCGCTGAGCGAATCCGGCGCTGAGCCTGCATTTCAGCTGGAAATGGTGGCTTTCAAGCATGTGAATCATCTTTCCAATGGCATAACCCTCAATGTTGAAAAGCATATTTACGACCTCGAACAAACCGATCTCATCATCATTCCCGAAATGAAAGGTGATATCGAAACCATCCTCACAGAAAATAAAGAAGTGTTGGGATGGCTGATTGTTCAGCAATCGAAAGGGGTGGAAATTGCGGCATTGTCGAAAGGTACCATCATGCTCATCGGAGCGGGGTTACTGAAAAACAAACAATGCACCACCCACTGGATGATCGGCGAAGAACTGAAAAGGAAATTCCCCGAAACAAAACTCCAGCTTTTCAAAGTGCTCACCGATGAAGACGGACTCTACACCAGTGCCGGTGGATTCTCCTACCTCAACCTGCTGCTGTATCTGGTAGAGAAAAATACCAGCCGCGAAATGTCGCTCCTGATGTCGAAGATCTTTGAAGTGGATATCGACCGTAACAGTCAAAGCCCCTTCATTATTTTCAGAGGACTGAAACACCACGGTGATGAGCCCGTGAAACGTGCGCAGGAATACATCGAAGAGAATTACAGAGACAAACTCTCGGTAGATCAGCTGGCAGAAAAATTCCTCATCGGCAGAAGAAGTCTCGAAAGAAGATTCAAGAAAGCCACCGAAAATACCGTGATCGAATACATTCAGCGGGTAAAGATGGAAGAAGCGAGAAAAAGCCTCGAAGCCTCGCAGGATACCGTACATGAGATCATGGCAGAAGTTGGTTATTCAGATCCCAAAGCATTCCGCGAAGTGTTCAGAAAGATGGTGGGCATCAGTCCGGTTGAATACCGCGCCATGCTCAACCGCCAAATGACCGGCCTGCATACCGCACCTGCCGAAGAACAATAGCTGGCTGGTATAACTCATATCCCATCTGCGTTTCAGGCTATTGCTACCGAATCCGTGGAAAGCTGTAAATTTGGTTAAGGCTGATTTTCCAAAGCATTAACCCCCTTGCAATGCCTGAAACGATTACAGACAGAACTGTATTTTCCCTGCTGGAAGTGCAGCGAAGCATACAGAAAACGCTTACCGACCGGTACAGCAGTTCATTTTGGGTAAAAGCCGAGATGAACAAGCTGAACTATTACAAACAGTCGGGTCACTGCTATCCAGAGCTCGTGGAAAAGCAACAGGGAAAAGTGATCGCGCAGATGAAATCCGTTCTATGGCGCGAAGACTTCGTGCTCATCAACAAGAATTTTCTATCCTACCTCAACGAACCGTTGAAAGACGGCATCAAAATTCTCTTCCAGGCAAAACTGATGTACGATCCTGTACATGGAATGAGTATCCGCATACTCGATATCGACCCCAGTTACACGCTCGGAGATCTGGAAAAAGAGAAGATGGAATCCATCAGCCGCCTGATCAATGAAGGTATTTTCGATCAGAATAAATTGCTGCCCATTCCGCTGCTCCCACAACGTATCGCCGTAATTTCTGTGGAAAGCAGCAAGGGGTATGTAGATTTTACTGAAGTGCTCGATAACAATCCATGGCGCTATAAATTCTTTCATTACCTGTTCCCTTCGTTATTGCAGGGAGAGAAGGCCATCGATACCATCCGGTTTCAGCTGGCCCGGATCAAAAAAGTGATCGATCATTTCGATGTAGTGGCTATTGTACGTGGTGGTGGTGGCGATGTAGGACTCAGTGTGTACAATAATTATGAGCTGTCGCGCGCCATTGCATTATTTCCAATCCCTGTGATCACAGGCATCGGCCATGCCACCAACGAAACCGTTACAGAGATGGTGGCACATGCGAATGCTATCACTCCCACCAAGATTGCGGAGTTTCTGATTCAGCGTTTCCATAATTTTTCTGTTCCTGTAATGCAGGCTACGGAAAAGGTCACCGATCGCGCAAAACGCATGGTGCTCGACGAAAGAAATAAACTGAGATCCGAAGTGAAGCTCTTCAGATCGGTAACAGCAACCGTAACATTGGAGCACCGCAATCACCTCAACAATGCCGGTGGCCTGCTGAAGCAGCAGGCAAAGTATTTGCTGAAAGTATATCGTGATGAACTTGCACAGGTGCAGCTTCCCGAAGCAACAACTGCCTTTCTGAAAGATCAAAACAACACACTGCTTCAGCTGGAGAAAAATGTGGAGAACATGAGTCCCGAAAAAGTGTTGCAGCGTGGTTTCAGCATCACAATGAAAAATGGCGAAGTGATCAAAGATGCCGCACAGGTGCAGGAAGGCGATGTGCTGGAAACCAGACTTGCCAACGGCGTAATCCGCAGTACAACCTTATCCGATAATAAAAAATGATGAATATGGAATCGACATTGGACTATACACAGGCATTTGAAGAATTGCAGCAAATTGTGAGCGACATAGAACAGGGAGAGATAACAGTGGATGAACTCAGCGATAAAGTTAAACGCGCAGCAGAATTGATCCGTATCTGCCGAAACCGGCTAACCACTACCGAAGAAGATGTGAACAAGATCATCAAAGAACTCGATGCTGCCGGCCGCGATCCTTTTCACGAAGATTAACCGAACATCTTTAAACATATTGCCCGTAACGAAACCGTTGCGGGCTTTTTGTTTCAAGGCTTCACCATGCCACTTCTTACTGCATAGAGCACCAAACCCACGCGGGTACTTACTTTCAGCTTCCTGAAAACAGATTCGCGATAACCGTCCACCGTTCTTTCGCTCACGCCCAGTTCATCTGCGATCTGCTGATAACTTTTTTCGCTGCATGCCTGCCGGATGAAAACCATTTCGCGTTCGGTGAGTTTTTCGATGGCGGGTTGTTTGCTGTTATCGATCAGTTCTCCCACAGCCTGCCTCACCAAACCCGAAACAGCCTCATTGAAATAGAAGCCGCGTTTGGTTACTTCTCCGAAAGCAAGTTTCAGTTCGGCAGGGTCTGCATCTTTGAGGATGTATCCCCGCGCACCATGGCGGATCATTCTGATGATGGCGTGTTCACTGTCCATAGTGCTCAGCGCAAGTATGCTAACATACGGATGATGCATGCGAAGCCAGTCGGCCGTTGCATAACCATCCATCACCGGCATGGAAATATCCAGCAGCACAATATTGGGAAGTTTGGGAGGTTGAAGCTGATGGATGAAATCCTGCCCATTGGCGGCATCGAGCATTACCCGGTATCCGGGGAACATATTGATGAGTGCGGATAATCCTTTGCGGAACATCGTATGATCGTCCACGATGGCTATATGACAGATATCAGGCATGATGAATTTTTATTACGAGGCGTGTACCCTCTCCAACTTTGCTTAGAATAGTTGCTTCGCCGCCAATCAGACTAACCCGGTTGAGAATGTTTTTGAGACCGAGGCCGGAATGCCCTTGCAGCGCGGCTTCTGTGTCGAACCCTGTTCCGTTGTCGAGAATCTGGATACGCGTTTCGTCCGCTTCATTCTCTATGTTCACCTGCAAAGAACTGGCAGCAGAGTGTTTGAGAATATTCTGCAATCCCTCCTGCACCACACGAAACACCATCAGTTTATGCTGATCTTTCAGATGGCTTTCTTCTCCTGCAATGATCAGCTCGGCTGCGATGGCGCCGCTCTTGTTGATGCGGTGTATCTCTTCGCGAACGCTTTCGATCCAGTTGAAATGCAGCGCACGATCCTGATTAAGGCTCTTGGCGATCTCCCGCAATTCGGTCAGCGCCTTGCCCACATTCTCTTTGATGGATGCCACCATTTCAGGATGCTGCAATTGCTGCTGCTGCAGAATGTTCAGCTCAATTTTAGCGAGACTGAGAATCTGGCCAACATTGTCGTGGATCTCCTGACTGATGAAATGGAAAGTCTGTTGCTGAATTTCCAGCTTGGTTTGAAGCAGTTGTTTTTCATACTGCTCCTGGATGCGTAGCTTTTCTTTCGCCATCTGTTTTCGACGGTTGGTATGATGCATTACCATCACCAGGAAAAGGATTGCCAGAAAAAGAAGCACTACAACCACGGCAATGATCACAATGGTAATCTGGTCAACGGGACGCGGCATAAGTAAAATCCATAACAGTAACTGGTATATAAAATGATGTTAGCCGTTGGAATAATGGCACAATACAAACTCTTCTGATGGATCTCCAGATCGAAGTACCGGATATACGGCTGCAACCCAAGCAACACAAGCGTTACAAGAGAGAACAGCAGATTGCCGGCATTGATCCAGAAATAAGGATGTTTGAATAAAGAGCCGGTTACATTATCCGATGCAGAAAGCCTGAACAATATGAGACAACTGAAAACTATAGTGAGTAACATCAACAGCAATAGACTCCAGCTGTTGAACCTCCGGAACCCTTCGCCCCAAATGAAATTGATAAGAATAAAGGTCATGCACAGCACACCAATAGCTCTGAAAATGAGGAGAGCGGTTCCGGAGAGGTCCAACATCCGCTGAAACAGATACAGCCACAAAGGCGGCGACAACAGCAGATAGAAATTATACACGAAATAATTGTTGGGCCAGTTGAAGACCTTGTAGTTTGTTCCAATAATTTCAATCACCACAATGAGTACGATCAACGGCAGAAATGCCGCGATATACCATTGCTTCAGTCCTTTGAAATAACAGATCGCAAAAACAAGACTGATCAGTTGCGCATATTGGAACAGTTTCAGGTACATGCAATAATCTTATGGTTCAACACCTCCCAACTCATACACAGTAGGCTTGGTCTGCATATCAGCCGGACCGGCTTTATGATTTCTCATCGCCAGATTCAGTGGGCTGGGTTGATTTTTTACAGAAGGCACCACAAAAATGCTGATGCGGTTTTCTCTGAATGGCCAGTTGGCGGGATCTTCTCCCACTCTTTTCAGAAAAGCCTGATCTACATAACCGGGATATACGCGAAAACCAATATTGCTGGCGGGTTCACCGGGAAATGCTTTGAGCATGCGTTGCATCCACTCTATCATTCTTTCGCCATCGAAAGTAACGTTGGTAGTTATTTTGCGTTGCATTACTTCGAGCGTTACTTTTCCTTTGGGATCCAGCACAAATCCGTGCTCGGCCATTATCTGATTGTACAGTTCAATGCAGGGGCGGGCATCGTCGAGCGGCACTTCACGACCGGTGAATTGTGGTCCGTTATCAGCAGCGGCGCCTGTGAGTACAGAAGATTTTTTGTTGTTGAGACTGCGGGAAGCATCCGCAGCAAGCTGTTTTGTTTTGCAGGAGATAAATAGAAAAAAGGTAAGAGCTGCGAAGATGCAGCGCAGGTGGCTTTGATTCATGGCATTATGATTTTTCGTTATGAAAGATAGCAGAATAAGATGGTCTGATCATCATACTCCACTGATTTCCTTGTGAATAAACATGATAGATTCCCAAATATGCATTAGTTTATTCACCTGAAATGGCAACTGGTTAAAATACCCCTGCAAAAAGGGGAGAATCACGGGGAGGTGATACGGGAAAAACACCCAAGCATAAATCCGGGTGTTGTGATAACAGATTAAAGGATGATGATGTTAGTCTTCGGGAGAATAATCAATCAGCTTCACATATCCTTTGCTGAAGAAAAGAGCTGCCTGATTGAGATTGGTGGTTGGTAAAACTTTGATCAGGAACTCTGCTACCGGAACTCTTTTGATTTGGCTGATAGAATATTCCTTATCGAAGGAATAGAACCTGATCACTTTGTGAGAGTAGAGCGCAAAAGTATCGGTAGAGAGAAATGTTGCCTGCGTGAATTCCCCGCTCGGTATTTGAGCTCTGTAGGTAAGCCCCTTAGGTCCCGTGGTATAGAGTATGGCATTATCATCACATACTGCTATTGCATGTTTGTTGTTATCTAAAATGCCGGATAAGACGAGGGAAAGCACTGTGTCGGAAAGCTCTTCGTCGATACAGGTATAGTCCGGTAAAATAGTGGTTATGCCTTCGCCGTATGCGTAGAAATTTTTTCCGTCCGAGATAAGGTCTGATTCAATCAGTAAAGTCGTATTTATTTTTGCGAGATCGGCTTTCAGGGAAATTGTATTCAATAGTTGAAACTGGTTGTTGTAGGTATGCAACACAGGTGCTACATCATCCTGCACACAACAAATTTGCCCTTCGCCGTTCAAGCAAAACTTTGCAAAGACGCCGAGGTTTCTTGTAAAAGCTACAGAAAAATCGAGGTTAAAAATATTGTCGGGAATGAAACCAACTCCACTTAATTCTTCTCCTCCCTGACTATGAAGTAAAATGCGTTGATTGGGAGATGGGTCCTGAATAAATCTGTAGGGATTCCAGGGCGCCTTTTTGAGCGGCCAGGTATAATATTCAATATCTCCCTCCCAGTTTCCGCGTGCGAATTTCAGCGTAGCATTTCGTACTCCTACGGCAACAAATTGCTGACGAAACCACAACACATCCTGCCATTCAACATCGGTAGTTAGTTTAAATGAATCTACGATTTTGGCAGGTACTGGTTTGGCATGTTGGGTAACATACCTGACCGAATCGCTGCTCAGCAGTTTGTCTTCCGGCAAAAACTCTTTCAATCTGTAAAGGCCGTGAAGATCGTTGCGCTCCGCTTTGCTGTGAATTACCTCGCAGGCAACATCGAATATGCCTTCCCGGCAACCGGCAGTTTTTTCCTGTTTGTTCAGTTTTGACAGCACATTCAGAAATGCAGACTCGTTATGGATTTGAAGATAGTTGCGTTGCACAAACTGAACATCTCTCAGCAGCTGATCAGGATGCTCTTTTAGTCCAATCTGAAAATATACATGGAGGCATTCTTCTTCTTTTGCTTTTCTGTCCCATCCTTTCAAAAGCATATCGCGCGCTTCATCGGGTCTTTTCATTTTGTCGTACATCACTCTGGAAGCCTCTATGTAATTGTTGCTGCTCAATTGATCGTTGACGAATCTGCAATAAGCACTGTTAGCTTTTTCCGGCTGATTGATCTTTGCATAGAGATCACCTGCTGCTTCATATTTTCCGGTTTCTTCGTAGAGTTCAATGGCATCGAAATAGAGTCCTCCTTCTGCAAAACAGCTTGCTGCCGCAGACAGGTTTTTCAGATGGTCTTTATACAATGCGGCGGCTTCCCGATACATCCCTCCTTGTTTGAGTACATTAGCAGCAGCATTGAAATCTCCGAGCAGATGTGCATAGATGTAAGCCGCTTTTTTGAAATCTTTAGTAGCAATTGCGTTGTTTGCAGCCTGCAGGTATTTATCTCTCAGCGAATGAAAATTGTTGCTGATATCCCATACGTTGGAGGTTTGTCCTCCCATAAGTGAACCCAGATTGAAACTGGTAGATCTTCTGGTAAGTGTATTGGATTGAGCATGCGTTCCTCTGTTCTGGTAAAACGCATTGAGCGGAAGTGCATATTGAAGCGCTTCTTCCTGGTTTTTATCGAACAGCTTCATCAATCGTTCAATTTCCTTTTCTCTCTTACCGTTCATTACCTTCAGACTTTTTCCCAGGTTTTCGAGTAACTTATCTAACCAGTGAGGAGGAGCTTGGGGATCGGGTAATCTTCCGGGCTGACCCGCGGCGACAGCATATTGTGCCAGAGAGTTTCTGAATGCCATCAACAGTTTGAACAACGCTTTTACAAACTGATACTTGAGAAAATCAATTGCTTTCTTAAAGATATTTCGATTGTTCTCTTCCTTTTTGATTTCAGAAAGCGGCTTCTGACCAATTTCGTCCTGGATCTGTTGAAAAAGCTCCTGTACGTTTGGCTGATAAACATGAATATGGGTAAATGGAACCGGTTCTGCATTGCCCGGATGTGCAAAGCTCCAGTCTGCTTCTGTAAGTATGTCGAAAGAAAATAATGAAGAAAGTTCTATCTGATCTTTGAGTTCAAAGCCGGTGAATCCGAATGTAGGATGAAGTACCTGTCTGTGCCAGATCAACATTGTTCGAAGTTCTTGTTCACTTACAACAGGGTAGAGTTCAGTATTTGCCGGAATGAATAGTTTTTGATGGATTGCAATGCAGGGCTCCAGCAATGGAAGTTCTTTTGCCCTGTGCGGATGGAGGAAAATCACCAGCATCGCTGTTGGCCGATTGGTTCCGGCTTCAGCAATGAGATAACATTCAAGCGAAGCAGGATCGAGTTCCCATGAACTGATTTCTTTCAGCCACGCAACCATGTCTGAACCTCTCAGCAATGCTCCGGCAATATCGTTGCTGGTTTTGTTACTGCTTCTTAGTTGTAGTTTCATGGTGCTCCAGTATATGTTGAATAAAGGGGTCGATGTAATTTTTGTAGAACCAAACCGGATCAACGGTTTCTGTGCCCTCCGCAAAAAAATACGCATTACCTGAAAATCTGCCGTCCGACGACCAGCAGGCAGTATTGAAACCACTTACATAGGTGATAGTTACTTCGGCAAGTTGCGGGTTACTGCTGATGAGATGTATAAACCCTTTCGGATCGATCACTACCTTGCTGCCATCTTTCCAGTAGCGGACGCTGCCAATGCTTTTCTTGTTGTTGCCAAACCGCGGTTGCGTGCCTGATTCAACTGCCAGTAGCGCCGATGGCGTAACCTCCGTTTGATTCTGCCAGAAGCGTATCCGGGGGACACTTTCAGATGCCTGCAAAGTATTGTTTCCAAATACAAGTCTCAGTACAGGATCTATAAAAATGTTCTTTGTTTTGAACATCACGGAATAAGCTGCAGTAGTAAGTTTCAGAATTTCTGCAGGTTGCGAATTGAACCTCAGTGTGTTCTTATCATAATACCGCGCTTCTGCTATTCCTCGGGGCTTTACTCCTTCCTGACTAACTTCCATGTTTTGAGGATTGAGCCAGAATACTGTATGAGCCGTTCGGATATAGAACTGGTATTTGTTTGCAAGCACCGCGTGTGCATCAGGCATTTCATCGCTTAGGTTTTTTTCTATAAGCTGATAATCTAACAGGTGCACAGAATATAGTTTCAAAAACCGGTCTTTCTTTTTGCATACCAGCACATGCACTGTATTCCCTTCGTGAACGATAGCACATTCTCCTGCATGCACCTGCGATATCAGTTCAACGCAGCCACTTGATTCTTTCCTGATCAGCAACACATGGCCGAATGAATTAACAGCAATTAGCCCAACGTCCGGAACAAACAACTGTCTCAGCGTTTTCCCTTTCAGGTTTTTCGGAAAGAGCAATGGTTTGGGGCGTTGGCTGTAAAACAATGGAAGGCCGCCAGCAGTATTTTCTGACTTCAGACTTTTTGCTTTTTCAGGACTTTTCAGAATATCAGCCAGGTCTAACTTTGCCCCTCCCAGTTTTTTTGTTTTACCGAGAATGCTTTCCCTGAATTCGATTTCTCCGGAACGGCTAACTGTAATGATGTAATTGAGCGATTCTTTCACCTTGCTGAAATGCAGCATGAATGCCGCATTAGTCCAGGATTGCTGATCGGTTATGAAAACTATTTCAGTTTCTCCTTTCCTTGTGATGCTTTCAATAATCTGTTGCAAGGATGCTCCGCAATGCAGTGCATGATGCAGTTTGGACATTGCTGAAGCAACACCACTCATTGTATGAAGATTCGCTTCAGCGCTGCTTTCGCCTTCCAGCATATAAGCCGAGACAATATCAGGCCCTTTGCAATGATGTGCAAATGCAAGCGCAGATGCTATTGCATACAATCTCGGAATGCCCCACATTTTGAGGGTAACATCGATCAGTATGATGCGGTTGTGGGTAGGCTTATCTGGTGGTTCTTCTCTTCTGAAATACAATGCCTCTCCATTTACAAGCCTTGCCATGAGCGTAACATCATCGTGTGCCAGTTCGGAAAGCAATAGCTTGTCGTAACTTCCTTTGTTGGTGATATCCGAAATGCCACCCAGCGGAAGCTGTCCCGATCCATGTACATGCATAGGCACATTGATCACGGGGATCAGTCTTTCTGCAAGTCTTGAAAGTGCGGACAGTTCAGGGTTCTCTGCCAGTTGCTGCAACAGTGGCAACGCGGAAATTTCGGGAAGGCTGATATCCGCAGCTGCAGGCTGTTCCGCCAATCCTGTTCGCAGCAGTTGCTCCAGCATTGGAGTAGTGGGCGTTCTACGCAGGGCCTCATGAAAATAGTTGAAATGCCATCTTGTATCGAGGAAAGAAACCGGAGCTCCTGAGTTTACAATCACCTTCTGCCATCTTCCGCTGCGAAGCATATCCTTCGCCATAGCAAATGAAACAGGAACTTTACTGCTTAATGTGGCTTTCTTGAAAATATGATGGAGTAACAGCTTTCTGCCATTGCCTGTATGAAGGTCTTTGGGAAGATTGCTGATCAGATCATAAAATCTGGTCAGTACCTGAGGCATGTCGTTGGCCTGTCCTCCAAAATTTTTTGCGATGGATTCGATTACGCCGAATTCATTTGCACCCAGACTGCCTTTGCAGGCGTCGATTGTCAGCAGTATCGCACTTAAAGGAGGAGCTTCATTGCCAGAGAATTCATCGAGCAATTGCTCAAGCTCCATTTTATAGCAAATGGTTTTGCCGGTGGTCCATTCGATCACATCCCCATCCCATTGCCAGAAATAGTTTTGGAGCGATTGAAAATACTGTATGCAGTTTTGAACGTCTGTATTCATGGTTGGGTTATTGAAGAAAGCCTGATAGCGCTTCTTCTTGCCGGTACGAAACTGGATTTTGAAATGCTTTGCCAGCGCTGGTTTTCATCAGCCAGCAAATACGAATTGTTGCTGCTGTTATGCATTGCTGTCAAAAAACCAACAGCCATCATAATCTCAGGTTCATATCCATTTGGTATCAGCAAAGAGTCGATGGCCCAGAATTCTTTGCCGGGCAATGAAGGCAGCGGCGATCCCATAATCAAAACCTGCTGTTGATCAGAAACGGCAAATACCAAATTGTTCAATCTGATCTGCGAGGCCGTTTCGCCGTATTGTTTCCAGACCTCGAGCGACGTAAGCAATGCAACACTTTCTCTGATGCGCGGCGAAGGAATGAGTTTGATGGTGGTAACCGTATCCAATGTTCCAGGGAGCAAAGAAACAGGCAATTCAACAGCAAGGAATTTGTTGAGGCGTATCCAGTTTAGCTCCGGCACTTTGCCAATTGGAGTAATCTGCCCTTTTCTGAACAGATAACCCTGAGCATCGGCATAAAATGAATGAAGAACCGGAAGCTGCTGCAGAGCGGTATCCTGATAGTCGGAATCTGTTATTCCTCTGATCCATATGGAATGATCGTCTTCAGCCGCCATCAGCTTATCGATGCAGCGCACCAGGGCCAATACGGTTTTGTCTTTGCCGGCTATTTGCAGAATAATTTCCTTCATACAATTGCTTACCCAAATTGAATGATCTTTTTCCAGAGGGCATCGATCGGATCCTGCACGTAGGAACGCTGGGTATGATTGCTGATCCATTCGCAGCGCCCGTTCAGAAAACGCAGCCTGTCTTTTATGATGGTTCTTTCAGTGAGAGGGATGCTGGCATCCTCCCATTTCTCTGCCATCAGCATTACTTCTTTGTAAATATCATCTGCGTTTGGCACTGCGTGTACAGATGCACGCGGATGCTGATCGGGATGGTTATTGTCTTTTTGCACTACCGTATTTACGATGCCTGCAATCAGCTCCTGCTGTTCTTCCGTATCCCAGATGTACTGCATCACCCACATATCCGATGGAATGGCTACAGTTCTTTTACAGATCAATGCACTTGCGGCAATCAGTCTTTGCAACTTCACTGCTCTCCGGTCACTGATGGGAATTCCGGCATTGCGCAACATTTCGATCAGATTGATGTAAGATTCCCGGATAGGCATCAGATCTATCTGGCCGATCATGGTTTGAATCTGAAGTATAGCGTCGATGGAAATTTCCGGCTTGTTGAGCAATGCTTTCTGTTCGAGCTTCCATCCGGCATCGAGTACATCGTTGAGTAATGCGGGATCAACATAGTCGCAGCGAACTCTGATGAGAAAACGGTCGAACAACGCCTGGAGCGCTTCGTCCTCGGGCAGATGGTTGCTGGCGCCGACAGTCATCACTACAGGCAGTGCACGGTTTTCGCGGCCGCGGCGGAATATTCTCTCGTTGAGCACCATCAGCAAACTGTTGAGGATGGCGCTGTTGGCATTCAGCAATTCATCCAGAAAAATCAGGTGGGCTTCGGGCAGCATGCCTTCTGTGTTGGTGACGAGATCGCCATCACGGAGTTTGCGGATATCGAAGGGACCAAAGATTTCGTTTGGCTCGGTGAAACGGGTAAGGAGGTATTCGAAACTTTTTCCATTGATTAAAGTGCTCAGCTCACGTACCATGGCGCTTTTGGCTGTTCCGGGAGGGCCAAGCAAAAAAAGATTTTCCCTTCCTGCAAGGCAAATGCCCATGAGGTCGATGATTTCGTCTTTGCCAACAAATTTTTCTTTGAGGTGCTGAAGTATCTGTTTCAGCTGATCGATCTGCTGCCAGTTGTTCTGGGGTTCGGAGGACATTATACTGTTTTTAAATCTTCAAATTCCGGCCAGAAAATATGGGTGTATTCTCCGGTGGTTTCTGTTATGTATTGTTTGATGTGGGGTGAGCTGGCCCGCCATTTGTCTTTTTGTGCTATGATTCTGTCGATATACAATTGTTGCAATGCCGGATGTGAAAACAGCATAGTGTCGTCCGGAACAGTTTCCAGTTCGATACCAACCGAAGAGAGCGGCCATTGCACAGCCATTTGTTTCAGTTGCGTTACCAGTATGTCCGCAGGAGCCAGACCAAAAGCCAGATCCAGCAATGCAGGGAGATGATTGAAAACAAGATCTGCTGAAAAATGATCTTCCGGCGAAGCAGGAGAAAAAGCCTGCAGGTACTCCAGCAACGCCTCATTTTTTACATCCCTCAAAATAACCAACTGAACTGCCGAATAAAAATAAGCGGCTGCCTTTACTGCAACATCAGGCATAAATGCCGGAACCGTACCCGGACAGTCCAGTGCAATTTGCCTGTAATAATTTTCCAGCAGAGCAACTGTATCGCGTTTGTCTTCTTCCTCAAAAGAAATAAGACTACCGGCAACGGATACCCTCCCTGTATTGATCAATTCGTTCGTAAAACCCGACAGAAACATTATGTAATTATAAATAAAATCCCGACATTTTCGGTCAAGGGTTTTTTTACCGAACTTAGTATTACTAAACCCTTAAAAAAACACACCAATCTTATCTCCAACATTTCTCTATGGGCATTTTTGATTTTTTTTCAAGAAAGAAGAAGCAGGAAACCGGGCAGCCAGCATCACTGACAAAATCACCCAGGGATGATTATGACGAAGATGATGACTGGGACGACGAAGAAGACAAAAATGAACTCCCCTACGATCCTGACTACCTCATGGAAAAAGTGGAAGTAATCCCCGGACTCGCCATGCCCCGCGCCTTTGCCGATCACTGGCCCGCATTATCCCAAACCAGAAAAGAAACCATCTCCATAACGGCCACCCCTTCAGAAAACCTGCGTATCGAAGAAAGCACATTCGGCCACTATCCCAGAATTCCTGTTGGATTCGATTATCCGAAAGACTCCGATGGACAGTTCATGTATCCACTTGCTCAGCTCAATATGAGAGAGCTGCCGCCGATGCACGGATACCCAAGAACAGGATACCTCCAATTTTACATAGCCGCCAACGATACTTACGGCCTCAATTTCGGCGAGAAGCCCGACGATTTCAAAGTAGTGTTTTTTGAAGAACAGGAAGTTGAAGAATTTGTTACCGATTTTACTTTCCTCCACCAAACGATGATCAACAATGAAAGCCCGGTTAATAAACCACTTTCATTGCGTTTTGCTCTGGAAGAAGAATACATAGGCATGGGAACTGTTGAAACAAAAGCCATTTGCGGCATTTCAATGGAATCGATCGCCGCTGAGTACGACAACGACCTGGAGTCTGATCTCATGCAATTTGCCTTCGATAATTTCTGCTGTGAAGGACATAAGATCGGCGGTTTCGCCTATTTTACTCAAACAGATCCCCGCGAGTACAGAGAAGCGTTCCGGGATTACGTGTTGCTGCTTCAGATAGATTCCGATAAAAATATTATGTGGGGAGATGTTGGTGTTGGCAACTTCTTCATACATCCCGATGATCTCGCTAAAAAAGATTTCTCCAAAGTAATGTACAACTGGGACTGCAGCTAGGCAGGTCTGTCTGCAAAGTTCTTTTATTTTACAAGTTCTTTAAATGCGTGCAAATCAACCTGCGCCTGCATTATCTGTTTCTTGATTTCGGTAACCTGCTTTTGCAGTTGTGCCCGCTTGTTGAGAATATGTTGTTTCTGTTGCATCAGGTTTCCGTAGGAAGCTCTGATCTCCTGCTCTACCTGCAATTTCAATTTATCTGCCTCTTCGATAATATTCAGAAAAGAACGATTGAGCAGATTGTTGTCGGGATGATACACAAACTGCGATGCCATCTGCCGCTGCCAGGAAAACAATGCCTGTTCATACTTCGGTCCGATACCCTGCACTTTGATGCCCGATAGTTTTGAGATATCGGAAGCATTGTAGATCCCTGCATTTTGCAAAGTTTGCCTGCGGGCTGCGCCAACGCCGGCAATGGCGTGATCTTTCAGCAGAAACTGTTGCAGAAACCCATGCAGTTGCTGGTTGTAATGTCTTTCTTCTTCCGTTCTTTTCTTCAGCTGAATATCTTTCGGGATTGTTGTGTACTTGCTCACCAACTGCGCTATTCTCTTTCCCTGCTGTGCATAATTTTCAGCGTCCTGCGGGCTGCGATACAATGCCACTGCCTGTTGCAGTTGCTGATTGAGCTGCTGATATCGGTCTTTTCTTTTCTTCAGTTCTTTGTCGATGGCGTGTTTCCAGGGCATCACCAGAAAAAGGATGGCAGACACAACAATGCCGGTTACCCCGGCTGCAACACTGAAACAGAATAACAGGGCGCTGATAACAAGCAGCACCACCGTGGCAATATGCTGGTACTTTCTGAACTGTTTGTATTGTCCGCTTAGCGGAGAAGGTTTGAACGATTGTTGCGGAGGGGATGATAAATCCAGTTCCGGAATAAACAACGGATCAATTCTGAATCCCTGCACAAACCTGTCAAAGTCTTTGCTGATGCTGGCTTCAGCCGCTGAGCCATCGTCGAGGAAATAAAGAATATTGCGCTGGCTTTTGAACTGACACCACGGGCAGGAGGCGAGCTGTTTCGGATAGCTGTGCAACTTGCTTCTGTTGCAGGTGGTCATCTGCTGCAGCAGTTGTCTGGTTTCTTTGATCCACTCTGCAGGAAGCGGCCGTTTGTCGGTTGTCTCGAAGCTGAGATGGAATAATTGAATCAACCCATCGGGGAGGCTGCGGATTTCAAAACTGTCTTTCGGCGGAGTAAGCAGTTTCTGGTTGCTGCGGATCGAGTAGGCAAACAGTTTTCTTTGAATGGCTGCTTCTTCGCTGATATCTTCATTGGTATGATTGATGCCTGCAAAAGGATGGCGTCCGAGAAAGAGTAACTGAAAAATCAGGATAGACATCGAAAAAGAATCCGTGGACGTGGTTCTTTCCACATTCTCAAAAGAGTGTAATTGCAACAGTTCCGGAGGGGTGTATCGGGGAACACCAACCTCGCAATAGTAGGTGGTGTTTGCGTCGGAGAGTTGAAATGAATCGCAATCGATGAATGCCACCATACCCTGATTGTTCACCAGCAGGTTCCCTTCGTTCACATCTCCCACTACCAGGCCGGCCGCATGAAGAGAATGAAAAGCCGATGCGATATTTCCTGCCACATGCACCAGAAAATTATAGCCTTTGTCCGGAAAAATTTTCTTGCGATCCATCGGACTGAAGAGCATGTGTAGCGGCACATAGCTATCGAGCTTTTTCATTACAAAGCCGCAGGGTTTTCCACGTTTATCCGTTACCAGATCGATGGGCCAGGCGGCGTAAGTCTGCAATGCATCTGAAGATCGTTGCACCATCAGCTCCAGCTTGCGTGCTTTGGTTGCAGTGAGTGGTTCGGAATAAATCTTCAACACTTGTCCGGGATGATCTTTCAGCTCATACACTTCTCCTTCGCCTCCTTTGCCGAGGAGGCGGGACGTGATGTATTGATCTTTCCTTCCGGAAAACTGCTGATGGATCATATCAGATACGGGTTGCGAGGAATAAGGTTTTATCGTCGTCGGTTCTGCTGTTGATGAGATCGCTGTTCAGATACTCGCCGAGCTTTCGGTTGAGCACAGCAAGATGCTCTGCTTCCGTTGCTTTGCGCAACCACTTGAACAGATCGGCAAAGAAGGGTTGATGCACGCTCATGCTTTCGTTGTTGAGCGTGAGCAGTTGCAGCCCGTCTGTAAGAATGGCAATTTCTCTGATGCTTTCCTGCAGGGTGGTGATTCTGAGGTGGCTCATATTCGCATCATCCACCAGAAATGAGGTAGAGTTGGAGTACTCGCCATTCTGCGGCCACCATATGGGTGCATATCCATCATTATTGTCTTCTCTGATGAGTGCGCCGTCTCCTACCTGAAAGAAGATGGCTTTTTGTGAAGTGATCACAGCGCCGAGCAATGTGCAGGAATACTCATTGATATTTTCTTCGGCTGCTTCGGCCAGTTGCAACAACTGGTCGTACACAGATTCCAGAATGGTGAGCAGTTGCGCTTCGTCAACTTCAATGCCCGATTGCATCAGGCTGCCTAACTCAGCACAGGTCTGCGTTGTAGCCAGCTTCGAGGCCGCTGCTGCATGTTTTGCGCTTCCTGCCCCGTCGCTTACGCAACAGATCAATGCCGGTTCTCCGGATGGGAGCGTGAGTTGTGCATATGCGTGCGCATCTTCACAATCACGTGCCGATTGAAGATGTGATGTGCCGGTAACTGATTGTGCAATTATTTTCCAGCTCATACTTCTGCCCAGCCGGTGGGAGGTAATAAGTTCACTTTATTGCCGGGGTTCTTGCTGCTCACAGATTTGAGTGATCCGGAGAGCCAGATGAAGAACTCCCGGAACATCAGTCCTTTCAGTTTCAGGGGCTGACGAACGGAGATCTCGCGGAGAATATCCATGTTCGCATCTTCCACACCAATGGCGAAGAATGCGAAGGAGCTCATCGCTTCTCCTTCTCTCACCATCATTGCTGCTTTTGAATGGCTGTCTGTTGGAGCGCCATCGGTGATGAGGATGATCCAGGGTTTGTAGTACCCGATGCCATGCGCTTTGTATTCGCTTTTGCGGCGGGTTACCATATCGATGCCAAGCTGAATGGCGGCGCCCATCGGCGTATCGTTCTCGGCCATCAGTGGTCTTGGGAAAAAATTATTGACGGTGATGAAATCAGATTCAACCGTAACCGGACCAAAAGTAACGGTAGCGATCTCCACTCTTTTCGACGCCAGCGGATCGTTGAGCAATTCTTTCTTCAGTGTCTGAATGCCTTCATTGAGTTCTGCAATCGGCTTTCCGCTCATGGAGCCGGAAGTATCGAGCAGCAACACACAGGGACAACGCGGTTCCGGGTTGTCTGCAAAACTCTCGCTGCCGAAAGGGATCTGTTCAAAAGAAATATACTCGTCCATGGTTTGTACAGGGTATTATTGGAAATAAAAGTAGCAAATAGAATTAATATCAACATGCTTTCTGTAGCTCCTCATATGCTGTCTGGAGTGATTTTATTTCAGTTTAGGGAATTTTGTAATTCATGAACCTCAGTGATGAAAAAGGAAATCAGAGTTTCATTTTCATGCCAAATTCACGGATAATGCTGAGCATGGCTTCTGCATTTCCAATGGCATCATCAACAGGATGGTGTGTATGTGAAGTTCTTCTCAGGTACTTGAAACTTTTGCTATAGTCTCTCACAATCCCTTTGAAGAGGCTGCCAAGGTTTTGAGAACTGAATCCGAAAGGGTTCTTCCCTGTGAAATGATGAAAGTACCAGCAGATGAACATCCAGTCGAAACCATTGTTGTCGCTGATGAAAATCGGAGTACCCTTGGTAACTTCTTTGATCCAGCTGGCGAATTGCTGCATTACTTCCGCCGGATCATCAAATAGCAAGGTCTCTTCTCTTGTATGTCCTGATACAGCGAGAGCCTCAGGAATGAATTTCTCAGAAATGGGTTTTAGTTTTCCATAAAACGTTTTGTCCAATTGATGATCTACGAGAACGGCTCCGAAAGAGATCATGGAATAATCTCCGGGAATTGGTCCATCGCTTTCGATGTCTACCATAATAAAAGGCATGTTTGATTTGATTTTAAATGATTGATAAATAAAGTGGATTGAATAACAGGCCGAAGCCTCGGCTTTATTTTGTAAATTTATTTCCCGGAACACCGGGGTGCAGAAGAAGCACAAAGTTCGCATAAATAAAATTACCTGAGCAATTCATGCAGGCAGATATTCATACGCTGTTTGAGTCAGACTTTTACCGTATCCTGGATTTCAAATGCCGGTGCACGGAATGTACTACGTCCAAACCGGAGTACAGCAATGTCTTTTGCATCAGCTTCGTAAGAAAAGGCAACTTCCTTTTCAATGTATTCCGGCATTCGCTCGATAGCTACAGCGGATGCGTACTGATCACCAAACCCGGATCTGAACGTACTGTTACGCACGCGCATGCAATACCCGATGAGTGCACCATCATCGAATTCAAAGATGATTTCTATCCCGTGCTGAGCGAACAATACAAAGGAGCAGGATTCCTTCACGATAACGATTGGCAGTCAACACTGGTACGAACCAATGCTTCAACGGAGTTTCTACATTACATGATCTGGCAACTGCTTCAATCCCGAACGGGCAGCAAACTGCATATCGACCATCTTGTACTGGAAGTACTGAGAAAAGTGATGAGCGAGATCACCGACTATTCTCCCGATCCGCAGATCAATGCCCGGATGAAGAAAAATCATCTGCTCACTATCGAAAGAGCCAAAGATTATATTTCAAATCATTTCACTGAGAATATATCCCTGTTGGAAATTGCGGAGCACTGTTATGTAAGTCCATTTCACTTCAGCAGAATATTCAGGTCTTTTGTGAAAATGCCGCCACATCAGTATCTGGCGGACATACGGCTCGAAAATGCTGCACTGCTGCTGAGAACCAATTCCACGCCAGTGGCTGACGTGGCCTTCAGCAGCGGCTTCAACAGCATCGAATACTTCAATGCGGCGTTCAGAAAAAAATTCTCCTCCACTCCATCTGCATACAGAAAAACATTTGCAGGCCTGCTTCATAAATAGCAAGATTTCTTAACTGCTCCTCTGTTGGTGATTTTAGCTTTGCGCTATAAAATGAGATCAGACATGAAAGAACAGTTGCTGAACCTTACAGATACATCCAGAAAATACACACTGGATGTAGCCGCGGCAATGCCCGAAGGCAAATACAATTTCAAACCTGTTGATGAGGTTTGGAACTTCAGGGAATTGCTTCATCACATAGCCTATGGCATCGAATGGTGGGAAGCCAATTATGTACTCGGACTGGAAACAGACTGGGCGCCGCCTGCCACAGGAAAAAACAAAGAAGAAGTGATGGCGTATCTGGAAAAAGCTTACGACAGCTTGCAGGTAGTTATCAAAACACAACCGATGACTGAAAGTGCAGTGAAAGGTGTTCATTCCGCACTGGATCATATTACACATCATCGCGGACAAGCCGTGTTGCATTTGCGATTGAACGGTATAGAACCTCCGGCATACACGTATTGAGGTTCTGGTTTTTGTTGATTTGTACAATTCAGGGAACTCCGGTGAGCGGGGTTCTCTGGTTGTTTGTGGCCTACTCCGCTTTGAATCCGATTAACCTGTACACATAAAAATACCTTGCTGTTTTCCCTCCTCTTATTTGTGGGATCAATTCAGCTTCCGATATTTTTTCAAATTTCTTTTTCAGTTCCTCCGGAACAGGGTCATTGAAATTTGAAATGCTGATGAAGTAAGCGTCTTCACCGTTTTTCAATTCGGGTAATTTTTTATTGAGCCATGCGAAGTGATGGATGTCGTGAAGATTTCCAACTGCTTTCAGCTGCAGTCCCAGCGGCCTTGCTGCGTAGTAGTCGAGATGTGCAGCAGGGAACCAGTAATTATTGAAGATGAACCGCGGATGCATCGTTGCAGAATCTTTGTGATACAAAGCAGCAAAGTCTTTTCCGAAAGCCCGCCATCCACTCATATCGAGTGTTACATCGTGTTTGCCGAATTCATGTTGTTCTTTACTTCCTAATGTGCCGGGCCAGTAATTGATGAGGCAGATGCTTGCTGCAAGCGCAACCGCCGTAATACCCATGCTCAATCTCGTAATGCCCGTAGAAAACGACAATGATTTTTCTGAAAGATGTAATGCTGTAACCAGTATCAGCGTGGTATATCCGGGGCCGCTCCAATGTGGGAGCGTATCATTGAATAAAGAAAGGAATAGCACTGTGATGATCAACGGAACACCCAGCCAGAGCAAGATTGCTACAGACTGCCATTTTTTTCTGAAGGCGATCAATGCACCGATCAGCAAACTCACGTTCACCGGACCGTTGTAAAAAAATGAGCCAACTATTTCTCTGATGAAACTATCCAGCTGAAGATGACGGATGGTTACTCTTTCGCTATGATAATCGTATGTACCCATCTGATTGCTGAAGCTCCACAAAAATGAAGGCGTGATAATGGCAATGGTGAGCAAGGCGCCGAGATAGAGAAAAGGGTTCTTCAACAGCTCTCTTCTGCAAAACAGCACATAACCGCCAAATCCAAACCAGCAGAACAGGCCATGCACTTTGCTGAGAATGCAGAACCCTGCTGCAAGACCAAGGAAGATGAGCCGGAGATTTACCTGCTTTCTGTTTTTGTGCTGAACAATTGTTACGGAGAGATACACAAACAGCATCCAGAAAGTCAACTGTGGGGAATCAGGAAGTATCAGCAATCCGGCAATCACACTGCTGTAAAAAGAAGCGGTGAAGAGACAGGCGGCGATCCAGCCGGTGCGATTGTCTTTCAGTTTTTTTCCGGTTAGAAAGATCAGCCATGTAGAGATGGCTGCACCCAATACAGAACCCATCCTTACAAAGAACTCGTTGTTCAACTCAAGTGATGCAGTGAAGAATTTGATCCACACGGCCACCATCGGTGGGTGATCGAAATAATTCCACTGAAGGTACTTCGCGTAGGTAACGTAATAGACTTCGTCGTTATTCAGTTCTACGATACTGCTGAGCGCTAATCTTATCAGGGTAGTGATTGCAATAAGCCACAGGGTGTATTTTCTATAACCCGATCGCGGCTGATTGTTCATATGTAATGGACGAAGCGCGTTTGTTTGTCTTGTACTTTGTAATGAAGGATTGATAGCCATACTCGATAATCATTGCTGTTGCGATGCCTGTGATAATTCCTGCGAGCACATCTTCCAGAAAATGTTGTCCCAGGTACATGCGGGAATATCCTACCAGTACTGCCATCCAGAAAACAAGTACGGCCACTATCTGCTTGCGGGAGTTGCAGGCCAGTATCGCGGCAGCTGCAAATGCTGTGGTAGTATGTCCTGAAGGAAAGCTGGCATATCCGCCATGGGTAACACCTTCAATAAAATGGCTGTAAAGATTTTCTGCAAAGAATGTTCTTGGTCTTGGTGCATGGAACATCTCTTTCAATAGCTGAACTACGAGTCCTGAGATGAGATAGGACAATAATAATTTTATGGCGATGCTGCGCTTGCGCATTACCCAGCAGGCGATGATCAGGGCTGCTACAACTATGCCATCTCCGAGATAGGTATACCAGGTGAACATGGTATCGAGCCATTGGCAGTGATAGAAATTAGCTGCAACAAATGAAGTGGATTTAGTGTAAATGCACACTACAATCAGCAACGGGCAGATCAATGCCAGCGTAAACTGAAGGAATAATTTCCAGTTGGGGTTATTGGGCATACAGTTGAGTTGCTGCAAAGCTATCCTTCGTATGCTAACTTAATTTTATGCGATAATTAAACAAATATTAGGAATGGATTACCGCAGTGTTAAACCTTTCGGCTTCATGATTTCTTAACTGAAATAATGATGAAGCAATCATTTCGTTCAATGGCAGAAAAAAAGGCTGCCGGTTGGCAGCCTCGATTAACCTTAGTTGTTTCTTAGAACTTTTATCAGCGATGAGATGCGGTTTTGTCCCAGCCCTGCTTTTCTCCCTTTGTCGAAGAACTCCAGCAGAAAGGTTGGCATGCTGGCATCGCTATTGGCTTCTCTGGCCTGGCGCACCATCAGCTCAAAACTTTGCGCGCAAATATCGATGGAGCTTTGCGGGTCTTCGAACCTGCCTGCATCGATATCGTTGCCGGTATCCTGAATCATCTGAGCGAGTACGGGCGCGATGTTTACGATCATGTTTCCGAGGTCGGAGGGTTTCAGTCCTTCAGCTTCCATCATTCTCGCTCCGTGGAGAAAGCCAGTCATCATGCCAAACATATTGGTGAGAACAGCAAGGTCCCATGCAGATGCTGCGCCTGCTGAATCGCCCATGTAGAGCAGCCCTCCTCCCAAAACTTTCAAAATGTCTTCACTTTTACTGAATGCTTCAGCATTTCCGGAAAGGAAGATCGGGGTATCCGGGCGACCCATTTGCGATGGGGTAGCCAGAATAGCTCCGTCGATATAAGATGCTCCACGGTCAATAAATGCAGCACTCATGGTTTTCGCATCTTTCGGCGTTCCTGTGCTCAACTGGATGATGGTTTTGCCTTCGAGCGAAACGCCATTCAGCAATTCATAGGTTGCCTCATAATCTTTTACGCAGATGATCACGATGGATGCTTCGCGAAGGGCTTCATTAATATTGGTGGTTGCTTTTGCTCCTTCAAGTCCGGGTTGATTGAGTTTGCCAGGTGTTCTGTTCCAGACAGAGACGTTCAGTTTATTTTGGATCAGCAGTTTGGCAAGCACTACGCCCATCGCTCCCAATCCTATTACAGCTACTTGTTTCATCGAATGATTTTTTATGAATACAAAATGAAAGCATTTGCAGGGGCTGGCCAATATGGGAGTTAGTTTTCGGGTATGGATAATTTTTTCCCTATGGGATAAATTATTCCTCTATCGTACATTTGGGAAGCAAAAGAGGATGCATATGTACGAGAGAAAAATACCTAAGGACTTCAGCTGCGGAATGGCTGTTTTGATGGAGATCATCGGAGGCAAGTGGAAGCCATACCTGATCTTTCTCATCAATGGCGGAACCCGCCGTCCGAGCGATATACAGCGCGCCATACCATTGGCCACCCTGCGAGTGATCAATATGCAGTTGCGCGAACTGGAGTTTCATGGAGTGATCAGAAGAGTGATCTATCCTGAAGTGCCGCCGAAAGTAGAATACTATTTTACCGAATTCGGAGAATCCTTGCTGCCGATTGTGAAAGAGATGGAAAACTGGGGCATCGGACATCTGGAAAATTTCAGACAACTGATGGAAGAAAAACAGGAAGGAAGTACCATTTCGAATTCATCTGCTGCCTGATGTAGGAAGCTTCAGATAAAAGACTTCATAAGAAATCGCTGCCG
Source organism: Pseudoflavitalea sp. G-6-1-2 (assembly GCF_012927185.1). Classification (GTDB taxonomy): domain Bacteria; phylum Bacteroidota; class Bacteroidia; order Chitinophagales; family Chitinophagaceae; genus Pseudobacter. The sequence continues at coordinate 1,047,949 of NZ_JABBGB010000001.1, forward strand.
GTGCATAACCGGCAGCGATTTTTGTATGAGATGGATTAATCGATGGCTACAGGTTTTTTCTGCTCGTCGATGGCTACGAATGTGAATTCGCCACTGATGGCTTTATCTCTTTCCTGCGAATACATCTGCTCGATAAATACTTCCACTCTTACTTTCAGGCTGGTAGTACCTACTAATGAGACTTTGCCCACCAGTTCGATGATAGTTCCTGCGGGAATGGGTTTGGTGAAATCGATCCTGTCGCTGCTCACGGTTACCACTCTTTGACGAGTGTATCTGGTAGCAGTGATAAAGGCTACTTCATCCATCAGCGCCATGGCTGTTCCTCCGAACAATGTGTCGTAGTGATTGGTGCTTTCGGGAAATACTGCTTTGAATATCCGTGTAACTGATTGTTCGGCTTTTTCTTTATTCATCTTATTGTGGTTAGAAGCCTGGCGGACCGGAAGGTCAATCCGCCATGCTGTTGTTTATGCGTTGGCTGAAACGGTTGCTCTGAGCGATTTTGCTGCCTCAACCATTTCTTCTAATGCAGCTTTGGTTTCAGGCCAGCCGCGGGTTTTCAGTCCGCAGTCGGGGTTCACCCAAAGTTGTGAAGAAGGGATTACGGCTTTTGCTTTTTCCATCAGCTGCACCATTTCGTGTTGCGAAGGTACCCGTGGTGAATGGATATCGTACACTCCCGGACCGATATCATTGGGATAGCTGAACGCAGCGAATGCATCGAGCAGTTCCATTTGGGAGCGGCTGCATTCGATGGTGATCACATCTGCATCCATATTGGCGATATGTTCGATGATATCGTTGAATTCCGAATAACACATATGGGTGTGGATCTGCGTTTGGTCTTTCACACCGCTGGCAGATATTCTGAATGCCTGCACGGCCCATTGGAGATAATCGTTCCAGTTGCTGCGTCGCAATGGAAGTCCTTCACGGATGGCGGGTTCATCGATCTGAATAATGGCGATGCCCGATTTTTCGAGGTCCACTACTTCGTCCCTGATGGCAAGTGCTATCTGGGTGCAGGTGTCTCTGCGGGGTTGATCGTCGCGAACAAAACTCCATTGAAGAATGGTTACGGGCCCGGTGAGCATGCCTTTTACGGGTTTGCTGGTGAGCGATTGTGCGTAGGATGTCCAGCGGACGGTCATTGCAGCCGGCCGGCTTACATCGCCAACGATCACCGGAGGTTTTACGCAGCGTGTGCCATAACTCTGCACCCATCCGTTTTGCGTGAAAACAAAACCTGCAAGTTGTTCGCCGAAATATTCCACCATATCGTTTCTTTCAAACTCGCCATGAACGAGTACGTCGATACCGGTTTCTTCCTGCCAGTGAATGGCCTGCGCGGTTTCTTCGGCGATGAATTCGTCGTATTGTTCCTGTGTGAGCTGTCCTTTTTTGAGTTGCTGTCTCCAGTTTCTCACTTCAGCAGTCTGAGGGAAAGATCCGATGGTGGTGGTAGGAAACAGGGGCAGATTCAGCGATCGCTGCTGTTTTGTTTTTCTTTCAGCAAAAACATTGTTTCGATTGGCATCGTTGGACGTGATGGCATTTACTCTTTGCTTCACGGCCGGATCATGAATCAGCGCAGATGTTTTTCTGTTTTGATGTGCAGCAATGTTTTCCTGCAGTTTTATTTGTGCCGAAGCATTGATTTCGCCGGAGGCGAGTTGTTTTAAATTAACCAGTTCGTCGATCTTTTGTTTTGCGAAAGCCATCCATTGTTTTATCTCAGGAGTGAGAATGGTATTGTTGGTTTCGAGATCGAGATCGCAGGGAACGTGCAGCAGTGAACAGGAGGGGGCAATCCAAACCCGTTCTGCTCCCAGCTTTGCAGCAGCTTTGCCAATGAGGTGGAGCGATGTTTCGAAGTTGTTCTTCCAGATATTTCTTCCATCGACAACACCGAGGGAGAGTATCTTTCTCGATGAAGGAAGATCGGTACTGAGAATGTCGTCGAGCTGCGATGGGCAACGCACGAGATCCAGATGCAGCACATCTACAGGAAGAGCGAGTGCAGTGGAAAGGTTGTTTCCATAACATTCGAAATAATTGGCAAGAATGATGCGCAATTGTGTTTTGTTTCTCAGCTCCTGATAGGCTTTTGCAAATACCTGTTGTTCTGCTTCTGTGAGATCGAGTGCGAGACATGGCTCATCGAGCTGAACATAATACGCGCCTGCATCTTCCAGTTTTTTCAAAACTTCGATGTACACGGGAAGCAGTTTTCGGATCAGCTCAAGGCGATGAAAGCCCGGCTCTTTTTCTTTGCCTAGCAACAAAAATGAAACCGGACCGATCAGCACCGGTTTAGCTGCAATACCCTGCTCTTTTGCTTCGATAAATTCGTTGAGCACTTTGTTGCTGAACAACGTGAATTGCTGATTGGCGCTGAATTCCGGCACAATGTAGTGGTAGTTGGTGTCGAACCACTTGGTCATTTCCATGGCGGTGATATCGTATCCTTCTTTCTGATATCCTCTGGCCATTGCGAAAAGGAGATCGATGTGAGGCAGTTGCCTGTTGTGCATGAGATCATGATAGCGCTGAGGAATAGCGCCGGTCATGAGACAGGTGTCGAGCACCTGATCGTACAGGGAAAAATCGTTGCATGGAATGAGGTCGATGCCAGCTTCTTTCTGCAGCTGCCAGTTCTGTGAACGGATGCTGCTTCCGGTCTGCATCAATTGTTGCGCGCTCAACTTGCCGGCCCAGTATTGCTCGGCTGCCTTTTTGAGTTCCCGTTGGCTGCCAATCCGCGGGTAGCCCAGGTTCTGTGTTTGCATGGTGATTGCTTTTAAAATGATTGAATCAATTAAAAGCCCTTTGCTAAACCAGCAATGCCAGTAAAAAGAGGAGGATGAAATGTGCGCACGGAATTGCTCCCTGCCTGAGGAGTGGCCGGAGATGTGCATATCAGATCAACAACTGCTTCTTTCCACGAAAGCATTGTCAAATACAGTAAAGGCAGGTCTCCTGGCTTGTAACATTCTTACCGTCCTTCCCATCCCCACAAGTTTTGTGAGGGACAGTGGACAACAAGGGTAAGAATTGAGGTGGTTACTTACAGTTGCGGGACAGCTTGTGATTTGCACACAATTCCCTATTAATCCCGGTGCTACCGGGAACCTATGCTGTTTGATAGATATAGAAAAGAACTTGAGTGCAAGTTAGGGGAATTATTGCTCCTTTGTGAATATCAGGTAATCGATGAGTTTCCAGGATATGCCGTCTTTGCTTGTTTCGAAGGTCATTTTAAAAGAAGTATCACTGGATTTTTCATACTTGAAATGCTGGAAAACAGGGCCTGTTGAACTATTGCCGATGTGCGTGAGAATTAGTTTATCATCCACCCATCCGTTGCTTACGAATTTCCGGTTGCCTTTGTCGAATATGAATGCAACAAATTGTCCGGTTTGGTTATCGATGCCCCACAACGAAAGCGCTTTGTATGTGTTGGGGAGTTTGTCTGTATGTTGGTATTGGATCCATGAGCTGTCGGAAGTGAGTTTGAAAGACAGGTTAGCGGAGATTTTTCTGCCGCTGGCAAACTCGCCGTCGCCGGTCCAGTCACCGAGGAAGAAGTGGAGGAAATCGTTTGGCAGCTTATTTACAACAGTGGATTGTTGCGCTTTGAGTGAAGTGAGAAGAAGTAAGGGTAAGATAAGAGCAAGCAGGATAGGCTTTCGCATTTTTTATTTCAAATGTCAGATTTATTAGTGCATAATCATGTACCGCATATCATATCTGTTGCACCTGTAATGGATGAATGGAAGTTGGAATGTAATCAAAACAAAAAAGGCGGATGCATCATCTTGTGATGTAACCGCCTTGTCTATTGAGCAATGTTGAAGCCATCTGGATTCTGTATGCTCAACAGGCTCGCTAATCTTCAACTACAGCAGCATCCGGGGCATTCTTCTTAACAGACTCAATGCCGTTTTCCATACCTGCTGCAGACTCATACATTTCGCTGCGTCCGATTACCTGACCGTTACCGGCCTTGAGGTTGAAGTAATGTTTGCCGTTGGTGGAAGTTAAGCGATCGAATTTAGAATCATCTTTGGCATTTGTTTTTACGGAATCAATGCCGTTCTGCCTTGCAGCGGTAGTGGTATAACCTTCACTGGAAAGGATGACCTGTCCGTTATCAGCTTTGAGGTTAAAATAAAACTGACCATCTTTTCCGGTTTTTGTTGCAAATTTTCCCATAGATGATGTTTTTAGTTCATATAAAAATAAGGGATTGGAAAGAAATCACAAATAAGGGAAATACTACAGCAAGCTATGAGTTGCTGGTTGGGAAGAACTCTGTTCCAAATTCGTATATTGATAGAAATTGTGATATCATATGAAGGAGAATAGCACGAGGTTTTGCTTCATTGCCGGATTGATCGGCTGCCTTATTCTCTCCGCAGGATGCAGTACGATGCCTGCAGATAAACCTGAGAAGAAAGCCACTGCTTCTGATAGTAGTTTATTATCCGTCTCCGATATGCAATCCGATTTCTCTGCTCTTTGGTCTGCTATTAAGGAAGTACATCCGGGATATGGGATATATGTTTCCGCAGACAGTCTTTCAAAGAAGTATGACGAAGTGATGGCTTCACTTGCTACTCCAATGTCGGAGGACGATTACATTGTTCGTATGTATCCTTTCTTATGTGCGTTGGGATGCGGGCATACGCAGATAAAGCATGCCGAAAATTATCATCCCGCTCAGAAAGAAAATAATTTTCCATTGCCGTTCAATGTTTTGGTTCGCGGAGAAAGAGCATGGGTAACAAAGTCTGGTACTGAAAAATTATCAACAGGCGATGAGATCATCAGTGTGAATGATGTACCTGTTTCTGCCATCATTCAAAATGGGAGTTCGCTTTATTGCGGAGATGGATTTGTGAAGTCGTTCAAAGAATTGTTTTTGTCTGAATATGATGGATTCGCGGATGCCTGCATTAAATATTATCATTGGAATGCCCCCTATCATGTTTCAATTCGTACCATCTCCGGCGAACTGCAAAACATTACAATAAATAATTTTGATACTGCTCACATTCCTGCTGTGCAAACTATAGATAAATATGCATTATGGACTAAAGCCGAAGGAACAGAAACGTTGGGCTTATACTTTCATAAGAATGCGAATACAGCTTTGCTCAAAGTGCCACAGCTTGTTTATTCGGACACAACTGCCTACGGAAAATGTTTCAGTGAAATTTCGAACAAAGGAGTGCATAATCTTATTCTCGACATGCGCCACAATGGTGGCGGAGACCTGAGAATTACAATCAGATTGATGTCTTATCTCATGAATGCTGATTTCAAAATTATCAGGGATCTGTATTCCAGATTACCTGACCCATCGATAAATAAGTTTTCAGTGCTTTTCGATTCATCACTTACTGAAAATTTCAGAGCCAGTTGTAAGCCGGGAAAGAAAGTGGATACCCATTATCACATGGATGTTCGTCCTGAATTTGGAGAAGTGTATGGGCCAGTTCATCCGGCAGCAACAAACAGATTCAACGGGAAATTAATTGTGTTGATCGACGGAGCTACGTTTTCGTCGGCTTCACTTTTTGTGTCGGCACTTAAAGCTCAGCGAAGCAATATTGTATTTGTTGGCAGAGAAACTGCCGGCACAGAAGAAGGATGCAATGGTTTTTCGATGCAGTTGCTTACCCTTCCCGCAACACAGGCTCGTGTGCAGTTTCCGTGGTTGCGTGTTGTTTCGATGGCGAAGGCTTCAGTGCACGGAAGAGGACTGATGCCGGACTATCCGGTGGAGTATACACCTGAGGATATTGTAAAGGGACGCGATCCGGATCTCGAAAAGGCCATGAATCTGGTTCGCTAAATATCCTTTTCCCACTTTGTTATATCCCACCTATCTCCAATGGACAAATGTTCATGGGTGCCTCCTGCCTGAAAAGGCATCTTCAAACGGTATAAAAAATATCATCAGAACTTTCATCCTTATTCCGACCATTATTTTAAAGTTAACAACGTTCTGAAGTATAAGAAAGCGTCGTTTCCGGAGACGCAGCGGTTTATTAAATAAACCAGGCATTTCAGGATAGGGCAGAGCATACTAACGGTGTATGAAACACGCTAACTGAAACTAAGGTGAGTGGGTATATCGACGAAATTCTTAATCGCAATATGCCTGAGTGGATTTTAAACGAAATACCTCCTAAAGCCCAAGGGTACAAGCATTTATATAATCAGGATAAGTATGTAAAAGCCATTCCGAATCATAAGGAAGAATAAATTGAACTGAAACTTCGGTGATGGATAACATTTAGTCATCATCATGATGATTAAAACCATATCCGCCGGTTCGACTTGTTACATAATAAATGTATTTTCGCCCCGTTTTACCAATAACCAATCTTTAAAATTTAATTCTTATTTACCCTCTATCCGATACCATTCTTGTAAACTTTATTTAATTATGAAAAAAACAACTGCATTGCTGTTGATAGCAGCACCGTTCGTATTCAGTGCATGTAAAAAATCTAAAGACGCTGAACCAGAACCCAATCCACCCATTTATGAATTGCCCTACAATAAAGAAGGTGTAACCGCGAATAAAGCCTTTATGGAGAATGAAGGGCGTGATTTCGTGAAAAAAGTTAATGACTTGAGTTCCAATACAGCTATAGATGCTTTGGAAACCTTCAATTCACTGGGAGCTCCTGACGTAGATGTTACTGTAAATGCCCTCTCAAATATGGGAGTTGGATCACAGGAAATAGCAGGCATTAAAAGTGTACTAAACACAATAACAGCGCCTGTTTCAGAAAAGAAAGCATACAGACTGAGCAAGGCGTTTGGAATTTATAAATACAATCAGTCAACAAAACTGTGGGATCTTACTCCTTCCAGCGACAAGATTGAATTTCAGTTTCCAGCTACAAAGAATGGAAATACGAACAATACGATCCTGACTGTTACGTATAAGAATTCCGGAAAATCTTATGTCTTCAATAGCAAGTACTATAGATATAAATATGATCCTAATACAGGAAATGTTGATGTTACTGAAGTAAACCTGGAAGAAACCTACGAATTGCCTTCTGAGGTATTGGCCAAAATGACAATTGGTGGTTCGGAAGTATTGAACCTGACTTCAACCTATGCTTATCACGATGATAAGCTCCCCAAATCAGTTAATGCAAGCCTTTCACTCGGGTCATATGTTGCGAAGTTCGAAGTGAACAACGACAATAAGTTGGTGGCAACTAAATTTAGTTTTGCCAAAGGTGCTGAAACCTTAATTGCATTGAACGCCAACACCAACTTCAGCGCGCTTTCGTATGACAAAGTATTCAATTCGAAGGATGATGAAATATTCGATCTGTTCACTTCTGCCAACACAACGTTTGCAGTAGGTAACTTAACACTGGGTGGACAAATTGATTATAAAGCGATGCACAGTGAGCTGAAAGCAGCCCGCGCTAAAGCGCCTGTTAGTCCAAACTGGGAGACTTATTTCGGAAGCATAAAGTATCCTAATCGGAATGATTACAGTACTGTGGAAGCATATGAGAATGCAATCAGAGAGTATAGCGTGAAATGGGAAGCTGCAAGTAAACTTTACAATGCTGCTTATGATAAGTATCGTAGCGATAATGAAAAGTATGAAAAAGACTACTATACATTGTTGGCAAACCTGTTGAACAAAAACGGTGCGGCAGTAGCAGTAAATACAAAAACAAAGACGAAAATAGCATCAATAACCTTTCAGCTGAAGGATGATGTATATCAATGGGGTAATACTACAGTTCATGAATACAATATTGAACCATTACTCGTATTTGGTGATGGCTCAAAAGTTAGCTTTGAAGTATTTGGAGATACAGGTTTTGAAAAACTGATCGACGATATCGAAGCTCTGCTGGAGAAATTTGAGATCTAAGCGCGAGGCGCTTCGTTAAATAATAAAAAAGCCATCACGTTTTGCGTGATGGCTTTTTTATTTAATGGTAAGTTTGTCAACCGATGCATTGGCACCATACCAGATACCTGCAGCATTACCTTCAATATTGCCGGAAAAATTCGAAGAGTAGTTCAGGAACGAAAGCTGAAGGCCTTGTTGCGCAACAGCTGACCACAAAGTGTAACTTGATGCGGAAACATTAGACACCTTTATTGCTATCTCATCCCCTTTTGCATAATATCTGGAAGAGCTCGTGGAATCGAGCAGTGATCGGCTCCTCGTCAACGCTACTGTAAATTCTTTGCCTGCCTGATCGATAGCCTTGATTCCTCTGGGAGCACTTGGGTAGAAGTCTGGTTGCGTAACCAGCTTAGCAAACAGCAGGTAATTGGCTTCGGGATTTGCATTGTCGATATTTACTGCAGGTTGAGCTTTTTCCGGATCAAGCCATTCGTAGGAGACGCCCTTTATTGCAGGCTTATGAAGCGGGATCTCTGTTTCGGAAAGAAAAATGTCGTTATTGTACTTTACTTCCAGTTTGTATTTCTGTCCTGCCTTTCCTTTCAGGGAATTTCCAACATAAAACAAATAAGGAAAAACTTTATCGTTGCGCGTCAATGTCAGAAACTCCTCTTCTCCACCGCCAGAGACCTTTACACTTGCCCAACGCACAATAATGGCTTCCAGTTGCTTCTCGTCGATAACGAAATTGGAAGGTACGTTGTGCATCACTTTCACAACAGGAACTTCTCCATTTTCGATAATGCCTTCCACTACAAATTTAGGGACGAATTTCTTCGGAGCCCCTTCCTTGATGCATGCAGAAAACAGCGTACCTGTGATGATTGTTACTATTAGCTTTTTCATAGTATTTCTAATGAATAAGTAAGGGCAGGTAAGAGCGGCAAATTAGGACCATCTTTTTGGATCATTTTAAAGGCATTGTTCTTTTCGAAATAATCCCGATCGTAACTCTGGTAAATATAAATTGGATTAGAGTGGTTGTAAATATTGATAATTGAAATACCCAGGGTTTGCCGGCATTTGCTGGTTTTCTTCAACAACAGGTCGATGCCTGCATCCAGCCTGTGATAGGCATCCATCCGGTTACTGTTTTTGCTGCCATACTCCGCCAATACGGAATTGCCAAAATAAAACATCCCTACCGTAGGAGTATATGCGCTTCCGCTATTGTACATGAAGCTAACAGAGAAAGATATTTTCGGAGAGATCTTATAAGAATTTACAATACTTAAATTGTGCGGCCGGTCGTAAATATATTTATACCATTCTCCGTTATTGATCGCATCAAATTTTCTGAAGCTTCTTGAATAAGAGTAGTTTACCGTGAAGTAATTGCGTGGAGTAGTTAATCTCACAAAAAAATCGGCTCCGTAGGTAACTCCCTTGCCATTTTCTATTTCACTGGTAATATCATCGCCTTTATTTAATGAGATGATGTTACCGTTAAATTCTTTTAAGTCGGACAGCCATCTGTAATAAACATCGATGCTAAATTCGATCCTCGATCCCGCGTGGCGGTATCCGCCAGAGACTTCCCGGATCTTCGACACAGAAAGATTCCGGTTGGCATGAATAACGTAATCAACAGGCAGATTGATATTTGTTAGACCAACCTGATGTGTCGGCTGATAAGCCATCGATAAACTGTAAAAAAAAGTATTCCTTGCATTCATCAGCCAGGATACTGAAAGTGCCGGATTAATAATAAACGGAGGCTCAACTGCTGACACTGTAGAAAGGTTCAGAGAGCCTTCCAGTTCAATTTTTTCTGACAATGGAGATTTGGCGTTCAGAAAATACTTGAATAATTGCTGGTTACTTTTATACCGGATATTGCTGCCGGATTGATCAGCTTGTCCTTCATTCTGGAGGGTAGTGCCTAAGTCGTCCAACATATAAAGGAAGCCGGTTTCTACCGAGCGGCGCGATTTTCGATAAGCCAGAGTAGAGCTTATGCTGAGGGTATTTTGATGATTGGTTAGCGCAAATTCTTCGCCGAACAGATCAAATGCAACACGGGTTTTGTACTTGGAATAGCCAATATTGTTTTCCCATTTAATGTATCGCCGGAGATCTGCAGTATGAGTCATCCCTATAACCAGATTTCCCCAATCCATACTATTCTTAGCCCTCTTCTCGTATAGATCGAACATCGCTTTATCTCCTCCGAGGTAAAAGAAAGCCTTTAATTCACTCTTGTTGAAAATCCTTTTGGCGTTTATGTTGAGGTCGAACAGGTCGTATTTCATACTTTCCAAATCCTTTCCTGATTTGCTTAGTACAGGCCATAGTGTTTTATTCATAAAGGTATTCCTCCAGAATATTTCCACCATTTGAACGGAGTCCCGTTCAATTCTGGCCCCTACGCCAAGATGCGCCAGAGAGGCTTCTGCTTTAATAAGGGTAGTATCTCTGACTTGCCAGTTGCTGTTTATGTCGATGTAGCCGGATAATTTCCCAAAATACTTTCCCGGAACCACGCCCGTGTAGAACTTCAGGTCCTCAACAACATTATTATTGAATAAAGGGAATAAGCCGAAAAGATGGCTTGGATTATGAACGAGCACTCCATTATAAAAATAGCCATTGCTTCCTGAAGGCAGTCCTCTGTACTGCGCACCGGTATTGGCATCGCCTCCATTGCCAAAGCCAGGAAGGAAGCGTATTGATTTTAGAGGATCTGCGATCCCCATTATTTTCGGTATCGCTTCAATTTGCTTTACACTTAATGTAAGCCTGTTCACACCATTGATTAACTGCTTTTGCCTGGATACGGTTACAGTATCCATGTTTTTTATAGTGTCCACTACAGACTGGCCATACAGGAGATTGCCGAAGAGCAGAGACAGGGTAAAGGTTAGTCTGGTTTTCAAGAATTCAGTTGATGACGAGTTAAAGACAAATTGAGGTGAAAATACAATTTTTAGGCTTTGGTAATTGCAGATGAAGTTTTGAAAGCCAATTATGGGTGGGGTGTTGCTGCTTTTAAATTGAGAAAGGAGGTATGAGGAATGAGTGGCTCTTGTTGTTGGAAGCCAGGGTGGCTGATGTACGGCAGAAAGGTGAAGTGTGACCTTAGTGCGAAGCAGAACTTACAGCACGTTTCAAAATCACGTCCCGCAAACGGTCCTGGTTTGCATCACCCCATTGCCCAAGTGCGCCAATCACAGGTATCAATGTTTTACCAAATTCGGTAAGGCTGTACTCTACTTTCGGAGGCACAACAGGATAGATTTTTTTCGTAACTAATTCGTGGTCTTCTAATTCTTTCAATTGCACATTCAACACTCGCCTTGTGGCATCAGGGATTTTTCGCAGTAATTCACTGGGACGTTTGTGGCCCTGATCAATAAACCATAATAAACGGATTTTCCATTTGCCGTAAAGCACTTCGCCAATCAGATCAAGTCCGCAATTCAGGTTGGGTGATGTCTTTCTTTCATACATGTTACAAAGTTATACATATAGCTCATTTGCTGCAATAGGGGATAAATTTATCCCTATGTGATTCGTAACTCCGTACTTGTTCTGACAGCCTTTACGTCTCAATTTTGCCCTATTATCAATTTTTAAAACAGGACAAAACAATGAAACAGTTCAATTTCAACGATGAGTTATCAGGTAAGATTGCCTTGGTAACCGGCGGTACAAAAGGCGCCGGAAGAGCTATTGCAGAAAGGCTGGCACAGGCTGGTGCAACGGTGATTATTACGGCCAGAAATGCTCCGGAAAAAGGAAACAGCCAACTGCATTTTATTGCTGCCGATTTAAGCAATGTAGAAGGAGCTGCAAAAGTAGTAAGCGAAGTTTTATCGACTTATGGAAGGCTGGATATTCTTGTGAACAACCTTGGTTCTTCAACAACACCGGCCGGTGGTTTCGCGTCGTTAAAAGACGAAGACTGGATATCAACCTTGCAAGCTAACCTGCTTGCGCCGGTTCGATTGGACAGAGGATTTTTACCGCAAATGATCGAACGCAAAAGCGGCGTCATTATTCACATTGCGTCCATTCAGGGCAAATTGCCTTTGTATGATTCCACTTTACCTTATGCTGCTGCGAAAGCTGGCTTAAGAAATTACAGCAAAAGCTTATCCAACGAGGTCTCACCAAAAGGTGTTCGGGTGCTGACTGTTTCGCCAGGCTGGATAAATACAACAGCATCGATAGCCTGGTTGGGCGAGATCGCAAGAAATGCTAATAGTACTGTAGAAGAAGCACAGCAAAACGTTATGGATGCATTGGGTGGAATACCATACGGCAGGCCCGCCGAACCGGAAGAAGTAGCCGAATTGGTTGGCTTTTTGGTTTCCCCAAGAGCTGCTTATTTAACGGGAACGGAGTACGTTATTGATGGCGGCACCGTACCAACCATCTAATCACTATTTAAAGCTTACAAAATGAACTTATCTAAAGTAATATCCAATTTAGTAAAGGCACAAAACGATTTTGACAGTAAAGCCTACGCAGATTGTTTTTCCGAAACAGCCGTGGTGTTTGATGAGGGAAAAACCCACACCGGAAGAAAAGAAATAGAACATTGGATCGATGATGCAAACAAACGATACAAGGCCATAATGAACCCAGTAGGCTTTGAAGAAAAGGAAAATGAAAGCCTTTTGAAGGCAGAAGTTTCGGGTGACTTTCCCGGAAGTCCAATTGTGATGACCTATCATTTACAAATAGCCGATGAATTAATAAAGTCATTGAGAATTACAGGATAGACGGAATGACTAGTTTAGCCATTCCTTTTTTTAACCCAAGAAAACAGGGGCCTCATGTCTTATTGCCCAGCCATAGAAACTATGCAGCCTGCTTTGGGAAAAAGAATACAGCTCTTTTGAAAATGGCTGAAACACCATCAGCCGAAAACCAAAGAAGAATGGGTGAAATTATTTAAGAAGACATTCCGTTTTGCAGGTGGCGAAATTGTCAATGAATTTCTAATGAGCATAGGCTATTTTCCAGGAGCGATTAGCTCTTCGACAATCGTGCTGGCAAATTGCTGGTAAAAAACGAAAAAGGCCGCTGACGCGACCTTCCGAGTTGCAGCTAATTTGTTGTATTTCGTGGTCAAATCCAATCATTTTCTGACGGGAAATAAGCGTATAGCCGCGTTTAGTTCCTTGAAAAAAACGGATTACTGTATGGGACAGGATGGAGTAAAAGTATCGCTGACAATGCTTTGGTGGCTCTCACACCGATGATTGCTGAGAGCAAACCTGATGAAAAAGAAATAAGACACAGGAAGTTGTAAGTCTTATTAATGGATATAACTAACCGGATAAAATAAAAAAGGGTTTCAACAAGTGAAACCCTTTAGTCAAATCTGCTCCCCCTGCTGGACTTGAACCAGCGACCCTCTGATTAACAGTCAGATGCTCTAACCAACTGAGCTAAGGAGGAATTTCCCACCTACTTTTGAACTCTCGTTCTTGTCGTAAGGGGTTGCAAAAATAGGGATTTTTATTTCACCACAAAAAGCATTTTCAATTTTTTCCAGAATTATTTTTCTGTGTCATAAATATGGAGAAATTTTTTATACTAATTTAGTATTGAAGACTTTATACCAGTCTCCCTATTCAAGTATTAAATATCCCATGAAGACGTATCGTCCAATATTATTTGTGCTGCTTTTCGCAGTGGCAGGGGTAGTGCTTTTCCTCGTCACTTCCTGGAAAGACAGTCAGCGTTTCAAACAAACCCAGTACTGGATCAATCATACCAATGAAGTGATCCGGCAACTGGATCTTATTTTCAATACTGTCCTCGCAGAGGAATCTGCTGTCAGAGGTTATACCATCTCCGGCAACAATATCTTCATTTGGGATATCCCTGCCAACAATCGTAAGATCCTTGGCACTATCGATCATACTTCAGATCTCGTTCAAAATAATCCTGAACAATCACTCCGCCTCCATCGAATCCGCACCCTCGTTCAGGAAAAAATGAGTCACCACAATACGCTCATCGTTCTCAAAACCAACAATCCCGATTCTGCAAGATCACTCGTTTCGAGCCTTCACGGCAAAAAGATCACCGACAACCTCACTGCAGTACTCAGCGAAATGAAAATCGTAGAGAACAAATTATTGCAGGACAGAATCAACCATAACAAAGAGATCGCTGAAAAATCTTTCAGTAACAGTCTGATCGGAGCTTTGCTCATCATGCTGTTCATCGGAATTCTCTCCTATCGCCTTATCCGCGACATCAAGCTTCGTCTAATAGCCGAAACACAACTCAAGGAAAGCGAAACTAGGTATCGTCAATTTGTAGAGAATGCAGGAGTGATCACCTATACCACCGATCAATCCGGAAATTTCACTTTTATCAGCAATCAGGTTGAAACACTTACCGGATACACAGCCGACTACCTTACCGGAAAACATTTCACTACCCTCATCCCGCCCGACTGGACACCCATCGTAGCAGAAAAATATTACAATCAATTCAAGAACCGCATCCGCCAAACTTCGCTGGTATTCCCCATCATCCATAAGAACAGCGATATGAGATGGGTGGAGCAGGATGCCATTCTGCTGGAGAACAACAATATGGTCCGCGGATTCCAATGTGTTGTGAAAGATGTTACCGAAAGAACCCGTGTAGAACAGAAGCTTCGCAAAGCCGAAGAAGAAAAGAACGAACAGCAATTCAGAATTCAGGCGATCCTCGACAATACGCCGCTCGTTATCTACATCAAAGACCTCGAAGGGCGATACACGCTTGTAAACAAACAGTTCAAGGAAGTATTCAAGGTTACCGACGAGCAGGTGATCGGAAAAACGCTCGAAGAGATCGATAATCACCAAAACCCAGGAGCAGGGGACCGTTACAAAGGAGCAGATCTCGAAGTGATCCACACCGGCCGGCCAGTAGAACTCGAAGATGTACTGAAACTGGACGATGGCGTTCATCATCTTCTCACCATCAAGTTTCCACTCTTCGATAAATACAATGAAATCTTCGGTGTCAGCGGTTTCATGAAAGACATCTCCGAAATGGTGCGGTATCGCGAAGCGCTTATCGAGGCCAGAAAAGCAGCCGAGTCTGCAGAAATGCTGCAGGAGCAATTCCTCGCCAACATGAGCCATGAGATCAGAACTCCCATGAACGGCATCATCGGAATGAGTAACCTGTTGATTCAAACGCCATTGCAGCATCATCAGAAAGAGTATCTCGAAATCATCCGGGCCTCTTCCGAAAATCTCATGGTGCTCATCAATGATATTCTCGATCTGTCGAAGATCAAAGCTGGCAAGATTTCCATGGAGCAGATCGCTTTTGATATCGATACGATCATTCAGCCGCTTATTGCAACTTTTGAGTTGAAAGCGTCTGAAAAAAATATTGGTTTCTCCGTATCGCTTTATCCTGATGTTCCGAGATTTCTCATCGGCGATCCGTATCGTTTGAATCAGGTGCTGAACAACCTGCTCAGCAATGCTTTCAAGTTCACGGAAAAAGGATTCGTTACCATGGAAGTGAGTCTCCACCAGCAGGATGATGAAAGAGCCTGGGTGCTTCTTCGCATAAGCGATTCGGGTATTGGCATCAAAGACGAACAACTCAATTATATTTTCGAGAGTTTTGCACAGGCGGCGTCTGATACAACGAGAAAATATGGAGGCACGGGCCTCGGTCTCGCCATCACTAAAAAGCTGGTAGAGATTCAGGAAGGCAATATCACGGTTACCAGCCAACCGAATGCAGGCACCACTTTCAATGTGATCATCCCATACGGAATTGCAGATGAAGCTCAGGTGAAACAAACCTACAGACCCGATGTGATGGCCAGTGACCTTACGCATGCTTTCAGCGGCAAGCGTGTGCTGATCGTAGAAGACAATGAAGTGAACCAACGCGTATTGCAGCTCAATCTCCAGAAATACAATATTCATGTATCGATAGTAGGAGATGGAAGTGCGGCGGTTGACTGGCTCAGCAATCACCGTGATATCGACTTGGTGTTCATGGATCTTCACATGCCGGTAATGGATGGATTGCAGGCCACCACCTGCATCCGCAAAGACCTCGGTCTTACGCTGCCCGTAGTGATGCTCACTGCCGCCGCCCAGAAATCCGAACAGCAGAAATGTCTGGATGCCGGCGCCGATGCATACATCACCAAGCCCATTTCGCAACAGGAACTTTTCAATTGTCTGGAAAAATATCTGCTGAACCATCAGCAGCAAACCGATTATGCAATTGAAAACAATCAGCATTCCGGATACACCGAATTCAATATCGCTGAGCTAATGCAGTTGGGCGACGCAGAAAGCATTGTAATGGTGTACGAGCTTTTTGAAACCACTGTTCCGGCCGGACTGGAAAATCTTGAAGAGGCCGCAATCAGAAAAGACTGGAAAACCGTATATGAACAGGCACATAAACTGAAGAGCAGCCTTGCCGTAATTCAGGTAAAGGGAATGCTCGCAGCTATGAACACCATTGAGAACAACGCAAAACAGGGAGTAGAACTGGCCTCCCTTTTGCCTATGATACAGAACAGCACTGCCTATATCAAAGAGGTAATGCCGAAAATCCGTGAGGCGATAGAGAAAGAAACCGCCTCCTTATAAATCATTGTACTTTTTTGAAAATTGATGATATGAAGATCCTGGTAGCAGAAGACGAACCCATCATGTTGAAAACGATAGAGCTTCGGTTAAAAAAAGATGGATACGATGTAATCGCCGTTTCCGACGGAAGAGAAGCCCTCAAGCAGATCAGAGAGAACACGCCTGATCTCCTGATCACGGATATTATGATGCCTTACTCCTCCGGCCTTGAGCTGGTAGGTGCCGTAAAGCAGGAACTGGCATCGCCCATTCCTGTGATCATCCTTTCTGCCATGGGGCAGGAAGAAGTGGTGGTAAAAGCATTCAAACTGGGAGCTGATGACTTCCTCAACAAACCTTTCAGTCCGAATGAACTGTCGTTGCGCGTGAAAAGACTCTTCGGTAAAGTGCAGCAATAACTGCCTTATGCCGATTACGAATTAGCACATGAAATGCTGATCATTTATCATAATCGAGATCCTTATTAAAACCGTATTTGCCGATATTTTCCTGTTCGCCAGATTCATCCGGCCCGATCAACTGTACTTCGCTGGCGCCTGCTGCATTATTGTGGCCGGGCTTGTTGTGCTGTATTGTCTGTACTACAGCGCAAGAAGAAACAAGTTCCGCAATCAGAAATTACGTATCAAAGAACTGATCGATCCTTATATCAGTCAGAGCATTTTAACTTCCATGGAAACGGAAGAAACCAATCTGCGCCTCCCCGGATTTGAAGAACTGCAGCAGCGCTGTCATAATGCCTATAACCGAAAGGTGATCATTGAAGAACTGATTCTGGCAAGAAAGAGTTTATCCGGACAAGCAGCTGAAACAGTCCGGCAGCTATATACCTCCCTTCAGTTACAGACCGATTCCGAGAAAAAACTAAGCAGCTACAAATGGCATAAAAAAGCCAAAGGCATTCAGGAATTGTCGCTGATGCAGCAAAGGCAATACTGGAAAAACATCTATCGCCTTACTGATCATCACAACGAGCATGTGCGTATGGAAGCACAGGCCGGGGTGGTAAGGCTGCTTGGTTTCATCGGACTTCGCTTTTTGAATACTGCCTCCTATCAACTAACGGAATGGCAGCAGATCAATCTGCTTTATCTGCTGCAATCTATGCCTGCAGCGGATTTCAAAGGAATTGAAAGATGGCTTCACTCGCAAAATGCCAGTGTGGTGATATTCGCATTGAAACTGGTATCGAGTTTCAGAAGGTATGAACTACACGATCTGGTGATGAAATGCCTGCATCGCAGAGAGCCGGCCATCAGAATGCAGGCATTCAGAACACTTGGAAATATTTACAGAGAAGACACAGCGGAGCGCATCATTCATCAATATGCCGAAGAAACCTACGACAATAAACTGGAAGCATTGAAAACGCTGGGCAAGATCGGAGCGGAAGAAGTAGCACCGTTTCTGGTGGAAGAAACAGGAAATGCAGATCAGCAGATCAGGATGGAAGCTGCGCGCGCACTGCTGCAAAGCACACCGGCCGCAAGTGAGGTATTGCAGCAGAAAGCGATCGACGATCAATCATGGAACACTATTCTTGCACAACTTGAAAACGAAATAAGGGCATGAGCTGGCAGCAGGTTGTATTTGATATTCTTACCTACGGGATACTGGGTTACTCGGTGATCCTGCTGCTATCCTATATTTTCATCGGATTATACTCAATCGGAGAAACGAGGAAGTATCTCCACAAAAACAGTTTCACAGATTACGCATTGCTGGCGGTTTCTCCGGAAACACCGGGCATCAGTATAATCGCTCCTGCTTACAATGAAGGAGCAACCATCGTAGAAAATGTTCGGTCTCTGTTGAGTGTGTACTATCCCAATCTGGAACTGATAGTTGTGAATGATGGAAGTAAAGATGATTCGCTCGATAAACTGATCCAGGCATATCAGCTCGAACAGGTTCCGGTACATATCCATGAGCAGATCCCTACCAAACCCGTGCGTGGGGTATACAAAAGTAAAAATCCGGTTTTCAGCAAACTCGTTGTGATCGATAAAGTGAACGGAGGAAAAGCAGATGCATTGAACGTTGGCGTTAATCTCTGCACCAAACCTTATGTGGTTTGCATCGATGTAGATTGCATTCTGGAAGAAGATGCACTGCTGAAAATGATCAAACCGTTTCTCGAATCCACCAACAAAAGAGTGATCGCTTCTGGTGGTGTGGTGCGCATTGCCAACTCCTGCGAAATAGAAGAAGGAAGACTGGTTAAAGTGCATCTTCCTCAACAATACCTGCCCCGCGTGCAAACGCTCGAATACATCCGGGCCTTCCTGCTTGGCCGCATGGCATGGAGCCGGTTGAATGGACTGCTGCTGATTTCCGGCGCCTTCGGCGCTTTCGATCGTGAGATCATGATCAAAGCCGGAGGTTACAATCATGATACGGTAGGTGAAGACATGGAGCTGGTGGTTCGCATGCGCCGGTACATGGAAGAACAGAAGATCCCCTACAAAGTAACTTACATCCCCGATCCGCTTTGCTGGACGGAAGCTCCCGTCTCATTCAAGATCCTCGGCCGCCAGCGCAACCGCTGGACCCGTGGCACCATCGAGACATTAAGCTTCCACCGAAAACTATTTTTCAATCCACGATACGGACTTCTCGGACTGATCAGTTATCCTTACTGGTTCTTCTTCGAATTCCTTGCGCCGCTGATCGAAGCATTCGGGATGCTGGTATTTCTGCTGTTCGCAATTCTCGGACTGGTGGACTGGAATTTCTTTTTCGCACTCCTTGCCTTTATCGCGGCATTCGGATTCACTTATTCCGTATTTGCCATCTGTATGGAAGTACTCACTTACAACCAGTATAAAAAAAGATCGGAAGTGTTGAGGCTGTTCTTCACTGCACTCACAGAGCCTTTCTTTTTCCATCCGTTTGTGGTGTGGTCGGCCATCAGAGGAAATATCGATCTGGCGAGGAAAAAGAAAGCCTGGGGCGAAATGACAAGACAGGGCTTTGCAGGCGCGGCACCTAAAAAATAAATCAAACGGATCAGGCATGGAAACTGTTGATACAACCAGTGCAGGTACAGGAACCACTTCGGAAAAGATCACTGTGATCTTGCGGAGATTTGCATCATTAGCTCTCGGCTGGCTGATTGTGCTGGTTGCGCTGCGATTACTCGAATGGCTCTGGAACGGATTTTCCCATCAGTTTCCGGAAGAGCCGGTACTGTTCCTTTTTAATGCGCTGCTCACCGATTTCATTTTCTTCTGCAAGCTCAACTTTCTGTTGCTGCTGCTATTTCTGGTAATAAGTTTTGCTTCGCGAAGAGCCGCAGCGATCACTTATCTTGTACTCGCCGTATTGTTTACTCTCGGATATCTCGCACTCATTCAATATTTCAACAGCACGCTGGTTCCGCTTGGCGCCGACCTCTACGGATATAGCTGGAAAGAAATCAAGCTTACTGTTGGCGCATCCGGCAAACTCAACTTCCTCACATTATTGCTGATGGTGATTGCCATTGCAGCCATCATTACAGCGCTGATCTGGTTAACGAAAAAGATCCGGCCAGGGAAAGTTGCATCATTTATGTTGACTCTGCTGGTAGTGGTCACTTCATTGTTTGCATTCTCTGCGGGCTTTACTCCGCACGTATTTCAGAACGAATACAGCAATAACCTTTCTTACAATAAACTCGATTATTTCCTCGGAGCTTCATACAACCATTTCTATCCCGAAGAACTGGAAACCGATATCTATGCAGATTCCTACATCGGAGATTATGGCGAGAACACAGGAACTGGAACCATCGCCAGTTTCAACTATACCGATGAAAAAGATTATCCGTTCCTGCATGGAGACAGCACCGAAGATGTGCTCTCTCCATTTCTGAATAAATCTGCCACGCCTCCCAATATTGTGATACTGCTGGTTGAGGGGCTTGGTCGCGCATTCACCAATCAGGGTGCATACCTTGGGAACTTCACGCCATTTATCGATTCATTATCGCAGCATAGTCTTTACTGGGAGAATTTTCTCAGTGGAGGAGGAAGAACCTTTGCTGTATTGCCTACAGTGCTTGGCTCGCTTCCTTTTGGGAAAAATGGATTCAATGAACTGGGAGAAAAGATGCCTCCGCAACTCAGCCTCATGAGCCTGCTGAAAAAGAATGGATACAATACCGGGTTCTATTATTGCGGTGATGCTTCATTCGACAACATGGATATTTTTCTGAAGCATCAGAATGCCGACAGAATCAGAGATAAATCCACATTCCCTGCGGGCTATACGCAACTCCCTGCCAGTAACGGTTTCAGCTGGGGGTATGGTGATAAAGAACTGTTCCGGTTCTTATACGCAGATCAGCAGTCAACTTCGCAACCAACCTTGCAGGTGCTGCTGACGGTTGCTACGCACAGTCCATTTTTAATCAACGAGCAGGAAAAATACAATCAGGCAGTAGAAAAAAGAATGGATGAGCTGAAGCTGACGGGCGATCAGAAAGCAGAACGACGCCAGTATAAAGCGCAGTTCGCCTCTATCTTATACGCGGATGATGCATTGAAGCAATTCTTCGCAAAAGCAAAAGAACAACCCGGCTACAGCAACACTATTTTCCTGATCACTGGAGATCACCGGATGCCCGAAATTCCGATGAGCACCAAGATCGACAGATACCATGTGCCGCTGATTCTGTACTCACCTATGTTGCAGCGAACAGCGAAATTTCAATCGCTCTCCACCCATTTCGATATCGGCCCAACCCTGCTTGCTTACCTCAAAAACAGCTATGCTTTAAAGTTGCCATCGCTTCAAAGCTGGATGGGTAGCGGGTTAGATACCGCACGAAGCTTCCGGAATATCCACGCCATTCCGCTGATGCAAACCAAAACCGATCTCATTGATTTTGTAATGGGGCCTTTTCATCTGAACGGCTCAGATGTTTTCAGAATCAACAACACGCTCAATGAAGACAGGATAACTGACCCTGCAATCATCGAAAGCATGCGCGGGGCATTCGGCAAATTTCAGCAAAAGAATCAACGATTCATTCAGGGAGCGAAGCTGATTCCGGATACCTTATTCAAAACATGGAAACCATAGTGTTATTGCTCGCGGTACAACTCATCGAGAATGGTTGTCATCAAAGGGCGGTAGTAATTCCAGAAGAAGCTTTTCCGCTCCATCGGATTACTGGAATCGTAGAATAGAAATTTGAAGAAAGATATTCCCCTGAAATAAGAACTCCCCATTCCTACCGGGTTGTCGCAGAAGTCTGCGGAGAAATAATAGAATTTGTAATCCTTGCCGGTATGTTGCGTCACTGCGGGGAACATCGCGGGGATGTTTCTTGCTTTCAGTAGTTTCATGCCTGCGTCGTTCGCATCGATCCTGAACTGAGCGATCACCTGATTGATGCTGCTGTCTGGCTGCACCACATCGAACCAGAATGAATATTTGATGGAGGATGGAAGCTGATAAAGCGTTTGCCCTTTTATGCCTGTGATGATATGTGGCACTGCTTCGTTAAGATGTGTGCCTGCTTCGAGAATTTCAATTTCATCTTTGTCATTCACAAACGCAACACCGCCATTTTTGAAGCTCCACTGATTGTTGTGTTGTTTGAGATAGTTGCCAACCAGCCATTGCGGAAGCTCTTTGTTGGTGGTTGTATCCAGCGATTCGAAATATCTTCCGATCCATCCGGTCCACTTCAGTCCGAACATTTGCTCGAACTGCTGTCTTATTTCAGGAGCCGTAGGAGAGCCGATGGTATTGAATTCTGTGATGATGGTCTTGTGTTTGTCTTTCATCAGCTGCAAAAGCGCAATGTCTTCTTTGCTCATTCCTCCGTACACGAGGCCTGATCGTTCAGTTACATTCTTATGTGAAAACCATTCATTGCTGAATACGCCGTAGGTGTCTGTGTAGTAGGCCGCTTTGCAGTCGTTGCTGAGTTGATCGAGTTGAGCGGGAGTGAATCTTTCCAATCCTTTTACACGGAATTGCTCGCCTTGTTGCGGAAAAAATCCAAAATAATCCTGGGATACATGATACGGCTTGCTGCTTGTTTTGGTGTATCGCTCCTGATTGAGCACCCATGTAAGCGATACGTGTTCCTGACCCTGTCGGCTGATTTCCGTTTTATCTACAATGGCAACCACCAGTTTTTTCTTAGGTGTGATCAGCCAGGCGGTCCACATCCAAACGGGAATCAGCAAAATCATTCCTGCAATGATCAATATGTTCCTGGTTCTTTTCTTCACGGGGCGAATTGTTTAGAATCTGCGCTGGTAGCCGATTCCGGCTGTTATCTGATTGTCTTTTGTTTCAGGAAGATACTCCACGCGTGCATATCCGAGGTTCACGAGAAATACGTTCAGCTTTTTATGTGTGAAGCGATAGCCGCCGGAAATTTTATGCGTGAGCAGTTTGTAATTGCTGTTGAGCTGGATGGCCTGCGCTCTGTCGTCCGGTGAAATACCTGTGCCGATGGAGATATGTGCAAAATCATCTGCGCCTCCGAGATAGTAGCGGGTAGTGAATGCGTAGGAATGTGAAATGCGATCGTGATTAGGCGTAACATATGCGCGGAGGTTAAACCAGAAGCTCTTGTAGTATTTTCCTATTGAGCCGGTGTAGATCCATGTGTCGCTTCCGAAGTTGAGATAGCGAAACCCGGCATCTGCTTCAAATCCTTTGGGAAGATTGGCGTAGAGAGAGAATCCGCCACGGTATTTCGGAAAAACAGATTCATCGGGCGAGTAGCCGAAATTCATGTATGCGTAGAAATTTTTAGCGATGCTTGGATAGGCGTCCACTTCAAACTGAACACCGTTTGTTTTGAAACGATTGGTGTAGTTGACTCTTCCGATCACTGATCCGTATTTGGTGCTTCTGCCGTAATCGAGACTTACGAGATGCCAGGGATCATCGAATTGTTTACCGAAATGAGTATAGTCGTAGGAAATACCGATTCGATTGGTGGAGCTGAAATCTCTGATACGGGCTGCGAGAGCGCGTGCGTCTGTATTCTTTGGATCTATGCCGATCAGTGTATCGGTGATCTTTGCTGCGTATTTGTATTCGCGGGTGGCTGTAAGGATCTTCGCTTTCTGCAACAACAGGTCTGGCGATTTGGGATGATGCTGCAGGCCGGTTTCGCAATAATCCAGCGCCTCTTTGTACCGGTCGGTGAAGTAGGCGATGCTGGCTGCAGCAAGCGCTGCATCTTCATGGCCGGGATTTTCTTTCAGTGCGCGATCGAGCGTGAGGCGCGAACTGTCTGTCTGATCATTCCAGAAATACAGCCTTCCGAGGAACACGCGGATATCAGTATAACCCGGACTGATGCTCAATGCCTGACGGCAGATGGCGATTGCCCTGGGATAATCTTTCTGCTTGAATGCAGCCTCGCGCGCCTGTACGAACAACTCATCGGAAGATAATTTCTCCTGAGCTGTCAACGTATGGGCATACAGGATAGTGATGGCCGTGAGGAAAGCCGGTACGAATAGTTTTTTCAGGATCATCGGAAATATCCGTTAAAATATACAGAGTAAATTAATCTATTATGACCAAATAATGGGCAGATGCCCCATGAATTCTGTGCAGCAAAATCAGAGCCAGCCGAAAAGTCCGCTTTCCTCGATGCCGAGAAAGATCCCTTCTTCGCTGATATTTACAGGATAGGTTTTGAGATAGTATCCTTCCCCGCTGGTATTGCGGCCATTCTTCAGACTGAACTTGTAACGATGAAGTGGGCACACCACATTGCCGACGGCGTCGATATAGCCATCGGCCATAATACCTCCCGCATGCGGACATTTAAACGCAAACCCATACCATTCTTCCTGGTGTTTCGCAATGCAGATCTTCTTTCCCTTCACTTCCACCACGGCTACGCCATTGCCAGCAAAGGCAAGCTCTGCCTCACTTACAGCTATCTGATGCCATTTGTATTTCTTCTCAGACATCAGTAGTAGAAAGATGTTTTGTAGGGATAGCGGATCTTGTACATATCACGCACTTTTTCGAGAATGGTAGTGCGAAGCGTATCGATATTCGTTCTTTCGATGGCAGAGATGAATACGCAGTTGCCCTGCAGTTCGTTCTCCCATCTTTCTTTGAGTTCGTTGAGGATCTCCACTTTCACTTCTTCTTCGAGCCAGGGATCGAAAGTATTCTTCTCGTACATATCCATCTTGTTGAAGATGGTGATCATCGGCTTGTCGAAAACTTTCAGCTCCTGCAGGGTGCTGTTCACTACGCCGAGCTGATCTTCGTACTGCGGATGGGAAGTGTCTACCACATGCAGCAGAATATCTGCTTCGCGCACCTCATCGAGTGTGCTCTTGAAGCTTTCCACGAGATGGTGAGGAAGCTTGCGGATGAAACCTACGGTATCGCTGAGCAGAAAGGGCGTATTCTCAAACACCACTTTGCGGGTGGTGGTATCGAGTGTAGCGAATAATTTGTTTTCGGCAAATACTTCGCTTTTACTGATGAGGGTCATGATAGTGCTCTTGCCTACGTTGGTATAACCTACGAGGGCAACACGGATGAACTCGCCGCGGTCTTTGCGCTGAACTGCGGCGATCTTGTCGATCTCGGCCAGTTTTCTGCGAAGCAATGCGATCTTGTCTTTGATGATACGACGGTCGGTCTCGATCTCCGTTTCACCCGGACCTCTGGTTCCGATACCGCCCCCAAGACGTTCAAGGTGTTTCCACATCCCTTTCAATCGGGGAAGAAGGTATTGGTACTGCGCCAGTTCCACCTGTGTTTTGGCCTGGGCGGTTTTAGCGCGGCTGGCAAAGATGTCGAGGATCAGGTCGGACCGGTCGATCACCTTTACATTGAGTACTTTTTCAATATTCTGGATCTGTGAGCCACTGAGCTCATCATCGAAAATTACGAGGTTGATATCCTTGCCCTGGATATATTCAAAAATCTGCTCCAGCTTCCCTTTACCTACAAAAGTGCGGCTGTCGGGATGCGCCAGTTTCTGAATAAAATGCCTGACGGCCTTGGCTCCGGCGGTTTCTGCCAGAAACGCCAGTTCTGCGAGATATTCTTTTACCTGTGCTTCTGTCTGGTCTTTGTGAACCAGACCCACCAGTACTGCTTTCTCTTCGTTCTGAATGTTATTCTTCTTATCTAACAATGATGCTGTTTTGCAGCAAAGGTAAATCATTAAACAGCGCCAAAACAAAACGGGCGGCCCTGATGAGGCCGCCCGCTGAATATTTTGAGGGATCGCTTACAATCCACTGATGGAAATACCGATCTGGAACGGACGGATACCGTCTGGCCCCATACCGTCTTTGATGAAGTTGTTCATCTGGTAAGAACCATACAGTCCGAATACGCCATAGCTGATTCTGCCGGTAAGGCTGATACGGGTGCTCTCAAAGAAACGTTTCGCTTTTTCCTTGCTGGTGTAGGCATTGATGGTATTGCCGTTCTTGTTCTGAAGCGTTTTTCCTTTTACGGAAGCACTCATGAGGGTTCCGATCTTACCACCCACCGCAAATTTCCAGCTTTTGTTGGTATTGGTTGGGTTTGAGGCAAAACGCAGTTCCACAGGAGCTTCCAGGTAAGTGGTAGCCAGTTTGTATTTCTTAAAATGGTTGGTATCTGCTACGTTTTTGAACGTGAGTTTGTTAGAACGTTTTCCGGTGATGTCGATATCTGTTTTATCGAAATACATATTGTCTGTGCCGAAACCTGCACCGATACCGATGCTGAAGCGGGGATCAGACTTGAAAGGGAAGTCGAACATAAAGTATACGTTCAGGCTTCTGGGAATTCCTTTTGTATTGATGGTATCTGGTGCTGAAGCCCATCCATTATAACCGAGTTGGATCATCAGGTGATCATTGGCGCGGTTCCCGAGGGTGACTTTGCTCCAGTCTTTTTTCTTCTTAGTGGCAGTTGAGGTAGAGTCCTGGGCATTAACAGCCGTTACACAGGCTACAGTGAGAAACAGAAACAGAATTTTTTTCATACCAGTTAAATGATTGATCAAAAGTATCTTTCCCGGGTTAAATGAAATGTTAAGGTTGGCAAAGAAACAACAATTTATACGGTTTCACGGGATTTTATTGGAAAGGAAGATTGGTCGATCCTGAAAAAGAACTGGTCGATAAAGTCGGGGAAAAACAGCAAATACCTATACCATTATATAAGGAGTGATGGCAGGGGCTGTCAAACTTAGTGACCAAAATAGTGACCCAAACAAGTAACAGGCACGATGTTGAAGAAGCATAAAATAAAAAACCCGCCATGAAGGCGGGTTTAGTCTGGTGGACCCTGTCGGATTTGAACCAACGACCCTCTGATTATGAGTCAGATGCTCTAACCGTCTGAGCTAAGGGTCCGATCTCCTCACGGAGAATATCTTGATTGTTAGCTTTCACTTTTAGAGAGGGGCAAAATTAAAACAAATAGCCTTCAACCTGAAAATTATCTTTCTGAATTTTTCCGGTAAATTGTGTGTGATCACTACTATTAAACTGTTTTAGCGCCTGGTAACCCAGTGGATACGCGTTCCAACCATACCAAAGAACTGCAAAGACGCATTGCTGTTTATGATGATCCGCTGGCATACAGGGAACTTTTTTATCTTTTCCATCCCCCATTACTTCAGTTTGCACAATCATTTGTTCGCTCACCCGAAATGGCTGAGGAAATTGTGTCTGACGTGTTTATCCGCATCTGGGAGCGGAGAGCCCAATTGCAGAACATCGATAATCTTGCCGTATACCTTTACGTGAGTACCCGCAATACAGCACTCAAATATCTCATGCGCCATCAGAAACAGGCATCCATTTCGCTGGACGATCTGAAGGTTGAGCTCGAAAGCCCGCACCAGGACCCGGAAAAAATTCTGCTCAGCGCCGAAATGACCAAAAAAGTGAAAGAAGCCATAGATCACCTGCCTCCCCGCTGCAAAATGGTGTACAAACTGATCCGCGAAGACGGACTCCGCTATAAGGAAGTAGCCGAAATTCTCAACATCTCCATCAAAACCATCGACAATCAGCTGGCCATCGCACTGAAAAAGATTGGCAAGGCCATCAACGTGAACCTCCGGAAAATACTCAGTCTCTGATCTGAAAATTTTTTTCGAACGCCTTTGGTAGATCGGCTCCGTTTTGGGATCCTTCCTTATACAATATTAATTATGTCTGCCGATCGTATTTGGGAACTCATAGCCAGAAAGCTCGCCGGCGAAGCCTCCGATGCCGAACTGCAGGAGCTTGCCCGGTTACTGAAAGATAACCCGGACCTGCATTTCCCCTTGCAGGCCATCACTGAACTCTGGCAACAGGACGAAGCCAAAGACCTCCACAAAACCGAACTCGCTTTTCACCGGCACCTCGAAAGAATGAAGAAGCAGGGCATCAGCTTTGCAACGCCCGATGAAACAGCAGAAGAGTCTGCCACTTTCAGCATCGAAAAGTATCCCAGACGTCGAAAACTGTGGACTAAAATTGCCGTTGCTGCGACGCTATTGGCAGCAGCTTCGCTCATCTGGTATTATTTGCAGCCAGCTTCCACTACCAAAGGCACGCAGCTTGCGAAAACAGATGCAAACAGTGAGATCGTTACCCGCAATGGCTCCCGAACTATGGTTTCACTCCCCGATGGCAGCAAGGTTTGGCTGAATGGCGGAAGCAGACTGAACTACAATAAATCATTCGGTGTGCATCATCGTGAACTCACATTGACCGGCGAAGCCTACTTCGATGTGGTGAAAAATGCAGAACAACCATTTGTGATACACACTTCACGCCTCGATGTGCGAGTGCTGGGAACAACGTTCAATGTAAAAGCATATCCCAACGAAAAAACAACGGAAGCTGCGCTGGTAAAGGGAAGCATCGAGGTGTTGATCAGAAACAGACCTGCTGAGAAAATCATTCTCAAGCCAAACGAGAAGATAATAGTGAGTGGAGATAGCACACATGCTAAAGGAACAGGTTCAGATTCCGGGAGCAGAACATCATCCCCTGCGCTGGTCACTATCAGAAATCTTACCATCAGCGAAACCGACAGCGCCGTGGTAGAAACAGCCTGGGTGCAGAACAAACTGGTTTTTGCTGAGGAAACATTCGCCGAACTGGCAAAGAGAATGGAAAGATGGTATGGTGTTACAATCGTATTCACTGATCCCAGACTCGAAGCAATCCTATTCACCGGATCATTCGAAACCGAAACATTGCCTCAGGCGCTGCATGCCCTGAAGCTCACTTCTTCGTCGGACAAACTGAAGTTCAATTACGCATTCAGCAACAACAATAAAACGGTTATCATTTCTATTCAATAGAACACCCATTGATCACGAAAACAAAACTCGCCATGCCAACTGCAAACAGCTCCTGATTACATCATCACATAATGAAAGCGGGAAATGCGCCAACATTCCCCGCCCGAATAAGAGTATCGGTAAAAGGCCCCCCTTGCCAGGTTGCT
Source organism: Pseudoflavitalea sp. G-6-1-2 (assembly GCF_012927185.1). GTDB lineage: Bacteria > Bacteroidota > Bacteroidia > Chitinophagales > Chitinophagaceae > Pseudobacter. The sequence goes on from NZ_JABBGB010000001.1 coordinate 1,076,950, forward strand.
GATTTTACCAATTGTAAACCCTTTTCAATGCTTAAAGTATGAAAAAATACAGGATTTGCCCCGATTTTCCGGGGCGGCCTATCATAACTCAGCTTGTCCTTATCATGAAATTGACGTTTGCCATCATATTAATTGGCTGTCTTCATGTATCGGCGAATGTTCACTCGCAGTCGAAGGTGACGCTCAACATACAATCTTCCGATATCAAAAAAGTGCTGGCAGCCATCGAAAAAAAGACCAGCTTCCGATTCCTGTACAGTTCAGGACTCCTTGCTTCACAACCTAAAGTAACCATCACTGCCAAAGATGAAGATGTGCTCTCCGTAGTGAATAGACTACTGGTTAACACCCTCCTCTCTTACGAAGTGCTCAACAATAATCTGGTAGTGCTGAAAAAAGAGAATACCATTATTCAGCAGGCAACGGTTTCGGGACGTATCACCAATGAAGCGGGCGAGCCGCTTGCTTCCGTGTCCATTCGTGTGAAAGGCTCCAACGCAGGAACTTCCACGGATGCAGAGGGACGATACAGTCTCACCGTTCCCGACAATGCCGTACTGGTGATATCTTCTGTAAGTTATCTCACGCAGGAAGTAACGGTGAATGGAAGAACCGAGATCAATATTGTGCTTCGTGCCTCCAACACCCAACTCGAACAGGTAGTGGTGATCGGATATGGTACTGCCCAGAAAAGAGACCTCGCCGGGTCCATCGCAAAAGTGAGCGGGAAAGAAGTGGCGGATAAGCCCAATACCAACCCAATCGCATCATTGCAGGGGAAAGTAGCGGGTGTGTCTATTGTAAATACCGGATTGCCCGGACAGGAACCAGATATTCGCATACGCGGAACCGTGAGCCGAACACAAACCAAACCGCTCTACGTGGTTGATGGTCTCTTCAACGACAACATCAACTTCGTTAATCCGGCAGATATCGAATCGGTGGAGATCCTGAAAGACCCTTCATCACTGGCCATCTTCGGTGTTCGCGGTGCAAACGGTGTAATTATCGTTACCACCAAGAAAGGAAGAACCGGGCAACTCACCGTTAACCTCAACTCAAGTATCGGCATCAAAAAAATAACAGACAAGGTTAAAATGACCGATGCCGCCGGATTCAAAACGCTCTACGACGAACAGCGCCGAAACCAGGGTAATGTACCTTTTGGATTTTATGATCGCTATAATGGCAATGCAAACTGGCAAGACCTGATCGCCAACAAGAATGCCATTATGTGGAACAACAACGTGAGCATGTCGATGGGAACCGAAAAGAACAAGTTCTACTTCGGCGTTGGTTACATCAAAGAACAGGGACTGATAAAACACGAAAACCTCGATAAAATTCTGCTCACGGTTAATGATGAAGTGCGTGTGTCGAAAGGCATCAAACTCGGTTTCAACCTGAATGGTTATCGTGCTACACCTCCCGCTACTAGCGACTTTATCAGCGCCATCAATGCTACGCCAATTGTTACGCCGTACAATGCCGAAAGAAAAATGTACAACAGGCTGCCGGACGAAATCGGTGGTCCGCAGGTAGCCAATCCATTGATGCTGGTGGATGAAAAAAGAAATACCGATCTGCAACGGGAATACCGCGTGATCGGAAGCGTGAATGCCGATATCAATTTCCTGCGCGATTTCAATTTCAAAGCCACTTACTACATGGATCTTGGTTTCAATAACCAGCGCAGGTACACGCCGCAGATCAAAGTGTACTCGGCAGATCTGGATAAGGAATCGTTCCAGAATCAATACCAGACCACGAGAGTGTTTCAGAAAGAAAATACTTTCTCCAAATTTCAACAGGAGTACCTGCTGAGTTACAAGAAAAAATTCGGCAATCATAACCTCACTGCAATGGGAGGTTTCACTACGTATTTCAGCAGTTATCAGGAAACCAATGGTTCTGTATCCCAGAAGCCAAATGGAACGCCTATTCCAAGAGATAAAAGATTCTGGTACCTCGATAATTTCTTCGGCGATCCCGATTCAAAAATTTCAGGAATCAGTGAAGGGAACGATCTCTTCGACAATCCTAAACCACTGCAATGGGAAACGGCTACCGTTTCCGGATTGTTCAGATTGCTGTACAACTACGATGGCAAATACATCTTCAATGCAAGTTTCAGAAGAGATGGTTCGTCTGAAATGGCTTCTACCAACCGGTCGCAGAATTTCGTTGCATTCGGCGTTGCGTGGGATATGACGAGAGAAAAATTCATGTCGCGCCAAACTATATTCGATCACGTAAAACTGAAAGGGTCATGGGGTATTCTGGGAAATCAGTTCACTGAGATTCATTATCCATTCTATCCGCAGCTGATCAGCGGATCCAGCGCTGTATTCGGCGATAATGTGGTGGCTGCACTTACTCCAAGTTATATCGCCGACCGTGATCTAAAATGGGAGTCCGTTAATTCCATCGAAGGTGGATTTGAAATCGCAACCCTGAAAAACAGACTTCGTGTGGAAGCTGTGTACTACAACAAAACTTCCAAGAACGTGCTCACCAATTATCCCGGCATCAGCGGAACCAAGCCCGGTATCACCAATGCGGGTGAGATCAGAAATAAAGGAATAGAAGCAAGTGCGACATGGATCGATAGAACACCCGGTGGTATTGGTTATTCGATCAGTGGAAATATCACCACGCTCAACAACAGAGTACTGAAGATCTACCAGCAAGGCTTCGAGATCATCACCAACAGCAGTAAAGTAACTGCAGGTATGCCTATTGGTTATTTCTTTGGATATGAGGTGGAAGGCGTGTATCAATCCTATGCAGATAAGATGTCTTCTCCGAATGCAAGTTTTCTGGGTGAGTATGGACCCGGTGATCTCAAATACAGAGATATCGCAGGGCCCAAAGGCCCTGATGGCAAACTTACCGGGCCGGATGGAAAGATCGACGACAACGACCGCGTAATGATCGGCAATCCCACTCCCGACTTCATTTACGGCTTCTCTCTGTCTGCCGATTACAAAGGATTTGATGTGGGCATAGACGTTCAGGGTGTGTATGGCAATGAGATCTTCCGCAGCTGGGGAAATGGAAACACCTATGCTGTGTTCAATTATCGTGAAGACAGACTGAATCGATGGAATGGCCCCGGTACCTCCAATTGGGAACCACAGGTAAACGATAACAGAGTGATCAACAAACAGAACTCCACTTATATGATCGAAGATGGAAGTTATCTCCGAATCCGCAATGTGAATATCGGATACAATGTACCGGTAAAAAGAAACGGGAAGAGCGCCATAGTGAAATCGCTCAGGGTTTACGTGAATGCACAGAACCTGAAAACTTTCAAAAAAAGTTCTGGCTTCTCTCCTGAGTTTGGAGGATCGGCCATCGAGTTCGGGGTAGACAGAGGATCGTATCCGCTTCCCGCCATTTTCTCATTCGGCTTCAATGCAACATTCTAAAACTAATTATCATGACACTCAACAATAAATGGATCGCAGTGCTGTTGCCGATTATGCTGCTGCTTGCCGGAGCAACAGGCTGCAAGAAATTCCTCGACAGAAAACCACTGGGCGTAGGCACTGAGGACGATATCGTACAGGGCGGTCTCGAAGGAAAAGTGTTTTCGTTGTACGGCGAGCTTCGCAAAGATGGGATGAGCGGATTTCCTACACTCGGCTTTAAGAACATCCGGTCCGATGATGCACTCAAAGGAAGCACCACCGGTGATGCATCTTTCATCACTACCATCTTCGATAATTTTCAATACGATGCTGCACAGGGCCAGGCTGCAGTTTACTGGGATGATCATTATTATGTAATTATCCTCTGCAATGCCGTGATCCATGATGTGGATTCTCTCAAGCTCACCGATCCTGCAAGCCAGACCAATCGTGGAGAAGCTGCCTTTATTCGTGCATTGACCTATTTCGATCTGGTGCGCGATTTCGGTGACGTGCCAAAGATCGATTTCAAAGTGAACAGACCCGAAGATGCCAATATTGCCAAATCGCCTGCGGCTGAGATCTACAACCTCATCGATAAAGATCTCGACTTCGCACTGTCTACGCTTCCTCCGGAATGGCCTGCGCAATTTATCGGAAGAGCAACAAGAGGAGCTGCCATTGGTCTGAAAGCAAAAACAATGCTCTATCGCCAGCGCTGGGGAGATGCTTTGGTGATGGCCGAGTCTGTGATCAGTTCCAACAAATACAAACTGATAGAAGAGTACTACAAACTCTTCAAGGAAGATGGAGAGAACTCTGAAGAATCGTTGTTTGAAATTCAGATGTATGTGAACGCTACTGGTTCTGTAAATCTTGGCAACAATCATAATCAGGTGCAGGGAGTTCGTGGTTCGGGAGACTGGGATTTGGGATGGGGCTTTAATGTTCCTACCAAAGATCTGCTCGATAGTTACGAAGCAGGTGATCCCCGGAAAGACGCCACCTTCCTGTATTCCGGACTGTCTGATGGCGGATCATCTACCGGAGGTTATGGCAGAACATTGCCTCCGATGCCTCCGCTGGCGCAGCCTTACTGGAATAAAAAAGTATACACCGACCCTGCCCGCCGAGCGAAAATAACCATTACAAAAGACGATCCGCATTTCAGCAGGTGGCTCAATATCGGCATACTCCGTTATGCAGATGTATTGCTGATGGCGGCTGAAGCTGCCAATGAAGTAGGTGGTCCGGCCAATACCACTAAAGCACTCAATTATCTCGAACAGATACGCGCACGCGCGAGAAAGAACAATGCAGCGCTTCTTCCTAAAATCACCATTACGGATCAGAATCAACTGCGCGATGCTATCAGAAAAGAAAGAAGAATAGAGCTGGCTATGGAGAACGAGAGATTCTACGATCTGGTTCGCTGGGGAAAAGCACTGGAAGTATTGGGACCATTGGGATACAAGGCCAGGAACAAACTCTATCCGATTCCGCAAAGTGCCATCGATAAATCTGGAGGCAAGCTGGTACAGAATCCGGATTATCAATAACGGAACCGAAAATGCGCAATCAATTTTTCATCTGAAAAAATTGTCTATGAAATTGAATCAATTGCTTAGCTATATATTTTTCCTGCTGGCGTTTACTGCAGGATCATCCTGTCAGAAACTCGACAGGCCGGGTATGCACGATTTCAAAAATGACCCCGATAACCCCGGAGGCATACTCAAATTCTATACTGCATTCGACAAAACCGAAGTGGACAGCATCAAAGCCAATTTCGGGACCGCAGTGAATGCTACTTATGTGGATGGCGTACTGGGCAAGGCTTACAAGGGAGCTTCCAATGCGTACATCAACTACCCCTCTGCCAATGATTTTGCTAATGCAACCAGCTTTACCATTGCATTCTGGATGAAACAAACACCACATGATAACGGGGCAGAATTCATATTTGCACTTCCTACCACAGCCAACGAAGATCTGAGAAGTGAAGTATTCTTTCTGGTTGAAAACAAAGGACAGAGTACACCTGAACTAATGACCGGTAAATTCTTTTTACAGGATCAGTGGTTTGTGTTTGGAGGCGATCAACGGCTGAAGAACATCCTGAACGATCAATGGCACCATCTGGCTTTTACTTACGATGAAGCCACTTCAAAGCTGGGCACCTTCGTAGATGGTGTTGCCCTCACCGGATTGCCACCGGGCCTCACTGATGTGAAGAAAGGAGGCGCACCCAGAGGCAAACTGAGTTTCGATAAAGTATCCGGATTCATTATCGGGGGGCCTGCCTCTCTGGCGCTGAATAAACCCTATGATAGCTGGCAGACCAACTATACAGGATCACTCGATCAGTTCAGGATTTACAATAAAGTGCTGTCAGCTGCAGAGATCGCAGCATTGTACAACAACAAACAATAAGTGGGGATGAAACCCCTGTATGTTTTGTTATGAAGGCAATCACATTCTTGATATCAGTGAGCTGTTTTGCTGCTTGCGGCAAAAGCAGCTCAGGCGCTGATTCCGGACCGGGACCAAAACCTGCTCCTGCCGATTTCAGCTTTTCTTACTGGACCATCGACAACATCCCTGCACAAACCATTTATTACGATGTGAAGCGCCAGCCCGTGATCAGGTTCAAACTTCCGGCGAGGCTCGATAGGTCTACAGTGAATGCTTCTGTAGCGTTGAAAGAAAAGCAGGGCAATGCAGTAACTGCACAATTAAGTTACGAACTCGATGATAGCATGCTCGTGATCCGTGCAGCAGAGCCGCTGAAATTCTTTACCCGCTATACAATCGACGTAGCCGGCACACTTAAAACCGGTGATGGAGGGAAACTGAAATCACCGGTACAATTGCAATTAGTCACATCATTGGATTCTTCTGACAAATTTCCGCGTATCAGCGACGATGACCTGCTTACCAGAGTGCAGCAACAAACTTTCAGGTATTTCTGGGACTTCGCACATCCGGTGAGCGGCATGGCGAGAGATAGAAATACATCGGGAGATATTGTTACCACGGGAGGAACAGGCTTTGGCATCATGGCCATCATCGTTGGTACGCACAGGAAATTCATCACGCGCGAAGCGGCATTGGCACGCGTGGCAAAAATCACCGGCTTTCTTCAGAATGCACAAAGAATAAAAGGTGCCTTCTCGCATTGGATCAATGGAGCAACCGGAGCAATCGTGCCGTTCAGTGCAAAAGACAATGGAGCAGATGTTGTGGAAACTGCGTTTCTGATGCAGGGGTTGCTGACAGCCCGGCAATATTTCAATGGAGCAGATGCCGTAGAAACCGCGCTGCGCGCGAATATCAACCAACTCTGGCAGGATGTGCAATGGGACTGGTTTACGCGCAACAATGAAAATGTACTCTACTGGCATTACAGCAACGAATTCAACTGGGATATGAATCTGCGCGTTCGCGGATGGAATGAATGCCTCATTACTTATGTGCTGGCGGCGGCTTCACCTGCTCATTCAATTCCAAAAGAAGTGTATACTCAGGGATGGGCGGATAACGGAAATATCTGCAACAATGCATCTTACTACGATCTTCTACTTCCACTGGGACCAGCGATGGGCGGTCCGCTTTTCTTTTCGCATTATTCTTTCCTCGGCCTCAATCCGAACGGATTATCTGATGCGTGGGGTAATTATCAGCAACAGGTAACCAATCATTCGCTGATCAATTACAAACATGCAGTGGCAAATCCCAATAAATATTTCGGTTACTCTGCTCAGTGCTGGGGCTTTACAGCCAGTGATATTCCTGATGGTTATGCAGCATCTTCTCCAACGAATGATCTGGGAGTGATTGCTCCTACGGCTGCGCTTTCTTCTTTTCCTTACACGCCGGATGAATCGATGGCAGCGTTGAAATTTTTCTATTACGTGCTGGGCGATAAACTTTTCAAAGAGTATGGTTTTGCAGATGCCTTCTCATTGAATGCAGGATGGTTTGCAGATAGTTTCATTGCCATCGATCAGGGACCAATAATTGTGATGATCGAGAACCACCGTAGCAAACTGATCTGGGATCTGTTCATGAGTTGCCCTGAAGTGAAAGCAGGCTTGCAGAAACTGGGATTTCACGGCCCCGGCATTTAAGCGCTTAAAAATTTGGAAACATGAAACTACAATCAGGCATAATGATGCTGGCATTGCTGATGGGCTGTTGCCTTTCAGCGGATGCGCAGAAACGATCGAATAAAAAAACAACTGTTGATACGGTCAGCACCGCCATCATTCCCAATCTCACAGACGATCAGTTGCTCGACCTTGTGCAACAACAAACCTTCCGGTACTTCTGGGATTTTGGACATCCTGTATCGGGCCTCGCGCGCGAGCGAAGCAATATCGCATACGACTACGGTGCCGAAGTGGTAACCACAGGCGGAACAGGATTCGGCATAATGGCTATACTGGTGGCAGCAGAAAGGAAATGGATTTCGCGCGATTCAGCATTGCACCGACTGTTGAAGATGGTGCGGTTTCTCAGCAAGTCCGATCACTATCATGGCATTTTCCCACACTGGCTGAATGGATCAACAGGCAAAACAATTCCTTTCAGCAGAAAAGATGATGGCGGAGATCTGGTGGAATCATCCTTCCTTTTTCAGGGATTGCTTTGCGCGAGACAGTACTTCAACAAAGAAACCGCAGAAGAATCGCAGCTTCGCAATACCATCAACTGGTTATGGAGTGAAGCGGAATGGGATTGGTACACGCAGGGCGGAAGAAATGTGCTCTACTGGCACTGGAGTCCTAACAACGGGTGGGCAATGAATCACGAAATCCACGGATGGAATGAATGCCTCATCACCTACGTGATGGCGGCTTCTTCTCCCCGGTATGCAATCAAACCCGAAGTATATCATCAGGGATGGGTTAACAGCTGGTTTTTCAGAAACGGCAAATCGTTCTATGGATTCGAGCTGCCGCTGGGCTTCGATTATGGAGGTCCGCTTTTCTTCACACATTATTCTTTTCTCGGCCTCGATCCGCACGGACTGAAAGACCGCTATGCAGATTACTGGATACAGAATACGCGCCACGTGCAGATCAACCGGCAACACTGCATTCAGAATCCGAATAAGTTCAAAGGCTACAGTGCAGACTGCTGGGGGCTTACAGCCAGTGATACCTACAATGGCTACAACGCACATTCGCCGGAAAACGATAATGGAACTATTTCTCCAACAGCAGCGCTGTCTTCTTTCCCTTATTCACCTAAAGAATCGATGCAGGCGCTGCGGCATTTTTATTACAAACCCGGCGCTAAGATCTGGACCCAGTATGGCTTTGCCGATGCTTTCAACGAAACGCAGAACTGGGTGGCGGAATCGCATCTGGCCATCGACCAGGGTCCGATTGTTGTAATGATCGAAAACTACCGGAGCGGATTGATCTGGAAATTATTCATGAGTTGCCCGGAAATTCAAACCGGATTACTTAGACTGGACTTTGAAAGTCCTTACCTTAAAGAAAAGAAATAACTCATCCCAAATACTGAGTCACATGATCAGAAGAATATTATTGAGCTGTATGGTGTTGATTGCCATTAATGCAAGCGCGCAACAGCCAACAATGGATCAGTTTATCACAAAGCTGATGCAGCGCATGACGCTCGAAGAAAAACTCGGACAACTCAATCTGCCTTCGGTTGGATTTGATGTTACCGGTCCGATTTTAAGTGAGGATGTGGAAGAAAAAATAAAGAAAGGATTGGTAGGAGGAGTGTTCAACACCTTCACTCCTGTAGCAGTTCGCAAGTTGCAGGACCTGGCCATTAAAGAAACCAGGCTTAAAATTCCACTGCTCTTCGGATATGATGTAGTGCATGGGCATCGCACAATTTTTCCGGTACCACTTGGCTTATCAGCAGGCTGGGACATGGATCTCATCAAACGTACTGCCATCGCTGCAGCAGATGAAGCCAGTGCCGATGGCCTCAACTGGACATTCTCTCCGATGGTAGACATCGCGCGGGATCCGCGCTGGGGGCGCGTGAGCGAAGGATCCGGTGAAGATCCGTATCTCGGATCACAGATCGCAAAAGCCATGGTGCAAGGCTATCAGGGAGATGATCTCCGGAAGAACAATACCATCCTCGCCTGCGTAAAACATTTTGCATTGTACGGCGCATCCGAAGCAGGAAGGGATTACAACACAGTAGACATGAGCCGCATCCGCATGTACAACGAATATCTTCCTCCATACAAAGCTGCAGTAGATGCAGGCGTTGCCACCATAATGACCAGCTTCAATGAGATCGAAGGCATTCCGGCAACTGCCAATAAATGGCTGCTGACAGAGCTGCTTCAAAAACAATGGGGCTTCCATGGGCTGATAGTTACCGACTACACAGCCATCAACGAAATGATCGCACATGGCATGGGCGACGAAAAGAAAGTAGGAGAACTTTCTCTCAATGCAGGGGTGGATATGGATATGGTGGGTGAAGTATTTATCAAACATGGTGCGTCTCTCGTGAAGGAAGGCAAAGTATCCATCGCGCAGATAGATAAAGCATGCAGGAGAATACTCGAAGCTAAATACAAACTCGGATTGTTTGAAGATCCTTACCGTTACATCAGCGAAGAGCGGAACAAATCGGCCATCATGAACACCGATAAAATTGCGTTGAGCAAAGAGGCGGCCATCAAAAGCATGGTGCTGCTGAAGAATCAGTCGCAGACACTTCCGCTCGATGCCACAAAAAAAATTGCTTTCATTGGTCCGTTGGTGAAAGATCGGCGCAATCTGATCGGAAGCTGGAGCGGTGCCGGCGATTACAAAAAAGCAGTGAGCATCTGGTCTGCGCTTGAACAACAAAACGGCCATAAATTTCTTTACGCAAAAGGATGCAATCTGATAGATGATCCTGCGCTTCGCAAGCGGCTGAATGATCATGATGGCCAGATTCAGGCTGAAGCTGCATCACCGGAGCAAATGATCGCCGAAGCAGTACAAACAGCACAGCAATCAGAAATTATTGTAGCAGTATTGGGAGAAGCCTTTGGCATGAGTGGCGAAGCTGCCAGCCGGAGCATGATCGGCCTTCCGGAAAATCAGCAGACACTGCTTCGTGCACTGAAGGCTACCGGAAAACCAATTGTGCTGGTGCTGATGAATGGCAGACCACTCACGCTTCAGTGGGAAAATGATAACTGTGATGCAATTCTCGAAACATGGTTTGGAGGAACGCAGGCAGGGCCGGCCATTGCGGATGTGCTGTTCGGAAAAGCAAACCCTTCGGGGAAGCTGAGTATGAGCTTCCCGCGGAACACAGGACAGATACCGGTTTACTACAACGCAAAAAATACAGGAAGGCCGTTTGATGAGAATCAGAAATACACCTCGAAGTATCTCGATATCCCTAACACGCCACTCTATCCTTTTGGGTATGGACTGAGCTATACAAGTTTCACCTATGGAGAAATTTCGCTCGACAAAAAAACGATCACGGCAAAAGATAAAATACAGGTATCTGTTTCAGTTACCAACAATGGGAGTTATGATGGAGAGGAAACAGTTCAGTTGTACATCAGAGATCTGGTGGGAACAGTAACGAGGCCGGTGAAAGAATTGAAGGCTTTCAAAAAACTGATGCTGAAGAAAGGTGAGACGAAGGAAGTAAGCTTTAGTATTTCTGTGGAGGACCTGAAATTCTATAACAATGAGCTGAAGTATGCGGCAGAGCCGGGGAAATTCAAGCTAATGATTGGGGGAAACTCGAAGGAGGTAAAAGAAGTTGAGTTTGAGTTGAAGTAAACGTAATGCATAAATCTAGTATCCGACGCCTTCACGGATACTAATTGTTTTAAGAGAGTCAGCTATTCGTCCGGACAGCTGATTTCAATTTCAGGATAGGCCCATCGGGGTGATCTGGATGAACAACCATTTGCTGTCTTTTTGGGTCGATAATTACATCGAGGGCTTCCATAGGGATGGCTCCCAATAAAGGTTCATTGTCACCCGGTAAAACAATAGCTTCACAAACAGTGTCACGGTTTTCGAACCAGAGTTCCACAGGAGCTACTACATCATACACTTCGAATCTGCCATCAGCTAATTGAACTCTTTTTTGTCTGACTACAGGTAGCTGAAGCACCTCCTGAATGTTTTCATTGATTGTCAGATAATATGCCCCGGAATCTACCAGCATGCTTACCCTGATTTTTTTGACTTCGTCAATACAAAACTGACTTTTTCGCGCAAGGCCTGATTCGAGGCCATTAATTAACTCGATCTCCGCATAAATTAAACCCATTGAATAGACTTTTTAGTAAATGAATAAGGTTAACATTAATAAAAAGGTATACTCCAATCCTATTCCCGGATACCTTTTAACTGAAGTCAGTTGCCTTTTGGGCACCTGATTTTTAGTTTATGCTATCCTTAATTGGCCGGTTACTCTCCCCGGTAAGGGAAAATAGATCTGAGTTGGGAGACTGCGCCTTCTGGGTGTTCAGGGTGAATAATCAGCTCCTGCCTTTTAGGATGAATGATCACATCCATTGCCTCCATAGGAATAGCACCCAATAAAGGTTCTGTATCGTCGGGCAATACGACGGCCTGTGTCATGCAGATTCTGTTTTCAAATCTGATCTCTACGCAGTTGACAACATCACAGGTGATAATAGACTCATCAGCAAGCCTGATTCTTCTTTTGTCGGCCACAGGGAATTGCATTATTTCCTGAATTACTTCATTAATGGCCATTTCCGTAGCTCCGGAATCGACCAGCACTGTTGTGTGCATACGTCTGACTTCGTCCTTGTCTATCAAATGCTTTTTGGCAGCTTCCTGTTGCCATGCATTAACCAGCTCGATGTTTGCATAAACTAAACCCATTGAATAGAGTTTTAAAAATGAATGAATAAGGTTAACACTAATAAAACAGCAGCCGGTGTTTTTTGTACTAGTCAGCATCAAAATATATTTTCGAATATACCTCACCGGTACTATCAATGTTTCTTCATCATTTCACAACAACCCTAATTCCTTTGCATTTTGTAAATTTGACAGATGCAACCTATCAAAAACATCATCTTTGATCTCGGCGGTGTGCTGCTGAATCTCGATATTCCCAAAACCACCGCAGCATTTGAGCACCTCGGAGCTCCCGAATTCAAGAACCTCTTTGGTCTCGGCCGCGCAGAATCTTTTCTGAAAGCATATGAAGTGGGGACAATCAATGATGATGAATTTGTGTCAGACCTGCAAAAGCTTACAGGTGGCAAGAGCCGTGAATCTGTGGTGGAAGCATGGAACGCCATGCTGCTCGATTTCCCTAAAGAGCGTTTTGAATTATTGCAACAGCTGAAAGAGCGCTATCGCATATATCTTTTCAGTAATACCAACGCTATCCATCTTACGGCATTCTCCAAAACATTTTCGGATACATTCAATGGGGCTTCGCTCGATGATGAATTCACCAAAGCATGGTACTCGCATCTCATCCGCATGCGCAAACCTGATGTTGCCGCATATGAGTACATTTTGAAAGATGCACAACTCAATGCAGGAGAAACAGTGTTCATCGACGATGCGCTGGTGAATATCGAAGGTGCGCGCAAAGCTGGGCTGCACGGCATTCACCTCGAACCCGGAAAAACCATTCTCGATATAAACTGGAATCTCAGTTGAGCGATCATTATTTCACTTCTTCGAAATCGATATACTCTCCGGCTTTCCCCTGAGGTTTTTGCTGTGAAGAAGACGCTGCAGACTGATTGGTGTTGTATTGTTGCTGAGCAGCCTGTTGCTGTTGCTGCGCAGTGTTCATGGCATTGTGGAATTCTTTCACCTGTTGTTTCATTTTTCTGGACACCACAAAGAGAGGCAACAGGAACCTGAAGATGAACCTGAATGCCAGATAGCCGATTATTATCCAGAGAATTACTGACCAACTCATGTTGTAAAGATACTAAGCAGGGTGCAAAAAACTGTTAATGCACTGCAAAAGCAGTGGCTATTTCTTCCCGAACCAGCGCTCCATCAGCTTTTCAAGGCCTGCGGAGATCTTTGCCGAGATGATGGGAAGAAATTTTTCGAGGAGCAATTGAATGCTTTCGGTTCCCAGCAATCCCTGCACAAATCCGGTGGAGAAGCTTCCTTCCTGCTCTTCCCTTCTTTTTCTTCTGCGGAAGCTGAACACTGAGTTCCAGCCCATTTTGTAGAAATTATCATGAAGATGATCGAAGCTGTCGTCCAGTTTCAGTTCTATGTCCTTGGCTTTAAGCTGAAGCTTGAAAATTTCTTTCTCCAGGTCGTAAAGGGTTTGAATGCTGCCGTTCGATCTGGCCATATGCTATGATTTGAAATGAGGATGGATGATTATTCTTCGTCGTCCCGATCGCGCATGCGCACTTCTTCACGGGCGCGGACGATAATATTTTTGATGATAGGATTCACAAACAGTTTTTCTCTGAAAACCGCCAGCGCTACGAAAAAGAGTACGAGAATTCCTGTGGTGATGCCGAATCCCTTTACGTAACTTTGTGTGAGATCGGAGAGCCAGAAGCCCAGAACCAGACCGGCAAAGATGAGAATGAGAAAGGCGAGGAAGGCGGCAATGACCATCCAGGCGAGCAGTCCCATCGATTTGGAAAAGATCCGGATGGCCTGCAGCCGGAAAATCTCCGACTTTGTTTCCACATACACTTTCAGCAGTTCTTTATTTTCCCTGAAGAAGTCTCCCAGATTATCCGGTTGATTCATAATGCAATGGATTTATTTTAAAGTTAGTAACTATTGCCTGAAACCGATTTTAAAATCTATCCATATAATTTAATGCCAGAAAATTTTGGCATTTGACCAGTTTTTTGGAAGTAATACCCTATTTACCTTACCTTTGCCTCGGCAAAAGATGAAGTAGAAGGGAACGGGGTCCGTTCCCTTCTTTATTTCCCTGCAGTAACGGATTATATGAGTACGGAAACACAAATTCAGGCAATTGAGAAGTTGGTGAGTGAAATTATCGCCGAAGATCCGGCGGTGTTTCTGGTTGAGACCAGAATAAAGCCCACCAATAATGTGAAAATTTATTTAGACGGAGATGATGGCATCACCATTGAGAAATGCATCGTTATCAACCGCGCGCTGTTCAAGCTGGTAGAAGGTTCGGGGCTGTTCCCCAATGACGATTTTTCGCTGGAAGTATCGTCGCCGGGCCTCGATGAACCCCTCAAACTGCCCAGGCAGTACAGGAAAAACATCGGAAGGCTGGTAGAAGTGAACCTGCTCGATGGAACGAAACTCGAAGGAAAGCTTGCCGAAGTGAAAGAAGACGCAATCACAGTAGAAGAGATCAAATCCAAAGCACCAATATCCCAGAAACATCGCCCTACCGCCAAACAGGTGGAACTGGTAATGCGTGAATTACCGCTGAACACAGTAAAATCAACAAAAATTCAAATAACATTCTAAAAAAACAGGCCACAGTATAGAGGCCCCAAAGAGCCGGAACCTTTTTCGGCTTGCTGGCGCATCGGGTGGCATTTAATTCCGGAAACCGGATTTATAAATTGTAGTATATGGCAAGTATCAACCTGATTGAAGCTTTCCAGGAGTTCAAGGAAGCTGAAAATATTGATCGTCCCACGATGATGAAAGTAGTGGAGGATGTGTTCAAAACCCTGCTCCGTAAGAAATACGGCAGTGATGAGAACTTCGACGTGATCGTGAACGCTGAAAAAGGTGACCTTGAAATTTTCCGCCGCCGTATGATTGTGGAAGACGGTGCAGTAGCTGACCCGCTCGCAGAGATCGGTTACAGTGATGCTGTTAAGATCGAGCCCGACTTTGAAGTAGGGGAAGAACTCTACGAAGAAGTGAACATCCTTGATTTCGGCCGCCGCGCTATCCTCGCAGCCAAACAAACCCTCGCCAGCCGCATCAGCGACCTGAAAAAGAACGTACTGGTTAAAAAATATGGCGACCGCGTAGGTGAGATCATCAGCGCAGAGGTTTATCAGGTTTGGAAAAAGGAGATCCTGCTCCTCGACGAAGAAGGTAACGAATTGATTCTCCCCAAGTCAGAGCAGATTCCACAGGATTATTTCAAGAAAGGTGAGAATATCCGTGCCGTAGTGAAAAAGGTAGAATTAAAAAATAATTCGCCGGTAATCATACTTTCCCGCACTTCCCCCTCATTTCTTGCTAAATTGCTGGAAATTGAGGTTCCCGAGATTTTTGACGGCCTGATCGTAATCAAAAAGATCGTTCGTGAACCCGGTGAAAGAGCGAAAGTAGCTGTTGAATCCTATGACGACCGTATCGATCCTGTAGGCGCCTGCGTAGGTATGAAAGGCAGCCGTATCCATGGAATCGTACGTGAACTGAAGAACGAGAACATCGACGTAATCAACTGGACCAATAACATCAACCTGCTGATCCAACGTTCCCTGACCCCTGCAAGGATCACCAGCATGGACCTGAACAACGACACAAAACAGGCGAATGTTTTCCTCAAACCAGACCAGGTATCACTGGCCATCGGTAAGAAAGGTGTAAACATTAAGCTGGCGCAGGAATTGACCGGATTTAGCATCGACGTTTACCGCGACACTGAAGGCGAACCGCAAGAGTTCGATATCGACCTCGAAGAATTCAGCGATGAGATCGAAACATGGATCATCGATGAGTTCAAACGTATCGGTTGCGATACCGCCCGCAGCGTGCTCGATCTTACTCCGGAAGAACTCGAAAGAAGAACAGACCTCGAAAAAGAAACGATCGACTCTGTTAGAAAGATCCTGAAAGAAGAATTTGAGAAAGAATAAAACACTGTGAGCATGAAACGGTAGAGGTGCAACAGCTGATTTTTCTGGCTCAGAGACAGCTAACAAACTAAAAAATTGTCTTACAATAACGAATGGCAGAATTAACAACACCCAGATTAATGGCCGCAGCCAAGGAATTCAACGTAGGGAAAGAAACCCTGGTTGATTATCTGGTAGGCAAGGGATTTAGCAAAGACGATCTCAAACCCACGTCGAAACTGACGGAGGATATGTATCGTGCTTTGCAGCAGGAGTTCCAGAGCGATAAGGTGGCGAAGCTTAAAAGCGACCAGATCGATCTGCCTAAAGGAAGCCTTGAGGCCAAGAAAAAGAAGGAAGAAGAAGCTACCTTATTCAAAAAGGAAGGAAAGAAAGAGGCGGGCGATGAGCCGAAAAAAGAAGAGCCTGTTCAGCCAGTTGCACCTGCGGTGGAAACTGCTCCTGTGGTAGTGGAAGAAGTTCAACCCAAACAGGAAGAAGTTGCTCCAACTCCCGTTCAGCCTGAGCCGGAGCCTGAAGTGGTGAAAGAAAAGGAGAAAGAGAAAGAAGAAGCAGCGCCCAAAATCGAAGGCCCTAAAGTTTATGATAAGATAGATCTCTCCGCCATAGATTCTTCTACCAGACCCAAGAAGCCGGCTCTCAAGAAAAAAGAAGAGCCTGCTGTTCAGCCTGAAGTGGTGAAAGAAAAAGAAGAGAAAGCCGCTGAACCTGCACCTGTAGTAGCAGAAGAGCCGAAAGCAGAAGTGAAGAAAGTGGAAGAGAAGCCAGCTGAGAAACCTGCCGAAGTTCCGGCAGAACCAGTAACACCACCGGTTGTGGCTGAAGAAAAGCCCAAAGCAGAAGAGAAACCGAAGGAAAAGGAAGAAGTTAAACCGGTACCTGAAATTGTTGAAGAACCCAAAGAATCTGTGTCTGCTCCTGAAGAGGAAGCCGGACCGGTTATTGAAAATATTAAGGCAACAAAATTGGAAGGTCCAAAGATCCTGGGCAAGATAGAATTACCGGTTGGAAACGACAGGAACAAGTCGAACCAGGCACAGCAGCAACAGCAACAACAACAGCAGCAGCAGCAACAACAGGGCGAAGAAAAACGCAAACGCAAGCGTATTCCCATTGAAAAGAGAGACCAGCAAACGCCTCAGCAGAAGGCGGCTCACCTTTTCAAGAAACCCGAAGGTCAGCAGCAGCGCCAGGGCGGCGGTCATCAGCAAGGTGGCGGTCAGCAGGGTGGATTCAATCGCGGTGGACAACGCGGCGGCCATGGCAATCAGGGCGGTCAGCGTCACGGCGGAGGAAGAACCATCCAGCGCGAGCCTAAAGAGATCAACGAAAAAGAAATTCAGAATAAGATCCGTGAAACTCAGGCTAAACTCGCCGGCACAAGTGGCCGCGGTAAGAGCCTGAAGGCAAAATACCGTCGTGAAAAACGTCAGGGTATAGCCGACAACATGGGTGATGGCGATATGCAGGATAGCAAACTGCAGGTAACGGAATTCATCAGCGTAAGCGAACTCGCCAACCTGATGGATGTAAGTTTCGCAGATGTGATCTCGAAATGTATGAGCCTCGGTCTGATGGTAAGTATCAACCAGCGTCTCGATGCAGAAGTAATCGAACTCGTGGCCAACGAATTTGGATTCGATGTTGAGTTTATCGACATGGAAAAACAAATGGCCATGGAAGAAGAAGAAGAAGCCGACAACGAAGAAGATCTGCAACCACGCGCTCCGATCGTTACCATCATGGGTCACGTTGACCACGGTAAAACATCGTTGCTCGATTATATCCGCAATGCCAACGTAGTAGCCGGTGAGGCAGGTGGTATCACCCAGCACATCGGAGCTTATGAGGTAACTGTAGCGAATGGCAGAAAGATCACCTTCCTCGATACTCCAGGTCACGAAGCGTTTACGGCCATGCGTGCCCGTGGTGCCAAAGTAACCGATATCGCAGTGATCGTTGTAGCCGCTGACGATGCAGTGATGCCTCAGACAAAAGAGGCTATCAGCCACGCACAGGCTGCAAACGTTCCGATGATCTTCGCCATCAACAAAATCGATAAAGACGGAGCCAATCCGCAAAAGATATACGAACAACTCGCTCAGATGAACCTGTTGGTTGAAGACTGGGGCGGTAAATTCCAGAGCCAGGAACTCAGTGCCAAGAAAGGTCTCAATGTAGACCTGCTCCTGGAAAAGATCCTGCTCGAAGCCGACCTGCTCAACCTCAAAGCCAATCCAGACAGGGAAGCTACAGGTACCATCATCGAGGCAACGCTCGACAAGGGCCGCGGTTACGTAACCACCGTACTGGTACAGAATGGTACCCTCAATCAGGGCGACCTGGTGGTGAGCGGTCAGTTCTACGGACGTGCCAAAGCGATGTTCAACGAAAGAAACAAACGTTCCGACGTTGCTCCGCCTTCAACACCAGTGCTGATCCTCGGATTGAATGGTGCACCACAGGCCGGTGAGAAATTCAAAGTATACACTGACGAGTCTGAAGCCAAAGACGTGGCTAACCGCCGCGCGCAGATCCTGCGTGAACAAGGCCTCAGAACCAAGAAACATATCACGCTCGATGAGATCGGTCGCCGTCTGGCACTGGGCAACTTCAAGCAGCTTAACCTCATCATCAAAGGCGACGTGGACGGATCTGTGGAAGCCCTCAGCGATTCACTCCAGAAATTGAGCACCGAAGAGATTGTGGTGAGCGTGGTACACAAAGCAGTAGGTGCCATCACCGAGAGCGATGTGCTGCTGGCAACTGCATCGGATGCCATCGTGATTGGTTTCAACGTTCGCCCTGCTCCATCTGCTGCGAAAGTAGCCGAGTCCGAAGGTGTGGAAATAAAGCTCTACTCTATCATCTACAACGCAATCGAAGAAATCAAGAGCGCGATGGAAGGTATGCTGGAGCCGAAGATCCAGGAGAAGATCGTGGCCAACGTGGAAGTGCGCAACGTATTCAAGTTCGACAAAGCTACCGTTGCAGGTTGCTACGTACTCGACGGAAAAATTGCGCGTAACTCCAAGATCCGCATCATCCGCGACGGTATCGTGGAATATCCGAAAGGTGAAGGTAAGAGCGGCGAACTGCAGTCTCTGAAACGATACAAAGACGACGTGAAAGATGTGTCTCAGGGCATGGAGTGCGGCCTTACCATCAAGAACTTCGATGATATCCGCGTAGGCGATATCGTAGAAGCTTTTGAAGAAGAAGAAGTAAAAAGAACATTATAATTAAAAGCCATTCCAGGCAAGGCACAAGGCAAACAGTGAACACTTGTTTTACCTTGTGCCTTGTTGTTGGTGGCTACGCCTTAAAACCTTGTTAATTAACAGCTGAGGCGTATAGCTTTATCTTGCAGGAAAAGTATTTTTGAGCAATTCCATTTCATAAGAATATGAGAAAATTAAGCGCCCTTCTGGTAGCAATGTTCCTCCTCAGCTCTGCATTTGCTCAGGGTGTGAGAAAAGTAACTGCTGATAAGATCGTAGGAATAGTTGGAGACAAAATTATTCTGAAGTCTGATGTGTACAACGATATCAACGACCGTGCACGTCGTGGCGAACCCGTTCCCGCCAATGCCAATTGTTACATCATGGAACAGTTGCTCACCCTCAAAGCCCTGGTGCTGCAAGCCGACAAAGACTCCATCATTGTAGGTGAAGACGAAATCGATGCCCTGCTCGATAACCAGATCCGCGGCTTCATCAATATGTACGGCTCTAAAGAAGCGCTGGAGCAGGTTGCGGGCCGTTCCATCTATCAGATCAAAGAAGACTTCAGGCAGTCTTTCACCGAAAGAAAGAAAGCTGAGAAGATGCGCGACAAGATCACCGATGGTGTTAAGATCACTCCTCAGGAAGTAAAAGAATATTACGATAAGATCCCAAAAGACAGCCTCCGCTTCTACGAATCGGAAATAGAGATCAGTGAAGTAGTGCTCTATCCCAAACCCAGCCGTGAGCTGGAGTTGCTGGCCATCGACGAGCTCGGCGATTTCAAACGCCAGGCCGAAGCCGGTACACAGAAATTCGAAACACTCGCGCAACTTTATACAGAAGATCCGGGCAGTAAAGAAACCGGTGGACGATACGCAATCAACCGTACCGAAAGACAGTGGGACCCGGCTTTCATTCAGAATGCTTTCCGCCTGAAAGAAGGACAGATCTCCCCGGTATTCAAATCCCGTTTCGGTTATCATATCATCAAAATGGAAAGCCGTGCAGGTGATGATGCCATCGTTCGTCATATCCTCCGCATTCCAAAGATCACAGAAGCAGAGATCAACAACGCTGTGAACACACTCGATTCCGTTCGGGCAAAACTCATCGCAGGAACTATGAACTTCGGAGAAGCAGTTAACAAGTACAGTGAAGACGAAGGCTCTAAATTCACCGGAGGAAGAAGACTGAACCAGAGTGGCGGATCATCGCTTCCAATGGATCAGCTGGATAAAGAACTGGTGGAATTCCTCGTTAAATCAGGACTGAAGCCCGGCGAAGTTTCCAAGCCAAATGTGTTTGCTGAAGAGCGTGGCGGAAAAAAAGGTGTTCGTCTAGTTTTCCTCAAATCGAGAACAGACCCACACCGCGAGAACCTGAAAGACGATTATGACCGTGTAGCTTCAAGAGCGATCGAAGAAAAGAAACAAGGCGTACTCGAAAAATGGTTCCAGGCTAAAATCGGCACTTTCTATCTGATGATCGACGACGATTTCAAAACCTGCGAATCCATGAACAACTGGTTGCAGTATGCAGTGAAGAACACCAACTGATAACAGAAGTCCACAAAATATTCCGATCCCGGTCCGAAACGACCGGGATTTTTTTTGAAATCACATGAGGTGAAACCGATTAACCGCCTTCTCAACAAGATAATTTGACTACTGTGATATAATTCTGAATATTTGCTTTCTTCTTTGACTATCCTGCCGTACATTCATCCCTTCCACAGATCTCAAACTCCGGCGGAGTCTTCGATTAATCAACTACCTACTGAAGATTATATAAGGGTATACCCTTAGCAATATTAGAAACCATTGTTTTTTTTGTGACAACTACGGCTTTTACGGTACTTTGTATAAGTATTTATATGTATGCTCAAGCAGTCCAATAAGCCCAGACCAGGAGCAGGTCGCCCCAAAACCTTATACCTGCAGACTGACCTCCACGGAACCATCCTGGCAGTGTCATCCCCGTTACTTTTAACTACGGGTAAGGGACGGCAAGACCTGATAGGGCAACCGATTACCAGTCTGGTTGCCCCCGAAGACGCACCAGCGCTGCATTTGCTGCTACAGCAATATGATGCAGCCATATCGCTGCACGCAGATCTTACCATTCAGGGCATACATTCTCCACAGAGCATATCGTTCACCATCATTCAGAAAAAAGCAGGAAAGAAACAACAGCCACCTTCACTCGAATGGCATGCACCCGCCATCTTCGATGAAGTAATGCCTGCCATTGATGAAGAGCAATTGTTCCGCCAGTTTGCCGATGCTTCGCCCGGCATGATCTGGATCTCCGATGAAGAAGACAATACCGTTTATTTCAATAAAAGCTGGCTTCGGTTTACAGGCATCACCGTTGAAGATGTTGCAGAAGACGGTTGGACGCGGCTGATACATCCGGACGATATCTCCGTTGCCATCAACAGCTACCGTGTTTATTTCAAGGAACGGAAGCCTGCCACACTCGAATACCGCATCAAAACAAAATCCGATCAGTACCGTTGGGTGATCGATCAGAGTGCGCCGCGGTATCATGCAGATGGCCGCTTTCTCGGATTCATAGGATCGGTGATGGATATACACGACAGAAAAATGGCCGAAGAAACCGTGTACGCACAGGCCAAAGTGATGCGGCATGTATCCGATGCCATCATATCTACCGACAATGAATTTTACATCACCGTTTTCAATCATGCCGCAGAGAGGATCTACGGATTGAAGGCAGCAGATGTAATCGGAAAATCTATCCGCGAAGCCATTCCGCACGAATACCTCACCAGCTCCCGCGCCGAAGCTTTGAAAGATCTCGAAGAATCAGGCGCCTGGGATGGGATGATGTATTACGATCATCCCGCAGGCAACCGCGTATTTCTCCATGTTTCGCTTCGCGTGCTGCGTAACGAGCAGGGAGATCGTACAGGCATCGCCGCTATACATCATGATATTACCGAAACACGCAGAGCCGAAGAAGCGCTGCGCATCAGTGAAGAAAGATACCGCTCACTTGTGCATGCATTGGGCGAAGGCATTCTGCTAATCGATAAGCAGGGCAATATTCTCGCCTGCAACGAAAGTGCGGAGCAGATGCTCGATCTCAAACAATCGGGAGTAACGCTCACCATCCACGATTTCAGCATGCAATTTGTTTTTGAGGATGGCCGAGTGCTCGAAGTAGCCGATTATCCGGCAGTGAGAACACTCCATACCGGAGAATCATTCAAAGAAGTGATCATTGGATTTCACAAAAACTTCAGCATGATGAACTGGGTATCTGTGAACACAGAACCCATTTACTATACCCGATCATCACCCGAACAGCTGCCCGATGCTGTGGTGGTTACCATCGTTGATATTACGGACCGCAAGAACCATCAGCAATTGCTGGCGCTCGAAAAGAAAGTGCTGGAGATGAATGCGCTTCCTGCCATATCACTCAAGACCATCACAGATTATTTTCTCGAAGGGCTGGAGAAACTCTTCCCCGGCATGCTTTGCTCGGTGTTGAAACTGGATGCAGAGAAACAGTCCATTGAGCCGCTATCCGCTCCCAGTCTGCCTTCGGAATATTCCCAAACAATCAACGGAAGAAGCATCGGTGCAAAGAACGGTTCCTGCGGAACAGCCATGTACCGGAAAGAAAAGGTATT
The DNA here is from genome assembly GCF_012927185.1 of Pseudoflavitalea sp. G-6-1-2. Taxonomy (GTDB): domain Bacteria; phylum Bacteroidota; class Bacteroidia; order Chitinophagales; family Chitinophagaceae; genus Pseudobacter. The sequence continues at coordinate 1,100,065 of NZ_JABBGB010000001.1, forward strand.
CTGTAACGATGTTGCCAATGATCCGCTCTGGCACGATTATCGCGATCTCGCAGAAAATTACAAAATCGGTGCATGCTGGAGTTTTCCTATTCTCGATTCTCATCAGGAAGTGATGGCAACAATTGCCGTTTACTATAGTTATCCTAAATCCCCTGATCAAAAAGATCTGGAGATACTCGATCGCGCATGCGATCTGCTTCGCATCATTATCGAAAATAAAGATGCCGAACGCAAGATCCGTCGCAACCATGAGCGATATCTGTTGGTGACCAAGGCCACCAACGACGCAATCTGGGATTGGGATATCAGCACCAGCGATCTCTACTGGGGAGAAGGGTACTACACACTATTCGGCTACAAGCCCGGACTGGTACCCGATGGATTTACCAAATGGGAAGAACTTATTCATCCGGATGATATCGGTAACGTAAAAACTTCGTTGCACAGATACATACATCACAACAAAACTCGTTTGTGGGAGGCTGAATACCGTTTCAGAAAAGCCAATGGCGATTATGCCCTGGTGTTCGACAGAGGGTTTCTCATCTACGATCACGAAGGGAAGATGAACCGAATGGTAGGTTCGGTGCAGAACATCACCGAGAAACGGGAGATGGAAAAGAAGCTGCTGGAGCAGGAGCTCAACAAACAGAAGCTGGTAGCACAGGCCGTAGTGAATGCACAGGAGAAAGAGAGAGCTGAGATCGGAAAAGACCTGCACGATAATGTGAACCAGATACTCACCACCGCCAAACTCTATCTCGAACTGGCGCTGGCAGATGAAGAAGAAAGAATGCAGCTGATAAAACGATGTGCCGGGAGCATCACGGATGCCATCAACGAAGTGCGTACACTTTCAAGATCGCTGGTACCCGCCAGTGTGGGCGATCTCGGACTGATAGAATCCATGCAGGATCTCACCGAGAGCGTTCGCGCAACAAAAAAGCTGCAGATAAAATTTGAACATAGCGGCCAGATCGAAGAGCTGCTCGACGATAAACGCAAACTCACCCTGTTCCGCATAGTGCAGGAGCAGGTGAACAACGTACTCAAGCATTCGGGAGCAAAAAATCTGCTGCTCAGGCTTACACAGGAAGATACATTCATCTGTCTCGTAATTTCAGACGACGGCAATGGGTTCGATTCGGCCAGTGTTCGTGCAAAAAAAGGCAGCGGATTATCCAATATCATTAGCCGGGCAGAGATTTTCAACGGGGTGGTATCGTTGGAAACCGCACCTGGTGCGGGCTGCAGGCTAACAGTACAAGTACCAACCGAAACCTTTAAATAAACCAGGCTATGGAAAAGATCAGTGTTTTAATAGCAGATGATCATAAGTTGATCCGTGAAACATGGAGTTATATTTTAAACAATGATCCGCGTTTTATTGTAGTGGCCGATTGCGGCGATGCCGAACAGGCCGTGGAGCTGGCCAAACATAAGAAGCCTCAGATTGTACTGATGGATATAAATATGGCGCCTCATTCAGGATTTGATGCCACCGAAAAGATCCGGAAGCTGTCGCCCGCATCGAGAATTATCGGTATCTCCATGCACTCACAACCAGCCTATGCCAAAAAGATGTTGCAGATCGGAGCGAGAGGATATGTTACCAAGAACTCTTCCAAAGAAGAAATGATCGAAGCCATTCTCGAAGTGCACAGCGGCAACAAGTATATCTGCGATGAGATCAAGAACAATATCTCTGAGCTGGTGCTCGAAGAGAATCGGGAAATGCCGAACATCAATGCGCTCACCGATCGGGAGATTCAGATCATCAATCTCATCAAGGAAGGCGAGTCGTCGAAAGAAATAGCTTCCAACCTCAATATCTCTCTCAAAACGGTGGAGGTGCACAGGCATAATATTCTGAAGAAACTGAAACTGAAAAACTCCGCTTCGCTGGTGAACTTCATCAATAGTGCGGCTTCCAACATCTAAGAGTAATTATGTAGGTTTTTTACAGGTTTTATAATTATCAATGCAACAATCGGATAACGATTCTTGGATATATGGCTAGAATAGAGAACTTTATAGCGGTGTAACACCACAAGCTAACTTTTTTATATGTGAAGGCTCTGCAATGCTCTCTTCTTTCGGGAAGGGAGCATTGTTCTTTTAGGGCTGTTTTGGAACAGAATGCAGTGCCCCTGGGGCTTTTACGAGGAAAAAAACGCTCTGTAAAACAGCTGGTAAAGTCTATAGGTGGTAACATTTACAGCAACCTGAAAAAAGTATTTAGGAAGGGGAAAGTTTAGCATTTTATTAGACTTACAATGCAGAAATACAGCAACTTAGCTCTAAATCCAATGTTCGCAGGTAAACACATTTACCCTGACCCTTTTAAAATCCGAGTCCGTAGAAAAACCTTTGATCCGAAGTCCAATTGTCCGAGAAAAACCAGGCCAGAACCGGCTTTACTAATTGGTCCATCTATCCTATCGAAAAAAGCACCCCCCAAGTTCCTATGAAGACTGGGGGCTTTTTTTTGATCCAAATCATCAAATTGCACGTGTAACAATAATCATTTCGCAGCAATAAATCTTCTCAAAGCCCGTTCCCCGTTGAGTTTCAGACAAATGCCCTTTGCAGGGATCTGCAATCTTCTCTGATGAATGCTGCCGGTTTCCGCAGGTTTGCACGCGATACTTCTGCAATTTGTATTACAGCCTGCTTCATATTATTTTAACAAAACACATGATAAATGTACAATATGTAATTTGCTGATAATTAATATTCACAAACAACAATTGTTACAACATTCAAAAACCCTGTTTTCTCCCGGATAGATTTACCTAACTTTGCGCTTTCTTTTCAACCAGGAGCTATCCATGAGTGACGAAATAAAACATGAATGCGGATTAGCATTCATCCGCTTACGCAAACCGTTCTCTTATTATCAGCAACAATACGGCACAGTGATGTGGGGCATCAACAAGCTGTACCTACTCATGGAGAAACAACACAACCGTGGGCAGGATGGCGCAGGGGTTGCCGCAGTGAAACTGAATGTGGAACCGGGTTATCCCTTCCTCAATCGGATCCGCAGCAATGCCAATCAGCCCATCGCTGATATTTTCACCAAAATCAATCAGGAAGTAAAAGATCTCGAGCAGTATCAGCCCGATATTCTGCAGCATCCAGGATTGATGAAAGGCCATATCCCTTACCTGGGAGAACTGTTGCTGGGGCATCTCCGCTACGGTACACAGGGAAAGAACAATGTAGAGTTTTGTCATCCTTTCATAAAAAGGAACACCATACCTGCGCGTAACCTCGCACTGGCAGGGAATTTTAACCTGGTAAATACCGATGAGTTATTCAACCTCATCGATATCGATCCGGGAGAGTTTCAGAAGCAGAGCGATCTCGCTGCGATGATGGAAGTGATTCATCACTTCCTCGTAAAAGCAGATGAGGATTCTCAGGAAAGCATGGATGTGGTGAGTGCGCTTCGCAAAGCGGTGAAACTGTTCGACGGTGGATTCACCGTAGGCGGTCTCATCGGAAACGGCGACTCATTTGTGTTCAGAGATGCAAATGGTATCCGTCCGGCTTACTATTATGTGAACGAAGATGTGGTGGTAGCAGCTTCCGAAAGAGCAGCGATCCGCACTGTATTCAATGTTGGAGAGAACGAAGTGCTTGAGCTGATGCCTGGCATGGGAGTGATAGTAAAAGCAGACGGAACAGTAAAAGTAGAACAGATACTCGAACCCAAAGAGCGCCGTGCGTGCAGCTTTGAGCGTATCTACTTCTCACGCGGAAGCGACGAAAAGATCTACAACGAACGCAAGCAGCTGGGATACAATCTCACAGAGCAGGTGCTGAACGCAGTAGACCACGACACTAAGAATACCATCTTCTCCTTTATACCCAATACCGCTGAAGTAGCCTTCTACGGCATGTGGAAGGGCCTCGACGATTACATGAAGAAAGTGAAGATCGATCGTATCCTCTCATGGGGAAATGAGATCGATCCGGAGAAGCTTACGGAAATGATCAGCCGAAAGATCAGGGTTGAGAAGATCGCTATCAAAGACGTAAAGATGCGCACCTTCATCACTGCCGACACAAGTCGCAATGAAATGGTGCAGCACGTATACGATATCACTTACGGAACAGTGCAGAAAGGCGAAGACACCCTGGTGGTGATCGACGACTCTATCGTAAGAGGAACCACCCTGAAAGAAAGCATCGTTCGCATGCTGGCCAGGCTGGAACCGAAAAAAATCATCATTGTATCTTCAGCACCGCAGATCAGGTATCCTGATTGCTACGGTATCGATATGAGCAAAGTGGGAGATTTCATCGCTTTCCGCGCAGCGTATGAGCTGATGAAAGAAACCGGCAGAGAAAAAATACTGCAGGATATGTATGAACGCTGTAAAGAGCTGCAACGCCTTGGACAGATTCATACGGAGAATGTGGTACAGCAGCTCTACAAACCATTCACCGACGAAGAGATTTCCGCGAAGATCGCTGAACTGATTACGCCCAAAGACCTGGGAATACCGGTTCAGGTGATTTATCAGACAATCGAGTCGCTCCATCATGCTTGCCCAACCAATTCAGGCGACTGGTATTTTACGGGTAACTACCCTACTCCCGGTGGAAACAGGGTGGTGAACCGCGCCTTTATCAACTTTATGGAAGGCAAGAACGTTAGAGGATACTAAGTTCCTGATCCATCATTTACCTTTACAAAAATGGGTGTGCTTACTCGTTATAGGTAAACTATGCCTGTACCCTGGGCAAAACTTGGTCTAATCAAAAAAAATGCTTAATATCATTCCAATGGATGATGTTACATTCGTAATTGACCAGCCCTTAATGAACCAACAGCATTTTTGTAAAAATATCTTATGAACAGGATTTCCATCATGATCGTTGATGACCACACCCTTATCCGGGAAACCTGGTCGTTCTTACTCGGACGAAATGAAGGATTCGATGTGATCGCTGAAGTGGGCGACGGTCAGCAAGCCATTGAAATAGCCAGAGACAAAAGACCAAACATTGTTCTGCTGGATATCAATATGACGCCACTGAACGGATTCGACATCATTAAAATGATCCGTAAATTATCTCCGGGCTCCAAAGTGATCGCAGTATCCATGCACTCGCAACCCGCCTATGCAAAAAAGATGTTCCGGCTCGGAGCCAGAGGGTATGTTACCAAAAACTCTCCCCGGCAGGAAATGCTCAATGCCATTACCGAGGTGTACAACGGACAGATCTTTATCTGCCAGGAAGTAAAAAATATTCTGAGCGATCAGGTACTGAACGAAGAAGAAACCGGTACCGGCCTCAATCAGCTCTCTGAAAGGGAAATCGAAGTGATCAACCTCATTCGCGATGGCCTCTCTTCCAAAGAAATTGCCGACCGCCTCAAACTCTCTATCAAAACGGTGGAAGTACATCGCCATAACATTCTCAAAAAACTGAAAGTAAAGAATACGGCTGCCCTGATCAATTACATCAATTCTAACGGATTGTAAATTGCTTTATTCTGCTACGGGAATTGCAGTTGCACCCATCAGTGCTGGTGAGCAACATCGATGGCCGTGCAGCATTCTTCATTGCACTCAATTTCATTAATGTCAATCCTTTAGCGCAAAAAGATTGAAAGCGGCTTCCTTCCAATGCCGCACCAGTACTGCCTTCTATACTGCATAAAACTTTTAATTTCCTTTTAATTTGGCCTGAATTTTGCAGCTTTTTTGGAGCCGACCGTTTAGCTTCCTATGAGGAACCAATCTTAAACAGGCCTGTTTAAATTTCTGATTCCTTTGATTGAAACTTATTAGGTATTATTGCAAGGGGGGAATTACTTCTCCCCTTATTTTTTTGCTATAGACACATGAAGAAATCAGTGATTGTTGTTAGACATGCCAAGAGCAGCTGGAGCGATATCAGCCAGCCCGATTTTGAACGCCCGCTCAACGACCGCGGCAAAGCCGATGCTCCTGCGATGGCAAAACGCCTGCTCGACAAAAACATTCAGATCGATGCATTCATTACCAGTCCTGCAAAAAGGGCTAAGAAAACGGCTACCCTTTTTGCCGAAGTGTATGGCATCGAAAAAGAGCAGCTGATACAGGTTCCATCGCTGTATCACGCAGAGCCATCGGATTTCTTCAGAACCATTGCACAGGCTCCCGAATCGGCCAATACCATTGCGGTATTCTCTCATAATCCCGGCATCACTGCCTTTGTGAACATGCTCACCAAAGTGAATGTAGATGATATGCCAACCTGCGCCATGTATGCGGTTCATTGCGAGCTGAATAGCTGGGCAGAATTCGAGTCGGCTCAGAAAGAGTTCTGGTTCTTCGATTATCCTAAATCCATTATCGGGTAATCAGCGGTTGACATTGATTTGAATAATCAGTAATTTCGAATACACCCTATACATTCCACTCCTCTCTGAAAACAATACCGGAGCTTACCGGTTTTAATTTTTGATTTCCTCCGAAATGCCGCCTTCACTTAAAACTGAAAGCGTATGCTTATCCGGCAATGTATGTCCATTCCCGCGGGAGCGGTAAGGGCAATGCTGCTTTGCAGCCTCCTGTTCTTTTCTGTAATTGATTCAATGGCGCAGTGCGTGCAAAAAATGCAGCCGGAAACCATTCCGAAAGGAACGATACCGGGTAATGCCATCCCCGGCAACAGCAACAACGATTTCATCAGAGGCCATCTGAAATATTTTCCGTCTGGTTACGATCCTGCAGCCAGCAAGAAATATCCCGTGATCATTTTTATTCCGGGTTATGGCGCACAGGGCAACGGGTCTGCTTCCGATCTGTGCAAGATCATTTCCGATATGGATTACGGCATCCCCTGGAATATAGAGCACAACCGTTTTCCGGAAACCGTTACCCATAATGGAGTGAACTACAAATTCATTGTGTTGTCTCCGCAGTACGACAGCTACAACGCACCCTGGCACTACAGTACGCAGCTCGATGCCTATATCACATGGATATTGAGCCAGTACAAAATAGATCCGGACAGAGTTTATCTCACCGGTGCAAGCGCAGGAGCCAGCATTGTAATGGATTATGTGAGCAGCAGCATTGCGCATGGGAGAAGAATTGCAGCAGCATCCTTCGGATCTGTTTGTTTTGATTATCAAACTTATCAGCCTAACGGCCCTGCAGTAGTTGCGGCAGCCGGTGTTCCTACATGGTTTGTTCATTGCACTACGGATGGGTCCTGCGGAGTATCTATTGCAGACAATTGGGTTAGTCAGATCAACTCCTATGCAGGAGCTGTTGCGCCGCGATACTCAAGGCTCGAACCCAAACCATGGGGTGTGCCCGATTCGGATTCGCTGTTGTATTGTCGCGGCTGGCAACATATGACCTGGCCTTCTTTGTATTCGCCATTGACCACTTCCAATGCACTCGACCCGAATTTTTTTCATTGGAATCTCCAGCACAGCAGAGCTGCTTCCTTACCTGTTCTTCTGAAAGATTTTACAGCAAAGCTCTCAGATGGTAAAGTGAAACTCCACTGGGTTACCACCACAGAGATCAATAACCAACAGTTCGTTATCGAAAGAGCAGGAGCCGATCAGCGGTTCAGCAGACTAAGCGCCGTTGCCGGAAAAGGCAACAGCAGTACAGAACAGGTGTATGAATTTGTTGATAATAAACCTCTGGGCAGGATCAGTTATTATCGACTGGTGCAGATAGATTATGATGGCAATCAGCAACAATACGATGCAAAGAGAATTCTGAATAATGGAGGAGAGAAGTCGCAGGTAGCGGTTTCATCGAATCCATTCACAACGGAGTTGAGTGCTTTTGTGACGGTTCATAAACCACAGCAGGTTATGTTTAGCGTTGTTGATATGAATGGAAAGCAGTGGGCAAGGATTACTGAACGCATCAGTGTTGGCACTGCGGAAATAAGATTGCCGGTGAGCAATCTGCCTCGTGGAGTGTATCTGCTGAAAGCGAGTGGCGATGGGATCTCTGCTGTTGTGAAGGTTATAAAAAATTAATACGGTCTTTATCGGGATTTGATTTTTCGCAAACGTCTCCGGCTTGAAAATTGCACAGGAGTTGCTTTCCGAATTCAATTCCCATTCACATGACCACCCTGTTCGTTCGCAGCAGCAAGTGCTATTGCCTTGTGCTGTCCGCCATTTTATTTTTAGTAAGCAGCAGTTCAAAACTCCTTGCTCAGGATGGATGTCCTGATCGCACTTTCCCTGTAATGAAGCAGAAGAAAGTAACGGTTACCATTCCCGGTACGGATGCAATCAAAGGTTATCTCGAGGCACTTCCTACCACATATGCATCACAGCCATCCAAACGATTTCCACTGATGATCTTCTTTCATGGCATCAACGAGGGCGGTGATGGAAGCAAAGAAAAATTATGTCTGCTGGTGAATCAATGGTGGTGGGCGCCACCTTCGTTGGTAGAACTCGGAAAATTTCCGCAGGCCACTCCCGATGTGAAGGGACAACCCACACAGTTTATTCTGATATCTGCACAGCTGGCTTATTTTGGAGATCCTTCGGCAGCTATCAATCCGCTGATCAATTATCTGCAAACAAAATACCGCATCGATCCATCACGAATTTATCTCACAGGATTGAGCGCCGGTGCCAATTACATCATGACCTATGCCGGCGCCAATGCCACCAACGCCAAACGCATTGCGGCCATTGCACCTGTGTCGCCATGCATGTACCTCAATGATCAGCAGGCAAAAGTTATTGCGGCATCGAACCTTGGCTTCTTCACCGTTCAATGCGGAACAGACGGAGCATGTGATGGTTCTACCGCATCCAAAAACGAAAAGCTGATCAATGCACAGCGCCCCACCAATAAGGCAGTATCCATTACGCTGCCGGTTCCCGGTTGGAACTGCAATTCTTTTACACACGATTCATGGGGAACCGCCTACGATACTACTTTCAAAACCAATGTGAATGGCCGAAGTGTAAATATGTACGAATACCTGCTCACTAATAATCGTAGCGGCGCGTTGCCTGTAGTGCTAAAGAATTTCACGGCAAACCTCAACAATGGAAAAGTGCAACTGAGATGGACTACTGCCACAGAACTCAATAACCAACAGTTCATCATTGAAAGAGCCGGCGCTGATCAGCGATTTTCCAAACTGGCAATCATTGCTGCGAATGGCAACAGCAGCACGGAGAAATTGTATGAGTACACAGATGAAAACCCATTGGACAACATTAGTTATTATCGTTTGGTACAGGTTGACTTCGATGGAAATCAGCAGCAGTTCGAGGCAAAAAGAATTGTGAATGCTAAAGCCGGTCAATCGCAGGTAACGGTTTCATCCAATCCGTTTACTACAGAACTGAGTGTTTATGTAACGGTGCCGGAAACGCAGCAGGTAACTTTGAGCATTGTTGATATGAGCGGAAAGCAATGGGCGCGGATTACCGATCGCGTGGGCGCAGGAACTTCTGAGGTTAGCTTGCCTGTGAGTGGATTGTCGCGCGGAGTGTATCTGCTGAAAGTGAGTGGTAGCAGTATTTCCAGAACATTGAAGATAGTCAGGAACTGAGTAAAAAAAATTACCAGTTTGGCCAGAAAATGCTTTCTCCTTCGATAAAGTTATCGATGAAGTTTTGCTGGAAACTGTCTTTCAATCCGGGCTGGGATTTCCGTTGGTCAACATACAAAGCTGCTTTTTGTACATCCGCTTTTTTAAAGTATAGCTGATTGTTTTCGAAGTCTTCGTAGAAGGAGGATGTCATGCCTTTGCGCTGGTATCCGATTTCCCGATAATAAAATACCGGTACTTTTTCATAGGCGATGGCATATAAAACAAGGGTGTAGGTAACAGGCTTTGCAAAAATATTATTAGTAGGACTGTAAGTTGTTTCCGACATAAATTTTTCTTCGGGAAGTAAGTTATTAGCTGCTTCAATTCTTCTTATCTCATCGGAAAGTTGAGCGGGACTGCCAATAAGATGCAGGGACTTGTCCTCTTCGGGGAAGTATGACTCGTATAAGGTTTTGTCTTTTGCGTTCTTAAAAATGTAAAAGTGAAAGAAACTCGACGTCTCAATTTTGTAATTGACCAAATGTTGATGTCTCTGCAGAAATTCTGGGTTATGTTCAAAGTCTGATGAATACAAGTAGCTTAATTCATCATCTGTTTTTTCGCATAGCCTGATATGACTTAGATCGAGCCCCATCTTTTCTTAATTATTTATTTTGTGCGATGTAGAGTTGCAGGAGTGTTGATTTATTTTCTCAGCGAGCGAACAAACGCTGCAACAACTTCTTTGTAAGCGTTCATATCATCACTGATAGTATTGTAGTTGAAACGCGATGCAGCGTCTAATGCCAACATCAGATTGAATTGCATTTGGCTAAAAGTAAGAGCCAATTGCTGTTGTTGCAGATGTGTAGCCAGATACTCCTGTTCGGCCTGCCCAGGCGTGGGTATCAGTATGCTTTTTTTATTTGTCTTCAGCAGATCCATTACAGTAGTATATCCTGCCCGGCTAATCACCATGTCGGCTTCGCAGACCAGTTTGTTGAGTTCAGCTGCAGGTACATGATTGAAAATGGTAACATGCGAAAGATTTTGGGCAGCCTGCAATTGAGCAGTTTTTCCCGAAAAATGCTCAGGCAGTGCGCGTACCAGCGTAACCTGTCCTGTAAATGCATGGAGTTGTTGCAACAGTAATTCTTCAAATATTGTCCGCTGCGGTTCTGGGCCCGAAAGGATAATCAGCAGGTTGTTAATCTCCTTGCTTGCGCTAAGGGTATTGCATTTCTCAAACCTCGATATTCCTCCGATGTACTTCACGGGTACGGCAGGCATTTGTTTCGGTGCAGATAATTTTCCGGAGATCGTGTATCCTTTGTTGTTATCGGGCACCCACACTTCCGTAAAGTGCTTAATCAGCGAGTAATTCTTTTTTTGAGCCCGAATGTTGGCCCATGTTCCTAGCCCTGTCTGTACTGCCAATTGATGCGTAATGAAAATACATGGTACGTCCTTCGTGTGCAAACCGAAACGGTTATCCGAAATCACTGCGTGTATGTTACGCAACTTCAACTGTTGCCGGAGCCAACGGTTTTCTTTTTTCACCCGTATCATCAATTTGGGCAGCTGCCAGATAATCCTACCGATGGTTAACCACCGGCGTTTTGCGTAACGCATGCCATAACCAGGCAGATCAAGATAGGTTTGCGAAGGAAATTCTGCTTCGAGAAGGCTTTTTTGCTGCTCGTTGCAGGCAATAATTACATCACATCCTTCATGTATAAGTTGTTGGATTACAGGGATGCAGCGCGTGGTGTGGCCTAATCCCCAGTCCAATGGGGATAATAAAACTAAAGGTTTTTCTGTAGAGCTGTTAAATTTAGGATGAACAGTCAATTTCAAATAATAAATTGTACGTAAAATAGTTTAATTTAGTAAAGACGCCATATGTTCTATAGTGTGAAAAGACCAATATTGTTTTTGCTCGTTGTAATCAGTCTTGTTGCTGTCAGTTGCAGTGCCGGAAGTAAAATGGGTGGATCATCCAAGAAATGCGGCTGCGGCTTGAACAGGGGTTTTGTAGGCTATTAAAATCCTGATTAGAAAATGAAAATGCCCAACCGCGATTTGCTTGTCCTGGTGAAAGACAATCACCTGAGTGAAAAAGCTATGGAGAACGAATTGGAACAGCTTAACCAGCTACTGCTTCATTTTGAGACTTTCGAGAATTTCTGCATTGCGCATGAGGTTTTTGATATGAACAAATTCAAGCGGCTGAGGGATGTAAAGCTGATGCGGAAACTGGTGAACCAGAAAGAAATCGAACCTTTTGTATTTATATGTAATATGAACTGATTTTTTACACGTCAACCTGAATACCCATAATAACAAAGCGGGTGTATCATTCACTGATACACCCGCTTTTATTTTGATGATGAAAATGTTTGATTACGATAACTGAGCCAGCGCATCGCGCAGCTGACCAATCATTGCCGGGATCTCTTCTACCTTGCAGGTACCTACGCTCAGGCGATACCAGGTCGAAGTTTTTTCCGCACCGAATGCATAGAAAGGAACAACGGCCAGTTTGGCTGCACTGAGCAGATAAGCGGTTACATCGCTTTGCTTCTCCAATACAGTACCATCGGCTGTTTTCTTTCCTTTCAGATCGAACTTGATGGTGAGGTAGATGGCTGCCTGCGGCGCTATGGCGTCAACAGCAAAACCTTCATTTTTCAGTTCGCTGAGGCCAGCGTAGATGCCGCGGAGACGGGCTTCCAGCGCAGCTTTGAACTGAGTGAGGTATTCATCGATCGCATCATGCTGATAGAGGAACTTCGCAACGGCTTTCTGTTCTGCCATTGGAGCCCATCCACCAATATGGCTGAGGATGGCTTTCATTTTGTCGATCACTGTTTTCGGTCCCATCGCCCAACCCACACGAACACCTGTTGCAGCAAATACCTTGCTGATGGCGTCGATGAAGATGGTATACTGCTGCATTTCAGGACGCAGGCTTACCGGGTTATGGTGACGGATCTCGCCATAAGTAAGGTGCCAGTACATCTGATCGAACATCACAAACAGCTTCTTCTCGTTCTCACCACGGCTGGCATTTTCTTCGAGTATCAGATCGCAGATCGCTCCGAGCTCCTTCTCGGTGAAGGTTGTTCCCGTTGGGTTCTGCGGTGAGCAGAGCGCCAGCAGGGTTGCACCTTTGATAAGCGGCCGAAGCTGCTCAACGGTAGGCATGAAATTATTTTCGGGAGTAGCTTCCACCAATACGTGTTCAGCTTCCACGAAATGCGCATAGTGATTGTTATTCCAGGAGGGAACGGCATACACCACCTTATCACCTTTATCTACGATAGCCCTGAACAGAGAGTAGATCAGCGGCCTTCCACCGGCAGCGATCAGGATCTCGGCATGAGAGTAGTGAAGCTGCTCTCTTTCTTTGATGAAAGCAGCCACTGCTTCGCGCAGGTCCAGGTTACCTTCGGCAGCGGGATAGTTGGTAAAATGATTGCGGTATGCATCGATGATCTCCTCCTGCAGTCTGGCAGGGATGGGGAAGATGGACGGGTCGAAATCACCTACAGTAAAATTGTAGATCTTTTCGCCCTGGCGAATTTTTTCTTTGATCTCGCCTCCTAATTTCACGATCTCTGACCCGATCAGGGTTTCCGAAAGATGACTCAGTTTCATGCTGCAAAAATAAAGAATCCCTCCGATGCTTCACGGTTAAAAATTAACGATCGTTAGTCAAGCGGCAGGAAACAACGAAATCCGGCAGATAAATGCTAATTGTACTTCTTCAGAATCTGCTCCACATTCCCGTCGAATGTAGTGGCAGTATCGCTCTGCGGCTTGCCGAAGAAATACGTTTCATACTCGTTCCGGTACACGCCACTTGCCTGTTTCTTTGCAAATTCTTCTTTATTGAAACCTACTTTCAGTGCATAACCTGCCGCAAAAACACCCAATGCTATGTAAACTGCCAGATAAATTCTGCTCAGCCATTTCAGCCAGGTCCAGCGATTGAAAGGCGTTCGCAGCAAAACTGCCACCAGCAATGGCAATACCGGCACCCAGAATCGTGGATCGTAATACGGCCAGTTGAGAATGATGAATGAATAGAAAAGGAGATACATTTTTATATAGAATGGAACCTGACTGCTTTTGGCAAACAGCGCATAAAGTATCCAAAGCAATGTGCCTGCTCCCAGCGCAACAAACAATGCCATGCCTGCAGCAGGCGGCAGGTGCTCCAGCAATTTACCCGAAGGAAGATTCACCAGCACTTCGCCCAGCTCTCTCAGATGGTTTTGAAGGTTCACTCCAATGAATGATCCCAGACCGCCACCCAGCCGCTCGTTCAGCAGACCGGTATAGTCGCTGATCTTCAGTTGCTTTGCAAAGAAAAAGAGCACCACCAGCGCCACCAGCATCACAACGATGCATACAATTATCAGCAGCTTATTCTTTTTGATGATCCTTCCGATCTCCTGCCTGTGCTGATACAGTACGCCCAGCACCAGCGCCGGCAACAACGAAACGCCTACTGTACGCGTAAGCACGGTGAGGATGCTGAACACAAATGCAAGTGCCAGCCAGCCGTAACTTTTTTTCTGTGTGTAAAGATGAAAGCAATACAGTGAGGTGCAGGAGAAAAAGATATACTGCATTTCGGAGAGCGGGTGCGCTGCGAATTTGATGATCGTCCAGTTGAAAAGCACTATTACAAATAACATGAACGGATGCACCAGGCCTCTGAAGATCTTCTGCACAAAATACAATCCTGTAAAAAGGAAGAGGCAGTTTACAAATGCAATGAAGAAGGCATTCAATATGCCGAGCTTCGATAAAGTGATCAGCAGGGCTGTATAACCATAAGGCAGATAATCGGTAGCTGCAATCGAATCAGGGGGACACCCGAACTCGATGCAGTCCTTGATATTGAAATACCGCACAGAATCGAAGTGAATGTGCAGAGGAGTAAAGCAATTGGCCAGAAAGGCCAGGGCCATGGCCGCAAACAGCAGCCTGAACAGGTTGTTGACTGAATTGGGAAGCGGTGGCAATTGGCTTTGCATATGAAAAAGGGTTTAAGGTTATCTACGGGCTGCTGCGATCACAGACAGGCCTATACGCCGGAAGCTGATGATATCGAGCAGCCTGAATACAGGTACAAGGGCATCAAAGATTTTTAACTGTCCTCCCGGAATGATCTTTTTGCGAAGGAGGCTTCCATTGAACCACCAGCCGGCAATACCGGCAAGATTGAAATATTTTGTATGTGTTACTTCCATTTGTTCTGAGCTGAGCAGGGCCGACAATGAACGGGCAGAATATCTTCTGAAATGTCCCAGCTCAGTATCGAAACTGTTGAACAATCCCTGCCACGCGGGTACCAGCACTATCAGCACTCCGCCAGGCCTAAGCAGCTGTTTGCAATGCTCTATCGCCAGCTGATGATTGCGGATATGCTCCACTACATTTATTGCTACAACAGTATCGAACTGGCCGATGAGGCCGGCGTGATGTTGTTCGAACTGCTGATCTGCCAGACCGAGATGCACCACCTGCTGCAGATTGGGATGCTGTCCAAATCGTTGCTGAAGCAGCTGGCAATACTCTTCGCGAAGGTCGGTAGCAGTGAGCTGAAACCCTTTGTCGAGAAACAGTGTGCTGAGATTACCGATTCCGCTGCCAACCTCAAGCACCCGTCCTTTACAATAAGGTGCAATGCTGTTGAAGAGCCACTGGTTGAACCGGTGTGCCTGCTGAAACTGTTCCAGTGTTTCCAATCCGGCAGGATCAGTCTGTTGCAGATCGTCGATTCCCGTCATCGGGAGAAAATATTATATTTCAGGATGCAATAGATAGCACGGAATCCATCCTTCCAGCCGATCTTCTTTCCCTCTGCATAGGTTCTTCCGTAATATGAAATGCCTACTTCATAAATGCGGATATCTTTCACGCGCGCGATCTTGGCGGTTACTTCGGGCTCAAAACCAAAGCGGAATTCTTTCAGCTTGATGTCCTGAATAATTGAAGTACGGAACATTTTATAGCAGGTCTCCATATCAGTAAGGTTCAGGTTAGTGAACATATTGCTGAGTCTGGTAAGGAATTTGTTACCGATAGAGTGCCAGAAAAATAAAATGCGGTGCGGATTACCGCCCATAAAACGTGATCCGAAAACCACATCGGCATTATCGCGGAGGATGGGTTTGATCAATACATTGTATTCTTCAGGATCATATTCGAGATCGGCATCCTGTATCAAAGTGTATTCGCCGGTGGCATGTGCAATGCCGGTATGAAGCGCTGCTCCCTTGCCCTTGTTCACTTCGTGTTTGATATACCTGATATTCTGCCCGGGATGAGCAGCGATATATTGCTGAATGGCTTCTTCTGTATTGTCTTTGGAACAATCATTGACAATTATCAGTTCTTTTTCGATATTGTTCAGCATCTGAACTTCCGCGATCCGGTCTAAGATAAGGTGAATGGTGGGGCCTTCATTGTATGCTGGAATTACAATTGAAAGTTTTTTGAATGAATTCATTTAGGCTGATGTTGTTGGTTTTGAGAGTAAAGTACAAGTATGCTGACGAATCTGTCGTCTATGGTTATCGGTAGTCTATCGGAAAGGGATATCAGAAACATAGTTCCTGCGTGGCATATTGAAGATGGTGACGGGAGTTCAGAGGAATTGAATAGAGCCAGGGGTATCAATTGGGCCATAAAAATAGTAAAGATTTTCTTATATCATAATTCTCTATCTTTATTGACGTCTAAACGCTAAATCGACTAAATCATGAAAAAATTGGTTTTATCCGCTGCATTGCTTGCAGCATCAGGCCTTGTACTGACTGCATTCAAGAAATCAGCTCCGGAAACTTCAGTAGCCCCCACTCCGGCTTATGCTACCAAATGGGTGCTGGATAAATCGCATTCAAATATCCGCTTTACTGTTACCCATATGGTGGTATCCGAAGTGGAAGGATCTTTCAAAACATTCGATGGAACATTCGACGCCTCAAAACCCGATTTCTCCGATGCGAAGATCGGCTTCACCATCGATGTGAACTCCATCAACACCGATAACGAAGGAAGAGACAAACACCTGAAGGGAGACGATTTCTTCAATGCTGCGCAATTCCCGCAAATCAAATTTGAAAGCACTGCCTTCAAACCCGTGGGCGGCAACAAATACAAACTGGAAGGGAATCTTACTGTTCGTGATATTACCAAACCCGTTGTATTCGACGTAACCTATGGCGGAACCGCTGCCAGCAGCCGTGGAGCCAAAGCAGGTTTCAAAGCCAAAACCACGATCGACCGTTTTGCATTCGGCCTCAAATGGAACCGTATGACAGAAGCCGGCGGCCTCGCAGTAGGCAAAGACGTGGAAGTAACCGTGAACATCGAACTGAACGAAGCCAAACAACAATAAGTAAGGCATTCGCCAAAATAAAAAAAGGGAGGGCGCATTCACCTGCATCCTCCCTTTTTTATGCGGTATCTTCGCAAGCGGTTAACAAACGAGCCATTTATTTTTTAATATATTAGAGCCAGTTTCACTTCGATACCATGAAAAAATTGTTGATTCATTCACTGTTCACCCTTATCGCCACAACTGCGCTTGCGCAGCAGGGTTACAATATTCAGCTCACCCTCAAGCCTTATAAGAACCAGCAGGTTTACCTGGGATATTATTACGGAAAATTGAAAGCCATTTCCGATTCCGTTACCCTCGACGCCAACAGCAACGGCATTTTCAAAGGCAATACCAAACTACCCGGAGGCATTTATTTTATCGTATCTCCTTCCAAACAGATATTATTCGAATTGCTGCTCGATAAAGAACAGCAGTTCGCCATCGAAGCCGATTCTGCCAATCTCCCTGCCAGCGTGGTTTTCAAAGGATCGAAAGACAATACGCTTTTTCAGAACTACACCCGCTTCGCCAACACAACAGGCCAGGCCATCGGAGCCGCCAATGCAGCAGTAGCTAACCCCAGCACCAAAAAAGAAGCAGAAGCTCAGCTGAAGAAGCTCGGAGAATCCATGCAGCACTACCGCGACAGCATTGTGGAGAAACAACCTGAATCACTGCTCGCTGCATTGCTGCAGGCCATGAAAGAACCCACTATTCCGCCCGCAGCCAAACATCCCGGCGGAAAATACGATTCTAATTTTGCCTACCGGTATTTCAAAGATCATTACTGGGATGGCGTTGAGTTCAACGACGACCGGTTGGTACGCACTCCCTTCTTTGAAAGCAAACTCGAAAAATATTTCAACAACCTCGTTCCGCCACAACCCGATTCTATCTGGAACGAAGTGGATTACATGCTCCTCTATTCCCGCTCCGGAAAAGAGATGTACAAGTTTCTGATGGTGCATTTTGTTCAGCAATACGTAAATCCGAAATACATGGGGCAGGATGCGGTGTTCGTTAAGATCTTCGAGAAATACATCAGCACCGGCGAAGCAGAATTCTTCACCAAAGAATACAAAGACTTCATCACCAAACGCGCCTACAGCCTCATGGCCAATCAGATCGGACAGCAGGGCGCGAATATGAAACTGGTTGATACAGCAGGCAAGGCCGCCAACCTCTACGATGTAAAAGCCGAAATGATAGTGCTCTGCTTCTGGGACCCTACCTGCAGCCATTGTAAAGAAGTTGTTCCCAAAGTAGATTCCATCTTCCAGGCCAAATGGAAAGCACAGGGCGTGAAAGTGTACGGTGTAATGGTAGATGGTGGAAAAGAAAACTGGACGAAGTACATACGCGACAACAATCTCAAAGACTGGCTGCACGTTTATCAACTGCCGGCACAGCTGGAAGCAGAACAGAAAGCAGGTCAGGCCAACTATCGTCAACTGTACGATGTGTATCAGACCCCCATGCTTTATCTGCTCGACAAAGACAAGCGCATTATCGCCAAAAAGCTGGACTATCTCCAGCTGAACGAGATCATCGATTTAAAACTCAAGAAATAAATTCCAACTGATCAAATGAAACCTTCACCGAAAGTTTGGGCAACAGCAGCCCTGCTCGCAGCCTGCACATCTTCCGGCATATCGCAGACCATCTTTACCTACGGCACAAAGCCGGTAAGCAAGGGAGAGTTTCTGAAGGCTTACAATAAGAACAATGCTGCGGATAAGCCCACAGACAAATCTTATCGCGACTACCTCGATCTCTATACGCGTTTCAAAATAAAAGTGCAGGCCGCTTACGACCTGAAGCTCGATACGCTTCCGGAGCAACGGGCCGAACTCACCGGCTTTCGCAGTCAGGTAGTGGACAACTACATGAACGACGATGCCAGTGTAAATCAGCTGGTGTCAGAAGCTGCAGCCCGCTCGCGTAAAGACATTCATGTAGCGCATATTTTTCTGCCGCTTTCACAAACAGCCCTGCCGTCGGAAATTGCTTCAACAGAAGTGAAGCTCCGCGCCATTCAGGCAAGATTGCAGAAGGGGGATGATTTTTCTCAGCTGGCCCTGGAGCTTTCCAGCGACCCTTCGGTATTGGTGAACAAAGGGGATATCGGATACATCACGGCATTTGTATTGCCATACGATATGGAAACAGCCGTCTACAATACTGCTCCCGGAAAAGTATCTGCACCGGTTCGGTCAGCTATCGGGTATCATCTTTTCAAAAATATTGGCACAAGGCCTGCCATTGGTAAAGTGAGTGTGGCGCAGATACTCGTAGGCTTTCCGCAGGATGCCACCGATGAGCAAAAGGCAGCTGACAGAAAACTCGCAGACTCTGTATACCGCGCATTGAAAAACGGAGCCGACTTCAAAGAGATGGTATCGAAATTCAGTACAGACAATACCACTTATCAGGCCGGAGGCGAGATCATGGAATTCGGTGTAGGCCGCTACTCGCCTGCATTTGAGCAGGCTGCATTTGCGCTGAAGGAAGATGGTGAACTGAGTGAGCCAATAGAAACAGAATACGGCATTCACATTCTGAAGCGTTTGAAACGCAATCCGGTTCCCGCAGATGCAACAGACAAAACATATTTAGAAACATTGCGTCAGCAGGTTTTGCAAAGTGATCGCATGTCGTTTGCCAAAACCATTTTCTACAACAGGATCAAAAAAGATATTCAGTACAAAAAAGCTGCTTATCCCGAACAATCGGTGCTGGCCATTGCAGACAGTCTGCTGCAACATAAAAACACTCCCGGACTGAAACCTGTAAGCGATAAAACAACGCTCTTTACTTTCGGAGCAAAAGCTTATCGCGTGAGCGACTGGACGCAATACCTGCACTCGATGATGCGCCTCGAAAACATGCGCCATCTTCCTGCACAGCAGCTGTTCGATAACTTCCTTGAACGTTCTGCCTTCGATTACTACAGAGACAATCTCGAAAAATACAATCCGGAATTTGCCTATCAGCTGCATGAATTCAAAGAAGGCAATCTGCTTTTTGAAGTGATGCAAAGAAAAATCTGGGGCGTTGCAAATGAAGACTCTGCTGCACTCAAACGCTATTACGAAGCCAACAAAAACAAATACTGGTGGGAAGCCAGCGCTGATGCAGTGATTTTTACTGCGGCAAATGAAGCAGCGGCAGAAACTCTCAGAAGCAAGCTGGAGGCCAATCCTGTGCAATGGAAATCACTGGCAGACAACAGTGCCGGTACGGTGCAGGCAGACTCCGGAAGATTTGAACTCGGACAGATCCCTGTATTTGAACGCACCAATTTTACAGACGGATTAATAACAGCGAAGGTGAAAAATGAGAACGATAATACAGTAAGCTTCACTTACATCATAAAAGTATATCGCGATAGAAATCCACGAAACTTCAATGATGCCAGAGGATTTGTTGTGAACGACTATCAGACACTACTCGAAAATAACTGGATCAAAGAACTGCAGAAAAAGTATCCCGTAAAAGTGAACAATGAAGTTGTGAAAACACTTTCGAAATAAATTCAGTTAGATCGATCAATAAAAAACTGCACTCAAAACGGGGTGCAGTTTTTTTATTGACATATGTATGCAACTGCAAGTTGATTTTCATTATCACTTCATTTTATGAGTGCAGATTTGTTCCAGAAGAATGTTAAAGTTTGGTTGGCAGAAGTGATGAATTCTTGTTGAAATTCAACCCCGATGCGGGTTGTGCTTGCTTCATCGGGGCCATTTGTGGCAGTTTGTGTACAGATTTTAATCTCTTTTTTAGATTTTGATTAAGTTAAAGCATCGCAGTTGGCACAGTTTTGTTTAGAATAAATCCGTAATCAAAAAATAGCGTATGAAACGATTGTTCATTATTGTAGCTGCCTGTTCGTTAAGTGCAGCAGCTATGGCACAACAGAAGAGCAGAGTATTTGTAAAGGGAGGTTTAAACATCGCAAATGTTACAAAAAACAGCAACGGAGATTTGAATGATGCCAATTCTCTCGCTAGTTTTCATGCAGGTGTAATGGCTGATCTTCCTATTGGCGATTACTTCGCAATTCAACCAGCATTATTATTTACTGGTAAAGGATCGAAAATTCAGAGTGGTAATACTTCAGACAACAACTATTACAAAGCCACTACCAATCCTATGTACATTGAGTTACCAGTGAATGCGGTTTTCAAAATTCCGCTTGAATCCAAATCCAGCTTCTTTGTAGGTGGTGGTCCATACATCGCAATGGGCGTTGCCGGTAACAGAAAAATAGAAGGAAAGATTGCGGGTGTATCATTCAGCCGTAAGGATAAGATTGAATTCAGCAACGACGATCCTACAACATTCAACAAAGAAGAAGGCGCCGGCCTTGGCATCATGCGTCGCTTCGATGCAGGTCTCAATGCAACTGCTGGTCTGATGCTCGACAGATTTCTTGTTCAGGTGAATTACGGATTCGGACTTACCAAACTTCAGTCAGGAGCCGATAACGACGATAACAAGAACAAACACAGAGTACTTAGCCTTTCTGTAGGTATTGGCTTATAGTACAAGTCCTGCGAAAAAAAGAAATGCTCAAAAACAAAGCGCATCTGCAGTGAATGGCAGATGCGCTTTTATATTTTGGTGTAAGCAGATTGTTACAGGATCTGCTTTACGCAATTGTAAATCACTTTCGGCTTGCCGAGTGTGTAGTAGTGCAAAACGGGAACCCCGGCGGCTTTCAGCTCTTTCGACTGTTGAAGCATCCATTCGGTTCCTACCTGCTCCACTTCCACGTCGGATTTGCATTTGCTGATCTCGTTGCTGAATTCGGTAGGAATATCAACATTGAATGTGCGCGGAATTACAGTAAGCTGTTTCTTGGTGGTGATAGGCTTCAGTCCCGGAATGATGGGGATAGTGATGCCGGCATCGCGGCAGCTCTTCACAAAATCGAAATATTTCTGATTGTCGAAGAACATCTGTGTAACAACATATTCAGCGCCTGAATCTACTTTGGCTTTGAGGTAAGCCATATCGGTCTGAAGATTGGGTGCTTCGAAATGTTTTTCAGGATAGCCAGCCACACCGATACAGAAATTAGTACGGAAACCATCACGGATATCTTCTTCGAGATAAATGCCGTTATTGAGGTGCATCACCTGTTTCAGCAGATCGAGTGCATAGCGGTTGCCGCCTGTTTCCGGTTCGAATACGGTTTCGTTTTTAGCAGCATCTCCACGAAGCACCAGCACATTGTCTACCCCAATGAAATTGAGATCGATCAGTGCATCTTCTGTTTCGCGTTTATTGAAGCCTCCGCAGATCAGGTGAGGAACTGCATCGACCTTGTAGTGATTCATGATAGCAGCACAGATACCTACGGTACCCGGACGCTTACGAACTTCCACTTTGTCGAAAGTGCCATCGGCCTTCTTTTTGAACACATGCTCACTGCGATGGTAGGTAACATTGATGTAGGCGGGCTTGAATTCCATCAACGGATCCAGATGATCATAGATCGAATTGATGGTCTTGCCTTTCAGAGGAGGTAAGATCTCGAAAGATATGAGCGTATCCTTCGCCTGGTTAATATGGTCTATTACTTTCATGAGTGGTGAATTGGCTTGCAAACATATGTAAGGAAATTCGGATAGCAAACTGCTGTTAAATTCCGGGATTATAAAGGTAATATCAACAGGATTGGTATTTTTGTGCAAATACTGAAACACTTGATCAGCGAAATCCACACCAGAGAGCTTGTAAAAACGTACCGGAACCGTACCGTAGTGAACCGTGCATCTGTACAGGTGAACCAGGGCGAGATTGTAGGGCTGCTTGGGCCCAACGGAGCAGGAAAAACCACCACTTTCTACATGGTAGTGGGTTTGATCAAGCCCGATGAAGGCCAGGTATTCCTCGATAATGAAGATATTACCAAGCTGCCCATGTACAAAAGAGCGCAGTTGGGGATCGGTTATCTCCCGCAGGAAGCCTCTGTATTCCGCAAGCTCAGTGTGGAAGACAATATCAAGTCGGTGCTCGAAATGACCCGCCTCACCAAAGCAGAGCAGAAAGTAAAGCTCGAAGCCCTGCTCGATGAGTTTCGCCTCCACCACGTTCGCAAGAACAATGGAGATTCCCTCTCCGGTGGCGAAAGAAGAAGAACGGAGATCGCCAGAGCCCTGGCCGTGGATCCCAAATTTATTCTCCTCGATGAGCCCTTCGCCGGTGTAGACCCAATTGCCGTGGAAGACATTCAGGGGGTAGTGGCCCGTCTGAAATATAAAAATATCGGCATCCTCATCACCGATCACAATGTAAACGAAACCCTCAGTATCTGCGACCGTGCTTACCTGCTGATCGATGGTAAGATCTTCAAACATGGCACAGCCGAAGAACTGGCCGAAGACGAACAGGTTCGCAGGCTCTATCTCGGCAGAAACTTTGAACTGAAACGCAAAGACTATCTGCACGAAGAAGCGCTCAGATCTGTGGTTGGCCGCAACGAGGAATAGTGATTCTTTCCATGCAATTGCTGTAAATTCTTTATTTTGCCGGTGGTGAAATTATTGTCTCCTGCTATATCATCATTGGCCCGTATGAGACTGTGGCGTATCGATGGATGGAAAACCCATCCGCAGGATGCTCAGCGCGAAGTGCTGCAAGACCTCGTTACTGCTGCACAATACACCGAGTTCGGCAAGAAGTACAATTTCTCCACGTTATTCAACATCCGGGCTTTCAAGCAAACGGTTCCCATTCATGAGTATGAGGATATGAAACCTTATATCCAGCGCATCATGGAAGGAGAGCAGAACCTGCTCTGGAACACACCTATCACCTGGTTTGCGAAAAGCAGTGGCACTACGTCGGACAAAAGCAAATTCATTCCGGTTAGTGAAGAAAGTCTCGAAGACTGCCATTACAAAGCAGCCAAGGATGTACTCACCATGTACTATCATTTCAATCCCGAATCGGACCTGCTGACAGGCAAAGGACTGGTATTGGGAGGAAGCCATACCATCAATCCACTCAATCAGGAAGCGCAATACGGAGACCTGAGCGCTGTGTTGTTGCAGAATTCTCCTTTCTGGGGCAACTGGCTGCGCACACCCGATCTCAGCATTGCCCTGATGGATGAATGGGAGAGCAAGATCGAGCTGCTTGCACAAAGCACCATCCGCGAGAATGTAACTTCCATTTCCGGCGTTCCTACCTGGACGCTCGTGTTGTTGCGTCGCATTCTGGAACTCACCGGAAAGAAATCCATCGCCGAAGTATGGCCCAATCTTGAACTCTACATGCATGGAGGCGTTTCGTTCACGCCCTATCGCGAGCAGTTCAATAAACTGATAGGCAAGCCCATCAACTACCTCGAAATGTACAATGCCAGCGAAGGATTCTTTGCTGCGCAGGATATTCCGGGCGAAGAAGGCATGCTGCTGTTTGTAGACCATGGCATCTTCATGGAGTTTATGCCGGTGGAAGAATATGGCAAGCCCAATCCACATACCATCGGCCTGAGCGAAGTGCAGTTGGGTAAGAACTATGCACTCGTGATCAGCACCAATGGCGGGCTCTGGCGATACCTGCTGGGCGATACCATTCAATTCACTTCACTCGAACCATACCGCATCAAAGTAAGCGGAAGGCTGAAACATTTCATGAATGCATTCGGCGAAGAAGTAATAGTAGACAATACCGATAAGGCCATCGTAGCCGCATCAGCAGCCACCGGCGCCATCGTGAACGATTACACTGCAGCGCCTGTATATTTCAGCGAAGGCAGCAATGGCGCACATGAGTGGCTGATAGAATTTGAAAAAGAACCAGCCGACTTCGCGGCGTTTGTGCGTGAGCTCGATGCCGCACTCAAAACGCTCAACAGCGATTACGAAGCCAAACGCCACAAAGACATTGCCCTTCGCATGCCCATAGTGCATTCACTGCAGAAAGGCGTTTTCAACGAATGGCTGAAAAGCCGCGGCAAGCTGGGAGGGCAACACAAAGTACCCCGCCTGAGCAACGAGCGCAAACACCTCGAAGACATCAAAGAAATGGCGGGCATCGCCTGATCATCCTACTGCATTAACTTCTCCCGGATCACCGATAAGAACCAACCTCCGGCAAAATCGCCGAAAACTGCATCGGCGCTTAGCCTTTGGCCGAAAGCACACAATAATTAATTCTGGCCCGTATTGCATAAATTCATTTTATTTGTGCTCGTTTTATAAAAATTCAACCAACCATGAAATTACTCGACAACAAGGTTGCCATTGTAACCGGAGCGGCCCGCGGAATCGGTGAAGCGATTGCTGTAAAACTGGCCGAGCATGGAGCGCATATCGCTTTCACTTACGTGAGCGACAGCAGTGCAGACAAGGCAGCTGCCCTGGAACAAAAACTGGTATCACTGGGCGTAAAAGCCAAAGCCTATAAAAGCAATGCTGCAGATTTTGCTGCCAGCGAAACTTTTGTAAACGATGTACTGAAAGAGTTCGGCAATATCGACGTTTGCGTAAACAATGCAGGCATCTCCAAAGACAATCTGCTGCTTCGCATGAGTCAGGAGCAATGGGATGATGTAATGAACGTGAACCTGAAGAGTGTGTTCAACATGACCAAACAGGTGATCCGCCCGATGATGAAAGCCAAAAAAGGAAGCATCATCAACATGAGCTCAATAATCGGTATCCGCGGAAACGCAGGCCAGAGCAGCTATGCAGCGAGCAAGGCAGGCATCATCGGATTTACCAAATCCATCGCGCATGAGCTCGGCAGCAGAAATATCCGCTGTAATGCTATCGCTCCCGGTTTCATCGAAACCGATATGACGCACTATCTGCAGGATGGTGACGCCAGCAAAACCTTCCTCGAAAAAATTCCTTTAGGACGTTTCGGACAGGGAGAAGAAATCGCCAACACTACGCTGTTCCTCGCTTCTGATATGAGCAGCTACGTTACCGGTCAGGTGCTGAGTGTTTGTGGTGGATTGAACATCTAAGATTTTTCCGGCATGCCGGATGAAAATATGAAGAGGTCGTTTCGCAAGAGACGACCTTTTACTTTGCGTACATTCTATTGCGATGAGACATAAAAAAAGCCCGGCAGAGACTTCTGCCGGACCTCTGTAGCTCTGATGATGCTGCTACAAGCGATGGTTACGCATTTTCATCTACGTATCATCACCCAAAATAGTTGTGTAAACATCCATTATTTTTTTGCCTTGAACTGCTGAATGGCATTTCTTGTAAAGCTGCTCAACACCAGTTCTCCGCTGATCTTTGCACGATCGATGAGTAAAGTATCCCAGTTCTCGGTCCCTTTCCACAATACTTTCTTCAGCTCAGACATTGCCTGAGGGCTGGAGTGCGAAAGCGTATTCGCAAGGCGGGCAATGGACTCGTCCATGTCTGTATGCGAAGCGTGCACTTCTGCAAACAGTCCTTTTCTCCTTGCCCAGTCTGCATTGCGCCACATGGTGGCATCGATGGCCAGATGTCCGAATGCAGCCGTTCCTACCTTTCTTTCAACTGCAGGGCCTACCACAAATGGTCCGATACCAACAGCCAGCTCACTGAGTTTCACATCAGCGCCTTCCACAGCAATGGCATAGTCTGCAGCAGCTGCAATGCCTACACCGCCACCCACACATTTGCCGTGGATACGTGCGATGATGAACTGCGGACATTTTCTCATGGCATTGATCACATGCGCAAAGCCACTGAAGAATTCCAGTCCCTGCTCTTTGGTTTGTATCGATACCAGTTCGTCGAAAGATGCACCGGCGCAGAAGGCTTTCTCTCCTCCGGAGCGGATCACAATCACTTTGGTATCCGGCTCATTGCCTGCGCCATGGATGGTATGTGCCAGCTCCTCGAGCAGTTTACCGGGAAGTGAATTGCTCTGGGGATGAAAGAATTCGATGGTGGTAATTCCATTATGCGTTTCGGCCTTTACGTGCCCCTGTTGAATTTCCTTGATCATAGTGTAATGTTTTATGAATTAGCCCTGATCTTTTTTTCTTACCATAGTGAGAATGGTGGCAACGGCAACGGGTTCGCCCAGTTGATCCGTTACATCTACCTGCCACTTCACAATGCCTTTGGCAATATCATCTTCTCCTTTCTTTTCCTGCTCCGCTTTTTCTTTACAGGTGAGCTGCACAGCGATGGTAGCTCCTGCATACACGGGTTTCAGAAAACGACACTCTTCGAGACCGTAATTCAGCATAACCGGACCTTTCTTCGCATCCACAAACAAACCTGCAGCGGCGCTCAGAATGAAGTAGCCATGTGCAACGGGTTTTTCAAAGATGGTGCCATCGAGAGAAGTGTGATCGGTATGAGCATAAAAGTGATCCCAGCTTACGTTCGCGAAGTTCACGATGTCTGCTTCGGTAACAGTGCGCTTATGCGTATGCAGGGTATCGCCGATCTGCAGTTCTTCAAAATATTTTCTGAAAGGATGCTTCTCATCTTCATGAGTGGCAGCGCCGGTCTGATATACATTGGTGATAGCTGTGATGGCTGAAGGTGATCCCTGGATGGCAGTGCGCTGCATGTAGTGCTTCACACCTCTTACGCCGCCCATCTCTTCTCCGCCTCCGGCGCGGCCGGGGCCGCCATGCACCAGCATCGGCAGTGGTGAACCATGACCAGTACTTTCTTTGGCATCTTCGCGGTTCAGCACCAGAATGCGGCCGTGATGAGACGCTGCTCCTAATACAAAATCGCGGGCGATTTTGTTGTCTGCCGTTACCACCGAACAAACCAGTGAGCCCTTGCCTTTCTTGGCAAGCACAGTGGCTTCGTCGAGTGTTTTGTATGGCATGATGGTGCTTACAGGTCCGAATGCTTCTACCTCATGTACTTCTTTTGAATCGAAAGGTTTTTCGTTGAGCAGCAACAGCGGACTCATGAATGCGCCCTTCTTTGCATCGGCATCGATCACTTCCACACTGTCGAGTGATCCGTAAACGATGGAAGATGATGCCAGCAGTTTCTGTACCTGCGCCATCACTTCTTCGCGCTGGCCCTGCCCTGCGAGTGAACCCATGCGCACTTTTTCGTTCTCAGGATTTCCGATGGTGGTTTGGCTGAGGGCTTTGCCTACTGCTTTCCACACATCTTCCATTTTATTTTCAGGAACAAAAATGCGGCGGATGGCTGTACATTTTTGTCCGGCTTTGCTGGTCATTTCTTTTCTTACTTCTTTCACAAAGATGTCCCACTCCGGCATGTCGGGAGTTACATCTTCACCGAGCACGATGCAGTTGAGCGAATCCGCCTCCATGGTGAAAGGCACATTCTCTGCGAGTATGCGTGGATGTGATTTAAGCATTTTTCCGGTAGTGGCAGAGCCCGTGAAAGTAACCACATCCTGCTCGGTTACATGATCGAGCAGATCGCCGGCAGAGCCTACCAGCAGTTGCAATGCCCCATCGGGAAGAATGCCCGAAGCAATGATCTTTTTCACTACCGCTTCTGTGAGATAAGATGTTACAGTTGCCGGTTTCACAATCGCGGGAACTCCGGCGAGGAGGTTCACGGCCACTTTTTCCAGCATGCCCCACACGGGGAAATTGAATGCGTTGATATGAATAGCCACACCTTCTTTGGGAACCAGAATATGGTGCCCCATAAAGCTGCCGGTTTTGCTGAGTGAAATGGGATCTCCGTCTACTGCGAAAGTTTCGTTAGGGAACTTCCTGCGGAGTGATGCATAGGAAAACAGGTTGCCGATACCGCCTTCGATGTCTACCCAGCTATCAGCCTTGGTAGCGCCTGATTTATAACTGAGGCTGTACAGTTCGGGAAGATGTTCGCGAAGCATGAGCGCCAGCGCTTTGAGCATCAACCCTCTCTCATGAAAAGTCATTTTTCTGAGAGCCGGATTCCCCTTGGTTCTTCCGTATTCGAGTACTGATGCGAAATCCAGCCCTTTGGTAGAAGTGGAACCGATGGCGGCCCCTGTTACTGCATTGTATAAAGTCTGCCCTTCTCCATCACCGGCAATCCATTTACCGGTAACATAATTTTCTAATTTGATCATATGGCATGTTATTATTACGAAAATACTGTAAAGCAATAAATCTGGCCTGTTTTATCATTTTTATTAACATCAATGTATTTTTGTTGGCAGCATCGGTTGATGAATGTAACCGCTGTGTAAAAAACACAAAGTATGATGAAAATAGTTGCTTCGCTGGCGGTGATCAGCATGATGGTAATTTCCTGTGGCAATGCAGAAGAAAAAAGTGAAAGAAAGAACGGGTTTACACATGATCTGAAAACAAAGGCCGATTCTTTGTATTACGATGTAATGCAGGGACATGATATTGGCATGGCTAAAACCGGAGCAATTACGAAAGCTATCACTAAAGCACAAACGAAACTGGATAGCCTTCAGAAACTCGCTTCTTCCAAAATCGACAAAGCCTATCAGGAGCAGGTAACTTCTCTGAAAGAAATGCTCGTTAACGCACAGAAAGGCATGAATACCTGGATGGAAGAGTTCAATGCTGATTCTGCCGTAGGCGCAGGCGCCAGCATCGACTATCTCGAAAGCCAGAAAGCAAAGGTGACGATTGTAAAGGATGATATTCTAAAGAGTCTTGAAAAAGCAGATTCTCTGCTGAAAAAATAAGCTGCACCACCAAACCTTACAGGCATGGGCGATGATCTTAGAACCGTAGTGCGGAAATTGCTGGGCCGTCCATTGAGAGATTCCGATGGCATTCCGGTACAGGAAATCGAAAAGACAGAATACATACTGAACGCTTCCATGCCCGATGCACTGAAAGAATGGTTTGGTTCGATCGGGAATGTTTCTTTATTCATGTCGGGCTTTCAGCGAATGTACACTCCCGCCACTCTCATTTTGCAGGATGGTAAGCTGATATTCATGGAAGAGAATCAGGGCGTGTGTTACTGGGCAGTGGATATGCAGCAGCGTACACGTGTATATCAATCTGTAAGTCTCATCGATCCTGAATGGTACGACGAAGGGATCAGTCTTTCCGACTTTCTCGTGCTTATGTTGTATTATCAGTATGTTCAGGGCAATCCGATACAAAATGTTATTGCTGCTGATGATGAGGAAGAGAGAGAAGAACTCATCAACAATCTGGAGCGTAATTTCGAAAAAGTAGCTGATCACAATGGACTGGCCATCTATTCGGATACGAAGAAGCTTTGCTGGTTCTTTTATGAAGAGAGCATTACCGATTTCACGGAGATAAATGAAACGGCCATCATCCCGTTTTTGTAGCGGCACAGATGAGAAGGCCGATCGAACAATATCAAATCAGAAATAACTCTGCATGAAAAGAGCCTCCGGATGTTTATTCCGGAGGCTCTTTGTTTTTACATCATTTTATATTTTGCTTATGCCGCCAGCAACCCAAACTGTCTCAGATGGTGTTGGGTGTGTTTGTACAGCAATTGCAGTTGCTCATCAAAATTCAGGTTCCCGAAAATGGGGTTTACAATTCTGAGACCCGGCGTTGCTGCATACACTTCAAAGAAATGATCGAGTTCTTTCTGCAATGCCTCGATGGCCAGTTGCATGGTGTTGTGTTCCGTGGGAACAGGTTCTTCGGGCAGCAATGGGTTGATGGTATTCTCTCTGAATGGTTTATCGGTCATTAGCCAGGCATGCGCTTTTTCGAGCCGGGACTTATCTGCAGGAAGTGAAGGCAGTTGTTTACGTCCGTTTGCCACCTGCACCATCATGGCAAGATGTTCTACCATTTGCTGGCCATCCATCTTTCCCCATTGGCCTTTTGCATCCGGTGCCAGGTGCTTCAGGTGGAAAATGAGATCATTCTTCAGAAAATTCACTTGCTGCTGGTTCATATCTTGATTTTAAGAATGGGCATAATAGCACAATTTACGTAAAAATATGTGTCAGCATGTCAGAAACCGGCTTTGGTGCAGGGTTTGTGCCTGTTCATCATTATGGAAAATGATTATCCTTTACAATTGGTTCAGCATGCTGACCATCAATTGCTGGATGCTTATTCCGGCACCATCACGCAGGTAGTGCACAATGTGGCAGATGCCGTAGTGCATATCGAAGTGATCAAATCAGTTGCAGATCCCAGAACCCGCCAGCAGCGCGATGCGCCGGGCAGCGGCTCAGGTTTTATCATCTCTTCGGATGGATTTGTTGTTACGAATAATCACGTTATTGAACAGGCGAAAGTTATCAGGGTTTCACTCGCCGATGGCAGAAAGGTAGTGGCCGAACTGAAGGGCGCCGATCCTTCCACAGATATTGCTGTATTAAAGATCTATGAAAATAATCTGAAGGCGCTGGCTTTCGCGGATTCGTCGAAGTTGCAACCCGGACAAATTGCCGTTGCTATCGGTAATCCGCTTGGGCTGCAACACACTGTTACAGCAGGTGTGGTAAGTGCATTGGGAAGAAGTTTGCGCGCTTCGAATGGACGGCTCATCGATGATGTGATTCAGACAGATGCTTCGCTCAATCCCGGTAACTCCGGCGGACCGCTGGTGAATTCATCGGGTCAGGTAATTGGCGTGAACACCGCCATGATTCCCACCGCTCATGGTATTTGCTTTGCCGTAAGTTCCAACCTTGCGGCTTATGTGGCGGGCAGGCTGATCATGAACGGCCGTGTGAAGCGCGCTTATCTCGGCATTGCCGGACAGCTGGTGAATCTTACAGAACGCATGATTGCAGCCAACAAATTGCAGAAAGCTACTGGTGTGTACATCTTTGAGATCGAGGCCGATAGTCCGGCACATAACCGGCAATTGCAAACCGGCGATATTATCGTGAGCCTTCGGGAAAGATCGGTAGGATCCGTAGATGATATGCACAAGCTGCTGTCTGAAGAGTTCATCGGGCAACGCATTTCCATCGAGGTATTGCGAAATGGAAGAAAAGTGAATGTGGAAGTGATTCCCGGAGAAATGAAATAAGCATTCCTGAAAAACAAAACGCCTGTCTCAGCAGAGACAGGCGTTCGTTCTTTATTCAGTGATAGATCATCTGATCACCAGTTTCTTCAGATAACTTTTGTTGTCGTGTAAAATGCGCAGCATGTACATGCCGGGAGCAAGTTGCGGCACTTCGATGGTTTTGTTGAAGTGACCAACAAAGCCGGGATAGCTCGCTTCGTATGCTTTCTGTCCGATGCTGTTGAGAACACTGATATGCAGATCTGCTTTCTTCGTTACCGTGAATTCAGTTACGAATTTTCCTTTGCTTGGGTTTGGCGATACAGTGAGTGCAATATTGGTGGCATCTACATTCTGAATGCCGGTTACTACTGAAGCCACACCGCTGACGATAAGTGAGAATGCCTGCGAACCGCGGGCCAGTGAGGTTTTGTGCGATACGGTGATCACATAGGTTTTGCCTGCTACCGGATTGGGTATTTCAATTTTCTCTACGTTATCTACGATATTGTCTCCTTTGGTGGCTGCCGCTGATGGGTTTGTTCTATCGAGTTTCCAGGGATAGTACATAGTTCCGTCGGAGGCAAGGCTTACACGGAGATCGAGATCGTGTACGAGTTTCGGAGTAGGATCATTGAGCGTGCCGTTGGGGGTTACGCTTCCTTTGGGATCGGTCCAGCAGATTGTTGCGGTGAGCGGCTCGCCGTCCCGCGCAGTAACACCAATCGTATAGGTGGTGCCGTTATTGAGCACTTTTTCCTGAATGATTTGCTTTTTCGCCGATTCGAAATCATCTGTGATGGTAGTGGCTGCTTTGGCGATATTGGCCAGTCCCCAGCCAAACTGGTAATCAGGGCCGGCAGCCGGGCCTGCTTCGTCGGCGGTATGAATGATCAATCCTCTCAGCGTAGCCGATCGCATGAATGCACCACCATGCTTTTGCGCATAGTATTCCTGCAACAGTGCGAGAGAACCAGAAATATTGGGAGTGGACATCGATGTTCCGTTCAACGATGCATATAGAGTATTCCCCGCATTTGAAGTTGATAACAGGCCAACACCATCAGCCACAATATCTGGTTTGATGCGTCCATCATCTGTTGGCCCCCAGCTGCTGAATGGTGCAATGGTAACACTTGAAGCACCTGTGTAACCCGCTGTAAGCGGATACACTGCACCTACGGTGAGTATGTTCTTTGCTGTACCGTAGGTAGTGATGATGTCATAGCCGTCGTTGCTGCTGATCCCCGCAGGGCGATTACCAGCATCGGCCATCACGCCGCTGCTGTTGTATCGCCAGTATGGCTGGCCTACTGCGGGTCCTTTAAGCGATCGGTTATTGCCGGATGATTTTACAATGAGATAATAAGGAGCATTGTATGCGATCGAATCCCAGACCTGAGTGTCGGATGAATAGAATCCGAAACGGGGGTCTTCATTGCGGTTGTACGGTCCCCAGAATTCCCACCGGTTACCTTCATTCTGATTGACGAACCATCCTCCGATTTCCCCATAGGAGTGATTTGATATCAGCAGGTTCGGCGCTTCGCTCATCATTTCGGAGATATGATCGTCGAAGTCGTGTGTGATCAGTTTGGGTAATCCATAGGCCATACCTCTGGCAAGTGGATTACCTGCTCCGCTGCCCATCATCGTGCCGGCCACATGGGTTGAATGGAGAATTACCGATGCGAGATCTTTGTTGGTGATCCTTCCGGTAAGATCCTGGTGAGTGGTTAGCACATTGCCACCATCCCAAAGCGCAACTTTGTTGAGCATAGAGCTGGAGCTGCCGCTAAGACTCAGTCCAAGACTTCCTCCAGAATATAATTTATTGGTGCTGATAGTGGCCGCAGCATCGCTGTTATTATCTGTAATGAGATAAACCGGATTGCCGTAAGCATCTGTTCCCTGCAATATGGCGATACCGCCATTTTTGTCCTGAATAGACAGTGCCCAGCGCTTCTCCACCGCCAGTGTTTTCAGCTTTTCATAAGCTACCCGTTGCTTTACGGCATGCAATTCGCCCGCCGAACGGAGGATGGCCGATTCTGTCCGGATCTGTGAAAAAGCATGTATGCCCGAAAATGCTGCAATGGCTAAAAGTGTAAATTTGGTCGGGAGCATGTATAGTTTTTAATATTTACTGAAAAAGCAATAATTTGGTCGGCTGCTAAGATGTGCCGCTAAATTTAATATTTATTCTCAAGGCTATGATGGTAAAAAAAATGGTGCTTTCGTTAACATTGCTTGCAATGGTAATTGTACTCGGATCTTTTGCTCCTTTTGTCTGTAAAAACGGAGGGATCAAAGGCAAAATATACCTGGTTGCAGGAAATCAGATGCCGAATATCGGTCAGCCGCTTCCCGGAAAAACACCTCTGCAAACTACCCTGTACATTTATGAACTCACCAATGTTAATCAGGTTACAAGAGCCGATGTGTATTCTTCTTTCTATAAATCGATCAATACCAAATTGGTAAAAAAAATCCAGTCGGGCAAGAACGGAGCTTTCAAGGTTAAACTTCCTCCCGGACAATATTCCTTATTCGTGAAAAAAGACAGTCTCTTTTATGCCAATATTTTCGATGGCAAAAACAATATCAATCCCGTTACAGTAGAAAAAGGCAAATATGCCGATGTTGAAGTGCGGGCAGATTATGATGCCGTTTATTGATCCCCGTTTTTTGCAGGTATGTCAATTGCATGGCAATAGTACCGGAAATCAATTGTAAATCCGAAAAGTGAACCCATTGCTATGCGGCATAAGCGTTTTATGAAAAAGAACTGGCTGATGATTGTTATGCTGGCAGGCTGTTGCCATGCTTCAGCGCAACAATCAAAAGATCATGATACAGATTACTACGAGAGCTATCCCGATCTTGTAACTGCAAGAACTTACTTCTCTCAGAAATTCACTAATCTGATCATCAAAGGAAGTCGCCGGGAAGAAGACCTGAAGTATCGTCCCAATACCACTCTCAACTACGGCATTGGCGGCACTTACGGATGGTTCACGCTCAATCTCGCATATGGATTCAGCTTTCTCAACAGAGGCAATTCGAGTAAGGGAAAAACCCGTTACCTCGATCTTCAAAGCCATGTGTATACGCGGAAGATGAGCATCGATCTCTTCGGGCAGTTCTACAAAGGCTTCTATCTCGACCCACAGGGAACAGCAACCGATAAAGACAAATACTACAAGCGACCCGATATCAAAGTGCGACATATGGGCGCCGCCGTCTATTACATCGTAGACTGGGACAGGCTTTCCATGCGCGCAGCCATGCTTCAAACAGAGTGGCAGAAAAAATCTGCAGGCAGCCTGCTGGTTGGCGGTGAAGTGTATTATGGATACAGCAAGGGAGACAGTGCGCTGCTTCCGGGCCTTCTCGATAATTATTATTCGCAGGATGGGGTTACAAAGATTCGGTACTTCGATATCGGGCCAGGCATCGGTTATGCCTATACGTATGTTCACAAAGAACATTTCTTTGCCATGGGTGGCATCACGGGAAGTCTGCCCATCAACTTCATGAAAGAAATAAGGGATAGCAAAAGCGACAGAAAAACCACCATCAGTCCTGACCTTATGTTGAGAATTGGAGTAGGATACAGCAATGAGAACTTCAATATCAGTGCCACATTCGTGAATAATATGTTCACCACCAAAGGCAATAGTGGCAAGTATCAGGTGAATACAGGCAATATGAGACTGAACGCCGCGTGGAGATTCGACCCTGGCCCCAGTGCAAAACGAACCTTGAAATTTTTCAGATCAAAAGTATAACCTAAGAAGAAGCTGGTAGGGTGGGCTGAGTGCCATCCTGAAAAGAAAAACGGTATGCTGCTGGTGGCAACATACCGTTTAAGCAAAAGATTTATACTGATTGTTTGGCTTCGATCTCTCTTACAAGTGAACGGAAGATATCGTCGATGCTTCCTTCTCCTTTCACGTGTTTTACTTTTCCAGACTGTTCGTAGTGGCCTGCAACGGGAGCTGTTTTGTTCTGATACTCTACAAAGCGGGCGCGGATTACGTTTTCGTCTTTGTCGTCGGGTCTTCCTGAAGACTGACCGCGAAGCAGCATGCGCTTCACCAGTTCTTCTTCATTTACTTCCAGTGCCAGCACTATGGAGATCTCTTCACCCACTTCGGAAAGCAGGTTGTCGAGTGCTTCTGCCTGTGCAACTGTGCGGGGAAATCCGTCGAACAGAAAGCCTTTGGCCTGAGGATTAGCCTTCAGCGCAGAACCGATCATGCCAACTACCACTGCATCGGGTACCAGCTGACCGTTATCCATCAGCTTTTTAGCTTCCAGACCAAGCGCGGTCTGATTGGCGATCTCTTCACGGAGCAGATTGCCCGTAGAGAGATGGATTAATCCGTACTGAGCGACCAGTTTATCTGACTGAGTTCCTTTTCCGCTGCCGGGAGGTCCGAATAAGATCAAATTGAACATGATACTACACTTGGTGAGGGGACAAATATACTGAAGCATCGTTAGAAATCTTTTAACATTCGGGAGTTTCTGACTAAAAAGCAACAGGTAATTCGGCTAACATCTGTTAATTTTCAATCGGCATGCATCGCACCGAACTTGCTGTACGTACATTTGTTATAAATAGGTATTATGAAGCGAAACCTGCACAGGGCGCTGATTCTGCCCCTCATATTATTGATGACCACTGCACTGCAGCAGTGCAGCTATTCGCAAACCTCTCCTTCCAATCAGAAAAAAATCAATATGGATAGCAGCAAAAAAAACAATCCGTCCTATTCCCGTACTGATACCGGAAAGGTGAATCTCAGTGAAGAAGAATGGAAAAAGATCCTGCCCGCCGATGTGTACCAGATAGCGCGCCAGAAAGGAACGGAGCGTCCGTGGACCAGCAAGTACGAGAACTCCAAAGAGATCGGCACGTACTACTGTGCCGTATGCGGAAACCCGCTTTTCAAGAGCGATACCAAATTCGAAAGCGGATGTGGCTGGCCCAGCTTTTACGAGCCGGTAACCAAGGGCAGCATCATCTACCAGCCCGATCATTCCCATGGAATGGACAGAACCGAAGTGCAATGCGGTCGCTGCAAAAGCCACCTGGGGCACGTTTTCGATGATGGTCCCCCCCCAACAGGCCTTCGTTACTGCATCAATGGCGTAGTACTCGACTTCGAAAAAGCACAGGCGGCAGAGAAGAAATATAAGGAGGATAAGGAAGGGCAGTAGATGCTATCTTTGCAGCATGAGAAAGAAGAATCAGGTTTTGCAAAGTATTGTGGTTGAGGACTATGCAGCGGAAGGAAAGGCAATCGCCCGGCTGGAAGGCAAAGTAGTTTTCATTGAAGGCGCCGTACCCGGAGATGTGGTAGACGTGCGCCTTTCCAAAAATAAAAAGGAATGGGCCGAAGGAAAAGCGGTGCATTTTCATGAATTCTCCAAAGACCGGGTGGAACCTTTTTGCTCCCACTTCGGCGTATGCGGAGGCTGCAAATGGCAGATGCTTCCCTACGAAAAACAGGCCGCTTACAAACAGCACGAAGTGGCACAGAACCTGAAACGGATCGGCAAAATCCCTCTCCCCGAAATGGAGCCCATCCTCGGATGCGAGCAAACCCGCCGCTACCGTAACAAACTCGAATTCACTTTCAGCAACAAACGATACCTGCTCCCCGAAGAAATTGAGGCTGCGGACGAACTGCCACAGGAAAATGCCCTCGGCTTCCATGTTCCCCGCCTCTTCGATAAGATCATCGATATCCAAACCTGCCACCTGATGGAAGAACCGGCCAATGCCGTGAAAAACACCATCCGCGATTTTGCGAAGCAGGAAGGATACACATTCTACGATATCAGGCAACATCAGGGATGGCTTCGTACCCTCATCATCAGAGTGGCCACTACCGGCGAAGTGATGGTGAACGTATGCTTCGGGTATGAGGATGCCAAAGAACGCAAGAAGTTATTCGATCACCTGTTGCAGCACGTGCCTGCCATCACTACGCTGTTGTATACCATCAATCCCAAAAAGAACGATACCATCTACGATCTGGAACCCAAAGTGTACACCGGAAACGGCTACATTACGGAAAAGCTCGAATCCCTCAGCTTCAAGATCGGGCCGAAATCTTTCTTTCAGACCAATACCAGCCAGGGCGAAAGATTATATCAGGTAACCCGCGAATTTGCCGAACTAACCGGCAAAGAAACTGTTTATGACCTGTATTGCGGAACGGGCAGCATTGGATTGTTCGTAAGCGGGCAGGCCAAAAAGATCATTGGTGTAGAAGTGATCAAAGAAGCGATTGATGATGCACGTGAGAATGCGCGCCTCAACAATATCCACCACTCCGAGTTCTTCGCGGGCGACGTTATCGATGTGTGCGACGATGCTTTCTTTGCCCACCACGGCAAGCCCGATGTAATCATCACCGACCCTCCCCGTGCAGGCATGCACGAAAAGCTGGTGCAGAAGATTCTCGATATGGAAGCGCCGCTGGTTGTGTATGTGAGCTGTAACCCTGCCACACAGGCCCGCGACCTGAGCCGCCTCGGAGAAAAATACGAGGTTACCAGAATCAAACCCGTGGATATGTTCCCGCAAACACATCATATCGAAAATGTGGTGCAGCTGAAACTGAAGAAATAATCATCATTCAGGCAAGAAATTTCACTGGAGGTTAGCCCATTCGGGTAAACATGCCGATATTAGAGAAATAAAAAAGGAATCAGGAATATGGGAAATGTGCGATTTGGCGGTGGCTTTCCATCTGTACCGCCGGTAATCAAGAATCTGATCATTATCAACGCACTGATGTGGCTGGCAGAGCTTACATTCAAAGATGTATTGGTAACGCCGCTGGCATTGCATTACCAGGGGTCACCGGAGTTCGGCATCTGGCAGCTGATTTCCTATATGTTCCTGCACGATACCAGAAATATCTTTCACCTGCTTTTCAATATGCTTATGCTCTGGATGTTCGGAGCACAGCTCGAACAGCGGTGGGGAGCCAAAAGATTTCTCCTTTTTTACATTGTCTGTGGTATCGGTGCCGGACTGATTCAGTTGCTGGCCAACCAGGTTGAACTGAACATCGTGCTCAGCAAATTCAACAGCGGCGCCATGGAGTTCAATGAATTCCGGTACCGCGCAGCCATGATTCAGTTGATTCAGGTGCTCGGCGCATCGGGAGCCATCATGGGTGTAATGGCCGGTTTCACCTATCTTAATCCCAATCAGGAACTTTTTCTCTTTCTCATACCTTTTCCTATCAAAATGAAATATGCCATGGTGGGCTATGTGCTGATCGATCTTTTCGGCGGCATTAATCCTGGCTATGGCGGAGGGGTGGCGCATTTTGCGCACCTTGGAGGTGCTCTCTTCGGATTTATTCTGGTGATAATTATGAACCGGAATAACCGCCGCACATTTTATTAAATGCGGAAACTTTAGCGAATATCAACTGTTAATTACAAATAGCCGGCAGCCCCTGCTTTGGTTCTGCATGGTGTTTTGTAAATTCACCCAAAAATTTACTCCGTGCTGCGGGAAAACCGTTATAAGAAAAAGACCCTTCTTGGGCAGGAAGGAAACTCCCTGCTGATGCTGCTGGCGGTGCTCGCCATTCTGTTCTGTATTTTCAAGTTTTTGTTTCTGGTGTACAAAATGTCCGACTGGGCGGAAGTGGAGTATTACGACCATATCCTCAACTGGTTCAGACTTCCTGCCAACATCGAAACATTTCTGCACAGACCATGGACCCTAATCACCTATATGTTCGTTCACGACGATGTACTGGGGCTCATCGGAAACGTGCTCTGGCTCTGGGCCTTCGGATTTATTCTGCAAGACCTCACCGGAAACGGAAAACTGGTTCCACTCTACATTTATGGAGGATTGGTTGGAGCAGCCATCTTTATCATAACGGCCAACCTGATGCCGGCACTGGCACCGGTGAAAAATCAGTTCTTTTTTGAAGGCGCCTCCGCTTCGCTGATGGCCATCGCTATCGGTACCACGGTGATGGCTCCCGGCTATCGCATCTTCCCCATGATCAATGGAGGCATTCCGCTCTGGGTGCTCACCATCATTTATGTGGCGCTCGCTTTCAGCCGTGGCATCAATATTCAAAGCACTCCCATTCTGCTGGCACATCTCGGAGCCGCAGGCATCGGATACCTGTTTATTCAGCAACTGAAACGCGGAAGCGACTGGTCTGAATGGATGAACGAAGCATGGGACTGGGCTACCAACCTCTTCAATCCCGACAGAAGGAACTGGAAAAAAACTGCCAAAGACGATCTCTACTATAATTCAAAAGGAACCCAACCCTTCAAAAAGATCCCTAACATTACACAGAAGCGTATCGACGAAATACTCGATAAGATCAATCAGCAGGGATACAGGTACCTCACGGAAGAAGAAAAAGAAATACTGAAAAGGGCTGCAGAAGATGAAGATTTGTAAATTTAAGCAATGGCCATCCGAACCTTCACGAGGCGTTTCTTTATCATTGCCAATATAGTTACTGTAGCTATATTTCTGATGGCGAGTGCCAATGCGTTTCTCCATCCGGATAAATGGTGGTTCTTCGCAATCCTTGGCCTCGCATTTCCTTTTTTACTGGTGCTTACATTGCTTTTTCTGGTTGGATGGCTCATCGTCCGATCCCGCTGGACCTTGCTTTCGTTTGTTGCGCTTCTGCTCGGATTTACCAATATCCGGGCACTGATTGGGTTTCATTTCAATGCAGATTTTGCAGAGAAAAAGAAAGAAACCTCCCTGCGCATACTCACCTGGAATGTAAAGTGGTTCGACGAACAGACAAAAGACAAGAACGCCAAACGCCCCGGTTACCGACCCCAGATGCTCGATTTTATTCAAAAAGAAAATGCAGACGTGCTCTGCTTTCAGGAATACTACGAACCGGGTCCCAACGGGGTTTACAGCAATATGAAAGATATCAGAAATATGGGGTATCCATATTTTTACCGCTCTATCGATTACGGAAAAAAAGGAGGCCATACAGAAATGGGATCTGCCATCTTTTCAAAATACCCGATCGTCGATTCCGGAAGAATCGTTTATAATGGCCCTGTTCAACTCAGAGGGGCCGAAAGCCTTATCTGGTGCGATATCGATGTAAATGGAGAAACTACCCGCATCTATACTACCCACCTGCAGAGTGTGCTGCTGCAGAAAAAAGATTATCGGGATCTGGCCATTATCCGCAATGCCGAAGACAGTATTGTGGAGGCCTCCAAATCGATTATCCGCAAACTGAAGCAGGGTTATTCTCTGCGTGGCGATCAGGTGGATGTTGTACGCGAACAGCTGGATAAATGTCCACACCCCGAAGTGATCTGTGGCGACTTCAACGATGTACCTAACTCCTACACTTATTTCCGCATCCGTGGCGACCGCCGGGACGCCTTTGTAGAAAAGGGCGAAGGCTTCGGAAGAACCTTCTCCAATCTCTCGCCAACACTGCGCATCGATTATATCATGGCCGACAAAAAATTTGACGTAGAACAATACAAACGCAGACTGTTACCGTATTCGGATCACTACCCCGTAATTGCGGATCTCCGGCTGAAGAACCGCTGATAAAATCAGTATATTTGCCCGGAAACATACCTGTTATTGAACCTCTGCAGATATTGTATCAATAATTTTTTATGAGTGAGTTGAAAGTCCTTAATTCTTACACGAGGCAGAAAGAAGTTTTTACACCCATCACACCCGGGCATGTGGGCATGTATGTGTGCGGACCAACCGTTAGTGGCGAAAGCCATCTGGGGCATGCGCGTCCGTTTATCACCTTCGATGTGATTTACCGTTACCTGCTCCATCTCGGATACAAAGTGCGTTATGTGCGCAACATTACCGATGCCGGTCACTTTGAAGAAGAAGGAAGGGCTGCGGAAGACAAAATCTCCAGCAAGGCTGTACTCGAAAAACTCGAACCGATGGAGCTGGTGCAGAAATACACCAATCTCTTCCATTGGGCCATGCTCCAGTTCAATAATCTTGAGCCGAGCATCGAGCCTACAGCAACAGGTCATATTGTTGAACAGATTGAAATGATCAAAGCCATCATCGAAGCAGGTTATGCCTACGAAGTGAATGGCTCAGTATATTTCGACATTAAGAAATACTCCGAAAACTATCCTTACGGAAAGCTCAGCGGAAGAGTGCTCGACGAGCAACTCGAAACTTCCCGTGAACTCGAAGGTCAGGATGAGAAAAGAAATAAAGCAGACTTCGCTTTATGGAAAGCGGCGCCACCGGAGCATATCATGCGATGGGTTAGCCCCTGGGGCGAAGGTTTCCCCGGATGGCATATCGAGTGCTCTGCCATGGCAACAAAATATCTCGGCGGTCAATTCGATATTCATGGCGGCGGTATGGACCTCCAGTTTCCGCACCACGAAAGTGAAATTGCTCAAAGCACCATCTGCAATAAAGAAACGCCTGCCCGTTACTGGCTTCACAATAACATGATTACGGTGAACGGCAAAAAAATGGGCAAGAGCTACAACAACCAGATCAAGCTCACCGAAATGTTTGCCGGCACGCATCCTTTGCTGGAACAGGCTTACGGCCCAATGACCATTCGTTTCTTTATTCTTCAAACGCATTACCGCAGCACGCTCGACTTTGGTAACGAGGCACTGCAGGCAGCAGAAAAAGGATTCAAGCGACTCTGGGAAGCCTACGAGAATCTGCAGAAGCTCGATGTTCCTGAGCAGGACAGCAATGCTGCCGACGAAGCGCTCAACAGCAAAGTGAATGATCTGCTCTCCGGCATGGATGAATTCATGAGCGACGATTTCAACACCGCAAAAGTGCTGGCGAATCTCTTTGAACTCGTGCCTGTGATCAACTCTATCAAAGACAAACATATTGCTGTATCAGCCCTGAGCAATGCAACGCTGAACAGACTGAAAAAATACTTCAAAGAATACATCGAGAATATCCTTGGACTTCGCAGCGAAAATGCAGGAGACAATGGCAGGCTCGATGGGGTACTCGATCTGCTGATCGATATCCGCAAAGATGCCCGCACCAAAAAAGACTATGCAACATCTGACAAAATCAGAAATCAGTTGCAGGAGCTGGGGATTCTGTTGAAGGATGAGAAAGACGGAAGTGTCGGTTATTCGTTTCAGTAAGTACCAAGAGCCCGCCCTGTACGCTTACTTAAACCTTAACTGAATGACCATTCATAAAGTGTTTGTGCTATGCAGCATACTGTTTACTTCTGTATGCCTGATCTCCTGTTCAAAAAAATCAGGGAAAGAAACTACACCTGCGCCTGAACCAGATATCGTGTTATCTCAGGGGTGGGACACTATCAGTGTATCCCCAACTTACATTTATGACCTTCATTTCGGAGATCCGATGGTTGGCTATTTATTGGGTGGTCCTATACAAAAGACAACCGATGGTGGTAAAACCTGGAAGCCTACCAAATCGCAACCCGAATTTTCCGGTCCCAATTGTTTCTTCCTGAATGCCAATACTGGCTGGGTTTCTTCCAGAAACTTCATCTATAAAACTACCGATGGGGGCGATTCCTGGGAAAAAATACTACTTCTTATTGAAGGAGCCGTTGCAGGAGCTCCAACCAGGATTCAATTTTTGGATGAGCATATTGGTTATTGTATCACCGAATCGGGATTAATCAAAACAAATGACGGAGGATATACATGGTCGTGGGCATTCAAGAATGTAACAGGGCCCCGTGTTGGAACCGGACTTTACATCTTAGACCCACTCACAGGGTGGGCTGCCGGAAATGGAGGCATTA
Organism: Pseudoflavitalea sp. G-6-1-2; assembly: GCF_012927185.1. GTDB lineage: Bacteria > Bacteroidota > Bacteroidia > Chitinophagales > Chitinophagaceae > Pseudobacter. The sequence continues at coordinate 1,143,738 of NZ_JABBGB010000001.1, forward strand.
ACAGAGTAGTCGACGGAGTTGATGCAGGTAAAACCACTATCGACGATGTTGCCGTGCATGCCATTCAGTTCTTCAATGCAAACAGTGGTCTGGCACTTGGCTTTTCCGGAAAACTATTCAAAACAGATGATGGCGGAAAAACCTGGAACCTGAGCATGACTCTAGACCTTAAAAACGCCATCGATCTTCACTTTTTTGATAAAGAGAACGGATACGTCAGTGGAAGTAATGGAGTCGTAAAAATTTCAGGAGAGCAAGCGGAAAAGGTAGTTCAGGTGAAAAATGATGCTGCACATATTGGCGAACTACACTTTATCAGCAATAAAAAAGGATTTGTTGGTGATATGAGATACAGGCGGTTGTTCCGTTACAATGCTCCCAACTGATCAACCCAATTTCGACGCCCTCACCATTTCTCTCTTTCCCGGAGGACCCGGAATTTTTTCAATGCTGAAACCTGCTGCCATCATTGCCCTTCTTACATCGCCTTTAGAGCAGTAAGTTGTCAAAATCCCGCCGGGAACCAGCATTTTATGCAACGTGTTGAAAATCTCCGTTGTCCATAATTCGGGCTGGGCCGATGGAGCAAAGGCGTCATAATAAATCAGGTCAACCGGCCCCAACCCGTTGTATTGTTGTAACGTAGTTCTTTGTTTAGTGAAGCTGAAACCGGGAGTGATTTGCTGCGCACTGTTCCAGTTGCAGGTATGAAGCTGCAGAAAATATGGCTGCAGTTCGGGAGCCTGCATCTGATCGCAATAGTTCAGCTGAGTGTAGATATCAGCTTCCAGCGGAAAGGCTTCGAGTGTTTCATAGCTGATGCCAATGCCGGCCTGCTGGCTTTCGTGCAGGGTCAGCAATGCGTTCAGCCCGGTTCCGAACCCCATTTCGAGTATACGCAGGTGCTTATATGTGTGATCTTTTTCCATCATATAATGCAATCCTGCACCAATGAATACATGCATCGATTCCTGTATCGCTCCGTGTTTGGAATGATAGGTTACTCCTGATGAGGGAATTGCGATCGTAACTGATCCGTCGGCGGTGGGTATGATCTCAGGCTTCATTCAACCCGTAAAACTAGGAAGCTATGCATCAATGCCAAAAAAATAATAACTTCAATCTCTAATGCGCACACGTATGAACATAAGTCTGAAATTTCTGGTTCCGGCAATTGTAACCGCAATCAGTGCCGCCGGATGTGTAAGAGGCGATAATCCTATCGTCAGGCGCGAAGATCCCAGAAACTCCAATGGTGTGAAACCTATTTATGGTGAAGGATGGAAGGCACAGGAAAATGTAGGAGTCGATTATTGGGACGTGTTCTTTCCCACCGATAAACTGGGCTTCCTCGCAGGAATGGGCTCCAATACCAGAGGGATTTCCCGATCCGAAGACGGAGGCCTTACATGGAGCAAAGCTACCACCAGTGGGGCTTCTGGCTATTACAATCTATACTTCTTAAATGAAGATAACGGATGGGCTGTAGGTGATAGTATGATCTCCTACACTACCGATAAAGGCAAAACCTGGAAGGATATGGAAAGTATCCCCCTCACCAGCGGCGGAAAGAAACCCGTCACTGCTGATGTATATTTCCCGAATAAAGATACCGGCTATGCCGTTACTGCCATTGGAATGCTGCAAAGCTTCGATGGTGGAAAAAACTGGTCTAAGATTGCTGCCTCTCCCACCAATGTAACTGCCGCGGCATATTACAATACTAAAGATGGAATTATAGGTACTACTACGGGCATCAGAATTACTGACGACAGCTCTAAAACCTACAAGAACGGAACGGGATCAACCAGTCGAATCATAACAATACAACTTCTGGGAGCCAACGAAGCAGTTTGCATCGACCAGGCCGGCATTTTGTGGGCTTCTACCGACAAAGGCCTTACCTGGACAAAAAAGCTTACGTTCAGCGACGATTATTTCGATATCGCTTTCTCAAGCCTTAACGAAGGATATGTAATGACGAGAAACAAAGTGTGGAAAATATCCAACGGAGCTGTTGCTGGCACCCTTCCTGTTTTGTATTATCCTCTGTTCACCGACGCCCAACTGATGGAATGCCACTTCCTCCCAGACCTGAGCAAAGGGTGGGTGATTTATCAGGATAATATACTGTTCCGCTACGTGAAACCATAAACTGAATGTCTTACACCATACATCTCAGTAAGGACAAGCGTTTCAAAAAGCTCATCGACGGCCGCGAACCATATGTGCTTACTATAAAAAAAGACATTTGCGTATACCTCTGCGCAAGCATCATGAGCCAGCAACTTTCAACCAAAGTTGCTGATGTGATCTATCGCCGCTTTCTCGATCTCTATGGAGGCAAAATTCCAAAGCCACAACAGATAATCGATACCGAACACGAAACACTCAGAGGTATCGGCCTGTCGAATGCGAAAGCCAATTACGTGCGCAATGTGGCCAGCTTCGCCATTGAACAAGGCCTCGATCATAAGGTACTGGGCAAAATGAGCAATGAAGAGGTGATTCAATACCTCACCCAAATCAAGGGTGTTGGAAAATGGACGGTGGAAATGCTGCTGATGTTTGCCCTTGGCCGTGAAGATGTTTTCTCTCCCGATGATCTCGGCTTGCAGAATGCCATGATCCATATTTACAAACTGAACAGGGAAGATAAAAAGCAATTCCGCGAAAAACTGCTCTCCATCTCCTCCAAATGGAGTCCTTACCGAACTTATGCATGCCTGCATCTCTGGCATTGGAAAGACAATACTCCACTGAAATAAAAATCCCGGCCACTTTGCAGTACCGGGACTATCGTAACAGTTCTGAAATATTTCTATGCTCTTCTCACAACCGCTGTGCGGGTGAAATCGTCGTGCCAGGGATACTGAATAAACAATGCGATCACAAACTCAAAAGGAATGAACCGGCAGATCGAACGGAAGAAAGCATCTTTCCACGTAATGCGCGCGCCATCTTCCCGAACAGCCATTGTGCCTGTTACATACTTGCCTACTGTTCTTCCATTGGTAGCGGCTTCCATGATGGTATAGTAAAGAATGTATATCGCAAATATGATAGCATACAACCAGGCAACAGCAGTTCCGCTGGGTGCAGCGGGTCCCTCGTATTGGTTGTAAGTGTCTCTGATATAGGCTGCGTAATAAAAGATCATATAAACAATTGCAACCCCTCCCGATACAATTGATAACAATATCCAGTCGATGAGCAGGTTTACAAAACGAAGGCCTTTCGGTGCGTGTTCGTACTGTACTTCTTCATTGAGGTCGGCGAGGAGGTCGGGAGAATTATCGTGTTCCATGGTGGTAGCGTTTGAGGCGGCAAAAAACAAAAAAAAATCTGAACGGCAAATTAAATGAAATGAAGAACCCCGGATAGTTTGTATTCTCATTGAAAATACAAACTATCCGGGGTTCCTGTAAGTTGAGGTAGAACAATTATTTCACCAGCTTCAACTCATTGATGAGGTTGGTAGCCCCACCCAGTTTGTCGATGCACCAGAGTACATATCTGATGTCTACACAGATGGTGCGATTGTACACCGGATCGAACTGGATCTTATGGCTGAGCGCTTCGTAGTTGCCGTCGAATGCCAGACCGATAAGGTTTCCGTTTGCATCGATTACAGGCGAACCTGAGTTACCGCCTGTGATATCGTTGGTGGTAATGAAACCAATCACCAGATCTTTACGAACAGGATCAGCATACTGGCCATAATCTTTTTTCTTAGCCAGTTCCAGCAGTTTTGCAGGAAGATCGAATTCGTAATCACCGGGTTTGTATTTTTCGAGAATGCCTTTCATGGTAGTGATGTAATCGTACTTCACCGCATCGGCAGGTGCATAGCTTTTTACATTACCGAAGCTTACGCGCATGGTGAAGGTTGCATCGGGGTACATCTTCTTCGCTTTCACCGGATCCATTTCGAGCACGCCTTTCAGATACAGTCTTCCGAGTTCTGCGTTCTTTGAATTGAATTGCTGCGCAAGCGGAAGATATTTTCCCTGCCAGTTCTTTACGAATGCGCTGGCTGTTGCATAGGCAGGATCGGCCTGCAATACAGAGCCATCGGGGTTTTTAGTGAAGGCATCCCATTTGGCATCGTTCAGGATCATGGTATTGCTGAACACAGATGCTGCGTATTTTTTCCAGGTTGCATCATCATCCAAACTACCGTAGTTGCCTTTTACACTTTCGAAGAAGCCGATAGGGTGCTGGCTCTTGTCGATATCGTTGTAGAACAGTTGCAATACAGTTCCTACGATCTTCTGATCGGAAACTGTGTTCTCGCTTTTCAGCAGTTCCGCTCTTGCTTCTTTTGCTGCTTCCACTGCTTTGGCAATATCTGCAGAGCTTCCTTTTTTAACGATGGCATTTTCTACCTGTTGCAGTGATGCTGCAAAACCAAGCAACGGAGATCCGAATACACCTTCGTTGAGGTAGATCTGGTGTTTGCTGTATGGGCGCCATGCATCGTACACTTTACCCCAGTCGCTGAAAATATTTGCGAACTCAGGTTTGCCATTGGCCCATTGCTGAAACTTCGCTTCTGCAGCTTGCTTCTGACCGAGCACATTGTACTTGATCAGTTGTTTGGATTCTCCGTCGAAGAACTTCCAGTAGTTGGCGATAGAAGCATAATCACTGGCGAGTTTAAGACGGGTTGCCGGATCTTTCTTCATTTCTTCCAGCATATATTTCAGGCGCATATCGCGCAGGTTCACCACTGTTGGATTGGCGATATCGATCTTCTGCTTTACTCCGTATGATGATTCATAACGGTTGGTACTGCCGGGGTATCCGTAGATCATGGAGTAGTCGCCATCTTTGATTCCTTTAATTGAAACCGGCAGGAAGTGTTTGGGTTTCAGCGGAACGTTGTTGGGAGAATAATCTGCATTAGCGCCGTCTTTGCCGCTGTATACGCGGAATACAGAGAAGTCGCCGGTGTGGCGTGGCCACTCCCAGTTATCGGTATCTCCACCGAATTTGCCGATGCTCTCTGGTGGTGCACCAACAAGGCGGATATCGTTGAATCGCTGATACACGAACATCAGAAACTGATTGCCCTTGAACATTGGGCTGATCTTTCCGATGATATTTTTAGAAACATCCGAGTAACGTGCATTGATCTCTGCAATGATGGCATTTTGTTTGGAAAGACGCTCAGTTCCTGTAAGTCCTTTCAAGGCTTCTTCCACTTCTTTTGTTACATCATCGATCTTGATAAGGAAATCTGCATACAGGCCGGGAGACGGGATCTCCTGTTGTTTGGTCTTGGCCCAGAATCCTTCTTTGAGATAGTTCGCTGCTACTGTGCTGGCCGATGCGATGGCATCATATCCGCAGTGGTGGTTAGTGAAGATAAGTCCTTCATTGCTCACGATCTCACCTGTACAGAAACCTCCGAAAATAATGATGGCATCTTTGATCGAAGCCTTATTCACAGAATACAATTGCTCTTTGGTGAGCTTCAGTCCACGCTTCACCATGTCGTTATACACTTGCTGACCCAACAGCATCGGCAGCCACATGCCTTCGTCGGCCATGCTGCGGAATAACGACATACACAATACAATCGTTACCAGAAATTTTTTCATAAAAGAATCAATTTTAAAGAGCAAACGTACTTAGAAATTTGTAAACCGCTGCTTAAAGACCGATTAATGCTGTGTTTCAGCCGTTCGATAACGGCAATATGTTGCTGAATGGGAAGGGTTGACCGGGTCGATGTTACGCATATAAAAAAGTCCAGCTGTATGGCCGGACTATGTGTATTGAATATGATAACGTTCCTTTAGTTTGGAGAACCGGTCAGTTCTTTGATCAGTCTGTTGAGGCTTGGCTGATTACCCAATCGCTGATCCATACGTTGCAAGGTGTTATTGGAAATGAACCAGTTCATGGAGTATGGTGTTTCTTTCACTTTGTTGCCTTTCTTTCTGGCTTCGTTCTTCTCTTCGGTTTCTTTGTACAGGTGGATGGGATAATATCGGGTGCCCGCAAATACGCCATCATCACTTACATCTTTCAGAAAATTCTCCAGTCGTTTATCATTAACGGTGGTCTGCATGTCGTAAGCGCCCATGATGGTGAGCATCGGACTTTGCAGGTCGTTCTTCAATGGGGCGATGGTGTTGAGTGCCGCCACTCCAACAGGGCTATTGGTGATATGAAGAATGGTGAGATCGAGTTTGCCTACGCGCTTTTTCAGCACACTGTCTTTGCTGGATGCAGCAGACAGCAATATGGCGCGGATCATTTCCTGCACAACACCTGCTCCGGAATTGTCGAAATAACCACCATCGACAAAGTAATGGATCAGCATGCTGTCGTTTTGATTTACACGGTTGCGCGATGGGATCACCTGATCTATTCTTCCTGCCGGACTGATGTAAGGAAATCTCGCACCGAGAATGGAAGCCGTGCTGAGTCGCATGTCCAGCGTATCGTTCAGCACATCGAGTACATCCACCCGATCGTTGAAGTATTGTCTGCTGAGTTTTATGTTGGTAACTACGCCAGGGTTTCCATCCTGCATACGGGTTGTATTGATACAGAGAACCGGCAAAGGATTTACGGTATCGCCGATGCTGAGCATTTCGGACATGGGCCTTGCCATGGCTGGTTTCAATGAGTCGGGAATGGTAGCAGATCCTTCTTCCAAAGTCTGTTCCAGCGCACCTGCGCGATCGGGCAATGTATTGTTATTGAGATGAAAAATGTACTTGAAGTAATCGGGCCCCAGCATATGCGAGAGGGTGAACGTCAAAAAATCTTTCTTCAGAAAATCTCTTGCAGAGTTGAGATAGGATACTGGTTGTGCGCTGTTCAGTTTTTTTTCTTCGTGCAGCAGAGAGAAGAAGGTAGCAACGCCTACTCCTCCGCCGGAGGTTCCGGATAAACAGAAAAGATGTTTCGAAAATTGAGAAGGCAATCCGCGTGTGGTGTCTTCGAGTTTGCCGAGTACGGAGGCCGTCCAGTAACCGGAGCGCGATGCTCCTCCATTGGCGAGAACGAAATACACGGGGTAGTTTCCTTTGGCACTGTCGATTGCGGCGCCTTTGCTGCGAATCCAGTTGTTGAAGTAAGTAACAACATCCTGCCGTTTGTGAAAGATGCCGCGGCTGGTATTGCTTTCAAATTTTTTTGTTCTTACCCAATGCGTTTCTCTGCTGCCAATGAGAAAGGCGATGATCACAAGCAGGATATGAAAATTCACGTTGGCTTTTACACTCAGTGCGGCGATCATGTTTCCGAAACCGCCGAGTACTGCGAAGGCCAGTAGCACAAAGGGAAACGGACCAATCTGTCTCGCTGCAGGCAAACTGTAAATGGCAGTGAGATAGATTATCAATCCAAGGAGACAGATGATGTTGAACCAATTGAAGTATCCCATTTCCTTTCGGGGGATGTGCAGCCAGTCCATCACCTTGTAGGTCATTCTGGCCGGCCAGGAATCTTTGGGAGGATTGTTGTTTGGTTTTACCGGATCGATCTTGCGGAGATTGATGTAGAAAAGATACACTGCATGCAACATCAGCAATGCCCAGAAAAGGAGCAGTATGCCACCTTCGGGCATCAGCGTTACTACCACACCTGCTGCAAGGAAGATGAATAATATCGCGTAGAATATTTTGCGTGCGAGTGACCGTTCTTTTTCGCAGAAGCCCTTCACCATTTTGTCGATACCCCATGAGATGGCAAGTCCCGGAAGAAAATAGTAAAGTGCATCTCCTGATGAGATGGGTTTAATACCGAGTGCGGGCGATTGAAGTACGGCTACTTCAATGGCTAACAGTCCTGCATAACCGATCAGTTTGGGCCAGAGTTCCAGCCAGGTTGCCGGGAGTTCGAAATAAGTGATGTTGTCGGTTTTGCGGGAGGTTTCCACTCCGGGATGTTTGTCGAGCAGTTTCTGGAGATACTCAATCTGTTTGCGCGTTTTGAGATTGGCGATGATGCGGCTGCTGAACCAGCTTACGTAGATCCAGAAGCCGATAGCGATGAGGAAGTATGCTTTTGCGCGATGGTTCTCCGTGAATGCTACAATGAGATCCTGCCCCTGGCTGAGCATCCAGAAACACCAGATGGCCAGCAGTATAAACAATATGGAAGGAAAGAAAAGCCACAGAGATTTCAGTAACTGCGATAAGAATACCAGCAATCTCAGTCCGAGGTATTGCAGTCCACCGATAATGCGTCGGATTTTATCAGTCATGGAACGGGTTTAATGGTAAAAACGTCGCCCGTACTTTTTTGGTACGGGCGATTATTCTACAAGATATAAAATCCGTTTGATTGATGCTAGTTATGATTCTCCTCGTTGAGCGCCCTCCAGAGCATGTCTTTCAGCTCGCTCAGTCCCATATTGGTTGCTGAAGAAATGAATACGTGAGGAATATTCTGTGGAAGCTCTTTGGAGATGGCTGCTTTCAGTTCATCGTCAAGGAGATCGCTTTTGCTCACTGCAATTACAAATTGCTTGTGCAGCAATTCGGGATTGTACTGTTCAAGTTCGTTCACCAGAATCTGAAATTCTTTCATGTGATCGTTGCTGTCTGCGGGCAATACGAAAAGCAATACGGGATTGCGTTCGATATGGCGCAGGAAGCGATGCCCCAATCCGCGTCCTTCGGCAGCGCCTTCGATGATGCCGGGGAGATCCGCTACGCAGAAACTCTGGCTATCACGATAAGCTACCATACCGAGTTGAGGTACGATGGTAGTGAAAGCATAATCAGCGATTTTGGGTTTGGCTGCAGTGATCACACTGAGCAGGGTTGATTTACCTGCATTGGGAAATCCTACCAGACCAACATCGGCGAGTACTTTCAATTCAAGCACTTTCCATGCTTCTTCACCGGGTTCACCGGGTTGTGAATGTTCAGGAGCCTGATTGGTGGCCGTTGCGAATTTAGCGTTACCTAGTCCGCCACGTCCGCCGCGGATCCAGACGATCTCCTGACCATCTTCGAGGATCTCAGCTTCGAGCTCTTCGGTTTCTTCGTCACGGGCTACCGTTCCGAGGGGAACTTCAATAATGATGTCTTTTCCGCTGCGGCCTGTACAGTTGTTGCCGCTTCCGCTTTCCCCGTTTTCGGCGAGTACGTTTTTATAATAGCGAAGGTGGAGTAATGTCCAGAGGTTCTTATTTCCACGAAGGATGATATGGCCACCACGGCCGCCATCACCACCATCAGGACCGGCCATAGGATTGAACTTGGTACGCATGAAGTGTTTGCTTCCTGCGCCTCCGTGTCCCGAACGGCAGAATATCCTGATCTGATCTACAAAGTTTGACTTTTCCATTTGAGGCGCGAAGATACGATTATTCGGGGCTAAAGCCGCCTCACTCTGGCAGTTACGCCTTGTTAAACCCTGTTATGCGGGGCGCATATGGTTACCGGTATGTCGTTTGAAGGCAGGTTCTACCCTTTTTTGATCTCATTCCAGGTTTTGTACAGACTGTCCTGTGAAGGCCTGTCGGCGGGGATTTCGCGAAGCGGCTCAACTGCCTGCCAGCTCTCGTACATTTCGGCGGGTAATGCCTGATAGAGTTTGGTGCCGGTTGTTTTCCAGTTGATCATATCATCACTCACATCTTTGATCTTTTTGGCGGGGTTGCCCACAATGAGGCTTCGTGCGGGAAATTTCTCATTGGCTTTGATCATGCTGAGTGCACCTACGATGCATTCATCTCCCAGTTCTACATCATCCATTATCACACTGTTCATGCCGATGAGGCAATTGCGTCCGATGATGCCTCCGTGAATGATAGCACCATGACCAATATGCGCGCTCTCTTTCAACAACACCGTTACTCCCGGAAACATATGGATGGTGCAGTTTTCCTGCACATTGCAGCCGTCTTCGATAACGATACCGCCCCAGTCGCCGCGGATGGCCGCTCCAGGCCCCACGTAAACATTCTTTCCGATGATCACATTGCCCGTTACTGCAGCCTGGGGATGAATGAAACTCGATTCGTGCACAACAGGAATAAAGCCTTTGAAAGAATAGATCATAGAAGAATGAATTTATTGCTGATCGTCTGATTGAACCAATCGCTTGCCGGTTCTGAAGCAGGTGCCTTTGAACAGCCCCACCTGTTCACCTTTCTGATTGGTAATGGTGATGAGGTAAAGCCCCGTGCTGCGGCCGTTGTGGATCTCTTTGGCTTCAGCCGTGATCACATCGCCGGGATTGGATGCTTTGGTGAATGTGATGTTCGTATCGAGCGCAACCGATAAATTGTTCCTGTTGTTGCAGGCGAATGCTAGTGCACTGTCTGCAAGAGAGAACACCACACCGCCGTGAATGATGCCGAAGCCGTTCACCATTTCGGGGCGAAGCGTCATCTGTATTTTGCAGCTGCCTTCGTGCACTTCGAGAATGTTGATCCCCAGCCATTGGCTGTAGAGATCGGTTTCCATCATCTTGTCAACTACCTGCCTTGCGAGCGTATCGTTGTTCATATGGGTGACAGTTGAGTTATTTCCCTTTGAAAACTGCAGGGCGTTTTTCCACAAATGCGCTTACACCTTCCCGGTAGTCTTCGGTATCGCCTGCTTTTTGCTGCAACTTATCTTCGAGTTCCAGTTGCTGACGATAGTTATTGGAGAAAGATTGATTGAGCGCCTGTTTGGTCAATGCCAGCCCTTCGGTTGGCATTTGAGCCAGTGTGGTGGCCAGTTGAAGTGTGGCGGATCCGAAGCCTTCGTCAGGGATCACTTTGTAGATCATGCCCATGCGTTCTGCTTCGGTGGCATTCACTTTATCGCCGAGCATGGCGAGTGCAGATGCTTTCTGCCAGCCGATGAGGCGGGGAAGGAAGAATGTGCCACCACTGTCGGGGATCAGTCCGATTTTAGAGAAGGCCTGAATAAAAGAAGCAGATTGTGCTGCCACCACAATATCACAGCAAAGCGCAATGTTGGCGCCTGCTCCTGCTGCAACGCCGTTCACGGCTGCGATCACAGGTTTGGGAAGCTGGCGGATGCGATCCACGATCGGATTGAAATGCTCGCTGAGGATCTGCTTCATGGAGAGTGCAGATGAGCCAACGATCTCGGAAAGATCCTGCCCCGCACTGAAGCCTTTCCCTGCACCAGTGATGTACACGGCTCTGATGGAAACATCATCGGCACATTTGTCGAGTGCTTCCTGCAATGCCAGCGACATTTCGCGGTTGAAAGAATTGAGCTTGTCCGGTCTGTTGAGCGTGATAACGCCTACGCCTTCATGAATGCTGAATAATATGGTCGACATGCAATGATTTTATGGTATGATGCTAAAGGTAGCTGTTATTCGGATGATGCCGGAAGCCACTGATCAATGACACTTGAAATAATCGAAGGGCTCATGGCAGTCGTTGCACTGGAACAGCGATTTGCAGGCAGTAGACCCGAACTCGCTGAGCCGGCGGGTGTTCCAGGAATTGCAGTGCGGGCATTGCACAGCTTCGTCGTCGGCAAAGAGTTTGGTGTTGCAGACCTGTTGCGTTGGATTGGGAGGAGCGATGCCATAGGCGCGGAGTTTTTCCTTGCCGGCTTCGGTCATCCAATCGGTGGTCCACGCAGGACTGAGCACCTGAGTGATGCTCACTTCTTTGAAACCATTCGACAGCAGCTGCATGCGGATGCTCATGCTGATCACATCCATGGCCGGGCATCCGGAGTAAGTGGGTGTGATCACGATATGCGCATGATTGTTCTCCACTTTCACATCGCGCACGATACCCAGATCGAGTATCGACAGTACAGGCACTTCAGGATCGGTTACTGCTTCCAGTAAGTCCCATACATGCGCGGTTGATATATCGGTAACACTTGCCATGATTAGTATTTCATCTACCAGCTTGCATCGGGATAAGCGCGCTGGAGAAATTGCATTTCGGCCAGAATAAAGCCGAGATATTCGGAATGTTTTCCTGTTTTGCCGCCGGTCTGCATCCAGCCGGATGGCGGAACAGCAAGCGTGGCTTCAGTAAAAATTTCTGTTACCTTTTCGAGCCAGGCAGATTTCAGAGATGCAGGATCAATGCCGAAACCCGCTTCCACAGCGTCTTTCTCGAAAGGCGCTGCTTCAAATACTTCGCCTGTGAAAGACCAGAGGTTTTCTACAGCGCTGGTCATTCGATCATGGCTTTCTTCGGTTCCATCACCCAAACGGATCACCCATTCGCTGCTCCAGCGAAGATGGTAGGTTACTTCTTTCAACGATTTCTCTGCAATGGCTGCGAGCGTAGCGTCGGAAGATTGTTTCATTTGCTGGTAAAGCAAAAACTGGTATGCGCTGAAGAAGAACTGACGGAGGATGGTATTGCCCCAATCGCCGTTAGGCAGTTCTGTGATCAGAATATTTTTGAAATCGTACACATCACGACGGAAAGCCAGCGAATCTTCCGACACAGGAGTGGCAGAAGGATTGGCCTCGTTGATGAGTGTTGCTGCATATTGATAGAAGCTTCTGGATTGTCCCAGAAGATCCAGTGAAATATTGGTCAATGCTATATCCTGCTCCAGGATAGGGCCGTGGCCGCACCATTCTGCATTGCGTTGCGCAAGAATAAGTGTGTTGTCTGCCAGGTAGAGGCTATAGTTGATAAGTGCTTGAGAGCTCAATTGCGGGCGATTAAAAGTTGATTACATATGTTTCACTTCATCCGGCAGATCGTAGAAAGTCGGATGGCGGTACACTTTGTCGTTCGCTGGTTCGTAGAATGCTTCTGCATCATCGGGATTGCTGGCGTGGATGTATTTGCTTTCCACTACCCAGATGCTGATGCCTTCCATGCGGCGGGTGTAAACATCACGTGCATTTTCGATAGCCATTTTTGCATCGGTTGCATGAAGGCTGCCCACGTGTTTGTGATCGAGGCCTTGTTTGCTGCGGATAAAAACTTCCCAGAGTGGCCAGTTGGCGGTGCTTTCAGACTTTGCTGCGCTGCCTCCGCCTTTTTCTTCGGGGATGTCTCCGTAATAATATTTTGTGAGTCTGATATTCATTATTGCGAATTGAAACTGTTAGAATTTTGAAGAACTGCTACGCAACTTTCTGTGCTGCTCTTGCTTTTCTTTTTTCTGAATGCGCTTCTGCTGCTGCACGTACCCATGCTCCGTCTGCATGTGCCTTACGACGTGTTTCGAGGCGTTGTTTGTTGCAGGGGCCGTTTCCTTTCACCACATTCCAGAATTCGTTCCAGTCGATTTCTCCGAAGTCGTAGTTTTTGGTGGCTGGATTGAATTTGAGGTCTGCATCAGGGAGCGTCATGCCGAGGATCTTCACCTGCTCTGCAATCATGTTCACAAATTGCTGACGAAGTTCATCGTTGCTTTTGCGTTTGATCTTCCAGATGGTGCTTTGCTCGGAGTGAGTGGATTCCCCGTCTTTAGGACCGAACATCATCAGCGATGGCCACCACCAGCGGTTGATGGCATCCTGACAAATAGCTTTCTGTTCGGGTGTTCCCTGAGAAAGTACCATGAGGATGTCGAAGCCCTGGCGTTGGTGAAAACTTTCTTCTTTGCAGATGCGGATATTGGCACGTGAATACGGACCGTAACTCGTGCGGCATAACATCACCTGGTTCAGAATAGCGGCTCCGTCAACGAGCCAGCCGATGGCGCCGATATCGCCCCAGGTTAATGTGGGATAGTTGAAGATGGAAGAATATTTTGCTTTGCCTGAATGAAGATCATCCAGTGTCTGCTCGCGGCTGGTGCCGAGTGTTTCGGTTGCAGCATAGAGATAGAGACCGTGACCTGCTTCGTCCTGAACCTTGGCAAGCAGAATGGCTTTGCGTTTCAGGCTCGGAGCACGGGTAATCCAGTTGCCTTCGGGCAGCATGCCGATGATTTCGCTATGCGCGTGCTGGCTGATCTGACGTACCAGCGTTTTGCGATAGGCATCGGGCATCCAGTCCTTCGGTTCGATCTTAATCTCCTGGTCTATCTTCTGCTGGAAGATTTTCTCCAGTTCCTGAACAGACATAATTGTACAGTTTAAGTGAGGTTCAAAGATAACAAATTTCACCTTAAAAACTAACAATTGTTAGTGGTGTTTTGCAGAAAACTGACATACGGAAAATTCAATATTCGCCGTTCCGGAACCAATTCAGTGCGAACACGCTGAGAGTGAATTTGCTTTGTTGATCAGGCTGTGGACTATGATCCGTGGCCTGCTTATATTTTCAGTATGGGCAATCGTTTTGTTGGAGCCGGATTTATCTGGCATCAAAGTCAACCACTACTTTTTCGGTGCGGGGATGGCTTTGGCAGGTGAGTACAAATCCTTTTTCGATCTCGTCTGGTTCGAGGGCATAGTTGGTATCCATGCTTACGGCGCCTTCGAGAATCTTTGCGCGGCAGGTGGCGCATACACCGCCTTTGCAGGCATATGGAAGATCGGCTCCCTGTTTGAGCGCAGCATCCAGTATGGAATCGCCTCCGTAGGGGAGTTTGAAGTCGAAGGCAATGCCATCGAGCTTCACGGTTACATCACTTGATTTGCCTGCATGTTCGGCCTGCTCTTCTTCAGATTTTTTCTGTGCGGTTTTTTGTCCGGGCGTAGTGAACAGTTCAAAATGCAGTTTCTTGCTGTCGATGTTTTTCGATTCGAGCCAGTTCTTTACGTCGAAGATCATTTCTTCGGGACCACAGATGAAGAAATCGTCTACGAGGTTGATGTCGATCAGCTTTGCAGCCAGCTGCTCGCATTTCTCTGCATTGATGCGTCCATAATTGATACTGGCATCGGTTTTTTCTCTGCTAAGAATATGATGCACCACAAAACGATCCATGAACATATTCTTCAACGCTTCCAGTTGCTCTTTGAAGATGATGCTGCCACGGTTGCGGTTACCATACACGAGAGTGAAATGGCTCTTCGGCTCAATGGCCAGTGTGGTTTTGATGATGCTGAGGATGGGCGTGATGCCACTGCCTGCAGCGAAAGCCAGGTAATGCTTCTGGTTAACAGGATTGAGTTCTGTGTAGAACTTCCCTGTTGGTGGCAACACTTCAAATACATCTCCCTTTTTGATATTGGCATTGGCCCAGGAGGAGAATCTTCCATCGTCCATTTTTTTGATGGCGATGCGAAGCTCGTTCTCGCGGGGACTGCTGCAGATGGAATAAGAGCGGCGCAGTTCTTCGCCGTTGATCATTTGCTTGAGTGTAATGTTCTGCCCTTGAACAAAGCCGTAGGTTTCTTTGAGAGATTCGGGGATCTCAAAAACCACGGAGATGCATTCAGGGGTTTCTTTTCGCACGTCTGCAACCGTGAGGGAGTGAAAATGTGTAGCCACGAATGATATTTCTTTTTTTAGTTATTTCTGTAATCCTCCTACCAGTATCTCTACCATGTTCTCTTCCAGCAATTCTCCTTCGATTTTCTTTTTGCTTCTGTGCCAGCTCTCGATACCGCTTACTGCATGGAGCATGATCAATACTGCTGTGGAGGGATCGATTTTTTTGATCTCGCCTTTCTGTACGCCGTCTTCAATGATCTTTCCGATGCGCTGACGGTAAGCTCTGCGCTGGCCCTGCATGTTGGACAGATATGGATCGGTGAGGTGTTTCCATTCGCGATCGCTCACATACACTTCTTCGTAGCTGTCTACCATTTGTTTGATATGGAAACGAAGAATGGCTTCTACTTTTTCGATCTCTGTTTTCTTGCTTTGTTCCACCTCTTCGATATGGGTCATGAATTTGGTGGCAACGCGGAAGCAGATCTCCTGCAGAATTTCAGCTTTTGAGCTAATGTGGTTGTACAGGCTGGCAGCTTCCACCCCCACATGCTCTGCGAGATCGCGCATGGATGTTGCGCTGTATCCTTTCTCGCGGAAGAGGATGGCTGCTTTGGAAATAATCACGTCTTTACGTGTACTGGTGCGGTTACTTTTGATTTTTGCCATGAGTAATAGAAGGTCAAAGATAAATAAAAAACTAACGTGTGTTAGGTATTTTTCCATAGGAAGTTACAAAAAGATTCAAAAAATGCACTAACAAGCCTTAACAAAAATCTGCCGGGGTGCAGTACCTGTGCTGAGAATCAGGTTTTAGCCGCTGCGAAAAATCCTGTAGGTTTGCACGATTTTTTCCACTGAAATACCAATTCTTTAATAGTAAAAACAGATTATGTCTTTAGTTGTAGTAGGTACCATGGCATTTGATGCTATCGAAACTCCTTTTGGAAAGGTGAATCAGATTGTAGGCGGATCAGCAACTTACGTTGCGTATGCTGCCAGCAATTTTGTAAAACCCATTCAGCAGGTATCCATTGTGGGTTACGACTTCCCCAAAGAAGAAATGGAAGAGCTGACCAAAAGAGGTGTTCAGCTGGATGGCGTGGAAATCGTTGCAGATAAGAAATCTTTCTTCTGGAGCGGCCGCTATCATATGGACATGAATAGTCGTGATACACTGGTAACCGACCTGAACGTGTTGCTCGATTTCAATCCGGAGCTTCCTCAGGCGTATCGCGATGCTGAGTTCGTAATGCTCGGCAACCTGCACCCTGCAATTCAGAAAAAAGTGATCGAGCAGATGAGCGTTCGCCCCAAGCTGATTGCAATGGACACGATGAACTTCTGGATGGAGTCTGCCATGCCTGAGCTCGAAGAAGTGCTGAAGATGGTAGACGTGCTGATGATCAACGACAGCGAAGCAAGACAGCTCAGTGGCCAGTTCTCACTGGTGAAAGCTGCAAAAGCTATCATGGAAATGGGACCGAAGTTCCTGGTGATCAAGAAAGGTGAGCATGGTGCATTGCTTTTCCATCAGGACAATGTATTCTTTGCTCCTGCACTTCCGCTGGAAGATGTATTCGATCCAACAGGTGCCGGTGATACATTTGCCGGTGGTTTCATGGGTCATATCGCCCGTACCAAAGACATTTCTTTCGAGAACATGAAAACCGGTATCATCGTAGGTTCTGCACTGGCATCTTTCTGCGTGGAGAAATTCGGTCCGGATCGTTTGAGAGAGATCAGCCAGCAGGATATCCATACCAGAATTGAGCAATTTGTGAATCTGGTGAATTTCGATATCGAGTTAGTGTAACATAGTTTTCTTTCCGTTGCTGCAAATCAGGTGAAAACGAAAGTGACCACTTGCTTTGCAGCTTTCGGAGGGAAATAGATTCCGTCCGCATTACCATCACCGGTTAAGAACAGGTACAGCCCTTCTGAAAAATTGATTCCCCCCTTTTCAGTTTTTTCTTCTTGTAAGCACCACTCCCTGTTTCCATTTTCCCGTTGCTCCGTTCGAATTGAACCAGCTTGCCAGAATAATGTAGATCCCCGAAGGCAGTGCCAGCTTTGATTCGCTGAGGCCGTCCCAGCTGAAACTTCCTGAAATTCCGGTCAACGCATTTGCTGCAAGCATTCTGATGGGGTTTCCATCGAGGTCAAAAACCTGAACAGTGCAAACAACTCCTGTTGTGTTCATATTGTATTGGATATGCAACACATCATCGATGCCATCGAGATCTGGGGAGAAAGATTTTGATGAAAGACTGAACTGTGCCTGAATTGACCCAAGTGATCTGTATTGAGAGTTGATGTATCCCGGTGTGCCACCCCCTGCGGTAGTTGCAGCCGACATGAAATTGTTTTTAGTGCCGGGTTGCAATGGATCGATGCGTTCCAGCGAAATGCCTTCCGCTGATTGCAGCAACGAAAAATGCCAGCCAATATCATAATTTATTTCATCGATTATTTTTCCTTGTGAATTACTCAACACCAGCGAACCATTTTCATTTGGAAGAGATGGCAGTGAATTAACTGCAAGAACTGCGCTGCGATCTTTCAATACATATTTGCTGCCCAGCCATTCTGGTATGGAACAGATGGCGAGGTAGTCGCCAGGAAACAGCAAAAAAGGAAAGTGGGTTGCAGGTTTTGAATTGATTAAAACCTGCGCACTGTTTCTGTTGCTGAAGTAAAGTTTGCTGAGGTCGATGATCTTTTTGCTGGTGTTGAACAATTCTACATAATCATCTCCTTCGGGTGGAGGATCTGCCAGCAATTCATTGATAACGATATCTCCGGCAGCCGCGGAAGAAGCTCTGCCTGCTTTTGCGTTGTTGAGCATGCCAACAGTATTCCCTATGCAATCTTTCAGTTCTTTTACGATGAGTTTGTAAACAGTTTGCTCCTGCATAGCTGCGGGTAATCTGATCTGCACTTCATTGAAAAGTGGCGGAACTGCATTGCAGAATGCTGGTGCCTGCTGCATGCCATCCAGCCTGAAACCCACTGGTGATGCAGCACTGGCGCTGTCAACGGGTTCGTCGAAAACAGCCATGAGGTGCAGGCTATCTGTAGCATAGGTTCGAAGAAGTGCAGGTGGAAGCTCGTCCTTTGCCGTTGCGTTAACGCTGTTGATGCGGCCCGGAGTGCCTCCTGCTTCGTCATTGCTGGCCGTCCAGTTACTTTGCCCGGCGCAGTATTGAAATGGACTGATCATTTCAAGGCTCCACCCTCCCGATGATTTGATGGTGTTTCTGTACCAGCTCGAATGCCAGCTGATTGCATGGATGATATTTCCTTGCGGCGAGATCAGTTGCACAATGCCACTTTCGTTTCCGAATGAAGGCCAATTGGAGAGCCCGATTGTTTTTCCATACCGCTGCAAATAGGGCGCTGCTGTATTGGAGCAGCAGATAAGAAAGCTGTCGGGTTTAAGGATAGTAGACTTTGAGAAATTCGCAGATCCGTTTTCATCAGCGAGTTTGCAGCCGATGAGGTCCAGCGCTTTTCCTGAAATGTTTTTCAATTCGATGTACTCGTATTCCGGAAGGCCCTTTGGTGGCGAAGGATCAGCCATAATCTCGGTAATGATGAGCTGATAGCGGCTGATAGCATTTACGGCAATATTTGCGGATGCCGGTATGGAGAAAAGCATCGCCATCATTATTCCTGTTAAGAAATGAATAACGCGCTTATGCGCTTTCGGGTAACGCCCATCATCTTTATACCAATGGCTGCTGGTATTTTCCAGAGAAGGTTTTCTTTCTTTCATAAGGTCGGATTGACACTTTATAGGTTACGTGTATTGATCAACGTTAACCTATAATCGAAATAATAAACGAAATAAATCCTTCTTCGGTTTCGAAAGTTATTTAGGAAAATATTGCCTCTTACCCGGCGGACTTTATCTGTTGACTTTCAGTATTGTTTTATGAGCAGCCATCCTGAAACAGGCTGTTTTGCTGGATTAACTCAGATTGGCCGGCTAACAACTGTTCTTGTCATCCTCAAAAAAAAATTTTGGCACACAGATATTGCGTACTATTTTTGGTACCAGATGTCAAAAATGATGAAACATACAAAGCGTACGAAGAAGCGTCCCACAAACGGGAAGGTTTAGGATAGTTTTGTATGTCAAACATAAAATATCAAAAGGCCTTCCCACACGGGGAGGCTTTTTTTATTAAACTAATTTTTAATACTGATCACTTAAAACAATCACTTATAACAATGAAAGTTGCAGTTGTAGGCGCCACTGGTCTGGTAGGCACCAAAATGTTACAGATCCTCTCAGAAAGGAATTTTCCCGTTACTGAACTCCTTCCAGTTGCTTCAGAAAGATCAATCGGTAAAGAAGTATTCTATAAGGGTAAGGGATACAAGGTGGTTAGCATGACGGACGCTATCGCTGCAAAACCTGATGTAGCCTTGTTTTCAGCGGGTGGCAGCACTTCACTGGAATGGGCTCCCAAATTTGCTGAAGCAGGTATCACTGTTATCGACAATTCATCTGCATGGCGTATGGATCCTTCCAAAAAACTGGTGGTTCCTGAAATCAATGCAGATGCACTGGGAAAAGATGATAAGATCATCGCAAACCCCAACTGTTCTACCATTCAGATGGTGGTGGCACTCAATCCGCTGCACAAAAAATATCAGGTGAAACGTGTGGTGGTATCAACTTACCAGAGTGTTACAGGTACCGGCAAAAAAGCGGTTGACCAGCTGATGGGTGAGCGCGATAAAGCCGTGAAAGGCAGCAATGGCGAATATCCCATGGCGTACAAATATCCAATCGACCTGAACGTGATTCCTCAGATCGATGTGTTTCTCGACAATGGTTATACCAAAGAAGAGATGAAGATGGTACTCGAAACCAAGAAGATCATGCGCGATGAAACCATCCGTGTTACTTCTACTACGGTTCGTATACCTGTAATGGGCGGCCACAGCGAAAGCGTGAACGTGGAGTTCGAAAGCGACTTCGATCTCAACGAAGTGAAAGCGTTGCTGAAAGCTGCTCCTGGTGTGGTATTGGTGGATGATCCTGCAGCACAGGAATATCCAATGCCTAAAGATGCGCATGAGCGCGATGAGGTGTTTGTAGGAAGATTGCGCAGGGATGAAACCCAGCCCAATACCCTCAATATGTGGATCGTGAGCGATAACCTGCGTAAAGGCGCTGCTACCAATGCGGTTCAGATTGCTGAGTATCTGGTGAGCAAACAACTGTTGTAATGTAACTGGAGCTATGCTCCGATGTTATATGGTTATTTCGGAAAAAGCCTGCACACTGTGCAGGCTTTTTGTATTTTGTTGCAGGATAATATTTCTAAAGTGCTGTTAACCATCTGATCAAAGCCGTAGGAGGTGGGGCTTTTATGTATTGATGTATTTTCTTAATTTTGATCAAAATGATCTCAGATGAAATCCGAAAAAAGTTACAAAATGTCGTTGGAGGAACTATCCTTGAAGGGCAAGCAGATCATTGCACTACAATCAGAAATCTCCTTTGCGAAAGCTTTGGAGCAAATCCTACTGTTAAAAAAGAATTCCAAAATCGCTCAATTCTCAAAGAAGAGCAGGCAGGATTCTTAAAAACATATGCAGAAAATAATGGACTATGGCTGCCTTCCTTACCAGAAGGCAGTTTGTATTTAACAAGAGGCGGTGAATCTGAAATTTATCTCGCTCCCGATCACAGGCATGTGATAAAAGTTAACGACGCTGTTTATTACGCTACCTGGGCTGGTATTTCAATAGCCTGGTAACTCACAATCTACTTTTTCCATACACCTCTTATACATTGCTTGGCTTCGTTACTGGAGGTGAAGGCATGCTTTGTGCTGTGCTTGAACAACAGTTTATTGAAGGCGGACAAGCAGATCTGGAAGACATTAAAGATCTGCTTGTATTCAACGGCTTCCAGAATACCAGAAGGCAGGACTACTACAACAATGAATTTGGGTTATTACTCGAAGATATGCATGACGAAAATGTAATTGCCAAAGATGGCATTCTCTTCTTCATTGATACTGTCTTCTATGTTATGGAAAGATCATGAGAAGCGTTCTCAATGATCTTCCAGCGCCCTGTTCAGAAACTTAATCAACGGCATCATCGTCTCAAACGCTTCTGCAGCCTTCTTCAGAAAATCTTTCGACGTTACTTCCGCATCGGTAAAAGTTTTCTGCACCAGCCAGCTCTTCAGCTTCAGTTCTTCTGCAGCCGGATTATCTTTCTCAAATCCTGCGGGTACTTTCACTAAGCTCATGCCTTCTCCACGATCGAGATCTCCGAACTGCGATTTGAATTTCTTGCCTTTGATGATCTTGCTGAATTCATCGTAACAGTAATCGATCTCCTGCCTTACATGCTTCAGGTTGTCGCCTGAAGGCATCCAGAGGCCCCCTGCGATCATTGTTTTGCCATCGGGTTCGATGTGTACGTAATAGCCTGCGAGCTCGGCTTTTTTGCCTCCTTTGCCGAAGCCTGCGGCCTGATGCGATTTGTAGGGTGTTTTATCTTTTGAGAAACGGATATCGCGGTTGATGCGGTACATCGATGCTTTGCCGGTATTGTTGCTGATCTCAGGATCTTTCTTACCATGTTTGTCAATCAACGCCTGCAGAAACTGCTCGATGTCTGCACGTGCTGCATCGTACTGCGCGCGGTGTTCGTCGAACCATTGCTTGTGATTGTTCTTCCGCAACTGACGGAAGAAGGTGAGGGTAGATGCTTGTATCATAGACTACAAATGTAAAACCCGCTCACGAGCGGGCATAAAAAAAGTGGTGTAAAAAGAGCGCCGTCTCAATTTACACCACCAGAATGCAGTAGGACCAAGGTTAATTCTTAATTCGTCCCCAGTTCTCACCGCTCTTGATGCGATACATTGTCATTTCACTGACACCGTATTTCTCTGCGAGCTTTTTGATGGTGAGCTTCCGGTTCTTGTCTGTAAGGGTTTTTTTGATAGCCTTTACCTGAACTGCGTTCAGTTTAAGGCCTTCAGTGCGGTTTGCCTGTACTTTTTTGTAGGCAATTTTTGCAGGGCTGTTTTGCTGATGTTCGATCATTTGTTCGAGCGTAGCCCATTTGAGATTCTTCACATTGTTGTCGAGCTTGTTGTGATTGGAGTGAATCACATACTTGTGCTTGAGTGAAGGTTTCTTTAAGAACAGACGGGCAATTTCACGGTGAATGTACAAGGTACCGTTGTTACCCGGACGATGGAGGTTAAGTGTTCTGTAACCTGTTGTCAAGGATCCTTGCAACAACTTACCGTCTTCAACCACATCGTCTGTATAGCTGGCTATGCGGCCGTGAGATGACAGCGCATACTTTTTACGGAGGTGTTTCCAGCCTGGAAACTGTAGTGGTTTCCACACCTCGTTTGGAAGTTTTTTTATCATCGCCTTTTCCTTTTGGCTAAAGTTACAAAAAAAGCCGCGCGAATATCAAAAAACAATAATAAGAATGGATCAGCGGTTAACCATTTGCAGGAACTCCGATTCTGTGATGATCTTCACCGTTGGGATCTTTTTGGCCTTTTCCAGCTTGGATCCTGCGTCTTCCCCTACTATCAGATAATTCAGCTTGGAGCTAACGGAGCCTACGATCTTTCCACCGTTAGTTTCAATCAACTCCTCTGCCTCACTGCGTTTCAGCGTAGGGAGCGTTCCGGTGAGCAAAAACGTTTGTCCTACGAGGTTGCCTTCGCTGCCAATTTCTTTCTGCTCGTTTTTCAGCTGAAGCCCAAGAGATTCCAGCTTTTTCAGCATTTCCAGGCTGTCCCAATTGTGGAAAAAACTATAGACGCTTCCCGCTACTTTCGGACCGATATCTTCCAGTTGCTGCAATTCTTCGAGCGAAAAATTCTGCAGGTCGGGAAGATATTTAACCGCATGCGCCAATGTTTTTGCAGTGGTCTCTCCAACATAACGGATACCCAGTGCGAAGATCAGCCGGTGAAGCGGTTGCGATTTCGATGCCTCGATGGCGGTTTGCAGATTGGTAATACTTTTCTCGCCAAATCCTTCGCGGGCGCGGATTTGATCGAATGGCAATTCGTAGATGCCGGGCAGGTCTTTGAGAAATTTCAGTTCGAAGAACTTGCGGATATTGGCATCCCCCAATCCTCGTATATCCATGGCATCCTTGCTGGTGAAGTGAATGATGCGCTCCACCACTTGTGCCTCACAGTTAATATTGTTACAACGCCATACAGCTTCGCCTTCAGGCTTGTCGAGCGGATGCCCGCATACAGGGCATTCTGTTGGGAAGACAATCTCTGTTTCTCCTCCTGTTCTGAGTTCTGCAAGTGGTTTAACTATGTATGGGATCACATCTCCGGCGCGCTCTACCAAAACCATATCGCCGATTTTGAGATCTTTTTCGCGGATCACATCTTCATTGAAAAGTGAGATGGAACTAACGGTAACGCCCCCTATGGAAACCGGGTCGATCTTGGCCACTGGAGTAACCGAACCTGTTCTTCCCACCTGATATTCAACACTGCGCAATTTGCTGGTACCCTGACGGGCCTTGAACTTGAAGGCTATCGCCCATCGTGGGTGATGGGTGGTCATACCCAACTGATCCTGCATATCGATGCTGTCTACTTTTATCACCATACCATCGATCTCATAAGGCAGATCGTCGCGATGTGCTTCAAAATCATTGCAGTATTGAATGATGGCTTCGATGCCATTGAATTTCTTCGCTTCTTTCATCGGACTGCGGAAACCCAGATCCCAGAGCATCTGCAGACTGCCGCTATGGCTCTGCAATGCTTCCGGCAGTGTGTGCTTCGGCGTGAGCGTGAAATAACTAACATGGTAGAGAAAGGCTTCGAGGTTGCGCTTGCCCACTTCCTTAGGATCTTTGATTCGAAGCGTACCCGCAGCAGCATTGCGCGGATTGGCCAGCGGCGGCAGGTTCTGCTCTGCCAGCTGCTCGTTGTATTTTTTGAAATTGGTTTTGTTGATCAGCACTTCACCCCTGATCTCTATCTGCTGAATGCCGTAGTCCGAAAACTTTGCGGAGAGCGGCACAGAGCGGATCTGTTTGATATTTGTAGTGATATCGTCCCCTGTAACGCCATTGCCACGGGTAGCCCCGCGCGAAAGCAGGTCGTTTTCATAGATCAGTGAAATGCTGGCCCCGTCGAACTTTGGCTCTATGCAGTAAACGATATTGTCTGTCTTCGCCAGTTCGCGCACACGGCGGTCCCAGTCGCGCAGATCATCTTCGTTGTAAGAGTTATCGAGCGACAACATCGGCACCAGGTGCGGAGCGGGCGGAAAGTCTTTCGTTAATCCCTTGCTCACACGCTGCGTAGGCGAATCGGGCGTTACCAGATCAGGATGCTCCTGCTCTATCTTCTCCACTGTTTTGAACAGCTTGTCGTACTCCTGATCCGCAATCAGCGGATCGTTGAGAATATAATAGCGGTGCTCGTGAAAGCGGAGCACTTCGCGGAGATCGTTCAGGTTTTTTTGATCGGGATGTTTCTCATCCTGCTTCAGCAGACTGATGCTCAGTTGCTGCAATTTTTTGGTTTGGTCTGGAGAATACATAGTAATTATAAGGTAAACAAAATTAGGTCAATGTGTGGTACGGAAGCAAATCATACTCCTTAAAAATGATTATATTAGACATCCTTCCGATAGCATACAAACCTTAACAGCATTGGTTCTGGCCTGATTCAGGGCGTTTAAGTTTTTTTGGCGGATTCAGAAATTCGACTATATTGTGTACAATTTACACATCCTGTTAATGTGTAAACGGTACGCATTTTCAAAAATTAATCAAAAGAACGATTGTTTATGCCACACAAACTGCTTGTGGGGATATTTGCTCTCCTTTTAGCGCTACCCCTCACTTCTCTGGCGCAAAACAAAACCATTACCGGTAAGGTCACCAATGAAAAAGACGGAACACCGCTTCCGGGTATTTCGGTTACACCTAAGGGTGGATCGGGTGGAACTTCCACCTCCGGTGAAGGAACCTTTTCCATTACCATTCCTGCTTCTACCGAAGTGCTCGTATTCAGTGGCGTTGGCTTTGACAGCCGCGACGTGAATATCGCCGGGCAATCGGTACTGAATGTAACACTCAAAGCAACTACCATCAACCTCAACGAAGTGGTGGTGATTGGTTATGGCACTCAACGCCGCAGAGAGGTTACCGGAGCCATTTCAAAAGTTTCAGGCGACAAGATCACAGCGCTGCCTACACCCAGCTTTGAAGCTTCGCTTCAGGGAAGGGCCCCCGGTGTGCAGGTGATCCAGGGCAGCGGCCTCGCCGGCAGCGGCTCGGTTGTTCGTATCCGTGGTGTAGGAAGCATCAGCGCAGGCGGCGACCCGCTTTATGTGGTGGATGGCGTTCCCATCGTTTCTGATCCTTTCCTTCGCAAGAACGATGGAGGACAGAACCAGAACCCGCTGGCCACCATCAACCCCAACGATATCGAATCCATAGAAGTATTGAAAGACGCCGGTTCTGCCGGGATCTACGGAAGCCGCGGTGCCAACGGTGTTATTCTCATCACCACCAAAAAAGGCAAAAGCGGCAAGCCCCGTTTCAATTACAATAATCGTTTCGGCTTCAGCACATGGGCCGTGCGTCAGAAATTTCTCGATGGTCCGGAATGGTTGCAGATGCGTCAGGAAGCATGGGAGAACGACGGCCATACCGGTAAAGCTCCACTGCCCGGCGGACTCACCTGGGATCAGGCTACAAAGAACAATACCGACTGGTGGGATCTGCTCACCCGAACAGGTTTCATCAACGATCATAATCTCAGCATGACTGCCGGCAACAACTGGCTCAAAAGCTATGTGGCTGCCAGTTACGGAAAAGATGAAAGTTATATCAAAGGAAATGCCTTCGAGCGATTAAGCCTCAGAGGCAATTTTGATTTTCAGGTGCTGAAGAATCTGAAAATAATGCTGAACACTGCATGGAACAGAGGAAATAACCTGCGCGTTCCTGCTGCATGGGCAGGTGGTATCGGAGATGCGATGCAGAATGCATTGCCCATCTATCCGGTGTACAACGCCGATGGCACTTACTTCAAAAACGGAATGACCAATCCGGTATTCCGCCGCGAAGAAAGCAAATGGCGCAATACGGAAAACAAATACATTGGTCAGTTTGCAGTAGAATATCAACCCATCAAAGATCTTACACTCAGAGCTACAGCGAATATCGATTATACCACTTCATTCGACGATCGCTTCGAATCTGCACTGCACAACGATTACACCGATGGAAGACCCGGCATTGCCAAAAGATATTATTTCAATGCCAGCAACATGCAGGGCAACTTCACTGCCACTTACAACTGGAACCCGAATGAGAACAGCAGGTTCAGTTTCATGGGCGGTACCGAAGCGCAGGAGTACAAAAGAAAAGCATACAACAGCGACATCTTCGCATATACAGACAAGCCTTTCTGGAAAAATAAATCGCTCTACAAACACGTAAGGGATTCTCTCGAAGCCAGCGGAGCCAGAACCCTCGGTGAAGTAGATGCCTGGACCTTCGTTTCTTTCTTCGGGCGTATCAACTATACTTTGAAGAACCGTTATGTGCTGCAGGTGTTGGGGCGTGCTGATGGGTCTTCCAAATTCGGTCCCAACAACAAATATGGTTTCTTCCCTGCGGCGTCAGCTGCGTGGATCATCACAGAAGAAGATTTTGCGAAAAATATCAACTGGCTGCGATTCCTCAAACTCCGTGCGAGTTATGGCGTTGTGGGTAATGCAGATATACCTTCAGGTGCCTACTACTCTAAACTTAGCCCGGGAGATTTGTTCAATGGTAATCCAACACTGTATCCCGACAATATCGGTAACCCCGATCTCAAATGGGAAACCATGCGCAACGTAGATGTAGCCCTGGAATTCTCCATCCTCAATAACCGCATCTCAGGTGAAGTTGCCTACTATCGCAAAACAACGATTGATCAATTGCTCAATACAGGTATCATGTACAACACCGGTTTCAAAGATGCATGGCGTAACCTCGATGGCGGAAAGATCCAGAATGAAGGCATTGAATTCAGCATCACTGCAAAAGTGGTAGACCAAAAAGATTTCAGCTGGACGGTTGGCGGAAACATCAGCCGGAACTCCAATAAAGTAATCAGTATTGGTCAACTCACAGCCGATGCTGTGGGTGGAGGAAGCAACGATACGCGGATCATCCCAGGATATCCCGTAGGAACAAACTATCTCGTTCGCTATGTTGGCGTAGATCCGAGTGATGGCCTTCCAATCTGGCTCGACGTAAACGGAAAAACCACCAAGACTTTTTCACTCGATCATCGCGTACCTGTAGGATCTGTGATTCCCGATTATGTTGGTGGCTTCAACTCCAACTGGAGCTACAAAGGATTTGATCTCGGTGCCCTCTTCACTTTCGCTATCGGCGGAAATATCTACGACGGTGCTGCCAAACGTCAGGCTGGTGTGATCACCGACTGGGTGATCCGTGAAGACCTCAAAGACCGCTGGCGCAAACCCGGCGACGAAGCCAAATACCCAAGGCTTACCATGAACACATCTACTTATGCCGGGTTATCGAGCGAATGGCAATATAACTCTACAATGTTCCTGTACAGCGCCAGTTTCCTGCGTTTGCGTGAACTCACGTTGAACTATAACTTCCCCTCCACGATGTTCAAAAACTCACGCATTCGAGGTATCAAAGCATTTGTTACCGGAATGAACCTGCTCACTTTCTCCAAATTCCCCGGAGGCGATCCTGAGATTGCGCGTGACTTCGATAATCCGCAGGATAGAAATATGAGTCCGAACGTCACCTATCTCACACCGCCTCAGCAGAAATCAGTGTCATTTGGAGTAAACGTGAATTTCTAATCATTAAGAATTGCAGTTATGAAACATATCAGAATATACCTCTTCATATTGATCGCTGCCACCAGCCTGGCTGCCTGTTCAAAATTTCTGGAACGTCCACCCAAAGGCAAACTGGAAGAAAGCGAAGCGCTTAAAACAGAAGAGAATGTATTGGCTGTTCTAAACGGAACATACAACACGCTGGCAGGCGGAACAATCTATGGTGGCCGCGTTCAGATCATCAGCGAACTGATGGCCGATAACCTCGATGGTCAGCTGCTCTCAGAAGATTTCGGAGAGATCTATCGCCGTAAAACATCCATCTTCGGAGACTACAAAGGAGACTACTACAAAGAAGCCTATCTCATCGTTTACAAGGCAAACAAAGTGTTGCAGTATCTGGTGAATGTAGGAGCCGATAAAAAAGACAGAGTAGAAGGAGAAGCGAAATTTCTCAGAGCAGTAGCCATGTTCGAAGTGGTGCGTTTCTTTGCTCAACCTTACGGCAATACAACTGATAACAGTCATCTGGGAATACCTATTCGTCTCGTTCCCGACATCAAACCAAACGACAGATCAACTGTGAAAGAAGTGTATGCGCAAATTCTTTCCGATCTCGGAGATGCAGCACGCCTGCTTCCTGCCAGCAATGGCGAATACGCTTCAAAATACGCAGCATTGGCTTTCCTGGCCAAAGTGCATTTTCAAATGAATGATTTTGCAAAAGCGTACGACTATGCGAATGAAGTACTGGTACAGGCAGAGTCTGCTGGTTCAACTTTCAGCTTCGACCCTACCATCGATACCCGCTGGTCTTTGGGACAAAGCAAAGAAGGCATTCTCCTCATCAAAAACAGAACCGGGAATTTTGAACCAGGTAAAGATCTGCGCGACAGATTCCGTTCAGATGTAAGGTTACCGATTCTTTACTTCAATAATCAAACCTACTCGCAGTTCCTTCGCCCGAACGACAAACGCAAAGCCTGGCTCAACAATACCAAATATGCCGACAAGATCGTGCTCACCAAATACAACCACGATCAATTCGATCTGCCCATCGTTCACGTAACGGAGATCAAGCTGATCCGTGCAGAAGCAGCAGCAGAACTGAACGATGCACAGAAACTGACGGTGGGTCTGAAAGACATCAACGATATTCTGCAGCGGGCCGGCCTCGATAAACTGCTCAGTGGCACCAGTGCAGCACTCATCATCAGTGCAGCCCGCAGAGAAAGAGAAGAAGAAATGATCGGAGAAGGCAACCGCATCAACGAGATCAAACGCATCGGTGTAAGAAACAATCAGAACATCGATCGCCGCGGTTCCCCATTCAATTGCAATGGCTTTATTCTTCAGTTCCCCAACAACGAAAAAGCCGGTAATGCCAATTTTGTAATGAATGCCGAAGGCGGCTGCTTATAACCCACGATGTAAAATTGCAAAATATGAGAACGAATCTTCTGATACTGATTGCACTGATAATAACCTTCGCAGGCTGCAAGCCTGAGACCTTGCCCGATATCGGCGATCCGCTGAACAAGATCCAATTAACTGAAGGCAACTGGCAACTGGAAAGAGTGGTGCAAAGCGATGTGAATGCCGTTAAATACAACTTCCCGTACAAAGAGCTGGATGTAACGTCTGTAGCGCCTTTTAGCGAATTCAAGCTGAGCCTTAAGCTGAACGATGGCAAGCCCGGCACATTCACCACCAATGCAGGCGCTTCGCCAAAGATCATCAAACTAACGGATGGCAAATGGGAAGTGGATGATTTGAATAGTCCGCTTTCTTTCAACCTCATCAAAAACACGGATACGGTAAAAATGCAGTTCGGTTCCTACAACACACTATCCCAGGGAAAACTGCAGCTCAGTCTCATAAAAAGTCTGGGAGCAAAGAACCTGATCCGCTACGATTACTATTTCAAAAAGATCTAAACGAATTGCAATGAGAAAAATATTCATCCTGATGGTTTCGATGCTTGGCGCCACATGGCTGCAGGCACAAACCATTACATTCAATCCGGAAGCTTTCACAGCGGAAGATGAGGTGATCGTAACCGTTGATGCCACCGGCACTCCGATGGCCGGAAAACCGGAAGCCTATATCTGGATCTGGGCAAACAAAGACGCTGCGGGTGGACAGATTGACGGCCTTACAAACGGCTCCGATTTCAAGAACTCCAAAGCCGAAGCTAAAATGACCAACAAGGGAGGTAATATCTGGGAATATAAATTCACGGGTACAGTGATGTTTGGCGTGGACCCAGGCAGACTGGTGCATCTGCAGCTGCTGATCAAAACCAAAGATGGCGGAGCGCAGACGCCGGATTCGAAAAAATTCAACTTCGATCCGATTGTTTTCGTGCCTTCTCCTTTCCGCGTTTTTCCTGATAAAGTGGGCGAAGATGATGTTGTTACTGTCAACTTCCATCAGGCACTCGCACCTACCACTGCCGAACAACGCATGACGCCTCAAACCGTTACTGTGAAACTATTCGATAAGGATAATGTGCAGATCGGTGATGTAAAAACATGGAATGTGAAATCTGATGGTAATGGCGCGTTCTCTTATTCCTTCATTCCATCTATCACATGGACCATTCCTGCAGGAAAGAAAGCCGGCAAATTCTCCTATCGTTTCGATGGTATCGGAAAAGATGTAACCGGCAACACTGTAACCGTAACAGGAACCACCACCGAAAAAACAATTGATGCTTTGAAATAAAGCTGAAAACCTCAACACTGAATGTTATGAGATCAATCACAATAGCCTGCCGTTTGATGGTGTTCAGCTTGCTGCTGGCCGCCTGTCAGAAAGCAGATTTCGATAAAACTCCCACAGGAGAAGGCATCGACGACGGATCATTCCGCATCAAGTCTCCGGTTTCTTTATCAACCATTGCACTGAACTCCGCCATCCCAACGCAAAATGTGGTATTCAGCTGGAGCTCTGCCAAACCGGGCGTAAACAAACCACTTACCTACAAATGGATCGCTGTACCGAAAGATGGCAATATCAACGAATTCAAATTCGAGCTGCCGGCAGACAATGATGGCAAGGATACCAAACTCACTATCACGCAGGAAAAACTCGATCAGTTTCTGGCCTCCAAAGGAGTTACAGAAAAAGGCACAATAGAACTGAAATGGAGCGTACAGGCATCTAACGGAGAAACACAAGTGATTTCGGAGGATGTGGCGATACTTACCCTGAAATGTTTTCAGGATGGCGCTACGCCCTTCATGCTTTACGGCCCGGAACCAATCATCGATCCGCAGGCAATCGACTTCTTGTCCGCTACAGGAAAATTCAATTTCAGGTGGCAGAAGTCTGTTCCGAAAACAGGTGGACCCGCAGTGAAATACCGCGTGCTCTTTGCGCTTGAAGCAAACGACTTCTCCAAACCGCTTTTCACCATCGAATCTGATAACAACGGAAACGATTCTGGGCTCGTGCTCACTTACAAGCGACTGAACGATTCGCTCAATAAAGCAGGTGAAACCGACCTCACCAAAGACGACAGGCTGAAATGGACGGTACAAGCCACTTCCGGCAACTGGAACCAGCAGTCGGACAATATCAACGCACTGAACCTGGTACGTGAAGTGAAATTCTACATTTACGGAAGCATCAACGGAAACAATATCAATGATCCTGTTCGCATCATTCCCGATCTCAATCCATCACGTGTTACCAAAGTTTTCTACTCTTACATGCTCTTCAATAAGAACGCCACATTCAAGTTCCTTGGATTGCCTGGAGATGCAGGCACAGCCTATGGAGTAACAGGCGGAAGCAATGGTGAATACACTACTGCTATCGGGCAGGGTTCCAATATTACCATCGCAGATTCGGGCGTGTACCGCATCACTATCGATCTGCGTGTGAATAAGATCTATGTGCAGAAGAAAGCGCCGGGAACAGTGGGTTCATTTCAGGGATGGAATACTGCCAGTCCTAATCCGGGTACTTACATTTCGCGCAATAAATTCTCGTCGGTAATTCCATCAGGCACCGGCATAATTTTCAAATTTCATGATGGTGGCGGGGCAAACGACTGGAACGATAGTGAGCCAAATCTGGTTAGATACTGGGGTAAGGATAAGAAGCAGGAAGATGTGTTGAGTAATGCAGGAGATGCCGGAAATTTGTCTGTGCCTGATAATAAACTTACGCGCGTACTGTGGGATGCAAGTGATTATCGCAAACTGAAATACAAAACCTTCGATGCAGCCATGTATCTCATCGGAAGTGCAACTCCGGGAGGATGGAGCAATGGAAGTGATCTGCTTCCTGCGCTTACCTATCAGAGCAACGGAAAATGGAAAGCAAATGTGACCTTGATACCCGGCGAATTCAAATTCCTTCTGGTGAAGAATACCTGGGATTACAATTATGGCGGAACTGCGCCGGATGCAAGCGGAAACCTGCTTTCAGGTGGAGGCGTTAAACCGGATGGATCGAATATCATCATTTCCACCGGAGGTACTTACACTGTTGAAATCGACGAAATCAGCAGCACATACAAAGTAACGCTGGTGCCATAAACTAAATTTTTTTCTATGCAACAGGGGTGTATCTGTAACGGGGGTACACTTCCTGTTTTCTTCAGACACAGTAAGAATCACAGGCCGGTATTCAAGTGTATGGTCATAAGAGGATGAGCCAGTTTCGACGTTACACAATCAAGGCAAATTGCAATTTTTGCAACCGGATGATGGTACGAAAATTCAGGAATGCAGGCATTAATTGTTTCCGGAAGCGCACAAAGTGTTAACTTGCAGCCGGGCAAGTACCGGGTGTACATCAACCGGAATATTGCCTCTAATCCTACCCCCGTTCCGGAGATCTCTACTATTAATCACGCATTATGTTTGGCTGTGTATCCTAATCCTGTGAGCAGTGTGGCTATGATCAGTTTCAGCTGCCGTCAGGTGCTGCCGTGAATTTGCGGCCAGCGGCACACATCGTACACTTCCCGGCAATACAGGTAAAAATGGGGAATGCTTCCGAAAGGATGTGTTTTTTACAGCTGATCATAAAGTGAAAAAAGATCTTCCGTCCGGTTATGACGGAGTGATTATGTTTATTTTGACAATGTGAAAATTGTAAAACAACAATCATAATTCTGAAATAATGGGAACCGCTTTGCAGAAAACGATTCAGCAATTAAGATCCGAGAACAGGGAATATTTTCAGATAGCTATTTCCGTAGACTGTGTGATCTTTGGATTCGACAATAACGAGTTGAAAGTGCTGTTGATCAAATCTGATCTCGAAGAGTTCAAAGATCAGTGGTCGTTACTGGGTGATCTGGTGCGCCCCGACGAGAATCTCGACAATGCCTCCTACCGCGTATTGAAAGACCGTACCGGGCTCGACGACGTTTATCTCGAACAGGTGTATACTTTCGGAGATGTGAAGCGTCACCCTGCCGGACGCGTAATTACCACTGCTTATTATTCTCTCATCAATATCAAAGATCACCAGCTGAAGCTGGCGCATAACGAACTGCACTGGCATCCCGTGCAGGAGATCACCACACTGGCTTTCGACCACCAGCAGATCTTAGATACCTGCCTGAAGCAATTGCAGAGCCGCATCGACGAACACCCGATTGTGTTCAACCTGCTGCCGGAGAAGTTTTCGCTTCGTGAGCTGCAATCGCTCTATGAAGCTATTCACGGTGTGAAGATGGACCGCAGGAATTTCCGCAAGAAGTTCTTCCTCATGGGATGGCTCGAAGATGTGAATGAGCTGGAGCAGGATGTACCGCATCGTCCGGGTAAGCTCTATCGTTTCGATCCTACCAAATCATCTGCGAAGAAGCGTAGCGGAAAGGAAAGCGCAGTAGAACAGGAATAGTTTTATTTTGATATATAAATGCTGGAGAAGCAGTCACAGACTGCTTCTCCAGCATTTGCGTTTAGTGAAGCAATTGAAATTATTGAACGTCTTTCTGATTGTCGATCACAAACTGAATGATTTCTTCGAGAGGTGTATCTATTCTCGATAATGCATCGGTGATATCATCTCTGCTTACCTGTGCGGCAAAGGAAGCGGTTTTGAGTTTCTTCATCACGCTTTTCACATCCATGCCATCGTACCGCGCGGGGCGGATCAGGGCACTGGCGTGGATGAAGCCTGAAAGTTCATCGAACACGTAGATCATCTTATCCATCGTATTTTCCGGTTCTACTCCGAAGTACTTTGGTCCATGTGAAGCGATGCAATGGATCACTTCGGGATCGATGTTTCTCCGCTCAAGTTCTTCGATGATTACACGGCAGTGATCGTTGGGGTATTTCTCCCAGTCCGCATCGTGCAGCAGTCCGGCCTGGTACCATTTGCGGGCTGTTGGTTCGTCTGCACCTGTGCGTTGGATGGCCCAGGCTTTCATTACGGCAGCTACTTGTTTCATGTGCAGTTGCAGGCGATCGTTGGGAACCCATTCCTGCAATAGTTGAAGGGCGTCTTCGTCAGACAATAAGTTGCCGGCATTGGCCGGATCTCCGAAAACTGATCTGTTCAATTGTAGATTAGCCATGAAAGAAAATTAAGGAATTTGAATGAAGATGAGAACAGGCTCATAACGCGGGGGGAGAATAAAAGTTTATCCTGCGTTCACTCTTGTGCATTCAGCGACCAGGCCGCAGGGGATTGTACTGACGGGGCCTTGAAATGTGTTGCGCAACAGAAAGATGATATTCAGATGCCCCATCCTCCTTACCCATGTCGCCCGGAGATACAACTCTGCCCGGCACATTTCCCGACCCGGAGGTACAATCCCCTGCGGCTGGAAAAATAAACCCCTTTACCTGGGCATTGAATACCGGTGAAACTGCCTTCCGAAACCCAATCCCGGCTGATTTTCATCCTCCAAATCCCTGTATTTTCGCAGTCTTCAAAAAACTTGTCAAAAATTTTATTGAAAATCAGTCACTTGTAAAAGTGCCCTTCGAAATAAACCCTCCATTTCTTGTTTGTTCGAAGGTGAAATCGGTACCTTTGCGACCCTGTTTCCATTTTCCCCAGGTTGGTGGAGGAAAGAGACAGGACAGTTTTCACTCAAAACATTTTAAAAAATGAGCAAACTTCATTTCACTACAAAACATGCGAATGCGGCTACCGTACAACGCAACTGGTTTGTTGTTGACGGTACCAATCAAACCGTGGGACGCGTGTGTGCTAAAATTGCCTCTGTTCTTCGTGGGAAGAACAAGGTATATTATACGCCACATGTTGATACCGGTGATTATGTGATCGTAATCAATGCAGACAAGGTAAAATTCACTGGAAACAAAATCGACGACAAGGAATACCTGACTTTCTCCGGTTATCCTGGTGGCCAGAAAGCAGAAACTGCAAGAGAACTGCTGAAACGCCGTCCTGAGCAGGTTGTAGAGCGCGCTGTAAGAGGCATGCTTCCTAAGAACCGCCTTGGTCGCAAAATGATCAAGAAATTATTTGTGTATGCCGGCGCTGAGCATCAGCATGGAGCACAACAACCCAAAGAATTGAAATTTTAAGTAACGGATTGGATAATTTGAAATCATTTCAAATTTCATCTTTTCAAATCGTCAAATTGAATTCATGGAAAAGCAAAAAAATGCATTAGGACGTCGTAAAGAAGCTGTGACCAGAGTATTCCTGTCGAAAGGAACTGGTAAGATCACAGTGAACGACAGAGACTATAAAGAATATTTCGCACTCGCTTACCTGCAAAATCAGGTTGAGCTTCCTTTGAAAGCTGTTCAGGCTACCGATAAATATGATGTGAAGATCAATGCTGCCGGTGGTGGTATGAAAGGTCAGGCTGAAGCTGCAAAGCTCGGTATCGGCCGTGCGCTGCTGGAACTGAACGCTGAATTCCGTCCTGCTCTGAAAGCAGCTGGTGTTCTGAAACGCGATCCCCGTTCTGTTGAGCGTAAGAAATTCGGTCATAAGAAAGCACGTCGCAGCTACCAGTTCAGCAAACGTTAACAGTGGCCTAAACAACATTTTTCAAATCAATTGGTTAAAGGCCACAGGCTGATAGCCAGAAAGTCAAATAAAAAATGGAAAATAACACTTCATTACAGCAGCAATTACTTGATGCAGGTGTACACTTCGGTCACTTGCGTAAGAAGTGGAATCCCAAGATGCTGCCTTATATCTTCGCTGAGAAGAAAGGTATCCATATCATCGACCTGAACAAAACCACTGAGCACCTGACAGAAGCAGCAGCTGCACTGAAACAGATTGCACGCAGCGGAAAGAAGATCATGTTCGTTGGTACTAAAAAGCAGGCGAAAGAAATCGTTACAGAATGCGCTCGTCGCGTGAACATGCCATATGTAACTGAGCGTTGGCTCGGTGGTATGCTCACCAACTTCAACACTGTTCGCAAGAGCGTGAAGAAGATGCAGAGCATCGACAAAATGCTGGGCGACGGCAGTGCTGAGAGCCTCACTAAAAAAGAGAAACTCACTTTAGGCCGCGACCGCGATAAAATGGATAAAGTACTGGGTGGTATCGCTCAACTGGGCCGTGTACCAACTGCACTGTTCATCATCGACATCGGTCATGAGCATATCGCACTCGCCGAAGCTAAACGCCTTGGCATCACTACATTCGGAATGGTTGATACCAACTGTGATCCTAACAAAGTTGATTTCGCTATCCCTTCCAACGACGACGCAACTAAATCAATCGCTATCATCACTCAGTACATCACTGCTGCAATCGCAGAAGGTCTGGCTGAGCGTCAGGCAGCGAAAGATGAAGATGTTGAAGAAGTAGCAGACGACGAAAAAGAAAAGAAAGCAGCACGCATCCAGGCTGAAGCAGAAGCTGAAGCTGGCCGTGGTGGTGCAGGTCGCAGACCAGGCGGTACCGGTGGCGGTAACGCAGGTGGCGGACAAAAACGTCGTGTTGGCGGACCCGGTGGTGGTGGTGCAAACCGTCGCCCAGGTGGTGGAAGATAATTTATTAATCAACTTTTCAAATCTACTATATGTCAACTGTTGCTATTACAGCTGCTGATATCAATAAACTCCGTCAGATGACCGGAGCTGGTATGATGGATTGCCGCAAAGCCCTCACCGAAACTAACGGTGACTTTGAAGCTGCTATCGACTGGCTGCGTAAGAAGGGTGCAAAAGTTGCTGCCCTCCGTGGAGACCGCGAAGCGAAAGAAGGTGTAGTAATCGCTCAGACAACTGCCGACAACAAAACCGGTATCGCTGTTTGCGTGAGCTGCGAAACTGACTTCGTGAGCAAGAATGCCGACTTCGTTGCATTTGTACAGTCTATCGCTGATGCTGCTATCGCTAACAACGTTAAAAGCGCAGAAGAACTGAACAACGTAACAGTAAACGGTACTAAAATTGCCGAACTGATCAACGACAAACTGGCTTCTATCGGCGAAAAGATCGGTATCACCAAGTTTGAGCGTGTAGATGCTGAATTCGTATCTTCTTACATTCACGGTGCAAACCGTATGGGTGTGCTGGTTGGTATGAACCAGGCTGCTGCTGAAGCAGGTAAAGACGTAGCAATGCAGATTGCTGCTATGAACCCTGTTGCAGTTGATTCTTCTTCTGTTTCTGCTGCTACCGTTGAGCGCGAAAGAGCTATCATCGTAGATCAGATCAAAGCCGACCCTAAAATGGAAGGCAAACCGGAAGAAATGATCACTAAGATCGCTGAAGGTAAACTGAACGCATTCTTCAAAGAAAGCACCCTGTTAAATCAGGCTTTCGTAAAAGACAGCAGCAAATCTGTTGCTGACTTCCTGAAGAGCGTGAACGCAGACCTGAAAGTTACCGAATTCAAACGCGTAGCTCTCGGATAAGCCAAGTTCCAAAATATGAAAAGGGGATCGCACAGATCCCCTTTTTTAATGCCCCTGAAAGAACATATTGATCAGACAGTTTAAAAAAAAATCTTTTCTTTGCACGAATATGGATGCCGGAACACTCACTTTGCCGGCAGGTGCCAGAAAGAAAATTTAATCAGAAATCTACAATTTATTACATGCTGCCAAAGTACAAACGCGTTCTCGTGAAGCTATCGGGCGAATCATTAATGGGAGATAAGAATTTTGGAATGGACCCGGTGATTATCGAGCAATATGCGAGAGACATCAAGGAGATAGTAGAACTCGGCGTACAGGTAGCTATTGTGATCGGAGGCGGAAACATCTACCGCGGCATGAACGAAGCCGAAACCGGTATTGAAAGAGCTCACGGAGATTACATGGGCATGCTGGCAACCGTTATAAATGGTATGGCCATGCAGGCAATGCTGGAAAAGATCGGCGTATACACCCGTCTGCAAAGCGCCATCAAAATGGAACAGATCGCAGAACCGTATATCCGCCGCAGAGCCATCCGTCACGTAGAAAAAGGAAGAGTGGTGATCTTTGGAGCCGGTACCGGTAATCCTTACTTCACAACAGATACCGCAGGTTCGCTGAGAGCTATCGAAATTCAGGCAGACGTTATTCTCAAAGGAACCAGAGTGGATGGGATCTATACAGCAGATCCCGAAAAAGATCCTGCTGCAAAAAAATATGAGACCATCACATTCCAGGAGTGCATTTCCAAAAACCTCAAGGTGATGGACATGACCGCCTTTACACTCTGCATGGAGAATAATCTTCCCATCATCGTATTCGACATGAACACCACCGGAAACCTGCGCAAAGTTATCTGCGGAGAGAAAGTGGGAACCCTGGTAAGAGGTTGATTATCATGGTGATAAAAATATTAAAGTCAGCTATTTGCATATCTGACAGGAGCGCACTAATTTAGGCCAGGAAAAACCACCATCTAGGGTGGTTTTTTCATTCTTCCCCATCCGAATCAAGTCCATTGAAAGACGGAAGTCTGCTCCGAAGAAAACCAAGCGACAGCGCCTTTCCGTGAAGGCTCTCTGAACCATTTTTATGAATGAAATGATTGTCATCCTCAGTAACATCTCTGTAGGGGTATGGGAAATTCTCATATTCCAGCTGGGCGCCATGGTGCTGGGATTCTTCATTCATTTCTTCATTGTCAGCAAAAAAACGGTTACGCCCAAATCTTCCGATCACTCCGTACTCGCAGAAAGCAGCATCGACCCCGGCGAATGGAAACTCAAATTTCTGGAGAACGAAGAGTCGCAGAAAAAAACAGTGGATCAGTTGCAGAAAGAACTCGAAGCGGCCCGCGAGAACGAGGAGCTGCTCAATATAGAAGTGGAAGAGTTGAAAAAACTGATCAAAGAAACCAGGGAATCCGCAACTTCCATAAAACCCGTTACCAGTTCATTGCCCGATTATCTGCTGCCCGATCAGCACCAGCGGCTCATCCGGCTGCAGGAAGAACTCGATCACCTGCGCGATAAAGAGCGCCGCCATGCTGAAACACAGAGCATCAACGATCAGCTTACAGTGCAGTTGCGGGAATGGAAAAAGATCAATCTCGAACAGGAAACGCTCATCAGGCAACTCAAACAAGAGCAGTACCTGGCCGTTGAAATGAAAGAACGCCTGCATCAGACGCAGGAAGAATTTCAGGCCCTGCAGATCCGCCTGCAAAAAATGGAGACCCTGCTTTCGCATCCCCACCGCAGTTATGAAATGGACGAATTGCAACAGAACTATCTCCGCCTTTCCAAAGAATACGATGAGCTTCGCATGAAGCAGATAACCATACTCGAAGAGAACCAGCGCCTCACGCGGCTGCTGGCCGATACGGAAGACAAACTCCGCGAAGCCAGCTTCAACCGGCAGACCCTTCTCAAGAAGATTTCTTACCTCGAAGAGCTGAACTTCGATCTTCAACAGCTCAGTGGCCACAATAAAAAGCTCGAAATGCAGTTAAAGCGTCTGACCGAGATCGATAACCTGTTGAGCCGCACCACGGGAGGCCGTAAACCTGAGGCCTGATCGGTATTGTGTCCCATTATTAATAAACTTAATTAAAGCTTTTCCACATCTGAAACTGCGGTCTTGTTTTCATATGAGGATATCAGTACATTTAATAAAACAATTATCACTATGAGCTTAATTCAACGCGCCAAGAACATCCTGCTGACTCCTAAAACTGAATGGAATGTTGTAGCAGGAGAAACTGCAACAATGGGATCTCTCCTTACCGGTTATGTACTTCCATTGGCA
Organism: Pseudoflavitalea sp. G-6-1-2; assembly: GCF_012927185.1. GTDB lineage: Bacteria > Bacteroidota > Bacteroidia > Chitinophagales > Chitinophagaceae > Pseudobacter. The sequence continues at coordinate 1,184,020 of NZ_JABBGB010000001.1, forward strand.
ATACTTCCCGCAGCTGCAGCTGTGCTGGGTGGATTTCTTCTTTCCCATGGAATGTTTGGCGTTGGGTATCTGATAGCAATGGCCGTAATTAGTCTGATTGCTGCCCTCCTTGGATTTGTGATCTCAACTTATGTGGTAGATGCTTTTGCTCCTACTTTCAAATCTGAGAAAAATCTCGGCGCTTCAGCTCAACTGGTAGCGTATTCCGGTACTGCAATCTGGGTAGCGGGTATCCTCAGCTTCATCCCTGTTCTCGGTTGGATCATTGCACTGGCGGGTGTTGCATACGCCATTTACCTGATGTATCTCGGTGTTGGTCCGGTTAAGAAAACTCCCGAAGATCAACGCATAGTGTATGTGATCATTTCAATTCTGGTTTACTGGGTAATTACATGGGTAATCACTGCGCTGATCGGCGGCATCCTGCTCGCATCGATCTTTGCAGCAAGCATGAGCATGATCCCTCACTAATTGAACTTCTGTCAAACGATTTATATCAGCACCGTTCATGAGAACGGTGCTTTTTTATTTGTATTAATTGAAGGAGTTTTGCAGTACAAACTATTCCAATGAACAACAATATTGCCGATATACGCATCGATTACCGCCAGCGTTCCTTATCCGAAAGTGATGTACAATCCACACCCATCCTGCAATTCAGCAAGTGGTGGGACGAAGCTGTAATAGCGCAGATCGAAGAAGTGAATGCCATGACCCTGGCTACCGCCTCTGCGGATGGCATCCCTGCGGCGCGCATTGTGCTGCTCAAAGGCTTTGATGAACGCGGCTTCAAGTTCTTCACCAACTACGAAAGCTTCAAGGGAAAACAGCTCGCAGAGAACCCCAAAGCATGCCTGGTATTCTTCTGGAAAGAACTGGAAAGGCAGGTACGCATTACCGGCCTCGTTGAGAAAGCCACTGTCTCAGAAAGCGACGAATATTTCAGCAGCCGCCCCGAAGGCAGCAGGCTGGGTGCATGGACCTCTCCTCAAAGTCAGGTGATCCCCAACAGAGAATGGCTCGAAAACAAAGAAGAACAGTTAAGAAAGGAGTTTGAAGGGAAGGATATTACACGGCCCGCACATTGGGGAGGATACATTGTTAAGCCTGTGATCGTTGAATTCTGGCAGGGCCGCTCAAGCCGCCTGCACGACAGGATACAGTATACTTTGGGAGAAAAGGGAGAATGGCTGATCGAGCGCCTCGCGCCCTAGAAAATACGGAGAAGATCATGCGGCTGATGCCGTAAAGATGAAGATCAGAATAAGTTGAAAAGTCAATCGCTGGATGACTGATCCGGCTCTTAACTTTTCAACCTTCTATTGCAGCATTATTTGCTGTCGCCTTTGGAAACAACTTTCTTGATTCTTGCAGGTCTGCTTTTGCCGAAAGATCCTTTGAAGATCTTTCCTTTCTTGGTTTTTTTATCACCTCTACCCATGTTGAAAAGAATTTGTAAATGAATAAATGTCGGGCGACAAAAGTACAAAAAAAAAGCTCCGATACTAAGAGTATCGGAACTTTCCATGCAGTTGATGCAGCATTATAATTTAGCTTGCAATTCTTTACCTGCTTTGAAACGGGCAACTTTCTTTGCCTTGATCTTGATCACAGCACCAGTTTGTGGGTTGCGACCATTACGGGCAGCTCTTTTAGAAACAGAGAAAGTACCGAAACCTACGAGGGTAACTTTACCACCACCTTTCAGTGTTTTGGTAACTGCTTCAATGAAAGAGTCCAGAGTTGCGTTAGCCTGTGTTTTTGTTACGCCAGCGTCATCAGCAAGCTTTGCAATTAATTCAGCTTTGTTCATAGTGTAATGTTTTAAATATGCAGGAACAAATTTAGCCGCTTTTTGTTTCCAACAAAATTTTTCTGCACTAAAATTAACAATTAGCAAAAATAGCTACAAGCCGCTTGGGGCAAGGATTATAGGAAAAGTACTATGCTGCCGACGGATACGCATTGCAGTATGTGATTCGCTGAAAGCTGCTACCAGTCTGTGTTTCACGGCAAGCGGCTGAAATCCTCGCCTGTAAAGGGTTTGAAAGGAATATACAATATTTTTTAGCTCATTGCAGAAGAAAATAATCTTATCCACACTCAGTTCACAATCTGCATTACGCTTCGAAATGCAATGAAATTATTGCCCCATCTGCTGAATCCATCATCCCGCAACGGTTGCGAAAACTGCTCGATATATCGCTCGTAGTCTGCATAACTGCTGGCATAATATTGTGCCGCATATGTTGGCCCTTCTTCCTCTTCGGTATCCAGCAACTTTACCAGTTGTTTGCCGGTAAAACATCCGGTTGCCATTACTTCGGGCATATGTATTTCTTTCATCCACTTCACCCACTCGTCGTGAATAGCCCAGCTAACCTTGAGTGTTACATTATATATGATCATACCAGTTGATTTATGCCAGTTCGAGATAAATAGGGCAATGGTCGCTTTGTTTTACATCAGGATAAATAGCCGCCGATTTCACTCTCGGCGCCAGCGGTTCTGTTACACTGATATAATCGATGCGCCATCCTTTGTTTTGCAGCCTTACACTGGGGAAACGCTGGCTCCACCAGGTATACATATGCGGATCGGGATTGAGTGAACGGAAAGTATCCACCCAGCCGGAGGCGAGGAATTTAGTCATCCATTCGCGTTCTTCGGGCAGAAATCCGGACGATTTCTTATTGCCTTTCGGATCGTGAATATCGATTTCGGTATGTGCAATATTGTAGTCGCCGCACAGTACCAGATTGGGTTTGCTGTTGCGGAGCTCTGCTACATAATCGTACATCTCATCGAGCCAGGTGTATTTGTAGGTCTGCCTTTCATCGCCTGAAGTGCCGGAAGGAAAGTAGGCATTGATGATGCGGATATCGCCGATATCCATCTGCAGCACACGGCCTTCATCGTCACTTACCTGATGGCCGGTTCCGTAAACGATATTGTCTGCTTTCTGTTTGGAGAAGATTGCTACACCACTGTATCCTTTTTTCTGAGCGCTGAACCAGTAATCGTGAAACCCCAGATCATTGAACTGTTTGTAGTCTACATTATCGCGGTGGGCCTTGGTTTCCTGCAGGCAGATCACATCGGCCGGATCGGTTTTCAACCAATCCATCAGGCCCTTATTCATGGCGGCCCTGAGGCCGTTCACATTATAGCTGACGATGCGCATGAGAATATTCTTTAATTTGGCAGGCAATTTACACCTTTGGTATGGAAGCAGCATCAGTAAAAAAGCGACGCACAGATCCGATTATCCCGCCGAAACAACACGTTTATCTCGATGGCCCCAAGAGCCGCGGCTCAGAGCTGGCCTTCATCTGGCGTGTGGCAAAACAGTTTTTGTCGTCGTTCCGTACACTCCACTTTGTTGGACCATGCATTACTGTTTTCGGATCTGCAAGGTTTAAAGAAGATCATAAATATTACAATGCCGCCCGCGAATTCGGTCAGCGTATCGGAGAACTTGGTTTCACTACCATGACGGGCGGTGGGCCCGGCATCATGGAAGCCGCTAACCGCGGGGCTTTCGAGCATGGATACGAATCTGTAGGATGCAATATTCAGCTGCCATTTGAACAGCATGCCAATCCATACCTCGATAAATCGCTCATGTTCGAGCATTTCTTTGTTCGTAAAGTAGCGATGGTGAAATACTCTTATGCATTCATCATCATGCCCGGCGGATTTGGTACCATGGATGAATTCTTTGAAACACTGACACTGGTGCAGACAAAGACCATCACCCAATTTCCGATAGTGCTCTACGGAAAAGCCTATCACCAGGAACTCTGGGAGTATCTTGAGTTCATGGCCGATCAGGGAACTATCGCCAAAGAAGACCTTAACCTTGTACTGATGACCGACGATATGGACGAAGCCATGCATCACATCAGCACCTATATCCAAACTAACTTTCAGGTAAAGCCGAGAAAACGCAAGTGGTGGTTGTTTGAAAGCGCATAATAAGTTTTCACCATCCGCAACGTTCGGGCACTTAATGTGATCATCTGCGAAAGACTGCAACTGCCGTTATTTTCCTACATCCTTGTTAAATCAATTGATGCAATTTTGTGTTAACTTCGGTACGACCTTCGCACGTACCCGCAAGTTTCACCTACTTTTGCTGCCTTTTTACTAAAATTTTAACCCTAACTCACCATTATGCGTAAGTGGTTGATGAAGCGTTTGATGATTGCAGGATGTACGTTGCTGGGCCTCTTGCTGATCACTTTCCTGTTGCCTTATTTTTTTCCGGAGTTCGTTGCCAAAAAGATCAAAACCTGGTCTAATCAGGCATTGGCCACTGAAGTGAATTTCAGCAAAGCGAGATTGAGTTTTTTCAATCACTTCCCTTCGCTCACGCTTACGTTGCACGATTTTACCCTCAAAGGATCTGCTCCATTCAATAATGCCAATCTGGTTGCTGCCAATGAAGTGGCACTCGGTATAGACCTCCGCTCGGTATTTGCCAGCAAGATCAATATCAATCAGATCTTCCTCGATAAAGGAAAGATAGATATTCAGGTTTCTGAAAAAGGAGAAGCCAATTACAATGTATACAAGGCAGACACCACGCAGAAAGCCGCACCCGATGCGGATTCCACAGGCGCCAATCTGAAACTGGAAAACATCCATCTCGACGAAACGGAGCTCACCTACAACGATCGCTCCCTGCCCATGACCATCAACGCCAAAGGCCTTCATTACACCGGCTCCGGCGATCTTAGCAAAGCGATCTTCGATCTCCACTCTGAACTGCAGGCCAACAGCTTCCAGTTCGTCTACGACGGAGAAACCTATATCACCGACAAACAGCTGAAAGCAAACCTCATTACCAAGATCAATACCAATTCGCTCGCACTCATATTTGAGAAGAACGAACTCATGATCAATCGCCTCCCTGTTCAGTTGCAGGGCCTCTTCGAGATCATGAAAGACGGCTACAATATGGATTTCAAACTGAAAGCCACTGAAACCGATCTGCATGATGTGATCACTGCACTTCCCGCAAACCTGCTCAAATACTTCGATAAAACCGACATAAAAGGATACACGGAAATCGATGCCGCACTCAAAGGCCAGTACAACGCTGCCACCAACACCATGCCCAGCATGAGTTTCAACATGAAGGTGCGCGATGGTTATGTAGCGCACGACAAAGCGGCGCTGCCTGCAACAAACCTCCGTCTCAATCTCGATGCAAAGCTGCCCGGCCTCAATACAGATAGCCTTAGCCTTAGCATCGACTCTTTCTTTTTCAATATCGACAAAGACTATTTCAACTCCATTGTGTTGTTGAAAGGACTGAATGTTCCTTACATCAAAAGCAAGCTCGAAGCCAATATCGATCTCGCCAATCTCGCAGCAGCATTCGGTTTGAAAGGAATGGAATTCAAAGGCCGATATACGCTCAATTTCACGGCAGACGGCAAATACACAAAAGGACAAAGACCAGGCAGCCTTCGCAAAGACACGGTGATCACCAGCATTCCGGTCTTCAATCTCGAATCGTCGCTAACCGGAGGCTTTATCAAATTCGCATCACTGCCGCAGGGTGTTGATCAGATCAGTTTCAAACTCAACGCAAACTGTAAAGACGGCGTGTATGAACACACGCAACTGAATGTGCAGGATATCAGCGCGAAAGTGTTATCCAACTTCATCACCGGACATTTCAATGTAACCAACGCACCGGATTTTCCATTGGAAGGACAGCTGAAGACCGTCTTCCATCTCTCCGACATCAAACAATTCTATCCGCTCGACAGCATGGATCTCGCGGGTGATCTCGATATCGACATCAACACCAAAGGAAAGTACAACGCAGCAAAAAGATTATTCCCTGTAACCACTGCATTGTTCAAACTCAGCAACGGATCGGTACAGACAAAATATTATGCTTCGCCACTGCAAAAGATCAATATCGATGCAGTAGTTACCAATACCACCGGAAAAATGAACGATCTGAAAGTGGATCTGAAACCGGTTTCATTCGAACTCGACAATCAGGGATTCACCATGCAGGCTTCGCTGCAACAGTTCAATGATCTCCGGTACAATATCGTATCGAAGGGTACGCTCGATATCGGAAAGCTCTATCGCGTATTCGCTATCAAGGGATACAATGTAAATGGTTTCATTCAAACCGATCTCTCCCTCCGCGGCCGTCAAAGCGACGCTACTGCCGGCCGATACGAGAAGCTTTTCAACAAAGGCACTATGAAAGTGCGCGACATTGCGCTCACCAGCGAAATGTTGCCGAAGCCATTCTTCATCAATAATGGTCTCTTCCGTTTTGATCAGGATAAAATGTGGTTCGATACTTTCAAAGCGAAATACGGAAGCAATAATCTTACACTGAACGGCTACCTCTTCAACGTTTTCAACTACGCGTTCAAACCGAAAGAAGCGTTGAAAGGAAAGTTCGAACTCAGCACACCGAAATTTATGGTGGATGAATGGATGGTTTTCAATGGCCAGCCCGATGCTACTGCAGCAGCAGGCAAATCATCTGGTGTGGTAGTGATTCCTGATAACCTCGATCTCAACTTTACTGCCAATGCCGGGAAAGTAGTGTACCAGGGCATAGAACTCTACGACTTCAAAGGTGGGCTCACCATCGCAAACGGAGCGCTCTCTTTGCAGGAGACAGGCTTCACGCTGGTTGATGCGCCCATCACTATGGAAGCAAGCTACAAGAGCACATCGCCTTACAAAGCAGCATTCGAATATCATATCAAAGCAGATACGCTCGATGTGAAGAAAGCGTATAAGCGCATCGACTTCTTCCGTCAGATGGCGCCGGCAGCTGCAAAAGCAGAAGGGCTTATCTCTCTCGATTATGCAATCAGCGGAAGACTCAACAGCGATATGATGCCGGTATTGCCATCACTGAAAGGCGAAGGGGTACTGAGTGTGCAACGTGTAAAAATGCGCGGATTCAAATTGTTCAATGCTGTGAGCAAAGAGACAGGGAAAGAGAGCATGAAAGATCCGGATCTTTCCAAAGTGAATATCAAAACGAAGATCGCGAACAATATCATGACCATCGAGCGCGTGAAACTGCGTGTATCCGGCTTCAGGCCAAGGTTTGAAGGGCAGGTGAGTTTCGATGGAAAATATAATCTGCATGGAAGATTGGGATTGCCTCCGTTCGGCATCATCGGTATTCCGTTCACTGTTACGGGGTCGAGAGATAATCCGAGTGTAAAGCTCAGAAGGAACAGAGAAGGAGATCAGCTGGAAGAAGAGAAGGATGAAGAAGCGTTGGAAGAACAGCGCCAGGCAGAGCAGAAAGAACTGGAGAAGAAACAACAAGATTCAATAAATGCGATAAAGAAAAAGAGCGGGTCCTAGGATCCGCTCTCTTTTGTAAACCCCTCTTATGAAAAAAATCTGGAAAGCTGTTCTGGTTGGCTTTTTCGGCGAAAAAACTCCCGGTCATGTACTCGCACCTCCTATTCCAAAGAAAAAGCCTGATCAAACAGAAGTGATGGAAGGATTGGAGTCAGTGACCAGATATTTTGGTAATCAGAAAGACTCTTTGTTTGTGCCGGAATTTGTGGCTGCAACTGAGATTAATCTGGTGCTCCAACGAAATGAAATTCTTTCCAGAGCCGATGCAGAAGAAGCCCTACAGATTCTCAATAAAATGAATGATGTTGAACATTATGATGGCTCTGGCTGGTACGATTACAAGATTCGCCTGAACTATTACATCAGAATGCATGGTTTCGAAACTGAATGGAATCATAACAACATTCTTCTTAAGGAAACAGTTTCTAAAACAGATTGATTATTCAACGGCTAAGAAAGCATCTTCACGATATCTCCCAGCTGCTTCAGTTTGAATTTCAAATCATCCGACCATTGCAGGCCAATGCATAATCTCATGCAGTTCTGAAACTGGTTCTGCAAAGTGAACATCCTTCCCGGCGCAATACAGATCTTCTTCTTCATCGCAACTTCAAACAGCTCAGTTGTGTCGATATTCCTGTTGAGTTCAACCCACAATGCAAGACCGCCCTGCGGCCTGCTGGTTTTAGTGTCTTCCGGAAAATATTCTGCGATGGCATTTACGTAGTTTACATAATTCTCCTGCAAGGTTTTTCGCAGATGGCGCAGATGGTTTTCATACCTGCCTGTCTTGAGAAAATTTCCTACTGTTTCGTGGATCACAGATGTGGAAGAGATCGAGTGAACCAGTTTGAGTTTCAGGATTTCTTCCTGATATTTTCCCGGCGCTACAAACCCCACGCGATAACCGGGCGCGAGTGTTTTGGAAACAGAGCTGCACCAAAGTACATTTCCTTCCTTGTCGAAAGATTTGCAGCAAAGCGGTCGTTTTGTACCGAAATACAGATCTCCGTATACATCATCTTCGATGATGGGAATATTGTGTTTCGCCATCAATGCTACTACTTCCTTTTTGTTTTCATCAGGCATGCAGCTGCCTAGCGGCGTATTGAAATTCGGAACCAGCAGACAGGCTTTGATCTTCGGAATTACCCGCTTCAACGCATCGAGATCGATGCCTGTTGCAGGATGCGTAGCAACTTCGATTACTTTCAAACGCATACTCACCGCGAGTTGCAGAATACCCGGATAGCAGGGACTTTCAACTGCAATGGTATCGCCCGGTTTGGTGATGGCCATCAGGCAGAAGGCCAATGCATTCATTCCTCCGCTGGTGGTGACGAGATCATCGTGTTTCAATTCCCCTCCCCATGATAATGAACGAACGGCTACCATTCGTCGTAGCTTGAGATTTCCATGAAGCAATTCGTATTCACTTCCGCCTTCTTTCAGTTCGCGTGTTGCGAGCACAATCTCTTTTTTGAGTTTGGCGAGCGGAAGCAATCCGCCCGCAGGAACGCCAATGAAAAATGGTGTGATATCTGCACGACCCATATTCGAATACACCCTACTGATCAGTTCAGCCGGCTCTTTGTGATTGGGCACTATAGATGGCTTGCTGGCGCCGGCCATCGGAAGCCGCAGGTAATTAGGCTGACTTACAAAATATCCTGATTGCGGTTTGGAGTAGATCAGCGACTGCGACTCCAGCTCAACGAATACCCGCTTTGCAGTGTTGATGCCAATTCCGTGCTCCTGACAAAGCATTCGAACGGAAGGAAGTCGTTCTCCGGACTTCAGTACGCCTGTTCTGATCTGCCGGGCAATCTTATCAGAAATAGTATTGTAGAGAAAATCATGTTTCACCATTCAAATATAACTGTGTCTATCGAAAAATCAAAAACTGGGACTGTGTCCTTCCGTAGAGACTGATTAAATTTGTTGAATAAACAGGAGTACAATCATGAGTAATGCATCAGTTAGTTTGGCACCACCGGATAATTCCACCAATGCGTGGATCAATGGCCTGCTTGGAGTAGTGATCTTCAGTGGTTCACTTCCTGCAACAAGAATTGCAGTGATGGATCTTCCCCCATTATTCGTAACGGTATCGAGAGCGGGCATCGCAGGTCTGATGGCATTAGCAGCTTTGTTGTACTTCAAAGAAAAGCGACCCTCAAAACAACAGTTGTGGCCTTTAACAATAGTCGCTATTGGCGTAGTGGTAGGATTTCCTTTACTGAGCGCGCTTGCTTTAAAATATATCACATCAGCTCACTCGATTGTTTTTGTGGGAATGCTGCCACTGTCCACTGCGCTCTTCGGCGTTTTACGTGGCGGTGAGCGTCCACCTACCGCCTTCTGGGTGTTTGCTGTGTTGGGAAGTTTATTGGTGATAGGATTTGCTGTAGCACAGGGAATATCCGCTTCTCCCATCGGTGATATTCTGATGCTGCTGGCGGTGATCGTTTGCGGACTCGGTTATGCCGAAGGAGCTAAGCTTTCAAAAATAATGGGAGGATGGCAGGTGATCTCGTGGGCGCTGGTATTGTCGCTGCCTGTGATGCTTCCACTTACTTTCGTTTTCCTACCGGATTCACTTTCGTCTGTTGGTGCTTCTGCTTGGGGAGCTTTGGCTTATGTTTCTGTGTTCAGCATGTTTATAGGGTTCATCTTCTGGTATCGCGGATTGGCACAGGGCGGCATTGCTTCAGTAGGACAATTGCAGTTGCTGCAACCCTTATTCGGACTGGCTTTGGCGGCAACCCTGCTGCATGAGCATGTAGGAATCGGAATGCTCGCAGTAACTATTGGGGTAATCCTTTGTGTGTTTGGATCGAAGAAATATTCAGCCCGGAAGTAGAGAAAACTAAATACCTGATAATCAAATAAATATTCGAATTAAAGCGTTTTTTACCTTGTAAATTGTAAATCATAATTTAAAATTACAAGGATAATTGCTTATTTTTACCTTGTAAATCGTAAATCATAATTTAAAATTACAAGGATGATTGTGCGTGAGGCTGAGAAAGAAGTATTTCAATTATTAGAGGAATTTCCTGCTGTTGGCCTGCTTGGCCCCCGCCAGGTTGGCAAAACAACATTAGCTGAGACTATTGCTGAAACCTTGAATACAGAAACTGTCTACCTCGACCTGGAAACTCCTTCTGAGATAGTAAAGCTCAAAAATCCAGAATCATTTTTTAATCTGAATATAGGCAAACTGATAATATTGGATGAAGTGCAGAGAATGCCTGAAGTTTTTGCTGTTCTACGCGGAGCAATTGATCGTCGAAGAAAAGAAGGATTCAGAACAGCACAATTTCTGATATTAGGATCGGCTTCACTTGATTTACTCCAACAATCTTCCGAATCCCTTGCTGGAAGAATTGCATACAAAGAGTTATCTGGTTTGTTAGTGACTGAAGTTGGAATAAAGGAGCAGAACAACTTATGGCTCAGAGGTGGCTTTCCAGATAGTTTTCTTGCCAGATCTGATGAAGCTAGTTTGAGATGGAGAACAAATTTTATCAGTACTTATCTCGAAAGAGATGTACCACAGTTTGGTAGCCGAATTCCATCAACAAGCTTGCGTTTATTATGGACAATGCTTGCGCATGCGCAAGGCACACAATTAAACACCTCTAAGCTTGGAGCGAATCTTGGAATTACCGCTCCTACTGCTAAAAAGTATATTGAATTGCTGGAGGATCTGTTGTTGATCAGAACGTTGCGCCCCTGGTCTGGTAACATCGGTAAGCGGCTGGTAAAATCTCCTAAAGTATATATTCGGGATAGTGGCATTGCACATGCCTTACTGAACATTGTAAAATTAAACGACCTCTTAGGGCACCCTGTGGTAGGTGCAAGCTGGGAGGGCTTTGTTATTGAAAATCTGATGGGAGTACTTCCCGAAGGCGCTACTGCATGGTTTTATCGAACTGCTGCCGGTGCGGAGATTGATCTTGTAATAGAAAAAGGTCCAGAGAAAAAATATGCGATTGAAATAAAGAAGTCGGATGCGCCGGTTCTTTCAAAAGGTTTTTATCTTGGTTGTGAAGATATTGGTGCAACCCACCGATTTGTTGTTTATTCCGGAAATGATAGATATCCGGGGATTGAAAATACCCAAGTCTTATCTCTTACAGATATGATGGAAGAGTTGCGAAAAATGTAAGCGAATTATTTTGTAGATAACATATTTGAAAAACCCTTGCAAAATGAAACAGTGATCTCATTTCTGCAAGGGTTTCTTTATGTGTTATAAGCTCCTTCGATTTTACAACTCGTACTCAAGTACAGGTCTCAGCCATTTCTCCACTTCTTCAACACTCATTCCTTTTCTCTTTGCATAATCTTCTACCTGATCTTTCTGAATTTTTCCGATTCCGAAGTATTGGCTTTGCGGATGTGCAAAATACCAGCCGCTAACAGATGAGGCAGGATACATCGCCAACGACTCCGTTAATGTAATGCCTGTTGCTGCTTCGCCGCCGAGCATTTCGAATAGTTTGTATTTCTCCGTATGATCAGGACAAGCGGGATAACCTGGTGCCGGACGAATACCCATGTATTGTTCTGAGATCAGTTCTTCATTGCTGAGATGCTCATCTGTTGCGTAGCCCCAGAATTCTTTACGAACGCGTTCATGCAGGCATTCTGCAAAGGCTTCCACCAAACGGTCGGCCAGTACCTGCAGCATGATCTTATTGTAATCGTCGTGCGTTTGAATGTATTGCTCGATATGCGGCTCGATGCCCTTGATGGTCACCGTGAATGCACCCATATAGTCTGCGAACGGTTTGCCGGATACAGTAGCAGGCTTGATGAAATCTGCGAGTGAAGTATTCGGTTGATCTGCCGCCTTCTTGATCTGCTGACGCAGGAATTCGAGCGACACCACTCCGGCTTTAGTATTCAGTTTCACGGTGTCTGGTGCAGTTGCTTCTGCAGGCCAGAACCCGATCACGCCCTGTGCTGTAAGCCATTTCTCGTCGATGATCTTTTTCAGCAGCACTTTTGCATCTTCATAGAGTCGTGATGCTTCGCTACCAACTTTTTCGTCGGTTAAGATGTTCGGGAATTTGCCGTGCAGTTCCCATGCGATGAAGAACGGGCTCCAGTCGATGTATTGTGCAATCTCTGCGAGATCGTAATTGAGGAATTGCTTTGTGCCGGTAAAGGTTGGAGCAATTGGCTGAAAGTTAGGCCAGTCGATCTTCACAGGGTTTTTCTGTGCCAGTTCGAACGTGAGGTATTGCTTCACCGATTTTTTGCTGGCGAAATCTTCTTTCAGTTTTACGTACTCGGTTTTGATCTTATCGAGGTAAGGAGATTTCTGTTCGTTGCTGAGCAATGAACCGGCAACTGTTACGCTGCGCGATGCATCGAGCACGTGCACTACACCCTGATCGTACTCAGGCGCAATGCGCACTGCTGTGTGCATGCGTGAGGTAGTGGCGCCTCCGATGAGCAGCGGTTGCTGCATGTTGCGGCGTTTCATTTCACGGGCTACGTGCACCATCTCATCCAGTGATGGAGTGATGAGTCCACTGAGGCCAATGATATCTACATTTTCTTTTGCAGCTGTTTCGAGGATCTTGTCGGCAGGCACCATTACACCGAGGTCGATGATGTCGTATCCATTACAGCCGAGTACAACACCTACGATGTTCTTGCCAATATCGTGTACATCCCCTTTAACAGTAGCGAGCAGAATTTTTGCTGCGCCGCCTTGTTGTGCATTGGGGTTGTTTCTCTTTTCTTCTTCGATGTATGGAGTGAGAATGGCTACGCTTTTTTTCATTACACGCGCGCTTTTCACAACCTGCGGAAGAAACATCTTTCCGCTTCCGAAGAGATCACCAACAACGTTCATACCGGCCATCAGCGGGCCTTCGATCACTTCGAGTGGTCGGGCATATTTTTGACGGGCTTCTTCGGTATCGCCATCGATATAATCTGTGATACCGTTTACCAGTGCATGTTTCAGGCGTTCTTCAACGGAGCTGTTGCGCCATTCTTCGTTCTTTACTTCTGATTTGTCTTTCGCTTTTACCGTTTCTGCAAAAGCGATGAGACGGTCAGTTGCGTCCGGACGTTTGTTCCAGATCACATCTTCACAGAGCTCACGGAGCTGTGGTTCTATTTCGTCGTATACCACCAGCTGGCCTGCATTTACGATGCCCATGTCCATCCCTGCGCGGATAGCGTAGAGAAGAAACACGCTGTGCATGGCTTCACGTACAGGCTCATTGCCGCGGAAAGAGAAAGAGATATTGCTCACACCACCACTGATCTTGGCCAGTGGCATGCGCTCCTTGATGGTGCGGGTTGCTTCGATGAAATCGATCGCATAGTTATTGTGCTCTTCGATGCCGGTGGCAATAGCGAAGATGTTTGGATCGAAAATGATATCCTGCGGATCGAAGCCTACTTGTTCCGTGAGGATCTTGTAGGCCTGTGTGCAGATATTCACTCTGCGCTCGTATGTGTCGGCCTGCCCTTGTTCGTCGAAAGCCATCACTACAACGGCTGCTCCGAACATGCGGCAGATATGTGCTTCACGGATGAACTTCTCCACTCCTTCTTTCATAGAGATGGAGTTTACGATGCACTTGCCCTGTACGCATTTCAATCCTGCTTCGATGATCTCGAACTTGGAGCTGTCGATCATGATAGGGATCTTGGCGATGTCGGGTTCGCTCTGCAACAGATTGAGGAAGGTGGTCATGGCTTTCACGCCGTCGAGAAGGGCATCGTCCATGTTGATGTCGAGCACCTGTGCGCCGCTTTCCACCTGCTGGCGTGCAACGCTGAGGGCTTCTTCATACTTGTTCTCGCGTATGAGTCGCGCGAATTTCTTTGAACCTGTTACGTTGGTTCTTTCACCTACGTTCACGAAGTTGGTTTCAGGACGTATCACCAGTGGTTCTAATCCTGAAAGTCGGAGGTATGGTTTTATTCTAACTGTGTCGCTCATTTCATCGTTTTGTGGAGCTGCTTGTCAGCAGGTCCGGCTTTCATCTTGTATGGATGCGGTTTGAAACAATCAGAGGGATGGTTCCAATACCGGCAGTTGTCTTGGTTCGAATGATTTTACATGCTCTGCGATATGGCGGATATGTTCTGGTGTGGTACCGCAGCATCCGCCAACGATGTTTACAAAACCCTGTGAAGCCCACTCTTCGATGAAGTGTGCGGTTTCATGAGGTTGTTCATCGTACTCTCCCATTGCGTTTGGAAGTCCGGCATTGGGATATGCAGAAGTGTAGCAGGCCGCGATATGGCTCAGCTCTTCGATATGCGCGCGCATTTCGTTGGCGCCGAGTGCACAGTTGAGGCCGATGCTCAGTGGGCGGGCATGCATTACGGATGTATAGAATGCTTCCAGTGTTTGTCCGCTCAGTGTTCTGCCAGATGCATCGGTGATGGTTCCGCTGATCATGATGGGCAGTTCGGGAAGACCGGTATCGTGGAAGAATTTCTTGATGGCGAAAATGGCTGCCTTTGAATTGAGTGTATCGAAAATGGTTTCGATCAGCAGAATGTGAACACCACCTTCCACCAGTCCTTTCGTTTGGTCGTAATATGCTTCCATCGCTTCGTCGAAAGTGAGAGCGCGATAGCCAGGATTGTTCACATCGGGAGAAAGGCTCAGTGTTTTATTGAGCGGGCCGATAGCGCCTGCCACAAACCTTGGTTTGGAAGGATCTTTGGCCGTGTACTCATCAGCAGCTTCGCGTGCGATGCGTGCAGATGCTACATTCTGTTCGTAGGCAAACTCCTGCATGCCATACTCACCCTGTGCAATTACTGTGGCTGAGAAAGTGTTTGTTTCGATGATGTCTGCACCGGCATCGAGATATTCGCGGTGAATAGCGCCGATTACATCCGGGCGTGTAATGGAGAGCGCTTCATTGTTGCCTTTGATGTCCGAAGGCCAGGTTTTAAATCTTTCACCACGATAATCTTCTTCGGTTAGCTTGTAGCGTTGGATCATGGTGCCCATTGCACCGTCGATAACAAGGATACGTTTGCGGAGCTCTTTTTTGATGTCCATACCTTACAATTTTAAATTGTACAACAATCCGGACGATATGCAAGGCATATGCCGGTTAAAGTAGAACTGGTATAAACGTTGGGAAATATTGAGGAGTTTTTTCCTGGCGTTCATTAGTTCCGTTTTTTATGCCTTCCGCGTGAGCGGCAGACAACAGGCCGAACAATAAACAAATCCGCCTGTGACTTGCGCAAATCTACGAAATATGGGTGTAATAACAATGGGGCGGTAACCAGCCTCCATTGCTATCGGTTATTCACGTAATTCTCTACGGGGAGTCGGTTGGTGATAGATCTTGCCAGCGTCATTTCATCCGCATATTCCAGTTCGCCGCCGAAGGCGATGCCCCGTGCAATGGTTGTGACTTTCACGGGAAGGGACTGCAATTTTTTCTGGATATAATAGATGGTGGTATCGCCCTGAATATTGGGGTTGAGTGCGAAGATCACTTCGTCTGGCTGATCGTTTTTGATGCGTTGCACCAGCGCTTCGATATTCAGCTGATCGGGACCAATGCCATCTAACGGAGAAATGATGCCTCCGAGAATATGGTAGGTTCCGCTGAACTGTTGGGTGCTTTCAATAGCAATCACATCACGCAGATTCTCCACCACGCAGATCAATTGCTGCTTGCGGAGCGGATTGGAGCAGATGGAGCAGAGATCGGTATCGGAAACATTGAAGCATTTCTGGCAGAATTTGATCTCCTGCCTCATCTTCACAATAGCCTCCCCGAAATGCTCTACCTTATCCTGCTCGGTTTTGAGCAAATGCAATACCAGCCTGAGCGCCGTCTTCTTACCGATACCGGGAAGTTTGGCGAATTCGTTGACTGCATTCTCTAATAATCCTGATGAAAACTGCATACTGCAAAGGTAGGTAGTTTAGCCTGCCTTTGGAAGCGATGGAGCCTATAAAGTGATATCAATTTCGTTATCCCAGTTGGCCTTGATGGTCACCTTTCTGGTTACTGCCATCACTTTTTCGGGCTGAGTATGTTTGCCGAAGAATTCGCCTGGGTCCCAAACGCCGTTCTTATTGGCATCGAAGAGGATACGAAGATCGTAATCTCCGGGAGTGAACAATTTGGCTTTGAAATCACGACTGGTGAATACGTGCGAATATTTTACCTGATTGCTCTGCACAAACTGCAGTACGGGGTTTTTAGTAAGGTCGAGGTTGATGAATTTGAGCTGAACCGTTCCGTATTCACTGTTCTTTTTGGTGCGGAAAGGAATGGTATCGGTTTTAGCTACTTCATTGCCAAGTGTATCTGTGGCAAAGCCTTTCTGGAGAATCAGTTTGTAAGGCGTATTCTCCGTCCAGTTATAGAACACCGATGCGAATTTATTGCTGGTATCGCGCACAACAGTGAAGCCAGTGAGTGGTTGTGCTTTTTCGTCGGCGAGAATGATCTTGCTGGAATCGAAGCTGCTCAGCGGAGCCTGATTGAAACTCAGTCGCAGGGTGTCGAGCAGTCCGAACTGATCGCCGTTGAGGTTGAATGAAGGCCGAAGCTTTTTGTCTTTATCTGCTTTCGCCGGTTTTGGAGGTGTGGCGGGCTTTTTAGGAGGAGTGGTATCGCGCTCCTGATAGGCGTACAGCGTGATATTATTGTTTTCGGTAGTGTTTATATGTTTGTCTGCGAATGCGAAGAGTTGCGATTTACTCATGTACTTGCGCTGGCCGCCTTCATCTTTCATTGCATAAATGGCAAAGGTGCCGGGAGGAAGATGGTGGAACCTGAACTCGCCTTTCGGTGAAAGCTTGGCTACGTAGCGGGGACGTTCTTTTATCACAGCCGAATCATCGAGATCCTGATGAAGTACCACAATCAGCGTGGAATCTGAAAGTCCGGTTTCGGCCACCATTACATTACCACTGATCTCTAACGAATCGATGGATGTACCTGTGCTGAATACATAAGTGAAATTATCCAATATGTTGCCTTCGTTCACGTCTTTGATGCCTTTACCGAATTCGAATATGTAAGTGGTATTGGGTTCGAGCGTGTCTTTGATGGCAACAGTAACTGTTTTCAGATGGCTGGTTACGTTAGGATTGATCTTTGGCGTTGGCGATACCAGCAGGTTCTGTTGTATGTTGTCTATCTGAACGAATTCGTTGAATTCGAACACTACTTTTCTGGCATTGAAACCACGTGCAGAATCTCCGGGAGTTGCTTTCACCAGTCTTGGCGCAAGCGAATCTCTCGGACCTCCGGTGGGAGGGGCGATGTTGGCACATCCTGTACTGCTGACCATACTAACCGCTCCGGCGAATGCCAGCAGCACTATCACGAACAAATGGTTGAACTTTAGCATATATCTGGGATACAGTCTGCAAACTTACTGGGTTTATTTATAAAAACGTCTTAAAGCGGAATGGCTATTCCAGCTCATCTTCTGTTTTGAGCTCGTGCAGTGCGATAGCGAGGTTATTTGTTTTTACAAAATTGCACCAGTGACAATCTTCTTTTCCGCAACCCGTATAGAAATCGCGGGCATGGATCTTATCCCACACCATGCGTATCTGCTGTGTAACGGTGGTGATATCTTCCGGAGCAATCTTAACTATTTCTTTATGGTAGCCTTTTCTTTTTTTGCTGGGTTCGATGAAGTCGAATTGAGTGCTTATCACATTCCAGTCTTTCTTCCCGAAATTGTCCACCAGCAATTTGTAGAATACCGCCTGACGCCAGTAATCACCGCCATTGGGATACCTGTTGCCGGGAAGACTGAACTTGGCTGCAGCTTTATCGGGGTCTCCGGTTTTGTAATCCACTACATTCACTGAATTGCCGTCGAACTCCATCTTGTCTATCTTTCCTTTCAATGGAACGCCCGCTACCACTACATTCCGGATGTTCTGTTCGATGGTCACCACTTTGCTCCAGCTGAAAATGTATTGATCGTAGTAATTGCTGAGCACTTCCTGGCCGTATTCCATCCTTCTTTCAAATTGCTCTTTGGTGAAGCTTTCGCGATGGCGGTTCATGTACCATTTGAAGTCTTCCAGAAAAACCTGTTTGAGCGGGAACTGCTGACCGTTATCCTTCATCTTTCTGAAAAATTGTTCCAGTGCATGGTGCACAGCGGAACCGAATTCTGTGTTCTCATTCTTCGGTGCGGGAATACGCACGAGGTTCTTGAAATAGAATTCGAGTGGGCAGTTGAGGTAATTGTTCAGTGCAGTAAGGTTCATCACAAAGGAGTCGAGCCTTTGAGCAATGAAGCCTTCTTCGAGTTCGTTGATCTCCGGAGCCGCACTTCTGCTGAGTGACAGTGCCTGGAACTCAGCCTGCACATCGTCTCCGATGAATACTTTTTCTACAGGGATATCATGATGCTCCTGGATCTCGGCTATGAACATGGATGGTTCCAGTTCGCGGCCATCGCTCCGGAAGCGGCTGTACGAAATGTTGAGATGCTGTTCTGCACGTGTGAGGGCTACGTAGAATAAACGACGCAGTTCTTCATCATCATTCGGTTCCTCCTTGCTGTTAGCTTTGGAAGTGAAAATAGTATCGGGCAATTTGTATCCGCCGCCGGGTTTTCTTTTCTTTTCCCAGAAGGCGGCATTGGTGCCGGCAACAAATACGTGTTCGAATTCCAGGCCTTTTGAGCCGTGGGCAGTGAGGAGGTTTACACCTTTGTCGCTGCCGCTCACGCGCACGAGCGGAAGCGGTAAGCCTTCGCGCTCCATCAGATCGATCACGTTCACAAATTGCTGCACGTTCATGTTTGGCTGCCTTCTTCTTTCTTCCTGAACAAAATCGAAGAGGCCGGTGATCACCTGCAGGTCCCAGATTTTTTCAGGACTTTCCATAACGCGGGTGAGCACACCTGCTTCGCGCACAATCAGCTCGAACAATTGCTGCAGGGTGAGATTCGAAACGCCACGGATCAGCTTCTCGATAATGATGCTCGCCTGCTTCAGCGATGGATCAGGAGCCGCTGTGAACAGGTCTTTCGGCGGACGGCTGGTTTTGTCGAACAGCAGTTTGCGAAGTGAGATCTTTTCAGACGTGAACTGTTTGTCGGCAACTTCCGAACTCAATTTTGCGATCTCGATGGGAGCAACATCGAACCAGTCGAAGTGCAGGATCTCGAAGAGCATCTCATCGCCGCTGTAAGGGATATCGTGCTCCGTGGCGAGATAACGCAGTAGCTGCATCATCTTATGCACCAATGGCAGTTCGAGTATGTTTATGTTTCGCTTACTGTATACCGGTATATTTCGAAGCATCAGGTAAGTAGCGAGTTCTTCTCCGTATTTATTTTCTTTGTAGATAACGCTGATGCGCCCGGGATCTACGCCCTGGAGCACCAGTGTTTGAATGTCCATGGTGATGCCGATCATCTCCTGTCGCTGCGATTCGTATTCCCTAACTGAAGGCATATGCTGAAGGCCCTTCATTACAGGGTGAGAGGCCACGAGTTCTTTGGTGAGGCCGGGTATCTGTCTTACCAGTCTTTCTTTATTTCTGTTGATGAGCGACTGTGCTACATTCAGTATCGGCTGGGTTGAACGATAATTCTTGGTTAGTACAACTTTGAACAGATCATCTTTATAAGTGTGTGCGAGGCCAAGCATGTTCTCTACGTTGGCGCCCTGGAAACGATAGATACTCTGATCGTCGTCGCCCACTACAAAGATGTTGGGAATGTCCCAGTAGCTTAAAAGCAGCTCTACGAGCCGGTTCTGTGTACCGCTGGTATCCTGATATTCGTCTACGAGAATGTAAAGGAATTGTTCCTGATACCGAGCGAGCAGGGTTTTGTTTTCTTCGAAGCTGCGGATCACCCAATTGATCATATCCTCGAAATCGTATCGGTTGCGATCGCGCATGAGCTGCTGGAAATTATTGAACTCATTCACTGCAGCACGAAGTTTTTCGAGCTTCTCTTTTTCTTCGTCGATCTTATCCTGCTTCAGATCTCCGGCTTTGAATTGTTTGTAGGCGCGTTTGTAAACGAAGCCGTCGCGGTTGGGCAGATCGTTGAGGTATTCATCGATTTTTTCGTTGATGAATTCCGGCGTCCATCCTTCGCGTTTCATAGTGCTGAAGAGGCTTTGCAGGTTATGTATCTCAAAGTATACATCACCGCGATAGCGTTTCAGCGGATGATTTTTAGGGAATGAATCGATCAGCTGAGTGAACAGTTCAATGCGTTCGAGCTCTGAAACCGGGTCCAGTGCTGTTTTCTCGAAGAGCGATAGATTCTCCTGGATGATGTCGTTGCAGAATGCGTGAAAGGTGTAGATGTTCACCTTGTAAGCATCGGGGCCGATGAAACGGGTGAGTCTTTTGCGCATAGCCACCACCCCCGCCTCAGTGTAGGTGAGACAGAGAATGTTCTGAGGTAACGAATCCGTATCGAGCAGTATCTTACCAATCCGGCTGGCGAGGATCTGGGTTTTGCCTGTACCCGGACCAGCAATCACCATTACAGGGCCTTCAATAGTATCGACAGCTCGTTTCTGTTCTTCGTTCAGATGGGCGTATTCAGTGAGGAATTTTTCCTTCAGCTGCTCTCTGCGTATGGACATATTGTGTGTCAAAGATAAGTAGAATGTATTGTTACATAGGCGATTCTGTTTCATTGGTGGAAAGCCTGTGCTTATTGTGTTCAATACACGATGAATCAGCCGGTTACGGGTATTGATTCCAGTAAAGAGATTTTTCTAACAATTGATACCAAGTAGCTTACGGTTGAAAAATTATGCTTATTTTAGAAAAGGGAAAGATTCTTGTTACGGGAATAATTTCAGCTCTTTTACGTTATTGATCAGTCAATCCAAAACAATGAAAAATCAGAACGCACTCAGGATCTTTATCCTCGAAGATGATCTGTGGTACGGTTCTATGCTGCAGCATTATCTTTCACTGAATCCTGATTACGAAGTAAAAAGATTTGACAAACCTGGCGACCTGTTCAACCACCTGCACGAAGCCCCCGATGTAATAACCCTCGACTATTTTATGCCCGACATGGACGGCAGTGAGGTCCTCAAAAAAATCCGCGAGATCAATCCGGATATCAATGTTGTAATCATCTCAGGTCAGGAAGACCTGCGAACTGCTGTGAGCCTGGTTACCGGCGGGGCTTTCGATTACATTGTAAAAGACGAAGACACCAAAGACAGACTCTGGAATGTGCTGCTGCATCTGAAAGAAATTGTGGGATTGAAAAAGAAGATCGCAGCACTGGAAGAGGAAGTTGGTCGCAGAAACGATTACTCGCGTTTTCTGATCGGCCGCAGCGAATGTATGGAGAAGGTGTTTGCAATGATCGGAAAAGCTTCCGGAACCAACATCACCGTGTCTGTAACAGGCGAAACAGGAACAGGTAAAGAGATGGTAGCCAAAGCCATCCACTCCAATTCGGACAGAAGCAAAAAACCATTCATTACTGTAAACATGGCTGCCATTCCACGCGAATTGGTGGAGAGTGAATTATTTGGTCACGAAAAAGGATCATTCACTGGCGCGGTTACACGAAGAATCGGTAAATTTGAAGAAGCAAACAACGGCACGCTCTTCCTCGATGAGATCGGCGAACTGGAAGTAAGTCTGCAGGCAAAATTGCTACGGGCTTTGCAGGAACGCGAGATCACCAGGGTCGGCAGCAATGATGTGATACCGATAAACGTTCGCATCATCGTGGCAACCAACCGCGATCTGCTGGAAGAAGTGCATAAAAAGAATTTCAGGGAAGATCTGTATTATCGTCTCATTGGTCTTCCAATAAAAATGCCCCCGCTCCGCGATCGCGGAAATGATATACTGATATTGGCTAAATCATTTCTCGATCAGTTCTGCGATAACAACAGCCTTCCAAGGAAAGTGCTAAGCCCCGAATCGGCCAGAAAGCTCACCCAGTACGAGTTTCCGGGGAATGTGCGCGAGCTGCGTTCCATCATGGAACTCACTGCAGTGATGTCTGATGGCGATACCGTACAACCAGATCATATCATGATCAATACCCCTCCGGCGGCAGTACATGCCATGAACGGAAAAGAAAGAACCCTCCGTGAATATGAAGTGCAGATTATTCAGCACTTTTTAGACCGGTACGATAAAGATGTGTTGCTGGTAGCAAGAAAACTGGGAATGGGAAAATCAACCATCTATCGAATGATTCAATCCGGTGAACTGAGAACCAAATAATCAATCGATATTTCAATGTTGCAGGAAATCAATTACCGTAGCCTTGGCAAAAGAAGGATACTGGTAGCGGAGGATACCAGCGTGAATCAATTTCTGGTGCGCAGGATCATCGAGGGATGGGGACTGGAAGTTGATATTGCCAATAACGGACAGGAAGCCTTATCAATGGTACAGGAGGGAGAATACGATCTTGTACTGATGGATATTCAGATGCCCGTAATGGATGGCATCGAAGCCACACGTCATATCAGGCAGTTGCCGCAAAGCATGAAGGCCACCATACCCATAGTGGCGCTCACTGCCAACTTCCTCAAGGGCGATCGTGAAAAATACCGCGCAGCCGGCATGAACGATTTTCTTCCCAAGCCATTCAATGAATCTGCCTTGTTTGTGGTGGTATCGAATAATCTGCAACAGCAGGGAGTTCAAATAAAACCGAAGGTTCCGCTGCGCGAAGAAACCATCGTACACACAAATGGCAAGCTTTATGATCTCACACCGCTTCGCGGCATGTCTGGCGGAGATGAAGTGTTTGTTCATAAGCTGGTGCAGCTCTACATTACCTTGTCATCGGAATCGATGGCGCTGATGAAAGAAGAGCTGAAGAATGGCCGCTATGCGGAAGTGAGCAAGCTGGCTCATAAAATGAAATCGCCTTCCGGAACACTCAAGATAGCGTCAGTAAAAGGGATCGTTTGTTCGATAGTCGCATTGACTGCGGAAGAATCACCCGCGAAAATGCCGGAGCTGATAGGTCAGTTGGACAAAGAGTTGGATCTTTGTCTGGGACAGCTGAAAGCTGATTTTCCGGAATAAAATATGTCGCATCATTCTATCAGGGCCGTTCAGCGCATACCCGTTAGTGTGGAACAGGCCTGGCAATTCTTCTCAGACCCTGCAAAGCTGGTGGATATCACGCCGGCGGAATTTGCGTTCAGGGTAATTTCCCGTCATCATGGCCCCGTGGTTTATCAGGGACAGATCATAGAATATAAAGTGAGTCCTTTGTTGGGCATTCCGCTTTACTGGATGACGGAGATCACGCATGTAGTTCCGTTGAAATACTTTGTGGATGAGCAGCGGTATGGCCCTTACAGAATGTGGCATCATCAGCATCATTTTACCGCTATCGATGGTGGAGTAGAAATGGTAGACATAGTACATTACAGCATCCCCGGATGGTGGATGGGAAGAATGATCAACTCGATACTGGTGAAGAAAAAACTTGAAAGCCTCTTCAGGTACAGGTTTCAGCGGATTGAAGAATTGCTGGGGAAATGGGAAGGGCAGCAGGTTGATGTGAAAGTTTACTGAGTTGCGATTTGATAATCTGAAAATCATATACAAAAAGAAACCCCGGCTGAGTTTGCAGCCGGGGTTTCTTTTTATGATAAAACATTTATTATCCTGGGATTCTGGAGATGTACTTTTCGATCTCTTTAACTTGTTTTACAACGTCTGGGTTGGTAGGCTTCAGGGCCTTTGTTTTACGGAAGAACTCTTTGGCAGCGCGGAACTCATGTTTGTTCATCATGATATTGCACATCTGCAGGTAGGCAACGGCTTCGCTTTCTTTGTCGGCGATACCGGCGCGGAGGGCTTCGCGGATATATTTTTCACCTTGTTTGAAATCACCTTTCTGAAGGGAGATCATTCCCATCTGGAGGTAGTTGGCTCCCTTCATGTCTTTGGTCATGTTGGTGGTGAGCGACATACCTTTTTTCATATTGGCTTCGGCTGCATCGAAGTTCTGATTAGCCATATCGAGCTGCCCTTTGATAGTGAAATAGGCAGAGCGGATAGGCTTGATAAGCAGACCGGGAAATTTAACGGAGTTCACAACGCGCTGGGCGCCTTCGATATCGCCGGCTTCCATGTATTCCTGTACCAGTCTGAGTGGTCCGATCAGGAAGTGGCTGGCCAGCAGGATCACTCCTATAAAATATAAAGGAAATGAAGGCCAGAAGCCTGCATAGACATTGGCAGCAACACCACCGAGAATGAGTATGATGCCGAGGTAAAAGCGATAACGGATGATCCAGGAATAAAACTTCATACAATAATTAATAGGGCGGCAAAGATAGGTCAAAGAATTGAGAGGAAGCTAAGTGCCTTTTTTTGAAATAGTTTCCGGGGGAAGGTGGAAAATATTACTTTTGCGGGAATTCGCCAAGGGGAGGAATCTCCGGGCGAGTGGTGATTAGGTCCTGTAGTTCAATGGATAGAATAGAAGTTTCCTAAACTTTTGATACAGGTTCGATTCCTGTCAGGACTACCATACCGGAAAGCAGCAAATTTTTGTCTGTTTTCCGGTTTTTTGTTTGTCGGAAACCCGCGTCTAGTGTGCATACCAGCGAAACCACCTCATTGAGCCGAAGAGTTCGATGTTGCGATCCGTCAAAAATGAGTTTTCCGGGGAACATCGAACTCACGATGTTGCGTTTTTCAGGGATGGTTCCGTTGATATAGGCCTGGTCAATGGCTATCAGGTTATGAACCCCCTTCTGGAGCAGGCCTTCAATTCCCTTTTCCCGTTCGGGAAGTTTCGACAATTGTTTCTCTAGGTCGGTTATCTGCTTTGTACATTCGGTTTTGACAATCAGAAAGTCTTCATAGGAGAATTGGTTGTCGGCTGCTTTGTTCCGGGTGGTGTTGATGCGGGTGGTCAACTCTTCGATTTGGGATAGAACTTGTCTTCGTTCTATGCTCATATCGCTGGTTTGTTGCTTTGTATGCTTCGTGAAGTAGCTCTGCATACAGATCGCAATAGGCTGGGTTGGGCGCATATAGTTTATCAATTGGAGATCACATTGGCGTTTCTTTAATTATAGCTTCCATATCGTGTAGGCCTCATTTGCTAATTCTGTTGTTCTCTGTTCGGCATCTTTGTCAGTCCAGCTTCCTTGGTTTTTATATTTGATACAAAAATCTTGAGTAATCTTAAATGCTGATTTTCTGTAATGGGGAATTTTTGTTTTTAGATCCTTATTTCCAACTTTTGAATTAATTTCTGAAGCTAAAGGTAAAAGGTTTCCAATTTTCCATACCCAAGGGTGTAAATTGCTTTGTGGCTCAATGTGTTCAAGAGAAAGATTACTTGCTGTAAGTTCACTGGTATTTTGTCTGTTAATTTCAATATTTGTAAAAATATATTGAATCAACTTCTTGTTCTTAGTTAACCAATCTGTGAATTCTAACTCGTGGAACTTTCTAATGAATAAATCGTTGTTTGGGAGTTTATGTGTTAGTTTAAGGATAAGTTCATTTATTGACTTTTGAGCGTCTTTTCTTGACGTTTTACTTCTTAGGTCTCTAGATGCTTTTGAATAAATTCCTTCTATTCCAGAAGCCCTTTGGGAACAAACAGCAGTGAAACAAAAATGGAATTTTTCAATTTTTTGTAAAGCCTCTCTTAGGTCAGTTATATTGATAAGCTTCTCTTTATAAGACTTTAGTAAAACCAAAACGAAAGAGCGATGCTGTGATACGCGAAATAAATTAAGGGCTACAAGTGAATTGTAAACTGGTTTAGCTTCTTGTGATTTCCAATCTGTTGGCGTTGGCGCAATTATTTGAGTATAATCGCTCGCAGCTTCTAATAGTTGTTGAAGAAATTGTTTATACTCTTTTTTTGTTTCTGGAATTAATTTTTGGAAGGAATCATAAATTCTGGCTTCTGTCAGAAAACTATATTTAGAAATCCAAAAATGCCTAAAAAAGGTGGATAGATTTACTGACTCATCTCTTTGGCGTAATGTAAATTTTATTTTTTTCCATGTTTCCTTTGCGTAATCAGTAGGGTGATCATCGTCAAGAAGAGTAAATATTTTGTTCTTAATTAAATCAATAGTTTCTAAATCTTTTCCTTTTGCATTCAAGGTCTCAAAAATGGTATAAGCTTCTTTTAAGTTGTCAACCGTAATAAATATTGTCTTGAAGGACAAAATTTGATCCCTTAGAATCTTTAGGAGATCAGTGTAAGAATAATGCTTAGTGTTTTTGCTTGTCTCTTTAAAATCAAAACGAAGATTCTCTTCCTTTAATCGCCTTATATAATAGTCATATGTTAACAATAGTTTTTGTTCTTCTTCTGTTTCTGGAATATAATCTAATTCTTTATCGAAATTTTGAATTCTCCTTTGTAAGAAGGGTTTGGGGCTTTCATTTTCAAGCTTAAAGAATGGTCTGTAGTCCCCATCCTTTCCTTCAACATAGGAATAGCAACTTTTTGATAGAGGTTCATCAATTTCCTTTAAAATTTGGGTTAAAGCTGAAAAAATAACTGTAATAGTAGTTAACCTTTGTTGACCATCAACTACTAAAAACTCTGTGTCTTTAGAATCATCTCCTACCAAGACAATTGAACCAATAAAATAGTCATTTGTCTTTAATTCATTTTGTTCAATATAAATTTGCGAGAGAATATCATCCCAAAACATATCATGTTCAGGCTTTTCCCAAGAAAATTCTCTTTGAAACCTTGGTATAATATATTTTCTGTTTAATGTTAGTATGTCTTTTATTGTGCGTGTATATGCGAACAAGTTCATATCGTTTTTTCATTAATGGATTAAATAGTTTTCTCTGAAAGAGAGGTATAGAGCGATTGGGTTTCTCAGTAGGAAGTGGCTATTCATAATTTGAAGAGATATTTGGAAAATGTTCGAGAATTAATATTCAAGGCAAATCAATAACACTAGATCTAAAATAAAAAAAATCACCAAATGTCAATGAGAATCCTTAATTATAGCTGAAGCTGGTAGTGAATTCTTTATTTATTTAAATGTATGATTGTTAGTGACTTATGTGACTTCTTGATTTCCCTGAAGTCCATATGGCGATTTTCTTAGTTAACCTGTCTGATATTTGTCCGATCTTCTCCGTCCTCAGCTGCTTGAGTTTTATTCGGTTCTTACGAATCTGATGAAACAAACCGAAGAGTTTTTTTATCATTCCGCAGAAATAGCTTCTAACGCTTCATCTCACAAGGGATTGAATTCTCTGATACAGAGATTCATGAACAATACCATCCGGAAAGTCGCTTCATCGTAATTCCCGCTATGCCAAATTGGGTCATTTCACGGGCAATCCATACTCAGCTGTCAGCTTATATTCATTGCCTGATGTATGTCATCCCAAAAAACCTTATTATGGAAAATACCAACAACGAATCAAACCTTGCCACCGGCCCGGTACGAGTTGCCTATTCCCGCGGCCAGCTAAAAACTATCAAGTATTATGATCTTCTCGTAGTAGCCTGTGATCCCAGAAATCTCGAAGGCATCTGTGACTACCACACCAAAGAATTTCATCTGTTTAACGAACTTCAAAATTTCACCTTTCACACCACCCTCATAAAAGTTCCGCTTCTAAGAAAACAAGAGCACGGTGTGATCTTCGCTCCTTACGTGCTCGATAAAATGCAGGGATCGGTGTACGGTTTCCGCAATGAGTCCGCCAAGCGATTCGGATTGAGATTTTCAAATACCATGACAGAAAATCTGGTTACAGTTTATCAGCTTCAGGGCCCTTCTTCAAATCCTTACAGTCCCGACCAGTTCGCAAAAATTCTTGCGAGTGAATTGCCTAACCTCGATTGGTGGCCGTTCGGAACAAATTATACAGTTGTAGACAGTCTCACCACGCCTTACTTCGATCATTATTCTCAGGAAAATCTGCAGGCGCAACTTCCATGGAATTTGCTCGATCTGCAGGGGCAGAACAATACATTGTATGTTCATGCATCTACCTGCTTTGAATCTGCATTGGATTGCTGGGGATATGCCAATATGCTTTTGGCGGATGGATCTGCAGCAAGGAAATCATTACCAACAAACAAAGCAGCCCGCATCGCCATTCTTGGAGCAGGTGTAAGTGGACTCCTGTTTGCCGTTAAGCTGAAAAATCTCGGTTATACAAATATCGAACTGCTTGAATCCACGGACAGGTATGGTGGAAAAACGCATACCATCAAAATGGATGGACCATATCCTCCCGGATATTTTGAGCCAACCTATTGCGAGTTGGGCACCTGTTATATGTCGCCTGCATATGATCCGATGGTTGTAGATTTGCAAAAGTATCTTGTAGGAAATTCAAGAATCACTTTCGGTCAGGGGAACGATGGATTCAGAGCCATCGTAACAAGAGGTCAGCTTCCAGCCAATTTCAATGCTCCGCTGGTGATGGGCTATAATGAATACTGCCTGCGCAAAGCCGAAGCTGAACTGGGCCTTAAACCCGGTTGGTTTGATGATAAAGAAGCACAGGCCGATCTGTTGATCGAACTCGGAAAGTATGCACTGCTGCACAAATGGATTTTTGGAGATGGATTTCCCATGCCTTCAACTCCTCCAGCGGAATTTCTGAAAGAACATTCTTCAAAAACATTCATAGAATTTCTTCGCTATCATAAAATGGATTGTCTGATTGGAATTCTTCAGTATGGATACGAAGTTCAGGGATATGGAACCTTATCCACCATCCCTGCTTTTTATGGTCTGATATGGATAACCCCGGCAATTATCGAAACGATCATCAAAGATGGACTTGGTGGAAATACACCCATAGTCACCGCGTGGTCTAAAGGATGGGGAGATGTTTGGGATCAGATAGTATCAAAAGAAAACCTGAAAATCCTATACAATGTAAAACTGCTGACTATTGAAAGAAACCGATAGCAAATAACTGATAGTGTTTCGGACCGGAAAAGATGTTTGTTCTTTTCCGGTTTTTTTTCAAATGATATTTCCGGAGGAAGCAACTCAATCACAATCTGAGTTTGTAACCGATATGTGAAGATTCAAAGCCAAGTCGTTCATAAAAGCGATGAGCATCTGGTCGTAATTTATCTGTTGTGAGTTGAACCAGCCCGCAACCTGCATTCCGGCATTGTTCTATCGCCCATTGGAACATGGCTTCTCCGATTTTTTCTCCTCTTTTGTTGCTGGCAATACGCACTGCTTCTATCTGTCCGCGTCGCATTCCGCTGCGCGCGAGCCCTGGTATGAAAGTCAGTTGCAGCGTTCCGATTATTATGTTGTTGTCTTCAACAACAAGCAAAAACTGGTTTGGATCTTTATCGATCTCTTCAAATGAATCGAGGTTCTTCTGATTGTCATTCTGTTTTTCTCGTAATGCTCCAAGAATATCATCTGACAGTAGCTGTATTATTGCTGGAAGGTCTGATATCTCCGCCCTGCGAAAAATAAGGTTTATCATATGAGTTCACTTATATGTTGAATGGTCTTGCGAATTTATCATATCCATGTGGCTAATGAGGAATTGAAGAAGAAATTAATAAGGGAAGTTGTTGCAGGCTTCTGATCCAATGATGAAAATTAATGAAAAATCCCTGATCTGCTAAGACCAGGGATTGGGTACTAAATTTACAACACTTTCTTGCTAAGCAATCGCCAGTGTGTTTTTTTGACTTGGAGTTTGCCCATATTGCGTCCATAATTCAGTTAGGCTGTTGTCAAATCTTCCAACTGCATCAGGGTTTCCAAGCAGTGAAAATAACCTGCTGATCTTGCTTTTGATATCTGCACGGTTATCAGCAATTTTTTCAACAGGAACTCCCTGAAGAGCCAGCCAGAGAATATAAAATCCCATGGATGATCTTGCAACACCTCTTTCGAGAAGCAGATCAAGCTTGTGATTCCTGAATGCATCTGTAGTTTTTGATGAGAGATTTTCTGTCAGAATTTTCAGTTTCTCGATGAATCCAGATTCAAAGCTGTTGAACGAAGTAATAAATGGCTTATGCATAAGACGGTTCTCAAGGAGTTTGGTGATATGTGCCTTGTTGGTAATGCGAATCGCAATCTGGCTATGTGTTCTGAAAATAGCCATAAACTCTCTCATTTTGCTTAATGTGGGAGGCTCAGTGCCTGCCAGAAAATGCAGGTAGAGAAGGCTGGTCATTAGTTCTTCATTCAGCATTCTGGTGTCAGCTTTTTTAAGATGCAACCAGGGATAACGTTGAAGAATTTCCTTGATTGATTTTATTATATCCGGATTGGCATACGCATTCCAATACTCAAAGCTGTTAGGTTTGATCGGATATGGTTTATAGTTCAGTCTTTTGAATAGTTCTTCAGATCTGAATGTGGCGTTTTCAGATTCTTTGATTTCGATAATATTTAAGTCAAAATTCTGGATCTTCCGCTTATTGGCATCTGAGAGACGTTCAAAACTTTTATTGTTCAGCTCCGTCAACATCCCGGAATGTAGATTTAATCTGAACTTATTCTTTTTGGAGCGCTCATATTTCCCTTGTGGGTTAAGGTATTGTTCGCCTAAGTAACCCAGGATGGACAGCAATCTTTGCTGTCCATCAATCACTTCAAACACACCATCTTTTCTTACGAAAACAAATATTGGGTGGATTTTTATTCCCAGCAAAATGCTCTCGATCAGAGAAGATGCTTTGGCAATATTCATAACCTCTCCTCTTTGGTAAGGAGGACGGAGGTCAAATCTGCCCTTCCTCATTCTGTCTATAATATCGGTAACAGTGTACTTGGTCGGTTCCGCTTTGGTGAAGATCGTGATATTCGATTCCTCTGGAGCAAAGTCCGGCAAATCTTCAGTAGTAAATGATTGTTGAGCCTTTTTGAAGTTAATAGTCCCCGATAAATATTCTTCAAAAGAGAAATTGAGTTGCTGGCTAAAGAATAATGCAATCTGCCTGTACCGCATTTTGATATGAGTGGATAGATTGGATTTGTACATGGTGTACTTGTCGAAATGCTTGATGAAGTGCTGAATCAGCCTGCTTTTGAACTGAGCACTATTGATAATTTCCTGATCTCCGTTTTCGCTTTTGGTTACTGATAATGCCCAAAACAAACAATCAAAAAGAAATCCATTCGAGCCGGGTTTTATTTTATCAAGCATACTCTTGATTTCGGACAGGTAATTAATGGAAGTCTGAAATTCGTTGAAAATAGATGGAATATCTACTCCTTTTTTGTCGCGGCTCTCGTGAAGGGAATAGAGATGGAAGTACTTGTTGGCTATATCGTCTCTGTCATAAGAAAAATTACTGATGGGGATTTTATGCAATACCAGCATTTGCCTGATATGTTGCATTAATGTTTCGATGCTTTTTGTCTTATGGTCAAAAATTGAAGAAACCTGTTCGAGAAAATCATTGTTTTTGAGAAGATTGATTTTGAAGTAATTGTTAAGGTCGTTATGAAGATAGTCAGCAAGAAAAACCTCTTCTTTTCTCAATGGTGAAATGCCAAGGTTATATCTTTTGAAAATCTCTCTTGTAAATGCGTCTTTTATCTGAGATCTGTCGTCGGTGTCGTTGGTGGCGAAAACGATAAATCGCAGGCGTGTATCGAGAATTCTATTTTGAGTTATTGTATCAAGTTGTGAGTATTTTTTATCAGATAAATACCATAATTTATCAAGTCCATGGCGTTTTAAACTGAACCCATCATTGATAAATCTCTCTATGGTTTCCACTCTCTGCCTACCGTCTATAATTTCCCATATTTCTGTTGTATCAAATACTACAATAGGAGGGATTTCACCATGAAGAAGAATTGTTTCTATGAAATAAGTCGCTTTTACTTCCGTCCAGACATAGTTTCGTTGATAAGGTGGGTTGTAATATAACTTATAACTGGAATTGGATTTATAAATAGAACTGATGGAGATAAGTTTATCAGAGATATGAGCTTTATTGCAAGCTTCGATGAGCGTTGTCATTTTTTAATGATGTTAATATGGTAAAAAATCAGGAGGAGAGACAGACGCTCCTCCTGAGGATTATTGGATTTGCACTTACATTTTTCCAAGCATATCTATAAGTTGCTTTATAGTTATGCCGAAAAGTCTACAAACTTCATTTGGATCCTCATCGGAATGTTGATAAAAGTAAAGGGCAATCGTAGCTTCCTTCTTACTTAAATAAACATTGATCTTATCCTGCAATGAAGGTGGAATTGTGTTTTTCCTGGCACGGTCAAGATTATTCATGATGATTTGCAGACGGGATGCTGCCTGTTGAATTCTTTTCTTCACTGCCTGTATAGAAAGACTTAAGTCCTGGGCAATTTTATTTTCAGGCATTCCATCCAGGTACTTCTCTACAATAATGCGTAAGTCAGGAGGAAGGCTTGGTGTAGCTTTTCTCAACAGTTCAAGATCGGTTTCAGTAATTTCTATTGAATTATCTTTCGGGAAAGGCTTCTGGTGAGGTAACCGCCTGTCGGAGACAAATTCAATAAATTCTGTTGGAGCACACCTTTTCCTATAACGTCTGAATTCATAAAGGGACCCGAGTACGCGTTTTCTCAGGTAAAAATAGATGTGAGATGAGTTGACCATGTCTGCTCTTTTTTTCCAGAGGCTGAAAAATGCCTCCTGAGTAAAATCAGCGATATCATTCTTATCCGGATGAATCTGGAAACCATATTCTAACGTAGGTTGGTAAAACCATTCGTAAATATGTTGTAAACCTACGGGGTCTCCGTCTCTGAATTTTATAAACTGAATAATGTCAGTTAGATTTCTGAACCCAGGGTTCATTCGCGTACTAATTTTAGGTTAATTAAAAAATTTGTTGGCGATATCGCACAGGAATTCCTGGTCAGTTATTCATTGTGAGAAATGAATAAGCTAACAATGACGAGTGGTTGGATGACAGAAATTATACGGAAAAAGAGGCCTCTATCTCCCGTAAGGAAACGATCAGGAAATGATTAGTAATGAAAAACTGCACCGATTTCTAAATCAGCAAATGCAGTTCTATTGTCAATCTGACAATTGAAAATGGAAAGGTTAATCCCGGCTTGCTATCCGCGCATTTTAATTACAACATACGTTGATCTCTAATTGACCTTGTTGGGTAGTGGTCAATAATTGAGAAGTTGTATAATGTTCGTGGTGTGAAATAGCAAGTGTATGATAGGTTGTAAAGATATACCTTAATAACTTCACAACCAGTACAGTTAATAGAAAAAAATAGCAAATTGTGTAACTGCTAGGCTCACATGAATAGATTGAAATGTGTGTGCTGGACGCCAATGGAATACTGCTTTTTTAGTTATTTCCATTTACAATTAAGGAATGGTGTGTACTACGTAAAGGAGCCCTCTTCTTCAGAATATTTCTTATATTGATATAGTTAATGCCCAATAACCTGCTATGTCACTTAGAAGCATCCATCCTGATTTTCTCTTTCTTTTGGAATTCAAAGAAAAAGAGCTGATCCAATTATTCAAAGATTTACGGGCCTTTATGCTCGATATCCATCCGGATAGCAATGAGTTGTTATACCATACACACGCGCTCACTGCCGTATTTTCCACTTCCGATAAACTTGCAGACGCTTACTGCATGATTCCCATCTACACCAATCATCTCAACCTCGGATTTAATAAAGGCACTAAACTGAATGATCCGCATAAGCTCCTTACGGGAACCGGCAATCTGATCAGGCATATATCCATCACTACGCAAGCGGATTTTAATAACAAAAAGGTGAAGGATCTTGTAAAAGCTGCCATCGATTTTGCAATCAAAGACATGGATAAACCAACGAAAGTGAAAGGCGCTACCATTTCAAAAATTAAGAAATAAGGCAGAAGCTTAACGCCGGACCTCTTCATAAAAACCGAAGAACCCCTTTCTTTGCAACAAATAACAGTAAGGCAATTATACTACCGAAATGAAAACACCAGCTCTGAAAACCCTGATAGCAGTAAATATGCTGCTGCTTTGCGTAAACGCTTTTGCTCAAAACAACATCCGTTACGTAAAGGCAGAGACTTTGACCCTGATCGGCAAAGCAAAAAAAACAGATTCTTGTTTTCAGCGGATCGATAGTGCAGAGGCGGCTCCCATGCCAATGGCCGTAAGAAGTCTTGCAAAGCAAAGCGCCGGAATTGCCGTACTGTTCGAGACAAACTCAACTACCATCCGCGCCAAATGGAAATTATCGGGAGAAGTTTATCTCAGCAACATGACGCCCATCGCTCATAGCGGACTCGATCTGTATTGCTTCCGGAATAACAAATGGCAATATGTAAACGTGGGGAAACCTGCTAAAGGAATCGATCAGGAGCAGCGGATCATTGAAAACATGGATAACTCCACCAAGCAATTCATGATCTATCTTCCTTTGTACAACTCAATAAACGATTTGCAGATCGGAGTAGAAGAGAATGCTATTATAAAGTCTCCTGCGCATGCTGCTGTTGATACAACATTGCGTGTTGTTGTGTATGGATCCAGCATTGTTCAGGGAGCTTCTGCAAGCAGACCGGGGATGGCTTATCCTGCCATCCTGCAACGCAGAACAGGATATGATGTGATCAATCTTGGTTTCAGCGGCAACGCCAAAATGGAAAAAGAGCTGGCTGAATATCTGGCTACAGTTCCTGCAGATTGTTATGTACTCGACTGCATTCCCAATCCATCTCCGGAAGAAATCAACGAAAGATCTTATCCATTCATAAAGCTGTTATGTGGGAAGAAGCCCAATACTCCCATCATCTTAGTTGAAACTGTGTTCAGAGAAAATGGAAACTGGGATCAAAAAGTAGGACAGCGAATTACGCGGCAAAACGAGGAGATCAGGAAAACCTACAATCGATTAATTAAAGAAGGAGTAAAGAATATCTATTACATCGAAACCACAAAGCTGATAGGGAATGATCACGAAGCAACCGTCGATGGAGTGCATCTTTCCGATCTTGGATTTACCAGAATTGCAGATGCGCTGCTGCCACTGATAGAGCAGGCAATGAAGAAACACAAATAGTGGCGATTATTTTTCAGCAATTCCGATGTCTTTTTCATATCCCACAAATTAATCAGTAGCTAAAATATCTTCATTTTAATAATGCGTTTTCTTGCAGGTTTTATTCTTATCCACACCGATTGATTCCTGCATTTTTTTGCAATTCATTAATTATTTTGGGCATAAACCAGCAAATCGCAGCTTATGAGAAAAACTCTACTAGCATTCCTATGCGTTGGAGCGAGCCTGGTGACGATTGCCCAACAAGCACCCAAACGCGAAATGAGGGGTGCCTGGATCGCCACCTATTCAAACATCGACTGGCCCAACCGCACTCAAACACCAGCACAGCAACGTGCAGCATTTCTTTCCATTCTCGAACATCACAAAGCAACAGGACTGAATACCCTGTTCATTCAGGTAAGAAGTCAATGCGATGCAATGTATGCGAGCAGCATCGAACCGTGGTCTGCAGATCTCACCGGTACGCAGGGCAAGCCACCCACAGAATTTTGGGACCCCATGCAATTTATGATTGATGAATGCCACAAGCGTGGCATCGAATTTCATGCATGGTTGAATCCTTACCGTGCAGCGGGCAACTCAAACAGCCTGCCATCTTTTTCCGAAACCCATGTAGCCAAACAACATCCTGAGTGGTTATTAAGTCAGGGCACATTAAGAGTATTAGACCCCGGACTGCAACCGGTTCGTGAGTACATTCTCAGTGTGATCACCGATATTGTAAACCGATACGATGTGGATGGAATTCATTTCGATGATTACTTCTATCCACCCGCAGCGCCGTCAGGAACTACGCCATACAACGATGATGCGAGCTTCGCAAACGATCCACGCGGATTCACCAATCGTGCCGACTGGAGAAGGGACAACGTAAACCTGCTCATCAAAAAAGTAAATGATACCATCCTTCATCTCAAGCCATGGGTGAAATTTGGCGTATCTCCTTCGGGCATTTACAGAAACAGCACCAACCCGGAAATCGGAACTCCAACCAGCGGACTGGAACACTACACCACTTTGTATGCCGATACAAAAAAATGGCTGCAGCAAGGTTGGGTTGATTACATCGCTCCGCAGGTGTATTGGTATATCGGGCAACCAGGCGCAAACTATGCAGCCATCGTTCCGTGGTGGAATAATCAGGCCAATGGACGACATATCTACATCGGTATGGCCGGATACAAAGTGAATGATCCTGCAATGGGCGTCAACTGGGCAAACCCTTCTCAGATCCCCAATGAAATGAGACTGAACAGAACTTTCAGCAATATCTACGGTCAGTCCATTTATAATACAAGCAGCATGAGAAGTACTGCCAGACTGGGTTTCAGAGATTCACTCAGGCTGTTCTTCTACAATCTTCCCGTATTGCAGCCACGCATGCCGTGGCGCGATAGCATCGCTCCCGCGCAGCCCAATGCATTGTATGTGGCGAAATTCAGAACAGACTCTGTTGTTCTCAAATGGCAGCAGCAGCCATCTTCCGATGAATTGAACAGAACCAGACAATATGTGATCTATCGTTCAACAAGCGAGCAGATCGATACCGCGAATGCTGCAAACATCCTTGCCATCACAAATGCAGATCAAGCTGCATTCACAGATGTTTCCGGGGAAGATGGAGCAACTTACTACTACGCGGTGAGCGCTCTTGACCGTTTTCATAATGAGAGCAATGCTTCCAACAGTGCATCGAATTTGCCTCCGGCAATTACCTGCCCTGATCCGCAACAACTGTACACAGATTCTTCCTGCAACATTACTGTGCCAGACTACTCGGCACTTGTAAGAGTAAACGGGCAGATAAATGCTCCGGGCATCACAGTAACGCAAACTCCTGCTGCAGGCACTGTAATCAATGGGCATCATAATTTTGATATTACTTTCAGTGCTATTGATGAAGCCAGTCATAAAACTGAATGTGTATTCCCTATTCAATTAAAAGACACCATCGCTCCTGTGATCAGCAATGCAGGTGTTAGTACAGCCGAACTCTGGCCTCCGAATCACAAGCTGAAAGATGTTGCCGTGATTTACGATGCGAAAGACAATTGCAGCACAGTACAAACCAGTTTGTCTGTAACCAGCAATGAACCTGTAGCTGGCGGAATCTATGGAAACACTTCTCCAGACTGGGTTGTAGTGAATGATCATCTGGTTCAGCTGCGTGCAGAATACGGGCCATTCGGAAATGGAAGAATCTACACAATCACCATCACTGCAACAGACAGCGTGGGTAACTCCAGCCAGCAGCAGGTGCAGGTGAAGGCGCCGAGATTCCCGGAAAATCCGAATCCACATGCAATGCTTACTGTGAAGGCATATCCGAACCCAACGCCTGATCAATTCTATGTGATCACACTGAGCACTTCATTGCAAACGATCAGTTACACAGTAACCGATCTTGCAGGCAAAGTGATAGAATCGAAAACAGGACTGTCCGCTAACGGTCTCTTCAATATTGGGTCCAGCTATCAGCCAGGAATGTATATTCTGAAAGTTTCACAGGGTCAGCAGTCGCAGACGCTGAAACTGGTGAAGACGGCAAGGAAGTAATTCGTTATTCAACCATATGCAAAAGGATCTGATCATAACGATCAGATCCTTTGCTTTTTGCTGTATTAATACTGTTTTTCTTATCTCTAATATTGGGTGATCAACAGAATATTTGGAACAAAAAAATGAAATAGTATCTTTGCACTACCGATAAATATCGGCTGCTGACATCTCTGTAGGGGACAGATGTTCCTGCCAAGGTCCCCGGAAATAATCTTTTTTTCTCCCAAATTAAAGAACATGGCTTCTATTGGATTCTATTGCGATCCCAATAGCATTGAAGAAAATGCTTTGGAGCAATTACAGCAGTATGCACAGCGCGAATACGTTCAAAACATCTGTGCCTTTACTGATATTCATTATTGTGCTGAGAAGGCTTTGCCTGTTGGTGTTGCTTTTTCTACTCAGGATTACATCTATCCCCTGATCACCGGTAAAGACATCGGTTGCGGTGTGATGTATCTCAAAATCGATAAGAAATATTGGCTGAAACACTTCGATAAGAACGAACACTTCAGGGCGCTGAATTTTGCGCATACAAAAATGACAGACGACGGCCTCGGTGGTGGCAATCATTTTCTCTCCATAGAGGAAGATGATCAGGCCGTTTTCATTATCTGCCACACAGGCACAAGAGACAGAGGGATTGCTCTTTATCAGCAATGTATTCAGCTGACACGCGATTATTCACGCGAAGCTGGTACGATCGCTGATCATATCCACATTGATTTTCTGAAAGAAGATTTCATTCAGTATTACAATGCAACATTACTGTTCGGATATGAGCGAAGAAAGAACTTTTGCCTGAAAACGCTCGCTTTTCTGCAAAACGCCAATTACGTGAAAAGCAATAAAGCGATGATAGCAAAAGACTATCTCGAAGTAAATTTCAAACAGCATGGAGATCAGGGAGAACTTTATGGCACTCCTTATCAGCTGGAAGATTCTGTGCACAATCATATCCGTTTTTCAAAAGGAAATGTGATTCACCGGAAAGGCAGTACAGAACTCAATCCTGGTAAAACGGTGGTGATTCCGTTGTCGATGTCCAGAGGAAGTTTGCTGGTACAGGCATTGAACAGTAGTGCAACGGAAGATGCCCTGCAGTCATGCGCGCATGGTGCAGGCAGAAGGTTGTCGAGATTCGATGCCATGAAATACTGGAAAACAGTTTTGAAAGAAAAGCAACGGAAAGAGTTCAGACAGCAATTCAGTGAACTGTTGAACAAGTCTGGAGAATTTCCGCAAGGGTATATTCAGGAGTTTGATTTTGCTTACAAAGATGCGACCGATATTTTCAAATATCAGCCTCATTTGAAGAAGGTCACCACTACAACACCTGTTGTAACTATCAAATACTCTGAAATCTGATTCTCGCATGAGGCGGCATTGCTGCCGCCTCATTTTTTTTAATGCTATCACACATTCCCTTCCAGCCAGCTCTTGAAATCATTCACCCGCTCTCTACTAATGACCACTTCACCCGCCGTAGGTGGATTCAACTGCACAAGTAACCTGCTGTTGTAATAAGCCGTCATCTTTTTGATAGCATCGATATGAATAATAAACTGGCGGTTCACTCTGAAGAATGAATTCTTATCCAGTAAATTCTCCACCTGATCCAACGAATAATCGAGCGGATAATCCTGCTTGCCAAATGTTGTGGCATGCGTAATGCCTTTTGCGGAATGAATATAAGCGATGTCTTTTGCCTTTATGTAGATCAGCTGATTGTTTATCCTGCTGATAAAACGCGTAGTGTCTCTTTTGAAAAAAGCCTCGGCCAGTTTTCCGATATCCACCTGCTGCGTAACCGGACGAAACTGCCTGAATTTCTTCAGCGCATTATCCAGCGCTGTTAACTCGATCGGCTTCACCAGATAATCCACACTATTCACTTTGAATGCCTGCAATGCAAAATTATCGTAAGCCGTAGTGAAGATCACCGGCGTTGATACATGCGTGCCAGTGAATAGCTCAAAGCAATTGCCATCTGATAACTGAATATCCATCAGCATCAGATCGATATTGTGCGGAGCCGCAAACCATTTCCTTCCATCTGCTACTGATTCTATCACGGCTTCTACTTCGATGCTGCTGTCGCATCTTCCCAATAGCTGAATCAGTCTCTCCGCATTGTGCAGCTCATCTTCAAAAATGATCACTTTCATGACTGAAAATTATGGGGATTTTTACTACAAATTTTTCTGACGACGCGTCTATTTCTATCGATCTTCCGCAAACCAGTTCGTATCGTTTCTGAATATTCTCCAGCCCGATGCCATGTGAATATTCCGGCGTGATTTTTTTTCTGATAGTGTTCGAAACGAAGAGAAAGCCCTGTTCGCTGCGAATGGTCACTTCCAGTGGCTCGCTTGCCGAGAACCGGTTATGCTTGATGGCATTCTCCACCAGCATCTGCAGAGTAGCCGGAGGTACCTGTCCATTCAGTTTCACCTGCTCATCTATCTGATCCATAAAAATGATACTTCCCTGACGGCGTATGCCGATCAGAAAAAGATACGATTGAAGAAAATTCAGTTCCGTTGCAATGGGAACAAGGTTATCCAGTTTCTTATCGAGTATGTATCGGAATGTATTGGCGAGTTGAGTGATGTAGTCGGCTGCCAGGTCAGGATCTTTATACACGAGATTGGTAAGCACACTCAGTGAGTTGAAAAAGAAATGCGGATCGATCTGGTTTTTCAAGGCATCATACTTGGCCTGAATATTTTCACGCATCAGTCTTTCTGCTTTTATCTGATACTCCTTCCAGCTTTTATAGTAGAAAATAAATCCATTGAAAGTGATGATGATCAGGTAGAACATGAAGATGCCGACGTTCATGTTATAGCTGAGTTCTTTGAAACTATGCCATGCTTCAGCACGATTGAAAAGCAGAAGATCAACTCCTGCATAAACAAATCCGAAACCAAGGGATATCAATGCGCCGTAGGCAAGCAGCGTGGTGGAAAGAAGAAGAATGCGCTTTCCGGCGGAAAATCCATGCATCTTCCGCTCCAGTGTTTTTGCAAGAAAGGATGCGCCGTCCCAAACGATCAACCCATACAAAACATAGGCAAGGCTGAACATATTCGACCTGAAAGAGAACATGCTCATTTCTCCAATGAAAGTAAGATCGAATGATTTGAAGATATTGCTGAACAGGTACAGGATCAGCGCCCTGCTTCCATATCGGAATGCGGTGCTGGTAAAAAACTTCTCGCTTCCTGCAAATTCGCCCGAACCGTTCTGCGTATCCTTTTTTTTCATCAGCAGTAATTGTTTTTCCTGAACCAATCCAATGTAGCGCCTACTGCAACAGACATGGGTGTAATGCGAAAAGAAAGTTCACGCTGCGCTTTCCTTGCTGAATAATAATTGTCGAGGCAAAGCATATAGGCATTCGCAAAGTTCAATTTACCACTTCTTCCTGAGATCTTCTGTCTGATACTGCCGATAACGCCTCCCAGTTTCAGTAGAAAAACAGGTATCTTAATCAGCCATTGTTTCTGGTGCGAGAGTTTATTCACCAGCTTGAAAAATTCTCCGTAGCTGAGATTATGTCCGGCCAGCAGATAACATTCACCGGTTCTTCCCTGATCCATCGCATTCAGAATGCCATGGCATACGTCTTCTATGAAAACAAAATTCTTCCCTCCGGGAGGATAGAAGAGCACTCTTTTATTGAGTCCGTACAGCAACAGTTTTCCAGAACTCGGTTTGAAGTCTTCGGGTCCGATCATGAAAGTAGGATTCACAATTACAGCGGGCAGTTGCTTTTTCTGCACCTGCTCCAGCACATAGGTTTGTGCGAGATATTTGCTGTTGATGTATCCTGAACCTGCATGAAAAAGGGTAAAGCCATTCAGTTCCGTTCCCGGCAACTCTTTCGACCCCGGACCAATTGTATTGGCCGTACTCACAAAGATCAGCTTGGAAACCTTGTGCTCGATGCATGCTTCGCATACATATTGAGTGCCCAGGTAATTGATGCGTTCATATGAATCAAATGAAACTCCCCATTGCTCTGTAATGGCAGCGGCGTGGATTACAATGTCGCAACCCGCTACCGCCTGCCTTACATGAATTTTTTCATCGATATTTCCGTAATAGATTTCACAGGGTACGTCTGCAATGGCAGACAGGTCGGCATGTTCGCGTACCATAACGCGAACATGGTATTTATGCCTGGATAAATAACGGGCCATGCTCGATCCGAGGAAGCCATTGGCTCCGGTAATCAGTACTTTTTGCATAGAATCACATTAGGTGGCGGACCACTGTATTTCTTTTTTCACTTCTTTGGAAACAATTCTCAGTTTGAAGCTGAGCGGCAGCAGGGTCATCAGAAAGTGGTTGAGTTTGTTCATCAGTCCGGGTATGATCACCGGCCGGTGGCGAAGCGTTCTTCTGATACCGATCCTCGCAATCTCAGATGTAGCCAGCAATCCCATCTTCCCCTTCATTCCCTGATGAATGATTCTTCTGCTGGTATTTGAATTTGTCATGATAGGGCCGGGATAGAGTACGCTCACCGATAATCCGGTACCTGCAAATTCTTCTCTCAATCCCAATGAGAAAGAGGAGATGAATGCTTTCGATGCCGGATAAACCGTTTTGTATGCAATGGGTGTAAATGCAGCCATGCTCGATACATTCAGAATGTAGCTTTCTTTCTGCTGAAGCAAATGAGGTATCAGCAATCTGGTAAGGAGCGAAGTACTGCGCACATTGATCTGGATAATATCATCGATTCTCTCCAGCGGAGTGTCTGTGAGAGAAGAGGTACCTCCGGTACCGGCATTGTTGATCAGAAAATTAATTGAATAGTTGGCTATAACATTGGAGATATGTTCCTGAAGCGCGATGGTATCCCGCAGATCGAATTCAAAAAACTGAACATCAATGTGGTACTCGTTTTTGAGATCAACAGCCAGGCTTTCGAGGCCGCTTCCGGGCAGGGAAAATAGGATAAGATTGTTTCCCTGCCTGGC
The DNA here is from genome assembly GCF_012927185.1 of Pseudoflavitalea sp. G-6-1-2. Classification (GTDB taxonomy): domain Bacteria; phylum Bacteroidota; class Bacteroidia; order Chitinophagales; family Chitinophagaceae; genus Pseudobacter. Next base: position 1,226,967 of record NZ_JABBGB010000001.1, read on the forward strand.
GCATTGCACGGCAAACGCCTTGCCTAATCCTGAGCCTGAACCTGTAATTAAGGTGTATGCCATGGTGTTTGAAATTTGCATCGGAGTTCAAATTTCAGGGTTGCCCTGTGGGCCGCCGCCAATTATCCCATGAGTTGTGGAATTAATGCGTTGAACTGTAAACCCAAAACGGGAACCTGGTTGCTGGCTGAGGGATTAATTTTTGCGGAAAACGTGCCTGCACTCAACCTTTGCTGCTGATGGCTGTAATACAGCCTGTACCCACATTTATTCATCCAATCTATTCTACTCGTATGGCAACAGATTTTGATATGGTGGTGATCGGCTCCGGTCCGGGAGGATACACCGCCGCTATCAGAGCAGCACAACTCGGATTCAGAACAGCAATTGTTGAGAAGTACAAAGTGCTTGGAGGCACCTGTACCAATGTTGGGTGCATTCCATCCAAAGCAATGCTCGACAGTACGGAGAATTTTGATATCATTCAGCACAAAGCCTCCAAACAGGGCATTGAAGTTGGAAATCTCAATCTGAATTTCCCGGCGCTGGTCGACAGAAATAAAAATGTAGTGAAGCAGAATAACGATGGATTGAATTTTCTGATGAAGAAGAACAAGATCCAGGTGTTCACGGGCGTGGGTTCTTTTGTGAACAATACTTCCATCACTGTTACCAATGAAGGCGAAGCGCCGAAAACTGTTACCAGTCAGTATTTCATCATAGCCACTGGATCGAAGCCTTCTACGCTCCCCGGAATAAATATCGATAAGCAGAGAATCATCACTTCAACAGAAGCCTTGTACCTGAAAGAGAAACCGGGTTCGATGGTGATCATCGGTGGAGGTGTAATTGGTGTGGAGCTGGCATCTGCCTATCATCGCATAGGAACAAAAGTTACTATCATCGAATATGCCGATAGTCTCATTCCCACGATGGATAAAGAGCTGGGAAAAGAATTAGGGAAGTTGTTATCCAAATCAGGGATAGAACTCATCACCGGATCTCCGGTTAAATCTGCTGAAAACACCGGCTCATCTGTGAAGGTAACCTATACAGACGCCAACAAGGCAGAGAAAGAGATCACTGCAGATTACTGCCTCGTTGCTGTAGGCAGAAAGTCTTACACCGCGGGGCTTGCGCTCGAAAATACTAAGGTGAAACTCGATGCAAAAGGCATGGTGGAAGTAAATGAAAACCTGCAAACAGCAGAGCCCAATATCTACGCCATCGGTGATGTGATCCGCGGTGCAATGCTTGCTCACAAAGCGGAAGACGAAGGCATTGCAGTGGTGGATGGATTAAAAGGCCATCAGCATAAAATCAATTATCTCCGCATTCCGGGCGTAGTGTACACCTGGCCTGAGGTTGCAGGAGTTGGTTATACGGAAGAGCAATTGAAAGCAGAAGGGATCGAATACCGGAAAGGAAAATTCCCCTTCCTTGCCAGTGGCCGCGCACGCGCCTCCGATGATACGGATGGATTTGTGAAAGTGCTGAGCGATCCCAAATACGGCGAAATTCTGGGTGTTCATATCATCGGTGCAAGAGCTGCTGACCTCATTGCAAGTGCAGTGATTGCCATGGAGTTTGAATTGACCGATACTGAGCTTACTAAGATTTCGTATGCTCACCCAACATTTGCTGAAGCATTGAAAGATGCCTTCCTGATCTCTTCAGGTAAAGGCGCGATAAATATTTGATTGTTTGTTTTGTTTGTGTGGAGAGGCTGTGTCCATAGAGGATGCAGCTTCTTTTTTTATGGCTTTACTCCAATCATAAACATGGTGGTAATCGGGTAGGCAGCCGGTTCCGGTTGCCCGTCTTTCATCGTGAACAACTCCGCTTTGCCTTTCCACCTGTTCTCTACGATCCATTCATTGGTGAATGCTACTGACGATGGATGAATGCTGAATCCTGCCAGTTGCATCTGTTCTTTCCACTCATTGAAATCCCAGAAACAAAAGGTTTCGTGCATTTCGCTTTGCCAGTTGTCCGTGTAGTCTTTTCTGCTCAAAAATTCTGCGGCATCGCGGAGTGAAAGCCGGATGTATTTTTTCTCACCGATTATTGTTTCTGCATAGGGAAGCTGGTATCCTTCTGCTTTCCGGAAGTCTTTTGAAAAACGAAGGAACCTTGCATATGTTGAAAGTTGTTGCAGGTGGGCTGCCAGCGATGCTTTATCGGTGAACAGTTTATGCGGATCTTCATTGCTGCCATCTGTTTCGTTCAGGTTCATCAGTGTTTCTTCTTCTTTGTTGTAAGGAGCAACAACATCGCGGTTGATCCATACGCCACCATGCACCAGCTCTTCGTAGCGGTTGCGGATGAATTGCAGCAGATCGGCACGGCTTCCATAAGATTCTATTTCGTGTGTGAGGGATGATGTGTGGATGGTATTCATGGAGCCGGCATCGAATGCGAGTCCGGTTACGGCATTCTTTTTCGAGAAGAACACAAAAGGATTGGCAAACTCGCCATTGATCTTTCTCTGCTGACAAAGTTCGTAGAGGTAACGTGAAACCTCGATGCCGTAGAAATCGGATTCCCTGAACCGTGCATCCCTGCAGGCAAGTTTGATCCATGAGCCCACTGCGCATCCGATATCTCCGATGCGGCCGGGTTGTATGAAAGGAGCGGTATCCTGATACTTCATCTCTGAGATATCATCCATCTGACGCACGTACACGTTGTAGTCGCGGGTTTCGGTGAGATCGCCATCGTTGCTGATCATGGCATCTCTGAAAAGCAGCTGCACTTTGTCGCCGGCTTTGTACTTGTCCCAAACTTTGAAAGATGTATGGTGCATGTGTTGCTGCACAAACGGATCTTGTTTCCATGATGGATTCGATGCAATGGCTTCCACCACATCCCACGGCATGGCGGTGGAATGATGCCAGGTATTGATATCATCGAGCTCAGCAGGCAGGATGGTGAATCCTAATTCGTGATACATATTGAGTACGGGAGTGGAGCAGACTACGAGGGTATTTTCGGGAGTACAATTGATTTGCCCCTCACTCTCGTGTTTGATTCGTTTAATGGTATAACCGGCGAAATTGGGCAGGTTGGCCACATCGTCGATTCCGTAGATGTACACAGGAATATTCAGCTCATTGCCGAAGGCCTCGATGGAAATGGCCCGAAGATAGAATGGAAGCGGGTTCCGGCGTGTATTGGAATGATTGGACGAAGTAACTGCGAAAATAACTGCGTCTATTTTCCCGGTCTGTGTTACAGGGTTTCCGAAAGCATCTGCCATTCTCTGCAATCCATTGCTGATAATGTTTTGAAGATATTCGAACTGAAACTGGGTCAGCAACTGATGGCGGCCGGGGATCAACAGGTACATAGGTGCAATTTGCGTAAAGATACTGGTTTCGCTTCTGCACGATGATTGCAATGAGCGAATGTTTATATTGCAGCCAGAATGAATACCCGTGGATCAGAAATAAAAGTTGCAGTAGATGCTATCGTGTTTGGTTACTCCAAACAGGAAGGTGTGTCCATTCTGCTGATCCAGCGGAAATACCCTCCTTTTAAAAATGCCTGGGCCATTCCCGGTGGATTTCTTCTCCCCGAAGAAACACTCGAAGATGCTGTGAGAAGAGAACTTCGCGAAGAAACAGGCATCGAAGTAAATTACCTCGAACAACTCTATACATTCGGAGCACCCGATCGTGACCCACGACAACGTATCATTTCCATCGCCTATTTCGCCCTGGTGAAATCGAGCCAGTTTCAGCAGCTGAAAGCCAGTACTGATGCGGAGAATGCACAGTGGTTCAATTTCAGGGAGCTTCCCGCGCTTGCTTTCGATCACAAAGAAATCCTGCACACTGCTATTGAACGCATCCGTGCGAAGATCAGGTATCAGCCGATTGGCTTCGAACTGCTCGACAGAAAATTTCCTTTTGCTGACCTGGAGAAACTCTATATCGATCTGCTGGGCAGGGATATCGACCGGAGGAATTTTTCCAGAAAGATGCTGGCACTCGATATTCTCGAAGATACCAATGAATATGCCCGACCCGAAGGGAAAGGCCGTCCCAGCAAGATGTTTCAGTTCAATAAGAAAAGGTACCAGCAGCTGATGAAAGAAGGGATCAATTTCGAGATCTGAGCCCCTCCGCATGCTGATGTCTCAGTTATCAAATCATCATTTTACTGATCAATTTCTTTGTTTTTCATTTTGCGTTCATTTAACGCAAAATAAATTTGCAGATTTCAAAAGCCTGTGTAAATTTGCGTATAAATAACGCAAAATGAAAACCACAGGCGTCATAATAGCCCGATTCCAGACACCCTATCTTCACGAAGGACATAAATTCCTGATCAATGAAATCAAAGGCAGGCATAATAAGATGGTGATAGTACTGGGTGTGTCTCCGGTAAAAGGCAGCCGACGCAACCCTTTCGATTTTTACACCCGCGAAAAACTGCTGAAACAATTCGAGCCAGAGCTGGTGGTACTTCCACTAAGAGACAATGCTTCGGACCAGGTTTGGAGTCAGCAGCTGGATGCTTTGTTAACTTCCACTTTCTCTATGGAACAGTTTGTGCTGTATGGAAGCAGGGATAGTTTCATCCAATACTACAGTGGTCAGTTTGCAGTGGAGGAATTACCTGAGAAAGGCAATTACTCCGCATCTGATATCCGCGAAGAGAATGGTGATAAAGTATTGAGCTCGGTAGATTTTCGGCTTGGGATCAATTATGCTTATCATGGCATGTATCCTAAAGTATATGCAACAGTTGATGTTGCAGTGCTGAATGAAGACAATTCAGAAGTGCTGCTGGGAAAGAAGCATCTCGCTGCACAATGGAGATTCCCCGGTGGCTTCACCGATCCTGAAGATGAAAGCTTCGAAGCGGCTGCAAAAAGAGAACTGTCCGAAGAATGCGGGCCTATCGAAGTAAGTGAAATGCAATTCGTAGGATCTGCAAAAATCGACGACTGGAGATATCGTAACGAAACCGACAAGATTATCACCAGCTTTTTCAAAACCACACTGGTTTACGGAAAACCGCATGCAGCCGATGATCTGGCGGAATTGTCATGGTTTCCTGTAAATGAATTGCAGGGCATGATAGAAAAAAATCAAATAACGCCTGAACATCATGTACTGATTCAGCAGCTGTTGAAAAATATCGGTCAATCAAAATAGTCAGCATCAACTTAACCTATACCGCATAAACTGGAAAATCATGAAAACAGAAGAAAACATTTTACTCCTCGCAGACGCATACAAATATTCTCATCATAAACTGTATTATCCCGGTACCACTAAGATCTATTCATATCTCGAAAGCCGGGGTGGGCAATTCAAGGAAACAGTATTCTTCGGTCTGCAATATGTGCTGAAACATTATCTCGAAGGGCAAGTGATCACCAAAGAAAAGATCGATGAAGCGGCAGCTTTTCTGCCTCAGGTTTTCGGTCGTGATGATGTATTCGACAGAAGCAAGTTCGATTACATCCTCGAAAAATATGATGGCAAACTTCCTGTGAAGATCAAAGCCATTCCCGAAGGAACAGCAGTGCCCGTGAACAATGTTCTCGCAACCATCGAAAACACCGACCCTAACTGTTTCTGGCTCACCAATTTTCTTGAAACCCTGCTGATGCAGGTTTGGTATCCCAACACAGTTGCTACGCTTTCGAGAGAGATCAAAAAAATCGTAACATCTTATCACAAAGACACGGCTTCTGAAGCTGCAATGGAGCAGATTGAATTTGTGCTGAACGATTTCGGATTCCGTGGAGTCAGCTCGGTAGAAAGCGCTGCCATCGGCGGAGCCGCTCACCTGCTCAATTTCAGAGGAAGCGATACCATCATTGGAAGTGTGATGGCGCAGAAATATTACGATGCTCAGCAGGTATTCGGATTATCTGTTCCTGCAACTGAACACTCCGTGTGTACGCTGCTGGGTGAAGAAGGCGAGATCGAAATTTTCAAACACGTACTCAAAACATTCCCTACCGGTATCGTATCCTGTGTCTCTGACTCCTATGATATCTTCAGGGCCTGCAGTGAATACTGGGGTGAAGAACTGAAAGAGCTGGTGTTGAGCAGAGACGGTGTACTGGTGATAAGACCTGATAGCGGAGATCCTGTATTCACATTGCTGAAAGTGTTCTCCATTCTCATGAACAAATTCGGATACACCATCAACGAAAAAGGATACAAAGTACTTCCCCGTCAGGTAAGAGTACTGCAGGGAGATGGAGTGAATATCGATATGATCCGTTTCATCTATGGCGCTCTCAAAGTGAATGGCATCAGCGCTGAGAACCTTGTTCTCGGAATGGGTGGTGCACTGTTGCAGAAAGTGGACAGAGACACGCAGAAATTCGCTTTCAAATGCTCCTATGCCGAAGTGAACGGTCAACCTGTGAATGTTCAGAAAAACCCTGTGGAGCTCGATTCACATGGAAAGCTCACTCAGTCGTTCAAAAAATCAAAAGCAGGAAAACTGAAACTTATCCGCACAGATGAAGGATTTCAGACTGTGGGTCAGGAGGCTAATGCTGAATTGCAAGATCAGCTGATCACGGTATTTGAAAATGGAGAGCTGAAAAATACCAGCCGCTTTGAAACCATCCGTGAAAGAGCTGCGCTTCAACAGCCTGTACTGGAACAGAACCAGTAAGCTGAGCACAATTAATAAATGCATCAATCATGAACCAAAAGAATAGAATAACCATAGCCGAACATACATTGGAAGTGTTGAACGCAGGGAAATACACAAGCCCTTCAGGCAATCAGATCGATATAAGCAGTCAAATAGCCAATGCTGTGGGCAATACAAAACTCTATACCCCTGATGTACTCGAAGAGCTGGCGGAAATTATTCCTGCCCCCAAATTTGAAACAACGTTTGAAGTAGAAAATATCACAACGCTGGATGCAGTCCGTATGCTTGCTGCAAAGGGAGAAACAAACACAATGGCGCTGAACTTTGCTTCTGCAAAAAATGCTGGCGGCGGATTTCTCGGTGGGGCTCAGGCACAGGAAGAAAGTATCGCGAGAGCATCCGCACTTTACCCTTGTCTGCAACAGGCGCCTGAGTATTACAGCTTCCATCGCAACAATAGGACACACCTGTATTCTGATCATATGATCTATTCTCCGGATGTGCCTGTGTTCAAAGACGAAGAAGGGAATCTGATGGAAACACCGGTTTGTACCACTGTTATTACTTCTGCTGCAGTGAATAAGGGAGCCATAGAAAATAATGAGCGTGAAAGCCTTCCTGATATTCTACCATTGATGAAAATCAGGATCGACAAGATGCTGGCGTTATGCGTGAAGCATCAACATCAGGTACTGATTCTCGGAGCATGGGGATGTGGCGTATTCAGAAACGAGCCTGATGATATTGCTCAATTGTTCAAAGAAGCGCTTCATGGAAAATATGCGGGTCAATTCAGAAAAGTATTGTTCGCTGTAAAAACAAATAACGAAGCTGTGATTGAGCCTTTCAGGAAAAGATTCAGTTAGCATCAATATTTTATCCGGGCAGCATGCAAATGCTACCCTTACCTATCGAAAATGGAAAAGAAAATAAAACATATCAGCAAATTCATGAGTCTGGTATTGAGACACAAACCCGAAGAGATCGGACTTGTGCTCGACGAAAACGGATGGACATCCGTAAACGACCTCATCGAAAAACTCAACTCAAAAGGAGAAGATGTAACCAGGGAACTCATTCAACTGGTAGTAAGTTCAAATGATAAAAAGCGATTTTCATTTAATGAGGATCAAACAATGATCCGTGCCAATCAGGGACACAGCATTGAAGTGGATCTGGAGCTGCGCGCTACTGAACCGCCTGAATACCTGTATCACGGCACTGCTACGAAATTCCTGCCAGCTATCATGGATGCAGGATTGCTTAAACGAAACCGCCATCACGTTCATCTTACAGAAGATCTGGGTATGGCGAAGAATGTAGGTGCGAGGCATGGAAGTCCTGTAATTCTGCGAGTGGCTGCAAAAGAAATGTTGGTAGCTGGATTTACATTCTATCTGTCGGAAAATAATGTGTGGCTGGTAGAGGAAGTGCCGTCAACTTTTCTGCATAAGATGGATCATTGACCCAACTCTCCTTTTACCGCCAGCAATCTGTCTGAGAATTCTTTATTCAGATTTCTTGAAACAGGCAACAACTCATCACTTCCATTGATTCGCATTTTGTATCCCTGTGCATTCCCTTCAACTGAAATTATTTTCTCAAGATTGATGATATAAGTGCGATGGCAACGGAAGAAAAGGCTGTGGTTCTGCAATGTTTCTTCCATTTTTTTCATGGTGTTTCGGATGATAGTGTAATTCAATCGTCCGTTCTTCTCGAAAAACACTTTCACATAATTGCTGGCAGACTCCAGATAAACCAGCTCCTGTTCATCTACTGAAAATTTCTCGTTGTTATTGTCTCCTGAGAATGTAATGATGCTGTGCCGAATTGTTGAAACAGGCACCAGCTGATCTGCCTGTTTCTTCTCCTGCAATTTTTCATGGAGAACAGCGGCTTCCTGTCGGAATTGTTTCAGCCTGATATTCTGTTTGTACAATGTGTAAATGGTGATGGGAACAATCCCCACAGTTGTTGTGGTCATCATTGCATGGAGAAAACTCTCCAGGGTCAGATGCGTGTCGAAAAGCAACGGATATACCAGAAAGTTCAGTGTCCCGATGAGCACTACCACCAGCAGGATGTTGAGGATCTGTTTGCCTACCGTCCAGTTTTTTTCGTTGAAGGCATTCGGAAACATCCAGTCGAGCACAATGTCCATGGTGAAAATTCCTGTGAAAGTAACTGCTCCGAAAATAGCGCAGCTCAGTACGATTCCTCCCGTAGTGGCTGTTTCCATATGAAACGGACGAAATATCAGCAGAAACAAAAAAATGAAAATGGCAAATCCTGCCGAAGTTTTTACGGCCCCCTTCAGGCTTGAATCGTGGGGGAATGGTTGTTGCAAAAATTTCATGATTGCTGATCGCTGCATATGCTATGTCCCAACAGAGATTGCAGCTGTCGGGTCATAGCAAAGATTTATTATTTTTTCAATTGTTCAAGTAATTTCTGAGCATCTGCTGAACCCCAGTTGGGATCGATGCTGCCGGATGGCTGAAACTGTTTGAATTTCTTTACCGCTTCTTCGAGTACGGGCAGTGCGGCTTCTGCACCTCCGCCGAGCATCGCAGGAGTTTTCAATTTTGTTCTTGCTTCTACCAGATAAGGACGTGGATTTGCGGGATTTTGCTCATGCGCTTTTTTCAACCATGCAGCTGCTACTACACTCAGCTCCTGATATCTGGCAGGAGGATCTACCAGAAGTCTTGCATTGGCCAGCATCGCCTGAACTGTGGAGACTTCTGAGTTCCCCGGATGAAGCGCTTCTGCCTTGATGAGAAATGCGGCAGCTTTTTCTGCTATCGCATCCACCCCCGATTTATCATTGGTATTCAGTGCAAGGGCTGTGTAGCAGAATGCTGCATAATAAAAAGGTTGCCATGCAGATTTTGCGGCGTTTCCGATTCTTTCAAAATCGTTGCCTAGTTGCAGCAGTGTGGTTGATGATGATGCTGTATCGAGTTTTTGAATTGCCGATTCCATGATCCTGATAAATGCCGGATCGGAATTAGTTGAACCAGCTGACTCCTGTGCATTTGCAGCTAAACCTGCAAGGGCAACGATCGATACGGTAAAGAAGATGCGTTTCATGCGAATTGTTTTTTATGAATGAATTGATGAATTACAGATCGAGGATTTCTTTCCGGCGGTCGTTGCCGATAGAAATAAATGCTCCGATGAAGATGAATCTTTTGGCCATTGGAGTGATCGGCTCTCCGCGATACATCCCGCCTGCAGAAGGTTTCGATGCGAAATGATATCCATATACCTGGCTGTTCCCAAGTACATTACTAACGTTGACCATGAAAACAGTATTGGCTTTTCCGATCACGGTGAGGTAGTTTACCATACAGCTCAGGCTGTGATAATCCATGGTACGGCTGCTGAGAAAAGATTTCTCAGACAGATTGGGATCGTAGTAGGGCCTTCCTGTTGCGTAAGTGTAGGTGATGGAGAAACTGGTGGTGATGGACTCTACGAATTGTTTGGCTACTACATTCGCTGTATGATTGGCAGCGAATGTGGGCTGCACTTTTGAAGGATAATCCAGGAACTGCCTTTTGGTATCGAGCCATGAGTAGGAGATCCAGTAGTCGAAACCTTTGAAGAGTTTTTTGTCGCGCCAGAACAGTTCAAACCCTTTGGCATAGCCCGCTCCGTCGTTTGTAAGCTGCATAGGGTTGTTGGCAGGGAAACGTACCAGGTTATGATATTGTTTGTAGAATAGTTCCGCACGAATGGTTCTTCCTTTTGCTATCCGCTCGTAGTTGAAAATGTAGTGACTGGCTCTCGAATAATCGAGGAGAGGTTTGCGAAGCAGATACGTGGTTTCGGGTTTCTGGTAATAGATGCCGTAAGCGAGACTGATTTGTCCGGCATTGTTCAACTTCCATGCAAATGAAAGCCGCGGCGAAATATTTGCTTTTCCAAGCAAGCTGCTGTACTCAACTCTGGCTCCCGGTTTGGCGAGGAACCGCCCCGTGATGTAGATATCCGATTCTGCAAATGCTGCTATGAAGTTATCCTGCCTGCGCACATAAGGGATGCTGTCCTCTGCATGAATTTTGTCGATAATGAGTTGTGATTCCGTGCCGAAATGCAGTTTGCTTAATCCTCCGAGTGTTCTGGTGAACACCAGTCTTGCCTGCGTGGTGTAATTGGTGAGTCTGGGGTAGAAAGATGAAAAGCTGCTGTCTGGGCTTGCGGTACGAATATCGATCCTGTCTTTGTTGTAGCTGAAACCTCCACCATAATTGATCTTCCAGCTATCATTTATTTTTCCACTGTAGGTGAGTATGGTGAAGATATTCTCGCCTTTAAGACTGAAATAATCAAATGCCTTTTCGTCTTCCAGTGAAGGTTTGTGGAATGCGATAGTGTTATGTGTTGCATATCCGTAGTATTTGAACATGCCTTTTGTTGTTTTCCATCTTCCGAAAAATTCTCCATTGATAATTTCGGGTGCTTTGGTATAAAATGGTTTCTGCGGAACTGCTGCAAAGTATGGAGTGAGGTTGTTGTAATTGATGGAGAACCCTATACTCGATTTTTCGTTTTTGGCCAGTTGCTGGCGGGTAAAGGAGAGCTGCGGAGAAGAGATAATCATATTTGTTTCGCTGCGCGAAGGAAGGTCGTGGGTCTGGAGGGTGAGCGCTGAACTCATGGCTTGTCCGTACTGCGCAGAATATCCACCACTGCTGAAATGGGTGCCTTTGAAAAGCAAGGGAGAGAACCTGCCACGTTGCGAAATATCCGGTACGCTGCTGTAAAAAGGATTTGTTACCAGCATGCCGTCGATAAACACTTTTGTTTCCGCGCCGGTACCTCCGCGAACAAAAAGCCCTTCTGTTTCCCCCACCTGTTGCGCGCCTGGGAGGGTTTGCAATGCGGCAACAACATCGGCCGGTTTGCCCGCCATGGTTACAATGTCGAGGGAGTTCAGAACGGTGTTCCTTTTTTGATTGCCGGCCTCGAAGCTGCCGGCGGAGACGGTCACTGCCTGCATCTCCGAAATTTCTTCTTTCAGAATGATGTCGATATTGAGTGGCTCGCCGGTTAGTCTTACTTCGCGAACCGACTTTTTGTATCCGATCAATGTGACAGTCAGTTCGAAGTGGCCGGTATCCGGACTACTGAAAGAAAACTGTCCGCCGTTTCCGGATGTTGCTCCATAATAGGTGCCCGTGAGTGTGATGCTGGCTCCGTTAAGCGGAAGGTTCTTACTGCCGGTGATGGTTCCTTTGATCAGGGTCTGAGCAGAAAGCGACTGGCAGAACAGCAGTAGGAAAATGGAGCAGATAGTCTGGAAACGCATGTGATTGTTTTTCCAAAATTACCACGCCCCGGGAGGGGTATCCAAATGGAAGGGCCGTTCCGACTGCGTTTCGGGACGAATGGAATGCGCCGGGACGAATGGAATGGCTGAGGGATGAACTGCATGGGTGCTTATCTGCAGAAGCAGTTAACAGGCAACCTGCTACGGCAACCGGGTATTATCTGCACAGTTAGCAATTGAAGCAGACTCTTCGGAACTTCGCAATGGAAACTGCCCGATCCCGATAAAACGATACTCAGTTTTCTGGTTCCTTTACTTGCACTTCCACAGATTACACACTATATTCTCGACGGATTTATCTGGCGTATCCGCCACGATGATTTTAAGTGGAACAGTGAAGTTAAACACGTAAATTACGTTCAACAGCAACATTAATCATTTCACAACAGAACCCGTGAGCCTTAACCTTACTGAAGAACAGATCCTGGCGCTGGCCCCGGACGCTGGCAGCGCGAAGTCAGGAAAAGATTTAGCCAATCCTGCAAAATGGGTGAGCAAAGGCATCCACGAAAAAGCCCTCTGGGGCGAATGTCAGGGCAGTGGCAGCAAGCCATATCAAACTCAAATCGACCGACTTAATATTGCTTTCAAATGCAGTTGCCCTAGCAGGAAGTTTCCCTGCAAACATGGACTGGGACTACTTTTGCTGCATGCCCGTCAGCCAAATATCTTCACAGAGTCCACCGAACCTGACTGGGTAACCGCCTGGCTCAGCAAACGCGAAGAAAAACAAATTCAGCAGGCAGAGAAAAAGGATAAACCCATTGATGAAGCGGCACAGGCCAAACGTGCGCAGGCACGGGAATCAAAAGTGTCTGATGGAATTGAAGACCTTCGTTTGTGGATTAGCGATATTATCCGGAATGGCATCCACAGCATGCCCGAAAAAGGTGATAACTGGTTTGAGCAAACAGCCAAGCGAATGGTAGATGCACAGGCTCCCGGACTCGCAGGCCTGGTACGCAATCTCGGAAATACCTCCTTCTACTCCGATGGCTGGCAATCTGGTTTTATGGACCAGCTTCTGCAACTCTATCTCCTCATCGAAGGATACAAAAACTCCAACGAAACGGATGGCGCCATCTCCGATGATCTCCGCCTCGGTATCGGGTTTATCCAGAAGCAGGATGAACTGAAAGAACAATCCGGCATCACAGACAACTGGCTGGTATTATCAAAACAAGTATCTGAACGCGATAACATCACTACCGAAAAGTTCTGGCTCTACGGAACAGGCAGCCAACGTTATGCGCTGATATTGCAATTCATCGCAAAAGGACAACTGGCGCAGCTCGCCATCACTCCGGGATTGAACATCAATGCGGAACTGGTATTCTATCCTTCTGCATTGCCTATGCGCGCCATCATCAAACAACAGCATAATGCCGGCACCAAACCTGCATTCAAAGGATTCAACAACTGGCAGGAGGTTGCCGAAGAAGAAACTGCTGGCTTTGCCAAACTTCCTTTCAGAACCGAACGGCCTTACCTCATTCATCAGTTGAAACCTGTTGAATACAAAGAACAATGGTGGTTGCAGGATAGCGATGGAGCAATGATGCAGTTGCTGCATCCAAATAAATACATCTGGAAAATGCTCTCCATCAGCGGAGGTGCTGCGCTCGACGTAGCCGTGATCGGAAAAGAAGACAGATACCTGGCCGTAGGATTATGGAACCAGGGCGAATACATCATTTTATAATCAGCCATATGGAGCAATGGAATCATATTGTAACTGCTGCAATGATGGGATCGGAAAAACATCCTTTCAATGCTGCTATTCTTCCTGAAGCGCTGATGCCCGCTGCAACAGCTATTCAGCAGAATGCAAATCTCAGCAGAGAAGAGCAGTTTCTGCAACTGGCTGCACTTACCATGAATTACCGGCAATGCGGAGTAAGACCTGTGGAAGCGGCTTCGGTAACGCTGCCAGTTGCGGCCGAAGAAACCTTGCCGTATTGCAGCACACTTGCCATGCGGGTGCTGAAAGATATCATTGCAGAAGACATGGAACCTTTATTGCAGATCTGGTTGGAGCAATGCACAAAGCATCAGCAGCTCATCCATCCTGCCCACATTCCTGCCATGCTTGAACTCGCTGCATTCAAAAAGAAATGGCAGCCGATGGTAACTGCATGCTGCGGCAAACGTGGTGAATGGTTGGCGAAGTTCAATCCGGCATGGAAGTTCACTGCCAATCAAACAGAAGAAGATGCATGGCAGACAGGAAGTCCCGAACAAAGAAAACAAGTGCTGAAAGATCAGCGTGCAGCAGATCCTGCAAAAGCTATCAAAATGCTGCAGGCTGTATGGGCATCGGAAGATGCCAATACGAAGCAGGCATTTCTTTCTCTGCTCGATGAAGGAATCAGTGAAGCCGATCTCCCGTTTCTGCAATCACAACTGACCGAGAAAAGTAAAAAGGTGAAGAGTGAAACCATTCGGCTGATGTTGCTGATCCCTTCTTCACCGCTGGTGAAAAAAAATGAAGAACTGCTGCGGCAACTGGTGCATTTGCAGAAAGAGAAAACCCTGCTCGGAATGAGCAGCAAGTTGAAAATAAAATTCGAACCGGCAATCAATTTATCCAAAGAAGAATTGACTGAGTTGGGTATCGATGTAACGAATATCCAGCCTGGCGAAACCAAAGAAGAGCATATCTACAATCATCTGATCAGAGCAGTGCCTGTTGAATTCTGGGAAACCCATCTTGGGTTGCCTGGCGAAAAAATAATTGAACTGTTGCAATCGGATGAGTTTGGAAGCAGGCTAATGCTGGCGCTGTCTGGAGCCGTTGGGAAATATAAGAATCGTCGATGGGCGGAGATGTTATGGCAGGTCACAGAAAAAGTTTATCCGGATACACTTTCTCTGTTGCCCGCGGATAAATGGGAAGAGGTGCTGGTGAAGAATTTCGATAAGTCCAGCGACTCCTTTACCAGACTGGCCATGGATGGAGAGCATATCTGGAGCACTCGCCTCTGCAAACTGATACTCGGAGAGGCAGCCCGCAACCCCTACAATTTCCAGCGGAATGTTTTTCTGAAATGCATCAGAATAATGCCCGATGAAATTGTTCACCTGCTCGATGAACAGAAGCCGGCTGAAGATTACAAAGCCACCTTCTGGAAAAATACATCAGATTATATCCGTCAATTAATTCAAATAAGGAGAGACCTTATCAAAGCATTCAACGCATAAAACAATTCATATGTCAACCATCTTACGTCAGCACGCAGAAAACTTATTTGCACAGGAGCTGGAAGAACTGAAAAAGCAGGATGATGAACATCGTCCCGATAACTGGGTGTTGTCTCCCCGTGCAGTGGTAACCTATCTCAACGGCGGAAAGCTGAAGAATGGATTTGAAGTTAGTCCCAAATACATCGGCAACAAACGCCTGATGGAAATTGCAGTAGCCACTCTCACTACCGACAGAGCTTTGCTTCTCTACGGATTACCCGGAACGGCCAAGAGCTGGGTGAGCGAGCATCTGGCAGCAGCCATCAGTGGCAATTCCACACTCATAGTGCAGGGCACTGCCGGCACCGGCGAAGAAGCTATTCGTTATGGCTGGAACTATGCAAGATTGCTCGCCGAAGGACCTACACCAAACGCACTCGTTGAAACACCCGTGATGCGTGCAATGAAAGACGGAAAGATTGCGCGTATCGAAGAACTCACGCGAATCGGATCTGATGTGCAGGATGCGTTGATCACTATCCTTTCCGAAAAATCTTTACCGGTTCCTGAGCTGAATACAGAAGTGCAGGCCATAAAAGGATTCAATATAATCGCTACTGCCAATAACCGCGATAAAGGGGTGAACGAATTGAGCAGCGCCCTGAAACGCAGATTCAATACGGTTATTCTTCCTGTCCCCGATTCGATGGAAGAAGAGATCGATATCGTAAAACGGAGAGTGGAAAGCTTTGAGAAAGTAATGAAACTTCCGGCAGAGCCGCCTGCGTTGCAGGAGATCCGCCGCATTGTTACCATCTTCCGCGAACTGAGATCAGGAGTAACCCTCGATGGAAAAACAAAAGTAAAAATGCCAACTGGTACACTCAGCACTGCAGAAGCAATCTCCGTTGTGAATAACGGATTGTCGATGGCTGCTTACTTCGGAGATGGCCGATTGACTGCGCATGATCTTGCGGCAGGCATCATCGGCGCTGTAGTGAAAGATCCGGTGCAGGATAAAATTGTATGGAATGAATATCTCGAAACCGTTCTCAAAACAAGAGAAGACTGGAAGGATATTTATCGCGCCTGCCGCGACCTCGGTGTGTAAACTGATCTGATCATTACAAGATTTTCTGATGGCCATTCATATTCTTGGGATAAGACATCATGGTCCCGGCTCCGCCAGAAATGTGAAACAGTTTCTGGAGCAGGTGAAACCTGATATTGTGCTGGTGGAAGGTCCGCCTGAAGCCGATGGTATTCTGCAATGGGCAGCAAGTGAAGAGATGAAACCTCCCGTGTCGATCCTCTGCTTTCAGCCGGAGAATCCGCAGCAGGCTGTGTTCTATCCATTCGCTGAATTCTCGCCGGAGTGGCAGGCAATTCTGTATGCGAGGAAGAACAATATCCATGTTCGCTTTATGGATCTTCCTGTTGCACACAAATTTGCGCTGGACGAAGAAAAGAAACAGGCAGTTGCTGTAAACGATAAAGCTGATATTGATCCGGCATTGCAGTCCGATGCCGATATTCCGGTTCAATTGCAACCTGCTGAAGAAGCTGATATATCTGAAGCTGCTCCCCAACGCTTTCGGGTAGACCCTATTTCCGAACTCGCCGCCGCTGCCGGTTTTGCGGATGGTGAGAAATGGTGGGAGCATATGGTGGAGTACCGAAAAGATACACAAGAGCTGTTTGAAGCGGTGGAAGAAATGATGAGCGAACTCCGCGAAGCATTTCCCGATACCGATAACAAAATGGAGCAGCTGCGCGAAGCGCATATGCGGAAAACAATCCGCCAGGCTGAAAGGGAAATGTTCGGAAACATCGCCGTGATCTGCGGTGCATGGCATGCGCCTGCATTGAAGAACATGCCAAAACAAAAAGAAGACAATGATCTGCTGAAAGGACTTCCGAAAGTGAAAGTCGATTGCACCTGGATTCCCTGGACCTACAGTCGTCTCAGCTTCAACTCTGGTTATGGCGCCGGCATCTGGTCGCCGGGATGGTACGAGCATATCTGGCATCATCCCAACGACGATGGTACCCGCTGGATGGCGCTCGTAGCAAAGCTTTTCAGGGCACAGCAGATTGATACATCCGTAGCGCATGTGATGGAAGCCGTTCGCCTTGCTGAAGCTCTCGCTGCTCTCCGCAATCTTCCGAAAGCCGGATTGGAAGAACTCAACGAAGCCACGCTCAGCGTGCTCTGCAACGGAGAAAATATCTTACTGAAACTCGTTAACGATAAACTCATTATTTCAGACCGGCTCGGATCGGTGCCGGTAGAAATTCCGAAACCGCCATTGCAGCTCGATATTGAGCGACTGCAAAAGAAACTACGCTTGCCTGCTACTGCTGAACAAAAAGAGTATACGCTTGATCTCCGCAAAGAAATGGATCTGGAGCGAAGCAATTTGCTGCATCGTCTTCGCCTGCTCGACATCAAATGGGGACGGCAATCGAATGTTTCCGGATCAGGCACTTTCAAAGAACTATGGACCCTCAAATGGGAACCCGAATTCTCCATCGAGATCATCGAAAAAGGAACATGGGGAAGTACAGTGGAAGATGCTACCAGCAGCTTCATTCTGCATCAGGCCAAAGAAGCGAATACATTACCGGTTGTGTGCTCATTGCTTGAAAGGGCCATCCCTGCTGCATTGCCGGTGGCCGTTGAAAAATTGATCCAGGCTGTCAACAACCTCGCAGCAACCAGCGACGATGTGGTACAGTTGATGGACGTAATTCCTCCGCTCGTAAATGTGAGTCGTTATGGCAACGTGCGCAATACCGATGCGGGCATGGTGCTGAATATAGTGGAGAGTATGATCGAGCGCGTTTGCGTGAGCCTTCCCGCTGCATGCGTTTCTGTAGACGATGATGCATCGGCGGCGCTGCTGGAGCATTTCAGAGAAATGACAGACGCAGTGAACCTGCTGCAACAAGCCACACTCAACACACAATGGCAACAAACCCTGCTGGTGATTGCCGGCAATCAATCCACCTCTCCTTCTGTAAGTGGCTACGCTACCCGCTTGCTCAGCGATTACAAAATTCTGGCAGGTGAAGAGCTCACGAAGAAATTCCATCAGGCCATGTCGCCGGCCATAGCACCAGCAATAGCAGCGGCATGGCTCGAAGGTTTTCTGAAAGGAAGCGGAACCATTCTGCTGCTCGATAACGAACTCTGGGCTGTACTCGACAACTGGATGCAACAGCTCGAAGAAGACATCTTTATTCAGGTGCTTCCTTTGCTTCGCAGAACATTCTCCAATTTCGCTAAACCCGAAAGAAAGAAGATGGGAGAAAAAGCGAAGCATGGCACAACAGGTATCACAGTTAGACAAACCAATGCTGATCCCGATCATGAAAGAGCTGCAAAAGGCATTCCGGTGATCATGAAATTGTTCAATTATCCAATGTAATGATATGAGTGAAAACAATCTTCGCAGATGGCGACTGATACTCGGAGGCGATGAAAGTGACGGAACCGGTATTGATATTTCCGGACAGGATATCCGACTGGATAAAACCCTCGAAGCGCTGTACGACAGTGATCGTCGTGGGGGACTAGGCGCTTCCTCCCCTAATGTGAGCCGCTGGCTCGGTGATATCCGCAGCTTCTTTCCCAATACCGTTGTACAGGTGATGCAGCGCGATGCACTCAAGCGTCTCGATCTCACACAAATGCTCACCGAAAAAGAAATGCTGGAGAATGTAGAAGCAGACGTTCATCTGGTGGCAACACTGATGACGCTCAGTCGCGTGATACCCGATAAAACAAAAGATACTGCCCGTCAGGTGGTGCGCAAAGTTGTGGATGAACTGATGAAGAAACTGGCGCAGCCTATGCAACAGGCCATCACCGGAAGTCTCAATCGTTCTACGCGAAACAGAAGACCACGCCACAATGAAATCAACTGGGCGGAGACCATCAGAAAGAATCTGAAACATTATCAACCCGAATACAAAACCATCATTCCCGAAACACGTATTGGTTATGGCAGAAAGCAAACATCTCTCAAAGATGTGGTGCTTTGTCTCGATCAGAGTGGAAGCATGGGAACATCGGTTGTTTATTCCGGAATTTTCGGTGCAGTGATGGCTTCCATTCCTGCCATCAAAACAAAGATGGTGGTGTTCGATACTGCGGTGGCGGACCTTACCGAAGAACTGACTGATCCCGTTGAATTATTGTTCGGCGTGCAACTCGGCGGTGGAACCGATATCAATCTGGCATTGGGTTATTGTCAGCAGATCATTACACGTCCTTCAGATACCGTACTGGTGCTGATTACGGACCTCTACGAAGGAGGCGATCCTGCAGGTATGCGCAAACGCGCTGTGGAGCTCACTTCTGCGGGAGTGCAACTGATAGTGCTGCTGGCATTGAATGATGATGGAGCGCCCTCCTACGATCATGCACAGGCAAGCTTCTTTTCCAATCTGGGTGTTCCGGTATTTGCATGTACACCCGATAAGTTTCCTGATATGATGGCAACAGCGCTTACCAAACAAGACCTCGCATTGTGGGCCGCGAAAGAAGAGCTGGTGCTAAAAAAGTAGGGGTAAATTGCCTGTCGTTTTACGCCCGTTTTTTGTCGGATTCGTACAAGGTGAGGTATCGAAGTTCGCCGTAGTTTTGTGTTATCAAATCAAGCAAAAAAACTCAAACTATGGTACAACAAATTTTCATCAACCTGCCAGTTAAAGATCTTAAGAAGACAAGAGAATTCTTTTCAAAGCTCGGATTTACTTTCAATGAACAATTCAGCAACGATGAAGCAGCAAGTATGGTAATGGGAGAGAATATCTACGCTATGTTGCTGGTTGAGCCGTTCTTCAAAAGCTTCCATAATAAAGAAATTGGTGATGCTACAAAAACTGCACAGATGATCAATGCCATTGCAGTGGAGAGCCGTGCCAAAGTAGATGAACTGGTAGATGCAGCGCTTGCTTCAGGCGGTTCGTTTGTGAAAAATCCGCAGGATCATGGATGGATGTACGGCCGCAGCTTTGCCGACATCAATGGGCATCAGTGGGAAGTGCTCTATATGGATGAGACGGCTGTTCCCGATGATGTAGCAGGAAACAACAACTAATATACAATTGCCAAAATAAAGAGGCCGTCTGCTTTTCGGAGCGACGGCCTCTTCTTGTTTTGCTGTAAAAGAAATTTGTTTCCGGATGTCTGATCAGTTTTCAGACATGGCAAGCCTGTTGTACTTGTTTCGGTACTGAACGGGCGATAAACCGGTAATGCGTTTGAAGGTAGAGCGAAAGGCTTTGGAGTCTGTATAGCCTACTTTGTACATAACTTCATTCACGTTGTCTCTCGACGATTCAAGATTTTGTTTGGCTGCCTCTACACGAACACGCTGGATGTATTCAACTACTGTGTTGGAAGTGGCTTTCTTGAACCGGCGTTCCAGATTGCGTCGGCTGAGCGCGAGCATTGTTGCGAGCTGATCAACGGAGATCTTTTCCTGCACATTCTTTTCGATGAAATCCTGTGCGCGGTGGATGGTTTCGTCTTCATGCGACTTCTGACCCTGGAACATCATAAATGGCGACTGGCTCTTTCTGTCGATATCTATCTGAAAGGTTTTGGCAGCGAGCACAGAGAGTTCTCGTCCTGCATATTTTTCGATCAGATACAACAGCAGGTTAAGATAAGAGAAAGCGCCACCGCTCGAATAGATACCGTTCTCGTCGGTGAGAATTTTGTCTTCTACCAGTTCAACCTCAGGAAAAGCTTTGCGGAATGCATCGGCAGCCATCCAGTGAGTGGCTACTTTCTTTCCGTTCACCAGTCCGGTTGCTGCCAGCAGAAAAGCGCCGATGCAAAGGCTGGCCACTTCAGCACCTGCGTGATGCTGTCTGATGATCCAGGGAATGAATTCTTCATTTTCCTGAACGGCCTTGGCTACATCGCCTGCGAGGGCGGGAATGATGATGAGGTCGGTTTTGGAAATGTCTTTTGTCAACGCATCCGGGTTGATGGTGTACAGGCCATCATAAACAGGCACGTCTTTTTTGAATGCCACGAGCTGAACTTTGAACATGGGCCCTTTGCCCAGTCGGTCTTCGATCATGGTATTCACTTCAGAAAACACCTGCCGGGGGCCTTCGATGCTACCCAGCAACGCACCCTGTGGTACAAGGATTGATATATGTTTCATTCTATAAAATTAGTGGAAAATCGTGTCGCTAAATACCCCGTTTGGTACAAAGAGTACTGAAACCGAAAATAAACCCGACGAGACCAGCAGCAGTGCTTACAAATTTAATTTGCGTAACCGATCGGTTTCATATAATTTCGAATAACAAGCATTCCTTCAAACTTAAAATTCCTTTTATGGCTAGTCAACCTTTAGTTGTGGAACGAGTGTACAATGCTCCATCATCCCGCGTATGGCAGGCCCTTACGAATGAAGATGATATGAGGAAGTGGTATTTCGATGTAAGTGGCTTTAAGCCTGAAGTGGGCTATGAGTTTGAGTTTACAGCCGGTGAGCCTGGGCAGGACCCATGGAGGCATCTCTGTAAAGTGCTCGAAGTAAAGCCAGGAAAATTATTGAAACATACCTGGAGGTACGATGGTTATTCCGGCGAGTCAGTCGTAACCTGGGAGCTATTTGAGGAGGACGGAAAAACCAGAGTGAAACTCACGCATGAAGGGTTGGATACCTTCCCGAAAGATGTGCCATCATTTGTGGTATCGAACTTCGAAAAAGGCTGGAACGATATTCTGGGCAATACGCTGAAGAACTATGTAAACGGATAATGTTTGCCTGCTGATCGGTTCGGTGAACAATTATCTTGTTAGTGATGCGATAATTCATTCAATAAATCTATTTCACAAAACGACGGCTGCCAAATCCGGCAGCCGTCGTTTTTATCTGGTATCGTTTTCTGATCAAAGGAATTCCTGTTTCAGGTATTCGACCACTTTTGATTTGATCTCACCACTCTGCAAATATTTATACAGGTTCTTACCCGGACAATCAGTTTTGGCAGAGTAATCTTTGTGTGAGGCAATCTTTTCGGGAGAGATGCCGAAGCGAAAGCAGGAGAATGCAATCAGTCGTTCCAGTGATTCGAGCTGCTGTGCCGGCATTTCCTGCTCTTCCAGATTTCCGAGACAGGAGATCAGCAAGTGCCCTGTTGGATCGTACTCCGTAGCGGTTTCTCCAGTGGTGTACACACTTCTCCCTTCGTACACCGTACCGTCTGGTGCAATGAGAAAATGATAAGGGATATCAGCCCAGTTGCGCTCTGGCCCCATTCCCCATGTCTGCACATTTTTGATATGTTTTGCTGCGTCTTTGCTGCTGTCGAATTTAGTGCCTTCGTGGTGGATAGTGATGCGTTCCGTTGTCTGTGTTTTGAAAGGTCTGGCTGCAGCTGCGTTCCATCCTGATCTTGGTATGATGGATAAATTCTTTGCAGCGTTCGCATAAATGGTGTCGGCCTTAATGAATTTCAATATGCCTTCATTTCCGTTTCCGTTCACAGCAGTGACTGCAACCTGCTTCAACAGCATTTTTGATTTATCGCCCAAACTGCGTGGAAGCATAATGCTCTTCTGCTGATAGGGCAGGATGCTGTACTCTGGTTTGCGATTGCCATATTGAGCATACACTACCCATCTGCGGATATTATCTGATGCAGTGTAATTCCAGGTGAGCATTAAGGAGTCGCCGACAGTAACCATCTTCACTTCCGGAGTGCCGGGCTTAGAATCGTCGAGCCATGGACTTTCGGGAACGAGTGCATCTTTTTTGTATGGACCATCGAGCAGCGCTTGAGCGAGTGCAGGATTGTTGAGCAATGATTTCATGCTCCAGTGAATGGTTCCCGGCGCATCGGCAACAATGCCTCTGGTGATCATTATTTCGTTCTGTATCTCGCGGGCATTGGCTGCACTGGTATCGCGGCCTACACTCATGCCCGGCCAGAGATGGCGCTGGTAGGGGTTTTCACGGGCCCACCATCCGAGCAGCACCGGAAAACTGAGGTTCTCTTTGTTGATCGGCCAGTAGAGTTGCGGAGAAAAATAATCTACCCATCCTTTGTTCAACCAGAGTTTTGCATCGGCATAGAGTTGATCGTACTGATCGAAGCCGGCAGCTGAAGCCGGTTGGCCGGGACGATACATTCCAAAAGGACTCAATCCGAATTTCACATGCTTCTTCGTTGCCTTGATCTCTTTGTAAAGGTTGCTGATGAAACTGTTCACAGCATCTCTTCTCCAGTCGCCACGTGATAATTTTCCGCCGTCTGCCACATATTTGTTCCAGCTTGCACTGTCAGGGAAATCTTCAAACTTATTGTAATCGGGATACGGATAAAAGTAATCGTCGAAATGAATGCCGTCGATATCGTATCTCTTAACTATGTCGAGAACAACAGCGGTGCTGTGATCTTTGGTTCCCTGCAATGCAGGATCGAACCACCAGTAGTTGCCATCTTTCAGTTTCAATACCAGCTCAGGTTTTCTTTTCACGATGGAACTTTCGGTTACTGGTCCACCTACGGTGTGATGGGCACGATAAGGATTCATCCATACATGCAGTTCCATGCCGCGCTTATGTGATTCATCTACCCAGAACTGCAGCGGATCATAGAACGGAGCCGGAGCTTTGCCCTGTTCTCCTGTGAGGTAATAACTCCAGGGTTCGAGGCTGCTTTGATACAGTGCATCGGCCTGAGGTCTCGCCTGAAAAATCACTGCATTGAAATGATGCGCCTGCAGAAAGTCGAGAATGCGGATCGCTTCTGCCTGTTGATCGGCTGTGCTGAGCCCACGTTTGGAAGGCCAGTCGATATTCGCAACGGTGGCAACCCATGCAGCTCTGAACTCTCTCAATGCCGGAGAAGCGGGCGTTGAAGTGGCATTGCCCGATGCCTGAGAAGCAATCTTTTTCGATGAGCTGCAAGCCTGCAATAGTGATAAGGCAACTACAGCAAGTAGCAATAACCTGTTGAACATATGAAAGTATATGGCTGTGAAAAAATGATGAGGCTTAAAAATAAACAAACAAAACTATTGGCTGTGTGCTGCTGTGCTGCATTGAATCAATTTTAATGCAATTAAAACCGAAATGGCTGAAATCTTCCCTGAGCCTGCAACTGAGGGGTTTTGCGAAAGCCGTTTTTTTGATGTGCAACTGCACAAACCTGCAAGTGGAGTCATTCGTTTATGCAACATGATAAAAACGGGAAGAGAGGTTGAGTGGTTTCTTCGAGGAAATTTGGATGTATGTCTTTTGAAAGTGCAATTTGATTTTAGGGATCGTGTAAGTTTCTTCAGCTGACTTATCTCCGTATCTGTTCACGCGTATAAGATGAGGAGGGTAGCTTTAACTTTTCCTGTTCAAAAAAAATTCTCCGGTTTAAGAAATTCGACTAATTTTGTATCATCAGATGATATGATGAATCGCCAACCTTTAAAACGCCAGTCTCTCGCCGATGAGGTAGCTGTTCTGCTCGAACAGCAGATCTCACAAGGTCTGTTCAAAACCGGCGACCAGCTGCCCACTGAGCCAGAGCTCATGGAAAGCTTTGGCGTTGGGAGATCAAGCATCCGCGAAGCGGTGAAGATCCTCGTTAACAAGGGAATGGTGAAAGTGCAGCAGGGTGTGGGCATGTTCATCCTGTCAACTGAACCCAGCGAACCACTCAGCAACAGATTGCAGCGTGCGCATTTTGAAGATCTCAATGAAGTACGCCTGCTGCTCGAAGTAAAGATCGCTGAGAAAGCTGCCATCAACCGCACCGCCAAAGACGTAACACGGATCAAAGGTTTTCTGAAAGACCGTGCCCGCTATGCCACAGAGAACAACAAGGAGGCCTGCATTCAGGCCGATATAAATTTCCACTCGGCCATCGCCGATGCTTCGGGAAATCCCATTATCGTTGATCTCTACAAAACGATTGCAACCCATCTGAAACAGGCTTTCATGGAGCGTTACAAAGACACTTCGGGCTTTATGCTTTCGCAGCAGCTGCACGAAGATCTCCTGCAAGCCATCGCAGACAAAAATCCTGCAAGAGCGCTGATCATGGCAACAAAGATCAGTACGCACACAAAGTGATTTTTTTTATTCTAAGTCGTCAGATGATCAGATTATTAAAAAGAAAGTATGCAAACCACCACTCTTCCCGCTGAAGAAAAAAAGGCTGCTCAAAAGATGGCCGAAGGCACAGTATTCTCGGTGCTTATCGCCCTCAGTGTAACACATTTATTGAACGATACATTGCAGTCGCTCATTCCCGCTATCTATCCGCTGGTGAAAGAATCGCTGCACCTGAATTTTTCTCAGGTAGGATTGATCACCCTCACCTTCCAGACCTCTGCTTCTATATTGCAGCCGCTGGTAGGATTGTACACCGATAAACGTCCACAACCCTATTCACTGGCCATTGGCATGAGTTTTAGTCTCATCGGATTGATCTCGCTGGCACTCGCCCATTCATTCCCCATGGTACTGGTTTCAGTTTCATTGGTGGGAATTGGCTCTGCCATATTCCATCCGGAAGCATCGAGGCTGGCATATATGGCAGCTGGTGGAAGACATGGCATGGCCCAATCATTATTTCAGGTGGGCGGTAATGCCGGCAGCTCGCTGGGGCCGTTGCTTGCGGCGGCGATCATCGTTCCGCTCGGTCAGTTCCATGTGATCTGGTTTTCACTGGCAGCGTTGCTGGCTATCTTCATCATGCTTCGCATCAGCGGTTGGTACAAACTGAACACACATCGCATCAAACCAAAGAAGGTAGCGGTACTCACAGAGAAGAAAAAACTATCCACTGCTAAAGTGACCTTCTCTCTGATCATTCTGCTGGTACTGATCTTCTCGAAATATTTTTACATGAGTAGTCTCACCAGCTACTACACGTTCTATCTGATGGATAAGTTCCATATCACCAAACAGAGTTCACAGATCTATCTGTTCATCTTCCTGTTCTCCATTGCAGCCGGTACTTTCATCGGGGGACCACTGGGCGATCGTATCGGAAGAAAATACGTTATCTGGATCTCCATCCTTGGCGCTGCTCCGTTCACTTTGATGATGCCTTATGCCAGTCTTTTCTGGACCTGCATTCTGAGCGTTTTCATCGGAGTGATCATCAGCTCTGCTTTCTCTGCCATCCTTGTATATGCACAGGAACTGCTGCCGGGTAAAGTAGGTATGATCGCCGGACTGTTCTTCGGTTTCGCCTTCGGTATGGCTGGTGTGGGCGCCGCCCTTCTCGGAAAACTGGCCGATGCCACCAGCATCCGTTACGTGTATCAGGTTTGTGCATGGTTACCGCTGATTGGTATCCTCACTGCATTCTTACCGAACCTTGAAACAAGAAAGAAGCAATAAAGCAGGTGTAGATTTCATACCTTTAGCATATCATTCCGATCCCGCTGAACCGTAGCCCATGGCAACATGAGTGAAGTGCAGCGGGATCTTTCTTCTGTATCATTCCATTCCTGAAGGTCCACTCAGATACAGGCCTGAAAAACAAAAACTGCTTCGAAATCTGTTCTTAATGTAGATTAAGAAATGGGCTTAACCTGCATTATTGGCCTACGGCATCATTCACTGGTATTTTTGCTAAACACAATTCAACATACCAGGAGGTTATATGAAAAAGACAATCGAGCATATTTTTGCAAAACCCGCCGCCCCAGGTATGGTGGGGGATGGTTTCAGAGTATACAATTACTTTCCTTCTGCGAGGACCTTCAATCCTCAAAAGATCAGTCCGTTTTTGTTGCTCGACTTCAATGCAGAGATCGATTTCAGTGCAACAGATAAGATCCGTGGCGTAGGCGTTCACCCGCATAAAGGGTTTGAGACCGTAACCATTGCCTACAAAGGAAGTGTGGCGCATGCAGACAGTACCGGTAACTCCGGTGTTATCAATGCCGGCGACGTTCAGTGGATGACGGCAGGCGGAGGCATTCTTCACAAAGAACATCACTCCGAAGAGTTCTCCAAATCCGGCGGTCCATTTGAAATGGTACAGCTCTGGGTAAACCTTCCAAAACAATACAAACAAACCCCCGCAAAATATCAGGCCATCACTGCCGATAAAATGGGCATGGCCGAGTTAGCCAATAATGGCGGGCATGTTCGCGTTATTGCAGGCGATTTCAACGGAGTGAAAGGTCCGGCTTACACGTTCACGCAGATCAATATGTTTGATATCCGCCTGAATAAAAATGGTACCTTAACTACCAATATACCGGCTGCGCATAACACAGCGATCCTTGTGATCAACGGAGAAGTGGAAGTGAACGGATCAAAAACACCAGAACACAGTTTTGTGTTGTTCCGCAACGAAGGTGAAGAGATCACCATCAATGCAACAGAGAATAGTGTGCTGCTGTTGCTCAGCGGTGAGCCAATTAAAGAACTCGTAGCATCTTACGGACCATTTGTAATGAACACGCAGGAAGAATTGCTGGAAGCTATTCAGGAATTCAATTCAGGCAAATTCGGAACACTCGAATAATCACTAAGAAATAACACGGCTATGATAAAGTCCATTGCGCATATTCTTGCAGGAAGGGAAAAACAGATCACTAAAGAAGAAACAGTATTGCAGCCATTGCCGCATAAGGATTTCAGATTTGCAAGCCCCTTCATTCTGATACATCATTTGAAGCCGGAGGAAATTGCTCCGGGTTCGGAGCTGAGGATACACCCTCATCCGCACCGCGGATTTTCTCCGGTAACATTCATGTTGCAGGGAGAAGGATTTCACAAAGACAATGCAGGGCATCAGGGAGTTGTTGGAGCAGGAGGTGCTCAATGGATGTTCGCCGGAAAAGGATTGCTGCACAGCGAAGGCCCCACAGACAAAGTGTTGAAGAACGGAGGCATTCAGGAGTTTGTTCAGGTTTGGCTGAACGTACCGGCAGCACACAAATGGGATGAGCCCTATTATCAGAATGCCAGCAAAGAACAGATGCCATCTGTTCTTCAGCAACCCGGTACAGACCTGAAACTGGTGAGCGGAAATTTCGACGGGCAGAAAGGTCCGCTCGAAAAAAGTTTTACACCCATCATCAGCGTAATGGGCAGCATCAGCCAGGGAACAAGTCTGAAGGTTCCCGTTACTCCCGGTTACTGGACATTGCTGTACATCGCAAAAGGCGAACTTACCGTAAATGATACAAACAAAGTGGCTGAGCACAATCTCATCATATTTGAAAAAGACAATAACGAGTTCTTAATACAGGCAGAAGAAGACAGCACTATTCTGCTGCTCTCTGGCGAACCTATCGATGAGCCTGTTGCAGCAAAGGACAACTTTGTAATGAACACTGCCGAAGAAGCAGATCAGGCCATTGAAGATTACAAGAATGGTGTATTCGGCACCCTGGATTTTTAAACCATTAAATCAATACTTATGCAGGAGCAGTACAAAAACCTTCCATTGATCAAGAATGAAGCACTTCAGCAATTTGAGTTGGAAGTAGACGGGTATACATCTTTGATTGAATACAAAGAGGCAGGTGATCAGGTTGTGTTGACGCATACCGAAGTGCCGGTGGAGCTGGAAGGAAAAGGAGTAGGAACGGCCATTGTAGAGAAGACCCTCGAATACATCGAAGAACGCAAGCAAAGACTGGTGCCGCTTTGTCCGTTTGTGATAGCCTATCTCAAGCGCCATCCGGACTGGAATCGTTTGTTATCTGATTCAGTAAAATAAAGACCAATCATCAATATTCCATAACCAGAAAAATAGCTTTATGAAAAAACACATGCTTTCCATTCTGCTCACGTTGTTTGTATCCGCAGGCTTTGCACAAAGCTGGAAATCTGATGCTGCGCATTCAAGATTAGGCTTTTCTGTTGTGCACATGAGCATATCCGATATAACCGGAAGCTTCAATAAATTTGATGCAACCATCGATGCCACCAAACCAGATTTCAGTGATGCCAAAGTGGAGCTCACTGCAGAAATAGGATCGATCAATACCGGAGTTGAAATGCGCGACAATCACCTGAAAACTGCAGATTTCTTCGATGCAGAGAAATATCCGGCAATGAGTTTCAAGAGTACTGGAATTACAAAAATCGGTAAGGGTAATCGTTACAGACTCACCGGATATCTTACATTGCATGGTGTAGAAAAACCTGTTACCATGGCGATGACGTATCGTGGCACCACTACCAATCCGCAAAGCAAGAAAAAAGTAGCGGGCTTTCAGGTAGTAGGAGTAATCAGAAGATCCGACTTCGGCATTGGCAATAAATTTCCTTCTGTAATGATCAGCGACAATGTAACTATCAAAGCAGATGGAGAGTTCATGCAACCTTAAAAACCATATATGCAGTACAAATTGGAGAAGCCCGTTCATGGAAGTATCGGAACAGAAAAATACAAGGTTGCCATCGATTGGAGGAACGGCAGCTTTATCTCGGACGAACCGGTGAAGTCGGGAGGAAAGGATTCAGGTCCTGACCCATATACTCTGCTGCTTTCATCGCTTGCAAGCTGTACCCTGGTTACACTTCGCATGTACATAGAGCGCAAGGGCTTGGATGTTCCGCGCATCACGGTAAATGTAAATATGTTCCAGACGAAGAAGGAAGAAGAAACGATCACCACTTTCGACAGGGACATTGTATTTGAAGGCGAACTTACCCTGGAACAAAAAGACAGATTGCGTGAAATAGCAGCAGCTTGTCCGGTTTCAAAGATCCTCGAAGGATCAGTGAAAGTGCGCAATTATGTGATGAAGGAAGAAGACACCGAGAAGAAGATCCGCTATACCAATGGAGAAGTAACCGTGGTGTGGAAACCTGAATTCTGTAAACATGCCGGAAGATGTGTAACGCAGTTGCCATCGGTGTTCAATTTGCAGGAAAGGCCGTGGATAAACATGACCGGAGCAGATTCGGAGACCATCATCAATCAGGTGAACCGTTGTCCAACGGGAGCGCTCTCTTATTTCAACAACAAAGACGAAGAAGCGCAGCAATAGCTTCTTTATACATATCAGTTGATCCGTCCCCTACAGTTAAATGAAAAGAGCGGGCATCAGTAAATGATGACCCGCTCTTTCACTGAGAGCCCGTTTTAGTAGATAGCCCGTGAGCTTTGATGGTTTGCCGCCGTCTTATTAAATGGAAATGGTGAATGGTGGTTTTCGGAACTACTGTCACCTGCTTGTAGGCCCCCGATCAGGTTATTGCAAGGAAGAACGCGATGATAAAACTTATTCAATATCAATTTCAGGGGCCTGTGGGCTGTCATATGATCCAGGGATTAGGTTGATGCAAATTAATAAGAGCAGGTACCATCAAAAAGGGTGATTCTCCCGGTAACGGCACCGTGTTTTCACCCTTTTTTGCGTAAAGTTCTACAGAGAAATTGCCTGAATTCAGCTGAAAACATGCTATTTTCGATTGAGCAAATAATCTAATATGACCGTAGCCAAGGCGATTTCCGACGTACTCTCTGAATACATGGATCAATGTGCACGTTACAAAAAAGAGGAATCTGCTGAAAACAACTCAACCCGTGGGGACCTCATTGTATTACAGTTCGATTGTGGCGACCTTGAACTATTCAGAAACACCTTAAAATATAACAGAGAGAAAATAGAAAGCAGGGTGCATATGATGCTGAAGGCCGAAGGCATCAATCAGGCTGTCAGCTTCGATGAGCTCTTCTTCTCTCCGGGGGCCGACTCAAATGTTACCGCAAGAGTTCAGTTCAGGGTGGTGTAGTTAATTGACCATTTTCGCAAGAATCCGGTGATGGCCATCTCCGCCGCACCGTACATTTGCAGCATGAAGGAATTGATGACAATCGAGAAACCTGCCCTCTTCAGTTTCCGCGAATGCCTCTGGTTTCTCGACAGAGGATATGATGATTGCCTCTTCCGCATCCACGATCAACAACTCACCAGATTTATATTGCTGGATGGAAAACCCATTCTGTTCCGCATCAGCGATGCCGGTAATTCATTGGCAGTACATCTGCTGCACGGATCGGTATCGGACCATCAGCTTCCTTTGCTTCGCAACCACATTATGGATTGGTTCGATATGAACAAAGATCTCTCTCCCTTTTATGCGTTGTTGCAGCGCGACAAAAAACTGCAATACATGCCGAAAGATTTCGAGGGGCTTCGGTTGATCAGCATCACAGATCTTTTTGAAGCGCTTTGCTGGAGCATCATCGGGCAGCAGATCAATCTTACATTTGCTTACAAGCTGAAACGACGGCTGGTAGAGGCTTTCGGGACAGCGCTTACTTATGAAGATCACACGTATCATCTTTTCCCGTCTCCCGAAAAACTGCGCTCGCTTTCGGTGGAAGATCTTCGTCCGTTGCAGTACTCGCAAAGTAAAGCCAAATACCTGATCGGCATTGCGCAGGCATTTGCTGAAAAGAAACTGAGTTACGAAATGCTGGCTGCGCTGAAAGATTTCAATGCTATGCAGCAGGCGCTGATTGCTCACAAAGGCATCGGTGTATGGACGGCCAATTATGTGCTGATGAAAACCATGCGTGTACCCAATGCCATTCCTTACGGAGATGTAGGTTTGCTCAAAGCATTGGAAACACATGAAATAATTAAGGAAAGAAACGAGACTGAAAAAATAGAGCGTTTTTTCAAAAAGTATAAAGGATGGGAAGCGTATCTGGTATTTTATTTATGGCGAAGTCTGGCGCCTCCGGTTTTCCAGACTAAGTAGCCCTGGCGCATGCAATGCCCGCAGGGGCGGTATCCTGCTTCGGTCGCTTCTTTTTCGGATTGAAAGAAAACCCTGTTGGCTGTTTTCATCTTCATGCCGCTTTTGCATTGCAGGGTTCCGTAGATCTTCAGATTTTTATTTCCTCCCAAACGAATTTTTCCTTCATCGATGAGCTTTTTCAGCTGTCGGCTTCGTTCGAAATTTGTATTACCTAAAGTAAGATGTGCAATCATACTGCAAAGGTATTCGCTCATCAGGCAAAACTTTATAGGGAAGTACAATTAATATTCCGGCAATACAAAGGGGATGGAGAATCTGAAACTGCTTCCTTTTCCTGGTTCGGAGCTTGCCCAGATAGAGCCTCCGTGCAACTCAACAATTTTGCGGCAGTGCGCCAGTCCGATTCCGCTGCCTTCGTAAGCACTTTGATTATGAAGTCTTCTGAAAAGCAGAAAGATCTTTTCGAGATGGGCGGGTTCTATGCCAATGCCATTGTCTTCGATTGAAAAGATCCACTGCCTCGTGTCTTTGATGGCTGAAATGGAGATCACGGGCGCTTCTTCCGGCTTTTTGAACTTGATGGCATTAACGAGCAGGTTCTGGAAAAGCAGCTTCAGTTCGAGCGGATATCCTGTGAGTACGGGAAGTTGCTGCTTGTTAATCACCGCCTGGTGTTTGCTGATGATTGCTCCGAGATCAGCGAGCACATCATCGACAACAGCATTGCAGTCCACCTCCTTAAATTCTTTCTTGCTGCCCAGGCGGGAATATTCCAGCAGTTCTCTCACGAGCGTTTTCATTCGTTCGTTGGCGCGGGTAACATAGCCGAAGAACTTTTCGGTGTCTTTATCTGTCTGGGTTTTGAATTTCAGTTTCAGCAATTCAATAAAGCCGGTGGTGGTATTGAGGGGTTCCTGTAAGTCGTGCGAAGCGAAGTATGTGATCTGCTCAATTTCCTTTGCTTTTGCGGTGAGCTGCTGTGTTCTCAGTTTTACTTTGTCTTCTAGTTTTTCGTTGAACTTGCGGAGCTGCATTTCCAGCTGCCTGCGTTCTGTGATGTCTCTGCCTACTGCGAAAATATTACTGAGCCTGCCCTTATCGTCGCGATAGAGTGCTGCGTTGAAGAGCAGCTCGATGGGACCTGTACCCGGCTGAATAAGTGTAAGCGGATAGTTCAGTGCTTTACCTTCTCTGAACACCTGCTCGCAGAAAGCGTTTGCCTGCGCGGGCTCAGCAAACTGGCTGGCGAATGAACTGCCTGCTAATTCGTCGAAAGTTTTACCGGAGATTTCTTCAGTTGCTTTATTTACATCTTTGATATTCCCATCGATGCCAATAGTGAAGAAAGGATCGATGCTCGACTCCAGCAGGCTATGCGTGTAGTCGAGCATCTGTTTATAGTTAAGCGATTTCTGTTTGATGAAATAATTGCAGGCCATGAATACCATGAGGCAGGCAAAGAAATTGAGGAGTGCGATGCCCGACCAGGGTTGAGGAATGATACCCGTTATCTGAAGAACGGCAGCAATAGCGCATCCTCCTACGAGCGCGAGAATCCAATACACACCTTTACCTGTTTCCGCCAGATAAAATACAAATGGCATGAAGGCGAATGGCCAGAGGAAACCTGTTTTGTCCCACCCGCCACTGGCGAACATGCAAACAACTACCACCGTTCCGATTGTGAGAATAATATCAACACGTTCGTAATTCCGTGTTTTCCTAAGAAAGAAATAATTGAACAGCACACTGCCGAAAGCCAACGCGTGCAGTATGCCCAGAAAGTGATTGCCTACAACAAAGTAATACAGCAAGCTGAAAACGCCGCAATACATTACCGCAATAGCGGTGTAGGCGTTTACAATTGCGAGACCCGATACTTTTCCGGGCTTCTGTTGTCTTTCAGGGCGGCTCATCTATAGGTTGGCATTGGCGAATGAAGGTAATGTATTCATGGAAAACATGCAATTTGAATGAATGTATTTACGTATTATTAAGGCCTTCGGAACTCGTTGATACTGATTATGATGAGCATAAGGAAACCTTCATAATCTGCGGTGTTTTATTACTGCTGTAAATATTTTAAGAATTCGTTGTAATATTTGAAATGCACCTGCGTCTGATGTTACATACAATTCGATTATGAAACGCTTTACTATCACTGAAAGAATGGAACAATCAACAGCGCTCTACAGCACTGTTTCCTCCGCGGCTCCTGCTCTTTCAGAAGGATTTGCTTCACCGATGTACTGCAAACGCTTATAGCATCTTTTAAGATCCCCGCTATTTATTGTTTCTACATATCGCAAAGCAGCCAGCTTTGATTGGTACCGGCATCCGTATGCCTTCACCTGATCTTTTTCACTCTAAATACCAGATCATTTATGCTTAAAAACTGGAAAAGTCTGTTTGTAAAAACAGACGGGGAATCTTCTGCCAAAGAAGAACCACCGGGCTTCTCTTTCCCTGTAACAGAAACTAACGTTACGGAACAGCCGAAAAATAAATCCGATACGCTTCCGCCTGCTAATGTCCCAAAGACTGTGGTGGATGAAGTGATCGAAACATACGAAAGTGGTCTCGACAGCATCAATATGCCGGGCTATGATTTCTATGAATTCTACAAAGCTGTATCTGCCGGCGGTGCGCATTCGCCTCAGGCCTATCAGATGGCTTTTGAAATGGCGAAGGCATTCGATAAAAGCCTTACCACAAGAAAGCTGTTGCAGGATGCGGAGTTCTACATCAGCAAAATCAATGAAGTGCACGGCCAGTATGTATCGCAGGGGCAGCAAAAGTTGCAGTCGCTCGCCGATCAGCGGAATGCAGAACAGCGATCGCTTCAGCAGGAGGCAGACAATGCAGCGCAACGGATCAATCAACTCAAAGCAGAGTTGCAGCAGCTCGAATCGCTGATCAGAGAGAAACAAAATGTGCTTGCTACAATTCAGCAGCAGAGCCAGCCGCAGGAAAATGCTATCCGTGAAAAGCTACAGGCGAACGACCTGGCTAAAAAAGCCAGTATCGATAAACTGGCTGCCATTAAGAACGGCATTCAGCAATTCATCAAAGAATAACATAAACCAACCAAACTATGTCAATGGAACAAAACAAAGTGATGGAGTTGCCCATCTTCAAGCACTTTGAACAAAATCAGATCTCGCTCAATCCGAAGAACTGGCGAAAGGGCGAAAAAGGAATTGCAACGATCATCGGCCTCGTGCTGCTGGGTACCATCGCATGGGGCTTGTACAGGTTTATTCTTCCCATTGTATTCACCTGGGTAGGACAAGCGCTTGGAGCTATCAGCGCCGCGGTACTCGTGATCGCTTTCTTCATTATGCTGCCTGTGATTGTGAAGGGGCTGAAGAGATTTTCACGAAGCATGCACAAAGCGCTTATCAAACACGATCCATTCGCAGAACTCGAAGATCAGAAGATGAAGATGATGCAGAACCGACAACACTTCAAAGAAGCGAAGGCGAAGATCAAAGCCATCAAGTCAAATATGGAAAGCGAATCGGTGAAGGCTGAGAAGGAAGCGAAAGAATATCAGGAGAAAGTAGTTACGCTGCAGGCCAGAGCCGAAGGCACCAAATCGAAAATGACTGAGCTGGAACAAAGGATTGGAGCTGCACAAGCCCGCGAATCGGACGATTACGTAGAGCTGCAAACAGGCCTGATGAAAACACTCAGCGAAGCACAGCGTGTAAGTCATATGCTCAATCAGAGTACGGGTCTCGTGAGAAAATACGGAAGCCGTGCGCACGTGATAGGCAAGCTCGACAGAAAGCTTAACATGGTAGATACTGCCATGGAAATTAAGATCATGGACTTCGATGTAAGTATCGATATGCTGAAAAAAGAATACGCATTCGCTACCGCAGCCCGCGAAGCTACAGAACAGGCAAAGTCTGCTATGGGCTTCACCAAAGGATGGGAGTTGGATTATGCGCTGGATGTTGTTACCAATACCATCGCACTTGATCTTGCCACCACACAGGAAAATCTGCTCGATCTCGATACGCTCACCAGTCAGTATGCATTCGACAGTGACGAACTGTACACGCGTCTCGACAAACTGGCCGATCAGATTAAGACAGACAACTACAATATTCCGGAATCAAAGAAATACTCAAACCCGAATTACAAACTCGATGCAAACGACAAGCTCGAAAGCAAAGGATTCGGAGACATCTTCAACTAACCCCCTAAAAATTATCAATTATGAAATGGTCTAATCTCACTTTTTTTTCAAAATCACTGATTGTATTGCTGATTGCGGGCGGTGTGGGCAGTGCTGTGTATTTTCTATCACCCGGTCTGCGTGTAGATGAATCGAAGAAGCTGGATAAGCTGGCACTCAACGATCAGGATGTGAACAATCTTTCTTCGTCCGCAGAATTGCCTTTGCCGCAGATCGATCAGCCCGGCAATGTTACGGGCAAATCAACAGTGCGCATTGCGGGTTATGCGTGGAATGCGCAGTCGGGAATAATTGTAGCCAATGGTGGTGCAAAAACTTCGAAAGGCTCGTTGATGGAGCAGAATGGCGTAAAGCTGGAGATCATCCGTCAGGACTGGCTCTCCGAGCTACGTAATCTGCAAATGAAGTTCGTGGATGAATTCGATAAAGGAAACAGCTTTCCTGCAGAGGGTGCAGCTGCTATCATGATAATGGGTGATGGCGTTCCATTCTACATCAGCGCAGCGCAACAGGCACTCGATGATAAATACGGAAAAGGAAAATACCAGTTGCAGGCAATCGGCGCTATTGGTCTGAGTTATGGAGAAGATAAGCTCATCGGACCACCCAGCTGGAAAATGAATCCGCAATCGATGAAAGGTGCGCTGGTGTCAGCCGTGATTGGTGATGGCGACTGGGTAACTGCTGTGAACTACGCATTCGCAAACGGACTCAAAGTGAACCCCGATCCCAGCACTTACGATGCCGATGCAGTGAACTTCCTGGCTTCTGCCAATGATGATTACATCGAGTCTGCAAAGGAACTCATCAAGTCTCAACAAGAAGGCTGGACCATTCCGCTCAAAGAAGTGAAAGACGGAAAGCTCACCGGCAAAACCATCAACAAAAAAGTAGATGGCTGTGCCACCTGGACGCCCGGCGATAAAATGGTGTTCGACAAGCTGGCAGGTTTTACAGACGTGGTTTCTACCAGAGAGTTCAATAATCAGATGGCCACAACACTCATCTTTCTGCGCCAGTGGGCGGAGAACAACAAAGAGCTGATTGGAAAGATCCTTCGTTCTTCTTACACCGCCAGCAACCAGATGAAGCAATACGACAGCTGGAGAAAGAAAGCCTCTGAAACAACTGCAAAAACCTTCGGCATCGAAACACCGGACTACTGGTACAATATGTTCAAAGGGCAGAAAGGTGAAAAGAATGGCGTGAGCTACAATATGGGTGGATCAAGGGTTTTCAACCTTGCCGATGCAAACCAGTACTATGGCATCTCTGATGGAACCAATCGTTACAAAGCAGTGTATGATCAAGTATCGAAATACCTGAAAGAGTTGAACCCTGCCGGCTTCAATCAGAATGTGAAACGCATTGTGCCATTTGAAGAAGCCGTGAGTGTCGCTTATCTGAAAGACATCAAAGACATCGATGCAGGAGACAGCTACACAACGGACTATTCGCAGAAAGCAACCAATGTAGTAGCGTCTGGTGAATGGAGGATCAATTTCGATGTAAGTCGTGCTACGGTAAGGCCGGAAGCTGCCGATGTGCTTGAGCAGATCTACAATTTGCTTATCCAGGCCGAAGATTCGAAACTCGAACTCGTAGGCCACACAGACAATAGCGGTACACAGGAAAGCAACTATGCGCTTTCATCTGCCCGCGCCGAATCTGTGAAGAACTATCTGGTGAAGAGAGGCATACCTGTAAGCAGGTTTCAGAAAACTGATGGTAAAGGGCAGGATGAGCCGATTGCAGATAATAACACTGCTTCTGGTAAAGCGCAGAACAGACGCGTAGTGATCACCATCCTCAAATAATTGTATCAACTCAGGGAAGGGGATTAAGGATAGTTCCTGCGGAAGCCAGTAAAGATGGCCATGCGTAATCACTGTGCTTCCGCACCTTCTCTCGTTCCAACTAAACCAAACAAAAATGAAAATTGCCAACTGGATCAAACCGTTTGAAAAAATATCTCCGCAACAGCGAATGGTCATCGGCATTTGCTGGATCGCACTGCTGACAGGATACTGGTTCATTGCTTCTTCAGGAAGCACACATTTATTTCCCACACCTGGTCAGGTATGGGATGGGTTCAAAAGTTTGTACAATGAAGGATTGATTGTGCATGTTGGGAGCTCATTGTCCCTCTGTCTGCAGGCCACACTGTTATCGGTGTTTGTTTCGCTGGTGCTGGTGTATCTGTCTCCACTTCCCGCATTGCGGCCACTGGCTTTGGCAATGAGCCGGCTTCGGTACCTGCCGCTGACTGGTATCACCTTTTACCTCGCAATACTGGTGAGCAATGCCCGGACTATGCAGGTGGGAGTGCTTTTCATCTTTATGAGTTTGTACTTCATCACGTCGTTGCTGGCAGTATTGAAAGATATCCCTGCTGAAGAGATCGATCATGCACGTTCGCTGAAATGCAGCCGATGGGAAGTGTTATTCGAAGTGGTGATCAAGGGAAGATTTGATTATGTGATCGATGTACTTCGTCAAAACCTGGCTATTACATGGATGATGCTCGTAACAGTAGAATCTATTCTG
Source organism: Pseudoflavitalea sp. G-6-1-2 (assembly GCF_012927185.1). GTDB lineage: Bacteria > Bacteroidota > Bacteroidia > Chitinophagales > Chitinophagaceae > Pseudobacter. Next base: position 1,265,608 of record NZ_JABBGB010000001.1, read on the forward strand.
GTAGCGGCTGGTGGGCTGGGTGTGCTGATCAAGAACAGCGACAAATTCATGAATCATGGCCGAATTGTGGCACTGCAACTGGTGATACTGCTTGTGGGTCTGCTGCTCGATTGGGCACTGCGCATTATCCGTAAAAGATGTTTCAGGTATTCAACTTTCTAATCTACTATCATGAGCAAAACATACGAACAAAAACAAACGATCCTCCAGGTTGAGAACCTGAGCGTGGCATACAACGGAAAAACAATTATTCAGGATATAAATTTTACTGAACGTGATACGGTACGTCCGGGTATGCAGCAGGGACAGATCATTGCTGTGCTGGGAAGATCGGGCCGGGGGAAGTCGACTCTTTTCCGAACGTTGACCGGGCTCGAAAAACCAACCACCGGGCAGGTTTTGATTCCTGATCTGGAAAAGCCGGTTGCTAACGGTATTCAGCCGGCGAAAAAAGTTTCTGAAGGAGATGTTGGTTTTGTAGATCAGAAATACACGCTGTTCAGACATAAAACGGTTTGGCAGTCGCTGTTCTTTGCAATGCGCAGATCCGGACTCACGGATATCGAGAAGAAAGAAAAAATATTGCAGCATCTCAGCGACTGGGGACTTACTCAGTGCAGGGATCAATATCCGGTATTCCTTTCCGGCGGGCAACGTCAGCGTACAGCAATATTGGAGCAACTGCTTAGCTCAGGCTATTACATGGTGCTCGATGAGCCTTTCTCCGGGCTCGATATAGGGAATATTCAAAGTGTGAAGAAAGCTTTCCAGTGGATCAATGCGAGCCATGAGCTCCATACGATCATATTCAGTACACACGATATAGAACTTGCAGTAGAGCTGGCAGACAGCATTTACGTACTGGGATACCCGAAAGATGCTGAAGGGGTATCAGGCACAGCAGGAACCATACTCAAGCATTACGATCTGAAGTCAATGGGGCTGGCATGGAACGAGAGCTTTACAGGCGACCATCTGGAATGCGTAAAAGAGATCAAGGAGGTGATGCTGGCATCTTAGTAATATGCAATCAGAACGGATAAAACCAAGGCGACTCTATTTTTCGTATATACGTGCAGTTAAGTTTCTGGTAGTAATTACATTAAATCTTACACTATGAAAAAAGAATTAATTACAGAGCTATTAGGGAAATTTGAAGCTGCATGTTATGTGATCAAGGATGTAGAATGCTGGAGTGCCCGCGACCTGCAGGACATCTTAGGATACAGTCGCTGGGAGAATTTCACAAGGGCAATTGACAAAGCCAAAAAATCATGTGAGGCCGCACTGGAAAAGGTTTCTAACCATTTTCGTGATATCACGAAAATGGTAGAGCTGGGTAGCGGATCGCAAAGGGAAATTGATGATGTTGCCCTTACCCGCTACGCCTGTTATCTGGTTGCTCAGAATGGAGATCCTGCCAAACCTTCGATTGCATTCGCACAGACTTATTTCGCCGTTCAGACCCGCAAGCAGGAGATCATTGAACAGCGGCTTCTCGATGTTGCAAGAGTTTCGGCCCGTGAAAAACTCTCCAAGTCGGAGAAAAAGCTATCGGGGATTATTTATGAACGCGGAGTGAATGAGCAAAGTTTTGCTTCCATCAGGTCGAAAGGTGATCAGGCGCTCTTTGGTGGATTCAACACTGCCGAAATGAAGAAGAAGCTTGGTGTACCGGCTGCCAGAGCGTTGGCAGATTTTCTACCGACCCTTACCATCAAGGCCAAAGATTTCGCTACCGAACTAACTAGTCATAATGTGGTAGAAAAAGACCTGAAGGGGGAGTCGCAAATCTCAAAGGAGCATGTTGACAACAATGTAGCGGTAAGAGACATGCTGAAAAAACGTGGAGTGAAACCCGAGGCATTACCAGCGGACGAAGATGTAAACAAGCTGAAACGCAGACTGGAGAACGATGAGAAGAAAATTCTCAAAGACACAAAGAATGCGGGTAAGAAAAAGAGCAGGCAGAAATGAATTTGCTGTTCTGAAGAGACACAAGGACTTTCTCCTTGTGTCTCTTTTTATTTACAAAGGGATTCTTGCTTCAACCGAAACTACCCAGGTTGCAATTTTGTATCTTCATCGTATGCCACTCAACATCCGATCTGTAAATCCGGAAGACGTTCAAATAATCTACACCTTCATCTGCGATCTCGAAGAAACCACCTTCGACTATGAACGCTTCAAACAGCTATACCTGCAAAACATAGCAGAGGAAAATCATATTTATCTGGTGGCTGAAGAAAATTCGAAAGTAATCGGCTATCTCAGTTGTCATGGTCAGAACCTCCTCCATCATCTCGGTATGGTCTTTGAAATTCAGGAGATGTTTGTTGATGCTGGCCAACGGGGAAAAGGCATTGGCCGCAAACTTGTTTCTGAGCTTGAAAATCGTTTGCGGGATCGGGAATGCTGTGGTGTCGAAGTCAGTTCAAATGCTACCAGAACTGCTACTCACGAATTCTATGTCTCATGCGGCTTCAAAAAAAGCCATTTTAAGTTTACCAAAGCATACTAGGCCTTTTACCCCGGATTTTACCTCAAGTAAGATTGCATTTTATTGTAAATCAATCTTTTGAATTGTATTTTTCTTCAGTGACCCTGCTTTCTTCCCTGTAATAATCCTATATCCTGCCTCCGGCTGCATTTGTTCAAATCTGCCATATTTGACCAAACTGCCAGAAACTCTGCATTTCCGCTCCAAACCCCAAATTTTGGGTGTACTTTTGTGGGCTAAAATCTGCCTGGCCGCTCCGGCATTTGCGAGATCGGAAATTTTTCAGGCGGGATGTTTGTTTGCTATTGTAAATCAGGAAGATACCGCATTATGGACAATTCCTCAGAAGGGAACCAAACCCTCCCGATATTGTTATATATGCACATCAGGTCCTAAACTCACAATCAAAAGAACATGATTACTATCTCTGAAAATGCTAAAACATATATCCATCAATTGATGGAAAAGGAAGGTCATCCCGGCGACAGCTTTGTACGTGTAGGCGTGAAAGGCGGAGGTTGCTCCGGATTGGCTTATGAAATGAAATTCGACCACGAAATGCGTGAGAACGATCAGGTTTTTGAAGACAAAGGCGTGAAATTGGTAGTGGAAATGAAAAGCCTCCTCTATCTGTATGGTACCGAACTGGATTACTCCGGCGGTCTCAACGGCAAAGGTCTTCACTTCAATAACCCGAATGCATCGAGAACCTGCGCCTGTGGCGAAAGCTTTGCTGTATAATACAGCCCCGAAATAACATACACCCTGAAAAAATTATGAGCACAGATTTAGATATTTTAAAAGATGTTTCCACGGAAGAGTACAAGTACGGCTTTACCACGGACATCGAAATGGAAATTGCACCCGTAGGGTTGAACGAAGACATCGTGAGGTACATTTCACAGAAGAAGAATGAACCGGAGTGGATGCTGGAATACCGTCTCAAAGCGCTCCGTCACTTTCTGAAACTGGAGATGCCCACCTGGCAGAACTTCGAACTGCCTCCTATCGACTTCCAGGCTATATCTTATTATGCAGCGCCTAAAAAGCAAGTAAAGCTTAATAGTCTCGATGAAGTAGATCCTGAACTGCTGGCCACTTTCGAGAAGCTTGGTATCCCGCTCTCCGAACAGAAATTGCTGAGCGGCGTTGCTGTGGATGCTGTATTCGACAGTGTTTCCGTAGCCACCACCTTCAAAGAAAAACTGAAAGAAGTAGGTGTGATCTTCTGCTCTTTCAGCGATGCCGTTCGCGAGCATCCTGAACTGGTTCAGAAATACCTGGGAAGCGTTGTTCCTTACACAGATAACATTTTCTCTGCACTCAATGCAGCAGTAGTATCAGACGGATCATTCGTATACATTCCAAAAGGCGTGCGCTGCCCGATGGAACTGAGCACATACTTCCGTATCAATGCACAGAATACCGGCCAGTTCGAGCGTACCCTCATCATAGCCGATGAAGGCAGCTACGTTAGCTACCTCGAAGGTTGTACTGCTCCTATGCGCGACGAAAATCAACTGCATGCAGCAGTAGTGGAACTGATCGCAATGGAAAATGCAGAGATCAAATACTCTACCGTTCAGAACTGGTATCCTGGTGATAAAGATGGTAAAGGTGGTATCTACAACTTCGTTACCAAACGTGGTATCTGCAAAGGCGATAACTCAAAGATCAGCTGGACGCAGGTTGAAACCGGATCGAGCATCACCTGGAAATATCCAAGTGTAATTCTCAAAGGTGATAACTCAACCGGAGAATTCTACTCTGTAGCACTCACCAAGAACAAACAAATTGCCGACACAGGTACTAAAATGTACCATATCGGAAAGAATACACGCAGCCGCATCATTTCAAAAGGTATCTCTGCCGGAGAAGGACAGAACAGTTACCGCGGACTGGTACAGATTGGAAACAGCGCAGAGAATGCCCGCAACTTCACCCAGTGTGATTCGTTGCTGATCGGCGATCAGTGCGGAGCGCATACTTTCCCTTACATCGAATCGAAGAACAACAGCTCCATGATCGAGCACGAGGCTACCACCTCCAAGATCGGTGAAGACCAGATCTTCTATCTCAATCAGCGTGGCATCGATACCGAAAAGGCAGTAGCGCTCATCGTAAACGGATATGCGAAAGAAGTGCTCAATCAGCTCCCCATGGAATTTGCCGTGGAAGCACAGAAGCTTCTCGCCATCTCACTCGAAGGCAGCGTAGGATAACACAACACAACAAAATATACCCAGAGACATAATAAAACACAATAAAGCAATCATGTTAAGTATAAAAAATCTGAAGGCTTCTGTAGATGACAAGGAGATTCTGAAAGGACTGGACCTCGAAGTAAAAGCAGGAGAAGTACACGCCATCATGGGACCTAACGGTTCAGGCAAAAGTACCCTCGCTTCAGTACTCGCAGGAAAAGACAATTATGAAGTAACAGGAGGTCAGGTAACCTTTGATGGCAAAGACCTGATGGATATGAGCCCCGAAGACCGTGCAAGAGCAGGTCTCTTCCTCGCTTTCCAATACCCTGTAGAAATTCCGGGTGTTTCCAACATCAACTTCCTCAAAACCGCCATGAACGAAGTGCGGGCTTACAATAATCTTCCTCCTATCGAAGCAAAGGAATTCCTGCGCATGATGAAGGAAAAACAAAAACTGGTTGAATTCGATTCAGCACTCGCTAACCGCTCCCTCAACGAAGGGTTCTCCGGTGGTGAGAAGAAAAGAAACGAGATCTTCCAACTGGCAATGCTCGAACCAAAACTGTCTATCCTCGACGAAACAGATTCTGGTTTGGATATCGACGCGCTCCGCATTGTTTCACGCGGTGTGAACAAACTCCGTTCAGGAAAGAATGCATTTATCCTCATTACCCACTATCAGCGTCTGCTGGAGTACATCGTGCCAGACTATGTTCACGTACTGTACAACGGACAGATTGTGAAATCCGGTACTAAAGAACTGGCACTGGAACTCGAAGAAAAAGGGTACGATTGGCTGAAAGAATCTGCACCAGCTGCAAGCTTCCACTAATCAGGAGTGATAATTGAAAACAACCTATTCGCAGTACGCTGCGATTAAATGATCGGAATGGAAAATACGGCCACACAAATCATCAACTCGTTATACGACCAGTGCATTGCAGACTTCGAAGTGCGCAGCAATACTGCTGAGCCCGAAGCCCTCACTGCCTTGCGTCAGAAAGGATTTCAAAATTTCAAGAAAGCAGGCTTCCCCTCCAATAAGGTGGAAGACTGGAAATACGTTAACCTCACACCGTTTCTGAAAGAATCTTTTGCTACGGCTACCGAAGAAGAACTGGTAGAAGTGCCTGAGTCTGTAATCAAAAACGCAGCCATCCCTCACCTCGATGTATGGACCATCGTACTGGTGAACGGCGTGTTCAGAAAAGATCTTTCCGATACAGTTAATCAGGAAGGCGTGTTTGTTCTTCCGATTCTGGAAGCAGCATCCAGACCTGCCTTTCAAAAACACTTCGGTACATATACCGATCTCGCGAAGAATCACTTTGCAGCAGTGAACACTGCGCTCTTCCGCGATGGACTCTTTATCGAAATAAAGAACAATGCCATTGTTGAAAAGCCTATTCATGTACTGCATATCAATACGGCCAATGAGCCACTGTTTCTGCAGCCCCGCAGCCTGTATGTTGTTGGTGTGAGCGCCAACGGCAGCATCATCGAGAGTTTTGTGAATGCAGGGGCCAATGCCAATGTATTCGTTAACAATGTTGCAGAGATCTTTGTAGCGGAGAATGCTAATCTGCATCATTACTATATTCAGGCTGGTTCTGAGAAGAACCGCTATGTGCATCATACAGAAGTGTACCAGCAGCAAAACAGTGTGTACAATAACTACAAGGCATCATTCCCGGGAACAAGCCTGCTGCGCAATAACCTCAACATTGCGCTCGACGGTGAGAACGTGGAAAGCCATCTGTACGGATTGTACCTCAGTGGCGGCCATCAGCTGGTAGACAATCATACCATCGTTGACCACCGCAAGCCACATTGCCAGAGCAACGAATTGTATAAAGGTGTGATGAAAGATGAATCCACCGGCGTTTTCAACGGTAAGATCTTTGTTCGCAAAGACGCGCAGAAAACAAATGCCTTCCAGCAGAACAATAACCTGATGCTTGGCAGAAAAGCCGTTGTTGATTCTAAACCACAACTGGAAATTTTTGCCGACGATGTAAAATGCTCCCACGGTTCAACAGTTGGTCAGTTCAATGCCGATGCATTGTTCTACCTCAAGAGCCGCGGTATCGGCGAGGAGAAAGCACGTGCTCTTCTCGTACATGCGTTTGCTTTTGATGTAACGGAAAAGATCCCCCTTGCAGAAGTGCAGGATCATATCAATCACCTGATCGAAGAAGGTCTGAAAGCTTAAATCATGAGCGCTACTTCAACTATATCACCTGCTGTACTCGACGTTGAAAAGATCCGGAAAGATTTTCCGATTCTCTCAACCATGGTGCATGGCAAACCTTTGGTGTATCTCGATAATGCGGCTACTTCTCAGAAGCCGCTCAGTGTAATCAAGGCCATCGAGCATTATTACACGCATGAGAACAGCAATATCCATCGCGGCGTACACTTCCTCAGCCAGCGTGCTACGGAAGCTTATGAAGTGAGCAGGAAAAAAGTAGCAAAGTTCATCAATGCCCCACACGATTATGAGTGCCTTTTCGTAAAAGGAACCACCGATGGCATCAACCTGGTTGCGTACAGCTATGGCAAACAGTTTGTAAAAGAAGGCGATACCATTATCATCTCGGCCATGGAACATCACTCCAATATTGTTCCCTGGCAGATTTTGTGTGAAGACCGTAAAGCCAATCTGAAAGTGATCCCCATCAATGAGAAGGGAGAGCTGAAGATGGATGAATACAAAAAAATGCTGGCAGAAGACAAGAACGTGAAACTCGTTTCTGTCTGCTGGATCTCCAACTCACTTGGAACCATCAATCCGGTGAAAGAGATCATTGCTCTGGCGCATGAGAAAGGCATTCCGGTAATGCTCGATGCTGCGCAGGCTGTTCAGCATATTGTAGTAGATGTGCAGGATCTCGATGTAGACTTCCTCACATTCTCCGGTCACAAACTCTACGGACCTACAGGAAGTGGCATCCTTTACGGTAAGGAAAAATGGCTGAATGCAATGCCTCCTTATCAGGGTGGCGGAGACATGATCAAACACGTTACATTCGAGAAAACTACCTATAACGAACTGCCCTTCAAATTCGAGGCAGGCACTCCAAATATTGAAGCCGGCATCTGTATCAGTGCAGGTATCGATTATCTCAACGGGCTGGGTATTGAAGTGGTTGCTCAGTATGAGCACGAACTGCTTGAATACGTAACGGCGAAACTGCTGGAAATTCCGGGGCTTCGCATCATCGGAACAGCCGATCAGAAAACAAGTGTGGTTTCTTTCTTCGTCGACGGAACCCATCCTTCTGATATCGGCATCCTGCTCGATAAAATGGGAATCGCTGTGAGAACAGGTCACCACTGTACGCAGCCTCTCATGGAGATCTTTGGTATCCCCGGCACTGTAAGGGCCAGCCTTGCATTCTGCAATACTAAACAGGAAATGGATCAGCTGGTAGAAGGCGTTAAACGCGCAGTATCCATGCTGTTGTAATTTCCGGATAATTGAATATGACCATCAACGAAATACAGGACGAGCTCATAGACGAATTTCAAATGTTCACAGACTGGATGGAAAAGTATGAATACATCATCCAGATGGGGAAAGATCTGCCACTGATCAGTGAACAATACAAACAGGATGATAACCTCATCCGCGGCTGCCAGTCGAGAGTATGGCTTCATGCAGATTACAAAGATGGTAAAGTGCTCTTCACGGCAGACAGCGATGCCATTATCACCAAAGGGCTGGTGAGTATGGTGGTAAGAGTACTGAGCGATCATACACCTTCCGAAATCGCCGGCGCTGAACTGTACTTTGTAGACAAGATCGGATTACGCGAGCATCTCTCTGTAACCCGCTCCAATGGCCTGCTGAGCATGATCAAACAAATGAAACTGTATGCAGTGGCCCTGCAATCACAGGAGAAGTAAGATTCATTTTTCAACCTGCACTACTATGCTGAACAAGCAACAAATAGAAGAAGAAATTTACAACAGGCTCCGCACGGTGTTCGATCCGGAAATTCCGGTGAATATCGTAGAGCTCGGATTGATCTACGGAGTAGAAATCAATGACGGCGGATACGTTAATTTGACGATGACACTCACTGCGCCTGCTTGTCCGGTTGCCGGTGAGATTGTGCGCGAAGTTGATGAAAAGATCAGAGAAGTGGAAGGAGTAACCGACGCAAACGTGATGCTGACTTTTGATCCTGCATGGACCAAAGACAGAATGAGCGAAGAAGCGAAGCTGGAGCTGGGCTTTTTGTAAGAAACGCATTTCGACTTACTGATAAAAAATTGAATGACCGGTATTCCGGTCATTTTTGTTTTAATAAAGTCTGTGTAAACAAAGAGGGCCTATCAACTGATAGACCCTCGAAACACAACCTCTATACTGAGAGACACAACCATATATGAACACAAACTTTATTCTTTAATTGAAGCACCGGGACATTCCTCCATCTTTCGTTTTATCTTCCCAGATATGCATTCATTCTCTTCAATCCCGGTGCTGACTTGCGCTTGCTTCCTATTTGTTCAATCTTACTGCTAAACTTTATTGCGTTTCTATTCTTGCTAACCCTTTGTTCTTATCGTGCTACTCCTTCGTTGCCTCTCGTTCTCGCCAGATCAATTGTTGCACTGAGGTAGTCGAATACCGATTCTAAATAATTCAGTTGTGCTGCTGTCAATGCCAGTTCTGCATCTGTCAATTCCAGTCTGGAGGTTACTCCTTTTGCGTATCTATATGCTACGATGTCGTAACTGGTTAAAGCCGTTTCTTTCACTCTCAGTTGTGTTTTCATTCTCGCACTTGTTTCGCGGAGATTGGCGATCACTTGTTTAACGGTGGTCTTCAGCGACTGCTGCGCTTCATTGATACGGATGCCTGATTGCTCCTGTGCCAATTGTGCCTGACGGATCTTCGCCTGATTGCTGAAACCTGTGAACAGCGGCAGCGTTACCTGTGCTCCTGCCCATGAAGCTGAAGGCCAGTAAGCGTTTGCGAAATCAACCTTGCGTGCCTGACTGGTCAGTTGATATTGACCAGCGAGCGATACAACTGGTTTTCTTGCTGCCTTAGCGAGTGAGGTTTGTTGTTCACTCACCTGTTGTTGCAGATTCAGTGCCTGCAGATCGGGGCGTTGACGAAGTGCTTCTTCGTAGAGTGCTGTCTCATCGGGCACTGCATCGGGTGCATCCACTTTGAGAGAATCGGTGAGACTGATCTCAGAGAGTGAATCAAGTCCCATGAGTGTGATCAGTTGCTGCTTGCCTACTGAAATGGCATAGTTGAGTTTGAGAATATCCGGACGTAGATTCTCAACCGCAGTGTATGCACGTAGTGTATCAACGCGCAAGCCGCGGCCCTGAGCGAGTAAGCTTCTTGCATCTGCCAGTGCTTTCTCGTTACGCTGCAGGCTTTCCTGCTGGAGTTTTACACGCTCTGCGAGTACCAGAATTCCGAGATAGGTTTGTTGTACATCAGCTGCCACATCGATAGACGACTGGCGATATGCTGATTGTGCAACTTTCTCCTGCAACAGCGCTGCTCTGCGGGAGGGCGCTGCTACTGGATTATAGATCGGATAGGTTGCGCTTACAGATCCTGAGAACTGATCGCGGCCCCCGATCCTGGAGTAAGGGATTTTCTTATCGCTTCCGTTTGTACCCATCCCGAAAAATGCGGGAAGGGCAAAATAATGTGCGTACTGCGCTCCCAGTTGGGCGGCAGGCAGCGAAAGGCTTTTCGCTACCCGCACCTGCTCTCCGGCAATGGAAACATCCAGGGCATTTGCTTTTAGAGTCCGGTTGTTCTGTGTTGCCAGCTGCACTGCGTCCTGCAGACTGAGACTTCTTGCCTGCTGTGCCGTGCTCTTCAGCGAGCCGCCGGCGATAATGGCAGACAGGAGTATATATTTGAGGGAGGAATTTCTCATGATAAAACTGTATTGGGTTGAAGTGATGGAGCGGCAGAAGAAACTGCTGTTCCGTTTGAATCGTCGGTTACTGGTTTGTGTTTGCGGCTGAAGAAACTGTACACCGCAGGGATTACGAAAAGTGTAAGTACACCTGCGAATACCAGTCCACCTACCACAACAATACCCAGTGAGGCACGGCTTCCGGATGAATTACCCAGTGACAATGCGATTGGCAGTGCACCGAAGATCATCGCGAGTGTGGTCATCAAGATCGGTCTGAAACGTGATGCTGCTGCGTATATAACGGATTCGCGCACACTATATCCTTCTTTCTTCCTGTGGTTCGCAAACTCTACGATGAGGATACCGTTCTTGGTGATCAGACCTATCAGCATGATCATACCGATCTGGCTGAAGATGTTGATGGAACTGTCGCTTAACCAAAGGCTCAGCAAGGCACCGGTTACGGCCATCGGAACTGTCAGCAGGATGATGAACGGATCGATCAGACTTTCGAATTGCGCTGCCAGTACCAGATAGATAAGTACGATGGCGAAGATGAACGCAAACACGAGACTGGAGCTGCTCTCCTTGTAGTCGCGGCTTTGTCCGGCCAGCGAAGTTCTGAATCCTGAGGGCAGGGTTTCTTTGGTGATCTTATCCATTTCAGCCAGCGCTTCTCCCATGCTCACACCAGGTGCAGGCGTTGCCTGAATGGTTACACTGTAGCTCTGGTTGTAGCGGTAGATTGCGGGAGGACTAATGCCTTCTTTCAGTTGCACCAGGTTATCCAGCGGTACCATTTCGTTGTTGGACGATTTCAAAAACAGTGAACGAAGGTTCTCTGGTGTAGAGCGGTCAGCTCTTTCGAGTTGCCCGATCACTTCGTACTGACGGTCGTTGTGAATGAAGTATCCGTAACGTCTTCCACTGAGTGCTAGTTGGAGTGTGCGGCCGATTTCCTGTGTGGAGATACCCAGCTGCGCTGCTCTTTGTCTGTCGATGGAGATACCGATCTCAGGGCGGTTCACTTTGAAGTCGGGGTTCACGAAGGCCAGCTTTTTGCTGCCATATGCTGCGCCGGTGAGTTTAGGCATTACATCGATCAGGCTTTTCAGATCTGGCGCCTGCACCACGTATTCGATTGGCTGGCTGGATGCAAATCCACCAATGGTAGGCGTCTGGATCGGGATCATCAGAACGTTTCTGAATCTGCTGCTGGCTGCCACGAGTTTTTCGAATACCTGTTGTTGCGTCATTTTGCTTTTACGCTTGGCAGGATCTTCGAGGAACACCCACTGGAACGCTGTATTGGCGGGTTGTGCAAGAGTTCCCATTCCGGCTGCTACAGCTGCATACGTGATATTGTTATTGAGATCAGGGATAGAATCTGCTACATAGTTGTTGATCTCCTTCATGGTTTCTTCCATGCTCTCGAATGAAGTTCCTTCCGGTGCAATTACGGCTAACCCTACCAGTGAGCGGTCTTCCAAAGGAGCCAGCTCAGAAGGAAGTTTAGGAGCCAGGAAATATGCGATACCGAAAGAAAGGAGGAGCAACACAATTCCTAACCAGCGGAAACGCATGAATCCTTTCAGCAGATTTTCGTACCCGTTGTTGAGTTTTACAAAGAATGGTTCAGTTTTGCGATAGAGCCAGTTGTGATGTGCGCCGGCTTTGAGCAGATAGGCGCTCATCATGGGAGACAAGGTAAGGGCTACGAATGCTGAAATCAGCACAGATCCGGCAACTACTACCACAAACTCTTTGAACAGTTTACCGGTGATACCTCCGAGGAACATGATGGGAAGGAACACAGCTGCAAGTGTGATGGTGGTTGAGATTACTGCAAAGTAGATCTCATTGGAACCTTTGCGTGCTGCTTCCAGCGGTTTCATGCCCTGTTCCACTTTCGAGTATATATTTTCAAGTACCACAATCGCATCATCCACCACAAGTCCGATGGCGAGTACAAGGCCCAGCAGCGTCAATACGTTGATGGAGTAATCCGCCAGATACATGATAAAGAAGGAGGAGATAATGGATACGGGGATTGCCACAAGTGGAATCAGTGTACTGCGCCAGTCGCGCAGGAAGATGAAGATGATGATCGTCACCAGTCCGAATGCAAGAATGAGCGTTTCTTCCACTTCTGCCAGTGAATTTCTAACAGGAACCGTGAAGTCTTTACCCAGTTTAACATCGTAACCTTTTGGAGCCGTTTTTACGATGTCTTCAAATCTTTGTTTGAATTCATCTACGATGGCCAGAGAGTTGGCGCCGCGTTGTGGTTGGATAGCTGTACCTACACCATATCGTGCTTTCTTTCCTTCTATCACTATCATTGCGGTGCGTTCGTTCTGAGAGCTCATGATGGCTTGTCCTACATCACGGAAGCGAACGATGGCTCCGTTCTTCTCACTCACGATCATGTTATTGAAATCATCTTCAGTAACGAGGCGGCCTTCGGTGCGGAGGGTCATTTCTGTTTGCTGACCTTCGATGCGTCCGCTTGGAAGGTCTACGTTCTCACGTTGCAATGCTGTTTGGATATCAGCCGGAGAGAGACCGTAGGAAGATAATTTTACAGGGTCCATTCTCAGTCGCATAGCGCGTTTGCGGCCTGCATAAGAATCCACCAAACGAACGCCTGGTATGGATTGTAAGCGTTCTTTGATATTGATGTTTACGAAGTCGGTAACGTCTTCGAGAGTTTTTGTATCGCTCTGAACGGTGAGGAACACGAGGAAGTCTGCAGGACCAGCTTTCTCAACAATGGTAGGTTCAATATCTGTCGGCAGTTGCTGACGGCTTTTGGATACCTTATCGCGCACGTCGTTGGCGGCGGCTTCGAGATCGGCATTCATATTGAATTCAACTGTGATGATACTAACCTGCTCGCGGCTTACAGAAGAAAGGGCGCGGATGCCGTTGGCTTCTGCGATGGCTTCTTCCAAAGGTTTGGTAACCTGCGAGGCAATAATGTCGGCGCTTGCGCCGGGATATACTGTGGTAACGGTCACAATGGGCGAGTCGGTTACGGGATATTCCCTTGTTCCGAGAAAAGTGTAGCCCACTATGCCAAATAAGATCAAAAGAACCGACATCACCCCCGCCAATACTGGCCGGGAGATGCTCATTTGTGAAATGGCGCTCATATAATTAATTGTAAAAGGTCAATACAAGGGCAGTGTGCAGTGATGTACACTGCCCTTTAGATGTTGTGTTGAATAATTATCTGCTGGAAAAAAGGGACGGGATAAAAACCAGGGGAAAGGGAACAGCTATTGCTTCACTGTTGCTGCTACTTCAGGTTCACAATGTTCACATCTGCACCATTACTGAGGCGGAGCTGATTGCTCACTACAACGGTGTCGCCTACGCTAAGACCTTTGGTGATCTGTACGTTGTCGGGACCGCGTTGACCTACAGCAACCGGAGTGAGAACTGCTTTTCCGCTCTTCACTACAAATACAGAGTAACCCTGAGAAGATGGCATGAGGCTCTGGCTGGGGATCTGCAGCGCATTATCTGAGCTGCGAAGCGCCAGGGTGAGGCGCGCACTCTGTCCCACTACCAGTTTATGATTGGTATTGGCGGCAGTTGCACGAACCAGCAATGTTCTGGTGGCTTGATCCACATATGACTCTTTTGCCATTACGGTTGCTTTGTACTCGGTGCTGTCTGATTCTACTGTGAAGGTTTGCTGTTTACCCTGTGCTACCAGGTTGGCATATTTCTCAGGAACAGAAAATTCTACTTTCACCTGTGCATCATCCACGATGGTTGTCAGCGGAGTGCTGGGCGAAACCAGTGCACCGGGGTAGGTGCGGATGATACCGATCCTGCCATTGAAAGGCGCGCGGATGCGGGTTTTGTCGATGGTAGTGAGTAATTGTCTGATCTCTGCTTTCAACACTGCCAGGTTGGTGGCTGCCTGGTCGTAGTCCTGTTGTGAAGCGGCATCATGCGCAATCAGGTCTTTCAAACGTGCTTCATTCAGGGCGGCTAATTTTTCCTGCTGACGAAGTCTTTCGAGTTGTGCCTGGAGGTCTGCATCATCGAGTTGGAAGAGCAGGGTTCCTTTAGACACGATATTTCCTTCTCTCACGGGAACGCTCACCACTTTTTTAGTCAGCTCGCTGCTGATCACTACATTCTGATTTGCGGCCAGAGTGCCAGTGATTTCCAGTACTTCTTTTACTTCGCCGGGTGTTACCACATGGGCATCAGCCGGAAGGCCTGGAACCACTGCTGCCGCTGTGGCAACTTTGGGAGCCGGTTCGTTGGCGCGGCTTGCACAGGCATGAAGGAAAATCATTACAGGGAGAGACAATATGAGTAAAAGTGTGGTGGCAATCGGTGGGTGTTTCAGCGCCGGTGCAGCGGAAGCCTGCAGGCGGTGGTTGATTGGTCTGGCTGGTAGTAGGCGATTCATAACTCTCGGTTTAATAGATGTATTGAAATGTTTCGATATGTTCTTTCTAAAAAAATCCTTTTGAAAAAGGATTGTCGTGTTCACGATTGAGAATGCAAATCTATCGAAACATTTCAATACGTCGATCATTTCCCCCAAATTTTTTTTTTACACCTTCAGTGCCAGCAAAAAGCTTACGTACTGATCAATCATTTTATTGTTCATGGTATACTTTACATTCCGGCCTTCTTTTTCAGCTATGATCAGTTCAGCCTCAGTGAGTTGCTTGAGGTGGTGGGAGATAGATGGCTGAGTAAGGTCGATGAGTTCATTGATATCAGAGCAATACAGGCAAGCCTGTTTTTTGTGAAGTGACTTCAAAATCTGGAGTCGGTTGGGATCTGCTAATGCTTTCGAGATCTTTTCTACTTTTTTAAGTTCCATAGCAAACTGTTTACAACATGATAAATCGTTGGTTTAAAGGTGTGTGTCTTCAGCAGTGTTCCCGGTTTTCATACTTAGGTATTATGCGAAATTACGTTTTTATGAATAATTCAAACAATGCCGTTGCTTTTGTGTTTGCGAAAACGCATTAAAAATTGTTTAAAGCGGCATCGGTCCATTCAATTTCCGGACAATTTCTGAATATCGCTACCTGCCTGAGTTTTATTGGTTTCCGGAGTTTTTTGACACACAACCGGCTGCTAAAAAAAATCCGGTTGAACTGCTAACCTTGAGGTTAGTTCCTGCCGGTATTTTGATTTTTTCGAAATCCTGTCCGAAGAATTTCTTCCCGCAATAAAGATGAGAATCGATACGAAGTGGTTGCGCTTCGCCGATCAGTAAGAAGTTTTTTGAGAATTGGTTAACAACACAATTGTGCTGCTTGCCTTGTTTCTAGTACATCGCCGGTAATTTCTTCGCGGGCTTTTTATGTCTTCCAACCACAATTTTTCCCGACACATAACCGAGTGCAAGTGCCAGCGGATAATCGCCTGCCCAGTGAACTTCGGTATTCATCATGGCAAATCCTGATAGTCCCATGATGAGGTACCCTACCGGTTTTATCCATTTTTTCTCCGGATAGTTCTCTGCAAGAATGGTAACTGTGCACATCATGGTGGCCAGGTGCCCCGAAGGAAACCCATCGTAGTTAGGTGTGTTGCGCTGGTATTCAGCGAAAGATGGAAATGGCTGCCACTTGCCTCCGGGTTGCGTAGACATAAAGGGGCTCTGTCTTCCTGTAATTCGTTTGAGTATCTGCGTGCCCAATCCCATCAGTACAAAACCTTCCGCCAGATCACTGGCCGTTTGCAGTGCGCGATAATCTTTGTTGATTTTTCCGTAGATGAACAGGCCACCGGCAATGAACATGCTGGTGCCGCCTTCGCCCAGCTGATACAGGGCTGTATTGAGATTGGTGGGAATTTTCAGAATCTTGGTATCCCCTGCTTTCAGAAAAACTTTGTATCCGGTTTCGCGTTGCAGATGAATGTTATCAGCAAATCTTTTGGTTTC
Source organism: Pseudoflavitalea sp. G-6-1-2 (assembly GCF_012927185.1). Classification (GTDB taxonomy): domain Bacteria; phylum Bacteroidota; class Bacteroidia; order Chitinophagales; family Chitinophagaceae; genus Pseudobacter. The sequence goes on from NZ_JABBGB010000001.1 coordinate 1,282,153, forward strand.
GTCGATGAGGTTCTGATCCTGCCAGATCAGCAATGCAGTAGTGCCTGCAACAATTCCCAATCCCAATAAATTCTTTTTCTGGAACGGACTCTTCGCCACCTGCAGCAGGTCTGAAGGGAGATTGGTGATGAATCCCCATTTTTTCGGTCTTGGGTATCCGTTACGATCCGTTTGTACTGCCGGGTCAACGAATTTATCCAGCCTGACCAAAGTGTCCAATGGAAGTCTCACAGTGCATCTGTTTTTCGGAGAGGGAGCAGGAACGGTATCGGTGTTTTTTATGCCCGATGCGTTTGCGGGAACGGTATCCATTAACGGCTTTGCCGGAACAGTATCGTTTGAAATAATCTGGGGTGCCTGCAAATTCGAATATCCTTGAAGGATGATGAATTGCATCACAATGGCCAATATCGATGGTTTCAGGTTCATGCTTAGAATTTGTAGGTCAGTCCCAGTACTGTTTGATTGTTAAGATAGTTTACGTTAAACGATAATGGTGGCTCCTGATTGTTATTTTTGTTTTTCAATCCGAACATTCTCCAGTAATTGTTCACTACCTGCGAGCCGCAGAAATAACCGAGGGCTGCCCCCATCAGCACATCGGACCCCCAGTGGCGGTTATCGATAATGCGTGTTACCCCTACCAGAGATGCCGCACTGTAAGCAATGATCGGAATAGCTGGAACATCCCGATACATTTTTGCGAACACCGTTGCTATGGCAAATGCATTGGATGTATGGCCCGAAGGGAAAGAGTTGAATTCATTATTCCAGAAAATATCATCTGATTTACGTGGCTTGAAAAAATACCCCGGCCCCTCAAATCTGTTGTAGGCATTGGGCCTTGTACGGGATGTGATGAATTTGAAAGTATGCGTCCATACGCCGGTGCTCAATGCTGCCTGGGTGGCCAGCAGAAAAGTTGTCTGTGCTTTGGGGTCTTTGAAGATAAACCCGTATGCGCCGGTAAGGCCCAGTACCACAAAGCTGTAACTCGCGCCCAGCTTGCCTATTATGGGACTGTTCACCCGAACGAAACTGCTGTGTCTGCGCAAATCTCCCAGCTGCCGGTTGGTTTCTTTATCTGTAAGAAAAGCTACTGTGGCTGTTAATCCCAGTCCAAGGAGAATGTCTCTGTCTTTTCTGGTAGTTCTGAATGGGAATGTTATCTGCCTCTTAAAGTTGTCTTTCAGCAAATGACGGTAATTACTGAAGCTGAGCGTTGGGTATGCCTTTTTTTCTACCGTCGGGGTTTCGTGAAGAGTGATCACCTGTTCGGGCAATTCATGAATTACAATGGTGGTATCTGGTTCTTCCTGTGCAGATGCTGAGCTGAACTGAAACAGCAGCAACAGCAAGGCGGCGGTACGGCTCCATCTGAGTAAACGATCATTTGCGGTAAGGTTCCATTTTCCGGATTCTGATTGACTGGCTGGGAACATCAAGAGCTAAAGTTTGTGTTTGAAATAGAATTATGGTGGGTTGATTTATATGGTTTGTGATTATTGTAATAGCAGCAGCAAGGAGGTTCTCCTTAGTTTTGGGTGTGCATAGCGATTCCTAACAGCCACGCATATGCTGCAGGCTGCAACTTTTTTTTCAAATGCTCAAAGGCGTAGAAGTACCGTGTACAAATGCTTTCATGAGACCAGGGCATTTAGGTACTTTGTATATTTTGGTTATTCGCTATTTCAGGTAAGACTATAAGAAGCATCGATACCCCTACGGGCCTGCGGGTTTTTTGTCGAAAAAGTATTCATAAAAAAACGAGGCCGCCTCTGGTGAAGACGACCCCGTTAGCCTGTGTGCAATGAACCCTGAACGTATTTCCTCAACCTACATGAGGATCGGTTTGTGTGTCCGAGATCTCACAAACCTATTGGACGATAACCCTGCTTGTACCAACTTTTTGTCCTGCGTTATCAAATACAGTGAGCCAGTAGATGCCCGGCGCAGCATTGCCACGCTCGAAGTATACAATCTGATCCTGCTGTTGAATATTGATTGATTTGGAGAATTGTAATTGTCCTGCCACATTTCTAAGCTCTGTGGTGTAGTTTCCTTTTACAAGTCCGCTGAAGATGGCTCTGATATTGCCCTGCACAGGATTGGGTGCAATGGCAATGCTGGTAGTCACCGTCTGTCCGATTTTCGCAGCTACGATGAGCGAATACTTGGACGATCCATCTTTATCCACCGATTTCAGGCGGTAGAAGTTGATGCCCATAAACGGTTTCTTGTCGGAGTACTGATAGGTGTTCGATACCTGACTGTTATCCCAGGGGAATACTAGGGCGATGGACTCGAAATTCTTTCCGTCGCTGCTGCGTTCCAGCTCGTAGCGGTCGAGATTGAGTTCTTCTCTTACATTCCAGTTTATATCCACTGTGCTGTTATTCTTCGCTTCGGCTTTGATGGAAGTGATGGTAACAGGCAGTGTAGTGGACATGGCGTCGAAACTGTATGCTTTACCAAGACCATTGCTGCCGGCAGCAAAGTTGAATGTTGTGCCGAGTGTGCTGCCGAGATTGAGTACGCTGCTGCTGAAATCGAGCGCGCTCAGCGGAGAGCCTACTACCAGTCTTGTTGGACTGCTGGCGATGCTCAGCGTAGAAGTTTTTCCAGACACCATCGATACTTTCGATGGATTGGTGATCTTCTGAACGCCCGTTACGCTGAACCCGAAGAGGGCTGTGGCATTCACGCTGAGGAACTCATTTCCGTAGGTAGCTGATACTTCAAAACCGGGAGTGGTATTGTATCCGCCGGTAGCATCGCCGTAGTAGATGTAAGCCGATCCGCCAACGAGGTTAGTCTGAAGCATGCCGAGATTTACGCCCGATGAAAGCGGTTCACCGATGATGATATCAGGAAAGCCGTCGCTGTTTACATCATATCCATTGTCCATGGATGTACCGAAGAGAACGCTGAGTTGCAGTGTTCCGCTGAACAGTCCCTGCAGGAGGTTGGATGGTCTGGGAGATTCGAGCACCTGGTTGGCCACTTCAACATTTCCTGAGTAACCTGCAGCTTTCTTTTTGAATACATGCACATTACCTGTTTTGATATTGAGGCTAAGTGCATTTGAAAGTAAGCCTCCTAACGGGGCACCTACCACGATATTTCCGTTCTTCTTTCCGTCGATGCCTTTCACCCCTTTTACTTTGAAGCCAAAGAGGTTGGCAGCATTGCCGAGAAGCCCGGTGGATGCGGCCTGCAGCCTGCAGCCGATATTTGAATTGATCCCTGTTTTATCGGTCTTGCCATAATAAACGTAGGCGGAGCCTCCGAGAATTTGTCCGTTCAGAATATCGAGCAGACCGGTGAGGTTAACGCCGGCAGGAGCACCCACCACAACATCGGGGGCTCCGTCGCCATTGTAGTCGCCCACGCCGTCCACGCTGAGGCCGAACATCAACCCTGCGATGCCATTGAGCAGCGGAAGGGGAATGCCGAGCAGGCTGAATGTGGGCGGCTCAAGCTGAACCATATTGGAGAAACTGTTATTGTTTTTGTTGGAAAGGCAAACGAATGCAGCGCCAGTCTGAGTTTTTACCAGACCAGCCAGTTCTACTTTCACATAACCGGGAGCACCGACTACGATATCCTGTTTGCCATCTTTATTGAGATCGTCTGTAACGCCCACGGAGAATCCAAACAGCGCATTGAGTTTGATATTGATTCCGCCTACATGGGCAGTAGATACAGTGAGTGTAAGAAAATTAGAGGGATTGGGTGCAGCGAGTGTTCCGCCGGGATACACATACACTTTACCCACTGTTCCATCGATTGTACCGAGACCAGCTGAGAGTTCAACGTGGTCGAGCGGAGCGCCGATCACAATATCGTTGATGCCATCGCCGGTTACGTCGCCTGCGTCGATGCTGGTTCCGAAGAGTGCGCCTGCCACTGCTGTGTTGGGTTGCAGTGTTTTTGCAGGAGTGGTGGCCAGGCCGGCTGCTGATCCGTAGTACACGAATACTGCGCCTACGCTTACGAGTGAGCTGCTGTTTCCGAGCACACCGATAAGGCCGGGTGCAGATACTGCAACATCGCCATAACCATCGTCGTTCACATCTCCGAGGCCGCATACGGCGAAGCCGTAGAGCGAAGTAAGGATTTGAAGATTGCTCAATCCCAGTCCGGCAAGAACCCCGTTGGTATTGGTTTTCCAGTCGGGAGTCTTATTGATGGGGTCGATGGTGATGGGGTACTGTGCATTGGCGTCGTCCACTTCGATGGTAAGGATGTCTCCTTTCAGTTTCATGGAAGCGTTGAGTGGTTTGTACTGATTGTCCCACACTTTGAGATCCTGATACATCAATTTTGTTTGCTGAAGACTATCGCGGCTAACGAACCGGAGACTGTTATTCTCCAGTATTGTTTTTAGTGTACCGGTGATGCGCATGCGAACCTGTAATGGCTGGTTGCCATCCGGACGCTGATTGATGATAAAGTTCTGACGAAGTCCATCGGTACTGTTGGTGTACTGAACTTCAACTTCTTTATACATATAGCGAAGCATATCGTTGCCTGAGGCTGACTCAAATGACTGTTTTGGCGTCCATTGAAGCCTGCGTCTGCCGGCGCCGAGGATATTGAACTGCATTTTCCAGGTTTCTTCCTTGTATTGCTGACTAACCTGGTAAACGGTATATCCTTTTTGAGAAATGTCAAATGCGATCCGGTGTGTGGAATTTGCTACCCTGTATTTATTATGGGCAGTTGGGTAGAAAGCATTTTCCAATTCCTGGATATTGTTGGAGACTTCTGCGAACCAGTTGGGGGTAGCAGAGGATGGCAAAGGATGATTGGATGAGTTGGGCATTTCGGGAATGCCGTTTGTGGACATTTGTACGGAAGGAGGATAAGGAAATTTTGAGGCCTGGATTTGCGCATGAGCCGGATCAACGGTTAAAAACGGTACAGAGGTAAGCACTAAAGTGTAAAATTTCCTGAGTTTCATAGTAACTGATTTCGTGAGGTGACAGGATTGTCGATTAGGTTAATTGCTATCAGAGTCCTTGCCAGGTGGATTTTCACTTTCTTACATGAGGGGCAATAAAGTACCGTTTGCATAGGTGGAGACCTTTGCAGGCAGCAAAAACTACTCTTCTTTTCAGAAAAAAAGTTATTGACAGACTAGTACAGTGATGTCACTTGCTTGTTACTTAATTGAAGGACATGCAGAAAGTTCTGGATATTGAATGGATGGAGATGTTGCTTTGGTTTTAGCAAGGGATTGTTGGATTGGGAAGTCTGAATAACCGGTGTTGACTTCTGCGGTTAAAATTAATCAGGGCAATTGACTTTAGATGCCCAAATGGATTCAGAAAATGCCCGTAAAAGTTCAATAAACACTTAGAGAGCATAAATAGTGGAAGATATTCTTGAGGAAAGTCAACAACTGTATGTTCGGTAATAAAATTTATATATTTTAGTATTAATGATAGCTAACGATCTGGTATAATCGTTTTAAACCTCCTCTCCTTAACCTTCATCCTTGTTAATCGTCCTGGTTTTTTTCTGATAGTAGCTCAACAAGTCAAATGTTGCTGGTCCCTGGCATTGCTGTAGTGTACCTGTACGGGTATAACAGGCAGCAATAGGGTATGTTATGCAATGTAAAATGCCAATGTTCAACCTAAACCAGACATGAAAAACTATCGAATCAAATTTCCTGCGATCGACCTCGACAAAGAGTTTGAGCAACTTTCCAATGAAATCAGCGGAGAGTTTGTTAATGAGGACACACTGCGTGTTTCCGGGCGACTTGCCCGTGGAACTATCCACCGCTGGCATCTTGAGCCTGCCTTTTCTCTTCGTGCCTGGAACCTGCTGTTTCAGCAACCCGTTGAGTTTTATAAACCTGGTACAGCGGGGGCGGATAAAACATTCACCATTATTTTCGTTCTCACACCTGAGCATGTCAACTGGCAGCAGATTGGTGCGCACCGGCAATATTCACGGCCGGGCACCAGAAGTACGCTGATGATTGCAGACAGTGTGCCGATGGATCTGGAGATACTGCCCAATTTTCCGGTGCAATGGATAGATATGAATGTGAGTGCGTTCTGGCTGGCTCAGCAGTTTCAGAAAGCGGATCTTCCGCTGGAGGCGTTGTGGGATAAATTAAATGCAGATTCAAAACCGCTGGTGCTGATCGAGCCCGGTTCGGTAACCGATAATATTTCTGTGAATACTTTATTCGAGTCTGCCATCAATCAGCAGACTGAGCCATCGCAGATTCGTTCGATGGCAATAAAGCTCATCACCGGATTTATGACGCATGCGCTCCGCCATCGCGTACAGGGAGTACCGGCTACACATGATGTACATTTCGAAAAGATCATGGAGGCCGAAGCCATTCTTAAAGCGCATCTGCAAAAAACATTACCAAATCTGAATGCCATTGCACATCAGGTAGCGTTGAGTGAATCTACCCTGAAGCGCCACTTCAAAAATGTTTTCGGAAAGAGTGTGTATGAATATTACCTCGATAAAAAAATGCAGCTGGCTAAAAATCTCCTGCTCGAAAAACCGCTTACTGTCAATGAGGCTGCGGTGATGCTGGGTTATGAGAAGGTCAGCAATTTCATAGATATTTTTAAGAAACACCATGGCATGTCGCCGGGAAGTGTAAAGAAAAAAGGCTTCCAAAGCCTCTAAATTTATCCTCACAGGTTGTAAATTAAAACCTACGAGGATATTTATTGTTTTTGCGGTTATTTGTGCCGCTGAACAGTCGCAGGAAGGATCACCTTTTGATTGAATTGATTGGAAGAATCAGAAGACAGGTACTGAACAGATAGCGCGGGTATATAGTATAACAGGAATCAATAAGCGAAAATATTTTTTCAATCAGCTGATCTCCTTAATAAGTTTTTGACTTATCTTTAACAGACCTGTTTCAAATCCCCTGATAATTTGGGTTCACCACTTTGGTTATTCTCTGATATTTTTCCAACGCAAACATGAGACGCCTGATTCTGATCAGTGCAACAGAATTCCCCTGGTTATGGTTCTCTGATAAACGAATTATTGAAAAACCACAAAAAAGAAACCCTGTGTGCCCTCTGACCGTCTGAATTTCCGTACACCAAAGCGAGATCTGTGGCAAAGATGCTGACATAGAATCCGGGCTAATCACCCATCTATGCTCCTATGTAAAATCCAGCCCAAATCTGCTACCCTATTGAATGCTGTTTTTAGTTTACCCGGTTCATTTCTATGAACAATTTTACAATTCCGGAACAACGAAATCCAGAAGCAGTTACCTGTGCTGCTTTTCTTTCCTTCTTCCATTGGGAATCTCACCTGCTGCGAAGCGTGGGTTTGCAACCCATCTGCATTCACCTCCGGGCCTTCCTGCCCACTTCATTCAGCGGCTTTTCTTCCTCCATTCTCTGTAATTCCCTGTGTTTTAATTCACTTTTAATACGATATTTACAGCGTCAGCGCTCCTTTGGCTGTTTATTTCTGAATTTTGCCGGCATAAGTCATAACTATGAATATGGATGAAGTCAAAATCTTGCTCGTAGAAGACGAAAAGAAAATCGCAGAAGCCCTCCGCAAGGGGCTGATGGAGCAGCAATACCATGTGGAAGTTGCCTACGACGGACTGATCGGAAAGAAAATGGTCGAAACATACAAGTTCGATCTGGTGATCCTCGACATTAACCTTCCCGGCATGAACGGGTATGAGCTCTGCAAAGAGATCCGCAAACGCGATGAGCGGATCCCAGTTGTGATGCTTACCGCCCTCAGCGCCACCGATGATAAGATCGAAGGTTTCGATGCAGGAGCAGACGACTACATTGTAAAACCTTTCGATTTCAAAGAGTTGCTGGTGCGCATCCGCGCCCTCCTCAAAAGGATCTACCAGAATGTGCCCACCGGCAATATGCTCAAAGTAGCAGACCTGGTTATGAACCTCGACAGCAAGGAGGTGACCCGCGCAGATAAACCCATTTCGCTCACGGCAAAAGAATTTCAGTTGCTGGAGTATCTGGTGCGCAATAAGAACCGTGTGGTTTCACGGGCGGATATTGCCCTCAATGTGTGGGATATCGATTTCGATACCAAAACCAATGTGATCGACGTATACGTAAACTTCCTGCGAAAAAAACTCGACAGGGATTACGATGCGAAGCTGATCCACACACAGGTGGGCATGGGTTACATACTCAAAGAAAACCCCTGATTCTGATTGAAGATCAAGTATAAAATAACCGCACTCTTTGCATTGCTGGCCACTGCCATCATGTTGCTCAGCAGTGTGAGCGTGTATTATTTTACTTCGCGCGATCGCGCCGAAGCCTTCACCAAAAGGCTGAAAGGCCGCGCCAACAATAACGCGCAGATCTACTCCATCTTTGGCGACAGCAGCCTCAAACTGCTTACCACCATCGACTCGGGTTCTGTAAATACGCTTCCGCGCAAGAGCGTAGTGATCTACGATTACCTCGATCATCCGCTCTACGAGTTCAATGCTCCGGGAGAATCCACGCCCTTTGTTGACAGCAGTATTCTCGAACGCTCGCGCGTAGAAGAAGAGATCTACTTCAAAGTGGATGGCAGGGAAGCGATCGCCTTTCACCATACCGACAGCAAGAACCGCATTGTGATTGTAGTGGCAGGATATGATGCTGATGGATGGGCAAGGCTGATACAACTTCGGCATATCCTCTTTCTCGGCCTGCTCATCGGAATTGCCATTGCACTTATCGGCGGATATGTTTTCTCTACCCAACTGGTGAAGCCGCTCTCGATGATCATTCAGGAAGTGAAGGATATCTCCTCGCAAAATCTTTCGCATCGCCTCGAAGCAGGCAGCGGGCACGATGAACTGCATCAGCTGGCCAACACCTTCAACGATCTGCTCAACCGCCTGCAGGAATCTTTCAATATTCAGCGAAGGTTTATATCCAATGCCTCGCATGAGTTGAGTACACCACTCACTTCCATTTCCAGTCAGTTAGAAGTTACGCTGCATAAAGACAGAGACATCGAAGAATACAAACAGGTGATGCTGAGCATCCGTGAAGATGTGAAGCAGATGCAGCAGCTCACCAAAAGCCTGCTCGAAATTGCCAAAACTGGCTCCCAGGGCACCATCGAGCTGGTTGAAGTGCGCATCGATGAAGTGATGTTCAAGGTAATGGGAGATGTGCAGAAGATCAGTCCGGCTTACAAAGTGGAACTGCACTTCGAAGATATCCCCGACGACGACCGCGAATTTCTCGTTTTCGGAAACAGCGATCTGCTCTACAGCGCTATCAAAAACTTTGTAGAGAACGGCTGCAAATATTCTCCCGATCATATCAGTTGGGTGGACCTCAGTTTTCAGAACAGTCAGATCATCATCAGAGTAAAAAACCAGGGTGATGTAATTGCTGAAGAAGAGATTGAGAACATCTTTCAGCCATTTTACCGAACCAATACTGCAGCTACAAGAACCAAGGGTTTCGGGCTCGGATTGGCGCTCGCCAAAAGGATCATCGGGCTGCATAAAGGCTCTATCAATGTGCAGTCGGATATCGTTTCAGGAACCGTTTTTACCATCATTTTACCGTCCATCAAGGCATTCTCACGCTGATTTAATTTGTTTTTAATCTTTCTTTAATCCCCGTTTAAGAGGATTGGATCAAATTTGGCGACTTATAAAATGGTATGAACTACCGGTTGCTTTTTCAATGGATCCCTCTTACCTGCATTATCATCTTGTTGGTTGCAGGTGCATTTCTGAAACAAAAGAATGTAAGTCTGGACAGACAGAACAAGAAGCTTGTATTGCAGAACGACTCTATTCTTTCCGTGAATATCGAGTTGCTGAAACAAATGACAAGACTGAAAGAATCGCTCGACAGTCTGCGTCCTCAATAGGTTGAAACCCTTATTCCCTATCAGTTTAATGGCCTTTTAATTCACGATTAATCACGGTTTAATTGCTTAGTTATAGCTTTATTTAAAGTGGAAGCACTGGATGCATGAAGAAGCTATTTAATAATATTCTGGTGCCTGTTGAATTCAGTAAACAGACAAGCCAGGTGGTTGGTAAGGCGGTGATGATAGCAAATCATTTCAGGTGCGATGTGCATCTGTTGTTTGTGGAGAATCACGCTATGGCTTCGGCTGATAAACACCTTGTTCAGGCATTTACGGAAGGCGAACTCGCCGACTACGAAGTAAAGATGCAGGAACTCAGAAACGAATATCTGCCGATGCTTGAAGATGGCTTACAGCTACTAACGGCTATGCGTAAGGGAAGTAAGGAACTGCATGTTACTTCTTACGCTAATCAAAATCAGATCGATCTTATCATCGTGGAAAAACCGTACAGTATCCTGCCCATGCGGTTTGCCCGTTCTTTCAATATCAATCGCATTTCCAAAAAAACAGGTTGCCCGGTTCTTACCGTAAAAGGAACTGCCAAATTAGAAGCGATCCGCAATATCGTATTGCCGGTTGATGCACACCTGCCTTTGAGGAAAGTGATGTTCGCCAGTTATCTCGCCAAACATTTCAATGCAAAGATTCACCTGATCGCTCTTGCCGGTCCTGGTGAGGCGGAAGATGTTGAAAGCAAAGTTTATCTCTACAAAACCTATCAGCTATTGCGGGAGAATACCAATCTCTCCATCGAATGTCATACCGTACCGGGAGGCAATATTGCAGATACAACATTGGAATATGCGCGTCAGATCGATGCAGATCTGATTGTAGTGAATCCGGGTAAAGAAATGCTGCTTTCCGGATTTGTGAACAGGCTCTTTGCGCGATTGCTGTTCAATGAATCGCGTATTCCTGTAATGACGGTAGCACCTGCCCGCTAACTTCTTTTCGATTTCTTTTTTTGTGGTGATCTGTACCCGATTTTAATCAGAGATTTACATTTAATTAATTCCGATCCTTCGGGAAAAGTCGTAACTTTTATATCCCCTCTAACCAGACCGGTTATCAACTTATCTATGGCCTTACTGCGTGCCGGGAAACAATTTGATTGCTTGGCTTTGTCTATTCTGCCATCATAAAATTGGAGCGATCATGAAAATGCATGAATATCCTTACGTGAACAAGCGGAAGAAAACGATCCGCTTTATGATCCACCACAGTTGTGCAGATCATATTGCACTCTCCGGTTCTTTCAATCACTGGGCGCCGGATGAATTGCTGCTGATTCATGATAAACAGGATGAGTGGATCATCGAAATTCCGATGCTGCCGCATGGCAAGTATCATTACAAATTTTACATCGACGACAGAATGTGGATGGAAGACGTGGAGAACAGGCATCGCGAACCAGACGGGGTTTCCGGCTGGAACAGCGTGTTGATTGTATAGCGGACAAACTGCACCATTAAAAATAATCAAGCCAGCATGTGGCCGGATGATCCGGTTACAGGCTGGCTTTTATTTTGGCCTGCTGCGAGGCAGGATAATCTTATCAGGCGTTATTGTAAATCTTGTAAACAGATTCGCGGAGCGGATCTCCTTTGTCTGAGCAAATGAATTCCATCAGGTCTGCAATCTGTTCGCCCTTTACCCACTTGCTGGTGTCGGCATCGGGCATATCGCGGCGATTTGTGGGCGTATCGATAGTGCTGGGGGCGATTACCGAGCAAACGACATTGGTGCCTTTAGCGCTTTCGTTCAACAGCTCAGCGAGCTTGAACAGCATGCTCTTTGCAATGGCATAGGCCAGTACATTTTTGCCGGCAGCGGGCTGTAAGGCAGGTTTAGAGCCGATCAGCACAATGCGGCCATAACCATGCTGGTGCATATGATTGAAGAGCGGCCTTGCTGTGTAATACGCTGTTTCGAAGTTGATATGAAACTGGTCTTTGATGGCTTGTCCGTCTGTAGTATCGATATTGCCCATGGCAAAACCACCAACGAGCAGCAAGGCTCCGTCGATCTTTTTGTGCTTGCTGATCATGGCATCGATGAAGGTGCTGGTTTCTGTTTCATCGCCTACATTCACTACGTGGAATTCATAACGGGCATGCCCCTCCGCAAAACTGTTTCTGTCTTTCGAGTGGTCTACCGCAATCACATGGTAATCTTCGGATGTGAGAAATCTTTTTACTACAGCGGAACCCAGTCCTCCGTTTGCTCCTGTGATGATGATGGTTTTAGACATAGTGAAGATATTTGATAGAACTGCAAATGTACATTTAATAGTTCCGCGGCATTCTTTTTGATAAAAAAAAGGACCCTACGTAGAGACGTCCGGTCCTTTCCAACATGAGTTTCATGTGGATCCTTTTTAAAACACAGCGTTCGGTTCCTGCCGGTTCTCGTTATTGTTCCGGTAAGAACTGGTGCTGTTATCGAGCAGTAGTTCCATTTTGATATCAGATCTGATGTAGTCGTTGTCGGGTTCCAGAGGAACTTCAGTAAAGCCCAGTTTGTGGTAAAGTGATAAGGCTGGTTTGAGGCTTTTGTTCGAGTACAGAATTACTTTGCGGGCGCCGAGCTTTGCTGCTTCTTCGATAATGGCTTTACCGAGAATATAACCGATTCCTTTACCTTGATATTGTTCGCTTACTGCCATTTTGATCATTTCGTATACATCATTGTCGATCTTCCGGAGTCCTACAACTCCGGCGGCAGTGCAATCGTCTAACGCAATCAGGATGGAGCCACCTTTATCGATAATCGTCTCTTCCGGATTTTGCAGCACATATTCATCAGCGGGTTCTATCCGGAAGTATTTTTCAATCCAAGCTCTGTTGAGGCTTACATAAGCGCTCTTGTATTTTGCTTCATACGAAACTACAGATATATTCTGCATTTTGTTTGCTTTAATCGTTAATTTTTATGGTTGGTGCCACATCGTTTCCTATCGACACCACTGCGTTTACCAATGCATCGAAGTCGGCAAGTCTGCTGCGATGATTGGTGATGGCCGCTCTTATCACGTATTTGCCATTCAGTAATGTGTATGATGGAAGCGCTATTCCTTCTTCATGCAAACGCATTAGAATTTCTTTGTTGATATGATTCAATTCATCATCTGTATGTTGTGATGTTGCATATCGGAAACAAACTATATTCAGTGATACTTCGGCCATCAGCTGCAGATTGTCTTCCAGCCTGATAAGGTTGGCGAGGTATTCTGCCTGACGAATATTCTGTCGCACCAGCTGGCGGTATTTCTGCATGCCGTTCTCTTTCAGGCTCATCCATACTTTCAGTGCTTTGAATCCTCTCGATAATTCCATTCCAAGGTTGCTGAAAGCCTCGGGCCCTGCAGAAAGTCCGCGCTCGTGGGTAACCAGGTAGTTTGCCTGAACAGTAAATGCATTGCGATGTGCGTCTGCATCTCTGATCAGAACACAAGCTACTTCGTAGTTTACGTATAACCATTTGTGATAGTCGAAAGCCAGGCTGTCTGCCAGTTCGATGCCGGCAAGCTGTTGCTGAAACTCCGGCAATATTTTGGGGATCGCTCCGAATGCACCATCGATGTGGAACCAGCAACCGTATGCCTTTGCGATGGCAGAAAGTTCTGTCAGCGGATCGATGGCTCCGGTATTTACAGTGCCTGCATTTCCGATGATGCAGAAAGGGGTAAGTCCTGCAGCAATATCTGCTTCGATAGCTGCTTTCAGTTCATCGGTTTTGATGCGGTAGTTTTCATCGATGGGAATTCTTCTGAAATTGTCGTTGCCGATACCGATCACTTCAATTCCTTTGATAGCACAGTTATGCGTTTCTGATGATCCGTATACGATCAGTTGCGACTGCACAGATTGCAATCCTTTCGCACGAATGGTTTTGTTGAAATGATTTCTCGCAACAACAAGTGCCGTGATATTGGCCAATGATCCCCCACTCAATAGTATGCCGCTTGCTTCCGAAGGAAAGCCCATCATTTCTTTTGCCCAGCCGATCACTTGTTTCTCCACGTACATGGCCATATGATCACCGAGACTCACGTTGGAATTCATGCCACTCGCGAGCATATCGGCGAGCATGCCCATGGGCGTACCGCCGCCCTGAACCCATGCCCAGAAACGTGGATGCACATTGTTGTTATTGAAAGGGAGAACCTGATTGAAAAAATCTTCATACACAGATGCGGCTTCCTGCGACTGTTCGGGCAGCGGTTGATTCATGCTGCCGACAGCATAGGCAGATGGTTTTTTCCATGCCGGCAATTGGCCGGCTGATTGAAGATAATCCAGCATATCATCGAGCATCTGATGGCCGAGTGTTCTGATGGAGGTCCAGTCCTGCGGATCGAGCGTAGCTTCTTCGGAGAGCATAATTTCTGTTTTCATACACACCGTTTTGGGGAGATCCCATGGAGGGGGAAATGAGTTTGTCAACACAAATTTCCTATGATTTTCTGATTGAAAACAGATTCAGATTCGGATTTATAGACTGTATCAGATTGGGAGTACAGAAGAAAGTGAGAAGAGTTGAAAACGATGAAAATCAGTGTGGTTAAGCCTGTTAGAGAAATGTGCCCTTACGGTAAGGCTGAAAACCTTTTTTCTCCAAATCGGTATAGATCAGATTGAAAGAAACGGGATGAACGACAATTGATATATGATAATGCGGGATCTGTTGATCTATCTAATGCATAATTACCTGACAGGCATCAGGCGTATACACGATAATTTGTTGATTGGACGATTGATCAGAAACAGGAAGCTGGTTTGTTGAAGAAGGATAACCGGAACGAATATCTGCCACAGTGAATCCCATGTTTGCATAGATCAGCAATCCCCACAATAGCTTTTTCATACACCGCTGGTTGAACAATTGATAGAATAAGTGTGCCTGTAAATTTGCATCGGATTCTACTTGCAGACAAGCCTATACTGCATCAACTGACGATTTTACTGACTGAGCCGGTGTATTAGTTACATCAATAAAAAAGAGGCTGTCTCTTTTTCTGAAAACTCCTGCTTTTCAGCTCCGGAATTGTTCAGACTGAGTCAGCCTCTCTGAATCTATTGAACTGCTGATGGCGGGTAAGGCCATCAGCAAAAAGGTTTATACTTCGTGTACACCAACAGTGCTGCCGTTGGCATTTACTCCCTGATAGATGCGTTCGATAGCATCGTTGTATTTCTCTGTGATTACTTTTCGTTTGATGCTCAGTTTTGGAGTAAGCTCTCCGGTATTGATGCTCCACTCGGCGGGCAGCAATTCGAACTTCTTCACCTGTTCTACATGATTGAAGTATTTGTTGTAATTCTCAATCAGGTTTTTGTAGAAGGCGATCACTTTGGGTTCTTTAGCCAATGCAGCATTATCCATTTCGGGGAGTCCTTCTTTCTTCGCCCAATCTTTGAGGTTGGCGAAGGAAGGCACTATGAGTGCGCCAACAAATTTTCTTTCCGGTCCCACTACCATTATCTGTTCGATGAATCTTGATTCTTTGATCTTATTCTCGATAGTAACAGGCGCTACATATTTGCCACCGCTGGTTTTGAAGAGTTCTTTTTTGCGGTCGGTGATTTTGAGGAATTTGTTGTCGATCATCTGGCCGATGTCTCCTGTATGGTACCAGCCTTCCGTCATACATTCTGCTGTGAGATCGGGGCGTTTGTAGTAGCCCATCATAACGTTGGGGCCTTTACAAAGCACTTCGCCGTCTTCAGCGATCTTTACTTCCACGCCGTTAACGGTAGGGCCAACGGTGCCGAACATGCGATTTTCAACCTGGTACCGGTTTACGCAGATCACGGGTGAGGTTTCGGTAAGGCCGTATCCTTCCATGATGGGAACACCGGCTGCCGTGAAGATTCGGATGAGGCGTACCTGAGCGGCTGCACCTCCAGTAACGATGCAGAGCAGCTGGTTGCCCAGCGCTTCGCGCCATTTGTTGAAGATGAGTTTGTTTGCCAGCGCCAGCTGCATGTTGTACAGAATTCCCTGATTCTTGTTGATCTCAAATCTGGTGGCGAGATTATGTGCCCAGAAAAAGAGTTTCCGTTTGATGCCGGTAAGCTCTGCTCCTTTGGACATAATGCGTTCGTACACTTTCTCCAGCAATCTCGGTACTGTGGTGAACATATGAGGCTTCACCTCTTTGAGGTTATCGCCAATAGTCTCCATGCTTTCTGCATAGTAAATGGAAGCGCCTTTGAAAAGGTAGATATAGGTTACCATCCTTTCAAAAACGTGGTTCAATGGCAGAAAGCTCAATGCGCGCAGGTTCTCTCCCGGAGGAAAACAGGGGAGGCAGGCCTGTACGTTGCTGAGGATATTGCGATGGCTCAGCATCACGCCTTTGGGCGTGCCGGTAGTGCCGGAAGTATAAATGATGGTTGCGAGATCTTCGTATTGAATGGAATCGGCGATGGCCGCTACTCTTGCAGTATTGGCGGCATCGGCGAGGGTAAGCAGTTCTTTCCAGTTGCGGGCGTTGGGCACTTCTTCGATGGTGAAAATGAATTGCAGCAGTGGGAGCTTGTCTTTGATGCTCAGAATTTTCTGCATCATCTCTTCATCGTTCACAAAAATGATCCTCACTTTAGAGTCGGTGAGAATGAATTCCAGATCGGCGAGGCCGATGGTGGGATATACTGGTGTAAGTGCTGCTCCGATCTGCATAACGGCCATGTCGATCATCATCCATTCGGGCCGGTTCTTTGCCATGAGGGCCACCTTATCCCTGCCTTCGAGGCTGCTGTCGCCGGGGCCGATGCCAATCGACAGAAGGCCTGCGCTCAACTGGTCCACAATATCTTTCACTTCCCTGGTGCTATAAGTTTTCCATGATCCGTTCACTTTGGCAGCAAGCATATCAGGAAGCGGCTTTCTTTCCAGGTGATAATTCAGGCAATCGAAAAGGCGTTTGGGTTCGGTCATACAATCGTTTTTTACTGGTTATTCCACACTAACAAATTACCAAATATGCGCTAATAAAAAAAGCTATTCCGGGGCTTTAATGGCCGCAGAATAGCCGGATGGGTGCAATACCGTAATTATTTCAAGGCTGTCTGGTAGTATTGACCAGTGGCCGGTAACTTAAAAACACGATTCTTTTGGAAATTGTTGAACTGGCTGGCTTCTTCAGAATGGGCTTTCGTCCAGTTATCATAGCCGGCCAGGTTGGCGGCAGCTCCGAAAATCCATTGATTATAAGCATCAAATGTACCTGCTTTGAGCAGTTGCTGCTGATAATCGAAAAGGCGGAACGGATAACTTTTAGCATTTCTTGCAAACCATTCTACTATGAACTTGGTGCGGATGGCAGACATTGTTTCGGGAGTAACGCCGTTTGTTGCCACATAGTTGGACTGTGTTTGCATGATGTCGAGGAAAGCCTTCACAAACTCATTCTTTACATCCTGATTTTTAGTGAGGGTGGCATCCGTGAACAATTTCTTGTAGCTGTCCAGCAACAGGGTCTTGATTTCAGGCGTTCTTTTGGAATAGCTTTCGATATTCACGAAGATCTCTCCGTAGATCAGGCTCCACACTTTATCCTGCGTGAAATAGTAGTATTTGGCTGCATTGTAATAATTGCCGGAATGATTGGGATCTGCCTGGATGCCCTGTTCCCACTGACGGATCGCTTCTTTGTAATCTTTCTTCGACCAGAGCATTTCGCCATATTCACTATAGAGAACGCCGGCTGCCGGATATTTCTTTAATGCAGCGCGATACATCTTCTCGCAATCTTTTCTTTCTTCCAGCGCTTTGTACACCATTCCCAGAATCTGGTAACTCTGGATGTCTGCATCTTCTCTTTCTGTGATGGGTTTGGCTACGCTCATGGCATGCGCATAGTCGCGCTGAAGATAGTATGCAAAGGCAAGGTCTTTCTGCAGGTCGAGGTTTCCGGCATCTTTCTGCAAGGCACGGTTCAGGATCATGATGGCATTGGGATAATCTCCCTGGCGTACAAATCCTTTGGCTGTTTCCTGCAGGTTCTTGCTATCCTGATCCTGGGCAGCAGCTATACCTGCTGATAACAATAAGCTAGCGGCAAATAATAACTTTTTCATATCTATCAAAGATAGGTGTTTGAAGGTGATAACGGCTGGGACCGGGGTTGGGTCTACGAATAATGGCAATTGATTAACAAGCTTTTAATGCTGGTCTAATCAACTCAATCGATCAGATGGGTGAGTAATCCGTCTCTGAGCTTTGGTTCGAACCAGGTGCTCTTGGGAGGCATTACATTTCCGCTGTCTGCTATATCGAATAATTGTTGAATGGTTACAGGATGCAAACTGAATGCTACAGCCATTTCCCCGCTGTCCACTCTTTTCTCCAGCTCGCCAAGTCCGCGGATGCCGCCAACGAAATCAACGCGTTTGTCTGTACGCTGATCTTTGATGCCGAGGATCGGGTCCAGCGCATTGTTGGAAAGAATGGTTACATCGAGTACGCCAATCGGATCTTCCGTGAAAGTTCCGGGCTTAGAAGTGAGTTTGTACCAGCTTCCATCGAGGTACATGCCAAATTCGTGGAGTGATGCCGGTGAGAGCGCTGCATCCACCTTTTCGATGGTGAAAGCTGATTGCAGTTTTTCCAGAAAAGCTTCTTTGCTCAGTCCGTTCAGATCTTTCACTACACGATTGTAATCCATAATGTACAACTGATTGGACGGGAAAAGCGTAGTGAGGAAAAGATCCGCACCTGGTTTGGCTTCTCCGCCAAGCGCTTTGCGCACTTTGGCTGCGGAGGCCGCACGGTGGTGACCGTCTGCGATATAGGTTGCAGGTACCAGCTTGAGGAATAATTCCGAAATAGCTCTGATGGTATTGGCATCGTCTACTACCCAGATGGTATGGCTGATCTTATCTTCAGCAGTGAAGAGGTAAGCCGGATGATTGGCGGCTTTCCAGTCTTCGATGAGTTTATCGAGCTCGGCCACATTTCTGTAGGCAAGAAATACGTTGCCTGTTTGTGCGCCGGTGGTTTTGATATGGTTGATCCTGTCCTGCTCTTTTTCAGGACGGGTGAACTCGTGTTTTTTGATCAGGTCCTTTTCGTAGTCGTCTACTGAACTTCCGCAAACGAGGCCGGTTTGGCTGCGTCCGTTCATGATCAGCTGGTAGATATAGTAACAGGGCTTTTCTTCGCGGAAAAGGGTACCGCGACTGATAAAATCCTGCAGGTTTTCTTTCGCCTTATCGTATACAGGCTGAGAATGAATGTCTGCATCTTCAGGAAGGTCGATCTCCGACTTGGTGATATGAAGAAATGAATCGGGATGGCCAGCCGCTTCTGCGCGGGCTTCCTTGCTATTCAATACATCATAAGGTCTGGATGCAACTTCTTTTGCCTTTGCCGCAGCAGGTCTTAACGCTCTGAAAGGTGAAATGGTAACCATAACTGTGAATTATGTAACTGTCCTGAACAGGTTTAAATGAATGATAATACCGGATATGGAACCTATGCAAAAAACGATCCCATAAGCTGGGTTAGCGTAAACAAAATAAAAGGCTTTAAGAGTATTTACCAAAAAGCCTTTTACGTGATGGATGGTTTATGATGGTCAATTAATGGTATCGGATCAGTTTCTTACTGGCATGGTATAGGAAACCGGTGTGCCGCAATCGTAGTTGGCAAAACCATCGGTGAGGCCGCAGCTGCCGATATTGCTTCTGTTGTATTCGAAGAAGCTGGCTCTGTCCCAGGCAAGCTGCCGTATGATTTCATCTTTCGTTTTTACCATTATGTTGTAACCGAATGGCTCGATGGTGAATGCTTTGATAGTGGTTTTGATCGATCCTGAGAACGATTTGCTTCCTTCGGTATCTTCTTCATAGATTCCGAAGACCTGCTGAATGTTTTTAGGTTCCCAGTTGGAGTCCCAAATGCTGTTCAAGGATTTCCATCTTTTTTTACGGATGTCCGATCGCTTCAGATCTACCGAGATCACATTTTCCGGACTGGTGATCTGCCCTTCAGAATTCTGTTTCATAAAGCCATCGCCTCTGATGAACCGTAGCTCCGAGCCTCCGCCATTTCCAGTGAAGCTGATCAGGTGATCGTATTGACGGGTACAGCGCACATTGCCGAGGAGTACAGCATTGATGGGGGCCGGTGGTGGCGCGGGCGTGGCTGCCTGACCGCCGGATTGAGCAATGTGAGTAAGCTGAAGCTCGCAGTAATCATCGTTCACCCTAACATCTTTGTAGCAGGTTCTGCTGAGGCAATTGTAAGGTTCTCTTCCCGGAGCTTCGTTGGCATCTCTGTCTGCTGCTACCAGCGTGGCTCTGGGCCATTCCTGATCATCTCTGGGATTAACAGGTCTGTATACATCCGAGTAAGGGTTATAGATGCTGAGATCTTCCACATCGCCAGCATCTGTTACCGGATTCATGGTACCTCCGTTCAGTTCCATTCCCGTACTGATGGAATCTGCAGAACCGGCTGCTGTGTGGTACTTGATGGGTAATAGCTGCCAGTCGGACCCCGGCGTATACCCTTTGCGTGGCAATGAATTACTGAGAATGGGATAGTTGCCTGTAGCCAGACAGGAATCGAACTTTCGCTGAAATATGCCTGCACTAAGTCCGAACTGTTTGAAGCTGTCGGTCTGGTAAACCGGACTTAATCCCGGTGCCAGCAGATCTTTCAGCATGATGCGTTCATCGGCATAGTAACCACTCCAGATGGCTGCCTGCGCTTCCCTGAATGCATCGGGGTTCTGATAGATCTGTTCGAGCATGGCTGCGAACTCCTGATGCAGTTTTGCTTTTTGTTTTCCTTCGGGTGTTAGTGGCAGACCGTCGGGGTTTCTGTTGATGGAATCGAGGTTTCTGTTGCAGGAAGAAATGTACAGGCCAATGATGCCTGTAAAAATGATAAGGAGAAATCCAGATAGTTTCATGAGAGTAAGTTTATTGTTTCGGTTATCGGTTTTCGATCACCGTTACAAACATAAGGGCGGATGAAATTGAACAGAACAGGTCAGTAGTAATGAGGTTGAAATATAGCTGTAGGTTGTATTGTAGCGGGTAGAGCGATAAAATTGTGGGTGGGACAAGAATGAATGTTTAGAAATTAGTGCATAAAAAAAGAAGCAGCATTTTGAGATGCTGCTTCTTCATTCTTTTATTTTTTTGCTGAATTTCTGCTCAGCGATTATCCATTCTTCTTTGCAAAATCATGCATCAATGAAGTGAGCGCTTCCACGCTGCCCAACGTCATCGCATTGTACAACGAAACCCTGAAGCCACCTGAAGACCTGTGACCTTTAACTCCGATCATTCCATTTTCCTTGCAGGTATCGAGGAAGGCTTTTTCCAGCGCAGGATCTTCGATCACAAAACAAACGTTCATCTTGCTGCGGTCTTCTTTCGCTACTGTACCCTTGAATATTGGCAGTGCGTCGATAGTGTTGTACAGCAATGCTGCTTTCTGATTGTTGATCTTCTCAATGGCAGATACACCTCCCTGAGCTTTCAGCCAGCGGAGTGTGAGCATGCACACATAGATGGCAAAAACAGGCGGAGTGTTCAGCAGTGATCCGTTCTCGATATGATTGCGGTAATCCATCATGGTAGGCAGCTGCCTGTCCACCTTTCCGAGAATATCTTTTTTCACTATCACGAGATTCACGCCGGCTGCGCCTACGTTCTTCTGTGCTCCTGCGTAAATGAGATCGAATTTATTGAAGTCGAGCTCGCAGCTGAGAATATCACTGCTCATGTCGCAAACCAGCGGTACGCCTGCATTGTAGAAGGCAGAGTAATCGTGCCACTGAGTTCCGTAGATGGTATTGTTGGAAGTAAGGTGAAGATATTTCGCAGTTCTTGGAAACTGGAAATTCTTAGGAAGCTGGCGGTAGCCGGATTCTTTTCCGCTGCACACCACTTCTACATGCCCGTACAATTTTGCTTCTTTGATAGCTTTGGAAGCCCATACACCCGTATCG
Source organism: Pseudoflavitalea sp. G-6-1-2 (assembly GCF_012927185.1). Classification (GTDB taxonomy): domain Bacteria; phylum Bacteroidota; class Bacteroidia; order Chitinophagales; family Chitinophagaceae; genus Pseudobacter. Next base: position 1,304,015 of record NZ_JABBGB010000001.1, read on the forward strand.
GTATACGCTGCCACTTCATTTTCGTTGAGCAGATTCATCGGCACCTGGAAGAATTGGGTACTCGCGCCACCATGAAGGAATAACACTTCATGCTGATCATCCAGATGCATCAGTTCTTTAACCAGCGCGATGGCCTCATCGATCACCGCCTGAAAAACAGGTGTTCTGTGGCCCAGCTCCAGAATGGAAAGACCAGTATTGTTGAAATTCAGGACTGCCTGACTTGCTTCTTCAAATACTTCTCTGGGTAAGATGCTGGGGCCCGCGTTGAAATTGTGGATCATGTGCTTCTCTTCTAATTGGTAAATACTAAACAGATAAATGGAGTATCAAATTTACTCTATTCACCGGAAAAGATTCCCCATTATTTGAACCGATGAGTCCTGAGGCTGCTCAAACGGTTGCTGGTACTGCGTTTGAAGCCTCTGTTAAATAGTATAGGCGGCCAGTTTTCAAATGCCAACTGTTGTTAGTTTTTTTGAATAGACGCATCACTGTTTCCTCTCCTGTGATGCTTCTCTGATCCATTCTTTGTTGAGCCATTCCACTGAACTGCGCCCGGTGCTGTCTCCGTTCTCAATCAATGCTGAAAGATCAGGCTGGCCTGCATTCAGCCAGGCAGTATACCATGCAGAAGCAACGGCATGGATGCTTGTGCGCAATCTCCGTTCCGTCATGTCATTCATGCCGCGGTGATAAGCAGTTAGAAAGGGGATAGAGAATTGCCGCGCCGTTACGCCGTTGCGCTCTCTGTAAGCATATTTGAACGACTGAGGAAAAAGCGCTGAAGCTGCTCTCTCTTCGGAAAGCACCGTATCAACTGCGGCAGCACTTTCGAATACGGTATTCCAGAAAAAGGCAGATGGATCGGGGAGGTAGTTGGCGCGGGGTGTGAGCAATATCCATTCCTCTTCTGCAAACAATTCGGGAAGAGCAGATTCCCAGAGCGCATGAATGCCGCGCTGATTGGTGAACTGGCCGTCGTAATTGCTGCATGCATGCAGCGGGACATGCGCATCGCCGAGGTAATGTCCCAGATCGGCAGCCAGCCGCAGAATCAATGCTGTTTGTTTTTCTCTGAATGCTTTGGTAAGCCGCTGCTGCATCACCTGCAGCCACCAGGGCACAATGCCGTGCGCCTGCAAACTATCCAATGTATACCGGGTTTGCGCTTTGCGGAAATTGCGCGGCAATGAGTCGTAAGGCGGACCATAATGATCGAGGTCGATATAATGCCGGGCAGCTTCCTGCGGAAGAATGTACCGCCGCCTGTCCGGATCCACTGCATGATCCTGCAAATACCGGATATGATGTTTGAAAAAGACTAGCATCTCCGGAGGTAGCAGAAATACTGCCTGAAAATTGATCAGCCGGTGAGCATAGAATCCCCAGGAATAAATGGGGGAGGATGAAAGAAGCATGCAGCACAGTGCAAAGATTGTTTTCATAAGTAAGATCGTTTTCGGTTGACCGGTAACGGTAGGTACGGAAAAATGATCCTACTTACGAAATAATATCTGCTATGGATTTTCCTCGTCGATAACTGTAACACCGCCGGAGATGGCGAACTTCATGGCGTCTGTTGAACTGATCTTATCGTCGAGCATCCTTATTCTGTCTGGTCTGATGAAATAGAGCCTGCCCGTTAACGCATAGGACTGCGGAATATACACGGCAACATATTCAGACAATCCAAACTCGTGCAGTTCTTCGCGGGTGATGAATGCGATCTGCCAAACATCTTTCCCGTCGATATCTACCAGCACGCTTTTCTCGAACTTCTTTTTCTTTCCTGCAAATGCTTCGAAGAAATCTTTGATAGTGGTATAGATGAGTTTTATGCCGGGTGTTCTTTCAAGGATCTTATCGAACAGCTCCACCAGCTTGCCCACGATGAAGGAAGAAGAGATATACCCAACGAAGATCACTACCAGAATTACGAGTACGAATCCTACACCGGGTATTTTGATTGGCCGGCCCTGTCCATCCGTTCCAAGGAAGCTGGGGAAGAGTTTTTCAATGATACCGGGCAATATGCCGTCGATAAAATTGAACAGAGCAGAAACAGCGTACACCGTAATTGCGATGGGCGCCAGGATGATCAGTCCCTGCAAGAAATATTGGAAGATCTTTTTCAATGCCTGCTTCGGTGTCATACGATGAGGGAGATTTGAATGCAAACTTACCGCGGGGATCGTTACTGAGGAAATCTGAAAAAGGAGTTTGGGTAGCATTCTTTCCTTCACCGGCAGAATCAGCCATTTCGTCTAAGATGTTCACAATCAATCCCAGCTGCTGTTTAAACATTTATAGTCAGGCTTAATTTTTGCACGAAAACGGTGCTCACCAGCAAGTCTGTCGCATTTCGCCCAGCTTATCCTTCTATTTGATTACGGCAAAGAAAATAATCACAAAGGACAAAAAAATACTTCCGGAAACTTGCGCTACTTTGAAAGTTTCCATAGTTTTGACTCCGATTATGACTTTACCAGACATTCAAACCAGAGAAAGAATCCGGCAAAAAGCTGATGAGCTTTTCATGCAACTGGGCACCCGGAACGTGAGCATGGACGACATTGCAAGGGATCTCGGCATGAGCAAAAAAACCATTTATCAGTCGTACAACGACAAAGACGAACTGGTAAATGCCGTGCTCGATTTCATTCTCAGCAAAATGAAACGCGAGTGCGAAGAATGCAAAACCGATAGCCACGATGCCATTCACGAACTGATTCTTACCATGGAGCTGCTCGCAGAACAGTTCCGCAATATGAATCCGATCATACTGCACGATCTGGAAAAACACCACACAGCCGCTTTCATGAAGTTCGTTCATTACAAGCAGGATTATCTCTTCACCGTAGTGAAGGAAAATATGATGCGGGGGATCCGTGAAGAACTCTTCAGGGCAGACCTCAATGTGGATGTGCTCTCCAAATTCAGACTCGAATCGATGATGATGCCTTTCAATACACAGCTCTTCCCTACCAGCAAGTACACACTGATACAGGTGATAGAAGTGATCATGGGGCATTATATGTTCGGGCTTGCCACAGCAAAAGGCCATGCCCTCATTCTCCAATACAAAGCAGAAAGAATAAAAAGCAAACCAATATGAGCCCTTATCAGGTAGTAGCAAGGCGAAGTACATCAGCGCTGATCATTTTCCTGGCAGGCATTGCGCTCCCATCCACCCTGGTGGCGCAGAACCGTCATGAACTCTCCGTGAAGCAGTGCGTGGAATATGCCAACAAAAACAGTGTAGCTGTAAAGAATGCACTGATAGATATTCAAATACAGCAGCAGACAAATAAGGAGATCACCGCTGCTGCATTGCCATCCCTTACCGGTTCCGTTGAAGCAAATTACTATCCGAAAGTTCCGGTTCAGTCGTTCCCCAACTTCATTGCAGCCGCCACTTATGGAGTGCTGGAGGCGGAAGGAGTGAAGAATGGAAGTGGTCAACCTATCGTTTCTCCTAAAGATTTCGGATTTGTGCAGGCGCAGTTCGGTACCAGCTGGACGGCTTCTGCAGGCGTATCACTTTCACAGCTTCTTTTCGACGGACAGGTATTCATCGGTCTGCAGGCGAGAAAAACCAGTATGGATTTTTCAAACAAAACAGTGGAGGTAACACAGGAGCAGATCAAAACCAATGTATACAAGATCTATTATCAGCTGGTGGTAGGAAAGAAACAGATCGAAACATTCGATGCCAATATCGCCCGGTTTGAGAAAACCCTCTCCGACGCCAAAGCTTTCTATCAGCAGGGATTAGCAGAAAAACTCGATGTGAACAAACTCGAAGTATCCCTCGCCAATATGCGCACAGACAAACTCAAAGTGGAGAATGATCTGAAGGTTGGAACACTGGGATTGAAATACCTCATGGGCATGCCTGCAAGAGATGAACTGATTTTGTCTGATACTCTTTCAGAAGAAAAACTGAAAGAGAACCTGCTCGATGAGAATTACAAATATGAAGACCGCGTGGAATATCAGCAGGGTGAGCTGGCCAAAAAACTCAACGAGTTCAATGTAAGGCGCTACGAACTCAGCAAACTGCCTACTGTAGCCGCTTTCGGTACATTCAGCAAGAATGCTATGCGTAATTCTTTCAACTTCTTCGGTAAGGGCGACTGGTTCACAACTGCACTTGTAGGAGTAAAAGTATCGGTTCCCATCTTCGAAGGATTTGCCAAAGATGCGCGCATCGCAAAAGCAAAACTGCAATTAAGGCAGATAGAGAATAACATAGAGAACGTAAAGCTCTCCATCGATCATGATGTGCAGGCAGCCCGTATCGATATCGGTAATGCGCTGCTCACCATGGAAAGCCAGAAGAAAAACATGGAGCTCGCCGAAAGCGTGTTCAATCAGGCCAAACTGAAATACGATCAGGGCCTCGGATCGAACCTGGAGATCACCAATGCGCAGACAGAATTGAAAACCGCACAGATCAATTACTACAGCGCACTCTACGATGCAGTGATTGCCCGCATCGATTACGCACGCGCAATCGGCAAATTATAAACCACCTTTTATCAGCATAAATAACTAATCATGAATACGATTTTAAAACTAAGTGCCGGTGTGTTGATGCTCACGCTTGCAGCCTGCGGCGCTTCAGTGAATGATGCTATCAGTAAAAAGAAAGAAGAGCTCAAAGAACTGAAAGAAGAACAACAGACACTTACGAACGATCTCACCAAGGTTAGCGATAAGGTGAAAAAACTGGAAGATGAACTGGCGAAGCTCGACTCATCTTTCAGAAAACCGGAAAAAGCCAAACTGGTAGCCGTTGTTGCCGTGGCTCCTGAACGCTTCACGCACTACGTAGACCTCAAAGGAAAGATCGATGCGGTGAATACTGCATGGGTAACGCCACGTGGCCTGGGTGGACAAGTGAAAGCACTCTACATTAAACAAGGCGATGTTGTGAAGAAAGGTCAGCTGCTGCTGAAACTCGATGATGGCGTAACCCGTCAGCAAATAGAGCAGGCGAAAATTCAACTGAGTGCAGCCAAAACATATTATGAGCGCCGCAAAAATCTCTGGGCACAAAACATCGGCGCTGAAATAGATCTGATAAATGCCAAAGCTGCAATGGATGGTGTTGCCAAACAGGTAGACCTGCTGGAGAACCAGCTCGATATGGCCAATGTATATGCAGAGATGAGCGGAGTGGCCGAGCAGGTAACCATCCGTGTGGGTGAAACTCTGAGTGCACAAACCGCCAATCTGATGGGTATCCGCATCGTAAACACCAACGATCTGAAAGCTGTTGCCGATGTTCCTGAGAACTACCTCAGCAAAGTTGGTGTAGGCAGCAACGTGCTGATCACACTTCCCGAATCGAACAACGATACCATCCGCGCACGCGTAAATGTTGCCAGCAAACTGATCGATCCTGCAAACAGAACTTTCTACATCGAAGCACGTGTACCTGCAACCAATAGCCTTCGCGCCAATCAGCTCGCTATTGTTCGCATTCAGGATTACACTACGGCTGATGCCATCACCATCCCCGTAAGTACACTGGGCAGCGACGACAAAGGAAAATTCGTAATGGTAGCAGTGAAAGATAAAGGCAAACTCACAGCCACCAAGCGCGCCGTTACTGTTGGAGAACTGTATGGCAATAAACTGGAGATCAAATCTGGCCTGCAGGCCGGCGATCAGCTGATCACCGAAGGCTTCCAGGGCCTCTACGAAGGTCAGGTTATCACTACAGATGTAAAGTAAGTTTCAGATTATTAAATTAACCTTATGAGTGTTTTAGAAAACCTTACAGGGAAATTCAAACAGTTCGGTCCAACCACCTGGAGTATAAAGAACAAGACCTCTATATACCTCATGATGCTCTGCGTGAGCTTGATCGGTGTGTATCAGTTTGTAACCCTCCCCAAAGAACAGTTCCCGGATATTGTGATCCCTACCATATACGTACAAACGATCTATGTAGGTAACTCACCCAAAGACATCGAAAACCTGGTGAGCCAGCCCATCGAAAAAGAGATCAAGGGCATCACCGGAGCCAAAATAAAAAAAGTAACCAGCACTTCAGTTCAGGACTTCTCCGCCATCATGGTTGAGTTTGATACCGATGTAAAAACGGATATCGCCCTGCAGAAAGTGAAAGATGCGGTAGACAAGGCCAAGAAAGATCTTCCTACCGATCTCACAGAAGAACCCCGCGTACAGGAAGTAAGTTTCTCCGATCAGCCCATCATGTATGTGAACGTTAGCGGAGACTTCGATGTAGTGCAGCTGAAGAAATATGCAGATGATCTCAAAGACCGGCTCGAAGAACTGAAGCAGCTCAACCGCGTTGACCTGGTAGGTGCTCCGGAGCGCGAGTTCCAGATCAATGTAGACAACTACAGAATGCAGAGCGCCAACGTAACTTTCGACGATATCGAAAGAGCCGTGAAGCAGGAGAACCTCGATATTTCAGGAGGTTTGCTCGAAACCGGCGACACCAAGCGCAACCTGCAGTTGAAAGGACAGTTCAAAACTGCCTACGATATCGAGAAAGTAGTGATCCGCAATAACAAAGGCAGAGCAGTTTACCTGAAAGATATTGCCCAGATCAAAGACACCATCAAGGAGCGCGAAAGCTACGCACGTCTCGATGGAAAGAATGTGATCACCCTCAACATCATCAAACGTGCCGGTGAGAACCTCATCGAAACCTCAGATGCAGTTAAGCAGGTGGTAGACGAAATGAAAGCGGAAAGCTTCCCCCGCAATCTTGAAGTGGTGGTAACCGGTGATCAGAGCAAAACCACCCGCACTTCTTTCAACGAACTGGTGAATACCATCGTTATCGGCTTTTTGCTGGTACTGATAATTCTGATGTTCTTCATGGGTGTTACCAACGCCTTCTTTGTGGCGTTGTCGGTGCCGCTCAGCATGTTTGTGGCCTTCCTCTTTTTGCCGGCTGCAGATCTGATCGTAGGATCGCACGTAACCCTCAACTTCATCGTGCTGTTTGCATTGCTGTTCGGGCTGGGTATCATTGTGGACGATGCCATTGTGGTGATCGAAAATACCCACCGCATTTTTGTGCAGGCAGGAGGTAAGCTCAGTGCTGAAAAATCGGCCATGATGGCCGCGGGCGAAGTGTTTGTGCCGGTATTGGCTGGTACGCTCACCACCCTTGCTCCGTTTCTGCCGCTGCTCTTCTGGCCGGGCATCATTGGCAAGTTCATGATCTACCTGCCAACGATGCTGATATTTACACTCACTGCTTCACTGATTGTGGCGTTTATCATGAACCCCGTATTTGCGGTGGATTTCATGAACCACGAAGAGCATGAGAAAAAGAAGTCGGACATCTTCAAAAAGCCCGCTCTCTGGGTGGCTGTAATAGTAGGTGCCATCCTCGACATAATGGGGTATACCTTCATGGGTAACCTGCTCATCTTTATTGTGCTGCTGGTGATACTGAACACGTATGTGCTCGATGGAATGATCAAAGCATTCCAGCACCGCGTACTTCCCTGGATCATGGGCCATTACGAAACCCTGCTTCGCTGGGCGCTTAAAGGATGGAGACCCGTATGGATGCTGATAGGCACTTTCGTATTGCTGCTGTTCTCGTTCGGGGTCTTCATGGTGAGAAGTCCAAACGTTGTGTTCTTCCCCACCGGCGATCCCAACCAGATCTATGTTTACCTGAAGCTGCCTGTTGGCGCTGATGTTAATTATACCGACTCCGTTACCAAGATACTGGAAGGCCGCGTTGCCAAAGTGTTGGGAATGGAGAAAGGAAAGAAGAACCCTGTGGTTGAAAGTGTGATCACCAATATTGCTGTAGGCGCAGGTGATCCGCAGAGCGGCGACAGAAGTACGCGTCCGGAACAAGGTCGTATTCAGGTTTCGTTTGTAGAGTTTGAAAAACGTCACGGTGTTTCCACCAGACCTTATCTCGATTCTATCCGTGCAGTGGTGAAAGGAATTCCCGGTGCAGAGCTGAGTGTGAATCAGGAACAGGGTGGTCCTCCAACAGAACCTCCTGTAAATATCGAAGTAGCAAGTGAAGACTTCGATGCGTTGATCAAAACAGCCACGAACCTTAAGAACTATCTCGACCGGATTCAGGTGCCCGGTGTGGAAGAACTGAAAATGGATGTGGATCTCACTAATCCGGAGATATCGCTTATTGTTGACCGTGAGCGCGCCATGATGGAAGGTGTTTCTTCCTATCAGGTAGGTATGCAGATCCGCACCGCTCTCTTCGGAAGAGAACTGAGCAAGATCAAAGATGGAGATGAAGAATACAAAATACAGTTGCGTAACGAAGAGCTGCAGAGAAAGAACCTCTCCACGCTGCTGAACATGAATATCACTTTCATGGATCAGTCTTCGGGAAAACTGAAATCTGTGCCTATCAACTCACTGGTGAAATATGAGTTCTCCAGTACGCTCGGAAGTGTGAAGAGAAAGAACCAGAAACGTATGATTACCCTGATCAGCAACGTACTGGTGTCGCAGGGTTATACACCTACCGGTGTGAATGAAGAGATCGCTAAGCATATTGCCAACTTCAAAGAAAAGGCTGATGGCGTAACGATCAGACAAACAGGTGAAGGAGAGCAGCAGGCAGAAACCGGCGCCTTCCTCGGAAAAGCCCTGGTGATTGCGTTGCTGCTGATTCTGCTGATACTTGTGATACAGTTCAACTCTATCAGTAAATCGGTGATCATTCTTACAGAGATCATTTTCAGCGTAATTGGTGTGCTGCTTGGATTCGGCATCACAAAAATGGAAGTGTCGGTGGTGATGACGGGTATCGGTATCGTAGGTCTGGCAGGTATTGTGGTGAAGAACGGTATCCTGGTGATCGAGTTTGCCGATGAGCTGCGCATGCGGGGAATGAAAACCCGCGAAGCAGTGATCCAGGCTGGTAAAACACGTATCATTCCTGTACTGTTAACGGCAGTGGCGGCCATTCTCGGTCTCATTCCGCTGGCGGTAGGTTTCAATATCGATTTCGTGAGAATGTTCTCTGAACTGAATCCGCATATATTCTTCGGTGGTGACAATGCCGTGTTCTGGAAGCCGCTTTCGTGGACCATCATCTTCGGTCTGGCATTTGCCTTCTTCATGACGCTCGTGATTGTACCAAGCATGTACCTGATTGCTGAAAGGCTGAGACGCCCGACACGCAATATGTTCGGAGGAAAATGGGTGAGCTTCATGGGCATTCCGCCGCTGACTGTAGCGTTCATTTTCATGGTGTTTGCCGTGATGATCAAACATGGTTTCAAACGCAGAAAAAGAGTTAGAAAAATGGCCAATAATCCTAAAGTGAATGAAGCATTCACAGGAAGTTGGTTCTGATCATTGCTATTAACCATTAACCCAGTTAAAGCCGGGGGTACATTCGCTGTACCCCCGTTCTTTTTGAAACGCTTTGCCGGCAGTAGCAGGCGTTTTGCCGGAAAATTTTGAGCAGCCCGTAATTTTTCTTTTCCTGCTGCTACTAATATTGAACAAACCTTTATTAATGATTAATATTGCGAACGCAGTATTTGCAATAAAACAATAAGTATGAGAACAAACCACGAGATAGACTATCGCATTTTCGGAGAAGAAATGCAATATGTTGAAGTTGAGCTCGACCCCAACGAAACAGCCATCGCAGAAAGCGGCGCCTTTATGATGATGGATGATGGCATTCAGATGGAAACCATTTTTGGTGATGGAGCCAAAGCACAGCAAGGTTTCTTCGGCAAACTGATGTCTGCCGGTAAACGTGTGCTCACTGGTGAAAGCCTCTTCATGACTGCCTTCACCAATGTTGGCCATGGAAAACGCAGAGTGAGTTTTGCATCACCTTATCCCGGTAAGATCATTCCACTCGATCTGATGCAGTTCGGAGGAAAGATCGTTGCTCAGAAAGATTCCTTCCTCTGTGCCGCGAAAGGTGTGAGTGTGGGCATCGAGTTCCAGCGCAAGCTCGGAACCGGTCTGTTTGGTGGTGAAGGTTTCATTATGCAAAAGCTCGAAGGTGATGGCATGGCATTCGTACATGCAGGTGGTCACGTATTCGAAAGAGAATTGCAGGCAGGTGAAATGCTGCGCATCGATACAGGATGTTTGGTTGCCTATACGCAAACTATCGACTACGATATTCAGTTTGTAGGTGGCATCAAAAATACACTCTTCGGTGGTGAAGGTCTTTTCTTCGCTACGCTGCGTGGCCCTGGTAAAGTGTGGATCCAGACATTGCCGATCAGCCGTCTGGCGGGCAGGATACTTGCTTACGGAACTACCAGCCGCAAAGAAGAAGGAAGCATTCTCGGCGGATTGGGCAATATGCTCGATGGCGACGGATGGAGATAAGAATAATCTGAAGGAAGTTTTAGCATAAATAAAAAAGCAGGCTCTCAAGGCCTGCTTTTTTATTGAATTCAGTTGCAGTGATGCTGCAAACAATTGCTTTATGCCTGCGGCTGTTGCGGCGGCGTTCCGCTATCATCCTTGCCTTGTTGCGGCTTCTGAATGCGTGGCTGTTGCGGACGCTGCTGTTGCTGCGGCTTTTGAGATTGTTGTGTTTGTTGCTGTTGTGGGCGCTGACCATTTTGCTGGCTGGATTGCTGAGGTTTTTGACCCTGTCCACCCTGGCCTTGCTGCGGCTTCTGCCCCTGTTGAGGTTTCTGCCCCTGGTTTTGCTGTCCCTGCTGCTGGCCCTGTCCCTGTTGCTTTTGCTGTTGTTGCGGACGCTGACCCTGTTGCTGATTGGACTGCGGTCTTTGTCCCTGCTGTTGCTGCGGCTTCTGTCCCTGTGCCTGTTGACCCTGTGCGCCTTGCTGAGGTTTTTGTCCCTGCTGTCCGCCCTGTTGTGGACGTTGACCTTGTTGCTGAGGACGTTGCTGCGTTTGCTTCTGAGGTTGAGTTCCCTGCTGTTTCTGTTGCGGGCGCTGACCTTGCTGCTGTTGTGCGCCACCTTTTTGTTGTGGTGCTCTTTCTTTGCTGCCTCCGCCACCGTGACGTTTTTTCTTCTCGGCCTTGTCGAGGCTGCGCAAACTGATCTGTCCAACTACATCCACAAATTCAGGTTCTACTTCTTTCGGTCTGCTGGTAGTTACATCCACTGGTTCCAGCTCATCGGGAATGATACCCTGCGCATTCAGTTGTTTGATCTTGCGCACACGCTCGATGGTGAGCGGGTATTGTTTGTTGCTGTCTGGCAACATATACCACATCAGGTTCTTGAAAATATCTTTCTTGATAAGATTGGCGTAACCTTTGGCTACCTGAATGCTTTCTGCATTGTCCGGGAAATGCTGCAGTGCATCGAGGTAAGTATCGAGTTCATAGTTGAGGCAACATTTGAGACGGCCGCACTGACCGCTCAGTTTGCTCTGGTTGATGCTGAGGTTCTGATAACGCGCCGCAGTAGTGTTCACCGATTTGAAATCGCTGAGCCAGGTGCTGCAGCAGAGTTCGCGGCCGCAACTGCCGATACCGCCCACTTTGGCGGCTTCCTGGCGTGCACCGATCTGGCGCATCTCCACTTTCAGTTTGAACTCGCGGGCATATACTTTAATGAGCTCGCGGAAATCCACACGGTCGTCCGCAATGTAGAAGAAGGTAGCCTTGCGGCCATCTGCCTGAATTTCTACTTCGCTCACCTTCATGTTCAGATTGAGTTGCTTGGCAATGGCGCGAGAATGAATAAGTGCTTCTTTTTCACGGCCTTTATTCAGTTGCCATATTTCGAGGTCTTTGTCGGAAGACCTTCTGAGGATCTTTTTCATTTCGGGCTCAAACTCGTTCAGCCCTTTCTTTTTCAATTGCATGCGTACCACTTCGCCGGTAACGCTTACGGAGCCTACGTCGAAACCGCTTACACCTTCAACCGTAACCAGGTCTCCTTTTTCGAGATGGTGAACGGTGCTGTTTCTGAAATAGTCTTTGCGGCTTCCGTTGTTGAAACTGATCTCTATTACTTTACAGCTACTGTCTTCATCACTGATCGGAAGATTCACGAGCCAGTCGAACACATTCATTCTGTTACAGCCACCCGTGCTGCAACCTCCGTTACTTTTGCAGCCGGCTACTTTGCCGTCTGTACCGCATGAACTACATCCCATTCTTATGTTGAATTGACGATGATTAAATATGATTTATGTAGACGCCGGTACAGGTGATAAAAAGGAGGGAGTACATGCAATACAATATGCCAACAGTTAAACACTGATTAGCATGCCAATATTTATATATAGCAATGTAAGACAGACTCAGATGATGCTTTCGCTCCTGTTCACAACTTCGTGCCGCACAAACCACCCTTTCACCTATTTCTGCACAGGCTGATATTACAAATATAGGTTTTTAGAACTAAAAGGGGGGCTATAACACGGAGAGGGTCTGGCGGGTAGCCATTATATGGTATAATTTGATGGTGAGGGCGTGGAACAACATCTTCGCATTAGCATTTCTTTCAATATAATACGCGGCGTTATCCAACTCTTTAATGATGGCTTCCTGCTGTCCGAAGCCGGAAATCTTATTGAGACGGAGGGCAAAATCTTTTTCAGCCTCAGGCAGGTGGAGGGCGTCGGGGCCCATCGCCTGAAGGCGGATCGCCTGCTCGAGCAGGTGATTGAAGTACCGCAGAAACTGTTTCTGCTTCTCTCTTCCCAGCTTGCTTACATCTTCTACCCACTTAACCTGGGAGATGGGGCCATTCTTCAAAACGGCATTGAGCCATTCGCGCACGAGGGAGAGCCAGTCTTCTCCGGCATGGTTCAGCAGCTGGAGCGCTTCGCGGTAATTACCCTCGGCAATGCTGGCAATCTGCCGGGCCTGATCGGGTTGAATTCCAGCGCGGGTGTTGAGGGCATCCGCAATTTCGTTGGTGGTGAGCGAAGGGATCTTTACCAGCTGGGTGCGGCTGAGAATGGTGGCCAGTATCGCGGCTTCGTTCTCTGCAACCAGAATAAAAAGTGTGTCGGCTGGTGGTTCCTCAATTAATTTGAGCAGTTTATTGCCTTCGTTACCGAGGTACTCAGGCATCCAGAGCACCAGTATTTTGAAGCCGCTTTCAAAACTCTTGAGGTTGAGTTTGCGGATGATGTCGTTACACTCGTAGGCGGTGATATTTCCCTGCTTGTTCTCGGCTCCGATGAATTGCAGCCAGTCGTACACATTGCCGTAAGGGTATTGATTCATGAACTCGCGCCACTCGGTAATGTAATCTGTACTGAGCGGTTTGTCGCCCGCTTTTCTTGGAATCACCGGATAAGAAAAGTGGATGTCCGGATGCATCATTTGTTGTGCCTTCAGGCAGGATGCACATTCTCCGCAGGCATCGAACAATTGCACGGGAGCCGCTGCGGGTTCTGCCTCTCCGAATAAGGATGGTCCGGCATCAGCTTTCTTCCCATTTGCTTTCTCACATACCACGTACTGGGCAAAAGCCATTGCCATGGGCAATGCGCCGCTTCCTTCCCTTCCGAGAAACAAGAGGGCGTGACTAAGCCTGTTCTGTTGCACCATTTCTGCGAGGTGCTGTTTGGTATCAGCCTGACCAATTACTTTTTTGAAAGACATGAGTGCGAAGATACAAAAGGATATGGTTGCCCAAGAGAGTTGTGCATTGCTTACTTTGCGGGTGCCCCGCGAAATAAATGCAACAAGGCCATAGCAATGAGTGCTATGGCCTTGCAAGTATATTGACTGCTGAAAATTAGTTGAGATACTTCAGAATCTCCGGATCATTTGGCTTCACTTTACTGGGGAACACTGTAACCAGCTTTCCGTTCTCATCTACCAGAAATTTGGTGAAGTTCCATTTCACAGGATCTTCGATGCCCAGTTTCTTCGCTTCTTCGTTGAGGTATTTGTACAGTGGGTGAATATCATCCCCCTTCACAGAAATTTTTTCGGCCATCGGGAAGGTTACGCCGTAATTCTTTTGGCAGAACTCCTGAATGTCCTTGTTGGTGCCGGGTTCCTGTTCTCCGAAGTTGTTGGCAGGAAATCCGAGGATCACCAGTTTGTCTTTATGTGCTTCGTAGAGCGTTTCCAGTTCAGCGTATTGTTTAGTGTATCCGCATTTGCTGGCAGTGTTCACAATTAATATCTTCTTGCCTTTGTAATCGGCCAGATTGATGGTGTCGCCGGAGAGGCCGGGAACTTTGAAGTCGTAAATTCCTATTCCTGCAGCGAGAACCAGGGAAAGCAATAAAAGGCGTATCATAATCTGAATGTTTAATAGTATGAAGCTAATACAAGAATTGTACTAAAATGGTTGCCTGAATATTATTGTTTTTCAAAAGACCCCAGATCGGGTAGCCCTACGGGCCTTGGTTTACCATCGAGATCGATGGTAATGCCAGTTGCCATGCCTTTGTTGAGGGCAGGCGATTCGTCTTTCAGTCTGAAATTGTAGAGTTTTTTCTGGGTCTCGATGAGTTCGAATGCCGGCGGTTGATTCAGTATCACGTTCGTGAGTGTAGTGTTTGCCGGATTGGTCTTTACTTTCAACAGGCAATTGGTAAAACTGAGATCGAATACGCCGCTTCCCTGTTTCTGTGCAATTACTTCGTTGTCTACATTTCCATTGTCGCCCCAGAAAATGCTGTTCACAAAATTTGCGTGCAGATCGGCGGTAACTGTATTATTGCCTTGTTTGTAGAAATCTGTAACGGCCAATACCGGATCTTTATGCTGAATGTAACTGTTGCTGTACGATGCAACGGTGCAATGTGTGAAGCTGTAATTTCCTCCCTGCACCAGTACGAGGTTTTTGCCGCAATTGCTGATGAGGCAATTCTCGGCTTTCACGGAAGAGTTGATGGCCATAAGGCCGGCATCGAAACAATTATCTATGATCGTTTCTTTTAGGGTGAGTTTCGGTTGTCCGTTCGATGCAGGATGATCAACCACCACTCCCTGATATGAGTTCCTGATCTCTGTAAACTTCAGTTGATTATTGATGCTTTTATTCCGGAAGAAAATGCCGGGCCATGCGGATGGATAATTTTTGTAAGGCTCATCGAGACGGTCGCTGCGGAAGATCACTTTGTCTTTGTCATCCGCGCCACCATTGGCTTGCAGCGTACCATCAATCAGAATTGGAGCATCTGCATGAAGATATACTCTGGTTCCTTTTTCGAGTGTAAGCGTAACGTTCTCTGCAACCTGCATTCCGCCGAGGATTACGTAGGGCAGATCGTTGGTCCAGGTTTCGTCGCCATTGATGTATGCAGAGCGGATGAAGTTGGCGTTTTGTCCCCATGCATCGAGCTGTACCCATTGTTGCTGATTGTTGAAGCGGATGCCCACACTATCCTGAATAACAAAAGGAAGATTGGCCACGGAAGGATCGATCTTCACCGTTACAAAAACATAGAGACTGTCGTTGGCTTCTACTTCGAGGTTGGAAACGGTAGGGCCGTTGAATCCGTCTACATTGATTTTGAAAACAGATGCACTGCCTCCGCCGAGAGATACTTCGTCGATGCGCAGCTTCTGATCGTTCTGATTGAAGATGCGGAAAAGTTTGGTAACAGAACCGGTACTCGTAAATAAAGTATCGAAATGAAGGCTGTCAACTGAAGTAGTTACATTGGCATTGCCGGTGATGAAGCTGTTCTTCTTACATGCGCTGAGAGTAATGCCGGCAATAATTATGGCAACCAGGATATTTTTCATGCGTATCAAAAATAAGGTTTTCATTTCATGGCACAAGCCAGGGTACAGATGCTAAGGGAGGCGATGGGCGCCTTGAGCAGCTCGCGGCTGCAGGCTTCGAGGGTGGCGCCGGTGGTGATCACATCGTCTACCAGCAGAATATGGCGGCCGGCAAGCTGATCAGGATCCTGCAAAACAAAGCTGCCATCGATATTTTGCCAGCGGGCGAGACGATTGCGGCTGGTTTGTGAACTGCTGGCAGAAATGCGGGTAACCGCTTTGTTCAGGATGGGCAAATGGAGCTCACTGCTGATGCCTTCGCACAGAATAGCCGCCTGATTGTAATGTCGTTGCTTTTCTTTCCGGGGATGCAGGGGCAATGGCACCAATGCATCGATCTGTTTGAATCGGGATGATTGCTGAATTGCCCCGCCCATCTTTTTACCGAAAAAAAGTCCGATATCTTTTCGCTGTTTGTATTTGAACTGATGTATGAGCCGCTGTATTACGGAACCATGCGTATAAAAGAGATAACTGGCTGCATGCAGAAACCGAAACCTGCCCATGAGCAGTTTCTCTGTGGTGTTTTCGTTGTGCGAAAGGAAATCGGTTACAGGTAAACGTTGCAGGCAGCTGAGACAGATCAGCTGCTCTTTGTCGATTGCGTCTGATCCGCATCCCGCGCAGGTTTGCGGAAAGAAGAGGTGCAGCAGCGATTGAGCGGCTTCCTGTATTTGCATGTAGGTCGGATTAGTTGAAAAGATACTGATACAGTTCTTCCACTCTTCCCATCTGTACTATCTCGATATTGAACTGTTGGTGATTGATTGCCTTCTGCGTGTACTTCGAAACGATGATCTTTTCGAAACCAAGTTTCTCTGCTTCGGCTATACGTTGTTCAATTCTGTTAACGGCGCGGATCTCTCCGCTCAATCCTACTTCACCGGCGAAACAGATATCATAAGGAAGCGGAATATCTTCATATGAACTGAGTAACGAACAGAGCACGGCGAGGTCGATGCTGGGATCTTCCACTTTGATGCCTCCGGCGATATTCAGAAACACATCTTTCACCCCAAAATGGAACCCTCCTCTTTTTTCGAGTACCGCGAGGAGCAGTTGCAGCCTTCTGAGGTCGAATCCGGAGACGGTACGCTGAGGAGTACCGTAAACGCTCTGTGTTACAAGTGCCTGAACCTCAATGAGAAGAGGGCGCATGCCTTCGATGGTGGCGGCAATGGCGATACCGCTGAGGCGGTCTTCCTTTTGGGTCAGCAGAATGTCGGACGGGTTGTTCACCCCCCGCATCCCCTCGCTGCTCATCTCATAAATACCCAGTTCTGCAGTGCTTCCGAAGCGGTTTTTGAGTGTTCTGAGGATGCGATATGCGTAGTGACGGTCGCCTTCGAACTGCAATACGGTATCTACCATATGTTCGAGAATTTTCGGACCTGCAATGCTGCCGTCTTTGGTGATATGCCCGATGAGGAAAACCGGAATGTTGGTGTCTTTGGCGAAACGTTGAAATTCCGAAGTGCATTCTCTGATCTGCGACACGCTGCCAGGAGATGAATCGATGTATGGAGACTGAATGGTTTGTATCGAGTCTACGATCACGAGATCTGGTTGCAGTTTCTTGATCTCCTGAAAAATTGTTTGCGTTAAGGTTTCGGTGAGGAGGTAGAAAGATTCGTTCTGCACTTTCAGTCTGTCTGCACGCAGCTTTATCTGCTGATCGCTTTCTTCTCCGCTGATATAAAGTGTAGTGATGTTTTTCATCTGCAGCGCATTCTGCAGAAAGAGTGTAGACTTACCGATGCCGGGTTCACCAGCAACGAGAACAAGACTTCCGGGAACGATGCCACCGCCTAAAACCCTGTTCAGCTCTGCATCTCCGGTAACGATGCGTTGGTGTTCGCTACTTTTTATTTCGTTCAGCGCAATAGTTTTTGCGCCGTTGTTTTTAGAATCGTCGTTCCTCCACTGCTTCTCTTTTTGGGAAACGTCTTTAGAAATTACTTCCTCCACAAATGTATTCCAACTGTTACATGACGGACATTTGCCAGACCACTTTGGACTTTCATAACCACAGTTTGAACAGAAGAAGGCGGTTTTGATTTTGCTCATGCGATAAAGATACGTTGCGAAGAAACAATTTCAGGAAATGGAAAATGTGGATGCAGTGTTGATAACCCTGCCGGATAAAATAAACGGTCGAAAAAAATCCGAAGGAAAGATGAAAAGAAAAAATGCGGATGATGATGAAATCAAAAATGAAAAACGTGCAGAAAGTTGTTTCGAAAAAAGAGGAGGTGAAGTTGAAAATTTCTGATCATAAAAGAGATCGTTTTTCTGATCAGAAAATGAGTGAAAAAACACACGGGAAAAATACCCGGAACTTGTGGAATTTATAAAAAGTAAAAGGGCCAACATTGCTGTTGACCCCTTACTTACTAACCCATTAAATTCTTGCACTAAATTACAAATTCACGCCACATAACAAAATTATTTTTTAGGGTTGTGAATAAATAATAATCGTTATGGAGACCGCTTTTGAAGTGTATAGTTTGTTGTAAATCAGTTATTTAAAATATTTTCACAATATAAGCCTGCGGTCACGGTGATAAAATGTCAGCCCTGTTTTTCAAGCTGGTTTTGATGTGACAAAACTGCTCAATTTATTGTCTGAAACTGACGAAAAAATGCAAAAAATAATTTGGTAACTGTTTTGATATTTCATAGTTATTATTTAAAAATCCCAAGTACAAATGACACTATCAATTTGGATCGTTTCTTTGATTTTTCTGGGGATCAGTGCACTGGTTTCCGGGGTCTTAAAAAGTAAGTTTAATGCTTATTCAAATGAGCCCCTCAGCAATGGAATGTCTGGGAGCGAAGTGGCCAGAAAGATGCTCCGGGATAACGGAATTAACGACGTTCAGGTGGTTTCGGTAGACGGTTTTCTGAGCGACCACTACAATCCGGCCAATAAAACAGTGAATCTCAGCTCTAATGTATATAATGGAGTGTCCATCGCCGCAGCGGCGGTAGCTGCCCACGAATGCGGTCACGCAGTACAGCACGCCACCAGATATCCCTGGCTGAATATGCGGAGCAAACTGGTTCCGGTAGTGCAGTTCAGCTCCAGCATTGTGCAATGGGTACTGCTTGCAGGGGTAATAATGGTGAATTCTTTCCCGCAATTACTGGTGGCTGGAGTCATCCTTTTTGCGCTAACTACTTTATTTTCAGTGATTACGCTTCCTGTGGAATACGATGCCAGCAATCGCGCGCTGGCCTGGCTGCAGCAAACCAATGTTACTAATCCGCAGGAATATCCCAAGGCAAAAGATGCCCTGAAGTGGGCTGCCCGTACTTATCTGGTGGCCGCACTGGCTTCGATAGCCACCCTGGTGCAGTATGTATTGATATTACTGGGCAATAACCGGAGGAGGGATTAAAGAAAAACAGTAATTTTTTAATATTCTGGTAAAGCCATGCAGCAACCTGCATGGCTTTCCTGTCTCGGAAATAATAGAGACACCGATAACGATTGCTTATTCATACATTTTCATGCTAACGTTGCCATTTCCACAGGAAATGGTATCCCGGAAACGGGGATACTCTTACTCAAAACCAAACTGCAAAGAAAACTCTGGCTAACCACCGGAGTTTTTGATTTTAAGGACCTCTGCGTTTTTCTGCTTCCCTCCCTTGATTATTGTCAACTTATTACAATGGCTGTCCGCAGAACCGGGCAATTTTCAGCTTCTGAAAACTCAAAGCCATATTCCGGCAATTCAATTTGAAAAATCTATACTCCGTAAATTTTTTCATCCCTGCATGAATTCTTCTGCTCAACTTTATGTAGAAGGAAAACTGTTTTTCGTTCTTATCAAATAACTGCCTGTATTTTTTGCAGGTAATAAAATGAGTTGAGCGAATATTTTCGAACAGCCGCAAACGATGATCTGGTAATGGTTTGCTGTTGTATACACTTCGATAACACACCCTGCGTTTTGCTGGTCTGCGAGTGACCAGACCAGCCAACTGCGTGCAGCATATGGAAAAAAATACTTGTCTGTTTTTTTAATAATGTATTAACATTTCCTATTTTTCAGATCGACGAAACCCAACAATACTTCTTTATCAAAACTAACAACATCCCAATGAGAAAAATCTATGGCCTGTTGACCATGCTGCTGATGCTATGCTGGTCCGCGTCTCAGGCCCAGGTTAAGGATGTAACCGGTACGGTTACAGACTCCAAAGACGGATCCCCTCTCGCGAAAGTAACGGTGAAGGTTAAAGGTTCACCCGTTACTACCCAGACTGGCCCCGACGGAACGTTTACTATTAAAGCTCCTGCAAATGCTACTGCTCTTGTATTTTCTTATGTAGGATACAATGATGTGGAGGCGCCCATTTCCGCACAAATGAATATTACACTGGCAGCCGGCGATAAGTCGTTGTCTGAAGTAGTAGTAGTAGGTTATGGTACAAAAATCAAAAGAGATGTAACGGGCTCCATTGCCAAAGTAGGCGCCAAAGAACTGGCGAATACACCAGTAACAAGCTTTGAAGCTGCCATGCAAGGACGGGCGGCCGGTGTATTCATCGAGTCTGGCAGCGGTAAACTTGGACAGGCAATCAAAGTACGTGTTCGTGGATCCTCTTCCGTTACAGGTGGCAACGAGCCGCTGTATGTGGTAGATGGAATTCCTGTAATTACTACAGATCTTTCAACAAATGGTGCAGCAACCAATCCCCTTGCTGACATCAATATCAACGATATCGAATCTGTTGAAATTCTGAAAGACGCTTCTGCAGCTGCCATCTATGGCGCCCGTGCGTCTAACGGTGTTGTACTGATCACCACCAAACGTGGTAAATCAGGAAAATCAAAAATCGAAGCCGGTTTTTTTGTTGGCAATCAGAAGCCATCGAGAAAAATGAAATTCATGGATGCCGAGCAATACGTAAAATTTTATCGGGATGCTGCTATAGGTGCCGGTAAATATGAATTCAGAAGAGGCGATTGGGCAACGGAGCAGGAAGGGATTGATGCCAACATGGAGATCCTGGACGAAACTTTGGATTATTATGCTGCCGGAACCGATTGGAAAAATTACAAAGTGAATACCAACTGGCAGAACGAAGCTTTCCAGAATGCACCTATCGGACAATATGATGTGAACCTCTCCGGGGGTAATGAAAAAACCACTTTCTACATGGGACTTCAGTTCCTCGATCAGAAAGGAATACTGAAAAGGAACTCATTGAGAAGACACAGTGGAAGACTGAATCTCGATCATAAAGTAAATGATTGGATGAGCGTTGGTATGAATCTGAGTTTTGCGCGTACGCTCAACGGAAGAGTTACCAATGATAACGGATTTTCCAATCCTTTACAGATTGTAGCGCTCCAGCCTATTACTCCAATTATCGACCCCAGAACCGGGAAACTCAGCGGAGAACTCGATCCTGAAACCGGTTTACCCAATGAAGGCTATCCCTTATATTACAATCCTTTACTCAGTGTAAAAGGAGCCAGCTATAATACAACCAGTTATCGTGCATTGGGAAATCTTTATGCACAGGCACAGCTGACCAAAGAACTTTCATTTCGCACGGAGTTTGGAATGGATGGTTTGATTCAGCATGAGGAAGGATACTACTCACCGATCACAGTGGCAGATTTCGAATTCGCCAGAGGTGGAGGATTTACAACCGACGATCAGATCGTGAATGTAAATACCAACAACTTCCTTCGCTATGCCAAAGTTTTCAAAGAAGAGCATAACCTGGATGTAGTGGCGGGTATGAGCTGGCAGCAGTTCCGACGTACAAAGGCAGATGCCGCAGCTGAATCGTTCCCTTCCGAAAATTATAAGAAACTAACCAGTGCTGCAGTGAAATCCAAGGTGAATTCAGAAGGCACCGAGTTTGCTTTCCTTTCCTATTTTGCCAGAGCTAACTATAAGTTTAAAGACAGGTATCTCTTATCATTGAGTGGTCGCTGGGATGGCTCATCCCGTTTTGGTAAGAACAACCGATGGGGTTTCTTCCCTGCTGCCTCTGCAGGATGGATCATATCAGAAGAAGAATTTCTGAAAAAATCTGAGATCATCAGTTTTCTGAAACTGAAAGGAAGCATAGGACTTACCGGTAATGCGGAGATCGGCAACTTTACTTCCCTGGGCCTGTTTTCCGGAGACGCCGGATATGGCGGAACTCCCGGACAACACCCCACGCAAATGCCTAACCCTGATCTGAAATGGGAATCTACGCTGAGCACCGATGTTGGATTTGAAGTAGGCTTTCTCAATAACAGAATTTCACTCGAAGTGGATCTGTATGTCAGAAATACCAAAGACCTTCTTTTAAGAAGAAATGTACCGCTCACAACAGGTTTCAGAACCCAAATGGTAAACCTTGGCAAACTGAGCAACAAAGGCTTCGAGTTCTCTATCAACAGCGACAATATCGTTACTAAGAATTTCAGGTGGACTACCAATGTCAACTTTGGAATGAACCGCAATAAGATCACCAACCTCGATGGTCAGGAGATCGGTGCAGATGAGAACAGGGCTATGGAAGGATATGCACTCGGTGTATTTGTAGGAAAAGAATTTGCAGGAGCCAATCCGGATAATGGAGATGCTATGTACGTGAAGAATACGCTCAAGGCAGATGGCACTCGTGATCGTACACTTACCAACAAATACAATGAAGCAGAAAGAGTGGTTATTGGTAATCCAAATCCCGATTTCATTTATGGTATGAGAAACACTTTCAGCTACAAAGGATTTGATCTGGAAGTTCTGTTGCAGGGTGTGCAGGGTAATGATATCTATGCAGGGGCAGGGCCTTATATGTCGCACAACGGTTATGGATACGACAACCAAACAGTGGATCAATTGAATTCCTGGAAACAAAAAGGTCAGGAAACCATGGTGCCAGAAGCAAGGCTTGGTTATAACAATGGTTCCAGCCAGTCCAGCCGTTATATTTCAAGTGGATCTTATCTGCGACTCAAATCAGTAACGTTTGGATACAACATTCCAAAGATCATGCTGAACAGATGGAAGCTCGATCGTATACGCGTATATGTGAGAGGGCAAAACCTGGCTACCATTACCAATTACAAAGGATGGGATCCTGAAGTGAATGCAGACTTCAACGCTACCAATATCAATCAGGGTGTTGACTTCTATTCTGCACCTCAGGCCAGGGCGATCATCTTTGGATTCAACATTGGATTATAAAAGCAATTAACAGCAGAATCATGAAAAAGAATATCATCATATATAGCCTGGCTGCGCTTTCACTTACAATGTTGGCAGCCTGCGAAAAAACACTGAACGTAAATCCGATCAACGATGCGGAAGAAGAGCTCGCGGTGCGCACCAGTGAAGATGTAGAGGCCATCCTGATCGGAGCTTACTCTGACTTGGGAGATGCCGATGTGTATGGCGGAAGCCTGTTTGTTGCAGGAGAATTGCTGGCGGGAAACAGAGAGACCGACTGGACCGGCACCTTTGAAACTTACACAGACATATACAACAAGGATATCAAAACAGTCAATAATGAGGTTACCAATATATGGGGTAACAGTTATCGCGTCGTCAGTGATGTAAATATTGTACTCGCAAATATTAATCTTGTAGCGCCCCTGAAAAAAGCTAAGGTGGAAGGAGAGGCCAAATTCATTCGCGCTTGTTTGTATTTTGATCTCGTGAGGTTGTTCGGCAAAGCATGGCAGGATGGTGATCCTACCAAAAACGACGGAGTACCGCTTGTATTGAAGCCATACAAAACACCGCTGGATGATGAAGATCTCCCTTCACGCGCGCCTGTTTCCGCAGTGTATGAGCAGGTGATCAAGGATCTTACTGATGCAGAGAATCTTCTGGAAGTGCCTGGTGAGGGCGATTACTTTGCCAACAAAATAGCTGCTCAGGCCATGCTGGCGAGAGTTTATCTGCAAAAGGGAGATTATACCAATGCTGCTGCTGCTGCCAACAGGGCTATCGAAACAAATGATGCAGAAGGACCATTTAAACTGATGTCAACGTATGCTGCAGCTTTTCCTATCAATGATAACAGGGCTGCGATTATTGGCAATACTGCGGAAGATATATTTGCCATTCAGGTATCGAATACTGATGGAGTGAATGACTTTTTCACCTATTTATCTTTCAGAGGCAGAGGGGATCTCAATATGACTCAGTTATTCATGGATCAGTTTGAAGCCAACGATGATCGCGCAAAGAGTTATGATAAAGAACGCACCAATGTATTCTATACGCTGAAGTTCAACAATCCATTTGCCAGTGTTCATATCATAAGGTTAGCCGAAGTCTATCTTACAAGGGCAGAGGCCAATTTCAGAAAGGGGCAAAGTTTAGGGGCAGATCCTGTAGATGATATCAATCTTATCAGGGAGCGCGCTAAACTTGATCCACTGGATGCTGCTGATCTTACACTTGATAAAATTTTGCGCGAACGGAAACTGGAACTGGCATTTGAAGGTTTCACACTGCCGGATATTAAGAGAACCATGGGAACAACCGGTTCCTTTGCATGGAATGCCAATGAACTGGTACTTCCCATCCCCGACAGAGAAAGAAGGGTGAACAAGAACCTCAGCCAGAACCCTGGCTACGGCAACTAATACTCTCTCAGACAATAAACAAAAAGCGTGTACCAGCCGGTACACGCTTTTTGTTTGCCTTTGCACAGTTACTTTCCCAACCTGCACAGTTACTAATACGGTGTTGTAAGGCTATTGCCGGTACTATAACTTTACTTCCGTACATATACTTTGTACAGGGCTGGTTCATTGTATATAATACGACCGGGCGACCTTATGGTCGCCCGGCTTTTTTATTTTATCAGAGTTTGATCTCTTCGTCGTGTTTATCGAAAAAGTGGAATTCTGTGAGATGATAGTTGGAGTTTTCTCTCACTTTTACTTTGCGGCCGTATTTGAAACGCCATTTCCACTGGCGCGAACTGAACCATCTTCCCTTTGTAAGGTAGGCGTACATGATAGGATGCACAGCCAGCATAAGATCTTTGTGCTGATGCGTAATGAGATAACTTAAATTCTTTTCGATCTCATCTTCCAGCAATAAGGTGGATGATATTTTTCCGGTTCCGGCGCAGGTAGGACAAACTTCCTGAGTATTGATATTCACTTCAGGTTTCATGCGCTGCCTGGTGATCTGCATGATGCCGAACTTGGAGATGGGGAGCACGGCGTGCTTGGCCCTGTCGGCTTTCATGAATTCTTCCATGGCATCGAGCAGCTTGCGTTTGTTTTCCGGCAGTTTCATATCGATGAAATCTACCACAATGATTCCGCCGAGATCGCGGAGACGCAGCTGGCGTGAAATTTCTGCTGCTGCTTCGAGATTGGTCTCCAGTGCATTCAGCTCCTGGTTATTTCCAACACTCTTGTAGCCGCTGTTCACGTCGATTACATGAAGCGCTTCTGTATGTTCAATGATGAGGTAGGCTCCGCTGGGGAGATTCACTGTTTTGCCGAAGGCAGCTTTCACCTGTTTGGTGATACCGAACTGATCGAAAATAGGCAATCCGTTATTGTAGAATGATACGATCTCTGCTTTCTCCGGTGCAATACGCTGGATGTAATTCCGGGTATCGTTGTAGAGATTGCGATCGTTCACTACGATGCGGTTGAAATCTTCGTTCAGCAGGTCGCGCAGGATGCTGGTGGTCTTCGTCTGTTCGCTCAGGATCTTTGCGGGAGCAACTGCTCCTTTAAGATTGGCCTGAATGGTTTTCCAGGTTTCTACCAGCATGCTGAGGTCTTCGTGCAGTTCTGCAGTATTCTTTCCTTCGGCAGCGGTACGCACAATCACACCAAAATTCTTTGGCTTGATGGCTTCCACAATCTTTTGAAGGCGTTTGCGCTCATCGGCGGAATGTATTTTCCGTGATACAGCTACAACGTCGTTGAAGGGAGTGATTACTACAAAACGTCCGGGAAGTGAGATCTCGCAACTGAGGCGGGGACCTTTGGCCGCTATGGGCTCTTTGAGGATCTGCACCAGGATGTTGGGCTTTCCGCTGAGCACTTCATTGATCTTGCCGGTTTTGATGATCTCCGGTTCTACCTGAAAGGTTCCGAAATCAAAGCCGTCGGCCGAATTGTCGTTGATGCCTTGCTGGGTGAATTTGAGCAATGAACGCGCATACGGACTCAGGTCTGTATAATGCAGAAATGCATCTTTCTCAAACCCAACGTCTACGAAGGCTGCATTCAATCCGGGTATCAGTTTCTTAACTTTCCCAAGATAGAGATCACCTACAGCAAAACTGCCATCCGCTTTTTCGTGATGAAGTTCTACCAGCTTCTTGTCCTCCAATAGGGCTATTTCAACCCCCTGGGGAGCAGCATTAATAATTAATTCCTTATTCAAGCGTAACTACTTTTACCGTCTTACCAATCACCACTACAAGGAAGGTTGCTGAAGCGGTATTAGTTGTCAGAAATCAGATAGGGCGGGAATTGATTAATTGACAAATAATGAGTTCAGCTAAAAGGAAGAAGGAATGGGCCGGTGATCGCCGGCCCTGTGCAAAAAGAAAAAACTCTTAGCGATTTTTCTTCTTATGACGGTTCTTTCTCAGTCTTTTCTTACGCTTATGCGTAGCGATCTTATGACGTTTTCTCTTTTTTCCACAAGGCATATAACACCAATGAATTAAAGTTAATAAATGATTTTTACTATTTATTGTTTCAGCGCTTTGATACGCTTGTCAATATCTGCTATGATCTCAGGGCTGCTGAGTTTTTTCTTTGCGGCTTCGTACCACCTGATGGCATTGGCTTTATCGCCCTTGCCTTCGTAGATATCAGCCAGCATCAGTACTGCTTCGAGGTTTTCTGGTTCTTTGGTTGCTACGATGGTAAGCCTTTCAATGGCTTTATCCACCTGACCGGAAACCACACCACCCATTCCGAGCATGAACTGTGCGTACATATTGTTGGGATCCCGCTCCGCAACTTCACGGATTTTCATAATTCCTTCCATCGGGTTGCCTCCTACATTCGCAAAAAGGTAGCAGCTTCCCAGACCAACTTTCAACGAATCGTTGTTGGGATCCAACAGTAATGCTTTGTCAAACAACTCTTTAGCCTGTACGGCCATCCAATCTCTCAGGGATGGGTCAGGCTGACGGCGAACCCCGTCCAAAAAGAATTGGGCAGCAAAGGTGAGGTTTTTTTGAGAATTTTCCAATTTAGCTGCTTCAGACGTATAATACGCGAAAGGAAGAAGGGCATGAGCCGAGTCTCTCCAGAAGTTTGCCAGCTGGCGAAAAACCTTTATCTGCTGCTCCTTTACATCTCCACGAACAACAGAAGCTTCCAGCCGGGCAATGTATTCCTGCTGGGATACAGTAAGTTTTTGTTTGGATGCGGAAAGAATGGAATGAATGTCGATCGCAGTAGTAGAATCCTGCTTTGAAGCCACGACAGGCGTTCCAGCCTTTTTAGGAGGAACTGTTCTGCCAAAAAAATAAATGAGGCAGAGGAGGGCCACTCCGCCACCTACAACGATGAGCTGCTGCTTTTTCACGTCTGTGACATTTTAGGCAGCAAATTTACATCTCATCGTCGGGGTTTGGTTGATCTTCTTTAACTGATTGTAACTTTTTAACTTCTGCAACAAATTCTTTTGCAGGTTTAAAAGCAGGAATGTAATGTTCAGGGATGTGCACCGCGATGTTCTTCTTAATGTTGCGACCAATTTTGGCTGCTCTTTTCTTTGTGATGAAGCTCCCAAAACCGCGGATGTAGATGTTTTCCCCTGCGGACAAGGTGTCTTTCACTTCCTTGAACATGGTTTCCAGCGTAACCAGTACATCAACCTTGGGAATACCTGTTTTTTCAGATATTTGGTTAACGAGGTCTGCCTTTCTCATGTCGTTTGATTTTTAAACAGTTTAAAAATTTTTTATAGGCTACTGACTGCGCTTAGGGCAATCCGCACTAAATCAATTCTTTACCCAAATTAAATGTTAATTCGCACATTTGCAAGAAAAGTCTAAATTATTGATTATGAATTTTCAACATCCCAAACACTAAAAAGTTTACGGATACACTCATTTTCAATAAGTTATTTATCATAACTTGTGCATCTGCAAGGGTTTCCGCTTAGTATCAGAAAGTTCAAAACGGGAATCTCCGGCAGCTAAAAACCACAAAAAAGAAAACCATTTTCGGATGAAAGCAGATTTTACCCGGAAATTATTGCAATGGAATAAAGAAAGCAATACGCGATCTATGCCGTGGAAAGGTGAGCGCGATCCCTATAAGATCTGGCTCAGCGAAATCATTCTGCAGCAAACCCGCGTTGAGCAAGGGCTGGCCTATTACCATAAATTCATAGAAAATTTTCCCACTGTTCACGATCTTGCCAATGCCCCCGAACAGGAGGTGTTCAAATGCTGGGAAGGTCTTGGCTATTACTCTCGCTGCAAAAATCTCATCGCCTCCGCCAAAAAAATCTCGCAGGAGCTGAAAGGTGTATTTCCTTCCACATACGATACCATCAAAGAGCTGAAAGGAATCGGCCCATATACCGCAGCTGCCATTTCATCTTTTGCCTTCAATGAAAACAGAGCCGTGGTCGATGGCAATGTGCAGCGCGTAATTTCACGTTACTTCGGCATCTCTACTCCCATCGATACAACAGCAGGGAAAAAATTGTACCAGGAATTGGCGCAGGCATTGATCGATCCGTCGCAACCCGCCATTTACAATCAGGCCATCATGGATTTCGGCGCCGTGATCTGCAAACCTCAGTTACCCTTATGCGCAACCTGCATTCAGAACCCCGAATGCGAAGCATATAAGCATAACCTGGTTAAGCAACTGCCCGTGAAAGAAAAAACGCTGGTGAAAAGTACGAGGTGGTTGTATTATTTTATTATCGTATCCGAAGGTTGCATGTACATCAGGCAAAGAACCGGCAGGGATATCTGGGAAAACCTCCACGAATTTGTGCTGCTGGAGGCTGAAGGCCCCATCGATACAGCATTTCAGGATCTTCCCTTTCTGAAAGATCTGCTTCATGATAACCCGTTCACGGTTCAGCATATCAGTAAGATGTACAAGCAGCAACTCACCCATCAAACCATTAATGGACAGTTTATTACTGTTCATGCATCGAAACCCCTGCCCGACAATTCGGGTTACTTCTCCGTAGCACAGGCTCAATTAGCGGCCTATCCTTTTCCGAAATTCATCAATATGTACCTGCAGGAAACATCCTCCCCGGCACGATTATTTTAGCAGCAGAAAAACAATCTAACCCGCATCCATGTTAACCCGTAGAGCGGCCAAATAATTGTGATAATATCTCTGAAAAAAATTAACTTTAAAAGCAATTAAAAACCGACAGGCGATTATTAACACTCAAACTTACTATTATGCGCGGTGTAAACAGGGTAATGCTAATAGGAAATTTAGGACGGGACCCGGATGTACAGTACCTGGAAGGTAATATCGCAGTAGCCAAATTCCCGCTTGCCACAACCGAAACATTCAAAGACAGGGCAGGTAAGCTTATCTCCCAAACAGAATGGCATACGGTGGTACTATGGCGCGGATTAGCAGAACTGGCACAGAAATACCTGCATAAAGGAAGCCTGGTGTATATCGAAGGCCGCCTGCGCACACGTAGTTGGGAAGATAAAGAAGGTAACAAGAAATTTGCCACAGAAGTGGTGGGAGACAACCTTATCATGCTCGACAAACGCTCTGACAGCAACGCACAGAGCCCGCATACACCTCCCCATGGCGACAGCGCTGAAGGTTTCGGTAATCACGATGTTCCCCCACCACCCATGCAGGAGCCATCGCAGGACCTGCCCTTCTGATCCCCTTTTCCGATACAAGTAATATCTTTACGTCCACAACAAGGCCACTATCAACGCCGTTGTTCTGTGGTGCACGCTATTGATCATTCAAACCCTTTGATTTGGATAACCTATCGACGCTGCTTTTTTCCGGATTCGCGTTCAAGCCCATCATGCTGGCAGTGAGCGCTCAATCCACAACAATACAGGGAGTAGTTATCTTGCTGCTGCTGGTACTGAGCTTTCTGGTATCGGGAGCAAAACTGGCATTCTTTTCACTCACTTACCGTGATGTGAATATGCTTAAAACCAAGCAGGATGCAGGCTGGAAGCGTATCGCAACCCTGCTCGAAGATCCCCGCAATCTGCAGGCATCTCTCACGGTTGCCAACGCACTCATCAATATCGCTATTATCATCCTCTGCAATTACCTCATCGATGAGATACTTGTTTTTGAACATGCCGAACTAACCTTCTGGCCTGTTTTCTTTCGCTATCTGGTGAAAGTGGTGGTGATCGCTTCGCTCATCATCCTCTTCGGAGAAGTGCTTCCCAAGATCAGGGCCACTCAGAATAACCTGCGCTCTGCCTACGAAACTTCCTTTCTGGTAGAAGTGCTCTACTACATTTTCAGAAGAGTAGGCGGATGGGTAATCAGCCTATCCGACAGTGTTGAGCAGGCCTTCGGCGGAAATACCGCCCGCGCCAACAGCCAGCAGCAACTCGAAAAAGAAATCCGTGCAACAGTGCTTGAAGAGAACGAACAAAAGATACTAGCAGGCATCTACTCTTTCGCTGAAATAACCGTTAAGCAGGTAATGCGCACCCGCCTCGATGTGAGCGGTGTGGAATACGGAACCAGCTTCGGAGACCTGAAAAAGAAAGTGCAGGAACTTCATTACTCACGCCTTCCCGTTTACAAAGGAAGTCTGGACGATATTGTGGGAATGGTGCACACAAAAGATATCATTCCGCATCTCAGAGAGCCTGAAACCTTCGACTGGCATACATTGCTGCGTCAGCCCTATTTTGTGCACGAACAGAAGTATATCGAAGACCTGCTCGGAGAATTTCAGAAAAAACATATTCACTTCGCTGTAGTGGTGGATGAATTTGGAGGCACCAGCGGCATCATCACCCTCGAAGACGTAATGGAAGAAATTGTAGGAGAGATCAAAGACGAATTCGATGAAGAAGAAAGCAGCAACAAAAAAATAGACGACCATACTTTCCTCTTCGAAGGAAGCACCATGATACACGACGTTTGCCGCGAAATGGGCCTCAGCGCCGATACCTTCGACAAAGTAAGAGGTGAAAGCGATTCGCTCGCCGGCCTCGTACTCGAACTCGCCGGTGAGATCCCCAAAGTAAACGACACCATCAATGTGGGAGACTTCGACTTCCTTATTCAGGAAATAGACCGAAACCGTATCAAAAAAGTGAAAGTAGTGGTGAACCCACACGTAATATGAAACCAGTAGCCCTCCTCAGCCTCATTGCCTTTTTTGTGATCAGCTGTAACAGTGAGTTTACACCCAAGCGAAAAGGATATTTCAGAATCGATTTTCCCAAACATGAGTACCGTGTTTTTGATCAACCCGGTTATCCCTACACATTCGAATATCCCGTGTATGCCAGTGTGGTAAAGGATTCTACGTACTTCGAAGCCCAGCCTGAGAATCCATACTGGGTTAACATAGACTTCCCACGGTTCAATGGCCGCATCTATATCAGTTACAAACAGATCAGTAAAAACAACTTCACTCAACTGGTGAACGATGCTTATACCATGACCTATAAGCATACTTCCAAAGCCACCGAAATAACGGATTCGGTTATGCGAACCAATAACAATGTTTCCGGTATTTTCTTTGAAGTAGGAGGCAATGCTGCTACTGCCAAGCAATTCTTTCTGTCCGATTCCACCAAAAACTTTCTTCGCGGAGCACTCTATTTCGATGCCACACCGAATGAAGATTCACTGTCGGTAGTGAATAATTTTCTGCAGGAAGACATGAAACACCTGATCAACAGCCTGAAGTGGAAATAAAGGGCGTAACCCTTAGACTGCCAGCACAATGCAGAATTCCGTAGATTTGCGCTATAAAACTCAATAGTGTGATTGCAGTAGACAATGTTCTCATCAGCGACGCGATAGCGCAGGAACAGTTTGTATGCGACCTCTCCAAATGCAAGGGTGGTTGCTGTGAAGAAGGCGACGCCGGCGCTCCGCTCGAAGAAGCCGAACTCGAACTGATGGTAGACCTTTACGATAAAATAAAGCCCTACCTCACCGAAGCCAGCATCGCTGAAATAGAGAAGAAAGGCAAATACGTTTACCACCGCGAATTCGGATGGGTTACACCAACCCTCGGAAACGACAATGAGATCTGCGTATACGGCACCCGCGATGAAAACGGCACCATCAAATGCGCTTTCGAGCAGGCTTACTACGATGGCGTGATCGGATGGAAGAAACCTATCAGCTGCCACCTGTATCCCATTATCCAGAAGACCGGCCGCAACGGCGGATACGACCATATGAACTATGAACCCCGTGAGGTGCTCTGCAAACCCGCCTGCACACTCGGCAAGAAACTGAAAGTGCCCGTGTACCAGTTTCTGAAAGAGCCCATCATCCGTAAATATGGCGAAGCCTTCTACGAAGCCCTTGCCAAGGTAGCACAGGATTATTTTCCCGCTAACAAAAAAGCATAGCAACAATGAGCGATATCCTTTCTTCATTCATGGCCAAGAGCACCATCAAGGCTGCTGACCTTGAACATCGCCGCAAGGTGGCTTTCAATATCAGCCGTTACGATGCAGTAGTGCCTGTTGGCAAACAACAGTTCCACGATGTGCATCTCGCACGCGAAAGAGCCAAGAATGTGAAATGGCGTGCCATTGAAATGCTCGATACCTATCTCGAAGAATTTGAGTCGAACATCACCCGCAGAGGAGCTAAAGTGATCTGGGCAGAAGATGCCAAACAAGCCCTCGAAGCCGTGATGAAGATCTGCGAAGAGAAGAACTGCAAAACCATTGTGAAGAGCAAGAGCATGGTAACCGAAGAGATCCATCTCAACGATTACCTGGAGAAGAAAGGCATCGAAAGCGTTGAAACAGATCTCGGAGAATACATTCAGCAACTGGATGGAGAACCTCCCTATCATATCGTAACACCTGCCATGCACAAGAGCAAGGAAGATGTTGCCAAACTTTTTTACGACAAGCTGGGAACCGCTCCCAATCTCAGTCCCAGCGAACTCACCCTGATCGCACGCGAAAAGCTCCGCACAAAATATGTGGAAGCTGAGATCGGAATCACCGGAGCAAACTTCCTCATTGCAGATATCGGGGGCATCGCTGTTACGGAGAACGAAGGCAATGCAAGATTAAGCGCTTCATTCCCCAAAACACATATCGTGATTGCAGGAATCGAAAAGCTCATTCCCAGCATGACCGATCTCGCACTGTTCTGGCCGCTGCTCGCAACTTACGGAACAGGACAACGCATCACAGTGTACAACACCATCGTTACTGGCCCTAAACAAGCGAATGAAGTGGACGGTCCGGAAGATATGTATGTGATACTGCTCGACAATGGCCGCACCAATATTCTCGCCAACGAAAAAACAAGAGAAAGCCTTTACTGCATACGTTGCGGTGCCTGTCTCAATGCCTGCCCGGTGTACAAGAACATTGGCGGACATGCATATGGCACCACTTACAGCGGACCTATCGGATCGGTGATCACCCCTCAGCTCAAAGAGATGGGAGACTGGAAACACCTCAGCTACGCATCATCACTCTGCGGAAACTGTACCGAGGTTTGCGCCGTGAAGATCAATCTCCATGAACTGTTGCTCGAAAACAGACACGAAGCTGTTGAAGAAGGCGCTGCTACTTTCTCGGAAAAGTTCGCCTGGAAAATATGGAAGAAAGCCAGCCTCAGCCGTAAGATGATGAACATGGGCAATCAGAAAATGAAGAACTGGGCAGTGAACAAAATGTTCAAAGGGTGGACCGCACATCGTGCCCCACTCGATTTCCCCGCCAAAACATTCAACGAACTCTGGAAAGAGAAGTACGAACCGAAGAAATAAATCCGTCAATTACACTTCGGGTTATCACATCTGAAAGGCTTTATGGGTGCGGGTAACCATAGTATGTGTAATGTTTTTAATTGAACAAGTTCAACTGTTCTTGATTTAAAGCAAGGACGACGTGATTAACTTATCTTTTTTCAATACTCCTGTAGGATTATCCACACACTTTTATATTTTGTGTAACTGATGCTGCTGCTCTACACCCATACTGTTACACCCCGTTTGGAATACATTGTCGACTTCATTGGACGCGAATTATTTGACGAACCGATTGAAGTTACTTCGAGCCGGGCCGGGTATAATGCGAGCACACAGCCGCGTATAAACTACTCTGCACAAGCGTTTTCGGAGAATGAGTTTTTCATAAAACATACCGATCTGTTATTCGAGAAAGGGATCACTTCACAAAACATCCAGTGTTTTGAAGTGAATGGCAACAAAGCTTTCTTTGAAACATCGGGCGATTTTCCATTCGACATTTTTGCCGCAGCATTCTACTTGCTGAGCCGCTACGAAGAATATCATCCCCATGAAAAGGATATGTATGGCCGTTATGCCCATACCAATTCACTGGCTTTTCGGGAAGGTTTTTTACATCTTCCATTGGTGAATATTTGGCTCGATGATTTCCGGAAAGCATTGCAGCAGAAGTTTCCCCAGCTGCGCTTCAAGGGAAAGAATTTCAAATGCATCCTCAGTTATGATATCGATATGGCCTACTCCTACAGGCATAAAGGGTTTAAGAGAACCGTGGGAGGATTTGCCAAAAGCCTGAAGCAAGGCAACTGGCAGCAGATGAAAACGCGCTGGCTGGTGCTTCGCGGAAAACAAAAAGATCCTTTCGATTGCTTCGAATGGCTCGATGCATTGCATCTCTACTGCCGTCTCAAACCGTATTACTTTTTCTTAGTTGCGCGCAAGCAACTCGGCTACGATAAGAATACACCGCTCGATGTAAGGCAGTTCAAGAGTCTGATCGAGTATTATGCGGCGAGCTACAAAGTAGGATTGCATCCCAGCTGGCAATGCGGCGATGATGCTTCTTTATTTCAGCAGGAACTGGAATGGATGGAAGAAGTAACCGACAGAGCCATCATCCACAGCCGTCAACATTATCTGAGATTTACACTTCCCAAAACATACCGGCAAATTCTGAATCTCGGCATTCAGAAAGAATTCTCCATGGGATATGGAACCATCAATGGTTTCAGGGCATCTGCCTGCTCCTCCTTCTACTGGTACGATCTCGAAAAGGAAGATGCTACCACACTGATGATATTCCCGTTCTGCTTCATGGATGCGAATGCATACTACGAGCAAAAGTATACGCCTGAGCAGGCCTATGCAGAACTGCTTCAATTCTATGAAGCAGTAAAAAAAGTGAATGGGGTACTCATCACCATCTGGCACAATTCCATCCTCGGAACAGATGCAGATTTCAAAGGCTGGAGAGAAATGTTTGAACTGTTTATGAAAGAAACGGTTTACTGGGATGCTTACTGCGACTGATTTTCCGGCTGATTCCTGAATGCCCGGTTGATCATGTTCACACCCACCAGAATAATGGCGCCACCGATGCCAATGAAGATCGTGAGCTTTTCATCGAACATAATTGCCCCCAGCAAAATAGCTACTATCGGATTGATATATGCGTAAATGCTCATCTGCTCTGTTGGCAGACGTTGCAAGGCATAGAGGTAGGCTGCAAATGAAATTACCGAACCAACGATGCATAAGTAGGCCATAGCCCACCACGATTGCCAGGGGATATCGGCAAATGGAATAGCTTTTCCGGTTGCCAGAGATACGCCTGTAAGACAGATCCCCCCGATGAGCATCTGCAAACCCAAACTGAAATACGGATTGAAAACCGTGGCCTGTTGCTTGGTGTACAATGTTCCCAATGCCCAGCTCCATGAACCGATGAAAGAAATGAGAATGCCGAAACGGAATTCCGGATTGAAGAAGTCTGCCAGGTGCTCATAGAAGATGCAGCAGACACCTGCAAACCCAAGCAGCAGGCCAACAATGGCCTTGATGGGAAGTTTTATTTTGGAGAACACCAGATGTATCACAACAATCCAGAGCGGGAAAGTGGCGGCCATGATAGCCCCAAGTCCGGCAGGAATATATTGCACGCCCCATGTGGTGAGGCCATTGGTGAGAATGATATTGAGAAGGCTGAGAACCAGAATCGGTCCCCACTCTTTGCCTTTGGGAAGCGGCATTCCTTTGATGAGGAAAAATGCAATATAGAGGAGTCCGCTTACGGTTTGCCTGATGCCCGACATCTGCAATGCAGGCATATGCATAACGCCGATTCGCGATACCACCCAGTTGGTACCCCAGAAAAAGCACACCCATATCAGGGCAGCAACTGCCCAGAAATGGGTGCCTTTATGTTGAAGACGCGGGGCCTTTAATTTTATAGATGCACGCATGGTTTATAGATAAGGGTGTGCACCGAAGAACTCCTAGTGCTTGAAATGGCGCGTGCCAGTCATCACCATTGCCAGCTTGTGTTCTACGCAATAGTCGATAGAATCTTTATCACGAACAGAACCTCCCGGCTGAATGAATGCTTCGATACCAGCGGCATGGCTGATCTGTACGCAATCATTGAATGGGAAGAAAGCATCACTGGCCAGTACGGCGCCTTTAAGTTCAAAATTGAATTGCTTAGCTTTTTCGATGGCATGGCGAAGAGCGTCGATACGGCTGGTTTGTCCGCATCCTTTTCCAATCAGTTGTTTGTTCTTCACCAATGCGATTGCATTCGACTTGAGGTGCTTGCACACGAGGTTGGCAAAAATGAGGTCAGTCTTCTCTGCTTCTGTGGTTGCTCTTCCTCCTACATCTTCCCATTTGCTGTAATTGCCTTCGTCGGTTTGCTGAACCAGCACACCATTGAGAACGGCTTTATATTCTTCTTTCTTTTTCAGCGTGCTGATCTGTTGCAGCAGAATTCTGTTCTTTTTGGAACGGAGCACTGCGAGTGCATCCTCGTCGAATGCGGGAGCGATCAGTACTTCAAAGAAAATTTCGTTGATGGCATCGGCTGTGGCTTTGTCGATGGTTTTGTTGCAAACCAATACACCGCCGAATGCGCTCTCAGGATCACCGGCAAGACCGGCATCCCATGCTTCTTTCACAGTTGCGCGTGATGCGATACCACAAACATTGGTGTGTTTGATGATAGCGAACACTGCAGAGTTGTCGCCGCTGAACTCGTCGATCAGCTGAACGGCAGCATCCACATCAACAAGATTATTGTAAGAAAGTTCTTTGCCATTGAGCTGGTTGAAGATCTTGTTGAGATCTCCGTAGAAAACACCGCTCTGGTGCGGGTTTTCGCCATAACGCAGGCTGCGTGGGTTAGGATATGATTCTTGAAAATACGCTTCGTGCGTTGGGTTGAAATATTTGGAGATTGCTACATCGTAGTGGGCAACGATCTCGAAGGCGCGGGCAGCGAGCTGACGGCGTTGTTCGAGCGTGGTGCTTCCGGATTGCTCGCGGATGAGTTGCTCTACGTAAGCGTAGTCTGTTTTTGCTGCAACCACTACCACGTCTTTGTGATTCTTGGCTGCGGCGCGGATCATGGATGGTCCGCCAATATCGATCTTTTCGATGATAGCTTTTTCGTCGGTAGTGCTGGCAACGGTTTCCTCGAATGGATAGAGATCTACGATCACGAGATCCAGCTCAGGGATTTTGTACTGCGCCATTTCCTGCACATCGGTATCGAGGTCACGACGACCGAGGATGCCACCAAATACAGATGGGTGCAGTGTTTTCACACGTCCTCCGAGAATGGAAGGATATGTAGTGAGATTTTCTACAGGCACCACGGGAATGCCCAGTTTTTCAATAAAGGCCTGTGTTCCGCCAGTTGAATAGATGGTGATGCCTTGTTGGTGCATTTGCTGAACCAGAGGCTCGAGGCCATCTTTATAAAAAACGGAGATCAGCGCTGATTGAATTTTTTTGGTCATAACATTGATTGATGCGTTCGAAAATGGATGCAGGTAAGCAATCGTAGGCTCCCGATAAGGCAGAAGACTGATTGGCAATACTTTCTGCGAGGGTGTTTTAAAAGAAGGCGCAAAGGTAATTCAATAGGCATTCAAAACAAAAGCGCCCTTTTCAATAGTTGCATAACAGGCGATTCCGAGTTGCCGGCAGCGGGATTTCCAGTGTTGAACGGTTCGGAAACTGTTGGAGCCGTCCAGCACCAGGGTTTTGCAGGGGAGTCGGTTCAGCAGCAGTATGGGGTCCACAGCTGGGTTGCCGGAGATCAGCAGCAGATCTACCGGAGTGGGCGGAATATGGTGCCGGAACGGAAAACCGGCGTCAGCAGGCAAATCCTTTGCTGCAAAACAGCTGTCGATGATGGCTACCGATCGGTTTCCCATTTGAATGGAATGTGCCGAGCGCTGAAGTCCGGGTAAAGAATCTGCCTTCGTTACTCCATAATAATTTCTTGCGGGCAGCAGGGTGTAGTAACAGGAATTGAAATCGGTTTCTGTTGAAGTATCACCAGCTGCCACTAACCGGTTACCCATAATGCAGTCGATGCCTGTTTTCTTTTGCAGGTGATACACCACAATCAGTTGCTGTTTGCTTCTCATCCACGCATTGAAAGCTCCGATGCCCCAGAACACAATCATCAGAATAATGGCAGCAACAAGCGCCCGCTTCTGTTTGCGCAAAAAGCAAATGCTCATTGCTGCAATGGTAGCATACAAAATATAAACCTGCGTCAGACTGAGCTGCAGGTTGGTGATGCTGGCAAACGGTATGGTATCCATCGTTTCAACAACTATGTTCATGCCTTTGATCAGCCAGGCGAGCAGCGTGCCGGTGGCCTTTGCAAGAAACGGAATGAAAGCAACAAGACAGAGGAATATCTCTCCAAGCAGAATGATGCTCGATAGCGGAATGGCAATGAGGTTGGTGATCAAAAAGAATACAGGGAACTGATGAAACAGAAAGAGACTAACAGGGAAAGTGAGTATCTGGGCAGCGAGTGTGGTGGAAGTAAGTTTCCAGATGGTATCCTTCCACTTGCTGCTGAAGCTGCGCAACTGATAGATGGGTTGCTGAAACAGTGCTATGCTGAGCACGGCAGTGTAAGACAACTGAAAGCCTGCATCCCAGATCCAGTAAGGGTTGTAGCATAGGAGCAGAAAAGCGGATGCAGCCAGAGAGTTGTAAATGGATGTCTGTTTCACCAGGCTGTCGCCGATGGCGAGACAGGAAAACATCACCGCCGATCTCAGCACAGAGGGCGAGGCGCCGGAAAGGATGGAGAACAACCAAAGGCCGGAGATGATGAATACCGGTCGCAAGATCCTCATCGATTTTTTGTTCGCAAGTGGCTTGCAGATGGCTGCGAGCAGCAGATAAATGATGCCGAGGTGTAATCCTGAAATAGCGATCACATGAATAACTCCGGTGTTGGAGTAGGATTGAATGAGCTGCTTATCGAGATCATCTTTATAGCCGATGAGCAGCGCTTCTGCGAGGCCAGCTTCTTTTGCTCCGGGTATATGGGTAGAGAGGATGCCGATTATTCTGTCCCGCAATTCGAATAGATGTTTTCGAAAGATTTCACGGTGCTGAATGGGTCGGTCAGTGATGATGAAGTCGGCATCTGTGAGAAAAACCTGATGATGAATTCCTTCTTTTTTCAGGTACTCCTGATAGTTAAAAGAACCGGGATTGCCCGTTGCTTTCACGGGTGATATTCGTTTGTGAAAAGCAATGCCAGCCCCGTACTTTAACTGGGCAGCTTTGATGCTGTTCTTCTGAAAGTAAAGCAGCATGCGGGTTTGGAAGGGAGCGGGTTGTTGATTTTCATCAAGAATCTGTCGAATTGCTACTACAGTTTTTAAAGAATTGCTCTTTTGAGACAGTGGTTCCTGAATTACAGCAGTAAATGAATGCAGGGTGTCGGAAATACGAGGCAGGGCAGGTGATTGCAGGGAAGTCATTGTTTGCTGCATGCGCAGCGCGCCTGCGGAAAAAAGCAACAGGATGCTGGCAATGGAAAGTACGGGCCTGAATCTGAACAATACTGCGATAGACGCTCTGGGAAGAAGCAGCAATACTCCGATTGAAATGAGTGCCAGCGTTATGGCAAACCACCAATGCAGATCGCAGTAATGCTGAATAATGATGCCTGCAACAGCAGGGATAAGCATGCGTAGGAAGGGAGCTTGTTTCCAGGCAAGAATGGGTGCATCGATCATACTAAACAAAACGTGTTTGAGTTAAAAGATGATGCTGAACCTGAAAGAATGGGGAGTGAATGGGAGTATACGGAAGCTGGTTATACCCCGCTTGAGGCGGGGCAATATACTAAACTATAAGAAAGGTTGAGATTCAATAGCTCAGAACATTAGATACCAGCTTAACCCGAAAAAGAAAAAAAGAAAAGGATAAGGATAAGGCCAATGGTTGGTTTAATAATTTTTAGTGCGACAGCGTGGTTTTTTACGGATATCGGAAAACCCTTTGAAAAAAATTTCCTCAAGTTTTGTTAGTGCCAAGAACTTGAGGAAATCTGTCGGCGGGCTTTCACAGGAGTATTGGACTTTGAAAAACGGGATGATAGCAACTCTCCAGTATCTAATATCAGACAAAATCCGGAGTCTGTGGCAGAATGCTGCTTTTATTAGGTACGGGTTTTTGGACGTTGAAAAGACGGTGCGAAATGCCCCGTTTTTATACGGTGTATTTCCGTGTTGTTTTTACGGTATTATAGCGATTGTTTAAACGTATTTTTGAGTTTTCTAACCACTTGAAACGTTGAATAACTTCACCTTATGGATAATGTTAATTTGTAATCATTTGACTAACACTCATTTGTAGCCGAAATGCTGTCTGGTTACGGGTATACTTTTACACTCGTAATTCAAATATTCAATTTTAAACCCCCCTGACTATGACAGCGATTGAAACAAAATCCTTACAAGTAGCTAAAGTTGGCAAGTACGTTGATACTAACCATGTAAACACTTTGATTCGTAATTACAAACAGGAGAGATGGAGGCAGAACAGTGAATCGATCGGCAAAGAAGATACTTTAAGCGTTAGATATACATTGGAGGAGCTGGAAGAGTTTATTGCGAAGGCGAAACGCTCTGGTGCGAATGGAATTAGACTTTATTTTGGCGTTTATCCGGAGAATTATGCGCCAAATCCGTTGATGTCTAAGCAGCAAACTGTGGTGTTTGTAGCGACTAAGAATACCGATTTGGAAGATGGCGGTTATACGGAGAAAAATGTATATGTGCAGGCTGAAGATCGTGCAGAGATCCTGGCTTATAATTATGGATCAATTTGTCCTATTTGGTGCGGAACGAAGAAACCAATGACTGAGGGAGATGATGATGGTTTCGGTGGTCTTGGTATTACTATCGTTGATCGGGGTGAAAAGGGGCTTACAATAATATAGTCACAGAAGTAATCTACTTGAGACCTTTACATATTAATTGTAAAGGTCTTTTTATTTATAAGAAGTCAAGTGGATTTAGAGTATATTAGATTCCAAATGAGTCTTTCCCCTTCCGTCATACTCGAAATTATTTGTTTCCTAATATCATTGAGTATCTATTTTCAAAAGAATACATCATTTGCATTAAAACTATTTCCCTTATTTCTATTCATTACAGCAGTTTTAGAGGTAGTTGGTTTCCTTATGATGAAAGCTGGTATACGGAATGTCCTTTTATATAATCTGTTTGGGATCTTATCAGTAGATTTTTATTTATTCTATATAAGAAGTGGCATTGGTGGCAAAGCTAAAAGAAGAGCAATTCTTATTGCAATTTGGGTTTATCCATTTCTTGTCATACTCAATATGTTATTTGTCCAAGTTAACGTCTTCCATTCTATTACATATTCTATCGGTTGTTTGCTGATTGTAGCGGCATGTATTGCCTACTTTCTTGAGTTGTTTCAACTAAAGCGCTCCATCAATCTATTAAGGGAACCCGCTTTTTGGATTTGTTCCGCCTTACTCTTTTTCTTTACCTGTACTTTACCGTTTATTGGAATGCTTAACTACTTAATTAAGGTATCGCCAGAAATAATTAATAATCTTGGAGCAATTTTGGTGGTTATCAACTTCCTACAATACTCTTTGTTTTCTATAGCATTTCTATGTAGGTTAGGGTGGGATAATAAGTAATAATATCAATA
The DNA here is from genome assembly GCF_012927185.1 of Pseudoflavitalea sp. G-6-1-2. Taxonomy (GTDB): domain Bacteria; phylum Bacteroidota; class Bacteroidia; order Chitinophagales; family Chitinophagaceae; genus Pseudobacter. Next base: position 1,345,882 of record NZ_JABBGB010000001.1, read on the forward strand.
TTATTGACTATTTTGGTATTATCCTAATGCCTTATTTCCGTTGCAACTCAAACCAAACGGATGTATTATTACCTTCTATCTTTTGCTTACATGAGCGTGTTGTTGTTAAGCTTTATTGCAAGTTTGCAAGCTTATTACAATAAGAATACTCCAGTCTACTTGAAGCTTTTTGCGCCTTTTTTGCTATTCACTATTTGTGTTGAAAGTGCTGGTTATATCCTAAATGCTATTTATGAAGTGGGTAATACTTTTGTTTATAGCTATTTTCTTCCTGTTATGTTTATTTTTCATATGTATGTAGCATACAATATTCTCAAGAATAGAATTCTTCGAAACATTATTGTTCTTAGTAGCTGCATTTACCTTTTAGTTTTATTGGGATACTTTTTGTTCCGAAAAAATGCAGGGTTTCCATATTACAATTACTATGCAGGCGCAATTATGATCTCGCTATGCTATATTTCTTACATCATACAACTTAGGCATTTCCCTATTTCAAAAACGCCAAGAAGGGAACCGGCTTTCTGGATAGCCGTTGGTACATTGTTTTATTACGGAGGATCATTAACTATTTGGATAGGTGAAAGAATGTATCCTTTCTCGCCTGAAGCTTTAGTTGTCTTAACTACAATGTTAATGGGTCTCAATTTTTTTCAATACTCATGCATTGGCCTGGCATTCCTCTGCAAAAAAGTTTTCAAAAAGAAAAACATCCCCAATCTTGACTGGGCCGAATTCTCCGACTACTCTTCCGACCGCAACAAAAGCTATATCTAAGCCCTTCTCCAGCCACCCATCCCTTCCCATTTAATATTATTAATTCTCCATACACATCCCCTCCACTCCTCCCTCTTTTCCAAACTTCTCCCCACCCGGTAATCCTTTACCAAAATAAATAAGTATTTTGTGCCTTAAGCCTTATCCTGCTCTGAGCGATTCCGGGATTTTAACCCTTGCAAACATTTACCTAAATTCATTTACCATTCCTGTTGTTTATGGATAACCAGGGTCAGGAGATTTATTTCATTATCATAATTGGTGGTTTACTGGCTCTGCTACTGGTAGGTTTCATTGTTACAATCCTGTTCACTTACCAGCGCAGACAGCACCAGCAAGAGCAGGAACTGACCCGCCTGAAAGATCTCTATGAACAGGAAGCACTCCGTTCCCAACTCGAAATCCAGGAAGAAACTTTCAAGATGCTGAGTCAGGAATTGCACGACAACATCGGACAATCCCTCTCAGTGGTTAAACTTTCACTCGCCATCCTTCCTGTTGACAAACAACACGAAGCCTGGGAGCCCATCCAGAACGCCAGAGATATTCTCAATAAAGCCGTACTCGACCTCGCTGGCCTGAACAAAAGCCTGCATACCGACCGCATCGCACAGATCGGACTGGTAGAAGCCATCAGCTTCGAGGTAGAAAGTCTCCGCAAATCTAGACTCGTGGATGTTGCGTTCGCAGTAAACGGCTACGAACAATTGCTGGATGAACAAAAATCTGTAATGCTCTTCCGGATATTTCAGGAAATGCTCAATAACACCCTGAAACATTCGCAGGCATCCAGGATAGAAATATCCCTCAGCTTTACAGAGGATAATCAATTTATTCTGCTGCTGGCAGATAACGGAGTAGGGTTCGATATCGATGCAAAAAGAAATTCTGTATCTTCTTCCTCCGGAGTTGGACTTAAAAGTATCTTCAACAGGGCAAAACTGGTAGGCGCCGACATCGATATGCACAGCGAAATCGGAAAAGGTACTACCACCACCATTAAAATGATGCTTCCACCCGAAAGCGAAAGTGATAACCATGACAGGTGATAAAAAAATATTGGTAGGAATTGCAGATGATCATACTCTGTTGCGCAATGCACTCGCGCGACTGGTAGGCTCTTTCGAAAACTATTCGGTGATATTCGAAGCAGGTAACGGAAAGGAAGTAAAAGAAAAGATCGCGAAAAGTGTTTTGCCGGATATCATCCTGCTCGACGTGAACATGCCCGATATCGACGGCTATGAAACAGCGAAATGGATCTTCAAAACTTATCCGCACGTTAAGATCCTGGCGCTCTCCATGTTCACAGATGAAAGCATCATTATCCGCATGCTCCGCCTCGGTGCAAAAGGATACATCCTCAAAAATGCAGATCCTGAAGAACTCAAGCTGGCATTGGATTCTGTAATGCACAAAGATTTCTATCTCTCCGATTATATTTCCGGTAAAGTGATCAGCGGACTTCATAAAGACATCGATCTGCCTGAAGAACCCGTTGTGCTGAATGAGAAGGAAAAAGAGTTCCTGCAATGGGCCTGTTCTGAAATGACTTACAAAGACATCGCACAGAAAATGTTCGTAAGCCCAAGAACAGTGGATGATTACAGAAACGCACTCTTCGAGAAACTCAAAGTGAAATCGAGGATCGGGCTGGTGCTTCATGCCATCAGGCACGGTCTCGTTGAAGTATAGGCCCAGACTAATTTATATCGTTCCCGCCAAAAATATTGAAGGGGTTGCATTCATCAGAATACAACCCCTTCTCATTTTATTCGGTCAGTACCTATTTGCTGAGGTACATGCTTCTGTCTTTATACAGCTGGCGGAAATAAGGATCGCGCAGGTCTTTGATGAAACGGATGGCTTCGCCGGTTGATTTCATCTCAGGTCCGAGTTCCTTGCTCACTCCGGGGAATTTCTCGAAGCTGAACACTGGTTCTTTGATTGCGTATCCATTCAGGCGCTTCACGAATTTGAAATCGCGGAGCTTATGGCCGCCGAGCATGATCTTGGTAGCCACATTCAGATACGGGATCTGATATGCTTTTGCGATGAACGGCGTAGTGCGCGATGCCCTTGGGTTGGCTTCGATCACATACACTTTGTTGTCTTTGATCGCAAACTGGATGTTGATCAGACCGCGGATATTCAGTTTGAAAGCGATCTTCCTTGCATACTCTTCCATAGTTGTAACAATCATCGGAGAGAGATTGAACTGAGGAAGAACCGCATTGGAGTCGCCGCTGTGGATACCTGCAGGCTCAATGTGCTCCATCACACCCATGATGTGAACTTCGTCTCCATCACAGATGGCGTCGATCTCGGCTTCCTGACAACGATCGAGGAAGTGATCGATCAGGATCTTATTGCCGGGGATATGTTTCAGCAGGCTTACCACTGCTTTTTCAACTTCTTCGTCGTTGATCACAATCCTCATTCTCTGTCCACCGAGTACATAGCTAGGACGCACGAGTACGGGATATCCTACCTTATTGGCTACTTGAACGGCTTCGTCTACTGTGTAGGCAGTTCCGTAGTCAGGGTAAGGAATCTTCAGTTCTTTCAGCATGTCGCTGAAACGGCCGCGGTCTTCCGCGATGTCCATATTGTCGAATGAAGTTCCGATGATCTTAATTCCTTTCTGAGTAAGGCGCTCTGCGAGTTTCAGGGCGGTTTGTCCACCAAGCTGAACAATCACACCTTCTGGTTTTTCCAGTTCGATGATCTCCCAGAGGTGTTCCCAGAATACAGGCTCGAAGTAGAGTTTGTCGGCCATGTCGAAGTCGGTAGAAACCGTTTCAGGGTTACAGTTAACCATGATGGCTTCGTATCCGCATTCTTTCAGTGCCAGCAGGCCGTGTACGCAGCAGTAGTCGAATTCGATACCCTGTCCAATACGGTTGGGGCCCGATCCGAGTACGATTACTTTCTTCTTGTTGGTAACCTTGCTTTCGTTGCTGTTTCCGTTCTCGAAAGTAGAGTAGAAGTAAGGGGTCTTGGCCTCGAACTCCGCGCTACAGGTGTCAACCATTTTGTAAACGCGGGTGATATTGGCTGCTTTCCTTTTCTCGTAAACATCCTCGTCTTTACCGTCCTGCATGATGAGGGCGATTTGCTGATCGCTGAAACCAAGATCCTTGGCGGTTTTCAGCAGCTCGATGGGGAGGTTGTTGAGCTTGTATTTTGAAATTTCTTTTTCGATGTCAACGATCTTCTGGATCTCATTCACAAACCAGCGGTCGATTCCGGTGGCTTTTGAAATGGTTCCTACAGAGATGCCATCCATGAGGGCGTCCTTGATACGGAAGATGCGATCCCATTTCGGAGTTTTGATGTATTCGAGCAGTTGCTCTGCGTGCATCATGCTTTTGCCGTAGTAACCGAGACCAACTGCGTTGTTCTCAAGGCTCTGGCAGGCTTTCTGAACGGCTTCTGCAAAGTTTCTTCCGATGGCCATTACTTCACCTACGCTCTTCATCTGAAGGCCGAGGGTGTCGTTGGAACCTTTGAACTTGTCGAAGTTCCAGCGTGGCATTTTCACGATCACGTAGTCCAGTGCCGGCTCGAAATAAGCAGAAGTGGTTTGGGTGATCTGATTTTTCAGTTCATCGAGGGTATATCCGATAGCCAGTTTCGCAGCGATCTTGGCAATGGGGTAACCGGTTGCTTTGGAAGCGAGCGCAGATGAGCGGCTCACGCGTGGGTTGATCTCAACGGAGATCAGCTTTTCCGTAGCGGGGTCCATAGCGAACTGAACGTTACATCCGCCGGCGAAGTTGCCGAGGCTGCGCATCATGAGGATGGCCTGGTTACGCATTTCCTGGAAGGCAGTGTCGCTGAGCGTCATGGCAGGAGCTACCGTGATGGAGTCTCCGGTGTGAACACCCATTGGGTCTACGTTCTCAACGGTACAGATAATGGCAACGTTGTCGTTTTTGTCGCGCAGGAGTTCCAGCTCATATTCTTTCCAGCCGAGGAGGGCTTTTTCTACCAGCACTTCGTGGATGGGAGAGGCTTTGAGACCTTTGTCCAGTGCGGCTTCCAGCTCAGATTTGTCGTGTACGAAACCGCCGCCTGAACCACCGAGGGTAAATGAGGGGCGGATAACCAGCGGGAATCCGATTTCCTGTGCAAATTCTTTTCCTTCGAGAAGTGAGTTGGCCACTTTTGAATTGGCTACGGGTACTCCGATCTTCAGCATCAGCTGGCGGAATTTCTCGCGGTCTTCAGCGGTGTCGATCGCTTCAACGTCTACTCCGATCAGTCTTACATTGTATTTTTCCCAAACGCCGAGTTCATTGGCCTCTTTGGTGAGGTTGAGGGCTGTCTGGCCTCCCATGGTGGGAAGAACGGCATCGATCTGGTTTTCTTCCAGAATCTGTTCGATACTTTCTACTGTCAGTGGCAGTAGGTACACCTTGTCGGCCATCATGGGGTCAGTCATGATTGTTGCCGGGTTACTGTTGATCAGAATTACCTTAATTCCTTCTTCCCTTAGGCTGCGGGCAGCCTGGGAGCCGGAGTAATCAAATTCACAAGCTTGTCCGATGATGATGGGCCCTGATCCGATAATGAGCACTGACTTAATAGAAGTGTCTTTTGGCATTTTTAGAAGAACTTGTTTTTTTCTAAACAAATTGCGCAAAAGTAAGGCAGCAGCAGGAATTTTGAGGATTAATTTTTGAATTGGCCGGATTAGGCGCTGAAATGAGGCGGGGGAGCCGGGTTTGGGGTATAAAAAAACCTCTACCTACCCGGCAGAGGTTTTATATGCAGGTTCTTACTTTAAGTAAATTTCAGTTGTTGTGAAAGGCAGCGATTTCGATATCGTCGAGTGCAACTCCACCCTGACGAACTACTTTACGCTGTTCGGCGATCTGGCGCTTTTCTTCAAAATTGCTTCTGATCTTGAAGATCCACTTCTGCTTCGCTTCACTGCCTTTGAAAATACCTACTATCGTTCCTACTGTTAATGCGAGTAATAAAACCGCGCTGTTAAATGTCTTTTTCATAACCTCAAGATTGTAGATTTAAACCATCATATTTCTTTAGACAATTTATATACGCCAAATGCTGTTCCATAGTTTAGAAAAATACATACAACTAAGTGGGTATTTTTTATTTCTTAACACGGCGAAAACCATTGTCTGACTGCATCTCCTCTTTATACCCAGATGTGTGCCGGGTAACCTCTTTTTCTTATTTTTAATGTTAGTTTAATATACCTCAACCTTTTCGGTTATACCCCCAACCTCTTTTCAGTAGTTTTGCATCTTCTTTGTTAAATAAATGTTGTGTAATGCGAATATTGGCGATCGTTTTTCTGCTCTGCAGTGAAGTGCTCTCTGCACAGGTTTTTGTACCGGCAGTTTACCCGAAAGGATATTTCAGAAATCCGTTGGATATACCGATGGATCTGAGCGGCAATTTCGGGGAACTCAGGCCCAATCACTATCACATGGGGCTCGACCTGAAAACGAAAGCCCGTGAGAACTTCGCCGTACACGCTGCAGCTGATGGATATGTGGCCAGAATCAAGATCGAACCCGCAGGTTTTGGCCGCGCGATTTATGTAAACCACCTCAATGGTTACACGACCCTCTACGCACACCTCAACGATTTCAACCCTGCTCTTGAAGCCTGGGTGAAAGAACAGCAGTACAAACAGCAATCCTGGCGTGTTTTTCTCGACCTGCCTGCCAATCTGTTCCCGGTAAAGAAAGGAGACCTTCTCGCCTACAGTGGCAACACCGGAGGCTCACAGGCTCCACACCTGCATTTTGAGATCAGGCGCAGCACGGACGACGTAAATCTTAATCCCCTGCTCTTCGGAATGCCGCTTGCAGATAATGTTGCTCCCCGCATTCTCCGCATGGGGATCTACGACAGAACTAAAAGCATCTATGAACAAACGGCAAAGCTGTTTCCGGTTAAATCCACCGGAGCTAATAAGTACCAGGCTTCGCCGGAACTGATAACTGTGAGCGCTCCAATAGTTAGTTTCGGTATCGGCGCTTTCGATACCCATACCGGGTCAACTAACCTGAACGGCATTTTCGAATCGATTCTATATGTGGATGATCAACCTGTTACGGGCTTTCAGATGGACAATATCAGCTACAACGATACCCGTTATCTGAATGCGCATATCGATTACAAGACCAAGGCCAATGGCGGCCCCTGGCTGCAACAGCTTTTCGATCTGCCCGGATACATCAATTCCATCTACAAAAAGGTTAGAACCAATGGCACGGTGGACCTGAGTGATGGCGCCATTCACACTATCCGCATCGATGTAAAAGACACTTACCTCAATACCGCAACGCTCGAATGCCGTGTGCAGTACAAGGCCGGAGTAGTGGCTGCACCTGTGGCTTCCGCCAATAACCAAATGTTCTATCCGCTCATGCTCGACGGTTTTGAGCAGGAGGATTGTGAATTTTTCATTGGCGAACGTTGCCTCTACGATTCTGTACACATCCGCTATAACCGGGCAGCTGCCAGCGCAAAAGCTGTTTCGGCCCTGCATCAGATCGGAGCCAGTTATATCCCTTTGCAGGAAGCCTATCTTATCCGCATCAAACCTTCCCGTGTGCTTACTTCCGCGGAGCAACAGCGCACCGTGATGCAATGGTTCGCTGGTTCCAAAAAGGATGTACAAAAAGTAGAATGGCAGAATAACTGGGCTTCCGCCCGCTTCCGCGACTTCGGCAGTTATCAGCTGCTGGTAGATCAGGAACCACCGCAGATTGTGCCGATAGGATTTACCGACGGAGCTGATCTCAGCAAGGCCACCAGAATTGCCTTCACCGTAAAAGACAATTACGACAAATTCAAAAACGTGCGGCCAATGCTCGATGGACAATGGCTTCGCTTCACCAACGATAAAGGCAGAACCTTCATTTACCGTTTCGATGAAAAATGCCCTCCCGGAAAACACACGCTGACCATTTACGCGGAGGACGAAGCAGGCAATGCCACTACCAGCACTTACAATTTCACGCGCTAGGAACATAGTTGCCCCGATCTGAACAGAACGGGATCGAAATTGTTTTTACAGCAGCACAGCTATAATCCGGTAATGAAACGGCTTGAGGGGAAGGGGTTGAGTAAATACCTGAAACACTATAGCTAATTGCTGAGAGCTTAACACATGGCCAATTGTACGGGTGATCGATGGTTACCGCGCACAGGCAGATAAACAACACGAATATGATCTTACAGGAAGGCGATAAGGCGCCAGCATTCAAAGGACAGGACCAGAACGGCAACCTCATTGCCCTCAACGATTTCAAAGGACAAAAAGTAATTCTCTATTTCTATCCGCAGGATGATACGCCTACCTGTACCGTGCAGGCATGTAATCTGCGGGATAATTTCGCGTTACTGAAAAAAGAAGGCTTTGTTGTGTTGGGCGTTAGTCCGGACGATATTGCCAAACACAAGAAATTTGAAACCAAATTCGGACTCCCCTTCAGCCTGATTGCAGACCCTGAACATACCATCATCGACAAGTATGGGGTTTGGGGCGAAAAGCAACTCTACGGCAGAAAATATATGGGCCTTCATCGTACCACATTTCTGATCGATGAGAAAGGCATTATCAAAAAAGTATTTCTCCGGCCTAAGAACAAACAGCATGCAGAAGAAATAGTGAAAACCTGGAATGAGCTGAAGTAACTGAAAAATTATTCGACCGGAAGGAAACCCTTCGGGCAATTTCAACGTAAAAGTTCCGGGCTTTCTAAAGTGTAACAGAATATAGCGGCAAGCACCGCGTAATTCTGAAGGGTTATTACTTTGTTTATTGGGTTTGGTAAAAAATCCCTGTTCTTTTCAGAGCAGGGATTTTTTGTTGGGTACGGATCGTTAATCCAAAACTGAGCCTAACCAGAATGTAACAGTTATTAGTACACGAAAAAAGAATTTTGTTTTTTACTTCAGGCAACCTTCTCTTTTGCACCGACGTACAATTAGCAGGAATAAATCTTTAACCAATGACTAAGCGAATTGTAATTCTGCTTGCAATCGGCATGATTGTACTTGCCAGATGCGGCAGCAAAAAAGATGCGATGCCCAATCCAAATCCCGGCCCAGGGCCCGGCGGTGGTGGCATTGACTGTAACGGAGTAACCTCCACCTTTTCCGGTACAGTAAAACCGATTGTTCAGGCGAATTGCCTAAGCAGCGGTTGCCACGATGCAGCCAGTACCAATGGTCCGGGTGCGTTGACTACCTACGAAAAAGTGCGTGATGCATCTTCCCGGATACGCGCTGTGGTTATTGCCAGAACAATGCCCAAAGGTGGCAGCCTCACTGCCGACCAGATAAAAAGCATAGTATGCTGGATAGATAATGGAAGCCAGAATAATTAACCTACATGATTATCCGAAAAAAAAGATTGCTGATAATCTGTCTGCTTGCACTGATCGGCTGTCTGCTGGTCTATGCTTACAAACAATACCAACGCACCAACCAGAGTCTCCGGGAAATTCGGCCAAACGAAACAGTGGACGCTGCCATATTGATTCGCGAACTCTCCGGCGACATCCACCAGCTGGAAAGCTGGCAGGGAAAAGGCGTACTGGCGGTGCGTGGTATTGTGAAGTCTATCGACAGTTCCAATAGAAATGTTTACATACTGATGGGCGATACCAGCCAACCTACATCCATCCGCTTTTCAATGGATGGTCAATGGACCGACTACACGCTTATTCATAGCGGAATGTCTGTTACACTTAAAGGAATGCTGAACGGCTACAATAAAGACCAGACCGGATTGCTGGGCGACGAAATCATTTTCAACCGGGGCGTATGGATGCAGCAACCAGACAAGTAAAACGAAACACTATGAAAAAGATACCAGCCCTTATTTTTCTGCTCATCGCTGCACTCCCCTCTGCCTGGTGCCAGGGGAAATTCTATACACGCACAGGCAATATCTCTTTTGTTACCAAAGGAGTGCTCGAAACTGTTAAGGCAGAAAACAAAACCGTTACCTGTGTGCTCAACAGTCAGACGGGTCAGCTTCAATTCTCTGTGCTCATGCGGGGCTTTGAATTCAGAAAAGCCCTGATGCAGGAACACTTCAACGAAAACTATGTGGAGAGTGAAAAATATCCCAATGCTCAATTCATCGGGCAGATCACCGGCACTCCATTGCCAGATCTCTCAAAGGATGGAACCTATGCTGCAAAAGTTGAAGGTAAACTCACGCTACACGGAATCACCCGCGATATTTCTACAGAAAGTACCATCATTGTAAAACAAGGGCAGGTACATGCAACTGCTGCATTCAATATTCTGCTCAGCGATTACAAAATAAAAATACCTGCGCTTGTAAAAAACAGTTTGTCCAACACCGTGAACATTGCAGTAGCCTGCATGCTACAGCCACTGCAATAGACTCACGGTTAATTCACAAACATGACCTTCACCTTATAAGTTCTTTTTTGAAATCCCATGATCAAATACAACTTTATAACAGCTGCAATATTTTTGTTGATCGGCTCCCAGGCCATCGCCCAGGAGCCTGATCTGATCAGTCAATTGAAGCGCGACTCAACTGTTCCGCGTACTTATGTTACCAACGCATTCAAGTCTACCCGCATTATCAATAACCACTCCATAGAGTTTCTAGGTAAGGGGGTACTGGACCTGCGCATTCTTCACCGCTTTGGAACAGTGAACACGGGAATCAAAAATCTGTTCGGTCTCGATCAGGCGAATACAAGATTCAGTTTCGACTACGGACTAAGCAACCGGTGGATGATCGGAGTCGGCCGATCCTCTGTAGGGAAGGAGCTGGACGGATTTGTGAAATACCGCCCCGTATGGCAATCCAATGAGCCCGGAGGCTCACCGGTAACAATAGTACTTGTTTCGGGTATGGTAGTGAATACGGCGCCCTGGGCATTCCCCGAAAGGAATTATGACTTCAAAGACAGGATCTCCTATTATCATGAACTGATCATCGGCAGAAAATTCACAGAAGCATTTTCACTGCAGGTGAATCCGATGCTCGTTCACAGAAATCTCGTACCTGGTCTGGATGATCACAACAACACATTTGCATTGGGGATCGGATCGAGGCTCAAACTCACCAAACGCACAGCCATTATGCTGGACTATGAGCCGGTGCTCTCCGGAAGGCAGGCTGGCACCAAAGACATGATCGGTATCGGTTTCGATATTGAAACCGGCGGGCATGTATTTCAGTTGCATTTCAGCAATGCTACCGGCATGAATGAAAAAGCATTCATTACTCAAACTGCCGATGATTTCTGGAAAGGCGATATCCGCTTTGGCTTCAATCTCTCCCGCGTATTCACAGTAGGCAAAAAAAACTCATCGCTTCACTAAGAGCAATATCACGGCAATGATACCTCCCATCTGGAATGCGAAATAGGTAAACATCCACTGAAGGGTTTCGATATTAGGGCTCGGCGGTACAGGCTTTTGTTCAATGGCCTCATGCAGCCCCGTGTTCAGAGAGAACATATCCCGCCGGAACTGATCCAGATTCGTTTCCATGAGAAACTCCCAGTCTTTTCTGTCGGCAATATCTTCATGCAGCAGATCCTGCGACCAGCTTTGCTTTTCAGCAGCGACTATGTCCTGCATTTCGTGAGAAATGAGGGCTGACTGTTCTTCCGTCAATTGAAGCTTTGATCTGCATAATTCGAATACACGAAGATCAAAAGGTTGATTGGTGGTCTCTTTCATGGACTTTCGTTTCTGATGGTTTAATGACAGGGTAAAGGTGATGGAGAAACGAAAAACAGCAAGGGGAAAAATAACGGTGTTTTGCGTTATTTTTCCCCTTGCTGTTCGAAGAAAATTTCATATTCATCCCAATACCCACTCAACTTCCCCCACATCGAAATATCGGTCTATCACATCTTTTGTATGCAACTGTCCATTTGCCGTAACCCCGCTCACCCGCGTTGAAAACACACCGTTCTCCTTCTTCAGTCTCACCTCTTCATTCAATTTATACAATGCGTCATGATACGCCGGCATCAGCTTCTCCAGCTCACCCGACACTATCACCTGCCACCACTTTTCCTGAAACGAACATAATTCCGCAGCCATCGTTTCCACCTCAAATGTCTTTCCTGTTATCTGTTTCAGCGAAACCGGATTCTTCGTCCCCTCTCCGAAACTCGTCTGGTTAATGTTTACCCCCATCCCTACAATGGCCCATTGCCATTGCGCATTACCGGGTTCAAGGCGGTTCTCGATCAATATTCCAGCTGCCTTTCTGTCACGCCAGTAAATATCATTGGGCCATTTGATGCGCGTTTCGTCACCCGCATATTTTTTAAAGAAATCATAACAGGCCAAAGCCATGGCTGCCGACAACAGAAACTGCTGATGGAAAGGGAGTTCCGCGGGCCTGATCACCGTGCTCATCATGATATTTTCACCCGGTGTTGTAAGCCAGGTGCGGCCCCGCTGACCCTTTCCTGCGGTTTGTTCAAGCGCAAAATAGGCGGAACCATGCGCCGCAGCACCACTTACGGCCTGTGCCATGGCATAGTTGTTGGTACTGTCAATCGAAGCAAGTACCGTTAAAGGCTGGCCAATAGGCCCTGAGATAGCAGGATGTGGCAAAAGATTACTATTTTTGACAACAACGAAAATAGGCATTAACAGTGAACGTTTCGGCGTCTGCGCTGTTGTAGATACTAGCGGTAAAAATTGATCATTAAAAAGTACAGATTATTGGAACAACTTTCAATGTTAGCTACCCGTCGTAAGAGTAACAGTGTAGCAAGGTTAACAAAGAACTCTAAGATCATCAAAGCTATCATCCACGCCATTCAGGAAAAGAAAGGAAACAACATCGTTTCTCTTGACCTCCGTAAAATTCCCGAAGCAGTTGCTGATTTCTTCATCATTTGCGATGCCTCCAGTACCACGCAGGTAAAGGCTATTGCAGATTATGTTGAAGTGCACCTGAAAGATGAGCTTGGTGAAATTCCCTACCATCACGAAGGACATCAGGCCTCTCAGTGGGTGATCACCGATTATGTAAATGTGGTAGTGCACGTAATGCACTCCGAAACCCGGAAATTCTACAGGCTCGAAGAAATGTGGAGCGATGCCGTAGGTGAAGATCATACCTGATTCTCCAGGTAAGGTTAAGGTATCCGGTAAAAAAGATCGCTGGAAAAAACAAAGTTTCCCGTGATCAGGTTGTTTTTTGAACTATTTTGTCCTATAATTATTAATAAGCAAACAAGAGACACAACTACAATATGTCACAGGACGAGCAAAGACAGAACGAACGAAACTTCCCGCCGCGCATGCGCCCGAAGGATGACGCCAATGGTAACCGCAAAGGCCCGAAATTCAATATTTACTGGGTATGGGCCATCATCTTCGCCGTGCTGGTAGGATTCCAGTTATTCGGATCCCTTACCCCCGATACCAAGGAAATCAATCAGATTGAATTCTTCAAAATGCTTCAGGCAGGAGATGTGGACCATGTGACCACTATCACCAATAAAAACCGCGTTCGCGTTTACCTGAAAAAAGAAAGCGTTGAAAAGTATAAAACACAGCTTTCCAAAAACAGCAAAGCCAGCATCGAAAAAGGACCACAGTTCGATTTCCCTGTAATCAAGGCTGAAGAATTCGATAAGAAACTGACTGACTATTACGATAAGAATCCCAGTCAACAGCAAATTGTAAACAATCCCGTTCAGGAAGGCGAATGGTTCGGATCTCTGATCCAGCTGCTGCTGCCACTGGTGGTGATCATCCTCATCTGGATCATGCTCATGCGTAAAATGGGCGGCGGTGCAGGCGGCGGAAGCGGTCCCGGCGGAATTTTCAATATCGGCAAATCAAGGGCTACCCTCTTCGATAAAGGAACAAAAGTAAATATCACTTTCGCCGATGTGGCCGGCCTCGACGAAGCCAAGGTAGAAGTGATGGAGATCGTAGACTTTCTGAAGAACCCCAAAAAATATACAGCACTTGGCGGTAAGATCCCCAAAGGAGCGCTGCTGGTTGGTCCTCCCGGTACCGGTAAGACCCTCCTCGCCAAAGCAATGGCAGGTGAAGCACAGGTTCCTTTCTTCTCCATGAGCGGTTCCGATTTCGTAGAACTCTTTGTGGGTGTGGGTGCCAGCCGTGTTCGCGACCTCTTCAAACAGGCACGTGAAAAAGCACCATGTATCATCTTCATCGATGAGATCGATGCTATCGGTCGTGCTCGTGGCAAGAATGCCATGATGAGCAACGATGAACGTGAAAGCACGCTCAACCAGCTTCTCGTAGAGATGGATGGTTTCAGCGGCGAAAGCGGAATCATCGTACTGGCCGCTACCAACCGTCCCGACGTATTAGACACTGCGCTGCTGCGTCCCGGCCGTTTCGATCGCCAGATCTCTATCGACAAACCAGATCTCAAAGGCCGTGAGCATATCTTCAAAGTTCACCTGAAGCCAATCAAGATCTCCGAAAAAGTAGACATTCATAAACTCGCCGAACAAACCCCAGGTTTTGCCGGTGCAGACATCGCCAATATTTGTAACGAAGCCGCACTGATCGCTGCCCGTAAAGGAAAGCAGGCTGTTGAAATGGAAGATTTCCAGGATGCAGTAGACAGAGTGATCGGCGGTCTCGAAAAGAAAAACAAGATCATTTCTCCCGACGAGAAGAAGATCATTGCTTATCACGAAGCAGGCCACGCCATCTGCGGCTGGTTCCTCGAGCACGCTTACCCGCTGCTGAAAGTAACCATCGTTCCACGCGGTGTTGCTGCCCTCGGATATGCACAGTACACGCCGAAAGAACAATACCTGTACAATACCGATCAGCTGATGGATCAGATCTGCATGACGCTCGGCGGACGTGCAAGTGAAGAGATCTTCTTCGGCAAGATCTCTACCGGTGCACAGAACGACCTTCAACAGGTTACCCGCATCGCGTACAGCATGATCACTGTATATGGTATGAATGATAAAGTAGGTAACGTGAGTTTCTACGACCCCGCTGCTGAAAACTCATTCACCAAACCATACTCAGAAGAAACTTCCAAACTGATCGATGAAGAAGTAAGGAAACTTATCGACGTAGGATATGTAAAAACAAAACATCTGCTCACCGAGAAAAGAGCGGAAGTGGAAAAACTCGCCGAAGCACTGCTCGAAAAAGAAGTACTGTTCCAGAGCGATGTAGAAGCACTGATCGGTAAACGTCCTTACGGTGAAAAGAAAACACTGGATGTGGACGGAGATCCTGAGCATCATTCCGGAAACGGAGCTATCAGCGAAGGAGTTCCACCTTACGACAGCAACGTTACCAATCACCCGGTACAGTCCAACGAATCTGAACAGCAATCATGAATGTATCAGCATCAAAAGAGAACATTTTAAAGAAAATACGGAAGGCGTTGACCCAATCAACGCCTCTTCCTTTTCCACAAAGTGAGGGCAACAGTTCTGTGTATCATCCATCACAGCAGGAGCTGGAAGTGGAGTTCGCAGAACAGTTCACCAAGCTCACGGGCAAATTCATTTTCTGTCTCAGCTGGCAGGAACTGGCTTTGCAGCTCGGCATGGTAGCTGCCCATAATAACTGGCAGCATATCTATTGTCAGGAAACCGAACTGGCTCAAACACTCGCCACCAACGGGTTTGCGCCGCAACCTTACGATTCGCTCGCCAGCTGCGATGTGGCCATCACCACCTGCGAAAGCCTTATCGCCCGAACAGGTTCCATTGTGATGAGCGCTGCAGGCGCCAGCGGCAGAACCGTAAGTGTTTATGCGCCCATTCACGTTTGCATTGCACGAACCAATCAACTGGTGTACGATGTAAAGGATGGCATTCAGCTGGTAAAAGAAAAGTACGGAGCACAGCTTCCTTCACTCATCACTTTTGCAACAGGCCCAAGCCGCACTGCCGATATTGAAAAAACATTGGTGGTAGGTGTGCATGGTCCCAAAGAAGTGTATGTGTTTCTTGTAGACCAGTAACCTTATCAAACCATTAATCAATGAACCAGAGCATCCATCATCTTTTCGTGTATGGATCGTTGTTGAGCGGCTTCCAGCATCCGGCCTATGCCTACATCAGCCGGTACTTTACGCTCGTATCCAAAGCCACTGCTAACGGACATATTTACGATATAGGAGAATATCCCGGCGCAGTGCCAGCTCCGGCCCCGGCACTGATCAACGGAGAATTGTACGTAGTTAATCACAGCGACGAATTCTCCTTCGCCATCAAACAACTCGACGATTATGAAGGTTTTCTCGTTGAACCCGGCGAAATACCTTTGTTCCGCAGAGAAACAGTGGATGTTACCCACGATAACAACAGCACATCTGCCTGAATCTACTGGTACAACCGCGATGTATCAGGAAGCACCCTGATACCCAACGGAGATGCGCTTACCTATTGGAAACAAAAATCCTGACCCGAAATATTGCATGCAGTTACCTCCCGATAAAAAAGTATACTTTCTCTCCGACTTCCATCTCGGAGCGCCCAATGCTGCAGAAAGTCTCGAACGCGAAAAAAAGATCGTGGCATTTCTCGAAGAGATCCGCCACAAAGCAGCAGTGATCTTCATTGTAGGAGATATGTTCGATTTCTGGTACGAATACCGCACTGTTGTTCCCAAAGGTTTCGTACGGATACTCGGCAAACTCGCTGAACTCACAGATGCAGGCATCCCCATCCATTTCTTCGTAGGCAATCACGATATGTGGATGACAGACTACTTCCAGAAAGAACTCAACATACCCGTTTACTTCGAACCGAAAGAATTTCAATTCAACGGAAAGGAATTTTTGGTAGGTCATGGTGATGGTCTCGGTCCTGGTGATTACGGCTATAAATTCTTAAAGAAAGTTTTCCGTAATCCTGTGTGCCGCTGGCTCTTCGGCATTCTGCCTCCGTACATCGGCATGGGAATTGCCAATTATTCCAGCAGAAGAAGCAGGGCTGTAACCGGACAAGTAGATGAAAAATTCTTCGGCGAAGAAGGCGAGTGGCTCATCACTTACTGCAAAGAAGAACTGCAGAAAAAACATTACGATTACCTCGTGTTCGGCCATCGTCACCTTCCAATAGATTATACACTGAATAACGGCAAGAGCCGCTACATCAATCTTGGTGACTGGATCAGGTACTACACCTATGCAGAATTCGACGGAAAAGATATGCACCTGATTACGCGATATGCTGAGCTTGAAGAAAAAATCATCAGACAATAGCACTATGCTGAAATCCGCTGTCATCGCATGTTTCATATTGATCGGTCAGCTCGCTGCCAGCGCGCAGACTGTGGGTGTTCATCAGCTGAGCGATACCAGTTTTAAGATACAGCTGATTCTGAAGGGCGATTACACCGACTTCAATGTTGATAATCTCGGCAACCTTTATGTAGTAAATCAAACGGGTCAGCTGAAGAAGCTGGGCCCAAACGGAGATTCACTTGCGGTGTTCAATAATGTGCGTCAGTACGGGAAGATCCATTTCATCGACGTGAGCAATCCACTGAAAGTATTGCTGCACTTCAAAGATTTTGGAACCGTAGTAGTGCTCGATCGTTTTCTCAATGCGCGCAACAGCATCGACCTGAGAAGGCAACAACTTTTTCAGGTAAAATCAATCGGACAATCATACGACAACAACATTTGGGTGTACGATGAACTTGAAAGCAAACTGAAACGCATCGGGGAAGATGGAAGAACCATCGATCAGTCCGCTGATTTCAGACAGCTCTTCGATTCAACGCCATCGCCCTCTTTCATTGTTGATCAGAATAAACTGGTGTATCTCTACGATCCCACGAAAGGCGCCTACCTGTTCGATTATTACGGCACTTTCAAGAACCGTATCCGTTTTCTCGGCTGGACAGATTTTATGGTGATCGGCAATACCATTCTTGGAAGGGATGAAAACATCCTGTACAAATATGAACCCGGTTCGCTGAACCTGCAGGAATACCGCATTCCGCCTGAAATGCAGCACGCCAGAAAGATCAAGATCACCCCCGCCAATATCTACCTGCTGCGCGATGGTCAGCTCGAAGTGTATTCCTATCGCTGATCACTTTACTGAATACGTTAACTTTGTAAGGATCAATAACTACGCGGCGCATGAATAAATTTCTGGATTATGTTATTCTCGACAATACGATAAGAAGCTATTGCATGGTAGCAGGCACCATCCTGCTGGTAGTTTTTCTGAAGAGAATTTTATCGAGATATATTGCAGGGTTACTGTTCAAAGTAGTGCGCAAGATTGCGAGAGGCATCGATAAAACCTCTTTCGTAAATCTGGTAGTATCGCCACTGGAAACTTTTCTGCTGCTGGTAGTGAGCATCATCTCGCTCGACAAACTCAACTTCCCCGCGGTACTTAATTTCAAGGTCTATAAAATTACCTTACATAGCCTCATCGATGGTATTGCAGTAATTGTAGTGATCATAACATTCATCTGGCTGTTGCTGCGCATCATCGATTTCATTGCGTTGATATTGCATCAGAAAGCAGAGCGTGAGCACGATCAGCAGGATAATCAACTGGTAGTGTTCTTCAAAGATTTCTTCAAAGTGATACTGGTGATAATGGGCATTCTGATGGTGCTGAAATTTGCGTTCAGTTATCCCATCACAAACCTCATCACTGCACTGAGTATCGGCGGTGCGGCTATCGCACTTTCAACGCGTGAGAGTCTGGAGAACCTGATTGCCAGTTTCATCATTTTCATCGATAAACCTTTCATGGTAGGAGATATCGTGAAAGTGCAAACCATCACCGGCACCGTTGAAAAAATAGGACTGCGCAGTACGCGCATACGTACCGATCAGAAAACATATGTTACCATGCCTAACAAGCAGATGGTGGACAGCATCATGGATAACTTATCGCTGCGTACACAACGAAAGGGTAATGTGCAGCTTGAGTTGTCTTCAGATACATCCCGCGAAACCCTCCACCAGCTTGTATTAGCGATCGAAAATATTTTGCAGGCTAGAAAAGTTCAGGTAGAAAGCTCTGCTGTGTTTCTCTCAGATATCATAAAAAACTCATTCATAATACAGGTTGAATTTTTCACGGCTCCTGTGCCTGTGGCGGATTTCAATGCTATCCGTCAGGATATTTACTTCTCCATCATCGATCTGCTCGATGAAATGAATATCAGACTTGCAGCCAAAGAGTATGAGATAGTTGTAACAAAAGAGGCGTAATAATTTTTTAACGCATAGGGGTAAGAACAAATCACGTTGTCATATTTCCAAATACTGATAACATGAAGGTTCGTAATTACACAACCGGCATTCCAGGACGGAAGGTCGTGGTGGCTGCTCTGTGCTTACTGGTAACGGGTAGTGTACAGGCACAACAGGAAAACAATACCAAAAACAATAACAAAGGTGGCAGTGGTGGTGCACACATCGGATTTATATACCCGGTGAGTACTCACGGTAACCAGGCGGGTAAATCCACCAACAGTTTTTCTTTCCATGTATTGGGAGGACTGAGCCTCAATGAAACCGGATTCACTTTGTCCGGTCTCGGAAGCGTAATTAAAGGCAATGCAAGCGGCGCGCAGTTCGCAGGATTGCTGAATAACGTACAGGGACAAGCGTCGGGAGCGCAACTGGCGGGACTTTACAATTATGCGAAATATAATTCCGGTGCACAGCTCGCTGGTTTGTTCAATTCTACCCAAAAATCAAGTGGCACTCAAATAGCAGGATTCGGCAATTTTTCTAAAGGTGATTCGGCCAACGCTGGCGATCTGCAATTATCCGGCTTTCTCAATCTTCATCAGAATGTAACGGCACAGATTGGAGGGTTCGCCAATAAAGCAACCAACGCAGAATTTCAGATGGCAGGTTTTCTCAACAAAGGCAAAGATGTGAATGTGCAGGTAGCAGGCTTTCTGAACATCGCAAAAAAAGTAAAAGGAGTGCAGGTGGGCTTTATCAATATTGCCGACAGCAATGCCAATCCTGTAGGTATCATCAATATTGTGAAAGGTGGCGAAATGGGCATCAGAGTGAGTGTGGATGAGCTGGGTACACCTATGCTTTCATTCACATCAGGCGGTAAGAATTTGTATGGAGCACTTGGTGTTGGGTTCAATTCCAAAACAAAGAATACCATGTACGCGCTGGAGGGAGTGATAGGCATGCATTTCGACGTGTCTGAGTTTTTCAGACTGCATGGCGAAGTGGTTACTACAGTGCTGGATGATTTCAAGAAAGGAGACTTTCACCGGAATTCGATCAGGTTTTTCCCTGCATTCAGAATCGGCAATCAGCTGGAAGTGTTCGCAGGGCCGTCGATCAATTTCGTGAGTTACGATATCGCATCCGGCAAAGGAGATGCATTGGTGGAGCATGTATTTTGGAGTGAGAAACGCAACAATGGCAGATTCCACGGCATGTACATTGGTGCCACCGGAGGCATTTCATGGAAGTTAAAGTAAGCAGTGGGGTTACTGCTTACTTGACTCCTGAAATAATTTCACTCAGTTCTTTGTCCCACTGACCGGTTTTGCCATACTCTACAACACGGCCTGCTTCTTTTCCATCTTTCAATACAATGATGGTTGGAACATTGGTGATGTTGAGTGCTTCCGTGAGATGACCGATAGTTTTTTTGCTATGGTCAACGCCGATCAGTGTTACAGTTTCCTGATTAACACCCGCTGCATCGAGCAGTTGAAAGAACTTTGGAAGAATGTAGCGGGTATCGCCACACCAGGTACCACCGAATACGATGTACTGAACCTGATTGGCTTTAGACTTTACGCCGGCAATTACAGGAGCAGACGGTGAATAACCAGCCTGATTCTGCTGATACCATTTGAAGGCGCTGTCTTTCGCCAGCAGGTCGCGGTGAATAATTCCCTTGAGAATTTTGCGATCCCCTTCGCCGCTTACCTCGTATTGGGTCTGGGCGTATGTGCTCATAGTGATGACCAGTAAAAGGACAGATAATAAGGACTTCATAGACTATACAATATTATTAGTCTACAAATCTAGTAGAATTTATCCTTTTTACAAAGAGGCTTTAATTTCGAGCAGGAAACCCTTGATCTGCTGCAGGCTCTGGATCATTTCGAAGCGCTCACGGGCCTGTCTGTTCTTCTTCAGAAAATCTTTGGCGCCTTCGATGGTGAGTTTTCTTCTTCTGAGCAGGTCGTAGATCAGTTCGAGATTTTTGATATCAACCGGGCGGAAATGGCGGTCGCCTTTTCTGTTCTTGCGTGGTTGGATTATATCGAATTCGTTCTCCCAGAACCTAAGCAGGCTCTGATTTACACCGAACATGCCGGCTACTTCTCCGATGCTGTAGTACTGGCGGCGGAAAAGTGTGGAGTCTTCGGGAATATGTACATGGCTGGCCTCTGCATCCAGTGATTTGAGGGATTTGCGGCCGCGTGTAGATTTCTTTATCTGAACAGCTTCTTCGCTGCTATCGGTTTCTTCGTCGTGGAGAGAAGAAATATCTTCCTGCATTATGAAGTCTTCTTCAGTTGCAGATTCAACAGGGGCTGGCTGTTTGCTCACTGGTTCAGCAGCTTTGGCTGCAGGTGATGCATTCCGTTGGGTAACGGGATTTTCCTGTGAGTCAGGTACAACACCCGATGTAAACTGATTGGTGTCGGTTGAAATTTTTTCAGCTTTAACCGGAGCTTCGGGTTTGGCAGCAGCAACAGGTTGTTCTGTTGCTTCGGTTTGCTGCACCGGCGTCTGCGCTATTGGTTGTGTGCTGCTTTTTTCTGTGCGTTGCTTGTCGGCTTCTGCATAGATCTGTTTGGGAGGAAGCAGTGGCCCTCTGTTGCTGCTTGCAACCGGAGTTGCAGGTTGTGCAACCGGCGCTTCCTGCATAGGTGGAACGGTTGGTTCTTCAGCTGGCTCTTCCTGCAATTGGAAGAGCACGGGTTCTGTTGTGGCATAACCGCTTTTCTTTTCTTCCTCTTCTTCTTCGATCACTTCTTCAATTGCTTCCAGCTCATCGGTCTCCATTTCAGCTGCGATTGGTTCTGCGGAAATGGCTTGAACAGGATTTTCAGCAAGAGGGAGTTCTTTGCTGCTTTCGTCGGCAGATTCAGGTGTTTTGTCTGAACTGTTTTCGGAAGGAATATTGTGGATTACTTCGCTATCGTTATTCGGATTATTTTCACTTATGGGCGAATTGAGGTTCATCTCTCCGATGTAAGGCATTTCATCTTCATGAGCATCCGGGATGGATGTCTGAATTACCTGAGGTGTTTCGGGTGCTGCTGCTTTGGCTGTTTTTTCTTCGCTTTTTTCTCCGCCGTTCTGTAAGTTGTTTTCCTGTTCTGAATCACCAGCATCCGCTTTGGGTGCGGGTTTCATGGTCTTGATACGGAACCCTGCGGCCGGTGTTTCCTTCTCCGGCTCGGAATCTCCGAAATCAAATCCCATCTGGTTGTATTGTTTCTTATCCATAATTGTAAGCAGAGGTTCTCAACTAAAAATCATCAAAATTCGTGCAGTAAAAGTACGAACAAAAGAAGTGCCTCCTGCTGCAATGAGCGCTATACGCAGAACTGTGGAAAAGTTGCCCTGATATGTCCGTATCCAATGCCCGGAAAATTGATTCAGAGAACCAAAAAACAGTATCACAAAAGGCCGAAAAACTCACCCGGATACCCCGTTTCAGTCCCTCGTTGAGACATAAAACTGCAAGGCCTGCATAACCTGTGAAAGCACTGTTATAAAGTGGTAAAAAAGTGGATAAACAACGCTTTAAAAACCGTCTCAAAGCCTTAATTTTCGTACATTTGCAGGAATTCAACATTTTAAAACTGCAGAAGAATTTTCTGACGAATTTATGGATACAGAAACAACAGAAATCCTTAGTCCCAACAACAACGGATATGGTGCGGATAGCATACAGGTTTTAGAAGGTCTGGAAGCAGTGCGTAAACGCCCGGCGATGTACATTGGCGATGTTGGCGAAAAAGGGCTGCATCACCTGGTGTATGAGGTGGTAGACAACTCTATCGATGAAGCACTGGCCGGATACTGTAAGAATATCACCGTTTCCATTCATGAAGACAACTCAATTTCTGTGCAGGATGATGGCCGTGGTATCCCTACAGGCATCAACACCAAAGAAAAGAAGAGCGCACTGGAACTGGTTATGACCGTTCTCCATGCCGGTGGTAAATTCGATAAGAATACCTATAAAGTTTCCGGTGGTCTGCACGGTGTGGGTGTGAGCTGCGTAAACGCATTGAGCACTAAACTCCATGTAACTGTTCAACGTGAAGGAAAGATCTTCGAACAGGAATACAATATCGGTATACCTCAGTACGAAGTACGTTCCATCGGCACCAGCGATATCACCGGTACACACGTTCATTTCTGGCCCGATGCATCCATCTTCACTACCACACTCTACAAAAAAGATATTCTCGAAGGCCGTCTCCGTGAGCTGGCTTATCTGAATAAAGGCATCAACATCATCCTCAACGATCTTCGTGAGCTGGATGAAAACGGCGCCCACTACACCAAAAATTTCTACAGCGAAGGCGGTATCGTTGAGTTTGTGGAAATGCTGGATAAGAATGCCGGAAGATCGAGCCTGCTCCCCGCTGTAATTACTGTAGAAGGCCGCGATGAAGCTTCTAACGTTGCCGTTGAAGTTGCCATGACTTACAACGACAGCTATCATGAGCACATCTACTCCTACGTAAATAATATCAATACCATCGAAGGAGGTACGCACGTATCCGGCTTCCGCCGTTCACTCACGCGCGTATTCAAAAGCTACGGCGATAAGAACAACCTGTTCGAGAAAGCCAAAGTTGAAATCGAAGGTGACGACTTCCGTGAAGGCCTCAGTGCAGTGATCTCCGTGAAAGTGCCGGAGCCTCAGTTTGAAGGTCAGACTAAAACAAAGCTCGGAAACAGCGATGTGATGGGCGTTGTAGACTCAACCGTTTCAAGAGCGCTCGAAAGATTCCTCGAAGAGAATCCGAAAGAAGCTAAAAATATCATCTCCAAAGTGATCCTCGCTGCTCAGGCTCGCGCCGCAGCACGCAAGGCACGCGAACTGGTTCAACGTAAAAGTGTACTCAGCGGTGGTGGTCTCCCCGGTAAACTGGCCGACTGCTCCGACAGAGATGCTGATAAATGCGAACTCTTCCTGGTCGAAGGAGACTCGGCAGGTGGTACGGCCAAACAAGGCCGTAACCGGAACTTCCAGGCCATCCTGCCTTTGCGTGGTAAGATCCTCAACGTTGAAAAAGCGATGGAGCATAAGATCTACGAGAACGAAGAGATCCGCAATATGTACACCGCACTCGGTGTAACTGTAGGAACTCCGGAAGATCCAAAAGCGCTCAACCTCGCCAAACTCCGTTATCACAAGCTCATCATCATGACGGATGCCGACGTGGATGGTAGCCACATCGCAACTCTGATTCTTACCTTCATCTACCGTTACATGAAAGAGATGGTTGAACAAGGCTATGTGTACATCGCCCAACCACCGCTCTATCTGGTGAAAAAAGGTAAAGAAGCGCAATACGCCTGGAACGAAGAACAACGCAAGGCATTGGTTGAACGTCTCGGCAACGGAAAAGAAGACAGCGTAAACATTCAACGATACAAAGGTCTTGGTGAGATGAACGCAGATCAGCTCTGGGAAACAACCATGAACCCAGAATCCCGTACACTCAAGCAAGTGACCATCGAATCTGCTGCTGAAGCAGACCGTATCTTCTCTATGCTCATGGGTGATGAAGTAGCGCCACGCCGCGATTTCATCGAAAGCCATGCGAAGTATGCGAAGATCGACGTATAATTTTTTTACAACTGATTATATGCAAGGCTGCCTGTTCGGGCAGCCTTTTTTTGTGCTTGTGGATTTGATTTTATTGCGCAAATGGATATGCTTTGGATGTGAGAAAGCTGCCAGGCAGAGTAGCGTCACAGATGAGCTTTAGTTTGCAGGATATCACAGTAGAATAATATTGAGCTATGTACTCAACAGCTTTCCAGATCTCCAAAGCATACCCATTAGCGCTGACCCCGCTGGAGGTGTAACAGATGAAGGTGTGTTAAATGGGAATACGGCCAACACGCACTTTCAGCGATTGGCTGGTTTGGGGTAAGGTATTTACGGCCTTGAAAGCTGTTGCGTGAAAGATCAGTTATGTTCCAAAGCTCTATCCTCCTTACGTGCGTACATCTGTGATGCTACTCTGCCCGGCAGCTTTCGCGACGGAAATGACTTACCCCGAACCAGCCTGATCATTTCTCTCCGCGTTTTCGCCGTACTATCTCCGGTTCTGTAACAAAGAAAAACTGATGCAATACAGTAGCAGTTGTGTGTATTTTCCCATCCTTTAATATTGCTTTGGAATAGACAGGTTGCAGGCTGGTAAATGATCCCGTCATTTTTTGTACTGATGAGCCGGAGGTAACGGAAATGCTTACCTGTATTCCGGAACCGCTGCGGCTGCTGTCTTTCCACACTGCATATACCGATTTCCGGGGATCGGACTGATGGGTGAATTTAATCACGAAAAGCCCGCCGCTACTGGAGTCTATCACTTGCCCATTGCCATATTCAAACAGCGCCCGGCTGATTCCCTGATCATAGAAATAATTATCCCAGTACTTCACAGAATCGATCTGCCAGTTCTTATTGTAGTAATACCAGAGGTAACCGCTGCCGCTGTAATTGGTATATCTGTACGAAGGGTTCGGCGCTTCATCATCCTTGAAAGCGTATTGCACCCGCTCGGCCTCTGAAGTAGCCGCCCCCATTAGCTTTGAGCTGATGAGAAATATGCCGAGACTTTGTGGTGGCGTGTACCTGTCGTACTGCACCACTCCAAAGATGGTAGTGTCATACATGCCATTTTCCGTGCGCGTGCGCAGGAAAGATTTGTCTGCTCCATATTCATTGATAGTTACAGGAATATAACCGCGCCACTCGCGGTAAATATCGTTGAGCGATTGGATGGCATCCTGAAAATATCCTTTGTCTGAAGGAAAAGTGATATGGCTCCCAGGCAACTCCGATGTAAACGGACCAACACCTTTCTTTATACTGCCCGGATAAGAATGGAATCCTACATAATCAATCGGGGGATGCGCAGTATTGTAGGCGTATTGCAAAAACTTTATCACCGCACGCTGATACTGAACATCGATACCAGCCGTGGCAGGCAGATAGATTTTGAAATTGGGATCAGCGTTCTTCACGCCGAAACCCTTGTCCCATTTGTTGTTCCAGCCATCAATGGCCATCAGCATCATGCAGCCCGTTCCGATAGGATCGAGCCAGTAATTGGGAAAATACACACCATTGAATTCATTCCCCGGCTCTATGCCCCAGTGAGTGCCGGTGGCTTTTACATGCCCGTTTTTCTGGCGTGTGTACCGGTCGTCGGCGTTGGGATTACTGCCATAAGCGTAAGCAATGCTGTACATATTTTTGCCGAGTGTGCGATAACTGAGCGGATCCCGCCGGTCGGCCGCAGTATCGTCAACAGGTCTCCACGAAGTAGATTTCGTTTGATTGAAAACGTGAGTTGATGGCCCCTGCATCTGATAGTACATTCTTCTTCCGGGCATTACTTTCATGAGCACCGAATCGTAATACTCGGATGATGAAATGTCGCGCTGCGGCTGCAATACAAGCGTATCGTAATGAAAGCGGTTGGTTTGCTGCAATCCTTTTCGCATGATGGTAATGCTGTCGCAATCCTTCACCGGAAATACATTGTAAAAGTTGGAGCCCGTGAGATTGCGGATGGTGGCGCGATGTGCAGCTGCTTTGGCCACTGTGGTTTCATCTGCGTAATTGAAAGTGGTATCGCCGGTGCCGGTGGCTTCGCCATAGAAGATGATGCCGGTGAGATTGGTTTCGGGCGCCATCCAGTATCCTCCTTCTTTATAAAACATTTTTCTCCATCTGATGCTGGCCAAAAAATACTGAACGGTGGTATCTCCTTCCCACACTTTCTTCCATTCGTATTTACCTCCTTTGGTGATGATGCGGAGGGTGGGTGTTGTGTTATTCGTATACTGATAAATGTAAGAGGCAGACCGGGCGCTGTCGCCGAGTGTAATGTCTACGGTATCTTCAACAGGATTGGCAGGAGAGGTGCAAACCCATATTTCGCGGAGCCGGTACCGTTGCTGAAAATTGCCGCCGATCAACCGGTGACGACGATAACCATAATAATCTTCTGCCCCGATAGAGGTATTGCCACTGGTACTGTCGGGTATCAGCAACTGATTTCGCGGATCTGCTTTGCTGTCGAAATAATTAAATGTGGAATAAGCTGCACGCCCCCAGGCACCACTGAAATCCACTATCATATACGGGTTCAGCGATATTTTCTGAATGCCAATGTTATGATTATCAGTGCTGAAATTCTTGCTGACAGCCGCACTGCCATTAGTGGCAAATGAAGTAGTGGATTGGCTCCGCAGGCCATTGACCTGACAAATCAGCAATAGAAGTAGACAGAACTGGACAAATTTCATACTGACGGAATGATAGTTTTGAGGGGTCGAAGGTGAATATCCTGGTTTTTTTTGTGCGTAAGTTTTTGTGTAAAACACGTTCAAAATCAATGCGCATAGGCATTATATTGAAAAAAAACGTATATTTAGTTGTGCTTTGGTCCTTCTTTGGAGAACTTTTTGTAAAGTAACAATATTCAATTTACTAACCTCTTAAATGATTTGACTATGGCAGACATCAAGCTCACTGCATACAACGTAAAAACTAAAGAAAAAGGCGTTGAAATTAAAGACGCGGTGATCACTAAAACTGCAAAGGGCGCCTACATGGCACAGGGAAATGATGGTAAAGGCAATAAACTGACTACCCTGCTTGGCGAAGAAAAAGCACTTGCAGCTATCAAAGCAGGCGTAGCCAAACAAGGCTGGTAATCTCCTCCCGTTAAAAGAGACCGACAACTGATTGGCCGGAACAGGTTATTGCAGGTGCAATACAAAACCTGAGTTGGCTGTTCAGTTGTCCTTTTTTTGCCCATACTCCTCCAAAACAAAAAGCCTTCCTGCATTTCGTAAATAAATACTCCACACAGAAAAGGCTTTAGGTAAGCACAATTACGTGATAAGGTAAATTTCTTGAAACCGGTGTAGCTGAGGAAAGGAAAAATGGCGAATGCAAAAAGTTGGTACTTAAATATAGGATTTTTTTATCATTAAATAAAATCCATGTAGTCGAACTTTCTGCCGAGTATCGCCTGGTCGTTTGCTCCCAGCCATTTGTTGAGCAGGGTGGCATACACATTTTTGAAATCTACACTGTATTGCAGATCCCCGTTTTTGAGATTGCCGAGATCCGGCATGGCATTCAGCAGTCCTTTCTGTTTCAGCGCACCGCTGATGAAGAACATATTATTCGCAGTTCCATGATCGGTTCCGCCGCTGGCATTCTGCGCAACTCTTCTGCCGAACTCGGAGAAGGTCATCAGCATCACATCCTGAAAGCGGTTGTTCTGCTGAAGGTCTTTCACGAAGGCCGTGATGGCTGCATTCATTTCGGTGAAAAGTCTGTTCTGCTGTCCGCTCTGGCCAACATGCGTATCGAAACTGCCGAGTGAGAGATAATACACTTTGGTGTTGATGTCGGAGAAGATAAGCGATGCAATTGTTTTGAGGCTATTGCCGATATCTGTTGTTGGATAGCTTGTAGATGTAGGATGGATGCGGCTTTGCTTGAAAATGTAATCTGCACTGCTCATGGTCTCCGCCATGGTTTTGTACAGATAGTCCACGGGCTGTTCGCCGCTTTCATCCTGATGATTTTTGATTACTTCCCTGAAATATTTTTCATTGGATGTATTGAAGAGCCTGCGCGGATCTTTCATTGCAAGTCCCTTCACGTGCTCGCCTTTCATGGCCATGCTGAGCATATCGTCGAGCTCTAATGCCTGTGTGGGTTTGTCGCAACCGGCACACTGCGCATCGAGATAGCGGCCGAGCCATCCGGTGTACACAAATTTATCGCTGTCGCTGGCGCTATGCCAGATATCCATGCTGCGGAAATGCGAGCGGTCGGGATTGGGATAACCTACGTTGTTGAGAATACCGAGACTGCCATTGTCGTAGAGGTCTTTCAGTCCGGTGAGTGCAGGGTGCAAACCCGCTTCGTCAGTGAGTTGCAGCGCTGCTTCCCTTTCGATGCCGAGTTTGGGACGTACTTTATAATAGATATCGTTTCGAACAGGAATCACCGTATTCAAACCATCATTGCCGCCGCTGAGCTGCAGTATCACCATCACTTTATTGCCGGGAGGAACAAAGCCGGGTGTTTCAAAAGCTTTCATGAATTTGGGCAGCATCATCGATGCAGTGGCCAGTGATCCGATCTGTAGAAATTCTTTTCTTTTCAAAAGCATGGTATAGCTGTTTGATGCGGTTTAACAAAGTTGGTATTCTGGTGTGCTCATCAGCTGAATGGTAGCAGTTCTGATGTAACTGTCTCTGGTGCTGCTGTCGGAGAATTTGTCGAGTACCGTTGTGCTTACGCCATTGCTGGTTTGCAGTACGGTATTGCTGATGGCTGTGAGCAGTTTTTCTCTTGGTATCTTTTCGAATAATTTCGTATAGGCATCCCAGTTGACTATTGCGGAAATGATTTGTCCGCCTTTCTTTGGCGCCTGTTTGGGTTTGTCTTTCATGCCCATCATCTGATCGTCATCGTCTTTGGGTTGCAGCGCCAATGGGTCTTCGGCATAGATCATTTGCGGAATGCGGAGGCGGAGCATAAGAGATGAGCTGTCGATCCAGTTTGTTCCTCCGGGCCATCCGGCTACGTTGGGCGGATAGAAAAGTTGCTGGCCAAGCAGTCGCTGCAGCGTTATCTGCACTTCTTCATTGCTGATCTGCATGGGGATGGCTCTTCGTATGCCGGCGATCAGCAGTACGGGCGATTTGATGATGGAGCCTATATTGCGATGATCGTAGAACCAGTCGCTGCTGAAAATATCCTGTAAGAGAGCAGAGATATCGTATCCGTTTTTGTAGAAACGGTCACTCAGCCATTTGATATTGTTCTCGTCTTCTTTTTCATTCACGTAATAACGATAGATCTTACGCGTAATGTATTGCGCGGTTTGCGGATGTTCGATGAGAATATTGAGCACATCGTCTCCGTCGAAATTGCCTGATTTTCCGAGTATGGTTTTTCGGCCGGTATCGTGCTGTCCCTTGCGGAATACGAAGTTGCCGGCAGGATCTGTTCCCCATCCGGTGAAGGCGCGCGCGGCTTCTTTGATATCTTCCTCGGTGTAATTGCCGCGCCCCATGGTGAAGAGCTCCATCACTTCGCGCGCGAAGTTCTCATTGGGATGATCTTTCCTGTTCTGATTATTGTTGAGGAAGTTGATCATGCCTCCGCTTTTGCTTACAGCCCGGAGCAGGTCTGGAAATTTTCCGAGTGCATTGGTTCGAACTGCGTCGAGCAATTGTTGCTGATGCAATATGTTTTGTGAACGGCAGGCAAAATGTCCATGCCAGAAGAGGGCTGCTTTTTCACGAACCTGATCTTCACTGTTCACCATCTGATTGAGCCAGGTAAGATTGAGTGCACGGATCTCTTCGCGGTATCTCTCGCGGAGGAGTTTTTTATCTTCCTCGCTCAGTTGCCGTTTGCTTCTGATCACTTCGCTCAATCCCATGTAAAGGGTCTTCACATCAGCATCTGCCACATCGATGTAAGGCGGCAGTTTCGACGAGTCTTTGAACAGATTCTTCAGTAACTGTTTGTTGGAAATGCCTTCGAGTTCTTCTGCAGAGAGTGTGCCGGGACCGAAGCCTGCTCTCCATAATAAATGCTGGTTCCTGAGCTGCGTGGAAATTCCCATGAGGAAAATGGTTTTGCGTTTGACTGATGGGTATGCCGGAAGTTTAACAAGCTGTTGGGAAAAGGATGAAATGATCGCTGAGATTGAATTGCAACAATGATGCCTGTAAAAACAAAGAGAGAGCCGATACACAGCTCCCTCTTTGTTGAAGAATATTTGTAATGTGTAGATCACTTATTGCCTAAGAGAAAGCGGATGCCTATTGAAAAGTTGTTGACGTTATTAAGGCTGGTATTGAGATTCAGATATTTTGTCTCACCAATTTTCCGGTCTGCAATATTGAATTCTTCTCCTTTGCTATACTGAAAATTGAGTAGCGGGATAAAGCTTGCTTCAATTTGTATGGTTTTGGTGGCGGCATACGATATGCCTGGAATAACTGTTAAGTTGAAAGCCTGTTGTTTACTGCGCCATACCAGTTCCGATTCAGGAAGGTATTCTGCAGAATAAAATCCTGCACGGGCCTGGCCGAATGCGTAAAACCTTGGCAGCACATTCCAGTACTTCCGGGCAAAAAGTCCGCCCCCATAAGTATTTCTTTTGGTCTTATTCCCTTCACTACCCGAACTTACTTGTCCGAAAGTGACATCTGCCCCAAGTATAAGATTGTCTTCAATGGCGATACCCCAGGAGGGTGAAAGAGTTAAGAAATTTACTTTTACTTCTGGCCGGTTGGGAGTCTGTTCATATCTAAATTTATCTGTTCCGAATCCCAGTGATCCGCCAATCAGATGTGTACCTTTTTTGATCTGGGCTTGCGCAGATAAACAGAAAGAAGTGATGGCAATGGCCATCAGTGCATATTTTATTTTCATGATCTGAAATTTGAAGGGGTTACTTGGATAAGAGAAGTTTGAAGCCTACTGTAAAGGATGCGGCATTGTTAAAGCTGCTGTTGAAATCAAAAGCA
Source organism: Pseudoflavitalea sp. G-6-1-2 (assembly GCF_012927185.1). Classification (GTDB taxonomy): domain Bacteria; phylum Bacteroidota; class Bacteroidia; order Chitinophagales; family Chitinophagaceae; genus Pseudobacter. Next base: position 1,377,452 of record NZ_JABBGB010000001.1, read on the forward strand.
CTTTTTGAACTGATCTTATTTCCGTTATTTTCTCTTACACGCGTGTTGATGTAGTCGATAGTAAGCAGATTCATGAAAGTGCTTTCAAGGTGTACTTTTTTGCTGACAGCAAATGACACTCCCGGAAAGAAAGAGAGGCTCACCCTATGCTCTTTGCTCTGGATTTCAGGAAATGCTTCATTATTTGTTAATCCTTCCTTTGCATAGCGATAACCTAATCTTCCATTACCAAAAAGATAAAGCCGGTTTGCAATCCCCCAATATTTTCTGATGAATACACCCGCACCATATGCATCGGAATCGGGCGTTCTTAGGTTCGAATTTTTGTAAGTAATTTTTCTGTTGTCGTAGCTAAGATCGCCACCCACTACGAGATTGTCCTTGATAGCAATGCCTACTGAAGGGGCGGCTGTGATGAGGCGGTTGATTGTTTTTTCTCTATTGCCTGTTACTGAAGTGGATTCTGACCGGCTATATCCAAGGGAGCCTCCCAATAATACAGATCCCTCTTTGATCTGCGCCTGCGCATAAGTACAGGCAATACTACTCAATACTGCAAACAAGAGTAATTTTCTTTTCATAAACGGGTTTGTTTTTTATGAGCGCAAATATGCAGCAATACAACACTCACAGTGACCAATACCCTGTTAAATTCGACAATAAAAATTGTAAATTTTTCGAAAGACGATTTTTTGAAAAGGCGCAATAAAAAAGTGCGACGATTCAATTCGTCGCACTTACCATTTATTTTGTTGCACTTTATTTCGATTTGATCACAGTTACCAAACCGAAAAGAATGCTGCTGTTAAATATTCTTAAAACCGAGATAGCTATGCAGCACTTCGGGTAATTCAATTCCTTCTGCTGTTTGGTTGTTCTCCAGCAGGCATGCAAGAATCCTTGGCAATGCGAGTGAACTTCCATTGAGTGAATGTGCCAGTTGATTTTTTCCTGCACTGTCTTTGAAACGTACTTTCATGCGATTTGTCTGATACGCTTCAAAGTTAGATACAGAGCTTACTTCGAGCCATTTCTCCTGCGCTGCTGAATATACTTCGAAGTCGTATGTCTGTGCAGATGCAAAGCCCATATCACCTCCGCAGAGATTGAGAATGCGATACTCAAGATTCAGAGACTGCAACAGCAATTCTACATGCAGTACCATTTCTTCGAGTACCTGATAGCTCGTTTCAGGATGTACCAGTTGAACGATCTCTACTTTCTCAAACTGATGCAGGCGGTTCAATCCACGAACATCTTTACCGTAGCTTCCGGCTTCACGACGGAAACAGGGAGAGTAAGCAGTCATCTTTATCGGCAGATCTGTTTCTTTCAGCAGTTCATCACGATAAATATTCGTTACCGGAACTTCAGATGTTGGAATGAGATAGAATTTATCTTCATTTATATAATACATCTGTCCTTCTTTATCGGGCAATTGTCCGGTTCCGAATGCAGATGCTTCATTCACCACAAACGGAGGAACGATCTCCGTATATCCTGCTTTTGAATTGTAGTCGAGGAAATACGCAATCAGTGCGCGCTGCAGTCTGGCGCCTTTTCCGAGATAAACCGGAAAGCCGCTTCCGGTGATCTTATTGCCGAGCTCGAAATCGATGAGCTTGTGTTTCTTCGCGAGATCCCAGTGAGGAACTGCTGTTGCAGGAAGTACAGGTCTTTTGCCACCCACACGAACCACCACATTCTCTTCCGGTGTTCTTCCTTTGGGAACATTGGCTGAAGGGAGGTTAGGCAATTTCACAATAGTGTCTTCCAGTTCCTTTTCTACGGATGCCAGTTTTTCCGATATCGGCTGGAGGCTTTCTTTCAGAGAGGGTACTGACTGCTTGAGTTTTTCAGCTTCTTCTTTCTGACCTTTTGCCATTAACTGACCGATCTCCTTGGATGCGCTGTTCACTTTCGCCTGGTTGGTATCGAACTCCAGCTGAAGTTTTTTGCGTTCATCATCCAATGCTAAGATGGTGTCTACCAGCGACAGCTCCTGGAAATGCTTAACGGTCAATCGCTCTTTTACCTGTTCTGTGTGCTGTCTGATAAAGGGAACCTGTAGCATTATTCAAATGATTTGCAACAAAGATAATTGCTGAGGCTGCATTTTTTGCAGAACCCTTACTGCGACTGCTTCATTTTTTTATAAATACCGGGAATGGCGCGTTCCATGAACCGATCGGGGAGCGCCAGCTCCGTAAACCCGAACTGGCGGTAAAGCCCATGCGCATCGCGGGTTCCGAGCATAAAGCGGCGGATATTCTGCAGGTCGGGATGATTGAAGATCACCTCCATCAGCCATTTGCTGAGGCCGCGTCCGCGGTAGGTTTCATCTATAAAAACATCTGCGAGATAGCCGAATGTGGCTTTGTCGGTGATCATCCGGGCGAAGCCCACCTGGCGTTCGTTGTGATACACACCGAAACACATGGCGCCTTCAATGGATCGTTCTACAAAAGATCTGGGGATCTCTTCGGCCCAGTATGTGCCCGAAAGCACACTGTGAACATAGTCCACATCGATCTTTTCCTTGTCGGTACTGATGGTGTAATCGTCTTTGGTCCAGGTCATAACCCATACATTTTCACTAAAGTTAGCAATTGGGTTGGTATCAGCCTTTGTCCGATTCATATCATATTTTAACTAATGAGATGAGCGGGAGGGCCGATCCGGAATACTGCCTATCTTTGCAGCTATGCAAGTACAGGATGATCTGATGACACGCTGGTGGACGCTCGAAGCGAAGCTGGTAGAAAGGTTTGGGAAGAAGCCTGACATGGAGACTATTCTCTTTCTGATAGGTATTCAGGAATTTGGTGAGCCACGCGAGAAATTCACCAAAGAGCAGAAGCAGGATCTGATGCATATCGCTGTCTGCGCTCTCATGTCGCAGAGCGGCTACTACGAACTGGAGGGGACCGACATTGATGGCTGGCCGCATTACAGACAACTGAAAAGTTTACCCGTAATGAATATGATAGAACAGGAGAACTTCATGAAAGATCATATCCTGCTCTATTTCGATCAGCGCGGTTTTTAATAATAGACCCCGTCCACAAAACCATGAACAGATTGCTTATGATGCTGGCCCTCGCACTGGGCGCAGCCGCTTGTAGTCCACGCCTCTCCAATGGCCTCCGTACCAGCGACCTCAACAAAGATGTTGAAATGGTCACTGATAAAGGAACCCTCATCATCAGGCTTTCTGACTCCACACCCATTCACAGGGATAATTTCCTCCGACTGGTAAAAGCAAAATATTACGACAGCATACTCTTCCACAGAGTGATCAATAATTTTATGGTGCAGGGTGGCGATCCCAACAGCAAGCGCGCGAAAGCCGGCGTTATGCTTGGTGAAGGCGGACCTGCATATACCGTTCCTGCAGAATTCAGGGCATCGCTCTTCCATAAAAAAGGAGTGATCGCCGCAGCCCGCGAAGGCGACGATACCAATCCACTCAAAGCCAGCAGCGGATCACAATTTTATCTTGTTCAGGGAAAAGTTTTCACGGAGGCAGGCCTCGATTCCCTTGAAACATACCGGCTGAGAAGAAAGATACCCGCCGATCAACGGGCTGTGTACAAAACAATCGGCGGCACGCCGCATCTGGATCTTAATTACACCGTATTTGGCGAAGTGATCAGCGGTCTCCCCGTGATAGACAGTATCGCCAAAGTAGCAACCAGCAGAGGAGAAGGCGGAGACAGACCCGTGCAGGATGTACGCATCCTCAAAGCCCGCCTGGTGAAACGACAATAAACCTGTACGCCATATGTTCCATCTCTCAAAGCAGATGACTGCCTGCATCGTCGCGGGCGGCATTGTCCTATGCGCATCCCCTAACGTATCCGCACAATCGAAAAAAGAAGAAGCATTGCTTCAGCAAACCAGCGAAGTGAATAACCTGATGGTGCAGTACAATGCAGACAGGGGAAGCCTCAGCCGTTTCTACGCAGTTCCTTTTTCTCCCGAACGCAGAGAACGTTTTGTGCAATTTCAGCAGGAGTATCTGCAGAAACTCGAAGGCATTGCTTACGATCCGCTTTCTGTAGGATCGAAAGTAGATTACCTGCTCTTCAGAAGAAATCTCAATAACCAGCTTCGTTTGCTCGATACAGAAAAAGCAGGGTATGATAAGATCAGCAGATTGCTGCCTTTCGCACCGGCGGTGTATCAGCTCGAAAAGCAACGCAGGCGCGGCCTCACGCAAGACGGAAAGAAGCTGGCCGCCGAACTGTTCGACTGGCAGAAACAGATCCGTCAGCAACTGAAACAACTTACTGCAGAACCAGAGATGGATATGGCCGATGCCGACATGGCCAGCGGCGCCACCAAAGGATTGCAGCAGGCGCTGAAATCTGTATATGATTTTTATTACGGCTACGATCCCGCCTTCAGCTGGTGGATACAGCAACCATACAAAACCACCGACAGTTTGCTCGGTGTTTATGCCTTTGCACTGAAAGCAAAAGGAAAGATCACCACAACACAAAAAGACGATGGCAGCGGCATCATCGGAAAGCCCATCGGGCGCGATGAACTGATCCGTCAGCTTCAGTACGAAATGATCCCCTACACACCCGAAGACCTGATCGAAATGGCCAATAAAGAATTCGCCTGGTGCGATCAGGAAATGCTCAAAGCCAGCAGGGAAATGGGTTTTGGCGACGACTGGAAAAAAGCGATGGAGAAAGTGAAGAACACCTACGTTCCAGAAGGCCGTCAGCCCGAAGCCATTCTCCGCTTGTACAATGAGAGCATCGCATTTCTGAAGAAGAATGAGCTGATCACCATTCCACCACTGGCCGAAGAAACCTGGAGAATGATCATGATGAGTCCGCAGCAGCAATTGATCAGTCCGTTTTTCTTAGGCGGCGAAGTGATCATGATCGCCTATCCTACCAACACCATGGAAGAAGACGAGAAGCTGATGAGCATGCGCGGCAACAACCCGCATTTCTCCCGTGCCACTGTGCATCACGAACTGATTGCGGGTCACCACCTGCAAGGCTTTATGGGAGACCGTTACAAAGCATACCGCAATTTCGATACGCCGTTCTGGATGGAAGGATGGGCCCTGTATCAGGAGTTCATTCTATGGGATAAGAAATTTCCGCAGTCGCCCGAAGACCGCATTGGCATGTTGTTCTGGAGAATGCACCGCTGTGCGCGCATCATCTTTTCGCTCAATTACCATCTTGGGAACTGGACGCCGCAGCAGTGTATAGACTTTCTGGTAGACCGTGTGAACCACGAGCGCGCGAATGCAGCAGGGGAAGTGCGGAGATCGTTCACCGGCGGTTACGGACCACTGTACCAGCTGGCCTATATGGTTGGTGGCCAGCAATTTTATGCCCTCAAAAAAGAACTGGTTGATAGCGGAAAGATGAGCTTTAAACAATTTCACGATGCCATATTGCGTGAGAACAGCATGCCTGTAGAAATGGTGCGGGCCATCCTTACCAATCAGGCTCCGAAAAAAGATTTTACCACCAGCTGGAAATTTTATGGCAAATAGGTTGCTTTTCTTAATCTTTGCAGCACTAAATTTTACGTCATGAATTTTCCTGCTAATCTTCGTTATACCAAAGACCATGAATGGGTTCTGCTTGAAGGAAATGTAGCCACAATTGGCATCACTGAATTTGCTCAGCGCGAACTGGGCGATATCGTTTTCGTTGATATCCCTACTGTAGGCAAAAGCCTCGAAGCTGAGGAAGTATTCGGAACAGTAGAAGCTGTAAAAACAGTATCTGACCTGTTTCTGCCAGTAGCTGGTACCATCAATTCACAGAATGAAGAGCTGGAAGGTGAACCAGAACTGGTAAACACTGATCCATACGGAGACGGATGGATGATTAAAATGACCGTAAAGAACCCTGCAGACGTAGCTGGATTGCTCGATGCAGCGGCTTATACAAAGCTGGTGGGCGAATAAATCCGGAAATAATCATATTTCGTATATAAAAGAGTGGTTTGCATATCCACTCTTTTTTTATTATATTGGGCTTGCTTAGCTGAAACTAATACTTGCCCACTACAAAAACATACACAGAGCAACAGCTCGTATCCTTGCTGAAAACCAGGGATAATCAGGCTTTTGGATATCTCTATGACCACTACTCAGGGGCATTATACACCATTATAGTACAGATTCTCAGTGATGTTGAACTGGCGAACGATGTTCTTCAGGAAGTATTTATCAATATCTGGCGAAAGATCGATAGCTATGATCATAACAAAGGACGCCTGTTCACCTGGATGCTGAACATCGCCAGGAACGCCTCTATCGACACACTACGTTCCAAAACCTATCAAAACGACCGCAAAAATCAACCCATGCCCGGCATGGTTGATGAGCCGATGATGCCCGGACAAGCATCACACCTGAATATCGACAATATCGGGTTCAGGAAAGTATTGTCTCAGCTGAAAGACGACCAGAGAATATTAATCGACTTAGCATATTTTAAAGGATATACGCACGAAGAGATTGCAACAATACAACAGATACCGTTGGGAACGGTAAAAACGCGTATCAGGAATGCATTGATTCAATTACGGGAATTTTTAAAGTGAACATAAAGGAATACATAGACAGTGGAATCGTAGAGTATGTAGTACTCGGACTTGCCAAACCGCAGGACAGGGCAGAGTTTGAACAACTCTGTATTACTTATCCTGAGTTGGTGCAGGCCCGTGAGGCATTCGAAGCGAAACTGGAGGATTTTTACATCCAACAGACGTCTACCATCGTATTACCCGCAGAGTTAAGGCTCAGATTTACAGAAGCAATGGAAAACTCTTCTATAAATCAAACACCAACTAAAGTTTTCGCTATGGAAAATTCGAACAGACCCCGGCGGACTAACTGGCTCGCCGTCGCATCCGTTATTCTGTTGATTGCATGTGCCTACTTTGCTTACCAGTTCTATTCTCAGAATGAAACCCTGAAGAAGGCCAACGCCGAACTCCAGCAAAAAGCTGATTCAACCGACGCTATCCTCCAGCAGATCATTGCAGAGCAGAAAGTATTCAAAGATTCGAACGTAACCGTTGTAAGCATGGAAGGAACCAAAGTGGCTCCCCGTTCTTCTGCCAACGTTTACTGGGATTCTACCAATTCGAGCGTATTCCTCGTAGTGAAGAATATGCCGAAACTTCCATCAGATCAGCAGTACCAGCTCTGGGCGCTCATCGATGGAAAACCCAAAGACCTGGGTGTATTCGATTCGGAACAGGAAAAGCTGATTCTGAAGATGAAGGGCACTCAGAAAGCTGAAGCCTTTGCTATCACTATCGAGAAGAAGGGAGGTAATCCGTCGCCGACTCTTGAGAAGATGCAATCGCTTGGTAAAACAAAAGCGCCGTTATGACGCCGCTGACCGCTTGATTGCAACGATGATATTTAAAAAAAAGATTCCTCCGGGAATCTTTTTTTATGTACACCTTTCAGTATCATTGTTGCAAACACCGCCCCCCGTGGAGATCAAACCTTTGTACTTGAAGAAAATTACCGAAAACCTGTTTGTGCCTCTTGCCTGGACCATCGCCGTTCAGGTGCTGCTCTGTCTCCCCGGTTCAACTATCAGCGGAATACCCGGGCCGAAAATCCCCCATTTCGACAAGTTTGTACATTTCATCCTCTTTGGGGTGCTTGGCGTCCTTTGGAGCTATTATGCATGGGCTAAGAAAAAATCAGGACTGAATGTGGCGAAATGGTTTCGTCTCGTATTTCTCGCCGTAGTTGCCAATGGGATAGTGCTGGAGATAATTCAGTACTGCTTTATTCCGGACCGGAGCTTCGACTGGTGGGATATTCTGGCCGATACGGCAGGCGCCGCTGTGGCCTGGGCAATTTGCTATTTTAAGCTGCTGAAAATCAATTAAGGCATCAACCCTCATAAAAAAAATTGGCCTCTGTAGAAACAGAGGCCGTAACCAAAACTAACTGCTTATGAGAAAATTGACTGCTTTATGTGAGTTTAAGAACTACTCATTTTTTATAACGCAAATCCAATGCCATTAGTATAACCTTCTCCGTTAAAGAAGGGTTAACCTCCTACTTATTCTGTTCTGCTGGATCTGCAAAGAGCGTTGTTCTTTTGACACCACAAAGGAACCAAGAGTAGCCGATATTTCCTCGGTTTCGAAGGTGTTTTTTCAAAATGTTAACAATCCATTCATTTTAAATGCGCCTGCATTTACTGGTTTTCCGTGATCTACGAACAGTGCTACGATTAAAATAATATTAAACATCGGTAACAATGTGGTTTATACTGTCACCTTGTCTAAAAAAAATGGAGAAATGCCATACTGGTATGCATTTCTCCACTATCACTAACCCGTAAACGAAAGGGTATTGTTTAATTCGGTTTGGTAAGCTTTTCTGCATTTTCAGCAAACTGCAATGCATCGATGAACTCCTGAATGCTGCCACTCAGTACATCGTCAAGATTATAAACGGTCATGCCTATACGATGATCCGTTACACGTCCCTGAGGGAAATTGTAGGTGCGGATCTTTGCACTTCTGTCGCCGGAACTTACGAGACTTTTTCTGTGACGGGCAATCTCATCTTCCTGCTTGCGCACTTCCTCTTCGTAGAGTTTGGTACGGAGCATCTGCATCGCTTTTTCGCGGTTGCCGAGCTGTGTACGCTCTGTCTGGCACATCACCACCGTTCCGGTAGGAAGGTGGGTAAGTATCACTTTGGTTTCTACCTTGTTTACGTTCTGTCCACCCGCACCACCGCTTCGCGCAGTTTCCATCTTCACATCACTGTCTTTCACTTCTACGTCTACTTCTTCTGCTTCCGGCATCACGGCTACCGTTGCAGCAGATGTGTGAACACGGCCAGATGCTTCCGTGTCGGGAACGCGCTGCACGCGGTGAACACCGCTCTCGAATTTCAGCGTGCCGTACACATCATCTCCGGTTACTTCTACCTGCACCTCTTTGTATCCGCCCACGGTTCCTTCTGTTTCGCTGAGTACGGCAGTTTTGAATCCGCGTTTTTCACAATAGCGAAGGTACATGCGCACCAGGTCGCCGGCAAAGAGACTGGCTTCGTCGCCACCGGTACCTGCACGGATCTCCAGAATACAGTTCTTCTCGTCCTGCGGATCTTTTGGAATCAGCAATTGACGTATATGTGCTTCCAGTTTTTCTTTCTTTTCTTCCAGTGCAGGCAGTTCTTCTTTTGCCAGCTCACGGAGTTCGGCATCATTGCCGTTCAGAGCGTCGCGATAGCTTTCAAGGTCGTTCAGCAGAGTAATGTACTCCGTGCGGGCCAGAACGATCTTTTCCAGACCCCTGTACTCCTTGCTGAGTTCCATGAATTTCCGGTTATTGCTTACGATCTCAGGGTTGGTTAAGGCCACCCCCAGATTCTCAAACCGCGCAGCGATCGCTTCTAATTTGTCTAACATGATTACATTATTTTTACGCCCGGAATTGATTTCCTCCGGATGAAAGGACGGCAAAGTTAATCGATTCACCGTTTATATGGCTTACCGAAAATTCAAAGCAGACCAATTATTTACGGGCAACCGCATGCTGGATGGCGGAGAAGTGCTGATAACCACAGAGCAAGGTTGGGTCGAAGACATTGTGCCCGCCTCCGAAGCCGGGGACGATGTGCAGGTACTCAATGGCTTACTCAGTCCGGGTTTTGTAAATGCACATTGCCACCTCGAACTCAGCCATATGAAAGGCCGCATTCAACCGGGAACCGGCATGGTAGATTTTTTATTGGGGGTGATGAAACAACGGAACTTCCCGCAACCCGAAGTGCAATCCGCCGTATCCGCCGCTGCTGCCGATATGTGGAATGATGGTATCGAAGCCGTAGGCGATATCTGCAATACCCCAGATACGATTTCTGAAAAAACAGACAGCCGCCTCCACTGGCATAATTTCATCGAAACGATGGGCTTCATTCCCGCTACTGCTGCACAACGTTTCGCTCATGCGAAATCTGTATTCGATCAGTTTGAAGCACAGCTTCCCGGCCATAACTCCATTGTGCCGCATGCGCCTTATTCTGTGTCGGCAGCATTGATGCAACTGATTGCCGATCATCCCGGCAACCAACTGCTGAGTCTGCATAATCAGGAGAGCGATGCAGAAGCACAATTCTTACTCGATGGCACCGGCCCCATGACAAGACTCTACGGGTTTCTTGGAATAGATCTATCTTTTTATCAGCCTTCCGGCAAACAAAGTCCACAACTGATATTGCCTGCATTGCATGCCAATCAGTCGATGATATTGGTGCATGATGTAAAAACTGGGGCCTCAGACCTGCAATGGATCACAGGTACCGGTCAATGGAAGAGTGATGCAACTGCACAATCAAATTTATTCTTCTGTCTTTGCCCTAATGCCAATCTCTATATCGGCAACGGTCTCCCTGATATCGACCTCCTGCGCACAAACAATGCTGCTGTTGTATTGGGTACGGACAGTCTCTCCTCCAATCACCAGTTAAGTATTCTGGAAGAAGTGAAAACCATCGCGCATCATTTTCCTCATATTCCATTAGTAGAATTATTACAATGGGCTACGCTTAATGGCGCAAAAGCTTTACAGCTGGATGGTATCATCGGAAGTTTTGAGAAAGGAAAGAAACCGGGAGTGGTGCTGATCGAAAATTTGTCCGACGGCCTGAAAACCGCCTCAGCAAAGCGTTTGATCTGATCCTTCGATTTACGAAAGTACTTCCTGTAAAACCGGTAATGTTTTCAATGTTCCGAAATCAGGCACATGCAACACATAGAATGTCTGGAAGGCATGCAGCAATACCCTTCTTGTTTCCTGATTCAATGGAATCTGATTCAGCTCTTCGGGGTGCATCACTTTCAGCAATTGTGAGGTGATGTAACTGTAAGGATTATCGAGAAAATGCGGATGCACCGGATGTTCGGATGTGAACTCTCCTTCCTGCAAATCGAGGTAATGCGCTTCGGACGTGTATTCGTCGTTCAGTCTGAAACCGTAGATGGTGGCAAGATGCAGTGCAAAGAAAAGCGGGAAGTTTCCGATGGCTTGTCCCTTCGCTTCATCGAGGTGAATGAATGCATCTTCAATAAAAAGATACAAATCCTGATTGGCCTCCGGCTGCTTCAACGTTTTCTGCAACAGCTCCACCATAAAGAGCGCTGCCGCATTCTTCATCACATCGAAAAAGATATTTTGATAGAGATGCGCCCAGCGATATTCTTTGATGCGTTGCAGGTTCTTCAGCTCATTGTGGTACACCTGCATGTCGAGCAATGCACCGGGCTGGAACATATTCGCTTTGCTGCTTCCTTTTTTGGAAGTGGTTCGTACTCCATTCACGATATAACTCTGTGTTCCGAACAGCTCTGTGTAAATAGTTACAATCACGCTGGTTTCGCCATACTTCACCGACCGCAGCACAATGCCTTTTGTATGATGAATAGTCATTGGGACTTATTTTTTGATGAAAACAATTTTGGTGACCATTTGCTCCTTCTTGTTTTCATCGGTAACCAGTACAAGATATATGCCCGATGAAACGGCACTGCCATTGTAGTGGCGGCCATTCCAGATGGCTTGTCCGCCCAATGCGCGGGTCTGGTGAACCAGTCTGCCGTCGGGTTCAGTGATCTTTACGATGGCATTGTTCACCAGTCCCCGGATAGCGATGCTGCCATTGTATCCGGGAGGAACGGGATTGGGAAATACGAGTACATTTTTATTGACTGATTCACCTTCGGTAGCAGTGCTTCTGAACGAGCAGATGCCACTGGGGGTAGAGAAGAATGCTTCGCCGGAATTTCCGTCGATGGCAATCTGTTGAACATCGTTGTTCACGAGTGGACTATTGCCCGCATGAAATCTGAATATAGTTTTTGCACCGTCGGAGCTGATCAGCCAGACGCCGTTTTTTGTTCCGATCCATTTTCTGTCCGCTCCGTCAACGGCCATGGATTGTACCTGCTCATCACGGAAAAGGTAGCCTGCGAAATTATCCGATTGAACTACAGGAAGGATGGCTTCGCATCCGGTATTGGTGGTGGCATCCTGCGGACATTGAATAATGCCGATTCCTTTTGATGTGCCTGCCCAGATGAATCCGCTCTTGTCTTTGGCGATGCTGAGCACATTGTTGTCGGGCAGATTGCCATTGCCACGACCAACGCGGTACCATTTCCATTGATCATCTGCCGGGTTGTCGATATTGTTCCCGTAAGAGAAACAGAAGAGCCCGTTGCCTTTGGGAGCGATGATCCAGATCTGATTGTAATCGTCTGCAATCAGCTGCCCCACTGCGTTTTCGCCAACAGGGAACGGAATGGTGAACGACTTCCAGCTGCCATCCGCTTTTTTCACCAGCAGTTCTCCCGGAGCTCCGTAGTTGCCGGCCCAGAGATTGCCGGAGGCATCGAAACAGAGTCCGCTTACGCGATAGCTTTCTGTGGCGAAGTAAGCAGGCTGAATGGGCGACTGCTGTTTGAGAACAGAGAGAGGTTGCTTGTCGCCGAAGTGCAGCAGGCCATCATCGAACGATCCTCCCCACACCGACTGATCTTTCGGATCGATAGCGATTGCGATAATATCATTGATGCTGTCCGGAAGATTTCCCGCAGCAGCATTGTAATTGGTCCATGTATTGTCGCTGAAACGATAAAGGCCGTTGCGGTTGCCCAATGGTTCCCATTGCGAACTCACGCTGCCGGCGGCTACCCATAATGTATTGTTCTGCACCTGCATGGCTCCGGTAGCGATCGAAGCCGGTGATGCAGGAACATACAATTCAAAGGATGATGGATTCGATGCTGCACTTAATCCATGCACTTCATCTGCGATCCAGTATTGTTGTTTTGAATAGATGGCCTGCAAAGGAGCAGAGATAAAATCAGCTTGCTGCAAAGTGGTTTCTACAGTGCCCGATTGATCGAGCACGAGCACTCTTGCCGACGCTCCGTTTGTTTCGCTGAGCAGAAGTTTGTTCTCTGAAACCCTTGCCTGACGGATATTCCAGCCATCCTGCCAGAAAAGATTCCAGCTGTTGTTCTTCCAGATGAACAATTGATTATTCTGCTGCGCAATCAGCTGATTGTTGAGTATGTTCACAGATTGAACAGGGCCTGCAGGTAATCCATCCTTCCCTGATAACAATTCCCAGTTTCTGTAATCGGCGGGATTGGCGCCGTTTACGGGTGCGCGTTTCAAGCCTTGTTCTGTGGATGCATAATAATAGGAAGCATCAGTAATGGTGTTGAATACACTGATCTTTTCTCCGTTGTTACCGATGATCCAGGTATCGCTCACCTGATGTTTTGCAAGATCGAGTACAATGATGCCCAAGCCGGTGCTGAGCCAGGCTTTCTGCTGTTTCACAAAAATATGATGGATGCTTCTGTTGCCTGAGACAGAGGAGTTCTTAATGTCGGGAATATTCTTCACCACATTGCCGCGGAGCACATCGATATTGCTGCTGTTGTAGGCGATCACCAGCTGATCTCCTGTTTCATCGGCTCCGATAGCGCTGACGCCGGTTTCGGTGAGACCGCTGATGCGGCTGAACCGCTCGATGGATTTATCTGAAAGATCAACGGAAAAAACGCTGAAACCAGTTGCACACCAGATAGTGGATTGCTGTGCCGTTACGGCGATTGCCCGGTGGTATGGGAGGTGATCTCTCCATTGTCCCACCGGTTGAAGCTGCGCAACAACAGTGGAATGAATAAGCAGGTAAAGGATTCCCAATAAGGGTTGCCGGCATGTCATAGTCAAAAATACAAAGGAAAAGAGCAAACCCATAGCGGCAGGGTAGCATTTGTTGCTTTGGAAATCCGGGGGTGTGTGGTGGCAACGCCCGGCGTAATGCTGTCTGAATCAATTCTTCTTTGCGAATCTCACAATATTGGTTTTCTTTGTCCCGGCTTAATTTATCTCATAAAAATCTTTTCTATGTGGGGAACCATTGCCAGAGTGGTGTTGAAATTCCGTTGGATCTTACTCGCCCTGTTGGTATCAGCAACTGCAGTGATGGCATATCACGCATCCAAAGTGCAACTGAGCTATGAATTTACCAGGGCCATCCCCACAGACAATCCTAAATATCAGGAGTACCAGCAATTCCGTCAGCTCTTCGGGGAAGATGGCAATATGATGGTGATCGGTGTACAAACGAAAGATTTCTTTCATCATAAATTCTTCAACGACTACGCAGAGCTGGTGAAAAAAGTACGCGGAGTGAAAGCCGTGGAAGATGTGCTGAGCGTACCTGCAGCCGCCAATCTGCTGAAAGATGCCGAATCGGAGAAGCTGAATGCTGCACCGGTATTTCCAGACAGGTCGATGTCTCAATCGGAGATGGACAGCTGCGCAGCTGCTTTTCTCAGTCTGCCTTTCTATCAGGGATTGCTGTACAATCCTTCCACTTCTACTTACCTGATGGCCATCCGCATCAATAAAGATGTATTGAATTCAAAGGCCCGTAATGAAGTGGTAGCCGAGATCGTAAAAGCCGGAGAAGAGTTTGCAAAGAAACACAGAGTTGAGATGCATTACAGCGGTCTGCCACTGATCCGTACCAATATGGCCACTAAAGTTGCGTCGGAAATGCAGTGGTTTTTGCTGGGATCGATTATCCTTTCCGCCGTGATTCTGCTGCTGTTCTTCAGAAGCGTATCGGCGATGGTGTTGTCGTTAGCGGTAGTGATAATTGGAGTGGTGTGGAGTCTCGGAACAATCGAATGGTGCGGATATAAGATCTCTTTGCTGAACGCATTGATTCCGCCATTGGTAGTGGTGATAGGTATTCCCAACTGCATTTACTTCCTCAATAAATTCCATACGGCTTTCAATGATACGGATGTATCGATGCCGGTGAAAGAAAGAAAATTCAAGGCCCTCCACCTGATGATCGAACGCATGGGGGTGGTAACGCTTTTCTGCAATATTGCAGCAGCCATCGGTTTTGCGGTGTTTGCACTCACCAAGAGTGCGATACTGAAAGAGTTTGGTGTAGTGGCTGGTATCAATATCATGGCGCTGTTCTTTATTTCCATCATACTCATTCCTGCAGTACTCAGCTTTTTGCCTGCGCCAAAACCAAGGCATACAAAGTATCTCGATAACAAATGGCTGCAACGCTTACTGGATAAACTCGAAGTATGGAGTCTCCACAATCAGCGCCAGATCTACATTGTAACAGGTATTGTGCTGATTGTTGCAGTGGCTGGCATCTTCCGTTTGCGTACCGAAGGTTTCATCGTAGACGATCTTCCCAAGACCGATAAGATCTATACCGACCTGAAGTTTTTCGAGAAGCATTTCAAAGGAGTGATGCCGCTGGAAATTGTAGTGGATACCAAAAAGAAGAATGGACTTCGCGTGAGTCCATTGCAGCATTTTGAGAAGATCGACTCCATGAGCCAGTTTATTGCGCATCATCCGGAGATGGCAAGGCCGCTCTCCATTGTTGAAGGATTGAAATTCGCAAGGCAGGCATATTACGAAGGAGACAGCGCCAGCTACGGATTGCCCAACTCATTCGACATCGCTTTTCTTGCACAGTACCTCGGCAGTAAAGACGCAGATTCAACCGGAAAGCAAAACAACTTCACACGCATTGTTCGCACCTTTATGGATAGCACGCGCCAGCGTGCAAGAATCAGTGTGAACATGGCCGATGTAGGCACCAAACGATTGCCGGTGATCATCGACTCGCTGAGCCAATACAGCAAACAGATATTCGATACCGCCAAATACAATGTGCAGTTCACCGGAACAACGGTAACCTTCCTCGAAGGAAGTTCTTTCATCATCAATGGTCTGAAAGAAAGTATCCTCTGGGCATTCGGACTGATAGCGCTTTGCATGCTTTATCTCTTCCGCAGTGTGCGCATACTCATCTGTTCGCTGGTGCCGAATATCATTCCACTGGTTATCACAGCGGGAGTAATGGGATGGGCAGGAGTAGCTATCAAACCATCAACTGTACTGGTTTTCTCCGTAGCGCTGGGGATAGCCATCGACATCACCATACGCTTTCTGGTGAACTACAAACAGGAGTTGCAGCTGAGTTCCAAAACCTCCAGGGAGATTGTAGTGGACACCATTCATAAAACAGGTATCAGCATCATTTATACTTCATTGGTGCTGATAGCGGGTTTTGTAATTTTCTGCCTCAGCGATTTTGGCGGAACAAAAGCGCTGGGATGGCTTACCTCCATGACGCTGGTGTTGGCTACGCTGACAAATCTTATATTTTTACCTGCACTTTTATTATCGTTAGTGAAAAAATAAAGTTATCTTGACTTTCGGAAACGTATTGCTGCTTTTGGGTTTACTCAACAATTGTGATACGTTCCCGGAAATCAAACTAACGTCACATGAGAAAGAAGCAATCACTGCTGTCTGCAGTATTGTATTCGGGTAACTTCTTGCCGGGCTTTGTAAGCAAGCCTGATACTTCGGAGCCATTGAGCGCTCCGGCTCTCCCTGTGTTTTCTGTTTTTCGGGATACCCATGCAGGTAATTCCGTTCAATCCGATAAAACTTTCGATGTATTGTGTCTGATAGGCGACTGCCTGTTAAGGCCTTTCTGTACTGTGTTTCAGCCGTTTTTTTATGCAAACGTGTTGAAGGGCTGGTGTGCGTATGCAGGTGTTTGCCGATACAGCTGAAGCAATTCAATCAATCATTTTAGTGCGTGAATTATAAGCGGGTGTGCCTTTCCAGGCGCGCCCTTTTTATTTCTTATGTTTATCATGAATGCAATTTATCTTCGATAAATAGTAAATATGTAAATGATTTATAAACAATAGCACTTTTGATTGATGTATGGTTTTGGTAGAAATTTACCTGTATTTGAGCAGCATTTTTTTCAAAATACTGCTCATTAATCTTATCTTGAATTGACTGTTTACGGGTATTAAAAAGCAGTCTGTAGACTGAAAATGCCCGTTTGCAAAACATCAGACCAAAACCAAAACTGACTCAAATGAGAAAATTTCTAGCCCTGCTACTGGCAGCAGTGTTTTCCATTGCGTATGCCCAGTCGCAAACCCGTACAATCACGGGTAAAGTCACGGATGAAACAGGAAACCCAATCCCCAATGTTTCCGTTATCATCAAAGGTTTGAACACCGGAACAACCACAGCTGCAGACGGCAGCTTCTCACTCCCGGTTCCTTCCTCAGCAAAAATATTGGTGTTCACTTCGGTTGGCCAGGCGCCGCAGGAAGTGGCAATCGGAACCAAAACTGTACTGTCTGTTCAGTTGAAGCCGGCCGATAAGGAGTTGCAGGAAGTTGTGGTAGTAGGTTATGGTCAAACACTGAAGAAAAAAGATCTTACCGGGTCGGTTGCTTCGGTTAAAGGAGCGGCCATTGCTGAAAAACCTGTTCAGAGTTTTGAAGCAGCGCTTGGCGGCCGCGCCGCAGGTGTGCAGATCTCGGTTCCCAACGGTGTGCTCAACAATCCACCCGTATTCAGAATTCGTGGTACCAATACCATTTCGCTGAGCTCCTATCCATTGGTGGTAGTGGATGGTATTCCGGTATTCACTGGCGACGTGAGTTCTTCCAGTGCATCGAGCAATGCCCTTTCTTCTATCAACCCGGCTGATATCGAATCCATAGATATTGCCAAAGATGCTGCATCAGCTGCCATCTATGGAAGCCGCGCTGCCAACGGCGTTGTGTTCATCACCACCAAAAAAGGCAAACCCGGAAAAGCAAAAGTCAATTACAACGGATGGGTTGGCTGGAACCAGACGCAGCGTTTGCCCAAACTGCTGAATGCACAGCAGTACACCGATATCAAGAACGAAGCCCTGAAGAATACAGGCCAGTTCGATAACGATCCTTCCAATACCAAAACAGATTTTTATTTCGCGCGAACAAATGATAAAGACGGAAAACCTATCGAAACAAACTGGTTCGATTATATCTATCGCACCGGTCTTTCTCATAACCACACTGTAAACGTTGCTGGTGCAAACGACAACACCAGTTACTACTTTTCGATCGGTTACTCCGATCAGGAAGGTGTGATCAGAAAGAACGCGTTCAAACGCATGAACGTACTCTTCAATGTTGATCAGAAAGTAACCAAATGGTTGAATGTTGGCGGTAAGATCAGTTACTCCAACGAAAAGAATATTTCTGCAACCAGCTCTGGCTCGCTGCCTGGAGAAGCCTTCGCCACCGGAGGTCTCGGTCGTATTGGTCTGGTGCTTCCTCCAAATGTTGGACCTTACAATCCCGACGGATCTTACAACCAGGCAAGCAACGGAGCGCTGGGTGTAATGAACAACAAGATCCCCAATCTCGGTTATTACAATCCACTTGCGTCACTCGATCTCAACAGAGGCAATGCCGAAGTGAATCACGTTACTGCCAGTGGTTATGGACAGGTGAAACCCTTCCCCTGGCTCACTTTCCGCAGCTTGTATGCCATCGACTACATCAATGTGGACAATGATATTTTCTGGCATCAGAACTCCGGCGAAGGAAACGCAGCCAGAGGCCAGGCTTACGGCATCTTCTATAAGACCAAACGTGGTGTATGGACCAACACCCTCGCATACGATAAGGTGTTCGATGATAAACACACTGTTCAATTGCTGGTAGGTTCTGAAGAACAGGTGTCCAACTCCACAGGATATGGCATCAACAGAACAGGGGTGCCCGATCCATACTTCACAAATGTTCAGTCCGGTGGATGGGCAGTTAACCAAAACTCAAGCCCTGTGCTCGGACAGAACTATCTCTACTCCATGTTTGCGAGTGCCAAGTACAATTATGATGAAAAGTATTACCTCACTGCCAATGTTCGTCAGGATGAATACTCAGGTCTTGGTTTCAATAACAGAAAAGGAACCTTCTACGGATTTTCTCTCGGATGGGAAATGTCTCAGGAGAAATTCTTCACCAAAGCTGGTCTCGATAAGATCTTCGACAACTTCCGAATCAGAGGAAGCTACGGAACTGTAGGTAATATCGGCGGTATCGGAAACTTCGAATCTTACAACCTGTATTCAGCCAGCTTATATGGTGGCAACCCCACACTGGGCTTCACTGATATCGGTAATCCTGGACTTACCTGGGAAACCAGTAAGAAACTCGATGTGGGTCTGCAGTTCGGCGTATTCAACGACAGAATAAATGTTGAGTTTGCCTATTACAAAAACGATGTGGATGGACTGATTCTTGGCGTACCGCAGATTCCATCGGCAGGTATTCCCGGCAATACCATTCGCATGAACGTTGGATCTCTGTACAACAAAGGATATGAGCTCACCATCAATGCCACTCCGGTAAAAACAAAAGACTTCACCTGGACAACCTCCTTCAATATCGGCATCAACAAAAATGAAGTAACGGAGTTGGCTCCCGGACTCACGCAGATCATCACCACCACTCCTGCAGGAGCTTCCACCAGTGAATCTGTAAGTTCAACGCAGGTTGGATATTCAGTGGGAACACTGCGTGTAGTTCGCACCGGAGGTGTAGATCCTGGTTCAGGAAGAAGAATCTTCTTCAATGCAAAAGGAGAAAAAGTAATGTACAGTCATGATGCGCAGGGTTGGAGATATGCCGACGGTTCTCCTGCGCCATCACTCTCTCCCAATGATGGCTTGCCATTATACAACGCACTTCCCAAACAAATGGGTGGCCTCAACAATACATTTTCTTACAAAGGATTTGATCTGGATGTGATGGTTACCTATCAATACGGAGCCTATATCTATTACGGAACCAATTCCGGATTGCACGATCAACGTTTCTGGAATAATCAGGACGACATTCTCGATCGCTGGCAAAAGCCCGGTGATGTAGCCAAATTCCCTAAAGTGATGTATGGCGATAATATCTCCAATGGCTCAACCATGCCGCTTGACATCAATGTGTTCAAAGGCGATTTCATTAAGCTGCGCAACGTACAGCTCACCTATTCTCTGCCAAAATCGCTGATCTCCAAAGCCAAGCTGAGCAATGTAAGGGTATACGTTAGTGCGCAGAACTTCGCGATGATCACCGATTATCCCGGACCTGACCCTGAAGTATCTACCAATGGTAACAATGCGGCCAACCCTGGGGTTGATCGCAACCAGGCAGGTAATGCGCGCACTTACACAGCCGGTATAAGCATTGGATTTTAATTGACTCAATTAAAAAAAGAAGTATGAAACATCTACTTATCATAGCATTGGTGGTTAGCATGCTCGGTGGCACTTCGTGCATGAAGAAAGACCTGATGGAGCCGCTTCCGCCCACATCACTGATCGATAGTTTAGCATTCGATACCAAGGATCGTATCAGCAATCAGATCCGCAGCATTTACGCAAGCTTCAAAAGCGGGCAATTCTACGGCGGACGTTATGTTATATACAATGATATCCGCGGGGAAGATTTCATCAACAACGGATCGAATCTTGTAACGGGCACATCCACCTGGAACTTCTCGCTCACCAATACAGCGCAGGAAGTGCAGGGACTCTGGAGTCAGGCTTACAACGTGATCAATCTCGCCAATCTCTTCATTGAAGGCATGGAAGCAAAAGGAAAAGCAGTGATCGGAGACAGCATTGCTTTGGATTATATTGCTGAAGCAAGAATGCTCCGCGCTATTTCTTATTATAGCCTGTTGCAATTGTATTGCCGTCCGTACTGGGATGGAAACGGAAGTAAACCTGGCCTTCCGCTGCGACTGGTAGGCAACAAAAAAGTAGCTGATTATTCTATGGCGCGCAGCACTGTTGCTCAGATCTATGATCAGGTGATTCAGGATCTCGATTATGCAGAACAGAATCTCCCGCTGGAATATCTCACCAATAAACCGGGTGATCCTAAAGCATGGAGCCTTAATCTGAGCACCACCAGAGGACATCGCAACACTGCCATTGCATTCAAAACCCGCGTTTATCTTTCCATGAGAAAGTATGAGGATGTAATCCGGGAAGCCAACAAGATTGTTGCGCAGGATGTTGCTCCATTCTCTGCAACTTCCGGCACGCCCCATAAAATGCAGGCAGATTTTCTGAGTGTTTTTAAAACTTACGAAAATTTGGAATCCATTCTTTCCATGCCGATGGCGGCAGCTGAAGCGCCCGGCACGCAGAATCAGCTGGCATATTATTTCAATGCAGCAGTGAATGGAATCGAGTACAGGCTCAGCCTGGAACCTGATGGCATTTTCAAAAGCGCTGAGTGGAAGGCTTCTGATATCCGCCGCAATCAGATCTATACATCCGATGCTGGCAAACCTTCCGAAGCAAAATGGCTGACCAAATATTCTGTGGGTAGTCCATATACAGACTGGGTACCGGTGATAAGATATTCTGAAGTGCTGTTAAACCTGTCTGAAGCGTTGGTAAGAAAAGATCTTGCATTGAATGCGCGTGCTACTGCATTGCTCAATGCGGTTAGACAAAGATCGGATCCAGCTACTACTATTACTCCACTAGACTTCGATGACATGATAAGCAAATTGTTGATCGAACGTCGCATCGAGTTTTTGGGAGAGGGAAGAAGAAGTCCTGATATAATGAGGCTGGGCCTCACTTTCCCGGCAAAAGGCGGAGTGCCGGCAGTGCCTCCTACCGAGTTGAAATACATCTGGCCGATATCCGCGCAGGAGTTATTGCTGAATACAAAAATGGAAGACAACAGGTAAATTAAATTTTCAGTTATATCAATCTTTCCAACAGCCCAGGCCGCTCAGCAATGAGCGGCTTTTTTATTTTCGTATGTGCCAGTGAGTAATATGATCGCGTGAAACGCTTTGTGGACGCAGGTTCTGTTGCTTGTGCAATCGGTAATGCAGGTATGATGTTTCTGCAGAAAAGGGGAAAAGTAGTGCATAAAAAATCAACGGTAAGTGGGTAGAATATTAAAAAAAGAAAATGCAGTTATTAATTCTTTGCTAAAAAAATTGATTTGTTATGCAACTATCCGTATATATTTGCCCTCCTTTTAGCGGTTTAACAGGTTGCGAATACGCGTAACCGTTACATGATTATTCTAAAACATAAACTCACGTACATGAGAAAAATGCTGTTGCTCGTAGCATCTTTCCTGCTATTGTCCTGGCAACTCTCGGCTCAATCCCGTACCATCTCGGGGAAGGTGACGGATGCAAAGTCTGCACCCGTTCCTAACGTTTCAGTTACAGTTAAGGGTGCAACATCCGGAACAACTTCCAATGAAGAGGGTGTGTACTCCATCACTGTGCCCGACAACGCCAAAACGCTGGTATTCTCGGCAATTGGCATGGCTTCAATGGAAGTAGCCATCGGTTCCCAGACAAATATTTCCGTAATCATGAAGCCCGAAGAGAAGCAGCTGCAGGAAGTTGTGGTGGTTGGTTATGGTAAAACAACCAAACAAGCTTACACAGGTTCTGCTACCGTGGTGAAAAGTGAAAGGCTTGAGAACAAGAGCGTAGCTAACGTATCGCAGGCATTAGCCGGTGAGGTAGCTGGTGTTCGTGTGATCAACCCTTCTGGCCAGCCTGGTACTGAAGCTACCATTCGTATCCGCGGTTTCGGATCTGTAAACGGAAACAGAAACCCGCTTTATGTTGTTGACGGAATTCCTTACACAGGAAGCATCAACGCCATTAACATGGCGGACGTTGAGTCGACTACTGTTCTGAAAGATGCGACTGCTACTGCCATTTATGGTGCGAGAGGCGCAAACGGTGTGATTGTGATCACCACAAAAAGCGGAAAAGGCAAAGGGTTTATTGAAGTTGATGGAAGCCTTAGCACCAACAGATCGATGATCCCGCGTTACAAAGTGATCAAGAATCCTGAGCAATATATTGCACTCGGATGGGAAGGTCTGGTTGGTGAAGGTGAGCTCTATGGTGAAGCCGATCCTATCCAATACGCTAATGATAATATTTTTGGCGCTGCTGGTTTGGGTTCTTTCTACAATATGTGGAAGGTAACAGATGGCAGTCAGCTGATCGATCCTGTTACAAAACAGGTAAGACCTGGCGTAGAAAGAAAATACACTCCTGAAAACTGGGAAGATTATGCATTTTCTGCCAGCAACCGTCAGGAAGTAAATCTCAAAATGGGTGGTGGTGATGCTAAAACCAGCTTCTATACTGGTTTGGGTTACCTTAATGATGTTGGTTACTCCATCAACACCAGCTACAAAAGATTGTCTGCCCGCCTGAATGTTAACCATGAGATCAAGAAATGGCTGACTGGTTCAATGAACCTCTCTTATGCCAATTCAAAAAGACAAAGCAATGGTCAGGGTAGCAATTCCAACAGCGTTTTCTGGTTTGTAGACAATATGCCTTCGATCTATCCTCTTTTCAAAAAAGATAAAGACGGCAACAATATTACTGAACCTCAGTTTGGTGGTTTTGAATACGACTATGGTGGAACACGCAGAAGATTTGCAGGTCAGACAAACGCCATTGCCGATGCTAACTACGATACACATAATGACGACAGAAATGAACTGAACGGTGCTACTGCACTGACACTGAAGTTCACAAAGAACCTGTCTTTCGAGACTCGCCTGGGTGTACAGTACTACAATAATAACTTCATCAATCGCAGCAATAAGTACTTTGGATCTTCTGCAAGTCAGAATGGTTCAATTTTCAGCAGAAAAACTGAGTTACTGAACTACAATGTGCTGAACATGCTTCGCTACAGCAAATCATTCGGAGATCACAACTTCGAAGCTTTGGCTGCTCATGAAAATACAGACTGGAAGCTGGTAACAACCACGCTCTCCAAGTACAACATGGTGAAGAATATCTCCGAAGACTTCAACAATGCTGTAGTAACCAGCCCTACAACATCTTTCACTGAGCAATACAGGCTCGAAAGTTACTTCGGTCAAATCAACTATGATTTCAAAGGAACTTACTATCTGAGCGGAAGCTTCAGAAGAGACGGCTCATCAAGATTCCGTAAAAACAAATGGGGCAATTTCGGTTCCATCGGCGCAGGCTGGATTGTGAGCAACGAAGATTTCATGGATAAGCAAAATATCTTCACATACCTGAAGTTGAAAACCAGCTATGGTCTGGTGGGTGATCAGGCGGGTGTTGGTTATTATCCTGGTTACGATCTCTACAATATCGATAACCTGAATGATCAGCCAGCGTTCTCTTTTAATTCAAAAGGCAACCCAGATCTCACATGGGAGAAATCAAAGATCTTCCAGGTGGGTACCGAGTTCAAGATCAAAAAGTTCCTGACGGGTTCACTTGAGTACTATATCAAGAACACCGATAACCTGATCTTCGACAGAAGAGTAGGACCTTCTATCGGTTATGCACTTACCCGCATTAACGGTGGAAACCTGAGAAACCAGGGTCTCGAAATTGATCTTACCGGACACATCCTTCAGCAAAAAGATTACTACGTTAATCTTGGTGTGAACGCAGAGATCTTCAAAAACAAGATCACTGAGATGCCGCTTGATCTTACAACCGGCAAGGAAAAAACAATCGACATTCAAGGCAGAATGGGTTGGGGTAAGGGCCACTCCATTTATGATTACTACATGCGTGAGTTTGTTGGTGTAGATCCGGCAGATGGTTCTTCTACCTGGACTACCTTCTACAATGATGCCAACAACAACGGCAAAATGGATGCTGGAGAAAGAATCGCTTCTTTGACGCAATTCAATGCAGAAAATCCTGATAAGGCAGATGCCATCAAAAAAACAACAACCAAGAGCTATTCACAGGCAACCCAGTTCTATGTTGGCAAATCTGCTCTTCCAAAGATCAGAGGCGCTGTAAACCTCACTGCAGGTTACAAAGGATTTGATCTGGCAGTTCAGATGCTGTACAGCTTTGGTGGATATGCATACGATGATGCATATGCAGGTCTCATGGCCGATGGAATTGTTGGTGAGAACAACTGGCATGAAGATATGATGAAGAGATGGCAGAAACCAAACGACATCACCGATGTACCAAGACTTACCAATGGTAACAACCTGAATGTGGTTTCTACTTCAACACGGTTCCTGACTAAGGCCAATTACCTCGCGCTGAACAATATTCGACTGGGTTATACATTCCCTGCTTCATTGATCAGCAAGCTGATGCTAACTGATGCTTCGGTTTGGATTTCCGGAGATAATTTATGGCTGAAAACCAAAAGAGCAGGTCTCAACCCCGCTACAGCTGAAAATGGAGGTTCCGACACTTATCGTTATGCTCCTTTGTCAACGCTCACGGTTGGTCTCAGAGTTAAATTCTAATCTCAAAAAATTGCAATCATGAAAACTATTCATAAAATATTATTGATCCCTGCATTGGTAGGCTCAATG
Organism: Pseudoflavitalea sp. G-6-1-2; assembly: GCF_012927185.1. Lineage (GTDB taxonomy): Bacteria > Bacteroidota > Bacteroidia > Chitinophagales > Chitinophagaceae > Pseudobacter. Next base: position 1,402,768 of record NZ_JABBGB010000001.1, read on the forward strand.
GTAATGACCGGATGTAAAAAGGATTACCTGAATGCCGAACCCAGTGAGCAGATTTCTTTTGAGGAACTGATTGAGCTGGCGAAAAAAGATCCATCTATTCTCGATGGAAGTGTGGCTGGTCTTTATTCAACCATGTACAATCCTGGAACAGGTGGTACAACTGATCATGATGATTTTGGTCAGAAAGGATACGACATCTACAGTGATATGATGTCTGGTGATATGGCAATGCCTTCCGTATCTTATGGTTGGTATGGTCCGGTTGTTCGTCTTACTTCAACCATCGATTATACCAGTGCTTACAACTATAAGCCATGGCGCTATTATTACCTGCAGGTGATGGGAGCAAACTCTGTGATGGACATATTGGGTGGCGATGATTTTGAGCCGACAGATGCTGTGAGAAAAAGAATCATGGGACAAGCGCTTGCAATGCGTGCTTACGCATACTTTTATCTTAGCCAGCTCTATTCACAAAAAGGATATGGTGATGGTACAGAGAAAATTTTCCCGATCTACAGAACTTCGAAAGGTGTAAACCAGCCGAAAAGCACTGCAAAACAGGTTTGGGATCTGATGATCTCCGATCTTAACAGAGCGATCACCTATCTAAATGGTTTCGAAAGAAAATCAAAAGATCAGATAGATGTAACAGTAGCGAAGGGGTTGCTCGCGTATGTGCTTTCGTCAAGAGGTACTAACGAAGATCTTCAGAAAGTTGTTACGCTCACTAATGATATCACTAATGCTTATCCGCTTACTACAAGAGGGGAAACTGTGGCAACGTTTTCACAAACAGGTACTTTGCTGAATCCGCAATCTGGTTTCAATAGCGTGAGAACACCAAGTTGGATCTGGGGTGTAGATCTTACCCTCGCTGCCAATCTCGATCTGGCATCATGGTGGGGACAGATGGACGTCTTCACTTATAGCTATGCTTCTGTAGGTGATTATAAAACAATCGACAATGGACTACAGTCGAAATTCCGTTCTGATGATATCAGAAAAGATCAGTTTGATGAGGAAGGAATTCCTGTCAACAAATTCTTTGATCCTGCACGTAAAGAAGAAGGACAGAGAATTGTGGTAACTGATTACGTGTACATGAGAGCAGATGAATTCCAGTTGCTGAATGCAGAAACATATGCACGTTTGAATGACGATGCCAATGCAAAAACATCACTGAAAAAACTGCTGGCTGAGCGTATCGGAGATATTAGCTATGTTGAAGCACTCTCAGGAGATGCACTGAAAAAAGAGATCTACCTTCAAACGCGTTTGGAGTTGTGGGGAGAAGGAAAAGCTTATCTCGCGATGAAACGCAATAAGCAGTCTGTAACCAGAGGTACAAACCACCTGTATCTTCCTGGCAAAACCTGGGCTTATGACGATAAGCAGCTCACTTTCCCGATTCCTCAGGCGGAAGTGTTGAACAACCCTGTGTTGGATAAGTAAGGAGAGTTAAAGTAGAATATAGTTCCAGATGAGGGCCTGCATCAAATGCAGGCCCTTGTTATTAAGGGAGTATAAAGATTCACTTCTCTAAAGACTATGAAAACAAGAACAATCAATATTATCAGAAACTGCTTGCAGGTTGCTTACTTCTTTGCTGCTTTTGTCCTTGTGTTTTGGAATACTAAGATTGGTAGCGGACAGGATAAAATACAGTTATTCGGACCAGTTCTAAAAGGAGCTGCGTTAATTGTTTTAGGCATAGTGTTTTTGACCTCGATTCTTTTTGTTTATTTCGGGTACATTGAAGAGAAGGGTAATGACTCAAGACATGAATAGCGCCCATTGGAATAATAGCCTTAAATAAAAAGCAAACGGAGATCAATGGATCTCCGTTTGCTTTTGCCCTGAATAGTTATCAGGCTATTGAATCTCTTATTTAATTTTTATCTTACCGGGTCAGTCAGTAGCGGGGATCTTACTTCAACACCTCCGCCAGCTTCTGTTCCAGAGCTTCTCCACGCAGTGATTCCGCTATCACAATTCCTTTCGGATCAACCAGCACATTGTATGGAATTCCATCGAACTGATACAATGCAACTGCCTTGCTGTTCCAGAATGCCAGATCACTTATCTGCGGCCAATCGAGTTTGTCTTCTGCAATGGCACCGGCCCATGCTTTCTTATCCTTATCGAGCGATACACCCAGTACAGTGAAATTCTTGCTCTTGAATTTATTGTATGCAGCTACTACATTCGGATTTTCTGCACGGCAGGGCCCGCACCAGCTTGCCCAGAAATCGACCAATACGTATTTCCCTTTGAAAGATGATAAGGTGATATTTTTCCCATTCACATCAGGCATGGCCAGTTCAGGAGCAGCTTTGCCGATAAGTGAATTAGACTTGCGGTTCTCAGCCGCAGCCTGCTGCTGCTTTTGCATATCAGCTACCTGCGTTTTATAAGCTTCGTATCTTTTCTGCAGATCTGTAAGCGTAGGATCGTTCGGGAATTTCTTCAACAGGCCTGCCAGTTGGCTTTCAAACTCTGGTTGTTCCAGTGTTGTGGATGCACGGCCAAGCGCGAATGCCGCAACAACTGGTTGTTTGATATCGTTGAGAGATTTTCTCAGGAAATCATTCAGTCCTTTAATGGCATCATTCTTTTTGTTGGTAGCCAAAATGAGTACGGAGTCTGCTGCTGCGAAACGTTTCAGGCTATCGAGTGCGAGCATGGAACGATCGATTTCATTTCTGCGGTCTGCATATGTGAAAAGGAAATCGCGGAGCTCTTCTGTACCTTCAGATCCTGATACGGAATAGAATTTCTCTTTTCCGGCAAAGTCGATATTGAGTGTAATGGGTGATGCATCGTACACCACGGGAACCAACGGACCATTCTTGATCACTACATTGTAGAAACCTCCTTTGGCACCTTTGCCTTTCAGGGCGAAATCTTTCGCTGTTGCGGGAATAGTGATGGAGTCGAGTTGAACAGGCGGTGTTTCAGTTCCGAAAGGAACTTCGTAGAGGAAAACCGTGATCTTTCCGTCTTCGATTGCTTTGGGATACAATGCAGAAACCTGATCTGCATTGGCTACGGTTCCTTTTACTTCGAGGTTTTGTTTGGAATCGCCTGAGCAGGCTGCAAAAACTGTTACTGCACACAGAACGATCCAATTCAGTTGTTTTTTCATGTAATCTTTTTTGCTGGTTATATGGACGAATCCAGTTTTTTCAAAAGTATATCGTTGGTGATTTTAGGATCGGCTTTCCCTTTGGAAATTTTCTTCACTTCTCCTACAAACAATCCTATCAATCCTTTTTTGCCTTTTCGATATTCGGCTACTTTTTCCGGCATCTTGTTCAGTACTTCTTCCACCCATGCTGCCACGTTGCCTTCGTCTGAATCCTGCAAGAGGTTAAGCGATGCAGCGATATCCAGCGGATCGCGGTTAGGTTCAGCGATCAGTGCAGGAAGTATTCTGGTTGATGCGATGGAGAAGTTGAGTTTGCCTGTATCGATCACCTGAATGAGCGATGCGATGGCCACAGGTTGCAAAGGGAATTCCGTAATGCCTGCACTGTTTTCGTTGAGCCAGGATTTAACCGGACCAAGCAGCCAGTTGGCAGCGGCTTTGTTGTTGGCTGTATGTGCGATCACTCCTTCAAAATAATCTGCCAGTTCTTTTTCGTCGCAGAGTACGCGGGCATCGTAGAGTGGTAATTGCAATTGCTGTGTATATCGTGCAATGCGTTGCTCGGGTAATTCCGGAATGCTCGCGCGGATAGATTGCAGCATCTCTTCGGTAACGCGGAATGGCACCAGATCGGGGTCAGCGAAATAACGATAGTCGTTTGCTTCTTCCTTGGTTCGCATTGCAAAAGTGGTTCCGGTAGTTGCATCGAAGCTGCGTGTCTGCTGCACGATGGTTTCTCCGTTCTCCAGCATTTCGATCATGCGTTTAGCTTCGAGGTCTATGGCGCGTTTTACGTTGCGGATGGAGTTGAGATTCTTCACCTCTACCTTGGTACCGAGTTTGGGATCTCCTTTTTTGCGAACGGAAATATTGGCATCACAGCGCATGCTGCCTTCTTCCATATTGCCGTCGCAGATGCCGAGATAACGAACCAGTTTGCGAAGCTCGGTGAGATAAGCAAATGCTTCATCACTGCTTCGGATAACCGGATCTGTTACTATTTCGAGCAATGGAACACCGGCACGATTGTAATCGACACAGGTATTTTCAGGATCTACATCGTGAATGCTTTTGCCTGCATCCTCTTCCATATGGATGCGGTTCAGTTCGATGGCTTTTTCTTCTTCACCAACGCGGATATTCACATAACCGCCGATGCAGATAGGGGTGGTGTGCTGAGATATCTGATACCCCTTGGGGAGATCGGGATAGAAATAATTCTTGCGTGCGAAATAGTTATTCGGACTGATGGTGCAATGACATGCAATGCCCATTCTGATGGCGTACTCCACAGCTGTTTTGTTCAGTTTGGGAAGTGTGCCGGGATGGCCCAATGTAATTGCACTGATATGCGTGTTGGGATCACCGCCGAATGCAGCACTGTCGCCACAGAACAACTTGCTGTTGGTGAGCAGTTGAGTGTGCACTTCAAGTCCTGCTACTAATTCGTATGCATCGTAATTGATTGCCATAAAGTTGGTATTGGCCAGAGCATACAAAAATACCTTATTCCATGCGGATTGCAAGGGGGATAAAAAAAGCCCGGAATACGAACAGGTACCAGCTGTATGCGTATTCCGGGTAGCTAAATCGGGTTGTTTCTGATGGCTATTCGCATCGGCCCATGCCCTAATGCATTGTATCTTTTAGAGATTGGCGGTTTTCAGCTTTTTGGGAGTGAGAATATCGAGGTTAACCGTTTTGCCATCGCGGAGGAGTTTCACGGAAGACTTTGGTTTGTCTTTCGCTTCGCCTACTTCGCGTGATAATTCATCGGCGCTGTTCACCTTTGTTCCATTAAATTCTGTGATAATATCATCTTCCTTGATGCCTGCTTTTTCAGCAACAGATCCTTCCTGCACATCCAGCACTTTTACACCTACGCCATTTTCGGTATCCTGAGCTTTGATGCCGATTCTGGGGCGGCCGTTGCTGCCGAAGCTGAATGCGCGAGGTTCGGAGAAATTGAAGCCCTGACCGAGTTCATCGAGTTTGAATTCTTTGAACATATCGTTTGGCACGTCGAAGTTGTAATTGAAAGATTGAGCTTCCGCCTTAGCCTGTCCCAACGTAGCGGTAATCGTTTGCTCTTTACCGTCGCGGAGAACGAGGATCTTCACTTTGTCTTCGGGTTTGTGTGAGCGGATGATGCGGGAAACATCATTTTCGTCCTGCACTTTTTCTTCGTCGATCTTGCGGATCACGTCTTTTTCTTTCAGTCCGGCTTTCTCAGCTGCACTGCCTTTTGAAATATTGGTGATCCTTGCACCGCCCGGAGCTTCTTCAGTGGTAACACCGAGGAATGGACGTGTTTTGCCCATTCTGTCGTCGTTGAACATTTCAAAACTGTTGGCGCCTCCGCGACCCTGGCGGAAAGGGGAGGTCATTACAATGCGGCCCGATCTGGCATTGCGGATGCTGAGGTTTTCATTGTCGTATTCATCCATGGGTTTGCCATTGATGGTTACGGTGCCGTCTTTGATTTCGATTGTGATCTTTTCATCCTTGTCGGATTTTTTGCGGATGATCAGCTCATCGTATTGTTTCAGTTTGTTCTTTGAGTCTTTTTGTTCTTTGTCTTTTGAATCGTTTGATTCCTGGGCAAAGGCAGTGCCTGTAAGGAGGGTGGCTGTAGCCAGCGCCATGGCAAGAGCATATCTTTTCATGAAACGAAGTTTAATTATTTTACTACGGAATGTTTCGTAGATCAAATATAAGGAATTTGCTGAAATACGAAAGTATTCGGAAATGAAGTGGGCGTTTTAACAGAGTTGCAACAAATGAAGGTGTAAACCTATAACAGGACAAGACCCTAACCACGGAACGACCACGGAAAAAACACGGACGGCAAGGGGCCAACCACGGAACAACCACGGGTAGACCTCGGACCAGGCACAGGCCAACCACGGAACAACCTCGTAGCAAGCTCGGACCAGCTTCGGGTAAACCACGGAGCAGCCACGGCTCATCCCCGGAGTAAGCATGGGTAAACCATGGAGTAACCTCGGGCAGACCACGGGACACCCACGGAACAGCTGCCTTCCAAATCCAAAAGAAAAAGCTGCCCTGGGAACCAGGACAGCTTTCAATTATCTAACGGATCATTCTACAACAATCCCTTTACTTTTTCAATTGCAGCGCTGAGCTGACTTGCATCCTGCCCACCCGCAGTAGCGAGGTTCTTCTGGCCACCGCCACCACCTTTGATCAGCGGTGCGATATGTTCTTTGATGATCTTTCCGGCATCGAGTTGTTTTGCAGCAACTACCGTATCGGAAATACCCACTGCTACAAATGGCTTGCCTCCGATATTGGCGCAGAGTACTGCCACATAATCGTTGAGATTATTCTTGAGATCGAATGCCAGTTTTTTCAGTGCATCTGCATTGCCTACTTCAACGATTTCGCCTATGTAAGTAACGCCATTGATGATCTGATCTTTTTGCAGCAGTTCGTTGCGAACGCCAACAAGCATGCGATTCTCCAGATGCTCCAGCTTCTTCTTCAGTTCGCTGTTTTCTGCGAGCAGCTGATCAACAGCTTTGGAGAGTTCTTTGGGATTCTTGAGCGACTGCTTCACCTGTTTCAGATCGTTGATCTGCTCATCGATGTATTTTTCAGCAGCGAGTCCGCACACAGCTTCGATTCTTCTTACACCTGCAGCAACAGCAGTTTCCTGTTTGATGCGCAGCAATCCGAGTTCACCGGTTGAGCCAACGTGCGTACCTCCGCAAAGTTCGATAGAGTAGTTGGGATCCATGATCACCACGCGAACCACATCGCTGTATTTCTCTCCGAAAAGCGCCATGGCGCCGAGTTGCAGGGCTTCTTCCTTAGGCAGTTCCTTAATCACCACTGGAATGTTCTCGCGGATCTTTTCGTTCACCATCATTTCTACTTTGCTGATCTCTTCATCCGTCATCTTAGCGAAGTGGGAGAAGTCGAAGCGCAGGTATTCATCATTCACCAATGATCCTTTCTGTGCTACGTGTGTGCCGAGAACGCGGCGCAGCGCAGCATGCAGCAGGTGTGTTGCTGAGTGATGGATGGCAGTATGTTTACGGCGCTCAACATCCACCTTCGCATCAACAGGAGCCGTGATGTTCACGGGCAGTGTATCGGTAAAGTGAACAATGAGGTCGTTTTCTTTTTTGGTATCGGTAACAGGCACCATTTCTCCATCGAAGCTGAGGATACCGGTATCGCCCACCTGTCCGCCACTTTCTGCGTAGAATGGTGTGGTGTTGAATACCAGCTGGAACGATTCTTTTCCTTTGGCTTTGATCTTGCGGTACTTCTGCACTTTGGTCTGGAGTTCCAGCATTTCGTATCCAACGAAGCTGGGGCTGTTGTTCTCTTTACCGCCATCTTTTACCAGTACCACCCAGTCTTCTGTTTCGAGTGATGTGGCTGCACGGCTGCGGTTCTTTTGCTCCAGCAGTTCTTTGTCGAACGCGGCCCTGTCTACGGTGAGATTATTTTCACGTGCGATGAGCTCGGTCAGGTCGATCGGAAAGCCGAAAGTGTCGTACAGTTCAAATGCTGCGCTGCCACCAATAGTGCCATTGGCTGCAGTTGCGATCAGTTCATCTACTTTCTTCAATCCTTTTTCGAGTGTGCGGAGGAAAGCTTCTTCTTCTTCCTTGATCACTTTCTTCACAAAATCAGTCTGCGCCTGCAGTTCGGGGAATACATCCTTGAACTGATGTGCCACTACCGGCAATATCTGATGCAGCAGCGGCTGCTTGTAATCGAGATAAGAATAGTAGTAACGAACCGCGCGGCGGAGGATGCGGCGGATCACATATCCGGCTTCCGTGTTGGATGGAAGTTGTCCGTCTGCAATAGCGAATCCTATTGCGCGGATATGATCTGCGAGTACGCGGAAGGCGATTGCCTGACGGCTATCCGATCCATCATATTTTTTGTTTACGATATTGCCGATGGCTGCAATGGTTTCGGAGAACACATCGGTATCGTAGTTGGATTGTTTGCCCTGGATCACACGAACCAGTCTTTCAAAGCCCATTCCGGTATCCACGTGTTTTGCAGGAAGTGGTTCGAGTGTTCCGTTCTTCAGTCGGTTGAACTGAATGAATACGTTGTTCCAGATCTCGATCACCTGCGGGTGATCGTTATTCACGTGTGATGCACCATCGCTCTGTGCTCTTTCCTCATCAGATCGGCAGTCCACATGAATTTCGGTGCAGGGGCCGCAAGGACCGGTATCGCCCATCTCCCAGAAATTGTCTTTCTTTTTTCCGAGCAGGATGCGGTCTTCCGCAATCCATTTCTTCCATTCTGTAGCTGCTTCTTCGTCTTTCGGCAGGTTTTCTTTGGCATCGCCTTCAAAGATGGTAACGTAGAGGCGGTCTTTCGGGATCTGGAAAACGGTGGTCAGCAGTTCCCAGCTCCATTCGATCGCTTCTTTTTTGAAGTAATCGCCGAAGCTCCAGTTGCCGAGCATTTCGAACATGGTATGGTGATAGGTATCAACCCCTACCTCTTCCAGATCGTTGTGTTTGCCACTTACGCGAAGGCATTTCTGTGTATCCGCCACTCTTTTGTTGGGAGATTGTTTGTTGCCAAGGAAGAAATCCTTGAACTGATTCATCCCTGCGTTGGTGAACTTCAGGGTAGGATCATTTTTCAAAACAATAGGAGCAGAAGGCACAATAACATGGCCTTTAGACTTGAAGAAATCAAGAAAATGCTGGCGTATAGCTGCGCTTGTGATCATAAACGGAACAATCTTTGATAATGTGAAGGCCTTACCTGCTACCCCCGGTATAACAGTTAACTATCGGAATTTTAAGAGAATGCAAAAAAATCCGCTTTTTCCTGTAGGTTTGTAGCGTTGGCTCTGAATAACGTGGTGCAAAGGTAATCCAATTAGCGCTGTCTTTTAAATGAAATCAAATCCTGTGACCACGCTGTCTCATGAAAAAGATCAAGTATTACTATAATACCAATACGCTTCGGTATGAGAAGCTGGAGACGCCGTTGCGCGTTAAACTGCTTCGTGTATTGGGCTTCATTTCCGCCGCAATAGTTACTGCACTTATTATTGTGTCTATCGCATACCGGTATTTCCCTTCGGCCAACGAGAAAAAACTCCTTACCGAGAATGAAAGGCTCGAAGAGCAATATGAGAACCTCGATCATGCAGCGGGCAAACTGTCGCAACGGCTTAAAGAGCTGGAAGAGAGGGACAATGAGATCTACCGCGTGATCTTCGAGGCCAATCCCATCCCCGATAGCTCACGTGCCATGGAGATTGCACAGCAGAAAGAATGGAAGATGGTTACCAGCATGACCAATTCCGAACTCGAAAACTCCATCGTTCAAACGCTCAACAATCTGAATAACAGGATGTCCAATCAGGATGCATCCTATGCCGATATCACCAAATTCATCGCCAATAAAGAGGAGATGCTGGCATCGACTCCCGCCATTCAACCCGTGAGCAACTCCGATCTCAAAAGAGTCGCCTCAGGTTATGGCAGCCGTATCGATCCGGTTTACAAAACCATCAAATTCCACGCTGGCCTTGACTTCTCTGCTCCACAGGGTACTCCCATCTATGCAACCGCCAACGGCGTTGCGAGAACTGCAGGTAATCTGGGCAACGGTTATGGCAATCACGTAGTGATCAATCATGGTTACGGATACGAAACCCTGTACGGGCATATGTTCAAAGTGAAAGTGAAAGCCGGCCAGCGCGTTAAACGCGGAGAAGTGATCGGATGGGTAGGAAGCACGGGTAAATCAACCGGACCTCACTGCCACTACGAAGTGCACAAAAATGGCCGTCCGGTAGATCCTATCTACTTCTTCTACAACGACTTAACACCAGAGCAGTTCGACAGAATGCTGAAGATGGCCGCGAGCAGCAACCAAAGTTTCGATTAGAATCATACCTTATTATATATGTAGCCCCTGCCCGAAAGCAGGGGCTTTTTCGTATTGTCACTATTTTTCATGACTCATTCTTTGACAATACTATGACGAAGGCAGCCAACCATATTGGGTTTTTATGCGTTGTAGCTGTACATTTGCACCGCTTTATGCACCATCCGCCCGATATACTAACCTTGGCTTATAAACAGCCAATCATGCACGAACAGCTGGACTTGTTGTTTGAAAAAGAGCAGCTTATTCCGGGTTCTGTTCAGTATATGATCCATCGTTACCAGAAGCATTCGCAATGGAATATCGAGGATACGGGTATGTTGGTGTATCATTTCCGCAAGAATGAGCCGAAGGAGAATTATCTCGAACTTCGTTTCTGTCTTTCCGGCAATGTATACTGCAAGCAAAAAGCCACTGAGTGCGATCAGTGCAAGTTCGGCAACAGCCGTACCTGCAACGACCGTGAAGAAACAGTGGATGTATTGAGCTTCCGTTTTTCCCCTGCTCATCTTTCTCAGTTTGTTCGTCCGGATGCAGTGGCCAATACTGTTTCTGACGAGATACTTCAGTTTCAGCATGCTTCTTCTTTCACGAAAGTGCTGAACCTCTGCGGCAGAACCCGCATGGTGCTGGAAGCGTTGCTGAATCATAATTACACAGACAGTCTGGAGAATATCTACATCAATGCACAGGTGCAGATGCTGTTGCTTTACAGTCTGGAATGTATGCTGGGCGAAGAGAAAGGAACTCAGGGCATCGAAGTGTTCCAGTGCAAGTTCCTGGCGAATGAAGCAGACAGGGACAAGATTGTAAAAGCGCGCGAGATCCTCATTCAGCATATCGGCGAGCCTATCACTATTAAGGAGCTGAGCCGTAAAGTTGCCATCAATGAATGTTACCTCAAGAAAGGTTTCAAGGAGTTGTTCGGCACAACAGTATTCGACTTCTATCAGAACCAGCGCATGGAACATGCACGTTATCTCCTTTATGAAAAAGGGTTGAGCGTTACGGAAGTTTCTATGATGCTGGGATACTCTTCTATCTCACACTTTTCAACAGCGTTTAAGCGTCACACGGGGATTAAGCCTTGTGAGTTGTTGTTGCATTAATTTTATTGTGTTTGATGTTTTCGTTGATTTTCCTGTTTCGCAATGGGATATGAAAATCTGTCGAAAAACAGGCCGGGGAGGGGTTAACTCCGATTAGGCTGTAATCAAGGAGGATTGGGCATTAGAACAAATCCGGGCGATGGCCCAACCTGTTTTAAGGCCATCTTTTCATATCCCCTTGCTCCACATCGCTGAATGTGCAACATTCAATTGTCGTAAAATTATTAGAACCCACAAATAGCTATTTAGAATGATGCATTAGTTGATGAAACTGCGAGGCTGAAGAATACCCGGCATTTTAATTAGGAGAATGAAAAAGCAAATGCAACATCAATTGTAAAGCAGGATTGTAAAAGATACTATTACTCTGAGAGATGCACCCGCAAGCCTTCCTCTCTCCCCCTTTCGGAGATTGGCCGGGGAAGGGGTATGTAACTCCGGCCTTAAAACGGGTTGCGTGAGAGTCCGGCTTTATTCCATCGCTTAATCCTCCTTGATTACAGCCTAATCGGAGTTAACCCCTCCCCGGCCTGTTTTTCGACGGCGTTACATACCCCTCACCGGCAAGGCCATTCAACAAAACCGCCATAACTCTTTCCCCAATCCTTATTCCGTTTCGCGTAAACCCGTTTTCCCTTTACAGTAACAGCTTCTTTCCCGGTCAATCTAATTTTGTACCTCCACATTATGTCAGGCTGAATCTAACCCTCTGCCTGAAAGAAAACCCATTTAGACTTTTGCCAGCAATCAACTTAACTGCATCAAACCATTGATGGCCGGGATGATTGTATGCGGCTAAACACCTGAACAATGCGAACAATATTAAGCGGATCGATATATGCAACTGTCCTGCTGCTGATGGCAGGCTCTACGGTTATGGCGCAGGATGCACAGAAAGATAGTGTGTCCAACCGCGTTAGTGACCTGCAGGAAGTAGTGGTAACCGGACAGTACCAGCCACAATCACTCCGCAAAAGTGTATACCAGGTACGCACCATCAATGCAGACAGGATCAAGGCACAGGCCGCTACCAATCTTACCGGTGTTCTGAACAATGAACTCGGTATCCGTTTCTTCAACGACAGAGCCCTCGGAACAACCGATATCGAACTGATGGGAATGAGCGGACGAAATGTAAAGATCCTGCTCGATGGTGTACCCATGGTGGATCGTGGCGATACCCGCGAAAGCCTTAACCAGATTGATGTTCACAGCATCGACAGGATCGAGATCGTTGAAGGACCCATGTCTGTTTCTTATGGGTCCGATGCACTGGCGGGCGTTATCAACATCATTACAAAGAAACCAGGCAAAAGCAGTTTGTCTGTTTCTGCAGGCATGCAGGAAGAATCTGCCGGTGGCGAATACAATCCTTTGCTGAATAAAGGAATGCACAATCAATACCTGAATCTTGGATGGCAGAAGAATGGATGGAGCATCGCTGCAGGTGGAGCTCACAACGATTTTGGCGGATGGAAAGAAAGCAGAGATGTGGAACTCGCCAAACAGGAATGGCATCCAAAAGAGCAATGGCTTGGCAATGCAAGACTGGGTTACAGAAATGCTGCATTCAATGCATGGTATCGTTTCGACATGCTGAGAGAAACGATCTCCAATAACGGACCGATTTTCGAAGCCACCAATACAACACCAGATCAGAACTTTTTTTCGCGAAGGTTCATGCATCAGGTACAGGCTGAATACAATTTCAGTCATCGCCTGCAACTCAGTGGGATCGCGGCTTACACGGATTATTCGAGAAGAACGCAGACCACTATCCTCGATCTGAATACAGGCAAACGCACATTGTCGCTTGGAGAGGGTGAGCAGGATAAAGCGAAATTCAACAGCCTCGTTGCAAGAGTGACTGCACAATACAAAGTCTCTGAGAAATTATCCTTTCAACCCGGATTCGATTTCAACAGAGAGTCGGCTTCCGGTGCGAGAATTCAGGGAACACCTTCCATTACTGATTTCGCATTCTTTGCTTCGGGGGAGTGGAAGCCAACTGAAGGGATCAATATACGTCCGGGTTTGCGCGTGATACGCAACTCGGTGTATGATGCACCTCCGGTGATTCCATCGATCAATACCAAGTTCGATGTCGGAAGAGATTTCGATCTGCGATTGGCTTATGCAAGAGGATTCCGTTCACCGGCACTTCGCGAACTGTATTTCTATTTCTTCGATGCAAGCCATTCCATCAAAGGCAATACAAATCTGGAAGCAGAGACTTCCAACAGTTTCAACGGATCACTTACCTGGCATCCTGTTCTGAAAAATGACGTGAAGCTGAAAACCAGTGTGGGAGCGTTTTACAACGATTTCAGAAATCAGATAAATTATGGGTATGATGCGTTGAATCCGGATATAATGACTTACGTGAACATCGATCGTTTCAAAACCACCGGAGTAACTATTAGCTCTACTGTCAGCTACAAAGCATGGCAGGGTACGCTGGGCTTCTCTTATATCGGGAGATACAATCGGTTTGCAGATGATACAACGTATTCTAAAAATTCAACTTCACCCACATTCGTGTGGTCGCCTGAAGTGAATGCAAATCTGAGTTACAATATCAGAAAGATCGGAACCAGCGTGAGCGTGTTCTACAAGTTCACCGGTAAACGTCCGGTTTATCAGGCAACAGTGCGTGATGGAAAACCTGTTGCTGCGCTGGCCGAAACGGCGAGCTTCCACTGGGCTGATGCAACAGTGAGCAAGTCGCTCGGGAAATTCATTACGCTGAGTGCAGGCGTGAAGAACATCTTCGATGTAACCACGCTTAACAGCACGCTCGGAGATGCAGGTTCAGTGCATAATTCAGGCGGTGGCAGTGTGCCGCTCAGTTATGGTCGCTCATATTTTGCGGGAATTGCTTTTCAATGGAATCAATAAAATATCAATAAATAGTTACACCCATGTTGAACAGATTTTCAGCCCTATTGATGCTTACTGCAATCGGATTTTCTGCCTGCGAGAAAAGTGATCCGCCATTACCGGACAATCAGATTCAGTTCGAAGCAGCTGTGCAGGGTATCGGCACTGACGAAGTATCGAAAGATGTAGTGATCAAATTGAATCGCAATACAGATGTAGCCATTCCTGTTACTGTAGAAATAGCAGCAACAGGCGTTGCATATGGAGTTGAGTATACCACTGCTCCTGAAGCGAGTGCAAATGTGATCAGTCTCACTATCCCTGCGGGAAGCAGCTCCGCTAAATTCACTGTTACCAAAAAAGCAGGTGTACTGCTCGATGGCGATGAGTATCTGGATTTCACTATCAAAACGGCCGGTGCTCCTAAGGGGCAGGTTAACAAACTGAAACTCTCCTTCTCTACCATCATATCAACCGGAACAACGCTTGAGCTCAATGGAGGTGATGGTGGTGCCAATGCAGTGAATTCAGTGTATGTCGATCTGAGCAACAATACGCAGGTGCCTGTTAATAGAAAGAGTTACGATCTGTTGTTTTACACTGGTGCTGATTTTCGCGTGTTGCTGAACAACGCTGCAGGATGGGCTGCCATCAAAGTAAATAAAGCTGATCTCAATGCCGTGTCTGCGGCTGATGTGAACCTGGCTGATCTGGCAGTTGGTCAGGGTAAAGGTACACTGTCGCTGATCGACGATGTAACAGGTGATGTTACCAAAAACGCCATGGGACAGGTTTCTGCTACTGATGGCGACAACAAAGTATTTGTGATCAGCAGAGCAGGTGTTACCAGTCTGAATCCAACGGTTGCTGAACTCGTGAAAGTGCGTGTATTGAGAAATGGAAACGGATATACACTTCAATATGCTACACACATCAATGCCACCACATTCAAAACACTGAATGTTGAAAAGACTGCTGTACATGATTTCCGCTTCGTGTCACTTAACACCGAAGCTGTCGTAAATATTGTTCCTGAAAAGGATCGCTGGGATATCGTATGGGGCTACAGTGTGTACAAGGCATTCGATCCTGAAAACAATGTATGGCTTCCATATGGTGTGTCCGATATTGTTTTCCTGAATACCGAAGGTAAAGTGCAGGCAGCTGAAGTGCTCAACAGTGCTGTATCGTATGAGAATTTCGGGGAGGCCAATATTGCTGCACAGACATTCAGCGGCGCACGCGATTTCATCAGCACCAAATGGAGAGCTACTTACCCTACTGCCGGTGTTAAGACCGATCGCTTCTATGTTATTAAAGATGCTAATGGCAATGTGTACAAACTGAAGTTTGTAAGCTTCCATCCGGCTGATGGCGGCACACGCGGCAAGCCGAAGATCGAATACAAACTCGTAAAGAAGGCATAACCTGAAAATAATTTATCGTGAGAAAGATATTATCAGCATTCTTACCATTAATCCTTTTCCTATTCTCCTCAGCCAGTGCACAGCAACGCATTGTATCACTCAACGGAGCGATCAGTGAGATGCTGTGTGCACTGGACCTGGAGCCGCAGATAGTTGGAGTGGATGTTGCAAGCACGTACCCTGCTTCGCTCAAAAAGAAAACAAGCGTAGGACATAACAGAACGCTGTCTGCTGAAAGCATACTGGCGCTTCGCCCTTCGCTGGTGCTGGCTGTTGAAACAGATGTAAAACCTGAGGTGCTCGAGCAGCTTCGCTCTGCAAAAGTGAACATCGTATTGGTGCAGCAGGCTTACTCTGCCGACGGTACAAGAAAGCTGTTGCAGGATGTTGCCAAAGCCACCAACACTACTGATAAAGGAAACAAAGTGCTCGCAACATTCAACAAAGAAATGGCTGCACTGAAAGTGGCTGCTACCGGTAAGAAAGTATTGTTCGTGTATGCACGCGGTACTGGATCTATGACGGTTTGCGGAGTGGAACAATCGCCCAACTCCATGATCAGACTGGCCGGCGCTTCCAATGCGATGACTGAATTCAAAGGGTTCAAGCCATTGACTACCGAATCGCTCGTGGCAGCTAATCCTGATGTGATTCTGCTGTTCGAAAGCGGACTGCAAAGTGTGGGCGGTGCAGAAGGACTGCTGAAAGTTCCCGGCATCAGCAGCACCAATGCAGGAAAAAACAAAAAGATCATTTCGATGGACGGGCAGTTTCTCGCAGGCTTCGGTCTTCGTCTGCCACAGGCCATCGCTACGTTGAACAAAAAGATCAGTGGGTAATTGAGATGAGGAACAAGTGGATAACGATAACATTGATTGTGTTGCTGATTGCAGTGGTGATTTTGTCTGCCGGTATCGGCGCGATGAAGATCCCGCCCGCACAGGTGATGGCGGTATTGCTGAACAAGCTGGGCATTCACCTGCCTGTGATCTACGATGAGGGTGTGGAGAATGTATTGCTGCATATCAGACTGCCGCGGGTAGTGATGGCTGTACTGGTTGGTGCTGGCCTCGCTATCTCAGGTGTGGCTATGCAGGGATTGTTTCGCAATCCGCTCGCAGATCCGGCGCTGATAGGCATTTCATCAGGTGCATCGCTCAGCGCAGTGCTGGTGATAGTGCTGATCTCATCGCTGCCTGCATTGCATATCGATAATTATCTGCCCAGATATTACCTGCTCAATGTCATTACTTTTCTCGGCGCCTGCGCTACTTCGTTGCTGGTGTTCCGCATTTCGAGATCAGGCGGCAAAACCATGCTGGTTACATTGCTGCTGGCAGGTGTTGCTCTGAATGCGCTCTGCCGCGCACTCACCGATCTTATCACCACAACAGCCAATGACGAGCAACTGCGCAATGCCACTTTCTGGAGCATGGGAAGTTTAGGTGGCGCCAGCTGGAATGTAGTGCTTACGCTGCTTCCATTTGTACTCGCTCCGATATTGATGTTGCCGGGGCTCGCCAAATCGCTCAACGCATTTGCGCTGGGAGAGAACGAAGCAGCTTACCTCGGCATTAATGTAAAAAGATTGAAAACAAAGATCATCATACTCGCAACACTGGCCGTGGGCGCTTCTGTTGCAGTGGCAGGCATCATCGGATTTGTGGGATTGATTGTGCCGCATATGGTGCGATCGGTTTCTGGAAACGATCATCGCAGCCTCCTGCTCAACAGTACATTGCTCGGCGCATCGCTGCTTACGCTCGCGGATGTGTTCAGCAGAACCATCATCGCACCGGCAGAACTGCCGATTGGCATTGTGACTGCTGTATTGGGTACACCGGTTTTTGTGATGTTATTGATCAAACAAAAGAAACAGTTGCGAACCGTATCATGATCATCTCTGCACACAACATATCGTACCGGATCGGACAACGCCCGATACTCAACAAACTGAATTTCGATATTCAGCCCGGTGAAGTAACCGTGGTGCTTGGTCAGAACGGAGCAGGTAAATCTACCTTCCTCAAAATATTGTCGGGCGAAGCCAAACCAACTATAGGGCAGGTTTTGCTCAACAACATAGATCTGCATTCGATACCTGTGAATAAACTCGCTACCATGCGCGCCGTGTTAAGTCAGCAGTATGCGCAGGGGCTTCAGTTCAACTGCGAAGAAATTGTGATGATGGGCCGCTATCCATATTTCGGAGGACAGCCCGGAGCAGATGATCATCGCATTGTTCGCGAGAGCATGCTGGAGATGCAGGTAGATCATTTGCAGCGGCGCAACTATCAGGCGCTGAGCGGAGGCGAACAGCAACGTGTGCAGATGGCCAGAGTACTGAGCCAACTCCGAGGCAAACAATCCGGCAGCAAATGGAAGAATGAACAACAACAGGGATTGTTGTTGCTCGACGAACCTACTTCGAGCATGGATTGCCTTCATCAGCAACTCGCATTAAGCAAAGCAAAAGAATTAGCTAATCAGGGATACACGGTTGTGGTGATTTTGCACGATCTCAATCTTGCTGCGCAGTTTGCAGACACTATTCTGCTGCTGAAACAGGGATGTATTGTTCGTGCAGGCAATGTGCGCGATGTGCTTACGTCTGAACATCTCAGCGAAGCCTACAACATGGAAGTGGATATTCTGGAACCGGAAGATTATGACTTCCCGATTCTGATCCCTGCGAGGCACAAAAATAAACCCGTATTACTTCGATCTTAAAAAATTAACTATGAATACAATCATCACTTTGCCACTGAAAGACCAATGGATTGCGTTGCACAAAGAACAGCCACGCCTGCGTATCCGCGATGCCGCGAAACATCTTGGCAGCACGGAAGCCGGACTGCTGGCCTCTTTCGCAGGAAGCCGCGTTATCAGATTGGATGAGACAAGGCTGCGTGAACTGTGGCAACGCATGCCCGAACTTGGATTTGTTATGGTGCTCACCCGCAACGAAAGCTGCGTGCACGAAAGAAAAGGTGTGTTTGAAGAAGTAACACTTCATGGGAAAATGATGGGAGTAGTTGTGGGAGCCGATATCGATCTCCGCATGTTCTTCTCGGCATGGGCACATGGCTTTGCGGTGTTCGAAGATGCAGAAGCTGGTTTCAAGCAATCCTTCCAGATTTTCGATCAGCAGGGAACTGCTGTGGTGAAAGTGTTTCTCACCGATCAGAGCAATCAGGAATCTTTCACCAATATCGTTCGTGAGTTTGAGGCTGCCAATCAAAGTACAGAGCTGATCCCCTTACCTGCACCCGCCCCGCATCAGTATGCAGATGCTGATGTGAATGTTGCTGAATTCCGCCAGACCTGGAGTGAGCTGAAAGACACGCACGACTTCTTCCCCATGCTGAAGAAATTCAATGTAAGCAGACTGCATGCATTGCGCATTGCAGGCGATTTCGCCCGCCAGCTCGATAATGGCGTAGTGAAGCAGCTGCTCGAACATGCTGCTGCGACGGATCTCGAGATAATGGTATTCGTTGGCAACAACGGCAATATCCAGATCCATACCGGACCAGTGAAAAAGATTGTTGAGATCCCCAATTGGATCAATGTGATGGATCCTTTATTCAACCTGCATTTACGCCTCGATCATATCAATACAGCCTGGTTGGTGAAGAAACCAACAGTAGACGGAGTGGTGCACTCCATTGAAGTATTCGATGCATCGGGTGAACTGATTGTTCAATTCTTTGGAAAAAGGAAACCCGGTATTCCTGAGTTGCCAGCCTGGACTTCCCTGGTCAACGGCCTGCAATAACCGGTTGCGTCCCGCAAACTTTTTTCCATAATGTGGAAAGGTGCGGCCCTGTTCTCAGGGCTGCACTAAAAACTTTTAACCTCACACTTTATCCCTTACTGAAGAAGATCCTCATTCAGCCACCAATAAAAGAACATTGAAATGAAAATTATTTTCTCCATGGTCAGCATCAAACCATGGATCTTACTGATAACATTTTTCACAGCATTCTCCGCCATGGCCAATGAAGAAGGCCCTGGCGTGATCAAAGGACAGGTAACCACATCCGACGGAAAACCTGCGGAGATGGTATCTGTTTCTATTAAAGGAACTTCCCATTCCGCTATCACGGATGATAACGGACACTTCGTTATAAAGAATCTGAAACCCGGCACCTATACCATCGAACTGTCGCTGGTAGGGCACGAAAGCATTTTTCAATCTGTGGTAGTAGATGGAGAACATGCTGCAGAAGTGAAGCTGCAGATCAATCTTGCAGAGAAGCAGTTGCAGGAAGTGTTTGTAGTCGCAGGCAAAACCGGTTACAAGTTGAACAATGTTTCTTCCTCTCTTCGTCTTACAACGCCTATCAATAAATTGCCGCAAAATATTCAGGTGGTAAGCCGTCAGCTGCTGGCCGATCAGGGCACATTCGATATGCTCGAAGGGGTGAGCCGTAATGTGAGTGGTGTTTCCAAACTGGAGCACTGGGATATGTATGTTCGTCTCAATATGCGCGGCTCACGCATTGCACCGTTTCGCAATGGCATGAATGTGGAATCTACATGGGGGCCGCTCGCCGAAGACATCAGCATGGTGGAACGTGTGGAGTTCGTGAAAGGTCCTGCTGGTTTTATGATGGCGAATGGAGAGCCCAGCGGTTTCTACAATATCGTTACTAAAAAACCAACCGGACAAACAAAAGGCGAAGCCAATGTTACACTCGGCAGTTACGATACTTATCGCGCAGCTGTTGATCTGGATGGAAAGCTCTCCGGTGATGGCAAGTTGCTCTATCGCCTCAATGTAATGGGACAATTGAAAGGTTCTCATCGTCCGTTCGAGTTCAGCAACAGATACTCGATTGCACCCGTGCTGAAGTATCAGTTCTCTCCGAAAACCTCGCTGACACTTGAATACACTTATCAGAACATGAGATCAACTCCCATTGGAACGGCTTATGTTTTTGCTCCCAATAAATATGGTTCTACGGGGCGCAATACAACTATTGCCGAGCCGGGAATGGAACGTTCCGTGTTCAGAGATCACAGCAGTTTTCTGATATTCGAACATCAGTTCAATCCTGACTGGAAGTTCACAACACAGCTCGCTTATTTCAACTACGATCAGGTAGGCACTTCCATGTGGGCAGACTCCGTGAAAGCCAATGGCGACGTGTATCGCAATATGGGCATCTGGGATGCGAAGAATGAAGGCAAGTATGCACAGGCCTTTGTGAATGGTAAATTCACTACCGGTGCAGTTGCGCATAATATTCTTGCCGGCCTCGATTATGGCGACAAAAATTACATCGCAGATTTCAGCCAGAGCTTACCGGTGAATGGCAAAAACATCTTCAACATCTACAATCCTGTTCACAATATGACGCCTGATGAGTTTCCTGTATTCGACAGGTCCATCAGGCTGAAAGACAGACCGGGCGCCAGCCGCCTCAGTCAGAAAGTGCTGGGAGTATACGTGCAGGATGAACTGCATTTCTGGGATGACCGTATTCGTCTTACACTGGCTGGTCGCTTCACTACTTCCAAAGATGAAGAATATGGCGCAGGTGTGAGCGAATCGAAAGTTACTCCGCGCGTAGGTCTCAGCGTATCTGTTGATAAGAACACTTCTGTGTATGCGCTGTACGATGAAGCATTTGTTCCTCAGACAGGAAAAGACAAACACGATAAAAAATTTACTCCGGTTACCGGACACAATATCGAAGCAGGTGTAAAACGTGACTGGTTCAATGGCAAATGGAACTCTACTGTTTCGGTATATCAGATCACAAAAAACAATGTGTTGGTTACCGATCCGGAGGATACCAAATTCTCCATTCAGCTCGGACAAACAAAAACAAGAGGAGTGGAAGCGGACATTCGTGGAGAAGTTGCCAAAGGATTGAATCTGGTGTTGAACTATGCCTTCACCGAATCTTTCATATCGAAAGATACAGATCCCAAGAATGTAGGTAATGCCACACCCGGCACTACAAAGCATATCAACAACGGATGGCTCAGCTACCAGTTACCCGGCAAGCTGAAAGGCTTCGGTGTTTCTACAGGGTATCAATGGCAGATGGGTCGCTCCAGCTGGTTTGTGTTCGATGGTTCAGAAGCGTCGTTGCCTGCTTATTTCAGGTTTGATGGAGCTGTCAGCTGGCACAAAGGGCACTACGGTGTTAACCTGAACGTGAATAATATTCTCGATAAATATTTGTACTCCGGATCACCATATGGAAACTATTTCTACTGGCAAACCGAGGCATCGAGAAATTTCAGGTTAACACTTCAATACCGCTGGTAGTTCTGCAAAATCAAAAACTGACTAACTTTATCGAATGACCCTCAAGAAACTAATTGGCAAAGCCCACCTATGGCTCGGACTCGCATCCGGGCTTGTGGTTTTCATAATTGCTGTTACGGGCTGCATCTATGCTTTTCAGGATGAGATCAGTGATCTCACCCAGCCTTACCGCTTTGTAGAGAAACGCGATCAACCTGTGCTTTCTCCTTCAGTGATCGGAGAGATTGCGCAAAAACAATTGCCCGGCAAACATCCGCATGGTGTGGCCTATGATAGCAGAGGCCGGTCGGCAACTGTATCTTTTTACAATGCAGATCCTGAATATTACTACATCGTTTACATCAATCAATACACCGGAGAAGTGCTCAAAGTAAAGGATATGAGCAGCGACTTCTTCCGCTTTATTCTCGATGGGCATTTCTATCTGTGGTTGCCGAATGAAATCGGACAGCCGATTGTAGCATGGAGTACAGTTGTATTTGTGGTGATGATGTTCTCCGGAATGATCCTCTGGTGGCCACGCAATAAAGCTGCACGCAAGCAACGTTTCAGTGTTAAGTGGAATGCTAAATGGAAGCGCGTTAATTATGATATGCACAACGTACTTGGTTTCTACATGACCTGGGTGGCTATCATCCTCGCCGTAACCGGACTGGTATGGGGTTTTCAGTGGTTTGCAAAAACATTGTACTATGCAACCGGCGGAGAAAAAACATATGAGTTCTATGAACCGCTGTCAAAAGACAAAGCCGCTGCGCAATACACAACTGCCGCTGCTGTTGACAAGCTCTATGAAAAAATAAAAGTGGAAGAGCCGGGTGCGAAATTCATTGAAGTGCATTTTCCTGCCACGGACAGTTCGGGCATAGAAGTGGCCATCAATCCCGATCCCGGCACTTACTGGAAATCTGATTACCGGTATTTTGATCAATATTCATTGAAAGAATTATCAGTAACGCATGTCTACGGAAGATTCAAAGATGCGAAGGTGGCAGATAAAATCGCCAGAGCGAATTACGATATTCATACCGGAGCCATCTGGGGATTGCCTGGAAAGATCCTGATGTTCTTCGCAAGTCTGATTGCTGCGAGTTTGCCAGTGACGGGCTTTCTGATCTGGTATGGAAGAAAAAAGAAAAAGAAAGCTGCTTCACCTGTAGCATCAGTGAGCAGAAAACTGACGATGCAGGAAGCGTAAGAAATCTATAGATTCATAAAACAAGAGGCAGGAACATCATTCCTGCCTCTTGTTTTATGAAAAGAAAAACTGCTTCTCAATACACTTTCTTTTCGCTGGAGATCTTGTAGGTATGCGAGTATCCTCCTGCTCTGGATGTAACAACCCCGTTTTCAATTATTTCTCCGAAGCCAGCTACATCAGACACTTCAATACAGTTGTTCTTGTCGTATTTGTACGTCTGTTCTACAATTCTGGCTTCGCCCAGACTTTCCACTACTTCGCCTTTACTGTTCTTTCTTTCGGTGATCTCGGTTTCTTTCCGGTAAACATAATTGTTGTTGGAGAATTTAGTTTCGAGTTCAAAAAGATCTTCTTCAAAAACTGTGAACACAGCAAGTGCGAGGTAGGTGAATTTCCATGGATTGATATGGGAATCGTACCTGCGTTCAAAAGTGAAATAAGTGGTTCTTCTGTTTACTTCAGGTGTTGTTGAATCGGGGCGTTGTACGTTTCCATTCTGGTCGTAATGCCAGGACAGTGTTTTGAAGAAATCCATTTTTTTGTTGGAATAGTATGATCCTGTTACACGACGGTTATTGTCGTAGAAGTAATAGGTGGTGTCTTTCCAGAGACTTATATCGCCGTTGCCTGTGTAATTGCCTGCAACAAAGGCCAGTCTGTTTTGATTGTCGTAGATATATGTGTAATCTTTAGCACGGTGATAGAGTGTAGTGGAAGGATCACTCTGCGCGTAATAAGCAGCGGATTTAAGTATGCCGTTCACGTAATTGAAAGTTGCGTACTGGTACATGGTGTCGAGGCCGCCTGCACCGGGTGAAGGCCTTCTGTGAGACTCTACGCGCGTGAGCATTCCGTTTTGGTTATAGGAAAACTGGTGATAGACATTGTTGAGATCGATTTTCTGGAGCTGAATCACCTCCTGTTTGGGTTTGGGAGGTTGTTGCTCATTGCCCGCAGAAGTTTTCTTACAGGCAGCAGCAATGAGCATAGTACAGATTAAGCAGATGATAGTTTGCTTCATGAATCAAATTTTGCTGCAAGTAAGATGACAATCAGCAACTGATAAGATCATGTGTTTCCGGACTGTAGTTTTATCGAAACAGGCTGTCTGAAAAGCTGGATTTGAAAATTGCCGGGGCAATGTTTACGGCAGAAAAAATGCCGGATCAGTTACGATCCGGCATTTGCAATATCATCAGGTTGTCGATTATAATATTTCTTTCAGACTCTCTTCGGTTGCTTTGATGGTTGCATCAAGATCCTGCTGTTGCATGGCATTGTTCAGGAACCAGCTTTCGTATGCAGAAGGCGGAAGATATACGCCGCGTTTTAGCATGGCATGGAAATATTTATTGAACAACGCGTTGTTCGCTGCTGCTGCACTGGCGAAATCAGTAACTGGCTTGTCGCTGAAATGCACACTGAGCATAGATCCCAGCTGATTGATCACGTAAGGTGTGCCGGAGGCGCGCAACACTTTATCGAGGCCATCGCGGAGATAGGTTGTTTTTTCGTCGAGTTCTTTGAGGAGATTGGGTTGCTCGTTGAGGATGTTCAGCAAAGTGTATCCTGCAATCATGGCAATAGGATTTCCGCTGAGCGTTCCTGCCTGATACACGGCACCCAGCGGAGCAATCATTTCCATGATGGCGCGTTTGCCACCGAATGCACCAACGGGCAGACCACCACCAATTACTTTTCCGTAGGTAACGAGGTCGGCATCGATATTCAGTTTTTCCTGTGCACCGCCACGGGCGAGACGGAAGCCTGTCATTACTTCGTCGAAGATGAAAACGATCTTTTCTGTGTCGCAGATCTTACGGATACCTTCGAGGAATCCGGGTTGTGGAATGATGCATCCCATATTGCCGGCAACCGGTTCTACGATGATGGCAGCAATCTGATCTTTGTTTTCGGCAACGAGTTTTTCTACACCTGCGAGATCGTTGTAAGAGCAGGTGAGTGTGTCAGCTGCTGTACACGCTGTAACGCCGGGTACATGCTGAATGCCGAGTGTGGCAACACCGCTTCCTGCTTTTACGAGAAAGGAATCTGCATGGCCGTGGTAGCAACCTTCGAATTTGATGATCTTGTTGCGGGCTGTGTAGCCACGCGCTAAGCGGATGGCGCTCATGCAGGCTTCAGTACCGCTGCTCACCATGCGGATGAGATCTACGTTTGGCGCCATGCTTTTGATCAGCTCCGCCATTTTTATTTCGAGCTCGGTAGGCGCTCCATATGATGTGGAGAACACGGCTTGTTCCTGAATGGCTTTCACCAGCGGAGCGTATGCGTGGCCGAGGATCATTGGTCCCCATGAAGCGATGTAGTCGATGTATTTGTTTCCATCGGCATCATAGAGGTAAGTGCCTTCGGCACGCTGAATGAACAGCGGCGTGCCGCCAACACTTCTGAATGCGCGCACAGGAGAGTTCACTCCACCGGGAATGCTTTCCTGTGCACGGTTAAAAAGTTCAATGCTTTTTGTGGTCTGCATATTGAGAAAGTTGTTTTTTGTTTTTGGCTCGCTGCATTACCCAATCAGTCTTACGGCGTCTTTTGCAAAGTATGTGGCAATCAGATCGGCGCCTGCGCGCTTGAATGCTGTAAGCGTTTCGAGAATGGCTTTGTCTTCGTCGAGGAAACCCGCTTTGGCAGCGGCTTTGATCATGGAGTATTCTCCGCTGATATTGTACACGCTTACCGGAACGGTTACTGCATCTTTCACTTCGCGAAGTATATCGAGATACGCCAGACCGGGTTTTACCATCACGATGTCTGCGCCTTCTTCCACATCCATCAGTGTTTCTTTGATGGCTTCGATGCGGTTGGCGTAGTTCATCTGGTAGGTTTTCTTATCGCCGAATCCGGGTGCGGAATCGAGTGCATCGCGGAATGGTCCGTAAAAGCAGGAAGCATATTTCGCACTGTAGGCCATGATGCCTGTTTTGGTGAAATTGCTTTCTTCGAGCGCTTCGCGGATGGCGCCGATGCGGCCGTCCATCATATCGGAGGGTGCAACAATGTCGGCTCCGGCAATGGCATGGCTTACGCTCATGGCGGCAAGTACATCAACGGTGGCGTCGTTTACGATATCGTGGCCTTCCACAATTCCATCATGTCCATAGGAGGAGAACGGGTCGAGGGCTACGTCTGTCATTACCACCATATCGGGGCAGGAGTTCTTGGCAGTTTTGATGGCACGCTGCATCAGCCCATCGGGGTTCACTGCTTCGGTCCCTTTATTGTCTTTCAGTTCGTCGGGTACTTTTACAAACAGCAGAATGCTTTTCAGGCCGAGACTCCAGAGCTCTTTCACTTCGCGCGCGAGCTGATCGAGGCTCAGTCTGTAATAACCGGGCATGGTGCTGATCTCTTCTTTTACGTCTTTACCTTCTACGATGAACAACGGCACAATAAAATCATCCGGGCTCAGAATGGTTTCTGCAACCAGTGCACGGATAGCGGGCGACTGACGGAGGATCCTGTTTCTTCTTTGTAAATACATACCAGATATTTTTAGGGAATTAACGTTAATGTATAATCGATAAGGTTATTCAGCAAACAACCCGCAGTGTTGGCTGCGGGTTGCAAGGTAGTGATTTGTTACACCCAGTCTTTAGGGCGGAGGCAGACATCGAGCAGTCTGGCTTCCTCGCTTCCCGGTGTGGGTTGATAATTGTATTCGAATCTTACAGTTGGTGGCAGGCTCATCAGAATGCTTTCGATGCGGCCATTGGTTTTGAGACCGAAGATGGTTCCGCGATCGTGCACCAGATTGAACTCGGTGTAGCGTCCGCGACGGATCTCCTGCCAGTGTTTGTGCGCTGCGTTGTATTCCATCCCTTTTCTTTTGTTCACGATATCTATGTAAGCAGGAATGAATGCATTGCCACAGGCCTGTCCGAAACGGAACCAGAAATCTACATCTTTGAGTGCATCGGGACGTTGGTAATCGTAGAAAATACCGCCGATTCCTCTGCGTTCGTCGTTGCGGTGTTTGTTTACGAAGTAGTTGTCGCACTCGCGTTTGAAATTCGGGAATATGGCCGGATCGAATTCATCACACACGTTTTTGTAGGTGCCATGAAAATGAATGGCATCTTCATCGAACAGATAATAAGGCGTAAGGTCGGTGCCGCCACCAAACCAGCGATCGATCACTTCATGATTCTTATCGTACAGTTCGAACATGCGGTAGTTGCAGTGAACGGTAGGTACAAAAGGATTTATGGGATGGATCACCAGTGAAAGTCCGCAGGCGAACCAGTTATCGCCATCAATTTTCAATTGCGATCGCATGAGATCGGTTACAGGGCCATACACGATGGAGGTGTTTACGCCTCCTTTCTCAAACACTTTGCCGTTGGCGATCACGCGCGTTTTACCGCCGCCGCCTTCGGGGCGCTGCCATTGGTCTTCGAAGAACTTTGCCTGTCCGTCTGCTTCTTCCAGCGCTGCACAAATGCGGTTTTGCAGGTCGTGGATGAATGCAATCCAATTGTCTTTGATGGGGATAGTTTTCATACGCTTCTATTAAAAATGATTCAGTAAATCTGAGCTATCCTACTTCGCATAATTCTTCACAGCATCCACAAATGCCCTTGCATGATCTACGGGAACATTCGGAAGAATGCCGTGACCGAGATTGGCAATGTGACGATGGCCGCCGAATTCGCCGAGCATCTTCTTCACTTCTTTTTGAATCTCAGGAATGGGCGACAACAGTTTTGCAGGGTCGAAATTCCCTTGCAGCGTGATGTTGTCTCCAGCGAGTTTGCGTGCAAAGGCTGGTGTGTTGCACCAGTCGATGCCGAGACCATGAGCGCCGGTGGCAGCCATTCTGTCGAGGCTATGCCATGCGCCTTTGGCGAAGATGATGGTGAGCACTTCGTCTTTGAGTGCTTCTACGATCTGACGGATATAGCGAAGGCTGTAGGTTTCAAAATCATCCTGACTCAGCAGTCCGCCCCAGCTGTCGAAGATCTGGATCACGTCTACACCTGCCTGCACTTGTCCTTTCAGATAAGCGATGGTAGTGTCTGTGATCATCTGCAGCAGTTGGTGTGCTGTTTCAGGTTGGGTATAGCAAAATGCTTTTGCTTCGTCGAAAGTTTTGGAGCCCTTGCCCTGTACCATGTAGCAGAGGAGGGTCCATGGAGCGCCTGCGAAACCGATGAGGGGAACGCGGCCTGCCAGTGTCTGTTTGGTGAGACGCAGTGCATCGAATACATAACCGAGGCTTTCATTCACATCGGGAATGCGGAGCCTGCTGAGATCGCTGAATTGTTTGATGGGATCGGGAAGGAATGGTCCTTTGCTCTCTACCATCTGTACTTCCAGTCCCATTGCTTCAGGCACTACAAGAATGTCTGAGAAAATGATGGCTGCATCCACTCCCACCTGCTCTACCGGTTGAATGGTGATCTCCGTTGCAATTTCGGGTATACGGCAACGTTCGAAGAAAGAGTACTTGGCTTTCAGCTTCATGTAATCGGGGAGATAGCGGCCTGCCTGGCGCATCATCCATACGGGTGTACGCTCGGTTGCTTCTCCGCGTAATGTTCTTAATAACAGGTCGTTTTGCAGCATCTGTATTGTTATTGAGTATTTACTTGTTGATAAAATATTGCGACACCTGGTTCAGCATCGACTGCTGATCGGGCTGTTCACTGATAATTATTTTGTTGCCGGTATTGGCAGCAAGCGCTTTGGCCGTGGTGTTGCCGATGGCAAAACAAACGGTGGATTCCGGCAGCTGATTGGCTGAGAAGAAACTGCTCACTGCGCTCGGACTGAAAAAAAGAATACCATCCATTTCTTCTTCGACAATCACCGGTGTTTCGATGGTATCGTAAGTGGTGATCTCGTGTACCGTGATGGCATTGCTGCCGAGCAGAGCAGGCAGTTCGTCGCGGCGCTGGTTGCTGCAGAAGAAAACGATCCTTTCTACATTTCCTGCGGCGATGATCTCTGCAGCCAGTTCGCCTCCGTTGAATACCGATCCTGCCGGTGTGGTATCGAAGAGATGCATCACTGCTTCGCGTGTGGCGCCTGCGAGTGAAAAGATATTCCAATGAGCGGCGGAGCCATGTTCGCCTGCTACACGTAGTGTGGCGGCTACGATCTCTACTGCATTTCTGCTGGTGAACACCACGGCTGTGCCCGGCTCGAAAGTGAGTGGCAGTATGGTTTCCAGCGTTTCACTGTTCAGTACGGGTTCTATGCGTATCAGTTCTGTCTCGCGGCAATGGATACCTTGCTTTGCCAGTACTTTGGCAAGCGAAGGCGTTAGTTTTTTGGTGCTGAGAATACGGTACTGTTTCATCTGATCAGGCGTTGCGCTGTTTGTGAATACCGTCTGCAATTTCCTGACCTCCGAGAGCCAGCAGTTCTTTGGCGAATACAGTGCCTGCATCGCTGGCTTCCGAAACAGGAATGGTTTTATCGATCTCCACTTTGTCTTTTCCGTCTACCGATAAGATGTTTCCGCGGAATATCACGTTACCATCTTTTACAACAGCGAGTGCACTGATGGGAGTGGAACATCCGCCGAGCAGTGCGCGGAGAAAATCTCTTTCTATTTTGGTGCAGATCGCTGTGTCGGCATCGTTGAATGCGGCACAGGTTTGCAGTAATTTGTTGTCGTCGGCGCGGCAGGCTACTACGATGGCGCCTTGCGCGGGTGCAGGCAGCATCCAGTCCAGTTCTGCGGAGTTATGTGGACGAAGACCGATGCGCTCCAGTCCGGCAGCAGCGAAGATGGCGCCGTTCCAGTTGCTCTCTTCCACTTTGCGCATGCGTGTGTTCACATTGCCGCGAAGGTTTTCGATGGAGTGATGAGGATAGCGGTTCAGCCATTGCGCTTTGCGGCGGATGCTGCTGGTAGCAATGATGCAGGCCGACTCGGCGAGTGCTTCATCGAAAATAAATTGCTCGCCTTTGTAGATCAGCAGGTCTTTGTAGGAGGCGCGTTTCAGCACGGCAGCCTGGGCAATGCCCTGCGGCAGTTGCGTAGGCACATCCTTCATGGAGTGAACCGCGATATCGATCTTGTTATTGAGCAGTGCGATATCGAGACTTCTGGTGAAGATGCCCTGAACGCCCATTTCGTACAACGGGGTTTTGAGATCGATATCTCCTTCGCTGCGGATGTATACCAGTTCTGCATCAACACCCTGAGTGGCCAGCAGGTCTTTCACCTGATTTGCCTGCCATACGGCGAGCTGGCTTTCTCTTGTTCCTATTCTGATCATAATATTATTTCAATTGATGTCACGGCAAAGTTACCGGTGTACGGCATTGGCCGGGCATTGTTACCCTGCTATGACAACTGGTTGTTGGCAAATTAATTCCTACCCGTAGCAATAAACTCGTTGATAGCCTCGATGTACTGGCATCCACGCTGGTTTTGCGTGCGCATCTTACTGGCCATGCCATTGATCACTCTCTGGATCTTCAGATCGGAATCGGTACTGCATGCGGTTACTTCGCCCGGACAAAGTTGAATATATGAGGGGAAGGTTTGAATTTCTTTCAGTTTGGTTTTTACTGCTTTCAGAACGGGAACATGCTTGCGCATTTCGTACCATTCGATGAATTCAGCAATATGTTCTTCAATGATGGCGAAGGCTTTGGGCACTTCTGCTTCCCGCTTTTGAAGGGTGGCATCATTGATCTTCGACAGTTCGTCTACATTCACGAGCTGTACATTAGGCAGCTGGCGCGCGCTTTCTTCTACGTTGGTAGGAATGGAAAGATCGATCACCAGTTTCTGGCCCTGGCCTTCCAGGTGAGAGGCAAGGATGGTAGGCGTAGCTGCATTGGTAGCTACGATGATGATATCAGACTGACTGATATGCTGAGTAAGCAAATCGGCAGGAACATATTGTACACCCAGTTCAAAAGCCAGCTCTGCTGCTTTCTCCTGCGTGCGGTTGATGAGGGTAATATTGGTGGTACCCAGATAGTCGATGATATTTTTGCAGGTAGATCTTCCGATCTTTCCTGTACCCAGCAGCAGGATCTGCTTGTTGGAAATATCCTGAATATGTTCTCTGATATATTGAATGGCAGCGAAAGAAACTGAAACAGTTCCGCCGCTGAGCGATGTATTGTTCTTGATGGCTTTGGACGATTGCAGTACTGCATTCACCAGCCTTTCGAGGAATGTTCCGATAAATTCTTTCTCGCGTGCAAACTTCACGGCCAGTTTGAGCTGACCTACAATTTCGTAATCACCGAGAATCTGAGAGTCGATACCGGCGCCAACCGAGAAGAGGTGTTGAATGGCGCTGATGCCACTTTTTACATATGCCAGTTGAGAAAAGGTATCGGAGCTTCCTTCGGTTTCGCTGCAGAGGAGTTCGATCAGCTGTTCGGGCTGTTCGGCAATTCCGTAAATTTCTGTTCTGTTACAGGTGGAAAGAATGAATAATTCAGTGAGGCCATAAGAAGGTGCCAGTGAAAGGAGGGAAGCGTATTGGTCGTTATTGATGGCAAATTTCCCTCTGATGGCAGCGTCTGTCTTCTTATAGTTGATCCCGGCAATAAAAAACTTCGATATGTCTTTGCTACTCTGTCCTGGCATGAAAGTAAATTTCTAAATCACTGCGCAAAAGTACCGTAGGAACCTTCAATCACCTAATCCGTCTGTCATTGGTTTGTCATTTTACTGTATGATAAAGGTCACATAAATGCCTGACAAGTATCAGCATTGCGGCCAAATGCGCGTCTGTATGAGTTTTACGAAGAAATGGTGAGGGTGGGTTGCCTTACTTGCAGAGGAATCATGGATCAACCTGAATTTTTCTTCCAATTCAAAGTTACTTTTGCAAATTCAATCAAACAGGCAATGGCAAAAAAAGGAATAGTACTGATGAACCTTGGGAGCCCCGACTCCACAGAGGTAAAGGATGTGCGGAGATATCTGGATGAGTTTCTGATGGATGGGCGCGTGCTCGATACGCCGGTATTGTGGAGAGCGCTGCTGGTGAAAGGTATCATTGTGCCTTTCAGAGCGCCGAAATCTGCGGAGGCGTACAAAAGTATCTGGACGAAAGAAGGATCTCCCCTTATCGTGATCAGCGAACAGCAACGTGATGCACTTCAGGCGCTGGTGGACGAACCGGTGGTGATAGCCATGCGTTACGGAAACCCTACGCCCTGGGCGGCATTTGATGAGCTGATGCAAAAATCGCCTGATCTGGAAGAAGTGGTGGTGGTGCCGATGTATCCTCATTATGCGATGAGCAGCTACGAAACGGCGGTGGAGTACGCCAAAAAGGTGCATAAGGAGAAGAAATATCCCTTCAAACTAACTTTTGTTCCTCCATTTTATAATGAACCGGGGTATATCGATGCGCTTACCGAAAGCATTCGTCCGTATCTGAATGAAGAGTACGATCAGATTGTGTTCAGCTACCACGGAATTCCTGAAAGGCATGTTCATAAGACGGATCCATCCGGTAAGCATTGTTTGGGTAATGCCAACTGTTGTATGCAGGATAATCCGGCGCATGCTTTTTGTTACCGTCATCAGATCATCACCACTACCCGTTTGGTAGCGGAGAAACTGAATATCCCGAAAGAAAAATACAGCTTCTCATTCCAGAGCCGCCTCGGCAGGGACGAATGGCTGAAACCTTATACAGCAGTGCGTTTGGGCGAAATGCCGAAGGAAGGGATAAAGAAACTGCTGGTGGTTTGTCCGGCATTCGTGGCCGATTGCCTGGAGACGCTGGAAGAAATGGCGGAGGAAGGAAAGGAGATTTTCTTACACGCGGGCGGAGAGAAATTTACGCTGATCCCCTGCATGAACAGTCAGGCTGCCTGGATCGGGGCACTGAAGAACCTGTTGCAGACCGCGAAATAAACCTTATCTAACCAATAACTATGTATCTCTACATCAAGGCATTACACGTAATATTCATTGTCACCTGGTTTGCGGGGCTGTTCTACATGCCCCGTCTGATGGTGTACAATGCGGAGGCGGGAACGCAACCCGAACCGGCGAAGACCATTCTGAGAAATCAGTATGGAATTATGATGAAAAGGCTTTGGTTTGGGATCACCTGGCCGTCGGCGGTATTGACGTTGATACTTGGATTAAGTACCTGGCACCTTCTTGGGGCGTTTCCGGATTGGCTGAAGATCAAATTGCTATTTGTGATTGGGTTGTTTGTTTATCACGGTACGCTTCATGCGATAGCGAGGCAGCAGTGGAAAGGAAATTTCCGGTACAGCGGGCAGCAATTGAGGATCTGGAATGAGGTGGCCACAATATTTTTGGTAGCGATAGTGATGCTGGTGGTAGTGAAAGAAAATATGAGTTGGGTGTGGGGATTACTGGGACTGATTTTATTTGTGGTGGTGCTGATGAGTGCGATCAAAATTTACAAACTGGTGCGTACAAAAAAGCAGAATGGGTAGAAAAAGCAACAAATGATTACCCATACCGGGGATGTGCAACCGGAAATGGACAAAAATAAAAAGAGGGCGTTCCGATTTGAAGGAACGCCCTCTTCAATTGTATGAGGAAAGCCTTGATTTTCAGGGAGCCGACATTTAGCTTTTGGAGGGCCAGAATGCACGTGTGTGCTGAATCTCAGGCTTTTCTAAGATAGTAGTGATATCAGAGATTAAAAACGGGAACTCGTAATTGGGAAAGGCATAAAAAAAGAAAACCTTTTCTGTTTTTTAGAGTTTTTAAAGGAAAGGGGAGCAGGAATACTCCCCTTTTTAACCCCTAAACCCTAAACCGTAGAAAAGGTTTTCATATAATGAGTTCAGAATAATAAAGAGCTGGATTTCATTGTTGCAACTACTGTTTTCGTGAGCAACATTGATATAGTTTCATAAACTGTGCCAAACGTTTTAATTGTGTAAAAAACTGCGGCAAAAATGATGAAACTACAGATCGTTTTAATGCGGTTTTAACATCGCTTATCCTGAACTGTTGGCTGTTATGGTTAACCGCACTGAAAGGGGCGAAAACCTAAACAAACCAGACCATGAACAAGACGGTTCAAACGATCGAATCTGACCATACTATGACAAAAAAACTGTGCTACTAAAATTTCTCACGAAGTGAGAAGAGATTCCTGAATTAGAATAACGTGTACCGTTAGAAATTTGTCCTTACTTAAAGCTACAGAACTTCATCTAATTCTTTAGGATCGGTGGAGAGCTTAACCAGAGAATAACCCAATCTCAGGGATTGGAAGCCTTTGCAGGCGCGTTTCAGAGTTACTTACGAGAAAGCATCGCTTTCGGTTTTTCAAATATCAGATATTTTTTGAAACTGCGATATTAAATTCTGATATTTTTTTTTAATATAATCTTTCAATGAACCGGTGATGCACAACCGAACTGCTTTCTGTACCGGAAACACGCTTGTCAAATAGCTGAAAATCTGTGCAGTAGTCGGTTCTGCAAGACTAGCCATTTTGCTCTTTCGTTTCAAGCGCTGTTTTGTAAATAATTATTGACTGTTTACGGGTGTGTTTTTTAATGGTTAATGAAGCTGTTTTTCGTAGCTGCCTGAGATTGATTTCTTCCCCTGAAAATTGTCCTGCCGCGGCATCCTCCCATTCCGGGTTTTCAACCGCTGCTTTCAGGCAGATTTTATAGCCCGACATGCCCCTGATTACCCTGAATTTTCAGTACCTTTGCACACTTTTAAACAACGGATTTTTACCAATCCGGACTGCCTTCCGAGGAAAACGGCCCGGATATTAGCCCGAATAATAATATGTCAGCCAAATATCAGGAATTCTCAAGATTGAACCTGCCCGAAATAGAGCAGGAAGTACTGGCCAAATGGGCTGAGACCCAGGCTTTTGAGCAAAGCATAGCCCTTCGCGAAGGCGCCCCCCATTTCGTGTTCTACGAAGGCCCCCCCTCCGCCAACGGCATGCCCGGCATTCACCACGTGATCAGCCGTACCCTGAAAGATCTGGTTTGCCGCTACAAAACCATGCAGGGCTTCCAGGTAAAAAGAAAGGGCGGATGGGATACCCACGGTCTCCCCATCGAACTCGGCGTTGAAAAAGAACTCGGCATCACCAAAGAAGATATCGGTAAGAAAATTACCGTTGAAGAATATAACCTCAAATGTCGCGAAGCAGTTATGCGCTTCAAAGACAAATGGGACGATATCACCCGTAAAATGGGTTACTGGGTAGATCTGCAGGATCCCTATATCACTTTCGATAACTCTTATATCGAAACCCTCTGGTGGATATTGCAGCAATTCTACAACAAGGGGCTGCTCTACGAAAGCGTAAGCATCCAGCCCTATTCTCCTGCAGCAGGTACCGGTCTCAGCTCACACGAACTGAACATGCCCGGCACCTACAAAAATGTAAAAGATACTTCGGCTGTGGCCATGTTCAAGGCCATCGAGAACGACCGTACAAAGTTCCTCTTCGAAAAGGCCAGGGCTAACGGAACCACCGAACCGGAGATCTTCTTCATGGCATGGACCACCACACCATGGACCCTCCCTTCCAACCTCGGTCTCACCGTTGGGCCCAATATCAACTACGTACTGGTGCACACCGTGAATCCATACACGCATATTCCGGTTTACGTTGTACTGGCGAAAGACCTGCTGGGCAAGTATTTCAAGCCCGAAGGCGAGAACATTCCCGTAGGCGAGTACAAAGAAGGCGACAAACTGCTTCCATGGACCATCCTTGAGACGTTCAAAGGATCAGCTATCGAAGAAGCCCGTTACGAACAACTGCTTCCCTACGAAGCCAATACCCCTGAAATTGCAGGTGGCGATCCGTTCCGCGTTATCGTCGGCGATTTCGTTACCACTGAAGATGGTACCGGTATCGTACACACGGCTCCTGCCTTCGGTGCAGATGACTATAAAGTGGGCAAGAAGTATGGCATCGGTATTCTGGTAATGGTCGACAAGCAGGGCAAGTTTGTGGACGGCCTCGGCGAGTTCAGCAACCGTTACGTGAAGAACTACAAAGACGAGAAGGATTATGTGGATGTGAACGTAGACATCTCCGTGAAACTGAAAAAAGAGAACCGCGCCTTCAAAGTAGAAAAATACGAACACAATTACCCGCACTGCTGGCGTACTGATAAACCAGTGCTCTACTATCCGCTCGAAGCATGGTTCATCAAAACCACTGCGCTCCGCGAGAGAATGGTGGAACTGAACAAAACCATCAATTGGAAACCGAAGTCAACCGGCGAAGGCCGCTTCGGCAACTGGCTCGAGAACATGGTGGACTGGAACCTCAGCCGCAGCCGTTTCTGGGGAACTCCGCTTCCCATCTGGAAAACAGAAGGAGAGGAGAATATCGAATTCAAGTGCATCGGTTCTATCGAAGAACTGAACAATGAGATCCGCAAAGCCAATGAAGTGCTGGGCGGTGATGTGAATAAACATTATCTCCACGAAGGCATCCTCGATCTGCACAAACCTTATGTGGATGAGATTGTACTGGTAAGCCCTTCGGGCCGTGCCATGAAACGTGTACCAGATCTGATCGACGTTTGGTTCGATTCAGGCGCCATGCCATTTGCACAATGGGGCCTCGACTACGATAAGCTGAAAGCCGGCGACCCACGTCCTTTCAAAGCTCCGTTCGGCACCAACTACCCCGCAGACTATATCGCGGAAGGTGTTGACCAAACCCGCGGATGGTTCTATACCCTGCATGCGATCTCTGCCCTGCTCTACGATTCAGTAGCCTACAAAACCTGCGTGAGCAATGGTCTGGTGCTGGATAAAGACGGCAACAAAATGAGCAAGCGCCTGGGTAACGTAGTGGATCCGTTCAAAACAATCGGTGAATTCGGAGCCGATGCAACCCGCTGGTACCTCGTAACCAATGCTTCTCCCTGGGACAATATGAAGTTCGACCTGGAAGGCATCCGCGAAGTGCAGCGTAAATTCTTCGGTACCTTATTTAATACTTACCAGTTCTTTGCGCTGTACGCCAATGTAGACGGGTTCAGTTTCAAAGAAAAATACATTCCGTTGGCGGAGCGTCCGGAGATCGATCGCTGGATCTTGTCTTCCCTCAATACATTGGTGGCGAAGGTGCAGGCGAGTCTGGACGATTACGAGCCAACACAGGCAGGCCGTGCTATTGAAGAATTTGTAGGCGAGCAACTGAGCAACTGGTATGTGCGCCTCTGCCGTCGTCGTTTCTGGAAAGGAGAATATGAGCACGACAAGATCTGCGCGTATCAGACCCTGTATGAGTGCCTGGAGAAAGTGAGCATACTGATGGCTCCGATCTCTCCGTTCTTCAGTGACAGACTCTTCAATGCCCTGAACGATGTAACTGGTCAGCGCAAAGAAAAATCCGTACACCATGTGCTGTTCCCTGTGAGCGACAATACAGCAATCGATGCGCTGCTCGAAGAAAGAATGCAACTGGCGCAGGATGTTTCTTCACTGGTACTGAGCCTCCGTAAGAAGGTCAACATCAAGGTTCGTCAACCATTGCAAAAAGTGCTGATCCCTGTGCTGAACCCCGGCATGAAGGAGCAGATAATGAAGGTGGAAGACCTCATCATGAGCGAAGTGAATGTGAAGGAACTGCAATACCTGACCGAAGCAGACAGCGGGTTCATCAAAAAGAAGATCAAGCCGAACTACATTGCATTAGGTAAGAAACTGGGTGGAAAAATGAAGGCGGTTGCGGCTGCGCTTGGCAGTTTTACACAGGAAGATATCAGAACGTTAGAAAAAGAAGGGTCAATTTCATTGTTAATTGATAACGAACCCTTAATATTACAGGCTAATGAAGCTGACATTACCAGTGAGGATATCCCCGGCTGGATGGTAGCTAACAAAGACTCTCTGACAGTAGCACTCGATATCACCGTAACCCCTGAACTGGTAAGCGAGGGTAATGCCCGCGAACTGGTTAACAGAATCCAGAAGATCCGGAAAGACAATGGTTATGAACTAACGGACAGGATCAAGGTTCAGTTGACCGACCACCAGGAATTGAAAGGTTCAATCGACCAATTTAGTACCTATATTTGCGCGGAAATTTTGGCAGATAAACTGGAATTAGTCCCTGAATTGCCTGATGGCACTGAAATTGAGGTGAATGATATTCCATTAAAAGTGTTTGTCACTAAAAAAGCCTAACAGTATGGCAACCAAGAAGAAAGCAGCCAAGCCAGCAAAAAAGGCCGTCGCTCCGAAAAAAGCGGCGCCGGCCAAAAAGCCTGCTGCCAAACCTGCTGCTGTCAAGAAACCTATTGCTAAGCCTGCTCCTAAAAAAGCAGCAAAGCCTGCACCGGCAAAAGCTGCTGCAGCGAAGAAGCCTGCGACAGCGCCGGCGAAAACAGCAGTGGCCAAAAAGCCAGCGGCGAAGCCCGCTCCTGCTCCTGTTAAAGCTGTTGCCAAACCGGAAGCTAAAAAAGCAGTGGCTGCTGCCCCTGTGAAAACTGCAGTGAAAGCGCCGGAAGTAAAGAAAGCAGTTGAGGTAAAGCCCGAAGTAAAGAAGCCCGAAGTAAAAGAAGTTAAGAAACCGGAGCCCGTTGCTCCCCCGCCCATTCCGAAGAAAACCCCAGCGCCTCCCCCGAAACCAGTGAAAGTGGTAATTCCGGAACTGAAAACAAAATCTGTTCGGAAGTACGAGCCGGATTTTACCAAATCTGTATTAGATCAACCTGAAAACATACAAACGGGACCTACCATGAGATACAGCGACAGTGAATTACAAGAATTCAAAGACCTGATCCTGAAAAAACTGGAACAGGCCAAGAAAGAACTGACTTACCTGCAGGGACTCATTACGCGTAAGGATGAAATGGGTGGCGATGAAAATGAGAATCGCTATATGACCATGGAAGACGGCAGCATGAGCATGGAACGCGAACAACTCGCGCAAATGGCCAGCCGCCAGATCAATTATATCGATCACCTGGAAAAAGCCCTGATGCGAATCGAGAACAAAACCTACGGTATCTGCCGTGTCACAGGTAAACTCATCGATAAAGCACGCCTCCGTGCAGTGCCTCATGCTACATTGAGCATCGAAGCCAAACAGATGATGAACAAATAAGCGTATTTAACTTTATAAAAAGCAGAAGGCCGGCTGAATAAGCTGGCCTTCTGCTTTTTGATGCTATGGATCAAAATATGATAGCTGTTTCCTGCAGATGCCGCGAAGCAGGTTCAGGGTTACCGGCAATTACATCGTTGCAATAAAAAAGCCGTTCTGGTAAAAGAACGGCTTCTTCATTATTCCAATTAATTACTGGCTTATTTAAACGCAGCAGGAACAGGCTTTCCAAGCAGATTCTCGTACCAGAATCTTGCCTCTTCAGCCATTCTGTGTGCACGTTTTTTGCCACTGTTGCCGCCGATATTGTGGCGCTCACCGGGATAGGCCATGAACTCGAAATGTTTGCCCAGTTCCTCCATTTTATCGATCAGCACAAGGCTGTTCTGAAAATGCACGTTATCGTCGGATGTTCCATGCACAATACGGATCAGTCCTTTGTACTTGTTCGCATAGGCCATCACTGCAGTATTCTTGTAACCTTCAGCATTATCCTGAGGTGTATCCATGAAACGCTCCGTGTAATGTGTATCGTAGAACTGCCAGTCGGTTACCGATGCATTGGCGATTCCGAAATCATACACATCAGATCCGTAGGTCATGGCCATGCAGGTCATGTATCCGCCGAAGCTGCCGCCGGTCATGGCGAGTTTGTTGGCATCAGCCCAGGGTTGGCTTTTCAGCCAACGGCCCGCTGCCATGAAATCTTCGATCTCATATTTGCCGAGCTGACGATAGATATAGTTCAGTCCATTCTTTCCGAAGTGACCGCTGGCGCGGTTGTCGATCGCTACCTGAACCAATCCTTCCTGTGCCCACCATTGTGTGTAGCCGCCGATGTTTTTCCAGCGATCGTACACAGTTCCTGCATCTGGTCCACCATAGATGCTCACCAGAATAGGATATTTTTTTGCGGGATCGAAGTTGATCGGGTAAGTGATGGTTACAGGCAATTCAAACAAACCATCAGCAGATTTCACGCGAACCAGTTCGGTGCGTGGAATAGCGTAGTTGTCGAACTCTGTTCCTTTGGTATCGCCCAGCATGCGCACCGTTTTTCCTTTTCCGTCTACCAGTGCCATGGCGTATGGAGTAGAAAGATTGGAATAAGTGGTGATGAAGTATTTGCCGGTTGGAGATACATTGATCATGTCGTGAGAGAAATCTCCGAAACTCAGTCTGGTAAGGCCTTTGCCGTTCAGTCCGATTTTGTAGAGATCATATCTTGCAGAATTCTCTTTGCGTGCTTTGATGAAAAGTGTGCTGCTTTTTTCATCGAATTTCAGCACTTCTGTTTTCCAGAAATTTCCGGTGGTGATCTGATTGATCAGCTTTCCGGTGATATCGTGATAGTAAAGGTTTTCCCAGCCGTCTTTATCGCTCTTCACGATAAAGCCTTTGTTGTTGGGAAGAAACTCAACGCGATCGTCGCCTTCGAGTACGATCCATGTTTTCTGTTGTTCTTCGTAAACAACATTCTTAGCGCCTGTATTGAGATCAATATTGTACAATTTCAGATCGTTCTGATCGCGGTTCATCCATTGCACCCAGCATTGGCCGTTGGGCGACCAGATAGGAGCGCCGAAGTACTGATCGTCTTTCTGATTGAAGTCGGCCCATGTGGTGTTGCCGCTTTCAACGTTCACGATTCCGATCTTCACTTCAGGATTCTTTTCGCCTGCTTTAGGATAGCGGGTATTTTCGAGATAGCCGTCTTGTCCGCTGATCACATAGATCGGGAAAACGGGCACCATCGATTCGTCTGAACGCATGAAGCAGAGTTGCTTACTGTTGGGGCTCCACCAGAAAGCGCGGTAGTTGCTGGCTCTTCCGAGGATCTCTTCGTAATACACCCAGCTGGCGTAACCGTTGAGAATGGTGGTAGAACCATCGGTAGTGAGTTGCTTTTCTAATCCTCCCAATATTTCTCTTACGTAGAGGTTGTTATCAGCTTTGGTGTAGGCCACCAGTTTGCCATCGGGTGATGCTGTGATATTGCGTGCTCCCTCGATCTTGCCGATCGGTGGAACAGTTTTCTCCGCAGGAGCTGTGTAGGGAACGGCCTTTCCGGACTTCACATCCACAGAAACAGTAGTGGCCTCGCCGGAGGCGTTGCGCTGCACTTCGATGTAATGTTCATCGTCCACCCATCCACGGATGGTGGGCAATGGTTTGGTGATATTGGCAGGCAGATTGTTTTTCAGCAGTTGCTCAGAACTGAACTGCTTTTTTTGTGCTGCCACGGGCAATGACAGGGTTACCAGCAGAAAACATGCGGCAGCCGACAGTATTTTCTTATTCATGCAAAAAATAATTAGGGAGTGAATGTACGAAATCACCGGCCAAAACCGGTAAATGCACCTGAATTGGACAAGCATTGTTGCCAATACAGCTATATCTGCTGCGAACTGCCTGTGAAGTACAGACGCTTGCGGGAACGGGAGCAGGGCTCGAATTCATGAATCAGGTCGTGCTATCATAAAATTGAAAGGGCCGGCTTCAACAAGCCAGCCCTTTCAATTTTATGATAACCTTCGATTATTTCACTTCCTGCATCTTCACCAGCTTGTTGTAGAAGCCTTCGAGTGCAATCAGCTGATCGTGTGTGCCACGTTCAACGATCTTTCCACGCTGCAGTACAATGATCTCATCTGCGTGGCGGATAGTGCTGAGCCTGTGTGCGATCACGATGCTGGTTCTGTTGGCCATCATTTTGTTGATGGCATCCTGCACCAGTCTTTCGCTTTCAGTATCGAGCGAAGAAGTGGCTTCGTCGAGAATGAGTATCGGCGGATTTTTCAGTACAGCTCTTGCGATGGTAAGCCTTTGCCTTTCACCACCACTGAGTTTGCTGCCGCGGTCGCCGATATTGGTTTGATAGTTCTCGTCTTTCTTCATGATGAAGTCATGTGCATTGGCGATGCGCGCCGCATGCTCGATCTCATCGATGGTAGCCACCGGATTACCCAGGGCAATATTGCTGGCGATGGTATCATTGAAGAGGATAGGCTCCTGCGTTACGATACCGATCTGGT
Source organism: Pseudoflavitalea sp. G-6-1-2 (assembly GCF_012927185.1). Taxonomy (GTDB): domain Bacteria; phylum Bacteroidota; class Bacteroidia; order Chitinophagales; family Chitinophagaceae; genus Pseudobacter. The sequence continues at coordinate 1,444,827 of NZ_JABBGB010000001.1, forward strand.
CTCTGAGTGAGAGCAGAGAAATGTCTTTGATATTTACACCATCGATCAGCAGTTCGCCGCTGCTCACATCGTGGAAGCGTGGTACCAGATCGGCAAGCGTAGACTTACCGGCGCCGGATGATCCAACCAATGCAATGGTTTTTCCTTTTTCGATGGTGAGATTGATATCGTCGAGAATGGTTACATCTTCATACTTGAAGCTTACATTCCTGAATTCGATGCTGTTGTTGAAGGTCTGCATCGTAACAGGGTTTGCTGCTTCTTCCACCACAACCGGGGCTTTCAGGATCTCTTCCACACGTGCAATGGCTGCGCTTCCGCGTTGTGCATTGTAGAAGGCAGTGGAAAGCGATTTTGCCGGGTTGATGATCTGCGTAAAGAAAACGATGTAAGTGATGAATGCACCCGGCGCGAGTACAGAAGGATTTGCTTCAGTACCATTCAGTACAAGCTGACCACCGAACCAAAGAATAGCACTCAATATCACAATGCCGAGGAACTCGGATAAAGGAGAAGCGAGATCGCGGCGGAAAGCCATCTTTACGCGAAGCGAATGCAGGTTGTTGCTGGTTTTTAGAAAACGGCTGCCCAGGATTTTTTCTGCGTTGAACGATTTCACTACGCGGAGACCGGTAATGGTTTCGTCGAGTATCGACAACAAGATGCCCTGCTCTTCCTGTGCTGCGCCGGATTGTTTTTTCAGCTTGCGGCTAACACGACCGATAATGAAACCGGTAGCTGGCAGCAGTATCAGCAGGAACAAGCTCAGTGCGGGACTAAGAAACACCAGTGCAAACAGAATGATGATGATATTGAGCGGATCGCGGATCAGCCCTTCGAGCGTACTCATGATGCTCCACTCGATCTCATTGAGATCATTGCTCATGCGGCTCATGATATCGCCTTTGCGCTGCTCGGTAAAGAAGCCGATAGGAAGCTTGAGTATTTTAGTGTAGAGGTCTTCTCTGAACTGCGTCATTACATTGTTGCGGAGAGGGATCATCATGCGCAACGCCATATAGATACAGAGGTTCTTCAGCAGAATGGAAACGATCAGCGTGATGCAGATCGCTGCCAGCGCCCATACTTTATTGTGCTCTTTGATGATCTCTGCCAGGCCATATCTCAGGTATTCCATCAGGCTGGATGAGCTGAAGCTCAGTACCGGTTTGGCTATAGGCTGCATGGGCGGCTCGAATATCATTTGCAGAAACGGTGCCAGCAAACCCAGAGAAATGAGGGAGAATATGATAGATAACAGGGTAAACAGCAGGTACAGGAAGATTTTTCCTTTCTGGTTCTTCAGGTAAGAGAGAATCGTTGAAAATCGCTTCATGGAACTTAAATATAGATAAACAGCGCAAAGTAACTAATTTTACAACGATTAATCAGTTAAAGAGATGCAAGAAGGTAAAAGACAAAAACAGATAGCCGGCCTCCTGAATGAGGAGCTGAACGATATTTTCCAAAGACTGGGCCTCAGCATGCTCGACGGGGGAATGGTGTCCATTTCAGGCGTAAAAATCACCCCCGATCTGCTGGAAGCCCGGATCTACCTGAGTTTCTTTCAGGTGAAGGATGCCGCCGCCGCCCTCAAAAAAGTGGAAGACAGAAGCTGGGAAATCAAAAAAGAACTCACCGCCCGCGTAGCAAAACAGCTCCGCAGGATGCCCGAACTGAGATTTTATACCGACGATACCCTCGATCACGTATTCAAAATGGAGGATCTTTTCCGCCAGATCAAGAAAGACGAGGAAGGATCTGCCCAGTAATTCCGGCTTTTACCTCACATAAACCCTTTGATGTGAATTTTCTCTTCGCCTGGCGCTACTTCAAAGCAAAGAAATCTACCAATGCCATCAATGTGATTGCGTGGGTGAGCATGATTGCCATCATGTGCATCACGTTCGCTTTTATTGTGGTGCTGAGTGTATTCAACGGTTTTGAAGGATTGGTGAAATCGCTGTATTCATCATTCTACACCGATATACGCATTTCGCCGGTTAAGGGAAAACTGATCAACCTCAGCGAGGCACAACTGCAACAGTTCCGCAGTAACCCGGCCATTGCGCATTTCTCCCTGCTGGCAGAAGAGAAGGCATTGCTGCTGAACGGCGATGTGCAGGTGATTGCAGACATCAAAGGAGTGGATGAACATTATCCCGAAGTATCCGGCGTTCCGCAGAAAATGTTCCGTGGAAGCTTCAATACCGGCAGCACCGATTATCCCAATCTGATACTCGGCAATGGCGTTGAAAATGCATTGGGACTCGAAGCTGATAAGAATATCTATCCGCTTACGGTGTATATTTTCAAACGCGGAGCGGCAGTGAATACGAACGATCCCTATCAATCTGCTTCAGCTGCGAATATCAATACAGCAGGTACATTTCTGATTCAGGCAGATATCGACAACAAGTATGCGCTCACCAATCTCAGTTTCATGAAAACCATGATGGGACTGAAAGAGGATGAGTACAGCGCTGTAGAAATTGCACTGAAAGAAAATGCCAAACCCGACGATGTGCAACGCGCCCTGCGTAGCATGTTAGGCAGCAACTACAAAGTAGAAACGAAATACGAACAGAACCAAAGCCTCTACAGTGTTATGACGATGGAGAAATGGGCCACTTACGGCATTCTCACGCTGATGCTGATTGTAGCGGCATTCACCATGATCGGTGGATTGACCATGCTGGTACTGGAAAAACAAAAAGATATCCAGGCGCTGAAAGCGATGGGAGCTGATAACGGTCTGGTACAAAAAATTTTCCTGAGTGAAGGCATACTGCTGGCCGGCATCGGAGCCGGAGCGGGCATTGTGCTGGCGCTGATCTTCTGCTGGATGCAGGTGAAGTTTCACCTGATACCGCTCGAAGGAGGAACATTTCTGATCGATTATTACCCTGTGCAGATAATGCCTGCAGATTTTATTTTGATACTGGTTACAGTGGTGCTGGTGGCGGTACTGGCTTCGTGGTTCCCTTCCCGTAAGGCGGCATTGCAGCCGATAGAGTTGAAGACTTCCTGATTGCTCAACCCCTAAATACGCAACCTTGAACCTGATTCCTTACACAAGCTTCCGGCTCAAAACGGAACTGTCTGCACAACAGATCGAAGAAAAACTTACAGCTGCCACAGGCGATCTCGATAATCTTGGAACGTTGGATCACCTTGCTGCGAATACTTTCAATACAAGCTTCGGCGATCATGAATTTCTGCTGAAAAAAACGCCGCCAAACAGGTGGAAGACTACGCCAGTTGGCAGGGTGAAAATAACGGAAACGTCTGCTTATACAGTTTTGCAGATAAACATTCGCAACTCCTGGCTGAGTATCATTCTTAATCTGTTGTTTCTTGGATATTTCTTATACCAGATCGTTAAGCTGGTAATTGGAATAGCCACGGAACCTTCATTAGGATGGGCGGCCTTTGCAGTTGCATTTTTCTTTATAGTTTTTGTGGGCCTGGCTTTCCTGATTTCCGAATCCCTGTTTGCGTTATATGTGCAGGATTACCGGAGGTTTCTCGAAAAAGAGATACAGGCAAAGAAGCTTATCTCATAAAAAATCCCGGCTGGATGGCCGGGATCGTATTGATTTAAGATGATCTTTCTTAGTAATCGCCGAGTGTTTCGGGCAATTGAGCGAGGGCTTTGGCCAGTTGCTCGTCGTTGGGAGCAATGCCATGCCATTCGTGGCTGCCCTGCATGAAGTCTACACCTGCGCCCATGGCGGTTTTCATCAGCACAACAATTGGTTTGCCTTTTCCTACGAAGGTTTTGGCTTTTTCCAGTGCTGCTACCACTTCGTCTACATCGTTTCCTTTATCGAGGTGAACTACTTCCCATCCGAAGGCGTCGAATTTGGCGCCGAGGTCTCCGAGTTTCATTACTTTATCGGTAGGTCCGTCGATCTGTTGTCCATTCCAGTCTACAGTTGCAATGAAATTGTCCACTTTCTTGGCCCCTGCGAACATGATGGCTTCCCAGTTCTGGCCTTCGTCCAACTCACCGTCACCACAAAGCGAAAACACTACATTGCTTTCTCCGTTGAGTTTTTTGGTGAGGGCTGCGCCGATGGCAACGCTCATTCCCTGGCCCAATGAGCCGGAGGCGATGCGAACGCCGGGGAGATGTTCGTGCGTTGTGGGGTGACCCTGCAGGCGGGAATTGAGTTTGCGGAAGGTGGCCAGTTCTTTGATATCGAAATACCCGGATCTGGCCAGGGTTGAATAGAAAACCGGGCTAATGTGTCCGTTAGACAGGATAAAGACATCTTCATTTGGGGCATCCATCTGAAAAGGTGTGGGGTTGTGCTTCATTACTTTAAAATATAACGCTGTAAAGTAATCTGTACAACCAAGTGAACCACCGGGGTGGCCGCTTGCGGCACCATGAACCATTCTGACAATATCCCTGCGGATCTGAGAAGCGATGTCTTTTAATGCTGGCATAATCGGTCTTTAAAAATATGGAAGGCAAAACTACAAGAAATTGTAGACCAAGTGATGAACTCTATTAAACTTTTCTTTACTTTTGAATTCCAAATTGCCCGCCTTAAACAATAAAGTTGCCTGAATTGAAGTTCAATATAGCGAATGTGCTGTATTTGTGACTCCGGCACTAAATTTGCCCCTACCGGCCAGATTAGCAGCACGTAGATATTAAACAGACAAATATTTAGGAAACCAAAACCAGGGCTGATGTTTGATGTATTACTTTCGATAGCTATTTCATTTACCGTCACCTTTCTAGCTATCCCTGTAATTATTACAGTGGCCGAGAGAAAAAAGTTGTACGATATTCCTGATGAAAGGAAGATCCATGAAGTACCTATTCCATCCCTTGGGGGATTGGGTATTTTTGCAGGCTTTGTTCTCGCCTGTCTTGTGGCCATGCAATTTCAGAAGTCAACAGAAATGCAGTACTTCCTCGCTGCAGCTTTTGTGATCTTCTTCCTCGGATTAAAAGACGACATTCTCGTTATATCTCCCATCAAGAAATTTATCGGTCAGGTACTGGCTGCATTCCTCATCATATATAAAGGAGGTGTTCAGATCACCAGCATGCATGGATTCCTGGGAATTCATGAACTGCCCGAATCTTTCAGCCTGCTCCTTACGTATTTTACTGTGATCGTGATCATCAATTCGTTCAATCTGATCGATGGTATCGATGGGCTGGCGGGCAGTCTGGGACTGATGACGTCCATTATTTTCGGATTCTATTTCCTGCAAAATAACCTGATCGGCTATGCGATCCTTGCCTTTGCACTCGCGGGCAGTGTGGCTGCATTCCTGATCTTCAATTTTCAACCGGCCAAAGTATTCATGGGCGATACCGGCTCCTTATTGTTGGGGCTGATCACTTCCATACTGGCCATCAAATTCATCGATGCGGCCAATGCTACCGATGTGGCCTATCCGCTGGCAGCATCTCCAGCACTGGCATTCACTATTCTGATGATCCCGCTGCTGGATACATTAAGAGTATTTGCCATCCGTATCGTAAATCGTCGCTCCCCCTTCAGTCCCGATAGAAACCATATCCACCACATGCTTCTGGACAGAGGCCTCAGCCACAGGAATATTGCCCTTGGCCTGGTTGCTGTTAACCTGCTGTTTGTGGTACTGGCCTATAGCCTCCGTAATGTAGGATGCACCTGGATCATCCTCGGCGTAATCGGATTTTTCTTTTCCGGTATCGCCGCACTTTATTACACAAGACCCCAACCGCGCCTTTTCGTTGCCAGATCTGTTGAAAGAGAAGGAAAAGAGAAAGGCACCACTAAAATTGTCCCCCTTACCAAGGATACCATCTTAGAACACAAAAATTGAGTCCCTTCACATAAATCTCAAGGGTCTTTTACGTTCTTCTGAATTGTAAAAGACCCTGATTTATTAAATTCCTGTCCCAATCTTTGTGCAATTTTTCCGATTTGACGTAGGTTTGCAAAGCACTTAATTCATTTTAATTATGTCAGACGAGTTAAATATTGATGTTATCATCGATCAGGCGCAGGAAGCCATGGAAAAGGCTATTAACCACCTCGAAGCCGAATTGATCAAAGTACGTGCAGGAAAGGCTAACCCAAATCTGGTAGACGGCTTGGTAGTTGACTATTACGGAACCCCCACGCTGATCAGCCAGGTAGGTAACGTAACCGTAGCAGATGCAAGAACACTGTCCATTCAGCCCTGGGAAAGAAATATGCTGCAACCGATCGAGCGCGCTATCATCAACGCCAATATCGGCGTTACTCCTCAGAACGATGGCGTAATCATCCGTCTCTTTATGCCGCCACTCACCGAAGAGCGTCGTAAAGAACTGGTGAAACGTGCACAGGGCGAAGGCGAACATTCAAAAGTGGCCATCCGCAATATCCGCCGCGATGCCATCGAGAAGATCAAAAAGCTTCAAAAGAACGGCCTCAGCGAAGACGTGAGCAAAGACGCAGAGAAAAATGTGCAGGATACCACCGACAAATTCATTGCCCTGGTGGAGAAACACCTCGCGGCAAAAGAAAAAGAAATCATGACTGTTTAAGTACAGCACTGCAATATTGCTGAAGGCTGTCTCCCGGAGACAGCCTTCTTTTTTTCAAACAGCCCTTCAACAAAAAGGGACATTCCTGTTCGGAAAAAATGCTATACCTTAAATCAATTAAATGCAGGTATGGGAAAAATTACACTATCCTCCATCAGTACACGCGCACCGAAAGAACTGGATAAGCAGGAAACGAAAGCCAAAACAGAAGCGATTCTCCAGAAACTGGATGATCTGCAGAACCTGCTCTACGCCGAATCGAAACATTCCATTCTGATTGTAATTCAGGGTATGGATGCCAGTGGAAAGGATGGCGTTATCCGCAATGTATTCGGAAAACTCAATCCGCAGGGAGTAACCGTGCGGTCTTTCAAAGTGCCCACTGCAGAAGAGCTGTCGCACGATTTTCTCTGGCGCATTCATCACGCAGCACCCGCCAAAGGCGTGATCCAGATCTTCAACCGTTCGCATTACGAAGATGTATTGGTTACACGCGTACACAACCTGATCGATGATGCTACTGCAAAGAAACGCATGAAGGCCATCAACGACTTTGAACAGCTGCTTGCCGAACACAACAGCACACAGATACTGAAATTCTACCTGCATATCTCACCCGAAGAGCAGCAGGAGCGCCTCAACGAACGCATTGAAGACCCCGCCAAACAATGGAAATACAATGCCCAGGATTTCGAGGAAGCCAAAAAATGGAATACATACATGAAAGCATATGAAGATGCTTTCGAACACTGCGATAATATCCCCTGGACCATCGTACCAGCCGATCAGAACTGGTACAAAGAACACGTAATCGCATCAACGCTCCTGAAAACCTTGCAGGGGCTGAACATGAAATACCCCGGACTGAAGAAAGATTAATCGTCTAACGGAAATCCACATCGTGGAAATCAATATATGGCTGGCAATTATATATTATATAGTTTTGCCATGGTTTTTATTCATTCAAACTAAAACCTCATCAATATGGGAATGCTTAAAGACTTTAAAGAGTTTGCACTGAAAGGAAATGTAGTTGATCTTGCTGTTGCAGTGATCATCGGTGGTGCATTTGGTGCTATCGTTTCATCACTCGTTGATGATGTGATCACTCCATTGTTGCTGAATCCTGCACTGAAAGCGGCTAACGCTGAAAACATCGATTCGCTTTCATGGGGTGCCGTGAAATACGGAAAGTTCCTTTCTGCTGTGATCAAGTTCCTGATCATTGCATTTATTCTGTTCCTGATTGTTCGTTTCATGAAGAAACTCATGAAAGAGAAACCCGCCGCACCTGCCGGCCCTACACCTACAGAGCAATTGCTCACAGAGATCAGAGATGAGCTGAAGAAAAAGTAACCTAACTATTATTTATATTTTATGATGCGAAAAATCTTGCTCTTTTGCGCATGCACTTTGTCATTGTATAGCCTCAAGGCTCAGACGCCCAGCGTAAAAGAAATGAAAGCCGCTACCGAAAAACCTGTTGCTATCGATACTGCGCATAAAGCCGGATGGAGAAAAGGCGGACTCTTCTCTCTCAACTTCGGCCAGGGCAGCAGCAAGAACTGGGCTGCCGGTGCGGAAAAATTCTCTTTCACAGTTGCCAGTACCATGAACCTCTTCGCCAATTACCGCGATGGAAAATTCTACTGGAACAATACACTCGATCTCGGATATGCCATTGTGAATACCACCTCATTGGGTAGCCGCAAAACAGATGATAAGATCGACTATTTCGGAAAAGTAGGGCATGATCTCACAAAAACACTCAGTCTGTCAGGCGTTGTGAACTTCCGTTCACAATTCACCGACGGGTTCGATTATACCTATCTCGGGAAGGATACTTACAAACGAAAAACATCGAGTTTCTTTGCTCCTGCCTACCTGATCGTGGCGCCGGGTCTCGACTGGCACCCTGTTCCATATTTCAGTCTCTTCGTTTCTCCGATCTCTGCCCGTATGGTGTTCGTAACAAACCCATGGAGCTACTACTTCCCTGATGGTGTTATTCCTCCCGGAGATGGCGGTGGTTTTGAAAAACCCCTCGCTACCCTCTACGGAGTAGACCCTAATCAGAAAGTTAGAACCGAGCTCGGTGGATTCGCCTCCGCCAACTTCGTAAAAGAAGTGGTGAAGAATGTGACCTTCAAAAGCCGTCTCGATCTGTACTCCAACTACCTGAGCACCTACCGCTATACTCCCATTGGTACCCGCCAGGTGCTCAAGGAGAAGCTCAAAGCCAAGCCACAGAACATAGACGTATTCTGGACCAACCTCATTTCCATGAAAGTGAATAAGTTCCTGAATGTTACGTATAATTTCGATCTGATATACGACGATGATGTGCGTCAATTCGGCCCGGATAACAAATCTGCCGGAACGCAGCTCAGATCACTGCTGAGTGTGGGTTTTTCAGCTAAATTCTAAGCAGGATATTTCATACATTTGTCGCCTGCCATCCCCGCAAAGGTGGCAGGCGGCTTTATTTCCGGGCATTTCAATCAGTGTGTGAATCTTGAGAAACTAGTTGAAAATCCGGTAAGTATCCAAAAAAACAGCATGCTAAATCAGTCTCAGTACCAGATCAAATTGCCTCAGTTCGAGGGGCCTTTCGACCTCCTTCTCTTCTTTATCGAGCGGGATGAGCTGGACATTTACAATATTCCCATTACCGAGATCATCAAAGAGTTCCTCGGATACATCCACGCACAGGAGAAACTGAACATAGAGCTGAGCAGCGAGTTCATCCTCTTTGTGAGCACCCTTATGCGTATCAAAGCAAAAATGCTGCTTCCCCGGAAGGAGCTCGATGCACAGGGTAATGAGATCGATCCCCGTCAGGAACTGGTAGATAAAGTTCTTGAATACAAACGCTACAAAGAAGCTGCCGTTCAGATGGCCGAACTGGAAGCAACACGTATGCTGATGGTTCGCCGTGGTAACCTCGCTAAGGAAATGTCTACCATCGGTGAAGATTCCGGTGAGGGAACCGAGATCCAATCTATCACACTCTTCAAGCTGATGAAGACCTTCGAGCGTGTGATGAAACGCCTCGAGCAGCGCAACAACAAACCTGTTCACACTGTGGTGCGCTACAACTACACCATGGAAGAAAGCCGTGAACATATGGTGTCTACGCTGCGCAGAGAAAAGACTGTGCCGTTTGAAAAAATCTTCGACAAGGCCAATGACCGCATCCAGGCGATCTTCTTATTTCTGAGCATGCTCGAACTGGTGCAGCTGAAATACCTCACCATCATGGTGGGCGAAGGCAGAAACAACTTTATCATCGAATACAATGAGGATAGAGAAGATGATGAGTTTGGTTTGGATATCAATGCTGCTGTGAATGCCTCCGGTATTGCAGCAGAGAAGACTTTGAGTGACGATGAGGATGCGTTTATGGCTGAAGCTTTGAGCAGTGAAGAAGAGGAAGAATTTGTAGAAGAAGAAAGTGGTGATGAAATTGTAAGCGAAGGGGCAAATGCCGATGCAGAGGAAGAAGAAAGTGAAGATGGAGAAGATGACGACGACGAAGAAGAAGAAGATGATGATGAAAGTGAAGAGGAGGACGAAGATGATGAAGACGACGACGATGAAGACGAAGAAGATGAGGACGAAGAAGATGAGGATAATGATGAAGAAGACACCGCTAAGAAAAACTAATTTTGAACATATTCAAGCCTGAGCACCACGCTCAGGCTTTTTCTTTTCCTACTCATAGATCTGCAGCAGCACCGGCTTCTCCGAACTATCCAGAATGCCTGCGAGCTTTTTCAAAAATGGTTTGGACACTGTAGGGCATCCATCACTCTGGCAAATTGGATAAGGATCTACTTCGGTATTCGGAACGCATCCATGCGAATGCAGCACAACAAACCTCTTGAACGCATTGCTGTTGGTATTGTCCAATCCGAACAACTTATAGGCAAGTCCGAATCTGCCCTGATAGGGGTTTCCGATCTTGTACTTCCCAAGCGATGTACAACCGCATCCCGGCTCATTTCCATACTTCCTTCCGTTCAGCCATCTTTCATTGCAGCGCCCGTGTGTAACCAGGCTGGCATCTAATACAGAATCGCGCTTCATATCATAAATGAAGAATCGGTTTTTGCCCGATTCGATTTTCATATCTATGAGAAAACAAATGCTTGTATTGCACTGGTTGGCTTTGGCGTAGGCAAGTAATCCATCTGCCTTTGAATGGAGTTCCTTAATGAGCGTGGAATTCACAGAACGGGCTACATTCCTTTTGGACGGTGTAGCCTTCATTTTGTAATAGTACCAGCCTGCGCTGGCCAGTACAAACGTGAGTATCAGGGCGAGGCTGATCAGCAAAGCTTTCTTCATGATATGGGTTTGATGGGGCAGCGGATTACTGCCAGCGGCTTTGATGCAGCTGTGAGGAGCACTCCATAAAAATTACAACGTGAGGATTACAATTTAACATTTGTAAGAACCTGCTCGCCCACCATCGTCCGTACCGCTGCTGCAATGCCTGTTGCATCATAGCCGCATTCGCGGTAAAGCTCTTTGAGGCTGCCGTGCTCAACAATTCTGTCGGGGATGCCCAGCATCTTCACATCAGCCTTGTAGTTATGGGCTGCCATGAATTCGAGGATCGCGCTTCCGAATCCACCTACAATTGTTCCGTCTTCAACAGTTACAATTTTGTTGTACCTGCCGAATACTTCGTGCAGCAGTTCTTCATCGATCGGTTTCACAAAACGAATGTCGTAATGTGCAGGATCGATGCCTTCTGTGCGAAGTTCGCGGATGGCTGTGGTGGCAAAATTGCCGGGATGGCCGAAGCTCAGAATGGCGATGTCTTTTCCATCTTTCAGCTTTCTTCCTTTGCCGATGGTGATTTCCTCGAATGGTGTTCTCCATTCGGGCATAACACCTTCGCCACGTGGATAGCGGATGGAGAAAGGAGTCTGGTTCTTTTCGAGCTGAGCCGTGTACATGAGGTTGCGGAGTTCGCTCTCGTTCATTGGAGCGCTCACCACCATATTGGGGATGCAACGGAAATACGCGATGTCGTAAGCACCATGGTGTGTTGGTCCGTCTTCTCCTACCAGTCCACCTCTGTCTAAGCAGAAGATCACCGGAAGGTTCTGGATCGCTACATCATGGATCACCTGATCATACGCGCGTTGCATGAAAGAAGAATAGATATTGCAGAACACGCGCATGCCCTGTGTGGCCATACCGGCGCTGAGGGTTACTGCATGCTGCTCGCAGATGCCTACATCGAAAGCGCGGTGCGGCATTTTCTCCATCATAAATTTGAGAGAGCTGCCTGAAGGCATTGCGGGTGTGATACCAAGGATCTTATCGTTCTGTTCTGCCAGTTCGATGATGGAATGGCCGAATACATCCTGATACTTGGGTGGCTGCGGAACTTCAAAACTCTTCTTGTAGATCTCTCCGGTGATCTTATCGAAAAGACCGGGTGCATGCCAGCGGGTCTGGTCTTTCTCTGCGAGTGAATAACCTTTTCCTTTTACTGTTACAATGTGCAGCAGTTTGGGACCGGGGATATTCTTCAGATCGTGAAGGGTATCTGTGAGCTTTGAAATATTATGTCCGTCGATAGGTCCGAAATAGCGGAGCTTGAGCGCTTCGAAGAGATTGCTGTTCTTGTTGAGGAATCCTTTGATGCTGTGATCGAGCTTGCTGGCCATTTCGCGTGTGAAGTTCTTTCCTACGGGAAGTTTGCCGAGCGCTTTCCAGATATCGTCTTTGAATTTGTTGTAGGTCTGTGAAGTGGAGATATCGGTGAGATATTCCTTGAGCGCGCCCACATTGGGGTCGATGCTCATGCAGTTGTCGTTGAGAATGATCAGTACATCAGCATCGGCAACACCTGCATGGTTCATGCCTTCGAAGGCAAGGCCTGCAGTGAGTGCGCCATCGCCGATCACGGCAACTGCTTTTCTGTTCTCTCCTTTGTACTTCGCGGCCATTGCCATGCCGAGTGCACCGGAGATGGAAGTAGAAGAGTGCCCTACGCCGAAAGTATCGTACTCGCTTTCGTGACGGTTGGGAAATCCGCTGAGACCATGGTATTTTCTGTTGGTAGGAAATGCATCGCGGCGACCGGTGAGTATCTTATGTCCGTACGCCTGATGGCCTACATCCCATACCAGCTGATCGTATGGCGTATTGTAAATGTAATGCAGTGCTACAGAAAGTTCCACTACCCCAAGGCTGGCAGCAAAATGCCCGCCATGCACACTCACCACATCGATGATGTACTGGCGCAGTTCGTCACAAACCTGGTGCAATTGTTCCCGGCTCAGTTGTTTGAGATCGGCGGGAGAATTGATCATGCTGAGTAGTGGGCCTGGGGCAATGTTCATTCCTTACTGTTTAATGGTCAAAAATACGGTGAATTTTCCAGCTTTGCCCCATTCTGTGGCGGGGTTTTCCGCTGGGATTTTCATACAGGAAACTTTAACAGATTCTGTCGTTTTTCTAGACAAATACCCTACATTGACATGCCGATAAGCTAGTTATTCGGCCATATATCCCAAATAGACGGGGTTGCATACCCAAAAACGTAGATTTGCTTAGTTCCGATTTATGACCATGCGAAAGAAAATATCTTATTACTGGCTCTGCCAGATCTTGGGCTGGAGTGCGTTCATACTGGTGTATACGTTCTTCTATCTCACCCTCCGTTCCCGTGAAACACCATTTTTCTACGAAGTGCTGTTTCTGGAGGCTGCCGTTGGTTTTATCATCACCCATGTGATGAGAATGTTCATCCAGCGGTTCAAGCTGGTGGATAAACCCATCAATGAGCAGGGATTCTACATCTTCTTCGTTTCCTTTGTGTTCGCGTTCATTTATGCAGCTGTTGGCACTACGCTGGAAAGGATCCTGGGCATCGAGCCGCCAAAATATTCCACTGTTCCGCTGATCAATCAAATCATGCGCGCGGCGATGGGATGTTTTTTGTTCATCCTAATCTGGAACCTGATCTACTTTGCTTATCACTATATCATCCGTGCAAGACAGGCACAGCTGGATCGTGTTCGTCTTCAGGCGCTGGTAAAAGAGCTGGAACTGAAGACCATCAAGGCACATATCAATCCTCACTTCATATTCAATGCCCTCAACAGCATCCGTGCGCTGATCGACGAAAATCCCAATCGCGCCCGCAATGCCATTACCGAACTGAGCAATATCCTGCGAAGCAGCATGCAATCCGAGAAACTGGAAACTGTTCCGTTCGAGAAAGAGCTCAGCATCGTAAAAGACTATCTGGCGCTGGAATACATCCGCTTCGAAGACCGTCTTCGTGTAGAATACCAGATCGATGAAGATACCCTCGATCAGCCAGTACCGCCCATGATGCTGCAAACCCTCGTGGAGAATGCCATCAAACACGGTATCGGCAAACAGATCAGCGGAGGTGTGGTGAAAGTGATCTCCGATTTCCGGAACAATTTCCTCGAACTGATTGTACAGAATACCGGCCACCTCAATGGATATGTGAATGGCGATGGGTTCGGCCTCAGCAGCACCCGCAACCGCCTGCAACTATTATTTGGTGAAAAAGCTAACTTTGAAATAAGGCAGGTAGACAGCGGACTGGTAGAAGCCCGCATATCGATCCCTGTTGAAACTATATAATCAGGTATATGATCAGAGCCATCATTATAGACGACGAGCGCCTCGCGAGAAACGAACTGAAAAAACTGCTGACCGAATTTCCCGAAATCGAAGTAGTGGCCGAAGCTGCCAATGCCGGTGAGGGAATCGAGAAAATTGAGAACATCAATCCCGACCTCGTTTTTCTGGATATCTCCATGCCGGGCAAAACCGGTTTCGATATGCTGTCCGAACTGGACCGCATCCCCAACGTAATTTTCACTACCGCATACGATGAGTTCGCACTTCGTGCATTTGAAGTGAATGCACTCGATTATCTGCTGAAGCCTGTAGAGCCCAAACGGCTGGCCGATGCCATTCAGAAACTGCATTCGCACGAAGACCGCGATCAGCTTCCTGTGAACCCTGCCAACGTTAATCATTCCGTATTGAGCGAGAACGATCAGGTATTTGTGAAAGACGGAGAACGTTGCTGGTTTGTGAAGCTGTCTGAGATCCGTCTCTTCGAAAGTGTGGGCAACTATGCCAAAGTGTATTTCGGGCCAAACAAACCTCTGATCCTGAAATCACTCAACGCACTGGAAGAAAGACTGGATGAGAAAACATTCTTCCGCGCCAACCGCAAACATATCGTAAACCTCCGCCTGATCGATAAGATCGAGCCCTACTTCAACGGAGGATTGCTGCTCGAACTGAAAGGAGGAGAGAAGATCGAAGTGAGCCGCCGCCAGACAGTGAAGTTCAAAGAAATGATGAGCCTTTAACACCCGGTAATAAAACAAACCTACTACATAACCATGCAGAAAATTCTCTCTCTGATTGGCCTGCTTGCCATTGGGCAAACCAGCATTGCACAATCAATAGACAAGATCATCAATGCCACAGAAGTTGAACGCATCGAAAGAACGCTTTCAGCGGATGATATGGAAGGCCGCCGCACTTTCACCAAAGGCATCGACAAAGCAGCTGATTTCATTGCAGCCGAATTCAAAAAGGCAGGCATTCAGCCGGTAAAAGGCGATTCTTATTTTCAGGAATTTGCTATGCTGAAAGGAAAGTTCCTCAATGCAAAAGCCACTATCAATGGCAAGAGCATCGAAGAAAAAAATATCGTAGCTCTCACTGCCGCTACCAACCTGAAAGCCGATCAGAATGCCGGATACGAGAAAGTAAGGATCGAAAGCCGTCAGGAATTTTACAGCACTATCACCCGCCTGCTGGATACGGATAAGAATTACCTGCTCACCGTAAATGATACGCTGGGCCGCATGTTCAATCAACTCAAACGTTTGCGCGAAAGTTTCTTTGAATCGCGCGGAAATGTAATTGCAGTGCTCACCAATGAAAAACCTGATACCTACTCTGTAGAGTTCAATCAGGAAATCAGCCGCTCTCCGCTGAAGAATGTGGTGGGCATGATCCCCGGAAAAAAGAAAAAGGACGAGTATGTGATCTTCTCCGGACACTACGATCACCTCGGTATCGGCAAACCTAACGAAGCCGGCGACTCCATCTATAACGGAGCCAACGACGACGCTTCCGGCGTTACTGCCGTAATTATGCTGGCTAACTATTATGCACAGCTGAAGAACAACGATCGCACCATCATCTTCGCCGCCTTCACTGCAGAAGAAGTTGGTGGATTCGGTTCACAGTATTTCTCCAAACAATTCGATCCGTCTAAAGTGATGGCCATGTTCAATATCGAAATGATTGGTACAGACAGCAAATGGGGTAACAATTCTGCGTTCATTACCGGATACGAAAAAACCGATATGGGTAAAATTCTGGAGAAGAATCTCGAAGGTTCTGCTTTCAAATTCTATCCTGATCCATATCCCGACCAGCAGCTGTTCTATCGTTCGGACAACGCAACACTGGCCAGACAAGGCGTTCCGGCGCATACCATCTCTACTTCCAAAATGGATAGCGAGAAATTCTACCACACACTGGATGATGAGATCGAAACACTGGATATGAAGAATATGGCGGAGATCATCAAGTCGATTGCAGTGAGTGCAAAATCGATCATTGCCGGAAAAGATACTCCTTCGAGAGTGGATACCAAAGACCTGAGATAATTTCAGAAGATATAAAAGCGAAGGCCTGCATGTAGAATGCAGGCCTTCGCTTTTTATTGTAATCAGGTTTATTTGAAATTGCTGAGAACTTTGTTCATTTCGGCAACAATCTTATCGTTGCAGAGATTGCCGAGACTGCCTTCGTGCGTATGATGCAATTGCTTTTTGTAATTGAAATTGAACTTTCCTTCTTCGATATCATTTCCCACCTGCTTGTATGCTTCGCGGAAAGGAATGCCTTTGTTCACCAGTTCATTCACGGCTTCCACACTGAAGAGATACCTGTATTTTTCGTCGTCGAGAATGCCTTCTTTCACGGTCATATTGCTTAACATCAGCTGCATCATTTCGAGACAGGCTTTCAGTTCTTCGATGGCAGGGAAGAGCACTTCCTTGGTGAGCTGCAGATCGCGATGGTAGCCCGATGGCAGATTGTTCACCAGCAAAATCAGTTCATTGGGAACGGACTGAATGCGGTTGCATTTGGCGCGGATCAGTTCAAATACATCGGGATTCTTTTTGTGCGGCATGATGCTGCTGCCTGTGGTGAGCTCCGACGGAAAAGAAATGAATCCAAAATTCTGATTGATGTAGAGGCAGCAGTCCATCGCCAGTCTGCTGAGGGTTGCAGCGATATTGCCGATACCCTGACCAACGATGCGTTCTGTTTTTCCGCGGCTCATCTGCGCATACACTGCGTTCCAGTTGAGTGTGCCGAAATTCAGCAGCTCCGTGGTGCGTGTACGGTTGAGCGGAAAAGAACTGCCGTATCCGGCGCCGCTTCCCAGCGGGTTTTTGTTGGCAACGTAGTAAGCTGATGCCAGGCAATCCATATCATCCACCAAACCTTCAGCATAGGCTCCTAACCAGAGACCAAATGATGAGGGCATGGCAATCTGGAGATGGGTATAACCCGGCAGTAAAACGTTCTTATGTTTTTCGCTGAGTGTTATCAGCAGGTCGAATAATTTTTTTGTCTGATCTTTTATAGCAAGCACTTC
Organism: Pseudoflavitalea sp. G-6-1-2; assembly: GCF_012927185.1. Taxonomy (GTDB): domain Bacteria; phylum Bacteroidota; class Bacteroidia; order Chitinophagales; family Chitinophagaceae; genus Pseudobacter. Next base: position 1,462,079 of record NZ_JABBGB010000001.1, read on the forward strand.
GGAGCGGAGATAGAGTTTGATGTCTACGGCCACCTGATCGTTGCGGCTGCGGCCGCTGTGGATCATTTTGCCGGCTTCGCCGATGCGTTGGGTGAGCATCAGTTCTACCTGCGAATGCACATCTTCCACATGCTCTTCGATGCGGAACTGGCCTTCGTTGATCTCTTTGAGAATGCCTTCCAGTCCACGTACGGCGAGTGCTGCTTCTTCTTTGCTCATGAGGCCAACTTCGCCGAGCATGGTCACATGCGCGATGGAGCCCTGCACATCAAAAGGAGCAAGCAACAGGTCGAATTCTTTATCACGACCTACAGTGAATCGTTCGATCTGTTCAGACATGGAAGTGTTTTCTTTCTGCCACAGTTTCATAATACCTGGTTTAAGAGATCAATGTATAAGGCTATGCCTGATTCTATTTCTTCGATGTAAATGAATTCATCCGCAGTATGGCTGCGTGCTGAATCTCCGGGACCCATCTTCAGTGCCTGAAACGGCATGAGGGCTTTGTCCGAAGTGGTGGGTGATCCGTAATAAGTTCTGCCCAATGTTATGCCGGCTTTCACCAATGGATGATCCAACGCAATGCTGGTAGAACGGAGGCGTGTGCTGCGCGGTGTTACTTCGCTCTGCACATTGGCGCGGATCACTTCGAGGATCTCTTCGAAAGTGTACAGTTCGTTCACGCGAACATCCACTACAAACTTGCATTGTGCAGGCACTACGTTGTGTGCTTTGTTATCGGTTTCGATCACGGTAACGGAAGTTTTAACCGGACCAAGCAGATCGGATACTTTCGGGAATTTGTATGTGCTGAACCACTCGATATCGCGAAGCGCTTTGTAGATGGCGTTGTCGCCTTCTTCGCGGGCTGCGTGGCCTGCGCGTCCGTGTGAAATGGCATCGAGCACCATCAAGCCGCGTTCCGCAACTGCCATCTGCATTTGTGTTGGTTCACCAACGATTGCAGCAGCAATGGGAGGAAGTTGCGGCAGCAGAATTTCAACACCATCCTTCCCGCTGATCTCTTCTTCTGCCGTGGCTGCGAAGAGCAGGTTGTGCGAAAGATCAGCGCGATCGTAGAAATGCAGAAAGGTGGCGAGCAGTGATACCAGCGGTCCGCCTGCATCGTTGCTGCCGAGTCCGAACAGTTTGCCTGCGTTTTCGATGGGCGAGAACGGATCGAGCGTATAGCCTTTGTTGGGCTTCACCGTATCATGATGCGAGTTCAGCAGAATAGTTGGCTTTGCACTATCGAAATGTTTGTTGGTTGCCCACACATTGTATTTGAACTGCTGTGCGGCAATGCCACGTTCTTCGAGAAATATTTTGATGAGTGCCGCAGTGCTCTCTTCCTCCTTGCTGAAAGAAGGAGTAGCGATCAGTTGCTTCAGCAAACCGATCACAGACTGCTGCAATGTTGCGAGATTATTATTCATGTACGATGCTTGTGCCGGCACTTCCGGCGATCAGTTGATGCAGCTGTTCGGCCTTGCCTATGATTACTTTTTCTACGCCACTGCGAACGGCTGCAAAGGCATTATCCAGTTTTGGGATCATGCCTGCGAATATTTTTTCAGATGCTTTGAGTTCTTCGTAATACGCAGGATGGATGCTGGGTATCACGGTGCTGTCGTCGTTGGCATCGAGCAGTACGCCGCTCTTCTCGAAGGAGTAGATCAGTTGTACGTTGTACAGTTTGCTCAATCCTTTCGCGGTTTCCTGTGCAATGGTATCGGCATTGGTGTTGAGCAGTTGCGCTTTTCCATTGTGCGTGATAGGGGCAAGTACTACTGTGAGACCGAGTTTGAGCAATCCACTGAGCAGGTTGGCATTCACCTGATCAACATCACCTGCGAAACCATAATCGATGCCGCCTTTCTCGCGCTTGTGTGCGAGAATGGCGTTGCCATCTGCGCCGGTGAGGCCGATGGCATTGCATCCATGCGATTGCAATGTGGCCACCACGCGTTTGTTGATATCGCCGGCATACACCATCGTAACGATCTTCAGTGTGTCGGCATCGGTGATTCTTCTGCCGTCTACCATCTGCTGAGGCACATTCATTTGCTCTGCCAGTTGAGTGGCCAGCTTGCCTCCTCCATGCACCAGAATCTTCTTGCCGGGCAAAGCTGCAAATGATTGCAGGAAGTCCGCGAGCTTGGCTTCATGGTCGATAATGTTTCCTCCGATCTTAACTACGTACAGTGTCTCCACGTTGGCTTATTTCGATTGTAAGATGTTTGACAGTACAGCCTGTGCTGCCCATACGCGGTTGGATGCCTGTTGTGTTACCACGCTGTTTGGTCCGTCGAGGATCTCATCGCTCAGTTCTACATTTCTTCTTACGGGCAGGCAGTGCATCACGCGCGCATTGTTGGTGCGGCTGAGTTTGGCGTTGGTGAGCATCCATGCAGGATCGTTGCAATAGATCTTGCCGTACTCATTGTTGAACGTGCTCCAGTTTTTTACGTACACGAAATCTGCATCCTTCAATGCTTCTTCCTGATTGTGTGTGATGGTGGCTCCGTTGGTGAACTGGGTATCGAGTTCGTAATCTTCGGGATGCGTGATCACGAAATCAGCTTCGCCCCATGCATTCACCCACTGCGAGAAGCTGTTGGCCACGCATTGCGGCAGCGGCTTCACGTGTGGCGCCCATGTGAGCACAATCTTGGGTTTGCGACCCGCCGGAAGCGGATTGGCTTTGAGACATTCATTGATAGTGATGATGTCTGTGAGGCTCTGCAATGGATGCAGCGTTGCACTCTCCAGGCTCACTACAGGAATGCCTGCGTATTTGATGAACTGACGGATGAACAGCTCGCTGTAATCATCCTCACGATTTTTTAGTGATGGGAATGTGCGGATGGCCAGCACATCGAAGTATTGTCCCATGATCGGCGCTGCATCTTTCACGTGCTCTACAGTACTGCCGCTCATGATGGCTTCTTCTTCGAATTCAAGCGCCCATCCTTCCTGACCAACATTGAACACAATGGCTTCCATACCGAGGTTCTGTGCTGCAATCTGCGTGCTCAGTCTGGTACGCATGCTGGGATTCAGAAAGAGTAAACCAATGCGCTTGTGCTGACCAAGCGTTTTGTGCAGAAGTGGATGCTGCTTGTATTCCAGTGCCTGGCTTACCAATGCCTGAATATCGTTTACGTCTGCTGCTGAAATGAATTGTTTCATCTTTTTAGTGTACCGGGTTTGTTGATGGAACCATAGAGGCGATGGTGGCTTTGATCTCCTGAATAAACTGTGCCGCTTCTGCTTTTGTAAGCGCCAGTGAAGGAAGCAGACGTATTACGTTTGGCTTTGCTTCACCGGTGAATATTTTCTTTTCCCAGAGCAGGTTCTTGCGGAGGTCTTTGAGCTGTTCAGGAACGTCGAAGCCGATCATCAGTCCATATCCGCGTACATTGCTCAGTTCGGGAATTTGTTTCAGCTCATCCATGAGGTAGTTGCCTACTTCGGCGGCATTGCTCATGAGGTTTTCTTTCTCCATCACTTCCACTACTGCGAGTGCAGCTGCACAGGCGAGGTGGTTGCCTCCGAATGTGGTGCCGAGCATGGAATGTTTTGCCTGAAAAGATGGAGCGATCATGATGCCGGCAACAGGAAATCCATTGCCCATGCCTTTTGCCATGGAGTAGATATCTGCATTTACTCCTGCGAAATCATGAGAGAAGAATTTGCCGCTGCGTCCGTATCCGCACTGGATGCCGTCTGCGATGTAGGCTGCGCCGTACTCTGTGCAGAGGCTGCGGATCTTGCGGAGGAAAGATGGTGCAGCTATATTGATGCCGCCCACTCCCTGTATGCCTTCGATGATCACCGAAGAGATCTCGCTGCCCTGCGCTTTAAAGCAGGCTTCGAGTGCAGCTTCGTCGTTGAAAGGCAGGAAGATGATATTGGGATTCTGGTTAACCGGTGCAACGATAGACGGATTGTCTGTAGCTGCAACAGCCAGAGATGTTCTTCCGTGGAATGCTTTTTTGAAAGCGATTATTTTCTTGCGGCCATTGGCGAAGGAGGCGAGCTTCAGCGCGTTCTCGTTGGCTTCTGCACCGGAATTGCAAAGGAACAATTGGTAATCTTCCTTGCCGGAGAGCTTGCCGAGTTTGGTGGCCAGTTCTTCCTGCAAAGGAATGCGGATGGAGTTGGAATAGAAACCTACGCGGTTCAGCTGCTCAGTGAGTCGTTCCACATAGTGAGGATGTGTGTGTCCTATGGAGATCACGGCATGGCCGCCATACATATCGAGGTATTGCGTCCCTTTGTCATCCCATACATTGGAGCCTTTGGCTTTAACGATGGTGATGTCGTTGATGGGATAAACGTCGAAAAGTTTCATGTTGCTAATTGGTTTCCTTTGTCTAAAAATAATTTGCTTTCAGTCTGAGTCCGGCACATTCGTCGAGGCCGAAGATCAGGTTCATGTTCTGTACTGCCTGTCCGGATGCGCCTTTCAGCAGGTTGTCTATCACCGAATGAACCACCAGTTTGCTGCCTACTTTCTCCAGCTGAATCACACATTTGTTGTTGTTCACAGCCTGTTTGAGAAATACGGGTTCTTTGCTGATTACGGTGAAGGGGGCATCCTGGTAGAAATCTTCATACATCGCCTGCAGTTCGGTTTCGCTCAGGTCGCAATCGATCTGCGAGCTGATGAAGATGCCGCGGGTAAAATCTCCGCGCCAGGGAATAAAGTTGAGTTCGCTGGTGGTTTTGCCACTCGCATCTGCTTCTCCGAAACCGGATTGCAGTTGCTTCAGCGATTGTGAAATTTCTTTCACGTGCTGATGCGTGAGCGTTTTGTACGCCTGAATATTGTTGGCGCGCCAGCTGAAATGAGAAGTTGTGCTCAGCCCCTGTCCGGCTCCGGTAGATCCGGTGATGCCGGTGGTATGCACATGCTCCAGCAATCCTGCTTTTGCAAGCGGCAGCAATCCAAGCTGGATAGCCGTAGCAAAACAGCCTGGATTGGCGATATTGTTCGCTTTGCGGATGGCCTCCTTGTTGAGTTCGGGAAGGCCATATACGAATGATCTGTTGTCGATGGTGGTATTGGGTTGCAGGCGGAAATCCTGTGACAGATCGATGATCTTCACGTTTGGTGCGATGGTATTCTCCTGCAGAAATTTCCTCGCTTCTCCATGGCCAACGCAGAGGAAGAGCACATCGATATCGTTGCTGAGTTCAGCTGCGAAAGTGAGTGGTGTTTCTCCTACGAGATCCTGATGAATGGAGCTTACGGGTTTTCCGGCATTGCTGCGGCTATGGATGAATGTTATGTTCGCATAGGGGTGATTGATCAGCAAACGGATCAGTTCACCGCCGGTGTATCCGGCTCCGCCAACAATACCGATGGATATTTTGGGTGTCATTGTTATTTGTTTTCTTCGTTCACTGCATTCCAGATAGCGGTCTGGTTACCGAAGATCTTGGAGAAGCCGCGAACGTCGTCACCGCTCCATCCGTTGTTCATTTCTCCGTACTTGCCGAATTTGCTGCTCATGAGATCGAACTTCGATTCGATGCCGATCACCTGGAAGCGATAAGGCTGAAGGTGAACGAATACATCGCCGGTTACGTTCTGCTGTGCGTTCTGGAGGAATGCCTCGATGTCGCGCATTACAGGATCCAGAATCTGACCTTCATGGAGCCAGTTGCCGTAGAACTGTGCAAGCTGGTCTTTCCAGTTGAGCTGCCATTTGGTGAGTACGTGTTTTTCGAGTGCGTGGTGCGCTTTAAGAATTACCATCGGAGCAGCTGCTTCGAATCCTACGCGGCCTTTGATGCCGATGATGGTGTCACCTACGTGAATATCACGGCCTACGCCATAAGCGCCGGCAATGCTTTGCAGGTATTGGATGGCTTCTGCAGGATGTGCGAATGATTTTCCGTCAACTGCTTTCAGCTCGCCCTTTTCAAATGTGAGTTTTACTTCACGGTCTTCTTTGGCGGTAACCTGCGTAGGCCATGCTTCTTCGGGGAGCATGCCTTTGGAGTTGAGGGTTTCTTTTCCTCCCACAGATGTTCCCCAGAGTCCTTTATTGATGGAGTACATGGCTTTGCTGAAGTTCATGTCCACACCTTTGTTGGTAAGGTATTCGATCTCTGCTTCGCGGCTCAGTTTGAGATCGCGGATGGGAGTAAGGATTTCCACGTTGGGGATCATGATGTGGAAGATCATGTCGAAGCGAACCTGATCGTTGCCTGCGCCGGTAGATCCGTGTGCAACTGCGTCGGCATTCAGCTTCTGTGCGTGTTCTGCGATGTGCAATGCCTGAATGAGGCGTTCAGCACTCACACTCAGCGGGTAAGTATTGTTCTTGAGCACATTTCCGTAGATGAGAAAACGGATAATGCGGTCGTAGTAAGATTTCACTGCATCGATAGTGGTATGTGTTTTCACTCCCAGTTTGTATGCATGTGCTTCGATCTGTTTCAGTTCTTCTTCACTGAAACCACCGGTATTCACAATGATGCTATGCACATCATATCCTAAATCTTCACCGAGATACTTTACGCAATACGACGTATCGAGGCCGCCGCTGAATCCGAGTACAATTTTCTTTGCCATCGCTTTATTCTGAAAAAATGTTTAAAAATTAAAGAGCTGTGCAAACAGCTTTTTGTTTTTGGTAGCTGGTTTCTGGTCTTTTTCTTTTTTGAGAAAGGGTTGCAAAAACTTCCATTGCTTGATGCGGATCAGTCTTTCGAAAATGCTTTTCTTCTGTTCAAAGAATTCTTTCGTTTCCTGAGGCTCGTAGTGATCTTTTGGATCGTAGAGCATGGCAGTGCAGAGGCAGTTCTTCCTTTCTTTGCTCATGAGGATCTCGTAGTTGATGCAGCTTTTGCAGCCTGCCCAGAAGGTATCATCCTGTGTGAGTTCGGAATAGGTAACAGGTTCGTAGCCGAGATCGCTGTTGATCTTCATTACGGCGAGGCCGGTAGTGAGACCGAAGATCTTGGCATCGGGGTATTTCTGTCTGCTGAGATCGAAGATTTTGCGTTTGATGGCCTTTGCAAGCCCTCCTTTTCTGAAATTGGGAGAAACGATGAGGCCTGAGTTGGCAACATATTCGCCGTGGCTCCATGTTTCGATGTAGCAGAAGCCTGCCCATACACCCTCCTTGTTGAAGGCGATCACGGCTTTGCCTTCACGAATTTTCAATTGGATATATTCCGGGGATCTTTTGGCAATGCCGGTACCTCTGGCTTTGGCAGATGAGGCCATTTCATCACAAATGATCTGTGCGAAGCCCAGATGAGATTCATCGGCAATCAGAACCTGGAATTGTTGTTGAGTTTCCATTTTATGGCTCTACAATAAAAGGTGAACAATTACTAAGACATTTCGGGAGTGGAACGCAGGAATACCCGCCAAAGGCCGGGGCTGCATAGTGTTCCAGTAATAATCAGGGGGACTCTATGGTAATTGAGTATCAACGTCGCACCTGAACGGGGACGGGCTGTGGATGAAAAACTGTACGGAGCTGTACAGGAAAAATCCCACGCAAGATAGAGCTGGCAGTTAATGCCATCACTTCTGCGAGTTTATGGAGATTTTTTTGCATTTCTCTAGTGGATGTACTTTGTACTCAATTTTGTTTAACCCTACAAATGTAAATACGAATTTTGGTATACAGGGATTTTTTACTGTAAAATTTTCGTTTACAATTTCAGCCCCAAAGCTGAAGGGGCCGAAACAATAAGTTAAAAAGGCAGTTGATTATCTGCTGATAAGGGGAACCGAGTGGATAGCAGCGCTCATTTCGCGGATCAGACCGGCATCTTTCTCGATGGCGTTTCCGATTACGATAACGTCGGCGCCAGCCTTGCAGTTGCGGTAAGCTTTCTCCGGATCGGTGATTCCGCCTCCGATTACGAGGGGGGCCTCGATCACCTGACTCACTTTTTCGATCATGCTTTCGGTAATGGGGCGTTTGGCGCCGCTTCCGGCATCCATGTAAATCACCTTCATGCCCAGCATTTCGCCGGCCATGGCGGTACACATGGCAATTTCATTCTTGTCTGCCGGGATGGGCGTAGCATTGCTGATATAGCTCACGGTGGTGGGTGCTCCGCCATCGATAACCATATAGCCGGTGGAGATGATCTCAAGTCCGCTCTGTTTCACCTGCGGTGCCGAGATCACATGCTGGCCGATCAGCAGTTCGGGATTTCTGCCTGAAATAAGAGAAAGGTACAGCAATGCGTCTGCATGTCTGGACAATTGGGAGGGGGAACCCGGGAACAATACAACCGGGATGTTACATTCTTTTTTAACCTGCATCACCACTTCGTCGAGGTGATTGGATACAACCAGACTTCCTCCGATGAGGAGATAGTCGACGGATGCGTCCATTGCCAGGGTAGTCAGTTCAGTGATCTTTTCTACGGTCACTTTATCCGGATCAATGAGAACGGCAAACGATTTATGTCCTTTCGCTTTCTGTAAGACTAGTGATTGGTAAATACGATTCGTCATGCCTGTGCTATTGGATCATTGCAAAAATGCGAAAAGTTTTTTGGATGGCCTTATGTATTTCAGAATGTGGAAAATAGGTGGGGTAACGGGAGGGAAGAGACTAGCGCTGATGGACAGGTGAATATGGGTTGGTTTGTTTGCCGGGCGGTGGTTTGGGATCAGCCTTTCAGGGACGCCAAACAGGCCGGGCAGAGTAGAATGAGGGATCGGCAAAGGGATGTAGGATAGGGCTTTTTGTACGCTGGCCGGGCTTTTGCGCAACCTGTTCGAAGGCCCTGAAAGGCTGATCCCAAACCACCGCCGGTAACCGCCGGATGTGCAGCTGAAGTTTCCCGCCCGTTACGGGTGAGGTGGGGATGAGGGGAGGGTGCACGAGGTAGCGGTAGAATGACGTGGTTGAAATTGACCGGATTCGGGGATGGAGGCAGGCAAAGGGATGAGCGCTTCAACTATTGATTGCCCGGTACAGCGCATATATGATAAGGTAATATTGGTGAGGTATGGCTGCTGTTCCATAAAGTGGTGGAAGCACAAAGAAGTATTTGGGTTTGCGGGTGTGCTTTGGGTTGAGAATCTTTATTATGACTACACTCAGAAAAACCTGCACATGCAGCGGGCCCTGATGCCTGAGAGGGGGTATGGAAATCCTGTCCTTAAAATATGTTGCACAGAAGCTGACAGTTGTTCCAGGCTTCCATCCTGCGTACATAAAGTTGATCGGAGATACAACACTGCCGGGCATATTTTTCAGACGGATTTTCATACCCCCGTCGAAGGCCGTTGTGATGAAATTGTTATGCAGGTGTTTCTTCAAAAAAGGAAATGTATTTTCATCCGGCCGCTTACGATTAAAATGATTTTAATTTTCGATTGTTGATATACGTTAGTGTATTTTTCTGGTATCAGATTTGAAGTAAAAACGATGCCCGAAAATTTGTTTCCGCATCGCGCGAACAAAATTCTGATGAGCTTGTAATTCAATTTGCTTCAGGCAGTTGGTTCCCTTACAACCGGCATGGGCGTTGAATTAGTGCGAAATAGATAATATAAAAAATTATGATGAAAAACAAAAAAAGTTTGTCGGAGAATTGTCAGGGAATGTGCAAAAATCCACAAACCTACTGCCAGTAAGCAACAGGGAATTCCCATAGCTCCTTATCCACATGCTGTGCATATTTCCAATCTTGAAATTTCACATTCAAAAGATATTTTCGTTTTCCTCCTTCACTATTTAATTTATTGATCTAATTTCTAACCTTATGACTAAAAAGCAATCTGCCAGAGGTCTGCAGTTCAGTCGCCGCTTCACCGCCGAAGACAAGAGCGTGTTCGAACTGTTTGAGTATGATTACCGTACCTCCATAATCCGTAATCCAAGCGGAGAAGTGGTGTTTGAAATGAACAATGTAGAGGTACCAAAACAGTGGTCGCAGATTGCAACAGATATTCTCGCCCAGAAGTATTTCCGCAAAGCAGGTGTTCCACAGGCCGACGGTTCCACAGGCCGCGAAACATCCATTAAACAGGTTGCCCATCGTATGGCCAACTGCTGGAGAGTATGGGGCGAACGCAATGGATACTTCGCTTCTGAAAAAGACGCACAGATATTTTATGAAGAGCTGGTGTATTGCATCCTCAACCAAAGCTGCACACCCAACTCACCCCAGTGGTTCAATACCGGCCTCTACGAGAGCTATGGCATCAAAGGCAAACCACAGGGCCACTACTTTGTAGATGCGCAGGACGGAAAGCTGAAGAAATCAACTTCCGCTTATGAACGCCCACAGCCTCATGCCTGCTTTATCCTCTCCGTAGATGATGATCTGGTGAACGAAGGCGGTATCATGGACCTGTGGATGCGCGAAGCCCGCATCTTCAAATACGGCAGCGGCGTAGGAACCAATTTCTCCCATATCCGCGGAGAAGGAGAAAAACTCAGTGGTGGCGGTACTTCCAGCGGCCTCATGAGCTTCCTCAAAATCGGCGACCGCGCAGCAGGTGCCATCAAGTCCGGAGGCACTACCCGCCGCGCAGCGAAAATGGTCTGCCTCGATCTCGATCACCCCGAAGTGCTCGATTTCATCAACTGGAAAATGGAAGAAGAGAAAAAAGTAGGAGCCCTCATCGCCGCCGGTTACCCCAGCGATTATGAAGGCGAAGCATACCGCACCGTAAGCGGACAAAACTCCAACAACTCCGTTCGCATTCCCAACGAGTTCTTCACCAAACTGGAGAACGACGAAGACTGGGAACTCAAAGCTCGCACAGACGGCCGCGTAATGAAACGCCTGCCTGCCCGTGAAGTCTGGAATCAGATCGCTTACGCCGCATGGCGTTGCGCCGATCCCGGTACACAGTACGATACCACTATCAATGAGTGGCATACATCTCCCAAAGGTGGCCGCATCAATGCATCCAACCCTTGCAGCGAGTATATGTTCCTCGACAATACAGCCTGCAACCTGGCATCTGCCAACCTCCGCAAATTCTACGACGAGAAAACAAACACCTTCGATGTGGAAGGTTTTGAATATACCTGCCGCCTCTGGACTACCGTGCTGGAGATCTCCGTGCTGATGGCGCAGTTCCCTTCCAAAGAAGTGGCTCAGCTGAGCTACGATTATCGTACTCTCGGTTTGGGTTATGCCAACCTCGGCTCCATGCTGATGGTAATGGGCATCGCATACGACAGTGAAGAAGCACGCGGCATCGCCGGCGCTATCACTGCTATCATGACCGGCATCTCCTACAAAACATCTGCTGAACTGGCCGGCATTCTCGGACCCTTCGCACGTTATCAGGAAAATGCTGAAGATATGATGCGCGTGATGCGCAATCACCGCCTCGCTGCTTACGATGCAGATGAGTATGAAGGACTGAGTGTAAAACCTGTTGGCATCAAAGCCAAGTATTGTCCTGATTATCTGCTCAAAGCCGCTACCAAGGCCTGGGACGAAGCAGTTCAACTCGGCGAGCAATACGGATACCGCAATGCGCAAACAACCGTGATCGCTCCCACCGGAACCATCGGTCTGGTGATGGATTGCGATACCACTGGTGTTGAACCGGATTTCGCACTGGTGAAATTCAAAAAATTGAGCGGTGGCGGTTACTTCAAAATCATCAATCAGTCCGTTCCTGCTGCATTGAAAAATCTCGGATACAAATCGAAAGAGATCGATGCCATTGTGAAATATGCAGTAGGGGCCGGCAGCTTCGCTGGCGCTCCGCATATCAATCACCAAACGTTGAGCGAAAAGGGATTCATCGCCGAAGAGATCAAAAAACTCGATACTGCCGTTACATCCGCTTTCGAAATCGGATTCGTATTCAACGTATACACGCTCGGCGAAGAATGTCTCCAGCGTCTCGGATTTAAACCCGAACAATATTTCAACTTCGAATGGAGCCTGCTCGAAGCGCTCGGCTTCACCGACGAAGAGATCGAAGCTGCCAACGATTACGTTTGCGGTACCATGACTGTTGAAGGTGCACCACATCTGAAAGCAGAACATCTCCCCGTATTCGATTGTGCCAACAAATGCGGCAACAAAGGTGAGCGCTACATCCATGCACACGGACATATCCGCATGATGGCAAGCGCACAACCTTTCCTCAGCGGCGCTATCTCGAAGACCATCAACCTTCCGAACGAAGCGAAGATCGAAGAGATCGCCGATGCTTACCTCATGAGCTGGCAACTGGGTCTCAAAGCCTGCGCACTTTATCGCGACGGAAGCAAACTCAGTCAGCCACTCAGCAATAAGAGCGATAAGAAAAAGAAAACTGAGGATGATGCCACAGCAACAGCGGAACAACCCGCTGCAGAACAGCAGCCCGAAACACTGATTGTCGATCTCGGCAAACTCACTATTCAGGAACTGCTGGATGAAGTACAGAAACGTGTACAGGCATCTCCCGATACCAAACTGAAAAGACAGCTGGCACGGATCGTAGAGCACAGAACATTGCCTGCGAAACGAAGAGGTTATACGCAGAAGGCCAAGATAAACGGACAAACCATCTTCCTCCGAACCGGCGAATACAACGACGGGACAGTGGGTGAGATCTTCATCGATATGGCCAAAGAAGGAGCAACCATGCGCAGCATGCTGAACTGCTTCGCAATTGCAGTGTCCATCGGTCTGCAATACGGCGTGCCACTCGAAGAGTTTGTAGATAAGTTCGTGTTCACGCGCTTCGAACCGGCGGGCATGGTAGATCACCCGAATATCAAGAGCACCACTTCCATTGTAGACTTCATTTTCCGTGCACTCGCATACGAATACCTCAAGCGTTCAGACCTGGTGCATGTGCTCGACAGACCCGAAGTAATGAATACCGGCTCGGACGATTGGGACGAAATCCCCACTTCGCTTGAGTACGATAAAAAAACACCCGAATTGAGTGATGTGCGTGTAGTGGCTGCAAAATCCGGTCATAAAGCGCCGGATGCCGAAGCGAGTAAGACCAATCGTGCAACAGTGAAAGCAGAAACCGGAGGGCTCGATGCATTGAATGCAGCCGCGAAAAGCATGCAAAGCGATGCACCCGCCTGCAATACCTGCGGACATATCACCATCCGAAGCGGCACCTGCTACAAATGCCTGAACTGTGGCAATAGCATGGGCTGCAGCTAAAAATGTGTTTGATTTGATCTGAAATAGAACCCCGCTGGTAGTACTGGCGGGGTTATTTTTAATATTGAAAATCAGTCACTTAGCTGTGTTGAGCCGATTAATCCTCCTATTCGGCTCATGTTTTTCTGATAGTTGAGCTGAATAATCTTCTATTTGGCTCATAATTTAATTAAATTTGAGCCGAATAATAATCCTAATCGGCTCATGACCTACAATTGGCAACAATCTACCTGGCCGGAATTCAGCTACAATCTGGCTGCTGTTGATGATGTGCTCCTTCAGTTTGCACAGGAAACAGGCGATGTGAGTGGCATGCTTCGTGCCCTGCCCGATTCCGCAGCACAGGAAACCATCACCGGATTGCTGATTGCTGAGGCCATCAAAACTTCTGCCATTGAAGGAGAGTTTTTCAGCAGACAGGATGTAGTGTCTTCCATCAGAAACAGATTGGGACTTAATTCCACTCCCGAAAATGTAAAAGACAAAAAAGCGCAGGGAGCAGCCGAGCTTGTAGTGGATGTGCGCAACAGCTTTGCAGAACCACTAACTGAAGAAAAATTATTCGAGTGGCATAGGGCACTGCTGAAGCAAAGCCGGAATATCAATACGGGTGCATGGAGAAAAGATGAAGCGCCCATGCAGGTGATCTCGGGAACCATCGGAAGAGAAACCATTCATTTCGAAGCTCCGCCATCTGCACGTGTTCCCGAAGAAATGAAACGATTCATTCAGTGGTTCAACGACACTGCTCCGGGTGGCGCAAAAGAAATCAAAAAAGCTCCCGTTCGTTCTGCCATTGCGCATTTATATTTCGAGAGCATACATCCGTTTGAAGATGGCAATGGCCGTATCGGAAGGGCCATTGCGGAAAAGGCATTATCGCAAACCATCGGAAGGCCTGTGATACTGAGCCTTTCAGCCACCATCGAAAAAAATAAAAGCGATTATTATGCAGCGCTCTCCGCTGCACAGAAAACAAACGAGATCACTCACTGGCTTATCTATTTCACACAAACAGTATTGCAATCGCAGCGCGAAGCAAAACAAATGGTGGAGCTCACTTTGCAGAAAACGAAATTCTTCGACAAGCATAAAGAGCAGCTGAACGAGCGTCAGCTGAAAGCCATCAACAAAATGCTCGATGCACTTCCCGAAGGTTTCGATGGGGGAATGACGGCAAAGAAATACATGAGCATCACACGCGCCTCCAAAGCCACTGCCACCCGCGATTTGCAGGAGCTGACAGAAATGGGCGCGATTGTTTCAGAAGGAGGAGGAAGAAGCGTGCATTATAATCTCAATTTGTAAATACTCCTTATGACCCCACTTGATCAATTTAAGATCTTCGCCGGAAAAGAATACCAGAACGAAGATGGAGAGTCCCATCGTGTGAAAGTTGAACCAGGATTTACTGAAGATGAAATTGAGGACCTGGCGCAAATTTTTCCTGAAATGCGCATTCCGGACGACATCATGGAATTGATGAAATATGCTTCCGGTTTTAAATTTGATTTCTTTGAACCTTTTTCCTTTAACACAATCGGGTGGTTTGGTTTAGAAAATATTTTCCCTGCACAGGTGCAGCTTACCGGAGATGGGTTAGGTAACTTCTGGATAATAGACATCAAACAAAATGGAGATTGGGGAGAAGTGTTTTTTGCCTGCCACGACCCGGCAGTAATGGTGAAGCAAGCTGATAATCTCACCGAGTTTCTGCAACAGCTACAGGAGTATGGCGAAAAACATGAGCATTCTGTATTTCACCGGATTTATGAAGAGGAAAGGTTTAACGCCTGGGAGCAACCTGATGCAGGTCTCATCGATCTGGAGGTTGCGCGAAATTCCAATGATCCCGCACTGAAGCAGTTTTCACTAATCCTTCCGGAAGGTTGCAAAATTGCCGACTTGCGAAAAGAATCAAACGGATCTGGATTTTATTGGGGTATCAGAGGCTTTGATTTAGACAATGTAATTCGTAATAATGATGAGTTACTATGGGCCTTTGTTCCAACAGAAAAAAAGAGTTTCTGGAGCCGGCTCTTCGGCCGCTGATAAAATAAAAAAGGCCCGGAACTCCGGGCCTTTAATCGTATATCTAAACTTTACTTTGCCGACTGCTTAGTCAGATATTCTTCAATGAATTTTTTTGTTGCGAGCTCTGCTCCTTTCTTATTCAGGTGCCCCTTGGTTCCGAAATACTCGAACTGATAGTTCAGGTAATCTCCGAGATAATAAAACTCCATTCCCTGTTTTTTGCAATACGCATTGAAATCAGCCAGATGTTGTTTTGCCTGCGCTGATGTATCAGCTCTTCCCAATGGCAATGTGAACAACACAGGTGTGATCTGATTCTTTTTGCATACTTCCAGGATCTTTCTGAAATACTTGTATTCAGTTTCGGACTTATCGAGCTGGAAATCGAGGCTCACCGTCATGGTATCGGTATTGTCGTAACGATTGCCGTAGTCGTATCGTGAGCCGGAAGCCGTATCGAAATCAGGCTTCATGAAATTGCCCCAGGTGTTGGAAAAGACATGCGGTCCCCAGTAATAATTGTACTCTGCATATTTCCACAGCGGCATATACCGGTCGAAATACCACTTGATGCCGTATGGTTTGTAAAAGCTGAAAACTTCATCATAGTTGAGATAAGGCATCATGCGGCCATCAGCGATATCTGCGAGTTCATTTGTGTTGATGGCACTGGGATTATCGATGCAGAAAAAGAACCGTTTTGTTTTGTTCTGATTGCGGTTGAAGAAAAGATCTGCCAGTACACTCTGTGTGCCGATGAGGCTGCCATCGAGTGAAATATTGATGCCTTTCTCGTGCAGTATGCTATCGGCCATCGCCACATCAAAACCAACATACGCGTGTGATGCTCCGAGCACCACATAATCGTATTGCTGCTTTTCTTTCTGCAATATCCATTGTGTTTTGTACTGCATGGTGCTTTTGTACCTGCTCTCCAGCCAATAATGCAGTACGAACGCTATCAGCGCAAGCGTAACTAATCCTGTGATTACATATTTAGGTCTCATACCGGTGGCTTAGAATTGAAAGTAAATAAAGCTCTGTGCATTCTTGAACGATCCGAAGAAAACAAACAGCAGGAACATATATCCGAATACGGCATAGCGAAGGCCTACCGAGCTATCCAGTTTTTTGCTCCACTTTTCGTTTCTCCAGAATTTTTCAAACACCAGAAAATGCGCCAGCATCAATGCGCCTACCAGCAGTGAATAACGAAGCGCTGCGGTGAATGCCGGAAACTGATCGGGAAAGTTCTCGTAATTGAAAAGCCCTTTGATCACATTGAATGCTGTATGGAACGAATCTGCTCTGAAGAAGATCCAGACAAACTGCAGAAAGAGAAATACGATCAGCTGACTCAATGTGTTGTTGAGCCAGACAGGCAGTTTCGAGAATGTTTTCTTTCTCCATTTCTTGGTCATGAACTCGTAGCTCATGGCGATGCCGTGCAGCACACCCCAGATGATGAAGGGCCAGCCCGCACCATGCCAGAGTCCGCTGATGAAGAAAGTGAAAACCAGTCCGAATACCACAGCCCATTTGCCCCAATCGCGCCGATTGATCACAATCGGCGTATAGAGATAATCACTGAACCAGGTGCTCAGCGAAATATGCCATCTTCTCCAGTAATCGGTAATGGTCTTCGCCTGAAAAGGAAAATTGAAATTCTTCATCAGCGTGAAACCCATTACCCTTGCAGATCCCAGCGCAATGTCGGAGTACCCCGAGAAATCACAATAGATCTGGTATGCGAAGAAGAAAGTTCCGATGAATACCCACACTGTGTTGTATCCGTAAGTGCCACTGTACATGGCATCTACCACAATGGACAACCTGTCTGCAATTACGATCTTCTTGAATAGTCCCCATGCCATCAGACGCAGGCCACTCATCACACGATCATAATCCCAGGTGAATTTTTCATGGAACTGATGAAGCATGTTCTGCGGCCTTTCGATTGGCCCTGCCACCAGCTGTGGATAGAACATCACATACAGCGAATAAATTCCGAAATGCCTTTCTGCTTTCTGATTGCCACGATACACTTCGATGGTGTAGCTCATAGCCTGGAATGTGTGAAAGCTCAGACCGATTGGGAGAATGATATGCAGGTAAGGTATCTGATTGGTGTATCCAAAGAGATTGCACAAACCTGTGATATTGTCGTTGATGAAATTGTAGTACTTGAATATTGCCAGCACGCCAATATTGGCAATGAGGCTCATTACCAGAAACCGTTTTCTGGCAGCCGGGGTTTTGGCAGATTCGATCCAGATCCCTGCATAATAATCTATCACAATGGTGAAGCCCAGGATCAGGATGTACTCTGGTTTAAAGAACATATAAAAGCCGCAGGATGCAATCAGCAACAGCAGCCACCTGAACTTATGCGGCAGACCGAAATACAGGGTAGTGACGAAAATGAAAAATATCAGGAACTCAATCGAATTGAATAACATTCATCCGGTTTATAAGGGTTTACAGAAACTATGCACCGAGTTTGCTCTTCACAGCATTGGCCATATCTCCTACATTCTTCCAGCTCTGAATCTCCGAAGCTGTGAACTTCACTTTGTAATGCTTCTCGATTGCCACCACCAGCTGAATATGATAAAGGCTGTCCCACTCTTCGATATCATTGGCAGTTGTTGCCTCGGTGAGTTTGATATCGCTGTTGTCAAGCACGTCGATAAATATTTCATTCAGCTGCTCCAAAATCTGTTGCTGTTCCATTGTTGATTATTTTCTTTTGATGTAAATGTTTTTATCGTAAGGGTAGTCAGCTACACTGATGGTGTAGTTGTTGGCTTCGGTGGTGGTGAACCCCAGTTTGGGATAATGCTCGCGCACCAGTTCATTCTTTTTAGTAGGAAGATATTCTCCCGTTACCTCACTGAAGCCCTGTTCTTTTGCAAGATCGATGATGCTTTTAAGTGTAAGCAGCTCCATGCCTCTTTTGAGTACACGGCAGCTCATGATCCAGCTGTCGATGAACAGCGTGTCCGCACTTTTCTTTTCAAGAATGATGAAGGCAATCAGGCCGTAATCTCCGTAGATATCTTTCAGCGAAAAAGATAACGTGAAATGATCGGGTGATTGTGCAATGCGCCTGATATCATCCTCCGTATATCTTACAGTGCGGAGGTTGAATTGATTGCTTCGCTGTGATAATTGCGCGATGCGCGGTATGGTGAAATTGTCGAATGGTTTTATCTCGCATTCCATGCCAAGGCTGGCGAGAAATTCTTCTTCATTGGCAAAGCTTTTCTGAAGAATATTTCTGTTGGCTTCTTCCTGGTATTGTTTGGTGCGTTGCTCATCTTCTTCTGTGAAACTGGCTGTTTCAAAGAGGTTGAGCGTACGCAGGTAAGGCATGTATTCTGCAGGATCTTCGGGCAGTTCGGGAACGGTGATGTCGGGGATGTTTTGTTTCACCATTTCGCGCTCGAAAGGGTTGTCGTCGAGGAACACCATGGAGTCGAATCCAATATTGAGGATGCTCTGAATATGCCGGATATTGTCCACCTTGGTTTCCCAGTTGGCCACAAACACGGCTATGTCGTCGAGTCTCAGCTTCATATCCGGATGACTGATGAATGGCTCTTTGGCAATGCTCTCCGTGTTCTTGCTGCAAACGGCGATGATGATGCCGCGCTTCTTCAGCTCTTTTGCCCAGAGTTGCAGATCGGTGAAAGCCTTGCCCAGACCGAGATCTCCGATCTGAATGCCTTCGAGGCCATCATCTCCGATGATGCCTCCCCAGGTGGTATTGTCGAGATCGAGGATCAGGCATTTTTTGAAGCTGCCTGCAATGGCCTGGATCACTTTATGCAGTTGCTCTGCCAGATCGGGAAGTATATCGATGCTGAACACCATGTCTGCACTGATGTACATTTTGGCATCGCTGAATTGTGCGTATCCGCGTTGTGCCACCAGCGCCGCGAGATCTACCAGGAAGAGATTTTTTTCTTCCTGCGCCAGATCCATCAGGCCCATATTGAGTTTGCGCAGCTGATATAAAAATGAAGAAGGGGTTTTGGTGCTGAAGTTTCCGAACACTGCATCGTTGAGTTCAGGAAAAGTATTGAAGATCACACGGGCTTTCAGCTGGCTGCTGATCTGCTGGTACAGATTTTTCGCATAGGCTGTTTGGTTAGCTCCGAACTGACTTTTCTCTTCTCCGGACAGTGAATAATATTTCTTCAGCAGTTTTTCCGAGCTGCGGAGAATGATCACATAGTCCGGCTTGCTTTCATACAACTCGGAACCCGGATCGAACACCTGAAGGTCTATCTGATTGTAATCGGCTTCGAAAATATCATAGTGGATCCCTTCGGAAATGCCGAATCCTTTGAGTGCCTGGTGAATAAATTGGGATGCTGAATCTGCAACGATAGCAACACGGATGGATTTCAATCCATCGACGGGCTTTTTGAGGTATTTCTTCAGCGCTATAAAACTCCGGTTATCAGGTGCCATATGCTATTGTTCAAATAATAAAACTCGATTATTTGTAATATCATCAGGAAGACCCATAAAGGATATTCTATGCGCTAACTCAGAAGAGTGCTGAATATTGCAAGATTTAAGAGGCTGCCTGTGATTAGCATTTCATGGTATAGGAGAATAAACAATGGCTATTCTATAGGCTATCAGCAGGGTGCGAAGATAATGGATAAGATCACAAGGAACAAGAGGCGGTTTGAAATAGGCGGGTCAATGGGTAGTTTTACCTTTTTATCCGGCGGAGTTTCGGTTTTTCGCAATTGATTATTATTTTAAGTGCCTGATTAGACCTTTACGCAACCAAATTTCCGGACGGTATGAAAAAACTCACCCTGATGGCGCTCACGGCGCTGGTGATATTATTCGGCTCATGCAGCCGCTACATTACTACTTATGAAGCCGCCAATGGCAAAGCGAAGTGCGGCAAACTGCTACGATAATCGTGCTTAAAACAAAGCCGCTCCGAAAAAACGGAGCGGCTTTTTATTGAAATGTGTCGTAAGTCTTATTTTATTCTTCTTACAAAATCGCCCAGATAACTACAGGTATTGATTGCCTCCTTAAAGAATGGAGTGGTATTATACTCTTTTGCCAGTGCTGTAAACCTCACCTTATTCGTCATGATCTTCTGCTCATGTTCTTTCTGCAGTTTGGAGTAAGTATCCCATTCCATGTTCCGTCCCCATTGCGGAACAGGGATTTGCTTCTGCTCACATTTAGCCACCATAAAGAGGCTGCGGGCTTTGAAGTTCTTATCCTTGCTCAGGTTGAATGCCTGGAGATAATGATCTCTCGATGAAAATACACCGTAGTATTCTTTCTCACCGGGTTTGAGACTTTTGGTGTCTGATGGTAAACCTTCTCCTCCGCCCCATCCGTATTGGGAGAGAATCCAGCTATTGCCCCAGTAGCTCATGCCATAGAGCCCCTTGGCGATTTCATAGTGCAGCTGTGCCTGTTTTTCAGGATCAGTTGCTTTGGCCAGATCCTTCTCCAGTTGCATCATGCGCTGAGTGAACGTGAGCTTGGTGTATTTCTTTGTATCCTGTTTGGTAGGAGCGTGCGTGTCTTCAATCAGATCTGCAAAAGGATTGCCGAGCAGATAAGTAGCGTAAGGCTCTTTGGTGTAGTAAGATGCCGGGATCTTCGCAAACCATTTTTCTGCTTCTGCATATTTGAATTCGCGGAGCAGTGATGTGCCTGCAACATCATTCACATCGTCTTTGCTGAAAGTGTTATTGCTCACGATGAATTTCTCGAATGAATTCAGCTTGCTGCTGCTCATCAGATTGATCAGTTGCTGAACCTGCTCAGAAGAGAACTCTGTGCGGAGTGTGCCTACTGTGTTGGAATAGAATCCCCATCCTTCATGGATATATTTCTGCTGAATCCATTCGGCTGTACCCTGACAAAGCAGGAACTTAACCTGATCTGCATTCTTCAGCGCTTTGTAGCGCGGAGCGAGTACGTCGTTGAATACACGGCGATAGAATTGTGCATATTCATTGCGTGCTTCTGCTTTCTTCTGCAGCCATTGCAATGATGGATAGATCTGCTCTTCGAATTTCTGATCGATGGTTGGTTGTGTATTGATGGTGAGCAACAGATTGGTCATGCCCCACTGATCCTGCAATTCTGATGAGAGGTTGAGCTTCTTTGTATCGTCCAGTTGCTTGCGGGCTGATGCAAAATCTCCGCTGATCAGAAATGCATGTGCTGCAGCTACTGAAAGCAGATTTTTATTGGCGCCTTTTTGTTTGGATGCATCCTGACAGAATGCTCCGAACTCTTTGGCTTCCGCGCGCCACTGCGCAACTTCCTGTGAGTTCTCACTGATGTTGGTAGAGTTGAGCGTTACTTCCTCTGAAGACTTCCCTCCCGGAGCGAAGTAATTGTCTTCAAGTTTATTCACTTCACGGATCAGGAGTATTTCAAACATCGGTGCAGACGGTGCCAGCTTCTGAATTGTTTTGAGCGTATTCAGTTCTGGTTTGAAACTGCCGAGTGCGAAGAGGCCGAGCAGGTTGGCTTTTTCAAGATCGTTTTTGCAGAGAGCGAGTACCGCTTTGCGATTGGCTTCGTCGAATCTTTTTACAGACCAGTCGAAGCTCATGTAGTTGGATATGCGCTTCACCTGTTCTTTGCTGAAAAGCTGACTGAAGATATAGGCGGCTTCGTTCTTCTGGCCGGTATGCATCAGAGCGCCGGCTTTGAGTGAAAGACCGAGATCCTGCAGAATGCTTTTTGTTGGGTTTGGTTTGATCTGCTGATCGTATGCCTGAATGGCTTCGTCATAGCGGCCTGCATAATGTGCGAGGCGGGCTACCTGATAGGCCAGACGCAGTTTTATGAAATCATTTTTGGCTACTGCATAGAGCTGATTGCCGTTCTTCTGCAGTTTGGCCATTTTATCTTTGTCGCGCTGAATAGGCTCCCATGCAGTCCAGTCGCCGGTTACATTCGGTTCCACCTGTTTGGCATACATGATGTAGCCGAGCGCTTCCAGATCTTTGTTCTGCATGAAGTAATTGGTCATGCCATTGTTCTTCACAGAATCGGGAATGCTGAGCGGTTGATTTTTTTCGAGGTGGAAGTAGAGATTGGAGAGATCCTTTCTCGCAAACTTCACCACAAAATCGTTGGCATCTTTTTTAGAGAAGCTGTTGTTGCCATAGCCTACCCACTCAGCAGAAGTAACGTCGGATGTTTTTACCGGTTCTTCTTCACGATACAGAAACTGCACGTTGGTGTAGTAGAATGGCTGATAGCCGGGAACATTGGTATTGTCCTTGGCAAAGAAACTCACATAATAATCATACGGGTCGTCGTCTCCGCCTGCGCATCCGATGATGTTGTACGGAAAGCACAACGCAGCGGCATTAATGCAGGCTACTAAGAATAGTTTGCAGTTCATAGGTTGTGTAATTATTCAGCGTTAATGAATCTAAATGGTATAAAGAAACGGTCAGCTTTTCATTCCTGATCTTAGGTTTGAGTATGCGGGCCGACTTCATAATATCGTCAAAGTTACTATCTTCCTGTCTTATCAGATCATCTTTGTGCAGCTCATAACCCAATAGTAAAGTGTCTTTGAGCAGGCGATACGTGTTGCCTTTCCTGTTAGTCAATCCCGGTACATCGAGGGCAGCTGTGGGGAGGTCCTGAATGAGGCCTGTGTATTTATCCTGCCTGAATAAAACCTTCCAGTTGAAAAGAGGGAAAGCTACGTCTAACTCAAGCGGGTAGCGGTTTAGAGAGGATGTGTACAACTCCAGTTCTTTCGGATCGAGAATGGAATTGGTGGTTGCCGGATCTTTCAGATTTCCCATATTGTAACACATCAGCAATCCGCGGTCAACGGGTGGAACACCTGTTCTGTGCATGTATTTGCATTGGTATAGTCTGATGGTTGCCGAGAGTGTCTTTCCCTGAATCCAGGGATATTGTTTGATGTGTTGCAGCAGCAGAAAATATTTGTCGCGGGTTTGTGCAGTCCAGTCACAATCAATCTGAACCTCACTGACCGGCGCGTCGGGCAATTGCTCTTTTGCGGTATTCTCGATCAGGGCAGCTAACCGGGAAGCCAGTAAAACTGTTGTACCGGAATCCAGGTACCGGAGCGTTTCGTTGGTGATGAAAACCGTGGGGATGATCCTGATCTGGTTTTCAGATAGGAACTGTCTGGACTTTGTTCCGAACTGAACTTTCGCAACCGGACCAGCCTCTTTCCGCTGCGGATCCCAAACCACATCGAAGAATTTCACATAGAGTTTCTGACTGAGTTTCTTCAGGGTTGCTTCTTCTGTACCATTGAAAACGGCCTGCGATTTCCAGTAATAAAAGGCAGGTTCGATGGTATGCGGCTTGTTCTCTTCGCCACAGCCGGCTGCGAAAAGGGCTATCAGACCAGCGAAAGCGGTCAGAATGAAGCATTTATTTTTCCGGAGATTCATATCGCCCAAAAGTAAATTGTTTTTTGGGTATGGTTTCCTCTCCTTACTTTTACGGCCCTTAAAGTGTGCTAATGACGGTTCAATTTGGCTATGATAAGAAGCAGGTGATACAGGCATTACGGTATCATTTCCTTTCGAGACCCGAAATAAAGGTACTCCTGATCATCATCAATGTATTTGCGATCCTTTCCGCGGTACTTTTCGCCTATAAGATTATTCAGCCGATTTCATTTCTGATGTTCTCGCTGCTCTGGTTTGTACTGATGCTGGTGATCTGGCGCATCCTTCCGGCAAGCATCTACAAAAAATCGAGCACGTTCAAGGACCATTTCATTATGCACTTCGATGAGAGTATCGTAACGCTCGAAACCGAAAGAGGGTCTAAGGACTGGAGCTGGAACCAATTCAGCCGTTTCGTGGAGAGCCCGTATTTCTTCCATCTTTACTTCGATGCACGCTCTTTCTTCATCATTCCGAAAGAAGCATTCACCGACATTACAGAATTGCAGCAGGCACGCAACTGGATGAAGAACAAGATCGGCAAGTAAGCCTTTCTCTATCCGGGTTTGTATTTGCTTTCTTCAAAGATTTTTCTGGGATCTGTCTGCAGCAATTGTTGCAGCGTGAGATCTTTGTGCTTGCTCAGGTATTTTCTGATGATCTGTCTGCCTACCCACATGCCTACAAATCCGGGTGAGTTTTTGCCCATGGCCTGCGTGAATGGCGCATCTGAAACATATTCGCGGATCAGGTCCGGTTCTGTTTTGTAGAGCAGGCTATTGGTGAGAAAGAAGTTCCAGATATCGGCTTCATTGGCTTCGCAGAATTTCAGCTGATTGGCTGTAAAGCCCGTGAGCAGTGAATCTGCCGTGTAAGGGAGAAACATTTCGAGAGTGTGCAGTCTTTTCCCTTTTTCGATCATCAGCGATACCAGATCGAGGCTGCCGCCTTTTTCGGGATAGATATCATCGATGATGTTTTTCATGCTGTTCACTGAAATGTATTCGGGTGCGAACCTGCGTGAGATATAGGAGGGGTATAATTGCTGACCGAGTTCCGACTGATACATGGAGAAATTGCTGCCGAGGTGCAATTGCAGGCCAATGGCCAATCCATCCGGCGTAATCACATCTCCGTATTTTCCCAATGCTGCATCGAATGAAGCATCCATCGGCCCGATGAAAGTGATCACCTTTTCAGGCAGCCGGTAATCGGGAAAATAGTATCGCACATACTGCAATCCTTTCCTGATTTCTTTTTCGTAAGGAGAAAAGTCTTTGAATAATTTATCTGCTGAGTCTTTGATGGGGCGATAATCTTTGATGAACCTTTTCATGGCTGCCATAGGATCAGCGGGAGCGCCGCCGGCATCCTGAGAACCGATCCCCAGAATATGATTGGCGAAATCGCTGGTGAATCCGCCATACTTTCCGGTCATTTCATGCATCAGCACGGGCAGACGGTTCGTGTCTGCAGCGAAGAAATCCTGTTCGTACCGCTGTACGCTGAGGTTTATTTTGATATCGGAAACATCGGGGGCTTTCTTATCCTTACAGGCGTAGAGGCCCGTAGCCAAAAGCAGTACAATAGCGGTTTTCTTCATGCCAGACAAACGTTTGCTGCAAAAATATGTTGTAAAAGGAAATGTAAAATTTAAAATCCCGCAATGGGGCTTAAATTTGAGGTATGAAGATAGCTCTCGCCCAACAAAATTATCATATCGGGAACTTTGAAGACAATACCCGGAAGATCATTGGCGCCATCCAATACGCCAAATCGAGAGGTGCAGACCTGGTAGTATTTTCTGAACTGAGCATTTGTGGTTATCCTCCGAGAGACCTGCTAGAGTTCAACGATTTCATCAATGAATGTTATAAAGCCATCGACATCATAAAAGAGCATACCGATACAATCGGAGTGATTGTTGGATGTCCGCAGCGCAATCCTGAAAAAGAAGGGAAGGATCTCTTCAATGCAGCATGGTTCCTGTACGAAAAACAAGTGCTGGGTGTTGCACAGAAAACCTGTTTGCCCAACTACGATGTGTTCGATGAATACAGATATTTCGAGCCTGCTTATCATTGGGAAGTGATCCGCTTCAAAGGCAAACGAATCGCACTGACCATTTGTGAAGATATCTGGAACCTCGGCGACAATCCGCTTTACCGCATCAGTCCCATGGATAAGCTGATTGTTCAGCAGCCGGATCTGATGATCAATATTTCCGCATCGCCATTCGATTACGATCACGACGACGACAGGCTCGAAGTGCTCCGCGCCAATGTGCTGAAGTACAAACTTCCGATGTACTACTGCAACACCATCGGTTCACAAACCGAAGTGGTGTTCGATGGTGGAAGCCTGGTTATGGATGCACAAGGCAGAGTGGTAAAAGCCATGAAAGTATTTGAAGAAGACTTCGCCATTGTAGATACGGAACAGGAGCAGTCTACGGTAACCACCAAAGCGCCGGCTCCGCTGAAACGCGCTACAGCCACGCTCGACAAAGAAATGCGTGTGTCGAAGGTAGACGATCCCGATCAGATCATCAACTACCTCACTTCAGAAAAAAATATTGGAGAGATACATCAGGCACTGATACTCGGCATACGGGATTATTTCAGAAAGATGGGCTTCTCCAAGGCTATCCTCGGATCGTCCGGAGGTATCGATAGCGCTGTGGCATTGGCGTTAGCTTGTGAGGCATTGGGAAAAGATAACGTGCGGGCAATTCTGATGCCTTCCCAATATTCGTCCGATCACTCGGTAACAGATGCCGAACAGCTCAGCAAAAACCTCGGAAATCCATACGATATCGTTCCGATCAAGGATGTGTACAATCAGTTTCTGGATACGCTCAAGCCTGTGTTCAATGATCTTCCTTTCGGACTGGCAGAAGAAAATATTCAAAGCCGTTCGCGCGGCAATCTGCTGATGGCCATTGCCAATAAGTTCGGATACATTCTGCTGAATACTTCCAATAAGAGTGAGTTGGCTACCGGCTATGGTACTCTGTATGGCGATATGGCCGGAGGGCTCAGCGTGCTCGGTGATGTGTATAAGATGCAGGTGTATGCGCTGGCGGAATACATCAACCGAAATGGTGTTATCATTCCTGAAAGCATCATTCACAAAGCGCCTTCGGCAGAACTGAGGCCAGAGCAGAAAGACAGTGACAGCCTGCCGGAATATACGCTTCTCGATAAAGTGTTGTATCAGTACATCGAGAGAAGGCAGGGACCGAAAGAGATCATCGCAATGGGAATCGACGAAGCCATTGTGAAACGCATTTTGAAACTGGTGAACAATGCAGAATACAAAAGAAACCAGTTCTGTCCTATCATTCGCGTAAGCTCAAAAGCATTCGGCATTGGAAGAAGAGTGCCGATTGTAGGCAAGTACCTGAGTTGATTACAATTTGTTTCAATAGAAAAGCCTGCTGTATTTCTGAAATGCAGCAGGCTTTTTTCAATCCTTCCGAAGAAGGTCAAATGATTTTCGATTACTGACGCGTCAATGTGATGGTGAATTGGGAAGTAACTGGTCCTCCCGTTTGATTCTGTACAGCAATCAGGGTTGTTTTGGTAAGAGAAATCACTTCATACTTTCCTGCCGAAATAAATGCGTTAGTTCCAATGGTAATGGTGTTTGATTCAAGTTTCCAGGTAGTGATTTCGTCCCGGTCGCATTTTTGTCCAAGATCAACAATAGCCATTTCGTTTTTAGCTTTCAGTTGCAGCTGATCATCCTTAACGCAGTCTTTGATGCCAGACATAACGGAGTTGTCGGCGCCATTGTCTACTTTCAGTTTGGCTTCGGTGAGTTTGTAGTTCCCGATAAGATTTTCAGAAGTTACAGCAAGCTTGTCGTCGTCTTTGTCTTTCTTGCACGAAGAGAATGCGAAAAGTGTTACACAGGAGATAAGGGCAAACCTTAGAAGGTTCTTTTTCATATTGGGGGTTATTGGTGAACGGTCTGAACTTCCCAATAACAGAACTCCGGGATTTTTATTGTGTAAAGCCGTTTTTCTCTCTTTTCGGGCATCCGTGTGGCAAGTTGGCAAGCATATTGCAACGGCTTTGTTCGTAATTTCATATCTTGATATAATTCAATTACGCTAAACCCGGTTTATGGTATTAACAGCCGACGACATAAAACAACTCAACGAAAAGATCCAGCACCACAGCACATTTATCGACAGGCTCCGCGACGAGACTGCCCGTGTGATTGTAGGGCAACATCATATGCTCGACAGATTGCTGATAGGCCTTCTCAGCAATGGTCATATTTTGCTCGAAGGCGTACCTGGCCTTGCCAAGACCCTTACCATTAAATCATTGGCCCAGGCTGTTCAGGGAAAGTTCAGCCGTATTCAGTTCACACCCGATCTGCTGCCTGCCGACGTGATCGGTACCATGATCTACAATCAGCAGAAGCACGAGTTCATGGTTCGCAAGGGACCCATCTTTGCCAATTTTGTACTGGCAGATGAGATCAACCGCGCTCCTGCCAAGGTGCAGAGTGCATTGCTCGAAGCCATGCAGGAAAAGCAGGTGACCATCGGCGATACCACATACAAACTCGACGAACCATTTCTTGTGCTGGCCACTCAGAACCCGCTGGAACAGGAAGGAACTTATCCATTGCCCGAGGCGCAGCAGGATCGCTTTCTGATGAAAGTGATCGTAGAATATCCCACCAAAGAAGAAGAGCAGATCATCATCCGTCAGAATGTGATGGGAATGAAACCACCGGAAGTATCGAAAGTGGTAAGCATGGATGAGATCATGCAGGCAAGAAGCCTGGTGAAGCAGGTGTATATGGATGAAAAAGTAGAGCAATACATTCTCGATATCGTATTCGCAACGCGTTATCCTGAAAGATATAAACTGGAGAAGCTGAAGCCGCTCATCTCTTATGGCGGATCACCCAGAGCCAGCATCAATCTGGCACTCGCCGGCAAAGCGCATGCTTTCCTCAACAAGCGCGGCTTTGTGATTCCCGAAGATATCCGCAGCATTTCAAAAGATGTGCTTCGCCATCGTATCGGACTTACCTACGAAGCGGAAGCAGAGAACGTAAATGCAGTGGACATAGTAGATGATATTCTCCGTGCCATTCAGGTACCATAACAACTCTTCATGCTTACAACCGCTGAAATAATAAAAAAAGTAAGAGAGCTTGAGATCAAGAGCAAGCGCCTCACGCGCCACTTGTTTGCAGGTGAATATCACAGTGCATTCAAGGGCAGAGGCATGCTGTTCAAAGAAGTGCGGGAATACCATGCGGGGGATGATCCGAGGTTTATCGACTGGAACGTTTCTGCCCGGTTCAATCATCCGTTCAGCAAAGTGTTCGAAGAAGAACGTGAGCTGTCTGTGATGCTGCTGGTAGATGTAAGCGCCAGTTCGCTCTTCGGAACTTCGCAGGCGCGCAAGAAAGACCTGATCACCGAAATCGGCGCTGTACTGGCTTTCTCTGCCATCAGCAATAACGATAAGGTGGGATTGCTTTTCTTCAGCGACAAAGTGGAGAAATTCATCCCGCCGAAAAAAGGCAGAGATCATGTGTTGTACATGGTGCGCGAATTGCTGACCATGCAGCCCAAACATAAGGGAACCCAGCTGGGAGAAGCATTGCGCCGTTTCACCAATTCAACCCGCCAGCAATGCATCGCCTTTCTGCTCAGCGATTTTATCGATACCAATTTCACAGATGCGCTGAAAGTGGCCGGTAAAAAGCACGACCTCATCGGAATCAAGATCTACGATAAAATGGAGATGGAGCTTCCCGATGCAGGCATGATACTGGCAGAAGATGCAGAGACTGGCAAAAAGCAATACATCGATACCGGAGATTATCTGGTGCGGCAAAAGCATCAGGCAGAATTCTTTAAACATACTGAAGTCTGCAAGCAGGCATTTACTCAGGCCGGCTCCGATCTCTTACATATACGAACAGACGAAGATTACGTGAAAGTGCTGCAAAAATTCTTTATCGGCAGAAATAAATAGATCCATGAAAAAAGCCTTACTATGGCTTATTGCAATATTCAGTACCCTGTGTTTAAATGCGCAGGTGTTGGTGAAAGCGACCGCTGATAAGGATGGCATCCTTATCGGCGAACCCGTGCAGCTGTTGCTCGATGTGCGGATGCCGCTCGGCGCCAAAGTAGCATGGTTCAATCTCGATACCATTCCCGGTTTCGAATTCATCGAAAAAGGAAAGGTAGATACCATTGAAGGCGTCGATGGCAAAAAGGTACAGCAGACCATTACACTCACCAGTTACGATTCAGGATACCAGGTAATTCCGAAACTCTCATTGAAAGTGGGGGATGCCACGTACAGCACCGATACCATCGGCATCGATGTTGGATATACGCCGTTCAATCCTGAATCTGAGTACAGGGATATCAAAGAAATTGAAGAAGTGCCCAATCCTTCCGCCGGAAAGATCCCCTGGATCATTGGAGGACTAACCCTGCTGGCGCTTGCCACCATTGCATGGCTGCTGCTGTCTAAGAAGAAAAAAGCAGAACTGCCTGTAATGCCCGCCAAACCTGAGCTTACGCCATATGAGGAAGCCATTCAAACCCTCGATGCACTGAAGCAGAAGGGATGGCCACAACCTGCCGAAAGCAAATATTTCTATACTCAACTGAATGATGTGCTCCGCATTTTCGTGATGCGCAAGCTCAAAATATCATCGCTCGAAAAAACGAATGCAGAACTGATCAGGGCACTCGGCACACTGAATCCTGATGCTGAACAGTTCAGGCAAATGGCACATGCCCTGCAGATTGCAGACTTTGTGAAATTTGCGAAATACACTCCGGACGCAGCTGACAACGAACAGAATTTCAACAGCATCCGTTCGGCCATTACCATACTCAATAATATCACCTGACCTTGCTGTATAACTGGTTTCAACATATCACATTTGCCCATCCCTGGTTCTTCGCGCTGTTTCTGCTGGTGCCCATAATGATCTGGTGGTACCTCAAAAAAAGTGCAGGGCAGGAAGCTACGATGCTCGTAAGCACACTCACCAACGAAAAAGGTTCCAGCTCATGGAAGAACATGCTCAGCCATTCGCTGATTACTTTTCGTTGCCTGGCAGTAGTTTGCCTCATCATTGCGCTGGCGCGTCCGCAAACGCGCAACGACGAAGAGCTGAAAACCGGACAGGGCATCGACATCATTCTCTGCATCGACGTCAGCGGCAGTATGTTTGCACAGGATCTGCTTCCCAACAGACTGGAAGCTGCAAAAAAAGTAGCGGCAGATTTTGTGGATAGCCGCGTTACCGATCGTGTAGGTGTAGTGATCTTTTCAGGAGAAAGTTTTACGCTGGTGCCGCTCACCACAGACAAAGATGTGCTGAAAGCCAGCATCTACAATATTCAGCTCGGCGCACTGGAAGATGGCACAGCCATCGGCGATGGACTGGGTATCAGTGTTGCCCGTCTCAAAGATTCCAAAACCAGAAGTAAGGTGATCATCCTGCTCACGGATGGAGAAGATCAGGGTGGAAGAATCAGTCCACTCGAAGGAAAGGATCTTGCCAAAACCTATGGCATCAGGGTGTACACCATCGGTGTTGGAACGGATGGCTATGCGCCTGTACCCATACCAGACGAATCCGGACATATAGTTACCCGCCAGCAAAAAGTGAATATCGATGAGCCATTGCTCCGTCTTATCGCTGATCAAACCGGCGGACTCTATTTCAGGGCGCGCGACAACGAAAGCCTGAAGGGCGTGTATTCTGAGATCGATCAGCTCGAAAAGTCAAAAGTGGAAGTAACTACTTTCCGCCGCTATACCGAACGTTTTCATCCCTTTGCGATTGCCGCCGCTGCATTACTTTTGCTTGAAATGGCATTGCGGTACACCTTGTTCAGAAAGTTCCCGTAATGTTGCAGTATCGATATGAAAGCAACAGTGTATAAATCAACAGGCAGCTGGTATGTGGTAAAAGCGGAAGACGGCCGTTTTTACAATGCACGTATCAAAGGAGTATTCAAGATAGATGGCATTACATCTACCAATCCTATTGCCGTTGGTGATACTGTGGGCATTTCGCAGGAGGCAGGTACAGACGGCAATGCCATGATCGATGAGATAGTTCCACGCCGCAATTACATCAACCGTCAGTCTCCCTCACATAAGAAACATCACCATATTGTTGCTGCGAATATCGATCAGAGTCTGCTGTTTGCTACGCTGAAAGATCCGCGCACATCGCAGGGCTTTATCGACCGGTTTCTGGTAACCTGCGAAGCCTATCATGTGCCGGCCATCATCGTTTTCAATAAAGCAGATCTGTATAAGAAAAAAGAAGAAGAGAAGTTTGAAGAAGTATCGGCCATCTACTCTGCCATCGGATACAAAGTGATGCGCATGTCGGTAGCTGCGAAAGAAGGAGTAGAAGAAGTGCAGGCGCTGCTGAAAGACAAAACCACTTTGATGAGCGGGCATTCAGGTGTAGGAAAATCATCTTTCCTCAATTCGATCTTTCCGGAGCTGGCATTGAAAACACAGGATGTAAGCGGATGGAGTGGTAAAGGCATGCACACAACCACATTTGCCGAAATGTTCGATCTTCCTTTCGGAGGCAGGGTTATCGATACGCCCGGTGTTCGCGAATTTGGTCTGGTAGATATTTCAAAGCAGGAGTTAAGCCATTATTTTCCTGAAATGGCAAAGCTGATCACGGAGTGCCAGTTCAACAACTGCATGCACATCAATGAACCGGGATGCGCTGTGAAAGACGCAGTGGCAAAGGGTTTGATCGCAGAAGACAGATATGTAAGCTACTACAATATCCTCGAATCGATTGACGACCGCAATTATTAGCGGCTACTTATTTCCTCAACATTCATTGCAAAAGATCTCCTGTACGAAGTGCAAACTCATACTGTACGGAGTGAGGGGGAAGCCGGAATGGCTAAACCTTGAACTTCCGGGCTTTGGGAACTTTTTCGCCGCTGAGAATGCGTTCGGCACCTACGTTCTTGCCATTGGAAGGACATCCGTATTTGGGTCCGAACACGCTGTTCCACAGCTTGCAGGATGTGCCTGCATTCAATACCAGAAAGCAGGCCATCATCAATACGATCGAGCGGGTTGTTTTCATAAGCAAAAACTTCTTCCGGTAAAACGTATATGGCAGACAAATAGTATTCCCCGAAGGGAATTGTTCTATCCGTTATCACCGGTTACCTGATCTCTGAACCAGTCGGCATAACGAACATAATTGTTGGCTATTCTGTCTATTTCTCCATGGATCTGTGTGGCGTCGATATCCTTTACTTTTTTGGCAGGTACACCCGCCCAGATGGTTCCTGAGGGAACGATGGTTCCTTCGAGCACTACAGCGCCGGCTGCGATGATGCTGTTGCTGCCGATCTTTGCATTGTCCATCACAATAGATCCCATACCGATGAGCACATTGTCTTCGATGGTACATCCGTGCACCAATGCGTTGTGACCAATGCTCACATTATTTCCGATAATGGTTTGTGTGCGTTTGTACGTGCAATGGATTACGGCGCCATCCTGAATGTTCACTTTGTTGCCGATGCGGATGCTGTTCACATCGCCGCGAACAACGGCATTGAACCAGATGCTTCCTTCATTTCCCATCACTACATCACCAACGATAGTGGCATTGGGCGCAATAAAACAATTTTCTCCGAATTGAGGATATACTCCTTCTACGTGTAGTATTACTGGCATACAACAAATATCCTGATTTTTTTGCAGTCCATGATTCATTTCAGAACAAGTGCGGGAATTTGGCGTTCTTTGCATGCATAAGTGAATCAGTATGAATCAAAGGGAATTATTTCTGCGGCATGTGGCCCAGACCTCACCGGCTCCGCTGGCATTGGAAATAGTAAAAGCCGAAGGCAGCATTCTTACAGACGCAAAGGGCAGAGAGTATATCGATCTGATTGCCGGCATTAGTGTGTGCAATGTAGGGCATCGCCATCCCAAAGTAGTGAAGGCCATCAGGAAGCAGGCAGACGAATACCTGCATCTGCTGGTGTACGGAGAACTCGTTGAGTCTCCCCAGGTTCAATACGCGAAACTGCTCACAGACAATCTGCATAATTCCCTGAACTCGGTGTACTTCACCAACTCAGGAGCCGAAGCGGTGGAAGGCGCCATGAAACTGGCCAAACGTGTAACCGGACGCACACAGATCATTGCATTCAATCAAAGCTATCACGGATCAACACAGGGAGCACTCAGCATCATCGGAGATGAATACTTCCGCAATGCATTCCGTCCTCTGTTGCCCGATGTATTGCATATGGATTACAACAGCCAGGAAGCCATCGATGCCATTACCGAACGTACTGCCTGTGTGATAGCAGAAACCATTCAGGCGGAGCGCGGAGTGTATGCTCCATCGAAATCGTGGATGAAAGCGCTGCAGCAAAAATGCAAAGAAACCGGTACCCTGCTGGTTCTCGATGAAATACAAACAGGATTTGGAAGAACCGGCAACTTGTGGGGTTTTCAGCAATTCAAAATAGTACCCGACATCGTACTGCTTGGCAAAGCGCTCGGAGGCGGAATGCCGCTTGGCGCTTTTGTGGCCAACAGAAAACTGATGCAGCACCTCACTGAAAACCCGGTACTGGGCCATATCACTACATTTGGTGGCCATCCGGTATGCTGCGCAGCAGGGCTTGCGGCTTTCAAAGTGCTGCTTAAAGGTGGAATGATGGAAGCAGTAGAAGCAAAGGAAACACTGTTCCATAACCTGCTGCATCACCCGAAGATCAAAGCCGTTCGCTCAAATGGTCTGATGATGGCCGTAGAGTTCGACAGCTTCGAAACCAATAAGAAAGTGATCGATGCCTGCATCAACCGAAAGAATGGTGAGACGCGCGTACTCACAGATTGGTTCTTGTTTGCGCCGCAATGCCTGAGGATTGTACCGCCGCTGAGCATCAGTGCAAAGGAAATCAAAAAGGCATGTGAGATTATTGTGGAAGCAATTGATGAATAGACAAGACTGAATTTTACAATAAAAACCCGGCAGGTACTGCCGGGTTTTGCTTTATGAGCGTCTGAAGCGCTTATTTATTTCGGCAGATAACCCGCTACTACTTTTTCATAGGCAGCCACCTGATCGCTGATCCAGTTTGCATCTTTGCCCATCACTTCGGCCATTAGTTTAGCTACGCCAGGAGCCGCTTCCAGCGAGGCTTTTGCATCGAGCAGAATTGCCCTGGTGCGTCTGCTCAGAATATCTTCGACTGTTACGGCCCACTCCTGCCGAATGCCCCAGATCACCATCGCACGCGTGTATGGCAGTTGTGGATGGATGAGTTCATTCAAACCAGCATCGTTTGCTGTGAGCTGTTCGATGCCATCGATATCGGTTCCGTAATAATAATCGTTGGTATTGAAATCCGAAGTCGGCTGCGCACCATGAATGGCCAGATCTTTTGTTACGCTTTCATGATATGGCAACTGCGCATGTACGGCAGCGGTATTCACTACATCTTCAGACATCTTCCGGTAGGTGGTCCACTTTCCTCCTAGAATGCTTACCAGTCCTGATTCGGAAATAGTGATATGATGATCGCGGGAGATCTCCGCTGTTTTCTTTGCACTGCTTTTCACCAGTGGCCGCAATCCTGCAAAAATGCTTTTGATATCGGCGCGACCGGGATCTTTGGTAAGATAACGTGCTGCGTGATGCAATATGAATTCCACTTCTTCTTCCATGGCTTTGGGTTCCGGCGAAATATGATCAACCGGTGTATCGGTAGTGCCTACAATTATTTTGTTATGCCATGGAACAGCGAAGAGCACACGGCCATCATCGGTATGTGGAATCATGATAGCGGCTTCGCCGGGCAGGAAAGATTTATCGAGCACCAGATGGATGCCCTGACTCGGCGCTATGCTCGCCGGACGTTGTGGATCATCCATATGCTGAACGGTATCTGAAAAAACACCGGTGGCATTGATCACCACGCGGGCTTTCACTTCATATTCTTTTCCAGAGAGCATATCGCGAACCTGCACGCCGGCAATTTGTCCGTCTGTTTTGAGAAATCCGGTAACAGAAAAATAATTCAGGATGGTGGCTCCGGAACCTGCTGCCGTTTGAGCAAGATTGATAGCGAGGCGGGCATCATCGAACTGTCCATCGTGATAGAGCACGCCACCACGCAATCCTTCGGGATCGAGTGTGGGCGCAAGTTTCAGTACTTCTTCGGTGCTCAGCCACTCGGAGGCTCCGAGGCCGAGGCTTCCGCTCATCCAATCATACACTTTCAATCCGAATCCATAGAACGGGCCTTCCCACCATTTGTAATTCGGAACAATGAAAGATTGATTCTTCACCAGATGCGGTGCATTCTGCTTGAGCAGTCCGCGTTCCCTGAGCGCTTCCATCACCAGTTTGATATTTCCCTGCTGAAGGTAGCGTACACCTCCGTGTACGAGTTTGGTAGATCGCGAAGAAGTGCCTTTGGCAAAATCGTATTGCTCGAAGAGAATTGTTCGATATCCTCTGGAAGCTGCGTCCACCGCTGATCCCAGCCCGGTAGCTCCGCCTCCGACAATGAGAATATCCCAGATGCCATTGAATGCATTCAACTGATCAAGATGTTGTGTTCTGTTCATGATTGTTCCGATTGCTTGGGGTGATTGGGTAAATAATGCCGTTCATAACAAATCGGTAAGGGCAACAGGGAAGTACTCGTTTTTGGTTGTAATTTTCTTACTACAAATTAAACAACGTTTTGTTATGGGATCTACTATTTTACAAAAGTCTGTCCGGAATGGGGTTGGGATAGCCATGCTGCTGGCTTCCGGCACCGCAATGGCGGGCCATCAGCCGGGCAACGCGGTTGACTCTGTGCCTAAACCGGGCTTCGCCTATACCGAGATAAAAACACTACCGCTCAAGCCAGAGCGAAATTTTTCTTTCAGTACCGACGAAGGTACCTGGATGTCGGTGGATATCAGTCCGGATGGAAACACCATTCTGTTCGATCTGCTTGGCGATATCTATTCTATTCCCGCTTCAGGTGGCAAAGCTACACGCCTCACCAAAGGGTTTGCCTTCGATACGCATCCGAGATTTAGTCCTGATGGAAAGAAAATACTCTTCACTTCCGACAGAAGCGGATCTGAAAATATCTGGTACATCGATACAGAGAAAAAAGATACCATTCAGGTAACAAAAGACAGAGATCAGAACTATCCCAGTGCAGCCTGGACGCCCGATGGCAACTACATCGTGGCCAGCCGTGGCCGGCTCGATATGCGTCTGTGGCTCATTCATAAAGATGCGGGTTCAGGCACGCAGCTGATGGATGCACCCGGCAACAAAACCATCGATCCGGCTGTGAGTCCTGATGGCCGTTACATCTATTATTCCTCCCGCGGCGGATTCTGGAATTACAATGCGCAGCTGCCGCAGTATCAGGTAGCGGTGTACGACAGGGAGAATGCCCGCACCACCACCATTTCATCCCGCTATGGATCTGCATTCACGCCTGTGCTGTCGAAAGACGGCAAATGGCTGGTCTACGGATCGAGGTTTGAAGATAAGACCGGACTCATACTCCGCAACCTCTCCACCGGTGAAGAAAAATGGCTGGCATACCCTGTTCAACGCGATGATCAGGAATCCATCGCCACGATGGGCGTACTGCCAGGCATGACTTTCACTCCGGACAGCAAAGCACTGATCGCTTCTTACGGAGGGAAAATATATCGCATACCCGTAGACGGTAGCAAGCCACAACAGATTCCTTTCACTGCCGATGTGCAGGTTGAGATGGGACCGCGCCTGCAATTCAAATATCCGGTTTCCGATACAGCCTATGCACTGGCAACACAGATCAGGGATGCCGTCCCCTCTCCCGATGGAAAGAAACTGGCATTCACGGTGCTGAACAAATTGTACGTGATGGACTATCCCGGAGGAACGCTCAAACGTCTTACCACTAACAATTTCACAGAGGCAGAACCGGTTTGGTCGCCCGATGGCACTCAGCTTGTATTCACTACCTGGACGCCCAACGGAGGACATCTTTACAAAGTAACAGTTAACGGAAAAGCACCCGCACAGCAGCTTACAAAAGTTCCTGCGCTCTATGCAGAACCGGCATGGAGTTCCAGCGGAGATAAGATCGCTTTCATCAAAACCAGTTTCCAACGTTATCAGGAGTCGATCGGGCCATCAGCCAACGGAGCAGAAAACGAAATTGGCTGGATCAGCGCCAACGGTGGTGATGTGAATTTTGTAGACAGAGCGCAAGGCAGATCCAATCCGCATTTCATCAAAGGCGACGACCGGTTGTATCTCAATAACGGCGGAAGCCTCGTGTCGATCAGACTCGATGGAACCGACGAAAAAACAATTGCGCGCGTAAGCGGCATCACTACATACGGCATCAGCAACCTCAACGAACATGGTCACGATCATGCATTCGGTGCAGAGAACAACTGCATGCTGTCCGAGAAAACAGCCGCTGCCATGGAAGTGCAGACACCTGCACCTGCCGCACTGGTACTGCTTTCTCCAACAGGCGACAGAGCATTGGCACAAGTGAACAACGATATCTTCGTTTTCACTATTCCAAAAACCGGTCGCGCAGTGAATGTGTCTGTAGCGGATGCAGCATCATCCAATTTCCCTGCGTGGAAACTGACAGAGATCGGAGGCGAGTTTCCAACATGGGAAGCAGACGGTAAAAAAGTTCACTGGAGCATCGGTAATGCACATTTCGTGTACGACCTCGATGCTGCCAAAAAATTCGAAGACAGTACAGCCCTCGCTAAAAAAGAAGCAGAGAAGAAAAAAGCAGATACCACATCAAAAAAAGACAGCACCGATAAAGCGCTGGCAGCAAAGAAAACACCTGCAGAAGATGCCACCTACAAAGCAACTGAAACACAGGTGAAGATCTATTTTGAAAAAGATATGCCGCAGGCATCTGTTTTGCTGAGCGGCGCACGCATCATCTCTATGAAGGGAAATGAGGTGATTGCCGAAGGTGATGTACTGATCGTAAACAACCGCATCAAAGCAGTAGGAGCAACAGGTACATTGCAGGTTCCTTCGGGCACCAAAGTGATCAATGTAAAAGGAAAGACCATCGTACCCGGATTTGTGGATACGCACTCGCATATGTGGCCGCAATGGGGCATTCAGAAAACCGATTCATGGATCTACACTACCAATCTCGCATACGGAGTAACCACCACGCGCGATCCGCAGACGGCCACCACAGATGTACTCACGTACAGCGATATGGTTGATGCAGGTAAAATTGTTGGTCCCCGTGTATACTCAACCGGCCCCGGTGTTGGCTTCTGGATGTACAATATCAAAGACTCCGCACATGCGAGCTCTGTTCTGAAGCAATACAGCAAGTATTACCATACGAAGTATATCAAAATGTATATGGCTGGTCCGCGTCAGGTTCGTCAGTGGATCATCAAAGCCGCAAAAGATCAGCAGCTGATGCCAACTACAGAAGGTGGATTGAACTACAAGATGAATATCACCAATATGCTCGATGGGTATCCTGGTCATGAACACTCATTGCCGATCTATCCTTTGTATAAAGATGTAACCGGATCGATCGCTGAATCTAAAATGTGTGTTACACCCACGCTGCTGGTGAGTTATGGCGGCCCATGGGCAGAGAATTATTACTACGAAACAGAAGCGCCTTACAACGATAAGAAACTGGCATATTTTACGCCATACGAAGAGCTGGCCGCAAAAACCAGAAGACGCAATGCCTGGTTCATGCCCGAAGAGCACGTGTTTCAGAAGCATGCAAAGAGCATGAAGAGTCTGGTGGAAAAGGGATCACTCGCCGGCATCGGCAGTCACGGTCAGTTGCAGGGGCTGGGTTACCACTGGGAGCTCTGGAGTGTGCAGAGTGGCGGCATGAGCACGCACGATGCGCTGAAAGTGGCTACCATACTGGGCGCTGAAGGATTGGGCCTGGATCACGATCTCGGATCGATAGAGCCCGGCAAGCTGGCCGACCTCATCATCCTCGATAAGAATCCGCTGGAAAATATCCGCAATACCAACAGCATTCAGTCCGTAATGAAAAATGGCAGACTGTACGATGGCAATACCATGGATGAGATCTATCCTACTCCGCGCAAGCAGGTAAGAACCGAATGGAATTATCCTGGTCCCGTTAACAATACAGGTGTAAAAGAATAGCCGTAAACGGCTACCTTTGTTTCCGCTTGTAATTATTCGTTCATTACCTAAAAAATCAATATGCGCAAATTTCATTTCATTCCCGCACTGATGATCCTGGGAGTTGTTGCCTGCAACGATGCAGCAACTGATTCGAAAACTCCGGCCGCAGACACTACCAGCCATGCTGGTCATGATCATGCCAGTGCTCCCGGAACAGAGATTGCTCCAGTACCAGAAATCCCTGCAGGCGCTAAAGTATATTTCAAGAATCTGAAAGATGGCCAGACTGTTACTTCTCCATTCAAAGTTGAATTCGGAGCAGATAACCTGTCTGTAGATACAGCTAACGGAATCATCAAACCCGCATCTGGTCACCATCACGTGCTGATCGGTCTCGATTCGATTGCCTCCGGTACTGTAGTTCCGAAAGATTCAGTTCACCTGCATTTTGGAAATGCTCAGAAAGAAACAGAACTGACACTCGCACCCGGTAAACATAAAATTGCTTTGCAGTTTGCTGATGGTCTTCATCGCTCATATGGTTCAAAACTGAGCGCAACTATTACGGTTGAAGTGAAGAAATAAGCAACCAAAGAAGTCAGACAGCTAATAACAACGATCCCGGTTTTCGAAAGAAGACCGGGATTTTTTTATGGAACCGGCACAGTTACTCAATCGTATATGCCCGATCAGGAAAAGAAAGTATTTTGCTGCCGGAAATTCCCTAATCAACAACCAACATGACAAAGTTCATTTTTCGTACTCTCGTAACCATGGCTGTGGCCTGGTTATTCCCTATGTTCCTCCATGCCCAAAAAACCATCAAACCCGGTATGTTTTGGCGTATCACCGGAAACGGGCTCAGCAAGCCCTCTTATCTGCTCGGTACCATGCACCTGAAAGATAAGCGCATCTTCAACTTCCCTGATTCAATGTATGCAGCCATCGAACAAACAGAAGGGATGGCCATTGAAATGGCGCCTGTAACCGGAACGGACAGTGCTGCGGCAGCGGAAGAAAACCTGCTGCTGAAACCCCTGCTCAGTGCGGCTCAATTCAGACGGATAGAGCAAAAGCTAAAAACAGCCTTTGATAAAAAGCCGGAAGAAGTCACCTTCTCTGAGTTTGAAAGCTATTGCAGGCTGCAGGTGATAAACCTCGATCCCAAAAACAATATGTCGTCTGTGATGGACAACTATCTCTATGCCATCGCTTCGCGGAAAGGCAAATGGATGGGGGCAGTAGAAGAAAGGCATGATGAGGCAAGAAGCAATCCCAAACAGGAAGCCGTTTCCTATATCGATGGATTTCTGAAAACCGATAAAGAACTCAGAGCCGGTATCGACACAATGGTGGAAATCTATAGCAGCAATGATCTGGACAGAATGATGAAACGATATGGCAGTGTTGCTGACGACAAAGTAATGGTGACCAGAAATCAGAATATGGTAAGGAGAATCGATAGTCTGATACGTGTAAGAACCATGTTCTTTGCTGTAGGAGCTGCGCATCTCGGACAGGATGTAGGATTAGTTTCCCTGCTTCGTCATAAAGGCTACACCGTTGAGCCGGTAGTATCAGGCAAGCGTATTCCGATGGAAGAGCACCTGTTCAGTCAGACAGCACTGGCAGAATCCTGGATTACCGTAAATGGATTAGACAGCCTCTACTCAATCAGAATGCCCGGCAAACCTTCCGAGGTGTTGAATAAACCCGATGCGGAAATGCTGGTGTTTGCAGACGATCTCGCAGGTATGGCTTATCTCACCCTCGCTTCAGGCAAAGTATATGGAATGGGAATTGAAACGGTAGCGAAAGGTACATTCAGATCCATGAAGGCAGAAGTGAGATCAACAAAGAAAATAAGCAGATTCGGTGTGGAGGGTATGGAGTTCACTGCATATAATGCTGAAGACAATTCCATGGTGATAATGCAGATGTTCATCATCAATGGACGATGCTTTGCAGTTGGCATGGGATATCCTCAGGGCATGGAAATGCCGGAAGCCAGACTGAAAGAATATTTTGATAGCTACAAAGTTTTCGAGAAACCAGACACCACAGGCAACCAGCTTGTAAAGTCATATGAATTAACTGACAACAAACTGGGCTTTAGCGTATGGTTCCCCGGCAAACCGGTTACCGACAGCGTCAGTGAAACTGAGTCTGCTTATGTGAGGCAGATAATGGTATCGGATGATGCAAACAAGGCGATGCTGATGTGTATGGTTGAAACGCTCAGGAAAGACTATACACGGATATCCAACAAAGATAAATTTGAATCTTATGTAGAAAACCTGAGGAACAATCCCAATATCCGCATAGATTCTACCACAGAATTGCAATGGAACGGATATCCGGCATTCTGGGTAAAGTATCAGCTGACAGCCAATAAAGACAGCATCTTCTGCAATACCCTGAACATCCTGAAAGGCAATCAGAGTTTCTATTTCATGACACTGAATTTTTATGAGCCAGGAAATGGTGAACTGATGAATAAGTATTTTTCATCCGTCAAATTCATTCCTAAAACTGAAACGCCGTGGGGAAACTATCAGTTGCCAGACGGATCTGCTGCCACCTGGGCTCCACAGCCATTCGAAATTTATCAGGATACTGCAAAACAATACAATAGCAGT
This sequence comes from Pseudoflavitalea sp. G-6-1-2, assembly GCF_012927185.1. GTDB lineage: Bacteria > Bacteroidota > Bacteroidia > Chitinophagales > Chitinophagaceae > Pseudobacter. The sequence goes on from NZ_JABBGB010000001.1 coordinate 1,504,569, forward strand.
CAGATCAGAATGCTTTCATATGATAGCATTACACCGGCTACCATTGAAATAGTAAAGGCGAAGCTCAATCCATATTTCTGGGAAAAGAGTGATACGGCAGTACTGCGCAGATCAGCCATGAAGCATGTGCATGAAGTGGATACCTTATTGTCTTACAACCTGAGAAAGCAGGGACCGTTTGATGCGGTTGAGACAATGATCAAAAGCAATGCAACCGGCAACGCAAAGCGAATATTGTATATGTTGCACAGCGATAGCCTGGTTACAGTATTTGTAAATGGCGACAGCAGCACCATATTCAATTCCAATTACAACAAGTTGTATGCATCGTATCAACCGGCTGCAAAAGTGATTGCATCGGGGCTGAGCAACAGAAAACCCGAAGACCTGTTCACTGCACTGAAATCTTCCGATTCTGCAACACTCGGCAAAGCATATGCAGCCATGGAAATGGTTGAGTTCAAAACTGAACACCTGCCATTGCTGCACAAAGCACTGGCTGTTTCTTATTATGAAGGACTAACAGAAAATGCAGCGCCGGCATTGATCTGTGATGCGATAGTTGCGATCAAAGACCCATCTTCATTGAATGAAATGGCCAAAGCCTATGCACAGCTGGCTCCCGCAAATGATAATACAAGGAATGTTATTCTGAACGCGCTGATAAAGTGGGGAACAGACAGCTCATACCAGTTGGTGAGCAAACTGGCGAATCTTAAATTTCCTGCAACGGCAGAACCGTACAGCTGGCTGAGGGGATATGCAGACAGCGCTTCATTGGCAGCAGCACATATTAAAGATCTGTTGCCCTTACTAAAAGATACAATAGCAGCACAGCCGGTGATGCGGTATGTAAATCGTTTACTGGAAGAGAAAGCAATCAACAAATCTATACTTGCTCCATTTAAGGAAAGCATTTACAAATACGCAGACCATCTTGCTTTGAAAGACAAAGATGAGCCCAGAGTTTTCTGGAATCAGTACAATACAGCACAGGTACTGGGAGCAATGAAAGATGCTGGTGCCGTGCAGGGTTTAAGGAAGTTGCTGCAAAATAAATCCACCAATGTAAAGATGCTGGCAGTGAATGCCCTGCTTCCTCTGAATCAGACAATTCCTCCTGCAGAGCTGCTGAAAATAGCTGCGGACAGGAATAGCAGGGTTTTTCTCTATGATACACTGGCTTCACTGAAGAAGCTGGCTGTATTCCCCAAACAATACCTGAATCAGAAAGCAATTGCAGAGAGTGAATTGATTTCAGAGGTTGATGAAGACGAATATGAAATCGATCAGTTTGTATTTGTCGGAGAGCGGGTAGTGAACTTTAAAAATGCGAAGAAGAAATTCCTGCTGTTCAGGTTAACTTTCAAAGGTTCGGAGAGTAGCAGTTATCTGGGAGTTGCAGGGCCGTTTTCTATCACGCCGGGAGCGCCAGTAAAGCGCAGAGCAGAAGCCACATCGATGCTCTACGAAAAAGAATATGATGCCACTACCCTGGATGATGATCTGAAGCAGTGGCTGCAATCAATAGAAGAAGGAGCAAAAGAAGAATAAAGAGCAGTTCATTGTGATGAACGCAAAAAAGAAAAAGGCATTCCGGTAAAGGAATGCCTTTTTGTATGTTGAATGATATCAGTTAGAATGCGAGTTTGAAACTGAAGAACACCCCGAACTTCTTCACCTGTTCTTTCGGCAGCGGTGTGGGTGATACTCTCCAGAGAAAATCTACTCTGAAGAGCTTGAAGATATTATCCACCCCTGTTCCGATCTCCACATAAGGTTTGCCATCGAGTGATTCAAAAATATACGGTGAGCCTGCTGGCATATTGTATTGTCTGTTCTCTTCGCTTAATCCTCCCCACAGTGCTTTGGCGCTCCAGAACTGACGGAACTTGAATTTGCGCGTCAGCGGAACAAAGCGGAAAATGCCGGGACCGATATTGTGCTCCACATTGATACCTGCATAGCGATCGTGCAGATACTCGTAGCGGTTCATGAGGTTGAATGCATACTTGTTGTAGTAGTAGATCTCATTACCGGGAGCTACATCGAGCAGCATGTAAGGAAGCTTACCATAAGTGCGGCCTGCAAACACATTGTAGTACAGGGTGCCGAATGGTGGAATCTTGGTGAAATCAGAAATGCTTGCACTGATCTTATGATAGTCGAAACGGCTGTCGAGCACACCACTCACCCCGCGGGTATAGCGGAACTCAACAATCGGATATTTGCTTCCGAGGCTGAAACGATTGAAAGTGCTTTCGAGGAATTTCTCCAGATAAGCATATCGCAGTTTGATAGTGAACTCAGCAGTTTTGATGCTGCTGTCTGCTGCTGTTTTTGCGAAATGCGTTTTGTATGGCAGGTTCGCTACAGGATCGTAGTCTTTATGAGCTCCCGATACAGAAACGGAGAGCCCTATTTTAGAATCACGGAAAAACTCTACTCTGCGTTCGTCGAGCATCAGGAATTTGATGGGCACACCGCTCTTGCGGATGGCCAATGCAAAGATGTTATCCTGGCTGATCTCATCATAATACTGCTGCCCTCTGTCGAAATCGTGACGCACCATCCATGACACATATGTTCTCGGATTTCTGTTGAAGAAATATTTGCCGTCGAACTGATATTTGAACTCCTGGTCTTTGAATCCGTATGCGAGATAACCGTGCAGGAAGAGATTCTTGTTAAAATGTTTGTTGGTACCGAGATCGAACCTTGTTCTGAAACCTTCCTGCTGGTTGTAGGTGATCCAGTTGTACCATGGGCCAATCTCGAAGTTGCCTACATTGGAATAACCGGTAACCAGGAAATTGATAGTTTTTGTTACGCGTTTGAATGCAGGGAGCGACAATAAGGTATCGATGGTTTTGTAGAGCGCTTTCTCGTTCTTGTTGAGTTCTTCGTGCCTGCTTTCAACCCAGAAAGAATCCGGTTGTTTGGTTACCTGCGGAGGAAGAATGGTCTCTTCGATCAGCGAGTTCTTGGCAAGTTCATTGGTAACGCTGGTATCGTTGACTACAATGTTTTCGTAGGTGGTGCTCTTGCGTCCGATGGCGGAGAGATGTTTGTCGCCGGTGAGACTCATATCCACCACAAACTTATCGCGCGCGAGGAACCAGGTGGTATCGTTGATGAGCTTGAACTCCTGAATGAGACTCAGTTTGTCAACGAAATTGATATTCGCTTCTTTGGTGAGGCGGAGGTTCATTTTCTGAATGGCCCAGGTGGGATCGTGCACCCAGCAATCGCCTTCGAATGTGAGTTCTCCTTTTCTTTTTGGGGTAAAGCTCAGGTGAATCAGTCGCTGCTTGTTCACGTACTGAGTGTCGAGTACGCGGTAGCGATAGTAGTTGTCACCATTATTGCTGATGGGGCTTACGAAGAGTTTGTCGAATACCGGGATGAAGTTTTCGTAGAAGTTGAGGTTCTGATCCATCCCACCCAGGAGTTTGGCCACACTTTCGTTGTTCACACCAAGTGTTTTAACGCCTTTGAACACCTCGCGGCGTTTTTTGGGGCTCGCCTGATAATAGTAATCGGAGATAGCTTCAGTTAAATACACGGGGAGGAAAGTGCTTCCTTCTTCTGTGGTATCGATATTGTTGAGTACAAACTTGAACTGGCGAACAAACGGCAGTTTGCCGAACTTGTCTTTTTTGATGTTCTTGAGATCGATCTCCAGTTTGTTGTACAGTTCGTAGGAATAGTTCTGAAAACGGTAGCGATCATTTTTGGGTTTATGTTTCACTATGCGTTTCCACATGAGGTAACCTCTGTCGATTTTCTGGCGAACAACCACCTCGCCGGTGTATTTGCCCCTTTCGAGTAAAATGGAGAGATCAATTACGCCGTTCTTTTCTTTGCTCACAAGTGCGGAGTCGATAACGAGCAGGAAATCCTGATAACCTACGTAGGTAACGCGGATGGTATCTGCGGGCCATTGATCGAAACGGAATACGAATGCACCGGAGGAGTCGCTCAGGCGACCGGTACCACTTTTAACCAGTTGCATAGACGCAAATGGAATACGTTCATCGCTGTGTACGTCTTTGATAATTCCCTTGAGAACTTTCGTTTGTGCATGGGTAATACCCGGTAAGCACACTAATAAAAGAAATAACAGTTTCCAGCCTCTCATACTGATTTTTTCCACGGACTTGATTTGATCTGTATTCAAAAATACGCCAATGCCTCAAATACACTCCTGTTAAATATTACAGAAGCAGCGCATAGCTTCTTTTAACATTTTGTAAAGAACCGGGCTGAGCCTCTGAACGCTGTGGGGCGGCTTTTAGTATAACAGTTGAGAGCAGCTTTACCCTCACATTCAACAAAAAAAACTTGCAGAAATGAAAAACTTATTGCTACTTTGTAGTACAAAGTGCTTTTTATGACATCGCAAGACCAATCCCTCGATACGATAAAGGACATTAAACGGATGATGGAACGATCTTCCCGTTTTATTTCATTGAGTGGCTGGAGTGGCGTCAGCGCCGGAGTCTGCGCATTGATCGGCGCTTATTTCGCCAATAAGCGCATACATGAAATGTTCAGCAATGGATTGCCGGACCAAAGCTACGATGGCATTGGCATGAGAAGCATCTTTCTGTTCAATGATCTGATCGTAATTGCCGCCCTCACGTTTATCGGCGCACTGATCACCGCCTTTCTGTTCACATTTCTTCGTACACGCAAACATGGAGTTCCATTGTGGGACAGAACCGTGCAGCGGCTGGTGTGGAATACTTTTTTGCCGATTGCTGTTGGCGGACTGGTACTTTTGCGTGCCCTCAGCCTGGGATACTTTGAATTGATTGCACCTGGTTGCCTTATTTTTTACGGACTGGCACTGGTGAATGCATCGAAGTACACACTGGGAGAGATCAGGTACCTCGGGTACGGACAACTGATTCTGGGTATTTTTAATTTATACGATTTTCACAACGGCATTATGTACTGGGCCCTTGGATTTGGGGTACTGCATATTGTGTACGGACTGGTGATGTGGTGGAAATATGAACGTGTAAGTCAATAAGGAATACATGAAGAATCCTATTGAACATCTTAATAAAATTTTTGATAACCGTGTTCGCCTGGGCGTGATGAGCGTGCTGATGGTGAATGAGGAGATCAATTTCAACGACCTCAAGCAAATGATGGATGTTACCGATGGTAATCTCGCATCCCACCTCTCCACACTCGAAGAGCATGCATACATCAGGGTGCATAAGGGCTTCATAGGGCGGAAAACAAATACCACCTATGCCATCACCAAAGCAGGAGAGAAAGCTTTCAAAGAACATATCGAGGCACTCGAAAACATGATCAAAGGCATACGGTAATTTTTTTTGTCTAAACACTTTGAAATACAAAGTACTTTTAAATATCTGAAATGAATTTCCTTCAAAGACTTCGGTCAGACAAACTTTATCTAACAGGGCTGGGACTGCTGGCAGTATCCGTTTTTCTTGCCCTGCTCCCTGAAACTACCCCCGGTTCTGGTTTTTCATTTTTTTTGATGTCTCATGTTGCAGCCACTATTTACTTTATCCTTATCTGGACATTGGGCCGCCTGAAAAAAGGAAGGAACGGATTGCCTTTGATTTTTGTGTTGCTGGTGATGATGCTGAATGGTTGTTATCTGCTTAACCGTGATGCACATCTTTTTTATGAATCCACGGGTTGGCTGACAGTATTGCTGGTGATTTGCAGCATCAACTACCTGCTTGTATTTTTTTATGATCTGCTGCCACGATGGGCACAGGCGCTGCACTTTTTTGTGATTGGTCTCAGTGGCGTCTTATTCTTCTATCTCGTGATGTATCTTTTACCGCTACATTTCTTCAGTGCTCTTTTGTGCTGGTTTTTGGGCATTCCTGTTTACACATTCGTTCCTTTATTCTTCCTGTTGTTTTCCATTCGTTGGATGGTTCGCTCCAATGCAGGATTGTTCTGCCGGATCAGCGCAGGCTGCGGAATGCTTGCCGCATTTGGATTTGTAGTTGCTTACATGATCTGCTGGCAGGTACAGTCCAATAACATCAACAATGCATACAACGATGCAGGAAATACAGATCTTCCCGAATGGGCCAATGCTGCTGCGAAACTGAAGCCAGACCTGTTCACGAAAAAAATACTCAGCGCTGATACCCGTTATCGCACTATCGGTTGGGAAGAAAACCTGAACAACACATTTGGATTTGCAGGAGTGAGAAGAGATCCGGATATGCGGCACGATCCGCTGATCTCCATCGCAACACTGGCAGGGGTAAGATTGCAGCCATCAATGGAAGAAAAACGAAAAATACTCCAGGCCATTTCCGATGTGAAATTGCAACAGGAAGAAAGACTCTGGTCAGGTGACGGATTGTTTACCGAAGACGTCGATACACGCGTACAGATCTGGCCGCAATACAGAATCGCTTACACCGATCAAAAGATCACCATCCGTGCCGGTAATGCAGACAGTTGGTTTAATGATCAGCGGGAGGCCATCTATCAATTCTATCTCCCCGAAGGAGCCACCGTTACTGCACTCAGCCTCTGGATAGATGGGGTGGAAGAACCCGGCATTCTCACTTCCCGATCAAAAGCAGACTCTGCCTATACAACCATTGTAGGCCACGAAAGACGCGACCCATCTGTGCTTCACTGGCAGGAAGGGAACCGGGTTTCTGTAAGAGTATTCCCTGTAGTGGATGGCAGCAGCAGGATATTCAGAATCGGATACACCTCTCCGTTAACACGTAACAAAAACAAACTTTCCTATGCCGCAGGTTATTTTTCCGGTCCTTCTACCAGAAATACAACCGGACCTGTAAGCGTTGAAATAAAGGGAGATGCCAAAGAAGTTGAAACTTACGGAGGCTTCAAAAAACTAAGCAAAAATGAATACCGGCGTTCAGGAGAATACAACACTGCCTGGCGACTGACACTGCAGTCCGATGAAGTGGACACTGCAAGCGGTTTTCAATTCAATGGAAACAATTATCAGGTAAGCGATTACCAGCATCAGCGTTCAGCTTTCAAACCTGGCAGCATTTTTCTCGATATCAACAACAGCTGGTCGGAAGATGAATACAATCAATTACTCAGAATGCTGGCGGCTGAGAAAGTGTATGCTTTTTACAGGAACAACCTTGTTGAGCTCAATAAAGAGAACCAGCAGAAAATATTTGAAGATCTCTCCGAACTACAATTCAGTCTTTTCCCTTTTCATGAAATTGAACGTCCGGATACTGCACTGGTGATCACAAAATCCGGCATCCATTCTCCCAATCTCAATGAGATCAAGGGGTCTGAGTTTCATGATGCGTTGCGCAGGTTCTCCGCTTCCGGCAAAAAGATAAGGGTGTTCAATCTGGGCGATACCTTATCACCCTACCTGGCCAGCCTTAAAGAATACAGATTGTTCAAATACGATCAGGGAAGCCTCGATGATTGCAGTCTCCTGCTTGCACGGAAAGAATTCTCCGATGATACAGAAGATGAAAACAAAATAGTGATCGATCAAAGTGGTATCGTCATCACGCGAAGCCAGAACAGTACTGCAGCGAATGCACCTGATCACCTGATGCGGCTCTTTGTGTACAATCAGTTGATGCATCAGGCCGGCACCGGATTGATGAATGGTGAATTACCCGCAGACAGCCTCGTTGCTCAGGCCGCAGAAGCGCATGTGGTTACTCCGGTGAGCAGTCTTGTTGTGCTGGAAAGAAAAGCAGATTATACCCGATTTGATATTGAACAAAGCAAAAATGCTTTACAGAATGCAGGCCTCAATTCAAAAGGCGCAGTGCCGGAACCGCACGAATGGGCACTGATTATTCTGGCAGTAGTTATTCTCCTCACCTTAAAATTCGGTCCGGTATGGAAAGGAAGATTGAACTAAACAAGAGCCGACAAGTGTTGACTGGTGCAGGAAATATTCCGCTCTGGGTATGGTTGGCGTTCGCTGCCTACGGAGTTATTCTCGTCTGCTTTCTGCAAAACTTTGCCAGCTGGAAATCGCTGAATGTATTGCTGGGGCTGATTGCGCTGCCATTGGTAACCCGCGTGAAGGGTTTGAATGGTGTAGACTACCGGTATGGAATATGCGCTTTTGTATGCGCCCTGCTCACCTTTTTCGCTCCTGCCAATACTCTGCTGTATTGGGCTGTAGTATTTGCGCTGCTCTTTGTGATCGAGGCCGGCATTGGAAAACTGAACGGCATGCCACTGTTGATAGCATTGCTGATGTCGCCGATTGTTCGATATGCTGCAGATGTTTTCAGCTTTCCGATAAGGCTTCAGCTTACACGCCTGGTGGGCAATGCCATGCAGCTCGCCGGAATGGACATCACCGTTCACGGGAACATGATCATGCACAACGATAATGAGTTTGCCGTAGATCAGGCCTGCATGGGATTGAATATGCTGATCACTTCACTCATCATTGGCGTAATGATGCTGGCCATCTGTCAGCAACGATTCAATAAAACACTGGGCAACCGCTGGCTGATCCCTGTGATGCTGATAACACTGGTGCTGAATCTCGGCTCCAACGTAGTGCGGATGATCTGTCTGGTGGCATTCAACATACTTCCGGAGAATCCTATGCACGACTGGATCGGCATTCTCTGCCTCATTGCCTATGTGCTGCTGCCTTCCATCTGGTTAATGGGCTGGCTGGTGAAGCGATATGGTTCCGAAAGATCAGTTGCCATGCCTGTTGAGATTTCAGCCAGATTAAGCAGTCCGTTTATGCTGCTCGTACAACTGGCATTGCTGATCACTGTTTTCTTTGCTGCAACTGTTGTGCGAAAAGAAAAGGCAGCACTGCCCGATGATAGCAGTCCTGTACCTGCTGTAGCGGGTTTCACTGCATCCCGTTTCGATGCGGGCATCATCAAATTGCAGAGCCAGCAATCACTGGTTTACATCAAACATATTCCGGGTTTCTACAGTGCCGAGCACAATCCCATGATCTGCTGGCGCGGAAGCGGCTATGCATTCCGAAAGATCGAAAAGAAAAAAATTGCAGGCCATGATGTGTACACTGCGCTTCTCGACAATGGAAGCCATCAACTGTACACAGCGTGGTGGTACGATAACGGACAACGATCTACCATCGATCAGCTCAGCTGGAGATGGGATAACCTCAAGGGTAGCCATGATTACTCCTTGCTTAATGTGACGGCTGCCTCAACATCAGACATGATGGCGGCCGTCACCAATATCCTGAACCAAAAACCTTTCAACCATATCCTCAGCGGCATGTGATGCCCTGAGCCACCAAAAGAAAACACTGCCGGTGCGGCATGGCCGGCAGTAACTTTTAAAACCATCATTATGCAAAATAATTCTTCCCGGCTCCGCTGGGTGATCGCAGGCGGTGTTCTTTTCAGCCTCTTTTTCTATCACGAAAACATCGCTGTAAACCTCGCCATGTTCAATCTTTTTATTCTGGCAGCATTCTTCTATCTATACGCCGATGCCAGGCAAAACACTGCGGTGAGATGGCTTGCACTTGGCCATCTTACCTGCCTGGCGATGGTGGTGCTGCACAATACCGACCTGAGCATTCTTGCTTCCTGGGCTACACTCTGGTTAACGGTTTCCTATGGAATGTATGTGCATCGGTCGCCTTTGTATGCGGGTGTGTCGGCTGCTGCCAATTTTATTCTGAGCCCTTACCTGCTGGTGGTCTCTTTCTTCAGCTTGTCGAAAAAAGGGATGAAGAAAAGAAGGATAACAGGAAGGATTATACGCTTCATGCTTTTTCCCGCGGCTTTACTGCTGATCTTTACGATAGTGTATGCAGTAGGCAACAGCGCTTTTCAGGATGTGTTTGAGAAAGTTGCCATGAAGGTGGAACGAATACTGAATTATTTATTCCAGACTCTTTCATGGGGCAGGTTTGGTTTGCTGCTTCCCGGATTGTTGCTCAGCGCTGGTTTGCTGGTGCGCAGAAAGAGTTCATTCTTCAGCGATCTCGAAAGTAAAAAAACAGACAATCTGCAAAGAAAGCGCATCAGCTGGGTTGAAAGAAGTCATAATATATTGTACAATCTGCTGGAGACTTTCATGGGAAAGCTCACCACAGGAATGATGGCGCTGAAGAACGAAAACATCACCGGACTGATCAGTCTTGGGTTGCTGAACCTGCTGCTGCTGGTGGTGAACTTTCTCGATGTGAGCAATCTCTGGTTCGGTTATGAAAATGTGAAATCAAACATGCTGGTGAAGTTGCTGCACGACGGAACGGGCATTCTTATTTTCTCCATCGTGCTGGCGATGGCGGTGCTGATGTTCTTCTTCAAAGGAAACCTCAATTTCTACTCGAAGAACAAGTGGCTGAAATACGGCGCTTATCTCTGGATCTTGCAGAATGCAGTACTGGTTGTTTCTGTATTCCTTCGCGACTACTATTATATTCAGCATTACGGACTGGCACATAAAAGGCTTGGCGTGCTTTTCTTTCTCGCCATGGTAATTGTAGGATTGTTCACTGTTTATGTGAAGATCAGAAACAGAAAAACAAATTACTACCTGCTTCGCGTGAACTCCACAGCAGCAGTGGTTTTGCTGGTGTTGTCGACCACTGTTCACTGGGATGAACTGATTGCACGGTATAACCTCAGCCGCAGAGCAACCGTACCTGTGGATATGAATTTTCTTTTGTCGCTTTCCAACAAAACCATTCCACTGCTCGAAAAAAATATAACAGCTTTCGACAATGCGTTGCCGGCAAATAAGCATGATTCTTCTGTGAATGATGCTTTTCTGCAAAAGGATTTTTATCAATACGACACTATCGAAAATTTTAAGCGAAGATTGAAAAACAAGGAGCAACGTTTTTTGGAAGAGCAGGCGAAGTTTACGTGGCTTTCCTGGAACTATGCAGACCATTACGTGAAGCAATATTTAGCTTATCTTCCATGACACATTGTATCATTTCCTCAAATAATGTTGAATCATGAGAAAACACGTATGGCTGTTCACATTATTGGCGGGCGGTTCAACGGGCATGATGGCGCAGGAAAGCGCCCGGCCCGTTTTCCAGTCTATCAATACTGAAGTACTTGCTAACTCCAAAGCGTATGAAACGCTCAAAGAATCTTCCATCAAAATCGGTCACCGGTTAACAGGTTCTGCCAACGGAAAGAAGGCGGAACAATATGTATTCGATCTGCTGAAATCATATGGATACAGCAATGTAAAATTCCAGCCTTTTGAAGTGGAAAGCTGGAGCCGCGGACACGTGCATGTAGATTTGCTGGATGCATCGGGCAACAGGCTCGAAGAACTGAAAGCAGTGGCACTCGCGCATTCACCCGTGAAGGTGAACGAAACTGCTGAGGTGGTAGATATGGGCAATGGACTCGAAGAAGATTATCTCGCCAATCCTGAAAAAGCAAAAGGAAAAATTGTGCTCGCTTCATTATGGCTGCTGCCCGGAAGCAAGCAGGGAGCCCAGAATCTGCATCGTTCAGAAAAAACAGCGTTGGCCATCAAGTATGGTGCAAAAGGCATTTTGTTGTTCAATGGCGTGAAGAATGGTGTGCTGCTCACCGGAACTGCATCGGTAACAGGAAAGCTGAATCCGATTCCCGCAGTCTGCATCACCAACGAAGACGGACTTCGTCTGAAAGAGCAGCTGAAAGAAAAATCCTATTCGGTAAAACTCAGCATGCACAATTTCAGTGGGCCTATCAAAGCCAGAAATGTGATTGCTACAGTGCCTGGTACGAAGTATCCGAATGAGAAGATCATTGTTTGCGGTCACCTCGACAGCTGGGATCTGGCAACGGGGGCAACGGATAACGGACTCGGATCATTTGCTATCATCGATATGGCACGCACCTTCAAAAAACTGAATCTGCAAACCGATCGCACCATCGAATTTGTATTGTTCATGGGAGAGGAGCAGGGATTGCTGGGATCGCGCGCGTATGTAGAGCAGGCAGTGAAGAACAAAAATCTCGATCAGGTAAAATATGTTTTCAACTTCGATATGGCCGGAGCTGCCATCGGCTTTACTGCAGGCGGAAGAAAAGAAGCGGAAGAGTTTTTCAAATCAACAGGAGAAAGTATCAAAGCAATGGATACTGTTTTCGTAAACAAATCCAGTGCAGGCGGAGCGGGATTGCACAGCGATCATCAGCCGTTTATGCTGCAGGGAATTCCTACGGCTACTTCTGTGGGCAATATTCCTTCTGACGTGTATCGCTGTTATCATGCGGATTGTGATGGTATCGACCTGATCAACCGTCAGTGGATGGTCGACCAGGTTCGTTTCAGCGCTATGATGATCTATGCAATGGCAAATGTGCAAGTGCTTCCTGCGAAGCGAATGGACGATGCCAGTACCAAACAGTTTCTCATCGATAACAAGCTTAAAGAAGCTTTGCAGATCGCGGGAGACTGGAGATGGAAGGGTGAATAATTTTTAGAAATCGATACCCATCGCAAAATGCAGCATGGGTTTGCCCGCGAAAATGCGGCCCATTTCCCAGCCCGCATCGAGGCGAAGGAAATATCCCAGCAGCGTGCTGCGAACACCGAAACCATAGGAGCCTGCAAATGGTCCGATACCGCCAGCTTTGGTTTTTACGAATATCTCATCCGGCAACTGTTCATCAGGAACGTAAGTGATCTGTGGTCTGGCCATCTTGGAGATCTCTCCGCTCCAGGCTGTTCCCAGATCGAAGAACTGAATCAGCTGGAAGTTGCGCAGGAAGGCATTGTTGATCGGTTTGTTGAACAAGGTGGTGAATACCGGGAACCGGAACTCACTGTTCAGCACCAACGCATTGCTTCCGTTTGCGATATTCTGTCTGAAGCCACGCAGGTTAACTGCGAGCGACTGATAGGCGTAGGTAGGATCCTCTGGTTGAGGTCTTGTATAGTACTTGGGGAATAACCAGCCATCCTGGCCCCCCAGATAGTAGACGATCTTCTGATCTCCGAAACTCATATCTCCCGCGGCACGGCCTGCCCAGATGAAGTTTCTGAAGATAGGATAGTAGTATCGTGCATCGAAGCCGATATTGCTCATGAACCTTCCGGTTTTCTGCGTAGCAGTGGCCGTTGCGTTCGGCTTACTCACCATGGCGTTTGCATCGATATACAATTTGTAACGAAGACCATTCAGAATGTTCATTGCTTTCTGAACGGTATTGTCGTACACGTATTCCAATCTCGATACAACATAGTTCTGTTTGGATATCTCCGGTGAATCGAGTACGAACTCGTTATCGTATCTCCAGTCGGTTCTCAGCATAACCCTGTCTGTACGGAAACCAGCTGACAAACGCAGGCTGCGAACTCTGTCGAAGGGATATTTTACAATCGCCTGATACAGGTTGGTGAAAGATTTAGCTTCGAAGGTTCCGGATTTTCCGTAAGGATTGGGAACTGCTACCAGTTCGGTTTTGCGATAGTAAAGCAAGGAATAATCCAGTCGTTTTTTGAGATAGTCTATGCGACCGAACCATTCACTCCCTCCATCGAAAAGGCTTTGGTTTACGGGAGTGTAGATGGCTGCGCCGCCTGTTCCGATGCCCACGCCACCACCTGAACCGATTCCTCCGATCAGTGGAAGACGCATACCGCCGGTGAAGCGGATATCTTCAAAGAGATCGAAGATGGAGGCTTTGATCATTCCATTGAAAGAGCTTCCGTTCTGGAGGCTTACCGGCAATGATCCGGTGAATGGCTGATAACGGCTGATCAGTACATCGTTGTTGAAACCTCCGGAGAAATTGTCTACAGAGAATTTCAGTTTATAATCGAACAGTTTTGCTTTTCTGAGAATAGGTTCTTTGCCGGCAGGTGTTTCTTCTGCTGGCTCAAAGATATTGGCGATGCGATTGGCCGCTACTGCACTGTCTGTGGGGGTGATGGCCTTCTGTGGCTCAGTAACCGGAGGTTGGTTCTGCTGCTGAACCGGTGGCTTTTCTTTTTCGAAACCTGTTTCGAATGCATCGTTGTTGGTAGTGTCGCGGAGAGCCGGGTTCTTGGGAACAATGGCATGTCCGGCAGTGGACTTGGTTACATCCAGGCCCAGAATTCTTTTGCGGTAATCAGTTGGTTTAGGATTAATGTTTCTGCGTTTGAGCGCAACTTCATCTATGCGGAGACGATAGAGAAATTTGAGATTGCCCTGTTGACGGGTTTCGCTGATCAGTCCTTTATTGCCTGCGATCTTTGTTTCGAGCAGATTGCTGGCGTAGTTGGTGATGGGGAAGACATAGGCCGAATCGCTCGTCATGGAGAAAGAGAACATGCTGTCTGGCTGGCTCTTGCCCCATGCTTTGAGGGTAGAGTCGAGATCAGACGGATCGGGGTTACGGAGAATTTCATCTCCTACCATGTACACAGTGTCTACTCCTCTGCGTTGCGTATGGAAGAACCCGGCGAAGCGGTTGGCGATACCGGTCTGATCGCTCACGAAAGTGAAGTGAGATGTGTTGTATTGCATGGGATAGCGGGCATCACCATACTTCATGTTGGTGAGCTGGCTGATCTGCCTGAATTCGCTTTTGTTGAAATTATCTGCAAGGAAGATATTGTAACGGCTGTTGGGAACGGTGGTATCGTCAGACACTGCGTCTCCGCTGGGTCTGTTGGATGAGAAGATGATACCTGTTTTGCTTGGGAAAGCTACAAAGCTTGGATCGAGATCGGAGTAAACGTCGTTGGTTACCTGCTCGTAGCTGTCGGCATCGATCTTGTAAATGTAGATATCGGATTGTCCTTTTCTTACGGCGCTGAGAAGAAGGGTATTGTCGTCCAGACCGAATTTCACATCCACAATCTGTTCGAACGGCGTTATTTCCTGCTTAACTCTTTTGCGTTTGGTGATGAGGTCGTACACGAAGATATTCACTTTTCCTTCTTTCCAGTATACGCAGGCGAGTTTGAGGCCTTTGCCATCCCAGGCGAGGAGCGGATAGTTTGGATTTACTTCGTTCTCGTTGCTTTTTACACCACTTTTCAGCAGTACGTATCTGTCTACCATATTGTCCCAGAGAACAACCTGATGCAGACCACGCTTGTATTCTACCACAGCATAGGTCATGCTGCGGGGAGCGGGGTTGGGTGCAAAGCGGAAATAGTCTCTGTTGTTTCTGATTTCCTCCACCACGGTAGCATTGCCTTTGGGGGCGTCGCGGCGACCTTTGATGTCGGCGTAATATTTTTCGGAGGTTTTGGTCATGAAATCGCTGAGCACATCTTTGAATTTCTTCTTGCAGATGCGTTGTGAAGCGGTATTGGTGTTGCGGTATACGCGGGCGAGGTATAAAAAGTAGGTAACGTTCTCTTTTTTATAGTTCTCTGCGATATAGTTCCAGAAAGCATGGCCTGCCAGTTGTGGCTTCTCGAAAGCGAACCCATAGAAGTTCTTGTAATCGCCGGAGAGCATGGCAAGCTTGAGATCGTTGTCGAGTGAAGTGTTCCAGTTGTCGGCTGCGTAGGCAACATAACCGTCTGTGAGCCATTTGGGGAGATCGAGCAGGGCCTGATTGGCAGCGAATTCGCCGAGATCATCGCCGAAAAGGAGGTTGTCTACGAGAATGCGTGCGATACCCTGACGGATCTGTTTACGGAGATTTTCGAGATTGCCATCGTAGTACAATACCATTTTGTTGTTCACCAGTTTGGTGAGACCACCGGAAGTCTGCCAGTCGAGCGAGAGCCCGATATTGGACTGCTGCATTTCATCGAAAGTATTGTAGAGGGCTATATTGGCTTTGCGCTGAAGGCCATATTCAACAAATTGTTCCAATTGGGGAAGTTCTTCTTCAGCTACCTGAGCTACAAAATTGGCAATGGTTTTTCCATTTTCGTAGAAGTAAGTGTTGAAGTTATTTGATTGGTAGTATTGCCATTTGAATTTCCTGAACTGAACCCGGTTTTTTCCAAACTCCACGGTATTGACCTGAGCGGTCAGATTATCACACAGCAGCAAGGTTGCAAGGAATACGAAAAATACTTTTATCATTGGCTTAATCTGTTGAAATTCCATAGCCTCTCATTAATCTTTTAAAGTTAAAACAATCCGTATTACCGAAAAAAAATACAATTTGCGCAAAACCGCGCCCATATGCTTACTGTGAAAATGTTCACATTCAATCCGATTCAGGAAAACACCTATGTTGTTTACAATGATCAGCTCGACTGCGCAATTGTCGATCCGGGTTGTTATTTCGCCGATGAAAATGATGAACTGAAACAGTTTATTGATAAAAAGGGTCTACAGGTCAAATATCTGTTAAATACACATGGGCATTTAGATCATGTGTTTGGCGATCAGTTCGTGTTCGATACCTGGGGGCTTCAGCCGCATCTGCACGAAACCGAGAAGCAGGTATTCGACTATGCGCCGGTGTCTGCTCTGCGGTACAATCTGCCTTTCAAAGCCTATACGGGTTCCTGTATCTTTTTACGTGAAGGAGACACCATAAGGTTGGGTGAAGATAACTTAAAGGTGCTGTTTACCCCTGGTCATTCTCCGGGTCATATCAGCTACTGGTGCGAGGCGCAGCATTTTGTGCTGAGCGGGGATGTGCTTTTCCGTCAGAGCATCGGCCGTACCGACCTTCCGGGAGGAGATTATGAAACCCTGCTGAACAGCATCCGCAGTGAGTTGTTCGTAATGCCCGATGATACGCTGGTATACTCCGGGCATGGCCCGTCCACCACTATCGGATACGAAAAAAGGAACAATCCGTTCTTCAACCGGTAAGCGCCCGGCTATTACAGGAATTTGCCGATAAAGGGCAGCCGTTTCATTTCTTTCCGCTCCACTTTCAGGATCAGCAGGGTAAAGAGCCCGAAGAACAGCAGGCTGGTGCCATAGTAAGTTAATTTGTAATAAGAAGCTGTTTTGGAAATATTGCGAACGATCAGTTCGTGGAAGATATAGAACAGCGTTACGATCACGAGGTAGGTGATCAGCTTCTTTTTCGCATATGGGATGGGATAATATTTTTGTCCCAGCACATAACTGATGATCATCATAAATGCATAACAGCAGAAAGTGGCCCATGCGGCACCGGTATAATGGAAGGCTGGTATGAGTACTATGTTGAGTATGATGGTGATCACTGCTCCGGCAATGGTGATATACGCGCCGGTCATGTTTTTGTTGGTGAGTTTGTACCAGACGCTCAGGTTGTAGTAGATGCCGAGGAATACGCTGCCCATGCTGAGGATGGGTACAATATGGATGCCTTCGGCATATTCCGGATGTTTGGAGGCAATCAATCCCTGCCAGATTTCCAGAAACAGCGATACGCCGAGGAACATAAAGCAGCAGGCGATCACAAAGAATTTCATTACCCTTGCGTACATGCGCTGCGCGCCTTCGTGGCGGCTCTGATTGAAAAAGAAAGGTTCTGCCGCCAGCCTGAAAATCTGAATGAAAATGGTGATCAGTACTGCCAGTTTGTAGTTGGCCCCAAATACACCCAGTTCATATTCTTTCTGTTTAACCGGTGCATCCAGTACGTGCTGGTACACCAATCTGCTGAGCATTTCATTGATCATGCCACCCAGGCCCACAATGATGAGCGGGTAACTGTACTTCATCACATCCTTCCATAATTTGAAATCGAACTGGAACCTGAATGAGATGAACTCTTTATACAACAGCAGCAGGCTCACTGCGCTGGCAATTACGTTGGCTATGATGAAGTACCCGATGCCGACTTCGGGTCTGTACAATTGGGCCAGAAAAGTATAAGGATCGTGCTCGCGCGCGGGCTTGGCCACAAAATAGAAAAACAGGATGATGGCCACATTCAGCAATGCCGAGAACATATTGATGAATGCATATTTCCGGGGCCTTTCTTCCTGCCGGAGGCGGGCCATTGGAATGGTGTAGAGCGTGTCGAAGAAAACGATCCAGATCATCCAGGTTACAAACTCCGGATGTTTTTCCATGCCGATGAAACTGGTCATCGGTCCCTCGAACATAAACAGCAGCGCCGTTAAGAGGATAGTGGAAACGATAACGGAAATGTTGAGCGTGTTGTACAGTTTCTGACGGTCATGGTCCTGCGCAAACCTGAAATAACTGGTCTCCAGGCCATATGTAAATAAGATGTTAAGGAAGGGAATCACCGCATAGATCTGCGTGAAAGCATAAGAACCATTGGGGTCAAACAACCGGAATCCCAGCAGGCTTACACCAAAGCTGAGAAATCTGCTGAATATCCTCGGAACGCCATACCACAGGGTTTGACCGGCTAATTTCTTAATGCTCAAAAATCAAAATTTTTAGAAGTCAGCACCAAAATTAAGGTTTCAGTGATGATAATCTCGACGAACATACAATTGAATCTATTAATATTGTAACACGTTACTGTATTATTAACCGCTAACCCCAGTAGAAAGACTATGAAAAAACGATTACCCGTAATGGGCCTGATCGCAGCATCCCTGGTTATCAGCGCCGCTGCCAACGCACAAAGTGCTTCGGAAGGCAAGGTGGAACATTCGAATGGAAAGAAAGCTGCAGCTGTTATCGAGCTGCCTTATCCCGAAGATGAAGTAAGTGATGTAGTGGCAGATGCACTTGCCAGCAGAGGAGTGAAAGGAGAAAAGTCGAAAGGCTTTCAGATCTATCGCAATGTAAAGTTCAACGACAGAGATGCCGACCTCAACGATCTCCATTTTAAAATAGAGCGCAAAAGCCGCAAAGAGAAAGATATCACACTCGTTTATCTGCTGGTTGCCAAACCCAACGAGAACGTGGGTGCGCGTTCAGAATCCGACTATCATAAGATCGAGGAAGCCAAAAGCTACCTGAACTCCATGATCCCAAGACTGGAGGCGCATCATCTTGAGCTCCAGATCAAAGATCAGGAAGGCTCCGTGCAGAAAGCAGAGAAAAGATTTCAGTCGCTGGTAGAAGATTCCGTTTCTTATGTAGACAAGATCAGAGCGCTGGAGCAGAAAATGCAGACCAACAGAACTGACAGAGCTGCCCAGACTGAAGAAGTAAAAAAACAAAGGGCAACGCTGGAAGCAATGAGATCCAGAAGAAAGCCTTCACACTAATCAACTTATGGCTACACCTCGCGCTTCGCCTCAACGGTGAAGCCGATGGTGGTGCCGATATCGGGCGTGCTTCGGGCATGGATGCTCTGTCCATGCGCTTCGATGATATGCTTGCAGATGGCCAGTCCCAGGCCGGTACCGCCCTTGTCTCTGCTTCGCGCCGAATCGGTTCTGTAGAAACGTTCGAAGATGCGGCCGAGATGTTCTTCCTCGATTCCGATACCATCGTCTCCTATTTCAACCAGTACGTGTGAGTCGTCTGTTTTGTAGATGCTTGCTACGATGGTGCCATTGGGTTTTCCGTATTTGAAAGCATTCTCCACCAGGTTGATCAGTACCTGCTTTATCTTTTCCTTGTCTGCAAATACAGTGATGGGCGCTTCGCAACCTTTCTTGATGGAGGTTTTGATATTCTTTGCCTGTGTTTTGATGGAGAGTGAGTCGTATACTTCGCGGATAAGATCCTGAATAATGAAATTCTGCTTGTAGAGCCGCTGTGCGCCGCTTTCGAGGCGGGAGATCTCATCGAGATCGTTCACCAGGTTTACGAGGCGGTCTACGTTCTTGGCGGTATTCTCCAGAAACTTCTTTCTGATCACTTCATCTTCCATGGCGCCGCCGAGAAGGGTATCAACATATCCCTGGATGGCGAAGATGGGCGTTTTGAATTCGTGAGAGAGGTTCTGGAGGAATTCTTTCCGGAATGCTTCGTTCTTGCGGAGCGATTCGATCTCGCGGTTTCTTCTTTCACCCCATGCTTCCACATCTTCCCTTACCTCATCGATACTTTTCTGAGGAAGGATGTATTTGAAGTAAACCTCTTCTTTTTTAGTGGCCTTGGTTTGATAGATGAGCTTATAGATCAGCTTAATCTTGCGGTAGATGAACCGTTCGAGTGTGATGATGATCAGCGAATAGCTGCCGCCAAAGACCACACCGAGGGAGATCAGTCCGATCTTCCAATCCCGGGTGAGCAGTGCGATGCCGATCGCTACAGGAACGGACAGAATAGTTGCGGTGTAGGCGGCTAATTGCCGCGGAGAAAGGTTTTTCGTGGAAAGCATACCACAATATTACAGATCAAACTTATAACCTACGCCCTTAACAGTGGTAATGCAATCAACGCCGAGTTTCTGGCGAACTTTTCTGATATGCACATCGATGGTGCGATCGCCAACGATCACATCATTCCCCCACACATGATTCAGGATCTCATTCCGGAGAAATACACGTCCGGGACGGGATGCAAGCAGGTACAGCAATTCAAATTCTTTTTTAGCGAGTACGATGGAGTTGCCATCGACCTTCACCTCGAATTTTACGGGATCGATTTCGAGATTGTCGATACGGATCACCTTGTCTTCGGGCTCTTTGTTCACTCTTCTGAACAACGCATTTACCCGGCTCACCAGTACTTTGGGGCTGATGGGCTTGCTTACGTAGTCGTCCGCTCCTGTTTCCAGTCCTTTAATATGAGAGCTTTCATCGTTGAGCGCGGTGAGAAAAATGATCAGGGTGTCTTTGAAAGCAGGCTGGGCGCGAAGGATCTCGCATACTTCCACTCCGTTTTTCTTAGGCATCATAATGTCCAGTACAATCAGCTGAGGCTGTGCGGTTTTTGCCTTGGTGAGCGCATCATCCCCGTCTTTTGCGGTGATCACATCGTACCCCTCGCGGGCCAGATTGTATTGAATGATCTCCAGGATATCCGGTTCATCGTCAGCAATTAAGATCTTCTTTCCTTTAGAGTCCATGTTAACAATTAATTTACGCAAAGTTAATTTTCCGCCGCAAGCTGCATGTAGTTAAACGATTATGAAATTGTTAACTGATGTTATACCTCACATATTGATTTTCCGTTCTATACGGGCAATTGGTCGTATTTTTGCACTGTATCAACGGAGTATCCACCGTATGAAATCATTAATACCTATTTTTTTCTTACTGAGCCTGATCTGCTGCGCCTCTTTTGGCCAGGGACAGGTAGCCGCTAGTTATCAGATAGCCAAGGAACGTTCTCTATGGCACGATAATATCGATAAGGCCCAGCAAAAACTGGAGCAGCAATTCATTCGTGCACGCAATGGAGTAGATACTTCGTTGAAGCTGCAGATCGAAGATGCCATGGTGCGCAGGGTAGACGAAATTCAGCAGAACATAGAGCTGGATTCCAATCTCAACAATAACGACAAGGTTAAATATCTCCGGACGCTGGAATACATGGTGCGTGGTTACAACGACCGCCGTGGAAAGAAAGATTTTCCTGTTGCCATCGCACCCGCACTGGTGAAGGGTTTTGCTGAATGTCTCGATCTCGACATAAAAAGACAAAGTTTCAAAGATGTGATCGATAACGCAGAGTACGGAGTAGGAAAAATATTGGTGGATTGCTTCGATTTTTACTCATCCGACAATCCCGGAATGGCGGGAGCCAAAACAGCGCTGCTGCGAAAATATTGCGGCCTGCATCCCGAAGATATTCTCTCGTCGCTTCGCGACAATCCCAACGTATATTTTGCGGATAGCCTGATCTCTGTAGTGGCCAAGAACGATACCCGCAGGCTCTACGATTTTGCTGCCGCCCGAAACAAGCTGGGAGAGCGGATCCGCAACCATCCTGATACATTCGTGAACATGGTGGCAAGGATGGCCAACAGCAAAAGCGGTCAGTTGTATTTCCCCTTCCTCGATAATCTGCTCAAAGGAAAGATCACCATCGAAGAGATCGATGCGGTGAAGGAAGATGATTTCAAATATTTCCGTCTCATGGTGAAAACCCGGATCGATTATGCAGGCCGGCTGCTTCCGCCCGCACGCGATACCGCCCATGAGATGCGCGCCCTTCAGGCAATGATGGCCAGCAAAGCCAAACAATATTTCGTTCGTGAGATCAATGCCCTTCACGATGTGAGCAGCTCTGCTGTTCGTTTCAAAAGACTGGAAGGACTCACGCCGCAGGAGCTCTATTACATTGCAGTGCTCAGCGAAGACGAACTCTATACATCGAGCTACGTGAGTGGCGTGTATCCGCGCATATTCGAGCGTATGGCCACTCCGCGTGGTGATAGTCTGCTGATGAGCGTGAACGGAGATTACTTCCGCAAGTTCATCAAGATGGCCGCGGGGTACAATACCCTCAGCAATTTCCTCGGAACAATGGGTAAGGAAAATGCGGAGACCCTGATGCAGAGCTTTGTGATCGGCCTCGAAAAACCCAAAGCAAAAGACGATCTCGAAGATGCGGTGGATGTGGCAGACAGCTACAGCAGCATCATGGATAAAGACAAACCACTGGCGAGTTTCATACTCAATCAGGTCCGCTGGAGTTACGAAAAGAATGTGCGCGAGAACAACAAGCGCGGCATCGTGATCTACAACCTGCTCAAGATACTTTTCCAGAGTGCAGACACCACCACCAAAACAGACCTGAGTTCGCTGCTCGGCATTCCGAGCATCTACGATCAGAACTACAGAGATCTCACAGACGACAGTGGCCGCGTAATTCAGCAGGTGTTTTTTTATGGGGATGAAGACAAAGACGGACAGCTCAGCTTCATCAACTTCATGAATATGTTCCGCGGCAAAGCCGAGTGGAAGATCAACGAAAAGAATCCTGACTGGGTGACCATCACCTCTGCGAAAGGAAAACCGGTTTGGATCTTCGCCAACCGTCCGCTCCTCGGAGATGATGATCCGGACGATAAAGCGCAGAACAAACTGATCGACTATCTCTACGAACGCAATCTCAAACCAACCGTGGTGATCCACCGCGGGCATAGCTATCACCTCAATTCCACACTGAAAAAACTGCCGCCAACGGCTAAGATCGTAGTGCTGGGGTCCTGCGGAGGTTATAATAATCTCAATGAAGTGTTAACTATTTGTAAGGATGCGCATATCATTTCGTCCAAGCAGGTAGGTACAAAAGTGGTAAATGAACCTATCCTGCAGGCCATCAACAAGAACCTTGTGGCGGGCCAGAATATCGACTGGATCAGCATGTGGCGCGAACTGAGCGGACGATTCAGAAATGATGCCGCCGCCAAGGAAAAATTCGACGACTACATCCCCCCATATAAGAACCTCGGCGCCATTTTTATCAAGGCTTATCGTAATGCGATGGGAGAAGAGTAAAATTGAACTATTCTCTGCCTATCTTTGTTCCCTTGTATGCCAGAAAAAGGGAAGGAGAAAAAAATATTCAACGTTGGTTTGCTCCGCAGGGTGTTTCAGTTTGCAGCTCCCTACAAGAGAAGATTCTACATATCACTGGGACTGGCCATTCTCCTGGCCATATTGTCTCCCATCAGACCATATCTCATTCAGATCACCATCAATGATTTCGTAAAAGATGGCGCTGCCGCCGCATTGGTGGACAAGATAAAATTCATCGACATCGTAATCTGGGTAACGGTGATTCAGATAGGACTGCTGCTGATTGAGTCGGCATTCCGTTTCTGGTTCACGTTCCTCACAGCATGGCTCGGCCAGACGGTGGTGAAAGACCTGCGCGTGAAAGTGTATCAGAAAGTGCTGGGGCTTAACCTGAGCCAGTTCGATAAAACGCCGATCGGAACGCTTACCACCAGAACCATCAATGATATCGAAGCCATCAACGATATTTTCGCGGATGGACTGATCCCCATTATTGCGGATCTGTTGTCGATCATTGCGATACTGATATTCATGTTCGTTTCGGACTGGAGACTTACACTCATTAGTCTGGCGCCGTTCCCCATTCTGATAGCAGCTACTTATGTGTTCAAAGAGAGCGTGAACAAATCATTCATCCGCGTGCGCAATGCCGTGGCTGCGCTCAATGCATTTGTGCAGGAGCATATCACCGGCATGCCGGTAGTGCAGGCGTTTGCAGCGGAAGACCGTGAGTTCAGCAAATTCAAAAAGATCAACCGCGAACACCGCAATGCCAATATCAAAGCCATCTTCGCTTATTCTGTTTTCTTTCCCGTAGTGGAGATTGTACTGGCAGTGGGCACCAGCTTGCTGGTGTGGTGGGCAGCTACCCATGCCATGCAACTCGAAGGCAAGGCCGCGGAGGATCTGATCGGAAAAATGATTTCTTTCTATCTCTGTCTGAACCTGTTGTTCCGTCCCCTTCGTGTAATTGCTGATAAGTTCAACGTATTGCAGATGGGCATGGTGGCGAGTGAGCGTGTATTCAAAGTATTGGATAATGATGATTACATCAAATCCGACGGCGATTTTGCTCCGGCTACAGTGAAAGGAAAGATTGAATTCGATAAAGTTTCGTTTGCGTATGTAGATGATCGTTATGTGCTTAAAGATGTGAGTTTTAAAGCCCAGCCTGGCGAGACAATTGCGATAGTGGGGCATACGGGAAGCGGCAAAACCACCATCATCAGTCTCATCAATCGCCTGTATCATATTCAGAAAGGCGCCATACGTGTGGATGATGTGAATGTGGAAGAGTTTCAGCTCGATGCCCTCCGCAAAAATGTAGGCGTTGTACTGCAGGATGTATTCCTCTTTTCCGGATCGGTGCTGGATAATATCACGTTGCGTAATCCTGAGATATCGAGGGAGCGTGTGATAGAGGCCGCGAAGCTGATCGGCATGCATGATTTTATTATGCAGTTGCCGGGCGGGTACGATTACAATGTGATGGAGCGGGGAAGTTCTTTGTCGCTGGGGCAAAGGCAGCTGTTATCGTTTATCAGAGCGTTATTGTATAATCCTTCTATATTGATTCTGGATGAAGCCACTTCTTCGGTGGATACAGAAAGTGAACTGCTGATTCAGGAAGCGATCGATAAGCTGATTGCGGGTCGCACTTCGATAGTGATTGCACACAGGTTGAGTACTATCAGAAAGGCGAGTCAGATAATAGTGCTGGATAAGGGCGAGGTGAAAGAGGCGGGTAATCATGAGGAGCTGATGAAGTTGCAGGGCTGGTATTATAAATTGCATCAGATGCAGTTTGAGAAGCAGGTGCAGGGGTGATTTTTTCTGTTTGATTTATGTCAAGTGAATTTGTAACTTTCAAAAATGAAAGAACAGATTTCAGATGATAAAAGTGAAGCGCTTGACTCTGCAGTAAGACAAGTATTTCTGGAAGATTGGGAAGAAGTTCGTTTGCGTCGGAATATGAATCTGTCTGACATGGAAAAGCTCCGGCAATTTACTCGTATGCTTCGTCGCTCAAAGATGTTTGCTTCTGCAAAAATTACACATCATCCAAACTTGCCTGATCGTGGAATATAGTAGTGATGAATTGTGCAAGCTATGGAAAGAGTTTAGCGCGAAGGAAATTCAATATATAATAACTGGTACTGTTGCCATTCATTTTCATGGGTTCCCTATGGCCGACTCTTTTATAGAATGCTGGATAAAAGATAGCGAAGAGAATCGGAGGAGACTTGACGATGTTTTTCATACTTTGGGTTATACAACCGATTTCAGATTGAAGAAAGAGAAATTGCCTCCGGGAGCCGGGTATTTGGTTCCGATGGAAGATCTGGAGGTAATAATTTACACAGACGCCGATGGTGTGAACACTGATTTCGATAATTGTCTGAAACTATCCTCGGTTGCTGAAATTCAAGGAATCAGAATTCCGTTTCTTCATATCGACCACCTGCTTGATAGTAAGAAAATTTCCAAAAGAAGAAATGGTGACGCTATAGTCCGTGAGCTCGAACGCATCCGCAAAATCCGTGAACAAGAGGGGTGATTCCACACTTTATCCTTTATTTTAATAGGAGCTAATATCTTTCTAACACACTGCCGCTCATTCAAATCGCCCTCTTTTCCCCCAAATTCGCCCGATTTTTCGCCACTTTCAGCAAAATACTTTCATCACTCCTTCTTTTTTGACCGGCCCCGACGTATCTTTGCGGCAAATTTAACGATAGGTATGAAGGTTAGCAGTCTCAAATCCTTTGCTGTAGCGAGTTTCAGCCTTTTTATGATCCTTTTTTCTAATGTGTCGCTTGCAAATGACGACCAGCACGGCGATCAGGGCCATGCCGCTACTGAAGAAAAGAAAGGATTCGACGCCAATAAGGTGATCTTTGACCACGTACTGGATGCTCACGAATATCACTTTCTTGACATTCCCGGTGAAAATGGTCATTCTAAACCCGTGACCCTTCCTCTTCCTGTTATTCTCTATTCTCCACAGCGTGGATTCGATGTGTTCATGAGCTCTAAATTCGAGCACGGACATGCCATTCACAACGGATACAAACTGGTAGACGGCAAAGTGATCGCAGTAGATGCGGCCGGCGCAAAAGACGAATCAGTAAAAGTATTCGATATCTCCCTCACACGTAACGTAGTGCAGATGCTGGTTGCACTGATTGTGCTGGTATGGATCATGACCAGTGTTGCTAAAAAATACAAAAAAGGAATTGGTGTTAAGAAGGCACCTACCGGTTTGCAGAACGCGGTTGAACCTGTAATCACTTTCGTAAGAGACGAAGTAGCCAAGCCAAATCTCGGCCACAGGTACACTAAGTTCCTGCCGCTGTTGCTGACCATTTTCTTCTTCATTCTTATCAACAACATCTTTGGTCTGATCCCCGGATCTGCCAACGTAACCGGAAACATCGCTTTCACTGCAGTACTGGGAGTAATTTCCTTCCTGGTGATCATCTTCAGTGCCAACAAGCATTTCTGGAGCCATATCTTCAACCCTCCGGTGCCTGGTTTCGTGAAACCGATCATGGTACTGGTAGAGTTCCTCTCCATCTTCACAAAACCCTTCGCCCTCATCATTCGTCTTTTCGCGAACATGCTGGCGGGTCACATTATCATTATCTGTCTTATTTCACTGATATTCATCTTTGGTGGATTGAAAGCAGCGATCGGCTGGGGATT
The DNA here is from genome assembly GCF_012927185.1 of Pseudoflavitalea sp. G-6-1-2. Lineage (GTDB taxonomy): Bacteria > Bacteroidota > Bacteroidia > Chitinophagales > Chitinophagaceae > Pseudobacter. The sequence goes on from NZ_JABBGB010000001.1 coordinate 1,531,482, forward strand.
CTCACCTATCTCTATCGGATTCTCTGTATTCATCTTCCTGATCGAAATACTGGTAGCATTTATCCAGGCGTTCATCTTCACTAACCTGACAGCTGTGTTCATTGGTCAGGCTATCGAAGAAACACATCATGATGGTGAGCATCATGATCTGCCAGATGATGCAGTGATCATTTAATAACGTAGTTCATTTATCAATTCTAATAAAAACAGAAACATGGATTTTTTAAGCATTATGTTGAGCGAAGTAGCCTGGGCTAACGCCGGAGGCGCTATCGGTGCAGGTATGGCTGCAATCGGTGCTGGTATCGGTATCGGCCAAATCGGTAAAGGTGCAGTAGAAGCTATCGCACGCCAACCGGAAGCTGCTAACGACATCCGCGCTAACATGATCCTGACAGCTGCGTTCGTAGAGGGTGTTGCCCTGTTCGCGGTTATCGCAGGTATCCTGGCTATGTTCGTTTAACCAACATTATTACTGCATCCGGAGCAAAGGGCCGAGGATGCAGTAATACCTTTTACCCTTTGTATTAATTGTTGCTATTATAAAGCATAAGCATATATGAAATTACTTACTCCCGAATTTGGTTTGTTACTCTGGACGGCACTGGCCTTCGTAATTGTGTTGTACATTCTGGCGAAGTTTGCCTGGAAGCCCATTCTGAAATCTCTGAAAGAAAGAGAAACAGGCATTGCCGACTCTCTGGCTACTGCTGAGAAAGTGAAAGCTGAAATGGCACAATTGCAGAGCGAGAACGAAGCACTGCTGGCAAAGGCACGTGAAGAAAGAGCTCAGCTGCTGAAAGAGGCGCGCGATACCAAAGACAGGATCATCGCTGAAGCAAAAGAGCAGGCGAAAACCGAAGCCAACAAAATTGTAGCTGATGCACAAGCTGCTATTCAGCAACAGAAAATGGCTGCACTCACCGACGTTAAAAATCAGGTGGGTAATCTGGTGATCGAAGTAGCAGAAAAAGTACTGCGTCGCGAACTGGCCAATAAAGGCGAGCAGGAAAACTATATCAAGCAATTGGCAACAGAAGTGAAACTGAACTAATTTAATCTTTATTATGCCCAATCCACGTTTAGCATCTAGATATGCAAAGAGCCTGGTTGATCTGGCGCTCGAAAGAAATGCACTGGAGGAAGTATATAAAGATATGCTCTTCCTGCAGAAGGTCTGCAAGTCAAGCAAAGACTTTGTAACCCTCCTGAAAAGCCCTGTGATCAAGGCCGATAAAAAGGTGGCGATCCTCGAAGCAGTAACCGGAAGTGAGATCACTGAGCTGACTGCCGCATTCAACCGTTTGCTGGTGACCAAAGGCCGTGAATCAAATCTGCCTGAGATCATCGCTGCTTTCATTGAGCAGTACAAGCAACACAAAGGAATTCAAACTGTACGTCTCACCACGGCAACACCTGTAAGCGATGCGCTGAAACAGCAGATCGTAGATCAGGTTCAGAGCCAGATAGCTAATAAAACTATCGACCTTACTGCTGTAGTGAACGAAGATATACTCGGTGGATTTAAACTGGAGATCGGCGATACACTGGTAGATGCCAGCGTAGCGTATGATCTGAACAAGATCAAGGCCCAGTTCATGAACAACGACTTTATTTATAAAATCAGGTAAGTAGCAACTTACACACTCAATACAAACAATAAACAAGGTTATCATATGGTAGAAATTAAACCCGATGAGATTTCAGCGATACTGCGCCAGCAGTTGAGCAATTTCAACGCCGCCGCTGATCTTGAAGAAGTGGGTACTGTATTACAAGTGGGTGATGGTATCGCCCGTGTATACGGATTAAGCAATGTTAGCTCTGGTGAGCTGGTGGAGTTTGAAAATGGCGTAAGAGCCATCGCCCTCAACCTCGAAGAAGACAACGTGGGTGTGGTATTGATGGGAGAGAGCGGAGACATTAAAGAAGGCGCCAAAGTACGTCGTACCGGCAAAATCGCTTCTATCAATGTAGGCGAAGGAATGCTGGGCCGTGTTGTAAACACGCTCGGTGAAGCCATCGACGGTAAAGGCCCTATCACAGGTGAAAGATATGAGATGCCCCTGGAGCGTAAAGCACCTGGTGTTATCTTCCGTGAGCCTGTAAAAGAGCCACTGCAAACCGGTATCAAAGCTATCGACGCGATGATCCCTGTGGGCCGCGGTCAGCGTGAGCTGATCATCGGTGACCGTCAGACCGGTAAAACAGCTATCGCAATCGATACTATCATCAACCAGAAAGAATTCTACGAAGCTGGTAAACCTGTATATTGTATTTATGTAGCGATCGGCCAGAAAGCATCTACCATTGCCGGTGTGATGAAAACGCTGGAAGATGCAGGTGCAATGCCATACACTACCATCGTGGCGGCTTCTGCTTCTGATCCTGCTCCACTGCAGTTCTACGCTCCATTCGCTGGTGCTGCCATCGGTGAGTTCTTCCGCGATACCGGACGTCCTGCACTGATCGTATATGATGACCTTTCAAAACAAGCGGTAGCATACCGTGAGGTATCTCTTCTGCTCCGTCGTCCGCCAGGCCGTGAGGCTTATCCTGGTGACGTGTTCTATCTCCACAGCCGTCTGCTCGAGCGCGCAGCGAAAGTAATCAATGACGATAGCGTGGCTAAGAACATGAACGACTGCCCTGATTCTATCAAACACCTCGTTAAAGGTGGTGGTTCTCTGACGGCACTGCCGATCATCGAAACACAGGCCGGTGACGTATCTGCATACATCCCAACAAACGTGATCTCCATCACCGACGGACAGATCTTCCTCGAAGGTAACCTGTTCAACGCCGGTATCCGCCCTGCGATCAACGTAGGTATCTCGGTAAGCCGTGTGGGTGGTTCTGCTCAGATCAAGTCGATGAAAAAAGTATCCGGTACCCTGAAACTCGATCAGGCCCTCTATCGTGAGATGGAAGCCTTCTCTAAATTCGGTGGTGACCTCGATGCTGCTACCAAACTGGTACTCGACAAAGGTGCACGTAACGTAGAGATCCTGAAACAGCCTCAGTACACTCCATTCAAGGTTGAAAAGCAGGTTGCTATCATCTATCTGGGTACACAAGGTCTTCTCCGCGAAGTTCCTGTTAAACGTGTACGTGAGTTTGAAGATCATTTCCTCATGGAGATGGACAACAAACTGCCTGATGTTCTCGCTGAGTTCAAGAAAGGACAACTGAACGACGACAGCGTGAAGAAGATGGTTGATCTCGCAAACAGCATCATCCCTCAGTACAAATAAGCAGACAGGAAACTGTCTCAATCATAAAAAAAATCCTTCCGGTTAATTCCGGAAGGATTTTTTTATGCGCTGGAAATCAGTGTGGAATAAGCTTTTTAACGATTCCTGCACAAAAAACTTTCTGTAAGCACTTGCACAATTCAGATTTTGTCTTTTACTTTGCTTCACAATTCAGAACACACTCTCCAAATCCCCTGTAACAACCGTACTCTTTTCTCCATCCAATTTGTCTTTTGTAATCCACGATTACCAATTCCTCCGAAAATGACCTTTTAGGTTCCAAATTTCCTGTGGGCTTCCGCATTCATTTGTTATCCCTTTAATAGAAAATATATGAAAGCGTACCCAATGGCAATCGTATTGCCAAAATTAAACACAATTAAATCAGTTTTATTTGGTTCAATTTTTACTCTGATTTCATTTTTCGGTTATTCTCAAGAGTTAGTATTTAAGAACGGAGCACTCGATGTTACTTCCCCTGTTACTGCAGGAAAAGACGGAGCTATCTATCGCTTCCCTAAAGTAACGGCAAAAGGTGATGTAGATGCACTGGTAACAATCATTGGCCGTTATGCCAATGGTGGTAATTCAAGCAAGGTGGTACTGAAGAGTATCGACTATACTCAATCCGGCTATGACGTTGCGTTTCAGCCTCAGGTAATCTTCAACGGTGGTGAAACTCCCAAAGGAAATTCAGACTGGTATATGGAGTTCGACATCACGTTTGTGCAGAATGGAAAGAACATTCCTGTTGCTGTAGAAACTGCTGATGTAACAGCACTGGATATCGACGGTAATGATGAGTCTCTGAAAGAATCTGTTACACTCTATGCCCTCAGTACTTATGTTGTTGCAAAGAACACAAGGTTGACTGTATCTAAAGTAACTGATGTTCTGAGTGGTTTCACTGCACCGGCAGAAGGTGTTAAGTTCCTGGGAACCTCCATGGATTATCCCGGTATCAACACCAGTTCACAGCGTGTGAGAGCAACTGTTACCTACAAGAATTCAAGAAGAATCCGTTTCCGCGCAGGTGGCGAAAGTGGTTCAAAACAAAGCACCTCAGACAGATTGTACTCACTGTACTTCAAGTCGTTCACTTACGATGATCCCAACGAAGGATCACTGCCTGTAAAGCTTGCCTCTTTCACTGCTGCAAAGAAGAGCGACAAAAGAGTGGCACTCGACTGGACCACATCGCAGGAGCTCAATACAAGTCACTTTGTGATCGAGCGCAGCTATGATGGCAAAACATATGAAGATGCAGGTATCGTGTTCGCAGTAGGAAACTCAAACGTGAACAATAATTACAAATTCACCGATGAGCCTAATTCAAAATCTGGTGTAGTGTATTATCGCCTGAAGATGGTAGATGTAGATCAGTATGCTGAACGTTCTGCCATCAAAGTTATCCGAACTTCGGAGATCAGCGGAGAAGCAAAGATTCTCACCTATCCGAACCCTGTGGTGAATGAGCTGCGTGTTCAGCTTCCTGTAAGCTGGCAGCAAAAGCAGGTGAATATCGAAGTGTATAACAGCAATGGTCAGATAGTAAAACGTTCAAGTGTAAGCCGCGCCAATCAGAATGAATCTGTAGGTGTAAGCGAACTGAGCAGCGGCGTATACATTGTGAAAGCAAGCAACGGTACTGAAGTGGCTACACAGCGTATCGTTAAAACAAAATAATTAAGACAACAATATTTTTAAAGGGTACGATCAACAAAAAATTCGTTCTGTGTCTACAGAATGATTTTCAGGAAAGTTCAGCATCAACAGCGTACCAGCTGTACACTTTCAAGATCGGTAACTCCAAACGGTTTTTATTTAAAGGGTACGATCAACAACAGCCGGGCTTTTCCAAGCCTGGCTTTTTTGATTAAAAAAACCGGGCCATCTGGCCCGGCGCTTGTTGGTGTATGATTAAAAGAAACTGCCTGTACTAAATGCGTTCTTAACGCTTCACCAATTTCTGGCGTATCGCCTGATTGTCCGATGCTGTATAAATTTCCAGCACATATACTCCCTGCGATAAATTGGCTCCGATATTCAATGTAATGCTATGGCTGCCTCTGGCAAGTTGTTTTGCCTGATTAAGCAGTTCTTTGCCCGACAGATCAACCAGTCTGAACCTTACCTGCTCCGGATTTCTCAGCTCCATACGTACCGTGATGTCTTTCTGGAATGGATTCGGTTGCACATGAATATCCTGCAGATTGTTCATGCTTAATCTGATGATCTTGGAGAGCGTCTGGTCTTCCGGTCTTACTCCTACTGCACGTATTCTGTAATACCTGTTCACTGCCTGCGTATTCTGTGCGTCTGTGTATTTGTAGGTCTGTGTGCTGAGTGAATTTCCTTTGCTGTTTACTTTTCCGATTGTTTTGAAGTTAATGCCATCCGCTGCATACAATACTTCGTAATGGCTGATATCCTGCTCCTCTCTTACTTCCCATTGCAGCAGCGATTGATCGTTCTGCATTATTCCTTTCAGTTCGAGACTCTTTAAAGGCAATGTACCGTCCGAGAAGAAGCAGGTTGGGTTGCCTGTACCCGGTATTGTAGGATCATTGGAATTGATGAAGATGGTGTTGCCATTTACATCGAGCAGTGTAATTCGGCTCTGATTGCAGATGGTAACCATGGGCTGAACCTTGGCTCTGAAAGTGAGCACCGCTTTGCTGGCAACGCCGGGTCTGATGATACCAGGATATTCATTGGGAGAATGGATCTCACGGCCACCGGGAATGGAGAAAGGCATTTCTCCTGCATCATCTGCTACAGGTACACCATTCAGGTAAGTAGAACCTGGAATGTATACTGTTGAAGAAGGGATGGCATCATGGAGCTTCACACCGGCTGCATTGATATTGCCGGTATTGATCACTTCAATTTTGTACTCCACTGTATCACCTCCGAAAACTATATTGCTTCCATTGATATTTCTGTACGTTTTGTTGGCTGTTAGTGCCGGAGCCAGAACGGGGAAGGCGCAGCTTGTGTAGTCGCCGGTTGTCCATACGTTGCTGGTACCGCTTGTGATGGATGAAGCGGCCATGGTGAGCAGGTTAACCGTGTACACGTTCTGGTATGCACCACCGATATACACTGTACCTGATGCATCCACTGCAATGGCATTGGAAGAGGATGCAGGGTTTGGGTTAACACTTCCCAGGAAAATGGCATTCTTTGTATTGGGATTGATTTTGTAAAGATTGCTTGAGTTGGCTATCAGGTAGAGATTGCCCGATCCATCACCGAAAATATCACCACCGCTTTCATCGAGAATGTCCATTCCGCTGCTGGCGTTGGATGGATCGTTGATCAGCGCTCCCATTCTTGTGATGGTAGGAATATTGGTTGAAGGATTCACTGAGAATTTGATGATATCCTGCCCGTTCTGTGTGATGGCATAGCCGAATCCATCAGAGGCAAAGGCCATACGGTTGATATTCCAGCCATCTTCCAATGTAGTTTCCATGGTATAGCCCACATATCTGTAAGCTGTTTTTACTGATTCATTGAGGTTGATATAGCAGAGATCCTGTTTGGAATTGCTGTAATTGTTTACAAAATAAATGCGGTTGCTTTTCTTATCATAAGCAATGGCAGATGCATATTTAAGAACACTGCCGGCAGAAAGCAGCGCACCGGTGAGTGCATTTTTACTAAGACCGGTAGCTCCATTATACAGCAACGGCCCTGCTGTTCCGTTAACAGTGCTCAGCGTTCTGATATATCGATAATCGTTGCCGCTGGAAGGCGTTCCTCCCTGACTTGATGCGGTGGACTGATAGATCACAGAACAGGTAGCGTCTGCTGTAAGATTGGTGAACACCGTATTGGTGTTTTGATAAATGGTATTAGGACCATTATGTGTTTCCACCATAGCGTAATTGGTGATGTTACCGCCATTGGCAGTCACTTTCACTCTGAACGCAATAGTAGCCGAAGCTCCCGGCGCCAATACACCTGCCGGCCGCAATGGTGAATTCACCAACGAACCCGAACCGGTGTAAGGCATATTGCCTGAGGCATCTGCAACTGCGCCCGTATTGAGCGTAGTAGATGCAGGTACATACGAAGAACCTGCAGGAATATTATCGATCAGTGTTGTTCCCGTAAGGAGCACCGATGTAAGATTCCTCACAATGATCGTGTATTCCAGAATATCCCCTTCCTTCGCAAGATTACCAGCCGACGATGTGGTAACGTTCTTCACTGTTTTGCTAAGGTCGAGGCTTTGGGCTTTCACTCTGTCCCGAATACCAAAGATGGATGCTGATATCATCAACACTACCAGAAGGTATTTTCCCGTTTTCATAAAATTTGGATTTACATGGTTTGTAACTCAGTGCCTGCTGTTTTATCAACAGCATACCTGGTTTGCTATCATTTCTTAACAATTTTTGTAATAGTTTCTTTTCCGCTCTTCAGATCTTTCAGCATAACAATGTAGAGCTGCGGTTTCCAGGTGCCGATGTTCAGCTGCCTGTAACCCGCTCCACCGGCGGTATGCAGCATTTGCTGGTGCAGCAGTCTGCCTGCAACATCCGTTATGCGCAAAAGAAAACTGGTTTCTTTAGGTGTTTCGTAACGGATCACCAACGACGCTGAAGCCGGATTAGGCGATACCGATACCAGCGCAGAGAGCTGATAATCGAGTCGCACCGTTCTGCTGTACGCAGATCGTTTGTCTTTGCTCACTGCCCTGATGCGATAGTAGTTCACTGCCTGAGGCTCTTTGTCTGTAATCTGATATGGTAGATTGTTCACCACAGCGATTGTGCTGAACTGCTTTCCATCTGAAGAACGTTCTACTTCAAAATGAGAAAGGTTAACATCTTCCGCTATCTTCCAGCTTACCTCAATTCCATTCGCCGATTTTCTTGCCTCCACATTGATGAACTGCAGCGGAAGTACTTCCAGTGTAGATTTCACCAGTTCTACATTATCGATATAAAAGCCGTCGTCGGTTTTTGAGCTGTTTGCAAAGAATCCGAACCGGAGGCGCACATTGCTTTTGCCGAGATAATCTTTAAGGTCGATCACTTCCTGATTCCAGATAACTCTGTTCCCTGTGATGGCGGGCTCATTGCCGATGGTCCCTACATTCTCTTTGATGGTGGAAGTAGCGCATACAGGTTCGAAACCCGATCCGTCGGAGAGTTGCACCTGCAATTTGTCGTATCCGTTTTGCGCACGATGCCTTACTCTGAACACGAGATGCGCAGATACTGCATCGGAGAGATCGATGGCATTCCCGTAAGTGGCATAGGAACTTTCTCCTGATACATAATTGCCTGTTGGTGATTCGGAGATCGATCTGCTTCCTCCGAAAGCCGCTGCTGTACTCGATCCCCAGTTGCCGGTGAACTGCCAGTTGCTCACGGTTTCCATATCCTCACTCATCAGCTGAACGGGCTGATAATATTTTACGATGGTATCTGTTGTGGTAATGCCTGCCGATACTGTTCTGCGAAGGAACCTGATTCTTGTTCCGGCGGCTATGCTTGCAGGCAACTGATAGGCGATGCTTTGATTCTGTACATTGAAGTACTGGGGCATGCTGCTGATGGTTACCGGTGATCCGGTGAACGTAATATTTTCAAGTGGTTGAAATGAAATGGTTACGGGTGCATCTGTAAGCCCGATGCGGCGTACAGAGAAATGATGCGTGCCACTTGTGGCAGTGAAATTGATGGCATCGAGGTCCTGCAATTCAAAATATGATCCGGCCATGTATGCCATCTGGATATTGGCGAAGAACATTGTTTTCGCTATCGGGATGATCATGGAGTTGTCTGGCCAGAAGCCCTGGTTACCCGGACCAATCTCTACCGTGTAGCCATATGTTTTTTGTTTGCTGCCTGTGCCGATATCTCCGATCATATACCAGTCGCGCGAATTGCCTACGGCATAATATCCTACAGTGGCCAGTCCGTCTCCTGCCGAATAGGCGTTGTATTTGCCCATCAATGCAGATGCATACGTATAGAAGTCTGTATCCTGCGGAGTGAACGGATGTTGAGCGGGGCGTCCGAAAGGCGTTACGTAATAATTTCCGTATGCGTGATGGTCGATTGCGATGGTAAAATGCCTGCTTTGTCCAAACGCCCTGATGGCGCGGGTTTCAGGCTCCGACCATGGAGCCGATCCGATATAGTCTTCATCATTCGGATTGGTGGAGATGCTTACATCGGGACCATTCTCTCCCCAGTCTTCTCCATAATTTCTGTTGAGGTCCACACCGCGTGAACCGCCATTGTTTCTTCTGTTCTTTCTCCACATGCCACCGCCGCCGGGTGAGCTCGTTTCGTTGTAAACATATCCATCGGGGTTAACGCATGGAATGAAATACAACTCGCGGCTGTCTACGAGGTCTTTTATTCTTGCATCGGTATTGTAGTGTTCGAGCAGATAGTTCATGAAGAAGAAGAGATTCATCATGCTCATGCCTTCGCGTGCATGATGGAGACCGGTGTAGAGCGCTTCCGGTTCATTCTCATCTGTACCTGCATTATCGGAGATCTTAACAGCAATAAGGGGGCGGCCTTCGATACTTTTGATGGGAAGAATAATGGTGTCTACCAGATCAGGATAGGTATCTACCATGTATTTGATCTTCGCCTGCATTTCGTTGAAAGTGTAGTAACCTGCATAAGATCCTTCGGTGAAAGCGGCAGGTACATCCACCGACTCGATGGCCGATGCGCAGGACTGCTGAAACTGCAGTTTGCCATCCACCATCAGTGCATTAGAATTGCGATAGAAGTTTCCTTTTTTATATTGACGAACAGCAGCTGCTTCTTCATCTTCTACCAGTACGGAATAAGATGTGCCGGTAGCTTTCAGTGCTGCCAGCTGTTTTACGCTGAGTGTTGTAATGAATGTATTGTCCGCTTCATTCAATTCGCCATGATCGAATGAAACACCCCGTGATGCCAGCCAGGAAAGACCCTGTGCCGGAATCCGGATGCTGACCCTGCTGTACCGGTTTTGTGCAAACGCAGGTACGGACGCAGACAGCAATAATACCCAAAGCAGATTATTTCCCGTTCTCATAATGCTTGTGTTGAAGTATCAATGCGGTATGGTCAGTGAGGTCACTGGTTCCGGAAGATATTGCGGTAAGAACGGGTAATTGCGGAGATGTAAATAGCGTACAGATGTTTCATGCACCTTGGATTTTCAATGGTTTGGATAATAAATTTTTAAAGCCGGACCAGACGAATCACACACCAGATGGGCTGGTCAATTTTTGATGCTCAGGGTCCAGCATTATTTAAGTAACCAGAGAGGGCTAAGGGTTCATGTTACAGAGGGTAAGTAAAATTGATTTACTGGATACTCGTTTTTGTTGGACCTGTTGCAAGTGTAGTCAATAATCCAGAGCGATGCAATAGGGTTTTTCCTATCATGATTTACGTTATCCACATTTCGTCGAAAGAGCCATCTGGTTTAGCTTTAAGCAAAGGGGAAAAAAATAAAGATGCTGTGCAACACAATAAAAAACTTGTTGAGAAAGGTCAAAAAACATTCAAAATGGAGGTTGCAGATTTGCAAATGAGAGTGGGTAGCAGCAAAATTGCCGGCCTCATCCGCTTTTTTACCGAGACGATAACCGGTTTCACCGAAAGGTTACATGAATGGTTTAGTTTACATCATAAACTACTCTAGTTTTGCTGCATAAATTATCTGCTATGCTGAAAGTAATTCCCCTTATCCTGATTACAATGACCAGTTTGCTGGTAAATGCACAGACTGTTTTACAGGGAAAAATTAAAGATGGAAGAGGAAGGGGAGTTGGCGGGGCAAGCATAGCAATTAAAAACTCTTACGACGGAGGAACTACCGACTCACTGGGCAATTACCGTTTCCGCACATCAGAAAAAGGAGAGCAAACCATTATTATTACCTGCATCGGTTACAAAATGCTGGAACAGAAATACACACTGCAGCCCGGTACTCAATCGCTCGATCTGGTGCTGAAGGTAGAACCGAATGAACTTACGGCCGTTACCATTACTGCTGGTACATTTGAAGCCAGTGATACAAAACGCGTAACAGTACTGGGTCCTATCGATATTGTAACCACCGCAGGATCAAATGGCGATGTAACCGGAGCGCTCAAAACCTTACCCGGTGCGCAGCAGGTAGGGGAAAAAGAAGGTTTGTTCGTTCGCGGAGGAAGCGCGGAAGAAACCAAGGTATTTATCGATGGAACGCTCGTGAACAATTTCTTTCTGTCGAGCGCGCCTGATCTCGCTTCGCGCGGACGCTTTTCGCCATTCATCTTCAAAGGAACAGTTTTCAGTACGGGTGGATATTCTGCATTGTATGGAGGAGCGCTTTCCTCTGCACTGATACTTGAGTCGATCGATCTTCCTGAACGTACTTCAGCCGATATCGGTCTTTCTCCCATTGGCGTAAATGCAGGATACAACCATCTGGCAAAGGATAAGAAGAGCAGCTGGGGCATCAGTTATTCCTACACCAACCTGGCCGCTTATTTCGGTATCGTAAAACAAAGGCCGGATAACTTCATCATGCCGGAATATCATAACAGTGAAGCCAACTTCAGGATAAAAACTTCCAAAACCGGCATACTTAAGTTCTATGGTTACTTCAACTACGGCCAGTTTGGTATTCGCAGACCCGATGTGGATTCAACCGGACTGAAGAATGCATTCTCTCTTTACAACTTCAATGTATACGCCAACCTGAGCTGGAAAGAGAAGATAGGAAAGAAGTGGAAGATCTATCTCGGAACATCTTACAGCAACAACATAGATAAGATCAGAAATGTACTGGAGAACAGCGACGAGAAAGAACAGTTTCTCAATGATGTTCCCTACAATACAAAGACCTTCAACCTCAAATCCACAGCAGATCTTGCACAGATCAAAGCCGTGCTGGAACGCAGATTGTACGGATTGAGCGCTATCCGTTTCGGAGGCGAATATCTCTATTTCACAGACAAAAGCGATTTTACCAACCGTTATGTACAGAACGGAAAAATCACTGTGAACGATCACTTCAAAGCAGGTTTTGCAGAAGCGGATATTTACATCACCAACGATCTGGCAGCGAAGCTGGGCACAAGAGTAGAACATTCATCCCTGCTCGATAAAGCCAACATTGTACCGCGCGCTTCACTCGCCTACAAACTGGGGAAAGACGATCAGATGTCGGTTGCTTATGGCATCTTCTATCAACGGCCGGAGAAGACCTTCTTTCTGCAGAATTATGTGCACAACGATCTCGCATATACCCGCGCTTCGCACTACATTGTGAACTATCAGCGCGTAAGCAAAGATTACACGCTCCGCCTCGAGGCCTTCTACAAAAAATACGATGAGCTGGTGAAAACCTACTCCACCAAAGGCAACTACATCACAGACAGTGCTGGCAACGGCGGATACGGAAAAGCGCAGGGATTTGAATTGTTCTGGCGCGACAGAAAAACCCTGAAGGATGTTGACTACTGGATTTCTTATTCCTATCTCGATACAAAACGCGATTACCTCAATTACCCTTATGCCATTCAGCCTGGATTTGCGGCCAATCACACAGTGAGCCTGATAGTGAAGAAGTTTGTAACCAAACTCAAAACCGGATTTAATGCCTCTTACTCATTTGCAACCGGCAGACCTTACTATAACATCCGGTACAACGAAGGGCAGAATAAATTTACGATAGCCGAGCAGGGTAAAACAATTACGTACAATAACCTTAGCTTTAGCGTAAACTATCTTCCGAGCATCGGTAAGAAAGATTCGAAGAAATTCACGGTATGGGTTTTTTCAGTGACCAATGTGCTGGGGAGCGATCAGATTTTCGGGTACAATTATTCATTTAACGGAAGCAGAAAAGATCCGATACTGCCTGCGGCACGCCGTTTCTTTTACCTGGGATGCTTTATTAGTTTTGGAATCGACAGAACACAAGATGTTATCAATGGCAATTTATAAAAACAACAATATGAAACAGATCCTGGTACTTATTGCTGCGGTTACCTTTTCCGCAGCTGCAATGGCTCAGAGCGACAAATTCAACAGCGCAATGAGCGGCAAGATTGCAGAGATCGATTCAGCAAAAACAGCTGATGATTTTCTGGCATCTTCAGCGGGTTTCGAACGCATTGCCGACGCAGAGAAGAATCAATGGTTGCCTTATTACTATGCTGCGTATACACAAGCGCTGTATGCACTGATCAAGAATGATCAGCCGAATAACGATCAGTATGCAGATAAAGTAGATGCGCTGCTTGCAAAGGCCGATGCACTGGCTCCTAACAACTCAGAGATCAGTGTGATCCGTTCTATCACGGCTACACTGCGCATGCTGGTTGATCCGATGAGCAGGTATCAGGTGTATGGTCCGGCTATCGAAAAAGCGCTGGGTGAAGCAAAAACGCAGGATCCTTCGAATCCCAGACCTTATTTTATTCAGGGACAAAACCTGCGTTACACACCAGAGCAATTCGGTGGTGGATGTGGAGTTGCAAAGCCCATTCTGGAAGAAGCCATTAAGAGATATGATGCCTTCAAACCCGCGTCAGCACTGCATCCTCATTGGGGAAAGAAACAAGCGAGTGATCTGATTGCAGGTTGCAAATAGATTAAAAAGCAAAGCAGGGTTTTTAATCCGGACAATCCGGTTAAAGCCCTGCTTTGACTGTATATTTGTTACTGTTAATTTTAAAAGCAGTAATGGAATTTCAGCATCTCGACCCCATCTTGCACTCACAGTTGCGTCTCGCCGTAATCAGCCTGCTGATGCAACAGCAGGAAGCTGAATTCACTTTCATCCGCGAGAAAACCAATGCCACTGCCGGCAACCTCAGCGTTCAGATCAACAAACTCCGCGAAGCAGGTTATATCGACGTTCAGAAGCAGTTTCACAATAATTATCCTCAGACCGTTTGCAGGATCACCGAAGAAGGCAAAGCTGCTTTCAATAAGTATGTGAAGAATCTTCAGTCGTATTTGAGCATTAAGCAAAAGTAATCCCCATCACTTTTTACAATGGGAGAAGTGAATCTTTCCGACCCCATCTTTTTAATTTACTATGATCTGATTGTACGCTATAAAAAAAATCCCCGTTCCAAAGAACGGGGATCGATATTACCTCTGAAAAAACCTTTTATTCTTTAACCAGCTTCACTACCATTCTCTCATTGCCGTTGATGATCATATCCAGCACATACATGCCTGGTTTGAGCATGCTGGTACCATCGAGTGTAACTGAGCGGGTTCCTGCTTCGAACTTCACTGTTTTGCGCATTACTTCTGCACCGAAAGCATTTACCACTTTCATCACTGCCAGCGATGATTCGCTCACCTGAACATATACCACAATGTCGTTCTTAACAGGGTTTGGCGTTACGCTCACCATTTTAAGTGTGGTGTTGTTGTACACGCGAACCACCAGAATTTTAGTTACATGCGGTGTGCCATCTTTATCGAGTTGACGAAGACGGTAGTACAGATCTTTCTTCGCAGCTCTCTTGGGCTTATCGGTGAATGCGTAATTTACCTTGCTGTTCGAATTTCCCTGTGCAGCTACTGTTCCAACTTTTTCCCAGTCGGTTCCATTGGAGCTGCGCTCTACTTCGAAACGGTCGCTGTTGATCTCGAAAGTGGTGATCCAGCTGATTTCTACGTCTCCGTTAGGTTTGGAGATTCCTTTGAAATCGATCAGTGTTACGGGAAGCGGACCTCCATCAGGGAAGTTGATGGTAACGGTGATGGGATCTGAGCAGAGCGGTGTAACACCCTGATCGCATACTCTGTAGGTGAAGGTAGTGTGGTCGCCTCTGAATCCGATTTTTGGTTTGAATGTAAAGTCTCCATTGCCGAAGAGCTCTACTGTTCCGTCCGCAGAATTCTGTTCGAGTTTGGCGTAGATGACGTCATTGTCAGGGTCGCTGTCGTTCAGCAACACTTTTCCTTTGGCTTCATATTTTGAATTGCCCTGTATTTCGTCTTCTTCACCAACCGGAGGCTGGTTGCAGCCGGTGTTGTAGCGCTTGTTCTGGCTTGCCCAGAATTTATCTACTTCGAGTGTTGAGGTAGAGTTGATTCCCTGGAAATTTACATACACTTTGTAGCTGCCGGAACCGATTTTCGGGAACTCGAAAATTCCGCTGTATTCCTGATCTACGTTGTGGGGTTTGCCGGTGAGTTCAACACTGTCGAGGTAAGACCCGATGATATTGTTCTCGCCGTCGGTTACGAAGATCTTCATCCATTTACGGGCTCCGTCTGTAGATGGACCAGTGAGTTTGTAAGTGAAAGTTACTTTCAGGTATCCCCACATTTCGAGAACGGGGGTGTAAAATCCTGTTTCCTGCGTAGGTGAAGTGGCAGGGCCGAATACGGTGGTGCCATCGCCTTCAATTGTTGGGGTAGTGCCGCTGTTGATCTGAACATTTTTGAAGATCCAACATTGACCGGTGAGATGAGGTTTAACTTGTTCAAGCGTAACGTCTGTACGTGAATTGAAGTTCTCATAAGTTTGAGCGGATGCGCTCACTGTGATGAATGCCCAGAAGAGAGCAACAAGGGTAAAGTTCTTTTGCATACTGTCAACAAGTTTCAGAGTTTTGAAAATGTGTTAGGTAGGGACACGGATTGCCTGTACGATGGGGCATTCAAAGGAAGTAGACTTGAAAGTTGTTGGACAAACGGATTCAATTAGCTTACATAGCTATTGGACAGTACAAAAGAGTCTTGTATAGGTTCAAAAAACGATTAGGCAAAGGGGGGTGGAAATTGGTGCAGTATAGGCTGTAACTGCCGAATGGAATTATCGTAGGATCACCAGAATTGAAAGCAAATATAATCAGACCAGAATTATTATGCAAGTATTATGTAAGGAAGGAGCCAAAAAAATACTTGCCTGAACCGGAATCTCACCATAATTGTATAGTAATTTGCATCAGTAAATCAGACTATGTCTCCACTAATATCTGTATCGAATCTCAGCAAGTATTATAAAGATATTAAAGCTGTTGATGATATATCTATCACAGTAAATAAAGGAGATGTGTATGGGTTCCTTGGTCAGAATGGCGCAGGAAAATCCACTACCATCCGGATGCTGCTCTCACTCATACAGCCAACCGAAGGCACAATTGAAATTTTCGGGATGGATCTCCGGAAACACCGGTCCGAAATTCTGCGACAGGTGGGGGCGGTAATCGAAAGGCCGGATCTCTACAAATACCTTACAGCGCTCGAAAATCTGCAGCTCTTTGCAAAACTGAGCGGCATGAAATTATCCAAACAGACCCTGCTCGATCAGTTGGCCCGTGTAGGCCTGCAGGAGCGGGCAAACTCCAAAGTGCATACCTTCTCACAGGGCATGAAACAGCGGCTGGGCATAGCTGTGGCACTGGTGCATAACCCTCAGCTGGTGATACTCGACGAACCTACCAATGGCCTCGATCCACAGGGCATTGCAGACATCAGGCAGCTGATACTCAGGCTCAGCAGGGAAGAAGGAAAGACAGTAGTGGTAAGCTCGCACCTGCTCAACGAAATTGAGATGACTGCCAATCGCATGATCATCATCAATAAAGGAAAGAAGATAGTAGAAGGAGCGCTCCGCGATCTGTTCGATTCTTCAAAAATGCTGATAGAACTAAGGGTAGCTAATCCCGAACACAGTTTGCAGCAACTGCAGGCATCACCCTGGAACACTTATCTGCAGCATCATCATGATGATGTGATCAGCTTACAGATGAATGTGAAAGAAATTCCCCAACTCACTGCAGACCTGGTGCAGATGGGAGCAGCTGTTCTCGGTATACAGCCGCGGCATTCGCTGGAAGCTTATTTTCTGTCACTAACAACATCCAATCCGCATGTGGACCATCCTGCAAATTGAACTGTTTAAAATATTCAAGAAGCCACGCACCTATATTTCGTTTGTGGCTATCACGGTAATTGTGTTGCTGATTCAGACTGCCTTGTACTCAGATGGACAGGTATACATGGATTTTCTGTTGCAGAGTGTGGGCGGCGATTTTGTGATCGAAGGGAAAATGCTGAACGGATACTTTGTTTGTTATTTCATTCTGCAGACACTGCTGATTCACGTGCCTCTTCTGATAGCGCTGGTTGGCGGTGATATGATTGCAGGAGAAGCCAACAGCGGAACACTTCGCCTACTGGTGAGCAAACCGGTTAGCAGAGGATCGCTGATCATGGGTAAATTCGTTGCTTCTACAGTATATACTTTGTTGCTGCTGATCTGGATGGCCTTTTTGTCGCTCGGCCTCAGCATGCTGTTGTTCGGCGTAGACGATCTCGCTGTTTTCAAAGCAAAGGAACTGGTGGTGATATTGAAAAATGATGTACTCTGGCGGTACCTCGCTGCATTCGGATTTGCAGCCATTGCGATGGTGACGGTAGCGGCGCTTTCATTTTTTCTCTCGATGTTCGCGGAGAACAGTATCGGCCCGATCGTGAGCACCATGAGCATAGTGATTCTGTTCACCATCCTCACCACCATGGATCTTCCATTGTTCAATAGTCTCAAACCTTTTCTCTTTACCTCGCATATGCTGGGATGGAAAGGTTTCTTCGACGATCAGATTTTTTACGACAGCATTTTGAAGTCGGCCATCTTTCTGTTACTGCATATAGTGCTGTTGATAGGCGCTTCGTGGATGATCTTCAAAAAGAAAGATGTATTGAGCTGATAAAACTTTTATGTTGTTAATCTAAAATATACTCAAGTGAAACGTAACATAACTTCTCTGCTGGCGATGATGATAATGGTAATGTGCGGAACAACGCTCCGGGCACAGGACGCTGCTGCAGCATTGCTGAAGAAGGTAAAAGCAAAACTGGAAACAGTGAATACCTATGAAGCAAACGGACAGATGAAGACGAATGTTTCGTTCATCAAAGTACCCGATTCGAAGATCACGGTGTATTTCAAAAAGCCGGGAAAGTTCAGGATCAAAAAAGAGAATGGTATCAGCATTATGCCGAAAAGCGCTGGTGGCCTCAATCCTGGCACATTGCTTTCGTCGGAGAACTACACGGCAGTGGCTGCAGGCACTTCAAAAGTTGCAGATAAACCGGTAACCATTGTAAAGTTGCTGCCGCTTGATGAAAAAAGCGACGTAGTAGTTTCCACACTCTATATCGATGAAAAGGAAACTGTGATCAGAAAAGCAGTAACCACCACAAGAAGTGGAGGCACTTATGAAATAGAGATGAGTTACGGAAAATTCACATCATGGGGTTTGCCCGATAAAGTGGTATTCCTGTTCAATACAAAAGACTATAAATTACCCAAAGGCATTACGTTTGATTATGATACAGGTGAGAAACCTGCCACCAATGCATCTGACAAAGATCAAAAAGGTAAAGTAGAAATCACATATACAAACTACATAATCAACAAGGGGATTCCTGACAATATCTTCCAGTAGATTTCCTCCGTCTTTTTACGTTTCAGTTTTCATTCACCTGCTGTACTTTGCCGGCTGATTCATCTTGATGTTAGTCAAGAATATTGACATCGGGGTGCCCTGACCGTATTTATTTGGCATTCAGGTATACTATTTATTTACTATACCCGTTTGCTAGTCTGTACCTTAAACCCTTTTCGAAAACCCAATGTTTCCAAATCCTAAGAAAGCCCTTTGCGCTTTATGGGTTTCTATGCTCATATGCTTCAAAGGCTTTAGCCACACCCCAGGTTTTTGCCAGATGGGTAGTAATATCGATCAGAATTACTACCGGTGCAGCTGGCATGCGAACACCGGTAATGCCGACAAGGCAACCGGAAGTTTGGCAACGATTCATTTCGTTACAGTACGCCATGATGGCGGAGCTATTGCTATTGCAAAGCTTTCTGCTGCTGTTACCGATCAATCCCCAATTATTCTTTCCAACAATATTTGTGGTTCGCTTACCCCTGCGAATCATAAAACAGTGTTCTTATCTCCACTCGTTTCAGGGCCTGAAACGAAAGCAAACACTGTGACCATACCATCAGGAACCTATGTAATGCAACTCAAATGTGCAGAGCAATATCGTTGCTGCACAACGGATTTTATTCCAGCATTGAACAGTTATGAAGAACGGTTACCCTTTAACGCCTAAACCGATGAGCATGAAAGAAACTTTACTAAAACAGATCGTAAAATGGTTCCTGATACCGGCACTGATGGCAGTTTCTGCCAACGCCGCTATGTCACAGAGTGCAACCGTTAGCCGCCCGTTTGCAATTGGTACGGGTACATGTAATGTTGCAGGCAGTTTGCTTCACTATTACTCGTATAATCCGAATGCTAACACGTTGCAGAGTACGCCGAACCTGGATTGTTTCGCGAAATTGGCTGATGCTTCGGGTGCAGCTATTTCGTTTTCGGCAAATAATGCAAGTGTTGCATACAACCCGAAAGATCAAAAAGTGTATTATCTCTGGCTGGATAATTCAAATACAACTAATGTGTGGAGCTGGCCGGTAGGCACTTGCCCAAGTTCAACATCTTCGAGGCCGAGACCGATCGCTTCTTTCCCTTCCGACATTCTTGCTGTAACATTTGATGCGGATGGCAATGGATGGGTAATAGAATTTACAGGCTCAAGTCCAATTAAAGCCTGGCTCCGTAAGGTTGATTTTGCTACCGGAACAATAGGAGCGGCTGATGAGTTGCAACTGACAGGAGGCGCAACAATCACCAACTCAAGTGCAAAAGACATTACCATTTCTCCCAGTGGTCAGATGTTTTTTGTGGTGAACAATAAATTGTTTACGCCTGACTATAAAAGTTATGCAGGCACAGGAAAGAAGCTAACCTGTACTTATATCGGGCCTGTTAATGCAAGCGGCGATGTTGTAGGGCTTACTTATTCTGATGGAGAAATGGTGGCAGCATGGAACGGAACCGGATGCCCATTCTATGAGATCAACCCGCTGACCGGAGTTAAAAATACTGTTACAAAAACCGGTAGCATTAAACACGCAGCGAATGACCTGGCAACAGTAGCCAGTGGTATTGGTACAGCAAAAGAGTTGTCGAGTCTTACACCAACAGGAGTGGCCAATCAGTATACTGTTACGTATGATGTATATGTACATAACTATGGAAACTATCCGTTGGATAGCGTTGTGATTACAGATAATCTTGCTAATATCAATGGAGCAGCAAATGTGAGCGGTGTGAGTGTTCAGTTTCTTTCAAATCCTGATGGGCTCACATTGAACCCCGGTTTCAATGGTGTATCCAATATTAAGTTGATCGATTTAGCCAATTTAAAAGCATGGCCTGTAGCTAAAAGCAGCTTCTCTGTAAGAATTACCTGCACTTTGTCCAATATTCAACCGGGCGTAATTTATAAGAACAGCGCCAAAGCAGCAGGTAAGGGCTTTGAAGGTCAGGTGGTAATTGATTCATCTACCAACGGAAATGAACCAGACCCTAACTTCAACGATAAGCCGGATGATATTGGTGAGAATCAGCCAACACCACTGCTGATTGCTGTAACTGCTACAACCCCTCCCTGTACTTCATTGCAACGTGTGCTTTATACAGAAACATTCGGCACAGGAGCCACCACCATAACTTTCCCCGGACCCAATACAGTTGGAACTGATTATGTTGGTAACATCACTCAACCACTGGGCGTAGACAGATACATGCTGACATCCAGCCCATACAATGGTGATAACGGACGATGGCTTGTAATGGGTGACCATACAACAGGTTCCGGACGAATGATGATTGTGAATGCTGATGCCGATTCGAAAGTATTCTTCAAGGATACTGTTTCCGGACTCTGTGCAGGTCAGCAATACTCCATGTTCTTTTTCGCTTCCTACATCGGAAACCCGGCATATAAAACTATCTGTGATGGGTTCGGCGGAACCAAATTTCCGCGAGTGATGATGACCATCCGCGATGCGGCAACCGGTCTTGTGATTACCCAGATCTCTACCGACTATATCACCAATAACGGCACCTGGCAGCAATACGGCCTCAAATGGGTAATGCCTTCTGGTTACTCCAATATTGTGTTTGAGCTTGCCAACAATGCACAGGGTGGTTGCGGAAACGATATCGCTATCGATGATATCAGTTTCGGATCCTGCGACCCTATGCCTACTGTATCTGCTGCTGTTCCTACCGCAGGTTGTATCGGTGGCATCACTACACTCCGCGCTATTCCTATGGATCCGGCAGTAATTCCCGGACCTAAAGAATACCAATGGCAGATCAGCAATGATGGTGTTACAGGCTGGACTAACCTCGGCTCCGTAACTACCAATCAGGATTATACTATCAATCCGCTGGCTGTTGCCAATACCAACAAATACTATCGTGTGATCATGGCTGCTCAGGGCAATTTCGGTTCTGCTCCATGCCGCGATACTTCTGATGGATTCAGACTGCTGGCCAAAACGCCTCCAACAGCTCCCACTGCTGCTGCGAAGAACAAATTGCGCATTTGTCCTGGTGACGCTGTAACGCTTCGTGTTACCGGCGGTACACTCGGCAGCAATGGCGTGTACACCTGGTATGCAGGTGGATGCGGAACCGGTACCGCAGTAGGAACCGGCGCAACCATCACCGTAAACCCAACTGTTACCACTACTTATTATGTAAGGATAGAAGACGATTGTACAGTTACCTCCTGTGTTAGTGTAGCCGTTACTGTTAGCTGTGATATCGATCTCGATGATGATGGTATTATCGATAGCGACGAACTCGGCGGCCTCGATCCGATGCTCGACGACGATTTCGATGGTATCGAAAACTATAAAGACAATAACACACCCGGTTTCGTGGATGCCAATGGCGACAACGTAGACGACCGCTACGACTTCGATCGCGATGGAGTTATCAATTGCTTCGATCTCGACAGTGATAACGACGGCATCCCCGATGTAGTGGAAGCAGGCGGTGTAGATGCAAACGGTGATGGCAAAATCGATAACTACACCGATACCGATAATGATGGCCTGTCTCAGAACGTAGACAAAGCAGTTGGTGTAGCCGGTTCACTCGGTCTCGGTATTCCGGATTTCGATGGAGACGGCATCCCCAATATGTTTGATCTCGACAGCGACAACGACGGTATCCCCGATATCCGCGAAGTGCTAGGCGCAGACAGCAACAACGACGGAAAGGTAGATGCAACAACAGATGTTGATAAAGATGGTCTGATGGATATCTACGATCAGGATACCAATAACGATGGTGTGATGGATGCCGCTCCGAAAGCGCTGCTGCGCACCGGTGCAGATACAAACAGCGACGGAAAGCCCGAAACTTATCCATTCAAGAACCTTGATAAAGATGCGAAGCCTAACCCTTATGATCTCGACAGTGATGGCGACGGTATCCCCGATGTTGTTGAAGCAGGATTCCCCGATGCAGATCATAATGCCCTTTCCGATGGTGCACGCGGTGCCGTTACCGGATGGAGCACTGCCATCGATGGAATGGCTGGCCCGCTGGTGTTCCGCAATTCCGATACAGACCCGGCAGGCGCTACCAACCCCGACTTCCTCGACATCGATTCAGACAACGACGGTATTCCGGATAACGTAGAAGGACTGCCTACCACCAACTATCGTTTGCCTACCAACACCGATACAGATGGTGATGGTATCGACAATGCCTATGATAGTCCGGGTAACGCATTCGGCGGAGCCGGTATAGAACCTTTCGATAAAGATGGAGATGGTACACCCGACTGCAGAGACCTCGATTCTGACAACGATACTGTACCTGATGTTGTAGAAGGGAACGACTTCAACAACAACCATAAAGCAGATGATGATGTAACGCTCACCAACAGCGATGCCGATGGTGATGGACTCGATGATAAATTTGATGCAGACAATACAAGTGCGAGAGGTACATCCAGATACATGGGTGTTGCCGGATCTCTCTCTGGAGATGCTTCTCCGGGAAGCCGCACAATGTTGCAATCTACTTACACTCCGCAACCGGACCGCGATTGGCGTTATATCGGATCTACACTCAATGTGAACTTCCTCAGCTTCACTGCTAACCGTCAGGGTGAAACCGTGAAACTCTACTGGAGCATCACTTCCGACAAACCGGTAGCTCATTTCATTGTGGAACGCAGTTCAGATGGAAGAAACTTCACCAGCATCGGAACAGTTGCTGCGGCAGCTGATCTCAGCAGACCAAGTTCTTACAACTACAGCGATAATATCAGCAATGCAAATGGCAGAGTTATTTACTATCGCATCACGGCTGTAAGTCCGGTGGCAGCACCGAAATCTACACAGGTGATCAGCGTGAAACGTCAGGCTGTAGGTAGCCTGTCGCTGAATCCGAATCCAGCATCGACCAACGTAAGCATCAGCCTTGGTGTGCAGCGCGATGGTGTAGTGGAGATCCGTGTACTGGATGCCACAGGCCGTGTGGTGCTGCAACAACAACAGCAGGTGTATGCAGGAAGCAACAACTTCCAGCTGCAGGGTGTTGAGAAATTGGCAGACGGCTTGTATAATGTGATGGTGAAAACTGGTGATGATATTCATTACAGGAAGCTGATAAAACAACGATAACCATTATTCATAGTTCCCGTGAAAAGGGTGTCTCAATAACAGCGAGACACCCTTTTTTTATTGCTGTCAGTTGCTTCTACTGCTGACTTGTTTGTTTTCATTACTTTTAGTTTTCAACAACCTCTGGAATTTATTGGGCGCCACTGCTGAAAAAACTGTTTGCATTTGTTTGAGATGGCTGGTGATGATCATCATTACCAGCGTCGGTTGTCCGTTTACGCAGGCGCAATCTTTCAATACTCAGGAGCTGATCAGCATCATGGCATCGGACCATGCCGGTCATGCGCAGGAAGAAGTGGCCAAAATTCCGGTAAGCGGATCATCAGAACCTTTCCTTTTCGATACGTTATTGCCGGCTGCCATTGCATATCAGCAAAAGCACCCGAGCCGGATATTGCAGATACATATCCTGCGCCTTCAGGCGAATGCTGCATCGAATTACCGGAACTTCGATCCCGTCCGGCGCATACAACCAGCGTCGATAATTTGCCTCGAAGAAGCGGTAAGGCTTTGTTATGAAGAAAAAAATGATGTATTGCTGGCAGAGGTTTTCTTCGATCTGGCGGAGCTCTACAATCTCTACGGCAGGTTTGAGGAATACATGATCATGCTCTCCAGAGCATTCGATATTAGCAGTCGCCTCGAAGCAGGTACTTTCCCTTTATCGCTCCGCTACAATAAATATGGAGGCATGTGCAAAGCAGCTTACTACCTGCACAGTTATGCGGAGGCCATTCAATATGGGCGGCTGGCATTGGCTTCGAAGCCATCTTCCGGAGATACTGAAAATGATATAGGAGAGATTTACCTGCTCGATCTCATCGGCGCATCGCATAAGAAACTGAATCAGCCAGACAGCTCCATTAGTTGCTATGAACAACTGCTGGCAAAACTGCCTCCATTTACCAATCGCCGCGATTTTCATGTTTTGTGGACTGCTATCGCCAATGGCAATATCGGAGAAAACAAAGTGTATAAAGGCGACTATGCAGCTGCACAACCGATGCTGGATCAATGGTTGCAAAGCGCTCTGGAGTTTAGGG
Source organism: Pseudoflavitalea sp. G-6-1-2 (assembly GCF_012927185.1). Classification (GTDB taxonomy): domain Bacteria; phylum Bacteroidota; class Bacteroidia; order Chitinophagales; family Chitinophagaceae; genus Pseudobacter. The sequence goes on from NZ_JABBGB010000001.1 coordinate 1,556,353, forward strand.
ATGATTTCAATGCCAGCCTTGCCCGCAATGCATTGGCAGCGCTTGATTTTCATACAAAGCGCTTCGACGCTGCATTGGAAAGCTGGAAACAAAATTTCCGATGGGCAGTAAACGTACGCAACAATGAGTATGCATTCAATGCTGCTAAAGGCATGGCAGAGATATATCGCCTGAAAAAAATACCAGACAGCGCCTACCATTATCTCGAACAGGCGGCTTTGTTCAACGATAGCCTTCAGTCGTTTATCAGTCAATCGGGCCTGCAATCGGTAAAGGCCAACGTTAAACTCGATGAACTTCAGTACTCTCTCGAAAAATCAACCTTGCTGCTCAGAGAAGAAAAACAACAGAAATTGCAGATACTGGTAACAGTTGCTTTGCTGGCCATTATCGGCTTGTTACTGTACAACAGAAAGCGACTGCAAATGCGCAGCAAACTGCAGCAAACCCGCGAACGGCAACTGGCAGCAGAGCGGGAAACCAATGAAGCCAGAAATCAGGTGGATGAATTTATTCAGCGTCTCAAAGAAAAAAACGACCTGATCGAATCTCTGAAACTAAATCTCACAGCAGCGGAAAGCCTGAAAGAACGGCAGGATATTTACGATCATCTCTCCAGTTACACCCTGATGACGGACACCGAGTGGATAATCTTCAAAGATCGTTTTACCAGAGTGCATCCCTCATTCTTCTCCAATATAGCAACCCGTTTTTCCAAAATCACTCCTTCGGAAGAACGCATGGTTACCCTCATTTTTCTTGGATTGAACAAATTGCAGATCAGCAATGCCCTTGGCATCAGTCCGGATAGCGTTACCCGTTCGAGGCATCGCCTGAGACAGAAGCTCGGACTGGCAAAAGACGACAGTCTGGAAGAAATAATACTAAGCTGCTGATTATAAGTTTGATAAACATTGTTGTTATTTCATCTATTACTGCAATAATCAATTTGTCTGGATTTTGTCTGCTTGCTTTTTGTCAATGCTGCAACCCACTAACGTATCATTGTACCCGAATTATCACCCACTCAGATTATCGATCAGCTTCCTCTCTGTAAGGACCTTTTTATGCCTGGGGTCTGAATTGCTGATGTCAGCTATTTCCGGGTTCAACTGTAAACCACTGTAAAATGAAAGGATTTTTTACCCTTCTTGCCTCGCTGTTAATTGTACAATGCAGTTTCAGCCAAACCGTCATGTATGTAAATGAAGCTGCCGCCGGCAGCAATAATGGAACCAGCTGGGCAAATGCCTACCGTCAATTAAGTGAGGCCTTCCAGACAATCCGGGACAATCCTTCCACCAACTACGAGATCAGGATCGCTTCCGGTACTTATTATCCAACAGGCATACAAACTGCTACCAACCGGGACTCCACTTTCTTACTAACCAGAGGCGGCGTTAAGATCTATGGTGGATACAATGCAACAACCGGTATCAGAAAGCTCTCCGAAAATGCTACCATCCTCAGTGGAAACATCGGGGCATTGGGCGCCAACACCGATAACAGTTACCACGTGATGGTGGTGATAGGGCTGCCTGCAAATGCCGACAGTGTGGTGATCGATGGAGTTACCATTACGGGCGCCAATGCCAATGGCTCCGCCAACTTTACTTACAATGGCATTGCCACTTCGCAGGTGAGTGGAGGAGGTATCAGGTTTCGCAATAATAATGGTCTAACTAAAATAGCGGTGCGCAACAGTTTCATTTACGATAACCGGGTGAATTATGCCGGAGCAGGGATTCTGAATGAAGTATCACCGATAGAACTGATGAACTGCGTTTTTGCTAACAATGAAAGCCTCAATATGGGAGGTGCGCTATTCAACAATGGCTCCAATGCACGCGTAATTAACTGCAGCTTCAGCAACAACAAAGCCACGAACAATGGCAGCACTGTTCACAATGATAACGCTTCGGTAGTGGCGATCAATAACAGCATCCTTTGGGGAAATTCCGGAGGCGGCAGCAGGGTTACAAGCTTAGCCGGATCTGCTGTTACTATGTTCTACTGCATTGTGGAAGGAGGAAGTACAACAAATAACAACAGCAATAGCGATCCGCAATTCGTTAATGCCACAGATGCGGATGGAGCAGATAATCTTTTTGGCACAGCAGACGATGGTCTGATGCTGAAGAATTGCAGTCCGGCTTTCAATACAGGAGACAATAATGCTATTCCTTCGGGATCCAATACAGATATAACCGGTGCTGCGCGTATATTGCAAACCATTGTTGACAGAGGCGCTTATGAGTCGGCACAGGCAAACAGATTATATGTGAGAGCAGGCAGCGCTGCCGGCGCAGATGGGAAATCGTGGGCAACTGCTTTCAATAACCTGGAAGATGCACTGGTGGCGGCCCGCAGCTGTGCTGTGATCGAAGAGATCTGGGTTGCAGCAGGCACTTATATTCCTTCGCGTGATCCATTCGGGAATGCAACTCCGGCTGACGCCCGCGACAAAACTTTTTATCTGAGAAGCGGACTGAAGATCTATGGCGGATTTCCTGCAACGGGTGATCCCGCAATGAACGACAGAAATCCCGGTCGCAATACAACAATCTTCAGTGGCAATATCGGCAATGCTGCTGATTCAAAAGATAACTGCTACCATGTTGTACTTACAATCAGCGATAACAACGCAACGCTGATAGATGGCGTTACCATCCGAGATGGATACAACGATCTTAACAACAACGGAAGCATTACTGTAGAAACCCTTCCTATCAACAGATATTCAGGTGCGGGCATTTACAGCCTGTTCTCTTCCCTCAAAATACAGAACTGTATATTTACTGCCGATACGGCTATGAATGGCGGAGCAATCTATAATTTCGGTTCACCGGAAATTACAAACTGTGTGTTTGCCGGAAACAGAGGTGATGTTGGTGGTGCGATGTATAATGTAGGCAATACTAATACTCATTCCATTCCCGTTATTTCCAACTGCACATTCGTGAACAATTCTATCAAGCAAAACGGATTGGGCAGCGGCGCCTATTTCAATCAGTATGCCGGAGGGAATATCCGTAATTCCATCTTCTTCAATAAACCTACACTCAGTTCTACCGATGGTGGCCGGGAAGAAATCTATAAAGAGAATACTGTTACACGTCCACTGTATGTAAGCTACTCCAATGTAAGAGACTATGCAGCTGCTACCTCTTTAAGCATTGAATGGGGAAGCGGCATCAGCACTGCAAATGCCGGATTCGAGAATATTTCAAATATGACCGGTTTGGATAATGTACTGGGCACAGAAGATGATGGACTGCGATTATCGTCATGCAGTCCCTGCATCAGTGCCGGAAACAATGATTCTATTCCGGCAGGAAACATCACCGACATTCGTTTTGAACAAAGGATCTTCAATGGTACTATCGATCTGGGTGCTTATGAATATCAACTGATGCCGGCCAGCGGTACTGCCTTGTATGTAGACAGCACCAATGGCAACGATTACGCAAACAACGGATACAGCTGGGCTTTTGCTTTCAAGACATTGTCTCATGCGCTCAATTATGCACAGTTCAACAGTTGTGCAGCAGGCACCATAACGCAGATACACGTTGCCAAAGGAACTTATTATCCAACACAGAACAACCATCAGGATTCTTCTTTCGTCCTCAATAGCAATAACCTTGCATTGCTCGGCGGATATCCTGCCGGTGGAGGAATCAGAAACGCAGCAAATAATCCTGTGATATTAAGCGGTAATATCGGCAACGTAAATAATGTTGGCGATAACAGTTACCATGTAATGATCATTTCTCCGTTGTTGTACACCGGGGTTACCAATATCGATAACGTGGTAGTGGATGGTTTCACTTTTGCTGATGGCAATGCCGGTGCAGGAAGCATCATGGCAAACGGGCTGCCCAGATATTCCGGTGGCGCCATATTTATCACCAGCAAATTATCTGAACTCAATTGCACGCCAACGATCCGCAATTGCAGGTTCATCAATAACCGAACCAGCGTAGCTGCTAATGGTGGCGCTATCTGGTACGATGGCGTCTCGGCAGGCAGCAACAAACTGATCATCGACTCCTGTTACTTTGAAAACAATACATCCTGGCATATGGGTGGCGCTGTAGGCATTATTCAGGAAGGCGCTGCAGCATATCCTATCACAGGTCTTTATGCTGTGCAGATTTCCAACAGCATTTTTAAGAATAATCTTACAGATAACCGGGGGCAGGGAGGAACGAGAGCTGGTGCAGGTGGCGCCATCTCTGCATTTGGGCCTGGTGAGCTGGTGGTGGAGCGATGCCAGTTCAGCAACAATATTGCTGAAAGATTTCAGCCAGTATTTGGTTCACCCAATCCGGGACTGGGACAGGGTTCTGTACTCGCTGCATTTGCAAAAGCCAAAGTGAAATTGCTGCAATGTTCGGGATACAATCTCACCGGAAAAGATTCGGCCATGATCTACAACAACGGATCCGAAATTGAAAGCCATCTGAGCAGTTTCTATCAGCAAACAGGTAATCTGTTTGCAACTGAAGGAACCAATACGGTGAGCACATTGCGCAATACCATTGCCTGGAACAGTCAGGCAACGGCAGTGCCATTGTTGATACGAGCTGGGACAGGCCAGTTCAATGTTGACAACTCATTGCTCACAAGGCTCAACATCTCTAATATCGCAGGTACAAACAATATTGCCGGTGATCCGCTCTTCAAAAATGTATCGCTGGGTGATCTGCATTTGCTTGGTTGCAGTCCGGCTATCAATGCAGGAAATACCGCAACTATTCCTTCAGGCATTACTGCGGATTTCGATCAGTTGCCACGCATTCAGCATGGCACAGTCGACATCGGAGCATTTGAAGCAAACAGTCTTACCAGCAATGCAGCTGCTTTGCAACAGGTAAATGCAACTGCCACAGCATGGCAGTTGAAAGATGATACAACTTTTTACAATCCCGATTGCAATGCCATTATCGCAAGTGTATCCGGGACCAATACTGCGGCATCCATCACCGGAAATACTACGGCGAAAGTTTGGATAGAAGCTGCACAGCCGCCGCACTTTGTGAAAAGACATTTCGAGATAACGCCGGATAATAATGCAGCTGCTGCAACCGGAAGAGTAACCCTGTATTTTACACAGCAGGATTTCAATGAGTTCAATGCAGTGAATACAGTGAAGCTGCCGGTTGGTCCGGCAGACAATGCCGGCAAATCGAATCTGCTGATAGAGAAACGTCCCGGTGTAAGCAATGATGGGACCGGACTGCCAGCCACTTACAGCGGCACGCCGCTCACCATCGATCCCACAGATGCGGATATTCAGTGGAATGCCACAGCAGGCCGATGGGAACTGAGTTTCAGCGTAACAGGGTTCAGCGGTTTCTTTGTAAAAACTCAAAGTGTAACACTGCCATTGAAGCTGGTGGGTTTTACCGGCACAAGGCAAAACCCGGTGAGCAAATTGCAGTGGGAAACGAGGGATGAACAAAATGCAAAACATTTCGAACTGGAGCGGAAAATAAATGATCAGTCGTTTGAGCCGGTTGCTATGATAAAAGCGCTTAATGGTAACAGTCAGTTATATGCTTACAACGATACCATACGCTTCAATGGCCTGATCTATTACCGGTTGAAAATGGTAGATGTGGATGGCAAGTTCACCTACAGCGATATCGTAAGGCTGCGGGATACCCAGGCGGATTTTGTACAACTCAAACCGAACCCCGCTACCTCATGGATCATCATTGATTTTTATGAATCCTCTCTGCTGAATACCGAAGCAGTAATTGCCAACACACAGGGAGCAGTAATGAAAAAAATAAGAATCAGTGCAAGGCCACAAAAGGTAGAGCTGAATGGATTGGCGGCCGGTGTGTATTTCATCCGCTTTGCGAATGGAGAAGTACTGCGGTTCGTGAAACTGTAACAATTCAAATGAGGATGTTATAGTTCACCAGTTGAAGTAAAGCGTGATATTGCCTACTTCGTGACTGCTCAGCCCTTTGATCCATGGCGAAAAAACTTTCTGTGTAAATGAAATGCCGAAGTTGCCATGTGAGAGCACGATGCCATAATCCAGTGTAGCTGTAAGCCGGTTGATATCCGGAGAGATCTTTTTGTCTTTTTTCAATATGATGCCTCCCTGCAGCAATGCATTGTAGGCTATAAACTGGGCCGCTGGCCGGGCGAATACATACGCCTGCCAGCGGCCTCTTGCATTCGATCTGGCAGGTGTGCTGGTATGAGCCATCAGGCCTGTAAACCAAGATTTCATTTTTCCCGCGCGCAGCACCACATAGGCTTCCAGCGCATTCGTCATGGAACCAGCATACACGCGACCACCTCCGATTATTTCTGCCCATTCAAAACCGTTGAGTTGCTTCTCTGCTGTTACATCGATATTCAGGAGGATATCATTCGGCAACTGATTATCCCACCCTTTCGGTTGCTGGGTACCGGTAAGGCGATGTACGAACTCCTGTATTTCTCTCGCTCCGGATGCCTCTCCCAGCATGCCTGCCATGAAGCGGCTATGGATGGCATACTTCTTTTCGGGGTTGTAAGACCAGGAAGAGAAATGCCCCAATACTGCCCCAGCATAAGGAAAATCGTTATTGATCGGCTGCTCCAGTTTAGTGTTGTTAGGCGTAAACATGAGATGCAGGAGACCCACTCCGTAAATGTTCACGGAATTGGGGCCGGCTTTGGGCGCCCATCTTTCCAGAAAGAAACCGGGTTGCTTCTTCGCGTATCTGTAATCGATGAAAGTGCCTGCTGTATAGGCTTTGTCCGTTCCCTGCCCGCGGATATTGATGAAGTCTTCGTCAACGGACAGCCGAAACTGATGGCGGTAATCATCCGGGGATTGTGCACGCAGCATCGTGCTGCTGATGATGATCAGAAATGATAAGTAATAGCGCCTGCTTTTCATCCTTAACCTTTGAAAGTGCCGGTTGAAAAATCATGCCAGGGGAATGGACGATAAAAACTGTGGAATTAGATTTCGCGCTTGCTGGTGAGATCCATGTCGATCTTTTCATCCACTGCATTCGCAAGAATCTGATTCGTCATCTTCTTCAGCGGATTGCGATGGTTCTCTGCATACTCGTCGCGCTGCGTGATGATATCGATGCACTCGAAAATAGACTGGAGGAAAGAGGAATGATCAGCTTTGTTCTTGCCTGCAATATCGAATGCGGTTCCATGGTCCGGAGATGTGCGGATCGCGGGCAGGCCAGCGGTATAGTTCACGCCTTCTCCGATAGCCAGCGATTTGAAAGGGATCAGTCCCTGATCGTGATACATGGCCAGCACACCGTCGAATTTCTCGAACTGGCGGCGGGCGAAGAATGCATCCGGACTGAATGGCCCGATCACCAGCATATTGCGTTTGGCTTCTTTGATGGCGGGTTTGATGATCTCTTCTTCTTCTTTTCCGATCAATCCTTCATCACCCGCGTGTGGGTTGAGTCCCAGTACAGCGATCTTTGGTTTGTCGATCCCGAAATCGCGCTGCAGTGAATTGTGCATGATATTGAGCTTGGAAAGAATATTCTCGCGGGTTACATATTTGGCGGCTTCGGCCAGCGGAACATGCTCGCTGAGCAGGCCTACACGGAAATTGCCGGATGTCATCAGCATCAGTACATCCTGCATGCCGAATACCTCCTTCAGATAAGGGGTATGGCCGGTGTAGTTGAATTCCGCAGACTGCACATTCTTTTTGTGAATGGGAGCGGTTACCAGTCCCTGGATCTTCTGCTCTTTCAGTGCCTGTACGGCAGCTGTGAGCGAACGGATGGCATATTTGCCGCCCACGTCGGTGAGCTGACCGGGCTGAATGTTCACATCTTCTTCCCAGCAATTGAAAATATTCACCTGCTTATGGTTGATGCGGGTGAAGTCTTTTATGTTCTGATAGTTGAAATTGCAATCAGGAATGCCCTTTTTGTAGAAGTTGAGCACCTTGTTGGAAGCGAAGATAATAGGGGTGCACATTTCCAGTACACGGTGATCTGCAAAGGTTTTGATCACTAATTCAGGACCTATCCCGTTCAGATCGCCAATTGAAATACCGATTACTGGTTTGTGTTGCGGTGCACTCATATTAAATATTTCAGGGGCCTAAATTACGTATTTTTGCAGCTCATGTATACACTTAAAAAATCACTGGGGCAGCATTTTCTGAAGGATGAGAATATCTGCCGCCAGATTGTGGACTCCTTACAGGCATATCCGTTCAGTCAGTTGCTCGAAGTGGGCCCCGGTGGCGGCGCCCTCACCAAGTACCTGATAAAGTTGCCGGAGGTGGATCTCCGCTGTGTGGAGCTCGACGATGAGAAGGTCACCTGGCTGCTGAAAACCTACCCTGCCCTGGAAGGAAAGATCATTCACAAGAGCGTACTGGATATAGATCCGCCTTTTGAAGGACCATTCACCGTAGTGGGCAATTTCCCATACAATATTTCTACTGAGATACTTTTTAAAGTGCTTGCCTGGAAAGATCAGATCCAGACCATGGTAGGCATGTTTCAGAAAGAAGTGGCGCAGCGCGTAGCAGCCAAAGAAGGCAGTAAAGTATATGGAGTAACTTCCGTGCTGATGCAGGCGCACTTTCAGGTGGACTATCTTTTCGAGGTGGATGAAGAGGCTTTCAATCCTCCCCCAAAAGTAAAAAGTGCCGTAATCAGAATGAAGCCGCTGGAGCAGCCCGTGCCCACCCGCAGCGACAAACATCTTGCCCTGCTGGTAAAAACTGCGTTTCAGCAAAGAAGAAAAACACTGCGCAATGCAGTGAAATCATTGTTCGATCCGGAGAAGTTGCAGGACGATATTTTCAACAAAAGAGCAGAACAACTGTCAGTTGCTGATTTTGCAGCGCTGACCTACACAATGAGATAAGATGCAAAAAGTAATTGTAACCGCTAAGGTTCACCCATACCTCATAGATCAGCTGACAGCAAAAGGATTTCATGTAGAGTACCACACTGCCATCACTTACGATGAGCTGGCAGCGATGATACCCGATGCAACGGGGCTGATAGTAACCACCCGCCTCAGGATCGATCGCAGCATATTGGAAAAGGCAGACCAGCTGAAATGGATCGGCCGGCTCGGCAGCGGCATGGAACTGATAGATGTTCCGTTTGCAGAGAGCAAAGGTATCTTATGCGTGAGCAGCCCTGAAGGAAACCGAAACGCAGTAGCAGAGCAGGTTCTGGGCATGCTGCTCAATCTCATGAACCGCATCGGCATCAGCCAGCAGGAGGTTCGTGAAATGAAATGGATACGCGATGCCAACCGTGGAACCGAGCTCAGCGGAAAAACAGTGGGCATCATCGGATACGGAAATACCGGAAGTGCATTCGCCCGGCTGCTGGAACCATTTGGAGTAACAGTGCTGGCGCACGACAAATACAATGTAGGTTTTGCAAAAGGATACATACACGAAGCCAATGCAGAACAGATAGCGAAATATGCCGATGTGATAAGTCTTCATCTGCCACTTACAGACGAAACATTTCATTATGCCGGCGAAACGTTTTTCAGTTCACTGAAAAACAAGCCCTGGTTCATCAATGCCAGCAGGGGTAAGGTGCACGATACTTCGGCAGTGATCGAAGCACTGAAAAAAGGCCAGATTGCAGGCGCAGCACTTGATGTACTTGAAAATGAAAAGCTTGATCTCTACACAGAACCGGAGAAGCAACAGCTGCAATGGCTCACTGCCCAACCCAATGTAATAGTAACCCCGCACATTGCAGGTTACAGCCACGAAGCCTTCTATAAAATGGCTGCTGTAACGCTGGAAAAATTGAAATTGTAAGGGGGAAATCCATTATATTTGTAAGGAACATAAATAGTGCAACGCTTCAGCACCAACTGAGGCGTTGTTCTTTTTTTCTATTTTCGGAAGGAAGCAACGATGCCCTTCCTGCAAAAAGAAGGAGGTTATTATGAGTGTTTTATATGTAAGCAAAGAAACACTGGAACAAATGAAAGAAGAGCTGCACCGTATGCGTACTACGGACAGACCTGCAGCTGCAAGAGCTATCGGAGAAGCCCGTGAAAAAGGCGATCTGAAAGAAAATGCCGAATACGATGCTGCCAAAGAGGCCCAGGGAATTCTGGAAGCCAAGATCAAAAAATTAGAAAGCGACGTGGCCAGCGCCCGCGTTCTGGAAGCCGACAATGTAGACACCAGCAAGGTGAGCATCCTCACCAAAGTGACCCTTACCAACCTGAACACCAAGAAGCAACATACCTATCACATCGTTTCTGAAAAAGAGGCCGATCTCAAACAGGGAAAGATCTCCGTTACCTCTCCCATCGGAAAGGGACTGCTCGGAAAAGTGGTCGGTGAAGTTGCCGAAGTAACAGTGCCGGCAGGCATTGTTAAATTCAAAATAGAAAATATCACTGCATAAGCACTGAACCCCCGGATCGGGGGTTTTTTATTGAACGTGGTTTTGTAGATTTGTTACATGACAATATTTTCAAAGATCATAGCCGGAGAAATTCCTTCTTATAAAATTCTGGAGAACGATAAGTTCTTCGCCTTTCTCGACATCTTTCCGCTTACTCACGGCCATGTGCTGGTGATCCCGAAAATTGAAACAGATAAATTCTTTGATGTACCGGATACATTCCTAGCAGAAATACTGGTGTTTGCAAAACCTATTGCGAAAGCCATAGAGAAATCATTTCCCTGCAACAGAACAGGCATGGCGGTTGTTGGTCTCGAAGTGCCGCATGCCCACCTTCACCTGGTGCCCATCAACAATATCGATGATCTTAACTTTACGAGAGGGAAAATAAAAGTGAGTCCCGAAGAACTGAAGATCGCGCAGGAAAAGATCATTGCTAACCTGGAACTCTAAGCGAAATTTTATTTGGATGATCGGATGCGGCCGGGATTCTTCTTGAGAAAATCATCCCATCCTTTCAATACTTTGTCCTGATTGCCGAGAAAGGGTTTATCCTGAAAATGATGGCAGACAGCCACTGCCAGTGCATCGGACATATCGTGTGTATGAACCCAGGCATCCTGCAGATGGAGCATCTGCTGCAGCATCTTCCAAACCTGTTCTTTATCTGCATTACCATTGCCTGTAATGGATTGCTTGATCTTTTTGGGAGAATATTCGTGTACTTCAAGCCCCGATTGCATAGCTGCTGCAATGGCCACCCCCTGAGCTCTTCCGAGTTTGAGCATGCTCTGAACGTTCTTGCCGAAGAACGGCGCTTCGATTGCGCAGTATTTCGGTTTGAACTGTTGAATAAGTTCACTCACCCGTTGATGGATCATGTGCAGGCGTTCGTAGTTGTCTTTTTTTGCGCTGAGGCGAAGCACATCCATCTCCACCACTTTGATTACAGAGGCAGTAACGGAAATAACACTGTACCCCATCAGCAATGTACCGGGGTCGATACCAAGAATTATTTTAGAAGACTTTTGCAATGAGTGTGAGGGGGATTCAATTAATTTGTAAATCGGATTGTTACCACTGAACAAAAATATCAAATTAATCCTCAATTATGTGATAGGCCCGCTGGTGTTTTGCCTGCTGGCTTTTTCTATCTATAAACAATTGAACCGCCAGCCTAACTGGGAGCAGTCTCTTCATCAGATAAAAGAGGCGTTTGCAGGCATGCAGATCGGTAAACTGGTGGTGGTGATTCTGCTGATGCTGATCAATTGGGGAATAGAAGCACGCAAGTGGCAGCTGGTGATCAGAAAGCTGCAACCACTATCGCTGTGGCAGAGTACCAAAGCGATCTTTACCGGTACAACGCTGGCCTTTTTTACACCCAACAGAATGGGTGAGTACTTCGGGAGAATTCTCTACATCGAAGAAGGCAACCGCATCAAGGCCATCTCGCTTACCATTGTGTGCAGTATGGCACAACTGCTGGTTACTATGATTGCCGGATTGGTAGGCCTCATTTATCTGCGCCATACCATATTAACTACCCAGCCGGCAGATGAGAGCATGGCATTCTGGATCAATACGGTTTTGTGGGTAACCGTGTTCGGCGCTGTGGTTTTAACCCTTCTTTATTTCAGGCTGGCATGGTTAGTGAAAGGATTAGAGATGATCCCGAAACTGGGTAAAATGGTTAAGTATATCCGGGTTTTGGATTCTTTTAACGCAACTATCTTATGGAAGATCTTGTCTTTGAGTATTATACGGTATGCAGTATTCGTAGCACAGTATTATCTGCTCTTTGAGGTATTCAATGTAGGCCTTACACTAACGGAAACCTTTGCTTCTATGGCAGTTGTGTTTCTGGTGTTGGCCATTGTGCCTTCCATTGCCATGATAACTGAATTGGGTGTACGCTGGAAGGCCAGTATCGAACTGGTACAATTTTTTAGCACAAATATGATAGGGGTACTTGCCACTTCATTGTCTATATGGGTTATCAATCTGGTAATACCGGCATTGATTGGAAGTTTACTAATTTTAAGTATCCGAATTTTCAGAAACAGGTAGCGCCACGGTACATATTTTATAATTAATCAGACGAGCTATTCATGAAACTCTACAGAACCGGACTTTTGGCAATCTTAATCGTAGCCAGCTTTCCACTGGAAGCAGGTGATGGCTTCTGCAATCTGCGCAACACGTCGTTCGCAGCAGGGGAACAGATTACTTTCAAAGTATTCTACACAGTTGTGGGCGCATACTTCGGAGCAGGTGAAGCCAATTTCACTACCACGCTGGAGCGCATGAACAACAAGCCTGTTTATCACTTGGTGGGTGATGGAAAAACTTACAGCTTCTACGATAATTTCTTCAAGGTGCGCGATAAGTATGAAAGCTATATCGATACCGCTACGCTGCAGCCATATCGTTTCGTGCGCAATATCGATGAAGGCGGATACAAAAAATACGAACACGTTACCTTCAACAAAACCACCAATACAGCCGTAACCAATAACGGTGTGTTCAAAACGCCGGAGTGTATTCAGGATGTATTGAGCGCCATCTTCTACGCACGCAATATCGATTTCAACAGTTACAAACCCGGCGATAAGATCACTTTCTCCATGTTCCTCGATAATGAGGTGTACGAAATGTATATCCGCTATCTCGGAAAAGAAACCATCAAAACCAAGTATGGTAAATTCCGTGCAGTGAAGTTTAAACCGCTGCTCATCAAAGGAACCATCTTCGAAGGTGGAGAAAAAATGACGGTATGGGTAAGCGATGATGCCAATCATATTCCGGTTCGCATCGAGAGCCCCATTTCTGTTGGAAGCATTAAAGTGGATATGATCAGCTACAGAAACCTGAGACACAGGCTCACTTCTCTGATCAGCCTGTAACCCACTTTCAGCTCCTTAAAAAAAATATTGGCCCGCCATCTGGCGGGTCTTTTGTTTTTGATAATGGACTATTATCTTTAATATGTGGAAGAAAGTTAATTTATCATTGCCTTTTTCTTTGGCGCTGTTTTGATCATTACTGTTGCTTTATTTTGGGCCCGGTTATGGAAAGGAGTACTTCATATTGTGAGACTCAACTACTGCATCAGCTCGCCGATGGCAGCGATGCAGCGCTGAGGCAGCTGTTCAAAATTTACCGCGACCGGCTTTTCTTTTACATTGCTAAGATTACAAAATCGGAGCAGGTGGCAGAAGAGCTGGTGATGGATGTATTTATGAAAATCTGGACCCACCGCTCGAAAATGAGTGAGGTGGACAATTTCGATTCTTACCTGTTTCGCATCGCCCGCAATAAATCTATAGACTTTCTCCGCTCAGCAGCCGGCAATGCCCGTTTGCAGGAACTGCTCTGGGATCAGATCCAGGCCATTGCTGCCAATGACCATGCTGATACGCGCCTGCTTGTAAAAGAGTTCGAATCGAAACAACGCGAAGCCGTACTGGCACTGTCCCCTCAGCGCAGAAAAGTGTACACGCTCAGGCACGATGAGCAGCTGTCTCACGAAGAGATTGCCTCTCAACTGAATGTATCGCGCTACACCGTAAACAACCACCTGGTTGAAGCACAGAAATTCGTACACAGATACCTGGCCCAGAACATGGACCTGGCCATGGTTTTGCTGATCGCAAAAATTCTGTAAGTTTTTTTTCTCCCTCACTAGTTAATCGCCTTTTTTACTTCGTCATTATTGGCAGCAACCATTATTGTCCACAATTATGAGCATGGATCAACAATACTCATGGCAGTATCTGATAGAAAAGTATTCCAGCAACACCATCTCCCAGGATGAGCTGGAAGCCTTGCTGTCGATGGCGCGGAGTGGACAATTCGATGAGGCTTTCACCGAGGCATTGCTGCAGCAATGGGAAGCAGCCAAAGAAGAGCAGCGCGAAACCGGCATCAACTGGGACGAAAAGTTCGATGCCCTGTTCAGCACAAGCAACGAAGCCGAAGTAATTCCCGTGCTTCCCAAAAACAACAGAAAGTGGTATGCCGTGGCTGCAGCAGTAGCGCTGTTGCTCAGCGCAGGTGTTTTCTACACGCTGAACCATTCAAAAACGCAGACTGCAAAAACAACTGAAACCGTTGCGCAGAAAGCCGCCACCATCAATATTGCTCCCGGCAATAATGGTGCAGTACTTACACTCGCCGATGGCAGCCAGGTAGTGCTGGATAGTGCCGGCAACGGCGTACTGGCCATGCAGGGCAAGACCTGTGTACGCAACAACAACGGAACATTGTTGTACGACGAAGGCAATGCTCAATCCGGCGATGTTCAGTACAACACGCTCACCACTCCCAAAGGAAAACAATTTCAACTCATATTGGCTGATGGCACCAAAGTATGGCTGAATGCAGCTTCTTCAATCCGTTACCCTACCGTTTTTACACAGCATACCCGCCAGGTGGCCATCACCGGCGAAGCCTATTTTGAAGTGGCTCATGGCAAACGCAGTACCGGCGCAGGTTCTGTGGCGCAGCCATTTATAGTGCAGTTCAATAATGCAGCAGGCCAGAGCGGCCAGGTGCAGGTATTGGGCACTCATTTCAATATCAATGCCTATGAAGATGAGGCCGCTGTTAAGACCACCCTGCTGGAGGGCAAGGTGAAAGTGGCTATGAACAATCAGTCTGTGCTGCTCGATCCGGGACAGCAGGCATCTGTAAACAAGCAGGGCAGCATCAAAACCCTCGACCATGCAGATACCGATGCCGTAATGGCCTGGAAGAATGGCTTCTTCTCATTCAATGGAACCGATATGGAAACTATGATGCGCCAGATAGCACGCTGGTACGATGTGGAGATCGAATATGCAGGTGCAGTACCCAACAGAAAGTTCGGAGGAGAGATCCCCCGCAACAGCAATGCTGCACAGGTATTGAAGATCATGGAAGAAAGTGAAGTGCGTTTCAAAGTATCAGGAAAGAAAATAACCGTACTACCCTAGAATTCTTTAACTGTAAAATACAGGATGGCCTGAAAAAAGAAACCGCCCCGATTGGAGGATCGTGACGGTGAATTTGGGCAATCCACATTTGTTGTCGCAAACTGTTTCTTAATCCCAAACATGAACAAAAGTATGCAAAAAAATTCGTGCATACCCCTTGCTCTGTGCAGGCGTGGTATGCTCACAAAAACGCTGTTGATTATGAAGTTCACAGCAATTTTCTTACTGGTAGCCAGCCTATGTTGCAGTGCTGCCGCCATAGGGCAGAAAGTGACGCTTTTCGGAAAAGCAATGTCCATGCAGAAAGTGTTCCGTGAGATCAAAAAACAAACAGGTGTTGCTTTCTTCTTCGACGAAAACTGGTTGAAAGAAACAGCTCCTGTTACCATCGATGCAGCAGGCCTTCCGCTCGAAAAAGTATTGGATCTCTGTTTTGCAAATCAACCGGTCACTTACTCAGTTGTAGGTAAAACAGTAGTGATCAAAAAGAAAACCCCTGTTACCGATTTTGTTGATGCATTGGCAGATTTCGGCATCATCAAAGGAAAGGTTACCGACGAAAAGGGTGAGCCGCTTTCCAATGTATCTGTGATGGTTAAAGGAACTACCAAAGGTACTTCCACCAACAGCAATGGCGAGTTCTCCATCGATGCAGATGCAGGCAGTGTGCTGGTTTTTTCCATCATCGGATATAAATCTTCCGATTATAAAGTAGGAAACGCTGGTAACGCTTCGGTTAATATTCAAATGCAGGTAGAAGCTACTACGTCAAGCGAAGTGGTGGTTATTGGTTATGGTACCATGAAGAAAAGTGATCTGTCTGCAGCGGTTTCTACAGTGCCTAATCTGGCACAGGCCAAAGACCGCCCCGTTACCAGTGTTGAAGGTATGATCCAGGGCAGGGTTCCTGGTGTTACTGTTATCAGCAATGGTGGCCATCCCAACAGTACACCGAAAGTTACTATCCGCGGTATGGGATCGAGAAGCGACGAGTCTATTCTGGTGGTAGTGGATGGTGTCCCCAATGCTATCTATAATCCTGCTGACGTTGAATCAGTTACTATTTTAAAAGATGCCGCTTCTGCTGCTATCTACGGTGCTTTTACAGGCGCTTCCGGTGTTATGCTTATCACTACGCGTCAGGCAGGAAAAGGAAAAACAGGTGTTGAATACAATGGCTTTGTTGGTATGAAGTCCGCCTGGAAAACACTGCAGTCACTCACTGCTGAAGACGAAGCGAAGGTTTCCAATCTCGCGTATACCAATGCAGGTCTCGACCCGCTTGCAGGATGGAATGCTGCCCTTAACCCATATGCGCAGGTTACCCGTACCAACTGGATGGACGAGATCTTCAGAACAGGATTGATTCATCGTCATACCATTTCATTGAATACCAGCGGCGAAAAATCTTCGACTATGCTGCAGGGAAGATATGAAGATGAGCAGGGAACCCTCCTGAACACCTATAACAAAAATCTTTCTCTCCGATTCAATACCAACTATACTTTCAATCGTTTTGTGAAACTGCGTCAGGATCTGTTCTGGAACAATAACGACAGTCGCGGTACACAAACTTCCAGCGGTTATAGCGGAGTGATCCTTTCCGCGATCTACATGCCGAGATCCGCTACTCCTTACTATGAAGATGGAAGCTTCGGTGGTGTTGGTCCGCGCGATTCGAAATACCTCGGTATCCATGGCGATGCCATCAACCCCGTTGGTACTTTGCTGAGGAACAAACCTTACAACCGGAATTCAGATGTTCAGTCGGTTACTGAACTGGGTATTTCTTCGATTGTTCCGGGACTGGCGCTCACTTCGAGATTCTCCTATCGTTATACAAATATTCTGTACAAGAATTTTGAACCGATGAGAACAGAGCCTGGCAAGCCCAGCAATCAGAACTACCTCACAGATACAACCAACAGAGCGTATCATTGGATCTGGGAAAATACCCTCAACTATACCAAAACCATTGGCAGACATAATATCGGAGCAATGGCTTCCATGACTGCTCAGGAAAGCCGCAACCGCCGTTTAAAGCTGGCCGCGCGTGGATTTGGAAATGAAGAAGACTGGGCGCAGTTCTATGATAATGCAGGCATTCTGGATCAGGATCGTCCAAGAAGTTATGATGAGAAAGACCGGAATATTTCTTATGTAGGACGTTTGTCGTACAGCTGGGCAGACCGTTATTTCCTTACTGCCAGCTACCGGTATGATATTGCAGCCAGACTTCCCATCAACAAAAAAGGAATCGGTACGCCAGGTGTAACTGCTGCATGGAAGATCAGCTCTGAACCATTTTTCAAATCGGAGGTAATTGATTTTCTGAAACTGCGTGCCAGCTGGGGACGCATCGGAAACCTGAGCTCTGTAGGCAAAGGGTATGGCTATCCTCAGTTGTATCCGAGTGATCTTTATCAGGTAGGTAACGGAGCTCCACTTACCACTTCGCTGTACCTGAACAGCCAGTTCAATCCAAACCTCACATGGGAAACTTCCGAGCAGTGGGATATTGGACTGGATGTAACGTTGCTGGATAAACGACTTTCATTCACTGCAGATTACTTCAATAAAGAAACCTTCGATCTGATCAAAACACAGGATACCAAATGGCCCAACTCCATGGGTCTGGGCGCTCCTCTTATCAATGAAGGCCTGATCAGAAATACAGGATTTGAACTTTCTGCCAACTGGAAAGACAAAGCAGGTGAGATCACTTACGAAGTGGGAGCCAATATCGCAACCCTGAAGAACAGAGTGGTTGAGATCGATGAAAATCCTAAAAGCTTCTGGGCACACACCGAAAGCTGGAGAAGTGTTCTTACTCCTTACCGCAGTACTGCCGGTCAGCCTTATTATTCTTACTGGCTGATTCAGTCTGAAGGCATCTTTCAGTCCGATGCAGAGGCAGCAGCTTATACCGGTAAAGACGGACAAAGAATTCAGCCGAATGCAAAAGCCGGTGACCTGAAGTTCAAAGACAACGATGGCAATGGTAAGATCGATGATGGCGACCGCATGTACATGGGCAGCGCCTTCCCTGATCTCACATATGGTTTCAATGCAACCATCAACTGGAAGAATTGGGATTTCAGTGTATTTCTGCAAGGGGTGAGTGGTGTTAAACTCTTCAATGCCTTCAAGCAATCTACACTCAACGGATCTGAGCAGGGATACAACCGCTGGGATAAAATTCTCGGTGCATGGTCTCCGGAGAATCCAAATTCAGACATTCCGCGCATCTCTGCAAAAGATGCCAACAAGAACTTCCAGACAGCTTCTGACTGGTATCTGGAGAACGGCAACTACATGCGTGTGAAGAATGTACTGATCGGCTACACATTCCCTAAAATGAAATGGAACTCCGGTCTTCGTGTATACATCACCGCAGATAACCTGCTTACGATTACCAAATACTCCGGCATGGACCCTGAAGTGGGCGGTGTAGGAATGGATGGCGGCCAGTTCCCTGTGTCGCGCACATTCGCGATCGGCGCCAAATTAAACTTATGATCGATTAAACTCTGACAACAATGATTAAAAATACGCTCTATAAAATCTCCTGTATCGCGCTGCTGGCAGTGCAGACAGGCTGTTCAAAAAACTGGGTGGATGTAACCCCAAAAGGTAATCCTTCCACAGGTGTGTTCTGGCAAAGCGACAAGGATCTCGAAAAAGCTATCGCAGCTGTGTATGTGCCCATGGCTTATGAAAGCACCTGGGGCCGCGATCTGTTCTGGGTTCAGAATGCCAGTGACGATCTGGTAGTAGGCCGTGTAAAAGCAGACGGAGAAAATATCAAGAACTTTATTCCTACCGGCCGCGAAGGATATCTTTCCGAAGGATACAACGATCTCTACTGGCTCATCAACAAAGCCAATCAGGTGATCGAAGGCGCTCCTAAAGCAAAGAATGTTACTGAGTCTCTTCGTCAGCGCGTAATCGGTGAAGCATATTTCATGCGCGGGTTTGCTCATTTCTGGATTGCATCTGTATGGGGTCATAAAGACCGTGGAGTAGCATTCGACGGACCTGAAAATGCAGAGTACGGCAAACGCATTGCGCCACAGCTTCCTTCAGTTACCGATAATTACAAACAGGTGATCAGCGATCTTACCAAAGCAGCAGAACTGTTGCCGTTGTTTCAAAGTTATAATGCCGGTAATCAGGGCAGAGCGCATAAGGCGGCTGCATGGGGCTATATGGTGAAAACATATGCCTACTGGGCTCAGTACGATAACAGCAAATGGGCACAGATTCCCGATCTCTGCGAGAAAATCAAAAACGAAGGTGGCCGTGCGCTGATCAAGAACCAACCGAATGTTGCCGACAACTACAAAAAGGTGTTCGCTATCGAGAACAACTGGAGCAGCGAGTACATCTGGTCCGTTACTTCCGGCGTAACCGGAGGATCTGAGTTTCCCGGTGTAATTCTGGAGAACAAAGGATGGGGTGTTTACAACGGATGGGGCTACTTCCAGCCAACCGAAGAGCTGTACAAGGAGTACGAAGCGAATGATCCGCGCAGAGAAGCCACCATTCTGAAGTTCAACGATAAGTTCACATACTTCGGTGTAGAAAGAAAGTACTGGTCTACCAACAGCCTTTCCGGTTTCCAGATCAATAAATACATGGAACCATACAGCTATGGTAAAAACAATAATGCAGCAGAAAATCCGATGATCAACCAGAGTGGTGATTATCCGACTACCAAACTGAACCTGCCATTGCTGCGTTATGCGGAGATCCTGCTCTTCAAGGCAGAGGCGCTGATTCAGCTGGGACGCAGCGGAGAAGCGGCTGCACCGTTGAATGAAGTTCGCGCACGTGTAGGGCTCGATCCTGTATTGTCTCCTACAATGGCCGATCTCAAACACGAGCGTCGTGTGGAGCTGGCTTGCGAATGGACAGACAGACTGAAAGACCTCAAACGCTGGGGTGATTACGATAAGATCAATGCGCCGCTTCATGGCCGCAAGCATACAGATCTTACGAATCCTGAATCTCCATTTAATGTGGTGGAGATCTGGCCTGCGCGTCATTTCGATCCGGCAAAACATATGGCATGGCCTATTTCTCCGGATGAGATTGCAAGGGCCAACGGTGCATACAAACAAACACCGGGCTGGGAATAAGAAAGCTTTTTCCTTTAACCCATAAACAAAAGGGGCTGACCATCTGGTTCAGCCCCTTGTTATTGCAGCCGGTTGAAATTACTTCGGAAGCGTCTGAGCATAGCGCTACAAAACAGCATAGGCTGACCTTTGGGGCCAGCCTATGCTGTTTTGTATTTTGATTGAAAACGCTGTCGGTTAAATTTCACTCAGCTTAAACAAATCCTTCTGGCGAATACCCTTCTCCGTTACTCCGAGTGTTGCGCACTCATACACAGGATCGTGTTCAAAGAAGAGAATGTATTCTTTCTCCACCGCTTCTTTCAGAAATTTTGCCTTTTCATTGAGTGTTGTCAGCGGGAACATATCGTATGCCATCACATAAGGAAGGGGGATATGTCCGATGCTTGGCAGCAGGTCGGCCATGAACACAACAGTTTTGTTCTTATAGCTGATCTGTGGCAACATCATGGCGTCTGTATGGCCATGCACATATCGTACAGTGATGCCATCCCCGAAACCGATGCCATCCACTGGCTCGATGAATTTCAGTTGTCCGCTTTCCTGAATGGGCAGAATATTGTCTTTCAGAAAAGATGCTTTCTCGCGTTCATTGGGTTGGGTGGCCCATTCCCAGTGGCGGAGATTGCTCCAGTATGTAGCGTTTTTGAAGGCGGGAGTTAATTTGTCTCCTTCGCGAATGATGCTTCCTCCGCAATGGTCGAAGTGAAGGTGTGTGAGAAAAACATCGGTGATATCGTCGCGATGAAAGCCGTGCTGCTGCAGGGATTTATCGAGTGTGTCGTCGCCATGAAGATGATAGTGCCCGAAGAATTTGGCGTCTTGTTTGTCTCCGATGCCATTGTCTACCAGTATGAGTCTTTTCCCATCTTCGATCAGCAGGCAGCGCATTGCCCAGCTGCAGAGATTCAATTCGTCTGAAGGGTTGAGTTTGTTCCAGATCTGCTTTGGTACAACGCCGAACATGGCGCCTCCATCTAGCTTGAAATTACCGGTGTTAATGGTGTAGAGTTTCATGAACAAAAAATAGTGCTGGTTATTGAATGGCTTTTAGTTTCTTCTGTTTTACCAGGGCTGAGATGAGCCAGATAAAACCGAGGAAGAAAAATACGATCAAAGACAGTACCGAGTTTTTCATTCCACCATGATGTTTGGTGAGTTCTTCAATTATTCCGAAGGAGAACATGCCTACAACGATGGCAATTTTCTCGGTAAAGTCGTAGTAACTGAAGAAAGAAGCCGTGTCCTTGGTTTCGGGCATCAGCTTGGAATAGGTAGAGCGGCTGAGAGATTGAATGCCTCCCATTACGAGCCCTACTGCTACTGCCAGTCCGTAGAAAAGATATTCGGGGTCGCCGCCGTTCTCTTTCACTTCGGCTGTGAAATAGGCGCCGATACAGATGAGTATCCAGAAGAGTACCACACCCATGAGCACCTGAATATTTCCGACGCGCGCACTGAGCCTTGCCATACCCCATGCGCCGAGGATGGCTACGAGCTGAATGATTACCGCAGTTAATATGAGTTTGGTCTGATCGAGCTGAAGCAGTTTGGCTCCGAAGAGGGTAGCGGCTAACATTACCGTCTGAACGCCCATGCTGTAAAAGAAGAAGCCACGGAGGAAGCGTTTCAGCACAGGCATGGTGGTAACCTGTTTGTATACTTTTTTGATTTCGCGGAAACCTTCGGTGAGTACGCTTTTGTCGTGTTTTTCGTTGGAAGGTTTACTGGCCGGTAACCTTTTGAAAGTTATCTGCGCAAATCCGAACCACCAGATACCTACAAGAAGAAAAGTTAACTGTGACGCATATCCTTCTTTTCCCGGCATCATAAGAATGAGTGCAAAACCGATCAGTTGGCAAAGTACACTGCCAACGTATCCATAAGAAAACCCGCGGGCACTGATGCGGTCCATATCCTGTGGTGCTGCAATTTCAGGCAGGTATGAATTGTAGAACACCAGACTTCCTGCCCAACCTATAGCGGCCAGCATAAAAAAGAATACGCCGAACCCAAGCGGAACCCATTCCAGTTTGAAGAAGTACAGGGCTGAACATCCGATTGCTCCGAGATAACAGAAGAATCGCATGAATTGCTTTTTGTTGCCACGGGTATCCGCAATGGATGTGAGGATTGGAAACATCAATGCAATGATGAGATAGGCTACAGAAAGAGAATAATCATAAAGAGATGTATTTACGTATTCCCTTCCGAGAAACGGAACTGAATTGGCTCCATATTCTTTTGCAGTGATGGCTGCAAAATATATCGGAAAGAAAGTAGTAGTAATTACCAGATTGTAGACCGAGTTGGCCCAATCATACATGGCCCAGCCATTAATGACTTTTTTAGATGCAGTTGTTTGCATGTACAGCGGTTGAACGGTTTATATAGGAGCAGAATCCTGAAACCCGGATCAGTTGTGGATCACACCGGTCCAGATCAGGATCAGCAATGCAATACCTACGATGATGCGGTACCATCCGAATATGCGGAAGCCGCGGCGTTGAAGAAAACCAATGAAAAATTTAATGGCCAGCATAGCCACTACAAAGGCGGTAAGATTCCCCACAATGAATGCAGTGAGGTTTTCAGAAGAATCGAGGATCATCTTATATCCCTTGGTGGCTACTCCATCGATCTCGATGTCTTTGAAGAACAGGGTATATCCGGTTGCGGCACACATGGTTGGCACTGCCAGAAAGAAGGAGAACTCAGCTGCCAGCCTGCGCGATAATTTCTGTTGCATGCCACCGATAATGCTTGCGGCGCTGCGGCTCATACCAGGTATCATGGCCAAACACTGCCAGAGACCGATGATGAACGCCTTGCGGCCGGTGATCTTTTCTTCAGTATCGATAGTGCTGTTTCTGAAAAGGCGGTCGATGAACAGGAGCACGAAACCTCCCAGCAGCAGCGTAATAGCTACGGTGGTAGGGCTTTCGAGCATCGCATCGATCTTATCGGAGAACAGTTTTCCCAGCACCAGTGCGGGGATCACTGCTATGATCAGTTTAACGTAGAATTGCCAGCGTTTGAAATCGAAGAATTTTCTCCAGTACAATACCACTACAGAAAGGATGGCTCCCAACTGCACTGCTACCTCAAAAACTTTGGTGAATTCATTTTTGTGGATCCCCATCAGGCTGCTGGTGATAATCATATGCCCGGTGGAAGAAACAGGTAAATATTCAGTAATGCCTTCAACAATGGCAATGATGATTGCCTGGAGTAAACTCATTGTACAGGATTTACATTATGCTTTTGGCTTGCGGAAGATCGCAAAAACTTCGATGCCCAGGCCCAGGAGTATCAGAATCGGCGCTACAGTGATGCGGGTTTTGCTGTACACATCAGAGTCGTTGAATACATTGGGGTCGTTGCTTTTGCCACCAGACATCAGAATAATGCCCAGCGCCATCACGGCGATGCCAGCTACGATCCATACATAATTCTCTTTACCGAAAAGGCTATTGGTAGTTGAACCGGGTTTTGCTTTAATATCAGCCATTGTACAATGTTGAGGTTGCAATATAGTGGTTTTAATACAGTTCGTCCAGTTTCATTTTCAGGTATTTCACCACGCTGCGCCATGTGCTGAACAGCGAAATGCTGATTCCCAGCACCAGCAGGAAAAGGAAGAGAATGATTAATTTACTGTTATCGCGGAGATCTTTAAGATAGGGGAGAAAACGCTCGCTCAGCACCATCAGTCCATAGATTACACCGATGGCTATCAGTGCGGATATGGTTCCGTTGATGATGGCCCTTACATTCATGGGCCTGGAGATGAACCCGCGCGTAGCACCTACCATCTGCATGGTTTTGATAAGGAAGCGGTTGCTGTACATGGCGAGGCGAATGGTATTGTCTATCAGCACAATGCTGAGAATACAGAAGATACCGGCCAGAATGGCGAATACGGTGAGGCCTACTCTAACGGTAGATCCCATCTTCTCCACAATGAAGGCGGGGTACTTTACGCTTTCCACCACCATGTTCTGCTTTTCGAGATCGGCTTTGATGGCTGCGATGGTATCTTTCTGAACGTATTCTGCTTTGAGATTGAGGTCGAATGAGTTGGGGAGAGGATTCTCATCGAGCAGCTCGGAGAAATCCTGTCCCTCGTCGGCGATCAGCTTTTTCTTCGCAGCTTCCTTATCGATAAATTCAAGGCTCTTGGTGTAAGGCTTGGTGGCGAGGTAATTCTTCATTCCCTCGATATCGGTTGGCGTGATATTGTTCCTGAGGTAGATCTGCACTTTCACACCTTCCCTCAGTTCTTCGGAATACCGCTTGGCGTTGAGTAACAACCACCCGAATATGCCTACGAAGAAAAGTACGATGGTTACGCCCAGGATAGCCATGAAATAACTAGGCTTGGAACGCTTGGCCGCTGCCTTTCCGATTTGAGCCATGAAATAAAATTTTTGTGAGGTTAGTAGTGAGGCAAAAATAACAGATTTACTCCGTTTAAGCAGGATTATCCGTATTTTTGATGCCCCTCTAACGATTGAAAAGCCGGAAAAATTCTGAGGGCATGGGCTTTTAACGTTTCCTCAACTTTTATCTCAAACATAAAATTTGCCGCTGTTGGCGGACAAGGCATGGAATACAATTTCAGAAATATCGAAAAGAAATGGCAGGAGCAATGGATCGCTTCCGGCGCATACAAAGTAAGCAACGACAGCACAAAGCCAAAGGCTTACATCCTTGATATGTTCCCTTACCCCAGTGGTGCAGGGCTGCATGTGGGCCATCCGCTTGGGTATATTTCCAGCGATATCTATGCAAGATATAAAAGGCTGAAAGGCTTTAACGTACTGCATCCTATGGGATACGACGCTTTCGGATTACCCGCCGAGCAGTATGCCATCGAACGTGGCATCCATCCCGCAATTTCTACTGAAGCCAATATCCAGACTTTCCGCCGTCAGCTCGACAATATCGGTTTCTCCTACGACTGGAGCCGTGAGGTGCAAACCTGCGATCCGAAATATTATCGCTGGACGCAATGGATCTTCCTGCAACTTTTCGAGAGTTTCTACAATCGCCACAACAAGAAAGCAGAGAAACTGGAAGTGCTGGTTGCCTCTTTCGAAAAAGAAGGCAACAAAGTGCATGCTTTCCCCAACAATAAATATGAACTGAGCAACGGCAGCAAAACCTTTACTGCAGCTGAATGGAAGGCAATGGACGAAGTAGCGCAGCGCGAAATACTGATGCAGTACCGCCTTGCTTACCTCGCTTACACCGATGTTAACTGGTGCGAAGCCCTCGGTACCGTTCTCGCTAACGACGAAGTGATCAACGGCGTGAGCTATCGCGGTGGTTTCCCTGTGATCAAAAAGAAAATGCGTCAGTGGAACCTGCGCATCACCGAATATGCAGAGCGCCTGCTCGAAGGCCTCGATGTGATCGACTACTCCGACTCCATGAAAGAGATCCAGCGCAACTGGATCGGCAAGAGCTTCGGCGCAGAGATCAGCTTCAAAGTAAAAAGCGAACAAAATACCGTTACTGATATGACGGTGTTCACTACCCGCCCCGACACCATCTTTGGTGTGGACTTTATGGTAGTGGCACCAGAGCACGATATGGTGAAAGAGATCACTGCCGCCGATCGTCAGCAAGCGGTGGATGAATACCTCCAGTACGTGCAAAGCCGTTCAGAAGTGGAGCGCATGGCCGAGGTGAAGAAGATCACAGGATGTTTCACCGGCGCTTATGCCCTCAATCCATTCAACGGCCGTGAAATTCCTATCTGGATTTCTGAATACGTACTCGCTGGTTATGGAACCGGCGCCATCATGGCCGTGCCATGTGGCGATGAACGCGATCATAAATTCGCACAGCATTTCAATATCCCCATCACCAATATCATCGGAGCAGCATACGATGGAAAGGAAGCCAATCCTACCAAAGATGCGGTTCTCGAAAATTCTGATTTCCTCAATGGCCTCGTAATGCGCGATGCTATCGAAGTGGTATTGAAGAAGGTGGAAGAAGCCAGAATCGGCAAACGTCAGGTGAACTACAAAATGCGCGATGCCGGCTGGAGCCGTCAACGTTACTGGGGTGAACCGTTCCCCATCGTTTTCAAAAACGATGTGCCTTACGCGATGGACGTAAAAGATCTTCCGCTGCAACTCCCGCCCAGCGACGATTTCAAGCCATCAGGCACAGGCGAAGGCCCATTGGCGAATGTGCCATCATGGGTGAATATCAGCGACACAGAAAAGCACGATACGAATACTATGCCCACGCACGCAGGTGCAGCGTGGTACTTCCTCCGTTATATGGATCCTCACAACGAGCAGGAATTTGCGAGCCGCAAAGCCCTCGATTACTGGAACCAGGTGGATGTGTATATCGGCGGTTCCGAGCATGCCGTAGCGCATCTGCTCTACTCACGCCTCTGGGTGAAAGTACTGCACGATCTCGGTTTCCTCAGCTTCGATGAGCCTTTCAAAAAACTCATCAACCAGGGTAAGATCACCGGCGATTCAAGATTCGTTTACCGTGTACGCAACAGCAACGAATTCGTTTCTGCCGGATTGAAAGATAAATACGAAACAGACCAGCTCCATGTAGACGTGAACATCGTCGACGGACTGGAACTCGATACCGAAGCCTTCAAAAAATGGAAGCCGGATTTTGCTGATGCTACTTTCATTCTCGAAGACGGCAAATACATCTGCGGATCTGCCATCGAGAAGATGAGTAAGTCGTACTACAACGTAATCAATCCGGATCAGGTAGTAGAGAAATACGGGGCAGACACATTCCGCATGTACGAAATGTTCCTCGGGCCACTCGAAGCATCGAAGCCATGGGACATCAAAGGCATCGAAGGTGTTCACCGCTTCCTCAAAAAACTCTGGCGCCTTTTCTACGACGAAACAAAAGGACAGGTTTGGAACACAGACAAGGCCACCGACGCCGAACTCAAAGTGATCCACAAAGCCATCAGGAAAATTGAAGAAGATACAGAGCGTTTCTCTTTCAACACAGCCGTGAGCGCCTTCATGGTTTGCGTAAATGAACTGAACGATCTCAAATGCAATAAGAAAGAAATACTCGAAAAACTGGTGATACTGCTTACTCCATATGCACCGCACGTGAGTGAAGAACTCTGGCAGCTGATGGGCAATGCAGGATCTGTGCTCGATGCCAGCTACCCTGTAGCTGAAGAGAAATACCTCATCGAGACCAGCAAAGAGTACCCCGTTTCCATCAACGGAAAAGTGAGAACGCAACTGGTACTCAGTCTCGAAGCTACTCAGCAAGAGGTTGAACAACTGTTGCTGGCCAATGAGATCGTACAGAAATGGCTCGAAGGCAAATCTCCCAAGAAGGTGATCTACGTGAAAGGAAAGATGTTGAATGTGGTGGTTTAGCGTTACCTTCAGTACAGATAATGGAATCCCCTTTCAGTAATATTATCCGCCGGTATCAGTCTACATTCCATCCGGTAGTGAAGACTGATCCCGGTGAGAAATTGCTGGCCCTCGACCTGAGTGTTCACAATAATGCACTCACCGCAGAGACGCTGGCTACCACTGCGGGTTTCAGTAAATGGATCGACCGTCAACTGGAACAGCAGCAATGCCGCTATGCCATCGGAGGATATGCCGAAAAGAGAAAGCTCTACGACGCACACCCTGAGTTTGCCGGAAACAAACCCGGAGACGAACGCAGGAATATCCATCTGGGCATCGATATCTGGGGGCCTGCAGGTACTCCCGTGTATGCTTTTATGGGAGGAATGGTGCATAGTTTCGCATACAACCAGGCCGATGGCGATTACGGTGCTACCCTTATCTTATTGCATCAGCTGGATGGTCTCCCGTTCTACTCCCTGTACGGCCATATGAGCCTGAAAGATATTCAGACACTTGCAGCCGGACAATACATTATCTTTGGTCAGGAGATCGCGCATTTCGGTACACCTTCCGAGAACGGAAACTGGCCACCCCACCTGCACTTCCAGATCATGCTGGATATGGAACTGAAAGAAGGCGATTATCCCGGCGTATGCCGCGAGTCTGAAAAAGAAAAGTATTTAGCCAATTGCCCCGATCCTGATCTGATCTTACAACTCATTTCCACCTGAAGTCTCCCCTCATCCCTTATTGAATTGGTAGCCCCCTTACCATTGTCCCTTGCCGTGGCATGTTGATAACCCGCGTGTATTATGTTATTATCTAATTCTTTTCATTCGGAGAATGAAGTGATTATTTGATTAAATTACAAATACATGCAATGTGAAGGGTTAATTCTGACACTATTTGATAACCTATAAACTTTCTCTTATGTCATTCAATCTTCTCGATTCGGTGAAAGGACTATTTACCAATGACCTAATTAGTAAGATGGCATCCTCTTTTGGTGAGAGCGAAGGAGGCATTCAAAAGGCAATCAGCGGCGCGGTTCCGGCAGTATTGACGGGCTTACTCAATAAAGGCAGCTCGGCAGACGGAGCCGCCAGCTTACTCAATCTTTCCAAAGATGCAGCCAGTGGCGGAATCATGAGCAATCTCGGTAACCTGCTGGGTGGCGGTACCCTGCTCACCAAAGGCATGGACATGCTGAAAGGTTTGTTTGGTGATAAAACCAATGCTATCACCAGCACCATCGCCAATTTTGCAGGCATCCGCGAATCATCGGCTTCTTCGTTGCTGAGTGTGGCGGCTCCTGCAGCGCTGGGCTCACTGGGCAAACAGGTTACTCAAAGCAATATGGGCGTTTCGGGATTGACTTCTTTTCTGGCCGAACAGAAAGACAGCATTCTGAAAGCAGTACCATCTGGTTTGAATATCGCAGGTGCACTGGGACTGGGAAGTCTCGGTGATCTTGGCAGCAAATTATCAGGGCTCGTTGGTGGAGCAGCTGGTTCGGTGAAGCATGTAGCCGGACAAGCATCTGCCTATGCAAGCGATACTGCCGAAAAAGCAAAAGGCGGCGCCAAATGGCTCTGGCCATTGTTGCTGGCATTGCTGGTGATACTGGCGCTGATCTACTTCCTCAGAGGAAAAGGCAAAAAAGACGACGGCATGGCAACCACTACCGAACAGGTGGCTACCGATACCAGCACAGCCAATACAGGAACCACCACTACTCCGCCTGCGGCACCCGCAGCTCCGGTAATGGAATCCATCAAAGTGAAACTGCCTGATGGCACCGAACTCGATGCATACAAAGGTGGTATCGAAGACAAACTCGTTGCTTTCCTCAACGATGCCAATTCAAAAGGTGGCAAAGACGTTTGGTTCGATTTCGATAACCTCAATTTCAAAACAGGAAGCGCCGACATCACAGATGAGAGCATGGTGCAGGTAAGCAATATCGCTGCTATCCTCAAAGCCTATCCGAAACTGAAGATCAAGATCGGTGGCTACACAGATAAGAGCGGTGATGAAAAACTGAACATGAAACTGTCTCAGGATCGTGCCAACGCAGTAGATAAGGCGCTGAAAGCAAAAGGCGCAAACGCAGCACAGATCGCAGGTGCAGAAGGATATGGCTCGCAGTTTGCAAAAGCTGCTGCCACAGCACCGGATGAAGAAAGAAAACTCGACAGAAGAATTGCTGTGGGTGTAAGAGAAAAATAATTTCCGCTTTGTTCCATAGTACATTTAAGCTGGCTGCGTTTGCAGCCAGCTTTTTTATTGTTATCAGTAATATTTGAATGTAAACAATATCTTATCAGTTGGGCCTCTTTGAATTTTTCTGATCAACCGGTTTTTACTGTCGTAATCATTTACGTAGTTGGTGATGGTACCGTAAGGAGGATTATTCACAAAATCTGATATGCTGTTTCTTTTGTTGTTCCAATATTCATCGAATGACTCTTCAACAAAAATTACTTCGATGCCATGGATGGCAGCGAGGGGATTGAGCAGGGTGTCGTTTGAAAATGATTTCTGACTTCTTGAGCTGTTACTCCTGCTGATCCATTCCTTCAGCCCTATTTTGTTGGGATAATAATTGAAAGTGTCAGTTTCATGAAACCCAAATTCATTGCTTTTGGTTCGTACATGAAGATCTCCTGCATCATTGTACTGATGTGTGTAGTGAGTGGTTGGTGAATAGTACACGTACAATTGATAATCGTACGATTTGATCTGCCCTTTGTTGTTGTACTGCACGTTCTTTCTCGATGAAAGCAATTTTCCGTTCTGCCATAGTGAAGATGAATCGATGTATTTGCCACGATGCGATACTCGGTACGTGTAAGGGAAGCTACCCGGATCACGCGCTACTACTGAATCTACATAACCTAACTTGTCGTAATAAAAGTTGTAGACCCGGGCGTCTCTGGTAAATTCTTTCAGTCTGAAATTCTTGTCGGTGCCGCCACCTCCTCCATGAATTACATCCCATATTTTATCGCAGGATGCGAATAAGAGTACTGCCAGCATCGCTGCCATTAGTTGTTTCCAATGTTTCATAATTGTTTCAGGTTTATGTATTGAAGTAAAAAACAAGATAACCGGATGATTCAGCCGGAGCGGTTGCATTACAGGAATGGATGATTACCGAGGGTGGGAATTAACAGCACAGTGGAGGAGGGGAATGCAAAGCTAGGCAATAGCCGTGTAGGAGTAGTGCGGGTTGCCGCTGTTTGCACCTGTGGCGGAGAATGAGTTTGCTCAGTAGTTCGTTTAGGATGATGAAAGCACAAAAAAAAGAGCTGCCTGATTTCAGACAGCTCTTTCCATCATTCACTATTCTTATTTATGATTCGATGAGCAGTTTCAGCAGCTCGCGCTGTGTGCTCTGTGTTTTGTCTTTTGCATACCATGCATGCAGCTCAGTAGAGATGGCGCTGTAGTCCATGCCTTCTGCCCGCATCTTCTTGTAGAGTTCCTGCAATACAGTGGGTCTGGGACCCCAGTTGAATTTTTCTTCCAGAGTTTCCGTATCGAGTACAATCAGTTTGGGGATGCTTCTGCTGGTACCGTCGGTGAGGTACTGATCCATCAGATCGAGGTTCTCGTCGCGCAATACCAGTTTCAGTTGAATAAGTGGATTATGTTCTGCTATCGCATTCAGAACCGGAACAATCTGCGAGGCATCGCCACACCATCCTTCGGTGATCACCAGCCAGGTCTGCGGGCGGTTGATGGCCTGCAGTGCGGTGCGTAATTCAGGCAGCAGTTGTATGGTCTTATCGATACGCTGCATGCGCTGTACATTCAGTTTGGTGTAGGCGGCAAAGGCTTCCGATTGTTGTGGACCGGTTACCTTTCCTTCGAGCAAAAGGTTGTCTATAAGTTCGCGATAGGCAGTGTAATCCATTGCACTGTCGATGTACTTCCTGTCGATCGTTTTTCTGTTCGTTGCAATCATGATGAATGGATTAATGTTGTTCAAAAATATATTCTTTTTGCAATTGAGGCAGCTGCATTATGCATTGTAGGCGGCTGCAAACTCAATGGCGAAATCTTTCAGTTTTGTTTTACCCAGTACGCGATTGGGTTGTTTGAAATAATCTTCGTTGATGATACCGCTTTGGATACCTGTTCCCATTTCAACATAGTTCTGTGCGAGGTTTTCGCCAAGTCCTGCGCCAAGCATGCCCTGAAACGCCTGATCGTCGGGGAATTGCACCCAGGGGATTCCGGGTTTGCCTACTGCATTGCCGATTTCGGTTGCAATCTGGTCTGTGCCTACTTCGTCACTGGCGATATACACATGCGAGTGTCCTTTGAAATCGAGTGCCAGCAATGCTTTTGCTGCAACTTCCGCGATATCCGATGGATGAACGATGGGGAACTTACCAGCAGCAAGACTGAAGTTGCTACCGATAATATTTGCGTTCCTGATCAGCGCCAGATTAGCCAATAAGTTATAATAGAAGTAAGCGGGGCGAAGATGGAGGATGTTCACATCATCCAGTTTATTCAGCTCCAGTTCTCCGAAATGCAGTCCATTGATTGGACCCGCTCCGTTCGTAAGATGCGCGCCGACGCTGCTCAGGTTCACCACATTTTTTACGCCCGATGCTTTGATCGCTTCTGCGTATCGTGTATCGGTAGCGTGGATATGAGCTTTGAGATCCGCTGCTCCGTAATCGGGCGGAACCATCGTGTACACTGCATCTTTTCCTTCGAAAACCGAAGTAAGAAATGCTACATCATTCACAGAGCCGATAGCAGCTTTGGCGCCTTTGTCTGTAAGCACTTTCAGGTTTTCAGCTGATCTTCCGATAACGGTTACTTCATGTCCTGCTGCCAGTAATGCCAGTGCCAGTGGTTTTGATATATGGCCTGCGGCCCCTGTAATTGCATATTTCATGTCTCTCAGAATTTTTAGTGGTTGTGATTTAAAATAGTGTTGTGTTTATATTATTTGTATATACAAGTATTGAGGCAAAAAAAATTAAGGATCGAGTTTGTCGGCCATATTGGCCATTGTGCGGGTCAGTTTATCACATTCTTCCTTGCCCAGAATTGCGTAATACTTAGTGGTGAATTCTGTGGCGCACGCGATCAGTTTAGGAAAAAGTTCTTTTGCTTTTGGAGTAGGATATACGTTGGTGATCTTGCCTTCATTGGTTCTTACCACCAGTTTTCTGCTCTCCAGTTTTTCGATCAAACGCGTAATGGTAGAGGGTGTCAGCCGAAGCTGCCCTGCGAGCGAACCGGGTTGCATGCCGGGTTCTTCCACTACCAGCATCAGCAGATAAGCATGGCTGGGTGAAAGATCTACCTTCTTCCAAACATCGATCGATAGTTTCTCTACTACGCGGGCGAGTGCGTTGGAAGCGAAGTACATGCATTGTTTGTATTTGCTCTCTGAGGCTTTCATTGCTGAGTGTAATGCGGGGGCTTATTCCCGAATGACTATGCAAATGTACAACTAATATTTGTATATGCAAATGTTAAAAACCTGATTGAGTTATTGGGAATAGCGTTGGCGGCCATGAACCTTAGCAACTGCTATGACCTCTTTGCATACAGATTTGAGCTCCATGCATCAGACTGATAATTATTAACCATTGAGGAGGCTGTGTATGCTAATGAGGCCGGTGAGGGGATTGCGATTCGAGGTAGTGAAATCTGCCGGGCAGCGTTATGTCTCCGATGAGCTGTTGCATGGAGGATGGGGCAATAGAATAGATCCGGGGTGCCGCGCAACAGATTTCAAGACCTCTCATCGCATCCCCATCCCCGGCCCTGTCCCGCTGAATATGTAACAGTTCTGCTGTTTAATTCCTGCTTTATCAACCATTCGCAGCAAAGAGATATTCAGACAATGGCCTTAAAATCTGTTGCACGAAAGCTGGATATTCTTCCAATGCTTCATCCTTCTTACCCAATGTTCATCGGAGACACATCTCTGTCCGGCAGATCTTTAGACAGTGTCTGAATATCCCTTTGCAAAGAAGCCAAAGAAGTTTTTCAAGAATAATGTATCTTCTCAAATCATTTCAAACGCATCGAGGAATTTCGCAAAGTATGCCTGCGTAGCGGCTGCATGTGTCTCCGTAAGATGCAGAATGGTAGCTTCAGATTGAATGAACGGTGCGTCGGTGAGTTCTTCACGGCCATGTTGCAGCATCTGCTGTGCAAGCGGCGCATCCACTTCCATATGAAACTGCAGTGCAGCGAAATTGTTGCCAATCACATAACCCTGATTGGCGCAGGCAGCTGTTTCGAAGAGACGGATTGCATTGGAAGGCAGTTCAAATGTATCTCCATGCCAGTGAAAAACTGTAACTGAAGAGGGAAAACCCTGTGTAAGCGGATGTTCGGGATGCAATACCGAAACCGGCATCCAGCCGATCTCTTTTTCGGGGTTGCGGTACACGCGCGCACCGAGCACATCGGCGATCAGCTGTGAACCGAGACAAATGCCCAGCACTTTCTTTCCTGCATCGATACATTCCCTGATGAATGTTTTTTCTGCAGCCAGCCAGCTGAATTCCGCTTCGTCGTGCACGCCCATCGGTCCGCCCATCACCACCAGCCAGTCGAGACTTTGCGGCGAAGGAAATACTGCTTCTTCATACAACTTCGTAAAACCGGTGCTATGCTGTTTGGATGCTGCCCAGTTCAGCAGGAAACCGGGGCTTTCAAAAGGAACATGCTGTATAAAATGTATGTGCATGGGTATACTGCCTTACTTTTGTGTAGATTTACAAAGTTGCTGAAATAAATGGCCAATCCAAACTTAAATACAGAGAAGGGCCCGCAAAGTGCGGCGGACAAGGAGTTTGAAAATAATATCAGACCCAGGGAGATACTCGATTTTGCGGGACAGAACCAGATCATCGATAACCTCAAGATCTTCATCAAAGCGGCAAAGCTGCGTGGTGAAGCGCTGGATCATATCCTTTTTCATGGTCCTCCCGGATTAGGTAAAACCACGCTGAGCCGCATTGTGGCCAATGAACTGGGTGTGCAGATCAAAGAAACTTCCGGTCCGGTGATAGAGAAACCGGGTGATCTGGCAGGATTGCTCACCAATCTCGAAGCGCACGATGTATTGTTCATCGATGAGATCCATCGGTTGAGTACCGTGGTAGAAGAATATCTCTATGCCGCGATGGAAGATTACCGGTTGGATATCATGATCGACAGCGGTCCCAATGCACGCAGCATTCAGATCAATCTGAATCCTTTTACGCTGATTGGCGCAACCACGCGCAGCGGTTTGCTCACAGCTCCGTTATTGTCGCGCTTCGGCATCAAATCGCGACTCGAATATTACAATGCAGATACCCTGAAAGCGATCGTGCTTCGCTCCTCAGGCATACTCAATACAAAGATCACTTCCGACGCGGCAGGTGAGATTGCCAGAAGAAGCCGCGGTACGCCGCGGATCGCAAACGGATTGCTTCGCCGCGTGCGCGATTTTGCACAGGTGCTCGGCAATGGAGTGATCGATCTCGGCATTACCCAGCACGCACTGAAAGCGCTGAATGTAGACGAACACGGACTCGATGAAATGGATAACCGCATTCTGTTGACCATCATCGAAAAATTCAAAGGTGGGCCTGTAGGCATCACTACCATTGCAACGGCAGTAGGTGAAGAAACAGGAACGCTGGAAGAAGTGTACGAGCCGTTCCTCATTCAGGAAGGTTTCATCAAACGCACGCCCCGCGGGCGCGAAGCCACTCCTAAAGCATATACGCATCTGGGCAAGGACATCAAGAATGGTCCTACCATGTTGTTCTGATAAGCTATCGCATAAAAGAGAATGGCGACTGAAACTTCAGTCGCCATTCTCTTTATGTATAAGTGAGTGTTAAGCTACAGGAACAACCAGTCTGAAACCATTGCCGTGAATGTTCACGATCTCGATGGTATCATCTTCTTTCAGGTACTTTCTCAGCTTGGCAATGTACACGTCCATGCTTCGGCCGTTGAAGTAAGTATCGCTGCCCCAGATCTTCTTGAGCGCCTGCTCTCTTGGAAGCAGATCGTTCATATGTTCTGCCAGCATTTTCAGCAGTTCATTCTCTTTGGGAGAAAGAGTCTGCATTTTGCCTGCATGGCTGAGCTCGCGCAGTTTGGGATTGAAGTGGTAGCTGGCGAGATCGTATTCTTTGTTCTCCTGCTCTTTGCTCACCTCTTCGTTGCGTTTGAGGATGGCTTTGATTTTGAGCAGCAGTACTTCGCTGTCGAATGGTTTGGTGATATAATCATCTGCACCCAGTTTGTAGCCCTGGATGATATCTTCCTTCATTGTTTTTGCGCTGAGGAAGAAGAGAGGAATATCAGGATCTACGTCGCGGATCTCTTCTGCGAGCGTGAAGCCATCCATATGTGGCATCATGATGTCGAGCAGACAGAGATCGAATTTTTCACGCTGGAAGGCGGCCAGTCCGAGGCGACCGTCCCTTTCAAGTGTTACGTCAAAATCGTTCAGTTCGAGGTAATTCTTCAACACACTGCCCAGGTTCGTATCGTCTTCACATAACAATATTTTCGGTTTCTTTCCTTCCATTGTTGGTAGATTTAGTTCGTATAAAGTGTAAATAAAATTAATTCATTTACCAGTTCCGGCAAGTGCCGTGTAATATTTTGTTAATAATGAATGAAATGCCCCGGTACAGCTGAATGGCCATACCGGGGCAGGTATGTTTGAATGATCTTATTTTTTGGTAACGGAGAATGAGCCGGGATCCGCTGATGGCTGTGTGGTTGATTTGATCACGCCATTCGCCATTTTTGTATTGTTCTCCGTGAGAGTGGCTGTGCAGGCCATTTTTTCGAGCCCTTTCATGAAGTCGAAGCTCACTTCAACCGATGCCTCGTCCTTGGCCCATTTTCCTGTGAAGGTAAACGGAGTGGGGGCGCCGGGCTTCACAAAAACCAGTTCCACTTCGTTCTTTTCTTCCTTGAACTCGATAGTTACTCCATACTTTATCTGTTCGAGGGTTGCCTCGCCCTGCCATTGTGTATTGGCAAGATTGAAAGGCGCCGCATCTTTGCTCTTCTTGCAGGAAAACAACATCACGGTGCAGATAAGGGCTGCCAGCGGTAAGGCGAATAGTGGCTTCATGATCTTGATTTGTATTGGTCAAATTTAGGTATTGATCCGTAAAATTCCCCCTCCGTTGCATCATGGGCAGGCAGGCTATTGAAATGTACACATTTTCAGTAACTTTCGCAGATCAAAATTCTACTATGGCAGACCAGAATGCTTTTCTTCAATTGGTAAAAGACGGCTATACTTTCAAAGGCGAATCATTTTTGATCGGCGGTGCCATGCTCGATGGCAATGTGCTGCCGGAGGGAGCAATCAGGCTTCCGCTCAAAACAATGAACAGGCACGGACTGATTGCAGGAGCTACCGGTACCGGTAAAACGAAAACCCTGCAAGTGCTGGCCGAAGGCCTCAGTGATGCAAGTGTACCCGTATTGCTCATGGATATCAAAGGCGATCTCAGCGGCATTGCCGAACCCGGCACTGAAAACGATAAGATCAAAGACCGTATGGGCAAGATCGGCGGTACGTGGACTGCCTCCGGATTCCCCGTTGAACTGATGACGCTCAGCAACGAAAAAGGTGTTCGCCTCCGGGCAACAGTGAGTGAGTTCGGTCCCATCCTCCTCTCAAAGATTCTCGATCTCAACGATACGCAGCAAGGCCTCGTAGCCATGATCTTCAAATACTGCGACGACAACAAAATGCCCTTGCTCGATCTCAAAGATTTCACCAAGGTATTGCAGTACATCAGCAACGAAGGCAAGGCCGATATCGAAAAAGATTATGGCAAGATCGCAACCACCAGCACCGGAACCATCCTGCGTAAAGTGATAGAACTGCAACAGCAGGGAGCCGATGTATTCTTCGGCGAGCCCAGCTTTGAAGTGGACGATCTCATGCGCATCTCCGACGATGGCCGTGGCATGATCAGCGTGCTTCGTGTAACCGATATGCAGAATCGTCCGAAGCTCTTCTCTACTTTCATGTTGCAGATGCTCGCAGAGCTGTACGCAACACTGCCCGAAGCAGGTGACCTCGATAAACCGAAACTGGTGATGTTCATCGATGAAGCACACCTGGTTTTTCAGGAAGCAACGGAAGCATTGCTGCAGCAGATCGAAACAGTGATCAAGCTGATCCGTTCTAAAGGTGTAGGCATTTTCTTCTGTACACAAAATCCGCAGGATGTACCTGCCAGTGTACTGAGCCAGCTCGGATTGAAAGTGCAGCACGCCCTGCGTGCCTTTACAGCAGCGGATCGCAAGACCATCAAACAAGCCGCACAGAACTATCCTGAAACAACTTTCTATAAAACGGAAGACCTGCTCACGCAGCTCGGTATCGGCGAAGCGCTGATCACCATGCTGAACGAAAAAGGTATCCCTACTCCATTGGTGCACACCATGCTGGTGTCTCCGCGAAGCCGCATGGATGTTCTCTCCGATAGTGAGATCGACGGATTTGTTGCCAAATCGAAACTGGTAAAGAAATACGCCGAAACAGAAGATGCAGAAAGCGCTTACGAAATTCTCACAGCCAAACTCGAAGACGCTGCTAAGAAAGCAGAGGCTGAGGACGAAGAAAAAGCAGCGAAGAAAAGTACCAAAGAAGAAAAATCTACTATCGAAAAAGTATTGGATAGCGGCGCTTCCAAACAATTCATGCGCACCGTTGCAGGTGGACTCGGCAGAGCACTGCTCGGAGTGCTTGGTGTGGGAGGAAGAAGCAGCAAAAAGAAAAGCAGTGGCTGGTTTTAATTCCGGTCGCTGATCTCTCCTTTTTCGTTCACCTTAATTTTTTGTTCAGATTGCAGGAAGGTAATTGCTTCCTGCAATTTGTGTTTTTGGAGGTTGGTGAGCGACTGCATGAGTGTTTCAACAGTTACTGTTTTTTGTTTGCGGATCTGTTGATGCACCAGTGCCAATTCTTCCGGAGTAAGTGGTTGTTTTCTTTTTTCGAGACAGATATCGCATACGCCGCATGAGGTGGCGTTTGCATCTCCGAAGTACTGTGCAATCTGCTGGCTGCGGCACTGATCTTTTTCTGCCAGATAGTGCAGCAGGGTTTTTATTCTCGACTCGTAGAGTTGTTTCCTTTTCTGATAGTGTGCGGTATCGATGCGCAGTTCTTCAACGCGCACCCTGTTGTGGCGCAGATAGAGCTGTGGCGTATCTTTCTGCGGAATGTATTCGATGATAGCGTATCCATGCAGCTGCCGCAGTTGCAGTTTCACTGTTTCTGCATCTGATCGCATGAGATAGGCGATATTCTTTTCCGAAATGGGAACAGGCACATCGAAAATGCCTTCGTAAGTGCGAAGCAAAGTCTGAACGATGGGCTCCAGTTGCGGATAGGTTTCCTGAAAATCGTAGAGCCATTCTTTGCCGGTGATGAAAGTTACGGAGGCCGGAATGAAAACCTGTTCGTTGTAATTCATCCATCCTTCCTGCTCCATGGCTTTCAGCGCGTAGGTGGCGAGACGTGGTTCCGGATGGAACTTTGCGATGAGATCATTCAGCTCAAAGTCGTAGTAGTTGCCACTTCCAAGGCCATTGGGCACCTGGAGGTAGTTCATCACATCGCTGTAGATTTTTTTGATGTCGTCGGTGCCGGGGAACCGGATATCGGGCAATGCGCGCAGTTCTTCAGCATCGGTGTGATCGCTGAGCAATACGGCGTAGGATCGTTTGCCGTCGCGGCCTGCGCGGCCTGCTTCCTGATAATAGTTTTCCATGCAGTCCGGAGGATCGGCATGTATCACCACGCGTACATCGGGTTTGTCGATGCCCATACCGAAGGCATTGGTGCAGACGATGCAGCGGGTCTCGTTCTTTATCCAGGCTTCCTGGCGGCGATTGCGTTCCTCGCGTGTGAGGCCGGCATGGTAACATGCAGACTGAATGCCGTACATATTCAGCTGATCACTGAGTTGTTTGGTGCGCTTGCGGCTGCGGCAATAGATGATGCTGCTGCCGGGAACTTTATCCAGTATCTCGCGGATCTTGTTCACTTTGCTGTCCACTTCAAACACGCTGTAGCTGAGATTGGGGCGTTCGAAAGATGTTCTGAAGATATTCCTTCCGGAGAACTGAAGCTTCTCGCAGATGTCCTCCTGCACTTCGGGCGTTGCAGAAGCGGTGAGTGCGAGAATGGGAACATCACCCACTTCGTCGCGAAGCGCTGCGATCTTCAGGTACGATGGCCGGAAATCGTAGCCCCACTGCGAAATACAGTGTGCTTCGTCTACTGCAATGAGGCAGAGATCGAGGCCGGGGAGATATTCTTTGAAGAGCGTTGTTTCAAGTCGTTCAGGTGATACGTAGAGAAATTTGCAGTTGCTTTCTGTGGCTACTTTGAGAATGTTGATCACTTGTTTGCGCGTCATGCCAGAGTCGATGGCATAAGCTGTGATGCCTTTCTTTCGCAGGTTCTCCACCTGATCTTTCATCAACGCAATGAGCGGACTTACTACCAGACAGAGCCCTTCCATTATCAGTGTGGGCAATTGAAAACAAAGTGATTTTCCGCCGCCGGTGGGAAGTATTGCGAGTGTGTCTTCCCGGTCGAGCACGGAATGGATGATGGCTTCCTGCATGGGGCGGAAGCCATCGTGTTTCCAATATTCTTTGAGTAATGAATGGATGCTGCTCATTGGGTTACACCACTTTCTTTACGAACAATCTGCCTGAGTTGATGGCGAGCACTACATCGCTCAGTCCCATCACCAACGCTCCAAAGGTAGGGGTCAGCAGGCCAAATGCCGCAACAGGGATCGCCACAATATTGTAAGCGAATGCCCAGAAAAGGTTTTGCTGAATGGTTTTGTAAGTATGTTTTCCCAGTCCGAGTGAGAGCGGGAGGTTTTTGATGCCGTTATCCATCAGCACTACATCGGCAGTCTGCACGGCAATCTGCGATGCGGCGCTGAGCGAAATGCCTACGGTTGCTTTGGCAAGAGCCGGTGCGTCGTTGATGCCATCACCCACCATGGCTGTGGGGCCTTTGAGGGTGAGGTTCTCTACTACTTCGAGTTTCTGTTGCGGTGTTTGTTCGGCAATCACTTCGTCGATGCCGAGGAAATCGGCGAGTTGTTTGCATTTATCGAAACGGTCGCCACTCAGCAGAATGGTGCGGATATTCCGTTGACGGAGGTATTGCACTACGGGCATGGCTTCGGGGCGTACTTCATCTTTTACATCTATCCATCCGATCAGCTGATCGTTTTTGAGGATGTACACGTTGTGATTGGCATCGTTGGTATATGCCTGTGCAATTTTGTATGATCCTGCGAAAAAGGTGTCGCCCTCCTTTGTGATGGCTTTCATGCCAAGGCCTTTCTCTTCTTCGATCTTCGCAAACTGGATGGCTTTGTTCTGTTTCCATTCCTGCGCTATGCATTGCGCAATGGGATGGTTGGAGTATTTCTCCATCGAGAATACCAGTTGTTTGAAAGTTTCTTCGGAATATTCATTGGAGAGTATTTCAAAAGAAGCCAATGCAAATTTGCCGGTAGTGAGCGTGCCTGTTTTATCGAACACCACCTGTTGGATATTCTTGAATGTTTCGAGGCTGTGTGCATTGCGGAAGAGCACGCCGTTGCGCGCTGCTCTGCCGAGACCCACCGCAATGGCAGCCGGAGTGGCCAGTCCCATGGCGCAAGGGCAGGCAATTACAAGGACCGCGATGCTTCGCATGAGCGCCGCCGTGAAATCGTGGAGTATGATCCAGTTGGCGATCAGTGTAATTGCTGCTATGCCCAGCACAATCGGGACAAAGATGGCGCTGATCTTATCCGCCAGTTGCTGCACAGGAGGCTTCTCGCTCTGCGCACGCTTCACCAGATTGATGATATTGGAAAGCACTGAATTGCCGGCTTCCGCTGTCACGTACACTTTCACGGTTCCTTCAACGAGCAGACTTCCTCCGATCAGATGCTCTTTTTGTTTTTTATGTATCGGAAGACTTTCGCCGGTGATGATCGACTCATCGATAGTTGCATCGCCCCAGAGGATCTTGCAATCTGCAGGAACCTGTTCACCGTTTTTGATCAGCAACAGATCACCTACTTTGAGTGCAGTATTTTCAACGGGGAAGATATGTTCGTTGTGTTCATCGTCGTATGCGATCATATTGGCCATCACTTTCTGAGAGCTGGCCAGCTTGTTCAGCGATTTCTGTGTGCTCTGAATGCTGCTGTCTTCGAGGTAATTGCCGAGGAACACGAGGGTGATCACTGAGGCAGCAGTTTCGAAGAAGAGGTATCCTTCTCCCAGTCCGAATATGGCGCCCGCGAGGCTGTACACGAATGCAGCCGTTGCACCGATGGCCACCAGCACATTCATATTGGGCAGTCCGTTGCGGATGCTTTTGATGGCGCTTCTTCCAAAGAAATCCATTCCTACGATGAATACAGGAAGGCATAGTGCGAGCTGAATCCAGGGGTTCATCAGCCAGTGGATATGGATCCACTTATCGAACATATGCAGCATCAGGGGAATGGTAAAAATGAGACAGAAAAGGAAGCGCTGCTTATGGTTTTTGAAGATCCTTTGGGGAGATGGGGCCATGGTGGCATCGCCGGTATCTACTGTGTAGCCCAGTGATTCGATGCCTTTGCGCAATTCTTCTTTTTTATTCTGACCGTTGATCAGGAAGCTGACATCGCCACCTGCAAGATTTACTTTTACATCCTGCAATCCTTTCTTTTCGAGATACTGCCTGATGGTTAGAACGCAGCTGGAGCAGTCCATCCCATCTACTTTCCAATTCACTGTTTCCATTGCTTAGAGTTTAATTTCTGCTGAACGATATGCAAAATTACCGATCA
The DNA here is from genome assembly GCF_012927185.1 of Pseudoflavitalea sp. G-6-1-2. GTDB lineage: Bacteria > Bacteroidota > Bacteroidia > Chitinophagales > Chitinophagaceae > Pseudobacter. The sequence goes on from NZ_JABBGB010000001.1 coordinate 1,599,152, forward strand.
TGCTGCGGAGGGCCTTATAAGTAAACGCCTTTTATCGCTTCAGGGTTGCAAAATCGGAGGTTATTATCGCTGCAATGTTGCAAATAAGCAGCATGAAATGTCCGAATCGGTGCGGGCACAGGGTTTAACCCAGAAAATCGCTCAGAGCCTTGTATATTTGTGCTTTATGCAACTATCATTTACCCTGGATACCATCAAAGAAGCGGCGGCCACTTTCTGGCAGCAGCTGGGCGACCGTAAAGTGGTTGCGTTACATGGACAAATGGGAGCGGGGAAAACCACTTTTGTGCATGCGCTCTGTGATGCTAAAGGAGTTACCAGCACGGTGGGGAGCCCTACGTTTTCCATCATCAATGAATATGCCTATCCGGGTGGACAGCTCTACCACATTGACCTCTACAGGTTGAAAGATGAGGAAGAAGCCATCCGCACGGGCGTGGAAGACTGCCTGTATTCGGGCAGTATCTGTTTTGTGGAGTGGCCCGAAAGGGCGGAAGGCATCTTCCCGGATGATACGTTGAAGTTGCATATCTCCGCAACCGGACCGGAAACACGGCTCCTCCTGATAGATGAGAAATAAGTATATTTGATGCAGCTGCCAATCAGAAAATAATCTTCATGTCCCAGCAACGACCGTTTATCAGCACCTCTTTCAGCTATGAAACATTAGAAGAAAAGCTTGATGTAAAACCCAAGGGGGCTAAGCTTCATATTGGTATTCCCAAAGAAACCGCTTTTCAGGAGAACAGAATTGCATTGACTCCCGATGCCGTGGGAGTGCTGATCAGCAATGGGCATGATGTGGTGATCGAACACAATGCCGGTGAGGCATCGCATTTCCGCGATCGCGATTACAGCGAAGCCGGTGCACGCATCGTGTACGACAAAGCAGAAGTATTCAAGGCGCCCATTCTCGTAAAGAGTGCGCCGATTGTTGAAGAAGATATTCCCTACCTGCAGTTCAATCAGGTGATCATATCCCCCATACATCTTTCTGCCATGAAAGCAGAGCTGCTGCAGAAGATGATGGATAAACGCATTACCGCCATTTCGTTCGAGAACCTGAAAGACGATAGTGATAGCCTGCCCATCGTTCGCAGCATGAGCGAGATTGCAGGCAGTGCCGTGATGCTGATTGCAGGGCAATACCTCAGCTCCGCCAATCATGGGAAAGGAGTGTTGCTGGGTGGCATTTCGGGTATTCCTCCTACCAAAGTAATTATTCTGGGAGCCGGCATCGTAGGCGAGTTTGCGGCACGTGCTGCACTTGCACTCGGCGCTTCCGTGAAAGTGTTCGACAGCAGTGTGTATCGTTTGAAGAGACTGCAGAACAATATCGGTCAGCGTATGTGGACCTCAGTAATTGAGCCACGCATTCTGGCCAAGCAACTCAAGACCTGCGAAGTAGCTGTTGGAGCGCTGGCATCCACTTCGGGCCGCACCCCTGTGGTGGTTACCGAAGAAATGGTGAGCAATATGCGCCCCGGCAGTGTGATCATCGATGTGAGTATCGACAGAGGCGGTTGTTTTGAAACATCAGAAATTACCAGTCATGAACAGCCGATATTTATGAAGTACGGCGTGATCCATTACTGTGTACCCAATATTCCTTCCGGATTTGCCCGCACGGCTTCGCAGGCCATCAGCAATGTACTGATGCCGCTGTTGCTCGAAGCCGGAGAAGAAGGCGGCTTCGAAAATCTTGTATGGCACAAAGTGCATCTGCGAAGCGGCATCTACATCTTCAAGGGCGCACTCACAAATTTCCACCTGAGCCAGCGGTTCGATCTCAAGTATACAGATCTGAACCTGCTGATAGCAAGTCAGCGGTAAAATATCTATTCAAAGCATTGGTTTCTCCGCTATGGCGTGCAGGATCATGTGAATACGCCGCCAAATATGCCGGGCAGAGTTGTGTTTCCGATGGGCTGTAATCTCATGGGATTGAGCGCCGGCAATACTCTTCAGCTTTCGTGCAACATATTTGAAGGTCGTATTCACATGATCCTGCACGCCCGATCCCCGGATGTTCAGCATTCATGTACACCACATAATTCAATGATGATTACCCGATCGCAGGAGAGCACACTTGTATAATCAGTGACATGGCTGCAACGGGACAGGCTAAACCGGCCTTCAAATATGTTGCGCAAAAGCAGGGCATTTTTACTGTTGCTTAATCCTTTTTCCCAAAAGTTCATCGGAGATACAACTCTGCCCGGCATATTTGACTGCCGTGTTTCGCCTGTCCCGTTGCAGCCACAAAACTGAAACAGACAAAACGATGAACCGAAAACCTGCGATAGTAGTCAGTAATAAAACAATAACTATTTCTTGTAATCGAGGATACTGAGCCTGTGTTCGCAGAAGCTGTATTCCTGTGTGTCGTTGGAGCTGACGATGAAGGTTCGGCCTTTGCCGTATTCTGCAATGAGACGCTGATACAGCGCTATGCCTTCGGCATCGAGGTTGGTGCAGGGTTCATCGAGCAAAATGCAATCTACGTGGGAGAAGATGGCCTGTGCGAGCTTTACGCGTTGCTTCATGCCACTGCTGTAAAAACGGATCTGCTTATCGGCGGCTTTGCTGAGCCCAACTGTTTCGATGATCTGAGGAATAGTGATGGAAGAAAGCAAAGGTTTGAACTGCTGATGGAAATGCAGGAACTCGGTTACTGTCATTTCTTCGATCAGTTCGAGATAGGGTGCGGCGATTGAGATATGGCGGAATGCAAAATCAGGTTCTACCTTGCGGGCAGGGGCATCGATGGAGTAAGTGGCTTCGCCTTCACTCAGCGCAAGAGCGCCACCGATGGCCTGCAATAAGGTGCTTTTCCCCGATCCGTTGGGACCAGTGATGGCATATGAGCTGCCTTCAAGAAAGGTGTAATCTACTTTTCGAAAAATCCATTCGTGGTTGAAACGCTTGCCTGCATTAGTCAGCGATATCTTCATCCACACTGTTTTTAGTAGCGCGTTTAATGATACCACGTCCACTTTCGCGGATGAAGGTTACAATTTCATCGCGTTCGTCGGTGGCAGGGAATTCTTCTTCCAGGAATTCGAGCGCCTGTGAAGTGTTCATGCCTTTGTTGTAGATAACGCGATAGATATCGAGCAGGTGATTGATCTTATCGATAGTGAAACCTCTGCGTTTGAGACCTACAGAGTTTACGCCGGAATAGCTGAGGGGCTGACGTGCCGCTTTGATGAAAGGAGGAACATCTTTGCTCACCAGTGAACCACCACTGATGAAAGAATGTGATCCGATCTTCACGAACTGGTGAACAGCGCACATGCCACCGAGGATAGCCCAGTCGCCGATCTCAACGTGGCCTGCAATCTGAGAGTTGTTGCTCATGATGCAGTTGTCGCCGATATAACAGTCGTGTGCGATATGGCTGTATGCCTGAATGAGACAGTTCTTGCCTACTCTGGTAGTGCCTCTGTCTTTTGTTCCGCGGTTGATGGTCACGAATTCGCGGATGGTAGTATTGTCTCCGATTTCCGCAGTAGTGTCTTCACCACCGAATTTCAGATCCTGAGGGATCGCAGAAATTACGGCGCCGGGAAAGATCCGGCAGTTTTTTCCAATGCGGGCCCCTTCCATGATGGTTACATTACTGCCAATCCACGTGCCTTCTCCGATCTCCACGTTTTGGTGGATCACGGTGAAAGGATCAACTTTCACGTTGGTAGCCAGCTTTGCATTGGGGTGAATGTACGTATGCGGATGAATCATCTGATTTAAGTTCTTAAGTGTTGTTGTTACAGGCAACGGGTTCATAGTATTGAATTCGACCCCATCCCCGTTGGGGCTCTGGTGATCTGTCCCGGTAAGCGGGTTTTTTTTCACAGTTTGGCGTTTGATACTCAATTGATCAGCTAAAAGAGTTAAAGGCCGGGTTTAATTCCGACCCGCAAAAATATAACTTATATACAAACGAACTTTTTTATTCTTAGTATACATCTGGCAATATGTTTTAACCACGTTTTACCAGTTGAGCCATCAAGTCCGCTTCTGTGGCTATCTTATTTCCGACGTAAACAGTACCTCGCATTTCGCAAATACCCCTACGGATCGGTGCAATTAATTCCATTTTCAGAATCATTGTATCTCCCGGAACCACTTTCTGCTTGAATTTACAGTTGTCGATTTTCAGGAAATAAGTGTCGTACTCTCCCGGAGGCATGGCATTGATACAGAGGATGCCACCGGTCTGAGCCAGCGCCTCCACCTGCAGAACACCGGGCATTACCGGGTTGTTGGGGAAGTGGCCAGGGAAAAACCACTCATCGTAGGTTACATTCTTTACGCCAACGATCTGTTTGTCGGAAAGTTCGATGATCTTATCTACCAGCAGAAACGGATGTCTGTGCGGTAAAGTCTTTTCTATCTGCTGCAAAGAATACACTGCCGGCTGATTGGGGTCGTAGACAGGTACGTTCTTTACGTGTTTGTTCTTCTTGATGTATTGCTTTATCACGCGGGCGAAATCCACATTGGTGCTGTGTCCTGGCCTGTTCGCAATAATATGTGCCTTGATGGGATAGCCAATCAGGGCAAGGTCTCCCACAACATCGAGCAGTTTGTGACGGGCTGGTTCGTTAGGGAAGCGAAGCTCCAGGTTGTTGAGGTATCCTTCGCTTTTCACCTGCATATCTGTTCTGCCGAATGCTTTGGCCAGTCGGCTCATTTCTTCGTCGGTAACAGGTTTATCAACTACCACAATGGCATTGTTGATGTCTCCGCCTTTGATGAGGTTGTGTTCCAGCAGCATTTCGAGTTCGTGAAGGAACACGAAAGTGCGGCAGCTGGAGATCTCCGATCTGAACTCACCCATATTCTTCAGTCCGGCGTGCTGGGTTCCCAGAACGGGGCTGTTGAAGTCGATGAGGGTAGTGATCTTGTATTCTGTGGCAGGAAGAGCGGTCATTTCAACGCGCTTCTTCTCGTCGTAATGGCTGATATTGGTATCGATGAAGTACCACGATTTGGCGGCATCCTGTTCGAGAACACCTGCTTTTTCGATTATTTCAACGAATGGAGCGGAGCTTCCGTCCATGATAGGAATTTCAGGGCCGTTCAGTTCTATCAGGCAGTTGTCTACACCCATACCCACCAGAGCGGCGAGGATATGCTCAACAGTGCTCACTTTGGCGCCATTGTCTTCGAGGGTAGTGCCTCTGGAAGTATCAGTAACGAGATCACAGTCGGCCTTGATCACAGGCTGACCCGGCAGGTCGATACGCTGGAACTGGTACCCGAAACCAGGATTTGCTGGTTTGAGGGTCATGTCTACTTTAGAGCCTGTATGCAGGCCCGTGCCTGAAATACTGATTGCCGATCCGAGAGTATGCTGCTTGTCAGGATTGAAATTCGCGTCCATTCTCATTTTTTAGATGCGCAAAGATACATTGGAACGGAATAATACCTCTGTATGTTGTATTGATATTTTGCGGGATGGGAGTGACGTTTTGGCGTTTAAGGCGGGAATGTGCTAGGGGATTGGGTTTTGGGAGGATGATGGATCGTATAGTGTTGAAAATTAGTTGTCTTTGGATGGGAAATATTTGAGAGATAAAGCTGATGAAAAGGCTGAAACCAGCTGAAAACAGGTAGAGTAATGGCTGCATAATGGCTCAATACCGGCTGGCTTCCCCTTTAAAAGCGCTGAAAAAGCGCTGAAAAAGGGCAGAGAAAGGGCTGAAATATGTTCATTCTACATTTTGGCAGGACCACTAGGGAATTAAACCTCACTGGATAATCATGAAAACAAAAGACCCGCTTCCGCGGGCCTTTCAATTATATCAGATTAGTTGAATCTTCTTAATCTACTTTTTCTCCCAGCAACTGCTGCACCAGTCTCTCCAGCTCCTGAATTCTTCTTTCCAGATCCGGCAGATTTCTGCTCACCGCCTGCGATCTCAACGCACTCGTATAATCGAAAGCAGGTGATCCCGTCACAGCAGAATTACTTGTTTTGATCGACTTGCTCACGCCGCTCTGCGCATTGATCCTCGCGCCATCGGCGATCACAATGTGGCCTACAATACCTGCCTGTCCGCCAATCATCACATTATTGCCGAGTTTGGTGCTTCCGCTAACGCCGGCCTGTGCTGCGATCACGGTATTGTTTCCTACTTCAACATTGTGTGCAATCTGAATCAGGTTATCGAGCTTCGCTCCCGACTTGATCACTGTAGATCCCATCGTTGCACGATCGATAGTTGCATTGGCTCCGATCTCCACAAAATCTTCCACCACCACATTCCCGATCTGCGGCACTTTTTTGAAGCTGCCATCGGGCTGGGGAGCAAATCCGAATCCATCACTTCCCAAAACAGTTCCTGCATGCACGGTTACATTTTTACCGAGTACACAGTCGTGATAAATTTTCACACCGGGATGAATGATTGAATTATCTCCGATAGTTACTTTATCGCCGATATATGCGTTAGGGAAAATCTTTACGTTATTGCCGAGCACTACTCCTTTTCCGATGTAGCAGAATGCGCCGAGGAAAATATTCTCTCCGAGTTTGGCGGAAGGATCTACATACACGGGGTCTTGAGTGCCTACCATCTGCTGCGTCATTACTTCCTGATACTTGGTGAGCAGGGTAGCGAACGCAGTGTAAGCATCTTCCACACGAATCAATGTGGCGCTCACAGGCTGTTTCAGCTCCTGAGCAGCACTGATGATGATCACAGAGGCTTTGGTAGTATAAAGATGATCTTCATATTTGGGGTTTGCCAGAAATGCCAATTGGCCAGCCTGCGCTTCTTCGATCTTGCCGAAGGAGCCTACACTTGCATTGGGATCACCTTCTACTTTCCCGGTGATGATCATGGCTATTTGTGCTGCGGTAAATTGCATGGTTGTTGAGCTTTTATAAGGGATGCTGCAAGGTACTGGTCAGATGCCTTACTTCAGATAACAAATGTAATATTTTTTCACAGGGGTTTGGAGTGCCTGGCTGATCAGCGCATTGTCTACCTGCGAAATGTCTTTCACGGTTCCGTCTTTGAACAGAATATTGATCCGCTCCACTACCGGATTGTAGGTAGTGTTCACGGCTTCTCCGGTGAAAAGCAGGTAATGGCAATCGGCTGAGCTGATGCCTGTTTGCTGGCAAATCCTGTTCCGCTGTTCTTCGATCCAGGCTTCATTGATGGGTTCCGCCTGTAATTTAACTTTTAATAAACGGCGGTCGATCAGTCCTTCACACAATGTACGGAGTACGGTATCTGAGTGGAACATCCAGTTCTTGATCGAGGCCATCACATCGAAATCGTCGAGCAGACAGAATTCTTTGAGGTATTTGTCTATTGGAGTCGATTCGTCTTTCGATTGCAGAAAAAGATCGAGCACAGGCGATGCTGCGTGCACTGTTTCTCCTCTGAGAATCAGTTCCCGTGCGCGTTCCAGCACACGAACCAGCATTTTCTCCGCACTCAGTACAGCCTTGTGCAGATACACCTGCCAGTACATGAGGCGGCGCGCCACCAGAAATTTTTCGATGGAGTAAATGCCTTTTTCTTCCACCATCAGTTCTCCTTCGTGCACGGTGAGCATTTTGAGAATGCGGTCGTAACCGATCACACCTTCCGAAACACCGGTAAAGAAACTGTCGCGGCTCAGGTAATCCATTCTGTCTACATCGAGCTGACCAGAGATCAGCTGGTACAGAAATGGCTTATGATATTGATTGGTGAATATGGAGATGGCAAGGTCCAGCGCTCCGTTCATTTCTTCGTTGAGGATCCGGATGATGCGGAGAGAAATATCCTCATGTTTCACTCCTTTGATCAATACGTTCTCCAATGCGTGGGAAAATGGGCCATGACCAATATCATGCAGCAGGATAGCCACTTTCGCAGCCACTTCTTCTTCCGGAGTAATCTCGGTACCCTTATTGCGCAGTTCATAAATTGCATTGCACATCAGGTGATACGCACCCAGTGAATGATGCAGGCGGGTATGAACCGCCCCCGGATATACCAGATGCGCAAATGCCATCTGATGGATCCGCCTCAGTCGCTGATAATAAGGATGCGCTATAACCTGGAAAATCACCGGATGATCGATAGTGATAAAGCCGTATACCGGGTCGTTTATGATCTTTCTTACAGGATGTGCCATTCGCTGCTTGCCGTTTTGTTAAAGTTTCCCCTAAAGGCAGTCGGCAAAGGTACGTTACTAATGATTATCAGTGATAATATGGTATTTTGCTACATAACCACCATTAAATCGAATACATGGCAATTGGAAAAATACTCTGGGTAGACGATGAAATTGAAAGTTTGCAAAGTCAGATCCTGTTCCTGCAAGGGAAAGGATACGAAGTAAGCGCACTCACCAATGGGTTCGATGCTGTGGACTTTGTAAAGGATAATTATGTTGATGTTGTTCTGCTCGACGAAACCATGCCCGGCATAACCGGACTGGAAACCCTTGCCAAGATCAAGGAAGTGAATCAGCAGATACCCGTGGTAATGATCACCAAGAACGAAACGGAAAATCTGATGGACGATGCCATTGGCAGCCAGATCACAGATTACCTTATCAAGCCGGTGAATCCCAATCAGGTATTGCTCAGTCTCAAAAAGATCATCGATAAAAAAAGCCTGGTAGCAGAGAAAACCACTTTTGCTTACCAGCAGCAGTTCCGCAATCTCTTCATGGCATTGAACAGCAATCCCGATTTCAATGAGTGGATGGAGATATACCGCAAACTGGTGTACTGGGAACTGGAGATGGAGAAAAGTGATAGTCCTGAAATGCAGGAAGTACTGCAGACACAAAAAAGCGAAGCCAATACCGAGTTCTTCAAATTCGTATCCAAACATTACGCCAAATGGGTGAATCCCAAAGGCGATGATGGACCGGTAATGAGCCACACTTTATTCAAATGGAAAGTGATGCCGCATGTGGAGAAAGGAGTGCCTACCTTCTTCATTTTGCTCGATAATCTTCGTTTCGATCAGTGGAAAGCCATTCAGCCGATCTTTGCCGAAAGCTTCAGAATTCTGGAAGAAGATTGCTTCTACAGCATCCTGCCCACTGCCACGCAATACGCGCGGAACGCCATTTTCAGCGGATTGCTGCCCATCGATATCGAAAAGCAATATCCGCAGCAATGGAAGAATGATGATGATGAAGGAGGAAAGAATCTGTTCGAAGAAGACTTCTTCCGGTCGCAACTGAAGAGAATGAAAAGGGAGGATGTGAAGTTCTCTTACACCAAGATCCTGAACAATTCAGCCGGACAAGACCTGGTGAACAATATTCATAACCTGCTCGGCAACGATCTCAATATCATCGTATACAATTTTGTTGATATGCTTAGCCATGCACGAACGGAAATGGAAGTGCTGAAAGAACTGGCAGGCGATGAGATCAGCTACCGTTCTGTTACCCGCAGCTGGTTCGAACATTCGCCGCTGCATCAGGCACTGAAGCGGATTGCCGATAAGAAGATCAACCTGATACTGGCCACAGACCATGGCAGCGTGCAGGTGAAAACACCGGCAAAAGTGATCGGCGACAAGCAGACCACCACCAATCTTCGCTATAAACACGGCCGTAATCTGCATTATGAAGCCAAAGATGTGCTGGCATTCAGAGATCCCAAAGAGGCGGGATTACCGGTCCCGACCGTGAATTCGAGCTATATTTTCGCCAAAGAAGATCTCTATCTCTGTTATCCCAACAACTATAATTATTACGTAAACTATTACCGGAATACATTTCAGCATGGAGGCGTAAGTCTGGAGGAGATGATAGTACCTGTTATCAAAATGACCAGCAAGTAAGATTCTCTCCACTGTCTGTGGATAACCTTTTCCGGCTGCAATCAGCATCACCATTACATTTGGCTACCTTTGTAATGCTCATTGTAGTACAACTATGAAATACACACAAACCACTTTAGATAAGCTCGAAACGTTACTGGATGAGATGGAGTACGTGGTACGGTACGAACGTGGCACATTCCAGAGCGGATACTGTATTCTGGAACAGAAGAAGGTTGTTGTATTGAATAAGTTTCTTCAGATGGAGGGCCGTATCAATACCCTTTTAGACATCATACCTCAGCTGAATGTCAATCCGGAATTTTTTACAGCAGAATCACGTAAAGTGTATGAAGATGTGCTGATCAGACAAGCCGCCAACAGCACCGACAGTAACAAGTAAATGAGCCTCCACCTTGAGTTATCCTGCACTCACCATAACATTTCTGGGAACAGGCACCAGCAGCGGTGTGCCTATGATTGCATGCGAATGCCCGGTTTGTACTTCCTCTGATCCGAAAGACAATCGCCTTCGTTCCAGCATAATGGTGCAATCTGCTACAACAACACTGGTAGTGGATTCCGGCCCGGATTTCCGATGTCAGATGTTACGCGAAAAAGTGAAGAAGCTCGATGCAATACTGTTCACGCACTCGCACAAAGATCATCTGGCCGGTCTGGATGATATCCGTGCGTTTAACTTCTTCTCGCATCTGCCCACGCAGATTTATGCAACAGAGCCTACGCAGGAGGCCATCGTGCGTGAGTTCCCATATGCCTTTTATGAAACACGTTATCCCGGATTGCCGGAGCTGAAGCTTAACACCATCAGCAGCGCCGTGCCTTTCAAAGTAGGAGATATTCCGGTAACGCCGATATTGGTATGGCATCTGAAAATGCCCGTACTCGGATTCCGTTTTGGATCTTTTACTTACATCACAGATGCCAATCGCATCGATGAAGAAGAAAAGGAAAAAATTCGCGGAAGCCAAACACTGGTGCTCAATGCACTCAGAAAAGAATCGCATATATCACATTTCAGTCTGAGCGAAGCAATTGCCATCAGCCAGGAACTGAAAATTCCTCAAAGTTTTTTTACACATATCAGCCATCAGCTGGGTAAGCATCAGGATGTGAGTGCTGAGCTCCCGGAAAACATTTCACTGGCATATGATGGCATGCGTCTGCAAGTGCCGGCCAGCGCGCAATAGAGCTGTTTCCTGCTTTAATACTTTTTTCAAAGATCAATCACTGTTTTTGTAACCTGCTTTCGCCATTTCTCCGATGATGGTATGGCAATTGCCTGGTACATCGATGTCTATCGGTATGGGATAACCGCGAATATGTCTTTTCAACTGGATAGATTTGTGTCCATTAAACCGATGCCTTATGAAAGAAAGCTGGAAAGACTATCTCGTTTTTTCAAAGAAAGAGCGTACCGGTATTTATCTGCTGTTGGTTATTCTTGGGATCGTTTGTGTTCTCCCACGATTCTTCTGTGCGCCGGAGCTTACTGTGGATGCAGATGCCGCAAAGAAAATACAGGAAGAACTGTTGGCATTGCAGCATCAAAAGAACCAATCGAAATACAGAGGTGAAATTAAGCGTGATGGTAACGGCCCGGAACAGGAGGATGAAAATGATAGAGGCGATAAAATGCCGCAACAACCGGATGCAGGTGAATTGGCAACGGCATCAACGGATCAGAGCAATGGAGCAGAGGTGAACAATCCTGTTTCCTTATTCAATTTCGATCCAAACACATTAGCATTTTCGGGTTGGAGGCAACTCGGTATCCCTGAAAAGATCGTTCGCACAATATTCAATTACCTCAGCAAAGGGGGGCGATTCCGGAAGCCGGAGGATATCACAAAGATCTATGGCATGCATGCAAATGATGCACAAAGATTGATGCCGTACATCCGGATCAATTCATCCGGTGAAAAACAGCTTGCAGATCGGAGAAGTTTTTATCAGCAAAGAAGTGGAAACGGGAGCTATCCAACTAGCGGTAGCAGTCTGTTCAGCGAAACTTTCAATAGAGAAACAAATCAGCAGGGATCAGGTCTGCACTATCAACGAACCGATCAGAGCCGTTTTTCGTCTGCTGTAAATTATCCCCGGCGCAAGCAATACATCGTTACCGATATCAATGCAGCTGATACTGCCGACTGGGCCCGACTGCCGGGCATAGGCAGCAGACTCGCTTTCCGCATTGTGCAATTCAGAGAAAAACTCGGAGGTTTCCATAGTATCGATCAGGTGGCGGAGACCTGGGCATTGCCCGATTCAACCTTTCAGAAGATCAAACCGTGGCTGAGAAGTTCCACAATTCAGTTACGAAAGATCCGCATCAATGAAGCAGATCAGGAAACCCTGCGGCAGCATCCTTACCTGCGATGGGAGCTGGCCCGCGCCATTGTGGATTTCCGAAAGCAGCACGGACCATTCAAAAGCATCGGAGACCTGACAAAAATCATACTGCTTCCGCCGCTTCTCATCACGAAAATTGCGCCGTATATTGAGTTCAACATCCCCTGACCCCCGCATAATTAATCGCCAATCACTCAATTGTTAAGGGTGAAGTGTCGCGGATAAAAAATACCGCTAACAAATGTTAGTTTGTTTGCTGAAATCTGTTATCTTGCACTTGCCTTTAACGATTGTAGCCAATAGCATAACGTATGAATTTTCAAACAGCTGAATTAACACAACAGGTAGCACAGACAGCAGCCGATTTCGCCCGCCAGTACATTAAGCCATATGTAATGGAGTGGGACGAGAGTCAGGTATTTCCCATACCCGTTTTCAAGGAAATGGGTAAACTCGGACTAATGGGGGTACTGGTTCCCGAAGAATACGGAGGCGCCGGTCTCAGTTATTATGAATATGTTGCCATTATTCAGGAGATCGCCAAAGTGTGTGGTTCAGTTGGTTTGAGTCTTGCGGCTCATAACTCCCTCTGCACCGGTCATATCATGACCTTCGGAAACGCAGAGCAGAAAAGTAAATACCTCCCCAAGCTCGCCACTGCAGAGTGGCTCGGTGCATGGGGACTCACAGAGCCCAATACCGGAAGCGATGCCGGCAATATGAAAACCACCGCCGTAAAAGACGGCGATCACTGGATACTTAATGGTACCAAGAGCTGGATCACCCACGGCATCAGCGGTGATGTAGCAGTTGTGATCGCACGTACAGGCGAGCCCCGCACCAGCGGCAATGCCACTGCCTTCATTGTAGAGCGTGGCACCCCCGGTTTCAGCGGCGGCAAAAAAGAGAACAAACTCGGCATGCGCGCCAGCGAAACTGCCGAAATGATTTTCGACAACTGCCGCATCCCCGATGCAAACCGTCTCGGTGCAGTAGGCGATGGCTTCAAGCAATCCCTCAAGATCCTCGATGGTGGCCGTATCTCAATTGCAGCACTTTCACTGGGCATCGCAAAGGGCGCTTACGAAGCTGCGCTTCAATATTCAAAAGAGCGCCATCAGTTCGATCAGCCAATCTCTCAGTTCCAGGGCATCTCCTTCAAACTGGCAGATATGGCCACTGAAATTGCAGCGGCTGAAATGCTCACGCTGCAAGCCTGCTCGCTGAAAATTGCCGGAGAAAAAATGACCAAAGAATCTGCCATGGCAAAATACTACGCCAGCGAAGTAGCTGTGAAAGTATCTACCGACGCAGTTCAGATCTTCGGAGGGTACGGTTACACAAAAGATTTCCCTGTAGAAAAATATTATCGCGATAGTAAACTCTGCACTATCGGAGAAGGAACTTCCGAAATACAGAAACTGGTTATCGCCAGAGAAGTGCTCGGAAAGTAAAGTAAGAATCCTAACTGGTTTTGTCTGTCATGTCTTGTAAAGCCCCCGAATGGTTGCGGGGGCTTTACGTTTTGCAATAAAAAAGCCGGCAATGAGCCGGCCTTCAATAATGTGTATGCTTTCGATTAAGGCATGAAATCATCTTCTTCTTTCGGACCATATTTCGCAAACATCTTGTCGATGACGCCTCCGAACAGCGGCAGCTTTTCTTTCGCGAAATTCTTGATCACTTCGATGGCGCGTAATGCCTGCTCTTCGGTCAATCCTTCAGCTTTTAATTTTTCAATGAGATCTTTCATGATAACAAGTTTTAAAAAAGATGCCGGGACTGTTTTCCCGGCACTGATTATGTAAGAATGTGACGATTAGTTATCAGGCCACTTTCAGCATGCTCATCTTGCTCTTGTCGAACTTCTTCTGTGCGTACTCAAGCGTGAGATTGAATACAGTTTGTTTGGAAGAAGGAAGCTCGAACATAGCATCGGTGAGAATGCTTTCGCAGATGCTGCGGAGACCACGTGCGCCGAGTTTGTACTCCATCGCTTTGTCTACCATAAAATCCAGTACTTCATTCTCGATATTCAGTTGAATGCCTTCGAGATCGAACAGTTTTTTGTACTGTTTGATGAGCGCATTCTTCGGTTCTGTGAGAATGGAGCGGAGGGTTTCTGCATCCAGCGGATTGAGGTGAGTAACCACGGGCAGACGACCGAGCAACTCAGGTATCAGACCAAACGATTTCAGATCCGTTGCAGTGATGTACTGCAGCAGGTTCTTCTTCATGGTTTCCTGCAGTTCTTTGTTCACGTTGAAACCGATGGCGTTGGTGTTCACACGGCGTGCGATCACACGATCGATTCCATCGAATGCACCACCACAGATGAAGAGGATATTCTGTGTATTGATCTTGATCAGTTTCTGCTCAGGATGCTTGCGGCCTCCCTGTGGTGGAACAAGTACATCAGTTCCTTCGAGCAGTTTCAGCAATCCCTGCTGAACACCTTCGCCACTTACGTCGCGGGTGATAGAAGGATTGTCTCCCTTGCGGGCGATCTTGTCGATCTCATCGATATACACAATGCCTCTTTCAGCTGCAGGTACATCGTAGTTACAAACCTGGAGCAGACGGGTGAGGATGCTTTCCACATCTTCCCCTACATATCCGGCTTCTGTAAATACGGTTGCATCTACGATAGCGAAAGGAACATTCAGCAGCTTGGCGATGGTTTTAGCCAGCAGGGTTTTACCTGTACCGGTTTCTCCAACCATCACGATATTGCTCTTCTCGATGTCAACATCACCTTCAGAAGGTTTCTGCTGCAAACGTTTATAGTGATTGTATACGGCTACGGATAAAACTTTTTTTGCTTCATCCTGACCGATCACATATTCGTCGAGGAATTTCTTCACTTCCATTGGCTTCTTCACATTCAGTTTGAAGGAAGAAGGAGCGGGGGCGGTTTCACTGCGGATCATGAGCTCCTGCTCGATGATCTCCTGTGCGTGCTCAACGCAGTTTTCGCATATATGTCCTTCCTGACCTGCGATGAGTATTTTCACTTCATCACGGCTGCGACCACAAAAGGAACAATGCAAGGTTGTTTTTGCCATAATTGATTCTTCGTCTCCGGTTACAAAGGTATCTAAATGAAGCCCCAAATCCCAATTAAAAAGGTAAAGTGCAGGTTAATGCGTTGTTACCGAGATTGTTGGAAGTTGGGGCTCTGATTATGAGAACTTTATAACTTGTCTGTTATATGATCTACGATACCGTATTCGATGGATTCTTTTGCATCCATCCAGTAATCGCGGTCGAAATCCTTCATGATCTGCTCGAATTTCTTGCCGGTATTTTCGGCCAGAATGCGTGCACTCACTTCTTTTACGCGCTTGGTTTGTTTCGCCTGGATTTCCAGATCGGTACTAACACCCTGGATGTATCCGCCAAGGCTTGGCTGGTGAATCATCACTTCTCCGTGAGGATAGATGAATCTGCGGCCTTTTGCGCCACCGCTCAGCAACAGTGATCCCATGCTTGCTGCGAGACCCATACAAATGGTGCTCACAGGGCTTTTGATCAGTTTCATGGTATCATAAATAACCATGCCGCTGGTTACAACACCACCGGGGCTGTTGATGAAGAATTTGATTTCTTTACCGGGATCGTCGTTATCCAGCAACAACAGTTTGGTGGTAACGTCTTTGGCAGATTTATCGTCCACAACACCCCAGAGATGAACGGCGCGTTGTTCGAAGAAATATTTTTCGAGTTTTTTAGCGAACATCATCAGGTCAGACTTCGGCTGTTCTTCCTTTTCTTCTTCTTCCCCATCATCCATGCGGTATGGATTGGTCAGGTATTTTGAATACTTGCTCATGCTATTCGTTTAGTGTTTTTAGTTAGTTAGTCTTTCTTTTCCTTGCGTGGGTTGATCAGCAGTACTTCGTCTACAACGCCGTATTCTTTGGCCTCTTCAGAAGTGAGCCAGTAATCACGGTCACTGTCTTTTTCCACGGTCTTAACCGGTTTGCCGGTGTGGTAAGCAATGATGTCGTAGAGATTTTTCTTGATCTTTCTGATCTCGTTCACGGTGATTTCGATATCACTCGCCTGTCCACCGATGGCGCCGCTTGGCTGGTGCATCATGATGCGGCTGTGCTTCAGTGCAGTACGTTTTCCGTTTGTTCCTGCACAGAGGAGAACAGCTCCCATAGAGGCGGCCATTCCGATACAGATGGTAGATACATCGGGTGTGATGTACTGCATGGTATCATAAACACCGAGACCGGAGTAAACGCTTCCGCCGGGTGAGTTGATGTACATCTGAATATCGCGATGACGGTCTGTGCTTTCGAGGAAGAGCATCTGCGCTGTAATGATGTTGGCCACTTCATCATTGATGGGGTAGCCGAGGAAAATGATACGATCCATCATTAGGCGGCTGTATACGTCCATCACGGCAACATTCATTGGCCGTTCTTCGATGATATTGGGAGTGAGGTTAGTGACCTGGTGTTTAGTATAAGAGTCCAGGGTATTGCTCGAAATGCCCCTGTGTTTCACTGCATATTTTTCAAATTCTTTTCCAAGGTTCATAACGTATTCCTATTGATTTAGTTAGCAATATAAGTCATTTGACAGACCAAATACCGTGCTACTTCAAAAATCCGACATTTTGCCACGAAATCAAATGGGGAGGGCAGAAATAGCGGATTGGACGGGTAATTATTGGCAGGGGAAGTGAGAGATAGGTGACGTATTGGTGGAAAAAAAAGAGCGTACCATCGGTACGCCCCTTCTATATCTTCACATCACCTGTTAATGATGATGGTGCTGATGTTTTTCCAGTTCTTTTGTGAACTCATCGATCGTTACAGGCTTATCTGTAGGTTTCACCTGGGTTTCTGCCCATCCGAATACTTTTTCAGTTTGTACACGGTGGTATGCATCTTCCACAAACTTCCTGTCCTGCATCATACGATTCACGTAGTCTGCAATCCATGGTTGTTCTTCGTCTCCTGCATTCATTCCCATGTATCCGAACAGCTGTTGCTTAGCGAATGCCTGAATGTCTTCGGGTTTCACTTCAACACCATGCTCACGAACGATCTTGTCGATGATTACAGTCCATTTCAGCTGATTTGCAAATGAAGGGAACTCCTGTTCTGCCTGTTCTGCAGTTTTAGGTTGTTCGCCACCTTGCTGGATCCAGCGTTTCAGGAAAGTCTCAGGGAATTCGATCTTGGTATGATCGAGCAGCACGTGATAGATCTCGTGTTGCATATGATTGCTCGCCTGCTTATCCCAGTATGATTGAATTTCTTCTTTCACTGCATTGCGGAAATCAGCTTCGTTTGCGATCTCTTTTCCGGGGAATGCTGCTTTGAAGAACTCTTCGTTCAGTTCTGCTTTTTCAACGTGACCAACTTTAGTGATCAGCATTTTGAAAGTCTTTGCTGCTGCGGCTGCATCGTGTTTGTCGAAACCGAGGTCTCCGAGGATCCACTCTCTTTCTTTCTCATCGAATGCAGAAGCCAGTGTGAGCACAACGCTGTCGTTGTTCTTCTTGCCGGTGAGGCTTGCACGGAATGATGGTGCAAAATATTTTACCAGCAGGCTGTTGTCTTTCTTCACGCCACCTTCTACTTCGTTGCCATCAGCATCGCTTTCGATGAAGGTTACGTTCAGTACGTTGTCGTCGCCGGCAACTGACTCAGGCTCGGTCATTTTACCATGACGCATACGGAGACGATCTTCTTCTTCGTTGATCATCTCTTCTGTAACAGACACTTTATAACGCGTGAGTTTTTCACTACCGAGATCAGCTACTTTGAAGTCGGGTTTCAGTCCGATTTCAAATGCGAATGCATATTCCGCAGGATTGTTCATGTTGAGCTGACGGGCATCATTCTCAGACATGGGAAGAGGCTGGGCAAAGATCTCCAGGTTCTCTTTTGTCATGTACTCGGTGAGTTCTTTCTCCACAGTGCGGAGAACCTCATCGGTAAATACGCTCTGACCGTGCATCTTTTTGATCATGCCGGCAGGCACCATTCCCTTGCGGAAACCTGGGATGGTAGCGGATTTGCTATATTGTTTCAGAGCCTTCTCAAAAGAAGGCAGGTAATCTTCCTTTGCTACTTTTACTGTGATTTTGTCGTTCAGCAGCCCTATATTCTCTCTGGTAACGGTTGCCATATTACAATTTTTAATTGGGGTGCAAATGTATGGAAACTCGCGCTCAATTGGGCAAATAACCCAAAAAGATGGCCGTAAGTCCATCATTTTTATGGCTTTTTTCACTAAGAAGACCGTTTCAGGAGGAATTTCCGGCCTTCCGGCGGCTATTCTTTGTTGTGCAGTATCAGCAGCGGAATGCTGGTTTCGTAGGCCATAGCGGTGGTATTGCTTTTGGAAAATACCCGCTCGAAGAAATTATGACGATGCGCCACCATCGCCAGCAACTCGCAGGGGTGCTGGGCCAGATATTCGCTGATCCCCTTGGTTACATTGCTGTCTTCCGCAGTCACAAACGAAACCTGACGCCCATTGAACACCTGTTCCAGTGCGGAAATTGCTGCTGAACTGGACTCATTTTCTGAGGGCGACTGCACATGCAGCAACGAAAACCTGCTCTGGTAGCCCGACGCGAGATCCAGCAGCGGCTGAAACAACGCCACATTGGAAGGATCATTCAGATCGTAAGCATAAGTTATATGAAGTATCTGCTGGTAGGTTGCTTTCTCCGGAATCACCAGTACCGGTACTTTCAGTTTGCGGATCACATTGGTGGTGGTGCTTCCGATGATCTTATCCAGTCCACCTGCACCCTTCATGCCCATCACAATCAGGTCTGCTCCTTTTTCGGCGGCCAGCGCCTTCACTTCATCCGACGCAATGCCTATCCGAACCTGCCACTCCACTTCAACCTGATAAGTTGTGTGCAGATGTGCTGCTTCATTTTTGATGAACTCCTCATTCTCTTTTTGCATCTCATCGGCTGTTACCATCACATAAGGCACTTCGCTTACCGGTGTTGGAAGCATGTAGGCATGGAACAACAAAAGTTTTGCATTGAATTTCTTTGCCAGCTCTGCAGCATAGATCGCGGCATTCCGGGAAACAGGAGAGAAGTCAACAGGAACAAGGATATTTTGCATGGTATCTGGTTTATATAAAGTTACGTGCAAGTTGTGATAATTGGACCTATGTATTTATGATACTCATCAGGTGTTTCTATGACCTGCAGCAGCTTGCTGCAAACCTGGTGCCGGCATACGGGTATCCGGACAATCATTTCGCTCACTCAGGGTACAGAACGCAGGTGTAGTCGATGCCACATACAATCGCATCCCCTTTTGCATGAAGAAATGATCTATTTTAGCGCAGCAAAATCACCTTTCATGAAAGTATTGAGAAAATTGCTGCTGGCAGCAGCGTTGTTTTATTTGCCATTTCAATCGATGGCATGGGGAATGCTGGGGCACAGGATTGTAGCGGAGATCGCTGAATCTTACCTCACAAAGAGAGCGTGCAGACAAGTCAAGGGCATTCTCGGATTCGAATCGATGGCCATCACCAGCAACTGGCCCGATTTCATCAAATCGGACACTACCTTCAATTATCTCGGCCCATGGCATTACATCAATCTGAGAGAAGGATTGGCGGAAGCCGAAATCGAAGCCATCCTCGCAAAGGATACCACCGTTAATGCGTATACGAAAATTAATTTCCTTACCCAGCAACTGAAAAATCATAAACTGCTGACGCAGGATAAGAAACTGATGTACCTGCGATTGCTGATCCATATTGTAGGAGATGTACACCAGCCAATGCATGTAGGCAGGTTTGAAGATCTGGGCGGCAACCGCATCAAACTTTACTGGTTCAACGAACCTTGCAACCTGCATAGTCTTTGGGACGAAAAACTGATCGATTACCAGCAGCTCAGCTATACAGAATATGCTGCATCTATCAATCATACTACCAAAGAACAACGCAGAGAACTGCAGAGCCAGCCTGTAAGCGCATGGATCATCAACTCTTACAAAATTGCGCAGGATCTGTATGCAGGAGTAAAGCCTGAACAGAAACTGAGCTACCGTTACAATTTCGATCACGTTCAAACCATGAATGATCAGCTGCTGAAAGGCGGTGTTCATCTCGCCGGTTTGCTGAACGAGATCTTCGGATAATCGAATTACTTCTTCCAAAAAAGAAAGCCGTTCCATCTGATGGAACGGCTTTCTTTTTATGAGGTAACTCCAATTAGAGTTTCAGTTTCTGAGCCATGCCTTTGGGCAGGGAATTCTTATGCACCATCAGCGCAGTGGTTTTGTACTGCACGTAGTTCTTGGTTACATAGAGGAATCCTTTGTAGTCGTTAGACAGTCCCCATGAGTTCTTCACCATATAGTATTCTTTACCATTCTGGTCTTTGGTGATGCCTACGATCTGCATACCGTGATCGTCCTGAGTTTCGTAGTTGTCGAATGCTTTCTGACGAAGCTCGGCAGTGATAGCCATTTCTTTCTTAGGTCCGTTGAAAAGTTCAGCCTGCTCTGCAGGGCTCATTTTTTCTACCGGAGTTTCGGGAACGTATGCTACACCATTCTTCCAGCTGAAATATTTTTCGCTTACGTCTGTTGCCCAGCCTACAGTGTAGCCGGCTTTCAGTGCGTTGTCGATGATATCGGTAAGATCAGTGGGAGTTACGTTGTACACCTGGCTGAAGCTCCAGTTATCAGGAACAGGCAGGAAGGTTTGTGTGTAGTAAGGAGCGGTAGTGAGTGAACCCAGCTCGATGTAATCAGCAGCGTTGATGCCGATCACTTCTTTCGCAAATGATTGCGGAGTGTAAGTTTTTCCTTTGTAGCTGAAGCTTTCAGGAACTTTTCCGAGATAGGAATCCAGCACTGCAGTGAAGGCGGTGAGCCAGTTTGGAGTGAGGGTTCCGTTGCTGTTTTTGATGATGCCGTCGAGCATGCCTTTCAGCACATCCTGCATTTCACCGAATTTGTTTTTGTCGGTTCCGTAGTTGAGACCGGTATAAACTTCCTGTGGAAGCGCGCCATAAGCGGCATAGATATTAGTTACATCATGAAGTGCACCACCATCTCCCCAGCTAACGGCACCGTGCATGCGAACATAGTTCTTTGCTTTTTCGATGTATACGCAACGGGCAGTATAGATCTCTGCAATGTCCACTGGCTGTTTGCCCATGCGGATCATTTCTGATTCGAGGAATGAGTTACCGGAATAGCTCCAGCAGGTACCGCTGCTTCCCTGATTCTTCACATCTGTACAGCTGAGGCTGATAACGGGTGTAAATTCAAATTTCTGTTTGGCATTGGCACTGGCGTTTCCGTTCAGTGAGTTCACCAGGTTATCCTGGCCATACGAGGCAATCGCAGCAAAACTTGTAAGAGCGATCAGTGAGGCTTTCTTAAAGTTCATGTAGTAATCAATTTTGAGGGGCCAAAGATAGGGGCATTGTAAAAACCGCCGTTACCGTACCTGTAAGTTTTATGAATTTTAATTTGTTTCGGTGCCCCCAAAAGCTGTTTTGGTAGCAGGTTTATGACGTTTAGGTTTATTTTTACGATACGCTGTAAGCACATATAAGTAGCTTCGCAGGTGAAATTTTACCCGGCGAAAGCCGCTGGCAGCTTCAAAAAAACTACATGGGATACTTCGAAGGCAATAATCTGGTGAGTAATAAAAGAAGAAGAGTGGCGATCATTCTTGTTACTTTTCTAATGTACTACCTGATGTTTTTTCTGTTGCATCCCGACGCCAAATTCTGGAAAGAATATCTGAAAACACCTACAGGAGAGATTATTATCGAATTGTCACTCGCACTGTTTTACAGCCTGTTGATATCTGAAACCAGCTTCTTCATCAATGAAAAGCTGAACAGGAAAATCTCCTGGACAGACAATGCCAGCAGAAGATTGCTGGTTCAGTGTTTCCTGCAATTGATAGCTGTGCTGGTGATCAGCTGTATACAATTCGGATTACTGCTCTTCTTCTTTTATGATAAGATCAAGGATGAAGAGATCTCGTGGCGCGACCCCGAACTCTGGCAATGGCTGACGGTTAGTTTTCTCCTCGGCCTCATGACCAGTACCCTCTATGCCGGGCAATACCTCATCGCGAACTGGAAAAAAACTGCGATGGAAGCCGCTGAACATAAGTTGAAAGCCGCCGAGCACAAGCAGGCTGCAGTTGAGGCGGAATTGCAGGCCTTGAAACTCCAGATCGATCCGCACTTTGTTTTCAATAATCTCAGTGTGCTTTCCGAACTGATTCTCACCGACCAGCAACTGGGATACGAGTACTCCGAAAACTTTTCCAAGGTTTATCGTTACCTGCTGATGAATGCAAAAAAAGACATCATCACTCTGGAAGAAGAGCTGAAATTCCTGAATGCTTATATCTTTCTCATTCAGCAAAGAGCAGGTGAAGGCGTACAGTTCGATGTACAGGTGGATGATGAATGCCTGCACCTGTACCTTCCTCCCATGTCGCTTCAGTTACTGATCGAGAACGCTTTGAAACACAATAAGACCATCAAGGCTGATCCGCTGAAAGTGAGTATCCGCGGTACTTTATCCGATGGGCTGGTGGTTTCCAATGCAGTGAAACCATTGGAACATGCAGCCCGTTCGTCCGGTATCGGACTGAGCAATGTGATAGAACGATACAGGCTTCTTTCAGATAAAGTGCCGCAGGTAAGAAAAGACCGTCATTCATTTGTTGTTTCATTACCATTGCTCGAATTATGATCAAAAACGTGCTGATACTCGAAGATGAAAAGCTGAACGCAGACAGACTCAAAAGGTTGATCACCGATCTGCGCCCTGATCTGAAGATACTGGGTGTGCTGGAAAGTGTTGCAGAAGCAGTGGATTGGATCGAAAACAACGATTCGCCTGATCTCATCATGATGGATGTTCGTCTCGCCGACGGACTCAGCTTCGATATCTTCGAAAAAGTGAACATCAAAAGTCCGATCATCTTCACCACTGCTTACGATGAATATGCAGTGCGCGCCTTCAAATTCAACAGTGTAGATTATCTGCTCAAGCCGGTGGAGAAAACCGAGCTCGATGCAGGTTTCAGAAAAGTAGAGGCACAGGCGATGGCAGCCGCACAGAAGTCCATCGAAGGACTCATGAATTACTTCCACAAAAAAGACTATCGCACCCGCTTTCTGCTTCCCTTTCGTGATGGATACAAAACCGTGCTGGTATCCGAAGTGGAATATTTTTTCTCAGAGCAAAAGATCACGAGAGCGAAATTGCTCAATGGTAAAACAGAAGTGCTTCCCCAAACGATGGAAGAACTGGAGCAGCAGCTCGATCCCAAATTATTCTTTCGTGCCAACAGGCAATTTATTATCCATATCGATTCAGTAGCGCAGATCTACAATTACTTCAACGCAAAGATCAAGGTGGTGTTGAAGCAAAGCCCGGCAACAGAGATCATCGTAAGCCGCGAGAAAGCCGGCGTATTCAAGAACTGGCTTGATTCTTAGGCAATCTGTATCCTCGCTCATTAAAAATATTCTCCTTATTCCGTTTCGGTAACCGATTATGACGCTTGGGTTGCTTTTGGCCAACTGATCCGCTCATGTTTCAGTCAATTTGCCTTAAATATTTCAACTCAAGAAAAATGAAAAGGCAAATCATCGGCACAGAACGCACATTGCTCGGATTTCTCATCTTGTGCGCTATGGTTGTACTCGCATCATGCGGAGCATCAACTGCCGGAAACGAAATGACACAGGCCCCTGCGCCTGAAGTGAACTTTATTCAAGCCACTGCTGCCAATACAACATTCGAAAGCAAATATCCCGGCATAATTGAAGGAAGCATTAATGTGGATGTACGCCCGCAGGTGACCGGTTATCTCGAAGCGATCTACGTAAAAGAAGGTGACTTCGTTACGAAAGGACAACCATTGTTCAAGATCAACGACAAGCTGTTATCCGAACAGGTGAACAACGCAGCCGCTGCCCTAAAATCGGCACAGGCTGCACAAACGAAGGCCTCAATAGAGTTGGAGAATCTGAAACCACTGGTGCAGGAAAAAGTAGAGTCTGGCGTTCAGCTTCGCACAGCGCAGGTGAGCTATGATGCAGCTACAGCCGATGTTGAAAGAGCCAGAGCAGAATTGGGCACTGCGAA
Source organism: Pseudoflavitalea sp. G-6-1-2 (assembly GCF_012927185.1). Lineage (GTDB taxonomy): Bacteria > Bacteroidota > Bacteroidia > Chitinophagales > Chitinophagaceae > Pseudobacter. The sequence continues at coordinate 1,623,468 of NZ_JABBGB010000001.1, forward strand.
AATCAATGCAGCCTTCAGTTTGATCCAGGCACCTGTAAGCGGATACATCGGACGCATCCCCAACAGAATTGGGAATCTGGTTGGTCCGGCAGATGCAGCGCCGCTCACTGCCCTCTCAGAGATCAATTCAGTACTGGTGTACTTCTCTATGAGCGAAGCAGATTATCTGGAGATGATGAAATCGAAATCGTCCAATGGCATTGCCAATACTGCCGAACTGATAATGGCAGACGGAACAAGGTATGCCCACAAAGGAACGATTGAAATGGCCAGCGGAAATATCGACCGAACCACAGGAAGCATCGCTATGAAAGCAGTGTTTGCTAATCCTGATAAACTCCTTCGCTCAGGTGGCGCAGCCAGAGTGGTACTCACCAGATCTGTATCCTCTGCTATCACAATCCCCATGGAATGCGTGCGCGATCTGCAGGATAAATATTTCATCTATACACTCGGCGACAGCAACAAAGTTGCCATGCAACTGATCACCGTAGGTGGAAAGAAAGGCAATCGCTTCCTCGTAAAAGAAGGTGTAAATGCAGGAGATAAAATTGCCATTACCGGCACAGAATTGCTGAGTGATGGTGCACCTGTAAAACCGCAGATGGTGGCCGATTCAACCGGACTGTAAGGCAAGAAAAATCACAGACAACAAACAGACTAATCATGTTAAGAAGAATTATAGACAGACCAGTACTGGCCACAGTAATTTCTATTGTGCTGGTGATACTGGGAGTGATAGGATTGACGCGGCTTTCCGTGACGAGATTCCCGGATATTTCTCCGCCTACAGTAACGGTGAGCGGAGCATATCCAGGCGGTAACAGCGAAGCTGTGATCCGCTCGGTAGTAACGCCACTCGAAGAATCCATCAATGGTGTGGAAGACATGCAGTACATCAAATCCACTGCAAGCAATGATGGAACATTTTCTATCAGCATCATTTTCAAACAGGGAGTGAATGCAGATCAGGCAGCAGTGAATGTGCAGAACCGTGTGTCGCAGGCAACACCAAAGCTGCCGGTGGAAGTGATCCGTCAGGGATTGACCACTTCGAAGCAACAGAACAGCATGATCATGATCTTTAACCTCTACACCGAAGACAATAATAAGTATGATGAACTGTTTTTGCAGAACTATGCGAACATCAATCTGATTCCGCAGATCAAACGTGTGCCGGGAGTAGGACAGGCGCAGGTTTTCGGGATGAAGGATTACTCTATGCGCATCTGGCTCGATCCGAGAAAGATGGCGAATGCAGGTCTTGTTCCGGATGATATCAAAGCAGCGATTGCAGATCAGAGTCTCGAAGCGGCTCCGGGTAAACTGGGCGAAGAATCGAATGCAGCACTTGAGTATGTGATCAGATACAAAGGGAAGAAAAACCAGACCGAGCAGTATGAGAACATGATCATTAAGACAAACAATGGTCAGGTACTTCGACTGAAAGATGTGGCGAGAGTGGAGTTTGGATCAATTGCCTACAGCGGTGATAACACATCCAACGGACAAAATGCAGTAACGCTTGCCATCCTCCAGACCACTGGGTCCAATGCAAACGAAATTGAGATAGGTGTAAAGAAGGAGATTGAAAGATTATCGAAATCGTTTCCTCCGGGAATTAAGTTCGCCAATGTAATGAGTACCAAAGAGCGATTGGATGAAGCGATCGGGCAGGTGAAAACCACACTGATAGAGGCTTTCATACTGGTGTTCATTGTGGTGTTCCTGTTTTTGCAAGACTTCAGGTCAACGCTCATTCCTGCCATTGCAGTGCCGGTGGCGATTATCGGAACATTCTTCTTTCTGCTCGTATTCGGATTCACCATCAACGTACTTACACTTTTTGCTTTGGTACTCGCCATCGGAATTGTAGTGGATGATGCCATTGTGGTGGTGGAAGCAGTGCACAGTAAAATGGAAGGATCTGATCTGTCTGCCAGAGAAGCAACGCGCAGCGCGATGAGCGAAATTACAGGAGCAGTTATCTCAATCACCATGGTGATGGCGGCAGTATTCATTCCGATCGGCTTCATGACAGGCTCTTCGGGCATCTTCTACAAGCAGTTTTCCTATACGCTGGTGATTGCCATCATCATCTCTGCGGTGAATGCGCTTACGCTGACGCCCGCGCTTTGTGCATTGTTCCTGAAGAATCATCATGCGGATGCACATGGAAAGAAATTGAGTATCGGTAAAAGATTTTCCACAGCATTCAATGCGGGATTCAATAATCTCACCGGAAGATATGTTCGTGGATTGCAGTTTCTGGTAAAAAGAAAATGGCTGGCCGCTTCATTTGTAGTGGTGATCGGTACGCTGGCAATCGGCATCATGTCGGTGATCCCGAAAAGTTTTGTACCGATGGAAGACGATGGATTCATCATCTACAGTGTAACGATGCCAGCCGGTACAGCATTGGATCGTACTACAGCTGTTGCGCAAAAGATAAACGGTTTGATGAAAGAAGTGGAAGCCGTCGATAACAATACAAGCATTACAGGATACAACCTGTTAAGCAGCAGTGCCAGCACTTCGTATGCGATGGGATTTGTAAAGTTGAAAAAGAAAAACGAGAGAGGAGCAGTAAAAGACATCGACGAGATCTTAGGCATCATCAATGCGAAGCTGAGTACAGTTAAGGAAGGTTCGATCATGGCCCTGCGCATGCCTCCGGTTGAGGGTTATGGGGTTGCCAGTGGGGCAGAGATTGTGTTGCAGGATAGAATGGGCCGTGATCTGAACTCTTTCAAAGCGCAGGCTGATAAAGTGATTGGTGAGATTATGCAGCAACCCGGAGTGATGATGGCATATACGATGTTCCGGTCGGACTATCCGCAGTTCGATCTTGAAGTGGATGAAGACAAAGCCAAACAGATGGGAGTAAGTGTTGCAGGATTGCTGTCTGCCATTCAAACTTACCTCGCGGGAGATCAGTCAGCTGATTTTTCAAGATTCGGAAAATTCTATCGGGTTTCTGTAAAAGCCGATGGCGTGTTCAGAACTGATGAAGATGCGTTCAATGAAATTTTCGTGCGCAACGACAAAGGTGGGATGGTGCCCGCAAAATCGTTGATCTCATTGCATAAAGTGTATGGTCCGGAATCGGTGAGCAGATACAATATGTACAATGCCATCAACATAAATGTGGTAGGTATTCCCGGATACAGCAATGGACAGATGATGGAGAATCTCGAAAAGCTGCTCGATAAACTTCCATCGGATTACAGCTACGAATGGACCGGACTTAGCCTGGAAGAAAAATCAGTGGGCAATCAGACGATCCTGATTTTCGGACTCTGTCTTTTGTTCGTGTACTTCCTGCTTGCAGCGCAGTACGAAAGTTATCTGCTGCCGTTGAGTGTGTTGCTCTCTATTCCAACCGGTATACTCGGAGCATTCAGTGCCATTGCATTGGCAGGTCTGGATAACAATATCTATGTGCAGGTAGGATTGATCATGCTGGCAGGATTGCTGGCGAAGAATGCAATCCTGATTGTGGAGTTTGCTGTGCAGCGCAGAAAAGCAGGAATGAGTTTGCTGGATGCTGCGATGCTTGGTGCGAAGGCAAGGCTGCGCCCGATTGTAATGACCTCGCTGGCATTCATTGTAGGGTTGATTCCGCTGATGTTTGCACAAGGTGGAATGGCAGTCGGTAACAAATCGATCAGTATTGGTGCGGGTTTCGGAATGCTGAGTGGTGTGGTGCTGGGAATATTTGTAATTCCCATTCTGTTCATCTTCTTCCAATACCTGCATGAAAAAATTGCAGGTAGCGAAAAACAGTTTCAAACAATAAAAGCAGGAGTGATGAATAACACAACGATGATATTGCTGCTGGCAACTGTGGTGACGTTCTCTTCTTGTGTGGTTGGTAAAAAATACAGCAAGCCGGATTTGAATATGCCGGCGCAGTTCAGACAGGAGGTTCCGGTAACAGCAGACACGGTGCTGCTTCCATGGAAAACGTTCTTCAAAGATCCGCTGCTCACGAATCTGATCGATTCGGCTTTGAAGAAGAATTATGACATGCAGTATGCCGCCATCACTTTGCAGCAGCTCGATCTGAATTATAAACAGGCGAGGCTTGCATTGCTTCCAACTGCGGATTTCAATATCGGGGCAAACAGGAACTATCCTTCTAAGAATTCAATGAATGGCGCACTGGGCGAGCAGTTCATCGGAACGAGGTATATCGATGATTACAATGCGAATGTGCAGCTGTCGTGGGAAGCTGATATCTGGGGGAAGGCAGCGATGCAGAAGCAGGGCGCGAAAGCAGAGTACGTCCGCCAGAAAGAAATGATCACTGCCACTAAGACCCGCATCATTGCTGAAGTAGCACAGGCTTACTATAATCTGGTGAGCCTCGATGAACAGCTGTTATTCGCAAAACGCAGTGTAGAACTGGCTGACAGTACATTCAGAATGGTAGAGCTGCAATACAATGCCGGAAGAGCCAATTCACTGGCTTTAGAGCAGGTGCGGGCACAAAAAAATACAGCAGAGCTGTTGGTTCCGCTGACCATTCAGAATATCGAAGTGCAGGAGAATGCGTTGAGTATTTTATGTGGAAGTTATCCGGCTTCGATTGCGCGGAGTAATAGCCAGTTGCAGGTTTCAGAATCATTCAGTACCGGTGTGCCGGCACAGCTGCTGAGCAGAAGACCCGATGTGAGATCGGCAGAGCAGGCTGTTGTATCTGCTTACTCTAAAACAGGATTGGCGAAAGCCGCGATGTATCCATCGTTGAGCATTTCAGTACAATCTGGTTTGAATGCTTTCAAATCACATCAATGGTTTATGATTCCGGCATCGCTATTTCACACTTTTGCTGGAAATCTTACGCAGCCGATCTTCCAAAAAAATGAACTGAAAACAAATTACAGAATAACGCAGTTGGAAGAAGAAAGACTGGTAACGCAGTTCCGGCAAACAGTAATGGTGGCGGTGGGAGAAGTATCAGATGCAATGTCGAAGGCTTCGCATGCTGCAAAAAGACTAAAAATAATTGAAGAGAAAACTGCTTCGCTGGATAAAGCAGTGGTTGATGCATTATTGCTCTACAGAACAGGAAAGGCCAATTATCTGGAAGTGATCACGGCGCAGAATAATGTGTTGCAGAACGGAGTGGAAGCGATCAGTATCAGGCGTGAGCAGCTGCTGGCGCAGACTGATCTGTATCGTGCGCTGGGCGGTGGAGCAGAATAACGCCCCGGCTTCATTTGGCGGTTTTAACGCAACACCGGTGCAGTCCTGCACCGGTGTTTTTTTGTCAGAGATTCAATGTCTTTGCATTCTCTGCTCTGAGCTTGAGGCAGAGATCGGGTTGCTGCAACAACGATACACCGTAGCTGGGAATGATCTGTTGCAGTTTATCTTTCCATCCTTTGTTTTTCAATTGATCTGCAAAACAAGTTTCGATCACACCAAGCATAATCGCAATTGCAGTGGAAGCACCGGGCGAGGCTCCCAGCAAGGCTGCCACAGTATGATCTGCAGAACTGATGATCTCTGTACCGAATTTCAATACGCCACCATGCTCCTTGTCTTTCTTGATGATCTGAACACGTTGCCCTGCCTGTTCGAGACGCCAGTCGCTTTCTTTGGCGAGCGGATAGAATTCCTGCAATGCATCGAAGCGTTTCTCATCCGATTCGAGCAACTGGCCGATAAGATATTTCTCCAAAGACCAGTTGTCGCGGCCCACGGCCAGCATGGGCAATATGTTGTGTATGTCTATCGATGTAAAAAGATCGAGGAAAGAACCATGCTTCAGAAATTTTGTAGAGAAGCCTGCATACGGGCCGAAGAGCAGCGAAACCTTTCCGTCGATATTGCGTGTATCGAGATGCGGCACAGACATGGGAGGTGATCCTTCTGCTGCATTGCCATATACTTTTGCATGATGTTTTGATGTGATGGCCGGATTGTCTGTACGAAGCCAGATGCCGCTTACAGGGAAACCTGCATAGCCATCGCCTTCGGGTATATCTGATTTTTGCAGCAGATGTAATGCACCGCCACCGGCACCGATAAATACAAAACCGGCATGTACATAAAAATGATCTCCGCTTTTCTCATCCCTGATCTTCACTTCCCATCCATTGCCTGAACGTTGGAGGTCTTCAACGCGGCTGTTGTACCGGATGGTGAAACCTTCCGTATTTTGAAGATGTGACAGATAGAGTTTGGTGAGGCTGCCATAGTCTACATCCGTACCAGTACTCATTTTGGTGGCGGCTACTTTATCGTTGGGATCACGGCCTTCCATTACAAGTGGGAACCATTCGCTGAGAAGGTTGCGGTCTTCGGTATATTCCATCCCCTTGTACAACGGATGCGCAGTAAGCGTTTCAAATCTTTTTTTCAGAAAAGCAATGTCTTTATCTCCGCGAACAAAGCTGTGGTGTGGCACCGCATGTATGAAGGCCTGCGGATCACTGATAATGTCCTGCTTCACAAGGTAAGCCCAGAATTGACGGGAGAGATCGAACTGAGTGTTTACGTCGAGTGCTTTGGATATATCGATGCTGCCATCCGGTTGCTCGGGAGTGTAGTTGAGTTCGCAGAGTGCAGCATGACCGGTTCCTGCGTTGTTCCAGGCATTGGAGCTTTCGAGAGCGGGGCCATTCAGAATTTCATGAATGGAGATTTTCAGTGAAGGGTCAAGCTCTTTCAGCAGCATGGCAAGAGTGGTGCTCATGATGCCTGCTCCAACGAGCAGTATGTCTGTGGAATACTGGTGTTGTTGGTTCCTTATCATTTCTATTGGATTATGAAAGGAAAAGGTAAGGATTTTTTCAGCTACCTGATGTAAAGTTGTGTTGCGATCTATGCGTGAGCATGTAGGAGTTTGTGTTGCGGACAATTTTATGATCAGCAAAAGAGGAGTAATAGATAATTAGATTCTACTTTTACATCCATCGGCGCTTGCCGGTACCAGAAAACGAATACAATTATGCACGCTGCATCCAGTGATACCATCAAAACCGAGTTGAAACAACTTCCTCCCAAACAGCTGCTCGAACTGCTGCTTCGGCTTGCAAGATTTAAAAAAGAAAACAAAGAGTTGCTCACCTACCTTTTATTTGAATCTGCAAATGAGAGTGAATATGTAGAGCAGGTTAAAAAGGAAATTGCCGGGGAGATGGAAGAAATTGATACGCTTCCGGGTTATCAGTATAAAAAACAATTCAGGAAGGTTCAGCGAAAAATAAACAAGCCTGTAAAATATATCGGCAGTAAATCTGCCACGGCTGAATTGTACCTGCACATGGCAACCCTGATCAGCGAAAAGAAAAAAACAACCTATCTGGCTCCTTTTCTGGAGAAAGCAGTGCAGCAATACACCTCCAAAATTGAAAAATTGCTGCCGGGCATCGAAGATGATCTCGCAGCGGACATCCGAAAAAAGCTGAAGCAAATCAAGTAGCCAGGGGACCATACAGGCAATAGTGCACAACATAAAAAAAACGGGAGCTCATCAAAGCTCCCGTTTTCTCTGTCCGCACGGAGGGACTCGAACCCCCACGGATCACTCCACCAGATCCTAAGTCTGGCGCGGCTACCAATTACGCCACGTGCGGAAATTATCTCCCTTTTTTCTCTTACTTTTCTGCACCTAACCGTTTCAGGGACAGCAAATGTATATGATTTGGCCCATAACTGGAAAAACAGTTCTTTTATCGTAAATTCGTACGTTATGGCAACGACAGCCGCGATACCAAAATATAACCTCAACGACGACCAGGAGAAGAAGCTGATCCTGCGTGAATACCGTGCCCTGCTCAGAGGTCTGAAGCCCAAACTCAAGCCCGGCGACAAGGAACTCCTTCGCCATGCTTTTGAAATGGCGGCCGATGCCCATAAAACCATGCGCCGGAAAAGTGGCGAACCCTACATTCTTCACCCCCTTGCGGTAGCCCGCATTTGCGTGGAAGAGATTGGTCTTGGTGTTCGCTCAACCATTTGCGCACTCCTGCACGATACCGTTGAAGACACAGATATCACTTTAGAAGATATTGAACGTGAGTTCGGCGGAGAGATCGCCCGCATTGTGGATGGACTTACCAAGATCTCCACTGTAATCGACGTGAATGCTTCGCAGCAGGCAGAGAACTTTAAGAAGATCCTGCTCACGCTCACGGATGATCCCCGCGTTATCCTCATCAAACTGTCCGATCGCCTGCACAACATGCGCACGCTCGACAGCATGAAACGCGAGAAGCAGCTCAAGATCGCTTCCGAAACCGTTTATGTGTATGCGCCCCTCGCTCACCGCATGGGTCTCTACAATATCAAAACGGAGATGGAAGATCTGGCGATGAAATACCTCGAACCAGAGGCTTACAGAGAGATCGCCCGCAAACTCGCTGAAACAAAAAGAGAACGCTCCCGATACATCAACGAGTTCATCAAACCAATTAAAGAGAAGCTAGACCATACCAGTTTTCCTTTCGAGATCTATGGCCGCCCCAAAAGCATCCACTCCATCTGGAACAAGATGAAGAAGAAAGCCGTAGCCTTCGAGGAAGTGTACGATCTCTTCGCTATTCGTGTGCTGCTCGATGTTCCGCAGGAACTGGAGAAAGAAGCCTGCTGGAAAGTGTACTCATTTATCACAGACGAATACACACCTGCACCAGAAAGGCTGCGCGACTGGCTCTCCGCACCCAAATCGAACGGATACGAAGCGCTGCACACCACCGTGATGGGCCCACAGGGTAAATGGGTGGAAGTGCAGATCAGAACCAAGCGGATGAATGAAATCGCAGAGAAAGGACTTGCCGCCCACTGGAAATACAAAGAAGGCGCTACCGATGAAAGCCGCTTCGATAAATGGTTTCAGCAGATCAGGGAAGTACTCAACGATAAAGACAACGACTCTATCGACTTCCTGCAGGATTTCAAAACAACCTTCCTCGCAGAAGAAATATATGTGTACACACCGAAAGGTGATGTAAAAATGCTGCCCGTCAATTCCACTGCACTGGACTTCGCATTTGCCATCCACAGTATGGTAGGGGCGCAGTGTATCGGTGCGAAAGTGAATCATAAACTGGTTCCCATCAGTCATAAACTGCGAAGTGGGGATCAGGTGGAGATCATTACTTCTGCCAAGCAGAAGCCAAACGACGGTTGGCTCGACATAGTAGTAACCGCCAAAGCAAAGAGCAAGATCAAGGATGCGCTGAAAGAAGAGAAAAGGAAAGTGGCAGACGAAGGCAAGTACACGCTTCAGCGCAAACTCGAACAATCCGGTGCTGCCTTCAATCAGCACAATGTGGATGTGCTTACGGTGTTCTACAAACTTCCTTCGCCGCTCGATCTGTACTATCAGATATCCATCAAGGCGATCGATTTAAAAGAGCTCAAAGAGTTTCAGATACTCGGCGATAAGCTCGAGCCGCCCAAGCCTGTTAAACCGGTAGAGCATAAGGTGGAAGTGCAGACGGTGAAGCCAAGCAAAGACACGGAGCTGATCATCTTCGGAGAGAGCAGCGACAAGATCGTGTACACGCTCGCGAACTGCTGCAAACCCATTCCCGGAGACGACGTATTTGGTTTTGTTACAACCGGCAAGGGACTTACCATCCATCGTACGAACTGCCCTAATGCCACGAAACTGCTGTCTAACTACGGACACCGCATCGTTAAAACAAAATGGGCGAAGAATAAAGAGATCTCGTTCCTCACCGGTCTCAAGATTGTGGGGCTCGACGATGTGGGTGTTATTCATAAGATCACCAACCTCATTTCGGGCGAAATGAAGATCAATATCAATGCCATGACCATCGAAGCCAAGGAAGGGCTTTTTCATGGAAATGTAAAAGTTTACGTTCATGATAAAGAAGAACTGGAAGAATTGGTAGACTATCTGAAAAAACTTCCGGGCATTGAAACAGTTGATCGCTACGATGCAGAAGCGTAACTGCATTGATAACTCAACCGATCAGAATTCCACTAAAATTTAATGTATATCAGCCTGCCATCTAGGTTTTTTAAGGCGGGCTGATCTATGAAATGCAGGTAATGCAGTATGAACTGCAAAAGCAGTGTACTGTAGTATAGTGCAATCTTTTGTCTGCGAATTGTTTTTTTATATCTTTAGAAGCCGGCTTATCCCCCGGTGAACTATTTCTTTCCCGATATAGTCAGGTTCATTATCGTGCAGCTATGGGCAAATAAAATTTGTCTGACTGTGAGATCCTTTTAAACACATTTATTATTTTAAAACCTTTCCACCATGAGCGAATCACATAACATAGACACCTGTTAATCTTTTTCAGCTTTCTCCTGCACATTTCAGATTTCAATTTCACAAACCCCGCTCCGTATCCCTGTGTAATTCACGGGCAGGCTTTTCGTGTGCCTGCATGTGGATCCTTTTAAACACAATTCAAAAACAAAAAGTTACACCAGCATGAGACATCTGCTCAAACATGCAGTGCTAGCCATTATTTGTGCTGCATTGCCAACGCTGCTATTGGCTCAGGTCAGCGTTACCGGTACTGTAACGGATGCTGCCAACAATCCATTGGCGGGGATTTCCGTTAAAGTCAAAAATTCCAACCTGGGAACCTCAACTGACGCTTCAGGAAAATTCGTTCTCACCATTCCTTCAAAAGGAGCTACACTTGAATTTACTTCTGTGGGTTATAAAACACAGAGTGTTCAGGTTTCTGAAAACAACGCCATTGTTTCCATCAAAATGCTTGAAGATATCGGCAGATTGGATGAGGTGGTTGTAACTGGTCTGGCTACCAGTGTGAAAAGAAAAAATCTTGCCAATGCCGTAGTAACGGTATCCAGTAAAGATCTGACCGGTACTGCTCCCGCTCAGACCTTCGATGCTGCATTGAACGGTAAGGTGCCCGGTGCGCTCATTAATGCCAACTCCGGCGCTCCCGGTGGTGGTATTTCCGTGAAGCTCCGCGGTGTTACCTCTGTATTCGGAAACACGCAGCCACTCTTTGTGGTGGATGGTGTGTTTATCGATAACCGCTCCACACCTGCAGGTTTGAATACCGTTACAGGTGCTGCTAGAGGCGGTAATGCTTCCAATCAGGATAACCCATCGAGCCGTGTTGCCGATATTAAGGCAGAGGATATCGAGAACGTGGAAATCCTGAAAGGCGCATCTGCTGCTGCTATCTATGGGTCGAAAGCTGCTGCCGGTGTGGTGCTCATCACCACCAAACGCGGCAAAACAGGAAAAACAAAACTCACTGTTTCTCAGGATCTCGGCATCATGAAGGCCAGCAAGCTGCTGGGCCAGAGAGAGTGGACGGAAGAACGTGCACTGGACTTCGGTAAAGCCGCTGCAAAAGCAGAATACATTGCGGCAAAGAATGCCGGTAAGATCTACGATTACGAAAAAGAATTGTATGGTGAAACCGGCTTTACCAGAAACACCAATATCAGCCTGGTAGGCGGTAACGAAAAAACCAGCTTCTTCCTTTCCGGTGGTGTGAAAGAAGAAGATGGTATCATCAAAAGAACAGGTTACGGCAGCAAATCGCTGCGCGTAAACGTAGACCACAGAATTACAGACAATATCAAGGTGGGCGTGTCTACTTCTTATCTCAATTCAACAGCAGACCGCGGCCTTACCAATAACGATAACAACTCGGTTACTTTCGGTGTGGCACTTTCTTCTACACCCGGTTTTACTGAGTTGCACGCAACAGAAGCAGGTTACCCAGACAACAATTACAGCGCATCGAACCCTCTTCAGACAAGGGATCTGATGACTAACCGCGAATCTGTGAACCGCTTCATGTCCGGAATTACCCTCGAAGCAATACTGCAGAAATCAGCTGCTTCAACTACACGATTCATTGCAAGAGGTGGTTTCGACTATTACACATTGAAAACAAATGTTCACTTCCCCAACGAACTGCAGTTTCAGAAAACTGTGGAAGGAACATCCGTTCAGGGCTTTGCAAAGAACCTGAACTACAACTACATCCTCAGCCTTGTAAATAACTACACACCATCAGATAAGTTCAACCTTACTTCATCTCTTGGTCTTACACAGGAAAACGGAGACTTCGACAATCTGCTGAACGTTGCCAATAAACTGGTGGCTGGTCAGTCGAACATCGATCAGTCCAGTGCGCTTTCCGCTACTCAGCTGCGCAACAAGTTTCAGGACAATGGATTTTACATTCAGGAAGAAGCCACGCTCATCGATGCGATTACCCTTACTGCGGGTGTTCGTTTCGACCGATCTTCCAACAACGGGGATTACAAGAAACTGTACGGATATCCCAAGGCTGGCGTTAGCTGGAACCTTACCAATATGGGTTTCTGGCATAGCTCACTCTTCGATAACCTGAAGGTTCGTGCGGCTTACGGCCAGGCAGGTAACTTCCCTACATTCGGCAGCAAGTACAACCTCATCAGCAACTTCAATATCGGTGGCAATACCGGTCTTTTGCTTTCAACTATACGAGGCAATAAGGATATCGCACCTGAAAGAACTTCCGAGCTCGAAGCCGGTTTCGATCTGAGCATGTTCAACGGCAGAATCGGTCTGGAGTTTTCAGTGTATGAAAAAAGAATTACCGACTTTCTGCTGCAACGCCCTGTTGCAGGCTCTTCTGGCTGGTCTACTCAGTTCTCCAATGCGGGTGATCTTCGCAACAGAGGTATTGAGATCAGTTTGAATACAGTTCCTGTGAACAATAAGAATCTGCGCTGGACTTCTACCGTTAACTTCTGGCAGAACCGTTCAAAAGTTACCAGAATGGAAGTTGATCCTGTGGAGCTGGGTGTGTTCGGGCCTACACTCGGTACATTCAAAATCGAAACAGGCAAATCTGCAACACAGATTGTAGGTCTTGCAGGATCTGATATTTCTGTGCCTCTCGGAGATGCAGAACCGAAATTCCAGATGAACTTCCTCAACGAAGTTACTTTCCTCAAAAACTTCTCATTCCGTTTTCTGCTTCACTGGAAAAATGGCGGACAGAATATCAACCTCAGCCAGCTGCTGACAGACCTTGGTAAAACATCACCTGATTATGATGAGCCAACTAAAGAAGGAAGCATAAAAGGAAAAGCCCGCGTAGCGCGTTTCGGTGCGAAATATGCTGATGTTTGGGTACAGGATGCCGGTTATCTGCGTCTGCGTGAAGTAGGTCTCTACTATCGCTTCACCAAACTGCCAACATCTGCCATCAAAGGACTTCGCGTTGGTGTATCTGCGAATAACCTTTTCACCATCACCAATTATGCAGGGTATGATCCTGAAGTGTCGAACTTCGGAACAGGCTTCTCTACCAACGTAGATGTAATGCCTTATCCAATGTCGAAGCGCCTGGGCTTCCACCTGTCAGTAGAATTCTAAACGAATAAAATGAGAATCATGAAAAAATCATTCATCATATATCTTTCTTCCGGCCTGTTGGCGGCAGCAGCGTTGCCTTCCTGCTCAAAGGAGTTCGGAAGTCTCAACGGGGCTGTGATTGAGGATCTCACTACCAATCCTACCGAGTTCCAGATGATCAACACCATGGTAGGAACCGAATCGGGCATCCGCAATAACCTCGATTTCTATTTCGATGCAACGGGTGTAATAGGTCGTGAAATTTATCGCTTCGCAGGATCTGAACCACGTTATACAACTGAGTTGCTTGGTAAGGATGCGGCTACACTCAATAACAACACATTCTATCTTACCAACTCCTGGAACAGCCGTTACAGAGGTGTGAAAAATTGCAATACCATTATTCAGGGTTGCACCAATTCAAAACAAATTACAGCTCCCAAGAAGAAAGGTTTTCTTGCAGTGGCAAAATTCTTCAAGGCATATCAGTTGCTGCTGAATCTTAACCTCACTTACACCAATGGTATCAGGGTGGATGTAAATGATCCTGATAAACCAGGTCCGTTCCTCAGCTATGATGAATCTCTGAAAGCTATTTCTGATCTGCTCGATGAATCCAAAGCGGATGTAGCAGGTGCTGAATTTGCTTTCCCGCTTTCCGCAGGATTCGACATTGTGAAAACTGATGGAGCTATCGATGGAGCTAAATTTATTAAACTCAACCGTGCATTGGCTGCGCGTGTAGCGGCTTACAGAAAAGATTGGCCTGGTGTGCTCTCCCGTTTGAACGAGTCTTTCTTCGATCTGAACGGAAGCCTTACTATGGGCGCTTACCATGTGTTTTCTACCGGAGCCAACGATCAGACCAATATCACTTTCTTCCGTAAGAACAGCAATGGAGAAATTCGTCTGGCACATCCAAATTTCCATGCAGAAGCAGTTGCCCAACTTGGACCCAATGACGACCGTATCGGAAAAGCTACGCTGCGCGATAAGGTTGCAAGTTCTGACGACCTGAGCAGTCAATGGGATGTATGGGTATACACTTCCAATGTGGCGCCGATAACCATTGTGAGAAATGAAGAATTGATTCTGCTGTATGCTGAAGCAAAGATTCGTCTGACTCAGTATCCTGATGCGATAGTTGCGCTGAACCGCATCAGAACATCACACAATTCGTCCGTTTATGGTGGTTTGGTTACAGATGATGAACTGACCACAGACCTCCTTCGCCAGCGCAGGTTCTCCTTCTACTTTGAAGGCCACCGCTGGATAGATATGCGCCGTTACAACAAACTGGGCGATCTGCCTAAAGACAGACCTAACGACGATGTTTTCGATAAATTCCCCAGACCACTTACAGAGGGCCAATAACCCTTTCTGACGTAAATATTCGGCAGGCCCCGGCTTCTATAACGAAACCGGGGCCTTTTTGCAAATATTTCTGCCCCTTTGCCCACGATTATAATCCGCTTTTTATTTTCCGCTTTTCTGCCATTCGCCTATTTTTGCCCCCGTTTTCCGGAGGTATTCTCCTGGAATGCTAAACACACATAAATTCTGTTATGGTTGATGTATTATTAGGCCTTCAATGGGGCGATGAAGGGAAAGGAAAGATCGTAGACTATTTTGCTCCGCGGTATGATATTATTGCACGTTTTCAGGGTGGACCAAATGCAGGGCACACGCTGTATGTAAACGATAAAAAAGTAGTACTGCACCAGATCCCTTCCGGCATCTTTCACGAAAATACCATCAACCTGATCGGTAACGGCGTTGTGCTCGATCCGGTTATCTTCAAAAAAGAGTGTGATACAGTAGCTGCGTTTGGCGTAGACTTCCGTAAGAACCTTTATATTTCTGAACGCACTCACCTCATTCTGCCTACACACAGAGCCCTCGACAAAGCTTCTGAGCTTTCCAAAGGGAACGATAAGATCGGGTCTACCCTCAAAGGTATCGGACCTGCATACATGGATAAAACCGGCCGCAATGGCCTCCGCGTTGGTGATCTGCTCGATAAGAATTTCACTACGCAATACATCAGACTCCGTCTGAAACACCAGAAAATACTCGACAGTCATAATTTCCACGAAGACATCACTGCATGGGAAGAAGAATTCTTCGACGCCATCGAATTCCTGAAAACTTTCAAGATCGTTAATGGAGAGTACTTCATCAACGAAAAACTGAAAGAAGGGAAAACCGTACTGGCCGAAGGTGCCCAGGGCAGCATGCTGGATGTGGACTTCGGAACCTTTCCTTTCGTAACTTCTTCCAACACCATCTCTGCAGGAGTTTGCACCGGCCTCGGTGTAGCGCCTCAGAAGATCAGAGACGTGATCGGCGTAACCAAAGCGTATTGCACACGCGTAGGCAGCGGTCCGTTCCCCACTGAACTGCACGATGCAACCGGCGAAGAACTGCGCCGTATCGGCAGTGAGTTCGGTGCAACTACCGGCCGTCCCCGCCGTTGTGGCTGGATCGACCTGGTAGCCCTCAACTTTGCCTGTATGGTAAACGGCGTTACCAAAATTGTAATGACCAAAGCCGATGTGCTCGACGCCTTCGATGAGCTGAATGTTTGTACTTCATATAAGATCGATGGACAGTCAGTTAAAGCCGTACCTTTCCAGATGACCCGCCTGGCCATTGAGCCGGAATACAAGGCACTGAAAGGATGGAAAACTGATGTTACAGCGCTGCAATCTGCTGCTGCTTTGCCTGCAGTAATGAAAGACTACGTGACTTTTATCAATGAATATCTTGGAGTTAAGATCGCCTGGATCTCCAATGGGCCAGGGCGCGATCAATTGATAGAAATTCAGTAGTTTCATGGCATAATCTTATCAGGGCTTTAATGATCGTCCGATCAGGCATCCCGCTAATGAAATAGCCAGGAAATTATTATTATTTTTGCAGGTATTTTTTTGTTTGAAATGCGTGTGTATCTTAACTGAACGTTCGCATAGCTGAACAGAAAATGGCCCAGACTTTTATACCGTAAAAAAAATTCAAAAAAAGTTTGGCGAATTAAAAAGTTCGCGGAATTTTACAACACAATCTTACCAGACAATGGCAGCAAAATCTGACAAGGAAAAAAAGACTGGCGGAAGCCCTGCACCAAAGTCTTCTAAGGAACTTCCTAAGAAAGAATCCTCAAAAGCTAACAAAGATGAGGATGATGATGAGGATGATGATTTTGAAGATGGTGAGCTGGAAACTCCAAAAGCCGCAAAGAAAGCAGGTGGAAAAGCAGCATCTAAGAAAAAATCTTCTGATGACGAAGAAGATGATGACGATGGCGATGATGATGGAGACGACGAAGTAGATGACTGGGACAAGCCCGAAGAAGATGAGAATTGGGATCCCGATTTCGAAGAATTCGATCTTCCCAAATCCAAAACAAAAAAATCAAGCGGCAGCAGCGGCGGCGGCGGAAAGAAATCTGCCAAAGACGATGATGACGATCTTGGTATCGACGATGAATTCAAAGACATGGACCTCTTCAACGACAGAGGCTTCGACGACGATGAAGATGATTTCTAAATTGTGCTTCGCTGAACACCTATCATGCAAGTGAGCAGAAGTTTCACTTCTTTTTCAATAACTGATTTTCAGCAAACAAAACATCAAATGTTGAACTGGGCCAACCGGTTCAGCATTTGTTGTTTTTTGGATAACCAGCAATATGCCGGTGAGCATCATTCCTATGAATGCCTGCTCGGAGCCGGAGCGCTCCATCGCCTGGAATGCAATGCAGGAGAGGCTTTTAGCCAGCTGAAAGAATTTCATATCCAGCATCCTGACTGGATCTTCGGCCATCTTGGTTACGATCTCAAGAACGAATTATTCCCCCTTACATCCTCGCATCCAGACCCCACCGGGTTTGCCGATATGTTTTTCTTTGTACCCGAACTGGTGATCCAGCTCGGCAGAGATGCCATGCATATTGGTTCTTACGGAGAGGATCATTTGAAAATATTCAATGAGATCGTTACTGAATCTATCGAAGCTCCTGTACCCGGCATTTCGCCATTCGAAGTAAAGCAGCGGTTTTCGAGAGAGGAGTATATCGGTATCATTGAACAACTGCGGCAGCATATTCTGCGCGGAGATTGTTATGAGATCAATTTCTGCCAGCAGTTCTATGCAGAGCAGGCTGTGATCTCTTCGGTGAGAACGTATCAGTTGCTCAGTGAACTTTCACCCAATCCGTTTGCTGCATTTTATAAAGTAGACCAGCGATACCTGTTGTGTGCGAGTCCGGAAAGATACCTGCGCAAAGAAGCACAACAGTTGTTGAGTCAGCCAATCAAAGGCACTACGCCGCGCGATCGAAATGATCAGCAACTCGATGAACAATACAAAGCACAATTGTTCAACAGCGCCAAAGACCGTTCTGAAAATGTGATGGTAGTTGATCTGGTTCGAAATGATCTGGCGATTGTTTGTGAAGAAGGATCTGTAAAAGTGGATGAACTGTTTGGCATTTACAGCTTTCCGCAGGTGCATCAGATGATCTCTACGGTAAGCGGACAACTTCGCAGCGATCTTCACTGGACGGATGCCATCAAAGCAACCTTCCCGATGGGGTCTATGACAGGGGCGCCTAAACGAAAAGTGCTTGAGCTGATTGAAAAATATGAAGCGGTAAAACGTGGCATTTTCTCCGGCGCTGTTGGTTACGTAACACCCGATAGCGATTTCGATTTCAATGTAGTGATCCGCAGCATTCTCTACAATGCTGCAGACAGATACCTGAGCTGGCTTGCGGGAGGCGGAATCACTTTCTACAGCGACCCAGAGATGGAGTACGAAGAAAGTCTGCTGAAAGCAGCCGCTATTCAAAAAGTATTGAACGGACTGATGCCGCAGCAACCATAATTTTAAAATAGGGACTTCCCCATAAAAAAAGATCCCGGCTCACAAGGCCGGGATCTTTTTTTATTATCTCTTCAGTAAGATTACTTCACCTGATTTGAAACGGATGAACCGCTTAACAACATCTGAACAGACTCGTTGAGGATGTTGTATTTGTTGGCCATGAAAAGATCCATCTTCTCGGAAGGCAGTTTCAGTTCGTAGGCATTGTCTGCGCTGGCCATCTTCTTATCGAAATCAGGATTGTACCTGTTGAAAGTATTGATGTCCATCAGCACATGCCTGGCGATGCAGCTGCTGTGATATTTTCCTGAGATGGTGAGGCTTTTTGAAGCGCTCAGCTCTTCCGTGCTCAGCTTGCGGTTGAGCAGGTAAGTGGCGGTAACACCCATCTGTTCTTTGGCTTCTTCCTTGGTGAGTGTGGTGATGCCGCCCTGACCTTCGAATACGTAGTGAGTGCCGATGAATTTCTTCACGTGTGTGCGTGATTCGGCTGGAAGGTAGTACTGCAGATCCCAGAAATTGCGGCTTCCGCTTTTCTTGATGGCTGAGTATACGTTGCCGGGGCCTCCGTTATAGGCAGCGATCACCAGCAGCCAGTCTCCAAACTCGGTATAGAGATCGCGGAGGTATTTGGCGGCCGCATGGGTGCTTTTATAGAAATCTGTGCGTTCGTCCTTGCCACGGGCTACTTTCAGCCCTAACAGGCGCGCTGTACCGGGCATAAATTGCCAGGGACCAACAGCTCCGGCCCAGGAAACGGCGGTGCGTTTCAGCTTGGATTCGATAACGGCGAGGTATTTCAGTTCGGTGGGCAGGCCGTATTTGGCCAATACTCCATCCATCATATTGAAATAGGGACGGCCCCAATCTTTCATTTCGAGCAGGTCTTCACCATGCTTGTCCATGTAATCCTCCACAAATTTCATAGCCCTCGGATTCAACCTTACTTCGGCTGAAGTGGTTCCGGCTTCTTCTTCATCGAACAGGCTGCTGAAACCACCGGTCCGGGGAGCGGTAGAATCGGCCTTTCCGGGAAGGAGCAGGCTTGTCTCCAATACGAAGTGATTGGAACTGGGTTTTTGTTTACCGGCTCCCTTAGTCGAAGCCATAGTAAACCATACCAGACACAGTAAACTGGCAAAAAATAACTTTCTTTTCATCATCATTTGTTTGACACAATAATGCGACCCACAGGTATGGATTCAGAGTTAAAGGATGATGTTTCGATAGGATAGAGATACTGCTTTTACGTAGGATAGGAGCTAAAAAAAATCGCGGCAGAGAAGTCCGGGGGTCGAGCGTTTAGGCTTTTCATGTTAACCGGCGAATCTGTACCGCTGTATCCACTGATGGGATAACTGCAGCAAAGATAACTCGCAAAATCGGTTCGTCATAATCTGCAACCCATAGGGCATGCCATTACTGTGCCAAAAAAGCGGGATTGAGATACCGGGAATACCGGTGAGGTTGGAAAATACTGTAAAAATGTCAGCCAGATACATGGCGATGGGATCCTCCATTTTTTCGCCGATGCGGAAGGCGGTGGTGGGAGCGGTGGGGAGGATCAATGCATCGAACTGGTTGAATACCATGTTCGTTTTGTTAACGAGTAGTTGACGTACCTGCTGGGCCTTCGTAAAATAGGCATCGTAATAGCCCGCACTGAGAACGAAGGTTCCCAGCATGATTCTACGCTTCACTTCCCAGCCAAAACCGCCAGAGCGGCTGGCTTTGTAAAAATCCGTTAAATCGGTTTTTTTATCCACATCGGCCCGGAAGCCATACTTCACCCCATCGAATCGGCTCAGATTGGAGCTGCTTTCGGCAGTTGTGAGTACATAATAGGCCGGAACGATATAGTCGAGGTACTCGAAATCTACAGGGCTAACAGTATGTCCGTCTGCTTTCAGCTTGTCGATGAGGGCAAGGATATTCTCCTTTATCTCTGCATCGAGGGCCGGACTTTCCAGTGCTTCCCTGAAATACGCAATTCGTAAAGGTTTCACGGGAGCTGTGGTTACAGCTGCGGCAGCAGGAACAGCTTCAGAAGCAGCGGTGGAATCGAATTCGTCTTCACCTGCGATCACTTCGAGCACCTGCGCAACGTCCGGAACGTTGTTGGCGAAGATGCCGATCTGATCGAACGAAGAGGCGTAAGCGATGAGGCCATAGCGGCTGATACGTCCGTAAGAAGGTTTGAAACCAACAACGCCACAGAAATCTGCGGGCTGCCTTACCGAGCCACCGGTATCGCTTCCCAGGCTCACCATGCAGAGACCGGCCTGAACGGCAACGGCTGATCCGCCTGAAGATCCGCCGGGGACGCGGGTTTCGTCGAGTGCGTTGAGTACTTTGCCATGAGCGGAATTCTCATTGGTAGAGCCCATTGCAAACTCGTCGCAGTTGGTAACGCCGATGATGATGGCATCTTCTGCCAGCAGGCGTTCCACTGCAGTGGCGTTATAAACAGAATTGAAGTTCTGAAGAATCTTTGATCCGGCTGAAATGGCGTGGTCTTTATAACAGATCACATCTTTAATGGAGATCACTACACCATGGAGTTTGCCCATGGGTTTGCCATCCTTACGTTGTTGGTCAAGCGCTGCAGCCTTTTGCATGGCTTCTTCGGAGAAGACCTGCGTATAAGCGTTGAGGTTACTGCGTTTATCTATCTGCAATAAAAAATGCTGAACGGCATCTGTGCACAGCACAGTACCATTCAGCAGATCAGTATGATAATCTTGTATTGAAGTATACTTAAACAAGCGTAACCACCGGTTTTGAGCACAAAACGGTTAAAGGATTCAACCGGAATGAGGAATAACTAAATGCGAAAAAGATCTTATTGAGCAGAAGTAGCTTTCTTGTTATCTTTTTCCTGCATGCCATCTTCAATCTCTTTCTTCACGTTGTTCTTGGCATCATTGAATTCACGGATACCACGACCGATACCACGCATGAATTCTGGAATTTTACGTCCGCCAAACAGGATCAATACCGCTAAAATAATCAGGATCCACTCTGTACCTCCCGGCATTGAGATCATCAACAAATTGGCATTTAATAACATGATCAACTATTTAATTGGTTTGAACTACGAAATTACATCATTTAGCAAAGCAAAACGAAGATTAACAAGGCAAATTGTACAGGGGAGGCAGGTTCAGCCTGCTTTTTTACATCTGATTAACCATTAACCTCCTGCACAATCCTCCTCAGGGCCTTTCAGATAAATTGCTTTAATCCACTCCAAAGTCTCATCATCACTCCCATTTTTCTCCAAAGGAAAACGCCTGCCCCGAAGCACAGCTGCCCTAAAGTCCAAAAACAATGAGGCGGCAGATCGCAAGAAACGCCAGAATTGAATTCCTGCCTGCTTTTCACAGGTGGCTTCAGTCTTACCCTGCCGCAATTTCAGCGGCGTTCAGCGCCGGGAAATATGTATGTCCGGCCTTAAAACGGGTTGGGCCGAAGCCCGGTTCAGCACACAGTTCCATCCTTCATTCCATCGCTTAACCGGAGTTAACCCCTCCCTGGCCTGTTTTTCGACGGCAGACATATTTCCCGGCGCTGAACAAAATAACCAAGAGGTATACGCACAAAAAAGAACCCGCCCTAAGGCAGGTTCCCCATATTTAAAATAAGCTGAATTAACTGAAAGTCTATGCTTTTGCAGCCTTAGCAGCGGCCTTTGCTTTTGCTTTCTCAGCAGCAGCGCCAACCAGCATGCGTTTTTCCTTAATCCTTGCACTCTTACCGCTACGCTCACGGAGGAAGTACAGTTTCGCACGACGAACACGACCAGTCTTGTTCAGTTCGATTGAATCGATGTTAGGAGAGTAGATTGGGAAAGTTCTTTCAACACCTACGCCATCAGAGATTTTGCGTACAGTGAAAGTTGCAGTCTGAGCAGTTCCCTGGCGTTTGATAACGTCGCCGCGGAAGCTCTGAATACGCTCTTTACCACCTTCAATAATCTTATAGTTAACAGTGATGTTATCACCTGCTTTGAATTTCGGGAATTCTTTCGTTCCGGTCAACTGTTCGTGCACAAATTGAACTGCTGCGTTCATGACTTCTAAATTTAAGGAGGGCAAAGGTAATGAGAAAAACCGTAATTCTCCAGACTTCCCGATTCTTTTTTGAGTTTTTCTTTACTCTTTTGTCGCTTTTTCTGTCCGGTCTCTTCTATTCTACCTGTAAACCAATCCGTTGTTATATAAAATTGTTTTTTACTTTATTACTTGGCTACGTTCACAGCCCTTTTCTCTCTGATCACCGTTACTTTGATCTGTCCGGGATAGGTCATCTCGGTCATGATCTTCTGTGCAATCTCAAAAGAGAGTTTGTCTGATTCTGCATCTGTAACTTTTTCAGACTCTACGATCACGCGCAGTTCGCGTCCCGCCTGAATAGCGTATGCTTTCTCCACACCAGGATAGGCCATTGCCAGTCCTTCCAGTTCCTTGATACGGGCCAGGTACTGCTGCATAATTTCGCGACGTGCACCGGGGCGCGCACCGCTGATGGCATCACAAGCCTGTACAATCGGAGCAATCACATAAGCCATTTCCATTTCGTCGTGGTGAGCGCCGATAGCATTCACTACTGCCGGGTTCTCACCATATTTTTCAGCCAGTTTCGCTCCGAGGAGGGCGTGGCTCAGTTCAGTTTCTTCGTCGGGTACCTTGCCGATATCGTGCAGGAGACCGGCACGTTTGGCGAGTTTGGGATTGAGGCCCAGTTCTGCTGCCATAATTCCGCAGAGATTGGCTACTTCGCGGCTGTGCATCAGCAGATTCTGGCCGTAAGAAGAACGGAAACGCATCTTTCCTACAATGCGAACCAGTTCTTTATGGAGACCATGGATGCCGAGTTCGATCACGGTACGCTCACCGATTTCCATTACCTGTTCTTCGATCTGACGGCGTGTTTTTTCTACTACTTCTTCGATACGGGCGGGGTGGATACGGCCGTCGGCTACCAGACGCTGGAGACTGAGGCGGGCAATTTCCCTGCGGAGCGGGTCGAATGAAGAAAGGATGATGGCTTCCGGAGTATCGTCTACGATCAGATCCACACCGGTAGCGGCTTCGATGGCACGGATATTTCGTCCTTCGCGGCCAATGATCTGTCCTTTTATTTCATCGCTTTCCAGGTTGAAAACAGTGATGGAGTTTTCAATAGCCTGTTCTGCTGCGGTTCTCTGAATGGATTGGATGATGATTTTGCGGGCTTCCTTATTGGCTTTCTGCTTGGCGTCGTCGATGATCTCCTGCTGCAATGCCAGTGCCTGCGTATGTGCTTCCTGTTTGAGGCTTTCCACCAGTTGAGACTTGGCTTCTTCAGCGGTCAGGCCTGCAATCTTTTCGAGGCGGCGGATATGCTCTTCCTGATGTTTTTCGAGCTCGGTGCGTTTGAGATTAACTACTTCGATCTGGCGATTGAGGTTATCCTTTATTGCGTCGTTTTCTTTTATCTGTTTCTCTGCGTGTTCTACTTTCTGATTGATACTCTGCTCTTTCTGTCTTATTCTGCTCTCCGAATCGTTGATCTTCTTATTTCTTTCCAGTACCTCTTTATCGTGCTCCGCTTTCAGTTGTACAAACTTCTCTTTCGCTTCAAGTAATCTTTCTTTCTTCAGGTTCTCGGCATTGGTCTGGGCGTCTGCGAGGATCTTTTTGGCTTGTGCTTCTGCTTCTTCTGCTTTCTTCTGTGAGTTCTTGTCGTATAGCACTTTACCCACTACAAAGCCCACAGCCAGTGATACTCCACCTATTATATAGCTTAATGCATTTAATTCCATTGTATTTAAACTGTTTTATGAATTCTACCATATTATATGGCCCCAATATGTATAGTAATTTTCCCATACGAGAGGCTAATGTGCGAAAGTAAGGAAATTACACAATGATTCCCGGAACTGAACATTCCAAGGGCAATAATTGTTAGCGAAGCACCAGATTGCCAGGTTGCAGGCCTATACTGAACTCCACAGCATGATGGCTAAACAGGGATAATCTGCGCTTTAAATGTTATATTTTCACCCGGAATCAAATACCTATCCTTATATGTTTATCCCGGCTCTGACCAAACGAAGATTGATACTTCTTGCGGCCCTTTTTACGCTGTTTGCCGCCTGTAAAGTAACCCTGCTTTCCTCATATGACGAAACCACAGACAAAGTATTGTCGGAAATGCAGCAGTCTACCACCGCCTTTTTTGTGAAGTACGAAGTAACGCCCTCCGCTCCCGAACTGAAGTACGGAAACCAGTCGGCTTTCTATCAGGGACTTATCACCAGCTCCCGTACCCTCCGCATCCGCAACAATGCCATCGAAAAGAACAAGCCGATGATCAACATGCTCGATCTGCTGGACGATAATATCCGGCTGATGGACTCCCTCCATCGAGGCAAACCCGATGGACTGCTGGCGCCCCATGATGTACGGCTGCTCAAAAGCGCCTTCGAAACCCAATACACGGCCATGTTCAAATTTATCATGGCGCTGAAAAGCAGGGCCGGTATTAAATAACCTTTATCACTATTCAAGCTATGGCAACGAACCTTAACTTACCCGCACTGGCGAAAGACATGCTCTCCGCCGCCAAACCAATACTCGAAAACTACTGGAAAGAAGTAAAGCCCTACGTGGAGAAGGAAAGCAAGAATTTTTTGCAAAACCTCGCCATGATCGCCAAACTGAAAATTCAGGATAAGATCTCCAAAGAAGAAGCATTGCTGCATATCCAGATCCAGCGAAATTCTTTCCGCACCGTACTCATGGCCGTGGAAGGATTGGGAATTCTGATGGTGGAAAACGTACTCAATGCCGCCATCGGCGCCATTCGGAAAGCCGTAAATACCGCCATCGGATGGACGCTCCTGTAAGTCCGGCCCGGGAAATGCTGCCGCTAAACATTATCTTTGCCGGGAAGCCCTTTTGGAGTTAAACTTTTTATCAATACACGGATGACAATTTCTTACAACTGGTTACACGAATACCTGCCTTCAACAATTGAACCTGAGAGACTGAGCAAGATCCTGACTTCTGTAGGACTGGAAGTAGAGAGCCTTGAAAATTATGAAAGCCTCAAAGGAGGACTGAAGGGACTGGTAATCGGTGAAGTGCTCACCTGCGAAAAGCATCCCAACGCAGACAAATTATCTGTTACAACTGTAAATATTGGTTCCGGAGATCCGCTGCAGATTGTGTGCGGAGCGCCTAACGTGGCAGCCGGACAAAAAGTGATTGTTGCACCTGTAGGCGCTACCATCTACCCTAAAGGCGGAGAAGGCCTTACTATGAAAGTGGCCAAGATCCGTGGAGTGGAAAGCCATGGCATGATCTGCGCAGAAGATGAGATCGGTCTCAGCGATAACCATGCAGGCATTCTCGTACTTCCTGCCGATACCAAAGTAGGCGTACCTGCTTCCAACATCTTCCCGATCTACACAGATCAGATAATTGAAATCGGCATCACGCCAAACCATATGGACGCCATGAGCCATATCGGTGTAGCCCGTGATGTTGTTGCTTATCTGAGTCATCACGATAAAAAGGATACCCGTTTAAAGACCCCGTCTGTAAACGCTTTCAAGCCAGATAATACAAGTTTGCCGATCACAGTAGAAGTGGAGAATGCAAACGGCTGCCAGCGATACAGCGGTGTATCCATCTCAAATATCACCGTGAAGGAAAGTCCGCAATGGCTGCAGGATAAACTCAAAGCCATCGGTCTTCGTCCTATCAACAATATCGTAGACATCACCAACTTTGTGTTGCACGAAACCGGTCAGCCACTGCATGCATTCGATGCAGCTGCCATCAAGGGCAACAAAGTGATTGTAAAGAATCTCCCAGAAGGAACGCCATTTGTAACACTCGACGATAAAGAAAGAAAGCTCAGCGCAGAAGATCTCATGATCTGCAACGGAGAAGGAGAGGGCATGTGTATCGCCGGTGTGTTCGGAGGAACTACCAGTGGTGTGAAAGAAAGCACTACCAATATCTTCCTGGAGAGTGCATGGTTCAATCCAACTGATATCCGCAAAACCTCTTTCCGTCATGGACTGAGAACAGATGCGGCGGTTCGTTTCGAGAAGAATATCGATATCAGCAATACCGTGAATGCACTCAAACGTGCGGCTTTGCTGATCAAAGAACTGGCAGGCGGCGAGATCAGTTCAGAGCTGATCGATATCTATCCTCAGCCCAAAGAAAAAGTAGCGGTTCAACTGAAATATCACTACCTGCGCAAGCTGAGCGGAAAGAGCTACCACTTCGATAGCGTGAAGAAGATCCTTACCAGCCTTGGCTTTGAAGTGATCAAAGAAGGTATGGATGATCTCTGGATCTCCGCCCCTTACTGGAAACCCGATATCTCACTGCAGGCCGATGTAGTGGAAGAGATCATGCGCATAGACGGGCTCGACAATATCGAGATCCCTGCTGCGATCACTATCTCACCTTCGGTTGAGGCAGACCGTTATAAGTACCTCTACAAGGAAAAAGCATCCAACTATCTCGCATCAGTTGGATTCAACGAAATATTCACCAACTCCATTACCAATGCTGCCTACTTCGATGAGGCAGATCTCGGTAACGCTGTGCGTCTGCTCAATAACCTGAGCGCCGTACACAATATCATGCGCCCCTCCATGCTGGAAACCGGTCTGGAAGCCGTTCTCCACAACCTCAACCGCAGAAACCAGGATCTCCGCTTCTTTGAATTCGGAAAAACCTACAGTACTTCCGGTTCAGGCAAATACGAAGAGCACGAACATCTCTGTGTGTACATCACCGGAAACACTGCAGAAGCCGGTTGGAAAACCAAATCTGCCGAAGCCGATCTGTATTATCTGAAAGGCATCGTGGCAAGAATATTGCAACTCACCGGTATCAGCAAACCCAGCTGGCGCGCGGCTGAAGACAATACAGCTGCCAAAGGCAAACTGGTGAATGCATTGCAGGTAACCATCGGTACGGATCTGATCGCAGAACTCGGAATGGTATCGGACACCGAACTGAAAAGGTTCGATCTTAAGCAACCTGTGTTCTATGCAGATTTCGACTGGGAGCATCTGTTGAAGCATATGGCGAAGCAGGAACTGAAAGTGAAAGAGCTTCCCAAACAACTGCCCGTGTACCGCGATCTGGCGATGATTGTTCCGAAAGCCCTTGCGTATGCAGAAGTGGAAACGGCCGTGAAGAAAGCGAAGCTCGACAAACTCCAGCGCATCCAGTTATTCGATGTGTTCCAGAGTGAGAAGATCGGTGCTGATAAAAAATCACTGGCAATCAACTTTACCTTCCTGGATGAAGAAAAAACATTAACGGACAAAGAGATCGATGGCATGATGAGCAAGATCATGGATGCCCTCGAAAAAGATGTGAAAGCAGAGATCCGGAAATAGTTTAAAAATTTATCCCATGTCGCAGACAGATCAATCATTGAGCCGCTTCAATGAGAAGCTACAATTGGTGGTACAGCAGTACCAGGCCATGCAGCGGGATAATGCCCGGATGCAAAAAGAATTGCAGGAGCTGAAGGGGAAAGACGAATTGCACGTAGCACAGATTGCTGAACTGGAAAATAAAGTAGCGGCGCTGAAAATGGCTGCCGGTCAGATTGAAGTAACTGACAGGAAAGAGTTGGAAAAAAAGCTGAACCTGTACATCCGGGAAATAGACCGGTGTATTGCCATGCTGGGAGATTAAGAAGCTACACCCTTTTTACGAGACGCATCTTTTGTTCATCCTCACCCTCGGAGATCTCTAAGGTATAGACGCCGTAAGGCAGGTCGTTGAGACCTTTCCAGGTTACAGTGTTGTCGCCTTTGGGAACATTTGCTTCAAATCGGCTGCATTCGCAACCTTTGTCGTCGCGAAGAATTGCGCGGAGGCTGGAGCGGATAGGTTCTACTAATTCGAGTGTCAGAGCATCAATAAAGATGTTCGATCTAACTTTTGCAAACATGGTCGTTTGGTTTTGGGTTTGTATTCATAGAATTTGGATCCTTGCCTTAACCTTTTTAACCATCCAAAACGATCCTGAGCCGTGTCTTGATACGTTATTACGTCCGTTGTGAATACCGTGTGGATAAATATAGAGCACAGATTTCAAACTTGCAAGTAATGGAAGAATTAATTCCGATAAATGTTGTGATAGGTGACCGCACCTACAGAATCCGCATCTCTCCCGCCGATGAAGAGGTGGTAAGAAAAACGCTCAAGCTGATCAACGACAAGATCCTTGAGTTCAAAACCAATTTTGCCGGGAAGGATATGCAGGATTATATCGCCATGGTGATCCTCTGGTATGCCACACAACAAAAAGCGGCCGGAGACCAGCCGCTTATTGCCCGTGAGACGGAACAGCAATTGTCCGCCATGGAAAAGTTATTGGATAAGCTCCTTACTTCGGAGCCCTGATCTGAATTACTTCCTGCTCAGCGTAAGGTCAGAATCAACCTTCATTTTGAAGGGGATCTCCTGTCCGGCCATTTCTATCTTGCCATCACCATCCATATTCGTCTTCTTGGTTTTGATAAGCCCTGTAGCAGTATCGAAAGAGTACTCACCTTTCAGCAGACCCTTGATGGTCATGTTCAGGGTCATTCCCTGCTGTTGGATCTCTCCTGCACGATCCAGCGTACCGCCAAAACCGATCTGTGCTTCATTGCCCTGAATGGCCAGCACTTTGTAGTTCATCAGAAATCTGCTGTTGGCTTTGGCATCGATCAGGCTGTCCGTCCAGGTATCCCCGGCTTTCAGCTTTTTACCTGCCGGCAGTGCTGCGATGATCTCAAGGTTGGTGCCTACGAGGCTCATGCTCTCGCCTACGCTTCCTGTTATGGAGGTTATCGCATCCGCTGCTTTTGCAGCGTCAGTATCGTCGCTGGCTGTAATCTTACCATTCTTATCAACAGTGAGGTGATAGGTGGTTTTTATTTTTTTACCGAAAACTTCCGCCAACTGGCTGGTTGAATCGGCTGGTTTTTGAGAGTCATAGCTTGCACTCTGCGGACCTGCCTGAACATCGGCCACAATATGGCTGGCTTTCTGGCTGAGTTTGATCTCAGCAGGCGTAACGTCTGTAACGGTGATCTGATTGGTGAATTGATAGCTGTTCACCATTTCCATGCTCATGCCACCCATTTCCATGGTCATGTTCATTTTCATGCTGCTCTGAGTTTCGAGCTGCTGGTCTTTTTGAAAAACAACCTTTTTAGTGATTGTCTGGGCAGAGGCGGCGCCGGTTATCAATACGGCTGCGATAGCGATCAGATGTTTCATACTGATGGATGTGATTATTTAGAATGAATTAGTCGCGTTTTTGCGAAAGTTATTGCAAAAGAAGGGCAAAATATTTTACCGGGGAAGAATCAATAGGAGAAACAGAAAGAATAGATGAACCGGGGAGTATTTAGTTCTTCGCGATTACGAAATGAAACGGAGGGAATTTGCGCATATCCATCAGGCGTTGCAATCTTATCGGTTTGCGTTCGATCTTAGGGAAGGAAGTGATCTTTGCAACTTCCACTGCATTGGAGAAGGCAATGGCTTCGCTCGTGAGTATGCGACGGCATAATTGTTCGTAATGGCTCAGGAGATCCTGCTCTTTGGAGCGGAGGTCATTCAATAGAACCTCATAATGTTTTAACTGATATACCCGCATACTGGCCTTTTTTGAGCAACTGCTACTGCTAATTTCGGTTTAAAAACAGATATTTCCTATGGTTGTTGGACGATTATTTTAACAAATACCTGCGCAGTACCGCTTTCAGGTTTGCAGACACCCGCAAAGGCAGGCTGAATACGGTTTTTACACTGTCCGGATACTGCTAAAACAACCCCCTGCTGTATCTTGATCACTAAGGGTTTTCACCAAAAAAAAGCGCCTTTTTTCTTACGCACAGGGTGTGTGCATTTCTTTTGGGAACGGGTGCCAAACTTTTGTAAATTGGGGATAGGTGGCACAGTGATGTGGATAACCCCGTGCATCCTGTGAGTCCATCAGTGGATTGCGGGTGATCAAATATTGATCGGAAAAAATTTTTTTCGGAACGATGGAGGGGGTTATATTCGCCCTCCTGACTGACGCGGTAACATTGAGGTAACCCTGTAGTAACATTTTCGTAACAACAAGGCTGGATACTAACCCGCAAGTCATTGGTTGGATCACCCAATTAATGGTGTATACCCTTTTTCGCCCTATACCTGGAAAAACTGTATCAAAAGGCTGCTCAAACCAATGTGTTAACTTTTATTGACCCTCTTTTTTTGAATGGACTTAACTAACCTGAATAAAGACCGCAAAGGTCGCCGCAAAGGCTCGATCGACCTCAGCACGATGGTATATGGCAAAGTACCCCCCCAGGCCAAAGACCTGGAAGAAGCCGTACTCGGCGCCATCATGCTGGAGAAAAGCGCTTTCGACACCGTTGTGGAGATCCTCAAACCTGAGTGCTTTTATGTAGATGCCAATCAGCGGATCTATCGCGCCATGGTTAGCCTGCAGCAAAAGAACCAGCCGATAGATATCCTTACGGTGGTAGAAGAGCTGAAGAGCAAAACCGAACTGGAGATGATCGGCGGCCCATACTACGTAACCCGGCTCACCAATGCGGTGGTTTCTGCTGCCAATATCGAAGCGCACTCGCGCATCATTCTGCAGAAGTTCATCCAGCGCGAACTCATCCGCATCAGCGGTGAGATCATCAGCGAAAGTTATGAAGACAGTACAGATGTATTCGACCTGCTCGACGAAGCTGAAAGCAAGCTCTTCGAGATCACCAATAATCACCTCCGCAAGAACTTCGACAGTATCGATTCGGTACTCGTAAAAACGGTGCAGCGTATCGAAGATATGCGCCACCGTACCGAAGATATCACGGGGGTTCCGAGCGGATTCCCTTCGCTCGACAAAGTAACTTACGGATGGCAGCCATCGGATCTGATCATCCTCGCCGCCCGTCCTGCGGTAGGTAAAACCGCCTTCGCCCTTAACCTGGTGCGCAATGCGGCACTGAGCAGCAAGCAGATCCCTGTGGCCTTCTTCAGCCTTGAGATGAGCTCAGCACAGCTGGTACAACGTATCCTCTCTGCCGAATCTGAGATCTGGCTCGAAAAGATCTCCCGCGGTAAAATGGAAGAACACGAAATGAAGCAGCTCTACGCCAAGGGTATCCAGAAACTGGCGCAGGCGCCCATCTTCATCGACGATACGGCAGCCCTCAACGTTTTCGAGCTTCGTGCCAAAGCACGCCGTCTCAAAAACAAACACAATATCGGTATGATCATTATCGACTACCTGCAGCTGATGAGCGGCGGTGGCGGTAAGAACGTAAACCGTGAGCAGGAGATCAGTACCATCTCGCGTAACCTTAAAACACTGGCGAAAGAGTTGATGATCCCCATCATCGCACTGTCTCAGTTAAGCCGTGCCGTTGAAACCCGTAAAGAAGGCAACAAGATGCCACAGCTGAGTGACCTTCGCGAATCGGGTGCCATCGAACAGGATGCGGACATGGTAATGTTCATCTATCGTCCGGAATACTACGATATCACTCAGAACGAAATGGGTGAGAGCAATAAAGGTGAAACGCACGTGCGTATCGCCAAACACCGTAACGGTTCTCTCGAAACCATCAAACTCCGCGCCCAGCTTCATATTCAGAAGTTCGTGGAAATGGAGGAAGACGATTTCGGAGGCATCGGCGGCGGAGGTGGCGCATGGAGACCACTGCCACCCGAAGGCGGAGCAGCCGGCGGAGATGGCGGAGCCAAGCTTTACATCCAGGCAGGCAGCAAAATGAACGATATGCCTTACGGAGACGACGACGATTCTCCGTTCTAAGCAACTGCTGAAAAATTCCGCTTACGCATGAGTTTGCCCATTTTCTTTTTCGCATCACCTGTTACCATCAACGAGCTGGTACAATTGCCCGAAGAAACATCGAAGCATATTGTGCAGGTATTGCGAATGGATAGCGGGGAGCAGCTTCAGCTCGCCGATGGAAAAGGAAACCTGCATCTGGTTACCATCACCGAGCCGCATAAGAAAAAATGCGTGATCAAAATACTGAGCACACAGCAAAGTGATCCGCCAGCGCGAAAAGTGAAGATTGCTATTTCGCTGCTCAAGAACGCCAGCCGCTTTGAATGGTTCATCGAAAAAGCAACGGAGATCGGTGTTTCAGAGATCATTCCACTCATTTGTGAGCGAACGGAGAAACAACATTTCAAGAAAGACAGATTCGAAAATATCCTCGTGAGTGCTATGCTGCAAAGTCAGCAGAGCTGGTTGCCTGTGCTGCATCAGCCGATATCATACGGACAACTTTTCCGTGAAGAAGATACCATGCTGGCTGCACAGAAATTCATTGCGCATTGCGAAGAGCAGCAACGCACTTCGCTTGTAACTGCAGCTGATCCCACACAACCTTCGCAACTTATTCTCATCGGTCCTGAGGGCGACTTTACTCCTCTGGAGATCAAAACCGCGCTGGATCATCATTTCACACCGGTAACGCTGGGCGATACGCGCCTGCGTGCCGAAACTGCGGGCATGGTGGCAGCAACACTGCTTTGCATTCAGTGATCTTTCATGCAATAAAAAAGCGGAGCAATCTGCCCCGCTTCTATGATTAATTTTCAGCATCACTTAGTGTTGTCTGCTTGAGTTATTCGCAGCCGGACTATTCTCTTTCAGCGACGGTTCTCTCAATTCCACCGGTTTCTTTTTCTTCTCGCGCTTGCGCATCCACATATTCAGCATTTCAACGCCGAATGAGAACGCCATGGCAAAGTAGATATAACCCTTGTCGATATGGCTATGGTGGATCGGTTCGAGGCCTTCGAAGAAAAGACTGAAACCAACCATCAGCAGAAACGCGAGGGCCAGCATTTTCAGCGTAGGATGCTGATGAATGAAGCCGCTGATCTTATCGGCAAAGAAGAACATGATGATCATGGCGATGATCACGGCCACAATCATTACACCTACAATCTTCGCCAGACCTACCGCAGTAATGATGCTGTCGAATGAGAACACCATATCGATAACGATGATCTGGCTGATCAATGCACCGAATGATGCCTGTTTGTTGTTCTTCGGATTCAGGCTTTCTTCATCGCCTTCGAGTTTGTGATGTATCTCCTTCACTGTTTTGTACAACAGGAACAGACCACCTACAAACATGATCACGTTGCGAAGGTTAAAAGACAGATGTGCACCTCTGAAATCAAAACCGAACAATTCTGCATTACCATTCTTTACCAGCCAGCCGATGGCCAGCAATAAGAGAATGCGCACGGTGATACCGGCGAACATCCAGATGCGGCGGGCTTTGAGCTGTTCTTCTTTGCTCATTCGCCCCATGAGTATCGATACGAAGATCACGTTGTCGATACCCAGCACAACTTCGAGTGTTGTTAAGGTTAATAAACTGATCAGTGCGTCGATCGTAAATAACTGCTCCATGAGCGGGTGAATAATTTTTAAAACTTAAAATAAGTTAGTAGGGAACGGAATTGTATTGTTACAAATTAACTGCTTATTTCCAGGTGCGGCTGATCTTCTTCACAATTGCGGGGCCCTCGTAAATAAAGCCTGTCCATAGTTGCACTAAACTGGCTCCCGCTGCTTCTTTGGCTGCTGCGTCTTCGCCGGTGAAAATACCACCGGAACCGATCACAGGGATTTTGCCACCGGTCTTTTCGCAAATATATCGAACTACTTCAGTTGAACGTGTAAGCAGTGGTTTACCGCTGAGACCGCCGGCACCGATCGCTTCGAGGGTTGCGGCAGGTGTTTGCAGATTCTCTCTGCTGATGGTGGTGTTGGCTGCAACGAGTCCGTCGAGTTGGATTTCGAGTGCGAGATCTACTACATCATCGATCTGCTCCATGGTAAGGTCCGGAGCAATTTTGAGCAGCAAAGGTTTGGGCTCTTTACCCGAAGGTGTCAGTTGCAGATTGATGGTTTGCAGATGCGATAAGATCTTGCGGAGTGAGTCTTTCTCCTGCAGGGCACGAAGTCCGGGTGTGTTGGGCGAGCTCACGTTCACCACAAAATAATCCACTACAGCATACAGCTCGCGGAAGCAGATCTCGTAATCTTTCCAGGCATCTTCATTGGGCGTTACTTTGTTCTTGCCGATGTTGCCGCCGATGATCAGTGGAGAAGAGGCGTGTTGCTCTTTCCATTTCTTCAGTCTGTCGGCAATCACCTTTACACCGTCGTTGTTGAATCCCATACGGTTTATCAGTGCCTTGTCTTTGGGAAGACGGAACAGGCGGGGGCGATCATTGCCTGCCTGTGGCAGGGGAGTAACTGTGCCGATTTCTACATATCCGAATCCCATTGTCTCGAGCTCGCGGAGGTAGAGGGCATTTTTGTCGAAGCCTGCTGCCAGGCCGATCCTGTTCTTGAAAGTTAAACCGAATGCAGTGGCCGGAGCGCCTGCTTCTGGTTTGAAAGAAGAAGTTAACAGCCTGCGGATGAAGCCGATACTGCAGCCTGTTTTGAAAACATTCATGGCGAAATGATGCACATTTTCAGCATCGAAAAGGAATAGTAATTTGCGGATTAACTGGTACATATTGGGGGGCGAAGATAATGCAACTTTAACGGACAGCTATTTGGCAGGAAGAAAATGGTACATTAACTTTGATATAGAAGGTTGCATAAACAACTAATAATTCATTTAAATATATTTTATGCAGGAAGCATATATCGTAGCAGGGTATCGCACCGCTGTAGGTAAATCCAAGAGGGGCGTATTCCGTTTTTATCGCCCTGATGATCTGGCCTCGGAAGTGATCAGACAGCTGGTAGCTTCTGTACCCGGACTAGACCCCAAGATGGTAGATGATGTGATAGTGGGCAACGCCGTTCCCGAAGCGGAGCAGGGATTGCAGGTGGGACGACTGATCGCTGCCAAAGCGCTGGGCATCGAAGTGCCGGGAATGACCGTGAACCGTTATTGTGCATCCGGACTGGAAACCATCGCCATCGCATCTGCCAAGATCCGCACAGGGATGGCTGAGTGTATCGTAGCCGGAGGAACGGAGAGCATGAGCCTGGTGCCAACCGCAGGATGGAAACCAGTACCTTCTTACTCCATCGCAAAAGACGAACCTGATTACTTCCTCAGCATGGGCCTCACCGCCGAAGCAGTAGCGAAAGAATATGAAGTGAGCCGCGAAGACCAGGATCAGTTCTCTTACCAATCTCATATCAAAGCGATCAACGCAATAAAGAACGGCTATTTCAAAAGCGGCATCCTGCCGATTGATGTTGAGCAGGTATACGTAAATGAAAAGGGCAAACGTGCTGTTAAGAATTACACAGTCGATACAGACGAAGGCCCAAGGCCCGATACAAGTCTCGAAGCTTTAGCCAAACTGAAACCAGTATTCGCCGCAGGAGGATCTGTAACAGCCGGCAACTCTTCCCAGACCTCCGACGGAGCAGCTTTTGTGGTAGTGATGAGCGAAAGGCTGGTGAATCAACTCGGACTGAAACCAATCGCAAGACTGGTAGCTTGTGCATCCGCTGGCGTGCATCCGCGCATCATGGGAATCGGTCCGGTTGAAGCAGTACCTAAAGTGCTGAAACAAGCGAACCTGAGTCTTGGTCAGATCGATCTGATGGAACTGAATGAGGCATTTGCTTCGCAGTCCATTGCTGTGATACGTAAACTGGGCATCAATCCTGATATCGTGAATATCAATGGAGGCGCTATTGCATTAGGGCATCCGTTGGGATGTACAGGTGCTAAGCTCACCATTCAGATTACACATGATATGAAGCGGCTGAATAAGAAATATGGAATCGTAACAGCTTGTGTTGGTGGTGGACAGGGTATTGCGGGGATCATCGAGAATATCAACTAGGCATTACAGATAGGATATTGAAAGTCTTCGGTGAAAGCCGGAGACTTTTTTGTTTGGATGAGCGAAGCGTTTTGGTTGAAAATTTTCAGTTCGATGCAAAGTCAGAAGGAAACCTTTGCAGTTGGTGCAACCATTCCTGATAGTCGATTTCTCTTCGGGGCATAAAAAAGCCTTTGATGCAGTTGGGGTTTCTGATGCAGATCTGGATATGGGTTTTCTCGTGGAGGCACGAACCGTCGAATGCGGGGCCTCCTTCGATGAAAGCACATCGGGTAGAGTCGAATGGCCGCCATAGGGAATTACTGGTTTGATCAGGAGTAATGTGAGTGTTCTCTGTAAGTTCCAGGTGCATGAACTCAATGACGGCACAGTCGAGATACCTGAGTAGTTTATTGTTGAACTTATCTGAAGGCATATTCAAGTTTTGAGGAATTGATCTTCCGATTTTCTGATAGTCTATCCGCATTGTGTCGAAGGATCTGGACAGAAGACGCAGATACTTGCTTTCCAATAGATCGCAGCAATGCCCCAATTGAAGTACAGCCCCAATTACACCTGGATTATTGATGCCGCCCCGATTTTTCTTCTCTACAGCCCATTGCATTGCACGATCGTAATTATTTTCCCAGAAATATAAACCATGCCCAAGCCAGTCATATGGTTTTTGACTGATCATGATTTCGTCAGGCTGATTCAGCAATTTATCCCTTACGTCAGTATCACACCCATGAAATCCTATAATTAAGCCGGGTTTGATATCATACATTACCATTGGATTTCTGTATTTGCAAAGTACCATTCCAGGTCTTTGTATGGCTCTCGGAAATTACCTTCTTCATCCATAATGCCAGCACGGACAAATTTGCTCAAAGCTTGTTCCGGTGTTAATTCTTCATTCATACGCCTGTCAAATGCTTCCATAATTTTTCTATAATATTCATCGGTCATATACTTGATTATTTTAGTGATAAAAATTCTAAGAAGGTACAAAAGGACGTTTCCGGTAACAGCAGGATTTAATTGCAAATCTATCTCCCATGCGAAGGCCACTCAGCTTACAGTGTTATCACACCAGTATCTGATAAGCTATGCCAGCATACAGCACTCCCAGGGCCTCTTATCGAAGCCGAAACAATAACCCGTCTAATGTCAGTTGGAAATTATCAGATACCGAACACTGTATCTGACACAGTTGGTTTAGAAAGCTCGAAACAATTGTTAAGCCTTAATCTCTTCGCTGCTTATGCAGCGCCACCTTCATTACCAGAATCAAGACACTAAATTAAATTTTTTCCTCAAATAAAAAGCGGGAAAAATAACGCTAAAAGAAGTTTTTTTTCTCCTGCTCGTCTCACCAAAATTCGTTACTATTCTCTGATGTTATCGGACCCGTTTGTATATCGTATGTGCATCATAGTTATAGTAATAATAATCCCCGTTTAAACATACATTGCTGCATTTGATTTTTCTCTATCCTTTACTCCGGAATTCCATGTTCAACCATCTACACTTTCCGCCACTGGTATAATTACGCAATCCTCTGAAAATTTACCCGTTTCCCCTTTTTTTGATCAAGTGGCAAC
This sequence comes from Pseudoflavitalea sp. G-6-1-2, assembly GCF_012927185.1. Lineage (GTDB taxonomy): Bacteria > Bacteroidota > Bacteroidia > Chitinophagales > Chitinophagaceae > Pseudobacter. Next base: position 1,661,180 of record NZ_JABBGB010000001.1, read on the forward strand.
ATTTTTGCGCAATTATTGCGTTTACTGCATACCCCAAAAATAACCTTATGGATAGAAGAGCATTCTTCGCCCTGAAACCAGCATCCAATATCCCTGCTGAAGCACCTTTTGGCGGCCTCCGGCAAATCACCACCGGCCTCAATACCTACGCCGGCACATGGAGCACCAACGAAGTGACACACCTTCTCAAAAGAACCATGTTCGGTGCCAGAAAAGAAGACATCGATCATTTCAAGTCTCTTAGTATGTCGCAGGCTGTTGATGAACTACTCAATGTGCCTGTAACCACACCAGCACCTCCTGTTAAGAATTATACCAATGAAGATATCAACCCTGCGGATCCCGATTACGCCATTCCTGTCGGATCTACCTGGGTGAACACACATTCCGGTGATGGTCAGGCAAACTTCAATCGTGTACTCAGCTGGAAAGACTGGTGGGTTGGTCGCATGATCAATCAGGAAAGAAATATCGGAGAGAAGATGATCCTCTTCTGGCACAATCATTTTGCTACCGAAGCCAGCACCTATCAGACAGGCATCTATGGTTACCGTCACTACCTGCTCTTGAAGCAATTTGCCATGGGTAATTTTAAACAATTGGTACGAGGTGTAACACTCGATCTCGCCATGCTCAATTATCTCAATGGCCAGTTAAATACCGATACTGCTCCCGATGAAAACTATGCCCGTGAGTTACAGGAGCTCTTTACACTTGGTAAGGAAAACAATCCTAACTATCAGGAGCCTGATGTTTTCGCAGCTGCCCGCGTGCTTACAGGCTGGCGCATCAATGAAGACACCGATACCGTTTTCTTCGATGTTACCAAACACGATAAGGACCCCAAGAAATTCTCTTCTTTCTACAACGGCACCACCATTGCTGGCAGAAGTGATGCCAATGCAGGCAATGCCGAACTCGATGATCTCCTCAATATGATCTTCGCCAAACAGGTTGAAGTTTCTGAGTTCATTGTTAAAAAAATCTATCGGTTCTTTGTTTACTATACTATCGATGCCAATACCGAAACCAATGTTATCAAACCACTGGCGCAGGTATTCAGAAATAATAACTGGGAGATCAAACCCGTACTCAGTCTGCTTTTCAAGAGCGAACATTTCTTCGATGCCTTATCGCAGGGATGCCTCATCAAGAGCCCGCTCGATTTACTCGTTGGCCTCTGCCGCGAATTTGCAGTTGCCTTCCCGGCTGCTTCCGATACTGTAAATTATTACAACATGCTGGGGTTTGTTCGTTTTCAGGCAGGTGAAATGCAGGAAGACCCCGGCGATCCTCCGGGCGTTTCGGGGTGGCCCGCCTACTACCAGATACCACAGTTCCACGAAACCTGGATCAACTCCGACACACTCCCCAAACGAAATATTTTCTCCGATATGCTTATCGGTATGGGCTATACCAGAAATGGCATGATTCTGAGCATCGATCCGATTAAATTCACCGAGTCTCTGCCCAACGCAGTTGATCCCAATGCACTCATCAACGACGCGCTGGATATCCTCTATCGCGTTCCCATTTCCGCTGCCTCCAAAGCAGCTATCAAAAAAAGTATACTGCTCACCGGCCAGACGCAGGATTACTACTGGAGCAATGCATGGAATGCCTATCGTGCCGACCCAACGAATATGACCAAAAAAGAAGTGGTATTCCTACGGTTGAAATCGCTCTACAAATACCTTATGAACCTGGCCGAATATCAATTAGCATAAACCAACCCCGTTGTAATCTGCTTCCATTGCGGATTACAGCCATAACCAGTTTTCTATGAAGCGCAGAGAATTCTTTTCCCAAACACTGCCCGCAGCCATTACACTGCCCGGCTTATTCAAGGGTTTTTCTGTTAAGGCATATACAAGCTCCTCACCATTAATCCAATCCCTGTTAGCCACTACAGAAACCGACAAAGTGCTGGTACTGATCCAGCTCAACGGAGGTAATGATGGCCTTAACATGGTGATCCCTGTAGAATACTATCAGGGATATGCAGCCGCAAGAAGCAATATCGCCATTCCGCAGAACAAAGTGCTGCCGTTGAATGGTGTTGTAAAAACCGGTCTGCATCCTGCAATGAAAGGCATGCAGACTTTGTACAACGAAGGAAAGCTCAGCATTGTTCAGGCTGTAGGTTATCCTTCTCCCAACTTCTCTCACTTCAGAGCAACCGATATCTGGATGAGCGGATCAGATTCCGAACAGGTATTGAATACCGGATGGACAGGCCGCTACCTTGCCAATGAGTATCCGAATTATCCTAACGGATATCCTAATACGCAGATGCCCGATCCTCCTGCCATTCAGATAGGCGCCGTTTCTGCGCTTGCTTTACAGGGGCCTACCATCAACATGGCGATGAATATCCTTAACCCTGCAAGCTTCTACGATTTTCTGGACAATGTGCCGGATGATGTGCCCGATACTCCATGGGGCAAAGAATTGAAATACATCCGTCTCATTGCCGGACAAACGGAAAGATATTCACTGGCTATCCGGGCAGCCGCAGCCAAAGTGCCCGCACAAGGCGCCTACCCCGGTGATAACGATCTTGCGCAGGAATTGAAAATAGTTGCACGCCTGGTGAAAGGTGGATTGAAAACCCGTGTGTACATGGTGAGCACCAGCGGCTTCGACACACATGGTGGACAGGTAGAAGAAAAAGACACTACTTCGGGTAACCATGCCGAACTGCTGGGACGCGTTTCAAATGCCATCAAAGCCTTTATGGACGATCTCAAAGGATTGGGTGTGGAAGACAGAGTGATTGGCATGACATTCTCCGAATTCGGCCGCCGCATAAAATCCAATTCAAGTCTCGGTACCGATCACGGCGCTGCGGCTCCGGTTTTTGTTTTCGGAAAAAATGTAAGGCCGGGCATCGTTGGTAACAATCCGTTTCTTCCTGCCAACGCTTCAGTAACAGATAATGTTCCCTTTCAATACGACTTCAGAAGCATTTATTCATCACTGCTCAGTCAATGGTTCTGTGTAAAGGATCTCGATCTGGAAACCATCATGCTGAAGAATTTCCAGAATATTCCGCTGGCCTACAACAATGCCTGTACAACCACAGGCATCGAAGATGTGATCAGAAATTCCGGCGAGCAACTGGTGATCAATTATCCGAATCCATTTACCGATTCAACCAAAATTACCTTTAAAACCAAGGGAGGACATACACTGTTGCAGGTATTGGACTCGCTGGGAAGGGTAGTGAAAGTGCTGGCCGATAAAGTATACGCGCCCGGCGCCTACACTGTGTCGTTCGAGAGCGTGGGCCTGCCCACAGGCGTTTTCTACGCCCGGTTGCAGAACGGAGCCAATCAGCAGGTGAGGTCGATGCTCAAAGTAAGATAGCATTGCGAACATATTAGCAGGAATAATCTTTAAGCCCTTTTCAGGGCTTTTTGCTTTCATATGGCAAATAGTTTTAAATTGCCCCATATTGTTTACATCCTATGGTGAAAGTTTTTATTACAGATGACCACGAATTATACCTTGAAGGTCTAACCCTATTACTCGCAAAACAAGATGGCATACAGGTTGTAGGTACTGCCATGAATGGTGGTCATTTGCTGAAACAATTGCCGGAACTGGATATCGACGTACTGCTGCTGGATGTTCATCTGCCCGATATCGAAGAAGAAGAGCTGCTGCAGCAGATCCGCGCACTTCGCCCAAATCTGAAAGTGCTTTACCTCACCCTCATGCGCGGCACACGATACATTCATAAACTGGTGAAGTATGATATTCAGGGCTACCTGCTCAAAAATGCCAGCATGGATGAGCTCAAACGCGCGCTTCAAGCCATTGCTACCGGCGATAAATACTTCAGCAAAGAGATCAATATCCTCGATACCGATCAGGATTTCCGCAATACCATCACCATCGAAGACAAGAAGGTAGAAGAGATCCTCTCCAAACGTGAAATTGAAATTCTCACCCTCATCTGCAAAGAATACAGCAATTCCGAGATCGCCGAAAAGCTGTTCCTCAGTGTTAGCACGGTAGAAACGCACCGGAAAAACCTGATTGCCAAACTCGGCGTAAACAACACGGTTGGGCTGGTGAAGTTCGCACTCAAGAACAGACTGATCGACTGAACAGAGACCCCGTTCATGTAATTTTAATTGCCACTCATGGTAAATGGGTAGTATATTCCTTATCTTTCCTGTAAGCAACTGTTCAATCATTTGAGACCCTGGCTGTTTATTCTGCTCCTTATTGTGGGCCTGCCCTCCCTGGCACAGGTAGATACTGCGTACCTGAAGTCGCTGTACGACAGATGTCTCGATTTCTCCGAAGACAGAAAAGATTCCATCCGATACTATGCCGGCTTTATCGAAGAATCAGCTACTCATCTTAAATTCAATAAGGGAGAAGTGCTGAGCAGTCGTCTTAAAGGCATCGTCGAAGAGATGAGCAGCAACTATGAAGCCGCCATCAACTATTATCTTCAGTCGCTGGAAGCCGCCCGCAAACTGAATATGGTCGAGTACGAGATATCTGCTCTAAGTGATCTGGCCATTCTCTATGCAAATATCAAAGAGCCGCAGCAGGCGAAGAATTTCTATCTGCAGGCAGCAAAGCTATCCTCTTTCAGAGGTGATGCCTACAATGTGGTAAGCACTTACAACAATCTCGCTGTGATCTATATGCAGCTTCGTCAGTACGACAGTGCCCGCATTCTGCTGAGCGAAGCGCTTCGCATCGGCAAGCCCTTCGAAAAACAAATCGATATCACCAGCACCTACAACAATCTCGGAAGTCTCAATTTCAAAGAGAAGAAGTATGATGAGGCGCTGCCCTATTTCAGAAGCAACCTGCAAATGCATACGGCCAGTAACAATGCCGGAGATCTATGGGTTGATCTGCTGAACCTGGCTGATCTCTTCACCGAAAAAAAGAATTTCGATTCTGCTGCTTATTATGCAGACAGAACCATGGAGCTGGCCCGCAAGCTCGATTCGCGGAGTAAAGAAGCAGACAGTTATGCCATGCTTGCCAAGCTGGCCGAATACAAAGAAGATTATTACTCGGCATACGATTACCTCAAGCAGTGGTATGCACTCGATACAGCCATCGTAAACGGAGATACACATCAGACCATTGCAGAGTTGCAGGAACGTTACAATGCCAAAGAACGCGAAGCTGCCAATAAACTGCTGAAAGAGCAGGTAGAAAAAGAAACGCTGAAAGCCAAGGGCATCACATTGCTGGCCATTGCGCTTGCTATTATTGGTATACTCATCGCCATTGCGTTTATGACCAAACGCAATGCCAACAGGCGTTTGCAGGCAACCAATCAGCTGATTCTGCAACAGAACGAAAAACTGGCCGAGCTCAATCACGAAAAGAATTCACTCATCAGCATTGTGTCGCACGATCTCAATACGCCATTCGCTACCATTCAGGTTTGGGGGCATCTGATGGCGCATGATGCAGACAGGCTTTCCGACGAACAACATCGTGCACTCGGCAAAATTATTCAGGCCAGCAATTACGGCGAAGGGCTGATCAGGCGAATACTCGATGTTGAGAAAAAAGATATCGGCTCTCATAAACTTCAGCTCGAAAACTTCGACCTCACCATTCTCACAGAAGATCTGGTTGATAATTTTCAGCCGATGGCCAAACAAAAGGAGATCAAAATGCATGTGGATCTTCCTGAAAAAGAACTCTACATTCTCAGCGATAAACATCTCGTAAGCCGCATCTGCGAAAATCTTTTTTCCAATGCCATCAAATACACTCCACGCGGAAAGAATGTATACGTTAGTGTGAACGATGAGCAGGATGCCATCAGCATCAAAGTGCGCGACGAAGGTGTGGGCATCGATAAAGAAGAAATGCCATACCTCTTCTCCAAATACAGCAAAATATCTTCGCAACCTACCGAAGGAGAAAATTCCAATGGCCTCGGCCTGTCCATCGTTAAGCGCATCGTAGAAGAGATCAATGGAAAGATCTCCTGCGAAAGCGAACCAGGGCAAGGCTCCCTCTTTACCGTGATTCTCAGAAAGTAAGCCGGTACCACTTTGCATTTCTGCTCCACCAATCAATAATTTTTAGGGATGAATGCTAAATGCTCTATATTTGCAACATGGTGGCAATTATTTCTGAAGGCAGGAAGCAATGGCTGAAGCGCGGCATCAGTGCTGTGCTGGTGTTGCTGTTTGCACTCAGCATTACGCCTAAGAAAGTATTGCACGACCTGCTGGTCGATCACCAGGATGATATCGCTTATCATCTCAAATCAGCTCCGCTGATCATCAAATCCGGTTTTCATTGTGATACCGAAAATCAGGTAGCTGAATCTCCCTTCACCACTACGGCAACAGTTATTCTGCCGCAACCTGCACTGATCACTTTCATAACACACAATGAAAAACCAGTTGTTGGTCTGCATGCCGTTTCTGCCTTCCACTATTCACTCCGCGGCCCACCCGCAACAGCGTAAGTATTCCCGAACCTGCATGCGCAGGCTATTTGCTGATTGATCCGGAACCTCCAGGATCTGATGATACTTATTTACTGATTGCGTATTTAAATCTGAACGAAGATGAAATTTGTTCTTCCGCTGTTTGTATTCATTACCGGCTTTGCCGTACAACCCCTGTCTGCCCAGAACTTCAGTGCTTCCAGTAATGTACCTGTTGTTAATAATGTAAGAGTTGCTTTCTCCGGAAAAATAACAGACGCTGCTACGGGCGAAGCATTATCCGGTGCATCTGTTTATCTCCCCGATCTCCGTACCGGCGCTACTACCAATGCGCAGGGTATTTATTCATTCAAAAATATTCCTGCAGGAAAACATCTGGTAGAAGTAAGCTTCACCGGTTATGCTCCTGTGATTGAAAATATAGAAGTGGGTGCGCTCACTCAAAAGGACTTTGCCCTTACACGATCTTATGTGGAGAATGAAGCTGTAACGGTAACCGGCGTATCTGCTGCCACGTCCGTGAGGCGCACACCCGTGCCGGTGAATATTGTGAAGAAAGAAGAATTGTTCCGCTCGGCTTCTACCAACCTCATCGATGCTTTGAGCCGCACACCGGGTGTGTCGCAGGTTTCAACGGGGCCGGCTATTTCAAAGCCAAGCATCCGTGGCCTTGGTTACAGCAGGGTAGTGGTAGTGAACGATGGCATCCGTCAGGAAGGCCAGCAATGGGGCGACGAACACGGCATCGAGATCGATGAGTACAATGTGAGCAAGGCCGAGATCCTGAAAGGTCCGGCTTCACTGATGTACGGAAGTGATGCGCTTGCAGGTGTAGTGAATATCATCTCCATTGTGCCCGTTGCTGAAGGAACCATCAAAGGAAATATTTTCAGTACTTACCAAACCAATAACCGCCAGCGAGGATTCCACGGCGATATCGGCGGCAATCAGAAAGGTTTCATCTGGGGCGCCTACGGATCATACAAAGCAGCGGCTGATTACAAGAACAAATACGACGGCTACGTTTTCAATTCGAAGTTCAACGATAAAGCATTCGGTGGTTATCTCGGTCTCAACAGGCAGTGGGGTTACACGCATGTGTACGCCAGCATGTACGATCAGCACCTTGGACTGATCGAAGGCGAACGCGATGCTGCTACCGGACGTTTTCTCAAACCTATAAACCACAATGGGGAAGCTGAAGAAGAAATAGCAGAGCACAAAGATTTCACTTCAACAGATCCTTTCGTTCCCCGTCAAAGGATCAGACACTTCAAAGTGGCTGCAGACAATAGTTTCAGACTGGGCGACGATCGCATTACATTTACACTTGGCTTCCAGCGCAATCAACGCGAAGAGTTTGGCAATGTGCTCGATCCGAAAGAAAAAGAATTGTACTTCGATCTCAAAACCATCAATTACAATCTGCAATACCATTTCGGAGAAAAGAATCACTGGAAAACCACCATCGGTGCAAACGGTATGCGTCAGGAGAATCAGAACAAAGGAGCCGAAGCGCTGATCCCGGAATACAATCTCTTCGATATCGGAGGATTCATTTACACACAGAAAGAGATCAATAAGCTCACACTGAGTGGGGGACTTCGCTTCGACCACCGCTCACTCAATTCGAAAGAGTTTGCAGAAGGCGATGAGATCAAATTCGAATCTTTCAAAAAAGACTTCAACAATATTTCCGGAAGCCTGGGTCTCAGCTACAGAGCCAGCAAGGATCTTACGCTGAAATTCAATGTGGCCCGTGGTTTCAGAGCGCCGAGCATGCCTGAGCTGGCGAGCAACGGAGCGCATGAAGGCACCAATCGTTACGAGTTCGGTACCCGTGATCTGAAATCAGAGACAAGTTTCCAGATCGACGGAGGGGTTGAGCTGGCAACGCCGCATGTATCGTTCGCGGCTAACCTCTTTTACAATTCCATTCAGAACTTCATCTACTATCGCAAACTGTCTTCTGTGAACGGAGGCGACTCCATGATCGTGAACGATGAAGGCGAATTCTTCGCGTTCAAATACGATCAGCATAACGCAGCGCTTTACGGAGCCGAGCTGAATATCGATATACACCCGCATCCGCTGGATTGGCTGCATTTCGAGAATACGTTCTCTTACGTACGCGGGCAACTCAGCGAGGTGCAGGACGGAAGCAAAAACCTTCCCTTCATCCCTGCCGCCAGACTGATCAACGAACTGAAAGTGGATCTCTTCTCCAAATCCAAAACCTTCAAACAGGTGTATGTGAAAGCGGAGCTGGACAATACTTTCACTCAAAGCAATCCATTTACAGGATACAATACCGAAACCAAAACGCCTGGTTACACGCTCGTAAATGCTGGCATCGGCGGAAGCGTACTGAACAAAAACAAAGTGCTGTTCAGCATCTTCTTCTCTGCCAACAATATCGGGGACGTAGCATGGCAAAGTCATCTCAGCCGTTTGAAATACACTGCTGAGAATGAGCTCACTCATCGAATGGGCGTATTCGGAATGGGAAGAAATTTCAGTGTGAAGCTGAATATCCCGCTGAGTTTCACCGCCAACTGATGAAACCGGCTACCCTCGCGGGTTCGCTACATACTAAAACCAAAAGAAATTCGTTCAGATAATGGTTACTTACTAACCCAACTTATATGATTGATAAAGCCCCGCTGAGAAGTGGGGCTTTATTTTTATTATATTGGTGTTGTAAATCAACAGAATGGAATTATCGATCACAACCCCTGCACTGCTTTTTCCCGCCATTTCACTGCTGATGCTGGCGTACACCAATCGTTTTCTTGGCCTTGCCAGTCTTATCAGAAATCTGCGGGAGCAATACAGAAAAGACCCTGCTGAAAAACATATCGTACATCAGATCAGGAATCTTCGTGTGAGGGTAAGATTGATACGTTCGATGCAGTTATTCGGAGTACTGAGTTTTCTGTTCTGCGTACTCTGCATGTTCTGCATATTCCGCGGATGGGCACATGCCGGATACATCATCTTTGCGCTGAGCATTGCTGCTTTCACAGTAAGTCTGGTGCTTTCGCTGATAGAGATATTTCTCTCCACCAAGGCACTCGAATTTGCTTTGAGCGATATGGAGGAAATTACCCGAACCAATTTCCTGTCGGAAATTCTGCGGGGGAAAGACGAATAGCCTTTTCCGTTATAACAGCTGCAAAATAAGATTAATGCTGATGTTGATGCGCGGTTGCATCCTGCTCAGTTTCTTTGTGTGCATCGGCGTAATCCGGATTGTATCTCACGAAGAAATACAGATAGATCACGCGGCTCAGGCGCATCAGCCATGGCTGCAGCACAATCAGCAGCACAATATTGCTTCCCATCCACCAGAAGAAGCGGGTGTCCTGTACGCTCATTCCGATCAATACATACCAGGCAACAAACGTAGCTACAGACAGGGCTACCGATAAGGCGTAGCTTACGTAGCCGGTTCCATACCAAAAACCTGGTTCCAGTTCAAAAGGTTGTCCGCATTCTGAACATTTTTCAGGCATATCGAATACCTTTTTCAAATTCCAGGGATTACCGGAGTTGTACATATTGCCACGACGGCAATGGGGGCATTTCATGGTGAGAATGCTCCAGAGAAGATTGGGTCTGGATGCTTTATTACTCATAATGCCACAAAGATACAAATAGTTTGTTACCTATATGTTTAATCAGGCCATCGCGGGCTTCTTTCTCTCTCCGATCTGCTGTCTCCACATGGCGTAATAAAGGCCTTTTTCTTCCAGTAAACTTTCGTGTGTGCCTGTTTCCACTACGTCTCCTTTTTCGAGCACATAGATTCTGTCGGCATGCATAATGGTGCTCAGACGGTGTGCAATAAGAATGGTGATCTGATTCTTTTTGGATGAAACGTCTTTGATGGTATTGGTGATGTCTTCTTCGGTTAAGCTATCCAGTGAGGAAGTGGCTTCATCGAAAATTAAGAGGTGAGGATTTCTCAGTAATGCGCGCGCAATGGAGAGCCGTTGTTTTTCTCCTCCGGATAATTTCAATCCGCCCTCACCGATCATGGTATCCAATCCTTTTTCTGCACGATCGAGCAATCTCGATACCGCTGCTTTTCTCATCGCTTCCAGCATTTCTTCTTCTGTTGCAGACGGATTTACGAACAACAAATTCTCGCGAATGGAGCCGGAAAACAATTGAGTATCCTGCGTAACAAATCCGATCTGATTCCTCAGATCGTCAAAGCTGATGCTGGTTTCATCGATTCCGTTGTAAAGGATTTTTCCTTGTTGCGGACGATACAGACCTACCAGTAATTTCATTAGTGTGGTCTTTCCTGAACCCGATGGACCAACAAAGGCGATGGTCTCTCCGGTCTTTGCGGTGAAGCTGATATTTTCTATCGCACGTGCCTGTGCTGTCTGGTGCTTGAAACCAACACTCTGAAATTCCAGCGTCTGAATATTGCCCAGATGTTTAGGTTGAAGAGGCGCCTGTTCGGGTTGCTTGGCCATCAGATCTCTGAAGTTGTTCAGCGACGCTTCTGCTTCGCGATAGCTCAATATGATGTTACCGATATCCTGCAATGGGCCGAAGATGAAGAAGGAGTAGATCTGCATGGTTACCAGCTGCCCCGCAGTGATTCCGTGATTGTGAAATACCAGCCACATCAGAATAAAAAGTATCACCTGACGAAGCGTATTTACAAAGGTTCCCTGAATGAAACTGATGCTTCTGATCCGCTTCACTTTCGTGAGCTCCAATCCTAAAATTTTATAAGTGTTTTTGTTCAGGCGGTCTACTTCCTGATTGGTCAATCCGAGGCTTTTCACCAGTTCGATGTTCCGAAGCGACTCTGTGGTGGAGCCTGCGAGGCTGGTTGTTTGGTTAACGATCTTCTTCTGAATTACCTTGATCTTCTTGCTCAGCATATTGGTTACTGTTGTAAGCAGAAAGATGCCAACGATGTAGGCTACAGGAACTATCCAGTGGATCTTGATGGCTGCATAAACCATCACTACCACAATACCCACAATTACTCCAAAGAGGATGTTGATGAAGTAATTGATGAATCTTTCAGTATCCGTTCTCACTTTGGTAAGAATGCTGAGCGTTTCGCCACTGCGCTGATCCTCGAATTCCTGATAGGGCAGCTTCATGGCATGCTGCAATCCGTCGGTAAACACTTTGGCGCCGAACTTCTGAATCACCACCTGAAGGAAATAGTCCTGCAGATTCTTTGCAATTCTGCTGATCATGGCGATGGTGATAGAGGCCAGCAGCAACCAGAGTACGCCATTGTAAGCCTGGGTGAAGAATCGTCCTTCTGTATAGGCGGAAGGGTTTCTGGTATAGTCGCTCGTAAGATTCACCAGTTGCCCGAAAATGATAGGGTCGAGCAATGCGAATCCTGAGTTGAAGGCGGCCAGTACAATAGTGAGCGCTACCAGCCATTTATATGGTTTGAGATAGGTAAAGAGAATCTTCATATTATATTATGTGGTTGGGGAGTTGAGGAGCAACTGGTTCCTCACTTCAATTTTTGTACAATTTTGCATGAAATGCCAAAATGGCGGCATGCGCGAAAAACTTTGTTTTAAAGATAACAAGTCTACCAGCTGCTTGTTTAGTTACTTTAACATAGTTTTGGCCCCATGCGAAAATCAGCTAGAATATAGACTGGAACTGCTTTTGGACTTCAGGTAATCAGAGATTGTCACGTCGTCCCGGATTGGGCACAATGATTGCAACGTCAATTGTCCGGGCTTAGGCTCCTGGTTATGAAATCGCCTTCAAAATAAAATGACTTAAAGCAACGTTTACATTCGGCCTGATGTCACAGTAACAAATGGTTCCGAAACTGGAATATGATATGGTAAAGTAAATTTTAAACCATTGACTTTCAATTTTTCGGTCAAATTTTGTTTACCTTGCAGGCTATTAAGGCGTAAGTAGGGATAAAATTTTCTGAATCGCCCCTATGAATTGGGGAAAAGCACTATTACGATGATGATAACGACTATTACGCCGGCTCAATCCTTTGAACAAAAAGCCGGATATGTCAAAACCAATCTTGTTTCCTTACGATCCTATGTGGTTGAAAAACGCAATTATCTGATATTTAAGCGGTTATTTGATATTGTACTTTCCCTTCTCATCATCGTTTTTGTCCTCAGCTGGCTCATTCCTGTTATCGCTATACTCATCAAATTAGATTCAAGGGGTCCTGTTTTCTTTGTTCAGCGCCGGGTCGGCCGATTTGGCCGAAGCTTCCGATGCCTGAAATTCCGTACCATGGTGGTTAATGAATATGCCAATACCCGCCAGGCCACTGAACATGATATGCGGATTACCAGATTGGGCAATTTCCTCCGTGTTTCCAATCTCGATGAGTTTCCTCAGTTCTTAAATGTATTGCTCGGGCATATGAGTGTGGTGGGACCAAGACCCCATATGCATGCCGACTGCAAAAAATTCTCTTCTCTTATCAGCCATTATAAGTTCAGAAATATGATGAGACCCGGAATTACCGGACTGGCTCAGGTTAAGGGATACAGAGGTCCTACCAGAAATTTCGAAAGTATTTTCCACCGTTACCAGTTCGATGCGTTCTATATCAGAAATGCCAATTTCTGGCTCGATATGCGCATTGTTCGTAAAACTGCTGCACAAACATTTCAGATCCTTTGGCTGAAAGCAACTGGTAAATCCAAACGTTCCGCTCTTCCTCCAAGCGCACAACCACAATGGAAAGGAAGCGTAAAGAATCTCAACTGATCAATAGTTTTCAAATCTGTTGCGTTCCATTCTTTTTCTGCATTCTCCTGAATGTATAATTATTTCCTAAGGTACCATTGGAGTGAATATCGCTCCGATATGCCTGAATAGTGGATTTCGTTTATTTTTGCGCCTGTTCCAATCTGAAAATATGAATGTTCCGGAAGTATTTGAAAGCCTTAAAACATACTGTGAAAAGGAAGAATTCATGGGATGGGATCCCTATGATGGTCTAACCAGCAGGGTATTTCAATCACTTCCCCTGATCCGCTCGAACAAGTATTGCCGTCTTGCATGGATTCAGTTCTTCAAACGCTCTCCTGTAAATTTCAGAAAACCTGCCCTGATTGCGAAGCAGCACAATGCGAAAGGACTAGCACTTTTTCTTACTGGTTATTGCCATCTTTACCAACTACACGGTAAGAAGGAATATCTCGAAAAAATCAATTATCTCGCTAATAAGATCATTGCACTCCAAAGCCAGGGCTATGCAGGCAGTTGCTGGGGCTATTATTTCGACTGGCAGGCCAGGGCTTTTTTTCAACCTGCACATACTCCAACGGTTGTTGCTACTTCTTTTGTGGCAGATGCTCTTTTCGATGCGTATGAACTCACAAAGGAAGAAAAATATAAAGAAGTGGCCGTTTCATCAGCAGACTTCGTTCTGAAAGATCTCAACAGAACTTATGATGCCAAAGGGGATTTCTCATTTTCATATTCTCCACTCGATCATACACAGGTGTTCAACGCATCTTTGCTGGGTGCAAAACTGCTGAGCAGAGTTTATGCATATACACAGAATACTGTGTTGAAAGAAGAAGCCACTAAAGCTGTTCGTTTTGCCTGCAATTTTCAGCAACCCAATGGCGCGTGGGCATATGGTACATTGCCTTTCCATACATGGATAGATAGCTTTCATACTGGTTTCAATCTGGAATGCATTTATGCGTTTCAGAAGTATACCGGTGTTACAGATTTCAATAACCACATCGAAAAGGGGCTGGCTTACTATACTGCCAATTTTTTTACACCGGAAGGCATTTCAAAATATTATAACCAGCAAACCTATCCGGTTGATGCACATGCACCAGCACAGTTTCTGGTAACAATGGCAAAGCTGAACCGGTTTGAAGAGCACCGGCCGATGATTGAAAAGGTACTTGGCTGGACTATTCAGAACATGTACAATAAGAAAGGATTTTTTTACTACCAAAAAAGGAAACGTTTCAGCTCTAAGATCCCTTACATGCGATGGGCACAAGCCTGGATGTTTGTTGCCATGACCCATTATCTGAAAGCTACACAAACTAACCAGTATGCATAATCGAATAAATATACTCGGCACTCCTGTAGATGATCTGACAATGGAAGAAACATTATCTCTCATTTCATCCGCAATTGAAAACAAAAGAAATATTCATCATACTGTAGTGAATGCGGGAAAAATTGTTTCCATGCATGAAAATCCCGAGTTGAAAGAAAGTGTAGTTAATGCTGATCTGATCAATGCAGATGGGCAGGCTGTGGTTTGGGCTTCCAAACTGTTTGGGCATCCATTGAAGGAAAGAGTGGCCGGGATCGATCTGATGAAGAATCTGGTAGAGCTGGCCCATAAGAAAAATTACAAACTCTTCTTTTTCGGAGCAAAAGAAGAAGTGCTGAAAAAACTGGTTGATAAGTACTCGCAGCAATACAGTGCTGATATTATTGCCGGATACCGCAACGGTTATTTCAGAAAAGAAGACGAAGCTGCCATTGCCCGTCAGATCGCTGACAGTAAAGCTAATATTCTCTTTGTTGCCATCACATCACCGATAAAAGAGAATTTCCTTTATCAGAACAGGGAAATTCTGAAGAATGTGAATTTCACCATGGGAGTGGGAGGAAGTTTCGACGTGGAAGCCGGATATGTAAAAAGAGCGCCCGTCTGGATGCAACGCTCCGGCCTGGAATGGCTGTTCCGCGTATATCAGGAACCAAGGCGAATGTTCAGGCGTTACCTTACCGGCAACTGGAAATTCATTAAACTGGTGATGAAGTATAAATTCGGGAAAGCTTAGTTGCCCCAATCCTGCTGCTATCCATTTTCCTTACTGTTATCAGAAAGCAGAGGCGCTGTGTAAAGGGCAAAAAAGAACATGAAATAGTTAAAGCCCTGACTCAGTTCCAGGGTCGATTCGGTTAGCCAGGCGACCATTATGATCAACATAAACAGCTTGAAGTGCATCCATCTTTTTCTAAGATAGGCTGATACAATCATTGCCGAAAAAATCAAAAATCCAATCAGCCCGAAATTGGCAAACACCTCCAGATATTGATTGTGCGCATTATAGTTATGTAGCGCCAGATCATTGAAACCTTTTTCCAGATACGCTTCTTTTCTGATTGCCTTAATATCCCCTTCAGTAGTGCCGAACCAAAAATACCGGCTGATAATCGATAGATGAGTATCCCATTTTGCAAGCCGGATGGTGAGCAGATTTCTTTCTGTAAAATTATCGGTGATGATGAGCTTTCTTGTTCTCAGCGATTCAAGTTTTGCGAGCTTGAGCGGATTGTAATACAGAAAACCAAACGACAGCAGTACGAATAATACTTTGAGTGAGCTCCGCAGCACCATGCTAAAGCCGATCTTTTTCATGAGCGTGAAAGAGTAATGAACCAGCAATAGCAATAGAGTAAGCAGGCCGATCATTGAGTTGAGCAAAATCAAGCCTACCGTGAGAAAGCCCAGTGATAGTAAACAGATTGCTGTGCTGCGCTTTTCCTTTTGTTGATAATACTCATATGCAAGCCTCACAAGAATTACAATGCTGTGGTTCACGAACATGGCAGCATAGGTAGGGTGATAGTGGCCAAATACTCTCGTTAGACCGTAATAGGTGAATTTGTTGAATTGATTGTCTTCATCCCTGATCATTATCTGACCAGTGATAAGATAGTCACCAGTTGCATACGCTATCATTATCACCAAAGACAATATGGTAGAGACTGCAAAAAAGAGTTCAGCTTTCCGGATCAGGCTGCGTGAAATGATACCTGAATGCCCTATGAATATCGGATACAGTATCAGTGGCAGGTATACAGACAATGAGCTTAATGCATCGCCATGATTGATGGAGAAGAACGCGCCGGCGCAAACATACAGGTAAAACAGAATGGAGAAAAGGAACTGAGGCTCAGATCTGAGTATGCTCAGAGAGGAAAATCGTTTTTGAGCCAACCAGCAAACTCCGCTGAATGCTACTGAAACAATCGCCAGCTGATGAAGGCCGGAGGGAACCAACGCAGCTGTAATCAGTAGACTCCACTGATAAAGATTAGACCATTTGTTCATGCATACTAAATATCTTGTGGAAGACCTGTAATAAGGCTGTCAATGATCCTGAAAGTTGCTTTGGTGGTATAGTAGATCGATTCAAAATTGATTGGCATTTTCCCCGTTTTCAATCCTTCCATGAACGCGGCTACTTCCTGACTATGACCTTTACCCGTTAACTTGAGCTTTTTCATCTTGTTGCCACTGTAGATTTCGCCGCTTCTGAAATCATTAATGATACCTACATTTCCATTGCCGAAAATTTCCAGTTTTTCTTTTGGTAAGAACTTGTCTCCATTGGCCACATAAGTGATGGTGCCTACAGATCCGTTCTTAAACGTCAATGTTACGACAATATTATCTTTATTTATAATTTTTTCACTGTCTGCGCCAATACAGCTGGCATATACTTTTACGGGGATGGAGTCAGTGAAATACTGCATGAGGTCAATGAAGTGACACACTTCACCGATAATGCGGCCGCCACCGGTTTCTGCATGTTGCGTCCAGTGTTCTTTAGGAATAAAGCCTGCATTTATACGGTAGTTCATTACAAGCGGTTCCGGTGAATTGCTGAAAATTTTCTTCAGTTCCACAGAAACAGGCGCAAACCTGCGGTTGAAGCCAACCATCAGGTTGCCGCCATTGGCAGAAAAATATTCATTGAAAGATTCCAGTTCTTCGTCGTTCATAGCCAGCGGCTTCTCCACAAACACACTCTTTCCGGCTTTCAGTGCGGCAAGTGCGTAAGGGGCATGCAGGTTATGTGGTGTGGCGATAAAAACAGTATTGACAGATTGATCTTTCAGAACATCATCTATGTCTGAAGATGCATTGTTGAATCCGAATTTCTGCGCAACATTTTTTGAAGTGATGCCACGTGATGTTACCACCGTTTGCAGGGATCCTCCCTCACTTTTTACATTCGGAATGAGGTAACTCTGTGCAAAGCTTCCAGCCCCGATGAAGCCAACATTGATGGTCGCTGCAGGTGCAGATTTCAACGGAATAAGCGTTGAAGCCTTCTGGTCTTTTAAGGGATAGGAGAGGAGAATGGCAATATGCGGTTCCTTCACTTCACCCATTACGATCTTATAAGCAGACTCTGCTTCAGTAATATCAAATACGTGCGTGATAAGAGGCTTCACATTTATCTTTCGTTGAGAAAGTATCTGAAGAAATGCTTCCATATTCCTTTGCTCTGTCCAGCGTACATAAGCAAAAGGATAATCATTCCCATGCTCTTCATAATTCACATCGTATCGGCCAGGGCCGTATGAGGTAGAAAGACGAAGATCAAGTTCTTTTCTGTAATAATGGGGATCGCGGGGAACATCGAGCTTTACGGCTCCAACAGCGATCACTTTGCCTTTTTTGCGGGTTATTTCTCCTGCAAGTACTATTGGATCGTTGGTTGGAGTAGCTGCTGTGATGATAACGCTGTCGAATCCCTGTCCATTTGTAAATGCATCCATACGTGCCTGCAGATCGGCATCATTTCTATGAACGGCAGCATCGGCTCCCAGCTGAACTGCAAGATCTATCAGATGGCCCGACATATCGATGCCCATTACTTTGCAGCCACTGGCAGCCAGCAACTGACAGGTAAGCTGTCCAAGCAGCCCCAGCCCTATCACACAAACCACTTCTCCGAGTTTTACCTCTGCCTGGCGAACTCCCTGTAAGGCAATGGCGCCAAGCGTTGTAAAGCTGGCTTCTTCATCTGTAACATTATCGGGGATTTTAACCACGAGATTCTGAGGGATGCAAACTACTTCTGCATGAGAAGCATAATCCTGGCCGGCACATGCAACGCGGTCGCCTGGTTTGAAATAACTGTTGCTATCCATCGAAGCCATCACCTGCCCCGCAGTGGCGTAGCCAAGTGCCTTCAATGAATCCAGTTTGGTGCGTACTTTTTCCAGTGTGGCTTTAAGCCCTTCTTTTCTGATATTGTTCAAAACCTGTGCAACAAGATCAGGCCTTTGCCTGGCCTTGCCAATGAGATTTGATTTGGCAACTTTCACTGTGCTTCTCTCCGTACCTGCGCTGATCAATGAAAAAGTATTCTGAACCAATACCATGTTGTTCGACAATGATGGAACGGGAACATCATCTACATATAATTGTCCTGTCTTGAAATTCTGAATTACCTGTTTCATTTTTGATACGTTTATCCAAGGATGCCATCCATAGGGGGTTGTAATTGAATTACTTCTCACCTGATTTGCAATTCCTGAAGCTTGCGATGTCAGCAGTATGTGAGAGAGAACCTGAACGGGGCATTAAAGGGCACAATTTATATTATAATCCAGAGAACTATGAAAAAAACTATCATTGGTCAACGAAGTTCCTGAACCATAATTCCACGGTCAGAAGCTGGTACAGCCTGTATGCATTATCCTCTTTTCCAGACCGGTCATTTTCAATCAGTTTGCTGATATAATCGTAATTGAAAATTCCTCTTTTGTTTACTGAAGACTGGGAGAGGAGGTCGTTAACGAGTGGTTGAAGATCGCCACTTATCCAGCTGCGGATAGGTGCTCCGAAAGATGCTTTAGGGCGGTAAATAATATCCTGAGGAAGATATTTTTCAGCCACCTTTTTCAATATGTATTTCGATTGTTTGTTCTTGTACTTGATGCTGCCAGGCATGTTCATGGCTGTTTCCACCACCAGCCTGTCAATAAACGGAACCCGCACTTCCACAGAAGCTGCCATGGACGCCTTGTCTGTATAAGAGAGATTCAGGCCCTGCATGAACATATGCAGGTCTGTATGGCAAATCTGATTGATCAGCTCTCCTTTTCTGAATTGATTGAAAAAAGTTGAATGCTGATTCCGGAGCCATGTATAAGAC
The DNA here is from genome assembly GCF_012927185.1 of Pseudoflavitalea sp. G-6-1-2. Lineage (GTDB taxonomy): Bacteria > Bacteroidota > Bacteroidia > Chitinophagales > Chitinophagaceae > Pseudobacter. The sequence goes on from NZ_JABBGB010000001.1 coordinate 1,680,566, forward strand.
TGCGAAATATCACATTTAAACAATTGCTGCAGTTCCGACTGATCGTAGTAAGAATAACTGCGCATATAACTTTCTTCAACAGGAAGGTCTGCAAAAGATAAAAAGCGTTTAGCCCATCTTGTTAGTTTGACGCCTTTGCTTCCAATCTTAACGGGGAGGAGGCGAACGGTTCCGCTTATTATTTTTCTGATGAACGAAGGCAGCTTTCTGTAGTTGCCTGCTATGAGAGTAGCTTTCTGCCGGCGATACCCGAAGAATATCTCATCGGCACCCATTCCCGACAACAATACTTTTACTCCTTTGGATCTTGCTTCTTTGCAGATCAGCCATGTATTGATGGCTGCAGGGTCACCGATTGGTTCATCAAGAGTATACACCATCGATTTCAGATCGCCTACAATATCTGCATTGATCAGTATCTCATGATGGTCAAACGAAAACTCTTTTGCCAGCTTACGTGCGTACATTTCATCTTCGGGCATCTGTTCTGCCTTCTTGTCTTCATCTGTAGTAGCAATGGTATAGGTTGACAGCTTTTCAATATGCTTTGATGCCATTACGGAAATAAGTGATGAATCGAGGCCACCACTCAAAAAGCAGCTTACCGGAACATCGGCGATCATGTGGCGGGCAATGGTTGCCTGCATACATTCATCGAGTTTTTCAATGAGTTGTGATTCACTCAGCTGCTCATCTTTTGTTTGCGGGAGCTTCCAGTATTGCTGTATAACCGGAGATATTTTTTCATTTTTGGTATCTATCGTCATACAATGCGCCGGCGGAAGTTTATGCGCATGCTCGAACATGGTGATGGACCCGGGAACCCAGAGATAATTCATCGCTCCGGCAAGACTGGTTAGGTTGATCGTTTTATCGAATCCCGGGAGTCTTACCAGTGTTTTAAGCTCTGATGAAAATGCAAACTGATTTCCGATCTGTGTATAAAAAAGCGGTTTGATACCGAGATGGTCTCTCGCTATGAAAAGTATGCCTGTTTCCGTATCGAAAATGGCAAAAGAAAACATGCCGGTCAGCATATTGAGGCATTCTTCTTTTTTATATCGGTAAAGCTCAAGCAACACCTCTGTGTCTGAGGTTGTTTTGAATTGAATATCCGGAACCAGTTGTAACAGATGATCTTTCAATTCCTGATAATTGTAGATTTCTCCGTTGAAGATAATTACCAGATTGCCTTTGATCAGGGGCTGATCTGCACGGCCATTGAGATCAATGATCGATAAACGCTGATGTGCGAATGCAATATTGCCTTCGATCCACTGATGTTGACCGTCGGGCCCGCGATGCTGCTGGATCTTGTTTGCCTGCCGAACGATTTTTTCAGCTTCCGGGAAATTGATAAAACCTGCTAATCCACACATAATATTAATACTTAGTTCAATATCTGATTGAGTATGCTTACTTCGTTTGCTTCGTATGTTTTCATGGTGTAGCGATTCAGGAATTTTTGTCTTCCTTTTTCGCCCATTGCTCTGCTGAGTGATACATTATTGGCGAGCACTTCCATTTTTTCTGCAAACCCTGCTGCGTCTTCGCAGGAAGGTATCACAAATCCTGTTTCGCCGTCGTCGATCATTTCGCTGATTGCTCCGATATTGCTGGCTATTACCGCTTTTCCGGCCTGCATGGCTTCGAGAATTACCAATGGATAGGTGTCGTTTTTTGTTGGTGATACCAGAACATCTGCATTTGAAATGATCTGCAGCTTGTCGTTTCCATATAATGGTCCGGGTACTTCTACCTTACCTGTAAGGTTATATTCCTGAATTTTTTGCCGTACGTCTTCAATGGTTACATTGAAGGGAGCGCCTACAATCAGAGCCTTGAAATCAACATTTCTGCTGTGCAGCATTTTCAGTGCATCGAGAAAAGTATAAATGCCTTTGTCTTTTATCAGATTGGAAAGAAAAAGAAAAACAGGTTTTCCGGAAGGCATTTTTTCAGGAAAGTTGTAATTGGGAATACTGTTTGGTTGAATAAATGGAACCGGACCTTCATAAACAGCTTCTATGTCGGCCTGCAATACTTTTGCCAGTGATATTACAGATGAATTACGGAAAATGAATTTTGCCACCCTTCTTTTGATAGCTGATTTTTCCGCTCCTTCTTTTATGCCTACACCATGCAGGTGATATGCGATGCGTACTCCAAAACATTTGATCAGTGCGATGTAAATGGCATCTCTGTAAAATGCTGCTCCGAGTGGAGCGAGTGTGAAGTAAACCAGTTGTGGTCGCCATCTGATCAGTGATGAGAGGAGTTTGAAAAAGATTACAATCATCACCCAGACTTTTTTAAAGCTGGGTTTACTGATGTCGGCCAGGTTTTCTACAAAGCGGAGTTCAAGAATACGGCAATCGAATGCTTCGTTCACGTCTTTGCTGTCAACAATAGCTTTATTCATATAGGCCGCCCCGTGAACAGGCGGTGGTAGTTGCACAACAAATAATATCTTCTTTTTTTGCGGCTTCATACAATACTTAGCGATTCTTTTTCATTACAAATTCAAATGCGTTCAGAATGGCTTCAGCCGCTTCTTTGCTATTGATCTGTGCTGCACTTTGCACAGCATTATCGGAGAACGTTTGCCATCGACTTTCATTTTGTAAAAGTTCAAGGCATTTTTCTATCCATTTATCTTCTTCCAACGGAAGAACAAAGCCATTGATGTTGTTCATCACAAGTTCGTCGGAGCATCCTGCATATGGTGTGGTTATCACAGGAGTACCTGCTGATAAGGATTCATGCGCTACTACGCCCCATGCATCGAATGATGTGGGGAAAAGAAAGATCCTGCTCTGGCCGTAATATTCCGGCAGTTCACTTTGCTGAGCGTGCCCTGGGTACGAATAGTTGATGCCGGCGTTATTGAGGTTTTCCAGTATACGATCTTTCAAAGGACCAGCTCCCAATAGAAGAATGCGCAGGGAGGGGTATTTTTTCTGTACCCCCAGAGCAACGCGTACAAAGAATTCCGGATTTTTACGGTCAATCAGCTGACCTGCAAATAACAGGTCGTACAGTCTTTGCTGGTGGCTGTAATTGTTGGCGAACTTCGTATGGTCGATGCTGTAATGAGTAACGAAAATTTTCTTTTCATTTCCGAACCTCCTGAAGTATTCCTTCCCTTTATTGCTGCAGGCGAGTAATGCCTGACTGCTTCCATAGATCAGCTTGCGGATGAGCATATGGATGCTGCCGAGATGTTCTTCCGATTTTTCCCATGCATCAGAAATTGCAATATGCTTTTTGCGGAAAAGCTTTGTGTAAGCGATACCATAGAGCATGGTAGGATTAAAGCCTCCAGTGACAACAATATCCGGATTGTACTTTTTCAGCAACCCCCAAATCTCTTTGTTATTGTGAACAACGGTACTTCCATCTTTCTTCACATTGTATTTCTCTTTCAGAAATACATGTTTGAATTTCATTTCAGGAAGCTCCCATTGTCTGTTAGGTTCAATTGAGCTGCAGAAAAATATGGTGAAATCATCTTTGAGATGTCCGCTAAGATAATTCCAGGTTGCTATCCAGTAGGGTGCGGGAATATTAGTGATTAATGCAATTCTCATATATTTCTGATCTCCAGCCGATTGATTGTTGCCAGGGTAAATAAATGCGTCATAAGGCCAAAAGGAAATAATACCGTCTCTTCAAATAGCCATACTGCCATCAAAAAGAGCATGAAAAACAATGAGAGGAATTCCTTTCTTTTAAAAAACCTCAGGAAATAATGTGCAAAAATGAACAAAAAAACCAATAATCCCAGAAAACCGAGTTCCAGAAACAATATCAGGTAAGAGCTCTCTGTGAGAGAGGACAAAGACATATTGATACCAGGAATGGCCGCCTTATTCTTGAGATAGGCTTCTTTATTGTTTTGATAGAGGAAGTTGCTCCAGTTGCTTTCTTTGTAGGTGTGAAGTACGGCTTCATTCAGTTTGTCGCGACCGGTTGTATGCATTGTCAGCGTTCTGTCATTGTTGAGAACGTTGCTTTTATTACTTCCTAAAAGGGTAATTGAAGTTATGAAAATCAGATAGATAACCGGAGCGAATGCCAATGGCCGGGAAGTTTTGAACTTTTTGATGGCAATCAGCAGGATGAACATAAATGAAAGACCGAGATAAATGCGGCTTCTGATAAAAATGAAAACGAGGAACAGGCCTAATACAGCAAGGTAGGATGCCCATTTCAGCCAGTTTTGCTTTTTGTTGTTTTCCAGTGAAATAAAAACATTCACCAGAAAAACCAGCGCAGCAAGCGCTGTAAGTGTCAGGGCATTGTGGGAGCCGGTAATGAATTTATACCTCATGGCCCCTGTATCCATAACAACGTAAAATGAAGGAACGAGTATTCCGGCAACCATCGCTATCGTATACAGAATTATCAGGCCTGCTGCAACCAGTGAAAATTCTTTGTCTGGATTGTTCAGTTTATCGAGATATATCCAGAGAATACAAATCGAAAGCATGAATCTCAATATATCAAAGGAGGGTGTAATAATAATGGCGGGGATAATCAGCGCCAGTGTGATAAATGGCTTCCAGGAAACTAAAAGCCTTTTTGCGTTGACCGCAATAAAAGTGAGGCTGGCTAAAGGAGAGAGCTTTGTCAGTAAAACATTAAGGTCTGAAATGAACTTAAGTAAAATTGGAATCGTTAGGTCAAATGGCTTCAGGATAGGTTTAATCCATGCTTGGTTTCGCATCAGGTTTTGATTGAATGTTGTTGCAAATATGAGAACTTGTCCAGTGAGGGAATCGTTATTTTTCCCTGTGGTCACGGTCTAAGACAAAATAAATAAAGGGGGCCGTGGGCATGGATTGGGATCCTGCTTCCATTTATGAAAACTTTAACGTTATTGCCCGCGTTGTTCTTCAGGCAGATTTTGTCTGATTACCCTATTATACAAAATCATGCCGGTTATAAGCGTAATTGAATCAATCACTATTTTAACGATAAGTGCTGCAGTAAGTCCGTAAACAGGCAGAAAAATAAGCAGCAACAGAATATTAATAGCCGCTGCCATTATCTGTATCAGAAAAACCAGTCTGTCTTTGCCTGTAACAATGAGGCCATCGCTGATATAGGCACTGGAGAGTGCAGTTAACAAAGGATAGAAGGCCATCATTCGCATGATGTAAATTATCTTTTCATGATAATCACCATACACCACTTTAATAATGAATGGTGCAAATAACAATATTCCTGCAGCGAGAATGATATTGGCCCAGAAAAGTATGAAAATGTATATCCTGAATTTCTTCTGGTAGGCAGCTTTATCGCTGATCCAATCTTTTGCGAGAGTTGGGAAAAAACTTTGCTTCAATGGCAAAAGCAATATCACGCTGAAAGCGATGATGATTTTCAAAGCGGCCGAATAACTTCCGAGGTACTCAGCGCCAAGAAACAGGCCCAGCATGAGTGCGGATAAGTTCATGGTCACCTGAAACAGGAGGCCGTTGGTAAGGAAAATATATACACCTGCTTTCAGGCAGCTGATTACTAATGAAAAGCTTTGCCAGATAAAACGGATAGAGAAATATTTTCTGATCAGTATGATGCTGATCATTCCTATGAGAAGAAAGCTGAGTGAGTAGTTGAGGTTGATGAGCTCATAATCCTGCTTCGACCGTACGAAAATAAAAATGAGTGCAGTTGACACTACCTTAATCAGAAAGTTCAGAAAAACCAGTACTCTTATCTTGCCGAGTCCCTGAAAAATATATGGCTGATATAATAAATGGCCCGCCACAATCAGATAAGTAGAATACATCAGCGGGTTCATGAATCTTTCCTGCCATATAAGGCATACTGCTCCAAAAATAATAGTGGATGCAATGAAGAGATATATCTTGGTGGTTACCAAAACGCTGACTGTTTTTGAAATATCTTCAGGCTGGTCGCTTATTCTTGCCAGAGAGCGTGTGCCTGTTATATGAAATTCATAATTGGTCAATGTTACGAAGTAAAGCACAAAAAGCGTGGCGAATTCCGTCATTCCAAACAGGTCAAGTCCAATAGTCCGGATAAGGTAAGCGGTGGTAATGAAAGGGAAGAGATAATTAGACATCTGGATAATGGCTACCCAGAAAATGTCCCACTTCAATTTACTGTCAAGATCCCTGATTATCGACTTGATCATGTCTGGTTTTTGGAAATAGTAGCTGACAAAGGTGCGAAGATAAGCTGAAGCAGGCTTTGAAAGCAAGCCGGGAAGTAATATTGGGAGAATACCTGAATCCTGTTAGCTTTGCACAAATTTTTGGTTCCTGCCCTCGTTGGCTAACATTTATTCTATATGAGACTTACCCTGATCGCTGGCGCCCGCCCGAATTTTATTAAGATCGCTCCGCTGATTGATGCTATTAAAGCGCACAATAATTCCGGAAAGAAGAAAATTGATTACCGTTTAGTGCACACTGGTCAGCATTATGACCGCAATATGAGCGAGAGTTTTTTTAAGGAACTGGGTATCAGTGAACCCGATGATAATCTGGGAGCAGGGGGGGGCACACAGGCCGAACAGACTGCCAACATCATGGTGCGGTTTGAAGAGCATCTGCGTAATAATCCCACAGATTGTGTATTGGTAGTGGGTGATGTAACATCTACACTTGCCTGTTCAATTGTTGCCAAGAAGATGGTGACTGATGTGGCGCATGTAGAAGCCGGCATTCGCTCCGGCGATCTTGCAATGCCGGAAGAAATCAATAGAATGGTTACCGATGCCATTACTGATCATTTCTTCACTACCTCTCATACAGCCAATGAAAATCTGCAAAAATCAGGTGTGCCAGACAGTAAGGTGCATTTTGTAGGAAATGTAATGATCGACAGCCTTCTCAAACACCAGCCGAGATTCACTCCACCAGCAATTTATGCTGAAAAGGAACTGAAGCCACAGCAATATTTTGTATTGACGCTTCACAGACCTTCCAATGTAGACGATCCTACCCACTTCTTTGCTATCATTCAGGCAATTATGGAAAGTGTAAAAGACCTGCCGGTAATTTTCCCTGTTCATCCGCGTACTGCCAGAAACATTGAGCAATCAGGGATCGTGATGCCCCCCAATCTGGTACTGGCCGAACCAATGTCTTACCTGCAGTTCAACTACCTGGTACAACAAGCCAAAGCGGTGATCACAGACAGTGGAGGTATAACCGAAGAAACTACGGTAATGGGGATCCCATGCATCACTTTGCGTAACAGTACAGAAAGGCCTGAAACCGTTACAATCGGAACGAATGAACTGATCGGAGCCAATCCGGCAGCAATTGCACCGCAGCTTGAAAAGATAATGGAGGGCAAATGGAAAAAAGGCGGCATACCCGAGTTATGGGATGGTAAAGCGTCAGAAAGAATCATCGCAATCCTATCCGGATTATATTCCTGAATGCAGTGATCAGGCATTAATATTGCATCCCCCCACAGTCAGAATTATTGAGGCAGGTTCAAAAATAATCTTAGGCACGCAACGTTTAAGCTTTAAGTGCTGTCACATAAAATGATCATTATCATCGGATATGATGCTTTTTTTAACAATTCTTCAACGCCTGAAAGGAAGGGGAAATTGAGAAAAATCGTTTTATTTGCCTGACTAGGCGTAGGATTAATTTTTAATGGTCTTTTGACGTAAAAGTATTGATGCAGTTATGATAATTCTACCAAAGCCGGTTCATTCCTTTACCAGAAAAACCGGAATAAAAGCAGAGAGTATCACCTTACGCTCGTATGTGGAACAGAAACAACGTTTCTTAGTTGTTAAAAGAATCTTCGATATTTTCTTTTCTTCATTAATTATAGTATTCGTTCTCAGTTGGTTATTCCCAATCATTGCTATCCTGATAAAACTGGATTCAAATGGCCCCGTATTTTTTGTTCAAAGAAGAGTTGGCCGATGGGGGAAAAGTTTCAAATGCCTGAAATTTCGCACCATGGTAGTAAATGTTCAGGCCAACACTAAACAGGCAGCTGATGGTGATGCCAGAATAACGAGAATCGGAAAGTTTCTACGCAAGTCCAATCTTGATGAATTCCCACAATTTTTCAATGTTTTGTCAGGACAAATGAGCGTAGTAGGGCCACGTCCGCATATGCACGCCGATTGCAATGCCTTCTCTTCCGTGATCTCCAATTACAAGTTCAGAAATATGATGAAGCCAGGTATAACAGGCCTGGCGCAGGTAAGAGGATACAGAGGTCCCACTAAAAATTTCGAAAGCATTTTCCATCGCTATCAGTTCGATGCCTTTTACGTCCGCAATGCTAATTTTTGGCTGGATATGCGCATTGTGCGTAAAACAGCCGCACAAACATTTCAACTCATCTTCTCCCGCATATTCAATTCCGGTGAAGAAGTGATGGCATCCACCACATCAAAACAGTGGATACCTTCAGTGAAAAATCTTAACTGAGTTTCAGGGGCTTTACTCTCCCCAGTTCTCCCGATCGAGACTCCGGTACTGAATAGCTTCTGCAATATGAGCGGCCGCGATCTCTTTGCAATTTGCCAGGTCTGCAATGGTGCGGCTTACCTTGAGTATTCTGTCGTAAGCTCTGGCAGATAGCTTCAGCTTTTCCATCGCAGCCTTCAATAAATGTTTCCCCTGCGTTTCCACTACACATGCTTTACGGAATGTTTTTCCACTGATCTGTGCATTGCAATACACGCCGGGTATTTCCTGATATCGTATGGCCTGTAATGCTCTGGCCCCGATCACCCTTGCTCTGATCTGCGCGGATGATTCTGCTGCCTGTTCAATTTCCAGATCCCTGAAAGGAACGGGTGTTACTTCCACGTGCAGGTCTATGCGATCCAGCAGCGGAGCTGAAATCTTGCTGAGGTATCTCTGCACCGCACCCGGATGGCAGGTGCAGGCTTTTTCAGGATGATTGTAATTGCCGCAGGGGCAGGGATTCATTGCTGCCAGCAACATAAAGCTGGCCGGAAATTCTACGGATATCCTTGCCCGTGAAATGGTGAGTTTTCTTTCTTCCATCGGCTGACGCATCACCTCCAGTGCTGTTCTTCTGAATTCGGGGAACTCATCGAGAAAGAGTACGCCATTGTGCGCAAGCGAAATCTCTCCGGGCTGTGGATAGCTCCCGCCGCCAACAAGCGCATAATCACTAACGGTATGATGAGGCGATCTGAACGGCCTTGCTGTGATGAGGGAATTGTCTGCCGGGAGTTTTCCCGTTACCGAATAGATGCGCATGGTTTCGAGGGCTTCTTCGATGGTCAGGGGCGGAAGAATAGAAGGAAGCCGTCTTGCCAGCATCGTTTTACCTGCTCCGGGTGGACCGATAAGAATAGCATTATGCCCACCCGCTGCTGCAATCTCCAATGCCCGCTTGATGTTTTCCTGCCCCTTTACATCTGCAAAATCACAATCTGTTTCCGACGGGCTTTGTGCAAATGCTGTTACCGTATCTGTGATGGTGGCAGCAATAGGATGTTCGCCGCGAAGGTGAGCAATCACTTCATTGAGATGATGTACGCCATAAACATTCAATCCTTCTACGATACCCGCTTCGCGGGCATTGGCGAGAGGAATGAAGAGTGCATTGAATCCATCCCTTCTGGCATTGATGGCAATGGGTAGCGCTCCCTTCACAGGAAGCAGGCTGCCATCGAGCTGCAGTTCTCCCATCAGAACTATGCCGGATAACTGTTCCGGAGCAGGTATCTGTTCTGTGGCTGCAAGTATGCCGATGGCAATGGCCAGATCGAAAGAGGTGCCACTTTTTCGTATATGCGCGGGCGCGAGGTTGATCACCAGCTTGCGGCGGGGCATGAAGTAACCGTTGTGTTTGAGCGCGCTCTCCACACGCTGGAAACTTTCTTTCACAGCACTGTCCGGCAACCCCACCAGATAGTAGGAAGTACCGGCCATCTCATTCACTTCAACCTGTATGGTAATGGCATCTACTCCATGAACGGCGCTTCCGAAAGTTTTTACCAGCATGAGGATAAGTTTGGAAGCGAAGATAGTTGCGTGGGAAATGACCTGTATTTCGTATGCCTATTTAGGTTAGTTTACTGCTTTCGCGGTTATCTTACAACAAGGGAGGATAGAAACCCTGCAAAAAAAATCCCGAAGCAGTGTTGCATCGGGATGATATAGTTTTTTCTGATTGCCTTATTTTTCTTCTGTTGCGCTTCCTTCATATAACAGGTTCACTCCGGGATCGATCACAAAGCCGGCAGGCTTCGCCTTCACAGGAAAACTGAAGGTGGTGGTTTTGTCTTTCACCATCAGCGAAATCACTGTCGGCTGCGACTGGCCTTCTTCCGTCCATGCCAGATCTACCGGAAACTCGAAGGCCGTGTTTTGCTGCTGCTCTATCACTCCGCTGATCAGTTGTTTGGCTGCATCGTATTTCCAGCGGATATTCAGTACGGGTTGTCCTGATGTGTACAACCATTGCTGAAAGAATCTTTTGAAATTTTTCCCCGATGCCTGCTCCATTACACGCTGCAGATCTTCTGTTGTGGCATTCTTACCTGCATATTCACTGTAGTAATTTCTTACACCTTTGAGAAAGGCGCTGTCGCCCATGCTGCGTCTCAGCATATGCAATACCCATCCGCCTTTCTGATAGGAGTTGGCATTGAGCAGTTGCAGGTAATCGGTTACAGATTTATCGATCACCGGCTCTTTGTATTTTCTGCTGAAAGTGAGCACGGCCTCACGGTCTTTTTTGCGCATGAAGGTGGCTGTGTCAGTGCCATGCGTATTCTCGAAGTACCAGATGGTCATGTAAGTGGCAAAGCCTTCGCTGAGCCAGAGATGGCTCCAGTCGGCCTCTGTAGCCATATTGCCGAACCACTGGTGTGCTATTTCGTGTGCAATGAGCGATTCGCATTTTCGTGTGCCGGTAACGGAATTCTCTGCATAGAAAATTGCGCTGGCGTTTTCCATGCCACCAAACATGGTGGTGGATTGCACATTCGCGAGCTTTTTGTATGCGTATGGACCAACCAGTTTAATGAAGTAAGCGAGGATATCTTTCGCGAGTGCGTAATCGTAGAAGCCTTTTTCTTTTGCATCGGGATAGATCCAGCTATACACGGGTATACAGTTCACATCGCCCTGGTACTGCACGGCAAAATCAGCTGCTCCGATCACCATTATCTTGGTAGGCAGCGGCACTGTTTCTTTGTAGTGAGTGAGTTTCTTTTTATCCCCCAGATTGGTTTCTTCGATCTGAACACCATTGGCCACTACCTGATAATGATCCGGTGCAGTGATGATGAACTCCACCGCAGCTTTATCGGAGGGATGATCGTTGCAGGGAATCCAGTTACGTGCGCGGTTTGGCCAGTTGTCGCTGAAGAAACCACGATGTCCGAATTTATTCCTGCCGATGATCAATCCATCTGCAGGCACGCCACCATAGGTGATCACCAGCTGCCTGGTATCTCCTTTATTGGCTGTGGCGCCGAGTGCAATGCGGAGTGTGTCGCGGAGATGAGTAAAATAAAGCTGTTTGCCATTTTCAGTGACTGCACTCACCGTCATTCCTTTGCCGGATGGATTGGTGCTTACCAGATCGAGCATCAGCAGATCGCTTTTCTGCAACATCACGGCATTTACGGTGGCTTTTCCCTGGATCTGGTTATTCAGATCGTTCAGTTCAATTTCGTATTTGTAAGAGGCAATGTCTATGAGGCTGCCGGGGCGCTGGGCCATCAGTGGACCAAGGATGCACAATGCCAGGAGCAGTACAATGCTGCGTTTCATTGAATAAGTGTTTAAAGAGTTATTCGCCGTTACAGTTTCTCCAGCAGCTCCACTACCTTTTCTCTTTTGAGAATGAGATAGCCGAGCCTGTCGTTGCTGATGCCTTCTTTCAGCTGATAGCTGAAATGCAACTGGTCGCCGGATACTGTCGTTTCAAAGTATCTGAATGAAATATTTGGAAATACTTTCAGTTCTTCTCCGATTTCGTAGAGGTGTGTGCTGAGAATGAAAAGTGAGCTCCTGATCTTGATGAGTCCTTTGATTACGGTGGATGAACACTTCATGGCATCCTGCACATTGGTGCCTTTGAAGAGTTCGTCGATAAGCACCAGCCATTTCTTTCCATCGTTGATGCGGATGATGGTATCGCGGATGCGCTGCACTTCGTTGAAGAAATAACTCTCTCCTTTCACTATGTTGTCCATCACGTTGATATTGCTTAGCAATCCGTCGAAGATGGTGAGGCGCATATGTTCTGCAGGCACGCCCATACCCAGATGTGCGAGGTATACCGAAGATCCTACTGCTTTGATGAACGTGCTCTTGCCGGCCATATTGGCTCCGGTGAGGAAGAGGAAATTGCTTTCCTTATCCATCCTTACATCATAGCTTACCGGTGTTGGCAATAGTATATGATAGAGTTGCTTTGCATCGATCGCAGCCTGTGGCGAATCGATGAATTCAGGGAATGTAAGTTTGAAATGCTGCATGGCCCTTGCCATGGAATACCATGCATCGAAACGGCCATAAATGCTGATCAGTTCAAGCGCCTGCGATTTAAAATGATCTCTGAGAAAGCCGCCATAATACACCACTTCGCGCGGTTCGAGTTTTTTGGTGCTGTTGCGCTGCATCAGCTCTTTCAGTATCGGTTTATTGAGCAGGTCTTTTGCACGATGGAGGTAGCTGCGCACGAGCAGGGGCACTTCATTTTCATCGAAGAAATTGATGAGAGTATCCATTCCTTTCACGAAATCGCCGAAATGGGAAATGGAATATCTCACCAGCGAATAATCTGCTACGTGAAAAACACGATAGGTGAATGCATTGAGAAAACCCGGAGAGGGTATGCTGTCGATGCCCGTATCGTAAAACCTTTCCATCACCATCAGCGTTCCGTTTGAAATGCTGGTGGGCCATTTGCTGAGATTGGCAAGTATCACTTTCAGTATCTGCTGCGTTTGTGCAATCTGCTGCGGATCGTTGAAAGGATTGAGAAAATACTTCAGCAACCATTCTCTTCCTTCCACCGTTTGGGTGAAATTGAGGCGGTGGAAGATGGAGAATTCTTCTTCGTGCTGAAAAATGGATAAGTCGTTAAAGGTTGTGTTGTCAATCTGCATAAATGACCGGGATGAGGGTTAACGTGCAAACAAAAGCCGTTGTCCCTTCTGAGATTCGTTCCACTCCCCATTTCCATACACCAGATGCCCGTTTACGAAGGTATGTGTGATGGTTGCGGGAGCGGTGAATCCTTCGAGAGGGCTCCAGCCGCATTTGTACAATATGTTTGCCTTGCTGATAAGGGTCGATTGGTTCATGTCTACAAGTACCAGATCTGCGTGGTATCCTTCGCGAATGAATCCTCTGTCTGCGATCTGGTAACATTTTGCTACGGCATGGCTCATTTTCTCCACTACTTTTTCGAGGCTGATCTTCCCCTGCTTCACGTAGTGCAGCATCAGCAGCAATGAATGCTGAACCAAGGGGAGACCTGCATGAGCTTTCTCATAGGGCTCTTCTTTTTCTTCCCAGGTATGCGGGGCATGGTCGGTGGCTATTACATCGAGCCTGTCGTCTAACAGTGCCTGCCAGAGCGCTTCACGGTTATGCGGCGCCTTGATGGCCGGGTTGCATTTGATGAGATTGCCTTTCTGCGCATAATCGTTGCTGGTGAAATGCAGGTGATGCACACATACTTCGGCTGTGATTCGCTTCTCTTCGAGCGGAAGCATATTGGTGAACAGTTGCAGTTCTTTTTCGGTGCTGATATGCAGAATGTGCAGTCGTGTATTATATTTCTTGGCTATCTGGATAGCGCGGAAACTGCTTTCGAAGCAGGCATTCTCATCGCGGATGATGGGATGATCAGCTGGTTCCAGTGTGCCTTTCTCTGCCTTGAGCCGTTCGAAGTTTTCTTTGATGATCTTCTCATCTTCACAGTGTGTGGCAATGAGCACTTCACTCTCGCGGAAGATCTTGTCGATGGTGAGATAATTGTCTACCAGCAATCCTCCGGTAGAGGATCCCATGAATATTTTGATGCCCGCGATTTCATTTTTGCGGTCGTTGGTACGAAGCGCTTCATCGGCATTATCGTTACTGGTACCCATGTAGAAAGAGTAATTGGCCAGTGATGTCTGCGATGCGATCTGGTATTTGTTTTCGAGCAGTTCCTGTGTAAATACGGGAGGTACGGTATTGGGCATTTCCATGAAGGTGGTTACCCCACCGGCTACTGCTGCTTTGGCTTCGGTATAGATATTGGCTTTATGGGTGAGACCGGGTTCGCGGAAATGTACCTGATCGTCGATGGCTCCGGGCAGCAGGTATTTGCCTTCTCCGTTGATCTCCGTAACGGCCACTGATGGTTGAATACTGTTGCCGATCTTTTCTATCCTTCCATTCATGATAAGCACATCTTTGGCCTCCATTTTGCCTTCATTCACTACTATTGCGTTCTTTATCAGGTAATTTTGCATAACTTGAATTTCAAAAGCCAATTTAATAAACAATCCAACATGCAATTTATTGTAAAAACCGTTTTCGGCCTTTCAATTACAATAATTCCCTTCATTTCCTGGTCCCAAAGCACCTATCTGCAGCAGAGCAATAAGCATCAGGCTTTTCTCGACAGGCTGGAGATAAAGCTTCAGTCCAATCTGAGTCTGAATATAGAATCCGCCAAAAGCCTCAACAGGCGCACGGCAGTAAGAACGAGCGAGCTTGCGGATTCTCTTTACAGGTCAGGTGCATTGCAGCTTTCAAAGGTCGATCAGTACAATCTGCAAAGTGTGCTGATGAATAACAGTGAATGGGTGGAAGGCGATAAAAGCAGTTTCAACAGCCGCAAAAGCGTTTGGAATACTTTTTATAAAACCAAGGCCAATCTGTTTGAAGTAAATGAGAAGGATTTCTTCCTGGCGGTAAACCCGGTGTTTCAGGGACAGATCTCCGAGCAGACAGATTATGATGGCAAACGCCCCTTTGTAAATACCAAGGGTATTTCAGTGCGGGGTATGATTGCCGACCGGCTCGGATTCTCCGCCTACGTAACCGATAACCAGGAACGTGGGCCGCTGTTTGTGCAGCAGAGGATTGCTGCCATGAATGCCGTACCCGGCGTAGGGTTCTACAAAAGATACAAAACCACCGGCACGGATTATTTCGATGCAAGAGGTTCTATCAATTTCACTGCTGCGAAGTACCTCGATTTTCAGTTCGGATACGATAAGATGTTCATCGGAAACGGCTACCGCAGCCTCTTTCTGAGCGACTTCGGCAACAGTTATCTGTTTCTGAAGATCAGCACCAGGATCTGGAAATTCAACTACACCAATATCTGGACGGAACTCACCCCTACTACACCAGGTATCAATAACGGAGATAAGCTGCTCGATAAAAAATATGCAGCCATCCGTCACCTCAGCCTGCAGGCTACCAAATGGCTGAATGTAGGAATATTCGAATCGGTGGTGTTTGGAAGAAGAAATCATTTCGACTTCACTTATCTCAATCCGATTATGTTCCTGCGCGTGTCTGAGCAACAGAATGGTAGTGCAGACAATGCTATGGTGGGCTTCGACTTCAAAGCCAATGTAGCGAAGAAGCTGCAGTTCTATGGTCAGTGGATGATCGACGAATTCAAGCAGAGTGAGCTCAGAGCCGGTAAGGGATGGTGGGGAAATAAATTCGGTATACAGCTGGGAGGAAAATATATCGATGCCTTCAAGATCAATAACCTCGATCTGCAGGGTGAATTGAATCTGGTGCGTCCGTTCACCTACTCGCACTACGATTCCATTTCAACATACACGCATTACAATCAGCCGATGGCGCATCCGCTGGGAGCAAACTTCATCGAAGCGATCGGTATCATCCGTTATCAGCCGATTCCGAAGCTTACTGCTTCTGCACGATTGATTTTCTGGAAGCAGGGAGTAGATACTGCGAAAAGCAATTTCGGGACTGACATTTTCAAAACCAATGATACGCGTTCGCATGGCGACTATGGATACAAGTTACCTGCAGGGCCGAGATCAACTGGCTTCAATGCACAACTCTTAGTGTCTTACGAACTGAAAGAAAACCTGTTTATCGATGGATCTGTGATGATCAGAAAACTCACAGCGAATGTATTTCCCGATCAGAAAACGAACCTGTTTTCGCTGGGCATCCGCATGAATATGATGCGCCGGGAATACGACTATTGAGTTTGTTCAGTTGAATTACTGAACCAAAAAAGAAGAAAACTTACTTCCGGATGAAGCATCCGGATAAAAAGCCGGAGCTGTTGTTCCGGCTTTTTCTTGTCCCTGTTTTGGAAATTCAGGGCAAACCCGACAATAGGACTGGTTAAATATTACCGTAAGCTTAACGCGTAATTGAAAAGACCAGGGATTGTATTTTGCTGAAATTGAGACAATTAGCGTGGAGATTATTGAGGTAGGGACATAAAAAAACTGCCGCTTGTGGGCGGCAGTTCACTAATCAAATACCATTAACCATTAAACCTTATCCTATGATGTAAAATTAATGATTTTTTATTCGCTACATAATATTTGTTCGAAAAGTTTTGCCCACATTGTTTACATTTTTGATCACAAAAGGTATTGAACTACTTTGATTGTTGTCGTAGGGATCGATCACAATGCTTACAAGTGTACGTATGTGCGGAGAACCTTATCGCAATCGCAGTTTGCGGGCTTCAATGAGTCGATAGATTTTTTTTCTTTCTGCAGCGATTTCGCTTCGGCTGCATTCTTCGATTCTTTAGCTCTGATCTGCAGATCGGCAGCATCTGTTTCACTGATCACGTCATTGATCTCCGCTGCTGTAGCGGCTTTCAGGCTCAGCTGAATCTGCTGCCGCCCTCCGGTGATGAAATCTGTTTTTCCAAAAAGCATGCTATTGTCCGATTCTGTCATCGCAATAATAAATGCTTTCTGTTTTTGGGGAAGTGATAGTTCTGAAGCAGGATCGATAAAATAAAACACCTCACCATTCTCTGCACGCCTTGCTCCTGCAAGAAAAACGCGGATGCCCGGAACTACGAGATACACATCTGTTGCATTGTCTTTTGCCTGGGGAATCTGCACACTGATCTCTGTTTCTTCTCCCTTCATTTTTGTTGTGAGCATGTCTACATTCTGCCATCCCCAGGCACTGATGTTGAATTGATACCTGTTCGCATCGATATTATCCGTATTCGTCAATTGCTCTACTGTCACTTCCGGAGTTCCGATGGGCTCTCTGAAGCACATCCACATCGCACAGCATCATTGGGATCTTTGAAAAATACTTTATATGGAGTACTACTGTGAGCGAGATCATTCAGGCGAGTACCCAGCTGCTTGTGCATCCCCTTCTCCCATTTATCATTGGCTGTGAATTCAGCGCTGCTGTTCTTTTTGAACTGTTCAATTTTTAGCCTGCTCTTGTGTCTTATTACCAGCGTGCCTTTCATGCGCATTGTTTCGTCCCAGGAGATGAGATAACCTGCTTTCATCAGATTTTCAAGGCAACTGTCAAAATAAGGAGCGTAGGTTTTCAACTCTGAAGGCTTGTAATCACCTCTACCCGAAATCTGGTCGATGTAGGCATAGATCACCCGGAGTTCTTCATCGGTAATAACAGGAAAATAATTCTGACGCAAACCATTCCAGTAAAGGTACTGGGCTCCGAAATAAATATTTCCTTCCCGCATCACAGTGGTGCTGTTTCGGGTAAAATCGTATAACATTTTCGGATGTTCAGGATCTATCTGCTTCAACCTTTGGGTGATATGGAAAAGGGGAGGACCTGCAAGATCTTTTGAAATATGATGGCAGGTGGTGCAATTGTCATTGAAAAGTTTGCTGCCATGTGCAATGTCTGAAGAACTAACGGAGTCGGGTATCAGGGCGTTGCCGCAGAATGCTCTTTCCTCTTTTGGATCGGGTACTCCAAATTCCGAGCAGCTGATGGCCAGGCAAAGCAATCCGGCTACAAGCCAGTAATACTTTTTCATAGCAAGGGGGTGTGTTGATAGCACAACGCATGGCGATACGGAAAAGTTGTCTCCGGTTCGCTTATCCCTCAAATATCAATGAGAAAATGATCATTCTCGACTGCAGCTTGTCGATAGTGCTGGAGTATTTCAGGTTCGCATCGCGGCTATGAACATTCATCAGGCCATTGCTGATCTTGATCTCCGGAGAAAGAATAAATACCGGGAAGTAAAAGTTGAAACCGATACCGGCTTCCACTCCGAAATCGTATTTCTTCAGTTTCACCAGATCTTCTGCGCGGCGTGCGGTTGAGTTGGAAGATAAATCGTATTCGAACTTCGCTCCCGCAAACATATATACGCGGAAATTATCGATGCGGTCTGAGCGGAACTTGATATGAACGGGAAGACCAAGCTGAATGGATTCTATTTTCTTGGTCATTACTTTCTGTTCTTCCTTCACCGGATCGGGATTCTTCAAGTGATAGGTGAGGTTCTTGTAAGAGAACAGCAGTTGTGGGAAGATGGCCCTGATCTCCCAGCGCTCAGAAAGGCGGTAGGTGTGAATGCCTGCAAGCCCGAAGCCGCCTGCATTTTCAGGATCCACTACGGATACGCTATCCTGACCCATATACGCGGGATGATGGCTTACATTGAAACGGCTGGTATTGTACATCAGTGCAATACCGAGGTAATATTTTTTCTCATCATGATTGGGAAGGTTCAGCTCGCGCTGTGCCATTCCTTTCATAGAAGCTGAGAGTAGTACCAATATGTACGCCAGGCGAATCAGCTGGCTTTTTTGTTGCCGCAGTAAATTGTGCATATGCCTAAAGTCAACCTTTTTAGCCTTGTATCGGAGAACCCGGCTTGTTGTAAAATGTGTAGAAATGTTTCGCCTTCGGGGAATGCTTTTACTGAGTTATTTAAATATTGGTACGCGTCTTTATTCTTGCTCAACCATTGCCCTGCTTTGGGGGCAACTACATTCAAATATAAGTTGTATAATCCTTTAAAAGCAACCTGTTTTGGTTTAGAGAATTCGAGGATTATGGCGCGGCCTCCCGGTTTCAGTACGCGGTACATTTCTGAAAGCCCTTTGTCGAGGTCCTCGAAATTGCGTACACCAAAGGCCACCGTTACGGCATCAAACGAATTGTCCGGAAAATTTATTGCTTCCGAATCGCCTTTCAGGAGCTCGATTTGCTGATTTAACCCCAGTTTGGCAACCTTCTGGCGGCCAACCGCCAGCATCTGTTCGGAAATGTCGATTCCCGTGATCTTTTCGGGCTGGAGTATCTTTTGGGTCATGATGGCTACATCGGCGGTTCCGGTGGCCACATCGAGTATCCGCTTAGGCTGGATATCTTTCAGCTGACGGATAGCTTTCTTCCTCCATCCTTTGTCTATTCCGATGCTGAGAAAACGGTTCAGCAGGTCGTACCGGCCTGCGATCTGGTCGAACATTGCCTCTACCTGCTCTTTCTTTCCCTGTTTAGACTGGTCGAAGGGAACAATCGTATCGTGCGTAAACTTTGCCATGCGGGGGCGAAGATACAGCATATCCGTATCTTGCAGCCCTAATTGGAGTACCATGTTGATCAAATCGGCGAATTATCTCATCAGTTGTCCAGACATTAAAGACTGCCCTAAGGGCGACAAACCGGAGTATGCATTTATCGGCCGGAGCAACGTGGGCAAGAGCTCACTGATCAACATGCTCACCAATCAGTCGAAACTGGCAAAGACTTCCGGAACTCCCGGCAAAACGCAGCTGATCAATTTCTTCGATATCGAAAGTGTGTCGGGTTCGCAGGAAACGGGGGCAGAGAGAAACAGCCGCGGCCAGTTCATTGGAGAGCAGAAATGGTCTATCGTGGATCTTCCCGGTTATGGCTTCGCCAAAGTAAGCCAGAAGCAACGCAACAACTGGGAGCAGATGATCGAGAATTATCTGCGCAAGCGCGAGAACCTGGTGAATGTCTTTCTGCTGATCGACAGCCGTCACGGACCTCAGAAAATCGATCTCGATTTTGTGAACAACCTCGGCAAATGGGAGATCCCTTTTGCACTCACCTTCACCAAAGCAGATAAAGAAACACAGAAAGAAGTATCCAAGAATGTGAAATCATTTCTGGATGCGATGCGTAAGACCTGGCAGTTTTTGCCCCGTCATTTTGTAACGAGCGCCGAAAAGAAAATGGGACGCGATAAGATCCTCGGATTTATCGAAGAATGCAATCACGCATTCGCAAATCCAGAGCAATAAATTCACCGTCGAGAGATCTTCTCAACATAAAACTAAAAACCCCCGCAGACGAGCGAGGGTTTTTAGTTTACGATCTTATTGGCGCAACTGCTGCTGGCAAAGGCTTCTGGCTTGGCTTTGAAGGCAAAGCCCATTCCAAGTATATAGCCCATTGCTTCTTTCAGTGCATCGTTGCTTTTGAAGTGCGGATTGGTATTGATGTCTGCATGTACTTCCATATCCACGTTATACTTTGTGAACAGGTTGCAGAGTTCATACGCAATCTCGATACTCTTGGCCACTTCCACCAGCATGCGTTCTTTGATACTGTATTGCTGCCTTGTTTTGTCGTTGTGAATGAACATGAATCCACCATGTCCTTCGCGCAGAAAAACAATAACGGTAGCAAATTCAGTTTCGATACCCTTCACCTGCGAATCGGTACCGATGCATACTTTCAGATGGAACCCTTTTTCAGTTTCACGTCTGATGGCCATTTCAACAGCATCGATGATAGGAAGATCGATCAGATCGCCATTAAATTTTCTCCATAGCATATAAAAACGGGTTTTCGTAATTTACCGAAAAACCCGCTCAATACCAAAAGCATGTATCGTTATTGTTTTATTAACTTCTCGCTATGGGACTCATTTTCAGCCTGTAAGCGCAATAAAAGAACCCCTTTCTGAGTGGTGGTTACATCGATACGGTTCAGCCCCGCGTTTATTCTGCCTTGTTGCAACAGCCGACCGGTTTGATCCATTAACGAATACGCATATTCCTTACCGGTAGTCAACTCGATTACATTGTTGATGAGATTGCTGCGAAGTTTAATGCCCTGATCGTTCTTCGGCTGAAGGGTGATCATATTGGAGTAGTAAGCCCGCTCATCGACTACAGTGATGGCCTGCGCACGATAATACAATCGTTTCTGTGTATTGGGTTTCCAGGAGAATGTTCTGGTTTGTGTGTTCAGTGTTACGAGGTTGCTGAAGTTTTGCCCGTCTGCAGAATACTGAATGTTCACTGCTTTTACCAGCTCGTCTGCTTCGTAGATCCAGTTGAGTTCGTGGCGGTTGTTGCCAGCATTGCCCGTTAGCTGGAATTTGTAAATGGGCAGCACCTGATTGATGCTTCCTGTTACTGCGTAATAGCCAAGGCTGGTAGATTCGTTGAGATTGGTATTGCCAACGCCATCCACCACCAGGTAATAAGCGCCGGGATTCAGCGTGCTGTCTACACCTGCGTTCAGCAGTTCTGCAGGATTGTATCTCCCTACAGTATCACCGCGATGATTGAGCAAGGAAACTTTTATATCGAGATTGGCGCCTTCGTTCCCCGGCCCGATACTCTGCGGGTTTGCATTGATGCGGAAATTGGCCGCAGAGTGAACCTCAAAAGTGAATACATCTTTATCATCATTTGTATTGATGATGCCGGTGGCTGTAAACTCAGATCCCATCAGTGTTACAGGAGTTGCACCGGTTAAGGTGCTTACGTGTTCATCATCGCGCAGACCGAAGCTGTTCGATTTTACAATCACGTCTATATCGTTCTGGATCTTATCACAGCCTTTGGAGCTGGTACCTGTATGCCAGGTGGTGAGGTTCTTGCTGTAACCAACCCCCATGATGGGCGCCCAGCCGATTTGTCCGGTTCCTTTTCCATCAGCATATTCCTGCGTTTTTACGCAGGCGCCACTCCAGGTGCTCTGGTGCTGTAATCCAAGCGTATGGCCGGCTTCGTGCGAAACACATTCCGCAACAGATTTTACGTTGTTGCCAAGCAACCCGCTGAATACCCAGCCCGGCGTATCGTCGCCCCATTTGAAAGACCCTACATAACTGGCGCCGCCCACTTTCTTGCCATACCATTCCCAGGTAGGAGTAACTATCATGCGCATACGCGTAGCTGCCGGCGCTTTAAAGAACACGGTGGAATCGGTAGTGATATTGATATTGAAGATGCGGTAATCTTCCGCAACACGATTGAAGATCTCAGTGATGGCTTCCGGCGAAAAGCCCGATGGAAGTGCATCGATAGGGCCGTCCCAGTTCCAGGCGGAGCCTCGCACTGCCTGTCCGTCAAAGTCGATGAACACAGTGGCAGTAGCCTTCGGATAGCTGTTCAGTTTTGGTGTCTGAGCTGTACCCTTCAGTACGCAGCCCAGGATCAGGAGCATGGATATAATGCCTTTCATAGATACGCGGAATTGGAGTAATCGGATAGTGTGTTTTCAGAGGTATGGTCGGTGCTGTGGATGGCAGCTATTCAGCCAGGAAGAACTGTTGCTCTTCCTTTACGAGGAAGTACTTTTTGTCTTCCTTCGTCAATACCATCACGTCGCCTTTTCTGGGATGGATGATGCGGCCTCTTATCGGCTGATCCGCATCTGGTGCGGTATTCAGACTAAGATGCATCATCGCTCCGGAGAATTGCGCAGAGCGGATATTGATACTCGTAACGTTGGGGGATTGCTGAACCTTGTCGAGCACCACACCTTTGAACTGGTGGTTGCGCGAAAGCTGAATAGTTACACTGTCTTTGATGTTGGCCGAAAACACACGCTGCAGCTGGTCTGCATCGATTTCAAATTTGCCAGGGTATTTTGTGAATACAGCTGCCTTTGGTTCGGCCTGCTGCTCCACCTGAAGATGTTGCTGCGCACTTGCAGATTGGGTAAGTATAAGACATACCACTAAGCCTGAGTAGAATGGTTTCATGCTACAGGTTTTTACGAATGATAATTGGATAACTCTTTCTTAGGGTACGATCAGCAAGCTGGCGAACAAAAGGAGGAATGGTCAGTTTCTACGATATGTTAGCCGGGATAAGGAATACAAAAAAATAAGGATACGTACCCGTTAACGCAATATCGGGAGAAATAGTGTGTGGCAGGATGTTATTTGATTAAAATCAAATGAAATGATAGCGATTTGTTTGTGAGAGCAATCCGTATTAAGAAACCTGTTATGCATTTTCAGAATTTTTGGATCTTTCCATGCTCAAATCCCGAACATGAAAGTAATACTCACGGATATGAATCCGAGAATGATCTCGGCCTGGCAGGAATTCTTTAAAGGAAAGGAAGGTGTTAGCATTATCGAAGGAGACCTTACTGCAATGAATTGTGATGCGATAGTGAGTCCGGCAAACTCATTTGGCTTTATGGATGGCGGCGTTGATTATGCCATTTCGGAAAGACTAGGGTGGGAACTTGAGAAAAGACTGCAACAGCAGATCAGGGAGCTGCCTGAAGGAGAGTTGTTAGTGGGAAGAGCCATGGTACTTGAAACCGGGGATAAGCTTATTCCATACCTGATTTCTGCGCCCACCATGCGCATACCTACCAATTTTAATATCGATACATCCGTCAATGCATATCTCGCAATGAAGGCTGCGCTTTTAGCTGCGCTTCAGCATCCACATATTTCATCCGTTGCAATAACGGGATTCTGTACAGGTGTAGGAAGAATGCAACCCATAATTTCTGCCAGACAAATGTTCATTGCCTGGGAGGAAGTGTGTGAAGGGAAAAAGCCATCTTTCAATACATTCGGGGAGGCACAGAAACATCATGTACACATCAATCCGCAATCTATGATCTGGACTCACTAATATATTAGAACTGGCCGGTGCTCAGCAATACCAGCGTACAGGCTTCCATGGTCTGAATGCCGTTCTGCTTTGCCAGTTCAGCAAGTTCTTCGTTCTCGGCACCGGGATTGAAAATGATGCGCGAAGGATGCAATGAAAGGATATAATCGTAGTAATCTTTTTGCCGCGTTGGATTCAGATACAACGTAACTGTATCCACTCCTTCAAAAGGTTTTTGCTCTGTTTCGACTTCAACATCTGCTACCGTTACCGGCTTGAGACCAATGGCCACCACAGGGTGACCCGCACTGCGGAGCCTGTTCACAGCCAGATAGCTGTATCGTTCCGGATTATTGGAGGCACCGATTACCAGTGTTTTCTTTGGAGTTTTCATACGCTAATATTACAATTTTTGCCGGTACATTGTTCATTTGAAGAGATGATAACGGCTGGGTTTGGTTTGTTGAAGAATATCCCCGAATGCCTGGTCGAGATAGGGATATTGGAACTGAAACCCGGATTGCAATAATCTGGAAGGCAGTACCCATCTGCTTTTGAGAATGAGTTCGGTTTCGGTACCGATCACTGCTGCTCCAAGTTCGAGCATCCATTTGTACGCAGGTAATCCTATAACATGACCGGTTAGTTTGCGGAGCGTTGCCATGAAAGCCATATTGGAAACAGGATTAGGCGCCGCGAGATTATACACGCCTTCCATAGATGCATTGGCTTCGCACCATTCAATGGCTGCACAAACATCATGGATATGTACCCAGCTGTACATCTGTTTACCATCGCCCTGTCTTCCGCCGAGCCCGAATTTCAGGAGGTTGAAATAAGGCACCATCACACCGCCACTGCCCAAAGTAACTGCTGTGCGGAAAATTATTTTTCGTGTGTGGGGCACTGTTGCTTCATTGATGGCGCGTTCCCATGCGAGACATACCTGAATGGAGAAATCTTTGTCAAGGTCTTTGTAATCTGCCGAGTCTTTGCCTTTGCTCAATGCAGCGAAACTCTTTTTGCAGTTTCTTCTGCAACGATCGAGGATAGAGTAGGGCATGTTTTTGTTTTTCTCCTCGGAGATCTCTCCGGTGAATTCGTCCTGAGGACGATCACTGGCGCTCCTGTAAATGGTGGCAGAAGCAGTATTGATCCAGAGCTTGGGAGGGTGTGCTGCCTGACTGATAGCAAGTCCCAGTGCTGTGGTGGCATCCACACGACTGCGAAGAATGATATCGCGATTCTTTTTATTGTAGCGGCAGTTAACTGATTGCCCTGCGAGATTGATTACGATATCGCTTCCGTCAATGGCGCTTGCCCAGTGTTTTTCAACGGTTTTGCCATCCCATCTCCAGTAGGTGATATTGTATCCGTCGGAAGCTTTGATCATTGAATCATCATAACGGTTGTTGGAAGAGTGAGATGATTTCCTGCTGAGGATCACCACATGGTTTTCTTTCCCGAAGTGGCGGGCGAGTTCCTGGCCGATGAAGCCGGTACCTCCTGCGATTATGATCCGTTTATTTTTCATAAGTTCAATAAGTTTTGAAAGTTTGCAGGGTTAAAAAAACCGGAGACCGGTTTGATATGTTGATCAGGGAAATGTCAGATTAATTTGATGTTATGATTTCCTTTTCCGGTGCAGCAGTTGATTGATATACACGATTGAATCTTTTGATATCCCCTACTGTAAGTGTTATGTAAGCGAAGGTTGATATAGCAGCAATCAACAAAGCCGAAAGAAAGACCGAAATAGCGTTAGAGAAATTATCCAGCACACTGAAAACATGCACACGATAACATACAATATAGATTGTAAGGAGCAGCAATACATTCATAACAAGGAGGCCAATCCGGAAGCTTTCATATTTTTTGACAACAATAAAATGCACCACAATTCCAACGATCTGCCACCCTACGGCCAGCGGAGCAGAAATAAACAGAGAGCTGAAGACAGAATCGACGTTACCTTTAAGAACATGAATGATGCTTGCACCGAAAATCAACAGCAGCAGAATAATCAGATCCAGTTTCTTAAAAAATTTCATACAAAGAGATCTTACTGATCAACAAACACCTGTTACCTGAAGAACTTCATCAGGCTGCCGATAAACCAGTTCTCATCGGCCTTCACCATTACATCGAGCATTTTATCTGCCTGCTTTCCAAAATGTTTTATTCCGGAAATGGTTTCATTGAATTGTTTGAACGCAGGGTCTTTCTTATCTCCTTCCACATGCTCCAGCGACTCAATCACTTTCATCATGGGATCGAGTTCGCGTTTCTTCCTTTCCTTCACTATCTGGGTAGCTACTTTCCAGATATCCTTCTCTGCAACGAAGTATTCTTTGCGTTCGCCGGAAATGATCACACGATCTACCAGTCCCCAGTCGATCAGCTCGCGGATATTCATATTGGCATTGCCACGGCTTACGTTCAACTGTTCCATGATATCATCCTGGCTAAGCGGTTCCGCACTGATCAGCAGCAATGCATGAATCTGTGCCATCGTGCGGTTGATCCCCCAGTGTGAACCGAAGGCACCCCATTTTGCAATAAACTCATTACGTGCATCTGCTAATTTCATAACCGGGCAATTTTTTCAAATATAGAAAGATTGATACAAATTTAGAGTGTAATTCTGAACTTTCAAAATATATTGAAAGTTTATTTGCGCGATGAAATATACATTGATATCCCATCTCCGGGGAGAATGCTCCGGGGCAGTGTAGAGTGCGGGAAATCTGTCGTTTAGAGCGGGAGTGCCGGAGGACCGGCATTCAACGGCAGACCCGGCAGAGCAATTGCTTTACCGCTTACCAAACAGGACACTGATATTGCCGCAGGTTTCTGCTTCGCTTTTTCTCGTTCGAAGTAGAGCCTTTCTTCTTTCCTGGTTTGATGATCAATGCCAGATAACCTCCTCCATTCTGCATGCTCTTCTTCGAGAATATATAGCCCAGGTTATGCAATCCGAATACAACAGGGCCAGCTTTCACTGCCGCGCCCACCCAGAATTTATTCTCTGCATTCCACTGCACGGGCAGGTATGCGCCAAACGTTTTTGTTTCCCATCGGGGTGTGATGGTGAGCAGGTTCATTTCTTTCATGTACAATCTGCCCTTCCCCGCAAGCGGTGTGAGGTTCAGTGATACTTCTCCGTTTATGTAGAAGGCCTGCGTAATCCAGCGATCAACATTCAGTACAAGTCTGGTAGGATTGATGATATTGAACTCTCCCGTAGGTACACGTACCGAATTGAAGAGCGATGCTGCACTGTCGTTGAACCCTTTGATGCCCTTCACCGATCCGAACTTCTGATCGAAGTCGGTTCCTTCGATATTGGGTTTCAAATCAGCGAACAGCCTGCTGTTGCGGCTGTACTGGTATTGATTGAATCCGAGATCTAGCAGTGATGCGCCGATCTTCCATTTGTAATCCCAGTACTCATCTTCTTCATCGTTGAATGAGCCGATGCCCGATTCTTTGATAAGGTACTCGGCACCGAAGTCAAACGAAATGCCACCATGTGAATTGGAAATGAAATTATTGATGTTGGTATTGGTGGAGAGATCATTGTTCCATTTATCGAAGTTGGATGAGTAAGCGTAAAGCGCTGCCAGTCCCTTGATACGATAAGTTGGTTCTGTGCCACCGGGATTGGGAACGAGTTCTATTTCGCCGCTTCTGATATTGCTGTAGCCGCCTCCTAATCCTCGTGTAAGCTTTACTGTTATACCTGCGTTCAATCGTCCCTGCTCATTGTTGAAGATGGTTCTTGCATATGTGCCAAAGACTTCCACCCAGTGGCTGCTGATCACATCTCCTGTAAGCGGAATATTGTTCTGGTTGAGAAAGAGCCAGCGATCGAGGGTTCGGAGGGTGTCCTGCCAGGCGAACCTGCTGGTATTGGCACGGGTGTAACCGCGGAAATTCAATCCTGCTGCAATTGCGGATTGTTTATTGATGGCGAACCTTGCATTCAGCAGGTTGATATTGTAATTGAAGCTGGCATATTTGGCCTGCGATTTTTTGTTCATCTGAACAGCTGCATCTCCGGGAGGTGAGATCAGCGAATAATCGCGTACAGTCAATGCATTGGTTACAGCTTTTGCCTGTATGCCAAATACGGTGAGGTCCCATTTCCAGGGAGTGTTCACAATGGAGGCCGGGTTATTTCCGGTACCTAAACTGCCGGCATATGAAGAGCCATTCAATGCCTGGTAGTTTTGTCCGGCTACTGCCATGCCGGTAAGGCATAGAACAGTCAGCATAATTGATCGCATGTTTCAGAAAGGTTTGCCGTGGGTTTGTCTGATCAAAAAAGAAACCAGTTTCGGAAAAGGTTTTAATGATGCGATAAGATAATTGGATAGGATTCCGTTGCCGAAGAATTGCTGCAAAACACGACCGGTCTGAAGTCTGCGGTTGAATTGTTTTTCCCATTGCTGAGTGTACTGGGTTTCCATTTCGTACCGGTTGATTCTGCCCTGCAGAAACTGACTCATTTCTTCGAATGCCAGTTTGCTGCTGTGCAGCGCCATACTCATTCCGTTTCCGCAAAGCGGTGTGATCATGCCGGCAGCGTCGCCCAGCATCAGCAGATGGTTTTCCACCTGGGTCTTTCTGTTGAAGGATATGCGGGATACTGTAACAGGTTCCTGATAAAGAAAACGGGCTGTGGCGAAAATCTTATCTAGAAATGGATTCTTCCGGAGAATGGTTCTTTCCATTTCGGCAATATCGTTGCCACTTTTCCTTAGGTTGGATGCGGTTGTAAGATAACACAAACAATACTTATTCTCTTCAATTTTTGATATGCCGCAGTAACCGTTCTCGAAATTATGCAATCCGATGAGGTCGTCGGGGAAGAAGGTTTGGATATGATATTTCACTCCCACCAGATGATTGAGCGGATTAGGCTTTACCTGCGTGAAAGTTCGTTTCCATTTGGCGTCGAGATTGCTTCTCTTGCCGAATGAGCCTGCTACCACAGTGGCTTCAAAACTTCCGTTGGAGCTGAACACCATGCTGGCCTGATGACGGTACACCACATCATTCACTTTGGTGTTTTCGAGTATGGTAACGCCTTCGCGGCGTGCAATGCCGGCCATCAGGTGATCGAGGGTAAAACGGCTGATGCCGAATCCGCCGAGCGGGAGCGCACTCTCCACATATTTTCCGTTGGGAGAACTGATGAGTACCCGGTTGATCAATGGCAGTTGCATATCGCTTAGCGGAACGCCGAGCTCTTCGAGAAAGTTCCAGCTTTCGAGACTGATATACTCACCGCATACTTTGTGAAAGGGGTACTGCTCTTTTTCAAACAGAATGGTATGATATCCTGCGCGGGCGCACAGAATGGAAAGAGCGAGGCCGGCCAGACCTCCACCAATGATGGCAACATCGTATGTTGATTCCTTATTCAAAGGAAGCTGCTATGAAGGTTTAATTGTTTATCACTGTCACGAGCCAGCGAAATGCCCATTTCCATTGAACGGAAAAGTTACTGAATCCTGCCTGTTGAAATAAATCTTTCCAGTCATTTTTAACAAAACTTCTTTTAACAGAGAGGGGTGCATCGTGCCTTACAAGGTAACTGCGCGAGAACAGTCGAGTGAGCAGACGGATGGAAAATTCGGCCACCCGATGCCGGTGGAGATCGTTGATAAAGAAGCCGGTAGAAGCGTTGCGCTGCATCCATTGCAGTTGCTGCACCAGTTCTTCATTGGTGAAATGATGGCAGAAAAGAGACGAAAAAATAATATCCGGTTTCGTCGAAAACTGCGCCAGACGGTAATCTGATACGATGAACTGTGGTTTTTCGATACCGGGCATCACAGATTGCTGCTGCCATTTTTCTTGAGCGGTTTCGATGCACCATCGATTGATATCAATACCGGTGAAGGATGCCTCAATTCCATTTCGCATGCACCATCCAGCAATTGCGAGCAGGTTATCGCCGCCTCCGCATCCAATCTCGCATATGGATATCCGTTTCTTTCCTGATAACAATTTCTTAATACCTGCGATAGTGATAGCATGTCCTCCCAACCAAGTGTTTATGATGTTCAGCTCGTACATATTGCGACGGATATCTTCGGCTGGTATATCCGGCTGATCGAGCAGTTCTAACTGAAGACTTCGTTGGCGCATGACAATTTACTGTAATTGATCTTTCGCAATAAATGTTTCCATGGTGAGGCCCGGACCAAAGCCCGCTCCGAAAATGCAGGTATTTTCAGCAGGCCGGTTGCGCCATTGCTGCATCTGTTGCTTCAGTACAAAAAGAATAGTAGCTGAACTCATATTGCCATACTGCCTGAGTACATCATAACTTTCTTCAAGCGCGTGTTGCTGCAGTCCGCAGCTCTTTGCGATGGCTTCGAGTATGCGCTTGCCTCCGGGATGTATGCACCAGCCGGTGATAGCTTCCTTGTTCAGCGAGGCCTGCTGTAATGCGCGCAGGGTAAGGTTTTCAAAGTCTTCACTCAACAGCTCCGGGATGTAGTTGCTGAGCGTCATTTGAAAACCTGACGACGAAAGCTCCCATGCCATATCTTTTTTCCCTTTGGGTATAATCTCGCTGTAGAAGTTGGTGAGCAGCAGGCCGGGTTGTTCATCATCATCGGCTGTTATCATCACAGCTGCGCTGCCATCGGCAAAAAGAAGACTGCTGGCGATATTATCCGGAGTAGGTTCGCGTTGGAAGTGCAGGGTGCAGAGTTCTGTGCATACGATCAGTACACGTGCTTGTGGATCGCTTTTGCAAAAAGCATCTGCCATTTTCATTGCATGAATGGCGGCATAACAACCCATGAAGTTCACTGAACTGCGCCAGGTGTTCTTGTTCAGATCGAGCAGTTCGATGAGTTGAAGATCGAGGCCCGGCGCACTCATGCCGGTGCAACTCACTGTAATGAGATGTGTGATCTGTTTGGAGGAGTGAACGCCCTGTAAACAATCGCGCACAGCATCAACGGAAAGTGGCGCTGCATAGCGCTGGTACCATTGCATGCGTGTTTCAAGCGAAGGGAAGGGATCGAGATTTTCTGTCTGTGGATAGAATTTCCATTCGGAAACCGGTCTGCTGTAATCCGGTATCACAGAGTGTCGCGTACTGATGGCACTCTGATGATAGAGAAATCTTAATTTTCGTTCCTCCGTTCCTGTTAGTGAATAGGCAGGAAGCATGAATTGCAGGATGTCTTCCTGCCGGTGCTTCCATGCGGGCACTGCGGTTCCTATTGATATGATCTTGCTCAAATAAACCTCCCTGTTAAAATGATTAGGAATGCCAGGTTAGAGCAAAGGGATGCGATCAGGTTCATCTGCATGGTGCGCCTGAAATCTGCCATGGACGTATTCTTCCACACTGCACTTGCCCAGCTGAAAAAATATACGAGTGCAGGCAACATTGCGGTTGCTATGATGTAAAAATTCATGGACTGGTGCCGTTGCCAAAAAAGCCAGGCCAGCACAACCATGGCAGCCGCGTAGAGGCAGGCAGTGAAAATGAAAGTGCCCCGAATGCCCAGCAGTGCGCTGAGTGTTTGCACGCCATCTTTTCTGTCGGCCTCATGCTGATATACCTGTGTGATGGGATAGAATGCCCCGATCAGCAATGCAGCTGCAATTATGCCGCCAGGCGGGGCTTTCAACGATTTGTCTTCACTGCACGCATGGTATACCAGAAAAAATGTAACGGCTCCCTGGAACAGCACAACCGTTGCATATCCCGCAACAGCATATTGTTTCAGTCTGATGCCTCTGTAACTATACGCGCGTGATGCAAGTATGTATGCAACTATGCCTGCTGCGAAAATGGTGCTGATGAAGAAGCTGAGAACAACTGCCAGCAGATCCATTGCAATAGTTACATAGAACAGCTGCTTTGTAGGCTGCATGGGCTTCTCCAGTCCTCCGATACTTCCTTCATCGCGATCCATATAAGAATTGTATCCGTTGCTTGCCGGATACACCAGCAAATGAAGTATGATGAATACCAGCCATGCTGCTTTTGTATCCATCACCGGAACCATGCCCAAAGCAAAGAGGTAAACCGGCAACAGAAAAAACGAGAAGTGAAACCGCAAGAGCTGTATGGTAGAGCGTTGCAGCATATTATTGTAATTTAAGCTATTTGCACAGTAACCGCCAATGTTGTTGTAACTTGTAAGTATAAACTTTATGCTATGTCCCGGATTGCAATTGCCCTGTTAGGCTGTTTATTATTTCTGATCAAAATTCCAGCTATGGCGCAGGTGAAAGATTCTGTGGTGCTCGATTCGCCTTCCGGTAAGATCTATGGCACGCTTACCGTACCTCCGCATTCCCGGCCGATGCCGGTAGTGCTGATCATTGCCGGTTCGGGCCCTACGGACCGCGACGGCAACAGCGCACTTACCCAGAACAACTCACTAAAATTACTGGGCGAAGGTTTGAATAATGCCGGCATAGCAACGCTGCGCTACGATAAGCGTGGCGTAGCCGCAAGTGCAGCTGCCATGAAACCCGAAGCCGATATGCGCTTCGAAGATTATGTAAATGATGCCACGGCCATTGCGCAAAACCTGCAACGCGATAAACGGTTTTCCAAAGTAATCATAGCCGGACACAGCGAAGGTTCGCTGATAGGAATGATTGCGGCAGAAAAAGCAAACACTGCTGCATATATTTCATTGGCAGGATTAGGCAGGGGAGCAGCCGACGCGCTGAAAGATCAGCTGAATGCACAGTTGTTGCCCGTACTTGGAAAAGAAGAAGCCGATCGTGCGGGACGCATGATAGATTCGCTCAGCAAAGGCGAGTCGGTTATTTCGGTTCCTCCTTATCTGATGGCTGTTTTCAGGCCATCGATACAACCTTACCTGAAGAGTTGGTTTGCTTATGATCCGCAGCAGCTGATCAGCAAACTCAATATGCCGGTGCTGATTCTGCAGGGCTCTACAGATATTCAGGTGAAAGTAGAAGATGCTGAATTGCTGCACAAAGCACTGCCAAAAGCTACGATGAAGATCATCGAAGGCATGAACCATATCTTCAAACAAAGCGAAACAGACAGGCCGAAAAATATTGCCACTTACTCAAAACCTGAATTGCCGCTGGTACCTGAACTGATACAGACTGTTGTGCCGTTTGTGAATGGATTGAAGTAAGTATTCTGTAAATCTTCTTGCAAATAAAAAGTCCCGCAGCAATTGCGGGACTTTTCTATGATAGTTGAAATCATTCTTGCTATTACACCAGCATGGTGAGTGGTTCTTCGAGCAGACCTTGCAGTGTTTGCAGGAAAGCCGCACCTGTAGCGCCGTCCACCACACGGTGGTCGCAGCTGAGGGTTATTTTCATTACGTTTCCTACTACAATCTGTCCGTTTCTAACAACAGGCACCTGATTGATGGCTCCTACTGCGAGGATACATGCATCGGGTGAGTTGATGATGGCAGTGAATTCTTCAATGCCGAACATGCCGAGGTTAGAGATGGTGAAAGTATTTCCTTCCCAGTCCGAAGGTTGCAGTTTCTTTTCTTTCGCTTTCTGTGCATACACTTTCACTTCCGAAGCGATTTGGCTCAGTGTTTTGGTGTCTGCGAAGCGAACTACAGGAACGAGGAGGCCTTCTTCTACGGCAACTGCCACACCGATGTTTACGTGATGGTTGATGCGGATCTTATCGCCTCTCCAGCTGCTGTTTACTTTCGGGTGTTTCTTCAATGCGATAGCACATGCTTTCAACACGAAATCGTTGAAAGATATTTTTGCAGGAGATACTTCGTTGAGTTTTGCTCTGCTTTCTACTGCTTTGTCCATGTTTATTTCCATGGTGAGGTAGAAGTGAGGAGCAGTGAATTTGCTTTCTGCCAGACGCTTCGCAATCACTTTGCGCATCTGAGAAACAGGCACTTCTTCATAGCTTTCCTGACCAACAGGAGCTGATGGAATGCTGGCAGTTGAAGCAGCAGTGCTTGCTGAAGCAGCAGGAGCAGCTGCACCGGGAACGTAATTGTCGATGTCTTTCTTCACAATTCTTCCGTTGTCGCCGGAGCCGGCAACTTTGGAAAGATCGATGCCTTTATCGCTGGCGATCTTTTTAGCGAGTGGGGATGCTTTTACGCGGCCATCTTCGTCTGAAGATGCAGTGGCAGCAGGGGCGCTGGTGGTTGCAGCGGGCTGCGCGGCAGCAGCAGGTTGTGCAGCGGCGGCAGGAGCAGCAGCTGGAGCGCCACCACCTTTGGCAGCAGCTACGATAGCGTTTACATCTACTTTGCTGGCATCACCGATGATAGCGAGCAGATCGTTCACCGCTACTTTATCACCTTTCTGTGCGCCGATGTATAATAATTTACCTTCTTTATAGCTTTCGAGTTCCATGGTGGCTTTGTCTGTTTCAACATCAGCCAGCAGGTCTCCTTTCTTTACGGAGTCACCTACGTTCTTGTGCCATGCTGCGATAACGCCTTCCGTCATGGTATCGCTGAGGCGCGGCATCAGAATTACTTCAGGAACTGTGGAGAGGTCCATCGATTGTGCAGTTGCAGCAGCTGGTGCTGCGGCAGGTGCGGCCTGTGGTGCAGGGGCTGCGGCTTGTTGGGGAGCGGCTGGTTGCTCAGCTGCGGGAGCAGGAGCAGCGGCAGCAGCGCCACCTTTGATGAGTGTACTGATATCTTCACCCGGGTTACCGATGATAGCCAGCAGGTCGTTCACCTGGAGCTTGCCACCTTTTTCGGTACCGATATGGAGTAATGTACCATCTTTATAAGATTCGAGCTCCATGGTTGCTTTATCGGTTTCCACCTCAGCCAGGAGATCACCTTTTTTCACAGGGTCGCCAACTTTTTTATGCCAGGCCGCAATCACACCTTCGGTCATCGTATCACTCAGGCGGGGCATTAGGATCACTTCAGCCATAACTTATATTCTTGATTTGAATTTGAATGCTATTTTTCTGATCGAGGGTCGAAATTACAGCAAAATAGGGAATTGACAATGCTGAACAGTCATTGAACTGTATGCAATACATTATGTTGAATTGGCAGTGGTTGCCGATGCAACCCGTTAAAAGTCAAGTTCCAGTCTCAGTCTGTCTTTCAGCTCTCTGATCAGTGGATATTCTTCAATGATGGCAATAAACTGTTCCCGGCTGGTTACGGTTTTTTCGGCGGTCTCCTGATAAACTACGTTTTCATCTACCTCTATCACAAAGAGAAGAGAGCGGTTGTTGAAAACCGTACAGAGGTATTCGCTCAGCGGTCTTCTTTCGCCTTCGATGAACTTTTGTTCCAGGTTATTATTGGTTACAATCGTAAAATGCTGGTGGTTGTTGATCTGTAGTCTGGCCATCACAAAAGATTGAGAGGCCGGGTTCTTGGTATCGCGCAGCTGCTGGGTGAAATTCTCCCATGCTGCCTGCAGTCTCTCGTCGCTCAGTGCGATGGGGTCTCCGGCAGCTTTTGGCCCCTTGCCTACAAACTGCTGGCGGATGCTGGCCAGTCCCCCCAGTTTCACTTTCGCTGTCTGGTCGGTGGTGGCGGTTTGTGGAGTGGACGCCGTTTGAACGGGCGGCAGATTCTGTGCCGCTGCCGATGGTTTTCTGGCGGGTGTTTCTTCGATGATCAGCCTGGCTTCCGCTTCCGGAGCGGCTTTCGGCTTAGCTGCTGCCCTGGCAGGCGCTGCTCCGATTACCGGGATCTGACGGAAGGCTACGGGTTTTGCTGTATCAACTACTTTTTTTTTACCATTTTCATCTCCACCCAGCTCTATCGCCTGAGAGAGATAGCTGAGCTTGATGAGCACCAGTTCTATATGGAGTCGCTTGTTGCGGGCAGACTTGAAACCTATTTCGGCTTCGTTCAGAATGTTCAGTGCATTGATCAGCCAGGCCACTGAAACCTGCTTGCCCATGGCAATGTAGCGGTCCTTGAAACTTTCCACTACCTGCAGCAGATTGGCCACTTTCACATCTTTACACACCAGCAGGTTGCGGATGAATTCTGCAAATCCGTTCAGTACCAGATCGCCCTCGAACCCTTTGCGGTCGATATCATCGTACAAAAGCATTGCCGCGCCAAGATCCTGTGCCAGCATGCTTTCCATGAAACGGAAATAGTAGTCCGCATCGAGAATGTTCAGGTGTTCGAGTGTGTTCTGATAGCTTACGGTTCCGTTGGTGAAACTCACTATCTTGTCCATGATGCTGAGTGCATCACGCATACATCCTTCACTTTTCTGTGCAATCAGGTGCAGCGCTGCTTTATCGGCATTCACTTCTTCCTTTTTGCAGATCTGATCGAGATGTTCTACTGTATCGTTGGTCGTAATTCTTTTGAAATCGAAGATCTGGCATCGGCTCAGGATCGTGGGAAGGATCTTGTGCTTTTCGGTGGTAGCCAGAATGAAGATGGCATATCCGGGGGGCTCTTCCAGCGTTTTCAGAAAGGCGTTGAAGGCCGAAGAACTGAGCATGTGCACCTCATCGATGATGTACACCTTGTAAGTGCCCGCCTGCGGCGCGAACCTTACCTGCTCTACCAGTGTACGGATATCATCCACGGAGTTGTTGCTGGCAGCATCGAGCTCATGGATGTTGAGGGATGTGCCCTCGTTGAACGAAACGCAGCTGTGGCACACATTGCATGCTTCGCCATCATCTCCCGGATTTTCGCAGTTGATCGTTTTGGCCAGAATACGCGCACAGGTTGTTTTACCCACACCTCTGGGACCGCAGAACAGAAAGGCATGCGCCAGCTGCTGATTCTTGATGGCATTCTTCAGTGTAGTGGTAATATGCCCCTGCCCAACCACCGTATCAAAGGTCTGAGGCCGGTACTTCCTTGCCGAAACGATAAACTTTTCCATTATGGGTGCAATTTAAGAAACCCAGCTAAAACATAATAAGTTTACTTTTGCGCCATGATAAAAGCGACTCTAAAGAAGAAGATCAGTCCTCGCGTGGTGATCAACGGGCACCCCTGGATCTTCGCCAATGAAGTGAACACGGTAGATGGAGAAGTGGACCCCGGTGATATTGTTGAAGTATATACCCACGATAAAAAATTTGTAGGTAAGGGATATATCAACCCTGCCAGTCAGATACTCATCCGGTTGCTCACGCGCGACAAAAATGAAACCATCAACGAAGATTTCTTTTATCGCCGTTTGCTGCAGGCCTGGAACTACCGCCAGCAGATCGGGTACTCCGAAAACTGCCGCCTGATCTTCGGTGAAGCAGATCTGCTTCCTCAGCTGATCATCGATAAGTTCAACGATTACTTTGTAATTCAGACTCTGGCACTCGGTATCGATAAGTGGAAACCCGCTATCGTAGCGGCTCTCAATAAGATCTTCACTCCCAAAGGCATCTACGAACGCAATGATGTACCTGTTCGTGAACTGGAAGGATTGCAGCAGATCAAAGGATTCTTATCTGAGCCTTTCGATACGAAGATCACCATCAATGAAAATGGACTGAAGTTTCTCGTAGACATCGAGAACGGACAAAAAACCGGTTACTTCCTCGATCAGCAGGATAACCGCCGTGCCATTCAGCATATCGTAAAAGGAGCCGATGTACTCGGTGCATTCACCTACACCGGAACATTTGAAATACATGCAGCAGCCTATGGCGCCAAAAGCGTACTGGGACTGGATATTTCTGAGAATGCAGTAGCGCAGGCCAATCGCAACGCCAAACTCAACGGTGTTGAAAACATCGTAAAGTTCGAAGCAGAGAATGCTTTCGATAAACTGAAACAGTGGGCGAAAGAAGGAAGACAATACGATGTGGTGATGCTCGATCCGCCGAGCTTTACCAAAACGAGAGAGAATATTCAGAAAGCCATCACCGGTTACAAAGAGATCAATCTCCGTGGAATGAAACTGGTAAAACCCGGCGGCTTTCTGGTAACATCGAGCTGCACCAATCTGGTTCAGCCGGATCTGTTTCTGGAGATCATTCAGATGGCAGCGAAAGATGCGAGAAGAAAGATCAGACAGGTTTGCTTTCAGCCGCAATCAGCCGATCACCCGATCGTATGGGGATGGGAGAATACGCATTACCTGAAATTCCTGATCATTCAGGTTGATTAATATTATTGCAAGCATATCAGAAGACCTGCATCGTGAAAACCTTGCAGGTTTTTTTGTGGGTGAATGGATATGATGCAGGCGGGTATGCCACTGGTGCCGACAAATATGCCTGGCAGAGTGGTGGCTCCGGTGAACTGTAGGAGGTAGGATTGGGCGATATGCTATTGCCGCGCTTTCGTGCAACATATTTGAAGATCACCAACGGCATACCCGCTTGCATCCGAACCGCTGAAGGTGAGGCGGCTGTTGTAAGTATTGAATGCTGATATTCTGGGGATGTTTCAGCAATAGTTCAGTATGCTGATTATTTAGATACCTGAAACTTACCGCTGTCGATCAGTTTGCCTGATTTATCTTTCAGTTGGAAGATGTACAATCCGCGGTAGAAATCGGAGAGGCTGATCACATTGCGTGGGCTGATATTCGTAGTCTCATATACTTTTTTACCCAGCATGTTGTAGATCTGGAAAGTATAGTTCTTGTCAGCGTCGCGTTCTATTTCGAAAGTGATGTAGCTGGTAGCGGGGTTGGGATAGAATTTAACGATCTTAGCCACCGGTTCATTCATCGGTGTATAAGTACTCGCCTGGCTGTTAAGCTGGAGGGTAAAGAACAGGATAATGGACAAAGTGTAAAAAATCTTCATGCAGATATTTTTCTTGTCTGATCCAAAATAGACCCTTTTAACCAAATTTACAACTGATTTCGCAATTCTGAAAGCCTGATTTTCAATTGGCTGTCCCCTTTGAGGGGTTTAACATTCCTTTAAGCAGCGTTTCCCCAAAAGCAAAACTGCCTGAGGATCAGGCAGTTTGAGTATGTTAAACCATTGCTGGTTTGATTTCGGTCAAATAATGGTTAGCTCAGACTAGTCAGTACTTCGTTGATGGCTGTAAAGTCGGGGATATCGCCGGCATTTTCGAGCACCTGTGCATATCGTACAATACCTTCTTTGTCGATAACAAAGGCAGAGCGTTTACTCACCCCTTTCATATCGAACACAAATGTATCGTAGAGGCTACCGTAATCAGCAGATACTTCTTTATTGAAATCGCTGAGCAGCGGGAAGTTCAATGCCTGTTCTTCTTTGTATTTGGCGAGCGTGAAAATAGAATCTACACTGATGCCGAAAACCTGTGCATTCACATTGTTGTAATCTTCGATATGATCCCTTACACTGCATAGCTCTTTGGTGCAGGTACCTGTGAAAGCCTGCGGAAAGAAAAGGAGTAACACATTCTGTTTGCCTTTGAAGTCGGAAAGCGCCACTTTGTTTTTAGCAGAGTCGTACAGTAAAAAGTCAGGCGCCTGAAGGCCGGTCTCGATTTTCATGGTACATTTTTCCTTTGATGGGTTTCAAATGTAATTAGAATTTCGGACACAACACCTGGTCGCGCTGGGGATTGTTCCGGTCGAGAAACCCGATCCAGGAAAGTGATAATTCGAAGCCACCACGGCCCTGGCTGGCGGTTTTGAGCTGCGATACATTCACATCGTAACTGATGGCAACCGACAGCGGGTGCCTGTCTATTTTGATAACTGGAATGAGTGCATCTTTCCAGCGAAGGAATGCGCCACCCTGAACAGTGTACAGCGGCTCATCGGGCGAGTCGCCGATCTTATATCCGTAGAGTGCACCACCGATGGTTTCGTTGAAACTTCCCTGTATGCTCTGATCGGCCTGAAGGGTGAAGAAAGAATAATCATCGATATCCATCCGCACACCTGCGGAAAAAACATATTTCGGTTGCAGCTCCACTTTAGGGTCTTTGTAGAAAGAATTCTTTGCACGATTCAGGTGATGATAGGCTGCTCCGAGGAACATGCTGTTGCGTTGCCCCTCTCCGAAAGTGGTGTTGAAACTCATACCTACGCTTGCATCCCAGCTGGTGAAGTTGGGAGCGTTGATCGCTTCGCCGTTGGGAAGTGTGGGTTCAAATCCGCCCGGACCATACTGATCGTTGGTGGTTATTTTGGCAAGATCGAGATGCTTGCGCACCATGCCTCCCATGAAACCCAGCGACAGGTACATCACTTTTTCGTTGCTCAGCGATTTATGGTAGTTGATGGCTGGCAGAAAATGCGAAGTGGTGAGGCCTACGGTCCCTGCTTTATCGAACAGTACCTGCAGACCGGCTGTGATGAAATCGTCGCTTTTCCCTACAGGCATTTTGTATTCGGCGTTCAAAGATCCGCTGCGATAGGCATTGGTAACGCTGTTCCATTGGTCGCGGTACACGCCCTGTACACGGATATCGCCGGTATAAATGCCGGCCAGACTGGGATTGCGAAGCAGCGGGGCTTCGAAGAACTGTGAAAAGTGAATGTCCTGCGCATGCGCAGTCACAGCTGCGCAGAGGAGGGTGCACAGTAAAGCAATTCTCTTCGGTTTCATTCGGGTTCTCATAGATAACAATTTCAAAGATGATCAATGGTGTATCACAGGAATGAGC
The DNA here is from genome assembly GCF_012927185.1 of Pseudoflavitalea sp. G-6-1-2. Taxonomy (GTDB): domain Bacteria; phylum Bacteroidota; class Bacteroidia; order Chitinophagales; family Chitinophagaceae; genus Pseudobacter. The sequence goes on from NZ_JABBGB010000001.1 coordinate 1,720,937, forward strand.
TCTTATCTTAACAGCGTTATGTTTCCGCGGAACGGAACGATAGCTGAGTTTTCACAAATGAATTCTATCAGATAAATGTATACATCCGGATTGGCGGGCTTTCCTTTGATGGTGCCATCCCATCCGGCTTTTGGATCATTCGCATCGAAATTTCTTCTCTCGAAAATCTGTTCACCCCAGCGGTTGAAGATCTTCATGCTGCTGATGCGGCTGATGAACGATCCGCGGGGATAGAACACATCGTTATGTCCATCGTTGTTGGGAGAGAAGGTATTCGGAATGAAATAATTCTTGTCGTTGCACTGCACGCTTACAGCTATGTCGGCCGTATTGCTGCAGCCGGCATCATCGGTTACCCGAACCGTATACTTCGTATCGGTTTTCGGTGATGCAGTGGGGGTAGCACAGTCGGTGCAGCTCAGTCCGGCTGCGGGCGTCCAGTTGTATGTAACAATATTGCCGGTGTATGTCATAGGCAGTGCAATGCTTCCGCCGATCGGAATTATCTGATTGCTGCCGGGCTGTATGCCGGGCGGCGGTGTTGCCGTGATGTCTTTGCTGGTATTGCCTTTACAGCCGAGCATATTGGTGGCTTCGAGTTTCACATTGTAAGTGCCCGGCTGATTGTATCTCACATCGATGTTGTCTGCCGAACTGGCGCCGGGATCCCATTTCCAGATGGTGAAAGTGTCTGCTACGGCAAGGCCTGCTTTGAGGTTGAGCTGATTGCCTGCACATACACTGGCGTCGCTGTTGATCACGGGTGATGGTGTGCGGTACACGCGCACGGTATCTACCATTTCACTCTTGCAGTTGCCATCGGTGAAGGCGGTGAGCTTCACCAGATATTTTCCAGGTTGCGTGAAGGTATGGGTGGGATGGGTTTCGGTGGAAGGTGGAGTACCATCATCAAAGTCCCAGACCTTTGACTTGATGGGATCCTGCCGCGGACGCGTGTAATCGGTGAAGAACACCTGCCCGTTATCGCAGAATTTCTTTTTGTCCATTCCAAAGATCACTTCTGCTCCGAGAATGCGGATAGTGTTCTTTGCACCAACGGTAACCTGACATTGCTGTGCATCTGTCAATACTACAGCAGGTCTGTAATTGTTGGGCGTATTGTAAGTATGGCGAAGTGTTTTCGACTGCGTATTGTCAGTTACCCCATCACCAAATACGAAAGTGAATTTTGTATAATCCGGTGTGGTGATATTGAAATCAACAGTGAGTTCGTCGCAGGCAGTTGCTGCGGTGAAAGCAATATCAGTGGCAGTGTTGGGATTTACCAGCCGGATAATGGCGCTTGCAGAATCAACGCAGGTGCCGGGGCCATTGAGATACAGCTTGGCTGTATAGGTGCCGAACTGATTGTAGAAGTGATCGGTATTATCCAATGTGCTGGTATTGCCATCTCCGAAATCCCAGACGAACGATTCATAGTCCTGCCCTTTGAACACAAAGCTGGTTCGCAATGGCGGACAGATAGTGGTGGTGTCGGCAACGTCGAAAGCAGGCTTTGGTTTTCTGATAGTGATGTAGTTGTTGCGGATCACAGAATCAGCACATCCGAGTGCATCTGTCACTACCTGTTTTACCGTGTAATTCGCATCAGTCCCCTGATAAGCATATTTCGGATTTTGCTGGGTATTGGTTGATCCGTCTCCGAATTCCCACTTATAACGTAAACCAGTACCCGAAGCTGTATCAGTGAACTGTATATCTGATTTTGGACATGCGGTAGTGTAGTCTGCTTTGAATCCCGGAGTAGGGCTTCCTACGTGTATAGCGCGGGTGAGTGTGTAACTGTTGCTGCAGTTGCCGGTAAAGACTGTCATCTTAACAATGAACAGACCGGTATCTGCAAAAGCATGGGTAAATGGTGCCGCAGTGAAATCTGCTGATTTCCCGTCCCCGAAATCGAAATGATATTTGGTGATGGGAGTCGGAGAAGTGGACTGATCTCTGAATGTAACAGGTTTATTCTTGCAGACCTCATAAGACGCTGGTGTAAAGAATGCTTTCGGACCAGATACAGTCCAGCTGACACCAGCAGTAGCGTCAATGGGGCAGGAATTCTTATCGAACACTTTGAGTTTAGCGGTATTCGTACGTGCAATAGGGCTGGTATAGGTGATCACAGCAGCCCCGTTCACAAATGCTCCACCATTGATTTGCCAATGATAAAATCTGATATTGTCCGGATTGCTGACTTTGGCCCTGAGCGTAACTGTTTCATTGAGGCAGACGGTCGTCTGATCGATTTCGATCTCAGCCGTTTCCTTATAGATATGAATGGTTTTTGTTTTTGCGCTGGAACATACTCCGTTCTTCACTGTAAGTTTTACGTCGTAGGAACCTGGCCCCGGATATTTCACAACGGGGTTTTTAACGTTGGGCTGCGGAGGAACAGAAGGATCACCAAAATCCCAGGTATACTCAGGAGCCGGACTGGGCGTGGTTTCCGACAGATCAGTAAACTGAACAGTACCGGTATTGATGCAATCGACCTTGCTGTCGAAATCAGCGATCGGAGGTTTTACTACAATGGCAAGCGGAGCAGAAGTTGCGGCGCACAAATTATGATAAGCCGTTAGTGTAACGTTGTATGTTCCGGTTGCAGGAAAAGAGTGAGACGGGTTTTCATCAGTGGAAGTGGTGCCGTCCCCAAAATCCCAGAGCCACTGTTCTGTGTTCACACTGGTGTTGGTGAATTTCACAAAACTGCGGCCGCAGACACTTGTTGTTGATGAGGTGAAAGTAACGGTAGGTTTATGGCCGGTTTTTACGCCATCCGCATAGGTTACAGTGCCTGAACAACCTCCGTTGGTAATAACAGAAAGGGTAACAGGGAATACGCCCGCAGTTGTATAGGTAACCGGCCCGGGGTTTCTGCCTGTTCGTGTAACGCCGTTACCAAAATCCCAATTATAATCGTGTACGCCATCTACTGCAAAAACACTGGGCATCGCAGTAAATACAAAGTCCGGATCCAGACATCCGCCAGCAGGGATATTGGTTATATGTGGAATCGGTTGTCTGATTCTGATGTAAGTTGGTTTGGTGAGTGTTCCCGTACAACCTCCGGCAGTGGTTACTTTGAGCGAAACATCAAAATCTCCCTGGGTGGTATACGTATGTACAGGATTTTTGCCTGTGCCTGTGGTGCCATCACCAAAATCCCATTGCCAGTCCGTGGCTCCCGGAGAGGCATCAGCGAAATTGACAGTGAGGTTCGGCTTACATGCTCCGGTAACCGGTGCACTGAAATTCACTACCGGCTCTGCATTTACTGAAATGGATTTGGTGATTGAATCCTTGCAGACTGCATATTGGTTGATCATCTTCACCTGATAGGTACCGGGAGCTGTGAAAGCATGTGTGGCATCTGTTCCATCTGCTGTTGATCCGTCACCGAAATTCCAGAATGTGCTTACCGGTGTTTGAGCAGATGCATTGGTGAATGTAACCGGCGTGTTAAGGCAGGCCGCTGCTGGAGCATTGTAGTTAGTAGCAACACCTGTGAGTGAAATTGTTTTCTGCATACGGGTTTCGCATCCGTATTCACTTTTCACAATAAGTGTAATAGTATAATTTCCGGCAGTTGTATAGGTGGTAGCGGGGTTGATGTCCGTGGATGTAACTCCATTTCCAAGATCCCATTGATAAGTTAGTTTACCCGGACCGCTGGTTTGATTGTTGAACGTAACCTTGAATGGAGGGCGGCAGGTACCAGGATCGCTGAAAGTAAAGCCGGGTGTGATACCCGATACAATGCGGATATATCTCGCAGCACCTCTCGATGCTTCGCAACCCGTACTGCTGGTTACTTTGAGCGATACAGTGTAGAAGCCGGGATCTGTATAGGTCTTTGGCGGATTGGGCTGATCTGAAGTGGTGCCATCTCCAAAATCCCAATGCCACTGTGAAATGGTGGATCCGGGGCTGGGGGTACTCAGGTCTCTGAACTGAACCGTACCCGGCGTACAGAAAATGTTATTGGGAGCAGCGGCCTGCGTGAAGTTTGCCGTAGGAGAAGTGTTCACCGTGATGTAGTCTGTTTTGGTAACGGCATTTGCTCCGCTCCCGTTTCTTACGGTGAGGGTTACCGTCCAGGTACCCGGCGCAAAATTTACTGAAGGATTCTGCAGATTTGAAAACTCGCCATTGCCGAAATCCCAGCTCCAGTATTTGGGATCGCCGGTACTCTGGTCTCTGAAACTTACACGAAGTGGCGCACAGCCCGACTGCTTATCTGAAGTAAAAGCAGCAACGGGCGCCTGTGCAGCAGCGTGCTGCATCAGCATGAGGAGAATGATTGTACAAAATCCTGCTCTCTTCATCAGTAATGAATAATGATAACCCATAAAACAGTTATATCGCATTTACCAGGGTACGGATCACAGGGCAACTACCGGATAAGGGTTACATTGCCTTTTTCTATGAATGTGGTGCTATTGTTACAAATAATATCCAGCGTATAGATGTATACATCGGACGGCGCGGGTTTTCCTTTGTGCATGCCATTCCATCCGTTGTTTGCATCATTGGGCGAAAAATTGCTTCTCTCGTACACAAGATCACCCCAACGGTTAAAAATCCTGAAGGCACGGATAACGAAAGGCCCCTTGCCTCTAGGATAGAATACGTCGTTATGACCATCCGAGTTGGGTGAGAATGTATTGGGCAAAAACAGATTGCTGTTGTCGCAGAACACGTGAACAGTAACCATATCTCTGCTGATACATCCTCCTTTATTGGTAGCTTCCAGGGTGTAGATGATAGTCTGCCCCGGCGTAGCTATCGGATCGATACAGGTTGCACAGCTAAGTCCGTTTGACGGCGTCCATTTGATATTGGTGGCATCATCCGATACTGACCCATTCAGTTGAACGGACGATCCCAGTCCGAGCTTCTTATCTTCTCCCGCATTTACCACCGGCCAGGGATACACTGTGATAGGTACGTATGCGGTATCGGTGAAGCATTGGTAATCGTCTTTGCCTACTACCCGGTAGGTGGTGGTGGCATCGGGTCGTGCATTGGGATTGTCTGCATTTGTTTTGTTCAATCCCGCCGAAGGTGTCCACTCATATTGTTCTGCACCATTGGCAAAGAGCTGCAAGGATTCTCCTTTACAAATGGTTCCTCCCAGATGCGCCTGAATGGTGAATGGCTGCTTCACAGAGATCTTCACCGAATCGATGGCTTCACATCCAAAATTATTGCTGCCTTTTAATTTGTACATCCTGCTCTCCAAAGGTGATGCCAAAGGCGTTGCACAATTGGTGCAACCCAAACTATTGTCTGTTGCCCATTGGTATTTGTCTGCACCACTGGCATGCAGCGTGATGTTTTTCCCGCGGCAGATGATGGCATCGGGGCCGGCATCCAGCACAGGAACCGGATATGCCTGAATACTTTTTACTACCGTATCTGCGCAGCCCGCAGAATTGGTAACAATAAGTTGAACCGAATACTTTCCGGCGCTCTGAAATTTCACAGGCGAAGGTTCCTGGCCAATGGCGGTACTTCCATTCCGGAAATCCCATTTCCATTGAAGGGGAGACGTATCTGGTTTCAGAATTTTGCCCTGGAAGCTCAGTTCGGCAGGTGTGCAGGCTCCATCAGCACTGTTTATCTCAGCCACAGGAGCAGCTACTATTCTGATGGGAAGCGGCAGCTGAGCTTCGTCTGTACATCCCATCCGCGTAGTTACTTTCAGAGAAACAGGGTGGAGACCAGTGGTTTTATAATAATGTACGGGATTCCGTTGTCCGGTGATTGCATTTCCATCGCCAAATGTCCATTCATATTTTGTGATGAGGTCATTGGAGGTGGAAAGGTCATTGAAAATCACTTTTCCGGAATCACATAGCTGCTGGATATTGTTGTTCAAAGCAGCTTCCACATCAAAGATATGAATAGTGTCTTTACCGGGGATGGGTACGCGGCAACCTTGTGGATCTTCGAGTATCATTTTGGGGAGATAAACTCCCATCCGGTCAAACGCATGTACAGCATTGGCGCCTGCATTGGCATTGGTGACGCCATCATTGAAATCCCAGATGAATTTTGCAGCATTGGTGCTAACGCCGGTGAATTTGATATTGGTGGGCACGCATCCGTTTACTTTATCGTAGCTGAAACTGCCGGTGGGGCCTTTTATTACCATGGTGGCAAAAGCAGAATCCTCACATCCCCCTACACTGGTGATGAGCAGCTTTGCGCGATAGGTGCCGGGATAGGTGTAGAAATGCGAAGGCGCCGCAATATTGGAACCGGTTCCGTCCCCAAAATCCCATACTGCTTTTTTGTAATGCTGGCTTTGATTGGTGAATGCCGATACCAGCGGCGGACAATTAGTAGTGGCTTTATCCACGTCGAATGCTGCCTTAGGATTTCGGATGGCGATGTACGCTGTTCTGATCATCGAATCGGCACAACCCACTCTGTCTTTTACTACCAGTTTGATGGTGTAAATCCCTTCGTCTTTGTACGCATGCGAAGGTGCTGTGGCTGCTGAATTGTTGCCATCTCCAAAGTCCCAGCTGTACTGGCCTGCATTCGATACCGTCTGATCTATAAAACGCACGGACTTGCCAGTGCAGGATAAAGTATCAGGTGCATAGAACTTCACCAGTGGCCTTGAAATATTCACTGCTTTTGTTATAGTGCGTGCGTTCTTACAACCCTTGCTGTCGGTAACTGTAAGAGTGATATTGTACTCACCGGGAGTTTCAAATTTGTGCTCGAAGGGAGCGGTATTGCGTACTTCGGTATATCCGTCTCCGTAGTTCCATTTCCACTCTGTGATGGGGTTGGTTCCATCGGAAACAGATTTGTCGGTAAAGGTGATGATTGAACCCGGACAAACAGAAGGATTCACTGGCGCAAATGCCGCTGTAGGGCCATTAACAAGAACGATATTGTTCTGCGTGATGGAATCTTTACAACCATTTCTGTCTGTAATGATCAGACGGATAGTGTAACTGCCCGCATCGTTGAAAGTGAAGTTGAGTTGTTGTCCGGCAGGACGGCCGTAGACTGTGGTGCCACGGAAGATGATCCAGTTGTAAGCGCTTATCTGTTGAGCGTTTGCAGCTGCAGCTTTCAACGTAAGCGCAGCGCCTTTGCAGATTTCATTGCCGCTTACAGTGAAACTGGCTTTCTCATCGATCACGGTTACCAGACGCTCTGTAAAGTGTGAACATTCTCCGTTGGAAACGGTAAGCCTCACGGTATAATTTCCGGAACCGCCATAGGTATGGGAAGGGTTTGGGTCAGCCGATGTTTGTCCGTCTCCAAACTGCCAGAACCAGGATGTTGCGCCTCTTGACCGGTCTTTGAAATTACGGCTCAGTCTGTTATTGCAATCGAAACTGCTCACGAAATCTGCGATAGGAGGTTTTACGTGAATCATATTCAATATCGAAAGAGAATCGCGGCAGCCATTGCTGGTAACCACCAGCTTTACATTGAAGTATCCTGTATCGGTGAAATAATGAGTAGGGTGTTGTTTATCCGAATAGCCACCATCACTGAAGTACCAGCTCCATTTGTCGATGGCGGCTCCTGTGCTTTTATCCTGAAAGTTCACTGGCATTGCGGCGCACACATCCAGTGGCGATCCGGTGAAGGCGGGAACAGGTTTATTACCCGCGCGAACTGCATCTTTCACAATAATGGTGTTGCTGCATCCGCCTGCAGTTGTATAGGTGAGACTTACTGTGTAAGTGCCTGCGCTGGTATAGGTGTGCTGTGCGTTCAGTTGGTTCACGGTGGTGCCATCGCCAAAGTCCCACATCCAGCTAACGATAGGGTCTGCACTGCGTACTGTTACAATCGGTTCATATTTTAAGGGAACACAACCCTCAATGGGAAGATTGGTGATCTTTACTTCGGGTGCTGCTATCTGTACGAATTGTTTTTTCTCCAGTGTATCGGTACATCCTGCGGCATTGGTTACAACAAGCTTAACATGGTAAGTACCGGCTTTAGTGTAGGTATGGCTGATAGTGCTGCCATTGCCCTTAGCGCCGTCTCCGAAGAACCACTCCCAGCCTACAATTCCGGTATTGGAAGCTGTGAAGTCCACTGTATGCGGCGCCTTGCAGCCGGCAGGATTGGTACTGTTGAAACCGGCCGTGGGTTTGGCCAGCACCTCAACCGTTTTGCTTACTTCCGATTTGCAGGTGCCGAAGTCTGCGATGAGTTGGATAGTGTACCGGCCAGGTGCTGCATAGGTTTTTATAGGATGCATTTCTGTTGAACTTGTACCATCACCAAAATTCCAGACAGAACCCGTAGGAATGGGCACCGATGCGTTGCTGATATTTACCGGCATGCCTGCACAAATAGAGGCTGGTGTATTGAAATCGGCTTTGGTGGTTCCGATATTAATGATGCGGGTTTTGATCACAGAATCTTTACAGTCGGTACTGTTTCTGGTAACCAGTTTTACAGTGTAACTGCCATTAGCATTATAGGTATGAACAGGGTCTTTGTCGGTGGATGTTTGTCCATCCCCGAAATCCCACACATAACTGAGTGCGCCTGTTCCGGTACTGGTATTGGTGAATTTCACCGCTGCCGGCGCCTTGCAACTGTTGGGAGAGGAGAATCTGAAACCAGCTTTTACACCGGTGGATATGTTTACGTAATTGCTTCTGGTAAGCGTTTGATCGCAACCGTTGGTGTTGGTTACACGGAGCGAAATATTGAAAGAACCGGCAGATGCATAAATGTGTTGCGGGTTTTGTTCTGTGGATATTGTTCCGTCTCCAAAATCCCAAAGCCAGTTGCTGATAGTACCGCTACCGGGATCGCTGTCGTCTGTCAGCTGAACGGGCAGCGGATAACAACCTGTATTTGCCGATGTGCTGAAATTCACTGTGGGCAAGGCCTGCACGGTAATGAATGCATTGAGTGTAACCGAGTCTTTGAACAGATCGTTACCTGCTACGAGTTTCACCGTATAAGTGCCGGGGTTGAAATATGTTGTTGCAGGATGCTGAAGAAATGAAATGGTTCCGTTACCGAGATCCCATCGCCACCAGGTGGGATTGCCTTTGGAGGCATCATTGAATTGCACAATAACAGGCGCGCAACCCTGTTGAGTATTGGCCGTAAAGGCAGCAGTTAATTGCGCGTAGGCCCCGCTGTTACATAATATAACAAGCAGGCATAGGTTTAGCCAGGCGGTACGTGTCATGTGGTGTTCCCTTATAAGATAGTTGGATGATCCGAGACAGAAAGGTAGGCCTTTCTAAGGGTATACACGTAAATGTGGACAAGTATTAAATAAAATTAATGTCTCGCAAGACCCAATGCCAGTGCGGGATTGAGTAGAAGAACGGTTGAATTTTACCGGAGTGTTTGATATATGTCAAATGGTTAAATTACTCTCTTTTACGTAGGTGAAGGATGTTCTTCCCGCCGGTTACCGGCATATTGGCTTCTACATAGTTGGAATAGCTGTCGGTGATCTTCCAGATACCGTTTACCTTGTTGAGGGGATCACCAGCTTGGGCAAACTGAGCATCGATGGTTTTGCTCAGCAAATCGCCCTTCCAGGTTCCTGTTTCGGTGGGCTGACCCGTGCGAATGCCTTCCACCTTTCCATCTTCATAAAAACGGAAACTGTAGTCACTGAAGGAGGCAGTAATGTCTGTGTTTTTCTCTTTGAACTGCTCTATGAACCATACACCATCGGTGATGGCAGCCATGAGTTGTCTTTCTTTTTCTTTTTCAATGGCTTTTTTGCAGCCGGAGGTAAAAATGAAGGTTAAAAGGATAAGGGATAATAGTGGTTTCATGCAGATGAAGGGTATTGGTTATTCGTAAATACCACGGTACTTACGTTGCAGGTATTGCAGAAAGTAGCTGATATTCAGCGTTTCTCCCGTTACCTTTTTGCATAACTCTTCACTGGTGTACATCCTGCCATAACGGTGAACCTGATTGCGCAGCCATTGCAATAACGAATCCGGCGTACCTTTTTGTATCTGCTGATCCAAACCGGGGATATTTTTCTCTGCTGTGGCAAATATCTGTGCGGCATAGAAGCTGCCGAGGCTGTACGTAGGGAAGTATCCGAAACTGCCATGGCTCCAGTGAACATCCTGCAGGCAACCCTGGCGATGATCGGGCACTTTTACGTTCATGTATCTGAGGTAGCTTTCATTCCAGAAGTCAGGAATGTCGGCGGTGGTGATCTTGTCTTCCATCAGCGCTTTCTCCAGTTCGTAGCGGATCATCACATGAAAATGATAGGTCAGCTCATCTGCTTCGGTGCGGATGAGCGATGGATTCACCTGATTGATGCCGCGATAAAAATCCATCGAAGTCAGATGCCCCAGCTGCTCAGGAAAATACTGCTGAAACACGGGCAGGTAATGCTGGCACCAGGCCAGACTTCTTCCCACATGGTTTTCCCAAAGTCTCGATTGCGATTCGTGAATGGTGTAAGAAGCGGGCTCTCCCAATGGCAATCCGTATTGCGTTTCGGGAAGTCCCTGTTCGTAGAGCGCATGTCCTGCTTCGTGAATGCAGCTCCATACCATATTGCCGAGATCGTTCTCGTCGATGCGGGTGGTAACGCGCACATCCTTGCAGTTGAAATTGGTGGTGAAAGGATGTTCTGAAATATCCTGTCTTCCTGCTTCGAGGTCGTAGCCCATATCGCGGATCAGCTGCATGCCGAGATCCCATTGTTTGCCTTTGGGGAAATGCTGTTGCAGAAAGCTGTTGTTCACCTGCGGCATCGATTGTATTTCTGTGAGCAGTGCACGAAGTGGCTCGCGGATGGTGTCGAAGACTTTATCGAGCAGTTGAACGCTGGCGCCTTTATCGTGATCGTTCAGCAATGCATCGTAGGGATGATGCCGGTAGCCGAGTATCTGTGCTTCTTCTTTTTTCATTTTCACCAGTTCGGCAAGATCGCCGGCAAAGAGGCTGAAGTCATTGGCTTTGCGGGCCTCGATCCAGCTATGGTAACTTTTGTTGATCACTTCAGTGAGCTTTCGCACGAATGCAGCACTGAATTTTTTGTTGCGCTGATAGTCTTCGGTGGTGAGTGCTATATTCCGCACCTGTTGGTCGGTGAGATTGTTGCTGTAAGAGAGATCATTCAACAACACGCCGAGTCTATCACTGGTGAATTCATTATGGGCGAGCTCAGAGAGGGTGGCCAGTTGCTGGCCGCGGAAGCCGGCACCTTTCGCAGGTAGATAGGTTTCCTGATCCCACTGCAATACAGCTGCAGCATAACGGATATCGGCAATGCGGCGCATGGTGCTCTCATATTGGCTGTACAGCCCGGCGGATGTAGATGTGCTCATAGGCATCAAATATCCAAATTATTCGTCATTGGGTGAACGTTAACAGTTGGGATGCAAAAAAAATCATCGGTTTACGTGATAAACGCAGTAATTTGTCAACCAGAAGTGATACTCATGAAACGATTTACGCTCCCTTTCCTTTCGATTGTTTTTCTGATGGCGGCATCCATTTCTGCCCATGCCCAGAAGGTCGATTCCATGATCAATGTTTATGGCGAACAGTTCCCCCAGGAAAAAGTGCATGTGCATTTTGACAAAGCCGTGTATAATCCGGGTGAAACCATCTGGTTCAAAGCTTATATCCAGGCGGGCTTTATGCCTTCGCAGATCAGCAAGAACTTTTATGCAGAACTGATCGATCCTTCTACCGGCAGAATGCTGCAGAGAAAAGTGATGCCGGTATTTGAGTCGTCAACAGCCGGTCATTTTGATCTGCCCGTGAACCTCAATATTCCTGAAGTGGTGTTCCGTGCGTACACCAACTGGATGATGAACTTCGATACCACCATGCTGTATACGAAAACGCTTCGCATCGTTACCAAAAACGATGCAGGTGCAGCAGTGCAGGCAGCGCCTCCCACACTGAAGTTCTTCCCTGAAGGAGGCGATCTCATTGCAGGCCTGGCAACCAGTGTTGCATTCAAAGCCACCGACAGCCGCGGTTTCCCTGTGAAAGCAAAAGGTATTGTGCGCGACGCGAAAGGCGCTACCGTAGCCAGTTTCAGCAGCGCACATGATGGTATGGGCAAGTTTGAATTTGAGCCCGCCGCAGGCGCCACTTACAATGCAGAATGGAAAGATGAAAAAGGAACCGCTTACAAAGCAGAGTTTCCTGCAGTGAAATCTTCGGGAGCCGTGCTGCAGATTGCAGGTACGGGCCCTCGCCGCAGCTTCATCGTAAAGCGCTCTATGGATGCCGGACCAGAAATGAAAAAAGTATACATTGTTGGTCATATCTATCAGCAGGTAGTGTACAAGGCAACCATCGATCTCAGCGGCAATTTCATGACCAGCGGATTGATACCTACCGATAATCTTCCCAGCGGCATACTTCAGGTTACCCTCTTCGACGCAAACTGGAAAGCTCTGGCAGAACGTATCACCTTTGTAAATAACAACGATTATCTCTTCCTTCCCGATATCGTCGATTTAGGCAAGAACCTCAGCAAGCGCGGAAAAAATATTATCAGCATTGAAGTGCCCGATACGCTTCGTTCCAATCTCTCCATTTCTGTAACGGATCTTGCAGTAAGCGACGATGGTAAAGAAGATATCTTCAGCCGCTTTTTGTTGTCGGACGAACTGAAAGGATTTGTCTATCAACCTGCATACTATTTTTCTTCCACTGCCGATTCGGTGCAGCAGCACCTCGATCTGGTGATGCTTACCAACGGATGGCGCAGATTCAAATGGGAAGATCTTGCGCAGGGAAAACTGCCGCAGATCAAATATCCACTCGAAAATTATCTGGCGCTCAAGGGAGAATTGACAGGCCTGCAACCCAGCCAGATTCCACAGGGCACATTGCTGAATGTGTTCATGGAAACAAAAGATTCCTCCAGACAGCTATTTTTGCTGCCGGTTGATAATAAAGGAAAATTCAAAGAAGAAGGACTCGTATTCTTCGACACCGTAAAACTCTATTACTCTTTCAATAAAAACGAAAAGCTCACTACATCGGCAGTGGTGAATTTCAATAACGGATCGCTGAGATCTCCTTCACTGGTAACATTCAATCCGGGATGGAGAATTTACAATCCGATCGATTCGAATGCGATCAGACGCAGTCAGTTCATAGCTGCGGAAGCAGATCGTCTGAGACCCGAAATTGCAAAACGTGTAAGAACACTTGAAACAGTAACAGTAACTGCCAAACAGAAATCCAAAACGCAGTTGCTCGATCAGAAGTATGCGAGTGGATTATTCTCCGGAGGTGATGCTTATTCGTTCGATATGATGGACGATCCTTTTGCGATGGGTGCAAGAGATATCTTCACCTTCCTGCAGGGGCGTGTACCTGGTCTGATGATCAACGGTGCCGGCGGTCCAGACGGACCAACATTGCAGTGGAGAGGTCAGAAGCCAACCTTGTTTCTGAACGAGATGCAGATAGATGCGAGTGCAATCGCCAATACGCCGGTGGCAGATGTAGCATACGTGAAAGTGTTTCGTCCGCCATTCTTCGGCGCATTCGGAGGCGGCGCAGGCGGGGCAATCGCAGTGTATACGAAGAAGGGAGGAGATATGAGAAATACCTCCAATGTGCCTGGTGGCATGGAAAAGAACAGAATGGTAGGCTATTCTGCTGCAAAGGAGTTCTATTCACCAGATTACTCGAAAGAGAATGCGTTGTATGATGTGCTGGATGTTCGTACAACTTTATACTGGGCTCCTTATCTCTTAACAGACAAGAATAGCCGCAAAGCAACGATAACATTCTACAATAATGATATCTCCAAAAAGCTGAAAGTGATAGTGGAAGGCATGAATGAAGCGGGCATGATGACGAGAGTGGAGAAAGTGCTGGAGTAGTTCTTAGAATAAATATTGGTGATCCCGGTTCAATGCGAACCGGGATTTTTTATTGGCGTTATTTGAATCGGGAGTGTAACGAAGGATCAATAAGAATTCTTCAGAGTTATTGTTTATTCAGGCAGCAGATATGATTGCCTATACATTAAAGGAACAGGAATTCCCCATTGCAGCGAGAAAGAAGCATAATGCTGATAGAATATTCAGAAATATGTTATTGGAGAGTTGTTTCAACTCCTGCAGATCAGGAGCAGATAACATCATACGTCTGTAGGAAATAAAAAACCCCGGTTACAAACCGAGGATTTGGTCCGAACCATCCGAGGCACTACTGCCTCATGAGCCCGGAAGACTACAAAGTAAATAATAAATCTTTTCTAATTCCAAATTTATTTTTCGTCAAACGCTTGCCAGATCAGTGTTTGAGAGCTTTCACTTCTCAATAATCGTTATCACTTTCTCAGCTTTCATCAATGTGCTGTCTGCACTCTTCAACGAATCCGGCAGTTTTGCATTATAGGCAATTGAAAACTTCCTGTACATCTGCATCATCGGGCCGCTGAAATCGAATTTGCCATTCTGACTATTAATGGCTCCATTAATCATAATGCCATCATCTGCTGGTTTCAGTTGCAGGTGCATGCCGAATGGCTGCCCTGTTGCTGGTTTGCTGATCTCTATATCATAAAAATACTGATGGTCGTAATCAATCAGAAAGGTTGCTGAGCTATGTTGCTGATCGAAAGCATTGAGTGCAGAATCGGGATTGATGGATTTAAGCGGCAGAGAGTCCTGCGTAAACCAGGCGCTGTCGCGATAATACAGCTGAGCCGGGTCGTAAGCTGCATAGAGCTGTGTTTTCTTCTTAACCGAGTCTGGGGTATCGCCGAATGAGATGATGTTATCGATCACGGGGTGATCGTTTTTTTGAGCGATAAAGTACATGATGCCGCCAACCAGCAGCATCGATATGATAATGATCCAGGTTGTACGCATGTGGGAGCTGATTGATGTGAAGAATTTACCACATTTATTGCAATTAACGTGCCCTGCATATAACTACAGGTTCAGGTAGCGATCCATCTTTACCGGGATGGGAAAGCAAACGGGGTAGAGGCAAGAAATAATGCAAGCGTAACACTGTGAACGCGAGGCTGCAATACAAAGAATGGTTACAACCGACAGCTATAATTTAGCTTTTTCATGGTTAGGATTTACTCTCCCAATGCGTCAACTTTATGCGGAAATCCTATTTCATTTCTTAAAAAGAATGTTATGAAAAACATGAATCAATTCACTCCATTGACAGAGAAAGAAGCTCTGGAAATTAATGGTGGCGGTCCTCTGGACGGCATCCTCGGTACAATCACAGCAATCGTTAGCGGTTTGCCAATCGTAGGGCCAATCCTGGGCACTGTAATTAATCTGGTGAAAGGGCTGTTGGGTAACCTTCCTCTCCCTATTTAACCGGGTAGGTCAACTGCAGAAACGGGCAAACGCCTGTTTCTGCAACTGACCAGCAAGTCACGGGTTTTGTATGTTACCTGGAAAGTATAGCCATCGAACGTACAGGCAGAGGACCCGTACCATCTACGGGTCTTATTGCCACCCATCTACTCCGTAAATTTTTTACCATGAACAATAACTTTCAACCACTTTCCGAGCAACAATGCAAGGAAATCAATGGCGGTGGAACTATCGGCCTCGGCGGTATAGTTGTAATCACCGGCCTCACCAATCTCGGTGTATTTGTTGGTAATACACTTGTAGCAACTTCCACTACAGTAGCGGCACTGGCCGTAGGCGTTGCCCGTTCTGTAGGCAGTCTGCTTGGTAATATCAGGCTCTATTAAACTGATCCGGTGCTATGGCCGGTCCGGGGCTGAGGAAAGGCCGAAATCCTGCTTCCGGAATAGCACTAACTGCAATAAATAACCGCAATGTCCCCGCATGCGGTTGTGCTTACCTCTGAAAGATTTTGGACGGGGAATACAGTGTCTGGCCATGGTTTTCAGATACTGTAAAAAGGGCTCCAGCATTGATGGAGCCTTTTTCTTTTTACTACAACAATCAGCTATAATTTAAACTATTGATGGTTAGGTAAATCAGCCAATTACAGTCAACTTTAATCAGCTAAATCTTCCTTCACCATTAAAAAAGTAATCATGAAAAGCTTAGAACAATTCAGCGCGCTTTCTACTCAGGAAGCAATGGACATCAATGGCGGTGCCGGCCTCGACAGCCTGATCGCTGCTGGTCTGATCATCCTCAGCCCAATTGCTGCTTCTGCAAGTGCAAGCCTGCTCATTCTGTCTACAGGAGCTTCTACTGCCGTTAACACCGTTGCAGTTGGTTTAGCTGCTTTCCTCTCAAGAGTCACTTTACCAACTGTGTAAGAGATTCAACTAACCGGCCGTGTATGTATCGCATGCACGGCCTTAAAAGACCATCCCGGACATTGGATGGGGTTGTAGTGGGAACACTATAACTGTCAGGCATACGTGTAAAAAAGGGCTGGGATTTGTCCCGGCCCTTTTCTTGTTTGTTTACATAGGTAATCAGTTTGATCTGATGCCTCCATGCTGCTCCCCCGAAAAAAGTATGTTGTTATGGGTATTGATCAATATCTGCTTCGCTGCCACTCGGCCTGCGCAGCTGGTTCTTCATGCTCCAGCAATAAGGCCGGGCTCGTCTGCAGTATCGAACTGATCTGATACAGCCGGTCGATTGTAATAGGCGTTTTACCATTCTCCAGCCTGCTGTAGGCATTCTGCGAAATGTTCAGCAGCAATGCCATATACTCCTGAGAGTACTCCCGGTTCCTGCGTAACGTCCTGATCTTTCCTGCCACACGGGCGGTATGGGATATGGTTTTCTGTAACATATTCAGAGGGTTTCGTACATAGAATTTTGTTTTTATCGGGTTCGGATCGGGATGTATAGAATATTAATCCTGATGCAGCATCGTACCCTGGTGGTGCGACCATAATTCTGCATACGTGCTGTTGTTCTTCAGCAACTGCGCATGAGAGCCCTGTCCCTGCAATTGTCCATTCTTCAGTACTACGATCTTATCTGCATTCATTACCGTGCTGAGCCGGTGTGCTATCACAATGATCGTTTTTCCGTTTCTTCTCAATCGTTGCATTACCAGCTGCACCATCTGGTCTGCAATTGGATCGAGAGAGGAAGTCGCTTCGTCCATGATCAGAATGTCCGGATCACGATAAAGCGCACGCGCAATGGCCAGTCTTTGCCTTTGTCCTCCCGAAAGATTCACGCCATGCTCTCCCAGCCAGGTATTGAACCCGCCGGGAAGCTGCTCCACAAATTCAAGTATGCCCAGCTGCCGGCTGATGTCTATCACGCGTTGCATATCGGGCTCGAACTCCCCCACTGCAATATTTTCAAGCACCGATCCTGCAAAGAGATCGATCTGCTGGGGCACCACACTCACACGTTGACGAAGACTTTCATTATCGAAGTACCGGATGTCTGTATCGCCAATGGTGATATGCCCGCTCTTTAATGGATAGAGATTTTGCAGCAAGGCAATCATGGTTGATTTGCCGCTGCCGCTCTCACCCACTATCGCAGTGATGCTCTGCTGTGGTATTTCGAGATCGAGACTCTTAAAAACATCTACACGTGTTCCGTATCGAAAACTCACCTGATGGAAATTGATATCGCCTGTTTTGCCTGCTTCGAGTTTGATTTTGTTGCCGGTATCTTCCTGTTCCAGATCCATGATCTCGAATAAGCGATCGGCTGCGATCAGCGCATCCTGCATACTTTTGTTGGCGCCGATGATGCTCATTGCAGGACCTGTAAAATATCCCACCAGTGCATAGAAACTCAACAGCTCACCTGCGCTGAGATTGCGGCCAACAACCATATAGGCGCCAGTCCATAAAAGTGCTACAACGAGTACGCCATTTACAAATGATGCTGCATTGCCGAGATGCACATTGAATGTGCCTGTATAAAAAATGCTTTTCAGCAGTTTGATGAATCGTGATTCTGTTTTCAGGTTCGCATGTTCTTCCAGTCCGAATCTTTTAATGGTGGTGATGGTGTTGAGCGATTCTACCAGCTGGCTGCCAAGCTCCGCACTGTCTTCCATCATTTTCCTTTGCCATTTCTTATTGAATTTATTGCTGACGTAGTACATCAGCAGGTAGATGGGTATCACAGCCATTACCAGAAAAGCCAGCTTCCATTGGTAGATGAACATCACCACAAAAGAGAATATCACAATGAATGCATTCACCAGCAGTCCCATGGCTGTATCGTTGATGAAGAGTCGGATCTTCACGGCATCGGTAATGCGGGAGGTGATCTCACCCACGCGCATGGTATCGAAAAATGTCTGCGGCAGTTTCAGCAGGTGTTTGTAATAACCGAGTATCAGGCTGGCGTCGAGGTGCTGACTGGTTTTGAGTGCGAAAATATTTTTAAGGCTGCCGATGAAGAACTGCAGCAGCAGTATCACAATCATAGTAACACCCATGAGATTGAGCAGGCGCGTGTTCCCGCCGATCAATACATGGTCTACGATATTCTGTACGTACAGAGAAGTGGCAAGGCCGAGAATCGTATATACCGCTGCACCAAAGAGTACCTGCAGGCTAACAGCTTTATGTGGTCGAAGCAAATGCCAGAACCTTTGAAGATGGGAGATTTTCTCATTGCCTTCCTTAAATGTTTCTGCAGGCAGTAACAGAACCA
Source organism: Pseudoflavitalea sp. G-6-1-2 (assembly GCF_012927185.1). Lineage (GTDB taxonomy): Bacteria > Bacteroidota > Bacteroidia > Chitinophagales > Chitinophagaceae > Pseudobacter. Next base: position 1,739,536 of record NZ_JABBGB010000001.1, read on the forward strand.
GTACGCCCGTCCACATTTTTTTGAAGTCTTCGGCTTTGTAGGTATGTGCCTGTCCGTCGATAGGATCCATTACTGTAACTTCTTCGGCAGTTACTTTGTAGATCACCACATAGTGAACAATGCGCTGCTGAACAATTACGTGTGCAATGGCGGGGACAGGCATGTTGAGCATGGCTTCGTAAGTTCCCTTCACACCCTTGGCTTCGAAACCCAGTTTCTGTGCAGCTTCCACGAGGCCGAGGATATTGGTTCCTTTTGTATCGGTGCCTGCCATCTGCCTGATCTGGGCAATAGGCAATTGAAGATTATAGTGAGCAGCGATAGATTGCAGACATGCTGCGCCGCAGTCTGTAATGTCGTGCTGTTTTACCTTGGTGTTTTTTTTCAGGTGCATAGGAATTGATTCAATGGTGTTATTTCTTCACAGGGGTGGGCGTTTCTTTTGCTTTGGCGTTCGGATTGATCCAGCTATCGCTTCTTTCGTACAGCAGTTGCAGCAATCCTCTTCTGGCAAGTATGAATCTGCACTGAAGCGTCATACCCTTTTTCAGATTTCCCTGTACGCCATTTGGAAGGGTGAGGCTGTTGCTGTTGAGTTTGCATTTCACTTTGAAGAATGGCTGATCGTTCACCATGCTGAAATCGTTGTCTACACTGATAACCGATCCTTCCAGTATCCCCCATGAATTGTAATTGAAGGCATCCACCTGAAACTTCACCGGCATGCCTTCGTGGATATAACCGATGTCGGCGGGGGAGACATATGTTTCGGCGATCAGTCCGGAATCGGGAGAGATGTATCCGAGCAATTCTCCAGGTTGCAGATTGCCGCCCTCATAACGGCCTGTGAACTGCTGGAGGGTTCCGCCGACAGGAGCTTTTATTTCAAGAAGATCCTTTTCGCGTTGCAACTGATCTTTTCCTGAATGATATTGCTGCGCTTCTACACGGGCCTGCTCCAGCTCCTGCTGCCAGCGGGCATTCTGCTCGGCTGCTCTTGCCTGATAGTTGGCGCGCGCCTGTTCGAAGGCGTATTTCTTTTCGATGTATTCTTTCTTCGCAATTACCTTATCGTCGTACAGTTTGGTGTACATGGCGAGGTCCGATTTGAGTTTGTCTACCAGACTCTTCTGTTCGGCCAGGGATGCCTGATGGCTGAGGTACTGCTGACGGTATTGTCCTGATTTTACGCGGCCGCCTGCTCCGCTTGCCAGCAGTTGCAGATCGTGGATGTAAGATTGCCGCTTGTTCAGTTCGTAACTGGCCTGGTTGAGTTTGCTGTTGGTGATATCCTGTTGCATCAGCAATAGAGTTTGTCCCTGCTGAACAGAAGCGCCGTCTTTCACCAGTACTTTGGCAATGGAGCCGGTGGTAAGGCTGCGCAATTCAGTTTTTTCTGTAACCGGGCGGATGATGCCGGGCACATTTACGCTGACGTCTACTTTAATGAATATGGAAGCAATGATAGCTACTACAATGGCGGCAAGCACCGCGGTGTAGATGATCTGGCTTTTCACTCTGATACGGGGCAGCCAGGTATAAGCGGATTGCTCCATTACCTCGGCCGGTAGGATCCTGGACATGGGAATTGGTATTTATTATACAAACAATAAACTGGGCATGGTTTACTAACCGCCAGGCAAAAAATTATTCCGAACGGGGAATTCAGGGGAGAGGAGAGTGCGTTTTCGAAAGGGTAGAATAATCTTATACGCACAAATTACCGGTTCAGATTTAATTTATACACGGAATGGATAATATGACCGGATGAGGGTGTAATTCTGAATGTATACGGGTATGGATGTTCCGGAAATGAAAAATGGCGGTAAAAACCGCCATTCTTTAAACCCTTTAAATAACCCTGTCCCCTAAAACAGGATCAAGGACAACGATCAGATGGTCTTGATAGGTATTGAATACAAGTCTTCAAGGATAATCAGACTGGACTTGTTCAATAGAATAATGGAAAACTTGCCCTTGTTGCCCTGCCTGACCTACGCTATAATTATTTATAGCAGGCTCGGAACAGCTCGGTTTTATACCAGGATAATGGATTTGTTTCTTGTTCGGGTTCAGTTGCCGGGAGGGGACGGTTACTGCCCGTATTGGGTGGATGTTGCTATCTGTGTTCTGATGAATTACAAATCTTGCTTAAAATCAAATTCTTTCAAAGAAAACAGGGAGGACAAAAAGTAGATCAGTGTAAAAAAAAGGGGTTAAGGTGGTCAAAACGTGGACAACGGACGGGGACAGCCCTGAAATAGAAGTGAAAATGAATGTGAATTAACGTGAATGTGTAAGTGCTACATTGAAGGAAGATGGAGATCGTCCACCATCTGGCCCCAGGTTTGTGGGTAAGCGGTCATGTCTTTTAGAAGGGTGTCTGAAAAGCACCTTGCCTGTTTATCCGGATAGGTCGGGCAGTTGGTAGTACAGTAACTATGCCGGCTATACGCAATAGCCTTCAGCAGGCTACGCGGTAGTTGATACACAAACCTTCTTTCAGGAATCCTGCAACTGCTCCAGATAAACCCTCAGGCTTTCTTCCTCCGTCAATCTCAGTTTCTTCTTTAATCGATATCTGGCCTTCTTCACACTCTCAGGCTCAACCGAAAATATCCCGGCGATCTCTTTATTGTTCATGCCAGACAGAATGAAGCAGGTTAGCTTCAATTCGTTGGGAGTTAGATCCGGATGTTTCTTCGTGATCTTATCGATGGTGCCCTGGTGCAGCAAATTGAAGTTGCGGATGAACTCCCCCCAATAATCGTTCTCGCCTATATTGCTTCTGATTTCCTTGGCAAAGCGGCGGCAATCTTCATTATTGCTCGTATGCAGTTTCTCCTGCAACTGTTGCAGGTACTCGGTTTTATTGGCGAGCAGCACGGAGGTGGTGGCGATCTGCGCCTGCAACGATCTTGCTTCTTCTCTTACCTTCTCTACAAGTCCGCGGGCTTCATCCACAGCATCGTGCTTTTCTTTTTCGAGCAGCGCATAGGCTTCGCGGATGGCGATTGCTTTCTCCTGCTCGGCAACCTGCCTTGCTTCTTCGCGCGCCGATTCTTTTTCCTTGCTGATTGTAAGTTTCATTTTTCTGTACCTCAGCCAGATCACAGCACTGATGCCTGCGAAAGCCGCCAGCAGCAAAGGTATCAGCCGGTTCGACCAGCTGGCGGTATTGCTCACACTGCTCTTTCTAAATGGAAGCACCGCCGGATAACTTACGTCTTTGAAACCGGCCATGGCCGCTTTTGCTCTCGCCACTACACTGTCTTTCAGCATTTTCGACTGTCGTTCGTAAGATTGGCTTAGAACCGGATCGTTCAGCTGGCGGTAGCAAGCAGCCAATCCATCGAGAATACCGGGTTTGAGATAGTGATAAGCCCCGGCATTGTTGATGCCATTGAGCGCACGACGGAGATACTCTACGGCCCGAACGGTGCTGTCCATTCCAAGATAGATCTCGGCCCGGTCGCGGTAACTCAGTATCGAATAGTGATGATCGTTATGGTGGCTGAATATTTCTCTTGCTGTTTCGTTCAGTTCGAGTGCTTTCTGGTTCTCACCCAGATGATGATAGAAACCTTGCAGCTCGAACAGGTAAAATGCTGTCAGCGGCTCATTGTTTGTTTTTCTGGCAGAACCGGTCAGCGAGTCGATCATCGCCAATCCTTTCTCCTGCTGCCCGGATTTGTAATAACAGATTGCCTGAAACATGGCAGCTTTCGGTACCAGCTGGTTTTGCTTTGAAGTGGAAAGTGATGCGTGCTGCAGATAGGTGAGTGCTTCGGGAAATCTTTCGAGCCGGCATAATACAACACCGATCTCATAATTGAGCTGAGGCAGAATATCATTGACGTCGTTCTCGATGGCAGTTTTGTGTGCTTCCTGATAAAACAGATGGGCCTGCATGTAGTTGCGCTGCATATCATAGAGTGCAGCCAGCTTTCTGTAACTGTCTACCAGATTGGCCGTTCCTCCGGATCGCATGCCTATATCGATGGCAGCCATCACATATCGTTCAGCCTCGGAAATATTTTCGTAGCAACTATTATTGTATAACTGATGAAGTAAGGCGATCTGCTGATCTGGCTTCTTTGTATCGATAAGCCTGTTGAGAAGGGAATCACCCGTATGGGCACAAACATCCCGGAACGGCATGAATAGCAGCAGCATGGTGGTTGGTAACACCGCGATAATCCCGGGTTTCAGGTTAAGCATTTTTTTTCTTAGGATTGAAGATAAAGGGATCGGGTAAGCGGTTCTTCAGAGAATGGAGAGCGAAATAAAGAAAAAGCTGATTAAAACAGCCTTAAAAAGATTATAATTTAATTAAAAGACCGCTCATTGTCTACCTTCGCTTCTATGAAGATGTATGATGTTATACGCCATCTCGAATCAATTGCACCTCCTGCTTTACAGGAAGGATACGACAATGCCGGCCTCATTACAGGTGATTCCGGCTGGACCTGCACCGGTGTACTCTGCACACTCGATGCCACCGAAGAAGTAATTCTCGAAGCAATCAATACCGGTTGTAATCTTGTAGTGGCACATCATCCCATCGTATTCGGCGGACTCAAAAAGATCAATGGAAAGAATTATGTGGAGAAGACCGTGATCACTGCCATCAAAAATGATATCGCCATCTATGCCATACATACCAATCTCGATCATGTGTTAGATGGAGTGAACGGCCGGATGTCCGACAGGCTCGGACTTGAACGCCGCCGCATTCTTTCTCCCAAAGAAGGCACACTCAAAAAACTCTTCACTTTCGTTCCCGTAGCGCAGGCGGAGCAGGTACGCAATGCCATTTTCAAAGCCGGGGCCGGACAAATAGGCCGGTACAGCGAATGCAGTTTCGGCGTTGAAGGCACGGGAACATTCAAAGGCGAAGCAGGAACCAATCCCTTTGTGGGGCAACCCGGCACCCGCCACGAAGAAAAAGAGCTGAAACTCGAAATAGTTTTCCCGGCCTGGTTACAATCGGCCGTAGTACAGGCACTTGTTACCGCACACCCGTACGAAGAAGTGGCCTACGATGTGGTAAGTCTGGCCAATGCCCATCCGGGGCAGGGGGCGGGAATGATCGGGGAACTGCCCGAACCAATGGGGGAAATGGAGTTTTTAGGATTTCTGAAAGAGCAGTTCGACCTGAAAGTGATCCGCCATACCGCCCTGAACGGCAGACCTGTAAAAAAGATAGCCCTTTGCGGAGGTGCTGGTAGTTTTCTGGTTTCCAAGGCTTTACAGGCCGGAGCAGATATTTACATTACCGGAGACATGAAATACCACGAGTTCTTTGACGCTAACGGAGAGATGATCATCGCAGATATTGGTCATTTTGAGAGTGAGCAGTATACGACAGACTTGCTGGTTGATGTTTTGCGGGAAAAATTCACTACCTTTGCCGTCCTTAAATCGGGCGTTCCAACGAACCCGGTCAATTATTATATTTGATCAGGCTAACCCGAAAAAACTATAATCACTATCAAACTATATGGCGAACGTAAAAGAATATTCTGTTGAGGAAAAATTATCCTCACTGGTTTCTCTGCAAAAAGTTGAATCTAAGATCGACGAGATCCAGATCCTGAAAGGAGAACTGCCGATGGAGGTGAGTGATCTGGAAGATGAGATCCAGGGACTGAATGCCCGCCAGACACGTATTGAGGAAGAGATCAACGGAATTCAGGAGTTCATCAATTCCAAGAAAAATCTGATCAAAGACGCAGAAGCTTTGATTAAGAAATACGAAAAACAAAGCGAGAACGTTAAGAACAGCCGTGAGTTCGAAGCGATCAATAAAGAGATCGAAATGCAGCAGCTGGAAATGAAACTCGCTGAGAAGCATATCCGCGATGCAAACGAAGAGATCGCAGATAAGGTAGTGATTCTCGAAAAAGCAAAGAAGAACATCGCTAATAAAGATGGCGTTCTGGGCACCAAAAAAGGTGAACTCGAAAAGATCATCGCAGGAACAGAGAAAGAAGAAAAACATTTCGGTAAGCTCGCTTCCGATGCACGTGAGAAAGTAGAAGAGCGTCTGCTCGTTTCTTTCGACCGCATCCGCAAGAACTACCGTAACGGTCTGGCTGTTGTTCCCGTAGAGCGTGATGCCTGCGGTGGTTGCTTCAACGCCATCCCGCCTCAGCGTCAAAGTGAGATCCGTCAGCGCAAAAAGATTATCGTGTGTGAGAACTGCGGACGTATCCTGGTTGACAGAGACCTGTTCGATTCTGTAGAAGTAAAGTAAAAGAGCAGTAAGGAAAAGACGAACAGCCCAATTTCGTGTTTTTGTACCTTAGTAATATTTTGGCAGTAAACTCCTCCCATATGGGGGGAGTTTTTTTATGTATTATATTGCATAGATATGACGAATGTGCTGCTCCTCGCCTCTCATCGCCATCGCATCTGCATTGTTGCAGTATGTCTGCTTGCCTGTCTCCTCTCTTTTTCTGCCAGCGCACAAAAAGTGTTCGACTTCAACAGTAGTTGCCGTGAAGCATACAAAGAGATCATGCAACTGAAACTCGATGCCGGCCAGCAGAAGATCAATGAAGAAAAACTGAAACATCCCGATAACCTCATTCCATACCTGCTGGAGAACTACATCGATTTCTTTATTCTCTTCTTCAATGAAGATCCCGCAGAGTACACCAAAAGATTTCCCAATCGTGATGTGCGGCTCGCGCTTTTTGATGAAGGTCCCGAATCATCCCCCTTTCTTCTTTACTCCAAATCGGTGCTGCATTTTCAGTGGGCTGCCATTCGTGTAAAGTTCGGTGCACGCTGGGATGCAGGATGGGAGTTCCGCCGCTCCTTTCTGCAGATCAAGGAGAATATGAACAGCTTTCCCAGCTTCTCGCCCAACTACCTTTATAATGGAGCCATGCAAATGGCCATCAGCACTATCCCGGACGGATACAAATGGCTAAGCAATCTGCTCGGTGTAAAAGGCAGTCTGAAAACAGGGCAGCAACGCGTTGAACAATTCATGAAAGGGAATGATGAATGGGAGCGCCTCTTTTACGAAGAATCTATTTTCTATTACTGCTACCTGCAATTCTACATCCTCAACAATAAAGATGGTATTGCAAAGTTCATTCAGAACGAGAAACTCGATCTGGTGAACAATCATCTCTTTGCTTATCTCGCCACCAATCTCAGTCTCAACAATCAGCAGGCCGAGCGCGCAGAACAAATTCTCGAAGCGAAAAGCAAGGCTCCCGGATATATGCCAACGCCTGTGTGGGATCTTCAAATGGGCTATGCAAAACTGCATAAGCTCGAACCCGGCGCTGCGCAGTATCTCGAACGCTTTGTGAAAAATTTCAAAGGAAAATTCTATCTGAAAGATGCCCTGCAGAAACTCAGCTGGCACTATTATCTGGCAGGTGATCAGAATAAAGCAAACTGGTATCGCAATGAAGTGCAGAAACGCGGCAGTGCCGATTCTGATGCAGACAAGCAGGCCAATCAGGAAGCGAAATCAGGCCGGTGGGCCAACAAAATATTATTGCAGGCAAGATTGCTGAACGATGGCGGTTACTTCAAAGAAGCGCTTCGTTTGCTTCATGGAAAAAGCGTGAACGATTTTGCCGATATAGCCGATCAGCTTGAGTTCGCCTATCGAGTAGGAAGATTGTATGATGATCTGAATGCTGATAACGAAGCCATCGTTTTCTATAAAGACGCTATCAGACTGGGTGAAACGCGAAAAGAATATTTCGCATCAAGGGCTGCCCTTCAGCTGGGAATGCTCTGGGAAAAGCGTGGCGATAAAACCAATGCCATCTATTGGTACGAACGCTGCATGCAAATGCCTGAGCACGATTACAAGAATTCTCTCGATCAGCGTGCCAAGGCAGGAGTGCTCCGGTGCAAGGGGAGCTGATCCCGATTTTTCAGTGTCATAATTTCAAATTAATTTGCCTCCACCTATGCTTAAACGTCTTCATATCCAGAATTACGCCATCATCGACGAGCTGGAAATTGCATTCAATGCAAAACTGAATATCATCACAGGTGAAACCGGCGCTGGTAAATCGATACTCATGGGTGCGCTGAGCCTCATACTGGGCGATCGTGCAGACCCGTCTGTATTGCTCAATAAAGAAAAGAAATGCGTGGTCGAAGGCGTGTTTGCAACCGAAGGAAGAAAAGTGATCAAACAATTCATCAAAGAGCACGATCTCGATGCAGAAGATGAACTGGTGATCCGCCGCGAGATTGCAGCCAACGGAAAAAGCCGTGCATTTGTAAACGATACTCCTGTTAACCTCGAACAATTGCGTCAGCTCAGTAATGTGCTGGTAGATCTGCATCGTCAGTTCGATACACTCGAACTCGGCGAATCTGTGTTCCAGCGCGATGTGCTCGATGCAATGGCTGGCAATGCCGAGCTGCTGCAGCAATACAGAGCTATCTTTCAGCAATGGCAGCATACCCGTCACGAACTGGCAGAGCTGCAGCAACAGAAAGATCAGTTCACCAAAGAGTTCGACTACAATAAATTTCTCTTCGACGAATTGCAGGAAGCAGGTTTCCGCGAAAATGAACTCGAAGAATCTGAGGCCACACTGAAATTGCTCAGCAATTCGGAAGGCATCAAGAATACGCTCAATAAAGTGAGCTTCGAACTCAGCGAAGGAGATCAGCCGATGGTGCAGCAACTGAAGCAGCTTTGCAATCAGTTGAATGCCTTTGCCGACATACATGCAGACATTCCTTCTTTACTGCAAAGACTTCAGTCTGCGCAGATAGAATTGCAGGATATCGCCGACGAGATCGAAACCCTCAACGATCGTGTGAACTTCGATCCGCAGCAACTGGAACAGCTCAACGAGCGCATCTCCATCGGGTACAAGCTGCTGAAGAAACACGGCGTAAAAACCACTGCCGATCTGATTCAGATCAGAGACAACCTCGATAATAAATTACAGGCCGTTCTCAATATCGATGATGCTATCGCCGGAAAAGAGCGGGCCGCGCTGAAGTTGCAGGAAGATGCCACAGCACTCGCTTCAAAATTGTCTGCACAAAGGCAGAAACAGGTGAAACCATTGCAGGATACCGTGAACAAACTGCTGGGGCAGGTGGGTATGCCCAATGCCAGGCTGCAGGCGGATATTCAGCCATATGCACAGTTGCAGGAGCATGGCGCCGACAATATCGAATTCCTCTTCGATGCCAATAAAAGCAATCGCTTTGAGCCCATCCGCAAAGTGGCGAGCGGCGGTGAGCTGAGCAGGCTGATGCTCTGCATCAAGTCGCTGGTAGCGCAATCCCTCGATCTGGCAACGCTGATCTTCGACGAAATAGATACAGGCATCTCCGGCGAAGCTGCCAAACAGGTGGGCATCATCATGAAGGATCTTGCCAAAAAACGCCAGGTGATCAGCATCACGCACCAGCCGCAGATCGCCGGAAAAGCCGATGCACATTACTTTGTTTATAAAGAGATCAGAGGCGAACAGATCAAAACAAATATCAGGGAGCTTTCGAAAGAAGAACGGATCACTGCCATCGCACAGATGCTCAGCGGCGAAAAACCCACTGCAGCTGCATTGGAGAATGCCCGCGAAATGGTGATGAACTGAAAAATGTTATACATTTACCCCCCGTTAACGAAAAACCATTAAAAGAACATAAACAACCATTATGTCGTACAACTTACTCAAAGGAAAGAAAGGGATCATTTTTGGTGCGTTGGATGATAAGTCTATTGCATGGAGAACCGCGCTTCGTTGCGCTGAAGAAGGTGCACAACTGGTATTGACCAATGCTCCTGTAGCTATGCGTATGGGCGAGATCAACAAGCTGGCTGAAACAGTGAATGCCCCCGTAATTCCTGCTGATGTAACCAATATGGACGATCTGAAGAAACTGATGGAAGGAGCGATGGCTCATTTCGGTGGAAAGATCGATTTTATTCTGCACTCTGTTGCCATGGGCATGAACGTGCGCAAAGGCAAACACTATACCGATCTGGATTATGGCTTCAGCCAAAAAACGCTGGACATCTCTTCGCTCAGTCTGCACCGCGTACTCCGCACTGCATGGGATATGGATGCCCTCAGTGATTGGGGTAGCGTAGTGGCGCTTTCGTATATCGCTGCTCAGCGTGTGTTCCCCGACTATAGCGAAATGGCAGACGCAAAAGCGCTCCTCGAAAGTGTTGCCCGCAGCTTCGGATACCATTATGGTGTTCGCAATAAAGTGCGCATCAACACCGTTTCCCAAAGCCCGGTACGCACTACAGCCGGCAGCGGCGTGAAAGGTTTTGACGGATTTATCACTTACGCAGAAAAAATGAGCCCGCTGGGTAATGCTTCGGCAGACAGCTGCGCTGAGTATGTAGTTTCATTGTTCAGTGATCTTACCAGAATGGTTACCATGCAGAATCTCTATCACGATGGCGGATTCTCATCCACTGGTGTAACACAGGCAGTGATCGATCAAATGGAAAAATAAACGCTGTTATTGATAGTTGAAGGTTTTACAATAGTCCCGGTTACTTCGTAGCCGGGGCTTTTTTTGTTTTAGGCTTTACCCGCGCAGCCTTCGCCCATTCTTCGGGAAGCTGGTACACTTTCCGGTAATCGTATTTTTTGTAGCGGTTGATGAGTTTTTTCTGTTTGGATAAAAGCAGCAGTTCGTTTTTGATATGCACTTTGAGCCAGAGCTCCGGAGGAGTATGGAAAAAGGCACCGAACTTCATGGCAAGGTCTGTGTTGAACTTGCGTTCGCCGGAGAGGTATTTTTTGAGATTGCCATCGGTAGAGTCGATGGAAGAAGCAAACTTTTTGAAAGTGAGGTGGAGGGTCTTGAGGTAGCGGTCAAGAAATTTCTCAAGTGTACAGTGCCTGTTCTCTTCAAATGGTAGATTATCCTGAATGAACAATTCCATATTAGCCTGAATGGCTGCTAGCTGAAGCCGCAGCTGCTCTTCAGGTGATCTTTGTGCTGCGGCTTTCTTCGCAATTGCTTTGATTGCCGCAAATTTTTCGTTATTCCAATCTACTCCTTCGGGCAGACCTGCCGACACGTCGGGGTCTTCCTGTAAAGATGCTTTACGGGTAGTCATTATTACTGGTTTTCTGATGAAAGTATGATCTGCTGTTGCAGTATGCTAATTGTTCAGATACTCGTTGATGAGAGCCGCAGCCGCTTCCGGCAGAATGATCATTGTGTGGTTGTCTACCGCATTGGCATGATACTTTTCTGTGTAGAGCTTCATCAGTTTCTGCTGATCCTCCTCCAGTCTTTCCATTACATCGAATACCAGAGCGCCGATATAATCTCCTTTGGCTTCTTTCAAACTGATCTTGCAGGCGTGAGCAATCAGGCAGCCTGCAACATGATCATGTTTCTTATTGGCGCCTTTGTTGTGCGGAGCCACTTCAAGAAAAGCCATGTAAGGAATGGTCTTATCTTTCATTTGAAAAATCATGCACCCTTCGATGAGCTCCGGCGTGTCTTCGCAGACCAGCACATAAGCTCTCGCGTAGGATAACTTTCGGGCATGTTTGTCAAAATTGAATCTCCAGCCTGTATGAATAGAAGGTAGTTCCTCCAGGTCCCCCTTCCTGATTATTGCTTCAACCAACTCATTGATCGAAACACGCAGAATCTTAATTTTCATGGGTCGAATAAGGTTTTGCGGATCGGGTAGAGGTTACCCAAATATACAAAATTCGATTATACAAATTGTATAATCGGTCCACTAATTATACAATTTGTATAATTTATTCTAACCTATACAGACACAAAAAAAGCTGTTCTTTCGAACAGCCTTAGCTTTACAATAAGTTTAGTAGGATCCAATCTGCCTAGTACTCATCTTCATTAAAGAAGAAATCATCCTGGCTCGGATAGTCGGGCCAAATGTCCTCAATACCCTCATAGATCTCTCCCTCATCTTCCAACTCCTGAAGGTTCTCTACTACCTCAATCGGTGCACCGCTGCGGATAGCATAGTCAATCAGCTCGTCTTTGGTTGCAGGCCAGGGAGCATCTTCCAGGTAGGAGGCTAATTCAAGTGTCCAAAACATTGTGTGCCTGTTTTAATTGTTATATCTGGGAATTAGAGAATTTTAAAAATTAAATGCCTCGAAAAAAGGCTCAATTTTTTCGCAAAAGTAACCCTAATGACGAAAAAACCAAATCTATCTTTAAGAACTCATGGGAACATTTTCTTAAATTTTCCCTCATAGCAGAATCACTGGTACCCAACCCGCTATATTGTAGTATCTTGACGCCCTATTTCCTAATTTACTACGTATGTTATCTGCTACGGGAATTCAGAAAAGTTACGGTCAGTTATGGGTGTTGAAAGGTGTGGATATTACCATCAGACAAGGTGAAATAGCCAGCATCGTCGGGCCTTCCGGTTCCGGGAAAAGCACCCTCCTGCATATTCTCGGCACCCTCGATACGCCCGATGAGGGCATCATCAACATCGATGGTTCAAAGATCAATTCGCTGAACGACAAGCAGGTTGCGGCTTTCCGCAATAAACATATCGGCTTCGTTTTCCAGTTCCATCACCTTCTTCCCGAATTCTCCGCCGTGGAGAATGTTTGCATTCCCGGATGGATTGCCGGAAGAAAAAAGAAAGAAGTGCACGACCGCGCCATTCACCTGCTCAATACCCTCGGTCTCAGTGAGCGTATAAACAATAAACCCAATGAGCTTTCCGGCGGCGAACAGCAAAGGGTAGCGGTTGCACGTGCCCTCATCAACAGCCCCAAGGTTGTTTTTGCGGATGAGCCTACCGGTAACCTCGATTCAGCCAATGCCCGTGAGCTGCATCAGCTCTTCTTCGATCTTCGCAAAGAACTCAATCAAACCTTCCTCATTGTTACCCACAACGAAGAGCTCGCCCAGATGAGCGACCGCATTCTGCATATGAAAGACGGAAAGATAATCGATCAGAACAGCTAACCTCTCGGCTTCCACGCAATTTCAGCCACACCGGTGAGGTGATGCTCATAGCGCGCCAGCACAAACAGGTAATCGCTTAGTCTGTTGAGGTATTGAAGAATTATTGGTTCCACTTCGTGGTTCTCCAGTTCCAGCCTCACGCAGCAGCGTTCTGCCCTGCGGCACACGCATCTTGCGATATGCAGTTGTGATATGGTGGGATGCCCTCCGGGAAGAATGAAATTCTTCATCGGGGGAATAGCCTCGTTCATTTTGTCGATGGATAGCTCCAGCGCATTCACATCCTCCTCCTTCAGATCGGGGATCTTCATCTTCGGCTCTTTTTCGGGGTCGCAGGCCAGCGCTGCGCCCACCACAAACAGGCGGTCCTGTACGGTTTGCAGCAGCTCGCGGGCAGGTGCATCCGTAATCAGGTCGCGGCAAAGCCCTACGTATGAGTTGAGCTCATCCACTGTGCCATATGCTTCGATGCGGAGATGTGATTTAGGAACCTTGGTACCGCCGATGAGAGAGGTATTGCCCTTGTCGCCGGTTTTTGTATAGATTTTGAGAGACATGATATTGGAATTGAGTGTTGCAGCGGTTACGCATGATGCATAATGCCAGCCTGCGTTTTATCGCTTTCAATGAGGCCGTCACGCAGACGCACGATGCGCTTTGCATGATTGGCGATATCTTCTTCGTGCGTTACCAGCACCACGGTATTGCCCGATGCCTGTATCTGCCCGAATATGTCCATGATCTCGATGGAGGTTTTGGTATCGAGGTTACCCGTTGGCTCATCCGCCAGAATTATCGAAGGGTCGTTCACCAGCGCCCGTGCAATGGCCACACGCTGACACTGACCACCGGACAATTCGTTCGGTTTGTGGTGGCTCCTGCTTTCGAGTCCCACTTTCTGAATTACGTTCATCGCCATTTCTGTACGCTGCTTGCGGGAAATGCCGGCATACACCAGCGGCAATGCTACATTCTCCAGTGCACTGAGACGGGGCAGGAGGTTGAACTGCTGAAATACAAACCCGATCTCTTTGTTGCGCACATCGGCCAGCGCATCGTCGGACATCTTACTCACATCATGGCCATTCAATACATATTTTCCACCTGTGGGAGAATCGAGGCAACCCAGGATATTCATCAGGGTACTCTTTCCCGAACCCGAAGGTCCCATCAGCGCTACATATTCATTCTTGAAAATATCCAGGTCGATACCTTTCAGTACCTGTATTTCCTGTTTTCCCATGAAATAGCTCTTTCTGATGCTTTGGAGATGGATGATTGATTGCATTTGGATCGGTTTAGCCTTCTTTTCTGATTACTTTAGGCACTTTGAAGAAAACACCATCGGTGTCGGGGGCATTCTTCAGGCCTTCTTCTCTGGAGATGGAACCCTTCTGTTCATCCTCCCTCAACACATTGTAATTGTCCGTCATGTGAAGAAGTGGAGATACGCCTGTGGTATCCAGCTCATTCAGTTTGTCGACGAATGCGATCATTCGTTGCAGATCTTTCGAAATAATTTCTTTCTCTGCTTCACTGAAACGGAGCCGGGCCAGGTTGGCGAGGTTCTCTACCATTGCGTCGTTAACTTCCATACCTAACAAAAATAACTGGTTTTGCCAGACTTTCGCCGGGAATTACGCAAAAGGTTTGTTTAAATGCCAGGCGTACAATCCGCGCAATTCCGGTTAAAAATCCATGAATTCATGCGCCGGAACCTGCATTGCTGCTTCCCATTAACAGTACACTTTCTTATCTTCGCACCCTTATGGAAAAAGGAGCAGCTAAAAAGATAGTAATGAGTGGCATCAGGCCCACGGGATTTCTTCACCTGGGCAATTATTTTGGTGCATTGGCGAATTATGTGAAGATGCAGAACGAATACGATTGCTTCTTCATGGTGGCAGATCTGCATGCCCTCACCACGCTTCCTGATACCAAAGAACTTAAAACCAACGTGGCCCGCGTACTGGCTGAGAATATCGCCAGCGGCCTCGATCCCGATAAAGCTGCGCTTTATTGCCAGAGCCATGTTCCCGAAACCAGCGATCTCTATCTGCTGCTGAACATGATGGCATACAAAGGTGAACTCGAAAAAACCGTTACTTTCAAAGAGAAGGTGAAACTGCAGCCGAATAACGTGAATGCAGGTTTGCTCACGTATCCTGTACTGATGGCGGCAGACATTCTGCTGCATCGTGCAGAGCTGGTACCTGTTGGTAAAGATCAGGAGCAGCACCTCGAAATGACCCGCACATTCGGCAATCGTTTCAATCACCGTTACGGTCATGTATTTCCTGAGGCGCAGGCTTTCAACTTCGGCGAGGAACTGCTGAAAGTTCCCAGCCTCGATGGCGCAGGGAAGATGAGCAAGAGCGAGAACCAGTTTGCTACCATTTATCTTTCTGATGATGACGAACTGATCCGCAAAAAAGTGATGAAGGCCAAAACCGAATCTGGTGGATCAGAAGCCGGCGCGCCAATGGCAGAGAGCGTTGCTAATCTCATCAATCTGATGAAACTGGTAGGCACGCCTTCAGATGCCATTGCCAGCTACGAAAAAGCATACTTCGACGGAAGCATTCGTTACGGTGATATGAAGAAGCAACTCGCAGAAGACATGGTGAAATTCATCAGTCCTATCCGCGAGAAAGCCGAAGCGATCCGCAACGACGAAAAATACCTCAAAGAGATCATGGAGAAAGGAGCAGCCAAAGCGCGTAAAAGTGCACAGGCAACCATGCTGCAGGTGAAAGACGCGATGGGCCTCAATTATTAAAAAAGGCCGGGCGCTAAAGTCCAAATTCCAAAAAGAATCGATACCTTAATTACTCATTGCACCGCAGTGGCGCTATGATGCTGCTGTGCTTCCATGAGGCATTCTCATATTCCAGAATTGTAACAACAGATGGCAAAAAGTAAGAAACCTAAGCATATCGCAATCGCGGGAAATATCGGCGCAGGGAAAACAACCCTCACCGAATTGCTCAGCAAGCACTACCGTTGGATTCCTCAGTTTGAAGATGTGGACCATAATCCTTACCTGCTGGATTTCTATGAAGATATGCCACGCTGGAGCTTCAACCTCCAGATTTACTTCCTCAACAGCCGTCTCAATCAGCTGCTCGATATTCATCGTGGTACCGAAACCGTTATACAGGACCGTACCATTTACGAAGATGCCTATATCTTCGCGCCCAACCTGCACGAAATGGGTCTCATGAGCAAACGCGATTTCGATAACTACTTCCTTTTCTTCGAAACGCTGAAGACCATGGTGCAGCCTCCCGATCTCATGATCTATCTCCGTGCATCCGTTCCTACACTCGTAGCACAGATCCAGAAGCGCGGCCGCGAATACGAAGAGAATATCCGCCTCGATTATCTCAAGCGCCTCAACGATTTCTACAACAAATGGATCGATGGATACAAAGAAGGTCCGTTACTCGTAATCGATATCGACAAGAATAAATTCCCGGAGAACGAAGAGCATCTGGGCGAGATCATCAGCAAGATCGATTCTCAGCTCTACGGATTGTTCTAATCGCCGGAATATTTTGATAAACTGATCAGCCATACTGCCGGATGTAGCAGTGTGGCTTTTTTTTGTCCATTAATTTCTGGGGAAGGAAGTTATTTCTTCAGGGCAGACTTTTGCGAAATCACCTGCGTAGTGGCATATCCTGCATGTGCTTCCAGTGATTTGATATCGGCTGCGATCTTCGCCAGCCATTCCGCCTGTTTGGGTTTGTTGCGGCTGAAATCTGTTTCCTGATCGTACTGATGCTGCACCTGCTGATACACGGCCATGATCTTGTCGTAGATCACATTCACATCGTTCTTGATGGTGGCCGCGTTGAAGCTGAGCGCCTTCATTTCTTTATTCAGTTTTCTTGCATAGATTTCTGCAATATCAAAATGCCCCTGCTCATGCTGAAGAACCGGAGCGGTTCTAACCTTTACCCATGAACGATTTTTGTCGAAGCGGCAACTGATGGTGTAATCGAGGCTGGTATCGTCGATGTTGAATTCGATATTGATCACGCTGTTGGTCATGGCGGCATTGCCCGAAACAGGGTCCGGCTTCGCCAGAAAATCGGTCCACGTAAGTTTGCGGCTCTCATTCCACGGAATGGACGAAACCTGCTGTGGTACGGGATGCAGACTCAGCAAAACGATCAAAAAGAATGTGTGCATAGCTGCTGCAAAGTTATGGAATAAAAAAACTCCATCCGGTGGATGGAGTTCGCAGGCAAAAATCGTTTGAGGTCGGACTATTAGGGCCATCCAATGTCATCAAAAAATCCGACATCCGGATGGTTTAGACCCCATTAAATTTTGGGCGCTGCTGCCAGGATCTCCTCCTGAACACCGGCGGCATATTTTTCAAAGTTCTTCACGAACTGACCAGCCAGGTTTTTGGCGGCAGCATCGTAAGCGGCTTTATCTGACCATGTATTGCGTGGATCGAGCAGCTCGGAAGGAACATTGGGGCAGGTGGTTGGCATGGCCATTCCGAAAACGGGATGGGTGCTGAATTCCACGTTATCCAGTTTGCCTTCGAGGGCCGCTGTGATCATAGCACGTGTATAGCTGAGCTTCATGCGGTTTCCGGTTCCGTATGCGCCGCCGGTCCAGCCGGTATTGATCAGCCATACGCGAACATTGTGCTTTCTCATCTTCTCACCCAGCATCGCTGCGTATTTACCGGGATGCAGTGGCAGGAAGGGCGCACCGAAACAAGCGCTGAACGTACTCTTCGGCTCTGTAACGCCGGCTTCTGTACCCGCTACCTTTGCAGTGTAACCGCTGATGAACTGGTACATGGCCTGTGCAGGAGTGAGGCTCGCAATCGGAGGCAGCACACCTGATGCATCACAGGTAAGGAAGAAAATATTGTGAGGGATCTCGCCTACTGATGGTTCCATCGCATTGCTAATGAAGTTCAGCGGGTAAGATACGCGGGTGTTCTCGGTAATTTGTTTGCTGGCGAAATCGATGGTGTTTGTTCCGGGAAGGAAAGTAGTGTTCTCTACCAATGCACCCGGACGGATAGCATGGAAGATCTCCGGTTCTTTCTCTTCGCTCAGATCGATGGTCTTCGCATAACAGCCACCTTCGAAGTTGAAGATGTTGTCGTTGGTCCAGCCATGCTCGTCATCACCGATCAGTTTGCGGTTAGGATCCGCACTCAGCGTGGTTTTGCCGGTTCCGCTCAATCCGAAGAACAATGCTGTATCTCCATTCTCACCCATATTGGCAGAGCAGTGCATGCTCAGTACTCCTTTATCGTGAGGGAGGATGTAATTCAGTACAGAGAAAATTCCTTTCTTGGTTTCACCGGTGTAGCCAGTACCTGCGATGAGGATCATCTTGTGCTTGAAGCTTACCACTGCAGCGTTGTGCTGACGGGTTCCGCATTCTTTGGGATCGAGTTTCAGATCGGGCGCAGAGAGGATGGTCCACTCAGGCTGGAAATTTTCCAGCTCTTCTTCCGTTGGACGAAGGAACATATTGTAAGCAAAAAGGCTTGTGTAAGCCTTTACACTCACCACACGGATGTTCAAACGGTAGCGTGGATCAGCGCAGGCATATGCATCGCGCACATACAGTTCTTTCTGCTCATTCTGATGGGCAATGATCTTCTCGCGAATGATGTGAAAGTATTTTTCTTCGATAGGCAGGTTGAAATCGTTCCAGTTTACGGTGTTTTCTGTGATTTCGTCCTTTACAGTGAATTTGTCTTTGGGAGAGCGGCCAGTGAACTCGCCGGTCATGATCACCAGGGCTCCCGTGTCGTTGAGAACCCCCTCGCCGGTGCGGATGGCATCCTGCACCAGTTCTTCAGGTGTCAGCTGGTAGTGGAGTGTAGCAGTCTCTTTAAGCCCCAGCCTGGTTAATTCTTGAATGGGAATGTTAACAGTTGGTACTGACATAAAACAAGCATTGTTTAGATTAGACGACAAAGGTAGAATTTAAAAATTTTCAAAACAAAGCCCCAAACTTCTTCAAAATTGAATATCATTCAATTATAGGTGGCCTTCATTGGAAATTCTTCGGCTAACATTTGTTCGTACTTACAAATTACGAAAGGTTATGCAAATGGTTGAATAAATACTAAATACTCATTTTATTACATTTACATCTTCAACATGCATAAATAATGAAGTATCTCCCTCTTAATCAGGACATTTTCGTGCAGAACAGGAAGCGGTTTACAGCCCGGATGGAGCCCAATTCGATCGCCATTTTTAACAGTAATGATGAATTGCCCACCAACGGAGACGCTACTCATACCTTTAAACAGAACAACGACCTTTTCTGGCTCTGTGGCATCAATCAGGAAGATACCATGGTGGTGCTGTTTCCGGATAACCCCGATCCGAAATTCCGCGAAGTGCTGGTACTGGTCCGACCCAACGAAATGAAAGAGAAATGGGATGGCAAGAGGCTGAGAGCAGAAGAAGCACGCACCATCTCCGGCATCAAAACCATCGTGTGGCTCGATACCTTCGACGGATTGCTGCAACCATGGATACATCTCGCAGACAATATTTATCTCAACACCAACGAGAACGACCGCAAAGCCAATCTCGTTCCGGTGCGCGATTATCGTTATGCAGAAGAACTGAAAGCGCGCTACCCGCTGCATAACTACAAACGCAGTGCGAAACTCATGAAAGAGCTTCGTGCCATCAAAACAAAAGAAGAGATCGATGTGATGCAGGTAGCCATGGACATCACACACGAAACCTTCCTCGATCTGCTGAAATTCATCCGCCCCGGCGTGATGGAATATGAGATCGAAGCGAAGATCTGGCATGGATTCTTATCGCGCCGCGCAACCCGCCCCGGATACGGTTCTATCGTGGCCAGCGGAGACCGCGCACGCATCCTGCATTATGTATTCAATAATCAGGAGTGCAAAGACGGTGAACTGATTTTGCTCGATTTCGGAGCTGAGTACGGCAACTACAATGCCGACCTCACACGCACTGTTCCTGTAAATGGCAAATTCAGCAAACGTCAGCGCGAAGTATACAACGGATGCCTGCAGATCCACAACTACTGCAAAACAATCCTGAAGCCCGGCATCTCCATTCTCGACTACACAGACAAAGCAGGAGAGGAAGCCACCAAAGTGATGCTGAAACTCGGTCTGATCTCCAAAGCAGATGTAAAGAACGAAGACAAAGACAATCGTGCATACAGAAAATACCTGTATCATGGAATCAGCCATCACCTCGGACTCGATGTGCATGATCTCGGAACAAGAACAGAACCCATCAAAGCGGGTATGGTATTCACTATCGAGCCGGGCATCTACATTGAAGAAGAGCAAATGGGCATTAGAATCGAAAATAATTTCTGGGTAACCAAAACAGGCAACAAAGACCTGATGGCCAAGATCCCCATCACAGCAGATGAGATCGAAGCAGCGATGAAGAAAAAATAACCTTCCAACCAACTATGAAGCAGATCCCCAATATGTTTACTCTCCTGAACCTGGTATTCGGGAGCATGGCCATTATCCTGATTTTGCAAACGGGCGAATCCCTTGTTACCACTAATGAAGATGGAACATGGGTGGCACAACTGCCGGAGAAGATCTGGTGGGGCTCTATCTGCATTGCCATTGCAGCCGTTGTAGATTTCCTCGACGGATTTGTAGCAAGATTATTCAAAGCAAGTTCCGAGCTTGGTGCTCAACTCGATTCACTGGCTGATGTAGTGAGCTTCGGTGTTGCTCCCGGCATGATCTTCTATCAACTGCTCCGCATCACATTCATCGGAACCGAAAGCGGACTCGATGTTTCTGTGTGGGCGCTTGCTCCGGCATTGATCTTCCCCTGTGCGGGAGCATACAGGCTTGCACGTTTCAATGTAGACAAAACGCAGGCCTATGGCTTCAAAGGAGTGCCTATTCCTGCAGCCGGACTGGTGGTGGCATCGCTTCCGCTGATTCTGCTCTACAATTATTTTGATCTCAACAATATCCTGCTGAACAAATGGACGTTGTATGCAATGATCATTGTGCTCAGCTGGCTGATGGTGAGTACACTTCCATTGATGGCGCTCAAATTCAAAAGTTTTTCACTGAAGGATAATTTCTCCAAATTCCTGCTGCTCATCATTGCAGTGGTGGCGGGCATCTTCCTGAAGTGGCTGGCAGTGCCGGTGGTATTCATTGTGTATGTGATCATCTCTTTGTTCGTAGCGAAGAAAGAAGCTGCTGCACACGCGTAAACATTCCATCATCAGAAATACAGCGACAGCGTCAATCGATTGGTTGACGCTGTCGCTTTTTTATTTCAACCGGTAACTGTTCCAGGTCTGCAACTCATCGGAGCCAGTTGCAATTCATCGATCAGCATCCTTCCGGGCATCAATAGCATCGTACCTCTGCACATCATACATACATCTATGAAAAAGACAATGCTACTGTGCTTTGCGGCCATTCTGATGCTGAGCGCCTGTCAGGGAAAAGATAAAATAAATGAAGATGGAGGAATTGAAGACACCGGAAAAGTGATCCCTGAAATTCCCTTCTCACAGTTAACTGCAACCGAAGCCCGCTTTACGGTGAACGGTACCACCAATTATGTGAATGTGATGGAAAACAATCGTAAGGCGATGCCTGAATTTCCTGCACTGAAAAAGAAAGCGCACAAGGCGATCGGATATGTGAAAGACAGCTATGGCCGTCCATTGAAAAATGCCAGCATCGGCATCAGTTCTTCCGTAGTGGGAGGCGCATCAACACCCGCTTTTGGCAGAACCAATGAGAAAGGATATTACGAAATTGAAATACCCTTCGGCGTTGCGCGATTCTACAATACCGGGTACACCATCGATTATGAAGGAAGCAGAATCGCAATGGGACTCTATCCTGCGGATGGGGAACTCAGCAACAGCTGGGCATCGTCAGACGGAATGGTGGAACATTTTGTATTGATCCCATTCGGAAAGGGCGAGCCCGATCAGGTGGCTTCCGATCCACATCAACCCAATAATTATTTTGGAGGATGCATTACGCTCTCCTGGACGCTCAACGATAACGAGCCACTGCCGATTCCCGGATCTCTCCCGGTTGGCTCCGTGTTCGAAGTGAAACTCACGCCGCTCGATCTGATACATGGCGCAGACAAGAAAACTTTCATCATCCGCAAAACAGTAGAGTACAGCATGCTCCGCATTCTGAATGTTCCCGTAGGACGTTACAAACTCGAAGTGAAAACGGCAGGTGGACAGCCGCTGAAGATCAAAGAAACGGGCGTTAATCCCCGTCCGGAATTTGGTCTCAATCCCAAATCTGCCACCGGAAGCACGAATGTAACCCTCATCGCCACCTCGGCCGATGCTACCCGTCCGGTTCCATTCAGAGGTGCGTGGGAGGAAGTTTCAGTGACCATCGAAAAATAGCGACTGACATAAATAATCGAGGCTCCCTGCGGATTTTCTGCGGGGAGCTTGCTTTTTGAGCGGTCATTTCGGGCAGTTTACTTTCATAAAATCATCAATTTGACGTAGGTTTGCGCCTTAAAATCTCACACATGACCTATACAGTTCAGGTTACCGTAATGCCGCTGAAAGAATTACTCGACCCACAGGGAAAAGCCGTGATTGGGGGATTACAGAACCTGGGAATCAAAGCCATCCAGGATGTGCGCATCGGAAAGAACATTACACTGCAGATTGAAGCAGACTCTGCCGACAAGGCAAAACAAATCGCAGAAGATGCCACAAAGAAACTGCTGGCCAACCCTGTGATGGAATATTTCGAAATCCACGTAGCGCAATAGTGTTATACATTGTACCAACGCCTATCGGCAATCTTCAGGATATCACTTTGCGTGCCCTTGAAGTATTGAAGACGGTGGATCTGATACTGGCTGAAGACACCCGTACATCGGCGAAACTGCTCAACCATTATCAGATCCAGCGACCGATAACTCCTTACCACCAGCACAACGAACATCAGGTGCTTCAGCATCTGGTGAATCAGATGCAGGGCGGCAAAAAAATTGCCATGGTATCGGATGCAGGTACACCGGGCATTTCAGATGCAGCCTTTCTGTTGGTACGCGAATGCGCCAGAGCAGGCGTAAAAGTGGAAAGCCTCCCCGGCGCCACTGCCTTTGTTCCCGCACTCGTTAACAGCGGTCTTCCTACCAATCGTTTCACTTTCGAAGGCTTCCTTCCACTCAAGAAAGGCCGCCAGACCATGATGAAAAAACTGGCCGTGGAAGAACGCACCATGATCTTCTACGAATCTCCCCATCGTCTGGTAAAGACCCTCGAAGACTTCATCACTTATTTCGGCGCCGACCGTCAATGCAGCGTAAGCCGCGAACTCACTAAAATGTTTGAAGAAAATGCACGCGGTACCCTTACCGAAGTAGCTGCCCATTTCAAACAGAAAGAAGTGAAAGGCGAAATAGTGATCGTAGTGGCCGGAACGGAATAACTTTCCCTTAGCTTTTTTGTATCGTTTACGGTTTGATATTTGCATACATCATCTAAAAAAGCACCCACTATGAAGAAGAGTATCGCATTGTTTCTGACCGCCGCCCTTTTGATTGTGGCACAAAATACCCTGTTTGCACAGCTGCGTAAAGTGCCGGCCGCTGTTACCGAAGCTTTCAAGAAAAAATACCCCAAAGCAGAAAATGTAGAATGGAAAGATAAAGTAACCGTTTTCGTTGCTGAGTTTCAGGAAGGCAAAACGGAGTACGAAGCAAGATTCACCAACAAAGGAGAATGGAAGAGCACTGAAAATGAGATTGGTGTAAATGATATCCCTTCTACCGTGAAAGATGGTCTCAGAAAAAGCAAGTATGCCGAATGGGAAGTGGAAAGCGCACATAAGATCATACTGCCGGAAGATAAGATTCAATATCGTGTGAGGATCAAGAAAAGTGATCTGCAGGTGAAGAATCTCTCCTTCAATGAAGATGGACAATTACTGAAAGACAATATCACATTATAGATACCACAGTCTGCTGTATGCGAAAAGCTGCATCCGAAACGGTGCAGCTTTTTTTATTGGATTACCAGGCGACTGAAATGCAGACGTCTGAAATAATCGCTTGCAATTGCCTTCAAACAATTCACCCGCACGATTGTTGGGGGTAAACATGAAACCAATCTACATCATCGGAACGGGTGCTATCGGCAAGACCCTGGCAGTCGCACTCCGGCTGCAAAACAGAAATGTTATGTTGTTGAGAGGATCTGTGCAACAAGCTGAACCTGTAACGCAGCGCATTCAGGTTGCATACAAAGAAGAACAGCTGCTCGAAGCTGATATCGACATTAAAACACTTCAGTCTGTTGACCAACTGGATGGCATTGTGGTGCTCACCAATAAATCGTATGGCAATCAGCAACTGAGCGAAACGCTCAAAAGTAAAATCGGCAATAGTCCGGTTGTATTGTTGCAGAATGGACTGGGTGTTGAACGTGCATTCATCGAACGCGGATACACGCAGGTTTACCGCTGCGTATTGTTTGTTACCTGTCAGCAAACAGGTGATCATTCCGTGAAATACAAACCTGTTGCCGTTTCACCAATAGGCATAGAAAAAGGGGATGATGCACAGCTTACCGAAATAGTGCAACACCTGAACTCCAATTATTTTGAATTCAAAGTTGAAAAAGAAATACAGTCAGTTATCTGGAAAAAAGCAATTGCGAACAGTGTTTTCAATTCTATATGTCCCTTGCTGGAAACCGATAACGGCATCTTCCATCGTAATGATGCCGTGATGGCGATGGCGAGCCGCATCATAGCCGAATGTCTCGAAATTGCTCACGCCAAAGGCATTCAGCTAACGCAGCAGGAAGTAGAATCGAGCATATTGCAGATCAGCAAATTCTCTGACGGGCAACTCATTTCTACTTTGCAGGACATACGGGCCGGGCGCGAAACAGAAATCGAAACACTCAATTTTGAGATTGCCCGCATTGCCGAGGAGCTGGGAAAAGCAGCGCTGGTAAAAGAAACAAAACTGCTGGGAGAACTCACCCTGCAGAAATCGAAACTCAGTACCACACAGCCACGTCGTTCAGTGGTTTCCGCGTGAGATCGGGTACCCAGCATTCAGTAGCAGGATAACCAACTGGCACCAGCAGAAAAGGTTTCTCATTCTCCGGCCTGTTCAGCACTTTGGTGAGAAAGTTCATGGGAGAAGGTGTGTGCGTAAGTGCCGCCAGTCCTGCATTGTGGATGGCAGTCAACAGAAAACCGCAGGCGAGTCCGCAACTTTCAACGGCATAGTAAACGCTGTGTTTGTTGTTTTCGGCATCCAGCTCATAGCTCTTCTTGAATACAATAATGAGGTACGGCGCTATTTCGAGAAACTCTTTGTGCCAGTCTGTTTGAAGAGGGCGGAGATCTTTCAGCCATTCTTCGCTCATGCGGTTATTGTAGCTTTCGAATTCTTCTTTTTCAGCGGCTTCGCGGATGGCCTTTTTCACAGCAGGGTCCTGCACCACGCAGAAAGTCCAGGGTTGTTTATGCGCGCCACTTGGAGCTGTGCTGGCAGCACGTAAGATATTCTCTATCACATCCCGTGGAACGGGTTTGTCGGAGAAATCGCGCACGGTGCGTCGCTTATCCATCCATTCATGAAATTCTTTACTCCGGGTCTGCAT
Organism: Pseudoflavitalea sp. G-6-1-2; assembly: GCF_012927185.1. GTDB lineage: Bacteria > Bacteroidota > Bacteroidia > Chitinophagales > Chitinophagaceae > Pseudobacter. The sequence continues at coordinate 1,765,144 of NZ_JABBGB010000001.1, forward strand.
TTCGCCGGCATCATAGATCTCTTTTGAATAAGTTACGAAGGGATACCCATCGATCATTTTGCTTTTTTGCATACCTTACCTCGCTTTTAGGGAAATTTACAACATATAAACTGAGGAAACAATGCGGAAACACATTCTTTTATTTGTCATGGGATGCAGCATGGTGGCCGGTTTGCAGGCACAGGCTGACAGATGGCAACAACGTGTTAAGTATTCCATGGACATCAACATGGATGTTACTACCAACAGATTTACAGGTAGCCAGAAACTGGAATACGTTAACAACTCCCCTGATACGCTGAAGCGTGTTTTTTATCACATGTACTGGAATGCATTTCAACCCGGTAGCATGATGGATGTTCGCAGCCGCGAACTGGGTAAAGGATTGTACACCAGAAATCAACCCGACTGGGATGGTCGTGTACGCGACAGAATTCTGAACCTCAAACCCGATGAGATCGGTTATCAGAAAGTGAACTCACTCACCATGAACGGTGTAAAGCAGGAATATATCATGCACGAAACCATTCTCGAAGTGGTGCTCAGCAAACCTATCCTGCCCAAATCCAAAGTGGTATTCGATATGAATTTCGAAGCGCAGGTGCCATTGCAGATCCGCCGCTCCGGAAGAGATAATCCCAGCACCGGTGTACGCTACTCCATGAGTCAGTGGTATCCGAAAATAGCTGAATACGATTATGAAGGATGGCATGCGGACCCTTACATTGCCCGCGAATTCTACGGCGTGTGGGGCGACTTCGATGTGAATATCACCATCGATAAAAGCTATACACTCGGCGGAACCGGTTATCTGTCCAATGCACAGCAGATCGGTCACGGATACGAAGCGCCGGGAACAAAAACAACACCGGCAGGAGGAGACAAACTCACCTGGAAATTCACTGCACCCAATGTGCACGATTTCATGTGGGCAGCTGATCCTGACTACAAACATATTTCACGTCAGATCGTAAACGGCCCAACCATTCATGTGCTCTACAAGAAAAATGACGAGCATCTGAAAGGCCTGTATGCTGCACTCAGCGCAACTGTACAGAACAATAACTTCGGAGGGAAATTCGAAAACTTCGTGAAAGACTATGAAGCAAAATGGGCTGAAGTAGCTGATGCTGCTGTAACAGTACTGCCATTCATCGAATCGAAGTTCGGAGCATATCCTTACAAGCAATATTCGTTTATCCATGGTGGTGATGGTGGCATGGAATATCCCATGGCTACGCTGATCTATTCATCCAGCCTTGGCACTGCTTTTCACGAGTGGATGCACAGCTGGTACCAGATGCTGCTCGGCACCAACGAACTCGAATACTGCTGGATGGACGAGGGTTTCACTTCTTATGCAGAATCGCTGGTGAGCGAATACTACAGAGGTGTTACCAAAAAATCTGTAGAGCAAAGCACTACAGGAACCGGTCCACGCAAGAAATCAATCGATCAGAATTATAAGAAGGCCGACATTTTCGCAGGCGATGCCAATCCGCATGAAGATGCGTATCAGAGCTATTTCGCACTTGCGAAATCAGGTCTCGAAGAGCCGCTCACTACGCATGCCGATCATTACGAAACGAACAGAGCTTATGGCGCTGCTGCTTATTCAAAAGGAGAAGTATTCATGGAGCAACTTGGTTACATTGTGGGTGCACCGGTGAGAGATCAGATTCTGCACGAGTATTACAACACATGGCGTTTCAAGCATCCCAATGTAAACGATCTGCTGCGTGTTGCTGAAAAAGAAAGCAATATGCAGCTGGGTTGGTATCGCGAATATTTTGTGAATACCACCAAAACCATCAACTACGGAATAGACAGCATCTGGAGTGAAGGCAACAAAACAAAAGTGAGACTGAAACGTCTCGGTAAATTCCCGATGCCGATAGATCTGATGGTGGTGTACAAAGATGGAAGCAAACACCTGCAATACATTCCTGTATCATTCATGTATGGTGCAAAAGCAAATGAGTATGCAAATACGGAGTTTGTAAAACATGCAGCATGGCCATGGACAAACCCTACATACGAAGTGCTGATCGATAAACCGATGACGGAGCTGAAGAGTTTGGAGATCGATCCATCGCAGCGATTAGCAGATGTAGACAAAAGCAACAATCGCCTGGAGTTCAAATGGTAAAACATCGAACGGCTTACAATACCAGCGGGTGCATCCTTTTACGGAGCACCCGCTTTTGTTATAATGGTTCCAAACTGCCGAAATAAAAAGAGGTTGTATCTCAGATACAACCTCCCGGTTAAAGATAAGGTAAGGTTAATGATCTGTTGTTGAGGTTCCTTGCACAGATAAAAACGATGAGCCGGCAATACCGGTCAGTATCTTAAATAGTGTGTGACGAGTTTGTGTAGTTAACAAAGGTATACGGATGAGAGTCGCGTAACAATACCACTTTATGGTAGTTTATCGGCCGAAGAATTTGTTGATGGCCTCCACTCTGTTGTTCACGTGCAGTTTCTCATAGATGTGATACACGTGTTTCCTAACTGTTTCCTGACTGATGAAAAGGCTTGCAGCAATCTCTTTGTATAACATGCCTTTTGCCAGCAGTTCAAGAATTTCTTTTTCTCTGTTGGAGAGTACACTGAGTGTAGATGCTTCCGGTGTTTCGGGAGCTGCTGCCGGTTTTTGCAGAAATGCTGCCACTACTTTTCTTGCGATCTGGCTGCTCATCGGAGCTCCGCCTTCCTGCAATTCGCGGATAGCTTCCAGCAATTTATGCGGCGCTGTCTTTTTCAATATATAACCACTTGCACCTGCGCTCAATGCTTCAAATATCTTCTCATCGTCTTCATACACGGTACACATCATAAAGAGTATGTCTTTGTATTCAGACTTCAGCTGTCGTACACAATCTATGCCATTTTCTCCCTCACCCAGGTTAATATCCATCAGCACAATATCGGGCATAAGCCTTGGTATCGCTTCCATGGCTTCAGCTGCGGAGCCCACACTTCCGATCAAACGATACCCTTCAGACATCAGAATGATCTGTTCAAGGGCGGATCGGATATCCTTATTATCGTCTACGATACATATTGTAATGTCCATGAAGCAAATTTCAAGTTTTTAAATACAACCTGAATACCACTTTGTGGTAGTTTTTCGAAGAGCAGGAGGTGCATTTGCGGGTACTACTGGCGCACGTAGAGCAGGTATTTTTCTTTGAAATATTCCTCGTTGAAGAGTTCCTTCACTTCCATTATGCGTGGTTTACAACCACTTTCAGCGATTTCTGCGGTGAGGTCGCCTCCCTTGAGGCAGATGAGTCCGGGTTTAATGCCCTCGCCCGGAGGATTTTTCTTCAGCAATGGTTTACTCCAATGCCAGAGGTCTTTCAATGGTGCAACAGCTCTTGAAACTACAAAATCGAACTTGCGGTTCTTTATGTCTTCAACGCGGGTATGCTGCGCTGTTACGTTTTTGAGACCAAGCCCTTCTGCTACGGCTTCCACCACTTTTATTTTCTTTCCGATACTGTCTACCAGATGAAACTTCACTTCAGGGAAGAAGATCGCCAGCGGAATGCCGGGAAATCCGCCACCAGTGCCGAGATCCACAATCTGTTGACCCGGCTGAAATTCAAATGCAGCAGCTATGCTGAGCGAATGGAGCACGTGCTTCTCATAGAGACTCTCCATGTCTTTGCGGGAGATCACATTGATCTGGCTGTTCCATTCGTTGTACAATCCTTCCAATGCAGCGAATTGCTGCAGCTGTGCAGGCGAGAAATCACCAAAGTATTTTGTGATCAGGCCCAGTTTTTTTTCGGCTTCTTCCATAATGCAGGAGCAAAGATGCAATAATAAATGAACATCCAGATATCCATCAGCCACCACCAGGCAAAGAGATCTTTTTCGTTGAGCTTAACCATGGCTTTGTACCAGATGATTGCCTGGATGATGCAACGCAGTGCATAGATACCCAGGCTGATCTGCCAGCTGAACATGATAGCGCTCACCACCAGCAGAGGATAGAACAGAAAATGAGAGAATGAATACAATCCCAGTAAGAACTTATGTGCGGGCTTGTAAAATTTCGCTGTCGTAAAATGACGGTTCTTCTGGCGAAGCCAGTTGCCGAATGTTTTCTTGGGTTCGCTCAGCGTATGCGCTTCGTGATCGAGCACAATGGCTGTATTATGTTTGGTAGCTACCTTATTGATGAAGAGATCATCGTCGCCGCCGGGTACATGATTGAGTGCGGAAAATCCTTTGTTGGCAAAGAACAATCCTTTTTTGTAACTCAGGTTACGGCCTACTCCCATATACGGCATACCTGCCAGTGCAAAAGAAAAATACTGGAGGGCGGAATGAAAGGTCTCGAAGCGGATCAGTTTATTCAGTAAACCCGGACGTTTGTTGTAAGCGCCATAACCGAGAATGATCTCGATGCCTTCGCCATAAGCTTCCTGCATTTTTTGTACCCAGAATTCAGAAGCTGGCACGCAATCTGCATCAGTGAGCAGGATAACTTCATGCTTCGCTTCCTTGATACCGATGGAGAGAGGATATTTTTTACCCGGAATGCCTTTGGCTTCCTGTGAAAGATTCACGATGTGGAGGCTCTTGAAAGTTTTTCTGAACTCTTCCAGCAGAAACCTCGTTTCGTCCTGGCTGTTATGATTCACCACTATCACTTCATGTGTTGAAGTGTAGGTCTGAACCAGCACTCCGGGAAGATTGCGGGTAAGTGCGTTGGCTTCATCACGTGCGCAGATAATAATGCTCACGGGATGTGTCTGTGTCTTCTCACGGGCAGGAGGCTGATAGTAGGCCACTCTGCGGAAAAGCAACAGGTAGTACAATATTTGAACTAAAGCAACGAAGCAAAAGGCACAGAAAAGTATCATCCACCAGTCTATGCTCTTCAAGAAATATTCCATGAAGGTTGCAATTTAGGGTCCAATAGCAAAGGAAAATAATGCGCGAAAATAAGACGCTATAAGCTGATTGCAATACACATATGCGTCAATAACTGTTGAAAAATAAAGATTTTTCAAATGTGTGATTTCTGATGCGATTCACCATAGCCACTTCTCCATTGCATGCAAACTATCGCTTATTCGTATCTTGCAGCCCGATTTATCATTACTTATGGCAGCATTACAATTTCAGTTACAGGCTACAGACGGGCATTCTGCAGCAAGGGCAGGCAAGGTTACAACCGATCATGGTGAGATTCTTACCCCCATCTTTATGCCCGTTGGTACCGTGGGCAGTGTGAAAGCAGTGAGTCAGCAACAGCTGAAGAATGATGTGAAAGCCCAGATCATTTTGGGAAATACCTATCATCTCTATCTGCGGCCGGGATTAGATACACTGGAAAAGGCAGGAGGTCTCCATAAATTCAACGGTTGGGACAGACCGATACTCACCGACAGTGGCGGTTATCAGGTATTCTCACTCGCTTCCAGCCGCAAGATCACAGAAGAAGGTGTAGTGTTCCAAAGCCATATCGATGGATCGAAACATTTGTTCACGCCGGAGAATGTAATGGATATTCAGCGTACCATCGGGGGCGATATCATTATGGCATTCGACGAATGTCCTCCATATCCCAGCGAATACAAGTATGCAGAAAAATCGATGCATCTCACCCATCGCTGGCTCGACAGATGCTTCGAACGATTCAACAATACACCTGACAAGTACGGCTATACGCAGAACCTGTTCCCGATAGTTCAGGGAAGCACGTATGAAGATCTGCGCAAGGCCAGCTGCGAATTCATAGCCAGCAAAAATGCTGTAGGCAACGCCATTGGAGGACTCAGCGTAGGCGAGCCCGATAATATGATGTACGATTTCACGCAGCTATGCTGCGAAAATCTTCCATCAGACAAGCCCCGCTACTTAATGGGAGTGGGTACTCCCTGGAACATCCTCGAATGCATCGCCCTCGGCGTGGATATGTTCGATTGCGTAATGCCTACCCGAAATGGCCGCAATGCCATGCTCTTCACTTCAAAAGGAGTGATCAATATCGACAACAAGAAATGGGAGCACGATTACTCTCCGCTCGACGACGGTATCGACAGCGATGTGAGCAACTACTACAGCAAGGCTTATCTCCGCCACCTGATGAAGGCCAAGGAAATTCTCGGCCTCACCATTGCCAGTGTACACAATCTGGCATTTTACCTCTGGTTGGTTGGAGAAGCCAGAAAACATATTCTGGCGGGCGATTTCATCAGCTGGAAGAATCAGCAGGTGGAGATTTTGAAACAACGCCTCTAAAGAACTTCGTTTGGCGCAATAAATTGATATAGTTTTAGGAGTCGGGGCTCTGAGGATCACAGTTTTTCAGTTACTTTTGCCGGGCCGCCGACCCATAAGGCATCGTATGAAAATACTCGACTGGTACATTATCCGGAAATATCTCACCACCACCATTTTCATGGTATTGATCTTTAGCGTAATTGCTGTAGTGATCGATGCCTCCGAGAAAACGGATGATTTTGTAAAAAGCGGTCTGAGCTCCTGGCAGATCGTTACCAATTATTATATCGGGTTTGTTCCGTTCATCATCTCCATGATCTATCCGCTGATGGTGTTCATCGCGGTGATTTTCTTCTCCAGCAAAATGGCTGCGCGCTCAGAGATAGTGGCCATGCTTGCAAGCGGCATCCGCTACAACCGTGTACTGGCGCCGTTTATGGGAGGTGCGATTATCATGGGTGGACTCTTCTGGGTGGCTGCACAATTCTGGATTCCCAAAGCAGCCGCTATCCGCGGCGATTTCCAGAGCACTTATATCGACGCGCACAGCAATTACGAAAGGGGAGAGGAGATGAAAAGAAGCCCCAACTATTATCTCAAGGTCGACTCCAATACATTCGCAGGTTTCAGAGAATATAATCCTATCAGCTACCAAACGGAACGTGGGTTTTTCATGGACCGGCTTCAGGGCACACAACTGGTGTACAACCTGCGTGCAGACCAGGTTCGCTGGGATACCATAAAGAATACCTGGATCGCCTACAAAGCAGTGGAACGTACACTCGATGGCATCAAAGAAACCATCAGGATCACGGATACACTGCCGCTGAAAATGAACATCAAACATACGGCCATCAGGCCCGACAAATACCTGAAAGACCGGTTGACCACCTCTCAGTTGAAGGCATACATAGAAACGGAAAGCTCCAGAGGTACCGAAGGGTTGAACGATTTTAAAGTGGAGCGATACCGCAGAGATGCTACACCATTCTCGGTTCTTATTCTCACCCTGATCGGATTTTCGGTGGCATCGCGCAAAACCCGTGGCGGAAGCGGACTGAACCTGGCAGTAGGGATCATTCTCGCAGCCATTTTTGTAGTGATGGATAAGTTCTCACTCACCTTTTCTACCAAGGGGAACCTGCCGCCGATGATCGCCGCATGGATGCCCAATATTATCTTCTCCATCATTGCACTGTATCTCCATAAAAAAGCGCCCAAGTAAACCCGGATGGGGCTTGCAGGGTTATTAAATCGGTATTAATATTGTGCTGCAGCTTAACCTGGTGCAACAATTTTTGTTCTATTGGGTGGTATTGTTATAACTTTAGCCATCGATTCTACACATATTTATTATTGCTTGTTTATATAATTTTACTACATCATGGGTATTCTTAAGGAAAGGTTCAAGGCAAAGGCAGATGAATCAGCCGTTGAGATTAAGGAGTTGCTGAAAGAGCATGGAAATAAAACGATCGGAGAGGTTCAGTTGTCTCAGGTTTATCAGGGAATGCGCGGTATAACAGGGCTGGTGAGCGAAACATCATTGCTCGATGCGCAGGAAGGGATCCGTTTTCGTGGTTATTCAATTCCGGAGCTGCAGCAAAAACTGCCGAAAGCAAAAGGCGGCAGCGAACCTTTACCCGAAGGATTGTTCTATCTGATGCTGATCGGAGAACTGCCCACTGAAGATGATGTACATCATATTTCATCTGTATGGCAGCGCCGTTCGCACGTTCCCAATCACGTGTTTGCTGCTATCGATGCACTGCCGATCACTGCCCACCCCATGACGATGTTCGTGTCTGGCATCATGGCCCTGCAGACTGAAAGCAATTTCGCAAAACGCTATTCAGAAGGCATCAACAAAAAAGATTACTGGGAGCCTATCTTCGACGATGCAATGGATCTCATTGCACGCCTTCCACGTATCGCCGCATACATTTACAGAAGAAAGTATAGGAACAATCAGCATATCCAACCGAATGGCTTGCTCGACTGGGCAGGTAACCTGGCGCATATGCTCGGTTTCGAGAACGAAAGTTTCAAAGAACTGATGCGTCTGTACATGACCATCCACGCAGATCATGAAGGTGGTAACGTATCTGCTCACGCCACTCACCTCGTGGGTTCTGCGCTGAGCGATCCTTACCTGAGCTTTGCTGCAGGTATGAACGGTCTCGCTGGTCCTCTCCACGGTCTGGCCAATCAGGAAGTGGTGAAATGGATCTTCGAAATGCGCGAAGCGCTGAACACAGAAACTCCTTCTAAAACACAGATCGAAGAGTATGTGAAGAAAACGCTCAGCGAAGGAAAAGTTGTACCGGGATATGGCCATGCCGTATTGCGCAAGACCGATCCACGTTTCACCGCACAAATGGAATTCGGAAAGAAACACCTGCCCGAAGATCCTTTAGTGCAAACAGTTTGGAACGTGTACGATGCAGTTCCTCCGATTCTGCAATCACTCGGCAAGATCAAAAATCCATGGCCGAATGTAGATGCACACAGCGGTGCCCTGCTGGTTCATTACGGATTGGTTGAGTACGAATTCTACACTGTATTGTTCGGCATCAGCCGCGCACTGGGTGTAATGAGCAGCCTTATCTGGGACAGAGCGCTGGCGCTGCCTATCGAAAGGCCGAAGTCGGTAACCACCGATCTGGTAAAACAATGGTTGAAAGGAGAAGCTGAGATCTGGGGCGACTAGTCGTTGCATCCGCTCACTTCATCAAACATATTCCAATAGCTCTGGTCCCTTAGGGTCAGAGCTTTTTTTGTCACTTGTCTTATAGATGGAGTTTAAACACTAAATTCGAAATCTAAAATCGATTGTATGGCAACATGGACTATAGATGGCGCCCACTCTCAGGTGAGCTTCAAAGTAAAACATCTGGTGATCTCTACAGTAACCGGAAAATTCAAAACATTTGAAGGAACAGTAGAATCGGAGAAAGACGATTTCACCGATGCATCGATTCAGTTCAGTGCAGATGTGAACAGCGTAGATACAAACAATGAGGGCCGCGACGGGCATCTGAAATCACCGGAATTTTTCGATGCGGCGAAATACCCTTTGCTGAGTTTCGTATCGTCCTCCATGGAAAAGAAGAGTGGTGATGAGTATGTGCTGAAAGGAAATCTTACCATTAAAGGAACCACAAAACCAATTGTGCTCGATGTTGAGTTCGGAGGTGTTCAGAAGAATATGTATGGCAATACCGTAGCGGGTTTCGAGCTCTCCGGAAAGATCAATCGTCAGGATTTCGGACTCACCTGGAGCGCAGTAACAGAGACCGGAGGATTAGTGGTAAGTGATGAAGTAAAGCTGCATATCAATGTAGAACTGATAAAGAAATAGGAGGGAATATTTATTTGGATCAGATGTAGCAGGCTGGTATATTTGCACTCCTGAATCAAAAGGGGGATTAGCTCAGCTGGCTAGAGCGCTTGCATGGCATGCAAGAGGTCGTCGGTTCGACTCCGATATCCTCCACTAAAGAGAAAAGCGTCTATGAATTTCATAGACGCTTTTTTTATTACCTCAGCAGTCTTTATTTCAATCAAATGAACATCAAACAGGAAGAGCTTAAAAACAACCAGATCAGATCTTATTCTTTTCTGGAAGAGATGTATGCAGATCCTTATTTCCCTGATTTTCTCGTAGACAAAGGCAAGGCCATCTTAATAGAATTATGCGCTCAGATTGAACAGCAGCAGCCGAAGGATCTGGATGCGTTGTATGAACTATCACATGCAGCTACGGATAAATTCAATGAGCTGCAAGAGGAGTTCGATGAAAATGACAGTGAAATTGAAACTGCAGCCAGAGATTGTATCGGAATGGATTTTGATTTTATTGCCAGATCATATGGCTTCGATGCAGATATGGAAGAACTTATCGGAACAAGAGACTGGTAGAGCAATCTGTTTTACTGCCTTGTAACGCGCCATACGATTGCGTTACAAGGCAGTTCAGTAACTCATCAATATTGCTGCAATCTGAATATTGAAAGCTGAATCTCCTCTTCCTTACCAACGATAACTGCGCAGTGTTTCATAGATGCAATGAGGCAAAACAGGAAATGTTGTAACCCGCAGGATTACAGAAAGATAAGCAAATCTCACTCCGGCATTACATTGGAGTAATCCACATTCCTTCTCCGGTCAGAAATCTTTTGCAACCTTTCTCAATACCATTAAACTATTCTGTATGCCAGTTCTTAACCTTATCCGCCATAAATTGAATGACTGTATTGCAGTACTCACTGCATTTGCTCTCCTCTCTGTCTCCTGCAAAAAAGAAGGTCCTCCCGGTGCTGATGGTAATGCAAATGTTCGTTCAGCAACTGTTACTCCTGCCAATGCTGAATGGAAGTGGAGTTCAACCTGGACGTTGACTATAAGTACCGGCTCCACTCTCTACTACAATACAAGGTTTCTGGATATTAATACCGATCTGATTACGCAGGATATTGTTGATAAAGGATCAGTTCAGGTTTTTTTCAAACCCAATAATGATGGTTGGGCGCCTCTGCCATATGTTATACCGGGTTTCTACCAGAATTACAATTTTGTATATGAATACAAAAAAGGACTTCTGCGATTGCATTATTTCTGGTCTGCTGTTCCGGGCGGAGGAGCTGTGCCTGCAGGTCTTGGTACTTTTGTGTTGCCGACCTACACATTCAAATATGTGATCACCGCTGCAAAGTGATGCTGTGTTGCAAGGCAATTGCAGCAATGCTTTTATGCTTCTGCAATTGCGGCTGTAGTGAACGATTTTTCTGATGCCTGTTCTTTCACAACTTCTTCACTGCTAGCTTTCGGTGGCTCGCCTGTAATCCATTTTGTTTTTACGATCAGCACCAGCACTATCACTGTTAGAATGCTGTAACTCAACCCCAGCAATGCCTGCGAGCTGATATGGATTGTATTCGCCAATGTAGAGCTTAGTATGGATGTTACTATTGCAAATCCTCCGCCAACCAATCCACTTGCCTTTCCGGCATATTGCGGAAAGCGCGTCATGCAATAAGACATAAAGTTGTTGAATACAAATCCGGCAAGGCCATGTATCAATACTACATAGAGCATCAGCGTGTACAAACTCTGCACCTTTAATGTAACAAAAGTGATCAGTATTGCCAATGCAAGCTGAAGCAGCGTAGCAACCGTCAGCTTTTTCACAAAAGGTTTTTTGATCAGTATTCTCGATACCGAACTTCCGACAAATAATGCAATTCCAGACAGCAATGAAATATACCCGGTTACTTCAGGTGTAAGATGCAAACGACCCTCAATCAAAAACGGACCACTCATGCCGTAAACCAGCAGCATCGCATATCCCAGCCCAAGCAGTATGATGCCTGATGTGAAATCTTTTGCCTTCAGCATTTGTGCGTAACTGCCGAGAATGGCCTTTGCTTTGAATGACTGCTTTTCTTTGATCGATTCTCCGCCAATCAGCAGTTCGATAATGAAGAATGCAAATCCAAAATAAGTAAGGAACATAAAGTTGGATGTCCAGCCCCATTTGATCTGAAAAAAGCCCCCCAGAAAAGGGGCAACAATGGGAGCAATCGACCAGATGAGGGAGAACATGCTCGTATATTTTTTCAGCTCTTCTCCTGCAAACATATCTATGAAAAAGGCGCGTTTGCTGATGGCAATCACTGCCACCGTAATGCCCTGCAGTATCCTCATGGCATAGATCATTTCCAAACTGGAAGTGGTGGCAATAATAAAGCTGGCGATACTGAACAGGAATATCGAAATAAGATTCGGCCAGTATCTTCCAAAACTGTCTATCAGTCCGCCTACAAGCAGCTGAGCAATGCCATAGCTAACTATGAATAAAGTGAGTGTAAGTTGAATGGCAGCTGGTGTAGTCTGCAATTGCAGCGCCATATCCGGCAGTGAGGGAATGTAAATATCCATTGCAAATCCGGAAAGTGGAATCAACGCAAATGCAAAGACCGTATTCCATCCTTTTCCTGATCCATTTATTCTTCGCATGGTCTGTAAATTTTAGACCATAAAATTAGCAGGTGCTTTGTTCTCCATGCTAATACCATTCAAATGGATGTTTATACAATTCAAAGGATGCGATGACGGGCGTTTTCGCATGCCCTGAATTCCATCGGAGCCATGCTGGCCAGTTGCTTGAAGTATTTATTGAAATGAGACGGATATTCAAAGCCCAGTGAATAAGCTATTTCTGCAATATTCCAGTTGGTGTTTCTCAGTAATGCCTTCGCTTCGGCAAATACCCGCTCCTGAATGATGCTGCGTGTTGTTTTGCCGGTCTGTTTCTTAACCATTGCGTTGAGATGGTTCACATGCACATGCAGCAGATCGGCAAAATGAGCAGGTGTCAGCAACTTCAGGTCGTTCTCCGATGAGTCCACAGGAAACTGCTGATTGAGCAGCGTAAGAAAACCAGATACCAGCCTGTCTCTTGCAATGGAAGTAGGTACGAATTGCTTTTGCTGAAGCCTTATGCCCTCATGAATCACCACCTGCAGTATGTTCCGGATCATATCCCATCTGTAAGGATAATCCGATTCCTTCAACGTCTGCATTTCTTTGAAATACAGGCGTATCCTGTCTCTTTCTTCAATGGTGAGTTTCACTACAGGATGTAGATCCGGATTGAACATCGCACTCCCGAACTGAACATCGGGAGGGATCAATCCCTCAATAAAACGGCTGTTGAAGAAACATTGAAATCTGCTGACAGGCGCTGCCGAGATCTCAACTGAAAGTGGTATGGAAGGATGGCCGAAAAGAAGACATGGCTGATTCAGGTCTATTTCTTCGTCGTTGTAGAAAAGCGTGCCACTGTTCTTTCCGATATTGGTTGTTAAACAGATCTTGAAATAATCCCGTCTGTTGAATGGTGTTTTGCGGGTTGCGCCTACAGTTTCTCTCACATTGAAATGTCCGATTGTACCGCCGCTCAACAGATAATCAGCCGGCACTTCAACTCCCCAGCGCTGATATAACTCCATCAGGCTTTCCGTATGAATGCCTGTGTCGGTGCTTGTTTTTGGTGATGCTATTGCCACGATAGAATGTTATATAATTCAAAGGTAGTTGTTTTGGGTGAACCCGCACCTTTGATTACACCGGTTGTTTATTCATTCAGAATCAATTCCCTGATATACTTTTCAAGTGTGGTGACTCCCTTTTCATATTGAGTCGGTTCCTGTTTGCTTAACAATGTTGCCCTCGTCATGTTTGCCATGGATTGTGCTGCGGCTTCCGAAAAACCTGTCTCCATCAGAAAGTTCATCCAATTGCTTTCTTCAATCACCTTCACCTTCACTTCTTTTTGCAAGGCATTTTCAAATGCAGCAGCTACATCTGAGGGAGAGTATCTGCGTGGCCCTTCAATATAGACCAATGGATTATCCTGTTCCGGTGCCTGCAACAGTTTTGCTGCCAGTTGTGCAATATCAGCAGGAGCTACCATGGGTAAGGTGAAATTCTCAGGATACAAAGAATAGATCTCTCCCTTTTCTATAGCTGCATTCAGCATACCATCCCAGTTACTGAAGTAATATGCGCCTCGTATAACAGAAGTGTTGGCATTGATGGCTTTTACTTTCTGTTCCATATTGTAAAGCACATCGAGATCTCCGAGCATTTTTCCTGGCTGCGCCCCGTAAGTAGATTCTGCAACAATTTTTTCAAATGAGGCCTTGCTGATGGCCTGTACAATTGAATCGACAGTTGTTTCTTCTTCCTTATGTGTATCGGTGCCGATAGGGGCGGGTGGATTGAGCAGATACAAACGTCGCCCTTGTTGAAATACGTCGGCCAGTTGTTCTGCATCATGCACATTGGCTACAGCTGCTTTGGCTCCTGCTTCTTCAATTTTGTGCTGATTTTTGGTTTGACTCGTTACTCCTGTTACTGAGACGCCGTCTTCAACCAATTGTTTTACAAGTGCCGATCCGATATGACCGGTAGCTCCAAGAATGATGTACATAAAGTTTTTCCGGAACTGACTTCAAATCACGGGCCATGGGAGCGCTCAGCGCTTCCCGAAGCGTTGCTGAACAAAATCCCAGTTCACTGCATTCCACCAGGCTGTGATATAATCTGGTCGTTTGTTCTGATACTTGAGATAATAGGCATGCTCCCAAACATCGAGGCCAAGCACGGGAAACCCTTTCAGATCTGCGAGATCCATCAGTGGATTATCCTGATTGGGTGTTGAGCTGATCACCAGTTTCTTGTCGTTGGTCTGAACCAGCCAGGCCCATCCACTGCCAAACCTGCTTTTGGCGGCTTCTGCGAATTGTGTTTTGAACGCCTCAAACGAATTGAAGTCTTTGATTATTTGTTCGGCAAGTTTTCCTGATGGAGCATTGCCCTCTTTGGGACTGCGCAGGCTTTTCCAGAAAAGCTCATGGTTGTAATGCCCGCCTGCATTGTTTCTCATCTTGGCGCTGTATTTTGAAATGCCGGCCAATAACTGTGCTACCGATGTTCCGGAAGTGTTTACGTTTTCGGCTTTCACCGCTTCTGCAAGATTCTTTGCATAGGTGGCCGCATGTTTGGTGTAATGGATCTCCATCGTCATGGCATCGATGGCGGGCTCGATAGCATTGTATCCGTATTGCAGCGGCTGCTGCTGGTAATTGATTTCGTCGTCTCCCTGTGCATTGCCTGCAATGCGGGGTGAAGATGCAAGCGCACTGAACGCCGGAATGGCCAGCGATGTAGAAAGGGCAGCTTTGCCAACGTTGAGGATAAAATTTCTGCGATCTGAACTGTATGGTTTCATAATGGTAACTTTTATGGTGAAATCCGGTTGTGCAACACAAAACTGATTCCAACTGTTCATCCCCAACCTGGGGAATTTTTCTTCTGGCTTCAGGGCAACTGGAAAATAGGCATTACTTTAGTGTGTGCCTACATCAAACGATAAGCGGATGAAACAGGATCTGGCCGTTAAACTCGGCCTGGAAACCAGAAGGCTCGAAGAGCTGCTGGCAGTGTCCTCAATCGAAAAATATTCCAAAAACCAATTGCTGCTGGAAAGCGGCACTACCTGCAATCGACTGGGGTACATCATCGAAGGATCACTACGAACCTATTGCATCAATTCGCTGGGGGAAGAGATCAGTTTTCTCCTTCAGGTAAATGGCGATTTCTTTGGTGATTATGAAAGTTACCTCACCGGAAAGAAAAGCAACTTCATCATCAAAACCACCCTTGAGTCTGAAGTTATCTGGTTCGGGAAAACCGAGCTGGAGCAACTGATGCAAACAGATCAGTTCTGGTTTCTCTTCAGCAAGAAAATCTCCGATATCTGTTTCCTCGAAGCCAAACGAAGAATCGAAGACCTGTTATTCTATTCTCCCGAAGAACGATATTTAAACCTGCTGAACAAGTCTCCGGAGATCATCCAAAAGATTCCGCAGAAATTCATCTCCAGTTACCTCGGCATCACTTCCCAGTCTCTCAGCCGCATCAGAAAACGACTAACTGAATAATTAACTTAAGTGAACGTTTTTGCCGGCGGTCCACAGGAGCTTTGCAGCATAATATTTAAGTATGGAAGTTGCAATCATCGGAGCCGGCATTGGTGGATTAACCACGGCGCTGGCATTTAAGCAGGCCGGCATCCCATTCAAAATTTATGAGAGTGCCCCGGAACTCAAGCCGGTTGGGGCTGGCATCATCATCGCCAATAATGCGATGCAGGTTTTTCGTTATTTCGGATTGGCCGAAAAGATTGCTGCCGGCGGCAACAGAATTTCGGTAATGAATATCACCAAACCCGGACTTCAACCCTTGTCTTCGGGCAGTCTGGAATATTTTGAAAAGAAATATCATCTCAGCAACGTTGCTATTCATAGAGCGCGTCTGCATCATATTCTAACAGAAGCTGTAGGTGAAGAACATATCGTCCTGAACAAAAGACTGAAACAGATTACCCGCGACAATAAAAATTTTCAGTTGACCTTCATCGATGGGAGTACTCATGTTCATGAATATATCGTTGGTGCGGATGGCATCAACTCTAAAGTAAGAAAGGAGTTGTTTAAGGAAGATGAACTTCGCAATGCCGGCCAGCTCTGCTGGAGAGGCGTAACGCAATTTCAGTTGCCTCAGGAGCATCATCATGCAGTTAACGAAGCATGGGGAAAAGGCAAACGTTTCGGCTTTCTCAGAATAGACGAACGTACTGTTTACTGGTACTTCCTCATCAATAACAAATATGCAGAAAGTGATACGGACATTCTGCCTTTACTTCACGACTTTCATCCGCTGGCTTCGCAAATAGTAAGATCAACTTCGAAGGAAAACCTGATCGTAAATACTATTTCGGATCTGAAACCAATAAGCAGATGGAGTATGCAGAACGCATGTCTGATAGGTGATGCAGCGCATGCAACTACGCCCAATCTTGGGCAGGGCGCTTGTCAGGCTATCGAAGATGCCTATGTAATTGCACAGCTTCTGCAAAAACATTCAATTGGAGATACCTTCAACAGGTATCCGGAATTGCGAATGGAGAAAGCCCGTTACATTGTTAATGCCAGTTGGAAAATCGGAAACCTGGCCCATCTCGAATCCGGCATTGGGATAAGCCTCAGGAATTTATTGCTGAAAGCGGTGCCCGACAGGGTGAACAAAAAGCAACTGGAAAAGATCTTTGCGCTGAGTGCAGTGCAGTGAGGAAAAAGAAAACAGGTCATTATTGTATGCTACAATGATGACCTGTGCTAAGTATAGATCGGAAACTTAGTTGTTACAGCAATCTTCTGTCCGACTCCTGTATTGCAAGATCATTGATGCTTGCGAATCTCTTCTTCATCAAACCTTCTTCGTTGAATTCCCAGTTTTCGTTTCCGTAACTGCGGAACCATTGTCCGGTTGCATCCTGCCACTCATACTCAAAACGAACGGCAATGCGGTTTTCAGTGAAGGCCCATAATTCTTTCTTCAATTTGTAGTTCTTTTCTTTTTCCCACTTGCGTGTAAGAAATGCCTTGATTTCTTCGCGTCCATTCACGAATTCATTTCTGTTGCGCCATTCAGAATCGATGGTGTAAGCCAGTGAAACTTTTTCAGGATTCTTCGTATTCCAGGCATCTTCTGCGAGCTGAACTTTCTGTGCCGCGGTCTCTGCTGTAAACGGTGGTTTTATCATATAAATCTTTTGATTGTGATTGATTGTTGGGTTAGGCTTCAGCTCTGTTGAAGCCTACAGTTTCTCTATACAATTGAGGGGATGCATCTGTATGGGTTTTGAAGAAGCGACTGAAATAGTATTCGTCTTCATAACCGAGCTCCCATGCAATTTCTTTTACAGGTTTATTGGTGAGATATAATTCTCTTTTTGCTTCGATGATGATGCGTTCGGAGATTAGATCGGAGAGTGTTTTGTTGAAACGGTTCTTTACGATCCTTGCCAGCGCATTGGGGGTAATATTGAGCAGTGCTGCGTATTCGCCGGCGGTATGTTTTGTTCTGTAATTGGCTTCTATGGCGGATTTGAGGTCCTGCAACACTACGAGTTGTTTCTTGTCGGCCTCAGCCACTTCCACTTCCGGATGTTGCTGCAGTTTAAGCCGCGTAGCATTGATGAGCATTATTTTCAGATACGAAGCAATTACTTCATCATGGTCTTTCCCTCCATTCTTCATTTCCATGATCATCTGATCTATCAGCATCAGTATGGTGGCCTGACTGCTTTCGTTGAGTATCACCACAGGTGGCTGATAAACATTGTTGAAAAGAATGGTATGGCAGCCAATCTCTTTATGATGCCGGTGGATACAGAAGAAGTCGTGGTGAAACTGAATCACCCATCCTTCCATTTGTTCCGAAGAGATCATGAAAGGCTGATACGGATAGAAAGAAAGCAGAGTGCCCGAACCGAAATTGTTTTCGGAGAAATCAGATTTTACTTTCCCTGTTCCTTTGGTGATCAGTATCAGGTTGAAATAATTGTTTCGCTGAATATGATCGAAGTGGCTGTTATTCTCCACTTTGAAAACTTTGAAAGCCAGGTGGCCGTTCTGTTGATTGATCAGTGTATAAGCTGAATTGCTACTCATGTTTTGGTTGTTTACAGCAATTGCAGAAGATTGTTTGTTCCGATGTATCTGTTAACTGTGAACCCTTCGGCATATTGCACATCGATTGCCCTCCCAAAGATACTGTTCGTTGCTTCTATTTGTTTCAACAATGCTTTTGATCCGTTATATGCAGCATCATTATTATGCAGGAATTGCGATCCGTATGCCTGTATTGCCTGCATTTTTTTATCGAAGGCTGCTGAGATGTCCATCACTATGTCGGGTTCTGTCAGCAGATCCTGAATATAATGATACACTGCTGTTGGCCTGTGTGGTTGCTGTGTTACGTTTTCGTAAACTGTTTCAATTTTCCGGAGGCCTGCCAGATAAGCTGCACTGCTAACGAGTTCTGCCGCCTGTTTGTGATCGGGGTGCCGGTCGTGCAGCGCGTTTGCCAGCACTATCGTTGGGCGATACTTTCTGATCATCCGGATAACAGCCAGCTGGTTCTCTTTGTTGTTGGCAATAAATCCATCGGGCAATCCGAGGTTTTCCCGGAAGGAAACATGCAGAAGCTCCTGAGCTTTCAGTGCCTCTGCGTTCCTTATCTCCGGTGATCCAAAGCTTCCAAGTTCTCCTCTGGTGAGATCCACGATGGCCGTTTGGTAACCCTGCCTCGTCTCAGCAGCGAGGGTTCCCCCGGCTGCGCACTCTACATCATCGGGATGTGCACCAAAAGCTAAAATGTCTACTCTGTAATCGATCATCGCCTTAACTTTTTGTGTTTGCTAAAAATGAAAGGATCCGGGACGCTGCATCTTCATAATACTCTTCGAGTACGAAGTGACCGGTAGGGTATAGGTGGAATTCAAGATTTTTGAAATCGCGTTTGAATGCTTCCGCTCCTTCTTTGATGAACACTTCATCGTTGGCTCCCCAGATCACTAACACCCGTGGTTGCAGCCTGCGCAGGGTTTCCTGCCATTTCGGATATTCTGCCAGATTGGTTTTGTAGTTCCTGCGAAGCAGGTACTGGATCTCTTTGTTGCCGGGCCTTGCCATCAGCAGCGCATCGAGATTATAGCCATCCGGTGAAATCTTTGATGGGTCTGAAACGCCGTTGGTGTACTTCCATTTCATGAAGGGCAGTTCAAACAATTTGTATACTTCTTTCTTGTCTTCTTCTTTGTCCGATGCTGCCTGCTGACCGGATTTTTTCAGCAGCTCCCCGATTCCGTCCATGTAAATATTCCCGTTCTGACTGATGAGTGAGAGCAGCATCTCAGGCCTGCGTTGTATCAGCCGCATGCCTACGGGTGCACCGTAGTCAAATATGTAGAGGTGGAATTTTTCAATTTTTTTGATGGCCAGAAATTTCTCCAGCAACACTGAAAAGTTTTCATAGGTGTATTCAAATTTTTCAGGTGATGGCGCATCGGAAAAACCAAAACCGGGATAATCCGGCGCTATCACATGATAGTGGTTTTTCAGCAACGGAATAAGATTCCGGAACATGAAGGAGGAAGAAGGAAAGCCATGCAGTAATAGCAATGTGGGTTTGGATGGATCTCCGGCTTCGCGATAGAAGAGCTGTACGCTGTCTACCTGCTGGGTCTTGTGCAGTACAGGGTTGGGGTTGGTCGATTGTGCGTTCATGGTGTAAAAAGTTAAAAGGGTAAGCAGTAAAAATAATGCCGGTTTCGCTGCACGCAAGTTCTTGAACATATTGATTGCTTTAAAGGGATGAAGTGAACACCGTCCACGTTCTGCAACGCGGAGCGGTGTTTTTTTCAGAACAATTATTTTTTGAGGAACTGCCTGATTTTTTCTGTGATCTCTGCTCCGAAACTTTCGAGTGCGAAGTGGCCGGTATCGTAGAGATTGAAGTCGATATTTTTCAGGTCTTTTTTGTAGGCTTCTGCTCCTGACGCAGGGAAGATGTAATCATTCTTACCAAATACGATCAGTGTTTTAGGCTGATGCGTTCTGAAGTATTGCTGCCATTCGGGATAGAGCGTAACATTGGTTTGATAGTCGTAGAACAGGGCGAGCTGAATCTCGTTGTTCTCCGGTCTTTGCAGGTGTCTGAGGTCGAGTTCCCAGTTGTCGGGCGAAATAGCTGCTGCATCCGGTACGCCGTGTGTGTACTGCCATTTCAGTCCGTCGGGGCTGTGAAAGCCTTCGAGCGCTTTTCCATTCTCTGCTGTTTTGTCTTTCCAGTATGCTTTGATAGGATCCCAGAAAGTTTCGAGTCCTTCTTCATACGCACATCCGTTCTGGATAATGAGTGAGTTGATCTTTTCCGGATTGCGGCTGGCAATTCTGAATCCTACCGGCGCTCCATAGTCCATCAGATAGAGACTGAATTTTTCGATGCCCAGTTGTGCGAGCAGTTGCTCTATAATGCGTGAATAATTTTCGAATGTATAAGAGAAGTCTGCAATAGCTGGCTGTGCACTTCTTCCAAACCCAGGATAGTCGGGTGCAATCAGGTGGTACTCGTTTCCGAGATCACGCAACAGATTGCGGTACATATGGGAAGATGTGGGATATCCATGTAACAAAACCAAAACGGGGTTGCCTTTTTTTCCTGCCTCGCGATAAAATATGTCGGTTCCATTTACCTGTGTTGTTGTGTGTTTTACGTTGCTCATGTTTTTGGTGTTTTATTGTAGAGCAAAGATCACAAGCAACGCACAGGTGGAAAATGGAGGGATCAAGCAGTTTGATGGACAATTTTTGCAAGGTCGTTTTCTTTCAGTCTGAACAGCCACCAGGCGGTTAATCCATATAACAAAACCACCAATGGCAGATACAGATCATTGTATAAAGAGCCCTGCAGCCATTTAATGCCGAGGAAATCTGCTCCTATTCTCCATAACGAACGAAGCACATTGAGACCCATTACAATTTTGATGATCATGAAAACTTTCGGCTTTGAAGGGAAGAGAAAGAAAAGTGTAACGTAGGCGATAGTGGTGGAGAATATCAGGGGAAAATACATCGCGTGCTGAATGCTGTAGAATGTGCTGAACTTTTCTGTGATCCCCTGCAACGCAGTGGCATCGGCCTTCAGCGCTTCTGCAGGCAATTGCAGCTGCACATAAAAAAGTTCCACGGATCTGAGGGCTATTTCCAGCATAAAGAAAGCGAAGTATCCAACGAATGCTACCCATGCCCAAAAACGGCTGATGTTGGATGCAACATAACAAATGGCAATGTTCAGTATCATCATGGCAAAGATGGCAATCAGCATCAGCCACGATCTGGATACATGCAGTATATGATGGCCCTGCATCATTTCTTCCTGTGTATTGGCAGGCGCTCCGAATTGCTCATACACATACCATTGCCAGGTTTGAATAAGTATATAGGCCAGTGCAATAAATGCAGCTACCTTTTTTATAGTAGAAAAGTTCATGGAAAAGGTTTTAAACTGAAAAAGGTTTATATGCTGAATGTATCTATTTCTTTTCTCCGAACATAGCTGTTCCTGTAAAACCCGCTGCCATTGCTGATTTTTAAGAATTCCTTATGATGCCTGTTATGAAAGTTTTCCGCATCTGGTAAGTGGCTTTTTCCGCATCTAGACAGGGTAAACCACTGATGCGCAGCATTTTTGCCGCCGAAACCAATTCATCATAAGAATATTTTTATACCATGACAAGGCTGCTTCTTCTCTGTAGCATCTTTCTTCTTTTTACAATACCCTCCTTTGCTCAGTCGTCTAACGGATCTCTGAAAGGAACAGTGAGTACCAGCGACGGAAAGCCTGCAGTTTTCGTAACTGTTAAAATTGAAAATACTAAATGGACTGCCACCACCGATGAGAGCGGTGTATTTGGCATCGATCAGATCAGGCCCGGCAATTATGTAGTGAAGTTTTCTGCGATCGGCACGGTTAGTCAGGAAAAACAAGTAGAGATCAAAGCGGGTGAAACCGTTCAGATCGAATGCATCCTTAAAGAAAGTGCTTCGCAATTGCAGGAAGTGATTGTAACTGCCCGCAACCTGAACAAGGAAAATAAATTCGTTTCAAAGATGCCACTGAGGAACCTCGAAAACCCTCAGGTGTATACCACGGTGTCTGCTGCTACATTGAATCAGCAGGGCATTACCAATTACGATGATGCATTAAGAAACGTAGCCGGCATTGTGCGTACATGGGGATCTACCGGAAGAGCTGACGATGGAGCATCTTACTTCGCATTGCGTGGCTTCGATGCACAACCCAATCTCATCAACGGGTTGCCTGGTTTGGCCAGCGGTACCCTCGATCCAGTGAATGTGGAAGAGATCAATGTGATCAAAGGCCCATCCAGCACGCTTTTCGGCGGAACCTTCTACGGATATGGCGGCGTTATCAATACCGTTACCAAAAAGCCTTACCATACTTTCGGAGCTGAAGTGGGTTATAAAGTAGGAAGCTTTGGTCTGCATCGTGTTACTGCCGATGTAAATCTTCCCTTCTCCAAAAAAGTAGCTTTCCGCATCACTTCTGCATTCCACTCCGAAAAGAACTGGCAGGATGCAGGCTTCAAAAAATCTTTCTACATCGCTCCTTCGCTTTCATATGATGTGAATGATCGTCTTTCGTTGCAGGTAATGGCTGAGATCCTTGAAGAGAACAGAGCAGTGCCTCCGGTATTCTTTCATTCGGACCGTACTACACCACTCGTGTTTAAGAACATAAAAGAATTGAATCTTAATACCGATCTTTCTTTTACTTCTGATGATCTTACCATGAGAAATCCGAGATACAATGTACAGGCGCAGGCGCTCTATAAACTGGGCCGTGGCTGGACTTCACAAACGGTTTTTTCTCACAGTCAATCCCGCGCCAAAGGCATCTATACTTATATCTGGGGCAATGTTGGAAATAAATTCGGTCAATCATTTGATGGACAGGATTACACCCGCCGTTCAATTGATGTACAACAGAACTTCAATGGCGAGTTCACTATTGGAAAGATGCGCAACCGCGTGCTGATCGGTCTGGATTATTTCCATCGCAATGTTCGCAACCGTGGGATCGGATCGGCCAGGCTGAGAAACGTAACACCACAGGGAGAAGTAACGTATGAAGATCCTGAAACAGGGGAAGCGGAGCCAGTTGTACCGCTGGATAAAAAAGCGATCTATCAAATACTCACGCAGCTCAATGGTGCGCCTGCAAATGGCAATGTTTCCAACAGTTCTTACAGTGCTTATGTTTCAGATGTTGTGGACATTCTGCCCCGATTGTCTGCGATGGTAAGTCTGCGTGTTGATTATTTCGATTCAAAAGGAGAGAAGAGCAAAAAGGAGGATGATTACGATCAGACAGCCTTCAGCCCCAAGTTTGGATTGATCTATCAGGCTGTTCCAGAAAAATTCTCTGTATTTGCCAACTACATGAATGCGTTCGTTAATGTTGAGCCACGCACTGTGAAAGATGCTGATCAGAAAAATCCCCGTGTAAAATCTTTCCGTCCCGAACAGGCTAACCAGTTTGAGTTCGGATTCAAATCCAATCTGCTCTCCAACAAATTGCAGGTTACGCTGTCTGCATACAATATCACTGTAAGCGATCGCGTGATAGGTATGATGGGCAATCCATTCGATTATACACAGAAAGGTAAAGTAAGGAGCCAGGGTTTTGAGCTGGAAGCCACTGCTTATCCGGTAGCCGGATTGAGCATTATCGGTGGTTACAGCTTCAATAAGATCAAAACAGTCGACGGCGATAAGAATGATTTCTATTCAGAGCCGGGCCGTGCACCTGGCGGTCAGGGACCCCAGAACCTGGCCAATATCTGGGCCAATTACAAATTCACCAAAGGGGCGCTGAAGAATCTCTCTGTTGGTGCCGGAGGAAACTACGCCAGCGTATACAAAGTGATCGACAACAGTGCAACCGGCGTATTTGAACTGCCTTCATATGCACT
This sequence comes from Pseudoflavitalea sp. G-6-1-2, assembly GCF_012927185.1. Classification (GTDB taxonomy): domain Bacteria; phylum Bacteroidota; class Bacteroidia; order Chitinophagales; family Chitinophagaceae; genus Pseudobacter. The sequence goes on from NZ_JABBGB010000001.1 coordinate 1,789,361, forward strand.
CGTAAATGCAGGTGTATCTTACAGCATTTCAAATGTTCGGATTTCATTCAATGTGAACAATATCTTCGATAAGTCTTATTATTCAGGATATTGGTCAGTAAATCCGCAGCCACCGGTGAATTTCGTGGCCGGTGTGTCGTACAGTTTCAAGTAAGCAGGATTTCGGCTTTCCGTATTTTATCTTTTACTAAGTATAGATTAACCGGTGACTATACCAGCCATCCTTTTTGTTTTGCTGTAAGAAATGGTTCTGTAAATTGCAGCACAATCACGATTGTTATGCACGTAAATATTTTCGGTAAAGAAGTTTATACAGCACGCAGAAAACAGTTGAGCGCAAACATGCAAAAGGGATTGCTCCTCTTCATGGGTAATGAAGAAAGCAGCATGAACTATAAAGACAACACTTATCCCTTCAGACAGGATAGTAATTTTCTTTATTATTTTGGATTGGATGTAGCAGGACTGGCTGCGGTGATCGATCTCGACAATGGCACAGAAACCATTTTCGGAACTGAGCTCAGCATCGACGACATTATCTGGACTGGTCCTCAGCCATCACTCAGTGAGCTGGCCGGTGCAGTAGGTGTGCAGAAGAATGGCAGCATCCCACAGCTGCAAAGCTTGCTGAAACAGGCGCTGGAGAAAGGACAGCAGATCCATATTCTTCCTCCTTATCGTCCGGAGAATAAGATCAAATTGTCCGCATGGCTGAATACATCACTCGATGGCATTGCGCAGTATGTTTCTCTTCCTTTCATCAAGGCAATTATCCGCCAGCGCGAAATCAAAGAAGCAATTGAGCTGGAAGAAATGGACAGAGCCTGCGATATCAGCGGCGACATGCACATGGCTGTGATCAAAAATGCAAAAGCAGGCATGAAGGAATATGAACTGAAAGGATTGCTGGAAGCGGTAACACTCTCCAACTGGGGAAGAACTTCTTACAATACCATTCTTTCAGTTGATGGACAGGTGCTGCACAATCACTATTACGGCAATACCATCAAAGAAGGGCAAATGATCCTCTGCGATGCAGGTGCCGAAACCAGTCATTACTACGCGGGCGATCTTACACGTACTGTTCCGGTAGGAAAGAAATTCACCAGCACACAGGAAGAGCTTTATCAGACTGTTCTCAACTCACTGAATCATGCTATCAGTCTGCTCAGACCTGGTATTGAATTCAGGGAAGTGCACAGACAGGCATGCGTAGAGCTGGTGAAAGGACTGGTAGGTGCAGGACTCATGAAAGGCGATCCAACAGAAGCAGTAGCGAACGATGCACACACCATGTTCTTCCAGTGCGGTCTCGGACATATGATCGGAATCGATGTGCACGATATGGAAGATCTCGGTGAAGAATATGTTGGCTACACCGATGACCTGAAAAAGAATATGGTATTCGGATGGAAATCGCTTCGCCTCGGAAAAGCGCTCCAGCCCGGATTTACGCTCACAGTTGAGCCTGGCATTTACATCATTCCTGAACTGATCGATAAGTGGAAAGCCACCAACAAACTCGATCAATTCATCAACTATCAGAAATTGGAAGAGTATCGCAACTTCGGCGGTATTCGTATCGAAGATAATTTCGTGATCACTGAGAACGGAAGCAGAAAGCTTGGCAAACATCTTCCCAAATCACTGGAAGACCTGTATGCAAGCAGAGGGTAATTGAACAGTTTCTCAGATCACGCTGCATTTATAAAATTTTCTGAAACGCTCGCCGGCACCGGCATCGGGAATTGGTTTTTCTTCCAGTATTTCGATGCCGTTGCGCGCGAGCGTTGCTTTTAATTCATCTTCAGTAAGATATGGCAGGTGACATCCTTTTGCTTTCGGCATCGGACGTTTGGTATGTGGTTCTTCAATAAACAGCAAACCGCCCGGTTTGAGTATTGATTTAATGTCTGCCAGCATTTCATCTTTGTAATCGCATTCGTGCAACACTGCAGTCATCATCACTTTAGTGAAATAGTTTTTGGGAAGCCGGGTAGAAGTGTACGTGCCGTAAGTGATCACAAAACTATCGATGGAAATAGCGGGGTTATATGCTTTGATCATCTTCTGCAGATTTCTCCGGTTGCAGGAGGATGAGTCGATGTCCTCAACATAATATCTGATAAGCGGATAATATTTTGAAAGTCTTACGAGGTTGTATCCTTTTCCTGTTCCGATATCTGCAACAATATCAGTAGTGGTGATATGCATCAAGGAAACCATGGTGTCGAGCCTTCCCTGTTTCAGTTTGCTGATATCTTCCATGGTCATTTTCTTCTGAGCAAAGGCAACAAGAGGGAAAAGAAGCAGGAGTAATGCTGGTATGGGTTTCATATTAATTCTTCCTGATGTAGTAGTTGGTCACCAGACCATTGGAAAAAGTTACAGAGCGTTTATGAGAAAAATGCAGTTCCCTGCCCAGCTCTCCGAATAATGATATGCCCGATCCGAGCAATAAAGGTGCAATTGAAACGATCAGTTCGTCGATGAGGTTCTCTTTCAAAAAGCTCTGGATCACTTTGCCTCCATCGATGTACAATCCCTTGTATCCTTTGTCTGATAAGTGTTTCAGCAGCTCTGCCGGTGGCATGGACACAATGCTGGCTTTGTCTTTCAATGTTTCAGGAATTTCTTTCAGCGTATTGCTCAGTACGTATACGTGTTGTTTGTAATACCATTCTGGAAAGGTGATCACTTTCTCGAAAGTATTTCTTCCCATTACAATTGCATCGATTTGGCTGCTGAATTCTACGTATGCCTGATTTACTTCGTCGTTGGCATATTCAACAATCCAGTCAACATCACCATCTTGTTTTGCGATAAAGCCGTCGAGACTGGTGCCTATGTACACGAATGTTTTCATACGTAAAGTTGTTGTTTGAAATGTAATGGTGGGAGTGTCGACAAAGATAAGACCGGAGAACGGATTTGTTGTTGCCGGTCAACATAAAAAAGAGACGGCTGCCTTTTTCAAAGCGGCCGTCTCTTTTTTTTGGGGTGATTATTTCTTTACCGGAATTGCATCGAGTGCATTGCTGATATCACGGATGATATCCTCGTGATGCTCTATCCCGATACTCAGTCTGATCATTTTTTCAGTTAATCCCAAACGATTTTTTTCGTCTACAGGAACACCTGCATGCGTCATGGTGAATGGATGTTCTGCAAGACTTTCAGTGCCGCCAAGGCTCACTGCCAATCGTATATGCTGCAATGCATTCAGAAATGCAAAGGCCTGTGCTTCGCCGCCTTTTACATCGAAGCTTACCATGGCTCCTGAGCTGCTGTACTGACGTTTGTTCAATGCGGTTTCGTTGAAGCCGAGATAATACACTTTTTCTACCAACGGATGCTGCTGCAACCATTGTGCTACATGCTTCGCATTGCTGGCAGCGGCTTCCATGCGGATCTTCAGCGTTTCCAGACTGCGCAGCAACAACCAGCTGGTATGCGGATCGATGATGGTACCAAAGAATGTGCGTGCCATTTTGATCTGCGCCATTACAGGTTTGCTGGCAACCGCCACACCTGCAATTACATCACTATGTCCACCGATGTATTTTGTTGCAGAGTACAACACAATATGCGCACCGTGTTTCAGGGGATGCGACCAGAGCGGTCCCATGTAAGTATTATCTACAGCGAGCAACACTGTTTTTTCTGCTGTTGAATAGGATGCGGCGATGTCGGCGCAAAGACGAATATCTATCAGATCATTGGTAGGATTTGCAGGTGTTTCAACGAGGATCATTTTGAGGCGACTCCCTTTGTCTCCGATATTTTCTCTGATGCTTGCTGCATCATCAGCGGCATCGAATGCAATGGATTCAATACCCCACTCTGCCAGAAAAAAATGGATGTAGCTATGTGTTCCTCCGTAGAGCGGATTGCTGTATAAAATGCAATCACCTGGTTTTAGAAAGCTCATCAGTGTGGTAGAGATCGCACTCATGCCACTGGAAAATGCTGCCGCTTCTTCGCCATCGTCCCAAAGTTTAAGACGTTCTTCGAGTATCTCGATATCCGGATTGTTGATACGGCTGTAGATCAATCCCATTTCCCTGGCCTGAGATGGTTCACGGCCGTATGCCATGCTGAAGAAATCTTTTCCTTCTTCGGCCGTTTTGAAAACAAAAGTGGAGGTCATGAAGATCGGGCATTTTACTGCACCCTCACTGAGGAATGGTTTGTAACCATAGCTCATCATCGCGGTTTCGGGTCTGTTTTTCATATTTGCAAGTTTGTAACAAAGCTGCTCAGAATGACTGCGATGTACAATACACAGCAGTTTGCATGGAGAAAATCGCTATTGGCAATATAAATGAGATAAGATTTAGAGTATTTCACTAAATTATGCCTGAATAATAGTAAAATCGTTCGTGATGAAAGCTGATTTAGATTGTATCGATCTGCAATTGCTGACTTTATTGCAGCACGATTGCAGACTTAGCAATAAAGAACTGGCAGATAAATTAGGCATCACTGCCACACCTGTTCTGATGCGAAGGCGTAAGCTCGAAGAGCAGGGCTACATCAGCAAATACATGGCTGTGGTAGACAGAAACAAAATTGATCTCTCACTCGTAGCATATACCAATGTGCAGCTGAGCATCCATTCAAGGTCGGCCATGACTGCTTTTGAAAAATCGGTGATGAAGTTTGAAGAAGTGATGGAGTGCCATCACATGACTGGTTCTTACGATTACCTGTTGAAGATTGTATTGAAAGATATGAACGCCTATCACCATTTCATACGCGAGAAACTCGCCACTCTGCCAAACATCCATACTGTGCAGAGCAGTTTTGTGATGACGGAAGTAAAAATGCAGCTCTCCTACAAATTGCATTCATAATGCTGCAATAAAAAACGCCCTCCAAATGGAAGGCGCTTTTATCAGAGACATAACCAGACAGCTTTAGTTCTGCGCTGTCAGCAGTTGATCCAATTGAGTACGGAGCAATTTATTGGATGGCCTGTACGCATTGGCCGAGACGATCTTCCCTTCTGTATCTATCAGTATGAAACGTGGAATGGAAATGATATTGAAATCCTGAATGAAAGCAGAGTTGAATGCATTGTCAGACATCAGTTGCACGCCTTTCAGTTCGTTGTTGATCACATAGTCTTTCCACTTCTGAGCATCTTTCAGCTCATCAACAGAGATGCTTACGAATTTGATGTTCTTATCTCTGTAATGCTCTTCCACTTTTTTCAGATTGGGTATCTCTGCTTTGCATGGACCGCACCAGGTAGCCCAAACATCGATGTACACGAAATTCCCTCTGAGGCTGCTGAGTGTTACTTTCTCACCAGTTACAGTCTGGTATTCGAACTCAGGCGCAGGCGCGCCTTTGGAGAATTTTTTGATACGCTCATATGTTTTTTCCATACCAGCTGCATAGGCAGGATGGCTGTTTGTTGTTTTGAATGCCTGAAAAATGCTGTCTGCTTCCTTCAGGTCTTCGGATGTTTTCAGTGCCTGAGAAGCGAAACGATAGTTCCAGTAATTTTTGATGTAGGTATTGCTCACTGCCTCGGCAGCTGCTTTCTGCTTGATCGCTTCCTGACTCATGCGGCCGCTGAACTCTTTGCTGTATTTGGTGTACATGAGAGTGGTGAATTGCTGGTCCATCCATCTTCTGTAGGCTGCTGATCCTTTGAAAGCAGCTTCTTCGTTGAAGGAGCCACCGAGATCTCCGATAGAATCCAGTTGTTTTCTCTGTTCTTTGGTGAGCTTCCAGGTTTGCATTGCTTTGTAGGCGGAATCAATTTTTTTGTGATCGAAATTAGTTCCCATCGACTCCATCAATTTGTAGAAGTTCTCCTGCTTCTTCGTGTCCACACCATATTTATACCCATATTCATTGTAGAAGTTGCGGATGGTGTAATCGATATCTGCTTTGCGTGTTGCCTGAAAATGCTCACTCAGTTTTTGTTTGTTGAGCAATGCATACTGGCTTTTTCTGAATGCTTCCATTTGTTTTTGGAAGTCGGGGATCTTCACAAAATTCATTTCTCCTTTATTCAGTTTCTCCGAAATTTTTTGTGAAGAAGCATTGAGTTGCTGTATGAGGTTGTTCTCTTTGCTGCCGTTACCCTGCATCACCAGTTGATCGTTCTTTTTGGTGATGTTGAGTGAGTAACCGGGTGAAAGGTATACTGTGCCTACATCTGAGAGAGTGTAATATCCTGCTTCGATGCCTTTGATGGTTTCATTGAAATTGCCTGTGGCATCTGTTGTGATGCTCCATTTCTGTTCGTCGAGGTTGGAGAGCTCCAGTTTGCCATTCTTCACGGAAGGCAGACTGCCGGCGAGGGTCACATCCTGCGCCTGCAATGCACTGCAACTTAAAACTGCACTGATAAAAATTACTGGTTTCATTTCTGCTTTGATTAGTGGTGAATTATCTTTCGTTCTGCGGCATATCCGGGTTGAATCTGATCACAACCGCCGGGATCATCATTGTGTATTTCTTGCTGTTGGGCTCCAGCGTATAAGTGGTAGTGCCTACAGTTCTGGTAACGGTTGGTGTTCTTCCTTCCGGTGCTAGCCTGCGCATATCGAACCACCTGAGCGGAGAGGGAAGAAGTTCTCTTCTTTTTTCATTCAGAATCCAGGTGATCACCTGCTCTGCATCTGTTGAACTAAGGTCTGTGTGGCTTCTGTCGCGGTTTTTATTCAGTCTGTTCATGATGTCGAGCGCGGCTGTGAGATCAGGGCTGCTTTTTCTTGCAAGCGCTTCCGCTTTGATGAGCATCACCTCCGGAACTGTGATGCCGTAGTGTGAACTGAATGCTGCGTAGCCGAGCGCATTTACAAACAGTCTTTTTCTGCTGTCCGTTGTATTGAACAAGGCCTTTGCATCTGCTGTAAGGTTTGCACTGTAAGGGTGTTCAAACTCCGTTACTGTTTTGAGGTAATAGAATTCCGGGTTGGCGGGGAAAGCTACTGCTCTGAAGGTTGCAGGAGAATAATCGAGTAAATCACTTTTCAGCGCCAGTGCTGCATCTGCGTTTGCAATTGCCTTTTCGTAATTCTTCATGTGAAGGTAGATGCGCGAAAGTGTTGCATGCGCTGCTGCCTTGCTGCCACGAATGCTGAGGGTACTGGTTTTGGGAAGAAGCGGTATTGCCTGCTCTATATCATTCAGCACTTTGGTGTAACAGTCAGCAACGGTTGAACGGGCAGGAGTTACACCATACATATCTGTTGTTGTTACATAAGGAATGCCGTAATCGGTGGCGGCTGTTGCTGCATCATAATGCTTTGCATAAAGTTGAAGCAGCAGAAAATGCATGTAGCCGCGGGTGAGCAATCCTTCTCCCTTCAGTTTTGTTTTTTCTGTTGCCAGTCCGCCCGTTGAATTTTCTACCTCATTGATCACGAGGTTGGCGTAGTAGATGGCTTTGTATGGCTGCGACCAGAGTGCGGGGTCTTCCTGCTGATATGGTTGATTCTGCCAGGTATAGACCATTCCCGGAGCGCCTGCCGGAGCTTTGCTGGAAGGAAATTCGAAATTGTCGTTCAGGCAAAGCATCGGCCAGCTGATGAATGATGTAACAGCGCTGCTGTTCAGCATCATGTCATAATCTTTGGTGGTGCTTACTGTGATCACGCCGGGTTGCTCCACTTCCAGGAAATTCTTTTCGCATCCTGCAAGCAGCAAGCCGGAGAGTATGAATAAATAGATGATTCTGTTCATGAGAGTGAAATTGATCAGTTAGAAATTGGCAAGTATTCCGAGTGTATAAGTGGTGGTTACTGGCAGTGTTCTTTCTCCGAATTGCAAAATGTGCGCTTCAGGATCGATGCCTTTGCTGTTCTCCACCCATTTCCATGGATTCCTTACCTGGAAGTTCACTTTAACGCTGTTCATCGGAATCTGACCCAGTTGTTTTTTGGTGAAGAGATAAGACACGGCTACTTCACGCAGCTTGATGAATGTTGCCGACTGATAATTGATATCGCTCCAATTGTACTGATTGGTCTCATAAGAGTCGAGCAAAGGCACATTGGTGTTTTTTTCGTCTCCCGGTTTTTTCCATCTGCGGGCTACATCTTTAGGCAGGTTGTTGAAACCTGATCCTCCGAAACTGTTGCTGAAATAATCGTCGGATATGGCGTCGGATTGCATGTAGTGGCCACCATTGGCAATGAAGAGGAAAGAGAAGTCCCAGCCTTTGTACTGGAAGATATTGCTGAAACCTGCAGTGTATTTGGGAATGATGGAACCGATCACTTTGTAATCTTCGAAAGTGAGGTTGTCATAATCAGCTGCCGGAATTTTTACTCTCTTGCCATCGGGCTGAAGATCCCACAACAGGCCATGTCCGTTTTCGTCCACACCTGCCCATTGCAATGCAAAGAATGTGCGGGCTGCATATCCTGTGAGGTTTTTAGGAGCACCGATCACATTGTTTTTGTTGGTAGTGGAGAAGCCAACTTTGTTGCTGTTGAAACCGAAATTCACAGCTGTTTGCCAACGGAAATCTTTGGTGTTTACATTGATGGTATTCAATCTCAGCTCAATTCCCTTATTCAGGATGTCGGATGAGTTGATGGGAACGGTAAAGAATCCTGTAAGTGTTGGGTCGATACCTTCCTGACCAAGCAACTCTGTTGTTTTCTTGTAATAGAGATCCACTGAACCACTGATTCTGTTTGCAAGCAGACTGAAGTCCAATGCGAGATTGTGCGTAAGTGTAGGTTCCCAACGCAGTTTCTTATTGGCAGGACTTCCGATGGAGAGCATAGGAACTCCAAATGTGTAACTTGCACTTGCATAGGCAAGGGTTTTCATAGAAGAGGTAGTGATGTTGGGCACATTGCCTGTGAGACCCGCTGTGTATCTGATCTGCAGCTGATTGATCCAATCAGGAGTTTTGATGAACTGCTCTTTCAGGATATCCCATTTTACACCTGCAGAGGCAAGAATCTGCTTGTTCAATCCGGCAGACGGATCGAACCGGCTGCTCTTATTGATCCTTGCGCTGGTACTGAATGCATACTTTCCTTTGTAGGTGTACGAGCCTGCGAAATAATAGAAAATGTAACGATCGTCGAGTTTCTTCTTGTTGAAGTAATCAGCCATTCTGAATTGAGAATTGAGGCCGGTTACCGGGTTTTTGTTTCCAGCTCCGCTCAATGTTGCGTAGTCTACACCGAAGCTCAGGTTGCTTACGGGGTTGTATCCGAACCTGGAATCCATGGTGTTGTCGAACACTGAACGCTGACGTTCCAGACCGATGTTGAGATCAACACGATGATCGTGGTTGAAAGTGTGGTTCAGATCGAGTTGTGCACGGATATAGTAGTTGGTAGTGGTGCCACGATCTTCTCTGAGCATGGCCCCTTTGGGAATATTGAAAATCGTGTTGGTGTTTACAATATTGGAGAAGTCGTTGATCAGAGCACGGGCTTCGTATGAATCTTCTTTGTAGAGATCGCTTTTCAGATCATTTATCTTTTCAGTTTTGTAACTGAGATTGAAAGAGAGCGCTTTGCTGAACTGATAGGTAAGCGTAGATTGAAGGCGAAGCGTATTGGTGTTAGATGTAAGCTCATAATCCTTGAAATCGTTCAGGGGATAGTAATTCATATCCATGAGCCCTGCCGCGTTCAGCTTGTTGATCATTTCGTTGCTGAACCTTCTGGGGAGCGCATTTGCGCTGCCGTCTGCTTTGCGCAGTCTCAGATAGGGCAACATTTTCAGTGCCCCCGGAACATCGGAATTGGATCCTGCTCCAAATCTTTTCAATGCGGAAATATCCTGATCGTTCACTGTATAGTTGGCGCCGATATTCAGAGTAAGTTTGCTGGTGAGTTTGATCTCAGTATTGAAATTGACGTTGCTCTTTTTGAAGTTATCTCCTTTGTAGAGGCCTATTCCTTTCAAAAATGCAAATGATGCGTAGTAGTTGAAACGATCGCTCGGAGCTGCGCTGATGCTGACTGTATTGTCTGAGCTCCAGGCGCTGTTGAGGTATGTTTTTTCTACTTCTTTGGAGTTGTTGTAGTTGGTGATCTCTTCAATTCTTTTGTCGCGTTCTTCGGCAGTGATCTTTCCTTCTTCAAAATCGAAGAATGCTCCATAGATATCAGTGTACGAATCGCGGGCATTCAGACCGGTAATTCTGTTAGGCCAGAAATCCGGGTCAGGATCTGCATAGAATTTGTTTTTTTCATAATCAGCCAGTTCTTTGGAATTCATAAGATTGAGGTAGGATAAGCGGGGTCTTTCATTCATGTTGAATGAAGAGCGGAAAGTGACTTTAGGATTGAGGGTCTTTCCTTTTTTGGTATTGATCACAATTACACCATTGGTGGCTTTCACGCCCCAGATGGCTGCTGCGGCTGCATCACGGAGGAGTGTAACGGTTTCAACGTCGTTCGGATTAATGGTAGAGAGCGTTCCTTCGATGGGAAATCCATCAACTACTACCAGCGGTTGCTGACTGCCGAAGGTAGATACGCCACGCATGAGAATGGACGGATCTTCCTGCCCTTCCATGCCATTGGCGCTTTTGTTGATCATGAGGCCGGGTGCCATTCCTTCGAGCAGGTTCAGCAGATCGGGTGAGGTTCTGCGTTCCAGCTCTTTTGAGGTGATGATGGTGAAGGAGCCGGTGGCCCTTTCTTTCGGTATCTTCTGGTAACCGGTGTTTACAGAAACGGTTACATCTCCAAGAGATGAAACTTTTGTTCTTACTTCCATATTGATGGTCGATCTGCCTGCAACGGCGATCTCCTTCGTTTCGTAGGATACACTGGTGAAAACCAGTATGGCATTGTCTTCTACCTGATCGAGTACGAACTCTCCTTTGCTGTTGGTGGCTGCACCGCGTTCTGTTCCTTTGATGGTAACGGTTACGCCTGCGACGGGTTCTCCGTTTTCATTGGTGACTTTGCCGCGCACTTCTCTTCCGGGTTTAGCCCAGAGTAATGAAGCAGGAGTTACAACCTTTTTTGGTGAGATCACAATGGTTCTTTTCTGAATGGAGAACTCATACGAATGATCGTTGAGCAGTTCCGTGAGAAAGCTGGCCAGCGGCATCTTGTCTGCATTGATGGTAACCGGCGGCATCTTCTCCAGTATCTCTGCATCGTAGAACAGCACAAAGCCCGTCTGATTTTCGATGGCATTGAATACTTTGATCAGCGGCACCTTCTTTCCGGTGAAGCTGACAGATTGTGAAACACCCGTGGCGCTTATATGCATGCAGAAGCCAAGGATGATGAGGGTGAAAATCGAGAGCCTCATAAGCAGTTGTTTTTTGAAGGCCGGCCCAAAGCCTTTAAGCCTCGCCCGGACATGGTCGTTTCCGGGTTGGCTGTCAATTTCGGTTCGGGTGTGCATAGGGCACCGGCCTGTGGTTTGAAGACCCGCATGGGATGGGTCTTTCCAAAGAACATTTAATTGCATAAATTAGCAACAGTTTTGGGTTGAATAAATGAATAGCATAGTCTGCAACGGCTATCTTGAAATGATCACCCGATACTCACGGAGCCCGGTCACGACCCGGGTTTCGTTTTTTCAGACAATCACGTAGTTTGGTCTGTTGGTTATGGTTTTACTATCAGTTTCTTCGATCCTTCGAGTTTGAAATTCAGGTTGAGTGATGATAATAAATTCAGCATTTCGTTCAACGTGAGATCACGCTGCATTTTCCCTGCGAATACTCTGTCGGGAATCTTTCCTTCGTACTGCACTTCTATATCGTACCACCTGCTTAGCTGACGCATCACGCCAGGTACATTGGCATTTACAAAACAGAAGAGGCCGTTCTTCCAGGCGATCACCGGCCCGGTATCCAGCTTTGTTACTGTTATCGCTCCATCGGAAACTGATGCCTGATGATCGGGCGTCAGCAGTTTCGACAGTTGCGATACTGCTCCGGATACCTTCACGCTGCCTTCTATCAGTGTGGTTTGCTCCAGCGGTTCATCTGCATAGGCATTTACATTGAAATGTGTGCCCATCACTTCGATCTGTTGTTTAGGAGTGAGCACACGGAAGGGGCGTTGCTGATCGGGCGCCACTTCGAAATAGGCTTCGCCTGTTAGTTCCACTTTTCTTTCATTGCCGGCAAATGCAGCAGGGTAGCGGATTGTACTGGCTGCATTCAGCCAAACTGCAGATCCGTCGGGCAGTCTCAGCTGAAACTGTCTGCCTCTGGGCGTCGACATGGTATGCCAGGCGAGGGCTGTGTTGCCTGTGCCGGCATTGTTGTCGTACGTTAATTGTCCGTTCTGAACAATCAGTTTTACACCGTTCTCCTGAATGGTGCTTCCGTTCTGCATATCATCCAGCACTATCTGTCTGCCATCGGGCAGCGTGAGAATAGCGCCTTCTTTTCCGGGTGCCACATCATGAACTTTGGCAACAGGCTCCGATGCCGGTGGCTTACCGGAATCGTTCATCCATAGATAAGTGCCGAAGGCAATGGCCAGCACCGCTGCTGCAACGCTGATGCGGAACCAGAGTCTGCGCGTTACCGGCCTTTGCTGAAAGGGCTGTGGGCGGCTGTTCTCCAGATCATCCCAGGATGCATCCATCAGATCGCGGAGGACAGGTTCATTTTCCGGATCATTGCTCAGCATAAAAAGCTCCTGCTGCTCTGCCTCTGTTGCATTGGCGGCCAGCTGTTTTTGAAACAGGTATTGTAGTCGTTGGGTATTGTTCACAGTAAACAAGGTTTAGTTGTGATAAATAGGACAGGTATGAGCTATAACGAACGAGGGAAACGAGACTACCAGTGGGGGATAAAATATTTTTTGAGGAAGATGAAATGCCCTGTCAGTGCGGATTGCGCGAGCATAACTCAATAATGGCGGCAGCTGCCACTACGGTACTGTGTTTCTCAACATGGTTTCTTACAGACCTGATGGCTTCCGTCATATGATTGCGAACGGTGTTGGGGGAGAGCTGCAGCTTTGCCGCAATCTGTTCGTAACTGAGATGATGGTCGCGGCTGAGTGTGAAGATGATTTTTTTCTGAGGAGGAAGCAGGGCGATAGCATTGCGATAGATCCTGCGCAATTCTTTTTCGTGCAATGCATCGGCGGGTTCATTGAGCGCCGTGCTCATAGCATTGTAGAGCAGTTGCTGGAAAGCCTGTTCCCGTCCGGCTTTGCGGAAAATATCGAGCACCAGGTTCTGCGTCATTTTTTTGATGTAGGGGAGAAGCAAGGTCTGTTCGGGGAGGCTGGCCCTCTTTTCCCAAACGCGCGTGAATACTTCCTGCACTACTTCTTCTGAGAGATCTTTGGATTTGGTGAGATAGAAAGCGAAGGAGAAAACGGACTGCTGAAATCGTTCATAGATTACCTGGAAAGCAGTTGCATTCCCTTCAGCCAGTTGTTGCAACAACTGCGCGTCATTGTATGAGGCTTCCTTAACCAAACGAGAGGGGTGTTGAATATGCAACTTACAACATTACCCAAAACTCTGCGCAATAAAATTGGCTGAAGTGCTTTGCAGATGGACAGTTGTTGCCGGTTATTTTTCATCGGATACCGGTTTCCGGGCATATTAAATTACCCTTAAACCGGTACTGATAGCGGAAAAGAGGAGATGGCTCAGAAAGGGAAAGCCTAACTTTGCATCGAGCAGCAATCATACAATGAACAATATTCTTTACAGATCACTCCGTTACGAAGACCTTAGCCTGATCAGAGACATCGATCGAAGCGAGGAGATTTTTTCGATGTACAAATTGAAGGAAGGGCGGTTGATTGCTGAGCCTCACCGTGAATCAGTTACAGACTGGGATGAAGTTGAACTGGAACAACTGATTTTGAATCAGCAGGTGATCCTGCAAAATAAAGGAGTGGTGATCGGTGCATTCGATCATCAGAAACTGATTGGTGCAGCTTCCGTGGAAAATCTGCGTCGTGGTAATTCAGCTGCGTATTTTAAACTGGATATTCTTTATGTGAGCAAAAGATACAGAGGACACAGAATCGGAAAACACCTGATGAATTTCTGCAAAACAATTGGCAGGAATTTCGGCGGCGATAAACTCTACATATCGGCAACGCCCACCAAGCATACTGTTGATTTCTATATGAGGCATGGTGCAGTGCTCGCAGAGGAAACGGATACCGCGTTGCTGGAGAAAGAGCCCGATGATATTCATCTTGAGCTGTTTGTTGGATAAATATTCCGTAACAAAAAATATGAAGCAAGCCCCGGAATCCTTCCGGGGCTTGAGTTTTAAAGGCTAATGATTATGATTGATGATTGGAGTTGTTAGTCGAAATCCCAATTGATGAACGGGAGACTTCTCTTGCTGTTTTCATTCCACAGACCGAACTGAAATCCGCGCAGGTGTTTGCATCGGTTCACAAGTCCGATCTGAACGCCACGTCCTTCAACGTTTTTGTTGATCAGACCCGAAACCACCACGCCTTCGAATCGAGCACTTTCATTCCGGAGACCTGTAATGTTGAGTCCTCTTGACCTCGTAACATAACATAGCAATCCGTTGATGGCAACACCGCGCATATCTGCGTTTCCTACAAGACCGCCACCACTGAGGCTTACACCCTTAATGCTTTCCTTCATTTCATCCCATGGAATAGTATCAGACATTTCAGCAAGTTTTCGCGTACTTTTCGGTGTGCCGAAAAGTACGTACATGGTAAATACGGCAGACAATACATCTGCACTGAGGTTCACGCCTGAGATGGTGAGTGAATCACCTTCGTTCAGGCCAAGCGTTTGCAGTCCGAGATTAACACCACTGATAAAACTTGCATTGCTGGGTGTGAACCAGATTACATCCCGTCTTTGGATATGTGCAGACGGAGGCGGAAACAAGTGCCTCCCTGTATTGCAATCGAGTGTGGATGTGGAATCGTAATAGAAGAACTCTCCGCATTTTTCAAACAATAGGTCGATGCCATGATCGGAGAAGTAGGGAAGCAGTGCCACTTCTTCAGTACCCATGCTATCTGCATTTTGCATGATGGCAGTTCTGGAAGGGAATTGCTTTGGCGCTTTATCAAGCGTGAAAGTTTGTCTGTATTTGGAGAGATAGATAGTAGTGAAAATTTCTTTGCCTGCGGTATTACTACGCGAAATGGAGCCGATCTCACTGGGATGTATTCTGAAGATGGTGTCTCTGTACATGCCAACCACAGTATGTTTCGTGTAAGACTCGTAATAAATGCTGTCGTTTCGGATATCAGTGATACGCACAATGCGTCTGCCTCCATAAGTTGGATTGATGGTGTACACGCAGTTGCGATAGAGATAGAAAGATTTTTCTTTACGGGGACTGAAATCTTCTTCGCCGAATACATCCTTCTTTTTGTAAACGGGTGTGAACAGGAGATTCTGCACCAGACTGTCCTGCGAAACAGCTATCTCCGGAACTAATGTTGTGATGATGATTGCAGCGATCAATAATTTCATATCAGCATGTTTGCAACAAACCTATCACATGCATATGGCTACGCATAACGGCAGACTGCGGCAGGGTAATGAATAACAGCAGAAAGCCTGAATCATATTGATGTCTGAACCTGGTGGTCGCAGTAACTGCAAACAAATGATTTTTATTGTTTATCTGTTTGCGAAATTCCGTAATCCCGTTTCCATTGTTATGGATTTTCAGTAATTTTCTCCCACATGGACGCCAAAACCCTACAACAACTGCTTTTCAAAAAGATCAGGGAACAACTTCCTGCCCATCTTTCCCTTGCTGACGAACTGGGCGAACTGCTCGATCTCAGTCCAGACAGCGTATACCGCCGAATCCGCGGAGAGAAACCTGTTGATCTCAGCGAGCTGCAGGCCATCTGCAAACATTACCAGATTTCACTCGATGGATTACTGCAACTGGAATCGGAAGCCGTGATTTTTCAGGCACCCGGAGTAGGGAACAAATTCATTCCATTTACACAGCATATGCAGGGGATGCTGCAACAGTTCCGGTATTTCAACAGCTTCAAAAAAAAGGAGATCCATTATCTCTGCAAAGACACACCCTTCTGGTACTTCTTTTTATTTCCGGCAATGGCGGCTTTCAAAACTTTTTTCTGGTGCCGTACCATCAATAATGAACCGGAGTTTCAGCAAAGTAAATTTTCATTGCAGGCTTATCCTGCCGATGAATGCCGGGCTATCGGTTACTCCATACTCGAAGAGCACAATAAAATGAATTCAACAGAGCTGTGGAATCTCGAAAGCATTCACAGCAGCATCAATCAGGTGGCCTATTACAGAGATGCCGGTATTTTTCTGGAAAGAAAAGATCTGCTGGCAGTAGTGGACGATTTCATTCAAATGCTCGATCATCTTCAAAAGCAGGCAGAACGTGGCACCACCTTCATGCCCGGCGATGGAGAGCTGAAACCACAGGGCAGTCTTCAGTTCTATGTGAACGAACTGATACTCGGCAACAATACCATTCTGCTTACACTCGACGATCAGCAGATCTCCATGATCACTTACAGCGTATTCAACTATATCTCCACGCGCGACGAACGATTCACCGAAAAAGCATTCGGAACTTTCAATACCCTGCTCAGCAGATCGACACTCATCAGCCGTTCGGGAGAAAAAGAAAGAAACCGTTTTTTCAATACGCTTCGCGATAAGGTGAACCGCCTCAAAGATTAACCCCAAATCAAACCATACATGAGACTTATCCTTTTTTGTTGTCTGTTTCTATACAGCCTCAGTACTATTGCACAACCCGTAAATGCGAAAGCTGAATGGCGCGTAGCTACTGCATCACCCATTGTTGGAGATGCCTGCATCGATGCAGGTAATATTTACTTCGGCAATGAAGCCGGTAAGGTTTTTTGCCAAGCATTGAAAAATGGAAAACTTATCTGGGAGAAACAATTGCCCGGCGCTGTGCGTAGTAAACCAGCTGTTGTTAATGGAAGTCTGATCATCAATTGCAATAACGGAGTGCTATATGAGCTAAATAAAAGCACCGGTGAAATAATCTGGGAGTTCAGTACCAAAGGCGAAAAGCAATACGATTTCTGGGATTACTATCGTTCATCCCCTGTGCATGTAAATGGATTGATCTATTTCGGAAGCGGCGACTATCACGTGTATGCAATCGATGCAGTTACAGGAAAAGAGCGTTGGAAGTTTGCCACAGGCGGCATTGTGCATGCAGACCCCGCTATTCAAAATGATATGCTATACATAGGAAGTTACGATGGTAAATTCTATGCGTTGAATGCCACAACAGGCCAGCAATTATGGCAATTCAAAACTATCGGCGACCGCAACTTCCCCAGAGGAGAAGTTCAGAAAGCTGCACTCGTTACCAATGAAGCAGTGATCTTCGGAAGCAGAGATTACAATATTTATGCGCTAAATAAATCCAACGGAATTGGCCTTTGGAATATGAAGGAAATTGGCAGCTGGATCACCGCCACACCGTTGCTTCATAAAAACAATCTCTTCTTCGGAACCTCCGATACACATGCGTTCTATTCATCTTCTGCAGAGGACGGAACCGTGAAATGGAAAACGCCGATCCCGTTCCGCTCTTACAACACTCCACTCGTTGCCGATTCACTGATACTGGCCGGCTGCTTCAACGGCATGCTCTATGCCTTCGATGTAACCACCGGTAAAATTCACTGGCAGTTTCAGACAGATGGAAGCAAAAAGAATTACTCCACCGTTTACGATGCAAATGGTCATTTCAGAAAAGACTTCGTGATGTACGGAGATAACAAAGTAACCGGAGCAGCTGAGAAAAAGATATTCGATCTCGGAGCCGTGCTGGCCACTCCTGTTCAGCACAATGGCATGTTGTACTTCGGCGCAACCGATGGTACTTTTTATGCAGTGAAACAGCCTTAGGCGCTGATTGCTGTAACGGAAGCATAGAAATACTGCTGCACCATGTCGGATACTTCACGGGCACATCCCCATGAGAAAGTAACGCCCGCGCCTCCATGCGCATAGTTGTGGATGAGCGGATAATTGGGATCTTTTTCCAATCGTACATTGGCATTGCGGAATGGACGAAGTCCTACACGCACCGGTTCTGTTTCATCGATCTCAGCCTGACGCAATATGGGCATGAATTCGCAGCACCGTTCGTACATCTGTTGCACTGGCTCGTGATTGTGCAGGCCGATGTCCGTGCTCCATTCATCTTTTTCTGCAAGACCTCCGAGTACAAGCATGTTATTGCCGCGGGGAACTATGAAGATGATGTCCTGATTGTTGCTCGATTCATCGTGCGAGATGCAGTATGCTTTGGTGATCTTCGGCATCTTC
This sequence comes from Pseudoflavitalea sp. G-6-1-2, assembly GCF_012927185.1. GTDB lineage: Bacteria > Bacteroidota > Bacteroidia > Chitinophagales > Chitinophagaceae > Pseudobacter. Next base: position 1,807,628 of record NZ_JABBGB010000001.1, read on the forward strand.
TTTCCATCATTCTTTACACGTACCAGCGCTCCGCGAAGCGGATACATGCTTTCACCCGCCAGTTCGCTGGCGCCTAGTCCGGAACAATTGACAATGAAGTCTGCATTGAACTGGTCGCGGAGTTGTTGTTCCTGCTCTGCTATCAGTCCGGTTATTTTTTGTTGCCTGATATCACATCCTGCCAGTTTCACTTGCCGGAGCAGCCAGTGCATATACTGATCGGTATCCACCATCGGTGCGAGATGGCAATAAGCATCTTTCAGTTGAAGATGAGGATTGATCTCTTCTTCACTGATCATTGCTTTATCGTGCCGGAATCCTTTGATCTTGTCTTTCAGCTCCAGCATCTTGTGCAGATCGCGCGGGGAGTTGTTCACCGGTTGCCGGAAGAAAAACAAAACCGGACGGATATGCACGCCTGTTTCGGGGCGCTCGGCGAGATCGAAGAACTGATCGTAAGAAGTCATGCACCAGTCTTTGGATCTTGAAAGCGAGATCTGATCGTGATGATAGCCGCAAACGGCCGGAGGCCACTCCCACAACGCGCCTGCCACTACCGAAGTGAGGTTGGGAGCAAACCTGTCTGCAACGATGGTTACTCTGAAGTTCTTTTCTGCGAGGCAGAGCGCTGTGGTCAATCCGGCTACGCCGGCGCCAATTACCAAAACACCGGGTTCCTGCGTTTTTTTCATGCTGTGTTGTTTTTGTCTTGATTGAATTGACGGGGAAGGTTGCCGGCCAATTTGAGTTGCCGGACGAACTCCTTCCAGCTCATGAATGGAGTTCCCAGGGCATGATTCTGTTTGCTGATACGATAGATCAGCGTCCAGTGTTTATAGAGATCGCGGTAAGCGGCGAAGAAAGAAACGCGGGGATCGAAAACGTGAATGGGCAGACTGCCCGCACCATTGATCTCAAGAACATGACAGTCTTTTCCTTCGCGGAGATTTTCGATGGAGCTGGTTCGGATATCGAGCCGGCCGATATCAAAGCCTTTCACAGGCCTTGTGATGCGCTCGATGGTTGCAGCCAGTTGCGGATCTGCGATCTCATTGGCATCGATGAATTTTGTTCCTCTTCTGCGATGCGCTACAAAATCGAGTGTTACTTTTTCTCCTTTTGATGGAATATGCTGCAGGTCTGTTGTTAGTCCATATCCGTTGATGGCGGAACCTGTCTGCAGAATCAATTGCTCAACCGTTGAAGCTCCGTCGCCGGTAACAGCAGGTAATTGCTTAATGCCAACTGAGCTGATGCCCCATTTTTTACCATCGGGATATCGATAAAAAACAATGCCCAGTTCCAACGGAAGATCGATGTATTGCTGTGCAACAGCATCCGTATCGTTGGTGCGTATCCAGTGCAGCAGCTCTTCTTCGGAATGGATCAGCTGAACACCCCATCCTTTCTCACCTCTGTCGGGTTTGAGAATGAAAGGATAGTTCAATGATGATGCGCCAATGAGTTGCAGCACATTGTTCGCCGGAGCGCCGGCAGGAATGAATATGGTGATTGGCCTGAATGCTTCGTCGAGATCACTCAGGTGCTGAAACTTCGATTCGTTCACCATTCCGCCAGCAAGCATTGCAGGATTGCAGGCCGTAGGAAATGAGAATGATCCTGAGCGCATACTCAGGTAAATATAGTAGGGAAGTATAGGAAGGTAGAACACCCACCAACGTCTCTTAGGCGATGTGAACAGTTTCTTTAGCACCGGAATTAATTGTTTGCTAATGGTAATGCGGAAAGGGCGGGATTACGTTTAGTGCAGGGGGATATACTAAAGATAATGAATTATTCCGTTCGGTAAAAGCTGACAGTAAAGGTTAACCGTACTGATGCCCGTTAAGGGTCAATGAGTTGGAAGTACATAAAAAAAACGGCCGCAATGCTGCGGACGCTTAATTGTCAATCAATGATGAAATATCATTCAGGCTTGCAATACACCGTTGCGAAATAGGTGCTGAGTGCATCGATCACTTCCTGCGGCAGATCTATCTGTTTTTTACTTCCTTCGGCTGATATTTTAATTACTGCTCTGTTATGTTCCATTGTAAGTGGACGGAATTTTCCCGCCAGATTTCCTTCTCCTTCATCGATGCTGATGTAGTTGGATTTGTTGCTGCAGTTGAAGTTTAGATCGGCAAACGAAATGCTTCTTCTTTTCTTATTGTCCTTTGTGAAAAATTCAATTCTTCTGTTGGTGATATCGTATGCGATGCTCCAAACGGTATAGTCACCCTGTGAAATTTCATTCATGATCTTGAACGCTTCGTCTACCGGACTTGTTTTGCTGTTAACATCCTGCTGATATTTTGAAACCATCGAACAGGCTTTGTTGAAACGAAGCTGTGAGTTGCTTTTCGTGGCGAGAATATCTTTAGCTGATTTGAAATTATTTTGTGCAGATTGATAGGTGTTGTTGGTGAGTACAGGTACCGGCAATTGTTTTCCTCTGTGCACAATCATTTTACCATTGATGAATTCGATGGTTGCTGCATCACCTGTTGCATCTGCGATCAAAAAATGATTGGTGGATGGAGATTTGCGGCTGATGCGGAGCAGCTTCTCCGACGCAAGCACTTCTGCAACGGTAGCGGAGTTGTCGAGCTGGTATTGTATCCACTGTACCTGATTGATGGCCGGGCGATCGTCGTCTGCTTCGTACACTGTTCCATCCAATGCCATCAGGTCTATCACCAGTCCTTTTTCATTCATGCCTCCGTACGGAAATTCTTTGCCAAACTGATTGAAAGTAAGGCTGCCATATTTTGAGGTCCAGGTGATGTTTTTCTCTTCGTACACCATGGAGCTTTTAGTAAGTCCCGAAGGATTGATCAGAACAATGCCGTTACCGGTCGACCAGTCGTAGTTTCTTCCGAAAACCAGGTGCCCGTTTTTGTTGATCAGAAAGGTGGAGCACGCGAAAGATTGCGCTGCGGCAAGTATAATTAAGAAGAGTAGTATTGGCTTTTTCATAAAGTGAAATTAGCCGGAAACACTGCAATGTACAAGCGGGCTGCGGCTAATTTGCGGGTAAAACCGGTGAATGCAGGAAATGGGGCGGTGAAACAGATTCGTACCCACCAGACAGTTGCAGGTGGGTACGAATCTGCTTTGATTATGCAAGGGGTGAAAAATCTGATGGAGCAGATTTTTCAAGATTGGGTAATTGCGGAACATTCTTTCTGCGGGATGCTTTTCTGCCGCGGAAGAAGAAGTACAGATTAAAGAAAAGCATCAGGCCAAGGTAGATGCTGAATCCGCCGATCTTGGGGCTAAGCGCTTCGATCATGGTGAGATTATCATTGATTGGTTGATGGATCTCCAGAATGTATAAGCCGAAACCAAGGTTCAGTAAATAGAAACCTGTTTTGAACAGTGTGTTGGTGGCATGGGCAATGTCTACTTTGTTATGGAAGATTTCGAGCATAAAGACACGGCCGTTTCTGAACAGGGTGCGGGCCACATACCAGGTAAGGAGAATCACTACAGGAAGATAAATGTAATAGCCAAGAAGCGTGAAGTTGAATGTGGGGTTCATATGTTTAGTTTTTATGGTTGAGCGAATGTTTATGTCTGCTTATCAGAAAAATTACCGTCATGTTTGCGAAGTGGATAGCAGCCAGCAACAGCATTATTCTTCCCGTTCGGGTGCAGATCTCTTCGATGATGGCAGCGAAGCTGCCGGGCCTCCATTCAGACAGGGTGAGCGCAACATAACCGAGGTTCAACAAATAATATCCGGTGAGCAGCATGCGGTTGATATATGCAGCGAGCTGTTGGTTGCCATCGAGCAGATCGAGTACATAGATGAGTCCGTTGCGGTAAAAGACCTGGCCTGCGTGTACAGTAATGAAGTAGGTAATGAGCAGGTAAAGGATGTAGGCGAATAAGTTCATGGTGCAGAGTTTTACTGCTGGTTTCACTTCCCTGATTTCACACTGTAAAGTTTATTGTTAATATTGAAATTTCAAAATATTCTGAAAGATAAATTTTAAATAAAGGGAGGAAACATTTCATCGGCCTTACCTGTGCATCCGGAAGTCTGATACCATAGACCGGGAGGGTGGGTCCGAAATGCTGCGATCTCTGTGTTGCGCAGTTCAACGGCATATGTTGCAATTCGTCGGTCTGCGGCGATCATTGGAGCAGCAGCGTGCTAATTTGGTGTTGTTATCAATCATTAATCAACCAAACCTGTTCCACATGCACGCCATCAGTAAACTGGAAGAAAAGAAGATCAGGGTACAGTTATCCCTGAACGAAGAAGAGCTTGGCAGACTCAGCGTAATGCTGCCACACTGCATCATGCAGAAGGAAATCATCGGAGATGATGAAGAGATCACTCCGCGCATATCGCTGGTAAAAAGCAATTTCCGCGCACTGAAGAACCGGTTCCTGCTGAGAAAAGGAAAAGAGCTGGTATCGGTTCATTGCAATGAGATCGCTTATTTCTATTCAAAGAACAAACTGAGTTATCTGAAAACTTTCAACGGCAGAAGTTTTCTGGTACGGATGAGTCTCGAAGAGATCGAGGAATGCCTTTCGCCCGAACAATTCTTCCGCGCAAGCCGTCAGGTAATTACCTGTCACGATGCAGTGCAGAAAGTATTGCTCTGGTTCAACGGCAACCTGAAAGTGGAGCTAGCTCCCAAGGAGATCGATCATGTGATCGTGAGCAGATTGAAAGCCAATCATTTCAGGGAATGGATGGGAGAATGAGTTATCAACCCATGCAAACAAGTATATTGCAGGCAGGGAATCAAAGCATCAAAGCGCGGATATGTCCATAAAAAAAATAATCATAGCTGATGATGAAGCAGCGGCAAGAACCATTCTGCTTCAGTATCTCGCAGACTTTGCGGAGCTGGAAATTGTTGCTCAATGCCAGGATGGGATCGAGGCTGTAGCTGCCATCGACCGGCTGGAGCCGGATATCGTTTTTCTCGATATCCAGATGCCAGGCCTCAGCGGCTTTCAGGTATTGCGGCAGATTGTGCATGTACCGCAGATCATCTTCACAACCGCCTATGATCAGTATGCACTGAAAGCTTTCGATTCGAATGCAATCGACTATCTGCTCAAACCTTACACGAGAGAAAGATTCAATCAGGCAGTATCGAAACTGCTTACACGGCAAGGAAATGATCTGGCGAAGATCACGGCGCTGACAGATGCCATCAATCAACCCGGACAAACTTTTCCGGAGCGTATCCTTTTGGAAAACGGCAACAAAATGATCAGTCTTGCAGTACAGGATATTGCCTGGCTGGCAGCCGAAAAAGACTATACCCGCGTACATACCCTTCAGAAGAATTTTCTCAGCAACTACGGCATCGGCATACTCGAACAGCGATTGAACCCCGCTGTTTTCATTCGTGTTCACCGCTCGCATATCGTGAACGTAAATCATATCAGGGAAGTGTACAAAGAGAACAGCGATGCCTATCTGGTGCTCAGCAACGATGTGAGCCTTAAAGTAAGCAGAGGTTATATCGATAACCTGAAAAAACTCATGTATTAGATTTTGATACTGTTGCAGCTGTATCCCGGAATATTGCTAACTTGGTTGTATGGAGCAACAGCAGGCAATAGACATGATCAGGCATGCATCGCTTAACAGCACTCAAGCCCGCACCTGGGCTGATCTTGGAAGCGGAAGCGGTGTGTTTACGCAGGCGCTCGCCGCCATTCTTACCCCTGGCAGTAAAATCATTGCCATCGATGATAATGCAGCAGCGCTCCGCCAGATCAGATCGGGCGATGCAGTGAACATCTCTACACTTGCTGCTGATTTTACCAAACCATTGTCGTTGCCTCCACTCGATGGTGTGCTGATGGCAAACTCTCTCCACTATGTGCAGGATAAAATTTCCTTCCTCGAACTGCTGAAAACCTATCTGCATCCATCCGGACAAATTCTGCTGGTAGAATATGATTTGAAAAAAGGCAATCAGTGGGTGCCTTATCCGCTTCCATTTGATGAAGCGAAGAAATTGTTTACCAATGCGGGTTTTCCTCACATTGAAAAAATCAATGAACGCCCTTCTGTTTACAATAATTCCATGATGTACAGTTGCATCTGCAGTGCCTGATCGGATGATGATCAGAGCAGCGGCGAAAGCAGTCTTGCTATCTTTTCCATGAGCTGCCTGAAAGTGCTTCGCTGCAGCCATTCTTCGAGAATAACTTCTTCTGATTCTTTGAGGTCTTCGTGAAATACCTCCGTCATTTTTTCTCCGAATGCCTGATCGTAGAGAATGGTGTTGAGTTCGAAGTTGAGATCGAAGCTTCTGAAATCGATATTGGCTGAACCTACCATACTGAGCGTATCGTCGATCACGATTGTTTTGGCATGCACGAATCCTTTCTGATACAAAAAGATGCGAACGCCACATTCTAGCAATGGTTCAAAATAAGACTGGGTGGCAGCATTCACGGTTTTGGAATCGGAGATGCCGGGCACCAGCAGGCGTACATCGCAACCACTGAGCGCTGCTTTTTTGATGGCATCATAAATGCTGTTGTTGGGGATGAAGTATGGTGTAGTGATGTATACTTTTTTCTGCGCATTGGCTATTGCCGAGAAGTAGCTGAGCATAATGTCTGCTCTCGGATAATCGGGACCGCTTACAGCGATCTGCGTAAGTGTGGTGAAGTCGTGGCGGCGGATCGGAACCGGAAAAATATCGCGGTTGGGAATGAGATTCTGATCGGAGCAGAAGTTCCAGTCGGCCAGAAAATGATATTGCAGATTGAGTACGGCCGGGCCTTCGATCATTACGTGAGAGTCCCGCCAGTAGAGCTTTTCAGGATCATTTCCATTGATGTATTTGTCGCTCACATTGATTCCCCCGGTGAAGCCGGTTTGTCCGTCGATGATGATCACTTTGCGGTGATTTCGGTAATTGAGACGGCTGGCAAGAAAAACAAAATAGATCTTGTAAAAAGGATAGATCTCCACACCTGCACTTTCCAGTTCGCGCACCCATCTTTTTTTCAGTCCGTTGCTGCCGAAGTCGTCGTAAATGAAACGCACTTTCACGCCTTCCTGCGCCTTGCGCATGAGCATGCTTTTGATCTGATTGCCGATCTCATCATTATCGTAAATGTAGTACTGGATATGGATGGAATGTTTTGCCGCTTCCAATGCTTTGAGCACTTCGGGGAATTTGTTCTCTCCGTTGAGAAGCAGTTTTACATGATTGAGTGAAAGAAAGGAGAGGGAGTCTCTGATCAGCAGTTTAGCGAGGCCTGCGAAACTGCCTACATCGTCGTGATGCTGTTGCAACAGGCGGAGCGCATTCTCATCGATATCTTTCCTAAGGGCCTGCAACAGGTATTCGTCGGTGATGAGTTTTTTGTTGTAGATCTTTCGTTTCCGATAGTTTACTCCCAGTGAAAAATAAACAATGCTGCCGGCAACGGGCAGCATGATTGTCAATAAGAGATACCCCAATGCTTTACTCACATTCACGGTATCGAAGATGATACGGATCATGGTAAAGATCATCAGGGCGTATACGCATACAATTAGGATGACCTCGGTAACAGGACTCATATTTGATTGTTTCGGTGCGGCCGGACCTGGGGCTAATACTTGAAAGTGGGGCAGAGACTCTGGCGGCGATCACCGTTGTAATCATCATAGAACCCGCGTTTCATCAATGCAAACTCCAGTGCGCCGCGGCGGTTGTTGTACTGCTTCAGCGTCGAAGTGGTTACATCGTATGTAAAGGTAAGGCGGATACTCTTCCATTCAAATCCTATCATGGGAATAATAGCGTCGTTGGGACGGTAATAAAGGCCACCAAGCACCTGCATCTCACCTTCGTCGGCCAGGTTGTACTGGGCGTAAGCGCCACCCACCACTTCGGAGGCATTGGCCTGACGGGAGTAGTACACCATGGGGTTCACAATCACATCGTCATTAACTTTAACGCTGGCATTGGCGAATGCGGTATAACGGATAGGTATGCGCGATTCTGTGCTGAGCGGATCGGTGCTGAAGAAAGATTCGCGTGGCCTGTTGATATGCCAGGCAGAAACCCCTGCATTGAGATACACTTTATCGTTGGGGAAGAATGCGTAATTGAAGCCCATCTGCACATCGAGATAACTCACGCTGTTATTGTCGAGAATGGCGTTGGTAGGCAGTTTGCTGTCGAAGAACTCGCCATCGAACTGATCGGGGAACTTAAGATCTGCTGAGTTCACTCGTTTGTTGGCCCATCCAAGGTTGAAGCCTGCTGAGATGAGGTGAGCTACTCCAACCATCTGGTGATAAGCCACCGAGCCATATATTTTTGTTGAGGTGAGACTTCCTGAACCGGCCTGATCGCGAAGAATGAGACCGCCGATACCTAGCCATCCTGATGCGATCTTATCACGGAACACCTGCGCATCGCCCCAAACGCTGTATGTTTTGTAGGGCATGGTCATGATACTGCTCCACTGGTTTCTGTAATTGGCGCCGATTCTGTAATCGGCATCAGGAATGAAACCGGTATTGGCCGGGTTGGTGCTGAGTGGCGAATTGAACCATTGGGAAAAGTGCATATCCTGTGCGGATAGATTTCCCATGAGCAACAACCCACTCAGGGTAAGCAACAGGGACAGTTTGCTGCGCCTGCCCGACCGCATGGTCCGGCTGCACTTCGCTACTGATTTCTGATGGTTGGTGTTCATGTGAAAATGATTTATCGGATCAATGTAATGTCTCCGCGTTTAGACAATTTTGTACCATCTGTGAACACCACTTCGAGTGTGTACACATAAACATCCATCGGTTGCAATTGTCCTTTGAATGTGCCATCCCATGCGCCGAAGCGTGAATTGGTTTCGTATACCATTTGTCCGTTCCGGTTATAGATTCTCCAGAGCATGGAATGGATGCCAAATCCTTCTACCTTGATGGTGCTGTTTCTTCCTCCTCGTCCGGGAGTGAAGGCATTGGGTACATCGAGGAGTGGCCTTACGATGGCATCTACCATCTTGGCTTCTGTTGTATCGGAACAGCCGTATTGGTTGAAAGTGATCAGTCGCGCAAGGTAGTTGGCCGAGGCGTTGTATTGATGCATGGTGGTATCCATGTTGTTCTTCAGTCTTTCTTCTCCATCTCCGAATTCCCATTTGTAATTGGTTCCACCAATGGATTGGTTGTAGAAGATCACTGGTTTATTTGCCACCGCTGTTTTGGGCTCGAAGTCAAATGCTGCGAGTGGTTTTGGATTCACTGTGATGGTGAAGCTGGTATCGTGCACTTTGTTGCAGGTGCTTTCGTCATATGCCCTCAGTTTAACAACATAGGTGTTCAGGTTGGGGTACAGGTGAGTTGGACTTTCTTCGGTGGATGTAGTTCCGTCTCCGAAGTCCCACTCAAATCGGGTACCACCTATTGAAGTATTGGTGAATACTGCGGTGTATGGCTGACAGCCCATCGGTGGAGTCTGAAACTGTGCCCTCACATTGGCTGCGATACGCAGGTTCTTTGTAAGTGTGTCTGGTGCGTTACAATAAGCAGGATTCTGTACTATCAGTTTTACAGGATATGTGCCGGGACCGAAGAATGTGTGGTTGATGTCGTCTGCATTTCTTACAACACCTGGTGCGCCATCACCCCATTCCCATCTGAAAGTGTTGCCATCGAAATCCGGGCCTGCGGCTGGTTTAATAGTGGTATTGTCGAAAGTGTATTCAGTAGAGTTACATGCACCGATTTTGGTGAAGTTGAAATCAGGGATAGCGGGATTGTTGCCAACTTCGATGAAGATATATGCAGTATCTGTAACGTTACAAGTATTGGGGTCTTCAACCACCAGCCTTACACGGTGTCTGCCAACCAGGTCGAATCTATGTGATGCATCTGATGTAGGTCCTGTAACATCGTCGGCACCGTCATCGTCGAAATCCCACTTGTATGTTTTACCATTATTGATGGTGTCGCGGAAATCAACTGTGAAAGGGGCACATCCTCTGGAATCTGGCTTTCCTTTGTAGAATGATTTCGGTGCAGAGATCACACCCGCAAAGTTGAAGCGGATCTTCACTGCAGCGAGGTTACATCCCGTACCACCGGTTCCGTTTACCTGACTCCAAACATTGGGTGTTACAGGGAAAGGCGTAGTGATCGGCATGCCGAACCCCTTAAAACAGTTGGCACAGATGGCCTGATAGATCACGCCAAGTTCATCGTAGCGGCTGGTTCCTCCATCTACGTGTTCTCCCTCACCGCCGTTCTGTCCGAAATAAGATCCGTAGAGCAGTCCGGCTGCATTCTTCTCCATCACAAAGAAGTAGAAGTCGCGGCCATCGGTGATGCTTTTCATCTGGTCTTTCAGTGGCATATTGCTGATGCCGCCAGTGGCGTAGGGATCCGTATTGGTATCGATCCATCCACCCCATCCTGAAATGTATATGTTCTCGCAACGGTCTACGAGAAAAGCCACCGGAGAGATATTCGGTTGTTTGGAACCGTTACCCCATGTAGTGGAATATTCAACTCCGGAAAGATCCTGCTTGAATTTTACAATGAACTGACTTGCTCCGGGTTTATTGTATGGTGCATTCACAATGGGCCAGTTGCCACCTTCGGTAATGCCCATTACGTATGGAAAATATTTTCTGTCGAAACGGATGCCGTATATCGCATCATAGTTCTGCGTTCCGAGATAAGTGCGTTTGATGATTCTGGAACCGTCGTTTGCTATCTGCATCACATAACCATCATAGCCGCCACCGGGCCTTGGCTGATACACACCGGCAGGGCTGCCATCGAGATCGGGTGTGTTGGTTACGCCTGCAACATAAATGTCTTTTGTAACAGGATGTACTGCCAGTACAAATGCGCCGTCGTATCCTGCTCCGCCGAGGTAGGAAGTCCAAACCAGGTCGTCGCAGTTTTTATTCAGTTTCAATACTACTCCATCCTGCGCGCCACCGAAGTTGGGCTGAAACACGCCGGCAGTTGTAGGCCAGTCGCTTGATTGCGTTTGCGCGGCAACATATACATTGTCGTCTCCGTCTACTACCACTTCACTTCTGGAATCATCGCCGTAAAAACGAAGTGTTTCTTTGGGGCCATCGCCACCACTGCGCATTTTATCGTACACATTCACGCAATCCTTATCCCGGCCACCAATACGAATGGCACCGATCAGGTCGCGGCCATCCACACTGATCTTTGCAACAAAGAGATCGGCATTGTCTCCTGAACCAGTGGAGATAGTTTTGGTTGCAGGAAATGACGAGCCGGAATAAGTTCGTCCCAGTACTATTACATTACCTGCCTTATCGCAGATGAGACTATGCGGAAGATCGTGGCTCAGGCCTCCGAGATAGGTTGCCCAGGCTCTTTGTCCGTTTGGTGTGAATTTGAAAATACCTACATCGAGGGCATTGCTGTTCGCTGGACCCTGGTATTCGGTTTTGTATGCACCCGGACTGGTTCTGAAGCCCGTTCCGAATACGATACTTCCTGAGTAGAGAGAACCATCGGGGCCAGGAGTGGCAGTGAATCCGAACTCATTGGCTTTCGATCCGGTGAAGGAAACAAATATCACAGTAGGGTCGATAATCAATGTGCTGTTGCCTGAATATTCTTTTACGTTGAATGTAACAGTATTGCTGTTGGCCAGCTGAAAGCGGCAGTCCACATCTTTCTTTCCATTGGCCATATCGAACTGATAGGCGTATGGATAACGTTCGCGAACAGTACCCACAGATGTTTTGATCAGCAGCTCCTGATTGCGGATAGACAATTTATCTGCACCGGTGTAACGCATTCTTATCTGACGCGGATCGCCGCCAGGATGAACAATGATATCGTATTTGAGATTTCCGTAATCGGAGTAATAACGTACATCGATATTGGGATAGATGCTCTTGTAAGTAACACCCTGATAGGAACCAACATTGCGCGCCCATTTGGAAGGATCATTACCGAGGAAGTAATTCGCTTCATCGGATATCAGTTTATCAGGTACGATCTCTGCATTGGGATTGCCGCCTTCGAACTCTACCATATAAGTATGTGCGCGGATGGGCATACTCAGGGGGGGAATGGGATTTCCACCACCACCGCCTGAACCATTGTCGGGATGTTCGGGATCGAAACTGTTGGTACTTGCTGAAGATCTGTTACGGGGAGGTCTGGAGACAGGGCCACCGCCTTTGCCATCTTTTTTTCCGTGGAATTGTTCCTGTGCAATTTTAAGATCGGCGGGGTTGCGCTGGTCTACTGTAAAACCACGGGCCGTCAGAAAGAAGGCTCCGGTATTCAGTTGTCCTTTGAATTTAATGTCTTTATCCCACTGTCCTTTATTCTGAACAAATTCAAAAGGTTCTACATCACTCTGCGCAGCAGCTTTCAGTGTGGCAAAGCAAAGCAAAGCAACGGCTATCAGATTTTTCCTGCCCAAGATATCTTTTTTACAAATTACAGAAATAAAACGTCTTATCGATGCGAACAGGCCGGAACGCCTGTTGATTTTTTATGATATTTTGCTCCAGGCGGTTTTGCCTTGCAGGGATTGCAGATAGTTTTTGAGGCGCAAATTTTCAGGTGAACTGAGGTCGGGGTCTGTATCGATGATCCGGCCAGCCATTTCCTTTGCCAGTTCGAGCCATTCTCTGTCTTGCAGAATATTTGCGAGCTTGAAATTAAGCATTCCACTCTGCCTGGTTCCTTCGATATCTCCGGGGCCTCTCAACTCCAGGTCTTTTTCTGCAATCTTGAATCCGTCGGTGGTTGCAACCATTGTTTTTAACCTTTCGAGCGCATCATTGTTCAGTTTCGAGCCTGTTAATAAAATGCAAAAGCTCTTTTCTCCTCCGCGGCCTACACGACCTCTCAACTGATGCAGTTGCGATAACCCGAATTTCTCTGCGCTTTCTATCACCATTACACTTGCATTCGGAACGTCAACGCCCACTTCTATCACTGTGGTGGCAACCATGATTTGAGTATCATGTTCCTTAAAACGTTGCATATTGGTTTCGCGTATCTCGTTGGTCTGCCGGCCATGTACCATGCTGATCCAGAACTTCGGTTCCGGGAAATATGCTTTTACATTTTCATATCCTTTCATCAGGTTCTCATAGTCCATCTTTTCGGATTCTTCTATGAGTGGGAAGATGATGTATGCCTGTCGTCCTTTTTCGATTTCGGATCGTATAAATCCCATCACCTGACTGCGTGCCTGTTCATAACGATGTACGGTTTGAATGGGCTTTCGGTTGGGTGGCAGTTCGTCCATTACCGAATAATCGAGGTCGCCATAAGCAGTCATGGCAAGTGTGCGGGGGATAGGGGTGGCCGTCATTACCAGCATATGTGGCGGAATGGGGGCTTTGGCCCAGAGCTTGGCGCGCTGTGCCACTCCGAAGCGGTGCTGTTCATCAACGATGGCCAGACCGAGGTTATGGAAGACCACAGGATCTTCCACCAAGGCATGTGTACCCACCAGCAAATGAATGGCTCCTGCTTCCAGTTCTTCCAGTATTTTTTTTCTTTCTGCTTTTTTGGTAGAGCCTGTGAGGATCTTCACATTCACAGGAAGATCGCGCAGCAGCTTTTCGATATTCGCAAAATGCTGACGCGCCAGAATTTCGGTAGGCGCCATCAGGCAGCTCTGATAGCCGTTGTCTGCTGCAATCAGCATCACCAGCAATGCCACGATGGTTTTGCCACTTCCTACATCACCCTGCAGCAGGCGGTTCATTTGTTTGCCGCTGCCTGTATCCTTTCTGATCTCTTTCACCACCCGCTTCTGTGCGCCGGTGAGTTGAAAGGGAAGATGTTTTTCGTAAAATGTATTGAACAATTCCCCTACCTGCGAAAACACTACGCCACGCGAATAACGATGTCGCTGCGACTTCACCAGTCCCATTCGCAGCTGCGCCACAAAGAACTCTTCGAATTTCAGTCGGTTCATGGCAGCCTGCCATGCTTCGGGGCCGGGTGGGAAATGAATATGCTGCAATGCCTGGAAACGCGGTACCAGTTTGGTTTCGCGAAGAATATCGTCTGGCAGGTTTTCGGGAAGATCTTTCTCTCTCAGCTGTGCCAGCAATGTTTGGGTGAGCTTACCGATCTGTCTCCCGCCGAGTGACCGGGCCTTGAGCTTTTCGGTGGTGGGATAAACAGGTTCGAGGTAGTTCTTGGTTTCTGTGCCGGTTTCCTGCAGGGATTCAATTTCAGGATGCGTCATCTGAGGCTGTCCCTGAAAGAAACTAACCTTTCCGTATACCCGAAATCCTGATCCGATCTGCAATGTTTTTTCCATCCAGGTTATTCCCTGGAACCAGATCAGCTCCATGATGCCTGAACTATCGCGGATCTCAGCTACGAGGCGTTTGGCTCTCTTTTCTCCGATGATGGATACGCTGGTGATCCTTCCTGCAATCTGAATGAAATCTGTGTTGGGCGTAATATCCCTGATCAGATTCACCTTGGTGCGGTCCACATGCCTGAAAGGGAAATATTCCAGCAGGTCTTTGAAGGTGAAGATGTTCAATTCCTTGCGGATCATCTCACCACGTTGGGGGCCTACACCTTTCAGGTATTCAATGGGACTGGATAATATGTTCGCTATTCCGGAAATGCTAAATAGTTTAGGGCAAAAATAAGGAGTGGGAAGGGAAAAGGACGCAAAGATCGACGGTAATAAATCTTTACTAGATTTGTGCCCGGTTTCAGACCCCCTAACCCAATCATATGCGTTTATTCCCAATAGCTTCCCTGTTGCTGATTGCAGCAGTTTCCTGTTCAAAGCCAGGCACTCCCGAAATGTCGGGTGATACCCTTTTTTCGCTGGATGCCAAAACAAAGACCTGGCTGCTTCCTGTAAAACTGAACGATACCTGGACGTTCTCCAGCGACAAAGGCAATACACGTGTGTATACTGTTCAGCATAAAACAAATTACAATACTCCCGACGTACAGAGCATGCCCGAAGGCGCAGCTAAAAGTTTTTACCGATCGGAGTATGAAACTATTTTGCTTGAAAGAACAGATGCAGGCCGTTCGTCTGCTTACACGGAAGCTATCGAAATGCTGTTTTTTGCAGCGCCTGCGCATCCCATGGATTCTTTCAATGTGATTGAACCAATCAGGAAGGGCTATCCCGGCCGTGGGTATATGAAAGTTACTTTCTTCGACTACAATGGCGGTGTGAACAGCAATATCCTTCCTGCTTACAATATGGAAAAACTGCCCGCATTCTCCACGTTCAATTCCGGTACAAGAAATTACACCAGCGTGCTGAAGTGTGCTTCCGGATACGATAAAGAAGTGGTATTGCCCGTTTCTTCAGGCGGAACCATCATTCAGCAAAAGCGTGCAGTGAACGAAGTTTGGTACGATAAGCAGTTCGGCATCGTTTACTTCGCAGATGTACATGGCGAAAAGTGGACACGCTCCAACTGATCTACTCTTTCACATATATTTCAATCCATGAATTGCTGCTCGGCTTGCGCGTAGCAGGGAATACATCTACCTGTTTGTAGTCTTTCAGCAGCGCCTCCCTGATCTTGAACGGATAGAAATTATTGGCGTAAGGAATGTATTCGTACAGCACCAGATCGTAATGTTTCTTGTGGATGCGATCTACAAACATCTCCGTTTGTTTTTCAAACATGCCTACTCCCTGATGGAACCAGAGCGGATAATGATCTCCTGTTTCGAGTGAGTAAGGGATCTCAGCTGCAAGCGGCGTCAGCTCAGACATATTGAGCACTTTGAGGGCTTTGTTGTTTTTCACCAGCGGCATTGCCATCAATCTTTCAATGCCATCTACCGTAGGACCCGGAACCAGGATCTTTTCAAACGATTTCAGTTTGGGGATACGCCATTCGCTGAGCGGAACATCGGTGGTATCGAGGCTAACGATATAAGTATTGCGGTTTACTGTATTCGCATAGGTAATGCCGTTATAAGTGGTAGTGGTGTACTGCTCGCCGCCTCCCTTGAATACGAATCTTTCAAAATACTTCCAGAACATATGGCTCCACCAGAGCAGCACTCCGGCTGTTCCGATGATGAGCGCTTTTCTTTGATTAAAATCAATTGGCAGCAGTGCCGCCAGCAAAGTGAATATGAAGATGAAGGCAAAACTGTGGAAGAAAATATTGTTGTCGGCAGGCACATAGCTGGTAACCTGAAAAATGGCCGCTTCTGCGAGAATGCCCAGTGTAAGCAATGAAAATATCATCTGTGGCCTGTTGCGCCAGTATTCTTTCCAGTTCTTAATAGTGGCCATCAGCAGCAGTGCAATGATGAAGAGGTAGAACTTCAGCCACATGCTGCCCGTCATGAACTCCTGTAAAATATCTCTGATCGAAACCCTCGATGTATGCGGCGGCTGGCCATGGTTGAACCAGTAACCGAAACCGTATTTGGTGAAAGGCAATATCATCAGCAGGGCCGTAATGATGGCCGAGCCTGCAAAAACCAGCAATGGCAACCATTTCTTACTGGTGAGTGCATTGTAAAAAAGCAGGGCGAAGCAGAGCAGAAACCCAAGTGCGCCGCCATCCTGTTTGGTGAAGAAAGAAAAGAACAGGAACATGCCTGCGGGTATCAGCCAGAGCTGTTGTTTGTTGCTCTGTGTGCCCATCAGATATTTCAGCAGAAAGGCTATGCCGATGAGTTCATACACAATCACAGTATGATTGTACCAGGGCCAGTAATTCAAGAACGAGTAGGAGAGGCTGAATAGCAGTACTCCGAGGAAACGCAGTCCTGGCTGAACTTTTAGGCTTTTGGCAATCGAGAGGAAAGCAAAGCCGCTCAGCAGATTGATGAATGCCTGCGCCTTCACCAGTGTAATCAGTTGTGCACCGAATATCTTAAAGAATGCAGCAGGAATTACCCAGTACATATATCCGAGTGGAATGCCGAAGTCTTTATAAGGCAGCTGTCCGATACTCATACGGTAGGCGCCTTCCCAGCTAAGGAAAATATTGATCCGGTAGGGGAATACGGCGAAGAGGGGGGCGATCGCAATTACAACGATCACCAGGATTTCGGCAATTGCCAGTAAACGTTTCATGTAAACAAATATACTGACCAGGCCGATAAACCGGAAATACAGGCTCTTACCATTTCGTAGTATTGCGCTATAACCCAAATGGTGCTATCTTGTGCCCCAGATATGGGTCGCGCATGTTAGCATATATCAAATTGTTACGTCCTAAAGACTGGGCGAAAAATCTCTTTCTCTTTGTGCCTTCATTTTTTGCAGGCAAACTGTTCGATCTGTACAAATTCGAATTGCTTCTTGGCGGCTTTGCAGCTTTCAGCTTTCTGGCCAGCAGCATCTACATCATCAACGATTACCGGGATATAGAGTCGGACCGCAAGCATCCGGAGAAGCGCAAACGCCCGCTGGCCGCGGGAACCGTGAATAAGATCACAGCGCTCATCATCGCCATTTCACTTTTTTTCGCGGGGATGCTCATCAGTTATCTGCTCGACAGCAGCGGGAAATTCCTCTTCGTTACATCTTTGTATTATGTGCTGAATCTCGGATACTCATTCGGACTGAAGAACGTCTCGATCGTAGATATTATCATCGTAGCCGCCGGATTTGTGCTCCGGGTGAAAGGCGGATCGGTGCTGAGCGAGGTAGATCTCTCGCAGTGGCTCACCATCATGACCTTCCTCCTGGCCCTCTTTATGGCCATCGCCAAACGACGGGACGATGTGGTGCTCAAAAGCAGCACCGGCGAAGAAATGCGTAAATCGATGAAAGGTTACAGCCTGGAGTTCCTCAACATGATGCTGGGACTCTTCTGCGCCATCCTCATTGTTACCTATATCAACTACACTGTTTCCTCAGGCGTATTGTACCGTCAGTTCGGGCATCGCCTTTATTATACCTCCCTTTTTGTGATTGCGGGAATTATGCGATATTTGCAGATCACCTTCATTCAGAATAAAGCTGGTTCGCCTACCGAAATCCTGTACAAAGACCGATTTATCCAGATTACTCTTCTCTTATGGATCGCCAGCTTCTATTTCATTTTGTACATGAAAGACGTTACTATTTTTGACAAATAAAAGATCCTGGCAGGATTGGTTATGAAAAAAAAGATCGCCAACTGGGGTAATTATCCCGTGATGGAAAGCGATGAGCAACTCTTTTCCTTCGACGATCAGTTGCAGGAGATGATCCGCAACAGCGAAGGATTCATTCCCCGCGGGAACGGACGTTGCTATGGAGATGCCTCGCTGGCGGAGCAAACCATCAATACACTTCGTTACGATAAAATACTGGGCTTCGATGCTGAGCACGGCATCTTTGAGTGCCAGAGCGGACTTACGCTCGATCGGGTGCTCGATGTGATTGTGCCCAAAGGATGGTTCCTGCCCGTAACTCCCGGCACTAAATTCATCACCATCGGTGGGGCTGTGGGCAGTGATGTACATGGAAAGAATCACCACGTAGACGGCACCTTCGGTCAGCATATCATCGACATGGACATTATTCTTGGCGATGGCTCATTGGTTACCTGCTCTCCCGAAAAATACCCTGATCTGTTCGAAGCCACCTGCGGTGGAATGGGACTAACAGGAATGATTACACGAGTTAAGTTCAAACTGAAACGCATCCCATCTTCCTACATCAGGCAAAAACAGGTAAAGGCTGCCAATCTCGAAGAGCTGATCCGTTTGTTTGAAGAATACAAGCATTACACGTACTCCATGGCATGGATCGATTGTCTGCAAAAGGGCGACAGTTTCGGCCGTGGCATTCTCACCATCGGCGAATTCGCCAGACCCGAAGAATTGAACGAGCAGCAGCGGAAAGCCCCGCTGGCACTGCCCCGCAAGAAATCGATCACCATTCCTTTCAACTTCCCTTCCTGGAGTTTGAATACGCTCACGGTGAAAGCGTTCAACTTTCTCTACTACGCCAAGAACACTAAGAAAGAGATCAACAATATCGTAACCTACGAACCTTTTTTCTATCCGCTGGATGCACTGCTCCACTGGAACCGATGCTATGGGAAGAAAGGTTTTGTGCAATATCAGTTTGTACTTCCGCTCGAAGCGAAAGAAGGTCTCATTGATATTCTCCGCAGGATCGGTGCAAAAGGAATGGGCTCCTTTCTGGTGGTGCTGAAGGTTTTCGGAAAGCAGGACAGCCTGATTTCTTTTCCATTCGAAGGCTTTACGCTCGCCCTTGATTTTCCTGTGCGCAAAGGGCTCTTCGAATTCCTCGATGAGCTGGACGAAGTGGTGCTGAAATACGGCGGCCGCCTGTACATGAGCAAAGATGCGCGGATGAATACCGCTATGCTCGAAGCCGGATATCCGAGGCTCGATGAATTCAAAGCCATCGTGCAGAAATACAATCCCGATTCAAAACTTAGATCGCTGCAGTCGGACAGGCTGCAACTCACTAATCAGATCACAAAGAGAAATTAACCATAATGCCTACTGTACTGATCCTTGGCGCAACGTCCGACATAGCCATTGCCATCGCAAAAAAATATGCCGGCAAAGGATATGATCTGCAACTCGCATCGCGTAATGTGGAGCGCCTGAAACCTCTTCAATCCGACCTGAGCATTCGTTACAACAGGGAATGCAGCCTGCACGAATTCGATGCTGCCAACTTTGCATCGCACGAAAGTTTCTTTCATGCGCTGCCACAGAAACCGGAGATCGCTGTATGCGTGTTCGGATATCTGGGTGATAATGAAACTGCGCGCGCTAACTGGAGCGAAGCTGAAAAGATCATCACCACCAACTACACAGGAGCAGTATCGATTCTGAATGTGATCAGCAATTATTTTGCTGCGCAGAAAAAGGGGGCGATTGCCGGCATCAGCTCCGTAGCAGGGGAGAGAGGAAGGCAAAGCAATTACCACTACGGCAGTGCCAAAGCGGGTTTCACCGCATATCTTTCGGGATTACGAAACCGTATGTTCCATGAAAACGTACATATCGTTAGTGTACAACCCGGATTTGTGTACACACGCATGACCGACAACATGAAACTGCCACCCCTGCTGACTGCAACGCCTGATGCTGTAGCCAATACCGTATTCAATGCAGTGGCAAAGAAGAAGAATGTGGTATATGTGAAATGGTTCTGGAGATGGATCATGCTGATCATCAAATCGATTCCGGAATTCATGTTCAAAAAACTAAAACTGTGAGCCGACGGATTGCCTTTCTTGATTTTGATGGAACGATCACCTCGAAAGATACCATGCTCGAAATGCTGCGGTATACTTTTGGTCCCTGGAAATTTATGCTGGGGTTTCTGCTGAACAGTCCTTTTATTGTTGCATACAAGCTGGGCATCATCAGCAACCACGATGCAAAGCAACGCGTGCTGCGTTTCTTCTTCGGAAAATTTCCTGTAGAAAAATTCAATGCATTTTGTCTCGATTATGCTGTGCGTGCCATGCCACTGGTAGTGCGCGGAAAAGCGCTGCATGAGATTGGATTATTGAAAGGGCAAGGGGCTGAAATTGTGGTGGTGTCTGCATCTCCGGAGAACTGGCTTCGCCCCTGGTGCGACGAAATGGAAGTGCAGTTGCTGGCTACACGTCTGGAAGTAAAGGATGGGCGCATCACCGGAAATATTGCCGGACAAAACTGTTACGGCGAGGAAAAAGTACGTCGTATTCGTGAAGCATATGATCTATCACAATACCAGCAGATCTGGTGTTATGGAGATACATCAGGCGACAAGCCCATGCTTGAGCTTGCCACCTTTTGTTTCTACAAACCATTCAGATAAGTTTCACTTCTTCACTATCTTTTTTACTTCGCGCCAGCCGCTGTTGTTGCTGATGGCTACAAAGTAGATGCCTGTGTTGAGCGATCGGGTGTCTACGCTGGCTGAAAGCTGGTCCTGCTGCTTGTTCCAGAGCGTTTCACTGATCAGTTGTCCTTCGGTGTTCTGAATACGGATGGATATCTTCCCTCTCTCCTGATTGCTCACTTTCACCCATAATGTTTGTTGCACTGGGTTGGGATAGAATTCCAATCCGGTCTTTGCTGCTGTTCTGTGAATGGAGATGATGGATGAATAGATATTTTTTCCGCTCGAAATGATTTTGAGCCGGTAATAGTTCTGCCCCTGCGAGTGCATCCAGCTATAGTTTTGCTGCTGGCTTTTTCCTGCACTGCCTGCGCTGTAAACGGGAGCCCACTGCTGACCGTTTTCACTGGCCTCGATTTCGAATTGCTCGTCGCCGCCTTCGTCGAGTGTTGTCCAGCTGAGCTGTGTGCTCCATCCAGACGGCGTTGCAGAGAACGATTTCAGTTTTACCGGTAACACCACGGAGAGCGATTTGATCACTACCGTGTCTTTGGTTGTGGCGCCGAGATTATCGGTTGCCTGCAATTCAAATTTGTAATCGCCGATGAGCAGATTGGAAACTTTAGGTACTGCTGTTGAACTGCCATCGAGTTTGTACACTGCCGGGCCTTCGATTTTGGTCCACTGATAACTCACTACAGTTCCGTCGGGATCATAAGATTTGCCTCCGTTGAGATCTGCTTCGGGAATGAGCACTGTCTGATCGGGACCTGCTTCCGTTACAGGTGGAATATTAGGTGTGGTACCACTTACCACTGTTATGTTCACTACATCGAGCGACCAGTCTGCGCGATCATCCACTGCCTTCAATTCAAACTGATACACACCTGCGGTGGTGAGTCCGGTTACTTTCGTATTGCCATCCTCTGAAACTGCAGTGGTGATGCTGCCTGCGGCTGGTCCGGATACCTTTCTCCAGATGAACCGAACCAGTTTGCCATCCGCATCTTTGGAGTGAACGGCGCTGAGGTTTACGGTTGCTTTTGAAGTGGCTATCGTTACATCCGGACCAGCATCCGCTATAGGTCGCTGATTGATGGGAAGGCTTTTGTTTTGGCCGAGAAACCATTCGTACACATTGGGGTTTTGCCAGTTGTGATCGGTGTCGTACACGCGGCCCCAGATGCCATGCCCACCGGTTGGCCAGATGGTCATGTAAGGATCTACTTTGGGATTGCAGTTGGTTCTGATATTGGTGATGGTTCCTTTGGTGCAGCTTACAGGTGCAGCGCTGTTATCGTCTTCTGCATGGAAGCTCCACATGGGCAGGTCTGCTTTGGCGATATTGCACCAGTCGGTGCTCTGGCAGGCGCCGCAGCTGGTGGCGATGGCTGCAAATTGTTTGGCGTTGTCGAGTGAGGTTCCGCAGTAGCTCCATGTTCCGCCACCGCCCATGCTCAGGCCGGTGAGAAAGATGCGGTTCTCATCGATGCGATAATTGGTCTTCGCATATTTGATCATTTCATCTACATAGAAGTTCTGCCAGAAACTGTATTTGTCTTTGTTGAGTTGTGGTATCATCACAAAGAACGTTTCCCATTTGCCATTCCAGAAGAAGCGCATTTTATGTCCTTCATTGATGTTTCTTGGCAAACCGTTGAAGAGTACACCGGGAAGATCGGTAGTGCCATTTCCTCTTTCGCCATAGCCATGCAGAAAAACAATCAATGGATATTTTTCTGTTCCTGCGACATCGTAATCGAGGGGTTTGAATTCATAAAATCCGATGAAGTCTTTGTTGGCGGCGATGAGACTTTTGGGAGTGAGCTGGGCATGCGCATGCGTGCACACCAATACGCACAGAATGAGTAATAGATTTTTCATGAGGTCGGATTAAAGAGTTAAAAGGATACGGGTAATATATACCCGCAATCGTTGTGCCGAAGG
Organism: Pseudoflavitalea sp. G-6-1-2; assembly: GCF_012927185.1. Taxonomy (GTDB): domain Bacteria; phylum Bacteroidota; class Bacteroidia; order Chitinophagales; family Chitinophagaceae; genus Pseudobacter. The sequence goes on from NZ_JABBGB010000001.1 coordinate 1,830,361, forward strand.
CGCTGAAACCGGCTCCCATTGCAGAAAGCAGCTCAAAATCGAGTGTTTCCGCTTTGCCGTTTTACAGTGTTTCTACGAGGATGTACTGCAACGGGAATTCGTAAATCTGGCATGTAAAAGTTGCAGCCTGTCAGTCTGTTTCTTTAATGCCGTTTTAACTCTTTGGTTAACAGCCGCTCTCAAATGCAGTATTTTTTTAAGTTGGTTTTAATATGTGTTAGGGTACTGTTAAGCTCATAACATGCCGGTTAAACAGGCACTCACTTTGCGCAGTCTAAGGGAGGACTAAAAAAAACAGGATTATGAAAAATGTCATCTTAACCATTGGTGTTGCAGCAGCATCTGTGCTGGTGCTGGCAGGATGCACCAAAGACCCGCTAAAGAACATGACCGAAGAAGAAAGCAGAATCTATATTACCAATCGCGACAGCACCGCGAACTTTTCTTCCTACGCCACATTCAGTGTGTCGGACTCTGTAGCAGTTATCAATAACAATAAACTGGAAAAGAAATCACTTACCGATGCGGACGCTGCATTTATCAATGCAACGAAAGCAAATCTGCAATCGCGCGGATATACATTGGTAACAAAAGATCAGCATCCTGATCTCGGTATCAATATCAGCAGAGTGTACAATACTTACACTGGTATTGTAAGTTATCCTGATTACTGGGGTGGTTATCCCGGCATCTGGGATCCATGGTATTGGGGTTATCCCGGTTACGGTTATGGATGGGGCGGATTCTATGGAGTGTACTCCATTAAAGAAGGTGCGCTTTCCATCGATGCGCTGGATCTGAAGAATGCCGCAGCGGATAAAAAGATCAAAGGCATCTGGAATGGTCTCATACGTGGTTCCGGAATTTTCCGTCCAGGTGCAGGCGAGAGCCAGATCAAAGCTTTGTTTGATCAGTCGCCCTACTTCAAAAAGTAAGCAGATCAACGCAATTGATTACCGAACAGAAAAAAACGAATTATGAAAAAGATCAGCATTATTGCTTCGATGATAGCCGGTGCGCTGCTTGTGGCCCTGATTCCCAATCAAAGCCAGGCACAGCAAGGCGTTACCAAACTGAATATTGGATACAATATCGCTTCCCCGCTGGGCTCTTTTAAAGATGATGTTAGCAAAACATCTTTCCGCGGCTGGACAGCCAATGTATTATATGGAGTAACCGATAAGATCTCAATCGGATTAGGAACCGGTTACCAGGATTTCTATGAAAAACATCCACGCGCAAATTATAAACTGGTAGAAGGTGGAGACATCTCTGCTGTAGTGAGCAATTCCATTCAGGTGGTTCCGATACTGGCAACGGGTCAGTACAACTTCCTCCCAAATGCAGCAGTACAGCCATATGCAGGCGTTGGAGTAGGTGGTAACCTGGTGTTCTATCGTCAGTTTCTCGGAGAGTTCTCCAACACAAAAACAAAATTCGGATTTGCTCTGAGACCCGAAGCTGGTGTGTTCATTCCTTTTGGAAAGAATAACCTCACAGGTATTACGCTCAATGCAAACTACAATTACATGCCATTCAATTATAATGGAGTGAAACAATTAAGTAACTGGGGTGGTGGTATTGGTGTGAAGTTTCCTTTGGAGTGATTTGGTTAAGATGAGTTTGGTTCACCCCTTACATTGGCCCTCGTCCGGTTTTCGGATGGGGGCTTTTTTATTGAATTAATTTAATTGAGGATCGATGGGGTAATTGGCCATCAGCTCATAATCGCCGCCCAGTTCTTTCAGGGCATCTTTCCAGATCTCATCGATCTTGCGATGGAATACCAGCTTACGCGTAGCGTGTGCAGTGAGCCAGCTTTTTTCTTTCAGCTCATCATTGAGCTGTCCGTTGCCCCAGCCTGAATAACCAATATAGAAGCGGATCTTGTTGAGATCTACGGATCCTTCCCTGATCAGTGCAATGGCGGTTTCGAAATCGCCGCCCCAGTAAATGCCTTCCATTACTTCGAAGCTGCCGGGAATGAGATCGGGATACTGATGAAGGAAGTGGATGGTATCCGTTTGAACGGGACCTCCGTAATACACGGGGAGTTTCAGTTCTTCCAGGTCATTCATCAGTTCATCAAGTGTATGGTTGAACGTTTTATTGATCACGAAACCAAAACTTCCTTCTTCCTGATGATCACACAGAAATACCACCGTTCTCATGAAATTGGGGTCCTTGAGAAACGGCTCTGCTATCAACAACGTACCTGGACCTGGAGCTATCATATTTCTAAATTAAGACTTATATATTATTGACAAAATGATTGTTTAAAAAAAGGAAGGTTGGTCAAATCTTCCTAAGTTAGCGTTGGACATTGATAAAACTTAGTTAAAAGGATTATGGCATAAATTGCTGTGCCAAGCTGTTCATCACCCATTCATTAAATTTGCCGTTTGAAATTACCTGCTGAGGAAAACTGAACCATCGCCCCAATCGGGGATTGCTGCCGGAGTACCGCGGGTAATGATAAGGAATACAAAAACATATCATTTGCAACTGAGGAAAATATTTCCTGTAATTATTGTGCTGATCAGTCTTTCACTGATCGGTACAATCTATGTACAGTACAACTGGCTGCTCACCATGGAAGCAGAGAAACAGCATGAGTTCAAATCGAAACTCGTGCGATCCATGGATGAAGTAGGCAAGTCGTTGCTGGAGCAAAAAGGCACTTTGCCTACGCTCAAAAGTTTCCGCAACAAACCCGGACTCAGCTGGCCTTCAGAGCAGTTCCGTCTCGAACTGATGAAGCCGCCTACCATAGCGCAGAAATTCACGGAATTTGAAGTGCAGGAAAAACTGCAGAAATCGTTCGATAGTCAGGAAGGCCTCAAAGGCATCAAGTTCGAGTTTGCCATAACGGCCAATGTAAACCTGATGCATTACGAACTTCGTTCGCCCAATTTCCTCAACCTCTGGCAGGATACGGTGAACAACCTGCAACTGGTGTACTACTTCCAGCCGGAAAGTGGCAGTGATCTCGAAAACCTGGTGCCCGAAGAAGTGATGATGGTAGTGGTTCCCAACGTAAAGAAACTCGTATTGAAACAGATGCGCTGGATGATCATCGGCGCCATCTTCTTCACCATAGTGATCATTCTTGCATTCTATGTAACCGTGTCTGCACTGATGCGTCAGAAGAAAATGAGTGAGATCAAAAACGATTTCATCAATAACATGACGCATGAGTTCAAAACGCCGCTAGCCACCATATCGCTGGCAGTGGATGCACTGCGGAACGATAAAGTATTGGCAGACCGGCAGAAGATGGATTACTTCAGCGGCATCATCAAGGAAGAGAACAAAAGGATGAACAAACACGTGGAGACCATTCTGCAGGCTGCTGTGATGGATCGTCAGGAATTGCAGCTCGCCAAGCGTCCTGTTCATGTACACGAAATGCTGAACGAAATGATCGGCAATTACACCTTGCAATTGCAGGAAAAGCAGGGCAGTGCTGAGCTTCAGCTCAATGCGCGCCGCGACTTCGTAGAAGCGGATCCTGTGCATTTTCGCAACCTCTTCTCCAATCTGATCGACAACGCGGTAAAATATTCAAACGATAATCTCGCTATCAAGATCACTACGCACAGCACCAATAAGAATCTTGTGGTGCGGATCGAGGATAATGGCATTGGTATGAGCAAAGAAACTGTTCGCAGGATCTTTGAGAAATTCTATCGCGCGCATACCGGCAATATCCATAATGTAAAGGGTTTCGGACTTGGACTGAGTTACGTGAAAACCATTGTGGATGCGCACCATGGCAAGATCAAAGTGGATAGTACGCTTGGTAAGGGTTCCATCTTTACACTGGAGTTTCCTTTGCTGAAAGAATCTGCTGAAGAGCTGGCATAAACAGATTTCATCTGAATAAAAATCGCCCGGAGAATGAATCTTCGGGCGATTTGCTTTTTAGGAATTCGATCTGTTTCTGAACAGATCAAAGCACTTTATGATGCGATGGCGCACCCGTTGCTCCCGGAATCGGAGGAGGGATCCTGAACAGCAGACATCCATCTCCATAACTCAGAAACCTGAATTCTTTTTCCAGCGCATACTTGTAGATCTTCTTCCACTCTGCGCCGGCAAATGCTGCAACCAGCAACAGCAAAGTGGATTGCGGCTGGTGAAAATTGGTAACCAGTGCATGTGGAATTCTGATCTTATAGCCCGGTGCAATCAGCAGTTGGGTACGCGTGAGCAGACGGGGAATATGTTTGTTTTCGAGATACTGCAAAAGCGCTACCAGCGCAGCTTTGGCAGGAATGGTAGATTCCATTTCGTATGCATCCCATTGTTTTACCACCAGCTGATCAACGGATATATCGGGTTCGTTGATCACTTTCAGTCCTAGCCAGTAGAGCGATTCGATGGTTCGTAAAGAAGTGGTGCCTACGGCAGTGATATGATCGTCGATATGTTTGATCAGATTTCGGATACTCTCCACCGTTACTTCGATGAATTCGATATGCATCGGATGTTCTTCGAGTGTGTCGGCTTTTACCGGCTGGAAAGTACCGGCGCCTACATGGAGCGTAACAAAGCTGCGTTGAATATTTTTTACGTCGAGTTTGCGAAAGAGCCTGTCGGTGAAGTGGAGTCCGGCAGTGGGTGCCGCTACGGAACCTTCATGTGCGGCATAGATGGTCTGGTACCGGTCGAGGTCGCTGAATTCCGCTCTGCGCTTGATATACGGCGGAAGCGGCATTTCGCCGGCGAGATGCAACACTTCTGCAAAAGTGAGGCTGCTCGCATTCCAGCTCAGTTCGATGATGAAGCTTCCCTGAATTTTATCTGCGATGCGTGCATGCAGTAAAAGTTCTCCCTGATGATAGGGGATTTTCTTTTCGAGCACGGTACCGGGCTTCCATTTGGAGGCGCCGCCTACGAGGCACATCCAGGTAACGGCTCCTTTGGAAGCCATCGCGGTGGTGATGTCCGGATAGTGGGAATGTGGCTCAAGGCAGAAAATTTCGATCATGCCTCCGGTATGCTTCTGAAACAGCAATCTTGCCGCAACTACGCGGGTATTGTTGAAAACGAGCAGGGAGTCGTTGGGAAGGTATTGATCGAGGTTGCGGTAAAAATCTTCGCGGATATTGGCATTCTTCCAGATCAGCAGGCGCGAGGCGTCCCGGTCCGGAAGCGGATATCTGGCGATCAGTTCATCTGGTAATTCATAGGTGAAATCCTTGATGGATAGGTGTTTTGGATGCATGAGCCTCAAGTAAGTTTCGTCAGAAAATCGATCAAAGTTAAAGCATTGGAGAAAGGAAAATGTAGAGAGATACTGAGAGGCGGTTTGACATTTTTTCCCACCAAAACCAAAAAAAGGGTCGGAATTCCCACCAAACCCGATTTTGAAATTTTCAGAAGAGCATGTTTCGGAAGGATGAAATTCTGTGCATAAACCACTTTTCCCATACTCATTGATTTTGAAGCAGGAAAGCCGCATGTGCACAGGATACGCACAGGTTTCGACAGTAAATCCACATGAAATTCACATTAGGCGTGCAGGTTTTGCACATAAAGGCTTGAAAGTAGCGCTGGGAGCGGGTTTGAAATATGCAAGCCTGTGGAAAAATTAAATTTTCCAAATCTCTCACCGTTCGTGGGAAAAAGTGTTATTTTGTGTTTATAAATGGGATACAGGTAATTTTCCTTTGTAAATGATTGAATTTCTGGGTGAATATGAAGCTACGCTGGACGCCAAAGGGCGTTTTCTCCTTCCGGCTGCCCTAAAAAAGCAGATCCCGGAAGAAGCAGGTACCCAGTTTGTGATCAACAGAGGCTTCGAACCTTGCCTCGTTCTGTATCCCACACTTAGCTGGAAGCCGATATTTTCCAGATTAAGCAAATTGAATGATTTCGACCCTAAGGTACGCGAATTCAGGAGAAAGTTCCTGAACGGCGCAACCAATATCGAGTTGGATTCCGCGGGTCGCTTACTTGTTCCACCCAATCTGAAAGAACATGCTGGATTGGATAAAGACATTGTGGTGGTTTCAGCCGTTAACAAAATAGAGATCTGGGATAAAGTAAAGTACCAACAGTTCTTTGAATCTTCTTCATCTGACAATTTTAGTCAACTGGCACATCAGGTGATGGCAGGCGCCGACAGTGCCTCATCGGACCTGGATGTATGATAAACGAATCTGAACATAGTGAATATCACGTGCCCGTTTTGCTGCAGGAAGTACTGCAGGGATTGAACATCAATCCCAATGGAACTTACGTTGATTGCACTTTCGGCGGCGGAGGACACTCCCGCGAAATTCTTCGTCAGCTCGGCGACAATGGCAAACTCATCGCATTCGATCAGGATGCAGATGCACGCCAGAATCTCCCAGACGATCCGAGAGTAACTTTCGTTCCGCATAACTTCCGCCACTTGCAACGTTTCCTCCGGTTGCATAACGCCATCCCCATTGACGGTATCCTTGCCGACCTCGGCGTAAGCAGTCACCAGTTCGATGAAGCAGAACGTGGATTTTCTACCCGGTTCGACGGCGATCTCGATATGAGAATGGACAAACGACAGGCACTCACCGCCTTCGACGTTGTGAACACTTACTCCGAACAACAACTGCACAAACTGTTTGAGCAGTATGGCGAAGTAACCAATTCCAAAACACTCGCGAGAACCATCATCGAAAAGAGAGGCACTCAAAGCATGCGAACCATCGCAAACTTCAAGCAGGCCCTTCACTCCGTGGTAAAAGGAAATCCCAATAAATACTTTGCCCAGGTTTTCCAGGCGTTGCGCATTGAAGTGAATGATGAATTGGGAGCGTTGAAAGATATGCTGCAACAAATTCCTTCTCTACTGAAACCAGGTGGCCGTGCTGCTATCATCACGTTCCACTCTCTGGAAGACAGGATTGTCAAGAATTTTTTCCGCAAAGGCAGTTTTGAAGATACCGATCTCACCGATCCATTCGGCAATCAACCCGCTGAACAGGTGTTTAAGATCATTACCAAAAAACCGGTAACCGCTTCAGATGCCGAACTAAAAAGAAACCCCCGCTCCCGCAGCGCCAAGCTGAGGGTAGCTGAGAAATTTATATGAGTGAAGAAAAAGCAATAAAGGAAGCGAAGCCGTTATCGAAAGATGCACGCGAGGAAAAAGAAGCCCGCGAAGCAAGAAGAGAGTGGAGGCGGATCTTCAGCTACCGCTGGATCACCAGAAATATTCCTTTCTTCCTTTTTCTCGCAGGTCTCGCAGTGGTGTACATCTATAATGGACACTATGCAGACAAAACCATTCGCAGCATCAATAAAGTAAGCAAAGAGCTGAAAGAATTGCACTACGAATACAAAACGCTGAAAAGCGAAGTGATGTACCGAAGCAAACAAAGCGAACTCGCTAAAGCTGTTGATACATTCGGATTGAAAGAACTCACCGTTCCGCCAATTGTGCTGAGAGATTCAATTTACAAAGCAGACTCAGTTAAAAAACGATAAAGAGGAAAAGCAACGTGGAAGTAAAACGCGACATATTATGGAGGGTATACCTCGCATTTATTCTGGTAGTGGTGTTCAGCATCGCTATTCTCGGTCGCGCTTTCTACATTCAGCAATTCCAGGGCGCACACTGGATCGCTGAAGCCAATCAGCAAATGGAGAAATACATCGAAACGGATGCGGAACGCGGCACCATCTACTCAGAAGATGGATCGATGCTCAGCACTTCCATCCCTTACTTCGATATCTACATCGACTTTGCGGCAGAAGGACTGAGAGCAAAAAACGGACAAAGATTTAAAGACAATATCGATTCGCTGGCCATCGGGCTGGCTGATTTGTTTCAGGATATGAGCAGTCAGGAATACAAAACCCTTCTGCAAAACGGTTATCGCAAGAAGAACAGATACTATCTCCTGAAAAAGAATATCAACTTCCAGCAGTACAAAACCCTCCGCACACTTCCGCTGGTAAAACAGGGAAAAGACAAGAGTGGTTTCATCGCAGAAGTGAAAGATAAAAGACTCAATCCCTTCGGGCTCCTCGCCAACCGTACCATCGGCCTCAGCCGCGAGTACATCGACAGCGACGGAAAAATGAAGAACACCAACGTAGGTCTCGAACTCACCTACGATTCGCTGCTCAAGGGAGAGACCGGAAAGAAGCTGATGCGCAAAGTAGCAGCAGGAGTATACGTTCCGGTGGAAGGAACCGAGATCGAAGCCCAGAATGGAAAAGATGTGGTTACCACCATCGATGTAAACATTCAGGACATTGCAGAGAACGCTCTTTTAAAAGTGCTGAGCGAAAATGAGTGCACCAACGGAACGGCACTGGTGATGGAAGTGAAAACCGGAAAGATCAAAGCGATCGCCAACCTCGGCCGCAGGCCAGACGGCTCTTACTTTGAAGATCTCAACTACGCGCTCCGCGCATCAGAGCCGGGATCTACTTTCAAACTCGCCACCATGCTGAGCCTGCTCGAAGACAAATACATTTCGCTAGATCAGCACGTGGATCTCGAAGGTGGTGTATGGCGTTACATGACGCGCACCGTGTACGATTCCGAAGAACATGGCCGCCACGATGTAACCGTGAAAGAAGCATTCGACCGCAGTTCCAACGTAGGCATGGCAAAACTGGTAACCACCTACTACAGCAAAAAACCAACGCAGTTCACTGATCATCTCAGAAGACTGCGTTTCGATAAACTCTCCGGCGTTTCACTCGTGGGAGAAACAAGGCCGATAGTGAAATCGCCCAAAGACCGCACCTGGAGCGGAACTACGCTGCCCTGGATGAGTTTCGGTTACGAAGTGCTGGTGAGCCCGCTGCAATCGCTGATGCTCTACAACGCTGTGGCGAATGATGGAAAAATGATGAAACCCTATCTCGTGAATTCCATTCAGGAAAACGGACAGGTGATAAAACAGTACGAACCCGAAGTGTTGGAAGAAGCCATCTGCAGCAAGGAAACACTGAAGAAATTACAATACTGCCTCCATTCGGTGTGCACCACACCCGGAGGTACAGGATACAAGCTCTTTTTAGGCGCACCGTACGAAGTGGCCGGCAAAACCGGAACCTCACAGGTGGCCAACGGAAGCAGAGGATATGTAGATCATATTTATCAATCGAGCTTCGCCGGTTATTTCCCCGCGAAGGATCCGCAATACAGTGTTATTGTGGTGGTGATCAACAAAGCCTTCGCTGCTAAATATTATGGAGCTGCCATTGCTGGTCCGGTGTTCAAAGAGATCTCAGACAAACTCTATGCACTGAACGCAGACAAAGACAACAGCAACGACAGCTACCGCGTAGCGCGCATGAGAAAAGACAGCAGCAATTATCTCTATGCCGGACAGGCAGACGATCTGCGCCTTATCATGGAAGCCATGCAATGGAAGTACAAAGATTCTGTGAAGAAAGATGAGTGGAGCAGAATGTACGCTGTGAACTATCAACCGGTACTGGACGGGCAACCGGTTTCCAAAAAAACAATGCCCGATGTGAGAGGAATGGGATTGAAAGATGCACTCTACCTGTTGGAGAATATGCAGTTGAAAGTAAATGTGCTCGGAAGAGGAAAAGTGAATTCGCAAAATATACTGCCCGGAACATCTATCGAAAAGGGACAGGCAGTAACGATAGCATTGAATTAATTATTATCAGATAACAGGCATGGCAATTCTGCAGGACATCTTGTACAAAGTGCGTATCCGTTCCGTTCACGGCGATACCCGTGTAGACGTGAAAGCGTTACAGCTCGACTCCCGCAAAGTGGGCGCGGGTGAGGCTTTCATCGCTCAAAAAGGTGTGGCTTCCGATGGACACGATTATATCAGCAAAGTAGTGGAGCAGGGCGCCATCGCCATCATCTGCGAAACAATGCCTGCGGAACTGAAAGAAGGTGTTACCTATGTTGAGGTTGAGAACAGTCATGCTGCTGCCGGATTGATCGCACACAATTTCTACGGTCAGCCTTCTGAAAAACTCAAACTGGTGGGCGTTACCGGTACCAACGGAAAAACAACCATCGCTACCTTATTGTATAAACTCTTCTCCGGCCTTGGGCATACCTGTGGTTTGCTCAGTACCGTGGAAAATCATATCGGCAACAAAGTGGTGCCTGCAACGCATACCACTCCCGATGCCATCAGCCTCAATGCTCTGCTGAAAGAAATGCTCGACGCCGGATGCACCCATGTGTTCATGGAAACCAGCTCGCACGCTATCCATCAGCATCGCATCAGCGGACTCCGCTATGCAGGTGGCATCTTCAGCAATATCACACACGATCATCTGGATTATCACAAAACATTCGATGAGTACATCCGCGTGAAGAAAGCTTTCTTCGACGGACTGCCCTCCGATGCATTTGCTGTTTCCAATGCAGATGATAAACGCGGTGCTGTGATGCTGCAGAACACAGCCGCACACAAATATTTCTACAGCCTGCGCACCCTCGCAGACTTCAAAGGAAAGATAATTGAGAATGCACTCACCGGACTGGTGATGACCATCAACGATCAGGAAGTGCATTTCCGTCTCATCGGTGAGTTCAATGCCTATAATCTGCTCGCAGTCTATGGCGCAGCCATTTGCCTGGGAGAAGATAAGCACGAAGTGCTGCGTGTATTGAGCAATATCACCGGAGCTGAAGGAAGGTTCGATTACATCATTTCAAAGAATGGCCAGGTGATCGGGATTGTGGATTATGCCCATACGCCCGATGCGCTGTTGAATGTGCTCGCCACCATCAAAAAATTGCGGAAAGGTCACGAACAGATCATCACCGTAGTTGGTTGCGGCGGCGATCGGGACAAAACTAAACGTCCGCAGATGGGTGAGATCGCCTGTGAGCACAGCGATAAAGCCATCTTCACTTCCGATAACCCGCGCAGTGAAGATCCGCTGGAGATCCTGAAAGATATGGAGGCAACACTGAACACCGCTGCAAAGCGCAAATTCATCTCCATCGCCGACAGAAAAGAAGCCATCAAAACCGCAGTGAGCCTCGCCAATCCTGAAGACATTGTGCTGATAGCAGGCAAAGGCCACGAAAAATACCAGGACATCAAAGGAGTGAAACATCCCTTCGACGATAAACAGGTATTGCAGGAAATGTTTGATTTGTTAGATAAGTAACCTTAAAAGCTCAAAATACCGAACCAGCATGTTGTATCACTTAACAGAATGGCTTAAAGAACTCGGAGTGAAATTCCCTGGGAGCGCATTGTTCCAGTTCATTACATCCCGCGTAATGCTGGCCGTTATTCTCTCACTGCTCATCACCACCGTGTTCGGCAAAAAGCTGATCAAATATCTGCTGAAGAAGCAGGTGGGCGAATCTGTGCGCGACCTCGGTCTCGCAGGTGAACAACAAAAGAAAGGAACGCCAACAATGGGTGGACTGATCATCATCCTCGCCATTCTGGTTCCCACTTTGCTGCTGGCAGATCTCAACAAGGCGTATATCCGCCTCATGATCTTCGCCACTGTATGGCTCGGCATCATCGGTTTCATCGACGATTACCTGAAACTCCGCGCCAAGAAACTCGCGCAGAAACAAGGTGTAGCATATAAAAAAGGAGACAAAGACGGATTGGCGGGATGGTTCAAAGTACTCGGACAAGTAGTATTAGGTATTGTGGTAGCCTGCGTGATCCTCTTTAATGATAACACAAAAGTTCTGAGAGATTATACCGGTCCGGTTAACGCGAATGATACCACCATCATCAAACGCACACTCGACGGTAAAACAAAATATTTCGTGCAGGCTGATGCACCCATCACCACCATTCCATTTGTGAAGAGCCATGAGTTCAACTATTCCAAGTTGCTGCCGGAAGCGCTTCGCGGATTCACCTGGTTGCTCTACATCGTGATCGTGATCTTTATTGTGACAGCGGTTTCTAACGGTGCCAATATCACCGACGGACTGGATGGGCTTGCAACCGGCACCAGCGCTATCATTGGGGCCTGTCTCGGCATCTTCGCATATGCTAGCGGCAACTTGCGGTTTGCGGAATACCTGAACATCATGTACATCCCCAATCTCGGTGAGCTGAGCATCTTCATCGGTGCCATGATCGGGGCCTGTATCGGATTTCTCTGGTACAATGCCTATCCCGCACAGGTGTTCATGGGCGATACGGGCAGCCTTACACTCGGTGGCATCATCGCAGCGCTGGCCATCATCGTAAGAAAAGAATTATTGATCCCGATCTTCTGTGGTGTGTTTCTGGTAGAAGTGCTGAGTGTAACACTGCAGGTAAGTTGGTTCAAGTATACGAAAAAGAAATACGGAGAAGGAAGAAGGATATTCCTCATGAGTCCGCTGCATCACCACTATCAGAAGCTGGGATATCATGAAGCGAAAATTGTAACAAGGTTCTGGATTGTAACACTGTTGTGCGTTGTGTTCTCTGTAGTAACAATGAAGATCAGATAATGGCAAAAAGATTGATCATACTGGGAGCCGGTGAAAGCGGAGTAGGAGCAGCCATTCTCGGCAAGCTGAAAGGATACGATGTGTTCGTATCCGACGGCGGAACCATTGCCGATAAATACAGGAAAGAACTGGAAGCGCATGGCATTGCTTACGAAGCAGGCAGCCATTCCGAAGCCACCATCCTGAATGCTGATGAAGTGATGAAGAGCCCCGGCATTCCCGAAAAGAATGAACTGGTAAAAAAGATCCGCAAGCAAGGCATTCCCATTATCAGCGAGATAGAGCTGGCGTATCGTTACAAAGGCAACAGCCGTATCGTCGGCATCACCGGCGCAAACGGAAAAACCACCACCACTTCGCTCACTTATCATATCTGCAAAACAGCAGGACTGGATGTGGCGCTCGTTGGAAACATCGGTTATTCCTTTGCCAAACAGGTGGCCCTCGATCCGAAAGAGCTGTACGTTGCCGAGATCAGCAGCTTTCAGCTCGATGATATCAAAGAGTTCAGACCAGATGTGGCTATCCTCACCAATATCACAGAAGATCATCTGGACAGATACGAGTATAAGTTTGAGAATTACATAAAAAGCAAGTTCAGGATCGTTGAAAACCAAACTGCCAACGATCACTTTATTTATTGTGAAGACGATCCTGTAACGATGGAGTATATCGGACGGTTCGCTATCAAATCTAACCTATTACCATTTACTATGAACAAAGAGCCAAACCAAGGAGGATACATCAAAAACGGCCAAATGACTGTTGCGACTGGTGATGAGAAAATGCAAATGAGCGTTTATGATTTCACTCTCAAAGGAAAGCACAATCAATACAACACGATGGCAGCAGGTATCGCGGGTTCCGTACTCGGCATCCGTAAAGAGAAGATCCGTGATGCAGTTCAGACCTTCGAAAGCCTGGAGCATCGTATGGAGTTTGTAACCACTGTGCGCGGCGTTGACTTCATCAACGACAGCAAGGCTACAAACGTAAACAGTACATGGTATGCACTGGAGAGCATGGAGAAACCAACCATCCTCATTCTCGGCGGTGTAGACAAAGGCAACGACTACAGCTCCATGATGGACCTGGTGAAAGAGAAAGTGAAAGCCATTGTAGCCATGGGTACCGACAACAGAAAGATCCACGAAGCTTTCCAGAACGATGTTCCCGTGATCGTGAACACAGGCAATGCACGCGAAGCCGTTCATGCAGCTTTCCACCTCGCCAACAAAGGTGATGTAGTTCTGCTGAGCCCTGCTTGCGCCAGCTTCGATCTGTTCAAGAACTATGAAGACAGAGGCACCCAGTTCAAAGATGCCGTGAAAGAATTGTAATAACCGATCATGAGCAATAGCAGAGACATATCCTTCGATGAGTTGACCAGTCCCCAGAAAATGGGGAACAGGTTGTGGAGTAAGACCCGTGGTGACAAAGTCATCTGGGCTGCGGTACTGCTATTGGCATTGGTGTCGGTACTGGTAGTGTACAGCTCCACAGGATTGCTGGCCTACAAAATGAACAAAGGCAATACCGAGATCTATCTGTTCAAACAGGTTGCGTTCATTGCAGTGGGTATGGCGGTGATCTATTTCTCGCACAGAGTTAATTACACCATCTACACACGCGTGGCGCGGATACTGTTTCTCGTTTCGATACCATTACTGATCTACACCTACTTCTTCGGGGTGAGGCTGAACGAAGGAAGCCGATGGCTCAGGCTCCCGATCATCAACCTCACCATCCAAACGTCGGATCTCGCCAAGCTCGCACTGTTCATGTATCTGGGGCGGTTGTTGAGCAAGAAGCAGGATGTGATAAAAGATTTCAGAAAAGGCTTTATTCCTGTGATCACTCCGGTAGTGATCATTTGTGCATTGATAGCCCCCGCGAACCTTTCAACAGCACTGATGGTTGGTGCAACCAGCATGTTGCTGCTGTTCATTGGTCGCGTTAACGGAAAACACCTGCTGATGACAATCGGCGTGGCGCTTGTGCCGGTGATCATTCTCGTTACCATCGCAGTGGCTTACTACGATAAATCCGAAGGACGATCGAAAGACCTTCCTGCGATGCTCGAAGTTGGCCGTATGCCCACCTGGATAAAACGTGTACAGAATTTCGTATACGACAACAAACAGCTGGATAAGGACGAGAACTATCAGATCAACCAATCGAAAATAGCCATCAGCAAAGGTGGCATTCTCGGACTCGGACCCGGCAACAGCGAAACAAGAAACTTTTTGCCTCACCCTTATTCAGACTTCATCTATGCCATCATCATAGAAGAATATGGAATACTGGGTGGTGCCATCATCATATTTATCTACCTGATCTTTTTGTTCAGGTGTATACGCATCTTCAGAAAATGCCCGTATGCATTCGGCGCATTTCTGGCATTGGGACTGAGTTTCACACTGGTGATACAGGCCCTGATCAATATGGCGGTAACAGTGAATCTCTTCCCCGTAACAGGTGTAACCCTGCCGTTGGTGAGTATGGGAGGAAGCAGTTTTCTCTTTACCTGTCTGGCTATTGGCATCATTCTGAGTGTGGCGAGGAACGTAGAACAACTCGAAGGAAAAGAACCGGTACCCGAAGTAAACGCATAGCGAACTGAAATCATGAGCACGAGCAATCAACATAGCGGAAAACGAATCATCATAGCAGGAGGCGGAACAGGCGGACATATTTTCCCCGCCATCGCAATCGCCAATGCACTGAAGAAAGCCGATCCATCCATCGAGATACTGTTCATCGGAGCGAAAGGAAAAATGGAAATGGAGAAAGTGCCGCAGGCAGGTTATACCATCAAGGGTATCGACATTGCCGGATTCAACAGAAGTTCTTTGCTTAAAAATATCGGACTGCCATTCAAGCTCATCAAAAGCTTCTTTCAGGTAAGAAAGATCGTGAATGAGTTTGGTCCGGCTGCCGCCATCGGTGTTGGTGGATATTCCACTTTTCCTGTACTGAAATATGCACAGGCAAAAGGAATTCCCACTTTCATTCACGAATCGAATTCGTTTGCAGGCAAGAGCAATATGATGCTCGGAAAAAATGCAACGAAAATATTTGTGGCAACAGATGGCATGGAGAAATTTTTTCCGGCCGCAAAGTTGCAGATAACGGGCAATCCTGTTCGCGAAGCGATCGTGCAGCAGCATGTAACGCGTGAAGAAGCGAGCAGAAGTTTCGGCCTCGATCCTGCAAAGGAAACGGTGCTGGTAACCGGTGGAAGCCTTGGTGCCAAAGGCATCAACGAAGCCATCGATGCAGAGCTGGAAGCGTTTGCGCAGAACAATGTGCAGCTGATCTGGCAAACCGGAAAGCCTTATGCAGCAAAGGCTGCGGCCCGTGTGAAAGGATTCGACAATGTGTGGACCGATGCATTCATCACTAAGATGGAGAACGCATATGCAGCAGCAGATATTGTGGTGTCGCGTTCCGGAGCCATGGCCATCGCTGAATTATGTGTGCAGAAGAAACCGGCTGTTTTTGTTCCTTATCCGTTCTCTGCAGAGGATCATCAGACGGTGAATGCGAAACATCTGGTAGACAAAGATGCCGGACTGCTGGTGAAGGATAGTGAAGCGAGAGAGAAACTGGTTCCAACAGTAATTGCACTGGCAAAGAACGAAGCACAACAACGCGAACTGCAGCAGAACATCGGCAAGCTGGCCGTAACCAATGCAGATCAGCAGATCGCAACAACAATTTTAGAAGCAATCAAATAAGCGGCAGCAATGCCACAGGATATATGGTTCAATTGGAAGACATAAAAAAGGTATACTTCATCGGCATCGGTGGAATCGGAATGAGCGCCATTGCGCGCTACTTCAAATTCCACGGACGTGAAGTGAGCGGATACGACAAAACTGAAACAGTGCTCACAAAGCAACTGACAGCAGAAGGTATTCCCGTTCACTACGACGACAATCTGGAGCTGGCTCCCAAAGATGCCGACCTGGTTGTGTATACACCTGCCATTCCGAAAAACCATAGCGAACTGAACTGGTATCAGAACAGCCACATTCCTCTGATGAAACGCAGTGAAGTGCTGGGTGTGATCACTGCCGGTTCATTCAATATCTGCGTGGCAGGCACGCATGGCAAAACCACCATCACTACCATGATTGCGCATATCCTCCGCGATACCGGATACGGATGCAATGCCTTCCTCGGTGGAGTGGCCGTGAATTACAACAGCAACTACTGGAGTAACGAACGCAATGTATGTGTGGTGGAAGCAGATGAATACGACAGGAGTTTCCTTCGTCTCAGTCCGGATATCGCCGTGATCACTGCCATGGATGCAGATCACCTCGATATCTACGGAACACCAGAGGCAATGGAAGAAGCCTATATCGAATTCTCCAGAAGAGTGAAACAGGGAGGATGGATGATCAGCAAGCATGGTCTCAAGAGAAGCGATGCACTGGAATCTACTCACCAGATCACTTACAGTCTGCACGATAAAAATGCAGACATCCATACGGACAATATCCGCATGGAGAACGGCAGTTACCATTTCGATGTGATCACGCGCCTCTGGCAGCTGAAAGATATCACACTCAATATGGGCGGATTGCATAACGTAGAGAACATCACTGCTGCCATCATGATAGCACATCATCTCGGCATAGCAGACGATAAGATAAAAGCGGCAGTAGCCAGTTTCAAAGGAGTGAAGCGCCGGTTCGAGTACATGATCAAAACACCATCGCTGGTGTTTGTGGACGATTACGCGCACCATCCCGAAGAGCTGCGGGCATTGATCAGCGGAGCGCGCAAGCTCTTCCCCGACAAGAAATGCACCGTGATATTTCAACCGCATCTCTTCACCCGCACGCGCGACTTCGCAAAGGAATTTGCCGAAAGTCTCGATCTGGCGGACGAAGTAGTGCTGTTGCCGATCTATCCTGCGAGGGAATTACCCATCGAAGGAGTGACCAGCAGTCTGATACTCGACCAGATGACTTTGGAAAACAAACAAATTCTGGACAAGCCGCAGATCCTGGAATACATCAAACAAAATCAGAAAGAGAACTGGTTGTTGATCACAGCCGGCGCAGGAGATATCGATACCCTGCTTCAGCCGATCAAAACCATGCTGACACAATAAGGAACAGTTGATACAATGGCTAAAAAGGGAAAAGCAAAGAAAGTACTCATCTTCTTACTCTGGTTGATCATCGGAGTAACAGTGATTGTACTGTCTGTGAAAGCCATGAATCAACGCAGTGATGATACCTGCAAAGGATACGATATCGAAATCGCAGGTGGAGGAGATCACTGGTTCATCGACAAAAAAGATATTCTGGCAGTACTTTCCAACGACGGAGCAAAAGTTATTCGTGGCCGTTCGCTAAAATCGTTCGATCTTCGCGCGCTCGAAAATAAACTGGAGACATCACCATGGGTGAAAGATGCCAATCTGTTCTTTGATAATAACAATGTATTGCGCGTATCCATTACAGAAAGTGAACCGCTTGCGAGGATCTTTACTGTAACAGGAAATAGTTTTTACATCGACAGCGCGGGCAACCGGCTGCCGTTGAGTTCCAAGCTGTCTGCAAGATTGCCTGTGTTTACAGCATTCCCTACAGACAAAGCAAAACTCGGAACGGCAGACAGCGCATTGATGGCAGATATCAGGATGATGAGCGCCTTTATGCTGAAAGATCCTTTGTGGATGGCTCAGATAGCGCAGGTAGATATCACACCGGACAGAAAGTTTGAAATGATACCCACCATCGGGCGTCACGTGATAGAGTTTGGAAACGGAACAGATTATGAAAAGAAATTCCGCAGACTGCTGATCTTCTACAAAGATGTGCTCAGCAAAACCGGAATGGACACGTATAGCAGAATCAATGTGCAGTTCGAGCGTCAGGTGATTG
Source organism: Pseudoflavitalea sp. G-6-1-2 (assembly GCF_012927185.1). Lineage (GTDB taxonomy): Bacteria > Bacteroidota > Bacteroidia > Chitinophagales > Chitinophagaceae > Pseudobacter. The sequence goes on from NZ_JABBGB010000001.1 coordinate 1,848,697, forward strand.
GAGTAAGAGGAGGAGCTGCACCGCCCCCTAAGCCTTTGCCCGTATTGGCAGATAGTGCATTCAGCCGCACTACCTCCACCTTATCGGCAGCGAAGGTGAATACGGTTAACACCGAAAAACCACCCATAGATTCCAGGCCTGTACCGAAACGGACTAACCAACCCAACGGTAAGAAAAATCCACCTTCGAAAAGCCGTTCCTATGAAACCCCGGCTAAACCGTTGAATGTTCAGGCGAAGCCAACGGATAACAGACCCAAGGCAGTTATGCCAAAACCCAATTCCCATTAGCGAAGAACCGTCAATAACTAAAAAAAACAAACTAGTCAGATAACAACAACTAAAAACAGGATAATTTATGAACAATGAGCAACAACCCATCATCGTTGGGCTGGATATCGGCACAACGAAGATCGCAGCGATTGCGGGTCGAAAGAACGAATACGGGAAACTGGAGATCATTGGGTTTGGTCGTGCTAACTCCAACGGAGTAAAACATGGCCAGGTTTTGAACATCGATGAAACCATCAAGGCCATTCAGATGGCGCTTGACAACTGCTATGCTTCCAATCCCAATCTCGAGATCAATGAAGTGTACGTAGGTATTGCCGGTCATCATATCAAGAGCCTGCAAACCCGCGGTGATATTGTGCGTCAGCATACCGAAGAGGAGATCACTCATCGCGAGATCGACCAGCTTATCGCAGATCAATACAAAACTTATATCCCTGCAGGAGATCAGATCATCGATGTGATCCCACAGGAATTTACGGTTGACAACTTTCAGAACATCCCTAATCCAATCGGATATGGCGGTGTGAAGATCGGCGCCAACTTCCACATCATCACCGGCGACAAAAATGCCATCCGCAATATCAACCGTGCCGTTGAGAAGAGTGGACTGCATACCAAAGACCTGGTGCTGCAACCGCTGGCATCTGCTGCGGCTGTGATGGGACACGAAGACCTGGAAGCAGGTGTTGCCATTGTTGACATTGGTGGTGGTACAACCGACCTCGCCGTGTTCTATGAAGGTATCCTGAAACATACAGCAGTAATTCCTTTCGGAGGAGAAAATATCACCAACGACATCAAGACCGGCCTCGGTGTTCTCAAAACCCAGGCTGAGCAGATGAAGGTGCAATTCGGAAGCGCACTGGCCAATGAAGCAAAAGGCAATGCGTTCATCACTATTCCCGGTCTCCGAGGCATGCCTGCAAAAGAGATCAGCGTGAAGAACCTCGCCAACATCATTCAGGCGCGTATGAATGAGATCATGGATTTTGTGACCTACCATCTCAAACAGGTTGGGTTGGATAACCGCACATTGAATGGCGGCATCGTGCTCACTGGTGGTGGTGCGCAACTGCGTCACCTGATTCAGCTGACAGAATATGTAACCGGACTGAATGCAAGAATCGGTTTCCCTACCGAGCATCTCGCAGCCGGACATATCGAGGAGCTGGCCAAACCAACTTACTCAACCTGTATCGGTCTTATCCTCAAAGGATATTCCGATTACGAGAACAACCGTAAACAATTCGAACACCAGTTCAGAAAAGTGGAAATTCCAGAAGCGCTGAAAAAAGCAGCGATCGAGGAAAAGGTTATGGAAGAACCTGTAGAAATGGAGCAATCCGAAAAAGTAAAGAATCGCAAAGGGATCAAAGACTTCTGGGGCAAGTTCAAAGATGGTATCATCGACTTGTTCAAAGAAGAAGAAGATCACGCTCTTTAACCCCCGGAACCCGACCGATTTTTACTAACCCATTATTAGAAACAGTCTCCGGATGGGCTTTCAGGTGAGTAGAGGCCTGGTGAGACACAAAACGAAAGCTATGATTCATTTTGATTTACCGAAAGAGAAATCGTCCATCATCAAGGTAATTGGTGTGGGTGGTGGCGGCAGCAATGCTGTCAATCACATGTTCGATCAGAATATCGAAGGTGTGAATTTCATTATCTGCAATACAGACGCACAGGCTATTGCGCAGAGCAAAGTTCCCAATAAAATTCAGCTGGGGCCGCACCTCACACAGGGGCTGGGCGCCGGCGCCAATCCAGACATTGGCCGTCAGGCTACAGAAGAAAGTCTCGAAGAGATCAAACGCATTCTGGAAGTGAATACCAAGATGGCATTCATCACAGCAGGCATGGGCGGTGGTACCGGAACCGGTGGCGCTCCCATCATCTCCAAGATCTGTAAAGACCTGGGCATTCTCACCGTGGGCATCGTTACCACTCCTTTCACTTATGAAGGAAAGAAACGTCAGATCCAATCCGAAGAGGGAATCAAATCTCTCAAACAATATGTAGACACCCTGCTGGTGATCAGCAACGATAAACTGCGTCATCAGTTCGGTAATTTGAAAATGAAGGAAGCCTTCATGAAGGCAGACAATGTACTGGCCACTGCTGCAAAATGTATCACGGATGTGATCAACAGCACGGGTCAGATCAACGTCGATTTTGCGGATGTTTGCACAGTAATGCGCAATGGTGGAGTAGCCATCCTCGGAAATGCTTCCGTAGGTGGTGAAGACCGTGCACAACGTGCCATCGAAGAAGCGCTGAACTCTCCGTTGCTGAACGATAACGATATCAGCGGAGCAAAATGGATCCTCATCAATATCAACTCAGCCGAAGGCGAACACGAGTTCACCATGGACGAAGTGGATACCATTCAGAACCATCTGCTCAGTCAGGCTGGCGAAGGAACCGATGTGATCCTTGGTCTGGGATACGATAATTCGCTCGGAGAAAAGATCGGCATCACGCTCATCGCAACAGGCTTCGAGTACAACGATCCTTTCACCAGAAAAGCAGTGCAGCCTAAGAAAGAAGAAAAAGTATTGTTCAGCCTGAATCAGCAGGCAGAAGCACCGGCAGTTGCTCCGGCTCCTCCGGTTTCGCAGCAACCCGCCAACAGCACATCTACCAAAGCTGCTGTGATGATGCCGAAGAAAGAAGAGCCGGTTTATCCGATGGTAACACCGGAACCACCTGCCATCAAAGAAGAGCTGCAACCAAAACTGGTTGATCTCGATTCGCAGGAACCTTCTGCTCCGATGGTGCTTTTCCATAGCGACGAATCAGCTGGTACAAACGATACCAACGAACGCATCGAGTGGGTACTTTCTGAACCTGCTCCCGTTCAAAATCCTCAACCTCAGAAATCAACACAGCAACAGCAGATTGAAAACGGCAATGCCGCTTTCAATAGCAGCAGCTCCGGAAATGCCGGAGGGTTTCTGAACAGGCCTTCAAATATCTATGCAGACAATACGAAGAATGCATTTGAAGAGCCTAAGCAACAAGCCAAACCTGTGATTCAGCCCATCCAGCAACAACCGGTTGCGAAGCCCGTTAAGGAAGAAGATCCTAACGACATGCAGCTGGTGTTCAAAGATGATACTCAGGCGGCGGATATGCCTGGGGCCTACCAGACTCCACCAGTTGTTACGGCCTCTTCTGTTGAGGAACCTGCGATGCAGGACGAAGCTGAAGATCAAAAACGTCGCGCTGCTGAACGTATTCAGAAACTGCGTAATCTCAGTTTCAATATCAACGGCGCCGACCCTAACAATGAGTTTGAAACTGTGCCGGCTTATATCCGCCGCAATCTTGAACTCTACAACACCATCAGCAGTGTTGAGAATTTCTACAGCAATTACGAAGTAAAGAATGATGAGAACAATAAATCCAGCATTTCCACCATTAATACATTCCTGGATGGTGAGAAACCGGATTGATTAAAATAGTTATCTCTTTCCTGTATTTAAGTCTATTACCAAATACAGCGATTGTTGTTTTTAGTTGTTTCCCTCCTGATTCCTCGGGAGGGATTTTTTTTGACTAAATTTGTACAGGCACTCAATTTTCGTGTATGCAAACAATACTTATCTCCGGTGGTACCGGACTGTTAGGATCCGCTCTCACAGAAATGCTGACCGCAAAAGGATACAGCGTAATCATCCTCACACGAAAAGCGAGACCTTCCCATGGCGCAGTATCCTATGCTGAATGGGATCCCGCGGCAGGAACCATCGACCTGAATGCAGTGCAGCAGGCCGATCATATCGTTCATCTCGCCGGAGCCAATGTTGCAGATAAACGCTGGACGAAGAAAAGAAAGAAGGAAATTGTAGACAGCCGTGTTCAATCAGGGGAACTTATTGCGCAGACCCTCCAATCGCATCCGAATAAAGTTAAGTCGGTGATCAGCACGTCTGGCATCGGCTGGTATGGCGATGATAAGATTCGTCCCAAAGAAAAGAATATGTTCACCGAAGAAGATCCTGCCGACACGGAATATCTCGGAGAGACCTGCCGTCAATGGGAACTCAGCCTGAAACCTGTAACAGCAGCAGGAAAAAGACTGGTGATACTTCGTACAGGAATTGTGTTGAGCAAAGCCGGAGGAGCATTGCCGAGTTTTGTAAAGCCCATCAGAATGGGCATTGCAGCTATTCTTGGTAACGGAAGGCAGATGATCAGCTGGATCCATATCGATGATATTACGAGATTGTTTCTCTATGCCATCGAGCAGGAGTCTATGCAGGGCATCTACAATGCAGTATCTCCGCAGCCTGTAACTAATGAACATCTGGTACAGGGCATTGCAAAAAAGATAAAAGGAAAATTCTGTATAGAAGTGAATGTTCCTTCGTTCTTACTGAAACTGGTACTCGGTGAACTGAGTGTGGAAGTGCTGAAATCTGCTACTGTAAGCAGCGGAAAGGTTACCAGACAAGGGTTTCAGTTTTTATATCCCTCCATGAGTGTTGCGCTCGAAAATCTATTGAAGAAATAGGGACATCTCTTTTTCGGATCATCGTCCGGACGCGGGATATAAAAAGGACGGTAGAGAAATCTGCCCGGCAGAGTTGTGTCTACGATCGACACTAACGGGGAGGATGGGACTGAAGTGCTATGATGGAATCCGGAACAACAGATTTCAAGACCGCACTTTTTATATCCCGCGCCCGGACTGTTCCCTAAAAGATATGCAGCGGGAGCTGGGGTATCGGAAGTAGCCTCTGTGCAGGTGGTTGAGAGGAGGTTGTTTTGCTTTTGGGTTAGATGCTGTTTAGGAGTGGGTTTTGTTTTTTGTGGGGAGTTTTGGGTGTATGGTTGAGGCGTGTCAGGATGGAATGTGCTTCTCGTGATAAATACTGGTGAATTCTCCCACAACCGCCATCCCGTTTTCATTGAACAATAATCTGTGCAGCCGCAGATCATCAACATCGGATGGCAGTACTTTGCGCCATTGCGGATCGAGCGTACCTCCTTTTTGTCCGGCAGCAACATTCGGATCGTACTGAAATTGCGGATCACAGAGCGTTCCGCGCGGATACATGATGCCGGGAATGCCTTTGCCACGTATATCGAGCACAGTAGGGTGCTCTAACCCTAATGTATGACCGTATTCGTGTGCTGAAGTGGTGGAGGTTTGCCGCAGGTTGGCGATCTTGAAGTATCCTGTATTGCTGCCAAGTGCATCCACAAAAGAGATATCGATATTGGAATACTCTTCGATACGGAAGAAGTTAAGCCGTGGGTTATCGTTGTACCAAATGTCTTCGGGTTTGAGATCGGGTGCGTAGATACCTTCTATCTGAAATTTCAGCACATAGTCTTCGTGACGAATTCTTACGAAGGCTTCCGGTTCGTTCCAGATCCTCGCAATATCATCGGCGATGGTAATGGCGAGCGATGCATCGGCACAATCTCCGTAGATATGCACTGCGGAATGGATGGTGAGTATATTGTTTACCTGGTCGAGTGAAGCTTCTCCCATAACTGGCAAAATTGGTTGCCAGATAAAGATAAGATATACCTGAAAAGAAAAGGGGTACCCTGTTAGGAGTACCCTCTGTTTTTCTCTCATGTGACTTGCCCCCAGGGCCGAAGTCTGTTTATTGTGGATCCACTAATTGCGTAAAGGTTTGCCGCCTTTCAGAACGCTTTGGATGCGCTCCAGCGTTTTCTTCTCACCACAGAGACTGAGGAAGGCTTCTCTTTCGAGATCGAGCAGGTATTGCTCACTCACCAGTGATTGTTCACTGAGATCGCCACCACACATTACGTAGGCGAGTTTTTTGGCAACTACAACATCATGATCAGTTGCATAGTTGGCGCGCCACATGCCGTTGATGCCGGAGTAGAGGGCGCCGAGTGCGGAACGGCCAAGTACTTTCACATCGGTACGCTGCACAGGCATGGTATAGCCATTATCGTAAATATCGATCACGCTTCTTCTTGCTTCGGCAATTCTTCTTCCCTGGTTCATCACTACTTCATCATGTCCTTTACGGAGGATGCCGATCTCGAATGCTTCTGCTGCAGAGGTAGCCACTTTAGCAGTTGCGATGGTGAGAAAACGGTTCTTCAGTGTGATGGTATCGGGTTCGTCTTCGTGCATTTCGTCGGCTGCGCGCAGTACAAATTCTTTGGTGCCACCACCGCCGGGAATGAGGCCTACACCGAGTTCTACCAGTCCGATATAAGTTTCTGCTGCTGCATGAACTTTATCGGAGTGAAGGCTCAGCTCGCAGGCGCCGCCGAGTGCGAGCGCATGTGGCGCTACCACAACGGGCACTGCCGAATAGCGGGCACGCATCATGGTTTGCTGGAACATGCGGATGGCCATATCCAGTTCGTCGTACTCCTGTTCGATGGCCAGCATGAAGATCATACCAACATTTGCTCCGGCACTGAAGTTGGGACCTTCGTTGGCAATCACCAGTCCTTTGTATTGTGATTCTGCGAGTGCGATCGATTTCTGAATTCCTTCCAGTACTTCACCGCCGATGCTGTTCATCTTGGTGTTCCATTCGAGACCGAGTACATCGTCACCGAGGTGATAGGTACGGCAGCTGCTGTTCTTCCAGACTGTCTGGTTCTCGAAATTCTTCATTACGAGGAAGGCTTCGCCGCCGGGTAATGCTTTGTATGATTTGGAAGGGATATCGTAGTACAGTTTGCGGCCATTCTCCACTTTGAAGAAGGTGGCTGCGCCGGATGCGAGCATTTCATCTACCCATGCTGCTATGGTGTAGCCGGCATCTTTCATTTTCTTTGCGGTGTTGGCTACGCCGAGTACATCCCAGCTTTCGAAAGCGCCGATCTCCCAGCCGAAACCCGCCATCATGGCGTCGTCTACGCGATAGATATCATCGCTGATCTCCGGTATGCGGTGTGAGATGTAAGAGAACAATCCGTAGTGAAAATGACGATAGAAGTCGCCCGCTTTGTCCATGCCGGTTACGAGGGCCTTCAGTCTTGTCTTCAGGTCGTCGATAGGTTTGGCCGCTTCAACCGTAGCGAACTTGGGTTTTTTGCGGGGCTCGTATTCGAATGTATCGAGATTGAGTGTGTAGATTTCTTTTTCACCGCCTGCGCCTTTTCTTTTGGAGAAGAAGCCTTGTCCGGTTTTATCACCGAGCCAGTTGTTGGCTACCATTTTATCGAGCCATGCGGGGATGGCAAAGGCGGCGCGTTGTTCGTCGTTGGGACAGTTATCCGCAACGCCTTTGGCTACTTTCACCAGTGTATCGATACCTACTACATCGGCAGTTCTGAAAGTGGCAGATTTCGGGCGGCCGATGATGGGGCCGGTGAGTGCATCCACTTCGTCGATGCTGAGTTTCATCTTTTCTACCAGTCCGAAAATGGCCATGATGCCATACACGCCGATTCTGTTGGCGATAAAGGCAGGCGTATCCTTACACAATACAGTGGTTTTGCCTAATTGCAAATCTCCGTAGTGCATGAGGAAGTCGATCACAGACTGATCGGTATACGGTGTTGGGATGATTTCGAGCAAACGCAGGTAGCGCGGAGGGTTGAAGAAGTGCGTACCGCAGAAATGTTTTTTGAAATCGTCGCTTCTGCCTTCGGCCATCAGATGGATGGGGATACCGGAGGTGTTTGAAGTGATGAGTGTTCCGGGCTTGCGGTATTTTTCTACTTCGGTAAATATCTGTTGTTTGATATCGAGGCGTTCTACTACCACTTCGATGATCCAGTCGTAGGAACCGATATCTTTCATGTTATCGGTGAAGTTGCCGGTTGTGATGCGTTTGGCTACATCTTTGGTGAAAACGGGAGAAGGATTGCTCTTGAGAGCGGCCGTCAATGCGTCGTTCACCAGTTTATTCCTTTCGGCAGGTTTAGTACTTTCTTCAGCTCCTTTGGTCAGCATATCTAACAACAGTACCTGAAGTCCGGCTCCTGCAAAATGGCAGGCGATCCTCGATCCCATGACTCCGCTTCCCAGTACTGCTACCTTTCTGATGATGCGATTGGACATAGCGAAAAAATTAGTTAGTTAAACAACTATTTCCACCGAAGATAAAACAAATATCAATAGGCGGGTAGTTGGAAAATGAAAAAATTATTCCAAATGTTGAATGGGCGGCAACTGCTTTTGTTTGAGTGCTTTGTGGTACCGGCGCATATATTTTTTGTTTCTTTTGACGCCCACATTGCTGGCGGCGCCGCTGAGCGTCATCTTTATCCAGTAATTGAATATGGAGCGATCGCGGAAGCGCGGGAAGTACACCACGCCGGTTCTTTTGGTATTCTTTTTACGGAGTACGATATGATTGGCCACCCAGGTGAGCAGTCGCGTAACAAAAGTGGTCTGGTCTTCGGCGCTCAGTTTCAGGAATTGCACATTGAGGTTGTGATAATACATATTCATGGTTCCCAAACTGAGATGGTCGCGGCCAACGGCATGCATCACCATAGTGTCTAATTGGCCTCTGCGAACTTTGATGCTCGTGAGCGGTAAGAGCACAGGATTGAGAATTCGCAGGTTGGCAGGCGACATCTGCACTTTGAGCACAAAACCCTGCAGACTGTCGGTATAACTTTCATCCATATGCAGTTTCACACCGATAGAGTCGAGGAAAGTGGCGCTCGCGCGAAGCCTCAGACTATCAGTTGAACCAAGATTGGTATTTCTGACAGGGGATAGCGATGCGTCGAGTTGAGAGAACCGCACCACACCTACTTCATTGGTCTTATTGCTCAACTCTGCGTAATTGGCTTTCATGTTGTGCAGCCTGATAGAATCGATAGAAAAGAAGAATGGGATCTTGCGTACCAACCCCGTAGGCAATGGTTTGTAAATGCCATGCTGAAAAGGTGGACGCTTATCCCTGAACACATCGATGCGCGGATGCGCAATGTCGATGGTATGAATACTCACCGTGCTATCCGCGAAGTATGGATACGGATCGAACTGTGTAATATGTACTGCTCCTGTACTTGCCCTGATATAATCTGTCTGGTAAGGATGCGCAGCAATAAATGCATCCTGATCCATAACAGGAGAGTATCTGAACGAATCGAGTGAGAGACTTTTTTCCGGTCTGCTGTACTGAACATTCTCCCAACTGAAATGATCAGCGCTTGTGGTGTAGTAGCCGGTAAATCGTTGCAATCTGATTGCAGGGCTATGCCTGAAGAACTTCTCCGATTCGTTCACCCAATCGGAATTGAACTGAAAACCCGCTACCAGTGCGGAGTCTATGTGAAAGGTTTTGTGTTTTAGGTTGTTTTGCTGATGCAGTTGCTGAATGCTGCACCGATCGATAAAACCAGAAAGCCCTAACTTCTTAGTGCGTTGCAATGCAAAATCGTGCATGCTGAAACTAAGAGCGGCAATAGATAATTCACTGCTGTCTTTGCCTTCGGTAGACAGTTGCAGCGCATGATTGCTGAAGTGGATCGATGCAGCGCGCAGCTGATCATGCGGCTTGCTGTGCATGCTTAGCCTTTCGATATCGATACGATTATTGGCTGTATTGCTTTTGAATCTGCATGCCGTGATTGCAGAATCTTTGTGAATGGTGAATTGCAGATCCGGGTTTATCAGCGACAAAACATTTACGGTAAGTTCAGGCCAGGGTTTGTTCTTTTGATGACTGCTTTCTTTTTGCTGCATGCGGAAAATTCCTGCCGGATCGTGTATGGAAATGTTATCGATACGTGCCGGTCCCCGTTCAAAAGATGCAAAGTATGGCGTGAACTGAAGCCTGGTGGCAGTCAGCTGCATCGTATCATTCGGCTCTGTGTACGCGAGCTTTACGTTATTGAGTGAAGAAGGCCGTTCGTCACTGATGGAGTATTCAGCAGCTTCGATGCTGGAGCTTCCCTGATTGAATTGGAGATTGTTTCCTTTCAGCAGGAACTCTTTCAGATCGAGCGGTGCATTGGGTGCTTTGATAATGCTTGTTGCCGCTGCCTGTTGTATAAAGGTATGGATCGATTGTTTGGGTGTGGTGAAACTGAAATCTGTATTGTTGAGCTGAATGCCATTCACATGCAGTTTGAGCGGAGGAAGCGGAGCGCTGCTGTCTTTGTGTTGCTTGGTAGCAATGGCCAGCTTTGCATTTTTCCAGCTGATATGGTCGATGCGAAGCAGTTGGATGCTGTCGTTGAGCAGCAGATCTTTCAGTGCTAGGTCCTGCGCTTTCAGGTTGATATTCCCATCCTTGCTTTTCAGATTGAACTGATTGATCACCAGCGATCGGCCACGGCCTTCGAAGAAGGCTTTGTTCATGTCGATACTGAGATGCGGAGTAGTAACGGTTCCTCTGGAAAAAGATAAGCCGTCCACAGCACGTTCGATAAACCCGGATGATCGGGCACTGAGCAGCCGTTCTGTGTTTACCTTGGCATTTACATGATTGAGGATAATGCGGGTATTGCTGTTGAGTTTGTAATCGAGCTCGCCATCGATCATACTGATCTGTTTGAGGTTGATGAGCGTGTCGAGAATGGTAAAGAGTTCGTAGATGGATCGTTTGTCTTTGCTGCCTTTTCCGGCGTTCTTCGCGTAGTTCATCACCGGGCGATGGAGAATGGCTTCGTTGGCTACGATATGTTTGTGAAAGAGCAGCTCCTGCCAGCTCAACCCTTTCAGTTCGAAGAGCGGCATATGATAATTGCGTTGTGCGTCTACGTTAGCGCCGTTTCTTGTGGTCACCGAAAAATTGTTTAACCTCACTGTGTTGTTGGTGAACCGGATGCTGTCGAACTGCAGGCGATAGGCGCTGTCTTTTCCATAAGCATCGTAATTGCGGATGGCCATGAGAAACTGCTCAACCGACACCGGTTGTTCTGCTTTGGTATCTACCACCACTTTGTAGAGTTCAAAATTGTTGTGGCTGCTGGCGAAAGTATTGATCTGATTGTCTTTCTCGGTTGTAACATTCACGCTGGCGTTCTTCACTCCGATATAGGCCAGTTGCATATCACTGGCGAGTCCGCGCAGCACGCGCTGCATCTCCGGCTTTTTATTGCGCTGATGCTGCATGAATCTGATGCTGTCTTCTTTCAGCCGGAGCGTAATATCGCTGTTCACCAGATAGACCGAATCCGCACGGATAAGGCCGTGCCGCGATAATGCCAGGAAGTCTACATTGGTGAGCTTCATGGTGTCTACGAACATGCTGAAATTGGCGGGTGAACCGGGATTGCGGAAAGCCAGGATGGTACAGCTGTCCAGCACTACCAGCTTCTGTCGGATATTGATGCCGAACCCCCTGAAAGCAATATGGTGCCTGCCATCGGGCAACGAAAAGCTTTGATGGTTTGTACTGAGCACTACATTGTCTGAGAAAAGAAATTTATCGAACTGCTTGTGCTTGCTGGTGTCTACTTTGAAATTGTCTATATGAAAATGCAAGCGCGAGATGGTGAGTGGCTGCAGTTGCGCATCGGTTTTATCGAGCAGTGTAATGCGTGCATCATCGATCTGAAAACGTTGGATGGAAAGAACAGCGAGTGCTTTCTCGATGCTCTCATAGATCTTTCCCATCTCTTCCGGAAGCGACAGGTGTTTTTCTTCGCTTTCTCTTCGTTTGGTGATGGTGATATCGGGGTTCTGCACCAGAATGGAATCGATCAGCAATTGCTTATCGAAAATCAGGGAACGCACCGACCGTACTGTCAGATGCAGTTCCCTGATGTGGAAGTTGTACCCCAATGCTTCTTTGGTGGTATCAACCGTATGAAATGAAATATTCTTTAGCGAAAGCTTTCTGCCGTAATTGTATTTGATCTTTCCGATCTCAACTTTCAGTTTGCCGTTCGATTGAAGGCTCACAATATCTTCGATGGCCTTTTCTGCATGATGTATGAACCAGATGTAGAAAACTGCCAGAAGGGCCACGAGTATTGCTACTGTGATCCCGGATATTTTCAACGCTTTTCTGGTCAGCTTAATAAAGGTCATCGAAGTGGTTTCGGATGTATCAGTAATTTACTGATTTATCGCGAACCATCAGCTTACTCCTGCGCCAGGATCTACTACATTTTCAGGTTTAACAAAATGTAGTTTTCCTGATGAGTCTTCAGCCATCAGTATCATGCCATTGCTTTCGATGCCTTTCATCTTGCGCGGAGCGAGATTGGCAACGATCACTACCTGTTTGCCGATGATGTCTTCGGGCTGGTAATGAAGGGCAATACCGGACACGATTGTACGCTTTTCGAAGCCAAGATCTACTTCGAGTTTCAGCAGTTTGTCTGCTTTGGCAACTTTCTCCGCGGAGAGGATGGTGCCTGTACGAAGATCGATCTTAGCGAAATCGTCGAACTGGATCACTGGTTTCACCGTGGCTGCGGTTGGTTCAACAGGAGCCGGCGCTGCTGCGGGTTTTACCAGATTGGCATGCAGCTTCTCCACCTGTGCTTTCACTACGTCTTCTTCAATTTTGTTGAAGAGCAGCTCAGGCGCACGGAGTGAATAGCCGACACTCAGCAGTTTTGTTTTACCTGCATTCTCCCATTCGAGCATCTTTTCCACCACTTTCATTTTCTGGAGCATCTTCTGAGCCGTGAATGGAAGGAATGGATTGATGAGGATGGCCAGGTTTGCAGTCAGCTGCAAACAGATATGCATGGTGTTGTCGATATCTTTCTGAAGCTCCGGATTGTCGGCGAGTTTCTTCTCTACTTTCCAGGGCTCTTTCGTTTGCAGGTATTTGTTGCCTTTGCTCGATAATTCGATCACTTCGGCGAGGGCATCTCTGAATTTGAATTGTTCGAGATGCGCTTCCACTTTGCCTTTGGTGATTTCGAACTCGGCCAGCATGTTCTTGTCTTCCTCTGTGAGGATGTCTGTATGCAGGGCCGGTACTTTGCCTCCGCAGAGTTTGTGCATCAGCACAAATGTGCGGTTCTCGAAGTTTCCGAACGATGCCACCAGCTCGTTGTTCACTCTGTCTGCGAAATCTTTCCAGGTGAAATCGTTGTCCTTCGTTTCGGGAGAGTTGGCGCAAAGTACATACCGGAGCAGGTCCTGCTGTCCGGGGAAATCTTTGATGTATTCATCGATCCATACTGCCCAGTTGCGGGAAGTGGATACTTTTTCTCCTTCGATATTCAGGAACTCATTGGCCGGAACGTTATCGGGCACTACATAACCGCCATGCGCTTTGAGCATGCTTGGGAAGATGATGCAGTGGAATACGATATTGTCTTTACCGATGAAGTGGATGAGACGGCTGTCGTCTTTACACCAGTAATCGGCCCAGTTTTCGGTGAGTTCTTTGGTGGCAGAGATATAGCCGATCGGAGCATCGAACCAAACGTAGAGCACTTTGCCATCGGTATCGGGAAGCGGAACTTTTACGCCCCAGTCGGAATCACGTGTCATGGCGCGGCTCTGGAGGCCGTTCTCGATCCAGCTTTTACACTGTCCGTATACGTTGTTCTTCCATTCTTTGTGGCCTTCGAGGATCCATTCTTTCAGCCATGGCTCATAGTTCTGCAATGGGAAGTACCAGTGTTTGGTTTTTCTCTTAACAGGAACGGCGTCGCTGAGTGAGCTGCGCGGGTTGATGAGCTGATCGGGACTGAGCGAAGTACCGCATTTTTCGCACTGATCTCCATAAGCGTTCTCGTTTGCGCAAACGGGGCAGGTGCCCACAATGTAGCGGTCTGCGAGGAAGAGTCCGGCTTTTTCATCGAAGAACTGTTCGGTTTCTTTCTCTTCGAAGAGTTTATCGTCGTAGAGTTTTTTGAAGAAAGCCTGAGCGGTTTCGTGATGAATTTTATTGGAAGTGCGGGAATAGATGTCGAAAGAAATGCCCATCTGCTCAAAACTGTCTTTGATAAGGGCGTTGTACTTGTCTACCACCTGCTGAGGGGTAACACCTTCTTTACGTGCGCGGAGGTTGATGGGAACTCCATGTTCATCGGAACCGCAGATGAATTTGATATCCGTTTTGCGTGCCCGTTTGTAGCGGACATAAATATCTGAAGGGAGATAGCAGCCTGCGAGGTGACCAATATGCACGGGACCGTTAGCGTAGGGCAGTGCTGCTGTTACTAAATATCGTTTGAAATCTGTCATTTGAATAGTTGAGCTTTTGTATCTGAATCATCAGAGGGTGGCTGCAAAAATACCGCAAAAGGGGGCAACGTCAAAATGCGCGGATTCGATAACTTTAGCGTATGAACCGTAAACATTTCCTGCGTTCCCTGGCGGTGGCCGGGGTAACGTTGCCCGCGATACCAGCATGGGCAGCCCCATTGAAAACTGCGCAACCTGCGGATAACGGGCAGAAAGCTGCTGATCCGGCCATGGATGCGGCAACCGGGAATGCAGACCTGCCGAAGATTCCGCCGTATCTGAAGCCTGGCGATACCATTGGAATTACCTGCCCTGCAGGATTCATTACATTGGAGGCCATCAAACCTGCCATTCAGCAGATGGAAAGCTGGGGTTACAAGGTTGTTCCGGGCAAAACGGTAGGCCGGAGGGATTTCACCTTCGGTGGAAGTGATGCCGACCGGGCTTCGGATATGCAGGATATGCTGGATGATCCTTCCATTAAAGCTATCATGTGCGCCAGAGGCGGGTATGGCGGGGTGCGGATCGTAGATCAGCTGAACTTCTCAAAATTCATGGTTCATCCCAAATGGATCATTGGATTCAGCGATATAACTGTCTTCCATTGCCATCTCAGCGCCAATTATCCTGTGGCGAGCATCCATTCTAAAATGTGCAATAGCTTCCCCGATGATTGGAGCAAGGCAGATCCTGCGCAGCAGGATACCATTCTGAGTATCAAAAGAGCGTTGTCGGGAACGCAGATGAGTTACAGCATTCCGCCTTCAGGGTTCAACCGTACCGGCTCAGCCGAAGGAGTACTGGTGGGCGGCAATCTGAAGACCATCGAAAGTCTGGCAGGCAGCAATTCTGAGATCAACACCGATGGCAAGATCCTGTTTGTGGAAGATACCGGCGAATACCTGTACAGCATCGACCGGATGTTCTGGAACCTGAAGCGTTCCGGAAAACTGTCGAAGCTGGCGGCATTGGTGGTGGGAGGATTCAAAGTAAAGGCCGATGATCCGGGTGAAGAATTCGGAAAAACCGTGATCGATATTGTGATGGAGAAGGTGAAAGAATTCAAATACCCTGTGTGTTTCGATTTCCCTGTAGGGCATCAGCGTAATAACTATGCATTGAAATGCGGAGTGATGCATTCATTGAAAGTTGACGGGGAAGGAGTGAAGCTAACGGAGAAATAATGCCATCCTGGTCAAAAAAAATACGTGTAGTGTTGGTGGACGATGCGGCATGGTGTGCATCCCTGGTAACCGGAGCTGGCGCTACGCTTGCTTTGGTGGGAGCTTACCGCCTCGCCGGTGATCTGGCGGCGGCTAACGGAGCACATATTGCTGCGTTCAGCACTTTGAAAACGGCTACCGGAAGATTGTTGAATACAATCAGTTGCAGGTATTCACTGGCTTGCTGGTGCCACAAACCAGACTGGGCATCTGGGCACGCAATAGTCTGATGCGTTTGCCTGTATTGGGGACAATATCTGCAATGGAACGCAAATTAAACAAGAGCAAACCTGCTGTACTTTCTGAATATAAATAGAGTCAGCCGTTAGTATTGGTATACACTATAAAGACCGGAGGATACTTTTTTTACCGGGTATTGATTAGCTCAGCGGCCTGTTTCAAGTGAGACAGGCCGCACTTATTTTCGTATGTTTTCAAAAGTGGTACCTGATTGTTTCCTGTCTGCATTTTTCCTGATAGGCGGCATTGCATAACTGCCGGATTCCTGCCTTATTTCCGCATAAGCGACATGGTTAGAGAATATTTCAAAAAAAGTTCGCTCCTGGCTAGTAAAAAAAACACCGGATTTTGTTTTCAGCATGGACTGCGTACAAAGAGGGAAAAAAAATTTTCTTGCAGTACGCAAAATGCGAACAATATTTTATAACTTTATTTTGGAATTGAGATGAGAGTACATCTTGTGAAAAAACTAACCTTATTGCGGTATGCAAATGAAAACGCCAGGTTCAGAAGTATAGTCAGGTATTGGCTGAAGAAGCTACAGCAGGCCAATTG
The DNA here is from genome assembly GCF_012927185.1 of Pseudoflavitalea sp. G-6-1-2. Lineage (GTDB taxonomy): Bacteria > Bacteroidota > Bacteroidia > Chitinophagales > Chitinophagaceae > Pseudobacter. Next base: position 1,865,088 of record NZ_JABBGB010000001.1, read on the forward strand.
GTGCAATACGGCAGACATACTGCACACATTTGGAACCGCAGATATCATCGGCAATGGAACAGACAGGGTGGTATTTGATTTGGGTGATCAGTGCAGGTTGATTTGTCATTATGTATTTGGCGTGCAGGAGGTACACTTGTTTGTGTGTTGGATAGGAACACATTCGGATTATGATGAACTGTGCCGGAAACGGATGCAGTATTTTGTTAGAGCGTATTAAAACTTTTTTATGGAAATAAATCTTCCTTACAAGGTTATCAGAACTGATAAGCAGTACTATGAATATGCAGATATTCTCGAACAGCTTACAATGGTGAAGAAGAGAACGAAGGCGCATCAGGAAACCATCGATCTGCTAACGTTGCTCATAGAAACTTATGATGCGGAACATACCCCGGAAGAAGAGGATATCGATCCGGTGGATTTGCTGAAGTCGCTCATGAAAGATCATGTCTTGAAGTCGGTGGAGCTTGCTGAAGAATTAGGAATCAGCAAGAGCCTGTTGTCTGATATCCTGCATTACCGCAGGGGATTTTCCAAGGAGATCATCCGGAAACTGGCTGAACGCTTTAAGCTAAGGCAGGAAGCGTTCAACAGACCGTATAAACTCCTACCTTCATCCAAAACATCAGTACTCAAATGATTAAAATTCCGGATTATCTTAAACCAGGTGATACCATCGGTATCGTATGTCCTGCTGGATACATGGCCAAAGAAAAAGCGCAGACCTGTATCGATGTGCTGCAGCAATGGGGCTATAATGTAAAAGTGGGCAGCACGCTGGGAAGCAGTTCGGATAATTATTTCTCCGGCACTGATGCCGAGCGCCTGCAGGATCTGCAACAGATGCTGGATGATGATACAGTGCAGGCCGTACTCTGCGGAAGAGGCGGTTACGGAGTTGGTCGCATTATCGATCAGATAAATTTCAGGAAGTTTAAAAAACACCCGAAATGGCTGATTGGTTTCAGTGACATTACAGTGCTGCATTCGCATATCTATGCCAACTATAAAATAGCCACGTTGCATGCGCCGATGGCGGCAGCTTTCAATGATGATGGCTTCAAAGGCGAATATGTACTTTCTCTCAAGAATGCATTAGAGGGCAAAAAGGCTAAGTACTCCTGTGTGCCGCATGTATTCAATAAAAAAGGAGAAGCTGTGGGCGATCTGATTGGCGGAAATCTGGCATTGCTTGCGAACATTACAGGCACCGCTTCTCAGGCTAAGACCAAAGGTCGGATTTTGTTTATCGAAGATGTAGGAGAGTATCTGTACAGTATCGACAGGATGTTCTATCAGTTGAAACGAAGCGGTCAGCTTGATAAACTGGCCGGGTTGATCATCGGTAACTTTACGGATATGAAAGATACTGAGCGGCCGTTTGGAAAAACAGTGAATGAGATAATTCAGGATATAGTGAAAGAGTACGATTATCCTGTTTGTTTTGGATTTCCGGTAAGTCATGGTAAAGAGAATTACGCGCTGAAAGTGGGCGGTGGGTATAAGTTGAAAGTGGGCGCAAATAAGGTGGCGCTGGAAGAATAAAAGCTGCTTTTGTTTCCCGACATTATTCCTTCTCTTGTTATCGCACTGGTTTTTATTTTAAAACCTACATGGTTATTTTATAGCCTGAAGTAACAGTATTGCATAGCTGCGAAATTATTTTGAAAAAAGTTGATGCGCGACTAGTAAAAAAAACACCGGATTTTGTTTTTAGGGAAATAGGTGGGTATGAATTATGACAGGTATGAGTTTGGATATGTGTCGGAAGACGCCAGAGAATTCAGATTTTGCAGTAGTGGCCCGAAGGGGGAGATTGAGATGAAAGTTCAGATGGATGATATCAGTATGCCCCAGGCCTGCAACTTGTCATTCGGCAATTTATTGCCAGATGGAAGCGTGGATGATCAGGTCATAAACCGAAATCTTGATAGAAATAAGGTGTTGGCAACTGTAGCGTCCGCTGTATTTACATTTACTGCAGTATTCCCTGAGAAGAAAATTCTGTTTGTCGGAAGCTGCTCGGCAAGAACAAGATTGTATAGGATGGCAATTGCTAATAATCTGGAAGAGCTTTCTATAAACTTCGACATCTATGGAATTAAGAGCGCAGGTGGATTATATTATCAGGAACCCTTTAGCAAAGGAGTAGATTACTCCGTATTATTAATTCAAAGAAAAATGTATGAAAACTGAAAAAACTCAAAAAAAGAAAAAGTTTAAAGGTGGGGTGTATTATGGTGTTAAATGGATTGTTGATCCGTCAATGAATGCTGAAAACAGGAAAGTAATGTTTCCTGAAAAACTGGCAAGAGTAAATGAAATTCTAAGTAAGTTGGTTGTAAACCCTGAGGCTATGAATAAGTAATTACAAGCCTTCTCATCTTGTCAGAAAGCGATAATTCCCCCCCCCCTGCTACTCATAATTCCTCAAAAGTCTCTACTTTTGGTCATAATTAAGATCGATTGGATTTCCTCCAGTCATAGTCAAAATCTATAGCCGAAATTATGACCTTCGTTCAACTCGAATATATCGCAGCCGTTGATACCTTCCGGCATTTTGCCCTCGCCGCCGAGCATTGCTTTGTTACCCAACCTACTCTGAGCATGCAGATCCAGAAGCTGGAAGAAGAAATGGGCATTAAGATCTTCGACAGAAGCAAGCAGCCTGTGGTACCCACTGAGGCCGGAATGGAGATCATCGAACAAGCCCGCAAAGTACTGGCAGAGCGCAATCAGATCAACGAAATTGTTCAGCACAGGCGTGGCATCCTCACGGGAGAACTCCGCATCGGCATCATCCCCACACTGGCTCCTTATCTTCTGCCATTATTCGTTCCTGCGTTCAATAAGAAATACCCGCAGGTGAAACTGATAGTGCAGGAAATGCGCACCGAAGAAATCATCAGCAGGCTCCGCGAAAGCCGCATCGATACCGGCATTCTCGTAACCCCATTGCAGGAAAAAGGCATCAAAGAGCATGTGCTGTTCTATGAAGAGTTCCTCGCGTATGTGTCCCCTAAAAACGCGGCATACAAAAAGACTTACGTACTGCCACAGGACATCGATCCCGGTAAACTCTGGCTGATGGAAGAAGGACATTGTTTCCGATCGCAGATCGTAAATCTCTGCGAACTGCGAAAAGCCACAGAGATGGGAACTCAATTCGAATATGAAGCAGGCAGTATCGAAACGCTACGGCGAATGGTAGAACTCAATGATGGCATCACCATTCTTCCTGAGCTCACCACCATGGACATGGATGCAAAGAAAATGCAGCTGGTAAGGCATTTCAAAAAACCTGCACCAATGCGTGAAGTAAGTGTGGTTGTGCACCGCGATTTTGTGAAGAAAAGATTGATCGAAGCGCTGAAAGAATCCATCACTACGGCTGTGCCCGACAAAATCAGGAAGAACAAAAACCAGAAAGTTGTTCCGGTCGACTGATCATTTTTTCAGCAGCGAATCCATCTTTTGCTGATACAAGGGAAATTTCGGCAGATCGTTGTGGCCTCCATCTTCAATGGTTACAAACTCATCTCCTGTTTTGAGAGAAGGTTTCAGTTTGCTTGCATTGCGATAAGGGATCACGCCATCGGAAGTTCCATGGAAAATAACTACAGGGGCAGTTACTTCTTTCAGATACTCCCAGGTGGGAAGTTTGTATTTGATCATCCTATCCATCGGATAGATCGGCAGTCTCGAACTCCATATGCTGGGGAGACTGTAGTAAGGTGTTTCGAGTATCAGCCTGTTGCAGTCCCTCTTTGCTCCCAGCCAGGCTGCAATGCCCGATCCCATGCTTCTTCCGTATAAGATGATGCTGTCTTTGGAGTACTTGGCGCGTGCGAGTTTGTAAAGCAGCAAGGCCCAGTCGTATAACTTTTGCTCGGAGAATGTGCCGGTGCTTTTACCGAATCCGGGATAATCGAGCATCCATACTTCGTATCCGTTGCGGGTGAATACAGGAGCGTTCTGCGCATATGCACCGATATTATGGCCATTACCATGAAAGTAAAGCACTACTCCTTTGGGGACAGAATCTTTTGTAGTGAACTGAATCACGTTGATGTTTACATCAGCAGAGAAGGGGAGATTCACTTCACGGTAAGGAGAATCGAATTTGTACTTGTATGTTTTCTCCAGCGCCAGCGGATGGAACATGAAGTAATCCTGCAAGCCGTAAATGAGGATGCCGATAACGCAGTAAACCAGCACTAATATTTTGATCCAGCGGATGATCTTTTTCCTGTTCATATCCTTGTAATGGCGTGCAATTTAGGTTGGATGGGCTTATTCTTTCAGAATATCTCTGATAAAATTATGGTATTCCGGAAAACTGGTGAGGTTGTTATGTCCACCTCCATGTATTCTGATCAGGGTGATCCTTTCTGGGTTGATCGCCTGCAGTTGCTCACTGTGCCGGATGGGAATCAGCCAATCTCTTGTGCCGTGAATGATGTAAGTGTGGCACTGCACTTTCCTGATCCAGATATCTGTTCGGAGATGATATTGCAGCACAATATTCACCGGCAGTATCGGTAAGAAGCGCCTGACCACTTTCTTAAAATTGTAATAAGGACTATCCAGAATGAGGTAGCGCGGATTATTATCCGATGCTATCTTGGTGGCAAACCCGCTGCCGATGCTTCTTCCGTACAAAATCAGGTGATCTTCGGGGTATTGTTTTTTCAGCGTGTTGTATACAGACTGCATATCGGATAACATATCTTCTTCACTTCGTTTGCCGGTGCTTTTGCCGAAGCCGCGGTAATCTACCATCACCACATCGTAATCATAGCGATAGAAGTCGCGCGCGTATTTCGCCCAACCCTTGATGCTGCGCGTGTTTCCGTGGAAGTAGAGGATCAGCCCTTTTGCATCTTTCCGATAGAAATGCAATCCGTTTATCCGAACACCAGGCTCGATTTCGAAGAACAGTTCCCTGAACGGAACATCGTATTTGAACTGAAAATTGGCAGGAAGTTTTTCAGGTTTGAAGATAAATCTGTCCTGAACAAAGTATGCAATGATGCTGAGGGCCGCAATTCCGATGATGATATACCAGACGAATGTGGGCAAATGCAGTTGGTTTGTACCTAAGATAGCGAAAGATCAGGGAATAAAGAAAGCCCCTTCGGTATGCTGCGAAGGGGCTTCGAATATATTGAATGAGGATAGCTTAGTATTCTTCTCCGGGGTCGAATACCCGTTTCAGGTTGAGATTGGTAACCGGCGCTACGATCAGCGGGAACTTCTCTACCGTTACATTGCTCACGTCGAGACCAAATCCTTTTTCTTCTGAAAGACTCCAGTCTTTGATCCAGAAATAGAGTTTCATGATCATTCGCTCAGTGATTGGCAGCTCGATATCCTGACTGAGGAATTTCTCCATCACAATGAACTGAAAATCGCCCACCACATTGTTGCGTTCGAGACTTTCGTAGCGGCTGGTGATATTCACTTCTTTGTTGGCTACGAGATCGGCCACCACTTTGCGGAACATGAGATTGATCTTCGGCTCGATTCTGAATCCGAGCCTGAATTCCACGCGGATGATATCGTTTGGAATGATATGGTCTACACTGTATTCTGTAGTATACGGATCGTCGAGTGTATCAACGTGCACAAACCAGTAGATGTCTGCACGTTTGGGTTTCTTGTTGAGTATGGAGTAGATGATCTTATGCTCGATCTCCTTAGGGTTATTCGCACTGGTGAGATATACCAGGTGAGTGGCGTATTTGGGAACGGTTTTGTCGTTGCTGAGTTCCTGAATCTGCGGAATGTAATGTTCGAGACGCACAAACTCCACGTAGCGGTTCTTGATCTTGCGCGCGCGATACCAGATATACATCACGGCAAAGAGTGCGCCGCCTACTATCAGGGTTACATAACCGCCGTGCGGGAATTTATCGAGGTTGGCAGATAAGAAGCTCAGTTCTATGCTGAGGTATACTGTGAGAAAGAGGTATATGAAGATGGGCTTTACTCTGCGGCTTACCATGTAATTGGCGAAGAGGATGGTGGTGGCGATCATGCACATGGTGATGGCTAATCCGTATGCCGCCTCCATTCTGGACGATTTCTGAAAGTAAAGCGTGATGCCGCAGCATCCTACAAACAACATGGTATTAATGCCGGGGATGTAGAGTTGTCCGCGTTCTTCCGTAGGATAGTTGATGCGCATCTTCGGCCACTGGTTCAGTCGCATGGCTTCACTGATGAGTGTGAAAGATCCGCTGATCAATGCCTGGCTGGCAATGATCGCCGCAGCCGTAGCGATGATGATACCGGGAATCACAAACCATTGTGGCATGATGGCGTAGAACGGATTGAAACCAGCAGCGAGCATATCGGCTCCCATTTTATGCCCTTCAAAATTGGCCAGCAGAAAAGCACCCTGTCCGAGGTAGTTGATAATCAGACAGCTCTTTACGAAGATCCAGGAGCGGCGGATATTTGAACGGCCGCAGTGACCGAGATCGGAGTAAAGGGCTTCGGCTCCGGTGGTGCAGAGGAATACGGCGCCGAGGATCCAGAATCCTTTCGGATAGGTGGTGAGCAGTTCGATGGCGTAATGCGGACTGAATGCTTTGAAAATATGCAGGTCGTCGCTCAGGTGGATGCTTCCCAGCGTGGCCAGCATCAGGAACCAGCAGAGCATGATCGGACCGAACATCTTTCCGATGCTATGCGTGCCGAACTGTTGCAGAAAGAAGAGCACCGTGAGTACGCCAAGTACAATGTATACGATGGTAGAATCGGGGATAGGCCCCAGTTCTTTGATATTTCGCAAACCTTCGATGGAAGAAGTGATGGAGATGGGCGGAGTGATCATACCATCGGCAAGCAGGGCTGCGCCGCCAAGCATGGCCGGCAATACCAGCCATTTCTTCTGTCGTCTCACGAGGGCATACAACGAAAAGATGCCACCTTCTCCGCGGTTATCGGCCCGGAGGGTGAGAATTACATACTTTACTGTTGTTTGTAATGTGAGCGTCCAGATGATGCAGGAGAGGGCTCCGAGGATCAGTTTTTCCGTGATCACCTTATCGCTGATGATCGCATTCAGAACGTATAAAGGGGAGGTACCGATATCGCCATAGATAATTCCTAAAGCAATCATTAAAGTGCCTGCCGTGACTTTATTAATATTTTTGCCCACAGTGAGTTAGCTTATCCCGTTTCAAAGGGTTTTACAAAAAATAATGGCGCCCGGTTATTCCTGGGCGCTGATGCAAAGGTATAAGCAAAAAATTGAATCCGGGAGCGGCTTTTTTGCACTATTCCCAAATGAACATAAATACTTAAAATTAGTCGTAAATTTTGGGTGTGGAAAACACATTGCTTAATTTGGCGTATATGAAAAACGGAATGAAACCCCGGTGGAGCCTGCTTGCCATTCTGCTGGTAGCAGCGCTGCTTCCCCTCACATCATTGGCCCAGAAAATTGCCTACTCGGAACCGGAGCGCGAAGACAACCGACGCACCAATTTCGAGATCATCGGCAAAGTGGGCGCCAATATCCTGGTGTTCAAAAATAATCGCAGTGAAAATGCTATCAGTGTGTACGACAACGATATGAAGCTGATCAACCGTGTGAAGCTCGATTATATGGACGACCGCTGGATCAATGTGGATTTTGTTCCCTATACCGATCATGCCTGGATGATCTACCAGTTCCAACGCAAGAATACCGTTTACTGCATGGCAGTAAAACTCAATGAAGAAGCCAAAAGACTCACCGATCCCATCGAACTCGATACCACACGCATCGGATGGTCGGCCAACAATAAGATCTACACCACCGTTTTCAGCGACGACAAACAGCAGATAATGGTGTTCAAGATCAACAGCCGCAATCAGAGAAACTTTCTCTTCACCACCATGTTGTACGATGCCGAGCTGAAATTGAAGCAACGGCATAATTTCAATCTTCCGATGGAAGAGCGCAACGATTACCTCACAGATTTTCTGGTGGATAATGAGGGAGACCTGGTTTTCGGAAAGTTCAGAAGAAAGAACAGCAGCGATTACGTTACCGATCTGCATATGCTCGTGAAAAAGAGCGACCAGGAGAACCTGGCCGATCACAGGCTCAACGGCGAGGAAAAGATTCTGCTGGACGAAGTAAAGATCAAACTCGACAATACCAATCGCCGCTTCCTCTTCACCGCTCTCTACTACAAACAGAAACGAGGCAATATCGAAGGGCTCTACACGGCGGTGTGGGATAAAGCCACCGATAGCTTGCTTCGCGAAAATACCATGGTGTTCAGCGAAGAGCTTCGCAAGCAGGCCAAAGGCTCCGATGCCAATCTGCGTATAGCTTTCAACGATTATTTCATTAAAAATATCATCATCAAAAAAGATGGCGGCTATATTCTGGCGGCCGAATCGATGTACACCACTTCCCGCGGCGGAGCCTTCAACCGCTGGGATTACATGGGCTGGGGTAACCCCTGGGCTTACCCGATGGATTACTATTCCTGGAACTATTACAACGCGCCCTGGTCTTCTCCCTGGAACCGGTACGGCAACAGATGGGGTGGCATGCAAAGCACGCGCTACTTCGCTGAAAACATTATGGTGCTGAGCTTCGACAAAGACGGACAGATGGTATGGAACAACGTAATTCCCAAGAGCCAGTACGACGATGATACCGATGATCTCATCAGCAACTACATCATGAATACAGGCGGGCAGCTGCACTTCCTTTTCAATGTTTATGAAAGAAGGACCCTCATCTTAAACGATCAGAGCGTAGATGCCGATGGTAAAATTACGAGGCATCCTACGTTGAAGGGGCTCGATAAAGGCGCTGACTTTATGCCCAGAATGGGCAAACAGATCAGCAGCCGCAGCATGATAATGCCTTGTGTGTATCGAAACTATATTACTTTCGCAAAAATAGATTTCTAAACTCTTTTTTGCGTGACAGGAACCTTTAAACAAAAAAACTCCGGCAATGTGCTCGTATTGCTGGTTTATGGTTTAATACTCAAATTCAGCATCTTCCTGCATCCGCAGGCACCTCTTCAGCAACCTGATGATCATTTTCTGTATCGATGGCTGATCAGCTTTTTGCATCCGCTGAACCTATGGCCAGGTGTGTACTCGCTGATCTCTTACCTGTTATTGTACAGTCAGGCTTTGCTGCTCAACAGAGTGTGCAATGCGCAGAAAATGATGGCGAAGCCGAGCTACCTCGTAGCCATGAGTTATATGCTCACCACTTCGCTGATAGTGGAGTGGAATTATTTCTCTGCTCCGCTGCTGATCAATTCGCTGCTGATCTGGTTGTTCTATCGCCTCAATACTTTGTATAATTCTCCCAGACCGGGTTCGGTGGTGTTCAATGCCGGACTGATAATGGGTTTCATCACACTGCTCTATCAGCCGGCGATAGTATTTGTGTTGTTCCTGATGTTCGCCGTGTTTATAGTTCGGCCATTCAGAATAAAGGAATGGCTGATCGGATTGCTGGGAGTAACAGCTCCTTATTATTTTTTGGGGCTGCTGCTGTTTCTCACCAATCAGTGGGACTGGAAAAAGATACAACCGGATATTTCCTTTAGTCTTCCTCCGATGCCGGGCTCCATATTTGTTACCATCAGCATTGCATTGCTGGTATTGCCATTCATCATCGGCGGATTTTACGTGCAGAATAACCTCAGCAAAATGTTCATCCAGGTAAGAAAGAGCTGGAGTTTGTTGCTGGTTTGTCTGCTGATTTCCATGCTCATCATCCTCATCAATGGCGGCACCAATTATGTGAACTGGAGCCTCTGCATAGTGCCGCTGGCGGTATTTCATGGGGCGGCCTATTTTTATCCGCACAGCAGATTGTTTCCGGCAATTATGCACTGGATCATATTCGGATATGCTTTGTATGTGAATTACTGGCTTCCTGCATGATTCAACTGCTGAAACCAATTCTATTTCCTAACTTTGCAATCCTCAATAGATACTCATTATGAAATTTGGCGTTGTAGTATTCCCCGGTTCCAACTGTGACAGAGACATGCAGGACGCACTGCAGAACGATTTTAACAAAGAAGTGATCATGCTCTGGCATAAAGACAAGAACCTCAGCATGTTCAGCACAGACGACTGTATCGTTCTTCCCGGTGGCTTCTCTTATGGCGATTATCTCCGTTGCGGAGCCATTGCACGTTTCAGCCCCCTGATGCAGAGTGTGATCGAATTCGCCAACAAAGGCGGTAAAGTACTGGGTGTGTGCAACGGATTTCAGGTGCTTTGCGAAGCAGGATTACTGCCGGGAGCACTCTTACGCAATGCAAATCAGCAATTTATCTCCAAGAATATTTACATGAAGGCCCTGGGTTCAGACAAAGCCCTCAAAATTCCTATCGCACACGGAGAAGGCCGCTACTACGCCGACGAAAAAACTCTGGATGCACTGGAAGCCAATGGCCAGGTGATCTACAAATACTGCGACGAAAACGGATTCATCACTGCTGAATCCAATCCAAACGGGGCGATCCGTAATATCGCCGGTATCCGCAATTCCAATGGAAATGTATTCGGAATGATGCCTCACCCGGAGCGCGCTTCTACCGAAGCATTGGGAAATATCGACGGACGTACCGTGTTCAACGCCTTGTTGATAAACCCGGATGCCGCATTGGTAAAGGGTTCCGCCGAGTTGGTCAACTTTTAAACATTTGTTAGCGTTTTTTCATAGAAATTTACAGGCATGATCGTCAGATAGTTTTTTCTCCCGTACCCACGCGTACAAAAACACTGACGAAAACTGTAAACTTTTAATATTACTACAATGAAAAAGTTCCTGCTACTCGGAATAGTTGCCCTGATTGGCTCTGTTGCTATGGCTCAATCTTCAAAGGCTGTTAAATGGACATTTTCCTCTAAGAAAATCGCTGCCGGCACTTACGAAGTTCGTATGAGCGCCGCCATCAGCGGAGACTATCACATGTACGCCCAGAATGCAGGCGTTGACGGTCCTCTGCCAACCGCTATCAGCTTCAACAAAAACCCACTCGTTACCGTAGATGGTAAAGCAAAAGAGGTAGGTAAAATGGTGAAGAAATTTGAAAGCGCATGGAGCGGTACTGTAAACTACTACGAAAAAACTGTCGACTTCGTTCAGGTAGTGAAAGTAAAAGGAAAAGCCAAGACCAACGTGTCTGGTAAAGTTGAGTTCATGGTTTGTAACGATGAACAATGTCTCCCTCCTTCCGAAGAAGAATTTACTGTTAATATCGGAGGTTAGTCGTAATGCGACTAAACCAATCATCATACAAACGGGTTCTTTATTCTATGAAGACCCGTTTTTATTTTTTGTACCAGCATTAATTCATCGTAATGAAGCAATTTATTACCCGGTCGCTCTCGTTGCTCCTTTTTGTGTTCCTCTCTGCAGGCGCCTGGGCACAGGACTCCACCCCCGTAAAATTCACGTACTCTTTTGAAAGACTGAACAAAGAAGAAGTTCTCCTCACCATTAAGGCCGCTGTGGTTGGTGAAGGAAAGATCTACTCTGTAAACAAAACCTCAGAAGACGCTCTCGTTTCTATTGTAGAGTTCGACTCTGCATCGAAAAAATACCTCAAAGAAACCATCATCGAGAAAGGAAACATCCTCGGTGAAAAAGATACTACTGTTGGCGTAGAGGTGAAGTTCTCGAAGGACAGCCTCATCTGGCAACAGAAAGTTGCTCTGCCCGATACCGTAAGCAAAACATTTGAAGGAAAGATCACTTACCTGGTGAATCAGGGAGGTGAGTTCAAGAATGATGATGCTGAGTTCAGCATCAAAGTAACAAAGCCTGGAGATGATGCAGCAAAGAAAACTGCCGGAGGAGAAGAACCTAAATCTCTTTGGGAATTCTTCCTTGTAGGATTGCTCGCAGGCTTCGGCGCATTCATTATGCCCTGTATCTATGCGATGGTGCCTGTAACGGTAAGCTTCTTTACAAAGCGCAGCACAAGCCGCGCAGCTGGTATTAAAAATGCCCTGATCTATTCTGTTTCGATCATTGCTATATACACTCTCATCGGTTTTCTGATCACGCTGATCTTCGGGCCTGGCGCCTTGAATGAAATGGCGAGCAGTGCCGTATTCAACATCTTCGTGTTTGCGATGTTCGTGATATTCGGTATCTCCTTCCTTGGAGCATTCGAGATCACGCTGCCCGCATCATGGGGCAATAAGGTCGATTCAAAATCAAACTTTGGTTCTCTCTCCGGTCTGTTCTTTATGGCGCTTACGTTGGTGATCGTTTCGTTCTCCTGTACAGTTCCATTTATCGGAGGACTGACCGCATATACAGCTAAAGGAGGATCCATGGCTGCACCACTCGTTGGCTTCTTCGGATTCTCTCTCGCATTGGCATTGCCGTTTGCCGTGTTCGCATTCTTCCCTGCATTGCTCAATAAAATGGGTAAATCGGGCGGATGGCTCAATACCATCAAAGTGGCACTGGGCTTTATCGAACTGGCACTGGCACTGAAGTTCCTGTCGAGCGCCGACCTCGCTTACCACTGGGGGCTCCTCGACCGCGAAGTATACCTCGCGCTCTGGATCGTGATCTTCGGATTACTTGGTCTGTATCTTTTGGGCAAACTCAGGTTCCATCACGATAATGATCTTCCGCTGAACGATTACGGCAAACCATACCTTACTGTAACACGACTGTTCTTCGCCATCGCAGCACTGTCGTTCACTGTATTCCTTATTCCCGGTATGTGGGGTGCGCCATTGAAAGGATTGAGCGCCTGGTTGCCAGAAATGAAAACACAGGATTTCAATCTCAATAAAGTAGTAACCGTTTCTGCATCTGAAGGAACTTCCGGTACTGCAAATAATGCAGGTGGCGAAAGCATCAAACCTGTGAAGTATACCGACTTCCTCGAATCTGAAATTCCTGGCGTGCATGCATTCTTCGATTATCAGGAAGCACTCGATGCAGCGAAGAAAGTAGGCAAACCTATTCTGGTAGACTTTACCGGTCACAGCTGCGCTAACTGTCGTAAGATGGAGCAGGAGGTGCTGACCGATGAAGAAGTGAAGAAAAGACTCAGTCAGGATTTCGTTGTAGTATCTCTGTACTGCGATGATAAATTCAGACTGCCGGAAGAAGAGCGCTTCGAGTCGAAACATGGTCTCGGTACCATCAAGAATCTCGGCGATAAGAACAAAGAGATATCACTCGAAATGGTGAATAATCTGGCGCAGCCGCTTTACGTGTTCATCGATCACGACGGAACAGTAATTAAAGATGCCGGTGGATACAATCCGGACATCAAACGTTTCGTAGGAATTCTGGATGAAGTAAAAGCAGCTTACAAAGCCAAACACGGAAAATAATCCAGCAGTAATGTTTTAAATAGGAGAGTCCCGGCAATTACTGCCGGGATTTTTTTGTGTCCACAGGAAAAAGGGAAGGTTTGTTTAAAATGAGGTAAACTGGCGTAAGCCAATAGGAAGCCGAGGTGATACCGATAGCGAGCCGAGATTGAGCCGAGAGGAGCCGAAGGTGAGCCGAGAAAGAGCCGATAGGAGCCGAATAAAACTGATATGTAGCCGGGAATAACCTGTATTGGATTTGTGGTTATTCCGTATTGGAGCTGAACCTGGAGCTGAGTTGGAACTCCCGCAATAAACAAAAAGCCCCGCTTTATTCAAGCGAGGCTCCTCAATTAGGCGTCATTCTGTTCCAGCCTTCTGACCAGCAAGCAAATCAGTAAAAAAGTCTGATGGAGGACCAGAATGACAATATGTTTCCAGTCAATTTCCTGTCAAATGTAGGCAGCGTAACCATTCGCACGGTTTCTGCGCCGTTAATGTTTTGCCAAGAAGTAAAACCGGTAGTGTCAAATTGTTTCATCTTTCAGAAATAGCATTTCGTACTTGCTATTCTCTTTGATTCGTTTTGTTGAACAAGTTGTTCAGTGAAAAAGTTCGATGGAATTGTAAAAGCGATGAACTATAACGCAATCTTTTTCTGCGTCATCATTTTTCTCAGATTGATGAGTCCGTAGCGCATTCTTCCCAAAGCCGTATTGATACTGCAATTGGTGAGGCTTGCGATCTCTTTGAAACTCATGTCTGCATAATGACGGAGAATGATCACTTCGCGCTGATCATCAGGGAGAAGATCCAGCATCTGGCGAACGCGGTCATAGCTCTGGCGTTTCATCATCTTCATATCTGCACCATCTTCCGTGAAATTGATCACTTCAAAAATGTCGCGGTCATCACTTGTTTTGATTGCCGGCGTTCTTTTTACTTTTCTGAAATGGTCTACACAGAGATTGTGTGCAATGCGCATCGCCCAGGGAAGGAATTTTCCTTCTTCAGTGTAGCGGCCGCTGCGGATAGTGTCGATGATTTTGATGAGTACATCCTGAAAGATATCCTCTGCGAGGTACTTGTCTTTTACGAGGAACAGGATGGAAGTGTACATTTTGTCTTTGTGACGAAGAACTAAGGTCTCAAGAGCATAAAGATCCCCATCCTGGAAGTCCTGGATGAGTTCATGGTCGGTTTTTTTGCGTAGTAAATTCATAAACTTCTACGGGTTTTGACGGTTATAGGATATTATTGTTGGATTTATTGGCTGATCGGTTTTTCTGTGTAGAAGTGCTCTCTCAATAGGCGTTAAAGTTTTGTTTGCGGGGGGTGACCGCATTAATCACTAATTAAAGATAGTGCCTTTTTTGAATCTGCCAAATTTTAACCCTTTTTTTAAACTTCCCACATACTATTGACTATTACATATTTACCATATATCAATCTGTTTGATCTTTGTCAAGTTTAACCGCATATTCAGCGAACTTTTACCTTCTTTTTCTGTAGTATACAATATTCTCCTTATTGCAATATTTTTGTGCTCCATACTATATGACAGTCACCACCAAAAAGAATAAAGCCGCCAAAGCGGTAACTTCTCCTACCACTTCCGACAGCATTTACGTTAAAGGCGCGCGTGTACATAATCTGAAAGATGTATCCGTTCACTTCCCTCGTAATAAATTCATTGTGGTAACAGGGGTTTCCGGCTCCGGCAAATCATCACTCACCATCGATACGCTTTTCGCAGAAGGTCAGCGCCGCTATGCAGAAAGCCTCAGTGCATACGCACGCCAGTTCATGGCACGTATGGTGAAACCCGATGTGGATTTCATCAAAGGGCTTTGTCCGGCTATCGCCATCGAACAGAAAGTGGTTACGCGTACTCCGCGTTCCACCGTCGGTAGCATGACGGAGATCTACGACTATCTCCGCCTGCTCTTCGCACGTACCGGCAAAACCATTTCCCCCGTATCCGGAAAGCAGGTGAAGAAAGATGATACGGCCGATGTGATCAACGCCATCAAAGCCCTCAAAACCGGTGACAAGGTTTTACTGCTCATCCCATTCAAACAACATAAGAACCGCAAGCCGCAGGAAGAACTGAACATACTGCTGCAAAAAGGTTTTACCAGATTATACGACGGCTCAGTAAATGCCATCGAAGATCTGATGGAAGAGAAATCGTGGAAGCCCGCCAAAGAATGTTACGTGCTGGTAGATCGTCTGGTAGTGAAGGATGAATTTGATGAAGATGATATGCACCGCATGGGCGACTCCATCGGAACCGCTTTCTACGAAGGTGAAGGCAGCATGCTCATCGAAGTGAATGGCGAAAAGAAAATCACTTTCTCCAATAAGTTCGAACTCGATGGCATCACATTCGAGGAGCCTGTTCCCAATCTCTTCTCCTTCAATAATCCTTTTGGTGCCTGCCCTACCTGCGAAGGTTTCAGTCAGGTACTCGGTATAGATGCGGATCTGGTGATACCAGACAAACGCCTCAGCGTGTACGAAGGCGCTGTAGCGCCCTGGAAAGGGGATAAGCTCAGCGCGTGGAAAGATCAATTCGTGAAGGGTGCGAAGAAATTCGATTTCCCGATCCACAAACCCATCATCGACCTCACCAAAGAACAATACAATCAGCTCTGGGAAGGAAACTCATTTGTGCAGGGCATCGACGATTTCTTCAAAGAAGTGGAAGCCAATCTGTACAAAGTGCAGTACCGCGTACTGCTCAGCAGATACAGAGGAAGAACTACCTGTCCTGATTGTAAAGGATATCGCCTCCGCAAAGAAGCGCTCTATGTAAAAGTAGGCGATAAGCATATCGGAGAGCTCTGCGAAATTCCTGTACGTGATCTCACAGAATGGTTTGCCAAACTGAAGCTGAGCGAGTACGATCAGCAGGTGGCCAAGCGCATTCTCATAGAAATAAATCATCGCCTGAAAACCTTGATGGACGTAGGTTTGGGCTATCTTACGCTCAATCGTCTCGCCAACTCTTTGAGTGGTGGCGAAAGTCAGCGTATTCAACTCACGCGTTCACTGGGCAGCAATCTCACCAACTCGTTGTACATACTCGATGAGCCTTCGATCGGATTGCATTCGCGCGATACGGAAAGATTGATCCGTGTACTCAAGGAACTCCGCGATCTCGGTAACACAGTTGTTGTGGTAGAACACGATGAACTGATGATGCGCGAAGCAGATCATATTATCGACATGGGACCACTTGCATCGCATCTTGGTGGACAAGTGGTAGCCGCCGGCAATTACGACGAACTCATTGCCAACGAGAACAGCCTCACCGGTCAGTATCTCAAAGGCACACTCACTATCGATGCACCGAAGACCGTTCGCAAATGGAACCGAAGCATCAAAGTAGAAGGAGCACGACAGAATAACCTGCAAAATGTAACAGCTGAATTTCCGCTGAACACTTTCACTGTAGTAAGCGGCGTGAGCGGAAGCGGAAAAACAACACTCGTAAAACAGATCCTCTATCCCGGACTGCAGAAAATAAAAGGAGAGTTTGCTGAAAAAGTAGGATTGCACAAAAGCATCACAGGTGATATCGACAGCATTTCCCAGATCGAAATGATCGATCAGAATCCTATCGGTAAATCATCGCGAAGCAATCCGGTAACCTATATCAAAGCATACGATGAGATCCGCGATCTCTATGCGAAGCAGCCGCTGAGCAAAACACGCGGATTTCAACCCAAGCATTTTTCTTTCAACGTAGACGGAGGCCGATGCGATACCTGTAAGGGTGAAGGCGAACAAATTGTAGAAATGCAGTTCCTGGCAGATGTGCACCTCACCTGCGAAGTATGCGGTGGAAAGAAGTTCAAGGAAGAAGTGCTGGAAGTGCAATTCAAAGGAAAGAACATCTACGATATTCTCGAACTGAGTGTGGACGAATCGCTGATCTTCTTCGAAGGAGAGAAAGATATTGTGAACAGGATCCGTCCGCTCAGCGATGTGGGACTGGGTTATGTGAAACTGGGACAATCGTCCGATACACTTTCCGGCGGCGAAGCACAACGAGTGAAACTGGCATCATTCCTTGGCAAAGGAAAGGGGCAGGGCCAGATACTCTTCATCTTCGATGAGCCTACAACCGGACTGCATTTTCATGATATCCGAAAACTGCTGGCATCGTTCAATGCATTGATAGAGCAGGGGCATTCGATACTGGTGATCGAGCACAATACAGATGTGATCAAGAGTGCAGACTGGGTGATCGATCTCGGCCCCGAAGCCGGCGACGGCGGTGGTACCATCATCTATGCAGGCGTGCCATCCGGATTGAAAAAGGTAAAGGAAAGCTATACAGGGAAGTTTCTGTAATACTTCCTGTTTCAACATATTTTAACTTTTTCGGCACCGATCAGAATTGTTACTTCGCCTCACAATTTTACCCCGGATGGTCAGATATTTATTGCTGGTAATTGTTTTATTGTCTGCACAGTGGACGTTTGCGCAACGCGTAACGCTGAATTCAAAACCAAAGCAGCAGCCGCTGCTTCCGGTTAAGACAGAACTTACCATTCCCGACCTGCAGAAATTAATGGAGTACGACAATTTCCGCATCGATACCACCATGAAAAAGAAAGGGTATCTGCTGATGCAGAAAGATGTGGATTCTGCCACTTCACTTTATCAATACTCATTTCTGGAGCACAATACGGAAAAACCTTCTACTGTCCGGAGCCTGCAATACATGGATGTAAACACCAGCAAGTATTCCAGCCGCCTGCTCACCTATCGCACATACGATAAGGATGAGTACAAAGACCTGTCCATTTATCTGCTCAACAATAACTACCGCAGCACTGATAAGTATACTTTTCAGGGAGCGGAGAATATCGTCTACAGCAACGGAACCCAAACTATCCGTGTAAAAATATTTGTTACGCCGATGCCTGATGGCAGAAGATTCACAGCCTGGGAGCTGGAGTTCGGAAAGTAACGCAACATCAGTACTGTTATGTCAGAGTACCAAAAGAAAGCGGCTGTCTGTTGATCAGGCAGCCGCTTTTGAATTATGTGGAAACCGGTAATTATCTCAGTCTGTCCAGGCTCTTCACCAGTTTCTGATCTCTGTAGATGCCGCGCATGGCGAGAATCAGCAGAATCGGAATGATCAGTGCAACCAGTGCGGAGATGCCGTAGTTGCCTTCACCTGGAACGAATTTTTTTGTTTGCAGATAGAACAGCAGCAGATCGAGTATCGAAAGCACCAGTGATGCCAGTACCAGTTTCTGTTGCAGCTTCCTGTCTTTAAAAAGAAATATAGCGATCAATGCGGTAAGGCCTGTTGCAACAGTAGAGATCAGCAAAGGGATGCTGCTCTGTGCTGTCAATGCAGTGAATTGTTTCATGGCCATTCCTTCCTGAATGATATTGCCTGTATAGAAGAACAATTTCAGTGTGAGGAAAGCTGCTACGGCAGCCAGCAACAACCACAGCGTTTGAATGCGTTGGATCATAATGGTTAATTTGACTGAGTCAAAAATAAAGAAAAAAGAGAAAGCCCCGCGAAATCCGCAGGGCTTTCAGTATTATCATCCTTACCTTATCCTAATTCAGGATAGAGGGGGAATTGTTGCATGAAGGTGTTCACATCATTCTTCACTGTAGCAATTACAGACTCATTGTCGATATTGCTGAGCACCTGATCGATGAAGCCGGCCACAGTATCCATATGACCTGCATTCATTCCTCTCGAAGTGATGGCTGGTACACCGATGCGGATACCGCTTGTTACAAACGGGCTCTTATCGTCGAATGGTACAGCATTTTTGTTGAGGGTGATATGTGCTTTGTCCAGTGTTTCCTGTGCTTTCTTGCCGGTGAGGTTCTTGTTGCGGAGATCGATCAGCATGAGGTGGTTGTCGGTACCGTTGCTGATGAGGTTGTATCCGCGTTTCACCATGGCAGTGGCCATTGCCTGTGCGTTGGTGATCACATCTTTTGCGTAGGTAGTGAAACCGTCGCTGAGTGTTTCGCCGAATGCTACAGCTTTAGCAGCGATCACGTGTTCCAGCGGACCACCCTGTGCTCCGGGGAATACAGCGAGATCGAGCAGTGCGCTTACGCTGCGGATATTTCCTTTGGGATCTTTGATGCCCCATGGATTGTCGAAATCGTGACGCATCATGATGATACCGCCGCGAGGTCCGCGCAATGTTTTATGCGTAGTGGATGTTACGATATGGCAATGATCGAAAGGATCGTTGAGCAGTCCTTTCGCAATCAGACCTGCAGGGTGAGCGATGTCGGCCATTACGAGCGCACCGATCTTATCGGCTACTGCACGGATGCGCGCATAATCCCAGTCGCGGCTGTAAGCAGATGCACCGCAGATGATCATCTTAGGTTTTTCTGCGAGTGCAGTGGCTTCGAGTTGATCGTAATCAACCAGGCCGGTATCTTTTTTTACACCATAGAAAAGTGGAGTGAACCACTTGCCGCTGATATTGGCAGGGCTTCCGTGTGTGAGGTGTCCGCCCATGCTGAGGTCGAGACCGAGTATCTTATCGCCGGGTTTGAGACAGGCGAGGAACACGGCTGTATTGGCCTGCGCACCGCTATGCGGTTGAACGTTGGCCCAGCTGGCGTTGAATATTTTTTTGAGTCGGTCGATGGCAAGAGTTTCGATCTCATCAATTACTTCACATCCGCCATAATAGCGTTTGCCGGGGTAGCCCTCTGCATACTTGTTAGTAGCAACAGAGCCCATGGCCTGTATTACCTGCAACGATGTGAAATTCTCAGAAGCGATCAGTTCAATGCCGTGGCGTTGGCGGTCCAGTTCCTTACGGAGAAGGTCAAAAATGAGCGTGTCTTTTTGCATGGCGCAAAAATAGTCGAAACGCCCCATAATTTTCACTATTTTCACGGTTTCGAAAGAAGCATATGAAAGCAATCATTCCCGTAGCAGGTGCAGGCACCAAACTGCGGCCACATACATATACGCAACCCAAGGCACTCATTCCTCTTGCAGGCAAAACCATCCTCAGCATCATCGTTGATCAGTTGCGCGATGCGGGCATCGACGAATATATTTTCATCATCGGTTATCTGGGACAGAAGATTCAGGACTATGTGAAAGAAACCTACCCCGATCTGAAAGCACATTTTGTGTATCAGACCGAAAGGCAGGGCATCGGCCATGCCATTCAGCTCACCAAAGAAATAGTAGGGGATGATGAGATCTTTGTGGTGCTCGGCGATACCATCTGTGAGTACGATGTGAAGGCAGTACTGGAAATGCCACATTCTGCGCTGGGTGTGAAACGCGTGGATGATCCCCGTGATTTCGGCGTGGCAGAGATCGGAGAGGATAATTTCATTACCCGTGTGGTGGAGAAACCTCAGATCCCCAAATCGAATATGGCGCTGGTGGGCATCTACCGGATAAAAGAAACGGCCTTTCTGTTCCAGTGCCTCGAAAGCAATGTGCGCAACCAGGTGATGAGCCGCGGCGAGTTCACCATTACCGATGCATTGGAATGTATGATCCAGCATGGAGCACGTTTCCAGGCCTTCAAAGTGCAGAACTGGTTCGACTGCGGAAAGAAAGATACCCTGCTCGAATCGAACTCCACCATGCTGAAAAAATTCGGCAGCATGATCTCTCCCGACCATAACTTCGAGAATACCATTATAGTACCACCGGTGAGCATTGCCCGCGGATGCGATATCCGCAATTCGATCGTTGGCCCCAATGTAAGCATCGGGGAGAAAACAGTGATCAACTACTCCATTCTCAAGAATTCCATAATCGGTTCATTTGCCGATTTGTACGACATTGTATTATCAGAATCTCTCATAGGTAGCGATACCGAAGTGAAGGGAGAAAGCCGGAGTTTAAACATCGGGGATAATACGGAAATCGATCTGGGGAAAAGCTAAGTTTCGTCTAAAAATTATGCCAGGGCGTGCGGGATGTCGGGGAGATTGAGTAACTTTCCAGACTGAATGCAACATTCCGTTTAACTGTTTTGTCTTTGCAGATTGAAGCAGTTGCGGACAGTGTGATTGGCAGGTAACAAAACTTAGCCACCTTTTAAACTCCCATCTATGAGAGTTCGGAAAACATTACTCCTGCTGACGGCCCTTGTGCCCCTATCCCTGCTGGCGAAAGCTAATTCGGATAACAATGGAGAACGTGAGCGCGGCAAAACAGAGCCCGTGCTTTACGGTGTGGTAGCAGATGCTGCTACTAAAAAACCTGTTCAGGGAGTGGTACTGTCCATCACTTCTACAGGTAAAGAAAAAGAAAAGGACAAAAAAGAATTTGTAACCGACGCATCAGGGAATTTCAAAGTTCCTCAGATGCCGCCAGGTGAGGTAGTGATCGTGTTAGAGAAGAAAGGCTACAAGACTATCAGAAAAGAAAATGTTGTAATTAAAGAAGGCGTATCCCTCAGAGTGAATTTAGATCTTACTGCCGATGAAGATGAAAGTGACGTATTTCATCCCTTTATGCGGATGATGGACGGTGATTAATACACATCTGGGTTTACCCAACAAGTAAAGAGCCGCACTGTAGACCAGGGCGGCTTTTTATTTTTACAGATTTTATCGCGCATTTATTCAGTGCAGTTTTGGGTGCGAAGTTGCAGCGGTAATAGTCACACTTTTATTGGTAACCGATGCAGATCTGCCTGTACATGCTTACAAACAAAAAAGCGGAACTGAGAACAGTTCCGCGTCGTCTTTGAGAAAATTACTATCCCTATTCGTGGGATGTAACAAACTTTTTATTTTCCTTTTTCAGAATTGTTTTCTTGTCTTTGAAGTATTTGCTATACTTGTCTGCTATCGATTTCGGTTGCTCTTTATCGGTAATGGTGAGTGTTCCGTTGTTGAAGCTGATGGTGTAATCGCCCTTAGTGCTTAGTAATCCGGCTGCTTCCATATCATAGATCATTTCCTGATAACCTTTCAGTTCAACTTTCGCTTTTTCAATGTGCTCTTCTGCATCTTCGAATGTTTTTTTGAAATCGAATTTTTCCAGTTCAGTGGCTTTTTTAGTGGCAGCTTCTACATCCTTTCTTGCTCTTTCGAGATCGCGTTTCAGTTGCTCCTGTTGCTGCTTTCTGTCACGATCAAATTCTTTTCTTGCCTTTTCAATTTCCCTGCGGATCTCGGCGCGTTGTTCTTTACTGAGCTTTGAAGCAGTATTGCCGGCTTCAAAAGCAGATTCGATGCTGCGCTGGATCTTTTCAAAGTCAACAGCCTTCAGGGCCGCTTCGGCCTGCGCGAAGTTCTTTTCGTAGTCGATGTTTTTGAGGGTTTTTCTCAGTTCTTCCTGACGCTCGGTCCAGTCTTTGGAGCTGAGTTTTCTTACGTTCTCGCTGGCGGTTTCGAGCTTATCGAGTTCACGGTCGAGGTCGCGTTTGTATTCTTTCTCTTCTTTGTTCTTTTCGCGGGTTGGCTTATCCTGAGCATGCAATGCCGGGCCGGTGATAAGGAGGGTACCGAAAATAGCTGCCACTGCAATGCGGTGAGGGAGTTGGAGGTTTAATCTTTTCATGTTCATGGCTTTTTATTGTGTGAATATTGTTTCCTTACCAATAAGTACGAGGTGTTTCGTAAAATGTTGCATGGCATAAAAAGAAAAAGGCATTCCGGAAAGCCGGAATGCCTGAGACTATAGAAAAGGCTGAGACAAAACTAGTTTTTACGGAAGGCCCATTTCCACATTTCTTTCCAGGTGATTTTTTTACCGTACATGAGAATGCCGGTGCGGTAGATCTTTCCGGCCACCCATGTGGTGCCGAGGAAACCAACGATCAGGAGGGCCATGCTGATGAGTATCTCTGCAACGGATACTCCTTCGGGAACTCCGTGTGCTATGCGAGCGATCATTACCACCGGAGAGGTAAGCGGGAAGATGCTGCCGAATACAGCGAGGCTGCTGTTTGGATCATTCACAGCTTTGATCATGATCATAATGGCGAAGATGATCGGCATGGTGATGGGAAGCATCAGCCCCTGTGCTGCCTGCGGATCTTCATCCACTGCAGTACCTACTGCAGCAAAGAGAGATGAATACAGCAGGTACCCGCCTAAGAAGTAGAAGATGAAGCAACCTAAGATAAGCGGAATGTTCACACTGCTCAATGCGCTGAAAAAGGCAGCCGCACCTTCGGCGGGAATCTGTTGTCCCATTGGCGAAGAATCCATGCCTGAAAAAATGACCCCTTTCAAAACGAGTGTGAGTACTATCCAGATCAGGAATTGAAGTAAGCCTACGGCTCCGATGCCAATGATCTTACCCATCATCAGCTGAAATGGTTTCACACTGCTCACAATCACTTCGGCAATGCGGTTTGTTTTTTCTTCCATTACTCCACGCATAACCATGGTTCCATAAATAAGAAGTACAATGTAAATGATCATGCCAGATCCAAATCCAACAGCATAAACAGTGATGGCTTTATCGGGTTTGTT
This sequence comes from Pseudoflavitalea sp. G-6-1-2, assembly GCF_012927185.1. Classification (GTDB taxonomy): domain Bacteria; phylum Bacteroidota; class Bacteroidia; order Chitinophagales; family Chitinophagaceae; genus Pseudobacter. The sequence goes on from NZ_JABBGB010000001.1 coordinate 1,888,905, forward strand.
ATTGCCATCGAGACGGCTGATTGTGAAGTTTGCATTGCGCTGTGCACTGTCCAGCTGCGACCTGGAAACGAGGGCCAGCAGCTTCTTTTCACGAAGTGCACTATTAATTCGTCCTTTTATCTTTTCCGAAGAAAACAGGCCGATCGATTTTACTGATTTGATATTGAGTGAATCAGTGGCCAGGTTGATATTTTCCGGGATGTAGAGATAACCGGTATATTTCTTAGCCCTCACACTATCTTCCAGCTGCTTTGCAGAAAGATCGTTGAGGAAAGTGAAACTGATGTCGTCATTGTTCTTCAGTTCGTTTTGAAAAATATTGGCTTTATCGCTTACCGCAATCTTCACTTCATCATTTCCTTTTACGGAGAAGTAGATCATGCCTGCATATACGCCGGCCAGCAATATGGGCAATAATATGGTGCTGAGCAGGAAAGTTTTTTTACGAACCCTGCTGAGAAATTCTCTTTGTATGATTATCCAGGTCTTGTTCATGTGAGTGTTGTTTAAGCAGTGATCTTTTCAAATTGTCTGGCGAGCGGTGTATTCTCCACGAGTCTGATGAAGATCTCGTTGAGTGAAGGCAATATCTCCTGAAAAGCAACAATGCTGTGCTGCTGTTGCAGGAAGTACTGCAGCACATCGTTGGGCTTATTGCCTTCGTGGATCTTCACTATCAGGTCGTTTTCCTGTGTGGAGATCACATCGAATGCAGGAGAGCTCACAGCTGCTGCTTTCTCTTCGAGACTGATGCGGAAAAGATGCTCCTTGAATTGTTGTTTCACCTGCTTAACAGTGCCATCGAGTATTTTCTGGCCTTTGTTCACAAGAATGATATGATCGCAGATCTCTTCAACCTGCTCCATGCGGTGCGTACTGAAGATGATGCTGGCGCCATTTTTGGCGAGCCTGTATATTTCGTCTTTGATGAGGTTGGCATTCACGGGGTCGAGGCCGCTGAAGGGCTCGTCGAGAATAATCAGTTTCGGTTCGTGAAGAACAGTAGTTACGAATTGCAGTTTCTGCTGCATGCCTTTACTGAGGTCTTCTACTTTTTTGTTCCACCAGGTTTGCATTTCAAAACGGATGAACCACTCTTTTACTTTGGCGGTAGCATCGGCTTTGCTCATGCCTTTGAGTTGTGCGAGATAGATGGCCTGTTCGCCGATCTTCATCTTTTTATATAATCCGCGTTCTTCGGGCATGTAGCCGGTTTGAAGGATGTCTGTCTGCGGATTGAACTTTCGTCCATTGAAGAGGATCTCTCCCTCATCGGGGTAGAAGATGCCTGTGATCATTCTGATAAGCGTGGTCTTGCCTGCGCCATTGGGACCCAGCAGTCCGAATATGCTGCCCGCATTAAGTGTAAAGCTGATATCGTCCACAGCCTTCTGGGTAGCATAATACTTCCTGAGATTCCTTACTTCGAGGATGTTCATGAGTTAAGTTTGGGTAATAGTTTGAAGTTGGGCTGGTTATCCCATCGGACGGAGCAACCATCTCTTTAGTAGCCCGAAAGTTAAAATTGTTACAAACTATTATACGAAAACTTTGAATTCAGGTGTGATTGCGGCATTATGCCGGCTGCAGTATCGCTGAAATGGCGGCGGCTACCCGTTCACCATCCATCGCAGCACTCACAATTCCACCTGCATAACCAGCTCCTTCGGCACAGGGATACAAATTGCTGATCTGCGGATGCTGCAATGTTTCGGGGTCTCTGGGTATTCTTACCGGAGAAGAAGTGCGGCTCTCTGTGGCAACGAGTACCGCTTCGTTGGTGAAATAACCTTTGTTGCCGTGGCGACCGGGCATCTTCTTGCCAAACTCTTTGAAGGCATTGCGGAGTGCGTGGTGTACAAATCCTGGCAGCACCTCTTTCAATGAAGTGGAATTGATGCCGGGAAGATAGGAGCAATCGGGCAGGGAAGAAGATACTTTGCCTTCCACAAAATCTACCATGCGCTGCGCGGGAGCTACGAGATTGCCACCGCCTGCTTCAAATGCTTTCTGTTCAACAGACTGCTGAAAATGCATGGCTGCAAGCGGACCGAATTGTTTGAATGCACCCATGTCTGATAATTCAACAGACACTACCATACCTGAATTCGCATAGGGGTTGTTTCTTTTGGATGGACTCCATCCGTTCACTACCAGCTCGCCGGGATTGGTAGCAGCCGGTGCGATAATACCACCCGGACACATGCAAAAAGAGAACACTCCCCGGTTGTCTACCTGTTGTACCAGACTGTAACTGGCAGGAGGAAGAAATTCATCGCGCACAGGGCAGTGGTATTGAAGCTGATCGATCAGTTGTTGCGGATGTTCAATGCGTACACCAAGCGCAAAGGGTTTTGCTTCGATTTTCAGATTGAGGTTATGCAGCAATTGAAAAATATCGCGGGCAGAGTGGCCGGTGGCGAGGATAACAGCATCGCCGTCGAATCGGCTGCCCGCTGCGGTGCTCACTCCTTTAATAATACCATTGCTGATATGGAAGTCGGTTACTTTTTGTTCGAAGAGAAATTGTCCGCCGTAATGAAGGATCGCTTCGCGGATAGCGGTGATGATCTGCGGCAGTTTGTTGGTGCCTACATGCGGATGTGCTTCGTACAAAATCTTTTCATCTGCACCGAACTGAACCAGCAGCTGCAGAATGCGGTTAACATCGCCACGTTTGTTGCTGCGGGTGTAGAGTTTGCCATCGCTGTAAGTGCCTGCACCGCCTTCTCCGAAGCAGTAATTGCTTTCGGGGTTAACGATGCCTTCTTTATTCATTTGTGCGAGATCGCGTCTTCTGGCTCTTACATCTTTTCCTCTTTCGAGAATGATGGGCTGAATGCCAAGCTCAATAAGTTTCACTGCAGCAAACAATCCTGCTGGTCCGGCACCAACGATGATCACTTTATGGCGCGAAGCAGATACATTGTGCAATTCAATGGAAGCAGGAGATGCAGCATGAAAGGGCTCATTTGCGAATACGGTGATAGTGAGCAGTATCCATGGTTGTTTGCTTCTTGCGTCGATAGATCTTTTCTTAATCTGATAACCGGTGATGGAAGAAACGGGCAGACCGAGATGGCTGGCGGCGTATTGCTGAATGATGCCGGAGTTTGCAGCTTCGGCAGGAAGCAGCTTGATAGTGAATGTTTGTTGCATGGTGTCAGGTAGTTAACCTAAAAAACCTGTTTAGATGAAATGTGTAAATGAGTACTCTGAGGCGCAAAAGTAATGAATGAGGGTGAGAAAAAAATGTAAACACATCTTGACCCGAAAGTGATGATAAGTGTGGAATTGCAGGCAATTTGAGTAGCGTGGAACATTACCGGAAAAGGGAAAAATTATTTCGGAAAGGGAGGTAAAAAAAAGAGTGTGAAAATTCGGTTCGTATCAAATAATTTGTATCTTCAATTACATCAGTCATTAGTTATTTTTTTATGAAGAAAGGTGAGATATACAATATTAAACCTGTTACTTTCTTCATCCAGATTTCCTGCAAATCCACCTGCGAAGAATTGTCTGAAAAGTGTGAGAAGCAAGATATCCGGCCGGAACAATTGCATGTAAAAGATGTTCCGCGGTATAGGCTTCACAATCCCTGCTACCTAACAACAACGAGTGAAAAAGCTTCAGTCAGAATTGGTCGTATCAAACGGTTTTTGGTAAACAGTGGAAGAATGTTTTCCACATCGTTAAATGTTTACAAGTTAATTTCTTTAAAACAGTAAGTGTCGAACGGATTGATCAGGCTATGCTGATCAGCAGGCTACGTCTGTGTTTTAAGATGAATGTGATAAAAAGTTTGTTCAGAATATTCGATGTGTTTATTCCCGAAAAAACAAGTGAATAAAAAATTTTTTCTTTCACGAAAAATTTTGATATTCGCCCCCCTGCTCAAGTTTTTTTTTGAAGATTTAGTTCGGAAAAATCCTGATTCTGTGAAGAATTTTTTGCGGTTGGCATGATTAAGCGTATTTCTATAACTCAACATAAAAACTGCTTGTTGAATAATGGCAAAATCTTTTGACAAAGTTTGGAGCAATTGTTTGGAGATCATCAAGGACATAGTTGAGTGGCAACATTTCAAAACATGGTTTGAACCTATCAAACCTGTTGAGTTAAAGACGAACATTTTGGTAATCCAGGTACCCAGTCAGTTCTTTTACGAATACCTGGAGGAGCATTATGTGAATTTGTTGGCAAAGACTTTGCGTAGAGTGCTGGGGAAAGAGGCCAGGTTGGAGTATCGTATTATGGTTGATAGTGGAAATCATTCCAATAAACCATTAACGATGGATGTTCCTACGCATGGGTACAAAACATTTTCCAGTAATGAAATGGATTTTCCACTCATCATACACAATCCGGTAAAGAATCCGTTCGTAATTCCGGGATTGAAGAAGATGCAGATCGATCCGCAGCTCAATCCTATATATACGTTCGAAAACTTTATTGAAGGTGACTGCAACAGGGTTGCCCGCAGAGCCGGTAAAACGGTGGCGGAAAAACCAGGCGCAAGTTCTTTCAATCCGCTTGTAATATATGGAGGAGTTGGATTGGGTAAAACGCACCTCGCGCAAGCCATCGGCAATGAGACCAAGCGTCTTCAGCCGAATAAGGTGGTTTTATATGTGAGCTCGGAGAAATTCATCAATCAGTTCCAGGATCATAGCCGGAACAATGCAATCAACGACTTCATTCACTTCTATCAGCTGATAGATGTGCTGATTATAGACGACGTACAGTTCTTCAATCGTGCAGAGAAATCGCAGGATGCGTTCTTCGCCATCTTCAATCACCTGCATCAGAGCGGAAAACAACTGATCCTCACTTCCGATAAACCTCCCAAAGATCTGGAAGGTGTTCAGGAAAGACTGCTCAGTCGTTTCCGCTGGGGCCTCAGTGCCGATCTGCAGGTGCCTGATTATGAGACCCGCATCGAAATCCTCGAGCGCAAGATGAAGAACGACGGTCTCGAAATGCCTCGTGAGGTGGTGAAATACCTTGCTTATAATGTAAACAACAACGTGCGCGAGCTGGAAGGCGCCCTGATTTCATTATTGGCACAATCTTCGCTTAATAAGCGGGAAATTGACCTCGATTTGGCAAAAAGAGTACTCCGTAATTTCGTGAAAACCAGCAGTAAAGAAATTACCATCGAGACGATCCAGAAGATGGTATGTGAGTATTTTGATGTGCCGTATGATAAGCTGCTGCAGAAAACCCGCAAACGGGAAATTGTTCAGGCGCGTCAGATAACGATGTACCTGGCAAAGGCCTTTACAAAGAACTCTCTCAAAACCATCGGCGAACATTTCGGCGGAAGAGACCACACCACTGTGATCCACTCCTGCCAGACTGTAAAAGACCTGATGGATACAGATAGTACCTTCCGCGAAAGCGTGATGGAGCTGCAACAGAAAGTGCAGCTGGCCGCGATGTAACAACACAATTAATTGCTTAGATAGATCCCGCTACGAGGCGGGATTTTTTATTTCGGAAAAAAACTTTTCTATTTAGTTGGGAATAAGGATGATTTGAATTTGGAAATTGAAATTTTCCCCTTATTTTTGCCGTCCATTAAGCGAATAGCTTAGTGTTGTTCAAAAAAGGTGAGGTGCCTGAGTGGCCGAAAGGGCCGGTTTGCTAAACCGTTGTACGAGCTTAAACTTGTACCGAGGGTTCGAATCCCTCCCTCACCGCTGGAAGTAATTCAAACTTGATTAAAGGGTTCATAAGACGTTGGTTTTATGGACCCTTTTTAATTTTCTGCACCAATTTGAATCAAATCATATCAAACGGTTTGGTGTCCCATTCGGTGTCCCGGAATTTATTTTAGATTTGGGACACCAGAAATCACTACAACACCCTACTGGTCTCGATTTGAACCTACCTGAGCTTTCGAAGAGCCTTTAGCCAAATTCGAAAAATCAAACAAGGAGGTTTTAAAATGGAACACAGTATCAGTCTGCTGTTTTACATCAGAAAATCAAAAACAACAAAAGAAGGTCTCGCACCGGTTTATGTTCGTATTACCGTGAATGGTAACAGAATTGATCAGAGCTTACAGAAATTTGTTTTGGTTGCGCGTTGGGATGCTGCCGCGGGGCGGGTGAAAGGCAACAACCCTGAAGCAAAAGAGCTGAATACCTTTCTCGATGCCATCAGAGCAAAGGCTCTGAAGATGGAGCGTGAAATGGTGCAGGATGGTGTCTGCATCACACTTGAAAGTTTTCGCGAGAAATGGTTCGGTGTTCACGATCGACCGCGCATGTTGCTGGAAATATTTCAGGAACACAATAATCAGGTTACCGCCCTGATCGGAAAGGAATTTGCAAAAGCAACGCTCACCCGCTTCAATACTTCAAAGGACCATGTTAGCGCATTTTTGCAGTGGAAATATAAAATCCGCGATATTGACATCAACCGGCTCAATTTTGAATTTGTGAGTGATTATGAGTTTTGGTTGAGAACACAGAAAAATTGCGGACATAATACAACGCTGAAGTATATCGCAGATCTCCGAAAAGTCATCAACACCTGCATTCGCAAACGGTGGTTAGTTCGTGATCCCTTTATCGGCTTCAAAATGACCAGGCATGAGGTAGATAAGGATTTTCTCACCGATGAAGAACTGCAAACAATTTTCTCCAAAGACTTCGAGACAGATCGGTTGAACCAGGTGCGAGATGTTTTTATCTTTTCCTGCTTTACTGGTCTTGCTTATGCAGATGTGCAGAAATTGAAAAGAACGGAGGTTGCGCGCGGAATTGAAGGGGATTACTGGGTTTTCACAAAACGACAAAAAACGGAGACAGCTTCAAGAATTCCACTTTTGCCTGTTCCGCTGCAAATAATAGAAAAATACAAGGATCATCCTGCTTGTATCAATTCGGGTAAAATTCTTCCAATTCCCAGTAATCAGAAGATGAATGCGTATTTAAAAGAAATCGCCAACATCAGTAAAATCCATAAAAATCTCACTTTTCATATCGCCCGCCACACTTTTGCTACAACCGTTACTTTGAGCAACGGCGTTCCAATGGAGTCCGTCAGCAAAATGCTCGGCCATAAAAATCTTAAAACAACCCAACACTACGCCAAGATCCTCGACAGAAAAGTAAGCGATGATATGAAGCTGCTGCGGGAAAAGTTTACCGCTAAAGAAAACCTGAATAAACAGTCAAAATCTATCGGTTAAACAACCGGCTTCGCCGGTTTTTCATATGACCGTGCCTGTGTTTTGCACGGAGCAAGATGTATAGTTGTATACAACAACGGAATATTGCCTACCATTTTTTAACTTCTAACAGCGACTAAAATGCGTAATATGTAAACTAAGGGGAGTAAGGCCTCAATAATCTGGTATACACCTGCATCAATGATACGAAATATAAAGAGCAGTCGGATATCCTATCCAAGACTCAATACGAAACAGATATCAGACTAATCCGGAAAATAATTTACGTTAAAAAAATACGGATCTATGTGTACGATGAATCAATGGATATATTGATTGAAGAGCTTTCTGCATTAAGAGGAGAGATAATGGTTATTCGCAAGAACATTAATCAATTGACCAGGATTTGCAATATTTCAGACACAGCAAAAACTATTTTTTGCTAGGAATGGATATAGAGAGTATTTGAGAATGGAAAGTAAAAATGATACGGCAATTAACTTAATTAGCATTCTTGGAAGAAAGTGGCTTTCCGGTGAGAACTAAAGATTTTCAACTTTCTTATGAAAGTCGGATATGCTAATCTTAAAGTATTTGCAAAGCGCAGATAATGTACTTACGGAAACGTTAGCCTTGGCTGTTTCGATACGGCCGATATGGATGTTTGTTTCATTATATACATCCTCTTGAGTGACATTTCTCTCTTCTCGTAATTCTTTAATTACGATTGCAATTTGTTTCAAAAACCTACTATCTCGAACCTGCTTCATTAAAATCAAATGTTAAGTAATAAAATGCTATGCTTAATGGGAAAGCTGAAGGGAAATAAGCTAACATAATGCTTGAGTTTTACCATCTTTTGCTTTATATTACCGTTAGAGTGGTAATTTAAGGTTATTTGGCTAATTTTGCTTATAATGAGTCAATTTGATTATATAAAAGAGATAGCGAAATCTGGTCTTGAAAATGATCAGGAAAAGCTATTGTCAGTTCTCAATGACTTTATTGAATATTCAAAAAAAACCAAGAAAATTAATTTTGCGCTCCAGCTTCAGTCAATACTCAAGGAAGCAACTTTTGTGCAAAAAAGTAATACCCTGACAAAAGTTGGTTCGGATAACTATTACAATAGAATAGATGAGAGAGAAGTTAGTGATCTTATTTTAGAGAAACTAACTTCTGATTATTCTTTTAGCAATCTTGTAGCGAGTCAAGACACGAAATCTCAATTGGAACTCTTTGTGAAAGAACACGAGGCACATGAATTGCTAAAAAAATTTGATCTACCGATTGCAAATAAACTTCTTCTTTATGGGCCTTCAGGTTGCGGTAAGACACTCGCATCTTATGTAATTGCAGGAGAGCTAAAAAAGATGATGGTTGTTGTAAATCTTGGTGCAATCGTGTCATCTAAATTAGGTGAGACCAGTAAGAATCTTGCAAAAATTTTCAGGAAAGCGGCATCAGAAAACTGTATTATTTTTATTGACGAGTTTGATTCGCTTGGAAAAGTAAGGGATTATGACCAAGATCATGGCGAGATGAAACGGGTTGTAAACACTATACTACAATTATTTGATTATCTACCTCAAAGTAGTATAGTCATAGCGGCTACTAATCAAAAAGACATGCTAGATGATGCATTATTGAGGAGATTTGATCTGAATGTAGGATTTGACCTGCCCGATGAAAGTCAAATTAGAGAGTTAATTGAACTTACATTAAAAAATGATCAGTTTAGTTTTGATAAACCTCAAAGCCTTTCATCAATTATTAAATCTGCGATTGGGTTATCCTTTTATAGTGTACAGAAAACGCTAGTTACGGCAATTAAGCATAGTCTTTTCAAGCATTTGTCGCTAAAAGCAGTACCGATGCAAACGTTAATTGATACCAAAATATGGAAGGAGCTTATTTTTAAAGAAAAGAAGTCTTTAAGTAAAAAATAGCTACTATTCTACATCAAGTGTACCTTCTTGTTCGATGTTAACATCTCCAATATTTTCGACGTAATTAGTTAAGATCATTTCATTATAGAGCTTTCCTGTTAATTTTGATTCTTTCAAACTTTCCTCTATTGTAATGACAATCGAAAAAGGATGGTCTTTTTGATAAGGAATCTCTGTCCCTGGAATTAGCTGAGGATTGATTCTACATTGAACTGCTAACTTGAATATACCGTTTTCATTGATTAAGTCTTGTACATTAACTGGGAAAGTGATTTTTTGTGTATTACAGTATGGAATTGGTTTGCTAACGTGTCTGCCAGATTGCGTCCAACGTAAATTACTTTTTAAGAGTGATTTAATATTTTCATCAGTAGCTTGTATTTCAGTTCCTGTTTGATTTTTGAAAAAGCAGAATGCTATATGAATTGGACAATAACCTAACTGATGATTTATTACAGGAGCAAAGCTGAAACATAGCGTCGCTGTAATTTTTAAAATTCCATTTTTTTTACCTAATCTGTCTTTCACCAAATATTCTGGAAAATGTAGAGGGAATAGTCTTAATGTCTCAGGCTTAATTTCTTCTTCCAGCAAAAAAGTGATAGAATCCTCATCAGAATACACACTTTTGACTTCATTCGTTAATCCATGACCAGCTATTTTGTTAATCATTTTAGAAGTTGGAGTAGGAAATCTAATTGCATTTAAGGATGCACTATTTATGATGAGAGCTTTTATAGATTGTGATTTTATGTTAGGGTATGCTCTTTGAATTTGAGCAGCAATATTTGCTACTAGAGGAGTGGAGTAGCTAGTACCAACATGTGAAATAAATCCTTCTGTTTCATTTGCTGATAGAACTTCCATAGATGCATTAGCACCACTTCCAATAAGTCCGCTTTTGCTAAACTCATAATCTCCTCCGCATTCTATTACGTCGGGCTTGAAATAATGCTTGTTGATTTTGTTAAAAGGGAATATTTTATGAAGATCTATATGGCTTTTTCGAGTATATAAAGTTGGAAATTCTTTAGATGATGAAATGCCGACAAAATGCCCTGCACGTAATGAATCTGCTGCAGCCCCAATCGTAAGGTTATTCATTGATTCTGCTGGTGTGCAGATATTTGTGTCTTCATTTAAGAAATACCTAGGATCGTAGGTCGTATTCGCAAAAGCAGCGTTATCATTATTTGCAGTACAAATGAGAACTAGACAATCATTTTCATGTGCAAAGGTATCCAATGCAAATGCATATGCAGAGTGGTCTTCATTATATTGTTTATGATGCTGGAAGCAAGTTGTTAAGACAAAGAGCTTAATTTCGGGGTATTCTTGTTTGGCTCTATGTAATAAAGCAAGTATATCCTTTTGAGAAAGATAGCAAGTTGAGTTGTCTGAAATTTTCATAGAAAGTAAACGCGCATCACTAGAAATTTTACCTCGATATCTGGCAGAGTAGGCTTTTTTTCCTAAAGCAGCAAGCGCTGCTACAGCGGTCCCGTGGTTGACATTGTCCTCAAAAACATTGCTATTTGTAAGGTCATAAGTTTGGTCGTTTATCAAAATATTTTTGAGTGGGGTCTTGTCACTTATGCCTGTATCTAATATCCCAATTATTGGGAGAGGTGTATTTACGTCGTTAATTGTAAATCCATAAGATCTTTCAGGTAAATTCAACTCACTCGGGCTTATTACCGCAGAAAGTGCTGATGTTACACTTAGGACGATATCGTAATTCTTGACAATTTCTTCTATTTGAGCCTGAGAAGGCGTAATGACTTCAATATGTTTGTCTTTAATTGAATACGAAAATGGAATATTTCTTTCGGTTAAATAATTTTCTAGCGCTAATAGAATAGGTTGGAAGTGAGAGTTTCCTAAAGGGAAGTCATCTACCAATCTAAGATTCATAAGCGAGCCAAGGTTTTGAAATTGAATAATATCTTCTGAAGTAAGCAACCTAAACTCCTTAATATAGATTACAAGGGGTGAGTAATTTACCTCTCTTTTATTAAGCTCTTTATCAATAAAGTTCTCAATTTCTTGATAGAATTTATTAAATTTTTCTCTGTCGGTAATTGCGAATAGAACTTCGGTATTGAATTTTGAAAAGTTTACTCCTAATATTCCGAATTCATTAAACCATCTATTGTAGAACGCTGATGTTACAAATTGTGAGAAGAATGTTATTTGTATATAATCAATATGGTGGGGTACATTAAGGGCTTCATTTCGCTCACCTTCTCTGCTCTGGATATCTGATCTAAAGCGATTTAGGAAGCTTTGAAAAGCCCTAGCCATTGGCCTATAATCTTTATCGTTGTTATCATCTCTTACTTCCTCGTCAGAAAAGCCATAATTGAACTTTAACGTAATTGAACCTTCATTCTGCCTTGATGTGTTTAATTTCACATGAGGGAGTTTGGGCATTCGATTTGAGTTTTGGTATGAATGATAACGAATATATTATTTTTATTAATTTATTTGTCAAAGTTTTGAAGGACGAAATCCAAATTTCCTTTAAAAGATAAATTACGGAATTTGATTTACTTGTAACTTTCTTATAACCAAATTAATGGAGCTGGAATGTGAAAATTGATCACTCAGATTATTAGGGCTATTAAATCACATAGCTTGGCTCTTTGATTATATACCCTATTTTTGTATGGTTTTTTTCCAAAAGCCCAGGTGTCAAATTCGGTGCACCAAATCATCTTACAGAACCTAACATATTGAAAATAACCGCGCTTAGGGACCAGGTTCATTTCCCTCCCTCACCGCACTACGAACTCAAAATAAAAAGCAGTGGTTTACTCAACCACTGCTTTTTATTTTCAGCTACTCCGGCTGATGTAACCAAAGTCCTGAACTCCGGTTCACATCAGCCAGGCCGCCTTCAATCTATTTTACCAACACATTTACTGTTGCTTTCTGCCCATTACTCAGCAATAATGTTATACTATATATTCCTCCATTCATTGGCAGGATGATGGAAGTTACCGGCTGCACAGTGGTTATCTGCTGAACTATTGTACCATTCGATGCACTTATCATCAATCTTGCACCGGCCAGGACAGATTGATCAAAATTGCACGTAACCTTTGCCGTACTCCCTCCTGCGCCCGGATTAGGAAATACTTTGATCCCCTCTTTTGCACTGTTACTGCCATTTAAAGAAAGCGGACAAGTTTGAATAACATTCCCGTTCTTGTCGGTGGCAATGGTATAGTAAGTTCCGTTGAGCGCAGTTGTTTCGCTGTAATAACCCATAGTGGCACCAGGCACTGCAGTGCCGTTTTTGTACCATTGCCATTGTGCAAAATTGTTATCGGTATTGTCGAACAGCAAAACATCATTCCAGTGCTGTCTTACTTTCGATGGCGACTGGTATGTAAACGTATTGATGGCAGGAGCTGCTGCAAAATGATTCTCATCTCCTGACTGCATTGCTGTAATCAAGGTGCTGCCTGCGTTTAGAGGCGTGAGTGTTGAACCGCTCACCGTAGCGATGCTGGCATTGCCTGTAGTATAGGTAACCGGTAGGCCGCTGCTGGCGGTTGCAGATAGCGCTATAGAAACTGCACCATTGCAGCCGGTTATCAAACTCTGTGTCCAGGTAATGGTCTGAGACGCTTTGGTTATTGTGAGATTATTGCCGGTAAATGAAATGTCATAATTGTTTCCGGCATTCAATGTACCCCGATTGATAAGATAAATGCCCACATTCTCTCCGGCAACTCTGCTGGCACCACCACTGAATATGCTTTGATTATCTCCGCTTGCATAACTGGTTACAGTGTAGGTAAAGGCAGGATCTGCTGTGCCATAGACTTTCGTTTGAGCATCGGCTACAATAACCAGTGCTGCTTTACTGATGGTTAAGCTGCCGGCTATGTAACTAATATCATAATTGCCAGACGACAATCCTCCGGGAACGATGGTATAGCTATTTGCATTGATTGCCCCCTGCGATGTACCGTTGTACGATAACGTGCCTGTTAATGCTGCCGCTGTTTCGTTGTTTACAAACCCGGAATAAGTAACGCCATTACCGCCATTATATGCCAAACCATCGTACACTTTAGATGCATCGTTGGCCTTAACAGCCAAAGCTGCTTTGCTGATAGTTAAGCTGCCATTTGTATAGCTGATAGCGTAATTGCCAGACGACAATCCCCCGGGTGTGATAACATAGTTGTTTACATTGGTAGCTCCCTGTGATGTACCATTGTATGTTACTGTACCATTCAGCACAGCTGCTGATTCACCGTTTACAAAACCAGCATAGGTAACACCATTGCCACCACTGTATGCCACACCATCGTACACTTTAGCTGCATTGTTGGCTGTTATCATCAGGTTAGCTTTGCTGATCGTTAAAGATCCGCCGGCATAATTGATAGCATAATTGCCTGATGATAATCCTGCGGGAGTAATCACATAATTATTTACATCAACAGCTCCCTGTGATGTGCCTCCGTAAGTTAATGTCCCTGTTAACACAGCCGCAGTTTCGTTGTTCACAAAACCAGTATAGGACACTCCATTGCCACCACTATATGCCAGACCATCGTAAACTTTGGAGACATCGTTGGCCTTAACTGTCAAAATAGCTTTGCTGAGGTTTAAGACGCCATTCATAAAAGTGATATCATAGTTGTCTGATGATAATCCCCCTGGTGTGATCAAATAAATGTTAGCGTTGATGGCTCCCTGTGATGTACCAGTATAAGATAACGTGCCTGTTAATGCTGCCGCTGTCTCATTGTTTTTAAAGCCCGTATAGGTAACCCCGTTGCCGCCGCTAAATGGCAAACCGTCGTATACTTTGGATGCATTGTTGGCTCTGGCAAGTAGAGTAGCTTTGCTTATATTAACAGTAAAACTTTTGCTGGCCGAATAGTAACCTGCGCCACCTGCCTGACTTGCCGTAATGAGCACTACACCGGCTTTTAATATTTTTATCTTCCACTTGTTACCGTCAGCCGCATCCTGATAAGGTTGGGCAATGGAATTATCTGCAGAGGAATACGACAAAGGCAGGTTTGAAGTAGTGGTAGCTCCGGGTTCAAAATCAGCATTGCCATATGACTTTACGTGGTGGGCTGCCGTAATTGTTTGTGTTTGCACTTCATAAGCCCCGATATCTATTATGCCTCCGGTGGAGTAATCCGTAACGCGGACTCCGCCTTCCAGATCTTTGGAACCTGCGCTCAATCCAGGGTGCAGACTATTGTTTCCTGTATTGATAAGCGGACTGTTCAACCCCAGCTTATAATTCGCGTTGCTGAAAGGTGCACTGCTGTAAGAAGGAGCATTTGCAAACAATGGATCCACAGCCGGATCCAATATGTGTTTCGTTGCATCAGCAGCCATTCCCTGAACGAGGCTGTATTGTACGTTAACTGTATTATCGCCATTACTTCCGGGAGAACTCCCTATCCCACTTGAATTGCCATGAATAACACTATTATTAATTGTGATACTACAGCCATTATAAGCATGTATTCCTCCTCCATTGCTGGTTCTGTTGCCACTGATAACCACATTTGTTAAGATCATGGATGTATGCCCAAGCCCTATCCCGGCTCCATAGTTGCCTCCAGCATTGCCGCTGATAATGGTATTGGTAATAGGAAAATCGACTGCTTCTGTTATGCATACACCTACGCCGTAATTATCAGCAAAATTTCCACTGATTATTAAGTTGGATAATGGCACCAGACTACCATTAAGGTATATGCCGCCTCCATTAAACAAATAAAAATCCTGCCCATTCACGGTTACATAACTACTGCCGCCGTTTGCAAAGCCTTTAGTTATGGTAAAACCATCCAGTAATGCTGTACCCATTGGTCCTGCCGCTGTTACTACATGATAGGCATTATCTGAATTATTAATTGCCACTCCCAGATCACCGCTTAAGATCGAAGCATTGGCAGTAAGCGAGAGATTTCTGTCTGCAGGAGAACCCTCAGTTCCGGCAAAACCGCCATATACCTTTACGTCTTTTGTCAGATGAAAAGAATTGTTCCGGTTCGTAAAACTTGGCGTAGGCGTCGGACCAGCATCGATGGCATACATCGGAGAATAAGTGCCGCCACTTACCCAGATTTGTTTTACAGTTCCTGGAGTTGAAGCATTATAAACTCTTGCCTTCTGTAGGGCAATGGCCAGCTCGGCAATGGCATTGTCCCAGCTATCGCCTCTCTGGTTGCCTGTACCTCCTTTTTTTACATAGAATATTCCATTAACATCAGGATTCTGCGCATAAAGGTTAGCTGAGGTCAATAGCCACAGGCTTACAATGCAGAAGGAAGAAAATACTGAGAATCGGGATTTGCTTTTGCCGGATAAATAAGAAGCAGCCCTGAATGCCAGGGAATTTGAGATTGAGGACATAGCGTGTTAGTAGGGGTTAGTGAATACACTTGCAATGTTATGAAAAATACCCAGATTAACCTGTAGTAATGCCAGGGCGATCCATGTATGGTCTGCGTCGCGAACTACAGGCTCATATTCGCAAAAAAAAAGAGAATCCGGGTCAGATAACCTGGATTCTCTTTGATCAATGGAATATAATGCTCTTCTACTTATTCTTCAAATCATACACCAGCACCAATACAGGGCTCAGCTTATCACTGATCCCTTTCGCTGATTCGTTGTTGTTGTTATAATCTCTCAGATGGCTGTTCGACAACACATACAACTTATCTTCATATAAAGCAGCCGTAGTGGGCGAATGAAAAAACTCATTCCCTTTATCAAGCTGTGTTTCTTTGATGATTTTATCTCCGGCTTCATTCAACCAATACTGTTGAATTGAATTGTCCTTATCTGTTTTTTCGCCATTGTGCACGGCTATGATGCTATTATTCCAGTATACCAATCCGTCAAGATTATATGCCCTTGCCGAATCTGAATATCCTTTCAATTGTTTCAGTCCTTTTGTGTTTACATCTAATTGTACCGGCCCATTGCTGTAAGTGGCTATATACACTTTTCCTGCAGGCGTATTGGTGATCCCATTCGGATAAGTGATCAGCGAATCCGTGATAAGCACCTTCAGATCTTTCCTTGCTGCATCGATCACGTAGATAGAAGCTCCATATGTATCAGTAATGTAAATGCTTCCATTTGGATGAAGTATCAGATCGTTGAACAGATGCTGTGTTGTATCTGTAATTACAAACTTGTGTTTCTCGGCTCCTGTTCTGATGTCGAAGGCATGGACCATCGATACATAATCGGTGCCCTGCTTCTCATTTGATAAAGCCCATACCAATTGTTTCTTTGCATCCACCTTCAATCCTAATCCTTCAAGAAACCCATGCTGCCTTTCTTTGATGAGCTCTTTGTGTTTGCCGTTTTTTTCTATTTCAAGGATCTTGTGCAAAGCGATACTGCTCACATAGATCTTCCCATCTGTTGGATTAATGGCAATGCCTTCCGGTATTACTTCGCGCTCTGAATTTGTTTTGATAATGGCCGATTGATGCTGAGCAGTGAGTGGCAGGGATGCAAGTAAAGCAATTACCCCGGACAAGATTTTCTTCATGGCGTTTGGTTAAGGTTTCATGTAAAAATGGGGATTAAGTTAACAAAAAAGGGACAGTATGCAAAGCCGCATACCATCCCATGTTTCTGAATTTATCTTGTTGTTTCAGTTATCCCGCCAATGCCGGCATTCGCAGGTTTATCTTTCTGTAAATGCCTGGCGTGAAACCGGTGCTTTTCTTGAATTGTATGGTGAGATAAGCTGCGCTGGAATAATTAAGTTCTTTCGCAATTGCTGCAATTGGCATCTCACCGACCGAGAGCAATAATTTGATCTTTTCTATCCGTTGCTGTATCAGGAATTTTTCGATCGTAATCCCTTCCATTTCTGAAAACAGGCTGCTGAGATAATGATAATCGTATTGCAGCGTTTCCGAAATGTATCCGGATAGCTTTAGTCTTGTTTCAGCCTGATGATGCACCAGGTATATGATCAGTACTTTGATCTGTTCGGTCAGCACTTGTTTTTTATCTTCCAGTATCGAAAACCCGGATCGTTCCAGCAGCTCCTGCAATCGCATCAGCTTTGCAGTTGAAACAGATGCTGCTGTTTCAACTGCTCCGGGTCTTATTGCAATAACGCGTAGTTTCATCTGCCGGAATGCTGCTTTTACAATCGCTTCGCATTCCGGACTTATCATATTCCGGATATAAATTGTCATTGAATATACAGATTAGATGATCTGATAAGAAGAAGGCATAACAATTTCAGACAATCGAATGCAATAGACGACTGCCTGAAGAATGAATGTTCATTATCAGATTCTGTAAACGCAATGCAGTACAAAAAGGGGAGCACCCCGCGGAGGTGGCAGGCTGTCTACTTCACAGCGATTGGCAATAGCAGCGCTCCACAGCAATTCGTCAGATAAGGCTTCAGCAAAACGATGGAGACCGGCATCTTCCCAAACCTTCGGCGGTAATTTGCAGTCGGGAGTTTTCTGAACTTTATCGGTTAGCTTAACCAGTTCGGAACGTTGCGTGCAACATCCTTTTTTAGGAGCTGTCTGATTTTTGTTTCTTGCCTTGCAGTGCCCGCAGGGTTGATCAGGATCCTGTTTGCTGAACAACAGCAATTCTTCCAGTCCCAGTTTTTTGCAGGTATGCCGATTGGTGATGAATCCTGTTGAAAGTATCAGGTAAAGAAATGAAACGAATATGATTGCGGCTTTTTTCATCAACCAATGGCGCTGAATTCACCTGCAAAACTACCCATATTCTGGCTGTTTGCCATTACAAAATTTGATGAATGTCTTATAAGATTTTGTGTTTTTATGTGCTGGAATGCCTTGCTGGCTTCACTGACAGCTGAGAACGAATTCTTATATTTGACGCCAAACCCCTTACTGATTAATGCCCCCGTGCCTATGCCCAAAGTCTGCATACTGCTTTTTGTAGCATTGCTGCTGTGCCATTGCTTCGCAAGTGCACAGAATTCTCCATACAGGATTACGCATTTTTCCACCAATGATGGCCTCCCTCAGAACAGCGTCACCAATATCGAGTTCGACCGGTGGGGTTTCTGTTGGCTTGGAACAGAGATGGGAGCAGTACGCTTTGATGGCAGGCACTTCACCACATTCAATTCGGAAAATATCAGTGGCATCCATTCAGACCGTTTATCTATCGCCAAAGTGGATGATAACGGTGACCTCTATTTCAAAAATGAAAAGCTGGAATTGGTGGGTATCCGGCAACCGGCGCCGGGGATAGCCCCCATTGCCAAACACATCACCGATGATAATATCTGGCTGCCCAACAAAGGAGGGAAAGCTGTCAGCAATAGCCAGATTGCCAATAGATCACGTGAATTGTTTCGCTCTACTGGTTTTACCAACCTCAGCTCCAGCGGGCTGAACCTTGGCAATGGAGGCATCTACTTCGTGGAGAGAAGTCAGCTCTTCTATTTCAATGGAAAAGATTTTAAAATGGTCGACAGCTTTCCGGGCAATGCATGGCCCGCTTTTATTGCTGTTGATGATCACTTATTGCTGCTGTTCGACAATCATTCCATCATTGCATTGAAGAACGGAGTAAGAGTTGAAAAGTCAGTTACCATCAAAGGCCCGCTGTTGCAGGATCCTGCATTGAGAAAAGGCGATTTTCTTGTTTTCTATTCAAATGGGCAAACATATTTGTTCGCAGAAAAAAAACTGTATGGATTTTTCATGGAGAACGGACAGGTGTTCAGCAAAGTGTTGCTCGATAACCTCGACATCCCGGTTCCCGGCTCCCTTTATTATCATCAGCAACAAAACAAACTATACATCGGCTCATTGGTATCTGGATTATACATTATCAGTTTCCCCGGATTTAAGGTTCCTGTAACCAGCGGAGAATCCCTGAATGAAGGTTTCTACGCGCAATCACTTACGCCGGGAGGCGAACTTTTGTGTAACCGGTATTTATACAAAATGGATGGTTCAGCAGAGCGCCTTCCGATGAACAGGTACATTGGTCCCTCCTTGTTTGTTGATAAGCATAAACAGGTATATTATGGAGATCATCCTGCATTGTTCAGGTATGATCTCAATAGCAAAATCAATTGCAGGCTGATGGCACTCGACAGCAGGCCGGCTTCCATATTCTGCGACCAGACGGACAGCAGCACCATCATAGTAGGAACTTCTCTTTCAGTTGGGAAGATGAAAAACGACAGCTTGCTGCTGGTACGCAAACTTCCCGGTACTCCAATGATCATGAGTCATTTTCAAACGGGGAGAGATAGTTTCGTGATCGCCACACAGTCTGGAGTGAAATGGTTTGATTTTAACAGCGGGAAAGTCTACAGATCAGTACTTGATTCTGTTTATATCCGCAGTGTTTATCCTGAGTCCAATGGCCGGGTTTGGATCTCCACACAGGGGAAAGGATTTTATCTGTACCAAAACGATAAGCTTCATTCCTTTCCAATTAGGAGTTCTGGCGGATTGAAAACGATCCATGCATTTGTTGATGATGGACGGGGCAATTTCTGGCTCACCACCAATGATGGATTATTCACGGTAAAAAAACAATCTCTCATAGACTATGCAGCCGGCATTCAGAACGATGTGTACTATTATCGTTTCGGAAAAGATGATGGACTGCCTTCCAATGAATTCAATGGTGGATGCACACCGGCTTTCTGCTGGTTGAAAGACAGCTTGCTTTCACTGCCCACCATCGCCGGGCTGGCACAATTTTATCCGCATAGAATAACATTCACTTATCCTGACAGGCCGGTATACATTAACGCTCTGCTGTTGAACAACAACAGGCTGCTGTATGAAGATGCAATGCAATTAGAGCTGGAACCCGATTACAGCCGATTGTCGCTCAATGTTGCTGTGCCGTATTTCGGTAACAGAGAAAATCTTCAGCTGCTTTATATGATCGAAGGCCTTGATCGGGAATGGCAGACTGTACCGGATGATGGAACCATCATCGTTAACCGCCTGCAGGCCGGCAACTACCGCATAGTTGTGAAGAAACGAAACGATGCCGGGGAGCCTTCGCCGATGCTGAGTTTTACAGTAAAACCATGGTTCTATCAAACCTGGTGGTTCTACTCCTTGCTGGTGTTATTGGTTGTTGCCGCATTGCTGCTTACATCTTATTTCCGCGAAAAGTTATTGCATGAAAGGAATCGCAGGTTGCAGGAGATCATCAACAGGCAAACACAGGATCTCAGCAATACAGTGAAACAACTGAAAGATTCAGAACAGGCACTGAAAGAAAGCAATGTGATGAAAGACAACGTTACTACCATGGTACTGCACGACCTTCGTTCGCCCATCCGCTTTTTGCATACCATCACCAAACAGTTGATGAAGAAACGGGATACGATGGCTGTGGGAGAAAGAAACGAGTTGTTAGCACTTCTCAAAAACAGTACTGCCTCATTGAATGATTTTACAGAACAGTTCTTCACATGGGCAGCCAGCCAGCACAAAGATTTCAGGATCTCCGTTGAATCATTTCCCATTCAGGAGCTGCTCAACGAAATGCAGGATCTCTATGCAGACATTGCCATGATCAATGGGAACCGTCTCATTGTAATACCTTCCGATGCTGTTGCAAAAACCGACAGACAACTGCTGGCCATTATCATCCGCAATCTCGTGGATAATGCCAACAAGAGTACGTTTCAGGGAACTGTAACCATTGCAGTGTCATATGCTGAAGATAAACTTGAAATTTCTGTAAGCGACACCGGCAAAGGCCTCGACATTGCTGCGATGAACAGTTTCTATGAAGGAAATGCGCCCGGCAATCAGGGCAATGGCAGCACTATCGTAAAAACTTTGCTCGAAAAGATCGGTGGCAAGCTCCGTATCGGATCAGTGAAGGGAGAGGGTACTACTTTTGTTATTCTGCTGGATCGTTATGGCTGATCTGAAAACTTTTGGATAATTGTTCCATCTCCACCAGTGAACTGATCCCCAGTTTTTTGAATATTTTCCCCTTGAATGTACTCGCAGTTGAAGTGTTTATACCAAGCATATTGGCTACTTCCAAAACTCCGTGTCCTTTCAGCAGCAGTGTGGCTACATCCAGTTCACGCGGGGAAAGGGTAGTGAATGGATTTTGCTGGCTGCTATCGGTTAGCAGATTTTTCAGCATCTTATCAGACATATATTTATTCCCTGCCATCACTTCTTTTATCGCCTGAGTCAGTTCCTCATCACTGGCAGTTTTGGAGATAAATCCTCTGGCGCCGAGCTGCAGACACTTGAGAGCGAAAACATCTTCGGGATTGACGCTGAGCACCAGTACCTGCAAAGCAGGCCTGATCGCTATTACTTTTTCCAGCAGAAAAAGTCCGCTGGGGCCGGGCATTTGCATATCGGTGATGAGTATGTGGTATTCCGATGCTTCCAGTTTGCTGATCAGGTCGTCGCCTGAAACTGCATGTTCGTAACTGTAGCTATCGCCGGGTATATCTTTTATCAGCATCTCAATGCCGATGCGTACTGTAAAATGGTCATCTGCTATCAGGACCTTCTTCATTCCACGTAGAAATTTAATTGATCACAAGGGTGTTGAAACTGCCATGCAGTTCCACAGGAAAGGGTTCATCATTTACCGGCAGCAGGATGCAATATCAGGTTTTTTTATGGCCGCTAACGTTGTTGCTTAGTTGCTGTAGTACGATTACTACAGTGCGGTGCTTAATTACTACACGTCGCATACAGTTACTCGTACAAGGTATAATAAAAATATGTAATTACTTGCTGCATCGTTTGGAATGTATCAATAACAGCAATTATGCCGGTTTTATTTTCAGACGATTACCCATATCCAGCTTGTTTTCCGACCCCTGTGTACCCTGTGCCTCATCAGTGATGCATGCTTGCATGAGTTGCTGATTGGCTGTTATGTTATTCATATATCCTTTTAAAAATAAAAGTCCACACATATGACAAAACACTACCCTCTGTGGGGGAAGCTGCTGAGCAGACAGGTTCCCTTCTTGCTGATGCTGTTCTTTTGCAGTATCATCTCTTCATCCTCCTATTCTCAGGCCTTCGTAAAAGGCGGACGTATTTTATCAGGAAACCAAACAGAAACATTAACCGATCTTATTGTCGACAACAGTGGCAACAGTTATTTGCTGCTGGCAACGAACTCCAACAATCTGCCTGTTACCATCTCTGCGCCTGTCGGTGGATCTGGTACAAAAGGAGCGTTGTATAAGATTAGTCCTTCAGGCAATATCATATGGAGCCGTTATCTGCCGCATCAGACCACCGGAAGCCTCAATGTGGGCTTGAACAAAGTAGCGATCGATAATGGCATACTGTATCTGGTTGGTCCTTCCGGTGTGCCCAATCTTCCCGTAACGGATGGCTCAACAGGGCAGGGAGGAGGAAATGATGTGCTGTTCATGACCATGGATGCAAACAACGGATCGATACTGCAATCGAAATATCTCGGAGGAAATGGCAATGATGATTCTCCTTTTGCCATCAAGGTTGAAAGCGGCGCCGTGTATCTTTCTTATGCTACTACTTCCACCAACATTCCGGTTACATCGGGCCCGGCACTGACAAGCGGCACCGATCAGATTGTACAGAAGCTCTCGCTGAGCGGCACGGTGCTTACCAGTGTGATGGCGCGTGCCGGAGCCGCTGCATCTTCCATTGTATTTGAGAATAGTGTAGCAGCCATGGCTTTTTCAACAGCAAATACAGCTAATTTCATCACTACAGACGGCAGTACCGGCAATGGAGCCACTGATTTCGGAATAGTGAAGATCGATGCTTCCGGCAACAGAGTGTATGGTGTACTGTTAGGTGGTGCAGGGGATGAAACACAGCCCACCATCAAACTGGTGAACGGGCAGGTATATCTCGCTGGCACAACCACTTCTGCCAATTTTCCTGTTACTGATGGAACCAGCTTTTCGAACACTTATAAACATATCCTCACAAAATTTGCAGCCAATGGAGCTGTATTGTACAGCAGCATCAAAGCTGGCGTAACCAGTGGCACTGATTACCCCTGTATCGAAGTAGGTGATGGATCGGTGTACTTAATGGCATCCGGCTTCGGTACGGCTCCTGTGGTGAATGCAACTGATGGCACATCGGGTGGAATATACCTGATCCGTTCAAATGCGGTGAACGGGCAGACAATTTTTGCAACCACGATAGGATCAATTCCTGGAATTTCGGCCCGTACCGGTTCTGCATTGCTCTATCACAATGGAAAGATACATTTGGCCACTCCCACTACAGGTGTTGCCAATAACCCGGTTACGGATGGTTCGGTCAGGCCCGGTCAGGCCGGTTCTTATATCAACACTTATTCAAAAGAAGGGAAGCTGTTATTTGCCACCTATAGATCATCTGGCGGTTCGGTAGGGAATTTCATTCCACCAAAACTTGCGGCATCCGGCAACTATCTCTTCATTGCGGGCAATGCCTTGCAGGCGAGTGCCACTCATATTCCTATGACTGTTCCTTCTACTGTCACAGGAGCTACTACACAGGATATTTCCTGGATGTCCTATGAGTATTGTCCTCCAATGCCAACCACCAATAATATTGCGCCTGTGTCGCAGACCATTTGTTCAGGTGGATTCACACAGGCGCTCACCGGGAATAAGGTAGCATACTCTTCGGAGAATATGCCGCTGCTGATAAGACTTAACGCCACATCTCAGCAAACGGAGATCACGGCCAGATATCAATGGCAGGTAGCGCTTTCTCCTTCCGGCCCATGGACCGACATCGTAGGTGTGGGCACTCAAAAAGATTACACACCGCCTTCCGCTGCGGAGAGCAGGTATTATCGCAGACTGGTGCTGCCTCCTGCAGGATGCAGTGATGTTCCGGTAAGCACTTCTGCTGTTGCTGAAGTATTGGTAGGAGCTGATATGGCTCCTGATGTAACTTCTTCCATTTACAATACCTGCGTGAATGCTGCGGTGAATGTGGGTGTAACGGTCAGTGGCGGAACTGCTCCATATACCTATGCATGGGATAATGGTGTAACGAGTACAACCGAAAATGCCACTGTTACTCCTGCAGGAAACAGCGTGTACACAGTTACTGTTACCGACAATAAAGGTTGTCAGCAGAAAGGTCAGGTAATTGTGAATGCTTATGCTGCAAATGCCGGCCCGGCAAGCATCAACAGCTGTGCAGGCAAAGCAGTCAGACTGGGTACGGAACCACCTGCCGGCCTTACCGGTGTTACTTATTCATGGAGCCCTGCTGCTGGTCTCGATAATCCAAATATTGCGCAGCCAATGGCGTCTCCTGCTTCCAATACCACTTACACGCTTACCATGACTGTACCGGTCACTGGCGGAGGAACCTGCCAGACAACCGATGCGATCGATGTGGTAGTTGCAGCCGGGCCAACCACCGCTAACTTTGCAGGCCCCGATGTAGCACTCTGCAAAGGTGAGTCAACTACGCTGGGAACCCCTGCTGAAGCGGGTTTCAATTACGTGTGGTCGCCCGGCAGCTATCTCAGCGCAGTGAATACCAGCACTGTTACTTTCAATCCGGGAAGCAGCATCCCTACTGCTAACCCTATCACCTATACGCTTACTGCATCGGCCAACGGATGTTCCTTTACCGATAATGTGACCGTTGCCGTGCTGGATGTAAATGCAGGAAAGGATTTCTGCGGACCACGCACTGTTGGTACTAAAGATGCATTGCCAAATGTTGTGGGTGAAACATATCTCTGGGAAAAGATATCCGGTCCCGGAACTATTACCGGAGCTGTTGATCAGCCAACCACTACGGTGTCTGCTTCCCCAGGCGCTACAACTACGTATCGTCTCACCGTTACCTATCTTGGCAAAAGCTGCACGGATGAGGTAGTGGTAGGAGATTGTGGTGGTGTTATCTGTCCTATTACAAAGATCGATGTGAAGGCAGATCAGGGCTGTCCCAGCAAAGCGCTCGGCAATGTTACTCTCTCTGCATTTCCTTTGGTGAACACAGATGAGTGGACCTATTCATGGACTGCCGTTCCCGCAGGCGGATTATCTTCCGCAACTGCATCGTCTGTTACACTCACAGATAATGTGGAAAGGATGGTGACGCTTACTGTTACCAGCAAGATCAATCCATCCTATTCCTGCTCACAGACCATTCATGTGAATGATCCTGCATGGAGCGAACCGGTATTCCATGCAAAAGATATCGCTATCTGTGCAGGCACCACTGTAGGTATCGGAGAAGCAATAGTGGCCGGATACGAATACACCTGGACCAGCGTAGCTCCCGGAGACGTCAATGCTTCAAATCCGCAGGTAGCGCCAACTGTTACAACAGACTACAGAGTAGCGGTTAAAGAAACTGCTTCCGGATGCATCAAACTGGATACATCTACCGTTACCGTAAAAGCTGTAATCGCTGATCCTGGTGGCGATTGGGTTGTCTGTGCCAATTCTGTAGTAAGTCTGGGCTCACCAGCACTTGCAGGTTACACTTATTCATGGACACCGGCGGTAGCCAGCTATCAGGGAGGAACAGATCATACATCCGCAGAACCGAAAGTATTGATAGCGACTTCACAGGATTTCACGCTTCGTGCTACAGATACTGAAACAGGCTGCTTCAAAGACAGTACCGTTCACATCATTGCGGACAACAGCGGCACGCTTCCGGCAATGACCGATCAAACCATTTGTGTGGGTGGTTCTGTGAAGATCGGCAATGCCGCACATCCAGGTGTTACTTACAGCTGGGCTCCTGCAACCGGGCTGAGCAGCACAACAGATGCGCAACCCATTGCAAATCCCACTTCGACTACTACCTATACTCTTATTGCAACCTACTATGATGCATTCGGCAATGTCAGCTGCAGTAAAACAGGCAGTGTAACGGTTACTGTGAACGGACCAACCATCACCATGCCGGATGATGTGGTTTGTCAGTCAGCAGCTCTGTACAACCTCAGCAAAGATGTAGTGGTGAACGGAGCTCCAACGCTTACCTATGCCTGGACTTCTTCCGCACTGCTTACAAATGCCAATACACTAGGCGCAACTGTAAGAGCAAACCCCACAGTTCCTACGAGCTATACACTCACTGTAAGAGATGGCAGCGGTTGCAGAGCTTCTGCAACCAGAACCATCAGTCCGTCTAAACCTGCGCCCATTGCAGGAAGCAACGGCACAGTATGCGTAGGCAGTTCTGTAACGCTGGGAGATCCATCGAACAGCGGAACCCTTAACTGGACTTCAAGTGCAGTACTTGCCGGAACGCTTACCACAGCGTCTTCTCCGGCTCCTGTATTCACTCCGGCTGCCGGCGATGCAGGCAAGACCATCACGTTCACCGTGTCGTCTAATGATGGAACCTGCACCAGCACCTCTACAGTGAATATTACTGTGGCACAGTTCACACTGCCTGCCATTGCTCCGAAAACAGTCTGCAACAATGCCTCTGCAATCATAGGAGTGGCTCCTGCTGCGAATGTTACTTATTCATGGTATCCCACAACAGGTCTTTCTGATCCTGCAGCGGCTACCACTGTTGTGAACAATGTAACAAGCAATGCCACTTATACACTCACGGCAATCGATCTGAAAGGATGCGTTGCCACCACTCAGGCTACTGTTGGAGTTAACCCAACACCTGCGCCAACTGTAAGTATCGCTGATGTAGTGAGTGAGATCGGTAAACCTGCTCAGGCATTCAATCCGCAGATCAACCCTGCTGCCGGAACCTACTCCTATAGCTGGACGCCCGCCAACAGAGTGAACGATCCTTATATATCCAATGCGGCTCCGCTGGCCAATGGCATCGGCACAACCGTATACACTCTTTCCGTAACGGACCTCAATGGCTGTACTTCAACTGCACAGGCAAAACATCGTGTAACTGCACTCAATAATACGCTGCCTGTTACACTTTCTTCCTTCACCGCCACTGCCCGCAATTGCGGTGTGAACGTGAACTGGAAAGTAGAATCCGCTTCCAACTTCTCCCATTTTGTGGTGGAAAGAAGCGTAAATGGAAGCGCCTTTGTTGCTGTGCAAAAATTGTGGTACGAGTTCAACCGCGCCAACTACATCTATCAGGATGCAGAGCCCGGCAATGGCAAATGGACCTACCGCCTGAAACTTGTAGACCTCGACGGAAAATTCACTTACAGCAATATGGCAATAGCGGAAGTGAAGTGCAATCAGGCTGCATTACTGAAAGTATATCCGAATCCTGTTCGCAGCGTCGTATACATCAGCAGCAGCAAACCTGTGAAGAGCGTTAGAGTGCTTTCACTTACGGGTAATCTGCTGGCCCGCCACGATTTCAATCAGAAATCTGCCGCAACGGTTCAGTTGTCTGTCAGCACCCTCATTCATGGCATATACATGGTACAGGTGATGGCTGAAGATGGTACCGTTCAGACTTCAAAACTTGTGAAAGAATAATAGCAAACCTCCAGCAATTAAAAGCCCGCAGCGATTGTCTGCGGGCTTTTTGCTGAATGTATTTTCTGTTAGATTATTCCGATCTGTTCAAGAAAGGGCGCCTTGTAAACACTGCTCAGCGAAATCTCATGATCGGCTACATACACGGTGCTGTTGTTGTATCCGGTTACATGCCTGATATTGATGATATAAGATTTGTTTACGCGGAAGAATACTTTTCCCGGCAGTACCTGATGAATATCTTTCAAAATCATATTGGTAAGTATCCGCTTGTCTTTCAAATGCAGTACCACATAGTCTTTCAGGCCTTCGATAAAATACAGGTCTTCAAAATTCACGCGGGTATGCCTGCCGTTGGCCCTGATAAAAATATGATCTTTCTCCACTGTAGATTGTGTGCCGCTGATTTTCGTCTGCAGCATAGTGTGATACAGGATGGCTTTCTCTACAGCTTTGCCGAATCGTTCGGGGCGTACAGGTTTGATAAGGTAATCGATTGCTCCCACATCATAGCTCTCCAGTGCATACTGCTGATAAGCGGTAGTGAATATGATCAGCTTATCGGACAGTTTTTTTGAAAACTCGATGCCGTTAGGCCCCGGCATTTCAATATCGAGAAAAACCAGTTCCACCTGATTGGTGCTCAGAAAACCTTCAGCGGCTTCCACATTGTTGAAGCTGCCAACAAGCTGTAATCCGGAGTGGGACTGAATCAACTGGCGCATGCCTTCCCGCGCGAGGGGCTCATCGTCGATAATTATGCAATTCATTTTTGCAATATGAGGGTTATGGAAAAACTGTTGGATAATTCCTGAATATTGAGATGGTGTTTGCCGGGATAAAGCAGTTCTAGCCTTCGGCGGACATTGGATAATCCGAGCCCTCCCGGTCCGTTCAGATTGGGTATTGGCTTCCGCGGTTTTGAATTGAAACAGGTAAACACCAGCTGCTTGTCGACCATGCCAAATTCGATATTTACAAACGAAGATTGTTCCGGATCTGCACTGTATTTCACAGCATTCTCTACAAAAGTGATGAACAGCAATGGCGGAACCATTTCGTGCTGAATGCCACCTGTTTGCCTGAGCGTGAAATTGAAATTGTCTTTCCTCACTTTGGCCAGGTCGAGCAGATCGTGCAGAAACCTGATCTCGTTCACAAGCGGAACGCGCTCAGATGTGCTGCTGTACAACTGATATCGCAATAAATCGCTAAGCGTATATAAAACTTCCGATGCTTTCTCCGGATTGGTGCGCGTGAGCACATTAACATTATTGAGCATATTGAGCAGAAAGTGAGGATTCACCTGACTTTTCAGCTGATCCAGTTCTGCATTGAGCTGTTCGTTTTCGAGCCTTGCCAGCCGGTAATTGTCTTTCACCCATCGCTGAAAAAGTTTGATCGCACTGGTTGCTGCAATCAATATGCTGAGGCTGATCACAAAAGAAGCGATCGATCCGAGGGTTTCTTCTTTCGGCGCTGCCGGATTAATCTGATACTTTCTCAGCACAAATGCCACCGCACTGAACAGCACTGCAAACATCGAAACTGAAACGATCACCGCAATCGTATACTGCACATATTTCCCTCTGAACAAAAATTTCGGAACCAGCAGATACATATTCAGGTAGGGAAGTGCGAGAACCATCAGCAAAGTACCGGTGAGCAGAATCCAGTGCATTTTCGCAGGGTATTCCGATGCGTCTCCTGTGAAAACGATGATGGCCAGTAACGAGATCACCAGTCCATGTCTCAGCCATCGTTTATCCGGAGCCAGCAGTAGTCTTGCAAACGGATCGTTGTACATCGTTCAAAAATAACATAATGGCATTGGGTCTGATTTACAGCTGCCAACCTTTCATCTAGTTTTAACAATCGCTTGTCGAGTTTAAGATTCCATTTTTTTATGAAGAATAGCTTTGGGACTGAATTCCATGCAAACATGAAAAGAATGGCGCTTCTTCTTTCGGGGCTTATCATTTCCTTGCAGGCGGCCGCCTGGCAATACGGTGAGCATTTGCTGATCGGTGATATTGCTTTCGCTCGTTTTATGTTCAGCCTCAACAGCAATAAAGCTGCTTCCGGTTTCCTGTCGGTGATGAATTGCATGAGCGACAGCAGCCGTCAGCGATTCTTCTTTCCTGCATGGAGCAGCGGACATCCTGTTTCTTATGGAGTGCTGAATGCACTCAGCGGCGATCATGTAGCAGATCCATTTCTAATGGATGAACAGCTGAGATCGCCCACTTCTGTATTGCAACGGATCATGCATCTGCACCAAACCTATATTCAGATGGGGTTTACAGCTGCGCCTGATAATAAACTGGTGAAAACTGATTTCAATTACCTGTTGCTGGCGGCATCCAATCTCCCGCATTTTTACGAGTACAACAGAAATTTCAGACAGCAGTTGCAAAAGTTCGATACCGGGCTTGTACGCCTGTGCCAGTCGCCTGCAGGCATGATGAAAGCAATAGGCAAACTGAACAAATCGAATGCACTTAATATGTATGCAACCATGCATCTTGCAGCAATGGAGCTGGCTGCAACTGCCGGAGCAATGATCAATCAAAATAAAGAGGAGGCCGCACTTTTGCTGCAATATGCGTTTCTGCTCAATGGCTTTGCTGATCATTTTCTCGAAGATGCTTTTTCTTCAGGCCATCTTGTGGTGAACAGAAATTTGTTTGCATCCGTTACAAACAACAAACCTCTCCACGATTTCTACAGTGCCATAGGTACTACCGTGGTGAACAGAAAAGGACAAATATGGAAAGCCTTTGGTGATGGCAATTTCAATAACAGGCACCATGCATGGCAGGCCGCGGATGATATTCGTGATATTAGCTATGCGCCGTTTACAACAGAAGCCGAAAGGGTGATCGAATCAGTACGTCTCAGCATCGAAGATCTGTATCTCGCCTTCACAGGCAATGAGGAAGCTGTTGCTCTTTTGCATTGGCCGGCGTCTTCATCCGGTTATCCTGATCATCTGATAAAACATCTCCGGAGTTTTTCTCTGGTGCCGATACCTTATAATACAAAACCGGAAACCGTTATGCCTGATCAGATCTCCATCACGGCAGACATGCGGAAAGCCAGTTCCCTGCTGCCTCAGCGGAATTTTATCCGTAGCCGTATCGCCAATTCATTTGTATTCTGCATCAACAGCGAAGCTTTTAACGGAAGTTATTACAGAGGAGGTGAAGTTCGGTTGAATTTCGGCAGCCTGCTCAATAAGTATCGTCTCAACAAAAAGGGAGAGAAGAGCGGAACACTCGATTACTGGAACGGCTATACTTTTTCGTTCAGTTACGGCAACTATGGCATAACCGAAAATAAGATAAGAGTGAGAAAGGAGGTGAGTTATCAGTTCCGGGCAGGCATCCGCAGCAATGTTGATTTCTGGATCAGCAACAAAAGATTCATTGCACTCTACAGCTATACCGAAGCAGGCATACAGTTCGTGAATGGTAAAGGCTCTTTCGTATTTGTTCCCGGCATTGGTTTCCAACCCGGAGCGCTGTTGAACTGGAATTATTATAATATGTCGCCATGGTGGAGGATTCCGGCACAGTACTTCCTTCCGCTGAAAATCCGCTATGGGATGGTGATCTCGCCCGCAGGAGAGCCGAAGTTTTTCAGCGGAATTGATATTGATTTCGTTTTTTGAACTGCTTCTTCATAATTACATAATCTGTGAGCATTGGAGCAGCCATTAATTTTGCTCCCGATTCTGTTACCCGGATCGCAAAACAAAATAGGATGCGTGCAGTAACGCAACAACAGGTTAAGGATACTGAACTGGAGCAGTTCGATCGATTGTATCATCAATATCATCAGGCAGTTTATGCTAATGTGATCAAGATGGTAGCTGATGCTGCAATGGCCGAAGATATTCTGCAGGATGTGTTTCTCGCTCTCTGGGAAAACCGCCACCAGCTCGATGTTCAGAATGCAGGCGGATGGCTCTTCGTAGTGAGCTACAACAAATCCATGACCTGCCTCAAAAAGAAACTGAAAGAATCTTCTCTCTTCATCCCCGATATTTTGTTCTCTCAGGAGATCGCCTCCGAGAACTCAGAAGACGAACAACTCTTTCTGCTTCGGTTGTCTGTAGTGGAAGAAGCCATCGATCATCTCCCCGCAAGAAAAAAAGAAGTGTTCAGGCTTTGCCGCTTTCAGGGAAAGTCACACGACGAAGTGGCCGATCTGATGGGCATTTCCGTATTCTCCGTAAAAGATTATCTCAAGCAATCCACTCAGTTCATCAGAAAATATATCAGCAGCCGTCACGCCAATCTGGAGCTTCCCGGAACCTACTTCCTGCTCCTTTATTTCAGTCAGCAACTCTGATAACATTTTGGTAATACTGAAAAGCATCCCCTTTTTTCAGGTACGGAGTATTTATAGTGAACCGCACGGTTTTGTACAACATGACTGAACAGTATAAATCATACATACAGAAAGTCTGGAGAGAAGCACTCAGCACCGAAGAAAAGCAATGGCTGCTTCGCCAGCTCGATGCCAATGCTGCTAACTGGAAGGCCAGTTTGCAGCAGGAGTATCAACAGCAGTTGTACAAAAATGAAGAAGTATTGTCTGCAGAGAGATCATCGGCCATTCTTCAGAAGTTGCACGAAAGGATACATCTGATGGATGAAGCCGCCACTTTCACTGAACGGAATGCCATGCCAAAAATATTGCGCATGCGCAAATGGAAATGGGCTGCCGGCATCGCTGCTGCCATCCTCGGTGTATGCTGGCTGGTTTGGCAACCAGGGAAAGTAGCTTCAGTTCAGACCGCTGAAAACACTTTCCCCGTCTATGTTTCACCAGATCTGAGGGTGCTGCGGAATAAAAGTACGGAGATCAAAACATTCACATTGGAAGATGGGTCTGTTGTGAAATTATCTCCGGCTTCGACACTTGTGTGGGACGATCATTTCCCCGGCAACAAAAGAAACCTGCGTTTATCGGGACTTGCAATATTCGACGTAGCGAAAAACAGCCGCAAACCATTCTCCGTAACAACAGGTGAAATAACCACCACTGCATTGGGTACAAAATTCATGGTGAACAGTTCCGGGAAAGGAAAACTCTCTGTGCATCTCTTTGAAGGCAAAGTGGTGTTGCAGGCTGCAAACGGCAGCCGCATGCGCGATGTTTATCTGAGTCCGGGTCAGCTATGTATGATCGATCAGTTATCGATGCAACCGAAGATCAGCGCCATCGTAGCCGACTCTGTAACTCAGTCCGGGCCTGCAATAAACGAAAACAATAAAGTAAGAAAACTCGCTCCGCTGGAGTTTGTACAAACTCCTTTGGAGGATGTATTCCATCAGCTGGGTCAACGATACAAGGTTCATTTCAAATACAACAAAGAAGAGATCGGCAACGATCAGGTAACCGGCAGCTTCCTGGCCTCGGATCCGTTGGAAGTAACGCTGAAATTACTCACTACGATCAATAGCTTATCCTTCAGCCAATATCAGGATACCATTCTCGTCAGCAAACTAAAATAACCAACTATTCCAGATCCTTATCGCAAACGTCCGCAGGGGCGCAGGGATCTACATGCGTATGCTCAAAACGTTTTATATGATAGCAAACAATTTCAAAATGCTGAACCGCTGTCTGATGCTGGTTTTGCTCCTTGCCGGAGCAGTATCGGTAAATGCACAGCAGAAGGCACAGCTGAACGGTATCGTTACAACTGAATCAGGTGATCCGTTAAGCAGTGTAAGCATCTCCGTTATTCTGGTTAATTCCAAAGACACACAGTCGCTTTCGTCGAACGACAAAGGCCTTTTCTCTGTAACCAATCTTCAACCCGGAAGCAAATATCATTTCAGCTTCTCTCATGTTGGGTTTCAGGTACAGACAGTAAAGAATTTCGAGATCCGTGTCGGTGTAAACAATTCGATCATCATCAGAATGAAAGAACAACCTGCCGGACTCAACGAAATAGTAGTGATCGGGTACGGCTCAGTTAAGAAGAAAGACCTCACCGGTGCGCTCAGCTCCGTAAAAGGAAGTAAAGCCAATGAAGTTGCTGCGGGCGACGTAACCAATGTGTTGCAGGGCCGCGCTGCAGGCGTATTGGTGCAGACACAATCGTGGAAACCCGGATCCAACGCGCAGGTACGTATCCGCGGATACCGCTCCATCAATGGCGACAACGAGCCGCTCTATGTGGTGGACGGTGTACCAATGGTGGATGCCATCAGCATGGTTAGTCCTAACGACATCGAATCATTCGAAATTCTCAAAGACGCCTCTGCAACTGCCATCTACGGCAACCGTGGTTCCAATGGTGTGATTCTGATCACTACCAAAAAAGGAAAGAAAGGCCGCTCCATTGTGGAGTACAACGGTTATTACGGAATTCAGAAAAATCAACCCCTCCCCGAACTGATGTCTGCCGCCGAATTTGTAGAGTACTCCCGCGAAGCACAACGCAATGCACTCGGTGGCACTTACGATGGCAAACCAAATAAAGAACTCGATTTCAAAAACGAACAGCTTGTGGCCACTCCTTACATGCAGGAAAATATGAAACGCGCATGGGCAAGCGGAACGTATGATCCTTCACAACTCACTACCACAGACTGGCTCGATTACGGGCTTCGTCAGGGAACGATTCAGGATCATCAGCTGAGCGTTCGCGGAGGCAGTGATCAAACAAGGTTTCTGCTCTCTGCAAACTACTTCGGGAACACAGGTGTGGTACGCGATCAGGATTACCAACGATATTCCGTTCGTCTCAATGCCGAGCACGACATCAGAAAAAATATCAGAATCGGAACACAGATGAGTTATGCCAATTCCGCACTCAATGCAGGATGGTCCGATGTGTTCGATGGCTATGGTCTTAAAAGTTTCAATCCACTGGCAAGCCCTTACAATGCAGACGGAACCCTGGCCATGTTCCCCACCAATAACACCCGAACTCCGAATCCTGTAACCAATTTCGGTAAAACAAAAAGACTGCGCAAGCAGGACAGAATGCTGGGCAATTTCTTTCTTGAAGTAGACCTCCTGAAAGATCTTCGCTTCAGATCCAATCTGGCACTGGATTACAGAGCTTCGCAATATTTCGATTTCAATAGTGAGAATACGGCAGTTGCTGGCGGACAAGCCCCTTCTTCAGCAGTGAATGCATCCGAAAGAAAGTTCATGTACACACTGGAGAACATCCTTAGCTACACCGGCAATATCGGAGAAGATCATTCACTCTATGCCACAGTGGTGCAATCTATTCAGTCGGAAAAAATTGAGTCCAACAAGATCGATGTAAAAGAGCTGCCTTATGATGGTCAGCTTTATTACAATGTAGGCAGCGCACTTACCATCAACGGCGTGAACAGCAATCTCAGTGAATGGGCACTGGCTTCTTACATGGGAAGGATCAACTACGGATACAAAGGGAAATACCTCGCAACAGTTTCTGCAAGATGGGATGGTTCATCGAGACTGGCAGCAGGAAGACAATGGGTGATCTTCCCTTCAGTAGCACTCGCCTGGAGATTGAAGAATGAACCATTCCTTCAAAATTCAAAACTCATCAGCGACCTCAAACTCAGGCTGGGGTGGGGAAGAACCGGTAACTCCGGTATCGCTCCTTACAAAACATGGGGAAGACTCAATACCATCCGTTATGCATTTGGGGATGCGTCTGCACTCGGCTACACACCTGTTGAAATGATCAATCCCAATCTCACATGGGAAACTACTGATGCGTACAACGCAGGTGTAGACCTCAGTCTCGTTGATGGAAGAATCAGCGGAAGTATCGAAGCATATGTGCAGAATACTTTCGATCTGTTGCTCGACAGGCAGCTGCCGACTGTATCGGGTTTCGGTTCCATTCTCAGCAATGTGGGCAAAACGCGCAATAAGGGAATTGAACTTACACTGAACACGGTGAATGTGCGTCAACGCAACTTCGAATGGCGTTCGGACTGGATCTTCTCGCTCAATAAACAGGAGATTGTCGAACTCTACAATGGCAAAAAAGATGATGTAGGTGCGGGCTGGTTCATCGGCAAGCCGATAAACGTTTACTACGATCTCGGCTTCAACGGTATCTGGCAGAACACAGATGCAGACAAAGCTGCCATGGCGAAATTCAATACCAATGGCTCTACTTTCAAACCTGGTGATATTCGTCCGGTTGACCGAAATGGCGATTTCAAGATCGATGCAAACGATCGTTACATCATCGGACAGCGCGATCCCAAATGGACTGCCAGCTGGGCCAATAATTTCCGATACAAAGATTTCGATCTCTCCGTATTCCTCGTCGGCATGTTCGGTCAGACCGTGAATCACGATATGGATATGCGTTTCGACGGAAGGTATAATCAACCCAAACTCGATTACTGGACGCCGGCCAATGCAAGTTCCAAATACCCGCGCCCGCTGCTCGGTACAGCAGGACTGAACTACGTGAGCACACTCAATTACTACAGCGGTTCTTTTGTACGTGTAAAGAATATTTCACTGGGGTATACGCTTCCGGCGAAACTGGCTAAACGCGCATTCCTCGAAAAATGCCGCATCTATGCCAGTGTGCAGAATCCATTCCTGATTACGAAGTTCCCCGGAACAGATCCGGAAGGAGCAACAGGTTTTGATGAACCAAGTGTAGTAACAGGACTTATCGGCGTAAACATTTCGTTTTAAAGATTACAATTGATTATCATGAAAAATATCATTTGCGGTGCACTGCTGTCTTCGATGCTGCTGGGCACAGCCTGTAAAAAATTTCTGAGGGAAGATGTGGTGAGCAGCGTTTCTTACCAGCTCTATACAACAGAAAAAGGAATTGAAGGTGCGCTGGTAGCGGCCTACAATACCCTCCGGATGGGCGTTTCCGGCGAAAGGAAACTGACGCTCTCCGATGCCGGTACCGATCTGTTTACGCTGGGCTCCGATGGAAACCCGGCATTCAATCAGTATCTCGCTACGCTTTCTTCACTCGATGGAAAGATCACCGATTACTGGGATTATCATTACAAAGGTATTTCCGAGTGCAATATCATTTCTACTTATCTGCCTAAAGTGGAGATGGCGGAGAAGAGAAAAACGGAGATCGAAGCGGAAGCAAAATTCCTACGTGGACTCTACTACTTCGATCTGGTGCAGCAGTTTGGAAATGTTCCGCTGGTGCTGCAATCTTTCGACAAAGTAAAAACCGATTTTAAAAGAGCGTCTGTAAAAGAAGTGTACGAAAGCATCATTGCCGATCTTACGGCAGCATTTGAAAAGCTGCCGGTAACAGCACCAGCACAGGGACGGGCAACGAAAGCTGCTGCTGCACATCTGCTGGCAAAAGTTTATCTCACGCGCGGAAGTGCGGAAACGGCCGCGGAGCGCGCCATTCGTGGTACGCAGGCCAGTGATCTCGACAACGTGATTTTGTATGCAGGAAAGATCGTGAACAAAGAACTGGGCAACTTCGCGCTGGTGGCTGATTTTGCCAATTTGTTCGATATCAAAAATCAGGTGAACTCCGAAGTGATCTTTTCCGTTCAGTTCACCACAGTGCAGCTGAACAATGGAGGCGGTAATCAGCAGCACCTTTATCATGTGCCGCAATATGATGCCATCAATACAAAGATCCTTCAAAGATCTGTTGAGTATGGCCGTCCATACAGAAGGGTGCGTCCTACTCCCTATGTGTACAATGGTTTGTTTGGCGCCACTCGTAAATACGATTCGCGATTTGTAAAATCATTTGTGTGGGGGTATATCGCCAACAAGGATGCAAAAAATATCGTAACCACTGCCGGCAATACCATCAACGTAACAGCAGGAGATACCGCCTTGTATTTCTCTCCGGTTTTCTACGAAACACCAAATGAACTGAACAATGCAGTGCAGGAGAATAAACGTTTTGCGCTGTACTATCCGCAGAATACCTACAGGCCGCTGACGATGAACAATATTTTCCCCGGTCTGAGAAAGTGGTTGGATTCCAGCCGCCCTACCACCAACGAAACCAATGGAACCCGCGACTGGGTTATGTTCCGCTATGCAGAAACACTGCTGATGCTGGCCGAAGCTTATGGACGTAAATCTGATTTCGATAATGCAGTGACCTACCTCAATCAGGTACGTGAGCGCGCAGCATACAAGGAAGGTGAAGAGAAAACGGTACAGTACTGGACGTTTGAAGGTGGCAATTATGCCGATCGGAAAACATCAACCGTGCAGCAAATGAAAATCACTCAGGCAGATATCAGCGCGCAGTTTGTAGACTTCATGCTCGATGAGCGTGGACGCGAACTGCTCGGAGAACTCAATCGCTGGGAAGATCTGGTGCGTTGCGAAAAGTTGACGCAGCGGGTGAAGGATTACAATCCGGATGCAGCGAACATCCGTGCTTACCACAAACTTCGTCCGATTCCGCAAACTCATATCGACAGACTGGATCCCCGCGGACCAATCGAAGAAGAGCAGAACATTGGCTACTATTAATTTACAGGCAATCAAACTACATTCAAATGAATAAGCATATCAGCATCGTTTTTTTCTTCCTGCTTGGCATTTTTTCAATTGCGCAGGCGCAGGAACCCACTGCAAGGTTTCAGCAGATTCAGCAGACATTCAAAAACACGGGCAGCCCGGTTATCATGATTGCGGCGCATCGTGGTGCTCATCTCGAAGATCCTGAGAATTCAATCGCTGCATTCCGCAGAACAATTGAAATCGGAGTGGATATTATCGAACTCGATGTTCGTTGCACCAAGGATGGCGTGCTGATTGTTATGCACGATAAATCTGTAGACCGCACCACCAATGGAAAGGGGCTTATCAAGGATCTCACATTCGAAGAGATCCGTCAATTGCGATTGAAACAAAAAGATCAGCTGACAGAAGAAAAAGTGCCAACGCTTGAAGAAGCATTGCTCTTCACCAAAGGCAAGATCATGATAGATCTCGATATCAAAACGGAAGAATGTGTAGATGCCATCATGGAAACCGTGAACAAAACCGGTACCGCCGATCAGTGTCTGTTCTTCGTAGGCGAAGCGAAGCATGCAAAAATGATCAAGGAAAAGAACCCCGCGTTTATGACATTGCTGCGCACGCACAGTGCAAAGGAAGCGGTGAAAGCATTTAAGACAGTTAAGTCCGAAGCCATTCATATCGACGAAACGCATAATACTGCTGAAGTGATTTCCGGCATCAAAGCCAATGGCGCACGCGTATGGCATAATGCACTCGGAGATGTAGACAGGGAAGTGGCTGCAGGAAATGCAGAAGCATTTGAAAAAGCTATTGTTACAGGAGCAAATATTATTCAGACGGATTATCCTGCACTGCTGAAAAAGTTTCTGGAGAGCAGGAAGCTGTATTATTGATCCTTAGCCCAATCCCTATACCGAAACGGCCAATCTTATTCATTAAGGTTGGCCGAATTTTTTAAATAGGATTTGAAAACATTAGTGCGCAATATTTGAAATTATCAGAAAAGGGGTTAACATCAGGCCGTACAGGAGACTTAGAAAAGCTAAAGCACAAAGGAATGTGAGAATTATCTGAGATATTTTAATTGCAGGTTGGGGCATTGTTTCAGGAGTGTACATTGCAAGTCTGGTTGAAGCCATCAAGTCTCCCAGTCTTTTTTCCGGATTTACCAATGCCATTACCAGTTCTACAATCCATAGAAAAGTAGGTGCATTTCTGAATAGGCATTTCATAGGACTGGCTACCTGTCCGGTTTTGCTGTCCAGTACCTGAAATTTGAATATTCTTTTGGCTATGCTTCTTCCATTGAAAGAGTCCTTGCAGAGATAGATCGCCTTGCCAATAACTGACCCTGCAATTATATAAAGGAAGAGGGTAAAGTTGAAAGGGAATATTTTTTTTCCGAAATGGCTAAAGCCCTCATTAATGAGTTGTATGAAAAATGGCACAGTCATTATTCCAGTGATGATGAGCGAGAAAAGATAGTCGATGGCCAGGCTGGCCAATCTGTTCCCAATTTCAGGTTTGGTGTCGGGGATAGAAAAAGGAGCATTCATCTTACGTAGGTACAGCGTAAATTTTGAATTTCCAAATTGCCACTCTTGTTTCCTCACCTGTAAATACTCCTGTGAAACTGATTTTAAGTTTTCTCTACTGACATAGGGTTGTCACTCATCAGCAGTTCCTTTGCCTCCATAAAAACTGACTATGGAAAAAACAGACCTCGTAAAACTGTACAAAGACTACTATACTGCCAAATCGAACCCTCAGGTACTTGAGTTGCCGCCGGCGCAATATCTTTCCATAACCGGCATAGGAGATCCTTCCGATGCTGCCTTCATCGAAAATATTCAGGCGCTTTACACTACTGCCTATGCAGTGAAGTTTTTCTACAAAGCAGGAGGGAAAGACTTCACCGTTTCCAAACTCGAAGGCCTCTGGCATTTCGATCTGAAAAAGTATGAAGGCATATCGATGGACGAAGCGCCTCTGAAAATTCCGAGAAGCGAATGGAGCTATCGGTTATTGATCAGAATGCCGGACTATGTTTTGCAATCGGCAGTTGAAGGCATGCTCGGTGAAATCGCTGATAGAAAAGAGAATCCGCTCGTAAAAAAAGTGGAGTGGTTTACACTGCACGAAGGTAAATGTGCGCAGGTATTACACACCGGTCCATTTTCAGAAGAGCCAAAGACTCTGCAAAAACTGAGTGCATTCATGCAGGAAAAAGGTCTTCAGCATAATGGACTGCATCATGAAATCTATCTGTCTGACTTCAGAAGAACAGCGCCTGAAAAATTAAAAACAATATTGCGTGAACCTGTGAAATAACAAATGAAGCGCCCGGGCGATTCTTGCTTCAATGATTACGCACTCAGAGTTGCACGCTTTCCAAACCTTTTTCCAGAGCGGTTTCCATGATGCCGGGGATACCGCCTCCTTCCACTCTGAAAGTAGTTATATTGCTGAGTCCGATAAAGCCGAGGATATGCCGCAGATAGGGTTCTGCAAAATCCCAATGCTTTGTGGGGCCATCGGAGTAAACTCCATTCGCTGCCAGTGCGAGATACACCTGTTGCACTTTGAGCAGCCCCTGTGGTTTTCCGTTTTCATAAGTGAAGGTCAGTCCGGGCCGTACAATATGATCCAGCCAGGCTTTCAATCCTGCCGGAATTGTGAAGTTGTACAACGGAGAACCGATCACCAGAATGTCTGCTTCAGCCAGCTGCGCCACAGCTTTGTTGCTCAGACTAAGCAGTTGCTGCTGTTCCGCATTCAATGCGTTCGGTGGAGTTTTGAAAGCAGCTATCTGCGCTTCCTGCAATGGCGGGTAGTGGGTTTGGCTCAGGTTGTGAGTGGTAACGCTGCTACCCGGATATTGCGTCAGCAGTTTTTCTATGATCCTGTTCCCAAGCTTTATGCTGGAGGATTCCTGTTGACGCGGGCTCGAAATAATATGGAGTATGTTTTTCATAATGCAAACCTACCTACCTTTGCTAATAAATAGTTAGTAGTATACTGAAGGTTAGTAGTAACCTTTGGGTTAGCTAAACAGGTTTGTATGAAACAAATGAAAGAAAACTGCCGCCCGGGACCGGAATGCAACAATGCGCTGGCATCGGTAGGAGATGCACTCTATGTGATTGGAGGTAAATGGAAACTGCGCATCATCATTGCATTGTCCGAAGGAGGATTGCGGTTCAACGATCTGCAAAGAAAAGTAGAAGGAATATCTGCGAGGGTATTGTCGAACGAACTGAAAGATCTGGAATTGAACGGATTTGTTCAGCGAACGGTATATGCAAAGGAAACGCCTGTGCTGGTAGAATATGAAGTAACAGATTATGCAGACACACTGGGAGAGGTAGTGCGTGCGCTCCACGACTGGGGCCAGATGCACCGGCGCAATATCATGGAGCGCAGCAGAAAGAAAAGATCTCTACCAGCTTAATCGTTTCTTTTATCGAGATTGAGAATAAGCCCGCCATTGCCGGTTTGAACCTGCGGCAGCTTACCATCCCACTTTTGAATTTTGAGATAATCGATATAAGTGCTGTTCAGTGAAACCTGCTTTCGGCGGATCGCTTCAGCTTCACCGGCAGCGGCAATTACCTGTGCAGCGCTGTCCGCGCGTGCCTGTGCAATTTTTCTATCACCTTCTGCAATGGCCACCAGACGCTGGTTTTCGGCTACCTGCACTTCCTGAATGGCTTTTGTTTTTGCCTCGATCGATTGCTGCAGCGCAGCAGGAGGAATGATATTTGTTCTCAGCTGTGAAATAGTGAACCATTTCGCTACGCGCTTATTGGCTTCTGCTACAATGTCGGACTCGAATTTTTCTCTCTGATTGAAGATATCATCTACCGCCCATTTGTTGGCCACATCGTTCACTGTCCCCACGATAGCTGTCTGCAGCCATTGCTGTTCTATCTCCTTGATGCCTAACCGAAGATTCTGAAACATATCGCCCACATCTCCCGGTTTCAGAGAATAGTTGAAACTTGGTTTGATGGTAGCGGAAAATCCACCTTTGGTGATCACCTGCTGTTCCGGGTAATCGATATGTTGCTGGAAAGTGGGAAACTCATAGAGCTTGCTGATCCAGGTGTTGTAGATCACCCAGCCGGTTTTGTATTCGAATTTGCTCACGCCGCGGTTGTCGCCGGTGAGGTTCACTTTAATGCCTACATGGCCGGCATCTACCCGTTCCATATTGAATGGTTGTATGGAGCTGATGATGAATCCGGTAATGAGAATGAAAATGCCGATCCAGAATTTGGAAGATGCAAATACAGATGCACTGCTGCGAATGGATGTCCAGTTAGCCCTGTAATAAAGAAATACGATCAGCACGGTGCCGATCACAAATAATGAAGTAATCATTTGCGTATGAGTTTTTTAATCGGTGGTAACAACAGGAATTGAAATAGAATTGCCTCGATTACTATTGCGAGTATCAGCAGGGCTGTGGAACTGCTTCTGTTGATGAGGTACTCAACGTTTACAGTGGTGAGTGCGATAAAGGCAATGATTCTGATGAGCGTAAACATAGGTTTGCTTTCTACGTAATATTGGTCGTGCAAGATCCAAATTAATTACGTAGAAAGCGAGTGGGGCTCCGAAAATACCCGTTTAGTCTACCTGCGAGCCACAGGTGAGATTGGCTACCGTACCTGTAATGGCACTGGCATGATCCGATGCCATGAACACTGCGGTATTGGCTACTTCTTCGAGTGTAGGCAGTCTTTTGAGCAGCGGGCCGGACTGCGCATGCATTGCCAGCATTTCTTCAATGCTGATGCCTGCTGCTGCCGAGGCTTTTGCAAACACTTCTTTACTGTGAGATCCTGCTGCAATGGCTTCGGGGATTGCATCCGGACGAAGACAAACCGATCTGATGCCGTAGGCGCCGAGCTCACCGGCGAAATGCCTGTTCAGCGCTTCGATGCCGGAACAGGCGAGTCCGTATCCCATAAAACCTGTTCCCGGAAGTTTAGAACCCGGTGTTGAAATGCTCAGCAATACACCTGATTTTTTCGGTATCATATGTTTCGCTGCTGCTTGTGCCGTAATAAAATTGGTGCGGATATAATGATTGACGGGGAACATAAAATCTTCCACACTCAGGTCTGCAAATGCCACTCCCTGTATATGGAATACGCCGGTAACATTCACTGAAATATCGATGCTGCCTGCTTTTTCAACTACTTCTGCTGCGTGTTTCTTCACGGCATTTTCATCCGAAGCATCTACGGAAGCAGTATCTACACGTTGCTGATCGGGGAGGGTGGCGGCGAAGGCATCCAGCTTTTCTTTATTCCTCCCAACCAGAAACAGATGGGCGCCGGCAAGATGAAATGCCCGGCTGATATGGCTGCCAATAGCTCCCGAAGCTCCGTATATAATGGCGTTCTTATTTGCAAGTAACATAGTATCAGGCTTTTGATTTAGTCAAACTTACCACCTCTTCACTGGAAGAAGCGGGTGCACTTACGTCAAAAAGCGGGCAAATTCATCATGAAAAGTTTAAATAGTTCTTGAGGTTTAATAAAATATTAATGCACTTTTTGCATTTGTTTAAGAAGTTCTTTACCTTGAACTCGTTATTCTGGTCGTAATGTCTAAATTTTCGCCTGTGTCTGAAAAGCAATTAGTGTTCAAGCAGAGCCTCATCAAACACCTGTACTTTAATAAGGAGTTGTCTTGCGCTGAACTCAGCAGCCTCACCTCCAAAAGCCTGCCCTACACTGCCAAAGCACTGGCGGAACTGATGGAAGAAGGTGCCGTGATTGAATCGGGACATGCTCATTCAACCGGTGGCCGCCGTCCGCAGAATTATTCATTGAAGGCAGATATCATGTATGTGGTAACAGTGGCGATGGACCAGTTTATTACTCATGTAGGAGTATTGAACATGCATAACGAATATGTAGTGGAAGTAGAGAATCTAGAACTGGATCTCAGCAATCAGACCGACGCATTGAACCAGCTCGCTGAATTTCTGAATGGGTACATCACCCGTTCGGGAATTCCCAAAGAAAAAATTGCTGGCATAGGAATTGGAATGCCAGGGTTCGTTGATGTAACCAAAGGAGTGAACTACACTTTTCTGCAGGCCGGTGCCGGAAGCATTACCAGTCATATTGAAAAAGTAACAGGATTAAAAGTACAGATCGATAACGACAGCAGTCTGATTGCACTCGCAGAACTCAGGCTGGGTGCGGCCCGCGGAAAGAAGAACTCCATGGTGGTGAATATCGGATGGGGCATCGGTCTCGGATTGATCCTCAACGGAAAACTTTTCAGAGGCACCAATGGATTCGCAGGTGAGTTCAGTCATATTCCACTTTTCACCAACGATAAGATCTGCAATTGCGGAAAGATGGGTTGCCTGGAAACAGAAACCTCTCTGCTGGTGATTGCACAAAAAGCCATCGCTGGTTTGAAAGAAGGACGAACCACTTCCATGAAAAACCTCAGCAGCGAACAGGTGGAAGATACTTACAGGTCTATCATGGAAGC
Source organism: Pseudoflavitalea sp. G-6-1-2 (assembly GCF_012927185.1). GTDB lineage: Bacteria > Bacteroidota > Bacteroidia > Chitinophagales > Chitinophagaceae > Pseudobacter. The sequence goes on from NZ_JABBGB010000001.1 coordinate 1,933,480, forward strand.
CGCCAGCAAAGGAGACAAATATGCGGTGGAATTGCTGAGCCAGGCTGCCTATCATATCGGCCGTGGTGTTGCCATTCTCATTCACGTGCTGAATCCCGAACAGATTGTGCTGAGCGGAAGAGGTGTGATGGCGGGCAAACTCTGGCTGGCGCCCATTCAACAGGCGCTGAACGAACATTGCATTCCGCGCATCGCAGAGAACATTGAAATTATGATTTCAACATTAGGGTACGAAGCTGAACGCATGGGAAGCGCTGCCCTGGTGATGGAACACTTTGATAGTACCAGGCCTCAGAGAAAAAGCAAACAGCTGATCTCAGCCTGATGGGGAAGGCTCTTTGTGCCGCTCTTTATGAGGAGTGAAGAGCAGCACGTATTTATTAACCAAACAATTCAACACTGCATGAGACAAATGCTTTGCCGCCTGTTGCTCTGCACCGGTTTGATGGTACTCGGCTACCTCACCGCTAACGCACAGGAGAAGAAATGGGTTTCGGGATCGGTAAAAGATCCGTCCGGAAATCCGGTAGCTGCAGCTACCATCGCAGAAAAAGGAACCAGCAACCAGACTGCTACGGATGCGCAGGGATTATTCCGCATTCAGGTAGCGGCGGGTGCAAAACTGCTGATCACCGCTATTGGCTTCGGCTCAGCCGAAGTACCAGCAAACGGTGAAGTAAATGTTACACTTCAAACGGCTGCATCCGGCCTCGATGAAGTGGTGGTAACGGCATTGGGTATCCGCCGTCAGAAAAAATCACTGGGCTACGGTGTGCAGGAGATCAAAGGCCGCGCACTGGTGGAGGCCCGCGAACCGAACGTAACCAATGCATTGTCTGGCATGGTAGCCGGTCTGCAGGTAGTTCGTTCAGGAAACGGCCCCGGGGGGTCTTCCAAGATCGTGCTCCGTGGTTACAACTCACTTACCGGAAACAACCAACCCCTCATTGTGGTGGATGGTATTCCCCTCGACAACACCACTGGTGTGCAGAATAACGACTACTGGAATCCGGAGATGGATCAGGGTAACAATCTGTTCGATATCAACCCTGAAGACATCGAGAATATTTCGGTGCTGAAAGGTGCTGCATCTGCTGCCCTCTACGGTAGCCGCGCCGGTAACGGAGCCATCCTCATCACTACCAAATCAGGTAGAAAAACGAATGGTCTGGGTATCACCGTAGGTCAGTCTTTAGGTGTTGAAAGCATCTTCACTACTCCTGACAGACAATCAAATTTTGCTCAGGGAACTGAAGGAAATTTTAACGCTGAAAGCGGCTCCAGCTGGGGACCAAAGATCACCGGTCAGGAAGTTACCAACTGGGCGGGCAAGAAAGAGAATCTGCATGCCAACGATAATCTCAAAACATTCTTCGGAACAGGGATCAACTCCAATACCAGCCTTTCATTCTCTCAGCAGTTCAAAGGAGTTAGCTTGTACAGCTCCATGAATTATATGAATGATAAAAGCTTCATTCCGGGCGTGAATCTGAAGCGTCTCAACCTGATGACCAGGATGGTGGCTAAATTCGGTAAGGATGATCGCTGGACTACTGACTTCAAAGTGCAGTATTCCAATTCCAAAGCCACTAACAGACCTCAGAGCGGTAATAACTCCAATAACTACGCATCAGTGGTGTACAACACACCGGTGAACATCGATTTCAACGACTTCGTATATCCGCTGAAACCTAACCGTACCATGCTCTGGTGGCCTAAGGATGGTAATGCAGTGAACCCATACTGGAACACGAAATATCGTCAGAACTACGACAAAAGAGGTCGTGTTATCCTGAACGGATCTATCAAGTATGCATTCACAGACTGGCTCGATGCTGAAGTGAAAGCAGGTGCAGATATCTACAATACAACGATCGAAGCAAAAGTATATGCAGGAAGCCCGATCGTAACGAACGGCAGCTACTCAAAAGGACTGAAAGAATTCCAGGAAGCAAACTACAGCACGCTCATTACTGCCAAGAAAGATAATCTCTTCGGCAAACTGGGCGGTATGGTCACCATCGGTGGAAACCTGATGGATCAGCGCTATACTTACCTCGCTGACAATGCAGGAGAACTTCAGGTTCCTGATTTCTTCCATGTTGGCAACGGAAAAAATCCAACCACTGTAACTGATGAAGTGAAGAATAAGAAGATCAATTCAGTGTTCGGAACATTCGGTGTGAACTGGGATGGATATCTCTTCCTCGAAGGATCACTGCGTAACGACTGGTCTTCAGCACTTGCCAAAGCCAATCGTTCTTATGCATATCCTGCGTTGAGCCTGTCTTATATCTTCACAGAATCATTCAAAGGTCCAAAATGGCTTAACTACGGTAAACTGCGTGCTTCAACAGCAGTGGTGGGTAATGATATGGATGCGTACCAGCTTTACAACACTTATGTGATTGGTCGCGATCCAAACAGCAATACGACTGCAAAACGCTTTAATATTCTGTTTGATTCAACAGTAACAAACGAGAAGATCACATCGGTAGAACTGGGCGCTGAACTTCGTTTGTTCAACAATCGTCTGGGACTCGATTTCAGCTACTATCATACAAGTGCAACCAATCAGCTGATCAATCTTCCAATGGACCCGGGTTCTGGTTATGAGTTCAGAAAGATCAATGCCGGCAAAATCACCAATACAGGTTTCGAGGTAACTGCTGATGCAAAGATCATTGCCAGTCCCGCAGGCTTCAACTGGAATACACTGGTGAACTTCTCCATGAACAGGAACAAGATCATTGAAATTTATCCAAAGGAAAATGTTATCCAATATGCCCTCGGCTCTTATGATGATGTGCATGTTGTAGCGGCTGCAGGTGAGCTTTATGGTCAGATCTATGGAAGCGCATTCAGCCGTGTAACAGATCCGAAGAGCGAATTCTATGGACAGCTCATTCTGAATGCAGATGGAGCCCCTCAGAAATCATCAGAAACAAGAGTGAATCTCGGCAATCAGCAGGCAAAAGCCTTGTTGGGTGTTACCAACTCATTCTCTTACAAGAATTTCAACTTCTCATTCCTCGTGGATGCCCGTTTTGGTGGCAAAATTTTCTCTGCAACCAATGCTAACCTTCAAAGAAGCGGAATGGCAGCTGCAACTGTTGTGAATGGAGAACGTAATCCATTTGTTGTATCAGGTGTTGTTGCTAAACCAGGCGGTGGTTATGAAACCAATAAAAAAGAGATCACTCCTCAGCGTTACTGGGCTGCTGTGTCTGGTACCGGCAACCTCGGTATTACAGAAGCAAACCTGTACGATGCATCCAGTGTTCGCGTACGCAACGTAACGCTCTCTTACGAACTGCCTAAGCGCTTCCTGGGCAACACTCCCATTCAGCGTGCAAGAGTGGGCGTTAGCTGCAACAACGTTTGGCTGATCTCCAGCCACCTGAATGGTCAGGATCCTGAGTCTGTACTCGCAACCGGCAACAACGCGCAGGGCTTCGAGTACTTCGCTCCTCCTACAACCCGTCTTGTAACGTTCAACCTGAGCCTTACTTTCTAACACTGAAATTGAAATGACAATGAAAAGATTCAAAATAGCTTCAGCACTTGCACTGTCTGCCATCGTTCTGGCATCATCCTGCAAGAAGTTTGACGATCTGGGGACCAACCCCAAGCAGGCTAGTCCCGAGCAGGTAGAAGTGGAGTACTTCCTCAATAACGCTATCATTGGTGCACAGATGGACCCGCACATCGGTGAAAGGGCCTTTGTACTGTACTGGAAAGTCGCCTCTCACCAGATGCTCGAAAACACGCTCAATGTCGGTGAGGATGATGACGACTGGAACAAAGATTATTTCCGATATATCTCCGGATGGTTGAATCACGTCAATACTGCCATTCAGGTAGCTGACGATAAGAAAACCAACGGAACAGCCTGGCCACACAACGATAACATGAAACAGGTTGCCCGCATCTGGCGTGCTTATCTGATGAGTGAAATGGCTGATAACTACGGACCCATTCCTGTCAATGGCTTCCAGGGTACGAACCCTGATTTTGCTGACGTGAAAACTGTGTACTACCATATTCTGGCGGAACTGAAAGATGCCAGTGCCAAACTGGATCTGAACGTACCTACTCCGGAAAATATCAAGGCTTATGATGCGGCATACAGTTTCAGCTGGGCCAAATGGCAGAAATATGCCAACTCACTTCGCCTTCGTTTAGCGATGCGCCTTTCACAGGTGGATGCTCCAAAAGCAAAAGCTGAATTTGAAGATGCTGTGACCAAGCCACTGCTCACCGCCATGGGAGATGCGTTTCAGGTACAGGAGAAATCCGGCTGGAACGACCTCAGTGGTGTAATGAGCCGTCCATGGAGTACGCTAATGCTCTCTGCAACTGTGAAGAATCTCTACACTGGTTTAGGTGGTATCAAGTCTGCTGATCAGCTGACTGCTTCTTATGCACCTTATATCAAGCCCGCCAACTACGCCGGCCTGAGATTGCTGGATCATTTCTCTACCAAAACGAATGAACCATACGCAGGATACTGGCTCGATGGTCTTCCCAATATGATCGACCCAAGGGGCTATCTGACTTTCCCTCCTGCAGGGGATTTCAATAATCCTGATTTCGCCAAGCTCAATAACTGGAGCTCTACACTCAAAAGACTCACTGACGGTACCAATACAGTTCGTACGCTCGAGAGTGCATTCACCTGGAATGGTGCAGCAGGTGGTGACTGGGGTGTTCCCGGTTCCAAGAACCTGTGGGTATTCACATCCGGTGGATCTCCCAGGCTGGCTCTCAAATTCCGTAACGATTCAAACAAGCGTCTGTTCTTCGCTCCATGGGAAACTTATTTCCTGATCGCGGAAGCTGCCGTACGAGGCTGGACTGTTCCCCTCACTGGCGAAGATGCTTATACAAAAGGTATCACATCCAGCTTCGAATACTGGGGTGTGAGCAGCAAACTCCCTGCTTACCTGGCTTCTACCAATTATAACAATGATGGAACTTCTGTAAGCTGGAGCCATGTTACTGAACCACCTGCTACGTATGCGATGGACTATGTTGATGGCTACACTGCTGCAACCGGCTCTGTGAACATCAAGTATCCTGTAAATACACTGTACAAAAATGGTACTGTAAAGAATGATCTGCTCACTAAGATCATCACTCAGAAATACATTGCGCAGATGCCATGGCTGCCACTCGAAGCATGGAGCGATCATCGCAGACTCGGTCTGCCATTCATCGAAACTCCGGTTGTTGAGAACACATTAAACAATCTGCCGGCACTCACACAGGCTAACTTTATGACGCCAACTGTGAAATGCTTCCCACAACGTCTCAGGTATCCGTCTTCACTCATCAATGCAAACGCAAAAGGCTACGAACAGGCCATGACTGCGCTTGGTAATGGTGCCACGGACGCAATAACTACCCCACTCTGGTGGGCCCAAAAATAATTCGCGGGTAATCGTTTGTCGACCTGCGGGTACATGAGAAGAAAAGGCCGTTCTTTCAAGGGGTTAGAACGGCCTTTCTTATTGTATCGACTGAAGCATCGATTATGCTGCTAATTTCAGAATCATCCACAAGGTTGCTGTTGCAATCATCACCCACAATACCAATCCCTGCAACATCGGTTTAACGCCTACAGACTTCAGCACTTCTTTCGATAATCCTGATCCGATCAGAAACAGCGTGAGCGTTAATCCTGCCTTTGCTATGCCTGTTGCAAATCCACTGAACTGCTGCACTGCCGGCACGAATGTATTCGCCAGCATCGCCAGTATGAATAATCCGATGAACCAGGGGATCTTTACTTTTTGCCCTTTTTGTTTGAAGAAGAAAGAGGAGAGAATGCTCACCGGTATGATCCATAATGCACGCGCCAGTTTCACTGTAGTAGCCACTTCCAGCGCTTCTGCTCCATACTTGCTTCCTGCTCCTACTACCGATGATGTATCGTGAATGGCAATGGCACTCCACAACCCAAACTGTTCCTGCGTCATGGCCAGTGCATGCCCTATCACGGGAAATATCAGCAACGCCACTGCATTGAAAATAAACACTGTTCCCAGTGCAACAGTCATCTGGTTTTCTTTCGCTTTGATGGCCGGCGCTACTGCCGCGATAGCGCTTCCTCCGCAGATGGCTGTCCCTGCCGCAATGAGGTACGCAGTTTTGTTTTCGATTTTCAACCACTTTCCCAGCAATACGCCTATGATCAGTGTGGCAAGGATGCTCACCACGGTAATGCCGAATCCGGTGCGCCCCGCTTCCAGCGCCGCATGCGCGTTCATGCCGAAGCCCAGTCCTACTACAGATACCTGCAACAATATATGTGTGGCTTTATGATTGAGATGAAGATAGGGGTGGCCAACAAACTGAGCTACCAGCAGCCCCATCAGCAATGCTACCGGTGCACTGATCAGTCCACTGATGCAAAGCAATGCCGCTATGATGAAGATGATTTCCCTCGCACTGAGTTGCCTGTCTAAAAATTTCCGGGGTACAGATTTAAGTTTGTCCATTTCACTGATTTTCTGAGGCAAAGTTCAGTGAAATGGTATTCCCTGGGAAATGGTAAATGGTGATGATCGATTACCTGAAGTTATAGGTCAACGCAAACTGCATGAACAGTTTTACCATGGCAGAAGCTTCGCCATGCGGGCTGATGAAGAAGAAGTCCCGCTGAATATTCAGCCCTTTTACATCGATCACGGAGAAGAGCCGTTGCTCCAGTTCGGGTTTGATGGCATGCAGGGAAAGAAAAGCCATGCATTGGCTGTGTTGCAGATAAGATTTGATGCTTTCTGTACTTCCCAGCTGCATTTCTTTTTTCAGCTGTGTGATTTTTATGCCGAGTGGTTTGAGAGCATGTGCGATCACTTCGAGTGTGCCTGATCCTGGTTCGCGCAGCAGCAGCGGGATCTTCAGCAGTTCATCGGGTTTGATGCTCCCTTTGCGCGCAAGCGGATGCGATGCATTGGCCACCAGCACCAGTTGATCTTTGAGAAAAGGTGTATAGCGGAAAGCGCTGTTCTTCGATCTTCCTTCGATGATGCCGAAATCTACCTGATGCTGCTGCAATGATTGCTCTACCTGCTCAGTGTTGTCTGTATGAAGCGTTACGCGTATATCGGGAAACTTCTGATGAAATGATGCCAGCACAGGTGGAAGCACATACTGGGCAACAGTGGTACTCGCGCCCACACGTAATCTGCCTGCCTTCTTATCGGCCTGCGTATGCATTTCAAATTCGAGTGTTCTGTACAATGCAAAAAGATCTTCTGTGTGGCGCAGCAGTGTTTGACCGGCTGGCGTGAGCCTTATCTTTCTTCCATCTCTTTCAAACAGCTTCACTTTGAAGTACTGCTCTATTTCGTGGATATGTTTGGTTACTGCAGGTTGTGTAATAAATAGCTCGGTGGCAGCTTTGGTGAAGCTGAGCCGCTTTGCCACTGTATTGAAAACTTTTAACCTGAAGTCGAACATACTGTGAAGGTAGGCAGTTAACGCAAGAATAACCAAAAGCGCCCGAATTCATTATCGGGCAGCGGAGGCGCTGAGATATGAATAACTGACTACGAAGATTTGTCGGTACACTCCGTTAATGCTGCGATTCAGCGTTGGCTGCATTTTGATTTCATCTCCTGAATGTAGTTTACAGATGTACTTTTCATTTGCAAAACATTCAACTATGAACGTACTCAGGGTTTATCATACATCCATGTTGCTGTTGTGTATCGTGTCTGCGCAATTGTTGCATGCGCAGGAAGGAACCAGATTGTTTACAGAGAAAGGTGCATTTCTGGCGGCACCTGCCGGGCATCCGCTCGATGCCAAACGATCTGGATATTCTGATGCGCAGATTCAGGCTTTCTTCAGCAATATGAAACGTTTTATGGAAAAAATGCATCAGTCCATTCCCTGCATCAACCCTCCTCATGGATACAATGTGAATGTGTGGAATGCTGCCTGTTCAAACGGAACCTGTTCCGATCAGAAAGTGATGGCGGGAGTAACCGGACTGTTGATCAGACCATTTCTGGTTTCGGATAAAGACCCTGCTCCAAAGATGCAGCAGGAAGGCGCGTCCATTAAAGTTTATGTGAACGATATGGTTACTATGCTGATGCTCGGATCGAGAGAAGGAGACTGGTTCTACGAACCAAAGATCATCGAAACCATCGATGGATGTCCGGTTTATGAAGGTGGCTTTCTGGTGCTTACCAAAAATAAAAAGCCTTTGTTTGCTCAGGTGCCTCCTCAGAAGGTGGAAGAAAAACTGCCGGGCATGTCGGGGAAACTCCGGTTGGTGGTACCCAATCCTGCATTCTACGATTCTACAAGAAAAACCGAATTGCAGCTGGTGATCATCGACCTGTTCAGATACAAGCTCAAAAAAGAATGGGGGCACGAACTGATTGCCGAGATCCGCAAAACCTTCGATGTGCCTGCCTTGCTGAAAGAGCTAAACTAAGTGGATCCTTCAACACACAGCAAATTGCGAAGCCGGTATCTCCCTCAATCCGATGTGAGATACTGGCTTTTCTGCAATAACGGCCTCGGATCGAATACTTCGCGCAGTTTGGTGATCTTTCCGTTTGCCAGCTGAAACCAGCCGCAACAGAATATCAGCTGATCTCTGAACAGCAGATCGTACAGCACGCATACATCATTGCCTTCGGCGAATACTTTCCTCACATTATATTCCAGCTGCAGTTTCTCCATGTCCGAAAAAAAGATTGCTGCACTTTCACCTGATCCCGGCACTCCTTTAAATCGGAAGTCGGCGTGAACATAATTGCGGGCCTCCCTGTAATCGTGATCATTCAGCGCACGAAGCAGTCCCAGTACAAGTTCTCTGGAGGCATGAGCTGAAATTGAGTTCATAAGCTTTTATGGAAGGCCATAAAAAAATCCATGCCAGCAATGGCTAAGCTTATGAGTGTGAATGATTGGGAAATGCAATTCCCATTCTGTTTGATGATGTTTCTCTCGCGCAATGATAGATCGGCAATGGTCAGTTTTGCCAGGCCGGTTTACTGAATTTCAATAACCATTGCACTGATAATTTCAATGTTTTCTAATGGGAGCGTTCCCTGCCCAACGAATTTGGATGGTGTCTGAAAATTACGCTATCATTGCGTTTTAACCCCCTAACTGCAAATGAAATATCTGAAAAGTCTGTATGTGCAGGTGACCATCGGAATCGTCCTGGGCGTCTTTGCTGGTTGGCTCTTCCCTTCTTTCAATGGTACTGCCAAACTGATCAGCGAAACTTTCATCAACATGATCAGGATGGTGATTGCCCCCGTGATCTTTCTCACCATCGTTGCGGGTATTGCAGGTGCAGGCGACATGAAAAAAGTAGGCAGGGTAGGATTGAAAGCCTTCGTGTACTTCGAGATCGTAACCACACTGGCACTGGTGATCGGATTGCTCACCGCCAATCTCATAAAACCCGGCAAGGGGGTAGACAGACCCACCGGCACCAGTGAACAGGTAGCGAAATACACAGCACAGGCACAGGAAATGAACTGGGGAAAATTCTTCTCCGATATCGTTCCGCATAATGTGTTAGAGGCATTCGCCAAAGGCGATATTCTGCAGGTGCTTTTCTTCAGCATCCTTTTCGGAATAGGATTGAAAATGCTGGGAAGCAAAGGGGATGGATTACTGTCCACATTCGATAAGATCAATCAGGTACTTTTCAATGTGATCAGGATAATCATGAAACTCAGTCCCATTGGTGCTTTCGGTGGCATGGCCTACACTATCGGCAAGTTCGGATTTGCCAGCATCATTGCACTGGGAAAATTATTACTCACCTTCTATCTTACAGGATTTCTCTTCATATTCATTGTACTCAACTTCGTTTGTTTTTATTACAAGATCAGTCTCTGGAAACTGCTTGGCTATATCAAAGAAGAGCTGCTGATCGTTCTCGGCGCCAGCAGCAGCGAAGCTGCATTGCCATCGCTGATGCAAAAACTAACCGCCGCCGGTTGTGAAAAAGAAGTGGTGGGATTGGTAGTGCCAACCGGATACAGCTTCAATCTCGATGGTACCACCATTTATCTCAGCATGTCTGTGATTTTTCTGGCGCAGGTATTCGATATCGATCTGTCCATCGGGCAGCAGCTCACCGTTATCGGCGTATTGCTGCTCACCAGCAAAGGCGCAGCTGGCGTTACCGGCAGCGGTTTCATTGTGCTGGCATCTACACTCACAGCCCTGAAAGTGATACCTATCGAAGGATTGGGCTTGTTGATCGGTGTAGACCGTTTCATGAGCGAAGGCCGCGCTATAGTGAACATCATCGGAAATACCATCGCAACCGTAGTTATTGCAAAGTCGGAGAAAGAGATCGACATGGATACATACAAACGCGTAGTGGAGAAAAAACAGCTGGCCGCCTGATGTTCAGCGAAAACATTACCTTCGCGCGCATATTTTAAATCTCTAAGCATGAAACTGGTTGACTTACTGGCGGCAAGAAGCAATAATCAATGTGAAATCTGCACTTCAACTGATGGTCTGAAACCTTATGAAGTACCCCCAACTTCAGATGGAACTATCGACGACACTATCCTGATCTGCGAGAAGTGCCGCCTGCAGCTCGATAAAAAAGAAGAGCTGGATACAACCCGTTGGAACTGCCTTACCACCTCAATGTGGAGTGAAGTACCTGCCGTTCAGGTGGTAACCTGGAGATTGCTCAACCGTCTCCGCAACGAGAGCTGGGCTGCGGAAAATCTGGATATGATGTATCTCAGCGATGAACATCTCGCCTGGGCCAAAGCAACCGGCGATCATGAGAACGATGCCTCCGTTGAACTGCACCGCGATGCCAATGGCCATGTTCTTCAGCACGGGGACTCCGTTGTGCTTGTAAAATCACTCGACGTAAAAGGATCTACCCTCAACGCCAAGATGGGAACAGTGGTTCGGAACATCAGACTGGTAGAAGACAATAAAGAACAGATCGAAGGAAGAGTGGAAGGTCAGCTGATTGTTATTCTCACAAAATATGTACGTAGACAGAACGGATAACACTTGCAATTTTATTGCATATTTTGTATTTTGGCGCTGAACCAAGCCCCAAAAAGAACTGTACATGTACACGCCGGTATCTAAGATCCCAGATCTGGAATTGTTCACCCATGGATCGGGAAAATACGAGATCAGGAACCTCGAAGGCCCCATTGTAATCCCCTGCTGGAGCGGATTTCAGAGCAGGCAGGATGTAGACAGTTTCCTTCCTGAAATTGAGCCCTCCGACGGTCATGCAAGCATCAATATCGGTGGTGATATGGTGAGTGAAGATCCGCAGGTTCAGTATTTTCATCTCAATGCCTACAATTACCTGATGGAACATCAGGTTCGCATACAGGAAAATATTCTGCAAACACTGCTATCCGAATATGGTAATCTGCAGGAACTCTACGGTTTCACCGACGAAGAAGCTGCTGCGCTTTTACCTGAAGTGAAAAATGTAGAGGATCTGAAAAAACTTATCGGCCTTTCAGGCGTATATCTTCTCAACGTAAGTAAAGATGATATCGGTTATGTAGGCTACGAATTCGGATGCACCTGGGATGATGAGCGCGGCCTCGGCATTATGACGCATATGGACAGAGTGATCGAAATCGGAGATGGCAGCACTGCTTTTCTCACATGGATTGCAGACAGAGACCTCAATCCCGATGACGATTCATACGACACGGTGCTCAAAGCCATCGAAGAACAAGCTGCCATGCTCCCCGCAAAGAAGCCCTGGTGGAAATTCTGGTGATCATAATTTCATCTCGAATAAACTGAAGCTTCCGTTCTGGTAATGCGCCGGCAAATCCGGTGTAGTGCCCGGTTCTGTAATGCCCAGATAGGTAAAGCCACAACTGATGTAGTAGTTATTCAGCCGGTCGTTGCCACTGCCGGTATCGAGTCTGATATAGTCCAGTCCATGAGTGGCGGCATATTCTTTTGCCCAGCTCACGATCTGCTTTACAAAATGTTGTCCACGGAAAGCGGGATCGGTGGCAATGCGATGCAGATAGATACATGCATCTGTATCCTTTTCGCCCCAGATATACGGATCATTGAAGGCTGTCATGAATACGCAGGCAATCTGATCGTTCACCACAATCTTCCATTGGCGCTGCTCGCTGATCTCTCTCTCTACCAGTGAACGCTCAAACCCAAGCCAGTGCTTCTTTCCCACCAGTTTCTGGTAAGAGGTGGCCAGATCGTACAACTCAAAAATTCTGTTGATGTCCCCGATATTGCTGTTGAGTATTTTCATGTGCCTTTTCAACTTTACTGTGTTGCTGATGCAAAGCTGAGAAAGTTTGCTGATTGAAAATAGATTCAGATTTTCAGAAAACCGGGGTATCAGTTTGCTGCTGCGCGGTATTTGTTGCGGTAATCGACAGGTGTCATACCCGTTACTTTTCTGAATACAGATCTGAAGGATTGGATATCGGCGTACCCGGAGTCGAGCATTATTTCACTCACTGTTTTGCTGCCGGATTCCAGTTGTTTCTTGGCTGCTTCGATCTTTACTTTCTGAATGTAGCTGATGAGCGAATGACGGGTGGCTTTGCTGAATCTTCTTTCAAATGTTCTGCGTCCGCAATTGAAACGGGCAGCCAGTTCGTCTACCACAAATCTGTCGAAATAATTTTGCTCTATGTATTCCTGTGCCTGCAAAACCATATCATCTCCATGATCTTTGAGACCATTGAAAATGATGAATGGACTCTGCAGATTCTTGTCGATATCGATCACAAAATATTTGGCTGTTCGAATGGCTGTGCGGCGATCTGTAAGTTTTTCTGTGAGATGAAGCAACAGGTTCCAGTATGCATTGCTTCCCCCGCTGGAGTACAGTCCGCTTTGATCGGTGATGATCTTTTCATCTACCAATGTACTGAGCGGATAAAAATGCCTGAACTCATTTGCATAAGCCCAGTGAGTGGTGCATTGTTTGTTCTTCAGCAGCCCCGAGAATGCCAGCAGGAAAGTGCCGGTACTCATGGCAGCAATCGAAGCGCCTTGTTTGTATTGTTTTGCGATCCATCCTCCGAACTCGCGGTTGAGGTGGGTAGCCGTCATCATATTCCCTGTGAGGGAAGGAATGATCACCAGATCCGTTCTGTCTATTTCTTTGATATGCACCTGCGGAAACACGGCAAACAGCTGATTGCTGAGGGTGGTTGTTTTATTGATACCTGCAAGGCGAATCTCGAACGGCTCTTCCTGTCCTGTCTCCTGCAGAAATTCATTCACTTTGGCAAAGAGCGTATAGCTGTCTGCAATGGATGCAATCGATGCATGGTGCAAGGCAAGAATGGTAATGCTTTTCATGCTGTAAAAATAGGGATTGAAGTTGTCGCGATCACCAACCATAGATTGTCGTAATTACGCAGCATCCATTTGGTTTCCGGTTCTTACTTTCGTTTTAAATACAATTACGACATGCAAGACTTTGTTCCTTATCTGCAATTCGCCGGCAATGCCAAAGAAGCGATGCACTTTTACAAATCTGTTCTGGGCGGTGAGTTCACCGGATATGCACGGTATGCCGAAATTCCCGGAGGTGAAAAACTGTCCGAAGCAGAACAGGAGAAATTCATTCATATTGCGCTGACCATCGGCAACGGGCATCGCATCATGGCCAGTGATGCCGTTGAAGGAATGACAGCCGGTATGGTATTCGGTAACAACCTGCATATATGCGTATTTGCCGATTCCGAAGCCGAAGCGGATCAATTCTTTGAAGGTCTTTCCGATGATGGTAAAGTGATGATGCCGATGAACAAAACTTTCTGGGGCAATTATTATGGCATGTGCGAAGATAAATTCGGCATCAACTGGATGATCACCCACGAACCAAAAAAGTAAATCCAAAACAGTAACCCTCAAAATGTAATCATATGTCGTTCCAGGCTTACCTCGATAATATCAAAGCGAAAACAGGCAAATCTGCCGAAGACTTCAAAAAACTCGCAGAGAAAAAGAAGTTCGTCATCAAAGGAGAACTCGATCCTAAAGTGAAAGCCACAGAAGTGCTGAACTGGCTGAAAGAAGAATATGAGTTAGGGCATGGCCATGCAATGTCGCTCTATGCTTATTTCAAAGGCAAGCGCGAGTAACTGCGTTGGTTGGTACATGCAACATTTTTAAGTTCTGCGCGACTTATACATCATGACCAACTTGCTGCTACTCCGAAAATCGTTACTGATGGCAGGCTGTTTTGTCTGCCATTTTTCATTTGCGCAATCCCATCGGGTTGTTATCGACTCAGTTATGCAACGTGCCTTTCGCATGGGGCTCTTCAATGGAAATTTACTGGTAGTCGATAAAGGAAAGCCTGTATATTCGGCTGCTATTGGTTTTGCGGACTCTACGCATACAAAAAAATTAACCACCGATCACCGTTTTCATATTGGTTCCATTGCAAAAGAATTCAATTCGGTTGCCATTATGCTGTTGGTTCAGCAGGGCAAGCTGAAACTGAGCGATCCTGTAACATCCTTTCTTCCTGATATGCCTGCGTGGATGGGCAAGATAACTGTACTGCACCTCCTTCAGTACAGAAGCGGGCTTCCGAACGTAAACTGGGATCAGGCAAAATCGGATGCGGACATCATGAAACAGCTGAAGGAGACAACAGCACCCATGTTCGAGCCTGGAACTTCCTACGCTTACTATAACACGAATGTATTTTTGCAGCGAAGGATTGTTGAAAAAATTTCAGGACTGTCTTTCAATCAGTTTGTAAAACAGTATTTGCTTATTCCGGCCAAAATGAAAACAGCACTGGTTGATCCCGCTGAAAAAGATCCATTGGTTGCAAGATGCTTCGACAATGATAACAAGCAAGGAAGGCTTGAATATACGATGAGCGGATGGACCAGTGTAACATTGGCCGATTTTTACAATTGGTCTGTCTGTCTCGAAAAATTCTGTTTGCTCACTCCGGACAATACCCGCCAGATATTGATACCGGCTGCATCTGGACAGCAGGCTGGGCTTGGTAAAGGAGCCATGGAAAACAACCTGATCACCCGGCACGAACATGATGGAACTGCAGATAGTTATCAGGCGCTCCTCGTGAGTAATCCTACAATAGGCAGGCTGGTGATTCTGCTTACCAACAACAAGCAAAATAATCTCGGTGACATCAATACCTGCATTCAGGCCATCCTCGACGATAAACCCTATACAGCTCCCAGAAAGAAATTTTCAGTAGCCATACAAAAAGAACTGGATACCATCAGGGCCAGTTCGCTGATAGATCAATTTGAAAAGCTGAAGATGCATTCGCCGGATGAATACTATTTCAATGATGAGTATGAATTCAATTCCATTGGGTATGTATTGCTTTCCAAACAGCGGATCGATGAAGCCATCAAAGTTTTTGAATACAACACAAAGCTCTTTCCGGCATCAGGGAACGTCTGGGATAGCTTGGGTGAAGCTTATCTGAAGCAGGGCGATAAGGCAAATGCATTGAGGTGTTACAAGAAGGCAGTTTCTCTCGACCCCGGCAATACAGGTGCTTTAAAAATTATTGCTGAATTGGAAAAACATTGAGTCTATCTTCTGACCAGCCTGCTGAAGAAACTGGTTTCTCCCGTGATGATGCTTGCTTTGCCATTCAATACCGAAGCGCTTTGTATACGCTTTCCGGTGGTTGTTTGCAGGCCATTGTTCAGGTATACCGTTACAGCCATTACAGAATCATTCAGTGCGGTAGGAATGCCCGTCACCCGCCCTTCGAGCAATCCAAATTCATTTTCGGGATAAGCATATAACCGGATGAAGACCTGCTGCCCATCCTTTACAGGCACAGAGCCTTTGGCAGGAATTTGCACAACAGTGATCGAATTGGTAGGGTTGATATGCAGCTGAGCATGGCCATCGATGCTATCCGGATACCTGAAGAAATACGCTGCACACAGTAGCCCCAATAGCAGCACACTGATAATGATGATTCCCCATCGGATGATCCACGAAGGCATCTTGCCGATGATCTCCTGCACTTCACTTGAGCTGCTGCGAGGCAGATGGTTGGTTGGCTTGCTCATGAGTTACCCAGCTCCAGCTGGTTTTTTACAAGTTGATAATAGTTTCCTCTTCTTGCGGTGAGTGTTTCATGAGTGCCGGTTTCTTTGATCTCTCCATGTTCCAGTACAATGATCTGGTCTGCATGCCGTACAGTGCTGAGCCGATGTGCAATCACCACTACGGTTTTTCCTTTGAAGAATTGTTGCAGATTGCGCATGATCACCCGCTCGTTGTTGGCATCGAGCGCACTGGTGGCTTCGTCGAAGAAAAGATACTGCGGGTTTTTGTATACTGCGCGTGCAATGAGCAGCCTTTGTCTTTGGCCGGCACTGATGCTGTTGCCTGTATTGCCCACTCTGCTTTGGTAACCTAATGCAAGCGACTCGATAAATTCATGGATGTTGGCAACCCTTGCAGCATCACGCATTTTCTGATCATCGGGTTCATCATCACTCACTGCGATGTTTTTTGCAATGGTGTCCGAGAATATGAAGCCATCCTGCATAACTGTTCCGCACTGGCTGCGCCACCAGGCCGGAGACCAGGCCTGTAAAGACTTTCCGCCGACTGCAATTTCTCCCTGCTGCGAATCGTAGAAGCGAAGCAGCAATTTCAGCAGCGTGGTTTTCCCACTTCCGCTCGATCCTACAATAGCGGTTACTTTTCCTTCGGGGATCAGGAGGTGGATGTTTTTCAGCACCCAGGGTGATTGCGGTCCCTCATACTGAAAAGAAATATTTCTTAGAGCAATGCTATAGTCTTCGGGTAATGTTTTTTCTGTTGCCTCATTGGGTGGTTCCTCATTCTCCCGGTTATGGATCTCGCCGAGGCGGCTGAGGCTGATGCCGGCATCCTGTGCAGATTTGATGAAGCCGAGCAACTGTTCAACCGGACTATTCATCTGCCCGATGATATAGCTTACGCTGAGCATCATGCCCAGCGTCATATCTCCGGCCATTACACTGCGCGCGGAGATATAGGAGATGAGGATGTTTTTCAGCTGATTGAAAAATACACTGCCCACCTGCTGATATTGCTCCAGCGCCAGTGTTTTGATGCTGATCTTGTAAAGTTTTGCCTGTATCCTTTCCCATTCCCAACGCTTCTGGGTTTCGCAGTTGTTGAGTTTGATCTCCTGCATGCCGGTGATCAGTTCATAGATATTGTTCTGACTATCGCTCATGCGCTGGAATCTCTTGTAATCCAGGTCGCGCCTGCGTTTGAGAAAGAATGTGATCCATACTACGGATAGCGTACTGAAAAACAGAAAAACCATCAGAATGCTTCCGCTGTAAATGCCCAGCACCACTGCGAACACTGCAAGGTTCAGCATGGAGAACATGGTATGCAGAGCAGTTCCGGTGAGAAACTCCTGTATGCGCGTATGATCCTGTATGCGTTGCAGCAGATCGCCCAGCAATTTGGAGTCGAAGAAACGGATAGGCAGCTTCATCAGCTTGATAAGAAAATCAGAGAGTATGCTGAGGTTGATGCGGCTGTTGATATGCAGCAGCATCCAGCTTCTGATGAGGTCTATTGCCGTGCTTCCCACAAAGAGCAGTAATTGACTAAGCAGCACAAGATATACGAACTGGAGATTGTTGCGGCTGATGCCATAATCCACAAGCCCTTGTGTAAGCAAGGGAAATATAAGCGACAGCAAACTGGCAAAAAGCATGCTCAGTATCAGTTGCAGCAGGTAGCGTTTGTAAGGTTTGAGATATCGGAAAAGAAACCTGAACCCTCGTCTTTCTTTTACATCATCTTCTTTTTGATAGAAAGCATCTGTGGGTTCGAGCAGCAGGGCAATGCCGGTTTGTTGCGGACCCGTCCAGCATCGAAGGAATGTTTCCTTGTCCACGCGAACGAGACCATGTGCAGGATCTGCAATCTGAATGGTGGCGCGTTTGCTGTTGCTGTTGTAGTTCTGCGGAGGAAGCACCACAAAATGTTCCTGATTCCAGAAGAGGATGCAGGGCAGCGTGGCTTCTTCATCCAGCTGATCGAAACTGAGCTGAACATTCAGGCTCCTGAATCCGATGGATTCCGCTGCCTGACTGATTCCCAGCAGACTCACCCCTTCTCTCGAAATAAAAGATCGCTGTCGGAGATTTTCAAGGGTATATTCTTTGCCATAATATTTTGCAATCATCCGGAGGCAGGTAGGCCCGCAGTCCATCGTATCAAGCTGTGTATAAAATGGAAAGCTCATATTGTTTTTTTATCGAGAATGGCTGCCTGTGATGTATGAAATTTCAATAACAAATGATAAAGCGTCAACTCATATTTCTTGTTGTCGGTTGCAAAGAGCCGGTTGATGAACATATGCAGAAAACTGCCGAGCAACTGATCGGGCAACTGATTCCTGCGCCTGCAATCGATCATTATTTTTTCTACTGCTTCTCTGTTCTGAATGCTGCGTCTTGTAAAAACCTGCCGGAACTTTTTATGCAGTCCATCCTGCTCCTTGCCGGAAAAGATTTTGAACAGAGGATCTTTCAGTGACCGGTATTTATTGTTGAGGCTGAGTTGCAAAGATTTTTGTCCGCCAAAATCCTGAAAGAAATGCTGCTGCAGCAGATTGAGATAACTGATCTTATCGGGAAGAGAAAATCCAAAATCATCGAGGTACTGATCTATTCCGAGAATGGCTGCTTCCCATTTCCGTTCTGCTGCATCGGCCTGTGAAAGATGAAAGAGCAGCTGCAATACAGCCTGACTGTCGTGATAGAAAATGCACTCTGCGTCTGCAATCAGTTTGCCTCCATATCTTTCGAGTTCGCGTTTGTATGTGTCTATTTGCAATGAGGTGACCATCTTGCTGTTGAGGTAGCGGCTGATAGTATTGCGCACAGCTTTTGAGACCGGAAGGAAATGTTCGTTTTTCGTTAACCTGAAGCGGAGCCTGATGTGCGGCTCAGGATCGAGGTAACGGATGAAGAAGAATTTTTCCGCGAAACCCAGTTCCTGCATTGCTTCTGTGAGCCGCTTAACCGGACCGGCGAGCAGTTCCTCGGCAGCATGGGTGCCACAATAGATCTTGTAGTAGAGCCATTCATCTCCCGGAAGAAAGAAACGCTGAGGTGTAGAAGTCTGCTGCGTTGCATCCGGAAGTACAGCCAGTTTTTCGTTTTCGATAAATGCCGGAATGAGCAGCTCATTGCAGTGGTTGCCTTCCGGACCTTGGACAGCTCCGAACTGTGTATCATCCGCAAATGCAGCCACCATGGCCATGCCTTCTTTTTTGATGTAGGAGGCAAGTATCCTGAATGACTCCGGGTATTGAAAATCGATGAGCAGTTCGTTGTCGAATTGCAACAGCACTACCCGTTGAGGCAGTTTTCTTTTCGCTCTAAGATTGTCGATATAGCTGATCAGTTCTTCGTCTGTGTCGGGCATCTGTTTGATGTCGGCCTCCAGCATCCGCCACATGGCTCTTCGCAACAGCAGATGTTTGTAAGTAACGGCGGGATAAAACAGTGCATTGTCGTTTCCTGCATCTTCAAACATCATCCCTGAAAACGCATGCTGGTACTGCAATTCGCAGAGAAACTGATACATCGGCAAACTGTTCACCGAAAAGTTGTGCGCAGAAGTGAGGCGGGGAATGATGTACTTGTTCAGCGATTTGCTGCGGATCAAAACCTGATCGTTTCTCACAGATACCATAAGATCCGTAACGGGCAATTGCTGGTCCGGAGCGCTCCCCGCATTTCCAAGCCAGGGGATCTCATAGGAACGCAGCACAGGACGAAGCAGAATATTGCCCACTCTTTCCTGTGGGAGATGTATCAGTTCTGCAAACACCATATTTTGCGGCAATGATCTTTCTTCTTCTTTTGTAATGTCGCATACCCAAGATTCGATTTCAGAATCGAGGTGACAAAATCTTCCCAGCAGATTAGCTCCTGAAGGTCCGCTGATGAATTTCACGAAGAACCGGAAATCACCGCCGTCGATAGTTGCTCCGCTGTTGCCATAGAGACTGCCCATGATGGCAACAGATTGCCGCCAGGGAAATTGCAGGTCGGGGTTTGGACCGGGCATCAGCGATTGAATATCCTGCTCACTCAATTCGATGGAAACACTGGCGGAGCTGCTGTCTGCAGCCAGTTTCTGATCGAGCAGAAAAGCGAAGTCGGGTTGCCGGTTATTGCTCTCCTTGCCAAAATCGAGATCGCTTACAAAAGAGCCTGTGTTGTTGGAGAAATTTCCATAGCCGATTCCGTACTCAACATCAAGCGCTTCACAGAGTGGCACTTCCTGCATTTCGTAACGCGCGAGAAAGCGGCTGCGGAACTGATCCATTCTTTCCTGATTATTCTTTTTGCGATACACTGCTTTGAGCACCGTATCCACTTCCTGCAAAATGGTTTGCACCACAGGTAATGCAATGTTGTTTGCAGTGACGTTGGTGAGCATATCACTCTGAAATAAAGTAGTAACGGCACTGTGGTCGATCCCTGCAGTATTCAGCTGATTGGTAACCGCCACAAGCCTCGATATATTGAAGTGATTGTTTTGGAGCAGCTCTGTGATGGAATCGATATGAGTGGGGAACTGATCTGATGCAGCATGATTTTTCAATAACCTGCTCAGTCTTTCAAACGGCTGCTCCCCTGAAATGCAGGGCTCCAGCTCTGTTTGGAGCACCTGGTTTTCTGCAAGTGTCCGGAGATAGGCGAGGGCATCGGATTCGTCCACTCCCATGAGTGCCAGTTTTTCGGCGAGTTGCTGAAAGCTGGCACCATTAACGGCAGCGTCGATTACCTGTTGCAGAAAAATAGTGTGTTCCGCTTCGGAGAGAAAATATTTTCGTTTTCCGTTGGTGATCTGATACCTCACGTACCTGTATTTTTTTCCCTGTCTGTACAGTGAGTTGTTCGACCAGTAACGCAGTTGCGATCTAAGTGCTGAATTCGCATACAACGCATCCAGCAATTTGAACACAAGATCCATGTCGAGCCGGCATGCTTCTTTGTGCTGATCTGGCTGCCCCAGTACGATGCTGGTAGCAGCGCTGAAGCTGCCGAGGGCGCATCCTGCGAAATTCGCATAGGGCGTGCATCTGGCGCTGGAGCGGAGCCAGTATTTCTGCAGTGTCTGCCGCATCTTGCTGGTGATGGTTCCTGCACTGATCTGCTTCTGCAACTCCTGATACAGGGCTGCGGAAGTGATGTAGAGTCCGTACAGAAATTGCGGATGCTGCATCCACTCCGTATCATCCTCAAAACATTTGGTTGCCTGTTGGATGGGGAAGAGCGGTGTACGAAGCAGGTAGTTGTTTCCGTTGAGTGCTAACATAACTTAATTGATATCGAGGAAAAATATCTCATCCCATGCCGGCCGAACGGGCGCCACTGCACTAAGGATGGTAAGTCCTGCACCCGAAATGCCATTCAGAATTTCAGGGCTGTCGTTCCATCCGGCTTCACCATCTTCTACTTTTGCGATAGCCAGTTGTTTGGTATTGTACCATGTGAGTTCAAGTGCACGATGCAACCAGTAACGCGTTTTTTCTTTTGCCAGCGGATGCTGATTGAAATGCCAGAGTCTGTTAAAAAGATGCGCAATGCCCCATGCACCATGGCAAAAAGTGGCATCGCCATCCATCACCTGTCCTTCATCGTCACGATTGAGAATATGCGCAATGATATTATCGGCTTCTTCACGAAACATAGGATGGTTCACACTCTTAGCCGCCTGCAGAAATGAAGCGGCTACGCCCATATCGCCATAACACCATCCCAGTCTTGTGGGAGGATAGGGTGGCTCTTCACCCGGTAACACCATCGAAGGGTATCTGGATACGCCCTGCTTATGATGATGGCGCAGCAGAAATTTTGCTGCTCCTTCAATCATCGATTCGCAGAGGTCTGAACATATTTTATATCGGTTCACCTTGCTGAGAAAAGACAGCACCGAAGGGATTCCATGGCTCATGCCCAGCGAAACTTCGCCGGGATATTTTGATGGAAGCATGTACTCCCAGTAGATCATATCATTTTCGAATCCGGTGGCGGTTTCTCCCAACGCTGCAATGATCTTTTCGAAATAAGTTTTGTGTTGCATTACCAGTTCTTCCGAACCAAGCAATGCGGTGGCTACACTGAGGCCCTGATGCATATAGTCGTAACGGCCTGCATGGATGTTTTCGAGCGATGTGTTGCAAAGCGTCTGCAACAGATCCTCACTGATGAGATCGGGTTGTGGCTGAATGATGTTTTCTCTTTGCAGGTAAAGCAATAACCAAATAGTGCCTGAAATGCCTGAGCAAAATGAATGAGCGTGCTGCGGGCCAATATCTTCCATCAGTTGACCGAGATGCAGCAATGCTTTATCATAGAGCTCTTCTTTGTTCTGATAAAGGGCTGAATGAAAAAGGTAGAGAATGGCTCCTGCATCGCCGGCCATGATGCCGGGTGAATAATATTCGGGACCAGGATATTGATCGAGTTTTTGTAAAACAGACTTGTCGATAACAGGGAGAAGTCTGTTGAATACGATAGACTCCTGCCGGTTGAGGCAGGGGTTCCAGTGGTTTGTTGTGGTAGCATCTGACATTGCGGATAGGTTTTTAGAAAAGCAGGCAGAGCGCTGTTTTGCAGCGTTCTGCCATGCTTTGATTCGGGATGAAACCCGGCCTGTTGGCAACAGGCTGATGGCACGCAATCGTGCGAATGAATTCTGACTAACTAACAGCTATCTGCTATGGAATAGGCAGGCAGCGTGTTTGACGATCACGACCACATCTTGATACGCAATCAGAAATGCAGGTGTTCTCAGTACAGTTAGGAGATGTTGCTCCACCTTTGATGGCAGCAGCAGCAGTATCAGACAATGCTGATACGTCCTTCACTTTGAAGGACAGTTTTTTGTTGATTGCTTTCTTTTTCATACAGCAATAAAAAAATGGAATGAATCCTACTCTGTCTCAGGTTTTCGGAATCCCTGGCCTGCTTTGTTTGGGGCATAGCATATCCCTTTCAAAAGCTAATAGCAATTGTTGATGAGTGTCGATAACGAATGTCAGAGGGTATGGCAATGCAGTATCGCTATGAGGGAATAGCAATGCATGCGAATCGTTACACCGGAAAACTGGTGTGTGGTGAAGTCATGGCAATACAATGGGAAAGAAGAATACTAAGAGGGAATAGTATAGTGTGATGTGAATATACAACAGGATAAATTAGAAATCAAAATTCATATGAAGAAAAAATTGTTATCGCTTTTTCCACAGGGAGTAGGCGTGCTCTACGTATGCGGTGATCCGCTGATCGAGTTCGGTTGGATACGCATAGCCCAGTTGTGCAGCAAGCTGTTGCCCAAGCTCTCTTCCGAAACTGATGTACGCAAATAGTGCACGCCAGTTCTCTTTGATATCGCTGGCAGCGAATGTTTCAGTGGCTTTCTTCCACATATCTTCACTGAGATACTTTTTGAAGAGCCTTCCGTATTTGTTGGTGGTTACACTCCAGTTGTGTTGCGAGCCGATAAACCATTCGAGCAAAACCTGCTGATGTTCGAATCGCATGATCTGTTCAGACATGAATTTTGCAAAGTAGAGCTCATCGCGGTAGAGACATTTGGCAACATAGGTGAGATCCCACCAGTAATTGTTGAGCAGCCATTGGAATTTTTCTTCGGTGGGTTTTTGGATATTGAATGCGGTATGCGTGGGAGGCTTCATGCCGGTGGTGAGACCGTCTTTGTCGAGCAGCACTTTGTAGCCGATATCGTAATCTTCGTGCAGTTCTTCTGCTTCAACTTCTTCGAGAAATTTCTCTACGGAGAATATGAGGAAGTCGATCTTGGAATAATCCTGATACAATACCATACGGCTGGCGCAGCGGCCGTCGAAAGATTCTGTGCCTTCCACGATGGTGGTGATGATGTCTCCGAAATTGGCAATCCAGCTATCGTCGGAAAGGAATTCCTCCTGATTGTTTACTACGAGGTCGATATCGAGATCACTGAAAATATCAACCGGCGCATGGGGATTGGTGGTGGAACTGGTAACCAGTACTGCGCGGATATTGTCCTGCTTTGCTGCCCATTCAACTACCTGATTAAGCTGTGCGGTACGCTGTTCGTGAGTCATGTTCAGAAATTGTACCGCAAAGCTAGGGTGAAAATCAGAATAATGGCTTCTTCATCCACAATGCTTTCTGAGCATCGTTGCCGCGCATCATGATGGATGTGTCCATCATTTCAAAACCATAACTGAGATAGAATTGTATGGCTTTATGGTTTTGCTCCCAAACGTTTAACCAGAGCGTGTTGTAGCCTTTTTCTGCTGCAAGGGTAATGCTGTGGTCCATCAATGCTGCACCAATCTTTTTTCCGTGAAAGCTTTTGAAAAGATAGAGTCTCTCCAGCTCGATGTAACGGATCACCTCTGCTCTTTCTTTGCGGTTGGTGGTGTTGAGTTTGGCATATCCTGCCCACTCATTGTTGCAGGTAGCTATAATGAATGTGATATGCGGATTATTCATTTCCTTTTGGAAGATCTCAGGCGTGAAAGCTTTCTCCACATATTCGAGCAGATCTTGTTCCGGCATCATTCCGGTGAATGCTTCCCAGAAAAGTTTGCCGGCCATCCTGCAGAGCGCATCGATATCCGCCTCTTCTGCTATTCTTAAACTGATCGCTTGGGGTTGCACCATGGTGTTCATTGTGAATTCTTTTCTTACTGCAAAGCTCTGTGGTTCTGCATTTACAGAATGGTGCAATCGGGAGAAAAAATAGTACAATCGGGAGAGCAGCTATGCCCCTTTGCGCAACGACAATGGATTAACACCGAATTTTTTCCTGAAGGCTTTGCCGAAATAACCTGCAGAACCAAATCCTGCCTGATATGCAATTTCATTTACAGGCAATGCAGTGTTCAGCAATTGCTCTTTTGCCATCTCCAGTCTGTGGCTGATGAGGAAATCGATAACAGGACTATTGAACAGGGCTTTGAATCCTTTCTTGAGCGCAAACTCATTGAGGCCGGCTTGCTTTGCGAGTAACGACAGTGAGATGTCTTCTGCAAAATGTGTAAGCAGATAGTCGCGCACGAAATAAAGCTTCTCTTTGTCTGTTGCTGCAATCTCTTTGTGGGTGCGGCTTTCAGAAAGGCTATGTGCAATCAGCACCATCAGCTCTATCGATTTTGAATGGAGATAGATCTTTTTGAGGGAGGGTGCAAAGTTGCAATGGATCATCTGATCGATGCAGCTGTCCATAGCGGTATTCATTTGCTGCCATTGCTGTGTGAGCAGGGAAGGAGCGCCGCTGGAAACCTTTGCCGTGAACTGGTCGGGAAGATTGTAGCCGTCTTCTCTCAGCTGCTGAAAACATTCGCGTGTGAACTGGAGGGAGAACATTTCAGACTGATCACCGAAATGAGATAGCCGGCTGTTCAGTTGGTTGGCATAAAGAATATTGAACTGCCCGGAGCCAACCATCGACTGGCTGTTCAATTGCTGATAGTGGATGTTCATTCTGCCGCGCTTATTGAAGTAGATCTTCACGGCGTCGATATGATTGCTCACATCATAGATGGTATTCTGTTGCTGCTGCAATTTGTTGTAAGCCAGCCGGAATCCACCGAAACACCAGTTGCTGAACTGCATGCTCACTTTGCCAGCATCGATCTGGTGAAGGCTTTCAACCAGTTCAGCAGAATTGAGATCTTTATCAGAGATGGAATTCTGATAAATGGGGTTAGGTGAACTGGAGTGGCGGAAAACTAATGACATTTTATTCAGTAAGCTGATGTAAATGTACCAATTCCGGGAAATTTTTTTTGATTAAATTGCTGTAAGCAAACGCTTCTTCCATGTTATTCCGGCAATTCCAGCCTATAGAACCATTGCGGCAATATATTTTGAAGATCTGGTACTTCAGTAGTGAAGCAATTCTGCCGAAAGAAGATATGAAGTTGATTGTTCCTACAGGGAGGGTCAAATTGCTGGTGCCTTTCAGACCTGTCAGCACTATCCGAATGAACGGGATAGTGCATACTTCCAAAGAACATTCCATCACACTCATTGGTATCACTGATGCTCCTCATCAGGTAAGTACGGATGATCCGACAGGCACAATCGGTATAGAATTCAGTGCTGCCGGAGCTTACCGTTTTTTTCAACTTCATTATCAGGAGCTCAGGAATCATATGTTTCCTCTGACGGAATTATTCGGAAGAACAGCCCGGGAGCTACAGCAACTGATTGAAGAATCCGATATTCCGGAACAGAAAATAGCATTACTGCAACAATACCTCTTTCAACAATTGAGTTTACATGCAGAAGACAACGTGTTTGATTTTTGCATACAAAAAGTATTGCAGAGCAAAGGCCGTATTCCGGTGCAGGAGTTGGAAAGACAGACCGGATTCAGCACTCGCTGGCTAAATATGAAATTCATGCAGAGAGTGGGTGTCAGCCCAAAGAACTATGCTTCCATCATCCGGTTTCAGGAGATCTATCAAACCTTGCTTTCAAAGAAAGAAACCCTTCTGCCCAGAGATCTCTACGATCATTATTACGATCAGTCTCATTTCATCAGAGATTTTAAAAGATTCACCGGCATGGCGCCTTCACGGCTGGAGAAAATAGTGAATGAATTTGGCAGACAATACGCTATTGGGTAGGTCCTTCCGATTTGTACAATTTCAATTTCCTGTTTAGTTGGAGCTTTGCATAACCGGCTGATGATCCTGCCGGCAAAAACATTTCGTTATGCAAATACAAAATTATCAATGTCACTTCACCGTTCCGGTGAGCACGGAAAAAGCATTCAATGCAATTAATGATGTGGAAGCGTGGTGGACGCAAAACACAACCGGGAAAAGCACTTCCCCTGGGGATGTTTTTACTGTCAGCTTTGGTAAAACTTTTGTGCATTTCAGTGTGCAGGAGTTGATACCTGGCCGGCAAGTCATCTGGAAGATCGAAGACAGCTGGCTTGATTTTGTTGAAGAGAAAGATTGGAATGGCACTTACCTTCACTGGCAGGTAATTCCAAAAGGAGACAGAACTGAAATAACGATGGTTCATATCGGCCTCACACCGATGCTGGCTTGTTTTGATCAGTGCGAAAAGGGATGGGATTTCTATGCCAAAGGTAGCCTGTATCGCCTGCTTACAGAGGGCGAGGGCATGCCTGATCAAAGAAGGTGCAGTATTTCTGATGCTCAGGAGCAGAAATAAAAAACAAAATGCCCGAACGATCTGCCGGATGAGCTACTGTATCTCTCACCTGGCCAGACCATCCGGGTCATTTCTGATTATGCTTAGGGACTAAATAACTCTTGTCATCGAAAGTTGTCCGTGAATGATCCCTTTCACAGCTGTCAGCCGGTCTGCGAGATCTTTCAGTACAGATGCTTTACCTTTCAGCGCGATGATCTCCATGCAATTGTCGTGATCGAGATGGATATGCTGCGAGCATAGGATCACATGATGAAAATCGTGCTGAATGTCGGTGATCTTATCCAGCAGATCCCTTCTGTGGTGATCGAAGAGCAGCGTGATGGATCCACCCACTACTTCATTGGAACTCCACTGCTTCTCCGTTTCCAGTTTTTGAATCAGGTGCCTGATTGCCTGGGACCGGTTGGGAAACTGATTGTCTTTGATGTAATTGTCGAGCAACTGCAATACTTCTTTCTCCACGGAAACACCGAAACGGACTACTTTCAT
The DNA here is from genome assembly GCF_012927185.1 of Pseudoflavitalea sp. G-6-1-2. GTDB lineage: Bacteria > Bacteroidota > Bacteroidia > Chitinophagales > Chitinophagaceae > Pseudobacter. The sequence goes on from NZ_JABBGB010000001.1 coordinate 1,961,220, forward strand.
ATGCTTATAATGCGTTTACGAAATAGAGTACACCTACAGCGAACATATCCTGGCGGGTATTGCCATTTACCTTGCTCACTTCATTTCTGTACTTCTGTTCGTTGTTGTAGTAATAGCCAAATATTTTGAAATTCTGATGCTTTACAGGTTTGTATTCCAGTCCGCCGAGATACCCGATATTCTCTCTGAAATTGTTACCGGCCTTATTGGTTCCTTTTGTTTGTGAAGCAGCTTCATAGATGCCCTTAGCTGTAATGAACCAGCCCGGAACAAATTGATAGTCTACGCGAAGCACAGCGCTCTTGTAATTCACATCGCGCGCAAACACAGGCTGGAATGCAGGGTTCAGCGATGTCTGATATTTGTTGATGGATGGAGATGCAATATTTACGTAGTCGACTGCGAGCTTTTGTGTTTGCAGATCGAGATAGGCATTCCATTTTTTCAATACCAGTTTGTTGCCGATAGCCACGCTATGATTCACTTCTCCTTTTGCGTATTCTGAAATATTGTAGCTCCAGAAAGTATGCAGTTTTTTATCGAAAAGTTTACCGAGCCAGCTTGCATACACTCCCATGGGAGTTTTTGATCCTTTCAGTCCATCGGTTTTATAGCCGGTGTTGGCGATGAGTGTGTTGAAGTTGTCGTTCCATGTGTTGTGTACCTGCACATGCACGGAGTGGTTTTCGTTGATCTTGTAGTTCAGTCTCAACGCCATCAGAAAGAGATTGGTTTGCCTGTTCACGAATTCAGAATACTGATATTCGTAAGTTGGGTTGGTCTCGAATTCCCAGCTCCCGATATAGGCTGCCTGCTTACCGGCCGTGATGCTCCATTTTCTGTCTTTACCGAATTTGTAGGTAACGTTTGCGTGATCGATAGAGCCTGCGGAGTTATCCGTTGTATGTGGCGCCTGCGATCTGTTCAGCCGGTAACGAATTCTGAAATCGAGATCACTGGTGAGGTTGCCCAATACTTCAAAACGGGCTTCATTCATTTTGATGGAGCTCTGGTCGTCGCCTTTCAGCGGAACTTCCAGTGAACTGCGCAACAGAAAATTCAGATTGATTTTCTTCAACTCCGCGGGTTTGTCGCGGAAGAGAATGCGCGATTCGAATGGTTCGGAATCGTCAGCAGCCGTGTCGGTTTGCTTTACCTGATCCTGTGAGAAAGCGGCCTGGCCGATTGTCAGAGCTAAAGCACTGAATAAGATTTTTCTGTATGTCATGAAAATGAATTGCGATTTAGTTTTTCTGGTTATTCTTTTTTTCTGCTACTTTTTCTACGAGCCAGTTGCACCATTCTTCCATTCCTTCTCCATTCAATGAGCTCACAGAAATCACCTGCAGATCGGGGTTTACTTCTCTCGCATCTTTTGCTGCAGCTTCAACTTTAAATGGCACATATGGCAGCAGGTCTGCTTTTGAAACCAGCATCAGTTCGCTGGTGAGGAACATGCGCGGATATTTTTTCGGCTTGTCGTCTCCTTCGGTGGAGGCGAGCAGGGTAACCCTGAAATCTTCTCCGAGATCGAATGCTGCCGGACAAACCAGATTGCCTACGTTCTCGATAATCAGCAGGTCCACACCTTCGAGGTCGATATGATCGAGGGCCTGCAACACCATCTGCGCTTCAATATGGCACATGCCGCCGGTTACGATCTGCAAAGCATTGATGCCTACTTCGCGGAGACGAACTGCGTCGCGTTCTGTTTCGGGATCTCCTACCAGCACGGCGATCTTCAGTTTGTTCTGCAACATCTTTCCTGTCTGTTGCAGCAGGGTTGTTTTTCCGCTGCCGGGCGAAGAACAGATGTTCACTACCAGCAGATGAGGCAGCCGGTCCTTGATGGCCTTGGCCACAAAATCGTTTGCCTTCAGCAGGTTGAGGGTGGTATTGTCACAGGTAACTGAGCCGGCAGGCGCTCTGTTGCTCTTTGGTTTTGTATCCAGCATAAAACTTGTTTTTAATCGTTGATGAATTCTACTTTGCTTATCCTCAGTTCTTCTCCCTGAATGATGGTGTTACTCGGCGCTCCGCACTCACACACAAATCTGTTCAGCTGCACAGGGAATTCTTTGTTGCAGCTTTTGCAAAAAGCTATCACAGGAAGCAGCTTCACTTCGAGATCCAGTTCAGCCAGCTTAGGCTCCTCAATGCGCATTGCTTCGAATGCATTTTGTATGAGGATGGGCTGCACATTGCAGAGCAACCCCGCTTCGATCTGCACTTTGGTGATCCTGTCGAGTTTGTCTCCATGATGCGCTTCGAGCGTTTGGAGAATGTCCCGTATGATAGCTACTTCATGCATAGACTATTGTTTCTTTTTGTTGGCGGCAGTTTTGCCCGCTGCCTTTTTTGATGCTACGGTTTTGCCGGTGGCTTTCTTGGTCGCGCTCTTTTTTACGCTGGTAGCGGCTTTTGCGGGAACGGACTTAATGCTCGGAATTCCCGGCGACTTCACTTTTGCTTTGGCCGATTTTGCCGGACTTTTCTTCGTGGCTGTCTTAGTTGGTTTGGAAGATGAAGCCTTTGACGGTGCACTCTTTTTCGCAGGAGCTTTTTTTGCAGCCGCTTTCTTCGCTGTTTTTTTAACAGCAGGCTTCTTCACGGCTGCCGCCACTGCTGCGATGGTTTCAATTACAGGCGCAGGTTCTTCGTTGCCTTGTTTGTATTTGATGAAACTCCAGCACATATCTCCAATATTTGCCAGCCATTCGTGCATGGCATCGCCACTTTCTCCGAGTGTTCGGATCATGATGGCGTTGGGACCGCACTGCGTGAAGCCATAAATCATATCAGTGAATTGCGCCAGCAGAATTTCGTCGAGCTCTGCTTTGAATTCAACCGCATAGGGCGATACAATCAGGAGTGTGCCCTGGTGAGTATGTCCTTCAAAGAATAATATGTCCTCGATCGGCTGTTTGGTTGGCTGCATCAATTGATTGTCGAAGAAGATGAGTTTTTCATCCACATACACTTTTGTTTTGCTGTGGATACGTGTGAACTCGAATCTTTCTCCGGAATGGATGCGGCCTCCGCTGATGATATCTCCCCAGATGAGATGGCTGTTGCCTTTCATGCGGATCTCATTGGTGGTATCGAACAGTGAATTTTTGAACGGGATCATTGGCTGAGGCAGGTATTGGAATGACGCTCCTGCATCGATCCGCACTTCCGTATGCTGCACGGCTCCTTTTTCCATCGGATGCAGCTTGTTGAAAGATTGGGTGAAGAGCTTCATCTCCGTATTGGCAGGACAATGCACATCGATGTGCAGATTGTCGCCATCCATCACACCGGGAGAGTAACACATCATCATTATCTCCAGATGATCCTGCAAATGCCTTGAACCGTAATGCACAATCTTGTACGGGATATCAAAATAGCTGTCCTGCAACATGGTTTTGTTGTCTTCCAGTTTGCAGCTCAGAACTATCCGGCTTGATATGGAGTTGTCTTTTTGGATCATTATTGTTCCAGTAATGCGTATTTTTTAATCCAGTTGATCACATCGCTCAAACCCTGGTGTGTTTTGAGGTTGGTCTTGAGGAAGGGGCGTTCGCCGCGCATGCGTCTGGCATCGCTTTCCATCACATCGAGACTGGCGCCTACGTAAGGAGCGAGATCGATTTTGTTGATCAGCAGCAGATCGGAACGCGTGATGCCGGGGCCTCCCTTGCGTGGAATTTTTTCTCCTTCCGCCACATCGATCACGAAGATGGTGAGGTCGGCGAGATCAGGACTGAAAGTGGCTGCGAGGTTGTCGCCACCGCTCTCGATGAACATCAGTTGCGTGTCGGGATGCAGCCTTGCCAGCTCTTCCACTGCTTCGAGGTTCATGCTCGCATCTTCACGGATGGCTGTATGCGGACAACCACCGGTCTCTACACCTCTGATCCTTTCTGCAGGAAGTTTCGAGTTCTTGATCATGAACTGTGCATCTTCCTTGGTGTAGATATCATTGGTTACAACACAGATGCTGTATTCATCGCTCATTACTCTGGTAAGTGCTTCGATCAGCGCTGTTTTGCCTGATCCTACAGGACCTGCCACGCCTATTTTCACGTATTTGCTCATGTGCGGATTTTGTTTTTTGTTTGGCATCAAGTGATGCTATGAAATGTAAATTCTTGTGTACAATTTTTCGTGCTGCATGCATTTGATCTCTTGTCCGATGCAGCAGAGTCCGATCATGTCTTCATTCATGTCGTCCTGCTTTTTTACGAGGTCTTCAATGATGGGAAGGAGATCGAATAATATTTTTTGTCCTACCGTCTGACTGATGGGGACTGATTTTGCACAGTTGGTAACGATGCCGTTCAGCGAATTGTAGTAGAATGCACCGAGTGCATCTTCTCTGCTGATGCCCGCTTCTTTTGCATACATGCCAAACGCCATGGCGTAATGACCATGCAGTTTTCCTTCCTGGATTTCTTTGAGATACCTGGTACAACTTTCATAAGGTTTCAACCCCTCTGTGAGTTTGAGAAAACGGATGGCGAGTTTCTGGCTGGCATCTCTGATCTCGGCGGGTGCTTTCAATGCAGTGACCAATTCGTCGAGGGCAGCGAATTGCGGCCAGAATTTTTTTCCTGCAACACAATGCCACGCCTTGTTGAGAAAGGCTGCATCGTTGTAATGGATATTGTGCATCAGCATCGTCCTGGCATAACTGGCAGCGGTTTCGTTGCTGTGCACTGCATTGGAGTTTACATAGGATTCCAGTCCGTATGAATGCGTGAAGCTCCCGATGGGGAACATGGAGTCGTTGATCTGTAACAGTGTTAATAGCTTCTGCATGTTTGGAGGTTTATCTGCCGTGGATCTGGAACAGATGTGTTTTCAATAATTTCTTCGATTCAACGCGTGGTTCATACCCGCCTCTTTCGAGCAGCGTGTAGAGCGGAGTTTCGTAAGCTACATTCACGGTATCCTGCGCGTCGATGTAGATGGGAATATGTTTGTTGCCGATCTCGAAACAGATGATGCCCATATCCCGCATGGTTTTGGGCTGAAACACAATGCACTCGCATGGTCTGATCATTACCTGTACATAAGTTGTTTCATCCTCCCAGAGAATATCGCCATCTTCCAATGGCTTGTTGCTGTTCTTCCGGATGGCCATTTCGAGCCCTCCGTTTGTTTTGCGGCGGATGATGCTCTTGCTCGTCTCGTACCACTCGATTTCGAAATGGTCGGGCTGTTTGCCTGCCGGTGGAGTGGTGCTCCGGATTGCTTCTACTATGATCATCGTGGTGCCAAATTTTACAGAAGCCTGCATAGTGGTGAAATTTTGGTATCATCTCTATGCAGGCATGTACAAGAAAAATATTCCTGGGTACCGGGTACGGATTAGGTTTTCCCGGAGTGATTTTTTAGAACAGGAAATAGCGCTGCGCCATTGGCAATTCTTTCAATGGTTCGCAGGTAGCTACTTTGCCGTCTACTTTTACCTGATATGTTTCCGGATCTACTTCGATGTTCGGAGTAGCCGTGTTATGGATCATGTCTTTCTTCTGAACAGTTCTGCAACCTTTCACTGCGAGCGACTGACGCTTCAGTTTCAGCTTGCCGATATTGCCACTGTCGATACTGGCTTTTGAAACGAAGTTGAAACTGTTGGCAGAAAGCGCCGCACCCAATGCACCATATTGCTTTCTGTAGATAACAGGTTGTGGTGTTGGGATCGAAGCGTTGGGATCTCCCATTTTGCTGCCAACGATCATTCCCGATTTATAGATCAGTTCTGGTTTGATACCGAAGAACTCCGGTTTCCAAACAATCAGGTCAGCAATCTTGCCGGGCTCGATGGAACCGATGTAAGTATCGATGCCATGTGCTTTTGCGGGGTTGATGGTGTATTTGGAAACATATCGTTTAACGCGGTAGTTGTCGTTGCCGGATTTGCCATCTTCCGGAAGTGCACCACGTTGTACTTTCATTTTGTGTGCAGTCTGCCAGGTACGTGTGATCACTTCACCCACGCGTCCCATCGCCTGAGAGTCGGAACTCATCATGCTCAGAACGCCCATGTCGTGCAGAATGTCTTCCGCCGCGATAGTGCTTGGTCTAATGCGTGAATCAGCGAATGCCACGTCTTCCTTGATCTGCGGACTGAGGTGGTGACAAACCATCAGCATGTCTACGTGCTCAGCAACCGTATTCACCGTGTAAGGTTTGGTAGGGTTGGTAGATGCAGGAAGGATGTTCGGATACATCGCAATCTTGATGATGTCCGGAGCGTGACCACCACCAGCGCCTTCGGTGTGGAAAGTGTGGATCACACGTCCATCGATGGCTTTCATGGTGTCTTCGAGGAAGCCTGCTTCGTTGAGTGTATCGGTATGGATGGTAACCTGTGTATCGTATTTGTCAGCTACGCGGAGACTGATGTCGATGGTTGATGGCGTTGCGCCCCAGTCTTCGTGGATCTTTACGCCGAGTGCACCTGCTTTGATCTGTTCAACCTGTGAAGCTTCGTTGGAAACGTTTCCTTTTCCGAAGAAACCAACATTCACAGGAAACTCTTCTGCTGCCTGCAGCATCTTCTCGATAAAATATTTACCGGGAGTTACTGTAGTGGCGTTGGTGCCGTCGTTGGGACCTGTGCCGCCACCGATAAGAGTGGTTACGCCGCTGTAGAGTGCTGTGTCGATGATCTCCGGACAGATAAAGTGAATGTGTGTGTCGATGCCGCCGGGAGTTACGATGTAGCCCCATCCGCCATGCACTTCAGTGCCTGCGCCGATTACCATGCCGGGAGTTACACCGTCCTGTGCATCAGGGTTGCCGGCTTTTCCGATAGCATGGATCTTTCCGTTCTTGATGCCGATATCGGCTTTAACGATACCCCAGTGATCGACGATGATGGCGCCGAGGATCACCATGTCCAGACTGTCTTTCTCTGCAGCAGTGGCTGATTGGCCCATGCCGTCGCGAACGGTTTTGCCGCCGCCGAATTTATTTTCTTCACCGTAGGTCTGGTAATCTTTTTCGATCTCGATCAGCAGCTCTGTATCGGCCAGACGAACTTTATCGCCGGTGGTAGGTCCGAAGAGCGATGCATATTTTTCGCGTTTGATGTAAAGATTTCCATCTTCAAACCAAACTTCATTGCTGTTCTGTGCAAATGCGTTGTTGAGGCCCATCACGGTCATGCCCAGCGTGGTAACGCCTACGATCTTGATCCATTCTCTTCTGTTCCAGCTATTGCCCTGAACATCGGGGCCTACATCCTTCTTTTTATTTTTATCTGACATAAATTTTCTTTTTACTGATTGAAGTACAATTGATCTATACAGGATTCATCAAGCACCTTTAAATCCATTCTTCTTCGCTTTGGTGAGAGCGGCTGTTCTCACTGTGTTGTCGGCAACATTGCCGTCTGTGAGGTTGTTGAAGCCGTATACTTTTTTCTTTCCGCCGATTTCAACAAGTATCACCTGTTTCTTTTCGCCAGGCTCAAAACGCACAGCGGTGCTGGCCGGGATGTTGAGACGCATGCCCAGTGTTTTGGCTCTGTCGAAGTCGAGCATTTTGTTTACTTCAAAAAAATGATAGTGTGATCCAACCTGAATGGGACGGTCACCTGTATTCTTCACCTCCACCTTAACGGTTTTCTTTTTGGAGTTGCAGATAATGTCTTCCTTTTTAAGAATGAGTTCTCCTGGAATCATACAAATAGTTTTTTCAGTTTTGGGAATTGTTATCTGATCGGATTGTGAACAGTCACCAGTTTGTTACCATCCGGAAACATTGCTTCGATCTGTACGTCGTGAATCATTTCAGGAACACCGGGCATCACCTGATCTCGCTTCAGGAGTTTGGTACCCCATTCCATCAGCTCAGCCACTGATCTTTTACCATCTCTGGCCTGTTCCATAATCTCTGCAGAGATGTATGCTATGCTCTCGGGGTAGTTAAGTTTAACGCCGCGTTTGAGACGTTTTGCTGCCAGCTCGCCGGCCTGGTGCAACAATAGCTTTTCAATTTCACGTGGGGTGAGATGCATAAGTAACGGTGATTTTAGTTATTAAAATGAAGTTCCGACAACCTGCAGCCGTCAGAAAAAATAGCAGCATGCCGGCACTGCAGTTACCGGCTGTTTCGCTAAAGTGTTAGATTCCAAAACAACGAAAGAATATCTATATGGTTGGTGAAAAGCATATTAAAAATAATGCATTAGCTTCTTTTTTTATCGTTTGTTAAAAAAATATGTCAGGATATTTTTCAATTATTTAAGGTTCGGTAACACGATTTTTAAATTGTTATGTTCTACATGCAGGAACTCTGTTTTGTAGACCTCCTGAAGCCGCTCCAGATCAGGGATTGAGCATTGCTCTGAATTGATCACAGTGCCATTGTTCATGAAGAAAAACTCATCTGCATACTGATAAGCAAGCGTTGGATTATGCATTATCGCAATTACTGTAACTCCGTTATTCGCATATGCTTTCAGTTTACGCATCAGGTAATTCTGGTAATACACATCGAGGTGATTGGTGGGCTCGTCCATCACAATAATTTTCGGGTTCTGCATCAGCAGTCTTCCGATCATTATCATCTGCTGCTCGCCGCCGGAGAGTACCGTAAATGGTTCTTTGCGGAGATGTGTTAGGTCGAGATCGTGGAGTACCTGTTCCAGCAATTCTCTGTCGTGCTTCGCAGGGGAGAATCCTGAAAATGCTACACGCCCTGTGAGCATGATCTCCTCTACTGTAAAAGGAAATACTGTCTGATAGAATTGTGGCAGAAATCCCATCAGCTTTGCACGCTCTTTGAATTGCATGGCTGCGCTGTTGGCGCCTGCAATGGTGATGCTGCCTTCGTATTTCGCATGCAGGCCTGCAATGGCGCGGAAGAGCGTGGATTTACCACTTCCGTTGGCACCCAGCAATACAGAAAATTTGTTAGCCGGAAACTCCATGTTCACATCGTGCAGTACAGATTTCTTTCCGTACCGGATATGCAGGTTTTGTATGATGATGTTGTTCTTCCTCATGCCCAGTTGATTTTGTTTTTACGCATCAGGTATATGAAGAATGGTCCACCCAGCAGCATGGTGAAGATGCCCACGGGAACTTCAAATGCAAATAGTGAACGCGAGAAATTATCGATCACCAGCAAGAATGTTCCTCCCAGGAAAATATTTCCGGGTATGGCTTTCACGTTGTCTGCTCCGATGAGCATGCGCACGATGTGTGGCAGAAATAATCCGTAGAAACTGATGATGCCTGCTGCTGCAACAGTAGTGGCCGTCATCAGTGTTGCACATCCGATGAGTATGAGTTTGTCGAGCGCAGGGTTTACGCCTACTGCCTTTGCGGCATCATCGCCGAGTGCCAGCAGATTGATCCGCCAGCGATAGATGAATACGATCAGCAGTCCGGCAATTACCGGAATGAGTGTTTGCTTCAGTTCGATCCAGCTCGCTGCATGCAGGTTGCCCATGGTCCATTGTACAATTGCCTGCAACTTGTATGGATTGCTGATGTATTGAACGATGGCGAGAAATGCAGTGAACATGCCGCTCACTACCATGCCTGCCAATACTATCGAAACAATGGACGACTGTTTGCCAGATCCGGCCATCGAGTAAGTAGCCAGCACTGCCAGTGTACCTCCGATGAATGCTGCGATATTCACAGGCACTCCGCCATAAGTGATGCTCAACGCAGCGCCGAATGCAGCACCGGCAGAAATGCCCAGCACATAAGAATCTACAAGCGGATTGCGGAAGATGGCCTGCAATACTGTGCCTGATGTTGATAGTGCCGCGCCGATCAGAAAGGTAAGTACAACCCTTGGCAGGCGTACGTTCCAGATGATATTGCTGATCATATTGTAGCTCTCGGTTTCAGTGGCATTCAATCCGTCGCTGAGTTTTTTGTACAGCAATGAAATGTAAGTGCCGAAGTCTGTGTTTTCGGATGAACCGATAAAAAGACTCAGCACCAGCACGGGAACCGGCAACGCATAACAGATGATATTTGCAATCTTCCTGTTCAAGAATTTTTATTGTGGTTTTGCCGCTTGCACTTTGAAAATGGTAGAGTCTTCTTCTTTATGCAGCAGGATGGATTGTGCAGTGGCATCTGCAAATACATTTTCAAAACCTACCTGTTGTAATACTTCGATGTCTTTAGCCGGACGCCTGTGGCGACTGATATCCAGCTGTGCCTTGATGCTATTGGCCTGCTCCATGATGTCGGCAGGATATTTTTCGTGTCCTTCCTGTGAGAACTGATACTCGCCGAAGTCTCCGTCGAAGTTGAGGAAGAGCCCGCCGGGTTTCAGTACGCGGAAACTTTCACTGTAACATTTCTGAAGATCAGGGATGCCCCAGGTCATGATGCGGGTGAAGATGAGATCGAACTGGTTGTCTGCAAAGCTGAGTTCCTGTGCGTTCATCACATGATAATCTACTTTGGCATTCAGTTGTTGTGCAACACGCTTAGCTTCATCGATCATGTTGGGAGAAAGGTCGATGGCAGTTACTTCATATCCTGCGAGGGTGAGGATATGCGCAAAATAGCCTGATGCTGTTCCAAGCTCCAGCACTTTATTGCCATTGAGCTGCGAGCGGATCGACATGAAGTACTCCATCCAGTATCTCGTTTCAGGCAATGACCATGCTTCGTTCTTTTCTTCGGCCCAGATGGCACTTTGCCTGTCCCAGTAGTTGGCGATCTCCTGTATCATTTGAAGTAGTTTAATAGTTTGGCGCCGTTCTCTTCGCCGTATAATTTTTTGATGATATTCTCCACTTTGGCCAGATGCCCATTGTCTGCAAACCCATAAGCCCATTGATTGATGGCCACGGACGCAGCCAGCGATTTCAGGGTATGCGGATTGTAATAGAACATCGGCATCAGGTTGAAGATTTGTTTTTGCTGAATGGCTGTGATAGCTGACAATTCTTTTTTGTTGTAGAATAAATCAGGACTATCATTCCACATGATGATCATATCTGGATTCCACTGCAGCAGTGTTTCCGGATTGATATTCGGCTGGTCTATCTCAGTAGTGCAGACATTGTTGACGCCTGCATTGGTGAGGGTGTTGTGCATCATGCTGCCATGGCCGGCAGTAGAGAAGATTCTTCCATTAGCCCATGCGAAATAGGCATTCTTCTTTTTCGTGATAGCTGCACTTTGCGTCTGCATCGACTTAATGGTACTGTCGGCATATTGCAACAGTTCTGCTGCACGATCGTTTTTGCCGGTGAGTGCACCAATGTCTTTCAACTCCTTCATTACATCTTCATACTTGCTTGCTGCAGCCTGATATACGGGAATGTTCATCTGCTTCAGGGAATTGATCGTTCCGGGAGTCATGTTCTGAACAATTACCAGATCTGGTTTCAGTTGCAGAATGCTTTCGAGATTGGCTGTTTCATTGCTTCCCGGTATTGTGAGCGATTTGGCGGCCACGCGGGCATCGATTCTTTTGTATGGTTCGAAGAGTTCTTTGTCTGCATAGGTTTCAGCGGGAATGCCGATGAGCTTATCCTGGGCCTGCAGCATGTAGATGGCATCTACAGAAGGATCGAAAAGCGCAACGATTTTCTCTGCCGGTTTTTCCAGCGAAATGGTATTCCCTTTTGCGTCGGTAACAACAATATTGCTGCTGTGTTTTGTTTCACTGTTATCGGTACATCCGTATAAGGCTACCGACAAACTGAGTATGCTGAAAAGTTTTTTCATTGCTTCGGTTTATAGGGTGAGGCTTAAGGATACTCTGTAGTTTCTTCCGGGCGTTTGCACCCAGTAGTACAGATCGTTGCGCTGCCATCCTGTGCTGTAGATATGTGCGTCGAGCAGGTTGTTTACGATCAGGTTGATCGCGTATTTTTTGCGTGCATATCCGAGTCCACCATCGAGACGGAAGACATCATTCAGTGTTTCAGGTTTTGTGCTGGTGAAGCGTTCTGCTCTTCCTGCCATGTATTGATATCCTGCAGATACATTCAGCCCTGCTAATTTCTTTCCGGGCAGTGCATAGTTCACCCAGGTGTTCTGAATATGGCGAACACGGTTGGGGGTGGCTTTGCCTACCATGTCTGGATTCTTATCATCTTTGGTGATCTTCGAATCAGTGTATGCATAGTTGACGATGATGTTGAGACCTCGTGCAATCCTTCCTCTTACATCCACTTCAACACCCTCTGATCTGTTTTCGCCTGTTTGATACAATGCATTGGATACAGGATCACGCAGAATGGTTTTTGTTCTGTAGATCTGGTACACCGAAAGGGTAGTGTTCCATGCGGCATCGTTCCAGTCTTTTTTGATACCTGCTTCGAGACTTCTGCCGCGTTGTGGTGTCAGCGCTGTTTTATCATGTGCTATACCAGCCTGTGGGAGAAAAGTATTGTCGTACAGCGCATACAGACTCATCGATGGAGTAACCATGTAAGTGAGGCCCAGTCTGGGTGTTACAACAAAATCACTGGCATCGGTTTTAGTGCCGTACTGATTGAAGTTGGCGTCGGATTTAGTGGCGCGGAGTCCTGCATTTACTTTGAATTTGTTGTTGAAGAAACTCATCTCATCCATGATATGCGCGCTCACATAATGCATTCTGCTATTGGTTCGGTTGTTCTCTCCGAAGATGTTGTTCTCAGAATCGAAGTCACCGCCTGTTCCGTTATTGTTTGCAACGTTGGCATATTTTGGATTGGAAATGCTTAACGGATATACGGTTGATGCGGTTTCCCAGGTATCGGTGGTATTGTTCTTTTTGTGATTGAAATCGATACCGGCAAGGATGGCATGGTGAACGGATCCTGTTATGAATCTTCCCTGAATGAATGCTTGCGCAGAGAAGGTATTGTACTTCATCCCGTCATACACGTAGTAGCGATCGAGAATGTCTGGATTGGTTTTATTCTTCCCGTACACCCAGAAGATATTGCCATCGTACTCATTATGGATATTGGCTGCTTTTACAGAGAACTGCCAGTTATTGTTGAGCTTGTGATCGAAGCTTAGGAAAACCTGATGATCGTTTGCGCGATAAGGTTTTGTATTGGGGTCGCTGATGGAAAAATCGCGGGGAAGGCTGCCGTATCCGTAGGGCGAAATCTGTGCCTGGCTCAGCAGCATATAGTTGAATCGTTGATAGATGTATTCCAATGTGAGCGAGGATTTGGGACTGATCAGGTATTTGAATGACGGAGCAATGAGGATGCGTTCGTTGTTGTCGAACTTCATAAAACTTTTGGTGTTCATGCCCATGAGGTTGAAGCGGAACTGCAGCTTTTCTTTTTCGTCGATAGTGCCGGAGAGATCTGCTTCTGCACGCATAAATCCGAAGCTTCCACCCATCATGCGGATAGTGTTACGCTTAATGCCATTCGGTTTTTTAGTGATGATGTTGTAAGAGCCTGCGGGATCGCTGATGGCGTTCATGAAACCTGATGGACCTTTCACGAATTCGATGGTTTCGATGATGGCAGCATCATCGCCCACCGGGCCTTTGATGAGCGGTCGGAGATCAACTCCATTGCGTTGCGGCGTAATGTATCCGCCTCTTGAATAGATATCGGGAGATACGCCGTTGTGCAGTTCTTCGCGCATGGTTCCGCTCACATTCCGGGTAACACTTTCAATTAGGTTGTACACTACCTGGTCCCGCAATACTTCGCCGCTTACCATCTGGATATTCTGCGGAGCTTCGATCAGTGGCGACTGCAAACGCAGGTCTGATGAGATGTTCCGCACATTGTACTTCTTGTAATATTTGTTGGAGAACACCACTTCGTCCAATAACTGAAACTTAATGGAGTCTTTTGCTTTTATGGTAGAATCTGCCAGGTGCAGTTCCTGATGATCTTGCGCGTATGCATCTGTGTGAAAACCGATAAGCGCAGAAATAGCCACGAGAGTAAAGCCTAGTTTCATATCCTTTCAAAAATTTATGCTGTCAATACAGTTTGTAGCAAATATTTCAGATTCGTGTTACCTGCCTGGCCTGGGTTTGCAATAAGAACAGATTTTGCAGCCATTTTGGGCAATACAATTCATGCTCTGCTGCAAGAAGAAAATATAGTTCTCTGCCAGAGTTGATCCATGCGTTTTGCAGTGGAAATTATAATCTCATAAATCCGGATCACTGACCCGGCAAATGATTAGTTAGCAGGCGGGATAGTGTGATGCCATCAGATAAGGTTATTCCTTTCAGAAGTGGTGCAGCTCTGAATTGCAAAGCACCGGCAAGGAATGATTGTAAGGGGAAGATAACCTGCAATAGCAAATGTATCATCCGGTAGCAAAAATCAGAAATCAAATTGCAGAGAAATTTTACAAATGATAAAAAAGACCCGCATAGCTATTCTTTAATGCGATATTAATGAGGAGAGTGTGAACCGGTGCGGCTTTGAGCGATACCGGTTCTGTGTTTGTTATTCAGCTGTGTAAATGGTTTTGCTGTAAATGGCATCGACAGAGCTGAGATCGTAGTACGATTCTTCGATGCTGCTGATCTGTTTCCCATTTTGGGTAATGCGAATCAGGGCGAAGCCATTATAGAGTTGCAGGGAAGGTGATGGCTGCTGATTGGTTTGGTTCCAGGTTATGGGTTTATTTCTGAGAGCGGGGGAAAGTCCATAAGGCATTGCTGCATGTCCGAGGCATCTCGCAAATGTATTTGTAGTGAAAGCCTGTTGACTGTTTCCCGCAGGTATGGAGATGGGAGCATCGTATACGATTCCGTTGTGCACATGCCCCCAGTACCATGCGTATGGATCTCCGTCAAGTGCTCCGCTGATCTCGGACCATAAAGTAGAGAGTGCGCTGCAGTCGGCTGCAAATCCGTTGTGATGCGTGAGTACAATTGTTTTTGAAGGATCGGGGGCAAGGCTTTTGATCCATCGCCCCTGTGTTCCTTCGCTACCGCCAATGCTGCCGGTCATGAATGCATCGATCGATGTGGCCATGTAAGCGGTATCGAGACCGAGGATAGTCCAGTCTCCGCAGGTAAGTGCAAAACAGCTCGATCCTTTCTGTGCATTGAAGTATGAGCTCGCACCCTTGTTTGCTGCATCGAGTGCATCATAAAAATATCCGTTTGCGCCGCTGTACATTTCGTGATTGGAATTGAGTGTGAATGATCTTCCGGCATAGTTGGAAGGCCACAGATTGAGAAGGTTGTTTGCTTCTTCTCCCGGTCCGAAATAGTATTGTCCGTTTACAGTGTCGGACTTTGGCGTACCGGCATAATAAACGTCTCCTACATGCACAATGTAATCGGGTTGCTGATGAAGTACATTGTTGATGATTGCCTGCATAGTGGCATCACCGGTACCGCAATCTCCTATGATGGCAATGCTGATGTTATTGCTGCTGGCAGTATGATTGCTGAGTGGAATAACCGGAGGTTTAGTTGCCGGGAAATCGTTGCCGCTGTACCAGAGTTTTCTGAACAGCGTTTCCAGCAAATTTAGAAATGCAGTAAACCACCCCTGATCGAATACACACCATTTTTCGGTACTTAGTACGGTGCCGTCTGTATAGATCAATTCCTTGTGATTGAAGAATTCGGCATTGATAGATGTGATGTTACTTCGGGGGAGGTATTCGTCGAGAACAAGCAACAGCGCTTCGATTTCTAATCCTTCCCAGAATGTGAATACCGAAAGATCGAGTTGTGTTGGATTCTTCAGCCAGTACAACATGAGGCCGAGTTCCACACTTCCGCTGCCCTGCGACCAGCCTTCGGGTGGATCGGGAATATACCCCTGCCATACGTTCTTGGATACCATAAAGCAAATGAGATCGTACTCACAGTAAGGAAGAAAATTCATGAGCTGCTGTATCTCCGATTTGAGAGATGCATCGATACTGGTATGCTGTTTAAGTTCAGCAACCCGTTTGCTGAGTTCTGGGTCCATGGTTATGGGGTTTTGGTCAGGGGTTGTATCTGTAATTAAATATAAGCCAGATGAGGCTTTTTGGGTAGGGTAGATGTACTGAAAAGTGTTGCTGCCAGCCGCAGTAGGACAGCTTGATCCGTTAGCATAAAAACGGCAAAAAATTATTGCTGTTGGTTGTAACAAAAACTGCATTGCAACGTACAGGCAGCAGACTTTATTGACAATTTTCAACAGGCTACTCTAAAACAATCAATTATGAACCCAAACAAAAGAACTGCAAGGCTGGCCGGAGCATTTTACCTGGGGGTTGTGATCTTTGGAATATTCAGTATCGCATATGTGCCTTCTCAGCTGATCCGTTGGAAGGATGCTGCGCAAACACTTCAAAACATCCAGGCATCTGAAAGCCTTTTTCGTTGGGGGATAGCCGGGGGAGTGGGGTGTTACCTCTGCTTCACTTTATTGCCGTTGACATTATACAGGTTGCTGAAGCCGGTACACGAACACCTCGCTTTGCTGATGACGGTTCTTGCATTGCTGAGCGTTCCTGTTTCATTTCTGAATCTGCAGCATAAGTTCGATGTGCTTTCGCTGTTGCATTCAGGCGCTTCCTATGGTGTGTCTGCAGAGCAGTTGCAACAGCAGGTGATGCTGCATCTCGTATCTTACAGCAATGGAGTGGTGATTGCGCAGGTGTTCTGGGGATTGTGGCTGTTACCGTTTGGTTATCTCGTTTATCGTTCAGGTTTTCTTCCAAAGATACTGGGAGTATTGCTGATGCTGGGTTGTGCTGGATATATGTTCGGCTTTCTGATCGATACTGTATTCCCTGGCTTGGAGAATGCTCCATGGGTGAGTTATGTACGGCTTCCGGCAACGATTGGAGAAATTGGTACATGCCTTTGGTTGTTGATAATTGGGGTGAATGCAAAGAAGCTGTCATTGACAAAATAGTTGAATGGCATGGGAATCAATCCTGATTTTTTATATTTTGTCGGTATTGTTGCTAGTTCCCAATCAGCATCAGTCTTCTACGGCTAACTGAATTCCATCAATTTTATTTCAGACCATTCAACCCCTACAAATGAAATTATTTCAATGGATGTTCCTGTGCCTATGTGGATTGATGCAGCATGCATCTGCTCAACAGATCAATTATTACGATTACCGGTACCAGCTTACCCATGTGGGAAACGCACGTTACTATAGCGTTGTATTGCAAACGGATAGTGGTTGTCACAGACAGGATTTTCTGATGCAGGATACTGTAATGCAGATGGATGGCTGGTTTGAAGATAGCGCTATGAAAATCCGAAATGGCTTCTTCACTTACTATCATCCGAATAGGCAGTTGAAGAGTATGGGGGCTTACAAAAAGAATAAAAAAACAGGCCGGTGGCTTAGCTTTCATCCCAATGGAATGCTCGACGATTCTACTGTTTACAACGATGAAGGAAAACCGGTTGGTGTGAGTCTGAAATTTCATCCCAATGGCTACCCGGCAGATTCCACTATCAGGTTTGCGGATGGAACCGGAGTAAAAGTAACCTGGTCGGACAATGGGCGGCAATCATCAGCAGGAAGGCTTTCTGCCCGTGGTAAACCTCATGGTAAATGGATTTACTTCCACCCCAATGGTGTTAAAAGCGCTGAAGAAACATACGACGACAGTGTGCTGATCGGGGCGAAATATTTTGATGAAGCTGAAAGGATAATGTCTGAACCCACTCCGGCGCAGCCAGCCCGGTTTAGAAACGGAACTGCTGATTGGAGCAAATATATCAACGGACATCTCATGTGGCCTAAAGGTTATCTTCTAACTAACACAGATCTGGCTATTGTAGAAGTGGAATGGATCGTCGATGAGGAAGGAAAGGTAAGAGATGTTGAAATTACTGTTCCGCTGGCGCGTCCCTTCGACAATATGGTGAGGAATCTGATGAAGGGTTCACCTGATTGGAAGCCCGCCATTCAGAACAACCGAAGGTTGAAAACACGCATGAAGCAGGTTATTGCATTCAGGCAGGCGACTGAGATACGAAAAAACTGAAGACCAATCAGCTCAAAAAATAATGCAAGAACACTGATAATTAAGTGGTGATTTCCGCCCATCAAAATACTTAAACAAAACCCGTTCAATGAAGCGGGTTTTGTTGTTTTGGCGTTAACTTGCTGAAACCTGAATTGCTGATAATATGCATAACACGGTTTCACTGAGAAAGCTTTTATGGGCAGATTTTATTCTGGGCGGCTCCACTGCTGTTACAGGTCTTGCTTTTAGCCAATCACTCACCGGTATACTTGGTTTTTCACTCA
This sequence comes from Pseudoflavitalea sp. G-6-1-2, assembly GCF_012927185.1. GTDB lineage: Bacteria > Bacteroidota > Bacteroidia > Chitinophagales > Chitinophagaceae > Pseudobacter. Next base: position 1,979,413 of record NZ_JABBGB010000001.1, read on the forward strand.
ACTTTATTCTGATAGTTTCCGGTATTACTTTGCTGTATGCGCTGGTAGCCTTGATACTTGCCAATCAAAAAAAGATCTCAGCGGGTTTGCTCTCCATTCTTATGCGGGCCAACTGGATCTGGGCACTGATCAGTGTTGGACTTGTTATTGCATATTTCGAGGAAGCTACCATACTTGGCAGGGTCTTTCTGATACTGCAGGTACTGGTAGTTGGTGGTCTCGCTTATCTTGAAGGCAAAAACAAACACACCATTAATGAAAAATATACCAACCCTGTTTGAATGGACAGGAGGAGATAGTGCACTATTCGAAAAACTCACTGAGCAGTTCTACAAAAAAGTGCTCGATCATCCATTGCTCGAACCGGTATTCCGGCATATGTCTCCTGAGCATAGCAAGCATGTAGCACATTTTATTGTGGAAGTATTTGGAGGCCCTTCCACCTACACACAGGATGATAAAGGAAGCCATTCTCAAATGGTGATGCATCATATTGGAAAGCGGCTCACCGAAGAAATGCGTCAGACATGGATGCGATTGCTGCTTGAAACAGCAGATGAGACGGGGCTTCCAATAGACCCTGAATTCCGATCTGCATTGGTTGGTTATCTCGAATGGGGAAGCCGCATCGCCGTGATCAATTCCAATACGGAAAGCAATCCTGTTTCGCCGGAAGAGCCGATGCCTAAATGGGGTTGGGGCGTTCCGGGTGGACCATATCAGCCATAAAGTATACAGCCATGAACAGTGAAACAAACCAGATGAAGAAAATATTACTTCATTCTTTTATTGCATGCTTCTTATTTGTGAGCAGCAGTAGTTTAACAGCTCAGGAAAACGATCAGCAACTGACCGATACCATTCTTCGTCTTGATCGTCTCTTTTGGGATTCTTACAACAATTGCGATCTGGAAAAATTCGCAGGTTTCTTTACTGATGATGTGGAATTCTATCATGATAAAGGGGGAGTTACGATCGGAGTAAAAGACCTGACGGCTTCCATGAGGAATGGTCTCTGTGCAGACAGGGATAACTTCAAACTTAGGAGGGAAGCGGTTTCTGGAAGTGTCAAAGTTTTTCCACTCCGGAAAAATAATGTGATCTATGGAGCAATTATTTCAGGAGAACATATTTTCAATGTACAGGAGAAAGGGAAGAAGGAATCTGCTGAAGGGTTAGCGAATTTCACGCATCTTTGGCTTTTGAAAGATGGTGTTTGGAAGATGGCACGCGTATTGAGTTTCGATCATCGGGCGGTTCCGTATACCAATAAAAGAACAGCCATCAATATGTCCGAATCAATCCTTCGGAAATATGCAGGCAGCTACAAAGGGCCGCAGTCTGGCATCATTGCAGTTAAAACTGTAAAAGGAGGACTTTCACTAACCATAGGGAACAAAACTTTTGAAGTGTATCCTGAAAAAGAAAACCTGTTCTTTCTCAAAGAGCGGGACCTTACTTTCGGATTTCATGTGCAGGGAAATAAAGCGGTCAAAATGATTGTTAGTGAACGTGGAGTTCAGGTAGAAACACTCGAAGCCGAAAAATCCGAAAGCAAGAAGACCTCTGCCGGAGAGCACCAGTAAACGTAGCTGGTTTTATTTTTAAGTTGTACGCAGTATTTGGGTGGCCTGAGAAATGTTTTGTGTTACGAAAGTGGTTTTGGAGATAAGTCTGCCGTCAAATGAAGAAAAATGGTAAATTGATTGGCAGGTTCATCACCCAAAAACAACAGCATGAAACAGTTGATCTTTTCGGCAATTCTGCTATGCAGTGCCATTATTTCAGTTGCTCAGACTAATAACATTGTCTACAACAAAGCGCTGGCCGATTCGCTCGGCGCCGATAAGTACGGAATGAAATCCTACATATTTGTTGTGTTGAAAACCGGCACCTATGCACCTGCTGAAAAAGATAAACTGAATGAACTTTTTCGGGGGCATATGGAGAATATCAACAGATTGGCAAATGCCGGCAAACTCATTGTGGCCGGGCCTTTTCGGAAAAACGACAAATCTTACAGGGGCATTTTTATTCTCAATGTGAAAACAACAGCGGAAGCAAAGGAGTTGCTCGATAAAGATCCTGCTATCAAACAAAAGCTCTTCGATGTGGAGTTGCTGGAATGGTACGGATCGGCTGCGCTGCCACTTTACCTGCCTTACCACGAAAAGATAGAAGCGGAGAAACATTGAACACTTTTTTTACCTAAATCTTTCCGGATGGAGCCATCATATGAACCATTGCTGAAGCAATTCAGGAAATATATTGTTGTGGATAATGCACTCCGCGACGCAATTCAAAGCAGGTGTGATGTGAGGTTATTCCGGAAGGGAGAGATAATTCATCATTCGGACCGCGTATGTGTAAGGAGTTATTTCATCATAACCGGACTGGTACGTACGTATTATGTAAAGGATGGTGTTGAGATAAGTGAATATTTTTCGGCAGAAAAGGAATGGGTAAATTCTCCCAAAAGCTTCATTCAGCAGACTCTTGATATTTACGATATCGACGCTCTGGAAGATACAGAAGCGTATAGCATTGAAGTGCATGATCTTGTTTACCTGTTCGATCACTTTCCGCTGATGGAAAGATATGCCAGGCTTTCAATGGGGCATGTATTCGGACATCTGATGGAAAGGATCACCGTGCAACGATTTTCGACAGCAAGAGAAAAATATGAGCATTTCCTGAAAGTGTATCATGATATTTATCATCGCATACCGCTCGGTATGATAGCCTCTTATCTGGGCATCACACAATCTACGCTCAGCAGATTGAGAGCAGAAAAGTAGTTTTTGATCCAGCGCAAAAAATATTTCCTCCGTATTGACCAGCTTTGTTGAAACATTTTTTTATGAAGCAACTGGTTATGTTTCTTTTGTTATGCGCAGTAACAGGCAGTGCAGATGCGCAGGATACATTGAGGCTGAAGAATATTGATGCCATTCTGTATACCGGCTCCGGTAAACTGCAGCCGCTTGTAGTAGGATTGGGAGGAGCCGAAGGGGGAAATGCCTGGGCAAGCAATCACTGGAAAAAAACGAGAGATGAGTTTCTGGATAAAGGATACGCTTTTCTTGCTATCGGCTATTTCGGTACTCCAAACTCTCCTGCGATATTGGACAGAATTGCAATCGATGATGTGTACAATGCGATAAAGGTCGCGGGTAAAAACAAAAAGGTTGATGGCCGTTACATCGCTGTAATTGGAGGTTCACGTGGAGCGGACCTGGCATTGTTGCTGGCGAGTTATTATTCGGATATTGATTGTGTAATCGGTATGTCGTCGAGCCATGTGGTGTTTCCGGGACATACAAATCATTTCAGCAGCAGTTGCTGGACATTCAATGGAATGGAATTGCCATATGTTCCGGTGAATGAAACGTCGGTACCTTTTCTGATGAAGCGTGATCATCGGGGCGCTTTCACTGCAATGCTGCAGGATTCAGTGGCAGCACGTAATGCTGCGATTAAAGTGGAGAATATCAAAGGAGCAGTGTTGTTGTTGTCCGGGAAAAGTGATGAGATGATACCGGCGAGTGAGATGGCGGAGAAGATGGTGGCGAGGTTTAAGGAAAAAGGATTCAGGCATCACTTTGAGCATATTGCGTATGAGGGTGGGCACGGTGAGCCAACGAAGCATTTTGATGCGGTGTTTGAATTTTTGGGGAAGTATTTTGTGAAATCCAGGCGCGGAAGGGAAGAATAAATTATAAAAGAACAAACATTCTGTTATCTTTGCAGAGCTATGCGACCAAAAGATGCACAAAAAGAAGTCCTGATCAGGCAAAAAACAATGGAGATCGTTGTTGGAGAAGGCCTCGATGGATTCAGCATGCATAAATTGGCAGCCGAAGTTGGCATATCGGTCAATACCATATACTTGAATTTTGAGAATAAGGAAGATCTGATTATCAAAGTCTATCAGGGTGTGGTAGAGAAAATGGAAGAGGTATTGCTTGAGGGATTTAGCGCAGAAATGGATTTTGCTACAGGCTTAAAACTACAATGGGAGAATCGCCTGCGATATTTTACGAAACATCCTTTACATATTGAATTTACCGAGCAGATCCGGCATTTGCCCATCTATGAAAAGGTGATGCAGCGACAGGGAAAGAAATTCACCACAACCATGGCACAATTCTATGAAAAGGCCATAGAAAACAATGAGCTGATACGGTTCCCATTAGAGGTATATTGGTCGTTGGCTTATGCTCCGTTATTCCAGTTGCTAAAATTCCACCGACAGAAAAAAAGCATCACCGGTAAGAAGTTTGTGTTAACAGAAAAACAGTTTAACCAGGCCTTCAGCCGTGTATTGCTGTCTCTCACCCCATAAATTTTTTTAACTAATTAAAGAACGATTATTCTTTTAAAAATCTACTACTATGCAAATAAATCATCTGAATTTTCCAGTGAGCGATGTGGCGCAAACAAGATCCTTTTTTGAGAAGCATTTCAATTTTACCTGCAGGGAGGTTAAAGGCGATAATATGCTGGTTGTTCTGGAAAATGAGACAGGGTTTGTCCTGACACTGATGTCGACTGACTTTAACAGGAATGGTAATTCTGTTTATCCGGATGCCTTTCATATGGGTTTTCTCGTAAATGATCAGGAGACGGTGCGATCTGTTTGGAAGCGTCTAAGCAATGGTGGTGTTGTGCTGGAGCAGGAACCACGTAATATGCGGGGAGTGTTTGGTTTTTATCTGCATGCTCCGGGAAATATCCTGATAGAGGTAAGTACTGTTAGTGTTTGAGCAATAATGCTGGATAGTCGTTGGCGGGTAAGGAATATTTCTGACCTGTGAGTTAAATCCGGTCTTCCCCTGTATCGCTGATCTGTGGGGCATTGAACAAGGGGAACTCATTGGCTGATTGCCATATAATCAAAATACTCGGACCAACTGAGTCCTTCTGGTAATTGCTGATTGCTAAACTCGATATGAAGTACACGTCGGGAAGAGGTTCCGGTACTGCGCCCGGAAGCATGAAGCAGCAAAGGGTGCATCAGCATTACTCCTCCGGCTGCAACTTCGCAAACATCTTCGCCATTCGACAAGGTAATATTATCTGCGCGTTGAATTCCTTTCAGGTGAGAACCAGGAATTACCCGCAATGCGCCGTTTTCTTCATTCGTGTCATCCAGATGGATACGTATAGTAAAGTTGTTTTCAAGGATGGTGAGGGGAGGCTGTACAGCAAATTGATCCTGTTTCGTTGTAAATGGCCCATAACCAGGAATTGGGGCTTTTTCTTTTACAGAGATCGTGAGATCCTGATGGTAGGCTACAAACCAATTTGAGTTTGCGGGTTTGTCAAAGTAGATGGACTTTGATACGAAATATCCTTCTCCAAATTGTTCGCTGATAAGTTTTCTTAGAGTGTCGTTAAAGACCACATTTGCCAGTTGTGGTATTTCCTTCAACACTTGTCTTATTGCGAACAGGTCTTTTGTTTTTCGGAATGTGGCGTTTCCTGTGTCAGCTTGATTGATGAATAGCTGCATCTGCTCAATCTCATCACTGGTATATATGCAGGATTCTATGGCGTATCCGTTTTGCTTGAAATTATTCATCTCAATTATTTGAAAGTCTTATCTAATGTGGTTGTGCAAGTTAACCAGATTAGAAATATAAACTATAGACACTATTTACCGCGTGCCAATTGAGCCAGAGCTGGTGGATTTCTGCTATCTTTTTCCAAGTAATCTTCTTCAATTTTGCGGGAACATTTCGTGAAATTCATCTGGTCTTTGTTTATTCAAAACTGTGACGGGAAAATCAGGCCACTATTTTTATAGTCGCTCCCAGTGCGATTTCCGAGTCGTCTTCTGTGTAAATCAATGTTATTTGTATCTTGAAGAAATACGATTGAATTCGATTTCTCAAAAATTCACGTTTGCGATGAATGCAAGAGCGAGTACTATGCTGAGTGTTCCAAAATGGAGCAATTGTGCCCCGAATGTTCCCATTTACTCTATGGATGTAAAAAATGTGATCATCAGTTTGAGAATGGTAGATGCAAAAAGTGTTATTGGGATAGCAGCAAGAGCGAATTTCTGAATAAGTAATTTGACCAGAGTTGATATTGGGCGGGTGCTTGTCCCCCCCCCAAAAAAAAAAAATAACTGACATACGTTGTAAAGCTGGAATTCATGATGGTTGGCTGGACACTGCTGAGTGCTTTATAGAGCTTGACCACAGCATTTATATTGATATTCCTGTTGGTGAAGCCAGAGAGGTATCTGAGGTAACCCCAACAGAAGAGGCCACAACTATATTTAATGACCTTTCCGACATTCCATGTTATCATGTAAATAAAGAGGAAAATCAATTGCTGAGATACAGGAAGCGCGCAAAAAGCGAAAACTGAAAATTTTTAATCGGTTAAGAAATTATTTCTGGGGCTTTGAGCCTCTTATTAAAGAATACCAGCCTTATAAAATTGAATTTTTTGAAAATAAGCTTAAGCATATCCTTAATAGATCTATTGTGGACTATCTCTGGGATGTGGACGATTGCGAGAAGGGGTTCTTTGAGCTTGATAACGGGTATCTAATATCCGAGCAATATATGGCTCCCAGCGGGACGGGGCTTGCCGGACTTCATTATTATGATAGTTTAGAAAGCTTGAGAAAACAAAAGAACATCAATTTAGGTCGATATTCTGAGCTTAGTAATGATTCTACTGAGTTTCGGAAAGATAACTAAAGCCGGTTCGAAATGTTCTGTCAACATACGAAAATAGCGACCTGATTTTCAGATCGCTATTCTCTTGCCGGAGAGATAAGTCGGTTTTCTAACCACCTGATTGATCGAGTTTTGAATTTAGATGAGAAACGTATTTGAAACTTTATGTCTTTCTGAGCAGTAGTAATAAATCAATCATTGTTTGGCGTCAAAAAAAAGTAATAATCCATTAATTGGACTTAAAGCTAGAGTCAATGGGACACTGCGCCATAGTATTGTATAGAATTAAAACAAGGAATCGGCTTCAAATATTTTCACAAAATGGAAGGATGAGTTTTATAAACGCAATACCTGCAAACAAAAGGCACAATAGATTATTGTTGAATTGAAATATTGCAGAGAAAAGGAATAAATTCGCATGATACAGCAATGCTACTGCTAGCTGTGATTTTACAGGCAATAACAAATGAACGACAATCGGAAAATGGCGAATATCGACTTACCACATTTTGGTCAAATTGACTTGACGCAATTAAAGGAATATTATTCTGCTGAGACTGTATTGAGTGGAACTATGCTTCATCTTGACTTGAATTTTGAAAATAAGAGCATAAGCGGAGAACAAGCAATAAATATTAAAGTATTTCTTGACAACATTTCTGCCTTAGATATTCAGAACAAATCGTCAATTGACAAAAGTTTCAATGACGGCGGAGAAGCGGCTGACTATATAAACTTTTACTTAGACGAACTTGCTGAAGAAGAACTGCGAAATATTATTGACTACGAAGACAAAGACAAATCAAAGGAGCAACAACTTCTAAGTAAGTTAAAATTGATTAGGATTGGACTTTATCCTGACGGAAAATATGGCACTGACTATTATGGAGTTTTTGACTATTCAATAGATATTGATGGAGAACCGTGTAATCAACTTTTAGTTGTTAAAACAAATGAAAATGGTGACTTAGACCATGTAACCTGGGAAAGTTGACAACAGAAACAAAAGTCATATAACAACGGTATTTATTTCGTGCCTACTAATTATTTAAAAGCCAAATTATTATTTAAGGAAGAATTAAAATTGTGAAAATAGTTCAAACGAAGAAAGCCTTCAATTCATTGAATTGAAGGCTTTCTTCGTTTTGTCGCCCTCACTGTACAATTTCCGAACCGTTTTTTGCTTGAGCTACAAAGAATTGTATTTTTAATTATTTGAAAGCTTGGGAGATATTGCTAGATATCCCAATTAATACTAATAGATACGCCGACTAACGAATTACTTTAATAATGAGCGATAATCAACAAAAGCTAGAGAGGATCTTTAGTGATCTCAGAGATTTCCCTACTAGTATAAAAAGACTATTCCTTGAAACCCTACTTTTTAATTTCACTATTACAAGTCGTGCAATCCATTCAGATGAATCACAAACAGAGAAAGAAAAACTCGATGCATTAAAATGGCTTAATGAGTTGACTCATAGAATTTGGAATATTCGTTCAACATTAGATGAAAAGCAAAGTGATGATTGCATCCTTAGGCTTGATGAAAATTTGAAATTTTATGCAGGAATGAGCAATCACCTTAATAACAATTTAACAGCCACACTCTTCTTAACATATGAGACAACTAAAATAATTGCCGAAGATAGATTTTAAGAGTGCGGTATGGTTCGAATGTCCTGTCACCATACGAAAATAGCGACCTGAAAATCAGATCGCTATTCTCTTAGTCGGGAAGACAGGATTCGAACCTGCGACCCCCTGGTCCCAAACCAGGTGCGCTACCGGCCTGCGCTACTTCCCGAACTTTTTAACCGGACGCAATCCGTGAATTGCGGGATGCAAAAGTAAGGTTTTACATCACAAAAAAACAAAGAATCCGGGTTTATTTTTTATTGAAATTGAGTCTCTTTTCTGAAACTCCCGCCAGACAAGACTTTCAGCCTAATAAAAAATTTTCTTACTCAACCCCTTCATCCTCAGTTTTCTGCGGTTACCTGCAGAATTAACTGATGTGCTTTATTTCTTCCCGGTTCATCCATTTATTTTCACCCTCCGGCCCCTCCGCCGCATCCTTCCCTCTTTTTGTCGTTTCAACACCCGCTCACCTTCTTTTATCTCAATTAGGTTTGCATCATCAATAAACCACCAAATTAAGCATCATGAAAAAGTTAACTATCCTCCCTTTCCTCACCTTTGCACTGCTCTCCTGGAAATCGACTCCAGCCGATAACTGGGCATTTGACGAATATCATGCAAAGCTCCGTTTTTCTATCACTCACCTGATGATGGCCGAAGTGGAAGGATCCTTCAAGATCAAAGAATCGAGCATTACTTCCAACGGAAAAGATTTCTCCGATGCCGTTGTTACACTCGTTGCTGATGCAGCCAGCGTTAACACCGAAAATGAAATGCGCGATAAAAATCTCCGTGCTGCTGATTGCCTCGATACCGATAAATTTCCAACGATCAGTTTCAAATCGACATCATTCGTAAAGAAATCAGATAATGAGTACACTGTAACCGGACCGCTCACCCTGCACGGTGTTACCAAAGTAGTATCGTTGAATGCTGTTGCCAGAAATGGCGAAAACCCTATGAACCACGCTAAGATGTGCGGATTCAAAGTAACAGGTAAGATCAATAGAAAAGATTTCGGAGTAAGCAGTTCTACTCCTGCAGCACTGTTGGGTGATGAGATCGACGTTGTTGCGAATGTGGAATATGTAAAAAAGTAGATTACACCAGTCTGTCGCGGAGCGCCTTTGCCACTGCTTCGCTCTTTGAGTTTACATGCAGCTTCTCGTAGATGCTGCGGATATGACTGCGAACGGTGTCGATAGAGATATTCATTTCAGCGGCCACCATTTTGTAGCTGTTTCCATCCACCAGTGATTGCAGTACCTGTTTTTCGCGTTGCGAGAGGGAGTAATCCGGACTTGCAGCAGGCTGCATTCCCGCGAACATTTTCAGCACTTGTGTAGCAATGGAGGCATTCATCGGAGCGCCGCCATCCTGCGCTTCCCGGATAAATTCAATCAATTTCGCCGGGGATGTTTTCTTCAGCAAATATCCGCTGGCACCCTGACGAATAGCTTCAAACACATTCTTGTTATCATCAAATACGGTCAGCATCAGGATCTTCACATCCGGATGCTGGCTGCGTATTTTCGCCAGTCCCTCGATGCCCGTCATGCCCGGCATATCGATATCGAGCAACACCACATCGGGTTTCAGCGTGGAGATGTCATCAACGGCGGTTTCGCAGTTGTCGAATGCTCCGGCTACCTCGAACCCGTCGGTATTGCTGAGCAGCAGCACCAGGGTTTCTCTCATCTCTTTGGCATCATCGTACAATAAGATCCTGATCATGTGAATAGTTTGGTATGCAAAGGTAGTTCGTTCCGGCGTCCGCAGTATCGCATGATTATGCTAAAGGAATCTGCAGCACCACCGAAGCGCCGGATTGCGGCGCTGTAATGATTTCCAGTGATCCGTTCATGGCTTCTGCACGCTTGCGCATGTTTCTGAGACCATTACCGCGCAGGGAAGCCGTCTGGTCTTTGTCTGCACTGAAACCAATGCCATTATCGGTAATGTTCATCACCAGCATATTCTTTTGTTTGCGCAGGGTGATATCCACCTGCGTTGCTTTGGCATATTTCGCAATATTGTTGATGGCTTCTTTGAACACCAGAAAAATTTCCCTTCTCCATTCCATATCGAAGGTCATTTCTTTTACGGCTTCATCCACGGTGAATGAGTATTCGATATCGCTCGCTTCGAGCACATTTCCTGCAAATTCTTTCATGCGTGCGAGGATCTTTCGCATGGAATCGTTTACGGGGTTGATGCTCCATACAATATCATCCATGGCTTCCATAATGCGGGATGAGCTGTCGCTGATTCTGCTCATGTAATCCTGACTGGTCTTTTGATCTGAGTCGATCTTCTTCGCCGCCATATTGCTGAGGATATTGATGGTACTGAGTGTTGAACCCATATCATCATGAAGATCACGCGCGAGGCGTGTACGGATCTTTTCTACCTGCAGCAATCTGCGTATGCGGAGGCGATAGAGATAGTACAGTGCGCCGGCAATGCAAAGCACTACCAAACCAAAGAACCAGATGGTTCTCCAGAAAGGCGGCAGTATATTTATTTTGAGCGAAGTGATATTGGGGGAATAGTTGCCTTCTTCATTTCTTGCACGCACCATGAACGTGTATTTCCCCGGAGGAAGCAGTGTGTAGTTCACCTGCAATGGACCGTCCATCCGCTGCCAGTCGCTGTTTGCGCCTTCGAGTTTGTAGTAATAACTGAGTTTGTCGATTCGGGTAAAACTGAGCGCAGCGAAGGTTAATGTAATAGAATTTCGGTTGTATGGAAGGGTTAGTGATCCGGCTTTCATCAGTGAATCTACCGGCAGAAACTCATTGAACAGTTTGCAGCTTCCGATCAGTACATCGGGTGGTAACGATTTATCGCGATACTGCTGCGGATCGAAGGAGACGAGGTTTGAGTTGCCTGCAAATACTATCCGGCCATCGCGGAGTTTCAGACTGGTTTCCATTACAAAACTGCTGTTGTACATGGTTACCAGTCCATCCCACTGTGTAAAGCGGATAAAATGTTTTCCATCGAGATTGTATTTGTAAATGCCGTTGGCAGTGCAAAGCCATACATTGTGCTGGTCGTCTACCTGCATGGTGAGTACGGGGCCAACAGGCCATTGCTTGTATCCTGGTGCGCGCGTGATCTGGCCAGTATTGAAGTTCAGCAGATCGAGTCCGTCATCTGCAAACGCATAGATGCTGTCGTTCACCTGAAGAATATCACGAACATGATTTCCAAACAGCATATCATGGGTTATGGACGAGCTGTATTGATTTACTACCTGCCCTGTGGTCGTATTCACCACTTTCACTCCGCTGCCGGTGGTGGCTACCCACAGCAATCCTCTGCTGTCGAGCATCAGTCTGGGAAGCACCGATCCGAATTGCTGAACAACTTTGAATGCACTGTCCTGAAGTCCGGAGCCTTTGGTCCATTTCAATAATTTCCCACTTTGTGTGGTGAACCAGATATTCCCTTGTTTGTCTTCCTCTACCTGCCTGATGGTAGAACCTCCGAATGGCGCGGGTTTCAGGTATTCCGGTTTGCTCTTAATGGTGTCGAATACCATCAGCCTGCCCGCCTGGCAGGCAAACCATATTCTGCCTGTAGACTTTTGCTGATGCATATCCCAGACGAGATCGTAGTTGTCGTCGCCTTTTGGAGGATTGGCAAATTGAGGCATTTCGAGTTTCTTGAGATTGCTTTGGCGAGGCAGGGTTCCTCTGCCCCAGGTGCCCATCCAGATATTGCCATTAACATCTTCCATCAATGAATTGATCGACGATCGTTTGGGAGTTTGCCGCAACAGCAGATGAAGGCTATTATTCACTTTGCTCATGGAGTTGAATAATCCGTTGTCCGTTGCTACCCAAAGTATTTGTTCTCTGTCCTGAATTACTGCATTCACCCTGTTGAATACGATGCTGTATTGCGTTACGTCTTTGAATACAAAACCTCCGAAATGATCTTCCTCGCGCATGGCCATAAAGTTCAGTCCGTATGCGAGTACGGTGGTGTCTGCAAATTCAGTGAACTTATGGATCTCGTAATAGCCGTCTGATGAAACAGCTGAAAGCCCCAGTGTATCATCACTCCAGTTATTGGTTCTTTCGTCGTAACAGAAGTTGCGATAGGTGAGTGCTGCTGTATCCCAGGTAGTGAGCCAATGCCTTCTTTTTACATCGATATAAATATTGTTCACGATATGCCCCAGTCGGGGATCGGCCAGCAGAAAATGTTTGGAGGCTGATATGCCGCTGCGGTATAGTTGTTTGGTGTTTCGATCGTAGTAAGCAAGGCCGTTATTGCCTGCAAGCCAGCAACGGCCTGTTTTTACATCATCGAATATGGTATTCAGGGCAAATGAACGGGGGATGGGGAATGGCGTATTGTCTTCGCGGAATGTTGCGGATTGTTCGTCGAAATAGAACCATCCGAAACTGCGTGCTAGAAGAAATACATTTCCTTTTCCGTCCTTATCGAGGAAGATATCTGTTGCTGAAGGTATGTTGATCCCGTTTGCTACTTTAACCTGTTTGAACCGGAATGTGGCTTTGTCGAATATGCCGATGGTTTTTCCCATGCGCAGCCACATGCGACCCATGGTATCGCATAAGATCTGATTCACGGGAAGATGAGGGAGCCGGTCGTTGTTGCCCTGATAAGGAGAGAAGAATTGATATCCGTCGTATCGCTGCAATCCGTTCTCAGTGCCGATCCAGAGATAGCCACTGGGGTCCTGCCAAAGCGCATATACGAAGTTTGATGCCAGTCCGTCGCGCGATGTGAGGTGATTGAAGATGAATTCCTGCGACTGTGATTTCTGCAATGAAAAGATGCATGCCAGCAGGAATGCCATAATTGATCTGAGGCGTCGGAATTCGCTGCTGATATGCAATTGGCGAGAGTTGTATAGTATGTTATCAGTTTTGTGTAGGCTGCTCATGTTGATGCAATGATGTCGGTGTTCGGGTATTGTTGCAAATGTACAACTGATGCAATCTGTTCAATTAATTCAACTATTCATTAGCATGTTTATGCGATTGAGTAGCATGGTCGACCAATGTAGTTTTGCCTCCGTAAATCCTAGTTATGAAAAAGTTCGTCATTTTATGCATGTTCGTCGCACCGGTTGTTGCGGAGGCTCAGTTGAAATCTTTACTGAACAGAGCGAAGGACAAGGTTAAGCAAAAACTGGAAAATAAAGCAGATAAAGAAATAGATAAAGCGCTGGATCCATCTGAAAATAAGGAAAAAACCAAAGAGGAAGAATCCGGCAAATCTGAAGAAAAACAACAGGGTGGCGCTTCCAGAAGCCCTATTGCCGCCTACTCGAAATACGATTTCATTCCCGGAGAAAAAGTGATGTTCGCGGATGATTTCGCAAAGGATAACGACGGAGAACTGCCACTGGGCTGGAATACACGCGGAAAAGGAGAACTGGTTACCCTCGAAAATCAATCGGGAAAATGGCTGAGGCTTTTCCCCGGAACAACCTACCTCACCGGCAACAGCAAGGCTTTCGGAGAAAACTATACCATCGAATTCGATCTCATTGTTGATGGCTCTACCCCCAAAGGAACCAGATTTTTCCCTTCGTTTCAATTTGGCATGTTCTCCAGCGGAAATAAGAAAGCTACTGATAAATCGCTCTTCGTAGAATCTGAATGGGTGGGAAGAAACAGATTGGAGATCAGCGCCAAACCCAATGTAGACGCCATCTCCAAGATGGAGCTCAGCAGCCGTGCGAGCGGTGGCGCCGGTTTTAGTTCCGAACCGCAGACATTCGCTGCCTTCAGCGGAACGTTCTACAAACCTGCTCACTACGCCATTCAGGTGCAAAAAACAAGGTTGCGTTTCTGGGTCAACGGACAAAAAGTATTCGATATGCCCGATGCTGTGATCACCAGCGGCAACCCTCTCAACAATCTTTTCTTCGCTGTGGCTGATTATGTGTTCTACAACGAAAGCAATTTCGGACTGTATGTGTCTAACCTGAAAGTAGCCACCGGCCTTCCCGATACGCGCCATAAATTATTGGAAGAAGGAAAATTCTCCACCACGGGCATCCTCTTCGATCTCAACAGTGCGGGAATCAAACCAGAGTCGTTCAGCGTGTTGAAAGAGATAGGCAACGTGCTGAAAGAAAACGCCGATCTGAAAATCAAGATCGTTGGACATACCAGCAGCGACGGCGATGATGCCGCCAATCTCGAACTCTCCAAAAAACGTGCTGCCGCCATCAAAGATGCGCTGGTAAAGGATTTTAAGATAGAAGAAGCCCGTATTCAAACCGAAGGCAAAGGAGAAACTCAACCTGTTGCCGATAACAAAACAAAAGAAGGACAGGCACAGAACCGTCGTGTTGAATTCATAAAAATTTGATCAGGATTACGTATAGCATCATGAAATACATTTGGATATTAATGCTGGCGCTGCTTTCGGGCAGCGCTTTTGCTCAGGAGGAAATGTCGGAGAAGCAGTTGGAAGAACTGATCCGAAAAGCTGAGAAAATGGCCGATAAAGCAAGGAGGGACCCGCGCTTCAAACAGGCGATGGCCGAAGAGATCGAAGAAGAGAATCGTCCAAAAAGGTTTCCTGCAAAAGACAATGCGCTCTTTGCAAATCTTTCTCCCACCCCCATGAACAATAATGGACTCAGTGGGTATCTGCAAAAATTATACACGGCATACAAAACAAAACTGCCAATCGGGGCAGTGGAGGCTGCACAGAAAGCCAGTGCCGAACTGAACGGAAATGCAGACAAGATGGGCATTGCAGGCATTGCTGCCTGGTACAATGGTGCAAAATCCGAAGGGCTGTTGCTGATGTTGCAGGCCGGAGCTAAAAAACCGGAAGATGGATTGCTGCTCAACAATGTGAGCGCTCTGCTCAATATTGGCGGCGCGCCGCGACATTCACTGCCTGTGCTGCGCACACTGGTGCAGCGCTATCCGGAGAGTGCGATGGTGCTGAACAATATCGGTCAGGCATATGCGGGAGCAGGTGAGCTGGATACCGCGATGAAATACTTCACCCGCTGCCTCAAAAAATCTCCGCAGCATCCGGAGGCCAATAACACTGCCGGACAAATCGAAAAGCAGCGGGGCCACAATGCTGAAGCGATTCGTTATTTTCAGGAGGCATTGAAAGGAGCGCATCATCCCGAAGCATTGGAAGGATTGCGTGAACTCACCGGCGATTCTTACTACCAGAAACTTCCCGCGCTTCGCGCACCTGTTGATCTTCCTTATTTCAATGAATTCAAATACAAACTGCCGAAACAGTGTACAGGCCCTGCTGATGCGCCTTTCATTAAACAGGAGCACGAAGACTTTGTGAATTTCGTGGAGAAGATGCAGGTGGCCTATTCCGAAGCTGCACGCCATGAAGAACAACAAGGGAATGCCATCATAGAGAAAGATTCGGAGAAGCTGATGAAGAAAATGAGGGAAGCGCTGGAATCCGGCGTGCCATTAACTTCTCCGCCAACGATGGGGAGTCCCATCAATCTCGCAGCAATGCGCAAGATCACTGATATGAGCATGCAGCTGCAGGCAAAGATGGGCCCGGAGCACGACAGACAAATGATGAAACTGGATTCTACCTATCAACGACTCATCAGAAAATACAAAGCCGATCAGCAAAAGATCAGCGACGATTATGCTGAGAAAAGAAAACAGTACGATTGTGGCGAAGGTCGTGGTGCAGACTGTGCAGCATTGCAAAAACTGGCGAAAGAAGAATGTGAGGCGCATGTTCAACTTGGCAACGTAGCGCAACAGTCGATCTCTGCTGCTAAGGTAGATATCCAGAATGAACGCCTGCGTTTCATTCGCTGGCAGCTGAACAATTTCGGTTACTACGGCTATCTGGCAGGATTCAATGAACATAGCGCCCGTGCTGCATTCTACAGTGCTGCATCCCGCTATCTCAATGATCTGAAAGTGCTGGCTTACGATCCGTTTGTATGTGCCGGTCAACGATGCGACGATAAATCTTTCGAGACAAGCCCGAAAGAAGAATCGGACAACACCAAAGAAATGGATTGCCCGATCGATATCAGCGTGCCTTTCATCATCGGCAAACTTTCTCTCAACTGTGAGAAGTTCGTATTCACAGCAGGGGAAGGACTGGTATTCACGATGGAGAAAAATTTCAAAACCAAACAATCCACCATGAGCATTGGGGCCGGACTTCAGTTTCAGGCATCGAAGCAATGGGAGATATTTTCGGGAGAGATCAGCGGCAGCGCTTCACAATCTTTCTACATCGTTTGGGATAAAGATGATAAGATCATCGACGCAGGGCTGGCCCTCAAAGCCGAAGGTTCTATCAAAGGAGAAGCCAAGATTGAGATGCCCGGTGGCATCGGAAAAGAATATCTCGAAAAAGAAATAAAAGCAGAAGGTGAATTCGGATACACGCTGGGAGTGAGCTCCGGCTGGAACTTCAACGATGGCACGTTGAACAAAATAGCCAAATCCATGGGATGGTTTAAATAGCTGTTTTTACTTGAGACGTTTACACAGCGAAGCGACTGGGGCAACTCAGTCGCTTTTTTCGTAAATTCACACGTATTCAGGATACCCGTTTTTACAAAACAGCAGATGGAAACGCAGGACGCACCTTTTGAAATTGTTTATCAGCAGCATACGCTGAAAGTGGAAACACTCCGCATAGGAAAGAGTGTGCTGTACAAGATCACCAATGAGCAGAAACCAGGCGTGTTCGTCGTTACAAGGGCAAAGGATGCGGAAGGCCATTTCTTCTGGACCTCTGTTCCTGAAGGTAAACCCGATCTCGCTGCCGCCATCGGCAGTCTGATCGAAGAACAGATTAAACCATAATTGAATCCTATGTGCTACTATAATGGAGTTAAAGTAACCCACTCAGAATTTATCCGGTTGAAGCAACTGGAGAAGGCCATTGCACAACTCGATTTCCTCAACAGACCATTGCTGATCGGTTTCGATTACAGTGATGCGCCGGTGATCAAGGCCGTTGCGGGAAAAGTAGATTTTGAGGTAACACAGATGGAGTGGGGCTTCATCCCGCCTTATCTGAAAAATCGCGAAGCGGTAGATAAGTTCCGGAATGGTTACAAAGATGCGAACGGGAAATTCCATCCTCCCATCACCACCCTCAATGCTGTTGGTGAAGAAATGTTACTGCCCGGAAAAATGTATCGCGATGCTGCACTGCATCGTCGCTGCCTTGTGCTCAGTTCTGGTTTCTACGAATGGAGGCATGTGCATCCCATGGGCAAACAAGGCAAGCCATTGAAGACTGCTGTAAAATATCCCTATCATATTTCGGTAACCGGAAAAGAGGTTTTTTTCATGGCGGGCATCTGGCAACCATGGACAGACAAAGAGACCGGTGAAGTGATCGAAACCTTCGCCATCGTTACCACTGCTGCGAATAAACTGATGCAGCAGATCCACAATTCAAAAATGCGCATGCCGGTGATACTGAGCGAAGATCTTGCATGGGACTGGCTGTTCAAAGACCTGAGTGAAGAAGAGATCACGCGCATCGCTACTTCACAGTTCCCAACGGAGCAAATGTCGGCGCATACTATCGCCAAAGATTTCAGAGCGATGCCGGAACCTGCTGCACCGTTTGAGTATGCGGAACTGACTCCTGTTGAGAACTGATCGATAGCGTATCTGTTTATCGGCCGGGACGATGCTGATTGCGCCCCTGCAATGTTTCCAATCCTTTTGCGCGTACCAGCAAACCCTCGCCGAATCTGTGTTTGATGTGATCGATACTCTGGTAGAGCTTTATCATCTCCTGTGTATCTTCAAACAGATTGATCTGATAGTTTCCCGGTACCAGGTGCGTGAACCGAATGCCGATCAATCGCACCAGCATCCTCCTTTCATATAATTTATCGAACAACTCCTTCGCGGTTTTCAGCAGAATATGATCGGCTGCCGTGTAAGGAATGGTGAGTTGTTTGGTGACCGTGTCGAAATTGGAGTAGCGCAATTTCACCGTTACACATCCTGCCAGTTTGTTTTGTTCGCGCATCTGGAAGGCGATCTTCTCCGTCATGCGTACGAGAGTAGAGTGAAGGAATTCCACATCGATGGTATCCTGCTGAAAAGTGTTTTCCGTGGAGATCGATTTCTGCTCGTGATAGGGGATCACGGGTGTTTCGTCGATGCCATTGGCTTTTCGCCAGATATCGATACCGCTTTTTCCGAGAAGGTTGCGCATCATGTCCATCGGAATTTCACTGAGCACTTTCACTGTTTCCACGCCCATGCGCATCAGCAGGAAGGCCGTTTCTTTTCCTACTCCCGGTATCTTGGCAACGTTCAATGGAGCGAGATAAGATTTTTCGGTGCCGAATGGAATCTCGATCTGCCCGTTTGGTTTTACTTCGTTGGTGGCCACTTTGCTGATCAGTTTGTTGCTGGCCAGCGCGTAGGAAACGGGCAGTCCGCTTTCGCGGATCACTTTCTGCCGCAGCTCGGTGGTGAACTGATTGCAGCCGAAATATTTGTCCATTCCCGTTAGGTCTACATAGAATTCGTCTACGGAGGCTTTTTCGAAGAGTGGAACGGTATCGCGGATAACATCGGTAACGAGTCGTGAATATTTGCTGTAAGATTCCATGTCTCCCTGAAGGATGATCGCATGTGGACAGAGCCTTTTGGCCAGTTTCATCGGCATGGCTGAGTGAATGCCGAAGGCACGGGCTTCATAGCTGCAAGCGGCTACAACACCTCTGTCACTGCTGCCACCTACGATCAAAGGTTTTCCTTTCAGGGAGCTATTTTTCAAACACTCTACAGATACAAAAAATGCGTCGAGGTCGAGATGGGCAATATGCCTCTCATTGTTGAGTAACATAACATAGGCTTAAAGGTTTGCGTATTGTCTTTCTTTATAACCGGTCTTCTGCATGTGATCAACTTCTACGCTGTACACGCCGAAGTCCTGTACTACTTTTCCACGGATACGATAAAAACCTTTTCCTTTCAGAGGGTGCCTTCGGAGTGAATCCGGAAAATGAACAGTATCTACCCAATTGAGATTGGCATCGATGAATGTGCCGAAGCTCATCAGGTCTTTATTTTTAGTTGGTACGGCTTTGTAGTCTATGAAATAGAGCTGCATGGTCACCGGTTTGCCCAGGTAATTCGGAAGATCTCCGGCGAGCAGGGTGGACTCATCCCGCTCTACCAGATCGAAAGGATTACGCAGCGGGAAGCCCAGCAGCTCTATTTCATCATGAAGGTCGTCCAGAGGATTGTCGCACAGCTCAGGCAACTGAAACTGCATCGGTGGTTCCTGGAACAAACGGTGACCAATATGCGGTTCTGTATTTTTCTTCTGCAGGAAATTAGATTCCCACAGCAATCTTTTTTTATTCTTTCCGGTAAAGCGCAGTGCGCCTGCTCTCACCAGTATATTCAGTTGTTCTGCGCCGATGCGGGTTCGTTCGATGAAATCCTGCAGGTGCTCGAAAGGCCCATGCAGTGAGCGTTCCAGCAGAATGGTTTCGATCATTTGCCGTTCGAGTCCTTTGAGATGAACAAATCCCACATGCACATCGGTACCGTGAATATTGGTGAGATAATCACTGTTGTTAACACAGGGAAGATGGATGGTGGCGCCAGTTTTCCGCAACTCCAGAAAATAGAGCTCCTGCGAATAAAATCCCCCGAAGTTATTCAGCACACCTACCATGAACTCCATAGGATAATACGTCTTCAGGTATAAATCCTGGAAGCTCTCGACAGCGAAACTGGCGGAGTGTGCTTTACAGAAGCTGTACCCGGCAAAGGATTCCATCTGACGCCAAACCTCTGCACTCAGCGCATCCGGATATCCTTTTTCCCTGCAGCTGCGTGTGAACTTTTCCTTCATTTCGGCGAAGCGGTTATGGCTGCGGTATTTGCCACTCATGGCCCTCCGCAATACATCAGCCTCGCCCATGGACAGTCCACCAAAAAAGTGCGCCACCTTAATCACATCTTCCTGAAATACCATTACACCGAATGTGTCTTTCAGCAGTTCGCCCATCACTGGATGGAGATGCTGAACGGTGTCTGGATGATGATATCTGTTTATGTATTCGCGCATCATGCCACTGCTGGCAACGCCCGGCCTGATGATGCTGCTGGCCGATACCAGTGTGAGATAATCGCGGCATTTGAGTTTGTTGAGCAGCTGCCGCATGGCGGGGCTCTCCACATAAAAACATCCGATGGTGTTTACGTTCTGCAACTGATCCTGCACTTTGGGATCGTTCTTGAACTTCTCCACTTCGTCTATCTGGATGCTGATATTCCGGTTCTCTTTTACCAGCCGCACTGTCTCTTTGATATGCCCAAGGCCGCGCTGCGACAGCACGTCGAATTTGTAGAGACCTACATCTTCTGCGAGATGCATATCAATTTGTGTGGTGGCAAAACCTTTGGGCGGCATCCAGGTGGCCGTGTAAGCATGTATCGGTTGTTCGCTGATGAGCATGCCTCCGGCATGGATGCTGAGATGGCTCGGAAAATTATTGAGCAGTTTGCCGTACTGCATAATCAGTGAATGATACTGATCGCTCTGCGGCACATTGAATTTCTCTTTGCGGCTTTCTCCATAATAGCCGGTGCGGGTGCCGAGTTCATCGATCTCCTTGGCAGGCAGGCCAAACACTTTGCCCAGCTCGCGTATCACGGAATTGTATTGGAATGTTACGTAACAGCCCATCAGCGCTACGTGTTGTTCGCCGTATCTTTTGAAGATGTAGTCGATGATCTCATCGCGGTCGAGCCAGCTGAAATCGATGTCGAAATCGGGTGGGGACGTGCGTTCCGAATTGAGGAACCGTTCGAAGAACAGATTCAGTTCGAGCGGGTCCACATCCGTAATCTTGAGGCAATAGGCTACGATTGAATTGGCGCCGCTGCCGCGACCCACGTGAAAGAAACCGCGGCTGAAAGCGTAGCGCAGGAAATCCCAGGTGATGAGAAAATACGCGGTGAAGCCGAGCTCTTCTATCACCTGCAATTCCTTGTTTACGCGGTCGAGGGCTTTGGTGTTGTTGCCATAACGGATGCGATAACCGTCGTAGGCCAGCTTTCGCAACAACTGCACATCGTCTTTTTTACTGGCGGTAAAAAATTTCTTGTTCTTGTCTTTGCCAAACTCCATTTCAATATTGCACATATCGATGAGGCGGAAAGTATTGGTAACAATGAACGGGTATTGCATGAATGCTTCGAACAGTTTGGACGGATGAACAAACTGTTCTGTGGTTGCACAGATAGCTTCTGATTCGAGTTTCGAGAGAATTACGTTTTTGTCAACGGCCCGCAACAGGCGGTGTACGTTGTGGTACTTCTTATTTTGTACCGTTACGGGTTGACGAATGATAAATTTTTCTTTGTACTGATTGCCCATTCCGAAGAGTTTATTGACCTCTTCGGGTTGAACGCCGATCAGTTCATTCGGCAGCAGTTCTTCTACTGCCTTGTTACCCAATGGATAGATCACGTAGCCATCCCACAGATCCCGGAAAAATGGCTCCTGTCCGGCCTTTTCGGGAAAAGGCTTATTGGTTGAAAGGTGGCCGGACAGGAACGCATTGATCCAGGTGAGTCCGTTGTTGTTGGCAGCCAGTAAGATATACATCAACCTGTTGCCATTGCGGACTTCCGCACCAAGGATAGGTTTGATACCCGATTCTTTGCAATGGGAAACAAATTCCCAGGCATCACAGGTGTTATTTATATTGGTGAGTGCCAATGCTGTAGCTCCCATGTCAGCGCCTGCCTTCACTAAATCTGCCGTGCTGTAAGTACCATAATGGAAGCTGAAATATGTTTTGCAATTCAAATACATCCGGGGCTATTTTCTTTTTCAAACCTACAACATCTGCTAATAATTTTAGCATGATGAATACTAAGGAAATTAGTATTTTTGTTTTGGAAGCAGGCACAGAAAAAATGGAAGTAGTTAAAAAATGCCCCTGAAAGTGAAGTGTGATGAGGGTTTTGGAAAGAGCAAGTTTTGAGAGGAGAAAAATATAAGAACGGGGTCGGTTCAAAAAAGGTGGATTAATTACTTTTTAAAAGAACTAGTGCAGGCGATAACAGGTAACATTCAAATGAAAGTTTTTTTTTTGATTATGGTGGACGATCCAAGATATATTGCCGCGAAAAGAATGGTTGAACAAGGTGATATTAATACATTCAACCAACTGTTTTCGATTATCCCTAAGAGTATTGTTGCAGCGGATCTCGGAACTCAGAATGTGCGCTTCACAACATTGATGAATCACATAGAGCGTTTTACGCTGCAGGAATTATTCATGCTGAGCAAACTGTTTTCATTGGATGAAAAGGCGATCCTTGAACTGGCTTACAATCAGTACACGGAGCAAAAGAGAAGCAAATCAGGAAAAACCCAGTAAGCCTTCGGGCGATGCTATATATCATTGCAGCATTACCCTTATCCATTCTTAAAATCCAATACCGGGGGAACCGGCAAAAGCACTGATCATTTTTAAAGAGCCATCATCTCAGCGATGGCTCTTTTTTTATTTAAAAAAATAACCGTGCATTCACAGGCAGGGCCGGAATGCACGGTTGGCTACATCAGAACTAAAACCTAAAACCGGTTGAGCAATCGTTAGTATTGTTTGTTGGGTATGATGTGCACGGCGAGGAATCCGAAGATGCCCGTAAGTGCTACGATCAGCAGATCGGGGATGCCTCTGGAAATTTTCTTTCCTTCTCTGCGCATGAGCACAACTGTGAGTACAACAAATAAAAGATTCAGCAGTATCCATGCCCATGTATTGCTTGCGTCGAAATGCATGCGCAGAAATTCTGTGTAAGGCGATGCGATTTCGAGCTGAAAAGGGAACATGGCTGCGGCAACTTTTCCGATGGTCATTTCTGATTTCAGTGGCAGCGGATGATTGTGTTTATCGATCAGTTTGTAGTCTCTGTTGAAAGTGAACAGCTGCAATCCTTTCTCTGCGTTTACGATCACGGTACGGTTGAACATGCTTCCCTGGATGGCCAGTTTCATGTTGGCGGCGTTGTATCCTTCGATCGGTATTTTGATGAAGCTGTAATCTTTTTTCCTGAGAATCAGCAACTGATTGTCTGTGGTAACAATGGTTGCATAGAATTCATCTGCATCAAAATCGTTGGCCAGTACATATTTGAAATGCAGTCCGGCAGGAACCGGTACTTTTCTTACAAAGGGAGCGCCTTTGATCATTTTGAGATGGAAGAACTGTTCTTTGCTGTCTACGATAAACCAGCCTTCGTCGCGTTTCTTCATGAGGGTAGGCAATCCGGCCTGAATGGTTGCGGGATAGCTGAATCCTTCGGCATCGAGCGCTGCAGTGAACTGTTTGCTTTTCTCCTGATTCAGCTGATTAGTTTTTGCATCGATGAATTCGATGCGGTGCGTGATGCGGAAATAATCCTTTGAAAAAGTGAGGCCGAATTCGGGTTGTGATTCAAACAGTGCATTGAGCTTGTAATCCGGGATATCCAGTCTTTCCGGCTCTACGCTCTGAAAGAAAGATTCCTGCTGCAATTGTTGCGGTATCAGTTTTACTCCGGCGAAACTATCGGGGAATGTGCCTTTGGATAAATGATAGTAGAAGTTTTCGAGGGGTGTTTTGTCCATGAACTCCTGCTGTGTGTATACTTTCCCTTTTCTGTCTGTGAAAACTGTTTTACCATCGCGTTGTCCGTAAGTGTAGTATTCGCCTTCGCTGGTGCTGTAAGCGATATACGGGGTATCAATTCTTGTATCGAACAAAGTGTGATAGATATTTGGCAGCACGTAGCTGAGTGTGATTATTGTGAGTGCTACCAGCAGGTAGCGGCTTAATTTGGGTATCATATTACATTTCTCCTTTTCTGAATCGGTAAATAGAAAACAGTGATGAAATACTGGCCATTATTACGCAGAGCAACAGGGGCAGCAGAATGGGCTGATACGCGCCGGCTGCATTGCTCTTGTAGAATAATGTAATGAATGCGCCACCGGTGAGGATGTAGAGTATGCGGTATTTCCAGATTGGTTCCAGCACCACAAATGAGGCGAGGAAGTAAGTGGCCAGTCCGGAAAAGAGCCATGGCAGCACGGTTACAGCTGTTTTCTGCATCAGCTCTACAGGAAAGTACACGAGGCCCCACATATAGATCGCTCCAAAGAGCAGCAGAAATGAAGTGAGCACAACTGTTGTTCCGATGCCGAGCATCTTCAGTACCACTTCTTCTTCATTGATGGGGAGATGCAGAGAGAGTTTGATTCGTTTTTCTACGGTTTCAGGTACAAATTGTGCAAGCCCGATCAGTAATCCGGCTACAAGCGGCATGAATTTGAAGATGTTGAAATAGATCATCTTCTGATAAACGATATCGTACCAGTACAGCTCTGCATCTTTCAGCAGCAGATCGTGACGTACGGTGAGGTAGATGCCTGCAATCAGCAGCAGGCCAACGGCGGTAAGGAGTATGGCTATCCTTCCGATCTTAATCCATTCTTTATAAAAAATTGATCGCAGCATGTTTTTAATATTTTCCGGTTAAACCAATAAATGCGTCTTCGAGGCTCATCTGCATAGGTCTGAAATTCTGATAGGGAATACCCTGTGCATCGAGGTAGCTTCGAACTTCTTCTTCTTTTGCATATGAGTAGAGCTCTACGGTGTTCTTCACTCTTTCGTGATTTACAACCGGACCATCCTTCCCGAATTTGAGATCGGTGGCAGTGGTATCGAAATTGTACTGACGGAAGCTGCTCATGAATTGCTCCAGCGGCATATAGGCCAGTACACGGTTATAGTCCATCACCATTACATCGTCGATCAGGCGTTCCATATCCTGAATAATGTGTGAGGTGGTGAAAATGGTTTTGTTCTCCGATTTCGCATACTCCCGCAGGTAATCGATGAAGAGGCGGCGGTAGCCGGGATCGAGACCGAGCGTGAAATCGTCGAGTACCAGCAGTTCGGGGTCCTGCGCCAGAATGAGGCCCAGCGCTACTTGCGAGCGTTGTCCGCAACTCATGGTGCTGATCTTTTGCTTAGGCGTTACTTTCAGTTTAGACATGAGGTCGAAGTAGGCATCTCTTTTCCAGTTGGGATAGAAGCCCGAATAGAATTTTTCGATCTGATAGATGTTCATGAAGGAATACTGAATATGCCCTTCGATGAGAAATCCGATCTTGGCTTTCACGGCAGGAGAGAGGCTGCGCGAATTCTCTCCGAGGATGATGCATTCTCCGCTTCGCGGCGTAAGAAATCCATTGATGATGTTGATGGTGGTGGTTTTGCCTGCTCCGTTCTTTCCCAATAATCCGAGGATGCTTCCCCGGCGGATATTGAAGCTGAGGTTTTCATACACCAGTTTCTTCCCATAGTAGTGGGTAAGGTTTCGGCATTCTACAATATTGTCCATAATAATTGATGATGTGGGCGAGGCCCGTATTGAATGAATCACCATGGCATGTGCGGGCAGGCGCGGAGCTGCCGGCATAAACGGGGTTGCCGGGCTCCGCGAGCCGCACTATAGGGTCTGGTGTTATTGTCTCTTGTCTCTGGGGTTTTGTTCTATCAGTTTGTTCAGTTGCAACACACGCTGAGGAATGGCCACTACATAGTTGTTGCTTTCGGGCGTGAGCGTAATGGTTTCGGTTCCCCAGGTTCTGGTGATATTGTGTTTGAAACGCGGATCGAGATTCAGGCGTTTGAGATCGAACAGGCGCCATGCTTCGGTGAAGCATTCTTTTCTGCGTTCGTTGAGTGCCAGCACCAATGCTTCGTCGGGCGTTTTGTTGTGAGGGATGTCTGCATAATCGGCAGTGTTGATCCTCTTCTTACGGAGCATGTTCAGATCGTCGATGGCTGCATTGGCTTCATTGAGCCTTGCACGGCTTTCGGCACGGATGAGCAGAATGTCGGGAATGCCGATGCCTGAACGGTACTGTCTTTCTTTCGGCCAGATATTCGGACCATAGAGATTGGCGCCGAAGGGTGCCTGATCGATCACTGTGAGATAAAGTCTGCGATCGCCTTTTTCGTACAGTGCCTTGTGTTCGGCCGTCATGTAAGTGGCGATGGAATAGAGCAGGGGATTGGTGGCCTGCTTGTGCAGCAGCACTTCGCGGTTGTCGAGCATTCTGTTCACGAAGCCTGTAGTGCCCATCCACTGCGGCATTCCGGGCATGAAGTCGATGCCGTTGTAGTCGTACAGAAAGCTGGTGATATCGAGTGCTGATGTTGCATTGGCTCTTGCCTGTTCGTACTTTCCCTGATAGAGATACATTTTGGCAAGCTGTCCGTATGTGCTTGCCTTGCTGGGATGTGCATTGATGGTGGCAGTTGACGGCAGCAGCGGAACAGCAGTAGTGAGGTCTTTTTCTATTTGCTCGTATACCGCTTTCACCGATGCTCTTGCATTAGCGGCATTGATATCGGCTTCGAGATACAGCGGCACTCCGGGGTCTTTGTCGGCGCTGGCGGGATTGTAGTGCTTCGCATAAGTATTCACCAGCATAAAGTAGCAGTAGGCGCGTTGTGCCAGCGCTTCTCCTTTGGCTTTGTTGCGAAGCGACTGATCGCTGCCTTTTGCTTTGTCGATATTGTCCAGTACCACATTGGCTTTGTAGATGGCTTTGTACCAGTTGTTCCAGTCGGGGTCGTTATCCTGTGTGTTCACATAGATGAAATCTTTCCAGAGGTATCCGTTCTCGAATATGTTTGCTCCGAAGAAGATGCGGTTGATCTCATCTTTGGGTACGTGTATTTCATCGTTCATGTAAAACACGTTGGTGGCGCTGAGCATGAAAGCCGAATTGTCTGAGATGATATCGTAGTAGTCGTCTACGGTAGTGGGGATCACTTTCCCTTTTTCATCGATGTCGATGAATTTGTTGCAGCTGCTCAGGAGAGCGGCTGATATAAGTATGGTGGTTAATTTTTTCATTTGTAACGCAGTTTTGGATTCACCAATCGGTTAGAAGTCGAGTTTCAGCTCCAGCGTGAATGTTTTTGCTTCAGGAAACCATACCTCACCATATCGTCTGTCGATTGCTTCGGGATCGATATTCATGCTGTTGTTGTTCCAGAGGAAAAGATTGGTGCCTTGTGCGGCCAGTTGAACATTCTTGAAAATATTGCCGGTCCATCTTGCAGGAAGCTGATACATCAGGCTCAGTGTTCTCAGTCTGATGAAATCTGCGCTGGCCACTTTGTTGTTGCTCATGGCATATGCCTGTCTTCTCTTGTAAGGTTCATTGGCGTTTACATACAGTGCAGGGATGTCTGTAAAGTTCTCATCGCCGGGCTTACGCCATCTTTTGTCGATGTCTTCTGTAATCGGACTGGTTGCTCTCAGGTAAGTCACCGGCAGTCTCATCTTCGCTCCGAACTGGAAGGTGAAGATGGGAGTGAGTGAAAAACCTTTGTAGGAGAAAGTATTGAGGAAAGAGCCAAAGAACTTGGGTATGGTGGTTCCTGAATATTCCAGCCAGCCGAGTGTAGGAGTTTCAGCGGTATTGTGTGGAACCTTCTCGCCTTTTTCGTTGTAGATGGTGGGTTCGCCGGTATTGTCGAGTCCTCCCCATTTGTAACTGTATAAATAATCGATGGGTTTTCCTTCAACCTCTCTGTCTTTTCCTCCGATGAGCCAGTTGTCTACATTGTCGTAGGGAGTGAACACTTTGGTTACTTTGTTTTGATTGTAACTCAGGTTGAGTGTGCTGCTCCAGTTGAATTTGGAATTGGTAAGGATGTTGGTGCTGATGCTCAGATCGAGACCTGTATTGCGTACTTCGGCTGTGTTCTTGTATACTGTTGCAAAACCAACTGAAGGGTCAGCAGGTACATAGCCCAGCAGGTCGAAACTCTTTCTTACATAATAATCTGCAGAAATATTGATTCGATTGTTGAGCAGTCCGAGATCGAGTCCGAGATTGGTGCTGCGTGTGCTTTCCCAGCGAAGCTTATTGTTGGCCGGATACTGAATTTCGAGATAATCTTCTCCGGTATACCAGTCGTTGCGCGGAATTCCTACGAGTACTTTGCTGGTTCTTTTGTCTACGTTTCCGTTGAGGCCGGTGGTTGCACGAACACGGAGGTTGCTGATGGCGTTAACATCGAAGAAAGATTCGCGGCTTACATTCCAGGCCAGGCCGAAGCTGTAGAGCGGCGTCATCTTATCGTTGGTGGTTGCTCCGAAGAGATTCGATTTGTCGATACGGCCGCTGAATGAGAAAACATATTTGTCGTTGTACGTGTAAGATCCATTGGCGTACATGGAGAATTGTCTTGTCTGGCCCTCTCTAACGGGCTGGAACATGGGCATCAGTGAGTAGATCTGTCCGTCCCATCCCGTAACTCCTTTTCCTAAGGTCTCGGCATCGATAGAAGAATAAGTGAGGCGGCTTTTGTCGTAGTTGAAAAAGCGGTCGTTCTGTCCGGTGCTGAGTGTTCTTACCAGTTCTGTACCTGCGATGAAATTCACGCGGTGCAGTGTTCCGTTGAATTCTTTATCGAATCTGAGCTGGTTGCGCCATGATGTGCTCTGAATCTGACTGCTCGATTTGTAGTAAACGGTTCCGTTGGGGAGCTGGTATTTCAGTTTTCCATCTTCGATGATGGTGAGCTGATTGATGCTTCTCCGGGTATCGTACAATTCGGTATTCTGATAATCGTCGAACCGGTATTCATTTCTTTCGAACTGGAATTTTGTTTCGAGTACAAGCGGTTTGGCTACATTCCAGCTAAGTCCAAAATTGATGCGGGGTGAAAAGCTTGTCCAGCTTTTATCGTAGTTGTCGGCTTCGCGTTTGAGGTTGAAGTTCCAGTCGTGATAGCCTTTGTCCATGTACTCCTGATTCCTTTCCATGGAAATGTATGGTCCATATTGCGGCACGTAATTTCCATTGGCATCCACAAACATTTCGTAAGGTCTTTGTTTTACGAAACCATCTGTTGAAACGCCATTGCTGTTTCCTTTGGAATAGGCCAGATTGAGGTCTGCATCGAAGCGCAGTTTGGGAACAATCTGATAACTGTTCTTCACCAGCAGGTTCATGCGTTTGAAGTCATCGCCGCGGGTGCTGTTCTGGTTATCCTGGTAGTTCATTGAAATGTAGTACCGGTTCTGAGTGGTAGCGCCTGCGATGGAAAGATTGTACTGAGAGTAAATGCCTGTGCGGAAGAAGAGATCATCCTGATCGAAAGCATTGTTCTTTCTGAGCAGATCGTATTGTTTGTTGGCTTCATCCTGATTGATGATCCCCTTTTTTTGTTTTGCGTAGATCTCGTACACTTTGGAGTAACCGAGATTGTTCTCAGGGTTGTTGAGGTTGAACCAGTTTTTGTCGAGTGTTTCGAGTTCGGCATCGATCACCTGCGCAGAATTAGGCATTCTGAGTGCGCTGATATCGGGCCTGGGCTGGAATTTCACCGATGAGGTGAAGTTGAAAGTGGGAGGACCGTTTTGTCTTTTGCCCGATTTGGTGGTGATCACAATCACTCCGTTGGAAGCGCGCGCACCCCAGATGGAGGCTGCGGCTGCATCGCGAAGCACTGTAATACTTTCAACGTCATTCGGATTAATGGAACCGTATCCGAGCTCAGAAGCAAAGCCATCGATTACTACGAGTGGGCTCTGTGCTGCATTGATGGAGCTTTTGCCGCGAACAAGCGGAGTTCCGTTATTCATGAGCACGCTGGGCAGCATGGTGGCGAACTTTTCGGTGATGTCCGATACACCGATCTGTTTTTCGAGTGTAGCGCTGCTTACAAAACCGAATGAGCCGGTAGCGCGTTCTTTGGCGATGGTCTGGTAACCGGTGTTAACGATGGTAACAACGGCCGAGTCCATCACATTGGTTTTTATTTTCAGGGTAATTACGAGGTTTACTTTAGGCGTAAGTTTTATCTCCTGCGTTTCGAATCCTACGGCGCTGATCAGCAGTACATCGCCTTCATTGGCGTTGATGGAGAACAATCCGGAATTATTGCTCACAACACCTATGTTCTTTCCTTTGATCTGGATATTAACGCCGGGAATGGGTTGTCCTTTTGGGTCGAAGATCATGCCCTGATAGATGGTGGCTGGATCTTCCCAGAGGGTTATAGGGAGAGGGGCGGGTTTGGGTTGGATGATGATGTTCTTCTCGTCGATGGTCCAGGTGAAGTCGATTCTGCTGAAACAAAGGTCCAGTGCGGTTTTTAGTGGAACGTTCTGCAGCTGCAGAGTAACCGGAGGCATTTTCTCGATGTCTTTGCTGAACACGATGAAAGTAAAACCGGTTTGCACTTCGATGCTTCGCATCACCTTTTCAATAGGTGCTTTGTTCACCGAAATGGTGATGGTTTGACCAACTCCCCGTGCGGAAACCTGTAAGAATCCGGCGAGCATAAAAAACATTACCAGCCTCATAATTCGCAGTGTTTGATTTATCCGTGGGGGCCAGCTGGTTGGGTTTGGGGTGCCAGACGCCTGCGGCGCTCCAGGTAATTGAATGGAATGCAGGGGCATGCCCGCATTCATACAAGTTAAATGCATAACTTCGTTTAGTTTTGGGTTAATCAAATGCAGTTGTAACAGGTTTGTCAAATGGTTGCCCGAATTGCCGGAGGCGAGTACCAGTCGTCTTCGACCGCCCGACAGTTGATCGCTGCCGGGCTTTTTTATGGGCTTGATTTTTTTAGTTCATCAGCAGTCTGAGTTTAGCGGGTTACTGTAATTTTTTTTCCATCGATTGAAAAATGCAGGTGTCCTGTAAGACTTAGTTTGTGCATCAGTTTTGAAATGGGCATATCGCGGGAGAGGTTGGCCATAATGCCTTCGCGGCCTATATCTCCTTTGATGGTCACTTCTACATTATACCAGCGTTCGATCTGTCGCATGGCATTGGCAAGGCTTGTGTTGGTGAACATAAAGCTGTTGCGCGTCCAGGCAATTACCGGTTCTGTATCGATGCTGCGAATTTCTATCTTCTGGCTTTTCACCTGTTCTTCCATCGGGTGCGGATAAGTTACTTGTTGGCCGGGTTTCAGAACAATCGGTTGTTGTAAGTTGTTAGTGGTTAGGCTCACCTTTCCGCTGATGAGTGTTGTGCTCACTACCGGCTCATTGGAATAGGCATTCACATTGAAGCTGGTGCCGAGTACATTTATTTCACCGGCGGGTGTTTTCACTTTAAAGGGGAGTTTGGAGTTGGAAGCAATTTCGAAATAGGCTTCTCCCGTGATCTCCACACTTCGCTGTGTGTTGCTGAATGCAGCAGGGTAACGGATGCTGGATGCTGCGTTGAGCCAAACCCGGCTTCCGTCGGGAAGGGTCAGGCGATATTGTCCTCCCCGCGGAGTAGACAGCATATTGATCATTGAAGCAGATGCGGCATCGCCCTGTTGTACCTGATAGTTGAGCTTTCCGTCGGCTTCTTTGATGATGCGGATGCCTCCCTGGCTGGCGATATTGCCATTGGAACTGCTGTCGAGCGTTATTCTCGTGCCGTCGGCCAGTGTGAGAACGGCCAGATCCTGACCGGGAGGTATATCGTTCGATGATGCAACAGTAGGAGGTAATGAATTGTCATTCGACTTCGGAAGCAAAAGGTAGATTGCGGAGGCTGCCACCAACAGCACAGCAGCTGCCACAGCCACGCGTCGGTAGGGAAAGAGTTTTCTTACGGGAATGCTTGCCTGCTCTGAGCCGGTGATCTTCTCATACAGTTCATCCCAGCTGATTTTTTCGGCGGCAGCGCCCGGTGAGATATTAGCATAGAGAACGTCCATGTAGGGATGGAGATCCTCTGCATTCATATGCCGGAGATGCCCGAACAACTCCTGCAGTTCATCCTGCGTACACTGGTTAGTGGTGTATCGCGAAAAAAGATAATGAAACCTGTCATTTGATGGCAGCATAGATTTTGGTTTGCCGTGGTAGAATAAGGCATGGTTCTATTACTGACGAATGCCGAACGGGGTAATAACCGGATCAGAAAAGAAAAATCGGGGAAAATGTAGCATCGTTACATTTTTCCGTTCTCAGTCACATTGAAAAAAGGATTTTATGGAAATCAGATTAACGGTAGATGATGATTTTATGGACAGGCTCAAAGAGGAATCCGGAATCGAAAACTCTACTCAGCTGGTATCGGAAGCTTTGTCTTTGCTGAAGTTTGCAGTAGCGGAAGCCCGCAAGGGGAGAGTGCTGATTTCTGCAGATGAAGATGGGGAGAATGTAAAACGGATTGTGATCCCATCACTGGAACCGAGCCTGCAGGCTAAATTCAATGGCTCTGAGAATTAGCCGCTTTGCGGCTTCCCGAAGGATCACCTGAATTGTTCGCAGGTCCAGATAAGGAAAGCTGCCCCGAATTCTCCGGAATGTTTGTCCAGATGCAGTTTGATGAATTTCAGGGTCTCCGTGAGAATATTGTTCACCCTGCTTTTGGACAGGCCGGTGATTCTGGCAATTTCCTCATGAGAGCAATCCTGTTCCCTGCTCAGGCGGTAAACCTGTTGCTTTTGGGGAGATAGTTGTTCCAGTGCCTGATTGATCAGTTGCTGATATTCTCTGGAGAGGATGAAGTCTTCGAGGGAGCGATCGGGCTCCGAGATATTGCTCCAGACCTGATTGATGAGTTTTTGTTCCCTTGAAATTTTGCGGAGATGATCGATGGTGCAGTTGCGCACGATGCGGTAGAGCCATGCTTCGGGTAACTGAATATTCGTGAGGGTGTGGCGTTGAACCCAAACGCGGGTAAAACATTCCTGAATAATTTCCTCGGCGTCGGCGGAAGATTTGGTCATGGCCAGTGCGAAAGAAAAGAGGCGTTTGCTGTACAGATCGAATAATTGCCTGAATGCAGGCTCATTGCCTGCAGCGATCCGGGTAACCAGATCTCTGGCGGTATCAGGGGAAGGTGTAACCAATCAGAGTGCCTTTGTTACCGATAAAGTTCCTGAAAAAATCGATAGGATACTATAAAAAAAAGATCCCCGGCAAGAATACCAGGGATGGTTTACTAATCATTTCCATTAACACATTAACCCTTATCCTAAAAAAAACTTAATTACTTTTTTTGAGCGGAGTTGTCTGCTGCGTAGTACTGGTGTAAAATTTTACGGGCCATAGGCGGCAGATTGGTAGCCGGATTGTAGGGAATCGCTCTGGGTGGCCTGGGTCTGCTCAACTCTTTTTCCATGAACTGAGTGGCTTCTCTCCAGGCGAACTGATTCATTGCTTCGTCGTGCGCTCCCTGCGGATGGCTTTCAATCAAACTCAAGCTGGCATCTCTCACATTTCTGTATAAAAAGGCCTTGATGGCCGACCAGCTGTCCATTTGCTGATGTAAACTCCAAAGATCTATGAAGGCGTTCTCTACAATTTTTTCCGCCTGTCTCGGCTTGTCTAAGATCCTCTTGGCGAAAAAACATATTTCCAGATAAAATTGGTGAAATACCAATGCAAAAGTCTCTGCTTTGCCTTCCTTAAAATGTAGTACGATCTCTGCGGTGTTGGGATCCTGGTAGTTCATGTGAACAAATTTAAGGACTACCTGGTTGGGGACTGTTTCGCGTTTGTTGCGGAACGATTACAATGTAAACTTACGCAGCTCAGTAATTTATAGATTGTAGTATTTTCACTACAATTCGCGGAATTCAACTATATTCATTTGAACATTAACCAGAACCACGTTGCCATTTACCTTTCTATGAAGCCTGTAACCACAAGCATCTTCCCCATACTGCTGCTGTTTTTGTTGTTTAGTGTACGCATTGATGTTAGTGCACAACAACCGTCTTCGCGCGATGCCTATCTTTTGGTAGATATGCTCAACGATAACAGTGGGCTTCCTCAGAATTCCATCATCAGTCAATACATCGATACCAGCTCGGGCATGCTTTGGCTGGCTACCTTCGGTGGCCTCGCCAGATACAATGGCATCGCCGTAAAATCTTTCGATCATCAGCTGAACGAATCGCTGCTCACCAACCGAATGGTGAATCTTTTCAAAACCACCGGTGGTGATGTGTATGCGATGAATGTGCATTCTCAATTGCTGCAGATAAGACAGCAGGATATTGCCGTGAATCAGGCCTATACCTGGATCTGGCAGCAATACGGCATCTTCGTATGGTTCAAGGGCATTCTTCATTCACTGGATGAGATCCCGAAAATGGGCACACTTAATTTCAATCGCCCCTCTTATTATCCGGAGCAGAGCCAATGGGCTGTCGGCGATTACAATTATTATCCTGTTGCCATTTCCAATGGGCGTTTTGCCGTGGTGAGTCAGCAAAACGAACTGCTTATTTACAAAGATGCACAGCTGCTTCACCGTTATGCTTTGCCGGTTCACTGGAAGCAGGCTCAGCTTTTCCATTCCAATGGCCTGCTCTATGTGCTCGATCATCATCTGAACGGTGTTTGTTACGATGTGAGCGGCAATGAGCCGCGGCTTATGCCGGCTGCATTGCAGCGGGTGGAACGCCTGCATAACACGGAGGCGCCTACCACACTGTATTACAACGAACTCAACGATCAGGCGGTGATCGCATCCGGAAGAACCATCATTGTGCTGGGCTCCGATGCATCCGGATTATTCATCAGCAAAGAACTGGTGATCGATGAGCTGCCGAAAAGCATCAACAATATCCTGTTCTATCCTCGTCACAATACCTTGTTCATCGGTACTACCACCGATGGATTGTATGTTTTCAGAAAGAACAATTTCAGCCAGCTGCTGGCGCCCGATCTTGCTACCAATGTAAACAGCAATTATGCGCAGCTGCTGCTGCCCGGCGACCGGCTTCGTACCAACAGAGGCGTTACCTACGATCTGAATAGTGGCAATGCCGGTTTTCTGCAGGTGGACAAAAGCCTTGAAATGGCCATGTACTCTCCATTCAGCAAAGACAGTTCGGGAGGATATTATTACTGCAATGAAGAAAGGGTAATGTACACCGCGCCCAATGGAACGGTGAAGGTGATCTATGAAAATCAACTGAAAAAAACGAAGGATAATGCCATCAGCTTTGTGTGGCTCGATTCTACAACCGGCAAAGTATGGATACTCGAATCTTTCCGGTGGGGGTATCTGAAAAACGGCGTCTATACCGTTGCGGTAGATTCTCCGAAAGAAAAACTGCCCAAGCCATATAACTTCACCCGTAAGGAGAATTTCATTTATCTGGCTACGGAACGCGGGCTGGTGATACTGAACGAGCCGAAGGCCAAATGGAGGTTCGCACCCGGAACCAACAATATGGAAGTAAGATTTGTGTCAATGGACAATCAGCAACCTATCTGCTGGTTCGGTACTTATGGGCATGGATTCGGAGCATATCTTCCGGAACGCGACAGCGCTTATTTCTTTCCGCAGGATCCCAATCACCACCTCGCATCTACACATGCATTGATCGAAGACAGCAGCCGGAATTTCTGGGTGCCTACCAATAAAGGACTTTTCAGAATCAGCAAATCGCAACTGCTGCATCTCATCGATGATCCGCTGAGGCAGAGCAAAGTATTGCACTACGATTACTTCGATCGTAAAGACGGACTGCCTACCAATGAATTCAACGGAGGAGCACAGCCTATCTGGAATCAGTGGCAGGGAGAATACCTGCTTTCGTCCATCAATGGCATACTGCGGTTCAACCCGGCAGGCATTTCTTCTGCAGATTGGATTGAGCCTGTGTTCGTAGATCATGTGGAAGTGAAAGACAGGCCCGATCTGCCGGCTCCGGCAGCAGGGCAACCCTGGCAATTTGGGAAAGACGACAGAAATGTAAGATGGGCTATCAACAATGCTTACTGGGCTAACCCGTATTCACTGCGTATAGAGTACCGCCTCGATGATCAGCCCAACTGGAAACCAATTGAAGGAAAGGAGCTGTTCACCGGATGGGAAATACTCGATGCGGGTGCGCATGTGCTGCATCTTCGTCAATTCTCTGCCGATAAAGCCACGTATCGCGAAACCAATATTCCCTTTTCTGTAAAGCTTTACTGGTACGAAACCTTTTGGGTGCAGGCATTGGCAGCGGTGCTGTTTCTGATTCTGTTTATCTGGGGCTCTACCTATTTTTATCGTCAGGGCAAACTCCGTAAGGCCGCGAAGCAAAAAGATGAAGTGATATCAGAGACATACGAAATGATGGAAGAAGACAATGCCCTGATCGAAGCTTCCAATCTCTACCGGTCGAAAATGGTATATGTGCTGATGCACGATGTTACAGTGCCGGTAGCAAGCATGGAAAAAGTATCTGGAATGATCTACCGCAACTTCGATAAAGTAAGGCCGGAAACCATGAAAGAAGTGATGAGAGAGATCAACGATGCGGCGAGAAATCTGCTCATACTCAGCGATCAGCTGGTGCAGTGGAGCAATATTCTCGATACAGACTACACCACTGTAATGGAGGCTACCTACATGCATGGCCTTGTTGAAGAGATACGGGAAGAACTGGGCGATCGTTTTCAGCTGCGCAACAATCAGCTGCTGAATCTGGTGCCCGATGACATAGAAGTAGTGAACAAGCAGAACCTGCTGCATTTACTGCTTTTCAACCTCATTCTGAATGCCAATAAGAATATGAATGATGGGGTGATTCAGGTAGAAGCTTCCCAGACGCCTGAACATACCATGCTGGTGATAAAAGATGATGCTTCGCGGATGGATGATTACATCCGTGAGCAGCTCATCACGGCCTCTGCATCCAACGACCCTTCTGCGGTGTACTCCGGCCTCAAGCTCTGGCATATCAGTTATCAGATCATTTTCGATCTGGTGAAACAGATGAAAGGCGAAATACAGATCCGTTCAGACGAGGATGGCACCAGTCTGGTAGTGGCGGTAACGCTTCCGCCGGCAGATGCATTCGAAGGTGATCAGATAAAATTATGATGGCGGGCCATCTCGTGCAATTCGATGATATTGCGCGCATTCACCTTTTCGAGCAGGCGATGCTTGTAGGTGGCGATGGTGCTTTGTTTTACGCCGATATCGAAAGAGATATCTTTCAGTCGCTGACCTCCCAGCAATTGCCGCAATACCTGCTGCTCTCTTTTGGATAATGAAAGGAAAGGATTGTCTTCCTGCGCAGGCGTGAGCTTGCCGTCGCTGGCATTCAGTGCGCGGTGCTGCCTAACGAGTTTGGGCTCGTAGATGAGACCGGAAAGAATGGTCTGAATGGCGTTCAGGATCTCCGTTTCCATAGATTCCTTTACCAGAAATCCACGGATACCGGCAGCATAGAGCTGGTTAACGTACTTCAGTTTATTCTTGGTGGTAACAATGAGAATGTACATGCCTGGGAACCGCTTCACGGTTTCTGCTACAAACTCGATGTTCTGGGCAAGGTCTTCGTCCATCAGTTCAAGGTCCCAGATGGCGAACGTAAAGCGGGTTCCCTGTTGTTCGAGGATCTCTTTGAGATCTCTCATGGTCTTTACGATTTTGTAGCTGCTGTCGCGAAAGTGAAGATCCATGAATAAGGTATACCCCATATTAGTCAGACCATGATCTTCAGCAATCAAAAAATATTCAGAAGTAGGCATAGCATTTTGATTTAAGAAGCTGGCGTAAAAACCAGTCTGCATTTCTTTTTGTGGAGCCTTAGGGCAACCCCGGCATCGGGAGCTGCTTATCTTAAAGATATAAAAAATTATAAGTTACAACACTGGAAATTCCGGGAAAAATACCCTCCCTGTGTTGAACTTCAAACGCGGGGTAGCGGATATTGTTTGGAGGCCCTGCCGGGTTAAGTGACTGTAAAGCTACAATTCAGCTACAAACTTATGTTGTTGAAAATAGTATATTTAGGAGTAATATGAAACCGGGACATTTTTATTGAAAAATCAAAATCACCGAATTATGAAAAAATGGATGGCTATTTTGGCGACCACGATGTTAGTATTTGTCGCCCTTCAATCATGTAAGAGCAAACCCAAGGATGCGGATCTGCAGCAGGCTGCAACAGCAGCTGTAGCGAAGATCACCGATATGGGACCCACCCCCATGATCTCCGTTCAGAACGGCGTAGCAACCTTAACCGGTGAAGTAAAAGACGAGAGCGCCAAAACGGCTTTCGCCACTGCAGTAGGCGCAGTGAAAGGAATTACGGAAGTGAATAACCAGCTTTCTGTGATGCCACCGCCTCCACCCACAACAGCTCCTGTAACAGTAACAGCTGACGATGCTCTCAACACAGCTGTGGCCGGCGTGCTGAAAGATTTCAACACCGCAAAAGCCGAAGTAAAAGACGGCGTGGTAACACTCACCGGTAATCTCAAGAAAACCGATCTGCCCAAATTGATGATGGCCCTCAATGCACTGAAGCCAAAAAAGATCGAGAACAAACTTACCATTCAATAACCAAACAGAGGGAGGACCCATTTTATGGCACTACAGGACAAATACAAAGAACTGGTAGACGCGGCCAATGCCGGCGGAGCTACCAATCTGCAGGTGAGAGAGCAGGATAATGTTTTGTATATCGATGGCGATGTTCCTAACGGAGCAGCCAAAGATAAACTCTGGGACATCTATTCGAAGCTCGATCCTGATTTCAGATCAGGCGATCTCATCATGAACCTCAATGTAACTTCCATGGCGCCGGGCGCCAAAGCGAAAGTGACCACTACCTCCTCAAACCTTAACATCCGCAGTGGACCCGGTACAGACCAGCCCATTGTTGGCAAAGCTGCACACCACGAAATAGTAACCCTCGTAAACAAGGGTGAAGGCCAGTGGTGGCAGATCAAAACAGATAAAGGTGTGGAAGGTTATGCCGCCGCACAATATCTCACTCCCGTAGATTAAGCTCCGAAGGCAGTGTTTGTTGCAGGGCAACAAAACGATGCGCATACATATTTGCAGGCAGCTGATGGCCTGTTGAAATGAACAGTCATCAGCTGCTTACTGCAAATACTCCCCTTGCATACTCCGTGGTATCCCCGGTTCCAGCTAACCAATCACATTTGTAATTGACCTATTTTCGCACCTATGAACAGAATTTTACAATACCTAACGGTAACGGCTATTCTTTTTTCTGCGTGTAAGGGTGGTGATAAAAAAAATACTCCGGCGGTAGCTCCCCGCGATACCACCATCAATACCAAAAATTCTTACAGCGGCCTGTTCTTCGACAGTACCACCATGGAAAAATTTCTCGGTCAGGAGAAAATTCCCGATTCCATGGCCGACCGCATCCGCAGCTTCTACAATGCCCGGAACTACCAGTACGCCTGGTTTCTGGACGGCAGCATTGCAGAATATGTGCCCACCTTCATCGAAATGCAGAATAGCTATATTGCCTACTCCGGCGACAGCTCTATCTACGATCCCAAACTTTCAGTGGTGGTCGACAGCATCAAAAACGGAAAAGATTCTTTCAATGTAAAGAGCCCGCTGATGGTGAACACAGAACTGAACCTTACCAAACAGTTCTTCCGCTTCGCCAACAGAGCATGGGCAGGCAGCAACGAACAGCCGAAAGATCTGGAGTGGTTCATTCCACGCAAGAAGATCAATGTTGCTTCTCTGCTCGATTCCCTGATCCAAAACAAAGGGAAAGATGTGAGCAGATATGAGCCGGTTAATCGACAATACAATCTGCTGAAAGAATATTTGCTGAAGTCTTACGAAATCGAAAAGGCAGGCGGATGGCCGGCTATTCCTGCCATTGCAAAGAAAGTACTGAAGCAGGGAGATTCAACGATAGAAATAGTAAATATCAAAAAGCGCTTATTTGTATCCGGAGACCTGAAAGAAAATGATTCTTCTCAGCTGTTCACCTCCGCACTTACCGATGCTGTGAAAAATTTTCAGACACGTTATGGATTTACAGCCGATGGCAAGGTGAATAATAAACTGGTTACCGAAATGAACCGGCCGATAGGAGAGCGCATCCGTCAGATATTGGTGAATATGGAGCGTATCCGCTGGGTGCCTGCCGAGCCTCCGCCGAATTATCTGCTCATCAATATTCCGGAGTATCGCATGCACGTGTATGAGAACGGAAACCTCATGTGGGATATGGGCGTTGTGGTGGGAACACCTGCGCATAACACCGTGATCTTCTCCGGCGATCTCAAATACGTAGTGTTCAGTCCGTACTGGAATGTTCCTCCCGGCATTCTGAAAAACGAAGTGCTGCCTGGCATCAAACGTAATCCGAATTATCTCGCACGCCATCATATGGAGTGGAATGGCAAAGCGGTTCGGCAGTTGCCCGGCCCCTGGAACTCGTTGGGAGGTGTGAAATTCCTCTTCCCCAACTCTTACAATATTTATCTGCACGATACGCCCTCGCGCAGTCTCTTCGACAGAGATCAGCGTGCATTCAGTCACGGATGCATCCGCTTGCACGAACCGGCGAAGCTGGCACAATACCTGCTGCGCAACGATCCCAAGTGGGACAGTACCAAAATCGCAGCAGCCATGAAACAGGGCAAAGAGCAGTATGTAACATTAAAAGAAACAGTGCCGGTATACATCGGTTATTTCACTGCATGGGTAGATCGCGCAGGGCGACTGAATTTCAGAGAAGATGTTTATGGTCATGATAAGAAAATGGATCAGCATCTGCTGGCAATGAAGTAACTGTTAAAAGTCACATCTTTGCGGTTGCAAATACCCTCCTGTGAAATTGGTCCATAGTTTTCTTAACATATGGTAAAAAACGAGTGGCTGGGGATAGCGGAAATTTGCATCCATAAATCAAACAGTTATGAATTGGATCATTCTCGTAATCGCCGGATTGTTTGAAGTAGCCTTCACAACCTGCCTTGGAAAAGCTAAAGAATCCACCGGAGCAGCTGCAACGGGTTGGTGGATAGGATTCGTAATAACCGTAACAATGAGTATGTACCTGCTGTATCGTGCCACACAAACATTGCCGCTGGGAACCGCATACGCAGTATGGACGGGCATTGGCGCAGTAGGAACCGTGCTGATGGGCATTTTCTTTTTCAGGGAGCCCGCTACCTTTTGGAGACTGTTTTTTATTTTCCTCCTAATTGGTTCAATTATAGGCCTCAAGGTTGTGAGCAAACATTAATAAAAGTTTTTTAACAAGATAGTCCACCCGCTCTGTAGGAATTGTCAGTTATTTCCTATTATATTTGTAGAGAAATGAATTAACCGATGCTGAATACTCACACAAATAAATCTTGTTGTTGCTGTTGTTGTAAAACACACGCCAGGGTTATTTGGGTGGGCTGTAGCCTTGGATTAAGTTAGTGCAAAATATATACGCATCAACATATTGAGCTCCACCGATGGTGGGGCTTTTTTTTGTGCCCTCCCGTCTGATCCGACCCTCACTCATAACAACAAAAATTGCTGATATGTCTGTTACAACAGCCGGAACAACGTCAGAGCGCTCGCTGCTTGACTCTGTACAACAACTTGGGAACCAGATAGGGCGCACGCCGCTTCATGAGATTACGCAGCTCTTCAATAAAACCGGCGTAAAGTTATACGCCAAGAAAGAATGGGAGCAGTTATCGGGAAGCGTAAAAGCCAGAGCGGCTTACAATATCTTCAAACATGCCATCGAACATGGACAACTCTCCCGAAAGATCTCACTGCTCGATGCCACCAGCGGAAATACCGGCATCGCCTACGCGAAGATCGGCCACCTGCTGAATATCCCCGTTACACTTTTTCTTCCGGAGAATGCAAGCAAGGAAAGGAAAGAAATTCTGCAGTCGCTTGGCGCCAGAATAGTGTTCACATCGCGCTTTGAAGGAACCGATGGCGCACAGGCCGCAGCGCTGGAACTGGCCACCAGCAAGCCTTCGGAATACTTCTACGCAGATCAGTACAAGAATCCCAATAACTGGAAAGCGCATTATCACGGCACAGCTCTTGAAATCAAAGAAGCATTGCCATCCCTCACGCATTTTGTATCAGCCCTCGGCACTACCGGAACCTTTGTAGGAACGGGCCGCAGACTGAAAGAACTCGACCCTGCGGTTCAATTGATCTCACTCCAGCC
The DNA here is from genome assembly GCF_012927185.1 of Pseudoflavitalea sp. G-6-1-2. Lineage (GTDB taxonomy): Bacteria > Bacteroidota > Bacteroidia > Chitinophagales > Chitinophagaceae > Pseudobacter. The sequence continues at coordinate 2,021,752 of NZ_JABBGB010000001.1, forward strand.
CGATAATCCATTGCATGGACTGGAAGGGTGGAAACATCTCGAAACCGCCCTCGTGCCCGGTATTTACGACCCAACTGTGGCCGATGAAAACCATGAAGTAGGAACCGAAGAAGCATGGAGCATCATGCGCGATGCCTGGAAATACGAAGGCCTGCAACTCAGTCCCAGTGCGGCCGCGAATCTCGCCGGCGCCATCCGCGTAGCGGAGAAACTGGAAAGCGGCACGGTAGTAACCATCTTCCCCGACAATGCAGACAAATACAGTGAAGTAGTTTCTAAACTCAACATAGTATGATCATCATAGACACACAAGCCAGAGCAGCATTGCTCAAAGATGCAGTAGCCGCCTTCCCCGACGAATGTTGCGGTTTCCTCTTCGGCAAAGAGGACGAAAACGGCCTTCGTGCCATCACAGAAATTCAGGTAGTAAACAATGCGAAAGAAGGCGATAAACGCCGCCGCTTTGTAATTGCACCACTCGATTATATCCGTGCAGAAGAATATGCAGATGAAAATCAGTTGCAGTTGCTGGGCGTGTATCATTCGCATCCGAACCATCCTGCCATTCCTTCGGAACACGACAGGGTAGCGGCACAGCCCTGGTTCAGTTACATCATCGTTTCGGTACTCGATGGAAAGCCCGATGCGCTTCGTTCCTGGAGGCTCAACGACGACAGTCGATTCGAAGAAGAAAACGTTGGCATCGTAGCCAATTCATATACAAATTCATAAATCAATAAATAACAACTATGGCAACAGTGATTATTCCCACTCCGCTGCGCAAGTTCACCAATAATACCGCCAGACTGGAAGTGACAGCAGATACCATCGACAAAACAGTGAACGAACTCACACTGAACTTCCCTGATCTGAAGAAACACCTGCTCGATGAACAAGGACAGATCCGTTCTTTCGTGAACATCTTCGTTGGCAACGACGATATCAGGAACCTGCAACAGGGACAAACTGCCGTGAAAGCCGATACCGTTATCAGTATCGTACCAGCCATTGCCGGTGGTGTGGCATAACAGTAACCAACAAACTAAATCATCATCCCATGAGCAACAATAACTCAGTAACTTTTTCTAAAGAGGAACTGGCCAGGTACAACCGGCACATCATTATCCCTGAATTTGGATTGGAGGCGCAACAGAAACTGAAGGCTGCGAAAGTGCTGATCGTAGGATCGGGCGGCCTGGGAAGTCCGGCCCTGCTGTATCTTGCGGCTGCAGGCGTTGGAACCATCGGCATCGTAGATTTCGATGTGGTAGACGACAGCAACCTGCAACGTCAGGTATTGTTTGGAGTGGAAGCCATCGGTAAACCCAAAGTAGAAGAAGCGAAAAAGAGACTCGAAGCGCTGAACCCGCATATCAAAATCATTCTGCACAATACACAGCTCACTTCACAGAATGCATTGGAGATTCTGAAAGATTATGATGTGGTGGCAGACGGAACAGATAATTTCCCTACGCGTTATCTCGTGAACGATGCCACTGTATTGCTCGGCATTCCGAATGTATTTGCATCCATCTTTCAGTTCGAGGGGCAGGTGTCTGTTTTCAATCAGCGCAATGAGAAAGGAGAGTTGGGGCCCAACTACCGCGATCTCTATCCAACACCGCCACCGCCCGGACTGGTGCCCAGTTGCGCCGAAGGCGGCGTGTTAGGCGTATTGCCCGGCATCATCGGAAGTTTGCAGGCGCTCGAAACCATCAAGGTGATCACCGGAGTGGGAGATACGCTCAACGGAAGATTCTATCACTTCGATGCACTCACATTCGAGAGTCGCACTTTCAATATCTCGCGCAGAGATGATAACCCCATCAATGGCAAGAATCCCACCATCACTGCACTCATCGATTACGAGCAGTTCTGCGGAGTGAAAGCCGTTGAGAAACCCATCAAAGAAATTACTCCTGAAGAGTTGTACAATTTACAGGTGAAGGGTGAAGCCTATCAGATCATCGATGTACGTGAGCAGAGTGAGTATGATATCGTGAACATCGGTGCAGAGCTGATTCCGCTGAGTACTGTTTCTGCGAATGCCGATCGCATCAGCAGAGACCAGAAAGTGATTGTGCATTGTAAGATGGGAGGCCGTAGTGCCAAAGCCATCCGGGAGCTGGAGGAGAAATTCGGTTTCGATAATTTATATAATCTTAAAGGAGGCATTCTGGCCTGGATCGATCAGGTTCAGCCGGAGCTGACGAAATACTGATACTTTTTCATACAGCAACACTGAGCCGATATTCAGAACAAAGGCCGGTTGCAGAGCAGCGTTGAACTACAGGCTTGTCGTAGCAGGAAGCCAAGTGGTAATCAACCTACTCTTCAACCGCCTTTCTTTTTGATTGCTGTAAGAATTTATGCCTGATCACTTCCTGCACCGGAACATTATCGATTTTGCTTTCGAGCCAGGAGATGATATCCAGATACATGAAGGCGCGGGTTTCGTACCGGTTGCGCTGATGCTGCTTCAGTTTGTTGAGCAGTTTCTCGAATTCTGTTTTCAGGTTCCTCGGCGTTATATGGAATGATCTTCTCAAAAACCGGAAGATCTCTTCTTCCACCACACTAAGGTTTTCCATCTTCGACATAAAGCGATACACACTTTTGAAGAGATATTCGAGCAGATCGAAATTCTTCAGCTCGTAATGCGCTATGAGGTGCAGCAGACGGCTGTATGCCTGCAGGTCTGTGCGCAGATCCACTTTCCAGTTGATGATCTTGTTGAGATAATCGATGGCTTTCTCGTATTGCCCACTGCCGAAGTACAGTGATGCGAACTTGTAGTAAAATACGAGAATCCGGTGCCTGTCGAGATACAGCGTATATTCTGTGAGCTTTTCTTCTATTACGGGAACCATTTTGCATCCCTCGGTGAACGTACCTTCCATGAAATACTTGTTGATGCGCTGGAGGTTGAGGTATACGAAGGTTTGAATATTGTTGTTGTGATTGTGCAGTACGATTTTCGATTGGGAGAATTGCTCGAACGTATCGAGCACTTCGTTGAATTTCTGAAAATTCTGCAGATCGAGATGCGCGGTGAGCAGGTTGTGCAGGCCTTTGATGTAGTGCGCTGTTTCCACTTCCACCATATGTTTTTCCTTGCTGAAGAGGTCTACCCATTTTTGTGTGTAACGATAATAAGTGAGCAGGTCCTGCCTGATGAATCCGTACCAGCAATAACATTGGTAGCGGTACAGTCTTTCGTAGAATCCTTTGGCGTCTTCCGCTTCTTTGGGAAAATGTTTTTCGAAGAAGTTGGTAACTGATACTTCATCCTTTTCATTGCGTGCATGACCGTTGCGGATGTACCAGCTGTAGAGTTGCAGCGCGAGGTTGCTGAGCTTGCTGGTGATATCGAGGCGCTTGTTCACTTCTTCCACTTCGGTGGTGAGGCGGTCGGCGCGATCCTGCATGCTTCGTGTGATGTGCAGGGCTTCGATCTTCTTCTCGAAGAAGAGTACCTGCAATAAATAGGTGAACTGGTTGTATTCGCGGGCCAGTTCTTTCATGCGGTCCAGTACTTTGAGGCTTTGCAGATAGAGGCCTTTATTGTAGAGGATACGGGCATGGTCCATTTGCTCGCGGAGCTGGATATCGATATTCTCATCGTCCTTGATCAGGCGAAGGGAGCTCAGGATCTGTTTATACAGGTGTGCCTTGATATTGGAGAGCTGCTGTTTCTTCAGGTCTTTGTTTTTCTTCAGAATCAGGGCTTCGTCGTATTCCTCCATTTTATCCATGGCATCGAACAACTGAACCACTTTCAGGTCTTCACCCGAAGAATTCCGGGTCACATACAGCTTAAAATTCCGCTTTTCTGACTTTTCCAGGGAGTGGATCAGTTGAAATAACGCGTCTGTTGATCTATTGGGCATCGTAGTTTATAATCGTTAAAATGCTTGATGGACAAGGCTTTGAGGGTATTCCGGATACCCTAAGAAGCGTAAAATAGGTACAATTTTGATTTCCTTCCCCAAATTAATGGGAATAATTTCGGTAAAGCAGGTTGTTTTATCGGTTATCTATAGCAAGCAACACAAAAATAAAGCAACCTGCTATTTTAAATTCCTAAAACTAAATCCACCTATAGAACAGTTATGCCGGATAATAAGATCTTAATATTCGACACCACGCTCAGAGATGGTGAGCAGGTACCGGGGTGCAAGCTGAACACTACAGAAAAGATTGAGCTGGCACTGGCCCTGGAAGACCTGGGAGTAGATATCATTGAAGCCGGTTTCCCGATTTCTTCACCTGGAGATTTTCAGAGTGTGGAAGAGATTTGTAAAGTGGTGAAAAATGCCACTATCTGTGCATTGAGCCGCAGCGTTCAGCAGGATATCGAAGTGGCGGGAGCCGCATTGAAGAAAGCCAAAAGAGGCCGTATCCACACGGGTATCGGCACTTCTGATTTTCATATCAAGAGTAAGTTCAACAGCAATCGCGAAGACATTCTCGCGAGGGCTGTACAGGCCGTTAAATGGGCCCGCAACTTTACTGATGATATCGAATTCTATGCGGAAGATGCAGGCCGTACCGAGAACGATTATCTCGCCCGTGTGATAGAGGCGGTGATCGCAGCAGGAGCCACCACGGTGAATATCCCCGATACCACCGGGTATTGTCTTCCCCACCAGTATGGCGAAAAAATTGCATACCTTGTAAACAACGTACCTAATATAGATAAGGCTGTGATCAGCTGCCATTGTCATAATGATCTTGGCCTGGCTACTGCAAACTCCATTGCGGGTGTGATCAATGGCGCAAGGCAGATCGAGTGTACCATCAATGGTCTCGGTGAGCGCGCCGGAAATACATCGCTCGAAGAAGTGGTGATGATCATCAAACAACACCATGCGCTGGGATTCCATACCAGCGTGAAAGCTCAGCAACTGAACCCTCTCAGCAGACTGGTAGCCGACACTATGCGGATGCCGGTTCAACCCAATAAAGCCATCGTAGGAAGCAATGCGTTTTCACATTCATCAGGTATTCACCAGGATGGATTTTTGAAAGATGCACTTACTTACGAGATAATCAGTCCCGATGAAGTAGGAGCCGAAGGAAGCAAGATTGTACTCACCGCCCGCAGCGGACGCAGTGCTCTGGCGCACAGATTCCACAAGCTCGGATTCCAGTACACACGCAACGACATTGATGTGTTGTACGCGCAATTCCTCAATGTGGCAGATGGCAAAAAAGAAGTTACCGATGAGGATCTGCACGCAATGGCCAACGAATATCAGGCCGTAACAGTGTGAGCAGTATTTTCTCATAATCATGTAGTTTTTGTTTTATGCGTGGCGCGTCTGCGCCACGCTTTCTTCACAAAAAGAAAAAATGGCTAAAACATTATTTGAAAAGATCTGGGACAAGCACGTTGTACAGAACATCGACGGCGGACCCTCAGTGTTGTATATCGACCGACACTTCATCCATGAAGTAACCAGCCCACAGGCATTTCAGGGAATCGAAAAAAGAGGCATGAAAGTTTTCCGCCCTGCACAGATCGTAGCAACAGCGGATCATAACGTACCCACTTTACAGCAACACCTCCCCATCAAAGACGAGCTCTCCCGTGTACAGGTGCAGCAGCTCATTGCCAACTGCAAGAATCATAACATCGAATTATACGGATTGGGTCATCCATTCCAGGGTATCGTTCACGTGATAGGACCGGAACTGGGCGTAACACAGCCCGGCATGACCATTGTGTGCGGCGACAGCCACACATCTACCCACGGTGCATTCGGAGCCATTGCCTTCGGCATTGGTACCAGCGAAGTGGAAATGGTGATGGCAACTCAGTGCCTGATGCAATCTAAACCAAAGCTCATGCGTATCAATGTAGAAGGCACATTGAACAAAGGAGTGGTATCTAAGGACATTATTCTCTACATTATCGCTCAGATCTCAGCATCAGGCGCTACCGGTTATTTTGTTGAATATGCAGGTTCTGCCATCCGCAGCCTCAGCATGGAAGGCCGCATGACCATCTGCAACATGAGCATCGAGATGGGCGCACGCGGAGGCATGATCGCTCCCGATGAAATCACTTTCGAGTACATCAAAGGCCGTCAGTTTGCTCCCGGCAATGGCCAGTGGGATGCGAAACTCGCCGCATGGAAAGAACTTTACTCCGATGAAGGAGCCACCTTCGACAAAGAGATCAACATCCGCGCGGAAGATATCGAACCAATGATCACCTACGGAACCAACCCCGGAATGGGCGTGAGTGTTGCAGGGAATATCCCCGGAGTAACCGATATCGATGAGAAGGAGAAACCTTCTTTCCTCAAATCGCTCGACTACATGGGCCTTCAGCCCGGTGCGAAGATCAAAGGAAAGAAAGTGGATTACGTATTCATCGGCAGCTGTACCAACAGCCGCATCGAAGACCTTCGTCTCGTTGCCTCTTTCGTAAAAGGAAAGAAGAAAGCAGAAGATGTGGAAGTATGGATCGTACCCGGTTCCAAGCAGGTGGAGAAACAAGCCATCGCAGAAGGAATCGATAAGATCTTTGAAGAAGCAGGCTTTCAGCTTCGTCAGCCCGGTTGCTCTGCATGCCTGGGTATGAATGAAGACAAGATCCCTGCAGGCAAGTACTGCGTGTCTACCTCCAACAGAAACTTTGAAGGAAGACAGGGGCCGAATGCCAGAACCTTCCTCGTTAGTCCGCTGACAGCAGCAGTGGCGGCCATCACCGGAGAAGTAGGAGACGTAAGAGAGTTTATCTAACAAACAATCAAACAACAGTGAGTAAAGCAATCAATATAGTTTCAAGCAGGGCGGTTCCGCTGAATATCCAGAACGTGGATACCGATCAGATCATTCCTGCACGTTTTCTGAAAGCTACGAGCCGTGCGGGTTTCGGAAAGAATCTATTTCGCGACTGGAGATATGAAAATGATGATGAAGCGCAACCGCGTGCAGACTTCGTTCTCAACAATCCGCGCTACAGTGGTAAAGTGCTGGTGGCAGGAAAGAACTTCGGATGCGGATCATCGCGCGAGCATGCAGCATGGGCCATCAAAGATGCCGGCTTCGATGTGGTAGTGAGCAGCTTCTTTGCAGACATCTTCCGCAACAATGCACTCAACAACTTTCTGGTGCCTGTTCAGGTTACTGATGAGTTTCTCGACGCGATGTTTGCGGCAATCGAAAAAGATCCTGCAACGGAGATCGTAGTGAATGTGGAAGCACAGACCATCAGCGTACCGGCAGCCGGATTGCAAAGCAGTTTCGATGTAAACAATTACAAGAAAACCTGTCTGCTCAATGGATATGATGATATCGACTATCTGATCAGTATCAAACCAGCCATTGAAGCATTTGAGCAACAATACAAGTAAGTTAATCCCCCTGAAACCCTGAAACGCATTAGACTATGGAAAAGAATATAGTAGTTATAGAAGGAGACGGTATCGGTCCGGAAGTGACCCGCCAATCCGTGAAAGTATTGAATGCCATTGCCGAGCAGTTCGGTCATACATTCCATTACTCCTATCATCTGATGGGTGCAGATGCCATCGATAAAACAGGCAATCCATTGCCCGATGAAACCATCGAAGCCTGCCTCAACAGCGATGCCATCTTATTCGGGGCCATCGGCCATCCAAAATACGACAACGACCCTACTGCCAAAGTAAGGCCGGAGCAGGGTTTGCTGAAACTGCGCAAGAGTCTCCAGCTGTTTGCGAATATCAGACCTGTAACAACATACGAATCACTGCATCACCTGAGCCCGCTGAAAACGAAGAACATCGAAGGCGTAGACTTCGTGATCTTCCGCGAACTCACCGGTGGCATTTACTTCGGAAAGAAAGAAGTGAATGAAGAAAGAACGCAGGCTTCGGACGATTGCGTGTACACGCGTGAAGAGATCGAACGCGTTACACATCTCGCTTTTCAATATGCACAACAACGCAGAAAGAAACTCACGCTGGTTGATAAAGCCAACGTGCTCGAAACATCGCGCCTCTGGCGTAAAGTGGTGCAGGAGATTGCAGCACAGTATGCAGATGTAACCGTTGATTTTCTGTTTGTAGACAATGCAGCGATGCAGATCATTCTGAATCCCAAACAATTCGATGTGGTGCTCACGGAGAATATGTTCGGAGATATCATCAGCGACGAAGCGAGTGTGATCAGCGGATCACTTGGGCTGTTGCCATCGGCCAGCATTGGCAAAGGCGCTGCATTGTTCGAGCCGATCCACGGTTCTTATCCGCAGGCTGCCGGAAAAGATATTGCTAATCCATTGGGTTCCATTCTGTCGGCAGCAATGCTGTTAGATCACCTGGGACTCGCCCGGGAAGCGGCACTGGTACGCGAAGCAGTTGAGTGGACACTCAGCAACAGCTTCGTAACCAAAGACATCGATCCTGTTAATTTTTACTTCACCAGTACAATCGGAGAACTGATCTGTGATTACGTGAGTAATCGTGTACCGGGTGGTATCAATAAAGCGAATATTGAGTTGAGGAAATCAACCATTATTTAAGATTTTTTCGAAAGAGTTGCTTGCTACAGTTCTTTTTATCGATCGGCGGGTGTATATTCGCAGTACATCTACTCTCTATGTTCAAGAGCGGAATTCAAAATATCACTTCTGTTGTCATTGCAATTATTATTGTGGTGGTGGTGATTATTATTCCCTGCTCAAACGGAGGTGGACTATAGCGAACAGTAAATAATCAAAATACTAAGCGACCCGCCTCCAAAAAGGCGGGTCGCTTTTTTTTGCGCCTATTCCGATCAACAAAAAACCTGAAGTCATGTCAACTTATTACAACCAGAACACCATTCTCTATTATAATGGAGAATACCTGAAAGCTGCCGATGCCCGCATCGACCTGTATAGCCAGACCTTCCACTACGGGTATGGCGTATTTGAAGGCATCCGCTCGTATCGCACGGAGAGTGGGGATACAAAGATCTTCAAAGCTGTTGAGCATTACGATCGCCTGCGCGCCTCTGCTGAAGCGCTCAACATGCCTTACCACTGGAGTGCAGAAGAACTGATTGATGCCACTTATGAGGTGTTGAAACAGAACAACCTGCAGAATGCGTATATCCGTCCGCTGGTGTTTGCTCCGGCAAACATGGGCTTTAATAAGAATACCGAATCGCATATCGTGATCGCCGTTTGGGAAATGGGATTGTTTCTCGGAGAGAAGAATCTCCGCGTAATGACTTCCCCCTGGCAAAGGCCCAACCCGCTTGGGTTTAAGATCCATGCGAAAGCAACCGGACACTATGTGAACTCCATCCTCGCCAGTCAGGATGCAAAAGCAAAAGGCTTCGACGAAGCATTGCTGATAGACATGAATGGCCATGTGGCTGAAGGCCCCGGCGCCAATATGTTCTATGAAAAAGACGGCGTAGTGTATACGCCATCGTTAGGAAATATCCTGCCCGGAATTACCCGTGCAACTGTGATCGAACTCTGTGAAGAACTCGGCATTGAACTCGTAGAAAAACATTTTACACCTGCAGAACTGAAAACGGCCGACAGTGCATTCTTCTGCGGCACTGCGGCTGAAGTAGTAGGCTTTGAATCGCTCGATGATTATACGTTCCCGCAACCCTGGGAAAATTCTATCGGAAAGAAATTGCAAAAAATATATAAGGCTAAAGTTACCGAAGCTGGTGTAGCCGTCAGCTGAAAGTGAAGGCGTGTTTCTTCGCCAGAGGCGAGTGACTTATATGAAAGAGGGCCTCCGGCCCGATATCAACGATTACAAGAAATAAAAAGCATAACCAACACAATGGCACTCAACAAATATTCGCGCACCATTACTCAGGACGTAACGCAACCCGCGGCACAGGCAATGTTATATGGCATCGGATTGACTGATGAAGATCTTGCAAAAGCGCAGGTGGGCATCGTAAGCATGGGCTATGATGGCAATACCTGCAACATGCACCTCAACGATCTCGCAAAGATCGTGAAAGGCGGTGTGTGGGATAATCAACTGGTAGGCCTCATCTTCAATACCATCGGCGTGAGCGATGGTATCAGCAACGGAACAGAAGGCATGCGTTACTCGCTCGTTAGCCGCGACATCATCGCGGATTCCATCGAAGCGGTTTGCGGTGCGCAATATTATGATGGAGTGATCGCCATCCCCGGTTGCGATAAAAATATGCCCGGATCGATCATTGCAATGGGACGACTGAACCGTCCGGCTATTATGGTGTATGGCGGAACTATCGCTCCCGGCCACTACAAAGGTCAGGATCTGAACATCGTTTCAGCGTTCGAAGCCTTAGGGCAGAAACTCGCAGGAACCTTGTCTGATGCGGATTTCAAAGGCATCGTTCAGCATTCTTGTCCGGGTGCAGGCGCCTGCGGCGGCATGTACACAGCCAACACCATGGCATCTGCGATCGAAGCGCTGGGCATGAGCCTTCCTTATTCTTCTTCCAATCCGGCACTCAGCGAAGAGAAGAAAGCAGAGTGTATCGCAGCAGGAAAAGCTATCCGCAATCTCCTCGAAAAAGACATCAAGCCTTCTGATATCATGACGCGCAAAGCGTTTGAAAACGCCATCACCGTAATAATGGTGTTGGGTGGAAGCACCAACGCAGTGCTGCACCTCATCGCCATGTCAAAGAGTGTAGGCGTAACCGTTACACAGGACGATTTCCAGGCCATCAGCAACAGAGTACCTGTACTTGCCGATTTCAAGCCAAGCGGAAAATACCTGATGCAGGATCTTCATCAGCACGGAGGTGTTCCTTCTGTGATGAAATACCTGCTGCAACAGGGATTGCTGCATGGAGACTGTCTCACTGTAACCGGCAAAACATTGGCGGAGAATCTGTCTGAAGTGCCGGATCTCGATTTCGATGCGCAGAAGATCATCCTTCCGCTGGAGACGCCGATCAAAGCAACAGGTCACCTGCAGATCCTGTACGGCAACCTTGCATCGGGTGGCAGCGTGGCAAAGATCAGCGGAAAAGAAGGCGAGTTCTTCGCAGGACCAGCACGTGTATTCGACGGAGAGTTTGAACTGATTGCCGGCATCAACAGCGGTAAGATCAAACACGGAGATGTAGTAGTGATCCGTAATGTAGGTCCGAAGGGAGCACCCGGCATGCCGGAGATGCTGAAACCCACATCAGCACTGATTGGTGCGGGATTGGGCAAAAGCATCGCACTCATCACCGACGGCAGATTCAGCGGAGGCACACACGGATTTGTAGTAGGCCATATTACGCCGGAAGCATATGAAGGCGGACTGATCGCACTGGTACAGGATGATGATCCCATTGAACTGGATGCAGTAAAAAATACCATCACGCTCAAAGTAAGCGACGAAGAGTTGGCGAAGCGCAAAGCTGCGTGGAAACAACCCGATCTGAAAGTAACCAAAGGAATCTTATTCAAATACGCGAAGAGTGTTAAGAACGCAGCTGAAGGATGTGTAACTGACGAAGCATAATCACCTTAACCCTTCCATTCAAAAAAAATAATTATGAGCACAACAACGGCAGCGCCCGCACAGTCTACGGAGGAGAAAAAAGCCAGCACCACAACAGTGAGTGGTTCGGTGGCTGTGCTGGAAGCGATTCTGGCAGAGGGCGTGAACACCATCTTCGGATATCCGGGTGGAGCCATCATGCCTATTTACGATGCACTGTATGATTATCAGGAAACACTGAAACATATTCTCGTTCGTCATGAGCAAGGTGGAATTCACGCTGCACAAGGGTTTGCGAGAACATCCGGAAATGTGGGTGTGGTGTTTGCCACGAGTGGCCCAGGCGCTACCAATCTGGTGACCGGTCTCGCAGATGCGATGATCGACAGTACTCCGGTTGTTGCAATAACCGGTCAGGTGTTTGCTCACCTGCTGGGTACAGATGCTTTTCAGGAAACGGATGTGATCAATATCACCACACCTGTTACCAAATGGAATTATCAGGTAACGGATGCAACGGAGATCCCTGCCGTGATGGCGAAGGCTTTCTACATTGCGCGTACCGGCCGTCCTGGTCCGGTGCTGATCGATATCACCAAGAATGCGCAGCTGCAGAAGTTTGAATATGAAGGATACAAAAAATGTGAGCATATCCGCAGCTATCGTCCGAAACCAATCGTGAGAAAAGAATACGTGAAGCAGGCGGCAGAGCTGATCAATGCAGCAGAGAAGCCGTTCGTGTTGTTTGGTCAGGGTGTGATACTGGGAAAGGCAGAACAGGAGTTTAAGAAGTTCCTCGAAAAGAGTGGAATCCCTGCAGCCGCTACCATCATGGGTTTGAGCTCACTGCCTACGGATCATCCGCAGCATGTGGGTATGCTGGGCATGCACGGAAACTATGGTCCGAATGTACTCACCAATGAGTGCGATGTGCTGATCGCCATCGGTATGCGATTCGATGATCGTGTTACGGGAAGGCTCGACAAATATGCGAAGCAGGCGAAAGTGATTCACCTCGATATTGATCCGGCTGAGATAGACAAGAACGTAAAAGCAGAAGTGCCTGTTTGGGGAGATTGCAAAGAAACATTGCCGATGCTCACCGAACTGATAGAACCAAAAGTATATCCGCAGTGGTTGCAGAAGTTCCGCGACTTCGAACAGCAGGAGCAGGAACAATGCATTCAGCCTGAATTGCATCCTGCATCGGACATTCTCACCATGGGTGAAGTGATCCGTGTGCTCAATGAGCTCACCGGCGGAGATGCAGTGGTGGTAACGGATGTAGGCCAGCATCAGATGGTAGCCTGCCGTTATGCGAAGTTCACGCAGAGCCGCAGCAATATAACCAGCGGTGGTCTCGGAACTATGGGCTTTGCGCTGCCGGCAGCGATAGGCGCCAAGTTCGGAGCTCCCGACAGAACAGTGGTTGCAGTGATTGGCGATGGTGGATTTCAAATGACTTTGCAGGAACTGGGCACTATCATGCAGAGCGGAATCGATGTAAAGATCCTGATTCTGAACAATGAGTTCTTAGGCATGGTACGTCAGTGGCAGCAGCTCTTCCACGACAAACGATATTCTTTCGTTGATATCACCAGTCCGGATTTTGTAGCGTTGGCGAAAGCTTACTACATCGATGGTCAGCGTATCAGTGAGCGTGCTCAACTGCAGGCTGCACTGAAACAGATGCTCGATCACAAAGGATCTTATCTGCTCGAAGTGAAGGTAGGCAAGGAGAACAACGTGTTTCCGATGGTGCCGCAGGGATGCAGCGTAGCTGAGATCAGGCTGAAGTAAAAGCGATATCGATCGCAAGTGTCAACTCAAAAAATCAACCAAATGTCAAAGCAGGAATTTACAGTAACAGTATACACCGAAAACCAGATAGGGTTGCTCAACCGCATCGCCATCATGTTTTCGCGCAGAAAAATAAATGTGGAGAGCCTGAACACTTCACCGAGTGAAGTGGATGGCATCCATCGCTTCACCATCGTGATCAACGAAGTGGAAGACGTGGTGAAGAAACTGGTTCGCCAGATAGAGAAGCAGGTTGAAGTGCTGCGTGCTTACTACAACACAGGCGAGGAGATCGTTTGGCAGGAACTGGCGATGTACAAGGTTCCTACGGATGAGATCGCTGAAAAAGTAAAAGTAGAAAGGCTGCTCCGCGAATACGGCGCACGCGCTGTAGTGATCCGTAAAGACTATACCATATTCGAAACAACGGGTCATCGCGAAGAGACCGATAAGCTTATCAGTGTGCTGGAGCCATACGGACTGATCGAATTCGTTCGCAGTGCACGTGTGGCTATCATCAAGGCCAGTGCAGGCTTCCACGAAAAACTGAAGGAGTTCGAAGAGAATATCCCTTCGGAAGAAGTGATCGAAAATGAATTCCTGAACAGAAAGGACGAAGTGTTCAGCATGTAATCAATAAATACAACCAAACTTTTTTACAACCATAAACAATTACGACAATGGCAAAACTCAATTTCGGCGGTGTTGAAGAAAATGTAGTAACCCGCGAAGAATTTCCACTGGCCAAAGCACAGGCAATATTAAAGGATGAAGTAGTAGCTGTGATCGGTTACGGTGTGCAAGGTCCTGGCCAGGCGCTCAATCAGAAAGACAATGGCGTTAACGTGATAGTTGGTCAGCGCAAAAATTCTAAAAGCTGGGATAAAGCCGTTCGTGATGGATTTGTTCCTGGTGAAAGCCTTTTCGATATCGAAGAAGCGCTGGAGCGCGGAACCATCATCTGCTACCTGTTGAGCGATGCTGCACAGATTCAGCTGTGGCCAACAGTGAAGAAACATCTTACAGCCGGCAAAGCCCTGTATTTCTCTCATGGCTTCGGCATCACATACAACGATCAGACAGGCATTGTTCCTCCTGCTGATGTAGACGTATTCCTCGTTGCACCAAAAGGTTCAGGTACATCACTCCGCAGAATGTTTTTGCAGGGCCGTGGTCTGAACAGTTCTTATGCAATTTTCCAGGATGCAACAGGTCGTGCATTTGAAAGAGTAGCGGCGCTCGGTATCGCTATCGGCAGCGGCTACCTCTTCGAAACAGATTTCAGAAAAGAAGTGTATTCCGATCTCAGCGGAGAGCGCGGAACACTGATGGGAGCTATTCAGGGCATCTTTGCAGCTCAGTACGAAGTGCTGCGCAAAAAAGGACACTCACCTTCCGAAGCATTCAACGAAACCGTTGAAGAGCTTACACAATCACTGATGCCACTGGTAGCAGAGAATGGAATGGACTGGATGTATGCCAACTGTTCAACAACAGCACAGCGTGGTGCACTCGACTGGTGGAAGAAGTTCCGCGATGCTACACTGCCTGTATTCACCGAACTGTATGAGAGCGTAGCTGCAGGAAAAGAAGCTGCACGTTCTATCGCATCTAACAGCCAGGTAGATTACCGTGAGAAGCTGGAAGCAGAACTGAAAGAACTGCGCGACAGCGAGCTCTGGCAGGCAGGTAAGACTGTACGCAGTCTGCGTCCTGAAAATCAGGCGGTACAGCCAGCGAAAGCAACAGCTAACTAATAATTTTTTGCAAGGGTTATGCGGCGGCTGCCTGTGCGCAGTCTGCGGAATTGGGAAAGCTTCAGATCTCAGTACTGCTGTGCTGTTCACGGCAGACCTCCGCAACGCCACTGCAAAAAAGACTACAGGTAAGATGGATTACCGGAAGCTCCGGCCTGTTGATTAAATAACAACCTTCTGATCCGTAGTCAGATGCTCTTTTAAAAAAGGCGTGCAGGCGCCCATCCTGCAAAAACAAATGAACACATCCACAAATCTGAGCACCAACCTTGAATTTCACAAAGCTGCCATGCGGCTTAGAAAGGTGGTGAACAGAACACCTCTTCAGTACTCGCATACGCTAAGCCGAAAGTACGAAGCTGAGATTTACCTGAAGCGCGAAGACCTTCAGGTAGTACGCAGCTACAAACTCCGCGGCGCTTACAATATGATGAGCAGCCTGCCACCTGAAGAACTGGCCAAAGGCGTGGTATGCGCCAGTGCCGGCAATCACGCGCAGGGCTTTGCTTTCAGCTGCAAGAAGTTGAATGTAAAAGGAGTAGTGTTCATGCCCATTATCACTCCCAATCAAAAGGTGAAGCAAACCAAAATGTTCGGGGAAGATTTTATCGAGATACGCCTTGTGGGCGATACTTTCGACGACTGCGCAGCCGCAGCCCGTTCATACACGGTTGAACACAATATGACCTTCATCCCTCCATTCGATGATCTCCGCATCATTGAAGGTCAGGGTACGGTAGCGCTCGAAATTCTCGAAGATCAGAGCGAGATCGATTACCTGTTTGTGCCTGTTGGCGGCGGCGGACTCGCCTCCGGCGTAGGCAGTTACTTCAGAACTTATTCCCCCAAAACATCAATAGTAGGCGTAGAGCCGGAAGGGGCTCCTTCCATGAAACGCGCACTGGAAGCCGGTGAGCCCGTAACGCTCGACAATATCGAGCGGTTCGTGGATGGCGCAGCCGTGAAGCGTGTAGGCGATCTTACCTTCGCTATCTGCAAAGAAGTGCTCAACGAAATGCACCTGGTGCCCGAGGGAAAAGTATGCTCTACCATCCTTAAGCTGTACAACGAAGATGCGATCGTAGTGGAACCTGCCGGCGCACTTACCATTGCAGCCCTCGACGATTTTGCTGCACAGATCAAAGGCAAAACGGTGGTATGTGTGGTGAGCGGAAGCAATAACGATATCGACCGCATGCAGGAGATCAAAGAACGCAGCCTTCAGTACGAAGGACTGAAACATTATTTCCTGGTTCGGTTTGCCCAGCGCCCCGGAGCCCTGAAAGAATTTGTGAACCATGTGCTCGGTCCTGAAGATGATATTACAAGGTTTGAGTATATGCAAAAGCATAACAAAGAAACCGGTCCGGCATTGGTGGGCATCGAACTGAAACGCGCCGAAGACTACAATGCGCTGCTGAAGAACATGCAGCAGTACCAGATCAATTATACGGAACTGAACAAGAATGATAACCTCTACGGATACTTAGTGTAACAAAGTAGGGTGTGCATAATATTAAGTGTGCTATCCACACAATAAAAAAATATCCGGGCAAGTTATGTTTCACGGATATTCATGTATATATTTGCCCAGTTCTAAGAGGAATAACTTATCAAGAAAGGCAGAGGGAAACGGGCCCGATGACGCCTTGACAACCTTCTATCTTATGAACAGGCTGGCTGTACCCTGCCTGTAAGCGAGATAGAAAAGGTGCCAATTCCTGCCCCAGATGGGGGAGAGATAAGTCAGAGTATAGCTTAAGATTGTAAAATGCCATAGGGCATTCTTATATAATTGAAGCTCACCTGACGCAATCGGGTGAGCTTTTTTGTTGCACTGAACTGAATCAGTGGTGGTGCACAAAGCATGATTGTTTAATAGTAGATTTTCTCATGTGACCGTTTGGTCTAACCAGGGATTGTTTTCACTTTCCCTGCTTTTTTTTCACATCGATTCTACCGGTTGATGGTATTACGCTTTGGTCAGGGTAATACTTGTTTTGAATAGGCGGAACATCTGGCAATTGCACATTGCTTTTAATTGTCTGAGCTATGAAAGAACAATATCGCCAACTGTTTGATAAGATGCTGGTTGAAATGGAAGATTGCGGAAAGCGCATGGGTTCCGAGAAGGAGCAGATCGAATGCTGCTTTCAAACCTGTGAGCGTAACTGGAATGATCTGCAGCAATTGCTGGATTACAGGTTATTCAAGGATCTTCACGATGAGATCTGGTTCTTCAAAACTGTGAAGCCTGCCTTTACCGGCATGCTCGAATATTTTGCACTCGTGTATAAGGCTGCGCTGTTTCATCCCGATTCGGGCAGCAATATTGCAGAGGTGCGCAACTTCTGGCATAAGGAGCTGCACCATGCAGAAAAGTTCCTGCTCGAAAACGAACAATACTATCAGTACTACAAAACCGGCAGAACTGAGATGGACGAAGTATACTTCGCCAGGGCCGGCAACAACGATCCCTCCAATTCACCCGTATACCGGAGCCATTATTCCGGGGTGAGTTTCCGCCACCATACTTCGCACGACGGATTATTTGCCGCCATTCAGGCGCGCGATAAATATCTTCGTTATGTGCTGGAAAAAATTGAAACCGTTGAGATTCAAACGGTTTTAAAAATAACAGGATAATTTTCTTTCAAACTTTATTTTAGCCATAGGGGTAAGGCATTTCCCGGTTGTCATATAAAACAAAAGGCAATTGGGCGAAGCAGCTATATTTGGAGGCAGAACACAACATCTACGAATGGCCACATCGGAAGCGGGAACCACGCATCTGCTGGGAACAGCATTTGAAAAGGTTTTTAAAAGTCATTTTAAAAGCCTTCATTCTTATGCCTACACCATTGTGAAAGATGATGCACTCGCCGAAGAAATGGTTCAGAACGTCTTCTGCAAGATCTGGGAAAGAAAGGGGCAGCTGGCAATTGAAACATCCCTCACAGCTTATCTGTACAGGGCGGTTTACAATGAAAGCCTCAACTACATCAAACACCAGAAAGTGCGGATGGCCTATCAGGCCCACGCCACTTACCAGATGAGCCATCAAACAGATTCAGCCTCCAAAAAAGTATTACTGGGCGACCTCGAACAACAGCTGCGGAAAGCGATGAGCGAACTGCCGGAGCAGTGCCGTACCATTTTCCAGATGAGCCGCTTTGAAGAATTGAAGTACCAGGAGATTGCCGATCGGCTGGGCATCTCCCCAAAAACCGTAGAAAATCAAATGGGTAAGGCCCTGAAATTGCTGAGAAGCAAACTGGTTGATTTCTTACCCCTGTTACTGATAATCCTCACAAACCTCTAAAAAGAAACTGATTGAACGCCGGATTGTACAATATGAGTGATGACCTGCTGGTGAAATACCTGCTGGGCGAGGCGTCTGCCAGTGAGAGGAAGGAGGTGGAGACCTGGATAAGCGCAGACACCGATCATTACCGCTACTACGAGAACTTCAAATTCATCTGGGACGAAAGCCAGCAACTCGCTGCCCGGAGTACCGTAAATGAAAATGATGCGTGGAAGCGGTTTCAGCAACGTATCGCAGAAGCTGAGTCGGATGCTGACGCAGACGATGAGCATGGGAGCCCGGTAATGACCGTGGTTAAGCCCGAGCGCATCAGGTGGTACGAAACCCGCGTTGCTGCCAGCATCATCATGCTGCTGGGCGTTGCTGGCCTGTTATTCTACATTCTTGTTCCTTTTAAAAGCAATCACTCCGGCAATGCTGTTGTTGTAGCCACTACCACTGCATCTAAAGCCGAAACACTTTCCGATGGTTCAATAGTTACACTCAATAAGAATTCTGCAATCAGTTTCGAGAAAGGGTTTACAGACGATAAACGGGTTGTTTCTCTCAAGGGAGAAGCCTTCTTCCAGATTCAGCCGGATAAATCCAAACCATTTATCGTTACAGTGAACGATGTAACCATCACTGTTCTCGGAACATCCTTCAATGTAAAAAGCATCAATGGCAAAACTGAAGTGATCGTTGAGTCCGGCATGGTGAAAGTAGATCGCGCCAATCAGTCTGTGCAGTTGAAGCAGAAAGAAAAACTGGAGATAGAAAAGAAAGACAGTGTACTGGAGAAAGTCCCGGTTACCGATCAGTTGTATAAATTCTACCGTACCCGCGAATTCGTTTGCGATGCTACTCCGCTCTGGAAACTGGTCGATGCCATCAACAGCGCTTACGGAGTGAACATTGTTTTAGAAAAACCATCTCTGAAGAACGCTACTATATCGGGAGAGTACTACGATCTGCCACTCGATGATCTGTTGGATCTGATTGTAAATACTTACAACGAAGAAAATATAGTGATAGAAAGAAAGGACTCGCTCATTATCCTGAAATAGGCATTAGTACAGACGCAGCATGACTACAATAACCAATGTGAACAACAAAGGCCTTCGCGCTTTTTTTACCATCTTATCTTTTTTGCTATCCTTTACTGCAGTAAAGGCACAAACTCCATTAAACAGAATTGTATCGCTGGAGATCAGCCGCCAGCAACTGGGACATACACTCGAAATTCTCAGCAATAAAGGAGACTTCTTCTTTTCTTACAACTCAAGAATAGTGAAACGCGACAGTCTTGTGTCTCTGAGCGAACGCAACAGAAGCGTAAACTATGTGCTCGACCTGCTTTTCAATGCAGGATACGAATTCAAGGAAAGCGGCAATTATATCATCATCCGCAAAAAGCCAATACAGGTACCATTGGTTACCACGCAGGCGGCCAGTGAGGAAAGCCAGTACTATGTAACCGGCTACATCATCGACGATCAAACAGGTGAGCGTGTGGTGAATGCTTCTGTATTCGAGAAAGATCAGCTGGCTTATGCTGCTACCAATTCAGACGGGTATTTCAAACTCAGACTGAAAAGCAAATACAAGCAGGCAAGCATCACGGTGAGCAAGCAATATTACGAAGACACTACCATTACCATCACACCGAAATACAATCAGCAACTCAATGTTACGGTTGTGCCGGTAGCGATCTCTGAGAATACCACTATTATTGGTCCGTATACATTCGAGGCGCCTGATTCCATTGTGGTGGCCGTTCGCAGTCCGGACAGCACGCACTGGCTCTACACCTACCGTAAATCAGATTCAGTGATGGTGGTGGAAAAGACAATGCTGGCGAAATTTTTCCTCAGCACCATGCAGCAGATACAAACACTCAACCTGAAGAAATTCTTTACAGCAAGACCTTATCAGATGAGCCTTGTGCCGGGCATCAGTTCCAACGGTAAACTCAATGGTCAGGTTGTCAACAATATCTCACTCAACTTGCTCGGTGGTTACAGCGCGGGTGTGAACGGAGTGGAAGTAGGCGGTTTGTTCAATATCGCCAAGAAAGATGTGAAATACGTGCAGATAGCGGGTTTAACCAATATGGACGGAGCTAATGTGCGCGGGGTGCAGATCGCTGGCATCACCAATACGGTACTCGATACCATGGACGGTGTGCAGATCGGTGGTATCGGCAACTTTGTAAAACGCAATGCCAAAGGATGGCAGATCGGCGGTGTGTTCAATACCACCGGCGGAAAGTTCGAAGGCTTTCAGTTAAGCGGCTTCGCCAACTATGCAGGAAAAGAATTCAAAGGCATGCAGGGCAGTGGCAATTACAATGTGGCCATCGGTTCTTTCAGGGGTGCACAAATAAGTGGGTGGGGCAACTTCGCCAAAGGTAATACCAATGGTGTTCAGATTGGAGGTAATGTGAATGTGAACTGGAAAGATCTGACAGGTGCGCAG
Source organism: Pseudoflavitalea sp. G-6-1-2 (assembly GCF_012927185.1). Classification (GTDB taxonomy): domain Bacteria; phylum Bacteroidota; class Bacteroidia; order Chitinophagales; family Chitinophagaceae; genus Pseudobacter. Next base: position 2,042,535 of record NZ_JABBGB010000001.1, read on the forward strand.
CTCAGCGGCATACTCAATTTCAATGGAGGCCATATCAAAGGAGCGCAGATAGCAGGCATTCTGAACGTGGCTGGCGGAACCACCAATGGAGTACAGATCTCCAGCATCTTCAACTATACCAAAAAGCTCAGAGGTGTTCAGTTTGGATTGTTGAATATCGCCGATACTTCAGACGGATACAGCATTGGATTGATCAATATCGTTTATACTGGTATTCATAAACTAAGTGTGTATGCCAACGAAGTGATGCCTTTCAACGCTGCCTTCAAAACCGGTAATGCAAAACTGTACAGCATTCTGCTGGCGGGTGTAACTGAAGGATATGGGAATGATTCCGTTGATAAGACCTGGAGCTTCGGTTATGGCATCGGCCGTGAATTCTCCTTCACCAAAAAGTGGGGATTGAATGCGGAGCTCACCACACAGCATTTTTACATGGGCGACTGGAATCACGTGAACCTGCTCAGCAGAGTAAATCTCCACGCACATTTCAAGTTCAATAAATTCATCAGTGTCTTTGCCGGTCCTGCTTACTCATTCTACTACTCCGATCAAACGGTTAAGAACCCAGGGTACAGAATGGATATCGCTCCGGGTAATGCCACTTCGCTGGGTAATCCCCAATGGAAAGGCTGGTTTGGATTCAATGCAGGTATCGAGTTCTTCTGATAATTTGCCATTATTATCAACAATTGACCTTTCAGCAATGAATAGGGCCATTCAGCCCGCATGCGTTTCGCTAACCAAATATTAACAATTCGGTTGTTTGAATTTCATAATTTTGGCATATGCCAAGAAGTGAGTCGATACTGGAGTTCCACCAACGTCACAATGTGGAGCCGAAAACACTGATCTGGCCGGGAGGTCAGCGCAGTGCAGGGCAAATAAATGTTTACCGCCGCAGCGATTTTGCATGCCGCTCGGCAACGCCCTACAACCGCCGTGATTTCTACAAGATCTCCCTCGTGCTTGGAACCGGCATGCTTTATTATGCAGATAAAAGCATCATGATAGACAGAGATGCACTGCTCTTTTCCAATCCGAATATTCCCTACAGCTGGCAGGCGATCTCAGAAAAACAGTGTGGTTATTTCACGCTCTTTACACAGGATTTTATGAATAAATCCGAAAGCATTCAGGAGTCTCCGTTGTTCAAAATAGGAAGCGATCCCATCATCTTCATCGATGATGCACAGAGAGAATTCTTCAAAGACATTTTCCTTAGAATGCTTGCTGAGATTGAATCTGAGTATGTTCACAAATACGATCTGCTGCGCAATTATGTAAACCTGATTCTGCACGAAGCCATGAAATCGCAGCGCGATAATCCATGGGAGAAACAGATCAATGCTTCCACGCGCATTGCATCGCTTTTTATTGAACTGCTCGAAAGACAGTTCCCCATCGATTCGCAGGAGCATGTGCTGAAACTGAAAACAGCCAGCGATTATGCCACGCATATGAGCATACATGCCAATCACCTGAACCGCGCGGTGAAAGAAGTTACCGGAAAAACAACCACCGAACATATTGCGGAACGCATCACAAAAGAAGCTAAAGCATTACTGAAACATACACGGTGGAATATCTCCGAAATAGCCTATACGCTCAGCTTCGACCAGCCTGCCTACTTCACCAATTTTTTCAAGAAGCAGACAGGTGAGAGCCCCAATCACTTCCGGGCGGCAAACGTCATTGTTTGATTTTTATAATTATTTGTTTGAAAAGTACAACTGAGGTTTTCTGAACACATTGTACTTTTACATTTCAAAATACTCCGGCGCTTTACACCAACTTACCGCGCAGCTCCTGACTCCTTCTGAAGCAGGCTCCCAGCGTTGCTGACGGTAAGGCCGGAAAAGGTGAGCATCTTGCCATCGTTGCATCCATTTTAGAAAGGGTAAAATACTGTAGTCCTGTATGGGCCTGAATTGCAATGTGCGTCCTGCATTCAGTTTCTGCCGGGCTCTAACCATCAATTGTTTCACCGCATGTCAGCCAAACACCTGAAGTACCTTGCCGGAGCGATGCTGCTGTTGAACGGCGCAGCACAGTCGCAGGCACAAACCATCACACTCAAAGACGCTGTTCAAACGGCCATGAAGAACTATGGCTCCATCAAAGCAAAGGAGCAATATGTGAAAGCATCTAAGTCGGCCGTTAACCAAAGTTCCAAAGAATACCTGCCTGATCTGAGCGTAAGCTTTCAACAGGATTATGGTACCGTAAACGGGCAAACCGGTCCACTTTACGGCTATCGTGGATTGAGCACTGCATCATCCGGACCAGCATTGCCCGAACAGAATTACAACGCCGCATTCGGAGCGCTGTATCTCGCCAACATCAACTGGGATTTCTTTTCTTTCGGCAGGGCCAAAGAAAAGATAGAGATCTCCAAAGCCGCGCTGGCGCGCGATGAGAGCGATTATCAGCAGGAGCAGTTTCAGCACAGCATCCGCGTAGCGGGCGCTTATCTCAATCTGCTGGCGGCACAACGCCTCACCGGATCGTGGCAACGCAATCTCGAACGCGCCTCACAGATCCGCGAAGTGGTGCTGAACCGCGCACGAAACGGATTGAATGCCGGCGTAGATTCATCACTCGCCAATGCAGAAGTTTCCAACGCCAAAATGGCCCTCACACGCGCGAAAGATTATGAGCAGGAGCAGGGCAATATACTCGCCAGATTTCTGGGCATCCCTGCCCAGGAGTTTGTTTTGGATACGCTCTTCATTGCACGCATACCCGCTGCATTGTACCAGCAGCCTGCATCTGCACAACACCCGTTGCTGAACTTCTATCAGAAAAAGATAGACCTCAGCACAGAGCAGGAGAAGTATTTGAAAACCTTCAACTATCCTACTTTCTCTGTATTCGGTGTATTTCAGGGACGCGGATCGGGTTTCAAAAATACCTATGGCCTGCAGGATATGAATGCTTACTCGAAGAGCTACTTCAAAGGCATCGATCCTTCGCGCATCAATTACCTGATGGGAGTTGGCATGGTCTGGAACCTTACCAGCCCATTGCGTGTGCGCGAGCAGGTTAGTTCGCAGAAATTCATCTCCAATGCATTGAAAGCGGAATACGAACTGGCAGACCAGCAACTGAAAGCACAGCTGAGTTTATCGGATACGCGCATTGCCAATTCGCTCGACAATTACAAAGAAGTTCCTGTACAGCTCAAAGCGGCAAGCGATGCTTACCTGCAGAAATCGGTACTGTACAGAAATGGATTGACCAATATGGTGGATGTTCAGCAGGCGCTGTATGCGCTGAACCGCGCGGAAACCGACAGGGATATCGCCTACAGCAACGTATGGCAGGCCTTGTTGCTGAAATCCGCCGCCAGCGGCGATCTTGGCTTATTTATGAATGAATTCTAATTTCACAATTGCACTGATCAACAATACTAATCTATGGGCCTAATCAGAAGCGGACTCAGAAAACCCATCTCGGTGCTGGTGATAGTAGCCGGACTGATTTTCTTCGGAGTCAGCGCCGTGAAAAAGATCAAGGTAGACATCTTCCCTCAGATGAATCTTCCCGTGATCTATCTCTCGCACCCATACGGAGGATTCACTCCTTCGCAGATGGAAGCATATTTCGGAAAACAATATATCAATGTACTGTTGTATGTGAATGGTGTTAAAGCCATCGAGACCAAGAATATCTCCGGTCTCACATTGATGAAAATATCTTTTTATCCCGGTACCAATATGGCGCAGGCAGCAGCGGAGCTGAGTGCATTCAGCAATCGCGCGCAGGCCATCTTCCCTCCGGGGTCGCAACCTCCGTTCATCATCCGCTTCGATGCATCCACGCTTCCTGTTGGGCAGCTGGTACTGCGAAGCGATGTTCGGTCGAATAACGAACTGATGGATCTGGCGAACGTGTATGTGCGATCTGCCTTTACCTCCATTCCAGGTCTGGTTGGTTCTCCTCCTTTTGGCGGAAACCTCCGAACCATTGTGATAAAGGCCGATCCTGAACTGATGCGATCACATAACCTTACACCAGATCAGCTGGTGGAATCGCTGCGGCTGAACAACCAGGCAACTCCTTCGGGCAACGTGAGAATAGGAGACTACAACTATTTCACGCCCAGCAATACCACTGTTAAGAACATCAAAGATTTCGAGAACATTCCTTTGTTCAAAGGCAGTGCACATAACCTGTTTCTGCGCGATGTTGCTACTGTGGAAGATGGTGCTGATATCACCATGGGGTATGCACAGGTGAACGGCAAACGATCTGTGTACATCAGCATTGGAAAATCCGCCGATGCGAGCACATGGGAAGTGGTGCAGAAACTGAAAGCCAACCTCCCGAAATTTCAGGCACAGCTGCCGGAAGATGTGCACCTCAGTTATGAATTCGATCAGAGCGTATATGTGATCAATGCCGTGAAGAGCCTGATCAGCGAAGGCATCATCGGCGCCATTCTTACCGGCCTGATGGTGTTACTCTTCCTCGGAGACTCGCGCGGGGCGCTGATTGTAATTCTTACCATTCCTACATCGATCATATCTGGTGTGTTGTTTCTGCAACTGTTTGGACAAACCATCAATATCATGACGTTGAGTGGCCTTTCACTCGCCATCGGCATATTGGTGGATGAGAGTACGGTAACCATAGAAAATATTCACCAGCATCTAGATATGGGCAAGCCGAAATCGCTCGCCATCTGGGATGCGTGTAAGGAGATCGCCTTTCCCAAACTGCTGATCCTGCTCTGTATTCTCGCGGTGTTTGCACCGGCGCTGAGCATGGACGGCATTCCGGGTTCGCTCTTCCTGCCGCTCTCACTCGCGATCGGTTTCTCCATGATCACCAGCTATATTCTGAGCCAGACTTTCGTACCCGTGATGGCCAACTGGCTGATGAAGTCACACGCACACGGACCGAAGAAAAAGAAAAACAAAAAGGGAAAGCAAGCCATGACGGAAGATGAAGCCGCGTTTGCAGCAGCAGACCTCAGTGCAGCTTCGGAATCCGATACCTGGGATCAGAAAAAAGTATTGGTGGAACGTGAAGACAGCAACCGCGACGGAAAGATCAGTGTGTTCGAAAGATTCCGCGCACGCTTCCTTCGGTTTATCGACAGATTGCTGCCTGTGCGCAAACCCGTAGTGGGACTGTATCTGATACTGGTGCTTGGTGGCGCCTGGTTAATGCTGAACGGAATCGGAAGAGATGTATTGCCGAAAGTGAACGGAAGTCAGTTTCAGGTTCGCTTCCGTGCACCGGACGGAACAAGAATTGAACGCACAGAAGAGAAGGTGGTGAAGGCTCAGGCAATACTGGCCGAAATGGTAGGAAAAGAAAATATCGGCATCACTTCTGCATTCATCGGACAACACCCGGGCCTGTTTTCGATTGCGCCTATCTATCTGTTCATGGGTGGTCCGCATGAAGCGGTATTGCAGGTGAGTTTGCGCGAAGGTTATCATGTGAATATGGATCAGCTGAAAGAGCAACTGCGCGCCAGGATCGGAGAACAGATACCAGATCTGCGCATGAGCTTCGAGCCGATTGAACTTACAGACAAGATACTGAGTCAGGGTTCACCTACACCAGTGGAAGTTCGCCTCAGCGGAAGAAACAAAAAGCTGAACGAAGAGTATGCCAGTAAAGTGGTGGAGAAGCTGAAAGCCATTCCTTACCTGCGCGATGTGCAGATAGCACAGAGCATCAAGTATCCTTCGCTGAAGATCAATATCGACCGGGTGCGTGCAGCGCAGCTGGGAGTGGATCTGGCCGATGTAAGCCGGAGCCTCATCACCAGCACATCATCAAGCCGTTACACCGAAAAGAGTGTATGGCTCGATGAAAAGGCCGGTCTCAGCTACAGTGTTCAGGTACAGATTCCGGAACATAAAATGACGGATCTGAACAGTATTGGCGAGATACCTGTTCTAAAGAATATGCCGCGCCCCATTCTCAGCGATGTAGCCAGTATCGAACCCGATACCACTTACGGAGAGAATGATAACCTTGGCGCCATGCCCATCCTTTCTGTAACAGCCAATATCAATGGAAAGGATCTCGGTTCGGCAACAAAAGACGTGAAAGCGGCGCTGGCAACGATAGGAGAATTGCCCAGAGGATTAAACATCGAGCCGATTGGTATGAGCACTGTGCTGACAGAAACGCTGGATAACCTGCAGTCGGGCCTGATAGTTGCCATCATTGTGATATTCCTGATGCTGGCAGCCAACTACCAGAGTTTCAAAGTATCGTTCGTTGTGCTGAGTACAGTGCCGGCGGTATTGCTCGGTGCATTGGGACTGCTGATGCTCACAGGATCGACACTGAACCTGCAATCGTACATGGGCATCATTATGAGTGTAGGGGTGTCTATCGCCAATGCGGTACTGCTGATCACCAATGCGGAACATCTCCGCAAACACAGTGGCAATGCGCTTTCTGCGGCACGCGAAGCAGCAGCGCTGAGGCTTCGTCCGATTTTGATGACGAGTGTGGCCATGATCGCAGGCATGATTCCGATGGCAACCGGATTAGGTGAAGGAGGAGAACAAACCGCACCGCTCGCAAGAGCAGTAATTGGCGGACTCGCCGCTTCTACCATCGCAGCCCTCGTAATGTTGCCGCTGGTATTTGCCTGGGTGATGGGCAAAACATCTACAGCATCAGTATCACTCGACCCAACCGATAAAGAAAGTAAACATTTTATATCTACTTTGTATGAGAGCAATCAACCATAACCACCTGATCATAGCCTGCGGACTGCTGACCTTCGCTATCAGCAGCTGCAATTCCACTGAAGGAAAAACAACCGGAGAAAAACCGGCCGCAGCCGCTTCCGCGCCTGTACCTGCAGTGGAAGTAATTGCACTGGAGCGCGGACAATTATCAACTTCACTGCAACTCCCCGGAGAGCTCACTGCTTATCAGACAGTGGATCTCTATGCGAAAGAAAACAGCTACGTAAGAAAATTATACGCAGATATCGGAACCGAAGTGAAAGAAGGACAACTGCTGGTATCGCTCGATGCACCTGAGCTGAACTCCAGGCTGGCAGCCGCTTCCAGCAAACTGAAATCGCAGGAGGCATTGTACACCGCCAGCAATGCATTGTACAAACGCCTCTACGAAACCAGCAAAACACCCGGTACCATTTCGCCCAATGATCTCGAACAGGCGGAAGCCAGACGCGATGCAGACATGGCGCAACTCGAAGCAGCGAAAGCATCTTACAAAGAAGTGGCCATCATCCGCGACTACCTCGAAATACGCGCACCATTTTCCGGTATCGTAACTGCTCGTAACGTAAACACGGGCGCGTATGTGGGACCTGCAGGAAAAGGATCTGCCTTGCCGCTCTTCACAGTGCAAACGCAGCAGCATCTTCGTCTGGCAGTAGCCATCCCCGAAGCATGGACGAGTTTCATCGAGAAACAAAACGAAGTGAAGTTTCAGGTGAAAGCGCTTCCCGGCCGCATCTTCTCTGCAAAGATCATCAGACAGGCAGGTGCACTCGACGACAGGCTCCGCGCGGAAAGAGTAGAAATGGATGTGATCAATAACGATCGTAAATTATTACCTGGCATGATTGCTGAAGTGAAGATGCCGCTGCCCGGAAAAGACAGTACCTTCATAGTCCCCAAATCAGCCGTGGTAACATCTTCTGAACGCGTATTCGTAATCCGCATCGAAAACGGCAAATCCGTTTGGGTTGATGTGCAGAAGGGGCGTGAAGCCGATGGTAAAACGGAGATCTTCGGCGCACTGCAGCCCGGCGATCAGCTGGTGAAAACAGGCAGCGAAGAGATTCGCAACGGATCTGATGTAAAGAACACCAAACCGGCCAAACAATAACCTGATCTTATAAAACACAAATCAATATCATGAAGTATCGTACACTGGGAAAAACAGGCGAGAAATTATCCGCAATCGGATTGGGTTGTATGGGAATGAGTTTCGCATACGGACCCTCCGATGATGCTGAATCGATTGCTACATTAGAAAAGGCACTGGATCTCGGAATCAATTTCTGGGATACTGCAGACATGTACGCAAATGGAGTGAATGAAGAACTGATCTCCAATGTGCTTGTACCAAACAGACAAAAAGTATTCCTCGCAACCAAATTCGGATTCCGTACCAAAGAGGATGGAAGTTATTATATCGATGGATCACCCGCGCACATCAAAACTGCTGTGGAAGCCAGTTTACGCAGATTGAAAACAGATGTGATAGATCTTTACTATGCACACCGCATCGATCCTACTGTACCGGTTGAAGAAACGGTAGGAGCAATGGCTCAGCTGGTGAAAGAAGGGAAAGTTCGTTATCTCGGCCTGAGCGAATGTTCTGCGGAATCGCTGAGAAAAGCGAATGCTGTGCATCCGATTGCTGCTTTGCAGAGTGAGTTCAATCTGATAACACGTGATGTGCAGGAGAATGGAATTTTGGCTGCTGTGCGCGAACTGGGTGTAACCTTTGTTCCATACAGTCCGCTTGCGCGTGGCATGATCACTGCAACAGTTACCACAGATGATCTCGCTGCAGATGATTTCCGCAGAACCCTGCCACGTTTTGCAGAAGAGAATCTGGCTGCCAATAAGCTGATGGTAGAACGATTTGCAGCATTGGCAAAAACAAAGAATGCAACACCGGCACAGTTGTCTATTGCATGGGTACTGTCGCAGGGAGAGGATATCATTCCGATTCCCGGTACCAAGCAGAGAAAGTACCTGATAGAGAATGCAGGTGCAGTGGATATTGAGCTTACCAAAGAAGATCTCGCTGAGATCGATGCACTGGTGAGAGCCAATCCTATTTTGGGTGGAAGATATACCGAGGCTTCAATGAAGCTGGTGAATCATTAATCCCGCATCTATGTCGATAAAAAAGAAAGCCGCTCCGGTTTGGAGCGGCTTTTCTTTTTACAGCACCGGACGAACTGAATCAATGGACTTCAGCACTTCGATCTGAGGTGCTCCAATCAATCCGCTTGCATCGCGCTGCTGCTGAAATGCGAGGAATGATGGAACCGATAACACTGCTTTCTGAATATCTTCATTTGTATGATGCGAAATATGGGTGAAAGTATTTCCATCATTGGAAGTGTAAACTGCATATTGAAATCCTTCCATCTTTTTAAAATCCTCCATGAATTTCTGGATGTTCTGAAGATTCTGCTGAGCAAAAGATGCTTTAACTGTGTAAGTAACTTTAACTGTGATCATATGTGTTGTTTTTATTTTTTGAAACGATCGATGATGCTGAAATAAAAAGGAAGAATGAAATAATACACAACCGGAACTGCGATGAGTGTAAGTATCAGTGTTTTCACCGGTAAGGGAAAATTTTCTATCCACTCGCCCAGTAAGTAGAGCAATACGGTGATCAGCGGGTAGATCGCCAGCCAGATCAGTACCGGTGTAAGATGTTTGGATGGTTGTTTATTGTTTGCCATGTTGAGTGCTTTTATATTGTTGCTTTGATATAATAATGCGCGGGGGAATCCGGATTGGACAGTGGGCAGCAACTTTTTTTTCAGCAGCATGGCAATGCATAAAAAAAGGGGCCAGCTGGCCCCTTCGACTTTCTCATGTGCGCAAATTATGCGTTCTCGATCGCGCGTTTAACGCTGCCATTTTTCAGCAGCAGCGCTTTAGCTTTTTCATAATCAGTCCATTTCAGTTTATCCATGATCATTTTTGTTCCCCTGTCTACCAGCTTTTCGTTGGTGAGCTGCATGTTCACCATTTTATTGTCTTCCACTCTTCCCAGCTGAATCATTACGGTTGTAGAGATCATGTTGAGGATGAGCTTCTGGGAGGTACCGCTTTTCATGCGGGTGCTTCCGGTAACAAACTCCGGACCAACCACACATTCAACCGGATAGTCGGCAGCAGCGCTGAGCGGCGAGCCGGGGTTGTTGGTGATGGAACCGGTGGCGATGCCATGTTCGCGGCAGGCTTTCAGTGCTTCGATCACGTAAGGAGTAGTGCCGCTGGCAGCGATGCCAACCACTACATCGTTCGCGTTCACGTTGTGCGCCTGTAAGTCGAGCCAGCCCTGAGTTTTGCTGTCTTCCGCATTTTCAACGGCCTGCAGAATGGCTTTGGAACCACCGGCAATGATGGCTACCACCATTCCATGAGGAACGCCGAAAGTAGGAGGGCATTCGCTGGCGTCTACTACGGCGAGTCGGCCGCTGGTGCCGGCACCGATGTAGAACAGTCGTCCGCCTGCGAGCATTTTGTCTGCAATCACTTCAACCAGTTGCCGGATCTGCGGAATGGCTTTTTCCACAGCGTTGGGAACGGTCTTGTCTTCTTCATTGATATGCCCCAGGATCTCATTGATAGACATTTCCTCAAGGTGACGGTACTTGCTGGTTGACTCTGTGACTTTCAAAAACTCAGACATGGGTAAAACGGGATTTGAATAATTGGAATGGATGTTTGATTAATGATGTAAAAAATGCTGTAGTGTTTCATGAAAAGGCGCAAAACAACCAAAACCAATAACCAAAACAGATCGTTTGCGCCTTTTCATGATGAGTATGTTATTTCACCGGGTCTTTCGGTGTGTTAGGATTGTTGTCTCTCTCTCTGAACGGATATGGAACGTACATTCGGCCGGCCTGACCATCATCGATCATACCGAATCTGCGCATGTCGTTGAGTTTCATGCCCGTCATGTAAAGCTCGATGCAACGGTTGCGGTAGATCTCTTTCAGCAGTGCTGCCTCTGTGACAGAGCCTGCATATGGAGGCAGGTCAGCACCGATGCCATACACATCGCCAGCTGCTTTCTTGGTAAGCACCTTGTTCAGTTCTGTAATAGCTCCAGCAATGTCAGGCGTTGATTTTCTGATCATGGCTTCAGCCTTGATCAGCATTATTTCACCAGGTAGATAGTAGGGTACAGCTGTAGAAGAGGTTAAATAGAAACCATTGATTCTAAATCGTGGTGCTTTTTCTGTTTCAGTTTTGATTCTGATATGGAACAGTATTCTTTTATCAGTCTTATCTGGCTCAATGGCTTGTGGAAGAAGCCCTAATGTTGAATCTACCGGCTGGAACATATTGTTGGGGCCGGTTGCTGATTCAAATACAGGGTTGATGGCGGGGCTTACAAAGTTCATTACAGACTTTGCACCCAGATCAACTTTGTTGGCTGCTTCGAGGGCTGCATCATAATCACCGGCAAACAATGAGTACCTGGCTTTGAGTGCGTAAAGAGTGTTTGTAAGGGATATATCTGCCGGGAGCCTTGCCAGCACCTGCGTGCTGGGAGCGTTGGCGGTAACTGCAGCAATAGCGCTATTCAGCACATTTACAGCTTTTTTCCAGCCATCCACATTGGTAATGAAACCTGCATGACCATCGATTGCTGTGATAGTGTCCGGAACATGGTCCCAGAAGTTTGCCATATTGCCGAGTGCGAGGGCTTTGTAAATAGAAGCGAATGCAACCAGTCCTGAGCCATATGCTTTATCAGTGGTGGTATTGCCATAATTGATAACGTTGTTGGCGTCGAAAATGATCTTGTTGGAATTGTACCAGATATTGTTGAGTACATTATTGGTTCCATCCACATTGTTCTTTCCGAGGCTCAGCTGATATTCGCCGATATTACCCTGATTGAGCAGAAAGGTTTCTTTTGTAAGCAGACTGTTTGCATCAACAATCGCATACAGAGAGCTTGCCTGGCCGGAAGTATAAAGGCGCTGAAGGCCCACTGCTGCACCTGCTGCAGTGATGGGATTTTTGTAAACCACCTCTTGCGGCGTTTCGTTCGGATTGTCGAAATCCTTTTTGCATCCTGTAGCTGCAACTGCCAGCATGGACAGAACGTATATGGAGTTTTTGATTTGCATCTTTTTCATACAATGATTTTTGATGGTTGGATTAGAATTTAGCCTGGATACCAAAACTGAAAGTTCTTGGAATAGGCACAGCACCAAAATCTATTCCTCTGAGAATGGTACTTTGTCCACCTGCATTTACTTCAGGATCATATCCCTTGTAATTATCCCATGAGTACAGGTTGCGTCCGCTGAGACTGAGGGTAACATCTTTGATACCCTTAACAGTACCGAGGCGGTAGCTGATTGACACTTCACGGAGTTTAACAAAAGAGCCGTCATCCACTCTCCATTCTTCTACTGCATAAGATCCCTGTACGAATCCACGAGGCAGTTTGCCCATTTGTTCATCCTGTGCAACGAGACCGCTTCCTACGCCCTGACGTGTACGCCAGTCTGCATTCCATACATCCACTCCCTGTACGGCATCGAGCTGAACACGGAGGCCGAATTTCTTATAGTTTACTTCGTTTACGAGAGTTCCTGTCCAGTCTGGATTAGGATCACCCACTACTTTGCGAAGGGTAGTTCCTGTAGGCAGTCCGGTAACAGGATCGGCAGGTCCCTGCGTATAAGAAAGAACGCCGTTTTGTGTACCTCTTGCGAGACCATTCACTCCGTTTGGATTTTTTGTGAGGTTACCATTATTATCTCTTGCGAAGAAAGTCCCGTAGAATACTCCGATTGGCTGGCCTTCAATAATGGCTACAGGTGTGCCTGAGTTGGTAGAGTAGAGAATGAGCGACTGGCCAATGCTCAGCGCTTTGTTTCTGTTGCGGTTGAAGATGGCCGTTACATCCCAGTTGAAATCTTTTTGTTTCACCGGTGTTGCGTTCAACACTACTTCAATACCCTTGTTCTCAAGTCTGCCAAGGTTATGTTGGTATTCGTTGTATCCTGTGGTAGGAGCTACCAGCTGAGTGATCAGGAGGTCACTCACTTTTTTGCTGTAGTAGTTCACCTGTAATCCCAGTCTGTTTTTCAGGAAGGCGAGGTCCATACCAATCTCAAGCTCGTTTTGACGCTCAGGTTTGATATCTCCATCAACGAGAATGCCTTTGGAACTCAGGGCCAGCCTGTTGTTGTAACTGTTGGTAGTGTAATTGTTGAAGCGTGCAAATGCTCCGATACCAGTGAGGTTACCAGATTGACCATAGGCTACGCGGAATTTAAGAAGATCCCACCAGGTGCCTACATTCAGTTTGTTCCAGTAATCAGTTTCGGAGATCACGTAGCTACCGCTGGCTTTCAGGTAAACCTGATTGCGTTCGTCTTTACCGAAAACAGAAGATCCATCCATGCGTACTGCACCAGTAACAAACAATTGATTTTTGTAGCGGAAGTTCTGTTGGAGGTAAGCTCCGGAAACAGAGATCTCGCTTCTGTCGTCCGCAGATGGGAGAGGAGTGATCGCCGATCTTACAACAGAAGCAAAAGGAGAGAGACCTTTACCCTGCGCCAGCAAGTAGTTGTTCTTCTCGTATTGCTGTGAAAAACCTAACTGAGTGGTAGAACCGAGGTTGTCGGAAATGTTGGCTGTGTATGTTGCATTCAATTCATGATTGATCTGGAAGAAATTGTTGGTGGCAGCGCTGGCGTAACCGTTCTCAATATCAGTACCTCCAAAAAATGCAGTGTTAACATTGTAAGGATAAGGTGGAATGAAAGTAGTTCCATTCTGAGCATAGTTATCGATACCCATAGTGTAATCGATGGTCAGATTCTTAACCGGTTTCAGTTTCATTCCGAAGTTGGCCAGCACACGGCTGGTGGTCTGTTGCTGTTTAATGTCTTCAATAACGGTTACCGGGTTAACACGTCCGCGCTCACCTACTGCCAAGAGATTGCCTGATGCATCCCTTTTCCAAATATCATGGATATTGCCAATGATGGTGATTGAGTTGATAGGAGAGTAGAATACGTTCCCGTCGGGCTTCTCGTTCGATTTGCTGTTCACATAGTTCAGGCCCATGTTCACGCTGATCCACTTGTTAAGTGTCTGATCAACATTGGCTCTGAAGCTGAAGCGCTGGAAATCGGTGTTTTTGATAATTCCCTGATTGTAGAAGTAAGAACCGGAGAGGAAGTATTTTGTTTTATCGTTACCACCGCTCACGCTTACGTTATTATCGGTTCCGATACCGGTATGGAAAATATAATCCTGATAATCGTAACGGTTGGTCGGAAGAAGAATAGTAGAAAGAGTGTCAATGATTGTACCTCCGGGAAGGGTTTTTCTTCCTGTGTTGATCACGTCTTGCGTAACATCAGGAATACCAAATCTTGTAGGAGACTGGTTCACCGGAAGTTTTTTACGAACCTGGTTCATCATTACATTGGTAGAGAAGTTCACCTGAGGAGCCCCTGATTTACCACGTTTGGTGAAGATCTGAACCACACCTGCATTTGCACGTGAGCCATAGATGGCTGCTGCGGCAGCGCCGTTCAGTACTTCCACTCTTTCGATGTCGGCCGGGTTAATATCCACCATACGGCTCTGACCCAGAGATCCGGTGAAAGTACTTCCGTCGAAGTTGGCGGATGTGTTGGTTACGCGGTTGGTAGCGTTGTTTACAATTACGCCATCCACAATGTAAAGAGGATCAGAAGAAGATCCGATGGAGCTGATACCACGCAACCTCACAGATAATCCACCCGCAGGGTCACCCGAATTCTGACTGATCTGGGCGCCCGCAGTTTTTCCCTGCAATGCTGCCAGTACGTTACCGGTAGCACCTTTGTTGAGATCATCTGCCTTAACAGTACTGATATAGTTACCCAACTGCTTACGGGTAGTACCGGCACTGGTACCAGTTACAATCACCTCATCCATCCCCATCGCATCAGCGGAAAGGTCAACATCGAGTGTGTATTTGGTAGCTGATCCGATCTCGATAGTTTTTGTAGCGGCTTTGAAACCGATACCTGAAAATTCAACTGTGTAAGTGCCGGGTTTCACATTGGCGGTTAGGGAGTAGGAACCGCTGGCATCTGTGGAACCTCCGTAGGTGGTATTTCTGATCTGCACAGAAATACCTGGCAAAGCCTCTTTTTTTGCATCTGTTACTTTACCGCTGATAGTGACCTGTGCACTTGCGAAGTAACCTGCAAAAATCAGGCATAGCAGAAACAGCGTTCTTTTTAGTCTGGTTCCTGCCTGCATCGTTAGATTGTCCATAAAGCAGTTTTAAATTGTTGATGTTAAAGAATAGTACTGATCCAATAGGGGGTAAGGCAATAATTAATGGTAAGGGGTGAGGATTAAAATGAAAGGGTACGGATTAAAAACTTGCAATTTCACGAGGTAAATTTGGAGAAAATAATTGAAATCCTGCAAAAAAACGCAAGAAATTTGTTTGTTTTTGCGGGTTTGTGCGGGCGGTGGTCGGGTAATTGCAGAAATGGGAATGTGGAGCCGCTGAAGTACGCAGGCTGGAAAACGGAAAAATGAGTCAAAAGTATCAGAATTTTCGAACCGGGGAGGGGGCAGGACCACAGTCCCACCACGGACAGGCCTCGGAAGAGCCACGGCCGTACCACACACAGACCGCGGGTGAACCACGGATCAGCCATGGCCCCAACTCGGACAGACCGCGGAAAAACCACGGAGCAACCACGGCACCACCACGGACAGACCACGGGAAAACCACGGAACAACCACGGGTGGACCACGGAACAACCACGGGTGGACCACGGAATAACCACGGGTGGACCACGGAATAACCACGGAAAAACAGCAAAAAAATAGCGCTACCGAAAACGGCAGCGCCTTGTTTTATAACCATTGTATTTGCTACTCACATAGTTGGATCACATCCGTACCATAAGTACTGAACCTGATCCGGTTTACTTTATTACCGGCTCCATAATAAAGTATCAGACATCCGTAACTGGTTTGCCAGGCATCCCATTTGGTTTCCTTCAGTTTGGGATTGCCAAGCGTACGAAACAGGCTGCCTCTTTTGCTTCCCATTACCGGGATGCTCAGTTTCCCCTTGAATGCCGGGCCTATATCCACATAATTCCGGCCGGTATAGAAATAAATGTCTTTGTCTTTATACGCAATCACTCCGCCACATTTTGAACTGCTGTTATCTTCTTCCTTACTGGTAAAACAGGGTAGCTTGCCGGCAATCTCCGAGGGGGTGCGATCTGGTTTTAGACCATTCACCTTCCCGTCGAGAATATCCACTTCTACTGCGGGGCATTTGGCGGTTACTTTTAATTGGGCCTGAAGTTTAGGGGAAATGATAATGATACACAGCGTGATAATGCTGATCGATAAGGGTTTCATAGGTGAGCTTTGCTATTTCACAGCAAATTCAATGCTACATTTCATTCCAGCCAATAATTGATTTTATACGGGTATTCCTTCGACTCACGTAGTTTTTGACCGATGGTAAATGAAACTGTCTTGTTTCCTTTATCTTTAAACCTTTTCCTATCCAATAAAATCAAGGAGTTATGAATTTAGTGACCAGATTATTTGCAGGAGCCGGCATGAGTTTACTCACGCTCGCCGCTGCTGCACAACAAACCTCGGTCTATGACCAGCACGAAACCTTCGCCCCCTTATTCTATCCTGCATTTGGCGATGAAGTGCGCGCAGCCGACGGTACCCCCGGACCACGTTACTGGCAGAACAAAGCCGATTACAAAATCGAAGCCACGCTCGACGACGAAAAACACAACGTTGCCGGAAATGTGGTGATCACTTACACCAATAACAGTCCCCAGCAGCTCAGCTTCGTTTGGCTGCAACTGGATCAGAATATCTACAGCCTCAAATCGCGCGGCATCGCCGCCACCGCTACTTCCGGCGGTCGCTGGGCCAACAGGGGCGCATTCGATGGCGGTTATGCCATCCAATCTGTTACCCTCATTCAGGATGGTAAAGAAACACCTGCTTCTTATACCGTTACCGATACAAGAATGCAGATCCGCCTTCCCAAAGAACTGAAATCAAAAAGCAATGTTCAGTTCAAAATCAACTACGCTTTCCCTATTCCCGAATATGGTACCGACCGTATGGGAAGACTGGAAACCAAGAACGGATGGATATACGAAATTGCACAGTGGTTCCCCCGCATGTGTGTGTACGATAATGTGAACGGATGGAATACCCTGCCTTACCTCGGACAAGGCGAGTTCTATCTGGAGTACGGAGACATCACTTACAATATCACTGCACCCGCCGGACAAATTGTGGTAGGTTCAGGCGAACTGCTCAACCCTAAAGAAGTGCTCACTGCAGAACAGCAGAAACGCTGGAACGAAGCTTCCAATAGCGACAAAACTGTTATGCTCCGCACTGCATCTGAAGTAACGGACGCGTCCAGCCGTCCTGCTGCGAAAATGCTCACGTGGAAATTCAAATGCACCAATACACGCGACGTGGCATGGGCTGCATCCAAATCTTTCATCTGGGATGCTGCAAAAATCAACCTGCCTGGCGGAAAGAAATCGCTCGCTATGAGCGTGTACCCTGCAGAAAGCGATGGCAAAAATGCATGGGGCCGTTCAACTGAATATGTAAAAGGTGCAATCGAATTCTATTCTAACTATCTCTATCCATACACTTACCCGATGGCCGTGAATGTGGCCGGTATTGTAGGTGGAATGGAATATCCCGGTATCGTATTCTGTTCTTCACGCGCGCAGAAGAATGGTCTCTGGGGCGTTACAAGCCATGAGTTTGGCCATAACTGGTTCCCCATGATCGTGGGCAGCGACGAACGCCGCTTCCCATGGATGGACGAAGGTTTCAACACTTTCATCAACGGTCTTGCTGAAGCTTCTTTCAACAATGGCGAATACAATGGCAACCGCCCGATGAGCCCTGAAATGCTTGCCGGCGCTTTCTTTGGAGATAAACAAGATCCGATCCTTACTGTTCCTGATGTAACACAACAAGGCAACCTCGGCATCGTAGCTTACTACAAACCCGGCATGGGCCTGAAACTCCTGCGCGAAAACATTCTCGGACAAGAGCGTTTCGACTCTGCCTTCCGTTATTATGTTCATCAGTGGGCGTTCAAACATCCTACTCCATACGACTTCTTCCATTGCATCGAGAATGCAGCCGGCGAAAACCTCGAATGGTTCTGGCGCGGATGGTTCATGAACAAATGGAAGATCGATCTCGCTGTGCAGGATGTTGCATACATTCAGAACGATGCTGCCAAAGGAAGCACCATCACTATTGCCACACTCGAAAAACTGCCGATGCCGGTAACTATCGAGATCAAAGAAGCCAACGGAAAAGTAGGTCGTGTTAACCTGCCTGTTGAAGTTTGGCAGCACGGCGGTGTATGGAAATTCAACTATGCATCTACCGATAAGATCACTTCAGTGGTACTGGACCCTGATAAGACCCTGCCTGATGTGAATACAAAGAACAATACCTGGACTGCTCAATAACAGCAACCAGTTTTGATAAATCTCTGCCCGCACCAACTGGTGCGGGTTTTTTATTGCCGCAACAAAAAAGAAAAGAGTATCTCCGATGAAAGAGATACCCTTTTGGGAGATGCTATAGAGGAATATTCTGGCCTAGTTTGGAAGATGATACAGATTTGAAATCTCTCTGTACGATTTGTCCGGCAACCCTGCAATGGCTTTACCTCCGGGTACGATCACATACCTGAAAGAGTGAGCGTTGGCAATAGTTGTCCAGTAATTATGATCGTTGGTGAACCGGATACGGAGATTACCGGGTGATGCATAAGCCGACCATACATCTTCCTGCTGTCCTCCGGAAATATAATTGACAGAGATGGGAAGTTGGCTTACCTGATTATCCGGCCATATTGAAGGATTATATCCAGAGAGTCTTCCGAATGTAAGTACAACGCCACTATCAAGAATTCGTTGTGTAATTTCCGGAGCCGCTTTGTTGTATTTGAATCCCCAGACTCCAAATACAGTGTCTTTGATGTATTTGTCCGGAGTGAACCATGCAGAGTAAATAACGTTGGCTGTGCCGGGAGGTCCATCAGGGCCGGTATCGCCTTTTTTACAACTGAACACAGCGAGAGAAAGAATGATGCATAATAAAAGAGGAGTGGCACAAAATTTCATACAGTTTCATTTTGGTTCGGAGCTTTCCGAAACCAAATTTGCACCAATCGTACCGGCTGTTTTCATCCATTTATCAATTCACAGCAATGGATGAGCAGCTGGCGGATATATTACTTTTTTTCTTCCTGTGCAGGACGAAGGATCTTGCTGTCCACATAAAAAGTGCCGAAAGGGATGATGCTCGCCAGCAGCAATTTGCCGGTAGTGGCGAAACCCCATTTCTTTTCACTCGCAATGCTGATAGTGAGGTACACGAACATAACGAAGAGTACACCGTGAATTGGCCCAAGCACTTTGCTGATGATCGGCATGTCTGCCCAGTATTTCGCTGGTACTGCAATGAAGAGTAACAACAAATAAGAAATGCCTTCGAGTAAGCCGGTCAGTCTCAGCCTGCCGATGCCGGAATTCAGATTAGATGCCATATTCTACGGATTGATGTATGAACCAATAAGGATGCCGCATATGCTGCAAGCATCCCGAACTGCCGCGAAATTAGGCCAATTCACCTGTTTAAACCATTTACAGCAAAGCTTTCATGATTAACGGCGCACAATTATGGATGCCTTAACAAATCTTACCTGAACTAAACGATATTTCTGCGATCCGGCAGCCGATGCTACTGTTCCGGCATAATGTTGCTGCAACTGAACCGTATTCACTGTTTCGCTCTGCCACGACAGTCTACATTTGATGGTCATAGCGCAAACCATACAAGCATAGACATGAAGCAGTTACTTATCCCCGTTAGTTTATTCGGATTGCTCTGTTGCAGCAAGCCAGGCGGCAGCGATCCCGCACAAAATCCCGGCCCCAATCCGAACCCCGATCCCGGTACTCCGACAGCAGAAATTTTCATCACCGGCATTAGTCCTAACAGTGCAGAGTTTGTGCCGGTCACTATCGAAGGAACCGGCTTCAGTACCACCGCTGCCAGCAATGTTGTTCGGATAGGAGGCATACCGGCTACTGTAACCAAAGCCACTGATAAGCAATTGGAAATTACATTGCCCGCGAATCTCAATGCAGGTGATCATGATGTGAGTGTAACGGTGAATGCAAAAACTGTTACCAGAACAAAAGGCTTTCACCTCATCGGGTGGATCGTAAGCAATTTTGCAGGTACCGGTGATTTCGGAAGTGCCAATGGCCCCGGTAATCTGGCATCATTCAGAATACCTTCGGGCATTGCCATCGATAATGCCGGTAACTTCATTGTGCCCGACAGAAATATGATCCGAAAGATCACACCACTCGGAGAAGTGAGTACCATCGCAGGCGCCGATGCATCAGGACATAATGATGCGAATGGAACCAATGCCAGATTCGCAGTGGTTACAAGCGCTGTACTCGATGCGAACAACAATATCTATGTAGCCGATCAGCTCAATCACTGCATCAGAAAAATAACTCCTGCAGGCGATGTAACAACTGTGGCCGGTGATCATAACAAAATGGGCAATGATGATGGCTTTGGAGAAAAAGCCACTTTTAGTCTGCCCTATGGCGTTACCATCAATGCGGCAGGCACGCATTTGTTTGTAGGCGATCAGTCGAATCATATCATCAGAAAGATAGATCTCGCTACGCGCGAAGTAACTACTGTTGCAGGCAATGGAACTTCGACCAGAAAAGATGGTGTTGGCCTTGCTGCCGGCATTCCTTCACCCGGCAATCTTGTATTCGACCGGCATGGCAATCTTTTCATCACCGAAAAAGGCGGAGGAAAAGTGAGGAAGATGGATGTTGCCGGAAACGTTACAACCGTTGGCGGACCAAGTGCACAGCAGGATGTAGTGATTGCACCTACTCATATCGCCATCGACAAAGACGATAATCTGTTTGTTACATTCAGCGGAATGGCGCTGGTAAAAAAATATTCCCCTGCAGGAGCTGAATCAACTTTTGCAGGCGCTTTCACGGGGCCTGATCTCGACGATGGACCGGTTAACGTTGTACAATTCAGACGCCCCGAAGGCATTGCCATCAAATACGATGCACAGGGCAACACCATTTATTATGTGGTAGACTCACAGAGAAAAAAGATAAAGATGATCAAAAAGCAATAGGGTAGCGAATTGCAGCCCTCATTGGTAATAATGATGCAACAGCCCGGCCTGGTTTCTTCGGAAATGGCCGGGCTGTTCAGTGATGTTTTTCTGCATCCCGATGCGCTCTTCAATTGCTCCGGATCGACTATTCAGCAGTTGGTTCACGGTTTCCGTTTTTTGCCGCCACAAACTATGTTGTTTAATTGTCTTTGTGCATATAACCTTTCGTATGAAAAAGATACTTGTGGCCGTAAGTTTTTTCGGCCTGCTGTGTTGCAGCAAACCCGATGTAACCCCATTACCCAATCCCGAACCGGCATCAGGTGCCAATGGCAATGAAATGGTGATTACTTCCATTAGTCCCGCGAGTGCAGAATCGGGCAATATCACTATCACCGGAACAGGCTTTAGTACCGCTATCAATAAGAACTTTGTCGAAATAGGAGGCGTAACAGCTGTAATTACCAAAGCGAGCGCTACGCAACTGGAAGTTGAAATACCCGAAGCCCTTGCGGCAGGTGATCATGATATCAGAATTACCAGAGATCAGATTCACGCAACCAGAACCAATGCATTTCATCGTATCGGATGGGTGGTGCAGGCATTTGCAGGAAGCGGAAAAGATGCACAAACCGATGGACCGGCTGTTGCTGCTGCATTCAAACAGCCCAGGGGTATGGTGGCCGATAATGCAGGGAATATTTATGTGGCTGATTTGAACATGATCAGAAAAATCAGTACCGATGGTATCGTCAGCACATTGGCTGGGCGCAGCGGAGCAGGTTATGCAGATGGAAAAGGCGCCAATGCAATTTTCAACGACATCACCAGTCTCGCCATCGATTCCCGCAATAATCTGTACTCAGTTGAAAAGCATAACAACGTGGTAAGAAAGATTACTCCAGATGGAGAAGTAACTACCATCGCAGGTAAACCACAATTGGGAAATGCAGATGGAGTGGGGAGTGAGGCAAGATTTTATAATCCTTATGGAATTGCCATCAATGCTGCCAATACGCATTTGTATATCGGTGATCAGGGCAATTTCACCATCAGAAAAATTGATCTCGCCGATAATATGGTCACTACCGTTGCAGGCAATGGAGAATTTACCCGCAAAGATGGAGTGGGATTGAATGCCAGCTTTGCATCGCCGGGTGGGTTGACGTTTGATAAAGATGGTAATCTGCTGATCGCTGAGCAGGTGCCGGGGCAGATAAGAAAAATGGATGCATCATTGCGTGTAACAACGCTCGGCGATCCTGCTGCGAATCATCCCTCCGAATCTCATATGCAGCTGGCTTTCGACAACAACAATCAATTGTATGTGTCGATGGGCTTTTATTCGCAGATAAAGAAATTCGCTCCGGATGGAACCTCCTCCATTTTTGCCGGTGTGTTAACCGGATCGGGTCTCGAACATGGAGCCGCAAATCAGGTAAAGTTAAATAGCCCCGAAGGGATCGTAATTAAATACGATGCGCAAGGCAAAATGTTTTTATACGTAGCAGATTCATTCGCGCGAAAAATAAAAGTGATATCGAAGCAATAACTGCCACCACCATCAACAGGTAATAATTCCGTAATCTTGGTAGAATAGCATATTCTATACTTTTGCGGGTAGCTGCAAAACCGTAAGGAGCGCCAGTACCCCGAATGCAAAAGGCAAACTATCATATCTCATCTGATGAAGACCTGCTGTTACTCTGGCGCAGCGGCAATGTCGCAGCATTCGACCTGCTCTTCAAAAGATACTACCAGCCTTTGTTTCAGTATGCCGTTAATAATCTGAAGCAGCCTATGCTTGCAGAAGAAATTGTAATGGATGTGATGCTTCGCATCTGGAAAACAAACGGCAAAATCGACTGCCCGGCCGGTTTTAAGCCTTACATTCTTCGTGCACTCAAGAACGCTATCCTCAATCATTTTCGCTCTTCCATGCCCGCAGTGGTAAGTTGGGATGATATGCCTTCCGGCGAAGAAATTGCTGCAACACATTCTTCCGACTTCAAAATAATACACGACGAAACCCGCGACCGATACCTTGCCGCACTCTCCTCTCTCTCCGAAAAAAAACGCGAAGTATTTGTGCTGAGCCGCGAAGAAAGGCTTACCTACAAAGAGATTGCGCGTCAGCTCAACATCTCCGTAAACACGGTTGAGAACTATATGTCGGCCTCTCTTTCGCAGCTGAAAGAGCAGATGAAATAAATGTTTCCCCTCTCCAATATTACCAAAATGTGAACTCCGGAATTTATCAGGTGGTAGCGCTTTCAATTGGTGTTTATTGATATGAGCGCAGTAATTAGTATGATGAACAACCGGCAAAAAGAAACAGAACTGATCAAAAAAATGTTGTCAGGGATCCTGACTGCATCCGAACAGCAGCAGGTGAATAATCTGATGTCTAATCCCTCATTTCAGCAACTTTTTCATGAAGTGCTCGATGAACAGGCCGGTGATGTGAACTGGGAGTACGATGCAGCCAATGATGCAGTGAACGATCAGAAGCTGGCGCAGTTCCATGAAAAACTTTCACAGGAAGAAGAAAGCAATTCTGATGATACACCGGTAGTGACCATGCGTCCTCCACTCTGGAAGCGTGTGCTGCCATATGCTGCAGCGGTGATCATCGCAGTAGGTACCTATATCTTCTGGTCTGCACAGCCTGAAAGCAAGTTGCCTCCGGTGGTTGCACAGGAAGTAAAACAAACACCTTCAGTCTCCATACAAAAAGAGAAACCTGTTCAATATGCGGAGCAGTACAATCCTAAGAAGCGTCGCATGAAACTGACGCTGTCCGACGGATCGGTAGTTACACTCGGCGGAAAGAGCCGCATAAAATATGCCACCGGTTTTGCCGGCAGCCACCGCGATCTCTATCTCGAAGGCGAAGCCTTCTTCGAAGTTGCTAAAGATGCCGGTAAGCCATTCATTGTACACACTGGTAATGTGCATACGCAGGTGCTGGGCACGTCGTTCAAAGTATCTGCCATGCCTAAGTCGGCTGTTGAAGTAGCGGTAGTTACCGGTAAAGTGCGTGTGAGTTACAGTAACGGGGCGGAACAGAATACACTGGCCACCATGATTCCCGGAGATATGATCTCCTGGACTAACAGCCATCTCACAAAAATGAAGATCGATACACGCGATATCCTCGCCTGGAAAAATGAAATGATGATCTTCAAAAAACAAACACTCGAAAATATTCTGAACGTTTTTGAAAAACACTATGGTGTTGCAATAACAGTTATCAATAAAGGTTTCTTAACGGAAAAAATATCGCTTGCGCTGGATGAAAAAATGCCTCTTGAAAAAGCAATGAATGTACTGGCTGTTACAGCAGGGTTCGAGCATTCATTCGATTCCTTATCCAGGACTGTTATCATAAAATAGCGAGATGAAATAATTAGTCACAAGTTGGAGTATCGGTTCTGTCTGCATGCGCAGCAGGGCAATCTATGCACATTCAGCAATGCCGCCGGAATTATCAAACGGCGCATGAGTTGAAACAGGATATCTATTGCATCAAAACAACAATAAAATGGTATGCGAATCTGTACAGGATCATCATTTGTAAAACTGTTCTTAAAAGGCTTATCGCTGTGCTTTCTGTTTGGAATGATTTTGTCAGCTGAGTGTGCATTTGCGCAGGATCTCAACAAAAAGATCACGCTGCATCTCGACAGCGCCACCATCGAACAAAGCATCACCGAGATCGGTAAGAAAGCAGACCTGCGTTTGTCTGTTCGTGAGAAATTACTCGCCGGCATCACGCAGCGTGTATCGGTTGCTTCGCAGCAGCTTACAGTGAGTGAGGCGCTGAGTCTGGTTCTCGAAGGGTCCGGACTTCGTTACCGGATCGTAGAAGGTTATGTAGTGATAGAGCAGGCTCCCGCAAAAGGAGCAGTAACCGGCCGCGTATTCGATACCGACGGTAACAGAGCGCTGGGCGGCGTATCTGTAAACATCAAAGGAACATCAGGCGGAAACGTTACCGATGAAAATGGTTTCTTCACCATCACCGTTCCGGAAAAAGGCGCCACACTTGTATTCAGTTATGTTGGATACAAGAACCGTGAAATGCACGTTACGCCTGCATCGCAGAACATCAAAGTGATTCTGCAGTCCAGCTCTGCTGTGCTTGAATCTGTAACAGTACAGGCAAGAAGAAGAACCAATACGCAGGCATCTGTACTCAACGAAAGAAAACGTGCTGCTATTGTGCAGGATGCGATCTCTGCAGAGCAGATCCTCAAAACAGGTAGCATCACTACCACACAGGCTTTATCGAAAGTGTCTGGAGTTACTATCACAGACGACAAATATGTAGCGGTGCGCGGCCTGGGCGACAGGAGTGTGATCGGCCAGTTGAATGGAGTACGGCTCGCTTCTTCGGATCCCGACAGAAGCGCCATTCCTCTCGACCTGGTGCCCGCATCGCTTTTGGATAATATCACCATTTACAAAACGGTTACTCCCGATAAACCTGCGGATGCTGCCGCAG
Organism: Pseudoflavitalea sp. G-6-1-2; assembly: GCF_012927185.1. Classification (GTDB taxonomy): domain Bacteria; phylum Bacteroidota; class Bacteroidia; order Chitinophagales; family Chitinophagaceae; genus Pseudobacter. The sequence continues at coordinate 2,068,021 of NZ_JABBGB010000001.1, forward strand.
GTATTGTGGAACTGAAAACCAAATCTGTTCCGGAGAAACAAACGCTGGAGTTTATTGTGCAAACCGGTTTCAATTCCAATATCGGAATGGGTGGTAAGTACAACAGTTTCTGGAACTCCGATATGGGTGCATTCGGCAACAGGATCAATAAGAAAGAATTGTCTGCGGATTTCAAGAATCTGGCAGAGCAATATCCCGGCGGATTAGGTTCTGTCCAGAAAATGATTGCCAACAGCAATTACAGTGCAGATGCATACAAAGAAGTGAACCGCGTGAATAATATCATGCGTTCTTTCGATCCGGTAATGACATCCCAATACAAAAGAGCTCCGCTGAATCAATTGTATTCCGCCACTTATGGCAACAGCTGGGATGTTTTTAAGAAACACAAGCTGGGATTGATACTGGGCGGCAACTATTATCGTCGTTATACCGATATCAGCGGTGGCGATCTTACTCAGTACAGCATTTATCAGGGGGTTGTTACCGGTAATCCGCAGGTGTATAGTCCAAGAAATATTCCCAACTATATCACGCCCAACAGTCTCTTCATGGGCAAGTATCAGACGTACAAAGAGAACACCGGTTCGGAAGTGCTTACTTATGGTGCATTGGCTGGTGTAACGTATCGTTTCAGTCCTCAGCATGAGATCAGCATGCAGTATCTCGGCAGCTGGGGCGGTGAGAATACCGCTACCAATCTTTATGGAAAATATGAATACACCGGATTACCCGGAGATGTATACAGCACTACGTATTCACTGAAACAGACATTAAGAAACCTGAACACGTTCAATCTTCAGGGAGAGCATAAATTCTTTCGCGATGAATATTCTCCCAGACTGAGTTATAACCTCGCATCTTCTGCTTCCAATCAAAAAGATCCTGATTTCAGGTTCATCAATATCACCGATTATAAACCCCGTAACGGCGGCTGGTATTTTCAACCTGCAGTAACCAGCAACAGTGGAGCAGGGGAATACATCTATACAGATCATTTGTATGCACTCGCTTCAGGTTATGTGAATGGCTTCGGAAGCTACGGTATCATGCAGGCAGAGCCCAATGGCAGACGCTGGCGTAACCTCGATGAAAAGAATTACAACTACAAAGCAGACCTTGCTATCCCTTTTAAATTCCTGGGACAAAAACAGGAATTTAAAACAGGTGTGAACTACCTGTACCGTGAAAGAAATTTCGGAGAGAATATGTTGTACCTCCCTGGTTCAAATTTTTCTCCCAACAAATCACTGCCTTTGTATGGTGTAGCCGGTAATCTGAACAGACTGGTGAGCAATGAAGTGATCGGTGTATTTCCACCGGCAGCAGGCAGCGGCGAAGGCATGATGCCCGTTGCAGGCTTTCTGTACAACAGCCAGAAATCTCCCAACAACTATACTGGTTATTTTGAAACCAATGCCTTTTACGGAATGCTCGATCTGAAGCTTACAGAGAAGCTGAGAGTTACCGGTGGTGCGCGTTTTGAAATGACCGATATCGGATCGAGTGTAGATACGGCGGGTGTTTTCCTCGATCCTGCACTCACTGTGAAAGGCTCAGACGGGAAATCGGTTCCGCTCAATCCTGTAAACCCCAACTACGTTTACAAAGCCAAATACAAACCTTATTATTCCGTAAACGCTACCTATACCCTTAACGGCAACATGAACTTTCGTGCTGCGTTCAACACCACGCTCGCAAGGCCTGAGCTGAGAGAGATCACCAATATTTTTGAGTTCGATGCCTTTCAGATGGGGCTTGTGGTGGGTAACCCCAATCTCGTAAACCAGCAGACCAGGAACCTTGATTTCCGCTGGGAATGGTTCACTGGTAAAGGCGAAGTGATTGCTGTGTCTGCTTTTGGCAAACAGATAGAGAATCAGTTGGTGAAAGTGTTCAGTCTGAAAACAGATGGATTAGCCGCTACCTATCCTGAGTTCCCTACCATCCAATTCCAGAATGATCCCAACACAGGTAGGGTATGGGGGATGGAATTTGAAGTGGTGCAGAACCTCGGTAAAATCTGGACCCCACTGAAGAAATTCTTCATCGGAACCAACCTGCTGATTGCACAGAGCGAGATCAAAAAAACAGCAGAGCGTTACAAGGCCAATCGTTCACTGGACAGGTATTCTCCCAAAAACAGTCCACTTTTCGAGCAAGCTCCTTACTCAATCAATACCTGGATCAATTACGAAAACGACAAGACCGGAACCGACCTTACACTCACCTTCAATATGGTGGGAGAGCGGCTGGTGCAGATCAACCTCACTGGTGAACCAGATCTGTACACGCAGCCGGTTCCCGTGCTGGACCTGGTTTTCAGCCAGAAGCTCACCAAACGTCTGCTGTTCAAGGGATATGCGAAGAATCTGCTCAATCCCGCTATCAAAACTGTTTACGCCAATCCTAAAACAGGCGGCAAATGGTATGGCAATGAATATGTGAACCGCAGCTACAAACGCGGAGCAGAATTGATGATTGGATTTGCCTACAATTTATTCTAAGGACAAACGAAAAGAAATCAGCATGAGAATACATCGTTCCATAAAACAAGCTCCGTTGCTGCTGCTAATATTGTTGCATCTGGTAGCCTGTAATAAAAAGAAACTGGATTTTGAGTACGATAACCGCCCTACCACGGAGAACAGGAAGAAGTCGAACGTGCGTGTGGTGAACCTGGGTGGGTACAATCAGGTAATTGCAAATGGGGACAGCCTCACCAATTTTGTGGTGCGTGGTCCGAATGAGGATGTACAGCGTTATCCCGGCACATCTTATTTTACGAAGAATGGCAGACTGGGAAAGATCTGGGATGTGCCGATGGACCTGTTTGGTGCAGATGAAAAGTCGAAGCTCACTACTTTGGTCCGTAACTATGGAGGCAACTTCAATGCTGAAGTAAGCTTTACTGCAGAGAACAGCTACAGTACTCCGATCGATTATTATCTGGTGAATCCTTTCTGGGCAAAGGATCAACCGAAGATGGTGGCAGTACCTCGTGGTGTAACAGCTCCATCAAAACCGGATCATTTCAAGATCAGGATAGTGAACCTCTCTGCTGTAAGTGCCGATCCCGGCAATAATGAAAGAGGGCGGCAGGAAGACCTCACCGGACCACTTACACTGGCTTTTGCAGACGGAACACCAGTGAGTGATAAGACCAGCAATGTCTCCGCGGCAACCATCAACTCTGAATATGTGGAGTTGCCATACGGCACTTATCAGTTCAGGGTGCTGACGGCAGATGGCAGGCCGATGCCAGGTATGTCCGCATACAATCAGCTTCCTGACTATGTCACACTCGATCCTGCCACATCAACAATGGCGCTGGCAGCAAATGAACTTACCAATCAGGTATTTGCTCCGATCGCCAGCTATCAGCCCGGAGGTATCTACACCATAGTAGTATCACTTCAGAAATATTGGTACTATCAGAGTGCAGGTTCTTCTGAGCAGTATTCTGCCTATCAGAACATGGCCGATCTGATCAGCGATAACAATGCAGCAGCGAATCTTACTTATTGCAGACTGCAGGGAGCGAATGCATTGAATGCCCAACCCATCAATATCCGCGCTAATGGCAATCAGATTGCAGAGACGCTTGCATTCGGAACAGCAGGTGACTACAGTAACCTCATAACAGGAACGTATACACTGGAAGCAACAGATGCCTCAGGTAAAGTACTGGCAACAACAGCGCAGCAGCTTCGTGCGGGGATGAACTATACAGCATGGTTGTATCCTGCGCCGGATGGAAGTTCCAAACTGCTGGTAGTAGCTAATGATCTCAGTGGTGTTGTGTATGTGGGTGGTTCAGATGATGCTACTTACAACAGGTTCAAATATGATTACTTCTTTTACAAACGCTTTCTGAATCTCTCGCCTGATAATCCATATATCACTTTCACACTTGGAAATGGTCAACCGCTTTTTGCAGTTGGTGGTAACGCTCAGGCAGCGGTGAATATGCAGCCAGGCATTCCTGCCATTGAAAACCCCAATGTGTCGAATGGGTTACAGTCACCACCCTATGAGTTCATGGCATACCGCTCTTTACCGGGTGTAGTACCCGGAAGTTGGGCAGATGATATTCCGGTACTGAAATCAGACAATTTCATTGCCAGAAAAGAACTGTACACCAAGCCGGGAAGAACGGTTCCTGTGCATGAGCCGGGCCTGTATACAGTTGCTCTCATCGGAAGCAACAAAGGGGGACCAAAAGGAAAAATGATGATCATAAAACATAATAAATGATGCAGACGCTCAGAAATAATTACTGCTTCGTACTGATAATACTGATCCTGACGGGATGCACCAAAGTTGATTATACAAAAATAGAGGAGCCCGCTTATCTCAGGATATTCAATGATTTCAACTATGGATTCTCCATGGATGATAAGGACAAGAAAGCGCCCTTTCTCTGCATGCTGGTAGATCCTGCGTTTGATGCGGAAGGCAAGCCTGCGGGTGCGAAGATCATCGGCGATTTTCTGGATGTGCGTGATCCTTATGCGCCACCCTATCCCAGCCATGTGGGTAGCAGCACTTCAGTATACAACCCTGAATATCCCGGTAAAGAAGATGTACTGGTTGGGCCATTGGTGAACGGATACGATCTCAGCAGCTGGGCACAGTTCCCCGCAGGTCAGCATCGTTTTATGTTCATGTACAGACCCAAGAACAGTGTTGGCTTTTTTCAGCTCGATAAAAGCCTGCAGAACGATGTGATGCTCGATACCGTGATCACACTCAACAAACAGGAAGTATACACCATGCACCTGTTGCTGAAAGATTATATCAAAGGAACCAGAGGTGTGCTGATGCGTAAGGAAAATTTTCATAAGCAGCCATTTTCCGATTCACTCAACTATGTGAATTTCTATAATTACAGTTCAGATGGTTTTCAGACGGCTCCGAAAAATTCCAAGCCACAGAACCGCAGAATGGGACTGTTTCAGCAGGGGATCAAAGACAAGATGGACATCTTTTTGACGCTCTATCCCGATCAGGAATTTGCGTTGAAAGATCAGAGCTACTGGCGTGCCGGCCTTCCCGGTTATAAAGGGAAATACCTTGCTACGCTCGACAGAAATGTGATGTCTGATGGAACAGCTCCTTACTACAATTTTCCGCTTTTTGCCAATCCTACGGATGATGGCATTGTAACTAAAAGCTGGCAGTGCTTTGAATTCTTTATGCCAGGTCTCACGCCGGTGAACAATCCATATGGCCGCCTGGATACTGATACAGAGAGCAACTGGGCAGTACTGAACTGTTTGTCGAACGGCCTGCAGAATCCTTTGAGAAGCCAGGGCGCTTTTCAGCCCAACTTAATGGTGAATCTCCACTCAGGGAAATACAATCCGAGAACTTTTGCTACAGTAAGTACGGTGGAAGTGATCAACGGTTCTGTATATCTCACCACAATTCAACGGAAATATCCTGCTCCACAATACTGATAAGCTGAATGCAAATGCGATTAACAACAACATCTTTTTTTATGTATACAAGTGTCAAGTTGCTGAGCAGATGTTTCGCAGCAGTGATGGTGCTGCTGGCTGCTTCGTGCAAGCATGATAATCTGCTGGTGCCAAAGCCGAATGAAAATATCAGGCCGGCATCGGATTTTATCAGGAACAACTATGATTTCCGGCTCTTCTATGCCGCCCTCGATTACACAGGACTGGTAAATGATCTGAACGGTCCCGGGCCATTCACTATACTTGCTCCACCAGACAATGCTTTCAACGGACTGGGCATTCAGAGTGTGGATGATATTCGCAAACTGAATAAAGACAGTCTCCGCGATGCCATGCAGTACCACGTACTGAAGAACAGAAAGCTCACTACAGATAAGATCCCCACCAATGGTGTGGATGTGCGATACGAAACGCTTTCAGGCAAATCGATCTATATGTCGGCGCTCACACAAAGCAATGCTTTTTTTGCCGATGGATGCAAGTTGCTCAAACGCGATATTCAGCTGGCCAATGGAGTTTTGCATGTACTGAACAAAATGATGCAGTATCACAAAGATCAGTCGGTGCAGCAGTATCTGGCAAAGCAAAGCCGCTACAGTCTGTTTGTATCCGGACTGAAAAAGGCCGGACTCTGGGATGAGCTGGCTTCCGGTGGGCCTTATACCATCTATGCGCCTTCCAATGAAGCATTTGCCGCTGCTGGTATCACGCAGAACGATATAGATGGCCTGGACGCAGCAAAATACGATCTCACCAGATTGTTCGGAGCCTACATTGTTTATGGTAAACACTTTTTTGTAACGGATCAGTGGATCTTCAACGTTGTTACAGGCAACAGTATTTATTATTCCTTTCTCCGCAACGACGACTGGAAGCTGCAACTCGTATCAATCACCACCAGACCTGATGGCCCCAATGGGAGCATAGAAAGCGTTACTGCATACCCGGAATTGATCTTGTACAAACCTAATCCCCGGGTTCCTGAAGTGCCATTCATAATAGGACAAGTTGGACAAAACTACTATAAACCCCAGCCGCTGGCGGGTTACGACCGCCTTTGTGAAAATGGCCTCGTTCATGATCTGCATGGTATTCTGATCAAGCCTGCTGATGCATTAAAATAAGATCGCACAAATAAAAAAGCAAAGATCGAATGAAAACCTTTTTGCAATATGGGCTGAGCGCATTGATGACGATGGCAGTAATAGCCGGCTGTCAGAAAACGGAGTTCATGCCTCCACCCGAAGGTGAAAAAATAGAATATGTTGATCCCAATCTCAAAGTGCTGGGAGAAACATTGAAAGCATCTCCTTACCAGTTATTCTATAAAGCGTATCTCCGCAGCAATATGGATTCTGTGCTCAGTGGGAAATCGAAGCATACACTACTGGCTCCCACAGATGCCGCTATGAAAGTTGCCGGTTACACAGATGCATCCATAGCTGCGCTCACACCAGCTCAGGCTGATGCGCTGGTGGCTTACTTTACCATTCGCGGAGGTTTTTCGAAAGAAGAACTGCAGGCTAAACCCGGCAATCTCGAAGGTGTTAGTTTGCTGGCAAACAAGCAATTTCAGGTATCTCCTTTTTACTATGGAGATGGTACTACCGGTATGTATAACGATACGTACTACTATCGCCAGAGTATCAGGGTTACAGGAGAACAATTTCTTGTCAACGGAATTCCTTCCGGAGAGGCGAAGAACAATCTTGTGGCGAAGAACGGATATGTATGGCCGATGGATAAGATGATTCCGCTGACATCAGAAAAAACGTTCCTGGGAAATATGGAACAGGATCCCCGCTTCAGCATGTTTGTAGAAGTGCAGCGCAAGGCCGATGAAATGCATGAAGCTATTTACAGACAGTTAACAGAAGAGAATTTCGGATATGATCCTTATGTGCCGGACTACAAAAGAATAGACTATATCAATGTAATGGAACCACGTTATTCCGGCAGCTACAGAGTGATCGGTTTCAGAATGATGTTTGCACCTACCAATGAGGCTTTTCAAAAAGCAGGTTTTCAGACGGTGGACGATGTGCTTGCATGGGATAAGAAATATATGTCCATTCCCGAACCCAATTGGGATGAGTATGACATGACTAAGTTTGGATTTCCTTCCGATACAGTATTGGCCTACCACTGGGATTTCGCCAAAGCGCTTTTACCCACCAACGCCAGTGTGCAACCCAAACCCTACTACTCCGCATTCTTTGTGAACGATCTTAGAAATGAGTATGTATCCGACGCACTGCCTTTAACTTTCGCTACCGGCACTGATGGTAAAGTAACAGTGAAGATAAAAGGCTCCGATGCACCAGCTGCCACCATCCTTGAAACCATCAACACTATTCAGGGACCCATGCATGTGGTAGACCGCCTGCTGATTCCAAAGAATTTTAAAATGAATTGATATGAAGTGTGCCAAAGCTTTATTATATCTCCCTCTGTTTACCATGCTGGGCATCAGCTCATGCGTGAAGGACAGTGATCTTCAACCGAACGGATTTGACAATAACAAGATCAATCTGGTGGTGGCTGATAACTTCAACCTTTCTTCTTTCAGCGCTGCGCTGCGTCGCAGTTCACTGGATAAATATCTGCAGAACGGCGAGGGGCCTTATACGCTGCTGGCCCCGTCTGACCTGGCTTTCAGCAAGGCAGGTTATGGAAGTGCAGTAGCTGTGCTGGCAGGCGATCCGGTAGCTGTTACTAAAATAGCGAACTACCATACCATGGAAGGAAAGTATGAGCTCAACAAGCTTCCCTTTCTTTTCAATCAGGAGCTGACATCACGCGGCGGGAAATTATATGCTACACATTGGGTGAAAGGCAACGATACGGTACTTACACTCAATGGTGCAAAAGTGGTGGCTACCAATATTCCGGCATCAAACGGATTGATCCAGGTGATCAACCAGGTACTCACTCCCTATCAGCACGATAAAATTTCTTCGGCCATCGCATCTGAGAGCAGCATCACCTTGTTTTTTCAGGCGCTGAAAACATCGGGGTTGCTGTCTTCAATCGATCAGGATGGTGCGTATACAATATTTGCTCCCACCAATGCTGCCATGGAAGCAAGGGGTTACAAATCTGTTCAACAGATTCTCCAAACCGATCCTTCGCAATTGAAAGAACTGGTGAACTATCATATCGTTCGCGACAGGCGTTTTATTTACGACTACATCCTTAGTACAGGAGCTTCAAACACTACAAAGCAGGCCATGATGAATGGCATAACGGTCGATGTAAAACTGCTGCCTGATCCGGATGCACCGGGTAGTTTCAACAGCATTTCTCTGCGGGGGATCGGCAATACCTCCGACGTGAACCTCAGCAAACGGGACATTCTTACCGGGAATGGCGTTCTGCATGTGATTGATCAGACATTGCGGGTGGTGCGTTAGTCCGCCGCTCAAAAAATTGACAGAAAAAAATAACTCATGTATAAAGGTATTGTCAGCTTTTGTTTTTGTATTGCGATGCTGCTCTGCAGCACACTGAAAGCGCAGGAAACATCCGGCGGGCTTTCAGGTAAAGTACGCGACGCTGCAGGTAAACCGCTGTCAGGCGTTAGTATCGTGGCTGTGCATACAGCTTCCGGTACAAAGTACTCCATCGCCAGCGATGAAAAAGGATTGTACTTTCTCAACAATATGCGTATCGGTTCAGGTTACACCATCACAATTTCGATGGTGGGCATGCAAACTGAAACCAGAGAAAATGTAGAGATCAGATTAGGTGGAAGTCAGCAGCTCGATTTCACATTGAAAGCTGCCAGCACCGAACTAAATGCCGTAGTGGTATCTGCCAAAACCAGCAAGCTGCGTGCAGATATTTATGGTGCAGGAAAGAATATCAGTGGTGAGCAGGTGAGGAATATGCCTACTGTAAACAGAAGCATCACCGATATCACCCGCCTCACGCCACAGGGCAGCAGGGACAATAGTTTCGGAGGATCCAACTTCCGCTACAACAACGTTACTATCGATGGCGCTATCAACAATGATGCAATCGGGTTCAGTCCTTCACTCGGCGGACAAACCGGTACTTCCGGAATGGCCGGCAGCAGCACCCGTACCAATCCCATCTCTCTCGATGCTATCGAAGACATGCAGGTATACCTTGCTCCCTTCGATGTGAAGATCGGTAACTTCACCGGTGGCTCTGTGAATGCTGTTACGAGAAGTGGAACGAATAAGGTTTCAGGTTCCGTGTATGGTTTCGGAAGATTCGCTGCCATCACCGGAAAAGACAATGCAGGAAAGCTGGGTAAGATGAACAGCGATTTCTACGATTATCAGGCCGGCTTCCGTGTTGGTTTTCCCATCATCAAAAACAAACTATTCTGGTTCACCAGTGAAGAGATCACCCGCAGACAAGATCCGACACAACTTACAGTAGGTACACAGGAGACCAGCCACATACTTTCTTCCGCAGATGCAGAAGCTATTGCCGGCGCAGTGAAAAGCCGATACGGAAATATCTTCGACGCAGGCACTGCAGGTGTTTACACCAATACCAGCGAGTCGAAGAAATTCTTCAACAGACTCGACTGGAATATCAACAACAAACATCAGCTGGCGATCCGCAACAATACCATCTTCAGCAAGGCTACGCATATGGATCGTGATCAGCAGGATTTCCGGTTCAGCAGCATGGCCTTTGAGCAAACCAACAATCAAAGCAGCACAGTAGCTGAACTGAAGAGCCGCTTCAGCAATCAGCTTTCAGGTAATCTGGTAGTGGGTTTCACTCAGGTGAATGATAAACGCGATCCGCTGAGTGATCCAAGTCTGCCACAGGTACAGATCATGGGAAGAACACCGGGTTCAACCATCTATCTGGGAACTGACCGTGAAGCCAGCATCTTCAACATGAGGCAACGTACATGGGAGGTAACTGCCAACCTGAATTACACATTGGGAGCACACAAGCTGCTGGTGGGTACACACAATGAGCTGTACAATATCCGCTATGGATTTGTGAACGGATGGAACGGCCGTGTGGACTATCTCAGCATTGAAGACTTCCTCGGCAACAATCCGTACAGGGTGAGAGGTAGCTACAACTACACCAACAATACCCGCGACTATATTATGAAGAATCCGGCCGCAACATTCAACGTGCATTTGTACAGTCTTTATGCACAGGATGAGATCAGGGTGAGCGATAAACTCCGCATCACACCTGGTCTGCGCGCCGACCTTGCTTATCTGCCAGATATGCCAACACTCAGTGATAAACTGCGTAACATCTACGATGATCCTGCATTTGGGAACACCTATACCTATACTCCGCTGAGCCGTATCAAAAACAAATTCCTCAACAAGGTACAGCTCAGTCCTCGTGTAGGATTCCGATACGATGCATTCGGCAATGGAGACCTGATTGTGCGTGGTGGTGCGGGGCTCTTCACCGGTCGTATTCCATTCGCATGGCTGGCATACACCTACTACAACACAGGCAACAGCTATGGTGCATTTGATCAGAAGGCAGATGAAAAAATATTCGTACCAGGAAGTGACGCCATTAAACCTAATCCTAATGGAATCGGAGAGTTCATTCGTCAGAACGGTGCTGTGATCAATGATCCCAACAGTGGCAAAACGCAGATAGATCTGGTGGACAATGATTTTGTTCTTCCCAAAGTATTCCGCGGAAGCCTGGGAATCGACTATGAAACCAGTGAGAAATGGAAGTTCACACTGGAAGGTCTTTATACCAAAGTGATCAAAGATGTAATGTTCCAGCAGCTGAACACCAGTGATAATCCATTGTACAACGGATATGATAAAGAGCGTCGTCAACCGGTGTACAGCGGAACAGTAGATGCACGCTTTTCCAATACCTACCTGCTCAGCAACACCAACCAGGGAAGCCGCTACAGCATTACAGGAATCGTAAGTAAAACCATCAATGGTAAACTGAATGCAAGCATTGCTTACACGTATGGACAGTCAAAAGATCTGAGCAATGGAGTAAGAAACTCTATGGAGAGCAACTGGCAGCTGAATCAGGCGCTGGTACCTAATAATCCGGGATTGGCTTACAGTAATTTCGATACGCGTCATCGTATTGTTGGTAATTTCTCTTACACGCACAGATGGGAGAAGGCTGGAAAAACCAATGTGTCGCTGTTTGTAAGTGCACAATCGGGTGCGCCTTTCACCTATGGCATAGTGAACAACAGTGTGCAGGGATTGCCTCAGCAGGTTTCACTGGTGTACATCCCAACGAGAGAAGAAGCGGTAAGATTCTTCAAGAATACAAAAGAAGCCACTGCACAGCAGCAGGCTGATGATTTCAACCGTTTCATCGATAACAACAAATACCTGAATGGCAGAAGAGGCGATTTCACAGAGAGAAATGCAGCACGCACTCCATGGAATGTGCAGGCAGATCTGCATATATCTCATGACTTCTTCGTGAATAAGCCCGGTTCTAAATTCATCACGTTGGTGGTGGATGTAATGAATATCACCAACCTGATCAACAGCAACTGGGGTATTCAGTATTTCTCGCCCAATACTTTCAACAGTACGGCCAGTGTGGGTTTAACGCCATCGTTGTTTCCTCCGGTTCAGAATCCTGGCAATTATCCGGTGTATACTTTCAGAGATCCGGGTAAATCGTACAGCATCGATTATTTCGGATCGAGAACACAGATGCAACTGGGCATCAGGTATACATTTTAAGCATTAAACTGATTATATGCGCATCAATATGAGACAGTCAAAAAAATGGTGGATACTTCTTCCTGCGATGTTGTTAGCACTGGTTACACTGGTGATCAGCGGTTGCAAAAAGAATGACAAGCTTCCTCCGTTACAGATAGAAATAAAGAGCTATTACCCCAATAGCGGACAGGCAGGTACACTGGTAACTATCGAGGGTACAGGATTTGTAACCAATATCAACCAGTATAAAGCAGATATCGGAGGAACAGAGGTTGAAGTGATAAGTGCAACAGACAAGGCGCTGGTGGTGAGAATGCCGGGAGCAGGTAAAACCGGAAAGCTCAACATAAAGATTGAAGATAAGACCTACGCTGTAGGTGACTTTTCTTATCAGACGCTGACCCTTACCAAACTGTTTCCTGTGAATGGTTCGGCAGGTTCACAGGTGCGTATCAGCGGTGCCGGTTTCAGCAGTGTAAGCGAACCTGCTGCGGTATATTTCAATGGCGTAAAAGCGCTTATTGTAAGTGCAGCAGATACGGTGTTGGTTGCGGAAGTGCCAAAAGATGCAGGTTCAGGACCAGTAGTGGTGAAGGTGAATGGTATGGAAGTAAAAGGTCAGCATTTCAAATATCAGTCAGTGCTGGGCATCAAGCCAATGAGTGGCGGGGCCAATACCAGAGTGGTGATCAAAGGTTCAGGTTTTGAATCAACACTTGACGGAAATCTGGTTGACTTCAACGGAAAACCAACTCCGGTAATTTCTGCAACAGAAACAGAACTGGTAGTTGCAGCTCCTGCAGGTGTTGAAACCGGTGCGGTGAGTGTTACAATCAACGGACAACAGTTCAGCGGTCCTGCATTCACGGTAGTGCCTAAGCCTGTGCTCGGTCTCATCACTCCGCTCAGCGGACCAAAAGGTACGGAGATGATCATCAATGGAGATATCTTCAGTACAGAAAAGGATGAGAATAAAGTATTCATCAATAACACAGAAGTGCCTGTAACATCGGCCACAAAAAATCAGCTGAAACTGATATTGCCTGGCGGAACAGGAAACGGTCTGATCAAAGTAGTGGTAAACGACCAGGCTACAGATGGACCACAGTTCAAAGACCAGACATTAGGCATCAGCTCCATGACTCCTGAAAACGGATTCGGCGGAACAACAGTCACTATCACCGGTACAGGGTTCAGCCCGGTATTGTCTGATAATATCGTTACGTTCAATGGGCTTCCTGCTATTTTGAAATCAGTTACAGAAATAACGCTGGTGGTAGAAACCCCGGCAGCATTGACTTCGGGTGAAGTAAAAGTAAAAGTGGGGGCACAGGAAGCAGTGGCGCCGCAGATCTTCAGAAGGGCAGGTGTGAAAACACTGATTGGTGGTCCAAATTCCGATCAGCTTGGCCTCAATCCTGGTGATATGGCGCTGGATAGTCATGATAATATCTATGTAACTGATCCCAATAATAACCGCGTAGTAAAGATCACACCACAGGGTGTTATGTCTGTATTGCAGGCGAATGGCGCTGATATTTATTTCCAGGGGCCAAGTGGCATTACGATTGATAAGAATGATAATATCTATGTGTCGGACTCCCGGACCAATGAGATCAGAAAGATCACACCATCAGGGCAGAACCTGCTGTACGCATCAGGATTTATGCCTGCAAACATCCAAATCGATCACAACACCGGCCTGCTTTATGCGAACGATAAGAACAATAATTCGGGTATGTATAAAATAAGCACCAGCGGAACCGTAACCAAAGTAGCAGGACCAGCATGGGTTCGTGCACGCATGGCCATCGATGGAGCCGGCAATGTTTATTATGCTGATGAGAACCGCACCAGTGGCAATGCTGTGATGAAGGTAACACCATCCGGCAGTTCGTTTGCTTTGGCAGGATCCAGTGATATCGGCTATCAGGATGGAGCAGGATATGAAGCCTTGTTCTACGGAATTAACAGCATCATATTCAGTAACCCAGGTGAACTGCTTGTTGCCGACAGGAATAATCAGGCAATACGTGCGGTGGAAGTGGCAACAGGAAAAGTAACTACACTGGCTAAATTCAAGGTAGGATATGCAGATGGTATACTGCAGGATGCCAGATTCGGTGAGATAGCAGACCTGGCAGTAGCGAAAGATGGAAGCATCATTGTGGTTGATTCGAGGAATAAAGCTGTAAGAAAGATCTTTTTGCAATAACAGGTAGACTGAGAGAGCAAGCCCACCTGATTGAGTAGCAGGTGGGCATTTTTTTTGTCCAGGAAAACAATAACGGGCTTGTTTGTACGTTACTGGTCCGGTTCGTACGGTTACAGCCCGATTGTACATTCCCCAAATATTATTGTTCTCCTGTTAAAACCCCTAAGTATGAAAAGATCAGTACTCTTTTTGTTAGTATTTGCTATGGCTGTAACCAGCTGTAAGAAAAGTAAAGATGATGTGAGCAATCCTGAGAGCAGGGATTCTTACCAACCTGTAACCACTGGAAGTTTCTGGAAGTACAAAGTGAGCGGCGGCCTGTTCAATTATGAAACAACTGCTACGGCTACCGGAAAGACCACCACAATTAATGGCATTAACTACAACATCCTTACAAGTACAGGAGGATCATCAGTTGGTGAAGGATATTATGGATACAAAGATGGAAAGTATTACACGAGAGTGGCGGGTGTTTCACCAAATACAGGAGCTTCTTTCGATCTGAACATGCTTTACCTGAATGAAAATGCAAAGCCAGGGGATACCTGGACCAATGAGGCTGGTCAGGGAAATGGCTTCTCTGCAAAAACTCCCGGCAAGCTTATCGCTAAAGGATTAAAAATGACTGTAGCCGGAAAAACTTATACTGATGTAATTCACACCGAAGTGATCCTTCAGTACGTATTGCCTGAAATCGGAGTCATGAACACCGGATATTATCAATATTACATCGTAAAAGGTGTAGGTATTATCAAGATCGAGTTCAGAACCGAGGATATTGATGAAGATCCGCTCTCCATCACTGAGCTGACAGACTATCAGATCAAATAAAGATTTTTCCCATCGCCTGATAAAAAATGTTCAAACCGAAAAGACCTCACAATTGTGAGGTCTTTTAACGTACAGATAAAACTACTATTTTGGGGATATAGTTGACTAGATCTTTAAAGCCGATTGCAAAAATGCTTTCACTTCATCAGCAGGAATTGCAACAGAACTTGTTCTGCACACGCGTGCGATATTGATTCCCATGAAACGTCCTTCACTGTCGAAAACCGGACTGCCGCAATCCGAAGGAAATAATCTTGCATCGTGAATGAAAGTTTTTCTGAAGCTGTCGTTACGCACACTCTTGCCTCCTTCGAATTGTTCTGCAGGATGTTTTTCGTTAGGACCTGAAAAGGCCTGCTTCTGCAATTGCAGTTTTCTTGAAAATCCGAAACCATGTCTTTTGCCTTTCAGTGTAACCATAGAACCGGGGAGCTGACGTGCGATCTCCCATCCGTAATCGTCACTGTTGTTGACTTTCACGCCATTGATGCTTACAATTCTGTCGCCGGTTTTGAGTTTGGCGCCACTGATCTTGCCGTAGGCAGGAATATGATCGATGTATACTTTGTTGTTACGGTCTGTTGTTGTTACACCCAGCCAGGTGTTGCCGTTCCTTGGAATAAAACTGATGGAAGGCGAGCTAAGCACACTGATCATGGCTGGTTCGCTGCCAGTAGCAGACAGCAAAAATTTTCCTGCCGTAAATGATCCATTGTTCTCTGTTTGCTGAAACAGTTTAATGCCATTGCCGAGATCGGCATTCACTTTCAGCAGTACAAGATCTTTCAGTGAATCTCTTGACACCACTGTTGCAGCATAAGTCTTATTTTTTTGTGAGATGCTAATGGCATCATCCCCTACAATTGAACTTTTGCTGATGATGTAGCTGGTATTGGCAGCTGCATTCGGAACAGCGATGAGTGTACCCATTGCATCCAAAGATTCATTTACTTTTTTGCTGCTGATGCTGAAGCTGGAGTTTTCGACGGAAGCCAGCAGTGCAGAAAAATTCTGCGGCATGTTCTCCAGTGCAGGAATCGGCTTGATGGCATATGCAGCGGGCATTTCAGGTATCTTTTGTTCCTGTGCTAATTTGTCGAGAAGAAAGAATTTTCCAGACAACAATGCATCCCAGTACTTACGGAACTTATCAACTGGCACTTCGTAGTTGGCGTCCATCGATTGCCAGATTCTGCTGTGAATGCCAATTACACGACCGTTGAGATCGAATAAAGGTCCACCTGAATCGCCGGGTTCCATCAATGCTGTATTGCATAAGAAACCGGGGAAGAGTGTGCTCTCATTAACATGACCGAACCTCACCAGCGGATGTCCGCTCTGACGCATATTGGCCGGATAGCCCATGCTTATGGTAGGTTGAAAAGGAGTGAGAGAAGATGACCAACCCATTTCTGCATGCGGGTATTTTCCTTTGTTCAGAATTTTCATGATGGCTGCATCGTTCTCCGAAATGCTGCCAATGCCTTTGGCGATCACGGTTTTTCCATCGGGGAAGATCACCTGATACACACCGCCCGGGCTCGATGCGTGAGCTGCTGTGAGGATCAGTCCGTCTTCACTTACCACTACGGCGCTGAAAGTTGGACCGGTAATTCTCTGCTGGGTAGTATCGTAGCTATGCGCTGAAACGGTAGCAGGAGCTACTTTTTTCACCACTTCCTGAATGGATTTTTCGAGCGATCTGTAATCGAGCTGCTGGCTGAAAAGAGGCCCGGAAGTGAGCAGGAGAGCAAGTCCGGTTATGGTGGAAAACAATCTGATCCGCATCTTTTGATGGTTTTAAGCTGATGATGTTGGGTGTGGTACCAACTACTGACAACCGGAGGGGCGGATAGGGTGAAGCGGCGGGCAGTTATTTTCCGGGGAAATAGTACATTTGTCACCATCGATGACTGCTATCTTCCGTATGACCAAAAACACAAACCTGCGCAAATCTGCGGGATCCATGCTTCTTGCCATCCTATGGCTATGCTCATTCTCCGCCAATGCCCAATACGAGCATTGGTTGAACCGCAGTTATCCTGAGCGGGTAGGGGATATCAAGATATTCATCGATGGTCTGCTGTTCAATCCTGACTCCAATGCCATTTTGCAAAGGATCGAAGGATTGCGGGAGTTTGGTAAAAAACACAACGATAAAGAGATAATGCTGGAGGCAACCCTGGTAAATGCCTATTATCTCAGCATTCATGCAGCCGACAGAAACCGTGTGGTGCGGTTGTTTCAGCATCTGATCGATGAAGCCAAAGAGAAAGGTTCTTTGGTGTATGAGGCCAGAGGCCATCGTCATCTTTCTTATTATTTCTGGAATTACATCAAGAATTATGAGCTGGCATTCGAGCAATTCCTCCTGCTCGATCAGGTATTGGAGAAAATGAACTCCGATATTTTTCCTGATAAACTCGATCATTTATATCAGATCGGATTAGCGTACTATCATTTTTCAGAGCATCGCGAAGCGATCACTTATTTCTCTAAGGCATTACGCCTGCCTGAAACATCGTTCAACAAAATATATGTGAATCAGGCGAGGAACACTATGGGACTGAGTTATCAGGCGATCGGGCAATTGGATTCTGCCGACCAGTGTTTCCGCGATCTCATCAAAGCCAATCCCGGCAATATCTGGGAGGGCATCGCCAGTGGCAATCTCGGCTACAGCTATTACCTGCGGAACAATTATGATGCTGCTATTCCTCTGCTGGAAAAAGACATCAGCATGGCGCTGAAAGAAAATGACTACGGACTGGCTTCCGGCTCCGGTATGACGCTCGCCGATATTTATTTCCGGAGAAACCAAACCGAAGCCGCAAGAAAACAAACTGTATTGTGCCGTGAGTATGTGTTGAAATCGGGTCAATATTCCCGCTATCGTTATCTCTATCCGTTGATGAGCAAGATGTATGCAGCCGAAGGCAATCTCTCACTTTCCAATGTCTATCTCGATTCTGCCATCATTGTAAAAGACAGTCTGGCCCGGGAATTCAATGCCCTACAGATGATGCGTGCTGCACAAAAAGCGGAGCAGGTTCAATACAGGGCATCCGTAACGGACATCGAAAATAAACGCCGCCTCAACAAAATTGAACGCAATATTCTCATTGCGGTGGTGATGATGATGATTGGAATTGCATGGTACTGGTATCGTTTGCAGGTGAAAAAGCAGCAACGGCAGGAAGAGCAGATGCGTAAGGCAGAAGAAGAACTAGCCACTGCCACCAGACAGCTGAATGAATTTGCACGGCATATTTCCGAAAAAAATAAACTGATAGACCTGCTGCAAGAACAAAACGGACAGCAGGATAACGAACTCTTTCTCCAGCTCCAGCAAAGCACCATTCTCACGGAAGAAGAATGGGACAGTTTCAAATCTCTTTTTGAAAAAGTACATAGCGGCTATCTCCGCCGGCTGAAAATCAAACTGCCAGAATTGAGTCCGGCAGAAATCCGTTTCATGACGCTTGCCAAATTACAGTTCACCAATAAAGAAATGGCAGCAACACTAGGAGTGTCGCAACAGGCTATCCGAACCACCTGGCACAGACTGAGAAAAAAACTCGATCTGCCGGAGGAGGGAAGCCTTGAAGAACTGGTGAACTCCATCTGACAGAATAAAAACTCCTTACTGTTTTCTGGATCTGAATGTATTTGCAGTCTGCCGAAGCAGTTCTGCAATGTTTTGTATTTCAATGTGTTTGATGGTTGTAACGTTTTTGTGACGCTCCTGTAACGCTTTTGAAATGCGTTAAAAATTGAATCCCTTCTTACTGTCTATAGTTTTGTCCGGCATCAAACCACCACCCATGCCGGAGAGAAAAAAACTATTGCTTTGGCTGATTGCAATGATCTTGATTTTTCTGTTGCTGCTGGTGATCATCTGGCTTGTGTACAATTATCGTATACATCAACTCGATCGTCAGCTGGAGCATCCTCTTTCGTTTTCATACTACCCGAATACCATCATACAAGCAAAACCAAACAACCTGAAAACAATCTGTATATGAACAAAACATTTACAGTTCCCAACCCTCTGAATCATTTTTTCTTAACTGTTTTCATCTGCCTGCTGACCTTGCAGGCAAGAAGTCAGCAAAACCTGTATGTGGATGGAACCGCCACCGGCACCAGCAATGGAAGCAGCTGGATCAATGCCTACAATAAGCTCAGTGATGCATTGACTGCGGCTGCGGGTGGAACTACCCCAGTTAACATTCATGTGGCCAAAGGAACTTATTACCCTGCCGGATTTCAGTCGGGGATTAACAGAGATAGTGCCTTTACCATATTGCGCGGAGGAATAAGAATGTATGGAGGGTATCCTGCGGGTGGAGGGGTAAGGGATATTGCGAACAATCCGGTTTATCTCGACGGCAATATCAACAACAATGCAACGAATACAGACAATAGCTATCATATTATGGTAATTGCAGGATTGGTTCCAGCAGCGGACAGTGTGATTGTCGATGGATTCATTTTCCGAAACGGGCATGCCTCCGGTCCCGGAAAGAAAGCTTATCTGGGCTATGATATTTTGCAGCAATATGCTGGTGCACTGATGATGCAGCTGAATAAGAACAGCGGGAAGATAAGGGTACGTAATTGCGGATTCAGCGATAACAAAGCTGTGAATATGGGCGGTGCTGTACAGCTGTCGTTTTCGGATGCGTCGTTTGAAAATTGTTCATTCAGCAATAATAATGTAGCTGTGGGAAGTTTCGGCGGTGCGGTGTTTGTTGGAGGAAGTAAATCCAGTTTCACCAATTGCAATTTCAGTTCAAATTCAAGCACCCGGGGCGGTGCGATATATAATTCTGATGCAAGAGTAGAGATAACTGGTTCCCGCTTTGTATCCAATAGTTCAGACAGGGGAGGAGCGATTGTTAATACCAATATTTCTTTCGTTACTATTTCCAGCACACAATTTGAAAACAATGTTGTTACTGTCGCAGGCGGTGCTATTTATCAGGAGGGTGGCACCATACTGCTAACTGCTTCACAGTTTCTCCGAAACAGTGCGCAATATGGCGGCGCTATCCGCAATCAGTTAAATCCAATTCTGTCTGTAAAGAATTCAGTATTCACCGGTAATACCAGCAGCAATACGGGAGCGGCAATGAGTCTTTCAGAAGGAAGTGACACACTCGTGAACAATGTGTTTGTTCTGAATAAAGACAACAGTACTGTTGGTGGCGGGGCGCTTTGTGTAACAACAGGGAATTTTTCCATTGTTAATAATACTTTCTATGCAGACACCACTACTCTGGGAAAGGGCGGTGCAATTCGGATGGAAGGGAATACTGGTTCTGTAAAACTGCAGAATAATATCTTTTTCAAGTGTAAAGGATCCATCGGTAATGATGTGTATAACGATGCAGCAATGCCGTATACAGCAACGAATAACAGTTTTTCTATTGATCCGCTTTTTGTGAATGAGCCTTTGCCGGTGGGAGCTGATAATACGTGGGGTACAGCTGACGACGGCCTGGGGTTGAGTGCAGCCAGTTCATCTGCCAATGCTGGAAACATAACCGGTGTCAGTTCTTTATTGCCTTCCACCGATCTGAGTGGTGGAGTAAGGTTTTTTGGAGGCTCGATTGATTTGGGGGCTTATGAATCGAGGGTGGGTCCATCCCGTGTGTTGTATGTAGACAGTACTTCCGGCAATGATGCAAACAATGGTGTGAGCTGGGCATTTGCTCATAAGACACTTGCACATAGTCTAAGTATCGCAAACATGGAAGGTAGTGTGATAGACAGTATTCTTGTTGCGAAGGGCACTTACTTTCCTACCGGTGCACCAGGCGCCACAGATCGCGACAGTGCATTCGCCATACTGCGTTCGCGTATCAAATTGTATGGAGGTTATCCTGCAGGAGGTGGTGTTAGAGATCATCTTGCCAACAAAGTAATTCTCGATGGAAATATCAATAACCCTGCTGACAGTGCAGACAACAGCTATCATGTGCTGGTGATTGTTGATCCCCGCAATATTTTCGACAGTGTTGTTGTTGATGGATTTACAATCCGCAATGGCGTAGCCAACGGAGCTGACAGTAAAGTGTATAAAGGATTGAACGTGCAAAGGAATTCAGGAGCTGGCGTGTTTACATTAATGACAGGCATTTCCGCGCAACCTAATCTGGTGCGTTTCATCAATTGTACTGTAACCGGAAATTCTTCCAATGGAGAGGGAGCCGGTATGTATAACAACAATAGCTCGCTTTCTATTTCAAACTGCAGCTTTACGATAAACAGAACGCTCGTTTCCGGCGGAGGTATAACCAATGTTTCAGGTGCTTCTCCTGTAATCAATTATTGCATCATTTCTGACAACAGTGCTGTTGTATCTGGTGCTGGTATGTACAATCATTCTTCAGATCCTGTTATAAAAAATAGCAGTATCATGAATAATATTGCAAGTGGAATTGGTAGTGGCAATGGAGGAGGAATGTATAATTTTTCCAATTCGGCACCGCAAATTGATAGCTGCATTATTTCCGGAAATGCAGCAGCCAGAAATGGTGGAGGAATTGGAAGCATGGGGGGATCCAATCCAGTGATTAGAAATAGTAGTTTCATAAAGAATAGTGCTGTAAACACTGGTGGAGCAGTTTATGGTTTAAGCGAAAGTGATCCGGTTTTATATAATTGTACTCTTTCAGAAAATACAGCTCAATCCGGTGCAGGTGTCTACTGTTTTGTAGGTTCGGATCCTACTCTCATCAAATGTAAGTTTATCAGGAATATCGCTTTGGGAAGTGGAGGTGCTGTAGGTTTTGCTAATGCAGATTTTTTAAAGGTGGACAGTTGTGAGTTTTCCGATAATGAGGCGAAGTCCGGGGCAGGTATTTTTGGTGGGCGAATAACACTGCTTTCAATAAAGAGCAGTCGTTTTGTTCGGAACCGTGTAGCCGTAAATGGAGGCGCACTCTTGGTTTCCAATGAATTGAATGGTGTGCTGGAAGCAAATGAGTTCAAAGAAAACCATGCACAGAAGGGAGGGGCTATATATGAAACAGGCGGTAATATGAATATTAGGAACTGCCGTTTCGAGAGTAACACAGCAGACCTAAGCGGAGGTGCGATATGGTATGAAAACGGAAATTTTCTGATTAACAGAACTTTGTTTGGCCGTAATCAGTCACAGTATGGCGGTGCATTGCGGCACGAAGGCGTCAATGTTATACTTTCTGTAAGAAACTCAATCTTCGAATCCAATGAAAGTACCAATACCGGTGCAGCGTTGAGCATGTTTCAGGGGAAGGATACATTGGTTAATAATGTTTTCGTCAGCAATAAGGACAATAGTGTTCCTGGAGGTGGTGCTGTATGTGCAGCCAACGGAGAATATCATATCATCAACAATACATTTTATGGCAATAGTACCAAGGGTAATGGAGGGGCAATAAGGTTCGAGACTGCTGCGGGACAGGCACGAATTCAGAACAACGTATTTTATAAGTCCGTTGCTGTTACTCCTGCAACCAGTGATATTTTCAATGAGAACGGAATGCCGGTTGTTCAGAGTAATAACAGTTTCGTTGATCCTGCATTTAAGAATGAAGCTGATGTTGATGGGCCAGATGATAAATGGGGAACTGCAGATGATGGACTAATGCTGACAGCCTGCAGTGAGGGTATCGATGCCGGTGAGAATAGTTTCCTCGATGTTGCAACGGTTGCAGATATTGCTGGTCAACCGCGTATAAAATTGAGTAAGGTTGACTTAGGAGCATATGAAGCTGATCGTGTTTTTTCTTTGAACGAAACCAATGCTGCATTATTGGCTGATAGCTATTGTGGCACTGACGGATGGCTGAATTTCTACAACAGCAATGAAGCTAAGTTGCTTGTTGCTGTGAAACCCGGAACTAATGATCTGGGAGTTATTTCGGCTACTGGTAATCTCAGAGCAGGATATGGAACCAATAGTACAGCAGTAATGTCTGCGCCATTTGGTAAATCTTCTAATTATTATCCTTTCAACCGGAGCTTTACCATCACTACCTCCAAAACACCCACAGATTCGGTAGGAGTGCGCTTCTATTTTGCATCAGCAGATAGCGGAGATGTGAAGAACACAACATCGTTCGATCTGCTTCGCGATCTGGTATTGTATAAAGTAGATGGAGCCAATGCATGGAATGGTACAGCAGCAGGATACACTGGTTATGTCTATTCAGAAAAAGCAACGAAGACAACTTTTACGCTTGGAGAGTATCAGGGAGCGCAATATGCGGAATTCTATGTAACATCATTCAGTTCAGGTACAATGGCAGTTGTACAATCAGCACCATTGCCTTTGGATCTGTTAAGTTTCTCTGGTCAGCTGATCAACGAAAAAACAAAACTGCAATGGCTTACTGCCAATGAAGTAAATTTAGACCGCTTCGATGTAGAACGAAGCAGTAACAATAACAACTGGAAAGTGATCGGGCAGGTGAATGCAAAGAATACGGCAGGCAATCAGTCCTATGAGTTATGGGATAACAATCCCGGCAGTGGATGGAATTACTACCGGTTGAAGATGGTTGATATAGATAGCCAATACAAATACAGCAAAGTAGTTGCCGTGCGCACAAATGGGCCTGCATTACAAGTGTATCCCAACCCAAGTAACGGTCAGTTTACAATTCAGAGCGATAATGCGGCAAGTGAACTGAAGATGTTTGATGTGAATGGAAGATTGGTGCATAGTCAGCGATTAGTACAGGGGGGTAATAAAATCAATGCAGGTGTTTTGAGCAGGGGAGTGTATGTGCTGAAGATTGAAGATGGAGTAAAAATTTATATCGAAAGAATGATAATATCGAAATAAGTAAAGTTCGAGTTTTCATATGCGGCTCATCCTTGTGGCATTATCCCAATGATGAGCCGTTTTATTTTTTCTGATGACAGCAGTGAGCCGCTGGTAATCTTTTTTGTTTCAGGAAACGGATCGGGGTGTTAATTTTGCCATGTGGAACCAACCGACATCATTGAATACCGTTCACTGCTCACCGGCATTGCATATCGCATGTTAGGGGAGAAGCAGGAAGCTGAAGATATTGTTCAGGATGCGATTGTGCACTGGCTGGCTATAGATACTTCGCAGGTGAATGAGCCTCGCAATTATCTGATGCGCATGGTTACTAACCGCAGTATCGATCGTCTTCGGAAACTGAAGGAACAACGTACATTATACAAAGGCCCATGGTTGCCGGAACCAGTGGTAGATGTGCAGGAGTCTATGCCGGAAACCGGAAAGGATATCTCCATCGGTTTTCTCTTTCTGCTTGAAAAATTGAATCCGCTGGAAAGGGCCATCTTTATTTTGCGCGAAAGTTTCGACCTCTCCTACAAAGATCTCGAAGTAATTCTTGAGATCACTGAAAGTACCTGCCGCCAGCACTTGCACCGGGCAAAAGAAAAACTGCAAAAAGATAAGAAGCGGTTTGATGCTGATGTGCGGCGTCATCGTGAACTGCTGAATGCTTTTATTACCGCCAGTTTGAGTCTGGATCAGGCCAAACTGATCGCAATGCTGAAAGATGATATTTGTTTGTATGGAGATGGTGGCGGAAAAGTTACAGCTGCTACACAACCTTTGTTCGGGCAGGATGTGGTTTCACGATTCATTATCGGACTTTTCAAAAAAGTGCCTGTTCCAACCCCATTATACAGTTTTCCATTGGTGAATGGATTGCCTGCACTGGCATTATTCGATGCTGTTACCCGGGAGCCGATCACCTGTGTTTGCTTTGAACATGAAGGCGATAAGATCAACAACTTCTATTTTATCAGAAATCCTGATAAATTAAAAAATCTCGTTTATCAGGACTGAAAATTGTCACGAAACAGGGAGATTGCCGTCTTCCTGTAAAATACGTTGACAATGGAACATCAATTAAGGCTGGCGCCCATCGAAAAACCTAAAAGCCCCTACGTTAAACTGGGATTCTGGTACTTCAAAAGACTGTTCGGTAAAGTGATCACACCGGCCAAAGTGGTGTATGCGCGCGTGCCATCGCTGATGAAAGTAGCCGGATTATTCTATAAGATCAGCAACAAAGCACCTTTGAATGAAGATCTGAAGATCATGATCCATGCCCTGGTGTCCGATCTGAATGCCTGTCCGTTTTGTCTCGATATAGCCAACGCCTTCGCAATGAAAAAAGGCAATTCAATGAAGAAGCTGGGAGCAGTGCATGAGTTTGCAAACAATGATTTGTTCTCTCCTTCGGAACGGGCCTGTCTGGCCTATGTAAAAGAAGTGACATTGCATAAGCAAGTGCCGGATGAGGTATTCAGCGAACTGAAGAAACATTTTACTGAGGAGCAGATCATCTTCATAACATTTCTGATTGCATCGGAAGTGTACTACAACACTATGAATCTGGCATTGGGGATTGGATCGGATGGTCTTTGTGCAGTTGGATAAATTAAAAGAGCGGAATGTAATGGATAGAAAATAAAAAAGGATTCAGTGCAAACTGAATCCTTTTTCTTGTACCCCCAATGGTTGTATCCGCGAACCAGATATTTGAGAATCTTGAAAAAATTTTACATTTCAGTGCAAATGTGCTCCAATTAAAACGAGTTTAGGTTCACGGCATTTTCCATCTATCTCCTTGCGCAAAACCTACCCACCTTACCCGTTATTAATAATCCATGATCCTCTAAATACTAAGGCAATTGGGTAATTCTGGAAAAATAGCATTCATTTTTTTTGTAGATAATAATTAAATATAATATTATAAAAACTTTATTTATGAAAGGAAACAAATTTAAGTTCAAGACTTATTTTACCGTAACCTTATTCCTCATTTCAATCTTCTGTCTTGTTGGCGCATGTCAAAAGAAACTAAAAGAGCCTGAAGTAAGTAAAACTGAGCTTCAAAATGAAGTTACCCAATGGCATAACCAAATTAATTCGCAATTAACACCTAAAATTCAACGCCACACTGACTCTATCATTCGAATACTTGATTATAGCAAATTCAGAACTGTAACCTTTGAGAATGGGAAATCAATAACCATAATTCTTATTAAGAATGAAGATGCAAAGGCGGATTACTATTTATCCTTTGCAAAGGAAAATGGAAATTATAAAACCTTAGCAGTAGTTAAGACTGCTGAGAATGATGGAGAAGCTCAATTAAGTCAGATTGGAAATTTTTTTAAAAATGGTAGTCTTAATGAAAATTATCAATTAAGATTTTACAAACTAGGCGGAGGACATATATTAACTTTTGATGGTGGCAGCAAAAGTCTGAAAGAGAGAAAAATGGTTCCACTAAAGGACAAGAAAGTTAGTGGAGATAAGGTGTTGGACGCAATTTGCACAGATTGGTATCTGGTTACAACAATACATTATGCTGATGGCACAACAACTCAATATAAAGAATATGTTGGGACTACCTGTGAGGGTGATAGTGGATGCTCGCCAGATTATGAAGGATTTTGCCCTGGTGATGGAGGAGGAGGCTCAACGGGTGAATTAGAAAATTCGGCCATCGCTGATGATAATCACATAAGTTGCAAATCTTTTGCTTTCACGAAAGGTGGATCAACTGATGCTCAAGAAGCAGGGATTAGTAACCTGAGTTTCGATATTGGTTCAAAGGATTTTGCCACAACTATTTCAAGGAATCTTCCTGGACCTTTTTATGTTACTGTTCCATATCAAAAATATACCGGAGATATAGTTCTTGCGCCAGAAGCAGCAGCTAGGGCTGCTGATGCGCTTGATAGAGCAGGAATTCAATTAATTCAATACTATAGAGATCTTAACTATACTTTACAAGAATTTATGGAACTATCAGATGCCAGATTACAAAAGGAACTTATGGGTTATTGGACCGAACAATTAAAAAAAGAATTTCCCTTTTCACAAATTTCAATTTCTGATAAATCAAAATTTCCAACAACTACTGTTACAAAGAATGCGATCATCAATGATCCGTTTACAATTCTTCAAAATCGGCTGACAGGTTCTGGTTGTTATTAGCCGATATAAATCTTCCTAGCTAACAAAGAGTTAGAATTTAACCCTGATATTCATGCTAGGTTATGAATATCAGGGTTTCGTATAGTTCGAGGCTAACGGAAAAAAGGATTAACAACCTTCTCAAATGAAATAGAATTTGAAATTGATCCAAAGATGAGTAAAATTGAATATGAGTTTACTTAATTATTATCTGGAAATTGCTTATAAATTTTATCCTAAAGGTGTAAGTGAGCTTAAGAAAGAAATCTATAGTTCTACTAAGGAAAATAAATTATTGGAGTCAACAAAACTAGCAAATATTCAAAGAAATAATCTACAGTGGAATGAGTTACTAAAGGAAGTCAAAAAAAGATTTCCCGATGCCCGTGTTTATTCTTTTGATTACTATCTAAATTCATATGAACGGTCATTTCCTGTATGCTTATCTTTTGATCGGAAAGGCTCCAAATTCAATTTCATCAACTTGGTTCTCCATATTAGTGTTTTGATTGATAGCTTCATTGTTTATCAAACATATCCTGAGAAATTTTCAACCTCAAATGATATGAGTTTTGCAACATACAACATAGAAAAAAGTGTACTGCAGGATTATTACAAATTAATCGAAGTTGTTGAATCATTTTTTCCCGATCATAAACAATTCCCAATAGAAGTAATTGAAGAAAATATCCCTGACATAATGTACGAAGGGATAGGAATTGTAAATGATAAGGAAGGGAATTTACATGCAGGCTTTCAACGGCAAATGAATTTATATAATGCCTTTTTTAGTAGTCAATATTATTATAATGCTTAAATATGATCGATGAAATTGAATTTGATTTTTCTAATGTTGTCTACCTTGTTTTTATCAATCAAAAGTAAAGCTCAGACTTGCGTTTCAAAATTAAACATTGAAACTTGCGGGGTTAGTTTGGAAGTTGGCAAAAAGGTTAAAACGCAGGATTGCGATAATATTAAGGATAGCAGCTATTTTGAGAAATATAGCAAAATACTTTTTCTTGATTCGTTAAATTATCAATTAAAGTTGAATTCGGAGAAAGTAAATAATGTAAAAATATTTGGATGTCAAGTAGCAGATGCTCTGATTCATTTTGACAAGGATAGCATAATTGATAGAGTTAGTTATGTGATTGCGGTGAATGATGGATCTCTGATTGATTCTTTAGGGGCGCATTTTTCAAATCCTCCGAATTCTATTAATACAGGTTCATACAATCCTCGTCAATTAAAAAATGGGGCTATAGTAAATAGCATTTACTTCTGGAAATATGATAGCATTCATGAACTGTCCTTATTGTTTTTTTCTGAGCAGCAATTGCCAGAAGAGCTTAATCACTTCAAAAAGGATATGGCGATAATAATGGTTAGAAGAAATAAGTTCCAGCGATTTTGAAGGAAAACAGCAGCTTCAAAAAATGATCTTTCCGGAGGGAATCTATTATAACAGGGAAAGTGACCAAACGCGAACCACTTTTATCAATCCTTTATTTTGTGTGATTGAATGCCAGCAGTGTAATGTAGGGGAATTAAAAAAGGGACTCAGCTATGAATTTAAGCTAAAGTCCCTTTCTGTACCGGGGACGAGAGTTGAACTCGTGACCTCAGGGTTATGAATCCTGCGCTCTAACCGCCTGAGCTACCCCGGCGCGGCCCTTTCAAGCTTCTTTCGTTGCTAAAAGGGTTGCAAAAATATAGAAATTCCTGATACGGAAAAACTTTTATTTAGTTCTACCAGGATATTCTTTCAAAGCTGCTTCCAGACAATCCATTGCACTATTCAGGTCGTCTACGTTCAGCACATACGCCAGACGTACTTCGTTCAGCCCTAATCCTTTTGTTCCATAGAATCCTGTAGCTGGTGCCAGCATTACTGTAGCGCCATTGTGGTTGAAAGATTCCAGCAACCACTGACAGAATTTATCCGAATCATCGATGGGCAGTTTTGCCATTGCATAGAACGCACCACCTGGGTTAGGACAGAAAACGCCTTCCATTGCATTCAGTCTCGATACCAGCACATCTCTGCGTTTCTGATATTCCGAACGTGTTGCGTCGAAGTAATTATCGGGAAGA
Organism: Pseudoflavitalea sp. G-6-1-2; assembly: GCF_012927185.1. GTDB lineage: Bacteria > Bacteroidota > Bacteroidia > Chitinophagales > Chitinophagaceae > Pseudobacter. The sequence goes on from NZ_JABBGB010000001.1 coordinate 2,097,322, forward strand.
TCAACTGCTGCTTCTGCCAGGATCTGAGCAAAAGAAGGAGGGCTCAGTCTCGCCTGTGCAAATTTCATGGCAGCATCAAGTAGTTCTTTATTCTTTGTTACGAATGCGCCGATACGTCCACCGCAGGCGCTGTATCTTTTGGAAATGGTGTCCATCAGTACCACATGCTGTTCTGCTCCTTCGAGTTGCATGGCGCTGATCTGTTTGCCGTCGTAAGCAAACTCACGATATGCTTCATCCGAAAACAGGAAGAGATTGTGTTTGATCACGATCTGCTTCAGGGTATCCATCTCTTCTTTGCTGTAGAGATAACCGGTAGGGTTGTTAGGATTGCAGATCACAATAGCTTTGGTGCGTGGCCCGATCATCTTTTCAAACTCACTGATCGCGGGCAGTGCAAAACCTGTTTCGATATGTGAAGTGATTGGCTTCACCACTACTTCGGCTTCCACTGCAAATCCGTTGTAGTTTGCGTAGAATGGTTCGGGGATCAGCACTTCGTCGCCCGGATCGAGGCAGGCCATAAATCCGAAGATGATGGCTTCCGAACCGCCGGTGGTAACGATGATCTGGTTGTGATCTACTTCGATGCCTACCTTCTTGTAGTACTCCACCAGTTTACGGCGGTAACTCTCATTACCTGCACTGTGACTGTATTCCAGCACTTTGAAGTCTGCATGGCGAACTGCATCCAGAATCTGCGGAGGCGTTTCGATATCGGGCTGACCAATATTGAGATGGTAAACTTTCGTTCCTTTTTTCTTGGCTGCTTCCGCAAAGGGAACCAGCTTACGGATGGGTGATGCGGGCATTTCTTTGCCACGCTGGCTTATCGTTAACATGCAACAAAGATAGGGGAGTATAATTGAATCTTTTTACCGTACAAAAATAAAGCGGGGTCTTCCATTTATTGTCAGCGACAACAGGAAGACCCCGCGCAAGAAAATTATAGTTTACTTAGACTTATTTCCTTTTTCTTTCTGATATTTTGCATAGTCCACTTCGCTCAGCACCTCACCGGTAATGCGCAGTTCGAGCGGCGCATCGATACCTGCCACTTTCACGGCAATGGTTTTGTTGAATGGTCCGAGTGCAGCGGCATTGAAACCTGCAGTGATTTTGTCTGCTTTGCTTTTTGCAACAGGCGCTTCGGGTTTAACCGGAGTGGTGCATCCGCAAGATGCCGTAGCTGCTTCGATCACTACAGGTTTGGTACCTACGTTGGTGAATGCGAAGTTGTATGTAACAGGTACACCTTGTTTGATCTTACCGAAATCGTGCACCAGTTCTTTGAACTTTACCACGTTTTCAGCTGACTGAGGTGCGGTTGCCTGTGCGAAGCCAGTCACTGAAACAAAGATCACGCTTAATGCCAGAAGAAGTTTTTTCATAATTTGATTGAGTTTATTGGAGTCCATTAATGTTTTTCAGTAATGTGATGGATGAATTGGCCGGTGCCGCAGTAGCGGGTGTTTTGTACACTGTACCGGAAATCATCAGCGTTTTCGATTCTCCTTTATTGTACTGGATAGTGATGCTTTTGTTGAAGAATCCTTCAGCGGCAGCATTGTATCCTACCTTGATCTGTGCTGAGGCGCCCGGTTTGATCGGATCTTTGCTCCACTCAGGAGTGGTGCATCCGCAGGAAGCCTGCACATTGCTCAATAACAAAGGAGCCTTGCCAGTGTTCACTATTTCAAAAATATGTGTTACGGGCCTTCCCTGAGGGATCTTGCCAAAATCGTACCCGTTCTCTTTCAGCTGAAGTACATCTGCCGGAGGATTGGCCACTGTTGCGCTCTGTGCCATCAGGCTGCCCGATGCGGCCAGCAGTATGACCAGTACAAGCGAACACAATTTTTTAGTCATGTGTTACTTTATTTATTTGTTAACGTATTCAAAATTACATTTTTAACGTTCTAATTGCCAAGAAATTTCAGGGTTAATGACAATTTTTTAACATCCGCAATTTCTGGCCCCATTTGAGCAGTTGGTACCTACTTAAATACTACTTTTGAGCCATGGAAAATGCCATACACAACCCATTGTTTGCCAACGAAAAATTATCGTTCGACAAGTTCCGTGAGGAAGTGTTGAACGATTACCGTATGGCCTGCGAAAGCAGAGAGGCCAGCCTCTTAGGCCGTAAGGAAGTATTGACCGGAAAAGCCAAATTCGGCATCTTCGGTGATGGAAAGGAAGTTGCCCAGATTGCAGCAGCTAAATTCTTCCGTCGCGGAGATTTCCTCAGCGGGTACTACCGCGATCAGACATTTGCTTTCGCTTCAAAGCAAGCCTCTGTCGAAGAGTTCTTTGCACAGCTCTATGCCGATCCCGACACTGCCAATGATCCGCACAGCGGCGGCCGCCAGATGAATTCACATTTCGCTACTCAAACCGTAGACGAAAATGGTAATTTTCTCGATCTGGTGAACCGTAAGAATATTGCAGCAGGATTAGCGCCTACAGCCGGACAAATGCCCCGCGCCCTCGGCCTGGCATTCGCCTCCAAACTCTTCCGCAATTCAGAAGCGCTGCTCGAAGAAACATCCCTCAGTGATGAGGGAAATGAAATCTGCTTCGCCACTATCGGCGACGCCTCCACGTCTGAAGGACATTTCTGGGAAACCGTCAACGCCGCAGGTGTTCTGCAGGTGCCTCTCGCAGTTTTTGTGTGGGATGATGGTTACGGGATCTCCGTTCCCAAAGAATTTCAAACAACCAAAGGATCTATCTCCGAAGCCCTCAAAGGTTTCCAGAGAAAAGATGGAACTACCGGTTTCGACATCTACAAAGTAAAGGCCTGGGATTATGCGGGCATGTGCGAAGTATTTGAGACCGCCATCCAGAAGATCCGCGACACACATATTCCAGCTCTCTTCCACGTGGAAGAAGTAACGCAACCTCAGGGCCACTCTACATCAGGTAGCCATGAGCGTTATAAAACTCCTGAGCGTCTCGAATGGGAACGCGAATGGGATGGCAACAAGAAGTTCCGCGAATGGATTCTCGAAAATGAACTCTGCAGTGAAGAAGAACTCCATAACGTAGAGATCCATGCAAAAGAGTTCGTGCGCGACAGCAAGAACCGTGCATGGGAGAAATACAGCACGCCGATCAAAACGCAGGTGGCGGATGCGGCAGCAAGAATTGAAGAGCTGATCACTGCCGGCCTCGATGCTCATGGCGAAATTGCCAAAGCAAAACAGGAGCTCGTTTCCAATCGCGAGCCGATGCGCCGCGATGTGCTGGCTACTTTGCACACTGTACTTGCAGTTGCAGGAAAACATCCATCTGCAGACAGTCTCCGTCAATATTACAATCAGCTGAAAGCCGAAGGCTACGCCATGTACGATTCACATCTGTACGACGAAAGCCCTAAAAGTCCGCTGCTCGTTCAGACATCAGAGCTGCGCTACGCTTACGATGCACCCATGGTGAACGGATACGAAATCCTCAACCGCTATTTCGATATGCTGCTTACCCAAAACAACAAGGTGGTGGCATTCGGAGAAGATGTGGGTAAGATCGGTGACGTAAATCAGGGCTTTGCCGGTCTTCAGGCGAAACATGGCCCTGAGCGTGTGTTCGATACCGGTATACGTGAGCTCACCATCATGGGACAGGGCATTGGTCTTGCTATGCGCGGCCTTCGTCCTATCGCCGAAATTCAGTACCTCGATTATCTTTTATATGGTCTGCAACCGCTCAGCGATGAAGCAGCCACATTGCACTGGCGTACCAAAGGCCGTCAGAGCTGCCCGATTATTGTGCGCACACGTGGCCACAGGCTCGAAGGCATCTGGCATAGCGGCTCGCCACTGGGCATGATGATCAACTCACTCCGCGGCATGCATATCTGCGTACCACGCAATATGGTGCAGGCGGCAGGCATGTACAACACCCTGCTCAAAGGCAACGATCCTGCGATTGTAGTGGAGTGCCTCAACGGGTATCGTCTGAAAGAAAAACTGCCTTCCGATCTGCTCGATTACACGGTAGCGCTCGGCGTTCCGGAAGTGATCCGTGAAGGTTCCGATATCACCATCGTTTCTTATGGCTCTATGCTGCGTGTAATTCAGGAAGCTGCCGATGTGCTGGCTAAGCACGGCATCAGCTGTGAGATAGTGGATGTGCAGACATTGCTGCCTTTCGATACGCATCATGTAATTCTGCAAAGCCTCAAAAAAACAAACCGCATCGTATTTGTAGATGAGGATGTTCCCGGTGGCGCATGCGGATACATGTTCAACGAAGTGATGGAAAAGCAGGGCGGTTTCCGCTGGCTCGATGTAGCTCCACGCAGCATCACCGGCAAAGCACACAGACCCAGCTACGGCAGTGACGGCGATTATTTCAGCAAGCCCAACACCGAAGAGATCGTGGATGTGGTAACTGAAATGATAAATGAATAAAATCTACCTCGACATTATCGAGATCGGCGGTACCATCGCCTTTGGCTTATCAGGCGCATTCATGGCCATGGAAAAAAGGCTCGATCCTTTTGGCGTGATCATCATTACGTTTGTTACGGCTATCGGCGGTGGAACCGTTCGTGATGTACTTATAGGCAAAACGCCGGTGAGCTGGCTGCAGGATAATACCACGGCCATCGTGATCCTCTGTACAGCAATCGCAGCGCTGCTCTTCGGCAAACTGCTCAAGCAACTCAGCAGAACCATGTTCTTCTTCGATTCGCTCGGCCTCGGATTATTCACTGTTGTGGGTATCGAAAGGGCGCAGAATGCAGGGCTTAGTCCACTTATCTGCATCGCGCTGGGAACCACTACCGGATGTTTCGGAGGCGTATTGCGCGATGTACTGCTGAACAATATCCCCCTCATTTTCAGAAAGGAGATCTATGCTTCGGCCTGTATTGCAGGCGGATTGCTGTATTTCGGCCTCAATCGTACCAATATCCTTGTGGAGTACACCACCACCATTACCATTGTATTCATTGTACTCATTCGTGTAATTGCAGTGAGATATAAGATATCTTTGCCTGCATCTTACCATAAATAGTCTGCAAATGTTAACAGCAAAGGAGAAGCGATTCATAAAGTATTGGGAAGAACAAAGAAAAGGTGGGCAAAGATCCTACCTCACGCTGTACATCCTTGCGGGAACATTTATCGCCACCATCATTGTGTTCTTCATCTTTGCCATGTTCGGCATCGACTTCGAGAATAAGCTGTGGACGATTCCTACAATTGCATTCGTGAGCATCACCATTATTTCTGCCACTACGTGGAAGTCGAATGAGAAGAAATTCAAGCAGCTCATCCGAAGGGAAATCGGAGAGGGGATGAATGATGAAAATCACACCAACGGGCAATAAGTCCTTTTCTCTTACAGCTTCACTTCCAGATACAGCACTTTTCCAGTAAGGGTATCTTCAAAAAAGAGCATGTTGTCTTTTTTTGTTGCCGTTGCCGGTTTCCAGATCAGCATGCGGGTTGCGGGTTTAAACCAGGAAGGCACTGTTTTAGGAAGTGTATACTCCGTCTGCGCTTCCATCTTATTCGATTCGATCAATTGTTTTCGCCATTCTTCGGACGCCTCCATTTTGAGAAAGAGGGCATATTGACCGTCTTTGCGCTGATACATTCCATTAAGCACATGGACGTTGGAGTCGGGCAGCTCGCCTGTCCAGTATTCGTATACCTGATTAGGGCTGGTGGTGTAAACGCCATTGCAGCTGCTCAGAAAAACAACGATCAAAAAAGCGGAGGCGATGCCAGTTAATAGTTTCATGATTCGGGATTTATTCTTCACCGGTTCCAGAAATTTTTCCATCCGGGGTAAGTTACAATTTTATATGCCAGCAACACAACACCTGCGATTTTCAGCAGAATGCCTGCGATTGTCCAGTAATCACTTTTCGCCCAGTGCATAATTCGGATCCAGGAACCGAGGAACTCCAGTACGAAGCCGATGGCAAGGAGAAAAAGAGCGTGCTTGGCTTTCATTTGTTAGTGAAATTTGTTTTTACAGTTGTTGGTTACCGTGATTATTTTTCGGTTAATGGTTACATTTATCAGGTGAAAAGAAATGATAACCGTGCCATGAAGAAATAACCCTATGAAAGTAAAAATAGATCTCGAAGATACGTATGAACTGCTATTGATAACGCCTGATCTGAGAGAAGCAGCCTTTCATTCCTGTGATAAAAAAGGCAATGCTGTATTAATGAAGATTCAACTAAAACCAGCTATGATCGGTTTATTGCCGGACGTTTATAATCTTAGTTTTGGTCCTCCTTTGCCTAATGGAACGATAGATGATTCAGCCGAAATCTCCCATGATGATCTGAACAAGTTGTTTTCCTCCATTATTTTGTTTGCATTGACATTCCTGCGTGCAAACCCGGAGTCGAGTATCGGATTAGATGGCTCTGATGATGTGAGGGCCTATCTTTATCATAGAATATTTATTGGCAACAGAACCTATCTCTCTGAATATCTTAAAGCCTTTGGTGTTGACTGGTTTGCCCGACTTATGAGGAGCGGGGATATTGAAAGAAAGAATGATGGCGCTGTCTTCTTTAAACCTCAATCCGAATTGCTAGACAGCCATAGGCCTGCAATTGATCTGTACAGATACTATGTTTTTAGAAATATATAGCGAATGGTTCAGGGATTTTTTTTCAGTAAATTTGGTTTATGAATGAAATAATAAAGGCTAAAATGGATGCCATACAAAAATTAGCGGATGCTACAGCTAATGATCCATTCTATGTGCCTCGTGAGATTCCGGTATCAACTAAAAATGAAGCTCTTACGAAAGTGATTACTACTGAGCAGGACGCTGAAGCATTCTTAATTCAAATAGAAGCATTGTCTTCAGTTGCAGCTTCAGGAAAATAAACACATCATCAAAATAATAAAGCCTCCACAGATCACTCTGAGGAGGCTTTTTATTTTCAGTTAACTTATGCGAGGTTATAGAACACTTTCTGCACATCTTCATCCTGCTCCAGCTTGTCTACCAGCTTCAGCACTTCCTGTGCCTGCTCTTCGGGCAGTTCAACTGTAGTACCTGGAATCCATTCCAGTTCTGCACTGATTGGAGTGATGTTCTTTTCTTCCAGCGCTTTCTGCATATTGCCGAAGTCTGTGAATCCTACGCGCAGTACGAGCAGCGTTTCTCCGTTCTCACCGGTTCCTTCTCCCATTTCTTCGAGGCCGAAGTCGATCAGTTCCAGTTCGAGGTCTTCCTGGCTGAGCCCCTGCGGGTTCAGTTTGAATACACCCATTTTCTTGAACTGAAAGGCTACCGATCCACTGTTACCCAATGCACCATTGCCTTTATTGAAATGTGCTTTTACGTTGGCCACTGTACGAACATGGTTGTCTGTAGCAGTTTCTACGAGAATGGCAACTCCATGAGGACCATATCCTTCGTACAGGATCTCTTCGTAGTTATCCATTTCTTTGCCCGATGCACGCTTGATGGCAGCTTCCACACGATCTTTCGGCATGTTCACACTCTTGGCGTTCTGCATGCATCGGCGGAGAGCCGGGTTGGTATTGGGATCGGGGCCACCGGCTTTTACGGCGATCACGATCTCTTTTCCGATACGGCTGAATTGCTTGGCCATTTTGTCCCAGCGGGCAAACATGGTAGACTTCCGAACTTCAAATATCCTACCCATATTGGTATTGATTTCTTATTTACGATGTTGACTGAGTCCGGCCTTCCGGCTCAGGGCTGCAAAAATAACCTTTGCAATCCTTATAAAAAAACGCCCCGGTACTACCGGAGCGTTTTTATGTATAAGCGCTTGATTTTATGGTCTTCCCAATTTGCTGCGGCTTTTGCTGTAGCTGAAGTAGATCACCAGACCGATGATCATCCATACCAGCGCTGTGAGCTGGGTTACGTGATCAAGGGAAATGATCATGGCAGTACATACAAGAATTCCCATGGTAGATACGAACGGAACGGCAGGCGTTCTGAACGGACGGGGAACTTTCGGATCGGATTTTCTCATGATCCAGACACCGGCACTTACCAGTACGAATGCGAAGAGCGTTCCGATACTGGTGAGGTCGCCAGCCAGGTGACCCGGTACAAAACCTGCGAATGCTCCTACGAAAATGAAGAGGATCAGGTTGGATTTGTACGGTGTTCTGTATTTGGGATGCAGATCTGCAAACACTTTTGGCAGCAGGCCGTCGTTACTCATAGAGTAGAACACACGGCTCTGACCAAGCAGCATCACCAGTATCACTGAGCTGAAACCAGCCAGGATAGCCACGGTTACTGCTGTTGCCAGCCATTCGTGATTGAGCATGTATGTTTTGATGGCATAAGCTACAGATGCTTCACCACCTGCTTTCTGGAAGTCGGTGAAGGGAGCCACACCTGTAAGTACATAAGAGAACAGGATGTAGAAAATGGTACAAACAACCAGCGACCCGAGGATACCGATAGGCATATCCCTTTTGGGGTTCTTCGCTTCCTGCGCAGCAGTGGATACCGCGTCGAATCCGATGAAGGCGAAGAATACAATGGCTGCGCCTCTGAGTACTCCCAGCCATCCGTGATTGAACGGCGGAGCATAGGAATATTCCTTGCCATTATTCAGGATAGCAGGTGGTTGGTCTGCGGGAATGAAGAATGGTGTATGGTTCTCTGGTTTGATATATTGCCAGCCGATAGCGATAAACACCAATACTATGGCCACTTTTACAAATACGATGATAGCATTCACCAGCGCTGATTCCTGTGTGCCTTTGATCAGCAGCAGGGAGAGTAACAGCAGAATGAAGAGAGCTGGTACGTTCATGATACCGCTGTGCATTACGCCGGCTGCATCTACTGCAGATTCCAGCGGCGAGTGGCACCATTCATATGGTATTGCCCCCCCCAGCAAATTATTTAAGTATTCACTCCAGGCAATCGATACAGTGGCGGCGCCGAGGGCATATTCCAGTACCAGTGCCCATCCGATGATCCAGGCAACCAGCTCACCCATTGTAGCATATGCATAGGTGTAAGCACTACCGGCGATGGGGATCATAGACGCGAATTCAGCATAGCATAAGCCAGCGAAAGCACATCCAACAGCAGCAATGACAAATGAGATGGTAACCGCAGGACCAGCGTGGCCGCCGGCAGCTGCTGCTGTTCTTACGAACAGTCCGGCTCCAATAATGGCGCCAATGCCAAGGGCAACCAGGTTACCGGCTCCGAGGGTACGTTTCAACCCTTTCTCCGATTCGGCAGCCTGGGCAAGCAGTGCAGTCAATGATTTCTTACGAAACAAGCTCATAACAGTCGGTTATCTATTTTTGAAAATGAACAATGGGGTTTTAAAAAAGATATAGGGTGGAAAGATAACGAAATAATGATACCGTCAAAGTAAAAGATTTACCAACCCCGCTGCCCTGTACATGAGTGAGAATAAGGGTTTGCAAAAAATGCTTTTTATTGTTTAAGTGCTATATTGCGGCCATTATTCATCAGAAGCCCTTACATGAAAAAGAACAGGCTGACCCTTTACATACTGCTTGCCATGGTACTCGGCATTGTTGTCGGATACCTGGTTCACGTTTCCGCATCAGAAGAATTCATCAAGCCTTTTTCAAAGAATATCAACCTGCTCGGTAAGGTTTTCATTCGCCTGGTTCAGATGATCATTGCACCATTGGTGTTCTCAACGCTGGTGGTAGGCATCGCCAAACTCGGCGATATCAAGACCGTTGGAAGGATTGGCGGAAAAGCCATCCTCTGGTTCATTTCTGCATCACTCATGAGCCTTTTGCTGGGACTGGTGCTGGTAAATATCTTCAAGCCGGGCACCTATATCGATCTTTCACATGCCGATACCGAAGGCGTGAAAGACCTGATGAAGAACTCTTCTCAACTCACCCTCGAAAAATTCGTAGAGCATATCATCCCCAAAAGTGTGGTGGAAGCCATGGCTACCAATGAGATTCTGCAACTGGTGGTGTTCAGCATCTTCTTTGGTGTGGCCATGACGGCGCTTGGCGATTACGCAAAACCACTGATCAAAGCCCTCGATATTGTGGCGCATATCATTCTCAAGATGGTAGGTTATGTGATGAACTTCGCTCCATTGGGGGTATTTGGTGCACTCACCGCCGTAGTGGCCGCACGTGGACTGGATATCTTCAAGTTCTACATCGTTTATTTCGCATTCTTTTTGCTTGGCATAGCTATACTCTGGGTGCTGCTGTTAAGTGCCGGAGCCATGATTCTCGGTACAGGCCGTGTGAAAGAACTGCTGAAAAGAATCAGTCAGCCTTTGCTGATTGCCTTTAGCACCACCAGCAGCGAAGCCGTTTTTCCCAAGCTGACCGAAGAACTCGAACGCTTCGGCAATAAGAATAAAATCGTTTCGTTTGTACTGCCGCTGGGGTACTCGTTCAACCTCGATGGCAGTATGATGTATATGACCTTTGCCAGCCTTGCCATTGCACAGGCTTACAAAGTGCCACTCGATCTCTCTACCCAGCTCACCATGTTGCTGGTACTGATGATCACCAGTAAAGGAATTGCCGGTGTGCCCCGTGCTTCACTCGTGATAGTACTGGCCACCTGCGCCATGTTCGAAATACCGCCTGAAGGCGTAGCCATTATCCTGCCGATCGACCACTTCTGTGATATGTTCCGCAGTATGACCAATGTAATCGGAAATGCCCTCGCCACTTCAGTTGTGAGCAAATGGGAAGGTGAGTTAGGACCAGGCGACAGCGGAGATGCAGCACAGGCTTAAAACCTTGCTTTCATAAAACTCAAGCAGCCTTTATGGATCTGATACTGTTAGATTTTTCGTGGTCTCAGTTATTGCAGCCGCAATTCTATATCGAGAATGGCGGACTATGGCTCTTACTCTTTGTGGTATTCGCGGAAACAGGTCTCTTCGCAGGCTTCTTTCTTCCCGGCGACTCCCTGCTTTTTGTTGCCGGCATCTATGCGCATGAAATGGACAAAGGCGTTCCCGGCATCACCCACCAGTTTCTCAAACTCTTCGGAATGGGACAGGTGAGGAACGAATACGTGGATCTCTTTGTGCTCTGGGCACTGATCTCCGTTTGCGGCATCCTCGGAAATATGGTAGGATACTGGACGGGGCGAAAGATCGGCCCATCGATGTACCACTGGAAAGACAGATTCTTCTTCAAGAAAAAATTCCTCTATCAGGCGCACGACTTCTACGAAAAGAATGGAGGCTGGGCAATAGTGGTGGCGCGTTTTCTGCCCATCATCAGAACCTTCGCACCCATCATCGCAGGCATTGTGCAAATGGACAGAAAGAAATTCGGCTACTATAATGTGATAGGCTGTATCGCCTGGGTATTCAGCATGCTTTTTGCGGGTCACTTTCTGCAAAAATGGATCATGAGCGCTTTCAACTTCGATCTCAGGCAACACCTCGAAGTAATCGTTCTCGGCATCGTACTGGTAACAACTGCTCCTGTATTGTTCAAATTATTTTTCAGTAAAAAGAAAGATAACCACAAGGAACCGCCAGTTCCCAAAAACCCTGCTTAAAGTTATGCAACCAAAAACTAACTCTATTTTCAGTGTAGCTGTTTTAGTGGCTGCACTTGGATACTTCGTAGACATATACGATCTGCTGCTGTTCGGTATCATCCGCGTTCAAAGCCTTACCTCCATGGGCCTTACGCCCGAACAGGTAACCACTTCAGGCGAAAGCATTCTCAGCTGGCAGATGTCTGGTCTGCTGCTCGGAGGCATCCTCTGGGGCGTAATCGGAGATAAGAAAGGAAGATTGAGCGTACTCTTCGGCTCCATCATTTTATATTCACTCGCCAATATTGCCAACGGATTTGTTCAAACGGTGGAGCAATATGCTGCTATCCGTTTCATCGCTGGTCTTGGCCTCGCAGGTGAGCTGGGGGCGGGTATTACGCTGGTAGCGGAACTTACTCCCAAAGAAAAAAGAGGCATTGCTACTTCACTGGTAGCGGGCATCGGACTTACGGGTGCTGTGGTGGCCTTCATCATCAAAGAGAATTTTCACTGGAGAACCTGTTATTTCATCGGAGGTGGATTGGGGCTCGCATTGCTGCTGCTCCGCATCTCCGTATTCGAATCCGGCATGTTCAATGAAGTGAAGAAACAGAATGTTCAACGCGGCAATTTCTTCATGTTCTTTACCAACGGCGATCGTTTCAAAAGATACCTGCTTTCTATTCTGCTGGGTGTGCCTACCTGGTTTGTGATTGGGATACTGGTTACCTTCTCCAAAGAATTCGCCAAACATTTCGGCATCACAGAACCAGTGGATTCGGGTAAGGCCATCATGTTTGCCTATGCCGCCATTTCGGTGGGCGATATTGTGGTAGGGCTCGTAAGCCAATGGCTGCGCAGCCGCAAGAAAGCATTATTCGTATTCTACGGCATCACTATATTCTTCATCATACTTTTCTTCACTGCACTCTGGAATGGCTCGGCCAGCGCGCTGTATTGGATATGCGCCGGAATGGGCTTCGGAACAGGGTTCTGGGCCATCTTCATCACTATGGGAGCAGAGCAGTTCGGCACCAACCTGCGTGCTACAGCTGCCACTACCATTCCCAATATGGTGCGCGGATTGCTGGCACTCGCCATTCTTCCGGTATTCCAGTTTTTGCGTGGTATCGAAGGCATAGGATATGTGAAGGGAGGCATCTACACAGCCGTAATTTTTATGGTGATAGCCATTGTTGCAGCTGCTTTCACCAAAGAGACTTTTGGAAAAGACCTCAATTTTGTAGAAGAGTAAGCCAAGAGCTGTTGTAATATTGCACCATGAAGTTTCTGATCATTCGTTTCTCCTCTATCGGAGATATTGTGCTCACCACACCCGTGGTACGTTGTCTGAAAAAGCAGGCAGGTACTGCCGAAGTGCATTTTCTTACCAAGAAAGCATTTCTGCCGGTACTGGCAGCCAATCCCTACATCGATAAGATCCATGTGCTGCAGGATGATCTCGATGCAGTAACAAAACAACTGGAGGAAGAAGATTTCGATTATGTGATAGATCTTCATCATAACCTGCGCACCCTGCGCGTGAAGCGGGCGCTCGGAAAAAAAGCCTTCTCCTTCAACAAGCTGAACATTCAGAAATTTCTGCTCACCAATTTCAAGATCAACCGTATGCCCGATGTGCATATTGTTGACCGATATCTCGATACGCTCAAAACTTTCAATATACAGAACGATGGTCTCGGCCTCGATTACTTCATCCCCGAAAAAGATGAAGTGAAAGAAGCAGATATCCCCACTTCACATCATGCCGGTTATATCGGCGTGGTGATCGGTGCTGCACTCAATACTAAAAAATATCCGCTGCATCACCTGAAAACACTGTGTTCGCTCATAGATCATCCTATTATTTTATTGGGAGGAAAAGAGGACAGTGCAGAAGGAGAAGCCATCGCTGCATTAGACCCTGCCAAGATCTACAATGCCTGCGGCAAATTCAATATCAACGAGTCTGCCGATCTGGTTCGGAGATCGAAACTCATTATCAGCAACGATACCGGATTGATGCATATCGCATCGGCATTCCGCAAACCCATCATTTCTCTATGGGGAAATACAGTGCCGGAATTCGGCATGTATCCTTACTATCCTAAATCTGCGCCCGGCGCGGCTCCGCTCTTCGATATCATGGAGATTAAAGGATTGGGTTGCAGACCCTGCTCCAAGATCGGCTACAAAAAATGCCCTAAGAAACATTTCAAATGCATGGAACAGATAGAGCCGCAGGCCATCTGGGAGAAAGTGAAAATAAGGTTGGGAAGAAAAAGCTAAGCAGTTCCCAGTTTCTGCGTTATCAGTTTTTTTTCTGCGACGGAGCAGGTTAGTCCCATCGCCAGCATCAGATATTTCTTTGCATGTTCTTTCTCGCCTGCGCGCAGGTAAATATCTCCCAGTACAGCGCTGTACATATATTGCGATTGCAGTAATGTGTCGATTTTTTCGATGGCAAAAATGTCTTCAATTGCCTGACCGTGTAAGCCAAGCTGTGCCTTCACTACAGCGCGGTTCAGTTCGGTGATTGGTCCGGGTTTATGTTCCGCGAGAAGATCATAGAGTGTGAGCATGCGTGTCCAGTTGGTGCTGCTGAAAGATGCCGCCATGCTATGTTCCGCTGCAATGGCCGATTCGATATGATACACCGAAATAGTATCTCCTTTGGATGAATGATTCAAATAAACGAATCCTTTTCGGATCAGTTCTTTACTCCAGCGATTACGATCCTGCTGTTCGAGTAGGATAATGGTATCATCTTCTCCCATTCTGCTTTCAAATCTCGATGCCTGAAAACACATGAGCGACATCAGTGCATACACCGAAGGCTGTTGCAAGGCCGGTTGCTCAGTGAGCAGGAAGCAGAGACGCATCGCTTCGGCACAAAGATCTTTGCGGATAAGTTCGTCGGCTTTCTGCGAATTGTATCCTTCGTTGAAGAGGAGGTAGATTACCAGCAGCACTGTTTCGAGGCGGCTTGCCAATGCAGTACCATGCGGCATTTCGAGCTGCACCTGATTTTCCTGCAATGCTTTTCGTGCACGGTACAATCTTTTCTGGATGGCGGCTTCCTGCATCACCAGCGCTTTTGCGATCTCGGTGGCACTGAATCCACTGATGGCTTTGAGTGTAAGGGCTATCTGATCTTCTTCGTTGAGTATGGGATGGCAACAGGCGAAGATCATGCGCAGCTGGCTGTCGCGAATTTCATCGTCGAGAAAAAGTTGCTCTATGTGTTGCTCTGTCACCAGATCGAGCCGGGCAGCCAGTTCGCGGGAGATATGGTTGAAACTTTGTTTGCGCCGCACTATGTCGAGCGCTTTGTTGCGCGCTACACGCATAAGCCATGCGGCAGGATTATCTGGAATGGAATTGTATCCCCAGCTCTGGATGGCTTTGAGAAAAGCATCCTGCACTACATCTTCTGCAAGGCATAGGTTTTCGGCGCCGAAGATGCGTGCCAGTACTGCGATCATTCGTCCCGCTTCGTGCCGAAACAGGTGATCCACCAGTTGATGGGAAGAGCGCGTTGTCATATTTTTTCAGTACAGATCAGATCAGTTCTCTGAATGGATGCCTACTTTATTTCCTTCGGTATCCTCGAAATGGGCGAAGTAGCCGAAATCTGCGCCCAGTGCAGTTTTGGGCAATATTATCCTGCCTCCTGCTTCTTCAACTCTTGCGAGAATGGGAGCGAGGTCGGGATTTCCATTCAGATAAATAAGGGTGCCGGTATTGTCTGGAATGCATCCGTATCCGCAGGTGATGCATCCTGCAGGTTTGCCATTCTGATGAGGGAAAAAGCCCATTCTGTACGAACCTGTATCTTCCGTATTCATCCTGATGTTGAGGATGCGTTCATAAAATTGTTTCGCCCGGTTGAAATCCGAAACGGGCAATTCAAACCAGTTAAGCATTTTGCCTGTCATACAATTTTGAATTTACTGCTGTGCAAAATGGTGCTCTTTCCCTTTGATAGATCAGAACTAATTTTGTTCAAGAGCAGAAGTGTCGAATACTTCCCTTATTTCGAGCGTACCCTGATACTTGTAATCAGGAAAACCTTCCGCAATTTTTACCGCTTCATCAAAATCAGCTGCTTTGATAACAAAGTAACCGCCCACCACTTCTTTGCTTTCTGCAAACGGGCCATCGGTAACAATTCTTTTGGTGGCTCCTGTAATTCTTTTTGCAGGAGGCAGCAATGGCCGGCCATCTACGTACTGTTCTTTTGATTTAAGGTCGCCTACCCATTTGAACCAGCTCATCATTTGCGCCTGCGCTTCTTCTGCACTCAGGTTAAGTTCTTCATACGTTGGTCCGGAGAAAATGAACATAAATTCCTTCATAGTCAGTTTTTTTGAAAATTGAAAAATGTAACTGTCGGGCTAATGACGAACCATATGGATGGCGAAGGACAAAATTTCAATATTTTTTTTGCACCTCACACCAATGGGGCAAAATAAATGATGAATGCCATGTTTTGGAGGTTGGTCCGGGATTAACCCAGATAAAAGGCGGGCATTAAAAAAGCGCGTACCATCGCCGGTACACGCTTTTTCTATTGAGATTGAAAAGATGCTTAGAGAGTTTTCAGCACGTCGTTCATGCTGCGAACGGCGTCTGCACTCTTGTTGAAGAGAGCCTGCTCGTCTGCGTTGAGTTTGAAGTCAACGATTTTTTCCCAACCATTTCTGCCGATCACTACAGGAACACCGAGGCAGATATCTTTCTGTCCGTATTCACCTTCGAGTGATACGCAGCAGGTGAAGAGTTTCTTCTCGTCGCGGAGAATGCTTTCTACCAGTGCTGCTCCGGCTGCACCTGGTGCATACCATGCAGAAGTTCCGATCAGTTTGGTGAGGGTTGCGCCACCTACCATAGTGTCGGCAACGATTTGTTTCTGCTGCTCTTCGCTGAGGAAGTCAGTAACAGGAGCGCTGTTCCAGGTTGCATAGCGGATGAGAGGGATCATAGTTGTATCACCGTGACCGCCCACTACTACAGCGTTCAGATCAGAAGGGCTGCACTGGAGTGCCTGGCTCAGCTGATATTTGAAACGGCTGCTGTCGAGTGTACCGCCCATACCGATGATGCGGTTCTTTGGAAGACCTGTTGCAGTGAGTGCGAGGTAAGTCATGGTATCCATCGGATTGCTGATCACAATGATGATCGCATTGGGAGAATACTTGAGAATGTTGTCGCATACAGTTTTTACAATACCGGCATTTGTTCCGATCAGTTCTTCACGGGTCATTCCTGGTTTGCGTGGAAGGCCTGAAGTGATTACCACCACATCAGATCCTGCAGTTTTGGAATAATCGTTGGTGCTGCCTGTGATCTTGGTATCGAAGCCCAGGAGGGTAGCGGTCTGCATCATGTCCTGCGCCTTTCCTTCTGCCAGTCCTTCTTTAATATCGAGCAATACCAGTTCTGCGGCCAGTTCCTTACGGGCGATATTATCGGCACAGGTTGCGCCTACTGCGCCTGCACCTACAACTGTTACTTTCATCAGAAAACAATTTTATTATAATGTGATTCAATGTTTGCGTGGGCAAAGGTAGGGAAGTTGAGTGTAGTTATTTCAAGGCTTCGAGCAGCTTTGCTACTTTCACATTTCCCTCGAATGTGGTGATGAGGTCGCCTTTTTTATTGTACAATGCCAGATAAGGCAGGTTGCGGATATCATAGAAGGGAGGCAACAGGTATTTGATGTCTCTTCCCATTTTGATATTTGAATAATTGGCGAGCTTGTAATCTTTGTAGAAATCCTCCATTTCTTCTTTGGGAGAGTAGGAGGCCAGTACAATCTGATATTGACTGAGCTTATCCATATTCTTTACCATCTCTTCGATCTGATGCTGGCAGTGATCGCAGGTAGGACTGAAAAACATCAGAATCAGCGGCTGCTTCTTCAGTTTGTCTTTGGTGAGCATGGAACTGTCCAGCTGCTGCAACTGAATCGGCGGTACCGAAGGAAAGCGTTTGTAAGGCGGCTCAGGCTTTTGAATGTTTTGTGCAGCAGCCCATTGCATAAGGAGTACGGAGCTGAGAAATAGAACCCATCTTTTCATAAGAATGCTTCATTTAAATTTTAGAGCGAAGACCAAAATTAACAGTAAAAAACTTTGCTATTCTACGAATGTTTCGTAGGTTTACGAAAACTTCGTAGATATGGAGAAGCTCACCCCTCAGGAAGAGGATGCGATGCAGGCAGTATGGAAGGCCGGAAGCGGCAGCGTGAAACAGATTCTGGATCAGCTGAACGAACCGAGACCGCCTTACACCACGCTCGCTTCCACCATCAAGAACCTGGAAAAGAAAGGGTATGTGGAAAGCACGCTCAATGGCAATACTTATTTGTATAGTCCGGCTGTGAGTGAAGAGGACTACAAAAAGAAATTCATGAACAGCGTGGTGAAAAATTATTTCGACAACTCTTACAAGGAGCTGGTGAATTTCTTTGTGGACCAGAAGAAACTGAGTCCGGATGAACTGAAAGAGATCCTGAAAATGATCGAAGGCAAATAATCCAAACTGCTACGTATGTTATTTCTACTCAAAATTAGTATAGGCCTTTCCGTTACATGGCTTTTTTATACGCTGTTATTGCGCAGGCTTACCTTCTATCGCTGGAACAGATTGTTTCTGCTGACCTATCCGGCCATAACATTTCTGGTACCATTGATAGATGTAAGTGATCTGTTGCATCAGCAGCAAAGAACATGGATACAGGTGATTCCTGTGCTCGACCAATACGCGTTTGGTAAGGGTACTTCCGAAACTCCTGAACCCATAACAGCCTCTACTGTAGGATGGGCCTTGCTTGCAATAGGTATACTCATAATGGCCATCAGGTTGGGCTGGCAATACTGGAGTCTCCGCAAAGCCGTGTCCGGAGCGGTTTTACTGGCAGACAACGAAGCCAGGCTCTACCATGTGAACAAACGCATCATGCCTTTTTCTTTTGGCCGCAGCATTTACCTCAACAAGGATCTTCATTCGGATGAAGAATTGCAGGATATTCTCCGGCACGAATTCATTCATGTGAAGCAGCGTCACTCGCTGGATATTTTCTGGGGCGAACTCATCTGTATACTCAACTGGTACAATCCGTTTGCATGGCTGATACGAAAGGCCATCCGTCAGAATCTGGAGTTCATAGCAGATTATCAGGTGCTGGCCAATGGAGTGGACAGAAAGCAGTATCAGTATCTGCTGCTGAAAGTAACGGGCATGACGGGGTTCCCGGTGGCTAATAATTTCAATCTTTCATCACTCAAAAAAAGAATAACCATGATGAATAAAAAAACAAGCGCCAGTGTACATCTGCTGCGCTTTGTACTGATCGTTCCTGTGCTGGCGGTAGTGCTGCTGGCATTCAGGAGCGTGGTACACCCTGCAGCTGCTAAACCATTGCAGATAATAACGGTTCAGTCAGTGGGGTTCAGTGCACCCGATACAGTTCCTGCCAAAAAGAAACTGGTGCTCAAAAAAGCCAATGAAGGTTTGCATATTTATGTAAAAGACAATAATGCAGTAGTAAAGAAAAAAGATGGCAGCGTTGAGAAGTTCGATCTGAGCAAGCCAGCAGAGAAGAAAGCATTCGAAGATAAATATGGAGCAGTGCCACCGCCTCCACCACCGCCACCAGCTCCACCAAAGGTGGTTGAATTGAAATTATCACCCGCAAATCCACCACCGCCACCACCTCCTGCAGCGCCCACTCCGCCGGACGTACCCAAAGAATTAGCTCTTTTTCTGGAAACGGAGATTCCCCAAACCAGTGCAACTATTCATTTCAATACCGACGGCAGCTCCGAAGTAATTTATACAAACGAAGCTGGCAAAAATGAAAATCAGGCACCACCACTTTTTGTTATAGACGGAGTAATTCAACCTCCCGGCACAAAATTTCCTACCGAGCCGAAAGCAGAAGACATTGCCACGGTTTCAATTCTGAAAGGTTCAAGCGCTGCAGCTGTGTATGGTGAGGCTGGCCGCAATGGTGTTGTGGAGATAACGACTAAAGCCGCAGCAAAAACGGCATCAAAAATCACCGTGAAGGTTTCCAGAGACTCTAAAAAAGAAATGATCGACGATATCTGCAAACTGAACGCCATCATTCTGATAAACGAAAAAGAATATGACTGTGAGGAAGCCAAAGCCATTCTGAACAGCAAGGATGTAACCATTGTTTCGGTGAATGTTTTGAAAACAGCAGCCACAGTAAAAGCCAAAACCGGCAAAACTGCTGAAAATGCTATTATGGTCACTACCAGCAGAAAGGGCTGAAAAAACGCGCCAAACCAATTGCACACTTCTTTGCAGCGTAAGGTTTTTGCTGTAGTTTTGCCTCCTTTCAGAGAAGCATCATTCAAAACTTACTTAGAATTATGGCAACTACATCAGATATCAGCCGCGGTATGATCATCAAGCTCGATGGCAGCTTATACACTGTGGTGGAGTTCGGTGAGAACAAGACCGCCCGCGCAGCCGCCAAGGTTTGGGCTAAATTAAAAGGTGTTGACAATACCCGCAGCATCGAAAAAACCTGGAACTCAGGCGATAGCATCCATCCTGTACGTGTTGAAAGGAAAGATTACCAATACCTCTATAAAGATGATACTGGTTATAATTTCATGGACAATGAAACTTTCGAGCAGATCGCTGTAGAAGAAAACAAGGTAGATGCTCCACAGTTTCTGAAAGAGTCTCAGGAAGTGAGCATCCTGTTCAACACAGAAACCGAGCAGCCGATGAGTGTGGAACTGCCCGACAAGATCGTTCTGAAAGTAACTTACTCAGAACCAGGCGTTAAAGGAGATACTGCAACCCGTACCCTGAAGCCTGCAACCGTTGAAACCGGTGCTACCGTTCATGTTCCTCTGTTCGTAAACGAAGGAGAGCTGATCCGTGTGAACACCAAGACCGGAGAATATGTAGAGCGCGTAAAAGAATAATTTCTATAAATACCTTATTTACAGGAGGCCGCCTCGGTTCAGAGGTGGCCTTGTTGTTTATGCAGGAAGGGGCTATTTTATGTACGATTTGGGTATTTTTAGTGCACAATCCTTATCTTAGCCGCCTGTTTTTCCGAAATAACCGTCAAAAAAAATTATTTTCAGATGGATTTTAAACAAATTCAGGAGTTGATCAAGATGATCAACAAATCCAACATCGGCGAAGTAAGCATCGAGGAGAAAGGATTCAAGCTGACCATTAAGCAGAAAGAAGAACCAGCCCAGAACGTAATTGCAGCACCCATGCAGGCCATGCCAGCTTATGCGCCGCAGCCAGGTGTAGCTCCCCAGCCGGCCGCTGTAACTTCTAGCCCGGCAGCCGCCCCCAAAGCAGAACAAGCCGCAGACAACCTCGTTACTATCAAGAGCCCAATGATCGGTACCTTCTACCGCAGCCCCGGACCCGGCAAACCTGTGTTTGTTGAAGTAGGTTCTGAAATTGCTCCAGGCAAAGTTGTATGCATCATCGAGGCAATGAAACTCTTCAATGAAATTGAAAGCGAAATATCCGGAAAGATCGTAAGGATCCTGGTTGATGACGCTACTCCTGTTGAATACGATCAGCCGTTATTCCTCGTTGAGCCAGCCTGATAAGGTTTATCGCTTGTCAATCATTTTCAAAAAGAATGCATGTTTAAAAAGATATTAATCGCTAATCGTGGAGAGATAGCCCTGCGGGTAATCCGTACCTGTCGGGAAATGGGAATCAAGACCGTAGCCGTTTATTCCACTGCAGATAAAGACAGCCTTCACGTAAGGTTTGCAGATGAAGCTGTTTGTATCGGCCGCCCCGCCGGTGCCGACTCTTACCTTAACATCGCACATATCATGGCCGCTGCCGAGATCACCAATGCGGATGCCATTCACCCGGGATATGGATTCCTCGCGGAGAATGCCCGTTTTGCCGAGATCTGTGGCGAACACAATATTAAATTCATCGGACCTACTCCTGATCAGATCCGCTCTATGGGCGATAAGATCACTGCCAAAGAAACCATGATCCGCGCAGGCGTTCCCGTGGTTCCCGGTGGAGGTGGTCTGCTCCAGAGCCTCGAAGAAGCCAAATCACTCGCCCTCGAAATCGGCTATCCCATTATCCTCAAAGCCACCGCAGGTGGTGGTGGTAAAGGGATGAGAGTTGTTTGGAAAGAAGAGGACATGGAAAGCAACTACGATACCGCCAAAATTGAAGCCGGCGCTGCTTTCAAGAATGATGGCATCTACATGGAGAAATTCGTGGAAGAGCCCCGTCACATCGAGATCCAGATCGCAGGCGACCGTTACGGAAAGGTATGTCACCTCAGCGAGCGCGACTGTTCCATTCAGCGCCGCCACCAGAAACTGGTAGAAGAATCACCTTCTCCTTTCATGACCGAAGAACTGCGTCAGCGCATGGGCGAAGCTGCTATCAAAGCTGCTTCTGCTATCGGTTACGAAAGTGTTGGTACCATCGAGTTCCTGGTAGATAAGCATCGCAATTTCTACTTCATGGAGATGAACACACGTATCCAGGTAGAACACTGCGTTACTGAAGAGGTTACCAACTTCGATCTCATCAAAGAACAGATCAAAATAGCGATGGGCGAGGCTATCAGCGGAAAGAACTATGAGCCGCAGATGCACGCTATCGAATGCCGTATCAATGCTGAAGATCCTTACAACGATTTCCGCCCAAGCCCAGGCCGCATCACTACGCTGCACCAGCCCGGCGGACACGGAATCCGTATCGATTCGCATGTGTATGCGGGTTATGTGATCCCTCCTTACTACGATTCAATGATCGCCAAGATCATCGCAGTAGCACGCACCCGCGAAGAGGCCATCAATACCATGAGCCGCGCACTGAGCGAGTATGTGATCGAAGGAGTGAAAACTACCATTCCTTTCCATCAGCAACTGATGAAGAACGAAGATTTCATCAAAGGGAATTTCAATACCAAGTTCCTGGAGACGTTCAAAATGCAATAAATGCTGGTTGCAGCATAAGAATAAAAGGGCGCACTACTGGTGCGCCCTTTGTCGTATATGGTTGTTGTGTTATCTCATGAAGAATGCCGGCGGCTCGATGCCCAATGCCCTCAGATACACATATCCCTGCCCTCTGTGATGTATTTCGTTGTCGATGAAATACAGGATGGTGGAATACAAAACGCCTTCGTATTGCCCGAATGCTGCGTCGATATCCTGAAAACGATATGCAGGGATCTTATTCCATGTTTCTTCGATAGTCTCGGTGGTCTCATCCCAGGCTTTCAGCAATTCATCCTTGGTTTTGTATTGCAGGTCTCTCCATTCCTGATGTTCCCAGATGCCTGTAGCTACACCTCTTACACCGGGGCCTCCCATCTTGATCATCTCTTCTGCCATCTGTGCAAACGGACGCATGCCGCCAATGGAGAATTCAAAAAGGTCCTTTTCCGGAAATGCAGCGATCACGCGACGGGTGAGCCGGCGATGTCCCTGCCATTGGTCGAGTAACTGACGGGCCGTGATTACTGGCGCTGCAAATGTCTTGGTCATATGATTGTTTTTATAGTTTACCGTTGATTTGTTACACAAAGAAACAACAGTCCTGTGACAGCAGTATGTCAGCAGCCCATTACAAAATAAAAAAAAGCGCCGTGAAGCGCTTTTTGCCAGACCGTGATTGGTGAGTGTTCCTTTTATTGTTCAGATTTTTCGGGCTGTTCAGCCTTTTCTTTTTGTTCTTTCTTTTCCTGCTGCTCCTTTCTTTCCTTCCAGTGTTTCATGCCTTTGCCGTGTCTGCCATCCTTACCATCTTTCATGTGTTCCTTTCTTTTCTCTCCCCATTCCTTCATCTTTGCTTTCTGATCTGCATTGAGGATGCCTTCCATCTTTTCTTTGCGTTCTTTTCCTAATTCCATTGCTTTGGCCTTTCTGTCGGCATCGGAAATGGATTTATCGTCGCGCAGCGCCTGCATTTTCTGCTTTGATTCTTCTTTGATGGCCTTCATTTGCTGAGCCTGTTCTTTGCTGAGGTTCAGCTCATCTTTCATCTTTGTTCTCGCCTCCGACCTGTAATGTGAGCGGATGGTATCGCGTTTGTTATCCTGCGCATTTGCTGTAAGCTGAACGCCAATGATCACCAGCGCCAGCACAATCATTTTTTTCATGTATGCTTCGATTTTTTTATGAACAATACAATGTTGTCTGCGGCCTCGGGGCACAGGTATTAGAGCATAAAAAATACAGAGGGTTTAATGAGAGATCAGAATTGTTCTGCAAGCAGATCCACCTGTTCTTCAACTCCATAGAATCCAGCCAGGCGGCGGATCACCGCTTCTACCTGTGCATCGGGACAGCTTGCTCCGCTGGTGATCAGTATTTTCACCGGGCGGTTATGCGGCAGGTAATCGGTGCTGAGCAGCTCCTGTTTTGTGTGATAATTATAATGGAGAACATTGTTTTCTGTTACCAGTTTATCATCGGAATTGATGAAGTAGGTAGGCAGTTTCAGTTCGCAAAGCTCCACGAGGTGTGTGCTGTTGGATGAGTTGTATCCGCCCACCACGATCGCCAGATCGGCAGGGGTGTTCAGCATATGCGTAACAGCCGTTTGGTTGTCGTTGGTAGCATAACAGAGTGTATCGCGGGTATCGGCGAAACGTTCTCCGATATTGCTGCTGTTGAGGTTGTAGTGTTCGGCGATGGTTTGTTTGAGGTAATCGGCAATGGCCTGTGTGTCGGTTGCGAGCTGAGTAGTTTGATTCACTACGCCGATCCGTTGCAGGTCTTTGGCCGCATCGAAGCCTTCGGAGAATCTTCCTGCAAATGCTTCGGAGAACCCGCTGGCAGGGCGTTCGCCGGTGATGAATTGGGCGAGTAGCTTCGCATCTTCCATATCATTCAAAATCACAGCAGGGGCAGTGTAAGCGGCATGAGAAAAAGTTGCGCGTGTTTCTTCGTGTTTTGGTTTGCCGTGGATAACAATGCTGTATCCTTTCTGTGCGATCTGTTCGCTGCGGTTCCATACCTTCTCTACAAACGGACAGGTAGTATTGTATTTTTCAGTGGGAATGCCCAGCTGATTGAGTTTTTCTTCGATGACAAGTGTGGTTCCGAATGCGGGGATGATAACAACATCGTCGGCAGTGAGCGATTCGAAGGGGATCAATTGTTTGCCGTAGGTATCCTGTAAGAATTGAACGCCTCTCGATACGAGATCGGCATTTACCTGTGGGTTGTGGATCATCTCACTGAGCAGGAAGATGCGTTTGCCGGGATTTTCTTCGATGGTTCTGAACGAGATCTCGATGGCATTCTCCACTCCGTAGCAGAACCCGAAATGGCGCGCCAAATAGATCTGTAAAGGGCCGAGGTCGAGCAGGGTGGGAGTGAAGTCTTTCTTCATTTTATCCTGCTGTTTCCGCTTGTTCTTTACGGCGCTGATCAGGGGGCTGCGGTAGATAACCGGAACGTTGAATGTTTTCATCAATGCAAATTTAGCGATTAGGATGGTTTCTGAAACTTTAAGGTGGGGAACTTAAATGTAGTGAAGGAAGATCAGTTCCCTGGTTTGCAGCACTTCCAACATATTGTTATGAAATTGATTAAGCCTAAACATACAGCCCGATTCTGGGTTATATTCGTATATGGCTAGAAATTTCCCCCTTGCTCCCTGGCTCCATGGCAGCACAGTGTACGAAGTGAATATCAGGCAATACACGCCGGAAGGCAGTTTCAGCGCATTTGCGGCACATCTCCCTCGACTGGCTGCAATGGGTGTGAAGATACTCTGGCTCATGCCCGTAACTCCCATCAGTAAGGAGGGAAGAAAAGGAACCCTCGGCAGCTACTACGCCTGTGCAGATTACAAAGCCGTAAACCTAGAATTCGGTACCCTCGATGATCTCCGCCAGCTGGTGCAGCAGGCCCATGGGCTCGGCATGTATGTGATTATCGACTGGGTTGCCAACCATACCGGACTCGATCATGTATGGACGCAATCGAACCCCGGATTCTACAAAAGAAATCTCTCCGGAAAATTCTACGATTCACATGGCTGGGATGATGTGATAGATCTCAACTACTACGATGGCGCTATGCGCCTTGCCATGATCGATGCCATGCAGTTCTGGATCAGCCAATGCGATATCGATGGATTCCGCTGCGATATGGCCCATCTCGTTCCGCGCGATTTCTGGCGTCAGGCGCGCACCGCGCTCGATCCGCTGAAACCCCTGTTCTGGCTGGCTGAAACAGAAGATCTCAACTATCTCGATGTATTCGACAGCTGTTACTCCTGGCGCTGGATGCATGCCACAGAAGATTACTGCAAAAAAGCCACCAGTCTCAAAAATCTGATACAACTGGCAGGTACATACGAAAATGATTTTTCCGCAACCACACTTCCGCTTTTCTTCACCAGCAACCACGACGAAAACAGCTGGAACGGAACCGATATAGAAAAATACGGCGATGCCCTGAAAGCCTTATCCGTATTCAACTTCACCTATTATGGCATCCCTCTGCTTTACAGCGGGCAGGAACTGCCCAATGAAAAACGGTTGAAATTCTTCGACAAAGATCAGCTCGACTGGAACCAACCACTGACCATGCAGGAGTTCTACAAACAGCTGATCGGCATTCATGCTACGCATCCCGCAATACTTGCCGGCGCCAACGCAATGCCGCAATGGGTTGCTACGGATAAAGCAAATGCAGTGTTGGCTTTCGCACGCAGGTACGATAATCAGGAGTTGCTGGTGGTATTGAACCTGTCCGCCGATCCGCAACAGATTGGTTTTGCTTCCGCAGGCACCGAAGGTAATTATGCCGATCTGCTCAACGGAGGAACCAAAGAGCTGAAAGCCGCAACCGGACTCTATCTGGAGCCATGGAACTTTTTTGTGGGAAGCAGACAGCGCTGATCAAGGTCAATTACCTCTATTCAAAAAAACCGCTGCTCCTTTAGCGGGACTGCCTGTTTTTCGGGGATATGTAACCGGGTCTTGAAATGTGTTATTCTACAGCCCCGGTTATGCAATCAGTTTCATGCTACATCCTTTTATTCACCGGAGATACAACTCTTCCCGGCACATTTCATCACCCGTGTTTCGTATCCCCGGAAAACAAAAAAAATCCCCGGCTCATCGCCAGGGATTTCATATCTGATTAAATTGACTTAGTTGCCGAGATTGATCACAATCGGATAGATGCCTTCATAGCCCGGATACATGCCTTCGAGCTTCACTGTACCATTGGATTCATCGATCACTTTGGTAAGGTCTTCCACATTCTTCACTTCCTTGTTGTTGGCTTTCAGAATTACATATCCTTCCTGAATGCGCACTTTGCTCAACACTCCACGACGGTCGATGGATTTGATAGCCACACCGCCATTGATGCCTAACTCCTTCGCTTCATTTTTGTTCAGCGTTACCAGCTCTGCACCGAGTTTGTCGAGTTTGGATGTTTTCACCATATCGGTTGTGCCAGACTGATTGCGGAGCGTAACATTCGTAGTGCTTTCTTTTCCGTCTCTGCGGTAAGTGATGGCTACTTTATCGCCAGGACGGTAAGTAGCAATTTGCCCCACCATATCAGCGCCTGAGTATACAGGCTGACCATTCACTTTGGTGATGAAGTCGCCTTTCTGAATGCCGGCTGCAGCAGCTGCACCACCAGAAGGCGTAGCCATTACGTACACACCTTCACCTTCTTTTACACCGTTGTTGGTCTTCTGTTCATCAGACATTCCATCAGGAGCGTACTCGATACCGAGATATGCACGCTGAACGGTTCCGTGTTTCATCAGGTCGGAAACGATCTTCTTCACAATGTTCACGGGAATGGTGAAAGAGTAACCTGCGTATGCACCTGTAGGAGATGCAATGGCGGAGTTGATGCCGATGAGCTTGCCATCGGTATTGATCAGCGGACCGCCGCTGTTGCCGGGGTTCACCGCCGCATCTGTTTGAATGAACGATTCGATCGGTGTTCTGCTCTGACGGCTGTTGATATCGAGTGTACGGCCTTTCGCACTTACAATACCCGCTGTAACAGTTGTTTCCAACGTTAATGGGTAACCTACGGCGAGCACCCACTGGCCAACCTTTACATCGTCGGAGTTTCCGTAGATGAGGAAGGGCAGGTTCTTGGCGTCGATCTTGATCACAGCCAGATCGCTGCTGGGGTCAGCAGCTACGAGCTTTGCCTTGAATGCTTTCTTATTGTTGAGTGTAACGTTTATTTCGTCGGCTCCGTCGATCACGTGATTGTTGGTAACGATATAACCATCTTCACTGATAATGGCTCCTGTACCGGATGCCTGCTGAGGAATGGAACGCATGCGGCCACCGCCTCCACCGAAGAAATCATCGAGATCCATATCGAACAGATCGCCGAAGGGGCTGTTGCGCGGCAGGTTGTTCGATGCCGTGCGGGTAGCTTTTGTTTTGATGTGTACGGTTGCAGGGATGGCTGCATTGGCAGCAGCGCTGAAATCTACGGGGTCCGCACCAGCCATGCCATTGAAGCCTGCATAGTTTGCGGGGATCTTTCCGGTATCATTATTATCCTTTGCACTCTGATAAACATATGTTCCGCTTCTGGAAAATTTGTTATAGGCCCAAAGAGTAGCAACAGTAGTAACAGCACTGATTAACACAACCGTTACAATTTGTTTGAACTTCATATTGCGACAATTTTTAGAAATGTTGTTTTTAAAAGTAGTAAACCCGTTTCAATTTGTATGCCGAAGCAGAAACAAATTAACACCGAAAAACAATCACTGTTAAGTCAACCGCCACGTTTAACATATAATTTACTAAGGTCTTCGTACTTGGTGCTACCAAATTTACAATAAAGTACTCAGTATCAAAAACATCATTTCTGAATCTCTGTCACAAAGCCTGCTTAATTTGTCATAGTTTCAGCAAAAATTGCAGGGTATCAACGCCATCCGCATAATCTGTGAGCGATGGTTGCTGCGCTTCTCCGAAAGAAGTATAGCCCGCTCCCGCAATGCATTGAATGGATTCGTTGTTTTTGAGGTCAGATTCAACCGCTGCAGCGTCGGAGTAGAATTCGTAGTTGAGCTGGCTGATAGGCGAGTACACGGCTGTATTCTCGTGCAGAATAATGCTGTCGTTGGTCATGTAATACTGCTTATTGAGAATCAGTATTGCCAGCTGGTAATCGTAATTGTTCTTGTATTTGTTATGATCTGCGAAGTAGTTGTATTTTCTGAATACGTTTAGCAGAGGGAGAAAATCATAATCTTTCGGCACATACATTTTGGTTACGTTGCGGCATCCCATTCCGAAATATTCATGTACATCATCGGCAAGTTTTTCCAGCTCCGCTGTTGTTTCGTTTCCTGTAAGAACGGCTACAGACGTGCGGTTTCGGCGAATGATGTGCGGATACTTCGCAAAATAATAATCGAAATAACGCGCTGAATTATTGCTGCCCGTTGCGATATACGCATCGCATCCCTTGAGCATGGTTTCGAAACGAACCAGGTCTTTTGTTTCCTCATCCCATTGCCAGAGCTGACTGGCCAGATGGCGCATCAGCACATCATCTTTGGAAGATAGTTTGATGGTCTGACGATGCCCGCTGATGAAAACGCAGAGAAAATCGTGAAAGCCCACCAGCGGAATATTGCCGGCCATAATGATGCCCACGTTCTTTGGTGCAGGGTTATCCTGAGGGATTTTATATTGAGCGGCCCATGCGGCCAGCTTATCTTTCGCTAAGAAATGCACGGCAATCCTGTTGGCGGCCAGATCTATGAATTCCGGGGTGAACCATCCGTTTTCTCTGGAAGCCCTGTCCCTGGCCATTTGCCAGTCTTCGCCACCAGCCAAAATATACTCTCCCAATCTTTCCAATAAATCAAGCCGTTTTTGTAAATTCATTACATCTTATATTTGTCGTGCAAAAATAGGATTCAACCCATTAAAATTGTAGAAGCTATGGCAATCAAAATAACAGAAGAATGTATTAACTGCGGAGCCTGTGAACCAGAATGTCCGAATAATGCCATTTATGAAGGTGGTGTGGAATGGGCCATCACAGACGGAACATCCATTAAAGGGCCATTTACGCTGCTGGACGGTTCGGTAACCGATGCAGACGAGCGTCATGCCCCTGTAAGCGTAGACACGTATTATATCGTTCCCAATAAATGCACCGAGTGCCAGGGATTTCATGAAGAACCACAGTGTGCGGCTGTTTGCCCGGTAGACTGCTGTGTTCCTGATGAAATGTACCAGGAGACTGTAGATGAGCTGATGGCGAAGAAAGAAAAACTCCACGTTTAATCTGGTCTGTATGCCAAATTTGCACCCTGTAAATTTGGAAACGGCCTCTTCAAAGTAGTAAATTACAGGTACACAAATAGTGAATGTAGCCTCAGTGCTACTTGTAACAGGCGGGTGATATTTCCCGCTATGAAGGTGAAGGGATAACGTCCTTCACCTTTCTTATTTGCGGCCTGCACTCCACAGGCTGGTAAGAGATTGTAAAAAATACTGACAATCATATAATAGCCATCCTATTTTTCGTTTATTTGCTGAAAATTCAGCATAAATACATCGAATGAAACCTGTTATTGCATTTGTTACCGGTGGCTATTCTTCTGAGGCCGTGATCTCGTACAAAAGTGCCGTTACCATTGAAAACAACCTCGATACGGATAAGTATGATGTGTACAGGATCGACATCACACCCGATAGCTGGTTCCATCAGACAAAATCAGGTGAGAAAGTAGAAGTGGAGAAAGGCGATTTCTCCATCACGCTCAATGGAAAGAAGATCAATTTCGATGCTGCCCTCATCGGCATTCACGGAACACCCGGTGAAGATGGCAGACTGCAGGGCTATTTCGATCTGGTGAATATTCCTTACAACACCTGTGATACAGCCAGTTCGGCCATTACCTTCAACAAACGATACAGTGTGGCGGTAGCCGGTTTTGCCGGAGTAAACGTAGCCCGCTCCCTTCATATTTTCAAAAATCATCCCATCAGTGCAGAAGCCATTCTTAAAGAGCTGAGCCTGCCCGTTTTTGTGAAACCCAATAACGGCGGATCCAGCATCGGAATGAGTAAAGTGAACAAAGCAGAAGATTTGGCAGGGGCTTTGCAAAAAGCATTTGCTGAAGACGATCAGGTGCTGGTAGAAGAGTTCATTTCGGGCCGGGAATTCACCGTAGGGGTGATGAGAACCACCAAAGAATTGCTGGTACTGCCCATCACCGAAGTGAAAAGCAAGAACGAATTCTTTGATTTCGAGGCCAAATATCAGGGATTGAACGAAGAGATCACTCCGGCCCAGATCAGTGATCATATGGCGGAGAAAGTGCGTTCTACAGTCCGCAGGATCTACGAAGCGCTCAACTGCCGCGGTGTTGTGAGAGCCGATTTCATTTACAACGAAGCAAAGGACGAACCTTTCTTCCTCGAAGTGAATACCATACCCGGACAAAGCGAGGCCAGCATCATTCCTCAGCAGGTACGCGCCATGGGATGGAACCTGAAAGGACTGTACACCGAGATGATCGAAGAAACTCTGAGCAGAAAGAAAAGCTCATAATTTATATCATTTAAAACCATTGTCGTTTGTTCAAATTCATCACCGGCAAACCCCTTTGGGCGAATATCCTTTTTGCCATCACCATTGTGGTGGTACTGCTGTTCATCTTTCTGCAGTCGCTCAACCTTATCACCAAACACGGTAATACACTGGTGATCCCTGCCGTAACAGGCAAAACTTACGAAGAAGCGAAACAGATTCTGGAAAGCAAAGGATTTGATGTGGAGATCCAGGATTCTGTGTACAACGATACAGCAAGGGCGCTGAGCGTGCTCCGCCAGTTCCCCGATGCAGACGAGAATGTGAAGGAGAACAGAACTGTTTATCTCACCATCAACCGCGCAGTTCCGCCTACCATCGAAATGCCGAATCTCGAAGGCCTGAGTTTCCGCAGCGCGGAGATCGCACTTAAACAATACGGACTGAAACTCGGAGATACTACCTACAAAATGGATTTCGCCAAGAACTCCGTACTGGAGCAATGGTACAATGGAACACGCATCAAAGCCAGTTCCAAACTGCCGATGGGCAGCACCATTTCACTGGTACTCGGCAGCGGCCTCGGCACCAATGAATTCGGTGTGCCCGATCTCGTTGGCATGACTTACTCCGAAGCAAAAGTGTTGCTGGAATCGCTCCATCTCACCATCGGAATCCCCGTGGCAGACGCTTCCGTGCGTGACACGGCAAATGCGTATATTTACCGCCAGAGCCCTGAGAAATATGGGCCCGACCGCCAGGTAAACCTCATCCGCCAGGGACAGGTAATGGATATATGGCTTAGTCCCACCAAACCTGAAAAAACAGACGGCGATTCAACCGCTCCTGCAGGACCTGCAACAGAGAATAATTTCTAACTAATAAAACAGAACTATGCAAAATATTACAGCCGAAGAATTAAAGGCAAGGCTCGATGCCGGAGAGAAAATCAACCTGGTAGATGTTCGTGAACCGAATGAGCATGCTGAATTCAATATCGGTGGTCAGCTGGTGCCTCTCGGCCAGATCAGAAATTTTCAGGTAGATGAGATTGAAAACCTGAAAGATGCTGAAGTGATCGTATACTGCCGCAGCGGCAACAGAAGCGGACAAGCCGCGATGCTGCTCGAAACAATGGGTTTCGGCAATGTGCACAACCTCGCAGGAGGCATGATGCGCTGGCAGGAACTGTACAGCTAATTACTGCATTACAATAATGGAAGGCCATCTCAAACGAGGTGGCCTTCCTGTTTATGCAGAGTTGAATTAGTGTGCAGGTTTTTTATCCAGCAATGGCCTCGGATCGAAAACTACACGCAACAGATTGATCTTATCGCCGCGCAGCTGATACCAGCTGCATCCGAAAATCGATTGGCCGTTCATATCGTAATCGCAGAGTACAGCTACATCATTTCCGTTTTCGAATACTTGATGGATGTTGTATTTGATCTTCATTCGGCTCATATCTTCCATGTAATTCGATGCGCCTTCGCGGGAGCCCATTACTCCGGCAAATTTAAAATCTGGTGTCAGCAGGGCTTCTGCTTTTGCCCAGTCTTCATTGTTTAATGCATTCATGAATTGCTGAACGATGTTTAATGATGCTGCCATTGCCGGTATTTTTATGATGAAGTGGAATGCTGGCATAGGAGAGCCTAAAATAATCATGCCAGGGTAGGTAGGAGGCTTATCCTTAACTCTGCAAAAAAGGTATAGAAAAACAAATCAGAGCTTGAAATCTGCCGGGTATTGGAAGCAGGAGTTGTTTGTAACATCTGTTCCATTATCTCAATCAAATAGCGGTAGTAAGTAACTCAAAAATGAATGAGAGGAAGAATGTATAATAAGGAAGAAAATAAATAAAGCGGGGTCGAATAACCCCGCTTTATCGACTATGGTTTTTTTGCTTGATACTCAGGTGGCAAATTGACTACTTTACTGAGCATTTCTTCTACCTCAGCATGCAGTTCAGGATACATTGGCCCCTTAAAAAGTTTTTCCGAATCCGGATAAACTCTGGCGTTTTTGAAGATTTCTTCTGCCAGTTGTTCAAGTGATGTAATTTCCATAAACTAAATGTATGTTTTTTTCTTGACTAAAAAGCCTGAATAATTTTCTCCAGACCTGAATGTTTTCACGAATGAGTAATCGCCAAAGCTGGTAAGACCTCTCAATTCAAAACTCTTTTGCAAAAGTGTAAGATTTGCCGAAATGGCCATTCTGTACAACCTTGTCCGCGCTTCATTACTTCCTTTGAAAACCAACTGTGCCTTTGGTTTCTTTGAAAGGAAGTCCATGGCTGCAACTGCTACAGTTGCCAATACTTTGTTCCTGTCCTGATTTCTGTTCTTTACCATGTCATCTACATCTCCGTTTGCTATCAGATTGCCAAACGAGAGATTATAGATATTCAGGTGGCAGGTCTCTGTAAATTGAACTGTCAGTTTAATATCGCCATTCGGACCAGAGCTGGTGAAATAGTATTCCTTCCCGTCACCTGACACATCCGTGAATTCATATCGTTCATAATGCATTTCCTCATGTGTTTCTCTAGAAACAGAAAACGGTGTTTTTTGTACTAGCCTTCCCGAATATTTTTTTAAAAATAAGTAACAAGAACACTTAACCGATTATTCTTTGAGGTAAAGTATCCCTCCTGGTTTTAGAATAAAACATAGAACGATATTTATTTCCACCGACTTGAAAAATTCCTCGCAGGTGCCTTTCCGGCGATTCGTGGTGCTTTGTTCAGAAGGGTTTAGGTAGAATAAAAAACAGGGGCTGCATCTTCCGATACAACCCCTGTTAGATGGGTGGTTCTTCAATCGTTATAATTTGATCTGCAGCGCTACCAAAAAGTTGGTGCCTGCCATCGGGAAGTAAGAGTTATCTGTAAGGATGGTTCCATCATCTCCATTATACGAATAGGTATATCCGTTAGCAACGTACATTCTGTTGAATACATTGTTCACCTGCACAGCCAGCGTAGATTCTTTGAACAAGAGTTTGCGAAGTGTATAGCTTACGCGTGCATCCTGCACATAATAATCATTCAGCTGATGTGCTTTGAGGCTACTGTTATTCAGGTACTGCTTGCCTACATATTTTGCAGGAAGTGTGATGTCGAGGTCTTTCAACGGAAGGAAAGTGAGTTGTGCTCCTGCAATAACGTTTGGCGCAAAAGCAATATCAGTTGTTTTGCCTGTGCCGTTGTAATTCCTGATCTTATTGCTGCTCAGTGTGAGGTTGCCACCGGCCTGGAACCATTGTGTGAGGCGGGCTTTGGCCTGCAGCTCAACGCCCATGCGGTAGCTGTCTTTCACATTCTGGCGGATATAAGATCCCACATCGTTGATGCTGCCGGTAAGTACCAGCTGATCTTTGTACAGCATATAGTAGAGCGTAGCTCCGTATGAGAAAGTCCCATTCTTTCTTTCAACTCCCAATTCAAAATCGTGCAGTTTCTCAGGTTTGAGACTTTGCCCCTGCGATTTTTTTTCATAATTGGCTTCGAAATCATCACGGTTGGGTTCTCTGTTGCCCATGGAGTAGCTGAGGTAGATCTGGTGATCTTTCAGCGTGTAAGTGATACCTGCTTTTGGATTCACGAAATTGTAAGTTTCGCGTACTCTTGCATCGGGTGTTTTGCGGTAGCCGTTCATCTGATAGAGCACACGGCGGTATTGCAGATCCACAAATGCTTCGAGGGCTGTGCTGAGTTTGCGTTGATATTTCACATATCCGTTCACATCTGTTTTGAAGGCAGTGAGATCGTACCAGCGATGCTTGTAAGGAATATTCTCACCAGCCCACATCACCTGTCCAAAGTGATGATTGTTGAAACGGTTCCATCCGCCGCCTACGCTCATCTGATCTTCATCGCCTTTGTATTGAACAGAGAAGATCTGCCCGAAGTAATCGTTCTTCAGGTGAAGCTGACGAATAAGATCGGTGGCGGAATCTTTTTCGGCTCCCTGAATAATATCGGGTCTGCCGTATTCTTTAAATAATTGTGCTGCTTTGTATTCTTCGTAGTAGCCAGCTCCCTTGGTGAGGAAGAAAGCTGTATTCACCGTCAGTCGCGGATTGAACTGATGATTGATGAAGAGCTGAAAATGATCCTGCTGATAATTGTCTGTCTGGTTATCGTAAGGATCTCCGGGTTTGTCCATCCCCGCATAATTGATGCGGCGATTGGCTTTCAGATCTGCCGCCGATACGCCATACCAGCTCTGATAGGTTTTTTCTTTTCCGGAGAATACATTCAGTCTTACAGAAGTATTGGTTCCGATATAGGCGCCGGAGAGATAGAAAGAGCGGAGATCGCTGGCCGCACGCTCCACATAACCATCGCTGGATATTTTGGAGATGCGTGCATCGATAGTGAAATGATTGTTGATCAATCCGCTTCCTGCTTTCACGGTATGTTTCCATGTGTTGAAAGATCCTGCACTGTTGCTGATCTCGCCATAAGGAGTGGTGATCACTTCATTGGTGGAGAGATTGAGTGTAGCGCCGAAGGCAGTACCGCCGTTGCTGGATGTACCAACACCGCGCTGTATCTGCACATTGCTCACATTGGAGCCGAAGTCGGGGAGGTTCACAAAGAATGTTCCCTGCGATTCAGCATCGTTGTAAGGAATGCCGTTGAGTGTAACATTGATGCGCGTGGCATCTGTACCTCTGATGCGCATGCCCGTGTATCCGATGCCGGTTCCTGCATCGGAGCTCACTACAACAGACGGAGTCTGATTGAGCAGAAAAGGAATATCCTGCCCCAGATTCTGTTTTTCAATATCTTTTTTGGTGAGATTGGTTTTGGTGAAAGGCGATTTCTCACCTGCCTGAATGGCTTTCACTTCTACCGGTTGCATAAAGAGGTTGAGCCTTTCGAGTTTGAACTCTTGTTGCTCATCACTTGCTGAAACAGTTATCTCTACTGCGTTGTAGCCGATGCTGCTGATACGCAGACGATAGTTGCCGGCTTTGATTTTTTTGAAAACGAATTCGCCCGATGCATTGGTGGATGTAGTGGCGATATTGCTTAATTCAACAGTGGCCGATGCTACGGCGGCCCCTGATTGGGAGTCTGTTACTTTGCCCTTTATTTGCTGAGCAAGTAAACAATGGGAACACAATAAATAGCATATCCCCAAAAACAATTTTTGCATGTCCATTTGTTTAATGGTGGGAACAAAGTTTCCCGTGATAAAATTGATTTGAGAGAAAATGCTGCGGGAGTGAAAAGTAGGAGCGATAAAAGCCTTAAGTCTACCTTCCCTGCGCAGGCATTACCCTGACCAGGTTCAACGGGTATTATCTCAGCCGCCTTATTGTATTCAGGCAGCACCCCGGGGAATCTGAAATCTCTTTGGCCAAAGAGGGCGTAAAGATACGTTCAAAAAACTGGTTCCTCCAAACGGGTCGCCGGCCATTTTTCATTTTCGCTTCATACTCGTCTGATAGGTTTGTTGTTGTAATTGATCCGCAACTCTCCATTATTAAAATCAAAACAGTATGAAAACTGGATTATTTATTGTCGCCTCCGTATTGCTTTCCGGCACTGTTATGGCGCAGGAAGCTGCAGTGAAATCAGATAATGCCGCAAAAGCTCAGATCGCTACCAAACCTGTATCGGCAAATGCTGAAGCAAAAGCTAAAACCGAATCTGAATTGCTGAAAGGAAAGGGAAAGGGAAAAGAGGCCACTCAACCGAAAGAAAATAAAGGCAATGCCTATGCCTATGGCAAAATCAATGCTGAAACGCCCAAAGAGGACCGCAAAGAAGTGAAAGCTGCATTGAAACAGACAGTGAAAGACAATCAGGAAGAGGTAAAAGCAACAGCTGCCGCGGGCCGCGCAAAAGGGGATGAACTGAAAGTAAAAGGCGAAGCGAAAGCCGAAGCTGCCAAAGCCAAAGCTGACGCGAAAGTAGAAGCTGCCCATGCCAAAGGAGAAGCTGCGAGAGCTGAGGCAGTCACCAAAGTGGAGGCCGCTCACGATAAAGGATCAGAAAAATTGAAATCTTCCGGAGGTTCTGTAAATTCAACGCTGAATAGTGCTGCGCAAACCGAAATCAAAACACCAAAAATAAAAACCAGCCATCACGCCAATGTTCAGTCACAGATAAAAACAAAGCCCATCAAAGCTTCTGTGAAAACTGTAACAGCTGTGAAAGCAGGTCTAAAATAATAACAGATTGTGCTGTCGAAACTAAATAGTCACAAGAGAGCCAAACCAATCGCTGTATTTATTCTATTGGCGATCTGTACCCTGCAAGCCTGGGCCAATGTGGAAAAGCCACAGCCCAGGCTGCGTTATATCCGGAACCATAGCTTCACAACGCTTCTTCAAATCAGTATCAACGACACAGTTCCGATTACCAAACCCGCCAATCCCAATACAAAAGAGGAGCTGAAAAAACAGGAGCCCTCCGTTGGCCAGGCAAAGCAGACTGCTAAAGACGCAGCCAAAGATGTGCCTGTGCAGGAGGCCATCAAACCCATCAAAGAAGTTCCAAAAGCCCGCAGACAAAATAAACCCGTAGTTGTACAGGGACCGAATATCCCTGTGAAAGTGCCGAGAATCAAAACACCCAAAGTGGTGATCAAAAAAATAAAGCTCTGATAACCGAAGGCTGAAAAAATTTATACATGAAACAATTCATCGCGGTTCTGTCTCTGCTGCTTTGCGCTACCAGTCTGAGTTTTGGACAGGAACAGCAAACTGCTGTCTCCGATACTGCCGCTACAGAAGCGGACAGTGTACCTCCTAAATCAACGCTCACCGTTGGAACAACCTTTGCCAGCAATGCCAGTTACTACGGACAACGGGCCGAAGAAAAAACACCTTACATTGCGTTGCTTGCTTCCTGGAACCACAAATCGGGTTTCTATCTCACTACGGTTGCCTATCGTTTGCTGAACGATTCGTCGAGGCTCGCCTCCGCTTACAATATCGGAGCCGGTTATGAGTTCAAACTCTCTGAAACTTTCTCCATGGACCTCGGATACAATTACACTTTTTATCCGAAGCTGTCGCCGTTTTTACAGGCTGCCAATCCGCACATGGTCAACGTTACGTTCTCGCATGAGAAATGGATGAAATCCAGTCTCACGCTCGATTACGCATTCGGCAAAACGAATGATTTTTTCACCACGGCAGGTTTCTCCAAGTCGTTCGATCTGTTCAGCATCGGTAAAAAAGATATCGTCACTTTTACGCCGCTGGCAGAGATTTCAGCCGGCACCCAGCATTTCTACGAGTATTACGGAACAGAGAAAAAGAAACGCGACAGCATACTAGGCAAAATAAAAGATATCATACCTGGTATCGGAAATGGTAATGGTAATGGCAACGGAAACGGCAATGGCAACGGTGGTGGAAATGGTAACGGTAATGGCAACACCACCACCATCATTGAAAAAAGCACTACCAGTTTTGATCTGCTTTCTTACAATCTCAAATTACCCATCGCATATAACCGCTCCAATCTTGTCTTTGAACTGAGCTGTCAGTTTTCTTTGCTAAGCAACAAAGTCGCTTACAGACCCGGTAAGCTCAATACATTTTTCGGAGCCAGTTTTTATTATCAGTTCTGACCATATGAAAGTACTCATAGTAGAAGATGAAAGATCGATGGCGCTGGAAGTGGAACACTTTCTCAAACGCTCTTCCTGGCTCTGCGATCTTGCTTTCACAGCAAGACAGGCGAAGCAGTTCATGGAAGAAGGCAGTTATGATTTTATTCTGCTCGATCTTGGTCTCCCTGATCAGGATGGACTGAAAGTGCTGGAAGAAGCCAGAAAGAATTGTCCGGATGCCTCTTACATCATCATCACCGCCCGCGGCAAACTCGAAGACCGTATCATGGGCCTCGACCTTGGCGCTGATGATTATCTGAGCAAACCGTTTTCACTGCTGGAGCTGCAATCGCGCATGCACGCCATTGTTCGCCGCAAATCGGGATTGAACAATTCAATAGTGGCAGTGGGCGATTTTTCCATTCACCTCACCAATCGTGTGGTGCTGTTCAATGAGGAGGATGTTGGCCTCAGCAAAAAAGAATTCGATCTGCTCAGTTATCTGGTGCTGCATAAGAATCGTCCACTTACAAGAATGCAACTGAGTGAGCATATCTGGGGAGGATTTTCAGACGGCGATTACGATTCCAACTACATCGATGTGCACATCAAAAACATCAGAAAAAAAATGACGGCCTTTGCTCCGGTGGATTGGTTGCAAACCATCCGTGGAGTAGGATACAAAATAAAACTCTGATCACTAACATGAAGCTGCTCACCAAACTCACGCTGTTCTCCACGATATCGAAACTGGTTATCGTGTTGCTGTTCGTTTGGTTGCTGCCGATTCTTGTAGACAGGGTAGCCTTCGGATATGCCGATTACAGGCTGAAGCAGCAGGAGAAAAAAGTGTTCGATGTGATAAAGACAAACGGCATCGATTATTATTTCGCAGGCGATTCAACATACGGCAGCTACACACTGCTGAAAGAAGAATATGTTTCACTGGAGAAAGCAAATGCGTTGGTCTATCCCGATACGTTGCAGACTGCCGAACGTATTGTGGAAGGAGATACGCTCAACTATCGCATGCTCATCCGCAACTTCGATTACAACGATCGGCATTACACGCTCGAAATAGGAAAAACCATTGCCAGCATCAGGCAATACAATGTGCCGCTGCAAAGAATTGCGTTGTATGTGCTCGCGGCGTTGGTGGGCATCACGCTGCTCACCGATCTTTTTGTTACCCGCACATTGTTGCGGCCACTCAGCAATATCATTCGGGATAAACTCATCAATTCATCTTTTCCATTCCGGCAAACATTCAAACCTGTTAAAACCAGCACCGCCGATTTCAGGTACCTCGATGAAAGCCTCATGGCACTGATGCAGCAGATCACGCAGGATTTCGAGCGCGAACGCGCTTTCACTTCCAATGCCTCGCACGAACTGATGACGCCCATCGGCATACTCCAGACAAAAATGGAAAACCTGATGCTCAGCGAAATCGACGAAGCTGCGCAGCAACGCCTGATCGATATGATGACCATCCTCGCCAGGCTCAAGCGGATAGTAAATGCCCTGCTGCTCATCTCCCGCATCGAGAATGCGCAGTACGCAAGAACTGATGTGGTGAATATCGATCAGCTCATTCACGAGATCACAGATGAGCTGAGCGATCGCATGGAAAGCAAGAACATCACCCTTCAGTCCGATATGCAGAAAAACCTGCAGCTGAAACAGCTGAACCGCGATCTCATATTCCAGCTTTTCTATAATCTCATCACCAATGCCATCCGCTACAACAGGGAAGGGGGACGGATCGACATCTCCGGATCGTATGACAATTCAGGATCATACGCCATTACCATCAGCGATACCGGCCAGGGTATTCCGGATGATGAGCTGAATGTAATTTTCAACAGATTCAAAAAAGGCAGTAACCCCACCGGTGAGGGAAATGGGCTTGGACTATCCATTGTTCAGAGTATTGCCGGGTATCATGGGATAACCGTTTCGGTAAAGAGCTGGCCCGGCGCCGGTACGGCCTTTACAGTTACATTTCCGCAATCCATGGTAGCTGAATGACCCTTCAGGCGCAGTTTCCGGTAATCCTTCCAAAAATCTCAGGTTGAGCAGAAAAAACTGTAACATTTCGGTATGGTGGTGCGTCATTATTACTGAAACCGATCAAACCGAAAATAATTTGCTATGAAAAAAATTGGACTAAGCATTGCAGCTCTGCTCTTTACAGTAGTTTTACTGGGTCAACGTACCTTTAACGATCCCAATGCCGAAGTGCGCGAAGTGAGTAATTTCAAGGGGGTGCGTGTATCAACCGGAATTCAGCTGATACTTACGCAGGGAGATACTGAAGCCTGTGCCGTTAGCGTTCCTGAAGAGGAATGGAGAAAGAAAGTGATCACGCAGGTGGAAGACGGAATTCTGAAGATCTTTGTTGAGCATACCGGCGTCACAATCCGGTTCAAGAAATTCAGGAAACCCATCAAAGCGTATGTGAGCATCAAAACGGTGGAGAAACTGGTGGCGTCTGCCGGAGCAAGCATGGAGATCGACGGAACCGTAAAATCGGATGCTCTCGATCTGAAAGTGGCGAGTGGTGCGGACTTTAAAGGAAATATCGAAGTGGCTTTTCTGAAAGCGGAAAGTGAAAGCGGTGCCGATGTGAAAATTTCCGGAGTAGCTTCGAAAGTTGACATCAGCGGAGGAAGCGGAAGTGATTTCCACGGATACGATCTTATCACAGAAAAAGCGAATGTAAAAGTGAACAGCGGAGCATCCGTAAAACTCACTGTAAATAAAGAAATCAGCGCTACAGCCGGTAGCGGGGGAGATGTACTGTACAAAGGCAATGCAGTAAGAACATCTGTACATACCAATAGCGGCGGCAGTGTTACCAATACAAAATAAGCCCGAAAAACAAGCGAGACTATGATCAGAAGATGGATAATAATGTTACTGGCCCTCCTGCCACTTGCGGCATCAGCGCAGAAAGTAATCATTAACGACCCCAATGTAGCCCCCCGAACGTTGAATGAATCTTTCCATTCCATCACCGTTTCTCATTCGATCGATCTTTTTGTTTCACAGAGTGATCAGGAAGGACTGGCAGTAAGCGCTGTAAAAGAAGAGTATCGCGATAAGATCCGGACCGAAATAAAAGGCGGCGTACTCAGAATTTATTTCGAGAACGACAAGATGGTTTCCTTTCATGGCAATATGAAACTCCGTGCCTACGTGAGTTTCAAAGAACTGAAAAAGATCACAGCGTCCGGATCAAGCGATGTTATTGCAACCAACACCATCAATGTGCCCGATCTCACCATCGACATGAGTGGTTCCAGCGATTTCAAAGGAACCGTAACTGTTACCAACTTAACGGCCAAACTCTCCGGCGCATCTGATGCGATACTGAGCGGATCGGCCACTAATGCAGTGATCAATGCCACAGGCGCCAGCGATGTGAGAGGTTACGATCTGAGTGCCGATTACTGTACCGTTGAATCGAGTGGTGCGTCGGATGTTCATATAACGGTGAACAAAGAACTCAATGCGCGTGCATCCGGCTCAAGTGATATCAGTTATAAAGGAGAAGCGCCGGTGCGGAATGTGAGCACCAGTGGCAGCAGCAGTGTAAGCAAAAAAAATAATTAGGTTTCTGCATCATCGGCCGAAGGCCCAGAGCAGAAATGCAGGAAGTTCAGCGCTCCAGTAAGGCCAATCGTGTTGCCCCTGGGGCGCTTCTTTGTATACGATATTTGCTGCGGGAACATTTTTCTCTTTGAGCAGGGCGATCACATCCTGTGTATCGTCGATCACATCGATGATGCCATCTTTGTCCCGGTCTGAATTCTCTTCTTTTGCTCCGGCGTAGAACCAATATTGCTGATCAGGTTTTTTGCGCGATGCTTTCAGGCGGGCGATGATGATGCGGTTCTTGTCGTTATTGTAACTGCTGTCTTTGGTGTCTTTGTCGCGCCACCAGAAAGAGCCGGAGAATACCCCGATCTTATCGATCTTGTCGGAATGTGTGAAGCCGATATCGAAAGCGCTCAATCCTCCGAGTGAGCAGCCTGCAATGGCAAATGACTGAAATTTTCTTACTCCCGATTTCTTTTTGATGTATGGATAGAGTTCGTTGTTGATGAAGTCGTCGTAATGATCGGCTTTGCCGCCTCTTTGTTCGTAATCGGGTTTGCCGGCAACGCCGTACTGCTGCATGCGATCGCCTGCATGAACGGCAACAATCACGAGTGGCTTGATGGCTTTGGCTTTCCAGAGGCTGTCGGTAATGGCTTTGATGCGAAAGCGTTCGGCATCTTGTCCGTCGTTAATGATCAACAAATTGAGTTGAGCATGATCATCGGGTACAGGTGTATTGATAACTGTAAGTAATATTTTTTGCTGAAGGTGGCGGCTGTAAAGTTCGTCCTGTTGTTGTGAAACGCCCTTTCCACAGGAGAAGAAGAAGGGGATGAAAAGCGGTAGAAGGGAGAGGTATTTCATGTTGTGAATATACAATTTGTAAAAAAATGAATCTCAATGAATATGAAACCCCTATATTTGCATCGCGAAGTAGAGCAGCGGTAGCTCGTCGGGCTCATAACCCGAAGGTCCCAGGTTCGATCCCTGGCTTCGCAACCAAAGAAAGTAAGGCCCGCTCATCGAGCGGGTTTTTTCGTTTGGGTGATGCAGGAACGGTTTGTGAGCGATTGCAATTCATAAAAAAGTGAATTTCATTTTGGTAGGAAACTGAAAACCCCTACCTTTGCACTCCACATCGCGAAGTAGAGCAGCGGTAGCTCGTCGGGCTCATAACCCGAAGGTCCCAGGTTCGATCCCTGGCTTCGCAACAAGAAAACACAAAACCCGCTCCTGTAGCGGGTTTTGTGTTTTCTGGATTTCTGCGAAAAAAATAAATGAAGTCAGTGGTGTTTGATTCAGATAGTTTGAAGAACCGATGCAGCTGATCTATTTTTTTGAGTAGAAAGATGTACAAAATTGAAAACGGAGCAGGATGGCCTGCCCGGAAAATTTGTTGATCGTATTCTTTTTTGAAATTTTTAATTGCGGCATACGGAGTCGCAGCGGAATGGCAACTTTATGTAGCTGTTCCGTTTTTTATTGCCTCATAGTGAAGAAGCAGTTGCAGGGCAACAAATTTGCAATAGTCCATATGCGTTTTTCTTAGATGACTAGTGAAGCAGCAT
The DNA here is from genome assembly GCF_012927185.1 of Pseudoflavitalea sp. G-6-1-2. Lineage (GTDB taxonomy): Bacteria > Bacteroidota > Bacteroidia > Chitinophagales > Chitinophagaceae > Pseudobacter. The sequence continues at coordinate 2,141,158 of NZ_JABBGB010000001.1, forward strand.
GATCGCACCGCGGTTATGCTGCTTTTTTTGAAGGGGACTTATCTTTTTGGGCCTTCCATTGTTCCTGAGAATGATTTTTTCCAGCTTTTCATAACTGTCTGCTAATCATAACTTCACTAAAAATTCCTGCTGCCCGTCCTTATTTCAGTACCTTTGCACCGCCCGCCCCGGCGGGTATCATTATTTCTGACCAGCTCATTCAGTATGAAAACAGGATTTGTGACCATATTCGGCCGGCCCAATGCCGGCAAAAGCACGCTGATGAACGCCCTCATGGGCGAGAAGCTGGCTATTGTATCACCCAAGGTCCAAACCACCCGTCACCGCATCAGGGGCATCCTCACTACCGATGATTATCAGATCATCCTCAGCGATACCCCCGGCATCATCGATCCTAAGTACAAACTCCAGGAGAAAATGATGATGGCAGTTAAAAGCGCCATGGAAGATTCCGATGTAGCGCTGCTGCTGTTCGACGTAAATGAAGATCTCGAAGAAGCCAACACTATCTTCGAAGCGCTCAAGCTGAAAGTGCCGGCCATTGTTGTGATCAACAAACTGGATAAGGCCAGCAAAGAAAGAAAGGAAGAAGTATATGCTTACTTCGGTTCCAAAGCATACTGCAAAGAACTCGTTGGCATATCTGCACTCAAAGGAATGCAACTCGACGATCTGTTGAAGGGCATTCTCAAGTACCTTCCTGAAGGCGCACCATTTTTCGACGGAGAAGAAATGACGGATCTGCCCACAAGATTCTTTGTGGCCGAAATGATCCGCGAAAAAATATTCTACCTGTACAAGGAAGAGATACCTTATCATACCACGGTGATCATCACCGAATTCAAAGAAAAATCAACTTTAACTAAGATAGTGGCCGACATCATCGTGCAGCGGGAAACACAAAAAGTTATCCTGCTGGGCGAAGGCGGAAAAATGATCAAACAGCTCGGAACCCAGTCCAGAGTAGACATTGAAGCCTTCATCGGCAGAAAAGTGTTCCTCGAACTGTTTGTGAAAGTGCGTCCCAAATGGCGCGACAACGAGTTCATGCTGAAAGAATACGGATACTATTAATAAAATCAAGAGGCATCATGGCAGGTTTCACTGTAGCAATCGTCGGGCGACCGAATGTAGGGAAAAGTACATTTTTTAATCGCCTGCTTGAGCAGCGCAAAGCAATTGTAGACGATCAGAGCGGCGTAACGCGCGATCGTCAGTACGGCGTTTGCGACTGGAATGGAAAAGTATTCAACGTAATCGATACCGGTGGTTTCGTTCCGCAGAGCGAAGATGTGTTCGAGCGCGAAATCCGCAAGCAGGTAATGATTGCTGTGGAAGAAGCCAATGCCATCGTATTCATGGCCGATGCTGCAACCGGCATCACCGACCTCGACGAAGCGATGGCCGATGTACTTCGCCGTACTTCAAAACCCGTATTCATCGCAGTAAATAAAGTAGATAATCCTGAACGTCTCCTCGAAGCCACCGAGTTCTACAGCTTCGGGTTCGACAATATATTTTTCATCTCTGCCATGAGCGGCAGTGGCACCGGCGAAATTCTCGATGCCATTACCGAGCTCATCACCGATAAAGAAGCAACAGAGCAGGAAGAGCTGAATGAGCTCCCACGTTTTGCCATCATCGGACAGCCCAACACCGGAAAATCCTCTCTGCTCAATGCATTGATAGGACAGGAGCGTACCATTGTGAGTGATATCGCAGGCACTACCCGCGACACCATCCACACCCGCTACAATCTCTTTCAGAAAGATTTCTTTCTGATCGATACAGCAGGTATCCGTCGTAAGAACAAAGTGAATGAAGATCTGGAGTTCTACTCCGTGATCCGCGCCATCAAAGCGATGGACGAAGCCGATGTTTGTCTGATGCTGCTCGATGCTGAGAAAGGCATCACTCAGCAGGATCTGAACATCTTCAGCCTTGCCGCCAAAAAAGGAAAAGGCATTGTGCTGCTGGTGAACAAGTGGGATCTGGTATCGAAAGAAACCAACACTGCCCGCGATTATGAAAAAGAACTGAAAGAAAGGATCGCTCCATTTACCGATGTGCCCGTTCTCTTCATTTCAGCAAAAGATAAGATCCGCATTCACAAAGCAATCGAAGTAGCGTTGCAGGTGTACGATAACAAGAGCCGCAAGATCCCTACTTCCAAGCTGAACGAAGTAATGCTGAAAGCCATCGAAAGCTACCACCCGCCGGTGGTTCGTGGCGTTCCCATCCGCATCAAATACGTTACGCAGTTGCCAACGCATGTGCCTTCATTTGCGTTCTTTGCCAACCTGCCGGATGAGATCAAAACACCGTATAAGAACTATCTGGAAAATCAGCTGAGGCAGAATTTCGACTTCAAAGGAGTTCCTGTAAGAATATTCTTCAGGAAGAAATAATTGTGAATTTTTGATGATATATGTCAAATCACTTGCAAGGAATAAAAAACCTTCTACCTTTGCGCCCATCTGATTAAACTCTAAAAAGCAAGTTCGCATGAAAAAGATTTTCGCAATCATGGCAGTAGCCGGTGTATTAGTAGCATGTAACGACAGTGGTCATACCGAGCCTAAAACTGGTACTGACTCTTTAACTAATCAACAAGCTGCTCCAACACCAGCACCAGATTCAACTGTAAACAAGTCTGATTCTTCTGCTCCTAAAGTTGACACTACTGCAAAGAAAGATAGCACTGCAAAGCACTAATTGCTTTTCGCATAAACTTCTTGCAAGAAAGGCCCCGGAACATTCCGGGGTTTTTTATTGCCCACACCCTTGCATGGTATCTTTTTTTATTTGTATCTTGCCTTCCTGAACCACACTTTCCTCTATATTCCATAAAGTTTCCTACCAAAAAAACCTCTGGAATCCATCTCCTGTGCATTCTGCTTCCTGATTCTTAAACTACTCATGTATGAAAAAAATCTACATGCTTACCGTAGCATGGGTATTTATCGTTGTGGCCAGCGGTTACGCTCAATCAACTAAATACTGGAGAGGCCCTGCAGGTGGAAACTGGAATAACGTGGCCAACTGGTCTGATGATGGTATTTCAACGCCCGCTTCTTCTGTACCCGGCCCACTCGATGTGGCTATTTTCAACCAGGGGTCCCCGGTTGTAAATGTCGATTTCGGTACTGCTTACAAGCTCAAATCTCTTGTTGTTACCGGTAATATCACTGTGAAACTCGTTGCTGCAACTGCAGCCACCATCGATGTTTCCGGCGATGGTTCCACGGATTATGGATTGAAGATCGATGCAGGCAGCAGGCTCGAAGACAGTACATCTGCCGATGTTTCATTCAAATTCAATTTTGCCGACAACTCAAGAGGACTGGTCAATGGCACCTGGTATTTTGGTGGTCATAGTTCTGTAACCGGAACAAACGGTCCTACGTATAGCTTGCCTGTAGCTAACACATTTACCAACAGACTCGATGTGAATGGTACTGTGATCGTTTCACAGAAATGTTTTCCTTTTACCGGCAGCTCCGGCAGTACCTACATTTACTTCAACGATAACTCCGAGTACAGGCATGCTATGAATGGGGTAGGACTGGTGCGTGCCAAATGGGCTGTTAATTCTACTATCAGAATTACCGGCATCACAACCAACCCGCCGGCCACGAATATGCCGTCGAGTGCAGAAATCGGAAACCTTGTGATTGATTGTCCTAATATAGTTAATGATGGTATGAACCTTGCACTGCCCAACAATCTCAACATTAAAGGCAATCTGCAGTTTCTGAATACTAATAATAAAAGGTTCGAGATTGGTGCTGTGAATTTTCCTACTAATCCTATTAACTATACGATAGAAAAGAATCTCGAGATCAGCGCCAACTCCAATGTTTCGTTGGGTGGAGTAACTGCCAATGCAACAAAAAGCTGGATTGTTCAGGTAAACGGAAATTTCATTCAGAGTGGCGGAACATTCAATATCCGCGATGCTGCTACCGTTAATGCAACAGCTGTTACCGAACTTAAGATCAAAGGCAATATGCTGCAAACAGCAGGTACTTTTGGTGCCGCTTCTACAGCTAACGCAAGTGCGACCGACCTGTTCGTTGTAGAACTCAATGGTGCTGCGGCACAGACCGTAGGCATCAATTCAGGTACCATCGATAACGCAGGAAATTATGTAATGCTTCGCATCAACAATTCCGGCAGCGGAATAACACTTACCAAACCTTTGGCTGTTGGCCGTCTTATCTGGACAGGCAACAAAGGAAAGATCACTGCCAGCGCAGCAAATGCACTCACAGTAAATAACCCTGCACTGACTGCTGTAAGCGGACAAGCTGCAAACGGATACGTTGCGGGCAAGATGATCCGCCGAACCAATCAGGCAACAGCCTATGAGCTTCCTGTTGGTGGTGCTGCTTATCGTCCATGTCATGTAATTCCGAATGCTGCAACTGTATCGTCTTACGCAGCTGAATATGTAACCGGCGCTTATTCCGTTATAGCTGTCACTTCTCCATTAACCAAAGTGTCGAACAGCGAATACTGGAATATCGATCTCGTAAGCGGGGTTCCTGCATCAGTTCAGCTGACATTGAATGGCGCAGTGAATGGCGCCAGCGCGCTCAATGAGATCACCGTTGCACATTTCAATACCGGCACCAACAAATGGGAAAGCGCGAAAGGCGCTACAGGTACAGTTTTGACCCCAGGCAATTCCAGCAGCGGAACAGTGAAGTCCGATGTAATGAACAGCTTCAGTCCGTTTACCTTCGGCGTTCTGCCAGGGTCCGCACTGCCCGTGTATCTTGTATCTTTCAATGCGAAGAAATTATCTTCTTCAACCGCCAAACTTGAGTGGACCATCACTACCAACAGCGACCCCGACAGATTTGAGATCCTGCGTTCCGATGATGGCATCAACTTCCGTCAGATAGGAACTGTAAGAGCAGTTGGATCGCAACTCAGTTATACATATCAGGATGATCAGCTTCCTGCAAAAACTGCTTACTACAAACTGCGCATGCTCGATGTGAAAGGCCTCGAAAACCAAAGCCGCATTGTTACGGTATTCAACAGCGTTGAAGGTCTCGTTATCAACTCCATGTTGCCTACATTGGTGACCAGTCAGGCAAAACTCAATATCAGCACGGCGGGTAGAACAAACCTCAGACTTGCTGTAACAGATATGTACGGAAGAGTTGTGTATCAGCAGCAGACTGCACTTGCCGCAGGCAGTCAGGATATATTCCTGCAACTCGGTCAGCTTGCTGCCGGAGCCTATCAGGTGACCGGTTATCTTGAAAACGGACAAAGAACCACCAGCATCCGTTTCATCAAACAATAGACGTTTTTGATGTTCTGAATATGCAAAAGCGGCAGCCCTGAGGCTGCCGCTTTTATTTTTCAGCACTTACAAAGTCGCTGCATTATTTCCACTTCTTCGCAAGCGAAGCGATTGTTTTTTTATACTCTTCCAGCGAAGCTTTTTCCTGTTTGATGAACCCGTTGTCTTCCAGTTTGCCCAGCACTTTGTTCATCTCCGCAGTGGTTTCGTATACCATTTTGCGGAAAGGATTCTTATAGTCCTTGGCTCTTGAAACATAGATCCCTTCTGTCATCCAGGTTTTCACTGCAAGGCTTTGTTGCAACAGTTGCTGCATATCCGCAGGTTTTATTTTTTTCATGTTCAGGCCATACACAGATTGCAGCGCTGCCATGGCATGCACAAATTTTTCCTGTGCATACTTGTCGGCCTGCTCTTTGTAAAATGCATGTACCTGTTCCCAGCTCTTCACTCGTCCCTGATGGATCTGCGTTATCAGCTTGTCGATGGCTGTGCGTTGGATCAGTTGTCCGCCTACATTCATCCAGCTGCTCAACGCTGGTTTGCCAGGGATGCTGCCGATCGATGCATCCAGCTGCCGGAACTGTTTGCCTGCATTGGCGATGAGCTGCTGCACGGCATAGTGAGCGATCAGTTCGCGATAGATATGATACGCATTGGTTACTTTGATCAGCTGAACCGGCCGGGTGCTGTTCTCGAAACCTTCTGCCAGGATCTCCAGCTCATTTACCTGCGGATCGCGGGCCATCAGCAATCGTCTGCCTTCTGCGATGGCATCTTCAGCAGAGAACTTTCTGCTGCCCTTCGTTAGTTTCAGGTAGGCTTTCCCGGTAGATGTTTCCAGAATAGTGATCGCTTCGAGAATCTCATTCACCGAATCAGGAGCGAGGTAATCGAATTCGAGCAGTTGTGTTTTGTTGATGCGTTTATCGCGGTCTCCGTACTTCCATGCATTGCGTGCCAGTGCATACATATTGTGCATGAACCAGTACGCCGGCATCACTATCAGCCTGTTCCTGCTCACATCATTGCTGATGAGAGAGAAGGGCAGAGGGATATTCAGCTCCACCGGAAAATCGCCTTTGGCGAGTATGGAGAACGAAGCAAATTTCGAATTGTGTTTGAGGCTCACACAGAGGCCAGGCCAGAACCCGCGCCCGGCAATGATTTCGCCATCTGCTCCCCGCGAGTTGTGATTGGATCCCACCGTTGCACCCGCAGCCATATTGCTCTGCCCCTGCAGCATCGCTGCGCAAAGGAATGAGTTGTTATGGTGTTGCTCATGCGATGGGAAGATCAGTGAATTCAACACTTCACAACAGGAGATGGTACTGTTCTCTCCGAGATAGGAGTTGATCAGCCTCGCACCATATTTCAGTTGAGAATGTGCTGCCAGAACAAAACGAACGGCTTTTACACCGTAGAACAAACGGCATCCGTAACCGATGATGCCATTCACCAGCTCACATCCTTCTCCTACCTGTGTTTTCGCTTCGGCAGATGAATTGAGGGTAACGTTCTTGATCTTATTGGCGCCTTTGAGATAAGCATCTGTTCCGATCTTCACATCTTTGATGATGCGGCAGTTTTTGATCACTGTACGATCTCCGATGGTGCCGTAACGACCTCGTCTGGTATCGATATTGTTCTGTACAAATTCTTTGAACTTCTGCTGCAACGCATCATCGTCACGGAACCTGCTCCAGAGGAAGGCATCACCGGGAAGCATGCCATCGAAAGGCATGATGCGGCGTGCGCCGTTCTCATTGCAGACTTCGAGCCAGATGCGGATGTTTTCGTCTTCGCCTTCCATCAGTACACCATTGCCGAACTTGGAGTGATTGGAAGCAGTGATCTCGTTCACATTCACCAGCATCACATCGTTGCCGGTGATGTAGTGCGAAATGTAGTTCACATTGTCCACTACAACGTTGTCGCCGAAGTCGCAGCTGATGATGGTGCTGTTGTACAATCCAACAGGGCGGCGGAGATCGTGGAAGTCGAGATAGTACGGTTCGAGTTTTCCGATGCGTACCAATCCGAAGAACTTGCAATCCTGCACCAGTTCTGGATTGAAGGCATCAGACACAAAAATATTGTTCCAGTTGTCTGATGTGTTTCTGTTGCGCACCAGCATCTCAATTTCATATGCTGTAAGATGCCTGTACTGCAGTCCATTTCTGTACTGCTGATTGCGCAGGTAATATTCATCTTTCCCTTTGGGTAAATAAGTTTCGGGAATGAAATTATAACCCAAAGTATTGATGGGGCTTTTCCGGATCTGATTCATATGGAAGAAAACTAGGTGATCAATGATTATTCCACAGTTACGCTTTTGGCGAGGTTGCGGGGTTTATCCACGTCCAGGTCTTTGGCGATGCCGATGTAGTAAGCCAGCAACTGCAGCGGAATTACGCTGAGTATGGGGGCTAAGATCTCATCGGCTTCCGGAACGGCAATTACATCGTCTGCCATGGCGGTGATGGTGTCGTCTCCTTCTGTTACCACGGCAATCACTTTTCCTTTTCTTGCCTTGATCTCCTGAATATTGCTCACGATCTTTTCGTGGTAAGAATCCTTTGTTGCAACAAATACAACAGGCAGGGTTTCGTCTACCAGTGCAATAGGACCGTGTTTCATTTCTGCAGCAGGATAACCTTCTGCATGTATGTAGGAGATCTCTTTCAGTTTCAGGGCTCCTTCGAGTGCGATAGGGAAATTGTACCCACGACCGAGATAGAGGAAGTCCTTCGCATCTTTATACTTCTCTGCAAGCGTCTTCACCTGCTCTGCGGTCTGTAGTGTGGTGCGTACTTTCTCTGGAATATCGTGCAGTTCGTTCAGCAGGTGAATGAATCGTTTCTGATCGATAGAACCTTTCTCATGCGCCACTTTCAGCGCAATGAGCGTGAGTACTACCAGCTGTGCAGTGAATGCTTTTGTGCTGGCTACGCCAATCTCAGGGCCTGCGTGCGTATAGGCGCCGGCGTTGGAGATGCGTGCGATGCTCGATCCTACTACGTTCACCACGCCGAAGATCATAGCGCCTTGCTCTTTTGCTTTTTCGATGGCAACAAGGGTGTCGGCTGTTTCGCCGCTTTGCGATACGGCAATGATCACATCGCCGGGGCGAACGATCGGGTTGCGGTAGCGGAACTCCGATGCGTATTCCACTTCAACCGGAATGCGGCAGAGCTCTTCGAAAATGTATTCTGCCAGCAAACCCGCATGCCAGCTGGTTCCGCAGGCGATGATGATGATGCGGTTTGCATTTTTTATCTGATCGATATTGTTCTGAACACCGGCCATGGTGATGGTTCCGAGCGATGCATCGAGACGTCCGCGAAGACAGTCGAAGATGGTGTCGGGCTGTTCGAATATCTCTTTCAGCATGAAGTGATCGTAGCCGCCTTTCTCGATAGCAGCCAGCTCCATATCGAGCTTGGTGATGAAAGGAGTGATCTTTTCGTTGCCGAGGTTTTTGAGGATCAGTTCATCCGGACGGATGATGGCCAGCTCATAATCGTTCACATACACCACTTCTTTGGTGTACTCGATAATGGGCGAAGCATCGGAAGCGAGAAAATGTTCTCCTTTGCCGATACCGATCACCAGTGGACTTCCCTTGCGGGCTGCGATGAGTGTATCCGGATTATCTTCATCGATCAGCACAATCACATAAGCACCCACTACGCGTTTCAGTGCAATGCGCACTGCTTCTTCGAGTGTGCAGTGATTGTTCTGCTGGATGTCTTCAATGAATTTCAGCAATACTTCGGTATCCGTATCGCTGGTGAACTGGTAGCCTTTTTTCATCAGTTCATTTTTCAGCTGGCTGTAGTTCTCGATGATGCCGTTGTGGATCATCGCCAGTTTGCCGTTGGATGAACTGTGAGGGTGAGCATTACGGTCGCAGGGTTCACCATGGGTGGCCCAGCGGGTATGCCCGATACCGATATTTGCGTGGAGATCTTTGCCCATCAGGCTGTCTTCCAACTCGGCTACTTTTCCTTTCTTCTTATAAACTTTCAGGCCGGAATTAAGCAAGGCCACGCCGGAGCTATCGTATCCACGATATTCCAGACGTTTGAGACCTTTCAAGATAACAGGGTAAGCTTCTTTTGGGCCAACATAAGCAACAATGCCGCACATTTTTTACTGAATTTATTGGTTATTGGTTGTGAGACGACATAAATGCAAAAAGGCCATAGCGCGATTTTTTCCTTCGCCTGATGCTGCGAAGAAAAAAATCCCGTTACGACCTTTTCGGTATTTTCTTAGAACAAACGATTGCGCAATTTATCGAAAAATCATGCCGGAACCTCCGATGCGGCTATTTTTTAAGATTGGTTTCAAATAGCTTGAAAATACGCTTGTATTCGTCGGTCCAGCTGCTGGGCTCCACAAAGCCGTGGTCTTCCACGGGGTAGGAGGCCAGTTCCCAGTTGTCTTTGCCCAGTTCGATCAGCTTTTGGGTAACACGTATGATGTCCTGGTAATGCACATTCACGTCTACCATGCCATGGCACATGAGCAGATTGCCTTTGAATCCGTTCACGAAATTGATCGGTGAACTGCGATAGTAGGCGATGCTGTCCGTGAATGGCTCGTTGAGAATATTGGAGGTATAGCCGTGATTGTAGTGTGCCCAGTCGGTCACCGAGCGAAGCGCGGCTCCGCTGTTGAAAACGCCGGGTTGGGTGAAAAGGGCCATCAGTGTGATGAAACCTCCGTAAGATCCGCCATAGATGCCGATATTTCCGGCATTCACGCCCAGCTTATCCACCAGATATCTGGCGCCATCCACCTGATCGGAAAGGTCTTTTCCGCCCATGTAGCGATAGATGCCGGTGCGCCAGTCGCGGCCATAACCAGCGCTGCCTCGGTAGTCGATATCGAGTACGGTATACCCGTTATCGGCCAGCAAATTGTGGAACATATATTCGCGGAAGTAGCTGCTCCACCATTTGTGCACGTTCTGCAGGTATCCTGCCCCGTGTACAAAAATTACGGCTGGCTTGCTGGGATGCGCATTTGCCGGGCGGTACAATCTCGCGTACACATTGGCGCCATCGCGGGCTGCGAATGTGATCAGTTCGGGTTCTCTCCATTTGTAGGATGCAAATTCCGGCGACTGTGCCAGTTTGGTCACCTGCTTCGGCTGTGCGCCGGCTTTGTTCTCCTGCACGTACAGTTCCCATGGTTTGTTGCTGTAGCTGTAGAGAAAGGCGAGCCATTTTTCATCGGGTGAAAGGCTTACCTGATTGGAGCCGGTCATGCTGGTGAGCTGCTCTGCTTTTCCGCCGGCAACGGGCAGTTTGTAGAAGTGCTGCTCTCCGGGGTGCACCTGATTGGTGGTGATGTAGAAATGTTTTTTATCGCGTGAGAGTTGTACGTCGAGTACTTCGTAGTTGCCGCTGGTGAGGGCTTTCTTGTCTTTGCTCTGGATGTTGAGCGTGTAAAGATGGCTGTAGCCGGTGGCTTCGGATTGGAACCAGATGGTGCTGGCATTGATCCAGCCGATGCTGCGGCCGTTTATGCCGGGACCTGCAATCCATGCTTCGTCGCGCTGACGATCGAGCGGAGAGAGTTTGCCGGTTGATCCATCGAGCAGTACCAGCCAGCGGTCTTTATTGTCCTGTGAACGGAGCTCAACCACTGCGTATGCGCCGTTGGGACTCCAGCTGAGACCTCCGATGCTCACTGCACGTGCAGCAGGGGTTTTAGTTTTTTGCGCCAGTGCTGCAGGATAATCTTTCAGATAGTCGGGCAGGTCTTTGATTCCGGCCAGGCTGTCTGTTTTGATGGCATACGCGGTATCGCGCTGACTGTCGAAAAGATACAGCTCGGTGGTACCGAAGTTGGATCCAACCTTTGTTCTTCCGGGAATATCTTCTGTGAATCCGCTTTCTGTGATGTAGTTGGGGACGATGGTGTTCTTTCCCGGCGTGGTTTTGAATAATCTGTATGCGATGAAACGCCCGTCCGGACTGATCTGTAAGCCGGTAGCCATTTTGTCGGCTGTGTACAATGCTCGAAGCGTTTTGATCTTCGGCATCAGTTTGTTCATGGAGTCGGTGGCTTCTCTTTCTTCTTTTCTGCTTTGCAGTACCGTTGAGTTGGCGATGGATTCCGCGAACAGCCAGTTTTGCTGCGTGCCTTTGTCTGCATTTTTTGCTTCAGGTAATGGTGCATTGCCCGATACAAAATTGGTGAGCTGTGTAATGGTGCCGCCGTAAATCTGCCATGAAAACAAGTTGTTGCCTCGCTGAAATACAATGCGCGTTTCATCGAATCCGAATGCCGGTGACATTTCCTGCTCCACGGTTTCAGTAACGCGTCTGGTAAGGCCTTTCAGGTCGGTAAAATAAATATCGCCATTCATCGCATACACGTATGCGGTATATTTTGAATTGTATCGCACATTGTCTTCCAAAGGAAGGTTTTGCCGGGTCTCCCAGTCAACCTTGTACGGTTTGAGATCAGCCGGATGGATGCTGTACAGCGAGTCGCTGGCCGCATTAACGGGGTTCCAGCTGAACTGCAAAGATCTGCTGTCGGCGCTCCAGGACAGATTGGAAGGTGAGCTGCCGATCCATTTGGGATCGCGCATGATCTTGTCTACCGTCAGCGGGGATAAGGGTGTTTGTGCATTGGCCGATGCCGCAATGAGCAACAGCGCAAAGCCATAAGCAAGCTGTTTCATGAAATGTTATTGGTTTTAGCTACAACAAAATACCACTCAAAATCATATACGCCACGGAAAAATATATGAGCAGTCCGGTTACATCCACCAGTGTAGCCACAAAAGGAGCAGAGGAAGTGGCAGGGTCTGCGCCCAGTTTTTTGAGGAAGATGGGAAGCATGGAGCCGGAGATGGTTCCCCAGAGCACCACGCCAATGAGCGAGAGGCCCACGGTAAAGGCTATTTCGGTGCCATGTTCGCCATAGGTGTGGAATACAGAATTCCAGAACAGTACACGGGTAAAGCCGATAATGCCCAGCACGGTGCCCAGCATCAGACCCGAAATGATCTCGCGTTTAAGTACTCTCCACCATTCGGCGATAGTGATCTCACCCATGGCCATTGCCTGGATGATGAGGGTGGATGCCTGCGATCCGCTATTGCCTCCGCTCGATATGATGAGCGGTACAAAAAGAGCCAGTACAACGGCCTTGGCGATCTCATCTTCAAAATATTTCATCACGGTGGCGGTGAGCATTTCTCCGAGAAAGAGTACTACCAGCCATACTACGCGTTTCTTGAAAAGCCGGCCCAGCGGCATTTCGAGATAGGGCTCGTCGAGGGCTTCGGTACCACCGATCTTCTGAATGTCTTCGCTGAATTCTTCGTTGGCCACCCAGAGCACGTCGTCGATGGTTACGATGCCGAGCAGGATATTGGCATCGTCCACCACGGGCAGGGCCACGCGGTTATTCATTCTGAACACCTGATTGGCTTCTTCCTGATCGTCGTTCACATTGAGCGTGATGTAGCGGTAATCGATGATATCGCCAACACGGCGGTCGGGACTGGCGAGAATTATTTCACGGATACGAACGTCGTCTACGAACTCTCCTTTTTCGTCTACAACGTAGATCACATCGATGGTTTCCATTTCCTTGCCTTCTTCGCGGATGAGATCGAGCACATCCTGAACGGTATCTTCCACATCAACGGAAATATAATCGGGCGTCATCAGACGGCCTACGCTTCCTTCGGGATAACCGAGCAGCGAGAGGGTGATCTGCCGTTCTTCGGGATTGAGCATTTTCACCAGCTCTTTCACCACTTTGCCGGGAAGTTCTTCGAGAAAGGAGGTACGGTCATCCGCCGGGAGTTCGTTGAGCAGCTCCGCTGTTTTGAATGGAGGCAGTTCGCGTATGATGGTTTTCTGATCTGTAAGATCGAGTATCTTAAATGCACTGGCAGCCCGGTGAATACTCATATTGCCAATAATCTGGCTGGCGTATTCGGGCAGTTCGCCGATCAGTTCGGCAACGTCGCTGATGTTCTGGTGATTCAGCAGTTCGCGTACCTGCAGTACATCGTCTTGCCGGGCCAGTTCAAGGAATTGTTCCCTTAGGGCATCAAGTTCAAGCTCCGTACTCATGGCCCCAAAATTAGGGAATAGTGGATGTGTATGCGCATTTAAATGTAATTTCGGGGCGATGATATTACCATGCCTTTATATAGCGCAAACCGGAGAAATGGGGCGCGGCGTATTCACTTCCGAACCTATTGCAAAACACGAGGTAGTTGAAATTGCACCCGTACTGGTGATGAATGCAAGCGACAGAGAACATCTCGAAAGAACCCGCCTGCACGATTATATTTTCGAGTGGGGCGAATTCGATGTGTGCATGGCATTGGGATACATACCTATTTACAATCACAGTTATTCTTCCAACTGCGATTACCATATGGATTACGACGATGATACCATCACCATCATCACCATGCGCGATATTGAAGCAGGAGAAGAGCTGTTCATCAATTACAATGGCGCCTGGGACGATGATAAACCCATCTGGTTCGATGCGAAGTAACCTGCATCACTTCTTCCCAAACTGATATTTCAATCCGAAAATAATTCCATAGCTGTTCAGCTGAATGTCCCCATTGCCGATTCCTTTTACAGGAATCTTCAGATAGGGTTCTGCCTGAAAGAATAATTTCTTGCCGATCTGCCATTCCTTTCCGGCGGAGAGATTGAGCACAGAGAAAAGATAATTGGAATTGGAATCTGTGTTCCAGTTCTTGCTGGCGCGATATCCGTTGTACAGATAGTAGTAATCGTAGTTCTCACTGGTCATGAGATAGCTGGAGATGCCTGCGCTCACAAACGCCCGACTGTTGGGCTTTACAGAAAAATCGTAACGCAGATTGATTGGAATATCCCACATGGCGCAGTTGCCTTCGATGGCTTCGATATTGTAGTAGACCATCGCACCCTTTGGCGTGAAATCTTTTGGCCGGGCTTTGTAGTATTTTTTAGTGAAACTGATGCCGGTGCTGATGCTCCATCTTTCCGCAAAATAGTAGTTGGCCTGTACGCCTGCCATCAGTCCGAATTTACCCATGGAACTGAACTTTACATTGCTGATATCGGGCCCTACAAAAAGTGTAACGCTGAACGATTTTTTTCTTCCGGACGGAGTAGTGTTCAGGGGCTTTTTGTTGGCTGTTGTTCGGGTGGCTGGTTGTTCGGGAGTTGGGTGAGGGATTGCATTCGAATCAGTTGCCTGCAACTGCTGGTTGGGTAAAATGTTTTGTAAGGATGTGTCTGACTCACTGATTTCCTGTTGCGCAGACTGAGGCTGGGTAAGCGTTTGCTTTGATTGATTACCTGCCTGTTGTTCTGCTTCTTTCGCAGACACATCAGCTGATTTATCCAGGATAACCGTAGTAGGAATTTGCAGCAAATTATTTTCTGATGATTTGCTTCTTCCCGAAATCAGGTTGCTGCGCTTGTTTGAAAGATGCATTTTGTCTGCGACCTGCTTCTCTGTAATTCTTCTTCCGGTTATTCTTTCTTCGTTGTTTGCTGATTGATCATTGTTTGACTTGAAGCGGTCATTCACCATTTGTTTTTGTGCAACATTCTCCGGCCCGGAACCAGCAGCGCTTTTTTTGTTATCGTCCTTCTTCACTTCGGATGAGTTGCTCGTATGCTCATCTTCTGCAATCAGCTGCTGCCTCATTCCTGCGGCGGTATCCTTCTGTGTGCTCTGATGTGCCTGCCTGTTTGCAGGCAGCGTGGTTTTTGCTATAGGTTCTGAATTGTCAGATGTAGTTTGTTTGTTGATGATGAACCAGCCACCGCCGAGCAGCAGCATGCCTGCGAGCAGCCACCAGAAGAAGAATCCTCTGCGACGCTTGCGCGGCAGTTCTTCGTCCAGCCGTTGCTGCACGGCCTCCCAACCCGATGTGCCAACCTCCACATCGTACTGGTCGGCGGCTTCGCGGCTCAGTCGGTCCAGTTCATTATCATTGAGGAGAGGCATATACGGTAAAGTGGTTTTTATTCAACAATAGTTTTCTGAGGTTTTCCCTCGCTTTGGAGAGATTGGATTTCGATGCGCCCACTGAAATGCCCAGCTGCTGACCAATCTCTTCGTGGCTCAATCCTTCAATTACGAAGAGATTGAACACTGTTCGGTATGCCGGCGATAATAGCCGGATAGCTTCGATGATCTCTTTGTAACCGAGTACATCGATGCCTGTTTCGCTGTTGTCTGGAATAGTTTCAGATTCATGGGTCAATACATGCCCATGTACAGATGCGTGGTTCTTCCGGTAATGATCGATGCAGGTGTTAACCAGTATTTTCTTGAACCAGCCTTTCAGGCTCAGCAGCATATCGGGTTGCCGTTGCTGGTCGAACTGGTGGATGTTTTTGAAGAGCTTTACAAATCCTTCGTTCACGATCTCCTCCGACTCATGCTGCTCATTGGTGTACCTGTAGCATATCTTCATAGCAAACCCTCTGAGCAGGTAATAGAGCTCCTTCTGGCTGTTCCGGTCATTAGCCAAACAGCCAAGGATCAATGTGGAGACCTTTGGGTTATCTGTATGCAAGAATGGTTTGGTTTGCAGTGAACAGGGTTGCCCCTGCAAAAGTTACGATTTTTCGTAATCTCATTCTTGATACGGGTAGCCCGTCAGAAAGGTTGCCTTGATTATTTCATATTTATAAGATTGGCCGGCGGTGTGCCGATCAGCGTGATGCTGGCACGGATAAATGCCTGAACCTGAACATGGTTTTCCTGCGGAAGTATTCCTACCAGTTTCAGTTCGTGCAGAGTTCCCGTGCTGCTCAGCCAGGGCGTTACCTGCTGGTTCAGCCTTGCTTCGATCAGGGCTTTGTTCTTTTCGATCAGCGCCCGGATGTCGAGTACACTCTGACCCGCAGCTTCTTTCATGATCTTCTTTTTGATCAGTCCCTTTGCGATATTCACCAGTACATCTTTGGTATCGATACCTACCTGAATATCGGCGAGCGACAATACCTGACGCGCGGTATCCAGCACCGGGCGGCCACTCAGACTGATAGTGCCTTTGCGGTTGCCGCTGAAAGAAAGATCTACTTTGATGCGGCCTTCGTTGTTGCCGCTTACATTCACGTCTTTGATCACGAAAGTGCGGCCATCAACATCGAACACGCGATTGCGCAAACTGTCGTTGAGGAGTTTGTTGAAGAATTTGTATTCGTATACGGCATTGAGGAATGTGCTGATATTGCCGCTGCGGTCTGCATTTGAAACGGGCGGAAGTCTGTCGCCGGTAACCAGTTTCGCACTGTCTGAATGGAACTGAGGAAATCCGCTGAAGCCCATGGAGAAAACGAGCGTGTCTTTCACCACATTGAATTTGCTCACTCCCAGCTGACGGAGGTTCAGGTTGAGATAGCCATATTTGCTGAGTGGCATTACACGGCTGCCGCCATTGCGCCAGTTGGCGAGGAAGGCGTTGTTGTTTACACTCTGCACAAAACTGTCGAAGGTGGTGCAGTAGGCTTCGATGGATGCTTTCACACTGTCGAGGATATCCTTGGTCATGTCGTTGTTCATGAGGGTTACCTCACATTTGTCGAGTGGCTGCAGTTTATCCAGATGCGTAACGGTGCTTACAGAGTGATTGGGATTGAGCGTGAGTTGCGAAGAGATGGAGATATCCAGTCTGCGAAGCGGCTCTTTGTCGAATCCGCAGCTTCCGTTCACCCAGGGCGACACCTGTTTGCCGAAGGCACAGAGGGTGCGGCTTCCGGCGATCTGGTAATTGCCTCGGAAGGCGATGGTTACTTTGTTATTTACAACTGCGAAACTGAATGGCGAACGAACAAAGCGGTACTTGTATCTGAAATCGCAGCCGCTTTGCGTGTAGTCGGGCCATTTATCGTTCATAAATTCTTTGGCAGTATTCGATTCCATTACCGACAGTAACGGTTTCATATATACTTTTACAGGAACATTTATAAAACTCATTGGCAGCGCAGGTAAACTGCGTGCCGGTGTGGAAGGTTTGGTATTGGTGGTGGTGGTGGCAGTTTTGCTGCTTCCGCAACTGATCAACACGATAAGGGCAAAGATGAAGGGGATCACCCGGGTAATTGACTTCATGCCGCAAATATCAAAATTTCCGCGCTAATTTTCACTATCTTCAATAGCGGCCCCGTACCTACCGCAGGAGAAGAAAAAATGGTTTATGAACAAAATGCCCAAACCGGCTACCATCCTCCAATTGTTACGAGCGGCTTTCAGGGAATTCAAACAGAATGAACCCTTACGGATGGCCGCGGCTACCGCTTTCTTTGCCACATTTGCCATGCCGGCAATTTTTATCATACTTATTCAGGTGTTCGGGCTGGTGATCAGTCCACGTTTTATAGGACGCAGTCTGGTAGAGGCTTTGGGCGGAGTGATCGGTCCGAACTCCGCTGCCGAAGTACGGCATACGCTCCGCAGTGTTCGCACATTGGCATCCACCTGGTACATCGCATCCGGTGGTTTTATCTTTTTGTTATTTGTAAGTACCACACTCTTCAAAGTGATCAAAGACTCCGTAAATCAGCTCTGGAAAATAAGGGTGGTGAATGGGAGAGGAGTGATGCCTCAACTGAAACAGAGAGGCATTTCGTTTTTAGTGATCCTATTTGCCGGCATATTTTTTCTGGCCACCCTGATGATCGAAGGAGGTGTGGCCATCGCGCGCGAGCAACTGGATTTTCTTCCCGGTAAAGAAGCGGTGGTATGGTCTGTCTTCAGTCAGATCGTTTCACTCACGGTGGTTACAGGATGGTTCACCATTCTCTTCCGTTATCTTCCGGACGGACATACCACCTGGCGCGTAACCATGGGCGGTGCTTTCTTCACAGCATTGTTATTCACGCTCGGAAAATTCCTGCTGCGATTTCTGCTGAGCTACTCCAATATGAGCACCGTGTACGGAACATCCACTTCTTTTGTACTGATGCTGCTCTTCATATTTTATTGCGCATTCATTTTTTATTTCGGCGCCTGCTTTCTGCGCGCCTGGGCAAATCATAAGCAACAGCCTGTAGTGCCCAACCCGCACGCAGAATCCTATATTCTGCAACAGGTGAAAACAGAAACTCTTGACAGATAATTTCCGGATATTATTTTTGTACCATGATCACTTATAATCCTAAAGACTGGTTCACCTTCGTGTTCCGTTTTCATAAGGCCGATACACTGAGAAAACTCATACCCCTCATTCTGGGAATATCTGTATACTGCGCGCTCATCGCTTATCTCGAATTGAATGTGTTCAAACTGGCGGAGAACAATCACATGAAGAATATCTCCATGATGAATACCCTGCTGAGTTTTGTGATCTCCATGCTGCTGGTATTCCGCACCAACACTGCGTACGATCGCTGGTGGGAAGGAAGAAAACTGTGGGGAGCATTGGTGAACAGCAGCCGCAATCTTTCTATCAAACTCAACGCCATACTGGGCCCTGCGGAAGATGATGATAAGAAGTTTTTCCGTCGTGTGATACCGATGTATGCAGCCGTTCTCAGCCGTCACCTGCAAAGCGAACAAACAAGGCTGGCGCTCGATACGGAAGAGCACCACGAGATAGCGCAGCTGGACAGCAGCAAACATTTGCCCAATCAGATCGCATCACTGCTGTACAAAAGAATCACCCGCCTCTACGAGCAGGGACGTATCAAAGGCGATCAGCTGATAGTGATCAATCAGGAATTGCAAACGTTTACCGATGTGTGCGGCGCCTGCGAACGGATCAAGAATACTCCCATTCCATTCTCCTATAGCGTATTCCTCAAGAAATTCATTTTCTTTTATGTGATGACGTTGCCGCTGAGCTTTGTGTTCAGCCTGGGTTATCTCACCATTCCTGTGGTAGCATTTATTTTCTATGTGCTGGCCAGTCTCGAACTGATTGCAGAAGAAATTGAAGATCCTTTCGGCGATGATGCCAACGACCTTCCAACGCAGAAAATTTCAGAGAATATCAAGAAGCATGTGGGAGAGATCTTCAGCTGACAGCAGGATCCTGTTTGAAGATCATTTCCAGGTATTCGTATAAATCAGGATGTTTTTCTTTGAGCAGTTCGGGCCGCTCGAAAAAGTATTCGGAGATCACGGCAAAGAATTCACTTTTGTCGGAAGCTCCATATGGGTTGATGTCCGAACGGTTCTTTCTGATCTCTTCGATCTGTTCTTTCATCAGATTCAGCCAGGGGATGGTATACTGATGCGCGAGCAGGTTTTCGGGAATGCCATCCACAGAGCCATCCGATTTGTCGAGCAGGTGAACAAATTCGTGAATGGCGGTATTGTTCTTGTCGTTGGTTACCTCGAAACCTTCACGGAGCGCGCGTTGTGAGAGAATCATCTTGCCGTTCATCGGGCCGCTGCCTACCATGCCGAGTATAGATCGGTTGTTCCCTTCGAATTGATAATCGGTGTTGAAGGTATCGGGATAGATCAGCACATCGGTAAGATTGCGGTACTCCCATTCCGGAAATCCGAAGATGGGGATCACGGCGCTGGCGGCTACATAGATTCTGTCGCGTTCTTCAATGGTTGCACCTACACCCTCTATGCGCACATTGGCGAGAAAGCTGCCTACCTTTTCGCGGAACCGTTGCTTGCCGGCATCGTCGAGCCGCTGATAATAACGAACATGGTTTGCAAGAATATCATTATCCGGACCGGTGAGTTCAACGGGTTTTTTCTTTACTGGCTTGTAGGTCCAGAGAAAGAAGCAAATGGCTGCAATGCCGATGAGGATGTATATGGGCGTCATGATGATGATTCAGAATTAGTGGTACCGAATATAACGAATATCCGGAAAGGCGAATGCAGGAACGTTGGTGTTATCGTTGATTTAACGAAGCAGGCAGGCGGTGGCCCATCAGTTAGAAAGTCTCGTAAAGCGCATGAAAAGTATTTTTTATTTCAACATTTTCTGTAGGAGCAGGCACATATTTTTTCAATTGTTCTTTGATGTTTGCAATGCGCTTTTCAAACACCGGGTGAGTGCTGAGGAAGTTCAGGGTGTTGTCTTTTCCGCCGGTAGATTTTTGCAGCAAGGTCATCAGGTTCGACATTCCTTCGGTGTTGATATGGCTTTCGTGCATCAGTCTGATGCCATTGTTGTCGGATTCGGTTTCGAGTTCACGCGAATATTCCAGTCCTTTCAGGTTGTCTGCATGTTCGACCAGAACGGAAGTGAAACCAGATTCGCTGCCCAACACCAGCGACAGGAACATCTGCCGAGCGAGTGTGCGGGAAATATTTTTCAGTGAATGACGGAGTTCGATATGGGAAACTTCGTGCCCCAGCAGTGCAGCGAGTTCTTCGGGAGTTTTCATATTATCGAGAATGGCATCGTACACAACGATGTGTCCGCCGGGAATAGCGAAGGCATTTACTTCAGGGCTCGATACCACTGTGATCTCGATGGGATACGTGGTTTTATAATTGAGTTGTTTGTAAAATTCATTGATCAGTTTTGTTCTGCCTGTGTCGATCTTTTCGCCCATGGAGATGGATTCGTACATCTTTTTTCCGATGGAGATCTCTGTATCTTTTGAAATGCCGGAGGCCATTCGTTCGCCGAGCCATGGCGCGAGCCACCAGTAACCGATGAGAAAGAGACCGATGAAGATGGATACCATTACCAGGAACTTGCTGAAGAAGCTGTTCATGGCGCGTGCAGGCATATTGCCGACGAATTTCTGGTGGCGGAAATTCTTTCTGATGGCCTGAAATAATTTCGGATCTCTGAAATGCAGTATGGAGACCTCTCCCTGCTTAGATTGATGATGTAAATAGTAGGAGTCGTCTGCGCGTGTTTCGAGTTGTTGAATATCGTCGCCGAGCCAATGTATCTCCTTTTGGTTGCCTTCTTCATCAGTGTATTGCACGGTGAGTGTAACAGAAGATAAGATGATGGTGGCTAAATATTGCTGCTTGTCGGGGCTATGGTATGTTGCGGAATAGGTAGTGATCATTGTTAATTCGATGCTGATGATCCGCTAAAGTACAAAAAACAAAACCTTGAAGATTGAACCGGCCGTAACCATAGTCGGATCAATCGTTTCAAGGTTTGTTACACCGAAAAAACATCCACCCTGTCTGCGGGAAATTCCCCACCTGTAACTGATCCGCATACCGGCAACGGACATTGCCGGAGGGGTGGAACAAGATTAGGTTTAATAGCTAATGCATTTGAAATAATGCAGGGGCAAGCTACATCGTATTGCATGTTTGCATTCGCGTAGAACTACGGGAATAGTATACGTGGTTACTATTAAATTTTTTACACAGTGTGGAAACCATTACTCAAAACTTATTTTTCTTATGCGGTGATTGCTGAAGAGCGAACTGCCTGTCTATGTATCGGTCGCACAAAAAAAGGGCCGCCCTTCTCAGGCGGCCCTCACAACTAAAAATGATCAACACTATTTTTTAGCAAATGAAGCGCGGATCACGTTCAATGCACCACCGGCTTTGAACCATTCGATCTGCTGCTCATTGTACGTATGATTCAGCACCACAGAATCTTTGCTTCCGTCTTTGTGGTTCAGCACCATCGTAATGGTAGAACCCGGAGCGAAAGTGGTAAGACCATTCAGTTCAATCACATCATCTTCCTGAATCTTATCGTAATCTGCTTTATCGTTGAAGGTAAGCGCCAGCATACCCTGCTTTTTGAGGTTGGTCTCGTGGATACGTGCAAAGCTGCGTACAATGATGGCACGAACACCGAGGTGACGTGGCTCCATCGCTGCGTGCTCGCGGCTGCTGCCCTCTCCATAGTTCTCATCACCTACCACAACTGTTCCGATACCGGCTGCTTTGTAAGCGCGCTGCGTAGCAGGAACAGGACCGTATTCTCCGGTCAGCTCGTTCTTCACGTTATCTGTTTTCTCGTTGTAGAAGTTCACAGCGCCGATCAGCATGTTGTTGCTGATATTGTCGAGGTGACCGCGGAACTTCAACCATGGACCAGCCATAGAGATATGGTCGGTAGTACATTTTCCTTTTGCTTTGATCAGCAGACGCAGGCCTTTCAGGTCGGTGCCTTCCCATGCTGCGAAAGGAGCGAGCAGTTGCAGACGCTGAGACTCGGGGCTCACAATTACCTGAACACCGCTGCCATCGGCTGCAGGTGCCTGATAACCGGGATCGTCTACAGAAAATCCTTTTGGAGGAAGTTCAACGCCGGTTGGCTCGTCGAGCATTACTTCCTGTCCGTCTTCGTTCTTCAGTTTATCTTTCAGCGGGTTGAAAGTAAGGTCTCCTGCGATCGCGAAAGCAGTCACGATTTCAGGTGATGCTACGAATGCGTGGGTAGAAGCCAGACCGTCGTTACGCTTGGCGAAGTTTCTGTTGAAAGAAGTGATGATGGAGTTCTTGCGGTTTGGATCGTCGATATGACGTGCCCATTGACCGATACAGGGACCGCAGGCGTTAGCGAGTACTACGCCGCCGATCTGATCGAAGGTCTTCAGGAATCCGTCTCTTTCGATAGTATGTCTAACCAGTTCAGAACCGGGAGTGATAGTGAACTCGGCCTTTGCTTTCAGGTTCTTTTTGATAGCCTGCTCTGCCAGAGAAGCGGAGCGGCTGATATCTTCATAAGAAGAGTTGGTGCAGCTTCCGATGAGGGCCACTTCCAGACGCTCAGGCCAGTTGTTGGCTTTAACGGCTTCAGCAAATTTGCTGATAGGCCATGCGAGATCCGGAGTGAATGGTCCGTTTACGTGTGGCTCCAGTGTATTGAGGTCGATCTCGATCAGTTGATCGTAGTATTTCTCAGGGTTTGCGTACACAGCTTCGTCGGGGCGGAGGTGTTCGCGAACGCCGTTGGCCAGATCAGCCACTTCGGTACGGCCTGTAGCGCGGAGGTACTCTGCCATTTTCTCGTCGTAAGCGAAGAGAGAGCAGGTTGCACCGATCTCGGCACCCATGTTACAGATAGTTCCTTTACCGGTAGCGGAAAGGCTGTCGGCACCTTCACCGAAATATTCAACAATAGCGCCGGTACCACCTTTTACAGTAAGGATACCTGCCACGCGGAGGATTACATCTTTGGGAGAAGCCCATCCGCTCAGTTTGCCGGTGAGTTTAACACCGATGAGCTTAGGCATTTTCAGTTCCCATGCCAGGCCGGCCATAACGTCCACAGCATCAGCGCCACCAACACCGATGGCAACCATACCGAGACCGCCCGCATTGGGGGTGTGGGAGTCTGTTCCGATCATCATACCACCGGGGAACGCGTAGTTCTCGATCACCACCTGGTGAATGATGCCGGCACCGGCTTTCCAGAAGCCGATACCATATTTATTGGAGATAGAGCTCAGGAAGTCGTATACTTCTTTATTTACGTTCAGGGCATTCTTCAAATCTTCTGTGGCACCGGTTTTAGCCTGAATCAGGTGATCACAGTGAACGGTAGATGGAACGGCTACTTTGTCGCGGCCACAGGTCATGAATTGGAGCAGGGCCATCTGGGCGGTAGCGTCCTGCATCGCAACGCGATCGGGTGCGAAATCCACATAATCCTTTCCCCTTGTGTACGCTTTGGCGGCGGGTTCATACAAATGCGCATATAGAATTTTCTCAGCCAGCGTCAGCGGCGTACCTGTCAGTTTGCGCGCAGCTTCCACTTTTGAGGGGAGGCCTGCGTACAATTTCTTGATTAAGTCCAGATCAAAGACCATGATTAATTATTTAGATTTACGGAAAGTGCTGCGAATTTACCTAAAAAATGCCTTATCAAAATAACCTGAGGGTTGTACATTTTGTTTTATATTTTTTAATTTAGTGGTGTGAACCAAACCCCTGGGTGAAGGTGCCAGAACATTTTTCGCTAACAAATGTTAATTCCAGTGAACCGATTCAGACAATTTATCGAGTGGCAGGCTTTCGGCGTATGCACTGCCATGGGTGACAGACTTGGAATTGCTGCCACCCGTATCCGCACCTGGTTCGTTTACATATCATTTCTTACAATGGGTTCTCCATTAATTGTGTATTTTGTTTTAGCTTTCTGGATGAATATGAAACGGTATATCTTATCCGGTCGTCGTAACCCGCTGAAATACCAATGATCCCTTCGGGTTTCATATTCTGTTACTGTCTTGTTCTGAAATAGAATTTTCGCTTGCTGGCTCTGTTATGTTTTAATTGAAGTTAGGCTGCTCTGATATTGCACCGTAGCTGCATCACTAAAATACTTTGCAGGTGTTCCATCTCGATTACACTCATACCAATTATGAAGCGTTCCTGCATCATGTGGGCGAACGCCTCAATGTGCCCGTTATCAACAACGAAGTTCAGTTTCCGCAGGATACGGCCAATGGCACGTTTACGTTTGTGGAACTTCCGAACGGACTGGAAGCCACCATCATCAACTGTGTACTTACCGACGACTGGCTCATTCACCGCAAAAAGATCTCCGAAGAGTATTACACCCTCCGGATAGATATGCTAACGGTGCCCGGTACACTGGTAGTAACCATCGACGAAGACAAAGTGAAAGACATCAATACCAGCAAGTCGATGGCCTATCTCACCAGTTCCATGTTCGACTGGAGCTACTACAGTACCAAAGGCACCACTTATCTTGGTGTGGCCATCCTCTTCAATAAGGAGTGGCTGGCAAAGTACCTCGATCTCGAAACGGCCGAGAACGTGCTGTCCACCTACATTTCATTGAAAGCGGAGAATATCAATATAGTGCCGCTCGACAATAAATTCCGCCAGTGGATGCAGGCCGTGATGGATGTGGAGCAGGATAATCCCCTTCGGCTCACCATCATCCAAAACCGAATAATGCTGATGGTGGAAAGGTTCTTTGCCATCATATACGAAAAAATGCACAACCCTACTTTCAGGGTGCCGCTCTCGCAGGAAGACATCAACCGCGTAATGCAGGTAGAAGATATTCTCACCAAAGATATTTACCAGAGTCCGCCTCCCATATCACAACTGGCCAAAATGGTGTCGATCAGCGAATCGAAACTGAAGAAAGATTTTAAAGTGATGTACGGATCTCCCATCTATGAATACTATCAGAAAGCAAGGATGCAGGCCGCGCAGGATAAACTGCTTACAGG
This sequence comes from Pseudoflavitalea sp. G-6-1-2, assembly GCF_012927185.1. Taxonomy (GTDB): domain Bacteria; phylum Bacteroidota; class Bacteroidia; order Chitinophagales; family Chitinophagaceae; genus Pseudobacter. Next base: position 2,166,604 of record NZ_JABBGB010000001.1, read on the forward strand.
CAAATTCTCTGTGAAGGAAGTAGCCATGGAACTCGGCTATGCCAACCTCAGCAATTTCACAATCGCCTTTAAGAAGGCCTTTGGCGTATTGCCCAGCAGGCTTTTGTCGAAATCGGCCTAGATATTAAAATAATTTTAACCGGGTAATACACGTTGCAGATGGTCCTGTGACGGTTACAGATAACCATTACCGGTATCGCGTGGTAGCTTTGCGGAACAAGAAACACCGAGAGAAAATCCACGAAAAATCGCAAGGAAGTCCCGTTTTTGATCCATGAGAGCTTTGAAAAGCCTTGACCCCATCCCAACCCTGGGAAAACGGAAAATATACCTACGAAAACTCATTGAAAATAAATCAGCCCCGATGCATGCGGGGCTTTTTTATTTCGAAGAAATCTACACAAAATCCCATGCGTAAGCCAATGATTTTTGGGCATTTGAATGGCCCGCTTTTTATCTCATACAACCCGAAGATGAAGAAAAGATGAAATTCATCTAATTGAAAATCAACTTCGAACAAAGTGTAATTTAGTTAAATATGGCATAATTTTGGACTTGAAAAGGCGTTAGTCCATTTTTAAAACCCACATTATGAAAAAGCTTTTTTTCAGTGCCTCCCTGCTTATTTTATCAACCGTATTGATTACCTCCTGTAATGACTCCGATTCCATGCCACAACAGTCTGCGCGATTGGAAGTGCGCCTCACGGACGCTCCCGGAGACTTCGACGCAGTAAAAATTGATCTGGTAGACATTCAGATCAACGTAACCGGCAACGACGACAAAGGCTGGCAAAGTCTTCCCGGCGTACAAAAAGGAATTTACAATCTGCTCGATCTTGTAAACGATAAAGACACACTGCTGGTGAATGCCTTTATTCCCGCAGGCCGTGTTCAGCAAATCCGCCTGATTCTCGGACCCCGCAACAGCATTGTTGTAAATGGAGTGGAATCCCCGCTTCAGACTCCGAGCGCACAGCAAAGCGGCCTGAAACTGAATATCCATCAGGATGTAGCCGCAGGTATTCTCTACACGCTGCTGATGGACTTCGACGCTGCACGTTCAGTAGTGCATACAGGTAACGGAAAATACATTCTGAAACCAGTGATCAGAACCGTGCTGAAAGCAGCCGGCGGAAGCATTGCCGGTAATGTTCAGCCACGCTCTTTCCGCACAGCCGTGTTTGCCATTCAGGGTACCGATACCCTGGCAGGCACTTTCACAGACACTATTGGCAATTATCAGATCAGAGGCCTGAACGCAGGCGCTTACTCAGTAGGTTTTCTGCCAACAGATACTGCCAACTACCTGGGCCAAACCAAAGTTGGGGTGATGGTTGCAACTGGTGTAGTTACAAAACTCGATACGGTAAAGTTGGTGCATAAATGATAAGCATAGGTTGCAAATGGAAATGGCTGCCCAAAGGCAGCCATTTTTTTATCGTTTCAGTTTTTGTTCTGATGGTGAATCTTCGCCTGTATGCCGGACGTGCATTCTGCTCAATTCTTCTTCTGCAATAGCAATGAAGTGGATTCATCATCCAGCGAAAGATTGCTGTTGGTATCCATCATTCTGAACTGCCTGCTGAATTCCGACGGCGAAATTTCTGCATCTCCGTCTTCATCCGTTACCTGGATGGCACAAAGCTTTGCTGAACCATTACAGGATGAAAATCCTTCAATCTGGAAATAACTGGTGCGCAGAGATTGCGGACCTTCAACATAAATAAGCGTGATATTCGACGGTTCTTTGTGGGGACTGTGTTTGGGCGAGGGGAGGTTATAGGCTGTGAATGTAACGGAGGTCGCAACCGCCATCCAAGGCAAGCAATAATTTTTCATTGCATAAGGTTTTTAATGGAAAATGGATAGCGAAAATACCGGCCATCCAATCAACCTTATTATGAATCCGGGAGTTTTACTTTATCTAAAAATACAATATGGGCGGATGCCATATCCGCCCATATTGAGTTATGTTGTTGATAATCTGTCTGTTCGGTTAAATCACCGCTTTTCTCAGCTTCACCAGCTTTTCGAGCAATGGTTCCAGCAGATCGAGCTTCAGCATATTGGCGCCATCAGACTTGGCAACTGCCGGATTGGGGTGTGTTTCGATGAACAGACCATCGGCTCCGGTTGCAATCGCAGCCTTGGCAATAGTGCCGATCAGCTGTGGATTTCCGCCGGTAATGCCACTCGTCTGGTTCGGTTGCTGGAGGCTGTGGGTACAGTCCATCACCACAGGTGCGCCGTGTTCCTTCATCCAGGGAATATTGCGGTAGTCGACTATCAGATCCTGATAACCGAAAGTATTGCCACGATCGGTGAGTATCACTTTATCGTTTCCTGCCTGACGGATCTTTTCAGCTGCAAACTTCATGGAAGGTCCGCTGAGGAACTGTCCTTTCTTCACATTCACGATCTTTCCGGTCTCTGCTGCAGCAACCAGCAGATCGGTCTGACGGCAAAGGAAGGCAGGGATCTGCAATACATCGATGTATTTTGCAGCGATCGCCGCTTCTTCATGCGCATGAATATCTGAAGTAACAGGGAGCTTGTATTTTTCACCGGTTTTCTTCAGCAACTGCATAGCGGTTTCGTCGCCAAGGCCGGTAAAAGAACTGGCGCTGGTGCGGTTGGCTTTGCGGTAAGATGCTTTGAAAATATAAGGGATGCCCAGGTTTCTGCAGATGCCCGATACTTTGTCGGCTACCTCCATCAATAACTCCTCACTTTCCACCACACAGGGGCCCGCGATCAGGAAGAAATTGTTCTCGTCGTACTGCTGACCGGCAAACAGGTCTTTTAACATTTTTTCCATGGGCGCAAAGATACGACCAATTTTTCATGCCATAATCAGGTGATTCCCAACCCCATGTTAAAGGAATTTGTGATTTGTTCCAATTATGTGTAAATTATACACTAAGTAATAAATACCTTATCACTTCAAAATTGATTGCTGTATGAAAAAACTGTACACTGCCTGCCTGAAATGGGCATGGATACTGGTACTGCTCATCTCTGCGAGCCTGCAGGCACAGAATCCCTGGAACGGGAAAGTAGTGCTGCAAGGTTTCTGGTGGGACTACTGGAACAACAACTACAACAATGGCTGGAGCAATTATCTGGCCGACCTCGCACCGCGCTTGCGCGACATAGGTATCGATGCTGTTTGGATACCGCCCAGCATCAAAAATGCCGGCACTAACAGCAACGGATATTCGCCATTCGATCAGTACGATCTGGGCGACAAATACCAGAAGGGCAGTCTCAAAACCAGAATGGGCAATAAGAATGAACTGCTTCGCATGATCGCCGTAATGCACGCCAACGGAATGGATGTGGTGCAGGATGTAGTGTTCAATCATATGGATAATGCCGGTTCTGCCACTGGCGATGGCGGACAGGATCCACTCGCCAGCGGCAACAGCGATGGCAATCTCTACAAGAATTTCCGGTACGTCAGTTATGCCACACCTGCCAGTTCAGAAACCTCCGTCAACTATCTCGCCCGCTCCGGCAGATGGCCAAAGAACTGGCCCAACTTCCACGCAAACACCGATCATAACTGCAACTCAGGAGATTTGTGCGGCGCATTCTTTGGTCCGGATATCTGCTACTATTCCGGTGCATATGGCCAAAGCTCCAACGCCACCTACAACCCCGTACAAACCAGCAACCATATGCGAAATGGCGCCCGCGACTGGCTGGTATGGATGAAAAAACAAACCGGAGCAGACGGCTTCCGCTTCGATGCCGTGAAACATTTCGAGCCATGGGCCATGCAGGATTTCCTCTGGAATGTTAAGTACAACGCCAGCTGGGCCAATGGTGGCGCCAATATGTTTGCAGTAGGTGAATATGTGGGTAGCGCCACCGATCTCGATACCTGGATCAACAATGTAAAAACAAGCAATGGAGGAAGCGAAGACCTCGTGGGTACTTTCGATTTCAGTCTCCGGCAGGAACTCAAAAATATGGTGAGCGGCGGTGGCGGTTACAACCTCGCCAATATTCCCGGCTCACAACAAACCAATCGTTTCAGAACGGTTCCTTTCGTGAACAACCACGATACGTTCCGTCCCACCAAAGATGCCAACGGCAACTACACCGGATGGGACAGCGGCAATGAACTCGGTGGCGGGCATATCGATCCCTTCGATGGCAGGCTCTCGGCAGCATATGCCATCGCGTTCGCAGTGGACGGCTCGCCGCAGGTATTCTTTGAAGATCTTTTCAATGTAGGAAACACCGGCAAACGATACACGCATCAGCCCACCAGTGCAACCGATCTGCCATTGCGCGATGATATCGTAAACATCATCTGGTGCCACCAGAAACTCAACTTCAAAAAAGGAGCTTACAAAGTTCGCTGGCAGGCCAACGACCTGCTCATCATCGAAAGAGGCTACAAAGCCGGACCCGAAAACAGCTACGCCATCATCGGCGTAAATGATAACTGGAGCACCTGGCAGAGTGCCACCATCCAAACCGATTTCGGCCCAAACAAACAATTGCACGATTACTCCGGCGCCAACGCCTCCGATATCTGGACGGACGCCACCGGCAAAGCCACCATCTACGTACCACCCTGCGATGGCAGCAACATACGCCGTGGCTACAGCATCTGGGGACCCGCAGGTATCAGCGGAGGATTTGCTCCTGCACAACGTAGCACCACCCAGGAATGGGAGATGAACAATGATCTCGGCGACTCACATGCCAGCTCATTGCAGCAGGGCGGTGCATTACCGGCAAGCTCCACTGCACTGCGCAACGTGGGGAAGATATTCGCTGAATCTGGAAAGAGCATCACAGTGAACCTCTATCCTTCCAACACTACACCCAATCTCACTATAAATTTGTACAACAGCACAGGAACACAGGTACAGACAGTAAGTGGTACAGGAAATCTCACACTCAGTTACACACCCGGTTCCACAGGTACATACGAAGTGAGGGTGAAGAATACAAACGCAGCCAATCCTGCGCAGCATGTTTTTGTGAAAGTAACTTATACAGCACCGAAGGTAGCCAGCACAGCCACCAACCCGATGGCAATAGTTGCACCGCCATCGGAAGTGTCAGCCATCAGTTATGAGCTCTCCGGAAACCCGGTACCGGTGCGCAATACAAGCCGCATCAGTTTCACGCTCACTGCAGGTAGCTATACCACATTGGAAGTTTATAACCTGAATGGACAACGCGTGCAGACATTACTGCAGCAAAATCTGACAGCAGGAAAACATTATGCAGACTGGAATAGTAGCGGATTGGCATCGGGCATGTACCTGCTCCGGCTCACCGGAAACAAGGGAACAGAAACGAAGAAAATAATGGTAGGAAATAATAACTGATTTCAGCATCAGCCTTTCCCTGGCCGTCCGCAAAGCGGGCGGCTTTTTATTTAGAAAGATTGGGTGAAAAAACGGTAGAAGTTAGTAAGTGGAATCCCCTACTTTCGGCGCTATTCCTAATACAAATTACTGGTTTATGAAACTGACTTTATTGACGCTTGTTTCAGTACTTGTTTGCCTCTTTGCAATAGGACAAAGAAAAACAACCACTGTAAGAAGTTATTTCAGGAAGGATGGAACTTTTGTTCGCTCACATACCCGTCACTACAATGCAGGAGATGGAAGCGGAAGTTCCTATTCCTACAGCTCAACAGGTGCGAGTTCGGGCGGTAGTACAGGCGCAGGTATAGCGGATAATATTGAGATTAGTGAAACTGAATTGAAAGTTGCAGTAACTGAATCCGGAGAGCTATCTAAAAAGATTGGTGGACTTAAAGTTTACCCCTCCAGAATTAAAGTAGATAGTAATGGTGCTACAATATTGATTGCAGTGCTTCGATATAACGATTCGGTTGTTGACGTTTGCCCTGTACCAAGAAACATTGTTTCTTATGATTATAATGGATATTCAATGGACCTTAAGTTAAAGATTTTGAAAGCGAGATTAAAGCCAGAGCACGTTGATGAACTCACATCAAAATACCAGTTTGAATGGATTGACGACCAGCTTAGAAGAACAATATTCCTGGGATATGGGAAAATTGAGTTACCTAAATATCTTGACCTGAAAATTGAAGCATTAACGCTTAAATAATCGATTTCTCTAAACGTTCATCTCAGAGAAATCCTTTGCAGAAACTCTTCTTTCTTTCGGCGCGCCACATCTACATAATTCCCATTCTGCATTTCAATCTGCCCGCCATCTCCTTTGATATAACGCTTTAGGTATTTCAGATTTATGATATGCGAGTGATGCGGCCTGAAAAACACTTCCTGCGGAAGCAACTCTTCAAACTCTTTCAAAGTTCGGCTGGCAGTTAGTTTCGGCTGGTCTTTGAAATAGATCACCGTGTAATTGCTGTGCGCTTCGAGATGAATGATGTCTTCGATATTGAAGAACAGCAATCCCTCCAGCGTTGGAATGGCCAGTTTATTGAGCGGGTTATTCTTCTGAAGATTATCGGCCAGTACCTGCAGTTTGCGCGATGTTTCCGATTGCGATTCTGCTGCTGCAATTTTCTGTACTGTTGTTCTCAGTTCTTCTATATCCACTGGTTTGAGCAGATAGTCGAATGCCGAAAACCTTATTGCCTTGATCGCATACTGATCATATGCCGTGGTAAACACCAGATGGAATTTCTGCTCAGACAATTTCCGCAACATCGCAAATCCATCCATACGCGGCATTTCAATATCGAGGAAGATGATCTGCGGCTTCAGCTGCTGAATGAGGGCAATGCCTTCTTCTCCATCGCCGGCTTCGCCGGTTACAGTAACTTCCGGACAATAATCCTGCAGTTTCTGGCGGAGGGCGATCCTGCCTTTCAATTCATCGTCAATAATAATGGCGGATAGCATTATTGAATTTTTAATTGTACTTCAATGCGGGTGCCTGCGGGCTGATCGTCTTCTTCTAAATCTGTGATCTGCACGGAGGCATCGGTTTCTTTGTTGAACAGCTTCACTCTGTCGCGGCTCATAGCCATTCCGTACGAAGCGTTCTCCCTGCGAATGGCCGTAATGGCTGCATTGCGGCCTACGCCATTGTCTTCGATCACGTAATGCAGCTGATCTCCAACGCGGAATAAACTGATCCTGAGATGCCCGTTATTGCCTGGCCTGTTGCGCAATCCGTGAAGAATGGCATTCTCTGCATATGGCTGAATAATCAGTGGCGGCACTTTCACATCGTCCTGCAATAATTCTTCCGGCACTTCTATTTCAGCTATGAATTTGTGCTCATTGCGGAGTTGTTCCAGTTCGATATAGAGCCTCAGCGTATCGAGATCTTTTTGCAGCGGAACTACATGCTGATTGGAACTGTCGAGAATATTCCTGATCAGCCGGGCGAATTTATTCAGGTAAACAGTGGCGTTGTATTTATCGTTGCTCTGAATGAGCGCATCGATGCTGTTGATGCAATTGAAAATAAAGTGAGGATTCATTTGCGCGCGAAGCGCCATCATTTCCGTTGTACTGATCTTGTGCTGCAGTGCTGCCTGCTTTCTGATATTGCTGATCCTGCGTCTGATGAGCCACCAGATGAATGCGATCACCAGCAGCAGTATCGCAGCCATGAACCATTTGGTTTGCCAGAATGCCGGCATGATGGTTATGGAAAGGCTTACCGGATCTGCGTTCCAGTTACCCTGACTATTGGCAGATCTTACCTGAAAAACATACCTGCCGGGCGGAAGTTTGGTGTAGGTTGCGCTGCGTCGGGTACCGCTGTTCACCCAGTTGTCGTCCACTCCGGAGAGCTTATACGCATATACGGTTCTGTTAGTATGGGAATAATTAAGCGATGAGAATTCTATGTTGAAGAAATTCTGTGTATGCTGCAGACTGATGGCTGTTTGATTCTGCAACACGTTTTCAGGCTGCTCCGTAGTGTTGAGCAATGAGAAACCTGTGATAACCGGAGATGGATTGAATTTGTCCGCCGGCACATTGCTCGGATGAAACCAGGTAAGCCCATCGATGCCGCCGAAATACATAGTGCCTTCGACGCTGGCATAACAGCAGGAGGTATTGTATTCCAGTCCGGGTAAACCATAGCCCATATCGTAATTGAAGAACCGGTTCTGCACTGCATCGAAACAACTGAGGCCGTTGTTGGTACTTAACCACAACCTGTGCTGATGATCGCGCAGAATACCATACACTACATTGTTGGCAAGCCCGTCGGCGGTTTGCCAGATCTTCTTCACCTGTTTGGCAGATAGCTGATATTGCACCAAACCATTATCGGTTCCGATCCAGAGAAAACCATTGCCGTCGTTGAAGAGGCTTCGGATATTTTTCGTCTGCAAGCCCGGAAGTTCGATGGCCGTAATCTTGTTTTGTGAAGGAGAATAACGGAGCAGTCCCATGCCTTCGGTTCCCATCCAGATCTGCTGTTGTGCATCTTCATAAAAACATCGTACTACAGGTTTGGAATAGAGGAGCAGACTGTCTTTATCGATCCAGTTGAGCCATTGTTCTTTTTCTGTGTCGAACTGATAGATGCCGTTCATGCCACTTACCAGCAACAGCTGACTGTGCTTCGGTCTGAATACGGTGTAGAGATAAGTTTTGCTGGCATCCTTTCCGGTGGAGAATGTTTGGAAAGCCTTTTGTGGGGCGGCTTCCATGTTGAGCTTGCACAGCCCGCCCCAGGTGGCCAGCCAGAGGATGTTTTCGTCGCCTGCGGCGATTCCGTAGACGGTGTTATGGATCACACCATCAGTACTTAGGTCTTTGTAGCTGGTGAAACTGTTTTGGCTGGTATTCCATTTTACTACACCGCCGTTCTGTGATCCGATGTACAGGTGTTCATCACCGTTACTGAAGAGAGAAAAGAGCATATTGTCGGTGAGCTCACTGTTATTGCGATAATTCTTTCTCAGGGTATGGAAGATGGAATTGTAAGGATCGTATTTGGCGAAGCCGCCGCCACTGAGGCCAATCCAGATAAGTCCTTGTCTGTCTTCAAACAGGGAGAGTACAAAATCTTTGCGCAGTGATCCGGGTTGATCGTCTGCGTACTGGCAATGGATCAGTTCGCTGGTAGCGGGATCGTAACGATAGAGTCCTTCATTGCGGGTGCCGATCCATATGCGTTGCTGCCGGTCTATGATCGTGCAGGTGATAGCATGGATACCGTTGTTTTGTTGTGAGGGAGCAAACTTTCTGATGTCACCGGTTTTGGTATTCCAGATGAGAATGCCCTGCTCTGCGGTGCCGATCCAGATTTCGTCGCCTGTGGCGCAGATGCTTCGTATTCGCAGTGTTTTATCGGGAGAAACAGTGGTGAGATTGATGCTGACCGAAGGCGCTTTCATGCCGGGTTCGTACACATAGAGCGTATTGAGATCGGCAATCCATACTCTTTTTTTGTTGTCGGCTGTAATGCCCGCCAGCCGGTCTTTCTGGCCGGGCTCGGAAAAGAAATGCTGCAGGCGGCCATCGCGGTCCGAAACGAAGAGACCATGATAGCGGGTGAGTATCCATGTATTGCGCCAGGCATCTTCAAACAATTGCAGTATGCTTACCGAATCGATCAATGCAGGTGGCTGATGAAAATAATTGCTGAATGCATGCAGTTGATTGCTGTGGGAGTCGAGTAAGAAAAGTCCATCCGGTGTGCCTGCCCATAGCCGGCCATCTGAGCCGGTGAGCAGTGCATCCATCTGATTCGATACTGCCGGTTGCAGTGGTTGTCTGATGGTGGTGAAGCCGTAACCATCGAAGCGGTTAAGTCCCTCCTGTGTGCCCATCCAGATAAAGCCGCGTTTGTCCTGCGTGATGGAATAGCCGCTGTTCTGAGAAAGCCCGTTGAGCATAGTATAGCTCTCGAAAAAAAGTGGGGACTGTCTGCCGGCTGCAAGCTGACAAACAATCAGGAAAAGAGCCGTGATGCAGTATCGGGAACTGTTCACAGGTAAAGTTTGTATGCAAGTTAAAATTAAAATACTGCTTCCGGTGTGATCCTTAAAATATGCGTTTGATCAGTTTTCGGGCAGGTGGTAGAATTTACGCATTGCTTCATAATCGGATGGATCGATTCCAGCCCGGCTATGAAGATTGGGGCTTACTCCCAGTTTGGTGATCTTACCGGCATAGACTCTTATTACTCTGGTTTTGGAATAGAGTTCTCCCGGACCGTTCCTGTCGATGTAGATTTTTGCATTGGGGGACGTATAACCAATGCTTACCCTGTAGGTAGTATTACCACTAAGGCCCTGTCCCGGCAGTGCATACCATCGTTCCAGGCCTGGTTCGAATAAATAGACATACCATTGTGAATTGTCTACTGTGTCCTGGGTGGTAGTGATATTGAAAACAACATATCCGGTTCTCAGATCTGCCTGCCCAAAATTGTACTGCACTACATTGGCATTGCCGTTGATGCCCGGAATGCCGGGTTCCCCTTGCTCTCCCCGATCTCCTTTTTTGCAGGATAATGAAAGGCAAAACAGACAGAAAACTGTAATCGAAAGAATGATTCTCATAACAAAGGTTTTATGGTTTGAATAAAGGCTGCTTTTATTTCCCTTCTCCGATTGCCCTTACCGGAATATTGGTGAATTGCCCGTTGATAGCGTAATTCCTGCCTTTTACATCTTTCAGCGTTCCGGAAAATGTGCCGCTGCATGTTTTGCCGTTGAGTGCGCTTAATTGCAGCGCACCCGCTGTAGGAGTGAGATGGGCTGGTATGCTGTCTGCCGGCCTGCCGGGGGCGGAATAAATGCTGATAGTGGCTTTCCCCTGCTGCTGGTTTTCGCTCAAAGGGTAGTTGCCGGAATGGTTGTTGCCTACATAACCCATGAAAGCGTGGCGTGTATCTGTACTGTTCAGTTCAATCATCAGTCTGTCGGTGTCGATCACGGCATTCGGACTTCTGCATTCGTAGCTCACCAGTGTTTTGCCATTCAAAGAAATAGTTACACTCGCTGAAACGGGCTGTGGTAGCGGTTTTTCGTCGGGCAGGGGAGGGCCGCCCGGACCAGTATTGATATTTTCGCAGGAAAAGAGCAGGCTTGCAAGATAAATTGTAAATATTCGTATGCATATCACCGTTACAGTCATTGGTTTTTTCATACAGGGGCATTTGGTTTCACTGAACTACAAATTTCAGGGAATGAGTAGTGTGTAGAGAAGACGTAATGAGTGGTCAGCGGAATTGGGTTAGCAGATGGCTGAGAATGAATATATTTTGAAGATGATCGTCTGCATCTTACTTTTGGAACCCGTAAAGTATACAGTACCATTATGATGAAAGAAAAGATACTTGTAATTGGCGCCTCCGGCCAGATAGGTGTAGAGCTTACCCTGGCCCTGCGCGAGATCTACGGGAATGCCAATGTAATTGCATCCGACCTTAGAGAAGAGAGCGACCTTCTGAAAGGTTCCGGCCCCTATGTGAGCCTGGATGTAATGAATAAAGAAATGCTCCACGTGCAGGTGATCCGTCAGAACATCACGCAGATCTACCTGCTCGCCGCCATTCTCTCAGCTACCGGAGAGAAGAATCCCAACCTGGCATGGCATCTCAATATGCAGAGCCTGCTGAACGTGTTGGATATTGCCCGCGAGGAGAAGCTCCACAAAGTGTACTGGCCCAGCAGCATCGCTGTGTTCGGTCCCACTTCTCCAAAGCAAAACTGCCCTCAGCAAACGATCATCGAGCCAACCACCGTGTACGGCATTTCGAAGTATGCCGGTGAATTCTGGTGCAATTATTACCACCAGCGTTATGGCGTGGATGTGAGAAGTATCCGTTATCCCGGACTGATCAGCTACAAATCACCTCCCGGAGGTGGTACCACTGATTATGCCGTGGAAATCTATCACGAAGCACTGGAAGAAAAGAAGTACACCAGCTTCCTGAAAGAAGATACCTACCTCCCGATGATGTATATGCCCGATGCTATCCGTGGTACCATCGAACTGATGGAAGCCCCGGCCAGCAAGATCAACGTTCGCCACTCTTACAACCTTTCGGGTATGAGTTTCTCTCCGAAAGAGATTGGCGCAGAGATCAAAAAGCATATACCGGAATTCGCCATCGATTACAAACCCGACTACCGTCAGGCCATCGCAGACAGCTGGCCCGCGAGTATCGATGATTCCGTTGCAAGAAAAGACTGGGGGTGGAAGCACGAGTTCGATCTGGCAAAAATGACTACCGACATGCTGGCGAACCTGAAAAAGTAGGGCAGACTCAGTAAAATCCGACAGGAATCCGGGTTACAATTTGATTATGTATAGCACATACATATAATGATTTGTGCTGCTTGTATATTTCAAAAACCCAACAAACCTTTCGCATGCCTATGCTACGAATTGTGTTACCTGTCATGCTTTGCTGTTTCATGACGCTCAACACCATTGCCCAGAAAAAGAGTAATGCCCCCTCTATCCAGAAAGTTCGCGTAGAGTGGGAGATCATTACCAATCAGGCCAATGGAAAATCAGGATTTCAAAGCGCCTTTACATTCACCAATACGGGAAAAAGCGACCTTCCTGCCACAGGATGGTCGCTTTATTTCAATATGGCCCGTGCCATCAGACCCGAATCGGTGGGTGGTGATATGGTGATCGAAAACATCAATGGCGATCTCTTCAAACTCAGACCCGGCGCTGCTTTTAAAGGACTGAAACCCGGTCAGTCTGTAAAAGTGCCCTTCGTGGGAAGCGATTGGGTGATCAATTTCACCGATGCCCCTGCAGGTCTCTTCTGGGTGCTCGATCAGGATGCTTCCAAAGGATTTACTGTAGCTGACTATCGCATTATCCCTGCGACTCAGCTCAAACAGATCCAGCGCAATGCCGACGACAAGTACGGATTTACCACACCTGCTGATATCTACAAACAGAACAGCAGGATCCAGGACCTGCCTGTTGAAAGCCTCACCAAAATTTTTCCGCTTCCCAATTCTTACAAAGAAACAGGTGGAACCTTTGCCCTCAGCAATATCAAAGCGATCTATGCTGATGCATCATTTGCCAAAGAAGCGAACTTCCTTGCAGAAAAGCTTATACAACTGCTCGGAGAGAAACCACGCGTATCAGCCGGAAAGCCCGATACCATCGGTGGCATACAGATCATCAAAACCGATCTTGCTTCCGAAGCATATGAGATCGATATGAATGCTGAGCAGATCACGCTGAAGGCAGGAGATGCTGCCGGTGCGTTCTATGCCATTCAATCACTGCTTTCTCTGGTACCGGCCGATGCATACAATCACAAAAAGCCGGGCAGCGCCGTTATCCCCGTTGTTGCTGTGAAAGACGCACCCCGCTTCGGTTTCAGAGCCTTTATGCTGGATGTGGGCCGCAACTTCCACTCCAAAGAAGAAGTGCTTCGCGTACTCGATCTGATGGCGTACTTCAAACTGAACGTATTCCATTTGCATTTTCATGAAGATGAAGGATGGCGTATCGAAATGCCTTCTCTTCCCGAACTCACCAGCATCGGTGCCCGCCGTGGTTTCCCTATCGATGAGAACAAACAGTTAATGCCCTCCTTCGCTTCCGGCCCTGATAATAATTCACCCGGCACCGGATATTACACCAAAGCAGATTTCATCGAAATACTTCGCTACGCAAATGATCGTCATATCCGTGTGATACCCGAAATAGAATCACCCGGCCACGCACGCGCAGCAGTAGTGAGCATGAAAGCACGCTACGAGCGCCTGATGAAAGAAGGCAAAAAGGAAGCGGCAGAAGAGTTTATGCTCCACGATCCCAACGACAAAAGCGAATACCGCTCTGTTCAGGGATGGCGCGATAATGTGATGAACCCTGCAAACCCTGGAGTGTACCGTTTCTTCGCACGTGTATTCGATGATTTTATCGCGCTGTACAAAGAAGCAGGCGCTCCGCTCAACGCCATTCACTTAGGTGGAGATGAAGTGCCGAATGGCGCATGGGAAAAATCTCCGATGGCGCAGGATCTGATTGCAAAAGTTCCAACACTCAACGAAACATACGATCTCTGGTATTACTACTACGGCAAACTCAATGAGCTGCTGAAAGCCCGTGGTCTCGTATCATACGGTTGGGAAGAAGCCGGCATGCGCAAAACCAAACTCGATGGCAAAACGCATTGGATCCCCAATCCCGATTTTGCACGCGATACTTTTATGGTAGATGTCTGGAACAATATGCTCGGATGGGGAGCAGAAGACCTCGCCTATCGCCTTGCCAATGCAGGTTATGAAGTTGTGCTCTCTCCTGTAAGCAATGTGTATCTCGATATGAGCTACTACAAAAACTTCGATGAGCCCGGCTACTACTGGGGAGGATTCGTAGACCTAGATAAACCATGGCAGTTCATTCCTTACGATTACTATCGCAATGCGCGCAAGGATAAACACAACAACGATCTGCCTGCATCTTTCTTCGAGCACAAAGAACGACTCACCGAGTACGGCAAAAAGAATATCATGGGTGTGCAGGGATTGCTTTGGAGTGAAACGCTCACCAGTCCCGAAAAAATGGAATACATGCTGCTGCCCAAATTATTCGGAGTGGCAGAGCGTGCCTGGAGTGCTGATCCGGCCTGGACTTCAGAAGCCGAACCAATGGCTGGGACTGCCTATTGGGCCGACTGGTCGAACTTCGTAAACCGCATCGGCAAACTCGAACTGCCAAGACTTGGTTACCGGGTTGGCAAATTCAACTACCGCATCCCTACGCCAGGACTTGTTGTGGAAAACGGAGCTGCAAAAGCAAATATTCAGTTGCCCGGATTTACGCTTCGTTATACCACCAATGGCAAAGAGCCAAACGCAGACAGCAAAGTGTACACTGGTGCAATTACTGAGAAAGCTGTGATCAAAGTAAAAGCTTTCGACGTGTGGGGAAGAAGTGGCAGAACAGCTGAAGTGAATAATCAATAGTCTTTTCAAACACGAGTATATAGAGCCCTCTCCGCACTGGAGAGGGCTTTTTTTGTACGGATGAATTTTGTGCATGTGATGGCGTCGTTTGTCCATGTTCCGGCAAGCAGTCTTTGAGCAATTTTGTGTTGTCGATATCGACATCCAAAACAAAAAAGTAAATCATATGTCACGTTTATTTGTCCCCAATCCTGAAACAACAACCGGTAAATCAAAAGAGCTCTTCAATGCCATCCAGTCAAAACTGGGAATGGTGCCCAATATGATGAAGACAATGGGTAACTCACCGGCCCTGCTGAACGGTTACCTGCAATTGAGTGGTTCACTCGGAGAAGGCGTTCTTGGCGCCAAGCTGGGAGAGTTGATTGCGCTTACGGTAGCTAATCAGAATGGTTGTGAATACTGTAATGCGGCGCACAGCTTTATCGGCGAAAAGCTGGTACATATCAGTGGAGATGCCATTGAAGATGCCAAAAGAGGAAGATCAGCTGATGCTAAAATACAGGCAGCGCTGACCTTTGCAAAAGTGTTGACGGAGAAAAAAGGAAATGTAAGCGACAGCGATGTAGCTGCCGTAAAAGCCGCTGGCTTCGATGATGCGGGTGTTGCCGAAATCATTGGTCATGTTGCCCTGAATGTACTCACCAATTATTTCAACATTGCTGCTGCAGTAACTGTTGATTTTCCGGAAACAGCACTTGCTTAACTTTACTGTATGACACAAACTTCCTTTTCATTGATCGATCCGCAGTCGAAGAACCTGGCCCTGAACCTGTTTGCGTTTGAAGATGATCATGTTTTCAGAGAACAGCAATTGCGTAATTACTATTGCATGGTACTGGTGTCCAAGGGGAAGGGCAGGTTGAATGTGGATTATTCGGAGTACTCGTTTGAAGCTGGTCAGTTGATGTGTTTTTCGGTTTATCAGCCTTTTGTGATAAGGGCGGAGAGTGACTTTGAGGGCTATCTGGTTTGTTTTCATCCTGATTTTTTCTGCATACACAAGCATCAGGATGAGGTAGGATGTAATGGAGTATTGTTCAATAATGCATATGGTTCACCGATCGTTGAACTGAACACGGAGCAACGAAGTGCTTTACTGGCAATAATCGATCATCTGAAAACAGAAGTGCAGCATGAGGGGCCCGCGCG
Organism: Pseudoflavitalea sp. G-6-1-2; assembly: GCF_012927185.1. Lineage (GTDB taxonomy): Bacteria > Bacteroidota > Bacteroidia > Chitinophagales > Chitinophagaceae > Pseudobacter. The sequence goes on from NZ_JABBGB010000001.1 coordinate 2,182,663, forward strand.
TATGGAGTTGCTGCTGTCTTACCTCAAGATCTTTCTGATTCAGGCTTCGAGATTCAAATTGAGTCTGCTTCCGGAAGTGACGGTAACAACAGAGAAAGAGCCATTCATTCTGAAAACGCTGAAAGATGCCATTGAAGAGCACTACAGGAGTAAACACGGAGCGGCTGAATATGCAAGTTTGCTGAACATTACGCCGAAGGCGCTGAATAAGATCACCAAACAGCATTTCAACAGAACATTGAGTAATCTGATCAGTGAAAGGATCATCATAGAAGCGAAACGCGAATTGTATCTGACGTCGAAACCAGTGAAAGCGATTGCGTATGAGCTGGGATTCTCCGATGAGTTTTACTTCAGCCGTTTTTTCAAGAACAATGCATCGGTATCTCCGCAAACATACAGAACCACGGTTGGTTTTGCGAAGGGTGAGTGATACCTGTGTTACCGTTCGATGCTGAATCCGAAGAAGGCATGTGGTGCTACGGTCTCCACATCCACCGAAGCAACTTCTGCACGTGCAGGGCCTTGCTTGCACCACATCACCAGTTGAAGCAGCTGTTCTGTTGTGCCTGAAGCGAGTATCTTCACAGAGCCATCCGGCTGATTCTTCACATAGCCTGTAATGCCCAGCTGGAGCGCTTTTTCTTTGGTGCTCTGCCTGTAATAAACTCCCTGCACTTTGCCTTTAACGGTGATGGAGTAAGTCTGTGTCATACATGAAAGGTAAATAAAAAAAGAAGGCCATAACGATGCTGTTATGGCCTTTTATCATTGAGAGGAGATGTATTACAATCCCATCTTCTGTTTCAGTTTTGCGTCGATGGCATCGAGGAACTCTTCAGTGTAGAGGTAGTGATCGCCATGGCTCACTTTGTTGCCATGAATGCACACTGCGAGATCTTTGGTCATTTTGCCTTCTTCCACCACTTCGATACAAACTGCTTCGAGAGCGTTTGCGAAGTTGATCAGCTCCTGGTTGTTATCCAGTTTGCCGCGGAATGCCAGACCACGTGTCCATGCAAAGATAGATGCGATGGGGTTGGTGCTGGTTGGCTTACCTGCCTGATGATCGCGGAAGTGACGTGTAACGGTTCCGTGAGCAGCTTCTGCTTCCATGGTTTTTCCATCGGGAGTAACCAGTACGGAAGTCATCAGTCCGAGTGATCCGAAGCCTTGTGCTACGCTGTCGCTCTGAACGTCGCCATCATAGTTTTTGCAGGCCCATACGAAGTTGCCATTCCATTTGAGGGCAGAAGCCACCATATCGTCGATGAGGCGGTGTTCGTATACGATACCTGCATCCTGGAACTTCTGTTTGAACTCAGATTGATAGATATCTTCAAAGATGTCTTTGAAGCGGCCATCATATTTTTTGAGGATGGTATTCTTGGTGCTGAGATAGAGCGGCCATTTTTTGCTGAGCGCCATATTGAAGCAGCTGCGCGCAAAACCAATGATGCTCTCGTCGGTGTTGTACATGCTGAGTGCAACGCCATCTCCTTTGAAGTTGTACACTTCGAAGGTCTGAGGTTCGCCACCATCTTCAGGAGTGAAGGTCATGGTGAGCTTTCCTTTTCCTTTGATCACTGTATCGGTAGCACGGTATTGGTCACCAAATGCGTGGCGGCCAACGATGATGGGAGCAGTCCAGTTACTCACCAGTCGTGGAATATTCTTAATTACGATCGGCTCGCGGAATACAGTACCGTCGAGGATATTGCGGATAGTGCCGTTGGGGCTCTTCCACATTTGTTTCAGGTTGAATTCTTTTACGCGGGCTTCATCAGGGGTGATGGTAGCGCATTTGATACCAACGCCGTATTCACGGATGGCATTTGCTGCGTCGATGGTCACCTGGTCGTTCGTCTGATCTCTGTACTCGATACCGAGGTCATAATACTTGATATCAACTTCGATATAGGGGAGAATGAGTTTTTCTTTGATGAATTTCCAGATGATCCGGGTCATTTCATCACCATCCAATTCTACAACCGGATTAACTACTTTGATTTTTTTAGCCATGTCTATGATTTTAAGCTCAGTTAAGTTTGCGAATCTACAGCAATTGAGCTAATTCAGCAACAGTTCCCATATGCAAAAAAATTATCTGTATTGGCTGAGTTGTAAGGCTGAAATACACGTTTTTTTGTGAAAGGATAGTACCTCTGTGCTGTTTTTGTGTTTCTATTAAAACGGGTACTTGATCTAAAAGCGCACTATGGCCGAAAACACGGAACAAAAAGCAGCGATCCTTCTGGCATATATCGAGCGGCTGCAGCAGTATACAGGCAGGCCGTTGCATCTCACGGCAAGCGATGTATCGTCGCTGGCGCACATAATGGTGCAAAGAACTTACAGGCGAAGAATCACTATGGCGCGCACCGGTGAAAATGAACAATTTCTTCATTTTATGGTAAAAGGCCTCGCAAGGCAATACTTCTACGATGGCAATGATGAAGTAACCATTTATATCGCCAAAGAAGGAGATATGATAAGTTCTTTCGTCTCCTATTTTTCAGGAGCCCCCTCCGAAACCATGATCGAAACACTGGAACCCACCATCACCATGGCCATTCCTCGGGTGAAGCTGGAACAACTGCTTCCTTACTCCAGTCGAGTGAACAGATTTGCCAGACTGGTGTTATCGGAACAGATACTTCAGATGGAGAACTGGGAACTTACCCTGCTCCGGTACAATATCCGTGAACGCTTTCTGATGTTCATTCGCAACAATCCTGATCTGTACACCAGAGTGCCGTACAAGATACAGGCCAGCTTCCTCGATATTAAACCCGAAACCTTCAGCCGGCTGAAATCACAGCTCGACAGAAAAGTGAAAGCAATACAAGGAAAATAGATTGAAAGTTATGGCCAGGATTATTGAAGTGCGGAATTATTTTGATCCATTGTTTTCTTACCTGCATCGTTATACGCAGTTGAGAAAGGAAGAATTGCTGCAGGTGGTTCCCTTCCTGGAGATCAGTATGTTTGAAAAGAAGAGCATCATACTCCACGAAGGTGAAATAGATAACTATCTCAATATTGTAATGAAGGGGATGGTACGCAAATACATTGTGCTCAGTAAAAAGGAAGTGACACTGCAACTGGCTACAGAAGGGCATTTGGTGCATTCTGAGATCAGCTTCAATACGCGTACGCCATCAGAAGTATGGCTGCAGGCGGTGGAGCCTTCGATACTGGTGCGCGTAGATCACAATAAACTGGAGACCATCCTGCAGCAGTATCCGTGGGCCGAAACCATCGGCAGACTGCTGGTTACAAAACTGGCTGCATCGAAAGAACGCCGGATGTACAATGTAAGAATGAAAACACCCAGACAGCGGTTTGTCGAGTATGTGGAGCGGCATCCGCAGATGCTGATGCGCGTACCACAGAATATTCTGGCATCCTACCTCAATATCAATCCTGCTACTTTCAGCAGGCTGAAGCATTTACTCATCAAGCGATAGTTCGCCTCATTTTTTATCGTGATCTGAACGTGGACCAACATTCACTACCAGCACAGGAATGTTCAGTTCGTGACGAACGGAATTGATGGTTTCGCCATACAGCCAGTCTTTGATGCCTGTATGCCTATGCGCACCAATCACCAGCATGTCTGCTTCCTGTTCTTTCACTATGCGAACGATCTCTTTGCTTCTGTTGCGGAAGCCAAGATGGCCACTGGCATTGAAGCCTTTCTCCTGCAATTGCTGCACGTAGAACTGCATGCGCTCTTCATCGTTGCGTGTTTCAAAATCGTCGCTCTCCAGCCCAAGCATGCGTGCAGAGGCGCTTTCAACGATATGTATGAGAATGTAGGCTGTATCTGTTTTTCCCTGCCCGATGGCATGCGCCACCAGCTGATTGTCGTGCTCGCCAAACTCCATGGCTACGGCAATCTTTTTGTAGGCAGGCGTATCGGGCAGATGCAATGGTGTGATCTCCGGATGCATTTCGATGGAGCTGGCCGGTTTTCTTCTTGCCATGATCGGATAAAAAGTGATGTAGGCAAGCAGACCGAGAAAAAAGAGCCCCCCTGCAATGATCACCATTTTCCATACGATGCTGCCATCGGCTGTAAAAACATTGCCTGCCTCTGCCAGCACCATCTTGATGTTGAGATATACCAGCACCGATGCTATCAGCCATGCTGCTACCTGTACAATGGGTTTGATGGCAAACTGGCCCATCGTTTTTTTATCGCTCACGAAATGTATCAGCGGAATTACTGCAAAGCCGAGCTGCATGCTCAATACAACCTGACTGAAAATAAGCAGGCTGTCCACTTCCTGCTCTCCGAATATTCCGATTACGATAATGGCGGGAATGATGGCGAGCAAACGCGTGAGCAGTCTGCGCATCCATGGATTGATGCGGAGGCGGAGATAACCTTCCATTACAATCTGTCCGGCTAAAGTTCCGGTGATGGTGGAGCTTTGTCCTGCTGCGATCAATGCCACAGCAAACAGTACCGGAGCGAGTTTCGAGCCGAGCATACCTTCGAGCAGCCGGTGCGCTTCGCCGATCTCTGCAACGCCCAATCCGTTTTTGAAGAACACGGCAGCGGCGAGTACGAGAATGGCGGCATTCACCAGAAAGGCAACGTTGAGTGCGATGGCTGCATCCACGAAACTCCATTTGAGTGCCTGTTTGATGCCCGGTGTGGTCTTATTGATCTTGCGCGTTTGAACCAGCGCGGAGTGGAGATAGAGATTGTGCGGCATTACTGTGGCGCCGATGATGCCGATGGCGATGTACAGTGCTTCGTTATTGGGGAAGGTGGGAATGAAGCCTTTCACTACTTCGCCTGCCACAGGCTTTGCAAGAATGATCTGTACAAGAAATGATATGCCTACTACTGCTACTAGTCCGATGATGAAAGCTTCCATTTTCCGGATGCCTAACCGTTGCAGCATCAGCAGCAGAAATGTATCGAACACCGTGATGCCTACGCCCCAGATCAAAGGCAGGCCGGTTAACAGGTGGATACCGATGGCCATACCCAGCACTTCTGCAAGGTCGGTGGCTGCGATAGCGATTTCTGCGAGTATGTAAAGAACAAAGTTTACGCCTTTGGGGTAGGTTTCGCGGTTGGCCTGTGCCAGATCCCGTCCACGAACAATGCCGAGCCGGGCTGAGAGACTTTGCAGCAGCAGCGCCATGATATTGCTCATGAGCAGCACCCACAGCAGTGCATAACCGAATTTGCTTCCTCCCGCGAGATCGGTGGCCCAGTTGCCGGGATCCATATAGCCTACACTTACCAGGTAAGCGGGACCGAAGAAAGCAAGCACTTTTTTCCAACGGTTGGTATGTTTCGACACATCCACGGAAGCATGCACTTCGCCGAGAGACTTGTCTGACTGGAGTTTATTCATCATATTTCACAAATACGTTTTTGGCAACATGCTCACTTACAGTTACCACGTTCTGATTTCTGACCTTTATTTCGAGTGAATTGTCGAATGCGAAAACCTTTTTTACTTCAATGCGGGTGCCCAGGCTGATCTGCTTATGTTTGAGCAGTTCGAGCATTTCGGGGCTCTGGTCTCCAATGCCGCTCACGTCGCCGCTTTTGCCCACGGGCAGATGCAGCAGGTCTACCTGCTTCACCAGGGTGAATTTACCCTGACTGTCGGGGATGGGATCGCCATGCGGATCGGTTTTAGGGAAGCCGAGAAATTCATCGAGTTTGTCGATCAGCTTCTTGCTGCTGATATGTTCGAGTTCTTCTGCGATCTCATGTACTTCGTCCCATCCGAATTCCAGTTTCTCCACCAGAAAATATTCCCACAGGCGATGTTTGCGGATGATCTGCAAAGCCACTTTACGGCCTTCCTGACTTAATTTGAAACCTTTATAGCGTTCGTAGATCAGCAGCTTCTGAGCCTTCAGCTTTTTGAGCATATCGGTTACAGATGCAGGCCGGGTCTGCAATTCATTGGCAACATCGTTGGTGGTAACTACTCCGTCACTTTTCTGAAGATGGAAGATGGCCTTCAGATAATTCTCTTTACTGCTCGAATATTTCTGCATAATCATTCGTTGTTTCCGTCGGATGTTCTCTAAAAATAAATTTAGACAAATCTAAAACATAATTCGTAACAATCAAATAACTTTTCCCGGAGTGCGGCTGAATCGCTACTTTTAACGGATCAACCACAAAACCGGTACATGAAAAAAATTCTCTTCTTTTTGCCTGTATTGCTGCTGCTTGCGGGAGCATGCAAGAACAAAAAGACATCCATGAAAGACGACGACAAGGTAGAGATCGGGGACTTTATCGAATTCTTTCCCGAAGCGCCACTTCCTTTCAGGATGGACGACACTACATTGCTCAAAAAATCCACCGATTCTTCACAGGTAGGATTGAAAATTTTCAAACAATTCATTCCCGACAGCATCCTCAGCAAAGAATTCAGCAGCCTTACCAATCTGCATCTGTATTCACTTGCCAGAGCCCAGGAAAAGGATAAAGAGAAATATCTTTTCATGAAAGCCGTAGCCGGCAACAAACGTGTTTGTTACCTCATTTGTTTCAGCAACGACAATAAATACCTCCGTGCAATGCCCATTGTGCGTACAGGATTCGATAATTCTACCAGCGCCTATGGCATACTCGATAAGAAGTTCCAGATCACTACTTACCGCGAACGCAAGCAGGGCAATGATTTCAGCTTCAAGCGCAATGTTTACTTCTACAACAATACTTCCAATGAGTTCACGCTCATAATGACGGAGCCGAATGAAGAGATCATCGAGAATGTGATCAATCCCATCGACACATTCAGCATCAAGCACAAACTCGCGGGCGATTATGTGCTGAACAAAAAGAATTTTATTTCGTTCCGCGACAGCAAGCGTCCCAATGAACTCAGTTTCTTTGTACACTTCGAGAAGAACGACGGAACCTGCAAAGGCGAACTGAAAGGTGTAGCCAAACTGGTGAAACCCAATCTGGCCGTGTATAACGAAGGCGGCAACCCCTGCGAACTGCAATTCACTTTCGATAGGAATACTGTAACCATGAAAGAAACAGGCGGATGCGGATCATACCGCGAAGTGAAATGCTTTTTCGAAGGAAGTTTTACCAGGAAAAAAGCGGCAAAACCCGCTGAAACCGCGCCTAAGAAAAAGTAACCGGAGCATCCGGCTTTCGTTTTTTTGGAAAAGGAAGTATATTGCACTTGTTTGTGTATTTAATACACATTGTTAAATCGCTAATTTTCTGATCATTATGAGCTTTACCAACTATACGGTTCCGTACCCCATCAACGAAAGTTATAAAACAAGCGTAGCCTACTTCTCCATGGAGTTTGCCGTGCATCAGCCATTGAAGATCTATTCCGGCGGCCTCGGATTTCTGAGTGGTTCGCACCTGAGAAGCGCTTATGAACTGCGTCAGAATATGATTGGAATCGGCATTCTCTGGAAATATGGTTATTACGATCAGGCCCGCAATCAGGACGATACCCTGCAGGTTACCTGGATGGAAAAACACGCCAGCTTTCTCGAAGATACCGGCATCAAATTTCAGATCACCATTCACGATGCACCGGTTTGGGTGAAGGTTTGGTACCTGAATCCCGAAACATTCAAATCAGCTCCTTTATTCCTGCTCAGCACCGATCTTCCTGAGAACGATTACGTGAGCCAAACCATCACACACCGCCTCTATGACGCCAACGTAGCTACGAAAGTGGCGCAGTTTATTCTGCTGGGTGTTGGTGGCGCAAAGTTGGTGGATGAGCTGAACTTCAACCCGGACAGATACCACCTGAACGAAGCGCACGGCGTTTCTTCGGTATTCTACCTCTATAAAAAATTCGGCAGCGTGGAGGAAGTGAAAAAGCGACTGGTGTTCACTACGCACACTCCCGAAGAAGCCGGCAACGAAAAACACGATATCTATCTCTGCCACAAAATGAGTTATTTCTGTGGACTGGGGCTCGATGAAGTGCGCAAGCTCACTGGTATCGAAGACGATCAGTTCAATCATTCGCTGGTGGCGCTTCGCTTTGCACATCTGGCGAATGGCGTATCGCAGCTGCATGGAGTGGTGAGCAGGCTGATGTGGGGAAAGTATCCCGGCGTTTGTCCCATCATTTCCATCACCAATGCACAGAACTGGCGCTACTGGGCCGACAAGCAGCTCTACAAAGCAACGGAAGACGGCAACGATGCAGCCTGGGATGATCGTAAACGTTACCTCAAGCAAAGATCATTCGAAATAGTAGCCGATCAGACCGGCAAGATCTTCAATCCCGATGTGTTTACCATCGTATGGGCCAGAAGATTTGCAGGATACAAACGCGCCGACTTCCTTACACGAAATAAGGAAAGATTCGAGCGACTGCTCAGCAACAAGCAATATCCTGTTCAGATCATCTGGGCCGGAAAGCCTTATCCGATGGACTATCCGGCGATCAATGAATTCAATGGTCTGGTTAATCTCAGCAAGAATTACAAGAACATTGCAGTGCTCACCGGATATGAACTCACGCTCAGCAAAAGACTGAAGCAGGCAGCAGACTGCTGGCTCAACAATCCACGCGTACCGCGCGAAGCATCCGGCACCAGTGGTATGACTGCCGCTATGAACGGCGCTGCCAACTTCTCCACCGACGATGGCTGGATCCCCGAATTTGTGGATCACGGTAACAATGGCTTCGTTGTTCCCAAGGGCGATTATGCGCACATGAACACGCAGGAGCAGGATGAGTATGATCTCAACAAAATCTACGATATTCTCGAACAGGAAATTCTTCCACTTTATTACAATCAATACGACACCTGGAGAAATGTAGTGAAGAACGGAATGCGCGATGTTCGCTTCCGCTTCGAATCTGGCAGAATGGCCAATGAATATTATCAGGAGTTGTACAAATAATCAAAATATTTTCCCTTACACAAATTTGTTTGTGTAATCGCAAAGAACTGCGCATCCGGTTAGCTGTATTCACCAAAATCTCTTTGTATGAAGCAGCTAATACTTGTCGCAGTTTTTTGTTTTTCATCGTTATCCGCTCTGTTGGCGAAGCCCGGCCCCGGCGGAAATATAGTGTCTTCCAGCCTGAAGTCTGCTATCGTATACCGCTCTGGTGCTGAGTTGTATCACACAGCCAAAGTAACACTGTCGCAGGGTAACAATGAATTTATAATAGATGGTATCAGTAACAGGATAGAGTTAAACAGTGTACGCGTGGCTTCCGATGCTGCGCTCACTATTATGGCCATTGAATTCGGAACCAATTATCTTGTCGAAGAGAATCGTTCTCCCGAACTGAAAAAACTCGATGATTCTCTCATAGCTGTAAACAAAGATTTCTCCCTCGTTCAAAGCAATATCAAAACCAATAAGGAATTGCAATCTGTACTCGCTTCCAACAAAACCATCGCAGGTGCACAGAATGGTGTGAATGTACAGGAGCTGATGAAAATGATGGATTATTACCGTAGCAAATCGCTGGAGCTTCAGAAAGAATTGCTGCAGTTGCAGGAGAAAGAAGATAAACTGCTTAAACTGATTCGCAAACTCGGTGAGCAGATCAGCGAAGCTGAGCAGAAGAATGTAAAAACAACCGGACAATTATCCATCCGTGCTTTTTCTCCGGCGGCAGGTGCAGTGAACCTTACCATATCATACATCACACCACTCGCCAGCTGGAACCCCACCTACGACCTGCGTGTAGACAATATCAACAAACCAGTGAACATCGGCTTCAAAGCGAAGCTCACACAGACTTCCGGCATCGACTGGAAGAATGTGAAACTCACGCTCGCCACTTCCATGCCGAACCTCAATGCTACAGCACCTGAGCTCCAAAGCTGGTTGCTGGCTTTTCCTGCCATTGCACAGGCAAGACAAAATTCATTGCAATATGCCCTTCAGGGAAAGGTTGCTGGTGTGGCAGTTGCTGCAGCACCCTTGCAGGAAGTAGTTGTAACCAGAATCAGAGGTAACTCTTCCATAGCTTCAGATGAGGCAGTTGAACCGATCTATGTGGTGGATGGCAATGTTATGGAAACTGATGATTACAAAAAGATCAATCCGAAAGCCATCAAATCCGTGAGCATACTCAAAGATAAATCTGCTATGAGTTTGTACGGAACACGTGCTGCCGGTGGTGCAATTGTAGTTACATTGAAGAAAGGTCTCGAAGATTATGTTGCGGTAAGCGATAACGAACTCAACGTTACCTACGAAATAGAGCTGCCTTACGATGTACCCACCAATGGCAAAGAACAGGTGGTGGGATTGAAAGATCGTGTTGCGGAAGCATCCTACAAATATTTCTCGGCGCCTGTGCGCGACAAAGATGCTTACCTGCTCGGATGCATTGCCGACTGGGGCAATCTCCAGCTGCTGCCCGGCGAAGCGAATATCATTTTTGAAGGTACCTATGTTGGTAAAACTTTCATCGATCCCGGTACAACTAAAGACACGCTGAATCTCACGCTGGGCAAGGATAGGCGCGTAGTGGTGACCCGCGAAAAACTGAAAGATTTCAGCAGCGTGAAATTCCTCGGCAACAATAAGAAACAAATTCTCACTTACGAGATCACCGTGAAGAACAATAAGAAAGAAGAAGTGCAGCTGCAATTGAAAGATCTGTATCCGATTCCTACCGATAAAGAAATCGAAGTGGAGTTGCTCGAAGCCAGCAACGCATCTGTAGATAAAGAAGCAGCCTTCCTTACCTGGAACCTGCAACTGAAACCGGGAGAATCGAGAAAGCTACGGCTGAGCTACAGTGTGAAATATCCGAAGGACAAACAATTACCTCTTTAGTCAGAACAGGGTTATACTTTAAGCCGTTCCGTTTTCGGAGCGGCTTTTTTGCTGAAAAGAAAAAGGGAGTTTCGCTCATCTGAGGAAACTCCCTTTTATATTTTGATGGATGCAATTACTTCTTGATCACATCGAGCAGTGTTACTTCAAAGATCAGTGCTGATCCTGGTTTGATGTCTGCACCTGCACCCTGATCGCCATAAGCGAGTTCAGAAGGGAGGTAGAGTTTCCATTTGCTGCCCATTGGCATGAGAAGCAGGGCTTCTGTCCAGCCGGGGATAACATTGGTTACACCAAATACGATTGGTTGTCCGCGCTGAACGGAACTGTCGAATACTTTACCATCGATGAGTGTACCGGTGTAGTGAACTTTTACTTCATCGTTCACTGTTGGTTTTTCTCCGGTTCCTTCGTCGATGATTTCATATTGGAGTCCGCTTGCAGTGGTGATCACACCTTTTCTCTTTTTGTTTGCTGCGAGGAAGGCGTCTCCTGCTTTCTTGTTAGGTCCTGCGCTTTCTTTTTTGATGGCGTTGATGCGGTTCATGATGATGGACTGCACCTGACCTTCGTTCAGCAAAGTCTTACCGGCTTTATGATCTGCCAGTGCTTTGGATAATGCCTGGTTGTTGATATCGGTAATGCCTCTGTCTTTGTAGAAGCTGGCGAGGCTAACGCCGAGTGCATAACTGAAGCTGTCCACAGCATTCTTCAGGCTGGCTTGCACAGGTTTGGATGCAGGTTTAGCTGCTGGCTTTCCGGCCACCGGTTTCTTGGTTTGAGCTATAGCGCCGAGGGCTGCGAAGCAGATGGCTGAAAGCAGGATCGATCTTTTCATTCAAAAAATAATTTTAATGGGCCAAATATAGGGGAAAACTCACTGCTTCGGAATATTGGCCGCTTTTTGAAATATGGCCTGCGCCGCAGCTGCATCCACACGCTGCAATGAGATGCCCAGCTGATTCCACACTGCAGGCAGATCCGGGTAGAGCATGCTGTTGAGCCGATGTGTGAAAACCGCCTTCTGCACTTCTCCGGCTCCCAGTTGAATGCGTCCGAGCGACAGCAGCTCTCCCGCATTTTTACAAAGCGGTTTCAGTATCGAAAGCAGCTCCGTAGTATCGCCGGTTCGCTGCTGCCATTTCGGATTTACATACCATTTCAGTAAGTATCCTGCTGCCCGATACTGCGGAACATACTGCTCATTGCGGCAGATAGCCAGCAGATCGGCTTCGATGCTGTGTACTGGCGATTCAACAATGCGGCCCGTTTCTTTTCCATGTTCATACACAATAAGGGTGGGTACACGAAAAATATCCTTCCCGCGCTCTTCATGCGTAGGACTTTGTTTGTAGGTGCTGTCGGTTCTTCCGGTGCAGATCAGCTGTATCGATGATGGCTTAACGCCGCATTGATGCAATACTTTGAACATGCGCGGCACTTCTCTTCTGCTGTCTCCACACCAGGTTCCCATAAAGATTTGAATATTCTTCCCTTTGAGCAATGAGCTGAGTTGAACGATTAGACTGGCATCCGGCGAATATGCCTCATAGTTAGTATTGTACCATTGTCCGAAAGGCGTTTCTTTCAGTCTGCTTTCGGTTGCGATGCCTGCAAGTTCAATATCGCCGGAAGTGTCTGTGAGAATATGATTCACTGGAATTCCCGTCTGTGCTGACTTAGGGCTGGAACAGGAAATGAGGAGGATGGCAAAAATAATTATGATGATGAATGATTTCATACAAAAGGTTTGAAGAATAAATAAATAAAATGATGATTGATTACACGGGCATAGCCGCGCTTAACATGCATTTGTTTGCAGCCAAACAAATTATCGCAGGTGCATTGTGGCTGATTCTGCAATAATCATCCGCTGCCATATGTGAAGCCGGGCAGGAAGCAATATTCCGCCTGCATCAACAAGCAGGTTTTGTTCAGCTGCAAAGGGCAGCGCAGCAATTTTGTATGAAATCAGCAACGGGGAGGCCTGAGGATACCGGAATCATTTCCTTCCGGCAGGGGAGCAGACAATAATTGAGTTTGTTCCAAAACGGAACCTGCTGCACTGAGCTCCGGCAGCAAATGGTATGAATGCTCATACACATCTTCCGAAACAATCTTCTGTTGAACGGATACGCTGAAATTGCCCTTCGCATCTGCCTGTTTGGCTATCAGCTTTTCGCAGTCGCAGCGTGCTGCCGTGGAATTGGCCATCAGCCGGCATTCCCAATAGCTCATGATTCTGCCATACTGGATGGCAAAGAAGCAGACGAAGCATAGGAGTGCAATCAAACGGCGCATATGTTAATTCTTGCTTCAGGAAAAATACCCATATTTGTTGAATAAAAAAATACGGTCATGAGTGCATTTCTGAAACCATTGGAGGTTCGTTGGTCAGACCTCGATCCTAATTTTCATCTGCGCCATTCTGTGTATTACGATTATGGTGCATATGCCAGAATAAGTTTTCTGGAAGAGCATGGGCTTACGGCTGCCTTCATGGCTGCTAATCAGATCGGTCCCATTTTGTTCCGCGAAGAATGTGTATTCCGGAAAGAGATCAGACTGGGAGATACCATCACTATCGATCTGGAATTGCTCGCAGCCCGTGAAGACCAGAGCCGCTGGAGCATCCGCCATAACATTCTCAAAAATGGCGATACCGTTGCCGCCATACTCACTGTGGAAGGCGCCTGGATGGATGTGGCCAAACGCAAGCTCACAGCCCCTCCTGAGAAAGTATTGGAAGTGTTCAACAATATGGTTAAGACACCGGAGTTCAAGTGGATATAAATATGTGTGGTCTTAACAACTTTTTGTGAGCACTCATCGTTTCTTTACACCAAATGATATCGCTATGAAACGTATACTTCTACCTGTTTTACTGTTGGCTTCTGCCGTTTCTTTCGCACAGGGCGGATTGCTGAAAAAAGCAGGTGACCTGCTGAATAAATCCAAAAGCGGAACCGGACTGAGCAATGACGACATCGTATCCGGACTTAAAGAAGCGCTCTCACTCGGCGCTCAGAACGGCGCATCCAAATTGTCTGCCGTGGATGGATTCTTTGCCAATGCAGCCATCAAAGTACTGATGCCCCCTGAGGCTAAAAAAGTAGAGACCACGCTTCGCGGTCTGGGTATGGGAAAACTCGTAGATGATGCTATTCTCAGCATGAACCGCGCAGCAGAAGAAGCAGCCAAATCAGCCGCTCCTATTTTTGTGGATGCCATCAAAGGCATGAGTTTTCAGGATGCGTTGGGCATTCTCAAAGGAAGCGATACCGCTGCCACCGGCTATCTCAGAGGCAAAACATTGCCTGCACTCACTTCTGCTTTCTCTCCGGTGATCGAGAGCGCATTGCAGAAAACAGAAGCCACCAAATACTGGAAAACAGTATTCGAAACCTACAATAAACTCCCAACCACTTTCAAAAAAGTGAACACCGATCTTTCCGGATATGTTACGGAACGTGCATTGGGTGGTCTCTTTATTCAGGTAGCGCAGGAAGAGCAGAAGATCCGCAAAGACCCTGCCGCCCGCGTAACTGAAACATTGAAAAAAGTATTTGGATAAGCATTTCCTACTTTTGCGGCATGGTTCCAGAAAAATTCGAAATGTTCCGCAACAGGTTGGTGAAAGTGTTCAAACATATTCACAAACAGGCAGTTCGTCAGCATATCACTTGTTACAGAGTGTATGATCACGATCTGCCTGAATTTCCCTTCTGCATAGAGATCTACGAGAACCAGATCTATCTTGCCGAATATAAACGCAGACATTCCCTCACCGAAGAAGAGCATGAGCAGTGGCTCGAAGACTGCATAACAATCATCAGCGAAATTCTGCAACTCCCATCTGAGAACGTATACATCAAACAGCGTCAGCGCAAGGCAGGCAGACTGGGGCAGTATCAACGGGTGGATACTTCAGGCAATTTCTTCACTGCTAAAGAAGCAGGGCTGGACTTCAAAGTAAATCTCTCCGATTATCTCGATACCGGTCTCTTTCTCGATCACCGCATTACGCGCGGGCTGGTCCGTGATATTTCCGAAGGCAAAAGAGTGCTCAATCTTTTCTGCTATACCGGTTCATTCTCTGTATATGCTGCCGCAGGTAAAGCGGCGTCCGTAACTTCCGTAGATCTTTCCAAAACCTATCTGAAATGGGCGGAAGAAAACCTGCAGCTCAATAATTTGTTCGACGAAAAGAAACATCAGTACGTACATGCCGATGTATTGCAGTATCTCGATACGCTTCCTCCAAATTCATTCGATCTGGTGATACTGGACCCGCCGACTTTCAGCAACAGCAAACGCATGAAAGATTTTCTGGATATTCAGGCAGATCATGTGACATTGCTCAATAAAACTCTGAAAGCCCTGAGTCCCGGCGGCATTATCTATTTCAGTACCAATTACCGACGCTTTGTGCTGGACCAGGAAAACATACAGGCGGCTGAGATCAGGGACATCACCAAAGCCACCACTCCATTTGATTTTCAGGGTAAACTGTTCCGCTGGTGCTACAAACTCACTGCACCTCTCTGATCGGTTGATACAGGTATTCCCGCAGTTTGTTGAATAATTGCTGCAATATGTATGAGCAGTGCATCAGCCCTCTGGCAAATGCCATAAATTTTGTGTACATTTCATACAGTGATAAAACCTGAAAATCCTACATATGACTCGTTTAATTTTCTGCCTGCTGATGGTTGGTGTTCCCGGCCTGCTGCAGGCGCAGAGCTTTGGGGTGGGCAGTATGGGTGGCCCGAAAATAGTGCTGCCTCCCACCATTTTCCTTTCTGATGTTTCCGGCCGGCGTGCCATGGATGAATGGAAAAGCGACCTCGTTAAAGGAACTCCCTTCTTTATTCAGGACTGGGCTTATTCGCAGGTAACATTAAAGGATAACCGCAGTTTCGAACGTGTATCCATCCGGCTCAACTGTGTTAACAATACCATTCACTATCAGAATGCCAATAA
This sequence comes from Pseudoflavitalea sp. G-6-1-2, assembly GCF_012927185.1. GTDB lineage: Bacteria > Bacteroidota > Bacteroidia > Chitinophagales > Chitinophagaceae > Pseudobacter. The sequence goes on from NZ_JABBGB010000001.1 coordinate 2,198,441, forward strand.
AGAAGAACTGGTAGCGCCTTCCGGCCTTATCCGGGAAATATTGCTGCGCGATTCGTCGGACAAAGGCATTCGTGAATATACCATCGTAAGTGGCTATCCGCCCATTGATAAATTCAATGAAGAAACTTATTACGAACGCAGGATGAATGGGAAAGCACAATTGCTGGTATACACAAAGAAACGCCTGATGAATATCCAAACCATGGGAAGTGCAGGCAAGGAGCAGGAATATTTTTCTGTTGAAATGATCTATCTCTACAAAGATGGCATCATCAAAGAGTGGAAGAAGGATAAGGAATTCCTCATCGATTTTCTCTCAGACAAAAAAGACGAACTGACCGAGTACATCAAAAAAGAAAAGCTGAAATGCAAAACCATGGAAGATCTGAAAAAGGTATTGTCTTATTACAATATCAATTCCTGATCTTTCGCGTAAAATATGGCAGCAGCATGGGAACCCGCTGCTGATACTCTTTGTAAGCTTCGCCGAAAATCCGGCGGAGCTTTTTTTCTTCGAATAACGTTCCGATACAGGTGTAGAGAATGATCATCGAAGCATCCACCAGATTGCCACCTGTGGGAAACAATACAAAGAGACAGATCACCAGCAGTATGGTTCCGCTGTACAAGGGATGACGCACGTAGCGGTTAAGTCCTCCGGTTTCGAGTTTGTCTGATTGCTGCTTTGCAGGAAACAACACATCGATACCGCTGAGATGAAAGAAGTATTTACGGATGCAGATGCTCATGATGGCAATCGCTGCAATCAGCAACAGCCATGCCGGAATGCGCAGCCAGAGCGGGATGACGAAGAGTGATATGTCTGGTTGATTGTATTGATAAAACAAAATGCCGCCCAGCAACATAAAAGACAAAAGCGAATAGTATAGTCTGTAATAACGAAAGTGATTACCCATCAACCGGCTGAACCATCGTTTAACTCCTTCAGCAGCGAGCAGGCTGTGAAGCAATCCGAAAAGCAACCAGTATGCGATAAGCCATCCGTACATAAGTATTACAAATGAAAAGATACATTGAGCGAGCAGCCTTTGTCCGGCGACGATGTCAGTTGCATTCTGCCATTCACCTGCTGTAGTCTGCTGCGGATATTCATCAATCCCATTCCGGGGATATTGGTACGCGGATCAAATCCTTTGCCATTGTCTGTGATCGTGAGCTGCACATCTGTTTTCTGTTGTTTGAGATGTATCAGCACATGATTGGCTTTGGCATGTTTCAGCACATTGTTGAGCTGTTCCTGCACAATACGGTAAAGCATCAGCTGTACGGGTTCGGGAAGGCCTTCATCTGCAAGCCCTTCATTTTTCAGTTCGATGCCGATGGCATTCACTTCGCGCATCACGTTCACCAGTTGGTCGAGGCTGGTGAGCAATCCGTTTTCATGGAGGGCAGGAGGGAGCAGTGAGCGGCTGAGCAGTCTTATTTCTTCGATTACCTGGCGGATATATTCTGAGCATTTTTCGAGCAGTTCATCCTGCATGGCTTTGTTCACCATGGCATGCTGCACATAGAGTTTCACCACACCCAGGAGCTGATTAATGTTATCATGTAATTCTTCTCCCAGTTTTTTCCTTTCTTTTTCCTGTGCTTTCAGTACGGCTTCGGCGAGTTCGAGGCGGTGTCTCTCTTTTTCTTCCTGCAGTTTTTTATTCACCCATTTTTCCTGGGCGGCTTCCATTTCGTTGAGGATCTTTTTGCTGCCGAAGTAGATCAGCAGGGCAGCCAGGACCATAAACAGAAGTCCTTTTGAATGTTGAATGATGGAATACATCTCCAGATCATCACGGGTTAGCTGGCGGGAGATCAGATCGGAGCTGATGATCCATGCAACGCCAAAAACAAGAAAAATGGCGGCCAGTTTCAATGAGGATACGATGGGGCTCTTCATAAAGGGTGTAATGGAACTACAATGATACAATATAGATCCTGAAAATTGTCCCCTCGTGGATAACCCTTTCATTTCGGTGGATTCAGGTATCTTCGCGCCATGCATTATGTTTCTGTAGAAGGGCTTTCCAAAAGCTATGGCGTAAAGCCCCTGTTTGAGAATATATCTTTCCATATCGAAGAAGGCGACAAAATTGCGCTGGTAGCCCGCAACGGAAGCGGAAAATCTACCCTGCTCCGCATTCTGTCCGGCGCCGAAACCGCCGATTCGGGTACGGTCTGGATCAATAAAGAATGTACCGTAGCCCTCTTTGAACAGGAGCCCGAATTCTATGAGGGATGGTCGGTGCTGGATAATATCTTCCATCACAATCACCCCGTTATCAATGCCATCAAAGAATATGAAGCAGTGAGCGAAAGCGGCGATCCCGAGAAACTGAGCGCTGCTATTGTGAAGATGGACGAAATGGGCGCCTGGGATTTCGATGCCAAAGTGAAGCAGATTCTCGGCAAGCTGAATATCCATCAGCTCAATCAGGCTGTTGGTACACTCTCCGGAGGTCAGCGCAAGCGGGTAGCCCTCGCCAAGACCCTTATCGATATTGGCTTTGAACATAAACACGTGCTGCTGATCATGGACGAGCCCACCAACCACCTCGATGTTGAAATGGTGGAGTGGCTGGAACATTACCTCAGTCAGCAACATATAACGCTGCTGCTGGTTACCCACGATCGCTATTTTCTCGATGCCGTTTGTGAAGAGATCTGGGAACTCGATCGCAGCGAACTCTTCGTTTACAAAGGCGATTACGAAAACTATCTCGAAAAGAAAGCAGCCCGCATGGAGAACGATGCAGCCAGCATCGATAAAGCACGCAATACCTACCGCAAAGAACTGGAGTGGATGCGCAAGCAACCCAAGGCCCGCACCACCAAATCGAAGAGCCGGCAGGATAATTTCTACATCGTTGAAGCCAAAGCCAAACAACGCATCGAAGAAGAACAGCTGCAGCTGCAACTGAAAATGAACCGCCTCGGCGGCAAAGTGATTGAGCTGAAAAAAGTGTACAAGAGCTACGGCGAAAAAGTGATCCTCAAAGGATTCGACTATACTTTCAAAAAAGGCGAACGCGCCGGTGTGGTAGGAAAGAATGGTGTAGGAAAAAGTACATTCATCAATATTCTGCAGGGTATCGAAGAAGCAGACAGCGGCAAGATCAATATCGGCGAAACCGTGATCTTCGGTAATTATTCGCAAGGCGGACTGGTGCTGAAAGAAGACATGCGCGTGATTGAATTTGTGAAGAATATCGCCGAGAGTTTTCCGCTCGCCAGTGGCGGATCGCTGAGCGCCGCGAAGTTTCTCGAACTGTTCTTATTCCCCGCAGACCAGCAGTACACCTATATTTCGAGCCTCAGTGGTGGCGAGAAAAGGAGACTGCACCTGCTGAGTATTCTCTTCCGCAATCCGAACTTTCTGATACTCGACGAACCTACCAACGACCTCGATCTGCCAACACTCGGTGTACTCGAAAACTTCCTCAGCGAGTTTCAGGGATGTCTGCTGATAGTGTCGCACGACCGTTATTTTATGGACAGGCTGGTAGACCATCTTTTTGTATTCGATGGAGACGGCGTAGTGCGCGACTTCCCCGGCAACTACACACAATTCAGAATATCGAAGAAAGAAGAAGAGCAGAAAGAAGCTGCTCCGCGTGTTCAGGAAGTAAAGCAGGAGAAAGCCGCGAAAACAGAAGAGAAAAAACGATTGTCTTTCAAAGAAAAGCGGGAGTTTGAAATGCTGGAGAAAGAAATTGCAGCGCTTACCAAAGAAAGAGAAACGGTAACGGAGAAGCTGAACAGCGGCAGTGCGCCTTTCGATGAATTGCAGCAACTGAGTGTACGCATCGGCGAGATTGCGGCCCTGCTCGACGAGAAAGAGCTTCGCTGGCTGGAGTTAAGTGAGTTTGAGTAACCATTCAACATTGCAAATTCGCCATTCAGCCATAGCCCCGCTGAATTTATGGGCGTCATTCATATTTTACCGTTAAGAAATTGGGAATAATGAAATCATACTTACTCATTGCCATGACAGGAATGTCACTGGCCGCGGTTGCACAAAAGCCCGCCAATCCAAAACCGTATGCCACTACAATCACGGCAGCGGACCTCAAAAAGCATCTCTACATTGTAGCATCAGCAGACATGGCAGGCCGTGAAACGGCTACCGAAGGTCAGCGCAAGGCAGCTGCTTACATTCAGGATCAGTTCAAGGCACTTGGACTGGCTCCGGGCAATGGAAGCAACTACCAGCAGGCGTTTCCGGTTTATCAGGATCAGCCTGGCGACATCTATGTAGAAGTGAACGGTACTAAATTCTACGATGTTGCCACTTACGGCAGCTACGCATCCACCATGTTTCTGAACGAAGTGGTGTTTGTAGGGGATGGCCTCACAGACGAGAACCACGACAGTTACAAAGGCATCGATGTACACGGAAAGATCGTTCTGATCAGCGGAGGAAAAAGCGGTGCGGTACGTTATCAGGGCAGCAACAATGCCGGTACAAACCCGATTGCCAATGCCAAAAAGAACGGAGCCGTTGCTGTTCTGATGGTGAACGATAAAGTGCGTGCAGGCGCTCAGCGTCCGCAGATGTACCTGAATCCATATAAAGCAAGTGCGGGTCCGAATGTTTTCATGGTCTCCGATAAAGTGGCTAAAGCCATCATGGGAGAGCAGGAGTATGCAGATGGTACAGCAGCAGCCGGTAAAGGCACTGCGGTATCCAAAGTTTACAAATCCGAAGTGGTGATCAATTACGAGAAAACCATCGAGCGTCTCGAAAGCACCAATGTGCTGGGGGTACTCGAAGGAACGGATAAGAAAGATGAGTATCTCTTCATCACTGCCCACTACGATCACGAAGGGGTGAAAGCCGGCGAGATCTATTACGGAGCAGATGATGATGGTTCAGGTACAGTAAGCGTTCTCGAACTGGCCGAAGCATTCGTGAAAGCGAAAGCGGAAGGCAAGGGGCCACGCAGAACCGTCGTGTTTATGTGTGTATCCGGAGAAGAGAAAGGTCTCTGGGGATCTCAGTACTACAGCGAGCATCCGATCTTCCCGCTCGAAAAAACCACTGCCGATCTCAACATCGATATGATCGGAAGAATCGATCCATTACACAAAGATGCCGATTCTGCCAACTACGTATATGTTGTGGGCGACGATAAGCTGAGCTCAGATCTCCGCATCATCAGCGAGTCTAACAACAAGAAGTATACGAAGATGAAGCTCGATTACAAATTCAATGCACCCAATGATCCTGAGCAGATCTATTACCGCAGCGACCACTACAATTTCGCACGTAAGGGAGTGCCCATCATTTTCTACTTCAATGGTGTGCATGCAGATTACCACAAGCCAACGGATACACCGGACAAGATCAATTATGAGCTGCTCGCGAAAAGAGCGCAACTGGTATTCTATACAGCATGGGAAATGGCTAACAGAAACGACATGCTGAAACGCGATATTCCTCTGCCTGCTGCATCCAGATAGGCTATTCGCCGGCAACGGCCATCATCAGCCAGCATAGCAGTGCAGTGATCAATAGCACAACAACCCACTTGTAGCGGTCCCACAGGGACCGCTGCTTTTTTATACGGAGGTTCTGATGCAGCAGATCGTGCATTAAAGCATCATCACCGGCAAGCTGAAGCAGCAGATCGTGAACAGGAAAATAATGCTGAAGAGGCAGTGCGTCGGCACAATGCACCAGGTTTTGAATGATGCTTCGGTTGGTCGCTTCATTTTTGTATTGCTGCAGTATGCCGATATTGGTTTGGCTGAGCAGCTGCTGGATGCTGTAGGAAAGTGAATTGAAATCGAGCCTGAAATGATTCATGCCTGCCACCGTTTCTTTCAGCTGCGAAGAAGCGCTCAGCAGCTCATCGGGTGTAAGCGGACGATTGGCATAACCTTCGCCTTTGTAGCGTACATACCATCTTTCGTAATTGTAGGCTTCCCTTCGTTTGGGATTGCTGAGGATCTCGTAGGCTTCCTGAATTTCAACGAAACGGGCAGCAGAAAGCTGGTCGCCATCATTCTTATCCGGATGATATTTCAGGGCAAGTTTTCTGAAAGATCGTTTGATCTCCTGCAGTGTGGCAACGGGCGTTACCTCGAGGATTGTATAATAATCTTTTAAACTCATTTATCAATCGCAACAAAACTATACCTTGCGTCGTTTACAAAAAAGTTTTGATTTCTCAGTTACCATTTTTCTACTATGAACACCCTGCTCCTGAACCCTGTTGCGAAATTTCGCACATTAACCCTTGTGATAGCAGCTGCCGGCATTATGCAGGCCTGCAACAGTACAGACGCTAAACCAGCCGATGCCTCCAAACCTGCTGTGGCAGCAGATTCTGCGGCTCCGGCACCAGTGGCTAAATCAGCTGCGAAGCCCGCTGCGCCTGCCACCGATATCAATGGCATTAAAGTAGCGGATGCAGCATCAGTACTGGCGAAGCCGGAAGTGCCCATTCTCTGTTATCATCAGGTGCGCGACTGGAAACCCACCGATTCAAAATCAGCAAGGGACTATATCGTTCCCGAAGAATCTTTCCGTGCGCAGATGAAAATGCTGGCCGACAGTGGCTACCATACCATTCTGCCCGATCAGTTGTATGCTTACCTCAATACGGGAGCAGCGTTGCCATCGAAACCAGTGATCATTACTTTTGATGATACCGACCTCGATCAGTTCACGTTTGCAAAGCCATTGCTGGATAAATACAATTTCAAAGGTGTATTTTTCATCATGACGGTATCGTTGGGAAGACCGCGATACATGAGCAAAGAGCAGGTTCGCACGCTCTCCGACGAAGGACATGCCATCGGTTCGCATACCTGGGATCACCACAATGTGAAAAAATATCAGGGAGACGACTGGAAAATACAGATCGAGAAGCCATCCAAACAACTGGAAGAGATCACGGGCAAGCGCATTCAATACTTTGCCTATCCCTTCGGACTCTGGAATCCTCAGGCGATCCCTGAGCTGAAAAAGAGAGGAATGGTGGCTGCATTTCAGCTGTATGCCCCAAGAGATCAGCAGGACCCGCTGTACACGATACGCCGGATCATCGTTCCGGGTACATGGAGCGGCGCAACACTCGATGCCCGCATGAAGAGCAGTTTCGGATTCAAATGAGTAAAAAGATTGATGCAACGGTAATGATCCCAAAATTGTCTAGCTAAGATCACAGACAATTATTTATTTTAGTTACCACGTTTTTTCAATTACTCATTTAAAAGATTACACCGTGCAAAGAATGAAACGATTCGCATCATGGGGTGCAGGTTTAGCAGTGATTGCATCGATCATGACTGGTTGCCTTAAATCAAACAACACCCCTCCTGAGCCTTTCACAAACATCAAGATCATGCAGATGGCAGCTACTGCGCCTGCAATCGATATGTTTATGAATGGTCAGAAATTCAACTCCTCTGCTCTTGATTTTGGCATCGCTCCGCACGGGTACATGCCTTTTAAGATCAATCAATATGATGTGGTCTATAAAAAGTCTGGTGCAGACAGCCTGGTAGCAGAGTTGCCTAAACTTTCTTACGATTCAGCCAAAGCATATACGCTCTTATTGTATTCAAAAGCAGATGGTACTGCAGGGGCAACAAGAATCTCTGATCTTCCTCCTCAGAACGCAGGAGACAGCAAAGCTTACTACCGTTTCTGGCATCTGGCACCAGGTGTAGGAGAAGTGGAAGTTTGGTTTGGTGATAAACGCATGGAATCTGGCCGCAACCTCATAGACAATGTGAATTCCGGCGCATTCAACAGTTTTGAGAGCATCGATGCCAGCGACTATAGAATACAGGTGAAAAAAGCAGGTACCAACGAAGTATTGGCTGTATTAGAAAATATCAGCCTGGCCAGATACACAGGTTTCACCATCTACCTGAAAGGTATCGAAGGTGTGACGGGAGGAAACAAAGACCTCGCAATAGGCATTACGAGAAACTTTTAACCGATCGGTGGTTTCGGCATACCGTATCTATGATAGTATCGCCATCCCTTGCGGATGGCGATTTTTTTTGCCCTGTATTTTCTACACTTCAAATCTGCGTACTTCAGGATCTGCCAGCAATGCCTCTACCAGTTTCTCCTGATTCTTTTTCGAGCCCTGTACACGCCAGCTGCACTGGATCATGCCATCGGTTTTGCTTCTTTTCTCCAGTTCAAATTTCAGCAGGCATCGTGTCATCAGCGATTCGTAATGGGTAATCACTCCTGGTTCATATTTGCATACGATGGTGTAGATCCTTTCCTTATTGATGGTAGCAATCAGGGTTTCAAAACGAATAAAGAATGCCAGCACCAGCAGCATCATGGCGGCAGCAATTACTGAAGCCAGATAAAGACCTGCGCCTACCGTCATGCCCAAAGCAGCTGTAGCCCAGATGGCAGCTGCGGTGGTGATACCATTAACCCTTACTTCGCTTTTGAAGATCACACCGGCACCAATGAAACCGATGCCTGTAACGATATTGGAGGCAATTCTGTCGGGTGTGCCGCCGGTTAAGCTCAGCGATACTATCATAAACAGGCAGCTTCCCATACAGATGAGAATGAGCGTTCGGAGACCGGCAGATTTATCGCGGTGTTCTCTTTCGATGCCAAGTGCAAAGCCGATGGCCATGGCTATCAGCAGTCGTTCGGTAATTGTTTCCGGTGAAAGCATGCAGTATCAAATGTTTGAGTTGGCATTGGGGTCTTCTTCTTCATTCTCTTTGTCTACACTCCATTGATTGTTGGCTTCGTCTTCGGAGCCGGCGGCTTCATCGGCATCATCGTCTTCACTGCCGGGTACATCGAGGTCGTCGCCGGCATAATCGTCGGATTCGTTGAGCGGATCGCCTTCATCATCCACTTCATCGAGCCGGCCACGGCGGAGGGCTTCGTCGTCGGGGTCGTAATCGCCGGCTTCGTCGAGCAGTTCTTTTTCTTCGGGAGATACATCGCTGTCGTCGTCCAGCAGCTCATCATCCTCGTCATCGAATATACCGGAGCCTTCTTCTCCTGCGGAACTGGCAGTAACATCGTTGAACTCCCTGAGTTTCGGCGGGCGGATATGCTCCTGACCAGGAATGTCTTCTACGTCTGGCAGTTCGATGGAGTCCGGCTTGGATGGCTTAGCAGACTTCGGAATGGGTTTGTCTGTCTGGTTTTGCTGTGGCGTTGTTTGCTTGTTTTCCTCATTACTCTTTTTCATAGCGCTGTATTTTAAGTGAGTTGAGTAAAAATGCATGCCCGGAACATAGGCGTATGTTTTACACGGCAGGGGTGGTTTGAGAGGGGGCTACAAAGATCATGAAAAATGTTGGTTTCAAAATTGCAATGGTTATGCATGGCGATTATTTCTTTTATGTAAAATTTTCGCTAATAGCCGGAATGCAGTGGGCTTTTGTACTACCTTTATTGTATTCAATTCTGCTATTACCCCGGTACCTGACCCGCAGCCAACCTGAAAATCAACATGGATTCTTGCTATATGTCCGATTATGCCAATGTGAAATGATGGAATCAGATCCGTTCATCGACTAAAAGTATGGGACATGAAAAAGTACAAAGCAAACGGTCTTGCAACTACCATTACCAGAGCTCCGTTAAGAAAGCTCACACACCGCAGTAATGCATTGTCTACGGTTGCCACGCAGGTGAAACTGTCAGGAGTAACCGAAATTAAAACAGTAACGCCTCCCAGTGAAGAAGTGGTGAACCGATTGAATGCAATGGGGAAGGAATATCCTTTCTGTGTGATCAACAGATCGGGTAATCATCTTATTCTCTGAACGTTTTGGGAAGGGTATTAAAAAGTGAAGCCGTGTTCATAACAAACGTTATGAGCGCGGCTTTTGCATTTACTTCGGGGGCAGCTCCTGAACAATTCAGCTGAAAATAAAAAAGGGCCGACCTTTTGGGTCAGCCCTCGATATTATTTGAAGTAAGATTAATTCGCTTCAGCTTCAGCATAGGCAGAAACAGGTTCGCAGGTGCAGATCAGGTTTCTGTCGCCATACGTATTGTTCACTCTGCTCACACTTGGCCAGAACTTGTTCTCAGCTACGTATGGCAGCGGGAAGGCTGCTGTTTCGCGGCTGTAGTTGCGGTTCCAGTCGCTGCTGATCACCACCTGTTGTGTGTGTGGTGCATTCTTCAGCGGATTATCTTTCTTATCAGATTTGTTTTCTTCGATAGCGCGGATCTCTTCGCGGATGCTCAGCATGGCATCGCAGAAACGATCCAGCTCGGCCTTGTCTTCGCTCTCTGTTGGCTCGATCATAATGGTGCCCGGTACAGGGAAGCTCAGTGTAGGAGCGTGGAAGCCGTAATCCATCAAACGTTTTGCTACGTCTTCTGCTTCGATCTCTGCTGTTTTCTTGAACGGACGCAGATCGATGATGAACTCATGCGCACAAGTGCCGTTGCTTCCGAGATACAGAATCTCGAACTGCTCCTGCAGGCGTGAACGCATGTAGTTTGCATTGAGGATCGCGTATTCAGTAGATGCTTTCACACCGGCATTACCCAGCATGCGGATATATGCGTAGCTGATCAGCAGGATAGATGCAGAACCGTAAGGTGCTGCGCTCACTGCATGGATCGCTTCTTTACCGTTCTCGATGGCAACGTGGCCGGGCAGGAAAGGAGCGAGGTGCTCTTTCACGCAGATGGGTCCCATGCCAGGACCGCCACCACCGTGTGGGATAGCGAAGGTCTTGTGCAGGTTGAGGTGACAAACGTCTGCGCCGATGAGTCCGGGAGCGGTGAGGCCCACCTGAGCGTTCATGTTGGCGCCATCCATGTATACCTGTCCGCCATGTTCGTGGATCACTGCTGTGATCTCTTTCACGGTTTCTTCGTATACACCGTAGGTGCTTGGGTAGGTGATCATGATACCAGCCAGTTCTTTGCTGTACTGCGCTGCTTTTGCTTTGAGGTCAGCTACATCGATGTATCCGTTTTCGAGTGCTTTCACCACTACCACTTTCATACCGGCCATCACTGCGCTGGCAGGGTTGGTACCGTGTGCGGAGATAGGGATCAGCATTACGTTACGGTGTGCTTCGTTGCGTGCTTTGTGCCATTCGCGGATCACTAACAGTCCGGCATACTCGCCCTGTGCACCGCTGTTCGGTTGCAGGCTGCATGCGTCGAATGCAGTGATTTTGCAGAGGTACTCGCTCAGTTCGTCCACGATCTGCTGATATCCCAGCGTCTGATCTTTAGGTGCGAACGGATGCATTTTGCTCCAGTGGCTCCAGCTCAAAGGAATCATCTCACTGGCTGCATTCAGTTTCATGGTGCAGCTTCCGAGGGAGATCATGGATGTATTGAGAGAAAGGTCTTTGTTCTCCAGTTGTTTGATGTAACGCATCATCTGTGTTTCGCTGTGGTGAGCGTTGAACACCGGATGTGTGAGATACGGAGATGTACGTGTGAGTGAAGAAGGCAGATGATAGATGCCTGCATCTTCGCTGATGGTGAAACCTGCCACACTGTGATCGTTTGGCTGATCGAGCAGCAGCAGAATATCGAGCACATCGGAGAGTGAAGTGGTTTCGTCTACAGAGATACCGATCTCGGTATTGCTGTAGTAGCGGAAGTTGATCTGCGCTGCTTCTGCTTTGGCGCGGATAGCGGCTGCATCTTTCACTCTGATGGCTACGGTGTCGAAGAAATTATTGTGAAGCACATCATATCCTTCAGCAGCCAGTTCTTCGCTGAGTGCATTGGCGAGGATGGTTACGCGCTTGGCGATATTCTTCAGTCCTTCCGGTCCATGATATACTGCATACATCGCGGCCATGTTAGCCAGCAGTGCCTGTGCAGTACAGATATTTGAAGTAGCTTTTTCGCGTTTGATGTGTTGCTCTCTTGTCTGCAAAGCCATGCGCAGTGCGCGTTTGCCCTGAGCGTCGATGCTTACACCGATGATGCGGCCGGGGATGGTTCTTTTGAAATCTTCTTTCACAGCGAAGAATGCTGCGTGAGGTCCGCCGAATCCGAGCGGAACGCCGAAACGTTGTGCAGATCCGCAGGCTGCATCTGCTCCGAGTTCTCCGGGAGGAGTGAGCAGGGTGAGCGCCAGCAGGTCGGTTGCCATTACAACATAGGCTTCTGCTGCATGTACTTTATTGATGAACTGACGATAGTCTTCTACAGATCCTTTATCGTTGGGGTATTGTACCAGTGCACCGAAATACGTGTTGTCGATGTCGGCTGTTCTGTAATCTCCCTGAACCACTTCGATACCTACGGGGGTAGCGCGTGTGAGAATCACATCGATGGTTTGAGGGAAAGTATCTTTATCTACAAAGAATTTAGGACGGGTGATATGATCATGATCTCTGTTGAGCGCGTTGAAGAACATGGTCATGGCTTCAGCAGCGGCAGTGCCTTCGTCGAGGAGAGAGGCATTGGCGATGGGGAGACCTGTGAGGTCGCTCACCATTGTCTGGAAGTTCAGCAGGCTTTCGAGACGGCCCTGAGCGATCTCAGCCTGGTATGGCGTGTACTGCGTGTACCAACCTGGATTTTCAAACACATTACGCAAAATCACACTGGGGGTGATGGTATCATAGTAACCCTGACCGATATAGTTCCTGTACACCTTATTCTTCAGACTCACTTCCTTGATGTGCTGCAGGTACTCATATTCGCTCATGGAGGGCGGGATGCTGAGCGCTTTGCTCATGCGGATGGTTGAGGGAACGGTTTTGCTAACCAGAGATTCCAGGCTGGATTCTCCTACAACAGCGAGCATTTGTTTCGTCTCAGCTTCATTGGGCCCGATATGACGGCTGATAAATTCAGCGTTTTGTTGTTCGAACAGATTCATATAATGTAATTAAAGTACTTTTTGCGCTAAAAGATTTGCAAAGTTAGCACTTATTCAGCTAGACTAACTGATGTTTGTAGACCTGGTTAATTCATTGGGGAAAAAGGGTAAATTGTGGCTACTTAACCTTTAACCAGCATGCACCAAGCTAACTGCCTCAATTGCAACGCAGAACTCGCGTCCGTACAGCATTTCTGCTCAAATTGCGGCCAGAAAAATCCGGTTCACCGCATCACTTTCGGCCATGTGCTCCATGAATTCTTCCACGCATTCACCCATGCCGACAAGGGCATTTTGTTCCTGCTGAAGGAGCTGACCCTCCGTCCCGGCACCGTTGCCAGAGAGTATGTAGGAGGAAAAAGAAAGAAATATTTCAATCCCTTCACCTTCTTTCTGCTGGTAATGGGTCTGTTCGTGTTCTCCAATACGATGTTCCTGAAATCCGATATTCCGGCGCAGCCCGATCCGCGGGTGCTGGCCCAGCTTCCAACTCAGGAGGCAAAGGACAGTTATTCGGGGATAGTGATCCGGTCTCAGAAGGCCAGTCATTTCATGAGCCACTATTCGAATGTGGTGGGGATGGTCGCCGTTCCGTTCCTCAGCCTTCTCACCTGGCTGTTCTACAGAAGACGGGGATTCAATTATGCAGAGCATCTTACAGGTAACCTGCTGTTTACATCTTACAATAATTTATTATTTGCGATACTGGTGGTTCCGCTGGACCGCACCATGACCACTCCTCAGCATCATGTGATGCTGCTGGGTTCCGGCATGCTCATCCATGCCATCTATCTGAGCTGGGGCCTCAGCGGATTTATGCAGCTGCGGGGTTGGTGGAATCGCATAAAAGCTTTTCTGGTGGCTACTTTCGCCACAGGGCTCTGGGCCTGCCTTTCCTTGCTTGGAGTAATGATGTACATTATGGGCGATCTGCGTTTCTGGAAACTGTTCACCTGGATGGCAGGCAAACACTAGCGCAGGGCGGATTATTTCGTCTGTACCCTTTCTTCCTGCAAAATGCTGGTATTGCCGTGTTGGGCGTCTTCGTCGGCACGCATTTCATCGCTGGTCATGCGGCTGCCGTCGTGGCTCCATCCGGGAGGACCGAAGAGATAATTCCATTTGTCTTTCCACGAAATGTCGGTGCGTCTGATATCTTTCCAGATGCTGGTCCATTCGTGAAAAACAATGGTAACCGGTGTTTCTTTCTGGAGAGGACTCGTAAGTCCGTATTTGATAGGTTGGTATTCTTCCTTTGGCAGCTCCGGCTGGAAGGTTCCGAAGATCTTGTCCCAGATGATCAGGAACATGCCCATGTTCTTATCGAGGTATTTGGGATTGCTGGCGTGATGCACTCTGTGGTGCGAAGGCGTAACCAGAATATGTTCGAGCCAGCCCATCTTATTGATGAACTCCGTATGCACAAAAATGCCCCAGATCTGCGTGGCTGAATACACGAAAATGATATCCAGCGGCGAGAAGCCCATCATGGCAAGGGGAATGAAATAGAGGAAACGATACAGCGGCTGAAACACCGAGCTTCTGAATCCAACAGTAAAGTTGAACAGATCGGAAGAGTGATGGGTAACGTGCACAGCCCAGAACAACCGTACTTCGTGATCGAAACGGTGAAGCCAGTAGTACAGGAAATCTTCCAGCAGCACTAACATAAACCAGTATACGATCACATGGTCGAAGTTGAAAATGTGATGACGATAGAAATAATCGAGCACAACGAGGTAAACGCCACGGAACAGCAGATCGAGCGCTCCGTTCATGAGCATGAGATAAAGGTTCACGCCGGTGTCTTTCCAGGTATAGGCCTTCTTGTGTCTGTAATTGCTCAGCAGTACCTCTGCGAGGATAATGATCATGTAAACCGGAGTACTGAGCAGAATCAATATTTGTTCTCTGATAGCTTCCACTGCGGGCAAAAGTAATGCGCTTGCGGATACATGCCAATGCGTTAACTACATCTTAATACTTTTTTATTACATCTTTCTTATCGTGAGACCATCCGGGAGCGCGGAACATATATTGAATTTTTTGCTTCCAATTGATGTCCTTTCTTTTGATATCCTTCCAGATGCCGCGCCATTCGTGGAATACAAGCGATGGAATGCTTCGGTTGTTCAGTGGTTTGGTGAGGCCATAGCGAATGGGTTCATATTGTTCTGCCGGCAATTCTTTTTGAAAAGATCCGAAGAATTTATCCCAGATGATGAATACGCTGGCCATGTTTTTATCGAGATACTTATCGTTGGAGCCATGATGCACCCGATGATGCGAAGGCGTCACCAAAAAATTTTCGAGCCAGCCAAGGTGGTTTATTTTTTCGGTGTGTGTGCAGATGGCCCATATTTCGAGGCAGGAATAAACCAGCAGAATGTCTATTGGTTGAAAACCCGCAAACGCAAGCGGGGTAAAGAACAGAAAGCGATACACAGGCTCCAGCACCGCTGCTCTGAAACCTGTAGTGAAATTGAAATGTTCGGATGAATGATGGTTTACATGAACCGCCCAGAAGAAGCGGCTGGAATGGCTGAGCCGGTGCAACCAGTAATGCAGAAAGTCAACTGCGAAAATGAGTATGAGCCAGTACCACCATGTTTGTGCCGGACTCCATACCGATAACGAAAAACAAAAACTCAGCACTGCAAGCGATACGGCTCGCATCAGCAGATCGGTAAATCCTCCTAAAATGCTCAGCGAAAAATTATGGAATGTATCGCGCCAGGTATAGCTTCGCGTATGATGCAGGGTGCTCAGCAGCAATTCTATGCCGATGATGATCACATAGAGCGGCGTACTTATCAGCGTAACGAATTGCTGGTGCAGCGTATTCATAGCACGTGATATTCAAATTAAATACCATGTTATGGATATTTTGTCTGTAATTTTGCAGCACGCAGTTCAATTAACCAATTTTTAATTGATTTTCAGGTGGCTAAACCCCTTTTCAGCAACGGATTTACAATAGAAACACTCGACAAGATGCAGTGGAAGCGTCGTTCTGCCGAGCATCAGAAACAGTACAAACATTTTCTGAAAGCGGCAGATAAGAACAAAGTGCTGAAACAATTGCCCAATCTGCACGAAGAAGCTTTCAGTCAGATCGATTGTCTGCAGTGCGCCGCCTGCTGCAAAAACTATTCTCCAAGATTTAAAACGCCCGATATAAAACGCATCAGCAAACTGATGCGCATGAAAGAAAGTGCGTTCATAGATACCTATCTCAATCTCGATACCGAAGGAGATTATGTGGTGAAGACTACTCCCTGTCCGTTTTTAGGTGCAGATAATTTCTGCAGCATTTACGACGACAGACCTTCGGACTGCCAGCGTTTCCCTTACACCGATGAAGATGTGATATTGAAACGCCCGCAGCTTACATTGAAGAACTCCGAGTTTTGTCCGGCTGTGTTTGTTGTAATGGAGAAACTGCTTGCCGCAGGAACTTAATATTCGAACTTGCGCAGGCTCGGCGCTTTGAACCAGCTGCCGATCACCACCAGCAACGTCATGCTTCCTCCAAAAATAACAGAGGGCACTACGCCCATCAGCTTTGCAGCCACACCGCTTTCGAAACCGCCGATCTCATTGGCGGAGTTGATGAACATGCTGTTGATGGCCGATACACGTCCACGCATTTCATCGGGTGTTTTCAGTTGCAGAATGGTTCCGCGGATCACTACGCTGATGCCATCGAGCAATCCACTTACCAGCAATGCAACGAAGCTCAGCCAGTAGATGGTACTCAATCCGAATGTGATTATGCAGATGCCGTATCCTGCCACTACGTAGAGCAGTAACAGTCCCTGTTTTTTCTTCAGCGGAAACAGTGTAAGGAATATGATGATTACAATAGATCCTATATCTGTAGCGGCATTCAGCCATCCGAACCCGATAGCGCCCACCTTGAGTATCTCTCCTGCGAAGAAGGGGATCATGGCCACGGTTCCTCCGAACAGAACAGCGAAGAGATCGAGCGTCATGGCGCTGAGCAGTTCTTTTGTTTTGAGAACGTACGACAATCCTTCTTTCACACTGTCCCAGGTTTTCTGGTCGGTTCGTTTATTCTGGATCGGTTTGGGTTTTATCAGAAATGCCGCCACCGACGCAATGAGAATTAAAGTGATGATCACTGTGAAAGTTACCGTCAATCCAGCATAAGCGATGAGAAAACCTGCCGATGCGTGGCCGATCACGGATGCGCCCAGCCATACCCCCGATCTCCAGGTAACTGCAATCGGCAGCAATGGCTTCGGAACCAGTTGCGCAAGTATGGCATTGGTAACAGGGCCGAGAAAGGCACGCACCACACCCGTACCGAATATGGTGAAGTAAATGGCGTATTGCATGAAATGCTTGCCCACAGCATGTTCTACCGAAGGCAATGAGATCACCAGCAGCACCAGTGCAAAGAATACATACATCAGTGTGGTGATGAACATCAGCTTGCGGTTATCTGTCTTATCCACCACATGCCCTGAGTAAAGCGACAATAAGATTGCAGGAACTGCTTCTGATAAACCTATGAACGCAACTGCCAGCGGATTCTTTGTGATAACATACATCTGCCAGAACACAACCGTGGCAATCATTCGCATGGCCATGGTGAAGAAAAGACGTTGGATGATGTACAGCCTGAACTCTTTCAGTTTGAGTACGGCAAATGGACTTTCGGGTCTAAGGTCATCATTTTCCATACCCCAAAAATACTACAGCGAATATTTTATGGCAAAGTAAAAAAGTGCTGACCGGGACCATAATCTTTTCCGAGGGCATCGATGATCACCTGCAAATGCTTTTCATTGCCGAGAAAATCGGCATTGCTGGCATCCACAAAAATGGTTTTCATATTGTGCTGCTTGATGTACTGCGTATAGGTTTCCTGAATGCTGAAGAGGTATTCATCAGGGATATGCTGTTCGTATGATCGGTTGCGTCTGCGGATATTCGATTGCAGGCGTTGTACAGGCGCATGCAGATAAATAAGTATGTCGGGCTGAACAATCTGCTGGTGAATAATTTCAAACAACTTTTGATACAACCTGAATTCTTCTTCGGGCAGATTCACTTTAGCGAAGAGCAGACATTTGGTGAAGAGGTAATCGCTGATAGTGATGGTTTGAAAAAGATCCCTGCTCTGTACCAGTTCTTTCAGTTGCTTGTATCGCTCCGCCATGAAGAACAGTTCCAGCGGAAACGCGTATTGCTGCGGGTTTTCGTAGAATTTGCTCAGGAAGGGATTGTCGGCGAATTCTTCCAGTATCAGCCTTGCTTCGAATTTCTTGGCAAGCAGATGGGCCAGGGTAGTTTTTCCTGCGCCGATATTGCCTTCGATGGTAATGAAATGATAATTCATGAACTATTTTAATCGTTTAACCGGTAACGGATCAGTGCATTCATCCAGCAATTGTGTGATGGATTTATGATGAACGGGATGCTGGAAATCCGGTGCCAGTTCGGCCAGCGGCTCCAGCACAAATCTGCGTTGCGCCATGGCAGGATGCGGAACTGTCAATGATGGTTCATCAATAACAGCATGATTGTAAAACATGATATCGATATCGATGGTGCGCGGTCCGTTCTTCTCCATGCGTTTTCTTCCCATCTCCTGTTCGATAGCGAGGGTGTGCTGCAGCAGATCCAATGGCTGCAAATGTGTATTCACCAGCAGTGCCTGATTGAGAAAGGCAGGCTGATCGGTTTTGCCCCAGGCAGCTGTTTCGTACAGTGAAGACACTTTAGCTACATTTCCGATCCCATTATGAATCAGCTCAATGGCATGTTTCAGTTGTTCTTCCCTGTTGCCCATGTTGCCGCCTATCAGTAAATACACTTTATTCATATATTGCACTTGCTCAAAGTTCAAATATCAAAGAATTTTGTTTAAAACTCAATTGTAAATGAAGAGCTTTTTCAAGATATTTCTGGCGACCCTGCTTGCACTGGTGATCTTTTCCCTGATAGGATTTTTTATTCTGATGGGCATCGTGGGCGGCCTCGCAAGTTCAGATAAGCCAACGGTGGGAGCAAGAGCAGTGCTGGTGGTTGATCTGGAAGATTATTATCAGGAGATCGCAGAAGAGAATCCACTTGCACAGATCGGTGGCGGAGAGAACAGCGACAAACCTGCACTCTATGATCTTATCCGTATCATCCGACATGCGAAATCAGATTCAGCTGTGAAAGGCATTTATCTCCGTTGCGGAAGCAATGCCAACGGATTTGCTTCAGGAGAATCTATCCGCAATGCGCTGGCCGATTTTAAAACCAGCAACAAGTTTGTGATTGCCTACGGCGATGTGATCTCACAAAGCGGTTATCGCGTAGCCAATATTGCCAGCAAGATCTACTGCAATCCCAAAGGTGGTGTAGACTGGAGAGGATATGCAGTGCAGCTCGCTTTTCTGAAAGGCACTTTGCAGAAACTCGAAATAGAGCCGCAGATATTTTACGCAGGAAAATTCAAAAGCGCTACGGAGCCATTCCGCGAAACACAGATGACGGATGCTAACCGTCAGCAAACATCGGAGCTGATCAATTCGCTGTACGGACATATGCTGCTGCAAACAGCAGAAGCCAGAAAGCTCGATACAGCAACACTGCACCGCTACGCGAATGAAAGCCTCATCCGTTCTGCCAGCGACGCTTACCGTTACGGATTGGTAGACGGATTGAAATACGACGACGAAGTAAAGGACGAAATCAAAAAACTGGTCGGCATTGGAAAATACGACGGACTCAATTACATCACTGCCGCCAAATACATGAAAGCGGTTGAGATCAAACGCGACGGAAAAGATAAGATCGCAGTGATCTTTGCACAGGGAGACATCATCGACGGAAAAGGGGAGCGTGATATGATCGGCAGCGAAAGCTATCGTGCCCTCGTGCGCAAAGCGAGACTGGATAAAAATATCAAGGCAATTGTATTCCGCATCAACTCCGGTGGAGGAAGTGCACTGGCCAGCGAAGTGATCTGGCGCGAACTCACGCTTGCAAAAGCAGAGAAGCCCGTGATCGTAAGCTTTGGCGATGTAGCAGCATCAGGCGGATACTATCTGGCCTGCAATGCAGACAGCATCTTTGCTGAGCACAATACCATCACAGGAAGCATCGGTGTATTTACCATGCTGCCCAATATGCAGAAGTTCTTCAACAATAAACTGGGCATGACATTCGACGGCGTGAAAACATCGCCCGATGCAGATGCGCTCACTGTTACCAAACCACTCACCGAAGCGCAGAAACGTTACCTTCAAAATGGGGTGGACAGTACCTACTTCGATTTCAAGACCCGTGTAGCCGAAGGCCGCAAGCTCGATATCAACTATGTGGACAGCATTGGCCAGGGACGTGTATGGATCGGCAGCAAAGCCCTCGAACTGAAACTGGTGGATCGCATCGGCAGTCTCGATGATGCCATCGATTGTGCAGCGCGAATGGCCAAACTCACCAATTATCGTTTGCGCGAGTTCCCCGACAAACGCAGCTGGATGGATATTCTGCTTGGATCGAAAGATGCAGCGCCGCAGGCTGCGCTCCGCAAGGAACTCGGCGAAGACGGTTTCCGCACCTATCAAACCATCAAACGCGTAAAATCTATGACGGGTGTGATGCAGGCGAGAATGCCGTTTGAGATAGTATTTGAATAAGGGCACTCATCAATAAATTCAGTGAAAGGACGCCTCCGGGGCGTCTTTTTTTTGTGGCGTTGCCTGTAGGTGTTTCAGCCTATCTTCAGCCTATCTTCAGCGCTTTTTCAGGGTATTTCAGGGGGAAGCCAGCCAGTATGGTGCCATTAACGAGCCAGTACGGAGCCATTCCGGAGCAGGTACCCGGCAAGCACATACCGGTTTTTGCAGCCCTGAGAGCTCAGATTTTCAATCCGGAAAATATTCAGTGTTCCCCGCTTTTTGCATCATTCTACAGTAACCTGATACTTCGCTCCGAACATATTTTTTCTGAGTTAACCTGTATTAGCTGCTATTTGCTGCTGCATCAACTAACCAGTCGTTAACATAAGCCGGGATGCTTTGCGCAAACTCCGCATTTCTTTTTCAGCTGAAACCGTGTAGTTTTGCTGCTCTATGCCGCAACCATATAACCAGATACGCGCGATGCTGGCCATCACAAAAGCCAGCGCGAAAGCCATCTTCAAAAGCCCCCAGGCCGTTTTCTTCGGATTGTTCTTCCCGATTGTACTGATCTCCATTTTCGGAGCACTTGGTGGAAGAGGCGGTGGCGCCAGTGTAGACATTGCTTTCGTTAAAGGAACCGATACGAGCAACAGCGTTTACCAGACCATCAAAAATGTTCCCGTACTTAATGTGGAAGACGGAACCGAAGCTGAGCTGCTGGATGATCTGATGAAAGGCCGCATCACTGCACTGGTAGAGATCAAAAAGAATACTGCCGGCAGTAAGGTGAATTACGATGTGCATCTGAAAACAACTTCAGCAGGCATGAAAGAGCTGCCGCTGCTGGAAACGATATTGAAACAGATCATCGGTGAGATCAATAATGAGATAACTCCTGCTGAACATACCTATGCAAGCGTGAGTTCGGAACAGCTGCCGGGGCGTCCATACAAAATGATCGATTTCTTTCTGCCAGGCATGATCGGTTTCTCACTGATGGGCTCTGCAGTATTTGGTGTGGCATTCGTATTCTTCACTTTCCGCGAAACACTGGTGCTGAAACGGCTTTACTCAACACCTATCAAACGATTCTATATTGTTCTGGGTGAGAGCATCGCGCGCGTAACCTTTTTGCTTACCACAGCAATCGTGCTTATCGGCTTCGGTTATTTCTTCTATCATTTTACACTGGCGCATGGAGCTGCTACTTTCTTTGAGTTGCTGTTCCTCTGTCTGGTAGGCTCGCTGGTGTTCATGGGCTTCGGTTATGCCATCAGCGGACTGGCTAAAAACCAGAATGTGATCCCCGTATATGCGAACCTGTTTATGTTCCCGCAATATTTTTTGTCGGGTACTTTCTTCCCCAAATCCCAACTGCCCGCAGCTATGCAGCCGATCATTAAATTTCTGCCGCTTACTGCCATGAACGATGCATTGCGCAAAGTTTCTTTTGAAGGCATGCATATCTGGAATGTAGGAACAGAGATAGCCATTTTGCTTGGATGGTGCGTAATTGCGTATGGCCTTGCAGTGAAAACATTCAAGTGGGAGTAATCCAATAATCTTTTTCTATTTATGCGTATTGTTAAGCTGGCACTGATCAGTGCCGTAGTGATCTTCGGAGTTATTTTTCTGTTGAGCCTGCTGATCCCTTCGCAGGTGCGCGTGAGCCGCGCTATCAATATCGATGCACCTGCCGATTCTGTGATGGCACAGATCCGCGATCTCCGTACCTGGAAGAACTGGAACGAAATGATGAACAATGCCCAATACACCAATGTGGCATATGGCGAGAACGATTTCTCATCCGATCAGGTGAAAGTGGAGTTGCTGAGAGCAAGCAAAGACAGTGTGATAACCGACTGGCATCAAACTGGCGGGAGAGATATCCATTCCGGTTTTGCAACCATGACCATGAGTGGGGTAACCGTAGTGCAGTGGTATTTCGATTTCAAACTGCGCTGGTATCCCTGGGAGAAAATCGGCAGCATTATTTTTGATAAGCAATTAGGCCCGCCCATGGAAAAATCTCTGGGCAACCTTAAAAAGATACTCGAAAAGCAGCCCTGAGTTCAGTACATTCATCCAGCAAAAAAATACTTTCGTCATGAAAAAATTATTGTTCTTATCCTCTATGTTGCTGGGTGTGCTGGGTGTGTTTGCACAGGAAAAACCTGCCAGCCCACCGGCAAATGTGTCTGAAACTGTAGGCGGAACCGTTGTAACAATCAATTACAGCCAGCCAGCCCTGAAAGGCCGTACCATTGGAAATGAAGTAGCTCCTTTTGATCAGGTATGGCGCACCGGTGCCAATGAAGCCACTACGTTTGAAGTAAGCAAAGATGTGAAAGTGAATGGCAAAGCCCTTGCTGCAGGCAAGTACGGCTTCTTCACTATTCCCGGAAAGGCAGAGTGGGTACTGATTTTCAACAAAACCTGGAAGCAGTGGGGCGCTTATGAATACAAAGATGCAGATGATGTGCTGCGTTTGAAAGTAAAACCGGTAAAGGCAGCAACAGCCAGCGAACGCATGACCTTCGTTATCGGAAAAGATGGCAAAGTGCAGTTGTTGTGGGGAGATGTGGCAGTGCCGTTTGAAGTGAAGTAAAAGCGACTGAAAAAATTGAAAGGCCGTTCGTGAGAGCGGCCTTTTTTATGCATTATGGTTTTGGAATAACCGTCATTGTATCGAGCTGCTGCAACAAACTATCCATCCTCGCTTTCAGCGATTCTTTTTCTCCTGTTCCCGGTAATCTTTCTTTCTGATAGAATTCCATCGAAGGAAGTGTTTTCACTACTTTCAGCAACACATACATATCATGTACCGTGGTGTTCTTTCTGTTGATGAGGCTATCGAGTTCCCGGTGCGATGCCACAGATGCATTGTATTCTTTCAGGCTGCTTTGAAGAATTGTCCTGATCTTTCTTTTGATGGCTGAATCAGATACTGTGCCATTGGCGCCTTCCGCAAATTTGTAATAAGCGCGGTTTCTGCTGTCGTATTGAGCAAAGCTGTCCGCAGCCTGCGATTGAAGCTGACCGAGGGCTTTGATATTGGCGTCGAGGATTTGGAGTTCCTGCGATTTGCTCAGCAGTTCCTCGTAGAGATTTTCAAAAAGATCCGCTCTTTTTTTGGAGAGGCTGGTTACATCCACATGCTTGCCTTCGAGCACCATTGGGATTTTGGCATTGGCAGGTTTGGCTTTCTGCTTTTCAGTACAGGCCGCAATGCATATCAGTAGCACAATGGGTAGAATCGATCTCATTGAATAGGTTTTGTGTTGCTGAATAGCTTCGTCGAACAAAATAGTTCAATTTCCGGTTACGGTCAAGCGAACTCAGGCAGTATTTCCAGGATCACTTTGTATACATCTTTCAACTCTTCTTCCGTGATGCAGTAGGGCGGCATCAGGTACAGCGTGTTGCCTAACGGCCTGAGGTATACGCCGCGTTCCATCACCATTCTGGTAACTACGGTACTGATATTGTTGAGGTATTCATCTTTCCCCTTATCTATTTCAAATGCAATGATGGTGCCCAGCACCCGGATATTTCTCACGGGTAGTTTCGTCTGCTGCAACTCCGATCTGAATTGCTGATGCTGTTGCTGAATGCGCTGCATTTGCTTATTGCATTCTGGTGTAAGCAACAGGTCGAGGCTGGCGAGTGCGGCAGCGCAGGTGATAGGGTTGGCGGTATAGCTATGTCCGTGGAAGAATGTTTTCAGCAGGTCGTCGTGTACAAATGCTTCGTAGATCTTTTGGTTGCAGGCGGTGATAGAGAGGGGCATGGTTCCGCCGGTGAGGCCTTTGCTGAGACAGATGATATCTGGCTGATGGCTCATGTAAGCGGATGCGAAGAGTTTTCCGGTTCTTCCGAAACCCGTCATCACTTCGTCGGCAATGCAGATGATCTGGTGTTGGCGGCATTGGGCGATGAGGTTATCGAGGCCGGCGGCAACGTACATCTTCATACCACCTGCACCCTGAACCAGCGGCTCGTAGATGAAACAGGCGATCTCGTCCCAGGGAATATCATAATTGACAGCGGCTGATTCGGGGGCATCGATGAAAATCACTTCAAAGAGTTTTTCATGGAAGGCCATGGTGAAAACGCTGCGGTCGCTCACGCTCATGGCGCCGAAGGTGTCGCCATGGTATGAGTTATTGAAAGCGAGTATCTTATTGCGTTTGGGTTCGTTGCGGTTCCACCAGTACTGAACAGACATTTTGATGGCAACTTCGGTGGAAGTGGAGCCATTGTCGGAGTAGAACACCCTGCTCATGGGGGCGGGGAGTATTTCGAGGATCCTTTCGGCCAGCCGAACGGCGGGCTCATGCGTGAATCCGGCAAAGATCACCTGTTCGAGGGTGCTCGCCTGTTCGAATATTTTCTGTGCAATGTACGGATGGGCATGTCCATGCAGGGTGACCCACCAGCTGCTGATGGCATCGATATACCGGCGGCCGGCGGCATCGAACAGGCAGGTGGCTTCAGCTTTAACAATTGGAATGGGTTCCGGCATATACTTTTGCGGTGTAAAAGGATGCCATATCACTTTTTTGTCTCTGGTAATCAGTGATTCCGTGTTCATGATCCAAAGGTAAGGGACTGGGGCACGGAGGAAAAAAGAAAGTGAATGCAACGGCGCAACCCTGTTTAGTGTCAAGCGTTATACTAAGAAGATGGACTATAGCAGGCTGGTAAAAGAATGTTTGAAGGGCCGCCCTGATGCCCAGCGACAACTCTATGAGCATTTTGCCGAGGGTATGTTGGGGGTATGCTATCGCTATACCAAATCCATGGCCGATGCCGAGGATGTGCTACAGGAAGGATTTATAAAGGTATTTACCCATCTGGGTCAGTTTAAATCAGAAGGGGAATTGGGAGGATGGATCCGCCGCATCATGGTGAATACCGCCCTCAATTTTCTGAAGAAGAACAGCCGCTATCAGCAGGATCTGTCTTACACCGATCCGGGATTGCATCCCGTTTCAGATGATAACCCTGAAGTATCTCTGAATGCAAAAGACCTGGCTGAACTGATCCGTCAATTACCCACCGGTTATCAGACAATATTCAATATGCATGCAGTGGAAGGGTTTTCGCATGTTGAGATCGGGAAGATCCTCGGAATAAATGAAGGGACCTCCAGATCGCAATATGCGCGTGCCCGTGCATTGCTGATAACATGGCTCAAAAAAAACAACATGGAAGCAACAAAAACTGAATCGTATGTCCGCCCATGATTTTGAAAAACAGGTGCAGTCGACAATGGAGCAGCTGAAGCTGCGACCATCGGAGGCGGTATGGACTAAAGTGGATAAGCGGATCCGAATGGAGAGGCGACGCCGGAGAATATTGCTCTGGTTGCCGGCCATGGTGCTGATGCTTGGCGCCGGCGGATACTTTTTCTATACCCATCAAACTTCCGAAAAACAAATCACTGCCTCTGACAATAACTCTACGCTTCAACAATCTGTTTCACCGAATGAGGGTAATACTGCTGCATATCCTGCAACACCGGTACAACCCTCCAATACAACCGAAAAAAATTCCGGAGATAATTCAGCAGCTCCTGCAGTTGCAAATACGGATGCTTCTCCATCGACATTACATGCAGCAGATCAGCCTGGCAGCACTCCACCTGCTGCCCCTGCTGTTTCTTCCGAACAACCTGCAATCGTTTCTCCGAAAGATGCGGCACAACAACCTGCTGACCCCGGCATCGCGAAAAAAGAAAGCAATACTCCTGATGCTTCGGTTACCACTGTAAATAAAAACCTGCCCGCAGGTATATCAGCCGAAAACAAAATTGTTACCGGCAAAACTGAAAAGAACAGCAATAAAAATTCCGGAACCAGACAACAGGATGTTATTGCAAAAGCGCCAACAGTTTCGCCTGCCTATGACGGCAACAATCAGCCATTTAGCCTGAAGGCTGGCAAAACATCTTCAAAAGACCGCCCAACATTGAATAAGGCAAGTCTTGTTCAGTTAGAACGCTCATCCGCCAAACCAACTGCAAACGATAAAAATATTGCTCCTGCCGGTAACACCACCACTGTTTACAACTCCGGCCAGCAGCAGGTTTCAACAGAAGCAGATCAAAGAGAACACGATCTTGCATACAGCACTCCCGGGTATCACCGTCTCACTTCTCTGAACAACGAATTGCCAGGTACATTGAATCCGGTGTTCGATAAAAGATTATTCAAATCCATCCCCAGACATCAGCGTCTGGCAATGCTCAACAATCTCGAAGAAGAAAAACTGAAGAAGACCAGCAAGTGGAGTTACGGAGTAGTGGCATCGGGGGGCGGATCGCATATCTCCAAAGGTGATCCCTTCGATATCTTCAACAAGAAGAATAAAGAACCTGAGAACCTTGCACAGAACAGTCCAACAACAGGAGTAAGCGGAGCAGTGGGCTTCAACAACGGTGCTGCCACCTACAATAAGCCTTCCGAGATCAGCATGGGATTTTCGTATACTGTTGGCGGATTTGTTCAGCGAAAAGTAAGCGAGCGTATCAGCTTTTCAGCCGGACTGGAATATGGCTATTACAGCACAAAGATGGAAGTAGGCACACTGGTAAATTCGCCGGCCAATGTTCGCAGTGCAGATCAGCAGGATAAGCATGTGAATCAGTACTATCAGGGAAGGAATAACTTTATGGCCAATTCCTTCGTACCGATGTATGGCATACCTCCTCCGACAGAAACTAAAAAGTACACCAACAAATATCATTTCCTGGAATTGCCGGTGAAAATGCACTGGAGGGTGAATGATGGCGAAATACTTCCGATTCTTGTAGATGCCGGATTCACCGTATCACAGCTGCTTTCTACGAATGCGCTGCATTACGACGGTACCAACGATTTCTACTACGAGGATAAATCTTACTTCAACAAAACGCAGTTTGGAATGAATGTGGGCGTGAGCTTCGCCCTCTTCAACAACAGCAAACATCCGCTGTGGATTGGTCCAACAGCGAAATATCAACTCACCAATCTGCTGTCTACCAAAGTCTCTAACGGACAACATATCTGGTCGTTCGGATTGAGCGCTAAGATGTTCCTGAAAAAATAATCACTGCTGAATGAAGCGGAGGTTGCGGTGAATGCCTGCGAATTTTGCCCGCTTCAATGGTGAGTGGCGGAAAATGCTTTTGAAAGCATCTTCGGTGAGAGATTCCCAGTCTTTGATGTTGAACTCGAGCAAAGCCTTGATGGGCTTGAATTCGGGCTCGCTGGTGGAAACGGAGAAGCGGTTCCATGGGCATACGTCCTGGCAGGTATCGCAGCCGAACATCCAGTTGTCGAACTTCCCTTTCATTTCGTCTGGTATCAGCAGATCCTTCAGTTCGATGGTGAAGTAGGAGATGCATTTGCTTCCATCCACCACTTTATTGGCACCGATGGCCTGTGTAGGACAGGCGTCGATGCATTTGCGGCAGGTGCCGCAGTAATCTTTTGCAATAGGATCGTCGTAGAGCAATGGTACATCAACAATCAGCGTGGCAATGAAAAAGAAACTGCCTTGTTGTTTGTTGATGAGGTTGCCATTCTTTCCGATCCAGCCGAGTCCGCTACGCTGTGCCCAGCTGCGTTCCATCACGGGGGCGGAGTCTACGAACCCTCTTCCGGTAACAGCGCCGATCTCTTCGTTCATCACGGCCAGCAACTGATGGAGTTTGGTGCGGATCACTTCGTGATAATCATTTCCAAATGCATACTTGCTCACTTTGGGAGCATCGGTTGCCTGCTGCTGTTCGGGGAAGTAATTCATCAGCAGCGTGATAACGGAGCGGGCGCCGGGAACCAGTTTGCCGGGATCGATCCTCAGCTCGAAATGGTTTTCCATGTATTTCATGGCGCCATTCATGCCTTTGTTGAGCCAGGCTTCGAGGCGGCGGGCATCGTCGGTAAGGGGAACGGCCTGAGCGATGCCGCAATAGCTGAATCCCAGCCGGGTAGCGGCAGACTTAATGAGGAAGGTATTTTTCTCTACAGGGCTCATGCGTGGAAGAACCTGCAAGGTACAAGCTTTTGAAAAGATGACCACCGGGCTTACTCAATGGCCAACCAGACTGAAAATATTTTTATGTAATCGTTTGCACAAATCATGCAAAAATGCCTACTTTAGATGCTTCTCCCTAAACGATTGCTTATATGAACAATTCACTGGGCTACGGCGATTACTTAGTATTTCTGATCTACTTCTTCATAGTAGCCGGTTATGGTTACTGGATCTATAAAAAGCGTCAATCCAAAGAAACAGACACCCAAAGTTTTTTCCTTGCAGAAGGTTCGCTCACCTGGTGGGCAATCGGTGCATCGATGATTGCGAGCAATATCTCTGCTGAGCAATTTGTGGGCATGAGCGGAAGTGGCTTCTCCATGGGGTTGGCCATCTCGGCCTACGAGTGGCTGGCGGCGATTTCGCTGATCATTGTGGCGGTATTCTTTATGCCGATCTATCTGAAGAACCGGATCTTCACCATGCCTCAGTTTCTGAAGCAACGGTACAATGAGAAAGTGGCGCTGCTGATGGCCATCTTCTGGTTGTTCCTGTATGTATTCGTAAATCTTACATCCATTCTTTATCTGGGATCGGTAGCAATCAGCAACCTCGCAGGTACACAATACTTTCACCTGATTATGATATTGCTGGCCATTTTTGCGCTGGTGATCACATTGGGTGGTATGAAAGTGATCGGTTATACCGATGTAATTCAGGTGATCTTCCTCGTGATCGGTGGTCTCGCAGCCACTTATCTGGCGCTTACCAAAGTGAGTGAACATTTCGGTTATGGAAAAGATTTCATTGCGGGTATCGATCAGCTTTTCAAGAAAGCGCCTGAGCATTTCGATATGATATTCGACAAGCCTACTACCAATTCAACGGAAGCAGAAGTGAAGAACTATCTCAGTCTTCCGGGAGTTGCGATGTTGCTGGCTGGTCAGTGGATTGCCAACCTCAACTATTGGGGATGTAACCAGTATATCACGCAACGTGCACTGGGCGCCGATCTCCCAACGGCAAGAAAAGGAATTCTGTTTGCAGCCTTCCTCAAAATTATGATGCCGATTATTGTGGTACTTCCGGGTATCGCTGCATTTGTGTTGTACAAAGGCGGACACAATGATGTGCAGGCTGCGATGGAAGTGGGAGGAAAGGTGAATGCAGACAGAGCTTACTCAACAGTACTGGCATTCCTGCCTGAAGGTTTGCGTGGATTGAGCATGGCTGCACTCACAGCAGCAATTGTGGCGTCACTCGCAGGTAAGGCAAACAGTATCTCTACCATCTTCACACTCGACATCTACAAAAAATACGTAAGCAAAGAAGCATCAGAAAAGAAACTGGTATGGACTGGAAGGCTCACCGTACTGCTTGCGATGATCATTGCCATTCTCTTCACATGGAACGACTGGCTGAACATTGGCGGCGAAGGCGGCTTCACCTTCATTCAGAAATACACTGGCTTTGTATCTCCGGGTATCTTTGCAGTATTTCTGCTTGGCTTCTTCTGGAAGCGCACCACATCACTGGCAGCAGTGGCAGGTATTGTTGGAGGCTTTATTCTTTCAGTACTCTTCAATAGTTATTTCCCTCAGTGGTTTGGCCATGAGACATTGTTGTATACTGCGTATATCAACCCGGATAACGGATTGTACGAAATTCCGTTCCTCACCAGCATGGGATGGGTATTCGCCATCTGTGTGGCACTGATGGTAACCCTTTCTGTGCTCGATCCAAAAAGCAGGAACAATCCGAAAGCAACGCAGTATGATAGCAGCATGTTCAAAGTATCCAATGGTATGCTGGCGATGATACTGGTGATACTTGGCATTATTGCAGCACTCTATGTGAGATTCTGGTAACTGATTCAGATTCCCTCTTTAATAAATCAGTAAGTGAAACCTGCGCTCCGGCGCAGGTTAACTTTTTTTATGGGCATACTGTAACATCTTACATTGAAATTACCACCGATGAAAGTTCAGTATGTTTTGATGTTGCTGCTGTTGATGACAGTGGCATCCTGCTCAAAAGGAAACAACAAGAAGAATGATGGGGACAATAACGGCGATACCACTTATCCGCGAAAAGGCTTCGGTACTTCCGAAGAAATGCCGGAAGGAGAGCAGTTCAAATTGCCGGCTGGTGTTTCACTTATAGGCGAGATCAAAGGATATAATGAAGCTCTGAAAGAATTCTGCGATCACAAAACAATGAAAGATGCCCGTGGCAGCGGACTGGGTGTGCCCCTTTGCATTGGCCTTCGTAACACAACTACGCAGATCATACACGTGAGTTTTCCTTCGGGAATGATCTTTATCAGTCAGGAACATAAGACACAGCACGGTATTCTGGTTCAGGGAGAAACGGTAGAGTTGCCACCCGGATTGGATTTCTATGTGCCCATCATGCTTTGCTGTATGAATTCAAGTCTGGTAAGTGCCGGTCCGGATGATAAATACGTTTTCGGTCCTGTTTCGAGCGACAAGGAAATTAGAAAACTGTGTGCATTGCTCGAAAACAAAAAACTGGATGCAAATGGCCCAATTGGACAAAAGCTGGAACAGATTATCTGGCATTTATCGGATGAACCGTTGCGGGACGAAGATCGTGCTTTTGTACTATCACTTCCCAACAAATAGAAAGGTGTAGCTGTACAAAATAAAGCCGCTTCAATTGAAGCGGCTTTATCATTTTATATGCAATAAGTTATTTGCAATTCCCCAACCATGCATCGATGATTGCCTTAAACTGAACAGCTACATCGCGTTTCACTTCTCCTTTGGCATCTTCCACAAAAATGATGGCCGCATACTTTCTGCAAAAATCAACATATGGCCAGGTGCCGCCAAGTGAAGGGCTGCAAATGGTCTGTGCATTTCCTGCGGCATCGCGTTCCTGCACATAATTACCCATCGCTATATCGTAACCTGCCAGTTGCTCCGGATTGTATTTCACGGGTGTGTTGCCAAGTTGTGCACGCTGCAATTCTTTGATGGCCTCGGCACTGAGAACTTTTTTGCCTTCGAATGTGCCGCCGTTGAGCAGCATCACCAGAAAATTGATGTAGTCGTTTGCGGTGGAAACGGCGCCGAATCCGGGATTGGGGCTCTTGCCATCGTTGTTGTTGAAATTGGTGGCGCGCATCTTACAGGGGCGGGTAATACGTTCCTGCACCAGGCGCTCGAATGGTTTTTTACCCACGATTTCAATCACTCTTGCTGCGATAGCCGGACCATAATTACCGAAGAAATATTCTTCTCCTGCATTGGTGGAGATCTCTTTGGCAGCAAGTGCATTCACCTGAGCTTCGAGGGTTTCGTATTTGCGGCCAAAGCTCAGTTTATTGGCTAATCCTTTCTCACGCTCGAAACCGGTGCTGTGCATCAGGCATTGCCTGATAGTGAGATAGCTTTTCATGTAAGAGTTGAAAACAGGAATGTATTTGCCAACAGGATCATCGAGTTTGAGCTTTCCTTCATCTACAAAACTCATAACAGTTGCAGCGGTTAACCATTGACTGGCAGCTGCGATGGGAGCCTGCACTTTGCCGTTGAACTCTACACCCGCATCACGTTGGAAAATGATCTTTCCATCTTTCCATACCAATGCAACAGCGCGGCCGAATGCTTTCTGATTTTTAGTCAGCAATGGACCTATTGCAGCCGTATCCGATTGAGAGAATGCAGGTTGAATAAAAAGCAGCATACACAACATGCCGCCGAAACGGGGAATTAGTTTGAACATAACTATCAGGATTAGGGTATATGCACCAAAGTTTAAAGTTATCAGAAATAAATGATTCCGGCGAGCGCTGCTCCGTCGGACGATCTGTAGTAACAAAAAATTGACATATTTATTTTGTGTGAAGCCTTCAGCAGCGAAGAAATTGCCTGTTAAATGTGGTATATTTAGCAAGAGTTGTTGCGTAAGAGTTTCTACTTATTTGCTCTCTGCACCAGGAATCCAAACCACTATTCTTTCTTTTCCTCCCTCTCCCTTTCATACCTGTTCATCTACAGGCATGCAGGTGGTTATTTCTATTGCCAACTTTCAAAACCCTTAACACATGAACGAAAGAGCATTGCAATCAAGGCTTAGGAGTGAAGAGCTTATAGCTGAAGCTGCTGCTGCTTTCCTGACAGCCAATCTTCAACGAAAACCTACTCAGGAGCAGGTATGCAAACACGTAGGTGTAAATGAATTCAAACTCAAAAAAGTATTCAAGAAAAAGTACAAAGTGGGACTGTTTCTTTATCTGAGGCTAAAACGGATGGAGAAAGCCAGACTGCTGATGGAAGAATCGGATCTCTCCATTTCCCAGATAGCCAATATGGTGGGATATTCCGAAGCCGCATTCAGCACAGCATTCAAGCGATTGTACAAAGTGTCGCCACGGTATTGGAACGCAGAGCAAGATACTCCCGGATGAAAAAGAAAGGCTCCCAAAAAGAAAAGCAGGTGAGCGTAACTTACACTCAGTAGATCACCAAAAGATACCATGTTATGAAGACAGTTGAACCTGTACTGATGCCTCCTGCAGGCACTGCAAGGATTCCTTTGCATAAAAGGGTAGTGAGTAAGAGCAGACAGTGGCTGAATAAACTGGCACGTTTTCTATCAAAGAAAGAGACCATCACGGAGGCGATCTGTGCATTGCTGATAATATTGTTTTTGTATACGGGCGTGAATAAGATGTGGGATTACAATGAGTTCAAAACACAGATGGGCAGATCGCCTTTTATCGGCGAACTGAATGGTTTTATTGCTGCCGCATTACCGGCCGGAGAAATGTTGTTGTCTCTTTTACTGGTGATAAAGAAAACCCGCTACATAGGATTGTATCTGTCTTTTTTACTGATGGGGATGTTTACCGGATATATCTGGCTCATGCTGACATACGCTCCTGATCTGCCATGCAGCTGCGGAGGCATACTCGCTGCGATGGATTGGAAAGATCATTTGTATTTCAATGCCGGCTTTACTGTACTGGCAGCCATTGGTATGCTGCTGCAGGGGCGGATCGCAGCCCGTGGCTGATGTTGGGATGAGTTTGTTGCAATAATTTTCTAATCATTAAAAAATTAACCATGAGACGTTTCAGAATTAGTTTTCTGGCAGTTATCGCCGTGCTCGCCATTGGCCTCACTGCTGCAACCAAAGCCGATCTTTTCAAAAAGAAAGATGTGTCTGTGTATGTATGTAAACCAGGAGTTGATTTCGAGAAAATTTTCCCTACGGCACCAGGTATCGGTGGTTTGTTTATACCAACCGGCATTCCGGTGAATGCTCCGGTAAGAAACCCATGGGTACCGGGCACTGAACCTATCAATTGCCAGATGGATTTAGGCATGGCCTGTATCCGCAACGGCCAACTCGCCACCCAGCCATGGCAGTGCGATCAGGCAAGCCAGGTTTTCTGTTGTGCTGAACGCATCAATCCGCCTGCACCATGCGGAACAATTGCCGGTGGTGTAGATTTCAGACCATACCCTATCAGAGTAATAATTCATTGCAAATCTGATCGCATTTAACAGTCGCTGTTCAGATAAAAATACCTGCCGGTTTTCCGGCGGGTATTATCATGCAAAACAATTTTCTGTATACTCAACGATTAAGCTCATGCAAAAGAAAACAATGCTGTTGCTGACAGGTGGAACAATTTTGATACTGCTTTCGCTTTTCGTATTGTTCAGATTTTCTACGATCCCAAACGAAAGGCCCAATGGCTTTGTGCGTTACTGGCAACCTGGAGTACTGTCCACCAGTTACAGCGTGCCCGTTGCTGCTCCGTTGGAGAATATCGCAGGGTATACTCAAAACCATGTTTACTTTTCTGTGCCCAATCCGCAATGGATCGTTTCGCTCGATATCGCGAAGAAAGAAATGGATACCATTAGTTATGGCATGCAAATGCCGGTAGATGATATCGGCGTAAGAACCACCATTGTCGATTCTCCGCATGTGTGGCTGTTTGCTCAGAATGTTCCGGGGGTGTACAGAGGCATGCTCGGAAAGAATCAATTGTCCGGAACAAGGCTGCCTTATGTTTTCACAAGATCCGAAGTGATCTCCCAGGAAAGTGTAGTGCTCAGGTCTGTTGATACATCACTGGAGAAGCAAACCTTTCAGAAAGTAAATGCGATCAACGGTAGAGTAATTGCCGAAACATCTCTTTTCTCCGATCAGAAAGATGGCGGCTTCGACCGCGATGGATTTCTGAATTATGATTCCGCTACCAACCGCATTTATTATCTCGAATATTATCGCAATCAGTTTTATTGTATGGATACCAATTTCAATCTGATCTATACTGCCCGCACCATCGATACTATTTCGAGTCAGCAGATTGAAATAAAAGAAGTGAAAATAGGCGGCGAAGAACGCATCATGCCTGTATCTCCCAGAATACAGGTAAACAGAAATTGCTTCATCGGAAACGATATGCTGTGGGTTGTATCCGGACTCAAATCCGATAACCAATCTTACGGAGATTTTCGCTCCAATGTGCCCATCGATATGTACAGATTGAAGGATGGGAAATACATGGGCAGTTTCAACCTGCCGCGAATCGGCATCATCCGGCCAAAATCATTGGCTGCTGCAGGAGATAACCTCATAGCATTGTACGAAAAAGAGATCAGGCTGTTTCAACTGCGGTTGACAGACCTGAAAGAACCTCATTGATTCCTTCCGCATCCTCATTCCTCCATGTTATAAAAATTCAGGATATTTATAGTCCGGCCATCGACCGGACACTTCCCCTTTGCAACCACTTTCCGGGCCTGCAACAATTGCAGGCAAACTGCGCTGAAACTGAAGATGAGACAGATTTTGTTGATATTTAATGACATAACTGCGGGATTCACCGGGCTGGTGTATCCTTTGCAGCAATAATTACGCTGTTCGGGAAGCCTTAGTTCCTGGCGGCTCAAAAGGAGAAATACAATGAATCTGAACAATTTTACAATCAAAGCACAGGAGGCAATCGCACAGTCGCAGCAGCTGGCTTTCAATAACAACAATGTAAATATTGAAACCGAGCACCTGCTCAGAAGTCTGCTCGATCAGGAAGATTCGCCTGTTGAATACTTACTCAAAAAGAATAACGTAACCGTCAATCTGCTCAGCACAAAACTGGATGAAGCCATTGACAAGTTACCCAAAGCAGTGGGTGGCGCACAGCCGGCACAGATGATCGGCAGAGACGCCAATAACGCCATCCTGCGTGCAGGATCGGTACTCAAACAATTCGGCGACGAATTTGTGAGTGTAGAACACCTGCTGCTTGCCATATTGCAGGGATCGGACACTGCCGCGAATCTGCTGAAGGATGCAGGCCTCACGGAGAAAGGGCTTGTTGCAGCGATCAAGGATCTCCGCAAAGGCGATACCATTAAAAGTCAGACACAGGATACACAGTTCAACGCTCTCAACAAGTATGCGAAGAACCTGAACGAACTCGCGCGTCTGGGTAAACTCGATCCTGTTATCGGCCGCGATGAAGAGATCCGCAGAACCCTGCATATTCTCAGTCGCCGAAGCAAGAACAATCCGATACTCGTGGGTGAACCCGGTGTAGGTAAAACCGCCATCGTGGAAGGATTGGCGCATCGCATCATCAATGGCGATGTACCGGAGAACCTGAAAACAAAGATCATCTACGCACTCGATATGGGCCTGCTGATTGCAGGAGCCAAATACAAAGGAGAATTTGAAGAAAGACTGAAAGGCGTTATCAAAGAAGTAACCGGCAGCGATGGTGAGATCATACTCTTCATCGACGAGATACATACGCTTGTTGGCGCCGGTGGTGGAGAAGGAGCGATGGATGCTGCGAACATACTAAAGCCCGCACTCGCAAGAGGCGAGCTCAGAGCAATCGGTGCAACCACACTCAACGAGTATCAGAAATTCTTCGAGAAAGACAAAGCGCTGGAACGTCGTTTCCAGAAAGTGATGATCGAAGAACCAACTGTAGAAGATACCATCTCCATACTTCGTGGTTTGAAAGACAGGTACGAAACCTATCACCATGTAAGAATCAAGGATGAAGCGATCATCGCTGCCGTGGAATTATCGCATCGTTATATCACCGATCGTTTTCTGCCCGATAAGGCTATCGATCTGGTCGACGAAAGCGCCGCCAAGCTTAGGCTTGAGATGAACAGCATGCCCGAAGAACTCGACAGAATGGAACGTCAGATACGTCAGCTGGAGATAGAGCGTGAAGCCATCAAGCGGGAAAACGACGAAGAGAAACTGAAAGAACTCAATACCGACATAGCCAATCTCAGTGTAGAACGCGATACGCTCCGCGCAAAGTGGAAAGAAGAAAAAGAGATCGTAGAGAAAGTGCAGAACGCGAAAGCTAGCATCGAGCAACTGAAGCAGGAAGCAGAACGTGCAGAGAGAAATGGCGATTACGGAAAAGTGGCCGAGATCCGCTACGGAAAAATAAAAGAGCAGGAGCAGGTGATAGTTCAGTATTCCGAAGAGCTGCAAAGCATCAACGAAAAAAGAATGCTGAAAGAAGAAGTGGATGCAGAAGATATCGCAGAAACAGTAGCCAAAGCCACCGGCATACCTGTAACGCGCATGTTGCAGAGCGATAAGGAAAAACTGCTGCAACTCGAAGAACACCTGCATCAGCGTGTAGTTGGGCAGGAAGAAGCGATCACAGCCGTAGCCGATGCTATCCGCAGAAGCCGCGCAGGATTGCAGGACCCGAAGAAACCAATCGGATCATTCATTTTCCTCGGAACAACAGGTGTTGGTAAAACCGAGCTGGCGAAAGCGCTCGCAGAGTTCCTCTTCGATGATGAAAGCATGATGACGCGCATAGACATGAGCGAGTATCAGGAAAAACATTCCGTATCACGCCTCGTAGGTGCGCCTCCGGGATATGTAGGGTACGATGAAGGTGGACAACTCACAGAAGCCGTGCGCCGCAAGCCTTACAGTGTAGTGCTGCTGGATGAGATCGAGAAAGCGCATCCTGATGTATGGAATATCTTATTGCAGGTGCTCGACGATGGAAGACTCACCGACAACAAAGGTCGTGTAGTGAATTTCAAGAACACCATCATCATCATGACCAGCAATATCGGAAGCCACCTGATCCAGGAAGCATTCGAGAATGTAACCGAACGCAACCGTGATGAAGCAACCGAAAAAGCGAAGGGTGAAGTAATGGGCCTGTTGCGCGAAACCATCAGACCGGAGTTTCTGAACAGGGTAGATGAGATCATCATGTTCCAGCCACTGCTGAAGAAGGAGATCAAAGGCATCATACATATTCAGCTGAACAATCTGAAGAGTCTGGTTGCGCAGAACGGCATCAATCTGCAATTCAGTGAATATGCAGTTGATTACCTGGCCGAGAATGGATTTGATCCGCAGTTCGGTGCGAGACCGCTGAAAAGGCTTATTCAGAAAGAGATAGTGAATACGCTCTCACGCAAGATACTCGCAGGAGATATAGATAAATCGTATCCGGTACTGGTAGATGTGTTCGATGGAGTGGTGGTGTTCAGAAATGAATTGAATGGAAACGGAAAACCACCGGCAGACGATAAGAAACAAAAAGCCGCTTCGTAAGAGGCTCATTATAAACTACACTGCAATACCGTTCTGCGATTGCTGAACGGTATCTGCATTTTAAAGAAGGGATGCGCGAACAACGGCATCACGGAAATTGTTATATAACCAGCCAACTGTTGCCCGAACACTTGCTTTGAGACAAATAAAAAAAGGAGAAATATGGCAACGAACAATAAACCTAAATTGGTAGAAATCAAACCGCCCAAAGACATTTGGGTAGGATCGGCGGATGCGCCGGTAAGCCTGGTTGAATTTGGGGATTATGAGAGTGAGGCCTGTGCCAAAGCGCATGAGATAGTGAAGAAGATCATGGAGGATTACGAGGGCAGGGTGAAATTCAATTTCCGCCATTTTCCATTGACACAGGTGCATCAGCGTGCACAGAAAGCTGCGGAAGCCAGCGTAGGAGCAGCCCAGGAAGGAAAATTCTGGGAAATGCATAACCTGCTGTTTGCGCACCGCAGGCAATTGGGCAGCGTGAGCTTACGGGAATATGCCCGCGAAGCAGGCGCAAAGGATAAGAACTTTTTGCCCAAACTGGTAGATTCGCTCTACGGCTGGACTGTAAGGAATGATCTGCTCGAAGGCCTCGACAAAGGCATTCGTGATATTCCTGCATTCCTCATCAATAACGAAATATATACCGGGAAAGTTACTTACCCCGGGCTGAGCAAGGCTATCGATGATGCCTTGCAAAGCAGCAAGAAAAAAACTACGGTAAAACAAAGAGCCTGATCGTGAGATCGGGCTTTTTTTTGTGCAGGATTCCGTATCGATTCTCCTCCGGCGACATTAATTGCGCACCGCTGTGTTAATGCTTCGCAAACACTGGCAATTAACCACTTGCCGCAGCACAGGATTTGCAGGTTATTTACGCTAAAAGCTTATTTTGCCGTAAATACTATGGAGGTCCATGAGAGTTAGCCGGTTGCTGATAATATTGTGTTGTACTGTATCCCTGTTAGCGCTCGACATCCGGAGCCTGCAGGCGCAGAAGGATACTGCGCGTACCCGGCAGGGGCTCGACAACTACATCCAGAAGCGCAAAGGCCTCATCGGCAAACTCGCCCGTAACCTCCTGCGCGATACTCTCCGCGAAAATATAGCCGCACTCACCCCCATCAGAAACGACCTTGTTTTCAGCATCTACGAAGGACGTGTGATCCGCAGCGTAACTGTAAAAGGACTCGATTTCGGTACACCCATCAACGATACGGCCAAAGTATTCAGAAGCAGGCTTACCAGAATGGCCAACGGCTTCCATCACAAAACGCGAAGCTGGGTGATCCGCAATAACCTCTTTTTTGAACCGGGTGATAAAGTGGAAGCCTATCTGATGGCCGATAACGAAAGGCATCTTCGCGACCAGCCTTACCTGCAGGATGCCCGCATTATTATCAATACTGCCGATAACAGCAACGATTCGGTAGATGTGATTGTGCTCTCCAAAGACGTACTCAGCATCGGTGGATCCCTGCATATACACAACACCAAAGCTTTCGACGTATCGGCCAAAGACGATAACCTGGCAGGGTGGGGCGACCGCATTCAGGGCGGTGTTCTCTACGATACCCGCCGCGTAGACAGAATGGGTTATGGCATGGAATACATCAAACGCAATATCGGCGGATCTTATATCGATGCTTTTGCAGGATACAGCACATTTGCGGATGGCATGAACAGTGGCCGCGATGAAGAGACCACTTTCTACATGCGTTTTCTGAAACCTCTCGTAAACCAATACACGAAATTTACTTATGCTGCGGAAGCCGCATGGCATGAGACTTCCAACCAATACATTGCCGATACCAGCTACAGAAAAGAATTTCAATACAAGTATTACAACTACGATGCATGGCTGGGCTGGAATACCGGTGCTTTCAGCATCATGGAACTCAAACAAAATGATAACCGTCTCCGTACCATCGTAGGGGCACGTCTCATGAAGAAAAGGTTCGAGCTTACTCCGGATACCTTCAGGATAAAATATGATGCGCGTTATGCCGATCTCTACGCCGTGCTGGGATCGATCTCCATATTCGGACAGAACTTCTACAAAACCCGCTACATCTATGGCTTCGGCAGAAACGAAGACGTTCCCGAAGGAATGGATATCTCCGCCACTGCCGGCTGGACCCGCAAGAATGGCCAGGACCGGCCATACATGGGGCTCGATGTAAGCCGCAACTATTTCACCGCTCAGGAAAGCTATTACAATTTCACTTTCAGGGTCGGCGGCTTCTGGCATAAGAGTAGACTCGAAGATGTGGACATACTCACCAATCTTGAATATTTCAGCAAGCTCCGCACCATGGGGCCACGCTGGAAGCAGCGCACATTTGTGAGCCTCGGCATAACCGGACAAATCAATAAAGTGCTGAATGAGGAACTCTATCTCGAAAGTGCATTCGGACTGCGGGAGCTCTACAATGCCCGGAGAATCGGCGGCGACATGCGTGCCGTGCTGAAGTCGGAGAGTGTGTTCTTCAGTCCGTGGACCTTTCTCAACTTCAAATTCGCGCCATTCGGGTTTGCCAATTTCTGCTTACTCACGCCGCCCGGCGAACCAGTGAAGAAAAGCGATCTGTATCAGAGCCTCGGTGCAGGACTGCGCGCGCGCAACGAGAGCCTTATCTTCGGAACTGTTGAACTGCGTGCGCATTATTTCCCGCGCGCCAATTTCTATGGCGATCACTGGCGAATCGACTTCAATACCAATATCAAGTTCAAGTACAATACGCAGATCATCAAACGTCCTGAGATCATTGTGGTGAATTAGACATAACAATGCCGCAGTCACTATGCAGCGTCTGTTGAATGAAGATCCCCTAAAAGAATGTTAGTGTATCAATCAGCCATGCAGTTTGTTTTGCAGGTACAGGGCATTCTGAATCGCATGTCCTTTTGTGGTATTGTTGAAATAGAGATATACATCCCTCACCTCTTCATTGCTGCCTATGGTGTCGCTGATGGTATCGAGAAACTCGGTAGGGTACTCGCTTTTGTAGAGTATGGGTACGCCGTGAAAGCGGTAGTATACAAGTGGAGTGTTCATTACCGGTTCATCA
Organism: Pseudoflavitalea sp. G-6-1-2; assembly: GCF_012927185.1. Taxonomy (GTDB): domain Bacteria; phylum Bacteroidota; class Bacteroidia; order Chitinophagales; family Chitinophagaceae; genus Pseudobacter. Next base: position 2,239,622 of record NZ_JABBGB010000001.1, read on the forward strand.
GGTAGTTTGGGATGGCTCACGCCACAGAAAGACACATTGCGGCTGCTGAGGCTTTGGTATACATCGGGGCGCCACCAGCTGACGTCCCGGAATTCGAGTACGTTGGTGAGGCTGGTGTCGAGCTGATCTAAAATTTCTTCGAGCAGTTCAGGACTGTACACCGTTTTGGGGTGAAACTGAAACAGAATCGGCCCCAGTTTTTCTTTCAGTCCTTCTTTGGCAACATTGTAGAAATCGTCGAGCAGTGGCCGCACATCTTTGAACTGTTTGAAATGTGTGATCAGTCTGGGCGCTTTGATGGAGAAGTTGAATTTCTCCGGGCTTTCCTGATGCCAGTTCTCCAGCAATGCCACCTGTGGGAATCTGTAAAAAGTGTAATTGAGTTCAAGCGTATTGAAGCGGGTGCAATAGTAATCGAACCATTTGCGCTGAGGAGTTTCGGGCGGATAAAAAATATGTTTCCACTCCCGGTAATGAAAACCGGAACACCCGATCCGCCATTGAATTTTATATGCCATAACCATTGGATTCTTCTAAAAATTGTGCCGCCCTCTTATGTCTAAACACCTACTAAAGATACATATCTATATAATTAAAAAGTTTTATTCTCACAGTCGGGCAACAAAAAAAGGCAGTGTAGAAACACCGCCTTTCATCAACGATTGCTTGCCATATGAAAAAAACACTTCTTTAAATACCGATGGCTATGGCTGCCATAATTTTTTATGAAGGCGATGTAGAAACACCGCCCTGGGGCTCAATGATATTGAACCGATGCAAATAAGCAGTTACGGGTGGATTCGAACCACCGTAGAAGGTCTTGCGTACCTTCGCCTTCCCCCTCGGCCACGTAACTCATATTCAATGGATTCAGCGTCTTTGCTGATATACCCAGCTCAGGTAATATTCTCTGATTGTTTCAAAGTATCGCAGTATCAGCAGGCCTGCTGGCAGCAGCAAAACACTCAGCCAGATGGCAGGATATGCGATCACTATTCCGATGGTTACCGTGAGTAACCTGAGAAATTCCAGATAAAAAACCCATCTCTTTTGCTCCATGATCGCACCGCAATTGATTAATGTCAAAATCAGTGCAAGCGATATCAGCAACTGCTGCGTAAGGGGCAGATAATGCTCAAAAAGGATAAACACAAAGAGCAGTGAAAGACTGAGTATGATCTGCCACACAACGTATCTGTTCAACCGATGCTCCACGGCATAACCGAGATGAAAAATGTTGAACCTTTTCTCCACTGCTTCGCGTGCCTGCGGATCTACCAGATCGGGTTTGCCGAAGATCAGTTTCAGGCGTTGTGTAAATCCTTTTGTACGTCTTACAGCATATACCAGCTCTGCCATGAAATGCACATGCTGCCATAGAAAACTGTAACTGTTCAGTGGTTTGGTAAGTCCGTATGTTATCTCCACTTCGTCTTCTTCTTTCTGAAATGTTCCAAAGAGCTTGTCCCAGATGATGAACACATCACCATAGTTTTTATCGAGGTACTGTTCGTTGCTGGCATGATGCACTCTGTGATGCGATGGCGTTACCAGTATGTATTCCAGAATGCCCAGTTTGCCGATCAGCCGGGTATGGATAAAAAACGGGTAGAGCCCATGTACCAGCAGCAGACTGGTTATCATCAAAGCCGGAAAACCCAGCAATGGAAGAATGGCCCAGAAACCGGTACGGATGAATGCCTGAAAAACAGTGATGCGCGCACTCACGGTATAATTGAAATCTTCGCTCTGATGATGCACCACATGCGCTGCCCAGAATACATTCACTTCGTGTGCAAGCCGATGATACCAGTACCAGATGAAGTCTGTAGCCAGCAGCAACAGTATCCACATCAGTACGCCGGATTTTATCTCGAAGAGTCCATAGTTCGTTTGCAGGTAATCGTAGAAGAAATAAAAAGCACCTGTTACCCAAACATCGAGCAACCGCTCTGCAATGCCGATACTCACATTGGCTACTGAATGATGCAGGTTGAAGTAAGGCAGCTTCTTCTTTCTTGCAATCAAATACTCCAGCACCATGAACAATACGAAAAATGGAACTGCAAATGCCAGCAGATTGAGCTTCATAGAATTTTGATATTCGTTTGAGTTCAGTCTTTGGGTTCAAGTTTGATCACCTGCTTCTCCGAAGCATCCGATGCACTCACTTTCTTCTTCTTGAATTGCGGATGTTCAATTATCAATGTTACCGGCAGGGGTTGCCAGGTGGTGATCCTGAATTGTCCGTTTTTGTCCGAAAGACTCTCTTCTTCGCCCGAAACAATATAGATGTAAGCGTTCTCTACTTTTTGTCCGTTTCCGCTGTGAACGATCTGTCCGCTGATATTGGATGGCTTGGCCGGATAGATCTCCGTTGTACTGAAGATCAGTGCCGGAACGGCTATCAGCCAGGGATATGCCGGTGTTGGTTTCATACAGAGCTGATTATGATTGCTGATGGTTGACAGCACAATATTAGAAGTAAATTATTAGTCCACCAAATTAGTAGACTAAATATTTTGCCCTCCGGAAACTTATCCACCTTTTTTAACACAGGCACAGTAATTGTCGTTCATAGCCGTTACCTCATTCTTCTACAAAAACCGCTCTGTATGAAAGTGTCAAAACTGTTTGGTTTTGGGACCGCTGTTGTATTGTCCGGATTTCTTTTGTACTCCTGCTCCAAAGACAATTCAAAAGGTTCTGAAGAGCTGCCTCCCGGCAAGCAGCATGTAAGTCTTTACCTCACCGATGATCCGGGATTTTTTGATAATGTACTGGTGGATATCAAAAGCGTGAAAGTGCTGATCGATACCTGCAATAAGAAAAATGATGATGACGACGATGATGATCACGACGATCACAATCGTGTGCAAAGCAATGGCGATCATGATCACGACAAAGGCAAGTGGGAGCGCGAAGACAGCTGCGTCAACTGGCAATCGCTCGATATCAAACCCGGCGTGTACGATCTGCTGACGCTTCGCAATGGTACAGATACTTTACTTGCGAACGGCGTGATACCCAAAGGCAAGATCAAATTCATAAAGATCGAACTGGGCAATAACAATTCTCTGGTGAAAGACAGTGTGAAGTATCCGCTGAAACTGTTCCCCGGAATTTCGAGCACCATCATAGTGAAGGTCAGAGGAGGAGATTGGGATGAGTATACACCAGACAGGTTCCGTCTCTGGCTCGACTTCGATGTGGCCCGCTCCGTAATTCGTGTACGCGATGGTGTGTTCTACCTCAAACCTGTGATAGTGCTGTTTACGGTACGTGCTACCGGATCAGTGGCAGGAGTGGTAGCGCCGAAAGATGCATGGCCTGTGATCAGCGTGTACAACGCTGCAGACACTGCCTATGCGTTGCCCTTCTGGAATGGACAGTGGCGTGCACGCGGCCTCAAAGAAGGAAGTTATACGGTATTCGTAAATGCGTCCAATGGCTATAAGGATACTACCATCACCGGTGTAAATGTTGTGAGAGGAAAAGAAACGGTGCTGGATAGAATAACCCTGCATAAATAGATCTGACATTCATGTGAATCAGCCCATGTTAAATCAGAAAGAGGCCGCTGTTGGGCGGCCTCTTTGTTATAAAGATATGCGGATGATTATTTCACTTTGCGCTCGATATTCTCTACTCTTTTTTCCATTGCTTTGAGCAGTTCTTCCTGTTTCTTCAGCAGGCTCTGCAATACATCGATTTCCTTCTCCTGTGTTTTGATGGTCTTCTGATCCTGTACCTGTTTGTTCTCCAACACATCTACCGCTTTATCCTGCACCTGCAGTTTCTTCTGCATTTCGAGGATCAGTTTCTGATGCGATTCTACCTGCTTTTGCAGATCGATGGTGTACAAGGTGAGCTCTTCGATTTTCTTCAGTGCGATGGCTGCATTGCTGCCAAGATCAACACCTTCTTTGTGAACCTCTGCTGCTGTAGGAACGCCGGGCAGGTGACGATTCTGCTGAATGAATTGTTCCAGCTCGCTGAGCGGCATCAGCGCATACTCTTTCTCAAATACATAGTCGGGCCATGTGCTGTTGTCTACACGTACTTTTCTTGCGCGGATATTTCCTTCTACGTACAGTTTATATCCGGTTGCTATCTGAGTGGTTCCGATACCTACGCTTCCATTGCTGGAGATGCGCATTCTTTCTACATTGTTGGTGATGATCGGCAGATCGAAGTTGTCGATAGTGCCCAGCATTTTGATAGCGCCAACACTTGAACCTCCCTGGCCCCAGCCGGTACCGCTTCCTGCCGGAAGATCTTTCCAGGTACCGATACCTGTCGCATCTGTAGTAAGCACTCTGCCTGCTACTGCATTGGTGGGCATAGTGAATCCTGTGGCCTTCAATGTGCCTACAACGTTGGTGTTGCCTTGTACGTGCAGGGTGAAACCGGCGAGCGGTGTATTGTTGATGCCTACCGGTCCTCTGAACACCACATTTCCATCTGACTTGATATAAGAGGTTACATCGTTGTTTACCCCTCTCCACTCGAAGTTCTTATAAAGTGTTTGGTTAGAGAACTTTGTTACGAGGCCATTCTCCACGTTGGGGCGATCCATGATATATTCCATTTCAGTCATGCTGATGATCTGGGCAGCAGGCGCAGTTAAAGTGATTTCGATTACCTGCAAGCCGTTGAAATTACTGCTCAGCGTGCCTTCCCAAACATTATTGGTAGGTATGGTAGCAATGTTTGTCCAGTTGGTGATATCCTTCCATGTTCCGTCGGAAATTCTGAATCTTCCTGTGATTGACTGTGGCCCAAGCGAACCATAAAAGTGCAGGTAGAATTTGCCTCCGGGATAAGTTACATTGCCTGTACCTTTTGTGGTCATATCAATGGTAATAGTGCCTGTTCCATTTGCCGCTACTTTGTATGGCATGCCATCATACCCCCCGTCGAACAAAGCATCAGGAGTGAATAAGTCAACTGGTGTAGATGTTACAGTAAACCGGGAAGTAGCTGAGTACAAAAAGTTATCAGCATGCTGGTACCGCAGAAATGGTTGGCCGAAAGGGCCGGAACCACTTACATAAGCTTTGTATGGGATATATTGTTGCGCGGAGGACTGTATTGATAACAGAGAAAGGGCGAATACTGCCAACAGCGTAATTTTTCGCATATGGTTTGGGGGTAATTTTTTAAAGTGCGCAAAAATAAGGAGAAGTCCTTCATCCTGTATTGTTGATTTAGTAACTGTGCAGTTTCATCCAGTATTTACTCAAAATCCCACCTGATTTTCGTCATTTATCCGTATCTGGCAATTACCCTACCTTTGTTTTACATTCTATTCTATGCTCATCTATAAAGAGTTCACATTCGACTCCGCCCACTTCCTGCCCAATGTACCCGACGGACATAAATGCAAAGAAATGCATGGCCATACCTATCGTCTCCGCGTATGGATAGAAGGGCAGCCCGATCCGCATCTCGGATGGGTGATGGATTTTGCCGTACTGAAAAAAATAATCAAACCGGTGGTAACTGCACTCGATCATAAATGCCTCAACAATATTCCGGGATTGCAGAATCCTACCTGCGAACTGATTGCCGTTTGGATCTGGGATCAGCTGAAGCCGCAGATTGCGCAAATGATCAAACTGGAATTGCACGAAACGCCCACCTCCGGCGTTGTCTACGAAGGAAAGTAATGCACATTATTCCGAAGTGGCAGGTTATTTGGGGTGTTGCCTGAAGTAATTATCCAGTGATAACGGTCCGCCACCTTCTACGAGGAAGAATATCAGCAGCAGAAAAATCACTACTGTCATCGGAAACATCGATCCGGATGCGAAGATGCCCTGCTGGTTAGCGATGAATACCAGCGCTCCCAGCAGAATCGGGATCTGCAGTGCTACCGCCCATCTGGTGAGCAATCCGATGATGATCATGAAACCTCCGAGAAGGTGCGCCCAGGTTACGCCGATGGCTATCCAGCTGTCGTAGGCCGCCAGCCTTGAGTTTTGAACATACTGCTCTACCGCAGCTGAATTGATCATAAAAGATATTCCCTTGATGAAAAGGCATAATCCCAGTGCAACCCGGATGACTACCAGCCAGCGCGGGTGATGTGTTAAGCTCCACGTGTGGATTTGTTGAAGCGTACCCATGGCAGATATTTTTATGAACAATTGAGAAATTTGTCTCATATAAAGTTACACTTATCCGGGGCGGTTGGCAAGTTAAAATTTGGATGTAAAATATTTTTCACAGTGCCGCGTTTTCTTGAGTATTAACGCTGATCTTTGCGCACATTTTAAACAGTTTTAATCAAATTTCAGCGCTGATCCGACCGTTAAAACAGCAATAACTTATGAAAAGATCCACCTGGTTATGGGCAGGAATAGCTGCCGTAGTAGTAATTGTTTTGGTTCTCGTATTCACCGGGTGGAAACCCGGAACTGCCGGCAAAGCAGCAGAACCCCAAATTCCCCAGCAAACCGCAAAAAAAGACACTGATGTTGTAGCTCCATCTCCTTCTGTACAAACAGCTGCAGCCACTACGCTCGACACAGCGCTTTACAATCAGAAAATGCAATGGATCGTGAACGGAGATTCCACTGGCAAATGGCCGGTGAAAGCCGATTATCCATTACCCGGCGCTATCCTTCCATTCAAAAGAGTACTCGCTTTCTATGGCAACCTGTACTCTACCAAAATGGGTATCCTCGGAGAATTGCCGGAGAAAGAAATGCTGGCCAAATTGCAGGAAGAGGTAAAGAACTGGCATGCTGCCGATACAACCATGGAAGTGGTTCCGGCGCTTCACTATATTGCTGTAACTGCACAGGGCAGCGCAGGCGCTGATGGCAAATACCGCCTCCGCATGGCACATGGACAGATCGATAAGATCCTCGCCATGGCAGAAAAGATCAATGCACTCGTGTTCATCGATATTCAGGTAGGATTGAGCAGCCTGCAGGCTGAAGTTCCTTTGCTGGAAAAATACCTGAAGATGCCGCATGTGCATCTCGGCATCGATCCTGAGTTCTCCATGAAAACAGGCAAGAAGCCCGGTTCTGTAATCGGAACTTTCGATGCTGCCGATATCAACTACACCACTGAATACCTCGCCAAACTGGTGAAAGAAAATAACCTGCCTCCTAAAATGCTGGTAGTTCACCGCTTTACGCAGGCGATGGTTACCAACTACAAGAACATCAAGCTCCGTCCGGAAGCACAGCTGATAATGGATATGGACGGATGGGGAGCAAAGGCAAGAAAGATCAGCACCTACCGTTCTTTCATTCACCGCGAACCCGTTCAGTACACAGGTTTCAAACTGTTCTACAAAAACGATTTCCGTGAGAAAGGCAGTGCAATTATGACGCCCGCAGAAGTACTGAAGCTGAAACCTCAGCCGATTTACATCCAGTATCAGTAAGCCGAACGGTTTTACAATAGCATTTCCGAAAGAAGCATAATAGAAGGCCATCCGTTGAGGGTGGCTTTTTTTGCTGGGTACATGGTGAGGTAGATTCGGGATGATGGGGTGTCCGGCTCGATTTCGCTGATGGTGCAACGGGTAGAGTCACCTTTCATTTACAAGATCAGCTTTGTTGAAAAGCAGGATGGATGAGATGGCCATTGATGGAATAGAGGGCAGGCCGGAGTTGGGGCTGTCAAATGATGGTCTTGAAATCTGTTGCGCAGCAGCTGAGATCAGCAGCACAGTTCAATCCTGCCTCCCTAAGCTTATCGAAGATCCTACTCTGCCCGGCAGATTTCACAACCGAATTTGACAGCCCCAACTCCGGCCGGCAGCAACACTAATCCAATCTATTTTACTGGTTGTGCACCCAGCCATTGCTTCCTGAATTCCAGTTCGGCTGTGCCGGCTGTTTTTCCTTCTTTCTCAAATGAAACCAGCGTGAGTGCAGGACTTTCGGCGAGTATGATCTTTGTACTCACTTTCTGACTGCGATGCTCATATTCGATACCCAGTTCTTCGCCGGGTTTATGTGCGGCGAGTATGGCTTTGAGCTCTTCTTCTTTCTTCACGGGTTTGCCATCGATGGAGATGATGAGATCGTCGATATCGAGGCCTGCATTGTAGAGCGGTGTGCCGAGTACGGTGTTGGATTCGATCTTCAATCCCTTCTCTTCATTCCAACCCACATTACCGATCCAGGCTTTACCGGGATTGGCCTTTTTCAGCGCCAGTCCGGCTTTTGCGAGCAGCGGCGTGTAATCGAGGTACTCATGCCCGTAAATGTATTTTTTGAAGAAGTCGGCTGCAAAGGCTTTGTCTTTGGTGAGGCTGGCCAGAACATCTTCGAGTCCCGGAATAGTATAGGCTACTTCTGGTTTGGCAAATTTCTTCCACACGGCAGCCATGTAATTGTCGAGCGTAAGTTTGAAACGTATGCGCAGTTCCAGCTCCAGCGCCATGGCAACCGATGCGCCGTAGGGGTAGTAGGAAGTATAGACGTTGGCGTAGTTGTTTTTGTCAACCGATGTGCCGGCATCTACAAATACGGCATGCTGACTCATGGTGATGGGAGAGAATCGTTGTGCGCCGGGGCTCACCATCTTGGTGCTTGCATGACCTCCGAGAATAGGATAGTATTTCTCTTCTGCCATGTTTCCGGAACGCTCCATAAGCAGGTTGCCGTAGTATTGAGTGAAACCTTCTGCAAACCACAGTTCGTTGCTCATATTGCTTTTCTCGAAATTGAACGGCTCCAGTGTTTTGGGGCGGATGCGCTCTACATTCCAGCAATGGAAGAATTCGTGGGCGAATACGCCGAGCAGATTGTTCGATCCGTCGAATTCAACGGGAATGGCGATCATGGTTGAGTTGCGGTGCTCCATGCCATCGCCGTCTACCCATGGATTGATGCTGGCGATGAACGTGTAAGTGCCATAATCGAATTCGGGCAGTTCTCCGAATACAGCCTGTGCCTGTTCGGTGATCTTGCGGATCTTTCCTGCAAAGGAAGTAGCGAGGCTGTCGGATGCTTTTGCTTCGAGTGCAAGACGGATCGTATATTCTTTACCGTTGGGATTCTTCTGTTTCCATTCTTTCCAGATCAGTTCTCCGATCTTAACAGGACTATCCATGAAATACTGAAGACCGGGAGCGGAAAACAGTGTAGGATCCTGAGTGGGCTTTAGTTGTGTGGCGATGGTCCAGTTTTTTCCCTGCGGGATATTGAACTTTACATCGATGGGCGATTTGTCGTATCCTTTGATCCACATGAAAGTGGCGGGGATATTGAGTTGCACGCTGCTGCCGTCGATGCCTGCATATGTGCCATCGGGGAAGTTGGCATAGAGCGTGTACTCCAATCTGATGAAACCGCTGTGGCCGTTCACCTGATACACATCTCCGTCGATGCGCGTTACAGTGAGCTCCTTGCCGTTCTGGCTGAATGCTTTTACGTCGTACACATTCTTGCCGAACTCGTGTGTGGCATATCGGCCGGGCGATGAGCGGCTCATGCGGAAGATGGCATTGCGTTCTTTCACGTCGGTCACCGTCATGCTGATGCTGGCCTCGTGGTGTGTGATATTGGGGAACGAAACGATGTAGCTGATCTTCTGGGCAAAACCTGGTCCCATCATCAGTACAAGCAGGATAAGCAGGGAAAATTTTCTCATTTGTTGATGTTATAGTGTCACAAGATAAAAAGAGACATGCTTCATTTAGTAAATTGCCGCTATAAATTAAAGCACTATGACTACAAGGGAGCAGCAATTTATGCAGGCGGCAATAGAGGTGGCCAGAGAGGGCATGAATGGGGGAAAAGGCGGGCCTTTCGGATGCGTTATCGTAAAGGGCGACGAAATAGTGGGTAAGGGCTGTAATTCCGTGCTGTGCAACAACGATCCTACGGCGCATGCCGAAGTGATGGCCATCCGCGATGCGTGTAAAAACCTCAACAGTTTTCAGTTAACGGATTGTGAACTCTACACCAGCTGTGAACCCTGCCCCATGTGCCTGGGCGCTATTTACTGGGCAAGGCCGAAGAAGGTATATTTCGCGGCCAATCGCTACGACGCGCAGGATGCGGGTTTCGACGATTCTTTCATTTACAAGGAGCTGGTATTGCCTTACCAGAGCCGGCAGATCGCTACAACTGAATTCGGAAGGGAAGAGGCAGTGAAACTGTTTGAAGAATGGGGCAAACTGCCCGGAAAAGTGGAGTACTAGTGACCCTGTAATTTTTTGATCACCACATAACCGAGTATCACCAGCGTAAGAATGAGCAGGATGGCCACATACACCCAGGGCGCTTCCTGTACTTTTCTTTTGAGGCGGCGGTCTTTCTTTTTGCTGATGTATTTGTTGAGGTCTTTGTTCAGCTGATCAACGTAGGAGTCGATATTCTTTTTACCGTGAAGTTGCTGCAGTCCTTCGACTGCTTCGTTTTCGAAATCGTTTTCGAGCATCCATGCTTCTACCTCATGTTTGTCCTGCTCAGACAGTTTGCCTGCGAGGTAGTCCATCAGCTTCTGATTGTCGATGTCTTTGTTACTGTTCGATAATATGTTCAACAGGTCGCGGTTCATTGTTATGGCGTGTCTGCTACCGGTTTCAGTGTTTTAATTTTTTTTCGAGTGCCAGTTTCAGGTTGCGTTTTCCGTTCTGGATATAACTTTTAACCTGCATCATGGAGAAGCCGGTTTGTTCAGCGATATCCTGATACGATCGTTTATCGAGATAGAACAAAGTTACGCAGAGTTTCTGCTCTTTGCTGAGTTCTTCCAAAGATTCGCTCATCAGTTCGAGCTGGCGGTCTTTTTCTATGAGTCCGCTGATGCTGGTGTCTTCAGCGGGCGTGGCCACCATCTGTTCTTTTATTTCGGTGGTTTTGCCGTTTTTGTTGCGGAGCTTCATGAGGCAGTGGTTCTTGGCCACCATATAGAGCCAGCTTTTGAAGTATTCCACTTTGTATTTCGGGAGTTCCTGTATCACTTTGAGGAATACCTGCTGAACGGCGTCGCGGGCTTCTTCTTCGTTCTTCAGGTATTTCATGCACACACCAAACAGCAGCATGGTGTATCGCTGCAGAATAACGCCCAGCCAATAGTTGTTCTTTTCGGAGTAGTACCGGCTGAGTAGTTCCTGATCTGTGATATGTGGGTATGCGTCCTGATTCACCGGCTGAAAATTAGCTAATTTCCCTGATAAGATGCAAGCGGGAAAAAATTTCACAACAGCAAACGGAATCCCCGCTTTTTTTATTTCATTTGTTCTGTAAAACCTGTGAATATGCAATATGCAGTTTGTGTGGTGCCGGTATCACCGCTTCGTGCAACCGATAGTCATCGCAGTGAAATGGTGAACCAGCTGTTGCTGGGAGAGAATGCCGTGCTGCTCGAAGAGCAAAAAGATTTTGTGAAAGTGCGCACCGTGAACGACGATTATGAAGGATGGGTACAACGCGGCCAGGTAGAACTGGTGGATGCCATTCCCGGCAATCCATTAAGCAAGATTCTGGTGAGTGATTATACAGATCGTGTAATGATCAACGGATCGGAAGCGCATATTCCGATGGGCACTATCGTAATTGCGCCTGCAGGAGAAGATCTCGTTATCGGCAATTATACACTGCGTTATCAGATTGGCAGTCCATGGAATGCAGCAGGGGCGGCCGTTACAGCCGACGCTATTACGCAGAGGGCCAGCCGCTGTCTCAATACGCCCTATCTCTGGGGTGGAAGATCGGTATTCGGAATAGATTGCAGTGGCTTCACGCAATCGGTGTTCCGCTTCTTCGATTACAAACTGATGCGCGATGCCTATCAGCAGGCCACGCAAGGCGAAGCCATCGGGTTTTTGCAGGAAGCGAAGTGTGGCGATCTTGCGTTTTTCGATAATGAAGAAGGAAGGATTACGCATGTAGGCATTATGCTCAACGATCATGAGATCATTCATGCTTCCGGTAAGGTTCGCATCGATAAGATCGACAATGCGGGGATCATAAATGTTGATACGGGACTGAGAACGCACAAGCTGCGAATGGTTCGCAGATACTTCTAGTTATTGAAACACAGATCTCACCCAACGGATGATGATTGTATCCCATCCAAACAATTTGAATGCAGTGTAAAGCATAATGATGCCGAAGATCTTCTTCAGCATTTCCTGATTGATCTTTACGGCCAGGCTGCTGCCCACGAAACCACCGACGATAAAACCTGCGGCGAGAATGAGAATCACCTTCGGATCGAGTGGGGTACCCATCTTCCGGCATTCGGTGTAGTATTTGAAGAATGCCAGCGCTGCAACAGGCAGGGTCAGCACACCCAGTGAGGTGCCCTGAGCCTGGTGTTGCGAATAATGCATAAAAAATGCCAGCGCCGGTACCATAATTACGCCTCCTCCAACACCGATCAATCCACTCAGTATACCGGCAGCCAGACCGATCATCACGAGGATGATCATTTCCTGAGAAGCCATATCACGAGATTGAATTTGCAATCAGTGAAAGTTAGCGCATTGGCGGCTATTTCTGAAATGATTCCTTGTAGAGGTCTACTGCATTCTGGATAACTTTCAGTGCAGTGGTTTTGTCTCCGAACTCTTCTACGATCACTTTCTTGTTCTCCAGTCTTTTGTATTCTTCGAAGAAGTGGCGCAGCTCACTGAAGAAGTGAGGAGGCAGTTCTTCCATATTGTTGTAGTGGTTAACGCCTGGGTCGTTGGCGGCTACGGCGATGATCTTATCGTCTCCGTCTCCGTTGTCGATCATCTGCATAACACCTACCACTTTGGCTTCCATGATGCAGAGTGCCTGAACGGGCAGTGAGGTGATTACGAGAATGTCGAGCGGATCTTTATCGTCTCCGAGTGTCTGCGGAATAAATCCGTAGTTGCAGGGATAGTAGAATGATGAATAGATTACACGATCGAGCTTCAGCAGACCGCTGTCTTTATCGATCTCATATTTGGCGCGTGAGCCTTGTGGGATCTCGATTACAGCGTTTACAACGCGTGGTGCATTTTCTCCGTAAGGAACCCCATGCCAGGGATGTGAAACAGTTAACATACTTCTTCTAGTTATTCGTCTTCGGTTATTATAAAACAGCTGCGGTGAAGGCAGCATTACAGTAAAGCATTGCAGACGCGTGAGCGTCTTATCCAGCGAAGCTGAACAGGTGCACAAGCAAACGTGGAATTTTTTTTGAGATTGCCGTGGCAAACGGCAACCGGCAGCAGTTCGTTATTGGGTGTGTAGCCGTTAGGAGGCTTAGTGATGCCAGGTATGCACCTGCTTAAGGTCTACCAGCCATTCTCCTTCCTGCTTCACAATGGTGATCACGGTGGTGTCGTGCGATTTGTAACTGTTGGTATACACGTAGTTCACCAGTGAATCGGTAATGGGTTCAATTTTGATGGGTCTGATCTGCGCTTCGCGGTATTGGCGGCGCTCGTCGTCGATCAGTTTATCGTAGTACCCTTTTTTCCAGGTATTGTGGAGCATATGAAGATTGGCAGAATCTTTCAGCATATAGAATTTGGCTTTCTGAACGTCGCCGTCGAGAGAAGCGCGGATGAATTCACGGCCTGCATCCTGTGCGTCGGTAGCCTTTTTATAGCCGCTTTCCTGATTGCAGCTCCAGCAGATGATTGCGAGAACTGGTAGTAGAAAATATTTCATAATGTACAAAAATAACGGATGTAGCTGAATAGGCAACGTGGAGGGGGATAAAAAAGCCCGCAGGGCGGGGCATCGGGTGCCTTTCCTGCGGGCGTAATATGGGTTGAACCCAATGGGTTAGTCGAGACTCTTGTCGTCGAGCCTGTGGCGCTGCTGGCGCCAGTTTGTTGGCTGTTCCGGGTTTTGCTCCGCTTCGAGGTTGTAAGCCTTGATGATGGCTTTAACGAGGCGGTGGCGAACCACGTCTTCTTCGTCCAGCTCTATATGCCCGATTCCGTCTACATTCTTCAGAATGCGCACGGCTTTTTCGAGGCCGCTTCGCTGGTTCTTGGGAAGATCCACCTGGGTCATATCCCCGGTGATGATGGCCTTGGCATTGGCACCGATACGCGTGAGGAACATTTTGAGCTGAAGATCGGTAGCGTTCTGCGCTTCGTCGAGGATGATGAAGGCATGATCGAGTGTACGGCCGCGCATGTAGGCGAGCGGTGCAATTTCGATCACGCGCGTGCTCATGTAATAACCGAGCTTGTCTGCGGGGATCATATCATCCAGCGCATCGTAGAGTGGGCGCAGGTATGGATCGATCTTTTCTTTCAGGTCGCCGGGCAGGAAGCCGAGGCTTTCTCCTGCTTCTACAGCTGGCCTGGTGAGAATGATCTTCTTCACCTGTTTGTTTTTAAGCGCCCTCACGGCCATGGCAACGGCAGTATAGGTTTTACCCGTACCAGCAGGTCCGATGGCGAATACGATATCGTTGCGTTCCGATTGCTGCACCAGTTTTTTCTGGTTGGCCGTTCGGGCACGCACCGTTTTTCCGTTGGGGCCGAAAACGAGCACATCATTCGGATTGCGATCAATGAAATGATCTACCGTTTCTGCGTCATCGCCGCCAAGGATCTGTTCAAAATAATTTTCGCTCATGTGGCCATTGCGTTCTAAATACTGAACAATGAGTTCAATCTTCTCTTTCGCAGTTCCCACTTGTTCCGGTGCTCCACTTAATTTTAGCTGAGTGCCCCTCGATAGAATTTTTAGCAGGGGGAATTTTTTTTTGAGGATGTCTAATTTACCGTTGTTCACTCCGAAGAACTCGATAGGATTAACGGTTTCAAGGTTGATAATTGTGTCTGTCAAGCGCGTCAGATTTAAGTTCACAATAGTGGTACCCTGAGGTACTTACTAACTTCCGTCCATCTATACCAAATCTAATCTTTGGGATAGGTTCAATACAAATTTACATATTAACAGCTTGTGGAAAATAAGCTTAACTATTCCTTTTAGGTTAAATTATCTACATTTAGCGATCTAACTTTTTATTATCATGAAAATGCGTTCGTTACTAATTATTCTTGCGCTGTTTACAGGTTTAGCCACTGTTTCGGCACAACAACCAAAGTCGGCAGAAGCCATTCTCAAAGAGGGTTATGCCGAGGCTAAGAAAGAAAAGAAGAATCTGTTTGTGATGTTCCATGCAAGCTGGTGCGGATGGTGCCATCTGATGGATACATCCATGAACGACGCATCAGTTAAAAAGTATTTCGATAAGAGCTTTGTGATCAAACATATTGTAGTGAGTGAAGCGAAAGACAAGAAGAATCTCGAAACGCCTGGTGGCATGGAGATGCTGCAAAAATATCATGCAGCCGATCAGGGCATTCCCCTGTGGCTGGTATTCGATGCAAAAGGTACATTGCTGGGCGATTCACAGCAAAGACCGGATGGTGTTGGTCTCGATCAGCCGGGGAAGAATGTAGGATGCCCTGCTACGCAGGAAGAAGTGGATCATTTCATCAAAGTTTTGAAAGTGTCAACAACTTTAAAAGAAGACGAACTGGCTGCCATTGCAGCGCGTTTCAGAAAGAACGACAGAGGTCATTAACGTTTGATGTGTTATTCCAATGATAAAGCGGCCCGGAGCCTGTATCGATACAGTTTCCGGGCCGCTTTGTGTTATAGTTTATCCGTCTTAATTATTATAAACCCAGCCTGTCTTTCCTTTCCTGCCGAACACTCCGGAGCATCTGGCTGTAATCGAATTTTTTATTGAGGGCGATGAGGCTCTCTGCAATGCGTTTTGCTTTCGTTTCTTCTGTTTTTGCATTGTCGATATTCTTGCTCCAGTATCGTTGATGAGCAGGAGTGAGAGATTTGAAAAATGCAAGTGCTTCGGGTTCTTCTTCCAGCAACTCCATGAAGTCTTTGTTGAACTGGTACTCTTCTTTATCAACAGTGATTTGCACCTTCAGGGTTGCACCCTTTTTTTTGCCGGTGCCTTTTCTCATGTCGGCATTGATGGGCAGAATGAAGGTGCCGCCACCCATTGGAATGAGATAGGCTCCTTTGAAGGAATAGCTGTCCAGCTTGCCTTTTACGCGAAAAGATTTCTTATTGCCGGGGAGAATTTTCTGGGCGATTTCTTCAGTGATGTCGATATACGACCATCCTGTTTTCTCGCCCATTTTTTCAAACTTGTGTATTACAGCAGTAAATTGAACCATACTCATGATGGTATAAACTTACCTGATTTAGCTGAATTGTGATGCAGTTGGATTCTGCAATTCTTCTTCGATGAGTTCGTGCAGTTTCTTTTCATTGTCCCAGATCCAGCGGGGGAGTGTTTGTTCCATGATCTTCCATGAACCATCTTCTTTCTGCATGCGGAAAAGAATTCTGTTACCTCTGTCGTCTACAACATCTACAGTGAATATTCCTTCCTGCTGTCCGCCCAGCTTGCGGAAATTAAACTCTCTCAGACGACCTTCAGCCTTCAGCAGTTTGGTGAACTGAATATTCTTTACAAAATGAATGCGCATATATGGTTATTAATAATTCCTTTACTATCAATTCTTGTGCTACAAATTGCAGCAATGTGTAATCAGGCCCAAAAAAAATGGGCGGATCAAAATGGCCGGTTGTGGGGAGTGGGTGTAAATGGGCGGACAAGGATTCGTTTGCAAGATAAGGGAAATGCCGGGATTTCCTAATCGGATACCCTTATGGTGGATAACAAAAAAGCCCGGCTGATGGCCGGGCTTTGAATATGCATTGCAAATGACTTTTTAGTATCTGTAATGTTCAGCTTTGAACGGACCATCTTTGGGGATACCGAGGTATTCCGCCTGTTCTGTAGTCAGTTCATCGAGTTCTACACCGATCTTTCCGAGGTGCAGGCGGGCTACTTTCTCATCGAGGTGTTTAGGGAGAACATACACTTTGTTTTCGTAAGCGTTGGTGTTCGTCCACAGTTCAATCTGAGCCAGTGTCTGATTGGTGAAGGAATTACTCATTACGAAGCTCGGGTGACCTGTAGCGCAGCCCAGGTTAACGAGGCGGCCTTCAGCCAGTACAATTACATCTTTACCTTCGATGGTATAGAGATCTACCTGAGGTTTGATGGTGTCTTTGGTGTTGCCATAGCTGGCATTGAGCCATGCCATATCGATCTCGATATCGAAGTGACCGATATTACAAACGATGGCTTTGTCTTTCATTGAACGGAAATGCTTTTCTGTAATGAGGTCGCGGCAACCTGAAGCGGTAACAATGATGTCTGCTTCTTTCACAGCGTCGATCATTTTCTTCACTTCAAAACCGTCCATTGCAGCCTGAAGGGCGCAGATAGGATCGATCTCAGTTACGATAACGCGGCAACCGGCTCCTGCGAGTGATGCAGCAGAACCTTTACCTACGTCTCCATAACCACCTACAACTGCCACTTTACCAGCGAGCATGATGTCGGTAGCGCGGCGGATAGAATCTACCAGGCTCTCTTTACATCCGTATTTGTTGTCGAATTTGCTCTTGGTAACAGAGTCGTTTACGTTGATGGCAGGGATTGGCAATGTGCCTTTAGCCATTCTTTCGTACAGGCGGTGAACACCGGTAGTGGTTTCTTCACTCAATCCTTTGATATGTTGTACCAGCTCAGGGTATTTGTCGAAAGCAATATTGGTAAGATCACCACCATCGTCGAGGATCATATTGAGCGGGCGATCGGCACCACCGAAGAACAGTGTTTGCTCGATGCACCAGTCTGCTTCTTCCTGTGTTTGTCCTTTCCAGGCAAATACGCCGATGCCAGCTGCTGCGATAGCTGCTGCTGCATGGTCCTGCGTAGAGAAGATATTGCAGCTGCTCCATTTCACTTCGGCACCCAGTGCTACCAGTGTTTCGATCAGCACGGCTGTCTGAATGGTCATGTGCAGGCAACCCGCAACACGCGCACCTTTCAGGGGCTGGCTGGGTCCGTATTCTTTTCTCAGACTCATCAGACCTGGCATTTCTGCTTCTGCGAGACGGATCTCTTTGCGACCCCACTCTGCCAGGGAAATATCTTTTACTTTATACGGTAAAGAAAAGTCAATGGTAGACTTTGAAATAGTTGACATATAAATGGTTTGATTTCGTGTGCAAAATTACGAAAAAGGCAGGAAACATAAGCAGTATCCGTGCCAGATCAGGCGGTTATTACAATCAGGAGACATTATTGTTTCGAAATATCCGACACTGATTTCTTCTCTAAGATTTTGAGGGTGGCATCCCTTACCGCAATCATCATATCGTGAAGGCCGCATTGCTTTTCGTCGCAGTTCTTGCAGCGTTCATAGAAATAGAGACTTACGCAGGGGAGCATGGCGATTGGCCCGTCTATCAGGCGCATCACCTTGGCCATGGATATATCTTTGGGCGCTACTTTGAAAAAATAGCCGCCACCCTTTCCTTTTTTAGAGTCGAGGATGTCTGCCTTTTTCAGTTCGAGCAGGATATTCTCCAGGAACTTCAGGGGTATTTTTTTCTTTTTGGCAATTTCAGCGATGAGTACGGGCTGGTTGTCTTTTTTTTCAGCCATGTACATCAGTGCTTTAAAAGCATATTGTGCTTTCTTCGATAACATTTGGGTCTGATTTCGAGGCGAGAAAGATAGAATAATTTTCTGAATAGCTGCGTTTCAGACCAATTTATGCTCATAGGCATATTTGATCAGTCCGATTACAGAGCTGGTTTGCGTTTTCCGAAGGATATTTTTCCGGTGCGTTTCCACTGTACGTTCACTGATAAAAAGGTTGGTGGCAATTTCTTTGTTGCTGAACTCTTTTTCTATCAACCGCAGTACTTCGAGCTCCCTTTCAGTTAATGGGATGGCTGCAGCACTCTTCTCCTGTTGCTTCTTCATAATCTCGTTGGGTTAA
This sequence comes from Pseudoflavitalea sp. G-6-1-2, assembly GCF_012927185.1. Taxonomy (GTDB): domain Bacteria; phylum Bacteroidota; class Bacteroidia; order Chitinophagales; family Chitinophagaceae; genus Pseudobacter. The sequence continues at coordinate 2,258,445 of NZ_JABBGB010000001.1, forward strand.
TTCATTAATGGAGGCATCTTACTGATGCCACATGGCCAATGCGAAAACAAAACTGATTACTGATGGACTGCCGGCAGGCATTTGCCGGTTGCATGTTGTTCGGATGATGGAAAAAAATAATATCCGTAAAATGCCAGGTTGGGGTTTAAATATCGGGCGGAAAGCGGAATCTGCCAGTGTGATTCAGTTAGAAAGTAGCGGTTCATACAGCACAATTTGGTAAAGGTTTCTATACTGAATATAACACTAATTGCAGAACACACGAATTATTTCTGCTCTTAATAACTTGCTTTGGATCAAATTCCAAGCACATCACTCATAGAAAAAATACCTTTTTTGTTTTGCAGAAACTCTGCTGCCAGTACGGCTCCTGTGGCAAAACCCTGACGGTTGTGGGCGGTATGCCTGATCTCGATATCATCGATGGCTGAGGTATAGGTAATCACATGCGTGCCGGGAGCGGGGTCGATGCGTTCGCTGAGTATCACCAGATCGGAAGCATTGCTGCCATCATGATTTACCCATTTGGTCTTTTGTTTGTTTTGCTCCAGTATCTGTTCGGCAAGTGTGATAGCTGTTCCGCTTGGTGCATCTTTTTTCTGTGTGTGATGTATCTCCAGCATCTTCACATCGTACTCAGGATGCGGCTGCATCAATGCGGCCAGCTTTTGGTTGAGGGCAAAGAATATATTTACGCCTACGCTGAAATTGCTGGCGTAGAGCATGGCGCTGTTATGCGCTGTGCAACTTGCTTTGGCGGCTTCATATTTGTCGAGCCATCCGGTTGATCCGCTTACTACAGGCACGCCCGCTTCTATGCAGCGAAGGATGTTCTCATACGCACTTTCCGGACCGGTAAACTCGATGGCCACATCTGCTTTGCGGATATTTTCAATGGTATTGTCTTCGAGATTATCGATAGACACTTTCAATACCACCTCGTGTCCGCGCTGCAATGCAATGGCTTCAATAGCCTGTCCCATTTTACCATAACCGATAAGTGCGATCTTCATAGATGTTAGTTCTGTGTAAGCTTGTTTTTAGCGCAGCGAAGGTAGCCCTTTTGCCCGATTATTTGTACCAAGATTGAACACAAGGCTCAATCCCACAGAATTCCCCGGAAGAATGGCAGGGGTGATGTTCATGGAAATATTGTCGCTGATGTCGAAGTCTTTGAGGTGCGCGTCTACTGTTGCATCCACAATCTGCAGCCCCCAGAAGAGCAGGCCAACCAGTACGGAGTAGTCCATATTCTTACGGTACTCGTTGCGGTAGTTCATCAATGCACTCTGGCTTTTTCTTTCTACCAGCGGCAGCACGCGCGGATGCACTTTTGCCATGCTGTCTGCATTGCCGTAACTGTTGTTGGCTACAATGGAAAGACCATAACGGATACGGTCGTACCATTTTTTATTGTCTACAAACAGGTAGGCGGGGATTCCAATGGCTGCGTAAACGATGGGCAGCTTCCAGTATTTTTTATTGTAGATCTGGCCCCATCCGGGAATGATGGCGGAGCGGATAGTTGCTGTGCGGGGATTGTGTTTCTTCTTCTTTACCGTATCTGTTTTCAGCAATGCACTGGTATCGGCCTGCAGCCTGATGGGAGCCTTGGGCACTGTATCCAGTTTCTTAGGCGCTGTTGTATCGAAGGCATAATGAAGGTAAACGTAGCGATGAACAGGCAACACCACATTCTTTTCATCTGCACGCACAGACGACACACCTATCAGTAACAACAGTATGGCAGAGAGAACACGTATCATGAAAACGATCTTAATTGGCCGTTACACCAATCTGATCGAGAATCTTTGTGAGATCCTGGATCGAGTAATATTCAATCGAGATCATACCATGACCTTTCTTGCTGTGATTGAGTTTTACTTTGGTGCTGAAATGCGATGCTAAATTATCTTCAATTTTCTTGTATGTAGGAGGCAATGTCGATTTTGATGAAGATTTAACAGCGTTCGGTCCCTTGTACATTTTGCGTACAAGCTCTTCGGTTTGCCGTACACTGAGGCCGTTTGTTTTGATCTCGTTGAAGATGAAAAGCTGCGTATCTACTGCATCAACATTGATCAGCGCGCGGGCATGGCCCATGCTGATTACATTGGTGCGAACTGCTACCTGAATATCTGGCGGCAGTTTCAGCAGACGGATATAATTGGCTACTGTACTTCTTTCTTTACCCATTCTTTCTGCTACCTGCTCCTGCGTATGCTGCAGTTCTTCCATCATACGTTTATAGCTCAGCGCAATTTCCATGGCGTTGAGGTCTTCGCGTTGCAGGTTTTCGAGCAGGGCCAGCTCCAGCAATTCCTGGTCGTTGGCCTGGCGGATATAGGCAGGAACATCTTTCAGTCCGGCCAGTTTCGAGGCTCTCCATCTGCGTTCACCTGAGATCAGGCGGTACTTTCCTCCGGGGAGGCCCGATACCGTGATCGGCTGAACCAGATCGTGTATTTTGATGGAGGCTGCGAGTTCATTGAGCGCTGTTTCGTCGAAATCACGGCGCGGCTGTTTGGGATTCGGTTCAATATCTCCAACTGGGATACGTTGCATGGTAGTAACCTGCTCTACAACTGCACCTTTCAGCTGACCAGTGCTTGTTTTGAGATCGGAATCAATGCTCTGCAACAGGGAACGGATTCCCTTTCCTAACGCTTCTTTATTATTTTCTTTCTTTGGGTTGCTCATGAACTGTATTCGTTTACAGATGGTAGTTTGAAATGCTTACTCCAGAATCCTTTCTTCCTGTCTGATCTTGGTCATGTTATTCTTCTGCAGAATTTCTTTGGCAAGATTGAGGTAGTTGATGGCTCCCTTGCTCTGTCCATCGTACAGAATTACGGGTTTACCAACGCTGGGCGCTTCACTGATTCTGGTATTACGGTGGATGATGGTATTGAACACCATTTCGTCGAAGTGTTTGCGCACTTCGTTCACCACCTGATTGCAGAGGCGAAGCCTTCCATCGTACATGGTCATCAGAATGCCTTCGATAACGAGGGCTGTATTGAGGCGGCTTTGTACAATTTTAATAGTATTGAGGAGTTTGCCCAAACCTTCGAGGGCGAAGAACTCGGTCTGAACCGGAACAATCACTGAATCAGCGGCCACGAGAGCGTTTACAGTGATCAGGCCCAGAGAAGGAGAGCAATCGATGATAATGAAATCGTACTCGGTTTTTACCGGCTCGAGAATTCCTTTCAGTACACTTTCGCGGTTGGGGTAGTTGATCATTTCAATCTCGGCACCTACCAGATCGATATGGGAAGGAATCACATCCAGATTGGGGATCTCCGATTTCAATACCACATCTTTGGCAGCAGTTCCGTTAACCATGCAATCGTACAGGCTCTGCTGAATATTGTGCAGGTCGAAGCCCACCCCTGTGGTGCTGTTGGCCTGCGGGTCTGCATCTACCAGCAGTGTTCTGAATTCGAGCACGGCCAAACTAGCCGCCAGATTGATGGCAGAAGTAGTTTTTCCTACTCCTCCTTTTTGATTTGCTACTCCTATTACTCGCGCCATTGTAGAGTACCTAATTTAGTGGATCGTAAAAATGTCCCCAATCAGCAAGACTACAAAATTTAGTTTTGCCCACCGGGAAACCGGGTTATTTTGCTGTAGATTAGCCGATATTTGGGGCCGAAGACCGTAATAATCAACCATTCTGCAGCGATTGCCTGCCATAAAATCCGGGTAAGCCATTACAGCAGGACGGCAAAAATACACTTCCCCCCCAACAATCGCAACCAAAAGGGCTGCTGACTGTTAAATAAAGTTTCAACCAAGGAAATAAATTCTCATCCAATGCGCAATTCCGGATTCTGGTGGATCATCGTGGGTATCATGATCTTACTGGATATTTATGTATATCAGGCCATCAAAGTGGTACTGCCCGATAATTCCCCTAAGACAAGACTTTTCATCATTGCACTATATTGGACGGTCTCCGTCGCCATCATCGCAACGATGGTAGCTTTGCCCTATGTAGACTTCGGAGGTCTCGGCCGCGCATTCCAAACCTATATGCGGGCCATCATCATCGGACTGTTTCTGGCCAAACTCATTATCGGCATCTTCCTGGCCCTCGATGATATCCGCCGTGGTGGCATGTGGGTGATCGGTAAACTGTTCAGCAATCCTTCCGTTCCCATCAATACAAAATCCGATGGCATTACCCGCTCCGCTTTCCTCAGCTGGCTCGGTATCGCTGCCGGCAGTTCGGTTTTCGGCACCCTGCTCTACGGATTCAGCAACAAATACAAATATCAGGTGAACAGAATCCCCATGAGTTTTGCCAATCTGCCGGCTGCATTCAAAGGACTGAAAATTGTACATATCTCGGATATCCATTCCGGCAGCTTTATGGACAAAAAAGCGGTTGCCCATGGGGTAGAGAAGATCATGAAAGAAAAACCCGATCTGATTCTCTTCACCGGCGATCTCGTAAACGACCGCGCCACCGAAATGGAAGAGTACATGGATGTGTTCAATCAGCTGAAAGCGCCATTGGGTGTTTACTCCACTTTAGGCAACCACGATTACGGCGATTATGTGAAATGGGAAAGTGCAGCAGCCAAGGTAGCCAATCTCGAAAGGCTGAAAGCCGTTCATGGCGAACTCGGCTGGAGACTGCTGATGAACGAACACGTGGTTCTCGAAAAAGGGGCGGACAAAATTGCCGTGCTCGGCATCGAGAACTGGGGAGCCAAAGGCAATTTCCCCAAGTACGGAAAGATGAGCGAAGCACATCCCGGCACAGAACAGATCCCATTCAAGATATTGCTCAGCCACGATCCCAGCCATTGGGAGGCAGAAGTGATACCACAATATAAAGATGTAGACCTCATGCTCAGCGGACACACGCATGGCATGCAGTTCGGCGTAGAGCTGCCCGGCTTCAAATGGAGCCCTGTTCAATATATGTACAAACAGTGGGCAGGATTGTACGAAAATGATACGCAGAAATTATACGTCAACCGGGGGTATGGATTCCTCGGTTATCCCGGACGTGTGGGAATATTACCCGAAATTACCGTGATCACCCTGGCATAGCTGATCATCTGACATGATATGGCGTTTATTTCGCATGCGTATTCATGTGAGATGTTATTTTATATTACAAATCCGCGATTACGTAGATATTAACAAGCGATTGCAACATACTGGCACACCAATTGAAAAAACAGGGTTGAACCAAATTACAATGTATGAAAAAGAGAACCCTGTATCTTTTACCCCTGGCTTTATTATTATGTACTGCCTCTGCTTCTTTTGCACAAGGACTTCACTTTGGCGTTAAAGCAGGTGCGAACATTCTGAAAGTAGATGGAAAGAGTTTCAATGATGGATTCAAGTTCGGGTATAACGTGGGAGCATTTGCAGAGATCAACTTTACAGACAAGTTTGGCATTCAGCCGGAAGTATTGTGGCATCAGACGAATTACCGTTCTGGCGACCGTTTCAGCAATATCTATCCCGGTGGTGTGAACGATGTGAAAGGTAAACTCAATTACCTGAGCGTTCCGGTATTGCTGAGCTATTCTCCTGTTAAATTGATCTCCATTCAGGCAGGTCCTCAGTTTGGTATTCTTTTGAATCAGGACAAGAATCTTTTCAACAACGGAAAGGATGCATTCAAAAAAGGTGATTTCTCCTTACTCGGCGGCGTTCAGGTGAATGTGGGCGGACTGAAAGTTGGAGGAAGATACCTTATCGGATTGTCGAACATCAATGATGTTGGCAGCAGCGAGAAATGGAAAAACCAGGGCTTCCAGCTGTATGTTGGACTTCGCATCATCTAATCATGAAGGTTGAATGGTTGGCGCTTTTTTTCTATATGTTCCATCAAAAGAGGTACCTTGTAGCCGCAAAACCTTTTCATGGAAATCCAAAAATCAATATGTATGAAAAAAAGAATGCTGGCTCTTTTTTCCGGCATGATGCTATTCTCGATTACCTGCATGGCTCAGAGTCTGCACGTAGGCATTAAAGCAGGCGCCAATATTTTCAAGGTAGACGGAAAATCGTTCAACGACGAATTCAAGTTCGGTTATCATATCGGCGCATTTGGAGAAGTGTATATCAACGAAAAATGGGGCGTACAACCGGAACTGTTATTCAGCCAGACGAACTTCCGTACCGGAAACGGTTTCAACAGCGTTTATCCCAATGGCGTAAGCGATGTAAAAGGAAAACTGAATTACCTGAGCATTCCTGTGCTGCTTTGTTACCGGCCCCTCAGCCTGGTAGCCATTCAGCTCGGACCACAGTTCGGCACATTGCTGAATCAGGATAAGAACCTGCTCAACAATGGCAAGGAAGCTTTCAAAAAAGGCGACTTCTCCCTGCTCGTAGGCGCACAGCTGAACCTGATGAAATTCAAAGTGGGCGCACGTTATGTGATTGGTCTCAACGATATCAATGATGTGGAAGACTCACACAAATGGAAGAATCAGGGTTTTCAGCTTTATGTAGGCGCAAGAATATTATGAGCCCTCTGTAAAACATAAAGTACTTAAAGAAAGAAGGTGTTCCGATTTTCCGGAACACCTTCTTCTTTTGTAAACATTGCAGAGGCTTACTTCTTCAGTATTTTGAAATTGTTCTTCTTATTGTTCTCTTCAATGATGAAATAATACAAACCTGCAGGCAGGCTGCGTATATCAACCTTGGTGGTTCTTCCGGTGAGCACTTGTGTTTTGAAGGCAACACCTGTTATGCTCACTATCCTCAGTGTGGCGTTGTTGCCGGTGCCGGAAACGGTTACTTCATCTTTTGCAGGATTGGGCGAAACCGTGATGCGGCCTGCATTTCCAAACTCAAGATGTTTCACTGCACTGTAATCCGGTTTGCCATCGAGATCGGTTTGCTGTATGCGATAGTACACGGTGCCATCGTTTGGTCCGTTGTCAGTGAAGTCGTAGCTCAGCGGTTGTGTGCTGTTGCCATTGCTGGCTTTGCTTGCAACAAAACCGAGGTTGCTCCAGGTTTCACCGTCGGCACTACGCTGAATGGTGAATCCTTTATTGTTCAGCTCTGTAGAAGTAGACCAGCGGATGATGGCTTTGCTTCCGGCTTTGTTTACGTCGAACGATTGCCAGCGTACAGGCAGTCCGCAGGTGATGTTTACCGTTACATCGTCGGAGCTCACACAAGATCCGGTAGGATTGGGTGTGGTGATGCTCCATGTAAATGTATAGGTGCCAGGTACACTGAGACCGGTTACTGTTGTAGACGGGCTGGTAGGGGTGCCGAACACCGGTGCCGATCCCGCAGGAGAAGAAGCTACGGTCCACAATCCGGTACCAACGCCGGTTGCATTGCCTAAGAGGCTGGTGCTGGTTACGCATCCGAGTGTTTGATCACTGCCTGCATTTGAGTTGAGGAAATTATTCACGTGCAGCGTGATGTCGAACTCAAGCGGGGTTGCAATGCCTGAGCATGCGAACTCCTGTTCGAGAATTGGTCCCGCACCATTGCCCGAGAAATAAGAACCACGGATTACGTAATCACCCGCTGCATCGATATTGGAAACCTGTATGGTGCTATTGGTGATGCCGCGTTGATCGGAAGTTGGGAATACCAGCGGAGAAGAACCCGGAGGTTGAGAGATTACGTTGAAATTGTAGTATCCTCCAAAATCCTGCAGGTAGCTGGAATTTACTACACCCTGGAATACCGGTGGCATCGCCATGTTGAAGCTGATCTGTCCGGCTCCGGGATAACAAACCGTCTGTTCCTGCGGAGCAAGCGGCTGCCTGTTGTTATCGGTAATATGGATGAAGTATGATTGTGGAATGGTACAAGGGCTTGTTCCAACGCTGAGGTCTATGCGATAAGTACCCACTACCCATCCGCTGGCGCCGGGGTTTACGCTAATGCTCCGATTCATTGTTCCGGCACCACTTTGTACAAAGGTTGGTGTGCTGGCTCCGGGAGGCAGTATGCCTGCACTTGCAGCAGTTACCACAGTTGACGGTGGATCGGCCGCATTAATATCAAAGTAGAACAATTCCGGTGTAGCTGTTCCGGCAGTGCCGCAATGTACTTCACCGGCTGAACCGCCAAATGAATACACTGCCAGCTGCTCAGGCGCACCATGACCAGCCGGTTGAAAATTCAGCTGACCCGGATTCATTCCTGAAATGGTATAGGTCATCGGTGCAGAAGTTACAGTACCACAGCAGTTGCTGACGGTGATTGTAAAAGTGTATGCGCCGGGAACAGTAGCCCCGGTTACATAAAGTCTTCTGCTTTCCAGTTTATCGTACACCATATTTGCTCCACCCGGTTGGGATGTAACGTTGATGGATACTGTAGTTCCATTGGCTGTGTTACCGGATGATCCCGGAGTGGAAGTAGCAAAGTCAGGTGTATTGGAAGGCAGATCGATGTATTGCACGGAGCTGCCATCACTGCATCGTGAAATATCGGCAACCGGAATATTGGGATTGGGGCAAAAACGTACCACCGTAGTGTCTTTATAGGTACAAATGCCTCCGGGAGATGTGATGGTGAGTATTGCCCAGTATGCAGGATCGATATCGTGATCCGCTTTATTGATCAGCGAAAAGTTTGGCGTTGCACTGGTTGTGCTGCTGAACGATGAATTGGTGGTTACCGTTCCTCCAAATGATTCGAAACTGTAGATGTTCACGGCAGTCCAGGTTCCGGTGAAACCGGGAGGGATCACACCATCCAGCTGTACAGTTCCGGTTGTTGCGCAGATACCTGTCTTATCAGGTCCGGCAGTAAAACTTGCGGGCCTTGGATGTGCTGTAACTGTTACGTTTGAGGTGGAAGTTCCGGTACCGCAGGGCTGGCTCAGCTGGAATACATAGTTTCCATCGGCCGTCATTCCGGTGATACCCGTTGTAAGTGAATTCGGAGAGCTGATCACGGGTGTAACCGGACCAGAAACAAAACTCCATGTCGGGCTGCCGCTGACTGTTCCGGAAGCGGTGCCGTTCAGCGTGGCAGTTGATCCGCAGACAGTAAAGTTCCCCCCTGCATTGGCCGAGCAGTTCTGTGCTTCTGCAGAGGCAGACAGCAATAGCAGGGCTACCGGAACCAGCCACTTTATTCTACTGCATTGTCTGGAAACAATGGCCTGCAACCGGCCATGGAAAGTAAATCTAGCTTTCATGAGATAGTAATTTTAGGTTTCGATACAAAGGCATACTTATCCCTTGTGTGCGGGATAATAAGTTGTAAGGAATTCAGAGCTGGATTACTTCAGGAGCGTAAATTGGGTTGGGGGGAATGAATCGTAGGTTTGCTCCTGCGGATAACAAGGTTATTGCGAATTAAATATACCAAAAAATACAGGTTGGCAGCGCAAAATTTATGGATCAGGGTGATGGGTGCCCTACTGGTGCTTCAGTGATAATAGAAATAGGGAAATATGTAAAATGGAAAAGGCTGACCACGCGGATCAGCCAATGGTATGGTGCATGGATTGATTCAGATATTAGTCAATACTACACGGTATCTCGCTTTTCCTTCTTTGAGATGTGTGATGGCTTCATTCACTTTTTCCATCGGGAACTCCTGCACGGTAGGATAGATATTATGGCGAACACAAAACTCCAGCATGGTGCAGGTGAGGGCGGGGCCTGCACCCGGACTGCCTGCTACAGACTTTCCTCCGTTGATAAGATTCCACCCTGCAATCTGCATCGGTTCCTCTACAATTCCAACGGTATGGAATTTTCCTTTGGGAGCAAGGCATTCCAGATAACTGTTCCAGTTGAGCGGTACATTGGCGGTGTTGAGAATAAAATTCAACTGGCCTTTGATCGATTGAAGCGCTTCGTCGCTGGTAGAATCGATCACGCGCGTAGCGCCCATCTGCAATATCTCTGCTTCTTTCGATTTGTTGGAGCTGAATGCAATTACTTCACAACCCCAGTGTCTCAGAAACCGGATGGCAAGATGTCCCAATCCACCAATTCCGATAACGCCCACTTTATCTGTTGGTCTGATATTCTCGGATACAATCGGCGTGAATACGGTACTGCCTCCACAGAAAAGCGGACCGGCTTTGGCCATATCGATGCCTTCAGGAAGTTTCACCACCCAGCTCCAGTGCCCGCGTACAACATCTGCAAACCCGCCATGGCGGCCTACTTCCGTTTGTTCGATATCGGTGCAAAGCTGATGATCTCCCTGCATGCAATGCGGACAATGCATACAGCTTTTAGAGAACCATCCCATACCAACTTTATCGCCCACTTTCAAACCATGTGCATCATCACCGGTGCGGATTATCTCGCCTACGATCTCATGGCCGGGCACAAGCGGATATTGTGAGAACCCCCAGCTGTTATCGATCATGTTTATATCTGAATAGCATAGCCCGCAATAATGCACTTTGATATCAACCTGTTCTCTTCCGATCTCCGGCAGCGTGTATGTGAATGATTCCAATTTCCCACCTGCTGCTTTTACTGCGTATGCGTTAACTGTTGTCATGCTGAATATTTATGCAAAGCTAGTTTTGCAATGGCAGGCATAACTACAACAATCAAAGGGATTAGTATGAAATTCAAAGTGCCTGCTGCCGGGTGATGCCGGGAGCATGACCGGTTTGTTTTTTGTAGAAATTGTAGAAGTAGTTGGGATATTCGAAACCGAGACTGTAAGCGATATCTGCAACAGGCCAGTCGCTGTGTTTGAGCAATGAGTCGGCTTCGGTAACGATCCGCTCGGAGATATGAACGGAAGTAGGTTTACCTGTACTTTTTTTCACTGCATTGTTCAGGTGATTCACATGCACGCTCAGGGCATTGGCGAAATCGCTTGCAGAACGGAGCTTCAATATTCGTTCAGGTGTATCGATAGGAAATTGCCGTTCGAGCAATTCGAGAAAGGAGGCGGTGATGCGTTCTGCCGCCGTATTGCTTTTGCTGAATGGGGCATCGGGTTCCATCTTCAGCGATTCGTGAATCAGCAGTTGCAGGCGGCTGCGCAACAGATCGTATTTGAAAGCATAGTCCGAATCGATGTCCCGGAGCATCGACCGGAAAATATCACGCACATTCTTCAGCTGCTCTTTGTTCAGAAAAAACACGCCGTTCTTTTCAGGACGGAAGAGTGGGGACTGCTGCAGGCTGGAGTTTTTTTGCAGTTCTATCAGGAATTCTTTTTTGAACATGCAGAAGTATCCGGGCTGTTCGGGAGAAAGCGGCGTCCACGAAAAAGGGAGCTGGGGATGATAGAAAACAAGTGCGGGTTTATCGATCTGTATTTCCTTATCGTGCAAATTGAGTTTGCACTTTCCAAGGAGCAGGGAGATCTTGTAAAAATCTCTGCGTATGTAAAGCAATGGCTCTGTGCAATATTCGCCATTATCAAACACATTGAAGAGATTGGTAGCGGTATGCGTAATGCCTCTGTGACGGTAGAATGATTCGGCAGATTCGATGGCTTTCATATTCATTACTACAAAAATCAAAGCACAATGTTTCGCAGGGGCAAAAGAAAAAGCTGCCTTTGCAGCAGCTTTGATCCGGTATTTTCACCGACTGAATGCTTATGCAGTAGCTTTCGCGTACCTGGGAGCATTGGTCGTTCCATGGGATGAAGTTCTTCTTGCTGTTAACCAGCGGTCAACGGAGAAACGCCCACTGCCATTGATCGTCAGCACTGCGGCAATAGCCCAGAGCAGCAGATCGAACTCATAACCTTCACCTTTCTGATTACCGAACCAGTTCATATAAAAACCGTTGGATTTATGTTCTACAAAGAAGGCGCCTATCATTATCAATCCGATCAGTGCAGCATTGATTCTGCCTGCAAATCCGATGATGAGGAGAGCCGCGCCGAGTGATTCTACCAGAATTACAAAGGCTGCTGCGGGAGCGGGCATTCCTACATGGCCTGTGAAGTAACCCATGCTGCCTTCCCATCCGAATCCGCCGAACCAGCCGAAGGTTTTTTGCACACCATGCGCCAGCATTACCACGCCGAGCATTACACGAAGGATTGTCCAGTTGATGCTGTTATCTGTTCCGAGGATGTTGAGTTTCTTACAGTAGTTAAAGAGATTCATAAAATAACGTTTTAGAAAATGTTTGCGTTTGTGTGATATTGTGATGCAAAGATGCTACGAAACGCAGGGGTGCTCCAATGACCTAGGTTAAGAAATAGACTTGATCTAGGTTAAGTGTTTTGATGGGGCATAAATCTTGGCGACCGCCAATATTTTACAGATCAGCAGTATCGAATTTTGACCAAAACATTACACCATGAATGCTGGTTCAAAATTTCTCCGGTTTGCTTCAAAAGGCTTTGTTGTATTATCTGTGCTGAGTTTGCTCTACGTGAGCATACTCGCCATTTTCGATCCGCAATCTGTGATGGACCTGGTAGGCGTTAAGCTTCCCAACACGGATTCCATCAGCTCTATCCGTGGTGTGTACGGTGGTGTAGGCGTTACCATTGTTGCATTACTGATCCGTTACCTGCTCACAGATGTTGTATCGGCACTGCGTTTTCTTTCCATCTTCTGGGGCGCTTATGCCATATCGAGATTGATCACTATGATCTCAGACGGACCACTCGGCGCATTCGGCATGCAATGGCTGATGATAGAGTCGGTATTCTGTCTCATTGCAATTGTATTGCTGCTGCAAAATAAAAAGCTGCACCGCAGACCGGCACAGCTGTAACTATTGTTTCCTATGAAGGGTGTTTTTTGAGTGAACAGATCAGGTTTGCCTGGTCTGTTATTTTCTGTTGCTTCTGATTCTGCTGAGGCTTTCGGGCGTGATGCCGAGATAAGAAGCGATATGTTTCAGTGAGAGTCTCTGTTCAAATTGTGGGTATCTTACCTGAAATGCACGGTAACGTTCTTCTGCCGTCATGCTCATCGATTCGAAAATGCGGTTCTGCATGGCCACATAGGCGCGCTCCAGCAATATTCTGAAATGGCGGTTGAGCTGCGGAATTTCGTCGTATAATTTTTCCAGCGCCTGTCGCTCGATCATCAGCAGGGTAGAATCTTCCAGCGCTTCCACATCAAAGCGCGAAGGGTTTCCGCTAAGGAAACTGTACATATCTCCCGTCCACCAATCTTCAAATGCAAAAGTGAGTGTGCGTTCCTGCCCGTTATCATCCACATAAAAGGAGCGGAGGCATCCTTCGGTAACGAAACATTCGTATCGCATAACGTCGCCTGCCTGTAAAAGGTATTGTTTGCGGCGAACCTGTTTGGTTCTGATCACGCTGGTAAATCTGTTGATCTCGTCTTCGGTTAGCTGAACGTGTCGGGTGATGTTTTGAACTATCCTTTCGTACATGGGCTAAAGTTACAGGAATTGGTAACTTTGAAATCAACCTTTGTCTTTTTATCTGCCCTTTTGGCTTACCTGAGCCCCTGGCATGCAGCCGCACCTCCGTTGGCATCAAACTTGAACTATAGCCATTCTATTAATAATCATAGGTATTTCACGCTGAGTGTGTTATTTTGTCATTAGATAAAATGAAGTAATGAAAGAACCCAGTTTACTTTTTCAAGGCGAAGATGAGATGGATTTTCTCCCGATAATTCCCCTTAACGAGAATGAACGCGATAATGGTGAAGATCTGGTAGTGCCTGATGAACTTCCCCTGCTCCCCCTCCGTAATACAGTATTGTTCCCCGGTGTGGTATTGCCCATCACCGTAGGAAGAGATAAAAGCATCAAGGCTGTGAACGATGCCTACAAAGCCGACAAACTGGTGGGCGTTGTAGCGCAGAAAGACAGTAATGTGGAAGATCCCACAGTGAATGATCTCGAAGATATCGGTACAGTTGCCCGCATCGTGAAGCTGATAAAGATGCCCGATGGCGGAACCACGGTGATCATCCAGGGCCGCCGGCGTTTCAGGGTGGCAGGCATTGTGTCGGAAGATCCTTATTTCAAAGCAAGGGTAGAATTGCTTACTGAAGACGATACGCCCAAACTCGAAGACTTCGAAGCGTATGTTGCCAATATCAAGGAACTGGCAACGCAGATCATTCAGCTTTCTCCGAACATTCCTTCGGAAGCAAGCATCATTCTGAAGAATATCGAAAACCCTTCCTTCCTCATCCACTTTATTTCGAGCAACCTCAATACCGAGCTTACCGAAAAACAACAGCTGCTGAAGCTGGATAATATCGAAGCACGCGCAGACCTGCTGATGCAGTTGCTGCAACGCGAACTGCAGTTTGCTGAGCTGAAAAATAAAGTGACCACCAAAACAAAAACAGAGCTGGATAAACAGCAACGCGAATACTTCCTCAATCAGCAGATGAAGAGTATCCGCGAAGAGTTGGGTGGAGATTCCAACGATCGTGAGATCAAGGAAATGCAGAAGAAAGCGGAAACAAAAAAATGGACGGAGGCCGCACGCGATATGTTCCGCAAAGGAGTAGAGAAGCTGGAAAGAATGCATCCCAGCACACCCGACTACTCGGTGGTGTACAATCATATGGACCTGCTCCTCGATCTTCCCTGGGGTGAGTACACAGACGATATCTACGATCTGAAGCGTGCACAGAAAGTGCTCGACAAAGATCATTTCGGCATGAAGAAAGTAAAGGAACGCATTCTCGAATATCTCGCAGTACTGAAACTGAAAGGGGATATGAAGAGTCCGATCCTCTGCTTCGTAGGCCCTCCCGGTATCGGTAAAACATCGCTGGGACGCAGCATTGCCAGTGCCATCCAGCGCAAATACGTGCGTATCAGTCTCGGTGGACTGCACGACGAAAGTGAGATCAGAGGCCATCGCAAAACCTATATCGGTGCGATGCCCGGCCGCATTCTGCAATCGCTGAGAAAAATAAAATCATCCAACCCTGTTATCATTCTCGATGAGATCGATAAAGTAGGGAACGATTTCCGCGGCGATCCTTCATCAGCATTGCTCGAAGTGCTCGATCCCGAACAGAACAATACTTTCTACGATAACTATCTCGAACTGGAGTACGATCTCAGCAAAGTGTTGTTCATTGCTACGGCCAATAATATCAATAATATTCAACCGGCATTGAGAGACAGGCTTGAGATCATCGAGCTCGGTGGATATGCTGTTGAAGAAAAGATGGAGATAGCGAAGCGACACCTGGTGCCGAAACAAAAAGAAGCACACGGTCTCAAAGATTTCAACTTCAAGATCGGTGATAAAGTGCTGGAGAAAGTGGTGCAGGATTACACGCGCGAGAGTGGTGTTCGTGAGCTGGATCGTCAGTTGGCCAGCATCATGCGTTACGAGGCGAAGGAATATGCGATGAAGGAAAAGATCAAAACGCTGGTGACCGCAAAAGATATCGAGAAGATCCTCGGCAAGCCGCGATACAGCAATGATCTCTACAAAGTGGCCAATATGCCCGGTGTTGCCGTAGGGCTTGCATGGACGTATGTTGGTGGCGATATCCTCTTCATCGAAACAAGTCTCAGTGAAGGCAAGGGCGAGTTGAAGCTCACCGGAAACCTCGGAAACGTGATGAAGGAATCAGCGGTTACCGCACTGACCTATCTGCAATCGAATGCTAAGAAATTCGATATCGATCCTGCCATATTCGAGAAGCGAACCATTCATATTCACCTTCCTGAGGGAGCGGTGCCGAAAGATGGTCCATCTGCTGGTATAACACTGATGACCGCGATGGCATCTGCTTTTCAGGGCCGCAAAGTGAAGCCTTATCTGGCAATGAGCGGAGAGATCACCCTTCGCGGGCAAGTATTACCCGTGGGTGGCATCAAGGAGAAAGTGCTGGCTGCCAAGCGGGCAGGGCTCAAAGAGATCATTCTCTGTTGGCAGAATGAGCGCGATGTGCAGGAAATCGACTCTGATTTTATCAAGGGAATCAAATTCCATTTCGTGAAAACCATGCAGCAGGTGCTGGAACTTGCGCTGGTTTAACATTTATACAACGCTTTGCACAATAAATCCCGGAATTGCCGAAACCCGCTATGGGAAAGGTTTTCCGGGATTTTGCCTTTCTGGAAGACTGCTTTTTAATATTATTTTAATCGCTATACGAGCACGAAAGGTCAACAAAAGGAATCTAATCATGTTATATTTATAGTATCAATTGAAAATTTTTTCATGTTGGTTGTTTTAAGGGTTAAAGGAATTCCTCCATGTCAATGGAGGAATTTTTTTTTGTACCTGAATAACTGGATTATTTTCGCAGGCCATCTACTGCATGAGAACCTGCATCTTCATATCGATCGCACTGTTGTGCTGCGGCCATCTCCGGTCTCAGACACTCGGCGGCAGCAGTACCTACAACTTTCTCAAATTACCGGCATCACCACAAACAGCAGCGCTGGGCGGCATCAATATTTCTCAGATCAGCAATGATATCGGTCTTGCATATGGCAATCCGGCTTTGTTACGAACTAACATGCATACACAAACGCAGTTCAGTTTCAATTCGCTGAAGGGTGGAGTGAATGCTTACAACCTCATCGGCGGTTACCGCGCAGAGCAACTGCAAACCAATTTTGCATTGGGCATTCAGTACATCAGCTATGGCAATATTGTGCAGACAGATGAAAGCGGAAACATATACGGCAATATGCGCCCGGTAGATTATGTGATACAGGCCAGTGCAAGCAGGCGTTATATGGATCGCTGGCATTACGGCGCCACCATTAAATTCATTCATTCTTCGTACGGCATATATCGTTCTTCGGGCATTGCGCTGGATATCGGCATCAGCTATTACGATTCTTCCAATCTCTGGCAGGCATCATTCGTTGCGAAGAATATGGGCGCACAGCTGAAGCAATACAATGGATCTTCGCGCGAAGAACTTCCTTTCGATATGCAGCTGGGCATTTCAAAAAGACTGGCCAATGCGCCGCTTCAGTTTTCGTTAACGGCCTGGCATCTGCAACGCTTCGATATACGCTACAACGATACTGCTTTCAACACGGAGAATGGGTTTGATGAGAAAGGTTCACCCTTCTTCGATAAACTGTTCAGTCATGTTTTGCTTAGTGCGCAATGTTACCTCACCGACAAAATAGAGCTCAGTCTCGGCTACAACCATATGCGAAGGAAGGAGCTGAATGTAAGCAATGCGGGGAATGGGCTGAACGGATTTTCGATGGGAGCGGGTGTGATATTGAAAAAGCTGCAGATCAGGTATTCGAGAAGCTGGTATCAGCGGAGCATTGCGTATAATCAGTTTGGGCTGGCTTTGCGGTTGGGCGACTACCTGGGAACCGGGAATAGCGGAAAATAAGGTCTGGTAATCGTTTCCCCTTAATTTCTACTATCAAATTTCCTTGACGCGGTGAAAATTGGCAAAGCAGAATATGATTTTGTCGCCATTTTGAAGGATCTTTTGCCGGTTACTTTAACAACATTGCTCAATGATCAAAATTATGATAGCAGACGACCACCGGCTGGTGCGGGAAGCCTGGCGGCTGCTCCTGAACAGAGATCCCCGGTTGGATGTGATCGCTGTTTGTGAAAATGGCCACCGTGTGGTGGAAGCATCCAGGGTTTTGCAACCCCAGATAATATTGATGGACATCAATATGGAACCCATGAATGGCATTGAAGCTACGCGCCGCATCCGCGAATTTTCCGATGATATCCGCATCATCGGCATTTCTGTTCATACAGACCTGGCTTATGTTAACGGGCTTATGCAGGCCGGGGCCAACGGCTATGTAACCAAGAATTCTTCAGGGGAAGAAATGATAGAGGCCATCCTTCAGGTGATGGATGGCCAGCCATATTTTTGTAAAGAGATTTCAGGTATCACTTCTGCCGCAGTTCTCGCGGCAACAAGGGCAGCAGGTTAGTGCTGCACCATTTCCTTCTCACCTTTGAAAGCTTCACGGGGCTTCAATCCCAGCAGATCGAACATTGCCATATCCTCATCGAATGTAGGATTCGGTGTGGTAAGCAGTTTCTCTCCGGCAAAGATGGAGTTTGCACCAGCCATAAAGCAGAGCGTTTGATCGGCAATGCTCATGGTAGCTCTTCCTGCACTGAGGCGAACCATTGCTTTCGGCATCAGTATGCGTGCTGAAGCGATCATTCTCACCAGATCCCAAACCTTTACTTTTTCGTTGTGTTCGAGCGGTGTTCCTTTAACAGGCACCAGTGCATTTACGGGCACGCTTTCAGGATGCTCAGGCATGGTGGCCAGTGTATGCAGCATCTTGATGCGGTCTTCGTGTGTTTCTCCCAGACCTACGATGCCGCCGCAGCAAACAGATACGCCTGCTTTGCGCACATTGTCGAGGGTTTGAAGCCTGTCGTCGTAAGTACGGGTAGAAATGATATCGCCGTAATATTCGGCAGAAGTATCGAGGTTATGATTGTACGCATAGAGGCCGGCATCTGCCAGTTTCTTAGCCTGTTCTTCGGTAAGCATGCCGAGTGTACAGCAAACTTCCATACCCAGTTCATTAACGCCTTTTACCATGTCTATTACACGGTCGAAGTCGCGGTTGTCGCGCACTTCGCGCCAGGCGGCACCCATGCAGAAGCGGGTAGATCCTGCATCTTTTGCTTTCTGGGCGTACTCCAGCACCTGATCTGTTTTCATCAGTGCCTGTACATTGATGTCGGTATGATAACGCGCAGCCTGCGGGCAGTAAGAACAATCTTCAGAGCAACCACCTGTTTTGATACTCAGCAGCGTACACACCTGAACCTCACCGGTATCGTTGAATTCACGGTGGATGGTAGCCGCTTTGTAAATCAATTCCATCAGAGGGGTATTGTACAGTTCTTCTACTTCCTGCAAAGTCCAGTCGGATCTGATCATATCAAAATTTTTTCTTGAATGGGCGAATATAAAGGTTATTTCGGATCAGGAATAACGTTTTCAACGGGTCATTGGTTTACAAACCCTTGAATATTTAAAACCTGACAGGGGACCACCCCAATCGACGGGTTTCTGCAACTGGTGCGTGAAATGATCCGTGAGGGCGGGCAGCTCCGGGCCGCGAAAATAGACGTTTGGATTGAGAATTGCATCATTGAAGCCGGTATATCCGAAATCGCGGAGGAGCGCAGCATTCCGGAGGCTAAGCGGCTGGTCCACAAAAAGCATATTCTTCATCGGATAGTCTTCGGGTGTGGCAAACACATAAAAGCTGCCGAAAACATCATTGTCCCCAATACTGATGAAGAGTTTGTCGGGGTGTGTACTCAACTCACGCTGGATAGCCCATAGTTCTCCGAACTCCTCTTTATTGTGATTGCTGATCTTCACAGCCCTCACCACTCCCCAGCCGATAAAGGAGGCGATGATCAGAAAAGTGATCACCCTGTTCATTACTGCGGGAGGGTAAATGTACTTTACCGACGATGCCGCAAACACAAACCAGGTGAATACAAAAGAGGGGATGATGAACTCCGGCAGTTTCATCACCATCACCAGATAAACAGTAAGTGCTGCTGCTGCGAGCAGCGACAATATCTTGATGATATTGTTCTGTCTTCTTCCCCAGAAAAGCGACATCGCCACCAATGCCATCACCAGAAAAAGGCGGTTGTTCACCAGCGGCCAGTACAGCGTATCCATCGAAAAGAAAGTCCGAAGAGGCATGATGGTTTTTGCTTCGCGGGCAAGCATGCTCAGCCTTTCGCGCGGAATGAAAGCGGTATCGGGAAGTATCAGTGCATTCACTAAACTGATGTCTTCACGGTAAGCTGCCAGCGAAGCTTTAGTGGTATCTCTGTTGTAATTGATGAAATCGTATTTAGCCTGGCGGTAATGCTCTTCCGACTGCCAGTTGGGGCAATGCCGGGTGTAATAATTTTCATGAAGGGTATAAGCATTCAGAGCAAGCAATATGCAGATCGCGATCACAGCCACTGCTTCCAGTTTTTTCTTCCATCCCTTTATCAGTAAAAAGAATGGGGCTGCAATGATCAGCAATGGTATGGCAATATGCAATCTGAGCAACATGCCCAGTACCAGCAACGCTGCTGCCGGAATCAATAACCATTTTGATCCCTTCGGCTGATCGGCATAATGCCATATCAGCAACGATCCTGCTGCGATGGCTGTTACTGCTGCCGAAGAGTTATGCAGGTATAAAATGAGAAAACTTACATACACGGAAAAACTGAGCAGAAAAAAAATTACAGCAGGCAACCAGTTCTGCCTTTTCAGCTGCACATAAAAAATAACAATGCAACAGATATACTGAGTGAACAGCAACAACCAGCTATACCAGTTCTGTGAAGGATAATTTTTGTAAAGCCCAATCAGCGGAGCAGACAGCCAGTAGTGCATATTGTGCATGAAAGGCAGGCAATCCGATTGACCTGTGCCGAATCCGTTGCCGAGGATCATTGCAGTGAAGGTATCATCCGGAGAATGGTACACGGGAAAACCAAATGTTAGCAAAAGCGCAAATAATGCGGTAACGCCGCCGAATGCGATCAGTAATGGCCGCTGCGCCGGATTTGCCGGAAGTGTACTAATGATATTGCTCATGCGAAAAATTCAGGTTAGATTCATTCGCTTTTCGAACAGACTTCAGGAACACGGTATCCGGTATCAATGGATATTGCTGATGGAATAATGAATTAAAGATAACCCTGAATTGATTCACATTGGTAATGCTGTCGTAAAAAGCGCCGTATTCCCGGTTAGGGAAATACACGGCGTTCTGATTGCGGAAGAGCCAGGCCGGGTTCACCGCTCTGCCCGTCCACCGATATCCATGATCGCTCATGAAGATGATCACCGCATTGGGATTTTTCTGCTGAATGGTGGTAATGATCTTTTCAATCTCGGTATTGCCATACCGTACATAATCTAAGTAATAAGGCAATGGATCGATGGTCTCCGCCATTACGCCATACACGATACTGTCTGGCAATACCTTGCCTGCTGCATCTTTGAAGAATGGAAAATGCGGTATGAGAAAATGTCCGTAAATGAAACGCGGTGCGTCGGTTTTGCGATCCAGCTCCTTGAGTACTCCCGCAATGCATTGATCGTTGTTGAGCATCTGACCACGATACGATTTTACAGGCAGGAGTTTTCTGAGAAATTCATGGGCTGCTATCTGTCCTTCAAATGCTTTGGTGATCCTTGGCAGCAAAGTGCCTTCTGTTACGAGCCTTGTATCGATGCTCAGCCATCGCTGGTTAACAGGAGCGGGGTGATTCACCAGATCGAAAAAAGAGTAGTTCACTATCTGATAGCCATTGGCTGTGAGAAAGCGCATGGTCTCATTGTCTTTGATCTCTGTAGCGCAGCGCATAAAATCTTCCTTCACTACCGGTTTGCTGAAATCGCGCCATGCGAGGTAGTTCATGTTGAACATAGACGACATCGATAACATCGTTTCAGGATAGTTGCTGCTGCTCTTCGGCATCAGGCGGAAGTTGCGCGATTGCAGAAAACTGTCGAGTTTGCTGTTGTCGAAATTGAACTGCTCTTTGAGCGCAGCGGAATTGCTGTATTCATCAAAAAGCAGAAAATAGATATCTGGTTTTTTGCAGCTGTCGGGGATTGGTGTATGACCCGGAACCCGCAGCTCAGCTGAAACCACAGGCGCTTTGCCGGAGTATTTCCAGATCAGTACCGTTGTATCGAATGCGAGATAGATCAGTAACAGCAGGTTCAGAAAAAATGTAACCCTGGTTAATGGTTGCTTTCTCCTGCGCAGATAGACGAACAGCAGAATAAATGAAATTACAAAGCTGCTGAGCAATACCGGGTTTTTGTACAGAAAGCGGATAGGAGAATGTGCTTTCAGAAAATCAAAAATGGCGCCGTAGAAAAAGAAGAATGCCATGCACCATATGGCCATCAATGCTCCTTTTTGTACATCGCGCATTATCCATTTGAAAAGCCAGAACAGCAGCAGGCTCACTGCTGTGTAAACCAGCAACAGCGGCAGTAATCCTGTTGCGGAGAGGAATCCCGCATGTTCTGCCCATCCGTGCCAGATGAAAAACAGTGGCAGTAGTACTATGAAGTATGGCTTGTTGCTGAGTGATGATTTCATATAGTTCAATGATAGATCCTCAATAAACTGTCTTTCAGCATAGGATATTGCTGATGGAACAATGTATTGAATATTATTCTGAATTCGTTCACGTTGGTGATGCTGTCCATAAACTGGCCATATTGTCCGTTGGGCAGATAAACTGCATTTACGTTGTACCAGACATTGTGTTTTTTCTCCGGCGGCGCCTCATAATGGAAACCATGATCTGATTCTACGATGATCACTGCCTTTCCGTTGGTGTTGATCTGAATGCTGTCCACCAGTTTTCTGATCTCGGTATTGGCATATTTGATGTAGCCGGTGTAAGGGTTATCCGGACCATCCTGCCAGTTAGGGTCGTTCAGCATTTCCTGTGATCTGTCTTTTCCGTTCTTGTCGCGGTAATAAGGATGATGCGGCAGCAGCACGTGCCCGTATACGAATTTAGGTTGCTTGCTTTTTATGGATGATTCTTGTACGATACCATTCAACAGTTGTTTCACCGTTACATACTGATCTTCATAAGTGAAGAAGGGCATTAGCTTAGCGAGCGCAGGATAAACTGTGAACATCCATCGGAATTCTTTCAATACTCTCGAACCGAATGTTCCTTCTGCAAGGATATTTGCATGAATCGTACGCCAGTCCTGATCTGCATAAGACGGGTGATCTTTCAGATCGAAAATAGAATGGTTGGCAATCTCATAGCCGTTGTTTTTCAGAACCCGCATTACCTCATTATCATAAACCATAGCGGCGCACTGGGCATACTCTTTCTTGGTCATGAATTTGCGCGCATCGAGCCAGGTGAGGTAGTCGAGATTGAGTTGTGAGGCCATGGAAAAAACCGTGGCTGTATAGTTGCTCCTGCTTGCAGGCAGGTTGTGGAATTTTCTGCTGATGAGAAAACTGTCGAGTTCGCTGTTATCGTATCCGAAAAATTGTTTCAGCCCGTAAGTGCTGGAGTAACCATCGAATACCAGCAGGTAGATATCGGGCTTTTCGATACTGTCTGCAATAATGCCGTTAGCGGCATTCGGCGCAGTGATAACAGGTCTGCTGGTTTGTGTTTGCGACTTTCGTATGGCAGTGAAAAGATCGAGACCGAGATAGATGAGCAGCAGCAGGTTCAGAAAAAATGTAATTCTGTACAAACTGCTGGTGGTACGGCGAAGCCAGATGAACAGCAGGATGGCGAGTATCAGAAAACTGACGGTGAGTACGGAATATTTGTACAGCGCTGCAAATGGCGAATGCGCTTTCAGAAAATCGAAGATGGCGCCGAAGAACAGATAGAATCCTGTGAGGAAGGTAGTGATGAGTGCAGCCTTTCTCCAGTTGCCGGTTATCCATCGGAATAGCAGCAGCACTATCAATGTACAGCCGGTATAGAGCAGCAGCAGGGGGAGGTAATCCGCAAAACTGTGAAAACTCCATAGCTCCACAAATCCATGCAGTACAAAAAACAGCGGCAGCAGAAAAGCATAGAAAGGTATCGAGCGCAGGGCCTCCTTCATATCAGTTTTTTCTGTTCATGAAATATAGTATGCGGCTTGTATCGGGTATGCGAACTTTTGTGATGGTATCGAAGTAGGGTTCGAATGCGGCTTCAAATCCGGCTTCGGAATAGTCCGGAAAGATGTCTTCACGATTGCTCAGCAGCAGCTGCACTTTTTCGTCATTTTTTTCGGGAAACTCGATAATCAGTTGCGGAGCAATGCCATGCAGATAAGCGGCGATATCGGGCAGCGGGATATTCTTTCCGATAGCCAGGTGATGGATCAGGGCCAGCGCTGCAACCAGTTCTGTGCGGATGCGCTGATGAAATGCCGGACGTTCAGTATTGTTGAATCCGATGGAAGATGAGGGATGAACAATATCCTGAATCAGTGGCAGTATATTCTTTATCTTTTCTTTTCTCGTGTAGCTGTACAGGTGATGTATGCATGCTTCGTCGAAATCCGCGGCAATCACCTGCCTGTTGCCTTCGGCGAGGATGCGGGAGAAATGCCCGTTGTTGGCGCCGAGATCCAATGCTGTTAATGCTTCGGTGGATTGCAGCATCTGGCGGAAGATCTTTTCCTTGGCCTGCAGGTAAGCCTGACCGATAATGGTTTCTTCGTAATAGTTGCCCCAGGTGGTGCCCGTGGCGGATTTCCCTGATTTGAGCAATATGTTCTCCAGGTGTTGCAGCAGGTTCAGCAGTTTCTGTCTGCTGAAAGGCTTAGCCTTGCTCTTATCGGAATCGTTTTTCTGTGCAACGGAGCGCTGGAGAAATACATGCAGCCATACGCCTGCATTCAGTTTGCTCTTGAATGGAAGAAGGTTGGCAGTGTCGGCTGCAGAAATGCCATCGGGGTGCATGCGCAACCAATGATGACTGCTTACTTTGGTATATCGTTCCAGCAGCAACGGAAAGAGAAATGTTTCGCAGAATTGTCTGTAGGCGATCCATGGTTTGCTTTCATCATACATTTCAAAAGAGAGGGTATCGATGAAAACGGGTCTGCCATTCTGGAACTGTACGTTGTAGGGAGTGGCATCTTTGAGAATCATGCCATGTTCCATAGCTGTGCGCATGATGCGGAGCGTGAGTATGCCTGCATCGCGCAGCTGCGCGCCCGACCATTCATACGCATAGGTGATGAAATGGATAGGATCGGGCAGTAATGTTTTGTACCAGTTGGGTGTATTGGTGAGGTTCTCGTTCAGTTCTGAATGAGGTACCAGCCTGTGAGCGGCTGTGAGTGCGGTATAGAGGCCGCTGCTCATCAGGTGTTCATAGGTGGCGGCATAACGCTGGTTCACCTGCCGGCAGATGACATTATTGGCCAGGAATACAAAACCGCTGGGGTCTTTGTACGATCCTGCAACGCGCTTAGATGTCTCCATGGGCATCTTCATTCCCGGTGGAATCTTTCTTAGTTGGTTTAAAGAAGAAGGATTTTATTCTCCACCAGATATTTTTAAAGTAGAAAAGCGCCCCCAGCACGGCAGCGATAATTGCCTGAATGAGGTAACTGCCGCTGCCGGGATCGAGGTATAAAAAAATGGATTGGATGATCACAGGTAACTGAGATTTGTTTTTGGTGATAATGTCAGCAAGGTTTCGTACATGAGCTGAATGGTTTGTTCAACATCACGCTTATGCAGCATTTCCACGGTGGTATGCATATACCTGAGGGGGATAGAGATGAGCACAGAAGGGCATCCGTCGTTTGCATAGGCAAATGAGTCGGTATCGGTTCCTGTGCTGCGGCTTACTGTGCGGAGCTGAACAGGGATGTCTTTTTTCTCTGCCACATCCTGCACTATCTGCAACAGTTTGTTATGCACTGCGGGGCCGTAAGCCAGTGATGGTCCTTTGCCGCAGGCCACATCTCCTTCGATTATTTTGTTGATCATCGGAGTAGTGGTATCGTGTGTAACGTCTGTAATGATGGCGATATCCGGTTTGATGCGGCGTGCAATCATTTCTGCACCACGCAGCCCGATCTCTTCCTGAACGGCATTCACTACGTAGAGGCCGAAGGGAAGTGATTTCTTATTTTCTTTCAGCAGTCTGGCCACTTCGGCGATCATAAATCCACCGATGCGGTTATCGAATGCGCGGCCGATCCAGTAATCGTGGGCGAGTTCGTCGTAGCCATCCTGATAGGTAACCACTGCGCCGATATGTACGCCAAGGTCTTCCACTTCTTTCTTGCTTCTTGCTCCGCAATCGAGAAAGAGGTTGTCCACTTTCGGATTGGGTTCCTTGCCGTCGGGATTGCCGATGCGGGTATGGATGGCTGGCCATCCGAACACAGCTTTCACGGCGCCTTTCTTTCCGTGAATGAATACGCGTTGTGCGGGCGCGATCTGATGATCCACACCGCCATTGCGTTTGAGGTAGATGAGGCCTTCCGCCGTGATGTAATTCACAAACCAGCTGATCTCGTCGGCATGCGCTTCTATCACCACTTTGAAAGTGGCTTTGGGATTGATCACTCCTACAGCCGTTCCGTAAGGATCGGTGAACGTAGTGTCTACATATGATTTGATATAATCCAGCCACAAACGCTGACCGCTGCTTTCAAAGCCTACGGGCGATGCGTTATTGATGTATGTGCGGAGGAAGTCTAAGCTCTTATTGGTGAGGATTGATTTTTCTTTGGATGCTTTCGCCATATTCTGAACGTCTTTTATTGGTTATCTGGAAATTAAAAGTACATATTTCTGCTGTTGCATCCTCAATTTATCTCCAGTATCACAAAATTGCAGATGCCGGTCTGGTACACCTGAGAAGCGGCTTTGAAAAGGGCGCTTTGCTGAAAGGTTTGCAGGTCCTGCTCATTCCGGTACCGGTAGAAATAGTACCGGATATGTTGCTGCCGCATGGCCTGGAGGAGCTCTTCGGCAGGGGCATCGTGGCGTATCAGCAGGTGCATGCTGCTGCCGGTGAGCAGCGCTGCTTTGGGCAGCATGCCGTAATCTTCACTGCTGCCGCTGCCTGTAATGAAATTGCCCTGTATTTTCTTTTCGCGCAGGTAGCCGGCAAGTACGAACAGGTCTTTATTGGCGCCTGCACTGTCTTTGAGGGTGTTGATGGGATAGATGAGGAAGCTGCTGAAATACACCAGCCATGCGAACAATATCCAGTTGCGCGACGGGGCGATTTTCGGCAGCCACTGCTGCAGCAGTACGGCTCCGGCAATCATCAGCAGAAAATTCAGGGGCCAGAGATAACGGGCTTCTATGAATACGGTAAGATATCCTAATGGCAGCAACAGCACGGTGAGCAGGAAAATGCTCATTGGCTCCGGCCTGAATCTGTTGCGGGCACAGGAAAGTATCAATGCCAGCAGCACGGCCAGTTCGAGAAAACTCATTTCTGTGAAGGCATCGATTGCCCTCATGATATTGGTGAGAAAAAGCCTGATCTCCCTCACTATCATCTGAGAAGAAAAGAAATGCTGGCCCGGCACTCTCTCAAACGGCAAATAGATGGGGTCTTCCCAACCACTTGGCGAACCGGGATAGGGTGGTGGATAGATCAGTTTATCGGTAGCTATCTGCCGGTCGAAAAGATGTGCATCGAAGTTGTAACTGCCACTGGTGGCGAAACTGATGATCTGGTATTTTTCGTGCAGTGCATAGAGCCAGGGAGCGGAGATCAGCAGAAACAGGCCGATGCCTGCGAGCAGATTCCTCAGCAGCCATTTCTTTCTTTGCGGCGCGATGCTGTGGTAACATAACCAGCATTGCAGTACCGTGAAATGCAGCAGAAAGAAAGGAAAGGAATAGGCCTTTGAAAAATACATCACAGCTGCCACTGCTCCTGCAAGCAGGTTATACCGTGGCTTTTCAAAAAAGTTTTTTGTGGTGATCACATCGATGTAGAGCAGCGCCAGCCAGCAGAACAGCACATCTGCGGCTATCTCGTAAGTGGCGTAGTGTATGCTAACGGGAATGCATGTTAGCAGCAGCGCGAGTTTGAGGCTGTTCGTCAACATGGTTTTGTTCAGCAGCCTGTGCACCTGAACCAGTATCAGCAATCCGGCAATCCAGCTGGTGATCTTGAATGCAGTGAGCAGGCTCATGCCGGTTTTGAGCAGGGGCCATGCAATCCACGCATGGAGCGGACTCCAGTAGCCGTTGATGGCGTTGAAGTAATCGCCTTCGGCCAGTCTTTTGGCTACCATCAGGTAACCGGTTCCGTCTTCATCAAAGATGTACTGATATGCCGGATAGAGCAGCAGTCCACATACAAGGTAAAGCATGCAGGTAAGAGTCAGCCGGTATTGTTGCAGCATAGCTATACTGGTTATGCGCGGAAAGATACCAATAAATATCAATGGCTGGGAAGCAGCAGGGTGAGGAGGGGACTGAGCATCATCAGTCCGTCGATAACGAAGTAGTAGAGATAATCGTTGAAATTCTTTTTGGCGTAGGGATAAATAATTGCTGAGATGGCTCCGGGTATCAGCAGCATGATGCATCCTATCTTGCCTGCACTGATCAGCAGGCTGAACCAGATGGTGCTTACGGCAAAGATGGCGAGTGAAACAGCAAAGATGCGGTCTACTCCTTTTTCACTGAAATGTGTGATCATGCTTCGGATGCCCTGGGCCTTGTCGTAGAGCCTGTCGCGGTAATCGAACATGATGCAGAGGGCGTACACCAGAAAGAACCTGCTCACGCAGAAGAGGATGGAAGGCAGTTCCCATTGCCGGCCCGTGATGGCCAGCGGCAGAAAGGCAGTCACATACATCCACACAAAAGCGAGAAAGATGGTTTTGCCGATGGCGATCTTGCTCAGGTGCTGAAATGGAAAGAATTGCAGCTTGGGTGCCGAGTATAAAAAAGTAAGCACCACGGCTCCCATGAGCCAGAACCAGTGCTGAATAAAATGGAAGAAGTACCAGCCCGATCCGATCATGCCAATGATGAAGAGGGCCAGATGCAGGTTGCGGTTGCGGGTGGTCCAGCCGATCCGCATTGTTTCCTGCGGCATATCTGGCGTAAGGTACCAGTGGAAATTATAGCTGCACAGGGTAGCGAAGAATACAAAGAGGTAATAATCGGGATAATCGTATTGCAGGTGCAAAAGCTGATTGGTCTGATGAACCATCATCAGTGCACAACCCGAAATGAATAAACTGGTGAATAACAGAAAATTTAAGAGATACCTCAACATCTGCATTAATGACGCAAAATTATGGTACCAGCCGATACGGTGTCACTGGTATTTCCGGCTTCATCCCTGAGTGCGAATCTCAATGCCATGGTATCAGGCTGCGAAGGTGTTTCTACCATTGCGAGGTTAACGGCTACCAGCCTGATCTCGATCTGACCATCTGTACGGCGTACTTCAGGTACGGGAACGGCAAACCGGGTAGAATCACGGCCTTCAATGATGCTGGTCTGCTGAAGATTAAGACGGGTTTTACCCATCCACAGGGTGCCTCCGATATCGCCTTCCTTATCGGCATAATCGAATATTACCACCACAGGGATAGTTTCCTTATCCGATACATCGCGGGGCGTTACACTTTTTACTTTGATGGAGGGTTTGGTTCTCAGCTTATCTTTGCCACAACCCTGTGCAATCAAAATTGTTACAGGGATCAGGAGAAGACCTAAGTATGTAAGTGTGCGCATATTCATAGCTCTGTTAGATACAAATTTAATGGCTTTACCCTTTATGCTCTGTATATGAATCCTAAATATGAAGATAAAGTTTTTTTGGCGGACCAGCAGGGATTCGAACCACTGGCCCTGGAATTGTTCCGGTTCCAATATGCAAACAATCCTGTATATCATCAATACGTAAATGCTGTTAATGTGGTTGGGGATGATGTACGGAGGGTGCAGGACATTCCTTTCCTCCCCATTCAATTTTTCAAAAGTCATGATGTAGTTACCACATCGTTCGAGCCGGAAGCGGTTTTTCAGAGCAGCGGTACCACTCAAACCATCAATAGCCGGCATTATGTGCGCCATCTCGGCATCTACCGGGAAAGTTTCATGCTGGCATTCGAGCAGTTTTACGGACCGGTAAAGAATCTATGTGTAATCGGACTGCTGCCGTCCTATCTCGAAAGAAGCAATTCTTCGCTGGTGGTAATGGCAGATGAACTGATCAGGCAAAGCGGCCATCCGGAAAGCGGTTTTTATTTATACGAACACGAAAAACTGGCTGCCGTATTGCAACAGCTGGAAGCCAGACAACAACCTACACTGCTGATCGGCGTAACATTCGGACTGCTCGATTTTGCAGAGAAATTCCCGATGCCGCTGAAGCATACCATTGTGATGGAAACAGGTGGCATGAAAGGACGCAGAGAAGAAATGACCAGAGAGCAGGTGCATGCTATTCTTAAAAATGCATTTGGCCTGACCCATATTCATTCGGAGTATGGCATGACGGAACTGCTTTCTCAAGGATATTCCAAAGGAGAGGGCATTTTTGATACGCCCGCCTGGATGCGTGTAATGGTGCGGCAGGAAGATGATCCTTTCGATGTGAGACACAGCGGAACGGGTATCATCAATGTGATCGATCTGGCGAATATTTATTCCTGCGCATTCATTGCTACGGAAGATGTAGGCCGTGTGTTTGAGAACGGACAATTTGAAGTGCAGGGCCGCATGGATAACAGCGATATCCGCGGATGCAGCCTCATGGTGGCTGGATTGTAAATCGTTTTCATAAAATAGAAATGCCGCAGTTCTGTTGAGCTGCGGCATTTTTTATGAGTTGTGTCGGTTAAATCGTGATACTTCTGTCTCTCGCTGCAATGCGCCACTTGCCGCTGATTGTTCCATCTTCGATAGTGATGGCGTTATCGTACAATGCCACAGTAGGGCATACGTGTTGCGGAATGCCATAGAACACATCACCCACTTTGTATTGATGCCCAGGCCCTGCCTCTACAACCAGATGTTCTTCGCTTTGGCCCAATGGTTTCAGTTCAGGTGCATTCAGAAAGAAAACACGTTTGGCGAGTTCGTTCTCTGCAGCTACTGATTTATGTCCGAGATCGAGGCAGAGTTTGGTAGAGTCGGGGAGTGAAATTACGCGCGTGATCACCAGCGCAGCGGGAATGAATGGCTGCTCCGGACATTCATCGGAATATCCTTTGTCCCAGAACACAAATGTACCCGGACTGCATTCCACTTCTTTCCGCTGAACATGCACGGGAAAACCAGGAGTGCCGCCGGCAACGATAATCGGTTTCGGAAATCCTTTTGCAACGATGGCTGCCGCGAGTTCTTCAACTGGTGCATATCCTTCATTCACCAGTTGGGTGCGTTGTGCAAGGTCTTTATGGTGAATATGGCCGTCATATGCATGCAGCCCGATAATGGAAATGCCGGGAAGTGCAGCAGCAGCTTCGTACAAAGCCAGCGCCTGCGCGGGTTGGATGCCGGTTCGGTTCTGCCCGATATTGAGATCGATGTACACAGGCAGCTGCCTGCCGGAGAGCAGGAAATGTCCGGACAGTTCTTTCGCTACTTCGATATTGTCGATGAGACAGCTGAAAATTGTATCAGGATATTTGCTGATCAGCGTAAAGAACCGCTCTTGTTTCGGACCCACCGGCTGATAGGCGAGCAACACATCCGGAGCTCCGGCCTGTGCCAGCAATTCTGCTTCGGCGATGGTAGCGCATTTGAATTTGCGGATGCCATGCTTCAGTTGCAGTAAGGCCGCTTCTTTCGATTTATGCGTTTTGGCGTGTGTGCGTAAGCGCTGGATATCGTCCGTCATGCCAATCAGCTGGCGGATATTTTCTTCCACGCGCTGCGGATACACCACCAGCGCCGGTGAATCTATTTCTTCGATATTGCTGATCTGGTACCAGTTGTTTCCCGTTGTCATGTTCACAGTTTTTTCTGATGTAGTTACACTACGAGGTTAAGCAATAATACACCGATCAGTCCTACAACGGCCACCACAGTTTCCATGAGCGACCAGGACCGGAGCGTATCTTTTATGCTGAGATTGAAATATTCTTTATAGAGCCAGAAGCCTGCATCGTTCACGTGTGAGAACATGAGGCTGCCCGCGCCGATGGAGAGTACCATCAGGTTGGGATTTACATCGAGCAATCCGATAGTGGGTGCGATGATGCCCGCTGTTGTTAAACCCGCTACCGTAGCAGATCCTATGCATACGCGCAGAACGGCTGCGATGAGCCATCCGAGCACCAGCGGTGGTATGGTCCAGGTTTTGAGATTGGCAGCAATGATATCACTCACGCCGCTTTCTACCAGCACCTGTTTCAGTACGCCTGCACCTGCAACGATGAGCACAATCATGGCCACATCTTTCACGGCATCTCCATAAATGTCCATGATGGCTTTCATGCTTCTGCCGTTGGCCAGTCCTAATGTGTAGGTGGCAATGATGAGGCTGATCAGCATCACGATATTGGCATCACCCACAAAAGAGAGCAGCCCCGGCCAGACGCCCGTTTTCATAGCGGGTATCATCGGCAGTACCGAAGTGAGTGCCAGTAAAATCACAGGCAGGAGGGAGGATACAAAACTGTTGACGGCTCCGGGCATTTCATCATCCTTCAAAACCGGTGGTTGAAATGTCTGCAACGGAACGCTCTTGATATTTTTGAGGGTTCTTGCGAATACGGGTCCGGCTATGATGATGGTGGGAATGGCAATGATCATTCCATAGAGCAGGGTAAGTCCCATATTGGCATGGAATTGCCCAACCAATGCGCTCGGCGACGGATGTGGAGGAAGAAACCCATGCGTTACCGACAACGAGGCCAGCATCGGCAATCCTACGTACACGGCAGGCATTTTGTATTGATACACCACTGAAAAAATCAGGGGGATCATCAGTACAAAACCAACATTGTAGTAAAGCGGAATGCCTACGATGAAACCGGTTACCATCAGGGCCCACTGGATGTATTTTTCGCCGAAGGCGCGCATCAGCACATCGGTAATGCGTTTGGCTGCGCCGCTGGCTGCTACCAGTTTTCCCAGCATGGCGCCAAGCATGATGATCATGGTCAGCGATCCGAGTGTATCGCCGATTCCTTTCTGAACCGCTTTGGTGATTTTGTCGGGAGGGATGCCAAGAGAAAGGCCAGCTGCAATGCTTACAATCAGAAATCCGATAAATGGATTCACCTTGCCCCATGTAACCAGCAGAATGAGGGCAATCAGAGCTAATAACACAATCAATAATGTCATGAGAGGAAAGGGGGAATAGTGTACAGTTAGTCTGCTAATATACTCAATAATCCATTACATTTGGATCAGCCTATGGATTCACTCACGCACATCGTACTCGGAGCCTGCATCGGGGAAGCATTTGCTGAAAAGCAGGTAGGAAAAAAAGCTATGTTCTGGGGAGCGCTCATGCAAAGCCTTCCCGATATAGATTTTGTGGCAGGCTTCTGGCTCAATCCTGCAAACGATCTGCTGGCACACCGCGGATTCACCCATTCCTTTTTATTTATTCTGATTGTTACGCCGTTGATGGCGCTGGTGGCGGAGCGCATACATCGCCCGCATGATATCTCACTGAAAAAATGGTTGCTGTTCTTTGGCGTGGAAATGCTGGTGCATGTGCTGCTCGATGGCATGAATGTGTACGGCACCGGATGGCTGGAGCCATTCAGTCATCACCGGTTTAGCTTCGATTATCTTTTCGTAGCCGATCCGTTGTTCACCATCTGGCCTGCCATTGCATTCTTGGCTTTGCTGCTGATGAGCACAAAGAACAGGGCGGCAAGATTGCGCTGGGTAAAATTCGGACTGATACTTTCAGGGCTCTATCTCGCCTTCGGCGTACTCAGCAAGACCATTACCGATAACCGGGTGAAAAAAATGGCTGCCCGCCAGGGAGTCGGTTACACCAGATATTTTTCAACGCCCACACCACTGAATAACGTACTCTGGTATGTGATACTGGAAGACAGTACCGGGTATCATCTCGGATACCGCAGTTTATTCGACAGCGACACCAGCATGGTGTTTACATATTTTCCCCGCAACAGGGAGTTGCTGAAGCCGATGGAAGAGGAAGAAGATACGCATCGGCTGATCAGGTTTTCGCAGGGGTACTACACGGTGGACAAACACGACAGCACGCTTGTGTTCAATGATCTCCGGTTTGGACAGATGATCGGATGGAATAACCCGCAGGCCGGTTTCGTATTTCACTATTACCTGCAAAACCCGGCGGATAATGCTTTGGTGATACAACGCGGGCGATTCAGCAACTGGAATAAGGAGGCTGTGCTCGGTCTGCTGAGACGAATGCGTGGCAATAAACCTTAATGGAATCAAAAAATCGGATTGCTACGCTCAATTACTTAGCGGTTATTATAGGTATTCACTTAGCCTTTCGTGGCTTTAATAATCTTGTAGTTATTTTCTCTCAAAAAACGTAGCTAACTTTACTTATATCGTTTTTGTGGAGGTTCTCTGCTCCCTCTCTCTCATTGGTATCCCTGTTTGTTTGATGGTTGTTAAAAAAAGGAAGAATTGATCCGTTAAGCGTCTGTTTAGTAGCAGTACGGATAATACAGATCAGCTATGGATGTGAAACTTACAAGCGGTACTCAGGAAGCAATTGCTTTCACTACCGAAATACCAGCCTCTTACCACCACCTGCAGTTGCCGGGAGCACGCAGGTTATTAGGGAAAGCAGACTTCGGAACAATACTGTTCTCAGAAATTGCTACACCCTGGTTTACAATCTGGCATCAGCACTATATTGTAGAAAAGCCCGGTACCCTTGAAGCCACCTTTACTGCGCGGGTACTGGATCTGCATGTGGTGATGCGCGGGCATGTGCGGTATCAGCTCGAAGAGATCGGCAATTTCAAAATGCAGGAAGGCCAGCTCAATATGGTCTGTGCGCCATTTCTGTCTGCCAGGGCTTTTATGGAAGACGTAAAGGAATACACCACCCTCACTGTACATTTCAACCGAACTTACCTCGATGTATATGCGCCTTATTTCCCTGCGTTGCAGCAATTGCTCGAACACTACGATGCAGGCGAAGCGGCAGTGCTGAGCGGAGCCAATACCAGTCTCACGCCGGAGATGATCACCATCATTCGCGATCTGCTTCACAACGATTATTCAGGAGAAGTGCGGGAGCTCTATCTCCGCAATAAAGTGTCTGAACTGCTGTTGCTTTCGTTCACTCGAATTGCGCCTTCTTCGGCCAATGCTTCGGAAATCCGCCTTCATCAGTATGATATCGATAAGATCAGGGAGGCGAGGGAATACCTGCTGCTGAATATGGAACATCCTTTAACGGTGATCGAGCTGAGCCATAAAGTAGGCATCAATGATTTTAAGCTGAAGAAAGGATTCAAGCAGTTGTATGGTGTAACCATTTTCGATTTTCTGCTCGAAGCCCGGATGGAAAAGGCAAGAACCCTGCTAACGGAGACAGATACTCCCATTCATGAGATCGCTTTTGCAACGGGTTACAAGAATGTGAGCAGTTTTACAGCTGCATTCAAAAAGCGGATGGGCTTTCCGCCAAGCGCCATGAAGCGCAGCAAATAATCAATCCTCCTTTATTTTTCGTAATAACCGCATGTGCGCCTCAGCTACGGGATAGCCGGCGATCTGAGCAAGCGCTTCACTTGTCTGCAGGGGATCTTTCAGCGATTCGAACACATCGTAATGTGCGGCATTGCTGTTGATCCAATGATGCAGATCACTGAGCTCTTTTTCACTTAGTTCACCTTTGAGGTGTTTGATGATAAGATAAGCGGTATGGAATGCTCCATCCACCTGATGCTCTTTCATGGGGACAATTGTTTTTGATGTTCGTGCAAGTTCAACCCCTTTTTACAGGAAAGGCCAGCCAAATGTGATTAATATAAAAACAACTGAAACGTGCTGCTGTACTACTTCAGGCGAAAAAAAAAGATGCATAGTAAAAAGCCTAAGTGAAAACCCGTAAGCGTATGAAGATGTTTATAAAAAACACAGGAAACGAAAGTTTTTATCCCGAAAACATAACCGGTAATGTTGATTGGTTTGGATATTTATGTGGGAAAGAATAGTATGTAAAAGTCCGGCACACGGCAGTCTGCCACAACCGGACGAACGGTTGACGGATAGCAACTCTTCAACTTTTTTAACTTATAGATCCGGGCGTATGGGATGCAATGAAAGCATGCCAAGCAGGTGTTTGACAGTTATGTACAGGATGCAGAGGGTCTACATAACAGGAAGATGCCTGGCGCATGAGTGGGTAATCCAGTTTTTGCGGCATTTCCAGTACCCCGGATTTTTTTTGAAAGAATCAGCCCATTCTTCATTCAGCTATAACGTTCATGGTGCTGCGAAACATATGCAGCGTGCAGGTGGATCCTGTTTTGCAAAGCCATCGGGGACCGGGAATTACCCCGGCCCCAGGCCTCGTTTTTGAACCTCAGATCAAGCAGTTCAAGTTGGTTATTGAAAGGGAGTAATGACTTTTTCCGGGTACTGCATAAAAAAGAAAAAGAGAGTGTAGAAACACTCCCCGGTTGTGACCCAACCAAACAGTCACATGCGATAAAAATTAACCATTTTGAAAATGGAATATGTTTATCATGGCTTTAATCATTTTGTTGCGGTGGCAGTATTTTGGTTTTTCAGTAATCAGTGGTTATTTATATTAAAACAGTAAAACTGTGCTGTGGTACCATTGGAAATGAAAAAATATTTTCAGGCATAGTTATTCAGCTTGCAGATATTCATCCTGAGTATCTGAACAGCCCTTACTTTCTGGTTCTTTACAGTATGTACCGATACATCGAGCGCGCGGGCGATTTCGTGGTTGCGCATGTTCTCAAAGATGCTCATCTTCAATACTTTCTTCGATTGTGTGGGCAGTTTTTCTATCTGCTGATAGATCTCTGCAATCACTTCTGCACGCACAATGCTGTTGAGTACATGATCGTCTGCATCACCTCTCAGATAGGCCAGTTCTTTAATGGAAGCAATATCGCGCTGACTCTGTTTGAGATGATTCAGTGCCGCATTGCGCGTAGTGATGTAAAGAAATGCCTTGATGTTCTGGATACTCCGAAAATCGGTATGCTTCTTCCACAGCTTCATGAAAGAGTCTTCCACAATGTCCTGCGCAGCAGGCTTATCGTGCAAGATCCTTTCCGCGAAATAGCAGAGCGGAGCATAGTAAAGTTTAAAGAGACTGAGCATTATGTCAGCATTGCCCTTCCTGAGTTCCGTCACCAGTGCCGAATCGGTTTCTGCCAATAACTGACTGGTGTAAGAAACAGGCGGCATCTCTTGTGTGGTTTCTTCCGGATGTGTACCATATCCGGAATTGTCAGGCAACTGTAACCTCATCATCCGCTGTTTAATACTTCAAAAAAATATAGGTGCAAGCATTGGCCTGGCTTAACAGTTACCTATATGCGAAAAAACATAAAGGCAATAGAAAGCCACCAACAATGTCATGTGTGTGGTGAACCCAATAAATAATTTGTGAAGCGGGGGGATAAGTAACGTAGTTGATCAGCCGCATGCCCGATAGCCATTACAGCAACAGCCATTTGAACGGTTGAATTGTTTTTTTTGATCCCGCTTACATTGCGAGCCTTAATAAAGAATGAAAAGTTGTTATCCCAATTTGTGAAAGCTACTAAAAAAGAATTGACGTGTA
The DNA here is from genome assembly GCF_012927185.1 of Pseudoflavitalea sp. G-6-1-2. Lineage (GTDB taxonomy): Bacteria > Bacteroidota > Bacteroidia > Chitinophagales > Chitinophagaceae > Pseudobacter. Next base: position 2,295,579 of record NZ_JABBGB010000001.1, read on the forward strand.
TCCGGGTACAATTTTACAAGTAATTATGGTACCCGCAAAATTCATTTTGTGAAATGAAACGGGTATAACGGGGACTTCGAAATACTTGACCGGATGCGGGTATCTTTGCGGGTTTGCAGGCGTGTCAGCCAGCAGTTTTCAGCCCATCGGAAGACTGAGTGACTGGTAATCAATATCGGGTTTCGGAATATGGTTTTTCAACCAACTTGCTTCTTTCCGGGTATCAGCGTTTTTTTTGAGAAAACCGCTGTTGCAACAGCTGACTTTTTACGGGTATAATTTCAACGGGGGAGAAAAATTATGAGCCTTCATTTTTTTCATTATCTTCACGGAGGTTTGCTAAAACGATTTAGTTAGCAGGTTTCAACACTTCCCATGAATTTTGATCTCATTGCCGGCGTAGATATCGGCGGAACTCATATAACTGCTGCTCTGGTGAATGTTCGCAATGGCGCCATTCTCACCCATTCCCTCGTTAGAAAAACGGTGCGTGCCGATGATGATGCCGATACCGTGATCAAAACATGGGCTTCCGCCATCCGTAATGCATTCTCCGCCTACCATACACGTATCCCGCAACAGCTGATCGGCATTGCCATGCCCGGTCCGGTAGACTATGAGTCCGGCATCTCCCTTATCAAAGATCAGGGTAAGTACGAATGCCTTTATGGCCTCAACATCAAGCAATTACTGGCTGCGGAACTTGGCATTGCCCCCACATCGATCCGCATGATGAACGATGCCCTCTGTTTTTTGCGCGGCGAGATCGCAGGAGGTGCCATTCAGGGATGCACCAGTGCACTCGGCATTACGCTCGGCACAGGCCTCGGTTCTGCCTGGTTCAGCAATGGCAAAGTGATCGATGCCGATCTCTGGCGAATGCCTTTCGAGGGCGTGATCGCCGAAGACCTGCTCGCTTCCCGCTGGTTCGTTCAGCGTTACGCGTTACAAAGCGGCATCACTGTAGAAAATACCAGAGCGCTGGTCGATCGCCTGCCGAAAGATCCTTCCATCGCAGAGATTTTCAAGGAGTTTGCAGAGCGTCTTGCCCGCTTCATCGAAATCGCCCTGCACAAACATCCATCCGATGTTATTGTAGTGGGAGGCAATATCTCTAAAAGTCATAGGCTCTTTCTTCCCGCACTGGAAGCGGCTTTGAAGCAAAAAAATATCGAAGCCCCGGTTCGCATAGCCCTGCTCGGTGAAGATGCACATATAATTGGTGCAGCCACCTGCTGGATGTGATTCGTGCTGTTTTCCCTATCTTTACTCCATTGCATCGATCCTGCTATCCCGTGCAGGAATACCCGGACACATCTCCCTTTCCTTCCCTTTGTTATAACCTTTCCATGATGAAATGCTGCTCATTTCCTCCCGCGCAACGATAACGTTTGCGTAAATATTCCGCGTTCAATCAGCCGGATGTAACGAATAACTTTTTACACTTGCTGAAAGAAAAGCTGGCATTCATCACTTTACTTAAACTAACGGCCCCATGATTCTTTCCAGGCAAACCATTGACAATATCTCTTCACCAGCTGTAGACAAACCGGCATCGTCCTATTTCGACCTGCCCGAAAAAGTATTGCAGTTCGGCACAGGCGTGCTGCTGCGCGGGCTTCCCGATTACTTCATCGACAAAGCAAATAAACAAGGCATATTCAATGGCAGAATAGTGGTAGTGAAATCTACCCGTGGCGGAGATACCGAATCTTTCGCCGAACAGGATGGCATGTTCTCTCTCTGCGTTCGCGGTATCGAAAACGGAGCAATGATTTCCGAGAACATCATCAATGCCAGCATCAGCCGCATGCTCTCTGCCAGATTCGACTGGGCCAAAGTGCTGCAATGCGCATCCAATCCACAGATGCAGATTGTGGTGAGCAACACTACCGAAGTAGGTATCGAACTGGTGCTGGAAGATGTGCGGGCCACGCCTCCCGGATCTTTCCCCGGCAAACTCCTGGCATTTCTCTTCGAGCGATTTAAAGCCTTCGGCGGCGATACCGGAAAAGGTATGGTGATAATTCCCACCGAACTGATCCCCGACAACGGAACCAAACTCAAAAAGATATTGCAGCAGCTGGCCGTGTACAACGACCTTCCTGCTGAGTTCATGACCTGGCTCGACAAATGCAATTACTTCTGCAATTCGCTCGTAGACCGCATTGTGCCCGGCAAACTGCCCGCAGCAGAGCAACAGGAAATGGAAAAGCTCACCGGCTACAAAGATTCGCTGATGATAAAATCGGAAGTCTACCGGTTATGGGCAATCGAATCCGATTCCGACCGCGTGAAAAAGATCCTCTCTTTCCGCGAAGCAGACAATGGAGTGGTGATTGCTACGGACATCAATGTCTTCCGCGAGCTGAAACTCCGTCTGCTCAATGGTTCTCACACTTACACCTGCGGTCTCGCATATCTCGCAGGTTTCAATACTGTGAAAGAAGCCATGGCTAACCCGGCTTTCAATCAATACATCACTTCACTGATGATGCAGGAGATTGCGCCAGCCATCACTTCCGAAACATTGAGCATCGAAATGGCCCGCGACTTCGCCAACAAAGTACTCGATCGTTATCGCAATCCATATATCGACCATCAGTGGATCAGCATCACCATGCAGTATTCTTCCAAAATGAAGATGCGCAATATCCCCGTTCTGCTGAAACACTACGAACGCAACGGATCCGTCCCTGAACTGATGGCTTCCGGGTTCGCCGCCCATCTGCTTTTCATGCGCAGTACAAAAAATCAGGATCAGTATTTCGGCAACATCGCCGGAAAACAATACCTGGTGAATGATGATCATGCAGCCTGGTATTCCGAAAAATGGGCACGTATGGAAGCTCCCGAACTCGTTCAATCTGTACTCAGTGATGCAAACTTCTGGGGCACCGATCTCAGCACTCTTCCCGGCTTTGCAGATGCCGTTACCCGTTACCTGCAACAGCTGATGAAAGAGGGCGCAGCAGAGCTGATCAACAGCTGCCGCAACAACCCGATCGTTGCCTGACTTACCCTGAATGGATCATAAAATGCCTGATTGCCAAAAAAGTATAATATTTTGACAATCGGGCAGAGGTCTGCCTTCATGAAAGAACCTAATATTGGCTGCTGATAGGTAGTTTAAATTGCACCTGTTCCGATCTCCGAATCGGGGCAGGAATTAATGATATTGATATGAAGAATTTCCTCGATGAACATTTCCTGCTGCACAACAGCACAGCGCAACGATTGTATCATGAGTTCGCCAAACCAATGCCTGTGATCGATTACCACGGTCACCTTTCTCCCCAGCAGATCGCAGAAGATACCCAATTTGAAAACATCTCACAGGTATGGTTATACGGAGATCACTACAAATGGCGCGCTATGCGCACCAACGGCGCTGACGAAAGCTACTGCACAGGAAACCGCTCAGACTGGGAGAAATTCGAGAAATGGGCAGAGACCGTTCCCTACACGCTCCGCAATCCGCTCTATCACTGGACGCATCTCGAACTGCAGCGTTATTTCGATGTAAAAGACATTCTCAATCCTGCCTCTGCACGCAAAGTGTACGATGCCTGCAATGCAAAGGTGGCTACGCCGGATTACAGCGTTCGCAACCTGCTTCGCAAAATGGATGTGCGCGTGGTGTGCACCACCGACGATCCTGCAGACGATCTGCGATACCATCAGCAGGTGAAAGCAGATGGCTTTGAAATAAGCATCCTGCCTGCATTTCGTCCGGATCAGGCGATGAATGTGGATGATGCCACCAACTTCAACAACTATCTCGGCAAGCTCGAAAAGGCGGCCAATAAAAATATCGGTTCTTTCGATCAGTACCTCGATGCACTGAAGAGCCGCCACGATTTCTTCGCATCACAGGGCTGCTCCGTTTCCGACCACGGTCTCGAACAGATCTACGCCGCTCCTTACACCGAATCGCAGATCCGTGCCATTTTCGACAAAGTGCGCAGCGGAAAAACGCTCGAAGAAAGCGAACGCATCCAGTTCAAATCTGCCATGCTGGTAACTTTCGCGGAGTGGGACTGGGAGCGCGGATGGGTACAGCAATACCATCTCGGCGCATTGCGCAACAACAACGGAAGAATGATGCAGCAGCTCGGCGCCGATACCGGCTGGGACTCCATCGGAGATTTTCAGCAGGCAAGAGCACTGAGCACTTTCCTCGATACACTCGATAAAAAGAATAAACTCGCACGCACCATTCTCTACAACCTCAACCCAGCCGACAATGAAATGATGGCCTCTATGATCGGCAATTTCAACGATGGTTCCATCGCAGGAAAAGTGCAGTGGGGCTCCGGTTGGTGGTTCCTCGATCAGAAAGATGGCATGACGAAACAACTGAATGCACTCAGCAATCTCGGACTGCTCAGCAGATTTGTAGGAATGCTCACAGACAGCAGAAGCTTTCTCTCATTCCCCCGCCATGAGTATTTCCGTCGTATATTGTGTAATCTGTTTGGAGAAGAGATCGAGAACGGCGAGTTGCCCAACGATATCAACTGGGTCGGTAAAATAATCCAGGACATCTGCTACAACAACACAAAGAATTATTTCAACTGGCAGTTTGCAGATAAGGCAACGCTGGCAGCAAAATAAATAACAGCACAACTGAAGCGAAAAGGCATGACGAATTATTTTGATCTCAGCGGAAAAACAGCACTGGTAACAGGTTGCAACAAAGGCATCGGCAAAGGCATGGCGCTTGGCCTCGCCGCCGCAGGTGCAGACATCATCGGTGTTTCGGCCTCACTGGCTCCCGGCAGCGATATCGAAAAAGAAGTGACCGCACTCGGCAGGAAATTCTACACACACAAGGCAGACCTCAGCAACAGAGAAAGTGTTTACAGTTTCATCAAAGCTGTGAAGGATGGCCCGATTCAACCAGACATCCTTATCAACAATGCGGGCACCATCATGCGTAAGCCTGCTGCTGAACATCCTGATGAATATTGGGACACTGTTATGAGTATCAACCTCGATACGCCATTCATCCTTGCAAGAGAATTCGGAAAGGATATGATTGAGCGCGGTGGTGGAAAGATCATCTTCACCTGTTCTCTGCTTACTTTCCAGGGCGGCATCAATGTACCCGGATATGCATCCAGTAAAGGCGCATTGGGCAGTCTGGTGAAAGCGCTCGCCAACGAATGGGCTGCTAAAGGCGTAAATGTAAACGGCATTGCACCCGGTTACATCGCAACAGACAACACGGAAGCACTGCGTGCAGATGAAGCAAGAAGCAAAAGCATTCTCGACAGAATTCCTGCTGCACGCTGGGGACAACCGGAAGACTTCAAAGGTCCGGCAGTGTTCCTCGCATCCAACGCATCCAACTACGTACACGGAACTATCCTCACCGTTGATGGTGGATGGATGGGACGATAAAAAAATATTATGGAGATCAGATTTCAGAATAGTCCGCAGGAAACCGCAACAATGAATACGCAGGCGTTGCGTGAGAACTTTCATGTTCCCGGACTGATGACAGACGACCAGTTGCAACTGGTATACTCACATTACGACCGCGTAATACTCGGCGGAGCGAAGCCAGTGAGCAGCAGTATCGCATTGAGCAATCATCCCGAACTGCGTGCAGAATATTTTCTCGAAAGAAGAGAGCTTGGCATCATCAACACAGGTGGTGCGGGCACAGTAACTGCAGACGGGAAAACATTCGAGCTTAACAAACTCGATGCGCTCTATCTCGGCAAAGGCACTAAGGACGTGGCTTTCAAGAGCAATGATCCTAAGGATCCTGCCATCTACTTCCTGCTTTCGGCGCCTGCACATCACGCGTATGAGAACAGAAAACTGAGCAAAGAAGAAGCATCGCCTGTAACACTCGGCGATCAGAGCACAGCCAATAAGAGAACCATTTACAAATACATCCATGCAGACGGTATTAAAAGTTGTCAGCTGGTGATGGGCCTCACCGTACTCGACAACGGAAGTGTTTGGAATACCATGCCTGCACATACACATACGCGCAGAATGGAAGCCTACTTCTATTTCGATGTACAGGAGCAGCATCGTGTATTCCACTTCATGGGACAACCACAGGAAACACGTCATTTGCTGATGGCCAATCACGATGCAGTGATCTCGCCACCATGGAGCATCCACAGTGGTTGCGGCACTGCCAGCTATTCTTTTATCTGGGGAATGGCAGGAGAGAATTTAGTGTTCACCGATATGGACGCAGTGCCTATCAGCGAACTCAGATAGAACAATATTGATTAGTAGCAAGTATGAATAAAAAAGTTTCTTGTTTCGGAGAACTGCTGTTAAGGCTTTCACCAGTGCTCGACAGGCAGTGGATACACTCGGCTTCCATGCCGGTGTTCGTAGGAGGAGCAGAGCTGAATGTAGCAACTGCACTCGCTAAATGGAACCTGCCGGTAGAGTACAGCACGGCGCTTCCGGACAATTACCTTTCCCGCGAGATCTGCGAGCATATTGCTCAGAAAAATATCGGCATCCGTCCCATTCAGTTTTCGGGAGAGCGCATCGGCACTTACTATCTGCCACAGGGCACCGACCTCAAGAACGGAGGCGTGATCTACGACAGAAAGTATTCTTCTTTCGGTAGCCTCAAACCCGGAATGATCGACTGGGACGAAGTATTGCGCGATGTGCGCTGGTTCCATTTCAGCGCTATCAGTCCGGCGCTTACCGAAGATGTAGCCGCTGTTTGCCGCGAAGGTGCAGCAGCTGCTGCAGCCAAAGGCATCACAGTGAGCATCGATCTTAACTTCCGTGCCAGCCTCTGGAAATATGGAAAGAAGCCGGCGGAAATTATGCCTTCACTCGTTGAATATTGCGATGTAGTGATGGGCAATATCTGGGCAGCGAATTCACTGCTCGGTATCGAAGTAGATCCGGAGATTCACCTGCATGGCAACAAGCATGATTTTCTGGCGCATGCCACCAAAACAGCTGTAGCGATGCAGAAGCGATTCCCTAAAGTGAAAACGATTGCCAACACTTTCCGTTTCGATCAGGGAGATGGAGGTATTCTGTACTACGCATCATTGGATACAGCAGGGCAGCAATATCATTCAACAGAACTGGTAGCTGCCAGGATCGTAGACAAAGTAGGAAGTGGTGATTGCTTCATGGCTGGCCTCATCTACGGACTCTATCACAAACATGCGCCGCAGGAAGTGATAGAAACCGCTGCCAATGCAGCTTTCGGCAAACTCATGGAAAAGGGAGATGCCACTAATCAGGACATGGAAACAATCAAAAAAAGAATAAGTGCTCATGGATAAGAACAAAGCGATCATTAAAATGATCAAGGGCCAGGGTCTCATCCCGCTCTATTTCCACCCGGATACCCAAACCTGTATCGATGTAATGAAGGCATTGTACGCAGGTGGTGTTCGCGTTGTGGAGTTTACCAACAGAGGTGCAGAAGCGTTGGATAATTTCGAAGCGATGCTGAAAGTGCGCGACAAAGAATGTCATGAACTGCTGTTGGGTATCGGTACCATCAAAACCAAAAAAGATGCGAAGGCATTCATGAAGGCAGGAGCCGATTTCATCATCGCTCCCGGCATCATCGAGGAAGTTGCAGAAACTGTTCACAAGGAAGACATGCTTTGGATTCCTGGTTGCATGACCACAACCGAGATCATGAAAGCCGAACAGGCTGGTGCATCGCTGATCAAACTGTTTCCCGGAAATCTGCTCGGTCCCGGTTTTATGAGCGCTATCCGCGAACTCTTTCCAGAGCTGCTTTTCATGCCAACCGGTGGAGTGGAAGCAGAGAAAGGAAATCTCAGCGCCTGGTTCAAGAGTGGCGTATGCGCTGTTGGAATGGGAAGCAAGCTGATCACCAAATCCGTTTTAGAAGAGAAAAAATATGATGAGCTTACAGCAGCTGCGAAGCAGGCATTGCAACTCATCAGTGAAGTAAGATAGAGGTGTCTTACTGAGTTCATTCAACACAACCAAAACCCTTCACATGCAGCAAGCCATTGGAAAGTACAGATGGACCATCTGTGCACTGGTATTCTTCGCCACCACAATCAATTACCTGGACCGTCAGGTGATCAGTCTCGTAAAAGGATACGTGGAGAAAGAGTTCAACTGGACGGAAATTGATTATGCCAATATCACGGTAGCATTCCAGCTTTCCTATGCACTTGCAATGCTGGGAGTGGGCCGGTTGATAGACAGGCTGGGAACCAGACTCGGTTATGCGGCATCGCTCATCGCATGGAGTGTGGCAGCTATCGGCCATGGTCTCATCAACAGCACCGGTGGTTTCTTTGTGGCGCGTGCTGCATTGGGTGTAACGGAAGCAGGCAACTTTCCTGCTGCCATCAAAACAACCGCTGAATGGTTTCCGAAAAAGGAGAGAGCGCTGGCAACAGGCATCTTCAATTCAGGTTCCAATATCGGCGCCATCATTGCTCCACTCACGGTTCCGTTTATTGCAGAAGCACTGAACTGGCGTTGGGCGTTTATGATCACAGGTGCAGTAGGTCTTATCTGGCTGATCTTCTGGTTCTGGTTGTACGAAGTACCTGCACGCAGCAAAAGACTCAGTAAAGAAGAATACGATTACATCCACTCCGATGAAGATGAAAAGCAGGAGCAGGCAAATGATACCGGCGCTAAAGTAAGCTGGGGCAAATTGCTGAGCTATAAACAAACCTGGGCATTCGCACTCGGTAAATTCATGACGGATGGCATCTGGTGGTTCTATCTTTTCTGGCTGCCCGACTTCCTCAAAAAACAATACGGACTTACCAATACCGAAATAGCATTACCGGTTGCGATTGTGTACACCATCGCTGCATTCGGAAGCATTTTCGGAGGATGGGTTCCTGCCAATCTGATGAAGAAAGGCTGGCCTGTTTTCAAAGCGAGAAAAACTTCCATGTTCGTATATGCATGCTGCGTATTGCCGGTTGTGTTTGCACAAACGCTCGGCGCCATCGATATGTGGTTTGCGGTGCTGATCATCGGATTGGCTGCTGCAGCGCATCAGGCATGGAGCGCCAATATCTTCACTACCGTTTCGGATATGTTCCCCAAGAAAACTGTTGCCAGCATCACCGGAATCGGTGGCATGGCAGGTGGATTGGGTGGCATCCTGATCGCAAAGAGTGCAGGTTACCTGTTCCAATACTACAAGGAACTGGGGCATATCACCACCGGATATATGATCATGTTCGTGATCTGCGGAGTAGCCTATCTTACAGCATGGCTGGTAATGCACTGGCTGGTTCCGAAAATGAAGCGAGTAGAGCTATAATTGAAGAATTCATCGAAGCTATTTTATTACCCGCGCGTATACGGCTCAACGTTACCTGAGTAACTCCAAGATAAGAAGCGATATATCCCAGCTGCACACGGCGGATCAGATGCGGGTTCTGATCCAGCAGTTGCTGGTAGCGGGTTGCAGCCGGTAAACTTTGCTGCACCACAAATGCCTGCTCCGTTCTGATGAGCTCGTATTCTGCGAGCTTGCGACCCCAGTTGGAGATTTCGATATTGGTAGAGTAGAGTTCCTGCAGATTCTCCTGGCTGATGCTGTAGAGCACGGAATCTTCGAGCAGTTCAACCGTTTCATAACCGGGCTTGTTGGCCACATAGCTGAAATAACTGATGGCCACATCTCCTTCGGCACCGAACCAGTAAGTGATCTCTTTATTATCCCTCACCGAGAATGCACGCGCCATACCCTTTTCGATAAAATACAATTGTGAACCGGTCCTTCCTTCACGGAACAACTGATGTCCTTTGGGCAGGTTAACCTGTTCGAGATGGGAAATGAATAATTCGAAAGCTTCAGATGAAAGCGGGTATAGCGATTGAATCTTGTGTAGGGTATTTCTCACGTTACGGGCACGACTGTTTTACACACGGAGCTTTCCGGCAAGCCGTAGAGTTGCAATATAATGAACCTTCATGAAAAGATGGTCAGCAGTGACCGAGCAACCAGTATAAAAACAAAAAGAGCAGGATAGTGCCAACGCAGCCCCCGCCCAATTTCCAGGCTCCATAGCCTGCCAGTAAAGTTCTAAGCCAGTTTTGCATATCAGCGTTTTTTATGATGATGTTAACGGATCAATTCTAAAAAATCGTGCCATGCAAAACCGGCTCAGGACTGATATTAATTATTGATTAAAGTCCCAGTTCATCAGCGCTTGGTCCGTAGCTGCCGGGGATCGGAATATCCAGCAGGCGGAGATAAACGCCCAGTTGTGCACGGTGGTGAATGCTCTGATTCAAACTTCCTCGGATCATTTCGCCTTTAGGACTGTTCACCCAAACCTGATCGCCATTGCGAAGGGTCCACATCGGCTTCAGATCTTCGTCGGTAGCTGTTTCCATTACTTCCTGGCTTTTCTTCAGACTCTTTTCGAAGAATGCGAGAATGTCTTCTCTGCTTTCGATCGGAGGATAAGCGTATTCAGAACCTGCTACACTCTGCAAATCCAGTTCGGTTGTTGTGATTGCCATATGCGTCCAGCCTGGAATTTCAGCTACGTGAGTGGCCAGGTGTTTCAATGACATGCTCTTTGGATGCGGCTTCCAGTCGAATTTATCTACAGGTACGAGTTCAAGGAACTTGCGTGTGATAGTTGCCTCTTCATTCAGATTCTGGAGGAGTGTTTTTGCCTGGTACATAGTATTTGTGTTTTTGTTGATTGTGATACAAACTTACTATGCCCCAGTGACAGCCTTATGTCAGTAGCTGACAGTGGCAGTAAAAATATTTTTACCAGCCGATACCGTAATCTTCTCCATGGTTCGAACTGCCTCCCCAGAATGTGCCGTGCTGCCAGTCGAAATAAATGGCATTGATCGGTCCACTGGTTCTGTCGTCGAAGCTGAGCGTATAACCCATTTGCTTCAATGTGTTTCTTACAGCTTCGGGTGTGTTGTTCTTTAATAGTATATGTCCGGGCCGGGGTTGACGGTCTTTTTCTTTGGTGCCGCCGAGCGATAACCAAAGCTGATTGCTGTTGATATTGGCGGCTTCGGTGGCTTGCTGAACGGTCATACCGAACTCAACTATGTTCAGGAAGAATTGAAGCAGGTTCTGATCCTGTGTATCGCCACCCTGTACGGCAAATGACAGGAAGGGTTTGCCATCTTTCAAGGCCAGGCTGGGGGTGAGTGTCACACGCGGACGTTTGCCAGGCTCCACCACATTGAATGGATTGAGTTGCGGATTGGTGACGAAGCTCTGCATACGCTGACTCATGCCAACACCGGTTCTGCCGGCGATGCAGGCGGGTATCCAGCCACCGCTGGGTGTGATGCTGACAACCCATCCTTCTTCATCGGCAGCTTCAACGGAGGTGGTGCCGCGCCAGAGGCGATCCTGATACAATGAATCTTCTGTATAACTGTGATGATTATACGCAGTACTGTTCCTTACATCATGCCCGGGAAGAAATTGCGGATTGGATCTGTTGCTGGTATCGATGAGCAATCCTCTTTGCTTCAGCAGATCGAGGTAAGGGTTCTGCTTCCCTTCAAAAGGATAGGGGTCGCCGGGGCCGGCCACTGCATCATTTTTATCTGCACTGATGAGGCCGGCACGTTGACGGGCATAGGCTTTCGACAATAATCCCTTCATTGGTTCTTCGGGAGGGAAGTAGGGATCGCCATAATAAAAATCACGATCTGCAAATGCCAGGTTCATCGACTGATACACGGTATGAATGTATTGCGCTGAGTTGTAGCCCATCGATTTCAGGTCGAAGTTTTCGAGTATGTTCAATGCCTGCAGCATCGACGGACCCTGCGTCCACTGAGAAAGTTTGAAAACATCGATGCCTTTGTAATTGGTATGAATGGGCGCTTCTTCTTTTATTTTGTAATTGGCGAGATCGGCGAGTGTGATCAATCCGCCCTGCTCCTGACTTCCTCTCACAAATTCTTTGGCTATATCGCCGCGGTAGAATCTTTCGGAAGCCGCGTAGATGGCTTCTTTCCGGCTCTTCTTCTGTTTGAGTGCGAGTTGTTCTGCGTCTACCATTTTCTGCAAAGTGGCCAGGAGGTCGCGCTGAACAAAAACTTCACCGGCTTCAGGCGCTTCGCGTTGTGCACCGGAATGTGTGAGAAATACTGCTTTGGAATAGGGCCATTCTTTGATGCGTGCTTTTGCACGTTCGATGCTGTTGGCGGTCTGTGCTTCGATGGGATATCCGGCTGCGAGTTGCATGGCAGGTGCCAGTACTTCTTTGAGGCTTTTGGTTCCGTACTCGGCCAGCATGTAACAGAGTCCGGCAGGTGTGCCTGGTGTGAGAGCCGCCTGCGGGCCGAATTCAGGAGGGAAATCCTGTCCCTGTTTTTTGAAGAAATCAGCGGTAGCGCCCGTGGGTGCAACACCGAGGGCATTGATGCCGATCACTTTTTTTGTCCTGGGATTGTAGATGAGGGCCTGCGTTTCTCCGCCCCAGCTCAGCACATCCCACATGGTGCAGGTAGCGGCGAGCATGGCACATGCGGCATCAACGGCATTGCCACCATTCTGAAAAACCATGCTGCCCGCAGTTGCTGCGAGCGGTTTGCCCGTGATGGCCATCCAGTGTTTTCCGTGCAGGGGTGGTTTCTGCGTTTGTTGCGCAGATAGGTTAAGGGTGGCAGCCAGCAGGCAGCCGAGCAGTGGTATCCGTTTCATACATATTAAGGTACCACATTTTACCGGCTTGAGAAATCAGGATTGCATTTTCTTCAGGGCCTCGCGGCTCAGCTGGAACCATTCGCGGTTGCCCGATTTTTCGCGGGCGCTGAGATGGTCAGCCTCATCCACTATCTGCTGAAGCTGCTGACGGGCTTCTGCCGTGCGTTCTGCTTTCTGGAGAAAGATGCCGTAGTTGTAGCGGGCTTCGTAATTGGAGAATTGTCCGTTCATCTGACGGAACTCCTTTTCGGAAGCTGCCTCATCGCCGCAATAGGCAAGTGACAGCGCATAGAGCATATGCACTCTCTTGCGGGCAAACTGCGGAAGGGTAATGAGCGGACGCGCCATGGTGATCACTTCTTCGTATCGGCCCTGATTGAAGTAGGCCTGCACGAGTTGTCCACGCACGTGTTCGTTCTCGGTGAAGTTGCCGGTGAGACTGCCTTCGTAGAGCTGAACGGCTTTGTCCGTTTGTCCGGATGCGAGATAAGCATCTGCCAGTGCAATCCGGTTATTGAAAGTATCGGAGAAGCGGAGATTGTTTTCGAGTTTGCTGATATGTCCACCAGGATTGAGTACGGTATTCAGTCCGCTCTGCACCTGCTGCACGCTGCCACGATTGAACATTTCAGTAAAGATGTAAACGAGGCAGCCGATCACGGGAAGGAACACGATCATCCAGATCCATTTCTGGTGAGTATTCTTGCGAAGGGCATGGATTACGCAGATAGCCTGCAAACCGATAATGATGTAATAATAGTTGTCAGCGAAAAACATGGATGCTCAGGGTAGTTTTTGTTAGCACAACAAAAAAAAGAAAGATTCCTGAGATTCCCCAATTACCAAAAAAAATCCCGCTCCAGGAATGGAGCAGGATGTATTTGTAAATCGCCCTGGTCTAAAATTTTATCAGTGGCAGGCTGTATTGCTGTGCCGTAGTTCGTATTACGAGATAATGTAATCCGGGATGAAGCTGCGCAATGGAAATGTTTTCTCCTTTGCGGATCTGACGGATCGAAATCAGTTTACCCGAAGCATCGGAGATGCTCAATGTGGCGTTTGGAATATTGCCCGGCCAGTAGAGCACTATATTGTCCTTAGCCGGATTCGGATATACCGAAGCGTTAGCTTCATTGGAGGACTGTTTGTAAGTGATGCTTACGATTTTGGAATAAGAGGAAGCACCATCGATATCCACCTGTCTGATCCTGTAGAGGTATCTGCCATTCTGTGGCGCCAGATCCGTGAAGCTGTACTGCTTTTCGTTATTGCTGTTTCCGGATGCAGGCTGCTGGCCGATCTGTGTGTAATGTGTGCCATCATCACTTCTTTCTATTTCAAATCTGGCTGTATTGATCTCCTGCGTTGTTGCCCAGTTGAGACGAATGCCATTGGCAGCAGCATTTGCTGTGAACGATTTCCAGGTGAGCGGCAATGAGCCGCCCGCGATGGCAGAAGCAGTGAGCACTTCAGTTCGGTTGTACACGGGAGCTTTGCTTCCGTTGTATTCGAATACGCTGAAGTAATATTTTTTGCCTGCTGTAAGGTTGGTGACTGTAACGGTGTTGCTGCTGCCTGCATATACCACATAGGAGCCGGTTTCGAGCTGGGAGCCATTGGTCATTACATCTGAGGCAGGGTATGCGCTGAGGTCTGCAGGTGATGCAGTGATGGCAGATCCTTCGCGTGCAACGATCAATCTTTCCTGTCCGCTTCCTTTGTTTATTGTTATTGTGAGACTGGTACCGGTTCCGGCAGTTTTGAAATCAGTGGCGCCTGTCGATGGCGGAGCTGCTGTGGCAAAATTTGCAGTAAGCACCGAACTGGTGAGATACTTGTATCCTGTACCATCGGTATTGTATTCGAATACGGAAAGATGATATGGCTGATTGGGCTGCAGGTTGGTAATGTCCACAGATTCGCCATTGTTGTTGTACACGATATATTCTCCGGGTTTTACAGCAGTGCCTGACCCGAAATTTGCATTGGCAGTGTAACTGCTTCCGTCGGCCGGTGTGAAACTCACGGCTGATCCCTGTTTCATCACTACCAATCTTTTTGTGCCGCTTCCTTTTTTGAAGGAGAAACTGAATGCATTTCCTTCCACTGCCGATACCGAAGCTTTGGTAGCCGGCGTAACTGGCGTAGTCAATGGAGGCGTGCCGGCTGTGGTGAAACTCACCGATGTACCCGGACGAAGATACATCGGACCCGTATTGCCATTGTATTCAAACAGCGTAACAGTGTAGTTGGTGCCGGGCTGCAGTCCATAGATTATGCCGGTAATGCCGGTAGTTTTTGTCACCACATAATTGCCCGGTCCCATGGGAGTGCCGGTACCGTAAGTCCCGTATGTATAGGATTTAAGATCCTCCGGTTCAACTGCAGCAACAGCGGTTTCTCTTACGATGGCCATTCTCGAATAACCTGAACCTGCCTTGCAGGTAAATGTTGCCTGATTATTCTGGATGCCAGAGATCACCAGATTGGATGATGGATCAGCAGGTGTTTTCAATGTGGTGAAACTTGATGTTGCAAATGAACTCAACAGATAATCCGGTTGACCGGCAGGAGTGAGGTTGTAATCGAAGATCGCCAGATGATAGGTTGAATTCGGATCGAGTGTGGTGATTTCTGCAGCGTTAGATGATCCATCGTACACTACAAACTCTCCGGGCAGAATGGCGGTGCCTGTTCCGAAAACCTTCTGTGCGTTGTAAGTGGCGCCGTCAGTGGGTTTGGCTGTAACAGCGCTTCCTTTCTTAGCAATCACAATTCTTCTTGCACCGTTGCCTGAACTCCAGTTGGTGTACACATAATTGCCTTCGATTGAAATATAACCGATGCCGGCGCTGGCGTTGGTTGGTTCCGAAGGAGTAGTGAAACTGGTAGTTATTGGTGGGCGTGCATAAGCAGGATGATACATGCCGTTGTACTCCCAAACCGCTACGTGATAAGTAGTGGCCGCTTTCAGATTGGACACAGTGAGACTATTGTTGTTCCAGCTGCTCACAGCAAAGTTGCCCGGAGTAACTGCAGAACCTGCACTTCCGAATGCAGTATTGCTGTTGTAGTATTTCAGATCTGTGGGATCTGCATCCACAGCAGAACCTTCTTTCACAACAAAAAGCCGGTAACCGCCATCGCCCGCTGCACAGGTGAGGGTAGCTCCTGTTCCTGTGATATTTGATGCAGAAAGCCCGGAAGCCTGTCTCGTTGGAGTTACAGCGGTAGAGCCACTTCCCGTGAGATAAGAACTGGTGAGATAGTAAGTGTTGGTGCCGGTTCCATCAAATTCAAATACTGCATAATGATAGACAGTATTGGGTTCGAGATTGCTTACCACAAGCGAGTTGAAACCAGAATTGCTGAGCACAAATTCGCCAGGTTTGATAGCCGGACCGCTCCCGAAAGAAGGATTGGCCTGGTAGTCTTCCCCGTTGATGGGTATTGCAGATACCGGTGCTCCCTTGCGGCCGATCACCAGTCTTCTGGTTCCTCCTCCATTGCTGAATGCAACAATATGCCTGTCTCCGTCGATGCTGGAGAAACTGAGTTTGGTGGGAGGAGATGCAGGTCCCGGCGCAGTTTTGAAACTGCTTCGCAGCGCGGGTTTCAGGAACATCGGAAAGAATCCGCCGTTGTATTCGTAAATCGCCACATGATACGTAGTATTCGGTTCGAGACCCGTAGTGGTTACAGAAGTTGCTGCCGACGACATAATGGTGTAGTTGCCGGTTCCTACTGTACTGCCACTGCCGAAGTTGGCATTTTCGGTGTAGTAGGTAAGATCGGTAGGATCCTGCGTTACTGCATTGTCTTTACGCATCACCACAATGCGTTTTGTTCCGTCTCCTTTGGCGATATCCAGTTTAGCTGTGGTGCCGGTAATATTGGAGAAACCAATGGTGGTCGCCTGTGATGTTGGTGCTGATACAGTGAAGTAATCCGAAATGGCCGGCGTCATCAGAAACTCAGCAGTAGCGCCGGTTCCGTTGTATTCGAAAATGGCAATATGATAGGTTTTGCCGGGACTGAGATTGGTAACGGTGAGATTGGTGTAACTGCCATCGGCAACTACAAATTCACCCGGAGCCGTAAAGCCGGTTCCTGTAGTGGCGAAGCTGCTGTTGGCGAAATAAGTTTTGCCATTTTCGGGCAATCCGGAAACAGCGCTTCCTTCTTTTATCACTATGATTCGTTTATTGCCATTGCCGGCCGTAAAGCTGAATCCAATTCTGCTTCCTTCTGCAGGTGAAAAGACCCATTTGCTGGAAGTGACTGTAGGAGCGGCTGCCAGCAGCAACTGCACTTTCAGTAATGCACACAGGAATACTAAACAGGTAAAAATCTGTTTCATTTTTGCTTGCAATAATTTGATGATGGAATTGATTGAATGGTATGGAGCCTATTCGCCCAGCCAGCGCTTGAAGGCGGCTACTTTATCACGGCTGACGATGATCTCTTTTTCATACGGGGTATCGAGTACCAGTTTTATCCTTCCTCCAAAGTAGGCGTACATTTCTTTGATAGCATCGAAGCTCACGATGATGGCGCGGTTTACACGGAAGAATTTTTCGGGATCGAGCAACTCAGCGCTGAGCGTTTCGATGGAATGTTGCAGTATGTATTTTTTGTTCTGCCTGGTTTTGAAAAAACTCAAGCGTCCTTCAGAATAAAAAATAGCGATATCCGATGTGAGGATGCTGGCCAGTTTATCCCGCTGCTTCACCAGAAACCTCGGCTGGTATTGCGTTCGGGCGGCAGAAGCTGTTGCTGTAAGCAGATTGCCGGATTGCGGCGTGCAGAGCGCATGCCATGCATGCTGAACCTGCAGGAATTTTGCCGGAACCGTATCCTGTGCATATCCTTTGGAGCTTCCGGCTTCTTTGTAACAGTTGGTAAAGAGCAGCGGACTGTTCAGATGACCTTCACGGAGATAACGCATGGCTTTGTTGTTGAGCTGCAGAATATTCACCAGCAACAGATCGGGTTCTCCATGGCCTTTGATGTATTGCACAAATTCAAAGAAATCGGTGAAGTGATCGATGCTTTCCGCGCGGGCAGTGGATTGCAGAAGATCCATGCGAAGCCTGCTGGCGATCTTTTCTTCTTCTTCGATGATTACAACTTTCATAATGCTTTATTTGCGATGACTACACAAAATTAGTTTTCGTGCGTCTGGCGCAAATAGCATAATCATGCTAACAATGAGGAATGGGGAGGCCACACCCTGGCCAACCCCTTCCTCTCATGTGACAGAACACCGCTGATTGGTTAAGCAGTTGGTTATGGTTCGCGTACCAGATCTATCTTGATCCAGTATCTTGCTCCGTTTACTTTGCATGGCACGAAATCGCGTACCAGTTTCGCAACGTTGGCATCCGGAATGCCTTCCGTATAATCTCTGATGAACAGTGGCGTGTTTCCCTGCTTTGCAGTGATTTCGTATTTACCGATCGGCACATTCACTATCCAGCTTAGATTGCCATCGAGCTCGGCGGCAGTAGTGATGGTTTGCCCTGTGCTTCCATCGATCAGTGGCTGAAGCGGTTTAATGGTAATGTTCACTTTGCTCATGTCTACTCCATCTCCCGGATAGCTGGAGATAATGCCTCCATAGAAACTTCCAACGGTTCCGGGTGATGTGGATGGTTCTCTGCCGGTTTGCTTCAACACAAAATTGGTAACGCCTCCGTTGCTGCTCGAAAACACTTTATGGGCGTCTGGCTCAAGCACAAGCGAATATGCTTTACCGTTATAGCTGATGCTGTAAGTGCCTCCGGCAATCCAGTCCCCGATACCAGGTCCTGATGGAAGTTTTACGCTGTACTCGCCTTTGGCGTTGGTGGTAACAGTGAGGTTTTTGTTATAAGAAAATGTATTGCTGATAACAATCGTGGCGCCCTGCAATGGTTGTCCGGATGTATTGGTTACTTTTCCGCTGGCATAACCGGGCCCGCTGCTCTCTTCGTTTTTATTCTTGTCTTTTTTACTGCATGCCAGTACTGCTGCAGTAAGCAACAGTGCACCGGCGAGTTTGAATATCCGCTTCATCAATTTGATCATTTACCGGTAAAGCTATTGTGAGCAAGGGATGTGCAGAATTGAATTCGGCAGAATGATGCAGTAAGAGGAATGGAGTGCGTATTCGGGAGTTTGGACAGAAAACAGCTGAAAAAAAGTCCCGGCAATATTGCCGGGACTGTGCTACTTAAAGAAGATGTGTTTGTGTTATGTTGCTTCTTAATTAGTGGGTTTCAGCAAACTTTCTGAAGTTGTCCAGAATAGCCTGCCAGCCTGCGCGCTGCAGTTCTTCTGAATTCTCTGCTTCAGGGTCGAAAGATTCGGTAACTTTTACAGCGTTGCCTACAGGAGCAAAGTCGATAGTTACTTTTCTGCCGTCGCCGAGTGTATAGGCAATGCGTTCGTTTGTTTTCACTTCGTCGTACACACCTCCGAAATCGAAGCTGAAGCTGCCGTCTTTCGCTGCCATGGTGGTTTTGAATGATCCGCCAACTCTCAGATCGTTCTCAGCAGCAGGTGCATGCCAGTCTTCATTGGCGAATGCCCATCCTTTGATGCTTTCCGGTTCGTTGAAGTGTTTCCATACGTTGTTGATGTCTGAATTTACGGTGGTTTCGATGGTGATTGGTTGTTTCATGATTATGTTGTTTTGTTTGTTAACTGTTTGATTGTTTTGTGATGACACAAAGTTAGGTTGACTACTTCAAACCAACCGAGGCTGAATACGACTTAAGTAAGGCGATTTTGCGGCAATATGAACAACAACAGAAAAGAAAAGGTTGAACAGGAAAAAATTATCATGGTGGATGTCCGGAGTTTTATGGTCCGTTTGTTATGCCGTTGAACAAAACATCTGTAACAACAAAAAATGTAACCATGCGCAAACTGAAAGTATTCAATTTCCTTACCTTGAATGGCTATTACAAAGGCCCCGATGATGATATCAGCTGGAACAATCATGATCATGAAGAAAACGAACATGCGAAGAAGGGGCTCTATGCCGATAATATTCTACTGTTCGGACGAGTTACCTATGAAATGATGGCTGGCTTCTGGCCTACATCACAGGCGCTTCAGCAGATGCCTGAAATTGCAAAAGGAATGAACAGTGCAGAGAAAATTGTTTTCTCCAGCACGCTGAAGAATCCTCAGTGGGAGCATACGAGTGTGATCGGAAAAGATATAGTGTCCGCCATCAGGGCTATGAAACAAAGTGCAGGTAAGGATCTTACAATTCTCGGCAGTGGCAGCATCATATCGCAATTTGCAGATGCGGAACTGATAGATGAGTTTGAGCTCATGATCAATCCTGTTGCGCTCGGAAGCGGCACTTCGTTTTTGCACAATATCAAGAATACACTCAGTCTTCAGCTGATCACAACCAGAGTATTGAAGAACGGATGCATAGTGCTTAATTATCAACCTAAATAAACAGAACACATGCAAGACTATATTTTCTTTTTCAGATGGATGCAGGATTTGCAGCCTTCGCCCGAAGAAATGCAGGCAGCGCACAAAGATTGGATGAACTGGATTGAAACAATCATTGCCAGAAATCAACTGGCCGGACCAGGGAATAGTCTTGCTGCTTCGGGAAAAGTAATTCGCGCAAATGGTGTAGTAACGGATGGACCTTATGTTGAGATCAAAGAAGCGCTGGGCGGATTCATCACAGTAAGAGTAAATACGATGGAGGAAGCAGTTGAACTGGCACAGGCATGTCCGGTTGTGAAAGGAGGTGGAAGTCTTGAGATCAGACCAGTAGCCGGAGGTCCGGCCAAATAATAATATGTCAGCTGCGACGGACCATCTTATTCAAAGCCTGTACAGGACCGAGTACCGCAAAATAGTGTCGGTGCTGTGCAGGCGTTTTGGTTTGCAGCAGATAGAAGTGGCGGAAGATCTGGCGAGTGATACTTTTCTGATAGCTGCCAGAACATGGAAAGAAAAATCGGTGCCCTTGCATCCTGTTCCGTGGCTGCTGCATGTGGCGAAGAATCTAGCGCGCAATTATCTGCACAGGGCGGGATTGTTCGGATTAAAAGTATTGCCGTCGCTCGATCAGGAAACATGGTTGCCGGCGGAGGCGGAAATAGATCTTTCACCCGGCAATATCAATGACAGTCAGTTGCAGATGATGTTTGCCGTTTGTCATCCTGCAATACCGGTAACGGCACAGATCGGATTGAGTTTGCGGATACTCTGCGGATTCAATGTGGAAGAGATCGCCGAGGCATTTCTCACCAACACCGAAACAATTACCAAAAGACTAAGCAGGGCAAAAGCGAGGCTTCGTGAAAGCGGGTTCAGGTTGGAGTTTCCGGAAGAATCGGAGATAGAGGTCAGGCTTTCTTCAGTGTTGTCTGCCATTTACCTGTTATTCAACGAAGGGTATTCGTCGGCCTGCAACAATGCGGTACTGCGGAAAGAGCTTTGCATGGAGGCGATCAGATTATGCAGCATGCTTGCAGAGAACAGCCGCACTGGCAGGCCGGAAGTGTTTGCGCTTTTATCGCTGATGCATTTTCATGCATCCCGGTTCGATGCGCGGATGGCTGAACCTGGGCAGCTGATCCTGTACGATCAGCAGGATGTTGCTCTCTGGGATGCAGACCTCATCAGTAAAGGCAATTATTATCTGCGTTGCTCGGCGGCGGGAACTAAGGTTTCGAGGTATCATCTCGAAGCGGGTATTGGCTGGTGGCATACGCAACAGGCAGACACTTTGGAGAAATGGGGGCATATCTGGATTCTATATCAGCGCCTGCTGCAACAGGAATACTCACCGGTTGCGGCACTCAATGCTGTATTCGCATTATCTAAATGGAAAGGAAAGCAATTGGCAATTGCCGAAGCGGCAAAGTTGAAGATGAATGGAAACCTGCAATATCATATTCTGATGGGGTACCTGTATAGTGAAGATGATTGGTCGCAGGCGGCACATCATTACCGGCAGGCCATTGCAATGGCAAGAACGGACGCAACAAGACAGTTGCTTCAACAAAAACTCAGTAAGTCCGGAGGTGAATGATAAATATATATGTATAAAGAACCGGGGTAGCTGGCTGCGGATTACCAGCCTTGTGAGTTATCAGTCTTGCCATCGCGGGTGAAGACCAGTTTCTGGTCTTTAGGGCCATCGAGGTCTACTTCATAATAT
The DNA here is from genome assembly GCF_012927185.1 of Pseudoflavitalea sp. G-6-1-2. GTDB lineage: Bacteria > Bacteroidota > Bacteroidia > Chitinophagales > Chitinophagaceae > Pseudobacter. The sequence continues at coordinate 2,317,439 of NZ_JABBGB010000001.1, forward strand.
AGGTTGCCGTTTCTGGCGATGAGTTGTACATCATCGATCTTATATCCTTTGTATTGCTGGCGGATCACCTGGCGAACAGCCTGGGGGAGATGTGCAGCAGGGATATCCTTTTTATAGGCGATGAGTTTGCCTTTATCTTCAAGGAGTGCTTTATGATCGGTACGTTTTACTTCAAAAGCGGCCTGATAGTTAGCGCCTTTCTTTTCCCATTCTACATTATCGGCAGAGGGGAAATAACGTTTGAGGGTTTTTACAACGCCTGCAGGCACTTGTGAGGAGGGGATAGACTGGGAGAAAACCAAGGAGGAACACAGCATGGAAACGAAAAGCAGGAACATCAGCTTCATACAAATGGTTTTAAAAGTACAGTAAACGGGCCTGCGGTATAGGTAACAAGTTACAAAATCCTCCGGGCATTCTACAGGGCAGATAGAACTGCGGTAGAATGGGGGGAGGAATACGGCAGGAGTGATACATATATAATAGGAAGGAGGTGATTTCCCCTATGGAAGAAACAAATTTGAAAAAGGAGCAGATTTATTTGGAATGATGAAATAGAAACAGTTACCTTTGCAACCCGCTAAAAAACAAATAGTTCTTTACAATTAGCGGAAAGGTTCACGCAGAGAAAAAAGATGTAGAAAAGAGAAGAAAGATTTGGAGTGAATGATACAACTACATACCTTTGCAACCCGTTAGAAATCAAACAGTTCTTTACAATCTAACGAAATGGTTCAAAGGAAAAAGTACTAAAAAAATCTGAGAAAAAGTTTGGTGAGAATTGAAAAGCACGTATCTTTGCAACCCGCTAGAAAATAGCGACTTGAGTTCTTAGAAAAGCAAGAGGGTTGAAAAGAAAACGAACAAATTTTTGAAAGAAAATTTGGTGAGAATCAGAAAAGCACATACCTTTGCAACCCGTTAGAAAACAACCGGTTAGGTTGTTAGAAAACGAAAAGGGGTTTTGAAAAAGAGGGAGAAAAAGTGAAAAGAAATTTGGTGTGAATGATTCCTTCTCTTACCTTTGCAACCCATTCAAAATTAGCAAGTTCTTTAAATGTTGTTCGGTGGTAGATGAGGAGAAATGCTCTGGTAAAACGGAGT
>NZ_JABBGB010000002.1 GCF_012927185.1 Pseudoflavitalea sp. G-6-1-2
ACCGCCGCGTGTGTTGGCATTATTGTAGATATCCATGATGCCTTGCCCGCTTTTTTTCCCAAAGATCTCCAGATCTCCGATGGTCTGTTCGTCTGTTCTCAATAAGTTCATAGCATGTATGTTTACCTGATTTTTATTTTCTTTTTCTTCTGATCAATATGATGATGGCAGTTAAGAGAAGCACACCGGGCAGGATCCATATGAACAATATCTTTTGTACATAAGCTCCCCTTTCGGATACAGTCAGCAAAATATCTACCGGAAGAGTCATCGATAATTCAACAGGAAAATGATTGTTGGTAAGCCAGCTATGGGCACCTTCGATGAAGTCAAGATTCATTGCAATCCGTAGATTGCTGATAAAATCCGCACTTCCGCAAACAATGATCCGCTGTTCTTTTTGACCGATATTTCTGGTTAACTGAAATGATGTAGCAAATGTATTCCGCTGCAGATCGCCCGCCAGTGCATTGAAAGCTGGTAAAGTGGAATCGATCACCAGATCACCGGCTTTGAGCCAGGTTTTGTTTGGCGCAGTGTGCAACAATAGATTGCCCGAAAAATTGCTCCCACTGATGGTATCAATACCTGCAGTATAGGGCATTCCAACAAGTGGTATGCCTGTTGCCAGCCATGAAAGCGAATCAACCCTTACAGTGGGAAGTGCTACCACTTTTTCGGGAGTTTCATCATAGGAAGGTTGTACTATCTGCCCGGGCAGGAGTTGTACGCCCAGCTGATGCAGCAGCGGATTGAGCACGTATTGTTTACCTGGTTTGCCAAGGATCATCATGTTGCCGCCCTTGTCTAAATAGCTTTTTATTTTCGCCTGTACGCCGGTACTTAGATCCATTATCGGATCAGCCAAAACCAGCGTTGCCATATCCATGGGAACGTCCTGCGTGTTCAGGTTAAGGGTATCTATATCAAAACCCAAATTTGCTAAAGAGGATCTGATGCTTTTATCTGTATGGTCATAATAGCCCCGGTCGCCCCTCTTGCGTATATCCCTTTCCAGTTCTCCTGTAAGGAAGTAGATTTTTGAGATCTTATCCGGCTCCAGCAATCGCTTCAATACCGAAGCCATATTACCCCTGTTAGGCCAGCATTCGACATCATTCATTGTACGGGCCACCTCTGTGCGACCTTTGTATTTCAATAACATTATCATCCGGTTGCCTTCCTTTTTGAGGTCTGCTATCTTTCGCATCTCCTCCGGTGTTTTGAAGTGACTGATATCCCACTCATTCCGTTCCGCCACTTTGAGTGCAATCTGCCGTAAGGTTTTGCCAGGATAGATCTGTAGCCAGGCGCTGTCTGATGTTTGCGGGTCTATATCATAGAAATATTCATAGTTGAATTTGATATCCGGTTTAAAGCGCAAATACTGATCCCAAAGAAAAGTCATATAACTGGGGTTACGCTTCTCCGGCATGCCTTTGGAAAAGGTGGATGATCTGCTCAGGATGTTTACATACAATGTTACTTCTAAACTGCTGTCTCCAATTGCGGAGAGCATCTTCTGCAATTCCGGAGGAATCGTATTGCTTTTGGTATAGGTTGTATCCCAGTATTTCGTCAGCACTGGCCTTGAGGTCAGATATCCGGTCAGCAATGCTACTACCATAACAAGTACGTAACGGCCAGTTCTGATATACCATGCCTTCGACTCCCTGCCCGACTGCAGTTTAATAATGGTAAAGCTTACGAAGATGAATGCAATCACCAGGAAGTAAAAAATATCTCTGGTAACCACTAAGCCAAAAATCATTTTTTGTGTACGGTTCTGCAAAGAAAGGAACCAGGTGATGTCCCTGATGAAATCGTATTGCTGCCAGAGCATCCCGATCTTGTCCAGCGCAAAAATGATCATGAATGTGCTGATAGCTGAGATCACCGGATGTATTGAAATGCTCGACATGAACAGTCCGATCGCTGAATAGGCACAAACCAACAAATAAAATCCAATCAGGCCAGATATAAATATTCCATAGTCTTCCTTATGGATGTCCACCACTCCCATTACCATCACAATGCCAACGATGGCCACCAACATTAACAGGTACAACATGATCCCCAGGTACTTTCCCAGCACAATCTGTCGCAGTCCTGTAGGCGACGAATACAGCAATTTGATGGTACCGTTACTTTTTTCACGGCTGATCAATCCCATGGTGAGTAAGGGAATAAAGAGGTACAGATAAGAGGCGGCTGTTTGATATGTCTTACCGAACAACATACCGGTAACAGAACGCGGCAACCAGGTCCAGTTTGGGTTACTGTTCTTTACCATCACCTCCTGCACATTGGCCATATTATGCAGCTGGTTGAAATAATCCAAAGCGATCAGCACCCAAAAGGCCAGCAGAACAATCCAGGCTATTGGCGAGTAAAAAAGGTAACGCAATTCATTTTTAGCTATTCTGATGATTAATCGCATTTGCGCAATATTTTTATTTGATACAGTTAGATTTAGTCGGAAACATTTTGTTCAGTCAATCCTACTCCGCTGTTTTAGCATTTATCTTCTTTTTCGCCTAACCAGCAGTATGATCCCCAATAACATCAGTAATGATGGAACCACCCATACATAGATCAACCTTTCCAGTTTAACCCAGGATGGCGTCATTTTGAGCCAGTTGTCTTCAGGGAATGGGAATAAGGTGTAGGCGGGATAACGGTTGTAGTTCAACCAGCTGAAAATGGCGCGTACACGATCTCGTTTACCGTTTTCTCCTATTCGCAGAGCACTCATAAAATCAGCATCGCCGGCAATCACAATGCGCTGTTCTTTGCCATTCTTCTGTCTGGTGAGCTGCAAAGCTGTATTGTAAGAATTTTCTTTTTGGTCTCCTTCCTGTTCATTAAATACAGGTGGTACCGAGTCCAGCACCAGTTTCCCTATCTTTTGCCAGCTCCTGTTCGGTATAGTTGAGAATAACGGGGTTGCTGTAAAGCCACTGTCTTTGTTGTAGAGAAGTCCGGAAACACCATGCATTACTGCAGCCTGTGTATCACTGGAAGGTATGTGATTGCCTGAGAATTTAACCGTTCGTCGAAATGCTGCAAGATGGTATTCATCACCAAGGTCATATACGGTGGAAGTTTCATAATAAGGTACAACATCAGGGAGGTGATGAAAAGAGGGACGTACCAACTGGCCTGGCATCAGGTTTACTCCTAATTGCTGTAACATTGGGTTCAGCACGTGTTGCTTACCCGGCTCACCTAATATCAGCATATTTCCTCCGGCACCGATATACCTGTTGAGTTTGTTCAGTACCTCAGCACTCAAATCCCGTTTGGGATCTGCCAACACCAGTGTAGTAATATCCGATGGAACGTTCTGTGTTGCCAGGTTCAGGGTATCTATATCAAACCCTAAAGGATACAAGCTGTTCAGCCAGCCATATTCGCGCTCGCCCGTTTTGGTAACAGCACGTTCCAGCTCACCGGTAATAAAACCAATGCGAGGCATTTTTTCACCGGACAAGCGTTTGAAAGCTGCGTTAAAGGCAGGTTCAGTGGTGGCCTCTATATGGGAGGTGCCGGTTGAACCAGGGAAGAAGTTGATAAATACAGTACTGTTTTTCCAGGAGATTTTGGTGCCTCTTTTATATCCGAAAATTCCGGGGTCTATTATTTTTCTGATCTCCTCCGGACCCATAAACATCGAAGAGTCTATTTTCATAGTTCTTGCTACAAGGCCTGCAATTTGTTTCAGGGATTTTCCCGGAAATCGCCAGTATTGCGAACTATCACCCGGAGGTACTGCGTAATAATACACTTGTTTGAACTGTATGTCTGACTTAAATCTGCGGTAAGGTTCCCACAGGCTTAAATAACTGTTTGTGTTTGCAGGAAGGCCAATAAATGCATAAGGGTCATTTGGCTCTGTTGTGAGCAGGTTGGTATAGAGCGTTACTTCCATGGGCGCACCATCACATATTTTCAGGTTCTGTTGTGTTACCGGATGAAGGGTGTTGGTTTTCCCTGCAGACAAATCAAGGTAACCTATGGCACTTTGCCGGGAGGATATATAGCCTACAGCAAGTATCAGTATAAAAACGGTAAGGTATCTTCCTGTTTTAACATACCATGGAATCTGTTGTATTTTTCCTTTCATTACAAATAATGCATAGGAAACGAACATCAGTATGATCAAGATGAAATAGATAACGTCTTTGGTAGTGATGAGTCCCTTCAGCATTCTGCCTGTGCGGCTTTTCAAACTAAGGAACCATGTAAGGTCTCTTACAAAATCATATTGTTGCCATAAAGAGTCAATGCTATTCAGAATAATGAGGATGGTGAAACTGATCACTGCTGCTACGATCGGATACCGGGAAAGACTGGAGGCGAAAAATCCAATGGCCGCGTAAGCTGAAAGCAGCAGGAAAATACCGAAGCCTGCCGACAATAATAACCCGTAGTCTATGGATTTAATATCGAAGGCAGCCGTAATCATAAATGCCGCCAGAATCAACATAAACAGAAGATTGAAAATTGTCATTCCCAGGAATTTGCCTGCCACCAGCTGGCGTATGCGCAAGGGGGATGAGTACAACAATCTATGCGTACCGGAATTGAATTCCCGGCTGATGATGTTCATCGTCAGCAATGGAATGAACAGATAGAGGTATTTCAGTACATCAGCAAGCATACCTCCTCCGGGCATTGTAATTAAACCTTCTGTTAATGCTCCTGGATTGGTAAAAGGAAGATAAGGGAACTCCAAAGCCACGTTGTACATCCGGGGGCCCAGGCGGGCCAAAGGCATTGTATAGAAAAACGCACACATCCACCAGAATACAATCAATGTAAACCAGGCAACCGGTGTATAGAAGAGATTCCTTAGTTCGTTCTTTGCTATGGTAAGAATCCGTTTCATGCTTTGATCAGTTATTAGTATTGAAGCAACTCTTTATCGGGTGGACAGCAAAAGCCGGCCATGTCAACTTTTGCAGTAAAGCGTTGACAGGTATGGGTGAAATGAAATTGTATGATGGGAAAGATTATCCTCCGGTATTCGACAATTGCTTGAATACTTCGTCGAGCACACCTTTTTCAAGATTGATCTCTTTGAGGCGCCACCCTCCTGCTACGCTGGCGGCAACCAACCTGTCAGTGATCTCTTCTTCACTGCCTTCAAAAAATATTCTGACCTGTTTGTCTGAGAGGAAATTCACTTCGGTAACACCGGAGACTTTCATGATGTCCGCAGTTGCAGGTGGATTATCCATTCGCATGAGTACTGCGTTTGATTGGGCGTAGTTATTGAAGGCATCCATAGAATCGGAGAAGACAATTCTGCCGCCTTCGATCATGATCACTTCTCTGCAAAGGAGGTTCACTTCAGATAATACATGCGATGAAAAGAGTACGGTATGTTCTTCTGCAATTTCTCTGATGAGTTTTCTTGCCTCAATCATTTGATTGGGGTCGAGTCCGTTGGTGGGTTCATCCATCACTACCAGTTTTGGTTTGTGAAGAATGGCTTGTGCAATGCCAACTCTTTGCCGGTATCCTCCTGAAAGATTATTGATCAAGCGAGAACTAAAATGCGTGATGCCACAACGTTCTTTTACTTCTGCTACCGCAGCTTTGATTTTTGATTTATCCATTAATCTGAGTTCTGCACAATACACCAGGTATTCATCGATGGTAAGATCGGTGTACAGCGGAGGCGTTTGGGGCAGAAAACCTATCTCCTTCTTTGCTTCCAGTGGATGTTTTCTTATATCGATATCATTGATGAAAACATTGCCTTCTGTTTGATTCAAAGTTCCGCAGATGATATTCATGGTAGTGCTTTTACCGGCGCCATTGGAACCCAGCAATCCGATAATGCCTGCTTCTGCAATTTCGATATTGATATCGCGGATGGCCCAGTTGCTGCTGTATTTATGAGAAAGGTTTTCAGTTTTAAGTATCATGTTGCTTGTTATTAAAATTAATTAATACAATCCCGGCCCGACAGGTATTTCCCATCAGTGATGAATAATTTAAAAAGGTTGTTGAAAATCAGCAGGGTCAGCTTCCGGTTGTTGGCACTACATCAGTTATGCTCACTATTGTAAAAAGCGCTGGTTTGTTTATGTTATGCTGTGAGTACTTGTTTTCATCCGGCAGCATTTTAATAAATCCGTCTGCATTATATAAATCCTCCAAACCACTTTTGGTATTACCTGTACCAAAGCAAAAAATGTTAAACCCTGCAAAAAACAAGAGGATACCAATGGCATTCAACTGTTCTTTAAAGAAACGCTGCGCCCTGGTGAGATGTACTCTAACGGTATTGTGAGAAATTTCAAGTTTGGTGGCAATTTCATCCCGGCTCAAACCTGCTTCACGGCTGAGCCAGAACACTTTTTGCTGCATTTGCGGAAGGCGGGTGAAGATTGCAATCAGTTGGTGTTGTTGTTCTTTTCTGTCCATCCAGTTCTCTGCTGTGAAGCAATCCTGGTTTCTGCCAGTGTTGAATTCATGAAGGAGTTTTCTTTTTCTGCTTTCCTTTTTGATGTGTTTGTATGCAGCATGTATGGCTACCCGGTAGAGCCATCCACCGGGATTGTCATAAGTAAAAGTTTGTCGCTTTGCCCATAGTTTGAGGAAGGTGTCCTGTAAAATATCAGCAGCGATATGCCTGCATTTGGTGATAGCAACTATATCGGGAAAAAGGTATGGGGTGTAAGTAGCAATCAGTTGATTGAACAGGCGCTCATCGCCCTGATCAATTGAGTGCAACGGATAATTGGGGGAGATCATTTTCAACCATTTTATATTTTGACCGTCGTTGTGGGGCATTAGCCGGAAATATTGAAGCCAACATCCTTCAGTATTTTCTGTATCACCTTGAATTTTTTTATGATCAGTGGGTATGCTGCAAAGTCAGTTTCGAAATTTGCCGTGGGATGATTGTTATAAAAAAATACAGCTTCCAGGTATGCCAGAAAATCTACCTGCCAGGTGGGTGAATAACGTTCATCCCCATGCCCTAACTTTTCCATAAAACGGATTGGCAGAAAGCTGAAGTCTTCCAATTTTCCGTCTCCCTCCGGTGTTAATTTTGCGAGTTCCTGCAGATAGACACCTGGAGACGAGGTTGTACTTTGTGTAATACTGTTGAATTCTGCGCCCAGCCGTTTTAAAGAGTCTGTCTCCAACATCTTGAACGCAATTACTCCCAGTGCGTCTGCTATATATTTTCTTTGAGAAGAATCAGACAACTCTGCAGGATCAATATGGATCAACATAAGGGTGTTAAATCCCAGAAAAGGATGGTTTACCCTTCTTCCCAATCCCTGAGAAGCTCTTTGACTTGCGCTCTTAACCACAAACAGGCTTTGCAGAAAATATCCGCGAGGTAACTGCGGTAATAATTTCTCTTTCAGAAAGGGCAACATAGAAATAACCACATCTTTGTCCGGAAGCAATACCCTGGAAGAAGTAACCTGGGTACCTAATGGAGAATATCCTATTGCCAGCTTGTGATAAAGGTAGCGGGGAATTCCTGCGCTATCCCCCACCTTTTCACGTGCAATAGTATCATTGTAATAAAGCGGTATACCCGTCTCCTGGTAAAACTGGTAAATGGCATGATCTACAGGATCGGAGGGATTGTCTTTGACTGTTAGTTTATATGCATCTATATTGTCAGACTGCCGCAATGTTTCCTTTTTACATGAAACCATTGTTAGCGTGAGCAGAAATATCAGAAAGCCAATGGTATTATTTTTTGTAATCATAAAAGCTGTTTCAGATGTAGAAAATGTATCTGTTGATATTACCTGAACTAATGAAGTAAAGGCCTTTCGGGGCGGGGTTCATTAGAGATGACTCCCTGGCCGAATTCAATTTCTTTAATGGAAATGGGAAGTACATAAGCAGCCGGTTCTTCGGCATAGGGCTTTAGTTCGTAATATCCTTCCAGATACCGGCCTGATCCATCATACTGATAAGAATTGTGACGGGTAATTTTACCAAAGGGGTATTTGTTGTTGACACCATAACGCCTAAGATCAAACCAGCGATGGAACTCGAAACAAAGCTCTCTGCGCCGCTCGTTTCTGATAAAGTCAACCAATGCTGCTCCGCTTACAGTGATATCAGTAAGATCTTCGGGTTTAAACCTGTTTTTCCGCAACTCCTGCAAAGTGTGGATGGCTTCTGCATCCTTGTTCAGAATGGCTAGTGCTTCGGCTTTATTCAGGTAAAGTTCCGGCAGGCGGATAGAAGCCATATCTGCTACTTCTACTTTTTCTTTTTCTCCGCATTTTCTTGCTACCAGGTCACCTGTACCTGTAGCTTTAAAAAAGGCTGGCAACCTGAGGTCTTTCGATGAATAAATTCCAAGTAATTCGTTCGAAACACTATACGATTCTATTTCATAGTACACCGAAATATCCAACATCTTATTTTCCGTAACAGAACCTGGCACTGCTGAATAAATCAGCTCCGGAGATGCCTGATTCACAAAGGCAGTGCCGGAAGGCCAGCTATTCATGTCCCTCAGTTTATATCGTTTTGCAATAACCTTATCTGCATAGGTCACTGCTTTTTCATAATTTTCCTGATAGAGGTATATCCTGCTCAATAAGGCCTGTGCTGTTGCCTGGTTCACTCTCAAAACAGCTGTTTCATTAAACCCATTCAGCTCTTTTTCGGCCTCAAGCAGATCCCTTTCAATCTGATCATACACCTGCTGAACACTGGCTCTTTCAAAGGGTGCGTCCTGCACTTCAGGGGCTATCTTAAGTGGTACGCCATAATCAGCGGCAGCGGAGGCTGCCCTGAAAGGCTTCCCGTAAACATTTACCAGGATGAAGTAGTAGTAGGCTCTCAGCAAATGAGCTTCACCCGAAATTTTCCGTAATTTTTCTTCGGAAGCATTCTTCTCTCTCAATAATGGGATGTTATACAGGATAGTATTGAGGTCTGCAATTAATTTATACAACTTGAGATAAGTATTATTGTAGGCAACGTACGACAGTCCATCGCTTCTCCGTTCGGGCACCTGCTGCCAGAAGTGTATGCCAAATTGGTCGAAGGCATTAATCCGCATTAATGCACCTGGGTTATGCGATGCGTCATCATCCATGAATGCAAGGCTTCCCCAGTGAGAGCCGCCTCCCAGATACACTTCCCCTATCAGCACTTCTTCCAGATCCTCCACCGATTGAATAAATGTCTCGTTCTGAGAATATGCTGCAAGGAATTTTTTACAGGAAGTGCCGGCAAGAACAAACGCAGCAATGATGAATGTTGTTATGATTTTCATTCTGGTAGAGTTTGTTATAAATTCACACTAATTGTAAATGAATACTGCGGCCGAAGGCCCAGGTTGATATTGGGTCCAGAGCCGGATTGAGTTGGATCCTGGCCACGCAGGTCCTTGTTTGCCCAGGTGAATAAATTGGTGCCTGATAAAGTGAGTGTGGCATCTTTGAGATGCAGGAGCCGGTATTGCTCAGGCGTGCAATTATATACGAGTTTAGCCGATTGCAATTTGATGTAATCGCCGCTTACTACCCGCAAATCTGAATTATCATACATCTGAAAATAATCCAAAGCAAAGAGATTACTATCCCACCATCTGTTACTAATGTTTGAAGGAGAATTCAGGCCAGGAATATTGGTTTTGGCTTCATCACCGGGATAGCGCCAGCGATTCACATATTCTTTGCGCAAGTTTTGCTGGGAGCTCGGCCTGTAGGTCCCATAATTACCTGAAGCAATCTGCAACAGCCTGATCTTGTTACCTACGCTGTAGGCAAAATTCACACTCAGCATCCAGCTTCCGTATCTGACATAGCTGGAAATACCTCCCTGCAGTACCGGTTCACGTCTGCCAGACTCTTCCATCACCACACTAAAAATTTCCTGAGGACTCATCTTGCTAAAGCGCTCTTTCAGTTCTGCAGCATTTTCAGGTTCGGCTCCATAAAACACCGGTTGTCCATTTCCGTTCAAACCTTTAAACCTATAGGAATAAAAAGTATTGATGGGTTTATCATCCAGCAATACTGTTCCATCCAGATAGTTTTGATAAGTAAAGTTCACAGCATCATCTACCAGTTTGTCTGCTACCTTCTTCCTTGTTGCATTTTGCAGTAACCTGTTGAAGATCTGGCCGAATTGAGGATCAATTTTCCAGACGAATTTCTTATTGTTCCTTCCCAGTGTCTGATTGACGGGAGTGAAATTGAGTGCCAGATCTATTCCTTTATTCTCCAGTACACCACCATTTACCACATAGACTTCCCGGCCATTTACAATCGAAATTCTTTTGTCCATGAATGCGTTGGTGGTTTTCTTATAGAACACTGCCACATCACCATTGAGCTTGCCTCCAAAAAGTGAAAATTCCAATCCAACATTATAATCATCTGTTTTTTCCCATTTGAGATTGGGATTAGGGTAGCTTTTTATTTTGGAAGTAAATGATTGAAACCATGAATCAAAAGCTCCTTTTCTAATGATAGTGTAAGGAGTTTCGCCATCCCGCATAGCGCCCACCGTACCGTACGAAATGCGCAATGCTACCCGGTCTACCCATTTTACATTTTTGAGCAGATCACGATCGATGTTCCATCTGGCTGAAAGTCCCCAGGTTGGGTTAAACTTTTCGTTGCTACGTTGTCCAAACGCGTTTGAAAATGCAGTCATGGCGTTGCCACTTATTACATATCGTTCATCAAATACATAAGAGCCCGAAAGAGCTAAAGATGCACGATTAGTCAGCATCTCCGAAATAATTGGCACTTTAGAAGCTAAATTTCTGCCATATGCAGGATAATCAGCGATGTTGACCACAGCGAAAGTATGCCCTCTTTCCGGATAGTAGCCGGGTTGTTCACTAGACATTCCGCTGTTCTTTGTAGAGTATATTTCTCCGCGCAAAAATCCGGAGATCAGGTGTTTTTTACCCCCGTCGACAAAATGATTGAAATTGACGCTTTGACCTACGGTAAAATTTCTTTGCCGGTTACTGTTCTGTTTAAGCCGGCCACCGAAAGGATAAGGGTTTTCATTGGGATTATCCGGTAAGGGACCTCTGAGAACATCCATTACATTTGTTTTTTCTTCATTCCAGTTACGCTCCTCAGTATTTGAAGCCGTGTAATTAAGAATAGTCTCCAGTTGCAACCCCCGCATCAATTCATAAGTAATTTTGGCCGTTGCAGCAAATTCGTTGCCTTCAATGGTTTGGCCACTGCGGTCCATTTCATTTATTATGTTGAAGCTTGGCCTTGTGATTGGATTCGTACTGGTAGTGCTGGGAGCAAAATAATGCAGGGTGCCGTCTTCGTTGTATAATGGAATGGCGCGGCTGGTTGCGTACGCGAAGTTCATAACACCAATTTCGCCGGGAGAGTACCTGCGGTCTGATCTGTTGAATGTTATATTGAAATCCGTCTTCAGTTTTCTGTAGTCCAGATTATAACTTAATTGTCCGGTATAACGTTTTTCATATTCACCTTTGATCACTCCCCTGTTATTGGTATATCCAACGGATGCGTAATACTTGCTGAGAGGATTTCCACCTGAAATACTCAGCGCATGATTGGCAGATATTACATCCTGCGTTACAATACCCAGCCAGTCAGTATTCATCTGTTCAGCTCTGCTTAATCGTTCTCTTAAGGTGTTATAATCAATTTTACCTCCATAATAATCCAGCAGGGCTTTCTCGTAAGCTTCCGGAACACCTGTAACGGGGATTTGCTTTGCAAACATTTCCCTCGATACATCTATCCTTTCCTGTGAGTTCATCATATACACATCATTATCTGTATACCTGGGTCTACGGGTAACGGAGATGGTGTTGTTGTATAAAATCGAAGGAGGGCCCGCTTTGCCTCTCTTTGTGGTAACCACTATTACTCCGTTGGCTGCCCTTACTCCGTACAAGGCAGTGGCAGCTGCATCTTTTAATATATCAATGCTTTCAATATCATATGGATTAATACCTGAGATGGCATTACCTATGAGATTTACAAATTCCAGGTCATTGAGTTGACTGGCAGGAATAGGTACCGGGTCAGTACGTACTATGCCATCCACCACCCATAATGGTTCCCGCGTTCCCAAGATGGTGGATGTTCCGCGGATGCGCAATCTGGGCACGGCTCCCACCTGCCCGGAGTTCTGCATCATAATCATCCCCGGCACACGCCCTTCCAGCATTTTATCTACCGTAGTAAAACCTGGTTGCATAATGGAATCCATTTTCAAACGTGTAACAGAACCTGTCAGATGCTTCTGTTCAATCTTCTGATATCCGTTAGAAATCACTACAGTTTCCATGGTGTTGTTGCTGGGTTCCAACACCACATCAATCACTTTGCGCTTCTTGATGGATATTATTTCCTGCTTATAATTTACATATGAAATGATCAGCTGATCATTTGCATCAGCTGCAATGCTGTAATGTCCATTTTCATCGGTTGTTCCCGCAATGCTTTTACCTTTTACCACCAGGGAAGCTCCGGCCAGCGACAAGCCATCCTTACTGATGATCCTACCGGTTACTATCCCTTCTTTCTGTCCACTGTTAATTGTACTATCTGAACGTGGTATATTACGCTTGTCGGTGATAAATGTGATGATGATGATCTTACTTTCAATAGCATAAGTAAAAGGCTGATTGTTGCATAACTCATCCATGGCAGTTTTCAGAGCAGCTTTCTTCAGATCGGCAGTAACCGGATTTGCCTTACTCAATAAGTTTTCATCATAAAAAAAAGTATAGCCCGTTTGTTTTGCTACTTCATCAAAAACCTTTTTAACCGGCGCATCCTTTACCTTCAACGTTACAGTCTGAGCCCATGAACGAAAAGGTAAAAAGCATGCTGCAACAAGCAGATACCGGAGCACCGGTAAATACACCTGCTTCTTTTTTGCGAATAATTGCTTCATGTTTTGGCAAGAGGGATTTTAGTTTTGGCATAAATATTCCATCTCTGTAAAGTGCAGTCAACACTTTACAGGCAGTTTAAAAAGAATAAGTGTATAAGGTTTAAATATTATGGCAACACAGTGAGTTTGTTGCCCTCAAGTCTGAAGTGCACGCCTCCTTTCTCCAGTACTTTCAATACAAGCGATAGCGAAGCATCCATGGGGATCTGTCCTCCAAACTGATTACTCACGGGAGCATTGGCTTCGTAGACTACCTCGAGATCATACCAGCGCGCCAGCTGGCGCATTACGGTTTTCAGATCTGTATATTTGAAATTGAATTGATTATTCTTCCAGGCTGTTTCATGGCCGGTGTCTGCATCTGTGATCAGTGTCAGCTGATCGCTATTTTGTGTTGACAACGCCTGTTGTCCTGGCTTCAGCAGCTGACTACCGGTTCCTTTTGTAACTTTAACAGCTCCCTGCAGCAAGGTGGTCTTTATACTTACTTCATCCTTGTAGGCATTGATATTGAACTGGGTTCCCAATACTTCCACTTCCATATTATTCACTTTTACCCGGAATGGTTTTGCAGCATTTGCAGCTACATCAAAATAAGCTTCTCCTGTAATGGATACAGTGCGGTCAGCTCCTGTAAATGCAGTAGGATAGGTAATGGAACTCGCTGCGTTCAACCAAACTTTGGTACCATCTGTCAGCGTTAACTGGTACTTCCTTCCTCTGGGTGTACTCATCGTATTGATCACAGCTGCGGCTTTATCTGCTTCTTTATACAATACCTGCCCGTTGGCATGTTCAATGTGGGCGCCGGATTGTTCTGCAATCAAACCGTTTCCGGTGCTGTCTAACATAACCTGTTTACCGTCTGAAAGCGTTAGTACTGCTCCGTTTCTTCCCGGCTGCACTTCATTATTGATCTTTGTTTGCGCCAGTTCATTTTGTTGAACCGGTTTTTGCACCAGGTAATAAACACCTCCTGATACTGCGAGTACCAGCACCGCGGCAGCGGCAGCCATCCAACGCATTCTCCTGACCTTGGCAGGATAATGACCGCCCTTATCTAATTGCAGTACCTGCTGAGATAAGGCCGCATATGGTGCACTATCAAATCCTGCATCCCTGTAGTCGGTCACCTGTTCACTTATCACATCAGTAAACAATTGCTGATCCGCACCCGAATCCAGGAACTGCTGCAATTCTGATATTTCAGCAGCAGTAGCGGCGTCATCGGCGTATTGTTGAACAAGGTAATGAAGGCGGTCTTTTTGCATAGTTATATATAATAGACCCGGCCACTAAAGTTTAGGGACCATCGGTCGAAAAAAATATTTAATAATTCAATAACAGGAAAATGAGAATGGACGGGAGGCGCCCATCAGCCGTCAGTTTTTTCCGGATGTTCTGCAAAGCGGTGATCAGTACTTTCTTTACATAGTCTCTGGACAGATCCAGTGCCACAGCAATTTCCGCCAGATTCATCCCTTCTTCCCGGCTCATCCGGTAAATGGTCTGTTGCCTTGGGGAAAGGGCAGCCACCACACGGTGTATCACCTGCTGGGTTTCGCGGAAAGCGAGGTAAGGTTCAGGGCCTTCGGTACTGCCTTCATTGAATGCAGCAGGGGTTTCTTCAATACTGCCTGTACTCATCCGCAGCCCTGATTTTCGTAAATAGCGGTAACATTCATTTGAAACGATCCTGTAGAACCATGCCTGTGAATGCTGGATTTCAGGAAGCTGATCACGATGCAGCCATAAACGGATCAATGATTCCTGAACCACTTCTTTCACAGCGTCTTCAGATTTCACCAGTTTGTAAATGTATCCTGTGAGATGAGGCAGGTAGAGATTGTAGAATTCGTTGAAAGCAGCTTCTTCTCCATCTGCAATCCGCACAAACAGATCGTTAGTGATATTTAGAGGTATACGTTCCAATACGGAGGTAATATGATGAATAAATATACCAATTAGCAGCAATACTCCAAGTGTTCGTTAAATGCCAAAAGAAAAGCGCTTTCAGGCTGTTGAACCGGAAAGCGCTTTTGCAGGTAATCTGCATCTGATTAATCAACGTACATCTTTCAGATTCACATCTACCTTATCTCCATCATTCTTAATAGTGACTTTTAATTCTATTTCAGCTCTTGCACCTGTTGCTGCATTGGCTGATTTATAAATTGGGCTGGACGATAATACAGCTCCACTGGGGTGAACCAGGCTCGATGTGCCTGCATAATACTGATAAGAATACTGATGCGTGTAACCAAAAGAAGTTAACAATATGTATTCACCGGGCATCAGGTTGGTGAATTCGAAATGTCCTTTGTTGTCATATACGGTTGTTTGCTTTACGCAGGCCTGAACATTAGGATCGATCGGCACTTCGGGCAGTTTCTTGCCTCTTCTTATCTTTTTATTTACATCTTTCCACTCTTCAATGTAGGCGGAGTTGGGAAGAATGGTAACCACCGTTCCTTTTGGTGCATACTGAGCTTTGTTGATATTGATCACCTGCAGTCTGCTGTTGCCGTGATCTCTTGCAAAGGCTGTTCCCATGATTACGCTGTTGCCGCTGTTCAGTTGCTGCAATGCGAGTTCTTTGCTGAACTTCGCTTTGATGGGCTGGTAATCGAGTTCTTCATTTACACAGATCTCCATTATGCCACCACCTGCAGGCATTTCTCTTTGCCAGATCCTGTAATCCTTTTTATCGATGATGTAGGTGTAATAAGCGCCAGAGGATTGTTCCAGTACACTCACCAGCCAGCTATCGTGATTGCCGGTCTTGGGTGAACGATGAATATAGCTTTTTACATCTTTGATGATGTAATTAGAAAGCAAGCTGTCCGGATGATCGACATAGTAGAATTCTGGAATGGTTGCTTTGTAGCCTACATCCAGCGGCAGCGTTGTAAAGAAGATCTCTGCCACATTGTAGTCTACAAAACTTCCGGGTTTTTTTACTGAAATCTGTTTTTCTTTGGCTCCATTCGGATATTGAATTTTACCTGTGATGGTATTCCCGAAAGTCAGGTTGTAGTTTCTTTTGGATCCTTCGAATTTATAGGAGATGGCGTTGAGCGTTTTCGCATCAACAACAGATGCACTTCTTTTGTACCATTTATTCGTTTCGTCTTTGAAGTCTGCTACAAATCTCAATTCATTTCCGGAGATGGATATTTCATTTGTATAGGTTCCTTTTTTGGTCCAGGTTTCTCCTTTTACATAGTAGATGGTATACAAAGATGTTCCGGGTTTCAAACGACTGGTATTCACTTCGGTGCTGCCGGGTAACACAATTTTTTGGGCCAGACTGGCAAGGGGTAACAGCAAAAGAAACAACACTTTGAATGGTGTGCACATGGGGTTCCAGATTTTTTGTATCAAATTATCAATAATTGCGCCTATTCTATCCCGTTTCTCCTGCTGCCCGGTTTTTCGAAGTCAATATTCCTGATTTCGAAAGATCCGGTTGGAGAAAATGGCAGTGGCTCTTTATCGAGGTGGACAAAATAACCACTTTTAGTGCGGTTTTGAGCAAATTCTCTGTCAATTGATTTACACTTTGCTGTAAACTACTTTATGAATGAAACCAGCGGGTTGTATTGAATTATACCCAAATACCCGATGGGTTTTCTCCATCGCACCTGCCTATTCACATGGCCGGATTTGTATAAAATATGTCATTTGAGCCATCCCGGATTCGTGCTAATTTAGTGTTATGGCAAAGACGAAAAAGAAGCTGATTGTTGTGATACCCATGCCGGGAATTTACCTGCTCGATGTTGCAGGCCCCGCGGATGTGTTTGCCGCAGCTGATAAACAATTGGATGGTAAGGGTGGATATGAGATCATGCTCGCTTCTCCTGTGAATACAAAGAGAATTTCTACAAAAAGCGGAGTGGACCTGCATTGTGCAGCTACTGTAGCAGACATTACACAACCTGTCGATACCGTGATCATCGCCGGATTCTCCATGCCGCTGCTTGAAAACGGTGCCCGTTTTTTTCAATGGCTGCACGATTTTTATCCCAAAGTAAACCGCATCTGTTCCATCTGTGTGGGCGCTTATGCCCTTGCCGAAGCAGGCCTGCTGAATGGAAAGCAGGCCACCACTCACTGGGAATACAGCCAGCAGTTTCAACAGCGATACCCCAGTATAAAAGTTGATACAGATCCTTTCTTTACACGCGATACCAATATCTATACTTCGGGTGGAGTAACCTCCGGCATCGATCTGGCGCTTGCGCTGGTAGAAGAAGATCATGGTCGCGAACTCGCATTGCAGGTTGCACGCAAATTGATATTGCCACTGAAGCGCCCGGGATTTCAGGCACAGTTCAGCAGACTGCTTGAAGTGCACCGGCTCGAAAACTCCATCGGCGGAAAATTATATCCCTGGATGATACGACATCTCAAAGAAGACCTGAGCATTGAACATCTCGCACAACACAGCAATATGAGTGTGCGAAATTTTACAAGGGTTTTTCTGAAAGAGACCGGCGTTACTCCCGCAAAATTCGTAGAAAAAGTAAGGGTTGAAGTAGCGCGCCGTTATCTGGAAGACAGTGATCTGAGCATCGATCAGATTGCAGAAAAATGCGGACTGGGAGGACTGATCTCACTTCGCCGCACTTTCCTTCGCCATATGAATATGTCGCCGAGCGATTACCGCCGGTCGTTCAGAACTTCATTGCAGGAAATAGAAAACTAACATAAAATATACAATCATGAAAGTAGCCATCAACGGATTTGGACGCATCGGCAGGATGACCCTCAGAGCATTGCTGAACAAAAAAGACATAGAGGTAGTTGCCATCAACGACCTTACAGACAGTAAGCTGCTGGCGCATCTTTTTAAATACGATACCTCGCATGGAAAGTTTGCAGGCACAGTAGAATTGCAGGATCAATACATTGTTGTAGATGATCAGAAGATTGTTTTGCTGAATGAGCGTGCACCGGAGAAACTGCCATGGGAAGATCTCGGCATCGATGTAGTGATCGAATCGACCGGAAGATTTACTCAGAGAGAACAGGCGCAATTGCACATCGCTGCAGGAGCAAAGAAAGTGCTGATCACCGCTCCTGCTACCGGAAATGTAAAAACCATTGCCATGGGTGTGAATGATGATGAGATCACAGAAGCAGACGAAATTCTATCTACCGCATCCTGTACTACCAACTGCATAGCGCCTGTGTTATACCTGATCGATAAAGAATTTGGCATTGAATCCGGATTCATGAGCACGGTACATGCATTTACCATGGACCAGATGTTGCAGGATGGTCCACATAAAGATTTCAGAAGAGCGCGTGCTGCTACACAATCCATCATCCCCACCACTACCGGAGCCGCAAAAGCAATCGGCGATGTATTGCCCGCACTGAAAGGAAAGATGGATGGGTTTTCTTATCGCGTGCCTGTGATCGACGGATCGATTGCCGATATGTCGCTGAATCTGCTGAGACCCGCCTCAGCCAATACTATCAACGAGTTTCTGAAACATCATGCAAACACCTCTTTGAAAGGCGTACTGGAGTATACCGAGGAACCTTTTGTGTCGGCTGATATTCTTGGCAATACACACTCTTCCATCGTGGATGGTTCATTAACGCGTTCAATTGATAAACTGGTGAAAATTGTTTCCTGGTACGACAATGAAGTAGGCATCTCCAACAGAATTGCAGAAATGACTGTTGAGCTGGCCGGTAAAGTGAATAAGCTGGCCACAGCCTGATAATCCCGCTTCTATTTCAATATCCATTTTTGTAGGATCTTAGTGAGGTCGTCCACTACAAATGGCTTTACTAAGAAGTCGTTCATGCCTGCCTGCAGACAGAGTTCGCGATCGCCTGTGATATTTCCTGCTGTTAATGCAATGATCGGTTTTTGCTGCATGGCAGGCTGTTGACGTATATGATGGCAGGCTTCGAGTCCATCCATTTCAGGCATCTGTACATCCAGCAAAACCAGGTCTGGTGAAATGCGCTCGCAGACTTCAATTGCTTCGAGGCCATTGCTTGCCTCGTGAATAGTGGCAGCCGGCATTAATTTGCGAATGAGGGTGCGGGTAAATATTTTGTTGATGAGATTATCTTCTACAATCAGTACCTGCGAAGCAAGGTTGGAAAGTGATTCCTCCTTTGTTGATTCTGGAACCGCTGCCGGTTCTTTTTTTACAGGTTCGTTGCTGATGCAGGCGTATAGATCGTGCAGGTGTACGGGTTTCAGCAGATAACTCTGAATATCGAGTGTAAGACTGTTTAATAGATACTGTTCTACATCAGGCAGATTACAAAGGAGTATCACTTTCAGGTCTGTGCCATTGCGGCCCGCATTTTGCCGCAGTTGCCTGATGAGTTCTATGCCATTGGTGCCTGGCAGCTGATAATTGATGAAGGCGACATCGAAGCTGTTTTTTTCAATTAGCGCAATGGCTTCATCGCTTTGAGCTGCTTCAGTTACTGCAATCTTTTTCGGTGTCAGCATCTGTGCTATCGAATTCCGGGTGCCTGCATGGCTGTCTACTATCAGTGCGGAACTGATATTAGGTGGAGGAAGTATCTGCAGCAGTGTGCTGCCTGCTGTCTCAACCTGCAGTACGAACGAGAATGTGCTGCCTGCACCGGGCTCACTCGACAATTCCATATGACTTTGCATCATTTTCAGCAAGGAGTTGCTGATAGTGAGTCCCAGTCCGGTTCCTCCATACTTTTTTGTTGTGCCGGGGTCCGCCTGTGAGAATGATTCAAATATCTTAGCACAGCTTTCTTTCTTTATGCCGATTCCGCTATCCTTCACTTCAAATAGCAGCTTCATACTACCGTTGTCGTATACCTGAACTGGTTTTACGGTGATGATTATCTCTCCCTTCTCCGTGAATTTTACTGCATTGCTGAGCAGATTGGTAAGTACCTGCTTTAGTCGTAAACCATCGATCGTAATGTATTCCGGTAGCTGCAATGAAGCATTCAGCAACACTTCCACCCCTTTCTGCTGCGACTGCAAGGCAATCAGTTGAACCGTTTCGCACAGCAGATCATACAGATTTGTTTTTTCGGGATACAGATCCAGCTTACCTGATTCTATTTTTGAGAAATCGAGAATATCGTTGATGATGCTCAGCAATACTTTGGCCGACTGATTAATGGTGCCACCATATTGCGACTGCACCTGATTGAGGGATGTTTTCATCAACAGATCGGTAAACCCGATGATACCATTCAGCGGTGTGCGTATCTCATGGCTCATATTGGCCAGAAAATCGCTCTTGGCTGAAGTAGCCTGTTCTGCCTGCTGTTTGGCGCGTTGCAATTCGCTTTGCTGCTGCACAGCCTCCGTTATATCCCTGCCAATTGCAATGAGGTGACCCGAAGGTTCTTCCACCGTGATGGTCCATTGAATGGTTTTGTATTCACCAGACTGACATTGAACACGATGAGAAAAATGAAGATGGTCGTTATCAGAAAGACCATGTTTAAAGTGGTTGATGGTAGTTGCTCTGTCGTCAGGATGTATCAGCTGAAAGAATGAGATCTGTTCCAAAGGCCCGTTGGCATTGAGAAATTTATGGATGGCAGGATTGGCTTTCAGAATAGCGCCCTCGCGCGTGAAGACGCAAACAAAATCAGTTGAGATGGTAAAGAGCCGCTCAAACTGTTCGGCTTCATTCTTCTTTTTATAATTCTTCACCAGCGATGTGGCGGATTGGGCGAGTAACAAAAACAGCTCCGTTTCTTCCGGAGTCAGCTTTTTAGGTTCATAGCCTACGATACAGAAAGTACCCAGTACAAAACCTTCCTCATCGATAATGGGAAATCCGGCATAGTAACGAATGCCGTGATCGGTCAGGACCATGGGATGCCCGCTGAAGCGATGATCTTTGTGGGTGTCTTCTACTTCCAGCAACTGCGTTTGCTGCATGGTGTGATTACAAAAAGAGAGCTCGCGCGATACCTCGTTAATAGGCATCCCCACTTTGGATTTATACCATTGCCGGTCTTTATCCATCAAAGAAATAATGGCAACAGGCACTTTGAAAAGGGAAACAGTTAACCGGGTAATATGATCAAACTCTTCTTCTGGTGGGGTATCCAGCATATTGTAACACTGCACTGCGAGTAACCGGCGCTCTTCTTTGATCGGGTCGATGGTCATAGGTTAGTGGAATATTAGCTTGTGATGCCAATTTCCTAAATTGTTGATAGACTACGAAATAAACAGACGGATATTTTTTAACGCATTTACTGTTTTGGGGGCCGGTCAAAGAAGTCATCTATCTCACCGATGGCGGTTCTGAGGCATCTCATAATTTCTTCATGAATTACAATGTGCCATTGGAATCGGTACTTAATACTTCACTCATATAATCGAAAAAAGGTCGCATATGTTTGTATGTCTGATCAACTTCTTTCAGAAAACCGGCCCTTAAAACTTCTTCATCTGTAAACGGTCGTATCAGCAGAAATTGCTTATAGCGTAACAGGTCTATTGCCTCATGAGCAACATCAAATCCTTTTGGCGCAGATTTCAGTTGTTCTCCTTTCAACTCCCCAAAAGAGGACTTGAAAGATTTACTGTTGATGATCTTTCTCAATGGCCGGTCGTCGAAAGCAATATCCTCCCTGATCAGTTTAAGGTCTGCCGGAACTGGTCCCCAGAATCCGCCGGCAATAAAACTGCCGCCTGGTTCAAAATGAAAATAATATCCACCGCGGCGATACTTTGTAGCACGTCTGAAACCGCCGCTCCAATTGGTTTTGTAAGGCGTTTTGTTCTGCGAAAATCTTGTATCTCTGTAAATTCGATGCAGGCTTTGTTTGCCGGACAATGTTTCTATCTGATCGTGTTGCAGAAGCAACTGTAACATGCCTTCTGCAAATACGGCAACGGCATCTTGTTCGTGTTGAAAGGATGTTTTATGCAACTGGAACCACTCTCTGTTGTTATTCTTTTTCAGCGTCTCTAAAAACTTAAAAGCAGAAAGAGGAATACGAGGTTGTTCAATTGACTGTTTCTTCATAATAAATTGGCTGGTCTGTTATCAGCAAAAGCCGGTGCAAATGTACAGATACGTTTTATCAGTTTGTCTGATTGATAAGCGAAGCAAATGCTTTTGAAAAATCTGCCAGTGCATCGAGGGTTGCTTCGTGAGTGATCTCGCCCTGGCTGTTTATTTTTCCCTTCACTCCCTGGATCAGCAAGGTGGTAGCTGGCGTAAAGCTGGCCATGGCTGTTTGCAGGATAAGTTGAAGTTCTTCATGGCCTTTGCGTCCATCGGCGGATGCGGTGATCAATCCACAGGGTTTGTCTGAGAATACTGTTGTGGCAATGCACCACTCGATGGCGTTTTTAAGCCCGCTGGGAATACTGAAAACATATTCGGGTGTACAGATGATCACGGCGTCTGCCTTTTCTATCTGTTCTCTGAATTCAATGATCTGCTGAGGTGGATTGCCAATGGATAACTCTGGATCGAAATGCGGCAGCGATTTGAGGCTGTTGAAAATAGTGGTGTGTATCGACGGCTTCAGCAAATTGGCAACATGCTCCATCAATCTTTCATTGGATGAATTGGCACTTGCACTTCCGATGATAGCTAATACCTGTTTTTTGTTACTCATGGTCGCCTGAAATTACTCAGAAGTTACAATATGCGTTAGAAAATCGTTCAGAGACTGTTCTGTTTGCAGCTGCAGCTTCTTGCGAAGCCGGTACCGGCTTATCTCCACACCTCTGATCGAAATATTCAGCAACTGCGCTATTTCCTTCGACGACAGATTGAGCCGCAGATAAGAACACATTTTCAGATCGTTGGCAGAGAGCTCCGGATATTTGTTCTTCAGCGCTTTCAGAAAGCCGTCGTTGATCTCATCGAAGTGGGATGCAAACTGCTCCCAATAAGCATTGTTGTTTTCTGCATCTTTCAATAATGTGGCTAATTTCTTAATGTCGGTTAGATTGTCGCCGGAGAACCGGTTCACCTGTTTTCTGATCTTCGCCAGTGCATCTGCATTCTCGGCCAGTTGCATGCTTGTATTGGCCAGTTCTTTCTTCTTCAGTAAAACTTCGTTTACCAGTTTTTCGTTTTGCAGTGCCAGAATTTCCTTTTCATTTTTTTCGCGTTCGAGCTGGAAAATATATTGCAGTCTTTTCCGCTCTGCTTCGTGTTTCTGCTGTTGCCGGTGCATCATTTTCCTTTGCCATCTGTACAGCAGGTACACGGCAAAAAGGGCGGAGAGCAGATAGAGTGTCTTTGCCCACCATGTTTTGTACCAGGGGGCATCGATGGCAAAACTCCAGGCATCGATCTCCGATTCATTGCCGAGGTTGTCTTTCGCCTGCACCCTGAATGTATAAGTTCCGTGATTGAGATTGGTATAGTCTTTCTCTTTTTTAGTGGACCACGCAGACCATCCGGTATCGTATCCTGCTAACTGGTAACGATACTGAATAGTGCTCTGGGAGCCGAATACAGGGGAACTGAATTCGAAATGAAAAGCATCATACTCCGAAGGCAAAGCGAATGTCTTGTTGTCAGCGGCGAAATTATACCCTCCATAGATCAGTTCATTTTCGTTGCCTCTGAAAGCCGTTACATTATTCAGCAGCACACTCAGTTTGATGCGATCAGAAACATATTTTTTGTAATTGAGATGAATGATGCCCGTTTCGGAGCTGATAAAGATATTCTCATCATTGTACGGATATACATTTTCGAAGCCCGACAAAATTCTTCCGGTTAACTCAGGGAAGTAAGTGATATGATACATCTCCCCTGTTTTAGTTTGCCGGATGCCCGCCACTCCCAGTTTCTTGCCACTGCAGAACCAGATATTTCCTTTGGCATCTTCATTCAGATAGCGCATCTCCAGCGTATCGAACAACGGCCACAGCAACCCGGAGCGTATGAATTTATTGGTGGTGGCATCAAACTCATACATGCCTTTTTCGGTAGCAAAAACAGCTCTGTTCTTTATTTTGAAAACATGGTTCCGCAGTGCTGAAGGAAGTCCGTCTTTGTCTGTAAGCAGTTGTGCGGTGAAATGTTTCAGGTCCGGCGAAAGCCGAATTCTGTATACGCCCCGGTATGGATGTGATGCCCATATATCGTCGTTGTTATCGATCACCAGATAGCGGTAAGAATCATGTATGCCCTCCAATGGCGCACCTCCCGTGAATTTGTTTTCTGCAAAATGCAGCATGCGCAATCCAGTGAAAGTGCCTGTGAGCACATCCTGCGCAGGATACACAGAACTGAGCGGAACCGACAACCATGAGCCCGGACCGGATTTCTCTGTGAGCGGTAAACAATCCTCATTTTGGATCACGGCAGTTCCGGCAGTTTGCGATGCGAGCAGTTGCTGGTTTACTTCGTCGAGATGCCAGGTTTCCGCATTGCCGCTGTTTTTGATATAGTGCATATCCTTTCTGTAAAAACTGATGTCTTTACCGGAACCATTGCTCAGGGTTGTTGAATAAACACCAGCTGATGTACCTATGTACAATCTTCCATTGTATATGCGGGATGAATAGCCGATGAGCTCGCTCCGCAGATCCGGCTGAATAAACTTTACCGGAGAATTGTAGGGAACAAAACTGATACAATTGTTTACGCCCGCCCAGATATTTTTTTCGCGATCCACGAAAACGCAGTTCACGTTGTTGTTCTGCAATCCGTCTGCGTGCGAAATGTTTTGTATCAATCCTTTGCTGAAGCTGAATGAGAGACAGCCATCACTTGCACTTCCGATGGCAATGGTTGAACTGTCGATCTTTGCCACCGAATTGATATTCTCCATCACAAATGGGAGATTGTAATGGGTGAGTATGCCTTTCGATAATATGAAGCAGTGTTGGTTTTTGGTGGAGATGAAAAAACTATCGGTGCCCATGGGCAGAATGCCGGTAATGGTGGCGCCCGCTAATTGATTGTTGGCGGTGGCCGGAAGCCATTTGTTGTCGCTGTAGTGCATCAGGCCATTGGTAGCATCCTGCGCAAATGCCTGTCCACCTGCTTCTCCGAGAAATGCCCAGTTTGAAAAAGGCAGGTGCAGCTGGATCCTGTTGTTGCGGAACTCGAATATTTTATCGTGATTTCTGAAGAAAACCGACTCTCCCTGCTGTACGATATTCCATATATCGTCGAAGCTTTTGAATTTATCAGGCACCCTGTCCAGTAAAGAGGTATATGCAAGTGTTCCGTTCCGGGAGGGTGCGAAAAATCCGATTTCCCCCTGTCCACCTACATAGATCTTGTCGTTGGCATCGATATGAAGCGAACGGATGATCGTCTTGTTGGGCAATGGATAGGTTCTCCAGTGGGCGCCATCAAAAGTGATCAACCCCTCGTTATTGGCGAAGTACATAATGCCACGGCTATCCTGCGCCATGTCCCAGGTGAGGCCCCCTCCTCTGAATTCAGCCTTGGAATAATTTGTGATTAAGGGAAATGCAATGGTGTTTTGGGAAAAGCATGGGGAAGCAGCCAACCCAAATACAGCCAATATAAGCAGGTAAGGTTTCAAGCTAGTCATGATGTAGAAATGCAGTAGTCTAAATCTACTGAAAATCAATAACAGTACAAAATTCAGATGTAGTAATGATGTAGTGCTTTTCTTATGAATGCACTGCCACTTGGGTTATTTTTGATATCGACCATTGCTAATAGCACACACACTTTTGCTGAACCATTAACTATTGTCATATGAGAAAAGAATTCCCCAGGAGTTTGCTTCTGATCATTTTCCTCGCCTGCCTGCACCTGACCCTGTGGGCGCAAAACAAGACCGTCAAAGGAAAGGTCACCGATGCCAAAGGGCTGCCAGTAGCCGGAGCATCCGTTCAGGTGAAAGGCACTTCCATCGGCACCACCACTTCCACCGACGGCACTTTCACTTTAACTGTACCCGCAGACGCTGCCTCACTGGTTATTTCCGGAGTTGGATATGCCGATCAGACCGTTGCCATAACCGCTCAACCACTGGTAGTTCAGCTGGCCGATGCTACTGCCAATTTGAATGAAGTAGTGGTGATCGGATACGGAACACAACGGAAAGGCGATCTCACCGCTCCCGTTACTTCGGTGAATACAGATGATATGCTCAAGCGAACCACCGCCACCCCCATGGACGCACTTCAGGGAAGTGTAGCCGGCGTACAGGTGGTGAGCAATGGCGCGCCGGGCAGCTCGCCGAATGTTCGCATACGCGGCGTAGGATCTTTCAGCAACTCCAACCCATTGTATGTTGTTGACGGAATGTTTGTGAATGATATCAGCTTCCTCAACACGAATGATATTGCCGAGATGTCGGTGCTGAAAGACGCATCGGGCGCGGCTATTTATGGTGTTCGTGCCGCCAACGGCGTTGTACTGATCACCACCAAAAAAGGACGGTTGAATATGAAAACCCGTATCACGTATAACGGGTACACCGGTTTTCAGATGCCCACCAACATATTGAAGATGGCCAACGGGCAACAGTCCGCCAATTATGCGTTGCAATGGAAAACAACGCAGGACAGCAACACCGTGAAATCTTCCGTCAGCAGATATGGAGGAAGCGGATTGAATCCCACCACCAGCACCGACTGGTACAAAGAGCTCCTGCGCGATAAGGCATTGATCACAAATCATTCCATAGACATTCAGGGTGGTGGCGATAAAGTCTCTTACACTGTAGGTGGAAACTACACTTATCAGAATGGGATCATGGAATTCAAAAACGATTACCGGAGGTACAATGTGCGCTTTCAGATGGAAGCCAAAGTGCTGCCCTGGTTGAAAGTTGGCTTAACATCTTTGTACAACAATTCCATTACCTACATTCCTAACAACAATGCATTACTGGGTGCATACATGGCTTCTCCCCTGTTTCCGGTGTATGATCCCAAGAACGTAAATGCATTCCCCGTAAAATTTGCGACAGGTGAAATAATCGGTAAAAAAGACGATGGAAACCCTGTTGCAACCGCCTACTACAATAACAACCGCTACAAGCAATTTCAAATATTGCCATCGGCCTATGCAGAAGCCAGCTTCTGGATGAACAAACTCACTTTCCACACGCAGATAAGCCAGCTGTATTCATCAGGCCTTGCCACTAATTATTCTCCGCGGAGGTTTTTAGGTCCGGGTACAGCGCCCACCAATCTGCAATCACATCTCGTATCTGCGCAGGATCGCAATACAAACTATATTCTCGATAACCTGCTTAACTACAAAGACAGTAAAGGCGCGCATCACTGGAGCGTATTGGTTGGACAATCAGCCAGAGAAGAACGTTGGCGTTATACCAAGGTAGAAGCAGATGGTGTACCTCCTGAAGAAGAATTCTGGTACACGAGACAAGGAACAACCTCCGCCAATTATTATGATGAAGATGGATTCCGCGGTGCCGGATTATCATTCTTCACCAGAGGTACCTACGACTACGATAACAAATACCTGCTTACTGCCACCTGGCGTGCAGACGGCAGTTCCAAATACCAAACCAAATGGGGGTACTTCCCATCGGTAGGTCTGGGCTGGGTTGTAAGCAGAGAGCATTTTATGGACAATCAGAAAATATTCGATTTCCTGAAACTGAGAGGAAGCTGGGGCAAGCTGGGAAATGACGCCGTTCTGGCCAATGCAGGTTATGCCATTGCCACCGGAGGTTTAGGCAACTCCTCCATATTCGGCAGCACCAGCGGAGCCAATGGCCAATACGAACCCGGATATACGGTGAACAGATTTTTCTCTAACGTATCATGGGAAGTAGTGACCGAATGGGATGGCGGTATCGATTTTGAAATGCTGAGCCGTAGATTGAAAGGATCGGTGGATTATTATCATCGTACTACAAAAGGAGCGGCGCTCAGCAGACCCTTTGCATTCGGCGTTCCTGATGTATACGGCAACTGGGCCGATATGGAAAACAGCGGCTTCGATATTGCACTCAGCTGGAACGATAAGATCGGAAAACTCAGTTATCAGATCGGCGCTAATATCTCCACACTCAAAAATAACGTGACCAATATCGGCAACTCGCTCGATAACATCATGGGAGGATATCCTGAATGGATGGCTGAATTTCCCAGCCGCATCAAAGTAGGACAACCCATCAATTATTTCTATGGATTGGAGATGATCGGCGTTTATCAGACTGCTGATGAAGTGGCGAAAGACCCTATGGCAGTAGCTTACAACAAAAACCTCACTTCCGATGCAGCCAAAGTGCAGCCCGGTTTTCTGAAGTTCAAAGACCAGAACGGCAATGGCATACTCGATGAAGGCGACCGCATCAATATGGGCAGCAATCTGCCAAAAGTTACCTACGGATTCAATCTGGCATTACAGTACAGCAACTTCGATTTCAGCATCGCTGTGCAGGGCGTTTCAGGAAGCAAAATTCTCAACCTGAACCGCGGACGATTTGTAAAAGCACAATCATCCATCAACATCGATGCAGAACTGGCCGACAATCTCTGGACGGGCGCGGGTTCTACCAACTCCTATCCTTCAGCATTTGCTTTCTCTCAGGCATGGAACCGGCCAAGCAACTCATTCTTCGTAGAAAGCGGTTCGTACCTGCGTGTGCAGAATATACAGCTCGGTTATAGTTTCTCCGTAAACAAAAAATCGCCTATCGGATTGCGCGTATTTGCTACAGCCGACAGGCCATTTATTTTCACAGGATACAGTGGTTTCACTCCTGAGATTTCTTCCGGTTCAAATAATATAGGAGACAAACGGGCCGTGGCTGTGAACAATGGATACGATGCCAATGTGTATCCTGTTTCGGCCACTTACAGTTTAGGTGTAAGGGCTACATTCTAATTATTAATGATCAAAAATCATTTGCAATGAGAAAGCAAAAGCAGATAACTTCTTCCATCATAATACTGGCGCTGATCTTTGCCGCCGTGGGTTGTTCAAAATTTCTGGACCGCCCTCTTGAAAATCAGACGAAATCGAATATCGATTATACAAATCTCAGTTTGATGTATCAGCCGGTGGCAGGCGCTTACAGCGTTGCCACCAGAGGTGGATATGCTTCGTGGGTGCATACATTTCTCAGAACCTCGCAGAGCGATGATATTATCCCCTACACATCTTACCCTGAAGTTGATCTCATCAATCAGTTTCAGTATGGTCCGGCGATAAAAAGTTTTTGGGCTATCAACGATTTCTGGAGCAATTACTACGGAGTGATCATCGCCAGCAATGGCGCACTCGCCGAACTCGATGAGTTCGGTAAGAACATACCTTCGGGTGATAATGATAATACCAAACTGCTTGAAAGATATAAGGCTGAATGCCGCTTCTGGGCCGGACTTGGGCATTACTGGCTCAGCAGGTATTTTGGAGATGTTCCCATACTCGCAGGTAAAGGAAGTCTGGCGCCTGCCTATCTGGATACCGTACACAAAAGCAGCCTCAACGATGTAAGAAAATATGTGATGAGTGAAATGGATTTCTGCATCGCCAACCTCGAAGATGCAAGACCCAATCAGGCATATCATAAAGGTGGTGTTACAAAATACACAGCCCTGATGCTGAAAGCCAAAGCAGCAATGGATATGGCCGGCAACGATAACGCAAGCCCCATGTGGGATGTGGTACTCGATTGCACCAATCAGATCATCAGCAGCAACAAATTCAGTTTGTTTGAGGATTTCTATCAGTTGTTCAAGAAACCCGGCAAGCTCTGCGACGAAAGCATACTGGAGTTCATGTATTCCGATTTCGGAGCGGGATCGGGAGATATTGTAACATCAGGATTCAACTGGGGTGCATGGTCTAACCTCTACCTGTTCCAGGGACCGGATAACAAATACGGCGCACCCATCAACGGCCCGGGCTGGTTGGTTCCCACGCAGAAGGTAGTAGATTTTTTGACCGATCGTAAAGATTCTATCCGCTTAAAAACAACCATTCAGTATTGTGGAATCAATGGTGATCCCAATACTTACAAGTTAACGCCCGATGGCGATACCGTTTCTGGCAATGGCGCAAGGAAAAAGTATTTCAATGGAAAAGCATACTTCCCCAAATCACAAATGACGAGTGGCAGAAACGATTATGGAGCCAACAACAACATTCGTGTATTTCGATATTCGGAAGTATTGCTGATGAATGCAGAAGCCAAAATCCGAAAAGGACAAAACGGCGATGAACCATTTAACCTCGTTCGCAAGCGCATTAAATTAAACCCCATCACCAATGTAAACTTAGATCAGTTGCTCGATGAGCGTCATGCAGAATTTGCCTGCGAATGGTGGGGTGAAAGATTCAACGATATGGTAAGAACCGATCGGGCTGCCACTCAATTAACCGGCTTCATAAAAGGTAAAAGTGAGTTCCTGCCGATACCACAGGCGCAGGAAGACAGAAACTCGAACCTGAAATAAGCATCCTCAACAGATAGCTGCAATTAACTCATAACAGAAAGGAGCATAATACGCATTATGCCTCCTTTCCTTTCAAACTATTTGTCAATAATGAAAAGACTATTACTGTGCTTCATCGCAACCATCGTTTATTGTGGGCTGGCAACTGCGCAAGCTTCAAAAGCAAAAAAATGGAAAATGGTTTGGAGGGAAGAGTTCAACTATACGGGTTTGCCTGATGCGAGAAAATGGAGCTATGCAACCGGCCGGTCAGGCTGGGGCAATAACGAATTGCAGAATTACACTGCGAACGACTCTGCAACAGCCAATGTAAAAAACGGTTACCTGCACGTAATCGCCAACCGGCATATATCGGGCAGTGATACGTCTTATACTTCAGCCAGACTGCTTACGAAAAACAAGGGCGAATGGAAATATGGCAAGATTGAAGTAAGAGCAAAAGTTGCCAGAGGAAAAGGTATCTGCTCGGCCATCTGGATGATGCCTACCGAAGGAAAGTATGGCGGGTGGCCATCTTCAGGCGAAATAGATATCATGGAATATGTTCCCTGGAATGCAGACAGCATTTACCAAACCATCCATACCGGTGCATACAATCATATCAAAGGAACGCAAAAAGGTGCAAGAACTTTTGTAGATGATGCGCCTGCAGATTTTCATACCTACGGCATCGAATGGACAGCGGAATCGATCGATTACTTTCTGGATGGCGTTCTGCGTTACCGCTTTCCTAATGAGCATAAAACATCCGCAGAGTGGCCGTATGATCATCCCTTTCACCTGATCACCAATATTTCTGTCGGAGGTAAATTTGAAGGAAGACAGGGACTCGATACAGCTGTTTTTCCGGTTACGATGCAGATAGATTACATACGCGTTTATAGGGAAAAGAATTAGCTATAGTGCTACGCCATAAGTGACTTTCACTTTGTCCATCACCACGTGCGTATAAAAATGTTTCAGATTAGGATTATCCATCAGGTACTTTTTGGAGAACGCTTCAAAATGCGCCATATCGCGTGTATTCACAATTAACACAAAATCGTATGTGCCCGTTACATAATAACACTGGGCCACTTCTGTGCATTGCTGCATGGCAGCTTTGAATTTATCGATGGCTTTGGAACTGCCTTCATGAAGCACTACATCCACCACACAGGCAGTGCCGATACCTGCAGCTTTCGGAGAAATGATCGATACATCCGCTTCAATGATATCGGTACTTCTGAGTTTGGTGATCCTGCGCTGAATGGCGCTTACACTCAGATTTACCTGTGCACTCAATTCTTCAAACGTAAGTCTGTTGTTCTGCTGAAGCAGGCGAAGCAGCATTTTATCGTAGTCGTCGAGCTCTTGCATGATTTTTTCGTTTTCTTACCAAATTTAGTAAAATCTCCCACCAGTATTCAATTATCGGGAAATCTGTTCGCTTGTGCGCTAATAATTTTGTGTTGTAAACATTCACCTAAAATGTTTGAAGTGAATGCCGGAAGCATGCTGCCGATCAATAGAAAAATTATCAGTAACCAATAATTGAACATAATGAGCAATCTATTCACCAACGAAGAAGTACTCGGTTTCAGAAATGATACTTCTGGTTGTTATAATGTAATTCATTTGAATAATGCAGGTGCCGGCCTTATGCCTGATATAGTGACCAAAGCACAGCTCGATCACATAAAACTCGAAGCAGAAATCGGTGGATATGAGGCTTCTGCTTTGAGAGCTGCTGAGATTCAGAACTTTTATGTAGTGTGTGCGAAATTATTCAACTGCAAACCTGGCAATATTGCTTTCACTGCCAGCGCCACAGATGCTTACACCAGAGCATTGTCCTCCATTCCATTTGTTTCGGGCGATATCATCCTTACCGATTGTGATGATTTCGTTTCCAATCAGATTCAATTCTTATCACTCCAGAAAAGACTCGGTGTTAAATTAGTGAGGATCAAAAATGCAGCTATCGGAGGCGTGGATCTGAACGATCTCGAAGAGAAACTGAAGCGCTACCAGCCCCGGTTACTGGCCATTACGCATATCCCCACAAATTCAGGACTGGTGCAGCCTGTAGAGGAAATTGCAAAGATCTATAAAGCATATACGCAACAACATGAGGGTAAAACCTGGTACATTCTGGATGCCTGTCAGTCTGCAGGACAAATGAAGCTGGATGTTGCAGCTCTCCATTGTGATTTCCTCAGCATCACCTGCCGGAAATTCCTGAGAGGCCCCAGAGGTACCGGAGCATTATATATTTCAGACAGAGCATTGCAGGCCGGACTGGAGCCGATGTTCATAGATATGCGTGGCGCTGAATGGACCAATAAAGATGAGTACCGGCAACAGCCTACCGCTTTGCGGTTCGAAGATTGGGAATTTGCTTATTCAACAGTTGTGGGCACTGCTGCAGCCATTGAATATTGTCTGGCAATCGGAGAGCAACGTATATGGGAGCAGGTGAAATATTTATCGGGATACATGCGCAATCAACTGGCAACGATAAACGGAGTGCGGGTGCTCGATAAAGGACCAGAAGTGGGAGGCGTAGTAACTTTCCATATGCAGGGGTCGGATGCAAAATCGATTGTGAGTGAACTGTTGAAACATAAGATAAATGTAGTGCCCAGCTACAGAGCGTTTGGAGTAATTGATTTTGATGAGAAAGGTGTTGAATGGGCCGTGAGGGCTTCTCCGAATTATTACAATACAATCGAAGAGATCGATATATTTTCCAGTAACCTGAGACGAATTAATGCAAGACTCTATAGCAATAGCAAGCAAGCGGTGACAAGCAAGCAGTGACAAGTACAGTAATGATTAGTTTATCTGTTCAAAAAACAAGGCAGCTGTATGCTGCCTTGTTTGGTTTTTCACCTGCAGTGGCAGTATTTATTTCGTGCCGCAAATGCATTTACCGAATGGCATAGATGCGATAGGATACCTTACCGGCTGCTATGAATCGCCCTACTCCTACTCCGATCGTATGATTGAGCCAGGCGTATTTGGGAGCGCTGGTTTCAAATGATACACTTGTGCGGAAATAATAATCATTAGGGGAAAGCTCGCCGCCTTTGCCGGCTGTTATTGTGGCTACGTTCTTTACACTGGCATAGTTGTACCCAGTATAGGTAACGAGTATCTGAGCTCCATCGGCTGTTTCGATGGTAGCGCGTGCATCGGGTTTGAATGTGTTGGAATCGAGTACCAGTCCCCAGTCTCCCCCACCCGCGAGAATTTTTCCGGTGATCTTATCGCCCTTCACAAGGCCGCCTTTGTACGGAAAAATGAGCCTGGTACCATTCGATGCCGACCCTATGAACTGTGGAGGTGCAACGTCCAGATCCAGATCAAATAAAAATTCTGATTTTAGTTCCTGTGCTGATACTTGCTGATTCAGCAATAACAGGCAAACAGCTATTACCCGGATAAAATTTTTCATCCTGCATTGTTTTTAATTGAATAAGAATTTGTTTAGTCTGCCTTCAGAGGAGGCGCATCAAAAAAACTGCTGACTTCACCGATAGCAGTCTTGGTGCACCTGAAAAGAATGTCGTGCAGATCGGTTCCTGCACTGTGCAGCGGATCGATGGCATTCACCAGTGTGGTTCTGATTTTAAAGAGCTCTTCTCTGTTGAATTTTGTAGAACCCTTTACCAGCTCCAGTTTCATGCGTTGCTCCTGCTGATCTTGTTTGGGATTGAAGATGCCGTTCAACTGACTGCATTGATCGCAGGGGCCGTTTTTATTTACAAGTGCACACCTGTTGTCGAAAATACCGGTCATGGTATTGCGCGCATATGTAAGGAGATTTTTTACAGTTCCTTCTGTTTTATCGAGGATGAGACAAATCTCTTTTACGGGGAAGTCGTACACATCTTTCAGGATCAGTGTTACCTGATTTTCGATGGGCAGCGTTTTTGAAATGCAGGTGAAGCACCAGTCGATATGCTCCTTCATTTCGTAGGCTCCTGCATGGGAGGTTTGATTCACTATGCGGAATGCCTGCCCGATCTCTTCGGTACTGATAGCCAGCATCGCACCCTGATCCTGCGCATCTACAGGCCATCTTTTTACTTTTCTCAGGTGATCGTAAGCCAGATTGGTAGCTATTCTGAATACCCAGGTCTTGAGGGAAGAATCCTGATTGAAAGTGGAGATCTTATCGAATGCCCTGATGAAAGTATCGTGTGTAATATCGTGCACATCATTCCTGTCTGTGAGCAGACGATAGAGATACGATCTCAATTGATTCTGAAATTCTGCAAATAAAGTTTGGAATGAATGGATATCTCCGGCCAATGCGCGCCTGAGCAGTTCTTCTTTGTTCATGTAGTTTGTTTATTCCTGTGGAAAATTACAATACATTATACTTTCCGCAATCGATGTCTACGATATGGCTGTTGAATAATACGCCATTTTCAGAAACCAGAAAAGCAGCTGTCTCTGCTACTTTCTTCAGAGTGGGTTCCGTGCTCAGTATGTCGAACTGTTTGTAATGTGCCGTCATCACTTCTCTTGAAATACCAAGCTGCTCAGAAAAATCATGGATCATTTCAGTGATCTTGAACGATTCGTAAATGGCGCCGGAGCAGAGACAAATAGCCTTGATGCCTTGTTTGCCGAATTCAGCCGCCAGCACACGCGTTAACGCTTCTATGCCCGCACAGGCGGATGCAAAACCGGCCATATTGGGTGTTTTGGTTTTAGCCATCGAGGCATTGAACAGTAAGAGGGTGCCTTCGGACTTCGATTCGATCATAAGTTTTGCGGCAATTCTTGATGTAAGAAACTGCGAGCCTAAGATCCTTTGCAAAGGATTGAGAAATTGCCCGAAACTAACTACGGTTGAAGGTATGCCGCTCCCTGCATCTCTGTAATAACTTCCGATGCCGTTGAATACAATGTTCAGTTTACCGTTTTCGCTCACAACTTTTTGCAGAAAGGCTTCGATCTCTGTTTCGTTCAATGCATCTACCTGGGCAGCTTCTGATTGTCCGCCAGCGGCAATGATTTCTTCAGCAAGCTGCTGAACTGAAGCGAGGTTTCGGCCGGTTACATACACTTTGGCACCGTGTTCAGCAAAGGACCGGGCAACTGCTCCTGCAATCTCTCCCGATGCTGCAAACACTACTGCTACTTTGTTTTTTAAGCTTTCCATTTGGGTGATTTTAAGTTTGGACGAATGAGCGATCCAAAATGGATGAGTTTCCGGAAAAATATTTTGAAGCCTTGGAATCACCGCCGGAAAATGCGTCGTGGTGCTGAGAAAAGCGGGCCGCCACAGCTCCCCTGCGGCCCGCCACAGAACTGAATTGCAGCCTTACCTGCATGATAATCAAATAGGGTTTTGCTGCTGAAAACTTAGTATCCACATCCTCAAAAAAACACCCGAAATAATAATTACAGGCAATGCGTGTTCCGACACCAACGTAAGGGAGGCTATCATGATAATTTCATCATTGCTCCTTCTTTTCAACCAATAACCAAACACTTTTTTATGCAAACCTTATCTACAATTTGCCTTCGGGGCAGGCCATGTCGCCTGCCATTAACGATGCTTGTTTTTTTTGTTTTGCTCTTCGCCGGATCATTGCCTGCACAGGTGAGTCCGCCTGTTCCCGCCACTACTGCCAACCACAGCAAGCAGGTGATCGGATACATCACACAATGGGATGCCTGGAAAGATGTAGCCGGCCTCGTTCCCAAAGGAGG
The DNA here is from genome assembly GCF_012927185.1 of Pseudoflavitalea sp. G-6-1-2. Taxonomy (GTDB): domain Bacteria; phylum Bacteroidota; class Bacteroidia; order Chitinophagales; family Chitinophagaceae; genus Pseudobacter. The sequence continues at coordinate 36,029 of NZ_JABBGB010000002.1, forward strand.
TTACAATCAGCTCAACGTAGATTACTCTCAGTACACCATCCTCAATTTCTCTTTCTTCGGTGTTGCAAGAGATGGCTCTTTGCACAGCGGTGATTTCCGCAATAAGAATATCTACCAGGTGGGCGCTGTTCAAAACCCCGCAGCATTGCTGAATACAGACATCTACAGCAGCTGGGATCTTTTTCTGCTGCAGGGCGAACTGGATATTCTGTATAACATCTCCGACGGAAGCTACGCCTATCGGCAGGGATACAGAAATGAAGGTGCAGGATGGAAAAACATCAACACCAATGAAACGGGCTCTTTCCCGCTGTCTATTCACAAAGAAGGCGGAGCGCCGGGGCTCATCGAACTGGCACATCAGAAAGGTGTGAAAGTAATGGCCTCTGTGGGTGGATGGAGCATGTGCAAACACTTTCCGGAAGTGGCTGCCGATGCCACCAAGCGCGCAAAATTTGTAAGCGAATGTCAGAAACTGATGGCCATGGGTTTTGATGGCATCGATTTCGACTGGGAATATCCCAATGATCCCGGTATGAATATCGAGCATTACGGCACAGTGGATTACACCAATTTTGCCGTACTGGTAGAAGCTGTTCGTGCAGCGATCGGCACTACCAAACTCATCACTGCGGCATTCTCCGCATCTTCCACCAAACTGCAGGGATTCGACTGGCCCCGGCTCAACAACTCCATGAACTACTACAATATGATGACCTACGATTTCAATGGAGGATGGTCGAACAAAGCCGGACACAATGCCCCACTCTACGATTATCCCGGTGCCGAATACCCGAACTTCTCCGTGAATGCACTTGTGCAGGGTTTGCGTCAGCTTGGCGTTAACATGAGCAAAGTGAATATCGGCGCACCTTTCTACGGACGCGGCGTAATCACCAGCGGCGCTGCCGCACTGAATGGTGCCACTGTAAAACGTGCAGAAACCGTTCAGCCGGATGGCCCTATTCAAACCTGTGCCGATTATACCAACTGGACGAAAGATCTCTGGGACGGCACACCCAACTATGCCGTGATACAGAAAACCACAGGAGCCGGTTCCGGCTGGACCGACTATTGGGATGACGTAGCCAAAGTACCGTACAAAACCAAAGGCAACTTTTTCCTCAGCTACGACAATGAACGTTCCATTGGAGAAAAAGCACAATACATCAAAGACAACAGTCTTGCCGGCATTATCGTATGGCAGGTATATGGCGATATGATCAACATGACCACCAGCACAGTGCCCAAAGGCAAACTGATCTATTGCCCCAATACCATCTCACCTTTGGTGAATAAGATCAATGCTGTCTTCGCCAGCGGAACCCCAGGCAATGTGCCTCCTGTAGTGAATCTCACATCACCCACTGCCGGCACTACTTACATTGCGCCTGCAATTGTAAATATCGAAGCCACTGCCAGCGATGCAGATGGTACTGTGAAGAAAGTTGAATTCTATAACGGAACAAATTTGCTGGGTACAGATTCAACCAGTCCATATCAATATACATGGAGCAATGTGCCTGCGGGAAATTATTCCATCACAGCGAAAGCCACTGACAATGCCAGTGCTACAACCACCAGCACTGCCGTAGCTATTACGGTGAATACATCCGGCGGCACCACCGATACCGGAAAAGTGATTGTTGGCTACTGGCACAACTGGGGCACTACCAGCGAAACCCCGCCATATGTACGCTTGCGCGATGTGAACCCATATTTCAATGTAGTGCAGGTTGCGTTTGGCGTAAGCGCTTCTGACTATGCAACTATCAGCTTCACTCCTGAAAATGCAACTCCTGCTGAATTTATTGCAGACATACAGTTGCTGCAATCTCAGGGAAGGAAAGTGCTGCTGTCTCTTGGAGGACAAAATGGTACGCTGGTGTTAAATGATGCTACCAAAAAACAGGCATTCATTACATCGATGAAAGCCATACTGGATCAATACAATTTTGATGGATTCGATATAGACATCGAAGGTGGTACATCTTTGCAACTGGATAACGGAGATAATAATTTTACCAATCCAACTACTCCCAAAGTAGTGAACCTGATCTCGGCTGTAAGAGAGATCATCAACTACAGGAAAGGGCTGGGTAAACGATGCTGGCTCACTATGGCGCCGGAAACTTACTATGTGCAAACAGCCTACGGATCTAACTACTCACCATTAGTGGGCGCCTATCTTCCGTTGATATATGGATTGCGTGATCTGCTCACCTTCATCCATCCTCAATACTACAATACCGGTTCTGTAATGGGAATGGATAACAAAGTGTACTCACAGGCAACTCCCGATTTCATCACTTCCATGACGGATATGCTGTTGTTTGGATTTCCTGTTGCAGGCACAGGCATGAGCTTCCCTGCGCTTCGTGAAGATCAGGTGGCATTTGGATTGCCTGCTGTTCCGGCTGCGGCGCCATCGGGAGGTTATCTTGCGCCTCCTGCAGTGAAGCAGGCACTCGATTACCTCACCAAAGGCATATCATTCGGTGGACAGTATATTCTGAAAAAACCTTCAGGGTATCCGGGTCTTCGTGGTATCATGACCTGGTCTTTGAACTGGGACAAAACCAATAACAACGAATTTGCCACAAACTACCACGATTACTTCTTCGGAACAACGGGCAATAATCCGCCATCAGTGCGCATTACATCTCCTGTCAATAACGCCAGCTTTACAGCCCCGGCCAATATTATCATCGATGTAACAGCAACCGATTCGGATGGATCGATCAAAAAAGTGGAGTTCTACAACGGATCGACCCTGATAGCCACAGATTCGGTTCTGCCATACAGTTATACATGGAATAATGTAGCCGCCGGCAATTACAATCTCACGGCAAAAGCTACTGATAACCTGAATGCATCCACCGTTTCAGCAATAGTGGCAATTGTAGTAAACACTCCGGGAGGCAACTGTACCGGTATTCCAACATGGAGCGCCACTCAGGTGTACACCGGCGGAAATCAGGTGGTGTACAACAATAAATTGTATCAGGCAAAATGGTGGACGCAGGGTGATCAGCCGGATCTCAACTCCGGCGACAGCAAACCCTGGACCTATGTACGCGATTGTTCAGGAACAGGTCCTCAGCCACCAACAGTGAGCATTACATCTCCTGCCAACAATGCTGTATTTACTGCGCCGGCTTCAGTAAATATTCAGGCAACAGCAGCAGATGCTGATGGCACCGTAAAGAAAGTGGAATTCTATAATGGAACTACTCTGCTGAGCACAGACTCTGTAAGTCCGTATGCTTATACATGGAGCAATGTGGCCGCAGGAAGCTACTCCATCACAGCCAAAGCCACAGACAACTCCAACACTTCCACTACTTCGACTGTGGTGAACATTGTTGTGAACGGAACAGGCGGAGGCAACTGTACCGGCATACCTGCTTACCAGCTTTATCCGAAAATATACAAGAAAGGCGATCGGGTGGTTTATAATAACGTGTTGTACGAAAGCCAGTCGGACAATCTGTACAATGTAACTCCTGGAAACAATGAATGGTGGTGGAAAACAATAGCATCCTGTTCTGCAGCTGCATCAACCAGTTCCGCGCAGGATCTCAAAACTAACGCAACCAGCGATGCGGATAAGTTCAGTATCTATCCCAATCCGGTTCATCAGGAATTGCAACTGCAGACGGCTGAAAGCTGGAAAGGAAGCCTGATAAGGATTCTGGATCTTTCGGGAAGACAGCTGCTGGCAGTGAAACCAACCAACAACCGTATCAATGTGGCGCATCTCGCACCAGGAACATATGTGCTGATAGCCATCAGCAATGGAAAAACTATCACCAAACGATTTGTAATCGCAGGAAAATAAATACTTCTGCTCAATGAAGCATAAACGTGATGCTTCTATACCATGCCTCCGGAACATACTCTTCCGGGGGCATTTTATTGATAGTCTACTCGTCTCAGCTTAATCTGTTTGTAAGTATCGATGAAGCCGTAAGAAACATCACTCGTCTTTTCAGCCATCTGTTTATGAAATGCAGGAAGTTTAAACCAGGGGATCGTAGGATATTTATGATGGAGATAGTGGTAGCCATTGTTATGCGTGAACCAATTTATAACAGGATTCAGATTGCTCCGCGTGCCTGTTTCCGTATTGAAGTGATCAGATACTTCAGACCAGTAGAGATAGCTGTAATGACACCATATCATTGGTACAATCCAAAACAGTAAAACAATATGCAGCATATGCAGCAGGTAAAAGCTGGTGAGGATCACCGCCCAGAACAGCACAATTTTTAGTCCTGAAGATTTCCAGGGCTTCAGCGTAACCTTGCTCAAATAGAAATAGCCGGCATATCCTGTTACAGGTTTTATGAACCAAAGCCAGAAGTAATTGCTGCCGGGCTTTGAAAATCCAAATTGCTCGTAATCGGTAATGAGCTTGTCTTTCCCCGGTTTTCCCAAATGGCTGTGATGTTTGAGATGTTCTCTTCTGTACAAAGTAACCGAAGTAAAAAATGGCAGGCTGTATAGGAATTCAAGATGATAGTGCCAGGATTTTCTGGAGAACAAGGTGTAGTGAGAAGCATTATGCAGCATACACTCCCCCAGTGTAAATTGAAAGCCTCCGATAATCCAGAGGGATGGAATATAGAGCCAGATAGACCAATACTGTACATTGATCCAGATGATCAATGCAATGAATAGCCAGTTACGAACAATGCCGAGTAATGAATAAAATGAGTTTGGCTTAAGCCATTCTTTTGAGAATGCTGAAGTATGCATAATTGACAATTTAATGGAGGCTTTAGCAAGCCGGTTGCTACTTCAGAGAATACCAGAATAGTTCAGGGGAGAATTAGTTTATTGCTAAAATGAGGAGGAGTGCTATCGATCAGGAATTGAAAGCAATTTACAGAAAACATGGAAATGTTTTGTTATTCGTAGTTTATTATTTTGGAGATTGTAACAGGTTACCGTGTAATGATCTTCTGTAACACCTGATATTCCTTTTTTACATTCAGCCTCTCATTATGCCATTGTCAGAAGCAGATATCAGAGCCAATCATATAGATCCTGCGTGGAGAAGAAGCAGGTGGAAGGCAACATGCATCACACGGGAGCATTATTGTTATTCTATCGCCTCGATGCCCTGCTGCCTGAGTTTTTCGATATGGTCTTTCATGGTTTTGAGCTGATCGGGTGAATGCCCCTTCCACTCCTTCACTTCTCCTGTTATCCTGAACGGATGCTGTGAACGATAAGACTTTGTAGGATTGCCTGGAAACTTTTTATCTGTCAGGTTGGGGTCGTCTTCAATGGGACCGGTCGGTTCCACGATGTAGATCCTTTCCGGGCCCTGTCCAAGCGCAAGTTCTGCTCCCCAAATGGCTGCTTCCAGTGTGGCGGAAAGATAGATGAATGCAGCTTTCTTGTTTTGTCCGTAATTGGATTTGAATCCCACTTCAATCAGGTCGCCAATCTGCAGTGCAGCCTTGGTTCCATGATAGAATGTCTGATTGTATAGGTCGCCGGATATTTCCTGTGCCAGCTGTTTGTTTTGATCCATATTAAAGGTTGTTGATATTTTTGGTTGTTTCACTGATCAATGCGATCGCTTTTCTGAAATAAGCTTCCAGTACTTTTATTTCTTCAATGGTAAAAGTAGCGATCAGCTTATCTGTTTGATGCTGAAACGCTTCGTAGTAAGGTTTCACCAATGCTGTGATCTTTTCAGTATCAGGAACGATATAAACTTTGCGTCTGTCGTTTTTGTCGGGCTGCCTTTTAACGAGTTTTTTCTTCTCAAACCTGTCTATCAGGCCGGTTACTGCGCCTGTGGTCAATCCGGTAAGCACTGACAACTCCCCTGCAGTTAACTTACCCTTTTGCAGAAAAAAGCCCAGATACTTATGATCAGTCCCTGAAAACCCCGCCTTTCTGGCAACGGTTTCGTGCAACTGGATTGAATTGTAAGCATGAAGCTGACTTAGCTTCCTTATCTGTAAAACAAGATCCTGTTTCATTAGCTTATCGGGTAATTATCTTAGTGTCAAAGATAAATATTTAATTTGAAAAATAACGAGAAAAGCCAGCACCCTGAGGTACTGGCTTTTCTCTGAGATAACTCTGCAGCGCTATTCCTTTACAATTTTTCTGATCACTACTTCTTTACCCCCATTCTTTATCTTCAATACATACACTCCCGTAGGGAATGCTGCAATATCGATTGATGTACTGCTGCTGTGTATCTCACGGCTCAGCACTACCCTTCCATTTACATCGAACAAACTCAGGTCGGATTTTCCTGTGAAATTTATAAAATTGATGTTAACGATGTTTTTGGTTGGGTTGGGATAGATGATCGCCTTTTGCTCATCAGCACGGTATGCATCTGCAGTAATGCTTTCCAACGATGCGGGCGGAGTGCTTTGGTTTACCCTCAACGAATAACACAGCGACGGGCTGCTGCCTCCATTGAAACCATATACCTGCACATAATAGGTTCCGGGAGTAAGGGTCGCACGAAGCAACTCTACGTTGGTGCCGCTTGAGTCTGCAACAGCTACTACTGCACCTTCGCTGTTAAGCAGTTTCACATCGAGATCGCTGGTCATAATATTGAGGAGGATCAGAATATTGCCTCCTGTGGTTACAAACTTGTAGTGATCGATATCGCCCCGCTCACTGATGAATCCTTTGATTGTTGTATTAACCGCAATGGTAGCTGCACCGCTTATTGTTCCGTTGGTTGGTACATCGAATGGCGTTTCGCAGGGGGGAACAAGTGTTGTGAACTGTCCGGTAATATATGCGCTGCTACCATTTAAGGAACCTGCACAATTTGTTCTTACTCTGTAATCATACAAAGTACCGGAAGGTAAACCTGTAAAACTTATGGTTGTTGAGCTGGTTCCGGCGGCTGCACTGATCCAGGTTGCTGAAGTGTTGAGTTTGTAATCGAAATCGTAGTTGGTTGCAAAGCCTGGTGCAGTCCAGCTGATTGTTGCACCTGATGTGGTGACGTTTGAAAGTTTAATGCTGTTTGGCCCTCCGCAAAAAGTAGTGGGAGGTTTGTTGATCTTGAATCCTTTAACCACATAACTGCTACTTGCTGCTGCACAATTGGCCCTCACTCTTACTGCGAAGGCAGTATCGCCGGTAAGGTCAGAGAGGTTGATGGATGTAGCAGTTATGCCAGCAGCAACAGGGAGCCAGTTGCCGCCATATAGTCCACGTACAAAATCCACATCGTATGATATCGCACCTGGAGTGGGCTTCCATGCTACGTTTGCGGAGGTAGGTGAAGTAAGTGTAACAACAGGGTCCCCGGGTTCCAGAGGAAGACATGGTACACTTTCTATAGTGAAATCTTTATCGGAGATGTCGAAAAAGATATTTCCGATGGCTTCGATCTTTATTCTCGCTCTGGTGGTGGAAATGTTGGGTAATCTTATCGATTCGGTACCATCATTGGGCGTGCTTTCAATCATTGTATTATAGGTTTCGCCTCCGTCTGACGAGAAAGAAACTTTTACGTTATTTACACCGATTGGCATGGCTACCGTATTGCCAACTTTCCACGTGAGTTGAAGTCCCTGAGTGGATTTCCATGTGTCGCCACCATTGGGAAAAACAAGTCTGAATGGTTCGCCTGTTCGCAATACCGTTACCGTTGCATCTGCAAAATTCGTCTGCCCAACAGACACTGGTGTTGCAGAACTGTAAGGCGCATTGTCTCGCACTGTTAACCGAAATTTCAGGATGCGGCCAACGCTGCTGAGCGCTTCGGTATTGGCGGGCTCACTGCCTCCGGGCAAAGGACCTGAGACAGTATCTCCTTTGAGGATGGTGGCCATTTTCGGAAAGTATCGTACAGGTGATGCTGTTGGTGGATTGGATATGAAGTTGGAGCCTGATTGTTTGTCGGGCTTTGCAACACTGAACGACCAATATTCATTGGGCGATGCATTGTCGATCTGCTCCCAGCTATAGGTGAGCTGATCTCCGGCATTGGGGTCGAGCCCCGAACCTTTCAACACAAACGGAGTGCTGACCGGAATAGTAAAGTTGCCACCGGAATTGGCTACCGGCGCTCCATTGTTCGACGCAATGGGTATAACAACCGGACAACTTTTTTTCGAAAGATTATTGTGAATCTGTTGAATGCTGATGGCATGAAAATATGAAATGGAATGCGGGGCAAGATCCATTCCGGTAATGCCTGCATATCCCATGATGGTAATGCCTGAGCCGGGTTCTACACTGGTGCCCAATTGTTCATTGCGATAGGAAAAAGTGTGATTTGCTCCAAGCTGATGACCCATCTCGTGCGCCACATAATCGATGTCGAAATTATCTCCCTGCGGAATATTGTCCGCCGGAGAAGTGAAGCCTTTCCCTTTTGAATTGTCGTCGCATACACAGCCGATGCAGCCTGCGTTTCCGCCACCGCCGCTTGCTCCGAAAAGATGACCGATATCGTAATTGGCGGCACCTATTTCCTGACTCAGCGTGTATTGCAATTCATCGTTCCATAAACCTGATGCGCCTGCGCCTGCCGCGGAATAAGGATCTGTCGCAGCATCATAATAAAAAACATCTGTAGTAGATGCAATAAGGTTGAGATGCAACGATAAATCCCTTTCAAATACACCATTGCAACGGGTGAGTGTTGCATTCACTGCTGCCAGAACCAATGCTACCTGCGATGGATTGGTTGCTCCGAAGTAATTGGAATACTCGGCTGTAACTGATTGTGCCAGTCTCAATGTTTTGAGGCCGCCCGGAGCAGCTGCAAAACTGCTGTTCACCTGACTGGTGATGCTGTTTTGCAGTTTTTGATCCGGAGTAAAACATTTCCATGAAGCTGTTTGAAGCGCCTGCTTTCTGAATACTGCATACACTTTGTGATCTGCAGAATAAGGTTCGATGAACTCATTTTCCTTTTCAGTACGGAACACAACTGTTTGAATTCCCTGAGGAGAGATGCTCAGTTTCAGCGTAGCATATTTGTCGCTAATGCCTTTACCTGAAAATGATCTGATATCAGGGAATTTCGCCTGCAATGCAGGTTCGAAGTTGGACGCTTCCACAACTTCGAACTGTTCAATTTGTCCGTCTGCATTTGGTAAGGAGATGATTGTTTTCTGAGCGCCCTTGCCTGTTGCCTTGAACGCCTGTGTTTTCAGAGGAGCGAAATTCAGCTCAAACAATTTGAAGTCATTTGGAGATGCAAAACGTTTTGCTGCTTTGTCGATGGAGATGGCGGCCGCAGTGTGTGGCCTCCAGTAATCCTGCGCATGCAGGATCGTTTGGCAAAATATTGCCAAAGCAATTAGTATAACTTTTCTCATTTGTGGGGAAGGTTTTGTGATACCGAATTGGTAACAGCATAAAATTAATTCAGGCTGTTGCGATTTTGTATCACTTCAATCCACCATAAAAAAAGCTTAATGTTTTGATGAAGATTTATTTAAAGAAGTCGTTCGGAATTCGAAACCGTCTTTCGTATAAACCGCAGCGATTGCCTACTGTTTCAGAAAAGCCATAATGCGCTTGCTCCCTTTGCTTTTCAATACCAGCGTGTATTTGCCGGGAGCGAGATGCTGAACATTCAGTGTGAAAGAAGTATTTCCATTCAGTGTAACGGGTTGTGTTTGCAATGTTCGTCCATTGATATCGATGATGGCTGCGATGGTGGTTTCTTTACCGTATGCTTCTGCAAAGAGCATATCTTTTACAGGATTCGGAAATATGATGAGGTTAGCTGATGGCTGATTTCTTCTTACTGCCACTATTTTGCTGTAGGTAACTTTGTTGTCGTTATCTACCATCTTCAGGCGGTAGTATGTTGTACCGGAAAGCGGCGATGCATCACTGTACGAATACCGGTTGGTCTGTATCTGATTAACTGCTTCTACCCTTCCAATCGCCATGAATTTTTCTCTATCTGTGCTTCGTTCAGCAATAAAATGCGAGACCTGCACCTCTCTTTCTGTATTCCATTGAAGCAATACCGATGTGTTGTTATTGAGTGCCTGAAATTGTTTCAGCACCAATGGCAGAGCAGCGGGGTTTTTGAGATGCAGCAAATATCCGTCGTCCATGCCACGGGATGTTAATGTGTGTGCATCAGGGCCCGGATCAAAGTCTGTTGTGCCAGTGTAGTAACCGGTGAGATAAATATCGTCGATGCCTGCAACTGTAATATTATAGACGGTTTCACGTGTGGCGCCGTATACCTGTTGCGCCCAAACGAAATTTCCGGCGGGAGTTAATTTTACAATGAACACGTCTTCCTGACCATGAGAATTTAATATTACCGATGCAGGGCCGGGGTCTAAATCGATGGCATCCTGATGTGCGCCGGCTATGTATACATTCCGGTCGGCATCTACAGCAAGCGTAGTTGCGTAACAGATAGCCGGACTGGAGAAATTTCTAGCCCAGAGAAAATTGCCGGAACCATCCAGCTTGCAAACGAATCCGTTCATGTTGCCATTTCCCGGTAGATTGTAAGTGCCGGGACCGGGATCGAAATCACCGGTTAGGGTGAAGTATCCTCCGAAATACAGATCACCGGCTGCATCCACGGCTATCGTCTGGCTGAGATCCTGGCCGGGAAGAGATAGAACCTTCACCCATTGCACAATACCCGCAGCATCAACTCTCATCACAAATGGATCCATCAGTCCCATTGCCGAAATATTGTTTACGACCGGACCGGGAGCCATGTCTGCAGTACCACTAAAATATCCTGTGGTAAAAATATTACCTGCAGCATCGAGGCTAACTGCCTGGGCAGTAGCGAAGCCAGTAGCCGGCACTGAAATTACCCAGCTGTATTCGCCTGATGAATTCAGTTTGAGTACATATGCACTTGCGTTTGTGGTGCCTGCCACCTGATTGGCGATGCCAGGGCCGGGATCGAAGTCTACGGTGGATTGAAAACTTCCTGTGAGAATCAGGTTGCCGGATGCGTCCATTGCAATGTCCTCCGGATAATCTACGCCTGTACCCCCAATATGTTTTACCCATTGAAAGTTTCCGTCTTTGTCAAGCTTCAGAAGAAATATGTCGCTGTTGCCAAGAGAAGTCAGTTGAGATACGCCGGGTCCGGGATCGAAATCGGTGGTATTCATAAATTGTCCGGTCAGATAAATATTTCCTGATGGATCCAGCAACATGGTAAAACCGATCTCGTGAGAAATACCCCCTATCTGTTTTGCCCAGGCAAAGTTTCCGGCAGTATTCAGTTTTACGATATATGAGTCCCATCCGCCAGCTGATGTCATCAGGTATTCTCCTGTTCCCGGATCGAAGTCTGCCGTTTCCAGAAACAAACCACTGATATAGGTATTGCCGGCAGCATCTTTTTGAACAGATCTTACAGCATCGTTATTGGGGCCGCCGATATTCTTTACCCAATCGAAAGATGGTTGTGCTTTACAGAGGGTAACGGTAAGCAATAGTGGAAGAAAGATCAGGTACTTCATATACCGGCAAAAATAGCTGAGTGGTCAGAGAAAGCATGCCGGTGAGAAATGTGGTGCGGAGTGAAACCGATGAGAGATTATAATTGAAGTTGTTGTGTATGTTATTGATAGCCAATTAAGTATTGCTGGGATTGGTAACAGGGAGGTATGAGATATAATCACTGATTATGTGACAATTGTCAGTAAAGATCTAATTGCAGGTGTTTTAATAACCTGCAATAGTCTTAATATTCAGTTGTGTGGGATACTGAAATGATCTTACCATCGAGTGTAGTACTGTGCAAGGTAGAAACTGCGAGTTCTGCCTCGGAGGATCGGGACATCTCAACCAGGCCATGCCTGTTGGATCGTCCATTATGTTTATTGCGCGACACTACGGCGCTCACCACTGTACCAAAGGGCTCGAAGATCTTCCTTAGCTGTCTGTCGGTTGTATCGGCACTAAGATTGAAGATCTGGACTGTCATAATCCGGAGTTGGTTTGATAAGTGTGCAATCGGTGTTTGGTATGGTTGTGAGCCTGAACTTTTATACAAGTTTCAGGCTGGTGATCTCTGTTCCGCTGTAAATTCTGGAGAGATTTACATCTTTAGAGGTCTGATAGTTCTGGATATTTTTCTGACCGATGATTCTCCAGAAGTTCTTGCTCTTGAGATCTTCATAGTCTTTGGAAACAACGAAGATACCGATGAACGGCTCTCTCGATTTCAGGCTAATTTTAACAGCGAGATTTTCTGATTCAACCTTACGTACAAAGGCATCGATTTGTGTAATTGTCATGTTATTGATTGATGCTAAAACAATGAAAAACTTCTTAAAAAAAGAGTCGCCAGTTTAAATGGCGACTCTGCAATTAACTGAGCATATGTTTACCACCTGCTACGTTTGTCGTAGTTGTTGTTGCTTTTGAAAGGACTCTTAGTGAAGGTCTTTTCAGTTTTTGGTCTGGCTTCAGAAACTCTGATCTGCCTTCCGTCAACTGAAGAATTGTCCAGTTCCTGAATTGCGTTACGCGCTTCAGTTTCATTTTCCATCTCAACAAATCCGAAACCTCTGGAACGACCTGTTTCTCTGTCAGTGATAACTTTAGCTGAGCTTACTTCTCCGTAAGCAGCGAAAAAATTCCTAAGTTCTTCGTCCTGTACATTGAATGACAGGTTAGATACGTAAATGTTCATTTTTACAATTTTAAATAGTGAAATCTGAGTAAGGCAAGAAGTATAGGAATTAAATGCTGAACTTGGCAGATAAACGGCAATACTGATGCGAGCTCAAATAGTAGGATTGAAGGTACGCCAGATATCCCGACTAACCAATTATATTTTAACTGGTTGAAAGTCAGTGGTGTACTTCCTTGCAATTCATTATTTTACCAAAGATACATTAACTGCAACCAATCCTTTATGTCCTCTGGCGATCTCGAAACTTACCTTATCATTCTCGTTCAGCGGTACATTTATATCGTTTGCGTGTACAAAAATGCGTTCTTTGGTAGCGTTATCGATTATGAATCCGAAGCCTTTCTGATGATTGAAGAAGTTAACAGTACCTAAGTGGATGGGATCTTCTTCGATATCACTTGCTTTCGGAACTCCGATCTGAATATCTTCCTGAAGGAAAACTTTCTTTTTGCTGGGATCAGGAGGTGTGTCAGTAAGATTTCCATTCTCATCCAGATAGGCCATTACGAAACCTGACCCGGTATTCTGTTCTTTGTTAATCTTTCTTTCCTTCTTCTTCTCTAGCTTTTCCTGCTGCTTCTTCATCCTTTGTTTTTCTTTTTCCCGCTTGTTAAAAGTTTCCTTTGATTTTGCCATTAACGATGTTTTTAGTTTATAATAGTTTGCCAGGGATTGATTACTACCACCTGTAGCAAACTGCATTGATATTCATGCCTGCTCCAACAGAAGCGAACATAATGAGATCTCCGGAGCTCAGTGAGTGACCTTTGATCAATCCTTTATTTACGAGGTGCAGTAACGTGGGAATGGTAGCTACGGAGCTGTTTCCCAGCCACTGAATGCTCATTGGCATAATATCGGCCGGTGCCTGATCGATACCAAAAAGCTGATAGAACGATTTCAGAATGGCTTCATCCATTTTTTCGTTCGCCTGATGAATGAAGATCTTCTTCAGGTCGTGAATGGATGCCCCACTCTTTTCGAGACAATCCTTCATGGCTGCAGGAACATTTTTCAGTGCATATTCATACACTTTTCTGCCCTGCATCTTTATATATCCGGTTTCACAGGTTCTGTCTGCATCATAGGATGTTCCCAGATTGATATACGAGACTTCTTCGTTGCAATCGGAACGGGCGGCTGTGCTCAGAATGCCCATGTCGCGGCCGTTTCCTTCTTTCTTTTGCAGAATGCAGGCCCCTGCTCCATCCGCAAAGATCATACTATCCCGGTCAAAAGGGTCAATAATTCTTGATAAAGTTTCAGTACCTATAACAAGAAATGTGGTGCCATTGTTGGCTTTGATGAAACAGTCCGCCTGAATCAGCGCCTGCAGCCATCCGGGACAACCAAAGAGTATGTCGTACGCAATACAGTTCGGATTATTGATACCGAGTTTGTGCTTCACCCTCGATGCAAGGGAAGGCACTGTATCCGGCTGAAAAGTTCCGGGTTTGAGATCTCCGTAATTATGCGCAACAATGATCTGATCTATCTGCTCCTTATCTATACCACTGTCATCAATTGCATCTTTGGCTGCCAATGCGGCCATTTCCGAAGCATTCATTCCGGAGCCTGCATACCTTCGCTCAGCAATTCCGGTAATTTTTTTGAAGTTCTCAATAATCTGACCTGAGGTCTTATTGATCGCTCCCCCATCCTCATTCAGAAATACTGACGGGATGAAGTCTTCATTTTTTCGGACAACTTCAGGAATATAAGCTCCCGTTCCTATGATGATGTTTCTACTCATGCTTAGAGGTTATAATACAGAAGCCCTGGTATGGATTTTACTTCAGGAGCAGTTGAATGTAAGCTTTCTTACATAGTAAATATAGAATCTGATACACACTTGCCTGCGTATGCATCGATAATCGTTCGGAACTCGTCAGAAAATATTCTCCTAATGAGAAAATGAGCCTTCACAAATGTTGAATACGAGGAAATCAAAATAGGTGCAGGAAGGGAAATATTTCCACTGAAGGTACTAAAAAAAAGTCAGATATGGGCTTTTTGTTGGGAATCCGCCTTTTACACAGGGTTTCAGCGACACCCGGTTTCCGTTGAGCAGCTAAACTTTTACTGCAATATGCGCTTCATTGTTTTCCGATGTTTTACTTTCGCAGCAAACCAGCGAGGATGGATTGTTACAATTGCGGAACCACCCTGAACAGGAAAACCAGATCAGCAGAACATATCTTACCCAACTCAATCGGAGGCAAACGCAAAGCATTCAATCTGTTGTGCAAAGCCTGCAATGAACAGTTCGGCAGAACCATCGATAATGAACTCGCTTCAAAACTGGCCCGGTTCTACTCTTTGCTGAATGCAGGCACCCCCACCTCCGAAAATGCCGCAGCAGCATTCAGAAAGGACGGAAACAAAGCTGCCCATGCCCGGTTCATTTCCGACGTAAAGCTTAGTCACTCCTTCTCCGGAAGCCCCGGCTATTTCAGGGCTATCGCCAAGATCTGCCTCAACTACTATCTTACAAAAGGCTATTCCAGACAATACATCGATGCTGTAAGATCATTCATCAGAGGTGAGAACGATGCACTCGTTCATTATTACTACGCACCCGAAACCGGATTGGTTTAT
The DNA here is from genome assembly GCF_012927185.1 of Pseudoflavitalea sp. G-6-1-2. Taxonomy (GTDB): domain Bacteria; phylum Bacteroidota; class Bacteroidia; order Chitinophagales; family Chitinophagaceae; genus Pseudobacter. The sequence goes on from NZ_JABBGB010000002.1 coordinate 51,282, forward strand.
CAACCGGCCGAAAAGGAAGTCTCGCATGTGGTGCACCTGCATGGCAGCAAAGAATCCGGACTTCTGTATGCGTATATTGAATTGTACAATATGCAGAACCTCATCTGCATTTTTACTTCCGACTACAATGGAGATAACATCGATGTTACCTATTGCTGGGATGTGATCAGCGGTGAAGAGCTGGTTAGAAAACTGTCGATCGGCCTCACAAGAGAGCAGCTGCTGCAACCGAAGCAATCCTCCGCTGCCATGGAAAAACAGTTATTCCCCCGCTTTGAAAGGATATTGAAACTCATTAACAATCATTAACATTTTTGCAACCGCCTCCATTTCTCCTTCTGCAAGGAAAACGTATCTTTATGCAGATGATACGGATATTACTCACTGCCACCATTTTGATCTCAGCCGCTGTCGCAAAAGCACAGCTGCCGATGCCTTACGGATACATGAATGGCATTCAGCCCGGCTTCGGATCATTCAACCGTTCAATCGATACCAGCCATATTCAGAAGAAATGGTTCCTCACAAATTCAGTGGGTTTTTCAACTGGCTTTATGGGCTATAATGGAGGCAACAGCAGTTTTTTATCCGCTCCCATGAGTGTACAGCTGAACCGTCAGCTGAATAATACAGTAACTGCATTTGCTGGGGTATCTGTGGCTCCTGCTTATTTCCCGCATGCTGGAGTGTTGTATCAGCCGATCAATAACAAGTATAATAATTTCATGACTACAAGTGGCTTTGGAAATTATACCACTGCGCAGATGGGTTTGATGTATACGAATCCTGAAAGAACGTTTTCTATTTCAGGAAGCATTGGTGTTGGAAGAAGTGATTTTTATGGAAGAACACCGATGTTTAATCCAGCGGGCTCGCCGTGGAACAGAAATGGGAAGTAACTATTTCGCCGCCGGCAACTTCAACACATACGAAGCTCCCCCACTCACCGTGAGCGACCGTCCTTTCAGCCACGGATTCAGCAATCTCAACTCCTTGTAAGTGGTGCCCTGCGAAATGGCAAATGCTGCAAGGTCAGCAATAGAGCTGCTAACCATTACTTCACGATACGGAACTGGCTGATACAATTCTTTTGCAGGCAGCTCCAATCCCAGCGACTTCGCATTCTTCAACAGATGTTTGAAAGTGAGTATCCTGAAAATATACCGATTGGTTTCTTCCGGCAGCAGCAGGTCGTAATAATTCATCGATTGCTGAAAGCCCGCCTGCGCGCCGTATCCGGCCATGCCACAGTTGTAAGAAGCCGCAGCAGCCGTCCAGCTTCCGAAGCGCGCATAAGCTTGTTTGAAATACTGGCAGGCCGCATCCGTGGAGCGAATCAGATCATTTCTGTAATCTACTTCCTGATTTATTTTCAGATCATACATCGGTGCAGTTCCGGGCATGAATTGCCAAAAGCCCACTGCTCCTGCTTTGGAAACTGCATTGGGTACGAGGGTGCTTTCTGCCGCACACACATATTTGAAATCGTTGGGAACTCCGTTTGCTTTGAGCCGTTCTTCGATAACCGGAAAATACCGCCCGGCCAGTTTTGTTACCATCAATACGTTGTACCTGCTTTGAAGATTGATCAGCAATTCCCGGTCGAGCCGTTCCTTTACATCCCAGCGATGAAGCGGCACCGGCTCTCCTGCAAAATCTATGGAATCGGGAATGATGCTGAAACTGTTTTGTATTCCGGCTTCTGCATTGTTCTGCTTGTTATCGCGAAAGGCAAGCTGACAGCAGATCAACAGCGCAATCAATGCGCCACTCAGAAATGGAGCGAGATGATTGGGTAAGTTTTTCATACACAATCTTACTAAAAAAGTATACCCACCGATTCTTTTAGCAACGCGAACAGATTGCAGATTCCCATCTGTGGCATTAGCATTCACAGATCCGGGAACGTTCCCGTACTCCGGGAATGTTCCCACAAAAAAAATCTGCTCTTTTTCTTTTGAAGGATGCATTGTAATGTCAAGATTGCGCATACAACGATTTGCTTCACCAAACTACTGCCATATGAGAGCCCTCCTATGCTCACTGCTGCTTTTGCATGCTGTCTGCACTCAGGCGCAAACTTTCGGAAACGGTAATATTGTTATTGTAAGAATCGGTTCCGGAGATGCTCCGATCACTGCAGGCGCTGCACAACCTGTTTTTCTGGACGAATACAATACATGCGGAGAGCATGTCAGATCCATTCCGCTGCCGGTTACTGCTATCGGGATCAACCGGCGACTCACCCTCCCTTCCTCTACTGCTGATAATACGGAAGGATATATCAGCCTTTCTGAAGATGGACAATACCTCGCACTCGGCGGTTATGATGCCGCTGCTGGTACTGCTGCCGTATCCACCAGCATTAGTTCTGCGGTTAACAGAATTGTTGGAATTATCGACGCTAACGGGAACGTCAATACCAGTACGGCTTTCAGCAACAGGTTCAGCGGAGTGTCCATCAGGTCTGCGGTTGTTGATGGAAACAATGTATGGGCTGCCGGAGGCAATGGCGGCATTGCATATGCCGTTGCCGGAAGTACCGGCACTTCGAATTTGCTGATCACAGCAACCACCGCCAGATGTCTGAATATCTACGATGGAAAGCTGTACGGCACTTCCACAGCTACCAGTCTTCGCATGAGCATTACAGGTACCGGACTGCCCACAACTTCCGGACAAACCATGAACAATCTTCCCGGATATCCTTCCACCGGAGGTAATCCGCTGCAGTTTTTTATGGCCCGCCTCAACGGAAGCGACACGGTGAATGTGCTGTACATTGCCGATAACAATCAACTGAAAAAATACTCGCTGGTTGCAGGATCGTGGGTCGCCAATGGCATCATCGGTTCAACTGCCGACAAATATCGCGGGCTTACCGGCACTGTCTCCGACGGCAATGTAATTCTTTATGCTATCCGCAGAAACGACAATGGCGGTGAGGTGGTTCAGTTCACCGACAATACCGGGCATAATGCCAGTTTTGCGCTGCTCAAACCACTCATCATTGTACAGGCAGATAGCAACACTGTGTTCAGAGACCTGAGCATGGCTCCTCAGCCTGTATCGCCTGCTGCAAGGAAAATGAATGCCACTGCGGGTTTCAGAGTATTATCGAATGAGAATGATCCGCTGGTTTACGGCGAAATTGCAGTGAGCCAATCAACCCAGGGCACGGTGAATGTGTACGACCTGAGCGGGCGGATCATATACTCCCGAAAACTGTCGCTGGATAAAGGGATACTTCGTTTCCCGATAGCTCTTCCTTTCAGATCCCGCAGCCTTTACTTCGCTGCATTCCTTTCCAGCCATGGCGATCTCATCACGCGCAAGTTCATTTATTAGATTTCAAAATTGCTGCAATGAAAACATCAATCCCACGTACAATAATTGCAATGATTATTTGCTGCTGCTGCAACAACATTTTTGCACAGACGCTTCCTGTTTTGTCTGCTCCGCTGAACAACAGCACCGGTTATGTTCGCAATCCGACTTTCACCTGGCAGACATATGCCAATGCTTACAGTTATGATATACAACTGGCCACGGATGCAGGTTTCAGCAATATCATCGTTGAAAGAAATAACCTGAATATCACCCGCTTTGTTCCTGTAAGCCAATTACCCGTTGGTAAAATGTACTGGAGGATCAAAGCAAAAGATGAAGCCGGCACCGATCTGAGCGGCTGGTCGGGTGTTTTTAATTACACCGTGGCCATTCCTCCCAAAACATTTACTATTCCTCCCGGCGCTGATCTGAAAGCCATAAAAGACACGTTGAAGAAAGCCATCATGAACACGCCGGCTACGATCGCTTTTTCTGCCGACGCTGTATATGAACTCGACGGAAATATAACCGGACTCTTTGCCATCGATACTGCCAATATCAATGATCTGATCATCGAGGGGAATAATGCCTCGATCATCATCAAAAACAACCCGCATGTGGGTTTCATGCGAATACTCAATTCGAACCGCATCACTGTAAGACGATTGAAAGTAGACTGGGATCCCCTGCCTCAATCGTTGCTCGATGTAATCAGTGTGAACAATGCCGACAGCAATACGCTCAATGTGAATGTCAGACTAAGAAAAGTAAAGGGAAAGATGTCGCCCTGGTATCCGGCCATCTACGATAACCCTGGGTTTACCGATCACTGGTCCTGGGCTTATCTGCTCGATACCGCCGATGCAGGAAGCCTGAAGAAAATCGACATCAACACCGTAGGCATCAGTCCTGCCGACATTACTCCTATTGCCTGCAAGGAAAGGCCGGAGTACAATATCTATCATGCTGGATCAAAGGCCGGAAAGTATTTTGCTGTCGGTGATGTGCTGGCCATTGCGGCCCGCGACAATGTTGGTTCTCTCATGAGCACGCGCAACTGCATCGACTTCGTGTGCGACAGCATCGTTAATTATTCCAGCCCCATCGGTTGTTATTACTCTTTCGACGGAAGTGATATGAAAGTGCTCAACTGCCGCTCCGAACTCAAAGATGAAACCCGTTTTGTGTCTGCCAATGCAGACGGTGTGCATTGCAGAGCCAATACCATCGGGCCATGGGTGGAGAACAGCAGCTTTGTAGGGAATGCCGACGACGGCGTTGCGCTCTACAACAAAGGCATCATCATAAAATCGAAGATCAGCAGTACAGCGCTGCTGGTAACCAGCAATGAATTCATGAACCTGAAAAAAGGACATATATTCCGCATCTTCACACCGAAGACGGGCAAGATCATGAGCCCCAATTTCACTGTAGACACCGTGTATCTGCAGAGCGGCAGCTATCGGGTACAATTCTCTCCTGCCATACCGGCCAATGATTATGACAGTCTGGTTGATTATGGCCTTGCAGATCTTCAACAGAATGTACAGTTGTACAATACTTCTCAGCGCAACGACAGATTCATGATCAGCAACAGCCGGTTCACGGTACGCGCGCGCGGAGCCATCATCCGGTCTGCCCGTGGAATGGTGGAAGCCAATCAGTTTTACAGCTGCTCATCAGCAGGCGTAGCATTGTACAACGAAGCAGAATTGTGGTACAACGGTCTCTACAGCCGGGATCTGTGGATCATGAACAACGATATCCGCAATTGTGCTTTCGACCTGCTCGGAGCAGATGCAGGTGCTATCAATGTTCGCATCAACAAAATAGATTCTGTTGGGCCTAACAATTTGTATGAAGATAAAATGTCACCGGTTTCATTCGATCATGGCAATATCCGCATCACCGGCAATACCATCAGAAATTTTGCCCAGCATGGTATTTCGTTGTTCAATGCAGCCAATTGCGTAATTAAAAACAATGTGTTCATAAGTGATATGCCGGGGTATTTCCGTAGTGGCAGCCACTACGGCATTTATATCAACACCACTTACGGAACCAATCTATCGGGCAACAATTTTGCAGGCGATACGAGAGCATCTATGACGCAACTACACCGGATAAATGACACCGGAACAACCGTTGGTCCCTAAACTGCGATAATCATTGGATTTATCAGGATTGGAGTATAACTTTAATGTTATCCATTCAAACCTTCATCTATGAGAAAGATCGCTATTGCTTTAATTGCATTGCAATTGGTGGGTGTATTCCTGATCGCCTGTAAATCAGGTAAGCCGAAAACAATGGCTTCAAGTTATCCCTCACCTGCTCCCGATACAACAGCTTTGACGTTTCTGCCTGGTATTGTTACAAGCGATACCCTCGATTTCAATGCTACCTTTTTTCCGGATGGCAACACGTTCTACTTCACCAGATCGTTGAACAAAAAGCTGACTGTTCTGCAAAGCAGATTTGAAAATGGTCAATGGAGCCAACCTGTGATAGCTACTGCTTTCGATACTGCTTTTTCCAATGTAGACCCTTTCATCGCTTCGGACAGTTCCATGTATTTTATCAGCAACAGGGCTACCAGTGCTTCGGATACAATTAAAGACTACGACATTTACAGAATGGCATGGAAAGATGGAAAATATGGTGCTGCTGAACGCCTGCCCGAAATAAACAGCGACAGCACAGAATACTATGTATCATTGTCGAAGAACGGCAATATCTATTTCTCTTCTTACCGTGATGGAAACCTCGATCTGTACATGGCGCAAAAGCAGGGAGATCACTATCTCACTCCTGTGAACATGGGCAAGGTGATCAATTCGGTTTCCGATGAACATGATCCGTTTGTGGCTCCTGACGAAAGTTATATTATCTATGCATCCGACCGGCCCGGTGGATTGGGAGAGGCAGATCTCTACATTTCACTGAATAAAAACGGACAGTGGCAGACACCTGTAAATATGGGAAGCCGCATCAATACGCCCACCTATGAGTATTGTCCGAACTTAACACCTGATGGAAAATATTTTTTCTTCAGCAGTGAGCGGAATGTAAAGTGGATCAATGCCGATGTACTAAAACTATACAATAAGCAATAACCCATCTCCGCTAACGCTGAAGCAGAGATGGGTTATTGAAGCAAGCTGAAAAGCAACACTATTATTGAGCCTCAAGGCTCTCCTGCTCTAATATTTCTGAAATCTTTTTTGCATCACTTTTGATCTTAAGTCCGATTATTGAGAAAAGTATTCCGCTAAGTACTAGTAATAAAATAATTGTTTCGTTTAAATCATCTTTGGATTGGATAATAAAAAAGCGAAGGCAACCTAACAATAGCATAATCACTCCGTATCGAAGGTTCTTATTGCCAGTCTTGTTCATTGCGGCTGCTTTTTCTCCCAGCGAACCAATAATGCGGAGACTTTCTTCACTGCTTATTCCTGTATTCTGAAGCGCTTCCTGTATGTCGGAATTGGATGCGTTTTCAAGCTTCATCTTCACGGCCAGTTTCATCCCTTCTTTGGACAGATCCTGGGCTAAAGCTGAATGCGCTCTGCTTACGTTTTTGTTGTGTTGTCTGGTTACTTTTTTCTCCAGTTCTGCGATCTGGCTGGTTTCGATATTGCGTTTCCGTAATTCATCGAGCAGAAATTCGAGTGCCTCAGGGGTAAGGCTGCGAATTTCATTTTCTGCAATGTCGATAAGTTGCTCGTTGGTGGATCTTGCGAATCTGTCGCGGATAATGGTCGGATCAATTGTGTAGCCCATAAATTCTTTCTGTGATATTGTAGCGGGCTAAAATAATAGAAATATCCGATGATCAAAATGCTATTCGACAAAATTGATGTTGCAATATTGTTATCTCCGGAGGCTGGCACTTCTTTTATGCTATAACATTGATTGCATTTCAGGAAAATGAAGAATAATTCTTCTGCAAAATTCAGCAACCCTTGATTACAGACTGTCGATTGGTGATACTGTTATTTTATCTGCTGCCTTGTGTAATCCGTTTATGCCCTGCATCCGTAAAACATCTGACCATTTAAAAGAAAATATCATGAAAACGTACATCAGCCTCGTCTTCGTTATTCTTAGCATCAACAGCTTTGGACAATTCAACTACAATAAACAAAAGATCTCGGACCGTACAGCAAAAGTGGTTTCAAAAATCGCGAAAGTGAATAAACTCATGGGGTCTGCTGTTGGGTTCGCGGGTACCCGTCCTGCACAGTACAATAACTTTGCGGAGTTGCAAAAAATAGCTAAGCAATCCGAATTGCTGGAACTCACCAATCACCCCAATACAGTAGTGCGTTCTTATGCATTCTGGGCATTAAGTCTTAAACCTGGGGTTAAATTGCTTCCCATACTGGAAAAACACATAAATGATACAGCTAATGTTTCCACCATGTTCGGATGTATTGTGGGCGATGAAAAAGTGGGTGATTTCCTGATCAGCAAAGCAATTGAACAGAGGGATGGAAAGAATTCGAAGAACTTCAGTAAAGAAGATGCCAGATATCTGGATGATCTTCTGATCAGCAGCTCCACTACCCTTCGTGCAAAACAGGATGCCATCGACAGATCAAAAAAATAAACGCACAGACTAACACATACAGCAGAAAGGGCATCACTGGTATTTACCGGTGATGCCCTTTGCAATTATTAATGGCTGTACCTTTTAGAATCCGTAGATCTTTTCAAGCGCCTTATCTATTGCATCTGATGCGCTGGCACTGATGCGGGTAATGATCTTCCCATCGGCGCCTATCAGAATTTTGGTGGGAAATCCTTTTACCATGTATGATTTAACGATATCGAGTTGTTCGATCCCTTCCTGATTCAGCACATGCACCCAGTTGATGCCGTCTTCGGCTATCGCCTTTTGCCAGCTTGCTTTGCAGGCTTCCATGGTTTTGCCACGTTCCTGCGCCACTGCTACAATTTCAAAACCCGCAGGTTTGTACTTCGCATACATTTCCTTGAGGTGTTTATGGCTGTATCGGCATGGACCGCACCAGCTTCCCCAGAAATCGAGCAGGTATACTTTCCCTTTCAGTGACGAAGGGCTTACTTTCTTCCCATCCAGACTTGTTCTTTCGAATTCAAAAGCGCTGGTACCTGCTTTTGTATGATACAGTTTTGTAAGGTTCTCCTTAACGCTTTTGGCAAGCTGTGTTTCTTTGAAGGCCGGTGTGAGACCCTCCCACAGCGACAGGTACTCATCCGCACTGTAGTAATATTCCGATGAATACAAAATGTAGATGGAAGCAAAAGCATCCGGGTTTTTTCTTACGAATGCATCTTTTAATCCGAACTGTGTTTTGTTAGCTTCATCAGCTTCCTTACTGTATTTTATCGAATCTTCTTTCGACAGCGGCGTTTTGCTGTAATACAATTTCTGCATGGCCCTTTCATCTTTTGCATTGGCCGGGGCCAGTTGTTTCAGCAGGTCGCTGAATTTGTTGTTCTCTGCATCACCCTTCAATTGCATGGCTTCGCCGTTTGCAGGATCGAAGGTTATTTTCAGATCCTTGTTGTAAATGAAGAAAAAACCGGGAGCAACATCTTTAGCGGCATCCGAAAATGGTCGTGGCATCGACAGTCTGGCGAGTATCGGTGAGGTTTGAGCCGCAATTTTCACATTGAAGCGATCCCCTTCCGGCTGCACGGTTTGTCCTCCTTCTTTGGCGGCATTGTCCGTCCAGTTAATAAAGAATTTCCTTCCGTTCAATCCTTTTATATTGCCGGAGATGGTGATGCTGTCGGTTTGTGCCCAGCCTGCTGATGTAAGCAATGAAAGCGCAGTAATCAATGAGAGTCTCATCTTCATAATAACGGGGTTTATTTTTCTGCAAGCAATTTTTCGAGCAGTGGTTTCAGTTCAGGGCTCGAAGGTCTCGGCGCTTCGATGGTAACGATATTGCCTTTGCGGTCGAATACCATGAATCGCGGAATGCCATTGATCTTATAATATTTGGTGATATCGCTCCAGCCTGTGGCGAACAGTTGCATGCCGCCAAGGTTCTCCTTTTTGATCATCTCTTTCCATTTCTCTTTGTCTTTTTCTTCATCTACCGAAATGCTCACTATCTGAACATCGGTTCCTTTCATTTCTTCTTCGAGTTTTTTGAGATGTGGAATTTCTGCCTTGCAGGGACCGCACCAGGTAGCCCAAACATCGATCAGCACTACTTTCCCTTTGAGGCTTTGCATGGAAACCATTTTGCCGTCTTTGTCGGGATACGAAAAGTTTAGTCCCGGTTCACCTGCTTTCAGTGAAGCGATCGGCGCCTGGATGGCTTTGCTTCGCTGCTGCTGACTGTCGGTGAGGATATACTTTCCGAATTCGGACAGCATTGCATGGTAATCGGTGATTGTTTTCATTCTGCTGCCGGTTTGCAAAACAAAATCTCCTTTGAGCGTATCATTGGGAACCAGTTTCAATGTATTGGCCAGTGTTTCCATTCTGTTGGCGGACTGGATATTTTGCTGACGCATGTTGAGGCCTACCAGCATTTCGAGAATCCGTTTACCCCATGGCTGCCTGTAAGTGCCTTTGGTTTGTGCGGCAAATGCAGTCGCTTTGAGTGTAGCGTAATACTTGCTGTATTGTTCCACTTTCGGATGCGATTCGCGTGGCGTATTCAAAAAGTTGATGGCATATCCGGCCATATCCCAGTCCATATTGTCTTTCATCTGCTGATCGAACTTTTTGTTGCCTGTTGTTTTTCCATTCAGAAACTTTTTAGCCTTTGCTGCGATCTCTTCCAGATCGGGAAAGAAATCAACCCATATGCTGTTCTTGCCCATGAAGTTGATCGCTTTCTGCTCCAGCGGATTAGTGAGCTGATGCCATTGGGCAAGTTGCAGATTTTCTCTGGTATTGGCCCCGGTTAAAGTATAACTGGTATCTGATATTTCCAGAGACATCTTGTCCCCGCTTTTGAAATAGAACTTGTAATTGTCGTTAGGTGAGTAAACATTGCCTGTTCCGAGCACATAGAAACCTTCGTAGGGAGGAAAGAACAGAAAGCCGAACTTTCTGTCTTTTCCGGGAATGGCAACAGCCATTTCATACACCGATCCTTCCGATACGCGGAAAAGTTTTACGGGTGCAACCTTGTTTGTTTTCAGTGTTCCTGTAATGGAAACCGGAGCCTGAGCGAAGCTGATGGCACTGTAGAAAGTGATCAGCAGACATGCGAAAGTATATTTCAGAAAAGTGCGTTTCATTTGATTTGTTTTCTTAGAATGAATTAGGATACGTGTCTTCTCTTACACTGGGCGCGATGTACAGCAGTCCGCGGGCAATGCCTTTTCCTTGCAGTACCTGATACGGCGTGGATTCCAGGTTGCCCGAACTTTTCTTGAACATCCGGATAATGTATTGATCGTTCTTGCGTGTGCCAACGATCACGAAGTTGAAAGCATACGCTGCTTCGGATGTGTAGGTGTGATGCCTGATGAAGGTTACTTCTTCACCTGCCGGCACCGCATATTGAAGCTGCTCAAATCCGTTGTTGAGGTTGCGGCTGTAGATCTGATTGTCTGTTGAGAAGTACAGCATGTTCTCATCTTCGTACAGCAATGCGTATTGTGTGGCATTGAACAGTTTGGAGCTGGGTTGTATGGTATCGTTGGTGATCTTCAGGCTCGACTCATCCTGTTCGAGATAAGATAAGATCTTCAACGAAGGATTTGTTTTATCCTGCAACACGCCATACCCTTTCGAGATAAATGAGTATTTGGGAGCCGGCTGATATTCGATGTATTTCAGGGCCATGAACAACACCTGCTTATTGTTGTTGCGGGCCGGCATTTTAGTACCTGCCGCATCGCTGAATTCGGTGAGTGTAGAACCGGCATTCACCAGTGTAACAAAAGTGCTGCTGGTATTATCGAAGAATACAGGATTGGTGGCATCACTCGAAGAATTGAACAGCGACAGGCTGTAATCCGCATTGCTGCTGTTTCTTCTGGTTTTGCTTCCGAAGAGACCTGAGTTCAGAGAATTGGTGGAGATCGAATAGAGCTGCCCTTTTGCGAGACCGTAATATGCAGAGCTGCCTAAAATAACTGCATTGGGCGCTCCCATTTCGGGTATATCACCCAGGAAGAGCGTTTGCTTATTCCTGATCAGATTCAGTCGCCCGATCCCGATGGCATTGATATCCTTATCGGTTGATACCATCAGTGTGCGCGTTCTTTCGAGCGGCCCATTGTCGTATGTGTAATAGGCCGAAAGGAAACTCAGGTTGGTGATGTTTCCGGCGAGCTTGCTGCCGTTCACTGTGCTGTAAATGTTTTCGAGTTTTTCTTCTGCCAGTATATTGTTGGGTGTGAGAAACAGATCGAGATCGCTGTCGGCCCCATCATCCTTGGCGATATACCAGCCTCTGGTGAAGCGGGTATTCACTGAAAGACCAGACTGTTTGGTTTTGATAACACCGGTTTTCTTATTTCTGGTGTAGAATACCAGTATGTAGTTTCCGGCGCTTTCTTTTACAGGATGGCTCAGGTTTTTGGTGTAAGAAATGGTATCCATCACTCCTACCTGTCCTTTGTAAAGTCCCCAGCGATATTCCATATCGGTGTCTTTGTTGGAGGTGAGTTCAGGATTGATGCGGAGTGTATCTTTTAGTGTGATCACCGAATAATTGTCGAGCACACCTTTGATCTCTATATTTTCTTTTTCCGAATAATCGTAATTGCTTTTGTCTTTGGTGCATGCCAAAACCAGCAGGAGCAGGCTGATGGCAGGTATATGAAGATGCTTCATGGTTGTTGGTTTTAGAGGAAGTTGATTGGTTCACCGTATTCATCTTTCAGTGGCGCATCGGGATGCGCCTTGTTGTATTCGATCAGCGAAGTCTGAAAGAAGGAACGATAGTATCTTACCTGTTCGTCGGAGAGTTCATCCATGTACTGATTGTCCCATCTGAATCCGGTTACATTGATCATGTACTGATGCTTCGCTACACTGTATGGTCCCCAGTAATATTGAGAAGCAAATTCATCCCATGCATCGGGCCTGCTGAGCCGGTCGGTAAACTGCAGCTTGCGCCAGAGTTTGCTGCTCTCTCCCAGTTCGAAGTTTTCATCTTCCTTTACTCTGATGCCGAGGGAAAGCGATTTGTTCTTCAGTTCGGGAGTACGTTTGATGATCACCGGTACGCGTGCATGAACAGAATCCGGTTTTATTACATAGAGATCCTTTACCGAGGCATCGTCGAATGCCACGTAATGCTGGCCAGCTATTGCATTTTCAACTCCGGGCAGTTCGTATACCTGCAACGTGTATTTTCTGTCTTTGGATGCTGGTTTGCCGATGGTGTAAATATCGAAGTAAACGGTATCCACCATTTTACTGTTGTCGTAATAGTAGAAAGTGGCAGACTTCAACGTATCCATGAATGTTGGATAGGAAGTGCCGGGCGGATTGAGCGGCGGCCCGAACTGCAGTCTGGCTTTGTGATTGAAAAGATAGTACTGATCCTGCTTGCAGCTGATGGCAACTGCTGCGAAGAGACAGCAAATGGTTATAGAAAATATTCCTGATTTCATTTTAAGCAGTTTTATTTGATAACTTCTACAGTAGGCATCGGCATGATGTAATTCACCGTGGCGCTGGTTGGACAAAACAGAATAACGCTCTTAGGAGCATTGATCCTTTTGTAGGCATAGTAGGCCTGCCCTTCTCCATAGAATTCTTTTCTGTATTCTTTGATGATCTCGCTGTACAATGCTGCCTGATCTGCAGGAGCAGCCAGCTGACCGATATTTCTGATGGTGCGGAATTGTTTGAAGTATGTGAGTCCGTCTGCAAACGGAGCTGTTTCCGCAGCAATGAGATACATTTCGCTGGTGCGTAACATTGGGATCTGTTTGTAGTCGGTGTCGGCATCGGTAGAAGACTCGGCCAGCGGCAGGTACTTTCTCATTACATAGTTATTGGAACCGTTGCCCAATGTAATTACACTCCAGAGCGAACTTTCGCGCACATCCGTACCGGTATTGCCATACAGGCGGGTGGTGATGGTATTGGCGGTTGTTCCTTTTCTGTAAGTGGCATTGCCGAAGTTGTTGGAGAAAATATCGTTCAGGTTGTAATGATACATGCCGAAGATCTGTTCTGTGGTAAGCGGATAATTCTTTGATGCATACACTGCCGATGTAGCAAGCGGGAATTTATCCGTCCCATCCGCATTCTTTGCTTCGATCACTTCTCTGGCTGCAGTCAGCGCCAGCTCTTTATCTCCATACCACAGATGTGCTCTTGCCTCAAGCGCTGTACTGGCATAATAGTTCATACGCAGGTAGCGGTATGCAAAGAAAAGATCTGCAGGGTTGAATCTGCGCGTTGGTCCGGGATAGCGCAGCTCCGACATGGAGAAGTTGAGAATGGGATCCACTGATTTCAGCAACTGTTTGCCTTCGCTCAGATCTTTGAAGATCTTTTCTTTGTATTCGCTGAAACCAATATGTGCATTCAGCTGGTTGGAATATTCCGTTACGTATGCCAGTTGATTGCCTTTGCCGGGATCCACTGGTGACGGGCCATAGAGCCGCATCAGATCGAAGTGAAGATATGCGCGGAAAGAAAGACATTCTCCTTTGATGAGCTCGTACATTCCTTTTGTGCGGAACACTTCTTTCTTGCTGTCGATATTTCCCAGGATGGCATTGATATGCGCAATCACTTTGTATTGCTGACTGAAGATGGCGTTCATCCGCGTAATAACTCTGGCATCGGAATAATTGAAAAGGCCGATCTGCTGCTCGAATGAATTGGTGGTTATATCCCATCCGGAGATGATATTCTCGATATCTGCAAACGTAAGCGCTTTGCCATATGCATCCGCATGTTTGGCCAGAATGTAAACACCGGTGAGTGCATCTTTGAAACCTGCTTCACTGTTGAAGAGCAGCTCTTCGGGGATCTGCGTTTTGGGCTGAACATCCAGAAACTTGTTGCAGGATGTGAGCATTGCCATGAGCAGAACAACAGCAGTTATAATGGATTTATTGATCTGTTTCATTGTTTAGAAAGTTGCGTTTAAGCTGAGTGAAAACTGTCTTGAGAACGGATAGGTGGTTCCTCTCTCCCTTCTTACGGTGGAGATGTACATCGGTTCTGCCATGTCTGCCGAGATATTGATGTTTTCAATTCCCATGCGTGTCAGCCATTTTGCATTTCTGAAATCGTATTGCAGGTTGATGTTCTGCATAACCAGCGTGTTCTCGTTCTGAACAAACCGCGACGACTTATAGGTGGGCTTTGTATTACGGATGCCTTTGAATGGCGCCTGATCTCCCGGCTTCTGCCATCTTCCGAAGAAAGAACGCTCATCCATATTGTAATCGAAGTTGTTGCTCTCTACACGCTCTACGAGGGTTTGATTGTACATCTGTCCACCCAAACGGAAACGGAATGATGTGTTCAATGTAAATCCTTTGTAACGCAGCATGGTACCGAAGTTTCCGAAGAGATCGGGTTCTGTTGTGCCTGCCGGCATCACATCATTGCCAGACCATGTGTAGGTAGGTGTTCCATCTGCTCTCAGAAACAGTTCATTGCCGGTGCTGGGGTCGATGCCCAGTGATCTCACTACCCAGATGGTATTGCTCGAATACCCTTCGATGAAAAGCTGACCAGGATCGGTTTGCAGATCGCGGATGCTTTTCTGCGCATCTTTCAATGCTGCTGATGTGCTGATCACTTTATTGCGGTTCTGCAACACTGCTCCGGTTACGGACCAGGTGAGTCCTTTTGGTTTCTTCATCAGGTAACCCGTTGCACGCAGCTCGAAGCCCTGATTGCGGAGCTTGCCGATATTGGCCGTGTAGTAACTGAAACCGTTCGATGCCGGTGTGTTTACTGATGAGATAAGATCGTTGGTGGTTTCGATATAATACTCGCCATTCAGCATCAGGTATCTGTTGAAGAGCTCGATATCTGTACCCACATTGTATTTGAGGGCCTGCTGCCATTGAAGATCCTTATTACCATATCCAAGCTGATAAGTGCCGTTCCAGTTGTAATAGCGATCGTCTGTGAAATAGGCGTAGGTGGTCATTGCCTGATAAGCGTTGAAGTTGGTAGAACCCGTGATACCCACAGATCCACGGAGCTTCAGTCGGTTGACTACAGAGTTGGCATTGAAGAATTTCTCTTCGTGGATATTCCATCCGAGGCCTACAGACCAGAATGGAGCAAATCGTTTGCGCGATCCGAATTGTGATGATCCGTCTACTCTGAACACCACGTCAGCAAAATAGCGGTTGGCGTAATTGTAATTCACGTTTCCTACAAATCCGAGCGCTCTCGATAATGCTTCATCGCCGGTAGGTTTGCCTCCTTTCGCATATTGCTGACCCATGGTGATGAAGTCGAGCCGCTCATTGGGGAAGCCCTCTGCGAGGAATCTGTAGCTCGATGCCTCATTCTGACGGATATTGAAATCCGCTCCGGCAAAGAGATTGTGGTTTTGGCCAATGATGGTGCTCCAGGTAAGGTTCAGCGATCCATCGTAGGAGAAGGCGTTGTTTACACTGTAGGCATAATCTCCTTTTCGGAAAATATCCTGACCAGAATAATTGGCGAAAGCAGTATGATCAGCAGGACGGAATTTGTCTGTCTGTGTCTGGGATTTGGTGATGCCCAGCTGTGCCCGCACTCTCAGATCATTGTTGATTCTCCACTCGATGGTGGTGTTATTGGTGTATGCTGTCTGATTGCTTTTATCGAATGTATGCAGTGTGGCGTTGTACAGCGGATTGGTGGGGAGGTTTCTCCATCTGCCTATCCAGTCTGTGTTTCCGGGATTTCCGAGAAATTTGTTCACCTTTCCGTTTTCATCGTAAGGCGCCCAGTAAGGATTCTGTTTCACATAATCTCCGAAGGCTCCATATGGACTTTGCCTGCTCTTCACTGAAGAAATATTCAGGTAGTTTCTGAACAACAGTTTGCGGTAGGTATAAGAAAGTGTGATGGTTCCGTTGGTGGTCTTTCTGTCGGAACCTTTCATAACACCAGCTACATTGTTGGTTTGAAATGCGGCGGAGTAACGGAACTGATTGTCTCCTCCTTCGATGCGGATATTGTTTCTCATGCCGTACGCATTGCGAAGAGGAAGGGCCATCCAGTCTGTTTCCACTCCCCTGTTCACTTCATCGAGCAGGTAACTGTAGTATCTTTTGAGTGGCAGATCGTCTGAGGTATTTACGAATTCATAATAACCTGCGAGTCTTTCCAGTTCGAGTTTGTCGCGGCCTTTAAGCAGTGAGTAGCCGCTGAGATCAGCAGTTTCGAGATTGATATTGGTGCCGAAACTCACTCTCAGTTTGCCAGGTTTGGGCATTCTGGTGGTGATCACCACAACGCCGTTGGCGCCTCTGGAACCATAGATGGCAGTGGCTGCAGCGTCTTTGAGAATGGTGATGCTTTCAACATCGTTTTCATTGATGTTGAGCAGGGCCTGCAGGGTTGATTGAAATCCGTCGAGAATGATCAGCGGAGTATTCAGCTGTGCATTCGATTCGTTGCGGATCTCGTTTACGTTTGGAATGCTGGAGTTGCCGCGGATCTGGATCTCCGGCAGTCGGTTGGGATCCGATCCGAACAGATTGCTTTCGATGATATTGAAAGATGGATCGATATTGCGCAGGGATACAATCAGGTTGCGGTTTCCGAACTGCTTGAGCTCTTTATTGGTAACAGTGCGCGATGCACCGGTAAAGCTTTTGTCCTCTTTTTTGAAGATACCGGTGGATACAACCACCTGATCCATGTCTCTCACACTTACCTTGAGGATGGTTTCCACTACTCTTTGTCCGGGTTTGAGTCTGATCTCCTGCGTCTCGAATCCTACGTTTGAAATAATGAGTGTAGCATTCTCATTGACCCTGCTGAGATAGAAAGTACCATTATCAGCAGTGTACGTGCTTTGTGAAGCGCCTTTCACTCTTACGGTAGCGCGGGCAACGGGATTGCCGACGGCATCTCTGATTCTTCCGCTTACAGTGATCAGCGTATCTGCCAGCTCTGGCAGGTATACGTTGGAAGGCTGTACTATTGCCGTTCTTTTAGGCGAAATGAAAATGCTTTTTCCTTCAATGAAATACTCCAGCGGTTGCCATCTGAACAGCGCAGCCAGAAATTGTTTCAGCTCAACATCATTGGCTTCGAGTGTAACGGGCTTTGCATTTCTGATGGCAGCTTTGCTGTACAGAAACACAAAATCAGTCTGCTTCTCTATTGAAGCAAATACAGCTTCCAGTGTGGTCTCCTTTGCAGAAAAACTTACTTTCTGGGAAAGTCCGGTTGCAGATACTTGTAAGAAGCAGGCTGTTAACAACACAGTCGTTAGCTTCATAACTAACAGGGTTTTGGTGATGTAGGGGCGCTTCAACCAGGCCGACCGCCTACAAATAGCAGTTTTTAGCATACTTTTGCTTTGTTTGGGTGATGAAAACAGTCTCAGTAAAAATTGTATTTGTTTACCCATACATCCGCCAGAAATGTTCCCGCATTTCTGGTTTTTGTTTTGAGTAAAACCTTTTATGTTGTTTGATTATAGTATCACAATGGTATTTCCTTCTTTGCGCAGCTTCACGCCCATCTTTTGCAGATAGTCCAGAATTACTGACAGGTTTACGTTCCGGTACATTTTCCCTTTGAGGGTGATATCGGGTATGGCGTTCTGGTATTTCACCTGAATATTATACCATCTTTCGAGTTGCCGCATGATGGAAGGGAAATCAGCATCGTTGAAACTGAAGAGTCCGTTCTTCCAGGCAAACGCCTGTGCGAGGTCAACTCCTGAAATCACTTTGATGCCATCTTTTTGCTGAGCAGATACAGTTCCCTGCTGTCCCGGTTTTAAGATGGCCGACTGATCTGCTTTGATCAGTTTTATGCTTCCTTCCGCCAGTGTGGTTTTGATATTGGCTTCATCTGCATAAGCATTCACGTTGAATGCTGTTCCCAGCACTTCGATATTCGATTGATCGGGCATCTCCACAACAAAAGGCTGCTCTTTATTCTTCGCTACATCGAAATACACTTCACCTTTTATTTTTACCAGTCTTTGTTTCGAAACGAAACTGGCAGGGTAAGTGATGGAGCTGGCGGCATTCAGCCATACCCTGGTTCCATCGGGAAGTGTGATCTGGTATTGTCCTCCTGTAGGCGTAGACATGGTGTTCCACATTACAGTATTGCCGGAGGCATTGGCTGGTATGTATCTGATCTGTCCGTTTGCGAGTTTCTCTACCTGTACGTTTCCCTGTTGTGCGAGCTGGCCATTGGCAGCGCTGTCGAGAACAATGCGCCTTCCGTCTGCCAGGGTAAGCACAGCTTTTTCTCCACCGGGCAGCACATCGGCAGCCTGCTCTTCCTTGCCTGCGATAACAGGTTGTTCCGGCGGTTTATTTGAATTGAAATAATAAACGGTAGCGGTACCGGCGAGTAATACGATTGCTGCTGCATATTTGATCCAGCCCCGGCGCAATCCTATACGATGAGCAGGCGGAATTTCAGCCGTGGATGATTCATCCTCCAAAGCCTTTCTGAGCATCGTTTCGCTTTGCAATCCGGTAAGTATGTTTTCTTCTGAATCGAAAGTATCCCATGCCTCATTCATCAGCTCCAGCAAGGCGGGCTCATTTTCGGGAATTGCGGCAAGCCGTGCCAGCTCTGCTTTTTCAGCGCTGCTGGCGGTTCCATCGATCAGCTTATGGTAAAGAAAAGATAATTTGCTTGTATCCATTATTAACCTAGACACCAAATGAAAAGGGAGGGGTCAATGCCGCACAAAATATTTTATCGGGTGAGAAAAATGATGAGCACGGCGGGCAGATCGGGGTAATGAGCGCGCAGTTGCTTTTGGATGGATTGCAGCGCCATACTGATATGCCGCTTCACCGTTTCGGAAGAAAGCTGCATTTCCTGTGCAATCTCTGCATGTTTCAATCCGCGCTGGCGGCTCAGCAGATAGGCTTTCTGTTGCTGTGGAGGAAGTTGTTCGATGGCATTGGCTACAATAGCATCGAGGTATTTGAGATCGGTGGTATCGCTGATCTCTTCCACGGTATGCTGATGCTGAAGAAATTGGTTGTGCCTCAGCAGTTTCCGCCCGTGATCTCTCATGGCATTGAGGGCCTGATTGCGACAGATGGTGAACAGCCAGGATCTGAAGCTGCTGATAGAAGCGAGCTGACTGCGTTGTCGCCATGCTTTCACAAACGCATCCTGCGTGATCTCTTCTGCCGCTTCCTTCGAGGAGGTGAGCTTATAGATATAGGTTGCCAGTGGTTTATGGTAGGTATAAAAAAGTATGGAAAATGCTTTCTCATCTCCTTCCGAAACACGAATGAGCAGGTCCTGTTCTGTATGTAAATCTGGCGCCGTCAATCAGGTAATTAACTGTATTTTTTCTGTAAATGCAAGGAAAGGCTGGAATGGTAAGGTATTGAACAAATTTTCATGAGGGACGGCAAAAATAGGGAAATTGTAAAATAACCGAAATTTAAGCACAGTTTTGGCTGTGTTGCAGTACGATCGAAATCAAAACCTTTCAGCATGAAAACATTATCCGGTTTAGTTGAACAGACAAAAGTTTGCTTACTTTTCTTCGTTGCTGTCTTGCTTTCATTAACGGTCAATGCCCAGAAGAAAACCATGCATGCAGCATTTGTGGGCACCAGATGGGAACCCAGTACCATGATGGGCGGTGGAATGACCAGTACACAGGTAATCATTTATTTCAGACCGGATGGCACTTACACGCATACATTGGGCAACAACTGGCAAAAGGATATCGACGGACATTACACCATCGTTCCCGGAAGTATCCTACTCACGGATAATAAAGGAGAAAAGGAAACCATCCCTTACAAAGGCGATGGCAGCTTCTGGTACGATCGCACTTCGGTATACAAAAAAGAACCTTCCAATAAGATCCCACCCGGCTATTACAGTTTCAGCACCAGCTCCGGCAGCGGCGGCATTGGTTCCGGTACCAATGCCCCATACGTGGGAGGCCGCTCCCATAAAGGATTTCAGTTCAATGCCGATGGGAGTTTCACATCCGGCACATCCAGCTCCACTTACATTTCGGGTGAAAATGTAAGCGGTTACGGAAACAAAAAAAGAGATGAAGACGGCACTTATACCATCAAAGACGGATTGCTTACACTGCACTTCAACAATGGCGAAAAAAGTGTGAACAGCTGTTTCACTTCCGATGCCGTATCGTCGATTGTTCTGAACGGCACCACGTACTATGCGGAAGAAAAAGATGCAAAGAAAGAATCTGCTGCTGCATCACCCAAAAGTGCACCGGTGGCCGATGCCGCATCCGCAAAAGCATTTCTGAAGAAAGTGAATCAGGCAAACGGCGGTAAACAATTGGATGAAGTAGTTACTGCAAAACTGGATTATTCGATGGGAAACGGAGCTATTCAGATCATCACCCTGCTCGATCTGCCGCAATCCAAAATACGGATGGAATACAGGAGGAACGGACAATTGATGGGCATCGAACAGACCGATGCCAATGCAGGATGGGAATATGCCAATGGCAAATCAACTCCCCTCACCCCACAAAGGATCAGGGAAATGCAGGATGTTTTCTTTCATGGCATATTCAATCTGCAAACGTCCCGGCTGAACTCATTAAAACTGCTGTCTGCACCAAAGGCTTCCGGCGAAGAAACAACGCTGGTGGTTGGTACACCCGATGGAACTGTGCTGGGATGGGCGTTCGACAAGGATAACCATCTCACAGGTAAAGCCAGCAAGATCGATGGGAAACCAGTCACGCATTTCTTCTCAGGTTTTAAAACTGTTCAGAACATAGTACTGCCTTTCTCTGTAAAGGAAATCAGGGATAATAAAACCTTCACTTATGTGTTCAGCAGTTTTGAGATAAATCCATCACTGGGCGCCAATGCCTGGGCGAAGCCGTAGGCCGCCCTGCACTACCGGTAAACCAGTATTTTTCTCCTACACGCTTCATTGTTCATAAATCGGTGATCCCCCTTTCTGATATACCATTATTTTTGTTGATACAACACCACTTAATCAATAGTTCCGGACTATGAAACAGCATTATTTCAGATGGACTGGTTGCTCCCTCCTGGTTGCGACCTTATTGATGACGAATTGCAAAAGCGATCCCAAATCGCCTGCAGCCATTGCGAAACTTACAGATACCGCCTTTGTGAAACTCATGGAAGGCAATCTCGATGCAGCACAGGAAACGGCTGCAAGTGTGATCAATGCCGACAGCAGCAATGGCCTCGCTTACCTGCTCAGGGCCAGCAACCTGCTTTTTGAAAAAGGAGATCTCAGTCTGGCGCAGGCCGATCTGGAGAAAGCCGTGCAGCTGAGTCCCAACAACGGTGTCTGTCATGCATTTCTCGCAGAATGTTACAGAAAACAAAGCAATGCAACAGCCGCGAAACAGTCTGCGGATAAAGCCATCAGCCTTTTGCAGTCACCTGCTACAGCCATGGATCATTTCGCCCTGGGACTTGCACATACCATTGCAGAGAAACCGGAAGCAGCCATTGCCGATTACAGAAATGCCATCGCACTTAACCCGCGTTATGCAGGAGCCTATCTGAAAAAAGGGGCCCTGTTCTATGGCCAAAATCAGAACGATTCTGCATTTGCGGATCTCTCGAAAGCCATCGAGATCAACGATGGTTTTGAAGAAGCCTACATGATGCGCGGCAATATTCTTTTTGCGCAACAACAGTTCGACGCTGCTGCGCAGGATTACAGCAAAACCATTGCGCTCGATCCCAAATCACCAACGGGATATCTTTACAGAGGCAATATCTATGCGAAGCAAAAACAATACGAGCAGGCAGCCACCGATCTTACCAAAGCCATTGAATTGAGTCCGGACAATATGGATGCCTATATCGAACGTGCCAATGCTTACTACTACAATAAACAATACGACGATGCACTGAGCGATTACAAAAAAATTGTAGAGATGAGTCCTGATTTCGCCAATGGATGGCTCTACGTAGGTATTGTGCAACACGAAAAACAACAGTACAACGAAGCGATAGCGAGCTACACAAAAGCGATCGACCTCGATTCTGCGAATCTCTACGCATATGCCAACCGCGCCGATGCGCTGGATGCCATCGGAGAAAAGAAAAATGCGAACAGGGACAGAAAAATATACGCTGACCTCGGCGGTGAAATCACTGCCTCCGGAGAAAGCACCACACGTTCCATTTTTCCGGGAAGCACATTCGATGCATCCGAGGCCAGGGCTGCATTAGAGCGTGGATCATCCACCATCCGCGGAAGAGCCTGCACCAAAGTAGACGGAAGGATCTTCGATGCACAGGGAGTGAAAGTGGTACTCTTCCCCGTAACAGCTTATCTCGAAGAATGGTACGATCTCAGAAGAAAAAAAGAAGGACGGAAAACGAATGTGTATATGTCTACCGAAGCCAATCAATACCGCATCGAAACCTCCTGTGATTACGATGGGCGTTTTGCATTCGAGGGATTGAAACCGGGGCGTTATTTCATCCAGATCATTCATAATTTCAATCAGATGAAAACTGCCAGAATCTATACCGGTTCTGATACTTACTGGAATGGCCCGGTGAGGACCACCACCAATTACTACTACGATCAGAACTATGTGGTGGCACGCTCCAAACGACTGGAAAAATGGGTAGAGATCAAAGAGGATGGCGATACTAAAAAAGTAACGCTGGCGAATGGTCTGATCAAGAGTTGTGTATTCTGATAAAATATTGGATCAAACTGCTAAAGGGGACAGGGAAAAATTATTCCCTGTCCCCTCTTCATTTGCAAATATTAATTTTGATAAAATCATTCGCGTATGTACCAGAGGAAGATACCGGAGTTGCTGGATTGCGGCCTGGCCGTAGCTCTCAAAGTGATCGGCGGAAAATGGAAGTCATGGATCATCGACTGTATCCGGCGTGATATCAGAAGACCGAGCGCCATTCATCGTGAGATGGATGTGATTGCACCTCGTGTGATCAATCTTCATCTGAAAGAACTGGAAGAGCATGGCATCATTTACAAAGTGATCTTTGCCGATGTTCCTCCGCGCGTTGAATACAGGTTCACTGCTGTTGGTGAAAGTCTGCTGCCCCTGCTCGCTCAGCTCGAAGACTGGGGCAATGCCAACAAAGAATACATCAACCGCAATGTGGAAGAATATGCTCCGGGCTCCTGCCAATTTCTGCCGGAGCAGCAGGCGGCAAAAGCCTCGTAGCCATTAACGCATCACTTTGATGATGGCAGCATGCTCCTCTTTTCCGAAACCCGCATCCACTGCACGTTGGAAGAGATTGGCGGCAAACTCCGGAAGATCACTGCCGATGCCTGCTTCTTTCGAATGCTGCACCAGCATATGCAGATCGAGCGCTGTTGTATTGATGGTGCTTTCTGGATCAGTGAATTTTCCATGATGAATTACATTGCCCATATGCTTCGATTCTTCTGCCAGCATGGGTGAAATATTTGCGATCAGCGATCCGAACGCATCAACCGGCAAGCCTGCATTTTCGGTGATGAGTGCGCCATGCACAAATCCAATCCAGCTGCCTGCGAGATAGGCCATCACCGAGTTGAACATCACTGCAGATGCCCCAGGTTCATTGCCAACATAACTGATTGTTCCCAATGCTTTCAAAGTTTCTTCAAACTCAGTAATGGCACTTTGATTGCCCGACATAGTGATGGTCGCTTCCGGCGTTCCTACCTGTCTTGGCCAGGCGAGTATATCTCCATTCAATGCTCTGCCTCCGTTCTGTTGCACCCACGCATCGAACTCACGCGCTTCTTTCGGTGTGCCGGTGCTGAGCTGCACGAGTGTTCGATTGTGAAGCAGACTGGCATCCACGCCGTCGAATATCTTTTTAGACACTTTGTAGTCAGATACGATAGTTACCACCAACGGACTTGCCTGGATGGCAGTTGCGAGATCCGGCGCTGCTGTGGCTCCTGCTGCAACAAGCGGCGCTGCTTTTGATGCATCTCTGTTCCAGACTGTAACGTCAAATCCGTCGGAAACGAATGCTCCTGCAATGGCGGATCCCATGGAGCCAAGTCCGATTACCGTTACTTTTTCTCTTGCTTCGTTTGCTTTTCCTGTAGTCATAAATTTGTCTTTTGTTTTATTGTTGATGCAAACTTAGACCAGCCATCCACCCTGAACAATAAGGGAAAAAAGTTTCAGGTGGGGGAAAAATTTAGCCCTGTGGCTGCATCAAAAGCGAACAATCCCTGTATCAGAAATGATACGGCTATATCAGGAATAGTATGGTAATTGTTTGTTATTCAGTTGGATATGGGCTGGCACACTCTTGAGTGATCATATCAGCCGGAAATCAGCCGGTATACGTTAATATTGTCACTATGCTGAAATCTTATCTCAAAATTGCCTGGCGGAATCTGAGCCGTAATAAAACTTATGGAATACTCAATATAGCCGGACTGGCATTATCCATCACCTGCGGCATATTGGTATTTGTGCTGGTGAAGTATCATCTCAGCTTCGATAATTTTCATAAAGATTCTGCGCGCATCTATCGCTTCGTAACGGAGCAGCACAGAGATGAAGTAACTTATTCATCGAGTGTGCCGCCAGCATTCGGAGCAACGTTCCGCAACGATTACAGTTTTGGTGAAAAAGTAGCGCGCATAGTGAGTTTCGATAAAGAACTGATTTCGATTGAAAGCGGGAAAGACGTAAAGAAATTCAAAGAAGCATCCGGGCCTGTGTTTGCAGAGAAAGAATACTTCGAGATCTTCAATTTCCCGATGCTGAAAGGCAATCAGCAGACAGCTTTAACTGAACCCAATTCTGCCATCATCACAGAAAGGCTGGCGAAGAAATATTTTGGCAATGATGATGCAATGGGTAAAGTGCTGAAGGTGGGCAATAAGATTGAAGTGAAGATAACGGGAGTACTGAAAGACCTCCCTGCCAATTCCGATCAGGAAGCGGGATTGTTCATCTCATGGCCAACCATTGCCCGTTACGACAATTGGTTTTCTCAGCCCGATGCATGGGGCGGTATCTCCAGCGAGCTGCAATGCTTTGTTCGTTTAAACGAAAATGTGCAACCTGCATCTGTGGAAGCAGTGTTGCCTGCTTATGTAAAGAAGTATCGCCCTAAGAATAAGAATGTACACGTGTACAAACTTCAACCGATTGCCGACTGGCATTTCGATGCACGATACGGTGGTGTGATGGAAAAAAAGAATATCTGGATACTGTGTTTCATTGGTCTGTTCCTCATCATTACTGCCTGCGTTAACTTCGTGAATCTGGCTACAGCACAGGCTTTGAAGCGATCCAAAGAAGTAGGCATCAAGAAAGTGCTGGGAAGCCTCCGCAATACATTGTTCTGGCAGTTCATTGCAGAGACTGCGATGATCACCACTGCAGCAGCAGCGCTTGCTCTTGGTTTGGCTTATATATTGTTGCCCGCGGTGAACGATCTGTTCAGTGCATCGGTTAACCTCAACATATTTCAGAACTGGCAGCTGCTGCTGTTTATTCCGCTGCTGATATTGCTGGTAACATTTTTAGCGGGTGTATATCCCGGCATGGTGTTATCCGGCTTCAGACCTATTACGGCATTGAAAGGCAAACTGTCCATGCAGCATATCGGAGGGTTCAATGTGAGACGTGGATTGATTGTGGCACAGTTCAGCATTTCGCTGGTGCTGATCATCAGCATGATTGTGATCACCCGACAGATGGAGTACGCAAAAAAATCGGAACTCGGATTCAGAAAAGATGCTATCGTAATGTTGCCGCTGGGAGCGGATTCTATGGGAGTTGCCGTGCAGACATTGCAGCACAAGCTGGCTGATATTCCGGGGGTGGAGAAAGTAACTGCCTGTTATGCGGCGCCCGGTTCGGAAGAATCGTGGTTCAATATGGTGAGCTTCGATAATCGTCCGGAACCTGAAGATTTCAGAGTGAACATCAAAGCAGGTGATGATCAGTACCTGTCTGCATTCGACCTGAAACTGGTTGCCGGCAGAAATATCTTTCCATCAGACAGTGTTCGTGAGGCGGTAGTGAACGAAACGCTGGTGCGCAAACTGGGCATAAAAAGTGTTGAAGAAGCGATTGGTCACAAGATCAATCTGAACGGTGGTAAAACTCCTGCAAGTATCGTAGGGGTAGTAAAAGATTTTCACGATAAATCTTTTCACGAAGACATCAACCCCGTTTGCATTACAAGTTATACCGACTTTTACGGTAATTATGCAGTAAGAGTAAGACCCGATAAACTCGGTTCTGTATTGCCACAGCTGGAAGCAGTGTGGAGCAATATGTATCCTGAAAAACTCTATGAGTCTCAGTTTCTGGATGCTAAGATTGCAGCGTTCTACGAAACGGAAGCAACGATGCTGCAGCTGATCCGTGTGTTCTCATTCATTGCCATCTTTATCGGATGCCTTGGCTTGTATGGACTGGTAGCGTTTATGGTAACCCAGAAGACCAAAGAGATCGGTATCAGAAAAGTATTGGGAAGCAGCATGCGCGAGATCCTCTGGATCTTCGGAAAAGAATTTGCGCTGCTGATTGTGATTGCATTCTTAATTGCCGCTCCGCTTGGATGGTGGCTGATGCATAGCTGGCTGCAGGATTTTGAGTATCATATCAACATCGGAGTAGTTGAATTTGCATTGGCTATACTGCTGATTGCAACGGTTACAGCCATTACGGTAGGATTTCAAAGCATCAAAGCATCGCTGATGAACCCGGTTAAGAGCCTGAGGTCAGAATAAGTGATTGATGCTTTCTAAAATAGTTCGATTGGAATATTAACGTTGAACGGGCTAAGTTTTCTTAGCCCGTTCTTAATTTTATTGATAGCGGAATTATTTCAGCAAGCCGAGCAATGCCTCGCCCACAGCCTTGGCTGATTGCGGGTTCTGGCCGGTCACTACCCTGTTGTCTACTGTTACGTGCGGCTGCCACAAACCTGATTTTTCAAACTTCGCTCCGCGTTCGATCAGTTTTGATTCCAGTGCAAAAGGAACCACGTTTTCCAGTTTCACTGCCGCTTCTTCTTCATTGGTGAACGCATTTATTTTCTTGCCGTCCACGAGATATTTTCCGTTGTTCAGTTTGATGTTCACCAAACCTGCAGGGCCATGGCAAACAGCGCCTACGACTCCGTTGTTCTCATAGATGCGTTGAGCAAGACCTGCCAGTGCTGTGTTGTCTGCAAAATCCCACATGGCTCCATGTCCGCCTGCGTAGAAGATAGCTGCATACTCATCCGGATTGATTTCCGATGGCGTATGCGTGTGCTCTACTTTGTTGCGGTACTCTTTATTTTCCCAGAATTCTTTATTGGTGGCATCGTCGAGATTGAAACCATCTACAGGTGCTTTGCCTCCTTTCGGACTAACGAAGTCGATCTCATAACCGGCCTTGTGCAGTACTTCCCAGGGATGTGAAACTTCACTAAGGTAATAACCGGTTGGTTCGTTGGTGCTTCCTTTTTTATCGTGGCTTGTAACCACAAACAGAACTTTCTTTTTCATAGTGCTTTTTTTAGTTTGTGCCAGAGCATGGTTACTGATTGCAAAACTTACTATTGCAAGTACCATCAATAGCTTTGAAACAGATGAAATGCGTTTGCTCATTTTTGTATTAGTTGATTTGCAGTACAAAATTGGGAAAAGCATTACTGCCGGCACAGGAGCCATATCACAGATTAATTGTGATGTAGGTCACACTATTTTGAAAGGCGGCTGAGTGTTTCTCTCGAAACGCCGAGATAACTGGCGATCAGGGTTTTGCTCACCCTTTGAAAAAGTGAGGGGTATTGATGAAGCAGCAGATCGTACCGTTCACTTGCATTGTTGTTGAGCAGCGATAGGATGCGGCGTTGCGAAGCAAGAAAGCCTCCGTTCAGTTTTATTCTGAAGAAGTGTTCAATCTTGTGAAGATCGGCACAGAGCTTTTCGCGATTGGTGAGTGTGATGCCCAGTACCTCCACATCTTCCAGACAATCGATATTGAGCATTGCCTTCGTTTGATTTGCATAAGCCTGATAGTCGCTGACCCACCAGTCTTCCATGGCAAACTGCAAGATATGCTCCTTGCCTTCATCATTGGTATAACTTGCCTTGAGCAATCCGCGCAATACAAAATTATCTGTGAGAACAGCATCGCCTTCCTGAACAAGAAACTGATGTTTCCTGAGTTTGCGCAAAGTGAAATGTGAAAGGATGTACTCGAATTCCTGATCGGAAAGCGGCGTGATCTTCTCTATATGTTGTCTCAGTGGATGGCTCATGCAAGTTTTTTACGGATTGCCTGCTGATTGATTTATCAGCCCGCTAAGGTACGAAAAGACAAGAGACGGGTTTATGCGGGATTGGTCGAAAATGCCATTCTGAAACTGATGAATGAATAAATACTGAAACCCTTATTGGGCATTGGTTTTATGTATATGTAGCTGAATACGCATCCCGGCCGGACGATTCTTCTGTCGAAATACACGGACGTTTCCGTATCGGCGATTCCGGCAAAACAGAACATGACTTAATTTTACAACCGCACTGCCCCACCTGTTCTGAGTTCTGTCAACATAAAAACATTCGCCATGCGATACCTTATGCCTGTTTTGCTGATCATTACGGGGCTGCAATTGCCTGCACAGGAACTTTATCTGGATGATGCAAGCTTCCACAAAAGCCGGCAGCCCGGCGATGGCATGTGGGTTGAAAAAGTGAATCCCGCAGATCAATCCAATGCTCAATACTCCCGCGACAATATCACTTTCAAAAAAGGAAAACAATTCGTTTACAATTATTATTTCATCGAACACAATGGCAAGGAGAAAAAGAAGTTCCTGCTTTCTTCACGCGATTCGATCAGCAATCCTTTGAGACTTGCAAAATATGATCGGCCGGCAGATAGCCTGCTCGATAAAGTTTTATTGCAGGTTACGGATGAGAAAGAAACTTATGCAGCCTGCATGCAGGACAGCTCCTGCACGCAGACCACCATTCTGTATACTTATCTGATGCGGCAACCTGCCGGAAGCACTGCTGCTTCACTGTTCCGAAGCAAACGATCGGGGCAGCTCTATTCACAGCAGGGTGCAAGGGCCACAGGTGTGGTAGACAACAAAAAGAATATCTGGCTTCATCCTCCGAGGCAATTCACTTTCAGGATTCTGCAACTCAGCCCCTTCCCTTTTTATCTGTTCGATACCACCATAACAAACTGGGCATGGAATGTAGAAGTTGGCGGAGCTTATCTCGATCCACGATGGATAAACAGCAAAACCAATTTGATTGTGCGGTATGCTTATGAAAGAGTGTCGGATGAAGTGATCACAACGCCTTTCGGCAATCTCCGGTGCAAAGTGGTGATTGGAACCGGGCGATCAGTGTCGCATCCGGAATTCAGCTCCTCGATGAAGAGTTACTTTCATCCCGAATATGGATTTGTATTGATGGATTACAAAAATGTCGACGGTTCAAAACTGGTATTGCAGTTGGAAGAATTACAAACTGCCGATGCATTCTGAGTTGCAGCAGAATTCCGCAAACTAGCTCCTGCCCGACTTCTCCAGCAGTTCCGTTGGTGCATACCCATACTTCTTTTTGAAAGCGAAGGAGAAATGCGAAAGGTTCTCGAAGCCAACTTCATAACATACATCGATGGGCTTCTTCTTTTTCTCTACAAACTGGTAGTGCGCCAGTTCCAGTCTTTTTTGTGTAAGCCACTTCTGGGGCGTTGTGTGAAATGCTTTCCTGAAATCCCTTTTGAAAGTGGTGAGACTTCTGCCTGTGAGGTACCCGAATTTATCCAGACTTAAATTGAACATGAAGTTTTTCTCCATGTAGCCGATGAGATCCACTTTTCCGGGTTCTTCAAAGTTGGTGAGCACATCATCTATCGATTGATCGATGGCGCGGAGAATGCTGATGGCTTCCGTTATTTTGAGCGTAGCGATATCTCCTGGTAATGTGCTCATGTCGAAATATGGCAGCAGTGAAGCCAGGCAACTTTCCAGCAACGGATGATTGCTGAAAGATAGAATGCCATGCTGCGCCTGTTTGGGTTTTACAGAGAGATTGGCGTAAAACTTTTTCAGCCTTTCTTCTGTGAGGTGCATCACTACTGTCTTGTGTGGCGCTCCATCTTTTGGATAATTGATGATGGTGGCAAGCTGATTGCGGGGTATCAGAAATATATTTCCCTTTTTGAAAACATAGGTGGCATCTGCCTGCACAATTTTGGTTTCCCCGGAGAGGAACCATATGAGCATATGATGCTCAAACATGATGTCTGATTTGAAGAACTTGTCTTCATAACAGCTCAGCTTGATGTCTTCTGTGATATACCTTGCCTTGTACTCCATCGCCGGTTGATTTGGCATGTTGATGTAATTCAATAATACAAAAAGAAAATGTTACGGATCATTTTTTTCAGATGGATTGTCCGCCATCCACCAGAAAATTGGCGCCGGTGATAAAGCTGGCCTGATCTCCCGAAAGAAATGTGATGAGGTTGGCCACTTCATCCGGATTTCCGAATCTGGATAACGGAATGGTGCTTGTCATCTGCTTTTCCAGTTCATCGTTCAGTCCCAGTTTGTTCATGATCTCAGTTGCAACCGGACCTGGACTCACTGCGTTCACCCTGATCTTTCTGGGAGCCAGTTCCAGTGCCGCGATCTTCATCACCGCATTGATGGCCGCTTTGCTGGCTGCATACACGGATGCCTGCTGTGGCGAAATAGTCGCTGAAGTGGAACTCAGAAATATCACAGAGGCATTATCGTTCAGCAAAGGAATGAGTTTGCTGAGTGTGAAATAGGCCCCTTTGAAATTTACGTTCATGATAGTGTCGAACATTGTTTCGGTGGTCTGTTCTATGGGCGACAGGTTTGTGATGCCTGCATTGATGAGCAGTATATCGATCTTGCCGATCCGGGCAATGTCAGTTGCTAACTGGTCGATGTCGTTGAGGTTCGACTGGTCTGCGATGAGACCAGTTGCGTTCAGTTCGGCTGCTGCTTTTTCAACAGCTTCCTTTCTTCTTCCTGTGATGATTACGTTGGCTTGCTGTTGCTGCAATGCTTTTGCTGCTGCATAGCCGATTCCACTGTTGCCGCCTGTTACAACGGCCAGTTTGCTGGCAGATGATTTCATGATGTTGAGTTTGTGCTTTGAGGAATTATTGAATGTTGAAAGTGATGCCGGTGGTTTCTTCGGTCCATTGCCAGAGTTGACGGGCATTGGCTTCGTCGAGTGAATACAGCTTTACACCGGATGTTGAGGAGAGATCTGCTGAAATCCGCGCTATGTCTGCGTCTTCGCAATACACACCTCCGATATTACTGAGCATGGGACTGGTGGCGCACCATACTGTTGTGGCTGCTCCCTGCTCAATGGTTTTGAGTGATGCTTCCACTTCGGGCAGCATTTTGCCTTCGGCATCTACGAAGCCCAGCTGCTGAAATAATTCCAGAGGGGCTTCCCTGCCGAGCTCAGTGCCTTTAATGGAACCGGGATGCAGTGAGTAAGCTCTTACCTGATGCGCTTTAGCGCGATTGTCGAGCTCCAGAGAAAACAGGTTGCTGGCGGTTTTGGATTGTCCATATCCCTGCAATGTTTCATATTCCCTGTGATAGAAATTGGGATCTTCAAAATTGAACGGAGCAAACTGGTGGCCTTGTGAAGATACATTCACTACCCTGGCTCCATTGGCCTTTTTCAATGCAGGCCATAATCTGGCAGTGAGGCGGAATTGTGCGAGGTAATTGGTAGCGAGTTGCGATTCAACTCCCTCACTGTTCCTTCTAAGTGGTACCCACATGATGCCGGCATTGTTGATCAGCAGGTGAAGCGGTTTTTCTGAAGCAAGGAATTTGGATGCAAAGGCATCGATGCTGGCGTTATCCATCAGATCCATTTCTTCGATCTGCACATTGGGAATGCCATGCAGATTGGTGAGCGCTTTTGTGATATTCCTCGCAGGTACAATCACTGTAGCGCCCGCAGCGGCAAGCACTTTGGTTGTTTCTAGTCCGATTCCGGTATTGCCTCCTGTTACGATGGCTGTTTTGCCCGTGAGGTTGATTTGGCCGATTACTTCAGTTGCTGTAGAATGTGCATTGAAGCCTGTGTTGATGGGGTTTTGCAACCCTCCCTGATAATTGTTCTGTTCCATAATTTGTTTGTTTTGTTGGAACAAAAGTAGAGAGAGTTGCCGGCCGAGACTTTGTTCAGAAGTCCGAATATACTTTGTTTAAAAGACCACTATCGGATCAGTTCTTTTTCTTTCAGATAGTCGAATATCAGTTTGTCTACCTCCGAAATTTTGGGTTTGTCTTCGTAATGCAGCCAGACCATTTCTTCTATTTCTGCATCGGGAGAAAGTTCTCCGGAATAATCGGCCATATAGCAGGTCATCTTTACGATAACTCCTTCTGCATGTCCATGGGCCTGCGCTTCGAATGTTCCGAGATATTGAAGTGTGTGTGGTTGCAGTTCAACACGCAGCTCTTCTCTGATCTCTCTGCACAATGCCTGTTCATCCGTTTCTCCTTCCTCTCTTTTGCCACCGGGAATGTAATATTTATCCTTCCCATAACTTTTGGTGGACAGAATGCTGTTGTTCTGAATATGTATCCAGGCGAGTTTATCGATATATTTCATGGGGTGCCGAAATTAAATAATCCTGCAAATATACAGTACCAGCCTGTGTTTTAGGCATCTCTTCTCCTTCTCACCTGTTTTACTTTTCCGGTGATCTTTCCCCAGAATGCTTTTACAGGCCAGAGTACTTTTTGTGTGAACATCGATTTGTCTGCCAGATAATATTCTCCTTTTGCCTGTGCAAGAATATAGACCAGCTCATAAGACGAAGGCATTTGAGGATATGCGCGATTGACGGCTTCCACTGTTTCTTCGGAAAGATATTCGAAGTTCAGGGCGGGTTTAATGATGGCTCTCCATCGAAGCGTGTCGTTGGTTTCATTGGAGAAGGCATGTGTTACGCCGGGCTTAACGGTGAAAGTTTCATTGGGATTTAGCTGCACTTTTTTTCCGTCGGCCATTAAGGTTAGTGTGCCTTCAACAGCTATGAAATGCTCCGATTGAAGCGGGTGTTTATGCAATGGTGGTCCGGGTTTGCCGGGAGGCAGGGTTACTTCGAATTCGGCATATTCGCCATTGGTTTCTTTGCCTGATTTTATCAGCAGCACGGTTTCTCCCGTTGGCAGAATGGTCACTACTTTTTTGCTTGATATTCTGGGCATGGTGTCTGTAATTGTTTCGCTCATAGCCTGACTGGATAAGAAGATGAATGATGCTGCAACGAGAACTTTCATGTATTCTTTTTACAAAATTACACGGGCGATTCAGTAGATTAGCGTGTGGTATCATGCATGATACCTGTTGCTTTTTTGCTGATGAAAAGATGTATCATGCGCCGCTATTTATCTGTATGAAAAAAAGAAAACCTACGAAAGAGGATGTCCGCTATTTGCAGGACACGCTGTATGTGATCGGTGGGAAATGGAGATTCCTTATCATGCTTTCACTGGCACAGGGCAATAACCGCTTCTCAGATCTGAAGCGGAGCATCGCCGGCATCACAGCAAGAACTTTATCGCGCGAATTGAAAGCGCTTGAGCTGAACGGCATCGTTATCCGTGAAATGAATAACCACGATAATACGCCTGATTACAATATCACCATCTACTGCAATTCTTTCGATCCCGTAATTCAGTCGATGATCGACTGGGGCAAACAACACCGCCAGAATCTGAAAGAAGCAGCCAAAAGAACCGCTGCTGCCAAAGCCCTCAGTCAACCTGCCCTGACGCGCACGAAAAAGCCACGCTAAAAAAAATATGGTTTTGCCTTCACCCTTTTTGACCACCTGAGTGCTTTATAGGGTGCATCTTAGGATGCATTCAATATTTCGCTTATGAGAAAAAGTCAAAAGGTAACAGGCAGTCTGTTATTTTCCGGAATATTACTGGCAATGCAGCCGGTTGCCGCTCAGTCTCAGGCTGTGGCAAATCTGAGTGAGCCGGGCGCCCGAGCCGCCATTCTGAATGAAGTGGTGCGTGCCGTAACCATCGACCATTACAGTCCCAAACCAATTGATGATAATTATGCTGCCGGCATCTACAGCAATTTCATGCAGCAGCTCGATCCTGCCCATACGATTTTTCTGAAGCAGGATATCGATCGTTTGCAGAAACTCAAATCGGGCATCGACGATCAGCTGAAGCAGGGATCTGCTGCTTTCTTCGATTCAGCTATCTCCATTTATAAATCGCGACTGGCAGATTTCAAATTGCTGGTCCCCCAGCTGCTCAGCAAGCCGCTGGACCTTACCACTACTGAAGTTCTTAGCTCTGATACCAAAAACCAACCTTATCCTTCCGGCATAACCGGAAGAAACGCAGCCTGGACCAAACTGCTGAAGCTGCAGGTATTGAAAAAATATGTGCTGCTGCTTCAACAGCAGAAAGATCAGCAGAAGCTGTATCCTGCACTGGAAGCGAAAGCCAGAGAGGTTGTGAAGAAAACGGCACTCGCGTGGGCCGGCAATGCACTCACCGATAGAGCAATCGACGACAAATTCTGCAAGTATGTGGATTGCGTTTCCAAACAAATGGATGCGCATTCTCAGTACATGGCACCGGGATTGTTCAAAACATTTGCAGGAGCCGACGGCAATCCATATTTCAGCATCGGTGTAACGCTCACAACAGAGGATAACGAAGTATACGTGAAGTCTGTAGTGCCAGGTACCGGAACCGAAGCGGGTAAAAAAATTAATGCGGGTAACAGAATCATAGCCATAGAAGACAGCACCGGTACAATGACGCCTGTATCCGGATTGAACACACAGGATGCCACATTCCTGCTTTCCGGTAAACGCGGAACAGCAGCCAGGCTTATCATCGAAAACGAAGCACTCGAAGAAGTGACAATTAGCATTCCCAGAGAGGAAATGAAATACACTTCGTACAAAGCGAAATCTGCACTGATTACACATAACGGCAAGAAGATCGGACTGATCAATCTGCCTAATTTCTACGGAGGGCCTTTCTCTGCAGTGAATGCAGCCAATGATGTTGCAAAAGAACTGAAGAATCTGAAAGCGCTGGAAGCGGAAATGATCATCTTCGATCTCCGCAACAATCCCGGCGGATCTTTGACCGACGGAACTTCCATCGGCGGTTACTTCTTCGGGGAAGGACCAGTAGCCAAAACAAAAGCAAAATATCTTCCTGAAACGCATAGTGCCAGCAAGCAGCATCTGATGTTTGAAGGTCCGCTTACAGTAATGGTAGATGAGTCGAGCGCTTCGGCATCTGAAATGTTCAGCGCGGCTGTGCAGGATCGCGGCAGAGGAATTGTGATCGGCACATCCAGCACATTCGGAAAAGGAACAGCACAGAACTCGATTTCGATCCCCGATCCTAATCATACAAAAGGCTCACCATCCGCAGACTTCGGAAGCATGACGCTTACCCAAAAGAAATTCTACCGCATCAGTGGCGGTACAACACAGATTGGTGGCGTTATACCTGATATTGTGATGCAGGATAGGATGAGCAATACCAGCATCCGTGAAAAAGATCTGCTGAATGTATTGCCCATCGAAACCATTGAAGTAAAAGATTTCAAACCCGGCAAAAGAAATTTCAATTACGGGTTGGTAGTAAAGAATGCGCAGCAAAGAATAAAGCTCAACAAAGCCATGCAGCTGATCGGCATCGAAATGAAAAAAGAACAGCAGCTGCTTTCCGGTCCGGTTAACCTGAACTGGAAAAGTTATGTAACACGTTCAAAAGAACTTGCACAGCTCAAGGCCAGCATCAGCAAAAACAAAAAGCTCGGCGATGGTCAGTTGCTGCAGGTAGAATCGGGTATTCCGGAATGGGTGAATCCCAATACAATTCATCCTTTCGAGATGCTTGAGTACGAAGCATGGCTCAACAGTTTGAAATATGATATCTATCTGCAGGAAGCAATCAGTGTTTCTGAAGATATTCTTGCCAACCCTATGTAAAGCTCCTACGTAAATACCCCTTGTGTCAGAACCCGCTTCAGTAGCGGGTTCTGTGCTTTACACCTACCCTGCAATATTCAACTTTCTGGCAATTGCCCAGCAGATCAGTGCCATTGTACAGATGCTGGCTCCGAGCAGTGATACGCCGGTCCATCCATAAGCTGCGTACATATTGGTAGTGCTCAGAGATCCGGCGGCACTGCCGATGGAGTAAAATATCATGTAACCTCCGGTGATGCGGCCTCTGGCCTCCGGTTTAATTTTCAGAATGATGCTTTGATTGGTTACGTGTACGGCCTGCAATCCAAAGTCGAATACAATGATGCCTGCCACCAGCATCCAGAGATGCGGAATGCCTCCATAGATGAAGATCCAGGAGAGCAGCATTACTGCCAGTCCGATGCCGCTGGTCCATTGTGCCCATCCTTTGTCGGCGAGTTTGCCGGCCCTCACTGCGCCGAGAGCACCTGTTACGCCTGCGAGGCCAAACAATCCCACTTCAGAATGGCTCATGTAAAACGGCGCATCACTGAGTGGAAATACCATGGGTGTCCACAAAACAGTTGCTGCTCCGAAAATGAACATAGCGAGCAAACCTCTTACGAGCAATACCGGTGTGTTGAAAAATAAAGTGAATACAGATTTCAATAACTGAGGATAACTGCCTGTTGCTTTTGCTGGTGGAGTGGAAGGCAATTGACGGTACAACAGAAAGGAGAACAATAGTGTTGCGGAAGCAGAGAACAGGTATACGGTTCTCCATCCCGACCAGTCGGACAAGGTACCGGAAATGGTTCTTGCGAGCAGAATGCCGATAACGATGCCGCTGGTAACGGTTCCTACAACAGTGCCTCTGTCCCGATCCGTAGAGCGATTGGCGGCCAGCGCTACCATCGATTGAGCCACTACTGCCATCAATCCCATACCCATCATTGCGGCCAGCAGAATTATGGTAGAATGTGTAAAGCCAACGATCAGCAAGAATAAGGCAAGCAGTGCAAGTTGTGTTGAGATCAGTTTGCGGCTGTCCCAGAGATCACCGAGCGGAACCAGCAGCAGCAGTCCGATGCCGTAACCGATCTGCGTAAAACTGATCACCATGCCGGTGCGGGAAGATGGAATATTCATGTCGCGGCCAATGGCATCCAGCAAAGGTTGAGCGAAGTATACATTGGCTACCGAGAGTCCGCAACAAATAGCAAGCAACAGCACCAGGCCTGTACTAAGGCCCTGAAATGGGGCTGCGACAGATGTTTCAGCTATATTCCCTCCTGTATTTGTATTTATTTTCATATATTCGTACTTGTGATTTGCAAGTAAAACTATAGTGATACTTGCAAATTGCAAGTTAAAGAAATCATAATGAAGAAACTGAAACGCCGTTCCGATTGCCCCACCAGCAATACCCTCGATCTGCTGGGTGATAAATGGACATTCCTCCTGCTGCGGGATATGTTCTTTCAGGATAAAAGCCGGTATGGACAGTTTCTTACTTCCGATGAGAAGATCGCCACCAATATTCTGGCGGACAGACTGGAATTAATGGAAGAACATGGATTGGTAAAAACAAAGGTCTGTGCAGAGAACAAATCGCACAACGAATACATCCCTACTGCCAAAGCAGTGGATCTTTTGCCGATACTCGCCGAAATGATGATCTGGGGAAGCAAATATTTCGACAAGACCATTACTATCCCAACAGATCTGCTGAAGAAATTGAAACGCGATAAAGAAGGCACGCTGAAGGAGTACGCCGCTAAATTCAGGAAGTGAATGTGCTGTGAATGATATCGGAAATGCATTACAGATTGCTACTTCTTTTCAGAGCGGCATCGAAACTGCCGGTAACGTTTGCTTTGCCAATGGCAAAGAGCAATCTTGATCTTCGGAGTTCATCCATTACATGCTGATTGGTAATTTCTGAGAGTATCAATTTCGTTTTTCTCTTTTTACAATCTTTCAGTGCATCTTTTAACGCCTTGATGCCGGAGGCATCGATGAGCGGCACCTGTTTCATGCGAAGAATAAGCACTCTGGGCGGTTTTTCGATCTGCCGGAGCGCCTCCGTGAATTTGTACACTGCTCCAAAAAACAGTGGACCCTCGATCTCAAAAACTTCTACATCCATAGGCAAGTTGCGACTCTCCGTTGATTGACCGGTTTGCTTTACACTCAATACTTCGGTTTGTTTTACAAGGTTCTTCACAAAAAAAATCAGCGCAAGTATCATTCCTGTTTCGATAGCCACTGTAAGATCGATAAGAACAGTTAAACCAAATGAAGCGAGTAATACCGTTACATCACCCGCAGATCCTTTGAGGATGGATCTGAAGTGTTGCCATTCACTCATATTGTATGCTACTATTATTAGAATGCCTGCGAGTGTTGCCATTGGTACCAGCGCGGCCCATTTGCCCAGGAACAGCAGTATCAACAGCAGTGTGATGGCATGTATTATACCTGCAACGGGTGTCTGGGCTCCATTTTTAATATTGGTGGCAGTTCTCGCAATTGCTCCTGTGGCCGGTATTCCACCAAACAGCGATGAAAAAATATTGGCGGCGCCCTGTGCTATAAGTTCTGTGTTGGAATGATGCCTCTTGCCCGTCATGCCATCGGCAACTACTGCTGACAGTAATGATTCTATTGCTCCCAGCAGTGCAATGGCAATAGCCGGCTGAAAGAGTTTTCTGATGGTGTCCAGATCAGGAATAGAAAAATGGGGAGCAGGAAAAGCTGAACTGATCTGTCCAAATCTGTCTGCAATGGTTTCTACGGGAAGATGCAGCCAATGCACAAGCATGGTTGTAATCAGCAGTGCTATCAGTGAACCGGGAATTTTATGTGTAATGCGCGGCCAGAAGATCAGCAGTAATATGGTGAACAGTGCAAGTGCAACGCTATACCCGTTTATGGTTGCTATATGTGAAATGTATGCATGCAATCTGCCGGTGAGGTCGCCAGGGATTCTTTCAATTTTCAATCCCAGCACATCATTTACCTGAGTGAGTGCAATAATAAGTGCAATGCCGCTGGTAAATCCTACGATTAGCGGATATGGAATGAAACGGATTACGGTGCCCAGTTTTGCCATCCCCATCAATATCAGCAAAATGCCCGCAATGAATGTTGCCGTAATCAGGCCACTCAAACCATAT
Source organism: Pseudoflavitalea sp. G-6-1-2 (assembly GCF_012927185.1). Taxonomy (GTDB): domain Bacteria; phylum Bacteroidota; class Bacteroidia; order Chitinophagales; family Chitinophagaceae; genus Pseudobacter. Next base: position 90,895 of record NZ_JABBGB010000002.1, read on the forward strand.
TGCTGAACAATGCCTGCAACTATTACTACAAATGCACCGGTTGGTCCGCCTATCTGCACCGTGCTTCCTCCCATTGCTGAAATTATGAAACCTGCTATGATAGCTGTAATGATGCCGGTTTGAGGCGATACACCGGATGCAATTCCAAACGCAATGGCGAGTGGCAATGCTACAATGCCTACTATCAACCCTGCCTGCAGATCTTTATAGAAAACCGGCAAACTGTAATTTTTCAATGCATCTGGTAGCGCCGGATAGAAATACTTTTCTTTTCGCATAAAGGGGGTGATGCATAGTTAGTAAACAATTAACCCAGCCGGACAGCACTGCACTGTTTTCAAGGGAGCGAATACGTCTGCAGACTGTCCGGACTCAGGTTATGGACGGTTCTAAATACACGGGAGTGGCTATAGAGTATAGGGGCTTCTTATTGTCTGATCCAGAATTTCAGCAATCCCTGTTCGTGCCATTCCTGCAATTTGAATGTGGGAGGAATTTCATCGTCCCAACTGCAGTACGTGGCAATTCTTACACCGGGTTGCAACACACTCAGCTCGTTGTAGAGATAGTGTGTGTAGTAATCATAGAGCTCTTTTGAAAACTCTATGCTCTCATCGATCCGGTATGCACCGGGAATATTTTCAAAGAAAGCATTGTAGAAGAAGAAGCCATCAAAACTGCCGAGATCGAGCTGTGTGAAATTCTTATGCAGGAAAGTGATGTTGGGCAATCCCAGATCATGTTTCAGCGCTTCTGCCCTTTCGATGAGACTGGCCCTTTGTTCTACGCCGTAGAAATGAGCATCGGATTTGTAAGAGGCGGCTGCAAGACAGAATTTTCCTATCCCGCTTCCGATATCGAGTATCTTCAGATTTTCGCGATGCGCCAGAAACTCAACTGATTTTCTGATAATGCGAAGCGGGGCCCAATGCACTTCGTTCAGTTCTGACGAAAGATCGGGAACCAGGCTGCAAAATTTGGTTTCAGAGCTAAAACACCCATCGCCACTGCCGGATTTAGTATTTTTGGCGAGTTTCATGCTGCAAAGCTATTGGCGATAGCGCTTACCTGAAACGCATATTTATCACCGGGAAAAGTGATTTATTTCACCTTTTCCTATTTATTTATTGCATATGAGTATCAGAGAAATCTTTCCTATCGATAAATGGGATTTCAAAAGTGAATCCATTCTCGCAAATCTGCCCGAGGAAGATTTTGCATTGCTCACTGCGCATGAGGTGGTAAATTCTTACGCAAAAGGTGAGATCATTTTCAGAGAGAACTTCTACCCTACCGGCATCTTCTACATCCGTGCGGGAAAAGTGAAGAAATTCAAACGGCTCGATTCGCGTGGTGAGCAGATCATCTACGTGGCCAATGCCGGTGAACTGGTAGGCTATCATGCCATACTTTCCGAAGAAAGGTATCCGGATTCGGCCTCTGCGCTGGAAGCCTGTGTTATCAGCTTCATTCCGAAGGAAGATTTTCTCGCAGCCATTCAGCAATCCAATATTCTCAAGGGACGATTACTGAAAACACTCAGCCACGAATTTGCAGTACTGGCCAACGGCATGGCGCTTTTTGCTCAAAGAACAGTGCGGGAGCGACTGGCTTTGCAACTGATAGTGCTGAGAGAAAAATATAAGCAGGATTTTCAACCGGGCATGCAGGTAGAAATAGATATGTCGAGAGAAGACCTGGCCAATCTGGTGGGAACTGCCAGAGAGAATATCATCCGAACCCTGTCTGAATTCAAGTCAGCCGGCATGCTGGCTACCAAAGGAAGCAAAATCATCATCTACGATATTAAGAAACTGATCGAGCTGGCGAATTACAAATAAGGTTCAGCTTGAACTGCGGACTATCAGTTGCGTTTTCAGCACCTTGATCATGCTTTTCCATTCGTTCACGTCGCGCTTCATCTGATCGATCAGCATTTGCGTGGCTACCTTGCCTATTTCTTTCACCGGTTGGGCAACGGTGGTGAGCGCCGGTTCAATCAATCCCGATACAAAATCATTGCTGAAGCCCACCACTGCTACATCTCCGGGGATGCGCAGTCCTGCTTTTTTGATGGCGAGAATGGTTTCGATAGCGGTAGGATCGTTCACTGCGAAGATGGCATCGGGTCTGTTTGGAAGACTCAACAAGTGGTTCACATAGATCTTCACTTTCTCTACATTCAGGTCGTAGTGAATGATCAGTTCTTCATCGATTGGGATATCGTGCTTTTTCAATGCAGCCTTGTAGCCATTGAGACGGCGTGCGGAGATCACCAGTGAAGGCGGGCCTGCAATATGTGCGATGCGTTTATGCCCGCGGAGAATCAGGTGTTCCACTGCATGGAAGGCGCCATCATAATCGTCTACTATCACTTTGGGAACATTCATTTCGTCGCAAACCCTGTTGAAGAAAACGATGGGAATTCCTTTACGCTGAAATACTTTGAGATGGTCGAAGTTCTTTGTTTCGCGGGTGATGGAGATCAGCACACCATCTACCTGATTGGCGAGCATCACTTTTGTATTGGCTACTTCTGTTTCGTAGGTTTCGTTACTCTGACAGATCACAGTGTTGTATCCCGCTCTGGTAGCCACTTCCTGCACTTCCATGATTATCTGCGGAAAGAAAGAGCTCATGAATTCGGGAACAATGATGCCGATGGTATTTGTTTTGTGTGTAATGAGACTGATGGCATGCATGTTCCGTTGGTAGTCGGACTGTGCTGCATATTCCAGCACCGCTTCGCGGGTCTGTTCGCTAACGCTCTTATGTCCGGTCAATGCCCTGGACACTGTGGACTTCGACAGATTGAGAGCCTTCGCAATATCGATGATGGTAACCTGACGCCTTTTCAATTTTCAGATTTGGCACAAGTAACGAATTAATGCGCATTCGTGGGAACATTCCCGTAAAATGGGAATGTTCCCACGGAAATTTTAATGCTTTTTTCTTGCTGGAGAGCGTAAACTTCAAAAGATTTGGATCTGCAAACCTTAAATCTTTTCCTGTAACAGGCATTTTATTCATAGTCTGAAAACTTTTCAACCAAAAGTCTACGATTGCCGATGTGCTTTTATCCAAAACTGAATCACATCGTTGTTTATTAAAGTTGACCCCATATGAAAAAACGATTTGCGGCCCCTGCTTCCGGTCTATTTCTGCTCGTCTGCCTGCTGGTGACTGCCGCGGGTGTGAGGGCACAGGAAAATGCTCCGCGTTATTCAAAAACAGTTACAGGCCTTATCACCAATGCGAAAGGCGAGCCCATCGATGGTGCTTCCGTTCAGGTGAAAGGAAAAAAATGGGGAGCCATCGCCAATACCAATGGCGTGTACAATCTGGTGATCCCCGACTCCATCAATGTGATGCTGATTTTCTCAGCCACCAATTACCTCAGCAAAGAGATCCGTTTACCTGCTCAGCAATCGGTGATGAATGCAAAGCTCGAAGAAACTGCACAATCCCTCGAAGATGTGGTAGTGATCGGCTACGGCACCGTGAAGAAGAAAGATGTTACCGGTGCAGTTGCAACGGCGAACATGGCTGATCTGAAGAAAGCGCCCGTGAACAATTTCGCGGAAGCCCTTGCAGGCCGCATTTCAGGCGTGCAGGTGAGTTCTTCCGACGGACAACCGGGCAGTGAACTGCAGATCATCATCCGTGGCAACAACTCTGTAACGCAGGATAACTCTCCGCTGTACGTGATCGATGGTTTTCCGGTAGAGACCGCTTCGGCCAATCTGATAAATCCTGAAGAGATCGAGTCGATCGAAACTTTGAAAGATGCGTCTGCCACCGCCATCTACGGTGCGCGTGGCGCCAATGGTGTTATCATCATCACCACTAAAAAAGGAAAGATCGGCGCTCCCGTGATTACTTACGATGGCTGGGTGGGCATGCATCAGAACATCAAAAAGCAGGAGCTGATGAGCCCTTACGAATATGTGAAGATGCAGCTCGAAATGAGTCCCGTACTGAACACGCCCATCTTTCTGAACAATGGGAAAACACTCGACTCCTACAAAGATGTGAAAGGCGCCGACTGGCAGGACCTGATCTTCCGCAATGGTCTCGTTCACAGTCATAGTCTGGCTGTACGTGGCGGAACCGACAAAACGCGTTACTCGCTTTCAGGATCACTGCTCGATCAGGAAGGAATGATCATCAACAGCGGGTTCAGGCGTTACCAGGGCAGGTTCTCCATCGATCAGACCATCAATACCAAACTCAAAGCAGGTGTGAATATCAACTACACTGCTTACAAAAGATATGGAACCATCGCTGCTGAATCTCAGGGCAGTCCTACTGCCACTATGATGTACAGCGTGTGGGGATACAGACCGGTAACCGGCGATTCGGAAAGCAGTCTCGAAGACCTGCTCTTCGATCCCAGTGTAGATCCGAATACAGATTTCAGGATCAATCCGGTGCTGAGTACCAAAAACGAATACAATCCGCTATTCAACAATACGCTGATCATAAATGCCTATGTTGATTACAAACTCAGCAAATACCTGAGTTTCCGTGCAACCGGTGGTGTTACCAAAACGCAGATCCGCCGCGAGATCTTCAATAATTCATCCACACGCGGCGGGCATCCGCGCAATAATCAGGGAGTGAATGGAACCATCACCAATACAGATCTTACCAATCTGCTGAACGAAAACACACTTACGTATAACCGAAGATTCAATAAAGATCATAACCTGAATGTACTGGCTGGATTTACCGTGCAGGACATCACCGGAAATATCAATGGATTCACTGCCATGCAGGTGCCTACCGAAGCGCTCGGCATTAAAGGTTTGGGACAGGGAATCGTAACCGTATCTCCTACCTACGCACCTGCCAGTGGATTGCTGAGCTATCTGGGAAGGATCAATTACGGTTTTAAATCGAAATACCTGCTCACGCTGAGTTTCCGTGCAGACGGATCTTCAAAATTCCCAAGGGACAATCGCTGGGCATATTTCCCCTCCGGTGCATTTGCATGGAGACTGGTGGATGAGAAATTCATGAAGCAGTTCGATTGGCTCTCCGATGCAAAAGTTCGTGTAGGCTATGGTACCACCGGCAATAACCGCGTGAATGACTTCTCTGCATGGTCTTCGCTGGAGATCAATCCCACTTCGGGTTACAGCTATGGCAATGCGCCTGGTCAGGGTATGGTGCCGGTGAATCTCGGCAACGACAAACTGAAATGGGAAACCACTACGCAATCCAATATCGGACTGGATCTCGGTTTCTTCAACAACAGAATAATGCTCACCACCGACTACTATTACAAGAAAACCAGCGACCTGCTGCTGAATGCAACGCTTGCTCCGTCACAAGGGTTTCTCACCGGTTATAAAAATGTAGGAAAGGTGTCGAACGAAGGCATAGAGTTTACACTCAATACAAAGAATATTCAGACTAAGAATTTCAGCTGGAGCTCCGGTTTCAACATAGCTTTCAACCGCAACAAAGTACTTGCACTGAACGATGGCGAATCGAGCCTTGCAACAAGAGTAACCTGGGGTAATTTCAATTCTGCGTTTCCCTATATCGCAGTACCCGGAAATCCGATCGCACTTTTCTATGGCATGCTCTTCGACGGCGTGTATCAGTACAGCGATTTCGACAAAACATCTGCCGGCACATATGTGCTGAAAGCAGGCATCACAGACAATGGACTTGCACGCGATAAAGTGCAGCCTGGTTCCATCAAATTCAGAGACCTCAACGGCGATAACCACATCGATGATAAAGACCTTACCATTATCGGCAACCCCAACCCTATTCACTTCGGAGGCTTCACCAACAATTTCGCCTGGAAGAATTTCGACCTCAATGTATTCTTCCAGTGGAGTTATGGAAACGATCTGCTGAATGCCAACCGGATTGAATTTGAAGGCGGTGATCCCACCACGAGGAACCTGCTCAATATGTTCAAATCGTTTGAGCAAAGATGGACTCCCGAAAATCAAACCAACGACCTGTACAGGGTTGGTGGACAGGGCCCCGCTTATTATTCATCACGCACTATCGAAGATGGCTCTTACCTGCGACTGAAAACAGTTTCGTTGGGATACAATCTCCCGGACAAAACCATGAAACGCTGGAAGATGAAATCGCTGCGACTCTATTTCGCTGCGCAGAATCTGATCACCTGGACCAACTACTCAGGCATCGACCCTGAAGTGAATACCAGACCCGGAGCGCTCACTCCCGGATTCGACTTCTCACCTTATCCAAGAACACGCACATTGACCTTCGGCCTGAATGCTGCTTTTTAAATCATGATTAACTACATTAACATGAAACGATTTCTTTTGCTGTTGACAATTACTGCTGCTCTTGGTACATCCTGCAGTAAAGTATTGAATAAAGACCCCGACTTTGTTTCTCCTGAAAACTATTACAATAATGAGGCTGACCTCATGAAAGCGCTGAACGGCGTGTACAACCGTCTGATAGATAATTTTGGCCGTGCCTATGGCCGCGGACTCTTCAGCACGCTGGTGATGAACGATGAATCTTTTTACAGAGGCCTTACCGGCAACGATGTTCGCGTAATGGTATTCGATGCGGGTCACCTCGATATCGGCAGACTCTGGGAAGTGCTCTACGAAGGCATCAACCGCGCCAACATGCTGCTCGAAAATGTACACAAGGCAAAGATGGATGAAGTGCAACGCAACGCCATCAAAGGCGAAGCTCTCTTTCTGCGTGCATACTTCTATTACCTGCTGGCCGATATGTATGGATCGGTTCCGTTGAAACTCTATTCAACCAAATCTCCTACCGACGAAAACCTGCCAGCAGCGCCACTCACCGAGATTTTTGCTCAGATTGTAAAGGATATGAAAGAAGCAGAAACGCTCGTAAATGAGATCAGCTATTTTTCACACAACGAAAGAATATCCAAAACCGCTGTACAGGCGATACTGGCAAGAGTATACCTGAAAATGGCGGGTGAACCGATGCGCGATATCGACAGATACAAAGATGCATTGGAATACTGCAACAAAGTGATCGCTTCAGGTAAACATTCCCTCAACCCCGATTTCAAACAGATCTTCATCAATCACTCTAAAAATATCAACGAGAGCAAAGAGTGCATCTGGGAAATAGGCATGTTCGGAAACAAGATCGGCAATTTCGATCTGGCAGGTTCTGTAGGTGTGGAGAATGGCATCGAGTGCCCAAGTGAAGCAATCGGATGGTCGAGCGGCGGTATGAAGATCACAGCAAAACTGTACAATCTCTTCGGCACCAAAGACACTGCCCGCCGAGATTGGAGCATCGCTACCTATCGTTATGTTACCTCAGGCACCAATACTGTAAAAACCAACTGGACGGCTGCACAGATCTACGATCGCAATCCCGGCAAATGGCGCAGGGAATACGAAACAGAAGCGAAGGCAAGACAGTACAACTCCACAAACTTCCCTGTTATCCGTTATTCGGATGTATTGCTGATGAAAGCAGAAGCAGAGAATGAAGTGAACCAGGCGCCCAATGCAGAAGCCATGGATGCCATCAACAAAGTGAGAAGACGTGCATTCGGCAAACCGGTAGATGTTCCCAATGCAGATGCGGACCTTCCGGCGATCACCGATAAAGTGGCTTTCCTCACGGAGATTCAGAACGAGCGCCTGCGCGAGCTTTGCTTCGAAGGCCTCCGCAAGCACGATCTGATCCGCTGGGGTATTTACGTTACCACCATGAATAACCTCGCAAATGACATTACGGCAACTGCACCTGCAGCTTACAAATATGCAGCCACAACCGGCAACAACACTACTGCAAGGCATGTGCTCTTCCCTATTCCGGTGAATGAGATCACCATCAATAAACATATCAAACAAAACCCAGGGTATTGATTGTGCACCTCAAATTATCATTCATGAAAAGATATTCCTTATATATTCCGATGCTGGCACTGCTCGCTGTTTCATGTGCTAAAGTGAAAGTGCCGAAAGCCGATCTCACTGTAACTACTTCTTCGCTTACTTACAAAGCAGGAGATACTGTTACGTTTCAATTTGCCGGCAATCCGGATAACATCACTTTCTATTCAGGAGAAGTCGGACGCAATTATGATTACAGAACGCGCACCAAAGCAGATAACAGTCTCCAGATAGATTTCAAAAGTTTCGTATCGTTCAGCCCCATTTATCAGAATCTGCAACTGATGGTATCCAACAATTTCAATGGAACAGTGGATGCGGCCAATGTGAGTGCAGCTACCTGGACGGATATCAGCCAGCTCGCTACTTTCTCTGCCGGTGCCGACAATGTTGCATCCGGAGTAATAGATCTCCGGCCATATCTCGGCAATGCAGAAACGCCGAATGTGTATGTTGCTTTCAGGTACACCGAGCCGGCGCGGACAACTGGCCAGAACCGTTGGGTGATCCGCAGTTTCAATGCAGACCTGGTTACACCCGAAGGGCAACTGACCAATCTCGCACAGATGGCAACAGGTGGATGGAAGTCTGTGGACTTCAAGAATCCTGCTGCGGTATGGACCATCACCAGCGCGCAGTTGCTGATGTATGGCGGGGCAGGAAATGTTGCGGAGAACGAAGACTGGGTGATCTCCAAACCGCTTGTGGTAAGCAAAAGCATTCAGCCCGATGCCGGCCTTGCACTGAAAAATATCAGCAAGACAATGAGCAGCTACCAGCACGTTTACAAAACACCTGGCACATACAAAGCTGTATTTGTATCATCTGCCATTCGATACAACGGAGAAAACAGTCAAACACAGGAACTCACTTTCACTATTACGCCCTGATTCATGAACCGATTGTTACATATCGCTGGTTTAGCACTGATCTGTGGAATGCCCTGCATTGCAAATGCACAACTGCGTTTGAAAAACAATGCACTCGATTTGCAGTGGAAGCGCGCAACTGATGGCCTGAAACTCAGCAGTATTGCGGTTTCCGGAGCGCAGGGCTGGCAGCAGCTGGCTGCTCCTTCCGGAGCCTACACTTTGCTGTACTCGAAAGAAAAACCTGCTACTGATGCCGTTCCTGTATTGGATGCAAAAGGCGCAGCAGTAGATTTTCCTGAACAGCATTACCGCTACCTCACTCCCATCTGGAAACAGGCTACGTCCCCTGTTGAAATGAATATTGCCGGCGAGGCCATCCGGTTTTTTCCTTCATCGGTGGAAGAAGCTCCCGGCCGCCTGATCTTTGCACAGGAAGAAAAGCTGGCCAGCATTCGCTCGCAATGGGAGTTCGATAAAGTGTATGCCAACGATATCAAAGTAAACATTACGGTAAGAGCGAAGCGGGATGGATATTTTTCCATGAGCAGTCCTACCCTTGCAGTGCTGAATAAAAATAATTTCAACTGGGCTTCAGTGCCGGGCGTGTTGCAGGGAAATGCCATTGAGCCATCGTTCATCAATGCGTTTGCATATGGACAAGGCATTCCCGATAAACCGGTGGTTTTACGCGAAAGAACAGCCTCTACATTGAGTCCGCTCGTAACAACAAAAGAGAATATCACTCTTGCTGTAATTCCTGATCCGGGTATCGCGCGCGATCCATGGGCCAGCAATGAAAAGTCTATCGGTGACTGGTTTTTAGGGCTTTCATTGATGAACAGGAATGCAGAACTGATGCCCACCATTTATCATCCGGTATTGGGTGAAAAGAAATCTTTCCTGAAAGCCGGCGACAGCATCGTTTTTTCATTTCGCTATACAATCCGCAATGGCAGCTGGTTTCCGGTATTCAAACATGCCGTGAATGATGTGTATCGATTTGCTGATGCACTGGCATTGAAACAAACGAAACAATCGCTCACCAGCAGATTGCTGGGCATGCACCGGTATGTGATCGACGACAGCTTATCAAAATGGAGAACCGAAGCATACAAAGGCATTACCATCGGTGCGCAGGATTATCTCGGAGGTGTTTACAACTCAGATAAAGATGCGATGAAAAATGCCGACTATGGCGCCATGTGGATGCTGAGCAAGATCACTGAAGATACGGTACTGCAATCCACAAGGCTGCCTTATGCGCGCAATTTCAAACTGATGCAGCAGAACACTGGCAAGGGTTTCTTTCATGGGGCCGCTGCCGGGCAATACTATCTCTTCCGCAGCAAACGCTTCACAGAAGAATGGGGAGATTATTCCGAACCTATTGCCCTCACCTACTATATGATTGCCGATATGGGCAATATACTGCTCTTTCAGCCGAATGATACCGCGCTGAAATCAGCCTTCCGCGAAGCGGCAGATCGACTGCTTCATTGGATGCAACCCAACGGACAATGGCAGGTAGCTTACGACAATCATACTGCAAAACCCATGTTCACTGAAGTGCAGGACCTGCGTCCCACATTCTACGGCATGCTGGTAGCATACAATATTCTGGGTGATGTGAAATACAAAGCCGCTGCATGCAAAGGCGCAGACTGGTTCATCAAAAATGCAGTGGAGCGCGGCCGTTTTCTCGGCACTTGCGGAGATGCAAGGTTTGTTCCTGATTTCGCTACAGGCCAGAGTGTGCAGGCTTTGATGGATCTCTATGCAGCCACAAAAGATGCGAGATATAAAAACGCAGCTATCGCTACGGCTAAGATCTACACCACTTCTGTGTACACGCATCCGATACCGGACAGAACAAAAAAAATGGTGAACGGCATTGCGCGTGAAGACTGGGAGATCGCGCAGGCTGGATTGAGTTTCGAACATGGCGGCACACTTGGATCGGCCAATCATCGTGGCCCAATCTTACTTGCGAGCCATGCAGGCATGTTCATCAGAATGTTTGCAATAACTAAAGACTCCATCTTCCTGAATATGGCGCGGGCAGCGGCTTTGGGCAGAGATGCATTCGTTGATTCCGCTACTTCTGTTGCAAGCTATTACTGGGATGCGATGAATAAAGGTGCTGGTCCGTATCCGCATCATGCCTGGTGGCAGGTAGGCTGGATCACAGATTATCTGTTGGCTGAAATAAGCCTGCGATCTGGAAATGGCATTGAATTTCCGCGTGGATTCATCACGCCCAAAGTAGGTCCGCATCAAAGCTATGGATTCAAAGAAGGAACTGTCTATGGCACGAAGGCGTCGCTGTTGCTGAAAGAAAACATGCTGCATATTAATGATCCGTATATCGATCATTTTGCAGCGATCGATACAAAAAACCGGAAACTCTTTCTGATGCTGCTGAACAATGATGATGAAAAGCGCAGCATTTCAGTACAACTCGATCCTGCTCATGTGCTCAACAATAAGAGTATTCAACTGCTGAAAGTATTATCCAGAAAGGATTCCCGGCATACAACACCAATGAATAATTTCGGCAGCTGGTCACTGAACATCCCTGCTTACGGATTGCAGGTGATAGAAATAAATTACAGGTAATGACAAGATGGTTGACGATACTGTTGATGATTATCAGCTGCAATGCATTTGCCCAGCGCTATCTGGTAGAAGCAGAAACATTCCAGTTCCAGGGAGGATGGTTCACGGAAAAATCTGCCAGCTGCCTCGGCAATACCATGTTGCGGGTGCAGGGCGGTAAAGGCGCTGCCGATGCATTAACTGTGATAGAAGTGGCCGGAGGCCGCTACGCAGTATGGGTAAGATCTGCTGACTTCAAAGAAAAACAAGGCACACGTTTGCTCAGATTGTCGGTTGATGAACAACCAATGGAAGAAGCCGGCAGGCATGGTGTGGAAGGATTTGCCTGGGAAAAAGTCGGCACTGTTATGCTGGAGCGCAAACAGGTACTACTTCGCCTGCGCGATTCCAGAAAGAATTTTGCACGCTGCGATGCAGTGCTGCTCACTGCAGATACGGCCATCGATCCCAATAATCAAACATTTGCAGAACTGGCAAAATTCCGCACTGCACCTGTAAAGATGCAGGCGGCAAATGCAGTAACACCGGCTGTTTCGCCTTATCTGGTTATCCCTTCTGGTGCTCCTGTTATTGCCGAGATAAAAAATGAAAAGCTCCGCATGCGTTTCGTGAAAGGCGGTGCAAACAAAACCGCCATTGTGGCGAAAACCGAATACTATGCCGACGGTGAATGGCGCAGCGTGAACAGCTTCTACGAAGATCATAAAGTATACCTGCTGAGTGCCCAGGACCCTGCAATTACATTCGGCAATTTCTTTCCATCGTGGAATGGATCGAAGGGTAAGAGTTACATTATGCACGATGGAAAGAAGATTGAAATGCAGGAACCCGAAGCCCTGCTGAATCCTTTTCTATCGGGAGATTTGAGTGAAGCGATTCCCGTAGAAGCCATCAAACTGAATGATAGTTCGATTGAAGTAAAATATATCACCAGTGATCATTCCGTGATCACCGGCATCTGGTCTCTCGGAAAAAATGCCGGGCATGTAACAGTGCAGCTGCAATGTATGCCTGCAAAATCAGGTTATTACAGCATGGCATTGGCGGCATTCCAGGCAATGGATGCAGCGCGCGTAACCAATGTGCAGCTGCCGCCGATGTTTCAGTACAAACGAATTTCCCCGTACCCCGTGATGCTCGCATCATCGATGATGCAGCAGCCTGTTGCCATTACTGAAACAAAGGTTGGCAGCGGGCTGCTTTCTACTTTCATTAGTGGTGAAGCAAACAGCTTTTCGGCTGATTGGGGAATGTCAGAATCATCGCCGATGGGCTTTGCCATCAAAAATGAATCGAACAAGGTGCAACCCGTAGCATTCGCTCCTGTACTGGGTTTGAAGAACTCGAAGAAATCAGCAGGACAATCATTTTCCCAGACATTTGCCATCGGCGTTATACCCGCAGGATGGGAAAATGCATTGGAGTATATTTCAGAACAGGTATACAAAGTACGCGATTACAGAAAACAATCGCAGGGCAGTCTCACCGATGGCCTCTTCAATATGATCGACCTAGTGAAGAATGATGATGCCGCAGGCTGGGACAACAGCATGAAAGGCTTCTACGATATCGAAGCAGACCCCGGCAGTTCTCCCACTGTTGCGCATGCAGCTCCGCTGGCGATGCTGTCGACTGCTGCCATTACACGCGATGAAGATTTCTACCTCAAACGTAGTTTGCCTACCATCGAGTACACGCTTTCAAGAAGTGGTTATCGTTGGGCTAAAGCCATCGTTCCATCTGCGTACAATAATTCTGAAAAGACATTGCTGCTGAATCCTTTCAATTCGCAGTTCACCACTGCTTATTACGAAGGATTGAATCGTTTCACTGAAGGCGCCAATCCATGGATCAGTAAAATTGCATTGCCCGATAACAAGATCAGAACTGCATTGGGCTATTCGGTGAATATCCCGGCATGGGTGCAGGAACTGGCTGCATACAAACTCACGAACAACAGCAGCTGGCTGAACAGCGCCATTGCAAATGCAGATCGGTTCATCACTACTCAAGTGAACAGCAATACCATCACGCCCATGGGCAAGGGTGCATTCTACAATGCCAACTTCTATGCGTACTGGTGGGATCTGCCTGATCTCTATGAGGCAACCAACGACAGCAAATACCTGCGGGCAGCGGAGTACAGTGCGTTTCAGACGATAGCTGGCATACGTTCAGTTCCGCAGGTGCAGGACAGTTTGCAGAAAATCCATCCTGGAAACAAATACGAAGGAAACAATAGTTTGTGGTGGAAGAATAAAGAGAAATTCAGACTGGGCTTCCCACGTAAGTCCGGTGATGCGCCGGAGAAGCATGTTGCAGCGCAACTTGTAAGCCCTGTTGGGCTGGGGTTTGAGCAGCCTTTCACTTACTTTGAACCGGATAAGACGGTGCGTCCGGTTTTCATGAGCAGCTGGGCCCCTCACCTGTTGCGACTCTACCAATTCACCAATCGGGAAATCTTTCAGACATACGCGCGTAATGCAGTGATCGGAAGATTTACCAACTATCCCGGCTACTATGCCACCGGCTACACAGACATCACTATGCAGCCCGATTTTCCGTACAAAGGGCCTGATGTAAGTTCGATCTACTACCATCATATTCCTGCACACCTTGCCTTCAGCTGGGATTACCTGATCACCGAAGCTATTCAGCGTTCAGGAAAGGCCATCAGCTTTCCTTACAGCAAACAGGATGGATTTGTATGGTTCACCAACCGCATGTACGGAGCAGGCAAAGGAACTATTAATGAGGATAAGAATGCACGGCTTTGGATGAAACGTGGATTGATCGAATTGAATACCCCCGAAGTGAATTACATAACTGCCATTTCGGACGATAAATTCTATGTGATACTGTTGAGCGAATCTAACACTGCATTGCCGGTAACTGTGAAACTGAGTAAAGAAACCGGCGTAGCCGTAAATGCACCGGTTCAAATAAATGCAGGAGGAAAATCAAAAACGGTGAAGTCTGCGCTGAACAATCATGAATTGTCTGTATCCCTTTCTGGTAAAGGCATTTCAATGATTGCCATTCCCTTGGAAAAGAAAAATGCATTCACCGCTATCACTCCTGTGAAAGATGGAATGAAAGTGATTGATGCCGGAGCACCATGGGGCAAGGTTTTCCTTTTCAGGATCAGATCGCCTTTCGGTTGGGATTCTGTGTACGGATTTGCAGAAACAGCGCCGCTCGCCAATGCATCGGTGACTATCAGCTGCAACCAGCAGACACAAACAAAAAATGAATATCCATTTGAATGGAGTTTTTATAAACTGAAACCAGAGGAAAAAGCGGAAGTGAAACTCCGGTTTACATCAGGTGATCAGGTGAAAGAAGAAACAATTGTTCTGGAAGGAAATTAATAATCATGAAAAAAAACGTACCTGCTTTAGCGCTTTCCATGCTCCTTGCACTCGGAGGTTTCCGGGCATCAGCACAGACAGATGCAGAACTCAAAAGAATGTCTGCCTCTCAGGCTGGCGCTTCGCCCCTGTTCTTTGATCCGGCAACTGAAAAGATTCCGGCTATCGATCCGGGTAATTTTTCCGATGCACGCGAAACCGTTGTCCGTGGAGGCCTGCCGAATTTCTTTGCGAAGATCAAAGCCGGCAAACCCGTTACTGTCGGGCTTATCGGAGGAAGCATTACGCAGGGGATGTATTGTTATCGCACGCAGGCTACTCAATACATACAGAAGCGTTTGCCAGATGTGAAATTCAACTGGCTGAATGCCGGCGTTTCCGGAACGGGCACCGATCTCGCCTCCTGCCGTATTGGCGAACAGATCCTGAAACATAATCCTGATCTCGTTTTCATCGAGTTTGCTGTGAATGGAGGATTTCAGCCGGGCATGGAAGGAATGATTCGTCAGATCATCCGCAACAATCCTTCTACAGATATCTGCCTGATCTATACTGTGCTCAATCCGCAGGCAAAAAAATACATGGAACAAACCATTCCGGAGCCGATCCAAAGTCTTGAAAAGATGGCTGCTTACTACGACCTGCCTGGCATTCATATGGGTATCGAAGCCGCCACTCTGGAAGCAAACAATAAGCTGATCTGGAAAGGTGATACTGCTGCTATCAAAGACAAGATTGTTTTTTCTGCGGATGGCATTCACCCGCTTCGCGAAGGTGGAAACCTGTATGCAAACGCCATTGCCAGAGGATTTGACAAGCTGATGGAAAAAACAGTAGCTGCACAAAAGCAGCATGTTCTTCCTACAGCCATCATTGCTTCCAACTGGGAAGATGCGAAGATGCTCGACCCGTTGGAGTCCGCACAATTCAGCAAAGGATGGACCCGCATAGACACAAAAGAAAATGCAAAACTCAGACAGTTCAACAGCTGGTTTCCCTACGTGATGAAATGCGAAAAACCAGGTGCCGGTTTCACTTTCCGGTTCAAAGGTTCCATGTTCGGATTCTTCGATATTGGCGGACCGGAAATGGGTCAGGTTACGGTAACCATCGATGGAAAAGTGGTGAAGATGAAAGAAGCTTCCGGTAAAGGTTTCCGTCTCCTCAATATCGATAGCACGGGCAATGAACTGGTGAATCGCTTCAACAACTTCTGCAATAACCGCTATCGCGGACAATATGAGTTCATCGAAACTACAGATGGTGAACACATGGTGACCATCACACTGTCAGGAGAAAAAGCAGACAAGGCAAAAATACTCGGAGAAAAACAACTGCAGGACATAACCGAACACCCTGAAAAGTACGACAGAACCGTAATGTATCTCGGAAAGATCCTGCTCAGAGGGGAACTGATCAAAAAAGAAAAGTAGACTAACAATGATGAAGCGAATAGCCATTGCAATATTGCTGACAAGCGCTCTCACCGCGCATGCGCAGGTGTACAAAGACAAAAACGCAGCTGTTGAAGCGCGTGTGAACGACCTGCTTTCCCGCATGACGCTGGAAGAAAAGATCGACTACATAGGAGGATACAAAGGATTTTACATCAGAGGAATCGAACGGCTGGGACTTCCGGAGATCAAACTCACCGACGGTCCTGTGGGAACGCACAAAGATGGAAAATCAACCGCCTATCCTGCCAGCATTCTGTCGGCTGCAACATGGGATACGGCTCTGGTGTACCAGTTAGGCAAACAATTGGGAAGAGATTCCAAAGCAAGAGGTGTGCACGTATTGCTCGCACCGGGCGTGAATATTCTCCGTGCTCCGATGGGTGGCAGAAACTTTGAATACTTCAGTGAAGATCCTTACCTCAACTCGCGTGTCGCAGTTGCGTACGTGAAAGGACTGCAGGACGAAAAAGTGGTTGCCACTGTAAAACATTATGCTGCCAACAATCAGGAATGGGACAGACATAACACCAGCAGCGATATAGACGAACGCACCTTACACGAGATCTATCTTCCCGTGTACAAAGCCACCGTGCAGGAAGCAAAAGCGGGCAGCATCATGACCAGCTACAACCCTGTTAACGGCGTACATGCTTCACAAAATGACGTACTCAACAATAAGATTCTGAAACAAAAATGGGGCTTCGACGGCTTCGTGATGAGCGACTGGAGCTCCACCTACGATGGCGTTGCTGCTGCAAACGGAGGGCTCGATCTCGAAATGCCCCGCGCCAGGTCCATGACCAAAGAGATATTGATCCCTGCCATTCAGAAAGGATTGGTAAAAGAATCAACCATCGATGATAAA
Source organism: Pseudoflavitalea sp. G-6-1-2 (assembly GCF_012927185.1). GTDB lineage: Bacteria > Bacteroidota > Bacteroidia > Chitinophagales > Chitinophagaceae > Pseudobacter. Next base: position 107,974 of record NZ_JABBGB010000002.1, read on the forward strand.
GTGAAACGGATGCTTCGCATCATCTTCCGTTTCGGATTCTTCGACAACAAACAACTGGATACCAGCATACCCATGGATAATCCGGATGCCGCAAAAGTGGCGCTGGAACTGGCACGCAGCGGAATGGTATTGCTGAAGAACAAAGGCAGCCTGCTTCCTTTAGACGCTTCCAAAACAAAAACGCTGGCTGTTATTGGTCCGAATGCCAATGCCTATATTTCCGGAGGTGGAAGTTCTTATACTTTCCCTTTCCATTCTGTTTCTACATTGCAGGGAATCAACAATGTGGTGCCGCAGGTAAAAACTGTTTATGCTCCAGGTCTTCCTACCCTTCCCGATCTGGTATCGCAATCGGTTTTTTACACAGAGAAAGGAAGTTCTGTAAAAGGATTGAAAGCTGAGTATTTCAGCAATATCAAACTGGAAGGCGCTCCGGCGAAAACCGTGATCGATACCACCATCAGCATCAACAATGGATGGCATATTGCGGCGGAGAATCAGGGCATTCCCTTCGATCATTGCTCTATGCGCTGGACCGGTGTTGTGCGTCCATCAAAGTCTGCGGGATATCGTTTCACTGTTCGCGGGTTCGATGGCTTCAGGCTCTACGTAGATACGGCGCTCGTGATAAACGAATGGCGCGATCAGGGCATCACCACCCGCGAAGCGGTAGTACAGTTCGAAGCCGGAAAAGAATATACCGTAAGGCTGGAATACTTTGCCAACGTGCATCCTGTAGACATCAGCTTCGCATGGCGCGAAGACAAAATTTTATTCGACGAAGCTGTGACTGCTGCTGCTACATCCGATGCGGCCATCGTGTGCATCGGTTTCAACGAAAGCAGCGAGCGCGAAAGCAACGACAGAACATTTGCATTGCCACAGTATCAGGATAGCCTGGTACAAAGCATCGTGGCTGCCAATCCCAATACCATCGTATTGCTCAATGCTGGCGGTAACGCAGACATGAGCCGCTGGATAAATAAAGTGCCTGCATTGCTGCATATCTGGTATGCAGGCCAGGAAGGAGGAACTGCAATAGCTGAAGCATTGTTCGGAAAACTGAACCCTTCCGGAAAACTGCCGGTGAGTTTTGAAAAACAATGGGCGGATAATCCTGCTTACAATTACTACTACGATTCTGCCAACAGCAAACGCGTGACATACAAAGAAGGACTGTTCATGGGGTATCGCCACTACGATCGGAGTACGGTGAAACCCTTATTCCCATTCGGTTTTGGACTGAGCTACACCAGTTTCAGCTACAGCGGTCTTACACTGAAAAATGTTGCTGCAAAAGAACCCAAAGTAATAGTGCAGTTCAAATTAACCAATACCGGAAAAACAGCCGGAGCGGAAGTAGCGCAGGTGTACGTACGCGAAGTGAATGCCAAAGAAAAACGGCCCTACAAAGAATTGAAAGGATTTGCCAAAGTGTTCCTCCAACCGGGAGAAACAAAAACAGTGAAGGTTTCGCTGGACAAGTCTGCATTCGAATACTATCGTGTTGCGAAACACGATTTCGCACATGATGCAGGCGAGTTCGAAATAATGGTAGCGTCATCGGCGGAGTCCATCAAACTGAGCAAGAAGATCACAATCAAATAGAAATTCATCATTACGAAAGAATAAACTGAAAAAACAATCCTATGATATTTAGTGAAGGAGGAGAAAAACGTGCGCTCACCCTGAAAACTGTTGAGACGGATCTCGTGATCGTTGGCGGCGGTGTATCCGGCGCATGTGCGGCCATCACAGCGGCCAGAAAAGGCGTGAAAGTAGTTTTGATTCAGGACAGGCCGGTGCTCGGCGGCAATGCCAGCTCTGAAGTGAGATTATGGATGCTGGGCGCTACTTCGCATATGGGCAACAACAATCGTTGGGCAAGAGAAGGCGGTGTAGTGGATGAACTGATGGTGGAAAATATGTACCGCAACAAAGAGGGCAATCCACTCATCTTCGATACGGTATTGCTCGATAAAGTACGTTCCGAATCGAATATCACGCTGCTGCTGAATACTGCAGTGTATGATGTAGAGAAGTCAACCGCTGATGAGATCAGCGCTGTGAAAGCCTTTTGCAGTCAGAATTCCACGGAGTATCTGGTGAAAGCACCACTGTTCTGTGATGCATCCGGAGACGGTATTGTTGGTTTTCTTGCAGGTGCTGCATTCCGAATGGGTGCAGAAAGCAAGGAAGAATTCGGAGAGTTATTCGCGCCATCAAAAGAATATGGAGAGTTGTTGGGGCATAGCCTTTATTTCTACAGCAAGGATACCGGAAGGCCGGTGAAATTTGTTGCTCCCTCCTATGTTTTGCAGGATATCACCACTATTCCGCGTTTTAAGAATTTCAATACGCGCGAGTATGGCTGCAAGCTCTGGTGGCTCGAATATGGTGGCCGTCTCGATACAGTGCACGATACAGAAACCATCAAATGGGAACTCTGGAAAGTTGCCTACGGTGCATGGAATTACATCAAGAATTCCGGCAATTTTCCTGAAGCAGAAAATCTCACATTGGAATGGGTAGGCACTATTCCCGGTAAAAGAGAAAGTCGCCGGTTCGAAGGAGAATATATGCTGAAGCAACAGGATGTTGTAGAACAGAGAACGCACGAAGATGCGGTGGCATTCGGCGGATGGAGCATCGATCTTCATCCTGCGGATGGCGTGTTCAGTGAAAAGCCGGGTTGCAACCAGTGGCATAGCAAGGGCATCTATCAGATTCCCTATCGTACCATGTACAGCCGCAATATCAAAAATCTTTTTCTTGCTGGAAGGATCATCAGCGCAAGCCATGTTGCATTCGGATCATCGCGCGTAATGGCCACTGCAGCGCATGCTGCGCAGGCTGTTGCGATGGCAGCAGTGCTTTGCCTTCAGAAGAAAATTCAACCTGCCGATTTGTATCATAAAGGTTTTGTTGCTGAATTGCAGACTGCCTTGCTGCAATCGGGGCATCATATTCCCGGCATTGTTCTGAACGATCAGCAGGATCTGGTGAAGCAAGCTTCGATTACTGCCAGCAGCGAACTGGTGCTTACGGAACTGCCCGAAAGCAATCTGCTGAAATCGCTTGAAACAGCTGTGGCGCAGATGGTGCCGCTTCGCGAAGGCAAGGTGGAAGATTTCATTTTCCATGCACAATCCGATAAAGAAACAACGCTTGAAGTTGAACTCCGTATCAGCAGCAAGCAATCGAACCATACTCCCGACTTAACTATTTCGAAACAAACTGTGCAGATCAATCCGGGCAGAAACTGCATCAGGATTGCGTTTGACGCACTGATGCCACATGATGCCTATGCATTCGTTACCTTCCTGAAAAATGCGGATGTGCAATTGCATTTCTCTCCGCAACGCATTTCCGGGGTATTGTCGGTATTCAACAGCATCAACAAAGCTGTATCGAATTATGGCAAACAAACGCCTCCGGATGATCTCGGTGTAGATGCGTTTGAATTCTGGTGTCCCAAAAGAAGACCGGATGGAGAGAACATCGCATTCAAATATCCTGCAGGTATTGCTGCTTTCGGCGCGGCCAATATTGCCAATGGCATCGACAGGCCGGTATTTGCACCCAATGCATGGGTGGCATCTTTTGAAGATAAACAACCTGCGTTGACTATCGCATGGAATGCACCACAGACGATTTCTGCGATCGATATATTGTTCGATACGGATTATGATCATCCGATGGAATCTGTGCTGATGGGGCATCCTGAAGATGTAATGCCTTTCTGTATCCGCCACTATTCAATCAAAGATGAGAAAGGAAATCTGCTGTTTGAAAAGATTGGCAATTACCAGACGCTGAACAGCATCCGGTTCGAAAAACCAGTTACGGCAAGCAGTCTCGTTATTGAAGTGGAACATCCATCTGCGGATGTACCTGCAGCAATATTTTCTGTAAGATGTTATCAGTAAGTCACAACAGGTATAATTTAGCAATATGAATTCAGCTATCGATGCTAGTGTAATTGCGGTGTTCTCGGTATTTATCATGCTGGTGGGGTTCTCCTTCTCGCGCACGGGACGTAACCTGAAATCGTTCTTCGCAGGCGGTGAAGCAGTGCCCTGGAGCATTGGAGGATTATCACTCTTCATGAGTTTTTTCTCTGCCGGCACTTTTGTGGCATGGGGTTCGATCGCCTATCAGCATGGATGGGTGGCCATCACCATTCAATGGACCATGTGTATCGGTGGATTGATCACCGGCCTATACCTCGCTCCAAAATGGAAGGCAACCGGCAATCTCACTGCTGCTGAATTCATCAAAGAAAGATTGGGTGTGAAGGTGCAGAAATCCTTCATCTACATATTCATGCTGGTATCGTTATTCATCAAGGGTTCAGTATTGTACTCAGTGGCCAAGCTGGTAGGTTCTTCGCTGAACCTGCCGCTTGTGCCGGTTACTGTTGTGCTGGGTATTCTGATGATTGCCTACACGGCCGTTGGTGGTTTGTGGGCAGTGATGGTAACGGATATTCTTCAGTTTGTAATTCTCACTGCTGCTGTGCTGCTGATCATTCCACTTGTGTTTAAAGAAGCAGGTGGGCTCAGCCAGTTTCTGGCAGCCAAACCCGAAGGTTTCTTCGAGCCGGTTAATGGAGATTACACCTGGGGATTTATCGCGGCTTTCGCCATCTACCATATTTTCTATATCGGTGGCAACTGGACTTTCGTTCAGCGATACACAAGCGTTGATACGCCGAAATCCGCATCCAAAGTAGCTTTCCTGTTTGCAGCATTGTATGTGATCAGTCCGATCTTATGGATGCTGCCACCGATGGTGTACAAAACCATCAACCCATCGCTGGTGGGACTGGATACAGAAAATGCATATCTGATGGTTTGCAAACAGGTATTGCCGGCCGGCCTGATGGGACTGATTCTTACAGGCATGTACTTCTCTACTTCGGCATCTGCCAACACTGCCTTGAATGTGGTGTCGGCAGTATTCACCAATGATATTTACAAAGGCAGCATCAACCCTGCTGCATCGGATAAGAAACTGATGCAGGTAGCACGTACATCGAGCTGGCTCTTCGGATTCGGCATGATTGCCATTGCATTGATTGTGCCCTATATCGGCGGCATCGTTGAATTTACATTGAGCATCGGAGCCATCACCGGCGGCCCATTGCTGGCCCCTCCTATCTGGGCGCTGTTTTCGAAACGGCTTACGGGTAAGGCAACTATCGTTATTACCGTGGTGAGCCTTGCCGTGAACCTGCTGTTCAAAATGATCCTTCCCTTTACCCTGCACTTCAAATTGTCGCGCGGAAGCGAAATGCTGCTGGGTGTTGCCTTACCGGCCATTCTGCTGGTGATCTATGAATTGTACGCAGCTTCGAAAGGGTCGATTAGTATGGAGTATATCGATATGCAGCAACGCAGAGCGAAAAGAAAACAGGAAGGGATTACAGTAAGCGAAGAAGAAAAACAACAAATTAAAAGGCAGAATAAATTCGGACTGAAGATCATAGCTTTCTCACTCGCCTTTACATCGGTGCTGCTGTTTGTGTTGAGTGCAATCACCGATAAAGGATCTTCGATGGTAGTGTTGATCGCTTCGATCATATTGGTGTTGGCTTTGATTCCATTTAGAAGCGCCGCAAAGATCAAATGCTGATCTGACAAGTGTTTCTGTGTTTTGCTCCTGAACAGTCCGTAGCCAAAAGCGGGCTGTTTTTTTATGCGTATGCAATTCCCGGCTCCTGTTTAGCCTATTTCTTCCCGGTTTCTGCAGATCGTCAACAAACGACTGCGGTTCATCAAAGGCTTTTTATGAATCCCCCGCCCTGCTTCATTTTTGTGCCCACAAAACAAATATGATCAATGAAACAGAAGGTTGGAAGACCGGAGAAACTGATTCCGGCAATTTTGATGATGGGAATGTTCTTGTTCAATGCGTTTCAATCGGAGGCGCAGTTAGGGCCGAATACCCTGCAGGGGCCGGGCATTGCTATCAACGCAGACTATATGCCTGCATCACGTTATATCAGACCAGAGGATAGTGTGAAAACCAGATCCACCACAACAATCAAACGATTGTCGATGGGTGCAGCTTTCAATCTTGCTACCGTCAAAGACACCAGCACCGGGAAATTCAGGCAATGGACCCTTGGACTTCGTGGCAGCTATATGGATCTCCGCAATGAGAAATACGAAAATGTGATCATGCCGGAAAAATTGCTGGGTGCAGATCTGGCATTGATGCACGTGCGCAGTCTCCGCAACAAATGGTCGATCATGATGATGGCCTCCGTGGGCCTGTACACCGATCTCGAAGAGATCGACAATAAAGACATCTTCATAAATGGCGGTGTGTTGTTTGTGAAACAGGTGAATCCCCGCTTCAGTTACGGATTTGGGGCCGTACTCACCAACTCATTCGGAACACCGATGGTGCTGCCGGGACTGCTCGCAAGCTGGAACAGCGGCAAAAAATTACGCGTAAATATCAGTTTCCCCGAACAATTCAAAGTGAGCTACAATCTGAACGATTTTATTGAAACAGCCATCGCCGTGCGCATGAATGGCGGCGCATACGATGTGGAGAAACGTAAAGACAACCGGCGACTGATGGGCTACAAAGAACTGACTGCAGGATGGGAAAACAGTTTCCACGTATCCAAAAGATTCAGCATAAATGTTGCTGCCGGCGGCGCCCTGCTCCGCAGCGTAGACTTCCGCAGGAAAAGCCTTTCCGAGATGTTCAAGACACAACCCGAACACAGGCTTGCCACAGGATTGTTTGCCAGCGCAGGTTTGCGCATGCATTTCAATCAATAGGGCAATGAATGATGATATTTGCTGATATTTGTAATATTCTTTATTTCAAACAGATGAGGTTAGTTCGGTTTACAAGGTGGCGGATTTTGATGACGATTTTCTGGGCGCTGCTGTCCTACGGTATCTTCTATCAGATAGTTACGCAGATGAATCTTACCGTGATGAATGCCTTCAGATACATTGTGGTAGTGATTTCATTCATGATCGTCTGCACGCATTTTATGAGTGACTATCTCCTGCCCAGGTATATGCGAAAAAGAAAACTCTGGGTGTTTATTCTGATTGCATTTGTGATAAGTGCGTTGATGGCTGTAGTGTTTGCTTACATCGATCTGTATTTTGCTCCGCAGGATACCACTTTCTTCCAGAAATGGTCGAACATGATGCTCAGCTCGGTACTCATCACCACCAATGTATGCGGACTCCGGTTTTACAGAGAACATGCCGAAATGGAGAAGAAACACCGGGAACTGCAGACTGCGCACCTCGAAGCAGAACTGAAACTGCTGCGCGATCAGGTGAACCCGCACTTTCTTTTCAATGTGATCAACAGCATCAATGTACTGATGCGGAAAGATGTGAACCAGGCCTCTTCCGTTTTGCTGAAGTTCTCAGATATGCTGCGGCATCATCTGTACGACAGCTCCAAAGAATATATTTCGCTGAAAGAAGAAATCAATTATCTGCAAAACTATGTGAATGTAGAAATGATCAGGTGGGGCAATGATGTGCAGGTTGAGTGCAACTGGATAGAACCACCTGATTATATTCTCATAGCGCCTTTCATATTGTCGCCCTTTGTAGAAAACGCTTTCAAGCATGTATCGCAGGAGCATCCCGGTGGCAACTATGTAAAGATCAATATGACGCTGTCGCATACCGAACTCTGGTTCAGCGTCGAAAATACCTGCGATCCGCAGTCGGCTTTCGTCCATACAGGCCCCAAGGCCGGTGGCATTGGACTGGAGAATGTGCAAAAAAGACTGGGCCTGCTCTACGACGGAAAGTACCGTCTGGAAACAGGCCGAAAGGAAAAAATTTTTCTGGTAAACTTATACATATCATTGCAGGTTCAGGAATATGGATAAAATGAAATGTATCATAGTAGATGATGAAGCGCTCGCGCGCGAAGGCATAGAGCAGTATGCCCGTGAGATCGGTTTTCTCGAAGTGGTGGGCGGCTACAAAAATGCCATGGCAGCGCAGGCTGCTTTGCAGGAGAACAATGTAGACCTGATGTTCCTCGACATCAATATGCCGAGGATGACGGGGCTCTCCTTTCTCGAAACGCTGAGCAAGCCTCCGATCACCATCATCACTACCGCCTATCCGGATTATGCATTGGAAGGTTTCCGGCTTCATGTGCTCGATTACCTGCTGAAGCCGATTTCGCTGGAGCGTTTTGCAAAATCAGTGAACAAAGCGTACGATTATTATCGGTTGCTCCAAAAATCTGCGGAGCCAGTACAGCAGCCGCTCGATTACATTTTTCTGAAACACAGCAATCTCTATGAGAAAGTGATGCTGGCCGAGATTGTGTATGTGGAAGCCATGCAGAATTATGTGGTGATACATACTGTGTCGAAGAAAATCATAGTACATCTCACATTCAAGGCAGTAACGGAAAGCCTGCCTGCAACGGAATTCTTCCGTGTTCATAAATCATTCCTCATCAATATTGCGCATATCAAAGCCATCGAGGGCAATACGGTGCATCTGCATCACAAGCAGATACCTGTCAGCCGCAGTCAGCGCGAAGAACTGATGCAACAGGTGGTAAACAGGGCATTACTGTCGAAGGATAATAAAAAGTAGTTGCCTGCGATTGTGAGCAAAATGCTTAGAACATGCTTAATAAAAAATCCTGACCAGCGCATTATTGCTGCCGGTCAGGATTTTTTCGTTTGAATTATTTCTCTTTACCGATCACGTAGATCTTTTCCTTTCCTTCATAAGTGATCTTAATGCGGATGGATTCGATCTCATGCAGGTGCACATGCGGGAAATTCCCTTTTCCGAGATCGAGGTTGAGCATTTTGCATCGCGGGAAGGCGGCGTCTTTCATCAGATCCACCGGCTCGTCGGCAGTAAGAATACCATGTTCTCCTTTGAGGTTGGTACCTGTTACCTGCATTTGCTGGATGGTGATGGAGAGGATCTTATCATCTCCAAGATTCACAATCTGCAGCTTTGCGGCAGAAGTCTGAGCATTGTAAGGGCTGAGATGGCAAAAGAATTCTTTGTCCAGCTGATAGCGGGTAGCATTCTTGTTTTTGCTGAAAGCCTGGGCTTTGCCACGGCATTCGGTAATGCAGCTGGAGTCGATTACGGTGAGTGCTTTCACGCTGGTTTGCGCTGTTGCGGCTATGCTGAAGAGCAACAGGCATAATACACTGAGGGTTTTCATGGGTTTCACGGATTGGGTTAATGCGCGAAAAATAGAGAAAAGGTTTTTTTCGTGCAATGGGAAAACTACCGTGAAAAGAATCAGAGAAATACGATCAGGCGTTTATTGTGTGCTTTGAACTGCCTCTTCCAGTGATGAAAGGAACAGGATCTGTTTTGCTTTATTGGTCTCGAAAATAAAATCACGGAGACTCTTTGATGCATACTTTGAAAAATCTCCCAGAACGATCAGCTTCATCCGGTAGTTGGTGAATTTCTGCAGAATCTCTCCCGCCAGTTTTGTTTTGAGATCAAAGAATGCCGGTGTGATATTTTTTTCGTGAAGAATAATGCCGTCGAAACCCTGATAATACAGGTCGCCCATCAGATTGAGGCCATCATCCACATTTTTGATAAGTATAGTGTCTGCAATTACCTCTCCGTATTTTAAATGCTGTATCTGATGCGTTAGAATTTGGGTATCGTTCATAACGCACTCAAGATACCAAAATATTTACTGTACCCGTTTCTTGATACCATTGAGATAACTTTCCGTATGATCTGTATCCATTTCCACCCATAACGGCAGGTGATCGCTCATCTGATAAGTACGGAAATCTCCAAAGTTTTTGCTGGTGATCGGTTTATCCTTGTAATGTTTTTTGATGCGGGCTTCATAATCATCCAGTTTATCGAATACAGTTTCGTAGAAATCGAAAATGCCTGAGTTTTTGAATGTAATATCACGGAAACGGTTGTAGTAGAGAATCTGATCATAAATCTTTTCTCCTTTAACATAGCCGGGTTTTCGTTTTTTCTTAACCAGTGGTATTGGCAGGAAGCCGTAACTTGCATCGGAATGAATGTTTTATGCAAATAGCTCCACATCCCGCTCTCGCACATATTGTGAAGCACTATCTGGTGCTGGATGGATCATTTGCGCAAACCCGCATCTACAGGCTCTTTGCAGATGGCAATACAGGGCTTGTTTTCAATCTTTCCTCTTCGCTTTTTTCCACGGCATCAGGCAATGCAGGTAATGAGCTCTGCTGGTTGTACGGACAGGTAGGGAGCTGGCACGATCTGCAACTGAACGGGCAAATCAACTGGCTGATCGCAGTGCTGCAGCCCTACGGTGCGCATCACTTGTGGAACCTGCCCGCTTCAGAATTGAAAGATCAATTTGTTCCGGCGGAACTGGTGCTGGGCAAATCCGCAGGTATAATTGCAGAGACATTGCTTCAGCAGAAAACGGTGCAGCAAAGAATCGATTTGCTCGATCAATTCTTCCTGCGGCAATCCGGCAATCAGTTCCAGCCTGATCAATTGGTGAAGGAAGCGATCCATCAGATCAGTTTATCCGAAGGAACCATCTCCGTTCATACATTGCAACAGCAATTAAAAGTGAATGAACGTACACTGGAACGCAGATTCAAAAACCAGACGGGTATCAGTCCTAAACACTATTCCGGCATTGTGCGCGTTAATGCAAGCGCCAAAAAACTTCAGCGAAAACAAAGAGCAGGAAATCTCACCCAACTCGCTTACGAGTCTAATTACTGCGATCAGGCGCATTTTATCCGCGACTTCAAAAAGTTTACAGGTATTACACCACAACAGTACCAGCAGTCGGCAGAGGCGCTGGCATTGAACTTCTTCCGTATTTAGCAGGTGTCGGTTTTTTACAATGCTGGGTTTTGGTGTGGGTGTAACTTGCATCCATAAATCAGCAATATGGAACCAATCAGAATAGCCACAGCGCAATTCGAAAACCGAAGCAACGATAAACAGTACAATCTGCAAAAGATCCGCACACTTGCCACTGAAGCAAAACAACAGGGAGCACAGGTGATCGCTTTTCATGAATGCTCTGTAACCGGTTACACTTTTGCGCGGCATTTAAGCAAGGAAGCGCTCACGGATGTTGCAGAATCCATTCCTGACGGTGAGAGTGTGCAACAGCTCATTGCCATTGCAAAGGAAATCGGCATTGTAATTCTTGCCGGACTATTTGAAAAAACAGCCGATGATCATCTCTATAAAGCCTATGTATGTGTTGATGGAAATGGATTGGTGGCGAAGTACAGAAAACTTCATCCATTCATCAACCCATATCTAACACCGGGTGATGAATATGTGGTATTCGATCTGCTGGGTTGGAAGTGCGGTATACTCATTTGCTACGACAACAATATAATCGAGAATGTGCGTGCCACTGCCCTGCTCGGTGCAGATATCATCTTTATGCCGCATGTTACCATGTGTACGCCATCACCCAGGCCTGGCGCGGGTTTCGTTGATGCAGAATTATGGAAAGATAAGGTCAGGAATGCCACACTGCTTCGTGCTGAATTCGACGGATTGAAAGGCCGCAGCTGGCTGATGAAATGGCTTCCAGCACGTGCCTACGACAATGCCATTTATGCAATATTCTCCAACCCCATCGGTATGGACGACGATCAGCTGAAGAACGGCTGCTCCATGATACTCGATCCCTTCGGAGATATCATCGCAGAATGCCGCACGCTCGGAGATGAAATTGCCATCGCTACCCTCACTGCAGAAAAACTGCAATTAGCGGGTGGACACAGATACCGGAATGCAAGAAGACCTGAATTGTACGGCAACATCATTGCGGCTCCGCATCAGTCTGTTCAGAAAGTAGCCTGGCTGAAAGAGAGTAAATGATAGTGCCGGAATGATACACTACTGCCGAACCCATATCAGCAATGGCCATGCAAACAATAAGGCGCCTAAAAAGAAGATCACAGTAAGCAAATGAATAACGCGGTTGTTGACGCGGAGAAAAACAAATTGCTCGATGGTGCGGCCCAGCCAGAAAATGGAGATGCCTCCTGTGAGTACCCTGCCTGGAGCGTTTGCCATCAGTGCTTCTCCAAAATATAAATAGAGGAATGCCAGCAGCAGAAAGATATAGATCAGTCTGCAATTGAGTATTTGCATTATTCCCCGGTTGTAGAACTGCAATTTGGTCAGGTCTTTCTTCCAGCCAAACAGTTTCCAGAAACCCATATGAAAAATGGCAAATGCCAGCGAATACAGTCCGCAAAAGAATAAAATCATTTTCATCAGAACCGGGTTTGAAAAATTGAGCATTTCCGCACAAGTAAAGTTACTGGTTTACCGGTATTGTCATTTCCGGTAAACCGGTATTTAATGCCTGATCCTGCAAACCTGCGTTTTCAATGGCCTCATAAAATTATAACCGGTTCCGATATATTATTAGTTTTGCCTCCAAATAAATGGTGCGCATGATAAACCGGATCTTAATTTTCTTAGCAGTTTGTTTATTAAGTGCAATAACCCCCTCAATTGCACAGACCGGCTCTAAAGCCGATGCTGCCCTGGCTCAACTGATGGAAGGAAATTTTATCGAGGCGAAACGAACAGCCAACGATGTACTGCAGACAGATGGCAACAATGTACTCGCATATGTTGTAAGAGCTTCGGGAAATGTATACGAATACAAATTAACAGCCGCACAGGCGGATATCGAAAAGGCCGCAAAATTGCAGCCTGAAAGTGGCGTGGTGCAAGGGTTTCTGTCGAATATCCATTCGAACCTGGGCAATGAAGCACTGTCTAAAAAGGCAGCAGAAAAAGCACTCACATTACTTGGATCTCCCAATACCGCCATCGAATATTATGCACGCGGATATGCCAATTTTGCGGTTCTCCGCGATGATCAGGCGATAGAAGATTTCACAAAGTCTTTCCAGTTGAATCCGCGTTATCTCCGTGCATTGGCATTCCGGGCCAGCCTTTACAAAGCAAAAAATCAAACCGATCTCGCATTCAACGACTATACCCGTTGCATTCAAACCAATCCCGGTTATGCCATTCCTTATGTTCACAGAGGAAAGATCTATATGAACAGAGGAAACAATGAACTGGCCATTGCCGATTTTATGAAAGCAGTACAGGTGGATCCGCTCAACGACGATGCCTGGATCAATACCAACTACGCATTCTGTTCCATGAGGCAATACGATAAAGCGCTGGAATGCCTTAACAAAGCCGAAGCAATCAATCCCAATAATGCCTGGTTGAACTATCAGCGCGGAAACATCTATTTCGATCTGGGAAAACTGGACGATGCATTGAGCTACTACAACCAGTATCAGAACAAAGCTCCTAAATCGGCGCTGTCTTATATTCAGAAAGCGAAGATCTATAAGGCACAGGGCAAACTGGAAGAGGCGTTGGGAGAGCTCACGTTGGCTTTCAAACTCGATTCCAAAAACGCTGATACCTGGCTGGAACGCGGAAACTTATTCTTTGAAGCACAGATGTGGGATGATGCGGTTCTCGATTATCAGGAAGCGGCCAAACTCAATCCCAATTTAGCCAGTGCTCAACTGAATATCGGCTGCGTAAAATACCAGCTCGAGTTTTTCAACGAAGCGCTCACTTACTTCAACAGGGCCATTGAACTGAATCCGAACTACGCATTGGCTTACATCAACCGGGCAGATACATACGATGCTTTGGGCAAAACCAAAGAAGCCAATGCCGATAAGAAAAAATATGTTGAACTGGGTGGCCAGCTCGCTCCTGCCGGCGCCAAAACCATCAAAGACATCTACCCCAGTACCAACTTCGATGCAAACCTCACCAGAGCTGCATTGCAGCGAGGGTCGTCTGTAATCAAAGGACGTGCCTGCACCAAGGCCGATGGCCTTAAATTCGATGCCAGCGGCATCACCGTTGTACTATATCCGGCTACTCCCTATCTCGAAGAATGGTATGAATTGCGCGAAAAGAAAGAAGGCAAAAAAACAAGAGTGTACATGAGCAAGGAAGCAGTGAAATTCTGTGTAACTGCGCAGTGCGACAGGGATGGCCGTTTTGCTTTTGAAGGATTGAAACCAGGCAGGTACTTCATTCAGATAATGCACAACTTCAATCAGCAAAAAACGGGCACCAGATATGTTGGTTCTTCCGGCAGAACAGATTATTACAGCGAATACAATTATACCATTGCGCGATCTGCAAGACTGGAGAAGTTCGTAGAGATCAAAGAAGATGGAGATACCAAAAGAATCACGCTGTCCAATTCACTTATCAAGAGCTGCAGCGGAATATTATAGTTGATCCGTACCTGTACGAACAATAAAACCCGCTCTCGCTGCGGGTTTTATTTTGTATTGAAACTTTCTAATGTCTTTCGTTGATCACAGTCTTTTTGTTCTTCATGGCTGCCTGCCATTTGTAAGGGAAGATGGCTTTGTTCTTTTCTACCATCGATTCCATGAATTGTGTTACTGTGGTTCGGATCGATGCAGGTAAGTCGTAGTACGCTTTATCGATCACTGTTTCCCGCTCATCATCGAGCACTCCGTTCTGATGTCTGATGGCAATCTTCTTTCCCTTGTTGATCACAAATATTTTGATTCTTCCATCATCCACCCCATTCATCGCAACGGTGCAGTATGGAAGTATGATATCTGTAAGTCCGTCTTTATCGATATCCTGTACAAGACACCAGCGGGTCATAAACCAGATAGCCCCTTCGGAAGGTTCCTCCTTTCTGATCTGATCATTGAGTGTAAGCATCTGCCGGAGGCTGTCTTTTTCGATCTTATGAATAAATGCCCTGATCTTATAGCTTATAGTGTCGTCGTTGCCTATCAGATCACGGCTTTCGGTGAGTGTAAGGTAATATTGTCCGGATTGGTCGGTGTACCTGTACACGCGATAGATTGGAAACGTGATGCCCAGCCTGGTACGCTGCTCCTGAGGAAATGCAGACTCGATCTGAGTTTTACTTAGTATGAAGCTCGTGTCTTTTTTCTGTGCGGAGGCAGTGATGGAATGGAAGGCCAGTAATAACAGAAACAGTTTTCGCATACGGGTGATATATCGTTTGATCAAGCGTAAAAATATCAAACTTACCTGATTAACCCATCCCTAACTTAAAACCTCCATCCTAAGTGTATAGTGGGAAAAAATCGCCAGTCTTCCTGTTTGTATTTCGCGCGCGTGCCCTGCGCCGGAAAATGAACGTTTTTGGTATGGAAGATGCGGTCGATGCCTATCCATGGAGTGAGGTAAAATCCTTTTTGTGCGTTCGCGGACCTTCCGAACATGATCCGATATCCGCCTCTGATACCTGCTGCGAAGGCCTCGCCTGTCTGGCTGGGTACGGTACTTTTTTTGATACTGACTTTGGTCCAGGTATAATCCGCTTCCAGCCCAACGAAAAAACCGCCGGCCTTTTTGCCTAAGAGGTAGTCTGCCTTTATACCTACGCCGTTCGACTTCTCCAGATAATCGTCATTGCTGGTAAATGCTTCAGGGGTTTCAAGACCGAAAACGCCCACATCGTAACGGATGCGGTTGAGCTGGTATCCGGCATGGAAGGAGTATCCCTTGAGGAAGTAAGCGATCGGGTCCACTTCCAGTTCAATATGTCCTTTTTTCTTTTCGGTTGCTTGTTGCGCATAGATACTTGCAGACACGCACAATACAGTCATCAGTAATAATAGCTGCTTCATCGGTTTGTTTTTTCTGGTGTTTTTTGATGAAACAAAACTATCCGATGATATGGGCAAGGGCGTCTGAATAAGGGCCGAAGAGGTGCGAACTGATTAATCCGGACGTACAGATCTGCTGTAGTTAGCCACCAGAGCTGGTTTTGAAAGCCGAAGGAGTTTTGCCCGTATGCTTTTTGAATACCTGATTGAAGGTGGATTTGGAATTAAATCCAGCCTCATAGGCCAATGCAAGCAATGTATAGGATTGTTTGCCGGGATCATTCATCAGCCGGATCATCTCCTGCACCCGGTACCCGTTCACGAGATCGTAGAAGCTCTGTCCGAAATGCCGGTTGATCACCTGCGACAACAGATAGTCTGGCAATCGTACGGCCGTGGCCAGCTCGGCAAGACTCAGTTCGGGTTCGAGATAAGGACGTTTCTCTTCGAGATAGGTTTGAATGGCAAGGCCATATTGAGTGGTTTCTTCGGCACTCAATGCCGAAGACCTGTATTTTTCTGATGTGTTGAGTTGTGCGCCTGCATCTTCCAGTGCATCATCGATATGCAGAGTAGCTTCGCTTGCTGTTGCATCATTGGCTGGCATGGTGCGCCGGCAACTGAGTTTTCTTGCCGCGATCACATAAAGCATGATACTCGATACCAATCCACTCCAGACATTCATCTCCAGAAAACTGATCAGGTGCGTATAGAAAAGCAGGAAGAGCATCAATGAAATGCCCGTGAGCGCAACACATAGAAAGAGTACCTGCCTCCACCATTGCTGATTTGCATTTGCTTCACTGTTTACCGGTATCATCAGGATACTCATTACAAGGTAGGTGCCGCTGATGATGAGCCGCAGTACTGTAACAACTACCAGTTGCGGGCTGGCTTTCTCACTGTGAAAAATGGCTTCCACCATGCTGATCTTTTCCTGGCCAGATGAAAGATAGAATGGCGTTAGCATCGCAACGTACAATATAAACGGAACAAAATGTATCAGGTCTGCACGGGTTAATTGCTGCTGCAGCAACGCTCTGGTGAAGAGATAGATCAGCGGAGGAATGGCCAGTATCAGCGGATCCCCGATACGAATGAGGTGTGGTGCAAATTTGTAATATCCCAGTGCACCAAGCGATGCGCCTGCAATTACACAACCTAATGCCAGGCAAATAAAAGCCAGCAGTCGCGAAGCGGTCTTGTTACCGTTTTTTGAATTGAACAACACTAAAAACAACATCAGTGCCTGCACAGATCCCAGCAGATTGATCATGCCTGCCCAAAAGAAGAATGAATGCATAGTTTTGGTTTTGCTTCCGCACGGAACGGTTATTACAATGACAGATCAGTCCGGCAAATCGTTACAGACATAGTCTCAGAAAATCAGGTGCGGAGCGTTGATGGCAGGAGGAGTGATCTTGCGCAAAAGTATACTCACAACATCAGATGCGCAAATTTCAGCATGTATTTTATGCAGGTTTTTCTTACGCTAAAGTTCTGTGCAGACGGGCGTTTGCACAAATACTGATTCTGCGTTGCAACGATGAATGGGGTTATTTTTTTTCAAGCCTGCGGATCTTTTCTCTGATGCCCTGCTGCTCCGTAACTGTTTTGGCAAGCGCCAATGCATTCTCAAAACTTTCAGCGGCCCTGGTTGCATCGAGTTGAGTGTACAACTCACCCAGCAATATCCAGTAGAAGTGATTGCGGCTGAGATTAAGTTCCAGCGCAGGTTGCAGCGCAGCAGATGCACCGCTTACTTTGTACAGGGCATAGAGCCTGTTCAGTGCAACGGATGAAGAGAAGTTGATAGATAGCAACTGATCGTAGAGTTGCAGTATCTCCTGCCATTTTTCTTTTGTGTCGGATTTGATGCAGTGGAGCGAAGCTATGCGCGCTTCGATATGATACGAGCTGAGGTATTGCCCGGTGGCGGCTATTTGAAGATAATGGATGCCCTGATGTATGAGGTTGGCATCCCAGAGCGACTCATCCTGCTGATCGTAAAGGACCAGGTTTTCATTCTCATTCTGCCTGGCATCGAACCGCGATGCATGGAAACACATCAGGGCAATCAGTGCGTTTGTTTCCGGCAGATTGGTCTTGTCGTATTCAGTGAGCAGCAGTCCAAGTTTCAGGGCTTCCACACAGAGTTCTTTCTGCAGAATTACATCCTGTGTTTTGGAGTAGTACCCTTCATTGAAAAGCAGGTAGATGATATGGAGTACGTTGCGGAGTCTTTCGGGCAGAACTGCTTCGGGCGGAAATTCAAGACTTATTTTTTCTTCCCTCAGTTTTTCCTTTGCTCTGAATAGTCGTTTGTTGATGGTTTCTTTATTGCTCATGAAAGCCTCCGCAATTTCATCGATACCGAATCCGCAAAGGATGCGAAGCGCCAGTCCAACCTGAGCTTCGCCTGCGATAGCCGGATTGCAGATGGCAAATAGCATCTGCAACTGGCTGTCGCGAATATGTTGCGGTGAGAAATCGGGTTCTTCCATTATTGCTTCTGTTTCTCCGGATTTGATGGCTGGCAACACTTTCGAGTCGTAGATCTTCTGCCTTCTGAAATGATACAGTGTTTTCTGTTTGGCCACAGCATACAGCCAGGCTGTGGGATTCTCCGGAACTCCCTTCATGCCCCAGCTTTCCGATGCCGTGAGAAATGTTTCGCTCACGATATCTTCTGCTGTTTCGATATGCTCCAGGCCATAGAGTTTGCTGATCACTGCTACCATTTTCGCAAACTCATGCTGAAAGAGTTGCTTCAGCCGCTCGTTTTCCGGAATCATGTGCTAGTATTGAAATATTGGACGGATCTCTACGCTGCCACCAAAGTCGAGCGCAGGACATCCATGCGCAAAAGTGGTTGCTTCTTCAAGGTCTGTTGCTTTAATGATGATGAGGCTGCCAAGCATTTCTCTGATCTCTACAAATGGACCATCGGTAACCAGTCCTCCTGCTTTCAGCACCTTGCCTTCGAGTGCGAGGCGGATCGCTCCGCCGGCCATCCTGCCCTGTTCTGTGATATTTCCCGTCCAGCTTTTCCATTTATTGGTAAGCGCTTCCATGTCTTTGGGCGACAGGCTGCGGTAGTCGTAGTCTGGTTGTCTGAATAATAATGCAAACTCTTTCATGTTTTCAGATTAATCGGTGAAATTAGTTTTTATTTTAATTACGGAGAAGCTTAGCCCCATTGGCCAGGTACATAATCTCCTGCTGGTGTGCGGAATGCTACATTGATGCGGTTGTAGCTGTTGATGGCAATGATCACGATGGTGAGATCGGCCAGTTCTTCATCAGAAAAATGGGCTGCTGCTTCTGCATAAACATCATCAGGAACACCGCCGCCATTGGAGATTTTTGTGAGCGATTCTGCAAATGCCAGCGCTGCACGCTCACGGGCTGTATACAGTTTGTGTGCTTCATTCCAGGCGCCGAGCATGATCATGCGTTGTTCGGTTTCGCCCAGTAAACGCAGATCTTTTGTATGCATATCGAGACAATATGCGCAACCATTGATCTGAGAAACGCGGATATAGATCAGGTTTTGCAGGTTCTTGTCGATGGACGATTTTGAAAGGTATCCAGGAAATCCACCCAATGCTTTTGCTGCTTTTTGTCCTTTTACGAAGAAGTTCATTCTTTCCATAGTTGTATATTTTTGTGTTTATACAGTAGTAATGACCGGATGGAAAAGAATTGGACAGTCCGGACAAAATATTTTTAAAAAATGTTCAGCTGCGGGCAAATACTGTCCGAAAACGGACAGAAGATCGAACTTGATTTGCTTGCAAATAACTTGTTTTCAGCAGATTAGCTATCTGGCACAGGGATTGGACTTCGTACGCATCAAACTTTAGCTCATGTTCAGAAACTTCCTAAAGACTGCCTGGAGAAATATCATCAGAAATAAAGCATACAGTACCATCAATGTAATGGGGCTTGCTGCGGGTATGGCCGTAGCGCTTTTGATCGGCCTCTGGGTATATGAACAATACAGCTACGATAAGTTCTTTAAAGATAACGACCGCATCTACCGCATTCAGCGAAACTTCTATGCCAATGGCGATACGCTTACTTTCAAAACAGTTTCTCTTAAGCTCACCGATGTGCTGAAGGCGGAGATCCCGGAGATCGAATACATTGCTGAAAGCGATTGGATGGGATCTCACGGACTGATGGTCGGAGATAAAAAACTCTACAAACGCGGAGGCCATACCGGTTCCGACTTCCTCAAAATATTCAGCTATCCTCTTTTGCAGGGTAATGCCAATTCGGTGTTGAACGATCCTTTTTCCATTGTACTCACCGAGTCGTTGGCGAAAGCGCTCTTCGGAAATGAGGATCCTATCAATAAGGTGGTTCGCTTCGATAATCAGAATGATCTGAAAGTAACGGGCATTCTGAAAGATCTTCCTGCCAATTCTACCCTTCAGTTCAGCTACCTGGTTCCCTACGATTACATCAACAGAACAGTTCCGAATGCAGCGGAGCGCAGGCAAAGTTTTGGAAATAACAACAGCCAGGCTTTTGTGAAACTCAAGCCCGGCGTTACACTGGAGCAGGTGGCAGGTAAGATCAGGAATATCGAGCACACGCAAACCAACAATACAAATGCGATGAATTCCTACGTGCTGTTTCAACCGATATCACGCTGGCATTTGTATTCCAATTATGTAAATGGAAAAGACACTGCAGGTTTTCTTACCTATGTTCAGATAATGTCACTGATCGGTGTATTGATTCTGCTGATCGCCTGTATCAATTTTGTGAACCTTACCACTGCCCGCTCAGAAAAAAGAGCGCGCGAAGTAGGTGTAAGAAAAGCCATCGGATCTGAAAGAAAACAATTGATCATTCAATTCATGGCCGAATCGCTGGTGCTCACTATTATTGGATTTGCGTTTGCCTTTGTGATTGTGCAGATGTCTCTGCCGGCTTTCAATACAATGATCGAAGGGAAGTTGTCGCTTCCGCTCAGCAATCCCATCTTCTGGCTCATCATGGCAGGGCTTATTATTTTCACCACGCTGATTGCAGGCAGCCGTCCTGCGTTTTATCTCTCTTCCTTCCAACCGGTGAAAGTGTTGAAAGGCTCTATCAGCACAGGAAAGCGGCATTCCATTTTCCGTCGTGCAATGGTGGTTACTCAGTTCAGTTGCTCTATTGCACTGATCATTGCCACCATCGTTATCTATCGTCAGATTCAACATGCGAAAGACAGACCCAGTGGATATGAAACCAGTCGTTTGGTGGAAGCCGATAAGAATGACGACCTCGTGAAGAACTATGTAGCCATGCGCGACGAACTGCTGCAAAAACGAATTGTTTCAGATATCACCACTGCCAGCAGCCCGGCAACCAATTTGTGGTGGCATTCAGATGTAGATCAGTGGCCCGGCAAACGTGCCGGTGAAACCATCGAGATGGGTACCGTACTGGTGAATGCCGGTTATTTCAAAACAATGGGCATGCGCATTGTCGACGGTAGAAATTTCACCGGCGATTACGATACCACCAGTGTAGTTTTCAATCAGACTGCCATTGCTCAGATGCGGCTGAAAGACCCGATCGGTCAGATGATTGAATGGCAGGAAAATAAACTGCATATCGCAGGTGTGGTAAATGACGCGTTGATGATCTCTCCTTTTGCCGCCCCCGAACCCATGATGTTTATCTGCGTTCCTGAAATGCATGATAACGTGATATGCCGCATCGCTCCTGAAAAGAATATGCAGGAAGCGATCGAACAACTCGGTGCGGTGTTCAATAAATACAGTCCTGCTTACCCCTTCGATTATACTTTTGCCGATGCTAATTATGCAGATAAATTCAATCTCGAATTACTGATCGGAAAACTCTCCGCACTCTTTGCCGGACTCGCCATTTTCATCAGCTGTCTCGGACTGTTTGGTTTGGCTGCCTACATCGCAGAACAACGTACCAAAGAGATCGGCATCAGAAAAGTACTGGGCGCTTCTGTAGCGCAGCTCTGGTTGCTGCTTTGCAAAGATTTCATCATGCTGGTAATGATCAGCTGTGTGATTGCCTCTCCTATTGCGTTGTACTTCCTGCAAAACTGGCTGGATAAATACACTTACCGCGTAAACATCGGATATGGCGTATTCTTCCTCGCTGCTGGGCTGGCATTAGCTATTGCAGTGATCGTGATCAGCTTCCAGGCAGTGAAAGCTGCATTGCTCAACCCGGTAAAATCTTTGAAGTCGGAATAACTATCCTTCCATACCGCTGTCCAGGTTTTTGAGGGCGCGGTTGAGGCTGCGGATGGTAATGCCAAGGTAGGCTGCAAGGTCTTCCTTGGCAAATATGAATCCTTGCCGGCTTTGGAAGTCGAGCAGTTTCTTTAATCCATGTTCGATGGTATAGGATTGCTGGGAGGATGTGCGGATGCTTGTATTGATGAGCCTTTCCGCCAGTTCCTGCATCAGCAGCCGGTTGAGCTCCCTGTCTTTTTCCAGCAGATGCCTGAAATGAGCTATATCCAGCACCCATGCCGATACCTCGGTGATGGCTCTGATATTGCAGAGATATTTGATGTGTTTGATGGCTTCGATATCTCCGATACTTTCTCCGGCACTGAGAAATTCAATGATGAAATCTTTGCCGTTCTCTTCAGTGATATAACACTTGGTGATCCCTTCTTTGATGATGTAAACTTTGGTAGCGGTTCCTCCCTGCTGAACCAGGTGCCTGCCTGCGGCAAACTGCTTCAGGGCAATATGCGGCTGCGTTTGCTCACTGTACAGCTTTTCCATAAACTGGAGGAAGGATGGATTGGTTCTTAACATAATCGCCGGTTCGGGACAAATGTCCTTTTATTTGATGAATTGCTTCCGAAATTTGCTGCTCCAAAACAAAAATAACGATGTACGATAAAATTACAGTGATTGCTTTTGATGCGGATGATACGTTATGGATAAACGAACCGTATTTTCAGGAGACGGAACAGAAATTCTGCGCGTTGCTCGAAGACTATCTCCCGCGTCATACCACTTCGCAGGAGCTTTTCAAAGTTGAAATGGAAAATCTCCCCCTGTACGGATATGGCATCAAAGGCTTCATGCTTTGCATGATCGAAACGGTGCATCGCGTGAGCGAAGGCAAAGCCAGTCTGGAACTGATTCAGGCTGTGATCGATCTCGGAAAGGAAATGTTGCAGAAGCCCATCGAACTGCTCGACGGAGTTGAGGAAGTGCTCGCTGCACTCAAAGGCAAATACCGCCTGGTACTGGCCACCAAAGGCGATCTGCTCGATCAGGAAAGAAAACTGAAACGCTCAGGCCTCGAAGAATATTTCCATCATATCGAGATCATGAGCGACAAGAAAGAAGCCGGCTACCGCAAGCTGCTGAAACATCTCGACTGTGCTCCTGAGAATTTTATGATGCTCGGCAATTCGCTCAAGGCCGATATTCTGCCGGTATTGGAAGTGGGCGCGCATGCTGCGCATATTCCGTATCATGTTGAATGGGAGCATGAGAAATATGAGCATAGCATCGATCATCCGAAATTTCTGCAGCTGAATACCATCAGTGATATACTTCAACATATCAAGGCATAAGAACTATTATTGCTTTGAGTATTTTCAGTAAACAAAAATCCTGGCCATTTTCATGTGATATGAAGTGGCCGGGATTTTTTGATTGATCGGGATCCTGTGGTGTAGTGGTCCCGCGTTTCAAATTCAGAGATCGATGTATTGATCGATGCCCAGTTCGTCTATCAATACAGCATCGTGAGAAACCAGCAGCAGCGTGCCTTCGTACGATTGAATGCTGGCTGTCAGGATTTCAAGGCTCTGGATATCGAGATTATTGGCCGGCTCATCGAGTATCAGCATATCAGGATGCTGATCGGATACAGATAGACAGCAAAGACAAAGTTTCATCCGTTCACCACCGCTGAGCTGACTGCATTTTTTATCCCAGTGTTCCGGGCCCAGCTGATGCCGGTGCAGCAATATCTTCAGCTGATGTGGTTCAAGATGCAGGTGATCGTATTGCTGCAACTGCTCTACCACCGTGTTGTTCGGATCGAGCAAACTGTAATCCTGATCGAGATAGATGATCTTGAAATCAGCTCTTTCGAGTAGCCCTTGTGTGGGAATTAATTCTCCGGTGATCATTTTCAGCAGCGTTGTTTTGCCGGAACCATTATTGCCTCTGATGGCAATCCTATCGCCGCTGTTGATCTGAAAACTCAATCCCTGTGGCCACAGCAGCTGCTGAGCGTACTGATGATTTACATTGCCGGCCTTCGCCAAAATCTTTCCTTTGTGCAGCAGAGACCCCGGTATCACTATTTTCAGCAGATGCTCCCTGCCGAGCAATTCACGTTTCTCCCGCAAGGCCGAAGCGGCTTGCTCCACTTTATCTTCATGTAGACCTTTCAGTTTGCCTGACGTCTTCTCTGCCATGTTTCGAAATCCATTGATAGCTCCTTTGGGAAGACCGGTTATTTTCTCATTCCTGCTTTCGAGCCGTTGCCTCCGCTCCTTTGATTGCCGGGCCTGCTTTTGAGCTGAGCGAAGTTCTTTCTCCTGATGGATCACGGCAGCTTCCATCGCGAGCAGCTGAGCCTCCTTCATTTGTTTGAAATGCTCGTAGTCGCCTCCGTAAGTAACGAGCTTACCATTTTGTAATTCAAGCGTAATCTGATTGAGTTGCAGCAGGGATCTGTCGTGGCTCACCACTACGAGGTCGCCTTTGAATTGCTGCAGAAAACGATGCAGCTGTTCACGCCCACGGGCATCGAGGTGATTGGTGGGTTCATCGAGCAGAATGATACCTGGCTGATGTAATTCCATTCCGGCAAGCAGCACACGGGTCTGCTCTCCGCCGCTTAACTGTTGAATGGGCGTTTGATGATGCACGTGATCGAGTTGCCAGTTGTTCAGCGCTTCCTGAATCTGCGTTTCGATATCCCACCGGTCGGCGAGCAGGTCGAAATTTTCAGCACTTGCATCGCCTTGCAGAATGGCCTGCAATGCACGCAGAGACTGGGTTACATTCAATGCATCAGCTACTGTTTGGTTTTGTTGCCAGCTCGATTGTTGCGGCACATAATAAGGCGCAACGCTTACTGTTAGTGTTCCTGCGGAGGGGGGCAGTTGTTTCGCCATGATCTTCAGCAAGGTTGATTTGCCTGATCCGTTATTGCCGATCAGGTTTACATGCTCGCCTGTGCCGATGCTGCAATTGATCTGATCGAATACTAATGTTCTGTTACTATGGTGATATGAAATATCGTGCAGGATGATGCTCATGCAAAATAGATTGTATGATGAAGTATTTACCGGTTGTGTTATCCGGCATATGTCTGAACTGGAAAAAAATGAGACAGATTTTACATGAAACTAAGTTTGACCGGCACTTCTGATTGCCGGCTGGGCTGTTTGGGATAGCCCGTTATTCAATTAGATGATGAATAGTTTACTTAGTCAGTTTCACCGTAGTAGGTTTTTAATGAAGAGCAAAGGTAAATAATTTCTTTGGAAACAGGAATGTTAAAAGATGGAATGAAAAAATCCGGCGGGCTAGCAGTGTTCAACTGCTTGTGCCGACCGGATCTTATTGTCAATCACACCTACTGCGATATTTCGAGCAGGATCAGTTTCAAAGGCGTCTTGCCTACATTGGTTGTTACATGGGCTGGTTCCGGAGCAAACGTTGCCGACTGGCCGGCTTTGATATGCAATGTTTCTGTTTTTCCGTTTACATGCGCTACGCGTAATGTTCCCGAATTGAGCGCATAGATCACATGCACGGGATGCGTATGTGCCGTGGTTTTTTCACCCGGCTGAAATGTTACCAGCATCAATTTTGAGTTGAGTGTATCACCCAGCAGTTTGCACATTTTTGGATTGGACGACATATAATCCTGTGAGTGGGCGCCGGCTGCTATCAGCAGCAAGGCAGCGAGTATGCAGAAAACCTTTACCTGTCTCATACTTTTTTGTTTTAAGTGAAGAAAACTTGCATGAGTGTACGGATAGCAAAGGCTTCGGAGCAAGGACAGGTATAACAAGAACTAATGCTGCAAAGGTACAGCAATTTTGGAGCTTCAGCAGCCCGCGGCATTGAGTAAAGTCATTAATTCCGGATCAGCATCGCCAGCTGTGTTTCTGCTATGCTGAAGTCGTACACCATGCGGTAAAGATCGATCCTGCTGAGGGTGGTAAATCCATGCTCTGACAGCCTGGGCGAAGGTGTTTCGGTAACCAGCAGTTCAAAATGGTAATTGCCTTTTCCTCTGAAAACAAATGGCTTGCAATCCCGCGGATTCGGTGCAATGGCAATGGCTTTTTCATCGTGCTTCAGGGCCTTTGGTTTGCCCGTGGTATCGCAGAATTTGAAATCATCCGATTCGGGTGCATAAGTGCTCCAGGTGTCCGGATCGCTTTCTTCCGACAACCATCCCAGGAACTGGCGGTTATTGGGAAAACCGTACAAAGGTTTCGTGTGATTGTTCTTTATGGTGAACTGTGCTTTCTCTCCTTTTGTGAAAGGTCCGTCTGGTAAGAATTGCAGCATTTTATCAGGCTGCTGATAACGCATGATCTTTATCTCCTTGATGTAGTCGCCGGTTTGTTTGCCAGTGGCAAGAAGAACGAATACATCCACCCACTCAGTTTTGCTATCGATAATGAGTTCATCGGTAACCAGGCGGATATCGGCTGATTTCAGTTTTACATTCAGCTTGTAGGTGCCGTCTGTTACTTCATCTCCATACTGATAGAGTCTGTTGTACTGATATTGAATGATACCCGGAAACTCATCGTAAATAAAATTCACGTACGTGTAATTGTTTCGGGCCAGATAAAAATGCACATACTCGGTTTGCTTCACTCCTTTTTCGGCAGACAGAATAACGTTCACTCTTTTTTGTGCCTGTGCCAGTGAAACGAATGAAAAAAATATAGTGAGTAGAAGGGTGTATTTCATGCTGATCGTTTTTACGATCCGCTATTGCTGAAACAGTTTCACTACATGCCGGTAACTTTTTCCCAGTGGCAGTTCTTTTCCGTTTTTCAGCCGGATCATATTTCCATCAATATAGTTCACAAATCGCTTATTGATGATAAATGATTTGTGGATCCTGAGAAATATTTCAGCCGGAAGCTGTTCTTCAAAACTGGTCAATGTTCTGGGAGTGAGCAGGAACTTCTGTTCGTTCCAGACTTTTACATAATTGCCCAGACTTTCGAGGTAGTAGATTTCGTTGAGCGCAAGCTGCACCAGCTTCTTGTCCGATTTGATGTAGATCTGCGCAGCATCGGCTGCCGGCGCTGATGCAGGAGCCGCAGGGAGTGTGGATGAATGCTTCAGTGTATGCAGCGATAAAGCACGGTTAGCTGCTTTGAGAAAACGATCGAATCGAAATGGTTTCAGCAGGTAATCACAAACCTCCAGTTCAAAGCTTTCCAGTGCATGCTCTTCATAAGCCGAAGTGATGATCACCAGTGGCTTTTGAGGAAGTGTACGCAACAATTCCAGTCCGGTTAATTTGGGCATACGGATATCGAGAAAGATCAGGTCTACCTGCTGCCGGTTGAGAAATGCCAGCGCTTCCGTTGCGAGGTAACATTGTCCGGCAAGCTCCAGAAACGGAATGTCTTCCATATATTTCAGGATCACTTCATGTGCCAGCGGCTCATCATCCACTATCAGGCATCTCATTGTCATATCAATTGCAATTCCAGTTCAGCTTTAAAAATATGATCATTGTTTTGTATGCTCAATTTATGCTTTTCCGGGTAAAGCAGTTGCAGTCTTCTGCGAAGGTTCTCCAAACCAATACCGTGGCTGCTCTCCCCTGCTTCTTCAAACGAATTGCTGCAGGTGAAATGCAGGCGACTGGCAGTTGCTGTGAGCTTCATCTCAAGCCAGGCTGCATCTTCAGCCGGTTCGATGCCATGTTTGAAGGCATTCTCCACCAGTACAATCAACAGCAAAGGCGCAATGCTTGCAGCATCCGGCTCGATATGCTGTTCGAATCTGATATCGGGTTTTCGTTTCAGTCTTATCTGCTGCAATTGAATATAGTCTTCGATATAGGTAAGCTCGCTTTGCACCGGCACCAACGGATCTTTTGCTTTGTAGATCACGTAACGCATGAGATCACTCAGACGTAAAATGCTTTCCGGCGTTTGGGAAGATCCCGTGAGGCTCAGAGCGTACAGGTTATTGAGTGTATTGAAGAAGAAATGCGGATTCAGCTGCTGCTTCAAAAGGTCCAGCTCTGTTTCTGCTTTTTCTTTTTCAAGTGTGGTGATGCGTGTGCTCTGCTTGTTCCAGTGAATGGCCATCACAATTGGCAGACTGATAAAGAGTATAGCCAGTGCCCCTGAAGCATTTTCGAGTTGGAAGGGATTGGGAGGGAAAATATACCCGAATCGCTGATTGATGGGAAGCCAGTTGAGCAACTGCGTAATCAACGGATAACTGATGCCTACCACAGCGAACGCTGCCAGTACATACATCACTGTGCCTTTTGTTTTGAGCACTTTCGGTACCAGTATCCGATTGTTGAGCAGAAAGTAAAAATATCCGCAGCAGTACATGAAGAACAGCTGCAACAGAAAAGAAAAGAATGTGCCGAAGTGAGTAAACACTTTCAGGAGGTTGAACTCGAATCCCAGTAAGAGTATGCCATGTTTGTCGTACTCAGGATTGCCTTCACTGTTCACTGCCATTACAGCCAGTATCACGGAGATGCAGGCGATGCTGAGCAGCAGGGCTTTCTCCAGGCTGAGCGTTCTGTACCATCGCAGTTTGGTTTTGCGCTGCATCAGGTAGGTATTCAGACTGAGCGCAAGTTCAAGAATGATACTGAACAGCGCTGCCTGAACAATCAACTGAGCAATCTGATTATGGTCACGAAGCAAAAATGGTACGATCGCCATCAGCAATGAGAGATACACGGGAAAAAAGATGATCCAGCAGAGCCGGTACTTTTTCGGAGTGAGCCGCTGTTTCCATCTTGCCCTGTTCAGAGAAAAGTACAGTACCGGGGCCATCGCCAGCATCTCCTGCAGCAACTGTGTGCCAAAGTAATGCCAGTACATTCCTTTTGCAAGTGGCAGATTAAGTATAGCCATCCAGCAGTAAGCTCCGATGTAAAGGATCGTTTCAAACTGCGTTGCCATTGTCTCACGAATGCGGTACCATAGATTCATACGGATGATTCAATGGATAAAAGAACACCCCATTTTCTTCTTCCACAAATTTTAATGATGAACTACCCTGATTTGATGATGACAGTCGTTTCGCCCTGAAAACAGCATCCTGCATCAGTTGATCATCCTGCCGGCTCCTTTGCTCATTAATTGTTGAACAGCGCATTAGACGTAACTACTTTGCTGTTGCAATAAACCATTTGCCATGCAACGACTACAGATCAACTCTATCACCAAGACCTACTCCAACGGGGTTAAAGCGCTGAACAATATCTCCCTCAATGTAAGTAACGGGATGTTCGGACTGCTCGGACCCAACGGTGCCGGAAAGTCAAGCCTGATGCGGACTCTGGCCACCCTGCAATATCCTGACAGCGGACAGGTCCTCTTCGACGGAAAGGATATTTTCGCCGACCCGCAACAACTGAAAAAACAGCTTGGCTACCTGCCGCAGGATTTCGGCGTTTATCCCAAATTAAGTGCGTTGGAACTGCTCAACCATATGGCCATTCTGAAAGGCCTCCTCAACAAAACCGAACGAAAAGAACAAGTACAGAGCCTGCTGCAGCAGACCAATCTTTACGAAGTGAGAAAGCACGCGGTAAGCTCTTTCTCCGGAGGTATGCGACAACGCTTCGGCATTGCTCAGGCATTGCTGGGCAATCCGCAACTGCTGATCGTAGATGAACCAACCGCAGGCCTCGATCCACTCGAAAGGAACAGGTTCCATCACCTGCTCACAGAGATCGGAGAACAGGTAGTGGTGATCCTTAGCACGCATATCGTGGAAGATGTGCACGATCTCTGTCCGGAAATGGCAGTGATGGCAAACGGACAGGTAGTGTTGCAAGGAAAACCAGATCAGCTCACAGAGTTGCTGCAGGGCCGGGTGTGGAAGAAAAGCGTTTCGAAAGCTGCACTGGAACAATACCAGCAGAACCTTCAGCTGATCTCCACCCGAATTTCCGGTGGCCGGTTCGAAGTGCATGTGCTGTCTGATACCTGCCCTGATAGCGGGTTTGAGCCGTTCGAAGCAGATATAGAGGATGTTTATTTTTCATCCATAGCTGGACTCATCCGTTCCGGAAAGGAGGTGGCAGCATGCTGAACCAATTATTGAAATTCGAACTGAAATATCATTTCAGGCAACTTACTTTCATTGCGTCTGTGCTGATCTTTATTGTGCTGGGATGGATCATGAGCAAGGGAAATTTCGGAAGCGAAGAGCTCCATAAGAATGCACCTTATGTGATCAATTATATCATTTGCCTGCTCAGCCTGTTCGTTATTTTCGTGAGCATGGTGGTGGGTGCAAATGTGCTCCTGCGCGATCAGGCTTCGGGAATGGAATCTCTCCTCTTCGCAACGCCACTTAAAAAGATTGGTTGGTTTGCTGTGCGACTGGTCGGATTTATCCTGGCTGTTTTTCTGATCTTTACAATGGCCGTACCAGGCATGATGGTTTGCTTTGCGGGCGTAGACCCTGCCCGGCTGGGAACTGCAAGTATGCTGGCCTATCTGCAACCATTGCTTGCATTCGGATTACCCAATGTAATCTTTTGTTGCAGCATCGTTTTTGCCACAGCCCTGCTGAGCAGGAGTGCGAAGATGGTGTATGCGGCAGGCGTACTGCTTTTCATACTCTACTTAACGGGATCGATACTGGGCAACTCGCCAATGCTTGCCGGCTCTGCCATGAAAACAAACGACGGATCCTTATTGCCTTACCTGCTCGATCCATTCGGTATCAATGCATTCTTTCTCGAAACAAGGAACTGGACTGTGATCGACCGCAACCAGCGATTGTTTCCGGTGAGTGGTGTATTTGCACTGAACAGGATCCTGTGGATCGGCGTTTCAATATTGTTGCTGCTGCTGAGTTATCGTCGGTTCAGATTCAGCATTGCAGAAGTTAGAGCAAAGAAACCGAAACAACTTCGCCATGAAGAGGTAGCGGTTGTTGCTTATCATCCCGTTACTGTTCAGGCCAACTCTTCACAATACTTAAGGCAGGCATTTGGTGCGCAGTGCCGGCTGGAACTCGCATCGGTGTTCAGGCATCTGGGCTTTCTGTTTATGATGGTGCTATGGGTTTTCATGTATCTGATCGACCTGAAAGAAGGAGCGCTGGAAGGTCCGTATGGTATGAAATTCCATGCCATCACCGGATACATTGTGGAGAATCTTATTTCTGTTCGACCAGGATTGCTGTTGTTGCTCTTTTATGGCGCAGAGATCATTTATCGCGAACGGGCTGTAAAAGTTGAAGGACTTGTGTTCAGCACACCGGTTCCTTCGCTGCTGCTCTGGGGTGCCAAGACCGCTACCCTGCTGATGCTGGTGCTGTTGCTTACTTCTGTGAACATCCTGATGGGTATATGCGTGCAGCTGGTACTCGGTGAACCGATCGAATGGAGTTTGTATGCAATTTTATATTACTACAGTGCTTTGCCGTTATTCTTCTTCACTATTCTCATTGTATTTGTGCAAACACTCACCGGGAACAAGTTTGCGGGGTTACTGGTGAGTGGTGTAGTGATTGGGATTATCGTGTTTGCAAGAAATCTGGGCATCGATAATCAACTGACAGGTTATGCACTCCTGCCCGAGATGAAATATTCTCCGATGAATGGCTGGGGGCATTATACGCATGTCATCAACTGGTATTTGTTGTTGGGAAGTTTTCCGGCGATCATTCTGGCATTGCTTACTGCGGCTATATGGCGTGGAACCGGATCGGTACCTTTCCGTAAACGCCTGCAAACTGTTCCGAAAATATTGGGAAGAAAAGGCCTGGTAGTGATAGTGTTGGCGCTTGCCGGATGGATCGCTACAGGAAGTTATATTCAGATGCGTACAAACCGGGGCGGAATTGCAGCCGACAGAAAAGCTTACAACAACTGGAAGATTCTATATGAGAAAAAATATGGTGCAGAAAGAAAGATGCAACAGCCATACGTGATCGCTGTAAAAACCAAAGTGGATCTGTATCCTGAGCTGGGCACGTATGCTGTGGATGGTGAGTATGTGATCAGGAATGAATCTGCTTCGACTATATCCCTGCTCTGGCTTGGCATTTCTCCGGAAGTGACAAGCGCCAGCATCAAAGTGCCCGGCGCATCACCGGTTCAGCCGGACGAACAATTCAGGCAATATCGTTTCAAACTGGCTTCGCCGCTGAAGCCTGGCGATACCTGTCGTGTGTTATTCACTATGCAGGTAGACCGCTCCGGCTTTCTTCCCTTCAACACCGAACATGCAGTAGTGAACAATGGATCATATGTGGAGCTGGAAAAATATCTTCCTTACTTCGGATACAACAACAGACTGGAGGTCTTTGCCTATGACGTAAGAGCAAAAGCCGGACTGGGCCCCACACAAAACGAAACGCCTGCAGACAGCAACTATCATTTTGTAGATTATGAAAGCATTCTGTCAACGGAAGCTGGTCAAACTGCCATAACAGTGGGTAGTCTTGTAAAGCAGTGGCAGGAAGGCCAGAGAAGTTATTTCCATTACAAAACAGAAAGGTCCATTCCATTCATGTTTGCGTTTAGCTCTGCAAAATATTCGATGATGTTGTCCAAAGAGAATGGCATTGCTTACGCTGTTTATTATCACGCCGGAATGGAAGAAAACCTTCCGGTACTGATGCAGGCCCTGAAGGATGCAGGTAATTATGGGAGTATGAATTTCGCGCCCTACCCTCACAATGTGCTTTCACTTGTGGAGCTCCCGCATTATCCGGGTGCAGCAACTGCCTATCCCGGTGTGGTGTTCAGTAAAGACAAATTCAATTTCGCCAGTGATTTCAGGGATAGCACCAAAGCAAATCAGGTGTATATGATCACGGCTCATGAAACTGCACATCAGTGGTGGGCAGATATTATGTTACCCTATTTAGGTCCGGGTTGCCAGATGCTCACCGAGTCTCTTGCAAAATATACGGAGATCGTCGCTTTGGAAAAACGTTATGGGAGAATGCAGGTACGCAATTATCTGGATACCGATCAGGAACTATATTTCAAAATGCGCAATGAAGGCAATGAAAAAGAATTGCCGTTGAGCACTTCAGATCAGGGAGTTGTTTACTACCAGAAAGGCGGACTGACCTTGTTTGCCATCAAAGAAGCGATCGGTGAAGAGCAAATGAACAAAGTGCTGGCGACAATGATCAGCAAATACACGCCTCCCGGCAGAGCCGCCATCCCGCAGGATTTTATTCGTGAACTTAAATCTGTTGCTGATTCTTCAAAACATGCTTTCATCGATGATCTGCTTACAAGAGTAATCGTCTACGATGCAGCGCTGAAGCTGGTTAGCTGCAACAAACTCCCGAACGGACAATATGAATTGAAGCTGGATGCTACGTTGCTCAAAAAAGATTATACCTCCGGAAAACCGGAATCTGCTTTAGTGAATGATGATGTTTCGATTGCCGTTTTTGATCAACCTGAAAGCGCATGGAACAATCAAACGAAACCTGTGCATACGCAACGTTTCCATTTCTCTGCTTCTCAGAACCAGGTGAAAATTGTGCTGGATAAGAACCCTGCAGCAGTAGCAATCGATCCGATGAATTGTATGATCGATGAAAACAGGGATAATAATGTACTGGTTTTGCAGTAATCCTTGCTGCTTCAGCTAATTTTATTTATGATTTCTTTCTATGGGTTCATTGTATATTTGGATATGAAAAATCTGATCACGTCCCTTCTGATTCTGATAGGGTTTGCTGCTGCGGGGCAAACTTCCGGCAACGGATTGAAAGCTGATGCCAGTTATTGTAATGTGCGATTTGGGTATTGCATAAAATATCCTGAAGCAGTTTTGTTTCCGCAGGAAGAATCTGCCAATAGCGATGGCAGGGTATTCTTCAACAAAAAAGATGAAACTGTGCTCGCAGTTTTCGGTCGTTTCAATCAGGATGAAAACGGAGATCCCATTACACTGGCAAAGCAGTACAAAGATGATCTGGCAAGGCTTCAAAAGGAAGCAACAATAACCTATAAAAGTCTCGGCAAAGATTTCTACGTGATCTCAGGCAAACGTAAAGGCAAAACATTTTATCATAAGATGATTTTGAAAAATGATGCGTTCTGTTTTGCTTTACTCGAATACAGTGATGCCGAAAAAGCAGTGTTTGATAAATATGCAGGAGTTGTAGCATCAACGTTCAAATAAGCATACAGGCCTATAGTTGGTCACATAAATGATAAGCCCGCACTCAGTTGAAGTGCTGGGCTTTTTCTATGCTTACATTATTTTCTTTTTCTGTGTTTGAAGAGCCATTTCGGGATTTCTTCGGTGGCGTAAAGCAGGTAGAAGGTTTCGTGTTTTAGTCCATCTACTTCCCAAAACCTGAGTCCGGGTGCCTTTATCGCTTTCAGCTTTTGATATAAGATCCAATCGCTTTGGTATGGGTTTTCTTCGTCTGCATTTCCGTGAGTGATCCAAAGCGGAACCTGTTTTAGTTTATTCAGATTGTTGAAAGCTGCTACGCCGGAGATATTGATACCGGCAGCAAACAAATCTGGCCTGAGTTCTATGCTGTTGATAACGCCTGATCCGCCCATGGACATGCCCATGATATAGATCCGATGCGGGTCGATATTGAGTGTGCGTTTCAGTGAATCGATCAGCTGTAATGCAGTGCTGAGACAAGGATCAGGAATGGATGTTTCTGTGTTTAATATCGCATCATGAATATAATTAGATGATCGTACAGGAAATTGCGGGGCAATCACATATGCGGGATACTTTTCCCTTATCGATTGCTGGGCCCAGAACTTCACCAGAATACCCAGTTGTTCGGTATTGTTGGTGCCAACTGCGTTGGAGCCATGTAGAACCACTACCAGTGGGTATTTGCTGCTCTTCCTTTGCTGAACAGGATCGAGCTGGCGGTACTGAGTAGTAATGTTGTTTTTCCCGGTAAAGCTATGCGGATTAAAGGTTTCGTTGGGCAGATCGAGAATGGTTTTCCGGATGGCAGTGATGCTGTCTCTGCTGATGGTTACAGATGTTTTGAAGTAGCCGGTATCGGATTGGGCTAACCCGGTGGTGGCTATGATGGATGAAAGAATGGTGTTGAGGAGCGCGGGTTTGATCATTCTGCAATACTATGAAAGATTACGGCATGATCAAATCGATATCCTTTTCTAACGCTAGCGTTAAATTCATGGCCCCTTTCATCAGAAAGTAACCTGCCGTTGAACGCTTTGCAAAAGCTCACCTGTCTAATATCTCTTAAATAGCTCGCTATATGAAACAGGACCGTTTTCATTTACTCTGTTGAATATTCTTATTGCTTTTAACCTCAGTTCTGATTCTGATTTTCCATGGATGATACGAAGTTCTTTTTGTGTAATCACGTTATTAGATGCACCCTACTCCTCTGACTTAGTATATCGTTCAGTAAACTCCTGCATTCTTTTTTCTAACCACTCCTTGACTCCCAAAACTTCTACATTCTCCAACAATCTCTCATACTCCATTTTTGCAGAATGTTCGCTATGTAAGCTTAGAGGTGCGTTATGTAGAATATCAGCTAAATGGAATAATCTTGAGTTGCCTTCAGCATATGCATTTTCTCTGAACTCAAGCAGTGTAGTATATAAGACATAAGCAAGAAAATCTCTTTCAAACATACCTTTATTTTTTAGGAGGTTCTTTCAATTCTGGAAACATCGTATTATCTGGTGTATATTCTTGATAAGGTACATCAATGTTAATGTTTCTTTTTTGAAGTTCATAAATTCGAGTATTCCCATCAAATAAGGTCCCAGTTTGTGTATTTAATGTGACTTTTTTATAATCTTTAGGCCTAAGTACGCTATTAATTAGCTCATCATTTGAAAGGGCTGAAATAGCTTTGTAATCAGCTGATTTAGTAATTGTTTCAATAGAATGTGTAAGTTTAAACTCATTTACCTTTTTCGTAAGATTTGAGCCCATCTTAAACAATGAAAATCCTGCTATTTGTGTGCCTTCCCGAACTGGAGCAACCCAACTAAGTTTTCCAAGTAGGCCTAATCCTTTATCACCAGCCCAAGCAGTTAATACATCAGTTCCTGTCTTAGCAAAGTATTTTGATCTTGAATACGCATCTCCATTAACTACTTCTTTTTTGAAGTTATCTATTTTCGGCTGAATTACATCATATGCCATTTGATCATTCCTGCCATCCAGATTACCAAATGTAATATCGGCGAAAGTTCCTAGAGCACTTCCTGCTTTCTTCCAAGTATCAGCCTTCCATGCATCTCGTGTGATAAATTTCCAAGTTGCAGTTGCAGATTCTTCAATTCCATCTGAAGTTCCATTTACAATCTTAGCAGTAGTTGAACCGAAAAGACCCGCTTTTGCCATTGCTATATGTGTGGCGGCTTCAAGTCCATCAAGATCTGTAGCTTGTATGGGTGTATTACTTGCAAACTGATATGGAGTTAATTCCGGATAACTTTTCGTAATCGGGTCCACACTTAAGAATTTACCAACCCGGACATCATATATCCTCATTCCATAATCCTGCTGCACACCTTCTCCCTTCACATCATCATCATTCTCCTTGCCATTAAACCCATATCTATATCCACCTAACCTCCATTTCCTCCCCGGCATTTGCATCCCAAATGGATAATAATCTGTTGCGCTAACCAACTCAGCCGCATAATAATCATTTGTTCCGTTTGCATCTGCATCAACGCCTTTTTTCTTGTCGAGTATTACTGCAAGTACATTCCCCAGATGATTACTTAGCTCATAACTTTTATTTCCTTCAAAGAATTGACTGGCCGTTGGTTCCGGTGCAGGTACTTTCCAGGCAGCCGTGCCTTTTATTATTCCCGGCTTCCACATTCCCAATCGGCTGCTTCCAAATAAATGCTGCTCTTCCCATTTAAGTGTGCCATCCAGCCCATTGTTATTTACAGGTGCGTCATAATCATATACAGCTAATACATTCCCTTGAGCATCTCTTACATAATAAGTTCTTTTTTCTGATGTAGTTTTTGATGATTTAGAAACTCTTTGCCCAGCAGCATTGTATGCATAGACTATCGGATCGTTACTCCCTTTCTTAATACTTGCAATCTTTCCAAAGGATGTCCACCTTATGGGAGACAAATTAGTACCACCGTTATGCTCGTAAATCAGATTCCCGATTTTGTCATACTTATAGTTGTCCGCATTCTGTGTTTCCAGATCTTCTGTATAAGCAGAATTCGGAACGGCATCTGTTATATAGTTTAATTTATTATTCTTCAGCTGACCATCATAAGTTTCATAATGATAAGTAAGATCATCCATCTTCCTTGCATTATCATCACCAAACCCGTTTCTCTTGTATTTAAGGATATTGCCGTTGGCATCATAACTGATATCTTCCAGATAATCTTCAGTAATGCTGTTTTTATCCCATTTTGAGCTGTTTGTCAATGGAATCTGATTATGCATTCGCATTGAAACAATACGATTCAACTGATCATATCGGTAGGTATATCCTTTTGCGGCTCCCAGTATAGAGGGGGCAATATGGATGGTAGCATTGCTGATATTGCCATTGTAGAGTGAAGCTCCTGTTCCAACATAAGGATTACCAGATTGGGTTACGTTGGGACTAAATTCTCTGGACAGCGCAAGCGCATCTGATTTTACAGGTTTGAAGTCTCCATCGAAATAACCTAATGTATAAGCCAGTTCATCACGTGCAGTTTCACTGTTTACATTGTTTGGAATGGCTATACCATCATTCCCAATATCCTGATTATTGTTAAGGTGATTGCCATTGATACCTTTCAACCATCCTGATAATGTATAGGCGTAATCTATGCCTTGCACTTTAGCGTTTCCTAGCTCAACTCTCGCCAACGGACCATGGAGGTAATACGCATAACTGGCATCCTTCTCCCAGCGATTATTGTCTCTGCTTGAAAATGCCCCTAACAATCTGTTCTCTGAATCATATGAATATTTGTAGAAGAATTGATCTGGCATACCCTTTTGGTAGCTTACCTGATTTACCTTTCCACTTATCAGATCGTACTCATAATCTATTTGCTTGATGCCTGAAGTTGGGTCAATTGCTTTCAACCCAGCAATCTCCTGATATATTCTTTTGGCATTTCCGGAAATATCATAAGAATAGTAAGTAACGTTGTAATCAGAAACACCTTTCGATGGGCGATAAACACTGGCACTAACCCGCTGACGCAGATTTTCCAATGTCATTGATTCCGCCTTGAAATCAGGTGCAACATCATATATGGTTTCTATAATTTCACGATCAGTTCCGGATGCATACCAGCTTTCCAATGCAGCCTTATTGAACAGGTTGACGCTCGAAACATCATCTCCTCCTACTTTCTCACCTGCTTCATAAGTTCTGCCAAGTGCATCATACTTAACATAACTGAATCTGTTCGCAGGATCTCCTACAATCGAAGGAGTTTTCTGCTCTGCATTCTGAGAGGCTGTTACTCTCGATAAACGATCATACCAGAATTGGGAAGCTCCTCCATCCGGTGATTCCTGTCTGATAATATTGTTGGTACTGTTGTATGCATAATTTGTCGGCAAACCATGTTTGGGAGCAAAGAATCTGTACACATACTCGTTAGTACTTCCCGGACCGGTAGTTGTTTCCCCACCAGCAGTTGGAATATTGAATCTGCCCCAGTGATTCAACGGTGCATTAACAGTTGCCAATGCCGGAATTACATTAAGGCATGAGTTTGCATAATTGCCTGCAACTTCATTATCAGTTAGAAGCCTGTTGTACAATCTTACATGCTTTAGTGCTGTGAGATCTTCAGGAGGTAGCCCGCCATTCGGATCTAACTCCATATCAACAGGATATGGAAGCGTTTGGTCTGCAGGAGTTGTGGTCAGTTTCTTGCCATCCAGATAGAGTGTCCAGGTATCTGTGTCAAACTGAGGTGATTGAGCCACCAGATGACTCCAGCTTTGAAGGGTAAACCCACTGATATCTGCAACTAGTTGATTGGAGAGAATGATGTTCACACCATTCGCATCTTTTTCAATCGAATACAATTCTACCCAAAGCTTCTTATTGTGGATAGCCGTCTGGAAAATAAAACTGGCGTCGGGTGTAACCCATCTCACATGCCTGTCGGTTCCCGATTGATTATTGTATAACCACAGTTCGAGAGACTTGCTGGTCTTTGCTTTCCAAAGAGTGCTGATGCTGTTTAAGGTAGCCGTTTTATCGGTAGATGTAGGGATGCCTGCGCCATTACAGCTCGCCGGATCAAAGTTTCTGTATTTATCCACTTCATCCATTTCTTCGTTGCTGAGGAAACGTACTCCTTCAGGTGGAATTGTTTTAACCAGATTACCACTCTGATCATAGTAGTAAAGTGTATAATGATATTCACGAAGTATGTCTTCCACATTTGAAGAAGCTGTTACCGACAGACAGGTTGAAATATATCTGTTGCGGAATTTCTTTCTCTCAAGTGTGATATAATAATCATACTCCTGCCCTGCCCTTTCATAAGCTCTTGTGAGTTGCTCTCTTGTGCAGGCCATTTCATCATTTATGATCAATGGATTTTCAGGTTTGTTATATAGAACAGCAGTAGGGTTAGATGTCTGCCTGGTTTTGTAGGTTTGATATTCTGTAAATCCAAGCGGATACCCCAAAGCCTGATTCATGAAGGCTGCATAGGTGTTATTATACAAATACGTTGCCACCGTCATATCTGGAAATGCAGACTGGAAGCTGTTTTCAAGTGTAGTTAATTGGGTATTATTGATAAACAGATCGTCTGTTGTCACTGCTTTTTTAGTAAATACAACCGGTTTTACAATATAGTCATCAGTGAATGTACATTGCGGATTTGCCTGGCATCGTGATTCGATATCGGCCAGCTCCTGCTCAGTAAGAATGTAATCATCTTCCAATTCATGTTTCAGGTATTCGTGGAATGTTCTGCCGAAACCAGAGGCAGCATATCTTGATCTTAAAGTTGCGATATTGGTACAGATATCCGAATTAAGATCTGCTGTATTGGCATTGTATTTTACAGGTTGTTTATCATAGGGATAAACGTTTTCGAGAATATAATGACTGAACCCTTTTTTAACAAGGGTACTGCCGATCACTGCACTGAATGCCTGCGCAAAATTGTTGTCTCCATTTGCGCTTACCTGCCCTGCGGGTAATGAATTGGCAATGGACATCGTGCTGCGTGGTGAAATCGCCAGCCATTTCAACGATACAGCCTCCAGGCGATCTGTAAGATTGGTGATTTGAACATCTGTTATAGCGCTGAATTCCGAATAATCATCACGAATTTGTTTGAGGCGTTCCTGCCAGTTTGCTTTCCTTTGAGTCAGTTCCTGAGTGAGTCCGTCTCTTGTCTGAGTGGTTACTTCCGCTTCAGTTGGCATGGTGGGATTAGGGTTTGCTTTACATGCCTTATAATTCTCAATATCCTGGTAATCCAGAAACACTCTTGCTTTTTGCGCATACAACTTTGCTCTTTCAATGTCTACTGGGCAACCTGCAGGTGGTTCGGGCGGACAGGTAACATCTAATATCTGGAAAGACTCTGATCCAAAAACGCATACTGGGTCTTGGGGGCGATGGATTGAAGTAACACGGGTTGCATCCTCTGCAATCATTGTTTCAGATACAATCGGCGTCAGCGTATACGTAAAATCATTGGTTTGTACGACCCCATTAGTACGCCTTGTTGTACGACGGATCTTAACTTTTGCTGTTCTTTTTAATCCACTTGGATGTTTATAGGCCACATATTGATCCCAGACATCATAATCGCAGCCTTCTTGTAATGTCCTTTCATTTCTAACCGGTAGTTCAAAGTCAAACTTAGTAGGACATGGATATATTGGAAGAGAACACTCTTTATTTCCAGTCATACTACCATTGCCAATAAAACAGTTAAGGCAATCGGGGCGTATTGCTTTTTTTACCTGTGTAAAAAACTTCGATTTCAGTTGTAGATAGAAATTGCGATACATCTCCCATTCCATTGTGGCAGATCTGCAAACGGCGGCCGACATGCTACAATTCCAGGATGTCGCTATTTCTGCATTAGTAGCCATCGGATTGGCTGGCTTGCAGTAAAGCAACCAATCGATATATTGAAGAATATTTTTGTCAGCGAGTGGGTAGCCAGCGTCATTTTTGGGTTGCAGAGACATGGTACTGGCGTAATTGGTAAGTGCCAGTGTCATGTCTGATTTTAGTGAAGCCCCCTCGCCTCCCGGACCAAAGAAAGGATCTTTATTCAACAGAGCAAGGATCGTACTGCGATCGAAGTATTGTTTATTGATGGCATCCTGCCCAGACAAAATCTTTTCTCTGAGCGTCTGATCCCAATCATAACTGGCTTCGATGCTTACGGCATTCGGCGCGGTTCCTTTGTATTTGCAAAACTCATAGCCGCAATATTCGACGTGTTTCTTAACCAATTCGTCGGCCCATTCGGGATGCACCTGATATTCTCTGATCAAATTATGAATGGACAGGCTTTTTCTATTTACAGTACTTCCATCGATGGCAGTGAATGTAAGATCAGGGATATCGGAATTTAGGAACAGCGGGATGAGGTTTGTTTCGCCTGATTCGCTGAGATACCATGTCTGAGATATTTTCTCAAAATCAACTCTGGCATACTGACCTCCGGGCCTCACCTGCTGCTTCATCTGTTCCAGATACATTTCACAGGAATTTGTTACTCCGCAAGGTTGCTGATCGCAATTGCTTTTGAGGGTATTCCATATAGCATCGATCCTTGCCGCAAGTGCATCACCCTCTGTTCCTGTTAAAGTGATGCCGGCAAAGCTGCCTTTATTCAAAATGTCCAGCACTTTGGAACGGAAGGTTTCCTTTGTGCCAAGTGTGGTGCATGCTTCACAGGTTTGATAACATCCAACCAGATCGAGTTTGTCCAGCTCCTTTTGGAAAAAATACTGAAGCTTCTTTAGATCGGTGTTGTTTTGGATATAGTAATCAGTCTGGTATTTAATCTGTGCTTCACTCAGCTGCAGGCTATATGTGATGGTGTATTCTCCAATGGCTGCCACATCTGCCTCAAATGATCTTGTGAAAATCGGTGCTGAAGGATTACATACCGCATCATTGCCTGTAAAAGGCACGCTGATATCAGATGCAACCGAAACACCACAATCATTTTTTACTTCAACCACCACATTGTAATAACAGTTGTTGCAGAGTGGCTGACGGGGGCTGCCATGTTGAGTAATTACCGAAAGCGGATTAACATCATAAAATACTTTAAACTTACCAGTCTGTGAAGCGAGAAATACTGCAGAGGCTTGTGTAATCAGAGTTGAAGTATTGCTTCTGAAATCCTGGCTGTTGATAACCCTTCGTTTTAAGAGCGTGGCAGATTCTGGGTTCGATAAAGATGGCAATGCT
The DNA here is from genome assembly GCF_012927185.1 of Pseudoflavitalea sp. G-6-1-2. Taxonomy (GTDB): domain Bacteria; phylum Bacteroidota; class Bacteroidia; order Chitinophagales; family Chitinophagaceae; genus Pseudobacter. The sequence goes on from NZ_JABBGB010000002.1 coordinate 150,292, forward strand.
TCGAGATTCTTTGGTGCAGCACCCGCCAATGCAGATGCAATGGTTTTTCCTGCTGCATTCAGATAAGTCACACTTACCTGTCCGTTCGGATCCACTACCATATTCTTGAGATAATGAGAAGCGAAGCCTACCTCTGACCCAAAGAGCCGGTCAAGTTCTTTCTGTGCGGGTTTTCCATAAAAGTAATCGGTACTATGACCTGCTGAATTGCCAGTAGGTTGAAATGTACCACCTGCTGCCCATGTTCTTTTGACGCGGCCTGTATTATCGGCAGTGTATTGCGTCAATGAATAAGGTCGTTTGTCGGCATCAGGTACATATGCTGTAGAAGGATATATCGCAAGGTCAGTTGGGTTAAGAAAAGCATTTTGAGGAGAATAGTAATTGGATGCTCCACTTACCGTACTCATTTCTCCGGCGCCGGGTCCACAAATTGCGCTTGAAGATGAGAGCAAATCGATGTTTCTGAAGCTGAATGCCTGCCCTGTATTGCTTTTATTGACCGAAGGCAAAAAGTTAAGGCTGTTGCTTTTTACAGGTGCTGGCATTACCTGAACTGCAGGTCTTCCTAAAATATCATAAATAGTTTCCTGAACTATCGCTGTATTGCCAACCTGATTAGCGGACTCGTAATTGTTGTTGAGTGTTACCAGCTGTCTTTCTTTCAGGCCAGCATCGAAATATGATACAACTTCCTTTCTCTTTCCTTCTTCTGCAAAAGCAGCAGTATATTGATAATGAAGATTTGGCGCATGTGCATTAGGGATAAGATAATAAGCAGTTCTGCCCTGACCTCCATGGTATGCCCAGTTGGAAACATATCTGAATGAAGGGTTGCGATAGTATGTTGCACCTCGCACTCTGGCAAGAATATACCCTTCGCCATATGGCAGATTGATCTGATACGGCGGAGCCGTTACGGTTACTCTGCTGTAATCGTTTTGCATCCAGTTCTGTACCACCTGATATGGAATATTCACAATCCCGTTGCTGGTATAAGTTGTTTGTATCTCTTTTGCCTGCTGACTTTCGATATCGATGAAGGTCCAGTCAACATCAAAGTCTGCAGAGCCTGGAAAGTTGCTTGTATTCCAGTTGATCATTAGTTTCTGATCAGCTGGATTTCCGATTACAGGTGTTAACTGGATATCTGCTGTGATATCTTTAGTGAAAGAATATGCTCTGTCGATATTGATCTGATTCTTCAGGCGAAAGATCGCAGGGATATTTGTACCTAATTCGGGAGAAGTAATAGAGTTGATTTTCACAATAACCCTGAAAGCATTTTTGAACCAATACTGTGCTATGGTAGGGTTGACAGCGCCGGCTGCAGGATCGTATTTCACTACCAGGTCAATATTGTTGATTTCCTGAGGTGTGGTCTGCCCTTTAGTAGTATAATATTTTATGGATACGTTCAGGCTGCAGGTAAATAGTTTGTTGTAATAGTAAATCGGAACGTCATTTCTCAGTTCGAAGCTGATCAGGTTGTTTACAGAAGAGTTGTAAATCCTGTTCCACTCATTAGGAGTCAGGTTTGCGAATTTGTCGTCCTGTACCTCACAGAGATCATCTTTTTTGATAGTACCTGTAAGTGCATTGATATACGTCTCACCTGGTGCCTGGGCAAGAGTCAGTACAGGTAAACAATAAAGAAGGATAAGTATGAAATGATATCTGGTAACTCGTAACATATGATGATCGCTTACTCCGGAATAATATTAATGAAATGCCGTTATTGTTATCTGATCAGTAAAGCACTTTGAGTTCATAATCCTTTACTTCGCCGGTGAGTGTTGTTTTTCCACCGGTTTCAATAAGAATGCTGCTGATCATAGCCTGAATATCCAGGCCCGGAAATGGCGGATGAGTATATAGAATCTTTGTGATCCATGTTTCTTCATTGCTTTTGCCCATAGCCGGATTTCCTTTCCACCATTCGATTTCAGCTTCTTTGATCAGGTAGTTTGCCGGAGCATAAGAAAAGGAATATTTTTTTATGTCGGGCATCATGTCGTTTTGAATAGTCAGCTTCCTTTCCTTGCTATTACCTTCAACTGTTCCATTTGCATTAAAGGTGTTGGTTGTGCCTGCATCGGAGAAACTGTTGAGCATATGCGGTAATAATTTTTGCTGTTGCTGAGAGGCTGCAGCTGAGTCTACCTTCGATAATACAACTATTTGATTGATCGGATCGATCTGAAGAAGCCTGTTGCCATCACTGAAGGTCTTATTGCCACCAATGGAATAAAAAAAATGTGTTCCCTTGCTGAGGAGCACCATTTCATTTTGTTCTTTCTGTATCCCCGGATGCTTGCTATCGAAGAGACGAATAGTTCCTTTGATGTAAAGGCCTTCTTTAAATTGCTGGTATCGTTCAGCTATTTTCTGCCACTCACTGTTGGCATCCGGTAGTTCTTCTGTTGATTCAGTTTTTGGAATGAACCACCCTTTGGCAAGTGCAACGGATGCTGTTGTTGCAATTCCCAATCCGAGTGAAAGAAGAATAAACTTGTATTTTGATTTCATGATATTATTCTGTTTGCTGGTAAAGGGAATTGTTAGGGTGTTCTTTTTTTCATGAACTGCCTGGTTTCCTTGATGAGCATTATTCCTCTTTCGGTTTCTTTCTTAACTCTTATTGGCGTTCCTTCTGCATCATATTCGAAGAATGTGGCGAAGTTGTTTTCATCAAGCTGTGCCATCAATCTGTAGTTATTGTTGTCATATACATAGGTGTTCATCTTAGCCTCTTTGGGCATAATGCGGAGATCATCTATATATACTGTCGACCACTCAGTTTTATTAATCGACAGATTAATTTTATAACTACCATACAGAGGAATCTCTACTCTTTTCCAACCTTCAACCATCGGGAAAATTTGACCCTCAAACGATTTTAAACCGGTTTCTGTACGGACAGTCATGCTACTAATCTTTGGGTTTGGATCGCCGTCATAAACCCAGAAACTCAGGACGTATTCTTTACCGTAAACTGGTCTGAATCCTAGCGCTAGTTCATTGTCGGTCGCAAACCAATTTGAATTAATGCTTTGGACGTATGGTTCTTTGGGAACAATCAGACCGGGGTCTTTTTGTTGTATTTTCAACTCATTCAATAGGACTGAATATTTTCCACTGTGTGCTACGGCATTTGTGATGCAGGATGATCCCAGGCAAATACTGTTGTCTGCGTTTTTTGTGTAGCCAAAGTCTAGATGGCGATATACAGGGCATGCTGTCGATCCTTCCTGTTTATATTGCTGGTAATCTTCAAAACTATCAAACGCAATTTCATTTCTGCGCGCATTGGCTGCAATGGCTACCGGGTATGAATCATTGAACCCATACAATGCGGAACTGAAAATCATATCTGGGATTTGCGTTCCCCAGCTTTGATTTTTTACAACACGTGGAATTGCAGTTTCAATTTGATTCCCCCTACGATCAAAGAAAATGTTTCGGCTATCCCACAGCCACCCTGTAGATGATGTTGTGCCTGCTATTTTTACATTGGGATTAGGCACAATCTTATTTATTTGATTGAAAGTCCAGAATGGCGTGAAATCCTTAAAACTTCCTGATTTACGGATGTCTGTACCTCCATTCTGATCAGCCAAACCTTTTTCCTGTGATCTGTCGATCGCATAATGAAATGCTGTATCCTGTCTCCAGTTACCGAAAATGCCTTCGTAATATGGGTTCATTGGGTACTCATTACCACTGCGACAAATAGGTACAGTGCGGATGATCTCATCGCCTTCGATGTGAAAAGACATTAACAAACGCATTTCGCTTACGGTAGGATTGGGTTTGTTTGGGACATAAATGAAATCGATAGTGTTTGAATAATCGTCTGGATGAATGTCGAAGTTTACCCTCGCCATCCAGTTATGATGTGGTACAACAAAATACCTGCCTTCATTTGCTGTTCTGTTAAACAGTTTGCTTTCCATCGCTGCTGACGACAAGGGACTTTTAATCAGGTTGTTGAATTCACCGGAAACATAATCGAAGACAATTTTGAATTTCCCAACCATGGCAAAATCATTTGCATAGATTTCATATCCCGACCCGATTTGTCTGGGGTTATTCATATAGTATTTGGGACTTGTTCCGGATTCACCAAATTTGGCAGGTACATTAGTATTACATTCAGGTTTCGTGTCTGTATCATCATTTCCTTCAGAAAGGAGTGTATTAGCATCATAAGCCTGAGAGGAAGAATAACTGATAGCACGCTTAACAACCGGTGCCTGCGGATTTGGGCAAGTAATAATCAAACCATAAATCAACTGCGGCAAACACACTTCATAAAAATCTGGATTGAATTCTTTTTTCGTGTCTGGCCGATATGGTAAGGGCATCTGCCAAACATCCTTATATTTTGTTGTGCTTGCATCCAGCACTTTATTGGAAGCGTTGATCTCAATTCTTGTAACTCCATTGATTGTTACTCTCGGATCTTTCAACATTACAACTGTACCTGCTACAGCTCCTGTCAGATTCCGGAAGCCAGATCTGATCACTTTTATTGTATTGAATGGTGTAGTGGCCGGTTGATTACCCTGTTCATCCTTTAGCCAAAGTTCCTTGTCTGCTTTAACTACCCAACCTTTTGTAGAGAGCTGTTCATTTGCTACTTCGTCGCCAGTTTGCAGACCAGTATGAGTAATTTTAGTGCCAGGATTAGAAGGATCCATTATTCTTTTACGAGCACCAATAGTCCGGTAAGCTCCTCCCATTCCCTCATTTCCATCAACCATATGTGCCGGATAGCTGAATGTATAAATGTTATCATTGAATTCATTCTGGCTGCTTGTCATTACCACATTTCCGGATTCTCCATCCCAAACCAGATTCTTCGCTTCTATCACTGATCCGTTCTTCATAGTACGTACCTTCTCAACAATTCCATACTTGTGAATCACTTTTACAGTTGAAACTGCATTGTAGCTATCAATGGAAATGCTTGGAGTAATACTGAGTCCTTGAAACCACACCGGGATAAGCCATGCAGGAAAGAATCCTCCGTAAGTGCCTATCCCGATTCCAATAGATTCACTGCTGCTTGCTCTCAAATCAGTAGCATGGTCCATATCCATTCCTATGTTCAGATTTTCTATCGTGCCATCAGGCTGCAACACCTGTACATTATTATCCAATTCCTTGGTTGCCGCATTCTGATCTTTGACTTTGTAGAAATACTCTGTAGAAGATATTTTATCACCTCCTTGATTGAGAACGCTTACTGATTTTGGCTTGCCATGCATATCATTCAACTCAACTTTGAAACCCTGTGAGTTGGCTACTCTGTTGATTGCGGTACAGGTGAAAAGGCGAAGGATCATGCTGTTCTCATAATTCTGATTATCCAGCGGAAGATTGTCTACGATTGTGGGAAAATCACGGGCTGTATAGAATTCATTTACCACAGAACCGGTATGCTTTTTATTTTCGCCTCCACTCTGAAGCCAGTAATGGTCAACAGTCATTACCGTTACCTGGCTATATCCCACCTGGGGGGCAGGGAAAAAAGATTCACCAAATGGTTTTTCGATAAAATGGTATTTGTCGGTTCCCCAATGTACTTTTTCAACATAAGGCACAGGTTCTCTGAATGGATTCTCATCATTGCCAATCTGTGGCTCATACGATGCTACTCCTGAAGAAACCTGTTTATCTCCCTGTTTTACTGTGTAGTCGTACAAGAGCCCCGTTACAAGTTTCTCTCCTCCGGCCATTTTATCCCATTCATCGCTCATCTTTATGAGCCTCACACGTGCACCACCGCCGGTTTTAGCCAGTAAAGGATGGCAGTACAACCGGATAAAACTTTTAGACAGCTTGATCTTATCTGCAAAACCTTTATTAGCTGCCTTTTTTTCGAACGATTGAACCAGCTCCCGTGCCGAGCCAACAGCAGCCACGATGGATCTTACGAGTGCTTCCACTGACTTACCAAATCCATCTGCATCAGAATTATCATATCCATCGTAAGCAAATTGCGGAAGATCTGTTTTGAGCATCTGCCATGAAGCATATGCGATAGGATTATATCCCTTAACCTCAGTTAATGGAATCATTATACGGGTGCCTGAGATCTTTTCGAATTTATTAAGATCTGTTTCGATAGAAGCATGCCCCTGTACGTTTTCAAACTTCGATCTGTTGTTGAGATCTGTATGAACTTTGTAATAGATCTTATCGAGTACCTGCCCGTCTGCACCTGTAAGGTAGTTGTCTCTGAATTCTTCTATTGTTGCCACAGCCTTAGGGAGTTCAACTATTACTCCTTTGGCATGCACGAGTCCGCTTGCTACATCTACCCCACTAACAATTGTACCATTGCCTTGCTTGATTCCAACAATGGAAAACAAATTCATGGCTCTTCTGTTCTGTACATGCGAATAATCGTCTGCTTCGTATTCGATGTCGATGATGCTGCCGGTAGGCGTTTCTATTTTGTTGAGTTGCCAATGAGACGCAAACCAGTCGTTCAATTGTTTTACATCATATCCGGCCTGTTCATCGGGTTGGAGTGTATATGGAAATTCTGCGTTATTGAGTATTCTGGTTGTTCCGTTGGATCTCTGACGATTGTAAAAACTTTTCTTTAGCGTACCCCATCGGTCTGCCTGCCTTTCGCCATATTCATCTTTTGCATCATCATCGTTCTGTGGAATTGCAGGAAGTCCCGATATGTTCATTGCTGATAAAGGGCGATTATCATAATGGAATACATACGGGTTAGATTTTCCGCGTTTATTTTTGCCAAAGGTGAAATATACCTTACGCAGGGTAAGTTTTCCTTTAAGCAGATTGATATTTCCCTTGCCTTCTGCATCATTAACATTGCAGTCAGCTGCCGGATTTCCGTTTTTACCAACACATTCCCCGGAGTTGTTTGGCATGTTGGGGCTGGTAGAGTAGTCGTACTCGAAGTAGACGGATTTTACCGGTACTCTGTTTGGCTTGTCCTTTTCCATCTCAGCTTTTGTGAACACACAAATGCTGTCCAGTTTATGTGGCCTTACGGTTGTACTCATGCCTCCATTTTCATCTTTTACCCCCATCCCATCTTTTCGCTCAGATGTATAGAAGAATGCTACCATTTTGGTGCTGGTGATGGAGTCGAGATACCACAGCTCTTTCTTTCCATACGTATAGCTGGCTTTGTCATCTTTCGGATCACTCTGAAATCCTTCATTGTAATGAGCTGAGTTGGCAGCGTAGGGAGCCCTCCATTGATATGGGTTATCTTTTGTTGCAGTTTGCTTATAATCGAATTTTATAGCAGTGCCGAAATCATCATCTGTTATACCATTATTTGTGCGGTCGATATAGTCCGGCGAAAGAATACCTGTTAGTAACCACGAGGTTGCATATGGAGGAATGGTCTCCCGCGAAAACATATTGTCGCGGCCTTGTGAATTCGAAAGAGTGTTATCAGTTGCACCATAATTGATCATCCCTGTTCTTCTTGCTTTTTCTGCCACGGATGCTGAGGGAGATGCCACGGAAAAAGTTGCTTCGCGTTGAGTGGTGTTGTATACAGGAATACCATAGACCATTCTTTTACCTTCGGTGTCGGTAACTGTCATTTCCGATATATGATGCGACTTGCGAAATGAATCATCGACTCTGGACTGGCCATTGATCTTTTTTTCCAAACCAAATGTAGTTGCTTCACTGGCATTGAGATAACTGAGAATATTGGTTCTTTTTTCTCTAATCGATTTTCTGAAATCGACCGAGTTTGACTGAGCTTCCCTTGTAGGGTCATTGTTATCCCGGTACTTAACTATAGGTTGGGCATATAGTTTTTTCCCTTCCCGTTGCAGCCCTACTTTAAGTGTATTCTCTTCAAAGTTTCGTTGCCAGTATTCTTTGTCAACAGCAGTTAAATCACCACTGCCTTTGAACCAGTTTACTTCCTGATCAATATCGATTTGGTTATAATCAATTTCAGCATTTGCGAGATAACGATTGTTGTTTGTCCATTTTTCAGTCACTGATCCACCCTCCGTAAAGTTCAGTCTGGCCCCGAATTGTGCAGCCCAGCCACCACCTATTGTCAATCCAAAGCTTTGGTTGGTTGTTTGATTAGTGAATCGTTTATCAAATACAACATAGTTTCCTCCAAAGAATGGACGGAATTGTTTTGATCCGGCCTGACTGGTAGCCAGAAAAAAGTCTTGTGTGGGAACAGGGATGCCAATAGCAGGAGCTCCGGGCACGAAAGTGCCGTCTTTTTCACGATTGAAATCGAGCAATGCACCAGTATTTTTTCTGCCATTCACATAATTCAGATAGCCATATGCCGGTGATGACATTTCTCTTTCTGCAATTCGTTCTGTTACCACATATCCTTCTCCACCAACGCCTATATATCCACCAAAAAAAACAGGGCCCAGATCAAAACTGAAACTCTGGGAATAGTTGAAAGTATTGCTTGTAAAGCTTGGTGTATAAGTATTTCCGAAATAATTGGTGGCAGAAAGATCAACTGAATAAGTAGTTCCTCTGTATCTGATGGGTGAAAAAGACGCTCCCAATGAAGTTTGTTTCAACCCACTTCTTGTATTATAGTGAAGTGATCCGGATAAGCTGCCGATTGTTGAGTTATCGTCGCCATCGCGCTTTACACTAAACGAAAAGGATGGAGCTACGGAAAATCCAGCTCTGCTATCTCCTGTAAAATCCAGTCCTGCGTTGAGTGCAGAGCGTTTGCCCATTTCCTGCACAAAATTGAGGCTGGCGCCTATTTCTGCTCCAATGCCGTAATAGTTGTCTCTATATACGCCCAGTTTGATTGCGGCTCCCACTCTTCCTAATTCCCAACCAAATAGTGTTGGTTTAACAATTACTCTTCCACCATATTTGATGAAATCTTTACGTGTATATTCTTTTTTTACTTCATCTTTTGTAAGTGCACTCCCATTGAAATCATCCGGCAAACCACGCAGATTCCTCGTAATAGAACCCACATTCAGATTCCAGCCCGCTCCTACCCAGCTGGCTTCATCATCTACTCCTTCTCCGGAACTATACGCCAGATTGATCGGATATCCTCCCACATCCAATAACGGAATATTGTATTTCATATCCCCTGAAAAAAGATCCACCATATCACCGGACGAGGCTGGTTCGAACTTTTGCATTTCCGGTTGTGCGGGGCCGTTGGTAACTGCCAATGCCACAGTAGGCCAGCATGTTTGCACTGATAGGATAATCAGGAAAAACCAGGCGGTTATTTTTCTGCTTCTTTTGTTCATGATCCTTTGATCTTATTGGATGAGTCTTTTTTGTTTCAACGAAATGATCATATTGCTCCAGCCATCGGCGGCACTTCTGTAAACAAGTGTATCCGGGACTTTGCCTTCTGTTACAGGAAAAACAAGTACTCCCGAACCCAATCTGGTATCAGCATTCTGCACCGGATGATAGAACACCGGCTCCACAGAGTCTCCGTTTATAACAGCCCTCCAGTTTTCTCCCATATGAAACTGATAGTACACAGATCGGTCTTCATCTATCTTCGGTTGCTGTACATTCTTTGTATAGGTACTGTCGAAGAACCCAACCAGATAGGAAGCAAACTGTTTGTCTTCCTCGTCACTGGTGATCTGCATCACCTGTTTGTTCTTCACGGGATCCAGATAGAAGAAACTACCCGGACTAAAAACCTCGATAGTATGTTTTTTTCTCTCCGGTTCAGATTTGCAGGCATGCAGCATCATCACTGCAATAGCTATTGCCACAACCGGAACCTTACTCGGTTTCATCTTTATCTTCATAAACAAATCGTATGATAACTGCTGTTTCATTATGAGGGTACACTTTGAGCAGGTATTGTTTTCCCGGCTCAAGACCTGCTTCTGTAAGGTCTATGTCGATCTTGTTCAAACCTATTATCAGCGGCACTTCCGGCAGGTCTTTCATTGGTTTTGAACCATCTGCCATGTCGAGTACCGTATAGTTGAGCTTCTTAATGTTGTACGCATTGTACAGCGAGAATTTGAAGATCCTGTTGGCAATGTAGTAGTTGCTGTTCACCATACTCTTCAGTTCACGATAACTGTCGAAGGGTTTTGATTTGGCAGGCTCTTTACACTCCACCGTAAACTCCCATATCTCCGATTTCGATATCAGCATTCCCTGCTGCATCGCTATCACCTGCCAGCAATATGTTTTGCCTTCCTGCAGTTCTGGTCTGTTGGAGGGATAGTTGATGGTTGTTCCGCTGATATTATCCAGCAACAGCAATGGTGCATTCATCAGCAGGCTTTCCACGGAGCTTCCGTTTGTTTTTTCTGTGAGCAGCAATCTGAATTTCATCGAAGGATGAAACGGCAGCGGAGGTTGCCAGCTGAGCACCGGTCGCTTCTGACAGATTCTGTCCTTATCAGCCGGACTGATCAGCGAAATAGGCACCAGTGGCAGTATCTCTGCATCGAAGCAGTCTTCAGATTCAACACTGTTGTGCTGTGTTTTGAACTGAAAACAATAGGAATAATTTCCGGGTGGGAAATTTCTTGTTTGACTCAGTACACTGGCGAACGCATTATTCGCAAATACGAATTTGCTTCCCTTGAATGCTGTAAGCGGAAACTGGCTGCTGCCTGTTGCTACAGAGAACTCAGGAGTAGTGATGTTCAGTATGCGCTGACGCGTGGTTGTTTCCGTAACAATGATCTCCACAGATCCGAAAGACGGCGCTCCGGAGAGATTCTGAATGCGGAAAGATCCCAGCCCGTCCACTGATCTGCCAGCTACTTCCGGTATGAACAGAAAGTTCAGCTGGGCTTTCGCTTGTATTGCAACGAGCAATGATGCAACACATATGGTCAATAGTTTTTTCATGCTTCTTCCGGAATTTATAAGTTCATGCGCATGGCTGCGGTTACGAAAAATTGATCAGCCATTTCCTGCCTGATGATCTTCACAGCTTTCTTGTAAGAGACCTCCAGATCGAGGTCTATCCGCTCCATGATGGATGTGGAGAACTGCTGCCTTCCTCCGATCTGTTTGTTCCAGCCGGTATTGGCATAGTAGCCCAGTCCGCTGCTCATTCTGATTTTTGAAGATGCATTGTAGGCGTAGTTCGTCTCTGCTGAGAACATCGATGTATTGAAGAGATAGTCTTTATTGTCAGATCTGTTTACCAATATGGTGAGTGATAACGGAGCTTGTTTTATCAGCGTGGTGGCTGTGTAGCTGATGAGTGTGTTATTGCTCTTGTAACTGCTATCCTGCAACATCGGCATGTTGAAATGCATGCGGCTGATTAGCACATTGTTGATCAGTTTCCTTGAACCGATTCTCACTGTATAGTTTCCGTCTGCCTGCCATCTGGTATTTGCTCCGGAGGTGTTTCCATTGCCGAATAATTTCGAATGGAAATCACTGCGTTGGTAAGTAAGGTTTACGCGGTTGTTGCGCGTGAATTTGTATCCGAACTGAAACTTATTGCTGAATGCCTGATGCGTATATCTTTTGGCCGGATCGAATACCTGACTCTTGAAATCCGTTGCATATTTCACCGAGAGTTTCCGTTGGAGAAACTGTCTTCCGAATCCGAAACCTACCTGTGTTTCACCGCGGCGCAACAGGTAATTGCCGGGGTTGTTGTAGCCCAGCCCTACTTTCTTGAAGAATACTTTTACGTCGCTTTCTTTTATCTGTCCGTCGTAACTCAGCATGCCGGCGTAGTTGGATTGACCTTCGTTGGAAAACACTTTGCTATGTGCGTTGGATTTAGCGCCATTGCCCTGCCCCATCGATCCGAATGATTTGGAGAGGTCTAAGCCAAACTGATGCTGGCCTGCAGAATAGCCTGTATGCAATGTGATCACTGCATCTCTTCTCGCCAGTGCAGATGTGTAACCCGGTCTCATAGCAACATCGGCTATTTCCTGTCCGTTTGTATTTTTATAATCATAGAAGTTTACCGACACGGTTTGTTCAATCGGGCTGCCGGATCCGGTGCCGAATTTGAATCCGGTTACTGAAGAATATTCAGAACCGATATTGTTCATCAGTCCGCCCTGTAACCAGTTATTGGGTGTATTGTTCTTCCCGTAGATGAATCCAACATTGGCTTTCTTGCTTTTGTATTCTGCATTGATGCCGGAGTTGACCAGTTGTTGCATGCCGAAATCGCCCGATTCTACTGAGTTCTGGCCTATGTCGAATTTCTTCATGCTCATGAATACCTTTTGCAGGGTACTGAGCTCTGCATGATCTCCAATCACTTTTTCGAGATTGGCAGGATCTTTCAGAAAGCTGTTGAATTTGTCTGGTGTAAAGGGCAGATGGCTCTGCAGCTGCTGAACGGTTTTGTTGCCGGTGAATTTTTCTTTCCAATGGAGCACTTTAGCATACATCTTTTTCAGTGTCTCCATTTTTTCTACCACTGCTTTGTCGGTTTTTCGGCTCGAATCGGTTTGGTCCGGTTGCTGAAGCCTGATAAGGCTTTCTTCGTATTTCAACCGGTCTGATTCTGAGAACAGCAGGGTCTGCGTTCTGGACAGGTCGGTTTTGGACAGGTCGCCTATTTCAGAAGGTATCGCAAGGGCATTGTTGTATTCTTTCTGATAAGTCTGCTGCAATTGCTGCAGTTCCTGTTTCAGTTGCTGTTCGTATTTCTGACGGATGGCTGTTATGCGTTGTGTGGTAGCTGCCAGCACTGCATCCGGACTGATTTTTTCTGTAACCTGTTTTCTGAGTTTCTCCAGATATGCCTTTTGGTCGAAATTGAAACGCAGTAGTTTTTCCGGATTCGGATTGTTGAACGAATACACGTCGTTGTATCCATTGAAAGAGAAATTGAATGGCATATTCAGGAGTGATACCCCTGCACTCGCTTCATAGCTGAATACGCTGTTCAATCCATGGAATGTTCCGGAATCCGCGCCAGTGGCATCTTTCATGTAAGCATACCCGGCTTTCACTGCAGGCAGTTTGGCGGATACTTTTGGAGTGCCGGAAAAAAGAGAAGGCTTGAGATTGTTCAATCCGGGAATAGCCGCTGCGGATTTCAGGTCTTTCAATCCGGACTTCAATTCATTGCCTGGCATGGAAAGCAAATTTTTTGCCTCCTGCTTTACACCATCTTTAAGCTCACTGGCTTTGGCTTTGATCTGAATGCCGGCTGAATCCAGTTTTCTCTTAACAAGCGAACTGTCTTTTGACTGGGCATATATACACTGGGCAGGCAGGGTTCCTATAAGCAGAACAACTGCATATCTTATAAATTGCATCCAAAGGGGTATTATCGGGAAACAATAATCAGTAGAAAATTTCCGTAATGATCACAACAAAACTGACTTTGGCAATCAGGTTAGCGTATGTAATGATGGGGGAATTGTGGAAGTAAGTTGACTGGCCATACTGGCAAATCGAGGATAGGAGGTATTAAATGATCTCATAAAAGATAATTGAGGTTTGGGGGCTGGCCGAGACAAAGGTGCCCCCTTTTGTGAATCCGGAAAAAAAAAGAAATTCACATAGTAGAAAACTCCTTCATTGCAGTTGAAGTTGTTCATGCCGATGCAGGAAGGACCTATTCTTATGCAGATCAATGTTGTGTAACCAATAGAAAATTACCCAATCACCTTAGTGAACCGCCGCATCTCTTCCATCGTGCCTACAGTAATTCTGGTCCACTTACCCATTGGTTCATACATATAAGTTCCCTGCACATTATGTTGCTTCAGCAATTCAAAGTAATCCTTCTGATATCCTTCCAGTGAAAAGTATACGAAGTTGGTATGAGACGGAATGCTTTTCAGTTTCAGTCTGTTCAGCTGCTCAACGGTATAGGCTTTTACTGTATCGTTCTGCTGCCTGCAATGTTTCGTGAACTCAACATCTTTCAAAGAAGCCATCGCCGCTACGCGGCTCGCGAGGCTGATGTCTCCATTGCTCCAGGTCTGCAACTGGCTCAGGGCCTCAATTGTATCAGGATGCGCCAGCGCATACCCGATCCTCGCGCCTGCAAGGCCATATATTTTCGAGAAGGTTTTGATCACCACCAGATTCTTATTGGTGTTCACAAGTGAGCTCATGGATGGCTCGGAAGTGTATTCGATATATGCTTCATCCACCACTACTGTTACGCGCTTCGATGCTTCTGCAATGAATGCTTTCAGCTCAGCTGTTGTACAGATACTGCCTGTAGGATTATTGGGATTGCATAGATAAACCATTGTTGTGTCTGCACGCATGGCGGATAACATTGCGCTAAGATCTTCTTTCTTATCTGCCGTCAACGGAACTGATATTTTTTGGAAGCCGTTCTTTTCCGCCAGCTTACCCCAATAGGCGAAGGTTGGTTCGCTTACCACGAAACTCCCTCTGGAAGTGCCGTTATATCTTGGCATCAGATCGAGTAGCTCGGTAGAACCGGCTGTTACCAGCACATTGTCTGCACCCAGCTCATGTTTTGCTGCAATCGCTGCAATAAGATCGCTGCTTACATCGAAATTATACCGGTTGCTAAGTTTCAGTACTGCCGTCATCGCTGCAATAGCGGCCGGTGAAGGCCCATATGGATTTTCATTTGAACTCAGCCTCAGCACAGCGTCAGCGGTATCCAATGCTTCGTGCTGTTCGTGAAAAGTATCGGTAAATGATTGCAGTGGTAACAGGCTGATACCAGCCATTCCCGCTCCAACGTACTTCAGCCATGTTCTTCTGTTTGCAGACATATGGGGTATCATTATGGGTGAATTATATGCTCAGTGAATATACCGGTAAGCATCCGGATCTGATGTCCGGATTATATGAGCGGTTGCTTTTGTCGGTTTTGTTCTATCCCTCCCCCGGCCCCTGGTCTAATTTTGACATAAATAAATCACCATGAACAATCACAATCATACCACCACAGCAAACGCATTATTCGCTCCAGTACTTGTATTGGGAGGAAACGGAAAAACCGGAAAAAGGATTGTACAGAAATTGAACGAACTCAGCATACCTGTAAGAGTGGGATCAAGATCTGGAGAGCCTGCTTTCGACTGGAACGATCGCTCCACCTGGGAAGCTGCCATGCAGGGAATGAAGGCCGTGTACATTGCGTATCAGCCCGATCTGTCTGTGCCCGGCGCTCCGGATGATATCGATACTCTGGTACAGATTGCACAGCGCCTGAACATTCAGAAACTGGTACTGCTCAGCGGTAGAGGCGAAACCGAAGCACAGATATGCGAAAACATCGTTATCAACAGCGGCATCGATTACACCATTCTCCGTTGCAGCTGGTTCTTTCAGAATTTCAATGAGAGTTTCTTTCAGGAACCGCTGAAAGCCGGACTGCTGGCGCTTCCCGCAGGAAACATCCAAGAGCCGTTTGTAGATGCAGATGATATTGCAGATATCGCTGTGGCTGCTTTCACTGCATCACGCCACTCCAATAAATTGTATGATATTACCGGTCCACGTCTCCTCACCTTCAAAGACGTTGCTAAAGAAATCGGGATAGCAACAGGAAGGGACATACGCTTTCAGGATCTCACCATCGAAGAATATACTGGCATGCTTACCGAATTTGGTGTTCCGGCAGATTATGTGCAGCTGATTACTTACCTGTTCACCGAAGTGCTGGATGGACGCAACGAATCACTCGCACATGGTGTGGAAGAAGCGCTCGACAGAAAGCCTGCCGACATTTCAGCATTCATCCACCGCACATTGCCGAGCGGTGTATGGAGTTAAATGTTGATTAAATATCCACTACAATTTTTTCACACGTAATGCGCGTACCTGAGCAGGTGCGCCATTTTTTTCCCATGGCCTGCGCAATGTGAAACTGAGTGTTTCTTCCGTGAAGCTTGCGGGCGCTTTGAAAGTGAAAACATCGTGGATGGTCCCGCCGGGAAGTGTAGAGTCGCCGGGAGTGGCGGTGCCGCGGTTGAGCAGTTTGCTCTTAACAGAGAGTGCGTCAAACTCCCATGTGTAGCCGGTACCGGACTGCAAGGGTATTTCCACAATATAGGAGGCATTGGGTTTTACGGAGATCGTTTCTTCGTTATTCTGCAGGGTGATGCTGGGAGTGCCTTTGCGCGAAGTTGCACAGTGCATGCAGGTAATTGCCAGCAGAATGAAAAGAATGTTTTTCATGATGATTGTTTTTTATTGAATGTCTGAGGGTATTTCTGCGGCCGGGAAATGGAGGTTCGGAGGGGGAACTGCTTAGGGATGAGTTGAATAAAGGTAATTTTTTTTCTTTATTATTGCAGTAACCCTCTCCTTCACTCTCTAAAATTCCGATGCTATGCCGCAAAACAACTTCCTCTACAGACGTTTTAAACTTGCATTGCCATTCTGGACGGTTATTTGTCCAATTATCGGACTGGTGATTCTTCTGATCACCCCGAAAGAGCATTCAGGCATTATGGATCTGGTGATGGGTGTTTCGCTGATCACGGTGGTGCTGTCTGCGGTACACCATGCGGAAGTAGTGGCGCATAAAGTAGGAGAACCATTCGGTACCCTCATTCTGGCGCTGGCCATTACGGTGATAGAGGTTTCACTGATCGTAACGATCATGTTATCCGAAGGATCACAGAATTCTACTCTCGCGCGCGATACGGTGTTTGCGGCCATCATGCTGATATTAACCGGCATCATTGGGCTTTGCCTGCTTGTGGGAGGTGTGCGATACAAAGAGCAGTTGTTTGTGAAGCAGGGCGTGAGCGCTTCGCTGGTGGCACTTTCAGCCATCACCATACTTACACTGGTTTTACCAAATTATACCACCAGTGCAACCGGACCGGTGTACTCTACCAGTCAGCTGATCTTCGTTGCCATCGTATCGCTGGTGTTGTACCTGGCATTTGTGCTGGTGCAGACCAAGCGGCATCGTGATTATTTTTTGCCCGAAGATAAAAGCGCCGAAGAGGAAGATGCGCATGCGGCTCCTCCTTCCAATCTCACGGCAGTAGTGAGTTTGCTGTTGCTGGTGATTGCATTGGCGGTGGTGGTGATCCTCTCCAAAAAATTATCGCCTGCCATTGAAAGCATGGTGGTAACAATGGGTGCGCCGAAGAGCCTGGTAGGTATCATCATTGCATCGGTGATATTGTTGCCCGAAGGATTGGCGGCGCTCAGAGCTGCAAAACGAAACAGATTGCAGACAAGTCTCAATCTCGCATTGGGATCGGCACTGGCCAGTATCGGACTAACCATTCCGGCTGTGGCCATCGTGGGATATTTCACCGGATTTACCATCACACTGGGCATCGATACAAAATCTACTTTGCTGCTGATACTTTCACTGTTCACCATCAGCATTTCATTCGGAGCCGGAAGAACCAATATTCTGCAGGGGATCGTATTGCTGGTGATACTGGCAACCTACCTGTTTACCACTATTGTTCCTTAGCGTAAAATGTGTAGCTGCTCTGCATCAGGGCTGATGCGGCCTGTAATTTTGAACCCTGGGGTCTATGGCAGAAAATATTATTGCTGCTATTTTTGATCCGGTGAAATTACAGCCCTGAAGCCTGCAATGGTTTCGTTGCGGATGGCAGTCTTCGACGTTTTGTTCCGGATCAGATCATGTACGGATGGATGTTCCGGGATAAATGAAATTATTCGCCGCTGTATGCGGACGGGCTGTAATTATCCCAGCTGTTGCTGGTGTTGCATTACCCATTTCAATAACGCATTATTCCCTTCTTCCAGATCGAGTTTTCTGCAGATATTATGTCTGTGATTTTTGATGGTGTACGGGCTCAGATGCAATTCCTGAGCAATCTCCTTGGTAGTTTTCTGATCCCTTATCAATTGCAATATCATCAGTTCAGTATTGTTGAACTGCTCCGCTAGTGAAACCCTCTCTCCTGCTTTCGTTTGTTCCATTTTGGTGATCACCAGCTGAACGCCTGCAAACAACTGTGCTTCGTCCACCGGTTTGATGATGTAGTTGGCGGGGTTGGTAGCCGATGCCTGCTCGATGATGCTACGGTTCTGATACGAGGTGATGTAGATCAGTTCAAAAACGTAATTGCTCTTGAACTCTGTAACCAGCTCTATGCCGCTCACCTCATCGCAGAGATTGATATCGCACAATACAAGATGGGGCTGCATTTCGGCCATTGCTTCCCTCGCTTCATTTACAGAAATGGCAATGCGTGTATTGCATTGAAATGCTTTTCGCAGCTGCAACTCAATAAACCTTGCTATGATGATCTCGTCTTCTATAATCAGTACTCTTATCATATCTTAAACTGGTATCAGAATTTGGTATTGGAGGCCTTGATGGCTGCTGACGCTGAGTTTTCCGTTTATCTGGCGCGTAAGATCCTGCACCAGTGAAACACCCATGGTGATCCGTTGCCCTGGTTCGTCAATATCCATGCCAGCGCCGTTATCGGCATATTCAAAACGGATAGATTGTGCATCTGCGTATGAAACGGCAATGCGGATCTCCGGATCGGGATGATCTGCAAATGCGTATTTGAATGAATTGGTGAGCAACTCGGACAATATCAATCCGAATGATAACGCACTCTTGCCCTGCAATTGTATATGCTCATCGAGTTCGAATACAAAACGGATCCTGCCCCGGCTGTCGTAAATGCTTTGCAGGTGTGTGCTGAGCTCTGTAGTGAAATCGCTCACCAGCACAGCCGATCCTTCGTCGAACCGGAAGAGCTTCTGATTCACCAGCATCATGGCTTTGATCTTTCCTAAATTGCCGCGCAGCATTTCTCTTGCGTGGCCATCGCTGATGCTCGGCAATTGCAGGCTGATAAAACTATAGAGCAGTTGCAGGTTATTCTTTACGCGATGGTTCAGTTCGTTGATAAGCGTTTCGATCTTGGTATTGCGATCTGCCAGTTCGGATGTGCGATCCTCCACTTTCTTCTCCAGCAGCGCATTCTGATGTTGCTGCAACTGGTTGAGTTCTTCCAGCGCTGCATTCTTCCCTATCTCGTGCTGACGCAGCTCTTCCTTGAGCCCGGTTGCAAACAGCAGAAACACGGCGAGCGTAGTGAAATTGGAAAGAAACGAAGTAGTCTGCAAAGATTTTTCATGGATCAGTGCAGAATTGAGCACAGTGAATGCAGCCGCCACAAAGAAGAGCAGCAACCCGTATCCGAGGTATCGTTGAGGCGGCGTTAGGCGTTTCCAGCAGACCCAGATTGATGCACACATAAACCCTAACGGTAATGGAAAAGATGACAGGTTAATGCTATTGGTGAGATTGAAATTGCCTGTTCTCAGATTGATCACAAATCCAACCGAGGTAATGAGTATCAGTTCTATGATCAGTACCACTCCCAGTTTATACAACATGGGATTGAAGCGTTTCAGCTTCCAGAAATCGATCATCAGCATATAAATGCCGAAGCTGCCAAGATGAGCAAACACAATATTGAAAAGCCACCCTGTTGGTGCATTGTGAGGAAAGAACCATTCGATAAGATAACCTCCGGAAGCCATACCATAAAGACCGATGCCGGCAATAAAACAGGCGAGCCAGAGATAAGGCCTGAAGCGGCTTACAAGCCAGCTGCTGATGGCGTAGATAAAGAATAACAGCACGCCGCCCTGACACCAGGCATCCACCAGTTCGCGGCGATGTTGCTGCGTTATGTATGCGTCTTTGGGTTGTAAAACGAAATTGAATACAGGCTCATAATGTTTGGAGTGATACACTTTGAGTATAAGCCGGTAATGGACGCCGGGTTTGAAGTGGAGTTGAACGAACAGCCTTCCATCTCCCGGGGCAATATATTCGCTGTTTCTGAAATGGCCGGTTAGTTTGTGCAATACGTTTTGCCCGTTCTCGTAGAGATACACATCTACATAGGTGAGGCTGGTGAAAGCCAGCACCATATTGGCGGTGGTTCCGGTTTCATTTACGAGATCGGTACTCAGCCAGTAGTTGCTGGTTCTGCTTTGCTTTTCGAGTGAGGCCAGTTGTGCGAAGTTGCCCGATCTGGCATAGAGCTGCATGGTGTCTGTCTGTTTCGACACATCTTCCCAACCCCTGAAATATGGCAGCAGCGCAATTGGTTCGCCATCCGGCGTGTAAGTCCGGATATGCAGCGTGTCTGCCCGCATACTTAAAAACAGCAGCAGACAGCAACAGGTTACCATCGCTTTTTTAAAGGGGATGCCGATCGGGGTCATGGCTGCAAAGATGCATTTTTTACAGCCATAACCATAGCAATGCAGGGTCTAAAAAATGAGACCCCGGGGTCTATTTTTCACAACATGGAAGCGGTTATTTTTGCTCTATCAAATTGATTATCGTTTCAAGATCTACATAGGAGCCACACGATCAGGTATGGTTAGTAGTCCTCATTCATGGGGACTTTCCCTTTTTATACCGGGTACATACAACATGGCTGTACAAAGACAATTCTTTCTTCCTTTGGATTGCAGAATGGAATAGTTAACGCAACTGCTGCATCCGTTCCAGAAATCATTTTCCTGCGTGAGTTCGCTAAAAGTTACCGGCTCAAAACCCAGTCTGGCATTCATTTTCATGATGGCCAATCCGGTGGTGATGCTGAAGATCTTTGCAGCAGGATACGTTTATTGTATGCGTATGATTTTAGCAGCCCGCAGCATTTACCTGCTTTACATAGAGATTGAACAACGAAGCGGGTATGATGGATTCAACCAATACCAGCTCATTCTTTTGCCTTGGCATAAACAGACTGAACGAATGCACAAAACAGTTCTCGATAAGCAGACGCACCAGACTATCGCCTTCTTTGTAGAGTTTTTCAGCAACAGTAAAACATCGTTTGGCGAGGTTCATATTGCGTTCTTCCACGGCTGCACGGGTGAAGTCGGTGAAAGAATTCATGCTCACATAGATTTCGAGAGAGGGTTTAGTGGAGAGGCAGTTATTGCTTAATCCGGGAATGGTTTCTTTTAAGATAACCGGTACTTCGTAACGGGTGATCATAGCTGTAAATTATATGGCAGCATATGCCAAAAAGCAGGCCCGGAGGTTGGGACGATATGTTAAATGCGTTGAAATGCAGTGTGTGTAAGATTTGTATGGGTTAATAGGATTTATAGTGATAGATGATCGTACTATCAAAATGGAAGGGAGTATATCATTTTGATAGGGTATCACTCCATTCTCAATCCATCTACCGGGTCGTTGGAAGCTGCGCCATAGGTTTGCGGAATGATGGTCAACAGTCCCACTCCCATCAGAAATGCAAAGCAGATTACCACATTGAGCAATCCAAAATCTACCCTTTGCGGAAAATTGTAGAGGAACATAAATCCGAGGATGTATCCTACAGGCATGGCAATGAGCCCGGCAATCAGCAGTAATTTGATAAACCCTCCGGACAACATACGAACCAGTATGGCTCTGTCGGCTCCGATCACTTTACGGATGCTGATTTCCTTTCTTCTGGTTTCTACGGTATGTATCACAATGCCGAGCAATCCCAGTGATGCAACCACAATGGCAATAAAGGCAAGATAGGCCAGCAATGAGACAGTGGCGCTCTGACTAAATCGTGTTTTCATCTCGGTATCGAGCCAGCTGATGCCTGGTGCTGTTCCGGCATCGGCCGATTTCTTCCAGATGGCGGCGATCTGCTTTTCGAAATTGGCCCTGTTTTGTCCTGCTTCAACGGTTGCATAAATGTAGGTGCCTGCACGCGGGTTATACCTGAAAGCCAGTGGCTGTACAGCTTTGGCCGGACTCTCATAATTGCAGTCTTTCACTACACCGGCTATTTCGAGACGGGTGGAATCATTGATCCGCAGTTGCTGCCCGGGTGCATCTGCCATATTCTTTATGCCAAGTGCAGTAACGGCCTGCTGGTTCAGAATGATGTACTGCTCCGAAGAATCGGAAATGTTTTCCGAAAAATTCCTTCCTGCCACAAAAGGGATCTGCATAGCAGCAATAAAATCTGCATCGGTAAAATAATAGTTCAGGTTGATGGCTTCAGACGCATCATGCATCCAGGCTTTTGTACGCATGCCACCGAACTGGCTGCCGAAATCTGCCGTGCCTGCACTCACGTTGCTTACGCCACTGAGAGCAGCAACTTCTTTCTTCATCACAATAGCATTGGTGCCGGTAAGGGAAATGCGCGCCACATTTTCGGTGCGGTAACCCGGATCGAGCGAAGACATATAGGTGAACTGACGATAAAATGTAGCAAGAAAAATAATCAGCACCAGCGACAGGCTGTATTGAAAAACAATCAGTGTTTTCTGCAGACTTATGCGGCCCATGATGCGCATGCTGCTGAGTTTTTTCAGTACCTGCAATGGTGCAAAAGCACTCATGATCCATGCAGGAGAAGTACCTGCCAGCAAACCAGTGAACAATGCAAAGGCAACAGACCATCCGATGATGCTCCAGTTGTAATGGAAAGAAGATGGGATAAACTCATATCCATCGTTGAAAGGTGCAAAGCGAATAACGAAGCTTAAGATCACCCATGCGAAAACCAGACTGCACATACTCAGCAATACTGCCTCTGTGATGCACTGACTGAAAATATGTTTTCGTTTGGCGCCGATGATCTTCCTCACGCCTATTTCCTTTGCGCGTTTCAACGATCTCGATATGGTGAGATTGGTGTAATTGAAGCAGGCGGCGAGCAGTATCAGCAGTGCAACGCCGCATTCAGTAAGGATCTTGCCCCATGAAGAGGCATTCCCCATTTCGTTCATCAATTCTTCTTTGGCAGGACTGATACTACTGAACTGCTGAAGTGCAAAAGCAGTGGAAGAACCCGGCTGCTTTCTGTTCATTTCGTCGCTGAAACTGTTCAGCTGGTTTTGCAGGGCGGCAGTGTTGCTTCCTTTTTTCATCAGAACAAAAGTGTACCCTGCGTTGAGTGCAAACCAGTCTGAGAATTCCCTCACCGTATTTGCATTAAGGCTGCTTATGCTGGCATAAGCTTCGAATAAGAAATTTGTTTTGCCTGGCGGCTGCCTGAGAACGGCAGTAACAGTGTAATCTTTTCCTGCCAGTGTAATCAGTTTGCCGATGGCATTGGAATACCCGAAATATTTTTCAGCAACTGCTTTGGTGAGCACAACGGAATTGGGGGAAGATAAGGCTGTACCTGCATTTCCTGATTCGGGTACAAACCCGAACATCCTGAAGAACGAAGGATTGGTATAGGCGCCGTTCAGATTGAATTCTTTTCCGTCTGCTGTTACGGTTCCTTTGAATGAGGGATAGATGCTCACGATATCTTCGATATTGGAAGCATCCTGTTGAAGTGCAGAAAACAGTGGCAGCGGTGTGCTGGCCATTTTCCAGTTTGGCGCCTGCTGGGTCTTGTAATCGGAAGTGATGCGCCAGATACGTTGCTGCAGCGGATGGAAATCATCATAAGAGAAATCGTCCTGCATGCGGATCATGATCATCATGGCAACGGTCATGCTCAGCCCCAATCCGAATATATGGATAAATGAAATGAATTTATTTCTTCTCAAAGTTCTGATAGCAGTAATAAGGTAACTCCTGAACATGGGTTCGGTTGTTTGATGGTTCACGGGTTTGAAACCAAGAGAATGCCAGTTTTACAACTGGCTAATAATCAGCATTCTGAAGTTAAGCTATTATTCAATGCTGTCCGCTTTTGCAACAACTGGTGACCGGTTTAACCCCATAAAAAGGTACAGCAACCCGAAGGTTGCTGTACAGTGTGGGATTAATGGCAAGGGCGCGGATTTAGTCGTTGATCTTTTCTACCAGCCCGATGAACTCTTTCCGGTAACCTTCTTTGTCTTTACCTATGGCGCTGGTGGCGAGTTTGAGTACCTGATTGTAACTGGAGTTGGCAGCAAATTCACTTTTTCTCAGCAACATGCCAAATTCAGCAACAGCTGCCGACCAGCGGAAATTCTCCGATGCTTGGAATGCATTGTTTGTCTGCTGCTGCACTGCAAATGATATCTCCCGGCTATTATCCTCGTTTGGATTTTTGTACCTCAGTTTAACCGTTGCAAGCTCTGTTGAATTGCTCGCACTGGTGAGCCGGGTGCGTTGATATTTGAGTGAATCATCTTCCGGCAAATCGCTTTTTACACCAACAGGAATTATTTCGTACAATGCAGTAACAGTATGGCCTGAGCCGAGTTCACCTGCATCCTTCTGGTCGTTTTTGAAATCTTCGGCATTCAGTGCGCGGTTCTCGTAACCGATCAGCCGGTATGCCTGCACTTTGGTGGGATTGAATTCGAGTTGCAGCTTAACGTCTTTGGCTATAGTGAAGAGAGTTCCGCCAAATTCTTTCACCAGCACCTTTCTGGCTTCGGTGATATTGTCGATGTACGCATAATTGCCGTTGCCTTTATCGGCCAGCGTTTCCATCTTAGAGTCTTTGTAATTGCCGGTTCCGAAACCAAGAACAGTGAGGTAGATGCCGTCTTTTCTCTTTTGCTCTATGAGCTTTTCCATATCGGCATTGCTCGACATGCCTACATTGAAATCTCCGTCAGTGGCGAGTATCACGCGGTTGTTGCCTGATTTGAGAAAATGCTCTTTGCAAGTTGCATAAGCCAGCTGAATGCCTTCGCCCCCTGCAGTTGAACCGCCAGCCTCCAATTTATCAAGCGCTTCGCGGATAGTGCGTTTGTCGTTGCCGGATGTAGGTTTGAGCACCAGTCCGGCTGCGCCTGCATAAACCACAATGGACACATGATCCTGCGGACGAAGCTGTTCTATGAGCAGCGACAAAGATGATTTCAGCAGCGGGAGTTTGTTTTCTTCATCCATCGACCCTGAAACATCGATGAGGAAAACGAGATTGGAAGGAGGAAGCAATTCATTAGAGATTGTTTTGCCCTGCAAACCGATATGCAACAACTGATGACTGGGATTCCAGGGAGCAGGCGCCATTTCTGTGATCACCGAAAGCGGCAGATTATTGGCTGGCTGAGGATAATCGTAATCGAAATAGTTGATCATTTCTTCGATGCGGATGGCATTGGTTGGAGGCGGAGTGCCGTCGTTGATGAATCTGCGGAGATTGCTGTAGCTCGCAGCATCCACATCGATAGAAAAAGTTGAGAGCGGATTGCGGAGCGTGTTCCGGAAACCGGTTTCTGTGATGCCGTCGTATTCTTCTGTATTGAATTCGGGCGTTGCAGTTGGCGATTTATCAATATAGCCTTTGCCTTTGACAGCATCCCCGTTAGTGGTATAGTTCATTACCATCATTCTGTGGGGTTCGGGCGTATAAGATATGTCCACTATTTTTTCCAGCTCTGGCGCAATCCAGGTGAGTGTAATATTGATAGTGCTGCTGTTTTTCACTTTGATCTCCCGCGTTTGATATCCGGAGGCACTGATCACCAGCGTAGGCGCTTTCTTCCCAGTAAGTTTTAATTTGTAGAAGCCCTTGCTATTGGTTTGAACACTGTTTGTAGTGCCCTTCTCCATAACTGTAGCATTACTGACCGGCTTGCCGTTCTCCTGAACAGTACCACTGACCGTTTGGGGAATTTGATGGCGGATGAATGCGGACAGCACTGTAATGATAAGTGCCACCAACACAAAAAGTTTCCATTTCATGACTATGATTTTTGGTTCGGAATAGCGGGCCCGGGTCTGAGATGCAGCTACGGGCAGAATTGCATAACAGGCTGAACTGCTTTATTGAACAAGTACTGTATTCTGCTTGTACCAGATGGATTATGATCGATTTACCTTAATTTGTCCGGGCAATAATTGTCCTATGGCCGCAAAAGCATCAACGGGTATAGCTCTTCCGCTTTTATTGTTTGTACTGCTATCGATCTGCAACGCCACACTGCATGCTCAGGATAACACCGGAACCAGCAAGAAATTTGCTGAGCTCCTGACTATGTACAGGCAACAGCAAATCGATGATACCAGTTATCTGAAACTTGCCGATTCACTGGCAGACTTGTCTTATAATGAAGACAGCCTGGAACAATGGCTGCTCCCCTATCAGCAACTCGCTTTCTCCGATAATAAGTACGCACTATATCGCATCAATTATTACAGACACCTGCGCAAACTCTCCGATAACAAAAACAGATACGGCAGCGCCATTTACTATTCGGAAAAAAGAAATGAAGAAAGAATACGTCAGAATCTGGTGGTGGATGGCGAAATCACCAACGGCGATCTCTATGCCATGGCCGTGCATGTAACCAATAAAGATTATGCAAAAGTGTTTGCCAGTTACAATCAGGTGAAACCACTGATACTGGGCATGACTGCTCATATTGCTGCGGAAGACAAAGCCGCACATCCGGAAAGTGTTTCACTCGCATTTGCCATTCTCGATGTGGCAGCAACCGCCGCCTGGAAAACCGGCAACACAGCCCTGCTCGACGAAATGATCGTCGAAGCCCGCCGGATGCTCTCTGAAATAAATCTGCAGCCGGTAAAATACAGTGAGTTCATAGTGTATTGCAGGTATATCAGTCATTGCCTCGATTTCTACAAAGCCATACTCACCAACGATCATAAAGAAGTAGAAAATGCACTCGCCATCTGTTTGTCGGAGGTTAAGCTCGACGCGTTTGGCGAGATCAATTCCCCAACGGAGTATGCCTGCGATAAATACATGGAAGCATTCGATTATTATTACGATCGCAGGCAGCTGGACAGTGCACAGAAATACCTCAACCTTGTTCGCAGTGTGGTAGAGATCGATAAAGAATTTGAGAATGAGCGAATGTCGTTCTGGCTCGAAGCAGACAGCAGACTGCAGGCGAGCTTTGGCAAATATGAAGCAGCGTACCGATCCATCCGCCGTGCATTCGATATGATGAACAAGGCCTACAACACAGTGAACACCGATAAAGACAATAACCTCTATGCCATGGCAAAGGCAGAGAATACACATAAGGAATTGTTGCTGGCTGTAGAAGAAAAGAACAAGGCAGAAAAATCTAACCTGATACTGTTCACCATACTGGGCGTACTGATTTCCGGCGGCATTGTTGCTTTTCTCGTGTATCAGTCGAAACAGCGGCAAAGATTGAACAGCCTGCAATTGAGTCTGGCCCGCAATTTTCATGATGAACTCGGTCCGATGGTGTTGTATGCGAATCTACTGCTGAAAAAAGAATCGGAAAGCAATTCTTCTCAACGCATATCGGAGGCGAGAGCGCAGATAAAGCAGATCATGGAATCGATCAGGAGCATTTCAAAGGATCTGAAAACAGTACAGTTCAAAACAATCTCACAGTTTTGTGATGATATTGCCGCCCTGCTTCAGAAAATCAAAAGCTCTACAGGCATCGATCATAAAACAGAGTTTGCAGGTACCGCTCAGATATTGACAGATCTGCAATACAACAATCTGAAGAAGATACTGAGCGAGCTGATCACCAACTCCATCAAACATTCGGAATGTGAACTGATAACGGTGAAGATCAGTGTAACGGAAAACAAATTAAAGATCACATATGCAGATGATGGCGGTGGATTGCCGCCGGGTTTCGATGTTAATCAGACATTGACATCATTTGAGGAAGAGGATACAATGGATGTTGGGCAGGATGCTTATACCTCTGCGGGTATTGGCTTGCAGAATATCAAGGAAAGAACGGAGTTGTTGAAGGGCGTGTTTGTGATCAATAATTTTTATCCGGATGGATATTGGGTGGAATTGATGGTGCCGGTGAGTAAGGAAGTGAATGTGTGAGTTAGAAGGGTATTACAAATTAACAAAGTCAATAAAATTTTCGCATGCGAATTCAAAGTCTTCTGATTTTACTTTTCAAATCTGAAGTTTTGCATGTAGTCAATATCAGATTGGTAATTATTATTTTTTACCATTATACGCGGGAATCCACCTGTCTCTCATCCTCAGAAACGGCTGCTCAATTATTTTATAAGAAAGTGCAGCAAGAGCGATGGACAGAACCACTGAAATCACACAAAGCATGAATGTTCCTTCCATAAAAGTTCCTGCCGTAATTTTTTTCAACGGAATGATTACTCCGCTCAGATGTATCAGATAAATAGAATAGGAGATCATGCTGATAAATGTTATCACTGCATATCGCTTTGTAAACCGGGTGTAATAAAGTCCGATTATGATCAACGCAGTGCCGCTGCCATTCACCGGAAAATACAATTGAGACCAATACGTGCTGTTAGGGATCTTTACTTTGATCACTCCGGCTGCGAAGCACAAAATAATGCCTGCTGCAAGACTGATTTTCGATGCAAACTTCGCCTGGAGGAATTTCATTTTATGCACATACGCAGCGATTAATCCATAAGCAACAGCATCGAACCTGCGGAACACTGCTATGCATCCCCATGAAGTACAATCAGGATTGTACAGCCTGATAATTATCTGTATGATAATTATCAGTAATGCTACCTGAACATAATAGAAACCCATCCTCGTTGAGAGCCCGAATGTTTTTCTGCACAGATAAGCAGCAAACAACAATAAGGGAATCGACAGATAAGACCATTCTTCGATACCCAGACTCCACGACTCGCCGAAGAATGCGGGTGGCGGACTGCTGAGGTTTTGAAGAAAGAAAAGATACTTCCAGTCGATAGCAACCGGACTGATCCAGCAGTTATAAACGATGAGATAAATAAAATAAAGAATAAAGTAAAGAGGTAAGGTTCTGAACCAGCGGCGAGCCCAGAAGTTACCGATATGTTTCAATGATAAGTTATCCGGAAACCGGTTAAACAGATCTATCAGCATTCCTCCGATCAGAAAGCCACTGAGCGAAAAAAACAACTCTACGCCCAGGAAAGTGGCATACCATAAATAAGGAATGGAAGCGGAGTACAGGTTAGTGAGGGTATGTGCCAAAAATACAATCAATACGGCGCAGCATCGTGCAATATCCAAACCATAGTTCCTGTGAGAAGCTTCAGTGCTGTTTTTATTAAAGGTAATCTCCCGGACTATTTCAACCATTTGCTTGCTGGTGTATTGATAGATTAATCAGTGATGATGAAAAGTAAAACTATATAAATTAAGTGATACCGGAACCTGATAAAGTGGGTGCTGACTTATACAGATGTCGTTGCTAAAAACTGCATGCAACAATTCGCATGCGCAAGGTGGTGGCCGTTGTGTTAAACCTTCCCGCCTGCCCCTTTACATAAACTTCCACAGCCGGAAAAATCTTTTGAAAATCAACCTCTTTTTTTAACTTTTTTTTGGATCACATATCAAACTATACGTATATTTGAATAAGCATACAACGCAACATTATTCCAACCTTCTAATTAAGCCCTTATCGTGCGATTCGTACAAATCGCAGTCTCTTGGCAGGTTACTGATTTTAGCACTCTTGGTTAATTTTTGATTATTCAACCTTTCTGTTTTTGGGTATCATAGTGGTCTCCGTAGTCCACTAATCACAGATCATTCCGAATTCAATTATTGCAAGTTCTTAAAGAACGTTGTGTAGTTAATCTATGCACCTGTTCTTCATCATAAAGATATTTTTCGCTAGGACTTCAGGGCTAAATCGGGCCGGTAGTTTTTACTACCGGTCTTTCTTAAAACCACGCAAAGTTCACAGCGAAAGGATGCCGGAGAAATTCTCCACACATCTTAAACTAGTTTCGTTAAGGTTTCAGAGCTAAAACAGGCCAGTAGTTTATACTACCGGCCATTTTTTTGCCCCTGCCTCACCGTTTTCTTTTGTCCGGATATAGTAATCTATCCGACCTTTCACCGTAGTTACCGCCTGTTCTCCCGCGCTTATCCCCGACTTCTCCATATGGATGCAGCGCCGATACAGCTTCTATTCAGGCTCAATACACCGACCATACAGCGACGGAAGTAGCTGTCAAAAACCTGTATATCAACGATTTTTTTCCCATCCATCCCCAATTATCTCCTAAAACCTTATCTTCGCTCAACTTTTTCTTCAATGAAGTTTCTCATACAACAAGCTACCGTTACTGATCCACTATCACCTCACCAGGGCACAAGGCAGGATATTTTAATCGAATCAGGCATTATTAAGGATATTCAACCACGCATCGATGCGCAGGCTGACCGTACCATTTCCGGTACCAATCTCCACGTATCATCGGGCTGGGTGGATATTTTCGCCCATTTCGGAGATCCCGGCTACGAGTTCAAAGAAACCCTGGAAACCGGTGCTGCAGCCGCTGCTGCAGGTGGATTCACCGATGTATTGGTAATCCCCAATACAAAACCGGTGATCGACAATAAAACTCAGGTTACTTACATCAAAGGCAAAAGCTCCTCACTGCCCGTAAACGTGCATCCCATCGGCGCCATTTCAAAAGGCGCTGAAGGAAAGGAACTCGCCGAGATGTACGATATGCGCCATGCAGGCGCCCTCGCTTTCAGCGATGGCATTCACCCTGTGCAGAGCTCAGGCGTTATGCTCAAAGCGCTGCAGTACGTGAAAGCCTTCGATGGCATTGTGATTCAGATCCCCGACGACACCAGTGTTGGACCTAACGGCCTCGTGCACGAAGGCATCGTTTCTACCCGTCTCGGTTTGCCCGGCAAACCCATGATGGCCGAGGAACTGCTCGTAGCCCGCGATATCAAGCTGGCACGTTATGCAGAGTCGAGACTCCATTTTACCGGTGTAACTTCTCCCCGCTCGCTGGAATATATCCGCAGAGCCAAAGAAGCCGGTCTGCCGGTTACCTGTTCCGTAACGCCTTACCACCTGCTCTTCACCGACGAAGACCTGATGAAAGGATACGACAGCAACCTGAAAGTTTATCCGCACCTGCGTCCTAAGACCGAGCGCGATATCCTCCGCAGTGCCGTCATCGATGGAACTATCGACTGCATCACATCGCACCACCGCCCCCATGAATACGACAGCAAAGTGCTGGAATTTGAATACGCCAAATACGGCATGACCGGTCTCGAAACCTGCTACGCAGCCCTGAAACTGGCCATGCCCGAAGTATCCGAAACCCGTTGGGTGGAGCTCCTCAGCACCAACCCCCGGAAACTGTTTGGTTTACCCGAAGCCGTTATACAAAAAGATGCGCCCGCCCATGTAACAATTTTCGATCCGGCGGCACAAACTATTGTAAACGAAGCCTTCTTCCGGTCACGATCTAAAAACTCAGCCTATATCGGCATGACTTTACCAGGTAAAGTGCTGGGAATGATAAACGGACAACAGGCATTTATAACTTCACTTTAAAACCTTCAGTGATGACTTCACAAACCGTAAAGACTTCCAACACAGGCCTTCTGTATGGCACCATCGGTGGCCTGGCCATGATTGTTTTCACCCTTTGCCTGTACCTCGCTGGTGTTAAGGCATTCGGCAATATGATGCTCGGCCTGCTTGGCTACGCCATTATCATCACTGTTGCTGTACTGGCCGCTACCAAACAAAAGCAACTCAATGGCGGATACCTCCCTTTTGGCGCTGCGCTCAAAACAGTGTTCACGGTATTTGTGCTGGCCTTCCTGCTTCAGACGATTTTCAATTACGTATTATTAAACTATATTGACACCTCTTTCAGGGACTCCCTCACACAGCTGACCATCGAAAAAACAGAAGCCCTGCTTCGCAAATTCGGTGCTCCTGAATCTGAGATCGAGAAAACCCTGCAAAGCATGAGCAGCACAGACAGCTACTCCATCAAAAACCTTTTCCTCGGATTTGGTATGATGTGCATTGTGTCTTTTCTTATTGCCCTCATCGTTGCCGCTATTGTAAAAAAGAACAAACCGGCTTTCGATGAATCAAAATTATTCAACAACGAAGGTGATGCACCCAGACAGCGCATCTAAAACCTTTACGATAAACAAAGACGATATCTTATATGGATCTTTCGCTCGTAGTGCCCCTTTTTAATGAAGATGAGTCCCTGCCAGAACTCTGTGCCTGGATCAAACGCGTGGTTGATGCGAACGGGTTTACCTACGAGATAATCCTGATCGACGATGGCAGCACAGACAATTCCTGGAAAGTAGTGGAAGAGCTCCGTGCTGCCAATCCTCATATCAAAGGAATCCGCTTTCAGCGCAACTATGGCAAATCTGCCGCCCTCAACGAAGGCTTCAAAGCCGCTCAGGGCGATGTGGTGATCACCATGGATGCCGATCTGCAGGATAGTCCCGACGAAATCCCCGAACTCCGCCGAATGATCATCGAAGACGGTTTCGATATGATCAGCGGATGGAAGAAAAAACGTTTCGACAACACCCTCACCAAAAACATCCCTTCCAAATTCTTCAACTGGGCCACCCGCCGCGCTTCAAAGATTCAGCTGCACGATTTCAACTGCGGCCTCAAATCTTACCGTGGCAAAGTAGTCAAGAGCATTGAAGTATATGGAGAGATGCACCGCTACATTCCCGTGCTGGCCAAATGGGCCGGCTTCCGCAAGATCGGCGAGAAAGTAGTGGAACACCGTGCCCGCAAATACGGCACCACCAAATTCGGATGGGAAAGGTTCGTGAACGGTTTTCTCGATCTCGCGAGCATCATGTTCGTAAGCAAGTACGGCAAACGCCCCATGCACTTCTTCGGACTGCTGGGCAGCCTGTTTTTCATGGTAGGTTTTCTGATTGTGCTGTACCTGTTAGGCATCAAGATCTACGACATGAACAACAGCCTCACCAACAGGCCTTCTTTCTACGTAGCGCTCACCAGCATGGTGATTGGTACCCAACTCTTCCTGGCAGGATTTCTCGGCGAGCTCATCTCCCGGAACGCTCCTGGCAGAAACCATTACCTGATTGAACAGAAACTGGGAATTGAATAATGGCAAAGCAAGTTGTTATCATAGGTCCCGCCCACCCGCTTCGTGGCGGACTCAGCACTTTTGATCATCGTTTGTGCAAACAGTTCAAAGAAGAAGGTTATGATTGCTGTATCTATTCCTTCTCGCTGCTCTATCCATCTTTCTTATTTCCCGGAACTTCTCAATATACCACGGAGCCCGCTCCTGAAGGCATCGAGATCTATTCTGTGATCAATTCAATTCATCCGCTCAACTGGCTTCAGGTGGGTAACGAACTGAATCGTCTCAAACCAGATCTCATTGTTGTTAGATTCTGGCTTCCGCTGATCGGTCCTGCTCTCGGCACCATTCTCAGAAGAGCTAAGAAAAACGGACATACCAAAGTGGTGGCCATCACCGACAATGTGATCCCGCACGAAAAACGCCCCGGCGATACACCTTTCACGCGCTACTTTCTCAAAGCATGTGATGCTTTTGTGACCATGAGCGATAAAGTGATGACCGATCTCCGCAAATTCGTAACAGACAAACCAGCCATTCAGGCGAAACATCCGCTGTACGATACGTTTGGCGATCCCATCCCCAAATCCGCTGCCAGAGCGCATCTCAGGCTGAAGGATAACGAACTGATCGTACTCTTCTTCGGATTCATCAGAAAATACAAGGGGCTCGACATACTGCTCGAAGCCATGCAGCTGGTGAAAAAAGATCCCCGCCCCATCCGCCTGCTCGTAGCAGGAGAATATTACGAAGATGAAGCCGAATACAATAAACTGATCAGCCAGCTCGGCATTGCCGATGTGCTGATCATGCGCACACAATTCATTCCCGACAGCGAAGTGAAGTATTACCTTTGCGCGGCAGATGTGGTGGTACAACCTTACAGAAATGCCACGCAGAGCGGCGTTACGCCATTGGCCTATCATTTTGAAGCGCCCATGATCGTAACCAATGTAGGAGGATTGCCCGACCTGGTTCCCCACGATAAGGTCGGACTGGTGTGCGAACCCAATCCTGCTTCCATCGCAGCGGCCATCAGCGAATATTTCGATAAGGGAGAACAATATTTTCTGCCTCATTTGCGTACTGAAAAACAAAAATACAGCTGGCAGGTGCTGGTGAATAATATCACAGACATTGCAGCTCTACCAACCAATAATAAATCATGATCTACAGAAGCAAAGCTCCGTTGCGTATTGGCCTGGCCGGCGGCGGAACTGATGTTAGTCCATACTGCGATCTGTACAATGGCGCCATTCTCAATGCCACTGTATCGCTGTACGCCTATGCCAATATTGAACCGCTTCAGGAGAAAAAGATCATCTTCGAGGCGCTCGACAGAAAAGAAGAAGTTGTTTTCGACTACGACAAACAGTTAGTGCTGCAGGGCAAACTCGATCTGCTCGCAGGTGTGTACAATCGCATCCAGCGGGATTACGGCATGCCCGAAACCGGATTCCGCCTCAGCACCTATGTTGATGCACCCGCCGGTTCCGGCTTAGGCACTTCCTCTACCCTTGTGGTGGCCATCATCGGCGCATTTGCCGAAATGCTTCGACTGCCATTGGGTGAATACGATATTGCACATCTCGCTTATGAGATCGAGCGTCAGGATCTCAAGATGGCAGGTGGCCGTCAGGATCAGTATGCTGCTACTTTCGGAGGCGTGAACTTCATGGAATTCTATGCCGATGAAAAAGTGATCGTAAATCCGCTCCGCATCAAACAGCAATACCTGTTCGAGCTGGAAAACAACCTGCTGCTGTACTACACCAGCACCAGCCGCGAAAGTGCAAAGATCATCGAGAAACAAAGCAAGAACGTAACCGATAAAAAAGGCGCCAGCATCGAAGCGATGCACCAACTGAAAGCACAGGCGCAGATGATGAAAGAAGCGCTGCTGAAAGGTCGTGTGCACGAAGTTGGACAAATCCTCGATTTTGGATTCCAGCAGAAAAAGCAGATGGCTGAAGGCATTTCCAACAGCCTGATGGACGATATTTACAACACCGCCCGCAAAGCAGGCGCTACCGGTGGCAAGATCTCCGGAGCAGGCGGCGGCGGATTCATGACTTTTTACTGTCCGGGTACCACCAAATACGCCGTAGCTGAAGCGCTCAGCGGATTCGGCGGTTATGTTAAACAATATCAGTTTGTAAAACACGGTCTCACTACCTGGACCATCTAGTATCAACAGAAAAAATATTGTATGCAGAATAAGATCAGGAATATCATTTCAGAATCTGTAGCAGTAAAGAACAAAGTGCTGCAGAATACAGCATTGCTGAAAGCAGTGGAAGACATCACCAATCTCACCGTACAGGCCCTGAAGAACGGCAACCGCGTGTATTTCTGTGGCAATGGCGGCAGCGCAGCAGATGCTCAGCACCTCGCAGCAGAATTCTCCGGCCGCTTCTACACAGACCGCGAAGCACTGCCTGCAGAAGCCCTGCACGTGAACACATCTTACCTCACCGCAGTAGCCAACGATTACAGCTACGATGTAGTGTATGCGCGTCTGGTACGCGGCATCTGCAACAAAGGAGATGTGCTGATCGGATTGTCTACTTCCGGCAATTCCGCCAACATCGTTAAAGCATTTGAAGTGGCGCGTGAGAAAGGCGTAACCACTATCGGCTTCACCGGCGAAACAGGTGGCAAGATGAAAGACCTGAGCGATTACCTGCTCAATGTTCCTTCAACAGACACACCACGTATTCAGGAAAGCCATATCCTTCTTGGACATATTTACTGCCAGCTGGTAGAAGAAAAATATTTCAGCGAAGCATGATAAAAGAATGCATCATCCTCGCAGGCGGATTAGGCACCAGGCTTCGCAGCGCGGTGCCCGATCTTCCCAAATGCATGGCTCCTGTTGCGGGCCGTCCATTTCTGGCATGGGTAATCGATTACTACCAAAAACAAGGCGTCGAACGATTTGTGCTGGCCCTCGGCTACATGCACGAAGAGATCGAACAGTTTATGGCCATTGAATATCCAGACCTCGAAACAGCCATTTCCATTGAAGACGAACCGTTGGGAACAGGAGGAGCCATTCTCAAAGCCTGCGAACAAACTGTCTGTGAAGATGTGCTCGTATTGAATGGCGATACCATTTTTACAGTGGATGTTTCCAAACTGTCTGTGTTTCACGAAATGGAGGAAAGTGTTTGCACGCTTACACTCAAGCCCATGGAGCAATTCGACCGGTATGGAGTAGTGGGGCTTCGGGCCGATCAACGCATCGAAAGTTTCCGCGAGAAACAATTCTATGAAAGCGGACTGATCAATGGTGGTGTATATGCCTTGCATGTACCGAGCTTTCTGGCTTTGGATCTGCCGGAAAAGTTTTCATTCGAAAAAGATTACCTCGAAAAATATTACAGCACCTTACCGATGTATGGTCAGGTACAGGATGGTTATTTCATCGATATCGGCATCCCTGCCGACTTTGAACGCGCCATCCAGGAGTTCCAAAACAAGGTTTTTTAGTTATGCTCGATCTGCAACGCATCGATACAAGCTGGACACTTTTCCTCGACCGAGACGGAGTGATCAATCACGAAAAGGAAGAAGACTATATCTACAACTTCGACGAGTTTGTATTTTATGATGGCGTGCTCGAAGCCATGCGCATACTCAATCCGTTGTTCGGAAAGATCATCATGGTAACCAATCAGCGTGGCATTGGCCGTGGACTGATGACCGACGCAGATCTTCACGATATCCATTCTAAAATGATGTCTGCCATTCAGCAGGCCGGTGGCCGGATCGACAAGATCTACTACTGCCCTGCCGTGGACAAGTCCGACCCCAGCCGGAAACCCAATCCCGGTATGGCTTTCAGCGCACAAAAAGACTTTCCGGAGATCGACCTCCACCGCAGCATCATCGTAGGTAACCGCCTCAGTGATATGGGCTTCGGCCGCAATGCAGGCATGCACACCGTTTTTGTGCGCAATACCCATCCGGAACAGGGCCCCGATCCCAGCATCGACCTGGCTTTCGACGGCCTCCCCGATTTTGCAAAATCTTTGCAGTTGGCATAAAATTTTCCATATGCTTTATCGTTTGCATTCATCGGACGAAGGATCGTACCTTTGCCGCAACGGAAAAGCATCATTATGAACCAACAGCGCAGTATCATTTTCTCTCTTGTTATTATTCTCACAGCAGCATTACTGCCAGTGACTGTTTCAGCTCAGAAGATTCCGGCTTCAGAAAAAGCCGCTCTCAAACTGAAGGAGGACAGCATGCAGAAATTTTCCGTGAACATGGTACTCGCTCCCGAAGCTGCAGACCGCTT
Organism: Pseudoflavitalea sp. G-6-1-2; assembly: GCF_012927185.1. Taxonomy (GTDB): domain Bacteria; phylum Bacteroidota; class Bacteroidia; order Chitinophagales; family Chitinophagaceae; genus Pseudobacter. Next base: position 187,287 of record NZ_JABBGB010000002.1, read on the forward strand.
CCGCAGCGACAGCCTCTTTACGCGCACATTCGTGCGCGCATTGCAGAGTCCGAACTCATTCTACTACCCTTTCGATTCACTGAATATCTCAAAGCTTTATTCACCGGACAGCAGCTTCCGCATTTTCACCTGGCAGCTGAAAAAAGATGAATACGTGATCATGCAGAAAGGCGCCATTCAGATGCGCACTACCAACGGAAAGCTGAAGCTCTATCCGCTTTTCGATGCGAGCATGTTCACCAAAAATCCCAACGACTCTGTAAGGAACCGATTCAACTGGATCGGTGCCATTTACTATAAGATCATTCAGAAAGAAAATCAGGGCAAGAAATATTACACGCTGCTTGGCTTCGACGATTTCAGTGTTGCCAGCAACAAGAAATGGATCGATGTACTTTCTTTCGATGCAGCAGGCGAACCTGTATTCGGCGCCACCAAATTCAGCTTCGAACGCGATACTGCCAAACGCGCTGCTGTAAACCGTTTCAGCATTGAGTACAAGAAAGAAGCGAAAGCATATCTCAATTACGATGCAGACCTCGATCTCATCATTGTTGATCACCTGATCTCGGAATCGGATGAGCCAGCCAGAAAATCAACCTACGTTCCTGATGGCGATTACGAAGCCTTCAAATGGGAGAAAGGACGTTGGATCCATGAAACAAAACAGTTCACGCAAAAACTGAAGAACGGCGAATTCCCAAGACCGGCCATGATTCTCGGCGAAGATGGAAAAGCAGACGAGAAGGCTTTGGAAGAAGCCAGTCGCCGCAACTACGAGCGCGCTCAGAAAGCGAAGAAAGATGCAGAGAAGAAAAAGAAACCATAAGTATTCCTCATAAAAATGTGTCTCCTGTGTTTGCAAAGAACCTGGAGACACTTTTTTTATGGCCATGCTTACGGCACTGCTAATAAACTTTGGGGCCAATTGCTGACAATTTGTTCAGCAGAAATTGCAGCAGTTCATGATTGCCCCATTCGCCTTCATATTTCTCTCCGTTGATGAAAAATGTAGGAGTTCTGTTAACGCCGCTTCTGATGCCGGTTTCAAAGTCGTGCTCCACTTTGCGTATCAGTGAAGGATCTTGCATATCGTTCTCGAAGCTTTGAATATCGAGGCCAAGCTCTTTGGCGAAAAAGAAAATATCTTCTGACTCCAGCGACTTTTGATTCTCGAAAATGATATCGTGCATTTGCCAGAATTTGTCCTGTTGCGCAGCTGCCTCTGTTGCCAGCGCCGCTGCAAATGCGTGCGGATGGATCCTCTTCAGCGGAAAATTCCTGAACACAAATTTCAGATCTGCCCCCAGCTGCTTCTGAATCTCTTTTACGATCGGATAAGCACGTCCGCAGTAAGGACATTCATAATCGCCATACTCCACCAGCTCTATCGGAGCACTGGCATTGCCTTCGATATTGTCGGCGCTGTTTACAGGATATAATAACTGTGTCATAATTGTATTGATTTAACGTTATCTAATTCTTCGAGAGCATTGAGTATGCCATCTGCGCCGGGATTGATACCAACAGGCGAAAGATAGCTCCAGCGAATGATGCCGGCTTCGTCGATCACATACAGCGCGCGCTGGCATTGGCCGTTTTTCTCGTCGTACACTTCGTATGATCTGGCTACTTCACCTTTAGGCTCAAAATCTGACAGCAGCGGAAAACTGAATTTGTTGTTCTCTCCGAATGCGAGATGGCACCATTTGCTGTCTACCGAAATGCCGATCAGCTGGGCGTTGTGTCGGGAAAAGAACTTCCCCATTTCGTTGTACAGATTCATCTGATCGTCGCACACAGGGCTCCAGTCTGCGGGATAAAATGCAAGTATTACTTTGCGGCCCTTCAGCTCGGATAATTTCAACAACTGGTCTGGTGTGGAGAATAATTCAAAGTCGGGAGCGGTACTTCCTGTTGGTAACATGGCAATTGCTTTAATTTTTTTGAAAGGAGGATGTCGGTTGCTGAGCCGAATGCCTTTGATCTGCATCAGAGGCATTCAGCCAGCCCGACCGATTATGCTGCGGGGATTGCCATGCGAACTTCAACAATGGCTCCATATTGAATAATGGGGCATCCCTTCGCAATCTCTACTGCTTCATCATAGTCTTTGGCTCTGATGAGAAAGAGGCCGCCAATTGAAATGGTGCCTTCTGCATACGGCCCTTCGTGGATCTTTTTGGCTGTGCTCACCACTCTGCCATCGAGGTCCCATCTTTTGGGAGGCGCTACCAGTTTGTCTTGTGCTGCAATGCCTGCAATCCAGTCCTGATAAGGCTTCATAGCCAGTTTCATTTGATCGGGAGATGGGCTTGGATGTTTGCTGGTGAGGTCTCTGTGGATAGCGATTAAGAATTCCTGCATTTGAATTTGATTTTATGGTTTTTATAATCAGAATGTCAGTTGATATGTGCTGATGGAATCAGCGGCTTATAATTGGGCGGCTGCATCGAGTATGAAGGCAGCAACTTTTTGCGGCATGGTCACCATCGGAACATGACCCGAACTGAGTTCGATGGAATTGGCTTTGATGAGTTTTGCCTTGAAGCGTTGCAGATCCGGATTGATCATTCCATCCCTGGCTGCAATCACAGACCAGGAAGGTTTGGTTTGCCATGCTGGACTGTACACTTTCTGCTGTGTTGCAGAAACAGCCCAGGGCGTTTGCACTACGTAAATGATTTTTCTTTCTGCCGGTGTGGCGTCCTGTGCAAAGAATTCATTCACTGCTTTTGGAGAGAGTGATAAGAATCCATTGCTGAGTAAGATTTCAGGACCCACAGCCGTAGGTGGCATAGCTGCGTTTACATCATTTACATTCTGACCCTCTTCCGGAACAAGGGCTGCAACATAGAGCAGGCCTGCAACTTTGGGATCTTTACCTGCTTCGGAGATCACCATGCCGCCATATGAATGCCCTGCAAGCAAAACCGGACCATCCATCTGCGCAATGGCGCGTTTTGTTGCTGCTACATCTTCATCGAAAGAGATCAGCGGATTCTGCACTGCTATTACATGAAGGCCTTTTGCCTGCAACAAAGGAATTACCTTCGACCAGCTGCTGCCGTCTGCAAATGCTCCGTGAACCAGCACCACATTCTTCACTCCTTTGGGAGTGGTGATGGAAGGTGTTTTTTGTGCCTGAGAAAGTAAAGTGGTTGACATAAAAATTACTGTTGTGATAATTTGTTTGAGTGTCATGATGGTATGTTTTACCGGTTATGGAAATGGGTAGCCGTTTCCATTTCCTGAGAAGGAAGTGGATAGCTGTAAACCCCCTGATTAATTATGATGATGTTGTAAAGACCGGAAGCTCTATTGGCCGAGCGCTTTGCGGATGCTGGCTGCAGCATGCAGCAGCGCTGTTTGTACAGAAGGAATATGAGCCAGAGGATTCAGCAAACCATAATCATGGATAAGTCCTGCATGTCTGGTAAGTGTTACTTCCACGCCTGCTTCGTTCAGTTTGCGTGCATAGGCTTCTCCTTCATCGCGCAGCACATCGTTTTCTGCTGTCTGAATAAGTGCAGGAGGAAGTCCCTGCAATTGTGCTGCAGTTGCCTGCAAGGGCGATGCGTACATATTATTGCGTGCATTGGTATCGGGCAAGTAATTATCCCAGAACCATCGCATCATGTTTTTTGTAAGAAATCTCTCTTCTGCAAAATCAATGTAGGAGCCGGTCTCAAAGTTCGCATCGGTAACAGGCCAGAGAAGCACCTGCAATTTAATGGCCGGTCCCTTTTTTTCTTTGGCCATCAGTGCAACCGCTGCTGTCATATTCCCTCCTACGCTATTGCCTGCTACGGCGAGGTTGCTGCCGTCTACTCCTATTTCATCACCATGTTCAGCAACCCATTTTACAGTAGCGTAGATCTGATCGATAGCAACAGGAAAGCGGGCTTCAGGCGATGGTGTATAATCGGGGAACACTGCAACTGCGCCGCTTCCGATTACCAGATCGCGCACCAGGCGTCTGTGTGTTGGATAATCTCCCAGCACCCATCCTCCTCCGTGAACATACACAAATACAGGCGCTCCGGGTTTCGAACCAATGGGTTTTATGATATGGATGTTCACCGTTTCTCCATTCTGCATAATGGACCGCTGCGTTTCTTCAATGCCTGAGTAATCTACGTCTGCGGAGTTTTGTGCATCCACCAGCACTTTGCGTGCTTCTGCGACACTCAGTTGTTCGATGGGTTTTCCGTTTCCTGCATTCAGCAGTTTCAGGAACTCCCTTACCTCTTTGAATATGTGCGGATCTTCCGCAGCTTTGATGTTTTTGTTTGATTGTAGCATGGTATGGTTGGTTGAATGATGGATCAGTTGGGAATGGAATGGCCGTGGAGTTTTCTTGCCATATCGAAATCGATATTGCCGGCGGATGCTCCGAATCCATCCACGATGGTGCCTCTTACGCCTGTGGTAGATGTAAGTGCATATACAACCGAGCTGTCGTCTGCACTGGAATCGCCTTCGAAGCGATACACTTCATCTACCTGGAACTCTTCTTCGTACAGGCGGAGATCGAGGTTGTTGCAGTAAAGGCAATTCGACTGTGGTTCGAAGTCGGCATCGTAGCCCCTTTTTCTGAGGTCGTCCAAGGCATCGACAAGTGATTCGTAGTTTCTCATTTTGTTTGATTTGATCAGGTGAGGAATGGTTTTTTATTGATGATTACAACAGGTCAACCGGACCGCCGGCCGACACACTTACTTCGGTATACATGAGTGGCTGTTCGTGCATGCGGATAGCGTCGTCGAGAAATTCGCTGCCTTCGGAGGTATTGTGTGCCGGTTCTGTGTGAACCACAGGATGCTGATCAGGACTGCTTTCCAGCTGATCGTTATGCAAATGGAAGAATGGAAGATGCATGGTGTTTAATTGAATAGTTGAAAATGATGTTGGAAAAAAGATCGATCTGCTTCCTGTTGACTTGCCGTGTTGTTGACCGGTTTTCGTAAGGATCATTACGCCGGCGTAGGGGTATCCCTGTGCACGAACGGGTGGAAAGTGCACTCCCATTACAACCGCCCCGGCAAGCTGACACCCGTCATCTTCGTTTCAACAGGTGGCAGATCGATGTTATCAGGCTTTCTGCGGTTGATTGCTCCACCACTTTTCAAAGTCGATAGCGCCCAGCTCTGCTTTACCCGCAGGTACCAGCGCCGAGTGGCTAACTTCTCCACCGAAGTATACTGGCTTTCCGTTGGGAATTACTTTCCGTGGATCTTTTGCATGTTGCAGATAACGGTCTACGATTTCATACATTTTGAAACGCTCTGGTCCTGCTATTTCAACACGACCGTTGAGGGGTGCGTTCAATGCAAAGCGGGCTACATAGCCTGCTACATCATCCGCTGCAATCGGCTGAAACTCTACATCGGAGAGATGTACTTCATTGCCATCTGCTGCCTGATTGGCGATGCCTGCAATGAACTCGAAAAATTGGGTGCTGCGTACAATGGTGAACGGTACTCCTGATGCTTTGATGAGGTTTTCCTGTGCCTGTTTGGCGCGCATGTAACCGATGTTCTGCATATCGTCTACTCCAACAATGCTAAGTGCAACGTGATGTTTTACTCCTGCGTTGATCTCTGCTGCGAGCAGATTGCGGCCGGCCGTCTGGAAAAACTCCATCACTGCATTGTCTTCAAAAGAAGGAGAATTGGCAAGGTCGATTACAATATTGGTGCCCTGCATGGCTTCGGCTAGTCCTTCGCCCGTAATGGTATTGATACCCGTGTTGGGAGAAGCGGCAATTACCTGATGCCCTTGCTGGCGAAGTTGATCAACCACCTTGCTTCCGATAAGGCCAGTGCCTCCGATTACTACGATTTTCATAATTTGATTTTTTAAACGGTTTGATGCCAGCATATAGGCTAACCCGATGCCAAAAAATCAAAGTATTGATAATCAGATAAATAAAACAATGTTGCTGCATTGTTTTTCACTGTATTTCGTGAAATCACTTAGAGTTTCACTAAATACAGTGAAAGATGGAGGCGATCAGCCAAAATAATCGGCCTTGGTAATGCCCAGTTTTTTCATCTTGGAATGAAGTGTATTTCCTGGCATTTTGAGAATTTCAGCTGCGCTGCCGGCTCCGGAGATTTTGCCGCTGCAGCGTTTCAGTGTTTCGATGATGTATGCACGTTCCACTTCTTCAAGTGAACGGTTCAGCAGAAATGCCTGCTCCTGTTTATCGGTTCCTGTATGTTGGGGTATGTATACTTCATCCAGCACTCCGTCTGTTGTGAGCAGTATGCTGCGTTCAATAAGGTGCTCCAGTTCTCTTACATTTCCCGGCCATGTATAGCTGCGTAATTGCTGCATCACTTTTGGCGCTATCTTTTTGATTTTTCTTCCTGAATTTCTGCTGTACTTCTCAATGAAGAAATGTGTGAGCGCTTCGATGTCTTCAGAACGATCGCGCAAAGGCGGCAGATGAACCGGAAATACATTCAGGCGGAAATACAGATCAGCCCGGAACCTTCCTGCCTTCACTTCTTCTTCGAGGTTGCGGTTGGTAGCAGCAATCAGCCGGACATCTATCCGGATGGTTTGCTGGCCTCCTACTCTTTCGAATTCGCGTTCCTGTATCACACGTAATAATTTCGCCTGCGCTTCCAGAGGCAGCTCTCCTATTTCATCGAGAAACAATGTGCTGTTATTGGCCAGTTCAAATTTGCCGATGCGTTTGTCGATTGCTCCGGTAAATGCGCCGCGTTCGTGACCAAACAATTCACTTTCTATGAGGTTGGCAGGCAAGGCTGCGCAATTGATCTTCACCATTAGTTTGTCTTTCCGTGGCGAAGCATTGTGAATGGCACGCGCTATCAGTTCTTTTCCGGTACCCGTTTCTCCTGTTACCAGTACTGTGGTATTGGAATCGGCCACCAATGAAATGAGTCTGTACACTTTCTGCATCTGATCGCCACTGCCGATGATCTCCGAAAAGTTGTAGATGGTTTTGATCTGCTCTTTGAGGTAATCGTTCTCAACTTCCAGTTGTTTTTTATAGGCCAGCAGCTTTTCGTTGGCCTGTATATTGGCGATGGCAACCGATATCTGAGCACAGATGCCCCGCAACAATAACTGGCTGAGACGGTCTGCAAGCAGCCAGATGGTGCCGATATTTTTATCTCCCACCCGCAACGGCAGAGCATACATATTTCTATGTCCGGTGGCCTTCCAGAGTTTTGCATATTCATTGCCGCTTTTCAGTTCTTCTTCTACATTGAATATGAGCCCATCTCTGCTGGCAAGAACTTTGGAAGTGTAACTTTCCTTTACCGTTATCTGTACAGCAGCCAATTTCCCGAACAGCGCTTTGGCATTGTCGAATATTGTGGCATCGTACATGAAAATGGGCATATGAAGACCATCATCCGCGATCACCCGGATCATGGCAAGCCTTGTACCCAGCGCTTTGTCGAGCACAGTAAGGATGGCAGTCTGCAGATCCTCCTTAGTTCGCATCTGTGTAATATCATTGCTAAAGGCAAGCAGAAACGACTGTTCTTCCTGCGTTTTGCTCACCTGTTCATTAGCCATGATATTGGCGAGGGCGATAGATATTTGTGCACAGATGCCCTGCAATAACTGCACATTGATCTCTTCTATATTGAGCAACAGCATACCTATATTGGTTTCGCCGTTGCGCAATCTGATACCAACAAAGTTTTTGAATCCCATTTGCTTCCAGTAATGCAGGTAATCTGCTCTGATGCCACGTTGTATTTCACGTTCTACATTCAGCATTAACGGGATTGGACTGTTCATGATGCGGTTCTGCAATCCATCGTTGATGGAATAATGGTCCTGCTCCAGCGCTTTGATGATTTTGGGATCGTGCTGCTTATTGCCATAGTCGAAGATATATGCACTCATGGTTACACCGTCGTCATTGATCCTGCGGATCACATAACCGCTTTTCTGATCCATTTTGTTGATAACAGTACGAACAGCCTGCTGCAGATCCTGCCTGGTTCTTACTGCTGCAATATTGCTGCTGAAATCGAGCAGGAACGATTTCTCTTTTTCTTTCTTGAGTATCTCTTCGTTCTTGATGATATTGGATACTGCGCTCGACAACTGTGGCGCAATGCCTTTCATCAGGTTTCTGAATCCGGTACTGAACCCTTCGGGTTTGTCTGTATAAGTATGGATGAAGCCCATCGGCCTTCCTTCTTTCATGAGTTTGGTCATCATGATCTCGCGAACGCCTTTCTCATAATTCACCCTGAGGAAAGGCGGACTCTGCGGTTTATCCATGATCTCCTTCAGTAAAAAGGAGGTGGGATCTTCTGACTGAAGTACTGCCTGAATGAATGGCTCATTCAGTGAAAAGTGCGATTGCACCATTTCATCGTATCTGTTATGTGATCTGATGGGTGACCCATCGTTGTCGAGCAGAAAGGGAGTATAAGTGCCTTCCTTATGATCGATGAGCGTTACAATTGTATGGGTGATATGGAAAAGCCCCTTTATGCGAAGTTTGAAAAGTGTGAGCAGGTCATTTTTTTCCCGGACTCTGGTAATGTCGTTTCCCAGTTCAAGCAGGATTCTCCTTTCCTGTTCCAATGCTTCTTCTCTTTTCATTGGGGCAATTTATGTAAAAAAAGCAAAGAAGCTGCCTCCTTGCGGGGGCAGCTTCCTGCTTTGCGATTCATGGGTACTGATCCTTAATTGCTGTATACCTTAAACTCGTGAATAGCTATGTAATTGCGCTCCGCATGCGGCAGCACTGTAATGCGCACCCAGCGTGCTTTTGCACTGCCCTTGTCTACATAACATGGGTTATGGGCCACTGTATTCTTTTGTTTGTCTGCAAATGTTTTCCAGTTCTTGTTATCGGTTGAATATTCGATGAGATACTGCGTTGGCTTACTGAAGTATTCCATCCAGCTTTCAACACGCGTGATATTCTTTACAGATCCGAGATCGATCTTAAGCCATTGCGCCACATCATGTTTTGCTGCATGCCATTTGGAGAGACTGTTGATGTCCGTAGCAAACCATGCCTCCTGCGCCTGTCTGTCGGAAGACGCTGTGGTGGCTGCCCAGTCAGAAACGATCTTTCCTTCGTTAGGCGTGTAATTCAGTTTCAGGTTATCGAATTTAGCGATGTTGAAGCCAGATACATATCCCGAAGCGCCAAGCAGACAACTGTTATCGCGGATGCTCACTACACGCTGCTGATCGATGTATCCTTCGATAAGATCTTTTTTGCAACTGAGTTTGAGGTTGTGCCAGACACCGGCTGTTGTTTTGCCTGATGCCAGTACGCTTGTTTTATTTTTCAGTTGCCAGCTGCCGTCTTTGAAGAGCATGAAACGGTATCCGAATGGAATCAGTGATTGTCCGCCTTTGTCGTATGCGGCGCGCATGATCAGTCCGGCATAACCGGGACCATTGAATGCATCCTCATTCACGAATACATCCGATGAAATGCTTCCGTCTTCCCAATCTGTTCCCTGCGATACGTAGGTGAATGCACAGGAATCCGGTATCCAGTGTGTGATATCATTGATCAGCGATTGCTGGAGATACTTGTTGCCACTGGCATCCTGCATTAGTTCAAAAGCACCGGAATTGTCGTAGAAATATTTCGGAGACAAGGGTGCTCTGTCCATGGCATAACTATTGAAATCATCTGCATAGCTAGTCGGAAATACAGTCTGGGCGGGGATCTTGTGCGATCCTTTCTGTTGTCCTTTTGTGGTAGTGATGGTGTAGATGGCATTCGCCTCCAGCGTGATGCTGAATTTTCCGTTCACCGGTTTGAGTGCAGCCTGTTGAATGAACTGTGCCTTGCTGTTCGATTTCCACACCTGCAATTGTTTTCCATTGAGATTGCTTACATCGAAATTCAGTTTCTGCGCTTCGCTGCCTGTAACCACAACTATGCTGTAGTCGTTATTGCCATCGTTGCTTTTGTAAGTACAGATAGCACCATCATTGGCGAGCAGTCCGCATCCGCTGTTGAGATATTGCCAGCCGGGTTTTGCAAACTGATTGAAGTGTGCCACAGCCCAGATGGTTGGCCATACTTCGTAATAACCAGACCATGGACTAACGCCTTTCATGATGCCCACATTAGAGAAGCAACTATTATCGGGCATCGATGCAATGGGACACCAGAGATTTACTTTGGTGATCTGCTGCCTGATATAACAACGCAGTATATTCTTTGCGAGATAAGTGGTATTCTTCCATGGAGCGCCGGGAAGAGAAAAATCTTCTCCCGACCAGAGCGGAAGCTCTGTCTCGAAAGCTGTTTTGCCGGCGAGTTCCGTGCCTGGTCTCCACATATACGAATCAGGATAGTGGTAGCTTACACTGGTGATGGAGTTTCTGAAAACTGGATCTTTTACCAGTTCTTCGCAAATAGCCCATGCCCTGCCCGCTCCTTCGGGAGCGCCGATCTTTACGTGTGAGTATCCTCTTTTGTTGAGAGTTGGACGAAGTGTATCAACAATCCAGTTGCGGTCGTAAGTGCGTTCGTTCCAGCAACCTCCAATGTATTTCATGTTGAGGCCCCAGTGTTTGGCACCATCGATGAAAGTGGAGATGTAGTCTGCATTATCCTGTCCCCATATTTGTTTGAACCATCCCGGCATGGTCCATTCCAGTGCATCGAGTTCGATATTGGGATTGCGATCCGCGGCCATGCGCATGAGCCAGTATTCGTAACCTCTGTTGAAATTGGGATTTTTCATTTCCTCTTTCGTTCTCGCGAAGCTGGGTTCGGAGCCGCAGGTGGAATTGCCATCTCCGCCGATCTCAGTTTTGAGATACACGAAACCCGCACCGAATCCGGGTTTGAAGAGATAGTCGAGTACATGGCTGCGATATGGTTCGGGATAATCGATCAGCAATCGGGAGGATGCTCCGGCACTTACAGCACCGATGCCTTCGAATATTCTTCCGTTGGATCGGCCATCGATACGAATGGTGGTGTCTTTGGGCTTTTGCTGCGCCAGATTAGCCGATGCAGTGAAAGTGCCCAGCAGTCCGATGAATAGTGAGGTGGTTCTTAACATTGGCAATTACTTTTCTATGCTGAAATGTTGAAATCGGTTTTGTAAAAATGGAATCATGTTCCGGTGGATCATGGCTCCCTGATGATGTGCATCGCGTTTCAGTACATCGCTGAAATATTCCGATGCACGGTCCATATTGTTCAGTCCAAGTTCTCCGAGCCCTGTGAGGTAGTTGCAATGCAGCCTGTTCTTCTGGTTCAGATCCTGTTCAAATACCGCCAGGTCGGGCAAGGATACTGCAAAGTATTCAATTGAAACGGTATCATTCCAGTGTTGCAGTCCGAATTGAATCAGTTGATGGCAGATGGTCTTTGCCTTTTCGTTGTTGCCTGTTTCAAAATATGCGAGTGCCTGATAGAATAACTGATCGGCGCTTGCATCGTTGTAATACATAGCCAGCGCGGGTTCCCCGGCTCCGGTAGTTGCTGCAGCAAAGCATAATTTAGCTTTGTCCTCCTCTCCTGTTGCCTGATAAATGATGCCTTTCAGATAGCTGATGGCATTAATCTGTGCATTGGGCAGTTTGCCTTCTCCGAGATTGGGCGGGTATTGGTCTGCAGCTTCCAGCAGTACCATCGCTTCTTTATATCGTTTTGCAAGGATGCTTCGCTTGGCAAGCTCGATATGACAACTGAGGTATTGTGAAATCACGCGACCCTCTCCTCCTTCCCATGGATGAAAGTTGCGGCTGAGAATGAGTTTTCTCGCAGTGGAATATTCGCCGAGGGAGTTGTACAGCGTGATCATTTCGAGATAGAGATCATCGCGTTCTTCGGTGATGCTGAGATATTTTTTCAGTGTGGCAAGCCTGTCTGCTGCCGGGTAGTTAAGAATTTTGTAGAGCTGATCGAGTTCCATCAACAGGCGTGCATCGTTCTCCTGCAATCCGAATGCGCGTTCCAGCAATTGCAGACAACGTTTCGGATTTTCGAGTTTGTTGAAGCAGGCCAGCGCAAGGTTGCGTAGTACGGTGGGGAACTGATCATCAAGTTCGATAGAATGTTCCCAGCACTGAATGGCTTCTGCATATTGCCTGCGTGCATACCATAGATTGCCGAAATAATACCATGCTTTTGCATCGCTACTATTCAGTTGCAGCGCAGATTGCAGAATGATCTGTTCTTCAGATTTGTTAGGGAAACAGTAATCTGGTTTTTGCTGACTCGCCTGTTTGAAATATTGTACAGCACGTTCCGGATCATTCATTTGCTGATGCAGCCAGCCGAGGCAGTAAAGCACCATTGGGTAGATTTCTTTCTCTGCTCTGGTATGCAGTTGCAAAAGTGTCGCCGCCTCTTCATAGAAACCCGCATGCGCATAGTCGAGTGCGAATTCGAGGTATTGCTGCGGCATTGATTGTATCAGGTGTTGCAGCTGTTCAGTAGAACTCACATCGTTGGTAAGCTGTGCTTGTTCGAACATACATCCGAAACTGAATGTATCCTGTTGCAATGCTTCTTTGATGCAGTTTTTGGCTTCATCCATCTTGCCTGTTTTGCGCAGCAATACTGCTTTCAGATGGCGTGCAGTGTGGCTCTCGGAATTGCGCACCAGTGAACGACCAATATGCTGCAATGCAAGCGTGTACTCTTTTTTACGTGCTGCAAGGCGGGCGAGTTCGAGATAACCGCTGTGCTGGAATGCATCGTTCCAGATGGATTTGTAGAACGCATCATATGCATCATCATACCGGCCCATCATGCGATAGCATAGACCGAGATTGTAATGCGATTCACCACTGTACGGATTGTTGTTGCGATTGGTTAGGGTCTTTATGGCTCTTTGAAAATAAGGTAACGCCTGCTCAAATTGACCACGGCGAAGCAACAGCAATCCAACCGCATTGTTGGTGCGGCTGTCGCCGGGTTCGCGGCGCAATGCTTCTCTGTAATAATCCATCGGATCGAATGTGGCATGGCGATATTGTTCGAGATGAAGGCCGTGCAGGTAAAGTTCTTCCACTGTGCTTACTTCAACAGGATCAGGGGCTGCAGTGGCAGCTGCGGGAACCGGACGTGCACTGAAGTCTTCCGCCTGATAACTGATGAGCAGTATCCCTGTATGGCTTCTTACTTCGAGCAGCAGATCAGTGGCTGCAATACCCGATGGAAGAAGCAATTCCGTAGTGAAGTATGTTTCAGGACTAAGATCTGTATCGATTGCTGCAATGATTTCTTTACCGGCAAGCAAACGAACCGATGCATTCGCATATTCAGCCGTGGCATACACTCCAATGGTGGCTTTGTTGCCTTCGAGTTCGAGATTCACCATCGCTTCTTTCGCTGCATTCTTTACTGCACCGATACCGGCATAAGGCATGAAATACTGCTCGAATGTTTTTTCTTCATTGGGCTGCAGCCAGGCAAAGTCTGGTTGGTTTTCGGTGAACACGCCCGTCATCAGTTCGATGTACGGTCCATCTTCATCCGTAAGGTTTCTATCCCATGATAAACCAAAATCGCTGTTGCCCCAGGTCCATTGTTTTTTTCCGGGCGAAATATGATGATCAGCTACGTGCAGCATGCCGGCTTTTGTATCGTGCTCGTAACAACCGATGAAATCGAATTTCGATTGCACCGCCATATACGAAGTGGGCACCGGGATATTTTTATAACGGGAAATATCTGTACCCGGTGCGTAATCCACTTTGTAATATACTCCCTTAGCTATCGGAAATTCGCTTACGTCCCGTTTGCCATGATCGAACACTGCATTTACATCCGGAGGAAATACACTCTGATAATGATCATTCACTTTCACCGCAGGATTGGCCCACCACAGAAAAGTCTGTGGCAGGCTGCTGCGATTATGGATCTTTGCACGTATTTCGAGATAGGCTTTGTCCGGATGCAAAACAAACCCTGCCATTCCTTTGGTATGACTCATCCTTTCAATCTCATTCACCCAAACCGTACTGCTTCCATCAGCATTGTTTTCGATGGTGTAGTTGGTAGGAGAAAATGTACCGGGGCGATGATGCTGTGGCCAGTTGAACTCGATGCCGCCAGAGATCCATGGCCCGCAAAGCCCTACCAGTGCGGGTTTTATCACCTGATTGTAATAGATGAAATGCCGCTGGCGGATCTTGTCGTAAGCCATCTGCACTCTCCCACCCAGCTCCGGCAAGATCATGATCTTCAAATATTTGTTTTCGAGATAGATGGCTGTGTATTCTTTATCTTCCTTGGTATCACCGATCTTTTCGATCACGGGATAAGGATACACAGATCCGCTGCTTCCCTGATAAATGCGTTTCTCAAAAAACATTGGATGCTTCACGGGCTCTCCCACAGGATAGGTAGGTATCACCACTTTTTCTTCCCAGGCTCTGACGTTCATAGTATGTTCAATAGTTTTCCTGAATGATCAAATCTTTACCAGAATGGATTCTGTGCAAGCTTTCCCTGATACAGCGCGATCTCTCTGGTTGGTAAGGGACGGAGATAATGTTTCTTAGGATCGAAGCTTCTGGCAGAAGCAGGTTGTGCAATGAGAAAACCATCTGCATCGGTTCTGCTCTGATAGCTTGCGCCGTTGTATGGAGCGATGGTTTGCCAGTCGTTTCCTTTTATTTTGATGCCTCTGATAGCCTGCGTCATTTCTGTTTCGGCAGTTTTCCAGCGACGGATATCATTGTAGCGGAAACCTTCGAGTGCCAGCTCGATATTGCGTTCGCGGCGGATCTCGGTACGCAGATCGAGACCGTTGCGGGTGATGAATGCATTGGTCATCGCAGGCATGTTGACGCGTGAACGGATGAGGTTGATGCTTTTGTTCATGTCTGCATCACTGAGTGCTCCGGTTCTTTCGAAGGTTGCTTCTGCATAGATCAGCAGCACTTCCGCGTAGCGGATGATATGATTGTCATACCCGAAATTGACGCCATTGTTGGTATTGCCGTATACGTTCTCAGAAATGTATTTGTACGTGATGTAACCCGTATTGCCATTGCGTTGTGGCGAGTTAGGCCAGTTCACTATCGGCGTAATGGGGTTGAACGGACGAAGAATGGAAGTACCCGGAATTACCATCGTCATGGTCATGCGCGGATCACGATCGATGTACTCCGATGAAATGGTTCCATATCCCTTGAAGTATGGAGACGCAGTAATGGGCAGCCCGTCTTTGCAGAGATACATATCCGCGAGTTTGCGTGTAGGCAGATAGCAGGTTGCATCGATGGAATAAGGAAAGCCTTGTCCGTCTACATTCACTTCATATCTTCTGTCGAGGATGCATTCGCTGGAGTTATCACCTTCTTCGATGAAGAGATAACGATAGCTCTGTGCGCCTTTGCCGGTGAACAGGCTGTACTGATTTCCACTCATCACATCATTGGCTGCACTGATAGCGATATCGAGGTACTTGTTTGCATCGCCATCGGAATGGAATTTGCTCCAGGTGCCTTCGAAGAGCGCTACGCGCGCACGCAATGCATCTGCAGTTCCTTTAGTGATCCTTCCCTGATCGTCGTTGATGAGTGCATCTCTGGAAGGCAGATCCTGTGCGGCTTCTGTGAGATCTTTGATGATGAGGTCCGCTGTTTCCTTTCTCGATGCTCTCGCCTGATACAGTACAGGATCTTCAACAGTGGGCACGGTAGTGATGAGGGGCACTCCGCCGAACAGTTCCAGCAGGCTCCAGTAATTGTAGGCACGGAAGAATTTTGCTTCCGCTACAAACCGTTTGATGCCGGGGTCTGTTTTGCCTTCGCTCTTGGCAACAAGATTATTGGCGATGCGGATATAGTAGTAAGCGTTGTTCCAGTCCCCAGAGGTTTCAGGAGGCAGGTAAGTGCCATCGCTGATGGAGTTGGCGGTATTGAATGCAATATCCGATTGGGTATCGTTGAAATTGAGTCCTTCCAGAGAAGGATACAATGCGTTCGCTCCCAGTTTGAAGTCTGCTGCATTTCTGTAGAATGTAGCATCGGAGAGCGTATCCTTGGGTTTGAGATCAAGCGCTTTGTTGCAGCTTCCCAAAGCCAGGGCGAATATGGAGAGATGGATGATCCTTTTCATTGCAATGCGGTTGAGTGTTGATTAGAACTTGATGTTTACGCCGATGGAGGTTACTTTGGTGAACGGGTAAGTTTGTTCATCCTGTCTCTGCCATCCTTCTTCAGGATCGAAGGAATTGTTCCATGTTCCTTTTGAAATGGTGAAGAGATCCTGTCCGCTCAGATACACTCTGGCGCTGCTGAGACGGAGTTTTTTGCAGAGTTCACCAGGTAAATTGTATCCTACTGTGATCACTTTGAAACGCAGATAAGCGAGGTTGTTGATCCGCATGCTGCTCGACTGCCAGTTGTAGTTGTAAATATTGTCGAAGCCCACTGCACCGGGAATCAGGCGAGGATACTGTGCTCCGGTATTTTCCGGCGTCCAGGATTTGCCATAGAAATAATCGAGCGGCTGAAAGTAAATGGCGCTCATGGGTGTAGCGAATGATCCGGTACGCATGTTCACCTGTTTGCCTACGCCTTGTATCAGTACATTCAGGTCGAATGCGCCGTAAGCGAGACTGATATTGGACGAATAAGTGTATCGTGGCAACACGGTTCCGAGATATTTCAGATCACCTTTCGATCCTTTAGTGGGATCGCCGTAGGGCGTGAGTTTTCCATCTCCGTCGATGTCTTTGAACATCATATCTCCTACTCCGATATTGGAAGGCACATTGCCGAGTTGTTTGTAAGCAGCCAGCTGCTCTGCATTCTGGATGATGCCGTTTGCTTCGTATCCGAAATAGCTGTTGATGGGATAACCTTTGTGCGTGTAGTTGAGTCCCATGCTCAGTACGTCGTTGCCTTTCAGTTCAATCAGTTTGTTATTGATATCGCTGAGCATAGCGGTAACGCTGTAGCGGAATTTGCCGATCTGATCTTTCCAGCCGAGTGTGAACTCAAATCCTTTGGTGGAAAGCACTCCAAGGTTTTGTGTGGGTGCACTGCCACCGAGTGTAGCAGGCACCTGCACATTCACCAGCATGTTCTTGTTCTTTTTTTCGTAGATGTCGAGGCTACCGGTGAGGCGGTTGTCGAGGAATCCGAAATCGATGCCGAGGTTGGTGGTCTCCAGTGTTTCCCATGTTCTGGTGGTGGAAGCGATTTCCGAAACTGCACCCGGTGTTTTGGTGTTGGGACTGCCGAGTGGATAACTGCCACCTACTGAGATCAGCGGAATGTAGCCGTAGTTGCTGAATGCTCCGATCTCCTGATTGCCCGATTGTCCCCACGATGCACGCAGCTTCAGGTGGCTCAGCCATTTGAGACGCTCCATGAATTTTTCCTGCGTGATGGTGTATGCAGCCATCACAGCGGGGAATGCCGCGCTCCAGCGTTTGTCTGGTGAGAACTTGGAGCTGCCGTCTACACGGATGGTTGCATCGAGGAACAGTTTGTTGTCGTATGCATAAGTGAACCTGCTGAAGTAGGAAGCCAGCGCCCAGTCTGTGTTTCCGCCACCGATACCCATGTAGTCTGCCTTGGTTTTATCGGCGAGATTGAGGGTGAAGATCTCATTACCCACGAAATTGGAGCCGGTTACTTCGATATTCTCTTTCTGGAATTTTTCGAGTGAAGTACCTGCCATCAGACTCAGCTGGTGAACATTGGCAATGGTTCTTCCATATTCGATAAAGCCCGAATACGTATGGTAGATGTCTTTCTGACTCAGGTAGTAGGCGGAGTTCAGCGGGTTTCTTTGTCCCTGCAGTCCACCTTCGTAATTATAGAGATCGAAAGTACGGGTAATGGCTTTGTCGTTGTAGTTGTTGATATTGATGCCGGCGAGGCCCGTTACTTTCAGTCCTTTGACGATCTCGGCATCCATTTTTACGTTGAACGAAAAATTATTGCTGCCGTATTTTCTTGTGCCGCCTTCATCGAGCTGCTGTGCCGGGTTTACGTATCCCTGATATGTGTAATACTGTCCCAGCGGGTTATGCAGCGGAATGAAGTTGAAAGTGCGTGGCAGGTTCGACATCATGTCTTTCCACAGCGTTGGTTCCGTTACTTCTTCGTACACGTAGCTGTTGCGGGTCTGCACATTGATCTTGTTCAGGATCTTGAAATCGTAGTTCATGCGCAGGTTGTAGCGATCTGCATGATTGCTGCCGTATTTGAAAACGCCATTGTCTTTAAGGTATCCACCGGAGAAAAGATACGCGCTGTTCTCTCCGCCACCGGTTACGCTAATGTTATGCGATTGCTGCATGGCATTGCCGTAGAGGATATCGTTCCAGTTATTGTCTGTATAAAAACCGGGGTAATCGTGCAGGTAGGTAACCCATCCTTTATCGGGATCGGGTGCTGCTTTGTCTTTGATCTTTTTGAATACTTCATCAGACACACCGGGCAGTCCTACATTGGTGAGCGACTCATGCGTCATTTCAGCGAATTGTTGGGTGGTGGTTACCTTCTTGAGATAAGAAGGTGTTTTACGGCCAACGTTGCCGGAATAGTTTACAGTGGGTGCACCGCTCTTGCCTCTTTTGGTGGTAACGAGAATAACGCCATCGGCAGCGCGTGCTCCGTAGATGGAAGCGGCGGCATCTTTGAGAACAGTAAGATTTGCGATGTCGTCCGGATTAATGGAATTGAGATCGCCCGCTACTCCATCGATGAGGATGAGCGGCTTGTTTCCGTTCACGGATGAGTAGCCGCGGATCTGCAGATCGTAACCCTGACTGCCGGGAGCGCCACTTCCGCGCATTACGGTGAGTCCGGGTATGGCTCCCTGCAAAGCAGTAGCGGTGTTCACGATAGGACGTGATTCGAAAGCTTTATTGTCTATCTGTGAGATAGCTCCTGTAACAGAGGATTTGGTTTTGTTGGCGTATCCAACAACAACGATCTCTTTGAGAGAAGCGTTCTTGTCTTTGAGATACACATTGATGGTGCTGCGGCCCGCAATGATCTCTTCTTTTGCAGCGAGGCCTACGTAATTGAATACAAGCACACCCTGCCTTGCAGCAACGGGAATGGAGAATGTTCCATCTTCTTTGGAAGTAGTGCCTGTACCCGATCCTTTCAGTTGAATGCTCACGCCGGACAGCGGAGCACCTGCATTGTCGTACACGGTGCCCGTTACACGGAGCGAATCTTGCCTGAAAAAATTGTTGTGTTCGGGAGGAGTTGAAGGGGCTGCCTGTAATGAGGCAGATGCAAGCAGCAGAGAAAAGAACATACCGGCAGCAGTTCCGATGATGCATCCTTTTCCGCTTTCTGGCAGTTGTTGGTTCATAAGCGTGAATGTTTCGGTTTGAATCAGCAAATCGTTTGGAACAAAATTAACCGGACACTCAATTTTAAAAATGGACAGTAATTCTAAAATGATGGACTATATTCTAATGCTTTCACTTATTATTGTACACGAAAACGATGCCTGCTATGATGGAAAAGAAAAAAGATGGATTCCAGGGACAGAAAGCGATAGTGCTTCCTGCCAGCATCACATTGCAGTATTGTCATAAGAATCCGGTGATAGCAGGAGCTTATATCACTGATATCGGATACTATCCCAAGGCCCGGTTCCACTACAGAGTAAGGCAAAAGGGGATCGATCAGCATATACTGGTGTACAATACAGAAGGCGAAGGATGGGTGGAGATCGGCGATGAAAAATATGAGATCCATCCGGGAGATTTCTTCATTGTTCCTGCCGGCAGGAACAATTGTTATGCGGCCGATGAAAAGAAACCATGGACAATCTACTGGATACATTTCAAAGGGGCTGTGGCAGATGCAGCAGTGAAATCTTTCTGGACAAAAACAGGATCATGGAAAGGCAGTGTGCGTTTCAATCAGCAGCGCATTGCACTCTTCGACAATATGTACAAACATCTCGAGCGTGGATACGGGCAGGACAATCTCACTTTTGTGAACATGATGCTCCCGCATTTTCTTTCATCTTTCTTCTTTGATGTGTTCAATGATACAGATGAAGAAGATGGCTCGCAGGATATCGTTAATCGTTCCATTCTTTACATGCAGGAAAATATCCGGGAAACGCTGAGTCTCGAGAATCTGGCGGCGCAGGTGAATGTATCGGTATCACATTATTCAAATCTGTTCAGAAAGAAATCGGGCTTCTCTCCTATTGAATATTTTAATCATCTGAAAATTCAGAAAGCCTGTCAGTACCTGCAGTTCACGGATCTTCGGATAAAGGAGATAGCGGGAAATATCGGCGTGGAAGATCCTTATTATTTCTCCCGGTTATTTACCAAAGTGATGAGCATATCACCCAAAGAATACAGGGCGAGGTTTAACTATAAAATGTAAAATAGTCCATCCCTTCCATCGGATATTGCATTTTTTGCCTGATGGAAGAAAATAACTTTGTGCAGCAACAACGATTTCAGGCCTCACAAACTAACAGCTATATGAATCGCCAACCCGCCTACCCCATGTTGATCAGTATCGTGGCTGCCCTCGGTGGACTGCTCTTCGGTTTTGATTTTGCTATCTTCTCAGGAACTATTCCTTTCTTACAACCACATTTTGGATTATCGGATGCAGAGCTGGGATTTACCAGCAGCTCGATCTATATCGGATGTATTGCAGGTAGTTTGAGTACAGGGTATCTGGCAGACAGATTCGGCAGAAAGATGCCGTTGATCGCATCAGCAGTGATCTTCGCCATCTCGGCTGTTGCAATGGGACTGGCAAGTACGAATGCAAATCTCATTATTGCACGTGTTGTTGCAGGGGCGGCTGTGGGAGCGGCTTCTATGTTGTCTCCACTGTACATTGCGGAGATATGTCCGGCCCATATACGCGGAAGAATGGTGTCGGTAAATCAACTGGCGATTGTGGTAGGCATATTGCTGGCATATGTGAGCAGTTACCTGCTGGCTGATCAGACAAATAACTGGAGGTGGATGTTTGCTTCGGCAGCATTGCCTGCAACGATATTCTTTGTATCTGCATTGTTTCTTCCGGAGAGTCCGCGATGGTTGCAGCAACGTGGGCAGACAAAATCAAATACAGAAAAATCTTCTCTTGCTGCGCTCGTAAAACCGGGTATGCTGCTGATAGTTGGAGTTGGTGTAACAGTGGCGGTGTTTCAACAGATCTCCGGAGCCAATGTGGTGTTCGTATATGCACCGATCATTTTTGCAAAGGCAGGAATGGATGTGAGCAATCAGTTGTTTCAGCAGGTACTGATCGGGTTGGTGAATCTGGTATTCACACTGCTTTCGATGCGATTGGTAGATAAGATCGGAAGACGCAGTCTGCTGCTGATCGGAAGCATCGGCATGAGTATTATGCTGGCAGCCATTGCAGGTGCCTTCTACTTCAATCTGCTGCAGGGCCCGCTGGTGACTATTCTGGTGTTGATATTGATTGCGATTTATGCCACTACCCTAGCACCGGTGACCTGGGTGTTGATTGCAGAAATATTTCCAAATGCTATCCGTGGTGTGGCAGTGTCTGTGGCAACAACAGCCTTGTGGGTGGCGTGTTTTGGAGTGGTGTATCTGTTTCCGGTGCTCACCAGTTATTTCGGGGATAAAGCCTATTATAATTTCCTTGTATTCGCATTCATTTGTTTAGTATATTTTCTGTTCATATTGAAGTATGTACCTGAAACCAAGGGCAAGACGCTTGAAGAAATTGAAGCGAAATTGTTAGCATAGGTAGATGGACTATCAACTTCATTCATCATCAATAATTCTTTCTGCAATGTTAAAACCTGCCTTGTTCTTTTTTGCGGCCATAAGTTTTGCTGGCAATGCAATTGCTCAGCAACAAAACGATAAAGTGGTTACCCAAAGAACAATCAACGACCCTTTAAATGAACCTTCACTGGTTGAAGCCCGGAAAAAAGTAATTTCTTATTTGTTAGCGTCTGGTCCTGTAAAACAAATGGCTGAAAAGCTGATCAGCAGCGGTTTTACAGCAGGTGATGGATATGGTGAAGTGTGGATCAGGGATCTCAATACTTTCATCGATGTGGCCTGTGAAGTGAACGACCGGCAAATCATCAAAAAACATCTGCTCACCTTTCTGAAGTTTCAGCAAGCCGATGGTGGTATTCTCGATGGATACATACCCATTGCAAAAGCAGGAGGCGGCTACAAATATTATCACTCTGGGCTTGCGCCTGAATATGCAGGACATAAGAACACAGTAGAAACAGATCAGGAAACATCGCTGGTGCAGGCGATCGCAAAGTACATCCGCAACACAAAAGATAAATCGATACTCACTGATACTGTAAATGGAAAAACAGTTCAGCAGGGATTGGAAGATGCCCTGAACTTCCTCATTCAAAAAAGATGGACTGAAAAATACGGCCTGATCTGGGGAGCCACCACCGTTGACTGGGGCGATGTTCAGCCCGAACACGACTGGGGAGTGGAACTCGACAGCAGCTCACATCTCACCATCGATATCTACGATAATGCGATGTTTGTGATTGCGATCAATGATTTGCTGGAGATCGGCAAGCTCTCTGGAAAACAGCGCGGTTACTGGAAAAACATCAAAGAGAAACTGAGCACCAATATCAGGCAACATCTCTGGGACAGTAAGAATCAGAAATTTGTTCCGCATATTTATTTGAATGGATCGCCCTTCCCTGCTTCATTTGATGAGAATGCAATTTACTATCATGGCGGAACTGCGATCGCCATCGAAGCAGGATTGCTGAGCAAGCAGGAAATAAAAACATCTTACCTGAAAATGCAGGAGAATGTAAAAGCTGCAAACGCAGCAACAATCGGACTGACTATTTACCCGGTATATCCCGAGGGGTATTTCAAAAATAAAGGTATGGGACCATGGAGTTACCAGAATGGTGGCGACTGGACATGGTTTGGTGGTCGAATGGTGCAGCAGCTGCTCCGGAACGATATGCTGAATTATGCGTTGGATGCGTTGCAGCCGATGTTGGATCGTGTGATAAAGAACAATGGGTTTTATGAGTGGTATACTCCGGCAAATGAGCCCAAGGGGTCATCGAGCTTCAGAGGTGAAGCGGGTGTTTTGTGGACGGTGATCAGAGAAATGGAAAAGAAAATAAAGAAGTAGTATTTATTGATAAGCAAGCATTGTTAGAGGAATGGGCCCGGATTATCGGGCCCATTTTGTATTCAGGATGTTTTGAATGACAACTAGTCTTCACAGTTACCAGCGAGATAACGCAGTTAAATAATTAATATTTATTTTAAATCAGCATAATTGTTAATTTGCCTAAATTAGCGTTCTGGAACATTACCATTGAACCTAATCTGATTCGTTGTGAATAACACTTTAAGCCTAACCCCAACGGCAGTCTGTGCTACAACTGCTGTACAGGAGATTTCTCCTGCATTGAAACTACACTCAGCATTCCCTCTACTATTTACTGGCCATATCAAAAAACAACTTCCATTGCTGATGGTGTGACTTCCTTTTTCAATAAACAGGAATTAGCGCTATACAGTTATCGGTATTAAAACAGATTTCTATTACTTCTGGATATCCTGAGTTATTTACGGGTGTCCCGGAAAGTTGTTTATTAAATTAAGTTTTACTTCTATGAAGAAATTCTACATCAGACTTTGTGTGATTGTTTTGTTGTTTATGCAGATTTGTGATTTTACGCAGGCCCAGAACAATTATATATTGCCACAGGTAACGCCAAGATCGCCAGAGGCCGCAGCTTTTGAGAAATATACAGAGATGCCGGTTTCGCTATCCAACGGTACTGTTAATCTCAGCATCCCTTTATACACTATCAGATCGGGTTCACTTGAAATTCCTGTTACACTTTCATTCAATAGTAATGGAGTTAAGAATGACGAAATCCCCAGTTATGTAGGAATGGGATGGAGCATTCAGGCTGGTGGAGTGATCAACTATCAGCAACGTGGTTTGAATGATTATGATGGAGAAGGACCAGGTCTTAAGGTGGGATTATTGTATAGAAATTCAAGATATAATGCATTGGATTCTTTGAAGAGATTTCTTCGAAGGGAAATGAGTGCAGAAGACAAGAAGGGTTACCTTGATAGTGTTACCAGAATGATGGTGGATGGCGAGTTCGACTATTACTCCTATTCCTTTCCTGGCGGCTCAGGAGGTTTCTACTCTGATACAAACCGTAATTGGATAATAACTCCCAAATCGGACATAAAACTTGAGAAATTGAGAGGTGAACTTACCTTCAGGATAACCGATCAGAAGGGTACCAAATGGGAATTTGGACCAGCTGACTTGAACCAAAGCCTCGAAGAGTATGATTCTCTCGCTACATTAAGACCTGACTTTACCGGTAGTGCCAGCGTATATCTGGATAAAGTAGTTTCATCCGATAACAGAGAAATCAGGTTTAATTACAGCTACTCTACAATCCTTTATAAAACCCTTACTGGCTCTCTCACTGTAGTTACGCGTCGTAATACACCGGAATGTCCTACGAATGATTATCATATCAGCCGTAACAATACCATGCTCTATAACCACATGCTGACTTCTATTGAATGGGATGGTGGCCGAATCGAATTTGAATTGAGCGAAGATAGCAGACAGGATATCAGGAAGCTTACAGCAGGGTCCTATGGCCCATCCTATCTGAGTAAAATGAAAGTGTATGACATCAGTAATAAATTAATTACCGAGTACAGTTTTAAATACACCAATGGGAACAGGTTGCGTTTAGATCAGGTAGAAAAAAAGGATTCCTCAGGAAATCCTGCTGTCTGGAAATTTGAATATATGAAAGAGTCATTGCCCGACTTGTTTTCTAAGGCTAAAGACCATTGGGGATATGCAGGTTCAGGCAATGGAATTCCTTATGCAAATTATAGCAGGCTGTTAAGAGATGATTGGATGCCTGGATTGGGTACCTGGGTAGGGCCATCCAAAGAAAGCAATGATAATAGCCAGGGAGGTCTTATCAGAAAAGTTACCTATCCTACTGGTGGGAGCTCTGTATTCGAATATGAAAGCAATGCTATTACTTTCACTGATCCGATACAGTTGGTTAATAAACCCTTTTTCACACGTCCTTTCCCTACTCAGAATATAACGCTGGTTCATGAAGGTACCAGCGATGTTCATGACATAATCACGGGCTCCTTTACACTTGCAGAAAACACAGAGGTGGATATTGCCGCTTTCATGGAGCAAGATCCCCGCAATTTCATCAAGTCTTTCATCAGCTTAAATAAGTCAGACGGTCCGAATTTGCTGGCCTCAGGTCCATTAGCGATTCCATGTGGTCCTTTATCCTGTCAACTCACTACCAGAACAACGCTTTTAGCAGGTACCTATTATTATGAACTGAGGCGGCAGCAGGATGAAACCTTCAGAGATGGCAGTGCTTCGTTGAAAATTTCGAAAGTAGTCTATCAGCCAAAGTTTTCCTATGAGGTCGGAGGATATCGTATTAAATCTGTAAGGAATAACGATAGTGTAGGCAACAGTACATTTAAGAGCTACTCTTATGTTGATCATATAGATAGTGTAGGGAATGTTAATGTGCCTCATTATATTTCATCCCTGCGTTATTATTTTAGACCACTTAAGGGAGCTGGCTGTGATATTTGTGGAAACAAAGCAACCATTACAGAAGAAAGTGTGGCGCCGATGACCGGTAATCCTGTTGAGTACATTTATGTAACGGAGTATGATGATATAAGTGGCGAAAAGGGCAAGATTGATTACACCTTTACGCCAACTATTAATTGGCATTCAGGAAGAGCCCCCTGGTTAAGTCCATTCAAACTTAGCTGGAAAGCGGGATTGCTCAAGAACAAAAAACAATATCGATGGACTGGTACAAATTATGATCTTGTTCAATTGGATTCTACGGAATACGAAACAGTCGGAGTAGTTGAAGGGAAATCCAAAGGAGTAAAAGCAGAGTACAGTTCGTATTGTTCATATAAGGGAATCGGTGATCTTACTTCTTTCTCCTACCAGGAGCCAGTGCTTTTCACTGAAATATTTCATTCAAAGAGTCAGTCGAAGGCTTACTATTCTGATGGTGGGCAACTATTGTCGGGAGTAGTAAATATCTATGGATCTTCTAAACATAGACTAGCCACTGAAACACATACAGTAAGCAGCAATGGTGATACTATGAAAGAAATTGTCAGATACTCTTTCGATTACGACACAACCCTAGTAACGGGAAAAGAAGCTATGGCTATCCGTCACTTGCAGAGAAAGAATATTCTGGTTCCTATTGAAAAAATCTCTGTTAGGAAAAGTGGAGGCAGCGAATTTATTACGTACGCAGTATTGACTACTTATAAATCCGATACCGCTGCCGTAGACAGGGTTTTTGAATATTCCGTATTAACACCCGTGTTATATAATGGATTTGCCAATAGCTCCATCAGCGGCGGTAATCTTGCTAAAGACAGCCGGTACGAGGAATCAGCAAGATTTGTGCTCTATGATGATAAACATAATATGCTGCAAACGCAGTCGCGCGGAGGGTTCAATAAAGCCTATCTCTGGGATCATAATCAGCTTTATCTTGTATGTGAAGCAACGGGGGCTGCACAAAGTGAAATCGCTTTCACCAGTTTTGAAACTTCCAATAATGGTAACTGGACGCGTACCGGAGGCACCCTTGATTCAACTTACTTTCTCACCGGCCGCCGATCTTTTGACCTTGGTGACGGAACACTGAGCAGATCTAATCTTACCAGTGGCAAACAATATATTGTGAGTTATTGGAGCAGATCAGGCTCCAAAAATATAGCAGGTGGAACGGGGCCGCTGCAAACTGGTTCTACCATTAATGGATGGACGTACTTTGAACATCTGATTACTACCAGTGCAGGATCCCTCATTCTTACGGGCAGCGGTATTATTGATGAGTTGCGTCTCTACCCTTCCGGTGCTCAGATGGCAACATTTACCTATGCACCATTAATTGGTATCACTACTCAATGTGATGCCCGTAATAATGTATTGTATTACGAGTATGATGCGACTAATCGTTTGAAGTTGATAAGAGACAAAAACAGAAGTATCGTAAAGCTCTTTAAATATGTATATAACACAACTGCCCTTGCTGTTGCAAACTGGATTCCAACTGGTCTAACCCGGTGCAAGCCTTGTGCACAGGATCCATCTTATAACAGTACAACCAGCCAGCAGGAGGAAAAGGACAATAATCCGGAAAGCGCTACTTATAACCAAACTCGTTGGGTAGATGATGCGGGCAACGCAAGTTGCGTCAATAATGCTGTTTGGCAGAATACGGCTACTCCTTCGCGTTGTAGGAAGACTGCTGACGGAGATATTACGGGAGAACAAGAGCAGGAACAAAAGGATTTGAATCCGTGCAGCACGACATTCAATCAACTTCGTTGGGTGGTTACAGGTACTAATCCTGCTTGTGTACCAGTAGATGCAAAAATCACCGGTTCAAACTCTAGTGCTAAGCAAGTTACTGTTACGTATAAGAATCTAAGCACAAACACCGTATATACATTCCAGCTGAATCCTGGAGTCGGCAATACTGTATTGGGAAGAATTCCCTTCGGCAATTACCGTGTTGATCTAACTCCAGTCAATGGTTCTATCAATTCTCCATTGCGATTTGAAGTTGCGGGGTTGGCGCAGACCTATTTTAATGCAGTTTATTATGGTAGCATCGGGATCAATAGCAACAGTGAAGTGAAAGTTGCTGCTGCTGCCACGGCAAACGTCATTGCATGGAATCAAACTACAACAGGCCTGTATGTTCGATTTAAGAGTACGGATAATGAAGCATTGATTTATGAATACCATATACCGGCGAGAACCACCAACTCAGGTGGGACTAATTTTGGTGTGATACCAGTAGGCTCATATCATCTTGAGATGTTTGCAATGCCTCCATCGGGTACTTATAATTTCCTGTTTAAAGTATATGGTTGGTCCCAGTCGAACAAGAGCAACGTTACGTTTAGTTGGCTGAATGTAACTCCTGATTGTTATCTGGCTATGGAGTAATCATTCCGATACAGCTGTATTCTTTATCCTTTAATTCTTATTATTATGCACTTTATAAATAGATCAAAAGCGTTTTACGGACTTGCCTGTTTACTATTGACAGGTTTATTTGGACATGCTCAGCAAACAGCACCAGCTGCTTATAGTTCAAATGCAAAGATTAATTATATACGAACCTGGTCTGCAACAGCGCCAGTGAATGATCCTGCAGTACTGATCACAAAACCTCTGCAGGAAGTAAAACAAAGTACTCAGTACTTCGATGGTCTGGGCAGACCTTTGCAGATAGTTGCAAAGCAAGGCTCCCTGATTACTGGTGGCGCTGCTGCTGATCTGGTTAGCCCGATTGTATATGATGGCTATGGCAGAGAAGCTTTGAAATATTTGCCCTTCGTTGCTAATAATACAGGTGGTAACACATTTATCAATAATGGGCTTTTCAAACTCAATCCATTTCAGCAGGATTCTGCCTTCAATAAAGTGCAATTCCCCGGAGAAACATATTACTACAATAAAACAAACTTCGAGGCATCGCCGCTGAACAGGGTTACCGATACTTATGCTCCGGGTAACAGCTGGGCAGGAAGTGAAAGCAACCCTGATCCGAATACACGCAGAAATATCAGCATCCAGAATAAGATCAATGATGTTGCTGATTCTGTACGTTTCTGGTCAGTAGACCCAACTACAGGTGCTATTGCTACTACTTCGATGTACACAGCCGGAGCGTTGTATAAGAATGTAACAACCGATGAGCACAAGCAGCAAACAGTTGAATACAAAGACAAGGAAGGCCGGGTTATTCTCAAGAAAATACAGTTGTCTTCCTCTCCTTCCACCGGGCATTTTGGATGGCTCTGCACATATTACGTTTACGACAATAAAAGTAATCTCAGGCTGGTGATTCAACCGCGCGGAGTTGAACTATTACTGAGTGGAAACTGGTTACTGACAACTCCTATTCTAAATGAGTTCTCTTTTCGATACGAATATGATGAGCGTCAGCGCATGGTGGTTAAGAAAGTACCAGGAGCCGGAGAAGTATGGATGGTGTACGATGTAAGAGACAGATTAGTGCTTACTCAGGATTCATCGATGCGCAGTCAGGCCCAATGGTTCTGTATCTGTTACGACAATTTCAATAGACCCTACAGCACGGGTTTATGGGCCAATAATCAGAACAGACTTTACCATAAAGATCAGGCATACAATAGTACCTCCTACCCTGTAGTGAATGCGCAGAATTATGAAGAGCTGACGCATGCTTATTTCGACAATTACGCTCAATTGTCAACTTTGCCAGCTACAGTTAAGGATTTTGATATCAGCTATGCTACTCCGTATTTGCTGACAGCTTCAAACAGTGCCTATCCATTTGCACAGGCCGTTCAAAAATCAGACAACACAAGAGGTTTGGCAACCGGAAATCTTACCCGCGTATTAGGATCGACACCCGTCTACATGCCAGGGACAGTAAACTTTTATGATGAAGATGGCAGATTGATCCAAACCCGTTCACAAACGATTACTGGTGCTCTGAACGTAGTTACCACTCAATATAACTGGAGTGGACAGCCATTGGTAATTGTACAACAGCAACAAAAGCCGGCACCCAACCCACAAACCCATGTGATTGTCACAAAGATCAATTATGATGATCTGGGCCGTGTGCTTACCATCAAAAAAGCGGTGTACAGTACTATTGGATCAAAAACTGCTACTCAACCTGAGCAACTGCTGGTGAGTAATGAATATGATGCATTGGGTCAGCTTTCAAAGAAATCATTAGGTGCGGCAGTA
This sequence comes from Pseudoflavitalea sp. G-6-1-2, assembly GCF_012927185.1. Lineage (GTDB taxonomy): Bacteria > Bacteroidota > Bacteroidia > Chitinophagales > Chitinophagaceae > Pseudobacter. Next base: position 217,089 of record NZ_JABBGB010000002.1, read on the forward strand.
ATAGATTCTTTGCGTTACGACTATAATATCCGTGGCTGGCTGTTGGGTGCTAACCGTGCCTATGCAAAAGACGCTCATCAAAACAACTACTTTGGATTTGATCTGGGCTACGATAAAACCAGTAATGACCTGATTGGTAATCAATCTTACTCAGCTGCTCAGTTCAACGGTAACATTGCCGGTACAGTCTGGAAAAGCCGTGGTGATGGAGAAAAAAGAAAGTATGATTTTAGTTATGATGCTGTAAACAGAATAACCAAAGCTGCCTTTACACAATATACGAGTAATGTTTTCAACACCAGTGCAGGACTCGATTTCTCCCTTAGTAATATGAGCTATGATGCCAATGGCAATATCCTCTCCATGACCCAGCGCGGCTGGAAGCTGGGCGGAAGCTCAATTATCGATAGCCTCCTGTACACCTACAACAGCAGCAATAAATTACAAAACGTTATCGATCGAAGCAATGATGTACAAACTAAACTGGGCGACTTCAGAAGCTCGCAGATATACATGACTGCTTTGGGAAATAACAAAACCACTGCTGCGATTGATTACACGTATGATGGTAATGGTAACCTTCTCAAAGATCGTAACAAGGATATTGGTGATGCGGGCAACAATGGCATTGTGTACAATCACCTGAACCTGCCATCTGTGATTACGGTCCGCACAACGGGAGGAGCAGTAAAAGGAACCATCACCTATACTTATGATGCAGCGGGAAATAAGTTGCAGAAAACAGTTAAGGAAACTGGCCAGCCTGATAAGAACACACTCTACCTTGGCGGGTTAGTCTACGAGAATGACTCATTGCAATTCATCGGAAACGAAGAGGGACGTTTGCGCTACTCGAAACTGTATTATCAGAATGGCAGTAGTGAATACAAATACGTGAACGATTATTTCCTGAAAGATCACCTGGGGAATGTAAGAGCGGTATTGTCTGAACAAAAAGACACTGCTGCGTACATGGCTACGATGGAAGCTGCTTACAGAGCGAAAGAGACTGCTTTGTTCAGCAATATTTCAGAAACCGCTTATCCCAAATCATTAGTGCCCGGCGGCTATCCTGCTGATAATACAACCAATCCCAATGACTCCCTCGCCCGATTAAATGGCAGCGGCAGAAAGGTGGGACCATCACTGGTGTTGAAAGTGATGAGTGGTGATAAAGTGGATCTTGCAGTGAAATCATTTTACAAACCAAGTGGAACAACTGGCGCTCCCAGTGACCCAATGGTTGATATCCTCAGTGTATTGGCCGGAGGTATTGTTGGAGTAGCTGGTGAATCAAAAGGAACACTCTCGCAACTTAATAATCCTAGTAACAGTCCGCTGTTGGGAGTATTGAACAGTTTCCGCACAGCCAATAATTCAACACCGCCATCCAAGCCAAAGGCTTACCTGAACTGGATTCTATTGGATGAGCAAATGAAGTATGTGAGCACAGGAAGTGGTGCTCAACCAGTAGGTAATGCAGATGTGTTAACTTCACTTGCTCCAGCAACACTCAATATTGCAAAGAATGGATTTTTGTATATTTATGTGAGCAATGAAACGCAGAATTGGGATGTGTTCTTTGATAACCTGAGTGTAAGACATTTTATAGGGCCTTTGCAGGAGGAAACGCATTATTATCCGTTTGGGTTGACGATGGCAGGGATAAGTAGTAAGGCACTGAAACACACTATCGAAAATAAGAGAGGTTTTAATGGTAATGAACTACAAAATAAAGAGTTTACTGATGGTGTTGGAATTGAACTATATGATTTTAATGCTCGGTCATATGATCCTCAGCTTGGAAGATTTAATCAAATAGATCCTGAAACTGAGGTAGGTCAGGAGGGCTTGACACCCTTTCATTTTTCTTTCAATAATCCTATAGTGTTTAATGACCCAGATGGTAAAAACCCAGTTGTTCCAATTGTAGCAGGATTGTATCGCTTATATAGGTTGTATCGTGCTGCTAGAACTGTAGCTGCAGTAATCCCCAAAGTACCTGTACAACCACCAGTAGTACAAATGGTTATTACTACTGACGTTATGGGGGAAATTACTGCAGTCAAGGAAAGTCAGCATTTGCTATACGTTGCTGGGCGTGAAAAGACACAAGCAATGATGCAACAGCATGAAAAAGATGAGAAAGTTGCTGAGATTGACGAAGAGGTTAGGCAGTTAGAAAAGTCCAATAGAACATTAGAAAAGAAAGCAAAAGATCATGAAGATAAGCTGAACGAATTTCAAAACGATCCAGATAAATTTGACAACAAAGACTTTTTGAAAAATGCTCCTCCGGGAGCAAGAAACACTATCATTCAAAAAAGAATTGAGCATCTTAAGAAAGAGATTAGGACATTTAGGAACAATATTCAGAAAAATAAAGATAAAGTGGTGCAACTTCAAGTGGAGAAAAATAAAATACTGGAAATTAAATAGATTAATAATGAACATAATAACAGTACAAACATTAGAATTGGTTGTCAAAGCATCGATCGAAAAATTAAGGAAGAAGGGAATTGAAGCGATTGCCATCGAAGATGATTGGTATTGGAATGTTCCATTAGATAAGCTAAATGATATTCCTGATGAACCTTCCTTGACAGTTGGTTCAATTAATGATGATATTGAATTTCTAAATTCTCTAGAAGAAAATGATCTTTCTGGATTTTTAGAATTTGAGCGGTTGGCGTCTTTGTTTAAATCAATGGCAAAGCTATACTCCTAATAATATCAATTTCTGTATAAATCGATCGATCAAATTTCGTTTCCGTCACATCAATAATGACTAATAAATATTCATGAGTGAAATAAAAGAAGAAGGCCTGCAAATTCCTGCAGGCCTTCTTCTTTATTTAGTCTTTTTCAATTAATCATTCAACTTCAACACCGCCAAAAACGCTTCCTGCGGCACTTCCACATTACCAATCTGTCTCATTCTCTTCTTACCCTCCTTCTGCTTCTCCAACAGCTTACGCTTACGGCTGATATCACCACCATAACACTTCGCTGTTACATCTTTACGTAACGCAGAGATCGTCTCACGAGCAACAATCTTTGCGCCAATTGCCGCCTGAATCGCAATCTGGAACTGGTGACGCGTCAGCAACTCTTTCAGCTTCTCACACAATTTACGTCCGAAGTCTTCTGCACGCTGACGGTGGATCAACGCACTCAATGCATCCACCTTATCTCCATTCAGCAGAATATCCATCTTCACGATATCGCTCTCACGATACCCGATCGGTGAATAATCGAACGATGCATATCCGCGGGTCTGGCTCTTCAGCTTATCATAGAAATCGAATACGATCTCCGTCATCGGCATTTCAAAGATCAGTTCCACACGCGTTTGCGTGAGGTAGCTCTGATTGATGAGAATACCGCGCTTGCTGAGACAGAGCGTCATGATATTACCGATGTAATCGGGTTTGGTGATGATCTGTGCTTTGATGAATGGCTCCTCCACACGGTCGATCTGTGTAGGCTCCGGCATCTCGGTTGGGTTGTTGATGGTAACCTTCTCCCCGCGCGTGGTGTAACCGATAAAGCCTACGTTTGGAACGGTGGTGATCACGGTTTGATTGAACTCGCGCTCAAGTCTTTCCTGAATGATCTCCATGTGCAGCATTCCGAGGAATCCGCATCGGAAACCGAATCCGAGGGCCTGTGATGTTTCGAGTTCGTATGTGAGTGAGGCATCGTTGAGCTGCAGTTTGTCCATACAGTCGCGGAGCTCTTCAAAATCTTCTGTTTCTACGGGATAGATACCGGCAAATACCATTGGCTTCACTTCCTCGAAACCCTGGATGGCATTGGGATGCGGATTGTTGGAAAGCGTAAGGGTATCACCCACTTTCACCTCTTTGGCATTTTTGATACCGGTGATGATATAACCTACGTCGCCTGCACGAACTTCTTTCCTGGGGCTGAGCGTTAATTTCAGTACGCCTACTTCATCGGCTTCATATTCAGTTTCTGTGGCGATGAATTTAACCTTATCTCCTTTTTTGAGTACGCCGTTGAGAATGCGGTAGTATACAATGATGCCGCGGAAGCTGTTGTAAACGCTGTCGAAGATCAGGGCCTGAAGCGGGGCTTCGGTGCTTCCCTCAGGAGCGGGGATCTTTTCAACGATTGCCTGAAGAATGGCATCGATGCCGATACCTGCACGGCCGGATGCCAGCAGAATTTCTTCTTTTTTGCAACCGATCAGATCGATGATCTGATCCTGCACCTCTTCGATCATGGCGCCATCCATATCGATCTTGTTGATCACCGGAATGATCTCAAGGTCGTTGTCGATGGCCAGATAAAGATTGCTGATGGTTTGCGCCTGAATACCCTGAGTGGCGTCTACCAGCAGCAGCGCGCCTTCGCAGGCTGCGAGTGCACGGCTCACTTCGTAAGAGAAGTCAACGTGACCCGGTGTATCGATCAGATTGAGTGTGTATTCCTGTCCGTCAGTGTGTTTGTAACTGATCTGGATGGCCTTACTTTTAATAGTGATGCCCTTTTCTCTTTCGAGATCCATATCGTCCAGTACCTGGTCCATCATTTCACGTTCGGAGATGGTATTGGTGCTCTGCAATAAACGGTCAGCCAGGGTACTTTTACCGTGGTCGATATGCGCGATGATGCAAAAATTCCGGATATTCTTCATTGGTTCCTTATGCCTTCATTTTCAGGTGCAGCCGTAGCTGCGGTTCACCTTGGCGAGGGCGGACGCAAAGGTAACTCATTTTGCCCGTATTTCAGGAAGACGGATATGAGGAAAAAGCCATAAGTGACGTAGGGGTATCTATGCAAAAGGCTGTTTTCTAGATAATATGAACAGAACAAAGGATCAGGGTAAACATTCTTTCGGCAAAGTCAGTGCCGTAATCATCACTTTCAACGAGGAAAGCAATATACGGAGGACCCTCCGCCAGTTGCATTGGTGCGACGAAATCATTGTGGTAGACAGCCATAGCACAGACAGTACCGTGGCCATCTGCCGTGAGTTCAATGCTACGGTGTACTACCGCGATTTCGACGGGTATGGTCCCCAGAAACGCTTCGCCGTTTCCATGGCCAGCAACCCATGGGTGCTCTGCATCGATGCCGATGAAGTGCTCTCCGATGAACTGGTTGATGAAATATTGCAGATAACCCCCGAAGAAGCACAGGCAAACAGCGGTTTCGCTTTCAAAATGAATCTGGTATTCCTTGGAAAAGAGTTCAAACACGGAAAGGAAAGCGGCCGTCATTTTCTCCGTCTGTTCAACAAAGAACAAGGCGGTTTTACGGAAGATAAAGTGCATGAAGCCATCCGGGTAAATGGACCAGTAAAGAAACTGAACCATATTCTGCTCCATTATAGTTATCACAGTTTCCATCAGTGTCTGGAAAAGAACAACCGCTACTCCACCATTTCAGCTGAAATGGCGTTCAGCAAGGGGAAAAAGAAGCATGTGCTGGCGATACTTTTTGCGCTTCCATTCAACTTCTTTAAATATTATCTGCTCGAACGTAATCTGCTCAACGGCCTGAAAGGGTTCTACTGGAGCACGCTCCTGAGTTTCTACCACTTTTTCAAATACGTAAAACTGAATGAGTTGCACCGGCAGGCTGGCAAAAAAAGCAGGCATCAGCAGGGCAGCATCACTATTTCAGCGAATTCTTTTTCTAAAGCATCATGATGTATTGGTATCTGCTGATTGTAGCAGTTTTAGCGCTAATCACTTTCATTTTTGTTGCAATAAGCCGACCTGCGGGCCCCTGCCTGCGGGTTTTGATGTATCATAAGGTTTCTGAAGATGGAACCCGCGATTACCTCACGGTAACCACCGATCAGCTGGCCGAACAATGGCGGTACCTTCAGCAGGAGGGTTTCACGCCGATCCTGTTCAGCGATCTCGTTCGTGCTGTCAGCGCAGGTAAAGCGCTTCCTCCCCGCCCCGTTCTGCTAACTTTCGATGATGGGTACAAGGATAATTTTACCCGGATGTATCCGCTGCTCGAACAGCTGAATATGAAAGCCGGCATCTTTCTGGTGCCTGCATTTTTGCAGCAGCAGATCAATGAAAGCGATGGTCTCTATCTCGATCTGCAGGATCTGAGATCGATGAACCCCGCAAGAGTTGAATATGGTCTTCACTCCTATTCTCACCAGAGTTACAAAAAACTCACTCTGAAAGAGCTGAGCAATGATATTGTTCAGACCAGGGACTGGCTGAAAGCGCAGGGCATTTCTTTCCAGCCCTGTGTGGCATTTCCATATGGTGCATATCCTAAAAAGAATCCTTTCAAAAGAAAAGCGTTTACCGATACGCTTGCTATCAGTGGTATAGCGTTGGGTTTCAGGATCGGCAATCGCCTGAATGCGCTGCCGCTGAAAAAGCCGCTGCTGGTGCAACGGCTCGATATCAGAGGAGATGCCAGCTTCGAAGATTTTGTAAGACTGGTAAAGAAAGGGAAAGCCCTCGTATAACATAGTTTCGAAAAGTACCATTATTGGCGCCAAAAGTTCCCTTGGTAAAAAATTGTCATATTTAGCTTTGAGGTATACAAATCAAAAATCTGAGCAATGACAATTACCTGGAGAAAACTCGCCCTGCCCCTGTTAGCCATTGTTTTTCTGGCCGCCTGCAGCAAAGATGATGCTGTTATGCCGACAGCCCCTGAAAATGGCAATGTTATCCTCAGTTCTACCCGTTGGGCAACCACTGTAGTGCGTGATTCTGTTGGCAAGGATGTTACTGCTTGGTTTTTCTGATACCTCCTACTTCTCCCGGTTCTTCCGAAGATCTACCGGACAAACCCCGCTGGAGTTCCGGAATGAAAACAGAAAAGGCCAGTTTACCTGACCTTTTCAATTAGCTGTTTTCAACTGATTATTTTACGCGCAGCAACTTTGCATTGATGGCTACCACAATGGTGCTCACGCTCATCAAAATGGCTCCCATGGCTGGACTCAGCATAAAGCCAGGATAGAGAATACCTGCAGCCAATGGAATCGCAATTACGTTGTAGCCTGCCGCCCAGATGAGGTTCTGTACCATTTTTCTGTAAGTGGCCTTACCGAAGCTGATCAGTTGAACTACGTCTTTCGGATCGCTGTCAACCAAAATGATGTCGGCAGTTTCTGCGGCTACGTCGGTGCCTGATCCTACAGCGATGCCAACATCAGCTTGTGCGAGTGCAGGTGCATCGTTCACTCCATCACCGGTCATTGCTACCACGTATCCCTGTTGCTGGAACTCTTTTACTTTCTCCTGTTTCTCGTGAGGAAGTACGTTGGCGATAAAGCCATCCATATTCAGTTTTTTGGCTACGGAAGCTGCTACTTTTTCGTTGTCGCCGGTGAGCAGGTATGTTTTGATACCCATGTGCTGCAAGGCTTTGATGGCTTCAGGCGCTGTTTCGCGGATGCTGTCTGCAAGGGTGATGATGCCTGCCGGTTGTCCATCGATCAGTACATACGTAATGGTTTCGGTAGATTGGTCGATGCTGTCCGGAATGGCTGGCATCTGTGCATTATGCGCACTGAAATAATTGGGACCAGCAGCGATCACTTTCTTTCCATTTACAGTTCCGCTAACGCCCATGCCCTGCATGTATTCGAAATTGGTGCTCGTCCAGAGTGGAAGTTTTTTCTCCTGTTGTTTGCGGATGATGCCGCGTGCAATATGATGCTCCGAATTCTGCTGCACGGCTGCTGTGTACTGAAGCAGTTCGTCTGCACTAAACGTATTGTTGAGAGGAATGATTTGCTGCAATTCGTGAGAACCTTTGGTGAGTGTTCCGGTCTTATCGAAGATGATCAGGTTGAGCAGTCTCGCATTCTCAAATGCAGTCCGGTTGCGGATCAGCAGCCCATGTGTTGCAGATAAAGTAGTTGAAATAGCTACCACCAATGGAATGGCAACACCGAGTGCATGCGGACAGCTGGTTACCATCACTGTTACCATTCTTTCCAATGCGAACGACAATTCCTTGCCTGCAAACAGCCATACGATAAATGTGATCACACCAACACTGATAGAGATGATGGTAAGCCATTTGGCCACTTTGCCTGCGAGGTTTTGTGTGCGGGATTTGGCGCTCTGCGCAGAGCGGACCATCGTGATCACTTTATTGAGATAGCTGCTGCTACCGGTTCCGGTTACGCGAATGGTGAGTACGCCGTCGCCGTTGATGGAGCCGCCGATCACTTTAGCGTTGTTCTCTTTTTTAACGGGAACACTTTCGCCGGTGAGCATGCTTTCGTTTACGTAGGATGATCCGGCAATGACGAGTCCGTCGGCGGGGATCTTTTCACCGGGCTTTACAATGATGGTGTCTTCCTGTTTCAGCTGATCGAGCGGTATATCTTTTTCGCCTGCATCGGTTTTGAGGTGAACCGTGCTGGGCAGGAGTTTTACGAGAGATTCGAGTGCATTGCTGGCAGCCATCTGCGATTTCATTTCGAGCCAGTGGCCGAGCAGCATGATAACGATGAGGGTAGCGAGTTCCCAGAAGAAGTCCATGCCCTGTAATCCGAATACCACTGCAGTGCTGTAGAAGTAGGCAGTGGAGATGGCTACGGCAACGAGCGTCATCATACCCGGATTGCGGTGTTTCAGTTCCTGGATCATTCCGGTAAGGAAGGGCCAGCCACCGTAAACAAAGATGATGCTACCGAGTGCAAACAAAATATACTGATCGCCGGGAAAGCTCCAGTTAACGCCCAGCCAGCTTTGTATCATGTGTGAGAGCGCAAGAACGGGTACGGTGAGTATCAGACAGATCCAGAAACGCTGGAGGAAATTGGCTGTATGGTGACCAGCATGTTCATCATATCCACCTTCATCAGATGCACCGTGTTTGTGGTGATCATGTTTGCCGTGATTCATAGCTGCATGATCATGGCCCTGTGATGCGCCGGATTTTTTTTCTGTATGTTGATGTGAAGGCTGCTGCTCTGTGGATGATTGATGGTTGTGCTCCTGATGTTCATGCCCTTCATGGCTTTCATTCTCCTGCGGAGGTGGCGCAGATTTTTGGTCGTTCGGTTGATGATGCTGATGTGCGTTGTTGTTCGGGTGTTGGTGCTGTTCCATAGAATCTGTTTGAGGATGTAAAAATACCAGCTGCCTCACCCGCAGGTTTTCATAATTATGGATAAAACTTAACGCATCAGACAAGATGCTGTTCCACTACTTTCAGAATACTCACTTTATCGAGCAATCCGGGATGGCGCCACAACACTTTTCCGTTGCGGAACAGCATAAGAGTAGGCACCGCTGTTATCTGGTAATTGCGGCTGGCTGTTTGGTTGGTATCGATGTTCACACGCACCACGCGGGCTTTTCCGGAGAGCACGCCGGCTACAGCTTTTATTACGGGGTCCATGGCTTTGCAGGGGCCGCACCAGTCTGCATAGAAGTCTACGAGTACAGGTTGCGCGGATTGTATCAGTTGATTGAATGTTTCCATGTTAATGAATATTGCGCGTGAGTACCTGGATCTTCAATCTCGCTGCACGGGCGCTGGTGATCTCTTTGTTCAGTATCACCAGATGAAAGCCGAGATCAGACACAAGCCAGTCGCGGCGCAGGTTTCCGCCTGTGCTGATGAAGATCATTCTGAAATGATTGGCCAGCGGCATACCTGCCGCATTGCAGGTTTCCATGGCTTTATGCAGTGCGAGTTCCAGTTCATCCTCTTCGAACAGATCATCGCCGATCAGGGTACTGGTGTAATGAACCAGATGGCTCGCTATGATTCTGTCAGCCACATCATCCAATAAAGATGCATGGGCGTTCTGCATAAAAAGCCAGGGGATGATGCCTTGTGAAATGCTTACTGTTTCCATCTGACTGAATTTTGTGTTTGGGGGAATCTGATGATGCTGAATTACACGAATGCATTACTGGTATCAAAGCTTTGCTGCAATTGTCTGAACAGTTCTTTCTGTTGTGGAGTAAGGTTTTCTGGGATCTGTACGTTGATTTCGAGCAACAGGTCGCCATGTTGTTCCGGATGATCATAATGCGGCATTCCTTTCCCTTTTATCCGAAGGAGTTTACCGTTCTGTGTACCTGCGGGAATGCTGATGTTGAGTTTTCCAGTGAGGGTATCTATTTCCTGTTTTCCTCCCAATACTGCATTGAAGAGATTGGTATGAATGGTCTGGTGCAGGTTGTCTCCTTCCCTTTTGAACTGCGCGTGAGGCGTTACATGAATAGTGATATACAAATCACCTGCCGGTCCTCCGTTTCTTCCAGGGCCTCCTTTGCCTGCGAGTTTGATCACGAGGCCATCATAGGTGCCGGGCTTGAGTTTGATGCGGAGCTTGTTGTTTTCAAGTTGCAATAATCTTGCAGTTCCGTGATAGGCTTCTTCGAGCGTGATAGTGGTTTCAGATTGGAAATCACTGCCTTTGAAAGCAGCCTTGCTTCTTTGTCCCTGTCCGAATCCTCCGCCCCTGAAGAACGATTCGAAGATATCGTTCGGATCACCTTCGAACTGGAATCCACCTCCGTCACCACCATTATTGTAATACTGATATTGTGAACCTCCGCCGGGAGGTGGACCCTGTTCATTCACACGGTTCCAGTTCTCACCGAACTGATCGTATTTCTTTCTTTTTTCCGGATCGCTCAGTACTTCGTAGGCTTCGTTGATCTCTTTGAATTTGTTCTCTGCTTCTTTATTGTCGGGGTTTTTGTCAGGATGATATTTCACAGCCAGCTTGCGATAGGCTTTCTTAATATCGGCTTCGGCAGCATCCCTGCTTACCCCTAATATGGCATAAAAGTCTTTCGGCACTTTTCATGATATTTTAGTGAAGATTAACCACAGGAAATGGTTTACGGAAAGGATTGTACCGGGGAAGTATTACTCAATACAATATACAAAAATACCGGCAGATTGCAATGAACCGGCCGGTATGCGCTATGATGATTTTATTACATTTTAATAGGCATCACTTTGTCAGATTTGCGGCTGGCTTCGGCCATGAAGGCCATGATATGGCTTTCGATGCTTTCATCGATGGTGCTGGTGAGTACGTTGGGATTCTGCTGGGAAACGGCCTGGACAAAATCGCGGGCCAGCCCCCAGTCGCCGCCGCCATGGCCGCTGTTCTTGTAATCGTCTACATCTTCGGCTTTCGGTACCAGCTTCACAGATTTGCCTGTGCGAAAATCGGTTACTACCAGTTCTTCCATGTCTCCCACCATATCGCCCATGGAGCCCATGATGCGCGTTCTTCTTCCCGCATAAGAAGTAAAGGCTTCCATGCTGAAGCTGGCCGTTACATTGTCGCCAAAGCGTATATTGGTGATGTAGTGATCGGGTTGATCGTTGTCCATCCGATACACGCAACGCCCGTAGTTAGTGGTCTTCAGCTGCTCCATGATGAAGTCCGGCTGCTTCGATTTGTCTTCGGGCAGATCGAATACATAGAGTCTTTGCTTCTTCTCGTAATAGTTTCTGATGGCTGAGTACGGACAATCTCTTTCAATGGTGCAACCGTCGGTGCATCTTGCTGTGCTGCCCTGCGGTGCATTTTCTTTACGGAACCATTTGAGATCGCCCATTGCGGAGATCTGTCTGGCGGGTTTACTGATCACCCATTTGATGATATCGAGATCGTGGCAGCTCTTTGCCAGTATGATCGGTGTAGTGACTTTTGAATTATGCCAGTTGCCGCGCACATATGAGTGCGCCATATGCGTGTGTTCGATAGGCTCAAAATGCTGAATGCTGATGATCTCTCCGATAGCGCCCTGCGACAGCAGTTCTTTCATCTTTACAAAATAAGGCGCGTAGCGAAGCACATGACAAACAGCAACAATGCGACCTGATTTTTTGGCGAGCGCGAGAATGTCGCGGCATTCTCTTTCGGTGGGTGCGATAGGTTTTTCGAGCAGAATATCGTAGCCCATGCTGAGGGCTTTCATGCATGGACCATAATGCAGATTATCTGGTGTGGTGATGATGATGGCATCTGCGAATTTGGGTCGTTCGAACACGCGTTCCCATGTATCGAATCGGTTGTTGTCGGCGATATTGTGTTTGGTGGCGTAGCGTTGGTTGCGCAATGGAATGGGTTCTGCAACGCCGACGATATCGAGTTGATCGGGGAATTTTGCGGCGAAGTTTCCGTATACATTTCCGCGGCTTCCTGCACCGAGTGTGATGGCTGTAACAGGCTTTGCAAGCGGTTTGTGGAGTGGATTAGACGGGAGAGGATATGCGTAGGAGTTGTTGCCGAGGTCTGCGAAAGTGTCGCGGTTAAGCATGATGGCTCCAACGCCGAGACCCAGAGACTTGATGAGGTTTCTTCTGTTCATGGTGTCTGTTGTAATGTGGAATGGGATACAACAATGATACCATAATATGTGAGAAGACGGGCATTTCCGCTGCCATGCCGGACGAACCGGCATGGCAGAGAAACGCTTATAAATCTATGGAACCATCAATATACGCACTTGCGTACTGATTAGAGTTGAATTGTCGTCGAGGACGATAAGGAAGTAAAAGTTGCCAGGATAATCTACCGCTTTTACACCGCTAGATGGATAACTAGGCTTAGGTACTCCTGCATTGCTCAGGATTTCATCCAGAGAAGAGTTGAAAGTCACTTTGTTGTTACTTCCCGCAATGGGGCCAGATGCATAGTTTTCAACCTCCGGATCGAACAAATCCTGCGGACCAGAACTGAAGCTAACTTTTTGTATCTCTTTGATTTTTCTTCCGCTTGATTCGGGAATCTCCAGAATGATGCTAAAGTTTGGACTAGCTTCAGAAACTGTTATAGATGGACCATTACGTTGGGAGCTTTTGTTGGCAACAGTTACCTGAATTGGCGGGGCGCTTGCATCCAATGGCTGAAAGCCATCTTTTTTGCAGGAGCTGAAACCTGCAAGGAGCATCAGGCAAATCACGCTATATTTTAATATTTTCATATTAATACATTTTATTTTGATCGATGATTATTTCGCCCACCAAACTTTCACGTCAGTTTTCGGACGTGGTTTAGGTTGATTGGGATTTGCGGCTGTTTCGTTCGGAGAATAGGTATACCGCTTGGGAATTACACTTGCATTATCACCTCCTGCATTCTGTGAAACGGTCAATACTGGGTAACCTGTTCTGCGGAAGTCATTGTATGCTTCGAGCGGATTGGGAACATTTGCAATGTATTTCCATGTAATGATCTGTTTCAGTTTATCCTCATTACTACCTGTAAGTGTAACCAGTGTTGGATTAGCAGTAAAGTAATTATTGATGTCAGCATTGCTCAGACCGGATTTCGCCATGCCTGCTTTGATACCTTCCTGAAAAAGCGCATTGGCATCACCTGTTGTACCTAGCATCAGGGCTGATTCTGCGAGGATAAATGCACGTTGTGCATTGCTCAACATTCTCACAAAGGTTACTCCATTCTCAATTCCACCAACGAAGGGAGCATAACGTGAACGATCGTCAAGTGGAGGAAGTGGGTTATTAGAACCGTTGTCGAATCCAATAAAAGCACCGGAAGGTTTTGTATACATCTTAGCGAGGTAAGCTTCTGCTTTCAAACTTACGATCAGATTGAGAAAACGTTGGCTAAGCAACATATCTGTATCTCTGTTTACCTGGTTGAAGCTGTAGACAGGGCTTTGGTTGTTAACATCTGTACCAAAACGGATATCCATATCCTCTGAATTGTTTTTGATATAGTTGCCGTCAGCCAGTACCTCACTGATGATTGTTCTTGCCAGTGTTGGATTTACGTTAGAAATGGTATTTGCCAGTTTCAGTAAAAGTGTATTGCCGATTCTGATCCAACCGTTTACAATCCCGGCTGTATTTGTGTTCATAAATACCATATTCTCAGCACCAACTTCGAATCCTCCGGCAGGTGTGGCTTGTTTCAGGTCAGCGATACCTTCTTTTACGAGATCAAACAGACTCCGGATACCCGCTGCAGAATTACCTTGATAAATATCCTCTTGCTTGTCGTAACGAGGAGTTTTAAATTGTTCAAGTTGTCCTGCCTGAGAATAAGGGACATCGCCCCAAAGGTCTGTGGCAATAGAGAAGACATATGCTTTCTGAATTTTAGCAATACCAGAGTAGTGGGGACTTACTCCCTGAGTTTTAGCGATCAGGGCATCAATTGCAGGTAATGCTCCTGCATAGATTTCAAAATCCCATGATCCATCGAAGTTACCATTTAAGTTATAAGACTCAAACCCTGCCATCTGGCTGCCTACACCGGCGTTATGCTGAATTAGCACACTTGCAACTCTGCCCAGTTCATTGCCGCTGGTAAAGCCTAAAGACAATGTTGAATAAGTTAGCAGTACTGATGGTGGAGGGTCAGTAGGATTATTAGGATCCGTGTTGATGTCGAGGAATGAACTTTTACTGCAGCCTGCTGAAGCAACCGTAAGTGCACATAGCAACCACAGAAATAATTTATTAATCATAACAATAGAATTAGTCTTTACAATTATTTGAATGACACTTTGAGGCTCACACCCATCGTTTTCGCATTGGGCGCACCTTGAAGGTCCAGGCCACGAAGATTACCGGCACCCTGTGTATTTACTTCTGGGTCTAACGGATAATTCGGAGCATAGAACCAGAGGTTACGTGCAAACAACGTTAACCTTGCCAGACTCAATGGTGTTTTGGCCAGTACATGTGAAGGCAGGTCATAACCCAGTGAAAGTTCTCTCAGCCTTAGCACAGTAGCGTCAAATACAGACAATTCAGACTGTATGCCCATACCTTGCCAGTATTGTTGCGCAGTTACCTGGATATTGTTGGGAACAAATTTGCCTGGTGAAGTTTCAAGCACACCTGGTACAATGAATGGTTTGTCTCTGTTTGCCTCGGTTTCTTTCAACATACCTCTGGTGCGGAGAAAACCTGCAGTAAACGAATAGATGTCTCCTCCCTTTGTAAAGTCGAACAGGAATCCTAAAGAAATTCCTTTGTAGCGCAGGGTATTGGTGATACCGGCAGTCCATTCAGGGTTAGGATCTGCTACTATTCCATAGTCTGCAGGGTCCCAAAGACCTGTGGTTGGATTGATAAGGTACTGGCCATCGGCAGTTTTTGTATTTTTGATGCCTATGATCACACCATATGCGTAACCTTTAGCAATTGAAGGCACAGTACCGCTGAAGCTTTCGCCATCATTGATAGAAAAGCTTTCGATGCCTTCCCCAATTTCTACAACTTTGTTCTTGAGTGAAGTGAAGTTCGCAGCTACGTCCCATGTGAATTCTTTGGAAATTACAGGAGAGCCACTTAATGCGATCTCAATACCTTTATTGGTCATCTTTCCTACGTTGATCAATCTGCGCAGGTAACCACTGGATCCAGGCACCGCAGCTGTAACGATCTGGTTCTTACTAACCGTATTGAATACTGCTACATCGAGCGTCAACCTGTTTTTGAGGAATCCGAGGTTGGCACCGATCTCATATGAAGTGGTGAACTCTGGTTTGATAGTATTGCTTGCAAAAACATTATTACGGGTAAAGCCCGCGAAGGATCCTCCACCTACAATAACCGGGAAGTCTATTTGCGCAACGTTGTTTCCAAGCGAAGCATTGGTAAACACATTATTCAGTTGGTAAGGCTCTGCATCACGGCCTACCTGGGCAGCGCTTGCACGGAGCTTACCATAAGATAAGATGTTTGAGCTGATATCGAAGGCATCAGTGAATACAAAGCTGGCTGCAACTGACGGATATACGTAAGTGTTCTTGTTCTTTGGCAGGGTTGAGCTTTGGTCAACACGTGCAGTTAAATCAAGGAAGAGATAATTGTTCCAATCAAGGTTCAATTGGCCATAGAACCCTACAAGTCTTCGAAGGGTGGAAGTTTCACCAGTTCCTAAGAACGATGTGGCATTTTTGAGATTATAGAATCCAGGGATAACCAGGTTACGGCCTTGTGCCGAAACATTCTGGAATTTGCGCTGGTTTACACCCCATCCCAACATAGCGCTGGCATTGAGGCCTTGAGTGAAGATATCTTTTTTCTTGGCAGTTACCATCAGATCGCTGTTCAGTTCCTGACGGAAGAAGTTATCCTCCAGAATCGAACCACCTTTTCTTATAATTGAACCCGTAGCGTAGATCACTTTCCTTCTGTCGGTATAGCTGTCTGCTCCAAAACGATAGGAGGCATTCAACCAGGGAAGGATATCATAACTAATGGTAGCAGAACCGATAAACCTAGACAAATTGCTTGTCATCGGATTTTCATATGCGGTGTAATATGGGTTTTCGTTTTTATTCTCAAGCAGCCTGCTATAGTTTTGTGTCCAGTCTGCATTTTTGTAATTGTCTTTGTATGCCTGAAGATCAAGACTTCTCGGCACATTCACAAGCAGTCCCCAACCAGTACCTCCACTGGCCTGGTTTCCACCGAGTGCGCCAGTTGTAGAAGAGTTCACATAAGTAACTGTAGCACCAAGTTTGAATTTACCTATTGTTGTATTTCCGCCAAACTGGATATTGGTTCTTTTAAGTTTAGTATTTGGAACAATACCATGCTGAATAAGGTGCCCCAGGTTTAGCGTAGCGTTTTGTGTAGCGTCTCCGGTATTGATAGTAAGGTTGTTCTCATTAAGGTTGCCAGTTTGGAAGAAGTCCCTGATATTATCTTTGTGTAATTCGTAAGCACGAACCTCATTGGTCTTTGGGTCAATCAGGCCATTCGCCTGTGTTGGCGTAGTTCCAAATTTCGGACCCCATGAGTTTGCATTAAGAGGGTTATGAACTCCTTGTGTGCCCTGGCCATATGAATTCTGAAAATCTGGCAGACCACTTACTTTTTGAATACCGTAAGAGCTGCTGAGCGAAACATCCAGACGTCCTTTGCCACCAGCACCTTTTTTGGTGGTAATCATGATCGCACCATTGGATGCGCGTGAACCATAAAGGGCAGCAGCTGCAGGTCCCTTCAGGATATTCACAGACTCAATATTGCTTAAGTTAAGATCGGAAATACGGTTACCTGGTTGTGCATCACCTAAAGAACCGGTAGCACTTCCTGAACGATCCACATCATTACTGATAGGAATTCCATCCACTACGAAAAGAGGCTGGTTATTTCCGAGGAATGATGTAATACCGCGGATATTGATATTAGACGAAGCTCCTGGACTACCGGAAGCACTGGTGATATTTACACCAGCTACTTTACCCTGAAGTGCATTAACGAGGTTGACCTCGCCTTTGTTGGCGATCTGATCTGTTTTAAGGTTGGTAGTGGCATAACCCAGAGATCTGCGGTCTCTGCTAATGCCTTGTGCGGTTACTACTACTTCACTTAATTCCTGACCCTTGCCCTTCTGAAGGGTAATGTCATAGGATATAGCGGGAGTAAGTTGAATTTCCTGCTCGCTGTAACCAACTGAAGAAATTACAATTGTGGTGGCAGATTGAGCAAGTGTGAGAGAAAAACTACCATCACTTTTTGTAGTTGTTCCTGATCTGGCGCCTTTTGCCCGTACTGAAGCTGCTGCGATCGGGTCACCTTTCTCGTCTTTCACGATTCCGGTGATCGTTCTTGTTTGAGCAGTAGCTAACAAAACAGACAGTAGGCATGTAAAAACAAGTAATAAGCGTTTCATGTGCCTGCAGTTTTTGTTTGGGAATAATTAACACTAAGGCAACAAATATCCCCTACAAGCTTCTATACTGTCAGGATTTATTCCCCAAACATGAATTTTGATGATCGAAGCAGCATTTTTTCTCTGTTGGAACTCTTATATTTACGGATCTTAACCCCCAATAAACAGCTATTAACCGTAGACGGCTGACTTGCAATAACCCCTGATCAGTATTTGACAGCCAATTAAGAACGCATAATAAAGTTATCATGTACATGCGGGAAGGTTAGTGCCTGCATCATTGATAGCCTAAGATCGAAAAGTATAGTCACATGGGATGGATTCCGATGCTTAATGTGCATCGTTAATTCAACCTTATTATTATGAACCTTAGTCATTACCTGCGCCTCGGCGCAACAATCCTGGCAGGGGTGCTTATTCCTTTATTATCCGGACTGATCATCCCCGGACAATTCTCTCCTGCTTCCCTTTTTGCAACCCTGGCATTCTTTGTATTACTTGCCTTAGTTATACGTACAGGTACCAAAACCCTTCACCTGAGAATGCGGCAACAACCATGGGTACACCATCAACTTAGTAAAAGGCTCCTCGTTATCTGCTCTGTTACCATATTATTCAGTGTACTGATTGCCGGTATAATGGTATTCGTATGGGAGAACCTTACCCGCGTTTGGGTAAACAACTTTTCTATCCGTATTTTTCTGGCCAATACCGCGCTTGCCGTAACCATCGTTACCCTGATCAATGAAATGCTCTGGATGAATCAGCAACAGGTTCACGGTTTTCTGAAACCCGGCAAATCGCTACCTGTGGAAATTCTGCCTCCTGTTGGGGTGGTTCTGGAGGAGCATCTGCACCAATCCGATAAGCAAGAAACCATTGCACAGCGCCGCAAGAGCAGGTTACTGTTAAGAAAAGGGCTGGAAAACATTCCCGTAAGGCTCGAAGAGATCGCCATATTCTATACCGAAAACAAAGTGGTGTATGCACTGGATGGCAACGGAAAGAAGTTTGTATCGGATAAAAAGCTTACTGAGCTGGAAACCGAGCTGGATGCGGATATGTTTTTCAGGGCCAACCGTCAATACATAATCGCACTTAATTATATAAAGGGATTCAAACCCTATGAAAAAGTGAAATTGCAGGTAGACCTAACCGTTCCCGACACCCCGCATCTGGTGATAATCAGCCAGGAAACCGCTCCCGCGTTTAGAAAATGGGTGAATGAAGCGTAACAGTGTTAAACATTTCTTATTTATTGGACACGTTTTTGCATATATTTGTATAATAATATGATCCGCCCCCTATCTCCTACTGTATAGATTACCCTTTCCTTTCCAATTTCTATCTCCCCCTTACTTCAGGCGTAGAAACTGATTTTATTTTTCACGCTATGCACTCATTAAATCTATCAAGTATGAGAAAAGTATACCTGTGCGCCTTATTGATGGCTTCCCTTACCACCGGGGCCTATGCGCAAAGCTACCCCGGCTATCGAACGAGTAACTACACCGGTGTGAATGGGGTGTTTTTTAATCCAGCCAATGCCGCAGACAGCCGTTCACGTTGGGACATCAACCTGTTCTCCATCGATGGCTATGTGGGCAATAATCAAAACAGCCTTAGCTTCAAAGACATCACAAAGTCTTCATTCAATGCAGATTCTCTCAAATCAATTATGCTGAAAGGCAACGGAGATAACCTCAACGCCATGAGCCGCGTAGATATCTTCGGACCTTCCGTTCTGTTCAATGCCGGCGCCAGAACCGGTGTTGCGCTCACCACCCGTGCACGCATATTCGGTAATGCCCGTGATATCAATGGTCGCGTGGCCCGCGCCGTTATCGATGCAGGTGATGCGAAAGACACGTATCCATTCAACTATTCTGAAAAGAAATCCACTGTTCATGCTGCTGGCTGGACGGAGATCGGCGCTTCTGTAGGCCAGATCATCACTCCTTCCAAAAGCCATCACTTCGTGAAAGTGGGCCTTACGCTGAAATACCTCGCAGGCGTAGCCGATTCTTATCTCCGCCGCGAAAACTTCAACGGTACTATCAACAGCGGCCCCAATGGTCCATACATGACCAACGCTTCGGGTCGTGTAATTCTCAATACTACCGATGCCAACTTCAAAGACTATGATTTCGGTGACTTCTTCAAGTTCAATGGTCATGGTTTTGGTGGTGATATCGGAATAGTATACGAATGGCGTCCAAATCTCGACTACTCCAAGTTCGAAGACGACCGCTTTGCCAATAAATACAAACTCAAAGTGGGCGTTGCTGTACTGGACGTAGGTGAAATCAAATTCAATGAGAACAGCAATATGGCAGGTGCTTACACCATGAATGTAGCTCCCGGCGATCAGTTCCTCATGAATAAATTCAAGGATAAATCCATGAAGGATTACAAAGCCCTTCTCGATGGAGATCCACACTTCACTCCCGATGCCACTGTAGACAGAAAGTACAAGATCTCTCTGCCTACCACCATTCAGGCAAACATCGACTATCATATCCACAAAGGATTCTATGCAAACCTTGGCGGCCAGTTCGCAACCAGCAAAACCGGTAACCTCAACCTGTTTGCATGGAACTCTTACACGCTGACTCCTCGTTGGGAAGTCGCTAAATTCGGTGTGGCTGTGCCCATCAACTACAGTGAACTCACACAATGGAATGCAGGTATCTCGCTTCGCGCAGGTCCCGTATTCCTCGGATCAGGAAGCCTGTTCACTGCCATCTTCGACAAAACCAAACAAGCCGATCTCCATATCGGTATCCGCTTCGGCCTCCAGAACAAAAAGAAAATGCGTAAGGATACTGATGGCGATGGCATCTATGATGATGAAGACAAATGCCCAACCATTCCAGGCGTTGCGCGCTACCAGGGATGTCCTGTTCCTGATACCGATGGTGACGGTGTGAATGATGAA
Source organism: Pseudoflavitalea sp. G-6-1-2 (assembly GCF_012927185.1). Taxonomy (GTDB): domain Bacteria; phylum Bacteroidota; class Bacteroidia; order Chitinophagales; family Chitinophagaceae; genus Pseudobacter. The sequence continues at coordinate 237,644 of NZ_JABBGB010000002.1, forward strand.
ATGGATAGCTGTAAAACAGTTCCGGGTCTGGCTAAATACAATGGTTGTCCGATCCCAGACCGCGACGGCGATGGTCTCAACGATGAGATCGACGAATGTCCTGATCAACCTGGTTCAGGTCAGTTCAAAGGCTGTCCTGATACAGATGGCGACGGTATCCCTGATAAAGACGATAAATGTCCTACTGTGCCAGGTGTTCCGAAATACAATGGCTGTCCGATCCCAGACCGCGACGGTGATGGTGTGAACGATGAAGAAGATCTCTGCCCTGATAAGCCAGGACCAGCATCCAATAAGGGTTGCCCTGTTGAAGATGTGGTGATGCAGATCACAGCAGACTTCAAGAACATCCTGTTCGACTTCAACAAAGCCACTATCAAACCAGAATCGATGCCGATTCTTGAGCATGCTGCAAAAACCATGAATGATGTAATTCCGAACTCCAATTTCTACATCGATGGTTATACCGATAACGTAGGTAGTGTAGCGGTGAACAAGAAACTCAGTCAGAAACGTGCGCAGGCTGTAGCCGATGCACTTACTGCAAACGGTGTTGAGAAGAGCAGACTTATTGCACGCGGCTTCGGTAAAGACAATCCGAAGTGCAGCAACAAAACCAAAGAAGGTCAAGCCTGCAACAGACGTGTGGAAGTAGTGATCCGCAATGTTGATCAACTGAAAACAAAGAAAGTCAATCCATAGGATTGTCTGAATAATCAGGCCATAGAAGCCGCACCTTAATTGGTGCGGCTTTTTTTTGTTTGTGCAGGAAAGGAAATATGGGAGGATGTTATCTGTGCAGATCCTGTATATCGATGCGTGTTAAAGGCGCAATGGCAGGGCCATTGATCAGCTCCCCTTCTTTGGTGAACCGCGATCCGTGGCATGGACAATCGAATGATTTTTCGTCTGCATTCCATTGCACCACACATCCCAGATGCGGACAAACGGCACTGAATGCATGTACCTGCTGCTGATCATCTTTATATACCGCAATGCGTTTGAAACCTTTACCGAGTATGGCTCCCTCACCTGCTGTTAACTGTTCAATATTCTTTATGTCGGCAGGCGTAATGTAATCTGCATACTGGCCAGCCATCTTCAATATTTCACTGATGTATTTGCCGAACTCTTTGGTGGGCTTTCTTTTAGGATCATACAATTCAGTCCACGGATTGGGGATGTTCTGTATGAGATCGGAAATGATCATTGCTCCCAAGGTGCCATGCGTAACCCCATTGCCCGAGTCGCCAGTGATGATGTAGATATTCTTATCACCGGGATTGCGTCCGATATAAGCGAGGTAATCGATCGGTTCCATGATCTGCCCGCTCCATTTGTACACAATATCTCCGGCGGCAGGAAAATAAATTCTCATCCAGTTGATCAATGCACTGTAGCGCAATTCTTCCGGCACATCTTCATCTTCTGCCTGACCTGTTTTGTGATCTTCTCCGCCCAGTATCAACAGATCGTGCTGCTGATCGTATGGAGCAGTTCTGATGTAGTGATAAGGAGCGGAAATCCATCTTGTATCTTCATTGCCGGTATCCCACCAGAGCGCATGCGGCATGCTGTTCTTACCGATCAGTGCAGCTATCACATAAGTACGGTAAGGAAACTGTTTGGTATGCATGGTAACCATATTGTTGATCGGCGAATTGGTGGCCACCACAATATGATTGGCGCTTACTTTGTATCCGTTGCAAACCGCACCCGATGAATCGATGTCCGTAGCGCGTGTTTTGGTATAGATCTTACCACCGTAGCGAAGGATGGCATTGCAGAGTTCATGCAGGTAACGAATGATATGAAACTGCGCCTGGTTGCGGTACTCGATGCAAGGCCCTGCCGCAGCAGGCATACCGGGTGTATCATTCAGCCATCGGGCTTCGAGCCCTGTGCGGAGCACCGATTGATATTCCTGCTGCAGATATTCTTTCTTCGTGCCGGCATGAAGGAACAGGTAGCCATTCACACGTTCAAAATTGCAGGCGATATGTTCTGCATTCACAATCTTTTCGATCATGCTGATGGCAGCAGTATGGCTTTCCGCAGCGAGTTTGCTGCCTGCTTCTCCAAATGCACGATCGATCGCCTGATAGTGATCGTCCAATGCAGCTGTAAGATGTGCAGTAGTTCTGCCGCTTTCTCCGGATGCAATCATCCCATCTTCTACCAGCATCACCTGTTTGCCTTCTTTTGCCAGCAGGTAAGCAGTGCTCAGTCCTGCAATTCCTCCACCGATTACGAGGATATCGGTAGTCTCATCCTGCATCAATGGCGCTGTTCCCAGTGGTTGAACGGATGCTACCCAATACGAAATATTTTCTCCTGAAGTGATCATTCCGGGCGCTTCTTCAGCGATAGGCGTTTTCATAGTCATAGCTTTATGTTTTACTGTCCGATCCCATCATTGCTGATCACAAAGCATGTACCATTCGGCATGCAGTGGGTTTGTTGCTGATTCTCTACAGCCAGATGCCAGTTAACTGATTTGTATGGTATGCCAATCCATGTTATTTTCGGTGTACACAAAGCAGCTACATTTAGTGGTTCATTCAAAGACCCTTACACAAATGCTAACGATGCGTTCCATTTTCCCATATCTGCGGTTATTGCAGTTGCTGCCTGTAATTTGTTGTCTCGATGCTGCTGCTCAAAAAAGCAGCAATACGCCTGCTCCTGCTATTCAGATCAAACCGGCTGCAATGCAGGTGGCGGCTATCTTCCGCGATACCATCATTCTTACATCCGGAAGCACGTATGAATTTTCTGTGGATACCAAAGAAGGTGAAGGACTCATCAGCACTGTGCCCGATCTCAACGGTGTTACCGATCAATTGAAATTTCCGGAGAGATCCATCATCAGTTTCGAATCTGCGAATGGTGATCCTAAAACATCCGGTGCAATCACAGATGGCGACCGGCTCGTCCTCGAATCAGGAAAAATCACCAAAAAATATTATCTCAGCCTGAAGCCCCTGGCAAAGAATGGAAAGCTCACCATACTTCAGCCACGCATCATGGCTGGAACTTCCACCGATATCAGACTCGGCTTTACTGCAGGACAACGATCTCCAAATGCCACTGTTCGCTTTCTGATACCTCCAGGTTTGGAAGCAGGTATGGATAATATCAAAGTAAATGTGATTGGTCGTGGAGAAGTATTGCTGCGCGATCTCGCAACACAAAGCATCGGCCGTACAGGAAGCAAATACGGATATTCAAAAGTCGGTACGGCTGAACTGGAAGCGGTACATAACGGAACACTGCTTACTTTGCGCGGGTTGGATCTTCGCCCTTCCAACGGTGAAGATGTTGTATTGACTATCAAAAGAAGTTCACCGGCAAAAATCGGACAATACGAATTTTCCTGCAGCTACTCTACCAGTGCTCCGGCCATACTCAATAGTTTTGGTGGAAGTACCGAAAGAGTAACGCAGACAGTAACGCTTAATATCGAAGACTTCGGCAAAGCTCCGCATAAGACCGGTGAAGCTCCGGAAGCCAGTCTGCCTGGTAAGGATGAAATTTTGGCTGTAACGTTTTCTCCTTCTGTATTGGCAGATAAATTGAAAATACAACAGTCCACAGATCAGGGAAGAACATGGAAGGACAGTAAGGCTGTTATCGATGCAAAACAAGGTTCAGGAAAGATCGATGGCCTTCAGATCGGGCAATACTATCAATTCAGGATATCAGCATCGATCAGAAATAAAATAAGCTACTCCAATATTTTCAGATATTATCACGGTCCGATCCCTGCCACTGCATTTGGCATAACCGGTGATTCAACGCAGGACTACACTGCGCGTATCAATGCAGCTATCGATTCCATTCATCGCATGGGTGGTGGAACTTTGTATTTCGGCAAAGGCATGTATCGGGTAAGAACCGTGTTGCTGAAAAGCAACGTACATCTCTATGTAAGCAAAGAGGCCACCATCGCGGCTTTGAAAGGAGGCAACGCGCCTGAGCTTACCTGGTTCAGCGACCGGAAATATCGTTCGGGACTCTCTCCCACCGATGCTGGCCCGTATGAAGATCCTGAGAACTATCTCACCAAGCAGGATGTTGGTCACCATTATTTCCGCAATGCCATGTTCTTCGCAGAACGCGAAAACAATATTGCCATCACCGGCAACGGACGCATAACCGGAAACGGCAATCTGGTTACCGGTGATAAAGTGATGAACAATGCACCCGGCAACCGGAGCGATAAGATGTTCACTTTTAAACTCTGCACCAATATCCGGATTGGCGGTCTCGCCCGCAACGAAGACCTCTGGTACGATGAAAACAAAGACGCTCCTTATTATATTCTTCCCAACAATCAACGCGATTATGCCGTAGACAATATGCTGCACATCGATCAGGGCGGGCATTTTGTATTGCTGGCTACAGGTACCGACGGCATTACTGTTCATGATACTTACTTCGGTAAAGCCAATCCCCGCAATGCCCGTGACATCTACGATTTCATGGCATGCAACAATGTAGATGTAAAAAATATTTACTCTAAAGTGAGCTCCGATGATATTGTAAAACCTGGTTCGGATTGTTCACTGGGCTTTACACGTCCTGCTTCGAAATACAAAGTGAGGAATGTGATCGGAGATACCAATTGCAATCTCTTTCAGGTCGGTTCCGAAACTGCTGACGATATCAAAGACATCTGTGTAGATAATATTTTCGTGCTCGGCGCCAACAAGGCTGGTTTCTCCATCTCTACCAATGATGGGGCACATATCAGCAATATCCATCTTAACTGCGGACACACAGGTGCAATTCATTCCCGTTCAAAAATGCGGCGCACTTTTACGCCTTTCTTCATTTCCATTTCCAATCGTGCACGTATCTTGGGTGCTGAAGTGGGCAGGTACAGTTTTACTGAGAATGGCGAACAGCATAATGAATTGCTGGTAAAAAATGTGAACATCGGACAGGTGGATAACATCATTCTGAATGGTATCGATATCACTGAGGTATATGCAGGAAGTTCTTTCAGTGCTCCTGACAACCGATGGAAAGCTTATGACGGCAAACAACGCAGAGCCACTCCGATTGTTGCAGGCTACAGTCTTCCGGAAAGCGCTGTAGTGCAGGGTGGGCTTGATTTTACACTCCCCAACGGAAAACATACCGGTTATATCTCCAATATTCAGTTCAATGATGTGCAGGTGCTGGTGAAGGGAAGCAATTCTCTTTCCGATACTGCTGCGCTGTGCCCTGAACTTGGGGTTGGACAATACAATGCATCCAATCTGAAAACGCAGCCTGCCTATGGTCTCTGGGCAAGGCATGCAGCAGATCTTACCATCAACAACTGCGGGTTCAATGTAGAACAGGCAGATGGCCGTTACGCAATTTTTCTGGATGATGTAAAGGGCGCAACAATCACCGGAAACAAAATGGTGAAAGCGGCTGGCAATGCTTCAGTGATCAAATTGAAGCTTGCATCATCGGTTACCATCGATCAGAATATTTATTTCGATACGCAATGGAACAACAAGCCATTGTCATTATCCGGCATTCAGCAAGCGCAACCTGCCGTAACAGGGTTTCCATTGCAAACCGGACAATAACACCAGGAAGATGTTTGCAGACTCATCCTGCAAGTACACCTCCATCGATAGCCATGATAGTACCATTGCAATAAGATGATTCATCGGAAGCAAAGTAGATAAATGCTTTCGCGATCTCTTCGGGTTGGCCAAGCCGCTTCATGGGAGTGCGTTGTATCCATGCTTCGCGGGCATTTGCATTGAGATCTTTCAGTAAAGGCGTTTCAATGTAATATGGACAAATAGCATTGGCTCTTATGTTTTGTCCTCCATACTGCACAGCTATGTTCTTGGTGAGGCCGAGCACGCCGTGTTTGGAAGCAGTGTAAGGCGCTAATCCAGGTTCAGCAACAAGGCCTGCAAGACTTGCTACATTCACAATCACTCCCCCGCCCTGTTTGAGAAATTGTTGCAATTCATACTTCACACAATAGAACTGACCGGTGAGATTGATAGCAATGATCTTGTTCCAGATTTTTTCATCCATATTGTGGATGCCTGAATACGGAGCACCTACACCGGCATTGTTGAGGGCCACATCAAGGCGGCCGAATTTTTGAACGGTAGCAGCAATGGCAGCTTTTACGCTCTCCACATCTGTAATATCGATGGGTACAAAGAGGGCATTCTTATCGCCTGCATCATTGAGCTCTCTGATAGTGGCTTCATGATTCACGGAAGCCAGATCGGCTATCACAACAGTGGCGCCTTCTTTGGCTGCTTCTATGGCAGATGATTTGCCGATGCCTGAATTACCTCCGGTAATGAATACAACTTTTTTGTCCAGTCTGTGCATGGTTACAATTTTGAGTGTTGTAAAATTGGTCCGGGTGGGAGTTATAACTGGACTTAAGGGAAAGAAAAGGACTGTGAAGATAATGAATATTTCGTTGCCGTGTTACAGTATGGCAGCAGCTTTTGCACTGAATTTGATCAATTGGGAATACCTTGCTATCTTGATAAAAATTGGTAACACCTGGAATGTACACTATGAAAAAGACTGCAATAGCCTTAAGTGTGCTGGTAATGGCTGCCTGTCAGCAGCCCGATGCAAAATCCGGCGACACTAAATCTTCGGCAGACAGCGCAAAAAAGGTGACTGAAGCTCCAAAACCTGTTGCGTATTCCGTGCCTGAAAATCTGTTGGGCGAACATATCGATGGGCCTGCCAATGTGCGGGATAAAGTGAAAGGCAAAGCTATCTTCTCCCTCAACGATCAGACTGTAGTCACTGCCAGAGAACCGGAAAACGGATGGACTGAACTGGGACTTCTCATCGATCCTACAGTAGCAGACGGCCTTAAGATCAGCAAAGGAGCTGTACTTACCTGGAGAGGAAAACCGGTTGGAAAAGCGCTCGAAGATTTCGAAGCCTGGGAAACAGCAGAATACAACAACGAAAAAAGTCTGGTGATCGGCGGATTCAGTACAGATAATAATATCCGTAAAGAAACGCTGATGGAAAATGTGTTCATGCAACTGGCAGCAGACAGCAGTAAGCCGCTCACGCTCGAACGCATGCAGCCATTTCTGAAATCATATCAGTTTGAAACATTCACCGGCCTGCTCGATGAGTTGCAGGGTTATATGTATTACGATGCGATGTATCTTAGTCCATCGCCCAGCCCCCGCTTCTGGCCTGTGTTTAAAGGGAATGAACTGGTGGCTGTATTCCATTCGCGCAAGATCACAATACCTGGCGTACAAGTATCAGATCCTGCTTTGTACATGAGTGTATTCACCAGGGACGAAGCGCTCATTAAAAAACTGAAAGCAAAACATATTCAATATATGAATGCTGCGGGATAAGCCGCCATGTATATTCAGGAATAAACAAGGGGCCGTCTCAGCATATGAGACGGCTCTTTTCATTCATTATAGCTGACCAAAAATGTTAACATACATAGAATCAGGGGCGGATGAATTTGCAGGTTTTTGCGGCTTGCAGCCTATCTGCAATCAGTCTATATTGTACAGAACATTTCTTATCCCATCTCTTCACTTAAACCTTGTTTATGAAAAAACACCTTATCACGCTGGTGGTATTTCTGGTACCACTGTTTCTCTTCGCACAGAAAAACGATCAGCCTTATCAGTATCCCATGGCAAAAGGCTCCGCAGCCTGGGACAATCTGAAAACCTACAAAGAAAAAAGGGATGCCAGCCAGATCCCGCAACAGGTGGTGCAGGATCTTACCACCAGCGCACTGCTGGAAAGCGTTCTCAATTATCCCTTGCTCACTGACGTAATGGTTTTCAACAGCCTGCAGGAAGGCATGGATAAACTGAAGACATATTTTACAGCATTCAATGCACTGCTTCAACGCAGTGATCTCCCTGCAGTCTGCATCGCCCGGTACAGAAAAATGCCGGTGGATTCCGTGAAATTTATTACTCCCCTGATTGAAAAGGGTGGTTATTCGTTCAGGCTAAATTTTATGGAGATGCTTTTGGCTCAGCCAGAGCTGCAGAGCAAACTTGTTGTCAGCGATCAGAAAAAATTACTGCAGCAACTGATCAGCAATTATGATGCAAAAGAGAAAGACCCTGAAGTGTATGGAGGTGTTGCACTCTCCGTGACTGCCTGGCCGGCTTATCATCTCTCCCGGCGGATCTCAGGGAACAACAAAAAACAGGCGGGTGCCGGATTGGATGAAGGCATTATCGCAGACCAGGCCAGCTGGAAATCCGTGATCACCAATGCACGTGCCATCAGCAGATAACCCTATCCATTCACTTCAATTCATTGTTATGAAAAAGAATTATTTCCTTTTCTGCATACTATTGCTGTGCATCAGCAGCCTGAGTTTTTCACAAACACAAAGCAATCTCTCTACTCCCAAAGGCAGTTCAGTTACTGCCTGGATTGTGCCGGAAATGAGCACGGCAGACAGGGCTTTTTATGATAGTTATTATTCTTCTCCCAACAGAACACAACTATCCTATTTTGGTGATGGATACAGTTCGTCGCGCAGGTTCAACTGTCATGGTTATGCGTGGAGTATTGCCGAGGGAGGACCAGCCCGCTGGATTGGTTATTATGTAACAACAGAGGAGGATATTTACATGACTGATGGCAGTTATGTACAGGTATGCAGCGAAACCTATCCCGCAAAAGTATCCTGGGGCAGTGGTGATCACTCCGCCATTACTACCAGTACTCCCGGCCGATGGATCTCCAAATGGAACAGGTTCCCATTGATGAATCACCATAAAGATGATACCCCTTTTGGAACTACAGATTACCGGTATTATGTTTCAACTAAGATCAACGGTAATGAATCCTTCTGTACCGGCAGCTCCAACGTTGCGTATTCCGTGCAGTCGATCCCCGGGGCCAGTTATACCTGGACAAGCAGCAGCAACCTCACCATTTCGGGATCGGGTAATGCCATCACCGTAACTCCGGCGGCTTTTGCAACCGGTGCAGCCTGGGTAGAAGTGTATATCTCTACCGGTTGTGGAACTGCTACTACCAGGAAGAATATCACTATCGCTCCGCCTCCGGAAGTAACGGGCGGTTCCTACACCAATCCTTTCGCTACATATGGAGACCTGCGGGATGGTATCAACGTTATCTGCGGATATGATAAGTATTCAGAATTAACCGTTAATGTTACGCCCGGTGCAACTGTAACCAGTATTGTTCCTATTGATTACTCGCCTGCACTTATGCCCTGGTGGAATTCCGGCAACCAGTTTGGTTTTGATGGGCTGTGCTGTCAGTATGCCTGGATCAAGATCAGGGTAACAGTGTCCAGCGCCTGTGGCATCAATACTTATGATTATACTTTCTATACTCAGGAATGCCTGCCGGAAGGGCGTGCATTCAAAGTATTCCCTAACCCTGCCAGCAGTACGGTTTCTGTAGAGCCGGAACAGGCGGTGGCGGGCAATGCAAAAAACACAGGTGGAGCATACATAGCAAAACTGTATAACAACCGGGGTACATTGCTTAAAACAATAGAGAACAAAAACGGCCTGGGAATAGTTACATTCAATACCAGCACTCTTGCGCCAGGTTTTTATTATGTGCAGATCACTGCGGATGGAAAAACAACAAAGAAGACCATTATCATAAGAAGATAGAAAGCAGGATCAGTAAAGCAAACAAAGAGAGTGTCTCACAAAAACAGGAGACACTCTCTTTGATTACACACTATTGGACAGTTATTATAAACCTACGGTAACATCGAATTTAACGGTAGCCTTGCAGGTCAGCTTTTTGGTAGTGGCCTTGCGTACAGTGGCAGAAAGAACATAAGAGAATTGAGTTCCCTTGAAATAATCTTTCAGTTCCAGATCACTCTTAACAGGAAGGTCAAGGCTCGACGCTGCGGTTTCGGGATTGTTATTCAGTTCCCCGATTGTAACGAATTCCGATTTGGTATCGGATTTCATCTGAGCCTTACAGGCAGATAACAGGCCAAAGTGATTTTCACCATCTGTATTTGATGCAGCGATTTTTACCTGTGAAATTTTCACAGACTTGATATTGTTGATATCGAACTGAGAAGCATTCGCTTTGATAGCGCTATCAACGTTGAATCTGATGGAGTATTCAGCAAGCGTATGTGTACCTGCTTCAACTGGGGTAAGATCGAAAGTGTACTCAGCCTGCTGCAGAGGCACATTTACTTTGATGGCATCTTTTACTTTGTTGCAACTTGTAGTGAATGCACCAAATGCGAGTACGGCGGCCAGGGTAACGGATGAAAGCTTTGCGATTTTCATGAATTTGATTTAGTATAAAAGGGTATAGTTGATTAATTGCGGGCGAATATCAGTATTCACTCCCCGCTATTGCTGCAAATGTATGTGAAGCGTTAATTATTGTATGTGAAAGTTGCATTATTAACGATATGTAATTATTTTATTGTGTTCATCCAATGTGTAAATATTACCAGATGCGGTTACTCATATTATTGGTTGTTGTTATGTATGGGGGTGATGTTCAATCACAACCAGATTCTACCCTTACCCGGTTGCAGCGTGCCGTGAAGTTGCACGACGCGGGTGAGTATGATGCCGCCATCAGTATTTATGATGAAGTGATCCGTTTGGATTCGGCCAATCTGCTGGCATGGTACGAAAAGTCGTTTTCCCTCTATGCCTCCCGGAAATACCTCGCTTGCGCAGCGCTCTGCAGTGCAGTGCTGAAGCGGTTCAGCAAGGGCGATGAGCTGGATAACATCTACGTTAATTATGGTGTTTCGCTGGATGCACTGAAACAGACCGATGATGCGATTAAGATCTATAATGAGGGCATCAGCAAATTTCCTGATAATCATCTGTTGTATTTTAACCGGGCCATTGCTTACGACAGGCAACAAATGCAGATGCTGGCAATTAATGATGTGCAGCAGGCATTGCGCATTCAGCCATCGCATGCTGCTTCGCATTTGTTACTGGGAACCATTATGCGAAACAGTAACCGCATTGCAGCAGCATTGTCGTTAAGCACTTACCTCCTGCTGGAACCCAATGCAGGAAAGACTTCAATGGCATATGCAGCATTTTGTGCTGCGGTTGGAATTCCGGTGAACAGCAATAATTACAGGTTACGGAATAATGTAAATGTCCTGCGACCTGATTCTGCACTCGATATTGCTTTCAGCAAAACCTTGCAGGCAATGCAGGTGCTCTCTGCAGCCGAAGGAGCTCTGGACTCTGATAGTACCAACAGTATTGACATAAGAGTGCGGCGCAGGATTGAAATACTGGCATTGATCGATACGGGTGATCAACACAATTTCTTCTTAGATTTTTATTGTCCATTCTTTAGTGCGTTGCAGCGGGCTGGATATGCTGAAACAGCTGCGGAAATTATTTGTGCTGCAGGCCGCGATTCAACAGCACAGGAATGGGTTGCTGCAAATGCAGGTCAGATGCAGGCTTTCAGCCGGTGGCTGAGGAATTATAAGTGGTAACGCTTCCTTACTCTTGCTTTACGTATGATCACCTCGGACCTGTGGAGGATACAAGAGCAGGTATTAAGCGGGTAAGATGGCAGTAATTACCGGGCAGACTGAAGAATTTAATGCTGTTGATGTGGACTTGATGCGGAAGCGGTCTGCAGGTGAGTAGTACATGATGTTATTGTGGAATGAGGAGATGATTTTGCAGTTGCGGAGGGTGGGCAACAGCATTTGAGGTAGAATTGATGGTGATGGAGGTAACATGGAGGACTCAGTATGTGTGAAAATTGAAGAAAAGCGATAGTTGAGAAAATACATATCCGCGAAGCCTTGCTTCGGAATTTGACTTTGAAATAGTTCATCCATAAAATCTTCCCTGATATTTTTCAATGCGGGAGTGGGAGGATCAATTACTATTCCCTTTGTTCTTTCAGACGATTATTTTGAGTTGTTGCGTTGCCTGTTGCCGGTATTAAATCTGATGCAGATTGAAGTTCTTGCTTGTCGCCTGTATGCCGCGAATACTGTGCCGGTTGTAGCTTTAAATGCTCGTTTTTTTGTTGCCTTCTTCGCTGCTTTTTAGAAACTGTATTTGCAGCAGGCATTTCAATTTTAATGATGTCTGTAGCCAGGTATCGCTTATCATACAAAGGATATTTTCCCTGAAATGGATTGACCTGCAACACTACAATCAGTGTGCCTTTTCCGGGAAGATTGGCATCGAGTTCAACTGGAGTAAATTGCTCCGACCAGGCCACAAACTTATGCATATAAGAGCGTTCGATTGATTGAAGAACTTCTCCTGTAGTTAAATCCAATCGCAAAGCAATGAGCCTGTATTCCATATGCGTAACCTTAATGTGCCGCGGCATTATGATTTTGGTGATGCGGAGTCTATTGTCTTCGCCGAGCATTGGCGATTGCATGAAATGTGAGACAGACGTCTGCTGATTGAAGCGATAACCGCTGAGACCCCCTACTCCTGATTGAATAAGATTTTTATTGAGACGATTTACGTGTTCTCTGTCTTTTTTTCCATACAGATAAGGAGCCAATGCATTCCTGATCAGCTTGCCGGTATGACTGGCTTCGCCAAAACGCTTAGCTGCTTTGCGTGTATCGTGTGTTTGCTTTACATGCATCGGCATGCTGCGTAAACAATGCTTTCCATTTCGATAGTAGCCGATGAGATCTCCGCATCTGCCAGTGAATTTGAGCTTACCTGTCAGGATTGCCATATGCCAAAGTTTAATAGGTTAATGTAATGGTATATGAATCTACTGAAAACCAGAAGCAAGTAATTGCATGAATCTGTTAAAATACAGAACAGGCATGGGTTTGCGGTTGCTGCCAACCGCCAAAAAAGGGGCCATCGGCCCCTTGTCTCTCACTTTAATGCATTGCTACAAATGTTTTCTGAAGATACAAGGCTTCGCCCCAACCAGGGTTTTCAGGCCGGCGCTCCAGTTTCAGTGTGTCATTTGTAAGTACAATGATTTTCCATTTTTTACCCAGTCCGAATGGCTCTTCCGAACTGCTGAATTCCATTTCAGTATCAGATACCGTGCTGAATGGATACGTGTAAAGCATTACGCTTTTGTCTTTTCTCACCTGTCTTAGATAGACCTTGTTCTGATCAAACTTGTAGATGCCGGAATCGGGCAGGATAAAATAAGAACTTGTGGAATTGTTTTCAAATTCGCCATACGCCTTGTAGTATAACCAGGTGTTTGATGTGAGAAGCTGGGGTGGCGTATAATCCTTGCAGGGGGACTTTTATTGTATCACCGCCTGCAATAATATTTTTATCATGTAAAGTTCTGTTTCTTATCGTGGCGTTGCCTGAAGTGTTACTACATCAGGAGTAAGCAAAATATAAGAACTGGTTCCAGGATCAACCGTCTTTTCTTTTCCCAGAAATTTTATCCTCAATTTATCTTTAGTAAGGGAAAGAATTTCCCAGGTTGCTTTTGCGGGTGGGCCATAGGCAGGATCTATATTCAGATACTTATCTGAAGTTACCTCATAGCCGAATTTACCATAAAGCGGGATGTCTATAAATATAGGGCGATATTCCGTTTCGCGGGTCTGCAATGTAGCAACCATGCTATCAATGGCGAAGTCGTATTTGATCTCTGTAGAAAAAAGCGCCGGTTTGGGATCATTACCAGGAAATGTAACTTCTGTTACATTCCATGTTGATTCCTGTAATTGTTCGAGCGTGGATTTATCCTTACTTTTTTTACAGGCCATGCCTGATGCGGCTACCAGAATCAATAGCGCAAAACGAGTTAGTTTGGAAGTGAACATTTTTAGTGACGATTTAATAATTAAACAAAGCAGGGCCGGCCCGTGTTACTGTATATGCTCACTTGACCATAACGAATGTTTAATCGTTGCATCACATCATATTTGATGATATTTGCATAAATTACTATACATAAACGGCAATAATCCCACAATATGGAACTAGGTATCAGCACTTTTGTAGAACGTACTCCCGATCCGGAAACAGGTTTAACAGTTTCTCCCCATCAACGTTTGCATCATCTGCTCGAAGAGGCAGTGTTGCTCGAAGAAGTTGGCCTCGATGTGTTTGCAATTGGCGAACATCATCGTCCGGATTTTGTTGCAAGTTCTCCTGCTGTTATTCTTGCAGCCATCGCTGCAAAAACAAAACGCATCAAACTCAGCAGTGCTGTTACCGTACTTAGTTCCGATGATCCTGTTCGTGTGTTTCAGGATTTCTCCACCCTCGATCTGCTTTCCGATGGCAGAGCAGAGATAATGGCAGGAAGAGGATCTTTCATCGAATCGTTCCCGCTCTTTGGTTACAACCTCGAAGATTATGATGAGCTGTTTGCAGAAAAGCTTGAGCTACTGGTACAGCTCAATAAATCGGAGAAAGTAAACTGGGTTGGCAAACACCGTCCTTCTATCAAAAACCTCGGCGTATATCCGCGCCCGTTCCAGAAAGAACTGCCGGTATGGGTGGCCGTTGGCGGCACACCACAATCCGTGATCCGTGCGGCAAAACTGGGATTGCCACTGGCGTTGGCCATTATCGGCGGAAGTCCCGAACAATTTGTACCGCTGGTGAATCTGTACAAAGAGACCTATCTCAGTGCCGGGCATGATGCCGCCAAAATGGAGATAGCTGTGCATTCACATGGCTATATCGCTGATGAATCTGATCAGGCTGCGCTTGAATTTTATCCGAGTTACCAGCATGTGATGACGCAGCTGGGCCGCGAACGCGGATGGCCTGCCATGAACCCGCATCAGTTTCAGGCAATGCGATCTAAAAAAGGATCACTGCTCGTAGGCAGCGCCAACGAGGTAACCGATAAAATCCTTTATTACAAAGAACTCTTTGGACTTACACGCTTTCTCCTTCATATCAGTGTAGGCACGTTGCCACATAAGAAAGTACTGCATGCCATAGAGCTGCTTGGTACAGAAGTAGCTCCTGCTGTAAACAAACATTCATAAGTATTTTATTGGCTTCAATCGCACGCTCCGCGGGTATTCTGTGGAGATGGTGATGCTGTGCACCGGACTGTGGAAACAATCCTGAAAGTATTGCTCCATTTATCAGCTGTGCAAAGTAACTTGTTGCCCGATACAATGTTCCCCTCCAAAAATTATATATCGATGATCAGGATCATTTCAAAAATGCTACCCGTTGCCGCATGCTTCTGTTGTATGCAGCCACTGGCAGCACAGGAATACAGGTTGAGCTCTCCCGATAAGAAAACTGAACTGCGCATTTCGGTAACGGACAGCATCCGTTACAGTGTGTTCCGCAATGGTACGCAACTGGTGAACAGTTCTGTGGTACATCTGGTTACATCGGCAGATAACGCCGGTGGTTTCAAGGTTAAGAAAGCTGTGAGCAGTAAAACAGATCAGTGGCTGCAACCGGTAGTGCAACAAAAGAACAGCCGCATCAGAGATCAGTTCAATGCAATGTCGCTGGCATTCAAAAATAAACTGGAGTTGCAATGGCGTGCATACGATAATGGTATTGCATGGAGATGGGTAACTGCTATTCAGAATCCTTATACGGTGAATGAAGAAAAAGTCACTATCAGTCTCAGCTCAGGCAGCAAGAGCTGGTATCCTGTGGAAGAGGGTTTCATGTCGCACAACGAAAGGCTCTATCAGCAATTGCCTGTCGACAGCATCAGTGGAAAGCACAGCCTGGCCAGTCTTCCCGCTCTTTTTGAAACCAATGGGGTAAAGCTGATGGTAACTGAATCCGATCTGCTCGACTATGCCGGCATGTGGCTGCAAAGCAGTGGCAACGGTGTTTTGCAGGGAACTTTCCCGCATTATCCCACACGCGTAGAACTTACGTCAGACAGAGATGAGCCGGTGAGAGAGCGGGCATCTTTCCTCGCAAAGAAAACTGCCCCTGCTACCCTGCCCTGGCGTTTGATTATGATTGCGGAGAACGACAAAGACCTGCTCACCAATCAACTCGTATATCAGCTCGCCACTCCATCCACCGGTGATTTCAGTTGGGTGAAACCCGGCAAAGCCATCTGGGACTGGTGGAACGATAACAATATTTACGGCGTGGATTTCCGCGCAGGCATCAATACTGCTACTTACAAATACTACATCGATTTCGCAGCTAAGAACGGAGTCGAATATGTGGTGTTCGATGAAGGATGGTGCCCTACACGCGACTTGCTTCATCCCAAACCCGAAATGGATATGGATGAACTGAGCAGCTATGCGGCATCCAAAAACGTAGGACTGATACTCTGGGTTAACTGGTATGCACTCGACAAACAGATGGATGAAGCGCTCGCGCTCTTCGCCAAATGGAAAGTGCGTGGCATCAAAGTAGATTTCATGCAACGCGACGATCAGCCAATGGTGAACTTCTACGAACGCACTGCCAAAGCAGCTGCCGCGCATCATATGATGGTTGATTTTCACGGAGCCTATAAACCGACCGGCATCTACCGCACGTATCCGAACGTAATGAGTTTTGAAGGCGTATACGGAATGGAGCAAAGCAAATGGGATCCCCAAAAATTGATCGGCCCGGATCATAACGTAACCTTCCCTTTCATTCGCATGGCCGCTGGTCCGGCGGACTACACCCCCGGTGCGATGCTCAATGCGCAACGCGACGACTGGGCGCCCATCTGGAGCAATCCCATGAGCCTCGGTACCCGCTGCCATCAGTTAGCCATGTATGTGGTGTTCGAAAGCCCCCTGCAAATGCTGGCAGATAACCCAACACATTATTACAAAGAACCTGAATGCATGGAGTTTCTGAAATCGGTGCCTGCTGTGTGGGATTCTACCATTGCTGTAAGTGGAAAAGTAGGCGAACATATTCTCACTGCAAGAAAAGCGCTTAATGGAGATTGGTATATCGGTGCAATGAGTAACTGGACTGCCCGCGAACTGCCACTCGACCTTTCTTTCCTGCCTGAAGGAAAATACAAAATGCAGATCTGGAAAGATGGCATCAATGCAGACCGCAATGCACAGGATTTCAAAATGGAAACCATCTCTGTAACAAAGCAGTCCAGGCTGATGCTGAAACTCGCCCCCGGCGGCGGTTTTGTAGCAAGACTCACTGCTGAATAAAATTAATGTTGATACTAAAAATTAAAGGGTTGACCATTGAGTCAACCCTTTCTGTTTTAAGTACGATTGCTTGCTTGCTTTGTTTCTGCAACTATTTTTATTATCATTACTCTCTATGAAAACTACCCTGATTTTTCTGCTTATCCTCTCCTGTTCAGTTCAGTTGACTGCGCAGGAAAATGAACTGATCCCCTATCGTGTAAAAGATAAATATGGTTATTCGGATATTTCCGGCAAGATCAAAATAGAACCCCGGTTCAACAGCGCATTTCTATTTTATGATGATTATAGTGTAGTCAACTATGTTGAAGGAGGTGGATATGCTTTGATCGACAAATCAGGTCAGGAAATATTGCCTCCATCATATAAACGCATATCTGTACTGGTAGACAGGCCGGATGCCAAACAACCGCCAAGGTCTGCAACGGCCATCGTGGTAACCAATGATAACTATTATGGATTGTATGCATTGCCTTCAGGGAAAGAGTTGCTTCCTCCTGCCAAATACAGGTTAATACAGTATCTGACTAACAGTCTGTTTACGGTTTTTATAAGAATGGGAGAACTTGGCGTCTTCGATGCAGCTACAGGCAACCTGCTTGCAGAACCCATTTATAATTCCGCCAGCTTCGAAAATAACGAAGTGCTTGTATCAGGGAATGATAAACAACTCATCATTCCGATGCTGCCTTCAGGCGTTCCGGGAACTCCAAAAGAAAAGATCAATGTACCTGCAGAGAAGAAAGAAAGTGAAGAGTACGTTGAAAATGTAAAGATCGGGAGTGATGATGATGACAACGACAAGTATGTATACTCACAGGAAGCCTACGATGCGCGCCTGTATAAACAAAATGGCAAATACGGATTTCATTTCGGAAAGGAATTCAAAGGAGATGAGATCCCTCCTGTTTACGATGAGATTGACAGATATGGGGAAGCAGAAGGACGGCTTGTAGTAAAAAAGGATCATAAATGGGGTATCATCAATTCAAAGAATCAAACACTTCTTCCATGCCTCTATGAAAGTGTTTTCTATGAAGGGTGCCAGATTTTAGAAAAACGATACGTGGTAAAAATCGACGGTAAAATGGCTGTGGTAGATAGTTCCGGAAAAGTATTAATTGCAGGTTACGATTTTATCAGAGGAGGAAATGGTGATTTCTTCGTGCTCAAACAGGATGAACTGTACGGCTTGTTTTTCATAAATGGCAGGAAGAAAAATGTAGTGATCAAACCGGAATTCAGGAGCCTTGAAAAAGTAAGGATTCCTATGCCCGGCGAGAAGAACAAGCATCGGTATCTGGTAGTTGTGTTCAGTGCTAAAAACAATAAATCGGGCCTGATCTCTTCTGAAGGCAAAAGGTATTTCGAAGATTAAGAATGAAATTGTCAACTGATTTGCCATCTCTGCAAGGAAGCGGTTTCTTCGGTTTAGTGAATTAATTGCTACATTTAGGGCTTCCATAAAATGTAGCGGATCACTTGTCAACTCTTTCCATATACGAGCAACAGGAACTGTTCAAAAAGATTGCGGCCGGCGATATTGCTGCATTCAGACAGTTGTTTGACCTTTACAGGTTGAGGTTATTTGCAGCGGCACTGAAGATTACAAAATCCGGGTATGCTGCCGAAGAAATTGTGCAGGAGATCTTCACAGCACTTTGGGAAAGCCGTTCCAATCTGGAAAATGTAGAGAACCCTCCGGCCTATATTTTTACTGTTGCATACAACAAAACCTTTCGCTTTCTCAAAAAAACAGCGGGCGATAATGCCAGGCTGCAGGCCTTGATGAAACGTGCCGAAGACCGGGATAATCATACCGAAGAATGGATCGATGTTCGGGAAAGCCAGCAGATACTTGAATTTGCCATCCGGCAATTGCCCACAAAACGCCAACTCATTTACCGCCTCAGCCGTGAAGAAGGATTGAGTTATGAGCAGATCGCCGAACGGCTTCATCTCTCCAAACTCACCGTTAAAAAGCAGATGGCGCTTGCCTTGCAGAACCTCCGCAGCATTGTTTCAAAGCATTCGCCGCTGATTGCCCTATTCCTTTTTTAGCAGGTAAAATTTATTGCAAAAAAATATTTTAACCGGCATTACTCCCACTGCCTGTTGGGAATACTCATTCTGTACAGGGGCTGGCGAAATCAAACCAGCTCCGGCAATAACCAACCTTATTCAACAAGCAATCTATGACAGATAAAGAAAGGATAGCATCGTTGTTTCAGAAACATCTGGCGGAACAGGCCAGTGCTGCAGAAACAGCTGAATTGTTTGCGCTGATCGGTAAGTCAGGTGATCAGGAGTATCTGAAAAACTCTATCACCGCCTTGTATGCAGCAGACCAGTCAGCCGATGATGTTGCGGCTCCAAAGGAGATCGACTGGGAAACCATGTTTGCCTGTGCCACAGCATCTCCGTTGCCCCAAAAGCAAGGTGGAAGCGTTGTTCAGTTGTTCCGGACACGCAAATGGGCGGTGGCAGCCGTGCTGCTGATTATTGCGGGTGCAGCCTGGTGGATGATTGCTCAAAGGCAGCAATCCACTTCCCTCAAACCAGATCAGATAGCAGTGCAACAGGAAATTCTGCCCGGCAAACAAGGCGCCGTACTCACTTTATCGGATGGCAGAACTATTGTGCTGGACAGTGTTTCCAGTGGTCTTATTGCTACCGAAGGCAGTGCAAAAGTGATCAGGAATGCAGATGGAACCATTGTGTATAACACCACAGCAAGCGAAAATGGAAAAGAGCTGTTCAACACCATGCAAACACCGAAGGGTCGGCAATACCAGCTTACTCTCCCCGATGGATCTAAAGTATGGCTCAATGCAGCGAGCTCCATCACTTACCCTGTTGCATTCAATGGGAATGCAAGAAGGATCCGTCTCTCCGGTGAAGCCTATTTTGAAGTGGTAACAGATAAACAGAAACCCTTTTTTGTTGAAATGCAGAACCGTTCTCTGGTGCAGGTGCTCGGAACCAGTTTCAATGTAAGTGCTTACGAAAATGAAACTGCTATAAGAACCACCTTGTTGGGGGGAGTGGTGAAAGTGAGCAACGCATCCGACAAAAGCCTTGTATTGAAGCCAGGGCAACAGGCTGTTATTGCGGATGGATCTGAATTGGTAACACTTGCTGCCAAACCAGATCTGAGTAAGATCATGGCATGGAAGAACGGACTCTTCAACTTCGAGGGAGCAGGTGTGGCAGAAGTGATGAATCAGATTGAAAGATGGTACAATGTAGATGTAATCTATGAAGGCGCTGTTCCGCAAAAAGAATTCGTAGGAGAAATGAACAGGCAGCTGCCGCTTTCGGGAGTGCTGAAAGGACTATCGGGAACTGGCATCAGATTCAGGCTTGAAGGGCGAAAGCTGATAGTACTGCAATAACAATGTATTCAAACAAAGCCGGCAGTGCCTGGACCGCACCACCGGCTGCATTCAGTTGAATAAAACGAGTATCAGAACCATTTTTATCAACCAAACTCATTGCAATTTATGCAAAAAACTGTTTATGGCTTCGAGGCGGTGCAAGGGCACCCGCCGCCCCGTGATCGCATGCGAAGCTCCACCAAATTGTTGCTTGTCATGAAACTGACGCTTGTTCTGCTTATTGCTACTCTGATGTCTGCCCACGCTGCAGGCATAGCACAAACTATCACATTGTCTGCCCGGCAAATGCCGTTGAAACAAGTGTTTGCCGAGATCAAAAAGCAAACCAATTATGTTACTTTCACCAGCAAAGACCTGCTGGCAGACAGCCATCCTGTTACTGTTTCGGTGAATGAAATGCCACTGAAAGATTTCCTTCATCTCATTCTTAAAGATCAGCCATTGACCTTTAACATCGAGAGCAGTACCATTCTGTTATCGAAGAAGATCACTGCAGTTAAAATGGATCCGGCATTGGTGATCATCGACAGATCACCGTTGGCCGGTATGGTGAAGAATCAGGATGGAGAACCACTTGCAGGCGCATCCGTTAAAGTAAAAGGGACCGATCGCGGTACCACTACTGATCAGGATGGGAAGTTCACTATCGATGTCAATCCCGGTGAAGTGCTGCTGGTTTCCTATACAGGTTATGTAGAAAAAGAACAACCGGTGGGAACTGTGAAAATGATTCAAATCACATTGTCGCTTACAGATACCAGGCTACAGGTGGTAGTAATTGGTTATGGTTCACAGGAACGGAGAAAGAATACAGGGGCCATTTCAAAAGTCACCGGCTTCGATGCAGAGAAGAATGTGGTGGGCGATGTTACAAAGGCATTGCAGGGAAAGGCTTCCGGGGTTTATGTGAGCAGCGCTTCAGGCACTGTAGGCCAGGCTCCAAATATTCTGATCCGCGGTGTACAGTCGGCGGATATCGGCCAGAATCCTCCTCTCTTTGTGATCGACGGAGTGATTGTTGATCAGTATAACAGCACTGTATTCAACAATATCATCATGTCGTTGAATCCTCAGGACATTGAATCTGTTGATGTATTGAAAGATGCAGCTTCTGCAGCGATCTATGGATCGCGGGGATCGAATGGCGTGATCATCATCACCACCAAAAAAGGGAAAAAAAGCGCTAAGCCATCTGTAGCCTTTTCCAATTATGTGGGGGTGAACAGACCTTCGTTTTACCGCGATGTATTGAATACGGAACAGTATGGAACTTTATTCACCGAATCACGGAATAACCGCATCGGCCTTATCGATGCAAAAATCGCCGGAGGGAACCTCACCCCTGTTCAGATTGCACAACTCAATACTGAAAAAACAAACCTCAAACAACAGATTGATGCACTTAAACTCGAAAACCGCAGCCGCGATTTTGTAAAGGATATCATCAACAATGGACTGGTAATGAATCAGCAGCTCTCTGTAAACGGAGGTTCTGATCTCACCAATTACAATGTATCGCTGGGGCATTATTCCGAAGAGAATTCCATCGGAAGCGGCAACAGAGAGCGCTATTCTGTGAAGCTCGATGGCAGCCACAAACTTACCAGATGGCTGAAACTGTCTGCCGGTGTGGATTACAGCCGGAGCGTTACAAAAGAAATGTCGTTTCCCTATATTGCCGCCACTCAGATAAGACCCGATTCACCGGAAGAACCGGTGCTGAATGCAGATGGATCATTCGGTTTCTATGTTGGGCAGCAACAGCACCCACGTGGTGTTTTGCGCGATAACAACAATAAGTTGCTCACCAATATAGTGCTTGCAAATATCAGTGCCGAAATAGATATCGTCAGGAACCTGAGTTTCAAATCACTGTTTGGCCTCAGCTCAGGTTCCATCAACAATACTACCTACAACTCTCCCCTAACCTATACAGGGAAATTCGATACGGGAAAGTATGTGGCTACATTCAATAATTCACTCAATTACAATTGGGACAATACGCTCAATTATAATATTCGTGCGGGGAAACTTACCGGTACTGCAACGGTCGGTTACGTATTCTATCACGCAGAGAATAATGGAAATGGTTATGAACTCCGCAAGTTCCCGATGATCGGAAGTGTTTCCGGCCCTGCAGCCGGTGGAACATACGCGCCGCCATCGACCATCGCTACTTATAACAATGCATATCTTGAAAATGCACTGGGAACCTTCGCCAGGGCCAATCTCAGTTACAACGGCAGATATTTGCTCAACCTGAGTGTACGCAATGATGGAAGTTCCAAACTTTCACCTGGCTATCGTTACAACACATTGCCGGCAATAGGTACAGGATGGGTACTGTCCGAAGAATCGTTCCTGCGTGGAAACAAAATGATCTCTTTTCTTAAACTCCGTGCGAGCTGGGGGAAAACCGGCAATATCAAATCGATCGGGTGGCTCGACAGATTTGTGAATTACACCATCGGCAATTATCTCGGACAGCCTTCGCTGCACATTGGTGGTGCGTTCAATACATTGGGCAACCCTGCACTGTCCTGGGAAGCAACCAAACAAACCGATATAGGCATCGATCTCGAATTGTGGAATGGTATGTTCACTTTCAACGGAAGTGTATACAGAAAGCTTACGGAAGGATTGCTCACTTCCTTGCAGCAACCTTATTCACTGGGTGGCAATTCATACCGTTACAATCTGGGAAGCATCCGGAATCAGGGCATCGAACTGGAAGCAGGCTATCGTGATGAAGCCGGAAAATTCAGGTGGTCTGTTAACGGCAATCTGAGCATCAACCGCAACAAATTGATTTCAATGCGCGATAGCACCGCAGCATATGGCGCCACTGTTTTTGGAGGGCCTGCATCCCGTAACAGGGTTGGGTTTCCGATTGGAATGGTACAGGTGCTCGAAGCACGTGGTGTGGATCCCGAAACCGGCGATATGATCTATGCCGATCAGGATGGCAATAAGATCATCAACAATCTCGACAATATCTATGTGCCGATCGCACTGCCAAAATTCAGTGGTGGACTCAATATTGAATCAGGATACCGTGATTTTGATCTGAGCCTTTTCTGGACATTCTCCTATGGCAATAAAGTGTACGACTTCTATGAGCAAACACTGCGTGATACAAGGCTCGATGCATTCGGCGTAATGCCCAATAAATTCACTTCGGTACTCGACCGCTGGAAACAAAAAGGCGACCCGACTTCCGTTCCCCGACTCGTTGCCGGAGCTCATGGGCCGCAGGATCAGGTGGACTGGAATTTCAAACCATCCACTGCATTCATCAGAGATGCATCCTATGCGAGACTGCGTAACATTACATTGGGTTACTCTCTGCCTGCTGTTTGGATGAAATCTGCAGGTATCAGAAAACTGAGGGTATATGCCAGTTTCCAAAACCTGTTCACCATCAGCAAAGCAGAAGGTTTTGATCCCGAAGCGGTCTCCAACACCGGTGTGATGAGTAGCAATACGCCTAACCCACGCTCTTTTGTTGTTGGCTTTAATGTTAATCTTTAAAAACAGCGCCATGTCCCAAATCAAAAATATTCTACTCCTGTTGCTGGTTTGCTGTATGGCAGCCTGTGGCAAACTGCTCGACAATCCGCTTCCAAACGACAAGGTTTCCGTGGCACAGATCACCGACGCGGAAATTCCGTTGCTGATCCGCGGCATCTATCAGCAAAGTACTGCCAATGCCTTTTATCTGTTTTATGTATTGCAGGATATTATGGCTGATGATGTTCAGGGCACCGGTTATATAGACTTTGAAAACAATAATATTCCCAATACCAGTTCGAATGCATCCAGCGCATATGTAAATCCATTCAAAGGCATATTATCTGCCAATCAGGTAATCCGATATATAGAAGACAATAAAAAAGAGGGTACGCTGGGTACCGCACTGGGTGAAGCAAAGTTTATGCGTGCCTACAATTATTACAGGCTGGTACAGCATTTCGGCGGTGTAGCCATTGTAAACGGGAGAGAGCCTATGAATGCAAAACCGTTCCGCAATACAGAAGAAGAAGTGTACAACGAGATCGTCAAAGATCTTAACACAGCTATCGGAAATCTCGGCGATTATAACGGCAATTCATTGCTGCCCTCGAAGCAGGCCGCACAGGCATTGCTGGCACGCGTGTATCTGTGGCAGGGAAAATATGCCGAAGCCCGCAAACTGGCGATGGATGTGATCGATGCCGGAAAGAACCAGCTCGATGCAGATTTCGGCAGCATGTTCAACGACAATACCACCAGCAAAGAACTGATCTGGAGACAAACCGAAACATCGGATAATGCAGTTGCTAACGGCCTTGCTGTTGTGTATGGTCCCGGCCCAGTTGCACAGGGGAAGCCAGGAAGCAACAATATCTGGATCGACAGCAATCTTGTAAAGAAGTTCGACGCTGCCGATAAACGAAAGCTATATTTCTACGATTCTACCGCTGCTTCTGTTGGAAAGAAAGTGTTCTTTCTTACGAAGTTCAAAGTGTCGCCACGCCTGAACCCCAACTATCCTATTCTTCGTCTCAGTGAAATGCACCTGATAGTTGCTGAAGCGGATGCACGAAACAATATCGTTAACCTCACTTATCTCAATACAGTAAGATTGCAGCGCGGGGCTGTGCCGGCCGATGCAGCCAGCATTACCTCTCCGCAGGAAATGATAGATGCTGTTGAGCTGGAACGCAGAAAAGAATTCGTAGGCGAAGGATTACGCTGGTACGATATGCGACGTCTCAATAAAGCTATCCCATGGCTCGATTCGAAGTTGAAGCCAAAGGGTTTTCAATTGCTTCCGATACCTTTTCAGGAGATATTCCTCAACCCTAACACTGCGCCCAATCCGGACTATAATTAATCTGTAAATCCATAACAAAATAAAAATGAAACAAACAACCATGCTGGTTGCAGCTACTCTATTGTCTGCCATGCAGGGATTAGCTCAGAACGGCTATCAGATCAAAGGCAAACTGAAGGGACAGGGCAACGAAAAAATGACGCTGTTGTACCGCACCGAATCTGAACGCACTAAATATGATTCTGCAATAGCGAAGCGAAACAGTTTTGTAATGAAATCTGATGTTGCCATGGAACCTGTTGTAGGATTCCTGAATACAAAGATCGATCGCAATCTGCGTTTTTCAGATAATCCCAATGCCCCCTATTCTCCGGCCCCTTCGCTTGAGGTAGTACTTTCAAGCCAAACCAATATCAAAGTAACCGGTACTGCTGCCGAGATCCATCTTGCTACCATTAAAGGTGATCCGATGAACAACGATCTCAACAGATTGCATGAGGCAGAAAAAGCGGTTTTCACAAAACTCTGGGAATTGCAGAAAGCATCTGCTAAAGCACGCCGGGAGAAAACAAATACGAAGGAATCTGATGCAAAGCTGGGGCAGGAAATGACTGCTGCACGGGCAGAGAGAACTGCTATCAGAAAGCAATTTGTAAAAGATAATCCGGGGTCGTTTATCAGTGTGTATCTGCTGGCAACCATGAGTACGGATTATAAAAATAATGAGCTTGCCCAGGCTTTCAAAAACCTCACAGACGATTACAGGAAAACCATGTACGGTAAGATGGTAGCGGCTAAGATCGAAGCAGGCAATGCAACTGCTCTCGGTAAGTTCGCACCTGATTTTACCAAGCCGGATGTAAATGGCAAACCTGTATCGCTGTCTTCACTCAAAGGTAAATATGTGCTGGTCGATTTTTGGGGAAGCTGGTGCGGACCATGCAGAAGAAGTCATCCTCACCTGAAAGAAGCATATGCCAAATACAAAAGCAAAGGTTTTGAGATACTTGGCATTGCATGTGAAAGAAAATCACCTGATGAGGCTATTGCAGCGTGGAAACAGGCGATGGACGAAGACAGAATAGACTGGATGCAGGTGATCAACGATGTTGGCATCAAAGAGCAGGATGTAACACAGCTCTATGGTATCGAAGGCTTTCCCACAAAACTGCTGCTCGATAAAGATGGAAAGATCATAGCCAAATGGCTCGGTCTCGAAAGCAAGGAACTCGATGCAAAACTGAAAGAGATCTTCGGAGAATAATTCATCTCTTTTTTCAGAAGTATAAGGCAGGTGTTCCGGAAACGGGGCACCTGTATTGTGTTAATGATCAGCTGGTATGATATTTATAGCAGCCTTTTGAAATACCGATGCTGATGAACACAGAAACCTATCACGATAATCCCATGATGCAGGCCATGCATTCCATGGCCGAAGAAATGCATCATGCCAGCATGCATGGCGATCCCGATCATCATTTTTGCAGAATGATGCAATTGCACCACGCAGGCGCCATCAATATGGGCAACCTGGTAATTGAAGAAGGCAACAATCAAACCATTGCCGAACTGGCTGGCGCTATCATCCAAAAACAAAAAGACGAGATCGCAGCGATGCAGGTCTACCTCAACAGCCACCACAGCATGCCGCACAGCGAACATGCTGCCTTCAACAGTGCCATGCGCACTGTGATGGACAAAATGGAACAACAGGCCGCCAGTGAAGAACTGACCGGCGACATCGATCACGATTTTGCTGTGCTGATGGTGCATCATCATCAGGCTGCGATAGAAATGGCAGACCTCATTATTCAGTACGGCTCTGATGCGGGTATCAAAAAGATGGCCGGTGAGATCCGCATCGATCAGGAAGCTGAAGTGGAAGCGCTGCTCAAATGGCTGAATGAACGAAGGCAGGCAGAATTTCCGTCTTAGCCGTTCTGTACCTTGAACCAGATTCGTTTAGCAAATCATAAAATGATAAACTTCTCCATAATTATGTAACAACACCGGTACAAACCCGCCTATATTTGTTCCGGATGAAGAAATTCCTTGTTTTCATATTGTCCCTTCTCTACCTCGGCAGTTCGGCCGGAGCCACAGTACGCCTGCATTATTGCCAGGGCAAACTGGTGGATATCCAGCTCGGAGATGGCAATAAGGAAAAATGCAGCGGCTGCGCTTCCAAAAAAGCGAAAGGCTGTAAAATGGCCTGCTGCAAGGACGAACACAAGATGGTGAAACTCGAAAAAGATCACCAGAAAACAGCAGAAGCCAGCTTTCAGTTTCTGCAAAGCATCGCGTATGTAACGCCTGCTTCCTTTATCGAACTTCCATTGTTGTATCTCACTGCACTTGCGGAAGAGCATCCCATCAGTCATGCTCCTCCCGGCACAGATAAAGTTCAGCTTCATCTGCTCAATTGCAATTTCCGCATCTGATAACTGTCCACTCCCCGTGGCAGGACGCATATTTCTCTTTTAGCAGCTTTCACTAGCGATTTACTCCTGCATACCGCTTCGCTGCAATCAGTTTCATAGTACATCTTAATTATTCAGGCAGCCATCAAACGCTGTTGCATGGCCGGTTGTGGCCGGTTGCATCAGTACGCTGCAACGAAATTTACCATATGGTACATCGCATTATCGAATGGAGTCTCAGGAACCGTTTCATTGTGCTCATGTTATCTGCAGGCCTTTTTGTGTGGGGATTTTTCGCCATGAAAAAGAACCCTGTAGATGCCATTCCCGATCTCTCAGAAAATCAGGTGATCGTTTTTACGGAATGGATGGGACGTGGACCGCAACTGATCGAAGACCAGATCACCTATCCCCTCGTAACAAATTTACAAGGGCTGCCCAAAATCAAATATGTGCGCGGTTCATCCATGTTCGGCATGAGTTTCATCTACGTGATCTTTCAGGACGATGTAGATATTTACTGGGCCCGCGAACGCGTGCTCGAAAGGCTCAGCACAGTTACCCGCTCACTGCCCACAGGCGTTTCACCACAGTTGGGTCCTGATGGGACCGGCGTTGGCCATATACTCTGGTACACGCTCGATGCGCCCAATATGGATCTTGGCGAACAACGCGCTCTGCAGGACTGGTATGTGAAGTTCGCCCTTCAGAACGTAGAGGGTGTGAGCGAGATCGCCAGCTTCGGCGGTTTTCAGAAACAATATCAGGTAACGCTCGATCCGAATAAACTGCTCTACTATCGCCTCTCAGTAAATGAAGTGATCAACGCCATCCGAACCAATAACAATGAATCGGGAGGAAGAAAATTCGAGCTCAGCGATATCGGTTACATCATCAAAACCTCCGGCTATCTGAAATCGATGGAAGAGATCGGGAATATCCCCGTAAAAAATCAGAACAGCATACCCATACGCGTGAGCGATCTCGGCACTGTACAGATGACCGGCGAAACACGTCTCGGCATCTTCGATCAGAATGGCGAAGGCGAGCGCGTAGGCGGCATTGTAGTGATGCGCTACGGCGAAAACGCGGCGGCTGTTATCGATCGTGTGAAAGAGAAAATGAAAGAAGTGGCGAAGGGTTTTCCGGAGAAAGTGAAGTTCGACATCGTGTACGATCGCGGAGAACTGATCTCCGAATCGGTGGACTCCATCAAACGAACACTGATCGAAGAAATGATAGTGGTGTCGATTGTAGTGATCATCTTCCTCTTCCACTGGCGAAGTGCACTGAGCATCATCATTCAGATCCCCATCACACTGGCCACGAGTTTTATTCTGCTGAATGCCTTCGGCATCACCAGCAATATCATGAGCCTTACCGGTATCGCCCTTGCTATCGGCGTGATTGTAGACAATGGCATTATCATGAGTGAGAACGCCTACAAGCACCTCTCCGAACGATATGCCAGCTGGCAGGAAAACCAAAAAAATCAGACATCATTATGAACTTGTTCAGAAAAAAAATAAAACAGCAGCCCTGGATCTCCGAAGAAGAAAGGCTGAAAGTGGTGGAGAAGGCCAGCAAGCAGGTGTCGCGCGGAGTGTTCTTCGCAACGGTGATCATCATCACTTCTTTTCTGCCGGTGTTCATGCTCACGGGGCAGGAAGGCAAACTTTTCCATCCGCTTGCCTGGACCAAAACCTTTATCATGATCGTAGATGCGCTGCTGGTGATCACACTCGCACCCGTGCTCATCTCGTTCTTCATGAAAGGGAAATTCAGACCAGACAATGCCAACCCCGTTACCAGAATTCTCGAAAAGATCTACACGCCCATCATCAAATGGGTATTGAAATGGAGAAAGACAACGCTGGCCATCAACCTCGCAGCGCTGATACTCACCATTCCCTTGCTGCGCAGTCTCGGCAGCGAATTCATGCCGCCACTCGATGAGCAAAGCATTTTATTTATGCCGGTAACGCTGCCCGATGTGAGCAACGGAGAAGCCAAACGCATTCTGCAGGTGCAGGATAAACTCATCCGCACCGTGCCCGAAGTAGACAAGGTACTCGGAAAAGCAGGCCGGGCAAGCACTGCAACGGATAACTCTCCTATCAGCATGATCGAGACCATCATTATGCTGAAACCAAAAGATAAATGGAGGGCAGGCATTACCAAAAAAGACATCATCAATGAACTCGATGCCAAACTGCAAATACCTGGTGTGGTAAATGGCTGGACGCAACCGATCATCAATCGCATCAACATGCTGGCCACCGGAATCAGAACCGATGTTGGCGTGAAGGTATACGGACAAAATCTCGACACCATCGCAGCAGTGTCTGAGCGTGTACGTAAAGCGCTCGAAGGAACGCAGGGCATCGCAGATCTTTATGTAGAGCCTGTTACCGGTGGAAAATATCTCAGCATCAATGTAAAACGCGATCAGCTGGCGAGATACGGTTTATCAGTAGATGATGTGAATCAGACCGTAGAAACCGCGCTGGGCGGCGCTCCTATCGGAAACACGGTGGAAGGGCGTCAGCGATTCAGCATCAATGTTCGTCTCGCACAGGAATATCGCAATAGTCCGGAACGCATCAAACGCATTCCGATGATGTCTCCGGCAATGGGCGAAATTCCATTATCCGCCGTAGCAGATGTAGTATTTGAAGATGGCCCGCCGATGATCACCTCAGACAATGCCATGCTGCGCGGCGCTGTGCTCTTCAATGTGCGCGACCGTGATCTCGGCAGTACCGTAAAAGAAGCCATCGATAAAATGAACAATGCCAAAGGCGTACTGCCGCAGGGCTACTTTCTCGAATGGAGCGGACAATACGAAAACCTCATCCGCGGACAGCAAACCCTGCTATGGATTGCACCAATTGTTTTGCTGATCATTTTCTTCTCGCTCTATTTCGCATTCCATTCCATGCGCGAAGCATTTCTCAGTCTCATCACCGTTCCCTTCGCACTCATCGGAGGTGCCTATATGATCTGGTACTGGGATGTAAACCTCTCTGTTGCAGTGGCAGTGGGCTTTATAGCGCTCTTCGGCATTGCAGTGGAAACTGGTATCGTAATGGTGATCTACCTCAACGATGCCATGCAGCAACTGGTAAAGGAAAAAGGCAATTCATCTGAGACTATCACCAGACAAGACCTGCTGAAGTATGTGATCTACGGAGCAGCCAAAAGGCTTCGCCCAAAACTGATGACAGTCTGCGTATCCCTCTTCGGATTGATCCCCGTACTCTGGGCAACCGGTGTAGGAACAGATGTGATGAAACCGATAGTATTACCGATGATCGGCGGCGTGCTCACTTCATCCACGCATATTCTGCTGGTAACGCCATTGATCTTCTTAATGACGAAAGAATATGAATTACGCAAGTATGGTAAACTTCAGATACATGAAACCACTCACTAAAATATATGCAGCGATGCTGCTGATGCTGCCTACAGCGCTTTCTGCACAGGACACGCCAGTGCTGAGTCTCGACAGCATTCTGCAACGGATCGACCGTAACAACCTGCAACTGCAATCGTATGAACTCAAGGCCAAAAGCTACGAGTACAGCGCAGATGCAGCCACTGCGTGGATGGCGCCCATGGTAGGTGCAGGTACATTCATGACGCCCTACCCCCGTCAGAAACTCATGGACGATCGGGATAAAGGAAGCCTGATGCTGCAGATAGAACAGGATATTCCCAATCCGCTCAAACTGAAAGCAAAGAAGAATTACATCGCTTCGCAATCCAATGTGGAACGCGCCAACAGAGATATTTCGCTCAATGAAATGAAGAGCCAGGCAAAGCGGCTCTACTTCAACTGGCTGGTGGCACAGGATAGAATTGCTGTGTTGCAGGAGACGGAAAAGATCATGATCACCATGAAGAAGATCGAAGAAGTCAGGTATCCTTATAATCAGTCGTTACTCGGTAACGTGTACAAAGCAGATGCGAAGATCGAAGAGAACAGAAATATGGCGCGGATGCAAACCGGTACCATCGCGAAAGCGAGATCCTGGCTCAATAGCCTGATGAATGCACCAGGCAACACTCCATTTGAAATAGACAGTACATATCAGCCTGTATTCAATCAGGCTGCCACTTACGACACAGCTTCATTGGCCGCGCTGCGCAAAGATGTTTTCAAAATGAATGCCGGTATTCGCAGCATGCAGCTC
Source organism: Pseudoflavitalea sp. G-6-1-2 (assembly GCF_012927185.1). Taxonomy (GTDB): domain Bacteria; phylum Bacteroidota; class Bacteroidia; order Chitinophagales; family Chitinophagaceae; genus Pseudobacter. The sequence goes on from NZ_JABBGB010000002.1 coordinate 269,572, forward strand.
GAAATCGAAAGCATGAAGCTGGAGAGAAAACCCGATTTCCGCATCCGCTTCGATCATATGAGTCCACTTGGAAAAATGATGCCGCAGGCATTTAGTGTGATGGGTATGATCAGCATCCCCATTGCACCCTGGAGCAGCAAAATGTACAAGTCGGAGATCAAAGCCATGCAGTACAATATTCAGTCCATGGAGAAAGAGCGCGCTGCCATGCTGCAGGAAACACAAGGCATGCTGTACGGAATGCAATATGAAATTCAAACGATGCAGAAACGTATCGACGGTATGGAACACAGCATTATCCCGGCGCTGAAACGCACTATGGATGCGAACTTCCTCGCCTATCAGGAAAACAAGATGAATCTCAGCAATGTGATCGATTCATGGGAAGCGCTCACCATGATGCAAATGAATGTGCTCGACGAAAAATTAAAGTTGTACGAAATGATCGTTGATTATGAAAAACAGTTATATCGTTAAATCAATCATACTCGCCTCTGCAACAGCTTTCCTGTTGGCCGCCTGTAAAGAGAATGCAGCACAAGATGCGAAAGGCGGTCATAAGGAAGCTTTGATAGACAGTTCGGTACGGAGCCTTACGCAACCTGCCAATCAGCAGGTGGTGGCAGGTATTCCCGTGATCACCGCTGCGCAGGGTGCACGCATATTTTCTGCTGAAGTGAATGGTGTGATCAGTTACGACACACGCAATCAGACCAGCATTGCCAGCCGTGTTGCAGGGCGTATCGAACGCCTCCATATCAAATACAATTATCAGCCGGTGAAACGTGGTCAGCTGATCATGGAACTGTATTCTCCTGATCTCGCAGCCGCGCAGCGTGAGTTGCTGTTCGTTGCAGCAAATGATGTTTCGATGCTCGACCGGGCAAAAGAGAAACTGCTGCTGGCAGGCATGCAACCTGCGCAGATCAGTGAACTGCTTCGCACAGGCAAGATTCTTTATCGCATTCCTGTTTACAGCAACAGCGATGGATACATTCTTGAAAAAACAGCAGCGGCTATTGCACCAACTCCGGGCATAACATCAGCCGCACCAGCGTCGGGCGGCGATGGAATGGCGGGTATGGGTGGAGCAGGCGCAACGCCGGCATCCGCTTCTGCTGCGGCTCCTGTGGCATCGCCCGTGATGCTGCGCGAAGGCCAGTATGTTGCTGCAGGACAAAGCCTCTTCACTATCTATCAATCCACCAACCTGGTAGCTGAGTTTGCATTCTCTCCGGCGCTGGCATCGAAGATGAAAACCGGACAAAACCTGCTTTTCTATCCGAATGAAAACAGCCAGCAGATGCAATCCGGAAAGATCGGATTGATAGAACCTGTTTTCAGGAACGGAGAGAATTTCACGCTCGCACGCGTGTATCTCGGCAATGCCGATTTTCAACCCGGACAACTGCTTACTGCGAATGTGCCGGTAGTGTACTGCAACAGCTGGTGGTTGCCGAAGCAGGCTGTATGGATGCAGGGTGCACAGGCCATCATCTTCATCAAAGAGCAGTCAGTTTTCAGACCGGTACAGATACGCACCGGCATTATCGGTAATGATGCCGTGCAGGTATTGTCTGATCTCACCGGAAAAGAAATCGCTTCCAATGCATTCTACATGGTAGACAGTGAAAGCTTCATCAAAGTAAATGACAGTATTCAATAAGCAGAATATGGAAAGAAAACAATTTGTAAAATGGATAGCCCTGGCCAGCTTGCTGCCTGCAACATTTTTTGCCGCCTGCTCGGAAGACAAAAGTAAAACAAAAGTGAGTGCAGCAGCTCCGAAGCAAACGTACACTTGTCCGATGCACCCGCAGATTGTGCAGGATAAGCCAGGCACCTGCCCTATCTGCGCCATGGATCTCGTTCCGTTCGACAAGAATAATAAAGATGCATCGCTCACGCTCGGCGAAAGTCAGATGGCGCTTGCCAATATCACTACCATGGTGGTGGGCAATGCTGCAATGAACAATACAAAACAACTCAATGGCAGGCTGGCAACAAATCCTGATCAGACAGTGTATGTGAGCAGCCGCGTTGCAGGACGTGTAGAAACATTGTACGTAAAAGAAACCGGCATAAAAGTGCAGAAGGGGCAACCACTCTATCGCATCTATTCGGAGCAGCTGGCTGCATTGCAGCAGGAGTTTCTGCTGGCAAATGCGCAACTGAAGCAGTTTCCTGAAGATGCACGATTCAGAGAAATAGAACGTGCAGCGCGGCAAAAACTGAAGCTCTTCGATCAGTCGGATGCGCAATTGCAGCAACTGTTGCAGGCAAATAAAGTATCACCTTATGTTACATATGCTGCAACTGCCACTGGCATCGTAGCAGAACTGAATATTACCGAAGGGCAATATGTAACAGAAGGAGGATCTGTAATGAAGTTGGAAGGATACGGTGCACTTTGGGTGGAGGCCGATGTGTATGCTTCGGAGCTGCCTTACGTGCGCGTAGGACAAAAAGTAACCGTGATCGTATCCGGATGGGAACAGCAGCCACAGCAGATGACGGTGCAATTCATCAACCCTGCATTGCAAAGTGGTACACAACTGATGCAGGTCCGCGGAACAATTGCCAACCCCAATCAACAATGGCAGCCGGGCTTGCAGGCGATAGTTCAGCTACCCATCAAAAGCAGCAGCGATGCACTTACCCTTCCGGTGGATGCAGTGATCCGCGATGGCAAAGGCACGCATGTGTGGCTGCAAACTGAACGCGGCAAATTCGAACCGCGCATGGTGAAACTCGGAATGGAGAATGCCAATCTCGTTGAGATCAATTCAGGCCTCGCCGCCGGTGATACCGTTGTTGTTACAGGCGCTTACCTGCTCTACAGCGAATACATCCTCAAAAAAGGAGCTGATCCCATGGCCGGACATAAACACTAAACAATTTCATCACCATATTCTCATAACACAATTCTTAAAATCATGTTCATGAAATCAATTATCGGAACATCACTGGTTGCCATTGCAGTGCTTGCATTTGCAGCCTGCGGCAACGGAAACAACAATGCAGATGCGCCTGCAAAAACAGACAGCACGGAGCATACAGATCACACAGGACATAATCATGCAGCAGAAAAACCGGCTGAGCAAACCAAAACTGCCGGTGTGCAGATCAAAGACGATATGCTGAATGCCGTGTATCAGCAATATGCTGCACTCACTGCAGCTTTGGTTGAAAGCGATGCTGCAAAAGCAAAAGTTGCCGCCAATGCCATCGAAGCTGGTGCTAAAGAATTGAAGGGCGCAGAAGCCATTGCAGCTGCTGCTGCGAAAATCACCACAGCAAAGGATATCGATGCACAGAGAATCGCCTATTCCGACCTCAGCAATAACCTCATCACACTGGTAAAGAAATCAGGCATCAACAGCGGTGAGCTGTATGTGGAGTTTTGTCCCATGGCTATGAATGATAAAGGCGGGTACTGGATCAGCAACGACAAGGCCATCAAAAATCCTTATTTTGGAGCAAGCATGCTCACCTGTGGCGATGTGAAAGAAACTTTGCAATAACCCCTTCAACTCAAATACCATACAATGTTTACAAAACAACACACATTGAAACTGGCATTGCTGTTGGTGCTGTTTGCAGGCATGCACCAGTTCGCAGTTGCTCAATCCGGGGAAGTATGCTATAATCCCAATCTCGTAAAAGATACCAGCAAACGCAGCATCAAATCGATGGCATTTGCGAAGCATCACGGAGACAGCATCAAGATTGCCTATCATTCTCCGGGCGTCCGCAACAGAATTATCTGGGGTGGACTCGTGCCTTTCGGAGATGTGTGGGTAACAGGTGCGCATGATGCCACTACGCTGGAGCTGCCTGCACAATTCGTGATGGGAGGCAAAACCATTCCGGCAGGCAAGTATGCGATCTTCACCATTCCCGGAAAAACTGAGTGGACCTTTATTCTCAACAAACACTGGCAGCAGCACCTCGCATCCGAGTACGATCAGAAAGATGATATCGTGCGCATTCAGGTGAAACCGAAAAAACATGCACATACCGAACGGCTGCAATACAGCATCGTTGCGCCAAAAGCAGGACAGTCCGCTATTGTGATCGCATGGGAAAAGCTGGAACTGACGGTGCCCTTCAGCATAAAGTAATCTTGTCTTCAACAGCAGCAACATTGCAATGCAGGCTAACTGAATTGGCAGTACCTTCGCAGCTTCAATAGACTTTTCGTATGGTTGAAGCTCCGGATGTTCGTACCGCCAGGAAGGCCCGCATTGCAATAGCTGTTTTTTATTTCCTGTCAGGGTTTGGTTTTGCCACCTGGGCATCCCGCATACCAGGTCTGCAGCAACAATTGCATCTCAACGAAGCGCAGCTCGGCGCTGTATTGTTTGCCATGCCTGTAGGACTGATGGCCACGCTCCCGCTCACCGGATTTTTATTGCGCAGATTCAGCAGCCGCAATATCATGCTGATCGGCGCTATTCTTTTCAATGGGATGATGGGCACCATAGGAATGGTAACCGAAACCTGGCAATTTGCAGTGTTGTTATTCTGTTTCGGATCTTCCCGCAATCTGATGAATGTCTCCCTCAACGGACAATCCATAGCCGTTCAGGCATTGTATTCCAAATCTATCATCGCCACTTTTCATGGCATCTGGAGTGTTGCCGGATTCACTGCCGCAGCTGTTGGAGCACTGATGGTGAAATGGGGCGTATTGCCCGGATGGCATTTTCTGGTAGTAGGTATTGCGCTGTGTGCACTGGCGCTTACATTTTTCAAGGACACTGTTCATCAGATGCCAGCAGCGCACGAACGGAAACAAAGTTTTGCACTTCCTCAGAAATCAATGATCTCCTATGGTCTCATTTGTTTTGGTGCGATGGCCTGTGAAGGAGCCATGTACGACTGGAGCGCCATCTATCTCAAAAAAGCAGTAGGCACCACAAAAGAACTGGCCACTGCCGGATATGCCATCTACATGGTGGCAATGACCACCGGGCGTTTTCTCGGTGATAAAATCGCCAATGCCATCGGCGTGAAAGCCATGCTGCGTTACAGCGGCTTACTGCTGTTTGGCGGTTTGATGCTCGCTGCTGCTCTTCCATATCCCATCACAGCCGGTATCGGTTTTGTAATGGTTGGGTTTGGCGTGAGTTGCGTGGTTCCGATGGTATTCAGCATGGCAGGAAAAGTGAAAGGCATGAGCGGCGGTCCGGCAATTGCATCGGTATCTACTGTAGGATATTTCGGCTTTCTGATGGTTCCTCCTGTAGTTGGTTTTGTTGCCGAATATGCAGGTCTGCAATGGTCCTTTGCACTGATGAGCCTGATGGGGATGCTGATCCTTTGGATGGTTGGAAAAATGAAAGAGCAGTAACCTGTAACCGGACTGCGGTTACGCACATGAATTGTTTATCCACAACAATCTTATACATAGATTATTTCGTATATTTGATGTAGCAACTTTCACCGGTTCATTGTTTTTCAGATTACATTCAGCTTACCCCACTTGTGAGAAAATACTGTACTCCGAAGGAAGATCTACGTACAGCTATACACTCACCATGATTTGCCTGACAATGCTTTGCTCCATTAGTAGTGCTGGGCAAAAAAGTATGGTTGCAGTCAATGCGGATTATGCGCACCGGTGGTGTGGACGATTTTCCCGCATTTCTAGTTCACCTGGGCAGCCACCCAGACGGGCACACCGGCAATCGCAGCAACCTGCTCTCCAGCTTATCTCCCCCTTCTCTGATTCTGCCGAATGATGATCGGTTTCGATCTATACGGTTGCGACATCGTATATCCATTTCGCAAATAACTTGTCGCAAAATGACTAACATACGTCGTATTCATACCCCATGTATGTTGTTGCAATCATTCAACTTTGACTCATAAATTGAATGACCATGCAACTCTATTCCAGAAATCAAAATACTACTGTCTGGTGCAATACCGCAGCCTCTTTTCCTGACGGCATTCTGAAAGCACATCAGCTGCTGCATCAGATCTATCCTTCTGCCGAAGGCAGGGAATATTTCGGCATCTCCCGTTTTGAAAATGGAGGCATCAGCTACAAAGCAGCCGTGGCGCTCGCTCCCGGCGAATCGCCCGTTACCGATAAATTCGAAACGTTTGTGATCAATAAGGGATTGTTTCTCGGAACACTCATCAAGGATTTCATGAGCGATACTTCCGTGGTTGGATCAACCTTTCAGCAATTGGTTAAAGATCCGCGCGTAGATCCTGATGGATATTGTCTCGAAGAATACCCCGAATACAACAGCATCATCTGCATGGTTCGCCTCAGCGAAGAACGTGTGCAGGCTCAACTCAGAAAAGAACTCACAGAAGAATATGGGAGGATGTATGAAAATCTATTTCGCACCATCCGCTCTTTTACTCCGCAACAATTCAATACCGTTCCTTCCATCGGAGGATGGACACCCGGACAGGTAACCGAACACATCATCCTTGCTACCGGAGGCATTCCAGACGAAAATACATCCGATGCCGGTCGTATTTTCAATGAGAAAGATGAGACCACCAGATCGGTGTTCACCGATTACCTGCACAAAATGGAAGCGCCAGAATTCATTCGTCCGGATAAAAAAGACTATGATCAGCAACAGCAGATCAGTATCCTCGAAGGTGTTCGGGACAGCCATTTGTCGGGCATTGCATCAAAAGACCTCTTTGCGCTTTGTCTCGATTTTGAACTGCCCGCATGGGGATCCCTCACCCGTTATGAATGGTGGAAGTTCATCAGCTACCATACGGAGCGTCATCTCCATCAATTGCAGAATATTCACAATGTAATGCGCTGAATTTCGTTATAGCATTTTAAACGAACCGGGTGATTGTTCGTCTGAATGATCACCTTAAATGCTATTATGAGAAAAGGCTGGCAATTATCTATTTTAACCCTTGCATTATTTTTTTCCTGCAAGAAGGAAGGCAGTGACAACAAGAATCCTGATCCGGTAAATGATACCATGTATTTTCCTCCCGCTGGCAGCAGCGACTGGCACACCGTATCGCCCGCTGCGCTGAACTGGGATCAGGCAGGTTTTTCCGCACTCTACTCCTATCTAGAATCGAAAGGCACCAAGGCTTTCATTGTTCTCAAGAACGGAAGAATTGCTGCTGAAAAATACTTCGGCGATTTTACTGTAAACTCCGATTGGTACTGGGCTTCAGCCGGCAAGACCATCACCGGTTTACTGGTAGGCATCGCTCAGGAAGAAGCGCTGCTGAAGTTATCCGATCAAACATCCAAATACCTCGGAAAGGGCTGGACTTCTTTACCGGCTGCAAAAGAAGACCTCATCACTATCCGCCATCAATTGACCATGACCACAGGGCTCGACGACGATGTAAAACCCGATAACGACTGCACCACACCCGCCTGTCTCGTTTACAAATCAGACGCCGGCGCCCGATGGGCTTACCACAATGCACCTTACACCCTGCTGGGAAAAGTAATTGAAAAAGCCTCCGGAAAAACCTATCAGAATTATTTCCAGCAGGCCATCAGAGATAAGATCGGCATGCGCGGACTCTGGGTGCAAACCGGCTACAATAATATTTACGGAAGTGATGCCAGAAGCATGGCGAGGTTCGGACTGCTGCTGCTGAACAAAGGCAGTTGGAACAACACCGATATATTGAAGGATAAGAATTACTTCAACACACAGATTAGTTCTTCACAGAATATGAATCCGTCTTACGGATACCTCACCTGGCTCAATGGAAAATCGCAGTACATGCTGCCGACCCTGCAATTCCAATTTGCAGGAAGCCTCGTTCCCAATGCTCCAGCTGATATGTATGCAGCGCTTGGCAAGAATGATCAGAAGATCTACGTGGTACCCGGATTGCAGTTAGTGGTTATCCGTATGGGAGAAGCAGCCGGTGAGTCCAAGCTGGCTGCATCCAGTTTTGATAATGAACTCTGGGGCAAACTGAAAACGATACTGCGCTACTGAGATGCGTATATTTATTGTGTTATATCAACAACACACGTATGGAATCTGCGCTGCTCAATCAATTGAACAATCCCGCATGGCATGCATTGCAATCTGCTCAACAATCATTTGCTATTGGTAACGATGCTGTAAAAAGATATAAAAAAAACATACTTCCTTTTGCTGCTTATGACCATGCACAACCTGAAAGATTGCAGGAACTGGATCAGTATTTCCAATCAGGCGAAACATTCTTTCTGATTGGCGAACTGCCGGAAGTCCTTCCACACTGGACGCTGCTCAACGATCTCCCCTGCCTTCAAATGGTGAGCACCACTCCGGTACCTCCGATTGAAAATGCACAAGTAGAAATCGCTCCGCTGACAGCCGCTGATCGCGATGCCATGTATCAGCTGATACAAAAAGTGCAGCCTGGTTACTACATGCCCGATACGCATCAGTTGGGAGATTATTTCGGCATATGGGATGATGAAAATCTTATTGCGATTGCAGGTGAGCGCATGCGTTTGAATGGATTATCGGAGCTCAGCGCTATCTGTACCGATCCTGCACATACCGGCAAAAAATATGCGCAGCACCTGATACATCATCTCTGCAACTCGCGCAGGGCAATGGGAATTACCCCCATGCTGCATGTGCTGGATACCAATGAGCGGGCGGTTCGGTTATACGAATTCCTTGGTTTTCAAACACGTAAAACCATTCATTTCAGAAAGTTTCTGAAACCCTGAAATCCGGTTATTCTGGCATAGATTCTGTACCTTGCTGATCCCTGTTCCTTTCATTTTCCTGCCCCGATTTTCCTCAATCATTAAAACATCTTTATGGCTAAATCAGCAACGGACCTCGTAAAGGAGGCCAAACAGCAGGTAGAGAACCTTACTCCAGATCAGGTGAAAGAGCAAGTAAGCAATGGCGCTACGCTCATCGATATCCGCGAATCCGAAGAATTGGGCAGCAGCGGCAGAATTGCCGGATCTGTTCATGCGCCACGCGGACTGCTCGAATTCTATGCCGACGAATCGATGCCTTATCACAAACCTGAGTTCGATAAAACAAAACGAATTATTCTGCATTGCGCATCAGGCGGACGTTCTGCGTTGGCTGTGAAAACGCTCAAAGAAATGGGGTACGAAAATGTAGCACATCTCGATGGTGGCATCAAAGCCTGGAAAGAAGCTGGCTACCCCACTGAATAATCTCTGATACAGTATATTGCGGATGTGAATGCATTTGCCAACATCCGCAATCTCTACATGCCCGTTCAGCCAACGGTGAAGCAATCTGCTGCACAGGTAACCTACGCAGAATTTCTGCCGGATCTTCGCCTGCAACCTTACATCTATTGCTACTGGCAGCTGCGTACTGCAGAACCACTCGAAACTCCCTTTCTGTACAGGGTTGTAGCTGATGGATGTATCGATATTTATTTCGACCTCAATGCTCCTTCAGAAAACTGGGTGATGGGATTCTGCAAGCAGTACACTGCATTTCTGCTGGAGAACCAATTCAATTATGTGGGTGTACGATTTCTTCCCACCATGTTCCCGCAATTGTTCGGTGTAAATGCCATGGAGATCAGCAACAGATACGAACAGCTGAACGCCATTGTTCCCGCTGCTGCAAACTTCATTGCAAATCATTTTCATGCAGGGCTGGATGCGAAGACCATCGCTGCATTGTTCGATGAATATTTTCTCGATGTTGCAGCTGCTGCCAGTTTCGATGAAGATAACCGGCTGTACGAAGCCATCGGAATTATTCTGCAGCAGTGTGGTGTGCTGAATGTTGCGGAAGATCTTAATACCGGCATCAGTCCCCGTCAACTCCGCAGACTCTTCGAATTCTATATCGGCGATACTCCCAAAACTTTCAGCAAGGTGGTTCGGTTTCAGCATATTCTTCGTGCAAAACCATCTACACAAAGCCTCCGCAACAACAAACTTTTCTTTGATGTAGGTTATTACGATCAGGCGCATTTCATCAAAGAATTCAGGAACTTTTATGGTGTAACACCTTCCCGTGCATTCGGCAGGTAGTATGTCCGTTTTTTACAATGATTGCAGACTGCTGCTTCGCATCTTTGTGCAATAAAACAAACGAAATATGAAACTCAACGCAGGCATTATCACAGACAAACTCGCAGCTACCAAAACGTTTTACACTGAGGTATTGGGATTTGGAGTAACTTTTGAAAACGCATTCTATCTGTTGCTGCATACACCCGGCAATACAGCGGAACTGAGTTTTCTGCTGCCGGACCATCCATCCCAGCAAGCCCTTTTCCAGCCTGCATTTGGTGGCAAAGGTGTTTATCTTACCATCGAGGTGGATGATGTAGATGGTTTGTATGAAGAGATAAAGAGAAAAAACATCGAAATAATGATCGAACTTCGTGATGAGCCATGGGGTGACAGGCACTTTGCCATTCAGGATCCCAACGGAGTGGGCATCGATCTTGTAAAATATTCAGCACAATGACAATCACTTCATTCTTTCACCGGAACAGACATCAACAGATTGGAGGCACCGGCTTGCTGTTGATGATTGCCGTAGCAGTAGTGTTCACCTCTGGGCAGGATCTGTTGCGGGCGAAACTCAACAACTCTGCTTTTTATCTCAGCGAATCATTGCTGTACGGCAGTTTTTGGGTGTTCTTTTTTCCGGTGTTGTTATTGATGTATGTGACTATTGCTAACACCAGACTGAAACAATCTGTTTGGTATTGCGCCGGAGCTGCATTGGCTGGCGCAGTCTTGCATCTGTTGTTGGTTCCCATTGCCATTCATCAGTTGTCTGCTGCATTTTTTGAACACACATTTTCATTTGTCGAAGTACTTGAATATACGATTGCAGAAGATCTTTACCTGTTGTTGTTCGTGTATGGTCTCGCCGGTTGGGGCTTGCATGCCGCTATCAACAATAAGGGGGAGACACAGGAGGCCGGGAAACTGTATGCCCAACAGCTGTTGCTGCAAAGCGGCAGAACCAGTTTGCCGGTAGCGGTTGAGGAGATTTGCAGCATTCAGGCCGCTACTCCTTATGTGGCCATTCATCTCGAAGGGAAAAAACTGCTGCATCACCAAACCATGTCGGCCATGATGGAGCAGCTCGACCCTGCCCTCTTTTTACGCGTGCATCGATCCTCCATTGTGAACATCAAAAAAGTGCAGAGCTGCCGGTCGAGACTGAATGGCGATTATGATCTCGAAATGCAGAACGGAGACATCATCCGGCTGAGCAGAAATTACTGGCCGGCATTCAAAACACGGTTCAGCAAATGACCACGGCTGGAGGTATCCACTCATCGTTTCGACCCATTTTGCTTTGAGACTCACCCAATTGCGTGGAGCTTTGCAGAAAACATTTTATGCGGAATCTTCCACTGGTTATCCTTCATCTTTCCATTCTCTTTTCGCTTAGTGCATGCAGCGGACAGCAGATAAAAACGACCATCCCTCCACAGAAAGTTATCGTAGGCGGTGGCTGTGATGGCTGCGATCTGATGTATATCGGCATGCCCGTTCAGATCTCATCCATCGATACCAGCATTGGGTGGAATGAAGCCGGCACCCGCCTGGTGATCGATGGAACAGTCCTGAAACGGGACGGACAAACACCCGCACCCGATGTGATCATCTATTACTGGCAAACCGATAATACCGGACTTTACTCCCCCGTGCCCGGTATGGACGAAAGAACCAAACGCCACGGACATATCAGAAGCTGGGTTAAAACCGATAACAATGGCAGGTTCAGGATCTGTACCATTCGTCCGGCCCCATACCCCCGCGAAACTATGCCTGCCCATATCCATTTATCTGTCAAAGAACCTGGCTACAACGAATATTATGTAGATGAGCTGGTATTCGATGATGATGGTTTTCTCACTCCCTACAAACGTTCCCAACTCGAAAACCGCGGCGGATCGGGCATTCTGAAACCAATTGTGCGCGATGGAATGTTATGGGCCGACTACAAAATGACGCTCGGTTTGAATATTCCCGGTTATCCCGATAAATAAAACGACGGAAAGTTTCAAGATAATCAGGAAGTTATATTTTTGGGGCTGGCTATAAAATCACCAGCACTATGATAATTGGATTTGACGCAAAGCGTGCATTTCAAAACAGAACAGGTCTTGGCAATTACAGCAGAACCCTGCTGCAGTCCCTCTACGATAATTACAGGGACAACAAATATGTTCTGTTCGCACCGAAGCGTACATCCATGTTCCCACTGAGTGAGGCCGAAGGATTCTCCGTTGTTACGCCCACCTGGCAGCCAGCGAAACTATTGCCCTCAGTATGGCGCAGCATGTGGATGACCAAAGACCTGAAACGTGCAGGCATCAACCTCTACCATGGATTGAGCAACGAATTGCCGTCGGGCATTCAGAATACCCGGATCTCTTCTATCGTATCCATCCATGATGTAATATTCGAGAAGTATCCTGAGTATTACCATAAATCGGAAGTGGTGATCTACCGGAAGAAATTCAGAAGCGCCTGTAAGAATGCTGACATCATCATGGCTATGAGTGAGCAAACAAAGAATGATATTGTGGCGTTGTACGGAGTGGATAAAAACAAAGTGCGCGTTTGCTACCAGAGCTGCGACCCAATATTCAGAATATTGGTAGATGCTGAAACCAAAACACAGATCCGCAAGCTGTACGGATTGCCTGAACAATATTTCCTCTATCTGGGATCGATCATCGAGCGGAAAGATCTGTTATCGATTTGCAAAGCCCTGCATCAGTTGGGAGATAAAGTTGATATTCCGCTTGTAGTGGTAGGCAAAGGAAAAGAATACAAGAAAACAGTACAGCAGTGGCTGGCTGAAAATAATATGACCGACCGCGTGATATTCCTCTCGGATACAGCGGTGGCCAACTCAACTCCTGAATACCAGACTGGCGCTCACTTTCCGGCGATCTATCAGAATGCGCTCGGCTTTATTTATCCGAGTGTATACGAAGGTTTCGGCATTCCGATACTCGAAGCCATATCAGGCGGAGTGCCCGTGATTGCAGCCAATGCAAGCAGTCTCCCGGAAGTAGGTGGCGATGCTGCGCTGTACTTTCAACCCGGCAATGTAGAGCAACTGGCCAATCAGATTTTACGATTGAGTCAGGATCAGGAACTGCGCGTTAATTGCAGAATGATGGGACTGCTGCAGTCCGCCCAATTCAGTATGGCGAACTGCGCAGCCAAAGTGATGGATGTGTATCAGGAGCTCGCCTGATTATTTCATTAGTTTTACCACTGTCGTGTGATAGTAATTATGTGGTGCTTTTATTGATCCAGATCACAGAAATTCCTTATCCCAGATCATTGGAAGGTACTGGCGGGTGTTCAGAACTTTGCGGACTAAATCAATTCTATGTCAATTACAAACGCCCCAAAAATTCTGTCAGCATTATTCATACCCCTGTTGTTCGCCTGCAATCAGGCTGCTTCTCATAATGATTTGCAATCTGCTTCTGCATTGAACAAACAAATTGTTCAAAGGTATTTTACTGAGGTTTGGAACAATGGCAAGCTCGATGCTTTGAACGAACTGCTCGATAAAGAATACATCAATCACACACCCAGCACTCCTAATCCTCCCCGTGTTCCGAAGGACTGAAACCCATTGTGGCGGCCATCCGCAAAGCCTTTCCGGATCTGCATTACGAGATCAAAGAACTCATTGCCAACGATAGCATGGCTGTGGCAAGGCTGGTAGTAACCGGCACACAGCAGGACAGTCTGTTCAATCTCCCGCCAACCGGTAAGAAGTTTACGGTCAACCAGATGAATATCGAGAAAATTGTCAATGGAAAGATCGTAGAACATTGGCGCGTTACAGATGAACTCACCATGATGAAGCAGCTGGGCTTCGCACAATAACACCGGGAATTTTGTAACTATGCATAGTAAATATTGTATGTATGCATGAGTTGCTTATCCGGAATTTCAACAGGCATGTGTCGCTCTCCGATGCAGAGGCAGCCCGGATTCCCGATTACTTCCAGCATAAGAAAATTCGCAAAAAACAGTTGCTGCTCGAAGAAGGCGACATATGCAAAGCCGATTATTTTGTACTCGATGGCTGCCTCCGCCAATACGAAACGGACAAAGCAGGCAAAGAACACGTAGTGCAATTTGCCTTGGCCGGTTGGTGGATCAGTGATCTGTACAGCATGCTTACCAAAACTCCCGCCGTGTACAGTATCGATGCATTGGAAGACTCCAATGTTTTGCTGCTCGATCTGCAACATCGGGAGAAACTCTTTCAGGAAATACCAGCTCTGAACATTTACTGGCGTGTGATTATGGAAAATGCATTTATTGCATTGCAGCGCAGGATTATCCTGCTTCAGAAACCGGTTGAACTGCGTTATCAGGAATTCCTGCAACGCTACGCCTATTTTGAGCAACATATTCCCCAGCACCAGATTGCCTCTTATCTGGGCATTACAAGAGAATCGCTGAGCAGGGTTCGCAATGCAGCATTGAAAAGTAAAGAAGGAAATGATGATACCGTTAAATAACAAGAGCCTTCAGGATCCGGAGATCCGAAGGCTCTTGCAGTTTGAGATAATCCTCTTCGATTATTGTTTCTGATAAGCTCCCATGTCCACTTTCCCACCTGTTACGCGTGGTTTGCCGTCGTAATCTTTTTCTGATGGATCGGTGATCAGTGCTGCATTGCCTGTACGCAAAGCAGCGCTGCCTGTTTTCAGGTGAAAATCGGGTGCAGTAGTTGAAATGCTGGTGTACAAAGGGTCTTTGAAGAAAGAATGTGCATCCTGCTTTGTCTCAGTTCTGTAAGCAGCAAAGGATTCGTAGCTCTTTTCATGCCAGTTGATATTGATATCATCAGCATCCTTGCTGGTGGTAAACCAGTTGTTGTAATCGATGGTATTTCCGGTCTGTGGAAATATTGCTTCCAATGTGAGCAACGTATTCTGTTCATTGGTGTAAAACACGTTGTTTACAATTTTGCAATTGCTGGCCCTTGTGATATAAATTTCCCCGGCTCCATTCTTGCTGTCGGTACTGTTCTTTATGAAGCTGTTGTTTCTGATTGTGCTGTTCACTACCTGTCCGATTTTGTTCTTGGCAGTATCATATCCGCCAATAGCCACACCGGCAACCTGGTTCTGATAGATCAGGTTATTGGTAACAAGAATATTGCTGGCAGTGCCGTATTCTTCATGTCCTATCTCAATGCCATATCCGTTTTGATAGGTGATATTCCGGTCTACTACGATATTGAGTCCGCCATCTACATAAATACCACCACTGGTAGCATACCTGCCAAGGTTTTTGTAGCAGGTGTTTCCTCTGATCACACCATTGCGCGCCTGATCCAATGCTGTATTGCTGCTTACTTTATAATGTCCCAGCGCCGCAATACCGATGTTGGAATTGTCGTGTACTTTGTTGTTGGTAACGGTGAACCCATCTACATTTCCATCGATGGATACGGTTTCGCTGAAGCCCGGAATATTGTTGCTGAATTCGCAGCCATCTATTACCAGATTGGTGATGGCATTTGCCTGAGTGGTTCCATAACCATATGCTACGAAGGGTTGTGCGTTGTCGCTGTCTTTAGGAAGGGTGGCCGGGTTGCTTGTCCAGTTGATCTTCTGGAACTTCATGTTACGGAATGTGATGTTGCCTGCTTTTCCATTCTTAGTGGCAGTGACAAGCACACCCATCGCATTGTTCTTCGTAATGTTCTGAACAGTGATGTTGCTGAAAATAAGATTGCTTTTGTCTTCGACGGTAAGAATATTGGTGCCTGAAATTTTCGAACCATCGATCACCACCTGCTCATTGTTGTAGTTGGTAAAAGTAATTGGGTTCGATGCAGTACCACTGACATTCACGGAGAGTTCTTCATAGTAAATCCCTCCTTTGATATTCACAGTACTGCCTGCCAGAGCGGCATTGAACGATTTTTGGATGGTTTTCCAGGCTGAGTCCGGCGTTCGACCACTGTTCTTGTCGTTCCCTCTTGCTCCATCAACATAAAATGAAACGCCCGTGGGCACTTCGGCTGAATTGTCGTCATTGGAAATTAAAGATCCTTCTCGTTTACAGGCGATGCTGCAAAACATAATGGATAGAATTAGGATGTTGCGCATTGACATAAGGTTTGATTGTATAGATAATACACCCAAATGGTGAGATACCCTATGTCAACATGCAAATGATAATATGGTTCGCAGCGGTTTTAACAATTCAGCATTGCGAAACAAAATGATAACAGTGGGAAATTCACCCTGGCAACGAATTTTATGTTGATGTTTAATTTTCTACTGAAATGCCCCTGTTCCCGCTCATGTATTAACCTCTCACTAACCCTTGCTTCTCAAACAGATTGATTAAATTGACACAAATACCATACATGAAAAAATATATTTATTCAAGTGTGATGATAGGATTACTGGGAGCATGTACCAACAGCAATCCACCCGCCAAAACCTTTGTTGACGTCAGCGGAATCGACGCTGCCATTAAACCCGGCGACAACTTCTTCCGCTACGTAAACGGACGATGGTACGATACTGTGAAGATTGCCGACGATCAATCTGGTGTGGGCTCCTACTCATTCCTGAATATTCCTCAAAAGAAACTGCTGCAGCATATTCTGGATAGTGTTTCAAAAGGGCAACACCCTGCAGGAAGCATCGAGCAGAAGGTCGGTGACTTCTATGCTTCGGGCATGGATACAACAACCATCAATCGCCGCGGCTACGAACCCATTCAACCGATACTCGCACGCATCGATGCCATCAAAGACATAGCTGCACTCGTTAAATTCGCAACTGTTGAACTGAAATCCGGTAACCCATCCCTGATCAATTTTGGAATCTATCCGGATAACAAGAACAGCAGCCTTGTTATTGCGCATGTGGTTCAATCCGGCATCGGATTGCCCGATCGCGATTATTATTTCAAAACAGATTCGTCGAGCGTTGAAATTCAGCAGGTGTATAAAAAATACATCGCTCAATTGTTTCAGCTTACCGGCAGTGATCCGGCTGCTGCTACTGCCGCTGCGGGAACTGTTTACGATCTCGAAAAACAAATTGCCGCTTCTCACAAAACCAATACGGAACTCAGGGATATCAATGCCAATTACAACAAAGTTTCTATTGCATCTCTCAGTAAGTCGCAGCCCAATATCGGCTGGGAATCAGTGCTGGCGGACCTGGAAGCAAAAACTGATTCTGTTGATATGAGTCAGGTCCCCTACTTCGTTAAGCTGAATGCCTTGCTGAAGTCTGTTCCTTTGCATACCTGGAAAACCTATCTGAAAGCATCTACTCTTAAAAACTATGCTGAAGACCTGAGCCAACCGTTCATGGATGCATCCTTCGGATTCACCAAAGTAATAACCGGACAAGCAACACAGAAATCGCGCAATCAGATCATCACCGAAAAAGTAGATAACCTGCTGGGACAGGCATTGGGACAGATCTATGTGAAGAAATATTTCAACGAGGAATCGAAGAAACAAGTGCTGGATCTTGTAAACAATCTGCAGAAATCTTTCGAGAACAGGATCACTCAGCTCGACTGGATGAGCGACAGCACCAAACAAAAAGCGAAAGAAAAACTGTACGCCATCACTAAAAAAATTGGGTATCCCGACAAATGGCGCGACTACGACAAAGTGCAGATCAACAAATCGCAATACTTCGAGAACCTGCTTTCGCTCAACCAGAATGCGTTTCATCATTACTTATCAAAACTGAACAAGCCCGTCGACAAAACGGAATGGGAAGTAACGCCTGGTACTGTTACCGCTTACTACAATCCATATTTCAATGAGATAGTATTCCCTGCGGGCATTCTGCAATACCCCTATTTTGATCATTCAGCGGATGATGCTATCAATTACGGAGGGATCGGTATGGTGATCGGTCACGAAATGACGCATGCTTTCGACGATCAGGGTGCACAGTTCGATAAAGACGGTAACGTAAAAAACTGGTGGACAAAAGAAGATTACGAGCGGTTCAGAGCAAAAACAAAAAGTGTAATTGATTTATACAGTTCCTTTACCGTACTCGATTCCGTTCACATCAACGGAGCGCTTACCGTAGGAGAAAACACCGCGGACAATGGTGCCATTGCAATTGCTTACGATGCATTCAAAATGACACAGCAGGGAAAAGACACGGTTAAGATCGACGGCTTCACGCCCGATCAGCGCTTCTTCCTGTCTGTCGGCAGAATATGGCGTGTGAAAACGCGTGATGCCTTCCTGCGCAATTATGTGAACACCGATCCGCATTCACCGGCCACATGGCGCGTGAATGGTCCATTGATGAATTCAACGCCTTTCTATAAAGCGTTCAATGTACAGCCCGGAGAGAAAAACTATAAATCAGAAGCAGAAAGAATAAAGATCTGGTAATTGCTTCTCAAATCGAAAGCGGTTCATTTATCGGAAACACACTGATAAATGAACCGCTTCGCTTTTATTATCGATGGAATGATGCACCGCTGTGCAGCTGCGTCCTCATCAGTTTTTGGGAAGATGTGCCACCAGCTCAACTTCCAGCTTAGCATCGGGCATATATAATCTCGAAACCTGCACCCAGGTAGCGGCAGGAAAATCATTGTTGTAGAATGCTTTTCTGGAACTGTTGTATTTCTTCATGGCATCGATGTCGGTAGTATAAAGATTTTCTTTTACCACATGCTGGAAGCTGGCTCCAAAGCTCTTCAACGAACGTTCCAGCGCCTTATACACCTGCGTAATTCCTTCCGGAGTGATCTCTGTGCTTACGGCTCCGGATATATAGAGTATGTTGTCTACTTTGAGTACCTGCACATATCCGGCAGTAGTGTCCTGTTGCAGCTTATTACCCCAATGCCATTTTTCTTTCGCAATGTCGTTTTCCTTTTTCTGTGCCATCAGGGCAGTATGGCCGGAAATGAGCAACAACAATAATGTCAAATGTTTGAATGAGGAGAATTTTCGCATACGCTTATTTATTGGTTGAATTGTTTTGCAGGAAATCGCCGTCGATGATCAGCAGTTTTACCGGTCCGGTTGTTTTTGAGCGATGAGAACTCAGGTTATCGGAAACTACATAGGTCATGCCTTTGGTGAGTGAAAACGCTGAACCATTCTCCATTTCACTAACGAATTCTCCTTCGAGGCAATGCACAATATGTCCTTTTTGGCACCAATGATCGGCCAGATAACCTTCGGAGTATTCTACAATCCGGATACGAAGTCCGGCTGACTGCACCGTTTGCCAGTATGCTTCGCCAGTAGTTCCGGGATGGATAGTTTTTTCGATTGTCGACCAGTCGATCGTTGTAAATGGAATATTGCTCATGCTGCCAGTTCGGTTTTAGATTCAATGAAATTACATTTGCTGCATTGTCAGGGCTGTTACAAAATATGAAAAAGACGCTGCTCAAACGTGCAGTTCAGCCGAATTATCAGATTTTTGGGAATAAGCTGAAGCTGCCGTTCAAAGCGCCCAATCTGAAGGGATTTTGGAGGAAATCGCTTTTTTCGTTGTCAATTCCAGACATTTGTACCCGGAAGCACCAGCTTACACTCTAAAAAAGATACCATTTTGGATAATTCGATCAGTTTAAACAAGTTTATCAGCGATACGGGCTATTGTTCACGAAGAGAAGCGGATAATCTCATTACCGAAGGACGGGTATTGCTGAACGATAAACCAGCATCGCTGGGTAATCGGTACAAACCCGGAGATACGGTAGAAGTGGATGGCAGCCTCATAACCGCCGCCAAAAAGGAGAAACGTGTTTACATCGCATTGAATAAACCTATTGGTATCACTACTACAACTGAGTTGCACATCAAGGATAACATCATCAGTTTTGTAGGTTATCCCAAAAGGATTTTTCCAATCGGCAGGCTCGACAAAGATTCTGAAGGACTGATTCTGCTCACCAACGACGGAGATATCATCAACAAGATCCTGAGAGCCGATAACAAGCACGAGAAAGAATATATCGTAAGAGTTAACAAACCCATCGATCATTCGTTTGTGCAGCAGATGTCGCAGGGCGTGCCTATTCTCGATACGCGCACCCTCCCCTGCAAGGTGCAGATGATGGGGCGTCAGACTTTCCGGATCACACTAACCCAGGGGCTCAATCGCCAGATCAGGCGCATGTGTGAATACCTGGGCTATGCAGTGGTTGGATTGCAGCGTGTACGCATCATGAACATCCGCCTCGACAAACTTGCTGTGGGCAAGTGGCGGTACCTCAGTGAAGCTGAATTGTCGCTGCTCATGGAAGACATTGCAGATTCAAGCCAGCAGAAAAAGCCGGAGAAACCAGCAAATGGTGCATATAAAAAAGCTGCACGCAAGTCAACTGCTCCCAAACCTGAATTTGCTCCTAAAGACAGAACACAGACTGGTAGCGGTAAAGCGGCGAAACCAACCTTCAAAAAAGACGACAAACCAGCAGCTGGTAATCACAAGAAAACCGGCAATAAGTCAACAGGCTCCAAACCTGATTTTTCGCCTAAGGACAAAGCCAGGGCTGGTTATACCAAAGCCGCAAAACCTGCATTCAGAAAAGAAGACAAAGCACAGGCAGGAAAGAAGCCGGCCGGTAACTGGAAGAAAGAAAACTCCGGACAGAAATCTGCACCCGAAAAAAAGCCGCAGCACAATCGTCCGGAAAAAAATGCGGGGAACAATCAGAAAGACAACGATCAGAAAAAGGGCAGGCAGAAAGGGAGTTTCAAAGATTACAGAAGCAAAGGACGCCGGTAGCATTCTGAATAAAAACGATAAACTTTAAACAGTCTTCATCCAACATTATCATGCAATTGCTCTCTAAAGACATTATCACCAAAGACGGAGAAAAGAAATTCCAAATCAGGATAATGAAAGATGAAGCAGTGGGTTTGTTCACTGCTGCTGACAATAAGAACTACCTGATACTCGATAGCGCGGATTATTGGTTCGACCTCATTCAAACCAGAAAAACGCCCGGCCTTACAAAATGCAAATGCAAAAACGAATGGTTCTTTGTTCGTTTCGACTACATTCCCCGCAAAGACACACCCGACATAAAACAAGTGAATGTTGCAATCAGCTGCACGCAATGTCAGCTGGAAAAGAAAGCGATGTCTGTTGACATCGATTATTCTCCTACGGATCAACTGATCGATGAGCCATTGATTTTTTGCGAACAACCTTTTCTCAAATACAATCTCACTTCCATCAGCAGCTACTGGGCTCATAACGATCTGAAACGATTCATTTCTTTCATGGCTGAAGAACTTCATTTCAATATGTACTGCTGGTTTTGGCGCAATGCTGATAAGAAAAGATATTTTGAACAGGTAAGTCAGGAGAAAGCCACAGAAATAATTACAGCCAATCATCGTTACCTTGATTTCTATTTTTCCAGATCTGCCCCCGATTTCAAAATAGATCAGCACAAAGATGGTCCATATGTAAAATCGGACCAATGGCAGACGCAAGAAGTAATTCGACTCAGTGGGCCTAACTCGATAATGTATGATGATGGCAAAACAGCACTATTGTTTTACACCAGCTACAGTACACAGTTTATCGATGAGGGCAAAGTAACAGATAAGTCCGCTGAGTTCACCCATGATACAACCCGCATCCATCAATGGTTTAAGCAGCATTTTGTTGAAGCCAGAGGCAAAGATTGCTTCGATAACGCAGAAGAACATACAAAAATATTCAAGGATAAATTTCTAAAGAACAAGTCATAGTTGAACTGCGTCGGTTTCGCAAACATTTCATTGGAGAAAATCAGCCGCTTGTCTAATCAGGCAGGGCTATAGCTCATCTTTTGGTATATTGCTCACGCTTAAAACTATGCACATGGTTCGTATTCTACTATTCAGCACTTTGCTTTGCAGTATCGCTTTTTGCAGCAATGCACAAAACTTATACATGCCGCGCGATGTTCAGCAGGCTTACAAAAACGGCACCCGTTCTGCTGACGGACATCCCGGTAAAAAATACTGGCAGAATAAAGCACGATACAATATAGCTGTAACGGCTACTCCACCGAACCGCACTATACGGGGCACGGAGGAAATCATCTATTTCAACACAAGCCCGGAACCAGTGCAGTATCCGGTATTCAGATTACTGCTCAACATCCACAAACCAGGCGCTATGCGCAATGGCAATAAATTCGAAGGATACCTCACTTCCGGTGTGCATATCGATCATTTTGCTGTGAACAATCAGCAGCAGGATTGGCCCTACCCCAATGGTTTTGTACTGCATCGTGTGAAGCTCCCTAACGCAGTAATGCCCGGGGATTCTGTGAAATTCACTTTCAACTGGCATTTCGATTTGTCTGTGCAGGATGGCCGCGAAGGCATGGTCGATTCCACTACCATGTTCCTCGCTTATTTCTATCCGCGTATTGCAGTGAATGATGATGTGAGCGGATGGGATCTTACCAATTTCACCGATCAGCAGGAGTTCTACAGCGATTTCAACGATTATACGGTAACAGTAAATGTACCAGCCAATTTTGTCGTTTGGGGAACCGGCACACTGCAACATCCTGAAACATTATTGCAGCCCGATATCGCTAAACGTTATCAGCAATCACAAACAAGTGATGCGGTAATTCATGTAGTAACCAAAGCTGATCTGCAAAGCAAAAAAGTAACTGCTCAAAACAACATGAATGCCTGGCAATTCAAGGCCAGTAACATACCAGATATGGCGTTTGGCATCAGCGACCATTTTGTATGGGATGCCGCCAGTACTGTTGTTGATGCATCCACTGGCCGTCGCGCAAGCGTACAGACCGCTTACAACGATACTGCGATCGATTACCCGCATGTGGCCGGATTTACTCAGCGAACGCTGCGATGGTTGTCCCGCAACTGGCCGGGCATTCCCTACCCCTACGAAAAAATGACCGTATTTCAGGGACATGCCGATATGGAATATCCCATGATGTGCAACGACGATACCTATGATTCCGACACTGCAGAAGCATTGCTCACTGTAGTGCATGAGGTTACACATACCTACATGCCTTTTTACATGGGCATCAATGAAACGAAGTATGGATTTATGGACGAAGGATGGGCTACCGCACTGGAATATCTCTTTGGTCTCGATGAAAACGCTGCCGTCGCCAACAAGAAATTCAAAGATTTCCGTATCGCACCATTTACAAAGGATCTTTCATCAGACTTTGAAATACCCATCATCGCGCCGGGCACATCCCTTGCCGGAAATGCGCTGAGAGCAAATCAATATGGCAAGGCAGCACTCGGATATCTTGCCGCAAAAGACTTACTGGGAGATGTCTTGTTCAAAAAATGCCTGCAGGAGTATATGAAGCGCTGGCATGGCAAACATCCTATCCCATGGGATTTCTTCAACACCTTCAATGAGGTTTCCGGCAGAAACCTCAATTGGTTCTGGAATAACTGGTTCTTCACTTTCAATCATATCGATCTGGCCATTCAGCAGGTGGCAAAAACAAATTCGGGATATGAAGTATCCATCCGCAATGTGGGCGGCTTTGCTATCCCTTTCGATGTGCTTGTTACTTACACTGATGGCAGCAAAGCTGCACTGCATCAGACTCCTGCAATCTGGCAGGCCAATCAGCAACAGGCAAAGCTGAGTATCAAAACCAATAAGACTATCGCAGCGCTGAAATTGGATGGCAATATTTTCATGGACGGCAACGATTCCGACAACGAGTGGAAGACACTTTGATGCAGTTTCGGCATTTCCTGCACCCAACAAAAAAGGGCTGCCCTGAGAAACAGAGCAACCCTACGATATTGGAATCAATTTGTTTTATTCAAAATTGTAGGTAAAGAATATACCCGCAGGGAATTTTGTATAGTTCTTATAATTCGCACTTACAGCAGCACGATTGCTGAAATTGTATACAGCACAACTGTTGTTCAGATAATCCATGCCATATCCTTTGATGGTGTTCATGTAAACCTCACCTGTAAGAGGATGCACGGCAATATTGTTGTAAACGATGTTAGCGTTTTCAATCATACTCTTAGCATCTGCCATAAACTCCGTTGATCCGATGCTGAATACATGGCGATACATTTTTGTTCCGGCCCCGCTGAAATAAAGTGTATCACCTTTGGCAGTAATGCCGGGTGTTGCTCCCCATCCTGAACTCAGGCTGCCTGTTGTGATATCATTGGCTTTGATCAAAGAATAATCTCTGTAATTGATCTTGGAGATCTTAGCAGGAGATCCGGTAGTAGATACCCAGATATTTCCGTCATGGGCTTTTACCAAACCGCTTACAGATGCTTTCATATCCCAGCCGTAACTCAATGTGTCTTTGTTTGCCTCGATCACATAGATCTTTGATCCGGCAGCAGCAAAAACTTTATTGTTGGATACAGCCATGGTTAATTTGGCAGCTGATCTCGATCCTTTGATGAACGTAAGTGCTTTGGTAACTGTATTGAAACGATACAAGCCATTGTTGTCGCGGATGATAACGTTTTCTGCATTAAGCACTGCTATGTGTGTAGGCCAGCTGAGCGAAGCCAATTCTTCGTCATAAGCCGCTTCTTTTTTGAGTGTTTCCGCATTGGCAACTACCAGCAGTCCATCGTTGACAACTGGCTGCCCCATTGCGTTTTTCTTACCATTTTGAGAGATAATGTACACTTTGTTGTTATGAACGTAGAGGTCCTGCGCTACATTTCCGAGATCTGTGCCGTTGGCTTTGAAATAGGCGTTGTCCGTTACTTTTCCCAGTGGACTGATGAAAGTAAGTGATCCGTTTTCTGAAGTCATGTTTCCTTCGTTCAACACAAATGTTCCGAATTTGTATTTCCCATATACGGTTACATTGGTTTGAGAAGAAGCTTTTTTGTCGTTGGCTGAAGCTGTTACAGCAATCACATGCTCACCCAGATCATTCGAAACGAATTTGAAGATGGAATCTTTCGCATCAACACTCTTGCCATTTACAGTCCAGGCGAATGAACTGCCCGGAGTAGCTTTCACTTTGAATACTACAGTATCTTCCTGTGCAATTGAATTTTTTGAAAACACATTCACGATTTCTACCTCTGTTGCTTTTACCGGCTCAATCTTATCGTCTTTGGAGCAGGAGACTGTAGCGAGAACAATAGACGTTCCTAATACTAAAAAACTCTTTTTCATAATCTTAAAAGCTGATTGATTTATACTTACCTGTTTATTGTTTTCAAAGTGAATGCGTGGATGCCCGACAGTTCCTGCTCTATTGGTCTGTAAACGGAAAGCATGGCCTATGGAAAAATCGTTTCGATCTTTGTGCCAAGCATATGCAGGTCTTCTCCACGACCTACTTCGGTGGAAGCTTCTCCCAGCCAGCCATTGTCCTGATCTACGCCGTTGTAGATCTTTACGAAGTCGATGCCCGGCAGATCAACTTTTTTGCCATTCTTATCGATGGCCCAGTCTATATCGATGCCAGAATTGTTATGTGCATTAGGATAGTTGTCTGCATATCCGTATCTGAATGCATACAACACGTAATAGCTTCCCTGTCCGCTCTCATCCAAACCATTGCTCGAAAGACGGATACCTTTGTAAGTAAGCTTGCTGTCTTTCACCCATGCAGGGTAATAAGTCTGTGAGTGAAATGTATTCTTCACTTTATATCCTTGCTGCCCCTGGTTATCTGTCCACCTGATGTAATTGCTAATGCTTACATGATTTTGAGGCGTGCCATCCGGAGTTTCTGTAGCCGGACGGTGATACGTCATTTCATAATCACGGAAGGTTCTTGTATCGAGATTTTTGCTCACAGCAGCGCTGTACCATGGTTCGTTCTCCGCCGTGAAATTGGCGCTGCCTTTTATCTCGTACCATTCATCTTCATCCGGTTTGCCATTTTTGTTCTTATCGTAGGCAACCATTATCACTCCTGCTTCGCAGCTTCCGCCGAAAGGCGCATTGGGACGAGGGTTGGCGTTTGCACCGAATGCATTTCCCCCGATCCTGAAATCGTTTCTGCCCGGTACATTCACAATGGTATGATCGAAGCCAACCACTACATATCCACCCCATCCTCCTAAAGTGACGATGTTGGCATTCTCTCCTGTAAGCTCTTTGGCTGCTTTGTTGAGCATGGTTTCGTAGGAATCGCCAGCTGCATATTCAGGGAGCTCATTCACAAACTGACCTGGGGCAGGCAGATAATCGAATACTTTTTTGATATAGGGAGATTGCAATTGATCGGGTTGTTTCACGGTAACAAGCAGCGTATCTGCCAGCTCTCCTGAAGATACCCTCAGTTTGTACACGCCTCTGTTCACTGTGCTGAACTGTGCAGAGGCAGTGTTGCTTTGTGATAACCTGAAGAGTTCAGATGGTGCTGTCAGTACTTCCCATTTCACATTGGGTTTATTGGCGAATTTCTCCGAAGCATCCAGTGTGAGGATGGTATTGGTGTACGTTTGCCGGTTTACGTATCTGCCTGTTGTGATCTGAATCACCTTCTGAAAAATATTGCCTGAGTTATATGCCATCACTATCAGGCTATACGAACCGGGATCAGCAGACGCCTGAAAATTGTATTTCATGGCATTGGCAACGCGTTGGCCATTCACATGCCATACCAGCGAATCCACTCTGTTTTCTATCACAGGACTCAGCAGTATGGCTTCTTTCACCAGTACGTAATACTCCTGCTCGAGCCCTGAGATCACAGGTGCAGCTTCAGGAAGCGCAGCATCTTTTTTACCGCAGCTTGCGATAAAGATTGCAGCGAAGGTCAGGTAAGCCAGTAATTTATGTCGATTGTTCATTTTGTAAGATTGATTAATGCACTGCCATTTTTTAATGATGGCTTATTAAGAAAGCCGGGCGGTATATTGATGTTTACTCCCTTAAATAGTCACTTCAACATTATCCATGCACACATAGGCTGGTGTATTCAATCCGTAAGTACCACTGTCGTTACCTACTATATTGAATTCAACTCTTGTTACGGTGCCTAAAGCAGACAAGTTGAAATAGGTCCAGGAAGTCAACGGACCCACAACCGGCAGGTGATTGAAATACTTTGCCAGATCTATCTGAATGGGATTGCCGCCATTGGTTGCAGTGCTGCCGTTAAAGCCGTATGCCTGCAGTTTCAGATAGCCTTTGCCACCCGCTACATCTTTGAGTGGTGTTGCACTGCCAGACCCGCCGAATGTATTGCCGTTGATGATAACTCCATAAGTGTATGAGGAGAGACATACGTACATGCCTTGTACCACTCCGCTGCCGGATGTAAAGTTCATCGTTGGGCGTGTAGCATAGGACGAATTGTAGCTATCCACATAACCAAACATTACAGCGAAATTGCTGCTTCCGCCATAACCGCCATTCTTAGCGCCGGAAGTTCCGGAATACACACTGGCCTGATTGAGATAAGAGTACCACCAGTCCCCTGTTTTACCAGGAATGTTCGCTTTGTGATTCCAGTCGGAAACAATAAAACCGCCGTCCCAGTAATTCACCGGAGATGCTCCGCCAGCGCCTTTGATGGCAAATCTCAGATTGCTTGGAGAATGTACATAGGGAGTGATTTTGGTGCCGCCATAAGCCGAATAAGCATTGTCTGCATAAGAGGTGGTATCGGCCAGATAACTGCGGCTTAACCCCTCGAATGTGATGGTATACGTGGTGCTTGTCAAAGCATTCTGACCTGCTTTCGCAGATTGCTGCTGCTCCGGAGACAATAGATCGTTTTGCTTGGAACACGAAACAGCAACAAGACAAATGCCCGCAGCTATCAGTGTTTTAGTAAGAACTGTTTTTTTCATAGTTCTAAGTTTAGATAAGATTTAAAAATCGGTTTGCCCGGCTTTCTATTAATTTTTGAGGTGCTTGTCTGTAATGGATGCTACGTGCAACATGCGTCCTTCCTCCATGTTGAAGTCTTTCTTTTCTCCGCCGGCATTGATGAAATCCTGTTGGAACGGATACACCACTTTCTGAATCTTCACGAAGTTGATTCCCGGCAACTGCACACGCTCGCCTTTGCTGTTCACTGCCTGATCGATATCGATATTCAGTTTTTGAGAAAATGAAACGGCTCCGGTGAGGTCTTTGGTGATGCGTTTTCCAGTGCGCGTGAAAGTGTCTTTCCAGCCATTCAGCAACCCTACCTGTTTGGAAGGAAAGTCAATCATGTTGTAGCCCGGAAAGAAACCTTTTGTTGAGAGCAATCCATCCATGGTCATGGAACTGCTGTAAGATTTTGTATTGATCACTTCTCCTTTCGCCGGCTCTTTTTGATTGTCCTGCCAGTTGAAATAAGTGGATATTCTTTTTGCGTCGGTTTCTGTTTTCTGATAAGTGAAAGTGATAGCATAATCCGGCAGATCTTCTATTCCGTAATCTTCGTTTTTGATCTCATACCATTCATCGTTATCCGGTTGTCCGTTTTTGTTGCGATCGTATGCCACATACACAGCCGGGAGATCGAGTCTGGAATAAGTTGCAGACAATTCCAGATCGGGTTTGCCGGGAGCATTCACTACTGTGTGATCGAATTTGAACGTAGCAGATCCACCCCAGGAGCCAAGAATAAGGGCAGCGCTGAAATCCTGCTTTCTGATCTCAGTGGCTTTTGCCAGAAAATCGGTGTAGCCAAGGGGAAACTCACTGCCGTAATCCCAGAACTCTGCATCGCCAATGATAGACCAGTTGTGGTTCTTAGCCGGTGCAGGAAGATATTCCAAAACGGTAAAGGCATTATTTACATACGTTGCCGGCTTAACTGTAATGGTGCGTGTAGCGCTTGCTGTTTGTTTGCCAGCTGTGGCACGGAGGGTAAGATCATAAGTGCCTGCGGCAGGAGAGATAAAATTCAACTGCTTGTTTTTGCCAATTACTGAATCTCCGATCAGCCATTCATACGTGTAATCATTTCTGTCGGGCCCTGTTACCGATGGAGTGATGTCAATTACTTCACACATGGCAACAGTAAGTTTGCTTTCCATCGAAATGGCAATGGCTTTTTCCACGAATATTTTGAATGTCTGGCTGTCTGATCCTCCAGGGTTTTCTACTTTGAATGCTACATCGAAATTTCCCGGCTCTGCAGCTTCGAAAGTGAAATTGAGCTGGCCTGTGGCTGCTTCCTTCCCATTGATCAGCCAGGTGTATTTGTTGCCTTTGAGGTTAGTGACGTTGGGCGCCAGTACCATCTTGTCACCGATGTTCATTACTATTGTCTCCGACCCTACTCCGGAAATACTGGGAGCCCGTTCCTGTTCTTTTTTGCAGGCGAATGCAAAGAACAAAACAACGGTGAGCAGTTTCAGCAAAATACTTTTTTTCATAAGTTATTTTTTCGGTTTCCCTGCACTTGCATCCATGCATGAAGATGCCATCCGGAAGAACGGTTTGTTTTCTTGCCGGCAGTAAACGATACAACTATCTGCTGATGCAGGTTTGAAGCAGATAACTGACGATGATTTTCTGAGAATGATTTTATTTCACCTGGCCTTGCGTAGTTGAAAAAACAGGAATAACACCTGTGGATTCAGCAATAAATTGTTCCGGACTTGCTTTCGGATTGAGTGTACATCAATAAATAAATGCTATGCCGGCAGCGTACACATTGCTGACATGCCATTGATAATTGATTTCCTCGGATAACCTACCGGATGACAAACAAAAACAAAAGACCTTGAAATAAATTAGTTTAAGATGTATTCAAGCCTCATCCTCGAAAGCTTAAAACCTATCTGCATTGGCAGGTCTCCTGACTTGTTCTCACTTTCGACGGCCTTCCCATTTTTATTCACTAAAAACAGTGGCGTGCAGATGTCGAAGTGTTGTTGCAGAACTTACAGTAGCGGGTCTGTTCAGGATTTTCACCTGATTCCCTATTAATCCCGACATCGTGAAATGTATGCCGGGAACCAAAGCGGGGCGAAAGTACTATTAATTGAACATACTGCCAACTTCTCCGGTTACAATGCCTGTACAAAAAGAATTATATGATGTACTGTTGATTAATTGCAACATGCTCAGTGAGATTATCTTGTTCAATAATCCCGATTTGTTTTGTATTTTGAAAACCGATCAGCCCAATAGATCAATCATCCAACTATGACCCTTAAAAATTAAACCCCCATGCACCAAATTGAAGAATCTCCCGTGGATTTATTGTCTGATGAATTTGAATTCGAACGAGCCACTTCAGGTAAACGTTTAGCCAACTACATAATTGACCTGGTAGTATTTTACATCCTGATCTTTGTGGTGGCTTTCGGAATTGCAGCTGCATCTCCGGAAACACTGGCCTCTTTGGACGACGACAGTACCAGTTTCAATCTGCTGGACCGTATCATCACCCTCTTCTTCTACGGATTGTATATGTCGTTAGTAGAAGGATTGCTCAAAGGAAAATCAATCGGCAAATTCATCACCAAAACCAGAGCTGTGAATTCGGATGGCACTCCCATTACCTTCGGTACGGCTTTTGGCAGAGGCTTCAGCCGCGCTGTTCCTTTCTGTGCATTCAGCGCCTTCGGTGATCCTTGTAATCCATGGCAGGACAGATGGACCAACACCATGGTTGTTAACGACAAACCTGTTGTTAAATACTAAACATTGCAGCATTGCAATTGGAAGATATGTGCAGCCCGCTCTCAGAGCGGGTTTTGCATTTTATGTACTTTCTCTCACAACTTAATTCAATAGAAAAAAAGGTGATACTTTTGCAGATTAAACGAAAGGAAGTACTTGACAGTCAATCATCATAGCAAGATCACCTATTTTCAGGAAGAGCAGATCGCATCCATTGCAGTACCGGAGCGGTTCACATTCCCGTTCTATTACGAACCTCACCCGCTGACTAAACTCGCAGCAGCTGAGCTGCAGCAATACCTTCAAACGCAGGCTGACCTCGACCATAATTTCGGACTAAGCAAAAACCAGGATGGTATGGTGATTGGGAAGATGTTCGGCGTGTTGGTTGTGCAGGATGCGCAGGACAAACTTGCCTACCTCTCTGCATTTTCTGGTAAACTGGCCGGATCGAATGATCATCCGAAATTTGTTCCGCCTGTATTTGACATGCTCGCCGAAAACAGTTTCTTTCTCAAAGAGATTGCAGTGATCAATTCAATCAATGCACAAATAAAGGACCTCGAATCGAATGAAACATACCAACGCCTGAAATATGATCTGCAGGCATCAGCTGCGCAATCGAAACAGGAGATCGATCATTTGAGACAACAACTGAAATCGAATAAAGACAACAGAAAAAAACTTCGCGATAAACACAGACCAGACTTGAGTGAGCAGGACTTTGAATTGTTCGAAGCCGATCTGATAAAGCAAAGTCTTTTCGATAAACATCAACTGAAACTGCTTTCAGACAAATGGGAACAAACGCTTTCCGAACAGCGGTCGGCATTATCTCAGTATGATGCAGACCTTGACGTTCTCAGAAACGACCGCAAAGAAAGATCAGCAATATTGCAGCAACAACTCTTTGAGCAATATGCTTTCCTCAACAAAGACGGCAAAAGCAAAAGCCTGCAGGATATTTTCAGCCTCACTCCTTTTGGCAAGCCACCCGCCGCTGCCGGTGAATGCGCCACTCCCAAACTATTGCAGTTTGCATTTGCGAATGGACTGAAACCCATAGCCATGGCTGAGTTCTGGTGGGGAGCTTCTCCAAAATCTGAAATCAGAAAGCACCAGCAGTTCTATCCTGCATGCACAGGCAAATGCAAGCCTATTCTTGCACATATGCTCGAAGGGATACCAATGGACGAGAATCCTTTCTTACTTACACCTGAAGCAAACAGCCAGCTAGAAATAGTGTATGAAGATGACAGCTTTGTTGTGGTGAATAAACCCGAAGGGCTCCGCTCGGTGCCCGGAGTGGATATCGATGATTCTGTATACAGCCGGTTGAAACATTCACTTGGCGAAACAGAACCCCTGATGATTCACCGGTTGGATATGGATACTTCAGGACTGCTGGTGGTTGCCAAAACACCGCAGGCACATAAACATATTCAGAGGCAGTTCCTGCAACGTAATATCAGCAAGCGTTACAGAGCTTTACTTTCAAAAGCCATCGACGCATCTGAAGGCGAGATCGATCTTCCGCTTGCTCCGGACCTCTACAACCGGCCAAGACAACTCGTATGTTTTGAGACCGGCAAAAAAAGCATCACCAGATGGAAACTCGTAGAGCGATTCGCAGACACCACTAAAGTTGATTTCTGGCCATTGACCGGCAGAACGCATCAGTTGAGAATGCACGCAGCACATCAACAGGGGCTCAACGCTCCCATTGTTGGCGATGATTTGTATGGCACTGCGGCAAAGAGAATGTGTTTGCATGCTGCCTACCTGGAGTTTACGCATCCTAAGACAAAAGAGAAGATCAGTTTTGAAGTACCTGAAAACTTCTGATCTGTAAACAGGTATGCATCATAAAAAAGCCAGCACCTGATGGCACTGGCTTTTCATTTGCTTCGGTTATGTTTTATTCTTTTACAATCTTAGTTACTTTCACTTCTTTTCCTCCATTCTTTACACGCAGCAAATAAACGCCCGAAGGCAATGTGGAAATATCGATCTGCGAATTCACTGCGCGCACTTC
This sequence comes from Pseudoflavitalea sp. G-6-1-2, assembly GCF_012927185.1. Lineage (GTDB taxonomy): Bacteria > Bacteroidota > Bacteroidia > Chitinophagales > Chitinophagaceae > Pseudobacter. The sequence continues at coordinate 302,174 of NZ_JABBGB010000002.1, forward strand.
GCGACGCAATACCAGTCTGCCATTTACATCGAACAGGCTCAGGTCCGATTTTCCTGCAAAGCCAGACAGATTCAGGTTAACCGTACTGGTTGCAGGGTTCGGATACACATCCACTTTCTGCACGCCATCTGCTGTGCCACGGTCAGTTTCGCGGCTTGCAGTTCCTAACTGAACTTTCAATGTGTAACAGGTTGTTGCGCTGTTTGCACCGTTGTATCCGTATACCTGTGCATAGTAAGTGCCCGGCGTCATTGTTCTGCTGATTGTTTCACTGCTGGTTCCGCCCAACTGTGAAATTGCAAGCTGTGTTCCTGAACTGTTCAGCAGCTTCAGATCATAATCACCAGGAAGTGTTCCAAGCGTAATGGTGATGGTGCCTCCTGTGGTGATCACGAACTTGTAATGATCGATATCGTTTGCCGGGCTGATTAGTCCGGTTACATTGGTGTTGAATGGAATGGTTGCTGCACCACCAGTTGTACCGTTGGTTGAGTTATCCAATGGACTAGCACAGGTTAATGTGAGAGTGGTGAACTGCGCAACTGCATAAACACTTGGGCCTGCAGAGCAATTGGCTCTTACTCTCCAGTCGTACAAGGTGCCGGATGCAAGTGAACTCAATGCAACGGATGTGGAGGTGGTTGCAGTGGCTGCGTTGGTCCATGTACCGGAAGAGTTTTGTTTGTAATCCACATCGTAGTTCAGTGCTCCGCTTACGGCTGTCCATGATACTGTCGCACTGGTGGCTGTAACCGAAGAACTGGTTAAGCCGGTAGGTGTACCACAGCTGGAGGTGGTAGTGAATTGTGCAGCTGAATACGTGCTGCTTCCACTGGCACAATTGGCTCTTACTCTGTAATCGTAAATGGTTGCTGCTGTAAGTGATGAAAGAGCAACTGAGGTAGATGTTGTTGCTGTAGCTGCATTGATCCATGTGCCTGATGTACTGGCTTTGTAATCCACATCATAAGATACAGCACCGCTAATGGCCGTCCAGCCTACGGTTGCGGAGTTGTTGGTAATTGCAGATGCTGCTAAGCCGGATGGCGATGCGCAGGACGAACCTGCAGTAATGATGAAGTCCGCATTTGAAATATCGAAGAAGATATTCCCTACTGCTTCCACTTTTATCCTTGCTGTTGTTGAAGGTGTATTGGGTATGGTCACTGCTTCAGATCCATCATTCGCAGTGCTCGCTACCAGTGTGCTGAAGGTATTGCCGCCATCTGTTGAGATGGATATTTTCACGTTGGCACAAGCCACAGGCAACGCTGTTGTATTGGCTACATCCCATGTGATGGTTTGTGCTGAATTGCCTGCCCATGTTACGTTTGTATTGGGAGATGTTACCACAAACGGACCTGATGCTGCATCTACGGTGAGTGTGAGTTCCGAAAAGTTTGTCTGGCCGATGGATACAGGCGCTGTGGAGCTGTACGGCGCATTGTCTCTCACTGTGAGCCTGAACTTCAGGGTTCTTGCAACAGAGCTCAATGCTTCTGTATTTGCATTGGCATCGCCACCCGGTAATGGTCCCGATACTAGGTTGCCGGCGAGTATGGTGGCCAGCTTAGGGAAGTATCTGGTGGGTGAAGTGGTAGGTGCAAAAGAGATCCAGTTTGGTCCGGTTGCTTTGGTTGGGCTTGCAACACTCGCAGTACCTGTTTGTGAGGTTCCTGCCAGATCGTATTGTTCCCAGCAATACGTGAGTATGTCGCCTGCATTGGCATCGGTTGCTGAACCTGTCAATGCAAATGGAGTGCTTTTGGGAATGGTGCGGTCGCTGCCTGCTGTAACAACAGGTGTTGCATTGTTGGCAGAGATCACAGTGGTAACCGGACAAGTTTTGGTGTTCAGGTTATTCTGGATCTGCCAGATGCTCACAGCATGATAGATGGGTATGGAGTGAGGCGCAACATCCTGCCCGGTAATGCCGGCATATCCCATGATGGTGATGCCGGAACCTACTTCCATATTGGCTTTGGTGCCTTCATTGTTCATGGAGAAAGTATGGTTGGCTCCCAACTGGTGACCAACTTCGTGCACAACATAATCGATGTCGAAATTATCTCCCTGAGGAATAGCATCGGCAGGTGAAGTGAAGCCACTTCCCTTTTGATTATCTGTACAGATACAACCGATGCATCCTGCATTACCGCCTCCTCCACTTGCTCCGAACAGGTGACCGATATCATAATTGGCTTCACCGATCTGAGCGGTAAGGGTTGTTTGCAGTTCGTCGTTCCATGCGCCACCGGCTCCGGTGCTGGCCACTGAATACGGGTCTGTGGAAGGATTGTAGTAGATCACATTGGTGCTGGCTGCAATCAGGTTAAGGTGCAATGCAAGATCCTTTTCATAAATGCCGTTGCAGCGTGTGAGCGTGGCATTGATAGCTGCCAGTACAAGAGAAACCTGTGCAGCGCTGGTGGCTCCGAAATAATTGGAGTACTCGGCAGTAACCGACTGCGCGAGGCGCAGGGTTTTCATATCACCTGTTGATCTGTTCACTACGGTGCCTGCCTGAGTGGTGATGAGATCAGACATCTTTTGTTCCGGTGTACCGCATTTCCAGGGCAGGTTTCTGGGCTGCTTTTTGAATACGGCATACACTGTGTGATCTGCAGAATACGGCTCAATGAATTCGGTTGCCTTTTCGTTGCGGAACACCATTGTCTGGATGCCCTGTGGCGAAATGCTCAGCTTCAATCTCGCTTCCTTGTCTGTGATGCCTTTTCCTGAAAAGGATCTGATCTCAGGAAACTGCGCCTGAAGCGCCGGTTCGAAATTGGATGCTTCAACGATCTCGAATTGTTCAATCTGCCCATCGGCATTCGGCAACGAAATGATGCTCGACTGAGCCCCTGTTCTTCCGATTGCTTTGGATGTCTCCACCTGCAATGGAGCGAATTTCAGATCGAATAATTTAAAAGTTGCAGGAAATGCAAGCCGCTCAACGGCTTTGTCGGTAGTGATTCCGGCGGTTGCGTTATGTGGCCGCCAGTAATCCTGCGCAAGCAACATTGTATGACACAATATTGCCATTGTAAAAAGTAGAATTCTTCTCATGTGAAATGGTTTAATGGAATAAAATGTGGCATATTAAATTTACCCAATGTTCAGGCCATTTCAAATGGTACTTACCGTACAAATATTGGCGGCAGACTGCTTCTGTGAAGGCGTAAAACCCGCATGAGGCATGCGTTTCATGCGATATGGCAAAATGCTATGTTTGCTGAGGCTGAAATAAAAAGGGGCTTTAACTCATTGTGGTTAAAGCCCCTTCGGAGAAGAGAAAAAAGTTGTGTTAAGCCAGTTGATAAGTTAAATGATTAGCCAGGATTCCCGAAGGAGTTCTGGCATTTTTATCGAGTATCCGTGTGTTGGCAAATACAATAAAACTGTCCTGTGCTCTCGATACGGCAACATTCAGCATATTGGGTTTGTTATCCCTATCGAAGAACATCGTGCCTACTTCGCCATCGCCATAGACCATCGATAATATAATGATCGGCCGCTCCGCTCCCTGCAATGCATGCACAGTTCCAAGCTTCATCGATGCAAGGTCGAATCCGTTTCTTTTGAGAGCGCTGCGCAGGTTATTTTTCTGGCCAACAAACGGTGTTATGATGCCTACAACCTGTTCAATTTTTTTCTGGTATTTGTGCTCGATCTTATCGCGGTTAGCTACCAGCCACTTAACTATGGCATCTGTTTCCTGTTGATTGTGGCGGGTTTTGTTCGCTTCAACTGATCCTCCTTCTACATGAATGCAGCTCATGGATGGAAAGAGTGTAATGCCGGCTCCTTTTCCTTTCAACGGTTTCAGCAGTCCTCCATAAGCAAGCACATTGCAATAGTTGATTATTTCATCGTAACACCGCCTGTGTTCTACAAGCATTAATCCTCTTTCAGGCAGTTCTTTTTCACGGTAATTGCAGCTGTTCTGCGCCATTTTCATAATGCTTCCGGAGGATGCAAGGAATCCCTTGGGACTATATTCTGTTTCGAATATGGTATGATCGTAGTTCTTTATCAACCCTCCCTGCTTCAGATTTCCGATATCCATTTTGTTGGTGATATTGTAAACCGGTTCTATCTGTTTTACATCGCCCACCACAACAGCTCTTTTTGCCATCGAGAAGGTGGGAATGCCTACCTCCGGTGAAACCTGCCCGGCTTCGTCTACAATCAGCAGATCGATAAATTCATACAATGGCGGGTTATCGAATATCGGATCACCTTTGTCGGTATTCTGTAGAAATCTGGCAGAACTGAAAAATTTTGGAGCCATATAAAACGTACTAACAAAACAAGGTGTCAACATGGCTTGCCTTAGCCAGCGGTTTCTCGATTTTTCATCGTTTCTGCCGGTGAAATTATTGGATGCCAGGTCTTCTTCCAGCTTCAGCAACCATCTTCCCTCCCAGTAATGCAGGGCAAGTTGAAATGCCTTATGCCTCAAACCAACATCCAGTTCATCGTAGAAGCAATTGGGCGCAGCACGTTTCGGATCATTGTTTCTTTGACCTGTAATTTTGCTGTACTCCTTGTCCCAATATGCCTCTTCATTCGGAGGCGGATTTCCGGTGATGTTGTTCCGAATCTTCCAGCTCTTCCATTCCCTGATCGCTTTTATGATTTGCTTTGCCTCCGTAATCTTTCTGTCGATCTTGTCGAGGATGGCATTTCTTGTAAACTCAAATCCTTCATCAGTAGCAATAAGGGAATCTCTCAGGAGGATGCGCAGCTCAGTTGCCCTGTTTCTCCACGCAAACTTAAAATTCAGGAAACAGCATAGTTTTCTGAAGAAAGGTTCGGTTCTGAAATACTCAATCACATTCTTTTCGAGCAATGAAAGGTTGGCAAGATCTAACTCAAATGCAGTTTCCGAGAGCATGCCATCCGTAAAGTATCTGTCTGTGCCGGTGTTTTCATTCCGGTAAGAACGGTTGAATAATTCCTGCGATTTCAGATATAGTTTCCAGTATTCCGAACCGAGCAATAATGTCTCCTGAATATGTTTGATTTCTTTTTGCAGGAGCAGAATGATTGCCTGTGTATCCATCAGCTGGGAAGCAAAAAAAGCATTTCCTTTTTCGACGAAAAAAGGTCCTGCCTCTTGCAGGTACTCGTAAGTTTCGAGTTTGCTGAAAATGCCAACGCCGCTGAGTTTCTTGTAATTTATTCCTTTGAGCTCTTCTGCCGATTTTCCATTGGCCGGAAGATAAGTGGCATAGCCTTCCATTTCCGGAATCCATCTGCCCTGCAGTGGGCCTTCCATGGTAGTAGACCTGGAGAAACTGTCGATGATATTGGTTACTGCCTGGTTGTTTGTTGAACATGCCAGAATCAGCGGTGGCTGATTCCCATCCAGTGCAGCTTCAACTACCATATTGGCAACAATGCTTTGCAGCAATGTAGTTTTTCCGGTGCCGGGAGGGCCATTCACTGCAAAAACCTTATCCTTTGATTGAAGAAAGGTATACAAACATTTACGCTGTGAAATGGAAAGCGGATAGGCATAACCCATTTGTCCCAGATGCAGCGGGTTAGGACCTATCAGATCATCTACCTGAACAGCGCTTAGTTCTGTGCGATTCTCAAGAGTGATCAGTTTCGAAAGCAGTGCGGGAATATCTTTCCCCTTCAATATCTTCTCATACAACTGAACGATGGCGTAAGCTGCATTTATTTCCTCGTCCGGCAATAGTATGATGGCATTGTGGATAGTAGCATATCCTTCAGTTTCGTATTCACTAATTGACTGGCCGATTGCTGACGAAAAAACCTCCTGTACAAATTGCAGGTACTCTTCAAGCGATTTGTATTCTTCTTTTCCTAAAGAAGATACTTCATCTATTTTGGCAACTGTACTGAATATAAATTCAGTCTTTTCATCTGCCAATGGTTCAAGATACTTTCGCTGGAACACAGGAAAGAGTTCTTCAGGTACCGACAACTGCCCTTTTCTGTTCAGTTTCGCATAGAACCAGAAAGGAAATTTCGTTTTCTGATCCCTCATTACAAGCAGTCGTTCAGGCAATGGGATTAGCTTGAATGGGGATATCATTACCTGGATAGAATCTATATTTATCCAGTTTTCATTCTCTCTGAGTTCTATTCCTTTTTTCTTGTTTACACGGATTTCTTCGATGTCGATGAGCTGGTTTACCTGAACCAGGTCTTCTATTTCTCTGGCTTGACTATCATAATTTTCAAGTTCAAAATGATGCAGTTTATCGATGTCGATATCAACTGATAAAGCATCGGACAGGCATTTTTTCCAATAGGATAACCACGTCTTTTGTTCCATATTAGTAAACCTATAAAAGTATGAATGTTGTTTTCAATATGCCGCGTGTATGCATACGTGTTCTGAAAGTTACTAAAGAATTGACTTTTATGGAGCAGACGCCCCTATTACTTTTATAGCGGTAATCCCATAGCCGGATTTCCTGCAATGTAAAAAAGCCGGCATCCGCCGGCTTCATAATTCTATCTGATGAATACTGCCCTACTCCGCAAATCCTGAAGAAGAACTGATATTCACATCTGCATATTTCCATGCTTCTTCAAATGCTTCCTTCGCCTTTTTCGCATCGGCATGCCTGTTTTGTTTTTCCAACGACTGTTGAAGTCCTATCAATGCCCACCCGTTCTTTTTCCATGTCTGCAAATCGCGGAGATACACTTTCTCTGCTTCAATGTATTTTCCAGCCTTGAGCAAAACAGCTCCCAGATAATGCCGCACAGAGAAGAACCAGTCAGGTGGTTCGTTATAATTGAGCTTGTCTTCTAAAGCAACGGCCTGCTGCAACAGCGTGATCGATTTGTTGATTTCCTTTTGCTGCATCGCTATTCCTGCTGACAAAACTTTTACAGCAATCTGCACAAGGTCGCCAGTGGTATTGATGTTCCATATAGTGATTTGTTGCAGTGTGGTATCGGATGAGAGCATCGCAAGACTATCCATTTCTTTTTGTGCTGCAGGCATATTGTGTTTTCCAAGAAATGCCATTCCCTTTGCATAATGCCAGATAGCGCGTGGATAAACAAGGTCCTTCGCCGGTGGTGCAAATGCAAGTATTGTATCCCACATGGAAAGCTTCACAGCTATATAGTATGGTATGATATGGTAATGCTGCAACGTACCCCATCCGGGCATCCGCATAATTTCTTCCGAAGTATGCTGCTCCAGTTTTTTGGCAGCTTTCCACGCCAGTGCAGTATGGCCTTCGAGTGTAGCTGTAGCAGCCAGGAAATGATAGTTATGAGGATAATAAGATAATGGATACGCCCCCTGTGCATGGCAGGCGGTTGTATAGATACTGTCTACATTCACTGCATTGATATTCGATAATGAACCGGCATGATAGTCTCCCGTATTGATGTAGATATGCGAAGGCATATGCAACAGATGTCCGGACCCCTGCACCAATGTTTCGAGCAGCTTCGCGCTGGGCAGTGCTTTTTCGGGCGTTGCCGATGCTTCCATTGCATGTACAAAATAGTGATGTGCTCCCGGATGTTGAGGATGCTGCTTCATCAGATGCTCCAGAACGCTGATCAGCTCTGGCGTCCAGGGCTTTGGAGCCTTGCTGGCTTTGTCGTACAGGTCCCATGGATGCAGGTCCATGATCGCTTCCGCATACAGCGCTCCCACATCGGCATCCGTTGAAAACTGCGCATACACTTTCTTCATTGCAGCTGCATATGCGATATCCAATGCACTCCGGTCGGCCGGTGGTTTTTCGGCATACCGCACCATCAATGCATCGATCAATGCCTTTTCTTTTGGTGTGGAATTTATAGAAAGCGACTTCGCCTTATTCACTGCTTCCCAGGCCCGTTGATAATTATCTTCTTCCATTCCTCCATTGTAATTGGGACCAAGCACAAAAGCAAATCCCCAGAAAGCCATGGCGCAGCTGCTATCGAGCCGGCCAGCTTCAAAGAAAGATCTTGCTGCTTCCGCATGATTGAAACCATATGCCAGCATCATACCCTGATTAAAATACTCCTGTGCTTCCGGAGAAGTTGTTGTAACTGTAAATTCAATGCCATCGAGCCCTTTGAATTTCGGTGCTTTTTTTCCCGATAAATACCATTGCTTATCGGTTGTGTTGGGGTTATAACAGCCAATTGCCTGTGATGATTTTCCGGATGACTCTGCTGGTTTCTTCTCCTCCCCGTTATTGCATCCGGACAACACCAGCAATGCGATAGCCGACAAATAAATCTGCCTCATAATTGTATTGGTTTGAGTTGCTAATAGGCAAAATCAATATGGCAAGCCACAGGGAGGCTCTTCATCAAAAAAAGGACAGCTATTCCGAGGGTAGCATTCAACACTGTTCGGGGAGTGGAAAAACAGATTTCTAATATACGGAAAAGCACCGGTTTCTACACAAAAATATTTATTTTAGACCCCATCCATAAGCTCTGCCACAACCGCTGCCCCGCCCTTTTTTTTATCGTTTAATATCGACAAACAATGAAAAAAACAGTGATATTTTTGGCATTGGCAACATCCTTCGGATTTGGCTTTGCATTCAATTCCGTCTTAACCGGAACAACCCAAAAACAAAACACCATGAAAAGAGTAACAGGTATCGGAGGCATTTTCTTTAAATGCCAGGACCCCGAAAAAACCAAAGAATGGTACCAGACCCATCTCGGACTGGAAACAGATCCATACGGTACCAGGTTCGAATGGCGCGAAGCTGTAGATTCTACTAAAACCGGCTACACTATCTGGAGTCCTTTCTCAGATAAAACGAAATACTTCGAACCTTCAACAAAAGATTTTATGATCAACTACAGAGTTGATAACCTCGAAGCGCTGGTAGCGGAACTGAAGAAAGAAGGCGTGACTATTCTGGATGAGATCGAGAGTTACGACTATGGAAAATTCGTTCATATTCTCGATCCCGAAGGCAATAAGATTGAACTGTGGGAGCCTGCCGTTTAGAAGCCATGCAGATTATTTTCGTAGGATCTTCTCCATGGCCTTTCCCTTGGCCAGTTCATCGATCAGCTTATCCATGTACCGGATCTTTTGCATGAGTTTGTCCTGAATCTCTTCCACCCGGTATCCACAAATAACACCTTTAATGAGCGATGCATTGGGATTCATTTGTGGCGCCTGGGCAAAGAAGGTTTCGAGATCCACCTTGCTGTCGATCTGCTTTTGCAGGCCTGCCTGATCATAACCGGTAAGCCAGCAGAGTATGGTATCCAGCTCTGCTTTTGTATGTCCCTTTGTTTCAGTTTTCTTTAGATACAAAGGATAGATGCTCGCAAATACCAGTTTGTAAACTCTTGCATTATCCATAGTTATTGTATTGGGTTTCTGAAGTTACAATATTCTGCGGATGTCTCCTGTAACGGGTTCCATCAATTGTGAGACCTTTGTTTGCTGCGCCTTGATACATTCTTCTGATATTTCTTTTCTATTGCCGCATGCAATACAGCAAGTCCCTTTTCTGCCTCCGGTGTTTGTGCGTTCGCAAATATCACAAAGGCAATATTGTTGGATGTATCGATCTGTACGTCCGATAAAAATGTACCGGGGTTCCCGAAATTCCATGCGATCTTATTACCGTTCTTATCCTCCCGGTTGAACCAGCCGATAGAAAATGAAGGTTGTCCAAACAACAGAAACTCAAAATCAGTTTTTGTCAGCTCGGAAAGCTGGCCTTTCAGACCTGCCTGTATCCATTGCAGGTATTTCACATAATCCCCCAGGGAGATATTGATATTGCCTGCCGCACATAGCCAGTTGAGTTTGTAATGAGCTCCCGGTGGATCCGGAATCAATTGTGCATTATGTCCCCATGTTTGCAGACTGTCCGAATTGTTTGGATTGTCAAGACCAAAGCTGATATGCAATTGTGCGCCCAGTGCGGCTACCAGCTCTTCATAAGATTGGTGGGTGGCCCTTTCGAGCATCAGTCCTGCTCCCACATATCCCATGTTCGTAAGGTTCATGTCAGGTTTAATTACCGGCGGCTGTTTCAACGCCCATGTAAAGAATGCCAGCCTTTGTGCAATGTTATCGCCGCTGAATTGTTCCGGGCGCGGTTCTTCATTGGTGTAGGTATAACCGGGAAGCGGGCTGCGCATCGATAACATTTGCAGGAGGTTCATATTGTAATATGCCGTATCGCTCTGAGACCTCAGCTCTGGAAAAAGGTCGAAGAATTTTGTCTCCCAGCTTATTATGCCTTTATGTACAAGCATGGCCGCCAGCACGCCTGTAATTGCTTTGGTGTTGGATCCAATGCGAAACCTGTCTCCTGACGCTGCCTTTTGCAGGCTCCCTGCTTTTTTGTATCCTGATAAATTGATTTCATACACAGTATCGGCAGCAACAACAGCATAGCCGAGTTCCGGTATATGGTATTTAAGCCTTATCCTTTCTGCCGTGGAACGTAAGCTCTGACTATGACTGCGCTGTGCCGCAATCAACAATAGGAGCGTAACAATAACTCTTGGAAAGCTAAACATCTGTATCGAAAATAAATATTAACCGGGGGATAAATCACAATCAACGCATGAATGTACAATAAAAAAAGCCTGCACAGGCTTCTATGCAGGCACTGAATATGCTCGATCTGAAATTAATAGAGTTGGATAATCTTTCTGGAACCATTCGCCCCTTCTACATCATACCTGTGTTCATTGTTCAATGTATCCAATACAGTAAGCTGAATCTTGAATCTGCCTATCTCTCCTGGTTTGCTGAGTTTGCCTTTCAGGTAAAGCTGTGCAGTACGGTCGTCCATGTTTTGTGCTGTTCTGATCGGTTGTGGCAATGCAGTCTCCCATTCGTATCCGCCATAGATATTGGTTATCCTTGTGAGAATTCCCGGCGTACCAAGGTTTACCAGATCGAAACCAATTTCTTTTTCCTGAAACATAGAATTACCGCGGCTGAACAAAGCAGGACCGGCAGGCTGGAAGATCTCATGCAATGCATAATTTACGCCATCACCACGTATATCTGTTCCTTTACCCGGCTCCTTGATGTCGCTGGGCACGGCAGCAACCAGCTTTTGAATATCCACTTCCAGCTTCTCCGGGTTTTCCTTCATGCGGAATAAAGATTCAATTTTTTCATGGGACAATTCATACTGCGCCAATCCTGAAGTTATCATGCTGAAACTCACTTTGTCGCCATTTCTTTCGCCTGTTTTAAGTAACAGCTGAGTGCCTACGGAGCTGTTATCCTGCAACCACACATAATCTCCGGGGCGTATGGCAGCCACTTTCGATTTAAGGTTTGCTGCTTCATTATCGAAGCTTCGCTTCCATGAAATGGCCTCCCGCATGCTTTCCGCCTTCTCGTACCAGCTGTATATCAGCAAGCTTGCAACAATCAGCAGCGGACCGGCAAATGTGTACCAGGGCGTACCTGCTCTCACCTGCTGCTGCTCTATATGCGCTACGAAATCCGCAGGCATTTCATAGAGTTCTCCGTTCTTTCTCAGTACCCATTTCTTCCCGATACCGAAAAAGGGTATCCAGAATAAATGAAAATACTTTTGCCGCCGCTCGATAGTGAATTTCTGTTCTTCCGTTGTAGAAATTCTAAGATCAGATGGATTGAAAGATTTGATCTTAAAATGATTCCATCCATAGACAATACGCATGTGCGTGGGTTTAGGTGTTTTACTAGAGAGGCTGCTGGTTCTGTTGCGACAAGATAATAATATTTCCCGGCAGGCAAAAGCTTCGGCATTTTTTTGAACATGGACGGCATTCTATCGAAACGAAGTTGAACGCCAATAACAAAACCCGCTGCAGGAGCGGGTTTTGTATCATCTAAAACTATGCTGCAGTGTATGTTCTAATTCAGATACTGAGTGAGTTCAACAGCCGAAATGCCGTCGAATGTTCCGTTTGCGTCTGTTACTTCCTTTACGTAAAACAGGTATCCCTTATCTGCTTTCGGATTCATCAATGTAAAACTATTGGTCATTGCATCCGGCGTGTATTTCTGAGAAGGATTGGCCGGGTTCACCAGCTTGAAAGAAAAATACTGATAGTCCGGAGGAAAATAAGTGTCTATGAATACTGTGCCATCTTCCCTGAAGGTATGCAAGCTTGAAATGGTAGGTTTTCCTCTTTTCATGATCGATACGCTCAGCGCAATATCTTTCAGTGCCATATTGCTGATGATCCTTTCCGGAAAGTTTACGAGTATCCCTACATTGCCGGCAGCGGGTTTGGGCATACCCGGTATCTTATCTAAGATGCTCACTCCATCGTAATAAAATTTGATGATATTGGTGAGTGTGGTAGTTTCGATCTTTCGTTCGAGCATCAGTTTACCCTTGCCATCTGTGATAGTTAATGTGGTTGCTCCATTCGATACCTGATCTGAGTAAACACTCCCGGAAAAATAGGCTGCATCTCCTTCTTCACTGGGTTTAATGATCCTGTTTCCCAGCTTTATCTGCAACGAATCCTGCGCAATATATCCCTGGATGCGTACATCTATGATCTTATGCTCCGGATAAAATTCTTTCTGCGATTTGGTACAACCGACAAGTGAACAAGCCGCCAGTATCAGCAATGCAAACTGCAGTGTTGTTGTATGTAAGAACTTCATGTTTCTTGTATTTATGAAGATTTAGAACTTGTAATTTATGCTCAGTGAAAACCTGCGACCAGACTGAGATTGATAGGTAACCTGATCACCTTTATCGTAGTTGTCGGATTTCCCCGGTTTCAGTACAATATGTTTTGTATAGAAAGTTGGATTGTCTAATCGGGGGTCCATCTTGTTGTTCTCGTTCTTCACTTCTGCATCGAATCCGTAGCTGTCGTGATTATTGTAGAACAGCAGCTTTTCGTTGAAGAGATTAGAGATATTGAGCACCAATTCCAGATTGCGGTTTTTCAGAAACCGGTAACTGAGTTGTGCATCCACTTTACCATATGGGTTCTGCAATTCCGAGAAGCGCATGGCTGAACCTACCAGCATATATTTTCTTCCGGATTTATTGTACAGCGCATTGATGCCCCATCTCTCTGTAATGTAAGCCAGTCCTATATTGTAGCTGTAAGGTGATTGTCCGTACAATGGGCGGTTATCGCGGTAAACCACTTCTTTGGATACGGGTTTTCCTGCCTCATCGAGCTCAATCGGGTTGCCATTTTCGTCGATGCTGGTTCTGCTGTACGCATCCACTTTGCTGTTGTTGAGAGAAAGGTTACCGGAAAACCGGAGGTATTTCAATTGTTCGTGAATGAAACCGAAGTTTTTCTGAATGTCTATTTCGAGGCCATAGATCTGTGCACGCTTTGAGTTCTTCAAAGTGAACTCACTTTTATTGGTGGCAGAATAAGCATTGTACAGCTCAATGGGATCTGCGATGTTTCTGTAGTAAACGCCGGCTGAAAGAATATCGCCGGGCTCCGGATACCATTCCGCTTTGAAATCATATCCGTCTGTTACGGATGATACCACAGGCATATTCCACACGTAAGCGGAATATACAGGATCATAATAAGAGAACCTGTTGCGCTCTGCAAACTGCGGCCTCGATACCGTTTTTGCATACGCTATGCGGAAATTGAAATCTGTCCATGGACTGTAAGTGAAGTTCGCAGAAGGAAGATATTGCCATTTCTTTTCTTTCGGCAGTGGTGCGTCGTTTGGACCATAGCGTCCGTCGTTGGGGTTGGAGATCTCCTCGTATTTGAAATACTCCGCACGCACTCCCCATACCAGTCTGAACTTCCCAAAACGGTTATCGAACATGGCGAAAGGAGAATGCTGGTATACTTTCCCTTCATATTTCGAATTGCCACCCATCGTAGGAAGCCATGCCAGTCCGTCTTTGCGGTAGTTTTCCGGTCTCAGCAGTTCTGCTGCTGTAGCATACTGAAACTCTCTCGGCAGATTGTTGGTGAGGTTGAAGAGACCGGCTTCAAAATACTCCTGCATGCCGGTTTTAGTTGCACCAAAATAACCAATTTTGAAGAGCTGTTTTGCTGAGTTGATCTTAAAAGGATAAGCCAGTGAAGCATTCCAGTTCAGGTCTTTTCCTCTGTATGCATAGTTGCCACGGCTGAATGGAAAACGATTGGTAGAGATGGATGTATTGGTGGCGGGATAATCGATCACTTCTCCGTTTACCATCACATTGGAATAACCGAGATAGGTAACATCGCGTTGTTCTCTGCTGATCTCCGTTCTGGCAATCCCCCACTCTGCTTTGATATTGCCGAGCTGATGACGACCTTCCAGTTTGTTCTGAATAAAATCGGTGAAGAGTGGTCTGTTCACTTCCTCGATGGAAGGAATATCGTTTCCGAAATTCGTCTGGTCTTTGTTATATCCGCGGATGCGGGTGAAATCCTGATTGAAAATATGCGAATAGATATTGCGGAATGCAAACCTGTGCTTGCCCACCTGCAATCCCATATTCAGCAATCCACCCCAGGTGGTATTGAAATTGTAATTGTTGCCGGTATTGTAGTATTTATGTCCGGGTTCTTTTTCTTCTACATTCGGGCCTATTGCATTCTGCCAGCCTCCTCGCGAAATGAAATCGATCTGCTCAGTTTCCTGCTGATTCTTGAAACTTACGGCAGCGGTGAATCCAAACTTGCTGGTATTGTCTTTTCCGAATCGATAGAGTTTACCCCCCGCAAGTTTCACGTTCAGTCCCAGTGGCGCTGTGCTGGTGTAGGTGGTAAAGTTGTCGTTTTTGAAGAGTCTCGATTGCTCGTACAGTTTCGGGTTATCGGTTGGGTTGTTGCCGAGTTCCAGCATGGTTTCTATCTGATCACGCTTTGGCAGTTTTCTGCGTCCGTCATCAAAACCCAGGAAATCGGTGCTGCCGTTTTTACGACCCAGTTGTGCTTTGAAAGTGCTGAGATCGTTGTATGAAGTGCCGAGTGATACGTTGAAGAAATCCTGATCGGGAATATCCTTTGTATTCACCTGCACATAACCGCCGGTGAAGTTGGCGTTCATGTCTGGTGTGGGTGTTTTGCTCACCACAATATTGTCGATGATGCTGGCAGGGATCAGATCGAAAGAAAATGATTTCTTCAATGGTTCTGTGCTCGGCTGAGTGATGCCATCTATGGCAGTTTCGTTCCAGCGCTCTCCCATTCCGCGTACCACCACGTATTTCTTATCGATGGTGGTGAGACCTGTTACACGGCCCAGTGCGTCTGCCGCATTGTTATCCGGACTTCTCGCTATTTGCTCTGCAGCTATGCCATCGGATAATTCTGCTGCATTCTTTTGTTGCGTGAGCAATCCTGATATGCTTGCTTTTTTATACCCGGATGTTACCACAACCTGACTGAGCGTATTCTGCTCAGGTTTCATAGCAATGGTGAGTGATGTATTGCTGTTGGCTTTTACAACAATATCTGTAATGCGCTGGGGCTGATAAGAAGTGAAGCTGATCTCCAGCGTGTAGGTGCCTGGTTTCAGATTGAGCGTATAACTTCCGTCCAGCGCAGATTGTGTGGCCTGAGTGCTGCCTGCAATATGGATGGATGCTCCGGTCAATGGCTGATTCCGGTGGTCTATCACAATACCGGTGATGCTGCCTGGTTGCTGGGATTGACTATTGGTCAGATCTTTTTTCGGGGCAGGTACAGCAGCAGAAGGTTTTTCTTCGATCACCAGATAACCATCTACATTCACCGCCCTGAGGTTGGTGTTTTTGAGAATATGTGTGATGGCTTCTGAAACGGTAACGTTGCTGCCACTGTAGGTTACTTTAACATCAGCGTATTTGTTCAGATCCTGCCCGTAAGTGATTTTTACATTGCCGAGTTTCTGAACCTGCATCAGAGCAGCCTTGATGCTGGTTTCTTTCAGAGAAACAGAAATGTGCTGGTTCTGTGCAAAACTCACAGAAGCCAATAAAATAATGAATACTAAGAGGAAACTTTGTTTTGTTACAGTCTGCTTTTTACCCAGATACGGGGTAATCAACTTTTGCATAAGTTTGTAGACAATTGTGGATTATTGTAATTCATAATGAGATTCCGGAGCAATCCGGCAGCGAACAAATTCCGCCGATCGCCAAATCTGGAATTTGCAGCTGTGAGGCGTTCCCCGAAAACGGGAACGCTTTTTTATTCAATATTAGCTGGTCATTTTACCTCCCTGCTTTTGGTGTTACGCGATAATCTTTTTTGTTAGCGGAATTATAGCTGAACTTTCCTGATACGGAAAGCACTTTCATTATCTGCTGCAGCGTTTCATTGGCGGGGAACATGCCACTGATTCTGTAGTTGCCCAATGTTGCATCCGACAGTTGAATGGTGCAGCTGTACCGAGTTTCAAGTTCCCTGAAAACGATGCCCAGCGGCTGTTCGTCGAAGATGAGGTCTCCGGATTTCCATTGTTCAAGTGCAGCTGTTTCCACTGCTTCTTCTGCTGATTTTCCGGTGCGCACATCCCAGGTGATTTTTCTTCCCGGATTGAGTATCGCCGGGCGTTGCTGCGAATCTGATTTGCTTACACTCACCTTTCCGCTTGCTACTGCTACAACCACAGGTTCTCCGGCAAATGCATCTACTTTGAATGATGTGCCGAGCACAATGGTTTCCACCTGTCCTGTGCTAACTGTGAATGGAAGATTCTTATCTGCACGTACATCAAAGAATGCCTGCCCCTGCAATGTGAGTGTACGATTGGTTTTACCAAAGTCCGATGCATAACGGATGCTCGCCCCTGCGCCAAGATGCACCACAGAGTTGTCTGGTAATATGTAGGATTGCGGAATGGTACTATTGTTGACCTGTCCGGCATACATCGTTTCTTCCGTAGCTGATGTATCCGATCTTAACTGCCACCAGGTTAATCCTCCTAAAAAAATAAGTCCAGAGCAGACTGCTGCATTTCTCCAGTTGCGGAATAACCATACCGGTTTTCTTTGCTGCGGTTGATCCTCTATAGCAGGCAGCGATTCTATGGCCTGTTGATGCAACTGATGTTTCATCTGCTCTGTGTCTACAGGCAACTGCGTTCCCGGCTGCTCAGCCTGCTCCCATTGCTTTGCATATAATTCATCCATGAGATTGTTCAGTACAAACTGGCTGCCGTTCCGTTGCAGCAGTAAATGTACCTGTTCGAGCTCTTCAGGTGTACAGTTTCCCTGAAGATGTTTTTTCAGTAAGGCTATTTCTGCTTCTTTCATGTGAGATATGGCTTCTGAGTATATAGTGACAAATCAGACAGGGGTACCTGGTGTTGACCTGCACTTTTTTTAAAAATATTTTTTGGGAGAAAAAAGCATGCGGATACAATGCAATACAATGCTATTGCAGGTATTGCGGAAGTTGAGGAAGTAATTGTCCTATCAGATCGACAAGCAGCCCAAAGTCAGCAGCAGCAGGCATTCTGCATTGCTGTAATGTTTGCGCAGATGTGCGAGTGCGTACACCATATAGCTTTCCACTGTTTTTACGGAAAGGCTCATCCGCTCGGCGATCTCTTTGTAGGAGAGGTTTTCGTTGCGGCTTAATTCGAATGTTCTGCGTATTTGAGGACTTAACTGATGAAGCTTATGTGTAAACTCTTTTTCGGCTTCTCTGTAGCGTAAGCGATAGTCCGATGTACCGGCAGGCAGTTCTTCTTCCAGCGCATCGATATCGATTGTTTGAGGAAGCGCATTACGCAGATGCCGGATGGTCATGTATTTGAATGCGCGGAAAAGATAGGCAGAAACGTTCTCTCTGATCTGAAGGGTATGTCTTTTTTGCCAGAGGCTGAAAAGCAGGTCCATTACCAGTTCTGTGGTAACGAAAGGATCTTTGACAATATTGTGGGTGATCCGGCTGAGACGGGGAATATATCGGGCTACCAGTTCATTGTATGCCTTCACGTCGTCTTGCTGACATCCATGCCATAGTTCCATGTCAGTTGCCTGTTTGTAGTTCATCCGGATACAATAATTACGGATGCAAATTTGCAGGTTTGAATGTTATTGAAGCATTAAGTTATTGTAACCACCGTTTGCAGTACTAGGAAGCATGAATGCAATTATGCAATAAAAAATGAAACCCGCTCTTTGCAGGAGCGGGCTTCGTATGATTGTTTTAGTATCAGAAAGATGGTGGTGCTGTATTCAGATCCGAATCGAGAAAATCTGTGATCATGGGCGCCAGCCAGTTCATATGCTGCATCATGCCTACATGCGTAGTGCCGGGAACAATAGCCAGCCTTGATTTCGGGAGACCATAAATATCACCCATCTTGCCACCGCCTTTTGCACGGAACAGCTCAAGTGCATGTTCGTAACGGACTCCATCCGCATCACCAATTGCGATGAACATGGGAGCTTTGATGCTTTTTGCATCTTTCGTCCAGTCATAAGGTTTCAGATCTACACTCATTACTTTTTTTACGAATGCGGGGAACTTCGTCATGTCGTTACCGAGACTATCATGTTGTTTTTCGATGGGTGATCCTTTGAATGCGTCAGCAGTAATTTGAGGATACATCGCTTCCACATCGGGCCACCAGCCATCGTGCGCGTAGGTACCGGAAAGCACCATCAACCGGCGAACCTGTTGAGGATGACGAATAGCAGTTTGAAACGCTACTCCCCCTCCCATGCTGTAACCGAGAATATCTGCACTGTCGATCTTCAGGTGTTTGAGCAGTTCAGAAATATCATCTGCCATTGCTTCATAAGCAAATGGTCTGTCGGTATCTCTTGTGCGGCCATGGCCCTGCATTTCGGCAACAATTACTTTTCTGTCTTTGGCAAAGAGCGGGATCACATTTGCCCAGTTTAATGGAATGGTCATAAATGCTCCGTGTATCAGCACGAGTGGTTTTCCTTGTCCGTATACTTCATAATATAATTTCAATCCGTTTACAGGAGCATAACCGGATTCCACTGGTTTCGCGGATGCTGTGATGGAGCTGTCTTTTGCAATAGCTGTTTTTGCGGGTTCTTTCTGAGATTGAGTTTGGCAGGATAAGGCAAGTGCAGCGCCGAAGGCAAATGCTACAGGAATGATCAGGTACTTGTTCATATTTGTTTGCTGTTTTTTACAATGCAAATCTGCGCCACATTTTTATTTCAGAGGCTGTGTGCCTGCGACAATGAAAGGGTTAATTGCGGCGCGCTGTAAAAAGGGATCTCTGCAAAAAAAGTACAAATATTTTGCGCAACCAAATAGTTGCACGTATATTTGCAACCGAATAGTTGCTAATAAAAGTATCGTCATGAGGAGAGATCCGTTTCAGGCAATTGCCGACCCTACCCGCAGGGCCATTCTTGTGCTGATTGCAGTACAGGCCATGACTCCCAATGCCATTGCCGAGCACTTCGACACAACAAGGCAAGCTGTTTCAAAACACCTGAAAATATTAACAGAATGCGACCTGGTGAAACAGCAATCACAGGGCCGTGAAATATACTATCAACTCGAAGTTGATAAAATGAAAGAAATAGACAAATGGTTGGAGCAATTCAGGAAGATCTGGGAAACCCGCTTCCAGCAACTCGATCAGCTTCTGTCAACAATCAAAAAACAAAAAAAATGAAACACAATCTGCAGTTCGACTTCCTTGTTGACAAGGAAAAAAACACCCTCACCATCAGACGCGAATTTCTTGCAGGCCGCCAACTGGTTTGGGATTGCTATACCAAAAGTGAATTGCTCGATCAATGGTTTGCTCCCAAACCTTTAACAACCAAAACCAGATCGATGGATTTTCGCGAAGGCGGCCACTGGCACTATGCAATGGTTGAACCAAACGGTACCGAGCACTGGGGTTATACAGAATACCGAACCATTAAAGCCATCGATTTTTATACGGCGCTCGATGCCTTCTCCAATGCATCCGGAAAGATCAATACCGACCTGCCACGTGCAGACTGGCGCGTTACTTTCACGGATAAAGGAGACAACGCTATCGTTGAAACCGTAGTAACCTACAAGTCGCTGTCCGATCTCGAAACTGTTATTCAGATGGGCATGGAACAGGGCATGCTGGCCACACTCGAAAAACTCGACGAGTTACTGGAAGTGCTCAGCAAAAAGATCACTGTTACAACTACCATCGATGCCGGTATCGAAAAGGTATGGAACTTCTACACCAATCCTGATCATATCACCAAATGGAACTTTGCCGATCCATCCTGGCATTGCCCAAGTGCCAGCAACGATATGCGCCCAGGCGGAAAATACGTTGCAAGAATGGAAGCGAAAGACGGAAGTTTCGGCTTCGATTTCGAAGCAGTGTACGACAGAGTTGTAGATGGCGAAAGCTTTGCCTATACTATGCCGGATGGCAGACGCGTGGATGTACGCTTCAGCAAGAACGGTCAGCAAACCGAAGCTGTGGTGAGTTTTGATCCTGAATCGGAGAATCCTGCGGATATGCAGAAAGGTGGATGGCAGGCGATTCTCAACAGCTTCAAACAATATGCAGAAGCAAACTGATTGGTATAATTTTGCAATGCAAGCCTATAATAAAGAACCCTGCTGTCATTGGCAGGGTTCTTTATTTTGCCGAATGTATAAATCGCTGGAATTGAAACCAGACAATCTTAACCTGAGTATTTATTTGACAAAGAATATCTGGGAAAAAGACAAAGCTTGGGCCTAAGCATTGATTGCATGCGCAAAATCTGCTATGATGAATGTTCCCAAATCTGCTAAATATGTGGCTGTGGCTGATAATATTGCTGCATCGCTCGACAAAGGAATATTCCCAGATAATAAACAAATCGGTCAGTGGTATAAGAGACCAATAAATAAAGTGTTTTTGACAAGCTCAAAAAGCACATAAATCATGCAACATAGCCATGATTTAGCTTACGCTTTGTACAAGGTTTCTGTAAGCCTGATTGAAAGATCATCAATATCTTTTCTTCTTGCAATTGCGTCAATCCAATGCTGAGGAATATTATCGTATCCATACAACAATGCACACAATGCGCCGGTTACCGCACCTGTTGTATCTGTGTCTGATCCCAGATTCACAGCTTTCAATACTGCATCATGATAATTATCGGAGGTAAGCAGGCTCCATACAGAAGCTTCGAGCGTATGAAGCACGTAGCCGGAACTGAATATCTGCTCATTGGGAAGTTCGTAGATATTGCCTTTAAGTAATCGGTCGAACAACATAACTTCTTCCGTATTGATGCGCAATTGAATGAGATGAGCTGTAATGCTTCCTTTCAGGTTTTCGTAAACAGTGAATTTGTTTTCTCCTTTCATCAGTTGGAGACAAAATTCTATATAGTAAAAACAGGCAATCACCGATCGGATATGTGCATGGGTAATGGATGAAACAAGTTTGATGGTTTCATACCGTTTGTCGATCTCCATTCCGGAAACATAGAATGCAAGCGGTGCAATGCGCATCAAAGAACCATTGCCATTGGAAGACGTATCGAACCCGCCTGCGAGATCAGGCCTTGTCCCACTTTTTAAGGTAGTGATGGCTTCATTGGTTGCATTGCCAATGTCAAAAACATTTCCTCTTGCTGTCCAGTAATTGTGATCCCGCCATTGAATGAAATTATCAGCTATCTGTTGAAGACTAAACGGAAGAGTCAGGGCTTCGGCCAGACAGAATGTGAGTGAGCTGTCGTCAGACCAGGTTCCGGGAGGTTGATTATGTGTGCCGTATCCAATCATATCCGAAACAGGATTTTGCGATATCCCTTCACGGCTTCTGAATTCAACAGGCACTCCCAATGCATCTCCAACTGCTACGCCAAACAGAACAGACTTTACTAATCCAGATAACTCTTCTTTATTCATTGCAGGGGTATTTAGAATTGTTCAAGATATGTAAAAAATCTGTTCCTTTTTCGTATGAATATAGTGGTTATATAAGTTGTACTAAAATGCCTGTAAGCGCTGATGCTTACAGGCATTTTGTTTTCTGGCAATTATGTTATTGAAGAGTCTTTTTAGAATTATTGGCTTCTTCATCGAGCTGTATCTAAATTCATTCACATAATGCCTTGTATATTTTCAGGCTACCAATCGTTTTTATTTCGCAAACAGCAACTGTCCTGCATGCACTTCTGGTTTGCCTTCAATCAGCGATTCCAGTTTTGCCATGAATGCTTTCAGATAAGGCTGCTGCCAGTGTTGATCGAGATCTGGTTGCGAGCGCCATACTTCGTACAGGAATATAGTGCCATCTTTTTCTTCATGAAGATTGTAGAAGATACTGCCTGGTTCTGCCTTTGTTTGTTTGGCCAGCGCAATGAGTGCCGAACGAAGCTCATCTGCTTTACCTTCCTTTGGTCGCAGAAATCCATAAATACTCACTGATTTTGCTGTATCGATGCTCGTGGTCTGTGCTTTTTTAGCGTTGTGTTTTGCAGCAATACCCTTTTGTGCATAGGTAGCTGAGAGAACAAATAAAGCCGTTACGGTTAAAGCTAATCTGGGGAACATGATTTGTTGTTTATTTCACCTCAAAGATAATGTGGTTGGAAATTGAAAAAACAACCTGGAAGGATGGCGGGCTCCCGCAATGGGATAAACGCTACCGTCTTACGGTGTTGGTTTACCAGATTACTCATTATTAACATTCCCTTCCGGAATTGACCTTGTGGTTTTCGGTAGATTATATACAAATCATTTTATATGGCTATCCTTACAGGTAAAATCAAATTCACCGGCAGATGCGGAGATCTGATTGGTTACAAGCGCAATGGAGTATCATGCTTACGCAGCATGCCGATGGAAGTAAAGCAAACGAATGCCACAAAAAAAGCTGCAAAACGTTTTGGCGAAGCCAGCCATACCGGCAAACTCATCAGGAATGCTTTGGCGCCCTATCTGTATGGAAAGAAAGACAGAGAACACGTCAATCGGCTCAATAAAACACTCATTCAGTCAGGTGTGGCAGGACTCAGCGGTTATCGTTTTAATCGGCTAACGTCTGCCTCGCAATTCATGCAATCTCTCCTGCCTGGAGAAGATAACATACTCCGCATCACCAGCATCATAGCGCCTCGACATTTAAAGGTTACTCATATGGAATACAAACTCATTTCTATGCGATTGGATATCACCACCGGTGAAGTTCTTCAATCGCGTGAGCGATCTTACACCCATAAACTGGTGGCGTGGACAGAAGATTTTACACCTGTTGAATTAGATGGCAACCTCCCCGGAAAAGGCACACTGATTGTTGTGTTGCAGGTTAATCCGTATCAGGGAAAATACCCTTTATATGATAAACGATACCATGCTACAGACATCATTAAAGTAGAGGTGCCCTCAACAAATACACTCTCTAAAAAGCAGCGAAGAAGGCAACAAAAAATCGTGCATTCAAAACCACAACCGGCACAGAATTCGCTGCATACAAGCGACAAGCAGGAGTTGCAATCTGTGTCGGATTTAGTTACGGCAACAAGCAACCCTGTTACTCAAAATTATCGTCTGAAAGAACAGCGGGAATAATAATCTGAAATCGTACTTATTCACTATTTCATTTTTTCACTCCGAAGCATGGCTTCGCGGACTGTTATTTTCTCTACCCTCGTTTTTCTGCAATTTCTACACTAATTGTATTCCTCGTGTTACCTCTATCATTATCTAATCCACTTCAAATGCTGTTGCCCACTCTCCGCAACAACAAAACCACCTCTTCATTCCTCGATAACATCATGTACAACACACCTGCAGACCGTTTCCGGATCAAGTCCACATCAACAGCACTAAAACAGGCACCCTACCCGCTCCATACTGCCTCTTCAGCTACTTAATACCTGCTCTGCTATCTATGCAAGGTCCGCTTTGTGTGTACCTGTCACAGGGATAATAAGCCCCGCTACATACATAGCGGGGCTGCCATTGTTTTTCTATAAGACCTTTTAGAACACAGGCGCTTCCGCAATATTTTTTACAGGCACCGGCCATACCCCGGGCGCAGGAAACGACACTCCCTTATTTGCACCCTGTACCTTGTTATCCTGCCCAAAATAATAGAGAGGCCATCCCTTGTAAGTCAGCTGCTTCTTTCCAAATACATCGATTGTACCAAACAATGTTTTATCCAATACAGAAGGCACTGCACCGACTGCACCCTCAAACACTGGCCACACGCCGTTATTCGAAAAATCTGGTTTAGTAAAATTATTCTTGTCTTTTTTGTCTTTGGAAAATGCATACAATGTAATGCCATTGGCATCGGTGAAGTAAATGGTTTTGCCAACTCCTTCAACATATGCTGATGTATAGGATTTACCATCGTGGCCTATCAATTGTGCATTTGCGAGCATAATGCTGTAATCTGGTTTAGCCACAAACCAAACGCCATTCACTCCTTCGCCACCAGTAGCGCCGGCAGCCTCCTGCTGATTGGTACCTCCTGTTGCAGGAGCATAGTAGTACAATGGATGTCCTTTGTAGCTAAGCTGTTTCTTTCCGCTGGTTGTAGTGATCTGTTTGAAATCATTTGCATCAAGCCCTTTGCCGATAACACTGGCTGTTAAATTATCTGCATTGAAAACCGGCCAAACCAGTTCGCATCCGCCTGTGCAGGTATTGGCGCCTGCCGCATCATTGGCGAAATAATAGAGAGAACGACCATCCCCATCCACCAATATGGAGCCTAATGTACTATTGGCAGATAACTTTACAGACAGTTTTGTTTCTGGTGTTTCATTGTTATTGTCTTTACTGCAGCTGACAAAAGATATTGCCAGCGCCGGCAACAGCGCTAATAATGTAAGTTTCATGTAATGATTGATTAATTGTGACGGTAGAATTGATCCGTGGTTTCTTTACACTTCAATCTTACGCGACAGCATTAACGTCGGTTGCTTCTGTATAAAAATTTATTTTTGATATGAAACGGTCATAATGATGAAACCCGCTCCAAAGGCGGGTTTCATCTGTTTTACCTCTATTCTTAAATGACGTTCTTCGGATAAGCAACTTTATTGCTTCACTATTATTCTTACCAGCTGCTCTTCGCCATTGGTTGCATACAGGTAATACGTTCCGTTTGGTTGATTAAACAAATTGAAATGCGCTACACTCACCAGACTATTCCCTGCAATGATGCAGGAACTGATCACTCGTCCATTCTGATCGCAAAGCCTGAACGTATACTGCTTGTCCCGCATCTTGTTCAGAATAAGCACCGTCAATGGTCCGCGTGTAGGGTTCGGCGCAATCACCAGTTTGAATTTCTCCGTTTTGCTTTCTGTTCCGTACACTATGAACCTGCGATCTGCCGTATCTGCTGCGAGATAGTTTTCATTTCCCGGCTGAACCGCCTTCAACACCACTTCACCTTCTCCATTGAATCGGATGGCATCACCCCATACACTTGCCGGGCCTGATGCTACAAAGTAACTTACCGGTAAGCCGGAACTGGCCGTTGCACCTGGTGTAAGTGTGGCTGTTCTCAATTGACTGCTGATATACGGGAAGTTGATCTGCTGAGCAGCTTTGGCAATATTGAAACTTATTTCTGCCGAGGCGGCAAGATAGTTTTCATTGCCGGCCTGTGAAGCTTTCAGCGTTACGCCACCCGCTCCGTTGATGCTCAGTAATCCTTCAGCATTCAATGAAACAGATCCGGATACCACTTCAATGGTAACCGGGAGATGTGCGTCAGAAGCGGCTTGCGGAGTAAATGCCGCATCTCCGTAAGTTCTGTCGCTGATCGGCTCGAATGTAACGGTCTGTGTTGCCTTCTCTACAGCAATGATGCGCTCAACCGGTGCTGCCGGAAAATAATTGGTGTCTCCCGCTTGTGTAGCCCGAAGTACGATCTCTCCTGCCCCATTCACGGTGAGTATGCCTTCTTCATTCACTGTAGCATTTCCCGAAACAACCTCCAGCGTAACAGGCAATGCTGAACTGGAACTTACCGTGAGTTCTACAGGATCATCTCCGAATGTGATGGCAGGAATATCCCCAAAGGAGATCGTCTGCAATTTTCGTTGCCATAACTCCCACTCTGCAAATTGCGTATTGTTGTTATTGCCATTTGAGAGTATGTTGAGTCTGTAATAACGATAGGCTGTTGTGTTGCTGATTTCAAATGTTCGGGTGAGCAGCCGCGTGGGGAAGTCTTCGTTCGTACGGGTATCGATGGTCGTCCAGCTGGTGCCGTTATTGGAGCCCTGCAGATTCCAGTCTTTCGGATCTCTTTCTTCCACATCATTGGCTGATGTGATGGTGTATCTTGTAACAATGGCCGGAACCGTTGAACGGTACTGCACCCACAGCGCTTTCTTTCCGTTCTGATAATACTTCGTATTGATATCGTTATCGATGATATTCGGGAAATTCTCCAGCGGTCTGTTGCTCACAAACTGTGCTGTTACCACACCGCCGTTATCGGTGATATCGAATGCTGCTGTATTTCCGCCGGGAATCTCCGGCAGGTACACTTTTGCTTCATTTGCAATTTGCGCTATGCGTGTGCGCAAAAGCGCCCGCAGCGTATTGTTCAGCTGATCTGCTGTTGCAATGTTCTGTACTGCTGCTGCTCCCAGACGCTCTTCGAGCTGTTGCAGATAAAGGCTTCTTGGCAGCAGGTGTGTGCCCCAGCTTTCCCAGTATCCCGTCCCGTTCTTAGCGGTGCCGATACATCCGATTCCCCAGTTCATGGCTGCAGCAGGACTCTCCACTTTGATGCCACTCTTAGTGGATTGCAAATTCCAGAACATGATCTGCGCCCCTGCCCATCCATGTCCGCTTCCCATGGCTTTTCGGTTCTGCACCTGAATTTGTCCGCCATAAATATTATCATACAACTGACCGGTGGCCCATCTGTGATGCGGACCAATATCCGATTGTGTATTTTCTGAAACGCAATCCAGAAAAACATTCGGGCCAGGCACTTTCGATCCGCTCACATAATCGTGACGGCCTCCCCAGGTGATGCAACGCTGAAACAAATTGGAAGTAGCATTGCCCTCCAGATTGAAAGAATATTTTCTGCCGCCTGTTGTTACCGACTTAGGATCGATCATTGCGCAATCCTGCACGGTATTGAAACGGCTCATATTTGAAAGGCTTACAGCTGCATATCCGAAATACTTTACCACCACATCGCGCACCCAGCAGTTTTCAGCGCGATTGAACTGAATGCCGTTCCAGCCGTGGTTTTCATCGCTGTCGCCTTCAAAGTCTGATTCCAGACGCATGTTCTCTACGCCGCTTTCTGCAATGCGACCGGTGATATTCGATTTAAATACTTCGCCTCCGCCATATTGAATTTCCATCGGGTCCATTACGGGAATATCAATGGTGATGGTGTTTCCGTTCACTGCTGTGATCTTTCTTTCGAAGGTGGTCTTGTATCCGGATGCTGCCCATCCGTATTGCGCCATATCCAGCAGCGTGATCCATGCATCATTGGGCGTGCGTTGAATCACTACGTTATCGCCGGGCGCAAATGTATGTCCGGCTGCTACTTCAAAACTTTTGTCGCCGGTGGCTACATAGTTCTGTGTTATGCGTGCCTTGGTGCCGGCTATCTCTCCATAGCCGCTGCCGCTGCCCTGCAAAACAATGAGGGTGTGTTGTGATTTCTGTGTTGCATCGAGCACGGTGCCATCGATGCCATTGCCTTCGCCGCGCAAATACAACGCCGGAGGCGCGGATAGTGATTGTACCTTCAATAAGATACAATCCTTTTTTCAGCAGCACAGCGCCGCGGAACCCGCTGGCATCGGGCGTTAGCGCCGATACGCGATCGATCGCAGCCTGAATCAGCGCCCGGCAATCTCCCTGCTGCGGATTTACGGTTTCTGCAACTGGAATATCCGGAAGTTGTACGCCGCCACCGCGATAACCTGCATTGGAAAAATCTGGAACATGATTGACTGCCTCAGTCTGTCCCTGGTTTGCGTAAGGAGTGTAAACCAGTTTGCCGTTTTGAAGATAGAGCAACGGTGTTTGTGCCGATGCATTGAAAGAAGAATACAGTAAAATGATGACAAGCAATAGCCGCCACATTGGTGTAGTGGTTTTCTGCATACAGTATGTTTTGGTGCAGGCATTAAACTACTACCAATCAAGTTATCCTGACTAAGCGATTATTGCATTGTGTTGAGTTATTTGTACACCAAACAAAAAGGCCATGCCGGATATTCGTACCCCGCATGGCCTTTGGTTACATCATTGGTTATTTTTTGTACACGCTCTTGCCTTCTTTGATGGTTTCCAGCACTACAATGTCTTTGATATCATCCATCGGAACCTTCAGTGGATTTTTATCCAGTACAACAAAATCAGCCAGCTTGTCTCTGGTGATGGTTCCCTTTCTGCTTTCTTCAAAATGCTGATATGCGCTCCAGTCTGTGATGCACTTCAGTGCTTCGTAAGGCGTCAATCGCTCCTGTTCTCCGATGATGGCGCCCGATCTGGATGTTCGTGCAACTGCCGTCCAGATCACGCGCATGAGATTGGGAAGCGCTACGGGTGCATCTGTATGAATGGTAAGGTGTAATCCTTTTTTGAGTGCTTTTCTGGTTGGACTGATGAGATTCCCAAGCGAATCTCCAATCAGTTGCTTATGCCAGTCGCCCCAGTAGAATGTATGCAATGGAAACAACGATGCCATGATATTCCATTTCTTCAGCGAGTCCAGCTGGTCTTCACGGACATACTGTCCGTGTATCATCACATCTCTTCTTTTAGCGTTCCCATATTGCTGAATGCTGGGTTTGATGCATCGGATCATCTGATCCACCGCCGCATCTCCATTGGTATGTGTGATGATCTGCCAGCCATTTTTAAAGGCAGAATCATAAATGGCCGCTACATCGGCATCGTTGGGTATGGCAGGATAACCTTTATAGGAACTGTCCTGCCCCGGAGGAGGCAGCAGATAGGGAATGGTGCGCCATGCAGTCCGCCCCTGCGGAGACCCATCCAGCGTGAGTTTCAGCCCGGCTATGCGATAGTGGTTCTGATAGTTGCTGTCGTACCATTTCGTATGCATGTATTTGGAGTAGGCATAATCGATATAAGCAACCACATCAAGTTTGAAGAACTTGTTTTCTGCTGCCTGTGCAAGCAGTTGATGACTATCCATCGCTCTTCCTTCCTGTGCGGTGGTATAGCCGTAACTCAGCGCCATATCCTGACCAGCAGTGAGAAATCTCGCAGCCGCTTCCGGTGTTTTTGGAGCCATGGCTACCTGAAAATTCGGAATGGCTGCGAGTTCTTCCAGCACACCATTGGGTTCCAGTGAGCCCGGCATCCTTCTGATTACACCACCCGCAGGGTCTGGCGTTGAAGCAGTGATGTTAAGCGCTTTCAATCCGGCTGAGTTCACTGCACAGAAATGTCCGGATATATGGATCACCATTATCGGAATGTCTTTTGAAACCGAATCGAGATCGAGTTTGGTGGGATGTCTGCGTTCTTCGAGTTGCGAATCATCGTATCCCATTCCGAAGATCCATCCGGTAAGAGAAAGGTTGTCGGGAGTATTCCACTCCCGCAGGGTTTGCAGCAGCTGCGGAATATTGGTCACTTTGGCATCGGGCGGAGGAAGTATCTGCGCACCGATGGCCTGTGCCTGAAATCCTCCGAAATGCGCATGCCCGTCGATGAATCCGGGAAACATGGCATGATGGTTCAGATCGAACATGGCCGTTGAATCATCTTTGTATTTTTCGGTCTCTGATTGTTTTCCTGCAAAAATTATTTTTCCGTCTTTAACAGCAACGGCTTCAACATAGACAGCGGAATCCCCTTCCATTGTTACAATTTCTCCATTGTAGTAAATGCTGTCTGCCTTTATGTTGTTGCAGCTGGCTGCAAACAAACCACAGCATGCGATTGCCCAAAGAATTGATTTCATTATGTGTTGATTAGTGATTGATCGAAATGCAATCAGTCTAAGGCAGGCGGGGCGCTGATAGAACGTCTAACGCAATCAGATACACTAATGTAGGCAGAAATGAGAATCTGTAAATGGATGAAGAATGAAATTTAAGACCTGCTGCCCATTTCAGGAAATACCGGGCAGGAACATTGTGATATCAGTTCACTGTTTCTCCCAGTGACCCGTATCTGAAGTGCAGTAAAAATAAGCCAGATTGTTGCTCTCCTCCCCTCCCATTTGTTTTTCGCTGATAATGCTGATGCCGAGATCTTTGAATGAGTACGAACCTTCTTCCTGCTCTGTAATGGCAACATGCGCAGACAGCTCTTCAGCAATAAGATCCACATCATCCGTAAATCCGAATTCAATATCGAATACCCTGATCTTTTTGCAATGATGCATTTCCACTTCTTTCAGCAGATCATTGCGGTCGTAAAGCAGAAAGAAATATTCTCCGGATGCATCCATTCTGTTGTACACATCCCTTCGTTGATTGATGGGCTCTTCGTCGGGAAAGTGAAACTCTTCGTTCTCTTCTTTGTGAGTATTGCCGAGCAATACGCGTGCAATCTCTCTGGAGATGCCGAATGGCAGCCGCACTGTATCGAGTATCACTTCTCTTTTGGGATTGTATTGCAGTATCATAACGGAGGGAAGGTACGATAATCATGAAACAAGGAAGAATTGCCGCAAAGCATTTTTCTTTTACGGTTATTTAAGTAATTTCCAGCCTGGATTTGTAAATATTAACATACATGCCGGATACCCCTGTTCCATTTGAGCTGCATATTACCACCGTTCCGCTTTCTCCTGCAGAAATACCGGCATTCACTGATTTTTGCATAGATCGAAATGCAAAACCACTCCTGATTGAATTGGAAAGAGGAGAATTTATTGAACAGCCAATGTTCAACAAGGTGGTGGTTTGTGCCAATCTTCAGGAGGCCTTAATTATTGCAACATCATATTCGGAAGAACTGATAGAAAAAAGCTGGCTGGTAAAAAGATTGAAGATCGAAATCCCTGCCTATTGTTTTGAAACATGGAAACAACCTGCATCTAATCATCAACCTTATTTTGAGTGGCATGGAAAGATAAAAGGAGAAGTATCCCGAAATCTTCAAGAGTTATGCGAACAGCATAAAGCACATCTTTCTCTGAATGCGTTGAATAAAAAAGGAAATATCCGGTTCATTACACTGCGTGAGTTCGGCTCCAGGCTTAAGTTTGAAAAAAGAGTACATGGGCTGATACAGGATATTCATGCGTCAGAATTGCCATTGCTCAAACACATTTCAGAGTACTGTGTGTACGACAATAATGTTTTTCTCGATAACGGATGGTTACCCTCCCCAAAATAATTTATTATGATATTTAATCCGGACAGGAAACATATTGAGATCATTGCATATGAAGCTTTTCTACGAAGGGCTGCCAGTACTGATCTGCCTTTTATGCTTAAAGGCAGTTATCTGACACGGCAATATTTCGCAAACCCTGAAGATAGAATTCCCAACGACATTGATTGGGTGTATATTAATGGACGACTCGATCACAAAGAGGAAGCTGTGGCTTCATTTGAAAAATGGGTTACAGACATCAGCGAATTACATGGAAACGATGGTGTAAAATTCAGGAGTTTCAGAGAGAACCCATTCTGGAGACAGATCGATTATGCTATGGATGATGATTTTCCAACAACCAGTACCGATCTCGATTGTGAAGTTGACGGAGAAACAGGTCCACCCTGCCGCATCGATATTTCCTTCAATCTGCCAATAAATATAGACGGTGTATTTTTGCAGTATAAACCATTGAGAGGTACAGCATTTAACATTGAAAACACTGCACCGCTTGCATTGCAGGTTTCATGGAAACTACATCAGACTTTGGTCAGACCCAGATACAAAGATCTTTTTGATCTGATGCATCTGGTAATCCATCCGGCATTTACTGCCGATACCCTGCAAATAACATTGCGTGAACTCGAACGGGAATGCGCACTCGATAATACAGATCCTTTAAGGCTCAACTATCTTTTGAATGGGGGCTGGGATGAATTGTTTTATCAAAACTCTTCTGCAAGAACATGGGAAATATGGAGACATGGTCAACTTCATTTGCTGGAAGGCTACGATGTTTACAATGATATAGCTATTGAGATCACCAATCCCGATAAACTTCCCGAAACATTAACTGAATTCAAAGAGCTGTTTTCAGCAGCCTTCCGCCGCGCTGGTTTTTATTCCGTAGATTTCAATCAGGTTTTCGGATTGGGGCTGCTCTAAACGGAAAAGCCTGCGTGCAAAGCGCACACAGGCTTCCTCCTGAAAAAGCAACTTATTTTGATATTGCCTTCGCTGCTGCGTCGATCACTGCCGCTACCTTAGCTGGTTGAGATATGAATACCACATGGCTTCCTTTGATCTCCGTTACTTTGGTATTTGAACGTTTGTACATAGCCCGTTGAATTTCCGGAACAATGCTTTTATCCTCTGTGGCCACTACTGCGTAGCTCGGTTTTGTTCTCCAGGCAGCTTCTGTGAGTTTGGTTGCAAATCCTTTGGCATAGAAAGCGCCTTGCGATGCATACATGAAATCTGCTGCTGCTTTGCGAAGGTCTGCGCAGAATCCTGCATGGAATTTTTCTTTGCTGTAGTAAACAATGCCTTTATCATCCGGTGCAAGCACTCCGTTCTCCGGTGCTGGAGGCGCTGTCTGCAACCATTGGCCTGCTGTTTCGCCTTTGTCTGGCTGGAGGGCCGCAATGTATACGAGTCCGGCTACTTTGGGGTGATTGCCTGCTTCTGTGATCACCGCTCCGCCCCATGAGTGGCCGGCGAGTATGGCTGGTCCGTCGAGTTTGTCGAGCGCTGACTGAGTAGCTTTCACATCATCTTCGAGTGAAGAAAGCGGATTCTGCATCACCACTACATTATAGCCTTTCTTTACGAGCTGCTCATACAGACCTCTGTAACCCGATCCGTCTGCAAATGCTCCGTGAACCAATACCACATTCTTTACCTGTTGCGCCGATGCTTCTGCAGGATTGGCGATGGCTGAGGCTCCGATGGCTACTGCGATTGCTGCTGATTTGATCCGGTTGCTGATAGTTTGCTTTTTCATCTTTTTAGCTGTTGAGTTGTTTGTTTTAATCAACAGTACAAAGTTGCGATGAAAAAGCCCCCTGGCTAATGCGTGGATTTCCCGGACACTTGCAATTTTTTCCCTTCTTCAGCAATTGCAATGGTATTTCTGAAATCGAGTGGCGATTGGCGGGTCAGTTTCTTGAAGAAATTGGAGAAGTGAGACATATCCTCAAATCCCAGATCATACCCTATCTCTTTCACAGGCAGGTCGGTAAATGTCAGCTGCCGTTTGGCTTCGATGAGTATGCGCTCCTGAATCACCTGCGAGGGAGATTTATCGTTATAGATGGCAAACAGGTTCGATAATGTTTTGGGCGATTTGAAGAGCTGTTTCGCATAAAAACTCACTGCGTGTTCCGTTCTGAAATTGGCTTCCACCAACAGATTGAATTTCCTTACCAGATGGAATTTCTCATCCTTCATTTTGGTTTCGGGTATGTAGGCGGAACGGGCCAGCTTCGTTACCAGTATGATCAGCCTTTTGAGCAGCACCAGCAACATCTCGTGCTGTATGCGGTCTGCAGTTTTGAATTCTTCTATGAATACATCCAGCAACAATTGAAGCCGGTGCAGGTCCGATTCTGCCGGCTTAATGAAAAGATGCTCCGTTGTTCCGAATAGAAAACCCACACAGCTCACTTCACTGTCGTGATCGATGATGCAATAGAACTCCCGGTTGAACTGCCAGGCCACAATGTTCTTCGCATCCTCAAATTGGTAACTCTGGTCGAATAACAACGTGAGTATGCAATCCTGAGGAAACTCATATGGATTGCCATCGATGGTGATGGTCTGTTTCGGCCCCCGGTTCCAGGCTATGGTGAAATATTTATTGGCTCTGTCCCGGCCAAACCAGTTGCGGTGAAGGTTCTCTTCCCCGGCAAAAAGCAGCATGGCAGCGCCTGTTTTCTCATTATCGATCCTGAATTTCATGCGAGTGTTATCTGATGAGTCAACAAATGTATCGATTCACACTTCTTTCTGCAAATAGTTGCAGAAGCCCGGGAAAGCAGTATCTTACACCCCGGAAACGCTTAGTCCCGCTAAGCATCCATCTTCCGCCTCATCCTCTGAAATCCCGCACCGATCTCCGCTGAAGCAGATCTCCTCCAATACGATATGATCCCTAATTGCACTATCCCTAGACAATCAAAGATCCTGCAACCATATCATGAAAGAGTCTGGCGTATATTTCAAAGGACTGAATGGCCTCCGCTTTTTTGCTGCTTTTCTTGTGCTGATGATGCACGGAGAAATGATGAGAAACAACTACAATCTCTTCAACCTGCAAGGGGTAACATTATTTTCTTCCGGAGCCATTGCCGTTGAGTTTTTCTTTGTGCTGAGCGGTTTTCTCATTACTTATCTGCTGTTGGTTGAGCACAAAAAAACATCCACCATCAGCATCAGGCATTTCTACTGGAGGCGCGTTCTGCGCATCTGGCCGCTCTACTACATTGTACTTATTTTGGGTATGGCCGTAATTCCCATTGTTTCGAAATACCTGCATCTCGATTTCGATCAGCCCTACCCTGTTGTAGGAGGCGCATTGCTCTTTGCCTTCTTCCTTCCCAATCTGGCGGTTAGTCTATGGGGCTTCAATTTCATCGGACCACTCTGGTCCATTGGTGTGGAAGAACAGTTCTATTTCTTCTGGGCTCCACTGATGAAATATTTCAAGCGATATGCTTTGCAGTTGTTTATCGGCATCATCGTTATACGTTTTGCGTTCTATGCTTTTACGCATCATATCAAAGATGCTTTTGAAGGAACCGGACTGGTGGTGGCCTTTCTCAGAACCCTGAAATTCGAAGCCATGGCCATGGGTGGACTCGGTGCCTGGCTGCTCTTTCATCACAAAGAGCGGTTGATGAAGCAGCAGATCTTCAGCATCGGCATTCAATGCTTATTCCTTGGATTGATCGTACTTCGTTTTACACTTCATAAAACATTGGTGGAAACTGATAATGTTGCAGGAATCATTTACAGCGCACTCTTCAATCAGTTCTATTCCTTCTTACTATTGGAAGGATTGTTTCTCTGGCTGATTCTCAATGTAAGCAGCAATCCACGAACCATCATCCGCACAGAGAACATGGTTTTGAATTTCCTTGGCAATATTTCTTACGGCATCTATATGTATCACACCATTGTGCTGCTGGCAATGATCAGGGTTTTGCAGAACGTGCTGCGGCCATTGTCGCCCGTTGTATCCACCATTGTGCTGTATGTGCTGGCAGGAAGTTGCACCGTTTTGGTGGCATGGCTGAGTTACAGACTGATTGAATCGAGGTTCCTGAAACTGAAAAACACATTTGCACCCAAAGGGGGAAAACCGGCAGCAGCGCCGGTTCCCGCGGCTGAGCCTGTTTTGCCGGAATAGCCCCACACAAGAATGCTGGCATAAGATTTTT
The DNA here is from genome assembly GCF_012927185.1 of Pseudoflavitalea sp. G-6-1-2. Classification (GTDB taxonomy): domain Bacteria; phylum Bacteroidota; class Bacteroidia; order Chitinophagales; family Chitinophagaceae; genus Pseudobacter. The sequence continues at coordinate 337,582 of NZ_JABBGB010000002.1, forward strand.
ACTCTTTTGCAGGGAGCAGGAACTATTTTTGTTGTTCCACTTCCATCATTTCTTCATCCTAATGTATTGTTTATGCAAAAGATCATCCCGCATTTGTGGTACGATAAAGAAGCAAAAGAAGCAGTAGCGTTCTACACATCTATATTTCCTGAGTCCAAAGTACTGCACAGTATTGTGCTGCGCGATACGCCTTCCGGAGACTGTGATGTAATCGGATTTACATTATGGAACCAGGAGTTCATGGCCATCAGTGCAGGTCCGTATTTCAAACTCAATCCCAGCATTTCTTTCATCGTAAATTTCGATCCGTTGTTCTTTTCCGGGTCGCCTGACAAAGAAAAAGCTGCCGGTGATAAGTTGGAAGAAATATGGAATAAGCTCTCCGATGGTGGCACGGCGCTGATGCCGCTCAACGAATATCCGTTCAGCAAAAAGTATGGGTGGATACAGGATAAGTACGGTCTCTCCTGGCAGTTGATGCTGGGCAAACCCGATGGAGATCCGCGCCCTGCCATTGTTCCCGCATTCATGTTCATCAAAGAAAATTACGGACGTGCAGATGAGGCCATCGACTACTATCTCGCTGCATTCAAAAATTCGAAGGATGGCTTCCGGGTTCGTTATCCTGCCGGTACACCAAATGAAAAAGAGAATGCAGTGATGTATTCGGATTTCATGCTCGGGAATCATTGGTTCGCTCTCATGGAAAACAACTATGAGCACAACTTCAATTTCAACGAAGCCGTGTCTTTCATCATCAACTGCGAAGATCAGCAGGAGATCGATTACTACTGGGAGAAGCTTTCCAAAGTACCGGAGTCGGAGCAGTGCGGATGGGTGAAAGATCAGTTCGGAGTATCCTGGCAGATCAGCTATGCCGCTATGGAACAGGCTTTCGCTACCGGCTCACAGGAGCAGATCGACAGACTCACCAAAGCATTTATGCCCATGAAGAAGCTTGATGTAGAAAAACTGAAAGCAGCCATGTAATGAACAGGTTGCATCGAAATATTACAAAACCCGCTATCAAAGCGGGTTTTGTTGTCAGAGCAAGGGTCATGTAGTTCTCCCGATAGATTCCTTTTCTGTGGATTCTTTCTTCGCTGAAGCGAACCGGATGACCGATTCCAGGAATGGCAATCCCACAAATACAACCCAGGGTACCAGACACAGGGTAATAAGCATGGTCCTCAGGGGTAGTGGCAATGCAGACAGCTTTTCGCCGAACGCGGCCATAAATAAAGTAATGGATGGATATAGAACACTCCAGATTTTGAGCGATAGTATTATCCTGGCTTTTGGTTTCATGCAATTCAATTTTATGAATGCAAAGCTAGTTTCGCCAAAAGCCGGGAAACAGGACAAAAATCGAATTCCGTAGTACTTATCTGAAACTGTTTCTGAAATCTGCGGGCGAGTAACCGGTATGTTTTTTGAAGAAGCGGACAAAGTACGAAGGGTCTTCGTAACCCAGTTGCCAGGCTATTTCCTTAATCTGACTATCGGTGGCAAGCAGGTACCGTTTAGATTCGAGTATCACATAATCGTTGAGCACTTCCGAACTGTTCTTTCCCAGCATTTGACGAGTGATGGAATTGAGTTGATAAGGCGAAAGATTCATCATGCCCGCATATGCTGAAACCTGCTTCACTTCAGTGATATTGGCTTCGAGCAGTTCGAGGAATTTATCCAGCTGCTCCTGCTGCAGACTGTTTTCTGAAGTGGTGGTGGGATTGTTTTGCATTCTGAGCAACGAGATCAGCAATACATCGAGGTTGGCACGGATCACATCTTCGTACCGGCTATTCTTATCCGTGTATTCCTGCAAAGTTTCACCTAGCAGATTGGAGAGCTTGCTGAAACTGGCAGCATCCAGTTGATAATAACTTTTATTGCTGGCGCTGCGAAGCAGTTTGCCGGCGGCTTTTTCGCGGCCACTGGTGAATTCTGCTCCAAACTGCAACATATATCCTGTGCTGTCTGCTTTCAGTTGCAGCTGATGCACCTGACCCGGACGAATAAAGAAGATGGTTCTGTTGGTTATTTTATGCGAATTGAAATCGATCTCATGCACACCTTCTCCACGTTCAATTACCATCATATGATAATAATCGTGGCGATGCAGATGCTGTTTCATGTCTGCTCCTTTCAGCATTTGCTGAATGCTGCGAATGCTGAAGCTACCTGTAATGCGGGCCCGTTGAAAAGAAGATTTGAGCGTTCTGACCGGGATCTTAGTCATTAACCAATTATTTAGTTCAAAGTGGCATCCAGCATCTGCCTGATGGTGAGTACGTTGTTGAGATGAAGCATTCCCCAATCCTGCAACTGATTCAGCAGCGGCAGCAATGAGCGGCCTTTCTCCGTGAGTGCATAATCTACTTTCTGGCGTTTGGGATCGTATTGCGTGCGGGTGATCACTTCATCGCGTTCCAGTTCTCGCAGGTGTTCCGACAGTATTTTTCTGCTGATATTCGGAATGATGCGGTAGAGATCGTTGTAGCGCAACGGCCCTTCAGACAAATAACAGAGTATGCAGGGCTTCCATTTGGTAGCAAATAATTTCAGCGTTGCAATTACTGAACACTGTTCGTTTAAAACGATGCTCGTTCTTTTTCTGGCCGGTAACCTTTTCGTAACCTCTTGTTCCATGATTTCGCCGGGTTTAATTTTACAAATCTATCGTCAAATTTATTCATAATGGAATTTCATCTCGCACAAATCAATATCGCCAAAATGCTGGCACCGGCCGATAGTCCGGTTATGGCTGAATTCATGGATAATCTCGACAGGATCAATGCCATTGCCGATCAGAGCGAAGGTTTCGTCTGGAGACTACAGGAAGAAGCCGGCAATGCCACTTCCGTTCGGGTATACAACGACGACTTTATTTTAGTGAATATGTCCGTATGGACCAACGCGGATACCCTGCACCAGTTCACGTATCAGACCGCACATTCAGACATCATGCGGAAGCGTAGGCAGTGGTTTGAGAAGATGCAGCAGATGCATATGGTGTTATGGTACATCCCTGCCGGAACCACACCCTCCGTTGAGGAAGCTGTAGCCCGCCTCGATCATGTAAGGCAGCATGGAGATACGCCTTATGCATTTGGATTCAGAAGCAGGTTTACACCGGAGCAAGCAAGAGAATACATCAATGCATAAAGTGTTGATATTACACTGCCTTACGGTTAACCAAAACCCTTGGCACGACTGCCATTCAACGATTATTTTTAATTTGTCAGGTTAAGGTTTATCGGTATCTTCGGTATCTACCTTAACCTCAATATTTCTATGAAAATTGCTATTACAAACCTGAACAGCCGCACAACGGTTGATCATTTGAAAAGGCTACTGTTTCCATTCGGAAATGTAAGGTCGGTTACCATCGAAGGCAGAGATCCCGCCGGCAGATCCAGTTGTACAGGAATCGTGAGAATCGACTACCGCGCAGGCCTGATGGCCATTGAAAGATTGAACAATCTCCTGTTCATGAACTTTTATCTCGAAGTATACGAACTCACAGATTAAGCTTACTCCACTTCAGTAATTGAAAAATATAGTATTCCCACTGCTAGTAAAACAGCTGTTGCATCATTAATGCACTAAACAAAAGCAGCCTACTGATTTTTTGTTTCTTCATAAATCAGTACCTTACTGGTATGGCTTACAACGAAAAACTCGCCGCCAGGGTAAGGGAATATCTTGCAGACATTCCTGCATTGAAACTGGAGGAAAAGAAAATGTTCAAAGGCCTCGCCTTTCTGGTGAATGGGAAAATGTGCATCAATATCAGCGGAGAAAACCTGATGTGCCGTTTCGATAAAGCGTTGCAGGAAGAAGTTGCAGGCAGACGCGGCTTCGAGCCCATGATCATGAAAGGAAAAGAACTCGCCGGATACTGCTACGTAAATGCAGAAGGCTACAAAACAAAGAAGGATTTTGACTGGTGGATGAATATCTGCCTCGAGTTCAACCCCAAAGCAAAGGCGTCTAAATAATCCCACTGCATCACTGCTCAGTAACTATTCCCAAAAACAAAAGAACCCTTCAGCATAGCCAAAGGGTTCACGAATATTCTTACTAAACAATATTAGTCTCTTCTGCTTCCGAACAATCTCAGCAGGAACAGGAAGATATTGATGAAGTCGAGGTACAAAGTGAGTGCACCAAGAATAGACAATTTCTTGCCTTCAGATGCAGGCACATCTCCGTATTCGATACCAGCGCCGATGCGTTTCAGTTTCTGAACGTCGTAAGCGGTAAGACCAGTGAATACCATCACACCAATGATGCTGATCACATAACCCATGGTATCGCTTTTCAGGAACATATTGATCAGCATTGCGATCACTATTCCGATGAGCGCCATCATCAGGATGCGTCCGAATGAAGTGAGGTCTTTTTTGGTAGTATATCCCATCACTGCCATCACACCAAACATGGCGGATGCTGACAGGAAGCAACCCAGTACTGAATTGGCAGTATAAGCCAGCAGAATGAAGCTGAAGCTGATACCATTAATAGCTGCATACAACATGAAGAGCAGTGTGAGCATGGGGGCTGATAATCTGCTGTAAGCAAAAGACATCAGCAACACAAAGCCCAGTGGAGCGAACATAACGATCCAGCCAAGTATATTCAGTTTGCCTGTTTCAAAACTGATGAGATAAGACAGCAGGCTCAGATTGTTCGAGAATAAGAAAGCGAACACAGCAGAAATGCCGAGCGCTACAAACATCCACATAAATACATTCGCCATGAAGCTTCTGGCAACAGTTTGTGAAGCTGCCTGCTCCTGCGTAGTGAAAAAAGAAGAATTCTGATTGAAATTATCCATATACAATCGGTTGATTTACGTAAAAATAGGAAATTCCCTGATATTGGAACTCCGTACCGGCCGAATATAGAAAGGAGATTCCATATAAGCAAGAAACCGCATCTCCCGGATGCGGCTTCGCTCGTGATTTTCACTCAAAATTGATTATCAGGATTAAAAAGCGATAAAAGTTTTGTTAACAATCTGCCAGCGGCCTGATCATGATTGATTATCTGAATGCATGCCCGGCAACCGTTCCGCCATCGACATTGATGATCTCCCCCGTGATGAAATTGCTGAGCGCAACCGTGCGCACCACTTCGGCAATATCTTCCGGCTCACCGATGCGATTAAGCAAAGCAAGACTTCCCAATGAATCAGCGTCCGTTATACCGTTCTTTCCCTGCAACGGAGACCTGATGATTCCGGGAGCAATGGTATTCACACGAATATTCTGTGCGCCGAACTCTGCTGCCAGCTGTACGGTAAGCGCATGTATCCCTCCTTTACTTACCACTGGTGCCGTAGCAGGAAAACCTGCAATGGCATGATTTACCAGCACTGTACCGATATTGATTACCGAACCGCCACCATTTTGCACCATTGTCCTGATGGCAGCCTGGCTCGTGAAAAAAGTGCCTTTCAGATTGGTGCCTAAGTATCGATCCAGATCGCTTTCTTCCACATCGAGAAATGGTTTTGCTTCAAAAACACCTGCATTGTTAACGAGTATATCCAACCGCCCGAATGCACTCACTGCGAGCGACACCAGCGCTTCTCCTGTTTCCTTCCTCCCCACATCCCCTGCCAGCATTCTTGCATTGGACGGAGCGCCCAGTTCCTCAAACGTTTTGGAAAGATTTTCTTTGCTCACGGAATTCAGCACTACATTATGTCCTGCTTCGATGAATGATTTGGCAATGGCTTTTCCTATTCCTGTTGATGCGCCTGTTACAATTACTGTCCGTTTCATAATTATGCTTTTGATTGTTTTCTTTTTTCGGTTACCTGAATGCCTGAAAGTCCCCAGTTATCGGTTTCCACTTCGCGGATGATCACATGCGTGAGATCAGGGTCTTTTTGCAATACATCGAGCAGCAGTTTTGTTACGCCGCTGATCAGTTGTGCTTTTTGCTCTCTGGTAACTCCGTCTTTGGTTACATCTATTTGTACGAAAGGCATATTCTATTGTTTACGATGATTGAATGATTGACTATGCAAAGTTGAAAAGTTCATCGCCGCGGGTAAATGGATAAAAGATCATATCACTTGCATTTTTATACCATCTTCCGGCATCATGTAGGAATTGTGCAAGTAAAAGGTGGTTTTGTCCATCCCGCGGGCAGAAGAACCTATGTATCTTAGCAGCAGTAAATCCGGGATCATGGCAAAGAAAGAAGCGCCTGTATTTCATATCGGGCAACAATGCGAGAGTATCATCGATAATATGAAAGTAACTTCATTCACCAATGAAAGTTGCACGATGGTTGAGTTTGAAGAAAATCACCGCCATCAATACTATGAGATCATCTGGTTGAGAAGAGGAAAGGGCGTGCATATGATCGATATGGTGAACTATCCTTATTCCGGATCGGTATTCTTTCTGCTTTCACCCGGACAAATACACCAGATCAGTCCGGAAGAAAAAGCCGATGGCTTTCTCATTAAATTCCTACCTGCCCTTTTCAAAGACACGAGAGATATGGAGGATACTTTGATCGGCAGCCACCTGTTCGATAATATTCAGGCTAAGCCAATGCTCACTATTCCTGCTGCCATGCATACAGTTTTTGAAGAGTTGTTGCACAAGATGGAGATCGAATACAATTCAAATGAAGAAGACAAAGAAGTGGTGCTGCACTCCTATCTGAAGATTTTGCTCACACAGATACAAAGACTCAAACGCACGCAAATAACACAGGAGCATGCGCGCGTCGATGCAGGATATCTGCTGTTCACCAAATACAAATCGGCTATCGAGCATAACTTTAAAAAATTGCACGGCGTTCAGGAATATGCAGACATGCTTTCCACACAGGCGCGTAACCTGAATGCAATTTGCAGAAAGTTCGCGGGCAAAACTGCAGGTGGATTGATTGCAGACCGCATACTGCTCGAAGCCCGGCGGGAACTGTATTACAGCACGGATAACATCAAAGGCATCGGGTATTCGCTGGGCTTTGAAGATCCGGCCTACTTCACCAGATTCTTTAAGAAACATGCCGGCATAAGTCCGCAGGAATACAAAGAAAATAATCCGAAAGCCGGACCATCGTACCTGCTGCAGGCCGGGAGTTAATTCATCATCTTACATATTCTTCGGCCATTTCACAGCAGTCACCAGAATAGTGATGGCGAGTATAGTTTCTGTTAATGCAAGAAAAACATAGAATAATCTCCATTCAGAGAAAGAGGTAACTGCAATCAGCAGCATCAGCGCTGCATAAAAAGCACCCCACACAATATTGAGCATCCTGTTGACGCGCGGCTTCAGTAAAAGCGAAAGACAGATCATCAGCGAAGGGATGGTCAGCAGCAATGTGGCTGCAAACAATTTAGCCGGACTATCCAATAGATTCTTTCCGTTTACCAGCCCTTCAGTTTTACCCGGCACATAGAGTTCAAAATAATCTCCATAGATATAGCAGAACATGAGCGAGGCCCAAAGGCCTGCGAGCTTGATTTTTACATTGACAGTAAAATCCTGTAAACCGGTTGATGTGCCTGGCATGCTAAGTTAGTTTAGGGTACTACGAATGCAGCAGGCAATATGTTACAGGGTGCTGAAAATTTAGCTGCGGTTTATCCGAAATTGCCCCAACTGTCTGGGGACCAGTACCGTGATCTTACCGATTCCGGACCATAGCGCTCTATGGAAACAGCAATTGAAGGCCGGTAAGATATGTGGAAGTATGAACCATTTTTACGGCAATTACGATTACGCATCTCCGGTAAACACATTAAATTTGAGTACATACATTCTCTTCCCGCTATCCCACCCTCATCATTCATTTCTTCCACAGCTAAAACCAAATGTATGAAGCAAATCAACCTTGCTTTGATGGCTGCTGCTATGCTATTGCTAGCCGCCTGTCAAAAAAAGAATTCCGGCGATAACCTGCCGGTAAATGATGATGCAGCTGCCAATGCCATTACAGCCGCTGCTGCCTGTCAACCAGTGTATTTCGGTCTCATTGTAGATCCGGGTACTGGTTTCAGTTATCTGTTCAAAGTGGTAGGATCGCCATCTGCCGGTCCGGTAAGTCTTTCGCCCGTGATTGGTTCTGCCGGTAGCAATCAGCTTACTACCTGCTCCGGTGCTCCAATCAAGTTTGCAACCGGTATTTCTTATGAACCAGCATCAGGTACATTCTATGGAACAACAGGGCTTCCACCCAGTTCACCTGTGAACAATATCCTGAAGTTCAACGATCCCAACTGCGTATCTCCTGCCGCAGCCGTTGTTTCAGGTTGCGCACTTTCACTCAACCTCAGCGATATCGAGCGGGATCCTGTAACCGGCGCCTACTACGCCATTAACCGTGGTACTGCCAATCCCAACAATCGTGTAGTGAAACTGGGATTACCCGGCAGTCCAACGGTGAGCTGTCTGCCTAACTTCCTTTCACCAAGTCTTTACATCCGTGGCCTCACCGTTACCTTGTCGGGCAAACTGTATGTAATGGCAGTGAATGGAACAGGGGGAAGATTGCTGGAGATCAGCACTGCATCCGGATCGATTGTGAATACGTATTCTTATCCGGGACCAATCACTCCTTCACCAGGTGTGAATATTCCTGAAATGGGGCTGCACCACGATTCGCTTTGCATCAAGCGTTTCATCACAGGAAACTATGATCCTGTAGGTCCTGCAACATTGCTCACCGACGGTATTCCTTCGGGATTGCCTGGTGGACCGGTTTATACACCATTGAGTGGTGCGATAAAACCCGTTGTGGACTTCTCTCGCCCATAAAAATTCTTAGTTCAGTTATCGTCTGATGTAGTACGGGAGCTGGTTTCATCGATTGAAGCCGGCTCCTTTTTTCAATCAGTACTCGTATGTTCTGTAAATGGTTGCATGGGCTTCACTCCTTTTCATCCGTCCCTTTCCCCGCACCTTGAACATACTTATCTCAGCTGGGTTACCGAATTCATCGTATCGATAGAAAATTTCCAGAACAGCTTTTCCTTTGAATGGTTTATAATTTTCGCTTCGAATGAGATCGCCGCGATCATTATAAGTTTCTCCCGCTGCTGCATATTTTGCTGCATAACGTTTATCGATGTCGATAGAATCTGTTCTCGGTTCCGATCCATCAGTTTTCACCTGCCTGATCAGTATCTTATTTCTTTCAGGCAGATAACGGGCATATTCTGCAGATAACAGATTGCCACGATTATCGTAAAAATTACTTTCTATGGGATTGCCAATGCTGTCGCAGGTGATGAAGGCCTGACGAAGCAATGTATTCTGATCGTTCTTGAGTATCACCTCATTCAAAAACCCTTTGCTGTCGTAATGAAAAAGAGCAGAATCGCTGCTGAACTTTCCGGCACTCCACACATTACCGGCCAGATATTTCAATTGCCTGCCGGGTTGTTCAAAATGCCAGACCATGCGGCCGGTTACTTTACCGGAATCATCATATTCGATTTTTTCAGTTTGCAATCCGGTACTGTCAAAATGAAGTGCTGTTAACTCTTTCACCGCATATTCGTCGTAGAAAGTGACTAAGCGCTGATATATTACTTTGGGAATTCTGTCTTTGAATATGCCTGGGCGGGTCTCTGTATAATATCTGTAGATCAGCTGGGCGTTGGCTGCAAATCCGAGAAGCAGTAAAAGGATGAAGGTAGATAATTGTTTCATGCACTACCGGCTTTGGAACATGAAAATATCGAATCCGATGCTATGGGCGGACATACTGGTCGATTTTCACAAATTCTTGGGGCTCCAAAGCACTGCCCTCACAATAAAACATTTGACCAATTTCAACGTTACTGTCCTGAACCATTCACTTTTACGCATCTAACTAACCCTTTGACCCCATTATGTCAAAAAACCTATTCCTCCTGTGCTGCCTGTTTGTGACGCAGCATGGTTTCTCCCAGTCCCTGGATTTTACTGCCCTCCTGGACAGTGGAAAGGCAGAGTTCAAGAGACAGGCAGTAGCTGATTCACCTGATTTCTCCAACGCTTATTCATTGCTGAGCCAGGCTGTAAAGAAACAACCCGGCAATACGGAAGGACGCTATTTTCTCGCGCATGTAATCGACAGAATCAACAGCAGTGATGGCAAAGAAATGTACCTCAGCAAGAAGAGACTGACCATCGAAGCAAGCCAGCATCTCGAAGCCATCAATAAACTAACACCTTCTTACAGCGGTGAGATGTGGTTACTGGATCCCTACTCCAAAATCAGCGCTATCTGGAGTGGACAGGCAATGGCCTATCTGTATGCAGGCAAATCCGATTCCGCCATTTATGCATTCAGAGAAGGCAGGCAACGCGGAGGATTTATCAACCCAGTGCTGGATTATAACCGGCATCTGCTGAACAGCTGCCAGAAAAATGCTTTCCTCATCAGCTCCGGCGACATGGTAACTTTTCCATTGCTTTATTTGCAAAGCATCGAAAAACTCAGACCCGATGTAACTATCATCGATTGCAACCTGCTCAATACTGCCTGGTACGTTAGATACCTCAATCAGAAGCAACACCTGAAACTCAGTTACAACAATAATGATATCGATACGCTGGTATACAAAGAGTGGACTCCCACCGAGGTAAGCCTCGCAGACCCTGACAATCCGGGCAATGGCATTAAATGGACGCTGCGCCCGACATACGGCGAAAGGTACGTTCTCAAAAGTGATCTGATGCTGCTGGATATTTTAAAGCAAAACCTTCACAGCAGGCCGTTGCATTATACCACTGGTCCGGATACAACCAGCAGTCTTTTTCTGGATTCTTTCCTCCAACCGGATGGATTGCTCTTCACACTTGTAAGAAACGATGCTGATCTTGCCAGACTTGTTGAAGCTGCTCCCGGCAAACTGCAAACATATTCCATCGAAAAGATCAACGACGAAGACATCAGAAAGTCGCAGGATGCAGTGTTCCTGCTCAACGAATACCGCAGAGCTTACCTCACCTGTATCGCTTATATTCATTCCAGATCTCAGTTTGCAAATGCGATGAAACTGATGAATGAAATGGACAGGAAATTCAATGTAAACAAACTTCCCTGGTCTTCCGAACAGCAACAGCAGTACAGCGACCAGCTGAGGGAAACGATCAGGAAACAGTTATAGAAAAACATATTCCGGAGAAAACTATCAGGGATGATCACAAAAGATCATCCCTGATTATTTTTACTTCATTGCCGCGCTCGAGCGAATCATGCTCCTGCCAGCGGCTCTGCTGCTGCATTACAAGCTGGCTTGTTTGCCAGGCCAGGTATTTTGCTTCAAGCCTTTCGAGACAAAGTTTTTTATTCTGATGTTGCGAACGGCTGTCCATCGCCAGCACCTGAATGCCGGATGGAATATGGATGCCACGCACAGCAGATTCTACCTTGTTTACGTTCTGCCCACCCGGCCCGGAAGCGCGGCAGGTTTCAAACCGTACATCTTTTTCATTCCAGGCCATCAGGTCTTTCACATCAAAGATCTCGATACCGGCGAACCAGTTCTTTCTTTTGTGAAACTTCCTGTAAGGGCTTTGTGCAATCCATCGGATAGTTCCCCGCCATTCCTGAACGAACGCCTGCATATTGCTGCCTTTGGCGAGAATGGTGGCGGAATGCAATGTGCCTGAAATATCGCCAGGCATAGTTTCCAGCACTTCCATGTCGAAGCCCTGTTGACGCCCTTGTTTCAGCAGCAATTGCTGCAATTTGGCTACCACCCTGCAACATTCCGCAGGGCCGCGGCCCGAAGTAATTTGTATGATGATCTTGTCCATCGTTTTGTTTTTTATGCTTCAGTGAGATAGGCTTGCAGCCTGTCACTGAAAGATCTGTTTTTGTAAGGATCAATAACCGGTGGTTTCCCACATCTGCTATAGGTCCGTTTTTTACCTTTGGTTAGTTTGTTCAGTTTCTGCCGGAGATCGTAGTTTCGGATATGATTGTCCACCAGTTGCTTTTTACTCTCCAATACAGGATCTGCCAGCTGAACCTGTGTGATCATGCGGGGTTGTACCACTAATACAAACCGCCATGGTTCAGAGAAAACGTAGTGTGTTACAAACCTGCGTTTCCGTGTGCACCAGCTGGTTCTGGGGTAAAAGAACTGTTTCTGTAAATCGGTCAGTTTACACTTTCCGCTCTTCCATCCATATTCATCGATCTCTCTGAGTGGCTGCGCAATTGAATATGTTTTTCTCCGGCGGTTTCTCTTCTTTGCCCGGAAGTCTTTGTCCCTGTTGAATTGCACGTTGTTGATTCTGCTGAGAATGGAAGAAAAGAAAGCAGCATGCTTGCTTTTTTGTACATCTTCTCTCAGCACATAGGTCCGGATCCAGCCGCTTTGATACGGTGTTTCCAAAGGCAAAAAAGGACGGTCCGACCATTGACGCCACAATTCATTCTGTAGTTTATCCAGCGCTATCAGCTGTTTTTCGCGATCCGTTTTTGCCCATCGCTTTCTGGTACGGGCAGACCTCAGCCTGTATCCCTGGAACTCATCGGTTCCATGATGTAAATGCATGATTATTCAGTTGCAGTTGAAATACTGGCTGCATCCGGGTTTCATGCACAACGAAGCGTTCGTTCAGTCAGGTGCAACTAATTGCATCCAATGCTGAATCCACGTTTTCTCCATTAACTAAAAGGAAATCCGGAGCAACCTATTGCTCGGTAGTGGGGTGTGATGATATGAAAGTATATTCTGTCATTGATTCCTTTGATTTATGTGTGAAAGAATAAAGGAATGCGATGCAAAATTAGATAAATATTTCAACCGGCAAAATAAGTGATGCAGAAATATTATTGATGCATAATACTGAACCTGCTGAAAGCAGCAAGGGGACAGCCTTTCAGCCATCCCCATGCTTACGCAGATAAAAAATCACTGCTATTTTGAAAACCTGTTGCTCATTCCCTGCAGGTAGCTGGCCATTTCTTTCCTCAGATGCGGAAGCATTTTTTCTTTATCGGCTTTGTTTCCCTGCATGATAACCCCGATATGGAATTCTGCCGTACAGCTTTCTTCCGGTGTGCGGATAACGAACATCAATGTACAATCTTTCACAGACGGCTCCATCGGCTCGCTCATTTTGAACACTATCATTTTGTACTCAGGCTGATACTGTGTAACCATATCTTTTCGCTGAGTTCCATCGGTGAATTGTATGGTTCTTTTCTGATTCTCCTTCTCCCCTGTTACCTCGATCGACTGCACAAATCCGTTGCTGAATGCCGCCCATGCTGCCGGATCTTTAATGGCATCCCAGAGCGCTATAACAGACGTTTTGTATACAACGCCGGTATCGATATCGAGATGTACTTTCTGTGCTGCTTCCATTTGCGCATTTGCCAGCGACGCAACAAACAAACATGCAGCAAACGCTGCTATCTTCCTGAACATTTTGATTGAATTAATGATGAAGTAATTTTACATGCGGGTCATTGGAATGGCCTTCATGGGTTGTGCGTCTTTCTTTTCTGTTGCTTTCTTTTCAGCTGCGATGGGAACCGTTTTTCCGAAAATGGATGCCAGTTTCTTCTCCATCTCGCCACCGCCTTTGGGATCGAAGCCCACTTCACTCGCAAGGATCACTCCATCCGGACCTATCAGAAATGTAGACGGAACACCGGTTACAGCAAACTGACGCTGAGAAATATTCTTGTTATCGAGCGACTGCAGCCATGGATTATGTTCATCTGCCACAGCTTTCAACCAGGCAGATTTGCTTTCATCGATGGAAATGCTGTAGATCTCGAAGTTCTGATCTTTGTAAGCAGCATATACTTCACGCATGCGTGGAAAGCTCTGGCGGCAGGGAGCACACCAGCTGGCCCAGAAATCGATCAGTACATATTTGCCTTTCAGGTTACTGAATGTTACATCCTTTTCTTTGGGATCTGGCAATACAAAGTCTGCCACTTTCTTGCCTACACCCGCACTTTTGATCCCCTGAATATGATCTGCAAATTTCTTTGCCGCATCGGACTTTCGGATTTTTTTGCCCAGCATCGCAAGCAATTGCTCCTTCTTTTCAATGGAAGAAATCTGCCTGCCATTGCCTGCCAGTACAAATGCTGTCGCATAGGATTCTGGATGATTCTTCAGCAATTTTTCAAGCAATGGAACGGTATAGATATTCTGCAAAGAATCCCTGCTTTTCTGATATGCAGCATAACGAACGTCTTTTTCGTCCATGCGGTACCAATCCTTACCATATAAATCTCCCAGCGCATAATTTACTTTCACGGATGCTGCATTATTCTCCAATTCAAAAGTACGATAGAGCTCTGCGGCCTCAGGGCCTTTCACTTCAGAAGACTGGTACATTCCTTTGGCAATATCAGAACTTACGTAGTAGGTACCCGGGCCCGCAATCAGTACTCCAAACGGTTGATACATCTGACGCGTTTTTGTGATGTACTCAGGAAGAAACATCTTCAGTGCCGGCTCAGTAAAAGGGAAACTAAAAGTGTATTCTCCGTTTTTGATTTCCGCAGAATCATTACTGGTACGCGTATACAGTTTGATTTTATTGTATCCTTTGAGATCACCTTTGATAGTGCCTTTGATGATCACCATCGAGTTGGGATTTTGAGCAAAGGCGAGCATACCCGCCAAAACAGCCGCTAAGCTGAAGAGTATTTTTTTCATATTGAAACATTAGGTGTTGCTGGTGCTGAAATTATCCAATACCAAAACAACACTGCCTGCCATTGGACCAACAGCCAAAACAAATTGACCAACCGGGCTCAGACCGGCTCTATTCAGGTGCTCAATAAACGGGAATCATCGGCTGCACATCCGGATCGATGTGTGATCAATCTCAGCGTTTGCTTATGAGGTCGTTGATGGCTTTCGCCATGCGATCGATTCGTGTAGATTCGTTCTTTGCAGAGAAGATGTATTCGATCATTGCTTTCTGTTCGCCATTCGACATTGCCCGAAAGGCGATATGAGCATCGGGTTCATCGGTTAGGCAGATAGCGAACTCTTCGGGCAGTTCCACCGGCATATTATCTTCGTACAATACTATGCGCACTTTGTCTCCCTCCTTCTTTTTGATCTGTTTTCTTATGGCAGCTTTCACGGGAAGAAAGAGTCCCCCTTTTCCATCGGGCATCAGATGGGCAGCCGTGAATGAAAAAGAATCGATGGTTCCGCGAACTCTCAGCAATCCAAATGCAGCCTTGCTTTTGGGGATTTCGGGAATGCGGGCGAAGGTCCAGCCACCTTTGCTCTGAAATTTTTCCAGTACATATTCCTTGTCAACGAGAGGAAGTTCTTTTTTCATTATGCAGTACTGATAATTGTTCGATCAGTCTGCTAATGTAATCATTTCCGTTGAGCTGCATTTTGCACACCCATAATGCCGAAACCCTGCCGGAGCGAACTCCGCAGGGCATCGCAGCTAAGTATCCACTGTTATTCCGGAATGAAATCGGCTTTCTCGGCCCAGGTAGTCTCAGGATATTTTTTCCGAAGATCGGCCCAGTAACCAACCAGGTGATCGAAGCTGTTCTGATGCTGGAAGAATGCAGCAATACCTGCCCAATAAATAGCTTCGGCATGAAGTGCGGGATATTGCGCAGCAAACGGCAGCTGCTCCAGCAATTCTCCTGCTTCTGCAAAATGCCTTCTGCGCATTTGGTGAGCAGCTCTTCCAATGCCGAGTTCCGTAAGAAACTGTGCGGGGGAAACATATCCTACCACAGTTCTCAAAATCACTCCTTCGGGAGAATAGATGTACAGAGATGGCGTCCAGATCACAGCAGTGGTGAGAAATGTTTTGGCGAATGCGCCATCCACTGCTGCTACATTGCACTTTAGCACGATGTAGTTTTCCGACAGGTACTCCTGCACCTGTTCGTCTTCATAGGTAAGGGAGTCCATTCTGGCGCAGCCCTTGCAGTTATGGGCCCAGTAATCGATCAGCAAAGGTTTTTGCGTTGCTTTTGCAGCTGCCAGCGCTTCTGAGGCCTGGCTTTCTGTATAAAACTTTATGGCTGTTTGCATAATTGAAATATTTATTCAAAAGTACACCGCCCTGATGCATGATGAAAATGAATTGTTTTTGTACTTTTGATGAAAATCCTTCATGATAAACAGCAGCGATCTTTTGCTCGTTCAGCGCATCGTGGAAATGGGCAGCATCACCAAAGCGGCAGACAGCCTCTATCTCACGCAGTCTGCCATCAGCCATCAGTTGCGTGAACTGGAGCTTCGGGCCGGCATGCAGCTTTTTGAAAGAGTGAATAAGAAACTGCTGCTTACACATGCAGGCAGAAGAGTGATGGAGAGTGCATGCAATATCCTCCCGCAGCTAAGCAGGCTTTCCGATGATCTGCATTCACTTAAATACGGGCATCCTCCTGCCCTTCGCATCAGTACGGAATGTTATACCTGTTATCACTGGTTGCCGGAGATCATCACTAAACTGAGAAAGAAATCAGATGGTGCAGATATCTCCATCGTAGCGGCTGCCACACAACGCCCGATAGATTTTCTGCTGAACGGAGAACTCGATCTGGCCATCATATCCGAAGTGCCCGGTCAGTCTGGTATCAACAGCACTCCATTGTTTACAGACAATCTGGTGGCGGTAGTAAATAAACATCATCCGCTGGCAAAACACCGGTCGCTGGTTACTGCCAACGACTTTGCCAATGAGCACATGATCACTTACGACTCCAGAGAGACCAGTAATGTTTTTGCAAAAGAATTCTTCAGAGAGGTGCAGCCGAAAAAGACCACGCGCGTACAGCTCACCGAGGCTATTGTTGAAATGATCAATGCCAATATGGGCATCAGCATTTTCGCCACCTGGGTAATTGAACCTTATCTGAAGAACAGAGACCTGATAACCCTGCCGATCAAATCATCCTTTAAGAAACGCACCTGGCGTGCAGCCTGGCTTGGGAAGCCGCATCCGCTGCTCCCCGATTTTACGGAAGCAGTAAAAGCGCAATTCAAGTGATTGGCATCAGATTTTTGTATCTATCTGGAGATTGTATTTAAGCAGCAATCCTTCTACGTTATAGATGGAGAACTTCGCTTTTTTCATGCGGTTCTGTTCGGGATCGATGCCGATATTGAGTGCGGTTCTGAAATCGGCCTTCTCCAGATTGGACTTTACGAAACTTGCATTGGACAGCTCGCAGCGATCGAACACTGCTTCGGTAAGATCGGTTTCCGTGAAGTCGGTTTCTTTGAGCTGACAGTCGCGGAACAGTGTTTTCTTCAGCTTCCTTTTGAAGAAAGATGCATTGTTGAGCAGACAATTGAAGAAAGTAACAGAAAGACCGAATTCATTGCATTGATCGAAATGCAGCCCCAGCATTTTGCAGTCCCTGAAAATCACCGACTGAAAAACGGTATTCCCCAATGGCGCCATACTGAGATTGCAGTGAACAAACTCGCAATCGGTAAAAGAGATCCCGGACAGATTTACGCCCGACAGATCGCAATTCCTGAAAACGCAGGCATCGTAATTGCCACGCTCCAATCCGGTAATGCGGAAATCTGTTTTCTCAAAAGTTGCGTCTTCAAAATATTGCTGGCTCATGATCTGAATTTCAGGTGGGCAATAATACAACAAATTCCGGCCTTCCGCTTACAAGCACGTTGAAGCAATCCGTAAAGCTGAAATGCGAAAGAGTGATCCCTTACGACAATGGCGGCGTTCTCATTCAATATTCCGGTATCTTTGATTGATCAACCCTGCACCATGAGCCGCAGCGTACTCTACAAACTGGACGAACTCAATGCTGATCCTGATTTCCGGCAATTCCCCAATGTATCGGGATTGTCACTGGCCGTATCGACCCCCAACATGGATCACAGCATCTTCAAGCAACAGTTCCGTACGGATTATCTCACCATATTGCTTGTAACGAAGGGCGAAGTTGAATGCTCGGTGAATTTCAAAAAATACCTGCTTCGCAAAAATGACATGCTGCTGTTGGCGCCCGCCAGCATCAAGCAGGTGATGTCGGTATCAGAAGGAACTGCCGCTACTTATGTGGCCTTCACCCCTGCTTTTCTCAGCCGTATTGGTATGCCGAGGAATCAGATGGAGGTGTTCGAATATTATTCCAGCCGATACACTCCGCTATGGAGGCTGAGTACAAAAGACAGCAATGCTATCAATAAATTTGCGCGGCTGGTGGAAAAGCAGGTAGCCCGTATTACCGAACATCCTTTCGGAAAAGAAATGCTCACCCATAAATTCTATCTCCTGTTGTATGAGATGGCTGCATTGGGAAGAAAGTATGCAGAACAGGAACCGTTTCAACCATCACGGAAAGAACACCTGGTGATCAGATTTGTAAACCTGGTACAGCAGCAATGCAAGAGCCACCGCAGTGTTCAGCACTATGCCGGCGAGCTGAATATCACACCCAAATACCTCACCGAAACAGTGAAGGAAATTGCAGGCAAAACTGCAGGCGAGATCCTCGACGATTACGTGCTGCTCGAAGCAAAATTATTGCTCGATGATCCAACCTACAGCATTTCGCAGATAGCCGACGAATTGAATTTCAGCGACCAGAGTTTCTTCGGAAAATTCTTCAAACGCTTTACCGGATTGAGTCCCAAAGAATACCGGCTGTCTCACTAAAACACGAACCGACTTTTCGACCAATATTGCCGAACTATCAACCTTTCCCGGCTGACGATGCCGTTCTTACTTTGCATACCGACTCATGTAACCCCTCCGGAATGCACTCCTAAATAAAACATCGTTTGTTATGAAGAACGTAAAAAGCAGCATTTTGCGAACAGCATCTTCGTTGTTCGCCAGGCAGGGAATCAGGAATGTATCAACCAATGCAGTAGCAAAGGAATGTGGCATTTCAAAGAAAACACTTTACCTTTTTTTCGAGAGCAAGGAAATTCTGTTGCAGGAAGTAGTAGACTCACAGATTGCAAGAGTAAATCAGTTTATGAGCATGTTCAATGGCATTTCACCGGATGCCATTACCGAACTCAATAATTTCTTTGGTTGCATCGAAAGCCTGCTGGATGTATTTACTCCGCAGTTCCTCAACGAAACCGCCAAAATCTATCCGGCAGTACACAGCCGCATCAACGGTTTCAGGGACGAAGTGGTGGTTCCATTCATCCACCAGAATATCGGCAGAGGCATGGCCGAGGAAACATACCGTACAGATCTCAGCAAAGAAGATGCTTCCGACCTGTATTGCTGGCAGCTGCAACACGCCATGGAAGGGCATGTAGATCATCCCGGCATGATCAATCAGCTGGTAAGCAATATCAACAATGCATTCCTTCACAGCATCGTAAACTCCAGAGGAAAAAAGCTGCTGCTGACCAAACCGGCAGAGACCTTAGCCAGCTAAATAATTGACATTTGTCTAATGGCTTTTCCATCCTGGGAAAAAGCAAAGTATCAGCCCCTTTATTATCAAGGGGCTGATACTTTTTCATTATATGTTATCGTTACTTTTGCTTTCCAAACAACTGCGTTTTTGAACCGGATCCAGATCCTTTATTTCTGAAACAACAACTATGAGAAAACCTTTACATTCTCTCCTGCTGGTTTATGTACTTATATGCCTTTCTTCCATTACTAAAGCACAGCCTGTCTGCGGCTTCGATAAAGTACACCGACAATTAGAGTTACAGCATCCTGCTTACAAAAACAGGGTTGAACAAAACGAAGTGAAACTCAGGAACTGGCTCGATGAGCACAAGCCTTCCGGCAATCTGCAGGTGGATGGCAGAGTGCCTAACGGTCCAGAGACCATCTACGAAATTCCGGTTGTTATTCATGTGATTCACACAGGTGGGGCAGTAGGCACCAATTACAATCCGGCAGATGCGCAGCTTACAGGGATGATCGATTATCTCAATCAGTCTTTTCAGGCAACCTGGGCATCCTACCCTCTCGCAGGTGCAGGCGGAACCAGGGTTCCATTCAGATTCATACTCGCGCAACGTGCACCTGATTGTACGCCAACCACCGGCATTGTTCGGGTAGATGGAAGCAGCATTCCCGGTTATGTTGCCAATGGGGTTTTCTCCCAATCCGCAGGTGCGGATGATTCGCTCGTAAAAGCGATCACACTCTGGCCAGCCAATCAATATTACAATGTATATGTAGTGAATAAGATCGATGGCAAAGATGGTTATCCCGGTACTGTAGGTCCGTTTGTTGCAGGCTTTGCGTATTTTCCAGGAGCGCCGATGTACATCGACGGAACCATCATGCTGGCATCACAGGCTAAATCAGGACAATCAACTTTGCCTCACGAAATGGGACACGCATTCAATCTCTTCCATACTTTTCAGGGAGCAACTGGTGCAACCTGTCCTCCCAATGCTAATTGCAATACACAGGGCGACCGGGTCTGCGACACAGATCCCACAAACGAACAGGCATTCTTTACCTGCCCACTCTCCACAGACAACAACCCATGCACGGGTACTCCCTGGAGCGACCAGCGGCTCAACTTCATGCACTACACCAGTTGCGCTCAAAAGAAATTTACACCGGGACAGCGCGACAGAATGATCGCATCCGTAAATGCGCTTCGCAACGGACTCATGACCTCGGCTGCACTCACTCCTCCTCCCGCTACCACTGTTACAGCTGCATTATGTCAACCGCTCTCCATCGTTCACCTGAACAATAATAACGACATGGGAGCAACCCGTCTGCAGTTGAATACCCTCGACGATTCCACCAACAGTTACACGCCTGATTGGGTGTTCTATGTAGACAACACCTGCAATATGGGCACCAATATGATCATGACACAGAACTACACCATTTCTGTGAGCACAAATACCAACAGGCAAATTGTAAAAGTGTATATCGATTACAACGACAATGGCAGTTTTGAAGCGGGCGAGCTGGTTATGAATTCCACAACACCCGCCTCACCAGTAGATTACACGCATACCACGAGTATCACGCCGCCAGTAGGCGCAGTGCTCAATAAGCCACTGCGGATGCGGGTTGTAGCGGATTTCTTTACCAACTCTTCGATTGGCCCATGCAGCAATCTGCAATACGGGCAAACAAAAGATTATGCAGTGACCATTCTTCCGGCCAGCGCCTTGCCCGTGAAGATCTACGACGAATCGATAAAGGTGCGCAACAACAAACTGCAATTCTCATTCAAGGTGGGAGAACAACAGATGGTGAAAACATATGCGTTGCAACGTGCCAACAAAAAAGGAAATGATTTCATCACCGTGAAAGAATTTGCACCATCCTCCGGAATCAATGGCAATGCAGCTTATGCGGTGGAAGACGATCAATACAACAACTCCTCTTCGTGGTACAGAATACTTGCCACTGAACTCGACGGAGCAAAATTCTATTCCCGCATACTCGGCACCGGTAATAGCGAAGATGATGCAGCAGGTTACATCAAAGTATCGCCCAATCCATCGAGAGGAAGTTTTACTGTTGCAGTACCGGTACCACCGGGCACCAATGTACAACTGGTGCTTACCGATGCCTTCGGCAAAACTGTGTGGAATGGAAGCCGTATATCGGACAGACCTATCACCATTTCCGGATCATTTCCTGCAGGGCTCTATTTCCTCAGAGCAACTGCCGGTCAACTGAAATGGTCGTCGAAGGTGGTGATAACAGGAAACTGATTGGCAGCAATGCCTCCATGAAATAAACAAATGCCGTCTGTAACTGAAGATTCAGCACAGACGGCATTTTTACACCATATACAGATTCTGAGAGTTGCCTAGAACTTGTAATTGTATCCAACACGAAACACCTGTGTCTCGAAATAATCGTTGCTCACATACCGGAATCCGGCGCCTTTCACTTCCCGCTTGCGGCGAAGTGTATTCGCAATATCCGTAGCATTCACAAACACTTCACCCCTTCCTTTCTGAATGCCACGTTTCACTCCTGCATCGATAGAAAAACGGGAGAAGGTCTTGCCTTGCGGAACCAGATCGGGCAGGCCATAGATCACTGTTATCTGTGCCTCTGTCTGATTCGGCAGACTGAAGATGCCATTGAGTTTGAAGTTGCCTGAAAAGATCTCATCACGCCCTGACGAATACACATTTTCAATCGGATATTTATTTACCACTGTGAAGGAATCGATGATATTCTTGTATCCCGTAACATTCATATTCAACGTTACTCTTTTCGATAACGTATGTGAGATCATCAGATCGATGCCCGAACTGTAGCTCTTGCCTGCATTCTGGAAAATATTGTAGATGATATTGCTGCCGGGCACTGTGCTGCCGATTCTCGTAATGGTGGCATCCATCCTTTTATGAAACAGGGAGGAGAAAAGAAAACCATTGTGCCAGCCGAGTCTGTATCCCAGTTCAAAATTATTGGTGAACTGCGGCCGCAATGCAGGATTGCCCACTTTGATGATCTCCGGATCGTCGTATTTCGGGAAGATGCGGATATCGCCTTCATTCGGCCGGTCCACTCTCCTGTTGTAAAAAAAGGAAAGCTTATTGCGATCATCGAATTTGTATGCCAGGCGCAAACTGGGAAATGGCTGCGTGTAATTATATCCATCGCTCTTGTACGTAGGATGGTCGGGGTTCACTTTGTAGTTGAGATTTACATATTCCACACGCACGCCTGCTTCCACTTCGTAATGATCGTTCTCGAAAATATAGTTGCCGTAAACTGCCGGAATAGTTTCTGCATAATCTGCCCATCCTCCGGCCTTCACATCAAGCGGAGAATTTAGTCCGGGTTTGAAGGTCATGTTCACAGGAATGAATCTGCGCCTGAGTTTCAGCCCGGTTTCAAAGCGGCCATGTTTCAGCGGTTGCACATAGTCTACATTGAGATCGGCAACATGCTCATCCGAAAGAACTTTGAAAGAATCGAGCCCGGTAAAGGAAGGCATGATGTTGGTGAAAAAATACTTTTCATCTTCCCGGTG
This sequence comes from Pseudoflavitalea sp. G-6-1-2, assembly GCF_012927185.1. Taxonomy (GTDB): domain Bacteria; phylum Bacteroidota; class Bacteroidia; order Chitinophagales; family Chitinophagaceae; genus Pseudobacter. The sequence goes on from NZ_JABBGB010000002.1 coordinate 360,514, forward strand.
AAAAGTATAATTGAAGCCTACATTCAGTGTTCTTCCCGGCTCATCGAATTTATGTTGCCAGGCTGCGCTGGCGGTAACGGTGGTTTTTACTTCATCTTCCAGAAACTGCCAGAGCCTGCTTCTGTTTTTGAGATCGGCATCAAAGAAAGGCTCATCGCCTCTGTCTATGATTTTTTCGCTGCTGAATAAACCGGATAACGTGAAAGTATTGGCGCTGTTCTGAAACCAGTCTACGCCCGACCGTAACGTTACGATATTGGTGTTGCGATTGCGTTTGGTTTGCTGACGCACAGTTTCACCTTTATCGTAAAACCGGTCTACGAATTCATTTTTATTGAGCGTTTTGGTATACAGATTATCTCCCTGAAAGAACAGGTTCACTTTCTTCTTCCGGTAATTCAATGAGATGCTGGGATTGATCTTCGGTGTGGCCTGATATTGCGGGCGTATACCTGGAAAGTTCTCCTTTCTGATCCATAAAGCGCCCAAACCCGCTGCCATTCCTACTTTTCCGTTAAAACCTTCTCTTTTCTCTTTCTTGAAAATGATATTGATGATGCCCGCATTTCCATTGGCATCGAATTTTGAAGAAGGATTATTGATGATCTCTACACGCTCGATGGCTGATGCCGGGATATTATCGAGACTGCTTTGTCCACCAAAACCAGTGAGGGCTGTTTGTTTTCCATCGATGAGCACCATCACTTTGTCGCTGCCCCGCAGCAATACTTTTCCGTTGTCGACAGAAATGCCGGGCAGGTTCTTCATAGCTTCCAGCACAGAAGCGCCGGCCTGACTGATATTGTCCGATACCGTAAAAGTTTTCTTATCCATTCTGGCCGATACAGGGTCTTTGCCGCCAGTCACAATCACTTCTTTCAGCATATTCGAATCGGGTCGCAGATCTATATTACCGAGATCGAGAAAATTGCTGAGATAGCCAACTGTTACTGATTGTATTTTCGTTTGGTAACCGGTATAGGAAATCACCAGCAGGTAATTGCCGGTTTTCACATCAGCCAATTGAAAACGACCATCATCTCCGGAAATAGTGCCGGCAATGAAAGCGCTGTCTTTTTGAGATTTCAGCAGCAAATTAACGAAAGCGAGATTTGATGAGGACGCAGCATCGCGTACTACGCCTGAGAGATTCACTTTAATGGATTGGGCTTCAGAAGCAGTTGCAACAAAAAACAAAATCAGAACAGATAACCAACGGTGCATGAGCTAAAGATTTGTAAGCACAAGGTTACCATGCAATTTGGAAGGAAATCTGAATCAGTATTTCAGTGTGAAATGGTGTTGATGATTATCAAAACTATAGTCGATGGCCCAGCCATACCGCGTACTGATCTGTTTTATCAAAGCCAGTCCCAGTCCGGTTCCTGGCGAATCAGCAGAAGTGGCGCTGAACCTTCTGAACAGATGCTCTCTTATCAATGGCGTATTTCCCGCATTCGATACCGTGAGCGTATTTTCTGCAAGGCGTATGCGGATAACTGCACCATTACTACTGTACCTGATAGCATTATTGATGAGATTGTTCAATAATATTTCGAGAAGTATTTTGTTGGCGCGGATCGAAATACCCGGATGGATATCCTCTTCAAAAACAAGTTGTTTGTCGTCTGCAAATACAGTGAAGGTTTGAATGGTGTGATGGAGCAAGGCCGACAGATCGATATTGTCTTCCTCCATGTACTGGCTGTTCTCGATCTTGGTGAGCAGCAGCAGATTTTTGTTGATGCGTGTAACACGCGAAAGCGCCTTACTGGCATCTTCAATCAACTGATACTGTTCATTGCTCAGGTTGCTGGTCTGCATCAGCAGATCGAGCTTAAATTGAATGATGGCAAGGGGTGTCTGCAATTCATGCGAAGCATTGTCGGCAAATTCTTTCTGCTGGCTGTAAGCCGCAACGTTACCGGCAATGAGCTTGCGCAGGTGCTGGTTCATTTCAGAAAATTCGGTGATATTGGTTTGTTCAAATTGCACCGACTGCTGACTGCTCAGATCGAAATGTTTTATCTGATCCATGCTTTTGTAAAATGGTTGCCAGAGTTTTCCGGAGATCCGGCGGTTGAGCAAAATAAAACCGAACATCAGCAGCACAAAGAATACCAGTGTTACGGAAGTAACGGCGAGTATGATGAGGTAGCTGTCTTCCCTCCCCTCGGCATCATCCAGCACAATATTGTGCTCGGTCATTTCGTACTGCCATAGCCTGTTTAAAGCCAGATAATAGACAGGTACGCTGCAAACCAGCACCAGTGCGGCATACAGCAGAAACCTTTTCATGGTGAGATTGAGCAGTTTATTCATACTTCCCATTTATAGCCGGTTCCGTACAATGTTTTGAGGTAGTTGTCACACCCGGCTTCTGCGAGTTTTTTCTTGAGGTTCTTTATGTGCACGTAAACAAAATCGTAATTATCGAACATGCCTGCAATATCTCCGGAAAGATGTTCTGCCAAAGCTGTTTTGGATACCACTTTGTTTTTGTTGCTAATGAAATACAGCAGCAGATCGAATTCTTTGCGTGTGAGGTTTACAGGTTGATCGTTAACGGTTACTGTTTTGGCAGGAATATCGATGCGCAGCTCGTGCTGCTCTACAATATTTGCATTGCTGAATTGCTTGCGGCGGATCACAGAATAGATGCGTGCAGCGAGCTCTGAAAGATGAAAGGGTTTGGTGAGATAATCGTCTGCCCCGATTTGCAGTCCTTTTATTTTATCGTCGAGTGAATCTTTGGCGGAGATGATGATAACGCCATCCTGTTTGTTATTGGCTTTGAGCTCGGAGAGTATCTTCAGCCCATCCCCTCCGGGCAGCATCAGATCGAGCAGAATGCAATCATAAACATAGACTTCGGTCTTTTCCATAGCCTCACTGAAGCTGGTGGCGTACTCGCAGCGGTAGTGTGCATCGGAAAGATAAGCGCCAATGCTTTTTGCGAGGGCTTCTTCGTCTTCTATGATCAGGATTTTCATTCGGCAAAAGTATCGGCCTGATTTTGAAAACATTCTGAAGCAGGCCGCAGACTGAAAATTAGGATTTTGTTGAAACAACGCGCTTCAGAATTTCTTCAGATCCGGAAAATAATTTGCGGAAGTATTGCTCATTCCCAAACCGCAAAGTATATGATGCGTTTTTTGCTGCTGCTATCGATGGTTTGCTGCACTATTCAGACCTGGTCTCAAACCGACACCATGCCCCGGATTCCGGATTCCGCAGCCCTTCAGCTGCATCTGCCGGAGCGCCCGGTACTGAAAGCCACCCAATTGCTGATCCCTGCAACCCTCATCGGATACGGTATCTGGAGCCTCGATAACGGCCAGCTGGAAAGCTTCAATGCGCAAGTGAAAGAAGAACTTTATACCGAAAAGCCACACCGGCAATTGCATATAGACAATTACCTGCAATGGACGCCTGCCCTCGCCGTGTATGCGCTCAATGCAGCGGGCATCAAAGGAGCGCACAATCTTAAAGATCGCAGCATCATCTATGGATTATCACTTGCCATTATGAATACCACCGTGTTTGCATCGAAGCATCTCACCAAACAATGGCGGCCCGATCTTTCCAATGACCTGTCTTTTCCATCCGGGCATACGGCCAATGCATTTGCAGCAGCTGAGTTTCTACGGAAAGAATACAAAGACGTTAGCATCTGGTACGGCGTTGGAGGATATGCAGTGGCCGCATTTACCGGTTATCTGCGCATGTACAATAACAGGCACTGGCTGAGTGATGTGGTAGCTGGTGCGGGTGTGGGCATTCTCTCAACAGATCTTGCTTATTTTCTATATCCGCGGTTGCAGTCTATGTTTAAAGGCAATAAAATGAAGAACACTGCTGTGGCTCCGTTTTATTCGAATGGTGCGGTTGGCTTAAACCTCGTAAAACGCTTTTGATATCACTACTTTATTTATCGGATTTTGCTGAATAGTATCTGCTGTACGCTTACATTGTAGATAGCAAAACCTGTGATCTTACCTCTTTTGTTTCGCTGAAAAACAATATGCTCTACCGGCCAGTCCTCAGAAAGCACATCATCAACTCCCACAAATTTGAAACGGTGGAACCATGTACCTGCTATCGACATTTCAATATTGCCTTTCCAGATTATTCTGCAATGTATTCCCAACTCTTTGCTGAAATAGGTGCCCTGATATTGTCTGATGTCTTCAGACTGTGGAGTGGTCAATTGAATTGGCCGAAAGATACGCTCCTCGCCTCTCGTGTACTTTCTGATGCGCAGTGAGCCGGACTTTTTTGTTGCATGCTGAAATACCAGTGTTGTTTGTGGACGATTAACCACCACCAAACTGTCTGCACGCAATTCTTTCAGCAGCAGATCTTCGCCAAATGAACGCCAGTAGATGCGTCCATTCTTTGCAATGATGCTGCATTGCACGCCATTGTCTGCGATATAATCTTTGCCGATGAAATTATTGTAGCAGGATAAACAGGCAGGCTCCGCATTGTTGCTGTCGATTGTTGGCAATGATGCAGGTGGAATATAGTCTGGATGCGGCTTCAGCAACAACGATGATAACTCAATGGCTTTATCGGCAGGTTTCATATCACTTCTGTTGCAGAAGATGGCGATGCCTAAATTTTGTTCAGGATAAACAAACATGGTTGTTCTGAATGCTGCATCGGAACCGCTATGCGCATACAATTTCCAACCGAGATAGCTGCCTTCTCCAATGCCCAATGCATACTTCAGTTGGGTGCCATTGTTCAGAGAACCGTTGGTAGTGAGCATATCAAGTGTTTGGCTGTTGCCAGACAACGGATAAAAGAAGTTGCGCATCCAGCTGGCAAATTCCGTAGCGGACGTTTGCAAACCAGTTGCACCTGTGCAAGAGCAAAGATGAAACCCGTCGTTATGGAGTGCAATTGGTCGGGTTATGCATCCGGCCGCCGGAAACTGCCTGTACGTTGGCATGCATGCCGCTATCTTTCTGAAAAAAATACACATGAAACGATTCAGTCTGCTTTTAGCACTGACCTTCTTTGCATTAGGCAACAGCTTTGCGCAGGACAAGCCCGCTGCTCCGCAGCGCGGACCAGTATCCGGACCAGCACAGGAACATCAGCTATTCAAGATATTCCGGGGCAATGGCCGTTTTCTGGTCTATGCGATGGTGGCGCATCCCGACGATCTTTATCAGTTTCTCAAAAGGTTCGGAAAAGGCGAATACATCTGTGTTCCAATGAATACGGAAGAAGTGGCAGAGCGCAGGATCATCGTATACTAGCAGCGGGAAACCAGTTCACAGAACTGAGTTTTGAATATCCGTAGCTGACTACGTATATTTGATGGAATGAATATCATCAACCAGGCAGGCATACTGGCTATTTCCACAAGATTGCAGCGTCTTTCTGAACAGCTCAGAAAAGACGGTACGCTTATTTACAAAGAAAATGGGATTGAGTTTGAGCCCAAGTGGTTCCCCGTGATCTATGTGCTGCATAACAAGCCCCTGCTTGGTGTGGTGGAGATCGCCAATGAGATCGGTTATACGCATCCCAGCACCATTACATTGCTGAAGGAACTGGAGAAAGAGAAGCTGATCCGTTCGAAGAAAGACAAAACCGATGAGCGTAAAAGGCTGATCCAGCTTACTGAGAAAGGATCGCAACTGGTTTCCGAGATGGAGCCTGTCTGGAATATCATGATCAAAGCGCTTACAGAAATCACGGATACAACCAATAATCTCATGCAGGCTATCGAAGAGGTAGAAGCTGCTCTCAGGAAAAAAGGGTTTGCAGAAAGAGCCGAGGAGATCAAAATATCAGGCAATAAAAAAAAGGGCAGACGTACGGAATGATGTTTCCGGACGCCTGCCCTTTTGCCGTATCAGTTATTGCGCAGCAATGCTGAATTTGTAAAACAAGGTATCCACCTTCATCCTTGGAAAGTAATCCGGAAGATCGTCTGCTTCCACTTTCTCAAATCCGTTTCTCTCGTAAAATCTTTGTGCAGCTTTCAACGCTTCGACTGTACCCAGATAGAGATGATCGATTTGTTTATCTGCACAGTAAGCAAATAAAGTATCGAGCAGGGCCTGGGCAATGCCGAACTCTTTTCCCCTGAATTCTTTTTTCACAAACATCTTTCGGATGGCGCCGCTTTTATGGCCTGTGTTCAGCAATGCAATAGTGCCTACCAGCTCGCCCTTGTGAAAAGCGCCCCAGAAACCGCCGCCGGCTGCAAAGTAAGCCTGATCGATGTCGAGCAGGTCTGGCTGCGCATCCAGCGTTACCGGCACATTGAATTCGATCTGCTGAATGGGCAGTATCAGATCTACCACCTGCTGGCAATATTTGTTATGAACCTGTTCTATAGTAAATGCCTTCTCCATGTGTTATGTTCATTTACGTACAAAAGTACGTAGTTAACTACATATATTGCGCAAATGATTTGATAAATGGTATCAGGCAATAAAAACCCGACTAACAGCAAGCTGCCAGCCGGGTACCTGGGAAAACCGCAAATGTCTTAGGAATCAGTAAAAAAATTATGCCAGGGTGGTAATGCCCAGTCCGAAACCTTCACTCACTCCTACTCTGCCGTTGCTGTATTCGAGGCCTGTTGCCAGGTCTTGGGACAATAGCATTGGTCCGTCTGCATCCATGTAATCGAGCAGTGGACTGAGGTGTGCGATGGCAGCCGATCCGATAGTGCTTTCGTTCATGCTTCCCACCATCACTTTCATGCCGAGTTCGCGTGCTTTGGTGATCATGCGGCGCGCAGGTGTGATGCCGCTGCATTTGGTGAGTTTGATATTGATGCCGTGGAAGTGGCCATGACATTTTTCTACATCCTGCTCCAGCACACAGCTTTCGTCTGCGATGAGTGGAACCGGGCTAACGTCGATGAGTTGTTTCATCCCCTCCCAATTGTCTTTGGCGAGTGGTTGCTCGATCATTTCAACACCCAGAGATGCAAGCACGGGAATTTTTTCCAGCGCTTCTTCCGTTGTCCATGCAGCATTGGCATCTACGCGGAATATGGCATCGGTATGCCTGCGTAATGATTCAACAATCTGAATGTCTTCGGATGTACCGAGTTTGATTTTGTAAATGGGCCATGGTTTCTCCTGCATCTTCTCTACCATTTTTTCGATGGTATCGATGCCGATGGTATAATCGGTGAGTGGTGCATTGGCCATATCGAGGTCCCAGAGTTTGTACAGGGGCAAACGCCGGATCTTTCCGTAGAGATCCCAGGCAGCAATGTCGAGTGCACAAACGAGGAAATTATTGGCGGGATACAAATGATGCAGGTAATGCCAGTAACGTTCTGGTTCCATGAAGGCGAACTGCTCTACGAAGCGTTGTTTGCGTTGCAGATCTTCCACCATTTTCTCTACAGGGATATTGTAGTAAGCAATGGCCGGTGCTTCTCCGTAACCGATGATGCCGCGAAAATCGAGTGAAACCGTCAGCGATGGCTGATGTGTTTTTGTTCCTTTGGAAATGGTAAAGGGATAACGGAATGGCAGATTCTGCGTCTGGTACGTAACTTTCATGATTGTAAAATTGGCTAAGCCCGCCCACTGGCTTCAACAGCCTGCTCCAGTGCTTCGTTAAATTGTTTTTCCCCGATCAGATCCTCCAAAGTGAGGTGCATTCTGTATTTCCAGTAGTGACCGGTGATGGCCGGGATGTTGATGCGCTCTTCTTCGGGGTTGTCCCTGCGGAGCATGGCATCCATTCCCAACAGATCCTGCAACTGAAAAATGGCCCACATGGCCGGTGATTGCAGGTGCTGCATCACAATGGCTTTGTTGATCCAGGGTTCACAAAAATACGGCGCATCACCCCACTGTTCCAATTCCTGCTGAAAGAAATGTTGGGTGCGCACTTTGTCTTCTTCCCACCATCCGCGGAGGGTGCTCATATCGTGCGTACCGGGCGTTACTACGGAGAGATAAGGCACTGCAGCGAGTTTCAGGAATTCATTGGCGGAATCTTTGGGCATCCGCTGTATTTCGAGACTGAGTATGCCGAGTTGCTTCATAGCATCGGGCACGCAGTGTGGCACCATGCCAAGATCTTCGCCGCAGATGAGCATATTGGTGCTGCGTTTGAGTGCAGGGAGCTTTTTCATGGCTTCGAGCATCCAGCCTTCGTCCTGACGATGATAGAAATAATCTACGTAAAGCTCTTTGAGCTGCTGTTGTGTGTTCCCGTCGAGATGACGGAAACTATATGTCTGCTCTACGGCTATTCTGCAATGCAGTCCGCTGCCATTGGCATCGGTCTTTTCGAAGAAGATCACATTGGAGAGCAGATCATAGAGCCCCTGACGGATATTGTTGTTCTCAGTATTGTTGTCGAGTTTGCTGAAGTAATGTTCTACCTGGCGTTGTGTGCCGAATTCGGGCAGTAGCTCGAAATGCCCGTCTGCAGTGGATTGCAGGAATGGACGGATCTTATCGTGATTAGGGCCGAACATTTCCCAGAGCACGGTGTCGGTGATATAGGGCTTGCAGTAACGATCATGATCATACGCAATACCGCGCCGGTTCAGCTCTTCGATGCTGATGGGGATGGCCGGAGAAAAAGTTCCCATGATGCCTTCCACTGCGTGAACGGGAATGCTCCAGATACGGAAGAATCCGAGGATATGATCGATACGGAATGCATCGAAGTAATTGCCCATTTGCAGAAAACGGCGATGCCACCATTCGAAACCGTCCTCGGCCATGCGTGTCCAGTTGTAGGTGGGGAATCCCCAGTTCTGTCCTTTTACAGCGAAGTCGTCGGGCGGCGCACCGGCCTGCTGATCCATATGATAGAGTTCGGGCTCCATCCAGGCATCGCAGCCATAGCGATACACGCCGATGGGGATATCGCCTTTAAGGATCACGCCCTGCTTGTGCGCGTATTCTGCTGCATCTTTCAGTTGAAGATGCAGGTGGTATTGTGTGAAGTAGTGAATGGCTACTTCGTCATAATGTTTAGTATCGGCGGCCACCAGTTGCTGGATGGCTTCTTTATTGTAAATGCGGTGTGTACTCCATTTGCTGAAGTCTACCGTGTTGTTTTTATCGCGGAGATAAGAGAACGCAGCGTAAGGCACCAGCCAGTGCTGGTTGTCGGTAAAGAATTGCTGGTAGTCTTTATCGTTGAGCCATTCTTCTTTCTGTAACAGATAAAGCTCTTTGATGGCGCCCAGCTTGAATTTCATCACTTCATCGTAATTCATATCGGGCAGCGCATTGAGCTCCTGCTGTTTTTTCTTCAGCGGCTTGAGAATGGCGGCATGTTTCTTTCCTGCCATCTCATACAGATTGAGATAGAGCGGATGCAAAGCGAATGCAGAAATGGCTGCATACGGATAGGTATCGATAAAGGTATGTGTAGCGATGGTATCGTTCACCGGAAGAATCTGAATCAGCCTGAGTCCGCATTTGCCAGCCCAGTCTGCCAGCAGCTTCAGGTCGGTGAATTCACCGGCGCCGAACGAATTGTTGCTGCGAAGACTGAATACAGGAATAGATACGCCGGCTGCTTTCCAGGTATCGTTGGGTATCTGCACAAATCCATCGTGCACCTGTGTAAGCGAGTACTGGTGCGCATCTCCGAAGAGGGAGCGATTTTCTCCATCCTCATATCGTACAAAAGTTTTTTCTTTCGTATTGTAGATGCCGTATTTGTAGTGGAGCGGAAACTCGTCTTTGGAGAGTTCTGGTTTTGCTGTCCACCAACCATTCTCGCGCGCGAGCAGGATGGGATTTTCGGTGGTCCATTCACCGGTGGAAATGCTGCTACCGATGAGGCAGATCACTTCGTGTTTGGCCAGCAAAGGCGCTTTTACTTTGAAGATATGTGTAAACTGCTTCGACCATTTGGTATGGCTGGCCGGTTTGTTTTGTTTCAGCAATACCTGCTGAAACGGATCGGTGTAGAAAGCGTTCTCGTATTCGCCGGCATGGTTCCAGGTATCGATCACCTGTACTTCGTCCATATTGTTGTGATGGATTTCCAGTATGCGGTCCTCCCCCCATTCCATAATGGACTGACCGTTTGTATCGTGCAGAATGTATTTGTATCGGAGTGCTGATCCTTTGGTGAGAGGCAGCTCAACAACGCCATGCCAGAATTGGTTATTCAGGTAAGTGAGTGGAATGGCCTGTTCAATCGTATCGTTCCCCAGCTCTTCCGCATTGCCCGTCACTGATAATTGCTGACCATAACGGGTAGAGAAGCGGATATAAAAATGAATCTTCATCAATGCAGTTTTTTCACAACAGACATTGCGATAAAGAACAATATGTTCCTTCAAACGCAGGTCTGCCCAGCGAATTTATCACAAAGTGTATTAATTACACAATATAGTTTTACTGAATTCTCTTGCCGGGAAAAGTCAGGGGGTGAGTGAAATTAATATAAACAGCGAATAATTAACACTTTCCCCTTATTTTTGCACAAATTTTTACGCAACATGACAACATCCAGAAAATACAGAGGCATATATTGGTTGTTATTCTTCGTTTTCACTATCCTGTTTCTCTACGCCATTGTAGCCCGTTGGGAGTACCTGACAATGATTCTTCCTTTTGTGTGCACGTTCTTTGTGTTGGCGATGGATATCATCTGAGTTGACATTACAACATCTTTATAAATCAAATGCCCCGCTTTTCAGCAGGGCATTTGTGTTTTTCTTATGTCCTTCAAGTAAATCACTTTTCTATGAAGATCGATTGCTTGAGTTTTACCGCCACCTTCGTCTCTTTGTATTTGTCCAGACGCATGGCCGGGGTCCAGAGCGGCATTTTCTCAAAGGCTTCAGCTAACCGGTAGTTGATCTCATCGTTCCCTCCCTTCAGTACTTTCACTGCGTGAACCTGGCCGGCGCTGTCGATCACGAATTCCATCATTACATATGTTTTGGCCTGATCTTCTTCGAGATGTTCGGCCATTTCTTTGCTCAGTTTATCGAGGAATTGCTGGAATTGCTGATTGCCGCCGGGATACACAGGCAGGTTATTCACCACAGGCGCTATTTCGCCGGTGAATTCTTCCACTTTGCGGGCTGGTCTTTTTTTCACCACTTTCACTTCTTTCACAGGAAGCGGCGGCAGTTCGCTTTCCATTTTGTACTCCCCTTTCTTATTCACTACCACAATGGGGAGCTGCTGTGTACGGTCGAAATAATCATACACGTCTTTCAGTTCTGCAGCGAGATTGCGATACTCGGGGAAGTCTTTCAGAAAACGGCCGAGATAGTCCACACTCTTCTGATTGCTGAAGGCAACGGGAAAGATATGTACGGGGATGAAATCCTGTCCCTGACTGCGTGCCACGGATGCCAGGATGTAGATCTCTTCGATCTGATCGTCGGTTACAGGAATGCAGCCGGTTGTTACACAGCTGCCGTGAATATAGATATCACCTCCGGGCTGAAGGGAATCTGACAATATTTTATCGGATGCGTTGGGATAATTGAGGCCGAGCGACAAATGGTAATTGCTGCGCGGATTGAATTCGTTGATGTAGTAGAACCCTTCGGGAACCTGAAAATCGCCCATCATTCGCTTGGGACCGAGGGTGCCGGCGAGCGCACAGACTTTATAGGTTTTGAAAAGCTGGAACTTGTCTTTTCTGTCCGCTTTCACCCACACTTCCATTTTACTGTCGTACTTGAAACTGCGGACATACATATATTTGAAGGGGAACTTCAGTCCTTTCTGCTGAAACTGACGCATCAGCGTATCTTCTTTGCGTTTCCAGGCATCGCCAGAGCGGGGGAAAGATTTCTGGTATTCAACGAAGTTGAAGGTTGATGCAGCTGCCTGACTCTTCGCTGTTTCGGTGAGAAACAGTGCTGCTGCTACAATCAGGAGGTATCTCATGGTTCTTACTCGCACGGTGATATAACGTTTTCAGGCCTCGAATATTGGTTGGAACCGGATAAAATTAGCACAAATAGCCACACGAACCGCACCCGCGCTTGTTAACAATGTGGAAAAACAAAGGCCGCTGCCCGCTTTCGCGGCAACGGCCTTCAATAAGGTGAGGGGTTATGTGCCAGGATCGTCTGCTCACCGGAACATCACCCCATTGAACAAAAACTAGAGATTACCTCTGAGTTCCTGCTCACGCTCAATTGCTTCGAAGAGGGCTTTGAAATTACCCTTACCAAAGCTCTTGGCGCCTTTGCGCTGTATTATCTCAAAAAACAAAGTTGGTCTGTCTTCAACTGGTTTGGTGAAGATCTGGAGCAGATAGCCTTCGTCGTCGCGGTCTACCAGAATGCCCAGTTCTTTCAGCGGCTCGATATCTTCGTCGATCTTCCCTACTCTGTCCTGCAGTTCGTCGTAGTAAGAAGTAGGTACTATGAGGAACTCAACACCGCGGCTGCGCAGATCGGTAACGGTTTCCACGATATTGTTGGTAGCGAGCGCTACGTGCTGACAACCTTCTCCATCATAAAAATCGAGGTACTCTTCTACCTGAGATTTTTTCTTTCCTTCGGCAGGTTCGTTGATAGGGAATTTCACGAAGCCGTTTCCGTTGCTCATCACTTTACTCATGAGGGCAGAGTACTCGGTAGAAATATCGTTATCGTCGAAGCTGAGGATGTTACGGAAGCCCATCACATCTTCATAGAATTTCACCCATGGGTTCATTTGATTCCAGCCTACGTTCCCTACGCAATGGTCTACATACAGCAGCCCTGTTGGCGCTGGGTTGTAGAGGCTGTTCCAGGGTTTGTATCCGGGCATGAAGGCGCCGGTATAGTTCTTACGCTCGATGAAGAGGTGCACGGTATCGCCGTAAGTATGGATGCCGCTCATTACCACTTCACCATGTTCGTCGTTTGTACGAACGGGTTCCATATAACTTTTAGCACCGCGTTTGGTGGTTTCTTCCCATGCGCTGGTAGCGTCGTCTACACGGAGGGCCAGCATCTTCACACCATCGCCGTGTTTGGCGATATGATCAGCAATGGCATTGCCTGCGCGCAGTGGCGTAGTGAAAACGAAAGTGAGTTTTTCCTGACGAACCGCATAGCTGGCTCTGTCTTTTACACCTGTTTCAGGACCAGCATAAGCGAGGCTCTGAAAACCGAAAGCTGTTTTGTAAAAGTGTGCGGCCTGTTTGGCGTTGCCTACATAGAACTCTACATAATCGGTACCCTGCAATGGCAGGAAATCTACATTGGTTGATGCATTTGCATTAACAGCAGAAAGCGTTGACATATTCAAATGATTTAGATCTGCGAATAATATTTGATCCATACACGGATCGGCCAGTAAAGAAAATTGAACAGTAAAAGGTTGTGGAGAACAGTCAGTGTTCAGAAAGAAGTTATGCTGCAGTTGCAGTCATGGCGAGCGCCTCCATCAACAGGCAGTAGTTGTGGCGCTTATCGTCGAAAATTTTATGCGGGTAATCTGGTCGCATGGTGCTCCTACAAAGATAAAGTATTTCGGAGGCAATTTCCAAGAGTTTGGACCGGGGAAAAAACGAGGAGCAGATGCAGTAAATCAACCGGTTCAGGGCAAATGCCAGCTGAACAACGGAGTAGCACATTTGAACAACAGGTTTCCCTGTAGCTATGAAACAAAACAGGGAAGATGGCTCTCCCCTGTTCAGACTAATTTATGCTTTCACGAAATCGCTGACGAGGTAACTGATCAGCTTTCCGGTAGATTCATCTTTTCTTCCGTCTTCGAGGCGGGTGGCGCCTTCGCAGATATGCAGATATGCCGGCTTTCCGGCACTGCCGAACAGCGATACATATTGCCTTGCATGCAGTGAGTTCAATCCCGCAGGCGTTGCCGCACTGCTGAGCACTCCTTCGATGCAATCGAGATCGAGCTCTACGCCTGTAGGCTGCCCTTCCATAAAGTCGAGCGCATCTGCAAGCCCCTGTACAAAACTGCGTTTCTGATGAATGAATATATCCTCATATGTAATGCAGTCCATGAACGGATTGTTCACAATATCCATCCATACATTCTGCGGAATATAGTTTTCATGAAGCCCGATCATGCAGTATTTCTGCAGGTAGCCATCTTCTTCTGCATACCGGAAACCATTGCCGCTGTGGCGGCCTTCTGCCGGCCGATAATCCGAATGCGCATCGAGGTTAACGCAATTGATCTGGGCCAATGGAATGATACCGGCTTTGTGCAATCCTTTCGCCGTTCCTTTCAGCATGGGATAAGAGTTGTTATGTCCACCACCCACTGCCACAGGGATCTTTCCCGCAGCTGCAATCACTTTCACCAGCGACTCCACTGCATCATCGATAGTGGTTACTGCATGCCGGTAGGCATTGATCTTTTCATCATTATCATGTGCATTGGAATCGATGAGCTGAGGCAGATCACCGAAATCGAAATGTCCGAGCACCAGTATATCATCTCCTATGAGAAAATCGTTGCTCTGAATATTGAGGAAGCTGCGCAGGAAAGGCTGCCACACAGAATCGGTTCCTCCTAAGCCATAATTTGCACGAACACCAATGTCTTCAGGAATGCCGAACAACACATATTTCGCATCAGATTGCTGCAGGGCCTGCTCCCACTCACCGGCTTCCGTGATAACCTGAACGCATTCGCCCAGTTTGGTTTCGAACCTTCTGATCTTAGTAAGCTGAAGAATAGTTTCCTTGTCGTAGAATCTGAACTGCTTCATATGTGAATCGTTTTCGTGTACTGCGTATGTGAATATAGGGATCTTTCCTGATGATTATTCCGTTGCTTTCTCCGCATGCTGAATGCGTTTCCGCGGACGGAAAAAATCCAGCGGATGTGTTCTGAAATACTTCCAGAGTATCGAAATAAACTCAGGATAATCCCGCAAATGTATGCCTCTCGATCTTACAGCCACAATAAATGCCAGAGAAAAACTTACGATGAAGTTGAGCATTCCAATGCACAGCACGCCGATAAATACCGTAATCAAAAAGCCGAGGTTGATCTGCTCCCAACCCACGCTGTACAATCCCAGGGAAGTATTGGCAGCCGAAATGGTGATGTGGCGGATATCGAAAGGTATTCCGAATATCTTTCCCACCATCCCTGCCATTCCTAAAAAGAAACCCAGAGAAATGTTCCCGATCAGACTGCCCGCATGCGAATTGAGATAACCTGCCACACGCTGCAATTTTTTCGGAGAGATATACAACCGGAGTACAGGATGCTCTACCAGCCTTCTTTCGATTCTCGCATAATTCATTTTGTTCTGTACATACCCGGCGATGATGCCGCTGAGGAACAAAAAGAAACCGGTATTGCAGGCATACAGCAATGAGAGGCTTTGCCATGGATGCTGATCGCGCAGCATGGCCATGCCCTCTTCCGCTCCGACGATGGGGTGACCGAAGATCCAGTCGTATGCCCAGGCCAGCAAAAATGTAACAGGAAATACGATGATGAGATTACCAACGAAAGAGGCAGTCTGACTTCTGAAAACTTTCGAAACCGTTACTGCCAGATTCAGCAGATTGGGTTTCTCATCTCCCTTCTTCGTATCGAGTGAACCCGCCACAGCGCTGGCAGTGAAGGCAGGCTGTTTGGTAGCGAGCGTGGATTTGGTTTCTTCGATGGCAATGAAGCCCACACTGTAGTTAATGCTGTAAATGAATCCCTGCCAGAAAGGTGCGAAGGGAAGTTTATGCAGCAATGTTTTGAAGATGGCCACAAAACAAACGATCAGTCCACCCGCCATGGCGCTGGCCAGCATCGCCCAATATTCTTTCGGACTCGATGTGATGTACTTGTTTCCCTTCTTGCCTTTATGTTCTGCAATCTGGTACGCCACATATCCGGTGGTTTGAGAAAGGAATTCGAGCAGACTGTTCTTTCTGTTTTCGTATCGCACCACACTTCTGAAGAGATCTACGAAACGGGATGAGTTGATATGATCGTCTGCATCGACGATATCGAGCAGCAACTCCATCCGGTTGAGTTTCTGCTCTATCTGAAAAAGAATGAATGTCTGCGATAAACTGGTTCCTTTTTCACTGGTTCGGTTGCGTATTTCGTCGATCAGCTCTCTGTCGCGTTTCAGCACTTCCTTGATGCGTGCCGATAATTTTTTGATCTCTTCGACCGGAGCGCGTTCCAGCACCAGCTCGCGCAATTCGTATATGAGAAACTGTTGTGTTTCGAATGGATTTTCTGCAGTTTGCCATTTCATGCTGGAGAAATGAATGATCTCTTTCTCCCATCCAAGCTGCGATACATTGGCGCCGAGTATCTGCAACGATACCATCGCCTGATTGATGATGATGGGTTCATTGCTGCTCAATGGCAATTTCATCAGTTCGAAGAACTGACTCCATCTTTCGCGTGGAATGGCTTCCACCCATTTGTAATCGGATTTTTTATAGAAGATGCGATCGAGCAGATAAAGAAAATCATTGTGATCCTGCAGGGCCGGAAGAAATTTATGTTTCAGCCGCGCATACAATTCGCGGCCCACTCCGCGGGATACCGTGATGCCGCTTTCGGTGAACATCGGCACCAGATTGCTGCCCACGAGCTGCGCCAGAATAGCCGTGCGAAGGGCTGTCTGCGATGCAGGGAACTGATAGAGCAGTCTGATTACAGTATCGAAATTCTGCTGAATCTGTTCTTCGGTGTCCGAAGGTTTCGGACGAAGCAGGTTTACAAATCCTACGAGGTAGTTCAAAGCGCCTTCCCTGTCGCGGACCGAGATGGCCGGACTCTCTTCCAGAAAGGCAAAAACGGGGTCTACTTTCTTTTTCTTTTTAAATGCCATACAGTGCTATTTCATTAACTGATCCAGTTACCGCCGATCATTACTCTGTCGATCAATGGCGACCCGAAAGCGTAGGGAAGATAAGCTAATGAAGGCACAGCGCGCGTTAAAAGCAGGTTAGCTTTTTTGCCGATGGTGATGCTGCCCAGATCCTGTGCCAGCTCCATGGCAAATGCACCGTTAAGCGTAGCCGCATTGATGGCTTCTTCCGGCAGCATGCGCATCTGAATGCAACTCATGGCTACCACCAGATTCATATTTCCGCTGGGAGACGAACCGGGGTTGAAATCCGAGGCCAGTGCAATGGCGCAACCTGCATCGATCAGTTTTCTCGCAGGCTGAAAGCCCATGCGGAGAAAGAATGCAGCAGTCGGCAATAAAGTTCCGATGGTAGAAGAATTGGCGAGCGTGCTGATGGCTGCCTCATCCATGGTTTCGAGGTGATCTACGCTGATGGCTCCCAACTCAACCCCCACCTGCGTTCCGCCGGAAAGGTTCAGCTGGTTGGCGTGGATCTTGGGCTTCAGTCCGTACTCCATGCCTGCCCTGCAGATGCGTGCTGTTTCTTCGGGAGAGAAGAAACCTGTTTCGCAGAATACATCGATGTAATCCGCGAGTTTTTCTTTGCCGATCACCGGCAGCATTTCGTTGATGATCTGATCGATATAGCCCTGATGATTTTCTTTGAATTCCGGAGGATAGGTATGCGCACCCAGAAAAGTAGCTTTGATGCTTAACGGACTCTTCTCTCTCAGCTTCTTAATTACGCGCAGCATTTTCAATTCGCTGTCTACCGTGAGGCCATAACCGCTTTTGATCTCTACGGCGCCTGTTCCCTGTTTGCTGATCTCTTCGAGGCGTTTCCATGCCTGATTGAAGAGTTCGTCTTCACTGGCTTCGCGCAACTTGCCGGCAGAATTGAGAATGCCTCCTCCCCTTGCAGCGATCTCGGCATAACTGAGTCCGCGTATCTTGTCTACAAATTCACTCTCGCGGCTTCCTGCAAAAACAATATGCGTATGGCTGTCGCACCATGCCGGCAATACCAGACATCCTTTTGCATCTACCAGTTCGCGTACGCCACTGTAAGATGCCGGCAGATTATCCATACTGCCGTAACCGGCAATGCGATCGTCTTCTACCAGCAACCAGGCATTCTCTACGCAAGGCAGATCGGCCAGGGCTTTTCCATATAACAAATTGCTTTCCGAACGGGTATTTACCAGTAATCTGATATTGGTGAACAAAGTGGTTGCCATGCAGGGTTGTTTATTTTTCTGTGTGCTGCAAGATACTATTGTTTTTTATATAAGCGCTTACATAAACTCGGGTCTGTCCAGTTTTTTGGAGATGCGCAGCACGGCATTGATCAATCCTACATGGCTGTAGGTTTGAGGGAAGTTACCCCACTGCGATCCATCCAATCCCACATCTTCGCTGAAGATGCCCAGATGATTGCTGAATTTCAGCAACTGATTGAGATTTTTGATAGCATCATCGACTCTTCCCACACAGGCCAGTGCATCTACATACCAGAATGCGCATACAAGGAATGTGGTATCGGGAAAACCAAAATCGTCGTAGTGCTTGTAGCGATAGAACAATCCGTGCTCTGCCAGCAATTCTTTTTCGAGCGCTTCGATATGTGCACGGGCTTTCGAAGAATCATGATCGAGATAGCCCATGGTAACCATGCTGAGTGTGCTCGCATCTAGATTGGGCGTACCAATTGCCTGCGGATACACTTTGCGTTCTTTGTCGTAACTCTCATCCAGCAATCTGTCTGCTTCGCGGGCAATGGCATCGGCTTTGCGCATCAGTTCCGAATCGCCGAACAACTGTGCAATCTTGAATGCAGCCTTGGCTCCTGCCCAGTGGAACAGCAAAGTGTAGGTATGCACCTGCACCTGATTGCGGAATTCCCATAACCCCGAATCGGGCATGGTGAGCGTTCGCTCGATCTGATTCAGCAGCCAGGGCACAATGGTTTTGTAGCTGCTCTTTTTCAGAAACGTGAGCCGCTTGTCGGTGTACAGCGGCAACAGACTCACCAGCACTTGCCCGTATACATCATGCTGTACCTGAATATAGGCTTTATTTCCCACACGAACGGGGCGGTTGCCGAGATATCCGTGCAGGTCTATCACCAGCTCTTCGATGTCTTTTTCTCCGGTGATGGAGTAGAGCGGCTGGAGCGTATCATCTGCATTGCGAAGGATATTCTGCACAAAATCGAAATACTTTTCCAGTTCCTCGAAGTGCCCGATCTGATTGAATGCTTTGAGCGTATAGTGCGCATCGCGGAACCAGCAGTAACGGTAGTCCCAGTTGCGGGTGCTATCGTGAAATTCCGGGAGACTGGTAGTGCCGGATGCAATGATGCCGCCGGTATCTTCGTACTGATGCAGTTTCAGCACCAGCGCCGACCGGATGATCTCATCCTGATAAATATCCGGGATGTAAGAACTCTTGATCCATTGCTGCCAGTACTGAATGGTCTTTACCAGAAAGGATTCGGCAGTTTCCTGCAGCGGCGCTTCGAGCGGCTCGCCATAAGTGAGCACGAGGTAGCGATCCTGATCGAGTACAAATTGCTGTTCTTTGATGATCCAGTTCAGTGGCACATCGGTGGTGAGGCGGAGCTGCTGCTCGAAGCCCATGTAACGGAGATGATTGCTCGCCGTGTACAGTTCGGGATCCATCTTCCCATACTCTCCTTTCGGCTGGCACCTGATGCGGATGGCAGGCTCGCCTTTGATGAGCCTGATCTTCCGGACCAGCATCAGCGGGCGGAACTGACGATCGTGCACAATCATGCGCGGCGCGCAGTCCTCCACCTGATACACGCCGTCGGGCGCAGTGAACTCCGTACAGAGCACATTGGTATTGGGAATGTAGAACTGGCGGCTGGAATAATTTTCCGCCGCAGGCGTAATGGAGAAATGTCCTCCTTTCTCTTCATCGAGCAGCGACCCGAAAAGGAAACTGCTGTCGAATTTCGGAAGGCACATCCATTTGATATCTGCTTTGTTGTCGATGTAGGCGAGATAGGAACAGTTTCCTATGATGCCCATGTTGTACTTATGAACCGGCATATTGTTTCTTTGTTAAAGGCTGCGATAGTTCTTCCAGCAGGGGCAGTACATTCTGTTGGGAAAGTACCGTGAACTGTGCGGCCGTGGGTCCGTGACTTACTTTTATTGTATATGCTTTGTCTCCGAGCGCTTTGAACATATCTTCGTCGGTGGTATCATCTCCGATACACAATACAAAATCAGGATCGAGTTCCTGCACCAGTTTTCTTGCCATCACACCTTTATCAAATCCTGACATGCGTACTTCCACTACTTTGTTTCCGTCGATCACCTGCAGCAGTGTATTCTGCAGCAGTTGATTGAGGTTATTGATCAGTTCGCGGCTGCGGACGAAACCCAGATCGGGATGGGTGTTCCGGTAATGCCACGCGATAGTGTTTGTTTTCTCTTCTACAAAAGATCCTACACATCGGGTAACAAAGGTTTGCATTACCGGCCTGATCTCTTCTTTCCAGGTATCCGAAACCGGGGCTGCAAATTGCCAGTCGCCCTCTTTCATTTTGAAGCTGGCGCCATGTTCGGCAACCAGTGTGAGTGGTACTTTGCCGAGCCAGTTTTCCAGAGTATCTCCCTCCCTTCCGCTGATGATCACCACATTGTTCTTTTTATCTGCGGCCATTTTTTTGAGCAGGCCCAGGAGATCTTTGCCGGGCATGGCTTCCTGCGGAAGTCGTGCAAAAGGAACGAGGGTGCCGTCGTAATCGAGCAGCAGGCAGCGTTTCTTCGCTTTCTGGTAGGCCTGATGCATCTGTTCAACTATCTTATCGTCCATCAGTTTCGTTTGTTGTTTTGCCTGTTCGGTCTTCACATTGTTGAGCTGATCGAGAAAATCGTTCACCCAATTGATCACATCATAATCGCTGAGGCGTTTCTGCATGAGGGCCATCCGTTGTTTCTGTTCGGGCACCGGCATGTTGAGTGCGCGCACGATGGCGTTGGATACATCTTTCACATCTGTAGGATTCACCAGCAGGGCTTCACTCAATTCACTCGCTGCACCTGCGAGCTCGCTCAATATCAGTACGCCTTTCTGCGAAACAGTACTGGCGATATATTCTTTGGCCACGAGATTCATGCCATCGCGCAGCGGTGTTATCAATGCCACGTCGGCCGTTTGATAGAGTGCAGACAATTCATTGAACGGAAGATGCATGTACCGGTAGATCACCGGCTGCCAGCTGATGCTGGAGAATTTTCCGTTGATGCCGCTGATCTTTTCTTCGATGGTTCGTTTTCTTCGGGTGTAAGCCTGAATATCATCGCGGGATGGCACTACGTTAAGCACAAACACTACTCTGTCCTGCCACTCCGGATGTTCGGTGAGAAAATATTCGAAGCCGTTGAGGCGGTCCATCAGCCCCTTGGTATAATCGAGCCTGTCTACCGAGAAAATGATTTTCTTGCCTGCGAAGTTTTGCTGCACTTCGTCGCGCAATTGCTGTACTTCAGGGTCTTTGGCTGCGTGCTGGAATTTTTTATAATCGATACCGATAGGAAACAGATCTGCTTTCACCAGTCTGTTCTGGTATTGGATGCTTCTGAAATTGGAATCGGCTCCTACCACCATGCGAACAGATTGCACAAAATGTTCCACATAATCGTAGGTATGGAATCCCACAAGATCGGCGCCGAGCACTCCGCGGAGGATATTCATTTTCCAGTCCGTGGGCATCATGCGGAAGATCTCATAACTCGGAAACGGAATATGCAGGAAGAAGCCAATGGTGGCTTTAGGTTGCTGTGCGCGGATCATGCCGGGAAGCAGCATCAGCTGATAATCGTGTATCCAGATGATATCGTCTGGCTTCAGCATCGGCAGCAATGTTTCGGCGAACATGGCATTCACTTTGGTATAGGCATCGAAGTAATCGGACTGATACTCTACCAGTGAAGGGAAATAGTGGAACAATGGCCATAAGGTTGAATTGGAAAAACCATTGTAATAATCTTTGTACACGGTTTTGTCTGTAAAAAGGGGGACAGCAGTGAAGTCGTATTTATCCAGTTTAGGAACCACTTCCTGTTCAAAATCTTCTTTTGAAAAATCTGCTACGCCCATCCATAATTTCTCTGTGATATGGCTGTTCTGCGCAGTATCGCTTTCGAAATAACTTTTGATAGCGGATACCAGTCCACCTGAACTCTGGCGGATAGTAACCTGATCTCCTTCGCGGTCTACGGAAAAAGGTAAACGGTTGGATATGATAATTAGTCTTGCCATAATATATACTTCTGATTGCGGCGGTACGGGTGAATTTTTGGGTACCGCATTTCCCGGTTTCAAAAAAGGGGCCATGCTTTGGCATGGAAAGTTTGGGGTAAGCAAAACATTATGAAATAATGCTTTACAGGAGTATAACAAAGGTAGACAGAAAGGGTTGAAGGTTATTGAAACAAGGAGATCTTTAAAATGTTAAAGCCCCGGAATGCTCCATGGGTGGGAACTCCGGGGCTATTAAAATAATATTAAGATGGTGTTAGCTGATATCCATCAACTGCACATACACATCAACGTTATCAATATTTTAATGCAATTCTAAGCATGTTTTAATGCAGGGTTAATTACGGATTAGGCAGCTTCGTCATTTCTTTTTCCATGGAATAAATGATGAAGTAAGCTTTATAATCCCCTCCCGGTTGTTTATCGAACCTGAACTGAATATCAACTGGCGTGTTGGTGTAAAAACTGTTTGCAGACTCAGGGATCAGTTCAATCACTCTTGTGCCGCTTTGATTTTTGTAGAACAGCTTACCTTCTTTCTGCATCAGTTGAACTTTTGCCGGTGTTGGATATGCAGGAATGCTGTACCATCCGGCCAGATTTTTATAAGATGATGTATCCGCGGCAATAGCCTGATGTTTTGCTGGAGTTACCACAGGAAGGCCATTCAGAATATATGCCAATGGACCAGCGAGCATGCCTGCATCCGATTCGTTGTTGGATAAGACAATAATGGTTACATCATCTTTCAGATATTGAAAGAGGACTGTATGATAGCCGGGCCATCCTCCTGTGTGCATGAAGTATTCGCCGATCTCATTGGTGCCGAGGATCTGACCATAGCCATAATATTTTTTACCGGCCGTATCGATGGTAGCCTGAGCAGACAACATTTCTTTCTGTGATTTTTCGCTGATCAGCCGATGATTCATCAATGCTCTGTTCCAGAGCAGCAGATCGCCCACCGTACTGTTCACTACACCATCGCCCTGAATACCGTCGAGCCAGTAAACAAAACTGTAAGATGGAATGCTGTCTGGCAGCTGATAATTGCCGGTTTCTTCATTCAGCACATAACCCAATGCATAGTTGGGAATAGTTTCTTTCAGTGATCTTCTGGTATTGTAAATTCTTGAATGGGTCATTCCAAGCGGCGTAAAAATCTGCTGCTGCAGAAAATCTTTGAAGCTCTTGCCTGATACTTTTTCGATGATGCTTGCCAGAATTGCATAACCGGTGTTTGAGTACTCCCATTTGGTGCCTGGTGCAAAGTACAGCGGTGGTTGCTCTTTGGCCAGAAATTGGATCATGTCTTTGTTGAAAGCCACTTTGGTGGTGTCCCATTTGCCGGTCATGGCTTCCTGGTAATCGGGTAAGCCGGAGGTATGATTCAGCAGCTGCTGAATAGAAATATTATGATATGGAAGTTCCGGAAAATACTGACGGAGCGAGTCGGTGAGTTTCAGTTTTCCTTTGTCGCGCAAAAGAAGGATGCCCATTGCAGTGAACTGCTTCGACACAGATGCAAGTTCAAACACAGAGTTGGCGTTCAGCGGAGTTTTCTTTTCGTAATTGCTGTAGCCGAAAGATTTTTGGTAGATCACTTTTCCGCCACGGGCCACGAGTACGTTGCCGTTGAAATTTCTTACGTTGGCTTCGGATCTCATGAAATTATCGAGTAGTGCGGGGTAATTCTTCTGTGAAAAAGCTGAGACTGGAATCATCAGCAGCAGCAGGATTTTCTTCATAGCTTAATGTGTAGGTTTATTGGTTGCAACTAAAGTTAAAACAAATGGGTCGCCACAAACCGATTTTTGTGACAACCCATTGCAAAAAATATTTCAGAGAAATTACTTCAGTCGCGCTTCGAGATCGAGGTCATTGGCTTTCGCGGTTTCTTTCGCGAGCTCATAACCTGCATCTGCGTGTCTTATCACACCCATGCCCGGATCGTTTCTCAGCACACGTGCGAGGCGTTTTGCAGCATCTTCGGAACCGTCTGCAACAATCACCATACCCGCATGGATGCTGTATCCCATCCCTACTCCACCTCCGTGGTGCAGGCTCACCCATGATGCGCCACCGGCTGTATTCACCAGTGCATTCAGCAATGGCCAGTCGGCTACTGCATCGCTGCCATCGAGCATGGCTTCCGTTTCGCGGTTGGGCGATGCCACTGATCCTGTATCCAGGTGGTCCCTTCCGATCACGATCGGCGCTTTCACTTTTCCGGTTCTCACGAGTTCGTTGAATGCAAGTCCTGCTTTCTCACGCTCACCCTGTCCCAGCCAGCAAATGCGCGCAGGCAGTCCCTGGAATGAGATCTTTTCCTTTGCCAGTTTCAGCCAGCGTTGCAGTGATTTATTTTCGGGGAACATATTTGCGATCAGCTCATCCGTTACTGCGATATCAGCAGGATCGCCACTGAGTGCAGCCCAGCGGAACGGTCCTTTTCCTTCGCAGAACAATGGACGGATATAGGCAGGAACGAATCCCGGAAAATCGAATGCATTTTTCAAGCCTTTTTCCTGTGCTCTCGCACGGATATTATTGCCATAGTCGAAGGTGATGGCTCCGCGTTTCTGCAGTTCGAGCATCAGCTCAACATGGCGGTACATCGACTGATAAGCATACCCGATATACTGATCAGGATTTTCGGTACGCAGAACTTTCGCCTGCTCGTAGCTGATCTCGTGCGGCCAGTATCCGATGAGCGGATCATGCGCCGATGTCTGATCGGTGAGTGTATCGGGAATGATATTTCTTTCAACCAGTCTTTCCAATAAGTTCACAGCATTGCAGAGCACACCAATTGAAAGGGCTTCGCCTTTGGAACGCGCTTCCATGGCGCGGTCGATAGCTTCATCGATATCTTCGATCATGATATCGAGATATTTCGTCTGCAATCTTTTTTCGATACGCCATTTCTCTACTTCTGCAACGAGGGCTACGCCTTCGTTCATGGTGATGGACAATGGCTGAGCGCCACCCATTCCACCAAGACCTGCTGTTACGTTCAGTGTACCTCGCAGTGTTCCACCGAAATGTTTATCGGCAGCGGCTGCATAGGTTTCGTAGGTGCCCTGCACAATGCCCTGTGATCCGATGTAGATCCATGAGCCGGCAGTCATCTGACCGTACATCATCAGTCCTTTTTTCTCCAGCTCTTCAAAGTGTTTCCAGTTGGCCCAGTTGGGAACCAGCTGAGAGTTGGAGATCAGCACACGCGGTGCATCTTTATGTGTTCTGAGAATGCCTACAGGCTTGCCGCTCTGGATCAGCAGGGTCTCGTCTTCGTTGAGATCTTTCAGTCCTTTGATGATGAGATCGAGCGCTTCGAAATTGCGCGCTGCTTTACCTCTGCCACCATAAACGATCAGCTCTTCCGGGCGTTCAGCCACCTGCGGATCGAGGTTGTTCAGCAGCATGCGGAGCGCTGCCTCCTGCACCCATCCTTTACAGGTAAGGGTTGATCCGGTGGGTGTTTTATATTTCACAGCATCATAAGTCTTCGTCATAAAAAAATATTTTAGCTGAATTAATTTGATAATTGGAATTGCTCGTACCCTTTGCTGAGCGATGTGCCGGATGCATTGGAGAAATTATTCACCTGCTGCACAAAAGAGAAATCGTGAATAATGTCTCTGATCTGGTTGATATCGTTGGCAAAGATTCTGTCCTCTTCTGCGAACGACACAAATTTGCGTACATACTCATGTGCAAACTCCAGAATGGCGCTGCTTTTCAGCGGACGGCGAAACTCGATGGCCTGGCAGGCACTCAGTAGTTCGATAGCCAGAATGTATTCGAGATTATCGATCACCTGATTGAGCTTGCGTCCACTGATGCTTCCCATGCTCACATGATCTTCCTGACCGAGTGAAGTAGGAATGCTGTCTGCACTCGCCGGGAAACAAAGTGTTTTGTTTTCTGTAACCAGCGCTGCTGTGGTGTATTGAGGAATCATGAATCCGCTGTTGAGACCAACGTTCTTCATCAGCAACATGGGCAGTCCCCATTTGCCTTCGAGCAACAGGTAACAGCGGCGGTCTGCGATATTGCCGATCTCTGCTGCTGCGAAGCAGGCATAGTCGAGTGGTAATGCCATCGGTTGTCCATGAAAGTTACCACCACTGATGGTATCGTCGGCAGCGAGTATGATGGGATTATCTGTAACGGAATTGAGTTCGATCTCGGTGAGTTCTTTCAGGTGCAGCCATGCATTTCTGCTGGCGCCATGCACCTGCGGCATGCAGCGGAGACTGTAGGGATCCTGCACGCGGCCGCAATCGACGTGGCTTTGCATGATGTCGGACTGATCGAGCAATCCGCGCAAACGCTGTGCTACCAGCTTGCTGCCCGCATATGGGCGCAGTTCGTGCAGTCTCGCATCGAAAGGCGCTTTGGTTCCGGTAAGCGCTTCGAGGCTCATAGCGCCGATGATGTCGGCAGCTTCGAGGCAGTTGTGCATGCGCTGCACAGCTTTCACAGCCCAGCTCAGAATGAATTGCGTTCCGTTGATCAGTGCCAGCCCTTCTTTGGGTCCGAGCTGAATAGGATGCACACTGAGTTTGTTGAGCACTTGTTGCGAAGGAAGTCTTTCACCATTGTAGAACACTTCTCCCAATCCGATCAGCGGAAGGAAGAGATGCGACAGTGGCGCCAGATCGCCCGATGCACCTACGCTTCCTTTTTCGGGAACAACAGGGATCACATTGTTTTCGATATGCCAGTTGATGCGTTCGAGGGTTTCGAGCTGAACACCGGAAAAGCCCTGCGCGAGCGCCTGCATTTTGGTGATGAGCATGATCTTAGCCACTTCCACGGGAATGGCGTTTCCTACTCCAACGCTATGGCTCTGCAAAATTTTGTGCTGCAGCAATCTGGTATCGTCTTCCGAAATGCCCGAAGAAGCGAGGATGCCGAAACCGGTATTCACTCCATATACAGTTCTGTTGGTATCGACGATCTCCTGCACATGCCGCTGACTGGCTAAAACCTTTTCGCGGGAGGCTTTTCCCAGTACGCCTTTGAGGCTGCCAGACGCGATAGCCAGCACTTTATCGATGGTAAGCTGATCTATTCCGTATTGAAATTCGTTCAACATAAAATAAAGAATATAATGATGTAGATGTTCCGGTACAGGCGCCTACTTCATTTGTGCTTCTACGCGATCGAACAGGGATGCATTGGCCAATCCTTCTTCCACCTCTGCGATGGCTTTGAGGAAATGTTTGCTGTGCGTGCCTTCCTTCGCCAGTTCTTCCATGGCTTTGGAAAGCGCCTTCCACACGGGTTCGATCTGCTGTTGCAGTTTTTGTCCTTTTGCAGTGAACGTTACCACTTTCTTTCTGCCGTCTTCCGAAGAAGCAGAAGTTTTCACCAGTCCTTTTTCAGTAAGGCTGCTCACCAGCTGACTTACCGCGGAATGCGAAATAACCAGTTCGTCGGCGATGTACCTGATGGAAACCTGCTTCTGTTTACTGAGGATGTAAAATACAGGGAACCAGCTGGCATCGAACTTCAGCTGATGCTCTGCATAGATCTTATTTACGTCGGCAAGGAAAGTTTCGCTGAGACGTCTGAGGCGGCTGCCAAGAACAAGAAACCCAAGTGATTCGTAAAAGTTCATAAAATTATATAAGCGCTTATACAAATATAGAAAGATTAGCGATACAAAATAGGAATACCCTGTGGATTTGTTGCGTTGAAAAAAGTGGTATTTTTTGGAGGGGGGTCACCAACGCAAACGATTGATAGCTTCAAAATGGGCCGTAGCCTGCTAAATGGTTATAGCACGCCATTATTTATCCCCCGTAATTCCCGCCCTGTGTATTAGTTTTTTAACGTGTACTGATGCCACAATCGATTTGTTTTGTAAATTCCCTCCCTGTTCAACACCGATACACCATAACTTCTTACTTAAACCAACACAAACTGATGAAAACGAATACAGGGATCTCACTTGGCCTGATGATGTTTCTCCAGTATTTTATCTGGGGCGCCTGGTACGTTACACTGGGCACATACATGGGCGAGCAACTGAAATCCAACGATATCCAGATCGGCGCCGCCTACAGCGCTCTGGCCATCGCCACCATGATCTCCCCTTTCTTTGTGGGAATGATCGCCGACAGGTTCTTTGCCGCACAAAAGTTAATGGGACTACTGCATCTCGGTGGAGCTGCCCTGCTCTATTTTGCCACTACCATCGGCGACAATACCGCTTTTTACTGGGTGATACTGCTGTATTCCATTCTCTATATGCCCACCATTGCGCTGAGCAACAGCATTGCCTTTCAGCAGATGAACAACCCCGGCAAACAATTCCCCTGGATCAGGGTTTTCGGAACGCTGGGATGGATCGCTGCCGGTTTCCTCATCGGCAATCTCGGCATCGAAAAGAACAACACTACCTTCCTCATTGCAGCAGCAGTTTCCGCTGCACTCGGACTGTTCAGTTTTGTTCTTCCCAATACACCTCCCAAAAAGAATACAGACACTTCTGCTTCGAAGGCATTGGGCACAGAAGCATTCTCGTTGCTGAAAGACAAACCCTATCTGGTTTTCTTCATCGCAGCCATCCTTATCTGTATCCCATTATCTTTCTATTATGGATTCGCCAATAAATTCCTGAATGAGATCGGAATGGAGGCGCCTGCCAGCAAAATGATCTATGGCCAGTTCTCTGAAGCCATCTTCATTCTGGCGATCCCCTTTCTCTTCAACCGCATTGGCGTGAAGAAAATGCTGGTGATCGGCATGCTTGCGTGGATACTCCGCTATATTGCTTTCGCTTACGGAGACACGGGCGCCAACAACTGGCTGCTGTATGCCGGCATCATTCTGCACGGCGTATGTTACGATTTCTTCTTCGTAACGGGTTATATGTACACCGAGAAAAAGGCAGGCGAAAAAATCAAGAGCGCTGCACAGGGATTGTTCACCTTTGCTACTTACGGACTTGGCATGGTGATCGGAACCTGGTTCTCAGGATACGTTGCCAACGGATATGTTACCGAAGGCGGACATAACTGGAAAGGCATCTGGTTCGTACCAGCCTATATTGCCATTGGTGTACTGATCTACTTTATCCTTTTCTTCCGCGAGAAAAAACAGATTCAGGAAAACGCATAACATAACTTCTAATACAGACAGCTACTATGAAAAGAATTGCGATGTTAGGCTCCGGCTTTATCGGACGTTTCTATGCAGAGTCGATACAAGGATACAGAAGCAGGGACAAGATCGTAAGCATCTACTCCCGCCGCCAGGAAAGTGCACAGAAATTTGCCGATGATTACAAGGTAGATTTCGTTACCACCGATCTCGAAGCTGCCATTGCACGCGAAGATGTAGACATCGTTTGCATTTCGCTTCCCAACCATATGCACGAAGAAGCGGTGATGCTTTGCTGCAAACACAAAAAAGCAGTGATCACCACCAAACCACTCGGCCGCAATGGCGAAGAAGCCAAACGCATGCTCGAAGCTGTAGAAAAAGCGGGCATCTTCAACGGATATCTCGAAGACCTGGTGTATACCCCGAAATTCATCAAAGCGCTGGAAAGTGTGAAGGGCGGCGCACTCGGCCGCATCCTCTGGGCCAAGTCGAGAGAAACACATCCCGGGCCGCACAGCGACTGGTTCTGGGATATGGAACTCGCAGGTGGCGGCTGCATTCTCGATCTCGGTTGCCACTGCGTGGAGATCTCCCGCAGTTATATCGGCAAAGACATCAAACCAGTTGAAGTGATGTGCTGGGCCGATACACAGGTGAAACCCATCGATGCAGAAGATCATGCCATAGGATTAGTGAAATATGAGAATGGCGCCATCGGCCAATTCGAAGTAAGCTGGACTTTCCGCGGCGGCCTCGATCTCCGCGACGAAGTGATGGGCACCGAAGGCACCATCTGGATCAACAGCTTCCTCCGTACTGGTTTCGATATGTTCACCACCGGCAAAGGCGCAGACTATGTGGCTGAGAAAGCTGAAAGCAACAGCGGTTGGTTATTTCCGGTAGGTGACGAACTGAATGAACTCGGCTACAACCATATGTTCATGGATATGTTCAATGCCATGGAAAGCGGCAAAGATCCCAAAGAAACATTCTACGACGGTTATGTAGTGAACTGCATTCTCGATGCAGCTTACCGTTCTGCCAAATCGAAACTCTGGGAACCGGTGAAACTCGATATCTGGAGAGGACAAACAGGCGTGAGCAAAGACAGCCATCTCGTGGAATACGATGCCGATCATTATCTGGTGAAAGAAGAAATGACGCACTATGGCGCAAAGAAACTGATCCTGAAAAATAAAACAACAGGTAAGATCAGCGAGCAGACAATCGGATGATCACCTGCACATACATGAGAATGGGGCGACACCAATGATGTCGCCCCATTTTTATTGAAGTCTACTCATTCTCCCTGTTTCATTTGCCTGTCAGCTTTCCGAGAACATCCGCGAGCTCTGTGGAGTAGCCGGTTGACCGCCATGCAACAAATCCATCTGGTCTTATCAGTATTGCACCATCCTCCTTAATTCCGAATGCCTGTTGCAGAGAAGCGTTTTCCGGCTTCAGCTCCCCCTGTTCTCCGAAACTGAAGAGCCGGATACGCAGACCCTTCTGTTTGTTCGTCTCTATCACATCCCGAAGCCATGCGCCATTTTGCATGCCGGTGATCAGCATCCATTTGCTTTTTACCAGATCGAGTGTGGAGAGCCTGTTTTGCTGATACTGTACCCAAACATGGGGCAGGCGCGTACCTGGCAATCCTGTTAACTGCAATGCCTGATCGTATCCATGTTTTGCAGTATTTCCATTCAGCACAGCAGCGGAATGATACCTGTAATCTGGCAGGCCGAGCAAATTTCCCATATGCTTCATGGCCAACCGGGTGCTGAGCTGATGCATGCCAAGCGTGGCAGTGAGTTTTGCACCAAGCACAGTCAACACTACGGGACCAATTGCCATCGGGCCTTTGGAAAGCAGACCGTATTCATCGGCCCAATCTGCCGAGCGTGCAGACACTTCTTTGCCGATGGGCTGTCGTTCCTGATTGTACGAATCGAGTAAAGTTTCTGATGCCTCTCCTTTTATCACCATGGCCAGTTTCCATGCGAGATTATGTGCATCCTGCACGCCGGTGTTGGCGCCTTTTCCGCCGTAGGGCGTCATCACATGCGCAGCATCGCCTGCGAAGAAGATGCGGTTATGCCGCATGTTCACCATTACTTTTTCCGTAGGTTGCCAGGGCAGTATGCTGATGATCTTTATTGGCAGGTCTGGTATGCCGATGGCCTTTCTCAGCAGCACTACGATTCTGTGCTTCGATTCTTCTTCTGAAAAGTGAGCATCATCATCAGCGGAATGCAGGTGAAACACCCATTTGTTGGAGTTGTTGATACTGCACAACATGCCTCTGCACCAGCTTTCTCTGATATTGAGGATGCTGAATTCTTTTCCTTTTACCAGATCGGTGAGGTCTGCTTCGAAGTAGATGTTCAGCAGATTGCCCATTGAACCACGCCCCGTGGTTTTTGCTTTGAGCGATTCGCGGATGGAGCTTTTTGCTCCGTCTGCAGCGATCATCCAGCTACTTCTGATAAAAGTTTTTTCTCCTGTACCACGATGCAGGATATGCGCAGTTACGCCATTCATGTCCTGCGTAAATTTCGTCAGCTCTGCATGGAACATCACGGTTCCGCCACGTTTTATCACTGCTTCGAGCAATACGGGTTCGGAAAGATCCTGTGTACAGCGGGCTACAAATTCCGGGCTCATCTGCAATAAAGCCTGAATGCCCAGCATATTCACCGGCGAGGTTTTTGAATTTGCTTTTCTTTTGCTGATCGATTTAACGAGGGAGCTGTTGCGATATATGCCCCATGCTGGCGCGAGGGCTTTGCCCGCTTCGCGGATCGGTGCACTCAGTCCCGTTTCCCGGAAGATCTCCATGGTTCTGGTATCGAATCCCCGCGCACGCGGGTGAATGCTGGTTCCGCTATGTTTTTCAATAAGCACAACAGGTATTCCCTGCTCCAAAAGAAACAGCGCTGCCGATAATCCTACCACTCCGCCTCCTGCAATTAATACCGGTATTTCTGCTGTTGGTTGTTGTACATTCATACTGCCATTTGTTTCCGGCAATTTGGTAAAGTCTTCAGCGTTCAGATGGCATAACAGGGATAAGAAATTACCTGAAAAGGATTCATCGCAAAATTACCGTGATGCAGAACAATCAACAGCCCGCTTCCTCTCTTCCGGAATTTCCCGGATTCGACTGGTTAACGGAAACAGACAAACCAGTGCACTTCGATATCAAAACCCGCGAGGTAAACGGACAACTGCGTTTGCTGAAACGAGGGGATATCCATATTTCCGAAGGAAGCCTCAGCTTCGGCGCAGGTCTTGCTACGCATGCCGGCGTAAAACACTGGAACAATCTGCCTGTAGTAGAAATGAATTTTGTGATGCAGGGAAACATCGTACAGCGCAACAGTTTTATGAAAGAAGAAGTTCCTTTTGCGCAGGGCTATCACAACATCATGTACAATCAGGGGCATTGGGAGCAGAACCGGTTTTACGGTGCAGGTGTTCACTGCAATTTCACCGTCAATATTGCGAAGCATAGATTCATGGAGTTGATGTTACCACATTCAGCTGCACTGGATGGCATCACTGATAACATCCTCGCCAATAAACCTTTTGTGAAACATCAAACTGCAAAAAAGATCACGCCAGCCATGAGCTGTCTCATTGCATCATTGTGGCAACAGCAATACATTGGCCCACTGCGCAATCTGCATTTCGAGACGAAGGTGCTGGAGTTGCTGCTGCTGCAATGGAATCAGCTGAATGATACAGCACCGGTATATTCTGTATTGAAACAACCGGGAGACAAAGACAAGATCTATGCAGCGCGTGAGTTATTGCTGCAAATGAAAGATGCTCCTCCTACCCTTCAGCAACTGGCCCGCCTTTGTTACACCAACGAATACAAACTGAAGAATGGTTTCAAAGAATTATTCAACGATACTGTGTTCGGTTATCTGAATACCGTGAAACTCGAAGAAGCGAAAACACTGATACAAAACACGCATAAGTCCATTGCAGAAATAGCAGCAGACTGCGGATACGCCAATCCCCAGCACTTCAGCAGAGCATTCAAAAAGAAATATGGCATAACGCCGGGAGTGTTGAGAAAATAATTCGACACAATGCAAAAGGGTGTTCAGAAGATTTTTCTGAACACCCTTTTGCATAATCAGTTATCGGTTACTGCTTTGGCTTCACACCTCCACCTGCAGGGGGAGCTGCCGGAGCCGCATTCAGATTCAATCCAAGTTTTTTGGCAACCAGCGGCAGTATATCATCTCCCGAAGGGAAAGAGATCAGCTGCTCTTTGCTGAGGATGTAGGCATAGCCGTTTTCTTTAGCCACTGCCTGTGCAGTGCTTACAGCTTTCTGCTGAATGGGAGCCAGCAGTTGCTGTTCTTTTTCCTGCATGCTTTGTTGTGCCTGCTGATTGAAGTTTACGATCTTAACATATAAGTCGTTCAGTTCTTTTCTTTTGATTTCTTTCATCGCTGAAGACCATTTGGTAGAATCGGCAGCGAAGAGGCTGTCTTTGCGTTGAAACTCCACCTGATAGTCAGCTGCCTGCTGTTGCAGCGCTTTCTGATGATCAGCCAGATCTGTTCCGGCTTTTTTGTATTCTGGCATGGCAACGATCAGCTCATTGAGACTGATGTAGCCAATCTTGGCCTGAGCCTGTGAATGTTGTCCCACCATCACCAATGCCATGGTCACGAGTAAGCAAGAGAATAATCGCTTCATTGTTGTTTGTTTTTTTGAAATTTATAAAGACAGTCCTTGAATGATCCCGTCGATCCTGTTTTTCAGTTCAGCCTGTGCTTCAGGGAAGCCGGCTGCGCTATTCAGTTTCGTGTTTACACTGAAATAGAATTTTATCTTCGGTTCAGTGCCAGAGGGGCGGGCGGAAATTTTGCTTCCATCTTCAAGGATAAATTGCAATACGTTGGAGGCCGGGAGTTTGATGTCCCACTCTTCGCCTGTTTGCAGGTTTCGGCCGCGTTTCAATTGGTAATCGAGCAACTGCACTACGGCGATATTGTGCAGTGATGCGGGTGGATTGGTTCTGTATCTTTCCATCATGGCAGCGATCTCCTGCTGGCCGTTCATGCCTTTTTTGGTGATGGAGATCAGATGCTCCTGATAGTATCCGAACTGCACGTAGAGATCGATCAGTTTCTCGTAGAGCGTGCGTCCTTTTTCTTTTTCGTATGCTGCCATTTCGCAGAGCAGGGCTACTGCAGATACGGCATCTTTGTCGCGGAGTTGCGGCCCGATCATCAGACCATAGCTTTCTTCTCCTCCAATGATATAGTTTTCTTTTCCTTCTTTCTCTTTGATCAGTTCGGCAATCCATTTGAAACCGGTGAGCACATTGTAGCAGTTAACGTTGTAGTGTGCTGCAATATGATCGATCATATCGGTGGTTACGATGGTTTTCACCACCATGTCGTTTGGTTGCGCTACTCCTTTTGCCCTGCGTGCTTCGAGCATGTAATTGAATGCGAGTACGGCTGTTTGGTTTCCGTTCATCAGCACCCAGTTGCCGCTGCTGTCTTTGATGGCGATGCCTACGCGGTCTGCATCGGGATCGGTTCCCAGCAGAATGTCTGCATCGAGCTCCTGTGCTTTTTTAAGACCGATGCTCATGGCTTCTGCCTCTTCGGGGTTAGGATACACCACAGTTGGGAAATTGCCGTCGGGTTTCGCCTGCTCTTCCACAATGTGCACATTGGTGAAGCCGAAGGCCTGCAGCACCTGTGGTACAAGCATGATGCCACTTCCGTGGATCGGTGTATAAACTATCTTCAGATCTTTTTGCTTTGCGATCACTTCGGGATACACACTGAGGCCTTTTACCATGCTGATATAGGCTTCGTCCATTTCCTTTCCGATGATTTGGATATTGGCTTCGCCGCCGCTCCATTTTACGTCGTCAACAGAACTGATCTTATCCACTTCTTTGATAACGTTCTTATCGTGTGGCGGCACCAGTTGTCCACCATCATTCCAATATGCTTTGTAACCGTTGTATTCTTTTGGGTTGTGGCTGGCTGTGCACACAACACCGCCCTGGCAACCCAGTTTACGGATGGTGAAACTCAGTTCGGGTGTTGGTCTCAGTGCTTCGAAGAGAAATACTTTGATGCCATTGGCAGCCATTACATTGGCGGTGATCTCTGCGAAGTAGCGGCTGTTATTGCGTGGATCGTGTGCAATGGCAACTCGGATCTCGCCGCCGGGATAAGTTTGTTTGAGATAGTTGGCATACCCCTGTGTGCTCATGCCCACAGTGTATTTGTTCATGCGGTTGGTACCAACGCCCATGATTCCGCGCAATCCTCCGGTTCCGAATTCGAGGTTACGGTAAAAAGCGTCTGCGAGTTCGTTGGGATTTTCTTTCTCTAATCTGCTTATTTCATTTTTCGTGTCCTGATCAAAATTTCCATTCAGCCAGGCATTCACATTTTCCTTGATCTTTGCTTCCATACTTGCTGTTTAATGTAGTTGATCCCCGCGGGATCAAGGTTTGAAGATATTGAATTTTATGGATTGACAATCCGTGCCCTAAAACGTATTTTTGTTACATGAACCCTAAATCCTGGAGAACAACCCTTCTCCTGATGGTACTATTGGCAGCAAATATCAGGGTATCGGGTCAGATGGCGGCAAGGCCACCGGAACAGGTTATGCCCCAGGTAGACACCCCGAAGATCGTAAACCCTGATGCAGGCCGGTATCCTTATAAACCCGCAAAAGTATACCTGATTGCAGGCACCCAAGCCGCTCTGTGGGTAGGCTCCTTCATTACCCTGAACCAGGTATGGTACAAAGATTATCCCAAAACCAATTTTCACTTTTTCAACGACAATAAGGAGTGGTTGCAGATGGACAAAGCCGGCCATGCCTGGACGGCTTACCAGATGAGCCGCCTGAGCACCGAGTTGTGGAACTGGTCGGGCCTCAACCGCCGCAAAAGTGCCTGGCTGGGTGGGCTCAGCGCCATGGCCTATCAGAGTGTGATTGAAATTCAGGACGGCTATTCCTCCGAATGGGGATTCAGCTGGGGCGATATGGCCGCCAATTCCTTGGGCGCCGCCACTTTTGTTGCGCAGGAGCTGCACTGGAATACACAACGCATTCAATTCAAACTCAGCTACAATCCATACGATTACCCTACGCAGGAACTGAAGAACAGGCGCAATCAGTTGTTTGGAAAATCACTGCAGGAGCGCATGTTGAAAGATTACAATTCCCAAACCTATTGGCTCAGCGTTAACCTGCGGTCCTTTGCACAGGAAAGCAAACTTCCACTCTGGCTCAATGTTGCTGTGGGATACGGTGCCCGCGGCATGCTTGGCGGCGAAGAGAATTTCTGGAAGGATAAGAGCGGAAGAACATTCGGCCATCCGGAGATCGAACGCACCCGCCATTTTTATTTATCGGCAGACTTGGACCTCACCCGCATCCGAACCAAAAAGAAGTGGCTGAAAACGATACTCTTTGCTGCAAACAGCATCAAGATACCCGCTCCCACATTGGAGCTGGGCAGCAATGGAAAAATCAGGGGACATCTGTTTTATTGGTGAAATTGTATTTGTAACAATTGCTTACATTCGCAACAAATCAACAATATTATGGATTTGAAATCCCGCTTCGAGCAAGCTGTTGCAGATAGCAAGAACCTGTCTGACCGTCCCAGCAACGACACGCTTCTGCAATTGTATTCTTATTATAAGCAGGCCACCGAAGGGGACATCAACGTGGACCCTCCTTCCAACCCATTCGACTTTGTATCCAAAGCAAAGTTCGAATCCTGGGCAGCCCTTAAAGGCAAAACCAGAGAAACTGCCATGGAAGAATACGTAGAACTGATTGAGAAATTGAAGAATTAGATCTGAACAAAAAACATTGAATGATGAGCGCTCCGGAAAGGGCGCTTATTTTTTTTATTTGCCTGCAACCCTGCTCCATGCCCACTGCCTGAGATCGATGGCAAAGGAGTTTTTAAGCAGCAGCAATTGCACGCCAAAATAAATGGCCATACAGAGCGGAACACCTGCGAGCACCATCAGTGTATCACTGGCATGGAGATATTGCAATACCAACACCACCGGCACAAACAGCAGGCTGGTGAAAGAGGCCTGCATCCATCCTTTGAAATCGAACAGTTGAAGTACTGGTATGAGTTTCGAAGCGTAGTTGTAAGAGATGATGAGTACAATCAATTCTGCAATCAGCAGCGCGATGGCTGCTCCGGCATCCTGCCAATGCCAGCCAAGCAGCAATGCAATGGGAATGAACAATCCGTTTCCGATAAGCAGGCTCACCAGTGCCTGCCGCTCTTTATGTTGCGCGATCAATACCTGATTGCAGCAAAACAGACTCATGGATTTCAGCAGAGGAAATACACATAAGATCTGCACATTCCGAACTGCCACATCGAACTGTGGACCGAGAAACAATCTTACAAGCGGACCGGCGAGCAGTCCCAGCCCAACACACATCGGCACTGCAAAGAAAATGAGCAGTTGCAGGTTCTTCTGCATCACCTGTTGCATGCCGGTTTCGTTGCCCGAACGTTTCAATGCTACAATGCGCGGAAAGAACACCTGCAAAGAATCGGTGAGCAGCAAAGTGGTGGTGCGCAATATCTTCACGGAGAAAGCATAGAGCCCAACGGCTGCAGCGCTGCTTACCAAACGAAGCAGCACATTATCCAGCAGCAGCGTAATGCCAAATGCCAGGTTGATGGCATTGGTAACAACGGTGTGCCTCAGGTGCTTCTTCCATCCGGGTTCACCGAAACTTATCTTCACTTCTCTGAAAAGATTGATATTGTTCCATACGAGATTCACAATGGCAGCCACTACCATGATGGCGTAGTAGAGGTAATAATCATCCGGTGCTTTCACCAGCAGGAACAAAGAAGCCAATGCCAGCACCCTTGTAATCAGCGACCGCATGGTGATGTAGCGGAATTTCTCCATGCCCATGAAATACCATTCGCATGCAAAGCTGTTCACGAGCAGATAACTGAGAGAGAAAAACAAAAGCCGGATATCACCGAACTTTTGCCAGAGAATGGCTACCGAAATGCCGTAAACGATAATGGCAACAGACGAAGTGAGCACATGCAGCGTGAGCAGTTCAGACACCAGCTTATCTCTCGCATCTTTGTTTTCGCGCAGTTTGGCTACTTCGCGGATGCCGTAGATGATGATGCCGAATTCAGCGATGAAGATGAAATAATACGTGAAGCTGTCTATAAAGCTCACTTTTCCGATGCCTTCGGGAGAGAGTATCCGCGACACATACGGGATGGATACTAACGGAAGCAAAACCTGGCTGAGCGTCAGTATAAAGTTATACACCAGATTTTTGCGGATACTCATAGGCACAAACATACCAAAAGCACTTAAATGTAGTCTCTTTTGCCGAAATGATTATTTTTGTTGATATGCGCATTGGAATATTCGAGATGGATCATTTTGAAGTGGCCCATACCCTGCTGCGCCTTTTCGATCAGCCACAGCACAGGGTTTCAGTGTTTACTTATGCCGCTTCGTACAAGCAGCTGCAGGCAATGCCGGCGCTGGATCTGTCGGGATTTCAATGGATCGTAAAAGAAGACAATCAATCGAAGCGATCGTTCATTTACACTATCTACAAAAAGGTGAAGGCAGAAAAGATCGAACTGCTTTGGCTCGAAACCCTGAGCGACAATTTTATACTGTATGCGTGGCTGGCGAAAATGCTTCCCGATGTACGGATACTGCTCACCATTCACGATATCAACAACTACTTCGAATATCCTTCAAACGGAACTTTGCGCAGGTATATCCGCAATACCGGAAAAAAGATCCTTCTCAAACACATCGATGAGTTTACGGTACTCAACAGTACCATGGAAGCGCCGCTTCGTGCAAAACTTCCTGAAGGGAAAACTGTACGAACCATTCCGGGTGCATTTTTCGATGAAGGCCGGTATGTAAATCCTCCATCTACGCAACCGTACATCAATATCACAGTCCCGGGTACTATCGATGAACGAAGAAGGGATTATAACGCAGTTTTTGCATTGCTGGAATATTGCCATGCAAAACAGATTGCGGTAAGAATAACATTGCTGGGAGGCTTCTCAGAACAGTATGGGGCGGGCATTCTGCAACAGGTGAAGGAATACGCATCGGTGCATAACAATCTGTTCTGGTACGATACGGAAACGGTGGATCAGCCTGAGTTCGACAGAGTGATGGAGCAAACGCATTTTATCTTCTCTCCTACCCGCATCATCACTGTTATGGCGGATGATGTAACAGAGCAATATGGCCTCACCAAATCATCGGGCAATATCGGAGACATGATAAGATTTGCCAGACCGGCCATTGTGCCCGAAGGGCTTTTGCTGGAGCCTATGTTCAGCAAGAGTGTATTCAGGTATGCGGATATAAAAGAAATCCCGGACCTTCTGATTCGGATCCGGGACAATTCAGTTGAATATGATGTACTGAAGCAGGCAGCGCTCGAAGTTTCGCGGTTACTAACGCTGAAGAACATACGCGCACAGCATGCTGATGTATTTCATTAAGGAAGACTGCTGATGATAGTTGCGAATTCCTCAGCATTGAGTGAAGCGCCACCAACGAGACCACCATCTACATCCGGGCAGGAGAAGAGTTCCTTTGCATTGCTGCCTTTCACACTTCCACCATAGAGTACGGGGATCTGATCCGCTACTGCCTGTCCGTATTTACCGGCCAGTACACTGCGCAGGTATGCATGGATCTCCTGAGCCTGATCAGCTGTTGCAGTTTTGCCAGTACCGATGGCCCAGATTGGTTCGTATGCGATCACGATAGTTGCCACCACTTCGGCAGACAAATGAAACAGCGACTCTTCGAGTTGTTTTGCAACAAAGCTGTTCTGTGTACCTGCTTCGCGGATGCTCAGTGGCTCGCCACAGCAGAAGATGGGTGTGATGCCGTTTGCGAGCAGCAGATCGATCTTTTCTGCCAGCATCTGGTTGCTTTCGCTGAAATATTCGCGGCGTTCGCTATGTCCAACCAGACAGTAAGGTACCTGGATCGATTGCAGCATTTCTGCAGAGACTTCACCGGTATAGGCGCCGGATTTTTTGTTGTACACGTTTTGAGCAGCAATGCTGTAACCCTTACGGCCATTGAGTTTGGCAGTGGCCATAGTGAGGTATGGGAAGGGAACGGCAAAGATTGCCTGCTGATGGGCTTTCAGTTCGATATTGGCTCCGAGGATGCCATCCAGCAGTTGTTCTCCCTGCTGAAGGGTGCAATTCATTTTCCAGTTAGCTGCAGCTATTTTTTTCCGCATGTTCTATTATATTTTTTAGATATGATGTATCCAGACTATGATAATTCAAAAATTGACCGCAATCGGTTTATTTCATCATCGGTGAGTGACTGATGTTTCAATTTCTTCCAGGCCTGTATATCGGACAATGCTTTTTCGAATTCGTACTTGCTGAGTCCGCGTGTGCCCCAGGTGAAGCTGGGTATGAATTTGGGAGGAATGCCGTCTCCAAAAACATTCACGCAGATGCCGACAACAGTGCCGGTATAAAAAGAAGTGTTGATGGCAGCACGGCTGTAATCTCCCATCAGCAGCCCGCATTTCATGCCTGCGGCAAGATGTGTGTCGGATGAAGGATGCCATACGCGAACATCGGAAGCATTGTTCTTCATGTTGGAGTTGGAAGTGCCTGCTCCGAGATTGCACCATTCTCCGAGAACGGCATCTCCGAGGTAACCATCATGCGCTTTGTTGGAGTTGCCAAACACAACGCTGTTCTTGATCTCCCCTCCCATAACGCACCTGGGTCCGATGGTGGTAGCTCCGTACACTTTAGAGCCCATCTTCATGGTGGCATTTTCGCAGAGGGCAAAAGGGCCGCGGATGAGGCATCCTTCCATTACGTGCGCATCGCGGCCGATATAGATCGGTCCTTCAGTGGCATTGAGGATGCAGTGCTGCAACTTAGCGCCGGGTTCAATAAAAATCTGATCGGGATTGATGAGATGAACAGCTGTACCCCCGACAGGAATTGAACCGGCACCTGGTCTTGAACGAAGGTATTCGAAGTCTTCGCGGATTGCCCAGTCGTTCAGCTGAAAGATATGCCAGGGGTATTGAACTACTTTAACCGTGCTCCAATCCGGATTATCCGGCGAGCTGCGCAGCGATGCAACAAACGCGCGTGAAGGGAGAATATTGGCGGCAAACACCTGCGCACCTTCGGGCAATGCACTGGTATCACTGATCAGTTGAACGGCAGTGCCCAGCAGGGCTTCCCATTTTTCGCGGATGGTGAGAATACCTACACGCATATCCGCAACATGACGGATCTGTGCGAAGGGAAAAAGCTGGTTCCGGATTTCGGCATCATTGAGATAAACCGGTTGCATGAAGAAGGAATCAGGTGAAGTCCAATATTGGGAGGCCAAATGTAGTGAGCAAAGATGGTGGGACAAAAAAAATCCCCTTCCTGAGAACAGGAAAGGGAAAGTATAGCCATGAAAAACAAAAATGTTATCTTGAAATTAAGATTTTATTTTTTCTTTTCGTAACGCTTCTTGAACTTATCGATTCTACCTGCAGTATCTACCAGTACATTCTGACCAGTAAAGAACGGGTGAGAAGTAGAAGAGATCTCAAGCTTGATCAGCGGGTATTCATTGCCATCTTCCCATTTCAGGGTTTCTTTGCTTGGTGCAGTAGAACGGCTGAGGAAGGTTACGCCATTAGACATATCCTTGAAAATAACAAACCGGTAAGAACCGGGGTGGAGCTCCTTTTTCATAACTTTCTGATTTAAAAGGTTGTACGGATTTTGCCGTACAATTTAATTATTTGCAAAGCCGCAAAATTAATCCTCGGCCGGCGCTCTGCCAAATTAAATTTATTTCGTTACTCTTCCAATTTCCGGACAACAATATACTAAAAATTGACTAACATCAACCCTGGAGGGCATAAAACGGCAATTTTTCTTGAAAGATTGCCAATTTCTGTTTACTGGGCATAAAAGAGAAAAGCATCGGATCATTCATATGCTTGCGTGAGCTTACATATTTTCTGAACCAATGCTTTCCGTTAACCACCTTCTTTTCTTTTTACAGATTTCTGGCGATTTTGTATACTAAAGTTACGTTATTGAGTACGGGCAATCCAAATTTTGAAATGCACCTTTTATGCACCTGGATATGCACAAAACGTACTAGCTACGCATATTTTCGTACTGAAGGGCGAGGTCGAGTTCTGCATTGCGGCAGAGGGCAATCACCTCCTGAAGGTCGTCGATTTTTTTACCTGTTACACGCACCATATCGTCGTGAATGGCAGCCTGTACTTTCAGTCCGGAGTCTTTGATCAGTTTTACAATCTTCTTGGCATCTTCCTGCTTCAGTCCGTTTTTCACTGAAACATCCTGCTTGGTGTATTTTCCGCTCTGATAAGGATCTTTAGAAAAATCGAAAGCCTGCGGAGCAATACCCTGCTTGTGTGCCCTGCTGATGAGCACATCTGCGATCTGGCGGAGCTTCATATCATCATCCGCTTCCAGCTTGATCTTGTACTCTTTTTTATCGAGATCAATCACCACATGCGCATTTTTGAAGTCGAATCGGTTGGTGATCTCTTTGGTCACAACATTTACGGCATTGTCCAATGCCTGGGCATCTACTTTACTAACGATGTCGAATGAAGGCATAACAACAAATTTGTGCAAATCTAAGGGAAGCCGTTATTAGTAACAAAAGGGTAATAAAAGAGAAGTCCCCCATGGAAATGGGGGACGTTAACCAAAACTAACTGCTTATGAGAAAAACTTGAATGACTGTTTGTAAGATGTACAACGCTTGCGCGCGTTACACATATATATGACTACTGAAAGGCAAAAAA
Organism: Pseudoflavitalea sp. G-6-1-2; assembly: GCF_012927185.1. Classification (GTDB taxonomy): domain Bacteria; phylum Bacteroidota; class Bacteroidia; order Chitinophagales; family Chitinophagaceae; genus Pseudobacter. Next base: position 403,627 of record NZ_JABBGB010000002.1, read on the forward strand.
GTTTCGAAGTTTACTGTTAAAATTATTATAAAGGCCGGATTATGGTTGCTGAGCCGGGCTTTCACAATAGCTCAAAAGCAACAAAAAGAGCGTCTCAGGAATGAGACGCCCGTGTTTTTTCAAACTATTAATTAAAACAAAACTCACTTTATTCTCCTGAACGAACCCTGCTCTGTTCTTCACTGGCACTGCGTCTGCGCTGACTTCCGTTGCCGGCTGCCTTTCCGAAACGATAGTTGAAGTTGATGCTCCAGATACGGGTATCGCGGGTATTCTTGAATGAAGCATAGGTGCTTTTGAAGTCCATATCTCCTTTTGCCAGCTGAGTAAAGAAGAGATCCCGCACAGATAATTTGATGCTTCCTTTTCCTTTCAGTACCTGCTTGCTAACTGCTGCATCTACACGTGCCATTTCGCGAAGTCTGATCTGACCTTCGAGCTGAGGACCGGAATACCATCCGCTGAGTTCCGCACCCCAACCCTGATCGAAACGGAACTGGTTGTTCAGTTTTACGAAAAAGTTGTTGGCTTCCATGTTGAGCGTTTCGCCAGTGGCTGCGATCAGTCCGGATATCTTTGTGTAACCATAGCTTGCATACATATTGGTGCTGTACCATTTTGTAATCTGCCATTGAAGGTTCATGCTGGCTACAAAGTTCTGACGCTTTCCGTAGTTGCCTTTCTTCACAATGGTTGCGAGCGGATCTTCACCATTCTCTACCTTACCCTGATCGAATGCTTCGTTCATATCGTTCTTCGATTCGCTGTACTGCAGCGAGGTGGTGAGCATGCTTTTGTAAATATGGTTCAATTCAAAGGTGGTAGCGTATTGCGGACGAAGGAACGGGTTACCTCTGCCGTATGTGAATTTATCGATGTAGAAGAGAAAAGGATTCATATCCTGATAAGCTGGTCTTTCAATTCTTCTGCCGAAGTTCGCACCAAACTGATGCTTTTCGCTGGGTGTATAGCTAACGTACACAGTAGGGAAAAGACTGTTGTATGAGTTGTTAAAAGATGAGTCGGCTTTTCTTGCATTGCCGAACTGATGGCCTTTGTAGTTGGTGTTTTCAAAACGAAGTCCCGATTGAACACTCCATTTGTCGCTGAACTTATGATTGAAGTTCACATATGCAGCATTGATGTTCTCACGATAGTTGAAGTAGTTCGTTTTACCGTAATCGACAGTATAGTCGATAGCATGGCTGTTTCTGAATCCGAGGAAATAGTTGGCCTTGCTGTCGTTTTCCACGAAGCTGGTTTTCCAACCTGCTTCTACGCGGGTATCTTTTGTAATAGGATGAACATAATCCAGCTTCGCAGATCTGATATCGATGCTGGCAGGCATATCGCCTTTCAGCAGTTCTTCAGCGTTAGGATCTCCGTTAGGAAAGCTGGTGATATTGTCGAAATCCTGATCGTTGGCAGCTTTGTAGCGAATGTAATCGAGATCGATGGTCAGTTCACGGCCGGTAGTATCGAACTGATGGCGGAAATTGAGGTTGATGGCTCCGTTCTTCCAGTTTTCTTTGGAATCCGAAAGAGCAACCAGTGTAGAATCCACCGTTCCTTTAGGCGATTTCATTTCGCTGTAATTGTTTCCGAGCGACAGTTCTTTGTTCAGAAAACCGGTAAGCACTATGCCAACTGTGGTTGATTTGCTGATAGAGTAATCCATTCCCAGTTTCAGGTTATGGTTTACGTAGGTTCTCTTCTGATAAGAAACCTGATCGAAGATGTTGGTTACTGCGCTGCGGTCTTTGTTGTAAAAAGAACGGTGGATATCCAGCTGCTGGAAGTTATGGGTGTTATCGAACCCATAGTTTGCAAAAAGGTTGAACTTTTTGTTTCTGTAATTCAAGGCTATACTTTCCCATGTTCTGAAGTATTTGCCCTGGCCGGCTCCCACGTTTACGGAGCCATTGAAGCCGCGGGCTTTGTTTTTCTTGGTCTTGATATTGATGATGCCGGAATTGCCGGCTGCGTCGTATTTGGCGGGAGGATTGGTCATTACTTCTACCTGATCGAGCTGAGAACTTTGCATGCCGCGAAGCATGTTGGCAAGATCGGCAGCGCTGAGATAGGTAGGGCGGCCATCGAGCAGCACCATCACACCCTGCTTGCCTTTGAGGCTGATATTTCCGTCTTTATCTACCTGAACACCAGGCACTTTCTCCAGTACTTCCAAAGCATTGGTTCCGATATTGCTGATGGTGGCGTCTACGTTCACTACGGTACGGTCTATCTTCTGCTCCACTGCTGGCCTGGAAGCAACAACGGTTACACTGCCGAGCTCTTTGGTGGCAGCAGTGAGAGTAAATACAGGAAGCTCAATGTCAGTACTATTGGAGCTGATATCGAAATTTTTAGAGTAGGTAGAGAGATGCCCGGTTGCTGAGATCTGAACAAAGAAGGTTCCGGCTGGTAATCCGGTTATTTGAAAGCGGCCGTACTGGTCGGTGGCCAGCATGGCTACGGAACTTGAGTCGGTTTGTTTCAGAACAGAAACGGTAGCGGCAGCTAAAGGAGCCTGCCTGTTATCGAGCACTTTGCCCGAAACTTTACCGGACTGAGCCTGAGTAAAGCTGGCGGATCCAAGGGTAAAAAGGAAAAGGATGAATACGTGTAAATTTCTCATGGCGGTTGAAGTTTCTATATAGTTAAATACTTTGTTTTAATTATTACAGTTCAAAAGTAGGTACTTGGTTTAGCATAGTACAGTATTATGTATGTGAACGGTTGATAATTTGGATGACCGGAAATAATAGGGAACAGTGGTTTGACGTGGGAGGATTGTGTAAGGTTACAGTTGGAAGGAAAAATTTGAGTGCAGGCTTTTGGGGTGGATGATTGGTTGGCAACCTGTTATCCCGCGGGCGGGCGGAAAAATCTGCCGGACAGAGTAGATTTTTTTGGGAACATTGGGAAGTAGCATGTGACTATAGTGCTGAACCAGGACTGTGCAATAACAGATTTTAAGACCCTACCGCAGGATAACAGTTTGCCGGTAATCGCTGAAGGTGCACCTGAGTAGACTCACTGTATGGATATTTCCATTCATCCTAAGGAGGGGGAATATGGGGGCTCGCTGCGCAGGCAGGAGTTTCTATGAAGCATGTTTGCGTCTGACTATTGGCTATTGGAATAGATGATAAAGCATACCCCAGAATGGCCTGATAGCCTTAGCACTTGCCCTACAGCAGCTGGGACGGGACGGAATATGATAACCCGGCATTGCAATGTGTTGCACGAAAGTATAGCATTGAACCACTGCCCTATCCTATTTCCCTAAGCCGATCGGAGATTCCACTCTGCCTGGCACATTTCACGCCGGTGTTGTCATATCCCGACCCGGACCGGCCGCATCAACCACACAGCCCTGAAATAATAAAGGATGCCTCATACATTGAGACATCCTTTACTTAATGTGTCTTTATCGATCTAAGACAATACTCAATTATTTAAGCATCCTGCTTCTTCTTTCTGTTTACAAAGAAATACAATGCGAGACCGGCGAGTACCAATCCCGTAGAGATCAGCTCGGCCTGCGTTGGATGGAATCCTCCGATATCATATTTGGTATTCACACGGATCTTCTCAACGAGGAAACGTTCGATGCCATTTACGATCAGATAAACGGCAAACATGCTGCCGGGTACCGATAATCTTTTTCTGAATGCCCAGAGTATGAAGAAGAAGATCAGGCAGACAACTGTTTCGTAGAACGGAGTTGGAAATACCGGTATGGGAAGATGGCTGCAATATTGATCGTCCACACAACCGGGAATGGGCGTACCCTCATTGATTACGTTGTGCGGATAGGTATAGGCCACCATCCAGTCGGGAAGCCACGATGGAGCTTTCACACTCGTGTGATGCACTTCGTCCAGACTGGTTACATTGAATGTTTTGAGATAGAAATTCTTATTGCTCTCCAGTGCCTGGTTGAAGGTTGTGGTATCGGCCAGTACAGCCTTGCTGTCTGGTCCGGTTACATAAGCGCTGTTGAGTATGCCCCAGTCGCCATCACCAGCAACCTGACAACCAACACGGCCTAATGCGTAAGCCAGCAAAAGTGCCGGTGCTGCAGCATCTGCGAGGTGTTTGAAATTGATCTTATGTTTTCTGGCGTAGAAATAAAGTGCGAGCGCTGCACAGATCAAGCCTCCATAGAAGGTCAACCCGCTGAAAGAAAGCAGTGCTTCGATGGGACTCTTTACAAACTCGTTCCAGTTTTCGAGGTTATGGAAAACTTTGGCCCCGAGAAAACCAAAGAGCGCTGAATAGATAATGATGTCTCCTACTCTGTCGTGTGGCCAGATGCGGATCACACGTTCTTCGGGCTTGGGAAGTTTTTGCTTTTGCTTTTCCCACCATTTCAGTCCGGCCATCAGCAAACCGAGAATGATGCCCATCGGCAGGTTACCTGCTCCAGAGAAAATGAACGCCTGCGGATCTGCACTGTGTTCTTTATCGGCAAGGAATAATCCAATGATCTTATACCCGAGAATAAAGCCGAGAATGAAGTTGAGCAGCATTTCGGTGATGCTGGCAGGCTGCCCTACCATAATCTTCACTTCTTTGCCGGATAACAATCCTGCCCTCTCCTTCCGTTTCAGTTCGCGCGTAAGCACCCAGGCCCCCGCCAAAAACGACAGTGCAACAAAGAAGCCGAATGAATTCACGAATCTCAGGCCGGGAAGCTCCAGACCGAAGAGATCTCTAAAGGCATAGTAAAGGTTAGGATACATGCAATATGAAGTGTTGAATTATAGGGTTTGATGAGTTCAGTGTGCAATGATAAGAAAAAAAACCCTCTCATGAATGAGAGGGTCATCACTATGAACAAAGCTGAACTAGTCAGCATGATTCCTTAACAGTGCTGATCAAACGCCGCAATCAGGTTGTGTGCGATCATTTGAGCAGGGCGGCCTTCAATCATGTGGCGCTCGATGAAATGCACCAGTTCTCCGTTCTTGAACAGCGCAATTGCCGGTGAAGAAGGAGGATAAGGCAGCAAATGCTCACGCAATTTCTTTACTGCATCTACATCGAAACCAGCAAAGCTGGTCGTAAGATGATCGGGTTTCTTAGCTGAATTGGCCACCGCCATCAATACACCAGGTCGTGCAGAACCTGCTGAACAACCACATACAGAGTTGATCATTACCAGGGTGGTGCCTGACTGAGACAGCTGAGTATCTACTTCTTGCGGAGTGAGGAGCTCTGAAAATCCATTTTCAGTCAGCTCTTCTTTCATCGGAATAACTATTTCTGCGGGATACATTTTGATTTGTTTTGATTCATTTCCTAAAACACAAAACTATCGAAAAAGGTTGATACGTAGTTTATGGATTCGAAATCAGCCATTTTGACTCGCCAACCTAACCGTTTCGGCCATTTTGACTTATCGCTTTTCAGTTTTCTGCATCTCCGGCAGCAAAAAAGCTGGCATTGGCCAATGGTATGCCATTTGATCTCTGTTCTGCGTAATTCAAAATTTCAAAAAACAAACAAATTAATACCATGACATTCGTAAAGCTTAACAACAGACCCGTAGCAAAATCAGTATTCGATGAGTTATTCGATCATATCCCCAACACATGGAAAGATGGTTTTCACTACCCTCCTGTGAACGTATTCGAATCGACCAACGCATTCGATATCGAACTGAGTGCTGCCGGATTAGCTAAAGAAGATTTTCAGTTAAACCTCGAAAATGGCCTGTTGACCATCGCATTCGAGAAAAAAGAAGCCCAGAAATCCGAAGATCAGAAAGTGATCAGAAAAGAATTCAGTCAACGCAGCTTCAAACGCAGTTTCAATCTCGACGAGCAGGTTGATGCAGAGAACATCTCCGCTAAATACGAGAACGGTGTACTGAAATTACACCTGCCCAAAAAAGAAACAGTGAAGCCGTCCACCAAACAGATTAATATTCAATAATTGAAATATTAAAGAAAGGTTAAAATCCCTTTTCATACAGCCCTGCCGACTCAAACACGGCGGGCAAGGTAAGCAGTTGGTTTTGGTTTAAGCCCCATCCCGGTTTCTACCGGGATGGGTTTTTTATTGTTTTGTGTTAACTTCGGACCCGATTACAACAACATGAACATCACATGGTGAAAAGCCGAATAGTCCAAAACATTCTGTTGGTTATCTTCCTGATTAGTCCTGTAGCACAGCTTTTTTCACAGGAAGTTCGTGTGGATACGTTAAGGAAACACACAGATACCATTCCAATTATCCACGATTCAGCGGATGTGGCCCTTCGCATCAAAAACCTGAATCCCTACGTAACACTTCCCGTAGATTCAACACTCAACTACAGACTGGAGATCAATAAAGACCAGACGAAATACTACTGGTACCTCCGCAACTCTCCCGTTGGCCTCCGCATCAATAAAGACAATGGTCAGCTCACCTTCAAAGCCGAGAAAAGTTATTTCCTCTCAGGAAGGCTTCGCTACGATCATGAATACAAGGTTTTCCTCGGTGTTCAGAATCTCGATAATCCTGCGGACCGGGTAGATACTTTCTTCTCCATATTATTTTACAATACCGAGATCATACCCAGCAGGCTGAAACCATCGGTGAGCTCTACCCTTTGGGTGGATGAAGGCGATACCGTTGCCTTTAAAGTGCAGTGTGAGAACGGAAACTTCCCTATCGAGAACATCACTTTCTACGCCAATATGCCGCTGAAAGTAGTTTCGCAGGTAAAGAAATGCGACGACGACTTCGTGTGGGCCGTGCCCTTCGATTTTGTGAAGGACACCGACTCCGGAAAAGTGAAAATCCTGAATCTCACTTTCGTAGGAGCCAACAAGTTCATGAACAAAGACACGGCAGGTGTAAAGATCATCGTACGCGACGCACTCAATTATCCGATTGCTGTGCAGGATTACAATCTTGCTGTACGAAACATCAACACTTATATCCTGCAGCTGAAATATTCTTTCCTGCAACTCGATAAACGCGTTCGCGGCACCAAAAATACCCGCACCACTTTCGATATCACCGGCTCCACCACCGCCCTCACAGGCAGTATCCTCGCCTCTTCTACCGGCGAAGGCAGCCAGAAGGTTGGCAAAGTGCTTCCCAGTGTAGGCGTTTCACTGGTTCCTATCAAAGAGGCCATCGCTCCTCAGAAAGTGTTCGATCAGAACCAGGCATCGCTGGTGCGCACTTCCATCAAAAGACTGGAGTACATGGTTCGCGACAATACCCTCGTGGGTGAGCGCGATCCCAATATTTCGCAGAAAACTGCGAAGCTGAAAGATGAACTGAAACAGATTCAGATACAGCTGATAGATATTCCGATCGTAGATGCCAACGACATGACCGAAGAAGAGCTCAACGAATACTTCAACAGCCCCAAAGTGAGCAAGAAGTACAGACTGAAGAAATAATCCGGACAATAAAAAACCGGGACGAGCCCGGCAGATAATTTACATACACCAATTACGATACTAACAAGGAGGGCTATTCGCAGCCCTCCTTTCTTCTTGTATCGATCAGGTACTGTATTTTCCATTGACCATTAAATCTCACCAGCTGAAAAGAATTCACACCGCAGTGACTGAATTTCCCATTGTAGTAAAACTTGTAGGGCGTCCACACCAACGCGAGATTATCATCGATTTTGATGGTCTCGAATTTTATCTGCTCATCAGCAGCGCCTGCAGCCTGTTTGCCAACGAAGTCGGCAAAGAATTGCACAGTAATATTTCTGATGCTCACTTTACCATCTTTTGAAACTATTGTCTGAAGTATGGCGCTATCTGCAAAAGCAGCTTTCACTTTTGCAGCATCACCCGCTTTCATTCCTTCGAACAACTGATTTACGGTTGCCTTTACCGGTTCTTCTGCATTCTGTTGTGCCTGCAGATTAGCAAAGTGTAAAAGCATGATTGTTAATAGAACTACAATTCGATCCATGTTAAAGATTTTAAGGTTTTCTGGCAAACTACTTGGCTTTATAAATATAAAACCAGCAAAGTATGAAAGCCCCAGTTTTTACATCAACGGTTGCCGCTCTTACCCTGGTAACGGTAATGTTCAGCAGCGCTTCGGCCAACAGCAACCTCATCAATTCAAGCGAAGAAAAAAACGCAGTTAAAAAGGAAGTGACTATTTATCCCTCTTCCACAGCTGCGAACTTTGATCAGCCCGGTTACAGAAGGTATCCGCTGATTATTGTAAGAACACCCGGACTGGCCATCACCATTGGCGATGACGGACGACGTTGCTACCGCAACCCGGCCGGTTATTACTACTGGGAAGGCAGAGACGGAAGGTATTATCTCGACGAAAGGTATGTACGTTATGTAGATTACGACAGACGTGCGTACCGCGACTGGGATTGCGACGACCGTCATTATCACAAGAAATGGAAGAAGCATCGCCGCTACGATGACGATTGCGACGACGATCGCGGACGTGGACGTGGTCATGGGCGCGGACATGGCAGAGGTCATGATCGCGACTGGGATGATCGCTAACAAATGATATGAACCGGCTCACTGAAAAATACAAACGGGATATGTTTTGAAACATATCCCGTTTTTTTATGCTTACATCAAAGCAGCTTAGTATCCTAAGATCTTCAGCATGCTCTGCGCACTTTGTTCTTTGGCATAAACCCAGTCTACGAGCTTACCATTCTTATCGTGCCCGATAATTACATGCTTGGGCGACGGAATGAGGCAGTGTTTGATACCACCGTACCCGCTGATCTGATCCTGATAAGCCCCTGTATGGAAGAAGCCTACACGCAACGGCTCGGCGCCATTGGTCTTGGGCAGAAACACTTCGTTTACGTGCTCTTCAGAATCGTAGTAATCGTGACTGTCGCAGGTGATACCTCCGAGAACTACCCGCTGGTACTCACTGTCCCATTTATTCACGGGAAGCATCAGAAACTTCTCACCAATACCCCAGGTGTCCGGCAATGTAGTGATGAAAGAAGAATCGATCATATACCAGTTCTCACGATCGTTCTGTACTTTCTCTCCGATTACGCTGTAAATATGCGCCATGCTTTCGCCAACGGTGTAGCTGCCAAACTCCGTGAAGATATTCGGCATCGGCACGTTGTTCTTTTTGCAGGCCTTTTTGATATTGCCAACGATCTCGTTGATCATGAACTGATAATCGTATTCGAAACCAAGCGAGTGCTTGATGGGGAATCCGCCACCGATATTGATGGAATCGAGTTCAGGACAGATCTTCTTGAGCTGGCAATACAGGTTGATCACTTTATTGAGCTCACTCCAGTAGTAGATATCATCCTTAATCCCCTTGTTGAGGAAGATATGGAGCATCTTCAGCTGAAAGCGATCTTCGTTGCCTTCGATCTTATCTACATAGAACTCCAGCACGTCGCGCGCTCTGAATCCCAGGCGGGATGTATAGAACGGGAAAGTGGGTTCTTCTTCTGCTGCGATGCGGATACCGAGTTTGAAGGGAACTTTTACGGACTTTTTATAGTTCAGCAGTTCGTCTTTGTTGTCGAGAACCGGAATCACATTTTTGAAACCGCTGTTAAGCAGCTGGGCTATACGCGTGGTATAGGACTTCTGTTTATAGCCGTTGCAGATGATGAAGGTTTCTTTGTTGATCTTTCTGCGGGCGTACAGTTTTTTAATGATCTCGATGTCGTACGCATACGAGGTCTCCAGATGGATGTCGTTCTTCAGTGCCTCTTCCACTACAAAAGAGAAATGGGAACTTTTGGTACAATAACAATAATTGTAAGTTCCGGTGTAGCGGTGTTTCTTGAAAGCATTCTCGAACATCTTCTTTGCCTTCTTGATCTGACTACCGATTTTAGGAAGATAGCTGAGTTTAAGCGGCGTTCCGTATTTATCGATCAGCGCGTTGAGATCGATTCCGTTAAAGAAGAGTTTGCCGTCTTTAACATCTATGCCTTCCTGGGGCCAGTTGAAAGTCTGCTTTACCAGGTCCGCATAAGAGTTGTTCATGAACTGATTCGGATTGCTGATGGCTATGAGTTTTAATGATGAAGTAAAAAGCACATACCAAAAAAGTTACACAAAAGTAAATGTTTGTACGGTTTTACAAATAAAAAAAACCGGGCAGATGATCTGCCCGGCTTTGTATCGTTGTCAGCTTCATGATTATTTCACGGAAGCGATCAGATTTTTGAAAGTTGCCGGCTCATTCATAGCCAGATCAGCCAGGATCTTGCGATCGAGGGTGATGCCTTTCTTGTTCAGTTTGTTGATGAACTCAGAGTAAGTGAGACCTTCTTCTCTTACAGCGGCGTTGATACGAACGATCCACAGCGCGCGGTATTCTCTCTTCTTCAGTTTGCGGCTAACATATTTGTACTGGAGACCTTTCTCCATTACGTTTTTAGCTACAGTGTATACATTTTTACGTTTACCGTAGTAACCTTTTGCGGCCTTCAGAATCCGTTTACGACGGGCTCTTGATGCTACGGCATTTACTGAACGTGGCATATCTTAATTAGTTTAAAGTTGTGTTTGATAAATTGAATTCCCGGAATTATTTCAGACGCAGCAGACGCTTAACAAAATCTTCATTCGACTTGTGAACAACGCCATCAACTCTCAGAGCGCGTTTACGTTTGTTAGATTTCTTTGTCAGAATGTGACGTTTGTGAGATCTCTGGTGTGTGATCTTTCCGGTGCCGGTAACTTTAAACCTTTTCTTGGCACTGGAGTTGGTTTTAACCTTTGGCATTCTAATACCTTTTGCGAGTGATACCCTGCTGGCGCCCCCGAACAGTCGGAGAACTTTTTGGGCCGTGTGGGCAATAGAGCAATCTTAATTATTGCTCAAAATGGAGCGCAAAGGTAGGTATTTCAGGGAAATAGCAAAGAATATTAGCCAGAAAATTAGCGGAGAATGGCAAAATCAGCCGCTCGTATGACTGAATGCGGCAAAACATACACTTCAAAAGGCAGTCCCGACGGTGTATCCCCGCTGCATGGGCACTGCATAGACGCTGTATCATCGCTGTCTACACGGTTTAACCTGGCATCCCTTGGCAGTAAACCACGGAGCATTCCCGGTATCGGAGCGGCCCTCTCCCATCTCAAAGCGAGAAAAGCAACTGCTCATCCCGGTCCTCCACCGCTATCTGGCGCACAAAATTATCGAATCCCTGATCATTATCATGGCTCGAATACGCCCCATAGGAATCGATCAGATAACCCTGCTTGCCCGTATTGGTTTCGATGATGTATAAAATGGAACTGTCGTCGGGATTGCTCATGCCTTCAAAACGATAGGTTTTGATGATCTTCAGATCGGCAGGCTGATAATAATCCCCCTTCCCCGAAGTAAGCCCCTGCGGCTCATACTCGAAAGGAATATTCATGCCCCGCTCATTGCATTTATTGATCACTTCAAGCATAGTGCTCATCTGATCCCCGCGATTGTTGTTGGTAGTCATACTATAGTTTTTTACTTCAGGAAAAATTTCATGCCAGGGTTATTCAGGGACCTTATAAAGATACGCACAATCAGCAAAGGAAAACACATGCCGGACATGCACAAAAAAGCCGCACCTGTTCTGGTGCGGCCCTGTTGATTGCAAAAGTGAAACCCCGTTAAAAATTGTCAGAACCTTAACCTTGACATTATTTAACCTTGCAACTATTTGTATGCATCGTTCTGTTCCATGCTGGTATTGGCGTTCATTTCGTTCAGCGGGATCGGGAAAATGCTCCTCAGATTAGGATAGTCTACACTCACGGTGCCTCCTGAACGATACTTGGTGAACGACAGTTTCCAGCGGTTCAGATCGAAGAGACGATGGCCTTCGAACGCCAGCTCTCTCCTCCGCTCTGCACGGATGAGATCGCGCAGCGCAGTGCCTGTTTCCACAGTTGGTACAGGAGCTGCGAATGCACGCTTTTTGATCACGTCCACATCAGCTGCCGCCTCTGCATCCTTTCCTCCCTGCATGGCTCTCGCCTCTGCCCTGTTGAGATACACTTCTGCCAGCCTGATCACTTTGATGCCTTCATCGAAGGTTTGGAAAGCCGTGTACTTCGTGATAAGATTAGCCGGATTTTCGGCAGTGGTTCTCGATCCTTTCAGCAGAAAACCTTTGCGTACATCAGCTGCATCATAACTGTTGAACAGATCATCCGTTGCCAGCAGATCGCCATAACTTCCTGCCTGCAGGGTGAAATTGGCCATCATATCGCTGCCCAGATTGTCTGTGCTGGAATAATGCACTTCGAAGATCGCCTCAGAACTGTTCTGCGTCTGAAATCCACCCACCAGTTTATCTCTCTGAATGAGTGTGTATTTTTTTACATCGCTGATCACTTCCGATGCTACTGCTTCTGCACTTGCCCACTCTTCGGTATACAGATAAACCCTGGAGAGCAGCGCTTTTGCACCGCCGATAGTGAATCGTCCGCGATTGGATAACGAAAAGCCCACAGGGTTGCCGGGATTACCGGGGTTAGAAGTGATCGGTTCGGTATACATCAGCTCTATGGCTTTTGTAAGATCGTCCTTGATCTGCTTGTAAGTTTCCTTTACCGTATTGCGTTTGGGAGAAATGATCTCCCCCTTGTCTGCATTGGTAACCGTTACTACAGGCACGCCTAAATGAGAAGCGTCGGCTGTGTAATTGTACGGCATGGCATACCAGCGAACCAGATCGTGATAAGCCAGTGCACGCAGCGCATAAGCCTCACCGAGAATATGCTTCTTCTCCGCTTGTTCCGAAGCCGGCAATTGCAGCGCAGTAGCTTTCTGTATGAGAATATTGCAGTTGGCTACCACCAGGTAAAGCCTGTTCCAGGTATCGCGTACGCGCGCATCCGTGATATTGAGCGCAAACTGATCGTTGCCCGCATAACGGCCCGAGTTTCTCTTGCTGAGAAATCCATTGTCGGCCATCAGGTCTGCATTCACGTACTGGCTGCGGCCATAATAATCCGCACTCTTCAGCAACGAGTACATGCCATTGATGGCAGCACGGGTGGTTGGAAGATCAATCACAACCTTGGTTACATCCGTACTCTGCTGCGGTACGGTTTGCAGAAAATCTTTCTTGCAGCTGACAGTAGAGAAGCCAACCATCAGCATCAAAGGAGTTATGGAATGTATGATGATACGTTTCATATTCGATTATTTTGATGGTTCTTAGAACTTGATGTCAAGCCCTATCAGGATGGTTTTGAAAACAGGTGCGTTCTGATCTGCATATCCTTCGATACCTACTTCCGGATCGAATTCCACGCGTTCGTCTTTCAGCCAGGTGTACAGGTTATTGGCGCGCACATACACGCGTGCACTGCTCAGATGCAGTTTGCTGATCAGCTGTTTGGAGAGATCGTATCCGAGTGTAACATCGCGCAGACGGATGAAATCACCATCATACAAAAATCTCGTAGAACCCTGATTGGAGGCTCCGCTCTGGCTGCCGTTGTACATTACTTTCGGCTGCTTGCCCATATCACCTTTCTCTTTCCATCTGTTGTTGTAGTAGTAGCGCGGCATTGCACTTGTTGCGCCGAAGCCTGCACTCCCATCGCTGAAACTGTTGGATCCCCAGTTGTCGTAGATCTTGTTGCCGAAACTTCCATAGAGCTGAAAGCTCAGTGAAATGCCTTTGTAATCGAATGTATTGGTAAGACCTGTATAGAATTTAGGCAACGCTGATCCCTGATTGAATGCTTTTGCCTTGTTGAATTCGTTGGTGGTAGTGCCTTTGGTGGCATCTGTATACCAGAGCGCTTCACCGGTTTCAGGATCTGCTCCAACGAATCCGGGAAGATTGAACTGATAGAAATCGCCCCCTTCGTAACGATTGAAAGTGCCTACCATCGGGCTTTCCAGCTTGGTGATCTTGTTCTTCAGCGTGGCGAACATCGCACGCGTGTTCCAGGAGAAACCTCCTGATTTTGGCGCCACGATATTGGATGAATTCAGTTCTATTTCGATACCGCTGTTCTGCATGGAGCCGATGTTCTGCAATACACTGGTAACGCCATTGGTAGCTGAAACCGGACGGTTCAGCAACAATGCCGCAGTTGAACGAACATAGTACTCAACCGATCCCTGCAGACGGTTGCGGAGTATGCCGAAATCTACTCCCACATTGAAGGGATTATTCTTCTCCCAGGTAAGCTCTGCATTTCCGTACTGATCGAGCACCATGCCGGGGTTGTTGTCGTAGATGGCTGTGTTGCTGTACAAACCTCTCGATGCAAAATCATCGATGCTCTGGTTGCCGTTGCTTCCATAGCTCAGTCGCAGACGGAGATCGGAGAAGATATTCTGCTTTGCCATGAAACCTTCCTGCGCAATATTCCACGATGCACCTACAGACCAGAAATTACCATACTGCTGATTGGCACCGAAACGTGATGAACCATCACGGCGGAATGATGCACTCAGGTTATATTTTCCGTCGTAGCTGTAGCTCACGTTGGTGAACATGCCTACCAGCGTGCTGTTGCTCTCAGTGCTTTTACCGCCATCCACTGCTGCAGCATTGGCCAGTGTAAGCATATTGGGAATAAAGTTGCGCTTGGTTACATCGAGCCCCACACTCTGCACTTTCTGCGCTTCGTATCCGGCAAATGCCTCGAAGCCATGCAGGTCGAATTGCTTTTTGTATCGGATGATATTGGTGCTTACGAGGTTCATGATTCTGCCGGTTTCCTGATTGGCAATACCACCATTGCTTCTGGCAGTACCGATTCCGGACTCAGCATAATCGAGGTTCTCGCTGTATTTGAAATCAACGCTGTTCTGCGTTTCGATGGTCAGTCCTTCAGTGATGCTGAATTTAGCGCCAAACGATCCGAGGAAACTGTAACGATCCTGTGAGAATTTATTCTCTTTCACCACGGCAACAGGGTTGTAGTTGTTGCTGTAGCTGAGGTCGTAAGTGCCGTCGTCTTTGTACACGCGAAGCCAAGGCTGGTAGCGCTTGTAGGCGCGCACAGGGTTGGCAAAACTTCCTTCATCTTTTACCAGATTCGATTTGGTAGCGCTTGCATTCAGCGTAAGGTTGAGGCTCAGCCTTTGTGATGCCTGATTGCTGAGGTTGAGCCTGGCAGAATATCTTTTGAAATCGCTGCCCAGCATCGGAGCGATGGCGTTGTAGTAGCTGGCAGATGCAAAGAACTTTGTTTTGTCGCTGCCGCCACTGGCCGACAGATCGAACTGCGAATAAGAACCATTTCTGATCAGCGCATCGAACCAGTCGGTATTCACCGTAGTATCCGGTGCAGCTTTCTTCAGATCGTTTTCAAAATCTGTTGGTTTGATCTTGGTATTGTTCTTCAATCCTTCGCGCAGCAGCTCCAGCATTTCCAGTGTGTTCAGCGGTTTGGAAGCCTGCGCATTGGTGATGGTATTGGAACCGGCCTGCACGGATGCATTGAAAACAGTTTTACCGGCACCACCTTTTTTGGTGGTGATGATGATCACCCCGTTGGCGGCGCGGGATCCGTACAACGATGCGGCAGACGCATCTTTCAGAACACTGATACTCTGTACATCCGACGCATTGATACTGTTGAGATCTCCGGCAATGAGCGGTATGCCGTCTACCACATAGAGCGGAACGTTGCCTCCGTTGATCGATCCGATTCCACGGATGCGCACGTTACCGGAATAACCCGGTTGTCCGGAACCGGTAGACACAATCACACCACTCACATTTCCCTGCAGGTTTTCCTGTACGGATGGGCGGGGTGAATGTTCCAGCAGTTTGCTCGACACGGTGCTCACAGAGCCGGTTACATTGCTCTGCTTGCTGGTTCCGTAGGCGGTTACCACAATTTCATCGAGGCGGCTGGCGCTCTTGCTCAGTGCAATATTGAGGGTGATGCTCTCTCCTTTCAGTTTCACTTTCTGGGTGTACTTGCCGAAGCCTACAGAAGAAACCGAGAGTTCGTACTCTCCTTCGGGAATATTGCCGAAAACAAATTCTCCGTTGGCATTGGTGCTGGTTCCGTATTTGGTGCCATTGAGCACTACGGATGCATCTGCCACTGGTTTGTTATCGGCATCGAGTACGGTTCCTCTGATGGAATGCCGTTGCTGGATCACCAGTTCGGGGAAGAGGGGTTGAGCAGCTTTTCTTTTAATGATGATGGTTCTGTTCACGATGGTGAACGTGAGAGGCTGATCTCTGAAAGCTTCGTCTAGCGCGTCTTCCAGCGATACATTCTTTACATTTACATCTGTATTTCTGGTGTCTCTGATGAGCTCATCGGTATACAGAAAAAAGTAACCGCTCTGCTTTTTGATCTCTTTGAAGATCTTTTGCAACGGAGCGTTTTTCTCATGCAGTGTGATTTTCTGTGCGTATCCTTTTGCACTCACCTGCAGACAGCCTGCAAACATCAGTAGGGCAATCAGTTTCATGATCCGCAAGGTTTTGGCTACTGGTGAAAGACCTGGTAACAGCAGGCCTTTACCGGGAAGGTTTAAATACATACATTTGTGTAGTTTAGGTTAAACAATAGCTGTTCCCGGTTTTGCCGGGAAAATGGATTAACCTTACTGTCGCCGGATTCAGACCGCCATCTGAACCGGCTTTTTTGTTAACCCATATTTATCGAAAGGTCAGCAGTCCTAAGGTGTAATCGTCACTTTTCTTCCCTCAATTTTATATTTGAATTCTCCCGTCAGCGACAGCATATGGAACACTTCTTCCATAGTGGCCGTTCTCGATATCACTCCTCTGAAATGCTTGCCCAGCCTGCCTTCGCAGGTAATGTCCGCATTGTACCAGCGCGCTATCTGACGCATCACTTCCTGTGTGGGTGTTCCTTCAAAATGAAACAGGCCGTTCTTCCAGGCTGTTACTGCTTCGGTATCCACTTCTTTTATCTGCAATGTTGTAGTGGAAGTGGATACAGCCAGCTGCGCCTGTTCTCCCGGTTGAATGGTCTGTGAGATCTCTTTATGATGCAGGCTGCTTACACGCACTGCACCTTCCACCAGCGTGGTTTTGCTCACAGGTTCATCGTTATAACTGTTCACGTTGAAATCGGTTCCCAGCACTTCTACATCCATATTGAGCGTACGCACCACAAATGGCTGCGCGGCATTCTTCTCTACTTCAAAATAAGCTTCGCCCGAAATGGTGACTGTTCTTTCCTTGCCGGTGAATGCAGTAGGATAACGGATGCTCGATGCTGCATTCAGCCAAACCCTGCTTCCATCGGGCAAACGCAGTTTGTATTGTCTTCCCAATGGTGTGCTGAGTGTGTTGTACTGTGGTTCTTTGCTTCCCTGTTCACCCTTTCCGTATTCATAGATCAGCTCTCCCCCATCCTTTCTAATCACCGATGCATTGCCTTGTTTCGCAATCTGCCCCACTCCGCTCGAATCTAAGATCACTTTAGTGCCGTCGGCCAGTTCAAGCACCGCCTGATCGCCGGATGGCGTTGGTGTGGGACTGAACGTGGTCATCGCTACCGGATGCCCTGTGGTATGTTTTTTCTTTTTGCTGCTGTTGTTCAGCAGGAACCATGTTCCGGCGCTTACCAGCAGCAGTAGTGTGGCAGCGATCGCCAGTTTCTTTACGAGGCTTCTTCTGAAACCTGCTACAGGAGCTGGTTTCGGATCAGCAATAGATTCTCGTATCTGAGAAAAGAGCGCTTCTGCTCCGGCTGCATCGAGTTTGCGGCCGGGGGTGAAATGTTGCAGTTCTTCTTCCAGCAACTGCTTCAGTTCTTCTTCATGATCTCCCGAAGCGATCAGCTTCAGAAAGGCCATTCGCTCTTCTTCCGTGCAGGTTTTATCGAAATACCGCCGGAACATCCCGGCGATGTTTTTTTCTTCCATTGGGTGTCTGTTATGAATAAAAAAGGAAAGGTTCCTGTATAGAGACAATCAGGAAAAGAAGAAGGGGTAGTCGACAGGATAATTATTTTCAGAAAAAAATGGCGAACATGCGGGGCGGCAGCTGCTCTCTTTTTTCGAGGTATTTGCGGATGCTCAGCAAAGCGGCCATGATATGCTTCTTTACTGTTTCGGGCGAAATATTCAGTGCAGTGGCTATTTCATCGTGTTTCATCCCTGCATTTCTGCTGAGCTGATACACTTTCTGCTGCTGGGGAGGCAGTTGTGCAATGGCCTGCTGAAGCAGGGTTTCGAGCTCACGGTACTGGATAGCTTCATCGGTGGGATGATGATCTTCTGTGAGGCCGGCTTTGATTTCGCGGAGCAGCATCGTTTCGTGAGCTTTTCGTTTCAGCCCGTTCAGCACATGGTTGCGCGTGAGGCGGAGTATCCAGGCACGGATATTCACAATCTGGTCGAGGGTGTGGCGGTTGGTCCAGATGCGGATAAAAATTTCCTGCACCACATCTTTTGCGATGATGTCGGAATCGGTGAGGTGGTATGCAAATGAGAAGATGAGTTGACTGTACTGGTCAAATAATTCCCTGAAAGCTTTTTCGTCGCTTTGTGAGATCAGGGTGAGAAGTTCGTTGTTCTGGTTATGGGTATCCAATGGGCTTCCGGGCATTGTTGCGCGGCGATAAAAATAGGGAAAAGAAATTTAACCGCTGGTACAACGCAATAAGAAAGCCGCTCCTGAGGGAGCGGCCGCTGTTCTGCGGGACTGCCATATCATTTCAGAAGACAACCTGTTTTTTGGGGACACCTCAATTATTATCTGGCCGTTTCAATTTGCAGTTGTTTTGCAGTATCAATTTTAGTGCTGGTATCCGCATGTCCTCTCCCTCTTTTGTAAGGTTCCGTAGGAGGAGCAGGAGCAACGGTGAAGAACAATATTTTAACTGCCGCCACTATGAAAATGGTGAGTGCAATGGAGATGGGAATCCAGTCGTTGGGTTTGCCTCTTTTGGTTGATGCCGGGGCTTGCTGCATACGAAATGTTTTTCCGGTGAGGATAACAAAGGTTGAGCTGCCGGTTTTTGAATGCAGGATAATTGAGGATACTGCAGAGTGGTATCCAAATTTACCAAAAGCCATAGGTATGGCCAATTAAAGAGCCATTAAAACGTAGGGGGGGAAGAAATGCGGGGAACCGAAGTCCTTACTGTATTTTACGGATTATTTTTTTCGGATATACCTCAATGGCAGAACCTTCCGCGAGGAAAACAGAAACCGGTTTCGCCAGCCTCAGAAATTCAAATGCAGGGCCATAGATCGCTCCGAAGTCACAATCGATCGAATATTCTTTCACCGGATAAAGCTCCCATCGCGGATGTGCCACCTGATATTCATTGGCGCTGCTGAAACTATCCGTGGCATATCCCCAGAAATGTTCGGTGATGAATTCTTCTTCGGTGCCGGACTGCAAAGGCAGACTGATGCTGTTTGCCTTTGCAGCGATATGATTCCATTTATCGCGGAACTTCCAGCGGTAGCGAACTTCGAGTTGCTCACCGGCAAACTCTTCGGATGCTTCCATCGGCATGCGACGATAATTTTCTTTGTAGAGCGTATTGGCGATGAACGCCACTGCATATTTCGGAACGATCTCACTGAGAAACACCACTCCCCTTTTTACCTGTTTTCCATCATCGTACCGAACATAGAACCGGAGGTTCACTTCGGGGAAGTTCACATGGTATGGGATCTTCATTCCCATCACGCGTGTGTCGCGGAACATAAAACCAACAAGACTGAGGTAACAGGTTCCGTTGAAGGTATCCAGCTCCAGTCCCGGAGGAAGATAAGGTTGCAGCAAAGCTGCATCCACTGCATAATTAGCCAGCACTAACTTCTTCCAGGCGGCGCTCAGGAAGGGCTTTAACATAGGCCGTTCTTTTGGGCGGTTTGGTATTGTTGAAAAGCAATCGCAGGCTTTGATCGTATGTGAAGTAGTTGTACAGCCAGTTCATGAATACGAAGAGTCTGTTCTTCACGCCGAGTATCAGCATCAGGTGCAGTCCCATCCAGATCATCCAGGCGAAGAATCCCCCGAAATGCATTTTGTTTTTAGGGAGGTCCACCACTGCAAGGTTGCGGCCAACAGTGGCCATGGACCCCTTGTCGAAGTAGCTGAAGGTTTGGATATGTTTCGCTCCGCTCCTGCTTTCGATGCGTTTCAGATTCGCGGCCAGCAGATCTGCCTGCTGCATCGCAACGGGCGCTACCTGAGGGTGACCATTGGGATATTTTTCAGTTTCCATATAAGCCAGATCACCGATCGCATATACGTTGGAGGTACCCAGTACTTTATTGGTTTGATCGACTTTTATGCGGTGACCTCTGGCGATGAGTTCGGGTTTGATGCCGGCAGGCATATTCCCTTTGATACCCGCCGCCCAGATAACGAGTTTGGATTCGATGGTACGGCCATCTTTCAGCACAACGGTTTCGCCGTCGTAATCCTGCACAGTGGTGCCGGTCATTACCGTTACGCCGAGTTTGCTGAGATACTTCGCAGAATCGGCAGAAGAATCTTCGCTCATCGCTGCCAGAGTTCTGGGTGAGCCTTCGAGCAGATAGATTTTCATCTTGCTGAAATCGATCTCAGGAAAATCTTTGGGAAGCACGTAACGTTTCATTTCTGCGAGTGCGCCACTGAGCTCTACGCCGGTGGGGCCGCCACCAACAACAACGAGTGTGAGCAACTTCTCCATTTCGGCTGAATCCCGCGCCTGCAGCGCGTCTTCGAAGTGCTGTATTAAAGTGTGGCGAAGCTGCAAAGCTTCCGTAGTGCTCTTCATAGGAAAAGCATGTTCTTCGAGCGCTTTGTTGCCGAAGAAATTGGTGCCGGCGCCGGTGGCGAGTACCAGTACATCATACTCCATATCGCCAAGTGATGTGCGGATCAGATGCTGATCGGCCACTACCTCCTTCAACTCACCAAGACGGATGCGAACGTTCTTTGAATTATGGAAAACTTTACGAAGCGGGAAAGAAATATTGCTGGCGTCGAGACCTGCTGTTGCTACCTGATAGAACAGCGGCTGAAACTGATGGTAATTGAAGCGGTCCAGCAGCGTAACTTCAAAACCGGGTTTATTATTGAGCTTCCGGGCTAAACGGAGGCCGCCGAAGCCGCCTCCAACTATTACAACTTTCATAAAGGATGCTTTAACGGACGTAAAGTTACATATCTTTCAATATATTTTGAAAATTAAATAAATTATGGAAGCGATTTTATCATTTGTTTAAGAAGCGTAAGAGAAGGGGGCAATGGCAGCAATATGGTGTTACCGTTTTCCGATATCGTACAAACTAACAAACGTAACCTACCATGCATTGATAGTTGATCACGATCTTACACAAGCCGAGCGTGATGGTATCGGGAAAGCCTATCAGATAAGAAAGAATATTTCAACCATATTTCAGGTCTTTTCATTTGTAGTATGGATTGGTTGTTTTCTGTTATTGAGAGCACAGAAAATTGCGCCACGGTGGCTTGCAAGAATAATCATTTACCTGGCAGCCACAGCAGCAATTATACTGACATTGGCAGACGGGATCGGTTTTATTCCCGGCCCACCTATCAGATAAATTTCAAAAAGATTTAGCGGGAAAAAGGTATGATCCATGTAAACGCCACCACTCCAAAAAGGAAGAGGGCAAACAATATGTCATTCACATTGCCGGTTGAGATGAATCCCAGACAAATCAGTCCCAATGCAACCAGCGCCATGGTGTAGTACTGCATCTTCGGCGCACGGCGAAACCGAATCGGTATTTCCAGTTGACTCAACGGCATGGCCATTGCTACGAGCACAAGGCCCGACAGCATGAGTGTGGAATCTTCGAACTGCTGTCCTTTGAAAAATCCGGTTGCCAGCAGCGTTATTCCGGTTATCAATGCAGTAGTGGTCAGCACCGCATTCCACTTTTCACTAGTGGAGAGTGCATGCTTGCCATCTTTATGGAAGAAGAGAAAAATATTCGCCAGCGGATTCAGAAACCAGGAGGCCAGTGCAACAAGGATGTACAATCCTACCAGCACCGTTCCAATCATGGCAACAGCAGGAGGTGCATTTCTCGATAATGCGCCCACTACCCTTACACCGACATAGATACCGATGGGTATTATCCATCTCGCCTGTTTTCCTTTATTGTTGATCCAGAAACTATATTGAAGCAACCATTTGTAAGGAGGGATATTCGATTTCAGCGATTGCTTCAATCCCGCACGGGCCGCTTCAGCATTGGGATTCAGCCTGAGCGCTTCGCGAAAATGTTTCGTCGCTTCTTTCTGTCTGCCTTTCTCCAGCAGGTTCCAGCCAACTGTGGTATGCGTGAAGGAGTTCTCAGGATCCTGATCGAGCGCAGCTCGCATGGTATCGATGGCATCGTCGGTTCGCCTGAGTTTATTGAGCGCCGTTGCACGCGCATTGAGACAGCTGATGCTTTCTGCATCGAGTGCAAGGCCTTCATTGGCTTTTTCCAGCGCCTGTTCAAATTGATTTTTTTCCAGCAGCAGCAAGGACCATAATCCGAAGTACTCCGCCTGATACGGATTCAACTGAATAGCCCTGCTGATGGCCGACTGAGCATCCACATTCTTATCCTGCAAATAATGTCCGAAAGCGAGCAGGTAATGAAAATAACTTTCATTCGGTTCTATGGAAATAGCACGATGTGCCAATTCTATACCAGCGTCGAAATTCTTCTGATCGAAGCGGGCGCGTGCCATGAGCCCAAGTGCATGCGTATTTTGAGGGTCCTGCCGCAGCACTTCCGTCAATTGTTTGATGGCTTCGGCCGCTCTTCCCTGAGAAAGCAATAACTCTGCTCTGCCAATCAGTACTTCAGTTTCGGGCATATTACTTTTTGATCTTGAGAAATTTCAGGATATCATCATACAATCCCGATTCGTTGGCATAGAGTGCGTAATTGCGGGCAGAGGCGAACCACTCCAAAGTTGTGGGGCGATGCTGTTTCACTCCCTTCAGCAGATCTTTGGTAGTGAGCGGCTGCAGCACGCCGGTGCTGAGCGATTCGCGCAATTTTTCTTCGATGGCGATATCGATCACGGCCTGCAGATCGGCACCGGAGTAATCCTGTGTTTGCTGTGCAATCTTTTTCACATCCGCTTCTTTCACGGGTTTGTTCTGCAGCATGGATGCGATGATCTCTTCTCTCGCTTTTTCATCGGGCGGCTCTACGAAGATCACACGATCGAAGCGGCCGGGCCTGCGGAATGCAGGGTCAACGCTCCAGGGAGCATTGGTGGCGGCGAGTATCAGCACTCCTTCGTTGGAGGAGTTGATGCCATCCATTTCGGAAAGGAACTGATTGATCACATGCCGCATGGCGGATTGCTTCATATCGTTGCGGCTGGCGCCCATTGCATCCACTTCGTCGAAGAAGAGCACGCAGGGAGCATTCTTGCGCGCCAGCTCGAAAATGCCGTGGAGATTCTTTTCGCTGTTGCCGATCCACATATCGAGTATATCGTGCAGACCGATGCTGATGAACTTCGCATCTATTTGTCCGGCTGTGGCTTTGGCAATAAAAGTTTTTCCGCATCCCGGAGGACCATACATCAATATACCTCCGCCGGTTTTCTTGCCGAAGGCTTTGTACAGATCGGGATTCAGCAGCGGCTGTATGATCTTCAATGAGATCTCATCTTTGATACGCTGCATTCCTCCTACATCCGAAAATTTGGTGGAGGGTTTTTCGAGGAAGTATTTGCTGTCGGCATCACTCTCTCCGAAGATATCATCCTCTTCCTCATCAAACTCAGCGCTGTTGCCGGTTCCGGAGAGGCGCAGGTACTGATCTATCTCTTCGTCCCGAAATTCAGGATGCAGGGCAATCACTTTCTGATACACTTCCACAGCCTGTGCGCGCGAATGCTCCTTGATGAGGCATTTCACGTAGAGCACCATGGCAGGTACGGGCATGCTGTCCTGCACTTCTTCGTAAATGATGAGTGCAGCGGAATATTTTTGCTGGTGGAAATAGGCTTCGGCCAGTCCGAGTTTGGCTTTGAGGTTGCCATAACTTCTGTTCAGCACTTCACTGAACTGAGCAGCTGCATCTGAAAAAGCGTTTGCTTTCAGCAATACTTCTGCCAGATGCAGGCGCAGCGGTACATTCTCAGGAGATAATTCTACGGCTTCTTTTAACTGTCTGATGGTTTCGTTGTCCATGAGATTTATTCATTAGTACAACAGCCTCGTCTTGATGGTAGCCTTCACTTCTTTCAAGAGCTGCAAGGCTGTATTGGATAATTTTCTGTCTACGTCCAGCACCACATAACCGATCTCGTCGTTTGTTTTCAGGTACTGGGCAAGGATGTTGATATTGTGTTTGCTCAGCTGGGTATTGATCTCACTCAATACACCCGGCACGTTCCGGTGAATGTGCAGAATACGGTGCGTACCTTCCTGCAAAGGCAGGCTCAGTGAGGGAACAGTATGCGAACCGGTGGTCTGCCCCTGTTCGAGAAACTGGAACATTTTGTTGCTCACATCTTCTCCGATATTCATCTGCGCTTCTTCCGTAGACCCGCCGATATGCGGCGTGAGTATCACATTGGGCAATCCCATCAGGGGCGATGTGAATTTGTCGCCATTCTTTTCCGGCTCCCATGGAAACACGTCTACGGCTGCTCCGCCTACCTGTCCTTCTTCGAGTGCCTTGGCCAGCGCATCGAGATCAACTACTTCACCTCTTGCATAGTTCAGGAAGATGGCTCCCTTTTTCAGCAGTTTCAGGGTGGTTTTATTGATCATGTTGCGCGTGGAATTGGTATCCGGCACATGCAAGGTTACAATATCTGACTGGGACAGTACTTCCTTTAACGTTTTTTTTGCAATAGCATTGCCCAGCGGGAGTTTGGTCACTGAATCGTAGAAGATCACTTTCATACCGAGGGCTTCGGCGAGCACGCTCACCTGCGATCCGATATTTCCGTAACCGATGATGCCGAGGGTTTTTCCTCTCAGTTCGTAGCTGCCTTTGGCTTCTTTATTCCAGATGCCTTCGTGGGCTGCTTTGTTTTTGTCGGGGATGCGACGGATGAGCATAACAGACAATCCTATCACCAATTCCGCCACGGAGCGGGTATTGGAATAAGGTGCATTGAATACCGCTACACCATGTTCTGTGGCCGATTTCAGGTCAACCTGATTTACGCCGATACAGAAGCAGCCTATCGCCTGCAACTTTTTGGCTGCATCGAGAACAGCAGGTGTGATCTGGGTTTTGGAACGGATGCCGAGCAGATGCACATCCTTCACCGCTTTGATCAGTTCTTCTTCGGAGAGGGCGCCCGATAATTTCTTTACGGATGCGTATCCCGCCTCTGTGAAGTGTTTTACGGCCTTATCACTGATATTCTCCAGGAACAGAATGTTCACCTTTTCTTTGGGGTAGCTGGTATTTTTTTTGTCTGTCATATATTGTTGGCTTCTCTTTTGCGTTATTCACTATACAGCAAAGGTAAAATGAGCGCTGTTTTGGTCAGGTTTGCAAAGATGTCTCTTATATTTGAAACGGAAAAAACGGATTGCATAACTGAACGATTGTTCGTTTGTTGTACTTTTGCCGATCACTAACCTATTCAAAAAAGACACCCTTTTGAAGAACTTAACGAAGCTCATTCCCCTGATGCTATTTGCATTCAGTTGCGGACATGTATCAAACAATGAGGCGAACGGAAATGCAACAACGCAGGCAGCTCTGACAAGCACAACAACTCCGGCACCGAAAACGAGTCCCTACTTCGATAAGGTGAAAGAGTTTGTAGACAGCAATTTCAGGAATGGCTTCAATGGTGGCATCCTAGTTGCCAAAGACGGACAGATCATCTACGAAAAATATGGCGGCTACGCTAACCCACGCATAGCGGCTGACAGCATCACTGAAAAAACTCCCATCCATCTTGCATCTGTTTCCAAAACATTCACCGCAATGGCCATCTGCAAATTGTGGGAAGAAGGAAAGATCAATATTGATGATAGCGTGAGCAGGTATCTCCCCGGCTTTCCCTGCGAGGGCGTAACGGTGAAGATGCTGCTGAATCATCGCAGCGGTATTCCCAAGTACGATCATTACATGGGATCGATGGGCTGGAACAAACAACAGCAGGTCACCAATCAGGATGTGCTGGATTTTCTCATCGCAAAAAGAAAGCAGATCCCTGTAGGCCGTCCGGACAGAGGCTTCAGCTATTCCAATACCAACTATGCATTGCTGGCCCTGATGATCGAAAAAGTTACCGGCAGGTTCTACGGTGATTACCTCAAGCAAACTTTCTTCGATTCCATCGGCATGAAAGACACGTATGTGTTCACCAATGCTTATGCCAATCATTACCTTCCCTCCTACTTCAATAACGGCCGCCTGTATCCGCTCGATTTTCTCGATCTGGTGTATGGCGATAAAAATATTTACTCCACTCCACGCGATCTGATGAAATGGGATGAAGCACTGCGCAGCGGACGTTTCTTCAAACCAGAAACACTCGCAGCAGCTTATACGCCCTACTCCAATGAAAAACCCGGCACACATAATTACGGACTGGGATGGAGAATGTATCTGCTGAAGAATGGAAAGAAACTGGTGTACCACAATGGCTGGTGGCATGGCAACCGAACTGCATTCTATCGTCTGATAGATGAGAACACCACCATCATCGCACTCTGCAATAACGATTCCAAGAAGATCTATTCCGTTCGCGAAATGGCAGATATCTTCGGCGACTACATGCAGGGCCGCAGTGACGACGACGACAATGAAGCGCTCGTTAGACATGCTCCGGTGAGAAGATCAGCGCCAGTTGCGAAAGCATCCAAAACAAAAAGAAAAACATCTGCCGCAATGGCTTCCAATAAGAAAAAGGTAAGAGGCAAGCGCAGCACTTCTACCAGCTATTCGGCCAAACGATAAAACATCGAAGAGAGTCCTGCAACAGCAGGCCTGTAACCGGTGAACAAATGATTTTCGGATCTGCTGTTCACCGGTTTCTTTTTTGTGCATTGTTTCAACACCAAATCAGTTTAGCCGGAATGCAGACAGGGCGCTACTTTCCATCGATCATATAATCAGCATCCAAAACATGAGCAGGATCAGTAATATGGAAACCAACGAATCGCGGATATTCATCTACCAATAATTTTTCGCATACCACTAACTGGTAATTCTGCATTTATCTTAAAACAAATTCCCAGGCGCCTGCGATGAATGCAGAAATTAATTGTTTACTTTGAACCCCAACTGCCAATATTCATGCTCAAGATCAACGTAGAATGTTGAAACACCCAATTAACATTTCTTCACTTATGCTTTGCTGTTAGCAAACGCTTTGTATTCACCCGTCTTACCTCGCCTCCTTTACTGGTACTACGAATCAGCAGCTGATAATTCTGATGCAATAGCACAGCTATTGCCATCCGCTCCCCTTTGAAAAAAATCGAGTCGGCAATTTTTTTCATTAATACCTAAACTTTTATCATGAAAAGGATTTTATTATCCATGATAGCAGGCGTATGCATGCTGCTATCCGGCTACGGTCAGGGCGTTGCGATCAGCAACAACAACAGTCTTCCACATCCCAGCGCAATGCTGGACATTCAATCTTCCAACAAAGGCCTGCTGATACCACGGGTAAGCACAGCCGCCAGAAATGCCATCGTACCGGCAAAGGGCCTGCTGGTGTACGATACAACCTCCAGCGGCTTCTGGTATTACACCGGTTCGGTATGGAAAAGCCTCTCCACTACCGGAGGCAGCACGCCGGCAACAGATCCATGGATGCTGCTCGGCAATACAGGCACCATCGATTCAGTGAATTTTCTGGGCACTATCGACAATGTACCGCTCAGCTTCAGAGTGAACAACGAAGCGGCAGGCCGCATCGATCCCATCAAATCAAATGCTTACTTCGGCCATCACAGCGGAAAGAGCAATACCAGTGGATTCAACAACAGCGCCTTCGGCACGCGCGTGTTGCAGAAGAACACTACAGGTTTTGAAAACACGGGCATTGGTTTTTATGTACTGAGTGAGAATACCACCGGCAACAACAATATCGGTGTAGGCAATCAGGCACTAAAGAACAATACCGAAGGGCGCGGCAACATTGCGCTGGGCGGCTATTCCATGGAGTTCAACACTACCGGCAGCACCAACCTTGCCATCGGTATGAAAACACTGAACAAGAACACGCAAGGCCAGAACAACCTCGCAGTGGGAAGTTCTGCCATGTTCAGCAATATCGGCGGAAACTCCAACTCCGCATTCGGCCACGAAGCGCTGTACAGCAACACTACGGGGCACCACAACACTGCCATCGGCGAATCGGCATTGCGTCTAAATGAAACCGGATTTTACAACACTGCAGTGGGTGATTTCAGTATGGAAAAATCAGGAGGAAACCTGAACACTGCAATCGGACATAATTCCATGCGCAACACTATCAACACCACTTACAGCGTGGCCGTAGGTAGCCATGCAATGGATAGTGCAGAATACAGCAGTTTCAATACTGCCATAGGCTATGCTGCCATGATAAAAAACAGTCAAAGCAGCAGTACAGCCGTAGGATACAATGCACTGGCCTATGGAAAACCCGGGGAGTCTCTCGATGGCAATACCGCAGTTGGGGCAAGAGCACTTGAAGCCAACAAACAACACAATGCCACTGCCGTAGGAGTAAATGCCCTGAAATTAAATGATGGCGCATATAATTCAGCATTTGGGTATGCCGTACTTGAAGAGAATACCAAAGGAGAATGGAATACCGCAGCTGGATTTATGGCCATGCGAAAAAATACCATCGGATCATTCAATACGGCCTTTGGTACTGCAGCACTATTACAAAATGTAAACGGATCCGGCAATACAGCCCTGGGTTCGGGTGTTCTCCAAAAGAACGAATCTTCCGCCAATACCGGAGTGGGCACTTATTCACTCACCAACAACCAATCCGGAGCCAACAATACAGGTGTAGGTCTGCAGAGCCTCGATGGCAATACTACCGGAAATGGAAATACCGGTATCGGTATGCAGGCCATGCGCTTAAACACTACGGGTAACTGGAACACTGCTCTTGGAATTGGTGCGCTGGAACTCAATGTTGCAGGAAACGGCAATACAGCTATAGGTGCACACGCCAATGCTTTCGGACAAAACATCGAAAATTCTACAGCCATTGGATGGTCAGCACAGGTATTTACTTCCAACAAAGTACGGATCGGCAACAGCGCGGTAACCGTTATCGAAGGTCAGGTTCCCTTCACCACCCCTTCGGACGGCCGTTACAAATTCAATGTGCAGGATGATGTGAAGGGCCTCGATTTCATTCTTCAACTGCGCCCTGTTACTTATCAGTTCGATGTAAAAAGATTCGATGGACAATCCGGTAACGCCAGCAACGTAGCACATCAGGTGGCATATGATGAGGCTACTTCCATCCGCCGCACAGGTTTTATTGCGCAGGAAGTAGAACGCGCAGCGAAACGCGCCAATTACAATTTCAGCGGCATCATCACTCCAAAATCGGAGAGCGATCATTACAGTCTAAGCTATGATGCGTTTGTTGTGCCATTAGTGAAATCGGTGCAGGAGCAGCAGCATATCATCACCACACAACAGAAAAAACTGAATGAGCAATCAGCCAAAATAGCCGAGCTCGAAAAGAAGATCGATGCCATGATGCAGCTGTTGCAGAAAACAAAATAGATCACTCCTAATATAACGGTATGAAAAAACAATTTTATCACAAGCGATGGATACTGCTGCTGGCACTGGTTTCCGTGTTTTGGCAACAAAGCCCACATGCGCAGAGTCTGCTGATAACAGGAGGCACAGACGTGGTGGCATCGGACAATCCATGGATTACCATACATAACGGCTCCTGGCTGAACAACGGAAACTTTGTTCCGGATTACAGCCGCGTTGCACTGAGAAGAACTGAAGGATCATGGATCAGACTCGGAGGTTCATCGGAGTCGAGGTTCTATCATCTTATCACCAACTCAGGAGGACCGGATGGTGTGATGGTGCTGGAACAGGACATATACATCATCGCCAGATGGGACCCAGCCGGGCATATGACCGATATCGGAAATCATCGCGTAACACTTGGTCCGGGAGCGGTGCTTGGTCAGGATGGCGTTGACAATTACATTACCGGCAACGACGGAAAAATCATCACCACGGTTGACCTGAATGCGCCGCAGGGCGTGAATCCCGGCAATTTGGGTATAGAGATCACCACATCGTCGAACCTTGGAAAAACCACCATCATACGTGGCTTCAAAGAACAGTTCAATGCCGCGGGTAAAAAAAGTATTCTGAGGTATTATGATATACAGCCAACC
The DNA here is from genome assembly GCF_012927185.1 of Pseudoflavitalea sp. G-6-1-2. Classification (GTDB taxonomy): domain Bacteria; phylum Bacteroidota; class Bacteroidia; order Chitinophagales; family Chitinophagaceae; genus Pseudobacter. Next base: position 433,893 of record NZ_JABBGB010000002.1, read on the forward strand.
TCACAACCAGGCAGCGATACCAAACTCAGGTTCAGTTTTTCCGACAAAGAGTTGAACGGAAATAGCAAAAATGAGCTGGCAGTGTTTACCGGCAAAGCAGGATCTCGATTGCGCATGATCGCATCAGGGAATGCATCGGCAAACAACTGGATTTCGACAGGCAAGGTTGATCAGTTGCAGAGATTCACATTGGGTAATGCGATACATTCATCCACACCAGCGGAAGCAAAACCGATGGAGACGAAAGTGTATCCGAATCCTTTCCGAGACCGGTTTACAGTGCAGGTGTACAGTGAAGCTGCGAAGCAGGTGGAGTTAAGAATATACGATTTGAGCGGAGGATTGATAGAACGCAGATCAGTGAAACTGAATGCGGGCGCAAATATTGTAGAATGGTCTACCGCAAAGTATGTGAGTGGAGTGTATCATCTGGTGATAGGAGGAGATCTGCTGAAAGCAATAAAAGTGGTGAAGCAGTAGTGAAGAGATAATCGTTGTGAGCGGGCATAGACCCGCTCACAACGATTCTTAATAAATTTCATGAACACCCGCCGGGCCTGCGTTGCATATACAACTTACTCTTCTCTGCATATGCTTTACCGGGATCATTGGCGTATTGAGTATCCAGCGCGCGCATCCGCGTTTCCAGATCCATCAGAACTCCCAGCTGATTATTGAGGCAATTTATCTTTTCTGCTTTTCTGGAGCTGGTAGAATGTTCTGCTCTGCAGATGCTCAGCTTTGTGGTGAGTATCCCTTCCTGAACCATGGTGAGCGGATCCATCATACTCAGCATGCTTCGCTGCACATTCTGATCCTGGTAAGTATTGCCTGTTTTGGATTGCCGCAAAGCGGCCTCTTGTTTCGTTTGTTGTTCCCGTCTGAAGGTTAACAGATCGGATTGCTCACTCGCGCAATCACCGCCGATCTTCGCAGCATCCCGCTCCAGTTTTTGTCTGTTCTGATTGAGCGCCTCCGTTCGTTTCTCCACAAACTTATCTTCCATTACATTGAATTCATTCGTATGCAAACAGGTATTGGTTACCTGTATTTCGGTGACTTTGCAGGTGTAGGAACCTGTTCTGAATTCAGTGGCAATAAACAATCCTTCATCGGTATACAGATAGCCAACTCCGAAATTGCCCAGGAATTTCCGTGGATGCAGTTTCTCCGGAAAACGATCTCCAAACAAAAACCAGGTCATATCCGGATTGGTGGAAAAACGATAAGCCGTTGCTGTAAGTGTGCTATTGCAGTAAGGGGCCGTTTCGTTCTTTCTTTGCAAATCAACTGCTCCTGTAAAACTACCCGCAGGCATTTGAAAAAAATGTGTTTCCGTATTGCCGGTCGACACCCATCTGTCGATCGTATTGTTCTTTCCTTTTCGTGTGTAATAGTGGAAGGCATTGCCTTTGAGGCTCATCACCGAAAAAGAGAAATCGGGCAGTTCGGGAAAGAGCATATTAACAAGGCCACTGCTGCTGGGAGGCAAAAATCCGAGCACGCCCGTGTTTGCATTGATGAACATGGCCTGTTCTGCAATTTTACCCGGAATGGATATTTTGAGATCGAATTCCATGGGAAAACACAATGGCTGTTCGTGAGGAACAATGATCCTCGGTGATGTTTCACCGGTAAGCACCGGCGCTTTTTTGATGATGGTGCGCCAGCCGGCAACACCAATGCTATCCCTGCTTCGGTTCCGGGGTTGCGCAAATGATTGTGCTGACATCAACAGGCACACCAGAAATATCAGGAAACAATTTTTCATGGTTTGCAATTAAAGTTTTACGAATTCTACGCGCCTGTTCCTTGCCTTTCCATCTGTTGTGGAATTGGTGGCAATTGGTTGCGATTCCCCTTTTCCATCGGTCTGAATTCTGGAACCAGCCACTGCATAATTTTCCGTGATGTACATTTTTACCGCCGCTGCACGTTTTTGTGAGAGGGTGAGGTTGTCTGCATCGTTGCCATCATTATCAGTATGCCCGGTGATCTTTATTTTCAGGGAAGGATTCTTTTGCAGCGCGTCGCCAAACTGATTGATGATGGAAAAAGATTCTTTCTTTATCCGGTCGCTGTTTACATCAAACAAAATATCATTGGTAACGGCTTTCCCTTCTTCCATCAGTTGTTTGATGAGAAGACTGCGCGCATCGGTCTCCCCGGAAGCGATGCGAATATTGCCCACGTACATGCCGGTTTCAGAGGCAGGTATCACTGCATTGTTGTTCAGGAAAAAGTTATTGCGCATATTGCTGGTGAGCGCTTGTGGCAGGTCGATGATTTTGTTATCATCCAGATAAAGTCTCACGCGTGATTTATTTACTGCAAGAGCAACATGCAATACTTTGTTCACATACGCAGTGAGCGGAAAACTACTTTTGTTGCCGATCACATCATTCTTCAATCCATACTCCAGTGTTTTTCCATCTTCTTCGGTGTACCGGTGCAGGTTAACGAAGAACCGATCTTTGTAAAACAGGTCTTCCCGCAGAATATCGCGCACTTCGGTAAGTCCGAATTGAATGAATGGTGTACTGCGCTCCCCTTCCGATCTGAGGAACAGATCAAATTCAATGGTACAATTTTCAGGAAGTGGTTTGTTCAGCACGGGAGTGATGATGCAGTTGTGCACCACATCGAGCCATTTTCCTTCCACTCCATCGATGGTTACAATTTTTCCGCTTCCGTTGGTATTCCAGTTGGCAGGAAAATCTCCGGTACGATCTTTTGAAAAATGATCTTCAAACAATACTGTTCCGCCAGGTTCAAAATCTCCGGCACTGTTCACTTTCCTGGCAGAACCGGCGCCTGCATTTCCGATGTTTCCTCTTCTATCCGAAGTGGATACAGATTCGTCGCTGCGGGCTTCTTCGTCCGTCCTCTTTTTGGTTTTGTCTTTTTTCTTGAATAGGTTGCCAATTGCGCGGGTGGTTTTCGAAAAGGCAGAATCGATGCCTTTGTCAACTGATTCATCCACTTTACTGTTGGCTTTGTCCTTTGCTCTTTGTTCAGCCCTTTTGGGAATAGGGCTTTGTGCATGTATGGTGGCTGCTGTTACCAGCAAAATAACAAGCAGAATGTACTGTCTCATGATGTCGGTTTTTTGATTACACCCCAAACCTAGTTTTACTGCGGGGTGTTATCAACTACATATCCATGTAGCGGCATTACGGGAAACATGATTATCTGTTAAACGAGTTTATCTCTGATGGCTCTGGAAACGGCTTCTGTGGCGGAATGTACATGAAGTTTGTCGTAGATCTTTTTGATATGGAACCGAACGGTATCGATACTGATGTTCATTTCTGTGGCAATCATTTTATAACTGTATCCTTTTACGAGCAATTGAAGAATGGCTGTTTCCTTTTCTGACAGATTGCTTTTTTCCTGATCGGCGTTGATGGCTTTGGGAACCATTTGCAATACTTTTTTGGCAACGGAACCGGTCATGGGAGCGCCGCCGGCAATTACCATTCGGATGGCGCCGGGAATTTCGCCGGTAGCATTTTGTTTCAGCAGATAACCCGATGCGCCTGCGCAGATGGCATTGAAAATATTATCGTCGTCGTCGAATACGGTGAGCATTATCACTGGCAATTGCTGATTGAACTGCCGGATCTTTTTCACGGCCATCACTCCATTTACTACCGGCATATCGATATCCATCAGCACTACATCTGGCTGAAACTGTTGTACGTCTGTTTCCACCGTTTCTGCATTGGGCATCACTGCCAGCAGTACAAAATCGTCCTCTGCAACAATCAGTGCCTCGATGCTGGTGCGCAGCGCAGCATTGTCGTCGTATACCAGTACTTTAATAGCCATAATTTAAAGATAATCAGCTTTCAGTTTGGTGAATACTACATGATCATGTAAGTGGTATCCGCAGGTCTATCACAGTGCCTTGCTGTTGAACAGAGCGGATATTCAATGCTCCGTGTAACGCTTCTGCTCTGGCTTTCATGTTACGCAGTCCATTGCTGCTTCGAATGAGGCCGGTATCGAAACCCACTCCATTATCCTGAATCATCAGATTGAGCTGATGTTCTTTGCTCTCGATAACCACATTCACTTCAGTTGCCTGCGCATATTTCGCAATATTATTGATCGCTTCTTTGTAGATGAGGAAGAAGTCCCGCCGTTGCTGCATATCCAGACTCAGGTTCAGCAGTTTTTCATCGATGGTGATATAGGTTTGCACATTCCTGCATTCGAGTGTCTGTGCGGCATATTCGCGCATGCGCACCACCATGTTCTCCATTTTATCGTTTTCTGGTTTCACTGCCCACACGATGTCGCTGATGCCTTGTTGTGCAGCGGCAGATTGTTCGGTGATCTTCTGGATGAATACAGCTGCTTTGCTGGTGTCTTTTTGCAGGTTCTTCCCGGAAACTTCGGATAGAATTTTGATGCTGGTGAGCGTAGAACCGATCTCATCATGCAGGTCTTTAGCGATATTGTTTCGCACAGCCAGCAAAGCTTCCTGCTCATGGATCTTTCGTTTCAGCTGGTAACGGTTAAACAGAAAATACCCGATGATGGAAATAAGTCCTAACCCCACCAACAGCAGATTACGCACCGTTCGGGAGTTTTTCAATTGCTTCTCCTGCAACTGTTTTTCTTTGGCTGCCAGTTGCAGTTGTTGTTGATTGTAACTGGCCAGCAGCTGTTGTTTATCGAGTTGTTCATCCTGCCGGCTGATCTGCAAATCCTGCAGTTCTTTTTCTTTTGACAGAAGATCGATCTCGTTCTGTTTTTTCTGTGCCTCCAGCAGATTGCCGGCCAATAATGCATTCTGTTTTTCTATCTGAAGGGTTTTGATTTCCTGGGTTGCATTGAGCCGGGAAATCAGGTTGTCTTTCTTTTCACTTTCGTATTTGGCTTCGAGATCTGCAATGGTGGAGGCTGTATTGCTCTTGATGATGCTGTCCCTGTAAAGAATATGAGTGGTGAGGTTGCTGTAGGCTTCTTCGTAATTCTGATGACGCTTGTAAAAGATAGCCCGTTGAAGATAAAGATCCCGGAGATTGAATTTATCGTTCAATGTTGCTGACAATCGTTGAGCATTGTTGAAATAGGAAATTGCGCGGGCAGAATCTTTTCCGGAGAAGGCCATTCCGGCTGCGATATAGCGCCGGGCGAGCATGGAAGGATCCTTTTTGCTTTTTTCCAGCAGCGCAATAGTTTTCAGTTCATATTCAATCGCGGTAGCGCTGTCTTTTTGTTCGCTGGCAATGAGGGATGAAGTGATGTAGGAATGAAGGATGCGGCTTTCATCTCCCGACTGTTCCGCATATTTCACGCAAAGTTTCTGATACTTTACAGCTTCCTGATTATTCACTCCGAGATAGAACTGGCTGAGATTGCAGCAACCCAGCGACAGCCTTGCGATATCGCCGGATTTTTCTCTAAGGGCAAGAGATTTCTTAGCGTATTCAATGGTTTTATCGCGTTGTTTCAATTCGTAGTAAACGGTAGCGAGATTGTTGTAGGCAGCGGCTTTTTCGCCATCGTAGCCATCACCCAGCGACTCGTACATATCGATGGATCTGATGAGGCAGTTGGCTTTTTTATCGAGTTCACCTTTTACACCGTAGGTGAATCCGAAATCGTTAAAGGCCAACGCGGCATATCGGGAAGGATGATTGTTGAAATACTGCGCGCATTTTTCAAAGAAAGGAATGGCTTCATCATACTTCTGTCCATACATATTGGTCTGTGCCATTTGCATGAAAGTAATGGCGAGAATCAGGGAATCTTTCAGTTGCTGCCCGATGGCATGCGACACATTTGTTTCGAGGGCAGCGCGCGTCAGATCTCCTTTATCCATGAGAATATCGGTTCTTTCGATCAGCGTGTAAGCGAGTCCTTTTTTGTAATTGATCTTTTTGCAATAGCTTTCTGCGAGGCCGCAATAATTCAGGGCAGAGTCATAATCTGAAGAAGAGAAGAATTCTTCCGCTTTGGCGATAAGTGCAAATACATGGATGGAATCTTTTGCATTCGATTGCGCCTGAGATGCAGGAGCAGTCAATAGCAATGCAGGTATCAGCCAATACAGGTAATGCCTGAATTTCATGGAGAGCAGGTTGTTTTACAGGCATAAAATACAACTAATATCGGGGATTAACCCTAGCTTTATCTCTAATTTTCGCCTATGCAAATTCTCACTGCCGCTCAGATCCGCGAATGGGACCAATTCACCATCCGCGAGCTGCCCATCCTTAGCATCGACCTTATGGAACGTGCTTCCACAGCCTGTTTCGACTGGCTGCTGGATAACGGCTACAAACAAAGTGCCTTTACCATTTTCTGTGGCAAAGGCAATAATGGCGGTGATGGATTGGCAATCGCGCGACTGCTTGCTCAAAGCGGACATGCGGTAACGGTGAACATCCTCGAATTCGGCGCAAAAGGAACCACGGATTTTCAGACCAATCTTGCGCGTCTTCATCAGACAAATGCCATCATCCGGTTCATTTCGTCTGAAGAAACCATTCATGCAATCGACGACGATCATATTGTAATCGATGCATTGCTTGGAACCGGACTCAACCGTCCGCTGGACGGACTTACTGCCGCTGTTGTGCAGCATATCAACCAAAGCGGGAATCTGGTGATTGCCATCGATATTCCTTCGGGATTGTACACCGATAAAAGCAGTAAAGGTGCAATCGCCATCGAAGCAATGCAGACATTGAGTTTTCAATGTTACAAGCCTGCATTTCTTGCAGCAGAGAACCAGCGGCATATAGGGGAACTGCACATTCTGGATATTGGTCTTCACCCCGAATACCTCAACACCATCACCCCCACTTACCAGTGGATCGATGATACAATTGTCCGCGCTATTCTTCCTGTCAGAAATAAGTTCGCGCACAAGGGGGATTTCGGTCATGCGGCACTGATAGCAGGAAGCCTTGGCATGATGGGTGCCGCTGTGCTCAGCGCACAATCCTGCCTGCGCAGCGGAGTGGGCAAGCTCACTTGTTTTGTGCCGAAAGCCGGTTATGAGATCATGCAGATCAGTGCGCCGGAGGCCATGTGTATTGTGGCAGGAACGGATCATATCGGAACGGTAGAAAATATTGCAGCATTCAATGCCATCGGCGTGGGTCCGGGTATGGGGAGATATACCGAAGGCGCTCCCCTGCTGCAACAATTGTTTCAGCAAAGCAAGGGAGCATTGGTGCTCGATGCGGATGCGTTGAATATACTCGGAGAAAACAAATCATTGCTTGAAAAGATACCATCGCGTGCAGTGCTTACACCGCATGTAAAAGAACTGGAAAGGATGTTCGGTCCGGCTGCCAATGATTTTGAAAGATGGGAACTGGCTCACCATCATGCAAAAAAACTCGGCATTACCATTGTGCTGAAAGGCGCCTTCACCATGGTGGCCACGCCGGGAGGAATTTCCTGGTTCAACAGCACCGGCAATCCGGGTATGGCAACCGGCGGAAGCGGAGATGTACTCACAGGCATCATCACCGGTCTCTGTGCACAGGGACTGATACCCGAACAGGCAGCCATCGCGGGAGTTTACCTGCATGGGCTGGCAGGAGATCTGGCAGCAGTGCAGGTTTCAGAGCCTGGACTTATTGCGTCTGATATCACCCGTCACCTGGGCAATGCCTACCTTCTTTTGCAGCAAACACCGGAAGACTTTTAAGCGCTTCTCCCTTTTCCGGAAAGAAACTTTTCCACCATTCATTACATAGAAAGAATAATTGCGATATTCGCATTCTATTTATACTTTAGTATTGTCAGGTACCCTCCCTATTCCACACATCCTATTTAACATACCTCCAAAGTCCATCTTCCTTCCAGTAACCTGATTCAACTCTGAACATCAAAAGGACCTCGTATGTCAATTACCTTCAAGACCCTGACAGGTATTGCCTTTCATGTATTGGCTATCCTGTACACCAACCATTCAACAGCAAACACTATTACTGTAACCAGCAATGCTGCCAGTGGCGCAAATACATTGGCTGAAGCTATTCAAACCAGCAATACATTGCCTGGGGCAGACATCATCGAATTCAATCTTCCGGCCGGATCAACAACCATTAGTCTCACAGGGGCCGGATTACCTGCCATTACCGACGAACTCTTCATTAATGGATATTCGCAATCCGGAGCAAGTCAGGGAACCATATCTTCGAGAGTTATCGTAGTAACAATCGACGGCAGTCTTCTCAATGGCGGCTCAGATGTTTTCACCATCAATTCAGCGGATGTTTCCATTGCAGGATTGTCGATCATCCGTTCGCCGCGTTATGCGATCAACATCAATCAGCAGGGAAACACTGCACATATCTGGGGCAACTATCTCGGAACAAGTGCAGACGGTGCAACAGCGGGCCTCGGCAATGCCAGTGGCGGCATTGCAGTCAACCTCTTCAACTACGGAGGTGCATTTAACACAGGCGTAGTTATTGGCGTGGATGGCGATGGCCTCAATGATATCAACGAAGGCAATCTCATCTGCTCAGGAACCAACAGCGCTGATGGTATCATTCTTTGGAATACACGCAGTGCAGTGATTGCCGGCAACATAATCGGGTTCGACAAAAATCTGAACACAACAGCAGCTGGCGGCAGTTTTGGCCATAGCCGAAATGGAATTCTGGTAACAGTAACCGCTCTTAACAATACCATCGGAACCAATGGCGACGGCACTTCCGACGCATTGGAAGGCAATATCATCGGCAATAACGGTGAAGTAGGTTTATTTCTGGTACAAAGCCACGACAACGTGATCGCAGGCAATATCATCGGCTTCGGAAAAGCCGCAGCAGGCAATGGCAGAGAAGGTATCCATATCATGAACAGCCATGGCAACCGCGTGGGCACAGACGGACTCAATGGCAATGCCAATGATGAGAAGAACACCATCGTATACAATATCAGCGACGGTATCCGTCTCAGCACTTTCGATTTCCTTAACATGGGAAATACTTTTGCAGACAACACCAACGACAACATCATCGCAGGAAACAATATCGGAGCAAATGCACCCGGAGGAACAGAGGCAGACGGCGCCAATGGAGGTGCGGGCATTTTGCTCACTGCAGAGTACAGCACATTCACTTTATCGAACAATATCATCGGTTCCAATAACGATGGCAGTGAAGATGCAGCTGAAGGAAATCATATTGGCAACAACAACAATGGAGGCATTGTAGCAAAAACAACGGCAGGTGTTGCCACCGGAAATAAATTCTCGCGCAACAGCATCTTCAACAACAACAATCTGCTGGGCATCGATCTCAATGCAGATAAGGTTACCAGCAACGATAACGGCGACAGTGATGCAGGCGTTAACAACCTGCTGAATTTCCCTGTGATCACTTCTGTACAGGTAAGCGCTACAACCCTTACTGTACGTGGTTTTTCACGCCCCAATGCTGTGATAGAATTTTATATTGCCGATGCGGGTCCCAATCCCAATCCACTTCCCGGCGGATATGTAACAAGCTTCGGCGAAGGAAAGACTTTCCTTTTCCGTGGTCAGGATGACGCAACACTCGATGCAGCCGACCTGCTCGTTGGCACCACCGGCAATTACAATGCATCGCAGGAAGGAACAGGCACAGGCGGCATTCGCAACGAAGCTGAATTCCGCTTTTCCATTCCGTTGAGCAGCCTCCAGGGGTCAGTTTCAGCCGGCACCCGCATCACGGCACTGGCTTATGAAAGTGCAACAGGCGCCGGCAATACTTCGGAGTTTGGTCCGGTTACGGCACTGATCCCAATGCCGGTACAATGGTTGTCTATAGGATCGAGATACAACAACGGCAAAGTGCATATCAACTGGAGAACTGCCGAAGAGATCAACAACCATCATTTTGAAATACTGAAAAGCACCAATGGCAAAGACTACAGCATAATTGGAAAAGTAGCAGCCAAAGGAAGCAACAGCAGTTATGAATTCATCGACGATAAACCGGCAGATGGATTGAGCTACTACAAGATCCGTCAGGTAGATTTCGATAACAATTCTTCAGAGTCGAAGATCATGTCGGTTCGTACCGATCTCGGCGTCTTCACGGCCAGGGCATCGCCCAATCCGTTCAAGTCTGTGCTGGAGCTTCGTTTCAAACTCGACAGAGAAGACAATATCCGCGTACGCATCTACAACCTCAGCGGTGTTATTGTAAAAACATACAACATTCGCGGCAATGCAGGCGTTAATACAAGCAGCATCACGGATTTGGGTAATTTACCTTCGGGTTCTTATTCCCTCGAACTGAGCGGAACCCAGATCAGTTACAGACAACAGCTGATAAAACAGTAAAAGAACAAGTAGAACAATAGGGTTATGAGGGAGGTTTAACAAAGACCTCCCTCTTTTATTTACCCGGTTTCCATTATTTTTACATACCGTAAAATCGGCATGTCGACAACCAGCCCACTATACCATCAGTTCCAGCAAGAGTTCTCGCGCTTTTATGAACCACTGTGCCAGTATGCCTATACATTAGTGAAAGAAATGAATGTTTGTGAAGACATCGTTCAGGATATTTTCATGCATGTATGGGAGAAGAAGCAAAGCCTCGTGGGCAATGAAGGCATCCGGTACTATCTCTACACAGCTGTGCGAAACAACTGCCTCACCTGGCTGCAACGCAACAAAAAGCAGATGGTAACTGCATTAACGGGGCAGGAAACCATTGCCACGGAGCAGGTGCACCTCTCGCCGGAGAAAGCGGAAACAGATTTTATGGCATTGCTGAAATCTGCGCTCGACAAGCTGCCACCCAAATGCCGCGAAGTATTCGTACTCAGCCGGATGGGCAAGCTCACCTATCAGGAAATTGCTGATTCACAAGGCATTTCTGTGAAAACTGTAGAGAATCAGATGGGAAAAGCACTGAAGATATTAAGACTTTTTATAAAGGAACGGCAGGTTTACCTTTCGGTTTTCCTCCTTTCTGCGTTTTATTCGTTCATGGAAATAGGGGTTCAACACTATTTTCTGTTATAGTTTTATCGCAAGCACGTTATGATAGACGACCAGATAGCTGATATTATTGCCCGCCAATTGAATGGAACTGCCACCCCGCAAGACCTGGCAGAATTGCAGCAATGGCTGGATGCCGATGCATCGCATCGCCATGAATACGAACAGATGCAGCTCATCTGGGATAAAGGCGCTACCATGCATGACACTCCCACATTCGATACCATTGCAGCCTGGAATAAAGTAGATACAGGCATTCGCCAAAAAGAACAGCAGCAACCCGCTATGGTATTCCCGCTGAAGAGGCTGGCTGTTGCCGTAGTATTCCTCGGCGTGGTATTCGGCGGTTGGTATCTCTGGAATCGTACACAGAACAACACACAAACCATAATCGCAGCCGAAGGCAATACCCCTGTTACTTTGCCAGATGGCACACAGGTAACCCTGCGCAAAGGCAGCAGCATCGGGTATGATAAAGACTTTGCAGGTACTTTCAGGAAAGTGCAGCTGAAAGGCGAAGCTTTCTTTGAAGTTGAACCAATGGAAAAGAAACCATTCCTCATCTCCACCGATTACTCCACTATAAAGGTACTGGGCACTTCCTTCCTTGTTCATTCAACCGACCTGGGAGACGAAGTGATCGTGAGCACCGGAAGGGTAAGTTTTGCCGGAAAACAGAAAGAAGCGCCACAGGTGATACTTTCAGCCGGACAAAAAGCCGTGCTCACCGGTAACGATCTTCAACAGGCTGCTGTATCGGATTCCAATTTCCTTTCATGGAAAACAGGTCTCCTCAATTTCAGCAATACGCCGCTCATGGAAGCGCTGGAGGAGATTGCCGACTACTACGGCATCGAAATTTCTGTAGCTCCCGCCATCCAGTCCGAAGCCCTGAAAATGCACCTCACCGCCAAATTCGACAAACAACCACTCACTGAAGTGCTGGAAGAAGTAAAACTGTTTACGGGTCTGGAAACCAGCACAGAAGTCAATAAAATTATATTTCATAAAAAATAAGACGGAAAATCCACGGAATTCAGCAAATTGCCCCTCCTAAACCACGGCCACCGGGTTTTGGCTTTACATGAAGGGTCTACTTTTCACAATATTTATTCTGACTGGCTGCATTGGCTTCCACCGGGCTAATGCGCAGCAACGTTTATTGACCACACCCTTCAGTGCGTTTACAGACAAAGCATCCATCCGCTCGTTCTTAGAAGATATCAGCCTGCATAGCAAGGTAATTATCGAATACACATCTTCGGCTATTGATACAGGTAAGATTGTCACCATCAGCGGCAAACCCGCTACCATCGGTGCATTGCTGCAACAGGTATTGCGTGGCCAGCTGATAAGGGTGGTGGAAAGAAACAACAAACTCATTCTTGCTCCCAACTCCACCGCATTGCCCGATGATGCATTGCTGAACAGTTACACCATTTTCGGCATCGTAAAAGATGAAACCAGCGGAGAGCCGCTCCCCGATGCTACCATCTGGGATCCTGTTCACCGAAAAGGCACACTGGCCAATCAGCATGGCTATTTCACCCTCGTAATCCCCGAAGGGAAACAGACCATTCAGATCACCTATGCCGGATACACGCCGATGGTGCTGAACATCGCCGATCTGCAACAGGATATGCGGCGCGATATACGCCTGCAGCCCGTTCCTGCCATCGCCGAAGTAATTGTAGCCGAAGTGCCCCGGCAGAAAAGAGAAGGCGCCGATAAAGTGAATGCAGAAGATTACAACAACGTACTCGGCGAACCCGATGTACTTCGCTCATTGTATCAGCTTCCCGGCGTGAAGAACGTAGCCGATATTCCCAACGGCATTCTCGTGCGGGGAGGTAATCCCGGAGAGAACTTGTTTTTGCTCGATGGCAATCCCGTATTCAATCCCATGCACCTGCTGGGTTCGTTGCCGATCGTAAACAAGACCTCGCTGAAGTCGATGTACATTTACAAAAGCAATTTTCCGAGCCGCTTCGGAGGTGGACTCAGTTCTGTAATGGATGTAAGCACCAAAGACGGCAATATGAAGCAGTGGCAGGGCGAGATCAATGCAGGCGTACTCGCAGGCTCCTTCACCATCGAAGGTCCATTGAAAAAAGACCGCACTGCCATCATGCTCAGCTTCCGTCATAGCTGGATCAATCCGCTCCTGCGACTCACCAACAGCAGCATCCTCCTCAATTTCTACGATGTTCAAATGAAGGTGACGCATATACTTTCGAAGAAAGATAAACTGATGTTCAATATCTACAGCGGAGACGATAACCTCAAACTGTCTGAAGCGAATATCAATAACCGCCACCAGTGGGGAAATAAAAACCTTGCACTCAGCTGGAACAGACTGCTCGGCGCCAATGCGTTCATCAATACATCGCTGAACATGAGCAGCTACAACAATATTGCAGGCTTCAGGTATTCTCTGTACGACAGTTCAGGATCGATAGTGCAGAACAAAGTATACAATATCTTTTCATCGATCAGGCAATACAATATCCGCAGTGTACTTGAGTATTCGCCCACCAATAACTGGAGAATGAATTTCGGCGCGAAGTACTCAGCTACGCGCATCAAGCCATTCACGCGAACGGTAACGCAGGATTTTATCGATGACCCCGATGAGTTCAGCGCCTTCCCTACTCTCACTTACCGCGAAGCTGTGTTGTTCTACGAATCTGAATTCAGACTCGGAAAAAAACTCACTGTACGCCCGGGTTTACATTTTTCCAATTACACACACGGTAATTTTGCATTCAGTTCCTGGCAGCCCAGATTTTATGCGGCTTACAGAATCGACGGACATAATCAGGTAAGTCTTGCCTGGAGCCAGATGGCGCAGTACCTGCATCAGGTTACCAATCCTTACATGGGTGTTAACAGTGATGCATGGGTCCCTTCTACGCGCAAGCTGGAACCCGAAGAGAGCCGGATGTTCAATCTTGGTTATCTCTACAATCACCCTAATTTCGGCACCTTCAGCGCCGAACTGTATTACAAGAAACTCTACAACGTTACCAACTATATCGAAGGCAAGAATCTGTTCCTGAACAACCGAAGCTGGGAGCAATCCATTCAAACAGGTAAAGGATGGAGCTATGGTTCGGAGTTCATGTACGTTAAGAAAACTCCGAAGTGGAGAGCACAGATCAGCTATACACTTTCCTGGAACTGGCGTCAGTTCAAATACGTGAATAAGGGAAACAAATTCCCTTTCAAGTACGATCGTCGTCACGATCTCAATCTGGCAGTATCGTATCAGGTAGGCAAAAGATGGAACTGTGCTGCATTGTGGAGCTGGGCTACGGGTGATGTGTTCACGCTCCCCAGTCTTGTTTATCCCGATTTTGATGATGCGCAGCAGATCAAAGATCCGCGTTCGCCCGACGAATACCGGTTGATCTATCAGGGCACCAATGCACATCCGTACAGAACGCCATCGTATCACAGGCTCGATGTATCGGCAGGCTTCCATCATCTGGTGAACAAAAAACTTCCTGCAAAACTGATCATGGGAATTTACAACGTGTACGGAGCGCCCAGCCAGTACGTGTACGATCTGGAAGGTACGCTGGGCAAGCGTTCGCTGGTGGTTACCACCAAGTACCAGTTTTTCGACATTACACCTTATGTAGCTTACAATATCAATTTCTGATGCAAAGGAAAAAGTACATATTTCATGCTTTGATGCTGCTTCTGCTGCTACCGGCTTTTTCCTGCAGGAAGAATTTCATTCCCGATGCCAGTGAAGACGATAAACTGGTGATCCTCTCCGAAGCAACAGCAGGCGATCTGGTAAGGATCCCTATCGGACGAACCATCCGCGCAGGTGCGGGCAATCTGCTGCAATTCGAAAAAGTGAACGACGCCACTGTGGTGCTAACCGAAGAACACGGCGGCAAATGGTTGCTGAAAGCAGATAAATCACCACAGTTTGAAAACAATCCCACTTCTGTTTTTACTGTTAAACATTATTTCAAGCCCGGCGGCAACTATACGCTGGAAGTAAGCCATCCTGTATTGGGTGCAGCAAGAGCGAACACCATCATCCCCGCACCCGTAAATATCGAAAAGCTCGATACCAGCAGCAACGTACATCAGCTTAAACCTGTACTGCAGGTTAAACTCAAATTGGTTGATCTTGCCGAAACGCAGGAACTGTATGTAATCGAAGCATTGAAGCAGGTGCTGAAAGTTCGTACCACTTTCAGTTACAAAGGAACCAAATACGATATGGCTACCGAAGTAGCTCAAACACTCTATGCACAGGTGAAGTCGGAACCCGGCGTAAAATTGGTGAAAGATACTGTTGCTCAGCAAAAGTTCCTTCGGCTCGATCTGTACACCAATGATAAGAATATCGACAATATCCGTTTCGATAATCCCGACAATCCATACCGCAGGATCTTCTTAACCGATTCTCATTTCGAGAACAACAAATACGAACTGAATTTCGGCATCGATAAAACGTATTTCACTACAGACTCTACTGAACTGAAAGGCCGTGTGTTGCTGCAGATAAAATCGGTGAGCAGAGAGTTGTACAGGTATCTGGTTACTTACGAAAAATACAAGACGGATTTCGGATCTGTTCCTGCCAATGAACTGATCTCTCCTGTGGGCAATATCCAATCCGGACTTGGTGTATTCGGCGGAAGCTCCCAGATCGAAAAACGCTATTATTTCGATGAGCTGTAAGATCACTGCACAAAAAAACCGGACCTGAAAAGCAGGCCCGGCGTTTATTTCAGAAAGTTGATATTACTTCTTACAATCCTGTTGGCATTTTCTTCTCTGTACGCTGTTTAGCCAAACCGGGATCGAGTTCGATGGCTTTATCGCACAATTGTTGTCCTTTTTCTTTCTCTCCTTTTTTCTGGTATGCCATTCCGATCATGTAGAGCGCGTTGGCGTTTTTGGCATCGATGCTGAAGATCTTATCCCATGTATCGATGGCTTCCTGCCACTTGCCTGCTTTGTACCATGCTTCGCCGATGGTGTAGATGAGTTCCTTATCACCGGGTCTGTTCTTCAGCATCTGGTTCATGATCTCCATGCCTTTTTCCAGTTGCCCTGTATTGAGGTAGGCGTTGCCAAGGTTTTCGAGATAATCGTTTGTTTTTTTGTAGCCCTTAGCTCCGGCGCGTTCGAGCCAGTAAACGGCTTTCTTGTCGTCGGGAATGGCGTAGAAGGTGAGTCCGGCTTCATACATCCAGGTGGCGTTGGACGAATCGCGCTCCAGCGCCTGTTCGTAGCAGCCTGCCGCCTTTTTGTAATTGCTCATTTCAACGAGTGCGCGTGCAGCGATGTAAGGCGTTTCTGCTTTCTTAGGATCGTCTCTGAAAGCGAGCTCGCAGAATCTCAAAGCATCACCATATCGCTCCAGTTCGTAATTGGCCTTTGCCATCAGAAAGTTCACGGGCTGAGTGCTTTTCAGCTGCTTCATCTTATCGGCATACTTGATTACTTCTTCCCACTTGCGCGTGTTGATGCTGAGTTGCGCGAGTTTTTCGATCACCGGCAGATTGTTGGGATCGAGTTGCTCAACGGACAGCAATTTTTCACGGGCCTCCATGTAGCGGTTCTGCTCGAGCAGTACAGATGCAAGGTCTGTGAGGATAACAGTATTTTTCGGATTGAAAGATGAAGCCTTTATGAAGTGTTTTTCAGCTTCACGGTAGCGGC
This sequence comes from Pseudoflavitalea sp. G-6-1-2, assembly GCF_012927185.1. Classification (GTDB taxonomy): domain Bacteria; phylum Bacteroidota; class Bacteroidia; order Chitinophagales; family Chitinophagaceae; genus Pseudobacter. Next base: position 450,562 of record NZ_JABBGB010000002.1, read on the forward strand.
GGGCTTGTTTTTCCACCAGGCCTTTATCATGATAAAAGCCGGCGCTGTCAGACTGGCTGTATACTGCTGCGGACATTAGCAGACATCCCGCCAGCGGGAGATACTTTCGCATGTTTCTGAGATTGGTATTGGATCAAAAGGTTACGTGTAAAGGTTGGTTAGCGTAAAACTATTGCTCCCAACGCTGGTAAATGTACGTTTATTTCGTAGAGGTCTTGATTTTTGTCTACCAATTTCACGGAAATTTCAAGATTGAACACATCGCCTGAACCCCAGTATTTTCGGTCGTTGCTGTTGAATATCTCCTTCCAAACCTTCTTCCCTTTTGCATATAATTTCCAATCGTGCCGCACATTGGGTGTGAGGTTCAACACTATAAGCAAATCGTTCTCCGGCAGCTTGCCTTTTCGGCGGTAAGCGATCACGCATTCGTCGCGGTGATTGAGGTCTATCCATTCAAATCCCTGGGCATTGAACTGGTTCTCATAGAGTGCGGGCTGATTGCGCAATAAGTTGTTGAGGTCGCGCACGCAATCTTTCAATTGACGATGTGCATCGAACTGAAGCAGTGGCCATTGCAATTCAGACTTATGATTCCACTCATCGGTAGCTCCGAATTCATTGCCCATAAAGAGCAGTTTGGCACCGGGGTGAGTGAACATATAGGTGTACAATGTGCGGAGATTGGCGAATTTCTGCCATTCGTCTCCGGGCATTTTGTAGAGCATGGGGCTCTTGCCGTGCACCACTTCGTCGTGGCTGAGCGGCAGCATGAAGTTCTCGTCGTAATAATACATCATGCTGAAAGTGAATTTATCCTGAAGTCCTTTGCGGAAGAGCGGATCTGCTTTGAAATAGTCGAGGGTATCGTGCATCCAGCCCATCATCCATTTCATGCCGAAACCGAGTCCGTCGGTGTAAGTGGGTCGCGATACGCCGGGCCAGTCGGTGGCTTCTTCTGCGATAGTTTGTACATCGGGGAAGTCGCGGTAGATGGTTTCGTTGAGATCGCGGATGAAGTGGATGGCTTCGATATTGCCGTTGCCGCCGAATTCGTTGGGTTCCCATTCGCCTTCGGTGCGGCTGTAGTTGAGTTTGATCACCGAGCTCACGGCATCTACCCGGATGCCATCGATATGGAACAGTTCGAACCAGAACCGGGCACTGCTGATGAGGAAAGATTTTACTTCTCCCCTTTTGTAATTGAAGATGTAACTGTTCCAGTCGGGATGGAAACCTTTGCGCATATCGGCATACTCGTAGGTATGTGTGCCGTCGAACATATGGAGGCCGTGGGCATCGTAGGGAAAATGCGATGGCACCCAGTCGAGTATCACGCCGATGCCGGCCTGATGGAGCGCATCGATCAGTTCCATCAGCCCCTGCGGATCGCCGAAACGCGAAGTGGGTGCAAAGTATCCTGCCCCCTGGTAGCCCCAGCTGCCGTCGTAAGGGTGCTCCATTACAGGCATGAACTCCACATGCGTGAAGGCCATCTCCTGCAGGTAAGGCACCAGTTTTTCGCGTATGGTAGCGTAGGTATTGTAACTTTCTTCATCATTCTTATCCGGACGCATCCAGCTGGCCAGATGCATTTCGTATACACTCCATGGCGCGTCGATGGAGTTGCTGGCGTGGCGGTTTGCCATCCATTCCTCATCCTTCCACACATAATCCAGATTCCAGGTGATGCTTGCGGTTTGTGGACGGCGTTCCCAGAAGTTTGCGTAGGGATCGCCCTTATCGAGTTGTACGCCTTTGTATCCGTGAATATGGTATTTGTAGACCTCACCCTTATGCATATGCGGAATAAAGCCTTCCCAGATGCCGCTGCTGTCTTTTCGTACAAAGAGCGGATGAGCTTCATTATTCCAGTTGTTGAAATTGCCTGTAACAGCAACGTAGGTTGCGTTAGGCGCCCATACGGCGAAATAATAGCCTGTTATGCCCAGCACTGTTGCTTCGTGAGAGCCAAGCAGCTGGTACATCCTGTAATTGGTGCCCTGCTGGTAGTTGCGGATATCTTCGTCGGTGAATAAGGAGTAATTCCACACCGGTTTGGTGCTGTCGATAAAATGTTCTTCCTCGTACTTCAAGGGTGGTACCAATGTTCAAGGTTTTACGGTACTTAAAGATACAGGAATTATGATACCGATTGCATCGTTATGGTTGCAGGTCTGCTATCAGCAAACTTTGCGCAGGCAGCGACATGGAATCTTTTAGTGTGAAACGATTACCTGTAGCGATGTCGGTTGCTCCGCCAAATCCTTTCAATCTTTCTTCAAACCTTGCAGTAGCAATGGTTTTAGGCTGATCGTTTGAATTGATGATGCACATAATTGTTTTCTGATCGTTGTACCGGAAATAGACGTACACGCCGTCTTCGGGAACATATTGCATCAGCTTTCCGGAATGCAGCGCCGGTGTGTTTTTCCGGTAGTTGGCGAGTTTGCGGGTGTAATCGAAAATTTCATTCTCTGCTGTTGTTCTGCCAGATGCGGTGAATTTGTTAGCGGAATCATTTTTCCATCCGCCGGGAAAATCTTCGCGGACGAGTCCGTCGGGGTTGGCAAAATTCTTCATCAGCGTTTCGGTTCCGTAGTAGAGTTGCGGAATGCCTCTGTAGGTGAGCAGCCATCCGATGGCCATTTTCATTTTTGGAATGTTCTCGCCCAGGATGGAGAAGATGCGGCTCACATCGTGATTGTCGAGGAAGATCACATTTCGGTTGGGATCCTGATACACGAAATCATTGGCGGTAGTGCTGTAGAGGCGGCTAACGCCTTCCGTCCACCCGAAGGGCTGCGTGAGTGCCGGAATAATGCCGTACAGATTCAGTTGAAAATCCGTTACGCCTGGCAGATTGCTTTTGTAGGGAATATCGAAATGATTGGCTGCAAAGTAGCTCTGGTTAAGCGTTCCGTGAACCCATGTTTCTCCGAAGATATGAAGCTGCGGATATTCGTCGAGCAGCGCTTTGTTGCAGCGGTTCATGAAAGCGAGATCGTTGTAGGCATAGGTATCGATGCGCCATCCGTCGAGACCGAATTCTTCCGTGCACCAGAGTGCATGCTGGATGAGGAAGTTGGCAACGAATTCGTTTTGCTGATTTAGGTCGGGCATCGAAGGAACAAACCATCCATCGCTCATTCTTTTTTTGTCGTCGGCTGCAGCGTAAGGATCCATCAGCACCTGATCTTTGTAAGTGGTGTTGATATACTTTTTGGAGAAGTGGAACCAGCTGCTGTCGGGCAGATCTTTGAAGAGGAAATGATTGATGCCAACGTGATTGTACACTGCATCCTGAATAATTTTCATGCCTCGCGCATGCAGTGCATCGATGAGTGAATGATAGGCTTTAGCCCCGCCCAGTCTCGGATCTACCTTGTAATGATTAGTAATAGCATAGCCGTGTTCCGTTCGATTGGCCATATCGTTTTCGAGAACAGGATTGAGCCAGATGGCAGTTACACCGAGATCCTGCAGGTAGCCGATATTGTTTTCGACACCTTTGAGATCGCCGCCATGGCGGGCCCAGATATCTTTGCGGTTGAGCGATTGATCGAGCATGCCGGGTATGCGGTCGTTGGTAATATCGCCATTGCTGAAGCGATCGGGCATGATGAGGTAGATCAAATCTTCGGTTCCGATGCCTTTGATGCGTGTAGTGCCAATGCCTGGCTGGCGTTGCTTCAATTCGTATTTGAAATCTGGACCAACATCTCCTTTCAGCAAAAACTTCAATTGCAGTTGTCCTGGTTTTGCCGTGGCAGCAATCTCCAGATCGATGGCAATATATGCCCGGTTCTTAAAGCGATGTACCTTCTTCAATTGCACACCGGTATAGGGTTTCAGCCGAACGGACTCTACTCCCCTCGTGCTTCCCGGAGCATACACCAGCAATTGCAGTTGCTGCGATTTCATGCCCGTCCACCAATGGGCAGGATAAAAACGTGGTGTATCCTGAGCGATGGCTGATGATACCAACATCAATGCGCATACGAAAGTGATTATTCCTCTCATGCCAGTTTTTTTTCTTCTTTGATACGAATTGCACCGGGGTCATACACATAGATCACACTGATGGCGGCACAGAGCATGAACACGCCTGCGAGCACCAGTGCATATACGGGCTGATTGTTGTAAAGATGTTTTACGATCGGGCCACCGATCAGTCCGTTCAGTATCTGCGGTATGGTGATAAAGAAATTGAAGATACCCATGTAGATGCCCATCTTACCTGCCGGTATGGAGCCGGATAAGATTACGTAAGGCATCGCCAGAATGCTGGCCCATGCTATACCTACGCAGACCATCGATCCGATGAGGAATTCTTTATTCGGTGCAAAGTAAACGCTGATGAGACCAATGCCTCCGATGAACAACGACAACGCATGTGTTTGTTTTCTTCCGATCTTTTTGGCAATGGTGGGAAGCAGCAATGCATAAGCGGCGGAAACACCGTTGTACACGGCGAAAATAACGCCGGTCCAGTCCTGCGCTTCGCGATACGCTTTGGAACTTTTATCATCGATGCTCAATCCGAAAATATGTGTAGCGATGGTATCTGTAGTAAATACCCACATGCCGAATAAAGCGAACCAGCTGAAAAACTGTACCAGTCCGAGTTGCTTCATGGTTTTGGGCATGCGCGCAAAGTCTTTGAAGATGGAGCTTAATCCTTCTTTCTTATCATCCTGCACGCCGTGGTATTCTGCATATTCTTTGGGAGGATATTCTTTCGTTTTGAAAACAGTCCACAACACACTCAACACAAAAATGCTGGCGCCGATGTAGAAAGCAAGTTTCACGTTTTGTGCAACCACGCCTTCGGGTGCTTCGTTGCTTACGTGAAATACACTGTTTAGAATGGCAGGCAATGCGGATCCCATCACGGCTCCTATTCCAATGAGGAATGTTTGAATGGCGAAACCTTTGGTTCGTTGTGAATCCGGAAGATTGTCTGCAACCAATGCGCGGAAGGGCTCCATGGCCAGATTGAAACAGGCATCCATGATCATGAGAAAGGCTGCTCCGATGATTACGAGCGGTGCAATACTGCCGAGGATATTTGCATTAGGCATCAGCGCAAGTGCACTCGAAGAAAGGATGGCGCCTGCGAGGAAGTAAGGCCTTCGTCTGCCGAGGCGGTTCCAGGTGCGATCGCTGTAATGCCCAACGATGGGTTGAACAATCAATCCGATCAATGGAGCGGCGAGCCAGAACCAGCTCAGGTGCTCCACTTCAGCGCCGTAGTTGCGAAGGATGCCGCTGGCGTTGGAGTTCTGCAAGGCAAATCCGAACTGGATGCCCAGAAAGCCAAAGCTCATGTTGAAGATCTGAGCAGTTGTCAGCGTTGGTTTAGGTTTCAGCGCTGCAGTGCCGGCGCCGGATGAAGAACTGATGGCCATAGCAATCGTTGTTAATGATGGTTGAGAACGGAAGATAATGATTATTGTGTAAATATTACACAATAAGGAAAATTGCCTGTGGCGGGCTTTCAAAAGTATCGATTTCAGAGGGAATGCCCAATGGGGCGGGATAAACGGGTTGTGGGCGCCCAATCTCCCGCTAAGTAGATCGGGCGCCCAAAAAGCCGGAACTTAATTCCGGCTTTTAAATATCATAAACATGAAATGATATGCTGTGTTACACCACAAATCCATCCGGCAGAATCGCGCCTTTCTTGATCACCACAATACCATCGCGAATGGTGTACAGCGAATGATCTGCATTCTCCATATGCGTACTGCCGTTAATGCGCACATCATTTCCGATACGGCAGTTCTTATCGATAATTGCATTCTTGATATAACATCTTTCCCCAATGCCCAGTCTCGGCAATCCGCGCTCTTTTGAATATTCCATTTCTTCGATGGTTTCAAAATAATCGGAGCCCATCATATAACAGCTCACCATGGTGGTGCCATGTCCGATGCGGCTTCTGATACCGATCACGCTATTCTCGATGCGGCTGGCTGTGATGATGCAACCTTCTGCAATGATGGTCTTCTCCAGCGTAGTGCCACTGATCTTTGCAGGCGGCAGCATACGCGCACGCGTGTACACGGCTTTGCCATTATCGAACAGATTGAATGGCGGTATCTCCTGCGTGAGCGCCAGATTGGCTTCGAAGAAAGAATAGATATGACCAATGTCCGTCCAGTAACCATCGTATTGATAACTGGCCACTTTATATTCGGTGAGCGCTTTCGGCAAAATTTCTTTTCCGAAGTCGGTAGAGTCTTTGTAAATATCCAGCAGCATATCCACCAGCACTTTTCTGTTGAAGATGTAGATGCCCATGCTTGCAAGATAATTGCGGCCCTGGCTCTGCATTTCGGGTCCGGTATCGCTTACCCAATCGGGTAAGAGATCAGCCTTGGGCTTTTCGGTGAAAGCGGTGATTGTATGTGCTTCATCCGCTTTGAGGATGCCGAAGTCAGAAGCTTCACGACCGCCAACCGGAATAGTTGCAATGGTGATATCTGCATTCTTGGCTTTGTGATCGTCCAGCATTTTGTTGAAGTCCATCTGATAGAGCTGATCGCCGGAGAGGATGAGCACATATTCGCAATCGTGCTGATTGATATGTTTCAGGCTCTGCCTCACCGCATCTGCCGTTCCCTGAAACCAGGCGGTACTGTCGGGTGTCTGCTCTGCAGCAAGTATGTCTACAAAAGCAGTACTGAAAACACTGAAGTGATATGTGTTCTTGATATGTTTATTGAGCGATGCCGAGTTGAACTGCGTAAGCACGAACATTCTGGTGATGCCCGAATTGATGCAGTTTGAAATGGGAATGTCTACCAACCGGTATTTCCCGGCAATGGGTACAGCTGGTTTGGAGCGGCTTGCGGTAAGGGGGTATAATCTTGTTCCTGCTCCTCCTCCTAAGATGACGGCAATCACTTCTTTGCTCATAGTGGAAATTTTAGAATGCTTTGTAAACCTGAATATATTGTTCAACGCTGGCTTCCCAGCTGTAATCGAGCTCCATCATGCGCCGGCGCAGTGCCTGCAGCTTCTGCTGATTTTCGTACAAATCTGTTGCCCGCCAGATGGCATGGGTGATATCGCCCACACTGGCGTTATTGTAACAGATTCCGTATCCGTTTGTTTCGCCCATATCGAGTACGGTATCGATGAGGCCGCCGGTACTGCGAACCATGGGAACAGTTCCGTATCTCATGGCATACATCTGATTCAATCCGCATGGTTCTACCCGCGAAGGCATCAACAGAAAATCCGAACCTGCATACATCAGGTGGCTTAGTGCTTCGTTATAGCCGATGTATACATTGTAATCGCGTTGTGCCATTTCTTTGAGATCGGTAAGGGCTGCCTCCACTTCGGGGAAGCCGCTTCCGAGCATCAGGAAATTCATCTTTCTTCCTATATAATAAAAGGAGTCGCCAATAGCCTGGGGCAACAGATCGGCGCCCTTCTCTCCTACCAGTCTTCCGATGAAACTGATCAGGGGTTTGGCGGGATCGAGCCCGAATTGTTCGCAGAGAAGTTTTTTGCTGGCGGACTTTCCTTTTTCAACGCTTTCGATATCGTAGTGGTTATTGAGGTAATGATCGCTGGCCGGATCCCAAACCTGCACGTCGATGCCGTTGAGAATGCCCACGCATTTTCCTTTTTCATATTCGAAGAGGGCTTCGAGGCCGTTGCTGTTCTGCGTGAGTTCGGCAAGGTAGCTTGGACTAACAGTTGTTACTTTCCAGGCGCATTTGATGCCGCAGGCAAGCGGATTGATCTGATTGTTCCAGTCGAGCATGCCCCATTGCCAGGTATCCCATCGTGGAAGGTACACGCTTTTGTCCCATCCCATCCATCCCTGATACTGGGCATTGTGAATGGTGAGTACCGAAGGTATCTCCGCGAGGTGCTGGAATTTGTAACAGTACTTCATCATAAAAGGGATCAGCGCTGCGTGATGATCGTGCACGTGGATCACATCCGGCTTATCCTGCCAGGCCGAAACCCACTCCAGTACTGCAATCTGGAAGGCAGTGAATCTTTCCGTATCATCGTCATACCCATAGATCTTTTCACGGTCGAGCAATCCATTGATGTCTACCAGATAGAGATCGAAACCGAGTACATTGGTGCTTTCGCGGATAACGGTGAACTCGAAATTCCAGTTGCCGAGATTGGAACTTCCTTTGTGAACTACCTCCCATTGATTGGTGTAAAGGAATCTTGTGCGGTACATGGGCATCACCACTTTGGCGATCTGGCCCTGCTGATTGAGATATTTTGGCAATGCGCCCACCACATCTCCCAAGCCTCCTGCCTTCGCTACCGGATAACATTCTGCGCTGACGTGTAAGATCTCCATGCTGCTGAAACTGTGTTTAAATGAAATACAGATTGAATTTAGGAAAAAAGCACCGAACACCATTCACGGCATTACAAAAATCTAAGGAGAAGCACTGATGTTTAGTGACTTTGTAAATTTTAGAGACGATCCTTGCGGCTGATCATAAAAAACAACTATTTTTAAAAAATCTTTTCAAATCAAACGATTGTTCATGAGTCAACAACCAACAAAATGGTCTCAGTTCGGGGTTCTGATTACGGTTTTCTTCTTTTGGGGGTTTGTAGCAGCTTCCAACAGCATCTTCATTCCTTTTTGTAAGGAGTATTTTCACCTTGATCAGATCCAGAGCCAATTGATCGGCTCCGCCTTCTACGGCGCTTATTTTTACGGATCATTGCTTTTGTTCCTTTTCTCAACGCTCAGCGGAACGGATCTGCTGAATAAGATCGGTTACAAAAAAGGCATCATCTACGGCTTGCTGATCTCTGTGGTGGGCGCACTGGCGCTGGCATTCATCAGCGGATCGGGCAATGCAACCTTCGGTCTCGTACTGATTTCCTTCTTCATCATTGCATTAGGATTCTCTCTGCAGCAGACATCTGCACAACCATTTGCAATTGCATTGGGCAGCGAAGAAACAGGCGCTCACCGCCTGAACATGGCCGGTAGTGTCAACTCATTTGGAACCCTTCTTGGACCATTGGTGGTTAGCTGGTTGTTGTTCGGAACAGTGAAAGAAGGAAAAGCAACTGCTTCAATTGCAAATATCCAGACATTGTATTTCTTCCTTTCAGGATTGTTCATTCTCGCAGCATTGATCTTCGCGGCATCCAAACTGCCGAAGACAACTTCTGATGAAAAGCTGGAGAAGAGCCCGAAAGCCCTGATAGCGCTGGTTATAATCGGTGCATTATTTCTTCCGGTATTGTTTGCAGATGCCGTGAAAGAGCAGCTTCAGATCTCAAAGAGCGCAATCATTTATTCATCACTGACATTGATTTTGCTGGTGCTGTTTATCAGTATGATTGCAGCAAAAAAGAATAAGAGCGGATGGGGAGCCATGGCATTTCCACAACTGGTGCTGGGAATGATCGCCATCTTCATTTATGTAGGTGTGGAAGTAACCATCGACAATAACTTCGGAGCGCTGCTGAAACTGCAGGAATTCGGAGGGTACGATGAAGCACATATCTCCCACCTCGTTTCTCTGTATTGGGGCAGTCTCATGATCGGCCGCTGGACGGGCGCTGTGAGCGTTTTCAATATTAAGAAGCCACTCAAAAAACTGTTGGGCATAGTAGTGCCGTTCCTCGCATTCGGCATTATTCTGCTGGTGAATATCATCAAGGGTAACGAAGTGAAAGACTTCCTGCTCTATCCAATCTGCATCGCCATTGCAGTAGGTGCGTTCCTGTTCGCCGGTGAAAAACCAGTGAAACTGTTGCTCACTGTTTCTGTACTGGCAACCATCGCGATGGTGATTGCACTGACATCAACAGGTATGGTGGCCAACTTCGCTATCATCAGCTGCGGTCTCTGCTGCTCGGTGATGTGGCCCTGTATTTTTGCACTGGCTGTAAGCGGCCTGGGCAAATACACCAGCCAGGGTTCTGCGTTCCTGATTATGATGATCCTTGGAGGAGCGATAGTTCCGCCTGCACAGGGAGCCATCATCGATATCGACAAAACAGCAGTGGCAGCCGGTGAAACCATCATGGGCACCAACTTCACGCACTTCTCGTATATTGTTCCGTTACTTTGTTTCGCATACCTTGCATGGCATACGCTGAAAACCAAAGCAGTATTGAAAAAGCAAGGCCTCGACGTAGATGCGCAGGTTGCTGCGGGGCATTGATAATGTGATCTCTAAACGAATTGTTCTCTGTAACAACATGCACACACATTTAACTAATCAGGTAACAGACATGGTAAGTCAACGGCAGGAATATGCAATTGGTATCGATATAGGCGGCACCAATACAGTGTTTGGGATTGTGGATCATCGTGGAGATATTTCCTACCGCGGCGCCATCTCAACCAGAAAACACGATAACCCCAACGATTTCATTGATGAATTATATTATGCGCTGCAGCCATCGATAGAACAGGTGGGCGGATTGGAAAACATCCAGGGCATCGGTGTAGGCGCACCCAATGGCAATTACTACAATGGAACAATAGAATATGCTCCAAATCTTCCGTGGAGAGGCGTAGTGCCTCTCCGCGATCTCATCACTGCGCGTTTTCAATGTCAGAGCTCACTCACCAACGACGCCAATGCGGCGGCAGTAGGTGAAATGATGTATGGCGTTGCGCGCGGCATGAAAGACTTCATCATGATCACCCTCGGAACCGGCGTGGGCAGCGGCATCGTAGCCAATGGCCAGCTGATCTACGGGCATGATGGATTCGCCGGAGAGCTTGGGCATATCACTATCATACCCGATGGAAGGCTGCACAAAGGAACGGGGCTCCGCGGATCCCTCGAATCTTATGCATCCGCTACCGGCGTAGCGTTGACGGCACTCGAGTTTCTGGAAAGAAAACCTGAAGAACCAACCCTGCTCCGCAATTATCCCAAAGAATCCATCGACTCAAAAGTGGTGTACGACTGCGCCATGCAGGGCGATAAGATGGCGGGCGATGTATATGCCTGTACAGGTAAAGTACTGGGATTGGCGTTGGCGAACTTCGTGATGTTCTCTTCGCCAGAAGCGATCATCCTTTTCGGTGGCATGACCAAGGCCGGCGATCTGATTCTGAATCCTACGCGCGAGCATATGGAAAAGAATCTCCTGCCGATCTTCCGCGATAAAGTAAAATTATTATTCTCGGAGCTGAAAGAAGCAGATGCTGCTATCTTAGGCGCGAGTGCACTGGTTTGGGAAATGAAGCTTTAGGGCTTCATTTCTCATTTCCTTTTTTCGATGATGAATACCGCAGGAACGGGTCGCTGCCCTTCCTTGTCCGATGGCTTGATGGTTTCTTTTCCATTCACCAGCATGCAACTGCTGCCTCCGCCATCGAGGTTCAACGCTTCCACACAACCGAGATCCGTTAGTATGCGGGCTGTTTCTTTCAAAGTGGTTCCGTCTGCCACTCCGGGTGTTCTTCCCTGTATCACCAGAATGATGAGTTTATCGTTGGCCGTATATCCCATGGCTGTTCTGGGATGACGATCGTTTTCTCCGTTTACGAATTTCTGTTCTTCTTTGAATGGGATGAAGATCTCATGATCTTTCACCAGCACCGGGCCTCCTCCTACTGCTGTTCTCATTCTCCACTTATGCCATTTATCGAGGGTGTGCAGGTCTTTGATCGCCGGGTCGGGCGTGGTGCCCCGTGCAACTACTGGCCGCTCCTGAAAAGCATAGGGCCAGCGCATGGCAGTATCGGTGAAAGTCCAGGCTACGTCTGCATTCCGTTGTTTGTTGATGCCGATAGCACCGTAGGTTGGATAGTAAAACGAATCGGTGCTCTTGCTTTTGAGCGATGGTGTATTGTAAGCCACCAGCTTCCCTTCTTTCATCACCATGTTCAGATTCTGATTGGTCTGAAAAGAAAAGAAAGTGGCATTCACCACTACATATGGCTGATTTTCGGCTGTATGGTACTGTGAGGGCGTGAACCGTTTGCCATTACCGGTCTGTGTGGTGAAGTTGAGTTTTTTGTCTTTCAGATCGGCTTCGATGAAGTATCCCACGAAGGGCCTTCCATTGAGGGAATCTTTGGAGAAGAAGAGTTTGATACCAGCAGGGAGTTGTCCGTAACTGTCGTCGGCTCTTTTCCAGTCGATCTGGCCAAAAGAAAAGGGAGCATTCAGAAAAATCAGAATGCTCCCTAATAATGCGGTTCTTTTCAAGCGCTTTATTTTTAGAAAAGGTTTGCGATAGATAGATGCAGCCACTATGCAGTGGTAAGCATGGAGGTTTTTTCGTTCTCCCATACTCTTCTGCCATAACCGGGCAACACGTGTTTGTCGCTGTGGTAAGATGAACGAACCAGCGGACCACTTTCGATATAATCGAATCCGAGCTGGTAGCCGATCTCACGCAATTCAGCAAATTCGTCCGGATGTACAAAACGAAGTACCGGCAGGTGTTTGCGTGTAGGTTGAAGGTATTGCCCCATGGTTACAACGTCCACACCACTGTTGCGGAGGTCTTTGAGGGTTTGGATCACTTCTTCCTTGGTTTCGCCGAGACCGAGCATGATGCCGCTCTTGGTGCGCATGCCGCCTGCTTTCAGGATCTTGAGCGTTTCCATACTGCGCCAGTACTTGGCCTGGATACGCACCTGGCGGGTAAGCCTTTCCACTGTTTCGATATTGTGGGAAACCACTTCAGGATGAGCGTCGATCACGCGCTGGATATCTTCCTGTTTGCCTTTGAAGTCGGGGATCAGGGTTTCCAGAGTGGTATCGGGATTGAGTGCTTTAACTGCTTTGATGGTATTGTACCAGATGGTGCTGCCCTGATCTTTCAGCTCGTCACGATCCACAGAGGTGATCACGGCATGTTTCACCTTCATGAGGTGGATAGCTTCTGCAACACGCTGAGGTTCATCCCAATCCACAGGCTCCGGGCGACCGGTTGCTACCGCACAGAAGCCGCAGCTGCGGGTACATACATTGCCCAGGATCATGAATGTGGCGGTACCTTCACCCCAGCATTCACCCATGTTAGGGCAGTTGCCGCTTTCGCAGATGGTATGTAATTTATGGTTATCTACCAGGCCGCGAACATGCTTGTAGTTCTCGCCGGTAGGTAATTTAACGCGAAGCCAGTTGGGCTTTTTGATCTTCGTTTCTGTCTCAGCTGCCTTATTGATAATCGGTAATTCCTGCATACGTTCAATTTCGGGTATGATAGCACAGGTATAACTAACAAAATATTAATCTGAAAGTTTACCGGCGTAAAAGTACATCACTTTCGTCACTTTCGCTTTCCGAGGAGCAGAGAGATGTATGCATTAAAGAAAAATGACTTCTGTTTGGTGTTCATCAGCTGGTCTATTTTGGAAGCGTAGTACTCGGCATTCAGTCCGGCTTCAAGCGCAGACACAGTTTCGTTGAACCTGCCCCAGTCGAACCGGAGGGCTATTTTGGCATGAACACCGGGTTTCACTTTTACATCACCCCAGCCTGCAAAAATGCCTGCACCGCCTTCTTCTACATATAATGAATCTCTGATGGTGGGATAAGAACTTTTAAAGCTAACATCATCGTTCATTCTGTGCACTTTCACCATATATGGCTTTTGCAGGCCCAGACTGAGGCCACCTGCATAAATGGCCATTACAGCCACACCGTTCCGGTTGCCTTTGCCACCGATGATGCGTTGCTGGCCAACGCCAAATTTCAGCTGATAGAAATTATTGGTTTTGCCGTATACCACGGAGTTGGTATTGAAACCGTTGGTGAGTACACCGAAACGTTTTTCGTTGGCAGTTTTCTTTTCGTTGAGCTCCACCATGTAAAGAGTGGCTACCCGCTGGCTCTGGAAACGGCCAATTTCGTAGGATAGTCCATATCCGTCACTGGCCAGCTTGAAGCCGAAGATACTTTGTTTATGGAAAATGATCTCCCCTTCTTCTTCCTGTTTGATCAGGGCATTGATCCGGTCCCTTTTGGCATTTCTCTTTTCCTCTTTCGCCGTCGGCGAACGCTGCTGCGGAGTCACTTGTGCCTGAGCAGAGTAGATTATAGTACCTGTCAAAAGAAGCAAAACAATTTTCTTCACCGGCAATGTTTTAATTATTCAACGTAAATTTAAGGCAAAATTCCACATAATGACTTCTGAAGTAGTTTACGAGGGAAATCTCAGAACGGTTTGTACGCATCTTCAATCTGGCAATAAAATAGAAACGGATGCTCCGGTTGATAATCAGGGGCAGGGTGAACGTTTCTCTCCCACCGATCTGGTGGCTACGGCACTCGGCGCCTGCATGATGACCATCATGGGAATCAAGGCCCGCGATATGCAGATCAACCTCGAGGGAACCCGTATCGAAACTCAAAAGATCATGAAAGCTGATCCCCGCCGCATCGGAGGGATAAATTTAACATTTCACTTCCCTGAGTCGCTGAGTTCACTCGACGAAAAACAACGCACCATCCTCGAAAGAGCCGCACATACCTGCCCTGTTATTTACAGCATCCACCCGGATATTGAAGTACAGGTAGTATTCAACTGGCTGGCCAGTGTGAACTGATGAGGTGATTTCCGATTGCGCAATCCAGACATTTCTTACGATCGCAATACTGCGTTTTCAATTCAATCAATGCCTGACTCTCAAAAGCATTGCCAATAGCTGCCCCGATAAGGCGGAATTGGTTTGTTATGCCATTCTTTTCCGGAGGCAATTGCAGCAGCCATTGAACGGCTTTGTCTTTATAGGATTGCTCTTTCTTCCAGCACCCATAGGTGAAAACCAATGGGATCACAGTGTTCAGTACAAGACTGTCTGTAAACTCCTCCCCCATATGTTTAATTCGGGATGGCGCTACTTCTTCAAGGGTATAATAACAATCCCACTCATTACTTGCTGTAACATTCAGGAACATACGCAGTTGCTGAATGGAATCCGATTCGAGCAGCTGCCTGAACAATTGTTGTGTCCGGTGTAGCAACATGGATAATTGTGCCAGCCGCACTGTTGGGAACGCAGGTGGACGCATGCGCAAAAAATAGACCGGCAGCTGTATTGAACCAAGGCTATACTTTGATTTCAGGAACTCATATTCTTTCTTCAGCATCGATGGGTACGGTAGCGACAGTTTGGTTGACAGCAGCCCTGCCTGACCCAGCAGCAGGGATTCGATCTGCATCAGATGCGGGCGGTGGCGGGCAATCAGGTTCAGTGGCAGGCTTCGGGCCATAGCTTCAAAAGCATCTGCATTAACCTTCAGCCCGAAATTGCGGGCCAGCAACCACCAGCAGGTTTCTTCCCAGTGTTGTTTGGATTGCTGAAATACATCGAGCATCCAGCCTGATTTTCTTTCGAGCCTTTCCACCAGCAGCCTGTCTTTCCAGGAAGCCAATACCAGATAATTTACTTTTTGCAGCTGATGCTGGCAGGGAATGAACTGCCTGCTCAGCATCCATTCTTCGTATTGCTGCAGCAATACTTTCGGAACGAGGTTTTGCAGGGTAAGCACCGGAATGGGGTCGTTGGGATTGTTCAGATCGTCGTGCCACACAACGTGCAGTATCACGTTCTTGTACAATGAGTCTTTGTGATGCGCATGCGCAAACCAGTCGGAAGTACGCACATGCAATTCAACATTGCCTACCCAGATCAGTCCGTCGATTCTGATGCGGGCCTGTTGAAAATCGGGTCCCTGATGCAGGTTGAATGCTCCGGGATGAAGCACTTCAAGTTTGGAGCCATTACTCAATGTGAGTTGCCGCTGATTGTAATAACGGAACTGCCAGATAAACTGGAGTAATCTTTCTTGCATTGATCGGTGTTAGGTGATGAATAGATCACCTTTTCAGATCAGCGCATTGTTCAAGTAAAGGAGAGCGTGGGGGATTACAGCGTTTGCAATGCCTGCAATACCCTGCTTACGGGTAGTCCCATCACATTGTAGAAATCGCCGTTGACGCTTTTGATACCAACCACTCCTATCCATTCCTGAATGGCATAGGCGCCGGCTTTATCGTAGGGCTGGTATTTGTCTACGTAGAATTCAATTTGTTCTTCAGTGAGTTGATGGAACCAAACTTCGGTAGTATCTGCAAAGGCAATTTCTTTGCCTTCATCGAGAATCACTACGCCGGTAATTACCTCATGGCGGTTGCCGGAGAGTTTGGTGAGTATGCGGATGGCATCGTTTCTGTCTGCTGGTTTCCCAATGATCTCGTTGTTCAGCACAACTACAGTATCGGCTGCAACGATGGGAGATTTGATGTCGTATCGGTTGTATTCGTATCCGTTTCTTACGGCCAGTGCTTTGTTGCGCGCGATATGCACGGGCACATCAATCACAGGCATATCTGCGGGATAACTCTCATCAGTAACCGGAGAGATGATATCAAAATTCACTTCAGCCCACTCCATCAGTTGCTTGCGGCGCGGACTTTGGGAAGCCAGCACAATGCTTTTAGCCATTATCATCAGAAATAAATTTTAAAGAATACCATGGAAAGAATGCCGGTGAGCATAATCAGTTTTACCCAGGTGCTCAGGGAATGAAAATCTTTGGGAGCGGAGGCTCCGAAGAGTTTGTTGAATACATAGATCAGCGGAACGATCACCAGAGCAATGCAATATATCGCCGACCACCACCATTTAAACGGCAGTACATATGCCTGAACAATCAGCAATGCTGCGATAAGTACTACCATCCAGGTGGCAATAAAAACCTTGCTGCTTTGAATGCCCCATACGATGGGCATGGTGCGGCATCCGTATTTTGCATCTCCCTGCATGTCTTCGATATCTTTGATCACTTCGCGGATCAGGGAAATAATGAAGGCGAACCCTCCATACAGGAAAGTAACCCGCATCAGTTTGGACGCATGATAACCGATATACAATTGGGGATCGATCACCACCATATAATGTACCAGAAAACCAACCACCAGCACTACCCACGCAGTGAGCAACGAAATGAGCACATTGCCTGTGAGCAGTTTTCTTTTGAAATTGGTGCTGTAGAACCAAAGGGCTATTACACAACCTGTATTTACAACCGCCAGCCACCAGGCGCGGGTTTTCCAGGCAACATAAAAACTGAGGATCATTCCGGCGAGGGACAATACCATATGCCACCAGATCACCCAACGGCGATTGATGATCTTTTCCACCACCAGTTTGCCGGGTTTATTCACCTGATCGATATTTCTGTCGAAATAATCATTGATGATATAACCGCCTGCAGCAATCAGCACTGAGGCAATCAGCAGTATTACAAACCTGGGAACAGACAATGGAACCGCAGCTCCCACCTGTTCGAACAACGGTGTAACAACGCAGAAATAAAACAGCAACTGTGTGATGGCAATGAACAGGAGGTTCAAAGTTCTGACAAGCCGGAAAAATGCGACCAGAAGTTTCATCGCTCGCTAAGATAGACAAAAAAGCTACTTGCTCGCTACATCGGTATGAAGATCCCAGTGATCGTTCAGCTTCATTACTTTTTCAATCACATCTCTTACACAGCCCATTCCACCCGATGCTGTTGAAATGTACCTCGCTACCTGCTTTATTTCGTTCACTGCATCAGCAGGCGCACAGGGCATTCCGGCCAGTTTCATCACGGCAAGATCAGGGATATCGTCTCCCATGTACAATATTTGGGAAGCATCGGTCTGATGCTGTTGGAGATACTGATTAAATACCTCGGTTTTGTTTTTCACTCCCATGAAAACATCGGTAATTCCCAACTTTCCCAGGCGTATAACCGCAGGGTCTGAAGTGCTTCCGGAGATCACCGCTACGCGATAACCTTTTTTCACAGCGAGCTGAAGGGCATATCCATCCTTGATATTCATCCTGCGGATGAATTGCCCGTTGTCGAGAATCATCAGTGTGCCATCTGTAAGCACACCATCCATATCGAAGATAAAAGTGGTTACTTTTTTGAGATCCGCTAATAAACTCATGAAAAGAAAATGGTTAATGATTATTTACCGCTGTAAACAAGATTCTTCTGTACGATCATATCATTCACCACATTCACTGCTTCATTGAGGTAAATATCGTTGGTACGAAGGCTTTTCACCCATTGTTTGAAACGCTCCAGCTTGGCCGGATCACTTTCATATTTCTTCAGATCTTCCACCATGGCTTCAGCATCCAGTTCGTGCGATTGCTTGCTGAGTGATTCGATCTGTTTTAAGGTTGCCTTGATCTTCTTCTCATCTTCCTGGAATTTCTTCAGACTGAGCGGCACCACTTTTTCATTGCTTTGTTTGGTGAGCCATTCAGCGTTGGTATGGATGAGACTGAATACTTCATTGCCTTTCAGTCGCGCTTCGCTGGCTTTTTGAATGGGCGCCAGATCCAGACCATATTTCCAGCGGTTGTAACCGGCTTTGGGGATCTCATCCCATGGAAGTGCATCCGGATTGTCTTTCTCGCGGAGCTTTGAATACTCGTAAATATCAGGCAGTACAATATCGGAGCTTACACCACGCAGCTGTGTTGATCCTCCATTGATGCGATAGAATTTCTGCAGAGTGATCTTCAACGTACCCAGGTCGCTGTTAGGTTCCAGCATACCCATGGTTTTATCGAGACCGATATTTCTCTGTACTGTTCCTTTACCGTAGGTAGAAGTGCTTCCGATGATGAGGCCACGGTCATAATCCTGAATGGCGGCAGCGAAGATCTCTGAAGCAGAGGCGCTGAACTCATTCACCATAACGGCCAGCGGACCATCATAGAGTACAGACTTATCACGATCCTGATAGATCTGAGGTTTACCATCACGGTCTTTCACCTGAACAATGGGTCCGCCTTCGATAAAGAGACCAACCATCTGCACTACATCATAAAGTGAGCCGCCGCCATTGTTGCGGAGGTCCATAATGATGCCATCCACTTTCTGTTCTTTCAGTTTAATGATCTCTTTGCGCACGTCTTCCGAGCAACGGGCACCCTGAGGATCATCAAAATTGGCATAGAACTCAGGCAGGTAGATCATACCCACTTTTCCGCGGGAGGTATTGATCACCACACTGCGGGCGAAGGTTTCGTCCTGCACAATTTTATCGCGGATCAGGTTAACTGTTTTCAGTGAGCCGTCGGCTTTTTTAAGCGTGAGACGCACTTCCGATCCTTTCTTTCCTCTGATGAGTTTTACGGCGTCTTCCACTGTGAAACCGGTGATATCAACGAGCTCTCCTTCCTTTCCTTCCCCTACTTTCTGAATGATATCTCCTACATTGAACACACCAGATTTCCAGGCGGGGCTACCTACCACCAGCGTGATGATTTTGATTACACCATCTTCATCGCGGAGCGAAGCTCCGATTCCGAAGAACTGGCCACTCATCTGTTCGTCGAAGTAGCGTTTATCTACCGGAGGGAAAAAGCTGGTATGCGGGTCCATTGCTTCGGACACGGTATTTACATATGCATTGAAACGATCATCGTCGGTAACCTTGGTTTTGAGACGATCGAAAGTGCGGTTCAGGATCTTGAGCACGCGCGCACGGGCATCTGCCTCCAGCTCTTCGTCTGTTTTCTTAACGAACCCGGGCTTGCTGCTGTTCTTTTCCCTGTCGGCTACCATTTCTGCATAGCGCTCGAGGGTCATATATTTAAGGCGTTTGCGCCACTGTTCACGACGCTCGGCATCATTTTTCGGAAACTGCGCCTGCTCTGTATTGAGATTGGCAGACTCGTCCTTAGTGAACTCGAAAGGTTTGGAGAGAAGCTCTTTATAAATGGCTTCAGCTTCTGGCAGCCTCTTCCTGAAGATCACACTCACTGCCGGAACAAACTGAACCGATCCGCCACGGATTTCATCATCCAGTTTTAATTCATATTCTGACTTCAACTGCTGAACATCGGCAGCGAGCAGGATATTTTTCTGTTCGTCGATCTTTTCTCCCAGAAACTTCCTGAAGATCTCTTTGGAAAACTGATCATCAACTTTGCGTGGACTGAAGTGGATCTGCGCAAGCATATCCCCTACCGTATGCAATATTTTATCGTATTTGGTTTCATTGACTTTACCGCCACCGCCACCAAGGCCCAGAGTACGGAATGCTACAAAAATGCCTGCAGCCAGAAAGATCAACACAACCGGAAGATTCTTTTTACGAAACATATTTTTTAACACTTTGGTCATTGTAACCAAAAATAACGATAAATAGGCTGCGTTGTTGCGACCGGAAAACAATATTAACAAAGGAATTAATACCAAACCTTCAGAAGCGGATCCTGGGCTTCTTCCCCGGAACCCGCTGAATATGATCCACTTTGCCGCTGTTCTCCACTTTATATACATCGAAGCGTGACTGGAGATCAAGCCAGACCTGGGCTTCCACTCCAAAGGCCCTTTCTATACGAACTGCCATCTCAGGAGTAATGGAGGCAATGCCGTTTACTACTTCCGATAACTGCTTTCTGCTGATATTCATGGTTGCGGCAGCTGCCGTTATTGTAAGCCCCATTTCTTTTATTACATCTTCAAACAAATAGCTGCCAGGATGCGGCGGCGGTAATTTCGACCCCATAATGATTGTTTTTAATTCGCTTATACCTCTCCGATAAGATTTACAATGCAAGATTAGCCGGTACCGGTGAAGCAGCAGCGGGTTTTTCAACGCCGGTTAGCGTTATTTTTCCCATGGTTATCCGGTAAAAAAAATGTATAGGGCTCCCGGCACAAATGAATTTTCACATTGCCTCCATAATCACGAAACGGAAATACAAAACATTTTAATCCGGCAACTCACATTGTTTTCGTTAATTCAGGTATGATTTCCTGAACTATGATTAACGAGCAGCACATAATGCAGGCGATTGAAAGATCGGGATTGGCCGGGAAGCCGGTATGCATTCATGCCGGGATGCGATCGTTTCAAACCATCGTCGATGGCGGCCCTGAAATGATCATGCATGCTTTTCTGCAAACAGGATGCACTATTCTGGTTCCAACCTTCACTTATCAATTTGAAGCAAAGCCAATCCCACCCTATATGCCCGAAAGAAACGGAGCAGGAGACTACCGCTACTTTCTATCAAAAAAATACGACGAACCCAACTCCTTATTTTCAACAGATGGCAAAGAGATTTCAGTGGAAGAAATGGGAGTCTTTGCAAAGTGTGTGTTAGATTCAAATGCCAGTCTCCGTGGCAATCATCCACTGAACTCATTCACTGCGGTAGGTCCGGATGCAAAAAGATTAACTGAAAGACAAAGCCCGATGGATGTGTATGCTCCCTTCCGGCAATTGATCGAAGACAATGGCCGCATCCTGCTCATGGGAACGGGCCTCGATAGTGCAACTATCATTCATTATGCAGAACAGCTCGCCGGGAGACAACTTTTCATACGCTGGGCATACGACAATAACAAACAGGTAATGCCTGTTCAAACCGGTGGGTGCTCTGATGGCTTTAACAACATTGAAAAGATCCTGCAACCAATAGAAACAAAAACGATTGTTGGAGGGAGCATATGGCGCAGTTACGATGCGGGTGAAATGGTAAAACTATGTGTGAAAGAGATTATCCGCCATCCACAAATCACTCATTGCGATAATCCGGATTGTGAACGATGCAATGATGCCATTGCCGGAGGACCGATAATAGATTTTGAGTAAGAATTCATGGAAATAAAAAAGGGAAATCTTGTAAGACTTCCCTTTGTCTGGGTACCCAACCGGGTTCGAACCGGCGACCCTCAGAACCACAATCTGATGCTCTAACCAGCTGAGCTATGGGTACCATTTGGAGTGCAAATGTAGAAGAATTTTGATTTCCACCAAAAAACTTGTTTACTTTTTTGAGAACCAACGCACTACACTTGCATTTGCATTCTTCTGAAATGCAGATCAGAACTGAATTTCAGTGCACACAAAAGTTACGATTTTTTTCTGATTTTTTTTGAAAGAAGAAACTGATCTCCATACTTTTACACCCCTGCATTCATCATTTTTTATTGCAGATGGTCAATTTCAATCTGTGTCAACTGCATTCAGGTACATTCCAAATCTGTACAAACATTTCGCAAACTCTCCCGAAATAACGGCTGCATTTTCTGAGGTCAGGTTGGCTTCTTCCACAAACCAGGCACCGATTGCTCCCTCCGGCAGTTGCTGGTTTGCCAGAAAATCTGCAGATTTTTCTGCTGTGAGTGTTACGGGCAATCCGGCTACGGCCACCAGGTTCAGCATTTCGCTCAGCAGGTTCATATCATATTCCTGCGCGGCATGCACCAGCATAGAATCGATCAGAATGTTCAGCATCGCAGGCCCCTGCCATTCCGGATGTTGTTTTATCACTGCCAGCAAATATTTCGAAGATCCGTTCTGTACAAAATGCTTCGCTATCTTTTCGATCAGAAACTGAAGCACTTCATCATCAGGTAATGGGTCGGCGTTTGCCGGATCGTAATCTTCCAGTTCATCTTCTACATTCATTTCTGCAAATGCTGCAGCATGAACTGCGCATTCTTTCAGTTTCGAGGCGAGTGCTGTCCGGTTTGTCGAAACCAGTTTCTTTTTTCTTTCAACAGCAGGTGCTTCGTTCAGCAACAGACAGCAAAGTATTCCTCCCACATACATGGTGTGATACAAATGCCGGAATGCATATGCAGTAGCATCGGAGCCGCTGAGCGACTGAAAGTCTGCTGCCACAAAAGTTGGACAAGGCAGAAAACCAAACTTATCCCACATGGCAGTCAGCAGTTCCCAGGCCATTCCTGTACTGAGAGAATCGGTGTTACCCATCAGCACTGCAGACATGATCAGTTCTCCCACTATATCGAGATTATCGCTCAGCAAATGATGCGCAGTGGCGGCATCGATCACTGCATTGATGTAGGCATGATCGACAGTATCGGGCACCCGGTATCTCCCAAAATCAGTTACATACATCAGTGCATGCGTTACCGAATAAATATCTGCCGTATTCATATAAATGGGATGTGCTCTGCTGTTCAATATGCCATCCGGCAGGGTGGTTTCAAATCCAATGGCATTATCAGGACGAAGCAGATTATTCAACCAGATCACATCCATTTTCCGGTACGGCAATCTTTCTGTATTGAACACTTCGCCACTCGAAAATGCCTGCATGATGAAATGATCGAACAATGCATTTTCGATGCCCGCTGCATTCAGCGCTGCATGCCCGATTCCAAACACCACAGCTGCCTGCGGATTGTGCATCAGCAGGCGTTTGCTCTGATTGCCCCGCACCTGCGGATCGAGCAGTTTGCAGAGTTGAAATATTTTCTGATCGGGGTATTGATGTTTATCCGCTGCCCGTTTGGCCAACAGCGCCAGCAATGATGTTTCGGTGATCACTTTATCGGCAAAGCTGATCGATGGTCCGATGCTTTCGTTCCACAGATTATGCCGCATGTCTATCTGCTGAATGTTTTTTATGGCGAAGTCGAGTATATCATCGAGCCGGCGGAACAGCTCATCCCTGCCGGGTTGCAGCGTACCCGCTTTTGCGATTGCACTATCTTTTGTCATAGAGGATTTTTGAGCGTAAAAAAGATGCTGCGGCATGTAAGGTTCATCCGCAGCATCTGCAATAAGGAAAAATTATTTTCCAATAGAGGATCTGATAGCGTCTGTGAATTTTTCAACTTCGGCGAGATTAGCGCCTGTTAATCCTGTAACGAGTGCATACTCATTGCAGCAGAGTACGTGCAGAGATACTTCATCCTGAGGATTGGTTCTTCCGATTGCTTCACCTACAGGTGTAATCAGCGATTTGATAGATGCATCGAGGTTAACGATCTTAGAATCGCCCAATGCTGCGAGTACACCATGAATTTGACGGTGATCTAATTTCTTTGCCATATAAAATTGCTTTAAGAATTATTGCCTACTCTGAACAGTTTTCGGCTTCCCTGTGCAGCGGAAAAATGCTGCCGGCCACTGCAATTGCCGGCAAAAATTTCAGGTGGGTAAAAAGGGCATGAGATGATGAAGCAATAAAGGATTTACTGTTTTGTGCTCGCGGATGGCCGCTGTTTTCGGAGCGCTGCAATTCAGCAGGCAACGGGCAAATGCCAGCAATCTCTGCAGGTCCGCTGCTGTTGAGGCTATGCCCAACGATAGGCGCACTGCTCCCCGTTTCTGTTCCGGAAAATCGAGCAGGGCATCGAGCCCGGCACGTTTGCAGGAGAAATAAGCGAAGAGTTCTCCGGAACTCAACTGATGATTGGCCTCATCCACTCCCGGATTGCAAAAGCATCCTGTTCGAAGCGATATCATGGCTTCTCCTGCCAGTTGCTCTATCCATTCGAGCGGAAACCGTTCTCCATTCATATCGAAAAAATTCAGCATGATGGTTCCTCCGCGATGCTCCGTTGTATCCGGACCATACACTTTAATCAGCGGCTGGCCTGTATTGTGACGAAGCGACTGCAAGGCAGGTATCAGAAACTCCACCAGCGATTTCACTCTTTCATGAATTTTATGGATGCCTGTTTGCTTAATGAAACGCAGCCCGTTTTTCACGGCAGGGATATGCAGAAAATTTACTGTCCCGTTTTCAAAACGATGATGTTCGTTCAGCAACAGATGATCTCTGTAGCCGATGCCTGCCACTGCCACCGTACCTCCGGCGAACCATCGTTTCTGCAATTTTCCGAAGGCGGATTTTCGTACCAGCAGCGCTCCTACTCCTGTTGGATAACCGAATATTTTGTAGAACGACAGCGATACATAATCCGGTTGCACCTGCTGAAGATCCAGACTATTGGCGGGCACAAATGCAGCAGCATCCAGCAATACATCCCAACCCAGTTCCTGCGCTCTGTTCACCCAGCTCAACGAATGCTGTATGCCAGATGCATTGCTCTGTGCAGGGTATGCAAATAATTTATGTGAACGTTTTTGCGAAGCTTTCAGCTTTTCTTCCAGCACTACTTCATCGATGGTAAGCTGTGCTGCATGCAACGGAGCATACGAAACGGTTCCTCCTTTTACACTGCAGTATTCCCTTATGCCATTCACCGAATTATGATTGTCGGCACATAACAACAGACAACTCTCTTCATCAAAAGGATAACTCTCTCCGATTATCTGCAATGCTGCCGTTGCATTTGCTGTGAATATGCAGCAGTAATCCGTTGCATTGAAATACTGCAACACTGCTTCTCTCGCTGCTTCAATGCCATCACTGCTCAGTTGCGAACTGGGATTTACAGAATGAGGATTGCCGAAAACACACTGCTGCATCTGCGCTATATGATTGGCCGGAAGGCTCTCCGGATAAAGGTTTGCGCCGGTATAGTCCAGATACACCTGTCCGGTTTTATTCAGTCTGCCATACTCTCTTGCACGCAACTGATTGAAATAGGCATCCTCGAATAATGCATACTTAGCAGTATTCATTACACTAGATTTTAGATTTTCAGAAAATAAGGCATGAGGGTTTCGCATCGCTGTTCCGGCGACAACAATCAGCACGAAAGCTGCTGTCCGATGAAAGACAGTTATGATGAAGGTGGAAAAGGACTACTTAACAGACGGATTAATTGTGGTGCAGTCAACCGGAGCTACTTTTGTATCAGGGGAGAGTTACTTAATGTTGTATACCCTTGTTGCTTCAATCAGGGCCTGTGGTGGAGATAAATGTTCATTGTAAAAGTAAAACTAATATTCTGAATTACCATCATATGAATATCGCTATTAACCAATCTCCGTGAAAAAACGGAGCAGGTTTAAGTGTAATAACGGGGCGCATTTGCGGGTAAAAAACGTATTCGCCAAATCCCTCAAATTATCTTTTCTTTGCAACCTTAAATTTCATGCATGAACTGGTGGCTTATTCTTATTCCTGTGATCGGTGCGGTGGTTGGTTTTATCTGCAACAAGATAATACTGAGTAAAATCATCAACCAGGTGATTCCTTCCAAACAACCTGCCATAGCTGTTCAGGCAGGCAAGGCTGCTGCCGGCATGGTTCCTTTCGATGCGCTGGAAGAAAAGATCGCCGGTCCCGAAAGCATGGAAAAGATAATGCCCTCCGTTGAAGGCCATATCGATAATTTCCTCCGCAACAAACTGGCTATTGCATTTCCTATGATCAGCATGTTCATCGGAGAGAAAACCATCAATCAGCTCAAAGAAGTGTTCATGAAAGAGATGCAGGAGATCTTCCCGCAGCTGATGAAGCAGTTTGCAGGCAATCTCCGTTCCGAACTGAACATCGAGAAAATGGTATCCGAAAAGATCGCCTCCTTCCCTCCCGAAAAACTCAAAGCTGCCATTCATCAGCAGCTCGGCAGCGATCTCCGCAAATTCGAAATGGCGGGAGCCGTTACCGGCCTGATAATCGGCATCGTACAGGTGTTGATCACCCTGGTGATTGCGTAATCGATTACCGCTCATCACTAAGCAACAGGCTATCGCAAGTAGGAGGATTATTTTTCGTCTAATGTTTCACATTCCACATTTATCATGAGAATAATCCTTTTCGCATTCTTCAGTTTTTTAGCGTTTTCCAGTATAGCACAGCCCGGAATGGGCGGTGGAGGCGGCCGCCGTGGCGGACAGATACCTTCCATCGGTCACTTTTACGGTAAAGTGGTGGACGGCAAGAGCAACAGAGGCATCGACGCGGCCTCCATTCAGCTTATCGGCACCAAATTCGATTCCGTTGCCCGCAAGAGAAAAGACACCGTGATTGCAGGCATGCTCACCCGTTCAAACGGCGACTTCAGCCTCGAAAACCTTCCCATATTCGGACAATTCCGCCTCATCATCACTGCCATCGGATACAAAACCAATGAGCAGAAGGTAGC
Source organism: Pseudoflavitalea sp. G-6-1-2 (assembly GCF_012927185.1). Lineage (GTDB taxonomy): Bacteria > Bacteroidota > Bacteroidia > Chitinophagales > Chitinophagaceae > Pseudobacter. The sequence continues at coordinate 477,345 of NZ_JABBGB010000002.1, forward strand.
ATTTGAACTGAAGCCACCGCAGGGCGGCGATATGAGCCAGGCCATGGCTGCCATGGACAAAGACCTCGGCAATATTAAACTGGAGCAGGATGCGCAGAGCCTCGAAAGCGTGACCGTTACTGCTTCAAAGCCCCTGATTCAGATGGGCATCGACCGAAAGATCTTCAACGTAGAGAAAAATATCAACTCGGCCGGAGGATCGGCCATCGATGTAATGCGCAATGTGCCCAGCATCAATGTTGATATCGACGGAAACGTTACCCTCCGCAATGCAGCGCCACAGCTGTTTGTAGACGGAAGACCTACCACTCTTTCCCTCGACCAGATCCCTGCCGATGCCATTCAGAGTGTTGAACTCATCACCAATCCATCCGCTAAATTCGATGCGAGTGGCGGACAGAGCGGTATCATCAATATCGTGCTCAAAAAGAACCGCAAAGCGGGATACAGCGGAAGTGTACGTGCCAGTGTAGATTCCAGAGGAAGATTCGGTGGCGGTGGTGACATCAATATGCGTCAGGGCAAAGTGAATCTCTTCGCAAACGCCAACTACAACCAGCGCAAGTCGAAGAACTGGGGTGAGCTGGACAGGAACAGCATTGTCAATAACAAGAACCTGATCACCAATCAGGACAACGACGGAACTTCCAGTGGTGCATTTGGATTTGGAAGAATCGGCCTCGATTATTTCATCGACAACCGCAACACCATCACACTCTCACAATCCATTGTCAACGGCAGCTTCGATGGCGAAACCATGCAATCGCTGAGATTCGATACGGTAGGCCAGGCCGATGGCATCAGCTATCAGCGCAACCAGAATACCAACGATAATGTCTTCAAAAACTACGGCACTCAGCTTGCCTTCAAACATAATTTTGCCAAACCCGGCAAAGAGTGGACTGCCGATCTGAACTTCAATCAGAGCAAAAACACCAATAACAGCCATATCAATCAGCAGTTCTTCGACAATGCTGATTACAGCAATCAGAAAAAGCCGGCTTTCAATCAGATTGTGAATGGCGGAGGAAAAAATAAATTCTTCGTTGCACAAACAGACTTCGTAAACCCAATCACCGACAAACTCAAGTGGGAGGCGGGTCTCCGTGCACAGGTGAGAAGTTTCGAAAGCCATCAGTACAACACCATCGGCGGTACGCTCGATCCAAAACTTACCAACGAGTTCGAATATACCGACTACGTATATGCGGGATATGCTACTTTCTCTCAGAAAGTGAAAGACAATTTCAGCTATCAGGTTGGTCTGCGCGCAGAAAGCAGCAGCTACGATGGCAAGCAGATCGGTAAAGGAAATTACAAGAACGATTTTCCTATCAGCCTCTTCCCTTCTGTGTTCATCACCAGAACCTTCGAGAACAGGCAAGATCTTCAACTGAATTATTCGCGCAAGATCAATCGCCCGAACTTTTTTCAGCTGATGCCGAATACCGACTTCACAGACCAGCTGAATCTGCAGACCGGTAACCCTAATCTGAAACCAGAGTTCACACACAGCGTGGAATTGAGCTATCAGAAAACATACGGAGAGAAGAATCATACATTCCTGGCGACGATCTTCGGCAAATACACAACCGATCTGATCAGCCGTTATCAGTACAAGGAGTTCATTCCTGCGCTCAACAGAGAAGATTATATTTCGAGTTATATCAACGCATCGAATGCTTATGCAAGCGGTCTGGAACTGATCTTCCGCAACAATCTGTTCAAATGGTGGGAAAGCAATGTAAGTTCCAACATTTATTATTCTAAGATTGAAGGAAGTGATGTAGCGAAGAATATCGAGAATGAGCGTACTTCCTGGAATGCGAAGACCAATCAGAACTTCAAGTTCGGCAAAGGCTGGAGTTTGCAGGTGAGCGGAGATTATATCAGCCGCAGTGCGCTGCCGGTGAGCACCAGCAACAGCGGAGGTGGCGGCCGTGGCGGATTTGGAGGCGGCGGTGGTTTCGGTGGCGGACCTCAGTCCACCACACAGGGTTATATCGATGCCAACTATGGCATGGACCTCGGTATCAAAAAAGAGTTCCAGATCAAAAAGAATACTGCTTCGATCTCCATCAACTGGAGCGATGTTCTGCGCAGCCGCAAATACGTTGTACATTCTGAAGCAGCAGGCTTTGTACAGGACGAATGGAGACGCAGAGATCCGCAGATCGTCCGCGTGAATTTCAGTTATCGTTTTGGCAAATTCGACGTAGCACTCTTCAAAAGAAAGAATACCAAAGGCGAGCAGGACGGCATGCAGAATGGCATGCAGGGTATGCAACAATAGCCCCGGTTTCTCATGATATTGGATTGGTAAAGTCCGGAAGCATATTACCGAAGGGTGATATTCTCCCGGACTTTTTGCTTGCTGTAAGTCGTGGGGAGGTTAAAAAGGGACGGTCTGGATTCAGCACGATTGAAAGAGAATAGGAATTAAAAGCAGAGGGCAAAGAGGAGATTAATAAATCAGTATTGCTACAATTTACGTAGATAAGTTACAAAAAGTTTTTGGTATGCGTAGAAAGTGGAACATCTTTCTGATTTGTTTTAGTATTTTACCCGGAACATTATCTCCGAATATGCTGAATCAATCATATACCTATCTGGCTCTGGGCGACTCCTATACCATTGGAGAAGGCCTTCCTGTTGCCGAAAACTTCCCATATCAGACCATTCAGCTGCTGCGTAAAAGCGGCCTGAACTTCCATGCCGCCGAGATCATCGCAAAAACCGGCTGGACCACCGATGAACTGCAGCAGGGCATCGACCATTCACTTCTCCAGCCAAAATACGATATGGTTTCTCTCCTGATCGGTGTAAACAACCAATACAGGGGAAGAAGCAAAGATGAATATGCCGGCCAGTTTGAGCAGCTGTTGCAGCAGGCCATCGGCTTCGCCGGCAATCAGCAATCGCATGTATTTGTATTGTCGATACCCGACTGGGGCGTAACGCCTTTTGCCGAAGGCAGAGACCGCCGGCAGATCGAAAAAGAGATCGACGAATTCAATGAAGTAGGCAAAACCATTGCCGCAAAACACCATGTTCACTTTATCGATATCACGCCCGGCAGCCGCGAAGCGGCCACCGACGAAAGCCTCATCGCGCCGGACAAGCTCCACCCATCAGGAAAAGAATACAGCAAATGGGCAAAGCAGCTGGCAGACAGCATCGAACGCGAGATCCACTGAACCGACATCCCCGGAAAGCGGTAGTTTTGGTTATTTCCTGTTGAAGGATATTGTTTTTAGTTGGAGATAGTGCAACCCTTTATTATTTTGCAGCGCTATGCAACCACTGAACTGGCGCGAAAAATTCGCAGCAATCATTACCCTCTTTATCGGCATCCTCATTCTGGCATTATTTGTATTGGATTACAGCACAAAACAATCGGCTGAAGTAACGCTCGCCGGCGACAAAATTCAGATCAGCAAAGGCGCATTATTTCAGATCATTCGTACTGTAGTGGCTTTTCTCGTTGGCATCATCGGAGGATTTGCACTGCTGAAAGGAAAGCGGTTCGGATGGGTATGGAGCTTCAGTTTTCTAACGCTGATCGGAGTGATCGCAGGTTACTTTACAGTGGTGTTGAGTACTGCCGGTATGGCCCCTACCACCATCGCTGCCGGTGTAATGTTTTTACTGATTCTGCTGAGCATCATATTTCTGCTGATTACCTCTACCCGTCAAAAATTTAGGGTCAGCAGCAAAACTATACTGCCGACCCTGGTTTTTCTACTGGCTATAGGTGCAATATTTTTCTTTCTGCAATAATCAGAGCATATCCTCTTCATTGAGTTTGTAGCGCTCACGGATCTTGCGCATCACTTCGTCCATCGATGCCCTGTGATCTTTGGGATTCCATTCGCCACGCTCCCATTTATCGAGTTCTTCATCGATATGCTTTTGCTGCAGCTTGCTGAGTTTGTCTACCAATTCTTCGCTTACTTCTTTTTGTTTGCGATAGAAACTGCGTTTCTTTTCGGAGGTAAGCTCTTTGTCTTTACGCATTTCATTTTCCGCTGCCGCCATTTTGGTGAGTTCTTCCTGCGCCAGTGCAATATCATATGGCCCTACGGGCATGATGAGTTTGCTGAGCACAGGCCCTACTTCGATGAGTATGATCAGCAGCGAAAGCAGCACACTTGTCCAGAAAACACTGCTCTCTTCGTCGGCCAGATCGCTGAGCGCTTTGTTGCGTTCGAGAAAGCCTACGTTGCTTTTGGCGGCTGCTTCATATTCCTTTCGTTTCTGCTCAAGTCCCTGATGGGTGGAAGCCAGCAGGCTGTCCTGCCGGCGTAACCCATCATCAATTGCAGAAAGTTCTGGTCTGAACTGCAGCAGGGCTGCATTGTAGGCTTCCATCTTCAGCCTTGCGAGCTTGTCTACACCACGTTGCTGCGATCCTCCGGTTCCATCTGCTTCCATGATGTAAGATTGCCGCAGGCGATGGAGCGTATCTTCGATGGCCAGTTTTCGCTGGCTTAATCTGTTGCGTTCGAGCGTAGTCTGATCGAGTTGCTGCCTGTGTTCGATCTGCAAAAGGCTGTCGTTCTCCTGCATCTTTTTATGCAGGTTCTTCGTTACCTGCGTATCGATCTCCTTCTCGAATATTTTCAGTTCGAGCGGCCGCGAAATAGTGATGCCGATCAGCAATGCCAGCAGCATCCGCGGCACTGCCATGCGCAATTGTTTCTCTCTGCTCACGCCATACTTGCGCATGGTAGCTACGAGAAACCGGTCGAAATTGAAAATGATCAGTCCCCATACAAGACCGAAGAGCAGCGTCCAGCCCCAGTTGCCGAATACACTGTAAATGGCATATCCTGCAGAAAGCGATGCCAGCACGAAAGTGGCCAGTATAGCGCCTCCCAGCCCACTGTACTTGCTGTGCTCCGAAGGATACTGATGCAATAATTGCTGATGTGCACCGGCACACCACCACAGAAAACGGGAGTTGGATTTGCGGGAGGGTTCACCACCGAATGACTCATAGCTATACAAGCCATCAGCCTGACCCTGATTAGTGTCAGCCATAGTTAATTGCTTTGCGTTGCCGTGCAGCCAACTGCGAAAAAAGGCAACAGGGATTTAAGCGTATAGATGTTGAATAGAACGGTGGTTGAAGTGTAGGAACGATGTATTAACGGCAAAATAATCCGTTAATTGTAAAGAAAATGCTAAAGCAGTAAAGATTATTGCAGCCTCGTCGATAACAAATCGAAGTACACCGATTTGCTCCAGATCATCTGTCGGATTTCAAGAGATGAAACTCCATCGACTTCTTTGTTGAGCGTCATTTGCAGGCTATGTTTCAGCGATGAGATCCAGGTGCTGTCGTTCAGTTTCACCCATTCGTATTTGTGCTGATCGAGGGCGAACAGCAGCGATTTTTCAATGCACTCGTAGCAATTGGCAGACACCACTTTTCCGAAACATTTTCCTTTGGGAGTGAACTCGTACCGGAAAGTAACGGGCTGCACCAGCGTATCGTGCAACACCACATCGGTGATGTAGGCAGAATCGGTTACAGTATAATTTTTGTAGTGGTTGCTGCGCATGTAACTGTCGGTTTCATGTTTCACTTTCTGGCGCGAAAAACCGATGTAGAATTGCGCCTGCAAGGCATTGCAGAAAATCAGCAATAAGAGTGTGGCGAGTAAATATTTCATATGTTCAGGAATATGGGTATAGTTGATCCGGCAATCAATGCCAGAGTTTGGAAAAGTCGGTTGTGATGGTTCTGATGCTCATCCAGCTCATGAGAATTACAACAATCCATCCCATGGCAGACATCCAGATGGGATGCCGATATCCTCCCACCAGTTTTTTCTGACGAACGGCCAGCAGCATCAAAGCCAGCGCTATCGGCAGTATCAGGCCATTGAGCGCTCCTGCGAGTACCAGCAATTTCACCGGAGGTTGCCCCATCATTACAAAAACCAACGTAGAAAATATAATGAAGAGGGTGATGATGATGCGATGGTTCTTATCGAAGAACGGATGCAGTGTCCGCAAAAACGAAACCGATGTATAGGCAGATCCCACAACAGAAGTGATAGCTGCTGCCCATAACACGATACCGAAAATAATGTATCCTGTCTGCCCTGCTGCCAGTTGAAATACGGAGGCAGCGGGATTGGATTTGTTCAAAATCCCTCCGCCCACAATCACTCCCAATGAAGCCAGGAACAACAGTATCCGCATGGCCGATGCCAGCAGAATGGCATTCACGCTGCTGCGCGTTACCTGCGGCAGTTTCTCCTGCCCTTTGATGCCTGCATCGAGCAACCGGTGTGCACCTGCGAAGCTGATGTATCCTCCCACTGTTCCGCCAACAAGCGTTACAATGGCCGTGGTATCGATCGTAACAGGTACAAAGGTTCGGTACAGTGCTTCACCTGCCGGCGGATGTGAAGACAGCGCTACGTAAAACGTGAGTGCGATCATCACAAATCCGAGTATCCGCGTAAACCAGTCCATGGCTATGCCGGCTTCTTTCACCCAGAAGATCAGCAGCGCCAACGCAGCGCTGATACATGCACCGATAACGGGTTTTGAAGGATCGGCATCGAGATGAAAAATGATATCCAGCCCCAGTCCTGCCCCGGCCACATTGCCGATATTGAAGGCAAGCCCTCCCAGCACTACCAGTATCGCCAGCATATAACCCGATCCCGGCAACAGATTATTCGCCAGATCCTGCGCGCGCATACCCGATACTGTTACTACGCGCCAGATATTCAGTTGTCCGGCTATATCCAGCAGTATCGATACCAGTATCACAAATCCGAAACTGGTGAGCAGTTGCTGTGTGAAAACGGTGGTTTGTGTAATAAATCCCGGCCCGATTGCAGATGTAGCCATGAGAAAGGCAGCGCCGAGCAGTGCGGATCTTGTATTGGTTTCCTTCAAGCAGTTATCTTTTTACAGGGTCTGTTATTTCGATGTTGGCTTTGGTCAGCGCTTCGTGGATGGACTCCGCAAATTGCAGTGCATGCAATCCATCTCCATGGATGCAGATGGTTTCTGCAATTACCGGAACTGTTTTTCCACTGACGGAACGAACGTTTTGCTGCTGCACCATCTGCAATACCTGTGCAATGGCCTCGCTTTGGTTGGTGATAAGCGCTCCAGGCTGATCGCGGGGTGTGAGACTGCCATCATCCTGATAAGACCGGTCGGCAAATACTTCGCTGCAGGTGGTCAGCGGCGTTTCTTTTGCGGCATTGATCAGTTCGCTGCCCGCAAGTCCGTACAGTATCAGCGATCCGTCGAAATCATACACGGCATCGCAGATGGCTTTGGCAATCACTTTGTCTTTTGCCGCCATATTGTACAATGCGCCATGCGGTTTCACATGATGCAATATTGCATTGTTCACCTGCACGAATGCATGCAGGGAACCGAGCTGATACAGAACGATATCGTAGATCTCTTCCGGACTGAGTTGCCGGTTCACTCTTCCGAAATTTTCCCGGTCGTCGAATGAAGGATGTGCTCCAATGGCAACACCGGCGCGCATTGCAGCGCGTACCATCGTGTGCATTACAGAGGCATCGCCTGCATGGAATCCGCAGGCAAGATTGATGGAGCTAACAAAAGAAAGAAGACTTAAATCGCGGTTCACACTGTAATCCCACAGTGGCGATCGTTCTCCCATATCGCAGTTGATGTCTATTCTCAGCATACCAGTTCGTTCAGGTGATCATGGCAGGCCCTTTGAAGGATCACCAGTTCCTGTTGCTGTGAATATAATAAATCTTCTGCTGTTTGCTGATCAACACATCTGAATTGAATATTGTCGCCCGGACGAAGCTGCGCCAGTTTGGGAAGATGCGCAGTGATCACATGCCCGATCCTCGGATAACCGCCGGTGGTCTGATGATCGGCCATGAGAATGATCAATTGCCCATCGGGCAGCAACTGCATGGTACCGAAATTAACGCCGGAGGATACCATTTCGTTTTCTTCTTTCCGTTTCAGCACAGCGCCTTTAAGGCGATAACCCATGCGGTCTGAATACGGATGAATGATGAAATTATTTTCGAGCAGGGCTTCCTGTGAGTTGGGACAAAGTTCTTTGAATTCGTTACCCGGCGTAAAACAGATCTCATGCGGATCTTCGTACACGCGGCGGATATTCACTCTCCAGTTGAGCACCTGCAATTCCCGCCCTTCTTTGAGCAGTCCTGCAAAGTACACGGTATTTTCTCTGAAGGTGAGTTCATCGCCTTTTTCCAGCCTTCTTCCCTGATGCCCGCCGGCGCCGGCTTTGAGGTTGGTGCTGTAGCTGCCGAGCCAGGGCTTTACACAGAAGCCGCCGTGAATGGCGAGATAACATCGGGCGCCATCCTGCAGTTTATTGAAATGAAGAACTGTATTTTTTCTTACCACAACCGGCCTCCAGAGCGGAAGCGGTTCATCATTGAGCATAGGAGTGAAATCTCCACCCGTAATGCTGATGAGGGCATTCTGTTCGAAGAGTATCTGCGGACCGGGAAAATGAATTTCCAAAACGGCTTCGCACTGATTATTGCCGGCAAGCATATTTGCTACGCCAGCTGCATAAGGATCCATAGCGCCACCGGCATTGATGCCTAAATGAGCCTGTCCAAATCGGCCGGTATCCTGAATGGTATCGGATAAACCGGGCTTGATGATGGTTAGAGACATTGCAGGAAAAAGTTTGGAGGTTCAGGAACTAAATCAGTTAAGGATCAACGTTAGACCAAACAATTTTTACTGTTGCATTTCAAATTCCCTTACGGATACCGGACAGAACTGTACTTCGTCTCCCGGATTCATCCATACGGGTTCTTTTGCATTGGGGTCGAACATTTTCATTGGGATGCGGCCGATGATATTCCATCCACCCGGACTGTTCAGCGGATATATGCCTGTTTGTTTTCCGGCGATGCCCACACTGCCGGCCATCACCGGTGCAGGTTGCGGTTTACGCGGAAAAGCTATCTGTGCATCAACGGTACCGAGATAAGCAAAACCGGGCAGAAACCCAATCATGAACACACGATACAAAGTTGAAGCATGGATGCGGATGATCTCTTCTTCGGGCAGCTTCAGCGAAGCGGCCATTGATCCAAGATCGGGCGCATAGATACCTTCGTAACAAACGGGTACCTGGTGACGCTTCACAGCACGGTTAGAAATATCATCTGAATGTTCAAAGGCGGTCTGCAGCAGCTGCTTCACCCAATCGTACACGGTAGAGTCGGGCTGATACAATGTTTTAACAAGAAACGGATCGTAGATTACAGTTAAGGAACTATATGCCGGAATGATGTTTTTGAGCCCTTCAAATGCATGATCTGAAAACCATGCTGCCATTGCCATTACTTTCCTGTTAAGTACTTCATCCACTCTGCTGCCCAGCTCGATGGTGGCTGCGCGGTCGCCGAGGGGAAATATGGCGGGGAAAGTGTTCAGTTGTAATTACTATAATATGGTATTAAGGTATGCTGAAAATGTGGGTATAAAATTCACTTTAACAGCTTTTAACAGTTTTTTGAGGAGATAACGAAACCTGGTTCTGCTGCGGAATGGCTGACTGATGGCCGTGGAATGGCTTCAAAAGCGCACCGAAAGTGCTCTGGAAGTGCTGTGCTCCCGTTTAAAAGGGCTGTAAATGCGCTGAAAAAGCGCTGTGAAAGCGCTGAAACACGTTTGATTTACACATTAGAAACCGACGAGGTTTACATAGCGGGTGCACGAAAGATGCAAATTGAGTGAGGCGATTGTACTTTGCGGATGCCCGGTCGCTTGCCTCCGGCGAGTGACTGGGCACCCGCGACACCGATAGCATCTGCGTTAAACCGGCAGATCGACGGATAAAACCAGTCCCCTCAAAAGATTTGCAGTCTGCCGCAAATTTTATCATTCAGCAGGCATTCCGGCAGACCCTCTGCCAGCGCTGTCAGTTGATTTTCAATCATCCCCACCCCAACTGCCTCTTATTCCAAAACGGCCCGGTTATTGAGCCGCCAGCCCGTAGCAATTTGTTGCTTTCACCGTTATACACTAAACTTGCACGCCAACCGGCCTAATTTAAACCGCTTAATCAACGTATGGCGAAGAATTTATTGATCGTGGAGTCCCCTGCCAAAGCCAAAACTATCGAAAAGATCCTGGGATCAGATTTCGAGGTAAAGAGCTGTTATGGCCATATCAGGGATCTTGAGAAAGACGATATGGGCATCGATATCAAGAATAATTACCAACCCCGATATATTATTCCTGACGATAAAGAACGCGTTGTAAAGGAGTTGAAAACCTTAGCTAAGAAATCGGATGAGGTCTGGCTCGCAACGGATGAGGACCGCGAAGGGGAAGCCATCAGCTGGCACCTTTGCGAAGTACTCGGCCTCGACCCCCGCAATACAAAGCGCATCGTTTTCCATGAGATCACCAAACCGGCTATCCGCAAAGCGGTAGACAATCCGCGTACCGTGGATATGAACCTGGTGAATGCCCAGCAGGCACGTCGCGTGCTCGACAGGATCGTGGGCTTTGAACTCTCCCCCGTTCTCTGGCGCAAAATGAGCATGAAGAACAACCTCAGCGCCGGACGTGTGCAGAGTGTTGCCGTTCGCCTCATCGCAGAACGTGAGCGTGAGATCAACGCTTTCACAGCCACCAGCACTTTCAAAACAGAAGCCCTCTTCACTGCCAATGACCTCGGAGGAAAACCCGTAACATTTGTAGCAGAAGGCAAAAAATATGCAGGCGCATCAGACGCAGAAGCTTTCCTCAAAAGCTGTGTGGGCGCCGATTACAAGGTAACAGACATTCAGGTGAAACCTGCACGCAAATCGCCTGCAGCACCCTTCACCACCTCTACCCTTCAGCAGGAAGCCTCCCGCAAATTCGGCTACTCTGTGAGCCGCACCATGCAGCTGGCACAGAAACTGTACGAAAGCGGTAAGATCACCTACATGCGTACCGATAGTGTTAACCTCTCCGATACCGCCATGAGCGATGCCCGCAATCAGATTGTGAGCCAGTACGGAGAACGTTATCACCAGCCACGCAAATACAAGAACAAGAACGAATCTGCACAGGAAGCGCACGAAGCCATCCGCCCCACCTATATGGACAATCACCATGTAGACGATGAGGATACCAGAAAACTCTACGAGCTGATCTGGAAACGCACTATGGCTTCCCAGATGTCCGATGCAGAGCTGGAACGCACCATTGCAAAAATTGCTATTTCAACCAATAAAGAAGAACTCACCGCCAGTGGTGAGGTACTCAAATTCGATGGCTTCCTCAAAGTATACCGCGAAGACCGCGACGATGAGGATATCAACGAAGACGAGCAGGCCGAAGGCATGCTGCCGCCACTCGCCGTTAGTCAGCAACTTCCGCTCAAAGAGATGAAGGCTATCGAAAGATTCAGCCGCCCTTCTCCCCGATACACGGAAGCCTCGCTGGTAAAGAAACTCGAAGAACTCGGCATCGGCCGACCTTCTACTTACGCACCTACCATCTCTACCATCCAGAAACGCGGATACGTGGAGAAGCGCGATAAAGAAGGCACCAAACGCGAGTTCCGCATCTTCCGTCTCGCAGCAGACAAGATCACTCAGCAAACAGAATCAGAAAATACCGGCGCAGAGAAATCCAAGCTCTTCCCATCCGATCTCGGACTGGTGGTAACGGACTTCCTCAAGCAGTATTTCGACGATATCATGGATTACGGCTTCACTGCCCGCATCGAAGGAGAATTCGATGAAGTGGCAGCAGGCAAACTCAAGTGGAATACCATGATCGATGATTTCTATGTTCCTTTCAAAAAGGAAGTAGACAATACCATCGTGAATGCAGAACGCATCAAGGGCGAACGCGAACTCGGCATCGATCCGGAAAGCGGAAAGAAGATCGTGGCACGCATGGGAAGATTCGGTCCCATGGTACAGATCGGAGATGTGAACGACGAAGAGAAGCCACGTTTCGCCAGCCTGAAAAAAGACCAGAGCATCGAGACCATCTCTTACGAAGAAGCGATGGACCTCTTCAAACTTCCACGCACCCTGGGCACACACGATGGCCAGGAAGTGGCGGTGAACCTCGGAAGATTCGGTCCATATGTGAAATTCGGTGAAGCATTCATCTCTATCCCGCGCGGTGAAGATCCGCTGGGCGTGACCATGGAGCGCGCACTCGAACTGATCGAAGAAAAAGCACAGGCAGACGCACCTATCGCCATGTACGAAGGCAAGGGCGTAACAAAAGGCAAGGGACGTTTCGGTCCGTTCATCAAATGGAACGAGATGTTCATCAACGTGCCAAAGCGTTACAATTTCGACAACCTCTCACAAGCAGAGATCAACGAATTGATCGAAGCCAAAATAAAAAAGGAATCCAACCGTTTCATTCAGCAATGGCCTGAAGAAAAGATCACCATCGAAAATGGCAGATGGGGCCCCTTCATCAAGTTCAACAAGAAGATGCTGAAACTGGGAAAGAAGGCTGATGATTCCAAATACACTTCAGAAGAAGCTGCGAACATCAGTCTCGAAGAAGTAAAGAAAATGATTGAAGCACAGGTGCCCGATGCCTTCACCAAAAAGGCCGCAAAGAAAACCGCCACCAAAAAAGCCGCTCCTAAAAAAGCAGCTAAGAAAAAATAGTGCTCAATCTACAATTCAATTTAACCAGGGAAGAATACCTGGCTTACAACTTTTTCACTTCCTGGAGCTCTCCCGACAGGAAAGCTTACCGATTGAAATATTTTATGCGCGTAATGGGGCTCTATGGCCTCATTGCTGCTGCATATATCTGGCTCAACCGCAATCAGCACGAAATAATCACCGATCTCTTCGTATTCGGCACCATCGGCCTCATCTATGCCCTGCTGGTACCGGTGCTGGTAAAACGATCCGTTAAAAGCCGGGTGAATGCCATGCTGCAGGAACCGGAGAACCAGCATATTCTCGATTCCTCCACCATCCTGCTTACAGATCAGGGAATTACAGATAAGGACAAAGCATCGGAAAGCCGCTACAACTGGGAAGCCATTGTAAAAAAAGTGGAGACGAAAGATTGCTTTTACCTGTATACCAGCTCATACCACGCAATTCTTATCCCCAAACGCGCATTGTCAACCGCTGAAGACCATGCCGAGCTCAAACGCCTGTTGGATCAGCATCTGCCCCTCGCCTCCGAACAGTTCTGATAATCATGCAGATGATCTTTCTGTGAATTTGTGGAAAAGATTTTTAGCTGAATTTTAATCATTGTTCCGAAATTGACAACGTGATGACGTTGTCGTATATTCAGGAACATCCCCGGACTATGGAGGAAAATAAAGAAATATCAGCATTGTTCCACCTGATTGATGATCCGGATGAGGAGGTTTTCAATGTGGTGTCTACCCGTATCATCGATTTCGGCAAAGGCATCATTCCAAACCTGGAGCATCTGTGGGAGAATACTGTCAGCGAAGACATTCAGGAAAGAATCGAATTGCTGATCCATCGTCTTCATTACCGCGACCTCACAGAAGAAACCCTGCAATGGAGTAAGAATCTCCACCAGGATCTGCTGACGGGCGCCCTGCTGGTAGCCCGTTTTCAATATCCCGATCTTACCACTTCGGCCGTTTATCAGGAAATCGAAAAACTCCGCCGCAATATCTGGCTCGAGCTCAACAACTACCTCACCCCGCTGGAACAGGTGAATGTGCTCACCAGCATACTCTACAATTATTACAATCTCCGCGGAACGGAAATCGCTTACCAGAATCCCGAAGAGTTCCTCATCAACAAACAGCTCGAAAGCAAGCGCGGCAATGCCATTGCCAATGGCGTGCTCTATCTGATAGTGGCCGAATTGCTCGATGTACCTATCCGCGCCATCAATATCCCCCGCCAGTTTGTGCTGGGATATTTCAAGCCGGAATACGATTTCGAACGCCATACCGAGAACCCGCTCTACAAAACGGAATTCTTCATAGATCCCATGAGCGGACAGGTTTTCACGCATAAGGACGTAGACAATTACTTCAAGCGCATCAACGTGCCGCCTGTTGCGTCTTACTTTAAACCCCAGTCGAACAAGGCCATCATCAGGCAGCTGATGGAAGAATTCAGCAAGTGCTTCGACAACGACAAGCAGCGCTACAAACAGCAGGAACTGCTTGCCCTGGCCAATCTCCTCGATCTGCAGAACGACCCCGAAGAGTAACCGGCACCCATCTGATCATCCGTTTATAATATCCACTGTTTTATTGTATCGATGTTATCCGTACTTTTGGTAACGCCTTTACGGCCTACCCCACCGATTGCAAGCCCAGCACCCTAATCAAACCAAATAGGCAGCCTGTTTGTTTCTTCTATATACAAGAGAGGATAACTATTATCAACACACTAAAAACCTAAGACATGAAAGCGAATATCGGACTGATCGAAAAGAACGCACAGCAGATCGCGCTTATCCTGAACAAAATTCTGGCCGACGAGTTTGTACTCTACGCCAAAACCAGAAACTATCACTGGAACTACGAAGGAGATAATTTCATCGAAATGCACAAATTCTTCGAAGCACAATACGAAGAACTCGATGAAGTGATCGACGAAGTAGCAGAAAGGGTTCGCAAGATCGGTCACTATGCAGAAGGCCGCCTGAAAGAATACCTGAAACTCACTGATCTGCTCGAACCAGCTGCTACCACCAAACAAGGGCAGCAGGTGAAGAACCTGCTCGACGACCATGAGACCATGGCACGTTACATCCGCGAGAAGATCGTTGAAGTAGACAAACTGAAAGACGTAGGTACTGTGGATTACCTCACGCAGCTGATCCAGCGCCACGAGAAAGCAGCATGGATGCTGAGAGCATATGCTTCTAAATAAATAAGTACAGATAATAAAAATCCCGGTCCAATTCAGGCCGGGATTTTTATTTAATCAAGTATGCTGTTTTATCAGTTCGCCAGTTTGAACTGCACATTTTCGAACTTGCCATCTTGCAGCACCATCGGAGCCAGTTTGGTGAGGCCGGATTCATCCTTGAGAGTAAAGTTGAATGTTCCGGTAATAGCGCCATTATCCCCTTTGGTGATCACAATCTCGCCATCGGTACCCACGTGGTTGGTTGCAACATATGCACCGTTACTGGTTCTTTCCATACGGTAAACAGTTGCTTCAAATGATTTTCCGGCAACACGGCGGACAGGATAGGTCTTTGCATCTACGTTGTTGCCTTGTGCACCTGCCATATAGAGTGCAATAATGAATCTGCTCTGCTGATCAGCTGAAACCGCTGTAACGGTCAGGCTTCTTATGCCGCCTTCAGTAAATCGGCTATACATAGCCGATTCAACATTGAGTGTGGTTTGTTTTCCATCTACAGTTACGGTAACGGGCTTGTTATCCTTGTCTTTTTTACATGCACCCAGAAAAAGCGTTGCAGCGAGAGAGGCTAAGAGAATTCTTTTCATAAGTCAAAATTAAGTAATCTGCCGCTTGAACGTTTATTCATGAAGGTTATTGCATAGATGCGCGCAACGTTCACATTCAGAAATCAGTTGAACACGTGATATTTCAGGTTCTCCAACCTGCCATCTTTCAAAACCACCGGAGTCAGCGGATTTTCTGTAGATGCATCAGTGAAGGTAATATTGAAAGTTCCTGTAATGGAACCATCCCCTTTTGTAATGATCATTTCACCCGCGGTTGCATAATGTCTGGTGGGTGAGTATTCGCCATTGCTGCCTTTCTTCAGATGGTGAGCAGTTATTACATTCACTCCCCCACCCGAAGTGGATACAGGATAGGTTCCTGCCTCTACATTGTTTCCCTGCGTCCCTTCCAGAAAAAGGGCGATGTTGAAACTGGTTTGACCGTCTTCTGAATAAGCCGTAAGCACCAGCGTTCTGCTGTTGGTTTCACCAGAGCGGCCGAATGTTGCCGATTCGATGTTGAGGGTTGTTTGCCTGCCATTCAGCATTACGGTAACAGGATTACGTTCCTTACTTTTTTTGCAGGAGGCAAAAAGCAGTATTGCAGCGAGTGTAAAGAATAAAAGTCTTTTCATAGATAGGCATTTAGATCAACTGAATAAACACAGTGGCTCTTAAAGTTATTGTTTTACCGCATCTATGCAAGTGTCTGCTACAGATCAGGCATAAAAAACCGCCGGTTAGACTTCTTTTTGCAGAAGTGCTTACCGGCGGTACTATCAGTTGGGATCAATGTTTACAATTTCCAGCCTTCTCTGTACTCTCTCTTCACAAACTGATTGGCTTCGTCGAAGTTGGTGATGCGCATATTGGCTGCATCCCAATCCAGTCTCTTTCTGCCGAGGTATTTATCGTTCCAGCCTTTAAGGTTGGGGTTCTTCATCATGTAACTGCGGATAGCCAGATTGCCGATGAGAATGCTTTCTGTGAAAGGTCCCGCAAACTCAAACGGAGAGCTCACTTCAGCGTTTCCATATCCTGCGATGCAGGCATTTACCCATTGCACGTAGTGGCCTTCGGGTACGCGTTTGATCTTTTCCGCAGGCATTGTTTTTTCCTGCATCAGTCTTGTTGGAAGCAGTCGCGGATTTGCACCGTAACAGTCTGCCATGATCTTGCCTTTGGTGCCTTCGAAGATCACGCCGCCATCCCAGTTGCCCATGGGTTCGTCGGGCAGCAGTTCGTCGGGGCGCTGCGGCATGAGGCCGCCATCGTACCAGTTTACTTTGATGGTTTTGCTCTTGCTGTTTTTCACCGGGTAAGTGAGGCGGATGATGCTCGACGGTGGACAGCTATCCTGATTCATCGTATCGTTCCACATTTCTTTCCAGATGGTAGCGATGCTGCATTCCACCGAACTCGGATAATCGATAGGCAGAATACGGAACACGGGGTCCATTATATGGCAGGCCATATCGCCCAGCGCGCCTGTACCATAGGCCCACCATCCACGCCAGTTGAAAGGCAGATAGGCAGGATTATAGTCGATCGCTTTGGCTGGTCCCTGCCAGAGATTCCAGTCGAGTTCCTGCGGAATCTCGTGCACGCCGGTGGGCGTTGGAAGTCCCTGCGGCCATACCGGACGATTGGTCCAGCAATGCACCGTATGCACCTTGCCGATCATGCGGGAATCCACCATTTCTTTCATCTTGCGAACACCGTCGCCGGAGCCGCCCTGATTGCCCATTTGCGTAACAACTTTATAGCGCTTAGCCGCCTCAGTGAGCATGCGGGCTTCGTAGATATCGTGTGTGAGTGGCTTCTGAACATACACGTGTTTGCCGAGCTGCATGGCGGCCATGGCAGCTACCGCGTGTGTGTTATCGGGAGTGGATACAGAAACTGCATCGATGTTCTTTGCTTCTTTATCGAGCATTTCGCGGAAATCGCGATAGTAAGGAGCGGTTGGATTGCGTTTGCGCCAGGTAACTGCCTGACGATCGTCTACATCGCACAACGCCACTACCTGTGCATTGGGACTCTTCATAAACTCACTCAGATCACTCTGCCCTTTACCGCCCACGCCGATACCGGCAATGCGCAGCTTATCGCTTGGCGCAACATATCCGCGCCCCAGTACATGACGGGGAACAATAAAAAAACCGGCAGCAGCCAGTGATGTATTCCGGATGAATTTGCGACGTCCATCGTTGGAGAAAGACTTCTTGCTCATAGTAGAATTCAGCTGATTTGGTTGAATAAAAAGAACAACGAATACCCACTGAAAGTACGGAGCTAAAATGATTTAGCAAAGAATAGCCAGCATTAAATTTTGGTTGTCCCATCATTCTAAAAAAATATCCGGAACAGGTTGCAGCTTTATGCATGCTGCAATTCCATTCCGGATAAATTTGCGGAATTACCATCAGTAATCCGCTTATCGGGATCAGGCAGTTATTTCATAAAAAATTAATCTGTAACAACCATTCCTGTCCCGTAAAACCGGGCATTAACCCAGTGTTGCCTCTGTAGAGATGGTTACATTCAGGGCCTTGCTCACAGGGCAGTTTTGTTCTGCATCTGTAACACATTCCTGAAATTTCTCTGCACTGATGCCAGGCACCACAGCTTTCACCACCAGGTGGGAAGTAGTGATCACACCATTGTCGAGTGTAACGGTAGAAGTTGTTTCGATAGACTCAGGCGTGAAACCTGCACCACCGAGTACGAAGCTGAGCTTCATAGTGAAACAGCCTGCATGTGCAGCTGCGAGCAGCTCTTCGGGGTTGGTACCTACACCTTCTTCAAATCTTGATTTGTAAGAATATTGTGTTTTATTGAGAGTAGTGCTTTGAGTAGTGAGGTTACCGCTTCCTTCTTTTCCTGAGCCGTTCCATACGGCTGTTGCTGTTCTTTTCATATTATTTGTCGTTTATTTGATAAAAATTTAGTGATGAGCATTACCTGGGATGATTTTGAAAAAATCGATATCCGTGTAGGAACAATTCTGGAAGTTAGCGATTTTCCCAAAGCCAAAAAACCGGCGTACCAAATTACGGTAGATTTCGGTGAATTGGGCCATAAAAAAACATCGGCACAGATCACAGCCATGTATGATCGTGAAAGTCTGATTGGCAAACAGGTAGTGGCTGTGGTGAATTTTCCCCCGAAACAAATAGCCAACTTTTTCAGTGAGTGCCTTATCATGGGAGTCTATACTGATAAAAAAGATGTAGTTTTATTACAACCCGAAAGGAAAGTGGAGAACGGCTGGAAGATCGGGTAACACACCGTGGAATGTCAGCCACTTTTACTACATATTACCAGAGCCCGGTAGGCCTGCTCCGGATTTCGGGTACTGACCAGTATCTCAGCGAAGTGCATTTTGTAGACAACGAAGAAGAAGCCGCAGTGGCAACCGGCACGGATAACCTGCCGCCGATGGCCATTCTGGCAATGGATCAGCTGATAGAATACTTTCAGGGGCAGCGCCGCATCTTTGAGATTCCTGTAAATCAGGAGGGAACCGAATTTCAGTTGAAAGTATGGAACGAACTGATGAATATTCCCTACGGCAAAACAACCAGTTATATCGATATGGCGCTCAGGCTCGGTGATCCTAAAGTGATCCGTGCAGCGGCTTCGGCCAACGGCCGTAATCATGTGGCTATCATCGTTCCCTGCCATCGTGTGATAGGCGCCAACGGAGAACTGGTAGGATATGCAGGCGGATTATGGAGAAAGAAATGGCTGCTCGGCCTCGAAAAACGCGTGGCACATGGTGTGCAGACTCTATTCTGACAGGCCCGGCTTTTGCAGTGAAACCTGCAGCAACCCATCGAACCAATTGATTAAAAACATAGCGGAGGAAATAATTTTATGCCATTCAAAGCATTATGGATAACAGAAACAGCAGAAGGGAAATTTGAAAGAAAGATTGTGGAAAGATCCATCGACGATCTTCCCGCCGGCGAAGTAGTGATCAAAGTGTTATACTCTGCACTCAATTACAAAGATGCATTGTCAGCAACCGGCAATAAAGGCATCACCCGAAATTATCCGCATACACCCGGCATCGATGCTGCCGGCGTGGTAGAGATCAGCAGAAGCGAACTCTTCACTGTTGGGCAGGAAGTAATTATTACCGGCTTCGATCTCGGCATGAATACCTGCGGCGGATTCGGAGAATACATCCGTGTTCCGGCAGCATGGGTAGTGCGCAAACCCGAAGGTTACACACTGAGAGAATGTATGATACTCGGTACAGCCGGCTTCACCGCCGCCTCTGCCCTCTTCAAAATGGAACTGATGGGCCAGAACCCGCAACAGGGGCCGATTGTAGTAACCGGTTCAACCGGTGGCGTAGGAAGCATGGCAGTGGCTATTCTCAATAAAGCCGGCTACGAAGTAATTGCCATCACGGGCAAAGCCAATGCAGCAGAATACCTCACCCATCTTGGCGCTAATTCCATCGAGTCACGGGAATGGGTATACGATACTACCGGTAAAGCATTGCTTCGTCCCAAATGGGCAGGAGCCATCGATACAGTTGGCGGTAACACGCTGTCTACTATTCTCAAAGGTTGTCAGCTCGAAGGCAATGTAGTGTCAACCGGACTGGTAGGCAGCTCTCAGCTTGCCACCACCGTATATCCCTTTATTCTCAATGGCGTAAGTCTGCTCGGCGTGGGCTCAGCCGAAACACCCATGGCCCGCAGAATGGCCATCTGGGATAAGCTCAGCACTGCATGGAATATCAAAGACAAACTCCAGGCAGTAGTAAAAGAAGTTAGTCTCGAAGAACTTAACGCAACCTATATCGATGCCATCCTCGAAGGGAAAGTGATGGGAAGAATCGTAGTTAAACTCGCTGAAAAATAATCATGGAATTGCTGGATCTGATTGTTACCGAAGTCATCCCTGAAACAAGGGAAGCCAATACCTACGTACTGCAATGCGCCGACGGAACACCCGTGCCCTATGAAGCCGGACAATTTCTCACCTTGCTCATTCCTTTCAACGGGCATGAAGTAAGGCGCTCCTACTCCATGGGATCCGCACCCGGTGTGGATGTCAGGCTATACATCACCGTTAAGCGAAAAGAGAACGGAGAGATCTCCAGGTATATACTCGAACATTGGCAGGTGGGCACCAAAGTAAGGTCCCTCGCTCCTTCCGGCAGATTCACCGTTGAAACCAATCCGAAGCAAAGCCGGCATTATTTCTTTCTTTCTGCCGGAAGCGGCATCGTGCCTGTGTTTTCGCTCATCAAGAAAATACTGACTGAAGAACCTGCTTCGCATGTAACCATGCTGTATCAGAATCACGATGAAACCACCATCATCTATCATCGTGAACTGGAAGCACTGGAGAAAAAGCACGCAACACAGTTCACACGTGTTGATCTGCTGAGCCATCCAATGCTGCACGAAATGCCCTCACGCAGAATGAACAATGGATTACTCGAGCAACTGGTAGGCGCTCATGAGCCAAAACCTTTTCAGCATCGGAATGAGAAGCCTCCTACACTTTTCTACACTTGCGGTCCGCCTTCGTTTATGCGAATGGTGCAGTTCACGCTTCGTGTGATGGGGTATGCAGAAGAGCAATTATTCAGGGAGCACTTCACTATACCGGTATTGCCGCCACCAACATTGGTGATCGATCCGTCGCCGAAGAAAGTGCAGCTCACTTACAACAATAAACAATACGAGTACGAAGTAACTTATCCCACCACCATATTGCAGGCAGCATTGAATCTGCATATAGAATTGCCATACAGTTGTAAGGCCGGGCGCTGCGCCACCTGCACAGCCAAATGTAAAAGTGGTGAAGTGAAGATGAGCAATAATGAAGTGCTGACAGATAAAGACCTGGGGCAGGGACTAATACTTACTTGTGTGGGGTTCGCCGCAACGGATGTGAGCATCGAGTTTTAGCACTACAACAACTCACTCTGCGTAAACGCCAGTGGCAGAAGCGAGCTCGCCTTTTCGATCACAAACACCTTCCCTTCCATTCCAGAAAGAATAAGACGTATCGGCTGTTTCACCCGCGACTCGAACTCCTGCAGACTCTGCCTGCAAATGCCGCAGGGAGCCACCGGATGATCGCTCAGGCCTTCGGCCTGCTGGTAACTGATAGCCAATGTATTTACCGGAACATTCGGATATAAGCTCGAAGCAGTACTGAGCAATACGCGTTCTGCGCATATGCCAGCCGGATAGCTGGCATTTTCCTGATTGGTGCCCGCCACTATCTCGCCATTGGCAAGCTTGGCCACTGCTCCAACCAGGAAATTCGAATAAGGTGCATAGGCATTTTGACTCACTTCCCTGGCTTCATTGAGCAGCCAGGCATCTTCGGCATTCAGTTCGTCGATGGAGTCATATACCTGATATGAAAACTGATAGTTGTTTGTATTCATATTAATGGATGGTCTTGAACAGACGTTTCCAGCGAACTCCTTTATCCCAGCTCATCCAGATCATCCAGGCCTCACCTACCACGTGGTCTTCAGGCACAAATCCCCAGAAGCGGCTGTCCTGCGATTTGTGGCGGTTGTCGCCCATCATCCAGAAATAATCCATTTTGAAAGTATAGGTTTCAGCTGGCTGTCCATTTATTAAGATTTTTCCTCCCTGCTCTTCCCACTCGTTGTTCTCATACACTTTGATGGCGCGTTTGTACAGCAGCACATTCTCGGGCGTGAGTCTGATGGTAGCGCCTTTCTTCGGAATCCAAAGCTTGCCGAAATTATCGGGCGACCATGGGAATTTAGCAGGATCATTCGGATAGATCATCGGAGATACAGACAATATCTCGCGTTGCGCACTCAGAAAGCCCGGCATCTTCTTCAGCAGTTCAAGCTCCGACTCTGTGAGGTTGATCTTGAAATTGCCTCCACCCATCTTGATGAGATCGGGGTTTCTTTCTTCACTGGTCATGTAAATGCCTTGCTCACGCAATGCATCTTCATCGATATCTACCGACATGCGAACATCGTACACCGTAGCGGAAGTTGGACTGATAAACGCTTTCTCATTGTTCACATACAGCAGACCATCTTTTATTTCGATGGTATCGCCTGCAATGGCAACGCAGCGTTTGATATAGTTCTCTCTTTTATCTACAGGTCTTGTAAGAATGGTATAGTTCTGCCAAACCGCTTCGCGGCCATCCTGGCGAACGAGATCGTAATAAGGTTCCTGCGAATCGAATTCTTTGGTGAGGGTATCACCGGCAGGGAAGTTGAACACCACTACATCGTTGCGTTTCACAGGACTGGAGAACCAGCGTGTGTAAGGAAGTTTGATGGCTTCGGAATATGACTTGCCTCCGGTGATAGGCATAGTATGATGCACAAACGGAAACGCCAGCGGCGTGTTCGGAATGCGTGGTCCATAGCTCAGCTTGCTCACGAAAAGGAAATCGTTTACGAGCAAGGTCTTTTCCATCGATCCTGTGGGAATGGTGTAGGCTTCAAACACAAATGTGCGGATCAGCGTGGCGGCCACAACGGCAAACACTGCTGCATCCACCCACTCGCGCACGGCAGACTTGCGGTGCTTGCGCGCAGATTCCGGTCCGATATATCTGGTGTCTTTATGATTAGCGATGTAAGGAAAATAAATGATAGGGATCAGTACAGCACCGGCATGATCGAGAAAACTGAATCTGCCGAAGAGTTTTACGAATTCAACCAGTATCCAGATGCTGATGAACCATCCCAGTACAGGAATGAATTGCAGCCAGAACCAGAACTTTTTGAAACGGCCCACCTTGAGTATTTCCCATGTATTGAGAAAAGGGACCCAGGCTTTCCAGGAAGCGATACCGGCTTTGGGGAACAGTTTTGCCAAACCAATGGCCGGCAGGAGCACTATTAAGAGAGAGATCAAAATAACAACGCTCAGATCGTGTAAACTCATGCTGTAGCTTTTATAAAAGATTGAACTTCAAAATTACCAAACCGATAGCCGGGGCCAACGGGGTAAAAACCAATTATTTGCTAAAATAACGCTATATCTCGTATCACCAAAGCAGATTACCAGTATAGATTGTTTCATTTAACCGCAGTCCGTCAACCAGTTATCTTAAAACAGAATTTGCCCGTTTACATTAGTTGTGATAATTTCCAATATGTTACAATATCCATGAACGTATTTTCTATCCGCGATATCGAAAACATGACGGGCGTTAAAGCCCATACCCTGCGCATCTGGGAGCAGCGGCACAATATTTTCAACCCCAAACGCAGAGAAAGCAAACACAGGTATTACGACAGTGAAGATCTCAAATACATTCTCCGCGTGGTGTATCTCTACAAAAGCGGCATCCGCATCAGCCATATTGCGGGCATGACGCAGGAAGAGATCCGGCAGCGCGCCCTCGACCTCAAACCAGATCATGAGAACTTCGACATCTACGTGAACCAGCTTACAGAAGCTGCACTCGATTTCGATCAGCCGCGGTTTGAAAAGATACTGCATACACTGCTGCTCCATGCTGGCTTTGAGCGGGCTGTACTCAATGTACTCTTTCCCTTGCTCAAACATATCGGATTGTTATGGCTTGCTGGCAAAGCACATCCCTGCCAGGAACATTTCGCCAGTGCACTCATCATCAAAAAAATGCACCTGGCCATCGACGGACTCGAACTGGTACCGCCCAACACCAAAAGAAGAGTGCTGCTCTTCACACCCGAACTGGAATACCACGAGATCCCCATCCTCTTCATGCAATACCTGCTGAAGAAGCGCGGTGTATCTACATTGTATGTGGGAAGAAATACTTCGCTGGATATTCTGCAATCCATCAGCAACCGGCAAACGCCGGTAACGCAGGTGTACTTTCACCTGGTCACCAACCTCATCCGTTGCGACATGAAGTTGTATCTCGAAAAGCTCACCTCGATCTTTCCCGGAAAGGAGATCTGCTTTTCGTCGAACTGCCTGGTACATCATATTCCACCTAACGTAAGAATGTTAAGCGGAAAGGATGCCCTGCTTGCATTTGCTCAGCAATAAATATTACTTGCGGGGAAGCACGTAAGCATACACATCTTCTGCCGTGATATTTTTTCCGGAGAGGATGATGAGGCGTTCCACTACGTTGCGAAGTTCGCGGATATTGCCCGTCCAGTTATGCTGTTTCAATGCATCGAGCGCATCAGCGTCGATGGATTTCTTAGCGATACCGTAATCGGAGCAAACGTCGCCGAGGAACTTGTCTACGAGCAGCGGAATATCATCGCGCCGGTCGTTGAGCGAAGGCACGTGAATGATGATCACACTGAGACGATGATATAAGTCGAGACGGAAATTCTTATCATCCACTTCGCGCAGCAGGTCTTTGTTGGTGGCTGCAATTACACGAACATCCACACTAATATCTTTATCGCCACCCACACGTGTGATCTTTCCTTCCTGCAAAGCGCGCAGCACTTTGGCCTGAGCATTGAGGCTCATATCGCCGATCTCATCGAGAAAGAGCGTGCCACCGTGCGCAGACTCGAACTTGCCGATGCGCTGCTTAACGGCCGAAGTGAAAGATCCTTTTTCGTGACCGAAGAGTTCACTTTCGATCAGTTCACTGGGAATGGCTGCACAGTTCACTTCGATGAGCGGACCGGAAGCGCGGTTGCTTTTTTCGTGCACCCATCTTGCCACCAGTTCTTTACCAACACCGTTCTCTCCCATCACGAGGATGCGGGCATCGGTTGGCGCTACTTTATCGATGGTTTCTTTAATGCGAAGGATGGGACCGGATTCACCGATCATTTCTTCCACCTTGCTCACCTTGCGTTTGAGCACTTTGGTCTCTGCCACCAGATTGGTTTTATCGGTGGCGTTGCGGATGGTGATCAGCAAACGGTTGAGATCGGGTGGTTTGGCAATATAGTCGTAAGCTCCTTTTTTTACAGCTTCCACAGCAGTTTCGATGGTACCGTGGCCGGAGATCATTATCACCGGTACATCGGGGTTTGCTTCGCGGGCTTTATCGAGAAATTCTATGCCGTCGAGTTTGGGCATCTTGATATCGCACAACACTACATCGAAGGTTTTCTCTTTGAATTTCTTCAGGCCTTCTTCTCCGTCGCCCGCTTCTTCGATCTTGTACCCTTCATAGGAAAGGATCTCGGATAATGTTTTACGGATCGCTTTTTCGTCGTCGATGATTAAAATATTTGACATAATATTTAACAGATTTGTGCTGTGGAATAATGCCGTAGGTTGATCCTTCTGGGCACGTAAAAATAATGAACTGCCATGAAGCGAATGCTCTTCTCCCTATCAATTATTTTGCCGGTTTTGGGCGGATGCCAGCCGGTGAACTCCAATCAGCAGCAAAAAAATGTAACCAACCCCCAGAAACCAGTACTGACAAAGGTTTCAGACATTCCACCTCCACCCGGCTGTAACAGATTCGATGGAACCGATGCGGGCTTCGCCGGCTGGCTAAGGAACATTCCACTTAAAAAAGACAACACCGTTTACCTCTACGATGGCCGTTTGAAGGCAAATCAACAAGCTCAGTTCGCCGTACTGGATGTGCCGGTGGGCACCCGCGACCTGCAGCAATGTGCCGATGCCGTAATGCGATTACGGGCATCCTGGTTATATGATAAAGGAGAATATGCCTCCATCAAATTTGCAGATAACAATGGAAGGATGTATACCTGCCCACCCTCACCAGACTCTTTGCAGTTTGAAAAATACCTCCAGACAGTCTACTCTTATTGCGGCACCATTTCGTTATCCAGACAATTGGAATCTGTTTATTTTGACAATATGCAGCCGGGTGATGTACTGATTCAGGGAGGTTCACCTGGCCATGCCGTGATTGTAATGGATGTGGCTATCGAACCACGCACATCAAAAAAATATTATATGCTGGCGCAGAGTTATATGCCTGCACAGAACATCCATATTCTCAAAAACCCATCCGATGCGGATCTCAGCCCATGGTACAGCGCCTCGGAAGCCAACAGTCTCATTTCCACACCCGAATGGCGTTTCTACAAGAAAGATCTCAAACGCTGGTGACCGTAAAAAAACAACAATAACTTAGTAAAACTCCCTTGCACAAACGATGCGCGATGAGTAATTTAGAGCTGTTAGAATTAATATCCTTTGAAAGAAGCACATTAACCCAAAATCGTTCTTATGAAAGCTCACCTTAACGCGCAACCCGCGCCACCCCGCGTAGGCAAGGTTGTAATGAGAGTAACATTACTTGGCGGACTGATACTTGGATGCGTATACGTTTTCCTTTTATTGTGTTCATCCGCTTTTAAGATCTTAGAATAGTCAGTCTGACATAACAGCAAGCAAAACATGCCGGGACGCAATGCTTCTCTGGCATGTTTTTTATTTTTATTATAACCCAAATCCTGAGCTTCGATGCTTAATCCGCAGTACAAATTATATATCAACAGCGTTTGGCTGGAATCTTTGTTCCCCACCGACTACTACAATAACAAACGTGTTTTCTTTTCTACCGGAGCCAGAAGGTTCTTCACTGTTTACCAGGTATTGAGAACCGGAGACTTTACACTCACAATCGTTGATGAAGTAACCCACGAAAGAACGGTGATCACTGCTGCGGCAGATTTCAAAGCATGGGTGCAGCAGCACTACCCTGCGTTTATCGGCTGTCTCGATACAGTGGATTGGGGCGATCCTGTAGATAGCATGTTGCAGCCTTTGTAATTGGTGCATTGTTTATGTTGTTTTATTGCGATGGTGCAATGGATATGCGGCTGAAAAATATGCCGTGCAGAATTGTACTGCTATACCGCAATAGGAAGTAGCATGGAGCAATAGAATTTAACCAGGCAGCAGAATAACATATTTTAAGGCCGGCATACCCATTGCCCCATCGCATGGGCCCGCTGAAAGTGCAACAAATAAAAGGCTGGTTGAGCGTGAGAGAATGAGAAAGCAAATACTGCTTGCAGTAATTTCAGAAGATCAGGTTGAATTATTTTTTGAATGCACGAGTTGTTTCTCTTGCGCATGCAGCGAGTAAGGGCGGAAGGGGGATATGAATGGTGGCCTTAAAACGGGTTGGGCAGGAGCCCCGGCTATATTCATTCGCTTAATCCTCCCTAACAAAAGCTTAATCAAGGTTAACCCCTGCCCGGCCTGTTTTTCGACAACATTTATATCCCCATTTCGCCCGACACACTATCATCAATACCACACTTTTATCAATAAATGTTAGCACATAAAAAAGTCCCGGAGAATCTCCGGGACTTTTCAATTATATCAGTAATTACTTACTTCTTCATATACATTACTTCCTTCACCAGATTCACTGTACGTGGCACATCCGGCAGCGCAGCAGCAACCAGGTTCGGTGCATAGTGCAGCGGTGCATCAGCAGCAGTGATACGGCGGATCGGAGCATCGAGATAATCGAAGCCTTCTTTCTGAATGCGGTATGCGATCTCAGAAGAAACAGAGCACATAGGCCACTGCTCATCTACGATCACCAGACGGTTGGTCTTTTTCACACTCTCCAGAATAGTGAACCAGTCGAGCGGACGTACAGTACGAAGATCGATCACTTCGGCACTGATGCCTTCTTTCTCCAGTTCAACAGCAGCACCCAGCGCTACTTTCATCATCTTATTGTAAGAAACGATGGTTACATCTCTTCCGGCTCTCTTCACATCGGCTTTACCGATAGGAATGATGTACTCTTCTTCAGGCACTTCACCTTTCTCGCCATACATCACTTCACTTTCCATGAACATTACCGGGTCGTTATCGCGGATCGCGGCTTTCAGCAGACCTTTTGCGTCGTATGGATTGGAAGGAGAGATTACTTTGATGCCGGGGATATTGGCATAATAGCTTTCAAATGCGGTAGAGTGTTGTGCACCGAGCTGTCCGGCAGAACCGTTAGGTCCGCGGAATACGATCGGACAGGTAATTTGTCCACCACTCATCGCCAGCATCTTCGAAGCTGTATTCAGAATCTGGTCCAGCGCCAGTACAGCGAAGTTCCAGGTCATGAACTCAACAATCGGACGAAGTCCGTTCTGAGCAGCACCTACAGCAATACCTGCAAAACCTAATTCTGCAATTGGTGTGTCGATAATGCGTTTGGGGCCAAACTCATCCAGCATGCCCTGGCTTACTTTATATGCGCCGTTGTATTCAGCAACTTCTTCTCCCATGAGAAAGATATTCGGGTCTCTTCTCATCTCTTCGCTCATTGCTTCACGGAGCGCTTCACGAAATGCAATTGATCTTGCCATCCGGTTTTATGGTTTTAAAGAAGGGCAAAATTATTGGATGCGAGGCAGATAAACAAATCGTTCCCAATGGAATTTCTTTTCCCCGCCCCCGAACACCCACCCTCCCGATTGGAGGTTATCCGGACTTTCTGGCACTGCCGGGAACCGGCCGATCGTCCGGACACCTACCAAAAACGTCCAGACGTCAAACGCATTTCGGCCCGCCTCCATCGCAGGGTAAGTTTGTCTAAACAATCGATGTATGCAGACTTTAATCTCACGCCAGGCGTATCTGGACTGGCTCAGAATCCTCGCCATTGCAGGCGTTCTTTTCTTCCATTCGGCCATGCCATATGTGGCAGAATGGGGCTGGCACCTGAAGAATAAAGAGCTAAGCAATCTGCTTATGGAATTTAATTTCTGGCTGAGCCGCTTCAGAATGCCGCTGCTTTTGTTCATTTCAGGCGCCGTAACCTGCGTTATGCTCCAGAAAAGAACCGGATCGGGCTTTATCGGTCTCCGGTTCAGACGCCTCTTTATTCCGCTTATCGCCGGTGTGCTGATTGTAGTGCCGCCGCAGGTGTACCTCGAAAGAGTACATAACGGCTATACCGGCAATTTCTTCGATTTCTATCCCACCATATTCACCAGCGGTGCCTACCCTGCCGGAAATTTCAGCTGGCATCACCTTTGGTTTATCGTATACCTCTTTATATATGATGTGGTGTTCACGCCCTTTTTCACCTGGATCATCCGCAGCCGCGCCAAACATTGGTTCGATCAGCTGTTCAGCTGGTTCGCCACAGGAAGAAGAATTTACCTGCTGATGCTGCCCGGTGTACTCATCCATACCTTCCTCGCAGGCAAATTCCCCGGCACCAACGATCTCATTCACGATTACTGCTTTTTCTTCTACTGGTTGTTCTTTCTGCTGGTGGGCTTCCTTTGCATGTGCGCACCCGCACTGATGGATTGCCTCGAACGCGATCGCAGACTTTCGCTCGCCATTGCATTCGCCAGTATCATCTGCATCAATTATTTCAGATGGAATAATCTGGAAGATGCCATCCAAACCCGGTTCTACTGGGCGCTCTATCCGGTAATGGCCTATATGTGGGTGTTTGCATTGGTAGGATATGGAAAACGATACCTCAACAAACCACATAAGAGCCTCGGTTACCTCAATCAGATGGTGTATCCGTTTTATATTGTACATCAAACGGTGATTGTGATACTTACCTTCTATGTGATCCGGACAACCGATACCATCTGGATGAAATACTTCTTCACCGTTTTGCTGACGTTGGCGATAAGTTTAACTTTAATTCATGTATTCATCAGGCCATTTAAAGCAGGTCGCTGGTTATTTGGCATGAAGGATCAAACCACCAACAAACCCGCATGAAAGGATTCTGGAAATACGCCTTCCCGCCACTGTACGGATTGCTGATCTACTTCAGCATCCGTGTAGTGACCGATACCACAGACGGAACACGCTTCTGGCTGAGGCCATGGCTGATGAACACCATCGAGATTGTGCTGGTAGTCAGTTACACGTTCTTCACGTTGCCGCTGTTCAACAGATTGGTGAACCGCTTCAGCCAACGAACCCGCACATTTGAATTGAAAGAAGTAATGCAGGAATTCGTTATTGTAATACTGGTGATACTGGCCACAGTAAATCCGCTGCTTTATCTGGTGCATTACCTCATTCACGATCCCGTCTCATGGAGCGATTTCAGCATCGCCAACGTAGTGGCTGGTTTGTACACGCTGCTGTATTACGCCATCGCAAGAGGAAACAAATTTGTACAGGCCTACATAGATCAGCAACTGCAACTCGAACGCATCACCAACGATCAACTGCAGACAGAACTGAAATTTCTCAAAGCGCAGTATCATCCGCATTTTCTGTTCAATGCACTCAACACCATCTATTTTCAGATGGATGAAAATATCGGCGAAGCCAAGAAAAGCATCGAACAGTTTTCAGGATTGCTTCGCTATCAACTCTACGACCAGCAGCAGATGGTAGAGATAAACAAAGAGCTGAACTATCTGCAGCAATTCATAGAACTGCAACAGAAACGCAGTTCGGAAAAACTCAGACTGACAGTTCATTTTGATGATTCGCTGAAACAACAGCTTATCTATCCGCTGCTGCTGCTGCCGCTGGTAGAGAACGCATTCAAATATGCCGGGGGCAACTGGACCATCAGCATCCATGCCGGCCTGCAAAACAACCAGCTGCATTTTGCAGTGGAGAATGCAGTGCCCGCGCATATTCCGGAACACGCCGCCAGTGGAATCGGGCTCGAAAACCTGCGAAGAAGATTGCAGCTGCTCTATCCCGGCCAGGCATCGATCGAAACAACAAAAGAGAACCAGCAATTCAAAGCATTACTGATATTGCCATTCGGCAACTGATCATCAAACAGCAACTATGAGCCAACCCATCAGATGCATCATCACAGACGACGAACCCATTGCCCGCAAGGGATTGCAGGGATATGTCGAAAAGACCGGCTTTCTTACACTCACCGGCATCTGCGAAGATGCGCTGCAACTGAATGAGCTGTTGAAACAGCAATCCGCCGATCTGCTGTTTCTCGATATCGAAATGCCCTGGCTCAGCGGCATCGATTTTCTGAAGAATGCCAACAATCCACCCCGTGTAATTCTCACCACCGCCTACGATCAGTATGCCATTGCCGGTTATGAACTCGATGTGCTCGACTATCTGCTCAAACCCATTTCGTTTGAACGGTTTCTGAAAGCTGCCAACAAAGCCTATGATTTTTTTCAGTTGCAGCAATCGAACAAACCCGCCGATTATCTTTTTGTGAAAGCCGACAATCGTCTGGAGAAGATCGCTTACAACGAAATACTGTTTGCTGAAGCTATGGAGAACTATGTAGGCATTTATACGGAAGACAGAAAACTGGTGGTGCACTCCACCCTCCGGGCGTTGCAGGAAAGCCTGCCCGAAAGCCGTTTCATACAGCCACATAAATCTTACCTCGTGAATATGGATGCTATCCGCGCCATCGAAGGCAATGTATTGCACATTGCACAGTATCAGGTACCGGTATCGAAGTACCTGAAAGAGGTGGTGATGGAAAAGATCCTCAACAACCGACTGCTGAAAAAATGAAAGCAGCTTTTTGTCCCACCAGCTGCTTTGTTTCACCCACCAACGCAACAAATGATCGCAACCTTGCCGTATATGCATGCTGCATAGCTGTTTGTTGAATCTGCCGGACAGTTAGCATACTGTGTAATATTTTTATTACTGTGCATGAGGAAAACTGCACAATTGAATAACAATACAGTCAGTTTTTTACCCGGCGGATATTTCTATATCTGCCTTTTTTGTGATTTTATGCCGCTGGTTTTCCCTTCATGGGACATGCTAATAGATTGAATTTCTTATATCTTTGTGCTGCCGGTAACAACTGGTATCAGATTTGCTTTTGCTTTAACCAGCATTCATCACAAAAAACAAGACGACTATGAAAAGAATCAAATTGTTAACCGCCGCCTCCCTGAGCCTCCTGGTATTACTTTTCACTGCCTGCTCACCCAGCAGAGTAGCCAGCCCTGAAGGAGCAAAGGTAGACCTGAAAGGTACCTGGACGGTCAGCAATATCAGCCTGGATGGAATTTCTGAGAAAGGATTTAAAGTAACCGTATTCGACGATGCATTGTACCAATGTTATATGGGAAGTCAGTGGAATCTGATCGCTAACGGTAATGGGTCTTACACTGTACCTGCTTCCGGCGACTGCACAGGTGGTCAGCGCAATATCTACTGGAGCGTTCAGAACATCAGCGGAGCTAAATATTTTCAGTTCAAGAATCTGGGAACCGGCGTTAAACCCAACAGAGTTACAGACGGATATCGCCTCGAAATGCAATCACTCACCGCCAATCAGATGTTGCTGAGAAGCGCCGTGAACTTCGAAGGAAAAACAGTGTATATCAACTATACATTTACGAGATAAGCAATAATATTGCTGCATTATTAAAAGGCGTTCCACTGAAAAGTGGAGCGCCTTTTATTTTGCATGCACAAAAATGCATTAACCGCCCCTGTTTTTATCATTCGCTGCAAAGGGTACAACTATACCCTATATGCGCAGATATTTCTCATTCGCAAACTGCGCATGCACGCATTAACACAATTTAAACATACGCACACAACCCTGTCCCATAAAGGGTTTCATTAAAACAATCCACATTAATAAATTTTAACGACCATACACTTTATGTAATTTTGTTGCAGCTTTGCATCTCTTGCACGAAACAAATTCATTAGCTAAAAACAGAATAAGATGATTAAGAAAAGAATTGTAACCAGTGTAATGTTATTAGTTGTGTTTTTCTCCGGCATCAGCGCTGCACTCGCAGGAGACTTCATTAAAATGACCATCAAAGAAAATCAAGGTGATTGTGTAGGTGTTGCTCCAATGAAATGCCTGCTGGTGTTGAACAAGAAAAACGGACAGTGGGAAAATTTCTACGACGGTATTCAGAACTTCAACTATAAAGAAGGATACCGGTACACTATTCTTGTAGAGAGAACAAAAAGAACGAACGTGCCTGCAGATGCATCTGCATATGAGTACAAACTGGTAAAAGTATTAAAGCAAAAAATAGTAAAACCTGCCAAACAACCCGCCGTACTGAAAAGCCTCAGCGGTACCGAATGGAAACTCATTCAGCTCAATGGCAAGGCTATCGGTAAAGAGGGTGTTACCCTGAAATTCGACGCAGGCACTAAAGGTTACGGCGCTTATGCAGGTTGCAACAGAATGGGTGGTGGCCTGAAATGGAACGCTAAGAAAGGTACCCTCGATTTTGGTCCTGCAATGTCTACCCTTATGGCATGTGGCGAAGACGTGATGAAACTCGAACACGAATACAACAAAGCTTTAAGCGAGCAATCGTTCAAGGTTTCAGTGAAAGGAAACAAACTTCAACTGATCCAGAAAGGCAAAGTAGTGCTTGAGTTCAGCAAATAAACAGAACAGAACTGCTGCTTCGTGTAGCAGTACAGATAAATAAGCCGTGGGCTGCATCAATCGAACATAATCTGTCGATTGTTGCAGCCCACGATCTTTTGATGTACTACAGGTAAGGCGCAAGCGGGCAATTCCTGTAATTAAGATGATGCTGGATTATGGATTTCAGCTAATGGATGAATACGGGATTGAACACAAGCATTAACATCAGAGCAATTTCCTCATCAGCCAATCGCGCTGCACATCGTCGCCCAGCACAAAATCGTGTTCACTGAATTTCTCGAATCCCCATTTTTTATAAAACGCTATCGCACGATCATTTTTCTCCCACACCCCCAGCCACACCGATTTATTCTTCATATCTGTGGCCAGTTCGATGCAGCGTTTCATCAATGCACTTCCCACTCCTTTGCCGATCACGGAGGCATCTGCATAGATGCGGGCAATTTCAATGGCAGGAAGATCTTCGAGTTCAGGAGGATTGAACCCGTACAACATCCGCACATACCCCACCAACTCAGTGCCGGAATAAGCCATCAGAAAGATATTGCCTGGTGCGCCCACCTGTGCTATCAGCCGTTCTTCGGAGAATGATTCGCGCATGAATTTTTCCATATCCTCCGCTGTGTTCTGCGCAGCAAACGATTCGTAGAACGTTTTTCTGCTGAGCGCTGCTATGGCCATGGCATCTTCTTTTGTTGCGTATCTGATGCTTATGTCTGACATATCGTTTCGTTATTTTTTATTCTTCTTTTTCAATGATTCTATGCCGATGTTCCCTCCTCCCTGAAACAACAACAGTACAAAAATAAATAGCAATAACAATGGGGTTGTCATTTCTTCGATGCTTTGCCCCCAATGCACCATCACCAACGCCACAATGAAATTGATGATCATGAGTATGGCCGCGTATCTCACCTGCCATCCGAGTATCAGCATCACGGAGGCGATTGCCTGCGCATACACCGACACTACTGCGCAGATACCGGGAGCAGGAAATCCGAATGCATGCAGAAAAGATTTGAACTCCTGCATCCGATGCCAGCTGAAGATATTATCCACTACGCCGGCCAGCAGACGGAAACCTACAAACAGCCGCAGGAGAAAAACACCCCAATCGCGGTTGCGGTCGAGCAACTGAAAGAATTGATTCATAGCACAAGGTTTAGACCTAAAAGCTACTCAATTCCTCCGGTATCGCATAGCTAATTATGAGGAATGAAAACGATCCATCGCAGAACAATGTTGCGTCATCAGGAGTATTCATCGCCGATCTCCTGATCGAATATGGTGATGTTCTTATTGTATTTATTCCGGTAGTCGAGCGGCGTGAGTCCGGTTATCTTTCTGAATACTCCTCTGAAGGCTTTGATATCGGCATAACCTACTTCGTACATCACTTCAGAAACGTTGCTGGGTCCGGATTCCAGCATTTTCTTTGCACGTTCTATGCGTACACGCTGAAGGTATTCCGCAGGTGTATTGCCGGTGGCTTTGATGAAACGTCTGTCGAAATTACGTCTGCTCAGCGCGTATCGGGTAGCGAGATCTTCCATGGAGAATTTGCCGGTGAGATTGTCTTCGATATATGCCTGCGCCTTGCTGATAGCTTCATCGGAATGTTCTTTCTGTGCGCTGAAAATGGTAAACGGACTCTGGCTCACCCTGTCGATATCTACCTGAAAAGTTTTTGCGCAGTACAAAGCAGTTTCGCGGTCGTAGTTCTTTTCGATCAGATAAAGCATCAGGTTAAGAAACGAGAAGGCGCCTCCATTGGTGTAGATGCCCTGTTCGTCGGTGATGATGGCGCCGGTTTGCACATGCACATCGGGAAACATCTTTCTGAACATATCGGCAGTGTTCCAGTGGGTGGAGCAGTTCTTTCCTTTCAGCAATCCTGTAGCTGCCAGCAGAAAACCTCCTGTGCAAATGCTGGCCAGCTCCGTACCCTGCCTGTATCGTTTTTTTAGCCAGTCGATGATCTCTTTATTCAGCTCGATCATTTTGCTGATATTGAAATGCGCGGTGGCAGGAATGATCACGAGATCGGAATGCGTTACCTCCCTGATCAGCACATGGGGTCTGATGGAGAAAAGGCCATCGTGCAGCTCAACCTTTTTCGACACGCCTGCCAGCTGAATATCGAATACCGGTTTCTTCTCACGGGTCTTGCAAAAATCGTTGGCTTTCAGAAAAAACTGGTAGGCTCCGATCACACTGCTCAGGTTGTTATGCCCGGCAGGTATCAGGATGGTGAGCTTCTTCATACAGGAATGTTTAAACTCAAAGTTAACTTATCCGTTCGTCCAAATCCACACCCTGAGGATGGCAGCTTTACCAACCGGGAAAAGGAGACGATAATACCGTAAAAAAGGAAGATGAGACCGGCATCGACCCGATATATGCGTAAATGAAAAGAGGATTGCCCCTGATGAGCAATCCTCTTTTCTATTCATGATCAGTTGAGTTATACATTCTCGATCACCATTGCACTTGCGCCGCCGCCGCCATTGCAGATACCTGCTGCGCCGTATTTGGCTTTGTTCTGTTTCAGTACATTGATGAGTGTTACAATGATTCTCGCACCGCTGGCTCCCAGTGGGTGACCAATGCTTACAGCACCTCCGTTCACATTCACTTTGGCGGGATCGAGTTTCATGCGTCTGCTGTTTTCGATACCTACTACAGAAAATGCTTCGTTGAGTTCGAAGTAGCTGATGTCTTCGATTTTCAGTCCGGCTTTGGCAATGGCTTTGGGCACTGCTACTGCAGGTGTGGTGGTGAACCACTCCGGAGCCTGCTCTGCATCAGCAAAGGAGATCACTTTGGCGATGGGTTTCAGTCCGAGTTCATCCGCTTTTTCTTTGCTCATCAGCACCAGCGCTGCTGCACCGTCGTTCATGTTCGATGCATTGGCGGCAGTAACTGTTCCTTCTTTCTGGAAGGCTGGTTTCAGTTCGGGTATCTTATCGAATTTAACGTTGTATGGTTCTTCGTCTTTTGCAAAGATCTCCGGATCGCCCTTGCGTTGCGGAATGGATACAGGAACAATTTCATCATTGAATTTTCCTGCCGCCCATGCTGCCTGCGAACGCTTGTAGCTTTCAGTGGCGAAGGTATCCTGCTCTTCGCGGGTAATGCCACATTCCTTTGCGCAGAAGTCTGCTGCAAATCCCATGGCTTTGCCGTCGTATACATCGGTGAGGCCATCTTTTGCGAGACCATCAATCATGGAGGTGTTGCCATATTTGTTACCCCAGCGCAGGTTCTCTACGTAGAAAGGTACATTGCTCATGCTTTCCATACCGCCGGCAATTACAATGTCTGCATCGCCGAGCATGATACTTTGTGCTGCCTGAGAGATGGCTTTCATGCCGCTTGCACAAACCTTGTTCACAGTGGTGCAGTTCACTTCGTTGGGAAGACCGGCATATTTTGCTGCCTGACGTGCAGGGGCCTGGCCGAGGTTGGCCTGGATCACAGATCCCATCAGCACATCCTGAACCTGTTCGGGTTTCAGTCCGGCTTTTTCGAGTGCGCCTTTGATGGCGATCGATCCCAATTGAGTTGCAGTAAAGTCTTTCAGCTTTCCGCCGAAACTGCCTATGGGTGTGCGTACAGCCGAAATAATATACACTTCGCGTTTGTTCATATACAGAGCTTTATAAGTGCTTTTGATGTTTTTTGGTGAAATGTAACGATGTACAAATATAACAAATTCCACTAACAGTTGTTAGCCGCATCTGGACAAATATTTATTACCCGGAAAGGCCTTGGATGTTCGCTGTTCAGCAATTGTTTCGCCGGATAGACTCGCCGGGAATAGTAGGTTGTAGAACTCAGTCGGCTTCGCTTCGCCAGTCGTATCGCTGTTCGATAACGGGCTTCCAAAGCTTCCACATTAAGACTTTCTTATGTAGATTTGGTATAAACCTTATCGATGCATAAACTTCAACAATGCTGGGTGCTGCTGCTTTTGCTATTCCTGCCTGTTGCATTGGCGGCCCGGCAAACTTCTGACAAATTTCTTCAACGAAAATACAAAGGCAATGGTAACAACAGGTACCGCATGACCACAAATGTTGAACACAACGGCAAATGGCAATCTACCATTGAAGCTATATGCGAACTGATTGAAGAGGACAGCTCCGGAATTCCATCAGAAGAAGTTTGGTGGGCCACAAAGAAAGTATACACTCCCAAAGACACTGCAGGATCCTATGAAGATCTTGGCAACACAGCCGTATATAAAATTTCACTGCACCCTTTGGGCAAACTGGAGCTTCCTCCAATAACACAACCATCCCTCACCGGTGAGATCACCGACTTCCATACTTTTTTTGTAGCCATTAGTCCGAAGCTCGGCATAGGAAAACTTCATCATGCTGGTGAGCGCTACAAAAAGCCAGACTTTGTACAAGGGAATTTCTCTAATGGGAAAGACATCCTCACCGGACAGGATTGTCTTGATGTAACCACCACCCTTCAAGAGTTAAATAATAAGGAAGCCGTAATTATTACAAGCTTTCTCCCACCATCTTCCAATTGTTTACAATTTATTCTTCCTGAAATGCAAACACCTGTTGCCGGCGATACACTTAATAATTTCCAGATGGTAAAACCAACAACAGGCGAAAAAGTGAATGTGTTTTTCGGAAACGAAACTTTCATCATCAGAAGCATTCTCAGAAAGAAAGATGGAGTATTGGTCAGTGCAACAATGGACAACAGGCTCACGCTTCGCCTGAAAGTCAACTGCAATAAGGATTACAGCAATTGCCAAACCACCATTCCTTTTACCATCAAAAGAACAGTGCATTTGGAATTGATGAAATAAGTTGCCTGGTTACGGCAGTTCTTCGAGACTATGTTTGAAACCTTTGATTTCTTTTTTCACCAGCTTCCGGAAAGTTGGCGTCAGCGATTTTGCAATGGCTAATCCGATATCGCCTGCAGGTGGTCTGTACACGATCACCACTTTCACGATGCAGCGTCCGGGGCCTTCATCCATAAACTCTACTTTACCTGCGTTTTCGAGTGGCGCGGAGGATTCGGATTGCCAGCCGATGAGATGCCCCGGCACATCTTTCACAATCACGGCATCCCATTGAAGGCGACCGTAGCCGGGCAGATTGGCCGTCCAGGTAGATTGCATCCGATCGTGTTCGCGCACAGTTTCCAGATGTTTCATAAACAAGGGAAGGTTCTCCAGTTTACGCCAGAATTCATAGACCAGTTTCCGGTCTTTTTCAACCAGAATCTGGCAGCGGATATTCACGGCAGTATTGCGTACCACATGATCGGTTTTGCCCATAGCGGAATATACCGGACAATTACCCGAAGCGCCCCGGTACAACAAAAAGCCGCCGAGTGCGGCCTTCAGCAAACCGCCCAATCCGCTGTGCCGGATCCCTGCTACTCCATTGAGCAGCAGCAGCCCTCCGGCGATACCTGAAATAACCCTTTCTGTATCACCTACATTCTTCACATGCTCCATCCGGGTATCCCTTGACTGTTCGGAGGAGAGTTCCATATCCTGTTCCGGTGCCAGCGGCCATGCCGGATAATTGGTTGAATGCTTCATAACCTCATAGTTTTATTTATTGGGTACCAGCAAAAATGCTGCCCGCCAATTCCCTTCAACAGAGGCACAAAAAAACCGGCCATGCAGCCGGTTGACTTTTCAGACAATAATTTGTAACTTTTAAAGAAAAAAATGCCTACCAGCCGACACAGAAAAAAACATGCGCATCATCATTATCATCCACGCGCAAACAGCCATGCATCGAATAGTGGAGTACAGGCAACGGCCCGTCATCCAAAGAAGAAGAGTGCCGTTACTATCATGATAGTATTTCTGGCCGTTATCGGCGTAGGGGTCGCCTTCCTTGCCGGAGGAACAAACAGCACCCTACTGCTGGGTGGCGCACTCGTAGGCGCAATAGCCGGCTACTTTATCGGCCATGGTATGGATAAAATGGTAGCGAAGAACGCCAAATAGATCAGTTATCTGTAGGACTAAGATAGTATCCTTCTTCGCAAAGTACATATGCATTGGGAACTGTAGACAGTAGGGAATCTCTCACCATCGCTTCGGCTGCATGCTGGTAATTGCTGCCTACCTCAGGCGTTCGCATCGCGAACTTCCAGCTTTGAATTTTCAGGAGTGCAATCTTACTGGAGTGAACTATGTGATTTTCCAGTATTTGAAATCTTTCAGCCAGGTAGTCCTGGTCGTTTTGAGTAAAATTGCTCATAGGGTCAGTGGGTTTTCAGAGAAATTGGTCCATTTACAACGAACTATCTGAAAGAAAATTGTTTATACCCTGGTTCTGCCCAAAAAATTGTAGATTTAGAGTCCCCGTTTTCACATCCCTCCCACTCCGTCAAAAGCTTCATCATTTACTTAACTATTAAAACCGAAAAGCTATGCCTATCGTAAAAGTAATTGAAGTGATCGCTTCATCCGACAAGAGCATTGACGATGCAGTAAGAAATGCACTCACAGAAGTTTCCAAAACGGTAAGGAATATCGACTCCATTTATGTGAAAGATATCAAGGCGCATGTGAAGGATGGCAATATCTTCTCATTTGGCGTAATCTGCAAGGTTTCGTTCAGGGTTGATTAACAGTTGTTCGTCCTTCATCCGAAAAGGGATTTCCGGAGCCGGCGAGGCATCCTGAGATCCCTTTCTTTTTACCTCCTGTTTTCTTTGCTAAATTGATTTAGTTCGCGGATTTCAGCATTTTCTCATCTTTTCCCTATATTTACGAAATCATGTTCCGATAAGTACCAAATACCCCAAACAAATTGCACTATGGGAGATCTCCAGATCAAGAAAAATGCTAAGCAGTACGATGCTGTAATTGTAGGCTCAGGAGCCGGAGGTGGAATGGCCACTTACATGCTGGCAAAGGCAGGTTTGAAAGTCTGCCTCATCGAAGCAGGTCCGATGTACGACCCAAAAACCAATGTAACGCAATTCAAAAACCCATGGGATTCTCCACGAAGAGGAGCCAGTACCAAACAACGTCCATTCGGCGATTTCGATGCCTGCTACGGAGGATGGGAAATCGATGGCGAACCCTACACCAAAGCCAGCGGCACTGAATGGGATTGGTTCAGAGCACGCATGCTCGGCGGACGTACCAACCACTGGGGCCGCATCTCACTTCGCTTCGGTCCCAAAGACTTCAAAAGAAAAAGCATCGACGGGCTTGGTGAAGACTGGCCCCTCACATACGACGAAATAAAACCATTTTACGATCGCGTAGATAAACTCATCGGCATCTTCGGCACCAACGAAGGATTGGAGAATGATCCGGACGGATACTTCCTCCCTCCTCCCAAACCCAGACTGCACGAGCTTTTCGTAAAAAAAGCAGCAGGCAATGCTGGTGTTCCAGTGATACCATCGAGACTCAGCATCCTTACCAAACCTATCGAAGGCAATCCGGAGCGTGGTGTTTGCATTTACTGCGGACAGTGCAGCCGCGCATGCAGCATGATGTATGCCGACTTCTCCTCTTCATCCGTACTGGTAAAGCCCGCTATCGCTACCGGCAATGTGGATGTGATCCCCAATGCTATGGCACGCGAAGTGCTCACCAATAAAGAAGGACTCGCCACCGGCATCTCGTACGTAAACAAAAACGATCTGCAGGAGTACGAAGTAAGCGGCCGTGTAGTGATACTCGCAGCCAGCGCCTGCGAATCGGCACGTCTGATGCTCAACTCAAAATCGCAACGCCATCCCAATGGCATCGCCAACTCCAGCGATGTAGTGGGCAAATACCTGCACGATTCTACCGGTGTAGGAATGGGCGGCGTACTGCCACAACTCTTCGGTCGCAAACGCTACAACGAAGACGGAGTGGGCGGTCTGCACGTATACTCACCCTGGTGGGGCGACAATAAGAAACTCGATTTCCCCCGCGGTTACCATATCGAATACTGGGGAGGCATGAGCCAGCCCGCATACGGATTCGGATGGGGCACCGAAAATCTCAACGGCAAATACCTCGTTAACGGCCAGAAGAAAGAAGCAGGCGGATACGGCAAATCACTCAAAGAAGACATGCGCTTTTTCTACGGCGCCAGCATCGGCATGGCGGGTCGTGGTGAAGCCATCGCATACGAACACAACAAATGTGAGATCGATCCCAATGTAGTGGACAAATACGGTATCCCTGCACTCCGCTTCGATGTAAAATGGAGCGAGCACGAGATCAAACAGGCGAAACATATGCAGGAGACCTTTCAGGAAATTATGCACCAGATGGGTGCCGTAATTACCTGGGGCATTGCAGGAGCCGATACCAACTACGGCATCGAAACGCCGGGCCGCATCATTCACGAAGCAGGCACTGTGCGCATGGGCAACGATCCCAAACATTCGGCGCTCAACAAATTCAGTCAGGCACACGATTGCAAAACGCTGTTCTGCGTGGATGGCGGACAGTTCGTAAGTCAGGCCGACAAAAATATCACCTGGACCATCCTTGCACTCTCCATGCGCGCGAGTGAATACATCATGGACCAGATGAAGAAACAGCAACTCTAACAATTATCATCTCACAATTACCCATAAACGAATTGTATGGATAGAAGAAAATCACTCAAAGCGCTGGCCGTGGGCACCATCTCTGCCGGTGTATTGCTTGAAGTAGCCTGTAAGGATGATAAGAAGAAGGATGAAAAAGCAAAACCTGCATCCGACGGCGCCAGTACCTTAGACCGAACGCCCGAAGAAACAGAGCGATACAAAGAGATCACGTCCAAAACGTTTTTCACAGCAGCGGAGATGGCCACCATCACTGTACTGGCAGATATCATTATTCCAAAGGACGAAGTAAGCGGCAGCGCTTCCGAAGCCAAAGTACCCGATTTCATCGAATACATTGTGAAGGAGATGCCTCAGCACCAGATACCGATGCGCGGCGGACTTCGCTGGCTCGAAATGCAGTGCCTCAAAAGATTCAACAAATCGTTTGTTGATTGTGATGAGAAGCAACGCATCGAAGTGGTAGACGATATCGCCTATCCTGCCAAAGCCAAACCCGAAATGGCACAGGGTGTAGCCTTCTTCAATCTCATGCGCAACCTAACTGCCAGCGGATTCTACACCACCGAAATGGGCTGTAACGATATCGGCTATGCAGGCAATAAACCCAACGCATGGAACGGAGTACCCGACGACGTATTGAAACAATACGGTATGGCCTACACGGAAAAAGAAATGAAAGAATGCGCCCAATACTGAGCCTGTTCTGCTAAAAATACCCTGAAGCCCGCTCCTACAGCGGGCTTTAGTATTTTATGAATTTCATCCATACCCATCCCCGCAACAATTCGCACTATTCGCACAATTTTTTCGCGATAAAATGAACCCTAACGATATCAAAACGATTTGTTCAGCCCATTTCATTCTGTACCTTCACCGTTAAAATATTTCATTTAATTTCCATACCTTTCTGTCAACCCAGGTTAAAACAACACACTGATTGACCTATGAAACGATTTTCCCCCATACGTTGGTTCAGGGATGTGTCAATTAAAACGAAGCTCTATTTCACTGTTGGCATCATGGCCACACTGATCGCTATTGAACTGGCTGCTCTGGCCTTTTCCATCCACACACTATCATCTGTTCGGGCCTATGTAAATGGTGAAGCCCTCTGGTCTAAATCGCAGAAAGATGCGATGTATACGCTCATCAACTATGCACGTACCAAAGACGAAACCGAATTTGCAAAATTCAAGCAATTTCTTCGTGTGCCGCTCGGCGACCATGCCGCGCTGGTAGAACTGGGCAAACCCAAGGATGAACGCAATTTCGAAACCATCAAACGCGGGTTCATCGAAGGCCGCAATCACCCCGATGATGTACAGGGAATGGTGAATCTCTTCAGCCGTTTTTACTGGAACTACTATATCGATAAAGCCATACATGCATGGATCGGTGCAGACAGCACCATCCCGCATTTCATCATACTGGGAGACAAACTGCACGAGGCCATTATCGATCCGCAAAACACGCAGGCACGCACCAATGCCATCTTCGACGAGATCGAAGCGCTCAATGCCGTTGTAACCAAATACGAAGACGAGTTCAGCTATCAGTTGGGAGAGGGTTCGCGCTGGCTCGAAAAACTCATTCTCAAAATACTGTTGGGCATTGCCCTCACCGTAGAAGCAACCGGACTGATACTGGCAATAGTGGTAAGCCGGAGCATTTCGCGGGGCCTCGATGCCATCTTCGATTCCGCAGATGCCGTAGCCAAAGGAGACTTCAGCGTTAAAGCCAAAGTATTCTCCAAAGATGAGATCGGAACACTGGCACACAAGTTCAACACCATGGCCAGTGAACTCGAACAATTGCAGAACGAGATCAAAGACAATAACGTCAACCTCGAAAAAACAGTGGAGCTCCGCACTGCAGAACTCGAACGCAAGAATAAAGAACTGGAACAATTCGCTTACGTAGCTTCGCACGATCTGCAGGAACCGCTCAAAACAGTTTCAGGTTTCGTAGGCCTGCTGCGCAAGCAATATCAGGGCAGGCTCGATGAGAATGCAGACCGTTACCTTGCTTACATTGTGCAGGCATCGGACCGCATGAAAACACTCATCAAAGATCTGCTCGATTATTCACGCATCGGAAGAGCCATTGCATTCGTTAAAGCAGACTGCAATATTCTCCTGCACGAAGTGCTGGCAGATATGAATCAGAACATCCGCGAGAACAAAGCCGTGGTCAAAGCAGACGACCTGCCTGTTCTCTACGCATATCCCACAGAACTCAAACTCCTATTCCAAAACCTGATCAGCAACGCCATCAAATTCAAAAAACCGGGTGCAGTGCCCGAAGTAAATATCAGCATCAGCAATACGCCGGGATTCTGGAGATTTGCTGTAAGCGACAATGGCATTGGCATCGATCAGCA
The DNA here is from genome assembly GCF_012927185.1 of Pseudoflavitalea sp. G-6-1-2. Taxonomy (GTDB): domain Bacteria; phylum Bacteroidota; class Bacteroidia; order Chitinophagales; family Chitinophagaceae; genus Pseudobacter. The sequence continues at coordinate 521,996 of NZ_JABBGB010000002.1, forward strand.
GCACCGGGACAGGATCTTCATCATCTTCCAGCGACTGCACAACCGCAAAGACTATGAAGGATCCGGCATCGGACTGGCACATTGCAAAAAAATCGTAGAATTGCACGGCGGAGAAATCTGGGTGGAATCAACACCCGGCAAAGGCAGCACTTTCTTTTTTACGATAGCAGAGCTGCCGTTTGGATTACAGGACGAAAATTAAAGACATGCGGAGAATAAAGCTGACGAAACTGTTCAATCACTTTTTTCACAGTGAGAAAACAGGAGGAATGGTATTGATAGGATGTACCGTGTTGTCGATAGTGATTGCCAACTCATCATTCGGAGCGGACTATCTTCACTTCTGGCATCAGAACATCGGATTCAGTATAGGCAATTTCGATATGCATCACCCTGTGGAATATTGGGTGAACGATGGACTGATGGCTATTTTCTTCCTCATGATCGGCCTGGAGATAGAACGCGAACTCTACGCAGGCGAACTCTCCAGCGTACGCAATGCACTGCTGCCGGTGTTCGCAGCGCTGGGCGGCATGCTCACTCCTGCCCTCTTTCACTTCATACTCAATCATGGTACAGCAGAGCAGGCAGGCATCGGCATTCCGATGGCTACCGATATTGCTTTTGCATTGGGCATATTGAGTCTGCTCGGCAACAGAGTGCCGCCATCGCTCAAAATATTTCTGGCGGCCCTCGCCATCATCGACGATCTCGGCGCCATCATTGTGATCGCCGTATTTTATACAAAAGGATTTTCACTGGCATACTTCGGAATGGCTATGGGCATCTTCGGATTGCTGATAATTTTCAACAGGCTTAAACTGCGCAACCTGGCGCTGTATCTGATTCCCGGCGTAGTGATGTGGTACTGCATGCTGCAATCGGGAGTGCACGCCACCATCTCGGGCATTCTGCTGGCATTCGCATTGCCCTTTGGTGATGGAAGCGAAAAATCTCCTTCCTACCGGCTGCAGCATTTTCTGCATATGCCGGTGGCATTTATCATACTGCCCATTTTTGCACTGGCCAATACCGGCATCGTGTTCGAACCGGGATGGCAGAAAGGATTCTCTTCCAGAAACACGCTGGGCATCATGAGCGGCCTGATACTCGGCAAACCCATCGGCATATTGCTCTTCTGTTTTGCCGCCATCAAACTGCGCATCAGCAGGCTGCCCGGAGAACTCAACTGGAAACATATCGCCGGCGCAGGCATTCTCGCAGGCATCGGTTTTACCATGAGCATCTTCATCACCTTACTTGCGTTCGATGATGCCGCAACCATTGTAAATTCAAAGATTGCGGTGCTGAGTGCATCCGTAATTGCCGGCATTGCAGGTTTCTTTTTCCTGAAAATGCTTTGCAAACGCAATGCTGCGAACGAGTGATGCTTTACACTTCTTCCTTCGCCAGTTTCATATAATCTTCCTGCAGTTTCTTCTGAATTTCAAAAGGCACTGTCTGGTATTCTTTGAACTTCATTCCAAACTTGGCGCGCCCTTGTGTGATGGAACGAAGAGAAGATGAATAATCGTGCATCTCGGAGAGCGGCACATTGGCTATCACTTTGGTGAAATGTCCTTCTGCATCCATACCTTCCACGATGGCTCTTCTGGTCTGAAGATCGCCGATCACGGAGCCGGTGAGATCATCCGGACAAAGCACTTCCACATGATAGATGGGTTCCAGTATCTGCGGATCTGCTTCCTGAAACGCTTGCTTGAAGGCCATCAGTCCGGCAATCTTGAACGATATATCGTTGGAATCTACCGGATGCATCTTTCCATCGTACACACTCACGCGCACGTCGCGCACATAAGAGCCTGTAAGCGGACCTTCGTGCATTTTCTCCATCACCCCTTTCAGTATCGACGGCAGAAAACGTGTATCGATAGCGCCTCCCACGATGCAATTGTAGAATACGAGCTTGCCTCCCCAATCGAGCGGAAACTCTTCACGCGCACGCACGTTGAGTCCTTTTGGATCGGGCATACCCTCGTGCCAGGGCTCGATGCGCATGTACACTTCTCCGAATTGTCCGGCCCCACCCGATTGTTTTTTATGACGATAAGTGCTCTCTGCCATTTTGCGGATGGTTTCGCGATAAGGAATGCGTGGACGAACGAACTTCACTTCCACACCATGCACATGCTCCAGCTTCCAGCGGATAACACTCAGATGCAGTTCGCCCATGCAATGAATGATGGTCTGCTTCAGTTCCTGCGAAAACTCTATGTGCACGGTAGGATCTTCTTCGAGCAACTGATGCAACGCGATCGACAATTTTTCTTCCTCCCCTTTCTTCAGCGACTCGATGGCCATGCTCATATTGGAACCGGGGAACACGATGGGTTCCAGTTCTATGTTCTTTCCTTTTTCGTGCAGTGTATTGTTAACGTGTGTGTTCTTCAGCTTTAGTGTGGCACCGATATCACCGGCAGCCAGTTCATTTACGTTGCTGCGTTTATTGCCTTCCACTACAAAGAGCTGATTGAGTTTTTCGGAAACTCCGGTGCTTTCGTTCACCAACTCCATACCGCTGCGAATGGTGCCTGAATACACTTTGAAGAAACTGAGTTCGCCTACATGCGGCTCTGTAACTGTTTTGTAAACGAAGATGCAGGCTGGTCCGGATGCATCGCAACTGAGTTCAGCGCCGCTCCGCGTTCTCTGCGGAGGCATTTCATTGGCGCTGGGACATACATTGTCGATGAAGCCCATGATGCGCCCGCTTCCCATATTGCGTTCGGCGGAAAGGCAGAACAGCGGAAAGAGATCGTGATTGATCATGGCGCGTTTCATGCCTTCTTTCATTTCGTCCTCATCGAGTTCGCCTTTGTCGAAATATTTTTCCATCAGGGATTCATCGTTGCTGGCTACAGCTTCTACGAGTTCCCTGTGCAGCATGTCGGCCCGTTCTTTTTCTTCGTCGGGAATGGGAAGCTTTTCGGGCTTGCCTCCTGCATCTTTGAATTTGTACATGGTCATGCGCAGCACATCGATGATGGCATGAAAGCCAACGCCCACCTGTTGCGGATACTGCACTACCACTACTTTCTGGCCGAAATGCATTTTAGCTTCTTCAACGGTGGCATCGAAATCGGCATTATCGTCGTCGAGTTTGTTCACGGCGAATATCATCGGTGTTTTGAAAGCCTCTGTATAACTCCAGATGATATCGGTACCTACTTCAACACCATTGACTGCATTGAGCAGCATGATACCGGTATCGGCTACGCGAAGTGCAGAAACTACTTCTCCGGTGAAATCGTCATAACCGGGCGTATCGAGTATGTTTATTTTGTAGCCCCGCCATTTGGAGTGGAGCAATTTGGAGAAAACGGTGCTGGTTCTCTCCTGCTCCAGTTCGTGATAATCTCCGGTGGTATTGCGTTCGGAGATGGAACCGCGGCGTGTGAGTATGCCTGCTTCGAAGAGCATGCATTCCGCTAGTGTGGTCTTGCCGGAGCCGGCATGGCCCAGCAAGACAATGTTTTTTACGTGTGAGGTATCAAACTCTGGCATAGCAATAAATTTTTATGGTGGAAAATGGAATGATCAGTAAGGCAGATGCGATGTAATTCCGCACCGGCTATTGCAGAGGATGAATGTGTTTGCAGACAGGTCTGCAATTATTTATTTACCTGTTTCGGTCGATAAATTCGGTGAATTCGTCTTTGAGGTCTTTGAGTGTGTGTTCGAGATGCTGGTAGTCGTCGTAGAGACGTTCGTGATCGGTGATAGTGTCGTCGTTTACCTGTCCGTTGTGGAGCTGCGTTTCTGTTTCTACCTGCTGGTGATGATTCCGGATGGCATGCTTGAGATCGTGAATGTTCTGTTGCTGAATGTAGAACTGATTGTGGTAGTGATCGATCTCGATGAGCGTGTCTTCACCCGATTGATGGCGGGCAATTTCCTGCAGAACCAGATCGAGGTTGGCGATGGATTGTTTCTCAGAACGCAATGTCTCCCGCCAGGCATTGCATTCTTTGGAGAGCTGTGCGACATCAGTAGTAACCATGGGAGAAAGATTTAAGATGAAGAAATAAAGAACTGATAGTCTGATACGGCCGGATTAAATCTGCAGCGCGCAGGGGGAAAGCGCATTCATGTTGGAGTGTGCTGCAATGGTGATTTCAGTAAGAATGAAATGGGTAGGTAAGCTTATTCTAATTTACTACAATTTGAGGGTAATTACCGCAAATGTTACGGGAAAATTATGCACGGGATATGAACTTTTATGCCTGCTGCAACTGGCATACGACGCATGCTGCTGGTATTGCCTGTGTGATATCCGGCTAAGGCAATGAATCAAAGTCGATAACAGGTGCCTGCCCTACTGCCGTTCTGCTGTACTTCGCACCGATCGGTGTATATTTTGAAAAGAAACCACAGTTCTGCAGATAGAATTGCTGACCGGTTACCCCACCTGCATAATCGAGTCGCCGCCCCGCTCTGGCTGTAGCATCCGCGCTGAAACGCATGGCAGTGATTTGATGCCATTGATTATTGGTATCGCGCATCCATTGATTGCCATACAGGGCTTTGCGCCCCAGATAACCTGCATTGGGATCGAAGCACTCAAGAAAGGAATACATGCTTCTGAGGTAGGTGGATGTTTTTGGTCTTTTGAAGCTGGCAATCAGCTGCCAGTTTCCAAGCTCAGGAGCAAAGAACCACGAAGTATAGACTGTATTGCCTTTGTCGTCTGGTTTTGCATTAGTGAGAAAACGATAAGTGTTGCCTGCTTTCCAGTCGAACACCAGATAGCTTTGTCCGCCCGATCCTTCATCTCCGAATTCCCCTGTTCTCACATTCGTTCCTTTCTTTAGCAAACTGATTCTCATGGAGTCTGGGATGCTCTTTGGATCATCTGTTTCAAATGGACTCCACACAGAAAACAACACCCGTCTTTCCGTTGCGCTGTTCACCTGCATACCGAAATAACCTTCACCGAATCCATTGGCCATGTAATAGCTGCCGATGGGATCTTCGCCAGCCGGCACAGTGATCTCGCTATAGAAACTGGCTATATTTTTTCCTGCTGGCGGATCAAATACAAGATGCACCGATGGACCGCGACGCGCCCAGTAGATATCGTCTTTGATAAAAACTGATTTTTCGTTGACGGCAGATCCGCTGACATACAAATCTGTTGCATCCGCAAACACAGTTCCCGATTTGCTGATGCCTTGCAAATCGATACGCACGTAACCTGTATCTCTGATGTTGAAATTGCCTGCTGCTATTTTGTGATAGCTGCTGCCGCTTGCATTCAATGTAACGGATTTACCAGCCACGCTGACTTTTATTTTACTTGCACCGGATGGCACTTTCGCCCGCAGGGACAATTGCAGCATGCCCGGTTGATTAACGCGGATAAAAGCGCTGAATACCGCTTGTTGATTGCTCCAGTTGGAAAGTCCGGTTTCACTTACTTCTTCTGTACCTCCCTGAGCTGCATGTATAAGCCATGCGTTGGCGGCTAAGGAAACAGTGACGCCAGTGTCGGCAGCAACACCACTCAAGCCTTTCCCCGTCTGATGTTCCGCTTTCATAACTGAAGAACAAAAGACAGTTAAGCACAATGAAACCAGTATGGGCACTTTCACAAACATAATCAGCGTATTAGTGTAAGAAACAGCGATATGCAATTTAGAAATTATCAACCTTTGTAAACGGAAGAAGCCGGGATCTGAATAAAAGATGCACAAACGGTTGCGCAGCAGGATGCTGCTAACTGGCCTGCCCGGAGGTTCGTGGATTCAGCATTTTGGCTAAGATCAAAAAGATTGCAAGGTTATTGAATCAGTGAATGCCGGGAGATTCGGAATGAAGGCAAAGGCTATTGAAACCATGGGTGCCCAGTCACTCGCGAGACGCGAGTGACTTATATTTCTTCGCCTCCGGCGAAGTTATTGCATCTCACGATGTGGGGTCGCCAGAGGCGACCAGCATAGCCGTCACTCGCCAGAGGCGAGCGACTGCCGGCCCGCGACACTAATGGCTACAAACCTGAATTGGAAACAAATCTTCCAATTTTCTTTTGTAAACTTATATTTGCCGTTGGCTTAGGTATATTGCAAATTGCAACATATTAATTGGCAGCACCCTCGGCCTAATTACTGACACTCAGCGTGATAAGTCAACACACCATACAACAGATCCTCTCCCGCATCGATATTGTGGAGATCGTAGGCAGTTATGTGAAGCTCAAAAAGCGCGGCATCAACTACCTTGGGCTCTGTCCGTTCCATAACGAGAAATCCCCCAGCTTCACCGTATCCGCCAACAAAGAGATCTTCAAATGTTTCGGTTGCGGCAAAAGCGGAAACGCCATCGGCTTTCTCATGGATCTGGAGAAATACTCCTACGTGGAGGCTCTCCGCTGGCTCGCCAACAAATATGGTGTTGAAGTAGAAGAAACGGAAGTAAGCCCACAGGTTAAAGAACAGCGGGCAATCGCCGACAGCCTTTACATCATCAATTCCTTTGCGCAGAAATATTTCGAAGAGAAATTATTCGACTCTGAAGAAGGGCAGGACATTGCCCTCAGCTATCTCCGCGAACGCGGATTCAGAGAAGAAGTGCTCCGCAAATTCCAGGTCGGATATTCATTGCAGGATAGCCAGAGCTTTGTATCCACTGCCACCAACGCACAGTACAATATCGATCTGCTGGTAAAAAGCGGACTGGTAGCTCAACGCGAAGGACGCACTTACGACAACTACCGTGGCCGCATCATTTTTCCCGTTCACAACCAGAGCGGCAAGATCATCGGATTCGGCGCTCGTGTGATCGGCAAGGCCGAACGCGCTCCCAAATACATCAACACACCAGAGAACGAGCTTTATCATAAGAGCAAGATCCTCTACGGTTCTTACTTCGCACGTCAGGCCATCGACAAGCTCGACGAATGTCTGCTTGTTGAAGGTTATACCGATGTGATCTCCCTCCATCAGGCGGGCATCGAAAACGTAGTAGCTTCCGGAGGAACATCACTCACTCCCGATCAGCTGCGGCTGGTGCATAAATACACCAATAACCTCACCATCATTTACGACGGCGACGGCGCAGGTGTGAAAGCAGCATTGCGTGGTCTGGAACTCGCTCTCACAGAGGGTTTGAACGTACAACTTGTACTCATCCCCGACAACGAAGATCCGGACAGTTACGTAAACAAAGTAGGCGCTGCCGAGTTCCGCGAATTCATCCGCGAGAACAAAAAAGACTTCATCATCTTCCAGCTCGAAGTGATGCTGCGCGATGCAGGCAACGACAGCAATAAAAAAGCCGTGGTAGTGAACCATATGGCTGAGACCATTTCCAAACTCAACAAAGTTGAAGACTTCACCAAACAGCAGGATTATATCCGTCGCTGTTCCGAACTGCTTCGCATCGAAGAGAATGGTTTCAACAATCTGGTGAACAAGTTCATCCGCGACAAGGTCGGTAAAGAAGAATACAAAAAGCAACAGCCCAATACACCTCCTAAGCCGAACTACAAAGGAGGAAATACATCCAACTCCGCCCCTTCTATTAATCAGGGCGGAAACTTCAATAGCGGTACAGGTGATGATGGCTTCTATTCCGAAGACGCATTCTATGCCGATGAAGAATCATGGGATCAGGGCGGATTCCCTGACAGTGGCGGGCCTTCAGGACAGTTCCCCGGCGACGATACACTTGCACTCATCAACAAAGATGAGCAGAACGAAAAAGCCATTGTACGTTGCCTCCTCGAATACGGCAACAAGCCATGGGAAGAAGCCGGCACTGCCGCAAGTTACATTATCACCGAACTGATTGAAAACGGATTGCTCAGCAATCCTGAACTCGAACGCGTTATTGAAACTTACAAAGCCTGGTATGATGCCGGTATCGAACCTACATCACGCAACTTTCTGTATCACGAAGATCAGCAGATGGCTGCACTGGTAGTGAACATCATGGATTTCCCTTACGAAGTAAGTGGCAAATGGGCCGAAGTAATGGACCAGGGATCGATGATCGAAAAAGAAGACATTCAATACAAGATCGAGATCAATTCAACACTCATCTATCTCAAGCTGCGCAAGATCAAACAAATGATGGAAGACAATCAGCGCGACATGCAGCAACCACATACTCCCGACGAACAAATGGTACTGCTTCAAACGCATGTACACCTCAAACAGCTCGAAGTGGAACTCACCAAACGCGCCGGAACGGTGATCTTCAAATAATTTCTAATCAGATAAGACAGGCAAACACCCGTTGACATCACATCAGCGGGTGTTTTGTTTTCATAGCCATGCGCAATCATTTATTTTCAGCAAGCGCCTTCAGCAGCAATTCTTTCAGTGCGGGATCGGAAGGGCGCGGAGCATTCACATTTATGATGCGTCCCTGACGGTCGAACAGCATAAAACGAGGAATGCCTTCCACTTTGTAGTAACTGCGGATATCTCCTGTAACGCCTGCAAACAGCTGAATGCCGCCCAGCGTATCCTGTCTTATCATATCCTTCCACTTTTCTTTATCTTTTTCCGTATCGATAGTGATGCTCACTATTTCAAGATCTGTACCATGCATTTCCTTTTCAAGCTTTTTCAGATAAGGGATCTGAAATTTGCAGGGGCCGCACCATGTGGCCCAGAGATCAACCAGCACCACTTTGCCTTTGAGGCTTGCCAGTGATACCATTTTCCCGTTATTGTCGGGATAGTTGAAATTCAATGCAGGCTCTCCTTCTTTGAACAATGCCAGTGGCGCCTGCAGCTGGCGGCTCTGATGTTGCTGGCTGTCGGTAAGCAGGTATTGCCCGTACTCAGTAAGCATTGCATTGTAATCACCGATCGATTTAAGCATCGACCCCGTGTAGAGTACAAAATCTCCTTTGAGTGTATCATTGGGAATCAGTTTGATATTATCGCTAAGCGACTGCTTCCATCCTCCATATTTGATGTTGAGCTGACGAAGATTCACACTCGCCATCTGCTGCAGAATACGCTTTCCCCATGGCTGCCTGTATGCATGCAATGTTTGTTTTGCAAACTGAGTTGCCTGCATGGTTTTGTAATAGGCAATATACTGTTCTGTTGCAGGATGCTCCGGGCGTGGCGTAAGTAAAAAATTGCAGGCATAACCAGCAAGGTCCCAGGCAATATTATCGCGCATCAGCCGATCGAATGTTGCATTGCCACTGGACTTCCCTTTCAGAAATGCATTCACTCCATTTGATATGCGTTCGAGATCGGGAAAGAAATCTTTGTAAGAGCTCGAATAAAAACGTGATTTGTTTTCCAGCACATAGGCATAATCATGCCACTGGGTCATCAGGATATTCTCTTTCGAGTTCCGATTGCCTGCAAGTACATAACTGGTATCGTTGATTAGCAACGACAACTTTTCTCCACCACGGAAATAAAACTTGTAGTTATTGTCGGGAAACGTTTCCTCCCCTGTTCCGATTGCATAAAAACCTGCATATGGAGGATAGAAAAGAAAACCGAAACGGCCATCCTTACCGGGAACACTCGTGGCCATTTCATAAACAGCCCCTTCCGAAACACGAAACAGTCTTACGGTAGAAGATCTGCTTTTTTTCAATTGTCCGGATACCTGAACTGGCTGCTGAGCTTTCGCACCGTACGCGCAAAGCATACCCAATAAGAGTGCCAGCGCACTCTTTCGCATAATTCTACACATGATTGTTTTTTTAATGAAGTGAAAACGTAGCTGCAAATGCAGCTACGTTGATGTCAGGGGTTATTGATTCTGTACAATTCAATAAGTGTTACAGTAAGTGGAGCCGTTCACCAGTGGCGAAATATAGATCGCATCTGCTGCGGCGCCTTCTCCTTCCATGGTAAAGTCTGGTGTGGAAGCCAGATTGCCTGAAGATTTTTTGAATGCATGAATTTTGTATCGTCCATTGGCAGTAGTTCCGATGAGCATATAGTTGTAATAAAACGGTTGCTCTGAAGGGATTGCCGGACCTGCATATTTTCTATGCCGGATAAAACTGATCTGCTCTCCCGCAGCAGCAGCATACTGCAACTGTTCTGTTCCATTACTCAGGTTCCTGCTCCATACCTCATTGCCGACAGAGAAATATAACATATTCTCTTCTCCCATGATCATCGCATAATGCTCTGCCAGATTCACTTTTGCAGTAACAGGGATTGTATCGTTCTTAAGTGTTACGATTGTTCCGTAGGAAGAAATATTGGTGATTATCCGCAATGCAGGATCTGTTTTATCGCGTAGCACTGCAGTGCCGGCCAATGGACTACCCACCGCTTTAAGCCCCATGAACAACAGCTCCTTATTGTTTTTACTGGCCGGCATTTGGGTTGCGCCATAATCATTCACCACTTTTAATGTTGGCGTATAGGTGCTTCCGGATACAAAGGAACTGCTCAGCTCATCAAAGAACAATGGCGATATATAGGAGTTGTTATCGATGAGAAAATACCTGGACAGCCTGTAAGGCGTGTTCTTATTGTCGCGCATTTTCTTCGATCCGAATATACCTTCATACAGCATCGTATGCATTGCGCCATCATTGAGCAAATATGTGCCTGACATATCATTGCAGATAGCTGAAGGCCTTATCGCAGCTGGTGTTTCATAGAACAGGCTGTTCATGGTATTCGCAATTTTCATGGTATTGATATCAACCACTGCCATGCCTTTATCAGCCTGCACAAACAGCACCTTGTTATTGAATACCTGGCCGTCTGTTTCCACCGGATAACTCTGAGCAAATCCAAAGAGGGTACCCTGCCCTTCCACTTTTTGATTGTTGCCGAGCATCAGCACATTTTCCAGTTTTGTTGCAGGAGCTATGCTTTGCGGTGTGAAGAAAAGATCCAGATCTGTAAAACCGTCTTTGTGTTTCATCACATACCATCCACGGGTAAATTGCGTGGTTACATTCAGCACTGTACTGACGGTTTTGCCTACGCCCGTATTTTCGTTCTTCACCCCAAACACCAGCGTGTATTCTTTCGAACGTTGGGTGATGAGATAATCCAGTTGATGTTCGTGTGAAATGGTATCGATCTTTCCCATTGCATCAGGCTCGTAAATGCCCCACCAGTAAGAGAATGCAGCATTGGGATCGTTGGAGCGTACTGTTGGTTTGAGCGAAAGCCTGTCTACCAGCGCCACTCTGTCGTACATGGCATCCACTCCTTCGATGGTGATCTTTTCACCTTCAGCGTATGAATAATTGCCGTGGTCTTTGTAGCAGGCGCTTATCAGCAGCATGCTACCAATAACCAGACATTGATGTATCAGTTTCATGTAATCTTTTTAATGATTTAAGGAAATGTGACCAGGTTATTGTTTTCATCTCTGAGCGGTTCCGATGGATGTGCAGTATTGTAGTCTATCAGCAGCTGCTTCAGTTTATCCATCCAGAAAAGTGTTTTGGACACATTTCTGTTGAGTTCGCTCATGAACTCCTGATCCCAGAGTTTGCCTGTTTGCCTGATCATGAAAGTGTGTTTCACATTGCTGTACTTTCCCCAGTAATATTTTTCTGCGTATGCATCCCAAACCTGCGGTCTGCTGAGCTTGTCGGTGAATTCGAGCCGGCGCCAGAGGAATCTTGTTTCGCCGGGCTGGAACACGGCATCTCCTTTGATGCGAAACTTCAGTTTTACATATTGTTGTTTGAGGGATGGATCGCGCAGCAATACCACCGGAACCGCAGCGCTCACTTCGTTTGCCTTGATCACATACATATCTTTCAATGACGGATCGGAGAAAGATTTATAATGAACACCGGCAACGGCATTGTCTTCTCCCACGATCATTTCCTGCTCAAGCGAATAGGGACGGTCTTCGCTGGTGATGCCTCCCATTGCATAGATATTGAACCAGATGGTGTCTGCTTCGCGATCGTCGCTTCCGTAATAGAATGAATAATATTTTACAGTATCCTGAAGTCCTTCATTGTTGAGCCCGAATTGCAGCCGGGCTACGTCCTGAAAGGGGTATGTATGATCTTTTTTGCAGGCTGCCAGAGACAATCCAAGCAGCGTATACAGTGCAATTGATTTCATGATGGAAGTTTTATCAGTGAGCAGATTCAGCAGCCGGAACCGGCGGCACGTAATTGATGTTTACAGCCAGTGGAAGCCAGAGAAAAGAACCAGGGTCTGCATTCATACGTTTGTAAGTGAAAAACGATTGCCCTTCTCCGAAGAATTCTTTTCTGTATTCTTTCATCAAAGCCAGTTTCTGGCTCAGCTGATCCGAAGGGAAAGGAATGTCTCCTTCCATATTTCTGGCGCGCATGAATTCATCCCAGTATGGCTGCCGATCCGCTTCAGGAGCGGCTTCCGCGGCAATGAGATACATTTCGCTCAGTCGAAGCATAGGAATCAGATAGGGATCGGCTACCAGATAATTGGCAGCTGCTTCATATTTTCTCAGCGTGAAAGCCGTTTTGCTATCCGGTGTTGCTATTTCCTGCCAGATACTGCTTTCTCTGATATCCTTTCCGGTATTTCCGAACAGCTGATACTTTACGATATTGGCATCGGTGCCTTTTTTCAGTTTGCCTGATTTGAAATTGTCGTCGTATTTCTTGCGGAGATTGAAATCGTAAAGACCGAAGATCTGTTCCGGAGTGAGATTGAAATTCTTTCCGGAGAGATCACTCATTTCTCCGAGACGGAACTTGGCAGATCCATCCGGATTCTTCGCATCGATCACTTCTTTCGCGGAAGCAAAGGCAGCAGCATAGTCCTGAAACCAGCAATACGCACGGGCCTGAAGGGCCTTCACAGCATAGTAGTTCATACGCATGTAGCGAAAGGCGAAGTAGGTATTGTCTGTTTTATAATCACCACCATTGTTGGGATCAGCAAGATTAGCCCTTGAGTATTTTGTAAATGGATCTGCATCTTTCTGCAAGGCCGCTGCCTCCGAAAGATCGTGCAACAGCTCAGTTTTGAATGCTTCATAGCTGAGGTGTTTATTGGGGAGACTGGAAAGCGTTTTCACATAAGGCAGCACAGTGCCACCCGATACATTGCCGGGAACCGGACCAAACAAGCGAAGCAGATCCAAATGACAATAAGCACGAAGCGCCAGACACTCCCCTTTGATCATTTCAAATGCACCGGATGTAACAAATGCATCGCGTTGTTCATCGATCTTATCGAGGATGGAATTGATGCGCGAAATGGTTTTGTATTGCTGTTTGTAAATATTGGTCAACGCAGATTTCACGCCTTCGTCTTCGTACATGAACCTGCCAAGACGGAACTCCACTGAGTTATCCTGCACATCCCATGAAGAGGTGAGTGATTCTATGTTTCCGAATATCAGGTGATTGCCGTAAGCGTTCGGATCTTTCATGTTGATGTACACGCCCGTAAGCGCATCCTGAAAGCCTTTTTCAGAGGTAAGCAACTCTTCGCGCGTTGCCTTGGTATTGGGCTTCACGGTAAGCCATTTTTTGCAGGAAGCTGTACAGATCAGCATCAGAACAAATACTGCGGGTATATATTTTTGTATTGACACGATGAATATTTTAGAAGGTTGCACTAATTGAAAGTGATACTTGTCTTGAGAACGGATAGGTGGTTCCTCTCTCCTGCCGCACCGAAGAGAAATAGAATACATCCGCCATGTTGGCTGCCACCGAAAGTCCCGTCATTTTCATTTTTTTGATGAAGCCGCTTCTGATGTCGTACTGCAGATTCACGTTGTTCAGTGTTACGGTATTTTCGTTCTGTACAAACCGCGAAGTGGCATTGGTAACGCCGGTTTCTTTTAATCCTTTGTAAGTGGCTTTGTCTCCCGGTTTCTGCCAGCGTTGTTCGTACACGCGCCTGTCTACATTGTAATTGTAGTCGCTGTTCTCCACTTTTGTGGCGAGGGTCTGGTTGTAGGTTTGTCCACCTGTGCGATACCCGAACGCGAGGTTTATGGAGAACTCTTTGTAACGGAACATAGTGCTGAAATTGCCGAAGTACTTCGGTTCACTGAGTCCGGAGGCACGCATATCCTTAGGGCTCCAAACATAGGTGGGCTGGCCGTTTCTGTCGAGATACACTTCTCTTCCGGTGCTGGGATCGATGCCAAGAGATTTCACCGCCCAGATCGTTGCAATGGGATTGCCTTCGCGATACAGTGTTGCCGGCGAAATATTCACACTGTCTTCAATGCCTTTCTGCGCTTCTTTCAGCGCATCGGATATTTTTTCGATCTTATTGATATTGCGAACCACTGCTCCACTGATGCTCCAGGTGATTTGTTTCTGCGAGTTGCGGATCACAAAAACAGTGGCTTTCAACTCGAAACCTTTGTTGCTCACCTTTCCGATATTTTCGATGTAACTGTCAAATCCGTTTGAAGCAGGGAGATTGATCGAAGAGATCAGTCCATTTGTGATGCCCACGTAATAATCGGCCGCCATTGCAACACGTTTTTTCAGTATTTCTATCTCTGTTCCGATATTGTAATTCATTTTCTGCTGCCACTTCAGGTTCTTGTTTCCCAAGCTTTGCAGATCGGCGCCGAGCCATCCGTAGTAGCGATCGTTCATGTAATAACCATAGGTAGCCTGCGCCTGATAGGCGTCGAAGTTCTGCGAACCGGTTACACCTACAGAGCCGCGGATATTCAGTCTGGTGATGAAGTCTGAATGAAAGAAAGATTCTTTACTGAGATTCCATCCCAAACCCACAGACCAGAAAGGCGCAAAGCGATTGTATTCCCCGAATTGCGAAGAGCCATCTACACGCATCGATCCTTCCACATAATATTTGCCTGCATAACCGTAACTGAGATTGCTGGTAATCCCTACAGAACGTGCGAGGCTCTCTGTTCCGCCTGGCTTTCCTCCTTCGGTATATTGCAGCGCCATGGAGATATCATCGAACTGAGGATCAACAAAACCCTGCGCACCAAAACTGTAACTGTTGGCTTTCATCTGCCGGATATTGTAATCGAGCCCGCCGAACAAGGCATGTTGTCCAAACTGCCTGTTGTAGCTGAGGTTTACGCCTCCGTCGAAATTGAATCCTTTGTTAACGGTATAACTGTAAGAGCCGCGTTTGAAAATGTCGGCAGTAGTAGCAAACCTGGTGTGTTCGGCAGGGAAGAATTCATCGTTGTTGCCATGACTATCGAAAATGCCGAATCTCGCGCGAAACACCAGATCGGGATTGAGATTCCATTCGGCAGAAATATTGTTGACGATCTGTGTTGACTTACCTGTTCTGAAACTGTTGAGCGTAGCATCGTAGAGCGGGTTCGGAGGCAGTGCGCCGAAACGAAGCGAGTAATCGATACCGGCGCCGGGATCTCCTAACAATTTCAGTGCTCTTCCTCTTGCATCATAGGGAGCCAGGTAAGGATTTTGTTTTGCATACTCAGCGAAGTCGCCGTATGGGGATTCCTGACTATTGCCTGCACTTATCATCAGGTTATTGGTGAAGCGGAAATTTTTGAACTGATACATCAGGCTTACAGATCCGTTGAGAACGCGGCGGAAAGATCCTTTCATTACACCCTGCAGATCGTTCAGCTGAAGCGATGCTGAATACCTGAACTGTGTGGTACCACCGCTGAGACTGAGGTTGTGCCGCTGTCCGATGCCGGTGCGCAATGGTTTCGACATCCAGTCTGTTTCCACGCCCCTGTTCAGTTCGCTGAGCAGGTAATTGTAGTATTGTTTGAGCTTGAGATCTTTCTCAGGTGTTCTGTCGTCGTAATAACCGGTTTTGTATTCGAGGTCCAGTTTCTCACGGGCGTTCAGCAGGTCGTATGCAGTAAGATCGGGCATTTCGATATTGGTATCGAAGCGATAACCAATCTGCAGTTTGCCGGGCTTTGGCACTCTTGTTTTGATCACCACCACACCGTTGGCGCCGCGCGATCCGTAGATGGCCGTAGCCGCGGCATCTTTGAGGATGGTGATGGTCTCCACTTCATTCTGATTGATGTCGAGCAGCTTCTGAAGGGTAGATTCAAATCCATCGAGAATGATGAGTGGCGTGTTCATCCCTACTCTTGTATCATCTTTCAATTCGTTCACATTCGGCAAACTTGAATTACCACGGATCTGCAATTCGGGAAGACGGTTGGGATTGGAGCCCATGGCATTGTTGGCAACGATATTGAACGAAGGATCGATGTTGCGAAGCGAGGTGATCAGATTTCTGTTTCCGAATGCAGCGAGTTCTTCGGAAGTAACAACCGTAACAGCGCCGGTATAACTCGCTTTATTGCGATTGAAGATGCCGGTGTTGATGGTTACTTCGTTCAGTTCGGTTTCTTTGAGTTTCATTACAACAAACAGACTAAGCTGTCCGGCATTCAGTTTGATCTCCTGTGATGTGTATCCGGTGTAGGAAATCAGCACAATATCATTATCACCCACATGCTCCAGTACAAATTCTCCTTTGGCATTGGATTGAGTGCCAGACTTATTTTTCTTCAGAGAGACGGAAGCGCCGCTGAGCGGATTACCACTGGGATCGGTAACTCTTCCGGTGATCTTTTTCAGCGTGTCTGGTGCAATGATATTCAGATCGGGAATGAATTTCCGGTTGATCTTTTCGGAAAGGAAGATGGTTTTTTTTCTGATTTTGAAATCAATCGGCTGATCGCGGAATACAAGCCGGAGGAATTCATCGAGCGGCATGTCTTTCGCTGTAACGGAGACGGGACGTGCATTCTCAAGCAGTTCTTCATTGAAGAAGAAGATATAACCGGTTTGATCTTTCACTGTCTGAAAGATCGATTTCATGGAAACTGATTTTCCCGAGACGGTTACGGCTTGTGCATTCGAGTTCGCGGAGACAGTAAGGCTCGCGGCGAACAAAAGACAACAGAGCAATCTCATAATGCGCAGAGTTTGGGCCGGGAGCCGCACATAAGTGCATAGCCAGCTCCGGGCAGCATTTTTTTGCATAAATTTGAAGCAGTTTTGGTTTGAATAAATCCTTCCAGGGTTTGCATCGATCCAAACATCACCGGAAGTGGTACCAACACTTCCGGTTTGTTTTTATGGATCGTGCAATTGTATCAGAATCTGCAGTTGCAGCAATTCTCAGGTTAAGGCAGAATTACCAGTCGTCTTCCTTTTTCGAGGCGGTAATTCAGTTTCGATTCTTTTAATCCATCGAGCACTTCGGCCAATGTAAGATCGCGTTCCAGTTCTCCGCCGAGGCGCAGATCGGGGATGCCGTTTTCGTATACCACTTCTATATCGTACCAGCGTTCCAGTTGCCGCATCACCTGCTGAAGCGGAACACCATGGAAATTGAAGCGGCCGTTCTTCCACGCAATAATCTTTTCGGTGTCGGCATGTTCGATGCGCTCAATGGCAGACTGGGTAAGGCTTACAGCGGCCTGCTGTCCGGGTTTGAGGATAAGGTCATTCGATTGATCATTGAATATCCGGTTCACTTTGATGCTTCCGCTCAGCAGCGTAGCGTAAATGCCGGACTCATTGCGATAGGCATTGATGTTGAAGCTGGTGCCCAATACTTCAACTTCAGTGGCTGCATCAATTTTTACGAGGAAAGGTTTGTGTGCAAGTTTCGCTACTTCAAAATATACTTCACCCGATACTTCAACGCGGCGCTCATTTTCAGCAAATGATGTAGGATAGCGCAGCGAGCTGGCAGCATTGAGCCATGCTCTGGTGCCATCGGGCAACGTCAGTTGAAACTGCCTTCCTCTGGGAGTTGACGTAGTGTTGTAAAGCACTTCGCCACTGTTGCCATCGTATTGAAGAACGCCGTTCACCACGCGTGCAGTAGCGCCACCCTGCATGGCAATTACACCATTGCGGATACTGTCCAGCGACACGGCAGATCCATCTGCAAGAGTTAGAATAGCGCCTTCTTTTCCGGGATGGATGTCGGCTGCATTGGTAACTGCAAGAGGATCGGGTTTATCATTCCGGATACTCAGAAAATAGATGCCGATGCTCAACGCCAGCAGTAGCGAAGCCGCGGCCCACCACCATTTGCGGAGATACACAATACTGCGCGAAGGCGTTGCATAATAGCCGTTTTCGGGATAAACGATCTTTCTCCATGCCTGCTCCACATCATAATTTTTGAATAAAGGCAGCGGCTCTTCCAGATTTTCCCATTGCCCCTGAAGCAGCGATAGCGCCTCTTCGTCCGCAGCATGCTGCAAAAGCTGATGAAGTTGTTGTTCTTCATCGGCAGTGAGGGTACCGTTCATGTACCGCTTGAATAATTCAGCTAGTGAATGCTGTTGCATAGGCAGTATGGAGAGCGTTTAGAAATAAAGACGCATGCAGCTCGCAGGCGGGGGCCATGGGTGAGCATATATTTTAAAATAAATTTCTGGAGCTGAGAGCAAGTCCAATCCAGAAGCCGAGGATATTGCCGTAGCGGCTGCGCGAATAATCGATGATAGCGGCAATGGCCAGCTTCATGTACTTCTTTACGGTGAGAACACTCAGTCCGGTTTCTTTGGCGATCTGAGCATGCGTAAGTCCCTGTCTCCGGCTGAGCAGGTAAACTTTCTGCTGTTGCGGAGGGAGTTGTGCAACAGCTTCGTCGAGCATGGTGAAGAGTGCATTGGTTTCTTCGGAGGCAGCTGGAGATTCGAATTCAGCCGTATTGGTTTGATTCTCCCACTGCGAAACCAGTTTGCGTTCGCGGATGATTTTGCGCAGCTGATCGAGCGCATAATTGCGGCAGACGATAAAGAGATAACTTTTGAATTTTTGAACCTGAGCGAGAGATTCGCGGCTCATCCAGATCTTGAGAAATACATCCTGCACAATCTCTTCGGAAGTGCTTTGCGATCTGGTGAGCTGATAAACGAAGCTGAGCAGCAGCGGTTGATAGGTGGCCATCAATTCGCGGAAGGCAAATTCATCGCCGGCTGCGGTGCGTTGCAGCAGTTCTTTTTCGGTGTATGTAGGGCCTGACAGCAATGGTTGAGATTGGGGTTGACGGGCGCAAACTATTGCAAATAATTCAAATGACATTAAGAATGTTACTTATTCATCATTTTGCATGCCGGTTTTCTTTTACATGAAAAGTAAAAAGCAGCATTTCCCAAATAGCTGGTCGTTGAAAAAGCAACAACATTTTTTCAGGTCTTCCTATAAAAGCCTGAAGGGCTTCCGCATCAGCAGAAACCCTTCTTGCAACATCTAAATTATTGAACACAATAAAAATTACTCTGCCATTACCGGCGATGGAGCACGTTTGCCAGCGCTCACTCGGCGGGCTGCCGGTGTGGAAGGCTGTGCAACATTGATCCGGTTGAATTTGATGGCGATCCAAACATGATCGAGCGCCACTTCTTCAGATCTCTCAAACCCGGCATCGCAAACGCAGTTCCAGCTGCATGCACGAGTAAGGTCAGTTACGATCTTGGAGGTGGATTTGGGGTATGCAATCCAGAACTTGCCTTCTTCCCTCAAAGCGGGTAATACATCTTTGAGAATACCGCTCAACTGATTTTCGTTCACGGCAAACACCAGTGCGAAATCGATTTTGCGGGCTTTAAGCAATGGAGTAACATTCTTTGCAAAAGATAATTTTACAAACTGTTTCTCGATCGAGGAAGGAAGACCCTGAATCAGTACATTTTTTTCTTCCTGTAGCTGAAGCTTATCTAATAAGTTTTGCGACATGCCTGAGAAGTTTTTTGGTATAGCTAAGGGTTTAAAAAGACGGGATTGCAAAGGTAGTAAAAAAAGGTAATAAGTGAAACTATTTTTAAAACCAAAGGCCCGTGCCAGTTAGACTGGACGGGCCTTTCTTAAAATATGATTAAGTTCTTATATAATTATTTGCCCATTGGTTTATAATACTTAAGGGCCTCAGGCATCATTTCTCTGAGCTTTTGGATACGTGTTGCCTCCGCAGGGTGAGTGCTCAAAAATTCCGGTGGTTTGTTGCCGCCGCTGGCTTTTTCCATGCGTTCCCAGAGGCCAATCGCCTCCTGAGGATTGTATCCCGCCAATGAAGAGAAGATGAGACCGAACTTATCTGCTTCGAGTTCCTGGCTTCTTCCGAATGGCAGCATCACACCAAGATTGGTACCTACGCCGTATGCACTGTTGAAGATGCTTTGTGCTATCGGAGATTTATTGGCGAGCGCAACCGAGAGTGCCTGACCACCCAGCTCAGCAAGTGATGCGCGGCTCATGCGTTCGTTACCATGTTTCGCAAGCGCGTGCGCAATCTCATGCCCCATTACAACGGCAAGCGCCGCTTCGTTCTGAGTGATGGGTAACAGTCCTGTATACACTACAATCTTTCCTCCGGGCATACACCAGGCATTCACTTCTTTCGAATCAACGAGATTGTATTCCCACTGATAACCGGCCAGTTCGGAACCGAGCCCCTTTCCTGTATAGTACTGATTGATGGCCGAAGTAAGGCGCTGCCCTACTCTGCGCACCATTTCAGCATCTTTGCTGGTATTTACAGCTACTACTTTATTTTCTGAAAGAAACTGACGATACTGTTGTAAAGCCATGGTCTGAAGATCTGCGTCGTTGTACAGCGTAAGCTGGTTCTTGCCTGTGATGGCATTCTGACTGCAGCCAACAAGGGAGAGCGCCAGTGCTGCGGCAAATAGTGTTTTTTGCATGGAGGCTTGTTTTGACAAAGTTAGAAAATCAATGATTGTACCAATCAGATAAATATTGATTGAGCCCCTAACCTTGATCAGGTAAAGTGGAATAATTTAACCAAACTGTGGGAAATGTTAATCGGCCTTCTCTTCACGACGACGTGTTTTGCGCCTGTCGCGGTATTTGAGAATAGGCACTTTGCTTTCGCTGCCACGGATAAGGCGGCTGATGTTTTTCTGGTGCGTGAGTATTACCAGCAGCGCTACTGCAATGGCAAATGCCCGGTAAAGAGGTTCCTCAGCCTTGAAAATAAAAAGGATGAATACAGCAAAAGCTACGCTTGCCAGGATAGAGCTAAGAGATACGAAACGGGTCAGATAAAGTACCAGCAGAAAAACGCCTACGCAGCAAACGGCCACCAGTGGCTGAATGGCGAGGATCATTCCAAATAATGTAGCCACACCTTTTCCTCCACGGAAATCTGCCCAGATCGGATATATATGCCCCAATACAGCAGCCAGCCCCAATCCTATCATCAGATTGGTTCTGTCCCACTCATTGGTAAGATAATACGGTAAAAGGAGATAGAGACTTGTAGCCAACACGCCCTTGATGACGTCTATAGCCATCACAAAAGTCCCCCATTTGGGACCAAGAACGCGGAATGTATTCGTAGCGCCGGCATTGCCGCTTCCATATTCGCGGATGTCAATGCCAAAGAAAGCTTTACTGACCCAAACTGCGGTCGGAACAGAGCCTATCAAGTACGCTATTACAATGAGTAGTACCTCTTTCATTGAATAGTTGGGTTGAGTTGGAAAACGAAAATACGGAAAAACCACTCAACTTATTGTATCTCCGGAGAGTAAATCCGTCAAATAAGCTGATTGACTAAGGTTTTCCACTTATCATGAGGGCTATCCAGTTCTGCCTGTCCTTCTGTTCTTCGACCTTTAACATTTCTTTCACAGCCGATGCTTCGATATCCTTTCTGTCGCCGCTTAAAAGCCCGCTCATAATTACAACACCTCCCGGCTTCAAATGTTTGCGCAGATTGGCCATATTAGCCAGCAGCACATTTTTGTTGATGTTCGCCAATATCACATCGAATTGCCTGTTGAGATCGAGCGTATCTGCTTTGAAGAGCGTCGTTCTATTGCAATTATTTACCGCGATATTCTCTTTTGAGTTCTCAATGCTCCAATCGTCGTTATCGAAGGCAGTGACCGTTGCGCCGAGTTTATCTGCGAGTATTGCCAGCACACCTGTGCCCGTTCCGAAGTCGAGCACTTCTTTATCTTGAAAATTCAGTTGGTGCATAAACTGAATCATCATGTAAGTAGTGGCATGATGCCCGGTGCCGAAACTCATTTTCGGTGTGATGATGATATCGTGCTCTACTCCATCGATTGGCTGATGAAAATTTGCACGGATGGCAACGAAATCATCAACCACCACAGGCTCGAAATCCTTTTCCCACTCTGCATTCCAGTTGGTAGGAGGAACAACCTTTCTGGTAACCTCCAGCTCTGCAGGCAGTACTTGTTGCAGTGCCTCTTCACTGAAATCTGTTTCAGGAATAAAAGCATGAAGTGTATCGCCGGCTTCCTCAAAGCCTTCGAATCCGATCTCTGCCAGTTGCGCAACCAGTATTTCCTGTTGTGAAGAAGCAAGTGGTCTGAAAGAGAATTGCAGGTAATTCATGATTGCTGTTTGTATATACCGCAAAAATAGGTGAATTGCCGCTGATGCATTTCAGGAAGTTTACCAGGCCTCCCATCGTTGCGTTCCCAATTACGGAGAGCAGCAGCGGTAGACGTTTTCCGCATTTCGGCACTTCACACAGAATTAATTTGAACCGAACCGCTTCTTCAGTATCTTCATCGTATATACCTGATGGTTATACAATACCACGCACCTTTTCTTCAGTTACACACAATCATTTCCCTTCTTCCCTGAATTGTTTCTTCTAATCCATTGAGATGGTATTTACCCTGACAGCAAGAATGCCTTCAGCAAAGCATTTGACAGGTACTCATTTTCATTAACCATTAAAATGTACAATTATGGGAGTTATCACTTTTTATGAAGGAAACGGCGCCAGCCAGAATATCGTACAGTCTGTGGATGACAGACCAGGCCAGAACTTCAGGCCTGTGAAGAACGATGAGATCAGATCTGCCAAGTTGCAGGATGTAAGAGCGGGATGCGTTATCCGGGTATACGACGATCCCAATGGCGGTACAGGAGACGATTATGCAATCGTAACCGTTAAACAAACCCATCCGGGTTATATCGTTGGTTCGTTTCAGGAGAATGTAGACGATGCCTATGTGAAAGTACAATGGATAAAGGACAATGGTCTCGACGGAAAGATTTCCCGGATCAAGATCGACTAGGAAATAAAAAAAGGGCTGCATCGATCGATGCAGCCCTTCGTATTTTCAAAGCACCACCTACTCTGCAGCAGGAGCGCCATTGCTTTCAGGACGTTTGCCTTCTGGTTTCGGCATCAGCACTTTGCGGCTGAGTTTGAATTTGCCAGTCTTATGATCAACGCCAATCAGTTTCACTTTCACTTTATCACCTTCTTTCAGCACACCTTCCATGCTTTCGAGGCGTTTGTGTGAAATTTCGCTGATGTGCAGCAACCCTTGTTTACCAGGCAGGAACTCAACGAATGCGCCGAATTCTTTAATGCCTTTAACTGTTGCTTCGTATACAGATCCGATTTCAGGAACTGCAACGATACCTTTGATCCAGGAAACAGCTTTATCCAAACCTTCTTTCGCAGGGCTGAATACGCTTACTTCACCGTACTGGCCTACTTCTTCGATATTGATAGTAGTACCTGTTTCGCGCTGGATCTCCTGAATGATCTTTCCTTGTGGTCCGATCACCGCACCGATGAATTCTTTATCGATGAACAGTTTCTCCATGCGTGGAGCATGTGGTTTCACTTCTTCACGTGCAGCTGGCATTGCTTCGTACATGGCGCCAAGAATGTGGAGACGACCTCTGCGAGCCTGATCGAGCGCTTCGCGCATAATGTCCATGCTCAGACCATCTACCTTGATGTCCATTTGTACACCGCAGATACCTTCGCGTGTTCCGGTAACCTTGAAGTCCATATCACCGAGATGATCTTCATCACCCAGGATATCACTCAGGATAGCGTATTTGTTATCGCTTGTACGGGTGATGAGACCCATTGCGATACCAGATACGTGTTTAGGGAAAGGAACACCTGCATCCATCAGCGCCAGTGAACCTGCACATACAGTTGCCATTGAAGATGATCCGTTGGATTCGAGGATATCACTCACCACGCGAACGGTGTAAGGATACTCGTTTCCAGGCATCATTTGCTTCAGTGAACGCATGGCCAGGTTACCGTGACCAACTTCACGACGGCCGGGGCCGCGCATCATTTTCACCTCACCTGTAGAGAATGGAGGGAAATTATAGTGAAGAATGAATTTAGTGTAGTCTGAAGTAGCTGCGCTTTCTACCAGCAGTTCGTCCAGCGGAGTACCGAGGGTTACTGTGGTGAGCGATTGCGTTTCGCCACGGGTAAAGAGTGCAGAACCGTGTGGTGAAGGCAATACATCTACTTCCATGTTGAGCTGACGGATATCGTCGAGCTTACGGCCGTCGAGACGAACACGCTCATCGAGAATTACGTTACGAACGTTTTCCCATTTGAGGTCTTCGAGATATTTCTTAGCCAGTTTCTTTGTAGCATCATCCGCTTCTTCGCCGAGGCTTTCGATCAGTTCTTTTTTCAAAGTATCGAATGCTTCAGAGCGTTCGTTCTTTGCAGAAGCAGAGCGTGCGATGGCAGAGATTCTTTCACCTGCGAAAGTTTTCACTTTCTCCTGCAGTTCTTCGTTCACTACCGGCTTGGTATAGTCGCGTTTTCCGGTGATACCGGTTTTGTCGCGCAGTTCAGCCTGAGCTTTGATCTGAATGCGGATAGCTTCGTGAGCAATTTCAAGTGCTTTCACGAGATCTTCTTCAGCACATTCTTCTGCTTCACCTTCCACCATCATCAGGTTCTTTTCAGTAGCTGCGATGAGGAAGTCCATGTCTGCTTTGGCCAGTTGCTCACGGAGAGGGTTCACAATGAACTCACCATCTACGCGTGCAACACGCACCTGAGAAATGATCTCTTTAATGGGAATATCAGAAACTGCGAGTGCGGCAGATGCAGCCAGGCAAGCCAGTGCATCGGGCATTACTTCTTTGTCGGAAGATACCAGTGTTACCAGCACCTGTACATCGCAGAAATAATCTTCGGGGAATAAAGGACGCAGTGAGCGGTCGATCAGACGGCTTACCAGTACTTCATAATCGTTCAGCTTTCCTTCACGTTTGAAGAAAGAACCGGGAATACGGCCGGCAGAAGCGAATTTCTCATTGTAATCCACTACGAGAGGGAAAAATTCCTGTCCTTCTTTAGGCTCTTTGTTGGCTACTACCGTAGCGAGGATAATGCAGTTTCCCTGACGAACGGTAACAGCACCATGTGCCTGACGGGCCAGCTTACCGGTTTCAACGGTAACCATGCGGCCGCCACCTATGTCAAAGGTCACACCTGTAGGTTGTGAGAGCATAGTAATCTCAATTTAAGACTGTGGTTACAGACAAGGCGGGAAGTTGAAGCTGTAGTACCCTCAGTCTGGTTAAAAACTTAATTTTTCAAATACGCGAAAAACCTTCGGATAAAAAGAACTATTCCCAACCGGTAAAGAGGTTGGGAATTAGTTTATTATCATTATCCGATGGTTATTTTCTGATTCCGAGTTTCTCAATCAGCGCACGGTAACCGTTCAGGTTGTGCTTGCTGAGATAAGTCAGCAGACGTTTACGCTGACCAACCAGTTTCATCAATCCACGGTGAGTAGAAAAATCGTGTTTGTTTTGCTGAAGATGTTTGGAAATGCTATTAATGCGCTCAGTCAGCAGAGCGATCTGGCCTTCGATTGAACCAGTGTTAGCGGCATTACCACCAAATTCTGTGAAAATATCAGCTACTTTTTCTTTTGTTAAGTAAGGCATCTCAATTTTTTTTTAAATGCATCCAAAGATTGCTTCTTCTATAATTTGGCGGCAAAGGTATAGAATTAATCCTGATTTTAATATCTTGCTGCCCTGATTTTTTAAAAATTCCTGAAATCAGGCCCTTTAAAACAATGAGTTACCGCTTTGCTCTTCTCGGCTGCGGCCGCATCGGCGCCAGACATGCTGCACAGATTGCCTCCCATGGCCATCTCGCAGCCGTTTGCGATATTGACCCCTCCAGGGCCTCCGCCCTCGGTGAGCAGTACGGGGCGCAAATTTACCATTCTTTTACTCAATTATTGCAATCGGAAAACATCGATGTGGTGAGTGTTTGCACGCCCAACGGCCTCCATGCCCCCCATTCCATCGAAGCGCTTCAGGCCGGCTGCCATGTGCTCTGCGAAAAACCCATGAGCATTTCCACAGCCAGTGCGCAACTGATGGCCGAAACTGGCCACGTTCGCCCCGAACTGCCCATTGGCACTGCTGCCACACTGTTTACCATAACACTCATCGAACATATCTGCAAAGCATCACCCCTTATCCCATAAATTCCTTATTGTTGCCTGCCAGATGAAGAAACTCTTTTTCACCATTACCAACGATTGCACATTCGATCAGCGCATGATCAGGATCTGCAGTTCGCTGGCGCATGCAGGTTATGATGTAACCCTGATTGGCAGAACCGAAAAGAATTCCATCCCGCTGAAAGAAATGCCCTTCCGCCAAAAAAGGCTGAACTGCCTCTTCAGCAAGGGAAAACTATTTTACATCGAATACAACCTCCGGCTGTTCTTTTACCTCCTGTTCCGCAAAGCAGCGCTCATCTGCGCCATCGATCTCGACACTATTCTGCCCGTAATGGCAGTGTCCCGTTTGCGCGGCATCAAACGCGTTTACGACGCACACGAACTGTTCTGCGAAATGAAGGAAATAGCCACCAGACCTGGCATCTACCGCTTCTGGAAAAAGATAGAAAAAGCCTCCGTTCCTCATTTTGAACATAACTACACCGTAAATACGCCGATTGCCGAAGAGTTTGAAAGATTATACGGGAAGAAGTTTGAAGTGATCAGAAACGTCCCCCTGCTTCGCTCCATTGAAATTCCGGAGAAACCCGAAAGATACATTCTCTATCAGGGCGCAGTTAATGAAGGAAGAAGTTTCGAGACACTCATCCCTGCCATGAAGAAAGTAAATGCCCGGCTCATCATCTGCGGCAACGGGAATTTCATGGAACAGGCCAAACAAATAGCAGCCGATCATGGTTTGGAAGAAAAAATAATATTCAAGGGAAAGCTCGTTCCTGAAGAACTCAGACAGTATACCCGACAGGCATACATAGGCGTAACACTCTTTGATAAAGAAGGCATTAGCAACTATTATTCCCTTGCAAACCGCTTCTTCGACTATTTTCATGGCGGCATACCGCAATTATGTGTAAATTATCCTGTTTACCGCGAAATAAACAATCAGTACCAAATTGCTGTTCTTATTGACGACCTTGAACCAGACACTATCGCCAACCAACTCAATGCACTGCTGAATGACGAAAAACTGTACTCAGAATTACAACAGAACTGCCTCAAAGCAAGAACTGTTTACAACTGGCAGGAAGAAGAAAAGAAACTGATCTCATTTTATTCAAATATTTTATAAGCATTTTGGAAAGGCACTTACATATCGTTTCACTGGATATTCCCTACCCTGTAAATCACGGCGGGTTGTTCGATCTCTTTTACAAGCTGGTGGCATTGCACCAGGCAGGCGTTAAGATTCACCTGCATTGTTTCGAATACGGCCGCACACCGCAACCCGAACTCGAAAAATACTGTGCTTCGGTTCAGTATTACGAACGCCAGTGCGGACACAAGGGATTTTCGCATAAACTTCCCTACATCGTTGCATCGAGATGCAGTGCAGAACTCACTACCAATCTGCTGCAGGACGATTACCCCGTACTGCTCGAAGGCATCCATTGCACGGGCATTCTGCAGGACGATCGGTTCGCCAACCGAAAAATAATTCTCCGCCTCCACAACGTAGAATACCAGTACTACCGCCAACTGGCAGACAGTACCTATTCTGTGTTCAAAAAATTATACTACCTCCACGAGAGCAAACTCTTAAAAACATACGAAGCAGCCATTGCGCATAAGGCCACCGTTATACTGGCCGTTTCCGAGCAGGATGTAGCTACCTACCGCACACAATTCGGTGTAAAGAACATCATGCACTTACCCGTATTCCTTCCTTACTCCGAAATAAAATCGAAGGAAGGCATCGGCTGTTTCTGTCTCTATCAGGGCAACCTGTCTGTAGAAGAGAACGAAAAAGCAGCTCTCTGGCTGATGGAAGAAGTGTTCAGCGAAATACCTGCCGCGCATTTCATTGTGGCAGGCAAAGATCCTTCGCGCAAACTGGAACGTGCAGCCGAAAAGAGCGGCCACACCTGCATCGTAGCCAATCCTTCCGAACAGGAAATGCAGGATATGATCACCAAGGCACAGATCAATATCCTTCCCTCCTTCAACTGCACAGGCATTAAACTGAAACTGCTCAATGCATTGTTCAACGGACGCCATTGCGTAGTGAACGATGCCGCAGTGAAAGACAGCAGCCTCAGCCCTGCATGCCATATCGGAACCAATGCAGAATCTTTCAGACAGCTGGTGGCACAGCTCTATCACAATCCTTTCACGCAGGAAGAAATTGTACTTCGTGAGCAATTGCTGCAACCGGTGTTCAACAACGATCGCAACGCCAAACAACTGGTGAATGTGATCTGGCAGGAAAGAGTGCAGCAGGACTAACACCTAACAAATTCTATCGTCTCACATACAGAAAAAGGCCTTCGCATGAGGGCCTTTTCCGTTAAAATGAAAAAACGGCAAACCTGCTGCAGTAGCGGATTTGCCGTTCCTTAATTCCTGCAGAACAGGAACCGGTATATTTAGCTCATTGAAATCGAAGCGTTGTCGATCACTCTGCCACGCTCTGTACGAACCAGTCTGGCAGGGAATTTATTGATCACGATATAATCATGCGTTGCCATCACAATGGCAGTGCCGTAATCGCGGCTGATCGAAACCAGCAGTTGCATGATCTCATCCGATGTTTCCGGATCGAGGTTACCCGTAGGTTCATCAGCAAGTATCAGTTTGGGGCTGTTGAGCAGCGCACGCGCCACATCCACCCTTTGCTGTTCGCCGCCGCTGAGCTCGAAAGGCATTTTGAAACCTTTGGCTTTGAGACCTACTTTATCGAGTACATCTACAATCTTTTCGTCCATGAGTTTTTCATCTTTCCAGCCGGTGGCTTTGAGAACGAACTTGAGGTTATCGTTCACATTGCGGTCTGTGAGCAACTGGAAATCCTGAAACACCACACCGAGTGTGCGGCGCAGAAAAGGCACTTTCTTCCAGTCCATTGTTTTGAGATCGAAACCAACCACGGAGCCTTCTCCCTCTTTGAGTGGCAGATCGCCATACAGCGTTTTCAGCAGACTCGATTTTCCGGTACCGGTTTTACCAACCAGATACACAAATTCACCACGGTTTACGTGAAGGTTTACATCCTGAAGTACCAGGTTGCTGCCCTGGTAGATATTCGCATGTCTGAGCTCTAAGATTGTATCCTGCATAGGTTAAATTCCGTTATCTGAAACAAATGTACTGAAAGATCACTTTGCTTTCCGTTTTTTAAATGCACGATTGATCCACATGATGATGCCGGTAACCGGGAAAGTTACCCCCAGAATACACACCACCAATGCAATGATCTTGCTCGGCATTCCCCATATCGAACCCACATGCACGGGCTTGAAAGTGCTTCTCACTCTCGATCCCAGGCTTCGTTCGCCCCATGCCATGGTGCCGATCTGCTTTCCGGAATACTGATCGAGATAAACCATATCCGTAGCCGATTCGTGCACGGGATTGCTGCCCAAACTGGAAATCGCAATTGCCTCCGCCGAATCTTTCGGCATCGATAACGAAATATACTTCACATCTTTCACCAGCCCCTTTGCTACTGCATAGGCAGAATCGCAGCCAATCGGCGCCAGTCCTGCTTTGTATTCAGAAGACGGCGGCTTCGGCCCTTTCAGCGGCGAACCGGTTACATGATAAATTCCGTTATTGAACCAGTCGAAACTCCATGCCAGTCCCGTAAATGCAAATATGAAAAGGAAAATGGCCGAGTAGAATCCCAGCACAATATGCAGATCGTGATTGATGCGCTTCCATCCCGCACTCCATTTGAGCTTGAGGCGTTGCTTCAGGATCGCCTTATTCTTCGGCCACCACAATACAATGCCGGTTATGATGATGAAGAGAAAGATCAGCGTGGATACGCCTACGATCATCTTTCCGATCTTTTCGCCCAGCAGCCAGCGATGCAACGCGAACATGGTGTAGAAGAATGTATCCTTGTAGGCATACAGCTCTATCACTTCAGCCGTGTACGGATTTACGAAAGCCTGACTTTTCTTCCCTCCCTGATAACTTACTACAATGGTGCGCGCGGGATCTTCAAACACCTGTATCCGCTGGATCTTAGCCTTCGGCTCGGCTACTTTCACGGCAGCGATCACTTCAGACAATGGCTTGCGAACAGTACCGGGCGTTACTTCGTAACGTTCCTTGTTGAAGCTGTGCATCATTTCTTCTTCGAATACCAGTACGGCACCGGTGAAGCAGGTAATGAGGATCACCACGCCCGCGAGCAGGCTGAGATAAAGGTGTATCCTGCGAAAGAAAATCTTCATACGTTTTTGAGCTTAGTTGCGGAAAGCGGCAAAAAAACGTTTTATGCACGGAGAAACAAAGATTTACAGGCAGAATTCATTTACGGATTCAGGAAATTCTGGCGATTTTACCGGCCGTTGGCAGCGAAATTGTGAATACCGATCCTTTGCCAGCCTCCGAACTAACCGACATTTCCCCTTTATGAAGTTTGATGATCCGGCTGCACAACGATAGTCCCAACCCGAACCCACTCTCCTCCCAGGTATTGCCCCCACGATAAAAAGGCTGGAAGATGTAAGGAAGATCGGCCTCAGGAATTCCCTTGCCATTATCGCTGATGGTGATGATGATGCGCTCCGATTCTACCATCAGTTTCACAAAAGCCTTGTGATCCGATGAATACTTGCAGGCATTCGACACCAGATTCTTGATCGCAGAAAACAGCAACTCTGAATTACCTGATACTATCAGCTGCTCCTCTTTTTCCGGAAGATCATCGAAGGCCAGCGACACACTGTAGGCTTCGTTGAGTTTGCGAACCGTGGCAGGCAACTGCATCAGAATTTCATCGATGCGGAGCTGTTCAATTTCCAGTCCGCCTGCATCGCCCGATGCCTGCGCAAACTCAAGCAGGGTCTGCGTTAGCTTACTGAGGTATTGCACATCCTGATAAACAGATTCCATAGTATTGCGATACTCATCAGCGCCGCGGTTCTTCTGCAAACTCACTTCGAGCTGACTCGAAATGGCCGTGAGCGGAGTGCTCAGCTCATGCGAAGCATTGGCAATAAATCTGCGTTGTATCTCAAAACTCTCCTGCAAACGGTTGAGCAATTGATTGAGCGTGTCCGACAAATAGAACCATTCATCGCGCACTACTCCTGTATTGATGCGTCGCGCGAGATTGCGGGCAGAAATATCTTTGATGTCGTCGGTGATCTTTCGAACCGGACGAAGCAATCGTTCAGAGAAAATGTATCCGGCAACGAATGCTGCAACAACACCACCGAAAAAGCAGGCCCAGAGAATGATCTTTAACTGCGCCAGTTTGGCCAGTCCTTCTTCATCATAAGCCGCTGTAAGTATCACCACATGCAGGTTTGGGCTCGATGGACTATACGCAATGGCATCTTTCTCTCCCGATTTGAAATAACGCGTTTTCTTATGCTGCACTTCGTCGATAATGCCTGGATTGAAGCTGAGCGTATCATTGGGCAGATCGCTGTAATGGTAGATCAGATTGCCTTCCTGATCGTACACATCCATGATCTTTTCTTTCATGGTGAATGCCGTACTCGAATCGATCTTCTGGATCAGTTTCGGATCGAAGATCTCCGGCTGCTGCATCAAACGCGCAGTGGTGATGGCGCGGTTGGTGAGCCTTCGCTTGCTGTCGTGCTCCCGGTTGGTGTAGTAGAAATAGAACACGGCTCCGCAAACCAGCGCCAGCAGCACAAACACGATGCTTCCGAAAAGCGCCGTGATCCTGAGTCTTACGGGCATCATCGTTCCATCGTTTTAAGAATGTAGCCCATGCCTATCTGCGTTTGAATGAGTTTATCAGCATGTTCCTTATCGATCTTGTTGCGGAGATAACTGATGTATACGTCGATGATATTGGTATTGGTATCGAAGTCGATATCCCATACGTTGATGGAAATATCCGCGCGGCTCACCACGCGGTTTTTATTGCGCAGCAAAAACTCCAGCAACTGAAACTCTTTGGCAGTGAGATTGATGGTTCGATTGCCACGTTTCACTTCTTTATTGTCGAGGTTCATTTCTAGATCGCCTGCGCGAAGCAGGTTGCCCACCGGGATCTGCTGCATCATGGTGCGTTTCAGCAGCACATGGATTTTCAGCAGCAGTTCTTTGAACTCGAAAGGTTTTACGAGATAGTCGTCTGCACCGGCATTATAGCCTTCCACCTTATCGTTCAAACGACTCAGGGAAGTGAGCATTATCACCGGAATATTCGGAGAATGCGCGCGGATAATGCGGCAGAGTTCGTATCCGTTGATGCCCGGAAGGTTGATATCGAGTATCACCAGATTGAAGGCATGCAGAAAGAACAGTTTCTCACCGATCTTCCCATCATAGGCCACTTCTGCATGATAGCCGTTCTCGATCAGTCCGATACGAAGGGTATCGGCGATCTTCTTCTCGTCTTCCACTATGAGTATTTTCCTTTCCTCCATACGCAAAGTTACATCGATAAAAATAACCCATACTGCCGCTGCGCCGCAGGCATAGAGCAATTCTAACCACATTCTAATGCCACATTAATCCATGGCTTAGGAGAGAATTTTACTTTTAGAGCTCTCTGATTATGCTGTAGCAATCCCCTGGCGGAATCATTTCCGCCGGGAAATAAAAATCGCGCCAAAATGAAATATACCGCAACTGCCCTTGCTTTGATCTGCAGTACTGCTGCTTTTGCACAACAGTCCGATGCGGCATCACTGATCTATCATCAGCGATATGCCAGCGCCCGCACCATCATCGAATCAGCATTGAAAACAGATGCTTCTAACGCCGGCAACTGGTACCTGCTCACGCAGACATTTCCGGGAACGGACAGCACCGCTGCACTCCGAGCCGCTCTGTCCGCTGCTCCTGATGCTGTAAAAGCCATGCCACTGTTCGAAGTGGGTTATGGTCATCTGCTGCTGAAAGAAAATAAAAAAGACAGCGCAGCCTGGTACTTCAATCGTGCCATCGAAGCCACCAAAGAAAAAGATGCTGCTGTGCTTACCGGTGTTGCCAAAGCACATATCGAAGTAAAGACCGGCGATGTGAATTATGCACTCAGCATGCTCGACAAAGCCATGAAACGCGAGAAGAAAGATCCTGAGCTCTCTGCATTACAGGGAGATGCATGGCGCAGATCCGGCGACGGTACGCAGGCTTACAAAGCCTATTCACAGGCGCTCGACAAAGACAAAAATTATTCAGCTGCACTCTATCAGCTGGGAAAGATATTCGTGGCCCAGAAGAACGATCAGCTCTATGTTGATTATTTTGAAAAGGCCATCAATGCAGATTCCACCTACGCTCCTGCCTACTACGAACTGTACTATCATTATTATTACAAAGATATTCCACGCGCAATGGAGTACTTTCTCAAGTACCGCCATCACAGCGATCCCAGTGCAGACAATGAGTATCAGTTGGCAGACCTGCTCTATCTTTCTAAAAACTATCAGCCTGCTATCGACAAAGCAAAGACCCTGCTCAGTGCAGATCCGGCAAATGCCCGCCTGTACAAGCTTCTGGCCTACAGCTACCTCGAATTCAAAGACACGGCCACTGCCATGCAAACCATGACGCAGTATTTCGCCAAGGGCCACGACAGCACTTATCTGCCCAAAGATTTCGAGACCATGGCAGGACTCTACAGCAAACAATCCGGTAAAGAAGACAGCGCCATTGCTTACTACGAAAAAGCAGCGGCTCATCAATCGGATACCCTCGCCTGTTATGCTTATTACAAAAAGCTGAAAGACCTCTGCAAACAAATGAAGCAGTACAGCAACGAAGCAAAATGGAGCGGAAAATATTTTGCAGGAAATGATCAGGCGAGCAATCTCGATCTCTTCAACTGGGGACTCGCACATTTCAAAGCAGAAGAATTTGTTCAGGCCGATACGGTGTTTGGCACTTACATCGCCAAATATCCCGATCAGGCATTCGGTTACTACTGGCGCGCAAGGAGCAATTCCATGCTTGATACAGCAATGACAGAAGGCACGGCCATTCCGCATTACCACAATCTCATTGCAGTGCTCGAAAAAGATACTGCCAATGCTACCAACAGAAAATGGCTGGTAGAAGCATATGGTTATGTAGCTGCCTACGAAACAAATAAAGAGAAAGATTATCCCGAAGCCATCGCCTACCTGCAGAAGATACTGGCCATCGATCCTGCAAACAAGGATGCACAACGTTATATCTCTGTACTGGAAAAGAATGTAGGTTCCAAGCAACCTGCACCGGGAGGAAAACAATAAAACACCAGTCGGTTATTAAGCCCGAAGAAAAACAGGGTGTTTAGATGAAGAAAGTCCCCGGCTCAGGCCAGGGACTTCTTTTTTTTGATTGTATCAGAGATTGGTAAAAGGATTTCCGATATACTCTCCACGATAGACCGGCTCGGCTACATTGAGCGTCCAGAGCAGGTTTCCGGCAAGATCTGTCTTAACTATTTTGCTGTTGGTAGAACTCGCAGCAAGCAACTGTTTTCCTGGCAGCTGCATGGCAGAACCCATGATCGGTGAATACAATTGTGCAGGAAGATTCACCTGCAACCTGCTCACCGCTTTCTTCTCTTTTTCATCGATGGAAAAACTCAGCAGTCTCGATTGAGGACGTGCTCCGCTTCCGTTATCGAAGAGCATGATGTCTCCATCATCGTTTCGATGTGCGTAATGCTGAAACTGAAAATAACCGGCAGCATCCATCTGCACATTTCCTCCATTGCCCAATTTCCACATGATGGCGCCGGATTGCGCATTCACTTTCCATACCTGAGAAAATGTGCGGAGAGAAATAATGTAATTGAGGTCTTTATCGATAGCCAGCGAATTGATCCATGGTTGATTGGTGGCTTTCATTTCTGCTGCATCCGGACTATCGAAGGTGGTCCACTCCCACACTTTGTTGCCCTGACGATCGAGTTCGAGCAGACCATCTCCCGGCAATCCGCCACCACCACTCACAGGTGGCACATTGGTTACAGCAACGATATTGCCACGCTGATTCAATTGCAGATCGTGATGCACGGTTTTGGTGAATCCCCTGGAACCATGCCGGAGATGAAAAAGTGTATCACCGGAAAGGCTGAGTTCCAGTATCACATTGCCATCACCGTACTGCGTATTGTGTTCATCGATCAAACAGAGCATGGTATTCCACTGCGTAAACCGAACCACCTTCAGCATATCCCTGAAAGCCTTGTACCATACGAGTTTGCCGGTATGGTTCACTATCAGAATACTGGATGGTGAAACACGGCTGGTGAACATAAAATGAGCGCCGGGCGCATCATTGATCACATTGTCTTCCTGCCTGTAGAACTTTTTTACAGCGGCAGGTATCGAAGCTGTAGTGAAACTGAATTCATCAGATCGCTCACCGTTATTGTCGTTGCCAAGAATGAAATAACACTTGTAGAGAGTAGCTTCGTTCAGACCGTAGAGGTTCATCTTCCGGTAAGGAAGTCCACTGTCGAACGCCTGTCTCTTTTCTTCTCCTGTTTTCTGATCAATATACACCAGCGTTCCGCCCGTACTGCGGTTTACACGGTATTCGATGCGCGCGGCGAGTGCAGAAGTGGAATCATTGAAAACACGCACTTCACTCACAGGCTCACTGGCATCATTGTTCTTTTTGCAGGAGAAACAGGCGATGAGCAAACAGCCGATTAGAATATTTTTCATGCTAAAGGAGTTAATGAAAAAAGTCCGGCAGATCGCAAGCGTCCGCCGGAACTATAACTCGACTGAAAGAAAACTAAGGTTTATCCCACCATACTCTTTTGAACATGCTGTTCTCACCGAGTCTGGTTACGGCTTCCTGATAATTCTTCGGATTCTGAATGATCTCCGACTCCGGATAGAAGAACCTGCGGGAGATCTCCGTACCACCAGGCGTATAACCATTGGCGCCTGTGAACATTACGAGGTTCGGCAGTCCGGTTCTTCTCCAGTTGGCGAAGGCCTCTGTTCCGTTGAGGAAGAAGTTCACCCACATCTGGGTATGGATGGCAGTCATTGCTTTTGCATCATCGGCAAAGTAACCGGCGTAATATGCTTTCACATCATCGATATCATCCTGACTGATAGCCGGGGCTTTGGGATAATGCTGTGCAGCCACACAACCGAATTGAACAGCTTTATTGAAGTGATCTTTCGCATTGGTTTGACCTCCCCAGCCTCTTACTGCTGCCTCAGCCAGCAACAATTCAACTTCTGCCGGAGTAACATGGAAGAATGGTGCATCCAGTGCCGAAACATAGATACTCGGCTGAAGCACTTTTTCATTATTATCGATGGAAAATGTTCCTTCAGGCGTTACCACATTACCTAATCCACCTGAAACGTTCCAGGGCATAAATCCATTGGGAATGCCCATCGGCGGAATATATTTTGTAACATCAGGAACACCGGCTTCGATCACTACATCACCATCATATGCACCTGCAAATACATACAAACGCGGATCGTGTGTGGCAACCAATGTATCTGTCAGAGCAGCCGCAATTCTGAATCCATTGCTGCGTGTACCTCCTTTGAAAACCTGCGAACGGCCATTGCCGCGATTCTCACCGGAAGCATAACTTACAGCCATATGACGCACCATGCAAATGTCTCCTGCTTCTGTCATTACACCTTTGGCGATGGCTGCTTCCACCTGCTTCTTCGATTCAGCTGCATTGATCTTGCTCAGGCGGAATCCAAGACGCAACCTGAGTGAGTTGCCCAGCTTTTTCCATCTGGCAATATTGCCATCATAAAAAAGATCTCCTTTCAATGGAGCAGCAGCAGCATTGAGGCCATCTACCGCTTCATCCAGTTCCTTGAAAAAATCTTTGTAGATATCTTCCTGCTTATCGTATTTGGGCAGCAGATTTTTTTGTGTGAATCCTTTGATAGCCTCACTGTAAGGAATATCTCCATACATATCGGTGAGCTTGGAGTAGATCATCACACGGAGAATGCGCGCAGCTGCATGCTGATTCACCTGAGCGGGATCATTCGCTGTTTTATCGACGATATTCTGCACATTCTTCAATTCACGCGGATAGGTGGTAAGCCAATGACTGTACCAATGGGTTTTATCATCTACACGGTAGTGAGCGCCATGTCTCGTCCACCAGGATCCGCCAAGGTGCTGCATTGTAGCAGATGCAATGCCGAGATCATATCGCCAGGTATCTTCCCTGTCGCCCGACATATCGGTCTGGATCTTCGTTATCATGAACTCCGGTTCCATTTCGGAGTAACCGGATTTATTGGTATTTATCTTATCAAAATCCTTTGTACAGGCTGCAGCCCCCACCATGCAACCTGCCAGTAAAATATAGTTGAATCGTTTCATTGTTGACAGCATTTTTAGGTTAGAGTTTGATCAGCACATTGAATCCAAAACGTTTTCTTCCGGGCAGTGATCCATACTCGAATCCCTGTCCGTTTCCATTGTTGTAGTTGGATTCAGGATCAATATTGGGCGTGTTTTTGGAAATGATCCAAAGGTTACGGCCAATTACACCCAGTGTGATGGACTGAATACGCGCCTTTTTGTACAGTGATTTCGGCAATGTATAGTTCAGACCAACATCGCGCAGTTTCACAAATCCACCATCATAGATATACCCTTCAGCAGAGTTTGAATATTCTTTCCAGTATTGGTAAGGATCCACTGCTGTTTGATTTGGTTTACCATCTGCAGTTACACCGGGAGCAATAAATCCGCGGTTCTTCTGCGGCACGTTTACACCAGGGTTTGCTCTTACTTCGGCCTGGTATTCGTTCCATCCATCACGCCCTTCGAGTGTTTTGGGATTCTGTCCCTGAATGGTCAATTGACGATTGCTCATAGAATAGATATCGCCACCTACACGGATATCGAGTACAGCCCTGAACTCAAACCCTTTCCAGGCAACGGTATTGGTGATACCACCTGTCCAGTCTGGTGTAATATTTCCCAATGCAACCGGAGCCGAAGTGAGCATCGGAAGACCTTTATCGTGCATGATCTGTCCATTTGCATCACGTCTGATGCCTACCCCTCTGATGGTTCCGAACTTCTCATTCAGATCACCGGTGATGGTAGCCCCGGCCCAACGCGCTTCTGCAGCTACATATGCTTCGATATCGGAAGTGAGTTGCTCAACTTTGTTTACGTTCTTCGAATAGTTGAAAGAAAGATCCCAGCGAAGTCCGTTCGATAATTTCACCGGCGTTGTTTTCAGCATCAGCTCAACGCCTTTATTTCTGAGGCGGGCAGCATTCAGTACCGCCTGCTCATAACCGGAGGCTGCAGAAACAGGCATGAATACAATGGCATTGGTGGTGAGCTCGTCGTAATAAGTGAAATCGATGCCGATACGATCGTTCAGGAAGCCCAGTTCAAAGCCAATTTCTCTGGAGGTTCTGAATTGCGGTTTGATATCCTCGTTAGGAATTACGTTTCCGAGGATTTCTCCCAGTGCTCTGTCGTGCATGGTGAGACCGGTAAGCGTATAATACAATGCAGTATTATTGGGAACCGCATCGCTGCCCACTTTACCTACTGAAGCACGCAGTTTGGCATAATTCACAAAAGTAGATTTCAGGTCGAACGAATTGGTGATCACCCAACTCAGATCCGCTGAAGGATAGAAGAAACTTCTGTTGTGTGCAGGAAGTGTGGAAGACCAGTCGTTCCTTCCCTGAAGATTGAGGAAGAGCTGATCGCGCCATCCCAGTTCAACGCTTCCGAACAGTGAATTGGTTTGCCGGCGGCTGTTGTTCGGTTGTTCGCGGATCGACTTGAAGTTGGTGATAAGGTTTTTGCCTACGTTGATGATCTCTTTCCCTTCGGTGAGATTGTTATCGGTTTCTGCACGCATCATATTGGCACCCGCCATCACACCGATCTTGAAATCCTGAAATACCGGGGTGTTGTAATTGATCATCGCCTGATAGTTCTCTTCTTTCAGGCGGATCTCACGCAGCTGCAGAATACCTCCATCCCTTGAAGGAGTATTTTTATCATAGAAATTCTCGAAGTTGAATGTATAGAAGTCGGTACCTGCTGTAGCAGTGAAACTGAGCTTGTCATTCACTTTGTAACGAGCGGTAAGAGATCCGTTGAATCTTTTCTTGTTACTGTTGTTGGTGGTTCTGTTCAGCGTCCAGTAAGGATTTGCGCGGTAGATATCACCCGTGTAATCGATATAGGTTCCATTCGGATTGGCATAATTGTTCAGCCAGCTCTGATCGAAGTTGCCGGCAATGGCGAGCAGGCCGTTGCCGATATTGTTTACATCATCGGTCAATGCAGGTCTGTTGGTAACGTTCTCCAGGGTAAGCGTTCCTTTGGCCTCAAGAGTGAGTTTTTCTGCAAGCACTGTTTCGCCACGAAGAGAGAATGTGTTTCTGTTGAAACCAGACTTCGGCGTGATGTCCTTATTGGCCACATTTGAATACGAAGCACGGAAATTAGATTGCTGATTTCCGCTGGTTACAGCAACGGTTGTCATGGAAGTAACACCATTTCTGAAAAAGCCTTGCAGGTTATTGTCGAGAAACTTGTAAGGTCTGGTACTTCCATCGCGTTGAACAACCGACTGCACATCGGTGTAACGTGCTCCCCAGCTCTGCGTGATATTGCTGGCGCGATTGGCCATCTGCGGAGCTTCACCATTGGAACCTTGTCCATACACTTTCTGC
The DNA here is from genome assembly GCF_012927185.1 of Pseudoflavitalea sp. G-6-1-2. Taxonomy (GTDB): domain Bacteria; phylum Bacteroidota; class Bacteroidia; order Chitinophagales; family Chitinophagaceae; genus Pseudobacter. Next base: position 561,832 of record NZ_JABBGB010000002.1, read on the forward strand.
ACTTCATCGAGTTTGGTCGAAACGCGGTCGATAGTGGTATTGTGGCTTACCTCGATGCCCAGTCCTTTTCTCGACCTTCCGCTTTTGGTGTTGATCAGTATCACCCCGTTAAGCGCGCGGCTGCCGTAGAGCGCCGCAGCTGATGCCCCTTTCAGTACCGAAATGGATTCGATATCATTCGGGTTGATGTCAGACAGACCATCCCCCAGATCAAATCCTCCATCCTGATCGGCACTGATCAGGTTACCGTTCACAGCCGGTACTCCATCGATTACGTAGAGTGGTTGATTGTTTCCCTGCAATTCGCGTATACCCCTTATAGTTATACGGGTAGATCCTGTAGGTCCGGCTGTGGTGCCCGCAATGTTCACCCCCGCCATCTTACCTGCCAGAGATTGCAATGGGTTGGTTTCACCGAAACCGGTAATGTCTTTGGCACCGGCTTCGGACACTGCATAACCAAGCGCGCTTTTCTGACGCTTGATGTTCAATGCCGTTACTACCACCGATTTCATTTCCGATTCTTCCCTGCTGAGTGTAATGCTCAGTGAGGTTTGTGAGTTTACCGGAACTTCTTTGGTAACAAATCCGAGAGAGGAAATAACGAGGATCGCATTGTTGGGAACGGAAATGGAAAACTTTCCCGAAGAATTCGAACTGACGCCACCTGATTTTCCTTTAACGAGGATGGTTGCGCCGGATAGCGGCTGACCGTCTGCCGCATCTTTGACATCGCCTTCTACCTTTACCTGGGCATAAGCGAACAGGTGAAGGCATGCCAAAGTCATAAGCATTAGCATTTTTTTGTGCATGGTATGTTTGGTTTTGGTTGTGTACAGTCGTTGATGATAAGGTTGCAGTCACAAAACCATAGCACGAAGGGACATCACCCCCTTCTCTGTAAATCTATAGAAAAGAGGAGCGACTTTTTAAATTTTTCACAAAGTATTACGCACTTTTTGACAAATGCCATAAGCCATGATTGTAAATCAGCAGATTACGAAGTAGGATCAGCGGCTTTGTTGCTAATTTTGCGGGAAGACTTTGCAGAAGATGCAAAAATATTAGGAGAGAATTGTTCCATAACGAGGATAGCGGAGCCGATCATTTCGGCTTCCTGCCCAAAATCCGACACCAGCAATTCGATATTGTTCACCAGCCGCGGAATGCAGTAACGCGTAAGCGCCTGTTGTATGGGAGGAAGTATCAGCCGGCCGATTTTAGCACCGCGGCCACTGAGTACAATAGCACGGGGATTATTGATATGAATAAGTATGGCAAGACCTCTTCCGATCTTATATGCTGCATCCATAAAGAGATCGATGGCATACTGATCGCCCTGATTGGCGAGATCGAGCAGCGAATGTCCCACCGCCAGCTGATCCTGATCGGAAAGAAACGCCAGCCGCGATACCCTTCCATTCCTGATTCCCTGAATGGCTTTGTCCGCCACTGCCAGCAACGATGCTTCCGACTCCAGACAACCCTGTTTACCGCAATAACACAATACCCCTTTTTCGGAAAGCGGAATATGACTGAACTCACCGGCGAAACCATCATCACCACGATAGAGCTGTCCGTTTATCACCATACCTAACCCGATGCCCCAACCGAGATTGATCACCATGGCATTCTTGAAACCATGAGCTTTTCCGAACTTCTGTTCGGCCAATGCTATCAGGCTGGAATCGTTGTCTATAAATACTTTCAGGCCAAGCGACTCAGAAAGATGCTCACTGAGGCAGCGACCGTTTGTATCGAGATAAGAATAGTTGATGCCATCATTGGCATTCACCAGACCAGGCATACCGATGCCGGCACCGATGATCTTTTCTTTTGGGATGCCCGATTTTTCGATATGTTTTGCAATGGCCTCCACCAACCGCTCCAGCGCCTTAGGATTATTGCGCAGTTTCAGTTCCACCACTTCCACCCCCGATACATATTTGTTGAACATATCGATGATGCCTATGCGCGTACTTAGCTGATCCATCGCAACGGTGAGCACAAAGAGGCGATCTGATTTCAACGCATATGTGAGCGGTCGCCGCCCTCCGCTGGAAGGCGCCAGTCCACGCTTCTCTACATACCCCGCCTTGATGAGCTGATTCACAGCAGCCGTAACCAAAGGAATGCTTTTATCAATCCGCGCGCTCAGATCGGTACAACTCAATACAGAGCCATAATACAATTGACGTATGATCTCATAATAGATGGGAGATCTTTCAGCAATATCCAGCATAATAACTTCACTTAATTGTGTGCATGCAATAACTGAAACGATCGTATTGGGGTGAGGGCAAGGATTGGGATAATTGCCCGGAGACTAAACTTAGATAATTCTGACAGAAAAACGGCAATCTTTTGAAAATATTTTTTAAGTATTGATACTTATTCATTCAATGTCACAGAATCGATGCTGCAACAATTTTCAGTAGCGTTTTCTTGCAGGCAATCCTGAACTTAGAGTATTCAATTCTTCCGTTATGATCCGCATCAAAAGAGCATACGATCCTGCATCACCCTCAGATGGTTACCGTATTCTTATCGACAGATTATGGCCGCGCGGCATCACCAAAGAAAACCTGCAGGCAGATAACTGGCTCAAAGAAGTGGCTCCGTCTACCGGATTACGCAAAGAATTCCATTCAGAGAAAATAGACTGGCAAAGTTTCAGAAAGAAATACGAAGCCGAGCTGCAAGGCCCATCTGCCGCAGCTTTTGAAGAGTTGAAAAAATTAGTGAAACAACACGCTACTGTCACGTTGTTGTTTGCATCAAAAAGTGAAGAACAGAATCACGCACTGATTCTGCAAAAATTACTGAAAGGATAATAATGCGACTACTGCACAACCTCCTTCCCTTCCAGCCACACAGATTGCAATTGCAGTGATTCATCCAGCAAAACAAGATTGGCCTTTGCTCCAGCAGCGATGCGTCCGAGATCAGCAGCCTGCATCACTTCCGCAGGATACAGCGTGGCCATCCGAAGCGCTTCTGCCAGTTCTATTTCTGCATGCTTAACACAATTAATTACAGCATCGAGCTGCGTAAGCATAGAACCAGACAGTGTTCCATCAGGAAGGGTGTACCGGTCTCCGGCTGCCACATGCACATGCGTTCCTGAAAGACTTTCCACCACTGCATCCGTAATCAGAAATAACCTGCGCCCTAATACCTGCTTGCTGATCCGCAATGTCTGCCAATCCACATGAATGCCGTCTGCAATGATGCTGGCATAAGCATTACTGAGAAAAATGGCACCCGGCAATCCGGTATCGCGATGATGCAATGAACTCATTGCATTGAACAGATGCGTTGACGTTCGGATGCCCTGATCAAATCCATGCATCGCCTGCGCATACGTTGCATTGCTATGGCCGGCAGAAAGAATTACACCTCCTTCGATCAGCAGTTGCAATATTTCGTCGCTGCATACTTCCGGAGCCAGCGTCATTATTTTCAATACTCCTTTCGAAGCTTTGAGCAAAGATTTTACCTCATCCGCAACAGGTGCATGTATCAGATGCTCTGTATGTGCACCGCGTTTTACCGGATTGAAGTAGGGACCTTCCAGATGAACTCCCGCCAATGCAGGATGAGGGTTTGCATGCACTATATCGAATGCTTCCTGGTACAACTCCATCGGAGCCGTTGCCAGCGTGATCATATAAGTGGTAGTGCCACTTTTCACAATCGCTTCGGAAATTCCACGCAGCGCCTGTGCTGAAGGTTCATTGGCGAAGAGATAATCGCCTCCGCCATAGATCTGGAGATCGATAAATCCGGACGCTAAAATTTTTCCTGCGGCATCGATGATGCGGGCATCGGATGGTACGGCGGATGGGGCTACGATATCCAGTATCCGGTCTTCACGGATAAGCAGGGTTTGATTGTTCAACTCCTGCTCTCCCGTGAAGATCCTGGCATTTTGAAATGCAGTGATCATATGTTCAAATGTTCAGGTGTGTATTATTTTATACTCCTGCGATACGACGTTTGTATTCGGCCAGTGCATCTTCCAGCCGCTCGCGCGCTGTGGTATCACCGGGCACATTATGTGATGGATGAATATGCAGCTTCACGCCACGTTCCACCAGCATTTCTGCTACAGTGATCACCGTCATCCACACACAGGTGATGAACGCCATCGTTGAAACCGGACCCAGTTTATCCTGATGATCTTTGATAGCAACGGATGCATCACCGATCGGAGCACAGGTATCCACCACAATATCTGCCAGATCGAAGATGGTTTTGCCGCTGGAATGGCGTGTCTGCTTGCCTTTTGCTTCAGCTGCCGATCCGAATGCAATCACCTTCATTCCTTTTTTTCTGGCTTCGATAGCAACATCGATATTCACGTTGTTGATGCCACTGTGAGAAAAGAGCCACATCGTATCACGGGCATCGAAGTTATAACCTTTCATGATTTCTACACCATATCCTTCCACCCTTTCGAGAAATACAAACTGGTGAACGCCCATTTCTCCGGTGATGCGCGTAAAGAAAGTAAGCGGAAGCTCCACCATCGGATGAAATCCTACAAAACCGCCGATCCGCGGATACATCTCTTCAATGGGAATGGTGGCGTGGCCGCAACCGAATGTATGCACCCATCTTCCGCATTCGATACTCGCCGCCATTACTTCTGCAGCTTTGCGGATATTGTCCATCTGCGTGTTTTCAATCCGGGTCATTACATCCCTTGCATTCGAGAGCCATTGTTTTGCTAACATAATCGTTTGTTTATTGATAGTTTGATTTCTTTTTGAATATGAGTATGTAGAGAATGATCATACAGCCGATCACCATATACGAAACTGTTGTAAGATGATGTACGCCGTAATGCTGCACTACCCATCCCATTACATAATTCAGCAGCATATTGCCGATCAGTGCAATCGCAAATACAACACTGAATGCTGTACCGCTGAGGTTCGGAAACCGCTCTCCCACTATTCCGAGCATCACAGGAAAACCAGCAGCAACGCCAGCCCCGGAGAGTATGAGTCCGGTTATCACCAAAGGTTTTGTTTGTCCGGACTGCATCAGCAATACTCCACTGAAGAGCAAGGTGAGGCATAAAAAGATGATCTCTTTTGCAGACCATTTGCTCAGCACACTTCCTGCAAGCATGCGCATCACAATCATCCCGGCAATATGAAGTGATAATGCAAAGAGTGCATTCGTTTCATCCATCACACCTTTGTCCTGCAGATAAGAAGTTGCCCAGTTATTGATCAGCGCTTCGATGCTGCTTTGAAAGAACAGAAAGAAAGCAATCAGCAGCAACGAAATATTCCTGAGTTGTTTCCATGATCCTGAAGTGGCTGCTTCATGTTTCGCACCGGGGAACTGAATCGTCAGATACAACAATCCGATCAGCGCCGTGAGCGCACCTACCGCTGCCACAATCTGATACGACGCAAAACGATGCGACAGCAAACCCAGCACCAGCGGCATTCCCAGCGCACCCAATCCAAAGAATACGCCGAGCAGACTCAGGTCGGCGCCTTTGCTTCGCGTGCTGATATCTGCCACCACTGCATTGGTGGCTCCATTCACAATGCCACTTCCTATGCCAAAAACAAAGACTGAGAGCTTGAGAATACCGAGCGAAGAAGCAAATGCAATCCCTTCAAATCCCGCGCACATAGCCATGCAGGCCGATACCAGCAACCATTTGTATCCGTACCTGTCGCAAACAGGACCGAATATCAAAGAACCAATGAGAATGCCAACAGGAAGCAAGGAGAATAAGGTTCCGGCAGCAATGCCATCGAGCTGAAATTGCTGTTTGAGATACCCCGCAACAGAGCCGAGCGTGATGAGACTGATGCCAAAGAGCAACATGCCCAAACAGGCAGACAGGAATACAAGGTTTTTTCTATACATGATGCAAATCGTTATCGGGCTTTCAGCGCCAGCAATCCTGCCCCCCAGCAACCTGCATAAATTCCCAGTTGCGAAGCCACTATTTCGCATTGCTGCATACTCAGGGGTTGAGCCCATTTTGCAGCTTCTGCTGCAATGGACGGGATCAGCGGAATAGCCGGACCAAACACACCACCACCCATGATGATCTTCTCCGGATTGAAGACACTTACGAGATTGGCGACAGCCATTCCCCATAATTCAATGCATCGCCGGATCACTTCAGTGGCTAATTCATCACGCGTTTCAAACGCGGCAAACACAGCAGCAGCGGTCAGTTCAGCAGGTGTCGATCTGCGCAGCACGCCTTCGTAGGCAGGCATTTCATGCAGCAGCTCTTTGGCAAGTTTGGCAATGCCATCACCTGAAGCACTGCTCTCGAAGCAGCCGCATTGCAAATATTTTGAGTGGTAAGGTTGCGTGAGAGCCATCCATCCGATGGCGCCGGCAGCATCATGCCTGCCGCGGAGAAAATGCCCGTCGCTGAGAATGCCCGCTCCGATGCCGGTTCCCACACCAAGAAAGATGGCGTCTGAACAGCCGCGCGCAGCGCCTTTCCAAACTTCTCCCATGATGTAACAGGTTCTGTCGCTATCGATAGCAACCGGAATGCCGGGTGCAACTGCGCTGATCTCTTTGAGTAACGGATAATGACCCCATCCGGGAATATTGGGAGCCCATACTGTTCCGTCTTTTCGGTTGCTGATACCCGGTACACAGATACCGATGGCACGCACGGGGTCGTTCTTTCCTTTCTGAAGCCGCAGGAATTTCTCCAGTTGCTGCACCATCAAAGCTGCAACTGCTGCGCCTGTTCTGCGTTCGAGCGGTACAGACTCATGAGCAGTCATATCAGCATCAGCGGTAAATGCAGCAATGGCGAGCTTTGTGCCACCGAGATCCATTCCTATCAGCGACATAAAATAAAGGTTTCAGGTTGCTAAAAAGGCCGTCAGGGTTTTCCCGAAGACCACTGGAATGCAGCCAGCAGATACACCAGCGAAGCCGTTCCATCCATGGTTGGTTCGTTGGTGGAATAGTCGCCATAATCATCATGATACACTGCCAGCTGACTTTGAAATGGCGCGTACAGATCAGGATTGAACAATTGTATCCCGATCAGATTATTGTATATGTTTCCGTAAACAGGTCCATCTACCAATCCGCCGTCGATCGGCGCCTTCATCAGATGCGTGAAAGCCGCATGCGGATCAGTGGGTGTATCGCCATGCGCTGGCAATCCATACACCATGGAAGTACCCCAAGGGTTACAACCGAATAACCAGTCGAAGTTAGCCTGTTCCAGTTGCTGGAACTGTTTATCGTTTGTTAAGGAGCGATACCAGTAACACTGAATAGCAAAGGATGCCGTGAGATTGTTGCTGCACCAGATAAATGGAACACCACGATAGAAAGCATTCTGGCTTGCCTTCTTCCAAACTCTTTCGATACCGGTTCTGTAATAACCGAGCACTTTGGCGCGGTCGGCGCCTTTCAGTTTTTTCGCCAGCTCATAATGTCCGAGGTTGATGAAAGGATACCACTGATAATGTTTTGCAGTGTCCTCACCAAACCATGGCGTAACAGGTTCGTCGGCTGCATAGCGCATCGCATCTGCAATGCGGCCGGTTGTGGCTGCACCAAATTCCATATCATCCACCCAGTTGTCTTCTGCATAGATGTAAGGAGATTTCACCGAGGCTGTTTGCGTAACACCTGGTTTCTTCAATGCAAACTGATAAGCTGTGCCGGCTTTCAAATGCATGAGATCGCTATAGGGTTTGTCGATGTTTTTGTAGATGCCGGATGCAATGGCAAATGCTCCCGCGAATTTAGCAGCAGTGCTCGATGTTCCGGTAGTATTGTTCATGAATTTGCCACGCACCTGCGGTTCGCCGGTGATGAAGTATACCGGACGTTCATATCCTCTTCCGTACATGCTGTCGAGTTTGGGAATGCGCATGCCTGCATGATCTCGGTCGTCAGCGATCTGATTGAACATCCAATCGGATTTCGGATGCATTTTCAGCAGCCAGTCCAGCCCCCACTTTGCTTCATCGAGTACATCTGCAATGCCGTTGCTTCCGGCTAATCCGTTGGCTGCATGCGCATCTTTGAATACTGTTGGAAAATCTCGCCAGGCCATCAGCAGATGGGCTGTTGCATTGGCAGAAGTGGTGGAATACTGAAGATAATCGCTCGCATCATGCCATCCTCCTGAGACCGGAATGAAAGTGCTATCCGGCATCGGGCCGTACAACGAATATCCATCGTACATATGACAACTGTCTTTCAGAAAAGAATTAAAGCCAGAGCGTTGCTGACGCATATACCGAAGACAAAAATCAGCGGCTCCGTCATATACATTTTTCGCAATGCGGAAATACGGCGAACGTGCATTGCCTGCCTGCAAATAATAGGTGCCGGATTTTGTGAAGGACGAAAAATCGAGCCGCTGCGATTGAGCAAACGGGCCGTAACTTCCCATAGCCTTGCCTGCTGTTTTTCGAAGTACTTTTTTGCCAGTGGCCGAATCGACGAGAACGAACTCCTTAACCGGAACAGTGCCCTTGCTGCCCCATACCGCCACTTTCACCCCTTGCGGAGCATACCCAAGCTGATTGATGCGAATCCAGGCAGGATCTGCATTCTGAGCTATTGCAGAAATTATGGAAATTGAAACAGAGAGAAGGCAGGCAAGTTTTTTTATCATGACAAGAATCGGTTAAGAAATTTCAGCTTGCTGTTTTTTGCTGTTTTCGATAGTGTAATTTAGAAATAATGCACGAATCAGCAAAATAAAATACCCTTAAAATGAGGGCAGTTTTTATCTTTGTTTCTCAACATCAATTCTAACCATGCTGCAGGAAGAACGCCAGAACATCATCATCAATCAGATCAATCTGCACCATAAGGTACTCACTACCGATCTCAGCAAGTTACTGAATGTTTCACTGGATACTGTCCGCCGCGACCTGCACGAACTCGAAGAAAGTGGCAGGATTGTGAAAGTGCATGGCGGCGCCGTTTCCAAATCTTTTCATCTCCCCTTTCAGCAGCCACAGGTATATGCGCGTGAAGAGAAAAAAGAGATCGCCTACAAAGCGCTCGGATTATTCAAGGAAGGCATGAATGTATTGATGGGCGGAGGCACTATCATGCTCGAACTCGCACGCATCATTCCAAAGAATCATAAAGGAACCGTCTTCACTGTCAGCCCGTTGGTGGCGCTGGAGATTGCGCAACGATCTACGATCCGTGTAATTCTTATTGGCGGCGAAGTGAGTCATGATGCGTATGTCTGTACCGGCCCTACCGTGATCAGTCAACTTTCCGAACTTCGTGTAGATCTGTCGTTCATCGGCGCAAACGGTTTGTCTGTAAAAGACGGACTCACCGATAACGACTGGGATGTGATGCAGGTAAAGAAAGCGCTGATGAAAGCTTCCGATAAAACAGCAGTGCTGAGCATTTCCGAAAAACTCGATACTACACAAAAAATGCAGGTGAGCCCGCTTCGTTCTTTCGAATGCATCATCACAGAATTATCACCCAACGACAAGCGGTTGCAGAAATACGCCAAGGTCACTAAAGTGGTGTAATCCGCTACCAGCATTATTTTCAACATACTCCAATAAAAAAGAACGGCCCCTCCGGAGGGCCGTTCTTCATACATCTCTGATCTTACTTCCAACCCGGATTCTGTGCCAACTCACTGCCATGATCTGCATAGAGTTTCATCTGATCGATCGCCAAAGGATTGAGATATACTTTGGGATCGGAGAAAACACGCTGCACATCGGCAGTCCAGGCAGGAATGATATATCCCTCAGCGGCATCATTTTCGAGATGAATGCCAATCATGTTGGGATATTGAGCGCGACTCACCCATGCGCCGCGGTTAACATCAGTGTTCAGGGAGGTAGTATAGTCGAGTTTCTTCCAGCGACGGAGATCATCGAGACGGAAGCCTTCGAACATCAGTTCGGTACGGCGTTCTCGCCTGATCTCCCAAAGCAATGAAGAAACAGTGGCATCACGTTTTGGATCATCATATGTTACACCATTCACAGCCGGCTGATCGCCCATTACCTGCAATGCAGGCATAGCAATGCCCGGCCTCGCACGCAGTTTGTTGATCGACTTATCCAGATCAGCCTGCGTTATTCCGCCCAGCTCTGCTGCGGCTTCTGCATAATTGAGCAACACTTCTCCTAAACGAAGAACAGGTGCATCGGTGATATTGAGGTTGCTGCTTCCTTCCGTGGCATTCACCAGCGCATCGTTGAGGAATTTACGAACAGCATATCCCGAAGTGCTGAGCACAGCCGTTACGCCATTGATGCGATACTCCTGTACGAAGGTCTCGATCATGCGCGGATCGCGGTCTGCCATCACATTCGCTATTCCTTTATCGCCTTTGTATTTGGTGCTTACAGCAATGGGCAATCCATCGTTGCAGAGAAAAGATTCGATGGCATTTTTGGAAGTACCGCTTTGTCCTTCTTTGTTTACATAACTGTGCAGGCTATGCGTAATATTTCCGGTAGTGTACTCACGATACAGCATCACTTCCGTTTTTCCGGCGAGATCAACAGAATTGAACACAGTTCTGTAATTGTCGTTGATGCTGTATTTATTGGAATTGATCACCTGCTCCGCTGCCCATTTGGCCTGTTGCAGATACTCGGTGCTTTTGGCAGCATTGATACCATGGTATTTCAGCCAGGTGCCTTCAAACAGAAAGATGCGGCTCATGAAACCCAGCACCACATTTCGGTTCACTACCAGTCCGGCTTTACCGTCCGATTCCCGAACATACTGCGCTGCATATTTGAAATCTTCCAGCACTTTATCCATCACCAGCACGCGCGAGTCGCGGGGTTTGTAGAGGTCCGGATCGGTTTCCGTCATTTCCTTATCGTACCAGGGCACATCTCCGAAAGATTTCACCAGATCGAAGTAAGCCATGCCTCGAAAAAATCGCGCAATGCCCGACCAGTGCTCTTTCGGTTCTTTATCCATTGGTACGCGCTGTACACGATTGAGCATGATATTGGCTTTGCGTACCCAGGAAAAATCCCAACCCGTACCCGCTGCTGCTGCCGGTGGCACTTTCACGAAAGGGGTTGGGATCGATGGAGCAAAATCATCGTTCAACGATTGTCCGGAAAAAAATTTCCCCCAGGTATAACTCGAACCATAACCACTGAAAAAGTTGGGATAGAAGCCCCATGCAAATGTTCTTACATTGTTTTCGTTGCTCCAGTAATTCTCGTCGAGCAATTGATCGAGTGGCAATTTCTGAAGGAAATCTTTTTTACAGCTCCATAAGGTTGTTATGGAGATGAGTAAGACGATTATTTTTTTGTATCGCATAATGCAACTTTTAGAATGAGATTTGGATACCTGCAGAGAAAGATTTGTGATAAGGATACACCCTTCCGAATGTATTGGGATCGCCCAATCCGGCTGTAGTGTAGTCTACTTCCGGATCGATCGGCACTCTCAGATGATCCCATGTGATGAGGTTTTCACCACTCACGTACACGCGCACATTATTCAGATGTGCTCGTTTGATCAGCTTCTGCGGCAGCTTGTATCCGAAGTTCAGCACCTTCAGTCTGGTATATGCCATATTGAGCAGGTACTTTGTTTGCGGCAGAAAATTGCGTGTACCATTGCTGTTGATATGATCCGTTGGCCTTGGATAATACGCATCGGGACGTTCGGGCGTCCAGTAATCGAGCTGATGATCGTACCAGCCCTCCCCTGGTCTGTAACCGGGTATCACAACCGGACCGCTCGCCCAGAGATCACGTTTACCTACGCCCTGAAAGAATACACCGATATCGAATCCCTTGAATTCAGCAGTCAGCCGCAACGCATACTGGTAGCGGGGTGTAGAGTTTCCGATGATATGCTGATCGCCGGGATTGCTTACCGTGTTGGTGCCGATATCGATCTTCCCATCCTTATTGAGATCTGCGTATTTGATATCTCCGGGGCCATAGAAGAAAGCACCTTCTTCCCACCGTTCCTGTTTCGCTACGCCGGGTTTCATTACATATTTCCCGTTCACCATAATGAGGTTGCCGCTTCCATCCTGTTCAAAATCGTCTTTGGTGAAAAAGCGATCTGTGGTATATCCCCATATCTCGCCCATGGTTTTACCTGAGTAGTGAGAGCTGATATCTTTTGTGTCGTTGGCAAATTTGGTGATCACTTCTTTGAAGTCGGAGACGTTTCCCATTACACCCAGCAGCAGTCCGTTGTTGAATTGTTTATACCAATCTACCGAAACCTCCCACCCTGTTGTGCGCAGCTCCGCGAAATTCAGTACAGGCGCTGAAGTACCGAGGGTCGACGGAACCGAGATAGCATTGGAAATGATATCGCTGGTTGTACGGCGATACCAGTCGAAAGTAACGCCCAGTGTATTGTTGAACAATCTGGCATCGGCGCCGATATCGAGCATCTGCACTTTTTCCCAGCTGAGGCTGCTCGACACTAATGGAGGATTGGTGAAAGTCAGTTGATTCGCACCTCCGATGAACCATCCCGAAGAAGTAGAATTCATTGTACGCAGGAATTTATTTCCTCCTACACTTTGGTTGCCTACATTACCCAATGATCCACGCAGTTTCAATGAACTCAGTATGGGCTTGCTGAAATCCATGAACTTCTCCTCAGTGATCAGATAACCGAGCGACATCGACGGGAAGAAAGCCCACTGATCGTCGCGGGGAAAACTCGATGAACCATCGTAACGCCCATTCACTTCCAGCAGGTATTTGTCTTTATACGCATAGTTCACTCTTCCCACATAACCGAGCGTAGCCCAGTGACTGTGGCTGCTCGATGCATACTGGTCGCCGGTAGCGAGGTTCACTTCTCCGAAATCCTCATTGATCAATCCGCGTCTTTCGGATCGCTGACTGTATACTTCGTATTTCTCAGCATCTGTTCCGAGAATGAACTTGAGACTGTGATCATTTATTTTTTTAGTGTAGGTAGCGAAACCGCGCAAAGCATGTCGTTCATTTCTTGCAGCAATCGCCACTGCACGATCGTACGTTGCAGAAGTGTATTTGGAATAATTGAGTCCGGTGTATGCCCAGAAATTGTAAGCACTCACTGTACCACCGGTCTGCAGCTCGTTGTAATTGGCGTTGTGATAGGTGTAGTCGAGATCTACAGTTAATCCTTTGATGAGCTTGAAAGTTCCGCCGAGTGAGATGCGGCTCATATTGTCTTTTTGTGGAATCATGCTGGCTTGTTCCACTTCTGTGATGGAACTGCGGAATGGCTTTCCTTCGTATGTGCCATAGGGATAAAATGCCGGCCAGCGCGTGATGTAATACCAGGGATCATACACATCGCTGGAGAAAAGGTAAGGTACCGTTCTTTTTGCGCGGCTCATCACTACTTTGCCGCGTGCCGTGAACCAGTCCGCAAGCTGGGAAGTAACACCCAGTGTGGCATTGAACCGCTGGAACTCATCCGGGTTCACTTTGAGCACACCCTTTTGTCCGAGATAGCCAAGCCCAAGCGTGAAGCCTGTCTTACCGCTTGTTCCGGAGAAATTGATATTGTGAGATTGTTGCGGCGTGTATTCGCGCATGTACATTTTCATGGGGTCCCATGGACGATAGAAAAAGAGTTTGGTGCCAACGAGATCGAAGTCGCGGCCCATCACCATATCGTTTCCGAGATCTTGTCCTCCGTATTTGCTTTGCCACTCTTTCATTTTCTCCAATGTAGCCTGACTGTAATAAAGTCCCAGCACATTGAATTCATTGGTGGTAGGATTGGCACGCTGATTAGCTTTCAGCATCATCTCCGTTCCTTCTACGATGGGCGCTACTTTCGGAGTGATGGTAGGTTTATTCCAGGAGAAGTTGTTGGAATAACTGATGGCGCTGCGATCGCCGCCCAGCTTGGCTGTGCGGGTAGTGATGAGAATTACGCCCCATGCACCACGCGTTCCATAAAGAGAAGTAGAAGCCGCATCTTTCAAAACTGAGATGGACTCAATATCATCCGGGTTCAGGAGGCGGAGATCGGGGAACTCCACGTTATCGACGAGGATCAGTGGAATTGCACCCGGACCGTTCAATGATCCGAACATGCCTCTGAGCCTGATCTGCGGATTGGTACCGATATCACCGCTGGGCGTAGTGATGGTCAATCCGGGTACAGCTCCCTGCAAGCCGCGCGCGAGATCGGTGATGGGGCGGCTTTTCAGCGTTCTGTTAACATTTACAGTGGTTACAGAACCGGTAAGGTTGGCTCTGCGCTGGGTTCCGTAACCAACTACTACCACATCGTTCAGACTTTCATTCTGCTGAGACATGGTGATATTGATTACAGATTTCTTTCCTACTTCCACTTCCTGAAGCGCATAGCCCACGAAGGAGAACTGCAGTGTTTGGCCGATACTGGCTACGATCGAATACTTTCCGTCGGTGCCGGTTTGTGTAGTGCGGTTGCCATTTTTAACTGAAACAGTCACACCGTTCAGTGGCGATTTTCCATCTTCAGCCCGAACGGTACCGGTGATGGTTAGTTGCTGCGCAAAGAGGGGAAAACTACAGCATAGCATTGCGCAAACAGTAAGCGCAAAGAGGATGGCTCTTTTTGTCATAAGCAAGTTCGTTTTAGTAAGGTGTTGTAAAAGCCGTCGTGCGTTTTTCTGCTGTAAATTTATATTTAAAATCAAATACCGCACAAACACGAAAGGAAAGTTTTTCGAAGTTTTTGAAACGATAACAGTCGAATCGCATCAAATCAAGAACAGACAAGGCTTTATGAAACTCAAAATCAATTATGCGAAAATAGCAGGCAATCAGCAGCATTGCCTTTTTCTGCGTGTTTTAGCAACCACTTATTTCCCTCACGCAGATACACGCAAAGAGGAATTGCAAAAAACAGCAAAACAGAAGAGGAGAATCGGACGTAAAACAGATTCCACAATGAGGAAAATGTTCCACACCTAACAGTTCGATATCATAACTAAGAGGAATACCCTAACTAACAGGCATATTACTTTTTTGAAGCATGCGCCAAAGCAAACTCACCTGCTTCAATCAGATAGAGCAGATGCAATTGCAATTCATGTCCAACAGGCAAGGCCGGATGAAGAAACTCCGCAGTCTTACGCATGCCAATCTTCTTCATTACATTTTCACTTTTTACGTTGTTCCATGCTGTGAAAGAATAGACAACCTTCAGTTGCAACTCTTCAAAAGCAAATTGCAGGCATCGCGCTGCGCCTTCGGTGGCAAATCCATAACCCCATTGAGATCGCATGATGCGCCATCCTATCTCAACACATGGTGTAAAGTCCGCTTCGAACCTGGCCAGACTAAATCCGATAAAACCGATGAACTCGCCGGTATCGAGCCGGTCTACCGCATAGAAGCAGAATCCATTCTGCTCAAAAGAAGTATCATAGCGGGCGATAGCCGCTTCCGTTTCTTCATAATTGTAGGGTCGCGGGAAGAATTCCATTACGGCAGGATCTGCATTGAGTGCAGCTAATTGCGGAAGGTCTTCGGATTTCCATCGGCGGAATCCCAGGCGGGAAGATTGGAACAGATAGGAGGATGACATAGTAAAGGCAAAAATAAGAAGACGCTGATTATTACGAGTTTTTTATCCATCCCTTCCTTTACAATTTCAATGAGCAAACACTTTGATATATTTTCCATTCTTTTTATATTTATACCACAGGTCCCTCCTGCACACTGACCCAAGCCGCCTGACAGATCCGTACACGCATCCCCGTTGTGACCGGCATACAATAAGGTACCATTCAAACTTTATTTTATGGATCAGGTATTCCTATATTCAAAACATAAAAAATTCAGCTACCACGATTTCGATGCAGCCTCCGCTGTATTGCGCAAAGCCCTGCCCCATAGCAGCAATAAAAAAATAATGGTGCTGAGTGCACAGCCGGAACTGTATTATCTCGGCTTCTATTGCTGTTTCAACTATGAGTATGTTTATTGTCCGGTTACCCTGCAGGATGATATTGCAGCCATCGAAGCGCAGATAGCCATCATTAATCCCGGCGCCATTATTACCAACTCCAATTTATTTCTCACACACTGCCGGCAACAGGAGCATGTATACGAACCGCTTCAACTGCCTGGGTTCGACACCTGTTATTTATGTTTCAGAGAAACAGAGTCGCCCGACACCTTTTCGTCGGCAGGGCTCAGGTATATCACTTTCACTACCGGTCGCGGCGGAGCAGCCATGGGCGTGGGTATCAGCAATGCCAACATCTCGGCATTCAGCGATAATCTCGAAAGATTATTCGAAGTGGAAGAAACGGCAGTGATCGCCAATGCGTTTGCATTCTCTTCAGACCTATGCATACTCGCCATGTATCTGGCATGGAACAATCATGCATCGGTGGCGCATATCACAGAAGATGAAATCAGAAACGATGCTTTCTTTCCCGATTGGCCGGCCAGCCAGATCCTTTGTGTAGTGCCATCTGTACTTCGTCTGATGCAGAAGAACCGCCTGTTCAAGCGGGTTCCCCTGCAATCGCTCCGACATATTCTCTTTTGCAGTGAACCGTTGTTTGAAACCGATATGCAGCTGATCAAAGAACATTGTTCCAACGCCGGCATCATCAATTGTTTCGGCATTCCCGAACTGAGCATCTTCTGCACAACCTATGAAGCCGGAGCATACTATCACAGCTTCAACAAAATAGTAAGCATCGGCAGACTCAACACCGGTTGCCGTGCCTATATCGCAGATGCACAACTTTCAGCAGATGGAAATATCGAGGGTGAGCTTTGTGTTGCAGGAGATCAGGTCTTCAACGGATACCTCAACATGCCCGACAGCCATCATTTTACAGAACTCGATGGTGAACGTTATTTCAAAACCGGCCACCTCGTTATCTACAACAAAGAAGAGGATCTCTATTATTACGCAGGCCGCGTTGAACGCGAGATCCGCTATCAGGGGCATCGCATCAATCTCAATAATCTCGAATATCTTTTTTCCGGCATACATCCCATTACAGATGCAGCCGCCATCTATTCCCGCAAGTACATGACCATTGGATTGTTCTTCACCAGTTCGCCGGGATTCAAACTCGAAGATCATATGCACCTGCTGGAAAACATCCCGTCGCATCTGCGTCCTACTCACTTCTTCCCTACTCCTCATTTTCCGATGAATGCACATTTCAAAAAAGATTATCCGGCACTGGAACAATTCTACCAGCGCTATCTCGACAAGATGTATGAGTAAAACCCTGTAACCGCTTATGTAATTGCTTCTCATCGCAGAGCACCCGGTCTTATCTTTGGCCTCCCAAAACAAACCCGGATCTCATGAAGCAACTGCTTTGCATTTTACTTATCCTTTCCGCAACTTATTCTTTTGCACAGGGCGTAAAAGGTGTGGTGATGAGCCACGATAAAAAGCCACTGGTCAACGCTACTGTCTACAATCTTCGCTCCGGCGCTCACGAGCACAGCAATGAAAACGGATTCTTTTTCCTTCGCGATGCTGCCAAAGGCGATTCACTCCGTATCACGCATGTGTCTTACGCGGCACAGACTATATTCGTTGATGCAGATAATTTGAAGATACTGTTACAACCAGCAGCATTTCAGCTGGACAATGTGACGATCACCGCCGCAGTGCGCCATCTCAACGTAATTGCAGATATCGATCTTCAAACCAATCCGGTGAATTCCTCACAGGAGTTGCTGCGCAAGGTGCCAGGCCTCTTCATTGGTCAGCATGCCGGTGGTGGAAAAGCAGAACAGATATTCCTTCGCGGATTCGATATAGATCACGGAACCGATATCAACATCAGTGTGGATGGCATGCCTGTAAACAATGTAAGCCATGCACATGGACAGGGATATGCTGATCTTCACTTTCTCATTCCGGAAACAATCGGCAAGATCGATTTCGATAAAGGGCCTTACTACGCCAGCAAAGGAAATCTCGCAACAGCAGGATACGTAGCATTTGAAACGAAAGACAGACTGGATAACAGCCTGGTGCAACTCGAAGCCGGCAAATTCAACGCCTTCCGAACCCTCGGCATGTTCAACCTGCTGAACAACGAAAAAAATGCAGCATGGTTTGCAACCGACTATACCAAAACAGATGGCTTTTTCGATTCGCCGCAGAATTTCAACCGTCTCAATCTGATGGGCAAGTACAGTGTATGGTTGCCCAATAACGATAAACTCTCAATAGCTGCCTCGCATTTCACCAGCAAATGGAATGCAAGCGGACAAATCCCTGAAAGGGCCACCCATGGCCTCATCAGCCGCTTCGGCGCTATCGACGATACCGAAGGAGGAAACACTTCGCGCTCGAATATCAACCTGCAATTTCTCAAACAGGTGGATGAAAATACATTCGTGAAGAACACTGCCTATTTCAGCCACTACGATTTTGAACTCTACAGCAACTTTACTTTCTTTCTCAACGATCCCGTGAATGGGGACCAGATCAGACAGAAAGAAAAAAGAAATATCATCGGGTTTCAATCTGAGCTGAATCGCAACTTCTATCTCAACAAACTCACCATCGATTTTCAGGCGGGTGTCGGACTGAGAAACGACAATATCAGCAATATCGAATTGTCGCATACCGTCAACCGCAAAACAACAGTGGAGCCAATAATGCTGGGAGATATCAACGAAACCAATCTCTCCGGATATGCCAATGCAGAAATCAATGCAGGCAAATGGGTGATCAATCCCGGCCTTCGCATCGATCACCTGAAATTCGATTACACCGATCAGCTGGCGCCAAACTACAAACAACAATCACAGAGCAAATCGACGCTCAGTCCAAAACTGAATATCATTTACAACCAGAACCATCGTCTGCAATACTTTCTGAAACTCGGCAAAGGATTTCACAGCAACGATACCCGCGTAGTGGTAGCGCAGCAGGGTAAAAAGATATTGCCGGCAGCATATGGCGCAGATCTCGGCATCATGTGGAAACCCTTGCCACGCCTGATGTTGAATGCAGCAGCATGGTATATCTATCTCGAACAGGAGTTCGTGTACGTAGGAGATGAAGGCGTTGTGGAGCCATCAGGAAAATCCAGCAGACAGGGTATCGATCTCGGCGCAAGATATCAGCTCGGCAAATACCTGTTCTTCAACGGAGACTTCACTTACACCTATGCAAGAGCAACAGAAGAGCCCAAAGGCGAAGACCGCATTCCGCTTGCACCTCGCGTAACACTGGCGGGAGGCATCGCGTTCAAACATCCATCGGGCATTAGTGCCAGTATCAAAACAAGGTATCTGGGAGACAGGCCCGCAAACGAAGACAACAGCATCGTGGCCAAAGGATACTGCATCACCGATGCCAGCATACAATATCAGTGGAAACATTTCGGCATCGGCATCATCACAGAAAATATTCTGAATGCCAGCTGGAACGAAACGCAGTTCGCCACTACCAGCAGACTGAAAGACGAACCAGAGCCGGTAACGGAAATTCATTTCACGCCGGGAATTCCATTCAATATCAGGGGTGTGATCAGTTACCGGTTTTAAGATTTTCACCGACAAATGCATCATTGACCGGCTAAATCCGGCCACTCACCGACGGAAAAGTGGCCCTGGTTTTACATGCCTGATGATCAGCGCTATATTTGAAAATTCAAACCTGATACATGAAACCACTTATAGTTCTCTTCGGCACATTTATTCTCGGCATACTCATATCCTATGTCCTCAAAGGCAAGCTGAATCTCACTTTCAACGGCAATCTCGCTATGGGAGTGATGTTCTGCTTTACCGCGCTGGGGCACTTTATGTTCACCAAAGGAATGGCCATGATGATCCCGCCCGCATTGCCCTACAGAGAAACTGCTATATTTCTCAGCGGCATCGCTGAAATAGTGCTGGGCATTGCATTGATAATTCCGCAAACAAGGCATATAGCAGCCATCGCCATGATTGCCATGCTTGTACTGATACTTCCCGCAAATATCTATGCGGCCATCAACAGAATCAACTACGAAAAAGGAACATTCGACGGACCGGGCCTCTCCTATCTCTGGTTCAGGATTCCAATGCAGGCGTTGCTGATCGGCTGGATAATTTATTTCGGATTCCGCCGCTAGTTTTGCATCAGCGATGCCGAACTCACCAGCACAGCAAACAGCTCTGCCGCAGTGAGATGATTTTTCAGCGCCACCACCGTCTCTTCCAGATGTCTGCGTACCGCGCGTGGACTGATGTTCAGCTTAGCTGCAATTTCACTGGAGCTTAGTCCATACTCCTTGCGCATAAGAAAGATGGTGCGGCGCCGTTCGGGCAGCTGCATCAGCACTTCATTCACCTCACGGATGGTTTCCTTGCCGGTGAACCGGAGAATGGTTTCATTATCCTCCCCATCCTGCATGTACCCATACTGCTGCAGGTTCTTTTTTTCTACGGCTTTTCGTCGCACCGTATCGATAATGAGGTTTTTGGAATACGTGTAAAGAAGCGGAAGGGCATTATCCGGATCTTTGAGCTCATCTATCCTGCTCCAGAAGCGGATATAGGTTTGCTGAAGGATGTCTTTGGCATCATGCTCACTTTCTGTGAATTTCCGGATGTAGCCGTACAGCAGATCTTTTGTGCTCAGGAAGATCTTTTCGAATTGATGTTTTCGTTGATACATACCTGTTAGTTATGAACAGCCGGGTTGATAAGGCAAGTGCAAGATGAGGATTTATTTCTCGCCCCATTTTCTATTCGTGAAAGATAACAATTCGTTCATGTGTTGTAATTGATACACAATCAACTGTGTTACCAAATTATTAAGCCGCTTCCGGCAGGTTCCGCTTTCTTCCCCGCCTGCGTGAATAGACTGTATGACAGTAGACAAATCAATTCTTCAAAAATATTTTAACCGGCAATGCACTCCGGAGGAAGAGAAGGTTGTGATAGAATATCTCACAAACAGTCAAAACAACCTGGATGAATTGCAGGAGTTGCTGAACGAGGAACAGCAAGCGGTGATTCCGGAGACAATCCCCGCTGCGCTGTTCCAATCAGTTACAGAAGGTATCAGAAGCGCTACGTGGAAAGGGTTTCTTCAACCATCGCGACCCATGAATGCAAAATGGTGGTATGCCGCAGCAGCAGCCGTGCTGATTCCGGTGCTGGGCTGGTTTCTCTGGTGGCAGCCAAAACCCGCCCAGCAATACGATGCGGAACAACTCGCAGCATTAGAGAATTACGATACCATTTTCAATACCACCGACGCAACTGCCAAAGCTGTAATGCCCGACGGTACTGCCATCTGGCTCACCGCACACAGCCACTTCAGCTATCAGCCATTGCAATACGGCAAAAAGAAAAGAGCCATCAGACTGGAAGGTGAAGCATTTTTCGATGTAGCGAATGATCCTATGCGACCATTCATTGTTGAAAACGATAAGATCATTACACAGGTACTTGGTACCACTTTCAATATCGAAGCATATCCCGGCGAAACAGAAGTAAAGATTTCATTGGTTACCGGAAAGGTTGCCGTGAATGCATCGACCGATACCCTCAAACATTTTGCACCACGCATTCTGGAACCTGGTCAGCAACTGGTGTACAACAAGCAGCAATCGGGCATGACCATCAAACCGCTGATCTACAAAGATGCGGCAGTATTCACCAGAGGATGGATGGTGCTCGATGATGTGCCGCTGGCAGATGCGCTCAACAGGCTGAAACGCCAGAGCGGACTCAATATCATTATCCCGGACAATATCAAACTGAACGGAAAAAACATCACAGCCATTTTCAAAGGCGGCGATCCCAAAGAAATGCTGGGCAATATGCTCTTTGCACATGGTCTGCATTTCAAAGAAAAAGACGGAAGCTGTTACCTCTATAAAAACTAAGCACGCAAAATCAATACAAAACATACAACAATGATCGCTGTTATGATCAGGACTTACCAATCGAAACTGCAATTGATCTCCTCATGGCAAACAAAAACATTTTGCATGCTGCTGAGCCTGCTGCTCATGCAATCCGTACATGCACAGCAGAGCAGCGAACCACTCACCGAAAAAGTTTCGCTGAACATCAGTCGTTCAGACGCAGCAAGCCTGCTGCGCACCCTGCAACAACAAACCAGCTACACCTTTACCTTCGACAATAAATCGCTCAGCAATCTTTCCGTACAGGATGTTCAGTTTGCGAACAGTCCATTAGCGGATGTGCTGAAACATCTCACCAATCATTACGGACTTAAATTCTCCGTTACTTCCAGTAAGAACATCGGTGTGCTCCGCACCAGTGCTGCAGCAGCCGTGAACAACAACGGCCGCATCGCCGGAAAGATCATCGACGAAGACAATGGGGATCCGATTGCCGATGTTACCATCCGTATCGGCAGTCAGGGTCTCAGTACTGCCATCGATGGCAGTTTTCAGCTTACACTTCCCAAAGGTGTTTACGAAGCAGAGATCACAGCAGTCGGTTACGGGAAGAAACTGATCACACAGATTGAAGTGAAAGAGAATCAAACAGCCGATCTCAATATCACCCTGAAAAGAGAAAAAGGACAATTATCAGCCGTTGTAGTAAAAGCATCAGCGAAAAGAGAATCGGTGGCCAGCTTTTTTACACGTCAGAAAAACAATGCAGCCATCACCGATGGCATCAGTGCAGAACAGATCAGCAGAACACCCGACAAGAACATCGGAGAAAGCCTCAAAAGAATCAGCGGCATTTCTTCACTCGACAATAAATATGTGGTAGTGCGCGGACTGAGCGAACGATACAACCAAGCCATTCTGAACGGACAGCCCATGCCCAGCACCGAGCTCAACCGAAAACAATTTGCATTCGACATCATTCCTTCCAACATCGTTGACAATATCACTGTAAACAAAACGCTTACTCCCGATATGAGTGCAGAGTTCGGAGGTGGACTGGTGCAGATCAACACAAAGGGAATACCAACAGAAAACTTTCTCAACGTAACAGTTGGCGCAAGCATCAACAGCAATACTACCGGAGAAAACCTGTTATCGCTGAAAAGAGAGAACAACCGCGAGTACTTCGGAGACTATGCTTCACATCGTTATGTTGGTGGAAAGAAAGACTGGAAATCTTTGCAGGATATCCGCGAATTGCAGACCTCAAAAGGAAACGGCACCATTCTGCAAAACAACTGGCAACCCTACTATTACAAAGCGCAGCCATCACAGAACTATCAGATATCGCTGGGCAGAGTATTCGATATCAATACAGCACGTCAGCAAAAGGTAGGCTTCATCGCATCGATCAGTTACCGCAATACGCAACAGATCCAGGATCTGCTTTCGGCGAGATATGGTTTCGGAACAGGAACCGATGAAAGACATACCAGCATGCTGAATGGCAGACAATTTATGTTCAACACCAATATCGGCGGTGTGCTGGGTGTGGGCTACTCCACTCCTTCCTTTACGATCAGCTGGCAGAACCTGTTCACCCGCCTGCTCGATCAGCAAGCCAATTTTGGAACCGGTCTGCATCAGGCAACCGACAACGATACGAGTTCAGCATTCGTAGAACGTTTGTTCCAGACCACACTCTGGCAGAGCCAGCTGCGCGGCGAACATCGCATTGGCAATAAAGGAATCAAACTGAACTGGAATATCAACTATGCATATGCGAAGAAGGTTCGTCCGGATAACCATGTGCTGGTATGGAATCCTGTTCCATCGAACTTCGATCTCCCGCACAATGAATTCACCATGGCGGGTTATTATCCCGAAGGAAATTCGATGCCGGCCGATGATCCTGCATCACTTCGCATGTACACCAATACACTGGAAAAAAATACAGGATGGAATCTGAATGTTCAGCTGCCTGTTCAGGTTGGAAATGTGAGAACGATCATCAAGCCCGGTTATGCAGGCTGGGTGAAAGACAGACGTTTCTTTGTAGCCATGATGGGCGATTATCCCGGCGATTTCACCACCTATCCGTCGGTAGGACAGTTATTCAGTCCACAGTATGGTGGCGGACGCAGCGGTGTATCCAATTTCGGAGACGATTACAATCGCACCGCATCACTGCACGCCACTTATGCCATGTTCGATCACAGATGGAAGAAATTCAGATTGGTTTGGGGAGCACGAGCAGAATACTTCGACATGAACAAAGTGAATGGTGCTCTCGATGGAATTGTGAAAGACATCAACCGAGGTCGTGGCGGAGACAATCAGCTTGATTTCTCTGAACTCTACAACAGAGAAGATAACTGGCGCTTCTTCCCTTCTGCGAATATCACATACAGCCTCACATCCAAAATCAACATCCGCGCAGCATACGCAAAAAGCGTTATCAGACCGGATCTGCGTGAGATGGCATGGTTCAGGGAATATGATTTTGAACTGGGAGGAAACTACAACGCTTACTTTTTGCACACCACAACACTGGACAATTACGATATGAGGGTTGAATGGTATCCGGGAGCAGGAGAAGTATTGTCTGCTTCGGTATTCTACAAGAACATCAAATTCCCGATGGAGATAAGACAGGTGGAAAGTCAACGCATGTACGAACTCTACAACAATTACAGGAGCAAGAGTTACGGCATAGAGATGGAGGTTCGGAAAACGTTACAGTTCACGGAGATTCCTGTGATCAAGAATCTTACCGTGTATGGAAACTTCACAGCGTTGAAAAGTAAGGTAACACCGATGGATGAGAACCTCAACAAAATGGATCCTGCCAATCCGCTTAATGTGCTTCCTCAAATAATAGTAGGGAAAGAAGAAGAAAGACCATTAACGGGTCAGAGCAATATCATGACCAATCTGGGGCTTTACTACGACGACAAACATTTGCACCTGAGTCTCAGTTACAACTCAGTATCGGCAAGGCCTTTCATTATAGTAACACGTGCTTCAACGAGTGAGTACGATCAGCCGATGAAGTCTCTCGATGCGCAGATAGCTTATCGTTTTCTGAAGCAGAAGATGGAAGTAAAACTGAATATCAGCAACCTTCTTGATGCCTATTCGGTGGTATATACCAATCAGGGAAAGAATCCGCAGGAGTATGAAGATGCGAAAAGCGGCAATTACAAAAGCAACTACTTACAATACCAAAAGAACACAGATTTATTGATACAGCGGCTTACTCCGGGGCGCACCTACGGGTTAAGTATCAGTTACCAGTTCAGCAGATAACATTGGCCCTCTGATTTCTTATTCTATAAAAATTTAAAATCAAAAAAGTGATGAAAAAGACAAACATCCTTTTGGGTTCAACGGTGGGAGTACTCTCCTGTGTAATGATTTTTCTGGCTTGTAAGAAAAATTTCAAGGACAATCCGGATGCTGGTGGCGCCAATTCAGCAACGCTGGCTCCCTGCAGCACACCGGGTTCATGCGGTACTCAAACACTTACAGGTGTATTGGGTACAGGACCAACTGTAAGAGACACCATTCGTCTGCAAAGCTGTACCGAGTATACGCTGAGCGGACTGGTTTGGGTGGATTCACTGGACGTTTTGGAAATTGAGGCAGGCACACGCATTCTTGGAGGAGCTGCAGTAGGCACCAATCCAGGAGGCGGTCTTATCATCACTCGTGGCGCGAAGATTTCAGCCACAGGTCAGGCTTCCTGCCCGATCATCTTCACCTCTTATCGCTGGAACAACAATCCGCAACCCGGCGACTGGAGCGGCGTAATCATTCTGGGTAATGCACCTGTTAACAAGAGCAACCCAAGAATTGAAGGTGTACCTGACAATCCACCAGCTGGTGCCAACTATGGTGGAACAAATTGCAACGACAATTCAGGCATCTTCCGTTATGTACGTATCGAGTATGCAGGTTATGCACTCGCTACAGACAATGAGATCAATGGTCTCACACTCGGTGGTGTAGGTTGCGGAACTGAGATCGATTATGTTGAAGTGTACAAAGCAAACGATGATGCCTTCGAATTCTTCGGTGGTAACGTGAATGCCAAACACCTCGTGGCTGTTGATCCTCTGGACGACATCTATGATTTCGATTTCGGTTATCAGGGTCATCTTCAGTTCATTCTTGGACTGTCTGACACTACCCGTGCCGACATCAGCACATCAAATGGCATTGAAGCTGATAACGACAACGCACTTCCTGGCGGTGTTGGATCAGACGACAATCCACAAACACGCCCTGTGATCAGCAACCTTACGCTGATCGGTTATCCTAACATAGCTAAAGCTACTGCTGCTAACCGTGGTGTGGGTAATCAGTGGAGAAGAAATGCTGGTTTCGTTCTGGAGAACAGCATCATTCTCGGTTACAAGAGCGGTATCCTGCTCGACAACTGTAAAGCTCAGAACAAGTACCTCAGCACAACACCGGTTGATTCTCTGAAATCGAACCTGGTGCATGCTTACAACGCTGCTTCTGCTTTTGTTGTAGGTGGTGCTTCTACCTGCTCTCCAACACCATGGACTTCAGCTGATTTCCTTGCTCAGGCTACTACAACCGGCGCTGGTTGCGGATCTGACAAAAACGTGGCGTACATCAACTCTAACGCTAACGCAGACATCAAGCTGAGAAATCCGTTCAATCACGCAGGCCTTCCTGGTCAACCTGCATTCTATCAACCGCAAACTACCTCACCAGCTGTTAGTGGTTGGGCAAATTGCGGTCTCCCAGGATTGCAGTGTGTTGGTTGCAACTCATTCTTCTCATTCACCACTGTTGCATACAGAGGTGCATTCGGACCTGCTGCTGCCGACAACTGGGCTGCAGGATGGGCAAGATTCTAGTAACTATTTACAAACAGCGGCCGGAGCCTTCGGGCTCCGCCGCCTGTTTTTTCAACTATACCAATTATGTTCAGAAAATTCTCAATGATTGTATCAGCCTGCATCACTATCGGTCTGATCAATGCATGCAGCAAAGGAACACCTGTAGAAAATTATAACTTCGCAAAGCTTGTATTGTATAACAACGCGCTTGTGAATGTTCCTAAAGTGTCGCTCTACCTCGATGGCGTTAAGAAAGCAGAGATCGAACCTGGCTACCTCGCCACACAAATGGTTGCGCAAGGAAGCAAGCCTGTTGCCATATCCATCAGAGATGCAGCAGACGACACCAGATACCTCGATACCACCTTCATTCCTTCCGGCCTCAGTTATGCATTCGGGGCGCTCATCGACAATACGCTGGGCATCCGCCAGTTTATGCAGCCTCCCATTACTCCCATACCGGCTGATCACTGGAGATTGCAGTTCTATCATACCATCAGGATCGGCGAACAAAAGAAAACCGTTCAATACAAGTTCTATTACGACGAAACGTATGATGGCCTTGGCATCAAAGAAATTCCCGCCACACTCGCTCCTGTGAAAAACGGCGAGTT
This sequence comes from Pseudoflavitalea sp. G-6-1-2, assembly GCF_012927185.1. GTDB lineage: Bacteria > Bacteroidota > Bacteroidia > Chitinophagales > Chitinophagaceae > Pseudobacter. The sequence continues at coordinate 589,149 of NZ_JABBGB010000002.1, forward strand.
GAGTTCCTACGTAGACATTCCGGATCTCCGCGCTCCCGATGGCAATATCTATCCTTTATACTTCAGAGCATACGACAGCAACGACGGATCGCTGCTCGTAGACTTCATTCCAAACGAAACAATGTCTTTCAACCTGATTGTACTGGAGACCGGCAAACGTTATGTAATGCCCACTCCCACATTTGAATTTGACGGCAAACTGTTCTGGGATCTATCCATGTGTTATCCGCTCTAAACAGTGGCGATGATTTTTTACGCGAAGAAGCGCAGCAGCGGCCCTGCCGGTTTATTCACCGGCAAGGACAGCACTGCAGGCATCAGCCCTTGATGCGCATAGGAAATGTTTTGGTGAGCGTGAAGCCTGTGCAGATCATCCAGATAAAAGATCCGAATCTGGCAACAGGCAGCAGATACGAAAACGGAAAGAAAATAAAGCTGAGGACTGACAACTCCGAAACCACAGCCAGCAACAGCCCCAACCAGGCCACCCACCTGGGTGTCAGCCTCAGCAGCAAACACGGAACAGCTATGCCTGCCATCAGTAAGCCAAGCCCGGCAATATGTGCCACGCCTCCAGTGGCAAATCCGAATAACTGAAATGCATGTAAAATATCTTTATTGTCAGCCACCCCAGGCTGAGTAAGCACCCAGGTGCTGAGCCCGTTCAAAGCCATGAACAGAGAAGCAGCCATACCTCCGAAGAAGGCAATGGAAATGCCTGCCACTTTGATGTCGAGAAAATCGAGCCTGTTGCAAACGGTTGCTGTAAAGAGGCCAAGTGGTATGGCTGATCCGAATTGCAGAAAGGCATTGATTCGCAATGCATCACCGTACTGAAGAAAGATGCGCTGGTTTTCTTCGGGAGATCCGAATACAATCGGATATCCGGTTCCGTTAGACATGGCAAAATAAGCGATAAGGCTCAGTGCGAACAGCGCCACATATACCACGGCTGTGATGCCGGGATTGGGTCCTTTGTGTTTATTGACTACTGCAGACATGATGTTTTTGTTTGTGTTGTTAATTTAGTTTGTATTACAGACTTTATTTGCCAGAAAAAAGCCTTTTCAGGCCAGTTTCGTTTTTGTCAGAGATGCAGGTAGCCCTTTATATCCGACACATATTTTTCAAATGCCTTTCTTCCCGTGGGTGTGAGCGAGCAGATGGTTTGCGGATAGTTGCCCTTGAAGGTTTTGAGCACTTCCACATACCCAGCTTCATTCAGTTTTTTGATCTGATGACTGAGGTTTCCCTGGGTAGTATTGGTTACTTCCAGCAGGTGGCCGAAATCGGCCTTTTTCATTTTGATCAGTACCGAAACAATCGCCAGCCTAACCGGCGTTCCAAGCACGGGGTCGAGTTCATTAAACATCCGTTGTCTTTTCGTTCTTGTATAAATATCCGGGCAGCAGATAACCGCTCAGTACAGCGGCGGCCTGCATCAGCGGTTTGTAAGCATCTGCCACAAACACACTGGCAACTGCCATCGCCAAAAACACTACCCCACCAACCACCATTGGTCTGAAGCGGATCAGCATTCCGGTTACCAATGTACCGATTCCTCCGATAACCATGGTGTAAGTGAATGGTGGCAACTGCCGAACGATGCTTACCAGTACAACTACAATAAAGGCAAGACCAAGCACCATCCAGAGCTTTTGCAGAAACTGATCTGCGTATCCTTCAGATGAATGCCGGTTTTTTCTGTATTGCACCATGCTCACCACAATGCCTGTGATCACAAGTATCGGAAAAGGAAGGAAGAACAGCTTCACTCCTGCCACTTCTTTCAGCACGTAAAATAATACACTGGCGGCAAAGATCAGCCAACCCCACAATAGAAAATAGAATCGCCAGTTTCGCACCTGGTTATTGGTTCCCGCCAATACTCCTGCTATCAGCTGCAGGCTTTCGGAAGGTGTAAGAACAGGTTCTGATTGTTTCATGTTTGCTCGATTTACACTCAAAAGTAAATATAGTTTACAATACAAACCAGACCTTTGGTAAAATTTCCGGTGAATGACGGATGAAAGCCGGTAAATGCACTTAAATCGGGGAAATTGCTACTCAGGGTTTGCGCAACTGATCCAATGCGGTTTGCAGGATAACGTCCTGCCCCTGCTCAATAGCAGCCCGGTCAAATGGAACCGGAATGTCCGGAACAACACCCTGCCCTTCGGTGATAGTACCATCGACGGTTTTGAATGCAGCAGATGATGTCTGCACCTCCATAAACCCTGTAAGCTTGAATGGGCCCGCATTGTAGAGTTGTTCGTTGAATGCATACGGACCATTCGCTCCCCATGTTGTTTCACCAATGAACTTTCCTCCGGGCAATTGTTTTACAGCCAGTGTTACACTCTCTGCGAGAGAAGCCGAGAAGTTATCTGCCAGCGCAATCACCGGTACCGAAACACCGGCACTGCCCTGCAATGGTCTTATATAGCTGGGTACCCATGGCGTGAAATCGAGTCTTCCTGCGCCGTTCTTGTACCTGGTAAATCCGAACTGAACATTGCGATTGGTTAATCTGCCCATGAGAAAATTAATATCGCTGATATCGCCTCCTGTATTTCCGCGCACATCGATGATAATGCCTCTGATGGCCGGAGGTAATGTGCTCAGGCTTCTGAAGAACTGTTCCAGCACGGGTTTTACGCCATTTTCTTTGGTGGATGTCCATGCATCGTACAGAAAAAAGCTATTGCAGTGGAAGTACAATACATCGCCTCCGATAGTACCGGTTAAAGCGTAGACCTGTCTGGATGGATCGGTGGTATTGTCTCGTCCTTCCCTGTAATCGAGGTAGAGGTATCTCGCGCGCACCAGTGACGCATAGCTCACACGGGGATGATACCCCGCCATACGCTGCTTGCGATCGCGTGATGGATTGATGATGGAATCGCGCAGCGCAGGATGCAGGAAATTAATGTAGTAATGCCCGTCGATCAAACCGGCTGTCATCTCCCGGAAATATCCTACAGACTTTTTTACGTCTTCAGTTTTATTGAGATCGAGTGTTGCAAATATGGGCGCATATTTACTGCGCATCGCTTCCCAGTTGGTTTGGTCGATATCCCAGAAGAGATAGCGGGAATTCATTTCAGACCAGAACCGATCGAAGAGTTCATTGAAGTTGGCCGGAGTGCCGGATTCCGGGCCGGCAGTTTCTTTTTTGCAGGAGCTCAGCAAAGCGCCTGCTGAAATGAGGATAGCAAGTATATGTTTAGTGATTGCTTGCATGGTTATTGTTTTTCCGGTTTACAGATCTTTCATCCATCCGATCATTACAGCTGCTGTGCGGTGGGAATGCAGTTGCTGGTTCTCCATGTATTCTTTCTGATAGCTGTTCAGTGAGTAGCTGTACCGGATCTCAACCGAGAGGCGGTATCCATCTTTATACAACCAATTGGCGCCGATGCCACCGACGGCACCGAAGTCGAAACGCTGGTCTTTCTTCGACTCGAAAGCATTGTTCTCCGAATACTCCGCCATGCGGAAATAAGAACTGGGCGTCCCATCCGGAGCCGTTCCGTCCGTGAGATCATAAATATTTGGGATGGCTCCTTTCTTCGATTTGAATGCCCACCAGCCTGCATACGCACCTGCCTGCGCAAAGGCATCCAGCTTTTTACCAAGTGGATACCGGTACTGCAGCATTACCGGTAGTTGCAGGTAAGTATTGCTGTTCTTCTCCCAGGTGGCCGAATAATTCTTGGTGCGACGGTAACTGATATTCTTTTGAAAAACGCCTGGCTCTGCATAAATGGCCAGCCTTGCATCGAGGTTGTATTGAAAAGAAAAGCCGGCAGCAAAGCCGCCGGCAGGAAGATATTCAGAGTAAATAACACCAGGTGCTTTATCTGGCTGGCTGAGTGTGAACCCGGCTGTTATGCCGGCTGAAAACTGCGCTGTGGCCTTCATTGCAGGCATCCACAGCAAACAAACAAGCACAGTGAATTTACAAACAGATAGATTTTTCAGCATACGAAAAGTAAGATAATTCATTGCAGCAATTGCAACAAATACATCCTGTTAAACTATCGTATGCAATGTACGAATGGTGGAAACCGGTTACCGGGCCAACAGTTTATCGAGCCACTCATAGAGCTTCTCTCCCACCATACCGATACCGAGATAAGTTCCATCTTTATCGATGAGTGCACTCTGAGGCAGAATGCTGATCTGGTAAGTTTTGGCAATCTCTCCCTGGAAGCCTTTACCATCGGCCATTTGCGGCCAGGTGATATGGTCTTCTCCGATAGCTTTTATCCATGCCGCTTTTTCTTTCTCGGTATTCATGGTAACTCCCAACACAACAAATCCTTTGTCTTTGTATTTCTCAAAGGCTTCTTCCAGTTTCGGACCTACTTCCCTGCATGGTTTGCACCAGCTTGCCCAGAAATCGAGGAGAACAATTTTGCCACGGAAATCAGACAATTTTATGGGTTTGCCATCTTGCGTAAATCCGGTGATCTCAGGAGCAGGCAATCCGGGTTTCAGTGCATTTTTCAGGCGGCATTTTTCTGCGTATGCCAGTCCTCTTTCACTGTTCCGCAATTCGGGCGAGAGTGTTTCGAACAACTTCTCCATCAGCTCACCATCTTTTTGCATTCGCACCGGAGCAAGCACCAGATCGAGACTGGTCCAGGAAGCAGGATTATTTCTGATAAATGTTTCAGCCACTTTGATGTCTACATCATCGGCATTAGTGCCACTCATCGCAGCCCATTTGCGCAGATCGGTATTGGCCTTTCCTCCGGTTATCGTTGCTTTGCCGATAGAGTCTGTACCTTTCAGTGTAACCAATCCGTTCTCCAGATAAAACTCCTTCATCTCCACAGTAGTGGCATCACTGAGCGTTTTGGTGCCACGAGCCAGAATCAGCATGCCTTTCCGCGGATCTTTCACATTTCCTTTGAGAACGAAGTTTCCATTCACCAGCTTTGCTGTATCAAAAACAGTGGAAGTGGGTGTTTGATACATCAGATACACAGTAGCTGCTCCTTTCAGTTTGCTGAGCGAGCCTTTGATTGTGAATTGCTGCTGTGCAAAGCAAAGAGCCGGAACGATTGCTGCAAATAAGAGGAATGCTTTTTTCATAAGGTAGGTTTTATTACTTCACATTTTCATCTACCGCATACGGCAGAATGAGTTTGATGGTATGTTGCTTTTCGTAATTGATGGGCAATGATTTGCTGATGCCGAGGGCAGTGCCTTTCATTGTACCATTCACTTTAACCAGATTGTCTTTAGTGAAATCGAGGCCCGGAATAGCTCCGAGCTCAGCAGCATTGATGGTCAGCTGAATGGGCACCATAAAATTGCTGTGTCCATCCACACTGAAATTTGTGTCGATCACGGCATGGCCGAGTTTGTAGCTGTTCAAATGCAGATCGAGTTCGCCGCCTTTGAAATTGAATCCGAGACGGTTCTGGTTGTAGCAATGTGCTTCGATCCGGATCTGTGCATGGCCGGAGGTATCGAATTTGAGAATGCGGATGGGCAGTTCTTTCGGTTCGCGGATCTCCGGTGTGTCGAATACGGAGCAGGAAGCCAGCAACAGGGGTAAACCTGCTGCCAGCATCAGCATCCTTGCTGAACATCTAAACAATTTCATGTAGTGTAGTGGTTACTGTTAGTTTATTTGTTTCCGATCTCCTGCAGATCTATACCATAGGTATCCTTGAAGAAGTCGATGATCAGATCGTACTTTTTCCTGAATTTTCCGTTTACATCTCTTGAAGGGATAAATACGGTAGATTCAAGCGTTGCATAATCATTTGTAAGGATGGAAGTAAGGTGATCGCGAAGATCTTCCGTTGCTCCCATTTGGGTGTAGGTTTTGTACACCCCTTCTGTATTCGGCGTGAGACCAACACCCGAATAGACAGTAACCTTATCGAAGCCTGTTGGCATTGGAATAAGTCCTCTGTTGATGGCTACCATCAGCAGTGATGCGTTCAGTTGTCCGCGTGTACTGTCTACTTCAGCCGGAGTAAGTGTAGCAATACGGTTGGTCCATCCAAGCACAATATGATTGTAGCCATCTCTCGCTGCCGGGTAGGTTGGCGTCAGATCACTTGAAGGATAGTTATTTTGCAATGGAACGATAAGATCCTTTGCCAGCAGTATCTTCAATGGCATTGCCTTTTGAAGGAACTCCTCCGGATAGAGGCTGAACAGGTTGGCATTGAGAAAATCCATTGCTTCCTGTGCATGTTCCGGGCCCGCAGATGTTGCCGTGGCATTTCTGGAGAATGGTCCTGTTGGCGTATAAATAAAATCAGGCTCCGTGAAATTGTATAAAATATAGGTTCTGTACTTGTTCAGCACCTGCATGATCTGCTGATCAACCGGTTTGTTGCCCTGTGGCATATGATAGAGTCGGTTGTCTTCAGACGGAGTGAGTGCAGCTTCTTTCTTGCAGGAAGAGAATGCCAGGAAAGCTGTTCCCAGCAATACTGCGGGAGCAACTTTAAGGAAAGAAATATGTTGTTTCATCGATTTCATTTTTAATCAGTGTAAGCCGTATTAAGAAGGATTTCTTCTGCCCGGATTAGGATTCTGAATCAGTCTGGGGTTAACTTCCATAGCATCTATAGGAATCTGATACAGATACATGGGATCTCGTTTTTTCAGCACATAGGTTTGCCTTACGCCAGGTTTGGGAGCATAGGAGTGTGAAATGGAGGGCATTCCATATCTGCGGAGATCGAACCAGCGCATGTTCTCGCCGAACATTTCTCTTCTTTTTTCTTCGCGGCAGAAATTCACAAGATCCGCAGCAGGCATCATAGGCACAGGTACAAAATCCGCGGCTTTGAAACGTTTTGAACGCAGCAGGTTCAGATCGGCCAGCGCTTTGGTTGCAAATGTTGCATCACCGGTAGTGCTGTATTTCTGCGCATAAGCTTCTGCCCTGTTCAGTAACGCTTCAGTTACACGGAAAGAACCTCCGCTTTGCTGCTTGAAATTACCTTCTGCAACAGCTCTTTTAATATTGAGAACAGGCATTTTGAATACCCATGCAATCCAATCCGGCACTTTGAAAAAGTAGATTTTGCTGCGCAGGTCGGTGGGTTCGAATTTAGTAACCAGGTCTTCCGAAACATCATAGAACATATTGAGGCCGGCATTTCCGTTATAATCGTCGGGCCATCCAAACAACCACAATGTTTCCGGTGTCTGTTCGCAGTAGATTGGCTTTGAAACATTATTCATCAGCGGGTCGTAGTTAGGATCCCAGGAATTCAGATCCAGCAAGGGCATTTTGCTGTTCAGCACATAGCTTGCGTTTTCGATCACCTTGTCCCATTTTTCTGTGAACAGGTAAGTTCTCGACGCCAGCATTGCTGCCGCCAGATGATTAATGCGGTATATGGAAGTTTCTTTTTTCGATTTTTTCAATCGCACAACAGAGCTATCCACATCTTTTTCGATCTGAGCATAAATTTCCGCTACAGAGTTTCTCGTCATCCGACCTTCGCTCAGGTTAGCTGTTACTACCAGCGGAACGGCAGGGCTTTTGTCGGGAGTAGTGGTAGAATCGTTATAAGGCTGGCCATACAGATTCACCAGATGGAAATAATAGTAGGCGCGCAATGCGTAAGCCTCTCCCATCAGTTGATCTTTTTCTACCTGGTTTCCCAATGATTTATCTCCGTTCTGCAAAGCGATATTGCATCCCATGATCTTGCTGAAATATTTCTGATAGGGAGTTGAAGCACCAACCCCCATGCCACGATCACTGGATCTCTGGTAAGCATCCGGTTGCCAGCTGAAGAAGTCGTATGCTTTGATTATTTCCAGTTCATCCTGTTCATCATTGGAATAGGCCTGAATATCATCATCCATCAGAAAGAGGTAATGATTGAAAACATCTCCTTTGATGGGATAACCTGTTCCCATTAACAACTGGCTGAAGTCTTCCGTTGTTTCAGGCGTCATGTCGCTCTGGGTGCGCTCTTCGAGGAATTTTTTGCAGGATGAAAAGCTGATCGCAATCATCAGCAGCAATAAGCAATGTTTTTTCATTTCTAATTATTTTGCCGTAAAAGGATCAGAATGTTATGTTGAAGCCCAGATTATAAGAAGGTACAATCGGGAGGGCTGTAGCGCCAGGGCCATCCTGTTCGGGGTCCTGACCATTCAGTTTTTTGTCGCCGATATAGAATGGATTCGATACGCTGCCGTTAATTGACATCATTTGAAATCCGAGCGTCTTCAGAATCTTTTGAGGAACATTCCAGCCTACATTTATGCCTCCGCAGCGAAGAAAACTTCCGTCGGCCAATCTCAGATCAGACAGATCATACAGTTGATAAGGACTCACTCTCTGGCCATTCGGCAAAGACACTTCACCGGTATATTGATACCAGTTGCTGAATGAAGGGATAGTGGTGGTTTTCTCATCACCTGGTTTGCGCCAGCGGTATTTCAGTTCGCGCGAGAGATTAACTTCTGCAGGAGGAGCACCGGCAAGTTTGTTCTGACTGTAGAGCTGCGTTAATCTTACCTTATTGCCCAGTTTCACAACGAAGAGAGCCGTCACCGAAAATTGTTTGTATCTGAGACTGGTACTGGTACCAAACTCAACAATCGGATCTTTTCTTCCTGAGTAAACCAGGTAACTCAGTGGATCGAGATCATCCTGTCCATCAGGTCCTTTCTTTACATAGATCAACGGATATCCATGCTGAGGATCAAGGCCGGTAAATTTATAGGAATAGAAAGAAGAGTAAGCCATTCCCGGAACCACTGCGGTTCCCATGAGATAGTCATTCGGTTTGTTGGGAGAATCAGACTCTGTGAGTTTATTGATATTCCTTGAAAAGCTGAAATCCTGTGTCCATTCAAAGTCTTTGGTACGAACAGGAACAACTGAAACACCGAGTTCCATTCCGATATTGCTCATTCTTCCATAGTTCACGTACATCGAGCCGATGCCATATTCAAACGGAATAGCTCTTTCAAGCAGCATATCTACAGTGAGTTTACTATAATAGCTTGCTACAACATTTATCCTGTTGTTGAACATACTCAGGTCGAAGCCAAAATTCCAGGTGCGTGTTTTTTCCCAACGAAGGTCTGGATAAGGAAGGCTTTTCAGACCTAGAATAAATTCTTCGGTAAGTCCATCAATAGGTGAAGTAGGATAAGAAGCAATGAGATTGGGGCCTACAGCCTTCACCACATTTCCCTGTGTACCATAACTTGCTCTGAAGCCCAGGTTATTCAACCACAAAGCCTTTTCAAGAAATTTCTCTTCCGATATATTCCAGCGGGCGCCGAAACTCAGAACGGGTAGGAATTTTGCATTGGAATACTGGCCAAAGCGGTTATTGCCATCGTTTCTGATAGACGAAGAGAAAGCATACTTTCTTCCAATAGTATATTCAAGGCTACCAAAAAGGCTGGTGTTGTTATCCAGCGTACTGGTACGGGCAACGGTATGTTTGATGGCAGTAGCCACAGCGCCACCACCAGCGGAATAATAATCAGAATAAAAGGTATTGCCACGGTCAGGATAATATCCGGGTTCCTGGCTTCTCATTCCTTCTATTTTTGTTGATCTCAATTCCTGATAAGCGCTTAAAATTAAATGATGTCTTCCTTCGAAGAGGCCGATATCGTATCGCAGCGCATGCCTGATAAGATAGGAGAAAAGATTATTCTCCCCGGGATAGGCAATACCTCCGTACGGGAGTCTGGATCTTTTCTGGTAATCGTGTCCGGCAGGGTATGCACCAAAATCGTATCCTCTTACTCTGGCAATATAGTAACTGCGATCGGTAGCGTAGGACATTTCGTGTACACTGTTACTGCCTATGTTGTAAGCTCCGTCGAGCGTAAGGTTTGGAAGAATTCTGTAACTGAGATTCGCAGTCAGTGAAAGGTCGGATCTGGTACTTGCACTGGATGTATTGGCCTTTTCGTTCAGGAAATTGTAATGAATAACATTGCCTGGTACAGAATTCAGGTTATCGCTCTGAACAGTAGAGATCTCAGCAGGATAAAACTCATCCGGAAGAAGGGTGCGGTTCATTTTGGTTGCATAATCCAGTGGATTCAGCTGATAAAAACCTTTGTTCTTTCTTATGTTGGCATTCATGATCACATTGGCTGTAACCTTGGTACCCAAGGGTGCAAATACGTTCATGCTTGCACCGAAGTTCTGCATTTCATCACCTTTCATGGCGCCGTTATTGGAGCCGTAATTGATAGATGCGCGGAAAGTTCCTTTGGTGCTTCCGCCTGAAATGGCAATGCTATGGTTTGTGTTGAGTTTGTTTGCGGCCAGCAATTTGAACCAGTCGGTATTGTTGGTTTCGAGTTTACTTACGAGTGCAGCAAATTCGTCCTGAGTGATTTCTCTTCTGCTCAGCTTGGCATACGCTCCTTCATAAGAATTCTCGAAGGGAGGTGAAGCATAATAAATACCGTTTTCCAGATTCTCTTTCGATACTTCCACTCTTTCTTTGGAGTTCATGAGATTGAGTTTGCTGTAATGTGGTCTTCCGGTAAAACCAAAACTGGAAACATAGCCCACGTTGAGAGGGCCCGCTTTACCTCTTTTGGTTTTTACTACGATCACACCATTGGCAGCACGTACACCATAAATGGAAGCAGCAGCACCATCTTTCAATACAGTGATGCTTTCTATATCATTAGGATTAATACCGGAGATGGCATTCCCTACCATGCTGAAATTTGCATCCTGTGCAGCTCTCAGTGCATTGTTCACTTCGAGGGGTGAAAGGTTTACCGGATCTTCTTTAGGAATTCCGTCTACAACCCAGAGTGGAGAAGCATTTCCGAGGATGGTAGATGTTCCTCTGATGCGGATCTTGGGAGTGGCTGAGGGGCTGCCCGAATTAAAGGTGGTCATCATACCAGGTACTTTACCCTGCAGCATCTGATCTACAGTGGCAACGCCGGGAACGAGAAATTTTTCAGGGGTGAGTACGGTTACTGCACCTGTAACCATTCTTTTATTAATTGACTGATATCCTGTAACTACAAATTCCTGCATCACTACAGGAGAGGTATCCATTTTGATAACGGCAAATTTGTCGTCTTTCACTGTGTAGTTGTAAGACTTCATACCTGCAAAGCTGAAATTCAATACAGAGCCCAATGCAACAGAGAGATTGAATTCTCCCTTATCGTTTGTAGTGGTACCCTGCTGGTATGCAGAGTTCACAATGGAAACTCTTGGCATGGGATTTCCTTTCTGGTCAACTACTTTACCATTTAGGTCTACCCATCTGTCTCCTTTTACAGGAGCTTTCTTTTTGGGTTTCTGCATCACCAGAATATTTCCTCCTGCAGATTCAACATATTGCAGGTTGGATCCTTCGAGCAGTTTTTCGATAATTGCTCTGGTGGTTGCGTCAGATAAATTGAGGGTAACGCGGGGGAGATCGTCCAGATCTTCGGGACGGTAACTGAAGTTGATGCCGGTGACATCGTGCAGTTTTTTGAGCGATTGAGTCACCGTAGCGTTCTCTACTTTGAAGCTAATTTTGTGTTCGAGCGGACTCTTCGACACCTGGCCGAAAGTTCCGGTAGAACAACACATGAAGAACAGGAAAGCGAAAGACAATAAAAGTCTACGCTCCACCCGTACAGCAGGCAGCAGTGCAAGTTTTCTCATTTACTGAGCAGTTTTTGTTGATGTGAATACCAGGCGGCGGGCCTGGCCAGGAATATCAGTAGGACTAAAAGGTTTAAGGTTCAGGTCTATAATAAAACGGTTATACTATACCGTTATTCTTTCTCTAATGAAACCAGCACCTTTCTTCCGTCGACCGAAAATTTCAACTGCGGGGCAAGGAGACGAAGGTTGTTCAGGACTTCTTCCAGCGTTTCCGGAGTTTTCATTCCCAGTGTAAAGCGTTGCAAACCGACGGAAGGACTTGCAAAACTGAAATCATAATCGAAGCTGCGTTCCAGTACAGTAGCGATCTCTGCCAGAGTAACGTTGTCGAGGAAGATGCTTCCGTCTTTCCAGGCCGTTACATCTTTCACATTCACGAATGCTTTTTTCAGATTGCCGCTGGCATTGGCCTGTTCACCGGGATTAAGCAGTACATCCTGTTCGTGTGCAGTAACTTTTACACTGCCATTTTCAAGTGTAATCTTCTTATCGAAAGTGTTTACGTTGAAGGCAGTGCCGAGAACAGCTACTTTGGCTTCGGTTGTTTGTACCACAAATGGTTTGGTCATGTCTTTCTTTACATCGAAATAACCTTCTCCATCCAATTGCACTTCTCTGGATTTGCCTGCAAACACAGTAGGGAAGCTCAGTTTCGATGCAGAGTTGAGCCAAACTTTTGTTCCGTCGGGCAGAATAATCTGATGACGGCGGCCTCTTGGCACAATGAGACTATTGTAAGACACCTCCTGGGTGGATGTTTCAGCCGGCGCAGTGTATTGCACCGCACCGTCAGCTGTTTTGATGGCTACACCATTGGCTTCGGTGATAGTTTTCGGATGATTGTCTACATCTACCTTGCTGCCATCCGCCATCACAATCTGTACATTGTCCGATGGAGACAGTTCGGCTTTCTGATGTATCTCCGTTTTTGTTTTTGCGATGGTTTTCTTATTGGCATCATCACTACGGGTTGTGATCAGCCACCATGCCGCACCGGAAACACCTATCACCAGTACAGCCGCTGCTGCATATCTAAAGATTCTGAGTGATCTCAGTTTTCCCTTCTGCAGACCTTCGGCCGCTTCGATCCTTTCTTTGAGGGACGTCCATCCTTCTTCTAATGGAAAACTTTTCTGCACATCTACCGGCTTTAGTCTTGCCCTGATTTTTTTGAAAATCAGGAAAACAGATTGTTCCTCACTGGTCAAATCACTCCCCGCAGCTTCGTCCGAAGCTGATTCGTTGAGTTTCTCTTCCAGTTTATCCCAGCGGATATTATCGTCCTGGGTATTGTTCATATACTACTTATATTATTGACTAAACACAGCTACCCGCAAACAGGGTGAAACCATTTTCAGTTTTTTTTAAAAAAACTTTAAGAACAGTATCACCAGCATGGAATATACCAGCCAGGAGCACTCCTGACGCAGAAACTGGTAGGCAAGCCGGATCTGTGTTTTTACTGTATTTACCGATATTTCGAATTTTTCTGCTATCTGCGCATAAGTGAGATCATCCTTGTTGCTCGATAAGAAAATAGCTCTCCGCTGCTCCGGCAATCTGCCAATAGCATCCCACAGCGCTTTATTTCTGCGCTCTTCGGCCTCCTTGTCGAATGAATGACGCTGAGGCTCGGCATCCCTGTTACCCAGTTCGGGATCATCGGTAAATGAGAATTTGCGGTTGCTGCGGAGATAATTGAGGCTGGCATTGCGAACGGCCTTCATGGCATAACTTCTGAAATCACCTGAAATCAGCAGTTCGTTCCGTCTGTTCCAGCAGAGGAAGAAAAAGTCCTGCACCATATCGCGAGCCACATCTTCACTGCCCGTAACAAAATAGGCAGCCTGGCATAATGCCTGATAGTGCTCTCTGAACAGGGCTTCGAGCGAGGATAAATCTATGATATGTCCGTGTTTACCTTCCATTGGCAGTCATAGTGAATTTTCTCTTTTAGTCAGGAAAGGTAAAATGGACCGGATATTTGCGTCAAATATAAAAAATTAAAATAGTTCTGGTAACGACATAACACCGCAACCTCAAAAGAGGGTGAATGCGAATGAAAATATTTTTCCGGAACCCGCTCAAATACCCAATCACCTTAGATGAGGCCGGAGTAAACGCGGGTGGCATAATTGATCACGATCAGCTCATTCTCTTTGTAGCGGTCGAAGAGTTTCTGCAGATCGGCGATCATGCCTTCATAGCCGGAATCGCCAAGGGCGGGCATGTAGGAAGATGAGAGGAGACGGCCCTTCAGGCCTTCAAAATCAAAGACTTGTTTATTGGGGAAAATGGTTTGCGTTACGGGAGCAGGCGAAAAGAACGATGCGATGTCGTCAGGACTAATGTTCCGGTGATCAACTTTTTTGTAGTCGGTACCGTGTTCAACAATCAGTGCGTCGTATTCTTTTTCGAAGGGCGTTTCGATCAGCCTTTCGTTCCAGATGAGTACCAGCAGACCATGTTTCTGAAGGATTCTTTTGAATTCGGAGCGGCATTTTTTCTGGTCGAACCAGTGAAAAGCCTGTCCGGCCAGCACCATATCGATGCTATGAGAGGGCAATCCTGTAGATTCGGCAGTGCCGTTATGCGGAGTGAAAGTGGGATAATCTGCGAGCAGCTCAGTGGCTTTGTCGAGCATTTCCTTATTGGGCTCCACGCCAATGACGCTGAAACCTGCTTCGAGAAAGAGCTCTGAAGAAATACCTGTACCTGCGCCAATATCGGCGATCATCGTATCAGGAGTAATATCATATTCCTTTTCGAGAAAGTATACAATTTCCTTCGGGTAATGCGGCCTGTACTTCACATAATCTTCTACCCGGTTGCTGAATCTTCTGGTACTGTCCATGCTTATTCATTTACCTGGTTACTTCTTCAAATGTACGCTACTATGGCATACACACCGCAATCGGGGGGTTACCATTTTAGTGGTATTTCCCAACAGCGATGATGGTAAAAAGAATGGGCTGCACCGAATGGCACAGCCCTGCTACGTAACCAGTGAGAACATCATCATCTGTACGGATGGATGAATATGATCAGATAAAATCTTCTCTTAACGGGCTGAATGCATCTACAAGCGTTCCGGCTTCGAGGCATACACATCCATGGATCACATTGGGCTTAACATAGTAGCCATCACCTTTGCGGATGATCTTCTTCTCCTCTCCGATGGTCATTTCAAATGCTCCGCTTTCCACGTAGGTAACCTGTACATGCGGATGCTGATGCATTGTACCAACTGCGCCCTTTTCGAATTTCGCTTTCACGAGCATGATGGTTTCATCGTAACCAAACACCTGCCTTTGAATGCCGTTGCCCAGATCTTCCCACGGAACCTCCTGCTCAAACTGAAATACATTGCTTGCTCTCATGATGTTGTTTATTGTAGTTTTTTTATAGTATGCCCATTGGTTTGCCGTCGCTGCCGGCAAGTTGTACAGATTTTGCAAGCCGGCAATCATTCTTCTGATCGTTTACAAACATCGTTTTCTTCTGCGAAATATTCGCTCCCTTTGCTTTGTTGAAGAAAGTGCTGATCCGGCCACTGTTGTAGAGGTTGCAGTAATTTATATTCAGTCTGTCCCAGGCCATTTCTTCGAACCAGATCACTCTCCCACCCTTGCCACTGTTGTGAAAGATGCTGTTGGTAACCGATGCTACCTGAACACCGATGAGCTTCAGCACTGTTCCCTGCATGCGATTCTCCACATTGTTGAACGTGCAGTGATCGATTATTACAAACGGACCGGTAGTGCTTTCATCATTACCACCTCTGTACACATTCACAGCGCCGCTGAGCATGTTAACGAATGCTGTATTGGTGATGCGCAATAGTCCGATATTGTAAATGCCTTTATCATCTTTTTCTGCTCCGAAATCGATGCCCACTCCTGCATTGTCTTTGAAGAGGCAGTCGCTGATCAGCACAGAATCTGCATAAGTGCCTTTGCTGCCTCTGATGCAAATATGACTGCCTTCAGTGAAATTAATGAATTCACATCCCGTTACCGTTAAAGCATAGTGCAGACTCATGGGTTTAGAAACAGTACTTATGCCGCTCTTCACATCACCATAATTTTCATACCCGCTGTTGAAGATGATATTCTCCACGTGCAGACCAGGCGTATTTTCGAGCAACAGAAATGAAGAGAGGCTGTTTGCTGAAACATTCACCAGTTGTGGCTTTCCGGCAATTCCGGATTTGGCTTTCAACACAAGGTTCTTCGTAATCAGCAAAGGTTCTGTTACCGGATAAACAGCTGCATCCGTCAGCAGAATTGTATCCCCTGCTTTTGCTTTCTTTACAACTTCCGGCAACAGCCTGCTTTCAGCAGCAGATACCAAATGCACCTGTGAATTTACCGGAGCTGATAACGAAATATCTGCCCAGCTAACACCCGTGTTCGTGGCGTCCATCAATTGCAGCTTAGAGAGATCTGCTCCTGCTTTTGCAACTGGTATCTCATATCGCATTCCGTTAAACGTGATAGTGCTGAAAACCGGTTTCAAAATGATGAAACCGAGTGGCAACTGCTGATCGGTCTTTCCTGAAAAAACATTGTTATTGAACCGGATGCCGCCATCCTTGTTGGCATCCTCAAAAACAGTATTGCTATTGGAGAGAATTAAGTTATCCCTGAATGTTACGCGCGCTGGAGGAAGTATCCTTTCATTATCTTTTCCCGCACCGAAAAGAATGGTTTTGCAATGCACGAAGGTATTGTGATGAATATCCACATCAGTAACCTGCAAATATCTGTTGAGCGGAGAATTGGGTACTCCATTCACAACTGTAAATCCGCCATGGAAGCCGGTTCCGGCAAGACCGACAAATAAATTATTGGCAACGGTATGGCCGGGATTTATTACGCGCACACCTCCGGTATAGGGTTTGCCATTTCCGATGAATACATTGTTCAGTACAGTGTTATTGGCGCCATGCCGCAACACCAATCCTCCTTCGCACTCATAAAATGTATTTTCAGTGAGCCGGTTGTTGCCGCTTTTTACGGAAATGATCTCCACTTCGCCATTGCATCTTTCAAAGTAATTATGATGTACCAGCGTACTGCTGTTGGTAAGTGAATATCGTGATACGCCAATGCGGATGATCTCGCCGCCGTTGGCGCCGAGCGGCTGTCGTCCTTTGAAGTAGTTGCTGTCAATGCTGTGCTCATTCTGCTGGCTGCGTGCATCGTTCAGTTCTGCGATGATGGTGGTGCCACCATTGAGCTTATTGCCGATTACGCAATGATCGATGCGGTTCTTCTTTCCCCAAAGGATTATCCAGTGATCTTCTTCGGCACGATCCGGCTTGCTGAAATTCCCGATTGCACAGTGAGTAAGCCTGCAATTATTTGCCAGCTCATTGTCCGATTTCCTGAATTCTACAATCGCTCCTTTTTCTGTGAATCCGTTTCTGAAATAGATGCCGCTTACAATCACATAATCCGATCCGAAACGGATAAATGAATTTCCGGAAAAATCAACCCCTCCCTCCTTCTCTGCCATTATCACAATGGGTTTATCCGAACTTCCATGTGCAGTTATCACAAGAGCCACGTTGTTCCATACACCATTGGCAAGTACAATGCTGTCGCCGGGTTTGGCATTGGATACTGCACGCTTCAACCCTTCATTATCAGCTACACGGTAACGCTGGGCGAATCCGGTTTGCAGTATCATCACCATAACGGCAGAAAGCAGTATGGAGACAATTTTTCTGATCATAGCCTTATTATTTTAGGTTACGGGGTACTCTCACAAATGTACTCACTCGTTTGTACCGAATATTTGCAAACCGTGCAGCAATATTAGCTTTGAGGCTATGCTGAGGAGGGAGTTTTTTGCATAAAAAAGCGCTCCCATACCTGAACGCCAGAGGTGGGTTCAGTAAGGAAGCGCGTATCGATCTGATCGATCAAAAGATCAGGGCCTTACCACTTGAAATGAACACTGGCTTTCGCTGCATGCAGCAGGCCGCCTTCAGATCAGGACTAATATTGTAAAAAGAAAGCTATTAATTACACCAATCCCTGCTGCACAGCCACTTTGATCAAAGCGGCCACATTGTTCACATCGAATTTCTGCAACAGATTTCTTCGGTGTGTTTCGATGGTGAGCTGGCTGAGACTGAGCTTTTCTGCGATCTGCGGCGTGGTTAATCCGTCGGAGATCAGGTGCAGGATCTCTTTCTCGCGTCTGGTGAGCTGGGGCACTTCTTTCAGTTCATGGGCAGAAGGCCTTGCAATGATCTGCTTTATCTCATTGCTGAAACTGATCTGTCCGTTCAATGCCTCATTGATGCAGTTGAGCAGTTCATCAGCAGAGGCATTCTTCAGCAGATAACCGCTGGCACCGTTCTGCAGCATCTGCATAATGATGCTTCGCTCGCTATGATTGCTCAACACCAGCACACTGGTTCCGGGAGATCGTTTCTTGATCTCCTTGCAGAGCTCCATGCCATTGATATCTGGCAGTGAAATATCCAGCAGTACGATATCAATCTTATTTCCCTTGAGGTGTTGCAGAAAAGCATTGCCCGATGTAAAAGTGCCTGCCACATCGAGATAATCCCTGCTGTTCAGCAATCGCTGCAAGCCTTCGATCACCACAGGATGATCGTCTACAATGGCCAGCTGTATCTTTTCGTTGGTATTATGCAACATTCAGTTCTATATTTATTGAGGTTCCTTCGTTAATGGCGGAGCTGATCTCCAGTTTTCCTGCGAGGTATTCAACCCGGTTCTTTACATTGCCCAGGCCGATGCCTTTCACTTCTTTTACCGCTCCCGTATCAAAGCCCTTTCCATTGTCTTCGATGGTTACGAAAAACGTTTCATCGTTCTGACTGCATTGCAGCAGTATTTCGCTTGCCGATGAATGTTTGATGGCATTGGTCAACAACTCCTGTACAATCCGGTAGATGGTCAATTGTTTTTCATGTGGAATATCCTTGCTGATGCCATAGCTCTGAAAATGGATATTCACTTTATCGGTGATGAGGTTCTCGCAGGCTTCGCGCAGCGCTGTTTCCAGGCCGAATTTCAGCAATGCTTCGGGCATCATGTTTCTGGCGATGCGGCGCAGCTCACTGATCGAATGATCGAGCTGATCCACTACCCTGCTTAGATCGCGGTGCTGATCTGTTGCTGCTACACCTGAGAGATTGATCTTCACACCAGCGAGCAATCCACCAAGCCCATCGTGCAGGTCGCCGGCAACACGCCTGCGTTCTCTTTCTTCGCCCTGCAACAATGCATGACCGACCTGAATCTGTTGCTGCTGCTCTATTTCCTTCAGCTGCTGCTGATGGTTCAGATCTTTCTGGCGGGCAAGTTTTTTATTATTTCGGATATACAATAACGTTAATACAGCAACCACCAGTAATAAAACGCAAACAGATCCGAGGAACCAGATCATCAGCATGGTATTGCGTGCAGAGAGCGACGATTTTTCGTTCTCCGCTTTCAGCACTTCGATCTTCTTTTGTTTTTCGGCATTGCCGTATTTCACTTCGAGTGCATTGATCTCGTCTTTCAGCCGGCTTTCATTTACGCTGTCGCTGAGTTTGCTGTAACGTACCTGCCAGTCGTACGCTTCTTTCATATTTCCCATGGCAGCATTGGTAAGCGCCATGCCGGAGAACAATTCGAGCCTGCTGGAGAAAAGCTGCATAAACTGCGGCTGTTCGTACAGATACGCCAATACATCCTTTGCCTTCTTGTATTCTTTCAGAAAATAATAAGCATAGTATTTTTCGAGCAGCAACCTTTGCTCATCGTATTTTCTATCCTGCGCTTTTGCGATGGCCACTCCTTTCTCCACACTGGTGAGCGCCTGCCCATATTCCTTCACAGCAACGTAGTAGATAGATTCTGCCGTGTAGTATTCCACCATCAGGTAAGAATTTGGACGGCGGGTGAGCCATGCAAGCGCACTATCCAACATCGGCTTTGCATTGTTATACTCTTCTTTAAAAGTGTATGTTTCGGCAAGAGTGGTATAAGCATTGATGAGATCGAGCGGTTTTCTGAATTGTGCCAGTGTACTGATGGCATCTTTCAGATAGGCAACTGCCTTATCGTATTGTTTGGTGTTTTTGAAAACGATGGCGAGATCGAGATAATTCTTTCCGAGATAGCCGGTATCTTTTGCCTGCTGTGCAAGCGGAATGCTTTCATCGATCATGGCTCTGGCAAAACCTTCTTCATCTCCTTTCGTCTGCAATACGATACCATAGTTATGCCATGCCTGAGAACGGAAACTGAGCGCTTCGCGCGTATCGAATGCTTTGAGCAGTTCGTTCGATTTCATGAATGATTCGGAGCTTTTGTCGAGCTCTTCTTTCACATAATGGATGATACCCTGGTACCAGTAAGTAAGGGCATTGAGGTAAGGGATCTTCTCCGCTCCTTTGGCCTTCGCAATATCGATATACTCCTGTCCCTTACCTGGATCCCATGCTGCCCAGTGGTAGGAAAGCAGTAGTGCTGCCCTTACCCTGGCGCTATCGGATGGACCGTTCTGAACAATTGCATTCAAACTGTCTGTATAGCGGTTGGGCTTCTGTGCCAGGCTGCAGAAAGTGATCAAGACGACGAGGGTGGTCAGACTGATTTTTCGCATAATGGAGGCAAATAAACAATAATTGAGGAACAAAAATCAATTAGTGGAAAAATACCGGGAAACAGGTAAAGCAAAAACCATATAAGCAGGGATTGTTATACCATCGATGGTCCGGTACTTTTGTACATCTAATTACGTATCAGTTACTAAACACAATGATCATGAAGACACTTTTGAGCAAGAACCCATTGAAACTGACCTTTGCATTATTACTTTCTGTAGTGATGTTAGGCGCTGCTTCCTGCAGCAAGAGCGATAAGAAAGACGAAGGATTTCCGCGCACACTCGCCATCGAGTACAAAGTTACATCAACAAGCGGCCTTCCTAAAGCAGACCTGCACTTCACAAATGAAACAGGCGGCCAGAGCAGCCTGGCAGATGCAAGTCTTCCATTCAGCAAGAAATTAAATGTTACTATGAGCGAACGCGGAGTGATTGCACTCAGCATTGGCATCGTTGCAAGTGGAAATGCAAAGCTTGAAATTCTGCATGATGGCAAAGTGGTAAAAACGCAGACTTTTTCCGGCAATGATGTTATCAGCGGAACCATTGATTATGGAGTTGGACTCTAACAAACAAACACTATAAGACATAAGCCACCTGTGTAAGAGGCCGCTTCGAAAGGAGCGGCTTCGGCTTTTTAAGCAAGTCAGCAACCATGCAAAAATTCAGCGATTGGCTGAATAGCTGCATGGTTGCTGATTTTCATACATGCGCACTCCTGCTTCAAAAAAACATTGCAGCCTTCAATAAAAACAGGTGCGACATTGCCATCAGCAACACCGCACCTGCATCAGGATATACCTAAAAACAAACAGGCTGCACTTGCGGGACAGCCTGTTGTTGAACATAAAGAGAAAATACTACTAATTCCTAATCAACTCTTTTTGTATGATATTTTCGAGCTCTGCTTTTTTGGAATGATCCACTTCTGCTGCTACCTTATTGTCTTTTCCGATCACGATCAGATAAGGGATGTAGTTGAAATTGAAAACCTTTCTCAGT
The DNA here is from genome assembly GCF_012927185.1 of Pseudoflavitalea sp. G-6-1-2. GTDB lineage: Bacteria > Bacteroidota > Bacteroidia > Chitinophagales > Chitinophagaceae > Pseudobacter. The sequence goes on from NZ_JABBGB010000002.1 coordinate 610,453, forward strand.
CCATCTGGCTGAAAACCGCCGTCAGCCATGGTTTGCATCCAGGGAATCTTTTCTTCCTCCAGCGCTTTTCTCCATTTATCGTCTTTATCGTCCATAGAGATGCTCAGGAATTCCACACCATCAGCCTTGAATTTCTCATAGATCTTTTTGAGTGTGGGAAGATACAATCTGCATGGTGCACACCAGCTGGCCCAGAAATCGACCACCACTACTTTTCCTTTGTACTGCTGCAGGTTCAGCTTTCCGCCTTCTGCTTTGTTCACAGCAATAACGGGAGCTGGTTTTCCTTCGAGCGACAAAGAGAGTTCGCGTTTGATGATGTTCTGCAATTCATTGCCGAAGAACGTTTGCTGTACATTAGGCGCCAGCAGCGCATGAAACTCCTGTGCTTTTGAAACAGGTTCACTGAAGTATCTGTATGCCACCCATCCTGCAAAAGGATTGGATGCATTGTTTCTTATGTAAGTTTCCGGATCGGTTCTGTTTGCAGCAAAATCAACATAGTCTGCATTCATTGTACCACCTTTCACTGCTTTTTCATTCAGTTCTGCAAAAGGTGCTTCCACGGTATAATTGGCATTCTCCAACAACATGCCGATTGCTTTTGTGCTGATGCCAAGTGTAACAGACACCGGATGGTCCAGTTTCCCTTTCAGCACAAATTCACCATTCTCTATACGCACTTTTGCTAACAATGAATCGGGAGCATAGATTCTTCTGAAATCTTCACCTGATCCCAGTTGATTTACTTTGATCCTTGCAGATCCGCTGATAACTCCGGGAACTTTGCCCCTGATTTCAAATCCCTGTGCAAATGACAATACAGGAAATGCTAACAGCAATGCGGGAATGATTGATTTCAATTTCATGTAACAGCAGTTGGTTAATGTGAAAAAACTATTTGATCAGTTGAGACAGTGTTTTTTCGATATTGTCGTCGTACAGACCTTTAGCAACGATCTTTCCATCGGGTCCGATCAGGAAGTTTGCAGGGATCGCTCCAACTTCGAATGCGAGTGCAACGGGTTCCTGCCAGCCTTTCAGGTTAGAAATATGCAGCCAGTTGAGGCCTTCTTTTTCGATGGCTTTGGTCCAGGCTTCTTTGGTTTTGTCGAGCGAAATGCCGAGCATCACCATATTCTTTCCTTTGTATTTATCGTTCGCTGCTTTCAGGAATGGCATCTGCGGTTTGCAGGGTCCGCACCAGCTGGCCCAGAAATCGAGGAATACATATTTTCCTTTGAAATCTGCGAGGGTAACTTTTTTACCGTCTACATCATAAGCTGTAAAGTCAGGAGCAACGGTACCTACAGCGAATTTATCAGCCTGAGTTCCGAAAGAAAACTGTTGTTTGATTTCCGGATCGGGGTTGATCATTCTCTGTGCACAATAGTTGCTTCTTGCATGGTCTGTGAGTGAATTCAACAGAGAGTCACGCATTTTTGTGCCATTGAAATAGATGTTGATGATGAAAGAAGATACACCTGAGTTAGGATATTTCTTAATGAATGCCAGGGCATCATTATTTCTTTCCGCCGCCAGTTTCTCCCATTCTTTGATGCCTGCTTCTGAAGCATCTTCATCCCCTACAGTTTTTGCTTTGCCGATCTCTGCTTCCAGCTGAGGAAGGCGGCTGTATTTTGGAGATGTTTCGTAAATATTGTTCTGGAAATAAGTCCACTCTCTAGCGAAGCTGCTTCCATCGTAATTGGCAGTCTTCATACCAGGCGTAGTGCCACTGGTCATTTTCATTGTACCCGGTTCGAGATAAAGGATAGCTATTTTCTTTTCTCCTTCAGCACCTTCCGGCCATCCTGCACCAATCTTCAGCATGCCGATATTGCCGCCTCTTGGCAGTTTTTTGGTGATAGTGAATTTGTGATTCTTGATAACTGCGCTATCGAATTCTGTATTCGCGCGAAACTCCGCGAGATAAACAGTTGTATCGTTAGGCAACCAGGAAGCTTCTCCGGTGATGGTTACTGCATCCTGAGCATTGGCAGCAAAACCGCCCATCAGCAATGCGGGGAGGATCAATTTCTTCATTGTAAAATGTTTGTTTTAGTTATCAGTGTATGTATCTCTGCCGACTTAACCGGCGGTTATTTTGATGGATTGTCAATCATATCCTGAACAAGATTCACAGCTTCGGACAAGAAAAGATCTTTGCTGAGCTTCTGCAGCCATTCCTGATAGATCTTCTCCTGGCTTTCGGTTCTCTTGTTGAAATCCGGACTGTATCGGGTCCATTCGGAGGCTTTCATCTGCAGGGTATTGTTCTGCATAGATTTGCCATCCTGAATAGCTTTTTCGTATTGCTGCGCCTGCTGTTGCTGTGCTCTGTAGGCTGCAAGGCTAATGGGTGTTGGTGCCTGCTGCAGTTTTTTCAGCGCTTCCATATTTCCATTCAGCTGTTGCAGTGCAGCATTGTTCTTAACACGTGCAATGGCTTTTGATTTTACCAGTGCATAGTTCCATTTCTGGAAGTTCTGCTGATATCCATTGAGCGGCAGCGAATCAGAAGCGAGTGCCGCAGGCAGATCCTGTTCACGCTGCAACGAAAGATTATTTTTCTCTGTGAGCACTACATCGGGTATCACTCCTTTCAGTTGTGTGGTAGCGCCATTTACGCGATAGAATTTCTGAACGGTGAGTCGGATGCTTCCGTAGCTGACATCGGGAATGCCTTTGGAAGCATCGCCCATTTTGCCCATGTTCATGCTCTGCTGCGCCGTTCCTTTTCCGAATGAAGAAGAGGTGCCGATCACCAGCGCTCTGCGGTGATCCTGCATGGCAGCAGAATACATTTCAGATGCGGATGCACTGCCTTCATCTATCAGAATAGCCAAAGGTCCGCTGAAACGTGGCGCTGTTACCACCGGTGAAGTAAATGGAGTAATGCTGTCTTTTGCTTTCAGGAAAGTGATAGCAGAGGAGGGAATGAAGTTCTCTCCCATTCTCACGCATTCCATCAGTGCACCTCCGCCGTTTCCGCGAAGATCGAGCACTATGCCGTCTACATTCTCATCTTTCAGTTTCTCTACTTCCTGTGCGATGTCTGCAGAACAACCTGGAACATTCGGGTCATCAGATTTCACATAGAACATCGGTAAAAAGATATAACCGATCTTCTTTCCGTTATTGATCACCACCGCGCTTTTGGCGAGGTTGGGGTTATCAGAAATTTCTGCACGTGGTATAGACACTTCTCTTTCTGCTGCACCAGGTTGCTGTACGATCATTTTCACGGATGTGCCTTTTGCGCCGCGAACCATTCCTGCAATTTCATCTGCCTCCATCGCTGCGGTCGATTGCATTTTGCCATCCTGATCGGCAATAGCAAGGATCCTGTCTTTCTCTTTCATCAATCCGCTTTTGTAAGCAGATCCTTCCGGCACCATTCTTTTCACATATACATCCGCATCTTCTACACCCAGCTCTACGCCAATGCCGAAGAATGCTCCCTGTCTGATATTCAGTTTATCAGTTGTGTTAGGGAATGTATACATCGTATGCGGGTCCATCTCCAGTGTGATGGTGTTCATATAAACCGCGAACTTCTCGTTGCGGCTCTTGTCGTTGGTATTTTTCAGGAAGTATTTCTTGTACCAGTTGCCTACTTTCTCTCTTGCTTTTTTGTCGAGGGCTTCATCTGTTTTGGCTCCGGATTTATTGCCGCCCGCTGCCGCTTCGAGTGTGTAGTAATTGCGTACCACAGAATATTTCAGGTAGCTCAGCCAGAGCTTTTCTCTTTCTGATTTTGTTGCAGGATATTCGGCTTTCGATCTGTCTGTATTGTACACTTCGTTCTTTGTGAGATCGATCGGCTTGCTGAGCAGTTGCTCTACCAGCTTGCTGGTTTCCTGCATGCGCGTTACGTAAATGGCGTAAGCCGCATCGAAGAATGCTGTGGAAGGCTGGCTGATCTCTTCATCGATCTGATTGCGGAACTTATCCAGTTTTGCAATATCTTCTTTGAGGAAAATATTCCTCGCCGGGTCGAGGCTCGCCATGAAGCGATCCCATACCTGATTAGAGAAATTATCGTTGAGTTGTTTGGGGCTGTAATGCTGTTTTTTGAGTTTGGATGCAACAGATTTGAGGATGCCGTTGCGAAGACTGTCGTCACTGATTCCCTTGAAGGTCTGGGCCTTTGCAGTGCTTACACAGAGCGCAGCGCCGATAGCAGGGATAATGAATGCGGATCTTAATCTTACCATATCATTGAAAGCTGGCCCTGTTTGCGATGGCCAATCTTTCAATAAGACAACGAATTGCGGAAATAGGGTGAAGCGGGCGGACAGGAATTTTATTTACGGTCGGTCCACCATTGGCGGAGCGGTTTCAGAGAATCTTTCTCTTTTTCCATCAGGTCGATCTGGTCGTTGATCATCAGCAGTTCGGCAGAGCGGACAGTATCTTTCTCAGGGAAATCAGACTGGTAGCGCTTTTTAGCTTCCACCGCACCTTCCAGCACTTCTATCAGCTCACCATTTTCGTGACTGAAAGCGCTTACGCGGAATATGGATGGCTGCAATACTGTCAGCTGCAAAATCCGGGTATTCACCACAAAAGGCAGTGATCTTTGAGGGATCTGGAATATGAGTTCTCCGTCGGCCAGTACCTGCCTACCCGAACCGGATTGTTTAACGCTCGACCCTTCGAGCACCAGTACCCGGCTGCTGTCCTTCAGCAGCTTTTCTTCAAAAGCATGTTTGTTGAACGGAAAAGTATCTGCAGGAGGAACGAAAGTATCACCGGAAACCGCCGACCCCGCGATGGTATCCCTGCCGGTAAACCCAGGCTCCTTCACCGGTTGCCCCGACCTGAACATCAGGTAAAGCAGTGCAGTTCCGGAAACAATCAGCAAGGCAATCAGAATAATTCCGTTCTTTTTCATGAAGCAGTTTTAAGGCGAGGTCAAATTTAAAGAAGTGGAAGCACATTACTCATATCATAAACAATTCATATACTTCCGAAAGTGCAGGACATCATCGCTTTCATTAATGCATCGGTGCGGAACCCTGGAAGATGCGAACACCTGGATTACCGAATAAAAATTACTTCTGATTATTGCTCAAGCTGCGCTGCCGTATTCAATTCGTTTGGTTGCAGCAGATCCCATTGATTGCCGTAGAGGTCTTCGAAAACCGCTACCGTACCATAAGGTTCTTCCTTTGGCGGACGCACGAAATGAATGCCACGCTGCAACATTTCCTCATAATCGCGATGGAAATCTTCTGTAAAAAGAAAAAGAAATACACGCCCACCGGTTTGATTACCGATGTGCGCAGCCTGTGTTTCGTTCGCGGCTTTCGCCAGCAGCAGGCAACATTCCTTCGCACCGGGAGGCGCAACCAGCACCCAGCGCTTGACGTCGCTGAGCACGGTATCTTCAATCAATCTGAAGTTGAGTTTTTGCGTGTAGAAGGCAATGGCTTCATCATAATCCCGCACTACGAGCGCAATATGAGCGATATGCTGTTTCATTTTCTTTGCTGTTTTGGATGTTTTTTCAACCGTTTGATTCCCCTGCAAAATAGCCGGCAGCCAGCAAAGATCCGGGCCAAATGTCCCGCAACAACCGGATTATCAGAATGGTTCACTCTCATTTGCCCAAAGATGTTAACATTTCTCTTGATAAATTATTTATTGAAACATTTCGATCTTTCTATAAATTTGCATCATCGATTTACCCCGGCCGGGTTATCTACTTCAACTTAATTGCTGTCGTTTGAAAAAGCTTCCTTAGGAAGCAGTGCAGTGCTTTGTTCCAAAACCATACTTAAAAACCGAAAAATGAACAAGTCGATTTATTATATACTGGCGCTGGGCGCATTTGGTATCATCACTACCGAATTTGGCGTCATTGGGATCTTACCTGCCATCAGGGATAATTTTAATGTAAGTATCGATACGGCAGGTTGGCTGCTGAGTGGATTTGCATTGACAGTTGCCTTAACAGGCCCCTTCACCACAGCTCTCACAGCCAGAATAAACCGTAAGCATATAATGGCGTTGGTGCTTGCCATTTTTGTAGTATCAAACATTCTTTCTGCTTTCTCTACCAGCTTCACCATGCTGATGATCGCAAGGTTATTGCCTGCTGTTCTGCATCCTGTGTTCTGGGCTGTATCGGCTTCGGTGGCGGTAAAACATGCCGGACCAAAAGACGCTCCCAAAGCCCTCGCCATTGTGATGTCTGGATTGAGCATCGCAACGGTGCTGGGTGTTCCCATCACCACCTATGCAGCTGATGTGTTCAACTGGAAAGCGAGCTTTTATGTGGCAAGCATCATCAACCTGATCGCATTCGCAGGCATCGCTTATTTTGTGCCGAGCATGCCGGTGACGGAGAAACAGTCTTCACAGAATTATGCAGCAGTTTTCAAAAATGGTATTCTGTGGCTCAAGATGGGCATTGTATTCATTATGCTTTCAGGCATGTTCACTTCTTACAGTTATCTCGCAGAGTTCCTTGGAAAAGTATCGCATATGAACGGTACGCAGATCAGCATCATGTTGCTGGTATTCGGTATCACAGGTATTGCAGGTAACTGGGCAATGGGTATTGCGCTCAGCAAAAACGTAGTGTTGACCACACGTGCATTTTTCCTGTCACTGATTGTTGTACACCTGCTGGTTTATCAGTTCGGTGGTTACTTTGTTCCTGCAGTGCTGATACTTTCTTTGTGGGGCTTTATTCATACCGGTGGCTTCCTCGCTGCAAATGTGCATACAATCACCGGGCTGCCTGAACAACAAATTGAAGTGGTGAACAGTGTATTGCCTTCGGTTTACAATGCAGGTATCACAGTCGGCTCACTGGCCGGAGGTTTGGTGATTGTACATTATGGCATCCAGAATGTAGTGTGGATGAGCATTCCACTGCTGCTGCTCGCGTTTGCACTCACATTTTTAACACAGACGAAGAAAGCCACCGAATCACCGGTGGAAGAAAAAGAGGAAGAAGTTTTTGCTGAACAAATTCCTCAACCCGTTCTCGAAGCAAACTAAAAGCTGGTTGTATATTTGGATATGCATTTCGATATCCCACAGATACAACAGTTTCTCGATACAAAGTTCAACTACATCCATAACATCGAACCTGTAGCAGATGGATGGTGGTCGCAGGCCCTCACTTTTTATGCCGGAGAAGAAAAGCTGGTACTGCGCATCAATCAGCATCTGAGAGATTTTCAGAAAGATGTTTTTGCATACCGGCATTTGAATAGCCCTGGCTGTCGTATTCCCGAAGTAAAATCAACGGGAGACTTCAGTCCGGGCTATTTCTATTGCATCTCCGAATTCATCGAAGGCACTCCTGCCGACAGAATAATTCGCACAGAAGACCTTACCGGCCACGAAGATCTTGGCAGAACCATTCTCACACAGCTCGATCATATTCATCAGCTCGACATTGGCAATTATTCCGGATGGGGCTACACCGATGCCAACGGCAATGGTCTCTTCAATACATGGGAAGATTTTCTGCTTGCTTTCTTCAATTCAAAAACATCCATCACCTGGCAGGAATTCGCATCTACCACCTGGCTCGATGGCGAATATTTTGGAAAGATGATTGAAAAAATGAAGGCACTCTTCCCCTATCTTCCGAAAACCAGAAAACTGCAACACGGAGATTTTGGATACGACAACCTCCTGCTCACTCCCAACAATCAGGTAGCTGCTGTGATCGATTGGGCGGAGATGATGATCGGCGATCCTTTCTACGACATCATTCATATGTGCGAGCCCTGGAAACAAAACGATGGCCTCACCTTCATCAAACTCTGGAAACAGATGCAGGAAGAAAAAGATCAACTCATTCCGCATTTCGATAAAGTGCTCGAATGTTACAATATTCATTATACCCTGTTTCACTTACACATTCACACCGCAAGAAACGATGAAGAAGGTTACCACGAAATAAAACAATGGGCCGTTGAAAATCTTTGAGCGCCTCTTTGTCTCGTATACCACTAACAGGTAAGTGCATAACTTCGTCAATAAAAAGTGGAAAAGTTCACCGAACTTTATTTGGACATCGATTGAATTATTGACAAATTTGAATCGAGGCACCATTCTTTCCCCACCACCATGCCTCGATACAAACCTTCCAGACCCGATCCCAGTTCCGACCTTATGAAATACTTCGATTACTAGCATGATGTTTTTCCCTGTTCTCCATCCGTAATCTTTTCTCCACCACTGGTTAATGCTGATTAACGGCCGCGAAGCTGACAGACTTTCCTATGTCAGGTTCTACGCTTATTCCTTTCGGTTTTACATTACCGTAAGGAACCACCCCTTCCGTGCCCATACATACCGTTACGATTTCACACAATCCTCTACTGGCGTTGATTTTAAACAACAATCAACTTCCAGACAGGATGCTATTTTCTCAACTTTAACCCAATGGTGCGATGATTGATAAAGCACTTGCCTCACTGCGCGACAACCTGCAGAATTATATCGATCTGTCCATCGGTGGAGCCGATGTGGTGATCGACAATATCGGCCTGCTCGAAACCGCCAACAGCGATTCCCTCACCAAAAGAATTGTTATCTCACTGGTGAATATCGAAGAAGAAAGCACACTGAAGAATGCTGCTACAGTGAAGAAAGGCATGTCCAATATGGCCATCTACGAGAATCCACCGGTATTCCTTAATCTATATGTACTGGTTACATGCAATTACTCCGGTACTGAATACATACATGCGCTGGAGCGGCTTTCAGCGGTCGTTCGTTTTTTCCAGAGCCGCAACTCATTCACACATGGAGCAGTATCCGGCTCCAACGATATTCCCGAACTGAAATTCACCATGGAACTGTACACCCTCACATTCGAACAGATCAATCACCTCTGGGGATCATTGGGAGGACGACAGATTCCCTTTGTGATGTACAAACTCCGCCTGGTGGCCATCACCGAAAGGGCCATGCTGCGCGAAGTTCCGTTCATCGAAGGCGTGGACACTGCTATCAAAAAAATGCCCAACAATTAACCGCAGAATATGTCAAGATTGTATCAGCCACTATTCGAACTGCGCATACTGCACGAATACTATCTCACCGACAGTAACGGAGATACCATTTTCGATCAACCTACTCCTGATGCACAACAACTTTTTCTGCTGAACAAACTGAAACAAAACAGACCATCTGTTAATGACGATCTGCAATACAATTTTCCTCCTGCACAGCTATCGCAACTGGCAGGATGCCAGCTGAAGCTTGTGCCCCGCTATTCGGGCTTCAGCGTTATGATGGCCGTCACCGAAACCACACTCCCTTCGGGAGATACAGCCTACCGGCCACTGGTTCCGCTTCCCGAAGATCTGCTGATCAATATTCAGCTCACACAGAAAAACAATTCACTCGAAACCATTACCAATACACGTATCAATAAGGTGATGCCTGCCTTATTTTACTTCACCAATCAGGAATCAGCCGTTCCAAAACTGTTCCCATTTTTGACTACCCAGCCTCCTGCCGCCGGCTCTAAGGACACCTACGAGCAGGGAGAGCTAACACTTGCCGGAGGCAATACCTGGCAGGCATTTTTTGTGGACAGTGCCGGCACTGATCAATGGCAAACTTTGAATGCCGGGAATTTTGTTACGGAGAACGATCGTACGCTGCTTCCATCCATCTTCACCTACAGCTTCTTCAATGCAGGCAATGTCAGTGCTGCAAATTTCGAATTGAAGGATGATGGCGGATCAACACTATGGACCATGCAAAAGCCTCTCCCGTCCTCCAAAGAGAAAGTGCTGATCGATCTGCGTTCGGTTGCCGGCGTACAACCATTTAAACAATACACGCTGAAAGTAAGCGGGGACAATGGTTTCAGCGCCACCCACAATATCATCTTTGCAGACAACAAACTGATCGAACAGGATACATGGGGATTGATCTCTCTGAAACCATCGCTCTCCAACAACGATTTCACACTCATAGACAATCAGGGTCTCCTTCGCACGCGTAGGCTGACTGCCGGAGGCATCACTCCGCCACCCATATTCGAGATCCGTTTCAAAAGCCGTTTCACATTCTGGAGATATCGCAACAACAAGCAATTGAAGATCAAAAAAAATCCAATCCTCGATCCTTACCTCCAATACGACAGCGGCAAAGGCATACTCACCTCTCTGAGTATGCGCAATTCGAGCTACGTGCAAACTGAATTCAAAACCTTATCAGGCTCCAAATACATAGCCAATCCGGGTTCCTATGAAGCAATCCAGATCGAGAACGGAAGAATCTACACAGATATCATCGTTCCGCGATCCGACCTCTTCGACGTATAACAGTTTTCTTAACAATAAACCGAATTTGAATAACAAGTAACAAAACAATCATTATGGCAGAATACAAAACACCGGGAGTGTACATAGAAGAGATTCCAAAACTCCCTCCCTCCATCGCTTCTGTAGAAACTGCTATTCCTGCCTTCATCGGGTACACGGAAAAAGCACGTGAAAAAGAAGACGATGATCTCCTCTTCAAAGGCAAACGCATTTCTTCCATGCTGGAATACGAACAGTTCTTCGGAAGAGCCGATGCGGAAAAAGGGTTGGTGGTTACGTTCAGCACCAACGGTGCCAGAACAGAGATCAAAGGAAAAGTTGATCCCGCCGCCAGATCGAAATTTCTCATGTACTACTCATTGCAGCTGTTCTTCGCCAATGGCGGAGGCCCCTGCTACATTGTATCTGCCGGCAATTACCAGAGCAGCGGCACCGAAGTGCTCGACTCCAGATTGCGCACCGGCCTCAACGAAGTGGAGAAGATCGATGAAGTAACGCTCATCGTTTTTCCGGACGCCATCAATCTCACCGATGGTCCCACTTACTACGCACTCTATGCCGATGCCATCAGACAGGCAAAAAAACTGCAGGACCGTTTTGTAGTGCTGGATGTTTACCACAGCGCCGACAGCTTCGACTGGAAAGCCGATCGCGATCTGCTCCGCGACAACCTCGGAGGCAATACCGACGATCTGAAATATGCCGCCGTATACTTCCCACAGATCCGCACCACTATTGACTTTCAATACAAGGTGAAAGACAGCGATTCCGACAATGATGCACTCGTAAAAATCGAGGGATCTTCATTCGGAGGAACACTCGAAGAACTGAAAGCTGGCAACAATACACAATACTTTCAGGCAAAGAATGCCATTGCAAGCATGGAAATGCTGCTGCCCGCCTCTCCTGCCGTAGTAGGTGTGTATGCGCAGGTAGACAACAGTCGCGGTGTTTGGAAAGCTCCTGCCAACGTGAATATCAACTATGCAGTAGGCCCTCAATATGCCATCACACACGAAGACCAGGAAGACCTCAACGTCGATACCAAAGCAGGCAAATCCATCAACGTTATCCGCTCCTTCCCCGGTCGTGGACAGGCCATCATCTGGGGGGCACGCACACTCGCGGGCAACGACAACGAATGGCGCTACGTACCTGTTCGACGCTTCTTCAACATGGTGGAAGAATCTACCAAGAACGCCACTGAACAATTTGTGTTCGAACCTAATGATCTCAATACCTGGACGCGCGTAAAATCGATGATCATCAACTATCTCACGCAGCAGTGGAAAGCAGGTGCATTGCAGGGAACCACCACCAGAGAAGCATTCTACGTGCATGTAGGCCTCGGCGAAACCATGACCTATCAGGATGTGCTCGAAGGAAGAATGATCGTTGAAATAGGCATGGCCGTTGTAAGACCCGCCGAATTCATCATCCTCCGCTTCATGCACAAAATGCTCGAAGAAGTTTAATGATCACCCAAAAAACAACTAATCTATGAGTTATAATCAATCTCAAAACACACAGTCCGGCGATTGCGGATGCGTTGAACTGCCATCACCAACGCAGAAAGAAACCATCAATCGTTTCAGAGACGACTACTGCAAAGAAGTCTACGAACTGAAAGGCAAAGTGGCCGAACTCGAAGTAAAAAAAGTAAGCCTCGACGGCCTCATCGCCGACAAACAATGCTGGTTCGTATGGACTGAAAGACATTACCGCATTCACCGCAACCTCTCTCTGATGGTAACCACAGAGCTGCTGCAAACCGGCGACTCCATCAAAGAAGGTGTGAAGAATTATCTCGCCAGCAATAAACTGCTCGCAGACGCACTGAAGAAACTCTCCAAATCCATCAAGGATGTAAAAGATAAAACCTACGATCTGCGCGCAGCAGCCTGCAAACTCCGCGACTGCAAAGACGATATCTGCAACTGCTCACAGATCATAGAACTGCTGGGAGAAACACCCAACAATTGCAGCGGTGGTGGTGAAAAGCCTCAGAAAGAAAGACCGCAGCAGTGCAATAACGTGAAAGATGTGATCGACAAACTCATCTGCATGCCTTCGAATCTTTCGTTCGACATCGACTCCATCTTCAAGTCTTCGCTCGATGTGGCCGGCATTCAGACTTTCTCCAACATCACGTCACTCGATGGTTTGCAGACTGAACTGTCCGATCGCATCAAGAAGTTCGACAAGCAGGTTCAGGACAGCATCAAACAATCGGAAACAGATCTCAAAACTGTACTCGACGATCTGGTGAAATCCAAAAAAGATCTCGCCAAAACTGAAGTGGAACTCTATGGCAAACGAAGCGACTTCGAAGGCGTACGCGATGCCGTTCAATTCTACTGCTGTGCCGATTGCCATTGCGTGATCGACGAATGCGATTGCGGCAAGAGACTGGAGAACTGCGAGAAGGATATCTGCAAGATCTGCAAAGACGTGCAAACCAGTTCCTGTCCTGATAAGCAGCCACAGCCGCAGGACTGTTAACCATCATCACCAAAAGAAAAAATTATCAATATGTCATCCAACGATAAAAACTGCAAAAAATACGAACCGATTCCTGCCAACTGGGATCAGGTGGGCAAGAACAGCGTAGCCAGCTGCTGCCTCAAAGACCCCGGCGAAGATCCCGGCAAAGGTTGCGATTGCTGCTACGACAGCTGGAGCGATCAGCTGAAAAAGAAGCAGGATGAATTCGGAAGAAAAAGTGAAGAGGCCATTCAGGCAAAAGCCAAACTCGACTTCAGCAAAGGAAGAAGGGACGGATTCAAAAAATGGCAGGATGGATTGCTGCAGCTCGACGAACAATCCAAAGATATCTGCTCGCAGTTCAGTCTCATCATTTCACAGGTGGACAAGATCTGTAACAACTCAGGTTACACCGTGAAAGCTGTTGAGATCCTCTTCTGCATGATCCGCGATTTCTATTCACAACTGGATAAGATCAACGCCAAATACGAATCGTTGCAGAACTGCATCAAGTACCTCGATAAATCCATCATGGTACCCGGACAAGGCTTCATGAAATGTCTCGAATCTTACAAAGCCAGTCTCGACGTGGTGCTGAAAACAAAAGAAGACATCATCCGTCAGATCATGGACATCATCCGACTCGCCAACATGGTGCACGAAGATGTATGCACACCATTCGGTCTGTCGTGCATCCTCGAAGAGTGGCAATGCCGCCTCAATTGCGCAGGAGACGATGAACAACCCTGCGATCCATGCAAAGAGAAGAACGACGACAAAGGTGGTGCTGGTCAAACGCCCGGTACGCCAGGCGGATACGACAGTTGCGAGATCATGCCGCAGTTCAGCTTCCCGGTTGCAGACAACAAATACACGCAGTGGGTGATCAATCGCTACAAAAAATCTGTAGACGAAGTGAATACAGACTCGCAGAATTATCTCAATGCAAGCAAAGACAAGGAAGCCATTGCATCGTGCATCAGCAGTTTAAAAGATGCAGTTACCATCACCGATCCGAAAGGCAGATGTTCTTAATCTGCTCAACACATTCATCATTCAATAAACTAGCATAGTATGGCAGACAATTTCAAATATCCGCTTCCGAAGTTTCACTTCGAAGTCAGCTGGGGCGGTACACGTATGGGTTTCACCGAAGTAACCGGCCTCGATTTCGAAACGGAAGTGATCGAATATCGCGAAGGCATCAACCCCACTTACAACAAACACAAGCAACCGGGCCTCACCAAATACAGCAACGTGATACTGAAACGGGGAACAGTATTGCAGGATTTTGAATTCTTCAAACTCTGGAGAGAGACCGCCAAGTTTCAGGAGAAGAACAAGATCAAATCTGTGTTCCGCAGAGATATCACCATCAAGCTGCTGAACGAAGAGCACAAACCGGTGATCACCTGGACGCTGGAGAACGCATGGCCAAGCAAGATCCAGAGCACCGACCTCAAAGCCGATGGCAATGAAGTAGCCATCGAAACAATGGAACTCGTACACGAAGGATTGAAAATTGTAGAAGCAGAATAGTATGGCAGAGAACAGTCCCAATACATTTTATCAGACCGTCAACTTTCATTTCAGCGTTGAGTTCAGCACCATTCCGGGTGAAAGCATCGATGTGCGCTTTCAATCGGTGACCGGGCTAGATTCCACCATGGATACGGAATCCATCAAAGAGGGAGGGGAAAACCGCTTTGAGCATGTGATGCCTACCAGGAGGAAGTATGGTCCGCTTACCCTGAAACGCGGATTGCTCAAACCCAGCGACAGCAAACTCACCGCCTGGCTGAAAAAAGCATTCGACGAAGAGCAGATCGAAGTGATCCCAACCGTGAATATCATGCTTCTCGGAGAAGATCACAAACCCATGCTGAAGTGGACCATCAACAATGTATGGCCAAGAAGCTGGAAGATCGGCGAGCTCAATGCCGAACGCGGCGAAGTGCTGATAGAGACACTGGAACTGAATTACAACCGCCTGCTGTTCCAAAATCCATAATCATGGCAATTGAAGTGCGCGAACTGATCATCAGGGCCACCGTTACGCAGAGTGGCAATGCCGCAGGATCCGCTCAGAGCACGGCTCCTGCCGCTGCTAATGATGAGCTCGTCAAAGCATGCATTGAAAAAGTGTTGGAAATAATCAAAGACAAACATGGCAGATAGAAGCCTCCATAAGATCACCATCTGGAGTTACAAGGATAAAGAGTTCACACAGAAACTCGGTGAATTCAAAGTGCCCATCAATCCCGAAACGTATACGCAGAATTACAAAGTAAATCTCGATACCAATAAGGGACACGGACAACAGGGCACCGATCCGCGTTACACTTCCACTGAACCCGAACAGTTCAAACTCGATATCATTCTCGACGGCACCAAAACACTGGAAGGTTATGATGCTTCGCATGATAAGAAAACTGTAAAGCAACAGCTGGAAGCGTTTCAGAAATGCGTGTATTTCATGGAGGGCGATATCCATCGCCCGCGCTTTCTCACCATCTTCTGGGGAGAAGAATTCACCTTTCCCTGCGTGTTATCGCAGCTGGATATCAACTACACTTTGTTCAATCCCGACGGATCGCCGCTACGAATCAAAATCGGCGCTACTTTTCTCAAATACCTGAGCGAGAAAAAACGCGAAGGCGAAATGAAAAGAAGCTCGCCCGATCTCACACACGAGCGGGTTGCACACACCGGCGACCGGCTCTGCCTGCTAACCTTCAACATATACAACGATTCGAAATACTTTCTGCAGGTGGGTGCTGTGAACAATCTCACCACCATCAGAAAGCTGAGAACCGGAGACAAACTCATCTTCCCACCCTTCAATAAAACCGAAGAATAATGGCAGAAGTCAGTACAACCAATACTGCGCAGCACGATGTTGCCACCTTCACCATTCTGTTGGATGGAAAGGAAATGGAAGCATTCTATCAGGTGCTCTCCCTCTCCATTCTCAAAGAAGTGAACCGCATCTCCATGGCGAAATTGGTGATCCGCGACGGAGAAGTGGCCGACAAAACTTTTGCCATCAGTGAGAAGAACGATTTTATTCCGGGCAAGAAGATCATCATCAAAGTTGGACGTGATGGCAACAACAAGCAATTCTTCAAAGGCATCATCACGCGACATGCCATCCGCATCCGCGAGAAGGGCCGAACAGAATTGCAGATCGAATGTCACGACGAAGCTATCCGCATGACCATCGGACGGCATAGCCGTTACTTCAACAACCTTAAAGACAATGAACTGGTAGATCAGCTCACCAGTCCCTACAAACTGAAATCCGATGCAGAACAAACCAGTCTCAAACACAAGGAGCTGGTGCAGCATCATATTTCCGACTGGGATTTTCTGCTGCTTCGCGCAGAAGCCAATGCCATGCTGGTTTTAACGGATGATGGCACTGTTAAGGTTTTCAAACCCAACACAAAAGCAGCATCCGTAATGGAAGTGGCCTATGGATCATCCATTCAGGAATTCGAAGCAGAGATGGATGCCCGCTATCAGTTCAAAAACATCGAAGCCACATCATGGGACTACAGCAATCAGCAGCTCTTCAAAACAGAAAGCTCTACTGTGCAGTTCAATGAAAACGGCAATATTCCGGGAAGCGATATCGCCAATGCAACCAGTCCGGATAAATACTTCGTTCATCACAGCGGTCATCGTCTCGAACAGGAACTGCAAAGCTGGACGGAAGGAATGATGATGCGCAGCCGTCTCGCCAAAATCAGAGGACGTGCACGTTTCACAGGATTTGAAGGCGTACATCCCGGAGACATGGTGAAGATCACAGGCGTAGGCGCACGCTTCAACGGCAATGCATGTGTAACAGCAGTGAAGCACGACATAGCAGATGGAACCTGGGAAACAAATATTCAATTCGGACTCGATCCGCGTCGTTATGCAGAGCAACACAACGACGATCTCGATGATCGTTCTGCAGCAGGGCTCATCGGCGGCATTCGTGGATTGCAGATCGGCATCGCTGTTCAACTGCAAAGTGATCCGGACGGACAGGATCGCATACTGGTGAAGATCCCGGTGATCGACAATGCCGCACAAGGCATTTGGACGCGCGTGGCTTCTCTCGATGCAGGCAGCGACCGCGGTGCATTCTTCCGGCCTGAGATCGGTGATGAAGTGATTGTAGGTTTCATCAACGACGATCCCCGCGATGCAGTGGTGCTCGGCATGTTGCACAGCAGCGCCAAAGCCGCTCCCATCAAGGGTTCAGATGCCAATCACGAAAAAGGATTCACCACTCGGTCCAAAATGCATATCAGTTTCAACGACGATACGAAGACCATCAAAATAGATACACCGGCAGGCAACAGCATCACACTCGACGAGAAAGAATCGAAGATCGAGATCAAAGACCAGAACAATAACAAAGTGACCATGCAGCCTTCGGGGATCAAGATGGAAAGTCCGGCTAACATCGACATTAAAGCCGGTGCAGCGCTCACCATCGCAGCAGGCACCACACTGAGTATCGGAGGGCCAAGCATCTCCATAAAAGCAGATGCGAATGTGAGTATCGAAGGAGCAGTTGCGAAACTGGCAGCACAAGGCCCGAATGAAATAACAGGATTACCGGTAAAAATCAATTAACCCAATACCAAAATATTATGCCAGCAGCAGCACGACTAACAGATTTGCATACCTGCCCTCTCGCTACACCTAATCCGCATGTAGGCGGACCAATAGCTGGTCCGGGTGTGCCCACTGTACTGATCGGCGGTATGCCGGCAGCAGTTGTCTCTGACATCTGTGTTTGTGCAGGACCGCCAGACTCCATCGTCAAGGGCTCCACCACCGTGCTCATCGGAGGGCGGCCCGCTGCCCGGCAGGGCGATCTCACAGCACACGGAGGCAGCATCGTAACAGGATTCCCTACCGTGATCATCGGAGGATAACCAGTAAACACCAATCAGGATGAACGACAATTTATTCAATTCTTTTCTCGGTACAGGATGGGCCTTCCCTCCGGAATTCAGCATTGAAGCGGGTTCCGTGGAAATGGTGAGTGCCGTGCAGGATATCAACCAAAGTCTCAACATACTGCTCAGTACCAGCCTCGGAGAACGAGTGATGCAACCGAAATACGGATGCAATCTGCAGGACTATCTCTTCGAACCGATGAACGCCACCATCAGAGGATACATCAAAGAACTGGTAACAAATGCGATCCTCTATTACGAGCCGCGCATCATCGCAGACAAGATCGAGATCACAGCAGCCGACTCATTCGATCTCATCGAAGGCAGGTTCACCATTCTCGTAGAATACACCATACCCGGCACCAATTCAAGGTTCAACTACGTGTATGATTATTACCTGAATGAAGCACTGAAAACCATCTAAAGTTTTTGAAAAGAATTTAACATGAAAGCGGGGAAACAGCACAATATCGATCAAAAGGCGAGCTTCTGCAATTGCATGCCCCACCCCTTTCAGCACGAACAGGGAGTGAGTCAGCGGCAGCGCATCATGGACAATCTGCTTGCCGGGAACGCAAAGATCGATTCCCGGAAAATGGCAGACCTGCTCGACTATTTCTATCAGCTCAGCCGCAACATCAACCATTACGACAATCAACTCAATATATCCGACTGGAAGCCCTTCTTCGAGAAAAGCATTCCATTTGTGCTCGCCAGTCTCATCAAATACAATTATCAGTCGGTACAGCAACAGCTGGATCTATACAAATCCATATTCGCTAAACGCCCTTCCACTGCGGGTTTGCAGCTGATGCAAAGATTCATCTACTACAACACTATCAAACGCATCTACCAATGGTATGTGAAGATCCAGGGAAGCGGACTGCCCGTTGAACGTGTATTCGAAAGCATCATCAAAGACAAGATCCGTCCGGCATTGATACAATTCATTGCACTCAACCGGATGGCCGCCAATGTGCTGAACCTGGAAGCGATCGATTTCAGAGAGATACTGAGCAACGACACTTTCAATATCGGCAACTCTGCCCTGCCTGAGCAGCAGGTAAAAGCACTGGATAAAGCGGCTGGCTGCGATCAGCTGTCTGAATTGTACAATCAAACCACCAATCTCTTCAGTGCATTTTTCGAGCCCATCAGAGTGCTCACAAAATCGGCGGAGCTGAGCCTCGATCAGAGCTTTGATCCGTTGAAAGATGAACTGCATCAGAAACATCTTCCACATCTCGCGCTCCTCTTTGCTTTTCTGAAACTGTTCACCAAACTGCAGGACGATCTGAATGGCTTCACCCGAAAACACCTCGATTATTTTTACAAATCTGTTCTCCGAATCAAACCTAAAGAGGCCGTTCCGGACAAAGTGCATATTGTGATCGAGATCCAGAAAGAACTCGATAAATACCTGCTCGAAAAAGGATTACTTGTAAAAGATGGCAAAGACATCAACAAGCAGGAAGTGTTGTTTGCCTTCGACGACGAAATAGTGGTGAACCGCGCACAGGTGAAAGATATTCGCGCACTCTACCTCAACAATCGGGCATTGGGCGATAAGAATCTGCTCGAAGGTCTCTACATGGCTCCCGATCTCACAAAGGCAGACGGTGTAGAAAAAGACTTCCAGACCGACGTTCGCAATTACTACACACTCGGCAACAAAGAAAGCAAATACCAGCTGCCGGGTTCAACAGAATACAAGCCGTATCCCAATAGCAGACTGGGTTTTGTGCTCGCCTCGCCGGTACTGTTTATGCAGGAAGGCGTGCGCACTGTTACCATCAATCTGCAATGTGAAATCAAGGAAAATATCTGCGACAGCCTGAAGCAGCTATCATATCCTGAAACAAAAAGATGCTGCGATGAAACAGCAGGCACCACCAGTCCGGAAAACTTCAATTACCCCAATGATCTTGGATACGAAGTCACATATTTTATTCCCAAAGACCCCAGTGATCCGAAGAGCCACGACAAATATCCACGTGAAGTATTGCAGGATGCACTCAATACTCAATATTACTATGTAAGTCAGGAGTTGATTGCAGCAGCAGTAAAAAAAGGGTTGAGTGAAGAAAAGGCAAACTTCCTTCGGCAGCAGCTTACTTCTAATAATAAAATTGAACCCTCCCCAACTAACAAACATCCTTTACAGCCATTCTGCTACTGCCCTGTAGAGAAATTCCGCTTCGACACCATCATATTGGCAAATGATTTCGAAATAAACATCGACCCTACGCTGGATGTAGTTAAAGAGTTCTTCAAAAAGAGAACACCATTCAGTTTGGTATTCAGCGGAGAGAAAGAATGGATCAGTCCAAGTGATACGCCGGCACTCAATTTCAAAGTATCAGAAATCATATCAAAAAAATTCACACTTACTGTTGAAGCAGTGTTGAATGCAGATAAACCTGCAGTAACATTCTTCGACAACGAAAAGCTGAAAGAAGAGCTGCAATCCTCCGCCCCATTGGTAAAGCTCGAACTGGACGATCATTACAAAACAAATTTCAGCACCAAAAACAAAGAGGAAAAGTGTTGTCTGAAACGCGATCCGGCTGAAGACAATTTCGATGTATCACTTTATCATTTCTTCAAAAAGGTAAAGCTGCTTCCGACTACTACCATCGACGTACGGGTATGCGGTCTCAAAAAAATAATCGTACAGAACGATGAAAGCCTGATGGACCCCAGCGGTCCGTTCTATGCCTTCGGTGTACGGCCTAAGATCAATTCCAATTTCTATATCGGTTCAGAAGAAGTATTCCTGAAGAAATGGTCAGATGTTTGGGTGAATGTTTTCTGGAAAGATAAACCCGAAGACTTTGACAAATATTACGAAGCGTACAAAACCGAAAACAGGAACGAGAACGGCAACATTGTTAAAGTATCCGACAAAATAGAAACAGCCAGGTTCCTCATGAAAACAGATATACTGCAGGATGGCAACTGGTACCCCAACGATGGCGACAAAAAATGTGAAACAGAAGTATTAAAAGAAGTAATCAAACAAACGAATAAAGGACCAGTAAAAGAGCTGGTAAAAGAAACGAAGATCGAAGACAATCTTGATCCGCTTTTTCCAGATCCGCCTACCGACATTAATACAATCAGGTGTTTCAGAGACGAACAACATTTTAAATCACTATACACCAATCAATTTCATTTCACACATCTTGGGTTTACTGGTTTACCGGAGAAGCCACGGGAATATGCACCATACAAGGGAGTTAAGAAATTAGACACAAGCGTAAGAAACAGCTTTCTTCGGCTAAGCCTCAGATGCCAGGACTTCCGTCATACAGATTATCCGATAGTACTGGCGCGCCAGCTATCGGCAGAGGGAAAACTCTCTGCTCCCACACCATCACTGGTTGACGGTGCGGTATACTATGGCATCAACGACAAGAACGACATCATTATCATCGATCCCAAAAAGCTATTCGACGAACTGGAGGATATCAAGAAAAAATCAGATGATGCCGATCCTGCACTGAAATTGCTGATTACGGAGATCATCGATCTGGTGAAAGTGCAGCCTCCACCATTTACCGTGGACATCACAGACAATGTGTGGATGGCCATGTTCAATGTAGGACTGCCTGTACCACCGCCTCCCATTCCACCACTTCCAGCGGATCAGGATGAACTGAAAGACTCAACGCTGTACAAAGATTTCAAGACGGTACACGACTGGCTGGTGTACACCAACAACAATATCACCATGTTCAAAGCCAGAGGCGCCGTTATTCCTAAGGAACCATGGACACCTACCATTTCCAATATAGGCATCGATTACAAAGCATCGGCATCTGCTGAAGATATCGATCTCATTCACCTGTATCCATTCAAAAACACATTCAAACATGAAGTAATAAAGCTGTCGCCCATGATGCTGCCTACATTCTGTGACGAAGGCACATTATACCTCGGACTGGAAAACCTCACACCAGGCAGCAACCTCAGTATTCTTTTTCAATTGGCTGAAGCCACTGCAGATTCAGAATCCGACAAGGAAAAAGTGTACTGGCATTATCTCGAAAGCAATGTATGGAAACCACTCCGTACCGGATTTGAAGTGTTGAACGATGCTACTGAAAACCTTACCACATCAGGTATCATTCAGTTTGCCATACCGGAAAACATTACCACCGGCAATACCATCATGCCACCTGAGTTTCATTGGATCAAAGCAACTATTCCGGAGAACAGCAAACTGGTGAGTGAGACAACCGGCATTCACGCGCAGGCAATCCGCGCTACTTTCACCAATACGCCGGAGAACGACAAACTCAGACTGAGCAAGCCACTTGATGCAAACCAGATCGCCAAATTGGTTACTGCCGATGCTTCCGTGAAAAAGATATTGCAGCCATACGAGTCGTTTGGTGGACAGATACCAGAGGAAGAACAACTCTACTACGTTCGCGTGAGTGAGCATCTTCGTCATAAGGGACGCGCCAATCAAAAGTTCGATTACGAACGAATTGTGCTCGATGCATTTCCGCAGATCTTCAAAACAAAATGCATCAACCATAGTTTGGGATTGAATGCGCACGAGCACATCAACGATTTCCCGTATGCACCCGGCCATGTACTGCTGGCTGTGATCCCGGATCTCACCAAACTCAAAGCAGGCAATGCCTTTGAGCCAAAGGCACCGGTGAGCTTACTGGAAAAGATAGATGAGTATGTGAGAAAGCGCACCTCTCCTTTCGTTCGGTTCCGGAGCATGAATCCCAGATACGAAAAGATCCATCTCTGCCTGAAGGTTCGCCTGATGAAAGGTAAAGACGAAAATTATTACAAAGAGAAACTGGCAATGGATATCCGCACATTCATGGCGCCATGGGCAATCGGCGATCCGTATAGCTACAAACTCACGTTTGGCCAATGCGTTAACCGATCCAATATCATCGGGTTTCTCGAATCGCTGGATTACATCGATTTCATTCTTGCATTGAACATGCGGCACGAACTGACCAAAACATATCCGGCAGATGAAAAGGAGGCGCCGGTTTCTATTTGTCCTGCTACACCGAGATCTATCCTCATCGCAGGTGACATCGATATCTGCATCGCACCGGTAACCCGCGAAAAATGGGGCGATACATCAGACAGCATCAGACCGGTGCAATTCATCGAATGCAAATCCACTCCTAACAGCTAAGCTGCAATTATGCCAGAAAACAATCCGAACATACAATTCATCAGCAAACTCAATACGGGATTCCCTGAATACCTCGATTGGGAAGCGCTGCGTGCCGAGGGGCTCGATCATCTTGGCAAACTGGCCGGCAAGATCTGGACGGATCACAATGCTCATGATCCCGGCATCACCATACTCGAAGTGCTTTGTTATGCACTGATGGATCTTGGTTATCGTACCCATCTTCCCATCGAAGACCTGTTTGCAAAGAATCCGCTGGACAAATCAAAAGAGAACAACTTTTTCACGCCGGCAGAGATACTCACCTGCAATCCGCTTACCATCACCGATTTCAGAAAACTGCTGGTGGATATCGAAGGAGTGAAAAATGCGTGGCTCGAAGATAGCTTCTACGCCTGCACTGAAAAAAGAAAACACATCGATCCATACTGCGCAGACTGCTACAACGGATTGTACAAAGTATACATCGAGTTCGAAAAGAACTACGATACAAAATCAATCACAGACCAGCAGGAACAGGCCGCACTGATCAAAACCATCCATGAAAAACTCATGGCCCACAGAAATCTCTGTGAAGATTTCGATCAGCTGATCGTGCTGAAAAAGAAACCTATCGGCCTTTGTCTCGATATCGATCTGGAGCTCAATGCCGACGCTGAAGATGTGTACACCAAAGTAGTGGAAGCGCTCCGGAACTTTTTTTCTCCTGCACCAAAATTCTATACGCTCCGTCAATTGCTCGAAGACAAATCGAAGAGCATCGAAGAGATCTTTGCAGGCAGGCCTTATGATCTCAGATCGAGCCATGGTTTTGTGGATACGGAAGAACTGGAATCGATAGTGATGAGAAAAGAGATCCATCTCTCCGATGTTTATCATGTAATTCTCGATGTACCCGGAGTGCGGAACGTGAGCAACCTTGCCTGGCTCGAAAACTGCGATGGTAAAGGCTCAAGCCACTGGGTATGGAACATTCCGGAGAACCATGTCCCGGATTTTTCTCCCGCCTGCTCTGCATTCAAATTCAAAACGCAGGGAATGCCGGTGGAAATAGATACGGAAAAATTCAATGAACTGTTCCGAATCGATTTTACACATAATGGCAAAGTGTTGTACAAAATGCCTTCGCCTTATCTCGATGCAGCCATTCCGCAAGGCGCGTATCGTGCAGAGCTGAGCGATTTCCCTTCCATTCAGAACGAGTTTCCAAGAGTATATGGCATCAGTGAAGGCGGACTACCTGCTGATGCGCCCGACAAAAGAAAAGCACAGGCATATCAACTGAAAGGATACCTGTTGTTCTTCGATCAGTTGCTCGCCAATTACCTTTCGCAATTACAGAATATCCGATCGCTGTTTGCATTTTCTTCGCCAGCATCGGCCTCCGGAAGACATACCTATTTTTTGAATCAGCTCAACGACGTACCCGATATTGAAAAACTGATCCGCTTCAATACAGGAGCAGAAGGCAACAACGATCTGGGCACAGAAGGCAGTGTGCTGGCCATTCCGGTAAAAAGAAAACAACTGGAAAACGCCATACGATCCGGCAATATTCAAAACAACAAAAGCAGCAACTACCTTATCCCATACGAGGTTTCAGACAAATGGCAATGTGAAGCGCTGACCGGCGTATTGCAACAGGATATGCTCTATGATGGATTTTCGCCATTGCTGATTTCCATCTCCGAAAAATGCTGGCTCTTCTGTTTCTTCTCATCCATTGCCGACCTCGCACTGGTGAGCTATAAATTCTACGACAGCGAGAAACAGGCAAAGCAAGCCGCAGGGTCCATCAAATACGCAGCAGGATTCTCTGAAAACTATCGCAGCTTCAAAACACCCAACGACCGTTATGGCTTTCAGCTGGAACATAAAATGTTTGGCTACAGCCAGTATCTGCAGAGGATTATCGAAGACGAAAACCTGTACCAGCGCCGCCGTCAGGATTTTCTCGATCACCTGCTTTCCAGATTTGCGGAGAAGTTTACAGATTTCTCACTCCTCTCCTTCGGGTTTCTTGGAGAGCAGCAACTTACCCAAAAAGATATCATACATAAAGAAGCGTTCCTCGCACAGTATCCTGCACTCAGCAGCAACCGTGGCAAGGGCTACAACTACTGGCAGGATGGATGGAATAATCATAATCTATCCGGCTTCGAGCAAAGAGCCATTGCGCTGGCGGGCATGTCTGAAGGCAGGCGGCATCACCTCTGTCATTTTACAGTGGATGAATTTGAAGAATACTATCTCATCGACATACGACTGGCACATGGATTGATTCAATTCAGTTCACCTGAAAAATTCTATTCGCGCGAGACAGCTGCTGAAACAGCCGCCGCTTTTCTCAAAGCGCTTACGAATGAGCAAAACATCAGCATGCCCGATGAAAAGCAGGCAGTGATCGCTCCGCTCAGAATTCACCGGGATTCATCATTCCCTTTGATCTACAACAAACAGCTGCACAACAGGGATCATGCTATTGCTGTACGAAAAGGATTAGCAGATCTATTCACTTTCGCTCCGGAACCAAAAGATGTTTTCGTTTGCAGAACCATTCGCCAGCTCCTGATCAAAGATCATGCAGGCAATACTTTGGCTGTTCTCAAAAAACACTTTCCGGATCTGACAAAAGCCCAGGCTTTCATTGAAAGCAAGATGGCTGCAACCATCATTCAATCGTCTCAATGGGAGCAGGAAAAAGGCAATCCTGCATTCAAAAACATTCATTTCCATTACAACGGCGAAGACAAACTGAGCTTCACCAATCTCGATGCATTCAAGATAGATATCGACGACAACATCGTTGGCAAAAAAGGGAAATTCAGATTCGAACTGCTCGACACCGAAAACAATTTCAGTGTAAGATCGGTTCCGGAATACAGCAGCCACGATGAAGCTGCCAATGCCAGCAAAGCACTGCTGGTACAGCTTTCAGACATCAGTCAGTTCAAACCGGAACCCAATAAGAAAACCGGGCTTTATGAATTGCAGGTGCTGCAAAACGACAAACCCATTGCAAAAACAGAAGCCAGTTTCAATAGTCCCGAAGAAGCGATGCTCGCTGCACAAAATATCTGCAGTATTGTTCAGCAGTACCAGTATTTCATCTCCATATACGAAAAGGATTATCGTTGGACGTTCAGTTACAACCTCGGCTACGAGCCACAGGAGCAGTACCGGTTTCAGTGTTCCACCGAATTCGACAGTGCGGATAAAGCCAATGAATCTGCCACTGCATTTTACGCTGCCATCAGCAAACTGGAGATCAGCACACATAACAAACAGCTGTCGCTGACCACAGGAAAGGATGCGAAATCAACAGTCTGTGTTTATGACCCTCGCGGATCGATAGCAGAAAAAGAGCCGGCATCCGGAATAGAAAAGCAGCTTCAACTGAAGAAAGAAGTCGCGGCCGTACTCAAATCGGATTCCCCGAAAGCACTCGATCGTTTTGTTACAAACGATGTTTCCAATAACGATCTGAAATATGTATACCGGCTGGTAGACAAAGACAATTATCATGCAGTCTACAAGCCAACACAAAACGATACTGAGTTTGATGATGTAGTAAGACAGAAGCGTTTGCTTTATCAAAAACCACTCTCCTACCAATACACGGAGATTGTTCCCGCCGGAGATAACATCCTCCGCGAAAGAAAAGATGAAGGTTCCAGTACCATCTGGTATCATTATCAGTTAAGAGCAAAAATCATTGGAAAAGACACAACCGACTTACTGTTTCTTGAAAGTGTAAAAGGATACGCCAGCAAAGAAGAAGCCCTCGATGCATTCAGCGCCAACATCCATCTTATTCTGCACATGGCAAGAGACAAGGCCAGCTACGGCAAAGACCGTTTCATCAGTCCCGAAGAAACTGTACAACATGGAAACGATGTCTGCTCTCAATCCAGGTCCGTGATGTTTGTGCCGGCACAAACAGCAGAAAGAAACAACTGGTATCCGGAACTCATTGCAGACGACATCATTGCCATGGCAATAAGATATCCGGTAAGGTACACAACCCGCGACCAGGACGAATTCTATCAACTCTTCCCATGCGAAAAAGATGAGCGGGATAAAAACACGTCAACAACCTGCGCTAAAAAGACTGAAGGCGACCCTGTCTATTATTTTGTATTACACGACAAAGACGGCAATGAGATCTGGCAGAGCCTTCAATACTTTGGTACACATGACCAGGCCATGCAGCGTTTCCAGTTCTTCAGACTGCTGCTTCGTTACCCCGGCAATTTCTTCGTTTGTCAGGATCTCTGTACAAAAGTCGAATACCGTTGTCATTACCAGATCGTGCTGCGCGAAGTGCTCACAGAAAGCAAAGAAAGGTTTGCCTCGAAAGATCAGGCGTGGCGGGAAGTTGAAACCTTCATTTGTACAACCCAGACTGAAAACGCATTTCAGCCATATATCGATCCCACACACTGCGTGTACACATTTCAGGTTTCCTGCAACACCTGCCTCATTCATCCGGTGAAGTATGATTCAGAAGCAAAACGCGAGCAGGCCAGAAGCAGGCTGATCAAATACGGCGCTGCATTTGATTCCATGAAATTCCCGGAACTGGTTCCGGACGGGAAAACCAATTGGGAACTCAGGAATGCATCCGGAAAAGGCATTGCAAAGATCATTACCGAAAAGGATGTAAAGGAAAACCCATATCAATGCGAAGCAGACTTCTTCTTCGAAGTACTGAACAATTTCTCTGCGTTCGAATATGGAAGAGGCATTCCCATTTATGAAGTAACCAACAATCAGCAGCGGCTGTTAAGAACCATTCAGCCAATGGATCTGTCGATGGATCTTGGAGAATGGAAGCCCTTGATATGCCAGACTAACTGCTCCTATCCTGTTGTAAAAACAAAGGAGAATACATACGTGTGGGAGATCTGTTTCGACAATTGCACCGTTGCCTGGAAATCCGGTGAGTCCTTCCATTCATGCCAGAAAGCATGGGAAAAGAAAGGCAATATCAGTAAATGCCTTGCCAACGCTGCAAACTATCTACCGGTATTTGATTGTGATTGCGGTCCATTTGGGATTAAACTGAATTGCAGTTGCACAGAGGAAGATGAGCATTCAGTGATTGCATACAATCCGCAGTGGTACACATCTCCCAAAATGGATTGTGATGCCATTGCCCGCGCAAAGAAACTGATCAATAATGAAGGATTGCATGTAATAGAGAATATCCTGCTTCGTCCGAGATGCGAAGAAGATTGCCATTGTGAAGAGCAGCGCTGCCAGCCACTTCCCGACTGTCACGATCTCACCTGGCGCAAATCGAATCAACGGGATATGCGTCCCGATCAGAATGCTGAGATCGAATTCATTCCCGGCCGTGATCCATATTCATTCATTGTAACAGCGGTATTGCCTGCATGGCCGCAACGGTTCAGCAAACCTGCCAATCGTTTGCTGATCGAAAACCTGCTCTATCGCGAAGTACCGGCGCATGTGCTGCTAAGGATACTCTGGCTGAAGCCTTCCGATTTCTGCGACTTCGAATCGAAGTACAAAAACTGGAGCCGATGGGGTATCAGAAAAGCGCCGGGATGCAATACCGTAAGCACCTGCGACATGCGCAAGCTGCTGTTCCATTCAGCGTTTGATCCGATGGATCCTTGTACAGCCTGCCTTCCTGCACCAATTCAAAATGAAAGTCAGGAAGATCCCTGCGCACCTAAAGAAGATGCTGCATGTGCAGGTGTAACTGTACAAACCAAGATCAGAGAGCTTTTCTGCTGGACGAAAATTGCAACGGTGATTCCCACACCAACAGAAGTTCCCGA
Organism: Pseudoflavitalea sp. G-6-1-2; assembly: GCF_012927185.1. Classification (GTDB taxonomy): domain Bacteria; phylum Bacteroidota; class Bacteroidia; order Chitinophagales; family Chitinophagaceae; genus Pseudobacter. The sequence continues at coordinate 639,203 of NZ_JABBGB010000002.1, forward strand.
CATCAAAAAGGTTACTCCTGTTGAAGAGCCACCGATCCGGAAACCCGCTCAACGCGATACCAAAGAGCAGGTGTTCAATCGCAGGCGAACAAAATATGTGAATCTGGTTAAAGAACAGCAATCAGATGCTCTTACCGGGAAAGCCGCGCTGGCAACCAATAGCTTCCTGCAACAGCAGTCTCCGGACCTTGAAACAACGGAGAAACTGATCGATAGGATCCTGAAGACCATCACTCCTGCAAAAACAAATCTCGCGCAGGTGGAAGCGCTGATACAGGCAGGCATCAGTTATTTCATGGATACTGTTTGCTTCATCAATGGAGACTACGAACAGATCGCAGTATTGAACAAGGAGTTCAAACAACTTAGGAAATCAGGTATCAACATGGCTGAGCTCTTCAAATTCTGGGATCATGGAGAGATCAGGAAATATAGTCCGGATATGGCTTTCGACAAGGTAAGGCAATTGCTCACCGGCATAAAAAAGTAACATGAAGCATATCATCAAAACACAGGTGCTGGAACTCACCATCGATCAACAACTGGATGCCTTCGACATCCAGCACCGGATGAGTATGCTGTATTACAATGAACTGCTTCCTGCACTCGAAAAAATATTCAATGCGATATCGGATGGCGACAACGATATCATTATCGACAAACTCGAACTGGATCTTGGCGTACTCGCTGAAAAATCATTCACCGACCGCGACAGCATCCGGCAACTGATCAGCAGTATCGAAGAACAACTGCAATCGGCTGCCAGCAGCAAAACAGCTCAGCAAAGTTCCGCTCATGTAATCCGAAGAGCACGTCCCATCAGCATTTTCAGGCAATGGATCTATTACATGCAGCATGGATATCTTCCATGGAATGCTACGCCTCCTGATAAAAAATGGCTTGAGCAGATACTCGAAACGGTAGCCACCGATTATAATATTTCAGAGGAACTTCGGCAGCAGATCCGCCACAATGCAGTGATTGCAGAACGGATTGCATTGCAGCATGATGAGATTTTCCTGCTCCATCTAACCGAAGTTCTTACAGCAAAGAAGCAACAGCAGCTGATAGCCTACGTAAACGAAATAGCAGCAATCATCAAGGTTGCAGCCATTCCGTCTACTCAGTCGTTCGCCGGGATAACTGAAATACAACTAAGACGAAGGATCTGGAAAACAGTGCTGAGCACTATCTCCACACAAGCAGCGGCGGTAGTTTCTACGGAGGCGATTGCAACACATATCATCGAAAGCATCTTCACACCAAAGGAAGCAGCACAACTGTTACAATCAAAAACTGTAACAGCAAAACTGCCGCTGTCATTGCCATTGGTTAGCCAACTGGCAAAACTGCCCGAAGCAAAAAAAGAAGCGGGCAAGCAAACGCCATCTCCTGCTCCGAAACAGGAACCACCGGCGGCATCGGTTCCACAGCAAAAGGCAACAAGCAATCCTCCATCGGATCCGCTGCAGACCGGAATACAAATCAATATCACGCACAACGATCAACCCGCAGCAGCAAACAAAACCATCAGCAATACCGATACACCAGCGCTTGCGGAGCAGATCACCGAGGAAGGAATTTTTGTGCAGCATGCAGGCATTGTATTGCTCGCACCATTCATCAAACCCTTCTTCAATAATATAGGGCTTTTGAATAACGGGAAATTCACAGACGAGAACAGCACGCTGAAAGCCATATCCCTGCTGCATTATCTCGCAACAGGCCGAAGCAGTTCCGAAGAATATGAACTGGTGATACCCAAGCTGCTTTGTGGTATTCCTTTGTCAGCCTGCATCGACAATCATATAGAACTAAACGATCAGGAAACCAGTGAGGCAGAAGAACTGCTCACCGAAGCCATTGCACAATGGGAGATACTGAAGAAAACTTCCAACGCAGGTTTGCGTGAAACATTCCTGCAAAGACCCGGAAAATTATTCACCAGAAACGACAGGCCACACCTTCAGGTGGAGGCAGGTCCGATCGATATGTTGCTCGACTATCTGCCCTGGAACATCTCGATCATCAAATTACCATGGATGAAAGAATACCTGCAGGTAGAATGGAGATGAACCTGCCAACCATACACAGAAACCAACATGCATGAAAGGCGCTGAAACCAAGGCAGCGGCCACACCAGCCAAAAAAGAAACTCCCTTCTTCTCAAAAGACAGTGAGCAGGGATTCTTTGGCTCATCCGCAAAACAAGGTGGTTTCTTCCCTCAATCGAAAAACGGCAGCAGCGTTCAGGCAAAACTTACCGTCGGTAAGGCCGATGATCAATACGAAAAAGAAGCAGACTCGGTAGCCGATCGCGTAGTGCAGCGAATGAGCACAGAAGAAACAGTTCAGAGAAAACCCAACAATGCCGGTTTCAATATCACGCCATTTGTTCAAACCAAATGTGCTGAATGCGAAAAAGAAGAAAAAGAAAAGGAACAGAAAGATGGCATGCAGGGCGAGTTGCAACGCAAGCCCATATTTGAAAGCAATGCAGAACCATCCGACGAAGGCAATGGCGTGCAGATGAAATGTGCATCCTGTGAGCAGGAACAAAAAGTGCAGAAAAGTGAGGATGGAAAACAGTCACCTACTTCATCGGACTCGGATCTCGAAAGCAGACTAGGTGCTGAAAAAGGCAAAGGCAGTCCGCTTCCCGAATCGACACGTTCCTCCATGGAAAGCAGCTTCGGAGCGGATTTCAGCGGCGTTCGCGTGCATACGGGAAGCAGCGCCAACCAAATGAATCAGGATTTGGGAGCGAAAGCCTTCACTCATGGCAATGATATTTATTTCAACAAAGGTCAATACGATACCAGTTCCAAATCGGGCAACAGCCTGTTGGCGCACGAACTCACTCACACCATTCAACAGGGAGCCAGCAGTCAGAAGAATGAGGAGGGTCCCGTACAAAGAGCACCACTCACAGGAGCCAATCATATCCAGCGCAGCTTCCTCGACAGTGTTGCCAGTGGCATGGGAGCAGTATGGGATGCCACCGGTGGGCAACTCGTAGACGCAGCGGGCAATGTAATTGAAATGGGTGCAGATTTCTTCTGGGATGTACTCGAAGAAATTTCTCCGGAAGGCGCAGCGCTGGTGAGAAAAATATCGCAGGTAGGCATACTCGAATTTTTGAAAGACCTGCTCAAATCTGCACTCAGCCGCATTTTCGACGGCCTGATGAACAATGCAGGCATGCTCGGTTCGTTCGGTCCTACCTTCCAGCAACTGCTGTTGAAAGCACGCACCATCATCATGGCGTTATCCAAAGGAGATTGCAAACCGCTCTTCGAGGCCATGGACCAGATGAAGGAAATCCTCACTGCACTGGCCGGCGAAGCATGGAGCAAGATCACAGAATTCTTTGCACCGGCTGTTGAGTTCCTCGAAGGTCTCTGGACATCCTACGGAGCGCCTTTCATAGAATCGGTGAAAGCACTCGCAGGCGATGTATGGGATGGCATCAAAGACATGGGCCAACGAATTTGGGATTGGTTCGCTCCACTCCGCGAAACACTGGCCAAAGCATGGGACTGGCTCAAAGGCAAGCTGGGACTCAATTACGACGAAACCGGCGAAGAAGGTCTCATTCAATGGGTGCAGCGAAAAGCCAGCGAGGCCTGGGATGCACTCAAAACAGAAATGGAGCCTGTGTTCGGTCCTATCCGTACACTCATCAACAAGGTGAGGGAAATGATTCCGCTCGAAGCCATTCTCAACCTCAGGGAAACCATCAACGAATGGCTCGATAAAGCCATTGCCATGGGAACTGCGATGGAAGAAGATGGCATCGCTCAACAGAACACACAGGTAAGTCTTCGCGATCAGATACTTCCTGCAGTATTGCAGCTGATAGAAAGAATGCGCAGCCGCATCATCGAAGCAGGTACATGGGTTGCAGACAAGATCGGCAATATCGGATCGAGCGTAAACAGTTTCTTCGATTCGCTTCGTGCCAACTCCATACTCTCCCCTGTCGCCGGCGTTATCGACTGGCTGCAGAAAGGAGTTGACTCAATAGTAAGCTGGGCGCAGGATACAGTGCAGGGCATCTTTGCAGCTATCGGAGACGGATTGGTTTATCTCTCTCAATTTGCAAGACCAATTCTCGATCTGCTGGTGAAGATCATCGATGTGCTGGGCAACCTGCTCGGCAAACTGCCTGATCTGCTGATGGGCCCTGTCTGGTGGATGCTGCCTGATTGCATCAAAGAACCGATCAAGAATTTCCTGATCGAGCAGATCCTCTGCCGCATCAAGCTCTTCCAGCAACTCATGGCCGCTGGTGATATCTGGGAAAAGCTGAAGAGCGCCGCTATGTTCGGACTGAAGCAGGTATTTGTGGATGGAAATCTTATCGGCGCTATCTGGACATTCTATCGCACCGTTCTCGAAATACTGAAGGTTCCTCCGAAACTGGTAACAGGTATCATCAAGAAGGGAGCCAAGATGATAAAGGATATCATCAACGCACCATTCAAATTCCTGCAAAATTTCCTCGCAGCGCTGAAAGGCGGATTCGGCCTCTTCTTCGACAATATCTGGACGCACCTCATGAATGGAGTAGGCAAATGGATCACTGGCCAGCTTCAGGGAACGGGCATCAAGATTCCCGAGAAATTTACATTCAAAGAAGTATTCATTTTCATATGCAGCCTGCTCGGCATCACACTCGACAAGATTCTCGAAAAGGTTGAAGAAGTTACCGGCAAGAAAGGACTAAAAGCAAAACTGAAACGATGGATAGACAAAGGTGTACAAGCACTCGACTGGCTCGCTGATCTTTTCGAAAATGGTCCTGCTGGTGTTGCAGACAAACTCGAAGAGAAACTCTCCAACCTCTGGGATCTTGTGCTCAATGGTGTTGCCGGTTGGATTGAAACCACCATCATCGGCAAAGCCATCAAGTGGGTAGCGGAAAAGCTCGATCCTACGGGCATCATGGCAGTGATCACTACCATTATAGATGTGTTCAATGTTATTCAGGGACTGGCCAATCAGCTGCGACAGATACTGGAAATCATCGATGGATTCATCAACGACATTGGTAATATCATTAAAGGTGATATCATAGAATCGTCGAAAAGTATGGAGAAAGTGCTGGGTGGCGCAGTGCCCGTGGCTATCACCTTACTATCATATGTTCTCGGTCTCGATGGCATAGGCGACCAGGTGAAAGAAGTAGTAGAAGGCATCCGTGCCAAAGTGGATGAAGGACTCGATTGGCTGGCGAAGCAGGCAAAAGCTTTGCTGGATACCATCAAAGGATTCTTTGGTTCAGACGACGACAAGAACACGATCGATGCAGCTATTGAAGAAATAGATGATGAAGGAGATGAAAAAGGAAAAGATGGTGAATTAACGCGTAGCGATGCCGATCAGATTGCAGCCGATGTAAAGAAAGATTTCCCTGATGTTGTTGACAATATTTCGGTCATAGACGGTGGTGAAACCTGGGACTTCAGTTATATACAAAAAGCAAAAGACAATCCGATTAAGAAGCCTAAGAAACCGAGACCGGTACTCTCCAGAAACACGGTAGTTGACACATCTCAGAGCGATTTCGCTTCTTCCAATCCATTAACCAGCAGAGGAAGAAAAGGCACTAAAGACACTGTGTGGATCGATGGTTGGGACCATGCAGCCAACCTCAATAAAGCTAAATCAGTAGCAAAGGGCAAGCCCGACAAAAATGCAGGAGATTGGGTGAGAGGGCACAAGGTGAGTTACCGTTTTGGAGGTTTGGGAAGCGACAGATCGAATCTCTTTATCATTGATCGTAAAGCAAATGATGCGATGGCGGGAATTGAGGAAAAGGCTGATGAAGCATTGACCGAACTGATCAAAATGAAAGAAGCAGACTCCAAAGACAAGAGATATAACAAAGTGCTTTACTACAATGTGAAATATTCGATGCATCCGGAAACTACCAATATCAAGAATTTCGGTAATTCCATCAGTGTTGAATGGGGATATGTAAACCCTGATAATGCCAGCGACAAACTGAATGGCGGCCAGGTATCCACCAATAGCCAGAAACCACCGGAACAGTCAGACACAGTACAATACAATGTCAACAGCACCGGTTGGGAAACTTTCTATCAGATGTCCGGCAAACAGAATCAAATTAGATTCTTAATGAACCTGATGCGTATCAGAAATAAGAAGGGAGACTACAAAGACTTTGATGATATCGAAGAAAAGATGAGTCACTCCAAACTGGTTGATTTCGACAAATCAAGCATACCAGCGGAGCTTGCCATATTAGAATCATTGTTAGATGAAGACCTGAATATCATTATGAAAAAATAATCAATATGCCTGCAATTAAAAACCTGTATACATTCCTGCAGAATATCCGCAAAAAATCGGTGAACATCGATGTGGAAGTACTGGACACCGAATCGCTCGACCCGCTGTTCTCCGGAGGAGCAGATGAAACGAAAGAGCTGGATGAGCAAAGGAAAGAGAAATTTAAAACTACCTATGGGATAGCCCTCAGCAAAGAACAGATAGATTATTTTCATCTTACCTCCTGCATACTGCGATGGAACCGCAGTGAGCAGGAACCAAAGGAAGGATTATTATCAGGGGGATTTGCCTTCAACGGCATTTCCAATCTGTTCAAATTCAACAATCCTTTCTGGCAGGAAAGTGCTGACAAATTTAAAGAAACTGCAAAAGGGAAACTGCCGGATGAAGCGCTGTTACAGCAACTCCGCTGGATAGAAAGCCCTACCCCAAAGAACAGTGGGATCTATACACCACAATTCGGATGCGTGATACTGGAAAAAGAAAAATTCCCCAACCAGTTCTACTTCTATGACAGTGGGCTGGTATACCCTCTCCCCTTTCAATCTTATGAAGAATACATCGATGCGCTTACCGATTCAGCAGCAGTAAGATGCTGGCAATATTTTTATGTTGATCCGGCGTTGATTGTTCAAAAAAATAAGGGGCTTAGTTATATCGGCTGGTCGTTGCACGTGACTTCACATTTGGAAGAAGGCATCAGGGATCTTACCGTTAACAAGAACATTCAATCAGACAGGCTGGATCTGATCGATGAGTATTTGCATCGTTGTGTACAACTTCTTCCAAAATCCTTTCCCTTCCTCGATTTCAGCCATCATAAAAAACATTATGAGGCATTCAGCAAACTCTATGAGAAAAGCAAACAATAATCACTCATGCATAAATAACCGATTGTTATGTGCACCATATCCATCGCCATACAGAAAGGAGGTTCAGGCAAAACCACCACCACGGTGAATCTCGCAGCAGCACTGCAGAGAATGGGAAAGAATATTCTGCTCATCGATGCAGATCCGCAGGCTAACCTTTCGCAGAGTTTCGGCATTGAGGAAGAACCAGTGAATAACCTCTACACGGAACTGAAAAAAGAAATGAGCGGAGAGGACGGCGAACTGCGCAATGCAATTGTAGAGATTCGTCCGGGTTTATCGGTTGTACCATCGAGCATAGAACTGGCGGGAGCAGAAATGGAACTGGTAGGCGTTTATTCGCGCGAACATATTCTCCGGATTCTGATTGAGCCACTCGTTTCAAAATACGATTTCATTTTTATCGATTGCCCGCATGCTATCGGATTGCTGACCGTGAATGCACTTGTGGCCAGCGATCATGTACTGATGCCGCTTCCGGGAGAATTCCTTCCACTGAAAGGCGTTCACAGTTTCATGCGTCATTTTGAAATGGTGAAGAAGAAACTGAACAACCGCATCAATCTGCTGGGTTTTGTACTCACCCGTTTCGATGAAAGAAAACTGATGAACCTCCGCGTGCGCGAAGCCTTGTCCGAACTGCACGAGAACAAAGTGTTCAATACAAGTATCCGGTCGAACATACAACTGGCCAAGGCACAGGAGGCGGGCACAGACATCTTCCAGTTCGACAAACATTCACATGGCGCACAGGATTACCAGTTACTCGCAGAAGAGTTCCTCACAAGATTAACACCGTCCCAAGCTCCACCTGTTGAAACCAACGACCAGTACGAAAAATTATTAAACTGATAAATCTGTTGTTATGTCTTACTCATCGAGGGTATACCGGCAAAGAAATCCCAAACCAAAGGAAGATTCAAAAGAAGAGGGCTTCTTCTCAAAACAACACGAGAAGAAAGCAAACCAGAAAAACGCCTTCTTTCAGCAACGCGCTTCGGCTGCTGCTCAAAGCTCTTCCGTACAACGCAAAAAGATCAGCAACATACAGAAACTGGCCACCCCGAAGGAAGATGAAAAAACCGGAACCAACGATGAACGGATGAAGCGCGATAAGGACATACAGGAGAAAACCATCCAGACCATGTGCGACAGCGGAGCAAAGAAAGACGAGACCGCAGATAAACCAGTGCAGAAAAAAGAAGAAGGTAAAGAGGAAAAGAAAGTGCAGAAAAAAGAGGAAGGTGCGGAGAAAGAGAAACCGGTACAGAAAAAAGACGAACCCAAAAAAGAAGAGAACAAATCAAAATAGCCACCAACCATAATATGCCATTCCATGAATGCAGCCAACACAGACAGCAATCAACAAACCGATAACAGCAGATCGCCGGTGGAATTCATCTACCTCGATCAACTGATCAGATACCGGATAAAAAATTACTTCAGCGAGTCGGATCTTTCAATATCCGCAGAACCCGATATGCCGGAATTCCAGCATTGGCAGCGGGATCTGGGCAATTTCATCATCAGGCAACAGCTGAGTAAGGAGTCTGCATTGCTGCTGCTCATCGGTCTTACCCCATATCTCTATCCTGATCTCTTCGATGAAGCCATCAAAAGCGAACTGCCCTCCAATATCGACGACTTCCCCAAGATCGGTGGCGCCAGAGGCAAGAACTGCCGCTTCTTTTTACCAACAGGAGAAACGGCCATCTTTTTGATCGCTGCTGATAATTATGAAAAAAGATCTGAAGTAGAAGACCTGTTCGGCGCAGAATATCTTTTTTGGGAGAAGAAAATTCTCTGGCTGGAAGATATGCAGCATTTCGAACCACCGATGCATGGCAGAATCATTATGTCGCAGGACTATGTTGATTTTCTTACCAGCGGCATTCACAAGTCGCCGCAATTCAGCATCAGTTTCCCGGCCAAAAAGATTGCATCGGGAAGTCAGCCCAAACCCGCGCCTGTTGTAACTATGCAGGCAGCTCAGGGAGCGCAGGCTCCGCCTTCGCCCTGGGAGCAACTCGTGATCAGCGAAGACCTAAAATCACAGATCGACGAAATACGCACGTGGCTCCGATACAACGAAGAACTGCTCGAAACATACGACAGCCATCATAATTTCAGAAAGGGTTTCCGCACGCTCTTCTACGGTCCTCCGGGTACCGGCAAAACTTTTACGGCCAAACTGCTCGGTGATGAGCTGGCTCGGGACGTCTACAAGATAGATCTGTCGCTGGTTGTATCGAAATATATCGGCGAAACGGAGAAGAACCTCGAAATGCTCTTTGCGCGTGCGGAAGACAAAGGCTGGATCTTATTCTTCGACGAGGCCGATGCACTCTTCGGCAAAAGAACCAATGTTCGGGATGCACACGATAAATATGCCAATCAGGAAACCTCTTATCTGCTGCAACGCATCGAAGATTACAATGGCCTCATTATTCTGGCCACCAATATGAAGAACAATATCGATGATGCATTTATCCGTCGTTTCAATTCCATCCTCAAATTTCCGTTGCCGGATATCGATGAACGCAAGCTTATCTGGACTAAACTCTTTCCGCCCAATGTACGTTTTGTCGTTAGTGCGGATACGGACAAACCGGAACCGGTGGATATTCCTGAAAAAGTAAAAGGCACTGAACTGAGTGGTGGCAATATCAACAATATTGTGCACTACGCATGTCTGAAAGCGCTGGAAAGGAAAAGCAGTTTGGCTGCCAATGCATACTGTCCTGAACCACCAGGGCTAACGGTCTATCTCGAAGATGTGATCAACGGCATCAGAAGGGAACTGATCAAAGAAGGAAGACCTTTCTCCATGTAGGGAGAACTTTTCAGTTCAACTCAAAATACCATTCCAGAAACTCATTGAAGTTTTTCCACTGGGGCGTGAATTCGCCCAGCAGAAAACTGCGCAACTCCTTGCCCAGTGTAACTTCTGCCACTTCGCCTGTAATGCGGTTGTAGAAGATGCCTCCTGAACCTTCGAAGCTGTCGAGCGGCAGGTAATCGCCGGAAATATGCAACAGTTCGTGTGTTCTTTTGAGATCGAGTTTGTATTGTGAGTTGATGCTATGCCAGCAGATATGATACAATTCTCTTTTGCGGCTGTAAAATGCAGGGCCATCTTCTGCATGAAGATAGAATTCTGCAAGCGGTGAATCGGTGGCTATTCCGAGTTCTTTCAGTACATCGAGATAAGGTTTTGTAACTTCTTCAAACCACCATCCTTTTTTCTTGCAATGGGCAATGATCTTTGCTGACAGCATATCGGATCTATTCAAAAGGTTTTGTTTCGTACACACCCAAAATCAGTGCGTCAAAATCTCCGGTTTCGAGTTGATGTGTTTCTTCTTTACTGCGCATCCAGGCTTCAATCTGTTCGAGTTCTGCCGGAGGTTCAACCTCCTTCAAAATCTGTGCCTCAGAAATCTGAAAGGGTGCACCAATCAGCAGAAAAGCGCTTTCCGGTTGCAGCACAGCAGCTGTGCGGCTATCTACCGGGCATTCCAGCACAGGTTCATCCTCCTCCAGCAATTCCAGCAATTTACCATTTTCTGTCTCGCGTATGCGGCCCCACAGATCAGTGGCAGAGATGTAGAAGAATATTTCTCCTTCATAGGCTTTCATCCCAAGATCAGCGAGCACGGGAGATGCAAACATGATGCTATCTGGCACAAACAGAAAAGGGATGTTGCCGATCAGACCTGTATAACAATATTCGTTCATCCGGACAATTTAGAAGCTCCGTTGTAAAATACGCAACTATTGCGATTAATTCCCGATGAAAAAATAAAAATGGGCATCTCCGAAGAGACACCCATCCGATCCGCGACAGTGCACGGAATATTCAAACTTAACTGAGACAATCCCTCATTAACAGCTTGAGGGCGATTTTCAAACAAACCACAAATTGTTTATGCAGTAATACCGGCACCTTTATCGAGCAGTTCGAGAATGCCTTCATTTCTGATGATCATCATACCCTGACGATCTTCGGTAATACCGGACTGTAACTTATAAGTGTAGCGTGGTTTCGATCCTTCCATAACCGTAGGCATAAAGAGGAACTGAATATTCGGATATTTCTTCAACGCCTCTCCCACTTCCGTGATATGCGTGGAAACGATGAATAAACATTCTCTGTATTCCGAAAAACCTTCTGTAACTGCGAGTGTTCCATCGTATGCATCTTTAACATTGGTGCCTTTGAACAGTTCATCGAACATCAGCAGCAACCGCTGTCCGCTGGCAGCCGCTTCAGCAGCGCGTTTCACACGAACTACCTCTGCATAGAAGTGACTGTAGCCCAAACCGATATTATCCGCCACATTGATGCTGGAATACATGCCTTCGCGCACCGAGAACTCCAGCTTCGTTGCCGCTACCGGAAATCCCATATGCGCGAGATACATGCCGATACCAATTGCCTTCATCATGGTAGACTTGCCGGCCATGTTGGCGCCGGTAAGGAACAGCACATTCTGTTTGGTGAACATGGAAATATTATTGCTCACAGGGTTGCTGATGCAGGGATGCGCCAATGCCGTTGCCGAAACAGTATTTTCTTTTGCAGGAAGCGCTTTGGCATAACCGAAATTCTTTTCACGTGCAACATTGCTCACAGAGATGAAAACATCCACTTCGTAAATGAATTGCAGCAGCTGTTCCATTTTCTGCTGGTATTTTCCTTTTAGCAGATGCTCGTAATAGGCAATCGTTTTTACAGGGATGGCCTGGTAGATGTCCATATTGCGGAGCCTGTCCAGCGATTTCAGTTGCAGAATTTCTTTTACTTCCTGCACGCGTGCGGCATAAGGATTTCCGGCCATCGGAACAGATTCGGCAAAGCTGAAACATTTATTGAGCGTAACAATGATGGCCTGCAATCCCTGTATGCTTTTCTTGTATCGTTCATCGCGTGTGAGACCGGAGAGTAATTTTTTCATGTAGATATTAACCAGTACCAGCCCGGCTTTGCTGCTAACGGAAGTATCCAGATACTCACGCATCCGGTTCACCTGCTGCACTTCGAACGGGAAGGTTAGTTCAGCCCGCTGAAAGAAACGGAAGATCTCGCTCCGGTTATTGATGGCGTTCTCATGGGTAAGCGGACTGCGGAACATATCATCCAGCAACTTCTCTCCTCCCCTCGTTTTCACGTGATTGAACAGATGGTATACAGATCCCTGCTTGAACTTTCCAAGCAGGTTCAGCTCTTCCAGTGTTTGTTTATCGATGCCAAAATTCATGGTTGTAGTTGCTTTGTTTTACGAAAGTATTTTCTTCCCGTTCTTCAGTATTTCGAGAATGTTTTCGTTGCGGATGATGATCATACCGTGCCTGTCGTTGGTGATGCCGGCTTCCAGTTTGTAAGTGTACTCAGGTATATGTCCGTTCATACGTGTTGGCAAAAAGAAGAAACGGATATTGTTCTGTGGTTTCAGATCGTCGCCAGCCTCTACAATGTGAGATGAAATGATGAAAAGGCTTTTCCTGTTCTTCGCAAATCCATTGATCACACTCACTGTGGCTTCGTGGGCATCTTTCACGTTGGTGCCCCTGAACAATTCATCGAAGAGAATGAAGAAAGATTTGCCGGTGCTCAGTTCCGTTGCCATCTTCTTTACCCGCTGCACTTCTGCATAGAAATGGCTGGCGCCGATTCCGAGGTTATCCGGCAGGTTGATGGTGGTGTAAATGCCATCGAGTACAGAGAAACGCATGGACTTTGCTGCTACCGGAAAGCCGGTGTGAGCAATGTAAAGGGCAGTGCTTAATGAACGCAGGAAAGTACTCTTACCTGCCATGTTTGCGCCGGTGAGAAAAATGATGTTCTGATCAGCATTCATTACTGCATCATTCCCGATGGGCTCTTTCAGTGAAGGATGGAAAACGCCTTCAATATCCAGCACACACGATCCTTTCTCCAATGCCTGCGGAAATACGAATTTCCTTTCTACGGCAGTTTGTCCCACAGAAATATACACATCGATATGGTAGATATGATTCAGCATCTTTTCGATCTTATCACTCTCCGTATTTCTGAATAACGCATCGAAAGCAGTAACAGCCGAATAGGATAGTTTTTCTTTCGGGTTAGATTTCAGAGCCGGCCCAAATGCAGCATGGTCAAGCAATCTGGCTATACTTTCCCTTTCAGCCGAATAAGCGCTGATATTTTTTACTGCTGCATTCTCGATGAACGATTTGGTGATCCTGATCAGATCCAGCACTGCTGATACACCATTCTGGATTTCCTTTTCACCCAATGCGCCCTGCGTTGTTTTCTGCTGGAGTGCATCTTTGCTGTTACCGAGATATTTTTCAGCCATATCGAAGGAGGCTGAATCGTATGGAAATTTCAGTGCTGATTTTGCAAACTGTTCAATGATGCTGCTGCGCGTATTGATAGCTTCTCTCTCACTCAGCGGATGGAGAAAGATCTTTTCGAGCAGGGCTTCTCCTCCGCGGGTATGCGATTGGTTGTAGATGTCGAAAATGCCGCTGCCATCGCGCTTTCCGAATATCCCCAGATCTTTGATGGTTTGTTCATCCGTTCTTAACATGGCTTGTATTTATGATGTCTTGTATTCAGGTTATTTGCGTTTTCTTCTGATCAGCAAAATGGTTCCAAAGACGAGCAGTGCGCCGGGCAACAGGTAAACAAAGAATGTTTTCTGGAAGGCTGCGGCTTTGGAACCGATGCGCATCGCTGTATCCCGGGGTTCAATCTTTGGAAAAAATACCGGAGTGAAGTTGCCGGTAAGCCAGCTGTACATCGGTATTATATATGCGGCGTTATTAGAAAAACGACGGTTGCTGGCAAAATCAGCATCGGCGCCAACAATGATGCGTTGTTCTTTATTGTTGATCTTTCTGCTGAGCATGGCTGCCAGCAAAAAGTTTGTATTCTTGAGATCGCCGGCTGCGGAATTCATGGCCGGCAATGTGGAATCGATCACCAGCTCGCCTTGTTTCAGCCATGTTTTATTGTCTTTGGTGAGCAGCATAGGTCTGATATTGAATCCGCTGTCGCTCGTACAATTCAGCGCTGTTGTACCCTCCCACAAGAACCGATGAAATTCTATTGAGGGATAATTTTTCATCTGTTGCAGATATGACCCCAATGATTGGTGCAGGCTGCATCCATCTTCAGTGAGTTTAGGACTTATCTTATCGGGCGTTTCATCCCAGGTGGGTTGCACCAGTTGACCGTTCATCATCTGCACGCCCAGTTGTTTGAGTACGGGGTTGAGTACATATTGTTTGCCGGGCTCTCCTGTGATAAGCATATTGCCTCCGCTGTTCACAAACTGCCTGATCTTCCCCTGCACAGTTTCGCTCAAATCCATTTTAGGATCAGCGAGTACCAGCATATCTGCATCTGAGGGAATATCATGTGTCCGGAGATTCACTGTATCGATCACAAAACCAATATTCAACATAGCTCCACGGTTTACACGCGTGGTGGTATAGCCGGAATAACTGCGCTCCCCTTCTTTTGCAAATGCCTGCCGCTCGAGATCGCCGGAAATGAAAACCACTTTCGGCATTTTCTTACCCTGCAATTCCAGCAGCGTAGCCGTCATGTTGGGAACGTCGGGCCAGAAGAATTCGTCGCGGTAGGTTCGCAGCAAGAGTGGACGTCCATTGCAGGTGATCTTCATGCAGGTTCTGTAGTTCTCACCTCTGAGATCGATGCCGGCATTCAGCTGATCGGGAGATTTGAATTTCCGAATATCCAGATCGTAGGCCACCGCAGTTTCCTCAGCGATCTTCTGCATGCTTTTGCCCTGCAGGAATTGACTATCCTGTTTTGAATAGATGGCATTGTAATAGAACTCGTATTTGAATTTTATATCAGGCTTGAACCTCAGATAAGGTTCCCAGAAGTTGTCCATATAATCTGTGTTGCGCGAAATGGGCATACCATGATTCAATCCCTCGCCCAGCAGATTGGTATAGAGCGTTACTTCTATGGTACTGTCTTTAAATGATCTCAGTAACTTCTGCATTTTGGCAGGAAGTGTATTCTTCTGCGTAGCGGTAGTATCCCAGTAACCGGTGAGTAAAGGCCTTGAACTGATGTATCCAATGGTAAGTGTAATGGCCAGTGTTGCGGCATATCTTCCCAATTTCACAAACCAGGATCTGGCTTCTCTTTCTGCCCGCACCTTAATCAGTGTAAATGCAAGGAACATAAATGTTACCACTACAAAGTAGATCAGATCTCTTGAGACGATCAATCCGCCCAGCATTTTCCAGGTACGGTTTTGCAGCGAAAGAAAATAAGTAAGATCTCTCACAAGATCATACTGCTGCCACAGGCCTCCGATGCGGGTAAGGATGAAGATCACCACAAAAGTGCTGAAGGCCGCAATGATCTGATTGTTGCTGAGTGAGCTCATGAATAAACCGATGGCTGCATAGGAGCATACCAATAGATAGAAGCCCAACAGCGCGGAAAACAACATGCCGTAATCTGCATTTTTGATATTGTACAATGCAGTGAATATGAAGATGGCCACAATCACTACCAGCATCAGCAAATAGGTAGCTACTCCAATATATTTGCCCAATATGATCTGTCTGGTTTTGATGGGAGAAGTAAAAAGCAGTTTGGCAGATCCGCTGTCAAATTCACGCCCCATCAATCCCATGGTAAGCAGCGGGATAAAAATATACAGATTGCGCATTACGTGATTGAACAGCGGTACGAACACCTGCCCGGTCAGTGGCAGCGTATCTTTGAAACCCGGACTGTTCTTCCGCATCAACTCCTGATAATCGGCAAAGTTGGCAATAGCGCCGGAATAGATAGCCCCGCAATGCACCAGAAAAACAATCAGTACAAACCAGGCGATAGGTGAATAGAAGAGATAGCGCAGTTCATTCCTTGCTATTTTGAATACGATCTTCATTTGACATATTTTGTTGTTGGCTGATGCAATGCATGCAGCTACTGTTATTTTCTTTTTCTCCTGATGAGCAGAATGGTTCCTGCCAGCAGCAGCAATCCCGGTATTCCCCATACGTACACTACTTTTTGTCCGTAGGCCCAGCCGGGCGACAAAGTCACATAGGTATCCTTTGCAAAAGGCGGGTTGATATAAATGGGATACTCGTTGTAATCGAGATAGCTGTAGTAGGATCGTACGTTTTCGCTGATAAGGTTCTTATTGCTGGCAATGTCAGCATCGCCAAAAACCATTATCCGTTGTTCACGCACTTTACCCGGGCGGGTAAAGAGCACACCTACATCGAAGGAATCTTTCTTAATATCGCCTTCAGCTTCGTTGAATACCGGAGCAATGCTATCAACTTTCAGCTTCGATGTTTCAAGCCATGTATTGGGGAAAGTTGTTTTCAGCAGAGGCAGGGCTGTAAAGCCGCTGTCTTTAGTACTGGCAACACCCACAATACTGCGGAGGGCAGGATTGCCCATAAATCCTTTTAGTTTCAATGAGTGGAGATAACGGTTGTACAATAACCACCATTCATCAGCCATATCATAACTGGCGGGAGTTACATTGAAGTTGACCTTATCTGCAGTTTCTCCATTGTCGTGGTCCTGCACCAGCTGTCCACCCATCAGTTGAATCCCAAGCGGCTTCAGTACCGGGTTGATCAATTGTTGCTTACCTGGTTCTGCAAACACCAGCATGTTACGTCCTTCGGCGAGATAAGTTTTCAGTTTTTGCTGTACGGTGGCGCTCAGTTCAACTTTCGGGTCTGCGAGTACAACTATGCTGGCAGATGCGGGAATATCATGCGTCTGCAGATTCAGTGTGTCACAATCGAAGCCGAGATTGAGCAGTGAGCGCGCATTGCCTTTATCGATGGCATGGTCACTGTATTCACGTTCCCCGCTTTTGTAAATATTGCGTTCCAGTTCTCCGCTTACAAAGTATACCTCTGGCATTTTTGCTCCGGTTACTCTTTTCAACGAAGCATTCACTACCTGTTCATCAGGCCAGGTACCGCCAGACTCCCCTATCAGATTGGTGCGGAGCAGCGTGGTTCTTCCTTTATACCTGAGCTGCATCACCATTTTGTATTTTTCATCCTTCAGGTTGATGGCCTGCGGCAGCTGTTCAGCACTGATCAATTTTGCTGCATCAAAATGCATCGTTTCAGACATAATGCCTGCGATCTCTTTCATTGACTTGCCAGGGAATCTTCTGTACAACGAAGAATCGCCGGAAGGAACTTCATAGTAGTACACATATCTGAATTGGATATTGCTATTGAATCGCAGGTATTTCTCCCACATCCCATCGAGATAATAATTCCGGTACTGAGGCAGCCCGGCCTGCGCATCCTGACCCAGGATATTCACAAACAGTGTCACATCAAGCGTACTGTCTTTCATCTCCCTCATCATCTTCTGTGTAACCGGATGCAGCGTGTTAGTTTTTCGTGCACTCACATCCCAGTAGCCAATGCTGCCCGGGCGTGAAGTGAAATAACCGATCAGCAAGCCAACAACCACAATCAGAACATAACGGGAAGCTCTGACAGGCCAGGGCTTGCTTTCACGACCGGCTTTGAGTTTCAATATTGTAAAGCCAAGGAACATGAAAACGATCACCAGGTAATAGACAACATCCTTTGAGGAGATCAGCCCTGCAATCATTTTCTCTGTGCGGCGATTGATAGACAGGAAATACGTAAGGTCTCTGACAAAATCATACTGCTGCCATAACATGCCGATATAATTCAGCACCAGCAGAAAGGAGAAGCTTGCAATGGCTGCAACAATGGGATAAGTAGTAAGGGACGACATAAAGAACCCTATTGCAGACAACGCATTCAGCAGAAGATAGAAACCTAGCAATGTAGAGAACATCGGACCAGCATCCACCTTATTGAGGTCGAAGAAAGCAGAGCCGATAAAAAAACCGAGTATCAGTATGAAGATGAGATTGTAGAACAGCATTGCCAGATACTTGCCCAGCACAATCTGCCTCACAGTAATGGGAGATGAATATAAAAGCCTGATGGTACCATTATTGTTTTCCCTGCTGATAATGCTCATGGTGAGCAGTGGGACAAACATGTAGAGCCATTGCAGGATCATCACAAAATACCCATTGACGGGATCATTGAAGATGCCGTATGTCATGGACTCCACAATCTTCTTCACAAAGTCAGGATCATTTTCCCGCACCAGTGCAGTCTGCATCGCGAAAGGATAGAACACATCGGTATACGAAACTGCACAGAATACAAAGAAGGTTATGCTGAGCAGCCACGCTACCGGAGAGTAAAAGAGGTTCCGAAGCTCGTTCCTGGCAATTTTAAATAATAGCTTCATGGCAAAGGGTTATGAGTGGGATTGCTGGGATAATTGTTTGAAAGTATCGTCGAGCTGACTCTTGTCTACACTGATCTCGCGAAGCTGCCAACCCTGCTTCATGCTTTCGGCAATGATCTTCTCCGTGATCGACTGATCGCCGCTGAACCAGGCGCGCACTTGTTTTTCGGTAAGAAACTCCACCCGGGAGATGCCCGGTATTGCTGCCAGCTCTTCGCTCGTTGGAGGATTCTCCATACGCATGAAAAGACTGTTGGGCTGTACGTAATTATCGAAGGCATCCATGGTGTCGGAGAATACGATCCTGCCTGATTCGATCATGATCACATCACGACAGAGCAATTGGATCTCCTGAAGAATATGCGAACTGAGCAGCACTGTACAATCCTGCGCAATTTCCTTGATCAGTTTTCTGATCTCGATGAGCTGATTGGGATCGAGACCGGTAGTAGGTTCGTCCATCACCACCAGTTTGGGTTTGTGGATAATGGATTGTGCAATGCCTACGCGCTGGCGGTAACCGCCGGAGAGATTTCTGATGAGCCTGCTGCTGAAATGTGCAATTGAACAGCGTTCTTTCACTTCTTCCACGGCGCGCTTCACGGCTACTTTATCCAGCAGCCTGAGCTCTGCACTGTAGGTAAGGTATTCATCGATGGTAAGATCAGTGTACAGCGGTGGCGTCTGCGGAAGAAAACCTAATTGTTTCTTCGCTTCTTCAGCCTGTGTTTGCGTATCGAAACCGTTGATGTATACTTTCCCTTCGGTTTGATTGAGCGCACCACAAACGATGTTCATGGTAGTGGATTTACCCGCACCGTTTGAGCCGAGCAACCCGACAATGCCGGATTGCTCGAGCTCCATATTTATTTCCCGGATAGCCCATGAGCTGCTGTACCGGTGAGAAAGATTTTCAATCTTTAAAATAGGAGTCATAACTGGTCTGTGATTTAGCGGTATTACTTGGATGCAGTGGCAGAGTCAAATATTTTTTTCAGTTCCTCGCCATGCTGATTGAGCTGCATGGAATTGATGGTAGTCAGATCCTGCGCAATAGAACCTGATGTTGCAGTAAACTTTTTGCCGGCTGGTGTTTTATGAAACCTTACGAGTTCTGCAAGTTCCTCTGTACTGTAGTACTTTGCATAGGTTTTGATCATCTCTTCCTTCACTGCAGAATAACCCATGTACTTTCTGAAGAATGCTCTTACTTCTTCTCTTTTGGAGGAGAGTGCCGGAGCACTGGCAATGGTATTGTCAGCCGACAGCAGCACACTTGCTTCAACATTCTTTTCCATTTCGATTACAGTGAACAATTCTTCGATCTTCTGCTTCTTGGCAGCATCCACCTGCTGTGCGTTTGCAGTGATCATACCAAATGCCATCAGGGCAGTCATAAATACGAGTTTCGCTTTCATATGTTTCGTTTTTAGATTGAATAGTGAATGTGAATTGGATTGATGGAGCCACCCAGTATCAAAGCGATGAATAGAAACACTTTTACTTTCATTGTTTAACTTTTAAGAGTGAATGTATAACTGATGTACAGGCAATTGTTTCCCATGTCAGCGTACCGAAGTACCCTGACCAAATCAATCACCATCATTTTTAAATGAGTTTTTATCCGATCTTCCGAAGCGCCAGATCCTGCACTGGATAGTCGATTACTGTGCCTCCGTATTCTTTTCGAATGCTTATCTCAGTTAGTACATTCTTTTTTGTTCTACCCTGTACTTCAATAAAATCCCTGAGATGAACTTTTGTACCACCTGAATTGAAAAAAATATAGCTGATTGCAGAAAAGAAAAGCAACAGGCAGGCGCACTGTATATTTTCTTTGATGAATCTGGTAGCACGTGCAAGATGGTTCCTTACTGTATTGGGAGAGATATTCAGGTAATGCGCTATTTCATTTCTGGAGAGTCCGGCTACATTGCTCAGCCGGAATACTTCCAGTTGCTTTTCAGGCAAGCGCTTATATGTTTCCGTGATGGCTCCTTTGTTCTCTTTCCGGAGCAGTGTTTCTTCCACGTCGTTGGATACCGTTGCATAAAAAGACTGAAACAAAGAATGTACCCGCAACCTGACTGATTCCCTCTTTGCATTTTTATAAGCAAGATTGCTGGCCACACGATATAGCCATCCACCGATATTATCATTGCTGATAGCGGTTCTCTTTTCCCAGAATTTCAGAAAGGTATCCTGTACAATATCTTCGGCGGTCTGCCTGTTGCGTGTAAGGCGTGAAACGGCCGTCATCAGGGCATCCTGATGATGATGGAGCATAACAAGATATTCCTGATCGCCGGCTGAACCGGAAGCATCATTGTCTGGAAACCTGTTACCAGACAATGATGCAGGGAGGATATGATTTGTGGTAATCATGGTACTGATGCTGAATTTAATCCGGGAATTGAAATCCGATCTGCTTTGCAAAATCTTTCAGCAGTTTGAACTTTTTTATCACCAGCGGATACTGCTGGTACAATGCATTGAACTCAGCCGTAGAATAGAGGAACACTGCATCCAGGAAACTGCGCAGATCATCCTCCGGCATTGGCGTGAGAATAAAGATCTCAAAAACCGGGTAATATAAAATAAGTCCGAACTCCTCGGGCTTCCTGTTCTGATCAGGAAACCATGAAGTGAATTCGGTATTGTATATCTCATCACCAAATGCTTTTCTGGATATGCTGTAGAAATCATTCAGGTCAATATCAGTCAGGGTGGTCAGCCTTTTATAACAGGCGGTCCCCAGTGCTTCTGCGAGATATTTCTTTTTCGATTCCACTGAAAAAGTATCAGGGTTAACGATGCGCATTGCCATTGTATTGAAGCCGCCATAGGAATTCAGCGCTGTAAGCTCAGGGTATGTAGGGATATAGTTCTTTCTTACAGCGAGATCTTCCACAAATAAAACACTGAACAGCTTTACGGACGATGGGATCCGGGGCATCAGATCATGCTCGAGCAATTGCAACATCGGAAGTACTTTGCTCTTGTCTGATGTTATGTTGTATTTATAAGCGGTATCCCTGCCAGCAGCTCCTGAATAGGCCAGTGTGAGTCTTGTATAGTAATACCTGGGCACTCCGTTGAATACGCCTATTTCCTTTTTTGCAAGAGTATCATTGTAGTAGCAGGGAATTCCTGTACGCTGAAAGAACTGATAGATGGCATGATCTACCGGATCATTGGGATTATCTTTTACTGTAAGGATTGTTTCCTCGATGCCGCTTGGCTGCAGTGCCGACTCTTTTTTGCAGGCAGCAAGCAATAACCAGGAGCAGAGAAAACAAAAACTGTATCTGAACATGGCAGTAATGTTTAAGGTTAATTTTTCATTGGTCTTACCGGGCGCGTTGGATTCACCAGGCCGCCCTGGCTGAATTCCACCTCCTGCAAGGGTATGGGTATAACATAAGCAGCCTTATCCTGCTCATATGGATTCAATTCAAAATATCCCTGGATATATCGTACGCCTCCGCTGTATGAGTATGCGATATGCCGGATGGTTTTGCTGAAAGGATAGGCATTATTTACAGCATATCTCCGGAGATCAAACCAGCGGTGCATTTCAAAACTCAGCTCTCTTCTTCTTTCGTCCCGGATGAAGTTCACCAGCGCGGCACCGGTTGCAGTAACAACAGTGAGGTCTGCGGGTTTGAACCTGTGCTTTCTCAGTTCCTGAATGGTTTCAGCAGCTTCATTATTGCGGCCCAATATGGCCTGCGCTTCTGCTTTGTTCAATAACAATTCTGAATACCGGATAACTGATTTATCTAGCACAGAAACCTCGGGTTGCATTTTTGAAGGGATCCACTCGCTGCTGAGGGCAAGTGTAAAATACCTCGATTTTCTAAGGTCAGTCGACGAATACAGGCTCATCAAATCCCCGGAAGCTCTGAAGTTATCCGACTGATGTACAAAATTGCTGGGTGCGAATGTTTCAGTGATAGCTGTTTGAAAGCCAATGTTGGGAAAACAGAAAAACGTTTCGGTTGATGTACGGGAATTCACCGAAGCCGTATTCGGAAGCGTATTCAGATCCGTCATTGCATAATCTTTCTGAGCCATCGCTTTATCTGCCCAGCTGATGGCTTCATCATACTTTTCCATAAAAAGGCAAACCCGGCTGAGCAATGCCTGTGCTGCCGCTTGTGACGCTTTAACTGTCAATTGCTTTTTTCCTGCCAGTTCTTTTTCACTTTCCAGCAGATCTTTCAGTATCTGATCATACACCTGCTGAACAGTGTTTCGCGTAAACTGCTTGTCTTCCACAGCAGCACTTATTTTCAGCGGAATGCTCCAGTCACTGCCGGCAGTGGAGGTTTTGTAAGGCAAGCCATACACGTTAGCCAGATTGAAATTGATCAATCCCCTGAGAAAATGTGCTTCGCCGGAAATGCGTTTCAATTCTTCAGCAGATCCTCCGTTCTGCTGCACAGCAGGAATATTTTCGAGAATGGTATTCAGGGCCATCATTCTTCTGTACTGGCTCAGATAATAGGTTTCAGTGATTGGTTCTCCCACACTGTTGGTGAATGGGAGTGCCTGCCATTGGTACAGATTCTGATATAGATACACCCGTTCTAAAGATGGTCTGGCCTCCTTGTTGTCTTCAGCATCATCATCTATTATATCCATAAATACGGGTGCAACAGCAAATCCCGCACTGCCGTAATATCCTTCTCCCACCAGTACTTCCTGCAGATCTTCTGTGGTTTTGAGGAATGTTTCGTTTTGAGAATAGGTGCTCAGGAATTTCTTGCAGGAAGCTCCTCCTGCTATTATCAGCAACAGTAAACATGCTGACAGTATAGTTCCTGAAGCTTTTGTGATGCTGTTGTTTGAATATGACGTGCGCATAAAAATATTTTGGATGAGTGAACTTTAGAATACAAACGAAACATTCAGTGTGTATTCAGGTCTTATGCTCATGTTGATGGATGGCGCAAAACCAGACTGTGAAGGGTCCTGCCCTTTCAACGCTTTGCTGGCAAGCGTAAACAGGTTGGTTCCTGTAAATCCGATACTGCCAGATTTTGCTTTGATCCTCGAACAGAATTCCCGGGAGAATAAATACTTGAGTGTAACAGATGCCAGCTTCACATAATCTCCGCTTACTACCCGCAGATCGGAGAAATCATACATCTGATAATAGTTCTGGGCAAAAACAGGACCGTCATATGATGATCCGGAACCATCAGAGATCAGAGGATTACCTGCAGATCCGTTCAGACCGGGAATATTGGTAAACTGTTCATCACCAGGATAACGCCAGCGGTTCAGGAATTCTTTACGCAGGTTCTGCTGCGAGCTTGGTCTGAAATTGCTGTACCTGCCAGACGCGAGCTGGAGCAATCTGATCTTGTTGCCCACGCTGTAAGTAATATTCATGTTGAGTCCCCAGTTTCTGTAGGAGAAATAATTGGAAACGCTTCCCTGAAGAACAGGTACGCGCCTGCCAGACTCCACCATCACAGCATTCATCACTTCTTCTCTGTTCATTTTTGAATATTTCTCTTTCAGCTCAGCTGCATTCTCCAGTTCAGCCCCGTAGAATACCGGCATGCCCGTATTATCCAGACCCTTAAATCTGTAGGAATAAAAAGTGTTGATAGCTTTTCCATCGATCACTATCGAGCCACCGAGATACTGCTGATAAGTGATGCTCCTTGGATCAACCAGTGCAGATGCACGATTGTTGACGGCGGCAGAGAGCAGCCTGTTGAAAACCTGTCCCAGCTGCGGATCTATCCGCCAGGTGAATCCTCTCTTGCCATCCTTACCTACTGACCCCGTTACAGGAGTGTAGTTTAGTGACACTTCCACACCCTTGTTCTCTAAAATGCCGCCATTGACCGTATACTCTGTAATGCCATTCATCTGCGACACTTTTTTGGTCACAAATGTGTTGGTTGTTCTCTTGTAGAAATAGTTAACACTTCCCGACAACTTGTTTTTGAAGAGAGAAAATGCAAGCCCAACGCCGTAATCCGATGTTTTCTCCCAGTTGAGGTTGGGATTAGGATAGGCCTGAATGGAAGACATGAAGCTCTGAAATGCGCTGTTGTAAATATCTTTCTTGATGATCGTATAAGGCGTTTGATTGGCCGGGATATTTCCACTTGTTCCGTAACTCAGCGTAAGGGCCATCAGATCAATTGACTTGCTGTTCCTGAACAGATCATTCTGCATATTCCATCTGCCGGAGATGGTCCAGTTTGGCAGGAATTTTTCATTGCTCCTGTTGCCAAAAGAGTTGGAGTAATCCGATCTTCCCTGGAGTGTGATCACGTAGCGGTCATTATAGATATACATGGCAGAACCCATCATGGAAACCAGATTGCTCAGCCTTTCGGAGATTGTGGCCCGGTTTGCGGCCACCCAGGATGTATAGCCGGGAAAATCAGCAGGATTGTAGGCTGCAAAAGTGTACCCTCTTTCAGGATAATAACCTCGCCTTGTCTGTTCAATAGAATTGTGTTTGGAAGAACTCAGTTCTGCCCCGCCCTGCAGGTTCAGCAGATGCAGGCCTTGTTTATCGAGATATCGTTTGTACTGAAGTTCTCCTCTCAGCAAATAAGTTCTCATGCGGGTAGTGGCCTGCTGCAATTGACCACCGAAGGGAGCCGGGTCTAAGCGCGGATCTCCATAATCCATGCCTCGCTGAAGATCCATATAATTGGTCTTTTCTTCAAACCATGTTTCCTGTTCAGTATTGTTGAATGTGTAAGAGCCCGAACCTCTGAATACAAGGTCGGGCAGGAACTCGTATTCGGCAGATGCACTCAGCATTGTTTCAGCCCCATCCTGCGTATTGCCCGACCGGTTCATTTCATTTACTACGTTCATGGATGGGCGCAGATATATCCTGTTGTCTCTGCTGTCTCTCGTAGGATAGAAATACAGACTGCCGTCATCATTGTACAACGGAATGGCGCGGCTGGTACCATATGCATAGTCGAGTATGCCAACAGAAGCAGGAGTATATCTTCTATCGGTTTTGTTGGTGACGAGATCGATCCTTCCTTTGAATTTTTTATAGTCTACATCAAACCCAATACTTGCATTATATCGTTTGAAAAATTCTCTTTTTGTTACGCCGGGGTCATTGGTAAAACCAATGCTGGCAATATAGCGGCTCACCTGATTTCCTCCTGACACGGAGATATTGTGTGAGGTTTTCACAACATCCTGCGTTATGATGCCCAACCAGTCAGTATTTACGGTCTCGGCCTTGTTCACTGCATTCATGTAGGTTTCATAATCGATATCACCGTTGTAATAATCGAGGATGGCTTTTTCATATCCAACAGGCACACCATTGAAGGCCATTTGCTTTTCGATGAGCTCACGGGAAGCAGCTACCCTTTCAATGGAGTTCATCATGTATACATTTCTGTCTGTATATCGGGGCCTTCTCTGCAGGCTCACATTGCCATCGTACCTAACTGTAGGTGGGCCGGGCTTTCCTCTTTTCGTAGTGATCACAATTACGCCGTTGGCAGCTCTTACACCATAGAGAGCGGTGGCTGCTGCATCCTTCAATACATCTATCTGTTCAATGTCGTTAGGATTTATACCGGAGATAGCATTGCCTATGAGGTTTACGAAATCGAGGTCGTTGATCTTATTGGCCGGAATATTTACCGGATCTACTCTAACAATGCCATCCACTACCCAGAGTGGTTCCTGTGAACCGAGGTAGGTAGAAGTGCCGCGCACGCGCAGCCTGGGTACAGCCCCTGCCTGTCCGGAGTTCAGCATGTAAGTCATACCGGGCACGCGCCCTTCAAGCATCTTATCAACTGTAGATACTCCGGGCAAAATCACAGAATCCATTTTTAGAGTAGTAACAGAGCCGGTGTTATATTTCCGCTCGATTCGTTGATAGCCTGTAGAGATGGTGACAGTTTCCAGGGGTTTGTCGTTGAACTCGAGCGCCACATTCAAAGTAGTGGTTTCCTTTACCCTGAAAGTCTGGGAAGTGTAGTTCACAAAAGAGAAAGTAAGCTGGGCATTGGGATCGATAACAAAGTTGTACAAACCCTCACCATCGGCCTGAACAGTAGTGGCATTGCCTTTCTTCGGTTTTATCAGAATGGTGGCGCCTCCGAGACTGCTGCCATATTTGTCTGTAATTTTCCCTGAAACGATGATCGATTCAGGAGCTTTCTCCGAAGTATTGATGGCTTCAGATTTTTTGGTGATGATGATAGTGCCTTCAACCACACTGCAGTTGAGATCTGTTTTTTTGAAACATTGTTCCAGCGCTTTTTCCAGCGGAACATCCTTTACCTCGATGGTAATTTTTCTGGCTTCGGATAATATCTTTTCGGATACAACAACGTTGAATCCGGTTTGCTGAGAAATGGAGCGGATCACTTCTTTCAGCGGCTGGTCCTTCATCGATAAAGTCACCAGCTTGTTGGTCTGCGCGGAGAGCCTTAGTGGTCCCAATAGCAGCAGTAATGCAATCAATCGCGTTAGCTGTCTCATTTTGGTAGCATCTGTTTGGTTCAGAATGGGGCATAGTGCTACGCCCGGTTGTTGACTTACCGGATAGGTTTAATGATTGAGTGCTGTTGGGATGGATGATTAATCTATCGCCTTAACCTTTAAATTTCTGCCTTCTATTGCAAGCTGTACGTTGCCATTGGCCTGCAAGGCTTTGATAACAGCGGACAAGGTGCTGTTGCGTTTTATGATCACAAAGAATTTATCTTTCGGGGCTGGTCCTTCATATGTAACAGTCAGATCGTACCACCTGGAAAGCTGGCGTAAGATGGTGGGAAGATCGGCGCTTTCAAAATGGAAGAATCCGTTCTTCCAGGCCATCACTTCTTCTGTATTGATTCCTTTCTTTACTGTCAGTTCTCCGTTGCTGCCGGTTGATGATTGCTCGCCGGGTACCAGTTTCACCATGCTGTTGTTGCTGCTGACCTTTACGCCACCTTCCAATAATGTGGTAACGGGGTACGGTTCGTCGGAATATGCGTTGATATTGAAATGTGTTCCTGTTACTTCTATCTGCTGATCATTGGCTTTCACAATGAACGGCAGTTCTTTATTCTTAGCCACTTCAAAATATGCTTCGCCGGTAATGGTCACTTCGCGTTTGCCATCGGTGAATACCGTAGGATAGGTAATGCTCGATGCCGTGTTGAGCCATACATGGGTTCCGTCTGGAAGCTGCAATTCATACTGCGTTCCCCGGGGCGTGTAGAGCGTGTGCAGCTCAGGGGCTTTTGTGCTTACATCGTAATTCAGTTTACCATTCTCATTATCGATGCTGAGGCCGTTTTGCTGAACTATCTTTCCATGGGCACTGTCGAGCATGATCTCTTTGCCATCTGCCATTTTCAGGATTGCGCGGTCTGTATGCTGTGGAACGGGATCATCAGAAAATGCCACTGTTGTTACATCCACTTTCTGATCTGCTTTGAAGAAGTACCGGTATCCCACTACAGAACAGGCGATGAGGAGCACTGCTGCCGCCACTTGCCATTTCCAGCCAAACCTGCGGCGTGGCAGCATTTCAACAACATTTGCAGACCGGAGTTGTTGCAGCAGTTCTGCATACATTTCATCTTTCAGATTGTCCTTCTCCCCTGCTTTCATCGATGCAAAAGGATCGCTGTGCTTCGTTTTATCCAGATAATCGAAATAAGCTTCCACAAAGCGGATCTCCGCTTCGGTGGCCTGGCCTCTTTCGTATCTTTTCAGCAATTCCTGGAAATATTTTCCATCATTCTCATGCATACACAGCGCTGTTTAGTATGATGTCACATAAACTTTTGCGGTTTCCCGAAAAAAGCGACAATATTTTTTTAGGATTTTAAATGAGTGGTACTGCTCACCATAATCATTACCATCATCAGATGGCTGAGCCAGGTGCGCAGGTGTTGACTGGTGAGACTGATATTGTTCTGAACTGTTTTGAGGCTAAGGTTCATTTCGATGGCGATCTCTCTGGCAGAGAGCTGTTCAAAATAATATTTAACGAAGATCTGACGACGCTTTTCGGGCAGGGCCGCAATCCAGGCATCGAGCAGTTTGAGATAATCGCGCATGTTCACCTGATTGTCTGCCTCGAAGGGAGAATAGAGAGCGGTCTGGAATTCGTCGAGCAGACTGGTGCTTTTGTTGCGATTGATGTAGTTGATTGTTTTGAAGCGGATGGCTTTTTCGAGGTAGGCAGGAAGATGATCGATGGAAAGTGCGGAGCGGCGTTTCCATATGTCCATCAGTACATCCTGAACTATTTCCTTGGCCGGACCGTTATCATTCAGCTTTCTGTAGGCCGAACGATACAGCTGCTCCCAGTAGCGGTTGTAAATTTCGGTGAACGCCTTTTCTTCATCGTGTTGGAGGCATTCAAGCAGCTGGGCATCGGAATATGTCTGGTAATTGGCCAAAACGTATAGGGTAAATGAAGCAGCTTACGGTGATTGAGACCGTTTGGTAGCAGGGTCAATTTTCGACAAATTAGGATTTTTATTTTTACAGGCATTCAAAAAATACATGGATGAGCAGCAACCTAAGCATTTCGGAACAGGTAATCATCGATGCAATGCCGGCAAAAGTATGGCGCACATTAACTGTACCGGAATCGATGATCCGGTGGATGGGCGACCCCGAAATGGCTATCAGCATACAGACCAGCTGGGAACTGAACACTCCCATCGAGATCAGCGGCCACCATCATGGTAAGTTCGTCAATTACGGAACCATACTGGCTTTCGAGCCGGATAAACAGCTCAGTTACAGTCACCTCAGTTCATCATCCCGGCTTCCGCACCTGCCGGAGAATTTTTGCATTCTGCATTTTACCCTCCACCAACAGGATGGTAAAACTTTGCTCAGTCTCCACATCGGGAATTTCCAGAACGACATCATATTCAAACACCTTCGGTTTTATTGGAGAACTGCCCTTGTGAAAATCAAAAGGCAGGTGGAATCGGAGGTTGATGTTTAAAACTTAATCCCCATAATTTTCCGTAAAGTGCCGTTGGTAGTTACATTTGCGCTTTCTAACGACTGTATTTTTCATTCAACAGCACAAAGACTATGAAAGCGAAATTCCTGGGACAGAACTGTTTTCTCTTCAGCTATAATGGCAAGAACATACTTACAGATCCTTTCTATAATATTCAGCGCGCGGCATCCGGCTTCGATATTGCGGCACAACGAATCGATTATGTGCTTATCACGCATGCGCACGGAGACCATATCGCAGATGTGAAAGAAGTGCTGGAACATCATCCCGGGGCCACCATCATTGGTGTGCCGGAGATCTGCGATCACTTCAATCACAAAAACTACGTAGATCTTAACTTTAGCGGAACGCTTCAAATCGATGACCTGAAAATATCCATGGTGCCGGCGATGCACACCAGTTCTTTCCCCGATGGAAGTTACGGTGGTGTAGCAGCGGGATATATCTTTCAACTGAATAACCAGAATATCTATTTCGCAGGAGACACAGGCATTATGGCCGACATGAACTGGTTCAGCGAATACTACGGACCACTCGCAGTATCCATTCTTCCCGTTGGCGGTCATTACACCATGTGCGCAGCAAAGGCAGCATACGCCGCAGCCAAAATGCTGAAAACAAAAAAAGTGATCGCCTGCCATTTCGATACCTTCCCTCCTATTAAAGTAGACCACGAAGAAGCGAAGCAGCAATTTGCAGCGAGAAATATTCCGTTTGTACTTCCTGCACTGGGAGAAGAGATTTCGTTGTAATAAACCGATACATACTTCAGCAAATTATTCAGGCGGTCCGGGTGGCCGCCTTTTTATTGCAGCAATATCAACTAACCATATATTAACCTTCGGTAACTGCATATTTGCAGAAGACGGTAATGAACGGCTGTTACGCGCACTCCATCTGCATTTCATCAATATGCAAACTAATGCATACCAGGTTCAGACTGTATGCGATACACGGTTATATGTACAGACTGCATCAGGGATATGCAAATATTAACAGTAACAATTCATCGTTCAACAGAAAAGTTAAAATTCATTAGAATCGTATCAGATTAGGTTAAAAACCGTGCTATGATTTTTTTCTTCTGAACCTAGATTTGTTGAAACAAAACTGACTGAATACACATCAACGAAAAGCGTGTACCCAACACCGTTTGTTCGTTTTTCAATTGCAGCAGCCAATCATCAACATATAATTTAAATAACATCGGCGCAAACCTGAAGCATACGTTGCATGCAGGCAGGGATTGACTTGTGCTAACAGTAAAGTTCAGCAACAGGATGCATGTGCAAAACAGCGTCCAGGCAATTTATTGCTATAGTCATATGAGCCCTCACAAAAATTACCGTTCAACATTAAACTGGTACGAGGCCTCTGCTGCCTTGTAAACGGCAACAAACACGGATTAACTTAAAAACTAAAAACCAAACACTGTATGAGAACGATTGCTTCTCTTATGACGGTATTCTTGCTATCCGTCACGGTAGCCTTTGGCCAGGCAAAAAAAGTATCAGGCCAGGTAAAAGATGAGAAGGGAGATCCTGTTCCTTTCGCATCTGTAAAGGTAAAAGGCAAACCAACGGGCGTCTCCGCGGATGCCACCGGCTATTTCACCATCGAGATCGGTGAAGCAGAAGCCACACTGCTGGTATCTTCTCAGGGTTTCACTGCCAAAGAGTATCCTGTAAGCGGTACCAAATTTCTTGAACTGGCATTAACCAGAAACCCAAATGAATTGCAGGAAGTTGTTGTAAACTCCGCACTGGGTATAAAAAGAAGCAAAAACAAACTGCCATATGCGGCACAGGTTGTAGCAGGTGAAGATCTCTCCAGATCGAGATCATCCAACTTCCTGAGCAACCTCTCCGGCCGTGCAGCTGGTCTGGAAATCAGACAGAGCAATACACTCGGCGGATCTACCAACGTGGTACTTCGTGGCAACAAAACTGTTACCGGCAACAACCAGGCGCTGTTTGTGGTGGATGGAGTTCCTTACGACAACACTTCATTGGCATCCGGTGGTCAGCGTAACGGTACCGGTGGATACGATTATGGTAATGCAGCCGCAGATATCAACCCCGACGACATCGAGTCTGTTACCATCCTGAAAGGACCTGCAGCTTCTGCCCTTTACGGATCGAGAGGTTTCAATGGAGTGGTGATGATCACTACCAAAAAACCAACAAGAGGCCTCGGTATCACAGTAAACAGCAGCATCACCGGCGTCTCTATCGACAAAAGCACTTTCCCCAAATACCAGAACGAATATGGAGCTGGTTATGGCGCAGGCTACTATGAAGACCCCAGCGGATACTTCTTCTACAGAGATGTAAACGGTGACGGCATTAAAGATCTGGTTACACCCACCAGTGAAGACGCTTCATTCGGAGCAGCTTTCAACAAAGACCTGATGGTGTATCAGTGGGATGCATTCGACCCTGCTTCTCCCAACTACAAAAAAGCAAAACCCTGGCTCGCTGCCAAGAACGGCCCCATCGCATTCTTCGAAAGCCCTGTTAACTTCAACAACAGCGTTTTCCTCGAAGGAGGCAGCGACAAAGGCACATTCAAAATGGGCTATACCCGTAACGACGATAAAGGTATTCTGCCAAACAGCAAGATCACCAAAGACCTCGTTAACTTCGGCGCTACTTACAACGTTACTGATAAACTCACTGCATCGTTCAACCTGAACTATAACAAGGTTAACGGCAGAGGCAGATATGGAACCGGTTACTCACAGGCCGACAACCAGGTAACCAACTTCCGCACATACTGGCAAACAAACGTAGACCTGCTCGAACTGAAAGATGCTTACTTCAGAAACAGAAAGAACATCACCTGGAACTGGGCTGATCCCAACGATCTGAGAGCCATCTACGTGAACAACCCATACTTCGCTGTATACGAGAACTATGAGGTGGATTCGAGAAACAGGTACTTCGGCAATGCATCACTCAATTACAAGATCACCGACTGGCTGAATGTAATGGGCCGCATTTCTACCGACACCTACGATGAAATTCAGGAAGAAAGAAGAGCCATCGGAAGCAGCGGTGTTGCCAACTATCGCCGCAACAACCGTTTCAGAAGAGAAATGAACTACGATCTGATGCTCTCTTTCGACAAGAACATCACCAACGATATCAACATCAAAGCACTGGCAGGGACCAATATCCGAACAGAGAAATTCTCATCCATCTTCGCCCAAACCAACGGAGGGCTGGTGGTTCCCCGCTTATACACCCTGAACAATTCCAAGAATAACCCGGTGCCTCCTACAGAAACTTATTGGGAAAGAGAAACAGACGGTTACTTTGCTTCCGCTACTGTAGGTTATCAGGATTTCCTCACATTGGATGCGACAATCAGAAGAGATGCTTCTTCTACGCTTCCTCCGGGACACAACGTATACTACTATCCTTCCGTTTCAACAGGCTTCATTTTCTCCAATCTGATGAAATCGGTCAACTGGCTTTCTTACGGTAAACTGAGAGCAGGTTATGCAGAAGTAGGTAATGATGCGCCGGTATACAGTGTGAACAACACTTACACAAGCGTGGCATCGTTCGGGGGACAAACATTGTTCAGTGTATCAGGTACCAGCAACAACCTTAACCTCCGACTGGAAAGAAACAAATCGTACGAAGCAGGTCTGGAAATGAGTTTCCTGAAAAGCAGAGTGGGCTTCGATGTCACCTACTATAATGCCCGTTCATTCGATCAGGTGATTCCTGTAACCATTTCAAGAGCTACCGGATACGACGCTGTATTCCTTAACTCAGGTATCGTAGACAACAAGGGTATCGAATTGTCTATGTTCGGCACACCGGTTAAGACCAGCAATTTCTCCTGGAACATTGCGCTCAACTGGAGCCAGAACCGGAATAAAGTGGTAACGCTTTACAGAGATCCATCGGGCAACGAAATCGAAAACCATACGCTCGGAAACATGCAGCAGGCAACTATCAACGTTGCACTGGGTCAGCCTTATGGCGTGATCAAAGGAAAAGATTATGTGTACTATGGCGATCCTGAAGGATTGAAAAGAGACCCTGCTATGCGCATGGTAGATGCAAGCGGACGTTATCTGCAAACTGAAAGCAGCAATCATATCATCGGAAATGCCAATCCAAACTGGATCGGCGGTATCTCCAACTCATTCCGTTACCAGAATTTCTCATTCAGCTTCCTCATCGATATCAGACAGGGTGGCGATGTGTATTCTCTCGATCAGGCATACGGAATGTCATCAGGATTGTATCCTGAAACTGCAGGCCTCAACGATCAGGGCAAACCTGTTCGCAACACTCTTGCAGAGGGCGGTGGCTTCATCAGACCCGGTGTAACAGCAGACGGAAAGCCTAACACTAAACGTGTAAGTGCACTGAACTCAAACGCATTCGGATACAATGCAGCTCCTACAGCCGCATTCGTATACGATGCCAGCTACGTAAAACTGAGAGAAGTATCTTTCTCTTACAGCATGCCTAAAAGCATCGTAGCCAAACTCAAACCTTTCAAAGCACTTGACTTTGCACTGGTAGGAAGGAATCTCTGGATCATGCACAAGAACCTGCCATACTCCGACCCTGAAGAGAACTACGGAGCAGGAAACATCCAGGGATATCAGGGTAATGGTTATCCGGCTCAAAGAACCATCACCTTCAATGTAAAAATGAAGTTCTAATCAACACTAAAAATTCTTTATGAAAAAAATAGGCATATTTTTCATAGGGTCTGCGCTGGCAGTTTCTTCCTGTACTAAAGACCTTACCAGTCTCAACAGGAACCCCAAAGCCGCAGAGGAAGTACCCTCCTATACACTGTTCTCCAATGCACAGTTAAACTTCGCCAACAACCACGCATCTCCCAGTGTGTTCACCAATTTATGGCGACTAATAGCACAACAATGGGCACAGACCACTTATAATACAGAATCCAATTACGATCTCGGCACCAACAATCTTCCACAGGCCTGGTGGCACAATATGTATCGGGATGTATTGAAGAATCTGGAAGAATCCAGGAAACTCATACCGAACGATGTGTCTGATGCGGAAGTGAGAAAGAATCAAATAGCTATTGTTGAGATCATGCAGGTGCTCACTTACCATTACATAGTGAGTGCGTTCGGAAATATCCCCTATACCGATGCATTGAAGCTCGATAATGTGCAGCCAGCTTACGACGACGCAGCTGGTGTATACGCCAACCTGCTTGCAAGACTGAACACCGCTATTAACAACCTGAATACTTCAGCTGCCAGCTTCGGCAGTGCAGATCTGCTGTACAAAGGTGATGTTGCCAAATGGAAAAAGTTTGCCAACTCATTCAAAATAAAGATGGGCATGATGATGGCCGATTATGATGCCAACGCCGCAAAAGCAGCTGTAGAGCAGGGTGCAGCAGGCGCGTTCACTTCGAACAGCGATAACGCCATGTTCAAATTTCTTTCTACTACGCCCAACACAAACCCCGTATGGGTAAACCTGGTGCAAAGCGGAAGAAACGACTTCGTTCCCGCGAGCACACTCGTAAACAAGATGAACTCACTGTCTGATCCAAGGCTTCCTTTGTATTTCACAAAGGATGCAAGCAACAATTACAGTGGTGGCGTAATTGGAGAAAACAACACTTATGCAAACTACTCGCATTTTGCACCAGCCATCACGGTGCCGGATTATCCAACATGGTTCATGGATTATGCAGAAGTGGAATTCTTACTGGCAGAAGCGGTTGAAAGAGGTTTCAATGTTTCCGGCACTGCCGCTGAACATTACGACAAAGCCATTACAGCTTCTATCCTTTTCTGGGGTGGATCACAGGCCGATGCAAACACTTACCTGGCCAATGCTGCCGTGAAATATTCATCAGCAACCGGCACTTACAAACAGAAGATCGGTACACAAAAATGGATCGCATTATTTGAAAGAGGTTTCGATGCATGGACTGAATTCAGAAGGCTCGATTATCCGGCTCTCGTAGCGCCGCCTACTGCATTAACTCCATTCCCTACCCGCTACACCTATCCGGTGAGCGAGCAAAACCTCAACAGAAAAAGCTATAACGCAGCTTCTGCCGCAATCGGCGGAGACCGTGTTGATGTTAAACTTTGGTTCGATAAGTTCTAGTTACATAGGCGTCTAAACAGTGAATGGTGAAACAGACCCCCGACTTAGTGTTGGGGGTTTATTGTTTCAAAACTATATGTGAACAAGTATTATTCACCCATACATGAGCTCAATCGTCCAATCCCTTTCCTTTAAGTATCTGCGGGATAGATTTCTCTATTCTCGATTCCCGCGTTTTGCTTTGTTTGGCTGAGGAAAAATGAAGCAGATATCCCCTTTGTCTGCCGGGAGTGAGCGCTTCAAAAGCAGTTTTGAGTGCCTTGTTCTTTTTCAGTCTGGCTGCGAATTCTTCGGCCATTTCAAATTCCCCGGTTTTCTTGAAAGTCACCTGCAAGCCGGCTTTCTCTACTTCGATGGCTTCGTAGATATAAGACTTGATCACAGCTTCCATCTGAGCAACCTGCTTAGCACTGGTGAACCTGATCTGGCGCTGCGCCTGCACATTCTTCGATTGCTGAATCAGAACACTCTCAGGATCGCTCAGCAAAGCGCCTTTGAAAAATAACAGTGCACAGTAATCTTTGAATCCGTGAATGAGCGCCAGATTGGTATCGCGATACTCATAACAGGGAGTACCCCATTTGAGCGTTTCATTCAAATTGCAATCGAGCAGAATGGCTCTTAACTTTTCAAATGCGGATTGCCATTTCTCTGATTTGTCGATATAGTCGTCAACTTTCGGATTCATAGATTCTTATTTATTGGTTGAAGCAACAAGTTTACGGCTGGCCGGTCTGAAATACCAGCTGATCAATGTCAGCACCAGCAACAGCAACGGAGGCCATATTTTTCCAATCGGATTGCCTACTGCAATATGCGATGCAACAGCGCCCGACATGGCAAAGAAGAAACCGGCATAAGCCCATTCTTTCAGCAATGGAAATTTAGGAACGAGCACGGCAATTACACCGAGAATTTTCCAGGCGCCGATGATGCATAACAAATAGGCCGGATAACCGATGGTGGCCATGTTTGCTACTTCTTCTTTCACCTGCAACAGTTGTACAATGCCGGTTGCCGTCATGCCCAGGGCCAGCCATCCGGTAGCTACCCAATAAATGATCTTGTTTCTTTTGCTCATGTTATGCTTGTTTTAGTTTGGTTACAACATCCTGCAGACGATCGTGTGCCATGTTCAGTCCTTTTGCAAATGGCATTTTCAACTGCATGTTTCTTGCTTCGGCAGACTGATATACGATGTGCATGATCAGTTTGCTGGTATCTTCTGTAAGCGGCTTGAATTCGAAGAACTCCAGCTGCACACCCATGGGAGCATTTTCCATTTCGAACGTGCGGACGATCTTTTCGTTGGTTATGAACTCATGAAACACACCATTGGCCTGAAACACAGGGTTACCCTTATTGTCGGAGGTAACAAAATGCCAGCCGCCGTGTTTCTGCGCTTCCAGTTTCATTACTTTGGTTCCCATCCATTGCTCAACAATTTCTGGTTCGGTATGCGCTTTGAACAGCAGCTCAACCGGCAATTCAAATTCTCTGGTAATGGTGAGATCCTGTGTGCCTTCTTCAGCGTGGATCTTTGTTTTAAGTTCCATATTGGATTATTTTTTGGGTTTATAGTTTTTCATGATGGCTTCGAGCTTATTGAAACGCTCGTCCCACAGTTTGCGAAATGGCTCGATAAAATCCGAGATCTCCTTTATCTTCTGCGGATTGAGGTGATAATAGATCTCCCTTCCATTCTGCTCCTGCTCCAGCAGTTCGCATTCGGTCAATATCTGAAGATGCTTTGAAACAGTTGGCCGTGCCGTATCGAAATTCGATGCGATGGCGCCGGCTGTCATCGATTGCGTGGCAACCAATACCAGTATTGCCCTCCTTGTGGGATCTGCGATGGCCTGGAAAACGTCTCTTCTGATTTTCATTGCGTAGCTATTTGACTACAAATATAAGCGTAGCCATTTAACTACGCAAATATTTTTATCTGTTTTTCATTTTTGTATCTTCATCGCATGAAACCGTGCTTCCCCGCCACTTATTCCACCCTTTCCGCAGAAGCCCTCTCCGGCTGGATTTCATCCAAATACGCAACCGGACCAGTTCGGTGCAAACTACTGGTACGTGGCGTGGGAGACACTTATCTCATCGAATCGGCGTCCGGGCAATTCATTCTGCGCATTTACAGGTCATCTCACAGAAGCCTTGCACAGATAAAAGAAGAAGTGGAGTTATTGCTGAAATTGAAGGAAGCAGACGTATCGGTTTCTTATCCCATAGCCAACCAATCTGCACAATACATTCAGTCGCTCGATGCCATCGAAGGCGAAAGACATGCCGTGCTTTTCAGCTATGCACCCGGACGTTCAGAAAGGATGCTAAGCCAGCAGCAGCTTCGCAATCTCGGTATTGAAATGGCACGCTTTCACAAAGTATCTGCATCAATGAAGCCTGGCGGAGCGAGATGGAATTTCGATCTGGATACGATGTTCTTCAAACCGCTTGAACAGCTGAAACCCGGTTTCGCAGAAGATCCTGAAGGTTATGCATGGCTGCAGGAAGCAACGTCTAAGGCAGCACAAAAACTGCAGGATTTAAACGCTGCTTCATTCACCCAGGGTTATTGCCATTTCGATTTCCTGCCGAAGAATTTTCACTTCGATGGCAATGCCGTTACTTTTTTTGATTTCGATTTTATGGGTTTTGGCTGGCTGGTGAACGACATCATGAGCTTCTGGCAGCATCTGGTATTGGATGCATACACAGGCAGAATGAG
Source organism: Pseudoflavitalea sp. G-6-1-2 (assembly GCF_012927185.1). GTDB lineage: Bacteria > Bacteroidota > Bacteroidia > Chitinophagales > Chitinophagaceae > Pseudobacter. The sequence goes on from NZ_JABBGB010000002.1 coordinate 677,595, forward strand.
TAAAGAGGCTGCCATGCAATCCTACGCAACTTTCCTCGAAGGCTATCGCGAACAACACACCATCAGTGAGGCCGAACTGGCTGCCGTACCCTATCTCGCACCGGGCTTCTGGCTTTTCTACATGGGTTTCCACACAACGCACGATCAGTTCCTGCCCTATACACAACCGGCATTCCTGAAATCATATACAGGGATCATGAAAAATATTGAAGCAAATTACTGGGAGAAATAAATACTCAGAGCACTTCGAACGAAGGTTTCACCATACTCCAGAATTCATCCAGCGCAATCAGACGGGGCTTCAGAAAAGATATGATCGCGGGCCAGTCGGATTCTCTCAGCACGTTCACATCTGCGATTCCTTTACTGATGGTAATGGTTTGTTTGCCATGCTCATCGGCATCCGGCCGTTGCCAGATCCAGTCATCTTCGCCCAAAGTCTCTTCCAGTATAGCTTTCAGCTGAAGCAGCTGATCGTAGTGAGATAGAAGCAGTTCACGTTTATTGGAGAGGGAGATCATGATCTCCGCATATTCACGTTCTGCATCCATTTTGAAATGGATACCATTCACACCGGTTCTGTAGTTGATCCAGTTTACAGGCAATCCTTCAGCAGACATCACAGGCTGCATATATCTGCCAAAGGCCGTCCAGAAGGCCTGTTTTATTTTGGAGATCTCTTCTCTTGTGTACATGAAAACGCTTGAGGCCGCAATATACAATCAAATAGGGTGATGTGTTCTGCATTACTTCTTCCCCATCACCTTTCTGAATAATCGTTTGATATGTTCGATCTCTTTCTGATGCATGCCATTCTTTCGGGTTCCGAAGTAAAGAATATTCTTCAGTTTCTTGTCTCCCTCCCAGATCAGTTGCACTTCTCCGCTTTTGATTTCATTGGCACAAAGGAAATCAGGAAGCACAGCAACCCCTTTCCCACCACTAAGACAACGCACTATGGAACTCACATTAGGCACAATATAGTTCGGTCTGAAATCTGGCTTCTTGTCGAAGTTCATGCTCCAGAAACGCAGAAGGTGTTCCATGTCGCCGGTAGTGCCGTACCATTTTTGCTGCTTGAGCCATTGCTCCAGCTTGTTCTTATCTTTCGTTTTCCGCACTTGTTTGAACGCAGATATATCTACTTCCCTACCTCCTACGAGTACAATATTCTCTGATGCAAATTCTTCATAGTCGATATTGGAAGAGGTTCCTTTTTTGGCTGTTATGATGATATCCAAAATTCCTTTATCGAGCTGATCGAGCATTTCGGGATAATCTCCAACTGAAAGAATGAGATTGAAAGGAAGTGAAGCCACATACTGCTCCAGCGTCATCTGGAAAGTTTCGAAACACATGCCCACACCGATGGTGGGTGTATGGTTTTCGATCGACTTCTGAAAATTCGTCTCTACTTCCTCGAGTTTCGATAACGAATCGGCAACAGCGTTGAACAATACTTTCCCGCGTTCGGTAGGTATCATTTTGCGGGCTGTTCTGTCGAACAGTTTATAGCCAACATAGGCTTCCAGTGAGTTGAGATGCAGGCTCACGCCCGGCTGTGAAATAAAAAGATCTTCCGCGGCTCCTGTCAGCGTTCCGGTTTTATAAATCGCTTTGAAAGTGCGATACCATTCCAGATTCACCATATCTACATATCATTTTATTGATACAAATGTATAATTTCTGCTGTTTTAATGATAGCCGCAACCTGCATAATTTCATGCTGCATCAATAAGAAAAACAAACAAGCGGACAATTTCTCCAACACAACGTTACACGTGTTTTCTGTATGCTCTCATGGCAAACAGATAAGCTACGATCATCAATCCGGCACACCAGGCAATGGCAATCCAGATGGCATTACCAACAGGCTGATTGAACAGCAATGCCCGAATGGTTTCCACGATGGAAGTCATTGGTTGATTTTCTGCAAATGCACGAACACCCTTCGGCATGGAACTGGTAGGAACAAATGCGGAGCTGATCAACGGTAGCAGGTGGATCGGATAAGCGATGGCAGTTGCACCATCTACAGATTTTGCGGAGAGGCCTGCTATTGCTGCAATCCAGGTGAGTGTAAGGGTAACCAGCGCAAGCAATCCTGCAACGGCCAACCACTGCAAAATACCGGCATGTGATCGAAAACCCATGATGAGTGCAACGAGAACAATCACCGTAAGCGAGATGGCATTGGATACCAGCGATGTGAGCACATGCCCCCAAAGCGCCGCGGAACGCGAAACAGGCATCGAATTGAATCGTTCGAATATTCCACGCTGCACATCATTGAACAACCGGTACGAAGTGTAACCGATGCTGTTGGCAATGGCAATCAGCAGTATGCCAGGCAACAGATAATTTACGTAGTTGTCAGAGCCTGATTGAATGGCGCCTCCAAGTACATACACAAATAACAGCATCATTGCAACGGGCATGATGGTTACAGTGATAATAGTATCCATGCTGCGCAAAACATGACGCATAGATCGGCCAAGCATCACCCGCATGTCTGCGAAATAATAGTTTTTTACCGCTTCCATTATACAACCTCCTTTTTACCAACGATGGCGAGAAAGATATCTTCCAGCGTCGGTTGTTTTTCAATGTATTCAATTTTTGCAGGCGGATATTTCTTTTTGAGATCCGCCAATGTGCCGTTTACAATAATCTTACCCTGATGCAGGATAGCAATATTGTCGGCAAGCTGTTCGGCTTCATCCAGATACTGTGTTGTTAAGAAAACAGTGGTGCCGGCTGCAGCTAATTCTTTGATGATTTTCCAGACCTCGATGCGTGCTTCCGGATCGAGGCCGGTAGTTGGTTCGTCGAGAAAAACAAGTTCTGCATTCCCTACCAGGCTCATGGCAATATCGAGCCTGCGTCGCATTCCTCCGGAATAGGTAGCTGTTTTCCGATCGGCGCCACCTGTTAATCCAAACCGATCGAGCAGATCTGCTGCAATCTGTTGTGGATTGCTGAGATGGCGGAGTCTGGCGATCATTACCAGATTTTCACGACCAGTCAGCACTTCGTCGATTGCAGCAAATTGTCCGGTTAAACTGATCGATCGGCGCACTTTTACCGGCTCTGCCACTACATCGAATCCGTTCACCATTACATTTCCGCTATCCTGTTTCAGCAATGTGGAAAGGATTCTGATGATAGTGGTTTTGCCCGCCCCGTTCGAACCGAGCAGCGCAAAAACACTGCCTTTCTTTACGTGGAAGTCAACCCCATTCAATACGGATACACGTTTGTACGACTTCTTCAGTCCTTCTACTGAAATAGCAATTTCATTTTGCAACATAAATTCATCGTTAAGAGTTGAGCAATGTAATTCCACTCAGATCTGCTTTGCCGCTTTTCAGAAACTCATAGGTTATTCTGTCTGCGTGGCAGTCGGCAAACCTGAGATGCTTGAGTGTTCTGCATTTGAAGAATGTATTGATGAGCATCGAGTTCTGAAAGGTCACTTTGGAAAAACTGCAATTATCGAAGGAACAATCCTGGATAGTGCCATCGAAAACGATCTCATCTAAATTGGTGCTATTGAACACCGTACTTTTCAATAACGCATTTACGAATATGCCTTTCTGCAGTCCGCTCGATTTGAAATTGGCGCCGGTTAGATCTGCTCCGGAAAAGTCACAGCCTGCAATGTAGCTTCCGGAAAAGCTGGTCTCCCTGAGGATGCAATCTTTAAACACATTGTTGGAGAAATGAGAGCGCTGAATCTGGCTATTGCTGATAACGGATCCGGTAAAATCGCAGCTGACGATCATATTGCTTTTCAGCAGCAATCCGGATAAATCGGACCCGATGAATTTGCATCGCTGCATATTGGAAGAACTGAATTTTTCGTGCAGCCCTTTCAATCCGGAAAAGTCTGCGTCCACCCAGTTTCCATTGGACATATTCCAGTTAAGCTTTGACTCCGGATTCGCAGATGGGATGTCAGCCATTTGAGGAACAGACGGCTCTCCGGTTACTGCCGACGGAAAATTGACTGAAAAATAGTTGAGATCAACGCCCAGTATTTCAGCCAGCCTGTTAAAAGTAATGATATCGGGAATAGACTCCCCCCGCTCCCATTTGCCCACAGCCTGCGGACTTATGAAAAGCTGTTGAGCCAGTTGCGCCTGCGACATATTGGTTTCTTTGCGTGCTTTGGCAATTTTGCTGCCTATCAACTTTGGATCCATAGATGCTGTTTTTGATTTGATTTCAACAGTTCAAAGATACCGGTGTAATCCACCATTTGCAGCAAAACAGCCGCCACTCCTGGTTGGAATCGCGCTACCAGTGGTTGTTTTTGGGAACCGGCAGTAGTAATTGTAATTTTTCGGGTGATGAAGTACTTTTGCCGCATGCAATCCATCGCAACACTAAAAGGGAAGAACGATATCAGCCTGAAAGCAATCGGGCAACAGGATCTGAAAGAAATGGCAGCACTCGCCAACGACCCGGCCATTGCAGGGAATCTCCGCGACAGCTTCCCTTCTCCCTATTCATTGCAGGATGCAGAGGTATTCTTTGAACTCATCCGGCAAGACAAACTGAACCAGCATGTCTGGGGCATCTACCTTTATGAAAGGATTGCCGGTGTGATAACACTTACACCGCAACAGGATATTTACCGCCACTCTGCAGAGATCGGCTACTGGCTGGGAGCACCCTACTTTGGTAAAGGTATCATGACTGAAGCAGTATCATTGGTAACAAATTACGCATTTGAAGCATTGGGTTTTCTCCGTGTTTATGCAGGTGTTTTTGCGTACAATGAAGCTTCCAAAAAAGTTTTACTGAAGAGCGGATTCCATCAGGAGGCCATCAAAAGAAACGCGATCATTAAAAATGGTATCCTGCACGATGAACATCTGATGGTGAAGATGAAGGCCTGAGGCTTTTTTAGATAATGAAGGTGGATCAGCAATATGAAAGAACAACTCGCCCACAAGTTATTACTCAAACAGTACTGCGAGCAGATCATCCTGCAGCGTATCGCAACGGCTCAACAGGCTATGGACGATGCGCAGGCTGCCGCCAATCAGGAGGGCAAAAGTTCTGCCGGCGACAAATACGAAACGGCAAGGGCAATGAGCCATCTGGAGAAAGACATGCAGGCAAGGCAACTGCTGGCTCATCAGCAGGATCTCAATGCGCTTCGCGCCATCAACGTGCAGGTTGTATGCATTGCTCCTGCTGCAGGCGCATTTGTTCGAACATCAAATAACCGGTTTTTTATTGGAGCCGGCCTGGGCAGACAGGTGATCGATGGAGAAACAGTTATTTTTCTCTCGCCTGCATCCCCATTGGCCATGCAGTTAATGAAGAAGAAACCGGGAGATGAAATTGAATTTAAAGGAAAAGAAAAAATAATTGAAGTGTATTAACTGCCTGAAGATTTCTCAGCCCATATATAAGCTCTTCTGGTTTTATACTCCATGCTTTCATTCGGGCGTCTCTCGATAGCATCGATTACAGTAAAGCCGGTTTGATTTAGCAGTTCAACAATATCATCAGACCTGAAAAAGAACAGATCGATATCAATTTCTTTGTCGCGTGCTTTATCGAAGTGAACGATCTCATCACCTACGTGAAACGAAAACAAAAAATCTCCCCCCGCTTTCAGTACTCTGTTTATCTCTGCGAAACATTTTTTTACATCTTCCAATGTAAAATGCACAATTGCATAAAAGGCAAGCGCACTGCCAAGATAATCTGAAGGATACCCGATATCCAGCAGGTTCCCTGTTTCAAATTTTATCTGAGGGGATAGCTTTTGAGCAACTTGTACCATTGCCGGAGAGAGATCGACACCGACGATATTTTTCAGGCCGTTATCATATAGAAATCTGGTTGTTTGTCCGGGGCCACAGCCAAAGTCGGCACAGAGTCCCTTGTCTTTATTGGAGGATGCAAATTCAGTCAACAATAATCTATCGATATGTTTTCGGGAAAGCTCGTCCCAGCGCTCGATCGCATAATCTTCGGCTACCGTGTTATAGCATTGCAGAATTTTGTCCTGAGAGTTCATTGTATTACTTTTTAGTTTTCCCGGAATTTGATGGCGAAGGCTGCAGGCAATTGAAATTTGCAGATCGGGAGTCAGCGGTAGCGATCAGATTCCGTAAGCAAATGGAAGAGAAAACTAAAGTAAAACAAAATCGGGGCATTACACCCCGATTTATTGTTCATTTATTCAGAAACCACTTCTGAAGTGGTTTTGATAGTGGCGTAATAGAACTCCATCGCTCCCAGCAATGATTGCTGCACGGCTTCGGCAGCTACTTTCTTTCCCTGAATCTCAACATCCAGCGTAGCACAGGCATCGGAAACAACGGTGCAATCAAAGCCGTAATCTTTGGCGGCTTTCACTGTAGCATCGATGCACACGTGCGTCATCATACCCATGATGGTTAGTTTCTGAATATGATTTTCTTTCAGATAGGCCAGCAGACCGGTTTCTCTGAAAGCATTGGGATAATGTTTGGTTATCAGCTTTTCCCCCTTTGCGGGCAATACCGCCTGATTAATTTTTACACCGTCTGTATTGGGCAGAAAAAAAGTAGCTTCTTTATCGGTTGCAAGTCCCTGTATATGGATCACCGGCAGTCCCTTCTTACGAAAATGAGCCAGTACCGTTTTGGCATTTTGTGCCGCATCTTCTGCACCAACCAGTGTATGTCTTCCACCGGGGAAATAATCGTTCTGAATATCAACAATGAGCAATGCTTCTTTAACTGGTGCTGTTTGTTTTGCCGCAGGTTGAGCAAATGATCCCATGGCGATTGCAATACCTGCAATCGATAATCCGGTTATTTTCATTTCGAATAGTATTTAAGATGTATAAAAACTGAAGGCCTTCATTGCCAGCAAAAGTAAAAGCAGAGAAAAACCTGCAACTTGACCTAGGTCAAGAGAAGAGATTTTTTCAATTTATTTCAGACAACGAAACATATACAAACTTCATTGCCAACATCGCAGACCGGCTATCTACACTACAGCAAACGATGTTCGATGTGTATGTGAAATTTCTCAAACAGGAAGGTGAAGATTCCATTGAAACCCTGGAGGAGCATAGCGACTACATCAGAGGCCTTGCATTTATCAGAATAGAAAAAGGGAATTCGGTAGAACTGTGTTAGCCCCCGCCTGATTTCACTACCGCTCTGTGTTTGGCTCCAAACTCCAGCAGGGCATTGAATACATTCCGGGTTTCATAAGCATGTTCGGTGAGTGAATAGGAAACAGTAACCGGCTTTGTATTGTTGATGGTTCTTACAACCAAAAAGTTTTGTTCTAACTGCTGCAATTCTTTGGTTAAGACTTTTGAAGATATGCCAGCAACCTCTTCCTGTAAATCTTTGAAGCGCATGGTTCCGTAAAGGGAAAGATTCTGGAGAATGCATATTTTCCATTTGCCTCCCAATAATTCGATGGCATCTCTTAATGCAAGGGATCTTTCTCTTTTTTCATTCTTTTCGCAGCGTGTAATCAACGGCATTGTAAAACGAATTAGTTACTTACCTGAAGGTAACGGATAGTGTAGGAATGGCAAGAGCAAAATAGCTTTGCAACCAAATACAAAACCGCTACAATGAAAGTAACATTAATCGCAAATATTTCCGCAAACGGAAAGATATTATTGTCTGAAAACACCAGGTATCAGGCCCCTGACATTGCCATGGGTTTATTCATGGAAACAGCCACCAGAGCAGGTAATCTGGTAATCGGAAAGAAAACCTTCGAAATGCTGCAGCGGGTACTTCCCGATGTGAAGGGATTTTTTCCGGGAGTTGAACTTGTGCTGATCTCTTCTTCCGGCATATCAAATGAATTCAAAGTTGTGGGAAGCGCTGAAGAAGCTATCAGTTATCTTACAGAAAAAGGATATACTGAAATTGCAGTTGGCGGTGGAACCATTACCTACAATGCCTTTCTGAGCAAAGACCGGATAACAGATGTTTGCGTAAACATCCATCCTGTAATAATTGGCGATGGCGGTATCTGGGGAACAGATCATGACCTGTCTATGCAATTCAAATTGATATCGCAGCAATCCATTGGTGAAAACATTGTTCAGCTGCATTTAAGCAGATCCTGAACACCGAATGGCAACAATGTTTTCATTACGTCGAAAATGCCCTGTAAACTATATGCAGCATCAATTTAATTTTTACATTGGCATGCATATATGAGTACAACATATCGAAGATTATTCATAGCAGTGCTGTTCTTATGGTCTTACAGCTATGCCCAGGAGGCTGGTGTTCAACCGGCAATAAAGAGTAGCAATCCTTTGAAAACACCCATCGACAGCATAATTCAGCGGGCTGCAGAACATTACATGCAATCGCCGGCAACATTCGACCTATCGATTGGGGTAATTGATAAGGGAGTACAGCATCAGTACATTTTCCATCGAGGTTTGGGTAATTTAAGCAACAGTACAAATTTTTGGGGTCTGGGGTCCATTGCCAAAACCTTTGCAGGCATAATGCTTGCGCAGGCTATTCTTGACAAGAAAGTGCATCTCACCGATGATATCAGAAAATACTTACCAGGCAGTTATCCTAATTTACAATATCAGGAACATCCTGTTAGAATAATGGATCTGGCAAATCATACTTCGGCCATGCCTGCCATGTCGAGGGATTATGACGATAAATACCTGGACAGCATTACCAAACTAAGCCCCAAAGCATTCAGAGAGTTTTACAGCGTTTATACCGTTGATAGTCTGTTTCGGGATATGCACAGGTTTACACTCGATACAGTTCCCGGAACTGCATACCGATATAACGGAAATGCAATGATGGTGCTTATTGCTATTCTGCAGCGCGTGTATCATAAGCCCTACGATCAGCTGGTTACTTCTTTTCTGAAAAAACAACTCGGAATGGAAAACACCAAACCTGCATTGAGTGCTGCAGAAGAAAAACAACTTCTTCCCGGCCATGATCAGCACGGCAAAGAATTGCCATTTATTCCTGACAATGGCTTCAGGGCAGCGCCTTCCATGTTTTCGACCCTGACTGATATGCTCAAATATGCAGCAGCCAACCTAAGCAGGAAAAATGAGGCCATTAATCTGAGCCATGCCATCACTTTTACAAAACCAGCAGGAATGAGTATGGGGCTGGGATGGATGCTGGGTAAGGAAAACAACGGGATGCCATATATCATGCATACAGGCAGGGACGGATGTGGCTTCACTGCACTATGCTATCTCTATCCGGATAATGAGTCGGCCATTATCCTATTGGTGAACGACAGCAGTGGTCAGGAACGATTATCCGATCTGAAGAATGAAATCATTTCAAATCTATTCAGGCAGTAAGATTATTGAACAATCACATCAGAAATACAAGGCTATCATACGATAGCTTTTTTTGTGCCGTATTATAAAAACCTACAACAGATTAACCTACAAACAATTCATAACACTGGCTTCTGAAGTGTATAGCACAGCATTCCATTATAGTGTAATTCCGAAGATCGTATTCAAGATTGGAGCACTGTTCAACAAGCAGGTAAGAGAGTTGCAATGTTCGGGCGGTAATCCAACAAACAAAAAACTACGATCATCTTTTCTTGTGAAAGATCAATACTCTTCTTTTGTATGTTTAATCAAATCATTATACATACATTTACGTAATTAATAACAAAGATGAAAGGCACAAACCTTGGAGAATTTGAAGAACTGGTGCTGCTCACCATCGCGGCATTACTGAACGAGGCATACAGTGTGGCCATTTGCGACGAGCTATCGAACCATACCGGCCGCTCAGTAAAACTCGGTGTAGTGCACGCTGTACTTAACCGTCTGGAAGAAAAGGGCCTTGTGAAAAGTGAACTCGGAGAAGCAACCAAAGCCCGTGGTGGCAAGCGGAAAAGATTCTACGAAGTTACAATGCTTGGAAAGACTGCATTGCTCAATGCAAAGTCGCTGCGCGATCAGCTCTGGGCAAGGATTCCATCACCCGCCTGGAAAAAAATGTAACATGAAAGAAAAACGCCGGCACCACCCACCCTCCTGGGCGCAGCGATTTATCGAATGGTATTGCAAACCTGAGCTGGCAGAAGATCTTACAGGCGACCTCCACGAATGTTTTGAACGGAATCTGCACACAATTGGAGCACTCCGTGCTAAACTGATTTACATCATCGATGCATTCAAGTTCTTCAGAAGCTACACGGTACGAAAATCAATATTTACCAACCTCTTCACGAACAACAATATGATAGGAAGCTATGTAAAAACATCCGGACGCAACACCATGCGCCATAAGCTTTTCTCATCCATCAACATATTTGGACTTGCCATATGCATGACGGTCGGTCTGCTGCTGATCGCATTTCTGCTGGATCTTCGTTCTTACGACAGGTTCAACAAAAACGGAGAACGGATCTATCGCATCACCAATATCATCACTTCAAATAAAGAACAAAGCGGAAAGTTTGCAACCACTTCCCTAAAAGCAGGAAAGCTCATTCGCGAAAAAGTGAGCGGCATCGAGGAAGTGGCCATCATGCGAAATAACTTCTCCGGAGATGGCAGAGTTGGAGACAATATTCTACCCATCAAAGGCTATTGGGCAGAACCATCGCTGTTCAGGATTTTTACGTTCCCGATGGTATCCGGCAATTCCGAAACTGCATTGAAAGACCCGTATTCAATAGTACTTACAGAGACTGCTGCGAAAAAACTGTTCGGTTCGCAACCAGCCATCGGAAAAACAATACAGCTGGATTCACTTGCCTATCAGGTGACTGGCATCATGAAGGATGTCCCTTTCTTTTCCCATATCAATTTCGAAGCATTGGTATCACTGTCTACAGTGGAACAAATGAATAAAAACGACCAGAACTTTGCTGCATGGACAAATATGTGGTCGAACTCGGTGTATCTGATGCCTTCTGAAAAAGCAGATATTGATGCCATCAGGTCGCAGCTCAGCAATATCGCAGCCGCAGAGAATCTCGCAGATGAAAACACAAAGATCGAACTCGAGATGCTTCCGTTATACGACATTGTGGTAGGCGAAAATCTGCGCCAATCCGAGGGAGGGCCTGGTTTTTCGGGTCCACATATCTCCCCTGTTGTATTGTGGATACTCGGCGGACTGGCATTTGTGGTGATACTGTCCGCCTGTTTCAATTACACCAATCTTTCGATAGCGCGGGCGATGCGCCGCATGAAGGAAATAGGTCTTCGCAAAGCCATCGGTGCAGGTAAAGGCCAGGTGAGGCTTCAGTTTCTGGCAGAATCGGTAATGATTTCACTGATAGCTCTTCTGCTTTCGCTCCTGTTGTTTTTTGTATTGCGGCCAATGCTGATAAATCTGGCACCGGATCTTCAGCGAATGGTAAAACTCGATCTTACACCAGTGATGATCGCAGCCTTCATCCTCTTTGCAGTGATTGTAGGCGTTCTTGCAGGTTTCCTTCCTGCAGTATTCTTTTCAAAAATAAATCCTGCCAGTGCATTCGGAAACGCCTCTCCGGTGAAGATGTTCAGACACCTTACACTCAGACGCGCGATGGTGGTGATTCAATATACAGTCACACTGATTTTTATTACAACAACTGCCATCGGCTATGTGCAGTACAAAAACATACTGGCATTCGATCTGGGGTTCAGCACAACAAATATTCTGAACATCAATATGCTGAACAATAAACCAGATGCCATGCTCAAAGAGCTCAGTGAGATGCCGGAGGTAGTTGCTACCTCCCGATCGCTGATCACAACCGGCGTCGGGAACGCCTGGGGTGGCAACATGAAATACAAAGACTCGCACGATTCTGTTCTCGTGATGACCAATCATATCGATGAAAACTATCTGCCACTTCACAACTACAAACTCATTGCCGGAGGAAATTTTGTTGCGCGACCAATCAATGCAGAATCAACGAGTGAAGTGATCGTTAATGAGGAGGTCCTAAAAAGATTCAATATAGCTGGCAATAACCCACGTAACGCAATCGGAGAACAGATTGTATTGAATGGACGCAAACTGACTATAATTGGTGTAATGAGAGACTTTCACTACGGCAAAGTGGAGAATCTTATCGGTCCGGTTGCATACACTTACTGGACACCGGAGGACAGGGCGATTATCAGTGTCAAAATACAGAGCAGTGATATGCACGCTACCCTCGCCAGCATTGAATCCATTTGGAAAAAGATCGATCCTGCTCACTCCTTCGTAGCATCATTCTATGATCAGGAAATAGAAAATGCATACAGCGAGTTTTCTGCCATGATCAAAATCATTGGGTTCCTTTCGTTTTTAGCAATCTCCATTGCATCGATGGGATTATTCGGAATGGTGGTGTACAGCACAGAGACAAGACTAAAGGAAATAAGTATACGAAAAGTGATGGGCGCAGGCATCGGCAATCTGATCTTCCTGCTGAGCCGTGGTTTTCTGGTTTTGCTTTCGGTTTCGGCACTTATTGCACTACCGGTAACTTACCTGTTCTTCCAAATCATGGTACTTCCAAACTTTCCTTATCATACTCCTGTACAGGTAACAGAATTGTTTGTCGGCTTGCTGGCAGTATTGCTCATAGCATTGTTAATGATCGGAGCGCAGACATTGAAGGCAGCAAAAAGCAATCCCATAAGGGCTTTGAAGAGTGAGTAAAAGCGGGAACGGCTATTGCGCCTATCGCTCTTCCGGGGGAACATCTTTCAACTGTTCCAGCTTTATTTTAAACTCAGCTTCGTTAATAGGCTTGAATACAACTTTTGTACTGACCGGATATTTTTCCAAAAGCCTTTTGGGTCTGATGGGTCGTTTTTCAAAACCGCCACCACAATTGGGGCAAACGTTGTGCAAGATATTATCAACACAATCCTTGCAAAAAGTGCATTCAAATGTACATACCATTGCATCGTCTGCATTGTAAGCTAAAGGCTTGCCGCAATTCTCACAGCCGGGTCTTATTTCGAGCATATGATTGATGATTTAGTCGAAGAATTTACTAAAGCAAATTAACCAGCATAAAGTAAGGAAAGAAATCGGGGGAGCCTACGAGGAACTCGACTAAAAACTCGACTAAAACAAAAAACCCGCGCAGTGCGCAGGTTTTTGAATTTTTCTGTGAACCCTATGGTACAAAACTCGAACCTATTTGTATTTGAATTACGAAAATTGGCAGAAATCGCCTAATAAACTAAAAAAACGTCAAAATAATGTCAAAATAACATCCTTCACCGTTCTTCCGACCTATAGCTTCAATATAATTATTTGTGGTTCGAATGCAAGAACGAGCATGCACGCCATTGCTCCTTTACATTACTCCTTACGGCCTTATAAAAACAGAGATTCTGTTACATCTTCCCTTAATTGAGCTACATCTATCTTTTCTGTTCTTCGGAACTTTGTGATACTAAAACAACATAATATGAACACATTTAAAATAATCACAACAGTTGTCAGTATAGGAATATCTTCCTTTGGATTTTCGGCTTCTGTTAATCCATGTCACGATCTAAATTCCTCCCACAAAAATCAAATCCCTATGGACACTATCAACAAAAATCAGACAATAATTGAGCTTGCAGGTCATCAGGTTCCTGTGCTAAAGGATGGACTTTATGATCGATTCCGTTCAAACCCACCATTATCTGTCATTGAAAAAGAAAAACCGGGTATTGATCTCAGCTGGTTTAAAACTATCCAGAAAGAAAAAAAGGACGTTGGATTTACAACTTATTCTCCGAATTTCTATTACAGCAACAGTAGTATCACAGCAATCTATACTGCTGATTTGAAAACATTGAAAAAGTTGATTCCAGAAGAAGCTCGTGACATTGTAAAACCGATCTCGATTACCCCAGGACGAGGGCTGATTGCCATAACAGCTTATGCCTATCATTATTGTGATAATGATTCATATAATGAGTTATCGATTTCTATTGTTACAACTAAACCTAATGCAGGGAACTGGGGAGTCTTTTCTTTACTCCGGGAAGTAAAAAACAAAAGCCTTTGGGGATATGTTTTAAAACTTCCAGTAAATACAGAGCTGGCTAGGGTCCGAGGAGTAGTTGGCTACAACTTACCGAAATGGTTGATCCCAATTGAGTATACTAACAAAGGAGATTCCATGACCTTTACTTTTTATGATGGATCGGGTAAACCGGATTTTTCGATGGAGGGAAAGAAATTGGTTATAGAGAGTACAGAACCTGAAATTGTTCGTTCCAATTTCATCAATCTGGATAAAAACGGAAAACTTACCCATGGCTATACTGATGTGCGAGCGCTGAAAAAAGCCAGCAGTAAAAATAAAGAAGACATTGAACTTAAGCTTACCGATGGTCCATTATCTGCATTCATTAAATTATTGGAATTAGGGAAATTAATGCGCTATGATTATCAACCTGAATTTCAGGCCGCATTATACACTCCTGAACCAACTGGTAACACAAAGAAATAGGTTTAAAATTAAAAGGCAATTACAATGGATTTTGCAAGAATATTTCAATCACAAAAAGAGTTTTTTAATTCACACCAAACAAAAAACATCGCATTTCGTAAGGAAAACCTCTTAAAGCTAAAGAATCTTTTGAAAGCAAATGAAGATGAGCTTTATGAAGCGATCTATAAAGATTTTCGTAAGGGAAAATTTGATGCCTTTCTTACAGAACTTAACCTGGTGTATAATGAAATAGATTTTTTCCTGAAAAACTTAGATAAGCTGAGCAAGCCTAAAAAAGTCAAAACAGCACTCAGTTTACAGCCCGGAAAGAGTTATATCCATTATGACTCCTTAGGGGTTACACTAGTCATTGGGGCATGGAATTATCCTTATCAGCTGACATTAAGCCCTATGGTGAGTGCCATTGCAGCTGGAAACACCTGCATCATAAAACCCAGCGAACTTCCGGAAAATACAATGCATGTGTTAGCGGATGTTATCAATGAGAATTTCCCTCCAAACTACCTATATGTCGTGAAAGGAGGCATTCCAGAAACAACAGAACTTTTGAAGCTTCGGTTTGATAAAATATTTTTTACAGGAAGTCCAAAAGTGGGACAGATTGTCTACGAGGCCGCAGCCAAAAATCTGGTTCCTGTTACGTTAGAGCTTGGTGGGAAATCACCCGCCATAGTAACTAAAAGTGCAGATCTTGAAGTCGCTGCCAAAAGGCTGGTCTGGGGAAAATTCCTAAATGGAGGACAAACCTGTATTGCGCCTGATTATTTGTTGGTAGAAGAATCAGTGAAACCCAAACTTCTTAGTTTGATCAAAGAAAAACTCCAGGAAATCAATTATTCTGATGGTGCAGAGCATTATACCAGTATAATCAATAAACGGAATTTTGATCGTATCCTTGGCCTAGTTGATAATTCAAAAGTGATTTATGGAGGGAAATTTAATGCTGATTCGCTTTACATTGAGCCTACCATCATCGATAATGTAACCTGGGAAGATCCGGTAATGCAGGAAGAAATATTTGGTCCTGTTTTACCTGTCATATCCTACAGTCATTATGATAATGTTCTTCATAAAATTATAGAAGGTGAAAAACCATTGGCTGCATATTTATTTAGTAATAATGAAGAAGAAAAAGATATGCTTTTAAAACTGGTTTCTTTTGGTGGTGGATGCATCAATGACACACTGATGCAAATTACCAGTGACTATCTCCCTTTTGGAGGTATAGGGAATTCCGGGATTGGAAACTACCACGGTGAGTTCGGCTTTCTTACATTCTCCCACCAGAAATCAGTCATCGAAAAAACAACCTGGGGTGAACCGGACTGGAAATATCCTCCATATACGGATAAAAAAATGCGTTGGCTGAAAAGGGTAATGTAACAGAGATGATGTTACAACTTTCGTTAATTCAGATACTCTGCTTTTAGGATGATTGCTGAACTTTGTATAATAATTTAAAACAGCAAAAGATATGCAAACGATATTAGGAGCTAATGGTCAGATTGGCGAAGAGCTAGCGAGAGAACTTAAAAGAAATTTTACTTCATCTATACGAATTGTCAGCAGGGATGCGAAAAAAGTAAATGACACGGACGAGGTTTTTTCTGCGGATCTATCCATTCGTGAAAAAGCAATTGAAGCAGTAAAAGGTAGTGAAATTGCCTATTTCACATTAGGTCTTCCGATCAGTTCCGGTCTCTGGGAGAAACAGTTTCCGCTGATCATTCGTAACGTAATAGAAGCCTGTAAGATCAATCATACAAGGCTCGTATTTTTTGACAACACTTATATGTATCCCCAGGATGATCGTATATTGACAGAAGAAACTGCTTTTTCACCTGAGGGAAGAAAAGGAAGAGTCAGAACAAAAATGGCTGAAATGGTGTTGAGGGAAATTGAATCCGGTGAACTTGAAGCTGTTATCTGTCGTGCTCCAGAATTTTACGGTCCCGGTAAAACGCAGAGTATTACTAATACCTTAATTTTTAGCAATATCAAAGAAGGTAAAAAGCTGAAGGTTCCATTGAGCGCAAATAAAAAAAGAAGCCTGATCTGGACTCCCGATGCGAGCCGAGCTACTGCTTTGATTGGGAATACCCCTGACGCATTTGGTCAGACATGGCATCTGCCGGTAGATAAGAGCCATCCTACCTATAAAGAGTTTATCCGAATGGCATCAGGAATTTACAGCAGAGACCTGAAATATTCTGTTGTTCCCAAATTGATGTTCAAAATAGGGTCATTTTTCAACAACAGTGTAAAGGAATTACTGGAGCTTCTTCCCAGGTATGAACATGATAATATATTTGACGATTCAAAATTCAGGAAGAAATTTCCGGATTTTCAGGTCACGTCATATAAGCAGGGAATCAATATCATTAAAGATGAACAGTTTCAGGAAACAAAATAATTTGATAAATTAGTCATGTATAAATCTGAAAACCAGCATATGAAAACTCCGGAAAAAGTATCATCAATAAGTACACTTCATCAATTCTTGGGGTTAAAGAAACCAGCTAATCCGCTGATAAGTGTATTTAATTTTGATGATGTTAAACTGGAACCGGAAACCATACTTAGCGCAATAACTACAGATTTTTATGTTATTGCCTTAAAAAAAGACTGTGCCGGTGGAAAATGCAGATATGGCCAACAGTATTATGATTTTGATGAAGGTATTATGTATTTTATTGCCCCCCATCAAGTGCTTCAGTTTGATGATATACTGCTTAATAAAGTAAGAGGTTTTGTCCTGGTAGTACATACGGATTTCCTACATGGCTATCGACTAGCATCCGACATTAAAGAATACGGTTATTTTTCCTATTCAGCCAATGAAGCTTTGCATCTTTCTGAAAAGGAAGAGAAAACCGTGTTTGATATCATAGCGAATGTTGAACAGGAAATTGACATCAACATGGATTCCTTTACACAAGATCTACTTGTCTCTAACCTTGATCTTCTGTTAAAATATTGTGACCGTTATTATAACCGCCAGTTTTTGACCAGAAAGAAAGTGAATAGTGACCTTCTTTCCAAGTTGGAGCAATTATTGGATGATTATTTCAAAAATGACAATTTAACCGTTAACGGTATACCCTCAGTCCACTCCATAGCTGCTCAACTGCACCTGAGCGCGAATTATCTAAGTGATATGTTAAGAGTGCAAACAGGACAAACCACGCAGCAGCATATCCAAAACCGACTTATCGAAAAAGCAAAAGAATTACTCTCTACTACCAAAATGTCGGTCTCTGAAATTGCCTTTCATCTTGGATTTGAACACCCGCAATCATTTCATCGTCTTTTTAAAAGCCGAACATCAATTTCTCCACTTAAATTCAGATCATCATTAAATTAACAAGGTCGGTTTAAATAGGAAGTTGAAATACTGAGATTCGGTTACTAATTCCCGTAATTAAGCTACTGCCAAATCATCCAATAGTGCGAATTTGACGATAGTTAAATAAGTGATCTATGAAAAAGCTTTTATTAATAGTCACCAATGTTGATAAGTATACAAGTGGTCTGCCAACAGGCCTGTGGCTCAGTGAACTGACCCATATTTATCATAAGGCCAAAGAGAAAAAATGGGATATAACAATAGCAAGTCCGAAGGGCGGTTATGTACCTATTGACCCTGAAAGCCTGAAACCTCTAGTTCTTGATAAAATATCAAAAGATTATTATAAAGATCCAATTTTTATGGATGAGCTGAACCACTCAAAAAATCTGTATGAAGTAATTCATGAATCTTTTGACTGTGTATATCTTGCCGGAGGGCATGCTACCATGTACGATTTTCCAGAGGATGAAAATATTAAAAAAATCATTGGTCAACAATACGAAAACGGGAAAATGGTCGCCGCAATCTGTCATGGAGTTGGTGGATTGTTAAATGTAAAGCTTAGCAATGGTGAGTTTATGATCAAAGGTAAATCAATGACCGGATTTGACTGGTTTGAGGAGACTATAGCCAGACGCAAACATGAGGTTCCCTTTAATCTTGAAGCTGCAATTAAAGAACGGGGAGCCAATTTAAAAAAAGCTTTTATCCCTATGACCTCTAATGTAGTTATTGATGGTAATTTGTTAACGGGCCAGAATCCGTTCAGCTCAAAGGAAATGGCAAAAGTGGTTGTTGAGCAACTGGGAAAAATATAAACTTTGATTACCTAAATAAGGTTATTTCTCATACATTAATCATTAAAATTTCAATTATGGCAAACAACATTAAAGCTGAAAACGATCCACAAATACTTTCAGGGATTAGAGAATTTTTGAAGGGTTTGAATAATAGTGGTGGCAAACCATTGGAAACACTAACTCCACAGGAAGCCAGACAGGTTTTGGTTGATGCTCAAAATTCTGTTGAAGTAGATTATTCTGGAATTATTGAAGACGAAAGAGAGATTACCCAGGATGGAATCACGGTCAATATTCATATCGTAAAACCTGCTAATGCCCCTGCTGAAAACCTTCCAGTATTTATGTTTACACATGGTGGTGGATGGGTATTGGGTGATTATCCCACCCATAGAAGATTGGTGCGGGATTTAGTTGTCCATAGTGGAGCGGCAGCTGTTTTTACCGATTACACACCCTCGCCGGAAGCGCAGTATCCTGTAGCGATCAATCAAATTTATGCAGCTACTAAATGGGTATCAGAAAATGGAACCGAAATTGGTGTAGACGGTAAAAATATGGCTGCCGCAGGAAACAGTGTCGGCGGCAATATGACCGCAGTTCTTTGTTTGATGGCGAAGGATAAAGGAGGCCCGAAAATAAAATTCCAATTGCTGTTGTGGCCGGTAACCGACGCAGACTTCTCTCGTGAATCCTGGCAAAAATATGCATCAGAACGGTTCCTTACAGCACCCTTAATGAAATGGATGTGGGATAATTATCTTCCCGACACTGAAAAACGCAAAGAATACTATGCAACCCCTTTCAATGCACCATTAGAAAAACTTAAAGGACTTCCGCCTGCTTTAGTTCAGGTGGCCGAAAATGATATTCTCTTTGATGAAGGTCTGGGCTATGCAAGAAAGTTAGATGACGCGGGCGTACCAACAACAATAGAAACATATAATGGATTTATCCATGATTACGGACTATTAAATCCACTTGACCATATTAAAGCGGTCAAATTTTCCTCAGAGCAAGGTGCATTGGCACTCAAAAAAGCTTTATTCGGCAATCGCTAATGATTACGCTTCTCAACATTGATCCGGTTAATGGACTATCTAATTCCGCTCCTTGTTTTTGGCTTTTTCTTCGGGGTTTACTTTCACCATTGCTTATTACGCGGTCTGGGGAAGGCTTAAAGAAAATGGGACAAGCCTATCAGTTTTAGACTTGTCCCATCAGGTGATCCCGCTGGGACTCGAACCCAGGACCCATACATTAAAAGTGTATTGCTCTACCAACTGAGCTACGGAATCTTCCACTTTCAACAACCGCTCCAACTCTTTGATCTTTAAGAACCTCTGAATGTTTCGCGTTGTCGTTGTTGGGAGTGCAAAAGTAAGGGAATTTCATTTCACACCAAATTTTTCTCTAAAATATTTCCAGTTTTTTTTCAGCTGGCGGGTTCATTCTCAATACATCACCGTTTAAAATCCTTTTAAACTTATGTTTGCATTGAATTCGGGATATACATGGATTATGCACAGGAGTTTAGAAAATTCATCAGTAGTCAGTACCTCTACACAGGCGTACGCATTACCGCGGGAGCTGTAATCCCCGCCATCATTCTTTACCAGAACGGATTGCTGGGATCGATGATGGCAGTACCGCTCGGCGCCCTCTGCGTTGGCTTCACCGATAATCCTGGTCCCATTCAACACAGGCGAAATGCCATCTTCATCAGCATTTTCTTCAATTTTCTGGTAGCAGTGCTTGCCGGTCTCAGCCGTGGCCATTCAGCGATCATCGGTATCGAGCTGGTTGTACTCAGCATGTTCTTTTCTCTGCTGGGCGTTTATGGCAATCGCGCCAACTCCATCGGATCTATCGCTTTACTTGTATTCATATTCAATATCGATGCGCATCTCTCTCCCACCGGCAGCGACTTCAAAGGCATTCTCATCAATGCAGGATGGTTTACCGTTGGCGGATTGTGGTACGCCGTACTCAGTCTGGTGTTGCATACACTTCGACCGTACAAACTTATACAGCAGCTGCTCGGCGAATGCCTCATGGAAACCGCTCGATACCTCGATGTAAAAGCCGCCTTCTACAAAAAAGATCCCGATTACAAAGAACTATACCGGTCGCTCATGCGCCACACCGTGGCCATTCAGCACCATCAGGATGAACTCCGCGAGATGCTCTTCAAAGCGCGCAGCATCGTTCGTGAATCTACCCGGAAAGGACGTGTACTGATGCAGATGTTCCTCGACAGCATCGACCTCTTCGAGCGCATCATGACCACACAGCAGGATTATGAAGCGCTGCACAAAGAATTCGATCACGAAGAAATTCTCGAAGTCTATCATCGCACCATTCTCGAAATGGCTGATACTTTGAATGGGATCGGACTGGCCATTCAGGATGGCGTTCCCTACCGGATAGAACAAAAGATCGACGAACCGCTGGAAGCCGCTAAGGAAGCTTTCTTCTCCATGCGCAACAAAAAACTGAATGCAGAGAATATCGAAGGGTTCATCAAATTAAGACATATCCTCTTCAGTCTGCAGGATCTCGCCGAACGCATCAAAGTGATCGCGCAATACACCACTTACGACAGAACCATCAGCAAGGCGCTGAAAAATCAGCCAAGGCGCGATCTCGACAGATTCATTACCCGTCAGGAATTAGACCCCAACCTGCTTTTCGACAACTTGTCGCTGCAGTCGTCCACCTTCCGCCACGCAGTAAGACTTACATTGGCATTGGTGATCGGATATATAGTCTCACTGCTCTTTCCGCTCGGCCACGGATACTGGATACTGCTCACCATCACCACCATCGTAAAACCCGCTTACAGCATTACCAAAAAACGGAACGTGCAACGTATTCTCGGCACGCTTACCGGCGCTTTCCTCGGCTTCGCCACCATCTACATCACTGAAGACACTACCATATTGTTCATCATCATGCTGCTAGCAATGATCATCAGCTACAGCATGCTGAAACTGGATTACTTCGTCAGCTCCGCAGGCATCACCGTGTACGTGATCCTCAGCTTCCACTTCCTCAATCCATCCGGATTAGGTGTGGTGCTGCACGATCGCGTGATCGATACCGCCATCGGCTGCGCCATCTCCTTCATCTTCTCTTCGTTTGTACTTCCCAGTTGGGAGAAGGAGCAGATTGCTTCTTATGTGGAAAAATCGATCGCCGCCAACCGTGCATACTTCAGCACAGTGGCCACTTCCTTTATCGGCATCGGTTTCGACATGACGAATTTCAAAGTAGCCCGCAAAGGCGCTTTCGTATCGCTTGCCAACATGAGCGATCACTTTCAGCGCATGATGAGCGAACCCAAAAGCAAGCAGGATAACCTGGAAAACTATCACCAGTTTGTTGCCACCTCACATTTGCTCACTTCACATATCGCCTCGCTCTCCTACTACGGCGAAAGATCCGGACAACAATACGGCTCCATGGATTTTCAACCGCTAGTGAAACAGGTAGAAGCACAATTCGATCTGGCAGAAGCTATTTTACAGGACCGGAACAACACACCTGCTGAGCAAAAACTGATCGAAGATCCCATCAGACAAAAAGTATTGCAGCTGCTCGAAATGAGAAGAGAAGAAATGTCTGCAGGAAAAGAAGAAAATGAAATGTCTGTTCGCAAAACCCTCTCCGATCTCAAAGCCATTACAGATCAGTTTCAGCTGATCGGCACCATCACGGCCGAACAGGTGAAAATACTCCAGAAACTGCGCACCGTTGCAAGCGAACGCACAGCACACGAAACATCTGCCTGATATTTCTTCATATCCAAAAATTTCAAAATCCGCAATCGACGGTTCAGCAAGCCTTTCGTAGAATTCATCTTCATTTAACAATACATTGCAAGGGAACATTGTAGCATTGTAAGGTGATTAAGATCTGCCATCTTAAAACAGTGTTTATGAAACCGATACTGCACGTTATCTGCCTGTTGACCATAACCTTCACTGCCTGCAATAAAAAAGATGTAAAACAAGATACACCACCGGAAGTGGATAACTGGACTATCAGCAACAACCAGCCACGACCACTCGGCGAAGCCAACTGGAGTTTCACCATCGCCAACAAGGTTTATTTCGGAAGCTACACGCATGATCTGCTGATCTATGATCTCAGCACAAAAAAATGGCAGGGCAGTTTCAATTATCCAAAAGACTTTGCCCTTCGCTGGTTATGTAACGTTGCAGTTAATGGCAACAAAGCATATATCGGAGGAGGAAGAACCAATGAAGCGATTGGAGGATTCCGTCACGACTGGTGGGAGTTTACGCCGGAGGCAGCGAATCCATGGAGACGGCTACCCGACTGTCCGATGGGTGGAACCGATGGCACTGCTTTCGTCTACGACAATGTTCTCTACACTACTTTGAATATCGGCAACATCGTTCACTCCATTCAAAACCGTGTATACTCCATGCCGCTCAGCACCGAGCAATGGAACAATAGTTTTTCCACCATTACCATCAACGCAGGGAGCAGCGGATTTGCCCTTGTCAGCAACGATTCACTTTATTTTGGTGCAGGATACAACAACTCAGTTCCGGGAAATTTGTTTACACAACAATGCGCCGCTTTCAATATCAGGAACAAGCAAACCAGCGAGCTGCCTGCATTTCCTGCAAAGCTTACTGTAGCTGAAAACGCACGTAGCTTCAGTGCAAACGGAAAGATATTTGTGCTGGCGCAGGATCGTCAGTTGTACGCTTTCAACCCTGCAGCCAATAAATGGATACAGAAAAAAACAGTGGAGACCAACCCTGATCATGGACCGATCACTTATGTGCATCGCTCAGGCGATAAAGTGTATGGCTTCACCACTCAGGGATATGTGTACGAATACAATTTCAAATAACCTTTACTTCCAAAGGCAGGCTGCGCCCATGATAGCGGCATCTTCGCCCAGCATTGCCGGCTGAAGATTCATGCGCACTTTGTGCGATGCAAAATATGCATCAGCAGATGGAATGAAACAATCCCATGCTTTGGCAATATTGCCACCAACAACCACTATATCCTGCAATTCCGGAGGAAACTTCATCAGCAATACTTCTGCCAGATGCTCCCCAAATACAGCAAACAATTGCTGCGCCATTTCATCGGAATCAAAACCACTCATCAGATCTTTTACACCATGAATAGTTTTTCCCGTCAATCGGGCATATTCATTCACCACCCAACGGCTGCTGAGATAATCCTCTGCACGTGACGCTTTGAATGGCGTACACCAGAGATCACCATCATAAATGGTATGATTGAAATAACCGGCCGAGCCCAAACCCGTACCCAGCGTAACTCCTGCGGCATTGGCAAATCCTTTGCCTGCTCCTCCCATCACTTCTCCCAACAGAAATGCCGATGCATCGTTGATGAAACGGATATTTTCTGATGGGATATCCAATGCTGCTGCCAGCAGCTCTTTTACATTCAATCCGTACAGCGATTCAAATTTATGCAGTCCTTTTATGAGACTGATCCCCAGCTCATATTCAAATGGACCAGGCATGGCAATGCCGATCAATCCTGGCTCTGCGTCTGCTTTCGCAAAGCTCTCCCGTATGACAGCTGCCCATGATCCGATGAGCTGCTCACTTGTTCCTGTTGGATCTACTTTCGCATGCACACTGCTTTCACGAATGAATGTTGCGCCAGGCAACTCCACCATGCAGGTGCTGATATGCGATCCGCCAATATCTATTCCCAGTACTTTCATAAATGATCTGTCTTCTTATTTTCCCCAGTTTTTGTTCGGTTGATTGCCGAGCCAGAGTTCCAGCTCACCACCATTTGCAAAAAGATCGTGACTGAACCACGCCTTTTGCTGATCTTTTCCATTCAACGTAGCACGCTGAATGTACATATTCTCTGCGCTGTTATTATGCGTTCTGATCACGAACTGCTTTCCTTTGTAGTAGCGGTTATCCAGCTGAATAGTGATGGTATCGAAGATCGGTGAAGTGATATCATACACTGGCGTTGCAGACTGATTGCCGGTGAGACTGAACAGTCCCATTGCCATCAATGCGCTCACGCCGCCCATCTGTCCCTGATCTTCATCATGACCTCCATAACCGAGATCGGGTGTGATGCCTCCATATGCCTGCTCTTTCACTCTTCGTACCCAATACTGACTCAGCCACGGTTTGCCCGCATAGTTGAATACATGGGCATTTGAGCAACCGGGTTGATTGGCATAACTGATGTAACCATCATTGTAAGCAAATACAAAATCGCTGGCTGATGCGCGCTCGAATGCGTAATTGAGTTTTTCGCAGAGCACGTCTTCTCCCCCCATCATCTTTGCAAGTGTTGGTATATCATGGGATACACCAAAGGTAGCCTGCCATGCATTGGCCTCTACCCATCCTTCGCCGCTGAGCGGATTGCTGTGCAGAAATTTGCCGTCACGTCCTATGGGGAATAATAATTTCTGTGTGGTATCGAAGCAGTTGATCCAGCTGCGCGATCTGCGCATGAATTCCTGTTCATCTTTTTTCTTTCCCAGTTTCTTTGCCATCTGTGCTACGCCCCAATCCTGAAAAGCTGCTTCGATGGTGATGCCTGCATTGCCGGGCCACCAGCCATTTTTGATGTAGAAGGTTACGTCTTCGGGTTTGCCTTCCGGTCCACCGCCCAGCATGCCTCCGGGCATTTGATTGCGTTTAACGATCTCGTATGCACGAAGCGGATCGGACTTGGTGAGCAATCCTTTCATGTAGGTGCTTACTACAAGATTCGCAGCGGGATTGCTGGTCATGATGTAAGAATATCCGCCGCCGGATGGACCACGCGGAAGCAGTCCTCCGTTGTTGGCATATTCGAGCATGCTCGCACTCATTTCATCCTGCACTTCGGGCCAGGCAAGTCCCCACAATACATTCAGGTTCCATTGTGTAAGCCACCATGCATCTGAGTTGTACATATTGAACTTTAACGTGCCATCAGCGTTTTTAGGAACTGCTTTTATTTTGAAGACGGCATCGGTGAAAGTGCCGTCGCGCTTGCCTGTTGTACGATCGGGATAATCGCCGGATACATCATTTATCTTATGCCGACCGAGCAGGCCATGCCATAGATCGGTATAGAATTTTACTTTCTGAGCGGTGGTACCACCTTTCACGTCGATCTTTCCCAGCCATTGATTCCAGATGGATTGAGAGGTTTGTTTCACTTCATCGAAATTCCAGGTGGTGCATTCAGCATTAAGATTTTTGCGTGCGTTGTCGATGCTGGTGTAGGAGATCGCAATCTTCATCTTCACCTGATCACCTGCTTTGGCATTGTAGGTAGGAGAAAGTCCAACACCATCGCCTTGCAACGACTGAACATTTTTGAGTTGTTCTTTTCCTTTCCATCCGTTCAATGCATCGAAAGGTTTATCGAATTGTATTACGAAGTAAACCTTCACGTCTTTTGGTCCACCCCAATATCTTTTGATGGAACTGAAGGAACCTTCGAGTTCGTGATCATTTACTTTGCGCAATGCCGTGTTGGCCATGGTGCTGTTACCCATGTATCCACCGAGATTGGTGAGGATGCGCGTTTCCATGTCTTTGGTGAAAGTGAATCTGTAGAAGCTCACACGATCGGTAGAAGTAAGCTCCACCCATGTTTTAGGATTTTGCAGAAACACGCGCTGGTAGCCGGGTTGCACAATTTCGTCGTCATGACTGAAAGTGGATTTCCATCCTGCTTCGCCGAGTGTTGGATCAACGGAAGGTGCGGCAGGCATTATTTCGATGCCGGAAAGCATCCAGCAATGGATCTGTCCGAAGCCGAGTATTTCTTTCTCGTTGTAATTGTATCCTCCTCCATTCTGATTTTTGTTGCGTGTATGCGGAGCGGCCCCTACCATTCCGAATGGACGATTGCCCGTAATAAAAAAGAAGTAACGACCACGATTGGTTTCGATGTAAGGATCCACCCAGCTCACATAATCTTTGCTCTGTACAGGTGATTCAAAAACTTCGAACTCGGATAATCCGAGATCACTTCCGGTTCCGTCCGTTACAACAAACTTTACCCAGGTGATGGTTTTATCGGGAAATGAAAATGATTTTCCACTGCCATCCGCAGGAAGCTGATTCACCCAGATGCGGCTGCCGTCGCTGAATTCGAGCCGACCGCCTGCAATATTATCCTCCATACCAGGGCGATCATAGAGCACGATGCGATTGATGGTCTGCGGTTGTTTCCACTCCAGCTGAATCCACGGGAAACGGATATAACCCCAGTCTGTAGTAACGCCTTCACATGCCCACTCTCCTTTTCCATGGATACCGATCCAGCCATCTGTTACGGCATTCCCTTCAAAACCTTTGAGTGAAGTAGAGACCGTAACAGTGGCTTGTGGGGCAATATTGCCCGGACCGGCTATCAGAACCTCAACCAATAAAATCGATAATATGCCAAGCAGATATTTTTTCATGATACTAATGCATAATGATTAAGGATGTTCGGGCCATTTGTCGCTGCGGAATGGCGCAGCAGGAGTTCCATCACTGTTGCAGAGATTGGTAACAGGATAATTATTGAAGGCATACCTCACTGCCACAGGGCTGGCTACAGCAGCGGATTGCACCCATACCTCATGCCCATGTATCACAGCCTTTGCCGGATAGAATTTCTTATCGGCGCCTGCCACATAAAAATGCAGGACGGGTTGTTCATCGTTCGTTTTCAATCCGGCTGCAGTAGAGCCCGGCTGAAATATCACTTTGATTGTATTGCCTTCGATGCGTATGTTTTTGTATTCAGGACCGCGCCATGCAGCCAGTTTTCCGTAATTCTTTGCCAGTGCATGTTTTGCGAGTCTGATGCCCACCTGTTGTTTGTTGCGCGGATGCAGATCATCGGCTTCGCCGATATCCATGGTAACCACCATTCCGGTGTTCGGAGATGCAAACCGGATGCTATCCTGTGCTTCGCGGAAATGCGCATAGTAAGTAGTGCTGGTGGTATCGCCTTCCCATTTGAATGGCGCTACCTG
This sequence comes from Pseudoflavitalea sp. G-6-1-2, assembly GCF_012927185.1. Lineage (GTDB taxonomy): Bacteria > Bacteroidota > Bacteroidia > Chitinophagales > Chitinophagaceae > Pseudobacter. The sequence goes on from NZ_JABBGB010000002.1 coordinate 705,232, forward strand.
CACATAGTAAAAAGGAAGATCTCCCTGAGCGAATAATGTACGCCAGTTCTTCACCATCGCTGCTGTGAGTTGGGTGTAGCTGCTGCGTTCCATTCTGTTCGACTCTCCCTGATACCAGAGAAATCCGCTCAGACTAAGATTGCGCAGCGGATGAATCATCGCATTGTAAAATAATGTCGGATACAAAACCTTCTCGAAAGTGACCACAGAGTCCGGAACTTGTTTCGACACAGCACTTGTATCGTAAGGATAGAGATATTTCTGATTCAGCACATTGTCGCTTTCCAGTGTAGCACGGCTGGTCCATGCCTGACAACTCGAAGCGCCGACACTGCTCACTACCATGCCAACAGGCACCTGCAGTTTCTGATACAATTCTCTTGCGAAGAAATAGGCAACGCCACTGAAATCTTTGGCGGCATCCGGTGTGCAGATCTTCCATGCACCATTGATGCAATCGGCCTGTGGCTCTGCTTTGAAATCTGTGCGCACATTGTACAACCGAATGGCTGGATAATTGGCGTTATTGATCTCCTGCTCGAAGTTCAATACACCACGAAGCCATGGATAGAATGGTTTCAGTTCCATGTCCATATTGCTTTGCCCTCCGCAAAGCCATACTTCTCCGATCATAACATTGGTCAGCAAAACGGTGTCTTTGCCAGACCAGATGCGAATATTATGGGCAGTAAAGTCGCCCGCTTTCGCTTTCGGCACAGGAATTTCTGTTAACCATTGTCCGTTTGCAACAGATTTCGTTTGCTGCGGCTTCGGCATCCAATCGGCCTGTACAGTAATGCCAGAGCCGGTTGCAGCGAATCCCCAAACCCTAAATGGTTTGTCCTGCTGCACCACCATATTGCTTTGAATGGTATTGGCCAATGTAAAGGCAGGAGGGTTAGCAAAAGAGGTCAGGCTGCCGATGACAGCCCAACCGGAGAGTGCTATATTGAAAATAATAGCGCGCATGTTATTCATTGATTTTTACACGAACGAATCTTGGACGATACAGTTGAGGGTATTTCTTCACATCAGTAAAGAAATCGAAAGAGTTTACGTTGTAGCTGATCAGCAGTTCATCGGGCGTTGAAAGTACAGGATGCACTTTGGCATTGTACGGGAAGAAATCTTTATCCTCCGCTACAGATGCGCTGCAGTCGAACAGGCGGATTACTTTTCCGAATGGACCAACAGGCGAATCTGCCAATCGCAATGCAACATACTTTCCTAGACCTTCTTCCTGAAACACGAGTGCATAGCGGCCATCGCGCAGGCGCATCATGCCGAGTTCGTTGGAGAGTTTGTCTGTTACGGTTGCAATGCGCGATACATCACTGGTCCAGTCTTTGCCATCCCAGAAATTCCATTGGCTGAAATCCTCTATGGAAGCGGGTTGCACGCGCGCAATCATCAGCGCTTTTGTTTTTCCGCGGACGCCGTAAATGTAAACGAAGCCATCCGGATCAGTGGCTCCGGCTTCTTTGGTGTTCACGTAAATGCCTGCTCCGAATGAGCCGGCGCTGTCTACATCTTTACCAAGGAAGAAAGGAATATCCAGCTGACGCTGATCGGCGAAGGGAGCTTTACTGGCAGCAGGAATTACCACCAGCGTGTTGCCTACTTCCTTGAATCCGAAAGCGCCGCCTCCGGCAATATCTTTGATGCGGTATCCGAAAATATAGAGATCGTTGTTCTTCGACTGATTCACAAATCCATCGCCCAGCCAATAGTAGTCACCAGCTGCGGTTGCAGGTGTGGTGGGTTTGAAAAGTGACAGATTTTTTCCGTCTTCTTTCTTCCACTGAAAATTAATTCGATCGTCTTTGGGTTCTGAGCCTTTGAGTACAGCAACAGAGTTATGGATCATTTCATATCCCGGCTTCAGTGAATCTTTTTCGATCTCACCAAGCATGGTATCGCTGAACCAGATCACTGTTTCACTACCAGCACTGGAACCGGGATTTTCGCGCCCATTGCGGGTTACAGCAAATATGCCATCACCGCCGAACCATCCGGATGTACGTTTGAAGAGATTGCTCCATTCAGGCGCTTCGGTTGCAGTGAAGTTGAGCGAGTCGAGGCTGGGCTTTTTCTTTTCTTCAGGTGGTTGCTGTGCACTGTTGCTGCAGGCAGCCATCAGCAACGAAGCGAAGGCAAAGGAAACAGCACGTACTGTATGTCTGGCAATTGATTGCGGCATAACAATAGGATTTAGAGAGTGGATTCAAATGTGTAAACGAACTTCTCCTTATCCGTGTATGGCGGGCCGAGCCAGGAGAGATCGAGTACAATGTCCATCACCAGTTTATCGTTGGTGATGCTGCGTACATTGTATTTCTCTACCGTTCTGCTGCTGGGATTGAACAGTGCATAGTACTCCTGCACAAAGGTTTTGTCATTATCTTCCAGTCTCCATTTATCATAAACGTTCAGTCCATCGAAATCACAGGCAGATGTGCCGTAGTAAAGATTGATGGTGCTGTCTTTTTTCCAGGTGAACACATTGTCTTTTTCACAAGGTTTAATGGTTTCTTCTGCGGGTGAAGCAGTTTCTCTGAGAATAGATTTCAGCAACCATTTCCTTTTGTAAATGATCTCTGCCGGATTGGCTACGGTGTTAACGGTAAGATCTTTCTCCACTACCCTTTCTTTTTTGTCGGTGAGTTTGAAATTGAAACCAACCAGTTTGTCTATCTCATTTTGCTGAAGGGTGTAGTAGAAAATGTACCGGTATTTATTTTCGCCAAGGTCTGCGATAGAAGGCAATACGGGCTTAAAATTCGCATCTGGCTTCAGGTTCACGCCTTTGCTGATTTCGAGGGATTTCCATCCGTCGGGAATGGTCATATCGACCGTTACTTCGATAACGTTATCAGATTTTCCGCTGATCTCTTCTGTACTCAGTGTGATCACCGGAATGTTTGGGTCTGCATCTTTTTTACATCCTGCGAATGTGAACAGGCAGGTTGCCAGCAGGATGGTGAGGGAATATGGGCGCATGATCGTTAGATTTAATTATGTATAAACAGAAAGCAGGTTATTGTTTATTCTTCCAGAACTGCTCGATCTCTTCGAGTGATTTTTCTTTGGTTTCGGGCACCATTCTCCAAACGAAGAAGAAGGCAATGATGCTCATCACCATGTAGATCCAGAAAGTGGGAGCCGGACCGAAAGCTGATTTCAGCATCGGGAATGTTTGCGATACCACAAACACGGCAGCCCAGAGAAAGAAGATCGCAACGCTCATGGCTCTTCCGCGCACATGCGTTGGGAAGATCTCTGCCACCACTACAAACGTAAGTGGACCAAGAGAGATAGCGAAGAATGCGATGTACGCAAGGATAGACACGAGTACCATCGAACCCTGCGTGATCCCGAAATGGAAGGCTGCACCTACAAGACCGAGACAAATGGTCATGCCGGCAGCTCCAATAAGCAGTAAAGTTTTTCTTCCCCATTTGTCTACGTACCGGATGGCTACGATGGTGAAAAGTGTATTGATCACTCCTACCAAAACAGTTTGCATCAGGGCGCTGGAAGACCCATCGCCACTGCTTTTGAAGATCTCCGGCGCATAGTACATGATGGCGTTGATGCCGGTTACCTGTGAGAGAATGGCTAAGAAGATTCCGATCATCAATACATACCGGAGACCGGGTTTCAGCAATGCTCCGAAAGAAGTGGCAGTATCTTCTTTCATAGCAGCTTTGATGGATGCGAGTTCTTCTTTCGCTTTTTCCGTTCCGTTCACTTTGGCGAGAATGGCTTCCGCTTCTCCGAGACGGTTCTGCTGAGCCAGCCAGCGTGGGCTTTCGGGAACATTCAGCAGCAATACGATGAAGAGTATGGAAGGAAGCAGACCGCTGCCAAACATCCAGCGCCAGCCGCTTTCGATATTCCATGCATCGTTGTGCAGGCCTGCAATCCAGGCATTGACGAAATAAATGAGGAGGATGCCAAGTACAATGCCCATCTGGTAAATGGAAATGAGTCGCCCGCGGATATTAGCCGGGGCGATCTCAGAAATGTACAGGGGCGATAACATCGATGCAATGCCGATACCGATGCCTCCTATGAGTCTGAAAGCAATGAACGCATTCAATCCAAACGGGAGCATGATGCCGAGTGAAGAAATGGCGAAAGCAAATGCAGAGATCATCAGCACTTTCTTTCTGCCGATCTTATCGCTGAGGCTTCCGGCAAACATAGCTCCGATCACACAGCCTACCAGCGCACAGGAAGCCACCCATCCTACCATGGCGGGCGACAACCCGTATTTCTGTTCAATGAACCCGATGGCGCCAGCTACTACTGCCGTGTCGTATCCGAACAGCAGTCCACCTACGGCCGCCACATAGGTACATTTGTAAACGTATTGTAATCCTTGTTTGTGCATAACAGTTAGTTTATCCTGTAGTTGGTTAGATGCTCAGTGCGCACATATGCTTTGATAGTGGCGCACTGCCGGCCTTCACTTACTCCGTGCGGACGAATGGTATATTCCTCTGCATCGGCAGGTACAATGAAGGTTTCAGCATAGTGAACAATAAATGGTTTGAACGCATCGGTGGGACTTTCAACAATAGCCTCTCTTCCTTCGATGAGGTTGAGTACATTGAATCGTCCTTCCGTGCGGTGAGTTACTTTTTGGGTGAACCAGTGTCTTCTTGTTTCGATGAACGAGAATTCATCCAGTCCGGTACGCTCTTCTTTCCATCCCGGGCCTTCGGCAATCGGCTCTACTCTGTTGAGCAGGTGTTTGCTGGTCCACTCGGTGGTACGATCCCACTGGATCACTTTCTCACCGTGTGCAAGTGAGATGGGGCGTGGTTTTCCGTCGAGACCCATGCGTCCCCAATCCCAGAGTTTGAAAGTGAAGATGTACGGTGTAGCGCTTATTTCAAGTACTACGCTGTTGGCGCCGGAGCAATGCACCGTGCCTGATGGGATGAGAGCATGATCGTGTTTTTTGATGGGCCATTTTTCTACGAAACTCTCCGCGTCGAAGAAGCCGCCTTCTTCCTGTGCCGCTTCGAGCGCGCCGATCATTTTTTCGGGCTGAATGTTTTCTTTCAGTCCGAGATAAACAAACGCATCGTCTTTGGCTTCGAGGAAGTAATAGCTTTCATCCTGCGTATAGGCCATGCCGAATTTCTCACGGATGTATTCTTTCAGCGGATGCACCTGCAGACTGAGGTTTCCACCTTCCATGGTATCGAGAAAATCGAAACGGATGGGGAACTCGGCGCCGAATGCTTCGTATACTTTTTTACCGAGCAGCTGCTCAGGCTGATTGAATACCAGATTGATGCTCGGCGTTTCAAAGAGCGTATTGCCGAACTGGATCAGCAGACTGTTCTCTTCCGGAACACAATCGAAGCCCCAGGCAAAGTTCTTTTCGTTGCGATCGAGATCGGCCACTTCTTTGAGCCACTGTCCACCCCATGGACCGGGGTCGAAGAACGGCACCACTCTGAAAGGCCGTTTGGTAGCTTCTTTCAAAGCAGCCAGCAGCGCGGCTCCGCGCACCAGTTTAGGATCACCGGCCTTGGTGGTATCGAGTACGAAATCCCAGCGATGCATCAAAGTAGTTTTGTGCCGGTCGCATACACGCCAGTCCACAAAGAAGGCACGCTTGTATTTGTACGCAAAAGAATCGGTGAGATTGCTGGCTCCGAGATTGCTGATTTCGTTTCTGCGGAAACGAAGCTGGATCTCCCATCGCGGCATATCGGCATACACCAGCATGTCTGGTTGTGGCACTGCCAGTGATGCTCCCGCACCGATCACGATTATCAGTTCTTCGGTTGCAGCGGTGATATCCTGCTGCATCGCTCCGATCTTTCCTGCATCGAAGAATTGATTCAATGTTAACGGAGAGATATATCCGAAAACAGGATCATCAGTTACATAAGGGTACACCATCTCATCGATGGCCTGCTCCGGCAACAGAGCGGATGAAGTCTCAAAGACGCGGGCAGTTGGGAATGCCTGATTAAACTGTGCCAGTACTTCTGTCATCTGCACACCGTGATAGCACTCAACGGCCATCACATTTCTTTTTCTTCCGGCAGCATCGAGTTGCTGCTTCAGGGCTGAGGCTACGGCAGCCCAGCCATTCCATCCTTCATATCCATCGATACTGATGGCGGGGTACTTGTCAAAATTTGAAATTTCCAATGCTCGGTCTTTTTGGTGAAACAATATCTTGGTTCGTTAGAAAATCAATAATCGTTTTGGGTAAGGTTAGGATTGAGATCTCTTTCGGACTGCGGAACCGGGAAGAGCAGATTCCTTGCAGCCGGCGTTACACCTGGCTTTGCCTGCGGCACCAAGGTCGACAGGGTGTTCGTGCGTGCGAGATCGAACCAGCGCTGACCTTCTGCTACGAATTCGAGTCTGCGTTCTTTCAGTACTGCTGCACGAAAAGCATCTTTACCGAGATTAACATAATCGGGAACTGTATTCTGGTAAGTGGTTCCATCGAAACGCGCACGTTTGCGCACTTTGTTGATGTATTCGTGTGCAACCAGTGGCTGATCGTTTTCATTCATGGCTTCTGCATACATCAGCAATACATCGGAGTAACGGATCACCGGAAAATCCTGAGAAGATTCGTTGCCCTTTGGCTCAGCCACTCTGTCCCAGTATTTCTGAATATATGGACGGATGGTTTCGATCGATCCGTCTTTTTTGTGAATGCTTGTGATGAATGTTACGGCTCTTCTGCGATCCTGAAAATCGTAGCTGTCGTAAAGTTGTTGAGTAGGTATCTGCCAGCCCTGAGCATTCACCACACCTTCTTCGCTGAGTGCAGCCGGGAGGAGGCGAACCAGGAACTGTCCTACTTCCCAGAAGATGATGGCACCGCCTGCATCTCCAAAACCTACAGAGAAGATCGCTTCTTTTCCGCCGCGGTTGGCGAGTTTGAAGGCATCGGCAAAATCTTCCCAGAGATCATATTTTTTAGAGTCGATCACCAATTTGGCTTTCTCAGCAGCTTTGGCAAAATCTTTCTGCGTGAGATACACTTTTGCTTCGATGGCAAGCGCGGCTCCTTTGGTGGCGCGGCCACGACCATTTTTGGGATCGTAACTATCGGGCAAGGCGCCCTGTGCATCCTGCAGATCGCGGTGCACCTGATCGTAGATCGCATTGGGATCGGCAACGGTTGGATAGAGCGGCTCTTTTTCTTTCAGCACCAAGGGAATTTTTCCGAACATGCGAACCATGTTGAAGTACATCAGACCGCGAAGGAATTTCGCTTCGCCGACGAGTCTGTTGCGCAGCGTCACATTCATATCTATCAGCGGGATGCGCTCGATGGCGATATTGGCAAGTGTGATGGTTTTGTAATGCATGATCCAGATTTCGGTAAGTGCCGAATTCTGTGGTCCGTAGGTGAAAGTGCCGAGCTGATCGAACTGCGGCGTGCCGAGCTGGTTGTTGACCATCTCATCGGATGCGAGTCCGGCTGCAACCCAGAAAGAGCTGTGATATACGCCAGCCGTGGATCCTGCGTTGTAGGAGTTCAGGTAGGCGTAGATGGAATTCACGGCAGAGATGGCATCCTGCTCGGTTTTATAGAAGTTGTTTACGTTCACTCTGTCCTTCGGATTCTCTTCCAGAAATTTGGAGCAGGATCCGAGGCTCAGCATCGCGATGCCGATAAGTGCCAGTAAGGAATATTTTCTTGTTTTCATTTTTACAGCAGTTTACAATGTTAGAGCCCAAGGTTAATGCCGAACAGGAAGGTTCTCGACTGAGGATATCCTCCTCTGTCGATGCCGATGATAGCGGTAGACTGACCGCTGTTATTGGCTTCAGGGTCGTAACCTGAGTATCCTGTGATGGTGAGCAGATTGGTTACGCTGGCGTACACACGAAGTTTGCGCATATTGATCTTCTTCAGCAGCCTGTTGCTGAAATCGTAGCTGAGCAGCACGTTCTTCAGTCGCAGGTAAGAAGCGTCTTCGAGCAGATCGGTAGAGAAAATGCCCTGATCGAGGCTCCCCGCTGCCAGTGCACGCGGATATTTATTGGAATGATTGGTGGGCGTCCAGCGATCACGTCCGGCTTCTCCGAGCACATTGTTCTGTCCGTTGAAGTTGAGCAGATCGAAGTTGTTCAGATTGGCCAGCTTGTTGCCCTGCGATCCCTGGATGAATACATTCAGCGTCCAGTTACGGTAGTTGAAATTATTGGTGAATCCCCAGGTGAATTTCGGTTGTGCATTTCCGATGATGGTGCGATCTTTTCCATCGATCTTCTTATCGTCGTTGAGATCGCGGTATTTGCGGTCGCCGGCTTTGGCGCGTGATGCGGCATTGGGAGAGCCTGGCTCCTGCCCTATCAAAACCGGACTGCTGGCGGCCTCTTCATCAGACTGGAAGATGCCATCGAAAATATATCCGTAGAATGCGCCAACGGGTTCGCCTTTTCTGAGCATGATGCCATTCAGCAGCGGCACATCCTTATCGGTATTGAGATTGGTGATCTTGTTTCTGTTGAGTGAGAAATTGAGCGCGCTGTTCCAGTTGAAATCACCTTTCACATTTATGGTGCGGAGATCGAGATCGAAACCATGGTTTTCGATATTTCCCACGTTCATCATGGTTACACCAAATCCGCTGGTGGCGGGGATGGGCGTTTCGAGCAACAGATCATTTGTTTTCTTGTGGTAATAATCTGCAGTAACCGTTACGCGATCATTCCAGAGACCCAGATCGAAGCCAATGTCGAACTGACGGGTAGTTTCCCATTTCAGATCGGGATTGTTGTAGCTGATAGGCTCCATACCGGTATACACTTCGGAACCAAGTGGACTATTGAAAACACCCTCGCCAAATGGACCAATCAACGGCAGACTCTGATAAGGCCTGATCGCCTGATTTCCGATGGTACCATAGCTGGTGCGGAGCTTCAGATCGGAGATGGTAGTTTCCATTCCTTTCATGAAATCTTCCTGCGACACTCTCCATGCGAATGCGCCAGATGGGAAGAAAGCATATTTGTTGTTGGCGCCGAATTTGGAGCTTCCGTCTACACGACCGGTAAGCGTGAACAGGTATTTGTTGCTGAGCGTATAGTTTGCACGACCAAGCCATGAAACCATGCTCCAGCTTGATTCGAAGTTCGCGGGCTTCTGTGGTTTCAGCGCTGTGGAGATATTGTGATATCCGGTGCGATTGTCAGGAAAGTCGAATGCAACCACACTCAACTTCTCGTTAGCGAACTGCTGCACAGTGAAACCTGCCACAGCATTGAAACGGTGCTTACCGAATGTTTGATTGTAGGTGATGGTGTTTTCGTTGAGCCAGGTGGTGCCATTCGATTTAGCCAGTGCAGCTTCACCTTTGCTGGCCTGTGTTCTTTTGAGGAAGTTAGGACCGAAACTGCTTTCATCGTTGTTGAAGGCATCGATACCAAAACTTGTTTTGAATTCGATATGGTCGGTGATGGAGTATTTCGCATATGCGTTTCCGATAACACGACCTACCACCGTGTTGGATAAATATTCTCTGGCTTCGGCAATTGGATTGCCCAGCACTTTGCCGCGGTTGTTTTCAAACGTGTAACCGCCGGGCCCGGAAGCATCGTATACTTTCTGGATCGGATTGAAAAGAATGGCGCCTGTTACAACACCGGGCACGATGGTTTCGCCGTTGGTGAGTACACCCTGGCTGTTGATGCGGCTGTAAGCCACATTAGCGCCCACTCCAAATTTCTTGCTGACGTTATGATCGATATTGGCACGGAAAGAATAACGTTTGAAATCGGAACCAACAATGATGCCCTGCTGATTGAAGAGAGATCCACTCAGCGCGAACTTCGTTTTTTCGTCACCGCCATTTACGGATGCCTGCACGCTGCTCATGGGAGCTGTGCGATAGAGTTCATCCTGCCAGTCGGTGCCCTTGCCGAGATTCTTAGGGTTTACGTATACAGGAGTGAGGCCTGCATTGAGTTTGCCATCGTTCACAAAGTCGGCGAACTCAGCTGCATTGAGGAGATCGAGTTTGTTGGCTACTTTCTGATACCCCTGATACATTTCGAGGTTCACCTGAGTTTTGCCGTTGCGGCCTCTTTTGGTAGTGATGAGCACTACGCCGTTGGTACCGCGCGAGCCGTACATGGCAGTGGCGGAGGCATCTTTGAGCACTTCGATCGACTCGATGTCTCCCGGATTGATGCTGCTGAGTGGTCCCAGTCTGGGGCCTCTGGTAACACCGCCTTCCATATCGCCGCCGTCGCTGCTCATGAGCATTCCGTCGATAACATAGAGGGGTTCGTTCATGGCATTGATGGAGCTGGTACCACGGATACGGATACTTGCTTCTGCACCGGGTTTGCCCGATGTCTGGGTTACCTGCACACCGGCGGCACGGCCCTGCAGTGCCTGATCGAAAGAAGTAGCCGGGATGGCTTTCAGTTCATCAGCTTTCACAGAAACAACCGAACCGGTGAGATCGCTTTTTCTGGTAGTGCCGTAAGCGATCACTACCACCTGCGAGAGCTCAGCATTGAGGTCTACCAGTGTGATGTTGAGATTGGTGTTGTTACCCAGGGCTACATATTGTGTAACGTAGGATACATGCGATACAATGATGGAATCCGTTCCCGCGGGAACAGTGATGGAAAACTGCCCGGATCTGCTGGAAGCCGTACTTTCTGAACGGCCTTTTACGGAGATGGTGGCGCCTTCGACCGGAGAGCCGGATGCGCCGGTTATCTTACCGGTGATTTTCCTCGAAGCAGTTTCCTGGGCAATGCCCTGGGGTATGAAACACAGGAAGAGAAATCCTGTGAACAGGGCGGCAAGCGTTTCGTTAGATAAATACTTTCTCATTAATTAAGCATTGAAGAGTTGGGGATCAAATGTCCGAATGTTCGTACATATAAAAGCACAGTTTTATCCTATAGGCAAATTGTTGAAGGCATGATTAATGTCTTTCTATGTCGATTGTATAGGTGAATCTGTCGGCTCTGTAATAGCCGAGGTTGTACTCGATAGGACGGTCTCCTGCATCACAAACCACGCGTTTACGGAAGAGGATCGGTTGGCCAACTTCTACTGCCAGCAGTTTACTCAGTTTCTTGTCTGCAAGTATGGCGCTGATTCCTTCTTTTGATACGGAGGCTACGATATGATGATCGGCTTCCAGCATTTCATAGAGAGGTTTATTGAAATCGTCGTCGGTGGTGAGTCCGGTTCTTGGGTGGAAGTAAGAAACGAAATGTACGATCGGTTCACCATCGAGCCCTTTTACACGTTCCATTTTCAGCACAGTGGCTCCTGCACTGAGTTTGAAGAGTTGCTGAATCTCTTTGTCGGGCACTACATTCGATACCCTGATGCTGTAGTTGCGGAAGGTCATTCCCTTCTCATCCATCTCATGGGTGAAGCTGGCCCACTTGTCTAATTTGGTAGAGATATTGTTGCGGGCAACAGTGGTGCCCACTCCTTTCTTGCGTATCAGCAGCCGTTCGTACACCAGCTTGTTGGTAGCCTGACGGATGGTGCTCCGGCTTACGCCGAGCTGATTGGCCATATTGATCTCATTGGGCAGCAGCTTGCCATTCTGATATTCAGGTTTGGCGATCAGCTTGCGAAGCAGATCTTCTACCTGTGCATGTAATGGCAGTGCGCTCTGATGATCAATTTCAAGTTTATCCATACCGTTTGTGAATATGTACGTACATACTAAATTAAGAAGAATTATGAAGGGGCCAAATTTTTTTTGCGGAAAACCGACGAATGGGACAAGCATCTCCATCAATAGCCCAGGCGTCCGCACAAAAAAAAGCCGGCCAGGAATTCCCGGCCGGCGTATGTACAGATTGTAACCCCTGTAAATTAAGGTTTAGCCTGAAGGTCAACTTTCAGGTTGATCTCCTGACTGATAGCATCGTCTTTTTTACCAGGATAGTTTACACCCCAGTCGCTGCGGTTGATATTGAAATCAGCTTTTGCTTTAAATGCAGTAGCAGAGCTTTCCAGAACATTCGCATCGAAAGTGATGTTCTTGGTTACTCCACGAAGTGTAAGGTTACCGGCAATAGTTATTTTGCTGGCAGAGTCTTTCACTGAAGTGATCTCGAAGTTGGCAGTAGGATATTTAGCTACGTCGAAGAAATCAGCCGCTTTGAGGTGGCCTTCGAGTTTTGCTTTGTAAGCAGTATCAGTAATATCGCTATTGCTGATAGTGTTCATATCGATGGTGAACTTACCGCCGGTGAGTTTGCCTTCTGCCAGCTGCAATGCGCCGGAAGAAATGCGGATGGTTCCATTGTGCTTGCCGGTGATCTTGTTTCCGAGCCATGCTACACTGCTGGCTGCAGTGTCTACATTGAGAGTGGCGCCGCCTGTAGGAGTAGTAGCTTCAACGCTGTCTTTGGTTTCAGCTTTTTTCCCTTCCGGATTGTCTACGCAGCTGGTCATAAAAATGGTTCCGCCTAAAAGCACAAAGAGGAGTTTTTTCATGTTTGCTTTTTCTTTTGTTTGTATGTTAATGTTGAGCCGGCCCACTGTGTTTATTGGTGGATGAGCCGGCAAGGAATCGATTAACACCGTAAATCTAAAACGGTTCACATTGTTGCAACATTATATTTATGTTCTTCGATAGGTTTTGAGAGAAAATACTCACTGTAATACACTTATAATCAACAGAATACACTTACACTTAATTATCTCAAAAAAATCTTTAAAATAATTTGTTGCACTTTTGATTGTTGGTGTGATCATTGAAATTATTAGGCTGAATCGCCAGCATGCACATATTCCTGTATATTTACCCGATCACCGATCCATCCAAAAAATCTGATAGCCAACTGACTATATGCTGTTCAACTCCCTGAGTTTTGCACTATTTCTTCCGATCGTTTTCTTCCTGTACTGGTTCGTGTGCAAACACGATCGCGTAAAGCAGAATTGGCTGTTACTGGTAAGCAGTTATTTTTTCTACGCATGCTGGGACGTTCGTTTTCTGTTTCTGCTCATGTTCTCCACTGCGCTCGATTATTATTCGGGACTGCGTATCGATGGCGCTTCCAGCCGCAGCACCAAGAAAACCTGGCTCTGGATCAGCATCTCCATCAATCTGGGTGTACTGATGCTGTTCAAGTATTTCAATTTCTTTGCGGAGAATTTCGTGTCGGCAGCAGCCACGCTGGGAATCAAAATGCATGCAGCCACTATCAATGTGTTATTGCCTGTAGGCATTTCGTTCTATACATTCCATGGCCTTTCCTATATACTGGATATCTACAACAACAGAATCAAAGCAGAGCGAAATATCGTCGACTACTCTGTATTCGTTTCGTTCTTTCCTTTGCTGGTGGCTGGTCCTATTGAGCGTGCCACTCACCTGCTTCCACAGATAAAACGCAACAGAACTTTCAACTATACGCAACTGGCAGATGGCATGCGGCAGATACTATGGGGACTGGTGAAAAAACTCCTGATCGCAGATAATCTGGCTATGTACGCGGATATGATCTTCGCCAAACATGCGCAATACCATGGCAGCACGCTTGCATTAGGCGTTGTATTCTTCGCTATTCAGATCTATGCCGACTTCTCAGGATATACCGATATCGCTACCGGCACTGCCAGATTATTCGGCATCGAACTGCTGCGCAATTTCGCATTCCCTTATTTCTCACGCGACATTGCTGAGTTCTGGAGACGATGGCATATCTCCCTCACCAGCTGGTTCAAAGATTATCTCTACATTCCATTAGGAGGAAGCAGAGGCAGCACATGGATGAAGATCCGCAACACCTACATTGTTTTTCTCGTGAGTGGATTCTGGCATGGCGCTAACTGGACCTTCATCGTATGGGGACTGCTGCATGCCACTTACTTCCTTCCATTACTTTTACTGAACAGAAACAGACAGCATCTCGAGACAGTTGCAGCAGGCCGATGGCTCCCTTCTCCAAAAGAATTCCTCAGCATCTCAGTCACCTTTTTGCTGGTTTGTTTCGCATGGATATTTTTCAGGTCGCCCAACCTGAGTGCTGCCATAACATTCATCGGAGAAATGTGCTCTGCATCATTCTTCAGCATGCCGGAAGTTTTTCCCACACTGATTGTTGCAATAGTACTGGTGTTTCTGATAGTTGAATGGATGGGAAGAGAGCAACCTTATGCCATAGCCAAAACCGGACTGAACCTGCCAAGACCTGTCAGATGGAGCATGTATCTTGGCATCACCATCCTCATTATTATCATGTCGGGAAAAGATCAGCCATTTATTTATTTCAGATTCTGAGCATGAAGAAATTCCTGAAACATATCATCCTGTATTCTTTGCTGCTGATGGTGGCCACTGCAGCAATACTCACCTATTCTGTAACGCAGCTGAACAAGGATCGGTACTTTCTGCTGAAACCTGCTGCCAGCAATGTTTTTCTGGGATACTCGCATGTGCAGTTCTCTATCGCAGATTCGATACTTCCCTCATCGCGAAACCTCGGTATGAAAGGCGAAGCTTATGTGTTCACGCTGATCAAGGCAAGGAAAATATTTCAGAATAACCCCTCCATCAAAAATGCATTCATCGAGGTTTCCAATAAACAGTTCAATGTTTACATGGATAGCTGCATCTGGCAGGATCAATTTCTCAAACCGCGCATACCCAGATTTCTGTCTGTGATGAATGCCGAAGAATTCTCGCTGCTGTTCAGCAAGAACAAATCCGGAACAATCAGTGGCATGACTGATTTTCCCCGACAAAATTTTGTTGCTTTATCGCGCAATGGCGACGATGTAATGCGTCGTATGGAATGGGGAGGATATAGATCGCTAGCAGGAAACAAATTGCCGGATGATCTGAAGCGGATCAGAGCACTCGGATACGACCCCGACACACTCGATAACCAACTTTCTCTCACCAATATTCTTTATCTCCAAAAACTGGTTCAGCTTTGCAGAGAGCATTCAATAAAAGTATGGTTCTTTCGCACGCCCATGCATCCGAAGTCAGGTGATCGTACCAATGAAATTGTGTTTCAGCAGATTTTGAAATCAAAGTTTGCGGACATCCCTTTTTTCGATTTTATCGATCTCGATTTACCGGATGATGAATACTTCGACATCAATCACCTGAATCAGAAAGGCGCTAAGCGATTCTCAGGATTTCTCGGAGATTTTTTCACTTATGATTTGTGGAATTACTCAGGGAATAAACTGGAAATGATCCATGATCGCTGGCATGCATTTAGCTGGAAATACTGATCATTATTTCTCTTCTCCCAACTCTTTTTTCACGCTCTTCAGAAATCTCGTTGCGAGAAAGATCGCTGCGAAAGTCAGGCCGGTGATCAATCCGAGCCAGATGCCTTTTGCGCCAAGCTCCAGCTTGAATGCCAGCAAGTATCCTACCGGAATACCGATTCCCCAATACGCAATGGTGATCAGCACTGTAGGCACTTTCACGTCTTTGATACCACGCAGCAGTCCGGCAGTGATGGCCTGTGTGGCATCGCTGATCTGGAAGATGGCTGCAAACAACAACAGTACAGCCGCGAGCGCCACTACTTCTGTATTATGATTGAAGAGCTGAGGCAGCAAATGCCTGAATGTTGTGAAGATGATGGCGCAGAGCACGCCATAGATCAGTGCAGTATATATGGTGCTTCGTCCGATTACATCGATCAATTTCCACTGCCCTCTTCCGTAGGAATTGCTCACGCGGATGGAGCCTGCCTGTGCCAGTCCCATCGATACCATAAACGTGAATGCTGCGAGGCTCAACGCAATCTGATGCGCGGCCTGCGGCACTGCTCCGAGCGTACCGATGATGATGCCCGATACGGCGAATGCACCTGCTTCCATTCCCATCTGCAAACTGCTGGCTGTGCCGATATGCAGCAATTCGCCCATGGTTTTGCGGCGTATGATCCACTGAGAATTTGCCACAGCAATATATCTGCGGAAGAGTTTATGTCGGAAGATAACGAGTGCAAGCACAATAAATTCTACGGTACGTGTAATGAGTGTTCCCCATCCTGCTCCCACGAGTTCGAGCCTTGGGAACCCCCAGTTGCCGTAGATCAGCAGCCAGTTGATGAATGTATTGAATGGCAGCGCAGCCAGCGACAGTATCATGGCTGTTTTGGTGAACTCAAGTCCGTCTGTGAATTGCTTCAGCGTCATGAACATCAGACCGGGTATCAGGGAGAGGCTCATGAGTTTCATAAACGGAATAGCATGTACAACCACTTCGGGGTCCTGCCCAAGATGATGCAGAATATCTGTTCCGAAACAAAGTGCAAGTGATATCACGATGCTCAGTGCCGAGCAAAGGATAAATCCATTGAAAAGATAATGTGATACGAGTTTGCCATCGTAGCGGCCATTGGCGAGGCTCACCATCTGAGATACAGCTACCGTCATGCCGATGCCGAGTACAAAAGGTATATTGATGGTGTTGATCACCAGGGCAACTGCTGCCAGCTGATGGTAATCGATGGCGCCCACCATCGCCGAGTCGATAATGTGCAGGCTCATCTGTGCCAGTTCGCCAATGATAATGGGAACAGCCAGTTTCAGCGTTAAGCCTGCTTCTCTTCTTAATCCTGGGGCGAGCGTAGTCATAGAGTTATGCAAAGATAATTGTTATTCAAGGGAGTAACAGGACAAATGGCCAATTGTTGAGTGCCTATGCTGAAGGAAAAGTTTCATCGGCCCGAAATCCGGTCTGGTACGCCATCCTGCCCATTCCGGTTTTTTTATCTGTAAAAAGTTTTTGCAGTTTCCTAAACATCATTACTTTTGCTAACACTGTTAGGTAAAACAATGATATGGGCATAACGGAAAGAAGGTTGCGGCAACGGGATGAGGTGCGATCGAGCATCCTGGCTACCGCGTGGCGGATTGTTACGGAAGAAGGATGGCAGAGCCTGTCCATCCGTAAGATCGCCGATGCCATCGAATACAGCGTGCCGGTTATCTACGATCACTTTGCCAGCAAAGAAGACATTCTGTTAGAGTTTGCACGGGATGGGTTCAGATTGCTGACAAAGAAAATGGAACAGGCCCGCAACAAGCACACATTGCCGGCCGACCAGATCAAGGCAATGGCCGATGCCTACTGGAACTTTGCATTTCGCAACAAAGAATATTATCAGGTGATGTTCGATCTGGGTATCCCCTGCATCGAACAGGAAAAATGCCTCCCCGAAAAAGGCGGATTCAGAGAACTGATGATGCAACCCATCATTGCGCTCCTTGGAAATAATGCTACTGAGAATGCTGCCTGCCTTAAAGGGCATACATTCTGGAGTATCCTCCACGGTCTCATCGCAATAAAAATGATGCGCACTTCAGATATCTGTGAACAACTGAATAAAATGGTTCTGGATGATGCCATCGATGGCTTCATCAAAAACCTGGCTCCCTAAATTTTTTTGTCCACTCCCCTAACACTGTTAGAAAAAATAATAGTGTAACAACATTGAGTGGCGCGATATGCCTGCCCAGCCAGAGTTCCGCTCTGGTAACATCAAACGATTTATAGAACAGACAGACACAACCGATCCGTAAAAATTGTAATTAACAACGGGGAGATCGTTTCCCCCAAACAACCATGTTATGCAACCATTACTGAAGACCAATGGACGAGGCTTGAAACCGTTTCTACACGTCCCATCCTACGCCATCCTATCCGGCGTAATTCTCACCTCTATTATATTATCCGCATGCGGATCTTCCAGCAACCCAGGTGCAGGAGGAGGCTTTGGAGCACCACCTCCACCGGAGTTACCGGTAGTAGCAGTGCCTACAGCTCCTGCAACCACTTACCGCGATTACCAGGCAGCGCTGGAAGGTAAAGTGAATGTTGAGATCCGCCCGCAGGTAGAAGGATTTCTCGAGAAGATCTTTGTAGACGAAGGCGCCTATGTAAGAGCAGGCCAGCCTCTCTTCAAGATCAATGCACGTGTTTATGATGAAGTGAACAACAATGCAAAGAGTGCGCTTGCAGCCGCTCAGGCCAATGTACAACGCGCCAAAGTGGAGGTAGACCGCCTTCAGCCGCTCGTGAATGCAAAGGTGATTTCCGAAGTGCAGCTCAAAACAGCACAGGCCAATTATGAAGCAGCAGTAGCAGCAGCAGAACAGGCCAAAGCAACGGTAGGCAGCAGCCAGATCAATATCGGCTACACGCTTATCAAAGCTCCTGTGAGTGGCTACATCGGACGTATCCCTTTCAAAACCGGCGCACTGGTAGGTAAAGGCGAAGCTCAACCGCTGACCGTTTTATCCGACGTGAGCGAAATGTATGCTTACTTCTCTCTCAGCGAACCAGATTTCATCGCATTCAAAAATCAGTTTGCGGGAAACACTATCGAAGAGAAAGTAAGAAAAGTTCCTGCAGTTGAACTGCTGCTGGCCGACGGCAGCGTGTATACGCAGAAAGGAAGACTGAGCACTGTTGACGGACAGTTCAACAAAACCACCGGAGCTATCAGCTTCCGCGCCAGTTTCCCCAATGCCGGAGGCACACTTCGTACGGGCAATACCGGTAGAGTGCGCATTCCGCAGCTGATGAACAACGCTATACTTGTTCCGCAGGAAGCTACATTCGAGATCCAGGATAAAGTGTTTGTATTTGCGCTGGGCGACAGCAACAAAGTGGTGAGCAAACCACTCGCTATCACCGGCAAAACAGCCAATTATTATTTCGTGTCATCCGGTGTTAATGCCGGTGAAAAGATCGTGTTCTCAGGAATCGGCAATCTGCGCGATGGCATGGCCATTGTTCCGCAGGCTATTTCTGCCGACAGCCTGCTGAAGGTAAAACCGCTGTAAGCCGCTGCTGCAGCCGTTTTTATTCAACAGATACCATCTGAACACACTTATC
Organism: Pseudoflavitalea sp. G-6-1-2; assembly: GCF_012927185.1. GTDB lineage: Bacteria > Bacteroidota > Bacteroidia > Chitinophagales > Chitinophagaceae > Pseudobacter. The sequence goes on from NZ_JABBGB010000002.1 coordinate 724,101, forward strand.
AGCTGATATTCATTTATCAGCAGACCAAAATCATATTCCCATGTTTAAAAAGTTTATAGAACGACCGGTACTATCTACGGTTGTATCAATCATACTGGTGCTGTTGGGGATCATCTCACTCACCACACTGCCGGTTACGCAGTTCCCGGACATTGCGCCGCCCTCCGTAAGCGTTACGGCCACCTACCCTGGTGCCAACGCCGAGGTGGTTGCACGTGCAGTGGCCACTCCAATCGAAGAAGCTGTGAATGGTGTGGAGAACATGACTTACATGACCTCCAACTCCAGCAACGACGGTTCCATGAGCCTCAACGTTTTCTTCAAGCTCGGTACCAATCCGGATCTTGCTGCGGTGAACGTGCAGAACCGTGTGGCAAAGGCTTTGAGCCTGCTGCCTGCCGAAGTGGTGAACGCCGGTATCAGCACACAGAAACAGCAGAACAGTATGATCATGGTGCCTGCGCTGTACAGCACAGACAGCCTCTTCGACGAAACCTTTCTGCAGAACTATGCGCGCATCAACCTCATCCCCGAAATTCAGCGTGTACCGGGCGTAGGCCAGGCCATGAGTTTCGGATCGAAGGACTACTCGATGCGTGTATGGCTGAAACCCGACAGACTTGCGTCAAACAATCTGTCGCCACAGGATGTGGTTCGCGCCATTCAGGATCAGAACCTCGAAGCCGCTCCCGGCCGTTTTGGTCAGAGCAGCAACGAGAGCTTCGAGTATGTAATCAAGTATAAAGGAAAAGGATTCATCAGTGCAGACTATGAGAACATGGTACTGAAAGCAAATGCAGACGGTAGCATACTCAGACTGAAAGACGTGGCACGCGTTGAATTCGGATCTTTCAACTATACTGTAGACAACAAATGGGGAGGCCACCCTGCCATTGGTATCGCCATCTTCCAGACGGCCGGTTCCAATGCCAACGAAATACAGATCGCCATCAACGAAGTGCTCCGCAAGAATGCAGAGAACTTCCCCAAGGGCATTAAGTATATGAATATGTACTCTACAAAAGAGTATCTGGATGAATCGATAGATCAGGTGAAACACACGCTGATCGAGGCTTTCATTCTGGTGTTCATTGTGGTGTTCATCTTCCTGCAGGATTTCAGGTCGACCCTCATTCCTGCCATTGCTGTGCCGGTGGCCATCATCGGTACGTTCTTCTTCATGCAGCTCTTCGGATTCAGCATCAACCTGCTGACGCTCTTCGCCCTGGTACTGGCCATCGGTATTGTGGTGGATGATGCCATTGTGGTGGTCGAAGCGGTGCATACCAAGATGGAACAAACGAAGATGCCTGCGCGCGAAGCAACCATCAAATCGATGCAGGAGATCTCCGGAGCCATCATCTCCATTACCCTCGTAATGGCGGCGGTGTTCATTCCCGTAGGTTTCATGCAGGGTCCGGCTGGTGTGTTCTACAGGCAGTTCGCCTTCACACTCGCCATTGCGATCCTCATCTCTGCGGTGAACGCGTTAACGCTGAGCCCCGCACTGTCTGCACTCTTTTTGAAGAACCCGCATGCGCACGACGAGCATGGACAACCGGTGAAAAAGAATTTCTCCCAACGTTTCTTCGCAGGTTTCAACCGTGGCTTCAATGCCATGACCGACCGCTACGGACGCAGCGTGAAATTCCTCGCCAAATACAAGCTGGTAGCCATTTCTGCGCTGCTGCTCGTAATTGCAGGCACCTGGTATATGGCCAAGAAAACGCCTACAGGATTTATCCCTTCAGAAGACCAGGGCTTTATTCTGTACAACGTTACACTGCCTGCAGGTAGCTCACTCGACAGAACCAAAGAAGTGATCAAAAAAGCAGAATCCATCGTAAGCAAGATGGAATCTGTTGAAGCATATTTCAGTGTTACAGGTTTCAACCTGCTCAGCAACTCTGCAAGTTCCAACTACGCCATCGGGTTTGTTCGTCTGAAGAAATTCGATAAACGTGGCGCCGTGAAATCGATTGGCGATAACATGGGTGCATTGCAGGGAGCGCTTGCTTCGATCAAAGAAGCGAACATCTTCACCTTCGCATTCCCTACCGTACAAGGTTTCGGTAACGTGGAAGGTTTCGAGTTCATTCTGCAGGACAGAACCAACGGTCCTGTTGCCAAACTCGGCGAAGAGGCCAACAAGTTTGCCGGAGCGCTGATGGGAACTCCTGAGATTGCATTTGCGTTCACCACATTTAACGCGGGCAACCCGCAATACATGGTGGATGTAAACGAAGCGAAAGCGAAACAACTGGGCGTATCCGTGAGCGATATCCTCAACACCATGCAGGTGATGTACGGAAGTACGTTTGCCTCCGACTTCAACCGTTTCGGTAAATTCTATCGTGTGGTAGTACAGGCCGATGTGGAGTACAGAACCAATCCGGAGTCGCTCTCCAATATGTTCATCAAGAACAGTTATGGCGAGATGGTTCCGCTGAATACACTGGTAACGCTGAAGAAAACTTACGGTCCTGAAACAGTAACACGTAACAACCTCTTCAATGCCGTAACCATCAACGGTGTTCCGAAACCCGGATACAGTACGGGTGATGCCATCAAGGCGGTGGATGCAGCAGCAGCGAAATACCTGCCACGCGGATTCAAACACGAGTGGAGCGGTATGAGTAAAGAAGAGATTGCAGCAGGTGGCCAGTCTGGCATCATCTTCCTGCTTTGCGTGATCTTCGTATACTTCCTGCTGGCAGCGCAGTACGAAAGCTACCTGCTTCCGTTTGCGGTGATCCTGAGCATTCCATTCGGAATCTTCGGGGTGTTCCTCTTCATCAGTCTGGTGGGTATCGACAACAACATTTATGTGCAGGTAGGATTGATCATGCTGATTGGTCTGTTGGCGAAGAACGCGATCCTTATTGTGGAGTACGCGGTACAACGCCGACGCTCAGGCATGAGCAGGCTGGATGCAGCGCTCGAAGCCGCGAAGCTTCGTCTCCGTCCGATTCTCATGACGTCCTTTGCGTTCATCGTGGGTATCACTCCGCTGATGCGCGCCACAGGATCATCCGCACAGGGTAACCGATCTATCAGCTTCGGTGCTGCGGGCGGTATGTTAACGGGTGTGATACTGGGTGTGTTTATCGTACCGGTGCTGTACATCATATTCCAGTACCTCCAGGAGAAAGTATCCAGAAAGAAAGAGGAGAAAGAAGTGTTTGTTGCTGAATAATTAATCACTGAACAATTACAATCATGATCACCAACACATATAAACGCATTGCAGTAGCAGCGAGTCTTGTGGGCCTCTTCTCGGCCTGCAGGGTTGGCAAGAACTACGAACGCCCGGAACTGGGGATGCAGCAGCAATTCGACTCTGCTGTGAGCTACGCAGATACCAGCAGCATTGCGGATATTGAATGGAAGCAATTTTTTACAGACCCCGCGTTGCAAGGTCTGATTACAAAGGGTATCAGTTACAATTTCGACCTGCAGGCAGCCATCAAACGTATGGAGGTGGCTGCTCAGCAGGTGAAACAGGCCAAACTGATTCAGTTGCCTGAAGTGAACCTGAGTATCGGAGCCAATATCAACCGTCCGTCTGACAACAGTTTGAATGGCCAGAGCGTAAAACTGTTCGCTCAAAAGGCTTACGTAGAGAATTATCAGACAGCCCTGAACTTCAGCTGGGAAGCTGATATCTGGGGCCGCCTGGCACGTCAGAAAGAAGCCACACTCGCCACTTTTCTGCAACAGCAGGAAACGGTGAAGGCTGTACAGACGCAGCTGATTGCCGACATTGCGCAGGGATATTACAACCTGCTGATGCTCGACAAACAACTGGAAGTAACAAAGAACAACCTGCTGCTGAACGACAGCTTTCTCCTCGCCACCCGTGCATTGCGCGATGGTGGTGTGGTTACCACGCTGGCAGTACAGCAGGCGGAAGCGCAGAAGCAGACCACTGCCCTGCTGATACCGCAACTCGAAGAGAGCATTGCATTGCAGGAAAATGCACTGCAGCTGCTTACCGGACAACAACCCGGCAAGATCACCAGCAGAACCAAACTCGAAGATCAGCAGCTGCGCGATCAGCTTCCTACCGGCCTTCCGGTAGCGATGGTGAGCCGCAGACCTGATGTGCGTGCAAACGAACTCGCACTCACGGCCGCCAATGCCCGCGTAGGTGTGGCACAGGCGAATATGTATCCCATGCTGAACATCACGGCATCGGGTGGTCTCGAAAGTTTCAAAGCAAGTAACTGGTGGAATATCCCCGGTTCACTCTTCGGACTCGCCGGTGGAACCATCGTGCAGCCACTGCTGCAACGCCGCAACCTGAAAACGCAGTTCGAAACAGCCAAATTGCAACGCGAAGAAGCTGTAGTGAACTTCCGCAAATCGGTATTGCAGGCAAGCACAGAGGTAGCGAATGCACTGGTTCGTACAACAAAACTGAAAGAACAGCATGAGATAGCAGCTGCACAACGCGACACACTTCGCACAGCTATCCAGAACGCTCAGTTGCTTTTCAAGAGCGATATGGCAAACTATCTTGAAGTGATCACGGCGCAGACCACTGCGCTCCAGGCAGAATTGAATGTAGCCACTATTCAGCGCAGCCAGCTCGGCACTGTAGTAGAACTCTACAGAAGCTTAGGTGGTGGATACAAGTAAATATGTATGGTATCGGTTGAAAGTTGAATCTGAAGGCCATCTCATTGTGAGGTGGCCTTCTTCTTTTGTTTACCCATTATTACGCGATTCATCTTCACAACTTTGCATTTGTTTTCTTGACATTTCACTATTGATTGCTTAAATTAGTTCTTCCCCTGCACCCTCTCATCACTGACTGATTGTTTCTGCCATCTGCGTACCCGTTTCAACTATTGCTTTCACGCAGTTGTGCAATTTCACGCACCATCTCTCAATCCGTTCCCTGACGGTTGGCATTTTTTATTGACTTAAAACTAAACGTATGCAAAGCTTTTTACCCGCTTACAGACGCATAGTCTGCTTTTTGTTACTGCTTTCTCTTGTTGCTGCAGTCCGTGCTCAGAATGGAACTTTACAGGTGTCCGTAACAGATGGAAAATCTCCGCTTGCAGGAGCTACTGTTCAGATCGCGAAAATAAACCGCGGCGGATACACCAATGCTGACGGGCGTTACAACACCAGCCTCGCTCCCGGCACGTATGATGTTGCCGCGAGTTTTGTAGGCTTCACCCTTCAGACAAAACCGGTGACCATCACAGCCGGACAAACTACCAATCTCGACTTTGTACTCGAAGCAGGCACCACGCTCAACACCTTAGTGGTACTGGGTTCCAGAAACCTGCCTCGCTCACAGACCGCTACGCCTGTGCCGGTGGATGTGATCGATATCAAGCGTATCATTGGCGATGCACCACAGGTATCGGTGAATCAATTGCTGAATTACATCGCGCCTTCTTTTGCTTCGGGCACTCAAACCGTAGCAGACGGAACAGACCATATCGATCCCGCATCACTGCGCGGACTTGGTCCGGATCAGGTGCTGGTGCTCATCAATGGCAAACGCAGACATAACACTGCCATCGTGAATGTGAACGGTACATTCGGAAGAGGATCCGTAGGAACCGACATGAACTCCATCCCTACATCGAGCATCGACCGGATAGAAATTCTGCGCGATGGGGCCGCCGCCCAATATGGATCAGATGCCATTGCAGGCGTGATCAACATCATCCTGAAATCTTCCGTAAACAGACTGAATGTAAACGTTACTGCCGGAGGAAATGTAAGCTCCAAAGCCGAAGATAATCTCGATGGACAAACAGTGCAGACAGGCATCAACTATGGTATCCCGTTAGGAGAGCGTGGAGGTTACATCAATATCGGCGGATCCTACGACTACCGGAATTACACCAATCGTTCAGGACCATGGGTGGGTACGGTTTACAAAGCGCCGAATGGTTCAGACAAAACCGATTCTTTCCTGAATGCGAATAACATCACCCGCGACGATATTCATATGCGCGCAGGACAGAGCCGCCTGCGCAGCGGTCAACTTTTCCTCAATTCATCTATTCCGTTCGACAACGGAGCTGAGTTTTATTTCTTCGGTGGATTGGGGTACCGCAATGGACAGGCAGCCGGTGTGTATCGCCTGCCAGGTGATTCGAGGAATGTGCTCGACATATATCCGCTTGGTTTTCTTCCTGAGATCCATTCCGATATTTATGATAAGTCGCTGGCCTTTGGCATCCGCGGCAATCTCGGCAAATGGAAAGCAGATCTCAGCAACACATACGGACAAAACCAGTTCATTTTCCGTGTGGTGAATTCACTCAACGCTTCTCTGGAGAAAGCCTCTCCCACCCGCTTCAACGCCGGTGGACCCACTTTCACACAAAACACTACCAATCTGGATTTCAGCCGCAGATTCGATGTACTCGAAGGGCTTGATATTGGTTTCGGTGCAGAGCATCGTTTTGAACGCTACCAGCTTACTCCGGGTGATGTGAACTCGTACACAGATTACGGCCGTGCACGCAAGATCGGTGTTGGGCAGGATGGCAAAGACATTCTCGTTCCCGATCCGCAGGGAAATATCAATACAAGGTTTGGTCCTGATGGAACGGCCAGAGCCGGCGGTGCACAGGTGTTTCCGGGCTTCCGTCCGGAGAATGCCGTGAATGCAACTCGCAGCGCCATTGCAGGATATGTAGATATCGAAGCGAACTTTACTGATGCGTTTCTGATGGGTATCGCAGGACGATTCGAGAACTACAATGATTTCGGAAGTACAGTAAACGGAAAGTTAACTGCCAGATACAAATTAAGCAAGAACACTTCCCTTCGTGGATCTGTGAGCACAGGTTTCAGGGCGCCGTCGCTGCATCAGCGTTTCTATTCCAACACCAGTACATTATTTGTGGATGGAGTACCATATGAAGTAGGAACATTTACGAATGATAGCCGTCCAGCTCAACTGCTGGGCATACCTAAGCTGAAGCCGGAAAAATCAGTGGCCGCAAGTGCAGGATTCACGGGCACATTCGGCAAGTTCACTGCAACTGTAGATGGATATTTCACACGCATCAACGACCGGATTGTTTATACGGATCAGTTTCAGGGAAGCAATCGCCCGGATGCTCCGGAGAATGATCGCATACTCTACGATTTGTTGCGCAATGCAAACGCCAGTGCAGCGGCATTCTTCGCCAATGCCATCAATACCGAAACGAAAGGACTGGATGTAGTACTCACATACGGAACCAAAGTTGGTGCAGGTAATTTCAGAGTAGATCTGGCATCGACGTTTACAAAAACGCAGCAGGTTGGTCCTATTAAATCTTCTGAGCGTTTAAAAGGAAAAGAGAATATTTATTTTAGTCAGACCAGCAGAATTTATCTGGAGAAAACAGTGCCTCGCGTGAAGCTGAATTTATCGTTGAATTACAGCATTGGCAAGTTCAATGCGTTCCTACGTAATGTGTATTTCGGAGCGGTGGATGAGGCAACGAATAATCAGGCATTCATGCAGGAGTATGAGGGAAAGATTGTAACGGATCTGACGTTGGGATATAAAATCAACAAAGCGATTAAGTTGAGTATTGGTTCGAATAATCTGCTGGATGTATATCCTGATAAAGTGGCGAATATTGCGAATACAACGAACGGGCAGTTCTTGTATAGCAGAAGAGTAACGCAATTTGGCTATAATGGCAGGTTTGTGTTTGCGAGAGTGGAATTGAATTTGTAAACTGATAATCTGTAAACAACTTAGAAATAAAGAGCCGTAGTATTAGCTACGGTTCTTTATTTTATTTTAGTTTAAGTAAAACTTAATTCATTTTGCCAATTCGCTTTTTTCCAGATAATCAAGACTCATAACGAAACTACCCAATGTATCTGGTTTTTGATTTACTGGAATAATCTTATTCTTATCGATCAGAAAGCTAAATGAAATTTTCTTTTTACTCTCCATTAATGTAAGTGTATCATTTCTTAGTTCCCAGTTACCCTCAAAAATTTCTCTGGTCTCCCTTTTTGAAGATTTTGTGTTTATGGTGGTTATATTGTAGGCAAATGTGTTGTTAGATTTTATACTAAGTTGCCATGTCCTATCCACAGCGAAAAGCCCGGAACAGATTTGTTTATGTCTGTTGAATTCCCCTGTCAAATTGGAATTAATAAGAAACAGAAGAGTGCCTGCCTTAAATAAATTCGTCATGATTTAGGATTTATCGTACTTCTTCCCACCACGCCTTTAGGCAACCTTTATCAGTCTTCTTTGGAATTTACAATAAACGATGTTATGCCCATTAGGATATATAGTATGCAAAAAACATACGGTACACACTTAAAAATTATTTCTCGCCTAAATAACGATATACAAGAAAAAACAAAAAAAATCAAAAACAGCCAATTTGCAAAGTTCCAGCATCCTGTCGTACTAATGAACTTAAATTGGCTAGTATGAAATACATCATCAATAAAATTCAAGCATAAGCAAACAAATACTATAAAATAAAAAACTCCATTTATTTTCTTAAGTGCCATTACTTGATGATCTATGTTATTCTATCGTTTGTAATTGAGTTTTTAGCTACCACCTTCAAGGCCTTTCGTAGTTTTTGATCACTACGCACTCCATATTCGTTTCAGGCCAGATTTCTATTTTGTAAGAATCATTCCCCGAATCACCTTCAACACTGGCAAGATTCATTGAATATACTCTCACTCTATAGAATCCCGGATTAATTTTTACTTCTAATTCAATATTAGAGTTAGGACAATCTACTACCTGAATAATACCTGACCTTATTTGTATTCCGCCTTCAACTACATGATCATAAAGACTTAAATCCAGCTCTGCCGACTTTTCCTTCAATATTGAAAGCTCACCAACGAAAGGGCCGTAGCATTCTATTCCTATCCCCAACACCCCATTTCCAATTGCTAAACGAGATTGAAAAGCCTCTTCTGTCCAAAAGTCAACGTCACCAGTATTAAAACCCCCTTCCTTGTCCCTTAAATAAAACTGATGGTATTGAGTATAAAAATCCAATTTATAATTCATGGCATGAATGCTTAGGTGATTGATTAATATTAACTCAGAAAGGCAATAATAATGTAAAACTAACCTGAGATTTGAACTCACCGCATATACTTAATATGCAAATCCGTATAATTTTTGCATTCTTGCTTTATAAATTATCCTCCCCCAATAAATCATATTCACGACAATAATAATTGTAAGAACGGTGTAGTAATTCCGGTTTCTTATGGAAGTAGGCCCATTTTTTATGTGGGACCTGCTCAAAAAAGAGGATCATTCTATCATTTAATTCATCTGAAACTGACATCAGGAATTGTGTTTTATCTTAACCATTATTTGATTATTGCCGAACTGTCACCAAACATCCAATATGGATGAATCAGATTTACCTTATCGAAGGTCTTGTGTTCTAAACCATCTCCCGATTTATAATTTATGTAAAGTATATAGCGATTAAAATTATCTACTGTCTGTAATAAATTCTCGTATCTCATTTTGTTTTTCTTTTCTAAAAAGCTCTGACAAATTCTCTTTATGCGAAAAACCCATCCGGCATAAATCGCCTCCGGGAATATTCAGAAACTAAATCAATACCCCTCTACAAACACCACCGGAATCATCTGATAATAATACACCGCTCTTCCGTTCTGCTTTGCCGGAGACCACACAGGCATCTTCTTCACCAAATCAATGGCTGCCTCATCATATGCAGCATTAACACCTTTTTCAATTTCTGCAAATGCAATCTTGCCTTCTTTATCGATAATGGTTTTTACAGTGACTGTTCTGTTTGAAAAGATTGAAAACTTTTCAGCAGGCTGCTGTAAATTCTCAGCAATGAATTGATAAAACCCTTTCATCCCACCCTTGAATTTGGGAGCAATTTCTGCGGAAGTAAACACAGCCTCCTCTTTCAATGCGCTGTCGCCCCATGTCTGGGCAGATGCAGAGACAGAAGAAATAACAAGAAGCAGGAAAATGAAATACCGGAGTTTCATGTTTGATGGTTTAGGTTACAAAAGAATACATGAAAATAATTAAAACGCAGATTAAAGAAAAATGCCGGCACCTCCAAAGGAGACGCCAGCATTTTCTGTTATATTTTGAAGAAACAGCCAGGTTTTATCTGGCCTTCAGAATAATCAACATTTGTTGCTGATTGCGTATAATAACCACAGGGAAAAGACCTTTCCAGTCTCTATCCTTTACGATTTCCTGAAACATCTTTGCATGTTTAACGGGCACACCATCAGCACTCCGGATCACATCTTTTTCCCGGAAACCAGATTCATAGAGCAGGCCATTAGGCTTTGCTGAAATTACAATCACACCGTCTTCATCTGGCAACCCATATGCTGACCTGTCACCTAATCCATCAACGGATTTTATTTCTCCTCCAAGGAAGGAGAACACCGTTGATTTTGAAATGGGTGTAATTCCATCCAGTGCCGGGATTACCGGCTGTTGCGAAAGCTTTCGCAATGCAGGACTCTTCACACCAAACTCCATTGGAAAATTTGCAAACCCGATTTTTAATGCAGGAGAATTAGGCTTCACTGTATAATTTCCATGTTCTGCGTCCACGAACATTGGCTGTCCTACAACGCTGTTTTTATCCGTGCCCACAGATTGTGCCATTATGATTCCTGCGCTATCGGGCAGCAGATTAGAATCAACTTCTTTACCCCAGTAATCGACGCGAATGGGTGCGTAAGGTTTCATCACAATATTATGCCTGAACACATCGCCACTGTTCTGGAACCAGACATGCGGATGGAATGTGTTATTGATGATGATATTGTTTTCTACTGTGCGATGAAATCCTTCCCTCAATTTAAGCCCGCCGTTCAGACAAACATTGTTGTAGATATGGTAGTTGGATGATCCGTCGTCGAGATCGATATCCCATCCGTGATCGCAACGGAAGCGGTTGTTGCGGATGATGGTTTGCTTACGCGCATCGAGCAGGATCAGTTCGGGATGTGCTGCTACCAGACTATCCATATACTCTCTGTCGGGAGCCCAGAATCTGTCGCGGCCCCATGAGTTGAAAGCGCCGTGATCGCCGGTTTCGAGTACGGTATTGAAAACATCGTTGTATTCGAGAATATGTCCTCCGAATGCGCCGTCTCCGATATTCAGTCCGGCACGTGGCGTATTGTAAATGCTGTTATGACTTACGGTAATCGACTCCGCCATTTCGATCTGAACGCCGGTTGCCTGTTTCTCCAGTTGACCGAGATCGTGGAGGAGATTGTCGGTAACAACACATTCCTGCGGATAGTTGTTGGTGAGTGGTCCGGGAGTTTTATCGAGTTTGTTGTACGGAATAAAATCTTCGTAACGGAATGATGGAGATCTCAATGCTTTTGGATCACCGATAAGCGCTACTGCATTCGCTCCGATATGGGCGATATGGCAGCCCATCACAGTATCCTTTTTATTGTAGTTGCTCAGCATGATGGCATTGCCGCCGATGCCGATAAAACTGCAGTTCTTCACTACGCAATTTTCTGTGCCATTCATGAGGATGGCGCCGCCGCGGTAGATGGTCCAGTCGCTGCGTACCAGCGGTTCTCTGGTGTGCATGAAACTGCGTTCGTTGTGCTGGAAGTTAAGTGCTGAAATCTGAATATTCTTCAGAGGTTTGGAAGCGTTGCCGATCAGTTCGATGCTGTTGAGCAGGTTGGACACTTCGATCCGGGCTGCATTGAGATCAACACCCTGTGGAGGATAGCAGTACAGGATGTTCTTTGAACGATCGAGGAACCACTCACCCGGAGCATCCAGTTCTTCAAAGATATTCTCCACAAAACGATGTTCCTGATGCATGGCCATTGGGCGGTTGTTCTGCCATCCACCTTCGAGTTTCAGACTACGATCGGCATTAACACCGGTAATGCGATAATGAAAACCGCCCCACTCATACCCATGCAGTGCGTGCACATATCCACCTGTTGGCTGTTTCCATTGCGATACTTTATTGGGAGCAACAGCATCGGCAGCTGTACCGTGAAAGAATCTGGCAGCAGAATCATAGTTGGGATAGCGTGCCATGTGCTGCAATTGATTGTTTACATACAATCTTTCAAAACTCATTCCGGCAGGAATGGTTGCCTGGTAGATGCCTTTCTCATAAGGCTTCCAGTTAAGCGTTAATTTTTTACCTGCACTTACATTCACAGTTTCTTTTTCGTAAGCAGCAATGGTAAGGGACGAAGGAAGAAAACCGGCAGCATCGATCACAATAGTTTTATCGAGGTAGTAAGTTCCGCCTCTCAGCAGGATTGTTGTTGATCCTTTGGCGGCTGCGGCTTTATCTGCCGCGTGCTGCAATGATTGAAACGGTGAATTGAAAGTTCCTGTGTTCTTATCATTTCCGGATGGAGATACATAATAAGTTGTTTGAGCAAGAATCGTTTGAAATGATCCGATAAAAAGCAGGAAAAAGAGAATCGGGTAAGATGCGTTTTTGTTCATTGAAATATTAGTTTCTGGTTATCTATAGCGGGGCGAATCTATGAACTTAAACGCATCATAAATTAAGCTATTTTAACATAGAATATAGCAAATTGGACAGTTTTATGCATAAATAGCTTACTTTCTAAAAACTGTCGGCCATTTCAATGCACTGTTTCCACCGGAGGAAAGAACATAGATTCCATGGATGCACTTGCGTGACTTGTGCCACATCGTAATATTTGCTTATCCACTACCCTGACGTTGTTCGAGTTTCTATTGCATTTACCACCCACCCTTGTATCATGATAGAATTGGCAAATGTTCACAATGATCAACCAATGTATTGTTGAATTAAACAGTTTTTCATGATTTCACCAATGGCTCTATTGAAACAACAGGTCTTCCGATGCTCAGCGGAACTGCTGAACAAGTTACTAGGTGGATGTTTTTATCGATGGAGTATTGTACCAATACATTCACTGTCAGTAGAAGTCCGCTTATTATGGTATCCGGATTGCCCAATGTATTGAACACTACCTATCCGGCTGCTTCGGCTTCTGCTTCACTTTCATTATCAGCAACCAATCTTGCTGCACCTGTTGAGATCAAGGCCCCTCCTGCATTTGAGCTGAGTTACGACAATAGCAATTTCAGCAGCCAGCTTATGGTGGGAGCGCCTGGCAATCTCTCCAGCACTCCCATTTATTACAGGTTGAAAGCAGGCACAGCAGCAGACACTTATTCGTACAATATCGAACTCACCAGTACCGGTGCAGCAGCGAAATATTTTACCACGGCAATATGTAAAGTAAATCCCAAACCGATTGCATTTCACAACAGTGACCCCGGTAACGAAGTTGCAGGCGCCTGCGGCAGGCGGAATATACATCATTACGCTTGTGCTGAGTAACGGACAGAAAGTAACTACGAATGTTTTAGTGAAGTAAACAGGGCCGCTGAATATATCGAAGAACAAGTATTGAAAAGTCAGAAGCCGGCTCAAAATAACTTTTCGGGCCGGCTTTTTCTAAACTTAGATCTCTCCACATAATCAACAGGATTCCCCGTTCAATAACCGGCAGGCATCAACCAATAAATGATGCTTTTTCCGGGCAGGAAGCAAAGGAAATTTGAGATTGAAAACAATCAGCGATGAAAGCCATAAAAACAACTTACCTGTTCCTCCTGTTATTTATTGCTGCATTCCTTTCCTGTAGCAAAAGCAATTCCGATAATTCGGCGAAAACCTATGTTCCTGTATTCGCCATTCTTACCGAGGGTTCAGCGAATGATGTTTATGCAAAAATCTCCTACCGCTACAATAATCGGAACCAACTTTCGGAGATCAGCATGCAAAAGAATAACAGCATCACAACAATCTCCTACGAATATTCGCAGGAGGGAACTGTCAGCAAAGCCATCGTATCATCAGACATTTCAACCCGCCGGTATGAATACGACTTCAATTACAAGAACCAGCGGCTTGGTTCATACTCACTTTATTCATCAGGCAGCATTACTGAAGTACAGATCATATGGGATCCGTCGGGTAAATCCTGTACACAGGTAGTGACGGGTACGGGCGCCAAAGTTAGTTTCAACTTTTCGGAGCAGGGCAATATTATCGACAGAACCGGTACCGGCATCACCAATGTTTTCAAGGTAGGATACGGAACAGGTAAAGGGATATTCAGTGATTTCCCTTTACAGCTGGGGCATTTTCTTCCGGTGCAGGAAAACCTGCTGGAGCTCTATTATGGGAGCACGATGGAAATAAACAGTATTTATATCAACGGGCAAGCCAACAACTTTGTAAGCACGTATAACAGATCCGGCCTTCTTGAAAAAGCTGAATTACGCCCAAACACCAACGACAGGTTTACCTACACATTCAAATATGAGTCGAGAGTACAATAACCGAACCTTTGAGTATTGTATCCGGGAGAGGTTTTACCGTTTAATAACTCAAAGCCGCCACTGAATAACCCGATGTTCGCCCCTACACCATCGACCCTCATATTTGCAATTCAAGGAAAGGACCACATAGCAGCTTCGGGGAGCTGCTACTAAAAAAAACAGGGAGCCGCCCGCATTGCCGGGTGGCTTATTTTTGTGCCTGCCAGCTTCTCACCACGAGGCTGATATACCTTTACCACGGTCAGGACACGGACAAACCATAAGTAAACCACGGATACAATACGTACAGAAGATGAAGCACACAGCAGGTAAACAGAGGGTACACTCAAAGTAAATAGCAGATTATAGTGCAGTTAACGTGGACTTGATCTGGAAGCGATCTGCTCCTGATCTGCCGAAGTGAAATTTACTGTTCGAAAACGTGAATTTGCTGCTGCCGGAAGCATACAGCAGCTGTTTGACTGAGTTTGATAATAATTGAGAATACATGAAGAAGTAAATTGGAATGGAAAAGGATGAAAAACGAGGATCAGGAAAATAAGCATCCGCGAAGGCTTGCTTCGGAGAGAGAAATCGAATCGGTTGGTCAATAAAATCTGTACTGATATTTTTCAGGCCAGCTTCGTAAAGATTCTATGCTATTCCCGTTGTTCTTTCAAACGATTATTGCAGTTTTCGGAGTTGCCTGTTCCTGCTATAATTTCAGATGCCACCTGCTGCAGACCCTCATCTGTAAAATGCTGCCAATGCTGTGCCAGTTGTTGTTTTGTCTGTAATTTTTTCTGTTGCTTTCTCCGTTGCTTTCCGGAAATAGTTTTTGTTGCCGGCACTTCTACTTTGATGATCTCTGTAGCATGAAATCGTTTATCGTACAACGGATATTTTCCCTGGTATGGATTTGCCTGCAGCACTACAATCAGTGTACCCTTGCCCGGAAGGTTGGCATCCAGTTCAACAGGTTTAAAGTTTTCAGCCCAACTAACAAACTTGTGGGTGTAAGATCGTTCAAGTAACTGAAGCACTTCTCCCGTTACGGTATCCAGTCTCATGGCAATGAGTTTGTATTCCATATGAGTCACCCGCATATGCCGTGGCTCTATGATGTTTAGGATTCGAAGTATATTATCGTCCCCGAAGGTTGGGAAATATAAGAACTCCGACACATTCCTTTTCTGATTGAAGCGATAACCTCTGAGCCCTTCCACTCCTGATTCAATTAATCTTTTATTGAGACGGTTAACGTGCTGCTGATCTTTCTTTCCATACAGGTATGGCGCAAGAGCATGCCTGATCAATTTACCTGTATGGCTGGCTTCTCCGAAACGCTTCGCTGCTTTGCGGGTAGCATCCGTTTGTGTTACGTGCTCCGGTACGCTGCGCAGACAATATTTTCCGTTGCGTTTGTAGCTGATCAGATCGCCAAACCTGCCGGTGAATTTTATCTTACCTGCGAGTATCATGTGATATAGGTTTATGTGTTAATGATTGTAAACATAATTTACCGAAAACCATTCTGCCAAAACGATTACAAATTGTTAAAACGCCCGGCTAACAAGAGTTTACGGTCATCTGCACCATCAATATTCCCCCATCTATTTTTTGACTATAAGAGGCTACAACATATTTCGCAGCAGCACATGGACGCTGTAATCTTTTCATGATCAAAAATGGGTATTCCTTACCCACACTGAAGTTATCCTGTATAACAGTTACCATCACAGGAAATGCAGGCAGCACCGCAATATCATCTCCAGAAAATTCGTGTAAGAATTGAAGATCGATTTAGAAAAGATATTACATTGCGTATCCGATGGCTGTTACCAACAGCCCTTCAATTCGAAGAAGGTTTCAGCCACGACGATTTTTTTATGTACTTACTGTCGATACAATTTCCAGAGCACAGCACCTATGCAGCACCGATGCTGCTGACAACAGCCATTGGACTAGCTCCTGCCATTCATCAATGCCGGAACAGCCACCCAATACCCGAAAACATAATTCGGCCAAATCGTTACCAACCACGGCACCTGCATCACTGATCAGCCAATTTTTTGAAACTCATTTACAATAATGATTGCACTGCGAGGCATGCATTTCCATGCCTTTGCGCATACCATGTGAATCAGCTGAAAGCTGCATCCACAGCATAGTACAGAATAGTTATACCAAATGAAACAACTGTTTTCTTCCCCGCCATCAGAACCTTATTTTTCTAAAAATCGAAATGCTGTTTGTATGAAATTAACATCCGCCGGGCATCACTGCCGATGGACCGGCAGAATACTGATCTTATTCTGCTCATTGCTCTTAATGAAATTGCAACTGAACGCGCAGGAACCCAATTCAATTATTTCCGGAAAAGTTTCACTAGGCACAGGCATTACCAACCTGAGCGGTACCTCTGTGCAAATGAAAGGCGCCAATACCTTCGTAATTACAGACAGTGCAGGATCTTTTAGAATGGCTGTTTCTCCCAATGCCATTCTTGTTTTCAGCCATGTTGGTTACAAAAGCCTCGAAGTAAAACTGTATAAACAAAAGGTGGTGAATGTTACACTCGAACCATCGGATAACAGTCTTGAACAGGTTGTGGTAGTTGGCTATGGCAAGCAACGACAGCGAAGCATTACAGGGGCTATCTCCAAAGTGAATGCTGCTGAATTGCAGGATATCCCCGCTGCTGAAATCGGACAGAAACTCTACGGAAAAGCAACCGGCCTGCAACTCAATCAGGTGTCCGGTCGTCCGGGACAGGGCATCACTTTTCGCCTCCGCGGCGCCGCTTCTCTTTCAGGATCCAACGCTCCCCTCTTTGTGGTGGATGGTCAGCCGGTTGGAGATATCAATCTCATCAATCCTGATGAGATCGAAAGTTTCACCGTACTGAAAGATGCCGCGGCCACAGCACTCTACGGATCGAGAGCATCCAACGGTGTAATTATTGTTACTACCAAAACTGCCAATGCAGGAAGAACTACTGTTGGTTTCTCTGCTTACCAGGGATGGCAGAAAGTGCCGCAACGCGGCAGACCCGACATGATGAATGCCCGCGAGTTCGCCACTTTCATGAAGGCTATGATCGAAGACAAACTGAAATACAAAGATTACGATCTCACCAAAAAACCACCCAGTGTATTCCCCGAATACATCAACCCCGAAGAATACGGAAAAGGTACCGACTGGTATGATGAGGTACTGCGCACCGCTCCCATGCAAAACCTTTCGCTCAACGTAAGCTCAGGCGCAGAAAAATCTTCGGCCAATATCACCGCCACTTATTTCAAACAGGATGGCGTTATGCTGAACACCGGCATGGAGCGCTTCTCCTTCCGCGCCAATACGGAGTTCCGTCCATTAGACCGGTTGAAGTTCGGATTGAATATTGCACCAACCTATCAACGCAACCACAACATAACCGATGGCACTACGGATGGCAACAGGCAGATAATCAGTTTGGCTTCCATGGCATCTCCGCTTGTGCCTGTACGTGATGTTAATGGCAACTACAATGTCAAAGCCAGTACAGGTGGCATGCTGGCCATGCCCAACCCCGTGCAGCAACTGATGGAGATGGATATCAATCAGCGTACATTCCGCACGCTCGGCAATGCATATGCAGATCTCGAAGTGATCGACGGCCTTCGTGCAAGAACCACTCTCAGTGCAGATATAGGCAATCAGGAGACCACTGTTTTCAGGCCTTCTACCTGGGCTGCTTTTGGATCGACGCCGCCCAACAACAATATCAGCTACGCCAACTTTTCGCAGAACTATATTTCGTGGCTAAGCGAGCAGCAGCTCTCTTACAACTTCAAACTGAGGAAACATTCGTTCGATGTGATGGGTGGATATTCTTATCAGTACTACAAAAAATCTTACAGAAGCCTTAGTGCGTCCAGTCTGCCTACCGATCTCATCAAACTCGCCAATGTACCGGGCTCCATCATTTCCGGAGGTGATAACAGAACGGAGTGGGCGCTCATTTCCTGGCTCGGAAGAGTAAATTATGAGTTCGACGGAAAATATTTTGTGGGATTCAATATCCGCAGAGACGGGTCATCGCGCCTCTCGAAGGAAAAAAGATGGGGACTCTTCCCTTCTTTGTCGGCAGGTTGGGTGATCAGCGACGAAAACTTCTTCCCGAAGAACAAGGCAGTGAATTTTCTCAAACTCCGCGCGAGTTATGGCGAACAGGGTGCTAACGGCACCAGCAACGACTATCCTTATCTTTCCACTGCCTCCGTTGTGCCTTACACATTCGACGGCAACAAAGTTTCATACGGCGTGGCGCTCACGCAGCTCGGCAATCAGGATCTCAGCTGGGAAGGAACCAGACAGCTCGATATCGGTGTAGATGCAAACCTCCTCAACAATCGACTCACTTTCTCATACGACTACTTCCTCAAATTCACGGATGGCATGCTCTACAATATTGCATTGCCCTTCTATACAGGATACACAAGCGTAACCATCAATGTAGGCAAGTTCAAGATCTGGGGACATGAGTTCGGTCTCACCAGCCGCAACCTAACCGGACCACTCAGCTGGAACACCGGTTTCAACCTCACGCTCGTAGACAATAAGGTACTCGATCTTTATAATAAAGTTCCACTCGGAGGTACCAATCGTCATGGCGATTACAACAGAACAGAAGTCGGCAGACGCATCGGTGAATTGTACGGATATGTGTTTGAAGGAGTGTACACGCAGGAAGAGATCAATAACCCCAAAGTAGCCAAAGTAAAAAACGAATCAGCTGTAGGAACTGCTAAGATGAAGGATGTGGATGGCAGTGGTTTCATCGATGGAAACGACCGCACCTTCCTTGGCAACCCCAATGCCAGAGTGATCTTCGGCCTTACCAACGATTTCCGTTACAGGAACTGGGATCTTACGATCGTAGCATCCGGTCAGGCAGGCAATTCCATCATGAATAACAATAAGCAGAACACGCAAAATATCGATGGTGTGTTCAATGTAGAAAAGAGACTGGCCAATTTCTGGCGCTCACCGGAGCATCCCGGCAGTGGCGATGTGCCCCGCACATCGAAGTCGAACTCCACCGAGCTTTTCCGCGTAGCCAATTCCACCTGGGTGTCCAGAGGAGATTATCTCACTATCAGAAATATCACGCTCGGTTATACATTCACCAATACGCATTTCCGTTATTTCAAATCTGCAAGATTGTATGGAGCCGTTAATCAGGCATTCGTATTCACTGGTTACAAAGGGCAAAACCCGGAAGTGAACGATTACCGTGAAAGCTCCACCCAGATTGGAACAGACAACGGAAGCTATCCAATACCCAGAACATTCCTCATTGGTGTAAACGTGCAATTCTAAACTTATTCTGCCACAACAAATCACTATTCGAATGAAACTACAATATATCGCCATTCTGATTGCAGGCGTATCACTCGGAACAGGATGCAAAAAAGGACTGCTGGATCTGTATCCTGAAGGCAATATCGCATCAGGCAATTTCTTCCGCAACACCGGCGATTTCCAAATGGCTGTAGTGGGCGCTTATGTGCCACTCCGTAACATTGCAGATCAGGCCTACTACATGGACGAAATGCGCGCAGACAACACGCATTACGAATTCAACGCCAAAGACCGCGGTGGCGCTGGCTTTGAACAATTGGGCGATTTTACAGACAATGCACAAAACGGCGTTACGGGCGCCCGGTACAACCATGCGTATAGTGGCATACATCGCTGCAACACCATTCTCGACAGACTGGAAAAGATCAAATTTTCCATGGACGAAAAAGATAAAAAGCAAATCACTGGCGAAGCAAAAGCATTGCGCGCACATTACTATTTCGATCTGGTTCGTCATTTCGGAAAAGTGCCGCTGCCGTTGCACGAACTGCTTTCGACCGATCCCAAACAGGTGTTTCTGCCACGTACCAGTGTAGACTCCGTGTACAATCAGATTGTTGCAGATTTCACAGATGCACTGAGCTTGCTCGAAGCACCTGAAGTTCCGTCTTCAGGCAGAATGAACAAAGCCGTGGTAGCATGCGAACTCGGCCTGGTGTACATCACGCGTAAGCAATGGGATAAAGCAGTGCCGCTGTTGCAAAGTGTAACCGGCATGAAATACGATCTGTTGCCGAACTATCGCGACAACTTCGATCCTGCAAAGAAAGGCACCAATAAAGAAGCCATCTTCGAAGTGCAGTATAAATCGGGCACCGACGGACAACAGAGCATCTATCCTTATCGTTTTATGCCTGTAACGGATAGCAGCAAAGCCATGCTGGATATAGAGTTCAACAATCAGAACGGAGGATGGAACACCCCTACCGCCGACCTGATGAGACAGTACGAAGCCGACGACAAACGCATGAATGCCAGCATCGGATTCTTCGAAGGATATGTGGGCAGCAACGGCGTATTCAAAGTAGAGAAACTGGTAACGGAAGATGCCAGAACCTACGTAACACCTCCGGGAAAAACATCGAGGGTGTTTATCAAGAAGTACTATTTCTACCCCTACAAGATACCAGCGTACAATACAGATCAGAACTGGCCGGTATTCCGTCTCGGCGGCGTGTTGCTGTTGCTGGCAGAAGCTTTGAACGAAAACAACCAGAGCAGCGAAGCGCTCGCGCCGCTGAACCGGGTGAGGCAACGTGCCGGATTACTTACGCCCATCTCCAATACCGATCAGGCGCAGCTGCGTGACATCATAGCCAAAGAGCAGCGTCTCGAACTCGCATTCGAGAACTATCGCTGGCCCGATCTGGTGAGAACCGGTAAAGCCGCACAGGTGATGACGGCGCATGGTCTCGAAATGAAATCGCTCTACGGCTATCTTTCTGCTGATGCTTACAACGTAACGGAAAAGAAATACATTTATCCCATTCCAGCCCGTGAGATGCAGCAGAACCCTACCTGGACACAAAATGATTATTGATCCTCTATTTTGAAAATAATGACCTTGATAAGAACATGGTTGTTATATTTGGAAAAGCCAGCCCATAAACCCCCAATCAGACAGATGAAACGCAGAACATTTTTATTGCAAGGCGGACTTCTTTCTACGGGATATGCACTGCTCAGCGCTTCCCCATCGTGGGCATCCACTTTATTACCAGCCGGCAAAGCCGGGAAGGATGAGCTCTATGAATTATTCAGAAATCCTCCCGCCATCTATCGCCCGTTCGTGCGCTGGTGGTGGAATGGCGATAAAGTGGAAAAAGCAGAACTGATCCGCGAACTGCATGTGATGAAAGAAGCGGGCATCGGCGGTATAGAAATCAATCCCATCAAATTCCCTGCCCTCGCAAACGATCTGGGCAAACCTACACTTCGCTGGCTGAGTCCTGAATGGACAGATGCCCTCGAAGCCACCCTGAAAGAAGCGAAGCAGATAGGCCTCACCAGCGACCTCATCGTTGGCTCCGGATGGCCATTCGGAGCTGAATACCTCGAAGGAGAAGAACGTTGTCAATTGATGGTAATTGGTGCAAAAAAACTGGAAGGCCCGCTCGAATATGAAGTGTCGGAATTCGAAATGTTGAAAGAAGCAGACCCTACCCTGCAATCCCCCTTCGGCGGAAGAACGCTCGATATGGTGAGCCTCAAACTGGCTCCCGCAAAAATGAGCAGTCTAACCGAAGTGCGCGACCTGTCTCATCTTATCGGAAAACGCACTTACAAGATCGATATTCCCAAAGGCAAATGGGTGCTTTATGCGCAGGTGAAGATCACTGGTTTTATGGAAGTGATCAATGGCGCGCCCGGCGCTGAAGGTCCGGTGTTGAATCACTACGATGAAAAAGCAGTGAAGAAGTACCTCAATCATATGACGGATTCCATTCAGAACAGAATGGGTCCATTATCGCCTTACATCCGCTCCTTCTTTGCCGACAGCATGGAGCAGGAAGGCGCCAACTGGACGGCCGATATGGCGGCAGAATTTCAGAAACGACGCGGCTACGATCTCATGCCCTACTTCCCTTTTATGATGTTCAAAATAGGGAGCATGGGTAATGCTGTAGACTACGATTACGCTTCATCATTTACGCCTGACTTTATTGATGTTTTACAACGCGTTCGTTACGATTTCGATCTCACCAAATCTGAATTGCTCGAAGAACGATTCATAAAAACATTTGTTGAATGGTGCCGTGAGAATAAAGTACGCTCGCGCGCGCAGGCATACGGCCGTGGCTACTTTCTGCTCGAAGGAAGCTTCGACATAGACATACCGGAATGCGAAACATGGATCAAGAATGGCATCGGCGGACCGGTGCACGAAACCAATTACCGGATCGGCCGTGCAAATACCATGATCAACAAATGGGTGTCGTCTGCAGCACACCTCAAAGGCAAACGACTGATCAGTTGCGAAGAGCTCACCAATACCGATATGGTGTTCAACGACACACTGGAGATACAGAAAGTTGCCGGAGATCAGAGCACCATCTCAGGTGTTACGCACGCTGTCTTTCACGGATTCAATTATTCTCCGCCCGATGCACCATTTCCCGGATGGATCAGATATGGCGCATACTTCAGCGAGCACAACACCTGGTGGCCGCATTTCAGAAAATTCACCGATTACAAGGCAAGGTTCTCTGCATTGTTTCAGCATGCAGATATGTTTGCAGACATCGCAGTGCTTCCTCCTGTGAACGATATGTGGAATATCTATTCAGCACAGAACGAACCATTCCCTACCATCACACATCCGGATTATCTGGTGAATGTATGGGAAGCGATGCATCGCTGCGGCAATGGCTGCGATTATGTGAGCGATAAAGTGATCCGCGATGCGCAGATCAAAAACGGCCAACTGGTGTATGGGCCACGCTCCTGGCATACACTCGTATTGATTCAGGTAGAAAGAATAGACCCGGAGACCACTGCAAAGCTGCTGCAATTTGTACAGGCAGGCGGAAAGATCTTCTGCATTGAAACCATTCCGTACAAATCACTTGGCTTGAACAACTGGGAAGCGCGCGAACGCGAAGTGCAGTCGCATATTGCTCAGTTGAAGAATTACCCCGATCGGTTTGTATTCATCAGAAAACCGGAAAAAGATTTCACAGCCTGGTACAAGCAAATACAGCAGCAATACAATATCACGCCTTATGTGAAAGTGGATCAACCCACACAGTATGTAACGCAGGTGCGTTATCAGGGTGGCGACAAAGAGATGCTGCTTTTCATCAACTCCAACATGAACGAGAGCTTTGCCATGCCCGTAACTATAACACCGGAGCTGCTTCATAAAAAGCAGGCATGGGTATGGGATGCAGATACCGGCGCACGATACAGGATGGAGATCAGCGGTCAGTTCGATCTGAATTTGGGTCCGGCTGAAGCAAGACTGCTGGTATTCGACAAGGAGAAAAAAGGTAAGCCATACAAAGCGCCGGTGCTCAGCGGAACTGCTGCCACCGATATCCCTGCTGCATGGCAGGCCACCTTCAAACATATCGACGGAACAGAAAAAACGGTAACACTGCCTCAATTGAAAGACCTCAAAGAGCTTGCAGACTGGGTGAATTTTTCAGGAACGGTAACGTACAGAACAACCATTGATGTAACGGACAAATCGAAAGCGCAGTGGCTCAATCTCGGCAAAGTGCAGGGCGTCTCAACAGTTACCGTAAACGGAAAAGATGCCGGAACAAAATGGTATGGAAGAAGGATCTACGATCTCAGTGCATACCTTGTGCAAGGCAGCAACACCATTGAAGTAGCCGTAGTAACTACCATGGGCAATTACATGAAAACACTCACCGATAACCCTGTTGCGCAGTACTGGACCAATTCGCCGAAGAAGAATCAGCCGATACAATCGATGGGACTGATTGGTCCGGTTACCTGTTATGGATCGTAAACCATCATCCAATAACATTCAACCTTGCTGCATATGAACATACAACGCATTCCGGTACTGCTGATACTGCTGGTGACGATGTTCACGGCAACAGCGAAAGACTACCCTGCTTCGCTCTTCGGCATTCGCTCAGACGGCGTAACGCTGAATACACGGAGCATTCAGTATGCCATCGATTATATCAGCAAGCAAGGCGGAGGGCGGCTTGTATTCTATGTGGGCCGTTATCTTACCGGCTCCATTCATATGCGATCGGATGTAACTATTCATCTCAACGAAGGCGCCACACTTGTTGGTTCTCTCAACCCATTCGATTATGATAAGAATGGCTGGACGGCCCTCATCTTTGCGCGTGATGTACAAAATATCGGCATCACAGGTTTGGGCGTGATAGATGGACAAGGCCGCCAACTCGCCTTCAATGTTGTTGACATCATACAAAAAGGATTGTTGAAAGATCCTTTCCGGTACGACAGACCCGAAGCGGATGCAAGAGCCGTGATACTCAACTTCAGCAACTGCGAAAATGTAACGATGCGCCGCGTAACCCTCCGCAATTCGGCCAGCTGGGTGCAGGTGTATGAGCAATGCAGCAACCTCACACTCGACAGCATTCATGTAGACAGTAAAGCCTATTGGAACAACGACGGCATCGATATAGTGGATTGCGAAAAAGTGCGCATCACCAACTGTTATGTAGATTCCGACGACGACGGCATATGCATCAAATCGCATACACCCGGCAAAGCAAACAGGGATATCGAGATCAGGAACAATACCATCCGTTCATCGGCCAATGGCATCAAGTTCGGAACGGCAACGCAGGGAGGATTCAGCAATATCCGCATCATCAATAACCGGGTGTTCGACACTTATCGTTCTGCAATAACACTGGCGTCGGTGGATGGTGGGTATGTAGAGCATGTCGTTGTGGATAGTTTATATGCCACCACAACAGGCAATGCAATATTCCTGCGCATCGGAGAGCGGATCAACAACAGAAAAGGGAGGATGGAAAACATTACCATCAGCAATCTGTATTGCGAAGTGCCACAAACCAAGCCAGATGCGGGTTACGAGTATGAGGGACCTTATGAGGATATGCCGCGGAATATTTCACCGGCGGGCATTGTGGGATTACCCGATGCCATGATCAGCAATATCACACTCAGCAATATCACCATTAAATATCCGGGTGGCGGCAATCCGTTGTTTGCAAAAGTTGGATTGGATGAGCTGAATAAAGTGCCGGAGAAAATTACGGGCTATCCGGAATTCTCCATGTTCGGAGAGCTGCCTGCATGGGGTTTGTATGTGCGCCATGCTAAGAACATCAAAGTGAATAACCTGGTGCTGATTGCGGACAAGAAAGATTATCGTGCTGCGATTGTATTGGACGATGTGCATGATTCATCTTTCACCGGCATGGATATAAAAGAAGCTGGTGCAAAGAGCAGGAAGCCTCTGCACCAGCATCAAAGTAAAAACATTACAACCAAATAACAGAAAAGTGTGCGTTGATGCACATTATTTAGCGAAGCAGGATTTTTTCTCTGCGCACATCTCCGGATTTGCTTTGCATGCTAACCACGTGCAATCCTTTCGCATAGTTTCCTGCAGGAATTACAATGAGGTTACCGCCGGTATTGAGTGAGTGGGAAGCCTTGTACACAGTGTTGCCACCTGCGCCTACAACAGAGATCACTACATTCTGCTGAGCAGGTGATTGCACCTGAATGCGGATGCTGTTGCCTGCTGCGTTCACTCTCCACTCATTGGAGCGAAGCGCTTCCACTCTTATCAGATTTGAAAATGTAGCATAGCCATTGAGATCGATCTGTCTCAGGCGATAGATGTTTGCGCCGCTGGTGGATGCTTTATTATCGGTGTAGCTGTAGTCGATTGGCAGACTGCTATTGCCGTCAGGCGCTTTTGAATACACCAGACCCAATGTTTCCCAGTTGCTGCCGGCAGCAGAACGTTGCACTTCAAAACCTTTGTTGTTCTGTTCGCTGGCAGTTCTCCAGTTTAACCTGATACCGGAGCCTTCTGCAAAACCGGTAAAGCCCTTCAAGGTAACCGGCAGCAGTACATTGGTGCTGGGATAACCAGTAATGGTACAACCTCCATTGGAAGTATATCCCAGACCAGGAAATACAATATTGATTGGAGTATACCCATTGGCGAATGCAGGATCGCAACCACCAGCATTGCAGACAGTAGGCAATGTAATTGAACTGGTTCCCGTAGTGATGGAATGATCTACTGCGTCGATCTTCATTCCTGAAACACAGTTGATAGATCCCGTGATGTAGATCTTAGCTCCGTCCAGTATTTCGATAGTTCCCGACCCGTTGAATGAACCGGAGAATCTGAAGTTTACATTCTCCGCAATACGCAGGGTTCCATCCACTGCCAGTGAATTGATATTGGCATTGGTACAGCCACCGGGCCAGTTGGAAGTGGCTCCCATACAAAAATCGGAAGTGATGCAAAGCACTTGTCCGGCCGGAATAGTAAATGTGCCTGCCGGTGCTGCCAACAGATCTGCCTGTGTAAGCGTACAGGCCTGTGAAAATGTTTTAACGGGTACTGACAATGTGGCCAACAGTAAGGCCCAAACGAAAGTGTAGTTTTTTCGCATAAATGTGTGTTTTCCTGAACAATTGAATGAATAGGATCGGGAGGTGGTGTTAGACAGGAAAGACTTAACGGAACCAGCGTGAGTTTTGGGGAGAGGAATCAGGTATTTGAATGCAAAGATATGGGTTTTATATTATATTCAATCTTAAGCACATATGAAGTTTTTGCAGTTTAGGCAACCGTTTGCGGGGATTGACCGTTGCTAAAAATTGTTCTGCCAATTGAAATAAATTGTACTTTGGCAGTACTGCCTGTGAGTGCAATTACCCCACATAACGAACCCAACCATCACGAAGATGACGTTCAGGAACAGCTTTTTCAGGAGCTTTTCCGCGAATATGAGCATCGTCTTTATGTATTTGTGATGAAGGTGTTACGCTCCGATGCCACTGCCAAAGACATCATTCAGGATGTATTTCTCAAGCTCTGGACCATCCGCAATCAGCTTACCGAAATAGAGAATATCAACGCTTTTTTGTATCGGCTTACCGAAAACCGGGTGTACGATCATCTGCGTGCTGCCGCCACACGCCAGGAGCACCGTCAGAAATTATGGCAGCAATTGCAGAAATCTCTCCACACCGAAACTGAAATGCTGGAGAAGAAAGAGTTCCATGGCATCATCCGCGAAGCCATCAATCAGCTTCCTCCACAGCGCAAGACTGTTTATCTGCTCAACAAGAATGAAGGACTGAAACAAAAAGAGATCGCAGAGAAACTGCAGCTCTCCCCCAATACGGTACGCAATCATCTCGCGGAAGCCATCCGGCAGATAGGTTCCTATGTGAAGAAGAATATCAATGGATTCTTCTCCTTCCTTCTCTAAACTTCATTGGTAAAATTTTTTTTCAACCGCACTGGTAGATTTTATTCACTCATCCGTCTGATACGGTATGACGAATAAAACCGAGATCCTTTTCCAGAAGTTCATCGACGGAACCTGTACCGAACAGGAGTTCAATGAACTGATGGATCTATTGCAAACCAACCAGCATGAAGCGCCGGTACGTGCCATGCTGCAAAAGGTTTATACCCAGATAGAGCAAACCATTCCATCACAAACATTTGTGGATTCGAGCGGAAGCCTCCGTCCAGAGCAGGTGGAAGAACCAGCACCGGCCATACGACCGGTGGTTCGCAACAATTTCACCAGAATTGCGGTGGCAGCCGTTACACTGCTGGTGGTATCGCTGATCACATGGGTATTGATACCGCATGAAAAAGACCCCAAACATCCTGCATTGTCGCAGATTGTGAAACGCTCCACGGAGAAGAAAGAACTGCAACACCTTGTATTGCCCGATGGCACACAGGTGTGGCTGAATGCAGCGAGTGAGCTCACCTACCCTCCCGCATTCAATGGCAACAGCCGCGAAGTATATCTCACCGGAGAAGCATTCTTCGATGTGAAACATGCGGAGAAGATCCCTTTCATCATCCACACCGGTAAAGTGGTGACGCGTGTACTGGGAACGGCTTTCAACATCCGCGCCTATCCCGATCAGAAATCGATCAGCGTGGAAGTGAAACGCGGAAAAGTAGAAGTGAGCAAAGCCAACAAAGTACTGGCAACACTTACACCGGGACAGGCAGTGCAGGTGCCATCATCCGGCAAAGAAGCGGCGGTGAAGCAGGTGAAAGAAACGGAAGTAGCTGAATGGACAGAAGGCAAACTGCATTATCGCGATCAGCCGCTGAAAGAGATCATCAGCGATCTCGAACGCACTTTCAATGTGGAGATAGAAGTGATGGATATCAGTCTGCTCGACGAACCTGTGAACACCACCATCGAAAAACAAAAAGGAATTGAAGCGGCATTGCTGCAGTTCTGTGAACTCTATAAACTGAAACTGGAAAGAAACCAAACTAAGTTCATCATAAAAAAGTAAGCAAAAAGAAACCGTTACCGGTGGCACCCGATAACGGCGGATGTTTTATTAACCACTTTTTGAATTAACAAAACCAATCAAAGCTATGTATTTATTGGCTTCCGGCAAAGGCCGGGGCAAGGTATCCGCCTTGTCCATCACTAACTGCTTCAACCCCAAACTGCTTATGCGTGTATCTCTGCTATCGGTAGCATTGATGGCCTGCCTGGTAACGCTCGCCGGCACCAGCTCAGGGCAAAGTGTTGAGAAGACCAGGGTTAAGGTCGAGTTCAAAAATCTATCTCTCCGGAAAGCATTGCATCAGCTGGAGCTCACAACAGGCTTCAGTTTCACTTACCGGAGCATAGATGTAGACCGATCTGCCCCTGTAACTTATGAGACCAAAGACGCTTCATTGGCGGATGTGCTTGGCACAATCCTTCAGGAGGCAGGACTTTATTATGTGCAGCGGGAAAACAACATCATTCTACGGAAAACAGAAACAACCGCAGACTCCACAGCAATGCCCGATTATCTTGCATTGTTTCTTCCCCGAACGGATACCATTCCGATGGTTACCATTACCGGCCGCGTACTGTCCAGCGAAAAGATCAGTGAACCAGTGCCCAATGCCAGCGTAACGGTGAAGGGCACCAAATACGGCACCAGCACGGATCCCGACGGAAACTTCAGCATCCGCATTCCTGCCAGATTCCGTGTACTCAGTTTTTCGCAGGTAGGTTTCGAACCGGTGGATGTTCGTGTAGAGAACGATGGTCCCATGAGCGTATCCATGAAACCACGCCCCATGGCCATGTCTGAAGTGATCACTACGGGTTTGTACAGAAGACCCAAGGAGAGTTTCACCGGAGCAGCCACTACCATCAGCGGCGACCAGATCCGCAGTGTAAATATGATGAACGCGCTGCAGGCGATCAAAGTGTTCGATCCTTCGATCCGCATTCCGGAGAACGTTCAGTTCGGAAGTGATCCCAACAGAATGCCGAATATCAACATCCGCGGTACCAACAACTTTCCGCAACAACAGGGTACCAGCACAGGCAGGCCATCAGCGCCTCCGTCCGGCGCGGATTTCATGGCCAGCTATTCTTACAACCCCAATCAGCCTATATTTATTCTCGATGGTTTTGAAGTAGCGCTTCAGAAGATCTACGATCTCGATGTGAACCGCATCTCTTCTTACACCATTCTCAAAGATGCCGCTGCTACATCCATGTACGGATCGCGTGCCGCCAACGGCGTTATCATCGTAGATACCAAACAACCCGCTCCCGGCAAACTGCAGGTTTTCTACAGCGGTACCATGAATATGAGTGCACCAGACTTATCGGTGTATCATCTGATGAACGCGCAGGAAAAACTGCAGGCAGAACAACTGGCCGGCATGTATTCGGATTATTCGGATCCCGGCGGAAATAATGCAGACAGGGATGCTTACTATCGCCGTCTCCTCTCCTATCGCATGAGCAAAGTAGCTTCGGGAGTGAATACAGACTGGCTTTCCAAGCCACTGCGCAACAGTCTCGGACAAACGCATTCACTTAATCTCGGAGGTGGAGATCAGAGTATCCGGTATGCACTCAATCTCTATTACAAATCGGATCCCGGTGTTATGAAAGGAAGCGCCCGCGATGTGTACACCGGCGACATGAGCCTCACCTATCGCTTCCGTGGATTGAATTTCCGCAATGCGATTTCCATTACCTACAACAAATCGAAGAACTCGCCTTACGGCAGCTTCGGCGATTACAGCAAACAAAACAATTACTGGAGCCCTTATGGCCCCAATGGTGAAGTGGTGAAAATTCTGGAGCAATTCGAAGACGGAACCCAGTACACCAATCCGCTTTACAACGCCACACTCAATGTGATCGACAACAGCGAATACACGTTGCTCACCAACAATACGGAGCTGGAATGGAATATGGGCCACGGTTTCCGCCTTACCGGAAGTCTCGGACTAACCAGACAGGTTGATGAAGGCAACGTTTTTCTTCCTGCCAACCATACCACTTTTGCCAAAGAGACCAATTACCTCAAAAGAGGATCATACGACCGCCGGTTCAGCAAATTCTTCAACTATCAGGCAAGGCTGAAACTGGAATACAGTCACCGCATTGCAAATGGACAGCTGTACAACACCACACTGATAGAATCGAATCAGGCAACGAGAAACGCCACCACTATCCGCGTGGAAGGTTTTCCGCACGAGAAGCTCGATGAAATGCTTTTCGGAAACGGGTATCCCGTAAACTCAAAGCCCGGTGGATATGTTGATATTACCCGCCGAGTTTCGGCAGGCAACAATTTCAGCTACAACTGGGATCAGCGTTATGTTGCAGAAGGCAGTCTTCGCTTCGACGGATCATCACAATTCGGCAGCAACAAACGTTATGCAGCATTCTGGAGCACAGGTGTTTCCTGGAACCTGCACAACGAAAAATTCATCGAGCAAATGCTTCCGCAGGTAAAGACACTTCGTGTGCGTGCAACAGTGGGCAGCACCGGTGATGATCGTTTCGCCACCAATCAGGCCATCACCACTTACCAATACTTTACCAGCAGCAACTTCCACGGAAGTCCGGGTTCTTACCTCACCAGTTATGGAAATGAAGACCTTACCTGGCAGCAGGCCATCAAAAAGAACCTGGGTATCGATCTTGAAATGTTCGATGGCCGACTATCAATCCGCGCCAACGTCTACAACGAAACTACCAAAAGCCTTTTGCTGGATATCAATACACCGCCATCCGTTGGTGTAACCAGTTACAAAGAGAACGTAGGAAAACTGCAGAACAATGGTGTTGAAGCCAACCTGAATTTCGTACTCATTCAGCAACCTGAAAAAGCAATTAACTGGTCGGTTTTCGTGAATGGCACACACAATCGCACCAAGATTGTAGCCATCTCCAATGCACTGAAAAAACTCAACGACCTCAACGATAAGAACAACGAGAATCAGCAGATACGTCCACAGTTCAGGTATGTGGAAGGATACAGCCCCAATGCCATCTGGGGAGTATGTTCGCTGGGCATCGACCCCAGCACAGGCAGAGAAGTATTTCTCGACAAGAACGGAAAGCCTTCACTGGTTTGGAATCCGGAAGATAAAGTGATCATCGGAGATCCAACAGGTGGTGTATTCGGAAACTTCGGAACCAGTTTAAATTACAAGGATTTCACACTGGGCATATTCTGCAATTATCAGGTGGGTATCGATCAATACAATCAAACGCTGGCAGATCGTGTAGAGAATGTAGACCTGCGCTATCAGGCAGACAGAAGAGTGTTGTTAGACAGGTGGAAGAAACCGGGAGATCAAACCTTCTTCAAAGGACTGGCAGATGAGAATGGCCGGTACATCAATGTAAAAACAAATGTGAGCAGCCGTTTTCTTCAGAGAAACAATTACATCAACTTAGGCAGCATTTCACTCGGTTATCAGGTACCAGCCAATTTCACCAAAAGGATGAAGCTGGGCACAACAAGAGTAACCCTCATTGCCAATGAGATCACACGCTGGGGAAATCTCGAAATGGAACGCGGGCTCGATTATCCGTTTGCACGCAATTTCACCCTCAACCTCACCAGTAATTTTTAACAGCACAACGTAATTGAATCATGAAATTGAAAACCATCATATATGCAGCAGCAGCGGTGATACTGATACTGCAAACCGGCTGCAAAAAATGGCTGGATGTGCAACCTAAAACACTGATCAGCGAAAAGGCCCAGTTCTCTACAGAAGCGGGTTTCAAAGATGCCATGCTCGGTGTTTACATCAAACTTGCCGACCAGCGCACTTATGGCAGAAACCTCACTTTCGGATTTATCGATGTGGTGGGACAATGCTACAATATTCAAACTACAGATGAGAATTATGCGCAGGCCGTCAAGTTCAATTATATGGACGTGAAAACAAGGCCATATGTGGATAGCATCTGGTACGATATGTACGCCAATATCGCCAACGTAAATCAGATACTTCGTCATATCGACAGCAGCACTGTTATATTCACCGGACGCATGAAAAACCAGATAAAGGGCGAAGCCCTTGCCATGCGTGCCTTTCTGCATTTCGATCTGCTGCGTCTCTTCGGAACAGCACCTGTTGTGAACGGAGAAGCAAAATCGATTCCGTATGTAACCACCTTTGAAGTGAAGGTGTTTCCTGCACTTACGGTAAATCAGGTGATCGAAAAATGCCTGAACGATCTGGCACAGGCAGAGTCCCTTCTTGCCGAAGACAAAAGCATCACCAAAACCTACAACAGCAAAGATCTCTATCTGAGTTTCACCCGCCATCACATGAACTACTGGGCAGTGAAAGGATTGGAGGCGCGCATCAATCTTTACAAAGGTGATAAGCCCAAAGCGCTGGAAGCAGCGAAGGCTGTGATCGATTTTCAGGCAGAATATCATCCGTTCGTTACATTGCAGGCAGCGTCTGCTACCTTCAACAGAGATTACACTTATTCGACAGAGCATCTGTTTGCAGTATTCCACTCCGGCCTGAAAGGCTTGTCCGACTTCTATTTCATGGGAAATGCACAAGGATCGGTTGCTACATTCTCCATGGCCGATGCTCATATGAAAGCGTTGTTCGAGCTGAGCAATGGAGGAAGTTCGGATATTCGATACAACTACCTCATACTTGGTGCTGGCAATGGATTCTCCACCATCAAGTATAGCCAGGCGAATATCGTTTCAACAAATTCGGAATCGGATTATCTGCGCACACTTATTCCGCTTATCAGACTTTCCGAAATGTACTATATCGCTGCGGAAGCTGCGCCGGTTACAGCAGATGGCGTTGCATACCTGAATGAGATCCGGGCCAAACGCGGACTGGTAGCGCTTGCTACAAACATTCCGGCTACAACGCTCGACACAGAATTGCGGAAAGAAATCAAGAAGGAGTGTTATGCAGAAGGACAGAATTTCTACTACTTCAAACGCAGGAATGCAGCGAAGATCTACAGAATAGACAACGGGCAAACATCTATGTCGCCCGGATTCTATGTACTTCCCATACCTGATGCAGAAAAAGAATTCGGTCAATACTGATCCTAAAAACGAGATATATGTCACCAAAAAAATATTCACTGTACATCATGCTTCTGGCGATGATGGCAGCAGGTATGGCTTCCTGTAAAAAAAGCAAGATGAAATCTTTCGATGAGCCCACCATGGTTCATTTCTATAAAGATCTGGCCAATTACTTCAGAGACAGCAGTGTGTTCTCCTTTGCCATCTTTTCACCGGATCATCTGTACGATACCGTGAAGCTGCCCATACGCATTGCGGGGAACGCTGCCGACAAAGACAGGCAGGTAAAACTGCAGGCCGTAGCAGACAGCAGCAATGCAATAGCGGGAACCGATTATGCCTTCGGCAATGCCATTGTACATGCAGGCAGGTTCTTAGACACTGTGTATCTGATAGTGAAAAGAACACCCGAAATGAAAACGCAGGAGAAGAGATTGCTGCTCGAAATTGTGGCTTCAAACGATCTGCAACCTGGTGTTTACAATTCACCTGTAGGCTCGGGCAATAACGTGTATTCCGGCGCATCTGTGCGCATGCTGGTTAAGATCAACGATTTTCTCACCAAGCCGGGTAACTGGGACAATATGCTGGTGTACTTTTTCGGAGATTACAGTCAAAGGAAATACAAGTTCATCATCGAAAAAACAGGCAGGGCACAGTTTCCGGTAGGCGGCGGTCCCAACGACATCTCCTATGGTGAGATCTCTGCCATTCAGATCTTCCTGCGGCAGGCATTGCTCGATTACAACAAAGAGCACGGAGACATGATAGACGAAAACGGAGGCATTGTGACCTTCTGATGCATTTACACAGATCAAAAATATCATCATGAAAATATTCAGACTCCTTTCCATCTGCCTGCTGCTGCTGGCCATGATGCAGGGTTGTTTAAAAGATAAAGGCAACTACACGTATCACGATATCAATAAAGTTGCCCTCGCCGGTTCGTTGCCAGACACGTTCAGAGTGAACGTGCAGGACTCACTGAGAATAGATATTCAGCTTTCGCAAACGATACCCAACAATGAAGGTCTCGAAATCGACTGGGTGTTCTACAAAGAGAGCTTGTCTACTTACCGCCGTCAGCTGGGACATAGCACCAGCCTGCGTGCGCTGATCACCGATGCGCCTTCTACCTACTCGCTCGATCTTTTTGTGAAAGACAAAAAGACCAATGTAAGCATGTACAAACGTTTTGTAGTGGAAGTAACCACCCCCTTCAATCAGGGATGGCTGGTACTGGAAGAATCCGGCGGACACAACGATGTGAGCATGATTTTGCCCAACAACACAGTAAGCCGCAACATCTATTCAAAAGCCAACAACAATCAGTTTCTGACGCCGGGCCAGGGTCGCATAGCGGTTTATTCGCGAAGAGCCGATCAACTGATCTATGTGTTCACACCTCATAGCGGCAAAATGCTCAGTGTGGCAAACTTCACCACTACCCTGCCTTTCAGCAAATGGTTCTTTATTCCACCTTCGGCAGAAGAGCCGCAGGAGGTGTTTTCAAACAGCACGGAAGAACATTTGCTGAACAACGGAAAAGCTTATGGCATTTATCTGATAACGCCCCCTCCGTATGCGTTTGGAGTAGCAACTCCGGGCGATTATTATCTGGCGCCATATCAGCTTTCTTCACAAAGAGGATTCATATTCTACGATACAGTTGCACAGCGTTTCTGGTACAGACCATCGAGCGATTTTTCGCTGGTGAACATCAACAGTTCTGGTCCTACCGATATCTGGAATCTCAACAAAGTAGACAAGCGACTGCTCTATGCGGGTATGGGTTCCGGCGAAACATTCAATGCCGTATTCGAAAGCAAAAACAGGGATTCCGCATTTGTACTTACAGGAACAAGTGCAGGAACACTCAGCAAAGCCAGCAGCGCAGACACACTGGCGGCGGGCCTTCCATTGCAATCGGCGAGTAACTATCTTTCATCGAGACTGGTGCAGCATATCTATTTCGCCAAAGACAATCAATTGTATCTCTGGGATATTCCTGCCAAAACACACAGGCTGCTGTACACATTCCCGGCAGGCACCAAAGTAAAGCGGATGAAGTGGCATTACAATCAGAAGAGCGGATCGGATCCGGACAACTATCGTGTGATGGCAGTAGCCACAGATGAGGGTGGCGAAGGAAAAGTCTATCTCTTCGGAACGGAAGCTACCGGCAACTTCGTCGACAATACGTATCGTTCTGTATTTTCCGGATTTGGCAAGATCAGCGATATCACTTACAAAACTCAACCCTAAACCACCTATAACATCCGGATGCGCAATGCATCCGGATTTCTCAACATTCAGATCATGAAAAAACAAATCAGCTTATTGCTGCTGCTTGCAGCAGCAAGCCTGCACAGTATTGCTCAAAAAACATCGCATGCACTGGTGCAGGGGAATTACAATAAACGATCAGCAAACAATGTTGTGTTGTACAAAGTTGTTGCCGGTACCAGACAGGAATTCGCCAGCATGAAACTCAACGACAAAAAAGAGTTTGCATTTCAGGTGCCCTCTGTTGAAGCGGGTTACTATTATCTGGCGCAAGACCCAAACAGAGGCGGCATC
Organism: Pseudoflavitalea sp. G-6-1-2; assembly: GCF_012927185.1. GTDB lineage: Bacteria > Bacteroidota > Bacteroidia > Chitinophagales > Chitinophagaceae > Pseudobacter. The sequence goes on from NZ_JABBGB010000002.1 coordinate 760,513, forward strand.
AGAATCTGGCTTTCGCCCGGAACACAGCTCCGGATGCAGGTTTCAGATACCGGCTATACTTTGCAATCAGCTTCGCCCGAAAACAACTTGCTGCACCAATGGGAGACCATGCGCATGCCAGTACGCGCAATGGGCAATAGTCTTTCGAACGACAACCCCAGACTGCGCAGCCTTTCAGACACGGGCACTTATCATAGCTTCTTCCCTAAACTGCATGAATTGCTCGCGAATGCAGCCAGCTTCCGCAAACGCATCAATACCAGCAACAAGGCCTTTAACGATTTGCTTCGCTTTACCATCGATGCCGATGTGCAGCAGTCTGCGCTTCATTTTCTGCTGACGCCCAAATCGGCACATCCGACACCGGAAGAGCTGCCTGCTTATTACAGAGACGATGCACGTGGCAAACTGCTTGCCACAACAGCCATCTACCGGCTCGGAGAAGGACAATCCATTTTGCAGGATTACTCCATTCTTCCCATACTGCTTGGAAAGAAACCCGAAGAGAAAGCCGATATGCTCGACTGGAGTTTGCAACTGATCCCCAACGATACACTCAGAGGCGATATTGTAATCGGCAATCTGCAACGCGCCAACAGCTTCGAAACAGTATTGGACAATACAGAAAAGTATGGCCGCTACATTCTTACTCCAGAACAGAAGCTTCAAAAAGAAGCGATATTCGATAAACTGGTAAAATACCAGAAAGGAGCACCTGCCTACAATTTCAATCTCGACGACATCAATGATAAAAAGGTTTCGCTGAAATCATTAGCCGGAAAAGTAGTGGTACTGGATGTATGGGCCACCTGGTGCGGGCCCTGCAAAGCAGAGATCCCACATCTCAAAAAACTTGAAGCAGCCATGCACGGAAAAGATGTGGTGTTCGTAAGCATCGGAACAGACAAACCTGCCGACAAAGAAAAGTGGAAGAAGTTTGTGCAGGACGAACAGCTCGGCGGTGTGCAGCTCTACGATCCTTCGGGAGCAGCGATACACAGTTACTACAAGATCCCCGGCATTCCAAGGTTCATGGTATTCGACAAGGCTGGAAAGATTGTATCAGCGGATGCACCCAGACCTTCCACACCGGAGTTGCAGAAAATGATTGAACAATATCTCTGACCGCAGTATTTCTCATGTGGTGTTCACGCAGTTTTGGTTTATCAGCAACGGGGCGGCCTGCAAGGCAGGGCCCCGTTCTATTTTACGATTGCTTTTTTATCTGCTCCCCGCGTGTAAGTGATCTGTTGTGTGGCTTTGCGCAGATCGCCATTCTGTAACAAGATGCCTTCGTTCGCATTTCCTTCGAGCTGAAGGAATACTTTGGCAGGGTTCAGCAACCGCGGAGAAGAAAGGAATATCTCTTTGCAATTGATGAAGCGCAATGCAGACTCGGCCTCTTTGTCTGCCATCACCTGCAGTCCGCTGATGCTGGCATCCTGCACGTTATCCATCACAATGGCAGGGCGCAGATCTGGTTGATCGAATTCAAAACGCACATTATTCAGAGAGAGTCCTTTTACGTTTCTTGCATACAATCCATAAGCCGGCGGACCATAAGGCTCTTTGCCCCAAACGCCGAAATACTCGGAAGCGATAGTGGGAACATCTCGCTTGGCGGCCTGTGCAGCAGTTCCACCCCCGGCATAACGTACATGAATATCTGAGAACCGGATATTCTCCAGATACACATTGTTCATGGCATTGAGCGTGATACAGGTATTATCCTCCCCCGGAAATGGCTTCACCACAAACGGTATCTCCGGATGATCGATGGGCCGCGTAACCACCGTTGCCTGAATATTGCTGAACAAGATATTTCTTACGAAGGAGGCTTCGTTTGAGTTGGTTTTATTGTTTCTCGATTCGCCGCTGAAACCAATACCGATTGGCCCGGTTACATTGCGCATGATGATATTGCTGAAGATGAAATTCTCCAGTTGTCCGCGTCCGGTGCTGATCTTGATGGGGCAACCGTAGGTCTCCATGATCACACAATTGGTAACGGTGATGTTCTGCGCCTTTCCGCCACCAAAGCGGAAGATGCTCCATCTGGTGCTGAATGTGCAGTTAGTGACTGTAATGAACTGATTGCTGCCGAAGAGCGCGCAGGCATCATCCTGACAAGCTACGTCGCAATTGGAAATGTGTACGTACTCGCTATCGTTGAAATGGAATCCATCATTATTCCTATTCACCCGGTTATGAATGCGCAGTCCGTTGATCTGCATATTGGCGCAGTGCAGAATGCGGAAACAGTGATAGGCGCTGTTGGTGAAGAATGCATCGCGCACAATAACGTGTTTGCATTTGTACAGGATCAGCAGGTGCGGGCGATCCATATTGCCGGGAATGCCATTGGGTCCGGTTCCGTCTCCCCTTCCGTTGTTGAAGGCCGCGCCATTACCGTCGATGGTACCCTGCCCTTCGATGCAGATCCTTTCAGCTTCTACGGCATAGAGCAGCACCATATTGCCGTTGCCGGGAGGCACTCCTTTTCCGGATGAATAGTGCGCTTTGGTTTTGCTGCCTACCAGTTTCCCTTTTGGAGAAAGATGCAGCGTAACAAAAGATTTCAGCTGAAGGGTGGCAATGAGAAAATCTCCTGCGGGAATCAGCACCACTCCTCCGTTGTTCTTATGGCAGTCGTCGATAGCGGCCTGCACTGCAGCTGTATCCAGTGTTTCGCCATCCCCTTTGGCGCCGTAATCGCGGATATTGTACACGGGAAGTGGCGATACGCCTGTATTTGAAGCAGCTGATACATGATGCGAAAGATTGTGATCATTGGCAGAAGCCTCACTGGCGATGGCGGAAAGCCCTGCTATTCCTAATGCAGGAACTACCATTTTGCCAAACAACTGGCGGCGTGAAATCGGGTCTGGATATTGCTGGGACATACAATCGGTTTCCATAAATCTACCACCTTTCGCCGCCCTGGCACTGGCAAACCAATAAGTTATTTTGGCAAAGCCAGCCGGGCTGGATATTTTTAATGCTTCTATTCAACGGACGCAACATGAAGCAAACAGCAGTATGTATCATTGGAGCAGGACCATCAGGAGCGGCAGCAGCATTGCAATTAGCGCAATGGGGCATTCGGTGCATTGTGGTGGATAAGGCCACATTCCCGCGCGACAAGGTTTGTGGAGACGGACTGAGTGGCAAAGTGATCACGGCACTTACGCGCATCGACCCGGCCATTGCAGAGCGATTGCAGCAATACCTCCACAAAGTGAACAGCTGGGGCGTAACATTCGTGTCGCCCGGAAGACTCAGCATGGACGTGCCTTACAAGCCGAACTACAATACAACGGATGATCCTCCGATCGGATTTGTATGCAAGCGCATTCACTTCGATCAGTTCCTTGTTGATGAAATAAAAAGAAGACCGGAGATAGAATTCATCGAAGGTGTTTCGCTAGATCAGTATCAGCTTCAACCAGACGGCTATCTGCTGTCCGAAGCCGGCGGATCGTTTCAGGTAAAGGCAGATATGGTGATAGTGGCCAATGGCGCGCATTCATCTTTCACCAGGCATGTGGCGGGGTTCACTGTAGAGCCCGCACATCATATGGCAGGTGTACGCGCGTATTACCAGGGCGTAACAGATCTGCATAAGGATAATTTCATCGAACTGCATTTTCTCAAATCATTCCTGCCCGGATACCTCTGGGTATTTCCGCTGCCGAATGGCGAAGCCAATGTTGGCATCGGCATGCTGAGCAGTGCCGTACGAAAAGACAAAGTGAATCTCAAACAATTGCTTACTGCAACACTCGAACAGGACCCGATTCTGAAAGCGAGATTCAGCAACGCAAAAGCCATCACACCCATTGAAGGATATGGATTGCCACTCGGCAGCAAACGCAGACAGCTCGCAGGCGACCGTTATCTGCTTACAGGGGATGCTGCGTATCTGATAGATCCGTTTACAGGTGAAGGCATCGGTAATGGACTCTACACCGGCAGGATCGCTGCTGAACATGCAGCCGCTGCACTGAAGGCCGGAAAGTTTGGAGCAGCAGAGCTGGCGCCATATACCGAGCATGTGTACAAAGTGCTGGGAGCGGAACTTTCGCTCAGTACAAAACTGCAACGCATGGTGCGCTACAAATGGCTTTTCAATATGCTGATGAAAATGGGAACACGCAACAAGCAGCTTCGCGAGCTGATCTCCTGCATGTTCTACGAAGTGGATGTGCGGAAGAAACTGGCGAGTCCGATGTTCTACCTGAAGCTGCTGTTCAACAGGTAACAGTCGTTTTCAATCAATCTGCTGTAAGTGGTTTCCTGATCAGCTCTACAACTCCTTCAGGAATGTATTTCAGCTTCATCGTGTCGCGCGCGAATTTCATGATGGTGCGCATGCAGGAGAGCGTTACTTTCCGACTACTGTTTTCTGCACTTTCAACCATCACCCCACCATCTTCATGCTTAGCTCCGAGCGAATGACCGATTTCGTGTGCAATAACCACCACGTCCAGCTTTCGTGATTCTTTTATGGTAATATCATAGTAACCATCTGTATTTCCTGCTACGCCATTTCCCAATACATCATCATGCACTACAGCCAGCAGGTTATTGTCTCCGGGCCTTCTTCCTTCCATCCATCGCTTACCATTGAGCTTCAATCGTTCTGCCGATGGATCTTTCACCGGCAGCACTTTCAGCGCAAAGCAGATGATATACTCTTTAATGCCGGCAGAATCTTTTGCAGGCACAAGTCTGAATTTTCCGGATTGATTGTTCCAGAAATTAATGCCGGTATCAGCTGCCGCAATGGAAGCCCGGTCATCTACTGAAACCAGATAATTGGCGGTAAGATCGATGTAGTGATTTCCGCTGGAATCAATACGGAAAACAGCGGTAAAATTACCGGGATGTGAGGCAGGTGCAAACGTTGACTTATATGCATAACTGTTCACAGTCAGCAATGCAACCAGGATAAGGTATTGCATAAAGCTGTCGAATGGTTAATGGTTTACTGCGATGGGGCAGCAGAGTAGCAACAGGCTAAACGCCTGCAAATGCAGAGGGAGTAAATGGTCGAACGGCAAGTGGCTATTCAGATGTAAACAGTGGAACACGCTCCTGTTCCGCGTTGCAGAGGGATGATGCGGTTAATTCAGCCAGGTTGCCTTTGCAGCTTTATGAGGTAAGTAGATGAAAAGAATGTAGCTGTATATGCTTTCGGGTAGTACTATGAATATACGAATTATCTCTGTAACCCCTCAGTAATCGGCCAGAAATTTGGGTGCATGTGAAAAAATAGACTTTCATCAAGATTGGAATTATCAGATCAGCATTAACCCAAAAAAGAAAGGGATGCACCCGCGAGGATGCATCCCTTCTCTTTTGCATGAAAGTGATTTATTCTTTCACCAGTTTTCTGGTAGTTACTTTTCCATCGATATTCATTCTCATGAGGTACACACCTGTGCCACCTCCTGCCGGTTTGAACTCATAGCGGTGATTACCTGCATTGAGTTTATTGTTCACCAGTATGGCTACTCTGCGACCAGTAACGTCGAACACGCTGATTTCTGCCTGTGCAGCTTTAGCGAGATAGAAAGTTACGGTGCTGCTGCCACGGAATGGATTCGGATAAGTGCTCAGTTTGAACTGCTCAATCTCTTTTGCACTCATCAGATCGGCCTGGTCGGCCATGAGTGCAGCAGCAGTCTGGATCTTCACTTCGGTGTAGCTGTTCCATGCATTCACACTGTTGCCATGCCCTACGATGCGAACATATTTTCCGGTAACCGGAGTGAAGGTGAATGTTTCGAGTGCAGTGGATGATCCGCTGCTCACGCGGCCAGTGGCAGCTGTGGTCCAGTTGGTGCCATCATTGCCTACGAGCACGTCGAATGTAGAAGTGCGGGAAGCGCCATTGTAGAAAGCGATCTGCACACCGGTTACACTTACAGAAGTGCTACCTAAGCAGAACTGTATCCACTGGCCATCTCCGCTTGCACTCCAGCGGGTGCTGAGATTATTGTCGAGCACATTTGCAGGTACATTGCCATCGTCGCCGCTGGCGGTTACAGCATTACATGCAGGAGGCGCTGCCACTGTGATGTTCACAGCAGTGCTGGTAGTGCTGGCATTGCCGTTGTCTGTTGCTTTGGCTGTAAGCGTGTAACTGCCTGCTGCCACATTGCTCCATGAATATGCATAAGGAGAGGATGTTGCTTCGCCGAGTTTAGTAGCACCGTTGAAGAACTCCACTTTGGAAATGGTTCCGTCGGTATCAGCAGCCGTAGCAGTGATGTTCACTGAAGCAGGTGCTGTAAAGCTGGCATTGTTTGCAGGTGAAGTAATGCTCACTGTTGGTGCAACATTGCCTGTGGTCTGATTGATTTTTACTTCGGTGTAACTGTTCCAGGCATTTACGCTGTTGCCATGGCCAACGATGCGAACGTATTTGCCGGTAACAGGAGTGAAGTTGAATGTTTCGAGATTCAATGAAGTGCCGCTGCTGACGCGGTTGGTGGCGGCGGTTGTCCAGTTAACACCATCATTGCCTACCAGTACATCGAAGCTGGATGTACGTGTATTGCCGCTGTAGAATGCAATCTGTACACCGGTGATGCTGGCGGCATTACCGAGACAGAACTGAATCCACTGTCCATTGCCGCTGGCGCTCCAGCGCGTAGCGAGGTTATTGTCGAGAACGTTTGCTGCCACGTTGCCATCATCACCACTGCTTGATACAGCATCGCAGCCCGGAGCTGCTGTAACACTGATGCTCACAGCCGCACTCGTAGTGGTGAGATTGCTGTTGTCGGTTGCTTTTGCAGTGAGTGAATAGGTACCTACACCTACATTATTCCAGGTGTAAGTAAACGGAGCAGTGGTAGCCTCTCCGAGTTTAGTTGCACCATTGAAGAATTCCACTTTGCTGATAGTGCCGTCGGCATCGGTTGCATTGGCATTGATCACTACAGATGCGGGAGCAATAAAGCTCGCACCAGGTGCGGGTGATGTAATGCTTACAGTTGGGCTGCCCGCACCACCGGGGAAATCATCGGCGGGGAATTTTATTTTGTCGCGTATCCATACACCCGCCGGTTTGAGACTGGCTACAGTCCAGGGACCATTAGGGCAGGTACCATCTTTCCAGACAGCGCCGGAACGGAAGTCGTCGGAGAAATTCCAGTTGATCCAGCTGATCTTTTTGGTACGCATCAGATCGATATACTGTTGTGTTCTGGTGAAGTTGTTAGGGCCATCACCTGAAGCAAGCTGTGTACCGAACTCGGTAACAAATACAGGAAGACGATCAGAAGCCCAATCCAGTTCGTTGAGGTATTCAGTTCCGTGATCACCTGCATAGAAGTGGAAAGTGTACATGATGTTGGTGAAGTTGAGCGGACTGCTTACAATGTCCTGCGCAGATCTTCCATCGGAGATTCCCATACTGGCCCATGCGTGCGTACCAACGAGAATCGGTGCATCCGGATCGATGGCACGGATCACAGGGATCACCTGATTTGCATAATTCTTGATGGTTGCCCAGCTTACGCCATTGGGCTCATTACAGATGTCGTACAGCACATTTGTTTTGTTCTTATGTGCGTTGGCCATTGCTGTAAAAAATGTTTTTGCTCTTGCCGTGTTGTAGTTGGGATCGCCGGGATCGAGCTGGTGGAAGTCGATGATCGCATACATTCCTCTTGCTGTAACGGCCTCCACAATGGTGTTCACCATGTTGGTGAATTTGGTGGGATCACTTTCGTAACCGCCATCCTGCACATACATTGAGATACGCAATGCGTCTGCTTCCCAGTCGTTGGCCAATACATCGAGTGTGGCATCTTTGAGACAGTCGCCCCAGGGATACCAGTTCAACCCGTGCGTACTCATCCCTCTAAGCTGGATAGGATTTCCGTACTGGTTGCACAATTTCAAACCGATCACCTGCAACTGCCCGTTCTTTTGCAAGGGCGTTTGCGCTGTTGCCGTCATGCTCACACAGAGCAGCAACAAACCTGCTAATAACCGTGTAAATTTTCTCATGGGATAAAATTGTTTGTGTTTTTTAATAGGGGCAGAGCCTGGAAAGGCCCTGCCAATTGTGATTGACTGCTTATTCTCTCAGCAGTTTCTTTGTGACAACTTTTCCGTCGAAAGTCATCTTGATTATGTAAATGCCTGTTGCATTGTTTGTAGGGGAAAACACGAGTTTATGATTGCCGGCATTGAGTTTACCATTTGCAAGTACCGCTACCCTTCTGCCTGTGATATCGAATACGCTTACTTCTGTCTGCGTTGCTTTACCGAGGTAGAAAGTAATGGTGCTGTTGCCACTGAACGGATTGGGATAAGTGCTCAGTCTGAATTTCTCAGCTGCTGCTTCTGAGAGATCGGTTGGATCCGTCATCAGTGCAGTGCCGGTCTGGATCTTCACTTCGGTATAGCTGTTCCAGAGGTTCACGCTGTTGCCGTGACCAACGATGCGAACATATTTTCCGGTAACCGGTGTGAAGGTGAATGTTTCGAGTGCGGTGGTTGTGCCGCTGCTTACGCGGTTGGTGGCGGCGGTTGTCCAGTTAACACCATCATTGCCTACGAGAACATCGAAGGTGGAAGTTCTGGTGTTGCCGTTGTAGAATGCAATCTGCACGCCTGTTACGCTTACCGGAGTGCTGCCCAGGCAGAACTGGATCCACTGACCATTGCCGCTGGCGCTCCAACGTGTTGCGAGATTGTTATCGAGAACATTGGCGGCTACGTTGCCATCATCACCACTCGATGTAACAGGATTGCATGCCGGCGGGTTATTCACCGTGATGCTCACTGCGGATGAAGTAGTTACTGCACTCTGATTATCGGTTGCAACGGCAGTGAGTGAGTAGGTTCCTGCTGCAACGTTGGTCCAGCTGTATTCATAAGGAGCAACAAGGTCCTCGCCGAGTTTGGTGCTTCCATTGTAGAACTCCACTTTGCTGATAGTTCCATCAGCATCCGATGCATTGGCTGTGATGTTCACGGTTGCAGGAGACGTATAGGTTGAACCGCTGGTGGGCGCAGTGATGCTTACAATCGGATTTGCATTGCCACCAGATACGAGGAATGCCAGTTGTGGCGGATTGGAAGCCGCTTCCTTCGAATTCCAGAACACACGCGGATCGTGGGCTACAAGGCTTTTCAGCGCTAAGGAAATTTTCTTTCTTCCTGCCGCGATCTCGCTCTTCACATAATTGGTAACATCCCAGCTGATGTAGGAATAAGCTGTGTTTCCTACTGCTGCCGTAGTGAGTTCGGTAGCGCTGGTTGCAGGTTTGTTATTCCAGGTGAGTGTAGATTCACTCCATGTTGTGTTGGCAACGGAGTACACACCAGTGAGCACAGATGGTACGGTGGTGAGATCCACTTTTCCATAAACGCGCAGTGTAACGTTATCGATGTTTCCTGTGATGCTGGTAGCATCGAACATCAGATAGGCTTCGCGGGCATTGTTGAGCTGACCCGATGGAGACACTTTGGTGATCAACAAGGTCGGATCAGTGGTGCCATGCGTGATAGCTGCATTGGTTCCGTCTCTCACATAAGCATCGTTGGTTGGTGTGAGATTAACCGGTGCCGGCGCTACGCGATAATGCGCAGTGAAAGTGGTATCGTTATCGCTGAGTGTTACAAACTGCGATGCTGCACCACCCTGGCTCCAATGATCGAATACATAGGTGGTACCTCCTACTGTTTGAGGAGAAACAGCCGATACCTGCCTTTGCATCTTAGACACTACCTCTGTGGTGTATGGAGTAGTGAACGGAACAGCATCCAGCGTTACCTGCAAACCTGCAGGCTGTGTCTGCAAAGTGAGGTTGGAAGTGATCGGGAATACTTCAACATACGAAGTATCGATCACACCCTGAGAATCTTCCACCGACATATAAATGCGATACCACACATTGGTTTCGTTGTGCTCTGCAAGATCTGCAATGAAGTTGCCTGCTGCCACTCCATTGGGAACCGCTGGTCCGGGGTGTGTATGCGTGGCATGATGGAAGGCGATCCACCATTTATATTTTGCAACCGGAATGGTACCATCTTCAGGATCGGTGCCGGTTCCGGAGAAACTGATCTGATCGCCGGAGCGGAACAGTGTTCCGTTAGCCGGACTGGTAATAGTTGCAGTCGGAGCCTGACTGATAGTGAGCGTGGCGTTGTTGCTGGTTACGCTGCCAACACTATTGGTCACTACCACATTGTATGTACCTGCATCGGTAGTTTGTGCATTATTGATGGTATAGCTGGCACTGGTTGCACCAGAAATATTGGTAGTGCCTTTGCGCCACTGGAAGGTGGGAGCCGGACTGCCGGATACAGACACCGTGAATGTAGCGGAGCCGCCAACTACAGCCACCTGATTGGCTGGTTGTGTTGTAATGATCGGTGCACTGGTTCCACCAGCATACACTATTTTGTAAACAGTGTTATTGCCAAGACGCAGATAGTAAAGATTACCATCAGGCCCCTGTTTGATACATACGTTATCCTGACTCAGACTCGTACCGAAGCCGGTACGTGTTGCGCCGGTGCTGGGTGTGATGTAATCGATCCACGCACCGCAATAATCGAGAAAGAAATATTTTCCATTGTAGGTAGAAGGATAATTGCTGATAGCTCCATTGAAGAAGGTACCGCCATTGATGGCACAGCCTTGTCCGTTTGGCGGAGGGTCCGTTCTGTTGGTGGAATACACATAGATGGGATTGGTGAAGCCGGTACAACCGCTTGTACACATCCCTTCTTTGGTAGGCCATCCGAAATTCTTACCGCCGGTTGTGGCATCGTTGATCTCTTCCCATGTGGCATTGCCCACATCGTTCACCAATAATTTTCCGCTGACAGGATCTACTGCAATGGTGAAAGGATTGCGCAGGCCATAAGCCCAGATGCGGCTGCGTTGTGCCCCTCCGGTGAATGGGTTGCCGGCAGGCACCGTTCCGTCTGTGTTGATGCGAAGGATCTTGCCGAGATAGGAATCGAGATCCTGAGAGTTGGATCCCACCTGGTTCTCACCAACAGCAACAAATAATTTACCATCGCTGCCGAAGGCTAATCCCCCTCCGTTGTGATAGATGCCATTGAGGGTAGGCATATCGAGCAGCGCAGTTTCACCGGTTGCGAGATCATTAGATCCCAATGTGAAACGGCTTACCCTGTTGTGTGGCCCGCTGGTGTGCGTGTAATAAATGTAGATGTAATTGTTGGTAGCGAAGTTGGGGTCTACCGCTACCCCGATCAATCCACGTTCTCCATCGGTGTTTACGGATAATGTAATGGCGGGTGTGGAAAGTAAAGAACCGTTTTTGATCACTCTGAGCTGGCCTCCTTTCTGGCAGACCAGAATTCTGTTGTCGGGAGTGAAGGCCATGGATGTGGGAGTGGTTACTCCCGTTGCAACCTGAACGCGCGTAAAATTGGTTGGCAATGTTTGTCCATGCGCGTAATGGAAAAGCATTGCAAAAACAAAGCAGCATAGCATTAGCAGCCGCCTCGTTGTGAGGTTATTCCCTTTTTTCATAAAAGATAGGTTTGATATAAGGAGTTAACAGCGCCGAACTTCCGTCCGACGCTGTTTAAATGTTCTGTACAGTTTATTCCTGCATCATACGGTGCGTTGTTACTTTTCCATTGTTCACCAACCTGAGCAGGTAAATTCCTTTTGCTTTTGCTGTTGGTGTGAATACGGTTTTATGTTCTCCGGCCGACAGGTATCCGTTCACGAGTACTGCCACTTTTCTTCCAGCCATATCAAATACAGAGAGCTCGGTTTGTCCGGCATTTTGTACACTGAAGCTGATATTGCTGCTGAGGTGGAATGGATTCGGGAAACTGCGGATGCCGGTTTTGATGGCTGTTGCTTTTTCAGCAGCAGTTTCGGCTGTCATCATCAGCGCTCCTCCGGTTTGAATTCTTACTTCGGTGTAGCTGTTCCAGAGATTAACGCTATTGCCATGACCAACGATGCGTACATATTTTGCGCTCACAGGTGTGATGGCAAATGATTCAAGCGCAGTGCTGGTGCCGCTGCTCACTACGCCGGATGCCGCGGTGGTCCAGCTGGTTCCGTTGGTGCTTACCAGAATATCGAATGTAGAAGTTCGAACGTTGCCACTCAGAAATGCAATCTGCACACCGCTAACGGTAGTTGCATTTTCGAGACAGAACTGGATCCACTGACCATCTCCACTGGCAGACCAGCGGGTGCTGTAATTGTTATCGAGTACGTTAGCTGCAACGTTGCCATCATCTGCACTTGCAACTGCGGGTGTACATGCATTCACTGTAATGTTTACTGACGATGAAGTGGTGGTAGCACTGCCATTGTCGGTTGCTTTTGCAGTGAGTGTGTATGAACCCGCTGTAACGCCCGTCCAGTTTAAGGTGTAGGGCGATGTAAGCGCCTCCCCTATTTTGGTTGCTCCGTTGAAGAATTCAACCTTGCTTACTGTGCCATCAGCATCTGCTGCTGTTGCAGTGATGCTCACAGATGCAGTGGATGTATAACTTGCTCCGCTTGTTGGTGATGTGATGCTCACGGTTGGAGCCACATTGCCGCTTCCTCCCTGCATGATCACCACTTCGGTGTAGCTGTTCCAGAGATTGGCGCTGTTGCCATGACCAACGATGCGGATGTATTTTGCATTTACTGTTGGGAAGGTGAATGTTTCGAGTGCAGTAGAGGTACCGCTGCTGGTGCGACCGGTTGCAACGGTGGTCCAGCTGGTGCCATTATTGCCTGCAAGAATATCGAATGTTGAACTGCGTGTATTGCCGCTGTAGAATGCAATCTGAACGCCATTTACTGCAACTGTATCGGTAAGACAGAACTGAATCCATTCTCCGTCGCCGCTGGCAGACCAGCGTGTAGCGAGGTCGCCGTCGAGTACGTTTGCAGGTACGTTGCCATCATCTTTGCTCGCGCTTGCGGGCACGCAGGTTGGTGTAACAGGACCGGAAGGCGCTGCATTTGGACCTACCATCGCTGGTGAAAGTATCTGAGCATTCACTGTTGCAGAGGATACTTCATCGGCACCGATATCGAATGTGCCTGTACGTGCCTGTCCATCCATATCCACATTGGCCCATGCGAAAGAACCTGTACCTGCGTTGATGGCAGGGCTGCCGCTTTGCAGGTGGAAAGTACCTGTTGCATCGCGCGCGAGCAATGGATTGGTATTGGTGTAACCGCTGGATGGCATAGAACCTGCTCCACCGGTCTGATAAGTGATATTGTTGCTCCAGGTTCCGCTGTACGGCCCTGTAATGCTTGCAGAAACTCCACCTCCCTGAATGATATTGTTCGCAAATGTGGTGGATGTTGAACCGAGGCCACTTGCTCTGTTATCCTGTTTGTAGTTATTGGTATTGTTCACAAGCGTATTGTAAACAATGAGAGTGCGGTCTGGTCTGTCGTGCGACGTAAGCGGCGCACCATCTGCCACTTCCCCATCTCCGTTTCCGATGTTGATGGCAACACTGCAGTCTTCGTAGTGGTTGCTGTAGATCTTGTGATCGTCCCCGAATATGCGTAAGCCGGGCGTATTGAGGAAGTAGTTGCCGTACACTTCGCAACGGTTGCCATGGCGCAGGGTGAACTGAGCCGGACAGTTGCGGATAGTGTTGTAGCGTACGGTCAACTGTGATGCTTTTACAGACAGCAGTTCGTTCTCACCGGCGCAATCCTCAAATAAATTGTATTCGAATTTGCTGTCGGTATTGGAAAGACTATATCCGCTGAGACCATACTGAATAGTTTCATTTCCGTTGCCGGTTTGTACTGGCTGATTTTTGAAGTAGTTGTGGTGAATCCAGTGGCGCTGTGAGATCTGACTTCCTGATCCACGTACGATGATGAACTTGCCCAGACCAGTCTTATTCTGGAATGTACAATAAGCCACTTCCTGATCACTTCCGTTGAGTTCAAAATAATCACCATCTCCGGGACACTGAAACAGACACTGCAATACACGGATGAAGCTGGTGCCTCCATTCAGTTTCGATTTCTGTCCGGCATGTGTGAATTTGAAACCGATGATCTCGACATACTTGGCCGGACTATTCACTACAAAACCATTGGATCCTTTGATCTCCACACCCAACACAGATTGCGCTTTGATAACGATGTGTTGTGCAGCCGTACCCTGTTTATTGATTGTAACATCTGCACTGGTGGTATACACGCCATTGGCCAGCACAATGGTATCGCCTGCGCTGGCATTGTTGATAGCTGTCTGCAGTGCAGACAATGAACTTACATTAATGGTAGCTGCATAAGCCGGAGCAATGCCTGCAACAAGCAGGAGCGCTACCAGTGTACGCAGTTTTTTCAATTGGCATTTCATTTGAATTTTAGTAATCGTTTTTTTCATGTTGACTATGTTTGGTGATGCAAAAGATTGACAACTCAAACAGGGTACGTCTAATGGTTATTTAGCGTCGGGCCCCACCATCGATGGAGCGAGTAATTGTGCTTTGATTGTTGCATTGGAAACTTCATCTGCACCGATATCGAACGGTCCTTTGCGTGGCTGCCCGTCCATATCGGAAACTGCAAAAACAAATGATCCCGTGCCTGCGTCGATAGCTGCACTGCCTTTCTTCAAATGGAATGTGCCGCTTGCATCGCGCACCAGTTGCGGGTTTGTCTCATTGAAACTGCTTGCGGGCATATCGCCAATTCCATTGGTCTGATAGATGATATTGTTGCTCCAGACCCCATTGGTGTATGGCCCTGTGATGCTCGCCGCAGGTCCGCCACCCTGTATGATGTTATTGGCAAAAGTGGTGGCAACGGACCCCAGTCCGTTTTTTCTGTTGCCCTGCACATAGTTGGTGATATTGTTCACGAGTGTATTGTACACCACGAAATTTCTATCGGGTCTGTCGTGCGATGTGAGTGGCGCTCCGTCTGCCACTTCCGCGCCGCCATTGCCCATGTTGATGGCAACACTGCATGCCTCGAAGTAATTGCCGTAGATCTTGTGATCATCACCGAAGATGCGCAGTCCGGGTGTATTGAGAAAGTAATTGCCATACACTTCGCAACGGTTGCCATGACGAAGTGTGAACTGCGCAGGACAGTTGCGGATGGTATTGTAACGTACCGTCAGCTGCGATGCTTTCACAGACAGCAATTCGTTTTCACCGGCACATTCTTCGAACAGATTGTACTCCACAATGCTGTTGGTATTGGAGAGACTAAACCCACTCAACCCAAACTGAATGGTTTCATTTCCATTGCCGGTTTGCTGTGCCTGTTTGTAGAAATAGTTGTGATGAATATGGAGACGTTCAGCGATCTGGCTTCCCGTTCCCCGCACGATAATGAATTTCCCCAACGAGTTCTTGTTCTGAAAAGTGCAGTGATCCACTTCCTGATCGGATCCGTTGATCAACAGGTAATCGCCATTGCCCGTTGTCTGGTACAGGTTCTGCGTTAGTCGGATAAAGCTGCTGCCTGCGTTCAGCGCAGCCGAAGATGATGCATGGGTAAACTTAAATCCTTTGATGATGATATGCTTTGCCGGGCTGTTAACAATAAACCCCTGCGTACCGCTGATTTCCGCGCCCAGTATGCTTTGCGCCTGAATGGTGATGGGCTTTGCAGCCGTACCCTGCCGGTCGATGGTAATGGCTTCGGTACTGGTGTACACGCCATCGGCCAGGGTGATCACATCACCGGCATTGGCATTGCTGATAGCCGACTGCAATGCCGGCAACGAATTCACTTTAATGTCGGCCGCAACTGCGGAACTCATAGCGCTAACCAGCAAAAGCAACATGCATGTGCGTCCTTTTTGGAACTGGCTTTTCAGAGAAGATTTGATCGGTGTTCTTTTCATTTTGAATGTTGATTATAAAATGCAAACCAGCCTATTCATGCAGGATGCGAAGCAGTTCGGTTTTCCCGTCTGCTTTGAACGAAATGATATAGAGCTGTGTACCTTTTCCTGATGGAGTAAACCGGAATCTGTGATTGCCTGCTGCAAGCACACCCTGATGCAGTGTAGCCACTCTTCTTCCACTCATATCGTACACTACCACCTGCGCCATGCCGGCTTTCTTCATGGTTATGTTCACTGAACTTGTGCCGCGGAATGGATTCGGAGAAACCGCCATAACCGGTGTTGTTTTTTCAGTGACAACGGCCGGCAACGATGTTATCTGTTGCTGCTGCCCAGTGCTGATGAGCAACTGCGGCGGATTGGAACCCGCTTCGGATGAATTCCAGAAGATGCGCGGATCGTGCGCAACCAGGCTCTTCATCGCAAAGGCAATATTGGTTCTGCCTGCAGTAAGTTCTGCATTCACGTAATTGGTTACGTCGAATGAATAGTAAGCGTATGCGGTGTTGTTTACAGTAACGGTATCGAGTGCTGCTCCGGTGGCAGGCTTGTTGTTCCAGGTAAGTGCATTTTCCGTCCAGCTGGTATTGCTTACGGCATAGGCAGCTACGGGCACAGTGGGCACTGTGGTGAGATCCACTTTTCCGTACACGCGCAGTGTTGCTGAAGTAACCAAACCACTGGTACCTGTTGCATTGAAACGGAGGTATGCCTCGCGGGCATTGTTCAGCTGACCTGCGGGCGAAACTTTTGTAATGAGCAATGTTGAATCGGTAGTACCATGGGTGATGGCCGCATTGGAACCATCACGCACATAAGCATCGTGCAATGGCAGGTACGTGTACTGCTGTGCACCGGTCGGCACTTTCACTTCGGTGTAGCTGTTCCAGAGATTCACGCTGTTGCCATGACCTACAATGCGAACGTATTTTGCAGAAACGGCAGGGAAAGAAAATGTTTCGAGGTTCAGCGAGGTGCCGCTGCTGACGCGGCCTGCAGCTACGGTGGTGAAATTGGTTCCGTCGTTGCCCACGAGTATATCGAAAGTGGATGTGCGGGTATTGCCACTGTAAAATGCAATCTGCACGCTGCTGAAAGTGAGTGTATCGCTGAGGCAGAGTTGAATCCATTGTCCGTCTCCGTTATGGCTCCAGCGGGTATTCAGGTTATTGTCGAGCACATTGGCGGCAACATTTCCATCATCCCCACTGGCAGTGGCTGGCACGCAGGTGGGCGTGGTGATATTCAGCCGATCCTGCAATTGCTGCACGTAGAGGCTTTGCGGAGGAACAAAATTTCCGATGCTCTCCCAGATGCCGGGATCACCGTTCTGATAGTTGCCATCGGCTGTTACATCACCTTTGCATCCGATAGCCCAGTTGAAGTGTTGCGGAGGCATCTGAACAATGATCTTTCTTCCGCCGGTCACGTTCCAGAATACGCATTGCGCACCTGCCCATCCGTGGCCGGTACCGGAAGCACGGCGGTTCTGCACGTTGATATCGAGATTGCCGATCACATTATCGAGCAGCAGACCAGTGGCCCATCTGTGGTGTGGACCAATATCGGCATGCATATCATCGGCCTTGCAATTCACGAATGCATTAGGACCTGCAGTGGTGGATCCTGTTACAAAATCGTGGCGGCCATTGCGCGTATAACAGTCTTTGAATAAGGCGAGTTGTCCGTTGCAGTTGAATGAATATCTTCTTCCGCCCGTGAGCTGCGAAACAGGATCGATGTTCTTGCAATTGAGTACAGAAATGTTCACACCCCAGTCGAGTACATGAACAGCCGAATATCCGAATGAATAGAATTCGCAGTCGCGTACCCATCCATGGCGGGCGTTGTTGAATGAAATGGCCGTCCAGCCGTGGTTTTCATCGGTAGCGCTGGCGTAGGTAGATGAGAAACGGATATTCTCTACACCGATGTTCTCGATATGATTCCAGGTGTACTTGTAGATGTACGCATCTTTGAGTGCAGCATCCACTGGATCTACAACAGGCGCATCGATGGTGATATTGTTGCCGCTGATGGCAGTGATCTTTCTGATGTAGTTCATGTTGTAAGCAGCGGGCGTCCAGCCATACTGTGCCATATCGAGCAAAGTGATCCAGGCAGCTTTGGGTTCCACTCTGAAAATGATCTCATCCCCTACTGCAAAAGACGAGGCGGACTGCACAGCAAAAGTCTGAACGCCTGTAGCCACATAAGCGGTAGTTACTTTGGTTCGGGAGCCGCTGACTTCAACCGGACCTCCCGTTCCTTTGATATCGAAGAGTGTATGTTGCGCAGTTTTTGTTGCAATCAGCCTGGTATCGGCAGCTCCGCTGCCCTCACCTCTGATGACGATACCACCAGCATTGATGCTGATGGTATTGCTGATATTGTATTCCCCTTTTTTGAGAAGGATGGCGCCGCGGAATCCATTCGATCCCAGCGGCAGTGCGGCCACTTCATCCACTGCTGCCTGAATCTGTGTGAGGTTATCGCCAGACACTGCATTGAGCGTCTTGACAACGGGAATGGTTGGTATCGCTTCGTTACCGAAGCGATAACCGACCATGCTGAAATCGGGAATGCGATTGCCTTTGGCATCAGGCGTATACTGCAGTTTGCCATTTGATCCGAATCCTACCCACGAAGACGTTCCGGTCTGCGCATGCGCCTGAATGTTAGTGAAAAATATGATGGTAATGAATGAAAATAATAACAGCCTGTTGCTGGCTTTCAGAATACCTGAAGCAGCAGTGATGGTTGGCTGCTTTCGGCAGCCATTTGGTTTGGTTGGGCTGAATTTCATATCGCAATCGTTTTAGGAAAAGGTTAAGGTTAGATGGAATGCTTACTCCTGCTGAACTTTGGCAGAGGTGGTTTTTCCATTATGTATCAACCGGAGGATATAGATACCAGTTCCTTTTCCACCGGAGTTGAAGCGTACATTGTGTTCTCCTGCATTCAGTTTTGCATTCACCAGAACAGCCACCTGTTTGCCTTGCAGATCGAATACTGCGAGGTGTGTTTGTCCGGCTTCGGGCAACTGGAAATACACCACACCTGTTCCTTTGAATGGATTCGGTTGCATGCGGATGCTGGCAGATTTCCGGAGTGATGCAGTATGCTGAGATTCTATTGCAGCACTGTTGCCTGCAAGAGCGGATGTTGTATTCACCACCAGTTGAGGCGGATTGCTGCCGAACTCTTTGGAGTTCCAGAATACGCGCGGATCGTGAGCGGTAAGGCTCTTCATCGCAAATGAAACTTTATTGCGCGAAGCTGCCAGCTCACTTTGCACATAGCTGGTTACATCCCAGGTGATATAGGCATATGCAGCATTGGTAACAGTATTTGTATCGAGACCGGCACCGGAAGCAGGTTTATTGTTCCAGGTAAGTGCAGATTCACTCCAGGTAGTGTTGGCAACGGCATACACGCCGATGGGCACACTGGGAACGGTAGTGAGATCGATTTTCCCGTACACACGAAGCGTAGCATTGCTCACAGATCCGCTAACAGAGCTGAGATCGAAACGCAGGTAAGATTCACGTGCATTGTTCAGCTGACCAGACGGAGAGAGTTTGGTGATCAGCAGTGTAGGATCGGTTGTACCATGAGTGATGGCCCCATTTGTTCCATCGCGCACATATGCATCCGCTTCGGGCGTAAGTGTGAAAGTGCCACCGCCGGAGGATCCTGTCTGGATCTTTACTTCGGTATAACTGTTCCATAGATTCACGCTGTTGCCATGTCCAACGATGCGAACATATTTTCCGTTAACGGGTGTAAAAGTGAATGTTTCGAGGGCGGTGGATGTGCCACTGCTGACTTTACCGGCTGCGGCGGTAGTCCAGTTGGTGCCATCATTTCCTACCAGTACATCGAAAGTGGAAGTGCGTGTATTTCCATTGTAGAAGGCGATCTGTACTCCGGTTACGTTTGCGGCAGAACCTAAGCAGAACTGGATCCACTGTCCATCGCCACTGGCGCTCCATCTTGTAGCGAGATTATTATCGAGCACATTGGCTGCAACATTGCCATCATCGCCACTCGCAATAACGGGCGGACAGGTAGGTGGCGCTGTTACGCTGATGTTCACAGCAGTGCTGGTAGTGCTTGCGTTGCCATTGTCGGTTGCTTTGGCAGTAATGGTGTAACTGCCTGCGGCAACATTGCTCCAGCTGAATTCAAAAGGAGCAGCGAGGTCTTCACCGAGTTTGGTGCTTCCGTTGAAGAACTCCACTTTGCTGACGGTACCATCAGCATCGGCAGCATTGGCAGTGATGTTCACAGTAGCAGGAGCAGTGAAAGTGGCGTTATTGGCAGGAGAAGTAATTGAAACGGTTGGAGGTGTATTGGGTGTTCCGATATCGCTGGGACAAAGATCAGCGCTGGTTTCCGATACGCAGAAATCAGCGAAGCGAACCTGTTCGTCGCGGAGCACATCATCCTTACCACGATACACACCCCATTTGGGACGATTAACGTTACCGCCTGTTCTCCACATATCGAGTGAGTTATTGCTGTAAGAAAGCAGGGTGGCGCCATCGCTCATTCTTCTGAGTGTGATCTCAAAACTACCTGCACTGCCTTCAGCACTTTTGTATTTCACGTAAGCCTCCACCCACTGTCCTTTGAACGGAGCGAGATCCACTTCTTTTACAGTGCCGAGTCCACCAGGATCGGAACCTGTACTGTGGATGATCTGCATTTTTTCGGGGCTGCCTGCACGTGGTGTGATGGTGATCAGCGGTGCGCCTGCATCGCCATCGATGGCTTTGATCTGAAAGATATGTGTGAATCGGCTGCTGGGAATAAAACCTGCATCCAGTTTGAATTTCCAACGATAATAGGCGGTTTCACCAAGTGTGTGTTTGAGTTCTTCGGGAGAGCCGTTATCGCCTTTTATCTCCATGCGCACACGGTCGAAGTTCTGGCAACGGTCGTTATCCTCCACCGGATGGCTGTGGAATACGAACACATATTTGTTGAGGGTATTGTCGAATACTTCGGTAACGTGCCGGCCGAAAGAGCCGTGCACACATTCGGGGTTTTCCACCCCGAATCCAAGGCCTTCAATCAATTCATACGTATTACCTGGTCCGTCTGCACTCAGCTTGATCTGAGCGAGCGATCGGTTAGCTGTAACCGAGAACAACAGGGTAAATGCAGCAATGTAAAGATGTTTCATCTGATAATGTTTAATTGTGATCATTCATGGCGTTACATCCCGCCAATAAAATGGCAGGCACACCCACGGTATGGGTAGTTTATAATGGGGGGAGTTGCTAAGAAACAGTGCATCGGAATAATGCATCAATCACAATGAAACGTGAAACAAAAAACCAGACAGCACATACACCAGAGGGAGCGTATCAGCGGGAAAGAGACCCTGTCTGGCATATGTGAAATAAATATTTTATTGGTTGAAAATTGCTATGGAGATTAACCGACTACTAAGCTATTTTAGCATGCCAATGTTAAGCCCTAACGGGGAAGCACAGTGTTGATAGTAAATACCGCATAGCCTCCGCTTCGTATTAAATTTATTTGGCATTTAACGGATAGCCACGTAAATTTAGAGGAACCCTTACAGTTGCATAATCCCCTTTACCGCTCCCCTGCCTTTTTGCCGACACAAAGCATTTACTTCATCAAACCATATAGCATGAACCGATTTTTCAGTGAATACTGGTGGATATTTCTGCTAAGAGGAATTTTTGGGGTGATACTGGGCCTGCTGGCCTTGTTTATGCCGGGCGTTACATTTACCACCCTCATCATTTTTCTGGGTGCCTATCTCCTGATCGATGGGATATTTTCGATAGTAGCGGCCATCAATGCCCGCAAAACAATGGATAACTGGGGTTGGTACCTGGCATCGGGACTGCTGGGCATTATTGTGGGGCTACTTACATTCCGCAATCCCTTTGCAACGGCATTGGCGCTGCTCTACCTCATTGCCTTCTGGGTATTGATAGCCGGCATTGTAGAAATAGTGATGGCCATCCGGCTCCGCAAAGAGATCAAAGGAGAGGGTTGGTACATCGTTGGCGGGTTGCTCACCATCATCTTTGGCATACTCATTCTGGTGAATCCCATCGCGGGAGCATTAACGCTTACCATGATCTTCGGCATCTATGCACTGATCTTCGGCATTATGCTCATCTATCTTTCCTTACAGCTGAAGAAGCGGAAAACCCATTAAAAAATACCATTAAATGGTATGGAACTCAATGGCTCAATATGCGCGCCATTCCCTATTTTTGTGGCATAAACAAAGGTCATGTCGCTTTTAAAAGATAAGGTTGTAGTTATAACAGGCGGTAGCGATGGAATAGGCAGAGCGCTGGTGGAAGCATTTATTGAACAGGGGGCACGGGTAGCAACCTGTGGCCGCAACTATGATAAACTGTATACACTTCAGTTGGAGCATACGAATGTGATGCTTCATACGATGGCCTGTGACATTTCCCACGAAAACGATGCAAAGCGTTTTATCGAATCCACCATCAAAACATTTGGCGGCATCGACATTCTCATCAACAATGCCGGCATCAGCATGCGGGCTCTTTTCAATGATACGGACCTCGATGTTATTCGTCAGGTGATGGACATCAACTTTTACGGAGCCGTTTACTGCACCAAGTACGCACTGCCCAGCATTCTCGAAAGACAGGGAACTGTGGTGGGTGTATCCTCCATTGCAGGTTACCGCGGTCTTCCGGGCAGAACGGCTTATTCGGCTTCCAAATTCGCCCTTCAGGGATGGATGGAAGCGCTCCGCACCGAAATGCTGCATACCGGCGTTCACGTAATGTGGGTTTGCCCTGGTTTCACGGCTTCCAATATCCGCCATGCGGCGCTCGACAGCGAGGGTAAGGCAAGAGGTGAATCAACCATGGAAGAAGGAAAAATGATGACAGCCGAGGAATGTGCCCAACATATTCTAAGAGCCGTGGAAAAGAGAAAACGTACCCTGGTGCTAACGTCAACAGGCAAGCGTACAGTGTTCCTGAACCGCTTCTTTCCTTCACTGGCCGACAAGCTTGTGCATAAGTTCTATTTCAAAAACGGAGAACTGGTCAAATAATTCAATCGTCGATACTCAACAATGGCTATTATTACCCTCACATCTGATATAGGTCAGCAGGATTACCTCGTGGGGGCAGTAAAAGGACAGCTATTGCAGGTGAATACCGCCTTCAATCTCATCGACATCAGCCATAACATATCGCCTTTCAACTATCCGCAGGCGGCCTATGTATGCCGCAATGCCATCAAGAATTTCCCCCCTCTCTCCTTCCACATCCTTCTGGTGAACCTCTTCGAGAAGAAACCGGAGCATCTGCTTCTTGCCTATCATCAGGATCAGTACATTCTCTGTGCCGACAATGGTCTCCTCACCATGATACTCGAAGACAAGCCCGAAATGGTGATCGGCCTTGAGCTCGACAAATCTGCCATCCGCAACACGCTCTATTGCGCGCGTGTAATGGGCGAAGCCATTCAGCAGCTGCATCAGGGTACCAGCATTCTTCAGATCGGAACGCCCGATATCACCATCACCGAAAAGAACCATTTGCGTCCTCTTCTCGGCGAAAACTGGATCGAAGGACAGATCATCTTCATCGACAATTTCGAGAACATCATCGTGAACATCACGCGCGAGCAATTCGAAATGCAGCGTCGCGGCCGCAGTTTCAAGATCGTATTCAAGCGCAACGAAACCATCTCCACCATTGCCGAGAGTTATGCCGACGTACCGGAAGGCGAAAAGCTCGCGCTCTTCAACTCGGCTGGCTATCTTGAGATCTCCATCAACAAAGGCAATGCAGCCGGACTCTTTGGTCTCCAGGGCTTCACCGAGCAAAATGCCTCCATGCAGAACCGCCTCTTCTATCAAACCGTGCGCGTATTCTTCGAGTAGCATTTGCCAGGAGCTGTTTTATTCTTCCAACGGGTTTCAGCCTATTTTCAGCCATTATTCAGCCTATTTTCAGCGTATTTCAGGGGGAAGTCAGCCATTAACCAGCCATTAATCTGCCCATAACCTGCACTTCCATTGCCTCATAAATCGATTTTCGTCTCCATACTTCAACAGTTCTATCAGAACCATACTGCATTCAAAAATTCATGGACTCACAAAGCCCGCCGAAGACTTCACGCCGTTGCACCTTCACCTCCTCTCACCCACCCATCATGCGGCGGGATACTGACAAACTACCAGTCTCCCGAAAGTTGCACCTTCAGCGGCTACGGCCGGGTCGGGCATATGGCCGGTCGGCCTTAAAATCTGTGGGTTAGGCCCCACCTTTATTCTATCGCCCAAACCCTCAGTACCCATGCTGCCCGGAGCCACAACAGTGCCGGGCAGATTTTTCAGCCGCCCAGCCATATGCCCGATCCGGCCGCAAAAAATAAATCCCAAAACTCAACCAGTCACGCCACTTATCCACAAATCACAAAACCTCTACATATATCCTCTGACCGCCTTACATTTAATCTTTTATCCCGCTGGCATTAATAATTTGCTTCCCCTATATTTGCCAAGTTTTAAAACTTAAAAACATTATGAATTTCAACCGGGTAAATAACATCGTAGGTTGGATAGTCTGTCTGATTGCATGCACTGTGTACATCATGACCATGGAACCGACCGGCAGTTTCTGGGACTGCGGCGAGTTCGTATCCAGCGCATACAAATTGCAGATCCCCCACCCACCGGGCGCCCCTCTCTTTGTGCTCTTAGGTAGATTCTTCATCATCCTCTTTGGCGATGATCCCGCTAATGCCGCCAGGGGCGTGAATTTCATGAATGCCATAGCCAGCGGTTTCACCATCCTCTTCCTCTTCTGGACCATTACGCACTTTGCGCGCAAGATTGTTCAGAAAGGTGGAGAAGCGCTCAACAACAGTCAGCTTTTCATTGCAATGGCTGCTGGTGTGGTTGGTGCACTCGCTTATACTTTCTCCGATTCTTTCTGGTACAGCGCCGTTGAAGGTGAGGTTTATGCCCTCTCTTCTCTCTTCACTGCTCTCGTTTTCTGGGCCATCCTGAAATGGGAGCATGAAGTGGACAACGAAAGCACAACAGACGGACATAAATTCTCACGTGCCGACCGCTGGATCATCTTCATCTTCTTCATGATGGGATTGTCTATCGGCGTTCACCTGCTGAACCTCCTTACCATCCCTGCGATCGTACTGGTGTACTACTTCAAACGCTACAAGATCACCAAATGGGGAACCTTCTTCGCCTTCCTCACAGGCTGTGTAATCACAGGTGTGGTGCAGGTAGTGGTGATCCAGTGGAGCATCCGCGGTGCCGGTTCATTCGATATCTTCTTCGTAAATGAACTGGGCATGCCTTTCTTCGTAGGTTTCGGCATCTATTTCGGATTGCTGGCCCTGCTGCTGATTGCCGGACTGCGTTTCACGGATGCCGGTATTCAGAAGTTCACTTTGTTCCCTGTATGGCTCTGTGCTATCATTCTGCTGTTCTGCTTCCCTTTCATCAAGAGTGGCAAAACATTCTTCCTGCTGCTGATTCTGCTGGCAGCGGTTGTATACGGATGTTATGCGTACAGAACAAAGATCTCCAGCTTCCTCCGCATCGGCGTATGGAGCACCATCTTCATCATTCTCGGTTATTCAACATATTTCACCACGCTGGTTCGTTCATCTGCCAATCCTTCAGTGGATATGTACAATGTGGACAATCCCGTGAGCCTTACCGGTTACCTGAGCCGCGATCAGTATGGCGACTGGCCTATTCTGTACGGTCCGGATTTCGTTTACCGTTCTCCCTACATCACTGCAGGTGATCTGTATGCGAAAGGCACCGACAAATATGAAGCAGTAGGCAAGATCCGCAAACAGGATTACAGCGCTGCTCCAACAGAAGAGGACAAAAACGCGATCCTCCGCGACCATCCGGATTGGAATGTAGACAAGATAGGACCGCATATCTTCCCGCGCATGTACGACAACGGCAACGAGCGCAATCAGGAATATGTGTACCGCAATTTCGGCGGACTTGCCAATGACGAACAACCTACGTTCGGCAGCAATATCAGGTACTTTGCCGACTACCAGTTCCGCTGGATGTACTGGCGCTATTTCATGTGGAATTTCGCCGGCAAGCAGAACGATCTGCAGGGCTTCGGCAATCCACGCGATGGCAACTGGAACAGCGGTCTCACTTTTGTTGACAAGATCTTTGGCCATGGCACACCAGATGTACTGCCTGCAACCGCCGGATCGGCCAACAAAGCCAACAACAAATTATTCTTCCTGCCATTCATACTCGGCATCATCGGTTTCGTATTCCAGCTGAACAGAACCAGGAAAGATTTCCTCGTGAACTTCCTCCTGTTCTTCTTCACCGGTTTTGCCATTGTGATCTACCTCAACCAGGCCGGTTATCAGCCGCGTGAGCGTGACTACGCTTATGTGGGATCGTTCTACGCATTTGCTGTATGGATTGGTCTTGGTGTGATCTGGGTGAAAGAAGCGCTGGAGAAATTCGTTTCTTCAACAGTATCCGGATATGTTGCCTTTGCTGTTACGCTCCTCGCAGTGCCTGTTCTGATGGCATCACAGGAGTGGGACGATCACGATCGCAGCAAGAAAGAACTGGCGCGCGACCTCGGTAAAGATTATCTGGAGAGCTGCGCACCAAACGCCATCCTGCTTTCATTCGGTGATAACGATACCTACCCTCTCTGGTATACGCAGGAAGTGGAAGGTGTTCGCAAAGATCTCCGCGTAATCAACTACAGCCTGTTGGGAACAGACTGGTACATCAACCAGCTCCGCTACAAACTCAACCAAAGTGCACCTGCCGATGTGATCTTCACAGCAGATCAGATCCAGGGCAACAAACGCGATATCGTATTCACGGCCGATTACCTGCGCCGCGGCGGATTCAGCAATCTGCTGGCAGGATATGATCCCAATCAATATTACGATCTCTACACCATCCTCAAGAATGTAACGGCCAGCGATGCGCCTAACTTACAGGTAAGGATGTCTGAAGATGAAACCACCAGCTTCCTCCCATCCAACAAAGTAACCATCCCTGTGGATGTGGAAGCAGCACGTGCGTCGCTGAAACTCAATCCCGGCGACACCATCGTTAGCCAGCTGAAACTCGATATCAAAAAGCCATACCTCCAGAAAAATGATCTGGCAGTACTGGCGCTGATCGCAGCCAACAACTGGAAACGCCCTATCTACTTCACTTCTACACAGGAGCTCGAAGAACTGGGACTGGAAAAATATGCACGCATGGAAGGTCTCAGCTACAGACTGGTGCCAATTGAAAATTCTCAGATCGGAACTGATGATTCTTACGTGAACATCATGACCAAATTCGTGTACGGCGGAGCCAATAAGCCCGGTGTTTATTATGATGAAGAAAATCGCCGTCATATCAACAGCATCCGTCAGGCACATGCATTCCTCGGACTGCATCTCGCAGAGAATGGCCAAAAAGACTCTGCGCGCAAAGTGCTGAAGAAATACGACGATAACGTGCTCGAAGAAAATGTACCGTATGGCATGACCTCCAACAGAGGCAACTTCCATAACAGGGTAACCATGACCTTCCTGCTGGCAGCTTATCGTTCAGAAGATTTCGCACTCGCTGCAAAAGTGAACAAGAGCCTAAAGTCTGATCTCGAACAACAACTGAGCTACTACCGTTCACTCGGTACCGGCATGTCCAACGAACAGATGGCGATGGAAGCGATGAACATCATGAATGCCAAAGGCGGCAATCTTTCGGACAAACAGTTCGATTTTGCCAACGACATTCTCTCTTCTTTCCAGATGCTGAGTCAGATCGGCGAATGGGAGAAGCAGTTCAAGCCAGGTGGCAAAAAGAGCGGAGCGGCAGAACATGCAGCTGACAGCCTTGCGAAGCCGGAAGCAGCACCGATCGATACAACAAAACCATAAGCAGGCGAAGCCTCTTAACAATGGATAAACAAAGCGCTCCCTCACCGGAGCGCTTTTCTTTTTGGCACAAAACACAGAGCCTCAGCCATCCACCTTCCCGGCCTTCAAAAACAATTCAGCCTGTATTTTGTAATTAGATGTGGCCGGCCACAGTATTCCCGAAATATCCTTAAATTGAGGGTACTGTGATCGTTGCCACTTAAATAATTGTGATGATAGGATTCAGGTTCAATAAATTCGATCCCAACCAGCAGGGCAAGAGCAGGTTCGACCAGTTGCTGGATGCATTTATGCAACTCCTCACCTACACCAATGGTGATGTGAGCGAGGCGTTGAGCTGGATGAATCAGCTCGACAAAGAATACGAACTCACGGATAAGGAATATGGCATGGGCGACTTCATCGAAGACCTGCGCGATAAAGGGTATATCCAGGAGAACAATGCCAGCGGAGAGATCTCCATAACGCCCAAAACAGAACAGGGCATCCGCAAACGTTCACTCGAAGAGATCTTCGGCAAACTCAAAAAAACAAAACAGGGCGATCACCATAGTTTCAAACCCGGACAGGGAGATGAACAAAATCCCGAAACGCGTCCGTTTCAGTTTGGCGATATGCTCGAACAGATCGATTTCACAGCCAGCATCCGCAATGCACAGATCAATCACGGCATCGAGCGGTTCAATATGCAGGAAGATGATCTCTCTATCCGCGAAACAGATTTCAAGGCACAGACATCCACCGTGCTGATGATAGATATTTCGCACTCCATGATATTGTATGGAGAAGACCGCATCACCCCTGCCAAAAAAGTGGCGATGGCCCTCAGCGAGCTGATCACCACCAAGTATCCGAAAGACACCATCGATATAGTGGTATTCGGCAATGATGCATGGCCGGTGGAGATCAAAGATCTTCCCTACCTTCAGGTGGGACCTTATCACACCAATACGGTAGCCGGTCTCGAACTGGCGATGGACATATTGCGCCGGAGAAAAAATCCGAACAAGCAGATATTCATGATCACAGATGGAAAGCCCACCTGTCTCAAAACAGGCAAACGTTACTACAAAAACAGTTACGGGCTCGACAGAAAGATTACCAGCCGCTGCCTCAATCTGGCAGCACAATGCAAGAAGCTCAAGATACCGATCACCACATTCATGATTGCTACAGACCCTTATCTGCAAAGGTTTGTACAGGAGTTCACTGAAACCAATAACGGAAAAGCATTCTTCGCTTCGCTCGACAGACTGGGTGCATTTATTTTCCGGGACTTCGAGAGCGGCAAAAGAAAAACAGTTTACTGATCGGCCATCAACGCATAGAATTATTCCAACAAATTAAAACCGGAAGGCTATCCATCTTCCCCTCACAGCGGTAATGAAACACAACAATATCACAACACTCAAACAACTGAAAGCCAGCGGCTATAAATCGCGTTCCGTAAAAGACGAGATACGAGCCAACCTCCTTGGCAAACTGAAAAAGCAGGAACAGACCTTCAATGGCATTCTCGGCTATGAAGACACTGTTGTTCCTGATGTAGAGCGGGCGCTGCTTTCGAGGCATAACATTCTCTTCCTCGGATTGCGCGGACAGGCAAAGACACGTATGGCGAGGCAGATGACCGAGTTGCTGGACGAATATATTCCCGTGATCGCAGGCAGTGAGATCAACGATGATCCGCTCAACCCCATCAGCAAATATTCCATCGATCTGATTGCTGCGCATGGCGACGATACGCCCATTCAATGGCTGCACCGCAGTCAGCGTTACGGCGAAAAACTCGCCACACCAGACGTGAGCGTAGCGGATCTGATCGGCGATATCGATCCCATCAAAGCAGCCAATCTGCGACTGAATTTCTCGGACGAACAGGTGATCCACTACGGCATCATCCCGCGCAGCAACCGCGGCATTTTCGTGATCAACGAGGTACCCGATCTGCAGGCCCGCATTCAGGTGGCGCTGTTCAACATACTCGAAGAAGGCGATATCCAGATCCGCGGTTTCAAACTCCGCATGCCGCTGGACATTCTGTTCGTATTCACTGCTAACCCGGAAGACTATACGAACCGGGGCGCCATTGTTACGCCACTCAAGGATCGTATCGAAAGCCAGATACTCACGCACTATCCGAAGAATATCGATACAGCGCTGGCCATCACGGAGCAGGAAGCAGACATCCTCCCCGACCAGTCGAACCTTGTTGAGATCAGCGATCTGCTGAAACGGCTGGTAGAGCAGATTGCCTTCGAGGCGCGCGGCAGCGAACTGGTAGACAAAAAGAGCGGTGTATCGGCACGTCTCAGCATTTCCGCGCTGGAGAATGCCATCAGTGCAGCCGAGCGACGTGCCGTGCTCAATAAAGAAAAACAAACACAGGTGTGGGTGTCCGATATGGTGGGTGTGATACCGAGCATCACCGGAAAGATAGAACTGGTATACGAAGGCGAGCAGGAAGGTCCGTATCAGGTGGCTATGAACCTGCTGGAACGCGCTATCCGCAGCCAGTTCATCAATTACTTCCCTAATCCTGAAACACTGAAGAAAAAGCGTACACAGGCGCAGCAGGAAGAGAATCCATACCGCAGCATTCAATCGTGGTTCGATAAAGGCAATACCCTCGATCTGCTGCTGAATGTGAAAGACGATCAAAAGATACAGCAACTCTACAAGGTAGATGGCCTGCATGCACTGGTGAAAAAATTCTTCAAGAATGCCAATGAACGCGAAGCGGCATTGCTGATGGAATTTGTACTGCACGGATTATCGGCTTTCTCGATGATCAGCAAGAAGATTGTGGAGAATAAGATCGAGTTCAAAGACCTGATGGGAAGCATGCTGAATCTCGGCAACACTACTTCTTTTTCGGATGAAGAGTTCGACAGCGAAGATTTCAATTAAGTACTGTCAGTAACATAACAAAAGGCGATCCGCATATTTTGCAGGATCGCCTTTTGCATTGATATCTTTCAATCAGATGATGTTCACTTCGCGTTCGAGTTCCACACCGAATTTATTTTGCACACTGTCTACGATCTCTGTACTCAGCTCGTAGATCTCGGCGCCGGTGGCATTACCATAATTCACTAAAACCAGCGCCTGCTTTGCATGACAGCCGGCATCGCCTCTGCGGAATCCTTTCCATCCGCATTGTTCGATGAGCCATCCGGCAGCGAGCTTCACAGATCCGTCGGGATTATTGTATCCGACAATACCTTCAAAATTTTGCTTCAGCTGTTGAAACTGAGCAGCAGGTATGGAAGGATTTTTGAAGAAACTCCCCGCATTGCCGATCACAGCAGGATCGGGCAGTTTGCTTCGGCGGATATTGATCACAGCTTGCGATACTGCCGCAATGCTCAATTCCTTTACGCCCATTTTCTCCAACTCCTGTTCGATGGCGCCATAGCTGGTATTGAATTTCGGTTGTTTCCTCAGCCGGAATACCACATTCAGTATCACGTACTGATCTTTCAGCTGACGCTTGAACACGCTTTCGCGGTATCCGAAACCACAATCGTTATTGGAAAATGTGCGGGTTGTTTTTTCGTTCCAGTGCCAGGCTTCGAGTTCTTCAAATACATCTTTTACTTCCACGCCGTAGGCGCCGATATTCTGCATGGGGCTTGCTCCTACATTGCCCGGAATGAGGCTGAGATTCTCCACGCCGGCCCATCCTCTGCTGATGGCAGTCTGCACAAACCCGTGCCAGTTCTCCCCTGCTCCCACTTTTACGTAGTAGTATTCGTCGGTTTCGTCGATTAATTCAATGCCGGTCAATTCATTTTTCAACACCCATCCGTTGAAGTCGCGGGTAAGCAGCATATTGCTTCCTCCTCCTAACACAAGTCTGGGGCTGCTTTCAGACAAAGCCGTCAATTCCTGCAGTTCGTCCACTGTTCCAAATGTGGAAAACTGCCTTGCCTGGGCGTCAATGCCCATAGTGTTGTATTGCCTGAGTGAAATATTTTGCTGAATTTGCATAAAGCTGTGTTGGTAGCAAAATAACGAAATTATGCAAAGACAAACAGCAGTGGTTCTCGGCGCCACCGGAATGGTCGGCGGAATTTTATTGCAGCAGCTCCTTCAGAACGATCAGTTCAGCACTGTAAGAATACTGGTGCGGCATCCTCTGCACTTTCAACATCCCAAACTGGAAATAAAACAGGTGAACTTCAACGACGCCGAAAGCTTTGAAGACACCCTCGGCGATGGCGATGTACTATTCTGCTGTGTAGGTACCACTCAGAAACGCGTGAATAACGATAAGACAGCCTACCGTAAAGTAGATTACGATATTCCTGTTACAGCTGCGCAGCTTGCTGCCAAACATCATTTCAGTAAGTACCTGCTTATTTCTGCAGTTGGCGCCAGTCCTAATTCAGGCAATTTCTATCTGCAACTGAAAGGATCTGTGGAAGAAGATATCAGCACACTTCCTTTCGACAGTATTCATATTTTCAGACCATCCCTGCTGCTCGGCCATCGCAATGAAAAACGCAGTGCGGAAAAACTGATGCAAGCTGTACTGCCTGCTCTTAGCTGGATGATGATTGGTCCTATGCGCAAGTACCGCCCGATCGAAGCCGGCAAAGTGGCGGAAGCCATGGTGAATGCAGCACTCTCCGACAGCAAAGGGCTGCAGGTGTATGAGTATGATAAAATGAAATGATTGGAGAAAAAGATTCTTACTGCGTATCCACATCAGGAATAATCACCACCGACCGGAAACGCTTATCATTATGCAGCACCGCAATCTGATCCTGTATCTGCTGCTTGCATCGCGAAATGAGTGCCGTATCCTTCGGCAATTTGAACATCAGCTCCATCAGATATTGATTGCGCACACGGTTCACCACAGGCTCTGCCGGACCAACCATATACTGTCCGAACTGCGGTTTCAGATATTCTGCCAGCTGCTTCGCTGCGCCATTCACCAGATCCTTCGACTTGTTCCTGAACGTAAGCAGTATGATCCGCGAGAATGGCGGGTACATAAATTGCCGCCTCGCTTCTATCTCCGTTTTGAAGAATGCCGGATAATTGTGTTGCTGCACGTAATGCAGCACAGGATGCGCCATCTGCGATACCTGGATCATCACATGGCCTTCGCCATCCTTCCTTCCTGCACGCCCGCTCACCTGTTCCATCAATTGAAAGGCCCGTTCATTCACACGGAAATCGGCGAAGCTGAGCAGACTGTCAGCATCGAGCACACCCACGAGATTCACGTTCTCGAAGTCGAGCCCCTTCACCACCATCTGCGTTCCTACGAGCACCTGAATGCGCTGCTGTTCGAATTGCTGAATGAGGTTGTCGTGTGCAGTTTTTCCGCGAACGCTGTCGATATCCATCCGCGCCACTTTCACGCCGGGCAATTGCTCTTCGAGATGTTCTTCGATACGCTCGGTACCGAAATTCTGCTGAAGAAAATGGTGATTGCCGCAAGCCTGACAAGTGTACACCAACGGATACACTGTTCCGCAGTAATGGCAATGCAGTTTATTGGTGTTCTTGTGGAAGTTGAGACTAACATCACAGAACTTGCATTGCGGTATCCAGCCGCAGGTCTGGCAGACCTGATACGGCGAATAGCCGCGTCTGTTCTGGAATAAGATCACCTGCTTGCCTGCTTCGAGCGATCGCTGGATCGCTGTTTTGAGATCAGGTGTGAGGATCACTTTTTCCTTATTGGTCTTCGGAGTTTTCTTGATGTCTATCAGTTCGATGGTAGGCATCTTCACACCACCGAATCTTTCGCTGAGTTCTACGAATCCGTATTTCTGTTGCTGCGCGTTGTAATAGCTTTCAACAGAAGGCGTGGCACTGCCGAGCAGCACGCGCGCTTTGAATAACGATGCGTAATATATCGCTGCGTCGCGCGCATTGTAGCGCGGTGCGGGTTCGTGTTGTTTGTAACTGGGATCGTGTTCTTCATCCACCACCACCAATCCGAGATCGGAAAATGGAAGGAATAAGGATGATCTTGCACCGAGCACTACTTTCAGTTCTCCGTTCTTCACTTTATTCCATATCTCGATGCGTTCGTTCTGATTGAATTTGCTGTGATAAATGCCGATGTATCCGCCGAAATGCTTTTGCAGCCTGCGGATGATCTGGCTGGTGAGTGCGATCTCCGGAAGCAGGTACAACACTTGTTGCCCCTGCCGGATCACTTTTTCGATCAACTTCACGTACACCTGCGTTTTGCCGCTGGCGGTTACTCCATGCAATAAGGTGACTGCTTTCTGATCGAAGGATTCCACTACTTTTTCGTAGGCTTCCTGCTGTGCAGCTGTGAGCGTAAAATCGATGGTGATATTTTGCGGCAGATAGAGTAACCGATCTATGTTTCGTTTCTCCAGCCAGAGAATGTTCTTATCCACCAAACCTTTCAGCTGCGAATCGGAGGCGCCGCTTTTTTTCAGCAGTTCCGATTTGGTTACTTCTCCTACCGTCTTTTGCAGGTGGAGATAACTGAGCAGCAGCTCCATCTGCTTTTCGGCGCGCTGCAGTTTTTTGTCTTCGTTGAGCAGCTGCGCCAACGCCTCTTCATCATCGTAGGCAACGTTGAGCTGAACAAAAGTTTCTTTCTTGGGCGAATAAGTTTCTTTCAGCGCTTCCCAAACCATGCAGACCTTCTTTTCGATGAGTCTCTTGATAACGGGATAAACGTGCGATGAATCGAGTATCTGCTGTACCTCCGGTACTTTGAGTTCTTTTCTGATGAGCAATGCTTCGGCAACAAGGTATTCGTCGTGATCGAGTGCGGAGAAATCCTCTCCGTATTCTTCGCTGAACACGATGGTGGTTTCGCTGCTGAGTTTGAAATGCGAAGGCAATGCAGCCGCCATCACTTCACCTTCGGAGCACATATAGTATTGTGCAATCCAGTTCCAGAGTGAGAGCTGATGATCGAAGATGATGGGCTCCACATCGAGCACGTTCAGTATTTCTTTCGGCTCGAATGCCTGCGGCATTATATCGTGGATGGCACGGATAACACCTGCGTACTTTTTGTTCTTGCCCAGCACCACTTCTACACGAACACCCGGACGCACCTGATCTCTGAACCGTTCGGGTACACTCCAGGTATAATTCCTGGGCAGGGCCAATGGTATGATTACTTCTGCAAACAAGAGATCAAATGTAAGTCAGATCATCGGGTTTTCAACTGATCCAGTCCGCCTTGTATTTCCGGAGGGCATCTTCCATGAGATTGAATACGCGCTCTTTGAGTATG
This sequence comes from Pseudoflavitalea sp. G-6-1-2, assembly GCF_012927185.1. Lineage (GTDB taxonomy): Bacteria > Bacteroidota > Bacteroidia > Chitinophagales > Chitinophagaceae > Pseudobacter. Next base: position 795,595 of record NZ_JABBGB010000002.1, read on the forward strand.
GACACATCTTTCGACGTTAACCCTTCTACCGGAACGGGTGGGAGAAATATGCTGCGCGAACGGCCGGGATTGAGCGATACAATGCTTTTGTAGTGCTGTCTCGCATAAGTATCCAGAAAAAGCACAGGTTTGATGGGCGTTTGCGTTTCGATGGCAATTTTGAATGCACCGTCGTAGAAACTGCGCAACGGCTGATGTGTTTCATTGAAAGTGCCTTCGGGGAATATGAAGATGGATATGCCTTTGTGAATGGCAGACTTGAGTATGCGTACACTCTTTGCCCTGTTCTCCGCACTGCTGCGATCTACTGTTACTGCTGCATTGCGGTAGATGAATCCGAATACAGGCACTTTGCTCATTTCGGCTTTGGCCAGAATGCGCACCGGTTGCCGAACCGTTTTCACAATAACAGGAATATCGAGATAGGAAATATGATTGGCAACGAAGATGAACTGCTGCTTTTTATCATGCGGAACTTCAAAGATATTCTTATGCCGGATGCCGATCAGAAAGAACCATACATCGGCCCAGAAGGCGCATGCGCGATAAATAAAATTACCTCCTTTTATCTTTCCGAAGAAGGATGCTACGATCACAACCGGAAAAACCAGCAACATCAGCAACACGAATGTGATGCATGCATAGAGGAAGTAGAGGCCTTTAATGGGTAATAACAAATACTTCATCAGGGTAGAAAGCGTAAATATAATATTCGTGTACCAGAATGCGTAACCGCTTCGGGCCTTTACCCTTGTTTTAACTTATTTGCAATCACATGGCCATTCGGTATCGAGGTCTATTACGGTGATCACCACCATTCCGCGGTCCGATGGAGCAAAAATGATGCGCACTTCCTGCCCATCTCTGGTCCGGCCTTCGAGTGCGTATTTGGGATCTGGGCGGGCGGCCGGTTCCGACTTGCGTTCGTTGATGCGGCCGTTTTGCAGAATCTCACGCACTTCGTCCTCATCGATATGGCGGCAGCCCATGCGGCAACGGGCATGTTTAGTGAAAATGAGTTGTCCGGGGCGGTTGCGGTCGAATCCGGGAATGCGGGTTGGCTCATCACTGGGTGGGCGTGATGGATCCCGGCGACCGGTGTCGTTGTTCCGGTAGCGCTCCTGCTTTGCCCTGATAGCCCTTTCCGCCTGTCGGATCACCTGCTCCTGCCGGGCCTCTTCCCCCTGCTTTTTGTTGCGGTACTTCACATATACGGTGATTATCAGGCTGGCAAGCACCAGCAGCACTACATAGATCCTGCTCTGATTGGTTCTCATTCCCACTATTTTGTGCAATTTAACGGCAAAACGTAAACTATCCTATCTTTGCGCCCTGATGGAAACAAAAAGAACAGTGGCATTTCATACGTTGGGTTGCAAACTCAATTTCTCCGAGACCTCTACCCTGGCAAGACAGCTGGAAAATGAAGGATTCGAGAAACGGGCGTTCGACGACCTCGCAGACGTGTATGTGATCAACACCTGTTCCGTTACCGAGAATGCCGATAAGGAGTGCCGCCATCTGGTACGCCGCATTCAGCGTAAAGCCCCCGAAAGTCTGGTGGTGATCACCGGATGTTACGCCCAGCTGAAACCAAAGGAGATCGCTGAGATCCCCGGTGTGGACCTGGTGCTGGGAGCCGCTGAGAAATTCAATATCGGCCATCACCTCAAAGAGCTCACCAAAGGGAATTCCGCACTCATCTGCAGCTGCGATATCGAAGAAGTGAGCGGATTCAACTCGTCTTACAGCGCCAACGACCGCACCCGCACCTTCATGAAAGTGCAGGACGGATGCGATTACAACTGTTCTTTCTGCACCATTCCCATGGCCCGCGGCAAGAGCCGTAGCGACAGTATAGAAAATGTAGTGAAACACGCAACGCGCCTCGCATCCGAAGGTGTGAAAGAAATAGTGCTCACGGGCGTAAACCTCGGCGATTTCGGCAAGGGCCCCGATGGCGACAAAAAACACGAAGAAGACTTCTTTCAGCTGGTGAAAGCGCTCGACGAAGTGGAAGGCATTCAGCGTTACAGAATTTCCTCGATCGAACCGAACCTGCTCACCAATGAGATCATCGAACACGTAGCCAACAGCAACAAGTTCATGCCTCATTTCCATATTCCGCTGCAAAGCGGTAGCAACCGCATACTCGGACTGATGCGCCGCCGCTACAAACGCGAGCTCTATGCCGAACGCGTGCAGCTGATCAAAACCCTGATGCCACATTGCGCCATCGGAGTTGACGTAATCGTTGGATTCCCCGGCGAAACGGCTGAAGATTTCAAAGAAACATTCGACTTCCTCCATTCACTCGACATATCTTATCTCCACGTGTTCACGTACTCGGAAAGAGACAACACAAAGGCGCTGGAAATTACGCCTGTGGTGCCCATCGAAGTAAGGCATGAGCGCAACAAGAGCCTCCGTAACCTGAGTTACATGAAAATGCAGTACTTCACCCAACTTCATGCGGGTCAGACACGTAAAGTATTATTTGAGAAGTTCGACCACAGCGGCATGATGGAAGGATATACCGACAACTACATCAAGGTAACCACTCCGCACCGTGCAGAATGGGCCAACCAGATTGTAGAATGGACCCTCTAAACAGGCATATTCAACCTTTTGCTGCTATTTACTGTTATATTTCTCAGACATGAAGAAATACCAGGTGACGATACAATTTGAGATGGACGATGATTTTACTTCCCTGGTCCCCTCCCACCGTGTATACATCAATACATTGATCGAGAAAGGGATCATTGATCAGTATGTGGTAAGCATGGAATCGCAGCGCATATGGATCACTTTCACAGCAGAAGAGAAAGAGGATGTAGACAGCTACCTCACCCAATCCCCCCTCTACAGATACTGGGACTATGAGATCGACGAATTGTTTGTGGTGGACGGTCAGCATTACCGCCTGCCCGCACTTCGCCTCAATTAGTACACCAGCATGTATTTGTAGTATGCCGGGAACTCGCGCAGGAGATACAGGATATCTTTTCCGAAATAACTGCGCGAATGATCTCCATATACTTTTTTCACACCCAGTTTCTGAAGAATATACTTACATCTCAGTACATGGAACCAACTAGACACAGCCACCGCTGATTCGTATTTCAGCTGCTGATTCGCCTCCACAAAATTCTTAGCCGTGAGATAACTGTTGTTGCCGAGATTGTCTGTGATGATATCCGCAACCGGCACTCCCTGTTGAATAAGGTAATTGCGCATGGCGTCTCCTTCGGGATATCCGGAATCGCCGATGCCTCCGCTGACGAAGATCTTTTTCACCTGATGATTGTTGTAAAGATGCAGCGCAGCATCTACCCTTCCACGCAGCCAGGGAGAAAGGGTTCCATCCTTATACACTTCATTGCCTAAAACGATGGCTACATCTGCTTTCCCGTCGAATGAGCGAAGCCCCACTATTGCAGCGATGCTGCAATGCACTGCAACCCATAACACCAGCAGTTGCAGTACGCGTTTGATCCATTTCATTATTTCTTCTTCTTGATTTGAGCCCAGGCGGGTTTTTGTTTCAGCACTTTTTTGTGAATGGCGCAGGTGTCGATATGCGCACCGGGAAGATAGCCCGTACTCATGAGAAATTCATTGACGATTTCTCCACCGGTGAATACGAATGTTTTTTTGAAGAGCTTCATCCATTCTTCTTTTGTCATGGGATGATGCGCATCGAGCCATCTCTCAAACGATCCAAACTCCTTTTGCAGCGTTTTGATTCGTTTGGCATTTTCGATGGCAGCATTCACTTTGAGTTTATTGCGGATGATGCCGGCATCTTCCAGTAAGGCAGCTATTTTCTTTTCGGAGTAGCGGCTCACTTTGTCGATATCGAAATTATCGTAGGCTGCAAAGAAATTATCTTTTTTACGAAGGATGGTGATCCAGCTCAGTCCGGCCTGATTGATTTCGAGCACCAGCCGGGCAAAGAGTTCATTATCGTTGTGAATAGGAAATCCGTATTCGTTGTCGTGGTAATGGATATTCGGGTTACCCGCTTCCATTCCGCTCACTGCCTGGCAATAACTGCTCGGTTTGATCATTGGGTTTTCTGAATTTGCGTTCAAAGTTAATCGGTTCTTTCCCAGCTGCCGGAAGAGATTTGTGAAATGTCAATCGCTGATCATACAGGGCTGGCTGTCAGGCATCAAGTTACCGGATTTCTTTATTGAGCGTTTAATGCCGCCCATTTTTTTATGCAGAAATATTAGTACCTTTTTCCTGTAATTGTACGAGGCAATTCTCCGCAACACCTTATCCTTAGGGCAATTCCTGACTATGACCCGCATTTCCGTACCCTGCCCAGTGCAGGAGATGCGACATTTATTTACAAAAAGCCGAAAACTAAAGGTTAGCAATAACCGTAAATGGTTAGATGTCAATCCGGAATCGACCGGCATCACACCACAAATCAGCGCTATGATCAATTCTACGCATCCGCTTCATATCCTCGTAATTGAAGATAGTCAGAGCGACTTTTACCTGTTTAATGAATACCTGAGACTAACGAAGCTGCCCGTTCAGACCCTGCAACACGCCCAAAGCCTGGCCGAAGCCATTACGCTTGTGCAGGATTTTCAACCAGACCTTATTTTTCTCGATCTTACCCTTCCCGACAGTGAGGGGGCTGCCACTTTTACGCAGCTGCATCAGCAGGCTTCTCATATTTCCATTATCGTACTCAGCGGTCTCGACGACAAACAGATTGCCCTTCAAACCATTACCGAAGGTGCACAGGATTACCTGATGAAAGGCGAGTTCGACGAGAAACTGCTCACCAAAACCATCATGTACAGCCTTGAGCGGAAAAAAATATTGCAGCACGTGGTGGAGAACTACGAACGCTACAACACCATCATCAAAGCTACCAACGATACCATCTGGGAATGGAACCTCAACGATCATAAGATCACCTGGAACGATGGTATCACCAATACTTTCGGTTATCCTGCCTCGAAAGTGCAACCGACAACGGCCTGGCATCACAAGAACATCCATCCGGACGACCGGGAGCGGGTGCTCACCAAAATTGCCAGCTGCCTCAGCGACGGCATCAGCCAGTGGGAAGAAGAATACCGCTATCTCGGAGCAGACGGCAGCTACCGTTTTGTGTACGACCGTGGCTATATTCTGAAATCGGAACACAAACCCTATGGCATGATCGGCGCTATGCTCGATATCACCGAACGCAAGAGAAAGCAGGAAGAACAGATAGAAACGCAGAAACTGATCACCCGCATCACCATTCAAACGCAGGAGCAGGAAAGAAGGGATATAGGACTGGAGCTGCACGACAATATCAACCAGATACTCGCCACTGCCAAGCTCTGCGTGGATATGGCCATCAACGAAGAAGATATCAGCAAAGAACTGCTGTACAAAAGCTACGACAGCATTTCGAAAGCCATCAATGAGATAAGAAGTTTATCCAAGAATCTGGTACCGCCTTCACTGGGCGATATCGGGCTGAAGGAAGCCCTGCTGGAGATGATCGAGAACATGAGCGTATCGCAGGGACTGAAGATCAAGATCAGGGCAAATGATCCGCATGTGGAGAGTCTCAGCAACAACAAGAAGCTGATCATTTACCGCATTGTGCAGGAGCAGGTGAACAATATCGTAAAACATGCAAGGGCCAGCCTTGCAGAAATAGAACTGAAAACAGATCAGCAGTTCACCCGTCTCACAATAAAAGACAATGGTATCGGATTTGATCCACGCAAAAAAGGGAAAGGCATTGGTTTACACAACATCATGAGCCGTGTTGAGATGCAGAACGGCGAAATGGAGATCATCAGCGCTCCCGGTGAGGGATGTACGCTGAAGATTGTGATGCCGCTCTGATCAGAATTTCTCCGGGAAGTGCTGGTGCAGAACATCCATCAGCATTTCCGTTGTGAGAGGTTTGTTTCTGAACTCCGCAATCAGTCCATGGTTGCGGGCTTTCACTTCATCTTCCGGATTATAAGAGGTGGTGAGCATTACCACAATTACCCTGGCTTTTTGAGCAGGTGTGAGTTTCTGGTATTCTTCCAGAAATTCCCAACCGTCCATAGCAGGCATGTTGATGTCGAGAAAGATGAGGTCGGGCGTAGAGCCTGAGCCTGCCACTTCTTCGATCTCAGTGGTAAGGTATTCAAGGGCATCGGGTGCGCTTTGTTCTACCTGAACATTTTCTGCGCACTCCGCTTCTTCGATGATCAGTTTGTTCAGAAAGTTGGTTGGTTCATCGTCGTCGATCAATAGGATGCAGTTCAATTTTCGTCTCATAATTACTGTATTTCTGAAATCGTAAAGAAAAAGGTGCAGCCTTCGTTCTGTGCAGACTCTACCCAGATCTTCCCTCCGTGCAGTTCTACTATTTTTTTACAGTTCGCAAGGCCGATGCCGGTTCCTTCGTATTCGGTTCGTTTGTGCAGTCGCTGAAATAACACAAACACTTTTTCGTGATAGGCAGGATTGATGCCTATGCCATTATCTTTGAATGAAAAGACCCAATGTCCGTTTTCTCTCAGGGCGCCTACCCTGATATCCGGACTGATGCCCGGTTTTCTGAATTTGAGTGAATTACTGATCAGGTTCTGAAAGAGCTGTTTCAATTCAACTTTGTAAGCATTCACAGTTGGCAGCGATTCGCATTGAACAGCCGCATTGTTTTCTCTGATGCTCTGATCCAGATCTCCTACCACATCCTGCAGCAGCTCGTTGCAATCTACTTCTACCAGTTCTTTCTCCCTGCCGATTCTCGAATAGTCGAGCAGGTTGGTGATCAGTACCTTCATACGATCCGAGCTCTGATGAATGAAATCGAGGTATTGATCCGCTGTTTCATCCATCTGCCCGTGATATCTTTTCCGCAGGAGATCCACAAAAGCCGAAGTGGTTCTGAGGGGTTCCTGCAGGTCGTGCGAAGCTACGTAAGCAAATGTTTCCAGCTCACGGTTTTTTCGCTCCAGTTCTTCGGTGCGTTGCTGTACCTTTTTTTCCAATGAGCTGTTGGCTTCCCGGATCTCTTTTTCCATTCTCTTCTTTTCCGATACATCCCGGATCGCTGCGATGAGCAGCAGGCCATCTTCTGTTTGCAATGGGCTGAGACTGATCTCGATGGGAAACTCCGGTTCCCCTGCCCGCTTGCCGAAACATTCTATTCTGTCTACCTGTGTAGTGTTTCCGTCTGTATTGGCGGCTGCACTGGTTCTGATAATTCCCAGCAGCCTGTCGAAACTGCTCAGCATCAGCTGGTCGATGCTTTTGCCGATCATGGTTTCGCGGTTCAGTCCGAACATCTTTTCGGTTTGCGCATTCACCAGCTGCACCGTTCCGTTGCCATCCATTATCACCATACAATCCGGAGCCACTTCGAGCAGGGTCCTGAATTTATCTTCTGCTTTCTCTCTCTGCTGTATTTCCGCTTCCAGCTGCGACGATGTTCTGAGTTTGATGGCCAGCGGCATCAGCTTTATCAGATATACTACAGTGGTCCAACTGATCAATCCTGTAATGAGCCGCATCAGTGCTCCTAACCTGTATGCAGGATACCAGAAGGAGAGCGCATCGAATAAATGCGTTGCTCCACAGGCACATATGAAACCTGCAAAAAGGAAATAGAGCCGGAAAAATCTTGCGTCGTGTCTTCTGGAAATGTAGCGTATGATGATCAGCGGAATCGCAAAATAGGCTGACCAGACCAATAAATCGCTTATGATGAAGAGCCACCCATGAAAATCGGTCCATTTTCCACAATACCAGCGGGGTGGCCAATCAGATGTATCCAGTAATTTTTCAAAGAATTCGATCACCTGGTGCATATGGGTAATGATTGTAACCATCCATTGCAACCCCTTCAGGTATGGATATGCATAGGATGTAGGCCTTTAAAGTTACAATCATTTTTTTTTATTTATCAAGTGAAGGGAATTAAGATGATTCATATAAATTTTATTCATATTTATTTGACATAACGCAATGTTTCAGAAACGACGCATCACTCAATTTATTGCAACCACTGCGGGTATATGGTTTATGGGGTAACTTGCAGGCCTAACCTGTATCACAAAAAAATTCACTGGTATGAAATGGCATAATAAAGTCACTTCATTGCTCAACATAACCTATCCGGCGGTGCAAGCTCCGATGCTGGGCATTACCACACCGGCCATGGTAGCGGCCATCTCAAATGCGGGCGGGCTGGGGTCTCTGCCTGTAGGCGGACTCTCACCCGATCAGACCCTGGCGCTGATCAGGGAAGTGAAAGCGCTCACCAACAAGCCATTTGCAGTAAACTTATTTGCACATACGATACCAACCGTAGATCAGGTTGCCTTCGGCGCCATGAAAGAATTTCTCACAGCCTTTGCAGCTGAGCATGGCATTGCCTATGTGCCACCGGTACCGGGGCAGCTGAGATACTATACATATCATGATCAGATAGAGATACTGATCAGCGAAAAAATTCCCGTAGTGAGTTTCACCTTCGGCATACCCGAAGACGATCATATAGCCGATCTCAAGAATCGCGGAGCGCGGCTGATCGGCACAGCTACCTGCGTAGAAGAGGCATTGCTGCTCGATAATAAGTTTGTAGACATCATCACGGCACAAGGCTCGGAAGCTGGTGGACACCGGGGCACTTTCCTCACGGAAGGCAGTCCTCCGATGATCGGAACCATGAGCCTGGTGCCGCAGCTGGCAGACGCCATCCGCAGACCCATACTCGCCGCCGGCGGCATCTGCGACGGAAGTACCATGATGGCGGCAATGATGCTCGGCGCACAGGGCGTTCAGATCGGAAGCGCCTTTCTCGTGTGCAACGAAAGTTCGGCGCCCAACGCACACAAACACCGCATTCAGAATGCAGCATCGAACGAAGCCGTGTTAACGAAGAACCTCTCAGGAAGATGGGCCAGAGGAATTGAAACCAAACTGATGCGCGCAATCAGTGCATCAGGCATTGCCACACTGCCCTACCCTGTTCAGCAAAGTCTCACAGCGCCGATTCGCAGTTTTGCACAGCAGCACGATCTGCCGGATTATCAGACCATGTGGGCCGGACAATCGGCATCTCGGGCAGTAAGAAGGCCTGCGGCTGCTATCTTTCAATCGATACTGGAACAGGCGCAGGCCGCGTTTGAGCAGGTGGAAAAACATGTGCAGGTGCGGGACAGAGACTAGAAAGAATACGTGAACATCTTCCCTTCCAGCAATGCAGGAATGAATACCTTCTTTTGTTTTGCATCGAAATAAAAATCAGCAGGACCACCTATTGCAGGCAATTCAATTTTGGAAGAAAAGCTGTTCTGAAGATCGATCTTCCACAAAGATCCTGCTGCATGGTCCATTGCACTCCATTCAGAAACCAGCAATGTATGATCGTTCAGTAAAGCCAATCCGTCGAATGCTCCACCAATAGCGCCAATAGCTTCATAAACAGGTTTGTTGTCGCTCCATGTGATCACACCCAATACGCCTGCTTTCAAATCTTCAAAAACAAAACTGCAGGTATAGAGTTTCTTACGCTTTGCATCGTAACAGATACCATTTGCGCCTTTCACGTTTGCGATGGTTGTTACTGCTTCGGTATTCAGATCTACTTCGATGATGCTTCCCGGAACGGTTTCGGATAAGAACAAAGTATGATCATTCTTCACTTCCAGATCATTGGCAAAACTTACGTTCTGCTTAGCGAGATCAATTTCTTTTACTTTATTGCCGGTAGACAATTCAATGCCTACAATGCGATCGATATCCGCTACATACAACACACCTTTGATGATGGCAGTGCCCTTAGGTGCGTTCAGTATTTCTTTGGTGATATTTGCTTCGATGATATCACCGTTAAGACTGAGTTTGCTGATGCTGCCATCACCGTCTTTCGCAACAGGCTCCAGTTTTTTTCCAATGTTGGTTACGTAAAGAAATTTCCCGTCGGAGATAATGCTCTCAGGATTGGCAAGGCCATTGCTCTGTTGCGCTGCAGCAAACGAAACAGCAAACGCACATGCAAGAAATGCGACTATTCTTTTCATCGTAGATAATTTATACAGCAAAATTATCTGCGATCAAAAACCGCCGGTAACGGTATCAGCTCAGATGATGTTTATTCCGGCTCAGTTTACAGCAATTCCTACTCTGCTGAGTTGCGGAGTGGCTCCGTATTTCTCTTTGAAGATCCTGATGAAGTGGGAAGTATTCTCAAAACCACATTCCATGGCTATTTCAGTCACCTGCATTCCGGAGTGAAGCAATAGTGTTCGTGCATGTTCGAGTCGCTGATCGTTGATCCATTTTTTGGGAGCGCATTGAAAATGCTGCTGAAAATCGCGCTTGAACGAAGCAAGACTGCGATGCGAAAGTTTCGCCAGTTCTTCGAGTGTAACCGGTTGCAGCAGATGGGTTCGTACAATGAATTCTATATCGGGTTTGCCGAAGGCAATGTTCTGCAGAAATGCGAGTATCTGTTCTTTGCATTCACCTGCAAGCAGCAGCAACAGCAGCTCCTGCTGTTTGAGTTGCAGAATAGCATCGAGGCGTTGTATGGGTTGATGAAAGAATCCGGTGAACTGAATTTTGAAATCATCCAGCAGTTCGTTGGTGGGCACCACCATCAATTCCTTTGATGCCGGAGGTTCTGTTACATGCAGTTGATGTGCAAGCAGGAATCTCTTTACAAAATCATCCGTCAGAAACAACACCAATGCCTCAAATGGCTGATCGGCCAGCACTACTTCAGATGTTACGTAGATGCCTCTTTTGAGAATCAGCAATTGTCCTTCAGTGGCTTTCACCGTGTTGTTGCCGAAATACATCATCTTCTCTCCCTTCAGTACAAAAACGAATGTATGATCGGTCATGAATCCGTTTTTCTTACTGGTGGAATGCATCAGCTTGATCTTCGCAACGGGCGTATCGCCCATATGCAGCATTACATCCGGATGATCTTTGAGCGTTTCAGGCAACCTGTACAGCATACTGCAAAGATAGTTGCAGCAGCGGGTATTTGCAATGAGGCATCAGGCTACGGCGCGTGCCGCTTTTCTTTTCTCATTGCAGGGGATACATTCTGCATTTGCTTCGAAACTGCGGGGAACAAAACAACGCAGATAAGCCAACGCTTCTCTGATATGTTCTCTGATGGTATTCTTAGAAACATTCAGCATGGCGGCGATCTCTTCGTTGCTCAGTCCTTTGAGACGGCTGAGTTTGAACACCTCTTTCCTTTTTTCGGGAAGCGATTCGATGCCTTTATGCAAAATGGAATGCAGTTCTTTCAGTTCAATTTCAGATTCGGGTTCGGCCCAAAGTTCCTGTGCAGGATCGGCAGCAACCACAGACAAACCAGTTTTCTTTTTCTTCAGTTGGTTATACATTCTGTTCTTCGTAACCACATATACAAAACCGGGGAAGTTCTGCATTCCTGCCAGCTTCTCGCGGAACATCCAGATACTCATAAAAACATCCTGCGCTACTTCCTCTGCCTTCCTCTCATCTTTCACTGTCCGTGCCAGATGGAGATTGATGAGCGAAGCATATCGCGCAACGATCTGCGAAAACGCCTGCTGGTCGCCCTTTGCAATGCGTGCGAGCAGTTCCTGTTCATCAGCCGGATGGATATTTGTAGTTATCATGTAGCTCCGTATTAATTGATATAAAATTGTGGAATCACTTTATTTTATCCAATACAGAGCGCAAATCGCCGTAAATTTTATGGATTAATGCCTAATAATTGTATTTTTATCCGGAATTAAGTACACAAACATCCCCAAACCTTTACTTTTTTTCAATATGGCCCAGGAAGAATTAGACCCGTTAGACATCAGAATATTGCGTTTGGTGCAACGGGATGCCTCACTCACCCATAAAGAGATCGCTGCCGAACTGGGCAAATCTGTGGCCACCGTTCACGAACGGATAAGGCGATTGAAAGAACAGGGATTCATCAAAAAGATCGTGGCGATACTCGACAGAAAGAAGATCGATAAAAGTCTGATTGCATTTTCGCAGGTGCTGCTGCACAATCACACGGCGGAGACGCTGGCAACTTTTGAAAGGGAAGTGAGCAAATTCCCCGAAGTGATGGAGTGTTTTCAGATGACGGGCACCTTCGATTTTATTCTGCGCATTGCCACCAGTGATATGGATGCGTATCACGATTTTTACCGCAATAAACTGGCCAGGCTGCCCAATATTACTACAGTGCAGAGTTTTTTTGTATTGAGTGAAACGAAGAGTGTAACGGCCTATCCTATTTAGGTGCAGGAGTAGCTCTTCTAATCGACGGAGTTATTGAATTTAAGGGAATGTAAAAAAGCTTTTGCCCATTCAATATCATCCTGATGTTGTACTGAAGCCACACAAATAAGAATATGATCCAGCGCAACTTTAATGCCTTTTATCTGCCAGATTTTATCAACCTCCTTCACAGAAAGCTCCTGGGATAATGAAGCATTGTTCCTATCAGGAGTTTCCATGAAAACCAATATAGAAAAGTAGAGGGTTCTTCCTCCTTTGGTATCTACGTATTGCACGGAGTCGGCAAGTACGATCTTCTTAAATTGTTCTCCCGGTTCTATCTGCCAATCTTCCAGTCTTGATTTTTTTCTCTTCTTGTTGAATAAGCCGAACATAAAATTATCATTGATTCAGGGGGGATATATCAACCTGCCTTTGCAGTCTTCTTTTTTTGCTTTTCCTTCAATTGCATCTTCGTCATATTATACAAAATACTCTGCCTGTTGTTCACGCGCTGCACCAGATGCACATGCGCAATGAAATCTTCCACAATCTGGATCTTATCACTCGGCGTGACCACCAGCAATTGCAAATGCAGCTGCTTGCAGAGCTCCATCAGATAGGTGGCTTTCTCTTCATCCTGATTGCTGAAGCTCTCATCCACTGCAATGAAACGCAGGCTGCGCGCATTCTTTCCTTCGCGTGTAATGCCGAACTGATACGCAATGGCGCTACAAAGAATGGTGTACGTGAGCTGTGCTTTTTCTCCACCAGACAACTGCCCCATCTGACGATAGGTTTTCTTCAGTTCATCTGTATTGCGGTATTTTTCATCGGCCCAGAACTCAAACCAGTTGCGCACATCGAGCACGCGCGCGCGGTACGCATCACTCTCATCGAGATTGCTGATCAGCGGCTGCACCTGCTTTCTGAAATGTGTTGCCTTATCTTCAAAACTGCTCTGCTGCCAGTTTACGCCCTGAGGCAATGCAGACAGCAGCATGCTTCTGAATTCTTTGATAGTGGCATCGGACACAGCTTTGATGCCGAGCTGAATATAAGTATCGGGAAGCCTGTTGAAGTTGATGGCGCCCAGCGACTGGTTCAACGTCTGAATGCTGTAACGGATCTTCTGTTCCCAGTTATCGAGTTCTTCGTTGAGCTCTCCCATTTTGTACACCATGGTGTCGTGGAGGTAGCGCTCGAAATCTTTTTTATACCGGGGAAGATTGTCGGATTCCAGTTTCTCCAGCCATTCGAGATATTCGTTGGCAAACTCGCGGTCGTTGGCCAGTGGTTGCACATCTGCCGCCCAGTCCGTGAACTTCTGCAATATCTCCATGGGAGGGTTCTTGATCTTGTGGATCGCACGATCCAACTCACGTCCTTCTTTGTTCACGCTCTCTTCGTACTGATGTGCCAGCTTCTCCATTTTGTCGCGGAGCTGCTGAAAGAGATCGTTGATATTGGAGAGTTGAACGTCTGCTAAAATGCCGCTGTGCTTCTGCTGAAATTGCAGCAGCAGTTCTTTATCGTCGGCGGTAAGCTGATTGAGCAACGGTTCGAGTTGCTGTTGCTGTGCATCCATCTCCTGCAGACGGGTTTCGTCTACACGGATCTGGCCTACACATTCATCGCGCTCTGTTTCTGCTTTGGTTCTTTTTTTAACGATGCCATCTACCTGTTTGGTGAGTTCTTTCAGTTGATCGCTGCTGTCTTTCAGTGAAGCGATCTGGTCTTCTGTTTTTTTGATGGCGCGCTGAATGGCAGCGGTATTGATCAGTTCGAACTTCGGATGTTCTTTCAGCTGCAACACTGCATAGGCTTGCTTTTGAAGCCGCTTGTTCTTTGCTTCGGTACGCTGATCGGATTCTCCGGCCTTTTCGAGATCGCTGAGCAATTGCAGTCTGCGCGTTTGCAGCGCTTCGCGTTTGCGTTCATTGTTCCATCCCATTACGTAGTTGCCGGGATCATTGCTTTGCGCACGATCGTCTTTTTCGTGACGCGCACGGTTCTTGATCAATCCGTATACCGTAATGGCTTTATCGTATCGTTCCAGTTCTTTTTCATTGTTGGCACAGAAGTAATCCATATGCACGATCACGTGTTGCTCCACCCAGCTGCTGAGCGGATGATCCGGATGGAATTCGAGCAGATGAAAAATACTTCCGTCTTCCGGATGCCGCGGTACTGCTATGTCCTGCACATGCTCGTACACCAGTCTCGCACGAAGGTTGGTCTGGTTTACATATTTGCTTACTTTCTTGTAATGTTTGTGCGGCACCAGCAGCCGGATGGCGAAACTGCGCAGCAGCTTTTCGAGAACACCCTGCCATTCCTGTGCATCGTTGCGCACCTGCATCAATTCTCCTGCAAATGGCAGGTCGGTTATTTCGAGTTTGAGCGCAGCACAGAGATCCTTGCGCACCTGTACCAGATAGCCGGGAATATTGTGTCTGCTCTGTTGCAGCATATTGAATTCTTCTTCGATGCGTATCCGTTCGCGGTCTGCATTTTTTAAGCGATCCTTTGCCTCCCATCGCTCTTCATCGTTGTTGCGGATCTCGGTCTCTATTTTTCTTCCGTTGCGTTCCGCTTCTTTGAGTATGCGCTGATAAGATGCTTCATCAACAGGCTGATCGGTTACATGAATGTCTTTACACCATTCCGTGAATTGTGCCAGCGCCTGTTCAGTTTGTTCGAGCTGCTGTTGCTGGGACTCGATGTCTTTTTCGAGTTGCAGCAATCGCTGTCCGGCTTTGTTGCCATCGAGCTGATTTTGCAACTGCCTTTCTTCTTCCATGAAGTGGCTGATCTCCTGTTTGGCCTGTTGCAGTTTATCCTGCAACAACTTCACTTCTTTCTTGCCCTGAACTATTGCGGTGTCGAGAAGATTGTATTTGGTGTATACGTTCCAGAGGCGGGCGGTATCGAGCTCCTGCTTTGCCTGTTCGAGCGCCACTGCCTGCTCTTTGTACGTCTGAAAACTTTTCTGCAAAGGTTTAAGCAACCGGATCTGCTCTTCTACTTTTTCGATATTGCGTTGTGCATCGAGCAGCGTGCCGAGGTGTTTTTTGAGATCCTGAAACTGCTCTTCCATATTGCGTGGCTCCAGCATATGCTGACGGATAAAGCCGTTCAGCTCACCGAGCACTTTGATGCCCACCGTCTGGTTGAAGAGGCCGAGTGCCTGAATGCTCTGCATGCCCAGCACATCTACCATTCGTTGTGCGTAGCGGCTGGAGCTGTCGAACCACTCCACCATTTTGCGGCTGCCCTTATTGTGTTGCGCATCGATGCGTTTGCGCCAGTTGCCATTGAAATCGAAGGGCTTGAAATCGTCTTCGATATGCAATGGTTTATGCGCGATGGCAAACACTCGTTTCATTTCGTTCCCACTGAAATAGCGAACCTGGAACAGTGTTACGAACTGCTCCGCTTCATTGGCGAAATGCGCCAGCAGCACGCTGTACGCCGTTTCTTTAGATTCGCGGAGATAGAGCGTTTTGGTGCCCTGTCCATTGTCGGTGGCTACGGTTCCGTATCCACCCATGAGATAGGATTCTTCGGTACGGTCACCTTTCTTTTCCGAACCGGAACTCTGATTATAGAAACGATATTTTTTTTCGGGAACGATGAGCGTCAGCAGCGCATCCACAAAAGTTGTTTTGCCACTGCCATTGGCGCCGGTGAGCAGCGAAGTTTCGCCACCGGGATTGATCTTCCACACATGCTCATCGAAAGTGCCCCAGTTGAAGATCTCCATGTACTGCAATCGAAATCCACTCTTGCGATCATCCGTGCTGAATACCGTTAACTGCATGTGCCGAAAGTTGTTGTTTAAAATTTTCCAATACGTCGTTATCTACTTTTGACTTGATGATCTTTCTCACTCTGAACTTCTGTTCGTCGGAGATCTCATGATCTTCGATGCGATGTAGAAAGCCGAGTTCTTCCACGCGATCGATCAGGCGATCGAGTTCTTTGATGAACTTCACCCGGCTGGCATTTTCGCGGAAGAAAAGCTCTGCGAATTCTTTGATCTCGCGGCGTTTTCGGATCAGTTCGCGACTGGTAACCTCTCCTACTTCAAACTCAGCCATCATATCGCGCAGCAGTACCAGCAGCACACTTTCTTCGTAGTTGATGCTTGTTCTCCGAACCCATCCGGCGGTGGTCTCTTCTTCATCGAGTTTCATCTGCTCGAGATAGGCATAGCCATCTTCTTTGTCGAGCACCAGTATCAGTCCCAGCTGTTGCAGAAACTGCGTAAGCTCGGTTTGATAGGTAAGCAATTGCTCCCAGGTAGATTTCTCGAAGTATTCCACCGGGCCTTTGAGCAGTTTGATAAATAATCCTGTATATGGAAGCATAATATTCTTTTAATGAAACGCAGCGTTAACGGCTGAAAAGCAGGTAAGGCACTTCGATAAATTTTGTTTGTGCAGCGTCGATGGGAATCAGTTCCGTGATCTCCGGCATCGCCTGCACCCGATTGGCTTTCTCTTTGAGGAAGCTGAAATAACTTACCACTTCTCCCACTCCAAACTGCAGGCCAACTGCATCGATTATCTCGCGCAAAGTGGCTGTCTGCCTTTGTTCCAGCACCTGTTCCACCTGGCTCCAGAGTTTCTTTTTGTCGATGAATGCCGTATTGAGCATGCGGTTGAAACGTTCCAGGTCTTCTACTTTTTCCGATGCATTGGCGGGCTGTTTCACAGCTGCGGGCGCTTGCTTCGGCAACAGGGTCAGTCTCCGCTCCATGCTCATTTTTATTTCAGCAGGAGCATTGGTGTGAAGGCCTGCTTTTACATTGGGTTCGTCCATCAGTTGAAACACCAGCTCTTTGATGCTGCTGATCTGCTGGCGCAACCTTCGGTGCCGCGCAATTTCTTTTTCTGTGATGATGCGGCTCAGTTTCTCCGCCATTTTATCGTTGGCATCGTACACGCTGCGCCCCTGTTGCAGCAGCAGCGATTTGATATTTCGAACATAGTGGCTGTTGGTATCGATCTCGCGCTCCTGCAACAGATGAAGCAGGCTGTCCGTCATCCCTTTCCATTCTTCCTGTCCGCTGCGCGAAATAAGGAAGTCCCAGAACGCGTAGAAGCTCTTACCCTGATCGCTTTTGCGCAATTCGTCGTAAGCGCCGAAGGCGAAACCAACGATGGCTCCTTTGCTGGCTTCCGCTTTCGTATGTTGTTCAACGATAGCACGGTGAATGCCTTTGAAATTATCTTCCACTTCTCTGAAGTCGCTGAGCAGTTCGTAACTGAGCCGGATGAACCAGTCGAGCCGCTCTTTCACCTGCGCGTTGCTGAATACTTCGGGCTGATAACCCATTTCGAGTTTCTTGATCTCCTTATCGATCTCAGCGCGTTTGTTCTTCAGTTCTTCGAGGCGTGTGGCATGGTTATCCTGCGTATACTCCACCATTTCTTTCAGTGTCTGAAAGAGAAAACGGAAACGGCTTTCGGTACCTACAAATTGTCTTTTTTCGAGACTTTGCAGCCACTGAAAAACCTTTTCGGTATGGGAGCTGAGCTGGTATTGGGTTACGGCTTCGGAATCGGGAAAATCCTGCAGCAGTCTTTTCTGTACCCAGTTGAGCAGATACTTCCTTGCCCGGCTTTCTTCATCCTCCCCAAATTCGATGCGCGCTTCTTCGAGATCTTCCATTCCTTCGGCATGGGTACGCAGTTCTTCGGCCAGTACTGAGGTAAGTACGGGCTCGGCGATAGAAAGCGTATTCTCTGATTTGAAGGTCTGGTACAGGAATGGCAAAACCCAGTGGGCATTGCGCATCCGGATCATTTGTACAGCGGGCGACGAGCTCAACAGTTCAGAAATATCGGATTGCTGCATCGGGTTACACGAGATTAGGCGCCCAATTTATTAATTCTATCCGAACGGCAAAAAAACTATCTTCATCCCCAAAACTTATACACATGCTCACCCGCAGGCGGTTCATTGGTCAGACTATCCGGGCAGCAATCCTTATCAGCGCCGGAAACACCCTCACCTCCTTTCTTCCCGGAACTTTTCTGCTTCCCGACAGAAAAAAAATCAGGCTCCGCTTTGCCCTGGCATCTGATGGGCATTATGGTCAACCCAAGACCGATTTCGCTGTAACCCACGCCAATATGGTGCAATGGCTGAATAAAGAAAAGCAGGATCGCGGCCTGAATTTCTCCGTCATCAACGGCGATCTGTTCCACGACAAACCCGAATTGCTGCCTCAGGTGAAGCAGGTTTGGGATGGATTGAGCATGCCTTACTACGTTTCGCACGGAAACCACGACAAAGTGCCCGAAGAAATGTGGAAAAATACTTTCGGATACGGCTGGCATCACGCCTTCGATCTCAAAGATTGCGGATTCCTCATTCTCAACACCGCCGATATCGACGGAAAATATATTTGTCCGGATTTCAGCTTCGCACAACACCAACTGCAACAATACGCCGGCAAAAAACATTGCTTTGTGTTCATGCATATCGCTCCCGCCAAATGGACGCCCAATGCCATCGAATGCAAGGGACTCACCGATCTGTTTGCACAGCAACCGAACCTCAAAGGCATTTTCCATGGACATGATCACGATCAGGATGGCATGAAGGAACTCGGTGGCAAACACTATTTCTTCGACTCACATATCGGCGGCAACTGGGGTACTCCCTACAACGGCTACCGCATTGTGGAGGTACTGAAAGACGGAAGCATTTTCACTTACCAGATGAACGCAACGGCATCTGTGCAGGTGAACAGCAATACCATCTGAACAGTGAAACAATCACGATAAACTCATCAGCGCAAGAACATCAAAAACACCGTCCGGCGGGCATTACAGCCGGCGAGGGTATTCTATTACCATGGTAGACTTCCCGGAAACGATTCCGTAAGTAATCTGTTCAATCCTGATTTTTTTGCGTAGTATACTTAGAATTTCTTCTTTGCGAAAATCAAAATGATTGCTATGCGATTACTACCATTCCCGGTATTGGTTCTGTTACTGGCATGTTCATTTACTGCATTTGCCCAGAACAAAAGGATCACCGGAAAGATAACCTCAACCGACAAAGCTCCCCTCGCAGGCGTAACCATTCAGCTGAAAGGCACATCGCAGGTTACCACTTCAACAGACGACGGCTCCTACGCCATCAGTGTTCCATCCTCCGGAAAAGTTGTACTGGTTTTCTCTTCCGTAGGATTTGAAACACAGGAACAGACTGTATCCGACAACGAAAAACTCGATGTACAATTAAAAGCGGATGCCAAAAATCTCACCGATGTTGTGGTGGTAGGATATGGCACGCAAAAGAAAACAGATCTCACCGGTTCCGTAGCATCACTGCGCGGCGACAAACTCCGCGAAATGCCCGTGGTATCAGTGGAACAGGCCATGAGTGGGCGCATGCCCGGTGTGCAGGTGCAGCAGACTTCCGGCCAGCCCGGCGCAGGCATCAGCATCAGGATCCGTGGCGTGAGTTCCATAGCCGGCGGCAATGAACCGCTGTATGTGATCGATGGATTGCCGCAGTTCAATGATGATGTTCGTGGTGCAAACGGAATGGCAAGCATCAACCCCTCCGACATCGAATCGATCGAGGTATTGAAAGATGCATCTGCAACTGCCATCTACGGTTCACGCGGCGCCAATGGCGTAGTGATGGTTACCACCCGAACCGGTAAAGCAGGCATTGCCCGCACTGTATTTGAAAGCTCTGTGGGTTTTCAGAAACTGAGAAAGAAAATGGAGATGATGAACAGTGAAGAATACCTCAGTTACACAAAAGCATTTTATGTAAACAATGGCGATGCATTGCCGGATGATTTTCCGAAAACCACTCCATCGGTAAGTACCGACTGGCAGGATGAAGTGTTCACCACTGGTCTGCTGCTCAACAACAGCCTCAGCGTAAGCGGCGGCAACGAGCGCAGCCGTTACTACGTGAGTGGAGGATACTTCGATCAGAAAGGCATCATCCGCAACAGCGGATACAAACGCGGATCATTGCGCGTGAACCTCGATAACAAACTCAGTGATCGTTTCAATCTCAGCACCCGGCTCACCGTTTCCCGCGGTGTGCAGGATGGCTTCTCTCCTTCTCTCGGAGACAATACCCGCAACTTCGGAAAATCCGGCATGGGCTCTGTACTCCGCGCCCTGCCTACGGTTCCGGTGCGCAATGCTGATGGAACATACACAGATGTTACTCCCTATAAATTCAATGGCATCGATGCAGAGAACCCTGTAGCGATGGCAGAAGAAGTGCTCGACAGAAATACCAATACGCGCATTCAGGGCGGTGTTGATCTGCGATCTGTGATCATCAAAGGATTGGTGAACACAACCCGCGTATCGGCCGACTACTACGTTATCCGCAGGGATCTCTACTATCCGCGCATCCTGCCAAGACTTGGGCAGGCCGCAGGTGTAGCGGAATTAGGCAACTACGATAAAACATCTGTACTCGTAGAGGACTTCCTCGAATACAAAAAAGATCTTACAGACAAACTCTCCCTCGAAGCCATCGCAGGTATGAGCTATCAGAAAGAAAGATACAATACCACCGATCTGCTGGCATCCGGGTTTGTGAACGATCAGCAGAAGAACTACAATTTCAATTCAGCGAATACGGTGAGCAAACCCCTTACAGCGGTTACAGAATCGGTGATCGTATCAGGGTTCGGAAGATTGCGACTTAACTATATGGACAGATACCTCGTGTCTGCCAGCATCCGCAGAGATGGCGCATCGGTGTTTGCAGAGAATAACAAATTTGGTGTGTTCCCATCTGTATCAGCCGCATGGCGGGTTTCAGAAGAAGCTTTCATGAAAGAATTGCTTTGGGTATCTAATTTAAAACTGAGAGCAAGCTGGGGTAAGTCCGGCAACCCGGCCATCAAACCTTATCAATCGCTGTTGCTGGGCCGGTCGGTGAATACGAGTCAGGGTGGCGGTACAGGACAGGTAGTGGGTCTCACACCAACATTCCCTAACCCGAATCTGAAATGGGAAACCACTGCGCAAACCAACTTCGGCATCGATGCCGGCTTCTTCAATGAGCGGCTTCGTTTCAGTGTAGATTATTATGTGAAAACAACCAAAGACCTGCTGGCTCTGGTGCAATTGCCACCTTCAGCAGGTGTGGGTGCGGGAATCGGAACAGGCGCCAGCCAGATCATCGACAACGTAGGTGAGATCGAGAATAAAGGATGGGAATTCACACTTGGTGCAAACATCGTTAACACAGCAGACTGGAGCGTGACCATCGACGTGAATCTTTCTACCAACAAGAATCTCGTAACAAAAACGCTGGATGGAAAAGATGTGCCAACAGCAGCCGGGGGCGATGATGCCTCAGGAGCTGTGAGCATCATTCGCCAGGGCTATCCGCTCTCTGTATTCTATGGGCCCAAATTCACTGGTCTCGATAAAGATGGCGTGCCACAGTACGAAAACCTGAACAACGATTTCAATCAGCAGGGCCGCCCTGTGATCAATGCTTCGGACAACCAGATCCTCGGCAGTCCCTACCCGGACCTGATCTACGGGTTCAGTCCAACAGTGAAGTACAAGCGCATTACGCTCAGCTCAGTGTGGGCAGGCGTGAGCGGATCATTGATCAACAACCGTAATCTGGTGGAGATGGTGAATCCCAGCCCTGCCAATCAGTTCAATAAAATGAAGGCCGTACTGGAGTACTATCCAAGACCGAGCCTGCTGGCGGCGAATGAACACAGAACATCGGATCGTTTTCTGGAGAGCGGAGATTTCTTCCGTCTGCGGAATATTCGCCTCGATTACAATGTGCCGTTGAAATCGAAAGCGGTGAAGAATCTGAATGTGTATATCAGCGCGCAGAATCTGCTTACGTGGACGAACTATTCAGGGTACGATCCCGAAGTGAATTCGTTCAACGGCAACGACAGAAGGCAGGGTGTGGATCTCGGATCTTATCCCAGCGCTAAAACCTATAATCTCGGAATAGGACTCACTTTCTGATTGGCAACACATTAAAAAGAAGTTTATGAAACGATATAGCATAATCATCACAGTTATACTGCTGCTCATCACATCGATAGCAGAGACCGGATGCGAGAAGATGCTGGATGAGAGTCCGAAGTCTTCCATCAGTCTGGGTAAACTCGATCCCGGTGTTCTCGAACAAACACTTATCGGCATCTATGAGCCGCTTACACGCAGTCGCGGCAGGCTTTGGGAATCCACCATCGGACTGGGTTTCGAGCTGATGGCAGAATATGCCGATGCCGGCGGCAGCAGCCAGCAAAGCTGGAGCAATTACAACAATCTCATGAACAGCAATACAGCGCTGAATCAGCCATGGACAACACTGTACGAATCAATCGGCAGGGCCAATTCGCTGATCGTAACGCTGGATGAAGACAAAGCCCTCACAGAAGATCTCCGCAACAGAGCATATGGAGAGGCCTATTTCGTAAGGGCGCTGTGTTTTTATTTTGCAGTGCGCACATTCGGGAAATTCCCGATGCGGCTGAAACCGATCCTCAATGCGCGTGATGTATCTCTTTCCAGTTCAGACATTCCGGTGATCTACGATCAGATCATCAAAGACCTGAAATTCGCGGAGAACGTGCTGCCCAAAACAGTACCTGCTGCCAATGCAGGCCGTGCCACTGCAGGAGCAGCCAAAACAATGCTGGCCGATGTATATCTCACCATGAAAGACTACCCGAATGCGAGGATCAAATCAAAAGAAGTGATGGACAGCAAAGCAGATTATGGTTATGATCTTGAAGCATCACTTGCAACCGTGTACTCACCTACTCTGCCCACCAATAAAGAAGATGTATTCTCGCTTAAATTCTCACAGATCATCAATGGCGGGAATTTCATGGCTTCTTACTGGGCAGACTCCAAAGCCAAACAGGCCGGATATTCCATCAGCGGCAATAAGTTTGGAGGCGTCACATCCAATGCACCGTTAATTAAAAACTGGGACCCGAATGATCTCCGTAAGAAATTCAGTTTGTACAATACTTACCTGATCAACGGAGTGGTAACAAATGCAGAGCTGGATACGGATTACGATCTCCGCATGGGTAAGTTCAAAGATCCTAATGCGCCTATCGATACCGGCAATGGCAACGACTTGTATATGTATCGTTATCCGGATGTGCTGCTGATTTTTGCAGAAGCGGAGAACAAGGTGAATGGCCCTACAGCAGCTGCGTACGATGCCATCAATCAGGTGAGAAGAAGAGCTTACGGATTACCGGTGAATACGCCCAGCAATGTATCGGATCTCAGCGGATTAGACCAGACTCAATTCGATGATATGGTGTTCCGCGAAAGAGGATACGAATTCATCGGAGAAGCAAAGCGCTGGTTCGATCTCGTTAGAACCGACAGGGTAAATTCCATCCTTACCGAAGTGAGAGCCAATATTCTTCATCCGAACCGCAAACCAACTCCCACGAGAACAACATTCCTCATTCCCGATGTTGAAGTGGCCAATAATCCGGCAGCGGGAAAATAGAGCCTGCTATATTTGAGTGAGAACCGGACCAGCATTGAGCTGCTCCGGTTTTTTCATTTGCGGATAACCGCCACACCTGCATCGTGCAAAGATTACCGGTAGCGCCGAACATGAATAATTTTTCCTATATTCATTTTGCAATCAAACCCACTATGGATCGTAAACTTTCTGCCTGGCATAGTCCGGCATTGAACAAGAGCATGCCCATTGCAACGTATGGCTTCTATGGCTATGCCTTGCTGCTGATTCCAACGGCGGCAGCGGATTATCTTGAATATGAGCGGTTTCAGCTGATAGACTCGCTGGCGCCGCATATCGATGCAGGCAGGGTAAAGGTTTTTTCCATCGACAGCATCAACAACGAAAGCTGGATGAATCAACAGATGGAACCGCGCGATAAAGCAGTACGCCATCAGCAGTGGAACCAGTATGTGCTCGAAGAAGTGATCCCATACATCCGGCAACAGACGAGCGAAGAGACACCCATCCTCACCTGTGGCGCATCTTTCGGGGCATTGCACAGCGCCAATCTGTTTTTCAAAAGACCCGATCTGATAAACGGATGCATCGCCATGAGCGGCGTGTATTCACTCACTGAATATACCCGCGGGTATTTTGATGATGATGTTTATTTCAATAGTCCTGCCCACTACCTTCCTAACCTGAACGATCATGCGATACTGGAACAGATCAGGAAGAGCAATCATATCCATATTTTGTCGGGAAGCGGTGCCTATGAAGATCCGAATGCTGCGAGGCAGCTGGCGGGAATATTGCAAAGCAAAGGGATCGGGCACGAACTGAATATCTGGGGGCCTGAATGGTCGCACGACTGGCCTACCTGGAGAGCGATGCTACCAAACGACCTACACGCCATTCACTTCTAGCAGGTGCAGAAAATGATCGCGGGGAATCATGCGCGCACCAAGGCTTTCGAGGTGTGCAGTGTACACCTGGCAGTCGATCAGTTTCACTCCTTCACCGATCAGTTGCTGCGCATAACTGAGAAACGCAAACTTGCTGGCATTGCTTTGTTTGCTGAACATGCTTTCGCCGAAGAAAACATTTCCCATCCTGATGCCATACAGTCCGCCTACCAGTTCGCCATCTTTCCATGCTTCTGCACTATGAGCAAGGCCTTCGTGATGAAGCGCGGTATATGAATTGAGTACATCGCTGGTGATCCAGGTGCCGTTCTGGCCTTCGCGCGAGATCTGCTGGCAGTTGCGGATCACTTCACAGAAAGCAGTATTTGTTTTGAACTCGAATGTATTTTTTCTGAAAAGTTGCAGCATGCTTTTGCTGATGCGGAGCTCTTCGGGAAAGAGCACGAAACGTGGATCGGGACACCACCAGAGAATGTATTGTCCTTCGTACCAGGGGAAGATGCCCGACCGGTAGGCAAGCCGCAGCCTTGCGAGTGAAAGATCTCCACCCACGGCCAATAATCCATCCGGTTCCGCCATATGGACCGGTGGAAAATAGAGCTTACTGTCCAGTGCAAATAAGGGCATAGCTGGCTGCAGGAAGTTATTGAGCTGCTACTTCGATAGTGGCGCCGATACCTCTGTCTGTAATGGCATCGCAATGGGGTTTGAGCTCCTCGTAGGTTCCGTTTTTCACAGCGTACTTTCCCTGAAAGTGAATGATGTAGGCGCATTGCTCGGCCTGTTCAGCTGTGTGGCCGCAAACTTCCATGAGGGTTTCGATCACCCATTCGAAAGTATTCACTTCATCATTCCACACAATCAGGTTACAGGGCTCTTCTGCACTGGTCAATACGTCCGAATCATCTTCTTCATAAGGCCTGGTAGGTCCGTCAAATGCCATAGTATCTGTTTATAGGTGGTACAAAGTTATTAAAATAAGACAAGGCTGCAAGAGAGGGAAAACCGGAATTATTCCGGGATATGGGGATGTTATCGGTTCATACTGATGGGGTTGAGAAAAAAAATGTAGAGTTTTTTTGCCAAAAATTTGGTGGAAATATTCCAATCCCTATCTTTGCACTCCCAAACGAACAAAGGGATACAAAAAAAGGGAGTTTAGCTCAGCTGGTTCAGAGCATCTGCCTTACAAGCAGAGGGTCGGCGGTTCGAACCCGTCAACTCCCACAGAAGAAGGAAGTACAGAATTGTGCTTCCTTTTTTTATTAGACGAAAAGCCGCGTTCGGTGCGAATAGAGGCTCTCCCTTTAAAAGTGAATTTTTCCAGGAAGGTCGAACCATTGGAGAAGATTATTCCCGCATAGGGGCAAATGGGAATGCTACATAAGGACTTACACTTTTTTCAACAGCAATTCAGGTAGGATTATTTTCGATTCCTTGTCCTTTGCATCATCTTTCCAGTACACAATAAAGTTTACTTTGGCTTCGGCAATATAGAATCCTTTATCAGCACGCTCTTTCAAAACAACCCTGAATTTTTGGGAGTATTTACAAACCAGGTCGCCATGGGAATTTCCCAGTCCTTCTTCCAGTATTTGAAGGGATGCCCCGCTATGAAGATTGTTTATTCGATGTTGTACAAATTCAAAATAGCCCAATTGCACATCCCGGTGCGTGAGAAAAATGGCTACTTGTTGAGGTTCATGGTAAGAGTTTCGATCTTCTTTATAGACTAGTTCTTCTGAATAAAAAGGCTTTAAATAATTGCCAGTGTAATGTATCGATAAATTTGTCTTGGCTCGGGTGATGGCTACATAAAATTGTCGTTTATCCTCATCGGTTTCTGGGTTAAAGTTTCTTAATAACAGGTAAATATTATCAAACTCTTTTCCTTTCGCTTTATGAATAGTGGAAGCATATACTACCTCAGAATCTATACTCAGAAAATCTTCCACTTTTGATTCAAATAGGAAAGACTTCCAATCGCTCTTGTATTTCCTCGCCGTATTTACAACTTCAAAAGATTTGATCAATGCATTCACCAGTTCCTTCTTTGCACTGGCATTGATATGTGCATTTAACTGGCGTTTTGCATTTATCCAGTCCTCTTCTGTTATCAATGGAGTGTCAGTGTTGCCGTTGATGATATCCGAAAAATAACGCAGCTCATATAAATTACTCAAACTAAATCCATCATTCGATTGAATCACTTTTGCCTGCACACCCCGTAGCAATAACAAACCAGCCAGTAACATGGCATCTTCATTTGTTTTGGTAAGCACACAGGTGGAGCCTGAAAGTGCCGCTTTGCTGATAAGATCCGAAACGGGAACAATCAAGTTGTTAGTTGCATATGCCGCTATTTCGATTTGTCCGTTTCCCCGTTGTTTCGCAAAACATGCCTCGGTTTTCAACCGGTTATTAATTGTCGTAGCCCAGGTGTTGGCAAATGAAACGATATTTTCTTTGCTCCGGTAGTTTTCTGTTAACTCATATTTAACTGCGGCTTTTTCGGTAATCAGTTGTTGCATGTATACTGCATCCGCGCCCCTGAATCCATAGATGTTCTGGTCGTCATCCCCCACGAGTATGACCCGCATTTCTTCATTTTGTTCCATCAGTCCCTTTACCAGTTCATACTCTTCCTTATTCATATCCTGTGCCTCATCTACCACCAACACGGTTTTGGTAATCCGAAAAGTTTCAATTTCACCTGATCTTATTTTTTCTACAGCCGTATTGATAATGTTTCCTGCTTCTAACAGGGTCCCAACTCTTCCAAGAAGGTCGAAACAGTAAGAGTGAAAAGTTTTTATTTCAATAAAGTTAGCCGCATTGCCGATGAGTTCAATAAGGCGCTTTTTAAATTCAGTGGCGGCGGCTCTTGAGAAAGTAAGCATCAGTAATTGCTCATGCTTAACATCTTCGGTTAGCAGAAGAGAAGCCAGCTTGTGCACCAGCAACCTAGTTTTACCACTCCCAGGACCGGCAGCAACTACAATATATTGATTAGCCGAGTCATTAATAATTTGCAATTGAGCCGGGGATAAAGCTCCGAACAATTTCATGAACTTTTCCGGCGTTAAGGTTCGTTTGATTTCATCTTGACGACTACCCGGAAAATATTTTGATAAAAAAGACGAATAATTCAGCCTGAAATAATCATCTACAAATTGCAATGCTTCATTATAATTGCGAATCATTTTTTTAGCATATTCCCCAACTATATGAATCTGCTGAACTTTTTGCTGGTAAAACTGCTTTAACTTTTCATAATCACTCTCTTTATATTGTATCCGGTTGTTCTTTTCTACTCGGTCAATGGTGAGTTTATTATGGACTACCAGAAATCCGCCTTCAATCTTAATGGCCTCAATTCTTGAGAGGTAAAACAGGGTGTCTTCTATATCGTCAAAAGTAGCTTTTGAAAAAAACATTCCCAGCTCTTTTTCTGCCATCTCCTTTAATTCCTGTACCGAAAATTCAATTAACACCTCCTCTTGTTTATTATCCGCACCTGATAATTCTGTCGCTTTTTTGTAGAGGTACTCTGTAACCAGCTTTGCAAACAAATGACGTTTCTCCTGTTTTTCCCGAAACTCAGATCTGTCAATAAACAAAGATATCTGTACATGATTCCTGGAATATTCGAGATTTTGTCGCTTAATCCAGTTTTTGATCGACCAGAAGTTAATGATAGTCTTAAGCTTGTTGAGAGAACTATCTTTGACACCTGATTGAAGAAACAATTCGATGATTTCTTTTAAATGATACTCTGCTTCTCCGTCTTTTAGTTGTGCCAGTAAAAGTTCTTCCTGCTTTCTGAAGCTTTCCACAATGGTTAATGACTTATTAACCGAATCTGCTTTTTTTATGAATGCGGTGAGATCTCTTGCCTGTGCTAATATTTTTTCTTCCCGCATCAATTCAATGATGCGGATCACTTCTTCTTTTACGATTCCTAACTGGTCAGAGATATAGTCTATCCTAGATTCAGCAATTTCGTCAGTGGAAAGTCTTTTACTTTTACTTGAAAACAATTTTTTGATGATGCGAACTGCTTTTACTTTTTGTATATCTGAAAATTTTTCGGAGGAATTGATTTTACCAATGGCTTCCTGCGCATTTTTACTAAGAATACTGTTAGCGAAAATTCTAGGCATATTTTGCCCACGCTTCAAGTAACCGGCATCTTCCAGGGCTGCAATGGCTGTAGTTACTCTTGTTTCGATTTCGACGACACCATCATCCCATCCTGCCTTCCTGGCAATCTCTAACGCAGAATTGGATGCCTTATCCCTTGTTTTCGTTAACTCTTTAATTGCTTTCCAGATTTGATTGATTTCTTTACTGCTGATTTTTGTCTGGTTCAGCAAAATGAAATGTTTATCTAAGTCTTCTTCATTAAACAATACATAGCAATCAGCATTAATATTTTCATCACGGCCCGCTCTTCCTGCTTCCTGCACATAGTTCTCGAGTGAATCAGAAATATCATAGTGTATCACGGCCCCTACATCGCTTTTATCAACCCCCATACCGAAGGCCGAGGTAGCAACCATAATGTTTACTTCACCGGACATGAAGTTATTTTGATTCTGAGATTTTTCATCCTTTTCCATTTTCCCATGGTAGGGCTTGGCGATAAAACCATCATCACTTAGTCGTTTAGCAAGTTTATACGCCCTTTTTGTACGAGATACATAAACAATGGTAGGACAGCCCTTCGTTTCAATGATGCTCCTTAGTTGGTTATACTTTTCTTCTTCATTATCTTTCCGATAAACACTGTATTGCAAGTTGGTTCTTGAAGCATTAGCACGAAATACTTGTAAGCTTAAATTTAATTTCTCTTTGAAATAAGATTTAATATCCTCAATTACTTTTTGTTTAGCGGTGGCGGTAAAGCAGGAAACGGGTATGGTATAATCGAGCCCTTTCTTTTGCTGTAACGCCTTGATAAAATCGCCAATATACAAGTAATCAACCCTGAAATCCTGCCCCCAGGAAGAGAAGCAGTGCGCCTCATCAATCACAAACCTTGTGATCTTTCTTTTTAATAATAGTCTCTCAATTGTAACTGACCGAAGCGATTCTGGAGATATATACAACAGGCTGGCAAAACCATTTTCTATCCTTTCAATAGCTTTACTACGTTCAATAGGATCTAGCAGTCCATTAATTGTTACTGCTTCTGTAATACCTTTTTTTTCCAGGTTATCTACCTGGTCTTTCATCAAAGACTGCAAAGGAGAAATTACAACAGTTAAGGCTTTGGCGTTCTCACCACTCATTAATGCAGGAACCTGAAAGGTGATTGACTTTCCTCCACCAGTTGGAAATACAGCTAGTATCGATTCGCCACGTATGGCAGCATTTACTGCATCTTCTTGTAATGGTTCACTTCCGTAAGTGCGAAAGCTTGAAAAACCAAAATGTTTTTTTAATGCAGGAATAGGATCAAGCGCCAATTTACAATACTCACATCCTTGTATACACGGGTTATTTCTCATTAAAAAAAGAAATCGTTCCACATCCGGGTAATTTTTTAACACCCAAGGAGGAGTAATTGAATATCGGTCATTACAGTTTAACAATGCTAATGCATACGCGAAAGCGATGGGTGAGGTATGTATGAGTGACTGAAGATCGCTTGCATCACAGATTTTGCCTTTAAATCTTTTCCGGATGGTAACCAGCAATTGCTCTTTGCCAGTTGAAGCAGTATAATTTAAGTACTTGAAGAAATTACCAAACCCTCTTTTATCACATAAAAGCAGGTACAATATTTCTTTAAACTCATCATCCAGATTTTGAAAAGCTCTTACTTCATCAAAAAATAAGTGCTTTGCTTTTATAGCATCATTCAACGGATTATTTAATTCGTCTGTTTGAAGTTTGTCATCCTTCAACAGGTGGTGATAAGGTTGCTGAGGGAATAATAATGGAGAAAATAGCAGTGTGTCAATAGCCTTATCCAGTCCCCATTCATTATTCCCGAAATATTTTTGTAAATAAATTAGGTCGTGGACTAAAATATTGTGCCCACAAATGAACGTTGAA
Organism: Pseudoflavitalea sp. G-6-1-2; assembly: GCF_012927185.1. GTDB lineage: Bacteria > Bacteroidota > Bacteroidia > Chitinophagales > Chitinophagaceae > Pseudobacter. The sequence continues at coordinate 826,326 of NZ_JABBGB010000002.1, forward strand.
TGTTCAATAAAACTCTTGAATTCGTTGGGCTGGTTTTTATGGAAGCTAGATTCATCTGACAAAACACAACCTATATCAAGCAACTGTTTGCTTGCCGGGTTAACTTCAATATCAAAATAAGCAATAAGGCTCTTCATTGAAATCAGACCTGTTTTAGGTATCCTAAAATAGTTTAAATCTTTTCATTTTCAAAGATTTAAGTACAATTCACTCGTTCCGTGAAAAACACCCAAATCCGAAGTGTTTTTCACCTTACTTTATTTCAGATTCAATATGTAGCTGTCCATTAATGACTTAAGATGATATTTAGGCCGAAGCCCCCTTATCTGGTTCGACAAATCTCCGGCAGACTCCCACAGAAAAAGCCTCGCAATTTGCGGGGCTTTTTTTATTCCTTCTATTCCTGCTTTAAGATTCCAGGCGCAGTTAACGCAACTAACTACTCTCCTCTTCCATCTTCGTTAGGTATTGACTTTGAAATTTCAGCATCTCCATGCCCGGTTGCAATTATTTCATTGTCCTCCCCTCTCCCTTTTGCGTACAGAGCAGACCGATAGCGCCTGATCATTTCCCGATTATTCAACAGAGTAACCCCACAAAAAATATTGTTGTTTTGTGTAGCTGAAACGCGCTCCTATACGTTACACCACCTACGCAAAAAACCCAGATTTATCAATCTTTTTGAAGCGCAAACATTTCCCGATCTGTCTTTTTGATTTAGTATTTATCTCCTATTTTTAATAGATTAAGAAGCTGCAATCAGGTCCTTTATATTGAACAGGAAATAGAATATGATCAATAATAAATTGGCGGACAAGGATATTCTACAGGCAATGCTGGTGCCTAATCATCGATGGACATATGCCATAGGATGTTTTGATAAACGCATTACAATTTACTCCCAACAAATACGTGCTTTCAACCTGGCTTATGCATTAATCAAAGAACAGGTTGTAAAAAAAGATTCTTCTGTAGCCATTATCGGAGGAGGCATTGCAGGCATCACGATTGCCGCAGCATTGTGTGCAGATACCAACGTGTTCTTATTCGAACGAATGAACAACCTCTGTTATCTTCAGCGTGGAGACAATAACAGGTATATTCACCCGAATATTTACGACTGGCCGCTCAATGATGAATATAAGGATGATGCCACTGAACTGCCTTTTATGAACTGGAGTGCCGGCTCCGGAGATCATATCGTTCGCCAGCTGGACGTAGAGTTCAATAAATTCAAGGACCGTATCAGGATCTTTAACAATCGCGAAGTAGTTCAGGTGCAGGAAAAAAGCAATAAAGTAGAACTCAGTTTTATCGGAACAGGAGAATTTGCGAAAAAAACATATCCGAAATTAGATTTCAAGACCGTTATCTATGCCGGAGGTTTTGGCATTGAACAACAAAAATATTCAACCAATCCCGAAAATTCATACTGGAGGTGCGAAGCACTGCACCAGGAGCAATTGATACCTACTGAAAATGGAAAACGTTACGCCATTGTCGGTACGGGCGATGGGGGCACCATTGATTGCGCGCGTGCCTATTCAAATGCATTCGATCAGGGCAAATTCATAAAAGCTACTTTGGCAGATCATCACATACTGAAGTTTGTACATGAAATGGCCCGGATCGACAAGTCGGCACTGGAAGCTGAGATGAAACACAAAAGTGATCCACCTGCTTCCGGCGAACCATTTGAAATGAGCGAGTTCCTTTATGAACAATACAGTGAAATCTATATCGAACCGGGCCTCATCGAAAAAACGCTGAAAGGAGGCCGAAGAAACGACAAACCAGTGAAGCTGTATGGTTTATCGAAGTATCCGCTGTCACTGGATACAGCACTGATCAACCGATACTTTATTTTTATTCTGCTTCGTAACGGAAGCATTGAATATCATCAAAAAAAATTCGACAGAAACGATAAGATTCAATTGGAAAGTGAAGAGTTCCATGTAATCGACAGACGCGGACCTGTTCCCGCTTACTCAACACTTTTCAAAACTGTGCCGCCGAAAACATCAGACCCCGACGATTTGCTGAATCAGCTTTGCAAAACCAAGCTCTGGGAAACTGAACTTGATTTTTTTCAGCACACGTTACCCGCAGACGAAGAAGTTCGGATATCGATATTTTACGATAAAAGGCATAAAAATTACAGGCAGCACGTATCTCATATTACAGCAGAGATAAGAGCCTTAGGTGCACATATTGGTTCACGATTCGCATTCGCCGAGTACCATATCGAGGCTTCCCCTACCGGCGTTGCCTCAAACGTAGATCATATAAAGTCCTGCCTGCAATCAGATCAATCGAAAATATCGATCTTGCTTTCCTCCAATTGCCTGGCATTGGGACATGAGATACTGAGCAATAAACGCAACCTCATCATGATCGGCGGCAGCAGATCGATGAACCTGGAGTATCCTATATTGAAAGAAGAATTTCCGGCGCTGTCCATTTTAGGAATTTACCAGAAAATAAAAATGGATAAAGTAATAAAATACATTGCCCTTGCATTCCCCGGCGAACGGATAGGATTCGTATGCAACAGTCAATTCCCTTTCGATATCAAGTTCTTTGCAAAAATGGCCGATTGCCTTCACAATCATGCCGAGCATAAAGACGCATTTGAGTTAGTGCGAATCGACGTATCGGGCCCAACTATCACAAATGAAATGCACAGCTGCAAAGTATTGACCGGTCGGTTATTCGTTCACCTTAACGGCGGTTTCTTTTATCAGAATAAGCCTTTCATAAGCTGTTACGAATCCGATGAGGAAAGAGGCGCTATTATGACGCTATCGAACTGGTTCGATGATACAGCAAAAAAAGTGGTTGAGTATGGCATCAGAGAAATGATTGAAGCAAAACCAGCTGTGAAGCATGTGAAATTTATTAAAGAGCCTGTTAACTATATCATTCCCCGAAATGCTGCAAAGTTTGGCATTACGTTTAATGAGGCTATAACGTATGTCAGCCGCAAACGGCAGCAGAACAACCGCTGAGTTATTAAATTGAACACCGATTAATCAATATGGATACTCCAGTAACACTACTAATCCCTAAAAAAACCGATATCGAGCATGAGCAAATATTCGATGCATGGGTTAAGAATGGCGGGAAGATCAGAAGACTCGATAAGTTTTGGATCAAAGAGGAAGATCTCAGCCAACAAAGAATAGCAATATACGGCAATCAGGCATTTGCGCTGGTTGTAGCTCAACTGTACAATGTAGAGCTACTATCGCCAGATGATTCTTTAATTGCAAGACTGGATGAAAAATACACTAAAAGACATATTCAATTAGAACAGCTCGGTGATCTTAAAGAATCAGACTTCCCCACTTTCATCAAACCAGTGATTCCAAAAATGTTTCTTGCAGGTGTTTTTGGAACCCTGGAAGAATTCAGTAAGAATACGGCAGGACTGCAGACAACGGAAGAAATATTGATTTCAACCATCATCGATAATATTCAGGCCGAAGCCAGGTGTTACATCAAAGACGGAGCAGTGCTGGATATTGCTCTTTACGAAGGATCCGCCGATGTAAAAACAGGAGAAGCGTTTGCCGCAGATTTCATCGCTCACAATGGCACACTCCTGCCCAGAGTTGTAGTGGTGGATATTGCATACAGTGAACAAACCGGATGGTTCGTTCTTGAGTTCAACGCCTGCTGGGGCGCCGGACTAAATAACTGCAAGGCCGAAAAGGTAATTGATTGCATTAAGGGAGCAACAGTCAGCAACTCGTAAGGAATACACTCACTGATCTTATTGATCTCAAAGCCCCGCAGTTGCGGGGCTTTGATTGTACTGCATAAACCGAAGTTCGGGTTTCTGAACCCATTCGATCAAGGTGTATAAGTAACTTTCACTTTCTTGTCTGTGAGAAATAGTACCACCGCAGCAATACAGCAAAAAAGCGAATTGTAATAGTGATGATATTCCTCATTCGCCATATGTACCGTAAACGCTCCTATCGCAAATGGAAACAGCCAGAGAATGGACAGTCGCAGAATTTTCGGATACGCAAGCCCTATCAGCAATCCTATCGTCCCCACTAACTCTGCATACCCGATAAATAAAGTCCAGTTGGTATTGAAACCAAATCCGGCCATTCCTTTCATCATGCGTGGCCATTCAAAAACCTTAAACAGTGCAGCATAACCGAAGATAAACACAAAACCGGTGTAGAATATGCCGCGGATAATATTCAGATCTCCTTTCAACAGGTTCGATAATTTCGTTTTCATAATTTCTGATTTTCTAGATAATGCCATATGTTTTGTTCATTGCCAGCAAGAGCACGGGAATAAGAGAACAATAAAGCAGGTTGTAAAACTGCTGATCTTGTTTTCTGAATAACGAAATAACAGTTACCGGAACCAGCCAGATAAAAGGAATGGCCGAAAACGGCGCATAGAAAATTCCGATAAAAAGCGCAGCAGCTCCGAGCAACAGCAGAACTCCTGAAATTTTGTTCCCGGCAGACAGGTTATTGAAACCCATCCAGCCTGCGATAAAAATATACCCCAGATAAAACAGCCAGTACACACAGAAAGTGTCACTGTGAATGTGAATGAGAAAGCTCTCTAAAATCGTTGTCATAAATTGTTTTTGAAATTACCCTTCAAAATTATTATGACCGTATCAAGCAAAATAGCTCTCTGAGAGCAAAAAATAGTCCATTCCGGTCATTCATTTATTTTCTTCTTCTTAATTTTACAGGGCATCGGCAATCACAATCATCAACTTCGACTCTCTATGATTTTCGAATACATGCAAGATGGCACACTGAATTTTCTGGAAGCGTTTGCAGCAAGGACTGGTTCAGAAATAACGCATAATCAGATCGCCATTTCGGGATCTCCTGGAAAGGGAACGATCATTATGGCCGATATGGAAGCGGGACTGAAGATGGCGATATTTCATCTTACTCTTCAAGAGGATCTTGTATTCAGAGGAAACGTATCGCAATCAAGACCTGATGTGCTTTCCATCAGACTGCAGGTAAGCACAGCAGCCAGCCATCATATCCCTTTTAAACTTCAGCTGAATGAGTACGCGCAGCCGGATACACTGATACAACTTGCTTCAAACGATATAGCCTCCGATATAAGATTTGCAGCGGGCTCCACCATCTTCGCTACCCTTATTCTGGTGCAGCGCGATTTATTGAAAAGTTTACTGGGAACCAACGATCATGCGCTTGTTAAACATATCATCTGCAATAAAGGTCCTCACTTCTACAACGAGGCCATGACGCAGGAGATACAATGCGTGCTGGCCCTGATATTCAAAACAAACGACAACGAATTGTTCGGGAATTTATATTACAGAATAAAAGCAACCGAACTGATCTATCAGCTTTTTTACAATCTCGCCAAAAGAATGGACACACCTTGCATTTCAATCCGCAAGGATGATCTGAGCAAGGTGCACGAGGTGAAAGACCATATCCTTTCCGACCTGAGCATAGTTCCCGAACTCCATGCACTGGCAACCATGACGGGCATGAGCGAGTCGAAGCTGAAGCGGATATTCAAACAGGTTTTCGGCAACAGCATCTATAACTATTACCAGACAGCGAGAATGAATGAGGCGGCTTACCTGATCAGGAAAAATAATCTATCAATTTCGGAAGTGGGATATAGGTTGGGATTTTCAAACCTGAGTCATTTTTCGAGATTGTTTGATAAGCATATTGGGATTAAGCCGAAGAAGTATTCGCTGCTGAAAGGAGAGAAAGTATAAAACAATCTTTTATTTCATTCAAACTCAATTTGAATCTGTATTTTCGTTTTCCAGCCCTACAATTAGTTTTATTGAAACCCTAAATCCGCTTGCATGGAGCTTTCCATTGCCGGCCTTTTACTGCTATGAAATGGCTTTTCCTATTGTCACTTTGCACATTATTCTTCGGCGTTTCTGTTATTGCACAAGACAATCCAAAAGAAAACAACAGGATTCTCCCTCCTTCTCCTACTGCTGCGTCATTGGGAAAATATGGAGAGATTCCTGTTTCGCTTTACACAGGAACACCTAATATTTCAATACCCGTTTACAATATTCAATCGGGAAGTTTATCAATTCCTGTAGGTGTCTCATATCATACAGGAAGTGTAAGACCCAATGATATTCCAGGCTGGGTCGGGCTAGGTTGGTCATTGTCTGCAGGTGGAGTGATAACCAGAACAGTGAAGGATATACCTGATGATTCATATGGATTCAGCACAGGTTCGGGAACAGGATTTTATTATGATCTCATTGCAGACAACCCCAAGTTCCATTATGTGTTTGATGACTTAGCAACCTATCCACCTCCTTCGAGAACTACTGCATTTTTCTGGGCCAATGAAGGAAGAGAAAATGATCAGAAACCGGATGATTTTAGTTTCAATTTTGCAAACTTTTCAGGGCAGTTTTTTTTCGGTCAGGATGCAAAAATCCATCAACGATCTCAGCAGCCTCTAAAAATTGAATTTGAACTGGCACAAGTTCCTGAAACCGGAATACTTGGAGTGAGTTCAAGCAATCACATCAACCGATGGATCATTACAACAGGTGAGGGCGTCAAATATTATTTCGACGCTCATGAATGGTCTGCCTCCCAGGTGGGGCAGGGACATATGGCCTATATTTCCAGCTGGTATCTCACATCCATCATATCTCCTACAGGCGAAACCGTTACTTTGGAATATACCAATACGCCGGGGAAATATCGCGCGAAAGAATCAAGAAATGAAAAAATAGGATACCTGATTCCGAGTGGCAGCGACAACAATTTCATTGATCTTTCACAGAAATCCAAAAACGAAAGTCTCGATCAGGTAATCTATCTGAAAAAGATAAATTTCAGCAATGGATACATGACGTTCAATACGGTAAAACGCAATGACCCAATGTATCTGCCCCGGGGTGTTACGCCCAGCACACTGGAAGAACAAAAACTTGATCGCATTGACTTATTTTCAAATGCGGAAAATGCACCTCAAAAATTGCTATCATGGAAATTCACTTACGACGAGTACAACCGGTTAAAACTTACATCAATCACTAAAACAGGCAACGCAGAAACGGCTGAGGAAGTTACGTCATTGGAGTACGACCCTACAGCATTTGAAGGGCATACAGGAGATGCCACTTATCCTAACCCATACGACATAAATTCGGTCGATCATTGGGGGTATTTCAATGGAATGGGCACAGCTAATAAGATACCTGTTCACTATAACCCAAGAAATCTAAACCAAAAAGTGGGTACTGCAAACAGAGCAGCCAATCCTAATTTGGCAAAAGCCAGCCTGCTAACCAAAATCACCTGGCCTACAGGAGGTTTCACTGAGTTTGATTTTGAACCACATTCGTTTGGCACAGTGGTAGAAATAGACCCAAACCCCAGACCACCTGAGCAGGCGTGGAAGCTTCTCGCTGATTACTATATGAGCGGCCCTGGCGGAACAAACGGATACATGTCGTGCCCGGGGGATTATGCCAATATAACTTTTACCCTCCCCGAGCCTACCGTTATCAGAAAGATTATTTCCGACAAGTGGGTTCAAAGCGATCTCAGGCCTTCGTGCAGAACAGAATACGAAACATTTCAGATGGACGTGACAGATTACCTGCAGGCAGGTACTTATAATCTCAATGAGGTACTTGGCAATCGAATATCTACCGATTGTGCCGGACTCTCAACCGACCCTGTAACAGAAAACAATGAATTGATCTGCCTTGACCACACCAGATACGCACTTTTTGTTCCCAATACCTATAACACTGATGGTCCCGGCTCAGGCATAGTAAGTCGCCCCACAGGTGGCGCAAGAATCCGTCAGATCAGATCATTTGATGGCATCAAAACCACTTTGGTAAAAACCTACGAATACCTAAGCGGCAATTCATCGAGTGGGGTATTAAATAAAGAGCCCATTTATATGGAACCCGATCTGACCTTTCAACTGATTGGTGCTCCTCCTGCAGCAATAGCTGGATGGACACTGGCATCGTATCCTATAAAGGGTATGCCGGCAGGCAGTCATATCGGATATTCAGAAGTAACTGAAAAACTGGAAGACGGCAGCAAGACTGTGTATTTTTTTACCACCTATTCAGATCATGCTGATGGGAAGCCGTATGAAATATTCAAGATGGAATATGGGCCAACAATCAACAACGATGCAATGAGAGGCCTCCTTACCAATACATATGTGTATAACAATGCAGGGAATATAGTAAAATCAGTTTCCACAGACTACGATTGGAGCCAAAACGAATATATGGGAAGAATGGTGGACAATCAATACATTTTCCTCGCCTCCGGCACCAATTCTCCGGAAGGGACTACAGCCTCGTCCAGATCGCTAATCCCATCCCGATTCGTGGCAAAAAAATCGGAAACTGAAAGAATATATAACTCCAATGACCAAACGTCATTTCTGGAAAACGTAACGGAGTACAGGTACAATCTGGATAACTTACAGATCAAAGAAGTAAAAACTACCAACAGCAAGAAGCAAACCATTCTCAGCCAGACAAAATACCCGGTAGATTTCACCGGAGGAATCTATGACCAGATGAAAGCACAAAACATAATTCTGGTTCCAGTAGAACAAAAAACACTGATCGGTCAACCATCATCAGAGCTGACTTTAAAAAGAACCGATTTCCAGATGGTTCCGGGAAACACATTCATCAAACCAAGTCAATCCAGTTCATCCACCAAAGGGAATACGCCAACTGTTGATGTAACATTCGACAAATATGACAATCAGGGCAATATTCTTCAACTTACCCCCAAAAACGCCCCAACCACCAGTTATATCTGGGCATACGGTGGCACCATACCTATCGCAGAAGTAAAGAATGCCAAAGTGAATGACATTGCCTATACATCCTTCGAGACAAGTGAAAACGGTAACTGGCAATTTACTGATGCAACGCGTACAACCACCGAAGCAGTTACCGGCCACAAATCGTACAAACTCACCAGCGGAACACCAATATCCAAAACAAGATTGACCGCAACAGACAAATACATCATCAGCTACTGGTCGAAAAACGGGGCTGCAAATGTAAACGGAACAGCAGCTTCAGCAGTGCTGCAAAAAAATGGCTGGACCTGTTATCAGCATCATCTTTCAGGCGCTTCAACTGCAACAATTGCAGGCAGCAATATTCTGATAGACGAACTTAGATTATATCCAGCAGGAGCCATGATAACAACGCTCACCTACGATCCGCTGGTAGGCACCACCAGCCAGTGTGATGCAAGAAATGCAGTTTCTTATTATGAATATGACGACCTGCTTCGGTTGCTTCGGATCAGAGATGCGGACAAAAACATTCTGAAGCAATATCAATACGTTTATAAATCATATCCGCACACGAACCCTATATGGGAAAGCACGGGCATCACCAGATGCAAACCCTGTGAAGCCAACAACAATTATGTATTGAACATTACGCAGAAACAGGAAAGAGATATGAACCCCGGCAGCAGCACTTATAATCAAACCAGATGGATCGATGGCACGGCAGGAAACTGTGTAATAACCGCAGACTGGCAGAATACGGCTACTGCTGCACGTTGCAAAAAGTATGCAGGCATATACAATACAGGGGTTCAGGAACGAGAACAAAAAGATTTGAACCCCTGCAGTCCTACCTATAACCAAACAAGATGGATTGACCTGGGCATCAACCTTTCAGCCTGTCCACTGCCCAAACCCTATGTAAAATTCGGGCTGGAGAATTATACTCAATACGGATCAGAGCATCGGGCAGACCTTGTTGTAAGATTTTACTATGATGAGGCGTTGACCATTCCTTACGAAGCGAAAAATATTTCTTTGAAGTTCAGGGAAGAAGTATCTGGCAGTCTGTGCAACTGCACACTTGAATCGAACCCATATACAATTTTGTGTAATGGCTCTGAAACCATTTTGTTTGAACAGGTTGCAATAGGCCGCGAGCAGCATGGTTCAGGTGAGGTAGACTATATATCCACTTATTATTATCTACTCACGGGTGAAACGTATTATGGAGGGGATTAAGCGATAACAGAATGAATGACACAAAATAAGATGGGCGGAACTCGAATGTTCTGCCCATCTTATTTTTATTGGGATATCTCAAAAAAATATCACGGGCAAGACTACCCGTGATATCATATCCCCATTGCTGGGGCCTTTCATTCAAATTACCATTCCCGGCAGGAATACCGGCAATGTACTAATCGAGTCCGTTAACTCATTAACCTTATCCTAAAATGAAAATAGTGTACGATGATAAAGAAAGATGTGTGCGAATATTTTTACAGTACATTTTAATAGATTGATTATAAAGGATTTTAAAGACGAAATTTATTAGGCAAATTCGTAGCATGGGACGTAAGGCAAAGAAAAGAGTTATTGTACCTACCATATCCGAAAAGGAAATCGACTCCATCCATCTGGCAATTGGAAAAATCATCAAAACAAAAAGGGAGGCGTTGGACTCCACCATCGACGATTTTGCCTATCAGGTAAATCTTTCCAGAAGCGGTTTGATAAGAATTGAAAAGGGGCAGGATCTTACCATTCGCAGTCTGCTGAAAGTATTGCGTGGACTGAATATTACGCCAGATGAGCTCTTCCGCACAGTAACCGGAAAATAGGACTGCCTCTCTCCTTTTTATCGATTTTTTCAAAAAATCACCGGCAAGACTACCGGCGAATCTAATCACTCCCCATGCTCACATGGGGCCTTTCATTCATTGAACTATTCCCGATAAGAATACCGGCAACGTACTAATCAAGTCCGTTAACTCATTAAACTTATCCTAATTGAAAAAAATTTAATGTTATAGCAACTCCATAAAGGAGCATATTTAATAAATGGTTCCCAGCAGGATTACCAGGAACGAACTAAGTCAGAACCATTAACTCTTAAACCTTATCCTATAAAAAAATTTTGGAGAGTGAGCTGCAATAAAAAAATGGGGCGGCTCCATCTCTGTAGGAACGGCGCGGAAGCTGCCAGTACAGAGTTGATAGGAGCGCACCCCATCATTTTTGAATATGATGAAAGTGCGCGTTCTACTATCACTTGCCCTGTATAAGCTTCCGACTTTATCCAGCAAGAGTATAGCGAACACGACAATGAAGAACTAGTCTATTGAAGGTCGCAAAAATACAGTAAAAAGAGCATCACTTATTGTAGTGTGCTCTAATCAGTTATAATAACCTTAACCTTGGCGAAAATAGTAAATATTATATTGAAAACACAATTCATTTATGTTTTTTCACATTAATACTTTGTTTTTATATAATTTGCTTGTGTTTTTGCACTGAAAATCAAATAATTAGCGGCCCTTATATTTGCTTCCGACAAAATATGTCAGCGCCGAAACCGAAATACAATAACCTTAAGGTTGTTATGGTTCAACATAACATGGACAATCGTACACTTGCGCAATTTTTAGACATGAGTGTGAATTCGATTTCCTTATGGAGAACCAACAAAGCTCAACCTGACCTGGAGACTATTCACAAAATAGCAGGATACTTAAAATGTGATCCGCGGGACATAATTGCAACCAGAACATGGCCTGCCGGCCCATCTCAGGGCGAACTGGATATAGCCAAAAGAGATAAATTGAAACAAAAGCCCAAAAAGGCTGCGAAGAAAACCTCAAAGAGGTCAAAAAGATAAGGCTCACTGTATCAGGTATACGCAGCAGACTATCTCTCAAGTTGCAACTGATCAACTAATATCATTTTCAAATTTTCATCGATCTTACACCAGCATATTGTATTCCACAGGAATACCCATACACTTTACAATGCATTAGAGGCGCGATGTTTGCAATACCGCAGCAGAAGGTTGCGTTCAGATAAAGATTAAGTCGTTACAGAAGAGAAAGAAAACGGGGTGTACCCCTACCACTACCTGGGAAGGCGCGGAAGCTGCCTGTCTGGAGGTAGATGATAGGAGCGCACCCCATACATGCAATATGCTGGTGGTGCGCGTTACACTATCACTTGCCCCTGGTGAAGCTTCCGACTTTTCCCGGCAAGATCATAGCGAACACGTCAATACTATTCTACTATTGATGGTCGCAAAATTTTATTAAGAACATCCGATTCCCGAAATGTTCTGTCTGTTTATTTCATGTTTTAGAAAAGTAAAAATAATAAAACAACGCAAGTATAGTGTCATATATGACTCTTTATTTTTGAATTCTCAATAATAACGCTTCAAACATAGGATTTTACAGGTTGGTTTATTTGGGCAAATTCGTGGTATGGGTAAGGGAGATAAACAACCTACGGTAAAGCACTTAACAGACACTGACATCGATCAGATATTTTCCCGTATCGGAAAAAATCTGAAAGAACGCAGAAAGCAGGTAGGCATCTCACTCGACGATCTCGCCTACGAAAGCGGCGTATCGCGCAGCACCCTCACCCGTATGCTCGAAGGCGAAGAGGTAAATGTTCGTAACCTGCTTAAAGTAGTCTACAGCCTCGGCCTCAGTATCGATCAGGTGATCAGCTTCAAAAAATAATCCCCTCAGATTACATCGCAGATTTCGTTCGGAACCATGCAGGCAAAGTTAACCGCAACGATTATTTCATTCAGCTAATTCTTCGCAAAAGTTGACTGGGATCAAGAAGAAAACGTCCTCCTCCATTCCTCTGTAACCCTTGACTGTACAGCATTTCATCAGATACGCACATTTTATCGCACCTCATTTCTTTGCCTGACTTCCAAAGCTCAATACCTCTGCATTATACTGCTTCGCCCCTGTTAAACTGCACTATTTCAACTTCTCCGCAGACAGCCAATAAAAAAAGCAGAGACATTGCTCTGCTTCGTATTTTCATTCACCATTATTCAGTTGTATCAGCGCTCCGGCGCTTCGCCCCTACTGCTGATACGTAGCCACGCCATAATGTTTCAGCGCAGTTACTTTCAGCTTCTCTCCTGCCACATATACTTTCTTGTACTCACGGAATTGTTTGTCCTTATCCAAAAAACCAATGATGGCCGAATACTTTTCAGGTCCTTTCTTTATCACCGGTTCCGGCATGGTCCCGAAATTCGGCAGCTTCAGTGTATCCGTTCCGGTGATCTCTTCAAACTCCAGTTTCATCAGATAATGAAATGTTTTTTTCGTTTCGAAAAGCTGTACTGAAAAATACCAGTCGTTCAGCGGATTGTCGGTCTTCACCCGATATTCAGCCGCCGCTTCCTTTTTGATCTCCGTTCTTTCATCAGGCACTTTGGTGGCTGCATTCACTACTTCTTTTTTCTCTGTTGCTCCGGTTGCTGCATCTTTCGCAGGCTCTGTCCCACACGCTAATGCCATAAAAGGAATAAGGGTCGCAATTACTTTCTTCATATACTGTTTCAACTTTTAGTAAACCTGCTATGCCGGGAAACTTACTTTTTTCTGAGGATATCTGTCCACGTACTGATACACCAGCCCCCGGATATAATCGTTCTCAGGATATCTGGTGAGATGATCTTTCAGCGCATCGAGATCCGCAACACCTGCATCTCCGGGCAGATAGCCCATTCCATAGAATCGTCCTTTTTCGATGAGGATGCAACTCTGCTCGCCGGTATTGTTTCCTTCCCCAACAACGGCAAAGCTCGGCAATAATTGTTCCAGATATGCAATAGCATCTTCCACTCTTGCATTGTATTGGTCGGGGGTTTCTTTCTGCTCGCAGGCACCTAGACATGCATGTCCTTCCACACCAACACATGCTGCATTATCCGTTTGCACAAAACACAATTTGGGACAGAGATGATAGGCTTCCATCATCTTCCGCATCAGGCGATGCCCTTCTATCAGCAGATTGAAGGTATACAGCGGTTGCAGGTGTTTTTTCTGTTTCTCGATGCAGAGGCGGATGTACCCGTTCCTGTCTTCATAACGATATAGCCCAAACGCAGGTGTGAACTTCTTCTGGCTTCTGTTGAATTCCGGCCAGAGCCTTCTGATCTCTACATTTTCGAGAATGAAGGCCATCAGTTCCGTGCCGGTGGGTTCGAAACTGATATCGTGAATATTCCGAAGAAACTCCTGCCGCTGTTTGCCTGTTCCGTTATGTGTAAAGTGACTTCGCACGCGATACTTGATATTCTTGGCCTTGCCCACATAGATCACTTTACCTTTCTGATCGTGGAAATAATACACTCCGGGAGTATAGGGAAGCTTGTCGATAACCGTTTTCGGCAGATGCGGTGGAAGCGATTGTTCAGCTGATTTCTTCTTTATAAATTGTGCAATATGCGGCGCAGCATCGTTCTGCAGCAGGTGCTCGAAGAGCTGTACGGTAGCGTCGGCATCACCACCGGCGCGGTGACGATGTTCGTTGCTGATGCCGAAATGCCTGCACAGGTTACCCAGACTGTAACTGGGCAATCCCGGAAAAACTTTGCGGCTAAGTCTTACGGTACAGAGTTTCTGTGTTTCCAGTTCGAACCCGGCGGCGGAAAGATGATGTTTGATGAAGCTGTAATCGAAATTTACATTATGTGCTATGAACACCTGATCTTTCAGCAGATCGTACACGGTTTCGGCCAGTTCTTCAAATCTGGGGGCGTCGGCTACCATATCCGGAGAGATGCCTGTGAGGCTCTGGATATAATACGGGATGGCCATGGCTGGTTTCACAAGGCTTTCAAAACGCCTTATCACCTTATCTCCATCATGCAATACAATGGCAATTTCCGTAATATCATTGCTGGCTGCATATCCCCCGGTAGTTTCAATATCGACAATGGCGTACATAGCGGGCATAAAGTTAGGAAGAACCCGTAAAACTGGGGCTTGCACCTGTAAAATCCTTATGCTAACTTTGTATCCAACCCATCCCTGAAGAACCCCGTATATTATTGATTGGTAGAACCTCACGACCGCAGTTTACACGTACAGACACTCCTGGCACCGTATCCCATGACAACCGCTAAAAACAACAATTTTTTCCGGTTTTACCTAAAATGTGTTAGAGTATGAAAAAACAGAATCAATTAGGGGAGAATTTTAAAGTATTCCTGATCGCAGTAGGTTTTTTAGCCCTGATCATGTTTCTCACCTGGCTGTACTGGTACGGCCTTTAGGCCCGAAAGTGCTTACCTGACCGCCATATCAAATTCTTTACCGGCAATCATCTATCCCATGATGCCGGTTTTTTCTTTTCCAGCCCCGTATTGCTTACCTTTGCCATCCTTTAAAGATGTAGTCACTTTTATGGAATTAAGCAAGAATTACAACCCGGCTTCTGCAGAAGACAAATGGAATCAGCACTGGAAATCGAAAAAGTATTTCAACAGCAAACCCGATAGTCGCCCGTCGTACACGGTGGTGATACCTCCACCCAACGTCACAGGCGTTCTGCACATGGGGCATACCCTCAACGAAACCGTTCAGGATATCCTCGTCCGCAAGGCCCGCATGAGCGGGTTCAATGCCTGCTGGGTTCCCGGCAGCGACCATGCTTCCATTGCCACAGAAGCCAAGGTGGTTCAGATGCTCGAAAAAGAAAAGGGCATCAAAAAAAGTGATCTCACCCGTGAAGAATTTCTCAAACATGCTTTCGAGTGGAAGGAAAAATACGGAAACATCATCTATCACCAGATAGACAAACTGGGCTGTTCTGTAGACTGGGACAGGGTTTCGTTCACCATGGACCCCGACTATTACCGTTCGGTGATGAAGGTATTCGTAGACCTCTATAACAAGGGTATGATCTATCGCGGCGCGCGCATGATCAACTGGGACCCCGCGGCAAAAACCGCCCTCAGCGATGAGGAAGTGGAATACCGCGATGTTCAGGGCAAGCTCTACTACGTAAAATATTTCGTGGCTGATGAAAACGGTAAACCAACGGCCGATTTCATCACCATCGCTACACAACGCCCCGAAACCATCATGGGCGATACGGCAGTGTGCGTAAATCCTACAGACGACCGCTACACTCACCTCCATGGAAAGAAAGTGCTGGTTCCGCTGGTGAACCGCGCCATTCCTATTATTCAGGACGAATATGTAGACAAAGAGTTCGGTACCGGCGCACTCAAAGTAACGCCCGCACACGATATCAACGACTACAACCTCGGTCTCAAACATAACCTGCCTACCATCGATACCCTGAATGCCGACGGCACCCTTAGCCCTGCTGCTGAGATCTGTGTGGGTCAGGATCGTTTCGAGGCACGCATCAGCATCGTAAAAATGCTGGGTGATGCAGGTCAGCTTATCAAAGAAGAAGAATACCAAACGAGAACCGGATTCTCCCAGCGCAGCAATGCCGTGGTTGAGCCGCGCATCTCCACGCAATGGTTCGTGAGCATGCGTTCACTGGCCGATAAAGCACTGAATGCCGTAACCAGCGGCGAGGTTCGCATCCATCCGGGAGATAAATTTCTCGCCACTTACAAATACTGGCTTGAGAATGTAAAAGACTGGTGTATCAGCCGTCAGCTCTGGTGGGGTCAGCAGATCCCTGCATGGTACGACGAGAAAGGAAACTTTGTTGTTGCCGAAAACGAAACAGCTGCCTATGCAGCATTTCAGCAACAGTTCGGGTACGAAGCAAAACTTACTCAGGATGCAGACGTACTCGATACCTGGTTCAGCAGCTGGCTCTGGCCTATTGAAGTGTTCAAAGGAATTACCAATCCCGGTAACCCCGACATCAATTATTACTACCCTACGGCTGTGCTCGTAACCGGACAAGACATCATCTTCTTCTGGGTGGCGCGCATGATTATGGCGGGTATGGAATATATGAACGAGAAACCATTCAGTGATGTGTACTTCACGGGAATGGTGCGCGATAAACTGGGAAGGAAGATGAGCAAGCAGCTCAACAACTCTCCCGATCTGTTGAAACTGATCGAGGCATCGGGTGCAGATGCGGTTCGTTTCGGAATCATGATCTCCGCTCCTGCGGGTAATGATCTGCTGTTCGATGAAACATCACCTGAACAGGGCCGCAACTTCAACAACAAAATCTGGAATGCCCTTAAGTTGCTGAAACTCTGGGAAGCCAATCTGGCAAAGGGTTCCGGCGATACCGATCATTTCGCTATCAACTGGTTCAATAACCGCCTGCAGGAAGCTAAAGCAACTGTTGAAAAACAATTTGCCGACTTCAAACTGAGTGAGGCGCTGAAAACCATCTACTCACTGATCTGGGATGATTTCTGCAGCTGGTACCTCGAATGGGTGAAACCACCGTTCGGAGAACCAATGAGCGAAGGCATCTATAACAAAACGGTAGAGTACTTCAGCGAACTGATGCAGTTGCTGCATCCTTTCATGCCATTTGTAACCGAAGAAATTTACCATCTGCTGGCAGAGCGTACAGACGATCTCTGTGTGAAGCAATTCACCGCAGCAGGCGATGTAAATGCAAAGCTCATCCGTCAGGGTGATCTGCTGAAACAGGCTATCTCAGGCATCCGCGACCTTCGTCAGAAGAATCAGATGAAGCCGAAAGATCCGATCACAGTGTACATCCAAACTACTGATCAGGCGGCATATGAAGGCATCCTCCCGATTCTCGCCAAACAGGCGAATGCAACGGAGATCCTCTTCGTAAACGAAACGGTAGCAGGCACACTCACTATTGTGGTGGAGAAAGATAAATACTGCATTGCAACGGAGAAGCCGCTCGAAACCGGCAATCAGAAAGAGCAATTGCTGAAAGATCTGGAATACCTGAAAGGCTTCCTCGTTTCTGTTGAGAAGAAACTCGGCAATGAGAAATTCGTTGCCAATGCCAAACCAGAGATTCTGGCAAACGAGCAGAAAAAGAAAGCCGATGCACTGGAAAAAATGAAGATCATCGAAGAGAGCCTTGCGCATCTGCAATAAATGCAAAGCGATCTGTCGAAAATAATAAAAGAGGATGTCTCAGCTGAGGCATCCTCTTTCAGTTTTATGAAGTCGAAGATGATGATTAAAGGATCTTCTCCTGATCATCTTCAAAATACAAAATGCGGTAGAGATCATTCCTTCTGTCGAGCCATGTTCGCACGCTACCCGCTACCCTGTTGCGTTTGAGCAATTGCATATCGAGATCCTGATAAATAAGTGTTTCGTCGCCCGCTTCTGCTTCGGCAGCAATGGCATCTCTGTGAAACTCCACATCCGATGGAGTGAGAATGGCGCTTTGCGCGTACTGAATATCCAGATTATCCACCTGCGGCAGATTACCTACACAACCTGCCAGCACCACATAGATCTGATTTTCGATAGCGCGCGCCTGCGCACAATAACGTACCCGGTTATACGATCTTCTGTCGTCTGTATTGAACGGAACGAAGATGATCTGTGCACCTTTGCTGGTAGCGATTCTCGCCAGCTCAGGAAATTCAATATCATAACAGATGGAGATGGCGATCTTACCGCAGTCCGTATCGAATACCGCAACTTTTTCTCCCGGCTTTACGCCCCACCATTTCTTTTCGTGCGGAGTGATATGCAGTTTGTATTGTTTGTCGAAACTGCCATCGCGCCTGAACAGGAAAGATATGTTGTAGAGTTCGTTATCATCTTCCACACTGAAATGCGAACCGGCTATGATATTGGTGTTGTACCGTATGGCCATCTCTCTGAAGAAATCGATGTATTGTCCGGTGAAGTCGGCCAGCTGACGCACGGCTTGTCCGGGTCGCTGATTAGGCAGGAAAGAAAGCAGCTGCATGGTGATCATTTCCGGAAAGAGCACAAAATCGCTTTTGTAATCTGCTGCCACATCGATGAAGTATTCGCAGTATCTCGCGAATTCGTCGAAGCTGTTCACCAGCCGCATTCTGTACTGTACGGCACATACGCGCACGTATGGGTTCAGTACCTGTTCTCCTTCTGCCTGATAATCGAGGTTCACCCATTCCATGAATGTGGCGTAGCCACAGCTTTCCGCATCTCCGGGCAGATAATCTTTGATGATGCGTTTGAGCACAAAACCGTTGGACAATTGCGTGGTGAGCACCGGATCGAACAGTTTCTTATCCATTACATGCTGCACATATTCTCGGATATTCATTTTGTCGGCTACGGTGTGATAGTTAGGCAGTCTGCCTCCCAGCACAATGCGTTTGAGGTTCATTTCCCGCGCGAGTTTCTTGCGTGCTTCGTATAGCCTGCGTGCGAGTTTCATGTTACGGTAGGCAGGGTCTACCATTATCTCGATGCTGTAAAGTGTATCGCCCAGCGGGTTATGCGTGCTCATGGTGCCGTTGCCCGTTATCTCAGCCCACGAATGATTGATGGAGAATTCATCGAAGTTCAGGAGTATGGAGCTGGAACTCGCTACCAGTACATCATTCAGCAGCACGCCCATTTGTCCTTCAGGAAAAGTGGTGACCGTTTGCTCCCATTGTTCTTTCTTCCAGGGCTTCATTTCAGGGAAGGCAGCGAGCTGCATGGTTACCACTGCATCGAAATCATCGATCGTCAGCTGCCTGATCTTCACGCTCAGTTCTTTCTCCTTTGTTTTTGCTTTGTTCGACTTGGCCATATCTCAGCAATTTTGGGGTGAACGATACCATAATTTACTACATTATTGGCGCATGCTAATAACAAAAGCGGTTGCCGTGATGAGCAACCGCTTGTATGCATAATATCTTAAGAGAACTGTTATCTCGATCCCAGCAGGTTCACCGGCATAATGAATTCCCACTGATTGGCGTTCAGTCGCTGCACGTTTCCATCCATCAGTCTGCTATACCTGAAGCCGAATGTTACATTGTGCTGGTTCCACCATTTGGTATCAAAATAGATCTCGGTTCCATAGGAACGAAGTTCATCGTTATACGCTTTGCCTTTGTTGTAGAATTTTCCGTTGGTATGATCATAGAAAAGATTCGCGCGCACGCGCAGGAAGTAAACAATGTTTCCAACTCCAAGATCCGGATACAACAAGGGAAGGTGATAGTTTGCTCCCAGCTTCCACATCTGCGGGTAATTAACGCCAGTATAGCCGCGCGAAAAAGGAAAACTGCTGCCGAAAATATATTTCTCTACCGTATCTCTTTTCTGGAAGGATGTATTGATCACGAGGTTATGCGTTAGCGCCAATCCCGGAAAATACCAATAGCCTGTTGCAAGGAACTGATTGCTCTCCACCCGCGATACAGCACGATTGTAGCTGAGTTGAATATTCTGTCCCCATCTCGGCAGTATATGCATTTGCGCCGTCTGCACCTGATTCACAAAACTGATATACGGACGCACAAAAGCGAATCCTTTCAGGTTGAACATATTCTTCATCGATCCCTGCACATATTGTTTTTTGTAAGCGATGTCCGACCCCACTGTGAGCCGCGTATTGAACCTTCCCTTACTGAAATTGAGCGGCACCAGTAAACCTGCAGATGAGTTCCACTCACTGAAAAACAACTGCTGATTGCGGAACGTAAACGGACGATCGATGATGTAATTGCTTCCGATTCTGATCCACGGGAAGAGCTGCGCATACGTAAGGTTCACACCGAATTCTTTATTGCGCTCATTGTTGTTGTAATTGAAATACACTTCCGATTGCAACGTATTCAGCACATTCTCTCCGATGATGGAAAGCGTGTAATCAGGATCATCTACAAATGGTCTCCAGCTATGGAAGTTCAGCAGCCGGAATCCTTTGGAGTAACGGCTTACAGCAAATCCCGTATCGGAGGTGGCGGCTTGCACCGGCTGGTATTTTCCTGCCTGCATTTCTGCAACATCATACGCAACGGGCGCCTGAGCGAACTCGCTTTCAGCAATAGGTTGCAGCTCATTGTTGCTTATTGCTGCCTGTTGCAGGCGATCCCCCACTGCCGTTACAGCAGTGTACACATATTGGCCATGCGCTATCTGCGGCATGTATTGCCCGGTGTAGGTGGATGCCTGTGCGGGATTCAGTTTGTACATTTTTCCCTGAACGATCATGAAGATCCTGTCGAGTCTTCCATGCGTGGCGGAGAACACGATGGTATCTTTGTGAACCGCAGGATATCCGATCACATTATGCGTGAAAGGCGTTAACTGGCGTGGGTTTCCCGAGCTCAGGTCTATTTGCAGCAAAGCCATCTCACCTTTATTATTGCGTGCTGCTGTAATGATGGAATTATCTCCAAAGAATTTGGGATAGGTATAAAAATAGTTTTCGGTATTGGGCAATGCACTGATCAACGATCCATCATTGCTGTTGAGCAGATGAATCGCCGGTGTTTGTCCGGGTTCAATTTTCACTGCCACAATGCGCGATCCATCTTCACTGATATCCGGGGAGAAATATTGTGTACGATGTGTGAGTGTGCGTTGCTCATTGCTTTTTACATCGAGCCATTTGATCACGGAATAGTTATGCCAGTTCCAGCGGATATCGGGTTCGTAAGCGGCATACACTATTTTTCCGTTGCGGAGCGAGAAGCTGGCGTCGAGCGAAATATCTTTGATACGCAGTTGTGTTGTTTTTCCGTTGCTCATATCGCGCACCACAAAAGCTGGCAGTTTTTTGTAACTGCTTTTTACGTACACGAGCGTATGATCGTCGAGGAACTGCGGAAAGGCAATATCTCCCACAAAATGCTTTTGCGTAGCTGCAAATTTTTCAGCATCGGAGGCTGAATCGTTTTTGAACACATCGCTGAAATGCGCCATGGCATTGGCCCGGAACTGACGATAAGATTCTCCGGTATACTTCTTAACAGCGCGTTGAAACGGATAGAACAGCCCGTTGAAGCGTGCAGCATCATTAGTGATCTTTGCCCAGATGTCGTCTCCGTATTTTTCGCGGCCGTAGGCCACCATCATGTATCCGAGGCGATAATGATCGGGAACGAAATCGCGCAGCGATCCGTTGCGCAGCTTCATCCATGAATATTTTTTATTGGCTGCCCAGAGGCTTCTGTAGTCGTTGAAGAATGCTGGCACTCTGCCTCTGCCCTGCTGACTGAGGATGGTTTCCTGATACACCGCATCGCCTTCCCAGAACCAGTTAGGGATGGCAGCACTGTTCACCAGTTCCTGCGACTGTTCACCAAATAAGATGTAAGCGAGTTTTGAAATGCCTTTTCTGAAATTGGCGTATTGCTCCACATGGCGGTACTCGTGCAAGGCAAGGCTCTGATGCCATTGCAGACTTCCTAGCTGGAAACTGTTCTGCGGTGCTGTGAGATAGAATTCACTCCGCCATGGACCTAAGCCCACATATCCATTGGAAACGGTGGTATTGGGTTGAAGTACGATGCTGATTTTTCTGAATCCTTTACCCAGCAAGCCCTGCGGCTGTTGACCGATACGATGGATGATGCCTGCCACTTCCTGCCCTGCCCGTTCCTGTCCGGCAGGGAAGATTACACGTACTGAATCGGTGTTTACCTGACGCCAGCGGGTTGAAGGGGGATGGCCACCAAACTGCTGCGCAGTGGCAACAGTACCAGTGAGTATGGCGGCGGCCAGTAACAGAGATTTATACATGAAGGGAAAATTACACCATTTCCCATTTACACCATTCGCCCTTTTGTTTATTTTTGGATTATGGTCCTTTCACTTCTGGCATTAGCGTTGGCACCCGGACTAGCTATTGCATTTTTTATTTATACCAGGGATAAGTACGACAGGGAGCCGCTGCGCAATCTGGCATTCTCCTTTCTGTTGGGCGTTGTAAGTACCTTGCCCGCCATTCTTATCCAGACCAGCCTGCAACCGGTGCTGGATGCATGGCTCTCTCCTTACTCCGTTAGTTATTATGTTTTACTGGCATTTGTGTTGGTGGCTATGAGTGAAGAAGGCAGCAAGTTCATGATGTTGCGACTTTATGCCTACCGGCAGCCGGCATTCGATGAACCATTCGACGGCATCATTTATTCCGTGATGGTATCGATGGGCTTCGCCACATTTGAAAATATATGGTATGTGCTGGAGAACGGATTTGCCACCGGCGTAATGCGCATGTTCCTTTCCGTTCCTGCGCATGCAGCATTCGGCGTACTGATGGGTTTCCATGCTGGGCTTGCCAAATTCGACAAACATAAACCTGTACTGCGGCTGCTCACAGGAGTGTTGCTGGCAGTGGTTTTCCACGGAGCATTCGACTTCTTTTTATTCCTTCAGAAAAACCCCAATGTTACAAGATACATTTCTACCGGTATGCTGGCTTTCGGCTCGCTGGTCTGTTACTGGATTGCGATGAGACTCGCCTGGCGCGCCATTCGCATTCATCAGAATTTATCAAAAGAAGTGTTTGAAAATCCATAATATTGTCGCCCATGAATACAAGTGCAGAACTGGTTATCCGCTTTGCGGACCTGGAAGATATACCCACCATCGGCTACCTTGCGCAGCAGATCTGGCCCGAAACCTATGGAGCTATCCTTTCTCCGGAACAGTTGAGTTATATGCTCGACATGATGTACAATCCGGAAGCCCTAACCGATCAAATGACAAAGGAAGGCCAGCGTTTTCTCATTGCCGAACTCGACGAAGATGCTGTTGGATATGCCTCTTATGCTCCCACTGAAGACGAAGGCGTTTTCCATCTCCACAAAATCTATGTTCATCCCAAAACACAGGGCAGCGGCGTTGGCCGTGCATTACTCGATTTTGTGATTGAACAGATTCTCGAAGAAGGCGCTGCCGCTATCCGACTCAATGTAAACCGTTACAACAAGGCAAGGAATTTCTACGAAAAGCTGGGCTTTACCGTTACCAAAGAAGTTGATATCGAAATTGGCAATGGCTATCAGATGAACGACTACGTGATGGAGAAGCCAATCAGCAAAGCTGATTAGCCTTTCGACATCGCGGAATTCTTCATCTCGGTGGCAAGATCCTTTCCGAGGTATCTTTCAATGAGCCAGTGCACCAGGTAGATGGCCGGCGTCATCACTATGGCAATAATGAATTTATACATATAGTTCACGATGCCGATGGCCAGTACTTTTCCGAGTGGAAAGCCGAGGCTTACATACAGGAAGAGGAACAGCACTACAACGGTATCGATCAGCTGGCTTACGAGCGTGGACAATGTAGCACGCATCCAGATATTCTTTTCTCCCGTGAGTTTTTTGATCTTTTTGAAAATAGTGGCATCTGTTACCTGTCCGATCATGAAGGCGGTGAGTGAGGCTACGATGATGTTCATGCCCTGCCCCAGTATCTGACTGTAAGCTGCCTGCATATCGGGTACGCCATTCTTTGATTGCGAAGGCACCCACCAGTTGGCTGGCGATGTTTTGATGGCGAGGAAGAATACGAGAAAGGCGAAAGCGATGAGTCCGGCAGCAATAAAGCTCAGGTACCGGATACCCTTCACTCCATAATATTCATTGATGATATCCGTCATGATAAACACAATGGGCCAGGTAAGCACGCCCACAGTGAGGTCGATGGATAAGCCCGTTTCGCCGAGCAGCGAAAAACTGAATTTGCTGATGCCCAGCGTTTCTTCGAGCGAGAATAATTTTACGCCGATGATCTCGGCAATGATAGCGTTGGCAATAAAAAAACTTCCGAGGAGGATAAACAGTCTGGTAGGTTTATCACGGATAATGTTGTGGATCATGTATCAAAAAATGATTAATTGAAAAAGAGGATGAAGATCTGAAACAGCAACAGCAGAAAATTGCTCACGATCAGCCATCGCGGAAAGGTACTCCAGTTGCCCTTTTTCTGCAACAGGGAAATGATAACGAAAAAGTTCACCAGTATGTTCAGCACAATGGCTACTCCTGTTCCCAGCACCACAATGGTGGCTCCGGCATGCCCCTGTAACGAGACGGGAACGTACTGAGACAGCCATGCCAGCAGAAAACATATATTGCAGATAAAGGCTACCCTGCAGAAAAATAATAGTTTACGCATAAACCAAGTTGGTGTAAAATTGCATTATTTTGTCCAACCCGAATTCAATTTTAGCTGATATAGCATGATAAAAGTGTTGAGTATCGCCTCCTATCAATTCTTACCTCCCCGGATGGGTGGCCAGAAAGGAATCGCCCTTTTCTACAAATACTTTTCAAAAGAATGCAGCCTGAGCATGGTTACTACGCAAAGTAACGATCCTGCATTGGCCGAAGGGTACGAACTGCTCAATATACTTTCCAATAGTCCGCTGCGATACGTGAATATATTTTATTTTTTCACGTTGCGTAATATCATCCGCCGGAAAAAAATCACTCATCTCATTTTGGAACATCCTTATTACGGATGGCTGGGCATATTGCTGAAGTGGTTTACCGGAGTGAAACTGATAGTGCATTCTCACAATATCGAAGGGCTTCGCTGGAAAACCCTGCACAAATGGTGGTGGAAGATACTGTGGCAATATGAGCGGTATGTGCACCGCAGGGCAAATCACAGTTTTTTTATTCAGGAGCAGGACAGGCAGTATGCCATTTCCCGTTTCGGATTGAAGCCTTCCAAATGCACAGTAGTAACGTATGGTATCGAGTGGGATACGCCACCAACCTTAACAGCACATCAGCAAAGCCGGCAATGGCTGCAGCAACAGCATCATATACCCGAACATCATCAGATACTGCTGTTCAATGGCGCATTCAATTATGCACCGAATGTAGAGGCGCTGGAAATGATCATTCAGAAAGTGAATCCGTTATTGCAGCAATCCGCAATGCCTTACACCCTACTTATTTGCGGAAAGGATATTCCCGCACATATCGTTAATGCTGCCACGCCCAATATGGTGATAGCCGGCTTTGTGCCAGATATCGATATCTATTTCAGGGGAGCAGATATTTTTCTTAATCCGCTGATCTCCGGAGGAGGCATCAAAACCAAGCTGGTAGAGGCTTTGGGCAATAACCTCAATGCAGTTTCAACAGTGAATGGCGCAGAAGGCGTTGATGCCGCGTTATGCGGAGGAAAACTGCAGATAGTGGCAGATGACGACTGGAAAGGATTCAGCGAAAAAGTGATTGAACTCAGCAACATAAAAATTACCATGCCGGCAGACTTCTTCGCGCAGTTCTACTGGGGAAGCATTTCAGCCAAAGCATTGGCCGCATTGAAATCGTAAAGGAGCAGAACCCGCAAACAAAAAGGCAATGGGCAAAACAAACAGCAATATTCCTTTTTATGATGATATCAATGAGTTCTTCGCCAGTACGCCATTCGCCGACAGAACCATCGATCCCAATCTGTTTTGCTTTCGCATCAATAAAGGTCCGGATGTTCAGCAATTCTACAAACCGCCTTTCAGAAGAAGCTTCTACTTCATGGGACTGATGAATGGCGTAGGACAATCCCGCATCAAATACGATAATGAAGGCGCGATGGAGATAAACAGTTTTCTGGTATTTCAGGCACCAGGACTGCTATCCAGTTTCTACCGTACTCCTTTCGCATATGGATATTTCGTTTATTTCAAACTGCCCTGCTTTTCGTTCTTCAGGCCAGACTTCAATAAGGAATTCCCTTTCTTCGATGTGCAGCAGACACAGGTATTCGGATTAACGCAGGATAAATACAAACAGCTGGCGACAGAGTTTGAAGATTTCTTTGTGGCGTATGAAAAAGCAGAGGACAAACAGCATTCCGTTGCTGCGCTGAAAATGCTGGCAGTATTGTATCAGTTGAAAACATTTGTTCAGCAGTCGAGGCAGGAAGATCGCATCACCAGACCCGAATCGGTGTTGCTGAAGCAATATGTTCAGCTGGTGAACGACAACTACATTGAAAAAAGAACAGTGGCGGAATATGCTGCCATGTTATCCATCACTCCCAAGTATCTGAGTGAATACATCAAATCCAATACAGGCAGCAATGCGTTGTCGATGATCCACGACCGTATAATGGCAGAAGCGAAATCGCTGATCCTGTACACCAATATGGATATCGCTGAGATCTGCTACCAGCTTAACTTTTCAGATCCCGCCAACTTCAGCAAATTCTTCAGAAAATACACCGGTCTCACTCCTTTGGAATTCCGCCATCAGCAGAACCGGTAAATTGACCATGCAAAGCGGTTTTTGAACAAAGCCAGCAGCATGCCGGCATCTACTTTTGTATTGCAGCTGCATCGTACAACAATTCAACACACAAAAACACAAACGATGAACACAATACAGTCCAAAGATGGTACAACACTGGCCTATGATGTTTCAGGAAAAGGTCCGGCATTGATCTACATTACAGGCGCTACCTGCCACCGCCAGTTCAAACCTGTACAATATGATGTGGAAGTTTACTCATCTGCTTTCACCGTGTACAACTATGATCGCCGCGGGCGGGGCGATAGCAGCAATACGCTTCCCTGGTCGGCAGACCGTGAGATCGAAGACATCGAAGCACTGATCGATGCGGCAGGTGGCAAAGCCATTCTGTTCGGTCATTCTTCCGGAGCCATCCTTGCATTGAAAACAGCAATGAAACTTCCCGGCAAAGTAGAGAAACTGGTGCTGTACGATGCGGCTTACTGTGCCGATGAAGCAGCGCTGGAGGAATTTCAATCGCTCGGTACATGGCTGTATCAGCAACTCGACGCAGGTAAGAATCAGGAAGCGATCACCGGGTTTCTCGAAGGCATCGGAATACCTGCCGAAGCATTCGACAGTTTGTTTCCCGACTGGCAGGTGATGGTCGATCTCGCACCTACCCTCACATACGACACCAAACTGGCCAGCGAACTGCCACCGGTGGCGGCAGCGATGAAACTGCAAACGCCCACCTGCATCATGGTGGGAGAATTGAGTCCGGAATCGATGCACAAAGTGGGGAACCAATTGCACAAGGCCATTGCCCACTCCGTGTATATCGAGGTAAAGGGACAGGATCATATGCCTTCTCCCGAAGTGGTACTCCCAGTGTTAACCGGTTTTCTGAAACCACAACATCAACAGCCATGAAAAAGCAAACATCCATTGCCAACATCAAAGCAATACTGAAAACAGATCCGGGAAAAGGTGCGTGGACCTACTTCGTATGGGACGGAGTAGGTGCCGCATTCGGATCGAGGCAAGCCGTGAAAGTGCGGGGAAAGATCGATGGCCATCCATTTGAAAACGCCTTTCTGCCGCTGAAGGATGGCACCCATCTGATGGGTGTGAACGCCAAACTGCGTAAACTGATCGGAAAAGGAACGGGCGATTCCGTCTCCGTTGAAATAATCGGCAAGATCTGAAGGCCTGCTGCTGCAATCGGTTCAACTTACCAAATAATTGCCTTATTTTGTCGCATCTTTTAACAACCTGGTATAATGAACAAAACAATCTGGCAGCAGTTTAAACCGCATGTAATCGCAATAGGGATTTTTCTGATCATTGCTGTACTCTTCTGTTTACCTGCCTTTCAGGGCATGATACTTAACCAGCACGATACCCTTGGCTGGAGAGGAATGATTCAACAATCGCAGGAATACAAAGAGAAGTTCGGGCACTGGCCTCTGTGGAGCACCTGGAGTTACAGTGGTATCCCTGCCTTCCAGATCGGCATTGAGGCCAGTTACAATATCACCCTGGCAGTACTCCATATAGTATTCACCGCGGGATTGCCGGAGCCGGCCAGCTTCTTCTTTCTGAGCTGTATCGGATTTTACATTCTTACGCAAACATTGGGATTGCGCAGCATCACCGGCATCTTCGGGTCGCTGGGATATGCTTACGCTTCCTATAATGCCATCATTGCGGCAATTGGTCACAATACCAAACTGATGTCGATGGGTTATGCACCGGCATTGCTTGCTGGCTTGATATTGCTGAGCCAGCGGAAATATGTGCTGGGCTTTCTGGTAACACTCACTTTCAGTACCCTGCTCACCTGGCAGAATCACCTGCAGATATTGTATTACACTTATCTGATTGCAGGTTGTTTTGGTGTGTCTTTGCTGATTCGTGCAATCCGCGAAAAAGATTTCAAACCGGTAATTCTAACAGCTGCACTGGCCATCGCTTCGCTGTTGCTCGGCGTAGCCAACTATGCAGTGATATTGCTTCCTACCAACTCCTACTCCAAAGAGTCGATGCGTGGAGGAAGATCTGAACTCACCATCGGACCAGACGGGAAAAAACTGGGAGTGGATCACCGCTCGAAAGGTGGACTGGATAAAGATTATGCATTCAACTGGAGCTATGGCATTGCGGAAACCATGACCCTCACCATGCCCGCTTACAATGGCGGCAGTGATGGTCCACGTGAACTGCCCGAAAATGGCAAAGCTATTCAGGCATTGCAGGAATCGCAGTTGCCACAGGAATTCGCCAATTATATTTACCCTGCACTTAACTCCTACTGGGGGGCACAGCCCGGCACTTCGGCAACTGTTTATCTCGGTGCAATCATCTGCCTGCTTTTCATCGTGGGCATATTTGTAGTGAAGTCGCCGCACAAAGGATGGATCATTGCTGCGAGCATCATCGGCATAGTGCTGGCATGGGGAAGCAATTTCCAGGCAGTGAACTATTTCCTTTTCGATTATCTTCCTTTCTACAATAAATTCAGGGCAGTAACAACGGCCCTGGTGATACCGCAACTCACTTTTGCCCTGCTGGCAACCATGGCCCTGAACGATCTGTTGTTCAAAGACTGGGATAAAGCAGAGCTGATGAAGAAAATCAAATTTGCGGGCATTGGAGTATTGGTTGTTGTGGCTATTCTGCTCGGCACTTATTTCACCGGAAGCTTCAAAGCGAAAGGCGATAACCAGCTCAGAGAAGGCATTGCAGGAGCGATCATGCAAATGGCCGCACAGGGTGGTCAACCCAATGAGCAGGTGCAGCAACAAGCCAGAACTATTTCTTCGGGCATCATGAACGGACTGTCTGCCGACCGCAAAACCTTGTACGAAGGCGATCTGCTCCGCACGCTCCTATTTTTTGCACTGGCAGCAGCACTGGTATGGCTGGGTGCAAAAAAGAAACTGAAAGGCGAATACATAATGGCCATTTTCATAGTGCTCAATCTCATCGATCTGCTGCCTGTAGACCGCAGGTATCTGAAAGACGAGAACTATATTGCCAAAGAAGATTTCCTCGCGCCATTCAATGCAACAGCCGCTGATCTTCAGATAAAGCAGGATACTGGTTATTATCGTGTATTCGATCAGACAGCAGGCAATCCTTTTGCAGACTCAAGAGCATCGTACCACCACCACTCCATCGGCGGTTATCTGCCTGCAAGGCTCGCTACCTACGATGATATTGCAACCTATCAGCTGAACAGGGGCAATATGGCAGTGTTCAATATGCTCAATACAAAATATTTCATCGTGGCCGATCCGCAGACCAGACAACCTGTTGCGCAGGTGAATCCCGGTGCACTCGGAGCAGCCTGGTTTGTAAAGAGCATCCAATATGTTCCCAATGCAGATGCAGAGATGACGGCACTCAACAGTTTCCATCCTGCAGATACAGCGATCATGGATCAGCGTGAGAAGAGCAAAGTGGCATTCGAGCCGCAGTTCGATTCGCTGGCAACCATCAAACTGATCAGCAATACCAGCGATGCCATTTCGTACGAAACCAATGCAGCGAGCAATCAGTTTGCAGTGTTCAGTGAAGTGTATTATCCCAATGGATGGTCGGCTACCATCGATGGTAAACCAGCGCAGATTGCGAAAGTGAACTATACACTGCGTGGCATGAGCATTCCATCGGGCAAGCATACTATTGAATTCAAATTCGAACCGCAATCTTATAAAACCGGCAATACCATCACATTGATCAGCGGAATCATTTCCATTCTGCTGGTGCTGGGTGGATGCTGGTGGCTCTGGAAGAAAAAAGCGCAGTAAACAAGGATACATTACTTATGGTTATCGGAAAAGGACTAGTGGCCGGGAGTTTCAGCAGTTATGCGCAGGATGAGCGGTTTCTGATTTTCGCATCTGGAGTTTCCAACTCCAAAACAAGTACAGATGCGGATTTCAGAAGAGAAGAAGACATGCTGCGACAGGCAATGAAAGCGCATGCTGATATGCAGCTCGTGTACTTCAGCACCACCAGTGTGGAAGATGCCGATCTGCAGCATACAGCCTATGTTCAGCACAAACTGAATATGGAAGAACTGATCAGGTCTGTCGCGCACCGCTATTCGATCTTCAGGCTCTCGAATCTGGCAGGGAGATCGGAAAACCCGAACACGATACTGAATTATTTTTACCAGCATATTTCTCAGGGCATTCCTTTTCAGCTCTGGCAACATTCTGAAAGAAACATTATCGATGCAGAAGACGTATTCCGCATTGCTGATTATCTGTTGCAACATGGGGAGGCTACCAACCAGACAGTGAATATCGCCAATACCGAAAGTTATCCGGTTCAGTTGATTGTCGACAGTATGGAAGCCGTCTGCGGAAAGAAAGGCATTTACACCCTTGCAGACAAAGGCGCAGCAGTAACCATTCACACAGAGGCCATCAAAGCAGCCTGCGACGCGCTGAACATACATTTCGGCAAAGGGTACCTGCAGCAACTGCTGCAAAAATATTACAGCGCATGAGCCATCGCAAAGGAGTATTGAAACGCAGACTGGAATACATCGGGATGTTTCCCTTTGTACTGGCCGGATTGATCTATGGCAAACTCTTTCCGCTGAAAAAGAAAACCAGTACTTTTCTCTTCTACCCTTCTGCCGATATCGGTGGCGCCATCAAAGTAAATGCAGATATCGCTGACTGCATCAAAGACAAACGTCCGCTGATAATCTTCTCCAAGAAGCCGCGCAACAATGGCCATGCCGAGCTTTTCAAAGATTTCGATTGTCTCGACCTGCATAAAAAGATCGATAACAAGCTCTTTCATTTCGTAAACTTCTTCTGGCGTGGAGTACTCGCATCATGGATAAACAGTGCCCCCAATGCAGTGATCTTCGGTGGAGAGTCTTTGTTCTTCTACAAGATGCTCGCGCATGTGAAGCCCGGTGTAAGAAGAATAGAGCTTTGTCATCTCGATACCTGGCTGCACTACTCCATTGGATTCATAGATCTCATTACGTTGCGCATATTCAGCACCATTAAGCTGATGCACGACGTGGAAGAACAATACAAACAAAACGGAGTGGATGCCACATATGCAAAACGCCTTCGTTTTGCGGAGAACATGATTCCGATAGGACCTTACGAACCCGTTCACAATCCGCAGCTCGAAGTGGTATTCATCGGCCGCGGAGCGCCACAGAAGCGGGTTCCGCTTACTGCCGGCATTGCGGAGAAACTCCATCAGCGGAACGCACCTGTTCATTTTTCGTTTGTGGGCGACGTGGAGAATGTGATCGACCCGGCAAAATATCCTTACTGCAAATTCTATGGAAATGTAAGGGATGAAGCCCTGATGCAGCAGATCTACCACAACTCCGATGTACTGATACTTACTTCCGCCTATGAAGGACTCCCCCTTGTGGTGATGCAGATGATGGCACATGGCCGCATCATCATGAGCACGGCAGTGAACGCAATACCCGATTATGTGCGGCATATGGAAAACGGCCTGCTGATCAAAGCCACCGATGAAGCGGAAATTATAGAGGAAGGCGCATCATTGCTGCAATGGCTTACAGAACATCCCGAAGCAAAGGAAAGATTTGGCAAACGTGGCCGCGAGATCGCCATTGAAAAATTCAGCGGGGAAGTATTTTGCAGAGAGTACACTAACTTTTTGTATACCGATAATAATTTCTGACCTACCTGTTCAGCATCCGGCTGAGTACCATCAATACTTTAGATACTGGCCCGATCTTTAGAAGCCACTGCGGGAACATCCGCTGAAACTTCAGCATCTTTTTAATCTTTTCCGGAACAGCTACGGGCGATAACTGCTGCAACTCTGTTTCACTGCCGATATTGTAATTGCGGAGCAATCGCCAGTAATAATCGTAGATCTGCACATTCCCCAGCAGCTCTTCTCCCAGTTTATGCAGCAGCAGCATGTTTTCGGGAACCACTACTTTTTTGTCCAGGAATACAGAGCGGGTGATCTGTGCTTCGTGATGGCCTATATTGATGAGCGGTTCAGTGCTGTAGTTGAAGCTGCCCTGCTGCATGCAACGGACATAGAAATCGATATCCACCATCCATTTCATGCGTTTATCGTACCAGAGCCGGCCGTTGTTGAGATGCATGGTAACACTGGGATGTCCGATCACGTTATTGGACAGCAGCAGCCGCGGATCCTGATTCAGTTTTTCAACCCATGATGGCGCAATATGATGCGAAGAGCGGATCGAAGTTTCTTCCACAACATTGTAGCCGCTGAAAACAAAATCAGCTCCGCCGGAAGTGAGTGCATAAAGTGCTCCGAGGCTGTCGGGGGTTGCAAATGCATCATCATCATGCATGAGCTTGATCCATTTTCCTTTGGCTTTACGGATGGCGTTGTTCCAGTTTTCAGGACTGCCCAACGCTGGTTGGTTATGAAAATATTGAAGAGGAAGTTTATGCTGGTACTGCTCACAGATAATGCGCACGCTATTATCAGGACTATCATCGGAAACAATCACTTCATAATTGCTGAAACGCTGCAACAGCAAGGATTCCAGCAGCCTGATCAGTTGATCGGGTTTGCGATAGGCAGGTATGCAGACTGAAACGGCAACAGTATCCATCCCTCTTATTTTTTATTGAAGATTCTGTAAAAGAAAAATAGTCCGGCATAGGGCCAGTAATACGGATCCGTAATAATTCCTGACCCGAATATCCATTTAAATTTATTGGCCCAGCTGATCTTCTCAGTGCGCAGCCTGTGCATCCAACTTTTACGGATAGTTGCTTCTATGCGCCCGGGTAGCTGCGCAGCAGGCAGGATACTTCTTGGAAGTTTGTTCTTATGATGCCTGTGCCAGTTGATCGTATGTTCCAGCCAGTTATCTCCAAAACTTCCTCCGGTGGTAAGATGCGTGAGATCGATTTCATAGGTCACCAGCACTTTGTATTGCTCAGAAATGGCGAAGGAAAAATCGATATCGTACAAATGGAATCCGGTGATCAGTGCTTCATTGTGCGGGAACTGTTGCCATACTTTTCTGGTGGTGCACATAAAAACACCATCGATCACTACCACCTCCTGCTGCTTCGAACCTGGCTGAGGATTTACACTGAACAGTTGCTCATTCCCGTGTGGATCGAGATGAAGGATGTTCACACAATCTAATGCTTTGTTATTGGTGCTCCATCCTGAAAAAGTGCGGCTTTTGTATTTGGCTCCTGCGAGGCCTACGAGGCCCAATGTAGGATGCTGCTGAAAAAGAGATACGATGATTTGTCCCCAATGATTGGTACGGAACAGCACATCTTCATGCACAAAACAGATGATATCATATTTTGCCTGTGCCGCTCCCATATTGTAGACCTCGCTGATACTTTTCTTCAATATCGCATTGTCGATCAGTATCACCTCAACGGGTACTCCAATTGTTTCATCAATATTTCGCTTAACTTGCCGTGCGAAATCAGCATTGATGGAGCAGATTACAACTGAAATCATCCTTATTAATAATTAGAAATCAATATATTACAGGAAAATAAAATCTGGCAAACATCCGTAATAATATGCAAAAATCCCAAAATAAATTTTCATCAAATCTGCTGAAAGGAATACTCAACAGGTTAAAAGTAAAGGATGCAGGAAGTTACAAAAAAGCCGGTCTTAACTGGTTTTCCATTAAACGGCTGAAACATCTGCCTGCCGACAGGGAGCATATCTATAATCTGAAGGGACAGGCTATCCATTTCACCAATGGACCGGAACTGCTGCATAGTCTTGTCGAAATTTTTGGTGATGAAGTTTACAAAACAAGTTTTGATACCCCCACTCCATACATTCTGGATTGCGGAGCAAATATCGGATTGTCTGTACTGTACTTCAGTCTCCATTACCCCAATGCAGAAGTGGATGCGTTTGAACCAGATCCCGCGAATTTTGCCAGATTAAAAAGTAATGCGCCTGCGAATAATAAAATCAGACTGCACAATGAGGCTATCTGGAAAGAGAATACCACACTGAGTTTTATCAATGATGGAACGCAGGACAGTAAGATTGGAGAATCCAGCAAACGCAATACCATTCAGGTAAAAGCCAGAAGACTGAAAGACCTGCTCGGCAGAAAAGTAGATTTTTTGAAACTGGATATTGAAGGAGCGGAATATGAGGTTCTCAAAGATTGCCGGGAAGAATTAAAGAATGTAGATCAGTTTTTTCTGGAGTATCACGGTTCATTCAAACAAGTAAATGAACTCACTGATATATTCCAATGGATGGAGCAAAGTGGATTTGTATACTATATTAAGGAGTCTGCCAATGTATATCCCACACCATTCTACAGGTCTGACAGAATAGTGCCTTACGATGTGCAATTGAATATATTCTGTTTCAGAAAAAAATAAGGCTTCGGCTTACTTCTTTTTCATCAATCTCTTCTTCATTACCTCCAGAAACTGGGTGAGATCCGGCGTAAGTTTCAGGTAGAAAACGCCGGCAAAGAAAATGGTGCTGAAAAGCAAACCACGCAGAATGATGCCCAGCAAACTGTGCATATCCGAGAGCAGGTACCAGGTGATGAGGTGACATGCCAGCAGCAACAGTATCGCGTAAATGGTTTTAACAGTGAAGGGCCACATTTTGAACCGCAGCCAGATAAAGATCAATCTCACAATATTGTACAAAACCAAAGTGGCTGAAGTAACAAATGCTACCCCATCCATTCCGTAAAATTTGGCCGCGAAAATATTTGAAGGAATGGATAATGCAAGCAGCAACAGGCCACTGTAGAACTCGAAACGCCATGCGGGTGAAGTGCTGAGCAAGGCAGAATTGCTGCCGGTGGAGAGTTCAAAAACATTGCAGATCCCCAGCAATAGAAAAACAGTTTTGCCTGCAGCGAAATCATTATCGATATGTACCACTTTTAGTCCATCATCGTAATTGAGCCAGATATTGCAGAAAAGAAAAGCACCGATCAACAGCAGGTTGATGGAAGACCGTTGATAGATACGCGCTATCTCCTGATAATTCTTGTTCTTCCAGCCTTCTGCGATATGCGGCCCCGCAACGGCAATTACCCCACGATAAGGCACCTGTATGATGGCCGCCACAAACTGATTGAGTGAGTAAATACCTGTAGTTGCAAGGTTTTGTCCACCAGCCAGTGCAATAGTATCGATCTGGCGTGCAATGCTGTTCACTGCCAGCCCTGTATACACATAACTCACGTATACCCTGATATTCTTTTTGAATCGTTTTGTTACTGAACTGAAACTGGTAGCAAAATGAAACTGTTTGGTTTTCACCAGATATACAAGCAGTATTGCTACAATCAGCAGGTAGGTGCAACAGAACAGTACTACAAATATGCCGAAATCGATCACTCTGAACAGATAGAGCGCAATCAGAATTGTTACGCATAACCGGTAGAAGGTCTCTTTCATGAAACTCGGCAGCACCGAGCGTTTCAGCGTGTACAGATAAGATTCAAGTAAGGTAAAAAGTGTAAAGAAGAAGGCGAAGAGCAAGGTCCAGTAATAATATTCAACCAGCAAAGGAGACTTGGCCTGAAACTTCCTGATCACCAGTGGCTCGAAGATGAAGCAGCCCACAAACATCAGCACAATGCCTATTCCGCTCACCAGCACAGTGAGCATGAGCATATCATTCTTCTTATTGTCCAGATGACTTTGGTAGTAGGGAAAGAAACGGTTCATGAAGCCCGTCATGCCCAGTGTAGCAAGCGGAGCAATGATCTGGGACAAACTAAGAATCACTTGTGTGAGACCGTATTGTTCAGTAGTGAAGAAACCGGCACGGGCAAAGAAATAAGTATTGGCGGCTCCGATCAGAAAGCCGACATACGATAGAAAAGAAGACTGAAGTACCTGTTTGCGAATCTCGCCCATAATAAAAATATCAGTTGCCTTGTTTCAGTAAAACGTTGAATTGCTCTTTCACCAGCTCCGGATTCACATGCTGCCGGAGCGCTTTCTCACGCGCATTGTTTCCTTTTTCGATGCGTACCTCTTTTTGATGGTACAATTGCAGAATGCTTGCTGCGGCCTGCTCTACATCGAAACCGGGGATGGTCCAGCCGGCATCAGCGCCTACAAACTCTGCAATGCCTCCCGATTCTGCGAAGCAGATGGAAGGCACTCCCATCAATGCAGCTTCGAGCACTACCAGCGGATATGGATCTTCCCTCGAACTGAGCAGAAAGATATCGAATGCTGCCAGATTATAATAATCGTGTGCCAGTGCACCGGTAAATACAAGTTGATTATCCAGTTGCTTTTCTGCCACCAGTTTGTGGATGGACTCCTGCTCTTCGCTGCTTTCTGCATCACCAATCCAGCAGAACCGGATATCCTTGTTCTGCCTGCTTACCAGCTCACAAATATGAACAAATATATCAGTTCCCTTTCTTCGGCCGATCTTGCCCATGCCTACTACCAGCATACCGGCATTTTGCAGACCGTATGTTGTTTTGAAATGCTGAACAAAATCTGCTCTCGAAGCAGACGGCTGCAATTGCTGCTGATTCACGGGCATGTAATAACTCAGCCTGCCCAGTTTCTGATCGGCAACACCATATTGCTGTTGCAGTACCTGCTTCACTTTCATGGAAGGGTAAGCCAGCAAAGTACTGTATTGAAGCGTATTGGTGGTTTGTCCGGTTTGGGCATAAAATGCCAGCACCTGCTCCAGTTCGTGCACATAGGTGATGGATTTCTTCCGGAGGAAGGACATGGTTTTCAGCAGATCTCCATTAACGATGGTATTGCTGAATATCAGGTCGGCGGCAGCTGCTTTCCGCATCAGTTTCATTAATCTGATGCGGTTGCGGATAATGCCGATGAGTCTTTTAGGGATACTGCCTTCTTTCGCATACCCGGCGGGCTTCAGCAGCAGCACCGGAAAATGTTGTTCGAACTGAGGCAGCAATGGTCCGGGCCGCTGAATGGCCATCAGCGAAATTTCTATATCGTCGGATTGTTTCAGCAAAAGCAGCAGGTTGTACAGCAGTACGGGCGCTCCACTTAAACTGGCATCGTGCGCCAGCACTACCATTTTTTTTCTGCCTGCCTTCATCGTTTCTCCACTATGAAAATATTATTGAAATAGACCTCTTTTCGTTTGCGGAACAGTTTGCTGAGTACTGCTCCCGTAAGATTGGGGAGGGCAAAGAAGAAGAACTGGAAGAGTTGTCTGGCAACGGGAATACGGCTGACTTTCGGAAACCAGTAGTCGTGAAAATACAGTACTATCAGTTGAAAGATCACTTCGATGAAGTTACCGCTTTTGTCTTCCTGAATTACTTCGAACCCGTGTTTATTGAACAGGTGTTTGAGTGCGAACCGCGTGTAACGGGCATAGTCATGCGGCACTTCGTGTTCTTTCCATACGAACGGACAGGTGATGAGCATCCGGCCTCCGGATTTGAGTACGCGATTCAGTTCGTCGAGAATTTCTTCGAGGTTGAAGATATGTTCGAATACTTCGCTGCTGAGCACCGAATCGAAATAATTGCTTTGGAGGGGGATGGATTTGCCATCGTAAAAAACATCGATCTGTTCCTGATCGTGGGGATGGCCTTCGTTCATGAAGTCCACACCTACGTATTCATCCACTGTAAAAATGGATTTGTAGGGTTTGGAGCCGCAGCCAAAATCCATCATCTTACCATGCAATACATGCTTGTACTGATCGATTTTAGACATCAATCCCTTTCTGATGAAATAGTATGGGAAGAATATGGATGGCCTGAACTCCGGACTGAGCATACTTTAATGGATAATGTTGCGCAAAGAAATGGTTTTTTTCCGGTTATGTGATGATTAAAACGGGATGATATTTGTATTGCAGATCCGGTAATTTTGAGTATAACGATAACAGGAATACAGCTTATGGAAAAAAGAGACTGGAATCAGTTCAGATTCAAAGCCGAACGGGAAGATGAAAAAGGGAAGGCATTCTTCACGGAGACAAGCAAAAAGCCCGTGAGCAGTTCAGTAATTTCCCGACGTTGCCTAAAGAAACAGATGAAATGAGAAATTTTATGCAAAGAAAAAGCCTGCGCGTGGCAGGCTATCCGTTTATTGAGCAATGCTTGCTTTCAGTAATTCATCTTCACGGATGAGGGAGAGGAATTTTTCGAGTCCTGCCCTCTTCTGATCGTCGAGTTCGTAGCTGATGTTTTTGGTGTAGTACTCGTGAAGATCGTATACGTCGTAAGGGTTTTCGGCCACTACCTCATCGATATGTTCGAGACCTTTCCGGTTGGCTTCGTCGAAAGCTGCGATGAAATCTTCGGGCAGTGGTTTATTGCTAACCCATGCTGCGAACACGAACGGAAGGCCGGTATGCGCCATCCATGCTTCTCCGAGATCGTAGATATACCTGCTTTTTTTGCGTTGTTCGAGTGCCCGGTCACCGATCACAACGCCGGCTGTGGTGCCTTTGATGCGTGGTCGGTAATCATCCTGCGTATTGGTGAGTGTTGGATTTATTTTCCAGTAGTCGCGCATCAGAATGCGGGCGAGGGTTACTGAAGTGCGGCTCTGATAATCCATCAGCACTTCGGTGATCTCTTCAACAGGTACGTCACTGAACAAGCAAACGCTGGCTACTGGCTGTGTGCAGCCGATGCAGTAATTGGTGTTGATGAAATATTGCTTCATGCGCGGGATCACGGCTACGGGCACGAGGCCCATATCGATCTCATCGTTCAGCAGCATGCGGGCAATCTTTGCAGGATATTCGGGTACGGGCTCTATAGCATGGATCACAGGTGAATGCTCAATTCCATATAATAATGGCTTCGTATTGAGATAATTCACGATTCCAACCTTAATCTTATTCAATTGAATTAATTTTACGGCGCAAAGGTAAAGGAATATCACTTTTAACATCAACACAGAACTTATACATGGAACTGAACACACTCACGGCCATTTCCCCTATTGACGGACGCTATCGCAATCAGGTGCAGCACCTCGATGAATACTTTTCTGAATATGCCCTGATGAAATACCGGGTAATGGTTGAAGTAGAATATTTCCTGTTTCTGGGTGATAAGAAGTTCTTCTCCCTTCCTGTTGCTGTGAGAAGAGGACTGCAGGCCACTGCAGAGAACTTCAGCATCGAAGACGCCCAAAAGATCAAAGAGACCGAAAAGATCACCAACCACGACGTGAAAGCCGTGGAATATTTTCTGAAAGAAAAGCTGAAAGACCTGAAAGCAGAACATCTGTCTGAATGGATACATTTCGGTTTGACTTCGCAGGACATCAACAATACTGCTGTTCCGCTCTCCTGGAAACAGGCCGTGGATTTTGAATATCTCCCTGCCATTCTCAACCTGAACAAGCAACTCGAAGTGCTGAGCGACGAATGGAGAGACATTCCCATGCTGGCCCGTACCCACGGACAGCCGGCCAGCCCTACCCGCCTCGGCAAAGAGATCCGCGTGTTCGTAGAGCGCCTGGAGAATCAGGTTCAGCTGTTGATAGAAGTGCCTTTCTCTGCCAAGTTCGGCGGAGCAACCGGCAACTTCAACGCACATGCAGTGGCATTCCCTAAAAAGAACTGGGTTACACTGGGCAACGATTTCGTAGAAGGCACACTGGGCCTGCAACGCCAGCAGTTCACCACACAGATTGAGCATTACGATAATCTTGCGGCGCATTTCGATGCGATGAAAAGGATCAATACCATTCTGATCGATTTCTGCCGCGATATGTGGACCTATATTTCCATGGATTATTTCAAGCAGCGCACCAAGAAGGGCGAGATCGGTTCATCGGCCATGCCTCATAAAGTGAATCCTATCGACTTCGAAAATGCAGAGGGCAATCTCGGTATCGCCAGTGCATTGCTGGAGCACCTGAGCGCAAAACTGCCGCAAAGCCGCCTCCAGCGCGACCTTACGGATTCTACCGTACTCCGCAATATCGGTGTGCCATTTGCGCATATCATTCTGGCTACCCGCTCCATCGAAAAAGGACTGGGCAAGCTGGTTCTGAACGATGGAAAGATCTATGATGATCTCGACAGTAACTGGGCAGTAGTGGCAGAAGCCATTCAGACCATTCTGCGCCGTGAGAATTATCCGAAACCTTATGAGGCACTGAAGGAGCTTACACGTGGCAAACAGGGCATCAACAAACAGACCCTGCACCAGTTCATAGATAAACTGAAGGTTCCGGTAACCATCCGTAAAGAATTGAAAAAGATTTCTCCGCACAATTATACAGGGGTGAATCCTGAGTTCTGAGAAAGCGACTTACGCCACCAGAGCATATCACCTCTCTGATCGAATTGTTCAAAACCATTCTTCTGTAAAACGCGCATCGAAGCAGTATTCGAGTTCGCGGTTTCTGCAAGAATGGTTTTTGTGTCTTCACGGGTGGATGCCCAGTTGATGAGCCCGCCAACGGCTTCCGTCATGAAACCCTTTTTGCGTGCTTCGGGCATGGTACCGTATCCGATCTCTACCATTCCGGCCGGATTGGGTACGCCTTTGAAGCCGAGTTCGGCTACGACTATGCCGGTACTTTGTTCAATCACCAGCCAGAAAGTGAAAAAGAGGTAATGATCTCCGGGAGATTTGCGCATACATGGAAGAGTGATGGCGTGTACGAAACGGCGTACTTCGGGCGCAACCAGGCGATCGTTGATGGCGAGGCCATACTTGAGTTCAAAAAGATTATTCCCCTGCAGATAGAGTTCTAGTGCAGCCACAGAAAGCGGCATGATATGTAGCCTTTCCGTGTGGATCATAGTGTAAGTTACGCCTGTAGGATGAGAATAGGTGAAGATAGCCAGATCACATGAAGCCTTGCAATGTTTCAGCCTATTTTCAGCCATTATTCTGCCTATATTCAGCGTATTTCAAGGGGAAGTCAGCCAGTAACCAGCCATTATTGAGCAATTATTGAGCAAGTCTATACCATGTTTCCTGCCCCGGTTGCTGCAGATTTTCTCATACCGCTTCGAATAAAAAAACCGGCAGTGGTTTATCCATGCTGCCGGTTCGGTATTATTTGCAGAAAACTGACTAAGCAGTCTCCTTATGAATCTCTGAAGTAAAGTGAAACTCGATATCCGGGTTATTGGTTCTTTCCGTGTTGAGGAACCATTCGCTCTGTGCGAGGTACACCAGGTGACCATCCTTATCTTCTGCAATATTGTTCGATTTGAACTTGGTGAATTCATCCAGCTTTTTGTGATCAGCGCTGGTGATCCAGCAGGCTTTGTAGTAAGGCTGCGCGCGGAACTCCACGCTGGCGCCATATTCCTGCAACAGTCGATACTGAATTACCTCGAACTGCAGTTCTCCCACACATCCGATGATCTTTTTGTTGCCACCGAACTGCGTGAAAAGCTGCGCCACACCTTCATCGGTAAGCTGCAAAAGTCCTTTCTCCAATTGTTTGGTTTTCATTGGGTCTTTATTCACTACTTCTTTAAATATTTCAGGTGAGAAGCTGGGAATTCCGGTGAAATAGAAATTGGGGCCTTCGGTGAGGGTATCGCCGATCTTAAAGTTGCCGGTATCGAAGAGACCCACCACATCGCCTGGATAAGCTGCTTCGATCACATCTTTATCGCGGGCAAGGAAAGTGTATGGGTTGGAGAAACGAACGTCTTTATCGAGACGCACGTGATGGAAATATTTGTTGCGCTCGAACTTGCCGGAGCAAACGCGTAGGAAAGCGATGCGGTCGCGATGTTTGGGGTCGAGGTTAGCGTGAATCTTAAAGATGAAACCAGAGAATTTCTCTTCATCGGGACAAACTTCGCGAACGCTGGTCATGCGGCAGCGAGGGATGGGCGCAATGCGGATGAAGGTATCGAGCATCTCTTTTACACCGAAATTGTTGATGGCAGATCCGAAGAACACCGGGGCTACTTTTCCGGCGAGATAGTCGGTAACATTGAGTTCGCCATGCACACCGTCTACCAGCTCCACATCTTCACGTAATAATGAAGCATCCTTCTCACCGATCTTATTATCAAGCAGTTCAACAGAAATATCGGTAAGCTCAACTACGTCTTCATCAGCCGCTTTTGTACCGGCAGTGAAGAGTACGAGATTCTTATCGTGCAGATTGTACACCCCTTTGAAATCCTTGCCGCTGTTGATTGGCCAGGTCATGGGATGCAGTTGTATTTTCAATTCAGCCTCGATCTCTTCGAGCAGGTCGAAACGGTTCTTGCCGTCGCGGTCCATTTTGTTGATGAACACAATTACAGGAGTGTCGCGCATGCGGCAAACCTCCATGAGGCGGCGGGTTTGTTCTTCCACCCCGTTCACACTGTCCACCACAAGGATAACACTGTCCACAGCAGTGAGGGTACGGTAAGTATCTTCAGCAAAGTCTTTGTGACCGGGAGTATCCAGCAGGTTCACCAGAATACCGTTGTATTCGAAGCTCATCACCGAAGTGGCCACCGAGATACCACGCTGGCGTTCGATTTCCATAAAGTCGGAAGCCGCAAACTTCTTGATCTTATTGCTTTTTACCGCACCGGCCGTTTGAATGGCGCCACCAAAGAGAAGGAATTTCTCCGTAAGGGTGGTTTTACCGGCATCCGGGTGGGAAATGATCGCAAAAGTTCTTCTTTTCTGAATTTCGTGATTGTACTTCATGCTTGTGTTCGACTTTTTTGGAAAAACGCTCGCAAAGGTACATAATCCTGCCTCAATTTGTACTTTTACCCTGCATGCGATACAGACTTCGTCAATTCATTGCCAATAATTTTCTCCGGCAGCGCAAGCCGTCTGAACCGTCCAGTACATACCAGTTAGCCAAAGGGGTTTACAAATTAAGAAGAATCATATTGATGAATTCGAAGGATGCCGTGCTGATACTAATCGGCATACTTTCGGCGGGTTTCGGACTGAAGAGTTTTCTGCTTCCGGTGAAATTCATCGATGGAGGCGCAACGGGTATTTCGCTGCTGATCGGCGCAGTGAGTGGATGGCCGCTATCAGTGATCATTATCCTCATCAATCTTCCATTCATATTGATTGGATACCGGCAGATCGGCAAGCTGTTCACCGTGAAAACGATTCTGGCCATCATCGGGCTGGCACTCTGCCTGGCGCTGGTGGAGTATCCGATAGTAACATCAGACAAACTGCTGGTGGCGGTTTTCGGCGGATTCTTTCTCGGCGCCGGAATCGGATTTGCGGTACGCGGAGGCGGTGTGCTCGATGGAACCGAAATTCTCGCCATCTATCTCAGCCGGAAACTGGGCGCTACTATCGGCGATGTGATCATGATGATCAACGTGCTGATATTCGCAGCCGCGGCCTATTTTCTGGGCATCGATAAGGCGCTGTATTCTATGCTCACTTATCTCTCGGCGTCGAAGACCGTGGATTTTCTGATCGAGGGTATCGAAGAATATACGGGAGTGACCATCATCTCGCCCAAGAATGAAGAGATCGGAAAAGTGATTACGGAGAAACTGGGACGCGGCGTTACCGTGTACAAAGGAGCAGGAGGATTCGGGAAACGGGGACTGGTGCAGGAAGACCAGCATATACTCTTCACGGTTATAACGAGGCTGGAGATATCGAGGCT
The DNA here is from genome assembly GCF_012927185.1 of Pseudoflavitalea sp. G-6-1-2. Classification (GTDB taxonomy): domain Bacteria; phylum Bacteroidota; class Bacteroidia; order Chitinophagales; family Chitinophagaceae; genus Pseudobacter. The sequence continues at coordinate 870,849 of NZ_JABBGB010000002.1, forward strand.
AAAGCATGAGATAGAGATAATCGATCCGAATGCGTTTGTAGTGATGAATAGCATAAAAGATACGAGGGGCGGAATGATTAAGAAGCGGCCGCTGAAGCATTAGCGGCTATTTCCGATATCTTTTATTTGGGTGCTTTTTTTGATGAACAACCGAGATAACAAGTATCGTTTTGGTTTTCTTGTATATTTTGTAAGCAATCGTATAGGGGAAAACATCAAGGGTAGCTTCCCTGTAACCTTTTTTTGATTTCTGACTGAAGAACTCCGGATTTGCGGAGATTTGATCAAGTTTAGCCTGCGCCATTTTGAGAAAGCGTTCGCCTAAACCCACTTTATTACCTTCATACCATTCATAGGCTTCAAGATAATCGGCATACACTTTTTCATGAAACAACAGCTGGTAATTCATTTCTTGCCCTTATATGCCTTCCTCACTTTTGATTCCAGTTGTTCAAGCGTTAGTACTTTTGCATTTCCTGTTTCGTACTCTTTTGTTCTGCGATCGAGTTCTGCGATGAACTCTTCGTCTTCCCAAACATCATTGTCGTTTTCAGTCGCGAAAGTCTTTACAACCGTCAATACAGCTTTCTTCTGATTCTCGTTTAATTGAGTCAGATAATCATTGATTTCTTTAACCAGTTTGGTAGCCGCACTCATACATTCAGGTTTACAACAAATTTACTTAAAACACGCTCACTGTCCAACTACGAGTGAACTTCGCCCGATATCCGGCCGGCAGTTACCGTTATCGCCACCATCACTCCCTTGCCGCACTCCATCATTATTCAATCAAATCTCCATCATCGCTTCTATTCACTCCCATCTATTTTCTAAATCAACTCAATGACGAATTCAGCCTTCTCGAAAACTTAAACACATTCACCCTGTTCACAATATCTTCAGAAATATCATACACCACAGACTCGTTCTTATAATCGATATTGAGCTGCTCAAACAGCGGTTTGGCATTCAGATAATAGTATTCTCCAGCCTTACTTATCTTAAAATTATCATCTTTAAGTCCGGGATAAACAATTACATAGAGATGATTATCGGCAGGATCATCTTCATTGATGGCTACCGCCGCACTGTAGCCAACTGCAAGCCGCATTTTTCTGGCAGCGGCCGTACTGAATCCGAGTTTTCCATTCTTATGAGCGGTTGCTCTTAAATTTCGGTCGGGGTTTTCCGGGGTAATGAACCTGAGTTTCATATCTCAAATCTATCATGCTGATGTCAATCCTGCAAGTGCCTGCTTTAAAAACTCTGTCAGTCTATTTTTGCTACTCCATCACTTTTCCATTATTCAACACTCATAAAAATGGCAGAGGTCGGATAACCCCTGCCAATATTTTCAGCCTGCTCTACAGCGTCGGCGGCAAATGAATTATTTGGATCTAGAACACTGTAACCGTCCAGCTGCGGGTGAACTTCGCCCCTGCTTCCAGCTTATTGATCCCTTCTTTTTCTTCCAGCAGCTGCATCGAATCTATGCTATCGGCAATGCCGCACCAGGGTTCGATACAAAGAAAATCGGCGCCGGGCGCTGCCCAGATCCCCAGATACGGGAAACCCGGAAACTCCATTTTCAATCCATGTTCAGACTGATGCGAGCGCAAACTCACGGCCGAAGAATTGAGATGCTTGAACACCAGCGCATCTGTTGCGAACAGCGCCTTATTCAGCGGCAACACCTTCGTATCATTCAAAAAAGGAATGGAAGAAGTTTTCAGCAATCCGCCGTCAGCGATCGGCCAGCGGCCAGCATTTTCTTCCTGCTCAAATTCGAGGTAATAATCATCATATACATTATCCGCAACAATCGGCAATGCAAATGCCGGATGGCCTCCTACCGAGCAATACATCGTTTCTTTCCCGGTATTCACTATTTCGTAGGTAACGGCAATGCTGTTGTCGAGAACGGTGTACCCTATGCGGAAATCGAAATTGAATGGAAATGCTTTCAGGGAAGCTTCATTTTGCTTCAGCAGAAAAATGATGCGGTCGAAATCCTGCGACTCCACTGCAAACTGGTTGTCGCGGGCAAATCCATGCCTTGGCAGGTTGTATAATTCACCATTGAATACATAAGTGTTATCCTTTAGTGCGCCTACAATAGGAAACAACACGGGCGAGTGTTTGCCCCATACCGCGGGATCGCCCTTCCACATATATTCAATACCGGTTTCTTTCTGTACCAGGCTCTGCAATTCTGCGCCTTTGGGGTGAAGAGTGGCCTTCAGGAGATGGCTTTCGATGGTAAACATGCAGCAATTTAACAAAAAGCCTGATCCTTGCCTTTTGCCGTTGAAATAAATCGGCGGGTGCTGCGACAAATGTACCGGAACTATCACCTAAATTTGGAATATGCGTCGTATCATCGAAATCCTCGGCAGCAGCCTCAACCTAACCTGGCAGGAATTTAAATCGCATAAGCTCAGAACCCTGCTCTCCCTTTCGGGGGTTGGTTTTGGCATTCTCTGCATCATTGGGGTACTGGCTACTGTGAACAGTCTCGAATATGCTGTTCAGCAGGATGTGAAGTCGCTCGGTTCCAACAGCATTTATATCGACAAATGGGAATACGGCGGAGGCGCCGACTATCCCTGGTGGAAATACGTAAACCGTCCTTCTCCCAAATACGATGAGATGGAACTGCTGAAACAAAAAGTACCGGCAATCGGGTTCATCGCTTTCACCGCTGCCATCAACGGAACACTCGAATACAACGGCAGTATCCTCAGCGGACTTAATTATTATGGCATCTCGGAAGATTTCAACCGGCTTCAACCAATTGAAGTAGGATACGGCCGTTATTTTCTGCCGAATGAATTCGATCAGGGCACAGGCACCATCGTACTCGGCTACATGGTGGCCGAAAACCTCTTCGGTTCGGATGTAACCAAGGGCCTCGGCAAAACCCTCAAACTGAAAGACGGACAACGTGTGTCCGTAGTAGGTATTCTGAAGAAAAAAGGCAAGAGCATGCTCGGCGGATGGGATTACGACAACAACGTACTCATCACCCGCAATTTTCTGAAACAACTGGCCAGGGAAGACTGGGCCGGTCCATCTATATTGGTAGTAGGAAAAGAAGGCATCACCATTGCCCAACTGAAAGATGAGCTGCAGGGCGCGATGCGTTCCATCCGCAAGCTCAAACCCACACAGGAAGACAATTTCGCACTCAACGATATCGACGCACTCAGCGGATTCTTCACCGACATCTTCGATGGTGTGAACAAAGGAGGATGGGCTATCGCCACTCTTTCACTGATCGTAGGCATGTTCGGCGTAGCGAATATCATGTTCGTAACCGTTCGTGAACGCACTTCACAGATCGGATTGAAGAAAGCCATCGGCGCGAAGAAGATCACTATCCTCACAGAGTTTCTCCTTGAATCATCCTTCCTCTGCATTATCGGAGGGATGCTGGGATTGCTGGTAGTATTGCTCATCAGCTTCATCCTCTCGGCCGTTCTCGGATTTACCGTATTTGTGGCTCCGGGCATCATTCTGCTGGCCATCACCATCTGTATTGTGGTGGGTATTCTGGCAGGGATCATTCCTGCTTCCATCGCAGCCAGAATGGATCCGGTAGTAGCTATCCGCACCAAATAAGCGGTTGATCGCACAATCGTTCTTGTATGTACATTTGCAGGGAATATGAGCATCACAATCCTTGCAATAGAATCGAGCTGCGACGAAACTTCGGCCGCAGTATGCGTAGACGGAAAGATCCTTTCAAATATCATTGCCAGCCAGTCGGTACATGAGCAATATGGCGGTGTGGTGCCCGAACTGGCATCGCGGGCGCATATGCAGAACATCGTTCCGGTGGTGGACAAGGCTTTGAAAGAAGCCGGCGTTACCATGAGCGACCTCAATGCCATTGCTTTTACACAGGCTCCCGGCCTCATCGGCAGCCTGCTCGTAGGCGCACAATTCGCCAAATCGCTGGCACTCGCACTGAATATTCCGCTCATCGCCGTACACCATATGCAGGCTCATGTGCTGGCCAATCTGATAGATGATCCCAAACCATCGTTCCCCTTCCTTTGCCTCACTGTGAGCGGAGGACATACGCAGATTGTGCAGTGCGACAGTCCGCATGAAATGCGCATCATCGGCGAAACCATCGACGATGCCGCAGGCGAAGCATTCGACAAATCGGCCAAGATGCTGGGACTTCCCTATCCAGGCGGACCACTCATAGACAAACACGCGAAGAACGGAGATCCCAATCGTTTCAAACTTCCCGAACCGCAGATACCCGGACTGAACTTCAGTTTCAGCGGACTCAAAACCGCCATTCTTTATCTGTTGCAGGATAACACCAAAACCGATCCTCAATTCATCGAAAAGAATGTGGACGATCTCTGCGCTTCCATTCAGCATCGCATCATCAGCATACTGATGAACAAGATGAAGAAAGCATCCATTCAGACCGGCATCAAAGACATCTGTATTGCAGGTGGCGTATCGGCCAACGGCGGACTGAGGTCAGCACTGAAAACAATGGGCGAAACACAGGGATGGAATACTTTCATTCCGGCATTTCAGTATTGCACGGACAATGCGGGGATGATAGCCATCACCGGTTACTTCAAATATCTTAAAGGTGATGCTGCTGCGTTAGCGGTTAGTCCATCCGCAAGAGCAGAGTGGTAATCATTTCCAACATCAAATTCAACCGATGGCAAACGGTTACTTTCAATTCAAGCAGTTTACGGTAAATCAGGATCAGTGTGCCATGAAAGTGTGCACCGACGCCTGCATTTTCGGAGCATGGTTTGCAGCGAAGACCGCCGACTACACCACTGTACTCGATATAGGAGCAGGCACAGGATTGTTAAGCCTGATGTTTGCGCAGAAATCAAATTCAGAGATCCACGGCATAGAACTCGATCTCGGCGCATACAAGCAATTGAAGGGAAACGTGCAGGGCAGCATCTGGAAAGACCGCATTACAGTGTTCCCCGGCGATGCACGCTCCTACTCCTTCCCTATCAAATACGATTTCATCATCACCAATCCGCCTTTCTTCGAGAATGATCTTGCATCGGCAAGTGAAGGAGAACAACTAGCGAAGCACAGCAAGCAACTCACCCTCGAAGAACTGATTGGAGTGATCTCACGAAACTTAGAGCCACACGGGGCTTTCGGCATATTACTGCCTTATCACAGATGGGAATATTTTCATCAGCTGGCAACAGCAAATGGATTTTCGCTCGTAGAAAATCTGCTTGTGAAGCAAACACCGAAGCATGATTATTTCAGAAGCATATTGCATTACAGCAGGGTGAACGATCAGTTCAATCCGGCGTTTGAGCTTACTATCAAAGGAGCGGATAATGAGTATACGAAAGAGTTTACGGAGTTGCTGAAAGATTATTATCTCTACCTGTAATCATATCCCCATAAAAAAATCCGGCACTACAACAAGCAGTACCGGATTCAAAAAAGTTTTACAGCTTACTTACCCGCTGCGTAATCCGCGAGATAATCGAAACGCGCAGTAAGTTTTCCTTCCTTCACCATCGTGGCTCCCTCGATCACTGCTGACTGATTATTCTTCAACAGATCTTCGAGCACATACTTTATCAGCTGCTCGCCGAAATAGCGACTGGCATCGCGTGGCAGCTCATTCGGCAGATTACCCACAGCCATTACATCCACACTGCTTTGCAGATGTGCCGTTGTTTTTTCAAATGTATTTTTATCTACTCCGTAGATGGGATCTTCGATAGTCTGATCGCCGAGATTGATAGGTACCGAACCGAATGCATCATCGGTAATATCGGCGATGGTATTCATGCGCCATGCAGGATTCTGTACATCCTGGTTTTCGAAAAGCCTTGGCATAGCTGTATCCCAGTAGATGCCATTCATGAGAATATCCGACTGCAATGCATATGGCAGGAATTTGCAGTTGTACTGCTCCGGATGATCGTGAAAGTGAATGCGGTTGTAAGGCGCTCCGGATTTCTGTTCGTAAAGATCTGCACCTTTCAATTGCGTATATACGGGATAGGTATATTGTTTCTTCAGGTAATCTTCCGGCTCTACTTCGTGAATGCCCATAAGGTTCATGATCTCGAGAATGCCATGTGCCACACGGCCGCTTCCTGTTACAACAATTTTTACAGGAGGAATGCGCAATCCGAAATAGGTATGGATCAGTTCGCGGAAGCTGCGTTGCTTGTGTACACGAACGAGATCGTATGCGCCGGTGCGATGGCCGTAGCTCATCATCCCATTGTGTGCCCCCACTACGCCGGCGAAGAATCCGAAACCGAGGATACGTTGACCGTCCTCATGCTCCAGGCATTCGTAATCGATCAGCGTGATCTTATCTGCAATGATCTTCTGAAACAGTTTTTGATTATAAGATTGCTTTTTGCGGGTATGAGAAAAGAAGAGATAGGTTTTGCCTGCAATGAGCTGATCTTTCGGAACTTCCTTGATGCCGAGCAGGATGCTGCATTCGCTGATATCTTCCTGAACATCAACACCTGCCATCTGATATTCCCTGTCGGAGAAGCAGCGATTGGGCGAAGATTGGGCAATCACACGCACACCGGGTGCGTTCTTATGGATCCATTTGCATTGTGCCGGTGTCAGCGCAACACGGTTGTCTGCTGGTATCTTGCCTTCGCGGATGAGTCCGATTTTAATCATTTTCGTATTTTTGCGTTGCAAATGTACAATTTCAATGAATTATCCCGCATGGTTGAACAAGTTCTGGGTGGTGATCCGGAAGATATTCTTTCCCAAAAAGAGTTGTTGCAAGTAACGGCATTGATGCAGGACTTTTCTGCAAATGCTGCTGATGTTTCGCCCCTTTTGCTGATGATGGCTTCGCAGATTTCGCAACAAAGCTCATCTGATGAAGATGAGGAGGAGGAAACTGAAGACTAAAGCCTGAAATTATTATGGATACTTATAATTCCTTAACATAGAAAAGGGTACCCAATACATATTGAGTACCCTTTTCTCGTTTAGAATGATTACTGCTGAACAGCCAGCAGCTTTGCAATCTTTTCATAATAGAAGTTCTGCCCATGACTACTTAAAGAATATTTATCATACTCTGCTTGTTCTTTATCAAGTTCTAGAACAAGTTTATCATATGCCTTCATAACTTTTAACATTAAATCAGGCTCGTAATATCCTATGAACTGTTTCATTTCGGCAGTAAATTTCCTTGCATAGATTTCTGCAATATCAAAGTGTCCCTGTTCATGCTTTAAGACAGTATGATCAGCATTCCGGGAAATCCAGGATTTCTTCTTGTAAAAAATTGCTGTTCCAGTAAATACAACTTTATCATCGACCATTTTGGGATCCATAATAAAGGTAACACTACAAAAAGCACCTGAGTTATGTCCAGAAGATTTTGCCAGACTATCCGCATACTGAAAATCGGCAACAGATAGATTACGAGATGATGACCATAAGAGCCCATCTTCTCTTTTTTCTGCAGCACTTGTAATTTGTTGCCCTTGTGTTGAACACCAGGGATTCACAATCAGAATGCATATTATACCTGTAATAAGCAACAAAAATTTCATTGTAGTTTATTTTTAATTTGCCATGAATATTAATGCCGAGATAATCTCGGTCAGAAATCATCGTAGAACAGACTCAACTTTACGGCCTGCCGGATCATTATACTGATTTCCAGCTTGAGTTGTTATTCTATTTCCATTAATCCCATAACGATTGATGAATATCCTTCGAATAGTCTCAGCTCTGGCCCTTGCAATACGAGCAATAGTAGAAGGTCGTCCGTTAAGGACACCGGGGCCATTTACGCGAGCAATGGGGCCAATGACTCTTAAGGGAAGACCCTGTGGATTATCAAGGCCTGTATTACCGGTCAGAGTCAAGGAGCGGTTCAGGTTGTTTGTCATTATTCGAGCGATAATCCTGATCTGCAATAGTCCCACATTATTTCCAGTTGGTGTAAGTTGATCTGAATTACCATTGAAGTTAATCTCAAGTGGATCTGGAACCATTTGACCTGTCTCAACTCTTAATGGTCTGAAATTACTTTGAACAGCTGGTATAGACGGATTAGGTAAGGGAAGAAATTGAGGAGCTTTGTAATTTATGGAGCTATAGGTTTCCGTTCTATAATACCCATATGACACTGGGCCATTAAACGAAATATGTGTAATATCAATCCCAAGTCTGGCATCCCCGCCTAATATTTTATCACCTGTTTGAATAATACCCCAATAGGAATCGTGTATCGGTTCATAAACCAATTTGCCGTATTTATGTACTCTGATCATAACTATCTTTAATTTACCTACCTGTTGAGAAACCTGATCATTGGCTGTTGCAGTGAGAATATCTCCAGAGGGTGCTGAAACAGTAAAACTTCCTGCAGCATAAGCTATCAGGCCTCCCGTTAACGCCCCTCCAATGGCATAATTCCATGGCTGCTTTGCATCTACCATCAACCCTACTGTACCTCCAACAATGAAACCAGCTGTCGCCCCGACAAGTGTTTGTTTGAAAAGACTCAATCCTGCAAACAAACCATCAACTGCCCCTCCTGAAGGATCCAGCAGATTTGCCGGGTTATTTCCCATCCCAATATACGGACTTGCAAACTGATCAAAAGGGTCAGTGCCTGTCCATCTTGCAGTTTGCGGGTCATACATTCTCAGTTCAAATTCATTGTACCCTGATTCTTCTTCCTCTTCACTGAATTCAGCCTGGAACCCGTATCGGATCTGTTGACGATAGAAAGCTTTGCTGCTGATTGCAGCTATCTTCATTCCATGAGGATAATAATGCTTCTCTTCAACAATAGCACTTCTTTCATGGGTTACTTTAAAATCATCAAAATATACCGGCCAATCACTTTCATTGCTGAGATACACATATGCATACCCATTTTTTGGCACCCTGATATTCAGCGCACTGACAGCATTATCGTTTGAGTTGCCACTTATTAACTTCGCACCGCTAGCCTCTCCGACATAATTGAAGTTTTCATCGAAGAACATGTAATTCAGGTAAGCTTTGGGGCGGCTTACATCAGGAGCCGGACGATTCTGCATGAACGGCAGCAATGGACTCAACACTGGGTCCTGCAAAACAGCCTGAATACCATCAGCTCCATTTTTCACCAGTTGATTTACCCCATTTCCACTTAACCCGCCGAGTAGACTAAAAACAACTGAATTGAGAATACTCTGACTATTTACAGGAGCTACAGGAAGATCATAGTAATACTTTGAATAAGCGCTTATAAAATCTCCACCCATCACCTTCAGCAACATATTCGGACCAACACATTTACCGTTTGCACCTCCTGTGCTTACAAGTTTTACAACAGAGCCCGATGTATTTGAGCTCCAGGAAGGAATCAAATCTTTGCTTATTCTGGTATCGTACAACTCGTTCCCTGCGTGCATCGGATTACCATTGTTATCTACTTTACCAAACAATCGCTCTTCTTCAGATGCTGCATTTATTTCCATTGAAGCTGAGTAAATATCCTTGTGGGACTCTTCTGAAAGTACCATTCGTACACTACCCTGATGATCTTTTACGAAATACTCATATACACCCCATTTATCTGTACTCAACTGTACGTTTCCGGTGTTAATTTTTGCGCTGGCACCTAATGGAGTGGTGCTGCTTACCGGCGTCATTATTCTTACACGGCCTTCATCATGTAAGTAGTATTCCAGCTCATTTTCCACATAAACAAAGTCTCCGGCATAATAGGTTGTTACCGGTGTCTGCCCTTGTTTGGTGACCTTTTTAGAAAGTTTATTACCCGTAGCATCATATACAAAGTCAACAATACTCTTATTTTCAAGAACGATTTTTTCCGGCTTGTTCAGGTGATTGAACACTATTCCATTGCCACTGCCTTCTCTGATTTTTTTGTTATTGTCTACTACGATATTACCGTTGGCGTCATATGTGTAATCATTTGCGTTCACATTAAAATTCTCATCTTTAAAATCACCTTGCAGGCCATTTGCAGTAGCTCCTGTACCAGGGTTATTGTCGAATACCTTCAGCAATTTATTACTCCATTCGCCCCCACTAACCTGCATGTAGGTGTACTGTAGTTTATCAATGAACACAGCAGCAGCAGTACCGGGCATTATGCCCATTCTGTTAAGTTGTTTCAGGTTTCCGTTTTCATCGTAAGTAATATCCTTTTCGGAAAAGTCTACTGCAGCATTGGTCCAGGTTGCATCAGCAGGGTTCGCCTTCTGATGAAAATCAGCTCCTGTGAGGCGGGCAGCATTGTCATATTTGAAATCATATTTTCTGGGAGTGTTGTCGCCTTGCGAACGCCAGATCACACCAGTCAGCAGATTGTCGTACCTGGTCGCTGCAAACCTGTTATCTACGTTTTCAGATTCCAGATAAATACCAAAATAACTATCCCATTGCGAGCCGGATGAGGCAGTTAATGCATAATCTTTATTAATACCGGTAAGCAGTCCCATGGCATTGTAAGAATACCGTAAAGATTCTAATACAGTGCCTGCACTGCCCGGTTTTTCTCCAATTTCTTTATTTTTTGTTCTGGCAAATTCATCATACTGATAGGATGCAATTTTTTTGAAACCTGAATTTCCTGGCTTTTGTTCAACGGCTAATAACTGACCTATCTTATCATAGCTATTCTTTTTCAGCAATGTGAAATCATTGAATGGGCTTCCGGGAGCACCGTGTTTGGTATACTCGCTCATCAATTTCCCATCAAAACTGTGTTGACTGGTTACAATATCAGAACCGTTCTTAATATTCTCACCGATAGTCTGAGATATATTCCCGTTTTCATCATAATAAATAGTGCTGATAAGGAATTGCGATGAACCAAGTACTCTAACTTTAGAACCGGTAACCATTCCCGTAGTACGATCGGTATGAGTGATCGGAAGGATATCACCTGTTACAGCATAAGCCAGAGTATTTGTATGGGTGTTATCAAAAGGTTTGACGCCTGGATAGTTGTACTTATCATAGTATTGATAACTGAGAATTGTGTACACTGAGGCATCATTTACGTTAACTGGGTAACTCCCTAAGGCATAAACGGTATATCCACCTGGCACACCATCACCAGTTATTTCAGCAGTAAACTCATCACCGGTCAAACTTTCAAATTCAGGAAGAAAATCGATACTCACGTCTGACCTGTACACGGATGGGGCATCCTGAATAGTTCTTGTTGTTACCGTCAAAGGACCCGTAACCGGAGTACCCTGAGTATAGTGAATCTCCATATTGGCGGAATTGTCTGCCACTGTCTGGAGATCAGCCTGCGAACCTGAAAATTTATAAATACCTGTCATAACCTGGCGATTGAATTCGTCAAAAACAAATGATGACCATTCAGGCACCTGCTTCGCAGCCTGATTTGCAGACTGAGTAAAAATCAGGCGATTTCTGATATCATAAACATATTTCTCAAGGCCTCCCCCAGCAATTCTTTTGGATATCACCCTACCTCTCCCATCATACAGATAGCTAAAGCAAAGCTCATCCACAATACTTTGGTTGATGACCCAGTTGGCTCCGTCGAGGTACTTTACCGCTTTGGGGGATATAATGAACCTTACCCGGTTGAAATCATCGTACACATAATAAGTGCACAACCAACCTTCATGTGCAATTGACAAGCCAGCTTCCTCATCAGCCAGCTGCTGTTTTTTCATTACCAGGTTTCCATTCAGATCAAAGTATTGAATCACTAATTTTTTCTCCTGATCTTTTAGGACAGTTTTCCTCAGTTTACCATCAGCGTAAACAGCAGTTGCAGTTGTTACAGGTAATGCGCCGGCTTCAACTCCAACCTTCCAGATATGTACATTTTCGATGGCTTTATTTACGATTGCATCTGAGAGATCCGTAGAAATACCAAGGTTATTTGTCTGCTTGTTAGTACCGGGGTCGATTTGGTTAATGATACGGTTGAGCGGGTTATTTTCAAAACCTGTTAAAGACCATGGAGAGCTTTCATTATAATTTGTTGCATAAAATTGCTGCTGTTCGGTGAAAACCGCTGTTTTGAAAGTTCCGGGTTGAGATGCCGAAGGATATGGCAAATAACCTTTGGGGCTTCTTCCCTGATTATCGAAAGCAGCCGGTGTTACCATATCGAGCCAACTACCGTTTGACGAGCTGATACCCTTATCAACCTGCTGGATTGTTCTTCCCAATCCATCAAGGTAGTTTGTCTTTTGTGTTTTCTTTCCAATCTCCAGATCATTCGCCTGATAAATAGATTGTATTCCTTTTGTATGGATGGTATAGGTACGGATATAATTCCTGTTCTCCGCATCAACATAAGTGTATTGGGGATTTATTTCCAGAATATTGGAGATCAGCATCTGGCCCTGACAGGTAGCTTTTCTTCTGATTCTGGTATCGCCGATAATCAAAGGAGCAGTTGCCGGATAAGCTTGCGTATTACCAATTACTTCCCATGGCCCGCCATCAACCGATGCTTCCCAGACATACTGATATTGATTGAAAATGCAAAGGCCACCTGAGGCAGGTATTGAAGAAATAGCCGGAGCCGACTTAAATGATACAGGTGAATTAAGTAAAATCGAGCCAGGGTCAAAATGAGCGTATTCAACCAATACTTCATTGGTAATATGATTCTCTCCATATATAGTTACTATACATCTGTAATAAGTATCCCTGTAACCATCAGGCAAGGCAGGAAGGTAGCTATCGTTTGTAGCTCCATTAATATTTTCCCACTGACCGGATGCACTCTTTTTTTGCCAGAGAAAGGTAGCTGGATAGTTGCCATAATTAGCAGTCAATACCACTGTAGATTCTCCATATTGTATGGATTGGTTAAATGGAGTGATAAATGGACCACCAACCAGTACTGTCATAGACCCGCTGTATCCATATAAATCTTCAAAAACATCTATGGTAGCTACGGCATATTCATTTGGCCATGTAATCTGGCAGCTATTTTGTCCACCTACAATTTCAACAGTAGGAGACGCACCCCAGGATACCAGGCTGCTTGGCGGAACTCCTTCAACTTCATAACTAATCTGTGATCCTTTTGGTACAACAATAGGCCCTTTAATCAGCAATTGCGAAAAAGTGCTGTTACAAGTCAGCAATAATATTGCTACGATAAGTATTCGCATAATGTAACAGTTAGTTTTTGTAATTGTATTCGAATGCCTTGAGAAGGTTGCGGTTTTGATCCATTATCTTTTTCAATCTGCCAAATTCATCGTACTCGTAATAAGTGATACGACCATTGACATCACACTCCGACTCCTTGCCAATACCAGGTAGCCAGGTAGAAGTTGAAAGGATTGAATTTGCCGGATAAAGCCTGAGTTCATCCAGCATTACATTTCCAGATAACCCAATATTATCCTGTAGCGTAATATTTTCCAGTTCATATTCATAATAAGTCCATCCACTAATTGGCACACTCGTTCTGACCGGTGATTTTGGGGTAGGTGCATTTACAGTAACGGGGCCGCCCTTGGACCAGAAAGACAGTATGAATTTTCTATTGCCCGTTGCTATTTTTGTATTCACAGTTCCGAAGGTCAGGTTGTAGACTCTTGTTCCTGTAGGTCCGGGTTCATCATATAAAATACTTTGCGGATCATATTCCCATCCTCCTTTTCCATCTGCTTCAAAAGAAGTATACCGGATATCGGAAGTAGTAGCATTGATACATTCAGCTACAACTTCTAACCCGTTATAATCATATAACCGGCACTTCCGGGCACCACCAAAATTGGTGACAACTTCCGTCATATGGCCACTGCCATCATAAATATGGGTTGAAGAGGGCTTCAGGTAATCATACCCAGTGAGATTGCTGGTTGAGAATTTGATTGTCGAAGCGATACTGTTTTCCAAGGGTATTGTCAGTTCTGACTGAAAGGTTTTCACAGGCTGAAAATCACCATTCGGAATACGGCCAAACTCGGTTACAGTGGAAGAAATGAGTTTTCGTTCGCCATCTGCGGCATTCTGCTTCCAGATGTTTACACTTAATGGAACTTGCAGAATATTATTAAGCTTCATATCATTGATTACACCGGAAACATTGTAATCACTGGAGTAATATGTAGTAGATCCGCTAATATCTCCTTTACTGTCTGCAACAGCCACCGTTTGTACCAGGTAGTTTCCCTGATTGTAGGTATAGTTGGTAGTATTCGATTGAACTGGTTGCTCTAATGAATTAAAGAGTGTTACAGTTGAATTTTTCAGTTCCATTCTTCCCAGAAGAGGATAATAGACTTCAGAAGTAATAAATTGATCTTCTGTTTCATCATAGGCTCGTAAATAAAAACCTATGATATAACGATTAGGAACCCAGGCACGGGATGCAAAATTCGCATCAAGGTACTCATAAGCAATGCTATTATATTCATTGGTAATATTTTTTACTTTTTTGCCGCTTGCATTATACCAGGTTGCTGTTTTCATATTACCATAGAGCCAGGGTGCATATCTTTGTTTGCCCATGCTGTATGGTGCAGTCATAGGCCCACCACTCCTAAAAGGATATTCCTGATCAGAAGTAAATTCATACACTACTTTCCCATTGGTTACCGGTGATGTACCAGATTGCACAATGTCAACTACTTCTACGCGTGAATACATTTGCGGCAACGGATTACCCAAATTAAGATTATCCAAATGAACCATAGCCACATCATAATCATGAAAATTGTCTCCTAGAATCTCGTCAAGAATCCGAAGTACAATATATACAATCACCATTTCGATAGTTCCACCCATTGTAACATTGAACATGGCTCCCCCAAGTGTACCCGCACTCATCGCCTGTGCCCTGCTCATGAGCAAATTGATTGCAAGTGAGGTTGTAAACTCTTTAGCATTTTCGCCGTACCCTCCGTCTTTGCTATGCTTATATTGTCGAAATACTTTTGATTCTCCGTAAATAGGTTTTTCGTATCCAAATGCAGAAGAAGTTCCGTCAGTATTAGTATAACGATATTCTTTAACAATATCTTTAGCATGATCTTCTCCATCATAGATGGTAGTACGCTTTACTCTTACTCCTCCGGAATATTTGCTTGAATATGTGCTCGCCTCAGCCTGGTTCAATTCATATTCATAAGTAATTGACCCACCCTCCGGATAGGTGACCTTATTCAACATGCCAAGACTGGGCATCAGTTGGTCATCCTTCGGATGAATTACTTTTTCAGTGAAGATTTGTCCGTTTATGTAGGAAGCCGTTCCATTATTCGTCTCAAAAACATCTGTAATTAAAGTTCCCCAGTATCCAAAATGATCGGTTTGAAAAGTCATGGTCGGTGGCAGGTTTACCACTGTAGAATTATATGGTATGTTGTAAGAAAATCTATAAGGCGGAATCGTTCCATTACTGCTTCCGAATTTTTGGATTTGCTTAAGACACAATCTTGTCCATCGCCACTCCCATTCATTAAACTGTCGGTTTAGTGGCCATAATTCTGTACGGGACATGTACTCATAACTAAAGTTGTACCCAGACAACAACTTGTAACCCTGAAATATCTTTATGACATGGAGAGCATATTCCCCAGGTAAATCAGCTCTTTGTATGCCATAATCAAACGTAACCGACTTATTATCCGGCATATCGATTCGCTTTAGTCTTTGAGTACGTGACTCTATGGTAGTCTTAAGAAACTGCATAGACTTTTTAGGTGTGTTCCCTATATAAACAGTTTGCGCAGTCACTTGCCGAGGCCCTTCCGCTGTAATCGTATATGGTTCATATGTGAAGCTTACCTTCTTTTGGGTTAGGGGGTTTTTTATTTCGGAAAGAAACCATTTGGTAACAATCTTATCTCTATAATTTACAGGATTTCTCTTCGCAGTAAGGTTACTGAGCATTTGTAGATTGCTTGTTTTTCTATATTCAAATACTGTAGATAACTCCAATTGATCAAACTTATATTCAATCCCCTGCTCATCCCGAATAGTAAAGGAGGATATTTTTGTTCTCACATTTTGCTGCAACATATTCGTCTCAACGAAGCTCACATTCAATTTAGCATCGCCGATTATTTTTACTTCCTTATTCTTTCCAATAATAAACTGTCCCGTTCGTCCTCCGAACTGAAACAGGTAGCGATCCTGTTCCCTATCATCGATATTTAACTTGTAATCCTGCCAGGTACCACTAGGAAGTGTAGGTACATAGGATCCAACAGCAGGAGGCAAATTCGTGGGAGACATGGGAGAATACATATAACCCTCGGGGAAAAACTCGTTTGCAATTTTTCCTACAATCAACATGTCGTTACGGCCATGTTCATTCGAAGTACTCTGATCATCTGGTTCACCATACTGTACCCGAGAAATAACACCACCTGCATTGAGCGACCACCCCGCACCTACATTGGATGCATATTCATTTAGCCGAACACCGTTCCCATATACGTAGTTCATTGAGATATCAACACTCAACCGGTTTCTTTCATCAGTATTCTTAAACAATGGAATATTAACTTCAGCGCTACCAGTAGGGAGATTCACCTGAGCTGACACAGTTATAGTCAGACACAAGAATGTCAGAAAAACAAAATTTTTCATAAATTCAACAGTAAATTAAGCCACAACCACCGTGATTTCCGGATTGACATAAATCACCTGAACATCCGCTGGCGCAGCATTCAATAAATAAAATCGGAAATTATGTGCATATTCACCGCCATGCGTGGTTGCAAAAAACCGGGGCTGAAAGTCGACGCAAAGGAGAAGAAAACTGCAATGAATAAAGATCAATTGTTGCGTTCACTCATTCGCATAAATGGATTTAGGTGATCCTAAGGTAAAACTTTTTATTTAGCTGGCAGATTATACAACAACATTTTATTCTCCCATATACTCCCAGGCGCTTTTGTATGCGTCGTGCTGTTCTGCATAGCCGATGAAACCAGCATAATATTCGTGCTGACTTAGCGTAGCGCTGTCTCCTACCACAACAAGTTTCTTTCTTGCGCGCGTCATGGCAACGTTCATACGGCGGATCTCGCTGAGAAATCCGATACGGTTATCGTTGTTGCTGCGCGTCATGCTAATGAGCACAAGGTCGCGCTCCTGCCCCTGGAAACTATCGATGGTATTCACCGTGATCTTTGCAGCGTGCGGTTGCAGCACGGATGAATGTTGCAGCAATTCTTTCAGCGCATCGATCTGTTTGCGATAGGGAGAGATGATACCAATCGTTGGAAAGTCTTTATCCCACTGCTTTTCAGCTGCCAGTTGTTGAAGATACTTAATACAGAAAGCTGCTTCTTCAGGGTTGGAAGTAGCAGTGCCGGTGGTCTCTTCTTCGAAGCCGCATCCTGCAGTATCGATAAACTGCAAAGGATGTTCATCGTTGTGCAATGTATGGCCGGCAACACTTGCATGTGCCTTCAGTTCGTTATCGTAAAATGTTGCCGCGGAATATCCCATGATCAGTTGGTTCATGCGGTATTGTTCGTTCAGCATCACTACGGAATCCGGATGGAGTGTTACAAGTTTTTCCAGCAGTGTATTGCTCAGTCCGTTCTTTGCTGCTTCATTGGATTTCACCGTGGGCGGCAGTTGCAGGTGATCGCCTGCAAGAATGAGTTTGCGCGCTTTGATCACAGGCACCCAGGTGGCGGGCTCCAGTGCTTGTCCGGCTTCATCGATCACTACGGTATGGAATTTTTTATCGCGCACGAGATAATGATTGGCGCCGATCAGCGTGGCCGTGATCACATTCGCTTTCGCTATCAGATCATCCACGATGTATTGTTCGGTTTTCTCCACCTGCTTCATTATGTCACGTGCTGCATCGAAGAGCGCTTTGCGCTGATCGCGTTCCGCTTTGCCGAAACTCCGTTTGTATTTATGGGCCATGTCTTTGAACTCGCTGGCCTGTTTCTTCATCTTTTTGATCTCTTTGTTGCCATTGTGCTCAACCATTTTATGATCCATGGTAAGCATCTGCAAACGCTCGCTCACGCGCGCAGGATTGCCTATGCGCAACACATTGAGCCCTGCATCGGATAACTTCTCACTGAGCAGGTCAACCGCAGTATTGCTGGGAGCCACTACCAGTATCTGTTGTTTATCTTTTTTCACCAGCGCTTTGATGGCCTGCACCAGCGTGGTGGTTTTGCCGGTACCGGGAGGACCATGCACAATGGCGAGATCTTCAGCCGAAAGTATCTTGTTCACAGCTGCTGCCTGCGAAGCATTCAGTGCAGGGAATTCAACGGGTGATGCGTATGTTTCGAATACGGGAGTCTGAGACCCGGTGAGGATGCGTACCAGTTTCCCTTCTTCTTTTTTCTCGTTGAGCGCAATGGCCTGTTTGATGGCCTGCTGCATTTCGTCGTAACTGTTATCGTCGAAAAGCAGATCCACACCGAGTTTGCCGTTGCGGGTCCATTCGGGGAGTTCGTCGGTGCGCAGGGTTATTTTGATTTTGTTGGCGCCAACATAATTCACTACACCTTCCACACGATCTTCGTCACGGTTATGATTGGAGAAAAGTGCGGCGGATGTGCCGGTCCGGAACTGATGCTGGATATCCTGATTGGTAGTGCGTTCCAGCTCCACCGTTAGATAGTCTCCTTTGGTGGGTTCGGTATCGCGGATGGCAACGGGGTACCAGCTAAGGCCAGCCGAACGGCGGTCGTTTACGGAAAGCTTTGTATGGAGCTGACGGTAAAGGGCTTCATCTTCCTGCCGCTCGGTTTTGAGCAGATCGAGCAGCTTTTTGAAATAATCCATCGCGCAAAGGTACGCACACGGGGCGGCATTTGAGGAAAAGGTGCATTTCGGGTGAACAACTTACTGGCACTGAATGCCCTAGTTATCAGTTCATATAACTATTTTTATTATATTCATGATCATTAAATCGATAACTATGGTACAGAAATTCATGGCTGAGTTTTTTGGAACCTTCTGGCTTGTGTTGGGTGGTTGCGGCAGCGCCCTGATTGGAGCATCCTTTCCCGGAGCAGGCATTGGCCATCTGGGTGTGGCGCTTGCATTCGGATTAACGGTGCTCACTATTGCCTATTCACTCGGAAGAGTTTCAGGGGCTCACCTCAATCCGGCAGTCTCCATTGGCTTATGCATTGGAGGCAGATTGCCTGTTAAGGACCTGGTACCTTACATCATTGCACAGGTGCTGGGCGGTATCGTAGCAGCCGCTGTGCTGTATGTGATCGTAACCGGTAATGGCAGCAGCATCGGAAACTTTGCAGCCAATGGTTATGGGGCACATTCGCCCGGTGGTTACGACATGAAGTCGGCCTTCGTAACAGAAGCAGTGCTGACATTTATGTTCCTGATCGTGATCCTTGGCTCAACCGACAGCAGAAATGGTACAGGAAAATTTGCAGGGCTGGCCATCGGCCTTACCCTCACGCTGATCCACCTCATCAGCATTCCGGTAACCAACACTTCTGTAAACCCCGCACGAAGCATCAGTCAGGCCCTCTTCGTGGGCGACTGGGCAATGTCACAACTCTGGCTGTTCCTGCTTGCTCCTGCACTGGGTGCAGCACTCGCAGGCATTGTGTACAAAGCATTGTGGAAGTAGTTGATCAGAACCTTTACATAGAAATCGGAGCCCCTGATTGTTCAGGGGCTTTTTGTTGCTTACCGATGCCCGTTTTCAAAGTGAAAGCCAATTCAGCTCACTATATTTCCAATCGGCTGCAAGCATGCAGCCGATTTTTTTGTTCTCTTACCGGTTCAAAACCATCGCTGCCCTGATATGAAAAATCTTGCCACCATTACCGCTCTGCTCCTGCTTCAGATTAGTTTGTTCTCACAAACCATGGACGAAATGTGGGACAATCGTTCTTCCGGAAAAGAACACTCCAATATCAAATGGTTCAAAGACGCCAAATTCGGCATGTTCATTCACTGGGGATTGTATTCCAAACTCGGCGGAGAATGGAAAGGGAAGAAATATTACGGCAGTGGCGAATGGCTGATGAGCCAGGCAAAAATCCCCGTGAAAGAATATGAACAAGTGGCAGCAGCATTCAATCCTGTTGACTTCGATGCAGAAGAGTGGGCACAGCTTGCAGCCGATGCCGGAATGAAGTACATGGTGATCACCGCCAAACATCACGAAGGCTTTTCCATGTACGATTCAAAAGCCACCAATTTCGATATTACTGATGCCAGCGCTTACCACAAAGATCCCATGAAACCCTTATCTGAAGCTGTTCGCAAACGAGGACTGCAATTTGGATTCTATTACTCGCAATTTCAGGACTGGTACGAACCCAACGGCGGAAAGAACAGCTGGGACTTCAATGAGTCTAAGAAAAACTATCAGCTCTATTATCAGCAGAAAGCCATTCCGCAGATCAAAGAATTGCTCACGCAATACGGCCCGCTTGGCATTCTCTGGTTCGATACTCCGGGTGGCATGACCAAAGAACAAACACAACTGTTCATCGATTCACTTCGCCTGCTTCAGCCGGGATGCCTGTTCAGCAGCCGCGTTGGCCATGGACTGGGCGATTACAAAGACTTTGGGGATTCGGAACTGCCTCCCACTCCCATCAAAGGCGCATGGGAATCGCTGTACACGCATAACGACTCCTGGGGATTTATCCGCCATGATCTCAATTTCAAAACACCTGAAGCGATTGTACAATTGCTGGCGCATGTTGCATCGCGTGGAGGCAACCTTCTGCTGAATGTTGGACCGGATGGCACAGGCAAGATACCAGCATACAGCATCAGATACCTGAAAGAAGCCGGCAAGTGGCTGCGCACATACGGTGCCTCGATCTATGGAAGCACATATGGACTGATTGCCGATCAGCCCTGGGGCGTAAGTACATCAGCTCCCGGCAAACAGTTCCTGCATGTGCTGCATCAACCGGATAACAGAAAAATATTTGTGCCGCTTCAGCAAAACATTCGCATCAAAAAAATATACCTCCTGAAAAATAAACAGCCATTGCAGTTTACACTGCGTGGTACAGATCTTTCCATACAACTGCCTGCATCACTCCCCTCTTCGCCGGATGAAGTAATTGTGATGGAGTATGATGGCAAACTCCCTGAGCCATCGCTGAAAACGCCAGTTACAGTTTCTGCTCATTACCCTCAAAATCAACTGGAAGTTGTACGCGCAACACTTAAAGGAAAGCCATCTATGAAAAGCCTTACCTACAGCCACTATTACGGCGACTGGAAACATACCGACTGCATCACGGATCTGAAAGACAGTACAGATGAGATCGCATTTCCGATTAGAATCACAAATGCCGCAGACTACAAAGTGATACTCGAATATGCCTGCGACCCCGCATCAGCAAAACAGGAAGGCATTGTTTACTTCAATGAACAACCGGTTTACTTTCGCACATTGAAAACAGGCAGTTTCGAAAAAACGGCGCCATTGATGTTCATAAAGCATAACATTGGAACTGTGAGTGCAAAACCTGGGCTGGCCACTATCAAAATAAAGCCACTGATTAACGGCAATGAATTGTTGAAGTTGAAAGCGGTTATCCTCGAGCCGGTGAAATAATGGAGATCAACAGTTATCAGCATAACCATATGAGGCTGCTACAGAGTTAAACCCAATAAAATCCTGCGGTTAATGCAAATAAATAATTGGAGTTGGTTTTGAGTCGGATTCTGGCTATTTTTGGCTCCATTAACAATACCCTAACCAAATGCAATCCATAATTACACTATTGTTTTTTCGTTCTGCACCTAACTGATATAGTTTCAGCCCAGTTAAATCATCTGTTATTGTCAGCCCCGATACAGATCAGAGCTTGTTTCTGATAGTAATCTGTATTTCATAACCCCATGCACCTGATTCTTATGATTTTTAGCACCAGTGCAAACCTGACCAAACTTATCCTTTTGAGCCTGACAGCATGTTTTACATTCGCTGTCAGCAATGCTCAGACGCCGGAGCCGCTTCCGGTTCCTTACAGTGCCACCACCAAAGTAAATTACGTGAGATCATGGAGTGCAAAAACTCCTGAAACAGATCCATCAGTATTTGTGACCAAAGGGGTTAAAGAAGTAATGCAATCGACCGAATATCTCGACGGATTGGGAAGACCAATTCAAACAGTAGTAAAAAAAGGAGCCGTTGTAAATGGCAATCAGGTTGACCTTGTTACGCCGGTTGTATATGATAACTTCGGTCGCACACCACTTCAATACCTTCCTTTTGCTGCTACAGCCGTAGCGGGGGGTGGCACTTTGAATGATGGCAATTTCAAATTGAATCCATTTCAGCAGCAGGCGACCTTTGCCGGTGCTCAATATGAAGGAGAGAACTACTTTTACTCAAAAACAGAGTTTGAAGCGTCGCCGTTGAGCAGACAGACCAAAATGATGGCTCCGGGAAATAGCTGGGTTGGGCAATCACGGGGAGTTGAATCAAAATACTGGCTCAACACCGCCATCGATGATGTGAAGATCTGGCAGGTTACCGAACAACCCAATGGATATGCATCGTATCAGGTAACTGGCGTATATCCCGCTGGCCAGTTAACAAAAGACATCACCATTAGCGAACACCAGAAACAGCAAATAATATTTACAGATAAAAGCGGACAGATAATTCTCAGGAAAACCCAGGTAGGTAACACGCAGGATAATGGAGACGGTTCAGGCCATACAGGCTGGGTCAACACCTATTATGTTTATGACGACTTCAATAATGTTCGTTGCGTGATTCAACCCGAAGCAGTTAAAGCCATCAGCACAGACTGGCAACTGACTAATGCAACCATCCTCGCAGAACAATGCTTCCGTTACGAATATGACCACCGGATGCGTATAACTGCAAAGCAGCATCCCGGCAGAGGAACAACCTACATGATCTATGATGTTGCAGACCGGCTTGTATTTACGCAGGATGAAGCTATGCGCCAGAAAGGTCAATGGCTAACCTATCTGTATGATGAACTGAACAGGCAGGTCATAATTGGAATCATCAATTACAGTGGTTCCCGCGCAGAACTGCAGGGATTGGTTGATATTCAAACAGCAACCACCGAACAGGGTTCTGGCGTGGTGGCCGATAAAGTAATGTCAACACTTACGCCATCCGGCACCTATTATGCAACCAACAGCATTAGCCTTGAGCCTGGATTTGAAAGTGAAAACAATGCAAACATCAACCTTGAACTTATCAATGGAGGCGGTACGGGCGGCTCAGTTGAGATCGAAGGAGTGCAGGTAAATAGAAACCCTATTCCCAACGGAGCAGGTTTTATTGCACATACTATTACTTATTATGACAATTACCAATGGACCACTCCACTGCCTGCAACATTAAAAACTTTCAGCACAACTGAAGTGAGCAGTCATTTCTATGCTGCTACCAATTCTTCTCCCTATGCACAGGAAGTTGTTGCCTCAAACAATACAAAGGGCATGGTAACTGGAAGTAAAACGCTTGTACTCGGCAGCAACCCACTCAAATATATTACCAGCGTACATTTTTATGATGAAGATGCCAGACTGGTGCAGCTCCGCACCCAAAACTATACAGATGGCTTGGATGTCTCCACCTCTCAATACGCGTGGAACGGGCAATCCCTGGTGGCAATAGCCCAACAGCAAAAGCTGGGCACCAACCCACAAACGCATATGGTAATCACAAAACCAAACTATGATGATTATGGAAGAGTGATGAGTATCAAAAAATCAGTCAGCAGTACCATTGGCGGCGTAACAATTTCAAAACCCGAAACTGAAATAATTACGCAGGAATATAACGCACTGGGCCAACTGAAAACAAAATCATTTCCTCTTGTAAATGAGTCGGTGGTATTCGATTACAACATTCTGGGATGGGTGCTTGGAGCAAACAGGGATTATCTGAAAAACGACAACTCAACACATAAATTCGGATATGAATTAGGATATGATAAGCCAGCAACCTCTGTTGCGGGAACCAGCTTTGCCAATCCGCAATTCAATGGCAACGCCAGCGGAACAGTTTGGCGCAGTGCGGGAGACGGAGAAAAGAGAAAATACGATTACAGCTACGATAACCTGAACAGGCTTACTGCTGCTGAATTTGGCCAATTTAAGAATGGCAGTATTGACCAGAACTCCAATCTCAACTTCAGTGTAAGAAATATCACCTATGACTTCAATGGGAACATTCTTACCATGAACAAATACGGATGGAAACCGGGCACTGCTGCAGGTTCCCCAAGTGTACTCATCGATGAGCTTCAGTATAATTATTTTGCCTATACCAATAAGCTGAAAAACGTAATCGATGCTAAAAATGATCCGCTGACAAAACTGGGCGACTTCAGAAGCTCACAAACTTATATGAGTGCTCTTGGCGGAGCTAAAACTCCAGGCGCCACCGATTATTCATACGATGTCAATGGCAATCTCAACAAAGACCTCAATAAAGATATTGGCGATGCGGGCACAACAGGCATTATCTACAATTACCTGAACCTCCCTGTACTGATTACTTTCAAAGGAGCTGCCGGCAACAAGGGCACAATAGAATATACCTATGACGCCAATGGCAATAAATTGAAGCGCATATTGACAGAGGATGGAAAAGCTCCCAAAATCACAGAGTTCCTCGGAAATATGGCATATGAAGATGACAAATTACAATACATCGGTTTTGAAGCAGGCCGTATCAGATTAATTCAAAAGACACTCGAACAAGGCGGAACTGTTAACGAGTATGTGTATGATTATTTCCTGAAAGATCAACTCGGCAACACCCGTATGGTACTCACCGAGCAACAGGAAACTTCCAAATATTACGCCACTATGGAAACGGCGTACAGGGAAAAGGAAAAAGCGCTGTTCTCCAATATCACGGAAACCGCTTTCCCTACTGCAAATGTACCTGGAGGATATCCTGCCGATGCCATGACCACTAATCCCAATGAATTTGTGGCCAAACTGAATGGCCTGGGTAAAAAGATCGGGCCCTCACTTGTTTTGCGAGTAATGTCAGGAGATAAAATGGATATTGGAGTAAAATCCTTTTATCGACCACAGGGAACCGTAGGTTCACCTACCAGCTCTGTTCCTCAATTACTGACCTCTCTGGCGGCAGGGATAGTAGGTAAAGCCGGAGAATCGAAAGGAGCTTTATCATTATTGGAAAACGATGTAACCAGTCCTTTACTGGGCGCTGTAGATCTGTTCAGAACCTCCAAAAACAATGCAGCACCTGGTGCGCCGAAAGCATTCCTCAACTGGATACTGTTTGATGAACAGTTCAACTTTGTAGAAGCATCCAGTAATGCGAAGCAGGTTTCAACGGCTGATGTGATCGAATCCCTCACTTCAGGAACTGTGAATATCAGGAAGAATGGTTTCCTCTATGTTTATGTAAGCAATGAGACAGATAATTACGATGTATATTTTAATGACCTGAGTGTAGTTCATAATGCCGGGCCGATACTGGAAGAAACACATTATTATCCGTTCGGACTTTCTATTGCTGCGATCAGCTCAAAAGCCTTTGGGAGACTGGAGAATACCCGCAAATTTAATGGCGGAACCGAGTTGAATGAAGGATTAGGGCTACATTTGTACGAAACACCGTTCAGACTATATGACCCGCAACTGGGCAGGTTTATTCAGTTGGATGAAATGGCAGAGAAGTTTGTGGAATGGTCTCCTTACACTTTTGCCATGAACAATCCGATTCTGCTGAATGACCCAACGGGATTGGATACAGTACTTACAACAAAAACAACAAATCTTGCGCCGGTAGTGGTTACAGCTAAGGTTTCAAATTATAAGATGTATCTGAACAGGCTGACGCACGGCGGAGGCACACTAGTGTTCAGAAGTACAGACAGCAAATCCCTCAGATCCCAGCTTACGAGGGTATGGGAGTATGAGAATAGACGCTTTGAAATGACCAAGGCTGCTCAGTATGGCTTACTTAACGTGGCATCGTCATTTGTTCCAATTGGTAAGGTATTTCAAGGCATGGCATGGGCATACCGCGCCGCAAAAGTGAGTCAGTTTCTATCAAAAGGAGGGCAACTCGCCAGCAGATTAATCAACAACCCTACTGTAGTGAAGTACGGAGGTAAGATGCTGACAGAAATGGGTACCAATCTGGCTAAAGAAACATTAGCCAACTATCTTAACCCTGGTGCAGAAGTAGATTATTTTGATGTTTTAATTGGTGGGCTTGGGGCTCCTTTTGGAATAGGGGGAAAAATAGCAGGAGAAGCACTGGGAGCAACAATCGATGTTCAGGCAGAAGCGGGTGTAACTACAGTATTTGATGGATCGAAAAGGGGGGATTTTGTAGGTATCGATGCCCTTTTTGGAATTGCAAAAATAGCAACAGGTAGCCTGGCAGAAAGTTTCAAAGCAGACTCCCGTATTGCCAATGGCCTTGATGCCATGATAGATCAAGCCAAAAATGGAGTTAAAGCAGTTCAACCTAAACAGGATGACAAAAAATAAAGCAATAGCATTCATATTGATTTTTGGGACAATCTTTTGTGCCTTCTTTTTCTGGGGGAAAAACAAAAAGAACAAAATCAATAGAAACAAGGTATATGTTGTGGCAAAAATTCAATCGCTCAACAATCTGACTAATAGTACTATTTATTATTGTCTTTACCGTTTCAAGAATAAGGAATATACAATGAAATTTAAGGACTTTGGGGGCCGTGAAATTGGAAAACTGGTCTTTGTAAAAATTTCAGAAGTAGACCCCGAGCTAAATCTGGTGCTGTTTCACGAATCGGTTCCTGACTGTATCGACTTCGACAAAGCTCCCGCAGAAGGCTGGAAAACATTGCCAGACTGCAAATAAACTCACTCATCCCAGGTTGTTTCAAAACAGCCTGGGATTTTCATTCCCCTATTACCCTATTTTATGTCTAAATGTTTCAGACGGACAATCCGTCAAACACTTCTTTTGATTCTACTGCTCGGATTATCATCCTCAGAATTTTATGCACAGGTTCCCAATCAGGGTGCCTTGCCGCAGATCATCCCAAAATCTCCGAATGTTGCCGGTTTTGAAAAGTATGGAAAAATACCTGTTTCTCTGAGTACAGGTGTACCAGAAGTAAGCATTCCACTAACTACGATCAACATCGATGGGCTGAGCATTCCCGTTACCTTATCGTATCACAATAATGGTGTAAAACCAAAAGAGATCGCATCATGGGTTGGCTATGGCTGGAACCTGCAATTCGGCGGAACAATCAACTGGCAGATTCGTGGCCTCAGTGATTTTAGTCAGGTGGAAAATGGATTGTACTAGGGCAATCCCAATCTGGAAGATTACTACGCAGGTCGCCAAACATATAAACAACAAGCCGTTTTCTTCGAATCGATCCTCAGAAAAGAGCAGGATACCGAATACGATTTATTCCACCTGAACCTGCTCGACAACTCCCACTATTTCTATTACAAAGGCAATCAGCAAATGGAAGTAGCTCCCAGAACAGATCTGAAGATTACCAATTCAGGTGGAGTGTGGAAAGTTACAGACCTTACAGGCAACCAATTCTTTTTTGAAGCATCTGAAAGCGGCAGCTCTTCTGACAATGGTGATGTCAATCTCAGAGAAAGCAGTAATGGTGCTACGTTCTACCTGTCGAAGATCATCACAAAAAATGGTCGTCAGATCCTGTTCAGGTATCAGGCTTACTTCTACAGTTTCAATCAGGAAAGTCAGCTGAGATCCATCATCAATGCGCCTTCTATGAGTAATTGCCCCAGAGGCGGGCCTCAATCAAAGCTATTTTGGGAATTGCAATACCTGCTATTGATTTCAATTTATTCGTGTGCATAATGCTGTGTTTATTGATCACAAAATTATGCGGAGCATGCTATGCGAAGAATGTCAGAAAATACCGATCACCTGCCAATATTGACGAACATATTCCGATAGTCTACAGGCGCTATCTGCGTATTCTTTTTGAAGAAATGACTGAATTGCTCAGGAGTGGAAAATGAAAGATCATAGGCGATCTCTTTGATGGGTCGGGCCGAAAACTGCAATGCACGCTTGGCTTCGTCAATCACATGGCCATTGATGGATAGAGCTTACTATCGGCATTATCGATGCCAGTAAGCGCAGCTGCGTTGATGTTGGCCAATTTGATCATGATCACTTTCAGATTTCTTTATCCAGAATCAAGGCATTTCCCGGATGCATAGCCAGTGAATTTTGATGAAGATTATTTGAAGAACAAATTTACCCGAAACTGGTTCAGACAGCTGCACAATCTTTCCCTGCGAACTGTTAAAAGATGATATGCCATCAGATCAAACCGGTTTCTTTTGCCCTGTTGATGAGGGTTACGATATTATTCACCTGAAACTTATGCAGCAACGTAGCTCTATGCGTTTTAACGGTAAGCGGACTGATGTACAACTCTTCTGCTATCGCTGCAGACTTTCTCCCTGCTGCCAGCAAATGAAGGATCTGTTTTTCTCTTTTGGTAAGTTCCGGTACGGGTTGCAATGTATTGAGATCGGGTTGCTGCAGAATGTCTTTTACTTCATCACTGAGCGCTATTTTGCCCTCCATAACAGTATTCAGCGCATCGAGCAATTCCCGGGCTGATAAGTTTTTCAGCAGATAGCCGCGGGCACCATTCTTCAAAAGTTGTGAAATAATGCTGCGCTCATTCAGGTTGCTCAATCCAACAACATTCGTATCGGGATATCGCTCGCTGATCTCTTTGCAGAAATGAACACCACTCCCATCGGGAAGTGTGATATCCAGCAACAGAATATCCACTTTCTGTTGACTGAGAAACTGCATCAGGTCTCCACCGGTGGTGAAACAACCTGCGATTTCGTACACCGGATCATTTTCCAGCAGCGATTTAAAGCCCTGAATAACTATCGGATGATCATCCACAATGGCAATGCTGATCTTATGATGATTGGGCAACATTCAGTTCGATATTAATGATGGTTCCTTCTGGTGATGATTCAATATGGAATTGTCCATTGAAATACTCCACACGGTTTCTGATATTCTTCATTCCCATTCCTTCCGCATGATGATTATTGGTATTGAAACCAATTCCATTGTCTTCTACTGTGATGAAGAAGCTGTCTTCCTCCTGACTGCATTGCAACATCAGCGCAGATGCATTGGCATGGTTCACTGCATTGCCGATGATCTCCTGTATCATGCGATAGATCATGGTTTGCGTGGCCAATGGCAGTGCTTCATCGATATTGTAGGCGTTGTATGTTACGCGCAACTGCGGATTCATTACGGAAGAGCAGAGATCTTTAAGGGCATCCTGCAATCCAAGAGTAAGCAACGATTCCGGCATCATATTGCGCGACAGCCAACGCAATTCGCTGATGCCGGTATCCAACTGATCCATCACCTGTTGAAGCGATTGCTGCTGCACAGCATGTGCTGCCGGAATGCGAGACAAGCCTAGTTTTACAGCAGCGAGGCGGCACCCAAGTCCGTCGTGCAGATCACGGGCCATTCGCTGACGCTCCTGCTCCTGCCCATGCATCAGGGCTGTGTAATTGGAGAGCTGCTTTTCTTTTTCGATACTGTCGAGTTCTGTTCGGTGTTCTTCCTCCCGCTTTGCGGCCATCTTTTTGCGATGCCGCAATTGCATGAAGGCAAGTACTGCAACGAGGCTGAGTACGGCAATTACAGCGAGCAGCAGCAGGAGCTGATACTTTCTGTCGCGCGCACCGATCTTCTTTTCGTGTTCGAGATTCAGAATCTGCTTTTCTTTTTCCGCTGTTCTGAATTGTGTTTCCAGTGCAGCGATCTCTGTTTTGGTTTGGTTCTGATAAATGGAGTCGGACAATGCGGCATATTGCATCAGCCGACTGTAAGCGGCTTCTGTATTGCCGATGATCTTTTCGGTTTCTGCCAGATCGTACAACAATTGCTTTTTATTTTTGGATAGCGGAAAACTGGCTTCCATGGCCAATCCCAGCAACAACATATTGCGTGCAGCAGTGTAATTTTCTTCTTCCCGGTATACATTGAATTGTTCGTGAAGCAGGGATCGTTTCTCGAAAATATCGTTCAGCTTATCTGCCAGTACCAGGCCATGTTCGAGACTTTGATGAGCCAACGCATAGGATCTTACATATCTGAAGTACGCTCCCTCCACTGAATAATACAATGGCCAGTAGGGCGATTCGGGATTCGGTTCCAGTACCTTTTTGGCTTTTTGCAGAAAGTACAAAGCCTGTTCCGGATGTGCGCTCAGAATATTTGCACGGGCAGACAACGCATAAGCATCGGCCAGATCTGCGTATACCGTATTGCCGGCTTCCATGATGGATATGGCACGGGCAAAGTATTGCAGCCCGCGTTCGTACTCATTCTGATTGAGCAATATCAATCCGATGTTGTGATAGTTCAATGCAACTCTTGTACTGTCGCCCGCCTGCTGCGCAAGCGGCAATGCTTTATTGATGAGGATATGGAGGTATCCTCTCATATTATCTTTTCGCTGTTCGAGGGCTCCGTAATTATTCCATGCTCTCGATCTGAAGATGAGCGCTTCGGGTTGTGAGAATTTGCTGAGTTGTTTTTCTGCATACATATATTGTTGCTGACTGCGGCTGGCATCGAATTCAAAATATACTCCTGCGAGATAGAAGTGCGCCAAGGCATTGAGGTATTCATCCTGACGGCTCAGTTCAATGCTTTGATTTGCATAGCCGAGTGCTTTGGCAGTGTCTTTAACACTGTAGTAATCCGAGAGCAGAAAAAGCGCATCCAGCCTGCCTTTCAGGGTTGTTGCATTTTTCAATACCTGCTGAAGGCTGTCGGGAAACCTGCGGTCATCAACCAGATGCTGTGCACTTGCAGACATGCGAATGCACAACAACAGCAGCAACAAACAGATGGTGATTGAAAATGATTTGTTCAGCATACTCAAGTTTGAACCTGCACTAAAAATAATGATAAAACAATTGGAGCATAGCTTTCCGGCGCTTCTTCCTAAAAATTACTCCTTTGGGAGTATTGCCTTGCGACGCCTGCAATCGGAATTTTGTTGGGCAATTCTCAATTCAAACCATTAATCATTAACCAACATGAGCAAGCATTTATTCTGGATAGCACTGGCATTGATGTTGAACGCCTGCTCCAAAGGCAAGGGCGACAATGGCGGCGGTGATGGCGGCAATCCTGGTCCGGGTACAAACCCGGGAAACGGAAACGTGCAACTGGGAACCGGTGTGGTGTACTTCGACTGGGCAACGGAAGGCATTTCCAAAGTTGATCTCAATACCGGAGTAAAAGCAAGAGCCCTCATTTACAATACCCGGAGAAATGGCTGGGATATCAGTCGTGATAACACTTTGCTGCTCGAAGTAACAGATCATCCGGATGATTATGATGCAGAACTCTACACCATCACCAATATCAAGGATAACACCATCGTATCGCGGTTCAAAAAGAATTCGGGCTATGCAAACCACACATTCCCCACATTATCGTACGATAAAACGCTGATTGTTGTACCTCCCACCGACGACGATGGCATCATGATACTGGATCTTCAGGGAAAAATCCTGCTGAACCTGATTTCCTTTCAGGGCAAAAAACTCACGGAATCAGTTGAATGGATGCCAGACAACACCCTGCTGTTCAGACTGGAAAACAGTTTGTACAGAACCAACAAAGAAATGACAGCAGCAACGCTGGTAAAAACTTTCAACTTTGCCAGTTGGGGAAATTTTGCAGTAAGTCCGGATGGAAGCAAGATTGCATTGAATGCCGGCAATCACACCTGGATGATGAATGCAGATGGGAACAATCTTACTCAGATAACAGAAAGCGACTACATTGAAGTGATGCCGGTATTCTCACCGGATTCAAAGCGATTGCTGATAGGCTATGATTTTACAAGAACCGGAGACTGGGGCAGGTACTGGAAAATGGCCATCATACCGGCGGACTACGGAAAATACAATGTGAATACAAATGCAGATAAGCGCGTTATTCCGTTTGTACCAAAAGGGGAAACCAGTGTGCAGGCTTCGGATGGCATCATGCTTTGGCGTTAAGCAAGTGCATCAGAAACTGTAAATTGATTACCGGAACCGATATCCTATTGTTTCACTTTATTCTTTATTATGAATCCGGTAAACATTACAGTATTTCTTCAGGCAGCAGGCGGTAAATTCCTAGGGCCGAATGCATACAGCAACAACAATATCAGTATTTATTTAATTGTGGAAGGGCAAAGCTATCCGCTCGTTTACGATGCAACTGCAAGTGGCATCGATGATGGCAATATCAGTCAGCAGTTCTCGAATGCATCACCGTATGCATCGCCGATACTCACATTGCAGACATCCGGCTCAGGCAATCCGACAAGCGGATATCAGACCAATTATCTTACGATCGACGACAATACGGTACGCGGAACAGTTTCAGTAAGCATACCCGATGCACCATATATCAATGCCACATTAAAAGCGTATGTTCCCAAGCCAACGGGATTGACGCTACTGGTGGAACAGTTGATTGTACTGGTGCCGCAGCAAACGGATTATACGTTTTTACTTCCGGTTGCAGGGTTGCTGCTGGAACCGAATCCGGCAACACAACCAGAAGGAACATTATCAGTGCTGGTAAAAATGATGTGTGGCTGCAAAATAACAGTAGGCAATCCAAACAGTTTCTGGTCGCCGGATGATTTCGATGTGGTGGCCAATGTAACGTTTGCGGATAACAGCGCTGCAGCGTATCCGATGAATTTCGACGGAAGCAGTAATGATTCATCTTTTTATGCGAGTATACCAACAGCATCGCGGGTGCTGTTTGTGTGTTATACTGCACAACAACATAGTACCGGCAATTTTGGATTTTTGCAGGTGAGCTGATAAATGCTCAACTCCTGCAAATGAAAGAAGCCTGTAGCATCTGCCGCAGGCTTTTTTCTTTAACGCCAAACCGTGCTTCTATTTCACCCAAAGCTCCCATTTGTTATTGAACTTATACCATTTACCATCGGAGCCTTCCCATGTCCAGTCAGGCACTTCAGACCATGAACTACCATCTGCACTCCATACCAGCTTGCCTTCATGGATCTTGAGCCACTTGCCGGATTTATCGGCCCATGCGCCGTCGCTTACCGCTGCCCATTTTTTACCGTCAGTGCTCCACCAGAGGCCGGCATTCTTGTCGATTTTGTACCAGTATGTTTTTCCGTCTTTCATGCCGGGCCATGTGCCGGATTTGGATTTCATCCAATCACTGCTGATGGATGTTACAGTAACTTCTTTGCTGTTTTTTGTTGCAAAGCTGCTCATGAACAGTACTGCCGGCAGGCAAAATGCCAGCATAACAATTGACTTTTTCATATGTATCATGTATTTAAGTTGAAGAAATGATTTATGCGATGAACGGATCCACAATCGCCAGCACATCGGCCTTGCTGAGTGGTTCATCAAAAGCTTCGGAAGCAGCGGAAACAGATACTCCGGAATTTCCGATATTCACAATGTTGATTCCCGCCTGCGTAGTAAGGTCTTCACCGTTGTAACTCGCCTGTACAGCAGCTCCGATGCCACCTGTATCTTTCCCGGTGATCCATGGCTTGATGGTGTTATTGCTGAGCAGCGCCCTGCGCATACTTCTGATATGTGATGCATGCCTTGCTTCTACCGAATGAATCTGCAATGCAGCGGTGAGTATATCATTGTTTTCCATCAGCTCACCAGCCTGCCCTTTGTAAGCACGTACACCGGTATCTTCAAAAGTTTGTGCAACTGCGAGAAACAGCGCGTAGTTGGTGAATACATCTTTGAAGGGACCATTGCCCGACCCGTTGCCGGCAGAAAAATCGAAAGTGGGTTTACTTACCGGAGTAGCGCCAAGCTGCGTGATCACAGACTTTAACAATGCTACATGCGCATTCTCATGATCCCGAATGGTGGTGATGGCGCCAGTTGGCGCACCCGCCGGAATGGGAGCCATTGCTACTCCTTTAGTGTAGAATTCAGCTTCGAGGTATTCGAGAGTAAGAGCATATTGCAATACGGCAACAATACCTGCAGTATCACGTCCGTAAGCTTTTTTGAACAGACTGCCCAGTGCAAGCGGCAGTGCTGTAAGTGCCAGTACACGGCCTGTTCGGGCAAACTGCTGCATGGTCTTTCTTCTGGTATCCATCCGGTCGTATATTTCCGGATCTGTTTCTTCCAGTTTGTTGAATATTTCAAAGAAGTTCATAGTGATAGTTTTAAGAAGTGGGAAGATTAGATGCATTTACTTTCGTTTTCAGAAAAGCACCTGCAACATTTAATACTTCTGAAGGAGATTTGGCAAGATCGAGGCCTTGTGCATTCACCACCGTGCTGTCGGCAAAGCTGCCATTGCTCAGCAGGTCGCGGATATACCCTGCATGCCGGGCTTCAACCGATACAATTTTGCCTGCAAGCTCCAGATAGGCTTTGGTTGTAATGAGCTTTCCGGCACCGTTGTAGGCAGATACGCCAAGATCTTCAAATGCCTTGGCAGTGTTCAGCACACTGGTTCTGCTGGAAAAATCAATGGATGCAAAATTCACTTCCAATGCACCAATGGCGTTACCTGCAAGCGCTTTTTTGA
The DNA here is from genome assembly GCF_012927185.1 of Pseudoflavitalea sp. G-6-1-2. Lineage (GTDB taxonomy): Bacteria > Bacteroidota > Bacteroidia > Chitinophagales > Chitinophagaceae > Pseudobacter. Next base: position 905,446 of record NZ_JABBGB010000002.1, read on the forward strand.
AGAACTCCCGATGCGCCACTTCGTGATCGCGGATATCAGTAAGCAAAGCAAGTTCTGATGCAGTGATGCCGGAATATTGCGAAGCGATCACCCTGGTATAGAATGCGGCTTCCAGCTGCTCTAACGCGTAGGCATAGTTGAGAATTCCGATATCTCCGCTTCCGAGATTGACGCCTCCGTTATCTCCATTGTTATCATCGTCTTTGTTGCACCCGACAAGAAAAGCAGAAGCGCCTGCAATGGAAGCTGTGAGTCCAACGTAAGTAAGAAACTTTCTTCGCCCAACCTGATTGGGCAATAAGGCCTCTTCACTACCCTTTTGGGGCAGCTGCATTTTTTCTTTTTTCATGATTATGTATTTAATTGGTTAGCGGTCCATTTAAATCAGAGAGGGGTTGCGATGGATGATGTGGATTAAATAGGTACGTGGCAAAAAGCCATAAAGTTCACTGTGGTAAATATTTTTTTGGAGAGCGGTTCAGCTGTTCACTTTCCCGAATACATACATCTGCTCAAGTGTGGGCTGGTCGCTGCCTCCGGCCTTTTCGAGCGTAACCGCATAAGCTTCGGCACCGGCTACCGCATTGAATCTGCAGTAAGGATCGCAACCGGTAAGCATACCCGCATTGACTGGTTTTCCGCGAACGATCGCCCAGAGCTGGTATTGTTTTCCGGTGGGAGCATTGGGGAGAGAATTACCCACCATCAGCAGTTGCTGCTTTGCAGCATCCAGCAGCAACACAGTTTGCAACTGGTTTTTGCCTGCAACGGCATTCAGAATAATTTTTGAAGAACCGGCAGCAGCCATCAGCTTAAGATCGTTGCTGACAATGTTCATTTTAGCCTGTATCAGATTATTGTTGGCAAGCAGGGTCTGATTGTTTTGCTGCAATGCCAGTGCATTGTTCTTTTCAGTGAGGTATTTTTTGTACAGAATCAGGTTTGCCGCCAAACTGCATATCAGGAGAATCAGCGATGCGGCTGCAAAGTATCGGTAAAATGGCCTGATTACAGCAACCGGACGCGACGGGAGATCTTCGTTGATTACGGCGAAAATCCTGTCCTTTACCTTGGAAGGAACCGGTGCAGTGTAGGAAGAAGCCACTCCATGGAGCCATTCTTCAGCACGCTGGATGGCTGCTTCTACTTCGGGGTATTGGCGGCGTATGCTGTTGAGCTCTTTCTCTTCTTCCTCACCTGCGATGCCCAACAGATAGCTTTCTATGATGCCGCTTTGTATGTATGCATGTATATCCATGCTAACTCATCTGTTTTTTTAATTGCAGTATAGCCGCTCTGAGCCTTGTTTTCACTGTCCCTAATGGCAGTTTCAGCATTTCGGCAATTTCTTCCTGTGTGTATCCCTGGAAGTAAGACAGTTCAATGAGCACTTTATGTTCGGCTTTGAGCGATTGTACTATTTTCCGCAGTCCCGTGTCTTCTGCGGGGTTGAAAGCTCTGTCGGCAAGTGATGTGTAATCATTTACCGAAGAACTTCTCTTTTGGTTCTGCCATTCTTTTTTTCTGGTGGCGTCGATGGCTGCATTTCGGGCAATGTTGAACATCCAGGTGAACAGTCTCCCCCTTACAGGATCATACTGTTCAATCTGCTTCCATATCTTAATGAATACCTCCTGAAGAACATCTATCGAAGATTCCTCATCCTGCAGAATATCCATGATCACTCCGTTCAATGCTGCGGAGTAATGATCATATAAATAACCAAAGGCCTTACCGTCGCGCTGTTTCAGCGCTTCTACGAGCTCCTGCTCGGAATATGTATGTACACCTTTCAATCGTAGATGAATAACATTAGTGCATCATATACGCCTCAAAAGTCAGGAAAGTTTTACCTGCCGGAGATTTCTTTTTAAGTGGATGGATCATAGGGGGAAATGCTTACCGCACCTTATTCGGCGAAATGCCGTATTTCTTTTTGAAAGCGGCGCTGAAATGCTGAATGGACGAGTATCCCAGGAGGTTGGCCGTTTCTCCTACCGTTTTCTGCTCATCGAGCAGATAACTCTTTGCCAGCTCCAGTCTTTTTTCCGCTACAAACCCGAAGGCTGTTATATTGAATAATTCTTTAAAGCCATATTTCAATTTATACTCATTCAGGCCCGCCAGTTTGGCCAGCGCAGCAAGGTTCGGGGGATTATCCACATGCTCATTCAGGTACTCACGCGCATACATGATGCGCTCCTTATCATAAGCCGTTTTAATTACCGATCTGCTTCTGCCGGCCGCATTGTTAAATGCTTCTGCCTGAAGTACCAGTATTTCAATGGCCTTTGAAAAGTAGTACAGCTGCTTCATACTGTTTTCGTAAGTACAATTCAGTATAGCATCTATTACCTGCTGCAATTTGAAATCGATGGGCAGGTTATCACCCATCGACACCGCCTCTCCTTTCATGATTTTTTCTGCAAATCGCTGCAGATTTTCATTGGCATTATTGGTGAGCTGCAGAAATACGTCTTTATCGAGTTGCATGATGAACTGGGTAGCAGTGGCACCGGCATTACGGATAATGCCTGTTGCATTCGATGTGTAGATCATGTTGTGCTGGTTCTCCCCAAACTCAAGTGCCTTATGGCCCGATGCCGGTTCAATAGCAATACATCCTTTCAGATTGAACTGCAGGTGCACCATTTCAAAATCCGTTTTCCAGACCAGTTGAGGGTTTCCCTTGTAAAGCCAGTTGGAATGCATCAGGCGTATGCCATCGAAACTCCATTGGGTCATCTTCGTAGCAGCATAAGGAGTATCCAGTTCACTGCTGAGCTCCACCAGTTTTTTCTGATGGAAATCCTTCACCGACAATTCATTCCGGTGAATGGAAATATCATTGTTCAATTCTCTTAATTCGAAAGACATACTCCCCTTTATACAAATCTAACTCCTTTAGATATAAGTTGAAACAGGCAGCATTCATGAATTTAGCAGGGTTGTAAAAACATAATGAATATGAATCCTTACTTATTAATTGTATTAGTGCATATTGTTGGATTAACCCTTGTTGCAGGCACAACATTGATTGCTTTTATTGCCAATCGCAGGTTCTGGAAGCTTTATCCGGATAATGGCCAGCAGGCATTGGGAATAGTTGCGTTGACTAAGAAATTCTCCGTGGTTATCGGAATTGGAATGGTGTTGCTCATCAGCTCCGGTGTAACATTAATGGTGCAAACGCATGGCGTATATGCAGAGCAACTTTGGTTCAGAGTTAAAATGATACTGGTATTGCTGACCATCGTAAATGCCGTTGTAGGCCGGTCGCTGGAAAAGCGCGTGAATATTGCTTTAGCTGAAACGCAGGGCAGCGCCTTGTCTGCAAGGGCCCTTACGTTGAAATCGAGAGTGCAGGTATTTTTCGTTGTTCAGCTGGTGCTGTTCTTTTTCATATTTGCGCTGGGTGTGCTTAAGATCAACTGAGTATTTTATAGACATTGAGGTAAGATTTATCGACAACATGCCGGAATTGCCGGCACGTTGTCGATGAATTGTCTTACCAAAATGGCAACTCAGATTATTGCCCGCTCTCAGGCGACAATACAAATATTTTCAAACTGTTTGTATGCAGGTATTTTTTTGCAGTCTCCTTAAAGCTCTGCGCAGTTACGGCCTCCATCTTACTGGCCACTTCAGTGATCTCTTGAAGATCCTTTCCTACCTGCAGTTTGGCGCAGATCTGGCTAAGCCAGTATTCATTGCGCTTCAGCTGCACTTCCATGCTCTTTGCAAACTCAGCTTTGAATTTGGTCAACTCCCCGGCAGAGGCACCGTTTGTAACCAGTTTGTTCAGTTCATCTTTGGCAGCCATCGTCAATTTTTCTACCATGCCCGGAGAACAGGTAAATCCTATGCGCAATTCATACCGTTTGCTGTTTTCCAGCATGCTCATTGAAATACCTGGCGAATACACTTCATGTTCAGTTCCGCGAAGTCTTTCAGTCATTTTTAGTTGTACAATATCCCTTAACGCCGTCATATTTCCTGCGAGGTTAGGTTCTTCCTGATATGTTCCATCCAGGATCATCGTTACAGTAGACTTATCGGTTTTCCCTTTTTGGATCAATTTGGTAAATCCGCCTTCAGGATATGTATACTGAATGTATTTTGTTCCTTCATTTCTGTTCAGGCCGGGAAGACTGGCCAGGTATTGCTGCACCATAGGTTTGAGGGTATTGAGATCCAGGCTACCCACCAGTACAAAAGTGAAATCCGAGAAATCAGCAAATCTTTCCTTATAGATCTTCAGCGCCGTATCTGCATTGATCATATCCACTCTTTCTGCCTGGACCGCTCTTTTGCGGAAATGGTGATTGAACATTACAGCATTGATTGTGTCAGCAAATACGTTCGCCGGTTTACTGTATCGTTTCTGTGCCCGGTCTTTGGCCTCTTTGAGTATGCCGGCCACCAATTCCTTATCCAGCCTGGGTTGCGTAAAATAGAGGTGCATCAGTTGAAAAGCAGATTCCAGATCTTTCTTACTGCTGCTTGCATTCACTCCTTCATAATTCTCACTGATAAATGGGTTTACTGTCATGGTCCTGCCCGTTAGCACTCTCGATAATGTTTTAGCGTCCAGCTCACCAACGCCTCCTCTGGACAGTATTCCAACAGCATCGATCGCAGACTGATAATCCTTATCAGGATACAGCGAACTTCCGCCCGGACTGAATGCAGAGATCAAAATCTGGTCATTTCTGAAAGTAGTTGGTTTGAGTATCACTTTCGCTCCATTGCTTAATTGCCAGGTAGTGATCCCCATCTCCTGATTGGTTGTTTCAGAAACGATGCTGCCTCCCTTTGGTAACTCATTCATCAGTTTCTTATTCACTTTCTTTTCTTCCTGAACAACCAGTTCCTCTTTTCCTACTTCTTCTGTCCATTTCTCCAGTTCTTCTATACCGGGAAGCTGGTCACGCTCAGTGGACGGAGCCATCACATACACGTCGCGGTTCTTATTGTTGTAGAATTTCTCTATGAGGGACTGTACTTCTTCCAGCCCGATATTCCTGATATGCAGGTTGTAGAATTCATTGTAAAATTCAGCAGCGGGATAAGGCACATTCTTCAAAAATGCATTCACATACACTGTTACATAATTCTGAGAAGTGACCTTGTTCCGTTCACCAAACTGATAATCTTTTTTCTCTATGAAGGAGGCTTTTGCACGATCCAGCTCATGCTGATTAAAGCCCTGCTCTTTTATCTTACGTAGCTCACGCATGATGGTCTTGAATCCTTTTTCATATTCACCCAGGTTCACCGTTACATTTACGGAAGCTGATCCAAGGCCGGCAAACAAAGATTCAATTTTTATGGCTGCACTCAGAAAGGGCATCTCAGCGCCTCTCCGCATATCATTGATCCGGTTGGCCAGCATGGTATTGAACAGAGAAGCGATCATCGAATTTCTCAGATCCAGCTCGGATTCTATCTTGTCTCTGGTTGGATATTTATGCAGCACCTGAATAGTGGCATTGGCGATCTCTTCGTCTAACACAGTCTGATAATGTTCCCGTTCTATCTGAGGTATTTTCACCTCTTCCGGTTGTGCACCATTCGCCTCCTTTTTCAGATCACTGAAAAGAGCGATGATCTTCTTTTCCATCTCAGCCGCATCGAAATCACCTACGGCAATAATCGACTGCAGATCGGGGCGATACCAATTCTGGTAGAATTTCTGAAGATCGGCAGCCTTTGCATTCTTCAATACAGAATCGATGCCGATGGGTGCGCGCTCTGCATACTTAGCACCATTCAACAGATTGAACAGGCTTTGTTCTCTGATGCGCTGCTCCAATCCCTGCCGCTGGCGCTTTTCCGCCAGAACAATGCCCCGTTCTGTATTTACACCGGCTTCTGTGATCTCGATATTCTGAGCCCAATCTTTCAGAATGGCCAGACCGGTTCCCAGCAAACTGCTATCCTGTGTAGGAATGGGAAGCTGGTATACTGTTTCATTATAGCTGGTATACGCATTCAGGTCGGCCCCGAATTTTACACCTGCTTTTTCCAGAAAGTCAATCACATTATTTCCCGGAAAATTTTTGGTTCCGCGAAACGCCATATGCTCAACAAAGTGAGCCAGCCCACGTTGTTCATTAGTTTCATGTACTGAACCGATCTTATTCACCAGGTAGAACACCGCCCTGTTCTCAGGGTTCTTGTTCCTGCGGATATAATATTTCAAACCATTCGGCAGTTCACCGGTAATAACAGCTGAGTCATTCGGTAAGATCTTTTTCTCTAATCCTGTGAGGGATACTTTATCGTCTTTGCAGGACACTACGCCGAGGATCAGCAATAACAACACTAAGATGCCTGCTCTTCTTTTTATAAGGATGCTCATAATAAAAAATAAAGTGATTAACTGTAACGCAATTTCTTTGATGGAAAGAGATCGAAGATCCCTTCCTGCCGGATGATCATCATGCCATGGCGATCATCCGAAATACCCTCCTGCAACGTATAGGTGTAGCGGGTTGCATTGGCTTCCAGCAGAGAGGGCATGTATTTATACTGTATGCCAACTGCTTCCTTTTGCAGCAGAGCGCCAACTTCAACAATATGGGTTGAAAGCACAAACAGGCTCTGCTTATAATCCAGCATGGCTCTGGCCACTCCGGAAGTAGCATCGAAGGCATCTTTTACATTGGTACCCTTGAACAACTCATCAAAAATGATGAGCAACTTTTTTCCCGCTGCCACTTCTTTCGCCACCTCTTTTACACGCAATACTTCAGCGTAAAAATGACTGTAACCTTTACTGATATTATCGGGCAGATTGATGGAAGAATACAAACCATCATACACCGAAGTTTCCATCTCCTTAGCAGGAACAGGAAATCCCAAATGAGCGAGGTAGCAACAAATCCCAATGGTTTTCATGAAGGTGGATTTCCCCGCCATATTAGCTCCTGTAAGGAACAGCATGTTTTGCCGGGCATCCAGCTGCAGATCATTTCCAATGGCCTTTTTCAAACCGGGATGATACGCTCCTTTCAGCTTCAGCAGCGCCTTTCCATGAAGGATCACCGGACAGCAATAATTATTCTCCTCCATCAATTGTGCAACACCCAGAAAAACATCCAGCTCATAACAATCACGGAGAAGGGAATTGAATGTTTCATGGTTATCGCCACGCAGGAATGATTCATATTTACTTTGTTGCATAACCGATAATCTGTCACCAGCAATATGCGCTTCAAACTGGTCCAGCAATTTGTTCTCCAGCAAGGCACTGTACCGGCCGGTTAGTTTTTGCAGATAGCCGGACTCCATACCCGTTAATGTGCCCCTGAACCAGTCACGCAGTTTCAGCAATGCTTTTAAACCTTCAGTGAGCAGCGTATACACATGATCCTGTTCTTCTTTCATACCTGCCAGCGCAACGGATCTTCTTTTGAGTACCTCTGTGAACAACTTCACCTTGCCTACCGGTGCGAAGCTGGTGAGATATTGTTCCAACGCCTCCAATTCTTTTTCCTCCACCGGAAAAGCAAGCGCTTTGCTCACCAGTGAACTGATGCTGCGCTGCCTTTCTTCTATAGCAGCTGCCTCTGTAAGTGGATGTTGAAAATACGTTTCGAGCAACTTCTCTCCCCCCTTCGTTCTTGTACGGTTATACAGGGAGAAAATTGAATCGGTCTTATACTTACCCAATAAGTTGAGGTCTTCCGTAGTTTGCCTGTCGGTACAAAACGATCTCGCTTCCTTATTCATAGATTTTTTCTTTCTTTCCATTCGCTAATATGTCGAGAATGCCTTCGTTCTGGATGATCAGCATACCATGACGATCCTCCGTTACTCCTTCTGTTAAGACATAGGTGTACACAGGTTGATGATCTTTCATCACGGTTGGCATATAAGCATACCGGATGTTCCGGCACTGATGGCGGAGATCATCCGCAGCTTCCACAATATGGGTTGATACCAGCATCAGGCTGTTCTCCAGTTCTGAATAAAGTGCAGTAACGGCAACGGTAGCTTCATGTGCATCTTTCACATTGGTTCCGCGGAATAATTCATCGAATATGATGATGAGCTTTTTACCGGCAGCCAGTTCCATGGATACTTTTTTCACCCGCAATACTTCGGCATAAAAATGACTATGCCCCATTTGAATATTATCGGAAAGATTGATAGTGGTATACAGGCCATCACTCACCGTAAACTTCATAGATAAGGCAGGGACAGGCAAACCGATATGCGCCAGAAAAACCGTGATACCAAAGGATTTCATCAGGGTAGACTTTCCTGCCATATTAGCTCCGGTAAGGAACAACACCCGCTGTGATGCGTTCATTTCTATATTGTTCCCCAATGCACCGGGTACCAGCGGATGGTAAAAGCCCTGAATGTGCAGTTGCTGATCGCCATCGGGCAGTACTTCAGCAAAGGCCAGCTTTCTTTCGCGGGCAACGGTGGCAACAGAAATATACAGATCTAACCAGTATACATACTCTAAGATATGCTGCAGCTGATCGTAATGGGTAAAGCGGAAGAATCTGTCGCCGGAAGCGATCTGTTCAAAACTCAAACGTGTTCCCACCAACGAGGAATAGGCGGCTTTGAACTCCTGATTATTCAGGATGCTCTTTACCTCTTTCTGCATTTTTTGAAACGCAGAAGATTGTCCATTCTCATTGGTTTGTTCCAGAAAACTGTTCAATCGCGTCAGGCACTCTCCTATTGCTTTCAGGGCTTTTTGAGTGAAGTTCAGTTGTGTGTCTGCCTTCAACCATTTGTTCAGCTTACTTTCCATGGTTTCACCATCCGCTCTCAGCAGGGTTCTGCTGTCGCGATCGGATAAATAAGCTACCATCACCTCAATCCAAACAGCTTCCAGCGGGAAGGTGGCCGAAGTGCTGCAAAAGAATTGAATGGTTTGAGTACGCTCTCTGATCTCATCCGCACCGGTGGTGGGATAATGGAAGATATGTTCCAGCTTCTCCGCACCGCCTGTTGTGCAGGTACGGTTAAAGAGAGCATAAACAGAATCCTTTCCTTTTTTACCGAAGATGTTGAGATCATCCAGTGTTTGTTTATCTGTATTCCAGATCATAACTGTTCCTTTTTAGCGTTATCTGGCCTTTCTTCTCATCCAAATAAATACACCCACCAAAGCCAGCACCAGCGGGAATCCGATCTTTAGCAATCCTCCCATCAACTTCCATGATCCGGAACTGAGTTTATTGTCGATGGGTGGCGCCAGACGCATATCGATGGGCGCTTTGCCATCACTCAACCAGAAGAATGCGGCCGCGATCAGGTAATAATTGGCGGCTCTCAGTTTCGGTCTGTTGATGCCGAGTTCTTTGTTGCTGAGCCAATCTGCATCACCTGTAACCAGTATTTTCTGTTGCTTATCATTCACCGTTCTGCTCAGGGCCATTACTGCAGGATACTCCTGTTCGGATTCGTCTTTTTCAACATCCAGCACAGGCAGTTTATCGATAGTATTGAAACTGTCCTTTTCAATCCAGATGCCTGATGCAGGCGTTCTGAAAAGTGTGGTGGCCTCGAATCCTTTCGACGGATCGAACTGCAGCACAGCGCTTCCTGCCAGCGCAAGTGAATAATTCTGCTTCTTCATTTCTTCCAGTTGAAAGGAAAATTTAGCAGCTTCATCGGATGGACGCAACGCAATAACATCGGGTTGAAGATCTTTATTGGCATGCACCAGCGTACCAGGGAGGAATTTCACTCCGATCTCTTTGGTGATCTCATTCATCTGTGCTGCAACATCCGGTTCACCTGCGATGATGAGGTTTCCACCTCTGGCGATATATTTTTCCAGGTTTTGCAGCTCCACCGGTGAATACATTTTCCTCGGCTCTGCAATCACCATTATCTGAATATCGTTGGGCACTTCGGACAAGAGGGAGATATTCGTAAAATCAAATCCCTGATTGAGCATGGAATGACGGAAAGTTTTTTCCTGCGTCACCATATTGTATCCTCTGTCCTGGTTGGAATTACTCTGCCGTTCTCCATGGCCTTCCACAAAACCCACTTTGGGCAATTCCATCACCAGGCGTTTAAAAGCTGCCGTTACTTCTGCTTCGTTCGGATGCACCATCATATCATTGAAGATGCGCAGGAATGTTTTTTGTCCGTTCGCTGCTTCCAGTACATGCACATAACGGTAATCCTCTCCTGACAGATCTACTTTATCACTGATCTCATCATAGGACTTCACATCGAACGACCAGTCGTTCAGGATCTTCAGAGAGTCCATTCTTTCAGAGTCGGACAGTTCCGGGAACCGGGTTTCCAGATAGGGAAAATTGGCACGATGGTAATACAGTGTTTGTTTTAATGTGAGATCGGTTTTGAAACGGAGATATTTCTCAAACCGCTGTGCTTCGCGCTTGTAGAATTTCGGCAAGCCATAGCTGTAATGCCTGTCAAGCATATTCACGTACGTATGAATGGTCAATGGTCCTTTCAGCATGTCAACCACTTTCTGGCTGTTCTCGCTGATGGTATTCACTTTTGAGTAAGTGGTATCGTAGTAGACCTTACACGAAGGCAATGCACTCACATAACCTACCATGCAAACCACTATCAGCGTTATTGCATACCTTGAAAAAGTAGCCCAGGCAGCCGTTTTCTTTCTTTCCACCTGCAGTTTGATGATGGTGAATGAAACAAAGAGCAGTATCACCATGATAAAATAGAGCAGGTCTTCCGATGTGATCAAACCTGAAATGAAAGTGTTGCTTCTTCCGGCGAGAGCGATCCAATACGTTATATCCCTCACGAATGCGATCTCCTGCCACCAGCTTTTCATCAGATTGAGCAATGCCAGAATGCCCAGTGTACCGATGGCTGCCACTACGGTATAGGAAGTGATGGACGACATGAACAGGCCCACTGCAGCATACGCACAGATCAGCAGAAACAATCCCAGCAGTGCACAGAGTACAGCGGGATAATCAAAGTGCTCAATGGTGAATGCGCCATGCAGGCAAAACATACCCAATATCCCGATCAGTGCAAATGCAAAAACGATCAGCGCCAGATATTTTCCCAGCACTATCTGAAAGCTGTTGATCGGTGAGGAATACAGGAGTTTGATGGATCCGCTGTTGAACTCGCGGCTGATAACACCCATCGTCAGCAATGGAATGTATAAATAGAGATAGCTCTGAATATTGGCAAAGAAGCCATCAATCGGATTATTGAAAATATTCTGTGTGATATTCCGGGTAGCCTGTCCCACAATATCCTTGTGCGCAAGAGCACCATAAAGATTGGTGTACACAATACCTGTCTGCAATGCAAAGATCACCAGCACCAGCCAGGCAACCGGAGAATAAAACAAAACCTGCAATTCCGCCTTTGCAATCCTATATGTTGTTTTCATTGAATGTTCTTTTGTTTGACAGCTTTAGAAGATCAGGACTTTTTCTTTGAGAGTTCGGCAAAAATATTGTCGAGTGAATTTTTGTTTTGTGAGATATGCAACAGCTCCCAGTTGTTCTCCACAGCGCTTTTTACGATACGGGAGATCACTTCTCTTGAACCGGCAGCATAGTTGACGGTATAGTCGATGCCACCGGTATGAACGGCATCCACCACTCCATCGATGGCAGTTAAATATTGCAGGCCGGGAAGTTGCGCCAGACTCACGGAAAGTGAGCTGGGCTGGAGATACGTGTCGAAATCTTCCATGGGGCCGGAAAAGATCATCTGTCCTTCATTGATCATCCAGATATGTTCGCAAAGCGCCTGCACTTCCTGCAGGATATGTGTAGACAGGATCACTGTTCTTTCTTCTGCGATGCTTTTGATCAGTTTCCTTACTTCCAGAATCTGATTGGGATCGAGGCCGTTTGTAGGTTCATCGAAGATCACGAACTCCGGTTTGTGAATGATGGCCTGAGCAATGCCTGCCCTTTGTTTGTATCCTCCTGAAAGGTTTTTGATCAGCCTCTTTCTAAAGTGCGAAAGATTACATAACTCCATTACATTCTTTACTGCAGAAGGGATGTCTGCTTTGGGTATCATGCGCAGGTGAGCGCAATAGGTAAGATATTCCTCTACCGTCAGCTCAGGCTGTACCGGAGGCATCTGCGGAAGAAATCCGATCTTTTTCTTTGCCTCCACGGGATGTGTATCCAGATTGTATCCTCTGATGTATACATTGCCTTTTGTTTGTTTCAATACGCCGCACATGATATTCATGATGGTGGACTTCCCTGCTCCGTTAGCACCCAGCAATCCGTAGATCCCTTTTTCCTTTAGTTCAAAGCTGATGTCTTTGATGGCCCATTGTACACTGTACCGATGGGATAGCTGTTCCACTTTTACAATAGATTCGCTCATAAATCCTGAAAGTTTTTAAAAAATGATACCCTGTATCGTCTGTTCAGACGACTGTACCTATAGCATTTATGTAGTTGGAGGATTAACGCATAATACCGCTTTTAACGGTTATATCTGCAATGCGACCCAGACCCGTCATACGATGTAACTCAACAGGGGCGGGCAATGTAAGGGAAGCATCGGAAATATTATAGAGCATAACGGTGCCATCTTCCAGACCCACCGCCAGTTCAAGGGAATTGTCCGACTGGCACATGGCAGTGATCTTGCTTCCGTAAGAAGTGAAGAGTTTGGCTGCACTACCCGTGATCATATCATAATAATACAGATCGGTATTACCAGCGCCGCCGGAGAAGAAAATGAAATTTCTGCTCTTGATGCCAATGTACTTTGATTCAGAATTTACCAGGCTGCTGCCGGTAAATGGTTTTCTGGCTTTAGGAGAAAAGCTCATCACACGATTCACATTGCGCATGGTAAACGACTGCATATAGATCTGCGTTTCTCCCGGTTTTCTCATCAGCACCACTCCATCGGAGCTGAGGCTACTGCCAGACTCATTGAAAGAGCCGCCCCATACATATTGCCAGTCTCCCATATGATTGAAGTTTACATGATCTGCAGGATATGGTGTGGCTGCTGCCGGATTCGGCAATGTATCGATAACCACATAACCACCGGTTGAATGAAGGCCGTTCAACGAAAGGAAAAGTATCCTGTTATTCAAAGAGTCATACATGAAGTTCATGAGGGTTGCCATGGAGTGGGAATTCCACAGATCGGTGATCTTCATTCCATGCAATGTGGTCATTGGAAAATTCAACCAGGGCATCGAAAATGGTACAGGCGAATTGGAGAATAATCTGGGATATACCTCTCCGTTGGTATTCACCAGCAGATGTGCATTAGGATAGAAGCCCATATTTACGGCATCGGTATTGGCAGGCGCGCTGCCGGCGAAAGCATCTTTGAGCCGCAACCTCTTCTGCAGGCTGTAGGAATCCAGTTCCACTGTACCCTGACCTCCCTGCTGCATTACCACCAGGCTCCATACACCTGTTACCGGATAGTTCTTCAGCTTTATGGGTTTGCTTCCCAGGGATTCCCCATTGTTTTTTCTTTTATAGATGTCCCGGTCGTCTACATACAGTTTTTGAGTGGCATCGTAACGAATATGCGCCAGCTCCGATTCTCCATCTTTTTCATAGAGGATCCCGTAGCCGTTCTGATAGGGAGAGGCCATCTTCAGCATCAGATTTGAAGAGAAGTATTTGACCTTTGTTGTTTTATCCACCATGCAATAGTTGACCGGCAAAGTTGCGGGCGCCGCTGCTGTGAATACCAGAATGGAATCGGTACCCACCAGCTGATCACTCACATACCATTCATGATTGTAATCCGCTGCTGTTTTGGATGGGTCGCTATATACTCTGATAGCATCGATAGTGACCGGCATGTCGATGAGTGCATCCATATTGGGAGCCTGAAACCTAATAGTAACGGGGCTTCCGTCTTTATAGGAATAATTGCCCCTGTCTTTGATACATCCCGGTAAAGAAATGAGCAGTGTGGCTGCAACAGCATATACAGAAGATCGTACTTTCATTGTTTTCAGATTAGAGATTAACCAATTAAGGGAAGACTGGCCAGCATATCCGATCCATCTTCCAGCAAGAGGGGCGTTCCGTTTTCCTTCATTTCTATCAGGTGATATTTGAAGCGAAGCATCAGCACGCGTTGTTCGTTGGGATCATATGCATCGAGATCCCCCACGCCAGTAACATCCATGAAAGCCCTGAATTTTTTTTCCGAATAAATGCCTAAATAGAACCTGTCCATATCTGCATTCCACCAGCCTGGTTTGGCAATGAGATCACTGATCCTGAAAACGCGGTAGGCATAATTGGTCTGCCCGGCTTTCACTTCTTCCGTATCCTTTATTCTGATAGTGAGCAGCACGGCTTCAGTGGCCAGCTGAGGAATATTTCTGAAAACGATATGTGCAGTATCCTGCGTAAACCCTGCCCTGTATCTGAATACAGTGGGCAGCGTGTAGGTAGTGGAAGGCGCATTGGTCTTATCCTGCACCACTTCGATCATATAGTTCAGATCTTTTTGAGGCATAGTGCCTGTCAGTTTCACGGGCATTGCCAGATCCACTGCAGTTTTTCCGGGATGGAAGAAAAAAGAGAACTGCGTAGTGTCTGTAAAAGCAGTGGTGAACTGTATGTAATGATCACCTTTATAAGTAGGGATGTCCCTCTTTGAACAACTTTGTACAAAGAGCCCGGTAAATCCCAATAATATTATTGCCAATTGTTTCATGAGTGCTGATTTCGATGATTAGTAAATGACTTCTCCTTCCGGAATTTTGAATGTGAACCTTTCATCCATGGGAATCAGCTGGGTGCTGCTGGCCTGTATTCCTCTTCCCAGTCTTTTGTAAGCGAAGATGGTTTGTCCTTCTGTCAGGAATTCCCTCCGATATTCATTTAGTAACTCGTTATAGAAACCGGTTTCCGACTGGTCGCTGAAAATGTTGATCTTACCTCTTGCTACACGCACCTGATTGAGAATAGCAAGAGCATCTGCGGTTAGTCCTTTACGGTATAATGCTTCGCTGTAGATATAACAGATCTCACTCAGGCGAAGCACAGGAACGAAGGTATTCTGCTGAGGCCTGTATGTGGCGGTTGAACTGGTAGCTACCCATTTCTGGCTTACCATATCGGTAGATACTGCAGCATCCGGAATCAGCAGGTTGAGCCGGTAATCTCTTTCGGAAGACGGGAACCAGGCAGATACTTGTTTATTGATCCTATACCTTACAGTGGTGCCTTTGTATGTGGTAATATCGGTTACCAGATCTGTGTTGAATGAGCCAAACAACACATCATCCGCAAACTTGGTATAGATGTTTGCGCCTGCTGCATTGGCAGAAGAAGTGAACTCCCACCATTTTTTAGTGCCTGAAGGTCCGTAGCTATACACATAGGCTGCTTCATTCAATGCGCGCTCCGCATCACCTGCATACAATGCTACTTTAGCCAGCAGACCTGCGATGGCAACATGGTTCAATCGCATCATGCGGAATGAGAAAAAACGTTCTTCCGGAATAATGCTGCCCACCAAACGGCTGGCGAGTTTGCCGCTGAGCGAGGCTCTGTTGAGAATGGTATCGTTCTCTGCTACCAGGTTCTTCGCTTCTTCCAGGTCGCGCTGAATGTTTTGCAGCACAGTGGAAGTGGGTGATGGTGCCGTGTAATAGGATGGATATTTGTCTACGTAAGGGATGTATTTTCCCGACAGGTCCAGCGCAGGAGAAGGCGCAAAAAGTCTTACCAACTCAAAATGAAGCAATGCACGCAAGGCCATCGCTTCTCCCATGATCAGTTTTTTCTCCACATTGCCAAACTGGAACAGCCCGGTATCCTTATTCTTTATTTCAGTGATCAGTTTATTGCTGTTGGCAATAGCTTTGTAGGCGTTGCCCCAGATACTTGTTCCCAGTGCGAGCACAGTGGGATCTGTCTGAACGAAAGTGGTGGCGGCATTTTGGTATTCCTGTGAAATATCATTGCCGATATAATCCTGTGCCAGCGCACTGTTGAGGCCCCATGTGAGATTTCTTCCATACAGGTTCCCTTCAGCAATGTATTGGTATATTCCATTCAATGCATTCCGGAATCCGATGCCTTCACTGAAAAGTCGTTCCTGTGTGATCTGATCCGTAGGCTTAACATCCAACCATTTATTACAGCCGGAAAAAACAAGTACACAAAGTACTACTGCTATATGTTTAATGAATGTATTCATGTTTCTGATTTTTAAACGAGCACCACTTACAATACGATCTTTACAGTTAAATCATAGTTCCTTGCGAAAGGATAAGAAGTTCCCCGCTCCTGCATGATGGTCGACCAGGTGGCCAGGTTATTGGACGACAACTGCACTTTCAATCGCGAGATGCCGAATCTTTGCAGTTTTTTCGACACCAGGTCGTAAGCGAGGCTCAGCGAATTGAACCGCACAAAATTGTTATCCTGTATGAACCTTGAGCTGGGTCTTGTGGTGAAACTCCGGCTGGCTATGTCTTTCAGGGGAGTGATGTCGCCCGGTTTCACCCATCTTTGCAGCAAGATCCTTTTATCGCCATTCTTATTGTAGAGGTCTACGTTTTCCACTTTAGTTACCAGCGTTTTGTTGTATTCCTGCGCACCGTACTGATACAGGAAAGATGCAAAAAGTGAAAAAGCTTTATAGCCGATATTGAATCCGAATGAACCCTGGCCTTTTGGAGAATAATCTCCAATGATAGTTTGATCGGAGGCTGCCCAGTCGTAGGTAATGGTACCATCAGGACGAACATACACTTCCTTACCGTCCATAGGATTAATGCCAAGCGATCGCATTCCGAAAATGGAAGTGAGAGATCCTCCTTCTACATACTTGGTATACGGCGTGGAATATTTACCGAGGAATTGAGGGCTGGTAGGAGTGTTTCCTGTAAAGCCATCGTACTGTGTATTTACGAGGTCGTTGTATTTTTTCAGAGAGTTGGATAATTCCAGTAATTCGTTCCTGTTGTGTGCGAAGTTCCCATAAACTGAAAACTGAAAATCTTTTTCACGAATGATATTCGCTCTCACAAATACTTCGAAACCTTTGTTGCGCACCTTACCGATATTGTCTTTGTAACTGGTAAAGCCGGAAGAAAGTGGAAGGTCTACATCGTTCACAAGATTGTTGGTGATCTTGTTGTAGAGATCGATGTTCACAGACAGCAGGTCTTTAAAGATCCCTACATCGAGTATCAGGTCGTAGGTGGTTGTTTTTTCCCAGGTCAGCGCGGGAGATTCCATGCCCATAAGGAAAGCGCCGTTACCGGTTGCATACCATTTGTCCTGATAAGTGAACAAACCTTTTGCCGCGTAAGGAGGGAAATTGGTTTTACCCAGCTCACCCGTTGTTCCTGTTAATCTCAGCCTGTTGAAAATACCAAGCTCTTTCACCCATTTGTATTTATGGAAGTTGATACCGGTACCCACCGACCAGAATGGGGCAAAGCGATTATCGGAACCGAATTCGGAGGAACCATCGAGACGGCCTGAAACATCCAGGAGGTAAATATCCTGGAAAGCATAGTTCATGGTAACGAAACTGCCGAACAAACGGGTATGATTATCCGAGTAGCCGGGTTTGCGCACAATTTTGTTGGCGAAATTGGGAGAGTTCTGCGAGCCCGAGGGGAAGCCGGTGTACAGCTCGGCAGACATGGTCACTTTTGTTTCGCGGGCATTCATGCCTCCTGAGAAATTGAAACTGTGTCCGGCAAAACGATTTTCATATCGTACGAACAGATTAGAATTAAATCCTTTGTTGATGGTTTTGGTGCGTGCCAGCTCTCCGATATTGCTGAGGTCTGTATTGTTATTGAAAGAGTATTTACTGGAAGCAGGGTCGGTAAAAATATCCGTCCAGGAATCCTGCCTGGTGAGTGCCAGGTCTGCCCTTAACTGGAATTTGGGTAAGAAGTTCCAGATGATGGCTGTGTTATTCACTAAGCTGTAATAACCGTTCTTATCAAAACTATTGGTATGGTAAGCTTCGTACAGGGGATTGAACCGGTTGGCGACAGATTCGATTGCCACATGCCATTCAGTGGTATTTTTTACAGGGCGACCATCCGGTCCGTAGATCTCATCGTAAGGCGCTTTGCTGGTATACGCGCTGAATTCGCCGTAAGGAGAAGCTTTGGCATCTACCACATCATACGTAATGTCGTTGCGGATCTGGAATTTCTTTTGTCTGTAATCGATTCCCAAACCTCCACCTTTTCTTTCGCGGAAGGAGGATTTCATCACACCATTCTGCTTATCGTATTTCACCAGAAAATTGAAGCGCAGGTTATCTGTACCACCATCGATATTGAGCGTGTGTTTGTGATTGAATACATTCTGTACCGGCTGTGCGATCCAGTCTGTATTCACACCACGGGCAATTTGATTTTGTTTCATCAGCAACTCTTTCATGAGTGCTCCTTTGTTAACGGGAGTCATGCCGGGTGGAGGAATGTAATAACCAGCGAGGACTTCGGCCTCCAGTTTTTCTGCAGCGTTCATCAGGTTATAATCGGAAAGATCGGGTAATGATAAAGACCCTGCCATCGTATAATCCAATCTCAGTTTGCCGGGTTCGGGCGCAACTGTTTCGATCACCACTACTCCATTGGCGGAGCGGGAGCCGTACACAGCCGTTGCTGCAGCATCTTTCAGAATGGTGATGTTCTTGATTCTGGTGATGTCGAAATCATACACGCGTTCAGCAGATACTTCGTATCCATCCATGATGAAGATGGGAAGGTTGGGATTGTTGGTGAGTGCTGCCTGCGACACATCCACCTGATCCAGCGCCTTAACGCCAATGCCTGAACGCCCTCTGATATAGAACTCGGGAAGCGTATTGGGATCACTGCCCATCACATTGTTGACTTCGATACGGAAAGAAGGATCGAATACCTGCAATACATCCACCAGATTCCGGTTACTTACTTTGAGCAGGTCTTTCTGTGTTACCTGGATGGAGTTGCCGGTAAAACTTTCTTTTTTCATGCGGCTGTATCCGGTCACTACTTCGTCCAGCGTTTTTTCGGCCATCTGCAACTTAATGAGGACAGAAGTGGCATCAGCGGTTACTTTATGTGTGGCTTTTTCAAACCCTACATAGGAGATCTCAAGTACATCGCCTGCGTTCACCTGCAGCGTGAGTTCACCGGTTGGCCCGGTAACTTTGGAGCTGCCACTGTTCTTATTGGTGACAGTAGCGCCGGTGAGGGCATTCCCATCTGCACTTACAACTTTTATTTTAAGCTGTATCGGCGGGATGGGAATGGGGGAACCGGCCCCGTAGGAAGATAACGGGCTTCCCAGGCTTTTATTCCCTTCGGCAATTATTTGCCGGGTAATGAATACAGTTCTGTCGGCAATCCGGTAATTGAGCGGTTGCCCTTTTAATAATCTTTCCAGGAAATCATCCAGCGGAAGATCCTTTGCTTTTATAGAAACAGGTTTAGTGTTGGAGAGCAGCCCTTCTTTGTAGAGAAAAACAAATCCTGTTTGTTTTTCAATTTCCGTAAACACTTTTTCGAGTGAAGTGCCGGAAGCGGAATAAGTAATATTCTGGGCCAGGCCATTGGCGCTCACATTGAGGAACGCAGCAGTTAGTAAGAGTACAGTCAGCTTCATAGCTAATAACATTTGAGCAATCCCCCGGTGCCTCCACCAGGCGAACGGGGAACAATAAGCAGTTTTTGGCATACATTTGCATTGTTTGGGTTATGAAAGCAGTCTTCCCGACTTTGTTTATCAGCCTGAACATTTTTCCGTTCCGATGGCCGTCGGAACGGTTTTTGTTTTTGGCCTACCTTAATGTTTATTGAACTATCAGAATGCGGTTCTCCAGTTTTAGCTTCAGCTCATTATCCGATAAGAATTTAATTACATCAGCCAGCGCTACGCCCCTGCTCATTTTGCCACGGAATTTTATAGCGGGCATCGGGCCTTCGTAGCGAACTTCAATATCGTACCAGCGTTCGAGCTGCCGCATGATCTCAACAAGCGGCATGTTCTCAAAATTAAAATGGCCATTTTTCCAGGCCAGTATCTGATCGGGGTCAATTTTGGGAGCGATGGTAATGGCATCGCCAACCCTTGCCTGCTGGCCCGGTTGAAGTATTTCGGACTGATCTCCTTTGCTTATCCTCACCTTTCCTTCGATCAATGTTGTTTTACTATTACTTTCATTGTCGTAGGCATTAATGTTGAAGCTGGTTCCCAGCACTTCGATGGAAGACCTGTCCTCTACCTCCACGATGAAAGGTTGTGCAGCATTTTTAGCTACTTCGAAATAAAGCTCTCCGGCAATTTTTACTGAACGTTTCTTTCCGGTGAAGATGGCAGGATAGGTAATGGAAGATGCAGCATTCATCCATACTCTGGTGCCATCGGGCAAAGTGAGTTTGTATTGTCCGCCTTTGGGTGTTCGCAATGTATTGGTCATTACTTTTCCGTCAGGTGTGCCATTGGGATTGTAGACGATGGATCCATTGGATTGCTTTTCAATTGCAGCAGTTCCTTGTTGAGCAATGATCCCGGTAGCGGAGCTATCGAGCACGATGGATGATCCATCTGCGAGTGTGAGTATTGCTTTATTGGTGCCGGGTAAAATATCTTTTGCAGTAAGGTTGTTACTGATCTCTGCTGATCCGGTATCCTGTTTGAACAGCAGGAACCAGGAGGCTGCTCCGAGGATCAATACAATAGCGGCGGCCCATTTCAGTCTGCCGGCAGATCTGATGGAGAATAAACGCCTGCGGGGTGCAACGTTGGGTGACGCCTGCTGGCCGGCAATGTTTATGATGGTTTCCTGGATCTGCAATAACCTGTTTTCCTGCATTGGCTGGCCGCTGATATATCCTTCTGCTATTGCATCGCGGATCAGCTTCCTGCTTTCAGACTCATGAGCTGCATCGGTCATGAACTCCAGCAACGCTTTGAGTTCAGCCTCTGTAGCCCTGTTCTCCATTGCTTTTTTGTACAATTCATCTATATGAGTCATAACGGAAAATAAATGCTTTCTTATAGAGACAACATTCACTATCCGTTTTGGGGGAGTGGGCTATAAATATTTTTTTGCTTCTGTGAGAATCAGAATAATGGGGATGGATTTGTCTAATCGCGAAGTACAATAGGCCCGGATGATCCGCATGGCCTGTTCCAGATGCGATTTTACAGTTTCAGCAGAAACATTCATCTGCAGGGCTGCTTCTTCGCGTTTGTATCCCTGTTCCTTAATGAGCTGGTATGCTTCGCGCTGGCGGGGCGAGAGTTGTTGAACAGCTTGCTGTAACAGATCGGTCAGTGCGTTCTCCTGGATTTCTTCCTGATTGATTTCTTTGTAGAAGTCGGCGACCCAGCTCTTAACGTCATTTTTTTTGCGCAGGGATTGTTTGATCACATTCAATGCCATGTTCTCTGCCACAGTATTCAGCCATGCAGTGAAATTGTCGAGCGCAGGTAAGGTGTCGCGCTTCATCCAAACTTTGAGGAATAAGTCCTGTACTACTTCTTCGGCCATCCACTGGTCTCCGGTCAAGCGGAGTACGGCATGATACACACCTATATGTTTTGCCCGCATGAGCTGGGTAAAAGCTGCTTCGTCGCCGGATGCTATTTGCAAGAGAAGCTCTCGTTCATTGTTAAGTAGGGCAAACAAGAAAGTACGGATGAATGTGATTTAGGTGTTCAAATGTAGGGGTTTTGTAATTCATTATAGTCTATACCTTTCTGGTTTCAATTCGCGGGTTGTTTATTTATTTCACTTTGGCAGGTACTGAAACAGCATATTTATAGCAATCTTTGTTTCCTTTTTGGGAATTTCCCAATAAACGTGTATCATTGCACCCCAATTCGTTTTATGCCCAGATGGCGGAATTGGTAGACGCGCGTGACTCAAACTCACGTTACGAAAGTAGTGCAGGTTCGATTCCTGTTCTGGGCACAAAAAAACCTCAGCGAAAGCTGAGGTTTTTTTATGTAATAGCCAATATAGTTAAGCCGGCTAAAAGCATGCATGCAAAACCTTTGGTTTTGACCAACATAGAAAAATGCAATGAACCTACTTCGTAAGAAGTTGAATAGTCTTGCTGCTGATTGGGGGATTACTAGCCTATATCACAGCGCATGGTAGTGAGGATCTGCTTAAACCCCGCCTTCTCGTAAGCCCGCACCGCCGCATTATTATACGTATACACATCCAGCCGCACTTCGCGCACACCTTTGGTTCTTATCCAGCTCTTGAGCCCTTCTATCAGCTGCTGATTCAATCCCCGCCCTCTGTATTCTGGCAGTACATATTGAAATCCCAGATGCGCATACTCAGGTTCTATCTGGTAAGGCTTGGCTTTTCTGATCTGCGCATACCCCGCTCCTACCAGTTTGCCATTATCTTCCAGCACCAAAACTTCAGAATCGTCCCTCTGTATCAGATCCTGCAAATCGTAATAGATGAGATCTCCTTCTTTGAGGGTTTCATCGAATGGTCTTTCAGCATCTACCAGCAACTGCAGAAATTCAGCCAGCACAGGCAGATCGTTCAAAATAGCTTTTCTCGTTATGATCGTACTCATGTCTATAAGGTTTCGGAAACGAATTTAATCAGAAATTATGTAGTTGAATACATAATTCTGCATTCGATTGTTCGGAGGCTTACTCAAAAACCACCGTTTTATTTCCGTAGACAAATATTCTATCCTCGAAAACCAGTCGCAGTCCGCGTGCCAGCACTGCTGTTTCAATTTCTTTTCCTGCCTTCACCATGTCTGCAGTAGTGGCCGAATGGGTAACCGGAATGATCTGCTGCGCCAGTATCGGACCTTCATCCAGATGATCCGTTACAAAATGCGCCGTAGCTCCGATCAGTTTTACGCCGCGCTCGAACGCCTGCCTGTAAGGATGCGCTCCCGCAAATGCCGGCAAAAATGAATGATGGATATTGATGATCCGCATCGGATATTTCGCTACAAACTCAGGCGACAATATGCGCATGAATTTTGCCAGCACCAGAAAATCCGGAGAATACTGCTGTATCAGATCTTCGAGCTGCTGTTCGAACAATACCCTTGCAGATGCAGGCACTTCAACTTTATGGAAAGGGATCTCGAAACGGCGGCAGATATCTTCCAATGTATCGTAATGGCCGATCACGGCCTGCACTTCTGCACCGAGTGATCCGAAATAATTTCTGATGAGAATATCCGCGAGACAATGATATTCTTTTGTTACCAGCACTACTATCTTTTTCTGTGGACTGGGGTTCACTTTCACTACGGCATCCGAAGGCAGTTCGCGGAGCAGTTTTTCTTCAAGCCCAGCACTCTCTCCTTGCTGCTCTACTTCTACACGCATGAAAAAAAGATTTGCCTGCTTGTCTACATGCTCACGCAACGAAACAATATTCAGCGATTCGTTCGCCAACACGCCTGAAATGGCCGCTACCAGTCCAACCTGGTCTCTGCATTGTATCAGTATGATCATTTTTTTGGTTGTTTAGGGGCTTCGTAACTGTTGTCTGCTGTATTTGCATCGAGAAATACCGGATGCCCGATAGTAACGGACTGAGCCCGTTTATTGTAGTTGATCAGTACAATAGCATTCCTTGTATCCCGCTCCCATACCGATGGCGTACAATGAATGGTTTCTTTTGTTCCATCCATATAAGTAACGTTCACATCGAATGGAACGGCCATCCCGCCTATATTTCGCACCCGTACCATATTGGCATGAGGGTTTTTGGATACGCTGCCGATGCCAATATCCATGTAGTTGGGAGAAAAGAACCAGTTGTTCCAGAACCAGTCCAACGGCTTGTTATAGGTGTTGTTGAATGTATGGAAGAAATCCCACGGAGTAGGATGTTTGCCATGCCAGCGATCCATATAGGCATGCAGGCTAGTTTTGAATGCAGCATCTCCCATCAGATCTTTCAGTGCGAGATATGCAAGGGCTGGCTTTCCATATTGGTTTACTTTCAGTGCTTTTCCTGTAAGCGAGGTACCGGGTGTAATGATTGGTATGTCCATATCACCGGAGCGGTCTTTGATCCATTTGAATACCCTGTTCTCAGTGAACATCTCCTCTGCATAGGTTTTCGTCATGTAATCGTAGCCGCTCAGCAGTTCGAGTGCTGTTGCCCATCCTTCGTCCATGAACCCGAACCGTGTTTCGTTGATGCCCATATAGAACGGCATGTACATATGCGCGATCTCATGCGCCGCTACATTTCTGGCGAAATTCTGTTCGTCGAATGATCCGTCGTTGGCCATCATCGGAAACTCCATTCCATCATCGCCATTGAATACAGTCATTTTTTCATATGGAAAGGCAATGCCGGGCCATTCTTTAGAGAACCAACGAATGCTCAGTCCTGCATCGAGCGCCATTTTGTGGAAATCAGCCGACTCCGGTTTGTAAGCAGATTGTACACTGGTTCTGCGTTTTGATTTTTCATCTACCTCCACACTCCATGCATCCCATGCATAATGATCGCTGATTGCGAAAGCCATGTCCGGGATGTCGGATGCTTTGAACGTCCAGCTGTTCACCGCTTCCTGTGATGTAACGCGTCTGGCTTTCATTTCGTCAGCAGTGGCGATATGAATTACTGTGTCGCTGGTGAATGATTTTTTGTATCTCGCAGTAAACTCAGGCTGCAGCAGTGTTTCAGGCCGCTGCAATGTTCCTGTTCCCCATACAACAAAATTTCTGGGTGCATTGATGGTAACGGTATAATCGTTGAAGTCGCTGTAGAATTCGTGTCCGTCAGTGAAATCATGATCATCCCATCCATTGTAATCATCGTATACGGCAATGCGTGGATAGAAGTATGCGAGGAAGTAACTGGACTTATCTGCCATGCCTTCCCTGCCCATGGAGGATGCGATATCGAAATGCCATCCGATATTCAGTTTCACAGATTTTCCCGGCAGAATTGGTGCGCCGGGTTCAATGAAATAATTGGTGAAAGTTTTGTCGTTACTGAGCTCGTAAGACACTCCGTTTATTTTCAGGTCGTCGAGTTGTACGCCGGCAGTGAGATCGTTTTCATAGGCTTTGCTTTCGCGCGGAGCGCCGGGCTTGTGAATATTGAGGAAAAGTTTGAGCACCAGTTCGCGGAGTGTATCCGGACTATTATTCGTATACACGATTTCTTCCACCCCTCTGATAGTTCTTTCAGGAGGATTCACCGCCAGCTGAATATTGTAAGTGGCTTTATTCTGCCAGTAATTCTTTCCGGGATTTCCATCCGCGGAGCGCGTGCCGTTGGCATATGCCTTCTTAATATCGGCAGGCATGTATAAAGATTGTGCGTCCGCCTTTTCAATGCTCATCAGAGAAGTGGTCAGCAGCAGTGCAATACATCCGGACTTGAACATCATGATAAAAATTTGGAAACGGAAGTTATTAAATATCCATGGTTCATTTTGTCCTTTGATCATATAACATGCAAATGCCGCTGTTGCGGTTGGCAGCAGCGGCATTCGACTAAGTGATTACCATTATTTATGCGGGCCTGGCAACCGGTGCGGGTTGGGCAGCCTGTGCATTTTGAGAGGCTTGTGCGCGTGCGGCCATGATGCGCTTTACCATTTTGTTCAGCAGATACATCATGAATATCGTGATAAGACTGGTGCAGACCACCACATATCCAAGCGTATCATAATGCTGCAGTTTTCCTGATGGAGTTTGCACCACAATATATCCTGCAATGATTGCACCCGTTCCGCCGGCGAGCTGCTGTACGGAGGAGTTGAGGCTCATGAAAGCACCCCTGTCCTGCATCGATGGAACAGCAGTGAACAATGCAGAGCTGGCGATCATGCGGGCGGAGATCCCGGCGAACATCACCACACTTATGGCCATTACAATACCCAGTGGTGTGACGCCCAGGTTGCAATAGATCACTACAGTGATAATGGTAAGCGTTGAACCTGCGATGAAAACAGATAACTTACCGATCTTATCACTCAGTTTTCCGATCTGTGGTCCAATGAGTAATGCGCTGATACCTGTTGCCAGATAGATCCAGGTAAGCTGGTCCAGGGTAATGCCCAGGTTATTGGTAGAAAATGCACTGCTGAAAGGCATCAGCATAAATCCACCGGTAGCCAGCAAGGTAGTGGTTCCAAATGCAAGGAGGTACTGACGGTTTGTTACAGTTTTAGCCAGGTGTCTGAATGGGTTAACATCGTGCTTTACCACCAGGTGACCGGTAATTGGTTTCATAAAACGAATGATCATGATAAGTACCAGCGAGCAGAAGATCACCAGCATCCAGAAAGGTGCATGCCAGCTGAGTCTGTTTGCCAGGAAGAGCCCGATAGGTAAACCGAGTACCTGGCTGGCAGATAAAGCCATCTGCACAAATCCCATTACACGGCCTCTCACTTCCATTGCAAAAATATCGGTGATGATGGCGAAACTGATTGAACCGATCACACCTCCGAATAATCCCGTTACAATTCTTGCGATCAGCAGGAAATGAAAATTGGGAGCAGTGGCACATAACAATGTGCCTGCAATGAAACCGATATAAAAGAATACAAGCATCTTCTTTCTGTCGAATTTATCGGCAAAGCCTGCTGCGAGGATACCTGAAATAAATGCACTGTATGCATAACCTGATACCACTGCACCGAATTGATTCGGCTGCATGTGCAGTTGTGGCATCAGAATGGCGCCGAGTGGCGACAGTACCATGAAGTCTACAATGATAGTGAACTGCAATAACGCAAGTATCACTATCATGAGAACCTGGTAGGAACTGAAAACTTTCTTCTTAGGAGAAGTAGGATTGGTTGTCATAAATGTGAAATTAAAAAAGCTACAACTAAATGAACATTCATTTATTGTTCATCCATAAAATAAATCACCGAAAAAAAGGCAGTGATTAAGGGGTGAGGGCCTTGATCACCAAATCGCAGGTTTGCATCAGGAGCTTATTACTGAGAACAAAGTGTTCGTTCTTATGGCTTCTACCCTGCGAATGAAACTTTATCAGTTGATACAGGGGAGCAAATGCCACAGACCAGTACACTTCGAATGGCAGTTTGTGCAGTTGCTTGTTTTTTATGGCGCAATGTACAAACCGTCCCATTTCGTCTTTGAATCTGGCAGTCATCTCCGCTTTCGTTTTTTCATATAGGGGTGAATAGCGGATATGTTCAATGAAAGCCAGTTCCAGCGGATATTTCATGCAATGATTTGCACGGTTCTTCCACTGCAGACGCATCCCTTCGGCGAAATCCATTTCGGGGTCGAAGCCCTGCATACTATGATCGAGCATCTTGTACGTGAGGTCTGTACTAAGCTGCACTATCAGATCTTCCTTGTCTTTGTAATAAATATAGATCGTTGCAGGACTCACCCCTGCTGCCTTCGCCAGCTTCTGGATACTGAAGCCGTCGAGCCCATCGGAAACCATCAACTCTATGGCTTTCTCTTTGATGGCAGCAATTTTATTTTCGTCGCGGGTGCGCATGATGACACAAAGATAAATGAATGGTCATTCACTTACAATATTTATTTTCGGAATCTGTCTGTTCCGATGCCATTACAATCTGAAAACACAACTATCTTAGTGCAAAACCCAGCACTTGGAATTCATCGACCGTATTCAAAACCATCCTCTTACCCAGCCCTCTCCCACTGATTTCATTTCGTTGCTGCAGGTTCTGGGCAGCAAAGGCCCCATGAGCAACGGCCTGAAAAAATTCATCGCAGCCCATCTTCTCCCCTGCAAAATTGAAAAAGGCAGCTATCTGCTGAAACCGGGAGAAGTCTGCACCCATATCTTCTTTATCCGGTCGGGCATATTGCGTGGTTTTCTCAAAGATGGCGGAACCGAAACCACCACCTGGATCACTCCCGAAAATCAGATGGCCGCAGCCATCAGCAGTTTTGTATTTCAGGCTCCTGCCATCGAATATGTACAGGCTGTCGAAAACTGCGAATTGCTTGGGCTTTCACATGCCGATCTCGAAAAGATCTACCTGCGTTTTCCTTCTTTCAATATCGTTGCAAGAAAGATCTACGAACAATACTATGCCGAAGCAGAGAACAGGGCATTGCTTACGCGATTGAAAAATGCTGACAAAAAGTACAATCATTTTCTGGAGCAGCATGCTGCACTTGCCAATCGTATCCCCATCAAATACATCGCCTCCTATCTTGGCATTGCAAGTGAAACACTGAGCAGGCTGCGAAGCAAAAAAGCTTCGAAGAACAGAAAAAAGAATGCGTAAATGTTTTGAGTGAACTGATAATTGTCATTAAAAGATAATCTGCGTTTCATCTCATCCTGCAAATCGATTCTTACCAAACCCTTACACAATAAAAGATCCGGAAGTCTATTCATTTTAGCTGGTGTACTTCATCGGTAATCACCACATTCCTTTCTCTTTCATCCTCTTCATAATTTTTTTTGCTTTGCTGCAGCGGATCGCAATTACCAGTAGCAGGTACTCCATCGATCTTTCGGGTTATCCGTAAGATTTGTATACGTTGAAAACCAATACAGGTATTGTGCAGAAGCTGTTCAGGTAGGTTTAACAAAAGGCAAAGGGTGCCTCAGCGCTTGCTGGGACACCCTTTTTTTTTGCGCATTGCCTGCATTCGGCATTGCGGAATGATATTTAGAAATCGATATCGTCTGCTACATTACCGCCTTGTTCAGCGGCAAATTTCGCTGCGTATTCTTTCTGTTTTTGTTGCTGATAATCGTGGTAGTGCGTAATGTCGGTGCTGTTCCACTCCTGATTTTGCTTGGTAAGCCACTGCATCGCAACGCTCTGGAAATCTCCGAGGCTGATGCCGAAATTCTCCTGGATCCATTGTGCGCCATCGAGACCATACTCGTATGCTGCCTGGCGTGCACCGGCGAGCTCTTCGTAGTAGTAACGGTCTGTTTTTATTTTGTCCAGATGCGGATTGGAAGCGCCGCCGCCGATCGATTCGAGTTGTGGCAATGTTGCGGGCTCTGCAAAATATTGACCGTACAATGTGGTTACAGTAAAGGTGGTATCTTCTCCCATACGCTGCGGCCAGATGGTATTCAGCTCATCCCAGATAGCCTGATCGATGCCCATGGCTTTGAAGATCTCCTGCTCGCTTACACCCTGTGTGAGTTTGATCACCATCGCTGCATAGTCGCGAAGGCTGAGGCCGTGTACAGGTGCGAGGTAAGGATTGTCGCTGCCGGTATCTTTGATGAAGCCGGAAGTTTGCATGCCGGTATACTTCAAAGAGTTGGTCATTTCAAATCGAACAACCTGATCATCGTCGGCATTGTTCCACTCGCGGTACAGTTGCTTGCGGTAATTGGTGTAGATATTGCGTTTGTCCGCTTCGCTCAGTCTTTCTCCGGAAGCTTCTTCATCGGCGATCCATGCTTCCGCCTGGCGGGCTACTTCTGCATCGAAATCTTCTTCATCATAATGTGTACCATGAAGAGTGTCTTCATCAAATTCGATTTCCTGCGGAGCTGAAAATTGCGGCTCCTCCTGAGGTTTCTGCTCTTCGTTGTTGCCTTTGCTGAATAATTTTTTGAACATGGGTGTTATGCTTAAATGGTTATATGGATCTGTGTTGAATATGTGCAACTTCGTTCTGATACATTTTCTCGTTGTGCTCCTTCAGATCGGGAGTAATATTGTTCCATTCGTCGTACATGGCTCGCAGGTACTGCATGTGCAGCTTTGGTGCATCGGAGATGGATTGCTGGCGGCGTGCTTCATTCAGCGCCATTTCAGCATCGACAAGTTGAATGCGTTTTTTGTCTTTCTCGTGAATGAGACTGAGCTCCAGCTTATGATTGATATGATATATTTCGCGCTCCAGCGCTTCTTCTTTTTTGTACGCCTGATACAGATGCTGCGTTCTCTGCTCGGCCAGTTCACGCGCAATGTATTGCAGGCTGCGGCTCTGTGTTCCGGGCTCGAATGTATTCTGTGTTTGGCAATGCGGACATGCGATGTAAGTAGAAATGAGGAAGATCTTTTCTATACGGATACCACCTCCGCACTGTTTGCAGGTGAATTTGTCTTTGATGCTATCGAATTCGTCGATGATCTGTTTGTATTCAATTTCGAGATCCCTCGCCGATGTTTGCGCTATCTGGTCCAGCCAGTAGTTCAGTTTTTGATCGAAAGTGCTGTGGTATCGATCCGAGCAGTCGTTTCTGAATTGGCTCAACAGGTTGTGATTGTCATCCAATACCGAAACCTGATCGTTAAGACGATAATACATCGCATTCACTTTTTCGTCGTACACTTCCGAAGCTTTGCTGCGGATATTTTGAAGTTGTCCTCTGATACCAGCCTGCACTTTCAGAAATGTACGTTTGTACTGATCTTCGTCAGTAGCCATCAGTTGTTTCAGTTCGGGAACGGCTTCGGTGCAGAGCTCTTCCATTCTTTGTTCGAGCTTGTCGAGGAATGCGTACCATCTGTCGCGCGTTTCGTTAAGCTCCTGCAACCATTCAGGAGGTTGCTGAGCGTCGCCTTTCTTGAAGAGATTGAACATCGGTTATGCCTGTCTTGAATTATCGGTTGATTGGATGTTTATGCCATTGCTGAGTTTCACTGCAATGAATTCGAAACCGCAGTAGGCGCAGTGTGTAACGCCATCCTGCTTTGCGCGGCCGGCGCCGCAGTTGGGGCAGTCCACCGCATCCATCTTTGCTTCGGATGCTTCGAGGCTCCCTCCATAATTCTCCTGTGCAGCTGCTTTTTCTTTGAGCTTATCGAGATATGATTTTACTTTTTTCTCCGTCATGCCAGATGCTTTTGATTACAGTTCTTTGAGCAATTCTTCTTTTTTGCTTTTGTATTCTGCTTCATCGATCAGCCCGGCATCGAAGAGCGATTTCAATTTCTGCAACCGGGTGGTGATATCGGGCTGTGCCTGTGGCGCTGCCTGCTGGGCTTGCTGCGCCTGCAGCTGATTCATCATTACACTCATGGCCACTGCCTGCTGCGTTGCATCGTTGAGTGCATTGCCGGCTTCGCCGATAGCATTGGCTGTATTGAATTTGGTGTATTTGTCGATGTCTTTTACCATGTTCATGCCCGTTACCTTATCGTAGTAAGCGGTTACCTCATCGGGCAGTGTAACGCTGGTAATGGTGAACTGCGTGAGCTCCACACCCAGTTGCAGAAAGTACGGCTTCAGGAATGGTTCTATCTTTTTGCTCAGTTCCGTTACATTGCCCGCTACTTCTGTTACTGCAATATGTTCATTGGCTAATACTTCACCGAATTTGGGTGCAATGAAATCGCGCAGCTGATGCTGCAGTTCAAATATGGTGAGTTGTTTGTAGGTACCTGCGTATTGTTTGAAGAATACACCAACGTCGGCAATCCTGAGATCGAAACTGCCGAAGGCACGCACACGTACCTGTCCGAATACCGGATCATTCATCAGTATCGGCGCAGGCGTTCCCCATTTGTTATTGATGAACTGATGCGTATTGAAGAAATACACATCTGCTTTGAATGGACTTTTGAATCCGTACTTCCAGCCTTTCAATCTGGAGAGTATGGGAATGTTTTCAGTGCTGAGCGTATGCAATCCTGGAGCAAAAATATCGGCCAGTTGTCCTTCGTTCAGCAGCATTGCATGCTGACTTTCACGAACGGTGAGCTTTGCACCATTCTTGATCTCTTTATCTTCATCCGCAAACTTCCACATCAGAAGATTGGGATCTGGTGTTACCGCTTCGATTATTTCTATAAAGGGAAGGCTCATACAGTGTAATGCTTGATAGTGAAGGATCTCGATTCGGTTCTAAAATTAATGCCGGCATCAGCTTCGGCCAAGTTAATTTATTAACTCCATGGTCTTTGGGTATTATGCAAACACATCGTAGTGCTGCACTTTTTCTTCGAACTCCAGCAGAAAATCGTTGTCTTCGGGATAGTACTTTGCTTTTTCAAAATCCTGTCCGGCAAATTTTTTGATGCTTTCCAGATCTTCCCAGTAAGTGATGAGTGTAAAATGTGCTTCTCCGTCTTTGATTTGCCTGAGAAAGGAAAGTGAATGAAAACCGGCAGTTTTCTGGTAATCGGGAATAGCTTTTTTCTTCAGAAAATCGGTATAAACATCCAGTTTGTCGATGTTGGTTTTGCCGTGCCAGATCCTTGCGATCATATAGATAGGTTTATCTGGCCCAACAACGCAAAAAAGGTGCCTCATATTATTGTGGATACCTCTTTTTGCACGCCATAGTCCATATTGTCTAAAGTTTGTAAGTTCGCGCTCCGGAATTATTTACCTATGGCAATGAAAGAAGAGCTGAAGACCGTTCTGTTGTTGAGTCCCCAGAAAATGCTGGAAGACCATCTGGTACTGGAATCCCTGCATATTGTGAAGAATGCGAAAGGCACTACTTTTCTCAATAAGGAGCTGGATAATGCAGAGTTGAAGGCCAATTATGAAAACCTTCCCAAACCTGCCCGCGACCTGCTGCAGCATTTCTCCAAAACCGGCATTACCCAGATTGTGGGTCAGATAAAGCAAAAATACCAGCTCAAACGCGCCGGCATTGCATATGAACCCTATTACAAAACCGCCATGCTACGCGAACTGCATGGCATACTGGAAACACTCAAGCCATTTGCCATACTCGCCAAATGGTACCATAAAATAAAAACGGAAAAGGGAAGCTACAGAACCGGCCCCTGCGTATTCAGTGTGTATAAGCCGTTGCTTCAATTTGAAGTGGTGAAAGAAGATAACCTGCTTCATCTCAAAACCACGGTGGTGCTGAACAATCAGCCCTATGCCATTGAAACATTCAACCGTTATCACTTTCTGCTGGAGAGCAGCAATGAATATTTCCTGCTCGGATTCAAAGATTATCAGACCCTCGAATGGCTGGCGATTCAGAAACCCGAGCAGTACAGCAAAGATCCTCAGGCGCTCGCACAGGAAGTACTGGCCAAACTCGAAGAAGACTATACCGTTAACCGCAATCAGCTGTTCGAACAGAAAGCCATCGATACACTTCCTGTAAACCGCGTAATGCTGAGCGAGCTGAACAATACTTTTCTGATGCTTACGCCGCAATGGCTCTATGATGGTTTTCTCATCGACGGTCCATTCAAACAAAGCGTGGAATTCAATCGTCAGGGAGAAGTGTATCGCATCAATCGCAGTCAGGAAGCGGAACAGCAGTTCACGCAACTGCTCGAATCGATGCACCCGATGTTCGGCAAACAGATGAACGGTTACTACTATCTCTCCTTCACGGAAGCGCAGAAAAAACAGTGGTTCCTGAAAGTATATCACAAACTGCTCGATCAGAATATTGAACTGATAGGAATGGATATGCTGCAACATTTCCGCTACTCGCAGTACAAGCCGGAGACCCTGATGAATATTCTGAGAGAAGAGGAACATATGCTGGTGATGCAGGTGAAAGTTTCTTTCGGAGCAGAAGAAATCCCTATCGAAGAATTACAGAAAATATTGCTGGCAGGGCAACGCACTATTCTGTTGAAAGATGGCTCCCTCGGCATTCTCGACGACGAATGGCTGCAACAGTTCGGCGCACTCTTCAAGCATGGCCGATACAGCAAAAAAGAAATGCGTGTGAGCAAGTGGATGGCATTCGGTGAACAGAATGCCGGAGAAAACATCTCTGCACTGAAACCCGTGTTGCAGGATGGCTGGCGTCAGCGCTGGCAACGCTGGCAGGAACCAGACAGTACGCTTTACAATGTTCCCGCTGGCGTGAATGCCACACTCCGCCCCTATCAGCAAAAAGGATATGAATGGATGCAACTGCTTGCCGAAGCAGGTGCCGGCGCCTGTCTGGCAGACGACATGGGTTTGGGTAAAACCTTACAGACCATCTGCTTTCTGGCGCATCAGCTGAAAGTGTCGCCGGAAGCGGTTCACCTGATCATTGGTCCGTCTTCACTGATCTACAACTGGCAATCGGAGTTGCAGAAATTTGCTCCGGAGATCAACACATGGGTGTATCACGGAAGCGACAGAGATCTCAATGCATTGCAGAATGCGAAGAGTCAGATTGTGATCACCAGCTATGGAACTATCCGTTCGGACATCGATCATCTCGGCAACAAACAGTTTGGAGTAGTTGTGCTCGACGAAAGCCATAACATCAAAAACCCGGCAGCACAGATCACCAAAGCGGTATCCCGACTGCAATGCGCCAGCCGCATCGCATTAAGTGGTACGCCGGTGATGAACAATACATTCGATCTGTATGCGCAGCTCGATTTTCTGCTTCCGGGCATTTTCGGCAGCAGAGAATTCTTCAAGCGCGAATATGCAGACCCCATCGATCGTTTTCGCGACGAAGCCAAGATTCAGGCATTGCAGAAACTCACGGCTCCGTTCATTCTGCGGAGAACAAAATCTCAGGTAGCGCGCGATCTGCCGGAGAAAACCGAAATAGTGATGTGGTGCGAAATGGGCACGGCCCAGAAAGCGCTGTACGACAGCATCCGCGACAATATCCGCAGCAGTCTATTCCTCAACATACAAAGTGAAGGACTCGGCAAAAGCAAGCTCGCTGTATTGCAGGGCATGCTCAAACTGCGCCAGCTCTGCAATTCGCCTATGCTGCTTCCGTCGGAAGATCGTACCACTACCGATGCCATCAAAACGGAGATGCTGATGGATGAGCTCAGCAATAACCTGAAAGATCAGAAAGTGCTGGTATTCTCACAATTCACCAGCATGCTCGATCTGCTGGCCGAAGGATGCCGCGAGCGCAATATCGACTTCTTCCATTTCGACGGACAAACACCGCCAGCCAAAAGAGCGGAAATGGTGGAGGCATTTCAGCAGGAAGGCAATACCACCAATGTTTTCCTCATCAGTCTCAAAGCGGGCAATGCCGGATTGAACTTAACGGCAGCCAGTTATGTTTTCCTTGTAGACCCCTGGTGGAATACGGCGGTTCAGCAGCAGGCGATCGACCGTACTCACCGTATCGGACAAACGAAAAATATATTCGCGTACAAAATGATCTGCAAAGACAGCATCGAAGAGAAGATCATTCAGTTGCAGCAACGCAAGAAGCAGCTGGCGGAAGATCTTGTTTCTGAAGATGAAGGTTTTGTAAAGGCATTAACGGAAGACGATATCCAGTTCCTCTTCAGCTAAAAATAAACTTCGGCAGGTTACGGAAATTGCTCAACTTTATTGTTGGGTCGAAGAACTATGTTCATACCTCCCCTCCTTCCTTAAACATTCCGGCTTGCTGCTTTTTTTCTAACCATAAAATTCCATGATTATGAAACTCGCGATCATTGGCGCTTCTGGTTTTGTTGGCAGTCATTTGTTGCAGGAGGCTTTGCAACGTGGCCATAAAGTAACTGCCATCGTACGCAACCCTGCGAAGATCACTACCCATCATCCCCACCTCACTGTAAAAGCCTGCGACGTAATGGATGCAGCTGCACTGGCGCCGCTGCTGGCAGGCAATGATGCTGTGATCAGCGCATATAATTCCGGCTGGACCAACCCGAATATCTACGATGATTTTATGCGTGGATCGGATGCTATTCTTCGCGCCACGCGCGAGGCCGGTGTACCGAGACTGCTCGTTGTTGGCGGAGCAGGCAGCCTGGAAATAGCGCCAGGCAAGCAACTGGTAGATACGCCCGAATTTCCCGAAGCTTACAAAGCAGGCGCTACGGCAGCCCGCGATTTTCTCGATCAGCTGAAGCGCGAACAATCATTGGACTGGACACTACTCAGTCCTGCCATCGAAATGAACCCCACCGTAAAAACCGGAAGAACCGGCAAATACCGCACAGGCACCGATCAGCCTGTATTCGACAACAGCAAACGCAGTTTCATTTCAGTAGAAGATCTCTGCGTTGCCTTGATGGATGAAACGGAGAAGCCTCAGTTTCCGCGCAAACGCTTCACGGTAGGATATTGATACCGGCATAAAAAAGTTCCGCAGCGCTGCCAACCATTATAGCTTAGGTTGAAGCACTGCGGAATTATTTTGGCTGTTATCAGTCAATCGATCTGCCTATACCTGCAAAAATTTCAAAGAATCATTGCCAGCAGAAAGCAAACCAGTGATTTTATGATAACATGAGCGTTCATCATTATTCTTTCTTTTTAGGAGCAACTTTTGGCACTTCAGCATGCAGAGAAGGTTCTTTTCCCTGATCTACTTTAGGAGCAACTGGCGCAGCTGTTCTATCAGTGTTGGCACTTTTCTGATCGCTGGCCATATTACCCGGGCTTGAAGATTTTTTGAAGGCACTGCTGCGTCCGCGGGCAGTACCGCCGCCAGCGGCTACATTAGGTCCTATTCCTTTTTTCACTTTTGCATTGAAGCTCTCCCGATCAGATTTAGATGATTTATCTGATTGAATGGATGGTCTCGATTTTGGTCCCATGCGAAGTCCGGGCGCAGTGCCATTCTTGAGCTGATCGGAAATGCGCTGGTTCGTATTGTATTTGGGATTATCATTCTGCGCCATCAGTTTACTCTGGCCAAACAGAATACATCCCAATACAAGTGTATATGCAAGAATTCTTTTCATATTATTTTGATTGATTCGATTATTTAATGCTTACCAATACTTTGATCTTACCGATACTGTTGGCATTGAAATCCTGCAATGCTTTACCAATCACCTGACCGATTTTTACTTTATCCGGATCGGCTTTCATGGCCACACCTGCGATGGATGAAGTAACCAGCAGATCGCCACGTTTAATAGCACCACCTTCCATGCAAACTTTAGTAGGGATCACACCTACAACACCCATGGGTACCTGAGCAGAGAGATCATCATCGATATGGCTCTCGGTGAGCAATACGCCGGGTTTGGTAGCATACACACCAGCCACCAGTGTGGAGTAAGGAGTGCTCGATTTTTCGACGGTACGATCTGCATCGGTAGCAATCACCAGTACATCACCTGGTTCATATGCAGCTGATGTGCCGGTTACATCAAATGATTCAGCTACGTCGGCACCACTGTTCTGAGTACCGCCATTGAAGAACCCACGGCCTGCAGAGTTGATGCGTGCAACATTCACTGTACCTGGATTACCAGATTTGAAAACTGCGATGCTACCATTGCTATGTTGTTCAGCAGTAAACACCGGATTGGTATTGCCTGTGTTGAAGTTTACAAATCTGCCTGCACGGCCATTACCGAAGTTGGGGATCCAGCCAAAAATGGCAGCGCCTGTACCATCTGCAGTAGCTTCAACACCGTCGCCACCATTGGATGCATTGGCAGTGATACCATTGCCATTACCATCAGCGATAGCAACCAGCGCGGGTCCATTGCCGGCCGGGTTGCTGGCATGGAACAGACCTGCAAAACCGCCGGTACCGGAACTAATACCATAGATACCCGCAGTACCGAAGTTGGCGAACTGAGAATTCACTTCACCTCTTACGGCTGGTGAAGTACCTGTAGTTCTGTCTACGAAGAAATCACCTGCTGTACCATTCCCAACTGTTTTTACGGTGATTACCTCATTATCATTATCCTCATTGTAGATCTGGAATCGGCCGGCACGGCCGGTAGCGAATGATGGCACCCAGCCATAGACTGCAACTCCGGCTCCGTCGATATTTGCTTCCACTGCATTACCATCTTTGCTGGCATTGGCAGTGATGGCATTTCCATTACCATCCTG
Organism: Pseudoflavitalea sp. G-6-1-2; assembly: GCF_012927185.1. Lineage (GTDB taxonomy): Bacteria > Bacteroidota > Bacteroidia > Chitinophagales > Chitinophagaceae > Pseudobacter. Next base: position 943,062 of record NZ_JABBGB010000002.1, read on the forward strand.
AATAGCCACCAGAGCAGGGCCATTGCCTGATGGATTGGAAGAATGGAACAAACCTGCAAAACCACCGGTTCCGGAAGATATACCGAAGATACCCGCTGCTCCAAAGTTGCCAAAGATCGTTTTCACTTCTCCTCTAACGGCCGCGGCCACGCTATTTGTATTGTCTACCAAAAAGCTGGAAGCATTGCCCAATGTATTATCCGGAATGTTACCATTGCCATTGGTTACTACATTCAGTGTATTTGCATCAGTATTGGTTGTATTGAAATTCTCAAACCAGCCGCCACTGCCTGTACTGTTGTTGAGACCTACCTGACCTAATACACCGATACCTGTACCTGCAGTGCTGGTGGCAATGAAACCACGCACACCATAACCACCGCCATCATTGCGGCCTACAACTGCACCGGCAATATCGCTGGTAGTTCTTCCTACCACCGCTTCACCACCACCGTTATTATCACCCACAACACCTGCAGAGCTAACAGCGGAAGTAATGCCATGCAATGCGAATCCAGCCGCTGTTGAACTTCTTACACCTGCACCGTTACCCGTTGTGGTAACGTTCACTACCGTACCATTGCCTACAGAGTTTACAACTAGGGCATTATTGTTATTTGAGTTATTGAATATAGAGATGCTGGCAGGTATACCGTTGTTACTGGTCGCCTGCAAACCCGTACCAGTATTGCTGTTTGCGTACACACCGTATCCATTGGCGCTTGAATTACCATATACACCAAGGCCATTTGGGGTAGTACCATACACGCCCCATCCTGAACCGTTCTGACTGCCCCAAACTCCAATTCCTAAACCACCAGTACCATTATTGATACCGCGTACAGCTGAAGAGAATCCACCGGGAGCAGCGCTACTCACAATACCGCGAACAGCTGCAATGCTTGAAGTGGTTGTATTATTGACACCTTCAATAGATGTACCGTCTCCATCATTTGCAATGGAGAATAAAGTAGCTGCATTGTTTTCAGCGGCAAAGAATGGAAGTGTAAGACTTCCTCCTCCACCAATGTTGGCAGGCGCCCAGTTGGCACCATCAAACTTGAGCACCTGATTCAGCGCAGGAACTACATTGCTCACAGGAGTATTCTGCAGTTTCACTACTAAAGGGCTGGGATAGGTACCGCCGAGATCTCCACTTGCCGGTCCGTTTGGAGGCAGAGACGTAGGAATCACGCCTGGTGCGATCTTCGGAAGCGTTATTGATCCGTCGGCAAGTTTCGCTGTAGTTACATTTGCATCGATGATCTTTGCAGTTCCTACAGATCCGTCAGCAAGTTTTGCCATAGTTACATTGGCGTCGATGATCTTCGCAGTTCCTACAGATCCGTCTGCGAGCTTAGGTGCGGTTACGGCTCCGTCTGCAACTTTCACAGTTACTACAGATCCATCAGCAAGCTTTGCAATTGCCACTGCACCATCTGCAATTTTTGGAGTAGTAACAGCATTGTCAGCCAGCTTCGTATCGGTAACTGCATTCGCAGCAATAGTTGGATTAGGATAGTTTCCTGTAAGATCGCCACCGGCTGCGCCACTCGGAGGGAGGGTTACACCAGGACCAATCTTTACTTGCGTTACTGCACCATCAGCCAGTTTTGGTGTGGTGATAGCAGCATCCAATACTTTCACAGTTGTAACAGCATCATTGGCCAGTTTGCCTGCCGTAACATTTGCGTCGATGATTTTTGCAGTTCCTACAGAGCCGTCGGAAAGTTTTGGAGCAGTTACTGCACCATCAGCAAGCTTGCCTGTATTCACTGCATTGGCAGCAATATTTGGATTAGGATAGTTACCTGTAAGATCGCCACCAGCTGCGCCACTCGGAGGGAGGGTTACACCAGGACCAATCTTTACTTGCGTTACTGCACCATCGGCAAGTTTAGGTGTAGTAACAGCAGCATCCATTATTTTATTTGTTTCAACAGCATTGTTGGCCAGTTTCGCTGACGTAACATTCGCATCTATGATTTTTGCAGTGCTCACAGAACCATCAGCCAGCTTGGCTGTGTTCACTGCATTAGGTTTGATAGTGGGATTGGGGAAATTACCCGTAAGATCTCCACCTGCAGGGCCGCCCGGAGGAAGCACTACGCCCGGGCCGATCTTCGATTGCGTGATGGCACCATCAGCAATCTTCGCTGTGGTGATAACGTTAGCTGCTATCGCAGGATTGGGATATACTCCACTGAGATCACCACCCGCAGGACCGCTCGGAGGTAATGTGATAGGAATCACGCCTGGCGCGATCTTCGGCAGGGTGATGGCCCCGTTAGCCACTTTTGCAGTAGTTACCGCATTAGCAGCAATAGTTGGATTGGGATAGGTACCACTGAGATCACCACCAGCCGGACCAACCGGCGAACCCGTACCCGCAGTCAGCGCATAAGGCACTGAAGCCAGCTGTGCAGTACCGATGCTGGTAAAGGCAGCTCCTCCTTTCGGATCGATCTCCACCTGTATGTATTTACTTCCTGTACTCCAGTCTACACCGAGTATTGTACCACTCACATTCGTTGCGCCGGCACTTCCCATCTGAATATTGAAAAGCCCCACGGCATTGGTAGTTACCTGCCTTGTTTCTGAATACACAACAGCACCAGCACTGGAATTATTTCGAATAGATAATCGCAAAGATATTTTTGTGTTGGCCAATACATTGCCAACTGCGTTTCTTGCCACGCCCTGGTAATTGAGCAAGCCGGGCGCTTGTGCATAACTGCCGGCTACGGCCAGGAGAATGGCGGTTATTGCCAGTAAAAATTGTCTCATAGTTGCTTTGTTAATAGGTTATTGATCAATCAAGTGAGGACAGCTCCTCAGGTAAGGGATGCAATGCATTTAACGGCCTGCATTTTTGATCACTTTAAATCCGCTTCTGCGTGTCACATTCAATCCATCCGGCCTTGCCGAATCAGGGAACAATGTGGCGATCACGAAATACACGCCATTCTGATATGGCGTCAGATCAAAGTAATCGATACGACAGCATCCATCGTAGTCGTATGTCTTTTTCTGCAGCACCTTGCCTGCAGCATCGGTGATCTGGATCTCCATCCGCCCCGTCTGGCGAACAAAGAAGTCCAGCTCAAATCTTCCCCTCGTTGGGTTAGGGAATAATCTGAAATCGTCTGGTTCGAAATAAACAATGAAGGGATCCTTGCCGATCTTGTCTGTACAGGGTTGCAGCACACCATGCGTTACGCGCAGTGAACTGTCGGGCGTAGCAAAATCGCTGATCAGCATCAGCTCGCCCAAACTCCACTCATACTGGTAATAAGAATCGGCGTTCTGGTAGGAACCTCCTGCAATATTGAACACCGATGGCGTTACCATCTGTGCCCGTGCAGGGGCCATGAATAGAAGGAACATCAATGCCAATACGAACCCTGACTTGTAAACATCTGTCATAAGCAGGATTGTTTAAAAGGTTAAAAATTGCTATCGGGCTATTAACCAGAGCAGGACACTGTAACAGGGTTATGTGAAAAGGAATACAAGGTCTTCCGTGAAAGGGACCTACAGGGCGAGAAATAATTATTAGGTATGGGGGCTAATTGGAAGAACGGCTACGGGGATTTGCCGTTCACATTTCAAAAGTAGCAAAAAAACATATTATAAAAAAGAGGTAGAAATACGGATAAATAAAACAGCGGCTCCGTAGTTCCCCTCAAAGAACCGCGGAGCCGCCTGCAGTATAGATTTCAGCGCTTAGTACGCTGTAAGAAGATTGGGATAATCTGTAATTATTCCGTTTACACCCAGCTTCACCAGCTTCTCTATTTCCGCTGCCGTGTTCACCGTCCAGGGAACCAGCTTCATGCCATGCCTGCGGCAGGCTTCTACTGTAGCGGTGGTTACGAGCTGAAAAGCCGGACTGTACACATCGGGTTTGAAGCCCAGTTCTTTCACGTTATCATCCACAGTAGCCTTTTCGTTTCCGGTAAGAAAACCAATGGTCACATTCGGGTATAGTTTCTTCGCTTCGCGAAGCGGACGCATATCGAAGGATTGCAGATAGAAACGATTGCCGATCTTTTTGCTGTTCACCACTTCCATCAACGCGCGCACCAGCACATCTGGTGCAGCAGGCTGATAGATGCCATCCATCTTTGGATTGCTCTTGATCTCGATATTGTAAATGGTGCCGGGCAGTTTATGAGAAGCGGTATAGGCTTCCACTGAATCGATCAGTTCACCCAGCAGCGGCATGTAGGTCGCCAGCTTCTGCTGTTGAGGAAAAGCTGTGTTGCCTTTCGATCCCACATCGATACTGCGGATATCTGAATAATTCATTTGATGCCAGGTATAGAGTTTGGCACTGTCTTTAGATACAGTATGTCCTCCGGGCAATAACGAAATAGCAGTGTTCACGTAAGGATCGTGTGCAATCAACACCTGCCCGTCTTTACTCAGGTACACATCCACCTCGATCATATTGGCGCCGGATTCGATGCCTTTGATCATCGCAGGAATAGTGTTCTCAGGCATCAGGCCGCGTGCTCCACGATGTCCTTCCTTATAAAAAGTTGGGAATCCTTTCGGATTGCCGGTGGATTGCTTTGATGTACCGCATGCTGCGAGGCAACCGAATGCGAGTACAGGAATTAATTGCTTCATGCTATTCAGATCTTAGTGTTGTAACAAGATGTAAAGACCAGCAGCTGCAGCGGCTCCGATAACCGGACCAATCACCGGTATCCATGCATAATCCCATCCACCTGGTCCTTTTGCGGGAATAGGAAGAATGGCGTGCATGATGCGCGGACCGAGATCACGCGCAGGATTGATGGCATAACCGGTAGTGCCGCCGAGCGACAAACCAATCACCCACACAAGAAATGCCACAGGCAATGCACCGATAGAACCCATGCCAATCGGCGTTTTCGGCATATCAGCCGAACCCAGCAGCGGATCTGAAAAGTAAAAGATGGTGAACACCAGTACGAATGTGCCGATGATCTCACTGATGAGATTCGAGAAATTATTTCTGATGGCAGGCGCTGTACAAAAAGTTGCCTGTATCGCACCTGCATCGGATGTTTCTTTGTAATGATCTTTGTAGAACAGCCAAACGAGAAATGCACCGAGCATAGCGCCGATCATCTGCGCCAGAATATAAGTAGGTACAAGGTTCCAGCTGAACTTTCCTGCGATGCTCAATCCGATGGTCACTGCCGGATTCAGATGCGCACCACTTGCGGCGCCACTCAATATCACCCCAACGAACACTGCGAGCGCCCATGCCGTGGTGATCACAATCCATCCTCCCCCATTGCCTTTTGTTTTATTGAGCACTACATTGGCAACAACACCGTTGCCCAGTAAAATGAGCACTGCCGTGCCAATGATCTCTGCGATAAATGCTGTCATAAAGGATTCAGTTTTGGGTATTGAACGTGAACAGAAAGATTAGTCTTCGGCCCAGGCTTTTGCTGCTTTGATGGCGCGGTTCCAGCCCTTGATCATACTGGCAGTATCAACTTTGCTGTCTGCTTCGAAGCTGCGGTTGATCTTCCATTGTTTCTGAATTTCTTCAGGGCTTTTCCAGACGTTGGTGGCAAGGCCCGCGAGATATGCCGCGCCAATTGCGGTAACTTCTGTGATCTCCGGACGAACTACTGTTGCCTGCAATATGTCGGCCTGGATCTGCATCAGCAGGTTGTTGGAAGTTGCTCCACCATCTACGCGCAGTTCTTTGATAGGCAGACCGGCATCGGCTTCCATGGCTTTCAGTACATCGATGGTCTGAAAGGCAATGCTCTCCAGTGCTGCACGTGCAATATGCGCAGCTTCCGTACCGCGTGTAATGCCCACCATTGTTCCGCGCGCATATTGGTTCCAGTGAGGAGCGCCCAATCCGGCAAATGCAGGAACGAGATAAACACCTCCGGTATCGGGTACTTTTTTCGCCAGCGCTTCTACATCACCCGACGAACGGATGATGCCCAATCCATCGCGCAGCCACTGCACTACAGCGCCGCCGATGAAGATGCTCCCTTCGAGTGCATATTGAACTTTGTCGCCGATTTTCCAGGCGATGGTCGTAACGAGATTATTCTTGCTCACGATTGGCTGATCCCCGATATTCATCAGCATGAAACAGCCCGTTCCGTAAGTATTCTTCACCATTCCTTTCTGTGTGCACATCTGTCCGAATAACGCTGCCTGCTGATCTCCCGCCACACCTGCAATGGGAATATCTGCCGTGAAGATCTGATGCGCAGTATGACCAAATACTTCACTGGAGTTCTTCACTTCAGGAAGCATGGATGCCGGAATATCGAGCAGCTTCAATAATTCATCATCCCATTGGAGATCGTGAATATTGTAGAGCATGGTTCTGCTGGCGTTGGTAACGTCGGTGGCATGCACTTTTCCGGAAGTGAGGTTCCAGATCAGCCAGCTGTCGATGGTACCGAATGCGAGTTCGCCGGCATTGGCGCGTTCGCGTGCACCTTTTACGTTATCGAGTATCCAGCGCACTTTGGTGGCGGAGAAATATGCATCTACGATCAGTCCGGTTTTCTGCTGAATCATGTCTGCATGTCCCTGCGCACGAAGCTGGTCGCAGAATTCAGCGGTACGGCGATCCTGCCATACGATGGCATTGTGCACCGGTTCTCCTGTTTTGCGATCCCACACCACCGTGGTCTCACGCTGATTGGTGATACCGATGGCATTGATATTCTTCGATTGCAGATTTGCTTTTACGATCGCTTCCGCAGCAACGGCCACCTGTGTACTCCAGATGTCGCGGGGATTGTGTTCTACCCAGCCCGGCTTCGGATAGATCTGCTGGAACTCTTTTTGCGCAAGGCTTACGATGGCTCCATGCTCATCGAAGATGATGGCTCTGGAACTGGTTGTGCCCTGATCGAGTGCAAGAATGTATGGCATATCGTAGCGTTTTTATATGTTGTCTTTGTTGATCGTTTACGCGATGGGAACTGTTGATTTATAGACACGCTTCCATCTGTCTGTTACTTCAACGGTTATCTCTTTCAGATTCGCAGGCACCTGCAAACGGAACAGGTGATCGGTTTTGTTGGGCTCTGCAAATCCGCGTGGCTTGGGCAGATCAGGTCCTTTGAGCGTGGCCACTGCCAGTGGATCGAAGCCCTTGAATTTCTCCGCTTTGATAACGGTATTGTCCGGCAGCCTGGTATTCACTTTCCATTCGGGATCGTAATTCCACACATTGATCACCACTTCTTTTTCGGTGGCAGAAACATCGTTCACAAATACACTGTACTGATAATCATCTTCCATGCCCGTTGGCTTGTATGTCCATGTAAGTTCATTGCCTTTCACTTTGTACACACCGTATCCGCAGGGTGTTCCATCGCCACAGATGGGGCCGGTCCACCATGCTCCGCATACCGTACCATGATTGTGTTCGAACACATTTCCGATGATCACATTGCGGTGGTAATGTGTGTGCCCGCTCATGATGTGCACGTTGCCCCTTCCTTTCAGAATCGCATAGAGATCGAGATTGTTCTTCACATCATTATGAACGGGGATATGCACGTTGAGGATCACCAGATGATCTTTTGGTACGAATTGCAGATCCTTTTCGAGCCAATCGAGTTGCTGCTGCGAAATGTATCCATCGTACTCTCTGTCTTTGCCAAGATAACGTACATCATCCATCACTACATAATGCGCTTTGCCGCGATTGAATGAGTAGTAAGTTGGACCGTACATTTTCTGGAAGGTATCATCACTCTGATCATCCCAACCCTTGTTGTAATCCATATCATGATTGCCGATCACCTGGAAGAACGGAATGCCCATGGCACCTACTGCTTCGTTGTAATCTGCAAAGAGCTCGTGATTATCCCAGACAATGTCTCCGACAGTGATGCCGTGAATGAGTGCATTGCTTCCCTGCGCCTGTACAAATTTTTGTACATCGGGTACGGAATTCGCCATCATCTTCGCCACATCTTTCTTCGTCTTCACCTGCGGGTCTGCCCAGATGATGAACTGGTGTTCATCATCATTCTGCGACAGTTTCTCCAGATCAAATTCAATTCCTTTTCTGGTGTTGATCTCCGAAACAAGTTTGTAATGCCGTGCTATACCATTTTGTTGCGGAAAGGCATAACCTGCAGGTGTGCTCACAAAAACCGCTACTGCATCGGCATGCAGATCGAATTCGAATTTGCCGGCGTTGCTGGTGGCTACCACACTGTATCCATCACTCACTACAACGTTGGCCAGCGCTTTCTTTCCGCTCTTCACCGTGCCTTTTATTTTCTTGTCCGAAACTGAAAATGCACTGGCTGTATTCCATCCTGCCACTACAATTCCGCCTGCCAGTAATCCTGCCTGTTGAATGAATTTTCTACGCTGCATTTTTGTCTTCCTGAGGTTTATTATGGGAATTGGTAAGATAGCGAACTTTTGAATTAAAGTGCTTTATGGATAGCGATATCTTCTATCGAAAGTCTTCCATTGTTAACAGTGGTAGACGACTTACCCAGTCCGCGTTTATTGATTCTGATACGTACATTTCCTGCAACATTTACCATAAACACGGCTTGTTTGGAACCACGGTCCGGCATGTCGCTTAATTCGGGCCCGGACTGTTTCCAGGTGGTGCCTCCATTGGTGGAATATTCCAGCTTCAATGTTGAAACAGGGTCGGTATAATATTTTCCGTAGAAGAATGTCACTTTGGAAATTCCTTCGGTGAGGTCGTAGTTCATTTGAAGCAAGCCATCGGAGGTAATGTCCTGTTGCATGCGGATGCATTGTTTACCGGGCACATTGTATTTGTCGCGCAGGAAAGTATTGCCTAAGATGGCGCGTAACAATTTCCAGTTCCCTGTATTGAGATCGATGTCGTTCTTAACACCGCCCATATCGTATGATCCTTTCTTTGAAGCATCAGGAACTTCGAAGCTTTCAGGGAATTTATCATACAACGAACCGGCTACAAAATTGATATCGGCTGCATTGCGCAGAGACAGTGTTCTCTTTCCGCCTTCTGCAGAGTAAATGCCTGTGAAACCAGCGTTTGCCGGAATAGTGCTTCCTGCAAAATCTGCATCGGCTCTTGTGATGAGCGTAAGATCTCCGCCGGTATTATCGAACATCGTATGACTGCCCGCGAAAGTGCCGCCAGCCGCATAATCCGTAAGGTTTGCATGCACAGTAACGAGGGTCGATTCGTAATCATCCGGCGTGAGCGCAAGCATCGCCATGGTTACAGTGCGGATGGTAACTTTTGCATTGGTTGCCAGTTTTGTGATCTTCTCAGACTTCACATTCGACAGCACCAGACGGCCATCTTCCCTGCTGAGTTTTGCTCCTTCGAGACCAATAGAAATAGAATCACCAGGAGCAACAGCTACAGCAGCGCCACCAAGATCAACAACAATACCTCTGGTAATATCACCTACCTGATTGGAAGTAACCACATCTCCCTGCATCACAAAAGTGCCGGGTGCGATATTCTTTGCATTCGCATCTGATGTAACCACACCATATACTTTACTTGCTCCATCGAGCACTTCTCTGTCGATGGTAATGGGCTGGCCTTTGTATATGTCGCGAACAACCGATACACTCGCAAAATCGCTGGCAACACCTTCGGACGGATTGATATCTTTTTTTAAGCAGGATGCAAATGTGGTGAGCCCTGCCATCAATAAACTGTATTGTAAGATTTTCATTGTTCTTTTTTTAAAGTGAATAACTGCAAGGATTATTTATTCCACCACACTTTGGAGTTGATGTCGTCACCACCCATTGCTGCAGCTGCTTTCTCGTAGTTGGTTCTGTTGAGCGACTGAACAGAAACCGGATATTTGAGACGTGAAGGCATCTGCCCGTTATTGGATAAACCAGGTCCTTTGGGAAGATTGGGATACCCCGTTCTTCTGTATTCGAACCACATCTGAAAATCGGTAAAGAAGTAAGTAAAATATTTCTGTGTAATGATCTTTTCCAGTTTCTTTTCCGGCAATTCAGCAGCATCCCATGCCACACCTGGTCTTTGAAGGTGGCCTGCCGGAACAGTCAGGTTCCAGAAAGTGATGGCATTGGTAACGCCATTTTCATACAGCGTTTTGGCATCACCTCCGGTATAACCTTTCAGCGCAGCTTCTGCCAGCATAAACTGCAGTTCGGAATAGTTGATGATATTGCCCAGCAGCGGCTCATTTTTCAGTGTCACTTTGTACGTGCTCATTCTTTCGGGAATAGCGCCGGGGAGGTATCCGCTCGGAATGCCTTCAAAAACACCACCTGCCTGATTGGCCCATGCGTCTCTGCGCGGATCTTCCCAATCGTTGAGTGTATTGATGAAGAAGCGCGAAAGACCATTATCTCCGTTGAAATCGAAATCCCTGTAAGTATTGAAGGCGCTTACAAAAGGAGCAATACCGGTGAAACGAAGCACTGCAGATTCTGCATTGCTGGCGAACATCGGATAGCTGCTCTTTTTGGTATCGCAGATCTCTTTGATCCTGGCAACAGCATTTGTTTCAGGCTTTGACGATACGCGCAGCAACAGACGCAGATAAAGCGTATTGCCGAATTTTCTCCAGGCAGCCTTGAATGCGTTGGAAGCCGCCGTAGCAGCGTTTGCATCGGTAGCCATATTGGCCACGATGGCTTTACCGTAGATCGGATCTCTGCCGATGATCTCCGCGTTGTATGCTTTATCTGTCTGAAGCAGCGTGTTGGCTTCTTCCATTTTAACCAGCAGGTCTGTATAGATGTCTTTCTGTGAATCGAATTTCGGCTGATAGATGCTATTGGTATATCCTTTCAGCGCTTCGGAGTAAGGAACATCTCCATAGGTATCGGTAAGCAATGAATACACCCATGCTTCGAGAATGCGTGAAATGCCCTTGAATGCAGGATCGTCCAGCTTCTGAGCCACATCATACATGGTGCGGATATTCAGCAGTTGAACATACCAGTTGTTCCACATATAATCGCTTTCTGAAGGCCGGATGATGTAACGATGTATCTCATCGGAGTTGGAAGTTGTTACATGCACCTGCATCAGTTCGTTGGTGATGCGGAGCGCTCTTGTTTGGTTTCTTGTAACTACGTCGTAGAGCGCAGATTCGAGCAGCGATTCCGGCGTGGTTTGATTAACCGTGTTAGGGTTGGTATTGATATTTTCGAATCCTTTATTGCAGCTCATCATTCCCATTCCGGAGACCATCAGAGCTGACAACAGTTGTATCTTGAGTTTCATGATTGCAGATTTTGAGTGAAGATTAGAATCCAAGCAGCAACGACATACCGATGCTGCGTGTTGAAGGGAATTGCCCGATCTCGAAGCCGGCTGTAACGGTTCCATCATTCAGTGTTCCGAATTCAGGATCGAATGCAGGCCAGTTGGAGATCACCATCAGGTCGCGTCCGTAGAGCCCGAAAGTGGCGCGTTGCAATCCCAGCTTCTTCACCAGAGATGGCGAGAACGTATAATCGATCCTCATCTCTCTCCATTTGATAAAGTCTGTGTTGAAAGTGTTGGCTTCTACGTTATCTCTGTTGAAATGCGCATCGTAATAAGCCTGAATATTGGTAACCACTTTGGTATTGGGAACGTATTTTCCATCAGGCGTCATCACCACACCGTTTCCGATGATGCCGTTGTCGCGGCCGGGAAGTGTTTTGGTAAGCTTGCCTTCTTCAGCAAGTACCGCATGCGTGAGTGAATAACCCATGCCACCGAACTGACCATCGAACAGGAAGCTCATGCCCCAGTTCTTCCATTTCAGGTTACTGCTGAAGCTGGCTTTCCAGTCGGGGTTTACGTTACCGAGATACTTCACTGTTTCTGTTTTCAGAGGAAGTCCCTGATCGTTGTAGATAATCTGACCGTCCGGAGCACGCTGGTATCCGAGGCCGTAAAGGTCACCTATTCTGCCGCCGGGTCTTGCTTCCTGAGAACCGCGGTTGGCGGGGCCTGTAGACAATACGTAAGTATCCACACCATCAGCCAGGCCTATAATTCTGTTCCGGTTGGTAGAGAATGTACCGAGCAATGTAACGTTAAGGCCTTTGGCAGTTTTGATCACATTGGCATTGGCAGAAATTTCGATACCGATATTGCGCAGTTCACTTGCATTGGTTACGAGCGAATAATATCCTGATGCACGATCGATTGGCACATTGATGATATCATCCATCGTGTGGTTGTTGTAGAACGTGAAATCGAGCCCGTACCTGTTCTTCGCAAACCGAAGATCCATGCCCGCTTCAAAACTTCTCACCTTGAATGGTTTCAGGCCATCCTTCGGAATAGAGCTTGGATTGGTAAGTCCTCCGGGGTAACCAGTTGCAGAATAATTGTATGCCGTCTGATAAGGACTATATGCACCACCTCCTACTTCTGCCACCGATGCGCGGAGTTTCAGGTACGAAATGATGGAAGGCATTTTGAATCGCTCACTCAATACAGTGCTCAGGTTCACAGATGGATAGAAGAATCCTGTATTCTCCAGACTTGTTGGTGTGGCCAGGGTACTTGCCCAGTCGTGCCGTGAAGTCATATCGAGGAAGATCCAGCCATCCCATTCAAACTGCGCCAGCGCATAGATGCTGTTCACTTTGAATTCAGCGCGGTAAGGATATGGCTGCACCTGCACTTTGCTGTTGGCAAATGAGTACACACCGGGGTAGAGCAATTTATCTGCTCTCAGTTCATCTTTCTGGTAGCGGTTACTCATGTTGGATCCGCCCAATGTGGCTACCAGATTGAATTTGCTGGTTACTTTCTTAGCATACCGCAACATGAAATCGTGGTTCATTTCCTGAGAGAAAATATGCTGCGTGCGGAACATGCCATCTACAAACTTCTGTGATCCTTTCGGACGCTGCTGTGCACGCTGCTCCGAAGAGTAGTCCAGTGAAGAACGAACCATCAGAGAGAGATCTTTATTGAAACTGTAAGTAGCAGATACGTTACCGATCACATTGTTTCTATTGCTTTTGTTCAGCATCTCGTATGCCTGCAGATAAGGGTTGTCGAGCAGAGAGCTGAAAGGTCTTGTCTGTTCTTCCTGTTCTTTACCGGGTACCCAATAATCTTTAAACCAGTTGATGTTCATGTTGGGAGTAAGGCCCCTGATGAAGTACATGATGGTTTGGTTATTGTAACCGGTAGAAGGCAGGTTATCGCTGTACTTGTTGGTATAGTTCATCTTCACCGCCATTTGCAGCTTGTCGGTGAGTTTATGATTGAGCGATGCTGCTACGGTGTTTCTTTTGTAACCGGTGTTGGGAATAATCCAGGTATTGCTGAGATTGGTATATGCGAGACGTGCAGAAGTATTTTTCGATCCGCCTTCGAGTGTGATGGTGTTGGTGAAAGTATTTCCTGTTTCGAAGAAATCGTTCCTTGCACTCTTGTAAGGTACCCACTCTGTTCTTGTTTCACCTTTCGTTCTGGTGACAGGATCGTACTGGTAATATTTCTGACCATTGAATTTGGGTCCCCATGAAGAACTGGTGCTGCGTGTGCTTGGTCCATCTTCAGAATCGTTGTAGGAGTACCAGGTATTTTGTCCTGCTGCACCCTGACCGTATTCGTATTGATAATCGGGCCAGCGGTTGATCTGGTCGAAGCTGAGATTGGAATTGATGGTAACACCCATTCCGCGCGTATTGGATTTACCAGACTTGGTGGTAATGATCACGGCGCCGTTTGAGCCGCGTGCACCATAGAGAGCAGCTGCACCCGGACCTTTCAGAAACGTCACACTTTCAATGTCTTCAGGATTTATATCGTTGAGGCTGGTACCGAAATCCACGGGAGATTCGTTCTGGAGATAAGAGCTGCTGCCCGTACCCGTCATAGTGCCGCTTGCTCCGTTTGTAACCACACCATCCACCACAATGAGTGCATCGTTGTATCCGGTGAGGGTTTTATCGCCACGGAGCGAAATGCGGTTTGTACCTGCCGGGCCGCCACCTGATTTCAGCAGGCTGAGGCCAGCTACTTTTCCCTGGAGGGAGTTAGTCCAGTTATTGCTCATGGCATCGGTCAGTTCTTCCGTTCCGAGCTTTGTAACAGAATAGCCCAGCGCCTTCTCATCGCGTTTGATACCAAGTGCAGTAACAACAACGCTTTCCATTTCATTGCTCGACGAAAGCAATTGAATGGAAATGGTATTGTCTTTACTCACTTTTATTTCGCGGTTCTTGTATCCAACTGCGGAGATGATCAGTGTTTCTCCTTCAGCAGCAGAGAGGCTGAAGTTTCCTTTTTCGTCGGTAGTGGTTCCGCGGCTGGTACCTTTAACTACCACACTGATGTTAGAAAGGGGCTTATTGTCAGCGGGATTGATAATGGTTCCGCTGATCTTTTTTTGCTGGGCCAGCACAACAGTGCAGACCATCACGAACAAGGCGCTCAGCAGCATACGCATACAGAGCCTGCCCGCAGCAATCGTTTTTCTGTTCATAAGCAATAAATGGTTAAGAGTTGGAGTTCTAAACATCATGTATATACGCTATTTTGATTTCGTTGCAAAAATCCAAACTGCGTGTTACCTGATTGTTAAGAACGGCAATTATTTCATTAAAAAACCGAAACAATTCTTTTGCTGAAACACAGCACACACAAGGGTTTCAGCCGATCACAAATATTGACCAACCAAAGCCCTTGCACCACTCTTTCTATGCTTCGTTACTTACTTCAGCAAATATTTTTCAGCCAGTTTTTTATATGATCGTACCTGCTCACTAATCCATTCTTCATCTTTACCCATTACATCGGCCATAACAGCCGCTACATCGGGTGCGATTCTGATGCTTTCCTGTGCATCGAGCAGCAATGCTCTGGTTCTTCTGCTCAATACATCTTCTACAGTCCTTGCCATTTCTTCGTTCACGGCCCACAACACCTGTGCTTTGTGGATCTTCAGCGATTCGCTGATCCAGATGCCTGCATCGCCGTTCATCATTCCTCTGATGCGATGCGCATCGCTGCCATACACAGCGAATGGATCTTCTTCATTGATGCTGTTGGTGTATCCGTGAATATGCATGGCCGGTGTGGCAGATTTTTTCTTCTCCCAGTGGAGTTCCGTTTCTATTCTTGAAACCATATCCTCCCCCATCTTTCTGTAGGTGGTCCACTTACCACCGAGGATGGTAAAGAGTTTCGATTGGCTCACCATTATCTTGTGGCTGCGGGAAATCTCTTTTGTCTTCTGTCCTTTTGCAGGCGCGGCCAATGGTCGCAATCCGGCAAACACACTCAGCACATCGCTGCGTGTTGGCTTCTCCGTAAAATATTGTCCGGCTGTATCGAGTATGAAAGCGATTTCTTTTTCCAGTGCGAGTGGTTCGAGTGATGCTGTTTCCACTGGCGTATCGGTGGTTCCCACTACTACTTTGTTATGCCAGGGAACTGCAAATAATACACGCCCATCGCTGGTTTCGGGGATCATCAGCGCCTGTTCAGCAGGATAGAATTTCTTATCCAGCACCAGGTGTGTACCCTGACTCACAGTAATGGTTTTCGATGCAGCGGGATTATCCATTTGCAGAATATCATCTACAAATACACCAGTTGCATTCACTACTGCTTTTGCACGTACTTTATATGTGCGCAGGGTTTCTGTATCGATGCATTCTACTCCGGCGATCTGCTGACAGTCTCTGATGAGACCGGTTACTTTGATGTAATTGAATGCAAGTCCACCATGTTCGTAGATGCTTTGTGCGAGGTTCACGGCGAGCCGCGAATCGTCGAACTGACCATCGTGATACAATACGCCGCCGATCAATCCTTCTGATTTTATATTCGGCAATCTGCGAATGGTGTCTTCGCGGGAGATGAATACGGAAGAGCCGAGGCTGAGTCTTCCGGCGATCCAGTCATAGACTTTCAGGCCGATGGTATATTTGAGACGATCCCAGAAATTGTATAACGGAATAATGAAAGACTGATTCTTTACGAGGTGCGGTGCATTCCGGTAAAGGAGTCCGCGTTCGATGCTGGCTTCGCGCACCAGTTTCACATTACCCTGAGCGAGGTAGCGAACGCCTCCATGCACCAGTTTGGTGCTGCGGCTGCTGGTGCCTTTGGCAAAATCTGCCTGTTCGAGCAGCACGGTTTTGTAACCACGGGTGGCGGCTTCCATTGCAATGCCCAGTCCGGTTGCGCCTCCGCCGATCACGGCAAGGTCCCAGGTTTCTGCGCTTTCCAGCTGTTGCAGAAATACTTTCCGGCGGGCGTCATCATGGAAGGAAGAGAGGTTCATCAGAGCCAGTTTTTGATCTTTGCGCTTTCGTTTGCAAATTTCGAAACAAAACGAAAACAACAAAACGAAAGTAAAAGCAATTTTCGAAAGCACAAAGGAAATGTCCCGAAACTTATTATCCCCGGCTTTTCCACAGCCTGAATGCTTTACAATTTCATAACGTGCTGGTTTTTAAAATTTATGAGGGATATTTGCTAAACTGCTTCCTTTCATTTAACTTGAACCAAACCGATCGGTTTCGTTTTTTCTGATCGAAAACCTGAAATAAGCTATGCTCAATATAACAGAACGCCATCAGCATATCCTTACCCGCCTCCAGGCGGAGGGTTCTGTCACAGTACTGGATCTTTGCCGCGAGCTCAATGTTTCATCCGTAACAATCCGAAAGGATCTAAAACTTCTGGAAGATAAAAACCTGCTCTTTCGAACGCATGGTGGCGGCACTATGCACAATCCTTACACGGTAGACAAACCGGTGAATGAGAAGGAAAAGATCCGTTCTGCAGAAAAAACACGCATAGCCATTGCCGGTGCTTCGCTCATCGAACCGGACGATTGCATCATCATCGCATCGGGCACCACGGTTCAGGCATTGGCCAAACATATTCATCCCATCAGCTCACTCACGGTAGTAACCGCTGCGCTGAATGTAGCGCTGGAACTGATCCGCCATCCGGAAATCGAAGTGATTCAGCTGGGAGGGTTGCTCCGCAAAAGCTCATCCTCGGTTACTGGTCCATATTCAGAAAAGATCCTGGGCGACCTCAGTTGCAATAAATTATTTCTTGGTGTGGATGGCATCGATATCGAATTCGGTCTCACCACCACCAATGCGATGGAAGCGCACCTGAACAGAAAGATGATCGAGACGGCACAGAAAACGATAGTGCTGGCCGACAGTTCCAAATTCGGCAAGCGCGGATTCGGAAGAATATGTGGATTGGAAGATGTGGAAGAGATCATTACAGACAGCGGCATTTCGGACCATACAGTTAAAACATTACAGGGTATGGGCATCGCTGTAACGATAGTCTAACCGCAATTTCGTATATTCGCTGCATGAAACGCTGGCTGATCATATGTGTTACATGCATGCTCGCGCTCTGTGCAAACGCAGCGCGGTATGATCGCGCAAAACAGCCACCAGCGGCAATTCCCGGCTATTACACAATCGGGTTATCCGCTCCTAAAAAAGCGTTCTTCGCTCCTGTAAAGAGCCATTCACATCACAATCGGTCCGAAACCGTTCACCGGGATAACTGCAACAGGTCGGTATCGCAATGCAGAACAAACGGTAACGACAATATCATCAGCGGACATGCATTGCCGTTAGCACTGATACCCTGTACCCGTTCGCAGCACACATGCCATGAGCTTCCGGCATTTACCCGAACCCTGAGCAGGTTGCTGCTTTTCCCCAATCATTATTTCTGGTAGTGCATCGCGCCACATACTGCTTCTAACCTTAGTGCAACCCAAGTTTTAACAGATCAATTCACGCGAATGACGCATCTGCCATATTTGATTATGGATCTGGCTCTGATCCTTGGAGCCGCAGCCATTGTAACATTACTATTCAAGAAATTAAAGCAGCCATTGGTGCTGGGCTATATCATTGCAGGCTTTTTTGTAGGCCCGCATTTTCACTGGCTGCCCACCGTATACGAATCTTCCAACATTCAGATATGGGGCGAGATCGGCGTGATCTTTCTGCTGTTCAGCCTGGGTCTCGAATTCAGTTTCAAGAAACTGATCAAGGTAGGCGCTCCGGCATCCATCACCGCTGTATTTGAAGTGGTGGCCATGATTGCACTCGGTTTCGGTACCGGCAAACTATTAGGCTGGAACAATATGGACAGTCTCTTTCTCGGAGGCATTTTGTCCATTTCCTCCACCACCATCATTCTTCGCGCATTCGATGAATTGAATGTTAAAACACAACGTTTTGCTTCACTGGTTTTCGGAGCACTGATCGTAGAAGATCTCGTAGCCATCGTATTATTGGTATTGCTGAGTACACTCGCACTGAGTCAGCAGTTTGCAGGAACCGAAATGCTGCTCTCCGTTCTGAAACTCGTATTCTTCCTGGTGATCTGGTTTGCCTCCGGCATCTTTTTCCTTCCCAGCATATTGAAGAAAACAAAGAAGCTGATGAACGAAGAAACGCTGCTGGTGGTTTCATTGTCGCTTTGTCTGCTGATGGTTTGGTTTGCAAGTGCGGTGGGCTTCTCCCCTGCCCTTGGCGCCTTCATCATGGGATCGATTCTGGCAGAAACCACACAGGCAGAGAAGATCGAACACCTGGTGAAACCCGTGAAAGATCTTTTCGGCGCCATCTTCTTCGTATCGGTAGGTATGATGATCGAACCGGCCATGCTGGTGAAATACGCAGGTCCCATTGCATTGATCACCGTGATCACCATTGTAGGTAAGGTAACCAGCACCACTTTCGGTGCGTTGTTATCCGGACAATCACTGCAAACCTCCGTGCAGGCTGGCTTCAGCCTTGCGCAGATCGGTGAGTTCTCGTTCATCATTGCTACACTCGGTCTCACCCTGAAAGTAACCAGCGGATTCCTTTATCCGATTGCGGTGGCGGTATCTGCAGTAACAACACTAACTACACCATTCCTCATAAAGAGCAGCAAACCTTTTTACAAATGGCTGGAAAGAATACTTCCTGATAAAGTGCTGAATGCCTTATCTGGCATGGGTTCCAAAGCCAAAGAAAGTCTGAGCGCCTGGAATCAGGTGGTGCGCTCAACACTCGTAAGCACCTTCCTCATTTCCATGCTGCTGGTTTGTATTGTGATGGTATCGGCAGAGTATGCATTGCCTTATATCAAAGGCCATTTCAGTGATGGCTCATGGGTTAAATGGGCAACGGCATTTCTCACGTTGTTGCTGATGCTTCCGTTTCTGTATGCACTGGCGGTGCGCAATACCAATTCTGCTGCCTATCGTGAAGTGATCAAGAGCAACAGGTACAATGGACGACTCAACCTCATCCACTTCTTCAGACTGATCATTGCCGGCAGTTTCATCGGTTTTCTGATGCATCGTTTCTTCTCATTCGAAGCCGGATTGATCTCAGTAATTGTAATCGGAGTGATCATCGGGATATTCAATAAGAAGATCCGCAAATTCTACGACCGTATCGAAGCGCGGTTCATCTCCAACTTCAATGAACGTGAGTTGGCAGCAGCGGAAAAAAATCGCTCGGAGCTGGCGCCATGGGATGCACACATTGCGCCGCTGGAGCTGCATCCGGAATCACCGGTTATTGGAAAAACCTTACTGGAACTGCATTGGCGCGAACAGCTCGGCATAAATGTAGTACTGATCAAACGGGGTGATATCAGCATCACTGCTCCGGGCCGCGATGAGCGTGTGTATCCCGGTGATGAATTATTTGTTCTTGGAAGCGATGCACAGATCAAAAGACTGCAGGCGATTATAAGACCAGTAAAACATCCTGATGAAGAAAACGTTGCACCGATCGATGTGGTGCTACGTGAGTTTGTGATTGATGAGCACTCGCCGCTGCTGAATAAAACTATCCGGGGATCAGGCATACGCGAAAAGATAAAAGGGATTGTGGTAGGTGTTGAGAGAATAGATCAACGCATCTTAAACCCTGAATCGTTTTTTGAATTTCAGCTGAACGATGTTGTATTTGTGGTGGGCGAAGCCAGGCTGATCCATAAATTATTGCATCCCCCGGAAAAAGCAGACAGATAATCCTTTCAAAATACAAAAGCCGCGTGAGGAGTGCTGAGCACTTTCACGCGGCTTTTCTTTATGCGAATCATTTCTTTTTCATCTCAGTTTTCAGCAATGCATACACTTGCTGAAATTGCTCCTTTACTGCATCTGCACTATTCCAGATTGCAGGGAAATCGCCATATGAAGGATACGCTCTCCCTGCATAATGTCCTTTAAAATACAGGCTGGAGGCTGCTACGGGAGCGGGTTCCCGCTTCAAACCGTTCGGATAGGCCCCATAGACTGTGTGAAACACGCCTGCATATACGAGCTCATTGTTTCTGACGAGATAGCATTCATCCTGCGAGCGATTGGGCTTAACATCAAACCCGATAGTCAGCATCAGCAAACTATCACCTTCAAATACGAACGCTCGGTATTCCCATTTTGCCACATATGTTTTCTGATTGCGGATGATCTTCTTCGTAAACTTTTTCCCCGGCACATTATCTGAAGTACTCATGCAATAATTCCAGAGACTGTCTATTTTTCTGTGATACACATGATCTGTTTCCTGCGCCATGCTTACCGCAAAACTGATAATAAACAAGAGTGACAGGACCAATCGCTGTTTCATCGGCAATGCACATGATTATTTCTTAACTGATGGTTTACGGGCCGGAGATTTTACAGCTCCTGCTTTCTTCTTCACAGCAGTTTTTTTCTTCGGTGCAGCAGGCGGGCCTTCGGGTACAGCATAAGTGGCATCAACTGCAGAATCCGTCACAATTTCAGCCGGATAAGCTGCTGAATCCATATCATTGTAAACCGGCTCCACATAGGCTGTGTAATCTTTCGGTACTTCAAAAACAGAATCAGGAAAAACCTCTGGTTTCACTGAAGTTGCCTGGATGGTCATTGTATCGGAACTGGCGCTGTCGCTGTATGATTTCAGCTGATCAATAATACTGATTCCCAATACGATCTGATTATCATGAATCATACACAGCTCCATGTTTTGCAGATATTTTACAGGAACCGGATAACGCAGGTCTTTGGAAGGAAACAACCACACTTTTCCAATCTTGGCCATCACGGCATTAAGCACAGAATACCCTGCATCAGCCAGATTGAATGTATTCACTTTATATCCTGCAATCTCGGTGGGGCCAACAAATTCCCGATTGCTTTCGGTGTTGATAAGCGGCTTCGCCTTGAATGTTTTTTCGTCTGCTCTCAGTGTGTACATCATTCCGGAGTCGAGTCTGATCAGCAGATCATCCATTTCTTCGCGTGCTGCATTCGTTGCAACAATACGGATGGCATTCTTCCCAAAACGCACCGAGAGATCAGGAGCTTTGTCCCTGGTGGTCGACTTCGAAGTCTGACTGTACAGAATAGTTCCCTCAAAACGCTGCTGGGCGTATGCTCCCATAAAACCAGCTACCATAGAAAACACAAGGATCAATTTCTTCATAGATTATTTATTATTCCGGTACAAAAGTACACGCATTATGGTAGTTTCATATCCCTGCAATCAGTGATATGAAAGAAACTGCCATGGTTTATTTTTGATACATTAATCAGGCACACCTAAAGATGATGAAGGAAACAGTCTCCATACTCAACGACCACGACATACGCAGTTTTCAGCTGGAAATCAAAAGAAAGAAACTTACAGTGAGATCGTTACTGATCGTTTTCCTGTTCTTTCTTGCTTTCGCCCTGTATATATTGATAGGAACTGTGCAGGAAATAATCGAGGGGACAGATATACTTTTTTACTTCTCTGCGATCGGTTTGTTTTTGCTTGTCTGTCTCTTCTTCTCTGCACGAAAACTCTATAACCTGCAACAGGCCTGCCATTCAGGATCAAAAACCGTCTACTCCGGCATTATTAAAAGCCTGCAGATAAAAGGGCCTAACAAACTCATCTACAATATCAGCGGGCAATCGGTATTGGTAGATCTTCCCGCACCACTGGCAGGAATCATAGGTGCCAACTCTCTGCTTGATACAGAGATCAAACTTTCAGTTTTCCCGCTTCGGTCTGGCAGGAACTTTTTTCTGAGCGTTGATTACCCAGGATATATGACAGCTACAGCATCCATCGTACCATTCGGGGATGATGACAGAACCCAGTTCGAAAAGCAACTGAAAGCTGAACCATGGGCAAGTCTCAGGATCACCGGATATATTCTTGCGGCTTTGGTTGTGTTTTTATTGCTGATCAAAGGCGCTGAATTCTGGTTCTTTATCCTCGGCGTATTTGCACTCATCTATGGAATTGTTTTATGGTTGACCGTAGCAGGAACCCGTATTCTGCGGAAAACAAAAGAGAAACAGGTGGTAACCGGAACCATTACTGAGTCACTTTACTTCAAACACAAAGTGGGCAGATATGGTGGATGGAGCTATTCAACCTGGTACAGAATCGGTAATGATTTGTATCATGGAATACCGGGCGACAAGGGATCGCTGAAACCTGGTGAACAGTACAGAATTGAATACTACTTAGATAAGAAAAGAAAACGCGGATCGATTTTTCAGATTCAAAAATTGTAGACAGTTATCCTATTGCTTTTGCTGCCGGGCATTGGTTTAACGGATTTTCTCCGGCATCTTCTTCGCTTCTTCGATAATCGATATCTATTCATCTTCATTGAGAAAATAAAGCCGCTTTTCCATAGAGAGGAAATACTGAATTGCTTTTTTATATTTCTCCGTATCGGTTCTTCCTACAAAATAGGTTTCATGTTCATCCCCCTGCCCATCACGGGTGTAGAGCAGTACTTTTGTTTCGCCATTCAATAACTCGCGGATATGGAAAATGTAGAATTCATAATCATCCTTCTTGCCGGGAATTTCTTTGCAGATTCGAAATTTACCCCAACCAACATTATCTTCATCAGGTTGCGTAAAACCCATCCCGAATGATGATTGCCAGAGATCTTCATCGCTATCCGGACCATATTCCTTCGCAATATCCAATGCAAGTATTTTTTCAACACGCTTCCGTGTAACGGTTTCATCGAATTTATGCATGTAGTACTCCATTTCAGACCACTCAGTCAGCAGGTTTTTCCAGAGGGTTGATCCCATCGAAATAAATGGCCGCTGCCCGGGGAGCGTGGGATCGAAGTAATACCAGTCCGGTTCTTTGTCTTTTTCAATGATACGTACCAGAATATTCAACTCCTGCTTTGTTTCCGCAGCATCTTCCTGATCGCCTGCAAGTTGAAATCCTACTAAGATCGCTTTGTTCCCCTGTTCAAAATAAACGGTTTCCGAGAAAGGCATTTCTTTCATGACCCTTACTCTTTTGTAATCTGCCCCTTTCCAGTATTCCTGTGTTTGCCAGCCCTCATTTTTATCGGCAGGATAATTGTCCAGGAAAAGGATTGAATTCCGGAGACGTGTGAGATTTTCTATGGTAAGCAGATCATCCTTAAACACAAACGGAATGCTTTCCGGCACTTTTTCCACGAGTACAGATCTGCCTTCGTCAAAAAATGCTCTGATAGTACTTCGCACAATGATCGGCTCATCATCACCCAGTATTAGCACTTCAGGATTGAGGATGGATAAGGCATCATCATCGAGCATGTCTCTTTCGTCCCAGAGAAAATGCTGCACATCTACCATTCTTTTTTCGTCGAAGCGCTTATAATCGAAGTGGTAATCTTTGGAGATGAATACCCGGGCAGTAATAGAACCGTTTACCTTTAGTTCACCATGATTGTACTCTCCAAAGAATAGTTCAGCTACCTGAAGATTTTTATCGACGTAGATCTCCTGGCCACCTACCACGATGTTCTTTGCTGTAAGATCGCCGAGCACAATCAAACCGGTTGCACTATCTACTTCTTCGTTGTAGATATAGTTATCTACGACCATATTTCCTTCTACCAGAATCAGCAGCGCATAACCGGGCTCAACACCGCGGCTTTCAATTCCGAATGGATCATTCAGATCGAGATCACTGATATGCAGATCACCATTGAAATACAGTACTGGTTCATTATCCAACTCTCCGTTTTTCCTTTCATTCCGGCTATAAGCCCAGCAGTCTTTGGGGAGTTTATGCTTGATGTCTGAAAACAATAATTGCTGATAATTGATGCTCATAGGGTGATTAATTTTATTGATGGCTTTGTGTTTGTTCTTTCTGATATTCCTCTTCCCTGATTGTCAGTTGTTCTCTGTTGATGCCGGCTGCAATGTCATTCGAATAAAGGGTTGTTCCATCCGGCAACTGAAGTTTATATCGGATTCTTGCAGAGAGGCTTCCTTCATAAGCAGGAATGGGAAACTTCCAATATTCTTTCGATGACAATACCAGTTTATGTTTGCTGTTTCCACAAGTTATTGATGGAAGGTACTCGACAGGCTGCCATTGTTCATCAACCCAGGCTTCTGCAATAATATTCAGGCGACTGTCAAGTGCAGGCAATTCAAGTGCCATAGCAGTTCCATTGGAAAGATACAATGCCCACGGAGCAGCTTTTGTTTCCCTGAATAATTTCAGCGTTACAGCAAACAACACAAAGGGTATTCTGTTGTCAGCAGGTTTCGGGAAATTATCACTGGGTGCAAAACCACCTGCGGCGCTGCTGTCATGCACGCGGGATGCTGCATAACAATACCCTTGTTTCATATAATGAATATTCATTGGTTGAGCATTTAAAGTTTGTATGGCAAATACAGCTGCTATGATTATTCTCCATCTCATATCAATTCTATTTATCGGATTTATTCTTTGCTCACAATGAAGCATCTCTCCGGAACTGGCTATTTTTTCGTAAATACAACATCGATTTTGAAGACCTTCTTATTCTTGTAGAATACAAACAACTGCTTGTTTCCGGGTAAATTCCAACTATCTGCATTCCAATCTTTTTCTTCACGATAATCACCTTGCTGCTTCAGCTTTTCTCTCACATTTTTTCTGCTATCGCTGAATTGAAGTCTAAAGGGAAGTTCACCTGCATATGTTCTTACCTCATTGTGAAATATCACAGCATGCAACACCCATGATACTTTTCCGGGAACCTTCCTGTAGCTTTCTTTGAAGGCGGAGGCATCAATAAATTCCAGGTGCAGACTACCGCCTGCAACAGGCCAATATCTTTGGTGTGCCGCCCTGATGGGCATTTGCATAAGGTAATTGTCCCAGATGTTCAAAGACTGGAAGATGGCTTTCAATTCAACATCATCACTGCTCTTCCCAACTGCCGACAGCCAGACTTCAGCAGGAATTGCTTCTGGCAGGCTTTCATCGCTGAGATTCTCCACTCTCAGCTGATCTGGTAAAGTTTCTTCCTTCACCGATAACTGTTCCTTGTTGATGCCACACCAAAGCTCATTCGAGTACACAAAAGTGCCATCAGACAGACTGAGTTTGTAACGGATCTTTGTGGTTATGTCTCCTCTGTAGCCGGGAATGTTAAAGCTCCAGTAGTGCAAGGGAGCAAGATCCACAATCACCTGATGGCTGTCTATATGTTGAGGCATATACTCTATCGGCTGCCAGGCTTCATCTACCCATGCTTCGGCAATAATGGGCAATCTGCTGTCAGTAGTGCGAAACGAAATCGTTTCATCGATTCCATTGGACAGCATCAGATTTGGAGCGCTGCCGTACCATGGCCTGAAGATTTCCAACGATACTTTCTTCATAGGAAAAGGTACTCTGTTATTGATTCCACAGGGATAGTTGGCAGACAGCTTTGCATCATCCGAGGCAGTACTGTCTTCTGCAAAGCCTGATGCAAAACAATATCCTGCTTTCATATAACGGATATTCATCGTTTGCGCGTTTGCCATGTTAATATAAAACAGTGTAGAAATAATGAAGAATCGTTTCATCCCGGCATTGATGTTCACTTCAAATATAGAATCATTACCCGCTATCACAACTCACCGGAGAACATGAAATCAAAAATACCGGAAAGCAGGTAGGCGGCACTGTATCAGCAGAGACAGGGTTCAATCCTGAAGTATCCGGACAGCGCAAACACTGACCGAAAAATCCCGGATTACGGGGACTTGAAGCGCCGATTGTATCAGTAACTTTGAACAGCAGAACATTCACAAGATGTACAAATCAATCATCCAAATACTACTTCCAATTCTTGCAACCATGGCAACCCACGCACAGACAGGTAAGCTGTACGGAGGAGTAATCAATTCAATGTGTGGTAAAACAAGCACTGGAGGATTCAACAACAGTCAGCACAGGCTTTTCCATTTCAAAGAAGACACTGTCGGAATCCTCGATTACGAGATTGAATTTAAACAAGATGATCGTCATCATCTGTTCAGCGGAACTCACGGTGACTGGACCTATTACAAATGGACCCAAAAGGGAAACACCATCACTATTCAGGGAAAGCAAACTATTTTACTGACGCAACCACCGGGAAATGATTACGAGTTGTTGCAGAAAAACAGCAGCTCCCCGATTCATTTTTCAATCAAACACCCGCCGCAACCCGCTGCGGACGTAACAGACAGGTCATATGCTTTTGAAAAAGACAATACATCCACGTTGATCTCATTTACCAAAGACAGTCTGCAAATACTTGAATTCGACTCCGGCGATGTGATCAGTGCTGAAAAATACGGCTGGCTTGCAGTTGACGAAATCATACTCATATTTGGACCTTCCACGCAGCAACTGATTTTCTGGAATCGCAACAACACCATCAGTCTGTCAGATGGAAGAGTACTCGGTGAAATCAAAACACTATGAACCCAGGGCTCGAAACACTTCTGCAAATTTTCAAGTCGGGATCTCTCATCCGTTCAGAGAAACAAACCGAAAATCGGACATATCGTTTCGAAGGCATTCCGGAACAACATGCCGAAGGTGCAGAATCGTTGCAGGCGAAACTTGGGTATTCCATCGATAAAAACATCCTCGATTTCATTAGTATTTTCGGTGGAACGAAGTTGTTCATAAACGACTTCGGAAACAGTATCAATATCTATCCCTTCGATGCAATTCTTACAGAAAACCTTCGTATTGCCGAAGAATTAGGATCATCCCACTTCCCAGTGCTTGTCATGATCGGGGAAGATACCGTCGGCGACTACCTCTGTCTCTACAAAGACGTCAAAAATGTAGTGCATTTCGGCAACATGCACCACGAAGTGATGGGTGCTTCACCTGAAGACTGGATGACTGGTTTCACCTGCGCACATTTCCCTTCATGGCTATCGATGTTTGTAGAGCAGCATGGCAATACGCTTCCGGACAAAACCTGCAGCTATACAATTTTCGAAACGATCGAGTACATCTATGCTCCACAGGCAAGTCGTTATTTGAAAGCAGGTAAACCTTTGGCGCTTTTTCTCGCAATGAATGTTCAGGATGGCAAATACATTTACGAGTGGTTGCGGTTTGAAAAACAAGATGCACAGATCAGCGCAACATGGATTCATTCAATCTATCCCGGTGAACATTCAAATGATGTGGAGTACTTCGAAACATTCAACAGTAATTACAGCGAAGCAGAAAAGTCAGCCAGTAAGTTTACAGGCAGCTTTGAAGCATGCCTGAACTGGGCAAAACTGCAACCAGCCTATCATGCAGCAGCATTTCTCAGACTTGCCGATCTGCCTGTTCATTTTTCAGGCATACTATCTCTGATTCAAAAGAAGCATCAATAATTCATCATTGGGGAAATAATACAGCCCCAGACCGATTCAATAAAATAAATCTTTCAAAACAAATAGCTGTATGGAAGCCAAAGAACAATTCAGACAAGCAGCGTTAACAAACGTAATTGAGGTCATCAGCAATATTCCCGAATCCGTCAGAAGAGATATTTATGCCCTGTCTTTCTGGTATGATGGCGATGTTGATGTGGCGCGTAATGCTGCAATTTTTGTAGGCTACAACACTGAACAATATTATCAAACACAGATCACAAAGGCGCCAACGCCCGCCCAGGCCAGATGGAACTTCGCATTCTGGCCTCCGAATGAATACGGTACCATTGGCGGTTGTGATAATACTTTTTTACAAAGCTGGTTCCAATCAACTCCCTGGTATTTTTCTGAGGAAGAAAATGATGAAGCAGATTACGACGATGACCTCACGGAAGAAATTCTCGAAAAAAGTGAACAGCTGGAAAAATTATTCATCGAAGAAATCATTTCACTCACACAACAACTGTTTGCGGAAGGCTGGATAGAAAAAACGTTCCATAGAAACATCCCGATACTCATTCACGAAACCGCATACTACGAAAAGCCCATCAGCTGGACAGTCCGTGCCAACCCTCCCGGACTCACCGACGAATTTGTACAGGCATTCCCACTAACATAGTGATGCAGCATTGCTTCATAAATGAATAACATTGTTAGCATCATTATTTTGTAATTTGGCGCCTGATTTGTGATAAAACCATCAATAGAAATACCCATGGCAGACACCAAACTCTTTTTTGCAAAAGGCGACAGTCCCGAAATGATCGCAGCATTTGAAAAAGCTCAACAGACGTTCAAATATTTCTGGAGAGAAATGTCGTGGGAATACCGCCGCATCATTCCTGCATTGGATATGGCTTGTGTTAAAGTGGCCTTTTCAGAAGAAGTGGCCGGACAGGAAGAACCCATCGTTGAACATATGTGGATCAATCAGGTTGGCTTCGATGGCATAAACGTTTACGGAGAACTCATCAACGAACCAAACGAACTCACCAATATCAGCAATGGCGATGAAGTAAACGTTCCGCTGACGCAGATCAGCGACTGGCTCTTCGCATCCAATGGCAAAACCTACGGAGGATTCACCATTCACGCCATGCGCGCGCAAATGTCTGATGAAGAAAGACAGGAACACGATACTGCATGGGGAATCGACTTCGGTGATTTCAACGACATCGAAATTGTGATGAACCAGAAAGAGCAACCCGAAAATCTCGAAGTGCATCCGATGGACAGAAACACCAAAGAAGGCATGCTCAGTTTCCTGAAAGAAAACCCCGGTGAAGTAAAAACTACCGATGAACTCGGGCTTACCCTGCTGCATATTGAAACCATCGCCGGAAACCTCCATGCCGTTGAAGCATTGCTGGAAATGGGAGCAGATAAGAATGCTGCTACACCAGACGGAAGAACAGCGCTGGATCTCGCGAAGCTGCTCCAATGGAACCACCTGATTCCTGTGCTTGAAAAGTAAAGCTTGCTGAATCATTCAAATATTTCGATCCCGGTTAGTGTCAATACTGACCGGGATTCTTTTTGCATAAATACCAGTATCCGGGGATACGCCCGGCCCTCAGTAAGCAGTAATTTGCAGGTATGATACATCCACCCAGCAGCCTTCTGTACCCGGCAGGACAACTCCGCAGCTTCGTGAGCAAATCTATGTTCATTATACTGCTACTAATCGGCAACATAAGTCATGCACAAAACAAAGTCACTGATTTGGAAGTTTATAAAATAGTATATTCCTCCTATACAGAACCACGTGCGGAGGATGGAGAAGTCAAGGCAGTATCCATTCCGAAGAACGAAGTCCATAAATTCTCCTTATTCGCACATTCACGGTATCTTTTGGTAACCGATCGTATTAGTAAAACAGATTCTTCCAAATGGCTCGTTCAATACAATGAGAAAAAATTGTGGGAACTGCGAGGAAGCATCGCATTGCCCTTGAGTTATGATGATTTCCTTACCTCGGATGTTTATCTTGAAAACGAAGAGCGGGATAGTCTGCTGATGGATTATGGCATATTGACTTTTACAGTAGACACGGCCACTATTGAAGGGTATCACTGCAAAAAAGCCATTATCGAAATTACGGCAGCCGATAAAGTAAGTTCTGATCCGAAAAAATTGATGCATATCTGGTATTGCCCGGAGCTTCCGGCTGCTTATTGGCCAACTATGAATCATCTGGAAAGGATACCGGGCGCCTTGCTCCTGACGAAATACGACAGGGGATACGGAGATGTAGAATGCATCAGGGTCAAAAAAATCACTAAGCAGAAAAAAGCCGCTACCTTTTTCAATATACCGAAGAATATGATGATTCTCTATCCTCCTTCAATGAATTAAACTGTAATGAACAAATTCCGTTCTGTGACACTGCCTCTTTGTTGTATCCTGTCTTTGGCACCAGCCCGGCAGACGATGGCGCAAAGCAAATCCCGTGCAGATATATTGCTCACGAATGCTTCAGGAGATTCTTTACTGCTTCCTGCATCATATTATCAGGCAGTCCTGAAACATTACCCTGAACTGATCCATCATGCAAAACCACAGGCTCCGGATCAACTGTATTTTTCAAGAAGCTCTGCACTGCTCTTCTTCGACAGCGAAGCCGGTAAAGATTTGTATTATGATGTCTATGCATACTTTCTGAAACAATCACAACCTGGCAAGGCTGCCATCAGAAAAAAACTGGATAGCCTGTTCCGCCATATCCATACCCTGTATGCGCAGCTGAAATGCAGTGGTGGTCAATATTACGTCCATCGGGAGAACCGCATACCAGCATATGTTGAATACGCTGTTCACAAATATTCAAGATCTCCAGAACAGTCCATTGATAATGCGGCAAAACAGCGGCTTATCGCATCACTTCGTCAGTTGGTAAACGATGAGCTTGAAATTGATGATGATGTAGTTGGATGCGAAGCAGAACGCAAACAAACACTACCTGCCCTGATCGTGTCTATCGACTCATTGATTACAGAAAATTTCTACCTACAGGAAGCACTGTCATTTCTGGAAGCCACAAAAAAAGGAGACTAAAGTCCCCTCCAAATGTAAAAACGTTATTGCATTCCCTTTACTAACAAGGGCCCCAGTAAGAGATCCGGATCAGTTTTCCACCTTTGAAATCGAACTTAAAAACATCATCAGAGCTCAGATCCAGTTCGAGAAACATCTCCGTCGTTCCTCCATTCTTTTTAGCCTGCTTCGCAGAAACCGGAAATTGTTTGCTCATTTGTTCCAGTGTGGTGTTACGATCGAACCTGCCACCAGACCAGGTAATAAACGCATCCGGACTCTTCACCAAATCGATGCTATGATAAAAAACACTATCCCTGTTCTTCTCTATGTCGAATCCTTTAATGCGGATCACATGCGACTCCGCCGCTTCCTGCGGGAAAAAAGATCCGCACTCCAATGCTTCAGGATTGGTGTAGGTAACCAGCCCCAGCAACTTCACAACATCACTCAGTTTGCAGGGTAGCGAGAGTTTTCCGTTCAGCTTTAAAGTGGCCACAGATAAAGTTTCTTTAGTCTGCGCAGACACCTGAAAAGCAGCAGCAAAGAAGGCTGTAAGAACAAGGAGTTTTTTCATAATGATTTTTAATAAAAAAAACTACTGCTTTTATGCAATAGCGGGATGATGATTAATTGTTTTCATCATAAATAATATGGTAGATCAGTTTTGTAATCTTTCCGTTGTTGAATTCCAGTATCCAAACATCATTGGAATCACCGAGTGTACGGATCCAGAATTTCTTTGCATCCTGATTGGTCTTTTCTTTGGCTGTTCTCGGGAAACGCTTTCTGATGTCCTGCAAAGTGGTTGCATTATCAATTCTTCCTCCGGACCAGCTGATAAACACATCAGGGCTTTTGCTGAAATCGATGGCACGCAGGTGCGCATTCTCTACACAGGTTTCCAGCTCAACACCTTTGATACGTACCACATTTGAAGGCGCTTCTTCGGCAACGTAATATGCTCCGCTTTTCAAATCATCCGGCTCTCTGTGAGTGATTGCACCAAGCTCTTTCACTATATTCTTCAGTTTGGCATCCAGCACCGGAATTTTCCCATTGAGTTTCACAATTTTGGGATTGAGAAACTCCGTCTGAGCAGCTACCTGCAGCGCAGAAATCACACATAGCAAAAGGAATAAGGCCTGTTTTTTCATGCTTTGTTTTTTGAAATCCGTTCGTCCCGTTTTTGAAACGGGACGAACGGCCAGATATTATTTATCGAGAAAACTAAATTTATCTTCAAACATCGGTCCAACAACCGGCACAGGTTTCATCTTTTCGTTTGCGGCATTGATGATGCCCAGTATCCAGAGTACCAGCAGCACAATGTTTACATAAGTGAGTACTGCAAGTGCCGGAACCATACGCACCACAATTCCCAGAATTATGCCGATTACGATGCCAATGATGGCCAGTCCGAGCGATTGTTTCAAATGATAGCTCACCAACGGATCTTTCGCTTTGTCTTTATATTGAAAGAACGCGATCAGCCAGCCAATGATTGTAATGTAGGAAATAATTGAGAGTGTTTTCTTGTCCATCTTGTGGTGTTTTTGTCATTGTTTATTGATATGGCAAAATTACCTGCAAGCAAGGAGCTACACTATCCCCGGAACCAGCTATTTTGATCAGATCAGTCCATACTTCGATGCGAGTTTGATCACCGCAGTCATCGAAGCCACATCGAATTTTTCGATCATGTTCTTGCGATGGCTTTCTACCGTGTGCATGCTGATGAAGAGCTTCTCTGCAATCTGCGTGGTGGTGAGTCCCTGACTTACCAGCTCCAGAATTTCTTTTTCTCTTCTGGTGATCTTTGGAATTTCTGCCAGATCGTTTTCCGACACCTGCGCCATGATCTCCTTCGTTTTGCGGCAGAGATAATTATTGCCATTGAGCGTAGTGTGGATGGCAGTGATGATTTCCTCTCCTACTGAATTCTTCAGCACATAACCATTGGCGCCACTGTTGAGCATATTCTTGATTACCGTGCGTTCGTTGTGTACACTGAGTGCAATGATGCGGATATCCTTATCATGTTTACGCAGCTGCCTGCAGATCTCAGCACCATCGATATCGGGAAGATTTATATCGAGCAATACAACATTCGGATCGAGTTTACCGATGGCTTCAATACCTGATTTCCCATTCTCGAAATATCCGGCGAGCGACATATCGTCGCGATTGGATAACAGGTTCTTCAGTCCTTCCAGCACAATCGGGTGGTCGTCGATAATGATCACTTTAATCATGATTCAGCTTTATTATTTGATAGAACATTCAATAGTAAATGTGGTGCCTGTACCGGGAGCCGATTGCAGATCCAGCCTGCCATGCAGCATTTCCACCCGCGAGCGGATATTGGCAAGCCCGGCTCCTTTGAGGCTTTCCAGCTGCGATTTATCGAGGCCTTTGCCATCGTCTTCCACAGTGAGAAAAATATGATCGTCGCTTTGCTGCAGCTGCACCAGTATTTGCGAGGCTGCGGCATGTTTTACGGCATTGTTCACCAGCTCCTGCATAATGCGATACAGGGTAACCTGACGGCTGTGATCCATATCGTTTTTGTATCGCACAACCTGACAGTCGATAGCGATGCCCGATTTCTTAAGCCCGTTGCAATATTCGCGCGTGGCTTCTCCCAGGCCGTATGTGAGCAGCACTTCGGGCATCATGCTTTTGGCAATTCTGCGCAGTTCATCAACAGCATTGTCGAGATGATCGAGAGAGTTGCTTACAATGGTTTGCTGCTTTTCTTCCTTCACCAACGGAGTCAATCCGGATAGTTGGATTTTTACGCCGGAGAGCAATCCACCGAGCCCATCGTGCAGATCGCGCGCGAGGCGGCTTCGCTCCTGCTCCTGCCCTTCGAGCATGGCGGAGAGGTTGGAAATGCGGTGCTCCTGTTTCATTTTATCTACCTCAAATTCGTGCAGCCTCTTCGCCTGCTTCAGTGTTTTGGAACGTTGCTTGTAGGCGTAGAAAAGAAAGAGCAGCACCAGCAGCAAAGCCACTGCGAGTGCGGCATAGATGCGGTTCATCTTTCTGTTGAAGTTCATTCTTTCTTCCATCGCACGCAGTTCCTGCTCACGTTTGGCCGTTTTGAAATTGGCATTGGTGAGTGCCAGTTGCTTCTGTTCGGTTTCGAACCTGGCAGCCAGCAACGCCTTGTCTTTTTCTGAAGCGGCATAGCGGGCTGCAAGTAAGGCCTGGTCTTTTTCTCCTGACAATAATCTTGCCTGAATCAATTCTCTGTTACGCTGTTCAGCGATGAGCCGTATTTCGAGCAGGGCCTTTTCTTTCTTCGCATTTTCATACCGGGCTTCAAGCTCTTTGGTCTTGTTCATTTTACTGGCATCGAACAACTCTTCATACAGCTTCATGTATTGTTTGTAATGATGCAGTGCCTGGGCAGTATCTCCCCGTTTATCGTATGCTTCGGCTACGCCGAGAAAAGATTGCGATAGATTGAATTTATCAGCCATCGGATCTGTGATGCTTACGGAAAGGGCCTGATTGTAATAGGCAATGGCTGAATTATAATCGTTATTGCTTTGCGCAATGCTGCCGAGCATATTGTACACGCCGGCCTGTACCGAAAACTGTTTGGTGCGTTTACCTTCTACCAGTGCAATCTCGTTGTAATAATCGATACTGTCTTTGTATTCTTTTGTTTTGGGGAAGTAGGCGAGAAATATATTGGAGATGCCGATGGCGCTGAAAGGTATATCGCTGGGCGTGATCAATCTCTCCCGATTATTCATTGCAAGATTGAGGGATGTGCGCATGTAATACAGCGCTGAATCGAGCCATACACGCTGCGATTCATCGTTGCGGAACATATTGATGAAGTAAGAACCTCTGTCCTGATTGGCGGTGATCAGTTTGTCGAGCAGATTGAGTTTCTTAGCTGTTTCCAGTGCAAGCCTGGTGTATTTCTCCACATTGGGGAGATCGTACCAATGGAAGTAGATGCCCACCATTTCACCATAGATGGTCTGTTGAAACTTCAATGAAGTAACCGGTTCCTGCTCAAACAGATCGAGTGCCTGCTGAAAAGACTGCATGGCCTGTGGCTCTTTCTGGGCACGGCTTTCAAGCCATCCTTTGCAGTAGAGCACATATCCCTGCGAGGTTTTACTGGTAGTTCTTTTAGAATACCTGAAAGCACTGTCGAGTGCACGATCAGAAGCTTCGCTGTCGCCGGTAATGGAGAAAGATAATGCCAGCGCTCCGTATGCGTGTGCACGGTATTTTCCGTCTTTCAGCGGAGCTGCCATGGCGATGGCTTCGCGATAGATATCCTGCCCTTCGGTCCAGTCTTTATTGAAGAACACAGCCTGCGCCAGACGCACCATGGTTTCAACACGGGTACCAAGCGGAAGGCTTTTCTGATTTACGATATTCCTCAGAGAGTCTTCCAGCCGCTGTGCATGCACGTTAGTGCACAAGAATGCCAGTATCAAAATAATTACACCATGTATAGATATCCGTTTCCGGTTTGTCATTCCTTATAAATTAATAGCAGCAGCAACAGCCAATCGATAGCACACCACTGCAACTTACGCAAAACTACCACTCCTCAGCCGCATTAAAATAGCTGGTTCCGGGGATAGAAAACCCCTGCATACCGGTATAATTTTGTGTCATTAGAAAAAACAAAAATAATTGAAGATGAAAAAACTCAATGTAATTCTCGCTTTCTTTCTGCTGGTAGCTGTTAGCTGCAATACGCCAAACCCTGTTGAATACAACAACAAGCTGATGACGGCCATGAACGATAATGAAAAGGAAATGAATCAGATGAACGGAGCCATGAACAGTCAGGATTACACCAAAGCTGAGTCCGTTCGCAAAACCTGGGCAGAGAAGCTGGGAAAATCCATTGCAGATATAGAAAAGATGGATCAACTGAAAGACGACGAAGGCCTGAAATCAGCCATCACAGAAGGTTTGAAAGGATACAAGAAAACTGCCGATGTAGATTACAAAAGCCTCATCGAGCTGCGTACCAAAGAGAAAAACGGTGATGCAACTGTAACGCCTCAGATCAACAGCATTCTCGAAAAAATGAACAACGAATACGAACTGATCGCCAACAATATCAATAAGGCTGCCGCTGCATTCGAGAAGAAGTTTGCAGGAAAATAATAATCCTTATCCGTACTCTATCTGTGTTTAAAAACCGACCCGGCTCTTATGAAGGTTGGATCAATTTGGGTGTCTCGGATCTTGTGTATTGAAAAAGCCGGCAATCGATGCCGGCTTTTCCTGTATCAGCTATGCTGAAATGATTTATTTCACTTTGATGCCGCTTGCGAGCAGGCTGATCTCTTTTTTAGGTTGCGTGATGGCCTCGATCTCCTCTTTGGATTTTTTTGCGTCTTCTGCGTAGTGGCGGAGCCTTTCAACGGAAGTGGTGGAAACTTTGGCAACTCCTTCGAGAAGGATAGTTTTGCCTTCGAGGTCCACGGGAACGAAGAAAGCATATCCTTTCATTTTAACGAATGCCGTGGTGCTGTCGTTCACCTGCAGCTTCACCCAGCAGCCCTTTTTGGGGCAAACTTCCAATACTTTAGCCTCGATGGCAACATTGATGCTGTCGTTTTTTGCCAGCATGGCGGGTAATTCGGCAATGGGAGTAGCTGAAGTGGCGGTTAAATTGGCTCCATAAACGGTTCCGGGAGTAGCCGGACCTTTAGGCGGTTGTGCCTTGGCCAGGGAGAAAGAGCAGATCAGGGCTGCGCTGAACAGTAGATTTTTCATTTTTTTCTCTGAAGGTTTTTAGATACCCAAAAATAACGGATTCCCGCGGTAATATTAACCCTTACGGATGTGGATATTAGCTTAAACGGCGTACCTTTATCCCCAATCCTGCTTAAAACTGGTCTTATTGTTTTATTAATCAATTGAATTTCCCTACCTTTGCAAACTCTTTAAAAGGAGTAGCTCATGAATCGTCGGAATTTTGATATCGCTTTTGTCGGTCTAAAGCCGGGCATCCATGAGTTTGAATATGAGATCAATGACAAGTTCTTTGAGGATTACCAGGAACAGGATTTCCGGAACTGCGTAGCCAGAGTGAAACTGACCCTCGACAAACACCCCAGCTTTATGATGCTGAAGTTTGAAGTGGGCGGCAAACTGGATGTTACCTGCGACCGTTGCGGAAATGATCTGCCACTGGATCTCTGGGACGAGTTCAATATCGTTGTCAAGATGGTTGAAGAACCTGAACTGATGAACGACCAGGAAGAAGATCCCGATGTGTATTACATATCGAAAGGCGAAAGCCATCTGAGGATCGCAGACTGGATCTATGAATTCGTAAACCTGAGCATTCCGATGCAGCGCATGTGCACCCCCGAAGAAATGGGTGGACCCGGCTGCAATAAAGAAGTACTTGCCATGCTCAAAAAGCTGGATGCACAGAACAACCAATCTGCCAACCCGATGTGGAAGGGATTGGAAAAGTTCAAAGATTTGGAAGATAATTAATTAGTCATTTTTTATAGTTGTATAAATTTCTGAGTTATGCCCAATCCGAAACG
Organism: Pseudoflavitalea sp. G-6-1-2; assembly: GCF_012927185.1. Taxonomy (GTDB): domain Bacteria; phylum Bacteroidota; class Bacteroidia; order Chitinophagales; family Chitinophagaceae; genus Pseudobacter. Next base: position 980,332 of record NZ_JABBGB010000002.1, read on the forward strand.
GAGACATTCTCAACAAAGAGGTGCTAAGAGAAGAACTCACTACAAGGCTGAGAAAGTTACTTTAAGCAAAGACAGCACTACTGGCGAAATTCATGTACGCCACCGTGCTCATGTTAGCGAAGGCAAACTGTATTATAAAGGAAAAGTGGTGGCCGAAAATTCCCCCATTAAGTAATTTCCTTTCCTAATACAAATGTCTGATCGCCGGCTATGATTATCGGTTTAGATATGATGGGTGGAGACTTTGCACCCCGCGAAGCGGTGAAAGGGATACACCTGTATTTTTCTGAGACAAAATCACCGGCAACGCTGTTATTGACCGGAGATGAAGCGCAAATAAACCCTTTGCTGCAGGAATTCAATATTCCGGCAGACAAAGTGAAAGTGGTGCATACTACTCAGGTCATAGACATGAATGAGCATCCCACTAAAGCGCTCAAGGAAAAGCAGGATTCTTCTATAGCTGTAGGCTTCTATCTGCTTGCCACCGGCAAGTCTGAGGCCTTCATAAGCGCCGGCAACACCGGTGCTATGCTTGTAGGCGCCATGTATAGCATCAAAGCTATCGATGGTGTTCAACGCCCAACAATCTCTACGCTTATTCCCAAAGACAATGGCAAAATGGGTGTTCTGCTCGATGTAGGACTCAATGCCGATTGCAAACCGGAACATCTGAACCAGTTTGCCATCCTCGGCAGTCTCTATGCCCAGCACATTCTGGGTATCGATAACCCACGCGTTGCCCTCGTGAATATCGGAGAAGAAGAAGGGAAAGGAAATATCCTTGCCCAGGCCACTTATCCCCTGCTCAAAGAGAACACTGCCATCAATTTTACCGGCAACGTCGAAGGCCGCGACATCTTCCTCGATAAGGCAGATGTAATGGTTTGCGAAGGTTTCACCGGTAACGTGATTCTGAAAATGGCAGAGAGCTTCTACGAGATCACTCATGCGAAGAATATTCAGCACGAATATCTCGACCGCTTCAACTTCGAGAACTATGGCGGAACACCTGTACTTGGGGTAGCCAAACCCGTTATCATCGGGCATGGCATCTCTCACGCAAAGGCGTTCAGCAATATGATCAAAGTAGCTGAAAAGATGATCGCTTCTGATTTGCTGAGCAAGATGAAAAGCAGCTTCGACGGAAAAAGTACAGAACAATAAGCTCCACAGCATACGATTTTTTAAAACCGGATCCAGTATCCGGTTTTTGATTATACTGCTGTATTTGAACAGCCATTACTATACCGCATGAAATCTATTGTAGGTTACTTACGGCAATACGCGCAATCTCTCCACCTGATATCCTTTGTGGGTATCACTCTGCTGACGGCTGTTCTCGTTACGCTCAACTATACTTTCGGCATCGAAGCCAACTGCATGGATATCGAGCATTACGGTCTCAGATTCCTTGCATTCTTCGGAGTATTTCTCTTTGCTTTCGGCGCTGCCTGGCTGATTCAGATTGCTGCACATAAGAAATCCATTCAGACTCCCCCATTCTTCTGGCTGTTGCTGGTGGCTGGTCCGGCCATCTTTGCAGGAAAAGTTTCCTTCGACTGGCTCACACGCCTCTTCACCAACGACTTCCCTTTCCCATGGGATCATTATGGTTATATGGTAGTGAACTGGCCGTTGAAATGCTTGTTGGTACTGGGTTTGATTGCTCTTTTGTGGAAATGGGGACAGTTCGGCAAACCGGTTGCAGGGCTCAGCTCCCGCGGCTTCAATGCAACGCCCTACTTTATTCTGCTGCTGATGATGGTGCCGTTGCTGGCATTCGCTTCTACCCAACCCGATTTTTTGCGCACCTATCCGAAAGTGCATCGCATAGATTTTATCGCTCCTTATGTAGAAAGCAATTGGGGTTATAAACTGCTCTACGAAATCTCCTACGGCATCGATTTTCTCACTATCGAAACATTCTTCAGAGGGTTTCTCATACTCGCTTTCGCGCGTTATGCAGGCAAGGCGGCGATTCTTCCCATGGCCGCATTCTACTGTGCCATTCACTTTGGCAAGCCATTGCTGGAGTGCATCACTTCTTACTGGGGAGGACTGATCTTAGGAGTGGTGGTCTATCACACCAAAAGCATCTGGGGTGGATTGATTGTGCATTTGGGTATTGCCTGGCTGATGGAGATCGGTGGCGCTATCGGGCATACCTACCTGAAATGACCTGAAAAAAAAATTCAACTACAAACCTGTAAGCCGGATCCTGTATGCATTCCTTTCGGAAAACATGGCTATCATTTATCTGCGCCGCCCATTACTGAACGGCTCTAGCTGCCTACCCACCCAATCTTCACTTGCGTGAACGAAGCGAGCAACTTCATTGATTGGTATACATGGCATTTCAACATGCAAGGTTTACCCCCGATGCCGATTACCCGGCACCGCCGTGGGCTCTTACCCCACGTTTTCACCTTTACCTCTGCTTGCGCAGGGCAGTTATTTTCTGTGGCACTATCTGTTCCGCAGGGATCGCATGTACAATCAGCTACGGACCCGGCGCTTAACCGGTGCATTGCTCTGTGTTGTCCGGACTTTCCTCTCTGCCTTGCGGCATAGCGATAACCCGGTTTGTAGTTGAACGGCAAAGTTACTGAAATACGCTGATTCGATTTCCGCTGAAACTGAGTTCTGTAGTGCAGGTTTCAATAACGTTTATTATTTTCACCGGATAAACCTAAGCAATCCTATTATGATTTCGTTTACCCCATCGGGCGCCATACTCCTTGGCGTGTTCTCACTTCTGTTTGTCCATTGTTCTCAACAGAAAGCACAGAAAAATATTCAACTCGTAAAACAGATAGAAACAGTTGAATTCGGAGGTGCCTATATTTTTTCTGATAAAACCGGAAATGTACTTGAGAAGTGGGGAGGCAAAGAGACCATCTATTTCTATGATGATATGATAATGCACCAGATACCTGTTCTTCGTTCTAAGTCTGCCTTCAGGCCAGAAAATGGAGAACTCGTAAAAGTGATGGATTCTGTATTGCCTTCCTCCTCCAGCTATGTTGTTTTTAAGGCTGATAACGACAGCATCGCATTTTCTTACGACTCAGTTCAGGGGCCCATTACCGATACGATCTCTGTAGAAAAATTCTTATCAAACAACTTCCGAAGGTTCGGAAAAAACTTCAAAGACAACAGTAACCAGATCCTGATTTCGGGTGATAAAAACAGTAACGTCATTACAGAGAAGTACATCTATCAGGAAAAGAAAGACAACTCCTACCCTGATACTGCCTATTACACTTTCCGGAAAGATCATAACAATCTCAGGTTTAGCATCTCTCCTTCACTCGACAGTCTGAAAAAAATGAAACTGGTGAAACTCAATTTGATTTTCAACCCTGCCCCACAGGGAAAGGATACTTCTTTGAGGCTCGAAAGGCAGATTACTATTGAAATGGAGAAGAAACAAGTACAGGATCCTGCTCTTATCATTGCGCTTTTCAACCGGTTTGCAAAAGACCGGGCAGCATATGTTCCGCGTAAACAAAATCAATAGTTGCAAATAACAAAATGCCTGCATAGACTAAATCTGTGCAGGCATTTTGCTGTATGTTGAATGCTTAATATTTGAAATATACTTCCGTTGCGCCATATCCGTATGCAGGATGGTAGCGGTTGATGAAGGAACTCACTTCCCTCTTCACCCTTAAGATATCATGGATCTCATCGCGCAGTTTGCCTGTACCCACTCCGTGGATCACAATCAAACTCGGTCTGCGATGGGCAATCGACAGTTCCATGTACTTTTCAAAAGTCTGTAACTGCAGGGTGAGCTTTTCAAAATTATCCAGCTTATCCGGATAAGGTGTGAGCTCTTCGATATGCAGATCGATCTCATGCTTCGCGGGTTCGAGATGCTCGCGCGCACTGCCTGCATCATACACCTTGTAGCCCTTTTTGAGGAGAGGACTTACATCCACTGAATTGTATTCCTTATGCGGATATTCTTCAAAGAGTTTGTAGGAGAATGTAGCTTCACCTTTTTCCTTCAGTTGCTCTATCCGCGTGAAAACCTGTTTGGCTTTGAGTTTCAGCGAAGACTCGTAGTAGTCTGCCTTGTTCTTATCCGGAACCAGCAGAGAGAACTCGAAAGAAAATGTTGGGCTGTCATTGAGATTCTCAAATGGAATATCATGCAGATAAAAATCCTCGAATGAACGAACCTGGTTCACCAGTTCAAAATCGGTATCACCTGAATAACTGAGTTTGTAGGTGAATTTGAATTCTGCGTGTGTTCTGTTGATGAGGTGGATCTTGAGATCATCTACCACATCATCTCCGAACTCATCGGCATGCATCACGGGAATGAATGTAAGCCAAACGCCATCGGCCACTTTGGTGAGTACTTTCTTTTTCTCGTGCGCTATATTATCGATGTAAGTTTTCTGTTTTTCAGGAAAAAGCTTTTTCTGGCTGAACTGCTTGAAATAAGGGAAGTCCAGCTGATCGGTATAGGCAGGGAATTTTACTCCGCGCACATCTACCATCACCATTTTAGGATTGATAATATCCACCACTTCACCTTCCTCATTGGAATGCAAAATCACTACTTTATCGCCAACTTGAAATTTCATACCGGATCTGAGTGTATTATTTGCCGCAAAGATACTGAAGTTCTTTTTGCATATTGCTTCGGGCTGCCGTATCGAATTTCTGATGGAATTCGGGGGTATGGAAGATAACCGGAGCTGCCAGGCATTGTTCGAGGAATTTCTTCCGGCCCGGTTTGTACAGGAAATCAGGAAAAACGCTGTATTCTTTCCTCACTTTTGCTGCGTAGGATTCATATTCGTTCCAGGGCGCACCGAGAATGGACATATCGAAATCGAGGAAATAAGCCAGATCTGAAGCGTATTCGAGATTTTCGGGAATCCGATGATGCTTTGTGGCTTCGATATAAAGTTTTACAAGGCTCACCTCCTGTTCACTCATTCCAATTTCAGCAAGCCGCATTCCTGCATGGTAAGCGCTGAGCGCCTCATTGTCGACCCCCACCCTGTAAACGAGATCGTGATAGACAATCGCGAAATCCACCAGCAGCGGGGCTTTCAGCTGATGCCTGTATTCCGAAGAAAGTTTCAGCAACGCAAGAATATGTTCTGCATTGTGATAGAATCTTTTCCGCCCTGCATAGGCCTGCTCCACCTGCTGAATGCAACTGGCTGCCAGCGATGGCTCAACCGCATAGCCGGCTGTAAGCGAATTCCACACCGGTGCAAACCAGGAGTCCATTTTTAGTATTTGGCGAGATTGCTGTTTTTGTACCCGTACATGAAGTAGATCGCCAATCCTGCTGCCATCCACACAAAGAACCAGATCCACGAAATGGCCGGAATCTCAATGAGCAGATAAGAGCAGAACAGTACACCCAATACAGGTATCAGCGATAATTTTCTGAGGAAGGTGAATACCGCCATCACTACTGCCACCACAACGAATGCGAGGAACAGCACTTCCGTGAGTTTATCCGTTCCCAGATGCGTAGCTGCTTCCTGAATTCTTCCGCGGAAGAGCCAGAGGAATACGGCTACCATAATTGGTACAATGAAACGGCCGTTGATGTATGGAAGTTTGAAGCTTCCCGCAGGTCTGTTCTCCAATCTTGGCAGCATCAGTACACCACCTGATACCAGCACGAATGCAAAGAGGGTTCCGATACTGGTAAGGTCCGTCATGCGTGAGCTTTCCATGAACAGTGCGCAGATCGCTACCAGCACACCGGTAACGATGGTAGAGAAGTATGGAGTATGATATTTCTTATGCACTTTGCCGAATGCTTTTGGAAGCAGACCGTCGCGGCTCATGCTCATCCAGATGCGTGGTTGTCCCAGCTGGAACACCAACAGCACACTGGTGGTTGCCACTACTGCACTTATGGATACAATGTAGCTGGTCCATTCAGCGCCTACGCTTTTGAATACATATGCAAGCGGATCATTCACGCGAAGTGATGAGAATGGCACCATGCCGGTCAATACCAGTGCAATGAGAATGTAGAGCACGGTACAGATCACCAGTGAGTAGATCATGCCACGCGGCAGATCGCGTTGAGGGTTCTTGGCTTCTTCAGCTGTTGTAGAGATGGCATCAAACCCAATATAGGCGTAGAATACAGCCGATACGCCTTTGAGAACGCCTTCAAATCCGTTTGGCATGAAGGGCGTCCAGTAGTTTGGTTTTACGTAGAATGCACCGAGTACGATCACAAATATCACCACTGCAATTTTGAACACCACCATGGCATTGGCGCTCTTCTTGCTTTCTTTGATGCCCACATAAGTAAGCATGGTGATCAGCACCACAATTACAAAGGCAGGAATATTTACGAAGAAACGGCTGCCAAACAATACAGGTGCATTATTCCAGGTATCGAGAATGTACTGCATGCCGGGCGTAACCGCTGTTCCGGATGCAACGGACTCTGTAGTGGCTTTGAATGCTTTTTCTGCTGTGGCAGGATCTACTACGAGCCAGCCGGGCAGATGTATGCCAACATCCATCAGCAGGTTATTGAAGTAACTGCTCCAGGATATTGCCACCACTATGTTTCCGATGGCGTATTCCAGAATCAGCGCCCAGCCGATTACCCAGGCTATCAGTTCTCCGAATGTTACATATGCATAGGTGTAAGCGCTGCCTGCAATGGGCACACGCGAAGCGAATTCAGCATAACAGAGCGCAGAGAATCCGCAGGTTACAGCAGTGATCACAAACAACAGTGATATGCCCGGACCTCCGTCCGCTGCCGCGGTTCCGATGGTGGAGAATACCCCTGCCCCTACAACAGCTGCTATTCCGAGGAAAGTGAGATCCCGGACTGAAAGGATTTTTTTAAGGCCATGATGACCATGTTCTTCTGAACTATTCTGTGCGTCCTGGAGGATCTTATCAATTGATTTCTTACGGAACAGCGAGCCCGCCATGGGTATTGTTTTGATTAAGCGGTTAAATTATGGAAAAAATCAGTACAAGTGCAAACTCTCACCTAATATTCCCTTTGAACAAGGAAACGCCCAAGCGCTTCCAGCGGCTCCTTTCTTCCGGAAACCACTGCAATTTCTTCGAGGTGATTGTAAGCTTTGCCGAGGTACTGCTCTTTCAGATCGAATGCCCACTGATCTACTTTCATGTCCCTGAATATGTTGAGCATCTGCTCTACTTTATTGTCGGGGTTGCCGGCCAGCAGACTGTTGAGGGCTTTCAGCTGAACGGGATTCGCTGATTCCAGTGCTTTGATGAGCAGGAATGTTTTCTTATTGGCCATGATATCGCCTCCCACCTGTTTGCCGAATTTGGTGGGATCGCCAAAGCAATCGAGGTAATCGTCCTGTACCTGAAATGCGATGCCGAGGTTGCGGCCGAATTCGTACAGGTGCTGCAGATTGCGTTCTCCGGCACCTCCGAGAATTCCTCCCATCTGAAGGCTGGCAGCCAGCAGCACAGAGGTTTTTAGTTCAATCATGCGGATGTATTCATCCAGACCTACCTGTTCACGCTTCTCAAAATCCATATCGAATTGCTGTCCTTCGCAAACTTCGCGTGCCGTTTTGTTGAAGAGCACATTGATTTTTCGGAGGTAGTCGACTTTGATCTTCATCAACTGATCATAGGCTTGCACCAGCATTACATCCCCGGCGAGGATAGCATTGGATAAACCGTATTTTTCATGCAGGGTTTGCTGATTGCGGCGAAGCGGCGCATTGTCCATGATATCGTCATGAATCAATGTGAAGTTGTGAAAAAGTTCTACAGCTGTGCCTACATGATAGGCATCGGGAACTATTTCGTCGAACAATTCATTTCCCATCAGCACCAGCACCGGCCTGATACGTTTGCCGCCGATGGCGAGAAAGTATTCACCTGAATCGTATAACGAAGCAGGTTGCTCAGGAAAATGCCTTACGTTAAAATGATCAGCAAACTTCTGCAATAAGACTTCAAAACGCTGCATATGATTTTTGTTGGGGCGTGTGTTATTTTTTAGGCGACTTCTTCTTTGGTTTTGTTTTGCCCGGAGAAGCCGCAGACTTGCCTTTGCTACTTTTTGTTTTTCCACCTTTGCTGCCTTTGTCCCTGAATTTGCTGAACGGATCATTGTCCGCTGCTGCAGCAGGTTTGCGGCTGCGCTTAGCCATTCCATCCTCGGCAACAGGTGCATTGTCTGAGTTGGAGCCCGATCCGAAAACCCAATCGTAATCGAGCTGACGTTTGTCGAGATTGGCGGCCACCACTTTGATGCGCACTTTATCGCCCATTCTGAATTTCCTTCCGCTGCGCATACCGGCGATACTGTAATCGCCTTCGATCAGCCGGAAATCATCATACTCAAGCAGGCTGTTCATACTCACGAGACCTTCGCATTTGTGCTCGACAGTTTCAACCCAGAATCCGAATGCGGCAACGCCACTGATCACACCATCGAATTCATCACCCAGGAACTGCTGCATGAATTCTACCTGTTTGTATTTGTTGGATGCGCGTTCTGCTTCCATCGCAGCACGCTCGCGCTCGCTGCAATGTTTGCATTTCTGCTCCATCTTTTTATCGGGCTCCACATTGCCATCGAGAATTTCCTGCAAGATGCGGTGCACCATTACATCGGGATAACGGCGGATGGGTGATGTAAAGTGACAATAGTTTTCGAATCCCAATCCATAGTGACCGATATTCTCGGCCGTGTATGCGGCTTTGGCCATGGTACGGATACCGAGTTGTTCCAGCACGTGTTGTTCTGGTCTTCCTTTTACAGCCTGCAGCAATTGATTGAAACTTTCTGCAATGGCATCGGGCGATGATGTATCGAACTCATGCCCGAACTTTTTCGTGAATGCAACGAATGGCATCAGCTTCGCTTCGTCGGGCTGATCGTGCACACGATATGGGAATGGCAATGGTTTCTTGTTCGGATGCTCTTTGCTGGCGCGCTCGGCCACCAGCCTGTTGGCCAGCAGCATAAATTCTTCGATCAGCTGATGTGCTTCCTTGCTTTCTTTTACCATGATGCCGATTGGCTTTCCGGTTTCATCGAGTTTGAAACGCACTTCAGTGGATGAGAAATTGATAGCGCCTTTTTTGAATCGCTGCTTGCGCATGCGCTGCGCAAAATTGTTCAGAATAAGCAGCTCACTCTGATAAAGGCCTTCACCTTTTTCGAGAATTTCCTGCACATCTTCATATGCAAAACGATGATCGGAATGGATCACTGTTCTGCCGATCCAATGCTGCTTCACTTCTCCTTTTTCATTCATCTGCACAATGCAGGAGAAAGTGAGTTTATCTTCATTCGGACGAAGCGAACAGAGTTCGTTGGAAATCCTTTCGGGCAGCATCGGCGCTACTCTGTCGGGAAGGTATACCGATGTTGCGCGTGCATAGGCTTCGTTGTCCAGCGCTGTGCCGGGCTCTACGTAGTAGCTCACGTCGGCGATATGAATTCCAATTTCGTACATGCCATTTTTCAGTACACGGAACGAAATGGCATCATCGAAATCTTTCGCATCAACGGGGTCGATGGTGAATGTGAGAATATCGCGGCAATCTTTTCTCTTCGCAATCTCTGCGGAAGAGATGGTATCGGGGATGCGGGCAGTTTCTTCCACCACATCTTCCGGGAAGAAAAGCGAGAAGCCGTTCTCCATCAGAATTTCTTTCATGGCGAGGTCGCCTTCGTTCGCTGCGTCCATCACCTGCACTACCTCACCAACGGGCTTTTTATTGGGTTGCCATTCTACGATGCGAACAATTACGCGGTCGTTGTCTTTGGCGTTGTTGAGGCTTTGCAGCGGGATGAAAATATCGGGCATCGGTTTGTCGGCATTGGCGATGAAGAACGCGAAGTTCTTGCCCAGCTGCAGTTTTCCGAGGAACTCGGATTGCTTTCGCTGGATCACCTGAACGATCTTTCCCTGCTGACGGCTGCCCTGGCGGCCACCTGCAACCTGCACCCGCACGGTATCTCCGTGAAGAGCGGTATTGAAATCTGCAGGGCGCACGAGAATATCGTTGGGCTGGCCTTCTACTATCACATACCCGATGCCTGAACGGGTAATATCGAGGGTTCCTTTTACAGTCTGCTGAGCAGCTGAAGAGGATCTTTTTTTCTTGTCTTTTTTTGAATGCTTTTTGCTCATTCTTCTGATTTAAAACTTTAAAGGATCATAAAGGCAGGTGGATAACACCTTGCTGAGAGCGGGGCCTTTATGCCGGCAGTTTGAATCCTGTGATGAATTTAGTCATTAATTCAGTGAAAACCGGTTCTTCACCGAACAGGAACTGCACTTCAATGGGGAGTACATACAGGGGCAGGTCTTGCAATTGTTGTTCAAATTTGATCAAACGTACGGCATCTTTCTCAGTGGTGATGATAAGCTTCTGTGAAGCCTGCATCTGACTGAACTTCTTTTTTATCTCCTTCAGATCGTCGATACTGAAGATATGGTGATCGCCGTACAGCAATTCGTAATACGTATCCGCAACTTCGTGCAGGTATTTTTTGAGTGGTTCCGGATTAGCGATGCCGGAAACCAGCAGTACTTCTGTCTCTGCAGACAGTTCTATAGTGTTTTTTGTGAGAATATGATAAGGTTGTCCGTACCGGATAGCGGAGAAGAAAACTTTCTGATGCGGGAGTGGTTTTATCTCTTTCTCAATAGCCTGTTTTTCTTCCAGAGTCAATGCAGGCGGGCATTTGGTTACTATCAACACTTCTGCTCTTTTATAACTGGCGCGTTCGTCGCGGAGGTCGCCGGTGGGCAGGTAATAGTCTCTGGTGAAGAGATTGCTGTAATCGGTAAGCACAATATTCATGCCCGCTTTTACAGCACGATGCTGAAAGGCATCGTCGAGTATTATCACATTGGTATCGGGTTTATCGTGCAGCAGCATGGGAATGGCCACTGCTCTTTCTTCTCCGACAGCGATGCTTACATCGGGAAACTTCTGGTGAAACTGCATGGGTTCGTCGCCGATTTCGAGGGCGGTGGTGCCTGCATTTGCGAGAGAGTATCCTTTTGTTTTTCGTTTGTATCCTCTGCTGAGAACAGCCACATTGCGGGTTTTATGGAGGTGTTTCAGCAGAAATTCTACCATGGGCGATTTGCCGGTACCACCTGCCGAGAGGTTTCCAACGCAGATCACAGGTAGATTGAAGGAGGTTGTTTTGAGCACCTGCGTATCGTACAACCGGTTTCTGAGCCATACTATTGCGCCATACAAGATGGAGATGGGAACGAGTAAGATCCGTATGGGTCGTAACAGAGGAGCATTAAAATTCATATGTGCGATACGGTGTGATACAATAGTTTAAAGGTATATCAAATTCGTTGATATCCTCGATGGAGTCCACCGGTCCGAAGAAGGAGAATCCAACTTTGATGGCATCCGGCCTGGTGCGGATGAGGTACCTGTCGTAGTACCCTTTGCCATATCCCACACGATAACCGCGGGATTCAAAGGCAACCAAAGGTACGAAGATGATGTCGATCTGTTCGGGTGCAATAATGATACCGCTGATCGGTTCGAGAATATTGTATCTGTTTTTGAGAAAGAGGCCTCCTTTTTCTACGAGGCAGGCTTCCATATCGGCATTGTGCACTTCTATTCTGGGCCATGCCACCTGCATGGAGGGATTTTGCTTGCGGAGAATATCTTCACAAACCGAGATATCGAATTCCCGGCGGTTGGCGAGCGGAAAATAAGACAGGAGGTACTTAACTGCAGGCAGCTGCAGTTTTTGAAAATTGAAAGCCATCAACGCAATCTGTTGCTGCAATTCTTCTTCCTGTAAATCCAATCTGCGTTGCAAATACTCTTTTCTTACGGTACTTTTTATCATAGTAATGCTTTCAGCCTTTGTTTCATTGCATTGGCCTGTGAATTGATAAACGCCCCGTTAGTCGTTTCAGAAAAAGGTACAGTTGCTATCTTTGGAAAGTTGCTCCATTTTACGATCTCTTCTTCATAATCCAGGTACTGGTCGTTAAACACCCACCCTATAACGGGCAGTCCCATTTCTCTGCAGACCCTTGCTGTGAGCAGGGAATGATTGATGCTGCCGAGATAATTTCTGCTTACCAGTACAACACGTGCATCCAGTGCTTTGATCAGGTCTGCCACAAACTCCGCATCATTCAACGGAACCAATAAACCACCTGCACCTTCTATGATCAAATTACGATTTATATTGGGAATTGATGCACAAATTTTTTGAATGGAAATCTCCACTCCTTCCTGTCGGGCTGCTATATGCGGAGATGCCGGCAGCTGCAATTTGTATACTTCAGGATGCATCACAGAACCGGTTCCGCTGAGCGCATGCTGCACCCACTCACTGTCCGTTCCCTCGTCGAAGCCCGCCTGTATTGGTTTCCAGTAATCGGCTTCCAATGCGCGCGTAAGTATCGCCGATACCACGGTTTTGCCAACCCCGGTACCGATACCTGTTACAAAAATGTTCATGGCAACTGATTTTAAGTGGCCTGTTTGTTTACAAAGATGCTGAAAATGGTAGTGCCGTAATTTCTTGCAGTTACAAAAAGCGGATAGCCCTCGTAGTTATTGCGGGGCGTATGCTCCAGCACAAACCATCCATCGGGTTTGAGCAGTTGCTTCTCCACCACTTTTTTGGGAAGATCGTCGATGGTATTGAGCGCATAGGGCGGCCCGGCAAATATGAAGTCGAACTGATCCGCACAGTTCTCCATGAATTTGAATACTTCCATTTTGATCACCTTGAAGTTTTCGAGCTTCAGGTCGGTGGAAGTTTTGCGGATGAACTCAAACATCGCAGTATCTTTCTCCACTATGGTGAGATCGGCTGCACCACGCGAAGCCAGCTCGTAGCTGATGCTTCCGGTACCTCCGAAAAGATCGAGGGTCTTCATCCCTTCGATATCGAGATTGTTCTGAATGATATTGAACAGTCCTTCTTTGGCTACATCGGTAGTGGGTCGGGTATACGGCATTTTCGCCGGCGGATTGATCCGTCTTCCTCCCAAATCTCCTCCGATTATACGCATAAGGCCATCTTGAGCAAGGGTGAAAAATAATGTGCAGGGAAATTCCGGAATCCTTCTTCCATAGTGGTTTCAACAGGCATCTGTTCCCATTGAACCTGGTTGAAGTATTTCAGCAATTCCTGATAGAGGATAGATTGTTCGTCCATCAAACCCGATACCTGCATATTCAGGGTTTCCTGATCGAGACCGAACTGCAGCGCCAGAGCCAGCAGCTGAAAGCTAACATCTTCGGGTGTCTGATAGTGATAGCTCTGTGCCAGTTGCAGCTGCTGATCTTTGAAAACCACTACTGCAAACTTGTCGGCAGCGATCACCACTTTTATCAGATCCCCTTCGATACTGCTCTTCTCGATACCGGAAAGCAGCAAAGTGTTGTAGTGCCAGTATTTGCCGCTGCTGAATTTGCCCTGCAGCAGGCTGTGCACTTCGCGGGGAATGCGATAGATATTGTAAAGCCCCCATCCATCTACTTTATCGTTCAGCAGCAGTCCTTTGCGGGCATTGCCGTAAACTATTTCGGTAACGGGCTTGTTAAGGTCGATGGTGAAATATTTTTCCGGCAGCAGATTGCTGTCTGTATAATGATAAACCAGATAAGCTTCCGCATAGGATTGCTGCAGGTATTCGTCTCCAGAGAGAATTTCCTGTAACGCTTCGAGCGGGCTTTTGCCGGGGATAAAGTCTAGGTTGTATTGCCGGAAACCGAGGAAGCGTTGCGCTTCGCGGTTGTAAAGTACATAACAGAAGATCTGATCGCTCACTTCCATCAGCAGCAGATTCTCTTTCAGATCAGTCTGAGTGGCATTTACCGGAATAATATCAAAAGTTGCTTTCAACATAATAATAGAAGTTGCAATGTTACATAATTTTGGGTGAAGAGGCAATAAAAGCCTGAAACCATCGATAGGGGTATATTTGCCCGGCGTATTTTATTTAGATTCAACACTATGGCACAGAGTACAGCACCGGCATTACAGCTGGAGATTTCGAATAAACAGATACTGAAGATTGCATTACCCATCAGCTTAGCCTTGCTGGTTCCGCAGATCAACTTCATCACCAATAATATTTTCCTGGGTGGATTGGGAGAACAGGAACTCGGCACAGCCGGATTAACGGGCGTGTACTACCTCATTTTTGGCGCTATCGGATTCGGACTGAATAACGGATTGCAGGCGCTGATTGCACGTCGCGCAGGCGAGAACCGCGTAGACGAGATCGGGAAACTGTTTTCGCAGGGCGTACGCATTGCCATGATCATCGCCGCCATCGGCATTCTGCTCACCTGGTTTGTGGCGCCGATGGTATTGCGCATGTCTTTATCAGATGAACACGTGCAGCAGCAGAGCATCAGCTTTCTGAAGATCAGAATCTGGGGTCTCCCCTTTCTCTACATCTACCAGATGCGGAACGCCCTGCTCGTAGGAACCAATCAGAGCAAATTTTTAGTTATCGGAACGCTGGCCGAAACCGTAGCCAATGTATTCTTCGATTATACACTGATCTATGGCAAACTCGGCTTCCCTGAACTAGGATTCAACGGAGCCGCCATTGCATCGGTGATCGCCGAAGCTACAGGTATGTTTGTAGTTTTTCTGGTGATCCATTACAATGGCATCAGCAAACGATTTTCGTTGTACAAACATTTTAAGTATATCCCGGATGTAAGCAAACTCATATTTGTACAATCGTCTCCGCTGATTTTTCAGCATGCGATCAGCATTCTGGCGTGGGTATTCTTTTATGTGCTGGTGGAGAGACATGGCTTTCATTCGGGACAGGCGAATCGCGATCTCGCCATTTCAAATACCATGCGGAATCTGTTTGGATTGTTTGGCGTGTTCACCTGGGCATTTGCAGCAACCAGCAATACGATGGTGAGCAATATCATCGGGCAGGGAAAGAAAGAACGGGTGATTGAAGTGATACATAAGATCGTTCGCATCAGTACAACGTTTGCGGTGATCATCTGCATACTGCTGAATCTTTTCCCGGGAGTATTCTTACTGATATACGGGCAAGGGCCGGAATTTGTGCAATCAGCAATACCAGTGGTGCGTGTAGTTGCCGTTGCAATGGTGTTGCAGAGCTTTTCTACCATCTGGCTGAATGCTGTGACGGGAACAGGAAATACAACTATCAATCTGGGTATTGAAGCGATTACGATAATAGTGTATTGTATCTATTGCTTTATTGTTCTGGAGTGGCTGAAATTGCCGATATCGATAGGTTGGATGAGTGAGTGGTTGTATTGGATATGTTTGTTTGCGCTGTCGTTTTTGTATATACGAAGCGGAAGGTGGAAGAAGAAAGTGATTTAATGAATTATAAAGCAAAAAAGTAAAAACTGGTTCCTGCACTGGAGCCAGCTTTTACTTTTTCATGAATTAGTTCTACTCTCTATAATATAAGACGTGTTACCGAAATCACCTTTATTTCTTTCTTCCACCTTGCAATTACTTCAACCAAAACACCAGAGCAGGGCTGGTGGATACTGAATTTCACAAGGCTTCCACTTTTCTTAAATGAATCAAAAATAAATGTATGGCACTTGTTTTTGTAAATAAAATAAGGATCACTGCTTTTGATAAGCTTAATTAAACTACTGTCCTGGTTTATCTTAACATAATTAGCACCCCATTTGATATGATCACATTTATCATTAAGCCTGTGTTCTACATCAATAAGTGTTAGTGAGTCATTCTGAAATTCCAGTTGCATTCCTTGTTTAACCGAATCTGTACCTAAGACTTTCTCCAGAAAAGTACATATACCAGAGCGTTCCTGGCTAACAGATGAAAAGCCACAAATCATCAGGCATATTGAAATAAATACTTTATTTTTCATATTTCGATTATTTGCTCATTCTGAAATAATCACTTTTATTCCTGCAACGCGCATATCCGATAGGAACTGTGTGGTTTTTTTATCTAGTCCCAAAGCCCTTATTGCAGGTATATCAGCCTCTTGCTGTTTCTCTCTTTTTTCTGCAATCAATGTACGTCCAACCTGAAGTGCCTGCTGTTGCCAATCAGTGTCATCAAAATTAAAACTAAAAAAGTCAACTTGTGATTTAGAGCCAGTCAGGTAAACATCCTCTACCAATGCATAGCCGTCTTCTTTAGTTGCAACATTAGCTTTATTGCCATTAACCACATTTCCTCTGTGGGCCTGTTCATGTAACAGAGTCAATACCAAAAACATCAGAGCAGCATCCTTGTCTTCAGTTTTCGCATTTTCATACAGACTGAGTATTTTTTCATTTACTCTGATATTTGTACCTACAAGGGTACCTTTGGCATTACCACCCATTTCCTCGATCTCGGCACCTTTTCCATATTCAAAATCCCTTTTCAAATCAGTCTGGCTCTGCGTTGAATATTTTGCATAGGCATCCAGAATTCGTTGGCTCTTCAGGAGATCCTGAACCCCTGATTGCAGAAACTTGTATAGATTAGGATATTTTTTCTTATAGTATGCTTCTTTGTTAGCCGGGAATTTAAAATCCCCTAGCACATCGATATTTTGAACCGGATTATTTCCTGCGTAATTGTAAGGCGTTTCATATTCGAATTTTGGAGAAAACCGATCCTGAACAAACCATCTTCCAATCTGCGCATCATACATTCTTGCTCCATAATCAAGCCAGTCCAGCCCGTTTCCATCGCTGAACTCTTTTTCCTGTTTTTCCTTTCCATTGTATTCGTATTTATTATCCGTCCTGCCTATGGCCTTTGAACTTATCCCCGCCATCGTTAATCCAAACGGATAATAATGTGTTTCTTCGGTTAATGGTCCGGTGTAATGCTTCACACTCAGATTATCAAAGAATACATCCCAGTTCTGAGTTTCATTACTTACATAAATATACAAAAAACCGTTCCTGGGGATATTTAGCTGTGCTGGGGCCAATGTGGTCAATTCATCTGCATTACCAACAACCTGAGCGCTACTGATGCCGTTAGTAGAAACGATTTTCATTTGTTCGTCAAGCAATATCCAGTTCAGATAAGCCTTGGGTTTTCCTAAAGGTGTACCGTTACTGTTTGTCCGGAAGGTTGTAAGTGCCTGAGCAAGAGGGCCTGTTACCGGAGTGGTCAATTGTGGGATAGTGCCTTTTGTTTCACCTGCAACTCCTACGATACCTCCTGCCAGAACAGCAAGAATATCAGCAACAGGATCACTGTAAGATTGCGTTGCGCCATTGGATCGGTAGAATGATTTTACGGCAATATCCACTTTGTCTCCGCTCATTACTTTCAACACCAGAGATGGGCCAATTTTTCGGCCGCTACCATTTAACCTCGCAAGTGAGTCATTCGGAGTGGTTGTTGCATCGGTAGGATAGGTGCCTGGAACAGATGCTCTGGGATAGGCTGTCTCAGGAATATTGAAGAAAAGGGCATTTTCTTTAGCACGGTACGCAGCTTCCATTGTGGCCATATACATTGCAGTATCCGCTTGTTCTGTGAGAACCTCCCGAACATTACCCAGATGATCTTTCAGAAAGTAATCATAGAAGTATTTGAATTGGCTGCTGCCATTCTGAAAATATTGTTTTGTATACCGGATACGACCTTCTTCATGCCTTAAAAATTGAAGTGTATCATTTTCATAGACACTTCCTCCAAGATATAGTGTTGTTTTAGTCGGCTGTCCTGTTTCAGTTACTTTCTTTTGCAGCTTATTACCAGTAGCATCATAGGTATACGCGACAGTACCTTTAACTCCGCCGCCGGAGGTTCGTACTGTAACAACTGAAGGAAGATTGAGATGATTGTAAACAATGCCGTTATTAGCTCCATCTCCGATATCCTTATTACGATCACGGATCATATTGCCATTGCCGTCATAAACATAATCCACCGCAGCAGCAGTTTTGTTGTTGCTGAGCGCAGTCATGTAAAGGGATGAACTCCTGAAATCCCCCAATTTAGTTTGTACATCATTGCTACGATCAATAACGTTCTGTAATTTATTACTGTTGTTGTAAGTGCAGAGCAGACTGTCGATAGTAGCACTGCCTCCCAACTTCCAGCCACGCTGGCTCATCGAAAGGATATTGCCATTGGCATCATAGCTCATGTCTTTTAGAGTGAAGTCAAGGCCTGCATTCAAATTAAAAGCAGAGCTTGTATACTGGGTAAAGTTTGCATTCAGCAGTCTGTTGGCACCATCATACCCAAAATCGTATTTACGTTTCTCACCATCTCCCCTGCTCTTCCAGACAATACCAGCTATATTTCCGTTGTATTGTGCAGCATTGTAAGATTGATTTCCTATCAGGCCATTGGCAATCTTATCGTAGCCCAGATCAAACCCAAAGTAGTTGTTCTGGTGGGCATCTTTGGCATAAGCACGGTTGACACCGAGCATCCAGCCACGGATATTGTAGTCATACCGCAAGGAATCGATCACCACAGCACCCAATGATTTTTTAGTCAGTTGCCCAAGCGCATCATACTCATTGCTCAATAACAGCTGCTCAGGCTTATTAACGGCTATGCCATTGATTGTGCTGTTAACTGATTTCTTTACGTTTAGCATACGTCCAAGACTATCATAAGCCAGTTTAGTGACGATGATATGTGTCTGAGGATTGGTACCTGCTTTCTCCTGCTTTAATACAGTTACCAATGGCTGATCAGTCCAACTATATTGAGTGGATACAATGTCAACACCCCCGGTTATGTTCTGGGAGCGGGCCTGGATCAATCGGCCTTTAGGATCATAAAAGCTAATTGTGGTAAGCATTTGTGCCGGACTGCTACCCAACACTTTTACTTTACTACCCGTCACCATCCCAAGAGTAGCACCTGTAGTTTGCATGGTCTGGGGATAAGGCCAAACACTGTTCGATGCTGCCAATAAATATGCGCTGGCATGGGTAGTTTCAAAATCCTTCAGAGCAGCAGGCAGCGAAGCTGCCCAGGCATAATTATCATAGTATGTTGCAGTGAGCTCCTCATACGTCTGACCACTCAGGTTAGGATACGCAGAACTGTTGTATGCCTGCGTTTTATGATAGGCTCTGTCATTAGTGTTATTCCACAAGCCAGATGATACAGGGCGGTTCAGGCTATCGTACAATGTATACTGCCACTTCTTCGGGCTGGACTCCCTGAGTACGGAATCCTGGGTCAGTACCAGCCTGTCACGAAAGTCATAGACCATCCATACTTCACCGGCACCCGGTATTTTTTTTACCACCATCCGGTTCCGTTCATCATATTCATAACGGAAACAGAATTCATTAAGGATAGTACTCGTCAGAGACCAGCTTCCTGCCAGCAGCAGTTCCACTCCTTTGGGCTGGATCACCAACCTCAAATTGTTGAGATAGTCATATACGTAATATGTGCATAACCAACCCGAATGACCAGTAGTTGGCGTAGCAGTAATCTGTACTTTTTTGAGAATCACCTTTCCTGCCTTGTCTTTGTATTCAACAGTCTGCTGTTTGTGTTCATCGATAGAAACATTTTCAAACAAGGTTCCTGCAGGATACGTCGCAGCCGTTGTGATCACATTTGTAGCGCTCACCGACCAATTTCGTACGGAGTCAGCCGCTGTATTGATCAGGTACTGACTGCTGATATTTCTGCGTGTATTGGGATCTGTGTTTCCTTCGCTGCCAGCCCAACTATTTCCAGGTGCATAAACATCGGTAACTCTGCTGAGTGGAGATGTTTCAAAGTTTGTTTTGCTGTAGTAGTAGGTCTCGCCGGGAAACTGCTGTTTATTGAATACTGAATCCTGCTGAAAAGGATTCAGTTTGAAAGTTCCATTACTGATAGAAGTATTACCTCCTGTGTTGTTGGCGACAAATGGCAGATACTTCAATGCTTCCCGCCCATAGGCATCATACACAACCGGACTAACCAGATCTGCAGCAGTACCTTCCGTAATCAATGAGCCTTGTTTCACTACGGTTTGCAAGGGTCTGCCCAAACCGTCGAAATATTGAGTAGACTGCTTTACATCCTGCAAAGGTTTTGTGATCAGCAAAGCTGTATCACTAACAGGCGCAGTAGCCGTCCAGGTACGAACATAGTTAGTTTTTGTATTAGCACTATAAGCAGCAGGAAGCGGCAAAGGAGATTGAGCCCACAGAACCAATGATGAAAGCAGCATGCTTAGGATCAACAGTAGTTTACCACAATGCATAAGAATGTATTTGAAGTAATGCTTTGTATGTGAGTTTCAAAATGAGTAAAGCGTAATTATGATGCAGGTTTGCTGTTTCATCAGCATCAATTCCCCACCTGCCCCCAGTAATTGTAACTAAACTTCTTGACTATATTACCATCCTTATCACGGATCAGACTCAGCCGCCCCATTGCATCATATTCATAAAACAGCGTGTTTCCATTCGGATCTGTTTCACTGGTTATTCCAACTAACTGCGCATAAGTATAAGTTATCACCTGGGCGCCTGGAAGATTTTCACGAAGCTTGTTCAGTTCGGTGCGCATCTGGGCATCCGTTGTAGCAGCATTATCCAATATGGCCTGATTGATGTATTGCCTTGCATTAAGATACCCACTGCCGACAACTTTGGCTACGAGCTCATTCGACTTGTAACCCCATAGAAAGGAGGTGGTAATTCCATCTTTACCTTTTACCTGACATATGTTACCGAAACTGTCGTATTCTTCAATAACATCCTGCTGTTCCAGCCCATTGCCGGCAATTGATTTGTTAACCGATTGCAGTGTAATCAGCGTATTATTCAAAAATGAGCCATATGTCATTCTTAATTTGGAAATAGGTTTATTCAACGTGGTGTTCAACTGCTCCTGTTCCACTAACTGGTTTACTATATTGCGGCTTTTCATTTGATCATATGGAGCCGTTCCGGCAAAATCAGCCGGATATTTCAATAGCGTGGTAATGGTTTGATTGGCACTATTGACGGTTTCTATTTTTGAAGGAACAAACGAATTGATATACCCATCAGCGTTTCGGCCATAGTCGGTTTTCGTTGAAACTGCGATTTCATTTCCACCAACATAAGTTCTCTCAATTGTTTCTTTCAACTTCGCATACCCACCATATAATTCGTAATCCCTGATATAGTATCCAAGACCCCAGGAGCCTTTAAATGCTGCAGTCTGACGTATATAATCCTTCATCAGATTTTCATCAGGAACATGAACAGTCTGGCAGGTATTGTATTTAGCTATTTCATAGATATTCTCCGTTTCTTTTATTTTTGTAAGCACCCCTGATCCCTGATTAAGATAGTCTATTCGTTTTTTCAGCAATCCCCGCAAAAAATCGCGGGAGTCTATAGTGGGAACAGGATACCGGTGCATCAGTACTCCATCATAGGTTACCCAGTCATCGCAATCATAATATATTCGCCCGCGGTCATTATCGGGAAAATCATTGAATGTTGTAAAATAATATTCTGTTTTTCCGTTTGAATATCCAGCATCAGCAGACTCAGTCACTTTTCCATAACCTACTGTATTTCCCTGTGTGGTGGTCATCGGATAGCTTGAGGTAACAGTTGAAACGTATCCGAATGGAACCCCCTGGTCGTTGATCTGATAATAACCATACTCAGGAATCACGGCAAGTGTTCCTGAAGACACACCTGTGGAATCTTCGTAGTTATAGGTTTTACGCAGCGATTGCCCTATTCCATCAAAGTTCACAATTGATTTGAGCCGCACTCCCCCAACCTCACAATTGTTGCATGCTGTTTCATTTTCATAATTGTATGGGAAAGATGCAAACATATCGTTGGTATTAACCACTACCTGCAGCTGCACGGAATAAACTCCAGGAGCAATATAAAAAGACCTGTTAGCGCGCGAAGCAGGATTAGTAAGTGAATAATACTCGAGGCGTTGTACTTCTATATTGTCCGATTGCCTGATAAAAAGTATTCTGTAAACAACCTGGCCCGGAGGCAAGGTAGCGTCGAGGTCGGCAATGAGGCACCTGACGGTTATTTTTACCTGTTGGAGTGAAGCACTGGTAACGGTAATGGTCTTAATCATTTCACCAGGTGCCTGTATTACGGAAGCACCCACTGCTTCCTTCTTAAACAGTTTATTACTCTTCACAGTATTTGCTTCAAAAGTAAAGTCGGCAGTTCCGCCAGTTGGATAAGTTATCTTTTTAAGAAGATAGGACTTTGCATATTCAAATGATGGACTTCTGTCTGCCTGTCCCAGTTCAACAATTTCCCATGGACCACCAAGGGTCTTGATCTTTACAGTTCTTTTTTGTTCGAGTGTAGTATTCGACTTGCCGTTGTAATATCCCCAATGATCCCGCGCTTTTGAATTCCTTTCAGGCAAACGATAGTCTTCAAAATATTCGAACTTTGTTTCTAGGCCCGGCCCAGTACCAGTTCCGCCGGGACTTATTACCACCGATAATAATTTCAACCTTATGCCGGTTGAATTGATATTATCTGTTACTGCGTAATTGCCATTTACAGTGAAATAGGCATAATTGAACTGGATGCTTCGCAGGAGAGTTCCCTGATTATTTTTCACAAGGATCTTGTCCAGAAAGGGAGTGCAACATCCAACATCTTTTCTGCTGATAGTGGAAGGAATAAATTCTACAGCTCCTTTACTGAACCTGATCTTGCTCAATCGGGAGGCCTGGTATCTGGTATCAGAATATCTTGATAGCTCCCCACCACTGCTGACATATTCAGACACTGGTATTTCATTGGTTATGCTGTAAGTGTCCTGACTATACTCATAAACAATCGAATCAGTTCTGTTATGATTCACCATCTTGGTAAGGTACCACGACGTGGCATAATAGTTAGGATCACTAAGCGGCGGGGCATCAGTTAGCCAGGAAAAGGTTTTTTCGGCGCTCGTGAAGTAGTAAATGTTACCATTGGCTCCTATAATAGTGAATGCATTAATTAGATTATTGTTGTCTCTCGAATAACTGATCTTGATATTCTTTTTCTCTTTCAACTTAACGCTGTCAGCCAAATCAAAAACGAAACTCCCCTGCTCACCATCGGGCAAAGAGTAACTGAAAAAATCAGGTTCACTGTCGCGCTCTCCTTTCGCGAACTCCTGGTATAAACCTGCATTGGCCTGATTTTTTACCGGGATTTCGGTCATGTCGAGAAAGCCTTTGTATTTATCATCCTGAAAACCATTCACAACTCTCGAAACATTGAAATCCGCCACCAGGCCCCAACCCAAGCCAACCCAGGAAGAAACTTCTTCGAGTTTTATACCATTTCCTCCGGTATAATTTAACGAGATAGGGATCTGAAAACTTTGCGTAACAATCTCCCATAAAGGCACTGATGCGGATAGTTTGCCCGTATAAAAACTGTTTGAATTATTTATTGCAGCCAATGATGAGATAGCTGCCGGAGAGGGAGGTATTACCTTTGGTATCCCTGCTTCCTGAGCATTGATGCACTTTGGAAAAAATAACAATAGCAATGTGGTGCTGAAAATATTCTTTAATAATAACAGAAGCAATCCTTTCATAAAATGAATGGTTAATTTGATCAATCTCTCTTGTTTGAAACACTATCCTGGCTTGAATTCCGGAGCCTGCCTCTGCGATCGCAGATGCTGATTCGGAAAATCCAGTAATAGTTGAAGTTTGACCTTTTGTATAGTTTGTACCTCAATGAAATGATCTTGCTAATACCCCATAAGCTACTTTGCAATCGTGTATCGATAACTCTCCCTTTGATGCTGGAAAGTTTTCGGTGTACCGAAATATGGAAGGTATTCCATTGAACCAGAAGCGTTGGCTATTCCTTTCAATGTCTGATGCAGGGCTGCATGCTTATCATTCGTTATCGGGAAGAGCAGTTCTATATCTGCAGAATCGATCGTAACCATTGTCTTTCCCTGTCGGGTAAGAACGTTGAAATGCCTTTTCAGTAACGGTATCGATCCTGTTTTGAATGTTTTCAGATTGTTTTTGGAGATTTTCAAAAAAACGTGAGAGAAAGTTCATGGCCAAACCATCACTTCTCCATTGCACTGAGGCAATATGAGAAACAAACACTGAGTTAAGTTTGAAAATCAATCTCACAACAATACGGATAGGATTAGAAGTGAAATCTTAGGCAGGTCCAATATAGAGAATATCCCCATATTCTTATCTTGGACAATCGACAAAATGAAAAGAATACATGAAAACCCTGATTATCGGACTTGCTCTCACCACTGGCTTCCTGTTTGAAGTAACCGGATTTCTGCTCCGGCTTGACTGAAAATGCAGCGCATAGTTTCCACTATGTAAAAACAATCAATCCGGCATCCTTGTCCCTGTAACCCAAAAATGTTCAGCATGCATGTTTCCCGATTTGTAACAACAATCTGCTTACTAACTCTTCTTCTCTCAGGCTGTTCCAGAAGAATATCTATATGTATGGGTATTGTTGCTCAACCCAAAACTCAAGTATACATTCCAGGCACAAACGAATATGATCCCACTAAAGAATTGTATGAGAAATTCACCGTAACAAGTATCGATTCTGCAGAAAAAATATATCTGATATACGTCCAAAAGCAGTCTGACAGCGCTTTGTACAAAATAGTTTCGCGAAAGATCAACACTGATTGTGCAGATGTGAAAGTTGGCAAAGTTTATTCATTTATTGTAAGATCACTCACAGAACCACTCACCATCAACAATACAATCATCGACATAAGAAGTAACCTCCATATAGGAGGATTCTCCTGGTACGGTACAACAGTATTACTTGAAAGAGAGAAGGTAAAAGATGTATACGAAGCCCATAATCTTTCCGGACTTTGCCTGACCAATAAATATCACTTGAAATTACTAGGCACAAGACCATCTTCGCAATAATGCGTCAGCAATAATTGAACTATCGCTCCCACTCCTTCTTCATCGAAATCCCGATCTTCCCCTGAATATTCTCTATCGGAGGTTCCAGCTTATAAATCGAAATAATCACTTCTTTGGAAAACGGATACTGGTGTTTGATTCTGCGGATAATTCCTTCCGCAACTTTTTCGAGCAATGGCGTGGGAACTGCCATACATCTCTTTACAATTTCGAACACCTCAACATAGTTGATGGTATTTCTGATATCATCGAACTGAGCATTTCCTTCGTCGTAGGAAACTTTTACATTCACTTCATACGGACTACCGGTTTTCTTTTCACCATCATACAATCCGTGATACGCGTGCAGTTGCAGGTTTTGCAGTTCGATTGATACCATAAAACTAATTTGGCCCCATCTGAGAGACGCGGCCAAATTAGTTATAACCTGAGAAATTATATGTTATTTTTTTGCTACTCGGACTATACCAATCCCTTTGCAGAAAGGTAGCGTTCGGCATCCAGTGCAGCCATACATCCGCTACCAGCGGCTGTTACAGCCTGGCGATAGATCTTATCCTGCACATCTCCGGCAGCAAATACGCCTTCGATATTGGTTTTGGAAGTACCGGGGATGGTTTTGATGTAGCCAGCTTCGTCCATATCCAGCCATCCTTTAAAGATGTCCGAGTTTGGCGTATGCCCGATTGCTACGAAGAAGCCCTGAACAGGGATCTCTTCAGTAGCGCCTGTTTTCACGTTTTTCACGCGAACAGCTTCTACTTTATTTTCTCCGAGAATTTCATCGGTTTCAGTTTCCCAGTATACTTTGATGTTGGGTGTGGCCAGCACTCTGTCCTGCATCACTTTAGAAGCACGCATCTGATCTTTACGAACCAGCATGCTTACATTTTTGGTGAGCTTCGACAGATAGAGCGCTTCTTCAGCTGCAGTATCGCCGGCGCCAACAATGGCAACGTCTTTACCACGGAAGAAGAATCCGTCGCACACTGCGCAGGCGCTAACGCCGAAGCCGTTGAGACGCTCTTCGCTGGGCAGTCCGAGCCAGCGTGCAGAAGCACCTGTTGCGATGATCACTGCATCTGCTTCCATCAGTTTTTCATCGTCGATCCAAACCTTGAAGGGTTGTTGCGAAAAATCAACTTTGGTAGCCAGGCCATATCTGATATCAGCTCCCATGCGGGTAGCCTGTTTTTCAAAATCCACCATCATTTCGGGGCCCTGAATTCCTTCGGGGTAACCGGGA
The DNA here is from genome assembly GCF_012927185.1 of Pseudoflavitalea sp. G-6-1-2. Lineage (GTDB taxonomy): Bacteria > Bacteroidota > Bacteroidia > Chitinophagales > Chitinophagaceae > Pseudobacter. The sequence goes on from NZ_JABBGB010000002.1 coordinate 1,006,453, forward strand.
TAGTTTTCTACTTCAGTAGTGATGGTCAGTTGCCCGCCGGGCTGAATGCCCTGATAGAGTACGGGCTTCATGTTTGCTCTTGCTGCATAGATCGCTGCGGTATATCCTGCCGGTCCGGAACCTATGATCAGACAATGTACTTTTTCACTTGCCATATTGCTGTTTGCTAATTTGAAAATTTGCCAAAAATAACCGTAAAACCGTTAATAAAGCGCCAATAGGATCAACACCTGAATTTACTGTGCATAACCTCTTTAACGCATGATGAATTGCTTACTGAATCGAAATGGAGCGGTATTGCACTGCAAACCCGCCGAAATACCCCAGTGCGCCGCCCTGGATATTTCCCAGCACTTTTGTAGGTGATGAAAAGGGGTTTCCGATGCTGGAGTAATTGTATTCCATTGTTCGCCAGAAATCGAAAGTGGCCTTATCTATATTACAAAATTTAACCGTGATTGTTTCGCCAAGGTAGAAGAAGCCATAGTCTTCGAGATCGATATCATCTGCGCGGTTGACGCCGCTTTCGAGCTGAATATCGTAGGTTTTGCCATCAACAATCTGATCGTCAAATGCAGAAGTGAGAGGCGGATAAAAAGGTCCATCATTCACCTGCATGTAGTAACGGATATAATTCCCATAACCTGGTGGATCCGTGAAACGCCCCATCACTATGGCTTTGGTGGGATCATCACTTTTGGGTGCAGGTTTCCACCAGAGGGAATCCAACGTTTTCTTCATGTAGGGAATGGTGGTGGATGCCGTATATTTTTTCCCGTTTACGGTGATGCTCAAATGATATTCTTTCCCATGCTCACCGCGAAATGCATTGGCAGGCCGAAGTGAATCTGCTGTGTAATAGTAGATCTTCAATCCTCCCTGAAGGGTGCGTTCGTATTCTCGCAAACGATGTGTTTTCGTTCCGTTTGAAACCGTTATTTCCGCACCATGAATGAAGGCGCCGGAAAGCAATTCGGGCGTGAGTTTGCTGAAATAGCTAAGGCTTCGGCTGAGCCTCACTTCGGGATAACGGCCCGATTCGATGGAAGCATCTACCACTACCTGCTCCCCAGCATCACGCGGAGTGAAGTTGATATTCTTTTCGCAGGAAAAAAACAACAGGGATAATATGAAGGGCAAGAGATGCTTCATGCAGTAGTCAAATGTAACTATTTCTGCAAAGCGGTTTGCGGATAGATCAGCTTGAAGGCGTTGTACACTGCCTGATGCATCATGGTGGAATGGATTTCATCGGGCAGGTAATCGTAGAATACTTTGGTGGCGGCGCCTCCGTGCTGCTGCAGCACCTCACGAAGTGAAATGGCATCGTCATACATCACTTTATCTTCATCCTTGCTGCAGGCGCCTACATACACGTTTACAGGCTTATTGGCGGCTGATTTCAGCAGTTGCGGAGCTTCGGTGAGCAAGGACTCATTGCCCCACCAGAGGCTCGGACTCATAATGATATAGTTGCTGAAAAGATCGCGGTGTTTCAGCAGTATTTCCGTGGCCAGCAATCCGGCAAGGGACTCGCCGATGAGGGTATTGGTGCCGTTGGTGTTGTAATGATACTTCATCCATGGTTGCAGTTCTTTCTCCAGAAAGGCGATATACTTTGCAGAACCGCCGTATGCAGGAAAGCTTTCTTTTTTGAAACCCATTTTATCGAGGAAATTCAGATCGGGCACGGCAAATGTGCAATCCCTTCTGCGGTTGGTGTTTTCGATGCCAACTACAATGGATCTTGGGAAACGGTTGATCCATGGCTGCGTATTGAAACGAACGATACCAGTAACATGAATGAAATCTTCTTCTACTCCTCCATCGATGATGTAGATCACGGGATATTTCGTGGTATCCTTAGCGTTATAATCTTCGGGGAGATAGATATTGATGGTTCTTTTTTCTTTGAGGGCAGGCGATTCGAGCTGAAACGAATGCGCAATTACAACCGGTTGGCCTTTCTGCGCAAAAGCAGACAGGGAAAGGATTACAAGAAGAAGGCAACTGAGAATTTTCATGCGGAAGAATGATTGATTGTTGCGGAATTGGTCGGAAACCAAAAAGAGGGCGCCCCTTTGCTGAGACGACCCTCTTTTATCACAAATCCTAATTTTCTTACTAACCTAAATATGCTTTCAGGGCGTTGCTGTAACGCGCTTTTTGTAAACGCTTGATAGCTCTTTCCTTGATCTGGCGGATACGTTCTTTGGTAAGATCGTATTTCTGACCGATCTGTTCGATGGTAACGCCGTTTTCGCCGTCGAGGCCGAAGTAAGCGTTTACGATCTCAGCTTCGCGTGGACTCAGCGATTTGAGTACACGGCGAATCTCATTGCGGAGAGAGTCTTTCATTACATCATCATCAGTATCATCGCCACCTTCCAGCAGGTCGCCCATGGCTACATCCTCTGCTTCGTGAACGGGAGCGTCGAGGGAAGTGTGACGGGTATTGCTCTGGAAAATATTGTTGATCTCTGTTTCGCTCATTTCGAGCAATTCAGCCAGCTCTTCGGTAGATGGTTCGCGCTCGTGTTCCTGCTCGAATGCCATGTACGCTTTGTTGGCTTTGTTGTAGGTGCCAATTTTGTTTTGAGGCAGGCGGACTAATCTGCCCTGCTCTGCCAACGCCTGCAAAATGGACTGGCGAATCCACCAAACGGCGTAAGAGATGAATTTAAAACCCTTGGTTTCGTCGAAACGCTGGGCTGCTTTTATCAGACCGAGGTTGCCCTCGTTGATCAGATCGCTAAGTGAAAGGCCCTGGTGCTGGTACTGCTTAGCCACAGAAACCACAAAACGTAAGTTGGCCTGCACCAATTTGTCGAGCGCTTTTTGGTCACCCATTTTAATACGCTGCGCAAGCACAGTTTCCTCTTCCGGAGTGATCATTGGGATCTTGGAAATCTCCTGAAGATACTTTTCTACTGCCTGCGAGTCGCGATTTGTTATCTGGGTAGCAATTTTGAGCTGTCTCATATCTGTATATAAGTATTACTGGTCTGTAACGGGGGTAACAGTATCAACATGAATAAGACTACTATTGTTTAGGGGAAGTTGCAAAACTCCTGCAAAACACGCTGTTTAGAAGCGGGTCCCGTCCAGTACCGTCTGCAAAAGTAAAAAGCAAATAGCAAATGTCATAGCCCTGTGGAAAAAACGAACGCTAAAACACCAGCTGATACTACACTTGAAAGTAATGATCGTAAAAAAACGGTTAACTTTCTATTCCCTGTAACCTGCACCCCTATTGACTATCCTTCATTAGACGCAATATGTGCGGGTTACCCACTACCTCGTCATTAAAAATATGTTAAAATCGCCACTTTGTAAAATAAGTTTTTAGCAGCGAATTCAGTTAGAATACATTAAATATGCGATTAATAAACGATCTCCTGCCCGTTCACACGTAAAACAAGCTCTTTCGCAGGTGCTTTTTCCACTCTTCCCACAATTTTCGCTTCAATTCCGAGCTGCTTTCCGATAGCAATCATTGCTTCGGCTGCTTCGGGTTTCGTAAATACCTCCAGACGGTGTCCCATGTTGAAAACCTGGTACATTTCTCTGAGGTCGCTGCCCGATGCTTTTTGAATCAGCTGGAAGATGGCCGGCGCTTCAAAGAGATTGTCTTTGATGATACGGAAATCCCCCGGCAGGTACTTCATGCACTTGGTTTGTCCACCGCCACTGCAATGGATCAGTCCGTGGATATCGCTGAAATGCTCGCTTATCAGCGCCTTCAGCACGGGTGCATAGGTTCTGGTTGGGCTCAGCAGCAGCTTTCCGATATTCAGATCCGCCGGCAATCCGGCTGCATGTTCTGCCGGAATGGGGTCGGTCATTTTATAAGGTCCGATATATACCACTTCGTCCGCCAGGCCTGGTTCAAACGACTCAGGATACTGCTTCGCGTAAAATTTATTCAGCATATCGTGGCGGGCACTGGTAAGGCCATTGCTTCCGATACCACTATTATATGCATCTTCATAGACAGCCTGACCGTAGCTTGCAAAACCTACGATCACGTCGCCATCCTGGATTTTTTCGTTGGTAACTAATTGGTCTTTGGGCCAGCGGGAAGCCATCGTTCCGTTAACGGCGATGGTACGAACCACGTCTCCCACATCAGCGGTCTCGCCGCCGAGGTATTGGATATTCACACCGAACTTTTTCAGTTCGTCGAAAATGGCCTGTGATCCGTTGATCACCACTTCCAGCACTTCGCCGGGTACCAGCTTCTTGTTGCGGTCGATGGTGGATGAGAACAGCAGGTTGTCGTGGATGCCCACGCAGAGCATGTCGTCCAGGTTCATCACGATGGCGTCTTGCGCAATACCTTTCCAGATAGAGATATCGCCGGTTTCCTTCCAGTAGAGGTAAGCCAGAATGCTCTTGGTTCCTGCGCCATCAGCATGCATGAGATTCACGAAATTGCTGTCGCCAGTAAGAAAATCGGGGTAGATTTTGCAGAACGCGAATGGGTATAGTCCCTGATCGAGCTTTTCTACAGCCTTGTGTACTTCTTCTTTTTGTGCAGAAACGCCTCGTTTTGAATATAAACTCATGGGCGCGAAAGTACAGAGATGTACAGAATTTTATGAGAATTTGCATGTTTTTCATTGGAAAAATCCATAACACTTATGAATAATTCCATTGTTCTTCCATTCTGTTGACACTTATCCCTCCATTTTACAGAAGCCAAACGGATTTTTGGTCAGGTTACCAGCCATGCCGTAAATTCGCAGCGCAATGATGAAAGTTTACCATTCCACAGAACAGATGCCTGCGTTCACAAACGCAGTTGTAACCATCGGTACCTTCGACGGCGTGCATATCGGACACCAGCAGATCATCCACCAGCTGAAACAGGAAGCCGCGAAAATCGGTGGCGAAACCGTCATCATTACCTTCCACCCCCACCCCCGCAAAGTGGTGGCAGCCGGACAATCACCCGTCTATCTCATCAACACCATCGAAGAGAAGATCGAACTGCTGGAAAAGAACGGCATCAATAATCTGGTGATAGTTCCTTTCACCGAAGTGTTCTCTCAGTTGTCTCCCGAAGAATACTGCGAACACTTCCTCATTGAAAAATTCCATCCGCATACCGTAATCATCGGATACGATCACCGCTTCGGCCAGGGCCGCAAAGGCGATTACAAATTGCTGGAAGAATACAGCGCCAAACACGCATTCGAACTGAAAGAAATCCCTGCGCATGTGATCAACGAAAGCACTGTGAGCTCTACCCGCATTCGCGAAGCCGTTCTCAATGGCAATGTTGAACTCGCCGAATCACTGCTGGGATACGATTACTTCTTTGAAGGGAAAGTAGTGGAAGGAAATAAACTCGGCAGAACACTTGGCTTCCCTACAGCCAATCTGCAGATTGCACAGGAAGAAAAACTCATCCCAGGAAACGGCGTTTATGCGGTAGCGGTAAAACTGCAAACTGGAGAATACAAAACAGGTATGATGAATATTGGTGTGCGCCCAACAGTAGACGGCACCAAAAGAATGATCGAAGTGAACATCTTTGATTTTGATCAGGACATTTACGGAACCACACTCCGCGTATACGTGCAGAAATATCTTCGGGGTGAACAAAAGTTCAATGGTCTCGATGCACTGAAAGCGCAGCTGGCCATCGACAAAGAAAATTCCATCCGGTATTTTACACCATCATTTTAGCAACCATCTCTTTCAGGAGGCTGCCATCGGAAGTGCCGCTGTCTCCCACACCTACACTTTTGAGGTTGTACTGATGCAGTAACAACAGCGCTGATTCAACACCGTTGTATCCATAATTGCGCGCAGCTGCGATATAGTCTTTCGCAAAGAAAGGATTCACACCAATATTAGCTGCAATGGTTTTATCATCCTTTGCCTGCTGTCCGAAAATCATATAGGTTTTGCTGAACAGATTGTACAGCGTTGGGAGTATCAGTTGAATAGGCGCTGCTTTGGGATTGGCCTCGAAGTACTGAATTATCTTCATCGCTTTTGCCAGATCCTTTGCAGCCATGGCGCTCTGCAGCTCAAAAGGATTGTACTCTTTGCTCACGCCTACATACTTCTCGATATCATCCTCCGTAATATTGTTGCGCTCTCCGAGATTCACCAGCACTTTATCTATCTCATTATTGATGCGACTGAGATCATTACCTATATGATCTACCAGCAGCATCAACGCTTTCTGAGAAATGGTTCTTCCTTTTTGCTGAATGAGATCGTTGGTCCAGTCGGGCAGCTGGTTATCGTACATCTTCTTAGTAGTAAGCATCTCCCCTTTTTCCTTGAGGGTTTTGGCGAGCTTGCTTCTTCCGTCTACTTTCTTTTCTTTATACGATACAACAAATATGGTGGATGATAGCGGGTTCTCGATATAAGATTCCAGCTTATCTATATCACGCATCTGTTGTGCTTCTTTGAGAATCACCACCTGCCTTTCGGAGAACATGGGATATCTTTTGCAGGAGTTCACTACATCAATCCAGCTGGCATCTTTACCATAAAATACCATGAGGTTGAAGCCTGCTTCTCCTTCGGAAAGTATTTCATGCTCTGCATAATTAACAACGGTATCGATAAAGTAATCTTCCTCGCCTTCGAGCCAGTAAACAGGTTTGAATTTCTTCTTTTTCCAATCACCGATTATTTTCTCCGCAGACATGAACTATGAGATTTAAAAAATTATCGCAATATTACACCAAATTTAAGCGTACCCCGAATGGAATTTTACACAATCCAAATCCCCATCTGCACTGCATTTCGCCAGTTTTCCCAACTTTCAAACTACCCATTTTCATGAATTTTGGCATGGTTTTGGCCTAAATCAGGTCGAAGTCCGAACACGGCGCAACCAAACATTTTAAACTTTTGAAAACCATACACATTTTATGAGTACAACCAATTATCCATCAGCTAGCCCCCAAAGTACGCCTCCAAAGAAGGATTCAAAAAATCTTATTATCGGCTTATTGGCTGTAGCTATCCTTGGTACATGGGGATATTTCCTGTGGGACAAAAACAAGTCTGATCAGCAAATCACTCAACTGAAAACTCAATACGTTGCAGTTGACTCTTCAAAGAATGAATTGCAAAAAAGTTTTGATGCAGCAGTTATCCGTCTCGATTCTCTGACTGGTCATAACAATGAACTGGAAGGAAAACTCAGCGAGCGTAACAGCGAAATTTCTAAACTGAAAGGTCAGATCGCTGCGAAACTGAAAAAAGACAGACTCTCTGAAAAAGAAAAAGGCGAACTGAGAAGCCAGATTCAGGAGTTGAACGACAAGATCAATAACCTGGAAGCAGAAGTAGCTCGTCTTACTCAGGAAAACCAAGTGTTGACTACTGAGAAAACAGCACTGACAGCTGACAAAGAAAAACTCACTACCGATCTCGCTACTACAACAACTCAGAAGCAAGATCTGGAAAAGAAAGTAGACATCGCTTCTACGCTCAATGCATCTAACATCAGCATCACTCCGATCAACGAAAAAAGCGGTGGTCGTGAAAAAGTAACTACAACCGCTAAGCGCGTAGACAAACTGGTGATCGCATTCGATGTAGACAACAGAATCGCACAATCAGGCAATACCGAAGTATATGTTAGCGTTACTGATCCGGAAGGAAAACCTGTAACAGTTGAAGCACTGGGATCAGGTACATTCACTACCCGTGAAGAAGGCGACAAATTCTACACTTTCAAAATGCCTGTTGATATCGAGACTGGCAAAAAGAAACACGTAGAGTTCCCATGGAAACAAAACAGCGCTTTCAAAACTGGTAACTACAAGATTGAAGTTTATCACAATGGCTTCAAAATTGGCGAAGGAACCCAGACTCTGAAGAAAGGCGGTCTGTTCAGCTAATCAATCGCGCTCTCTCATATTGCATTATAATAGTAGTTTGAAAAAAGTGCCCCGGTTTAGGCCGGGGCACTTTTTTTTATTTTTTCCCGGCCGGGTGCGGGGTATCAAGGCGCCGCCGAAAAACAGGCCAGGGAGGGGTTAACTGCGATGAGGCCTGGGAATGGAGGATGGGACAGTGGAATAAGGCCGGGGCTCTCGCCCAACCCGTTTTAAGTGCGGAGCCATGATACCCCGTCACCCGGCCTGCATGATGAGTACCGGCTTTACCGGGAGAAGAAGGAGGATGAGGAGGCTGAGGACGCCAGGCCGTGAGTTTTCCGGCGATCTCAGCGTTTTGCCAATGGAGAAGTAAGGCGAAATCAATGGGTGGCGGTTTAGATGCTGACTGAAACCAATGGAAATCCAATGAGAAACCAATGAAACAGTATTCAGATTCCTGTACTGAAATAGGATTGCACCTGCAGCAATTCACTACAGTAATGCCCTGATGGCCGCACGGCCTACATGCACAATGCGCGATGTGCCCGGCTTACGCCCTTCGTACTGAATGTTCAGCTCGAGGTTGTTGGAGAGACGTTTGGTGAGATCGAGCGTCCAGAGAAAGTTCTTGCCCGGCATTAATCCGTCTAAGAGAATGTAGGCTGCCGGCGAGTTTACGTTGGGATTGAGTTCTGTAGATTTGAAGTTGATATTGCTGTAAGTGAACTTACCATTGATGCTGGTGCTTTGCAGAATATTATACTTGATATCGGTGAGCAACGAATTCGATGAAGTGCTTTCCTTCGCTCCCTGTTCATTTTTGCGGCTCATGAATTTGTATCCTACCAGCCAGCGGAAATTGCTTCCGTTGATGAAGTTGATCGAAGGCTCAACAGATCGTTGCTGTATTTTGTAATTGCGGTTATCGAATTTTGCATTGGATGTCGATAACTGATTGATGCCGGTTCTTCCTGTTAATTCAAATAAAAGTCGTTTGGTGAGGTTGATGCGACCGCGGATACTCCATTCATCGAGTTTGCGGCTTTCGTATCCGTAGGTGAGTAAAGATTTGCTGTTGTTGCGGCTGTTGTTGATATCGAGCCCCCAGGCCGAGCTGAAACGGTTGAACGAAAATGTATTGATCAGAATCTGATTGAGTGTAATCAGCGACGTATCACCCAGCGGCGCTTTAAACGGATTGAGCTGCACCACTCCTTTTGCGATCTCTTTCTTGTTGAGCTGAAGCGATGATTGCAGATTGATGCGCGACAACAACTTTTTGAATCCTTTCGCCTTTGAAATATCCATCACTGCACGCGGATTCAGTGCAACCGTGTAGTTGATGGTATTGTAATTGGCTTTGATGAAATCGTTCGTAGGTGTGAGTATGCGAATATATTTTGCCTGATCCTGAAACCTGGCCACTTCAAATTCGTTGAGTTGCTGAATGCCGTCGTTGTTGTAATCGATCCAGGTGTATTCTCCCTGTCCGGCGGGCACTTCGAGGTATGCGAAATCGCGCTTCTGCTCCTGCCCCGATCCTACTTCGTAGAGCACACTTCCGATAGCCAGCCCCTTCCATTCGTTGAAGAGATATTCGGCTCTACCGAGCAGGCTCTTGTCTGCTTTCTGTGTTGTTACTTTATCGTTCAGTATCTGCAATATGCGGTAGGTTCCGTTGAAGCGGAACTGATGCCGTTCGTTCCTCAGCAACTCTGTAAATACATTCACGCTTTGTCCCCGATCGGAAGTCACCAGGTCTTTACCGAGCGGATACTGGTTGGTTCGCGTAGTGTAAATAACGCCCCATTGATTCGCCTTGCTGATATCCGATTTTATGGTTGCCGTAAAATTCTTGAAAGAGAAACTTTGCGGAGTAAGTGTGTCAGTTACTTTGTTTTTGATGGATGTGTGTTCGATGGCATAGTTCAAGCCAATCCAGTAGTTGTGCAGTTTTTTGAAAGTGCGGCTAACATCGAATGTAGGACGCAGGAATACTCCTTTTACATCTGTTGCATTTACATTGGAAAGCATCAATACGTTGTTGAACTTCCATCCTTTCAGATCCTGTGTGTGGTAAATGCTGTTGCGGATACCGGTAAAATCCCCTCCCCTGTTGTAATTGGTGAACTGATATTTGAGTGAATTGATTTTATTGTCGGTAATGGCGAGCCCGGCAGTGATGATGGATTCGTTGGCCGGAGTTGGAATGATCGGCAGACCCCAGTCGCGGCCGAACTCGATATTCCGCAGGCGTTCCAGCGGTTTGAATCTGCTCTCTACAAATTCGAAACCGGCATTGGAAGTGAGCGCCAGCCCATTCTTTCCGCGAAGCGGTATGGTGTTTTTGATGGATGCTTTCGCTGCATATCCTTTATCATCTGCCTTATCTTTTGAAGAGAATGTGTTTACGTTGTAATTGCTCATCGCAACTTCGGTATTCACTTCGGTGTTCTTGCTCACGGCATAATCTACTCCTAACGACATCACCTGTAATTTTTTCGGCGTTACCAGAAACACCGCGGCTTCGTATTGCCCCTGTGGTTGTCCGTTTACAGGTTGTACCCAGCGATATACTTTTCCATTCGCTCCGTTGAAATCGGGCAGGTAGTTTCCTTTGCCTTGCCCTACATCGATGAAGGAAAGCGAATATTTTGCACTGTCTTTATTGGTGGAATAAATGTAGATGGAATCTCTTCCGCCGGTGAAAACCGTGTCTACTTTTTTGTAAAGGATCTTTCCCACTGCGAATGTATCTATCGACGAATTCGGATAGAATGCACGCGTGATGCTGTCTCCAAGGTTATTGAGGAATTTCTTCTGTGCAGGATCCAGCGTTTGGTTGATGGGTGAACTCTTTGCATCTGCATTGTTGAAGAAGGCGAGTTTCACTTTCACTTTGTCTTTTATGCTCAGCTCATCGGCGAGATAGATATTCGAGTTGAGGTAATTGCGGTCGGCATATTCGAACTCTACCTGAATACGTTTGTCTTTGGTGATCATGCGGCGCGGCGTGAAAGTGATCTCGGCCGTATTGTAGTTGATCACGTAGTCCTGATCTTCGCCGCGTTGCAGCAATTCGCCATCGATGAACACCCGTTCGGTATTGGCGAGTACAATGAAGAAGAATTCGTTGTTCGCACCTTTCAGGCGGTAAGGTCCCTGATTGCCTTCGAGCGGTTCGAGTATATCGCGTGTGAATTTTCCTTTGGCGATAGATCCGCTCACCATCGCTTTATTGGTGATATTGCTGCTGATCTGCGAAGTGGTTTCGAACGCTATACCCTGCAATCGTTTGTAGAAACTGAGGAAGTAATTCTGCTGCTCGCGTATATCGATATCACCAAGACTCAGCGCCCAGTTGCGTTTTTTGAACTGCAGAAATATCTTATCGAATTCATTCAGTTGCTGTGTGGTTCCGTCTGGCTGAATGGGAATATTGTTATCGGTGATGGCAGCTGCTATTTCGATACTGTCTGCCAGATAACCGCTCAGCTGAAGGTTCAGGTTGCTGGTCACTACGGCATCCTGACTATTACCGAAGGAAATGGATCGTCCGAAACTACCGTTGTAATTGATATTGCCGAAGCTGAAGAAATTATCGGTTTGCTGTACGCCTGCAAAATTGGGCGAGTAAGCCTGACCGATAAAACGATTCATCACAGAATCGTATTCCATGCGATTCACTACAGCATTCATTCTTGTAGGGAACACGCGATAGCGGATATAAAGGCTGTCGAGAATAAATCTTCCGTGCCAGGTGAGTGTCGAATTGATGAAATCGATGGTGTAAGCAGAATCGGGTATACCCGCGATGTACACCGTGTTCGGGATGAGGCTCAGCGAATCGAGTTGCACTTTAGGTGTTCTTGTACTCACCTTTTTGGTGCGGAGATTCGATATGGGTCTGCCGGGTATTGGCTGCTGAGAATAGAGTTGCGATTGGCAGCAGGCCAATAACACAAACAGTATCAATATTCTCGCGGTCAACAATGTCGGCATTTGGACCCCGCAATATTAGCGTAAATTCAAACGGAGTATGTAAAAAGCGTAGAAAATTGGTATTTATTGTTTTGAGATAGCGGTCTCTCGTCCATTACGTGTTTTATATCGACAGTGCAGACTGGCAATTCTCATAATTGAAAAGGCCGGAATCCGGATAGGAGGCGATGTCTGTCCTCTCCGTTCTCCCGGCCTTTCCGGAGCAAGTGTACACTTCAATTATTTCATCTGCGACTTCACGTCGTTGTAAATAGCTCTTGCCTTCTTGGTAGGCAGATAGATCTGGAAGCCCAGTCCGAATGCCAGCTGGTTATTGGTAGTTGAGTTACCGAAACCAACAGTGAGATTGTATTTCAGCAATCCTTCCAAACTGATATTTGGTGTGAGGAAGTAAGCAACACCAGGACCAAAACCGATGCCCAATCCGTTGGTATTGGCATCAGAACCGCCCTTGATATGCACGTTGTTTCCGCTGATGCCCACGTTACCTTCCAGGAAGAAACGGCTCTGTTTCAGCAGCTGCACCTGTTTGTCGGCCAGGTAATAGCGGCCCAGAACACCTACGCCATAAGTGAATGTGGTAGATCCTTTGTTGGTACGAAGCCCGAGATCAACCATACCACCGATCGCCAGATTGTCTTCTACAAACCAGGCAGCTTTCGGATTGATGCTCAGGTTGAAAGTATTGTTATCCTTCTGGAAGTCTAAGCTCATCCCCATCAGGTTCGCTCCAATGAGAATATTACCCTTTTGAAGCTGGGCCTGGGCTCGATTTGCACTCAATGCCATAGCCATACAGCATATGAGCGCCGCGTAAGCGTGTTTCATGATGTAAAATTTAATTGGTTAGTAAAAAAAGTTTCGGCCGGCTTCGGGGGTCGATGATGGGTTTCGCCTACGCGTTTACGGGAGTTGGGGGAAATTTGCTGATCCTTTAAAAAAGGAGTGAATCAGGATCGTTAAGGCCAGAGATTAGCTGAGCAATATTTTACGAAATTAAATTATATATGTTAAAATCAATACATTTTCGCCCTATTTTCTAAAAAAGAAACCCTGAAAAGCATTGCTTTTCAGGGTTTATGGGGACCGGACTACTCAAAATCCGGATCATGAAATGTTTAAGCGAGGGCCAGTTTCTTCCTTGCCTTCTTGTCTTCGAGGAATTCGTCGAAGGTCATCAGCTTATCGATCGCTCCGTTCGGAGTGAGTTCGATGATGCGGTTACAAACCGTTTGCAGGAAGGTATGGTCATGCGAAGTGATCATCACAATACCTTTAAAGTTCTCCATGCTTTCGTTGAAAGCCTGGATAGATTCCAGATCGAGGTGGTTGGTTGGCTCATCGAGCAGCACCACATTAGGATCCTGCAGCATCATGCGGCTGAGCATGCAACGCACTTTCTCTCCTCCGCTGAGTACAGATGTTTGTTTCAGCACCTCGTCTCCGCTGAACAGCATCTTTCCGAGGAATCCACGCAGGAAGGGCTCATCCACATCAGTTACATGCGGTGGCACATATTGACGCAGCCAGTCCATCAGGTTCAGATCCTGTGTAAAATACTGTGAGTTATCGTTGGGCAGGTATGCTTTGGATACGGTGGTTCCCCACTCGATGGTTCCGCTGTCTGCCTGCTGTTCGTTATTGATGATCTCGAAGAAAGAAGTCACCGCCATCTGATCGTCGGCCACTACAGCGATCTTATCACCCTTGTTTACAGTGAAGCTGATATTGGCGAAGAGCGGTTTGCCTTCCACCGTTTTGCTGAGCTTCTCTACATTCAGGATCTGGTTGCCTACTTCGCGCAGTTGCTTGAAGATGATACCAGGATATTTTCTGTTTGAAGGAGTGATGTCTTCGATTACCAGTTTCTCCAGGGCTTTCTTACGTGAAGTAGCCTGTTTGGATTTCGAAGCGTTGGCGCTGAATCGGGCGATGAAGTCCATCAGGTCTTTACGCTTCTCTTCGGTCTTCTTGTTCTTATCGTTCTGCTGACGGGCTGCCAGCTGGCTGCTCTCGTACCAGAAAGTATAGTTACCGGTGTAGATCTTGATCTTCTGACGATCCACATCCGCTACGTGCGTACATACTGCATCGAGGAAGTGACGATCGTGCGATACCACAATCACGATGTTCTCATACTCTGCCAGGAAGTTTTCCAGCCAGGAGATGGTTACTACATCAAGGTTGTTGGTAGGCTCATCGAGGATGAGTACATCGGGGTTTCCGAAGAGCGCCTGTGCCAGCAGCACACGCACTTTCATAGCTCCGCTGATGTCTTTCATCAGGGTTTGATGCATGTCGTCCATCACACCCAGTTCGCTGAGCAGGCTGCCTGCATCGCTTTCGGCTGTGTATCCACCCATTTCTCCGAATTCTCCTTCGAGTTCACCCGCGCGGAGACCGTCTTCCTCGCTGAAATCAGCTTTGGCATAGATGGCATCACGCTCGTGCATTACGCTCCAGAGTTTTTTATGTCCCATGAGTACAGTATTGAGCACTGTAATTTCATCGAACTCGAAATGGTTTTGTTTCAGTACTGCCATCCGTTCGCCGGGAGTAATATCGATGGTGCCTTTGTTGGGCTCGATTTCTCCGGACAGTATTTTAAGGAAAGTAGATTTGCCGGCGCCATTGGCACCGATCACTCCATAGCAGTTTCCTTTGCTGAAGGAGAGATTCACTTCGTCGAACAATACACGTTTTCCGAACGAAAGGGTCACATTATTCACTGAGATCATACTGACTTCCTGATTTTTTTAGAGCCGCAAAGGTACGCATTAATTCCCTTCTGAACCAGTTAATTCACCTTGCCTTCGAGAGCGAGGTAAAAGGCGAACTGAAGGGCTTCGTCGCGGAGGGCTTCGAAACGTCCCGAAGCTCCGCCGTGACCCGCGTCCATATTGGTTTTGAAGAGCAGTACGTTGTTCCCTTTCTTCATCTGGCGCAATCTGGCCACCCATTTGGCTGGCTCGAAATATTGCACCTGACTGTCGTGCAGACCGGTGGTTACCAGCATGTTGGGATATTCAATCGCCGCTACGTTATCATAAGGTGAATAAGAACGCATGTAAGCATACTCCGCGCTGTCTGCGGGGTTGCCCCACTCTTTGTACTCGCTGGTGGTAAGGGGAATGCTTGCATCGGACATAGTAGTGATCACGTCCACAAATGGTACCTCGGCCACTACCCCATTGAAGAGTTTGGGTTCCATGTTCACCACAGCGCCCATCAATAAGCCTCCTGCGCTTCCGCCATTGGCATAAATGTGTCCGCTGCTGGTGTATTTCTGTTCAATCACATATTTGCCGCAATCGATGAAATCGGTGAATGTGTTTTTCTTTTTGAACATATGGCCATCTTCATACCACTGCCTTCCCATTTCCTGTCCGCCACGGATATGCGCTACTGCGTAGATGAATCCTCTGTCGAGCAATGAGAATATGTTGCGGTAGAATCCGGGGAACTGACTGAAACCATAAGAACCATAGCCATTCAGGAGGAAGCTGTTGCTGCCATTTTTCTCCATTCCCTTTTTGTACACGAGAGTGATAGGCACTTTCACGCCATCTCTCGCAACAGCCCAGATGCGCTCTGTTTCGTAATCGTCTTTTTTGTAGCCGATCACTTCGGTTTGTTTCTTCACTACCCTTTCCTTGGTGTCCATGTTATAATCGATCACCATGGATGGAGTGATCATCGAAGTATACGACAGGCGAAGTACATTGCTGTTGGCATCGGGGTTCGAGCCCAGTTGTGCAGTGTATACTTTTTCGTCGAAGCTGATGTATTCATCCTTGCTGGTTTTCTGATTTATCACACGAACCTGACGCATGGCATCTTTCACTTCAGAAAGCACCAGATGATCTTTGAAATTGGTGAAGCTGGCAATGAACACGTCTTTGCGTGCAGGGATCAGCTCCTGCCAGTTGGCTTTGCCGGTTTTGCCGGGAAGGGCCGTCATCAGTTTGTAGTTAGGTGCATCCCAATCTGTGAGGATATAGAATTTGCCATCATCTGCATGATCGATGTCGTAGATGAAATTCTCTTTCCTTGGCTCAAACACAGTGAAGGCGCCGGTTGGCGTGGATGCATCGAGTATTCTGTATTCGGAAGAAACCTGATTCTTCGCCGAGTTGATGGTAAGATATTTTCTGCTGCGTGTGCGGCCGATGCCGAGATCGAAAGTGTTGTCCTTCTCTTCGTACACCTTCACATCGTTTTTAGGATCGGAGCCGAGCTCATGACGATACACGGCGTATCCCAGCAACGTTACAGTATCCTGCAGAATATAGAACATGGTTTTGTTGTCGGCAGCCCACATGATGGAGCCTCCTTCCACATTCGGAATTTTTTCGGGATAGATCTCTCCTGTTTTCAGGTTCTTGATCTGCAGATTGTAAAGACGGCGGCTCACCGGATCGGTGGTGAAGGCTGCCAATTCATCGTTATCGCTGATCTCGATAGTTCCGATGGAGAAGAATTTGAATCCTTCGGCCATCTTGTTCTGATCGAACATCACTTCTTCGGGAGCGTCGAGACTTCCTTTTTTGCGGCAGAAAACGGGATAGTCCTTCCCTTCTTCAAAACGGTTGTAGTAATAATAACCGTGATCGAGGGTTGGAACCGATTCGTCTTTCTCCTTGATGCGGGCTTTCATTTCCTGAAAGAGTTCTTCCTGCAATTTCTTCGTGCCGGCCATCATCGTATCTACATAAGCATTTTCAGCTTTGAGATAATCGATCACTTTGGGATTTTCTCTTTCATTGAGCCAGTACCAGGGATCTGAGCGCTTGTCGCCATGCGCTGTAAATTCTTTAGGCTTTTCTTCTGCTACCGGAGTAGCAATATTGGCTGGCCAATCGTATGGTTTCTGCATGTTTGAGGGAGTTTGATTACAACCGGCTGCGAGCAGGGTCATAAACAAGAGTTTCCTTGTATGATTCATGTTGCTGTGATTTGGAACGAACGGAAATTACAAATTCCGTGCTGCTTGTTTCGTCCATTCATCACAGGTTATTAAAATTAATGGGAAATGGGTAATATGCGTTACCCGGTGATTTCTCCCAGTAAACCGGGAATATCGAGCGGTTCGGTCACCATTTGAAGATGCCCGTTAGCATCGAGGGGCCATTGATCCTGTGGTTTGTCCCAATACAGTTCTACGCCGTTGCCATCAGGATCGTCGAGGTAGATGGCTTCGGACACGCCATGGTCAGAAGCGCCGGTGAGCGGGTATTTGGCATCGATCAGCCGTTGCAGAATAACCGCCAGATCTTTTCTTGTGGGATAGAGAATGGCCGTATGGAAAAGTCCGGCTGCCCTGCGTGGCGCCGGTGGCATCCCCTTGCTGTACCAGGTGTTCAGTCCGATATGATGATGGTAACCTCCTGCCGAAATGAATACTGCCTGATCTCCGTACCGCTGCATGATCTCAAACCCCAGCAGCCCCTGATAAAACTCCAGCGCCTTATCGAGATCCGAAACCTTCAGATGCACATGCCCCATCTTCGTTTGTGCAGGAACGATATAGTTGCTCATATGAAATTTATTAATGGTTGTAAGGTACAATAAAAAGCCCTGAGGCATACTGCAGGTGCAGCATGCTTCAGGGCCTTGAAATCACCACCGGACTGATTAATCAGCCAGGTAACCTGCACGCTGATACTCGTAGTTGAGGCGTGCGATATTGGTGATGGAAATTTCTTTGGGACAAACCGCTTCGCAGGCGCCGGTATTGGTACAGCTGCCGAAACCTTCTTTATCCATCTGTGCCACCATGTTGATAGCACGCGATTTGCGCTCAGGATCTCCCTGTGGCAGCAATGCGAGATGGCTAACCTTGGCGCTGAGGAACAGCATGGCAGAACTGTTTTTGCAGGCTGCTACGCAGGCTCCGCAACCGATGCAGGCTGCATTGGCGAAGCTGAGGTCTGCTTTATCTTTTGCAATCAGAATGCTGTTGGCATCCTGAGGATTACCGGTATTTACCGAAATGTAACCGCCGGCCTGAACAATGCGGTCGAAAGCCATACGGTCTACCACCAGATCTTTGATCACGGGGAAGGCCTTTGCTCTCCATGGCTCTACAGTGATGGTATCGCCATCTTTGTAGGCACGCATGTGCAGCTGACAGGTTGTATTTGCTTGCCATGGTCCGTGCGGACGGCCATCGATATACATGGAGCACATACCGCAGATACCTTCGCGGCAATCGTGGTCGAAAGCGATAGGGTCTTTGCCTTCAGCGATCAGCCGCTCATTCAACACGTCAAACATTTCCAGGAACGACATCTCGGAAGAAATGTCTTTCACATCATAAGTTTCGAATGCGCCCTCATCGTTCGTGCTCTTCTGCCTCCACACTTTCAGTGTGAGATTCATATTATAATGTTCCATAGACGATAGATGTAGTAATTGTTATTTATAGCTACGCTGAGTTGGTTTAGCTACTTCGAATTTGAGATCTTCTTTATGCATCTGCCAGTTGTGATCGCCTTTGTATTCCCATGCTGCTACGTATGAGAAATTGGCATCGTCACGTTTTGCTTCCCCTTCTTCCGTCTGAGACTCTTCGCGGAAGTGACCACCACAGCTTTCGTTGCGGTTGAGGGCATCGATGCACATCAGTTCACCCAGTTCGAGGAAGTCGGCAACACGGTTGGCCTTATCCAGTTCGGGGTTCATTTCGTTGATGGCTCCGGGGATGCGGACATCGCTCCAGAACTCTTTCTTCAGCTGCTGAATCTGTGTGATGGCTTCCTGCAATCCTTTCGCATTGCGGGCCATACCACATTTATCCCACATGATCAGTCCAAGGCGTTTGTGGAAACTTTCCACCGTTTTGGTGCCCTTGATGTTCATGAGCTGATTGATGCGATCGCTCACAGATTTCTCTGCTTCTACAAATGCAGGGTGATCGAGAGAGATCGGTTTGGTAGCGATATCTGCTGCGAGATAGTTACCCATGGTATAAGGGATCACAAAGTATCCGTCTGCCAGACCCTGCATCAGCGCAGATGCACCGAGGCGGTTAGCACCGTGATCACTGAAGTTGGCCTCACCCAGACTGTACAGACCAGGCACGGTTGTCATCAGTTCATAATCCACCCAGAGACCGCCCATGGTATAGTGAACGGCAGGATAGATACGCATCGGTGTTTCGTAAGGGTTCTCTCCGGTGATCTTTTCGTACATATCGAAAAGGTTGCCGTATTTCTCTTTCACTACTGCCTTTCCGAGTTTGGTGATCTCTTCGGCAGATGCGTGCAGACCTTGTTTATTGGCTTCGATTTCTCCGTAACGCTGAATGGCGTTGGCGTAATCGAGGTATACCGCCTGTTTGGAAGTACCTACTCCGTAACCGGCATCGCAACGCTCTTTGGCAGCGCGGCTGGCCACGTCGCGGGGAACGAGGTTACCGAAGGCAGGGTATCTTCTTTCGAGATAATAATCCCTTTCTTCTTCTGGAATATCAACTGCTTTGCGGTTGTCGTCTTTTTTCTTTGGAACCCAGATGCGACCATCGTTACGCAAACTCTCAGACATGAGGGTGAGCTTCGATTGATGATCTCCACTCACCGGAATGCAGGTGGGGTGGATCTGAGTGAAACATGGATTGGCGAAGTAAGCTCCTTTCCTGTGCGCTTTCCAGGCGGCTGTTACATTGCTGCCCATGGCGTTGGTGGAAAGATAGAATACGTTGCCGTATCCGCCGGAACATAACAGTACGGCATGGCCGAAATGGCGTTCCAGCTTGCCGGTCACGAGATCACGGGCGATGATGCCGCGCGCTTTGCCATCGACCATTACGATCTCCAGCATTTCGTGACGGGAGTATTGTTTTACATTACCGAGGGCTACCTGACGCTCAAGCGCCTGATATGCACCTATGAGGAGCTGCTGACCGGTTTGACCGGCAGCATAGAAAGTTCTTTGTACCTGAGTACCACCGAATGAACGGTTGCTGAGCAGACCGCCATATTCACGGGCAAAGGGAACACCCTGTGCCACGCACTGATCGATGATATTGCCACTCACTTCCGCCAGACGGTGAACGTTGCCTTCGCGTGCGCGGTAGTCACCACCTTTGATGGTATCATAAAAAAGACGGAACACTGAGTCGCCGTCGTTCTGATAGTTCTTGGCAGCATTGATACCGCCCTGCGCTGCGATACTGTGTGCGCGGCGGGGAGAATCCTGAAAGCAGAAAGCCTTCACTTTATAGCCAAGCTCACCCAGTGCTGCGGCAGCAGAAGCGCCGGCCAGACCGGTTCCGATAACAATGATTTCCAGCTTACGTTTATTGGCCGGATTCACCAGATTGCAATGGCCTTTGTAATAAGTCCATTTCTGGTCTAAAGGGCCGGCAGGAATTTTTGCATCTAACATATAACCAGTTTATGGTTTGCGTTTATGAAGTCACTGATACTACGCTCAATAATTAGTTGTTGAGACCAACCCATCCCAAATGCATGCTGACAGGCATCAGCGCAAAAACAAGTGGAACGATGATGGAAAAACCGATTCCGATGCTGTTGAGCATTTTCAGGTAACGGTTATTATGAACACCGATGGTTCTGAAAGCACTCTGAAATCCGTGCAGCAGGTGATATGCAAGGGAAATGCATCCCAGTACATATATTACTACCAGCCATGGATTCTGGAAAGTTTCAGTCATTCTGAGGAAAAGATCGTGGTGTGAAGGATCATACCCTGCTTCAGGCAGGTTGTGCGCTACGCGGCTGTCCCACCAGAACTGAGATACGTGCAGTACCAGAAACAACAGCAACAGTGTACCCAGCAGGCCCATGCTGCGGCTGTACCATTTACTGCCTTTGTTGCCCATTTGAACTGCATATCCTTTTCCTCTGCGGGAGCGGTTCTGCACTTCGAGCATCAACCCCTGTACTATATGGAGTATGATACCAGCGAAGAGACCTACTTCAGCGATGCGGATCAGAACGGTGGCTCCCATGAAGTGAGCAGCCCTGTTGAACATTTCTCCATTTTCAGTGGGGTCAAAGAGGTCGGCAAAGATGCAGGCATTAATCCCTACGTGCACTACTAAAAAGCTGATGAGAAAGATACCGGTGAAAGCCATTACAAGTTTCTTGCCGATGGAAGACGTAAAGAGTTCAGACCATTTCATCTGAAAAAAATTTTGTTATTAAAGGTCGCACTGAATGGTTCGTAACCAGGTAACGGGAAGGTTTCGGCGTATGGTGGATGTGCATCACGCTCTGAAGAATAGAAAGTGATTGACCTTTTTCTGATACTGCTCATCCCGCCAAATGCCTGTCCTGCCTGCATCACCACCCCATGATCAATGTGGAAGAAAGCTCATGGGCAAGTGGTTACGTTTTACTGCTCAGACGCAAAAATAACGCAGTGAGGCCAGAAATCATATCACAATAAAAAATTTCCTGCCCACCGACTGAAATTATTAATTTATTAAAATGCATATCTTAGCCGCCTAAAACCAACCGAATGAAACAAGAAGAGGACTTTGACGCCAACCTGGCAGGCGAAGATGGCCAGGCCGAAGAGTCAAAGAGCAGTTGGTTCAAGAGGATTAAGAAAGGAATTCTGACCAGTACGGCAGAAAAAAAAGAAACCCCTGAAGGTCTCTGGAGCAAATGTCCCGAATGCGGATACATCTGCACCGTAACCGAACTCAGGGAAAGTCTTTTCGTTTGCCCCAAATGTGCGTATCATCACCGCATCGGCAGCACAGAATATTTTGAAATCCTGTTTGACGACAATCAATACGATGTATTGTTTGAAAATATCCGCTCGAAAGACTACCTCCAGTTCACCGACCTCAAGCCTTATGGCAAGAGATTGCAGGAGATCTGGGGAAAAACAGACCTGACCGATTCCATTCGTGTTGCACAAGGCAAGATCAAAAACCAGGACTTCATGATAGCCTGTATGGACTTCGAGTTCATCGGAGGCTCACTCGGAAGTGTAATGGGAGAAAGAATTGCCCGCGCAGCCGACGTTTGCATAGAACAGAAAATACCCCTGATGATCATCTGCAAATCGGGCGGAGCCCGGATGATGGAGAGCGCTTTCTCCCTCATGCAGCTGGCCAAAGTATCCGGAAAGCTGTCTCAGCTTACCGATGCACAGGTGCCTTATATCTCTTTCCTTACCGATCCGAGCTTCGGCGGTATCTCTGCTTCTTTCGGGATGCTGGGAGACCTCAACATCGCTGAACCCGGTGCCCTGATCGGCTTTGCCGGTCCGCGTGTGATCAAAGAAACCATCAAGAAAGACCTTCCCGAAGGTTTCCAGCGAAGCGAATTCCTGCTGGAACATGGTTTCCTCGATTTCATCGTTCCGAGAAAAGAACTGAAAGATAAACTGGCAACAGTACTGAGTTTATTCAAGAACTAACCGTTCAATACACGCAATACGAAATGTGAACGAGGAATGTCCGAACTTCGCATTTCGTATTTTGTTATCATCACATGACCGAGATCAGAAACAGATCAGCCTACCACGATTATTTCATCGAAGATCAATACGATGCAGGCATCGTATTGGCCGGCACCGAAGTGAAATCACTCCGCGAAGGCCGCGCCAGCTTCAATGACGCCTATTGCTTTTTCCACAAAGGTGAGCTCTGGATCAAGAGCCTTCACATAACGGAGTACAGCCATGGCACTTTCAATAACCACGTTCCCACGCAGGAACGCAAACTGCTGCTGCACAAAAAAGAACTGCGCAAGCTCGAAGCCAAAATAAAAGAGAAAGGCTACAGCATAGTTCCGCTGCGCATCTACTTCAACGAAAAAAATATGGCCAAGATGCAAATCGGCCTGGGCAAAGGAAAGAAACTGTACGATAAACGCGAGACCATCAAGCAACGCGACACCGACAGAGAGATGAAACGCTTTCTCAAATAATCGCTTCACCACTTTTCCAATAGCAGCACTAAGGCATTAAAAGAAGCAAGCCAGCAATTTGGCTTGATTTTTTCTGCCTATCTTCACGTATGTTCAAAAAACTATTCATCTGGACAATCGCGCTGCTGCTCTCCTACTCTACATGGGCACAGTCTGCATCAGGATCCTGGTACGGCAAAGCTGACGTGGTGCTTCAGGGCTCATTCAGCAACTACCTCACCGAGCTGATCATCCAGCAGAAGGGAAATGAAATAGAAGGCGTATTCGGCTACTATTTCAAAGACACGTACCAAAGCTTTTTCGTTCGCGGCAAATACAACAAAGAAACCCGCGAAGTAACTATTCCCAATCTTCCGATGCTGCTCTATGCATCCACTGCCCGCAATGGCATCGAATGCCCCATGACCTTTATCGGCAAACTGCTGGTGAGTCAGGCACAGAGCACCATGAACGGCAGCTTCTACCCCAACGACAAATACAAATACACCTGTCCGGAACTGAAAGTGAATTTCACTATGGACAGAACCGAAGGCACCGCCACTGCAGTGCTTCGCAATATGGCCGTAGGCCAGCGTTTCTGGAAACCACAGGAAGAAGATCATGTGGTGGAAGCAGAAAAGAAAGCAGAGCCGGTAAAAGAAGCCATTGCAAAAACTGAAACTCCGGAGAAGAAAGAAGAAGTGATTGTTAAAGTGGAAACACCCGTAAAAAAAGCGGAGGAAGTAATTGCGAAGACCGAACCTCCAACCGCCGCCCAGCGTCAGGCAGAACTGATCCGCGAAGGCGAGGCAGCCAAAAAAGAAGCGGAAGTTGCAGCCAAAGAAGCCGCAGCTGAAAAGAAAACAATCCCTTCTACAAGCATACAGGTACCCGTTGGCGTTAGCAAATCCATCTCTCCTGCCGAGAATAACGGTGTTAAAGTAACACCTGTTGAACAGAAGATCGCCGACGCCTACAAAAAGAGAAAGAATATCTACAATAAGGATATCGAAGTGGAAAGCGATTCTATCCGCATCACCTTCTACGATAATGGTGATATCGATGGAGACACCATCTCGGTATTCCTCAACGGAGAACCGGTGCTCACCAATCAGATGATCACAGACCGCGGCACAAACATCTATGTGAAACTGGATGAAGTGAAGTCTGTAAATGAGATCAGCATGTTTGCTCAGAATCTCGGCAAATTCCCGCCCAACACGGCTTTGATGGTGGTAACCGACGGCAATACCCGCTACGAAGTTTATCTCAGCAGCAGCCTTACTCAGAATGCCACCGTTCGCCTGGTGCGAAAGAAAAGGGACAGCGATCACCGGCTAAAACTGCGATAACATACCCGCTTAAATTATGAAAAGCCTCCAGCGAAGACCATGCTGAAGGCTTTTTCAATTTAACCAACCATATTCAACCGAAAAAAAATTAGTCAGGCATACGCGGCTACTGAGCCTCATATACAGAGAGCCTGCCTCCGGGCGCTTCGAACTGTATATTCAATGTACTCGTTTCCTCATCAGGAACAGGCCTTGCCATGAGAAAGAGCAGCTGTGAATCCTCTTCTGAACAAACCAATATTTCTTCGTTCTCTTTCTCAAACAAAACAAGCTGATGCTCTTCGATGGAATCGAGATGTATATTCACTCTTCCTTTGATCACGTACAACATGGTGCTGTATCCTTCAACTGCAGTGAACTGCACTCTCCTGCCCTTTTCAATGGCTCCGATAATGGATACTAAAGCGGGATCAGTTTCCAAAGGGGACAAACTATCTTCATAACTTCCGGTGATCAGTTTCAGTTCCACTCCGCGCTGTTTGAGTACACAGGGCAGATTCACTTCATCGGAAGATAAAAGCATTCTTTCTTTCAAACCCTTGCAGCTGCTGCCTTTCAGCAGAAGATGGAGGGTTTCTTTGCAGCATTTTTCTTTGCTGGTACAATCCGGCAGTTTGTGCTGCAACAGCGTGAAAGGATTTACAGGCCCGATTTCCGTATTCGGAAATACATTCAGCACAGTATCATTTTCGTTGGCCTGTTCTTCCTTTGCCGGTACCACATACCTTATCAGTTTTTTCATCTTTCACGTGTATTAGTCTTCTGCTGAATACCTGATAAGATCCGGGAGACTTATTGTTTGATCAATTGAAGCTCGCCGAATATCTTAACTTCTTCACCCAGCATCACACCACCGGTTTCGAGAGCAGCATTGAAGCTAACGCCCCAGTCTTTTCTATTGATCTTTCCAGAGAAAGAGAATCCGGCTTTTGTATTGCCATATGGGTCTTTAACGATGTCGGAATATTCAACCACCAATTTAACGGGTTTGGTAGCTCCTTTGATAGTGAGGTCTCCGAACAGTTCGAACACATCATCGTCTACTTTTTTGATTTCGGTAGATTTGAAGCGCATTTTGGGGAACTTCTCCGTTTCGAAGAAATCGCTGTTAAGCAGGTGACTATCGCGCTGTTCGTTATTGGTATTGATAGAAGCTACTTCAACTTCAGCATCGATTTTAGCTGTAGTGAAATTGTGTCCATCTACATCAGCGGTAACATTGAATTGGGTAAAATATCCGGTAACGTTGGTGATCATCAGGTGCTTGATCTTGAAACCAAGCTCACTGTGCATTGCGTCTAAAGTCCAGGTTGTCTTAGTTGCGGGGGTTGTTGTTGTAGTATTCATACTGGTAAATTTGTTTTTGTTTTAAATGATGAAACAAAATTACCATGCAACGTGGCCCTGCACCAATAACCCAGGTTAAGCGAAGTTCTTAATCTAGATTAAGAATGCCTTTATTTGGGGCGGGGACTGCTGAGCATCTTGCTCAGAAACTCAGGCGTAACGCCGATATAGCTTGCAATCTGCTTTTGGGGGAGTATTTCGATGAGGCTCGGATAGAGCGCGCAGAAACTATCGTATCGTTCCAGAGCGGTATTGCTGAGATTGCCTATCATGCGCTGCTGGAATGCAGCAAGGGATCTTTCGGAGATGATGCGAAAATAGCGTTCTACTTTAGGCAATTCGTTGTACACTTTTTCCTGATCGGCGCGTGCGATGATCAGCATTTCACTGTCATAGATGGCATCGGCATTGAGAATGCCGGGAGTGCCGTTGAGTGCGCTATGCATATCGCCTACCCACCATCCGGCAGGGCCGAATTGCAGCACATGCTCAAACCCGTTCTTATCGATGCTGTAACAGCGGAGACAACCGGAAAGTACAAAACATCCGTTCTTATGTACTTCGCCTTCCTGAAAAAGAAAATGCTTTTTCTTGATCTTCTTTGGTTTGAAGTAGGAAAGCAGCAGTTCCTGCTCATTGGGATCGAGCTGAACGTATCTCTGGATGTTATCGATTAGAAGTTGCTGACTCATGCGTGGCAAAACTAGGTAAAGATCGGGAAATGCGAAGCATCATTTCGCATTGGTCTGTTTTGCCGGGATGGAGTGGGATAATGATAAAAAAACCGGCTGCCTTTCAGCAACCGGTCTGGTTATTACTGCTTCGATAATGAATCAACATGACCGTTAAGCCGCTACTCTTCCAGCAACTGTTTTATTCCTGCAATCAGCTCCTTCACTTTCTCCTCTTTGGTAGCATCATAGAATCCGCGTATGCGACGTTTCTTATCGAGCAATGCCACATATTCTGTATGAATGAAATCGTCCGCAATATTCGTCGGAGGATCTTCCACTGCCAGCAGATAATCGATCCGTGCAGCCTTGTACAATTTTTCTTTATCGCCTGTGAGGAACTGCCATACAGGCCCCTCTGCATGCATCTTTTGCGCATATGCATTCAATACCTGCACTGTATCGTTTTCGGGATTTACGGTATGCGAAAGAATGCACACGTCTTTCCGGTCTTTGAATGTTTCGTACACCACACCAAGGTTCTTGTTCATCACTTTGCAGATACCCGGACAGGTGGTGAAGAAATACTCCACAACCGTTACCTTGCCTGCAACATCCTTCTGCGTAATCGTTTGTCCATATTGATTCACAAAAGAGAATGCACCGGGTTCATGATCCGGTGGACCGGGAAAAGGCAATTCAGTTTTTCTGCCGAAAAGAGAGCCTGCCAAAAATATGATGGCTGTTACTGTGATTCCCACTACCAGCAGTATGGCAATCTTACCAAATTTTGTAACCATAGTTGCACTGTTTGATTTTACAACAAAAATGAAATATGCACCATCGCCCTGCTGTTGGCTTTTACAAAACCTCCTGCAAGATCCTGCGACAAGGGATGCTGAAACCCTGCGCCGATGGCAAATTTAGCGAAAGCCGCTTCCAGTCCGGCTGTTCCGAGCAATAGATTTCCGCCGGAGACGTCTGTACTGAATCCGGCATCCTTATCGTGTTCAGCAGTTTCGTACAATACTCCCGCATTCGGCGACAACGTGAATGCATTCAATATTCTGAATTTGTAATAAGCCTGCATGCTTGCACTGAGCCTGTTGCCATAGCGATAGTCGTCGCTGTTTGCTGTATTGATCTTGTAGCTCGCAGCAGCATTGATGCCTGCATCCTGAATGCGCAGATCGTACATCGCATTTACGGTGAAATCAGTGCTTCCCGTGCCCAGCTGAAAAAGATTCGCGTCCGGCGCAGACTGATCTTTTGCAGGTGATTCATATTTCCCAGTGGGCAGTTTCAGACCCGCTCCCAGCCAGAGAGCATGCACCATAAGGTTTGAACCGATGGTTTTTCGCTGATCGAATAATTTGTAGAATCCCTGCACGCCCATATCTCCCAATCCGGTTTTCGATGCAGTCGTCTCCTGACTTTTCTTTTCATTGAAGTTTACGGGGATATAGCCCATCACTCTGAATTTCCTGCTGATATTCCATCCACCCCAAACCTCCGCTGTGTGAAATGTTTCGCGGGTGGTGAGGTAGGATGTTTGTCCACCTGCACCGATATGCGTTTTCAAAGAATTGTATCTGTAACGGATGCCAATGATCTTTTTATTGAATTCAGGAAGTATGCCGATATAGTAGCTGCCGACCCCGCAGCCACAGATATCGCAGGCAAATACGGGCGCAGTTAGCAGCAGCAGCATTGCTGCAAGTAAGTGTTTCTTCATATTACTTCGTTGAATGATGAATGGTAAAGGGCAGGCTTACCTTTATTTTCTCCCATTGCAGGTTGATCAACCCTTTGTTACTGCTTAATTCTTCAACGGCATAGATCAGTCTGGGAGTGAGAGCAACAGCCTGTGGTTTTACTTTGATGCGCACCACATCCTGCGCAGCATCATAATCATCCGTCAGATGCTGTTCATAGTTTTTGTTCAGAATCAGCACCCAGTACGTTTTTCCGGGGATGGCAAAGAATGCGTAAGTACCGGCAGGAATGGTTTTTCCTTCCACTTCGATATCTCCGTTGATGTTTACAGAAGTGGCTTTATGCGCACCGGCTACCCAAACCTGATCGTATGGCACCAGGCCACCCCAGATGGTTCGCCCTTTTACACCGGGAGAACTGTAAGTGATATGCACATGCACATCACCCACATTACTCATGGATATTTTACGCGGACTGCCTTTCAGCGTATCCTCTTTTATTTCGCCACTGTTCACCTGATCTACGTATTTCGAAGAACCGCCGCTGCTTTTCATATGGCCGCTATGCGGATCCGGCGCTGCTTGCTTCTGTTCAACTTTTTTCTGTTCGGTTTGCTCACCACAGCCACAGGCGAGCAACAAAATGTACAACCACAGGCTTGTTCTCATCATTGAAAATTTAGAGTGTTATTGTTCAGCAAACTTTTTGTTGCTGATGAATTTCGGATCGTTGAGTGTTTTCAGAAATGCGATGATATTGGATTGTTCTGCTGCTGTGAGCGGAATGCCCAATACACCACTCTGCTTCAATGCCGGATCGAGATTCTGCACATCTTTCACCCGTTTCGCATAATGCTCCAAAACCGCTTCCAGTGTGAGAAAGCGACCATCGTGCATATACGGACCCGTATAGGAAAGATTGCGAAGAGATGGCACTTTGAATTTGTATTTATCTGCTTCATTCAAAGTAACGGTCGCACGTCCCTCATCTCCGTTGTATCCGATACCGATGCCATTGTTGCGAAAACTCTCGTCGGTGAACAAAGGTTCCTTATGACAACTTCCGCAGTGTTGCTGAAACAACTGAAAACCCTGCTGTTCTTCGGGAGAAAACTGTTCGCCTGTTTTATGGATCACCCGATCGTATTTCGAATCGGCGCTTACCAGCATCACCATGAACTGCGACAGTGCTTTCATCAGCCGCTCGGTATTGATCTCCTCCGATCCGAATGCGCGTTTGAAGAGCTTCGGATAGTCAGGATGAGCGCGCAGTTTCTGCAACACGTTCGGAATGGTCTCATCCATCTCCACAGGATTGGTGATAGGCACAATGGGTTGCAGATCGAGATCTGTAACACCTCCATCCCAGAAGAAACTTTTGCTCCAGGCCATATTGGAAACAGACGGCGAATTGCGCTTGCCGAGCCGGTCTTCGATGCCATGGCTCACATCGTGGCCATGGTGTGTAAATCCGGCTGTCTGAATATGGCAGGTGCCACAGCTGATGGTGTTATCGCGCGAGAGCTTCGTTTCGTAGAACAGCTTCTTGCCCAGCTCGAATTTCTCTGCTGTGATTTCGTTGGTGCTGAATCTGTACGCAGGCTCAGGAAAATGAGCAGGTCTTTCGAATGAAGCAAATGCATCCATCACTTTTCGCGAGCAGGCGCATAAGCTGATCAGCGCTGCAATAACGATCCAATGTTTAACGTGCATATGCTCCTAGTTTTCTGTATGATCGTGCCTGAACATTCCATTGAAATTATTCGCCACCTGCGTACTGAATGTGCTGAACATTACTGATGGATGCGCAGCTATGCTCACCTGTTGTGTTCCGCCGAAAAACTTCGCTACATCCACCATCAGGTGAATATTGCTTTGCCTTTCCTTACGCACTTTGGCAATACCTCCTGCGGTGAGATCCACAGTAACGGTTTTGATATTGTTGATCTGACCATTGCCGAATCCTCCGATATGGTACCTGAATTTTCGTGCACCGGTAGGATCAACCGGAGCGAGAGCAGAGTTTCCTTCGAGCTTGAAAAAGATGTAGCCCATGGTCCAGCCCCAGTACATGCCGTCTTCCATGCCACCTGCCGGATCGAGCACACCTTTTCTGAGACTCAGGTCCATAGTGCTTCGCAGGCTGTCTACGCCCAGTACAAAACTCAGCGAGCTGTATTCTCCTTCAGGCACTTTGAGTTTCGCATATCTTGTTGCAGCATTATTTTCGCGGATGAGGAAATAGCTGCTGTCCTGCGGCACAGTGAATTCCACGCCATCGGTTCTTTTCAGTTTTATATTGCTGACATAATATTGCAGCATGCTTACAGAGAATTCTTCGTTGGATGAGTTGGTGTAACTGCCAGTATTGAGCATCAGGTTTTGCCCGCCTACGATATTATCAAACTCGATGGAGAGCGACGCAAGTTGGCTCTTATCGAATTCGTCTTTTGTTTTCTTGCAGGACGAAGCAAGCAGCACATTAGCAACCAGCACCATCAGCGCCAGTTTTATGAGATGATTCATCGGGTTATTTTTTCGGATGAAATAATTGATGTGCAGGCATGAAAAGCCCGCAGCTGCTGCATGCAAATGCAGTCAACTGAATTTAAATCAGCATACGGAACTGTCTGCCGGAAAACTGGGGACACAACCGATTCCGGAAGCACGTATTGTGCAGACTCGACTCATGCAGTACGCTAGCTTCTGCCGTCTAAAACAAAACAGACAACTCCGTATGCTGTGTGGGATTGATCAGGCGAATGCCGGTGGATGAAAAATGCTGTGGAGAGAAAATACAGTGAAGCGATTGTCACGGAAGAGATTGTGATCAGAAACAGGAGGCTGTTTCGCTTCAAAACTGAATGGTTCGAAATGCTCTACAAAATCCACAGTGGCCGGTCTCGCATTGTTCTTCTCGTTGGAAACCGGCGCCTCTGCTGCTTTTGCAAGCTCTTTGGTCAGATGGCATTTGCCGTAACAATATGCTACGGTGTTGCCTTTGTTTACGCAGAGATAGTTGGCAATGTAATCTTTGTTCACTTCGTAATCCAGCACAATGAACGGAACCGCCAGCATCTTGAAGAGTACCAGTATCATCAGATAAGCGACAGCCGTATTACGAATGAAGTTCTGCATTGCGGAAGCAAAAGTAATTCATATCATTCAATTGCGATCAGCCATGCAGAACTTTCGTTAACAGATGCGATATATAATCATTATACCATTTGTGGGTCTACTGTTTGATCAGTTTCAATACTGGAAGCGCTTTCTCAGAAATAAATTTCAGATAATACAACCCATTTGGAAGGCCGCTCAGATCAACAGATGTGGTGATCTTTTGTCCATTGGAAACACCCGCAAAAAAACGTCTGCGCTCAACACCAAACTGATCGATCACAGAGGCATATATCTTCTTAGCCGATCTCACCTGCAATTCCAGTAATGATCTGCCACTGGTGGGATTGGGATAGTATTTCACCTGATATCCCAGTGAAGGATTATCTGCAACAGCAGTGACCATTCTCAGCTCAAATGATTTGTTGTTCAAATCTCTGAGGCCATTCTTATCACTCACTTTTACGAAACAATATTTAGCAGGTGCGAGGCCGTTTGTATTCCACTGATATGATCCGCCTGTTGCAGACGAAGGAATATCTGCCGCAAGCAGCTGGTAAGTTCTGCCACTGTCTACAGACAAATGCAAGGTAACTTTGTTGCCGATATCTTTCCCTGACCATTCAATTTTGCTGGTAGATCCGATAACGATTTTTTGATTCTCTGCCGGTTTACGCAGGTGAAGATTGGGGTAATTGAAATTAGCCTTGTTGATGAGTATTCCTGAAAAAGTATTACACCATTGACCTGAATACACGATATCTTCATCCCCATCATTATCAACATCCATCTCCAGTGCATCTACATAGTACTCATCACTGGTGACGTAAGGAAACTCAGGCGGCGTTTTTTCTATGAATGCCATAACACCATTCTGGTTGTAAAACATTTCCGATCTATGAACTGCACCAGATCCGCGCATACTAAAAACATCTTTAAAACCATCGCCATTGAAGTCCGCAACTGCAGCAGCGCTCAGCGGGTTTATGCCTGTGATTTTAGTATCAAATACGTCGTTTCCCCGATTCTCCATAATACTGCCATTTCCACAAAGCAGATCAAGATCATTGTCGTTATCAAAGTCAGCCCATCTGAAATACTTGATTCCGTACTGATAGGCCACTTCAGCAAGCCTCCCTTTACCATTATTTTTCATTACATACAGATTCCCTCCAATGCTGACAGCTGCATCAATAAATCCATCATTATTATAGTCTGCCATTTCCAGCCATTCCTGCGAACAACTTCTCCTTTCATGACATTTCTCGTCTGCGTAAACTTTCACGAGTTTATTGGTTGTCCATTTGTACACTACATTGGTAGCTGTAAATATTTCATTGGAGCCATCATTGTCCAGGTCAACAACCGCTGCCTGATGAATTCCAAAAAGGTTAGTTGAAATTTTAGTAAAACTATTATTGCCATTGTTCCTCAGCAATATCAGTTCGTCTCCCCCGAAGGGATTCGGACTGTTGGTAACAATCACATCCAACAAACCATCATTATCAAAGTCGCCGAAACGCCAGTTTGGGAGATTGAATCCAATATTATATGCGGTAGCCAGCTCTATTACTTTTGTGAATACAGGTTTGGAAAAATACGACCAGGTCAGGTTATGCACCATCATCGAATTATCTTTTTCAATGCAATCGTATTCTCCCATCTTACCCACATACAGAATATCTTCACGGCCATCATGATCGAAATCGGCAATAGCAACATCGCCCGTGTATTCAGTCTGAGGCATAGGAAGACTTGCATTGGTGAATACGTCATTGCCCATGTTCTTCAAAATAGCGGAAGGATAACCGGCAGATGAACAAAAGATATCCAGTTTACCATCTTTGTTGAAGTCTTTCCAGAAGACTGCATTCTGTGTATACAAGCCGGGTATCTCGATGTTCTTAAATTCACCATTTCCTTCATTTTTATACAGGGTGGTAAAATGGGAGTTGTAATCCATGCTTCCGCAAATGATATCGAGGTCGTTATCATTATCATAATCTGCAAAATCCATATACATCAGCCAGCGGGAAGGAAGATTGTTATTGAGCGATTCAAATTTGTTCCCACCTTTATTGATCAGTATCTGGGGTTGAATGCAAAAGGTAGTGCCAGGTTTATCGATGCCGGTATTGATGATTTCCGGTAACCCATCGGCATTCATATCGACCCATCTTATATTGCTGAGCATGGTTCCTTTCAGTCCTACTGCCTGTTCAGTAAGTTCCCCATTGTTGTTGATGAAAAGTTTTGCGTAACAAAATTCGCCGCTGCTGCCATTGATGAGCAAATCCATATCGCCGTCTTTATCACAATCAGCCCAGTCGAGATAAGATTTGTCTAACCCCGGCACACTGGTGGTCTTTTCGGTGAAGCTGCCATCGCCGTTATTGATGTAGAGTTTGAATGCAGAAACTGTTGCAATGGATCTGCCGATATAGGAGATATCCATTTTCCCATCATTATTGAAATCTACTGCTTTTGCTTTCCCATTGAAAGAGGGTGCGAATTTTTGTGGGGAGGCAACAAAGGTTCCATTTCCCTGATTCAGATAAAGGATGGGTTCAAATAAATAGGTATCGGCATTCCTCCCTGTAACCAGCACATCCATGTCGTTGTCGTTATCGTAATCTGCTACAGCAACGGCGGGCTCGATCCAGCGGCCAACAGGCGAGATCTTACGCTCGTAATAAAAGGTGGAGTCAGTTACAGATTCATTTCGAAAGATCCCTCCGCCATGCACCAGGTCGAGATCACCGTCGTTATCGAAATCACCCTTGTCCATCTTGCCGCTAAAAAGACTATTAACTACAGTCTGAAAAGCAGCAGGAGCGGGATCATTCAGACAGCTGACCTTTGCTCTCCATCCATATTTCCCCTGAGCACCCATGCCTGAAGCATAAAACCTGATAGTAAGAGAATTTCCACTGCTTCGAACAGCCCAATTACCTCCAGCATTGTTGATCACGGTCAATACGGGAGCTGCAGTTGAATTTCCATCGAAGATGGTGAGCGCATCAGTTCTATCGTTAAAAAACAACGAATCAAAATGAAGCAGAAGACGACTGTTATCTGCCGAATTAAAGGTGATTACTTTTTGCGGTGTGGGGTATCCTTCATAGCCGGTTGAATAACCGCCTTCATCCAGAAACCAGGCAGCACAGGTGGTAACGGTTCCTGTGTGCATTTTGTATACAGGAAGCGAGGCAGACTGGGACCATAGATTGTAACTACTCAACAATACCAGAACGAGCATCGTTGTGCGTAAACCGGGGCGTAATAAATAAATCATAGAGAGTTTGTGCCGGGTAAATTCAATAAGGGGCTGGTTCATTAAAATTTACCCGGCTAAGATAAACAAAACCCCTGAATCGGAGTTTTTGTCAGTAAAAGCCTGTACTCACCTTATTTTCACACTGGTTTCGGCTACATTCCAACCATACACCTGTACTTCTTTTGGAGACAGATCAGTTGCAGGATATTCCACTTCAATCACCTTGCTTTCTCCCGGCATTACACTTACATAATTGTCAGAGAAGAATGCAGGCAATATGCGCTTGCCGGTTTTTGTATCGATCAGCGCAACACGATTGAAAAATGCAACAGGCTGTTTTGCATCATTACTGAGCGTCACCTGTACTATACCTTTTGCAGTTTCTTTTGCAGACACTTGCAGCCTTGCCGAAGGCATCTGCTGTAATGCAGTGAACTGCTTATCTGCTCCGGGCAGCCAATAGAAATTCTCATCGATCAGCTTACGCTGTGCATTACGGATACGCAGCAACACAAAAGATCCTGCATTTTTACCGAGTGATGAAAGAAATCCATTCAGCGGAAATATTTTCTGCACTGTTGCTGGTCCAACTTCGCTGAACGCCTGGGAGTACATGGTATCCTTTCCCGACTTCACATCAACCACATGCGCTTCGAGCATCAGATTGGTGGCCCGTTCAAATCCGTGGTTTGCCAGCATGATCATGCTATCGGTCGGATTCATCATGATGTGCAGCGGTTTGCTTCCGGTTCGCAATCCGTAAAGGCAGGCATTTACATCGAGATAATAATCGTACATCTGCCCACGGAGTGATGTCCATGGGTTCTGTGTTTTCCAGATGATGGTACCGGTGTACCAATCCCACATATGTGCGGTATGTCCTTCGATCAGTGATCGATATTGCGTATAATTCACCAGCTGAGCTTTCATCGCAAAATCTTTGGCGTCTTTAACAGCGCCGTAAGCATTCACATGATGATGATAAGGGATGTATTTGTGGTATTCCCATACGCTGTCTGCTTTTCCGTTTATTGGAGGCGGAACAAGGTTTTCAACAGGAATGAATCGCAGCAGAGATGCATAATCACCTACACCAACCGATCCTATTTCTGAGTTGAAAGGGAAGGTTCTGTAGTTCCAGAATACACTTTCGTCCTGAATAGTGTAAGGCCCGTCGCCATTGCCTCCGAGGCTGTTGTAGCTCATGCTGTCGCTGTTGGAGTAATCGAAGAAACGGCGCGTGCCATCGAGCATGGGCAGCAATGAATCGCGGAGAGCATGCAGAATATCATCGGGAGGAGCAATTTCGTTACCTCCGCACCAGAAAGCCAGTGATGGATAATTTCTGATCAGCTTTATCTGATCGGCCATTGTTTCGATGGTGAGGTTATGATTGTCAGGATATTTTCTGCGTGTCCACTGATCATCTTTTTTCATGGGATCGAGCCAGCGTCCATTGCAGTCGCCACTGAACCAGAAATCCTGAAACACCAGCATGCCGTATTTGTCGCAGGCCTCATAGAATTCAGGACGCTCGGTGAGCGCTCCCCCCCAGATGCGGATGAGATTGAGATTCATATCGCGATGGAATCTTACCTCTGCATCGTAACGTTCAGGCGAGAAACGAAGCATCGCATCGGAGATGATCCAGTTACCGCCTTTGATGAAGATCTTTTGTCCGTTTACATTGGTCTGCATGCTTTGTGTGTGACCATTCCACACGGTTTCAATCTGCCTCACACCAATCTGCAGTTCTTCTTTGTCTGAAACTTTTTTATCCGACTGAATGAATTGCACACTTGTTTTGTAAAGATGTTGCGGGCCATAACCAGCCGGCCACCAGAGCTTTGGATTGTTCAGCTGAAATGCGGGCATCGATACTTCAACAGATTCGCCTGCGCGAACTGAAACCGATTGCTGAATTGAATTTCCATCCAGCTGATATTGCAGTATTCCTTTCACAGAAGCATTGCCTGCATTGGTAATGCGGCAACTCATATTGATCAATGCCGGCGCTTGTTTTCCATCCACTTTTCTCTTTCCCGGAACTGTTGTGATCACATGCAGATCTGAAATATTCACGGCCCCGGTTTTCTCGATGGTCACTTTATCCCAGATGCCTGTGTTGCGATCACGAACCGGCTGGATCCAGTCCCATCCTGCGGTGTAGGGTGTAGTAAGATCGCGGGCAATGGTTCCGTCCCCGCCCTGCCCTCCGTTGGGATTGCCCACATTATCGGGAGGATAAACCAACACGGCGAGCCTGTTCTTTTTTCCTGATCTCAGTACAGAAGTGATATTGTATTGCTGCCGCAACAGCATTCCTTCATGTGTTTTACTGTTCAGCTTTTTGCCATTGAGCCAGACCTCGCATTTGTAGTTCACGCCTCTGAACTGCAGCCATACCTGCTCCCCTGCTGCAGCATCGGTTTCAAAATCTTTTACGAACCAGTAAGTGTAATGTGCGTTGCCTGTTGCATAGATATCGGGGATCCGCTGATTGTTCATGCCAATGAATGGATCGGGCACCAGCTTATTGTTCAGCAATGTGGTGAGCACAGTTCCGGGAACTGTAGCAGGCAACCACTCCTTCAACTCAAAACCTGCATCTGATAAGGCAGCTCCATCAGTTTTCACTTCACTGATATTGCGGCAGTACCAACCGGTATTCAACTCAATGCGATTTTGCGAAAAGAGTGTGTTGCATGCAAGCAACAACATCAAAAACAGACAATGCTGAAATAGTTTTCTCATGATTGCGGATAAAATGTAAGTGGCCGTTCAACAGCCATTGTTTCGATGAAATTAACCAATAAAATTAAAAAGGCCGGACCGGAGCACAACCTCTCCGTCCGGCCAAAGAGGGGAACTACTACCCTCTGTTGCTTGTTGCTTATCGACTGGGGACGTAAATCATTATGGTTTTTTGTTCCACCAAAGTTTTGTTCCTCCGTTATCCGGTCCGCCCAGAGTAGCAATGGCACGCTGATAGCCGCCTGTATTGCTGCTCACATATTTTGAAGGGATGGGTAGACGTTGAATGAATCCGGGAATGGCTCCTGCACTGTTGTTCAGCACAACAGGGAACAGTTTGGGAAAACCTGTTCTGCGGAATTCGGTCCAGGCTTCCTGTCCATCGGGATAGAGTGCAATCCATTTTTGTGTAATGATCCTTTCGAGCTTAACATCTTTACCGGCAGCGCCATCCCACTTGATGGTAATGGTGCTCAGGTTGGCATTGCCCGCCGGTACGTTGTTGGCGCCCGCTACTTTCGATTTGGGATCAACATAAGGCGCTGCCTTGCTTACATCATCCGATTTGTAGGCGGCAGCAGAACCCGCTCCCCACTCTTCAAAAGAAAGATCGATGCCCATTTCATAATTGTCTTTTATGTCACCGGCATTGGCCCAGCCTTCGAGTGCAGCTTCGGCTTTCAGGAAAGCCGCTTCCGCAGCAGATGCCAGTTTAGCCTTTCCGCTCTGCGGATTGAAATAATCAGTAGCAGAAGATTTTCCCAGTGGTTTGGAATAACCAGAGTACCTGTCTTTTCCATCGATGTCAACGCCATTGCGGATACCGATGTACTGACCATTCACTGCAGGATCAGTTGCTTTGGTCATATAGTTGCCGATACGCGGATCATTGTATCCGTTCATCAATGATGCCAGCGGCGCACCCGATCTGATATCACCCCAGCTGTTGATGATTACACCAATGGGGCTTTCAGTTTTATAATCTACCAGTGCATTGTCAGCCACCGCAGTGAGCAATCCGCCATTGGCAGGATTGAGCGCTTTCTCACCCTGCGTTTTTGCAGTGGCAAGATCTGCATATTTGATGCGCAGCGCCAGTCTCAGGCGAAGCGTATTCACCAGCTTGTTCCATTTTTTGGGATCGCCACCATACACGAGGTCGGCGCTTTTGAAAGCAGGGCTCGCTGTTTTGGTGCCTGCCACATAAGGCTTCAGTTTGTCTGCTGCATAATCCAGGTCTGCGAAAAACGCATTGTATGCATCTTTCTGAGAATCGTAATCGACGGTGAGATCTGCATTTGGTTTGGCAAACTTCGTGTAGATAACCGGACCGAAAATATCAGACACACGATGCATTTCGATAACGTTGAGAATCTTGGCCATCGCATCGGCATCGCTCAGATCGGCCGTTTTATATTTCGGTGCATTTTTGAAATAGTCGAAGGTGGATTGCATCACACCATCGAAAGCGATATTGAGCACCCACTCATTCCAGCCATCCATCATAAAATAGTTGCTGTTATTGTTGTTGCCATTGAATGGCGTGGGCGTCATCATATATCCGCTGTAAATATCTGCATTGAGGTTTTGCTGCAGCTGATAGCGCCAGTGCTCCCAGCAAACCAGGCTGCGCTGTGCATTTTTCAATGGCATCACAACAGACTGGAAGTCGGACAGAAACACATCGTCTGTAACACCAGCCGGATTGGTATTGATGGTATCGAATCTTTTGGTGCACCCTGTGCCCAGCATCACCAGGCAGCTAAGCGCAATGATCGATTTTTTATGATTGATTTTCATCTTGCTTCAATTGTAATGTTTCAGAATGGGGTTAGAAGGTGCATTTGAGGTTGATACCAAAGCTGCGGGTAGCAGGGAAACCAAATGCATCGATACCTGTACCGCCTGCATTTACACCAGCCACCTGTTCAGGATCGAATGGTGCGTCGCGCTTGAAGAAGAACAGGTTATTGCCAATCAATCCAACCCTCATATCTTTTATCACATTTCCTTTAATAGGCAGTTTGTAAGAAATAGAGATCTCGCGCATGCGAATAGCTGTTGCACTGTAAGAATAGGCAGCGCCGGCAGGTGTTTTGCCACCAATGGATGTGTAGTACTTTTCAGCATCCACATCTGCACTGAAAGGTTTTCCTTCCTGATCCACCCCACTTACTTTCACTTTGCCTCCTGCATTTCTTACATCAGC
Source organism: Pseudoflavitalea sp. G-6-1-2 (assembly GCF_012927185.1). Classification (GTDB taxonomy): domain Bacteria; phylum Bacteroidota; class Bacteroidia; order Chitinophagales; family Chitinophagaceae; genus Pseudobacter. The sequence continues at coordinate 1,045,645 of NZ_JABBGB010000002.1, forward strand.
TGTGCGTTGGCTAACACCCATCTGATCGAGATAACCTTCTGTGATGCTCAGCACTTTTCCACCGAATTTTCCGTCGATCAGGAAACTGAGTGTAAAGTTTTTGAAGTTAATACTATTACTCCATCCCAGCATGAATTTGGGGGCAGGATTTCCAATGAGGCTATCGATAGCGTAATCAGGTAAACCTGTTGCCTTGTCGTACACCACATTACCGTTTCCGTCGGTTCTGAAAGTACGACCATACAGGTCTCCGAAAGAGCCGCCTTGTTTAAGTTTGGTGTATCCGCCGCTGAATTGCATACCGTATTTGGCAGTTGCTGCATCTTTCACCAGCGATGGCAATACTTCAACAATTTTGTTTTTGTTGGCTGATGCATTGATGGTGGTTGTCCAGCTGAAATCCCTGGTGCTCACAGGTTTGGCAGTAACAGAAACTTCAAAACCGGTATTCTGGATGAGGCCTGCATTCACATCCACAGCAGAGTTCGCCTCGCCTGGAATAGATACAGCAGTGAAGAACTGATTGTACACTCTGGAACGATACCAGGTGAAATCGAAGGAGAGTTTGTTATCGAGGAAACTCCACTGGGTTCCAATCTCCAGCGATTTGTTCTTCTCTGGTTTCAGTTCAAGTGCTGGGTTTGCAGAAGGAATACTTACAGGAGGAACGGATGTTCCGCCATTCTGGAAAGTATACAGCGGCTGCGTAAAGAATGCTCCGATATCGTTACCCACTACAGCATATGAAGCGCGCACTTTGGCGAAGTTCACCGAAGCAGGCATGTTGAAGATCTCACTCAGCACAGCGCCTGCACCTACTGAATAATAGTTGTATCCTTTTTTCTTTGCCGAGGTGAATGCGAGTGTTGAAGACCAGTCGTTACGATCACTCAGATCGAGGAAGAATTTATTCTGCCAGTTCAACTGCACACTTCCGAAGATCGACTGTACCTGACGGCTGATAGCAGGCGTATTCAGGATGTTGAAAGAAGTATGAGTCCGATCGAGCGCTGATTCAAGAAATACATTGGGCACAGAAGGTGTACCGTTTATTTCGAGCACGCGGTCGCGCTGATCCTGAATGGAGGTACCCAGCGTGAAACCGATGTTCAGATCCTGAGATACTTTTCTTTCACCGAGTAACAACACATCGCCATAGAGCGCTGTATTGGTTCCTCTTCTGGTTCTGAGTGTACCATTCGGATACGCAAGCGTAGCCTGCGTTGTAGCGTAAATATCACGTTCGTAATCCGTGAGGAACTTGCTGTAGTTCCCTCTTGCCTGAATGCTGAGCCAGCTGTTCAGCAGATACTTGAGTGAAAGAGATGCATACACATTCTGAATTTTGTTGTCAACCGGATTGCGGTGCAACACCCAGAAAGGGTTCTGCTGGTAATCCTGTCCGGCCCATGCATCTGCACCGGTGGATTGCTGTTTTTCCCAGTTGATATTCCACCAGCGCTGTGCCATCAGGTAACGGCTGTCGGAGAAATATTCAAAGTTCTTGAAAGAGTTGTAATCCTGTCCGCGCGGAATCAGATAGAGACCGGTGAGCGGATTGAAATACACCCCTGGGTTCAGTCTGTTATGTGCTTTCTGAATGCTTCCGAGGAAGGTAGCTTCGAGTATAAGCTTATCGTTCAGCAGTTTGTTGGTCTGGCGGAAACTCAGTGTATGCTGACCAAATGTGCTCGTTGGCAGAATGCCTTTGTTGGTTGTATTCGAATAAGAAAGATAGTTGGAAGAACGCTCGTTGCCGGAAGTAAGGCTGATGCTGTTGATGTAAGTAACCCCTGTTTGAAAGAAGTCTTTCACATAATCTTTGCTCAGTTTTGAATCGCCTTTGGCACCCCAGCTCGATTCAGAACCAGTGGTAACATCCGTTCCCGGAGTCTTCTGAAGATATTCAGTCTGCAGCTTCGGAAGAATGGATGCACGATCCATCGTTACGCTGCTGCTGAAATCTACTTTGCTGGTTCCTGATTTTCCTTTTTTGGTGGTGATCAGTACCACACCGTTACTGCCCTGGCTTCCGTACAACGCAGATGCGGAGGCACCTTTCAGTACGTTGATGCTCTCGATATCTTCGGGGTTGAGCGAGCTCATGATATCACCGGGATCGGGCATATTGTTGTACAGTCCGGGATCTGGTCCACCGATGGGATTCAGAATAGGCATACCATCTATCACATAGAGGGGCTGGCTGTTGCGGGTAGATTTATCACCACGGATCACCACACGAACGGAACCACCGGGGCCGCCTGATGTGCGGTTCACCTGCACACCTGCGATCTTACCGGCCAGGCTGTTCACTACGTTGGTGTTCTTTACGGTAGTGAGCTCCTGCGTGTTCACGCTTTGCGTGCTGTACGTAAGAGTACGCTGCTTTCTGCCGATACCCAACGCTGTTACCACAACGGCATCCAGACTTCTGGGATCGGTTACCAGCGCCACATCCACGGATGTTTCAGTAGCCGATACTTCAATAGTTTGTGGAGTATAACCGATGGCACTAACGGTAATGGATACCTTGCCATCCTGAACCGGGAGAGAGAACCGGCCATCATTGTCGGTTGATGTGCCTCCGGTAGCGTTGTTGATCTTAACGCTGGCCGCAGGAATCCCCTTTCCTTCGTTGTTGAGAACCCTGCCTTTGAGGGTCCGTCCCTGTGCTGCAGCGCATAGACTGGCAAATGCACAAAGAACAGTCAGTAATAGTTTTGTCATAAGCAATCGTCTTTAAACAGTTATTACGTGTTGGTTAATAATCAGGCAACTGAAAAGACTCATGCCAGACAGGTTGGTACCTATCCCGCTTAAAATATTTTTTTACAGCATCAGAACGAACACTTGAAAAACAGCCCGATACTCCGGAAAGCAGGCATGCCGAAGGTATCCACCCCTACTCCGTTGGGGTTAACACCAGCCACCTGTTCCGGGTCGTAAGGCGCTTTGAGATAAAAGAAAAGAAGATTGCTGCCGGTGACTCCGAACGACAGTTCTTTAAGCAGTTTATTGTCAGGAGAAATTGCATAGGCGAAGTAGCACTCCCGTAGGCGGACGGCAGTAGCATCGTGCAGATACATTTCATCAACCGGCCCTTTGCCACCGATTGTCTGATAGAAAGTTTTTGCATCCACGGGGTTTGTGTAAGGTGCACCATTGATGTCTACGAGATCGTTCAGCATCACCATCCGGTTATTGGCAGCGGACTTTTCGCTCACGCCCATCTGATCGAGATAACCTTCGGTTTTACTCAGCACTTTGCCCCCGAATTTTCCGTCGATGAGAAAGCTGAAAGTAAAACGTTTCATGGTAAAAACGTTCTTCCAGCCCACAATCAGTTTAGGATTGGGATTGCCGAGATAAGCATTGTCCACTGTGTAGGGCACGCCGTTAACCGGATTCACCACAACAGATCCTTTTTCGTCGCGTCGCAGCTTTCTTCCATAGAGATCGCCGTAGGCGCCGCCTTTTTTCAGTACTCCCTCGAAGTTGTCTGTTCCCTGATACAAAATATAATACTGATCCTCAGGAGAAGAGATAAACCCCGTGTTGAAGAGTTCTACTATTTTATTTTGATTGGAAGAAACATTGAAAGTGGTTTGCCAGCTGAAACGCTTGCTGCTGAAGGGTTTCCAGTTCATGATCGCTTCAAAGCCTGTATTCTGGATATTGCCTGCATTGATATCGGCATACCCTCCGGTTCCAAGCCCCGGCGGCACTGTTACCCTTTTGAAATACTGATTGATGATATTCGACTTGTACCAGGTGAAATCGAAACTCATCCATCCGTCGCGCAGCATTATCTGTGCGCCCAACTCGATGGACCTGTTCTTTTCCGGTTTGAGGTAGTATCCCGGAATAGTGATGGTGGAACTGGTTGGCGGAATCACCGTTCCTCCATTGCCGAAGATGTTCAGCGGTTTGGTACTGAATGGCGCAATATCATTTCCTACAATGGCATACGATGCGCGCAGTTTGGCAAAGCTGATCAGCGAAGGCAGTTCTATCAGTTCACTCAAAACCGCTCCTGCACCTATAGAATAATAATTGTATCCTTTTCGCTTAGTGGGCGTAAAAGCTAGTGTAGACGACCAGTCGTTGCGATCTGCGAGATCGAGGAAGAGCTTGTTCTTATAGTTCAGCTGAACGTTCGCAAACAGGGATTGTATCTGTCTGCTCACCGCTCCATTCCGGATATCGAATGCACTGTTATTGCGATCGATGGCCGATTCGAGAAACACATTGGCAACAGAAGGAGAACCGTTGATGAAACTGGATTTACCTGTCTGATGCTGTATCGATGCACCCGCCGTGAAACCTGCGGTGAGATCTTTATTCAGCGCTCTTTCGCCAAGCAATATCATGTCTCCGTAATAGGTAGTATTCTCTGCGCGCACTTTCCGGAGCATGCCGTTCGGGCTGCTCAATGTGGCCTGCGTTGTGGCAAAGAGATGTCGCTCATACTCCACGATAAAGTTGTTGAGATTTCCTCTGGCCTGCACCGAGAGCCAGCTATTGGCCTGATATTTCAAAGCAGCTGATGCGTATACATTCTGATTGTGATTGTCCACCGGATTTCTTTGCAGCACCCAGTAAGGATTCTGCTGGTAATCCTGTCCACCCCATCCACCATTCACCAGGTCTTTATCGTGATCGATATTCCACCAGCGCTGCGCATTCAGGTAGCGGGATGGAGAAAAATATTCAAAGTTTTTGTAGCTATCGAAATCGAGTCCGCGTGGGAAAAGATAGAGACCCGTCAACGGATTGAAGTACACACCCGGCGTAAGTCTGTTATGCGCCCGCTGAAGTGAACCGAGGGCACTGGCTTCAACTGTAAGTTTATCGCCAATCAGTTTGCTGGTTTGCCTGAAACTTAGTGTATGCTGGCGGAATGTACTGGTTGGCAGAATGCCTTTATTCTCCGTATTCGAATAAGAAAAATAATTGGAAGACCGCTCATTGCCCGAAGTAATGCCAACGCTGTTGATGAAGGTAAAACCCGTCTGAAAAAAATCTTTCAGATAATTGCGGCCGGGCTGTGTAGCTGTTTTTGCACCCCAGCTGTCTTCACTGCCCGGACTGGTGGCAGTTGCAGGAGTAGACTGCGCATAATCGTACTGAAGCTTAGGCAAAACCGACACCTGATCTACACTCGCATTGCTCGAAAAATCAACGCGGCTGGTGCCGTTCTTGCCCTTTCTGGTGGTAATGAGAATAACGCCGTTGCTGCCCTGACTTCCGTACAGCGCTGAAGCTGAAGCGCCTTTCAGCACATTCACACTTTCAATATCATCGGGGTTTACGGTACTGATGATGTCGCCTGCATCCGGACCGGCATTGTACAACCCGGCATCGGGTCCACCGATGGGATTGATGATCGGCATGCCATCGATCACATAGAGCGGTTGACTGTTGCGGGTTGATTTATCGCCGCGGATCACCACACGTACAGAACCGCCTACTCCGCCTGATGTACGGTTGATCTGCACTCCAGCCACTTTACCATTGAGACTGTTAACGACATTGGTATTTTTTACAGTGTTGAGCTCCTGCCTGCCGATAGATTGCGTGCTGTAGGTAAGTGATCTCGCCTTGCGGCTGATACCAAGAGCAGTGATGGTGATCTCGGAGAGATTGTTACTGTTTTTTTGCAACCGGAAGATCAATTCACTACCGGCAGTTGCTGCATTGAATTTCTTTTCTTCGGCAACATATCCTACAACAGATGCCACCACGGTTACTTCTCCGCAACCCATCCTGTCTATTTCAAAACTGCCACCGACGCCGGAAGCAACTCCTTTCTTTCCTTGTTTTATCAGTACCGATGCGCCTTCCAGCGGATGGCCATCTTCGTCGTACACAAATCCTTTGATGGTGCAATTGTTTTCAGGCTGCTCCGGTTCGGGTTCTTTTTCTTTGATCACTATTATTTTGTCGGTGATCACATAGGTAAGCGGAAGGCCTTTGAGACAGAAGTCGAGCACTTCTTTCAGGTCTGCATCGTGCATGCTGATGCTGATATCCGGCGCACGTTTGATGAGGCGGTTATCGTAGAGAATGGAAAAACCGGTCTGTTGCTGAACGGCATTGAATACTTTTCTGAGCGATATATTGGAATGGGCAATACTTACCCTTTGCGCTTTTAAGGAGGGGCATACAAACACAAATACTATCAGCAGCAGTAATGGAACAGCAAATCGCATGCAGCAAGCAGTTGACTGAAAAATGAACCGGTGAAAAAAAGTTCGGATACTAAGGTAAGATAACCAATTTATTTTTCTCTATCCTGCATGGGATTCCGCTGATATTAAAGGCGTCCACAATGCTGCTGAGTTTTGTCTGGCGGGTGATTCTGCCATTGAACTCATTGGATTTCACCGGAGCTTCGAACTGAAGATCAACGTCGTACCAACGGGAGAGCTGGCGCAGGTAAGATTCATCAATTTTATTGAACTGGAAGAATCCGTTTTTCCAGGCGATCACTTCTTCGGTATCGAAGTTGCCAACGGAGATATTCTGAGTGGATCTGGAAATGCTGGCCTGCTGTCCGGGTTTCAGAATGGCAGACCCGGTTCCGGTAATCACTTTCACGGAACCGTCGATGAGGCTTGCTTTTGCGACTGCCTCCTCTTCGTAGGTGTTCAGATTGAAACTTGTACCCAGCACCTGTATTTTCAGATTGCCGGATTGTACCATAAAAGGTTTGGCTGCATTTTCGGTGACCTCAAAATATCCTTCGCCCGTGAGTTCCACCTCTCTGAAGTTGCCGGTAAAGTCTGCCGGATATTTCAATGAGGAAGCAGCATTGAGCCAAACTCTCGTGCCATCGGCCAGCACCAGCACATAGGTACCTCCTCTGGGAACGCGAACAGTGTTGAAATAAGTACCGGTGTCGGACTGCCCGGCACTGCTGTATTTCAGCTCACCGCGATTGAGGCAGGTTACGGCAGTTTTTCCCTGCAATGCAATCTTGCCCTGGGTGGCGCTGTCGAGCGGAATCACCGTACCATCAGCCAATGTAAGTGTGGCGATGTCGGTACCGGGTTCTTTATCGTGTTGCTGAACGGAAACGATATCGGTAGTATTTTTAGAGGAAGTGGATTTCCGCATAAGCCAGAAACTTACCCCTGCAATTATCAGAATGGCGGCCGCAACGGCTATCTTTTTGTAAAGGCTTATCAGCGTTCCGCGTGTGGCAGTGGTTTGGTCTTCAGGTAATCTGTCGGCCGACAGTATCTCCGCCATCATCTGCTGCTGACGCTGCTGCGAAGGCAATGGGGTATCCGCACTGCCGGATTGCAGCTGGCTGGTGATCAGCGTTTCCGCGGCATCGCTTTCGCCCAGAACGGCGGTAAGCTCTTCCAGTTCTGCCTCGGAAATGGTCTGCTCATCCATCTTCTTCAGCAATAATGATATGCGTTCTTCCTTGTTCAAAATGATGCTATTGAGTTTTCGGTACCTGCGTAAATTACAACTGACTAACCGGAACAGCACTGGTACCTATGCTGCCGGAAATTTATTATTGTGCCAGCAATGCCATCAGCGCCAGTATCAGCTTGGGCTTCACACCGGCATTGTTCAGATACCCTTCGATTGTTTTGAGGGCTCTTACCATTGTATTTTTGACGGATTGTACAGACAGGTTCATTTCGCGGGCGATCTCATCGGTTTTCAGTCCACGTTCCCTGCTCAGCAGGTACACCCGCCGTTGTTGAGCGGGCATTTTGCGGATCGCTTCCTTCACCAGACTTTCCAGTTTTCTGAAACTCAGCACCTGTTCTGTTTCCTGCGCGTTGATGGCTGCAGCAGCTGATTCCCCGAAAGCCTGTGTGGTCTTATGCCGCATGGCATCTTTGCGCAACCAGGTGAATGCCTGATGATAGGCAATTCTGAATATCCATGCCCTGGGATTTTCTATCTCAGGCAGTTTATTGCGATAGATCCAGAGCCGCAAAAAGGTTTCCTGAAAGATATCTTCAGCCACTGCTTCCTGCTTTACGATCTTGAAGATGAGCGGATACAGCTTTGGAAGATAACTTTCAAAGAGTTGCCTGAAGGCCAGTTCATCGCCATCGGCAATCAGCAGCAGTAGTTCTTTGTCGGGATATGGTTGACTAATATGCATTCACCAGCTTTTGCTGCATGCAAGGTTTCGGGTTAATAATCGGTTGTGTTACAAGCAATCTAAAATAAGCGCTTTTTTTTATTTCGGGCAGAAAAACTGAGATAAGGCAGTAACTGTCAATACCTGCTTGGATAATCCGGGAGCGATTGTAATTTTGAACACCCCAATTCTCTTTTAAACCCTGACCATGAAATCTCTTATCGTTTTTCTATTTCTGCTCGCTTCGCTCCCCTGTTTTTCAAATGATGGCGCTTATCGCGTAAATGGTAATCAGCTGATTCCGGTATATGAAACCGATATCAGTGTGAAGAAGGAAATACTCACCATCAAACGAATCAATGAGCGGTTTGCAACCATCACAGTGAATTATGAATTCTTCAATCCCGGAAAAGGCAAAGAGCTGATAGTTGGGTTTGAAGCATATACACCGTCGGGAGATGTAGACCCATCACCTGTGAACGGACATCATCCGTATATCAGCAAATTCACCGTCAACCTTAACGGGCTGGAAATTCCCTACAAATTGGCTTATGTAAAAGATAGCCTGTATTACAAAAACGGGAAATTCAAATCCCTTACACTTGCTCAGGCACAGGCGATGGCCGAAGAAACAGACTATCCCGAATTCTTCTACGTATACCATTTCAAGGCCGCATTCAAAGAAGGATTGAATACACTTGTTCACACTTACATCGTTGAATTATCGAGCTCCATCACTGATAACTATTATCTCAACTATATACTTTCTGCGGCTGGGAGATGGGCTAACAGGCAGATAGACGATTTTACACTGAATATCGATATGGGAGACTTTCAGGATCTGAATATCAGCAATTCATTTTTCAGGAGGTATAATGAGTGGGAATTAAAAGGCAACGTAAAAGCCATTCAGGAACGCGTAGAAAGCGAAGGAGAGAATCGTAAATACTACTCGGTTTCCAGATTCTTTATCGAGAAAGGCTCCATTAGTTTCAGTAAGAAAAATTTCAAACCTACCGGAGAATTGCTTCTGGTTGAGCATAATGGTTATTACTACAGATGGAACAACGGAGATGATCTTTTCGATTCTAAACGGGATGGGCTCCCCTATCCCATCGAAAGTCAGGATGCTGTAAAAAGGCCTGCGGACGAGCTTTCCAGAAGAATACTCAAAAATCTTCCCTTTGCAAGAAGAGGGTACATATTCAAAGCGCCCGAACTGCAAAGCTATTTCGAGAAGCAGCCATGGTACAGAAAAAATGAACAATATCAGCCGGTGTTGGAAAACCTGACCGCTGAAGAAAAGAAATGGCTGTCCACTCTTTAATAGATGTGCATTCAGAAAGAATATTCCGTTAACAGAAGAAGCCCTGCAATGCAAGGCTTCTTTATTTTTATGAGCGATTGTTTTATCAGATCTTCACTATCATCTTTCCGATATTGCTTCCTTTGAACAAACCGAGGAATGCATTGGGCAGTTCATCAAAACCTTCAACGATGGTTTCCTTACTTTTTAATTTTCCTTCGCTGATCATTTTTGCAATGGCCTGCCTTGCCTCCGGCCAGCGGGAATAATGCTGCCTGATCAGGAAGCCCTGAACGAGTAATCCTTTCATCAGAATCGGATACAGAATGCGCGGCCCTTTCGGTTCTTCTTTTGCGTTATACAAGGCTATTTGTCCGATCAGGGCAATCTTTCCCTGCATATTCATTCGTGCCACTACGGCATCGGTGATATCGCCTCCCACGTTATCCAGGTAACCATCGATCCCATCAGGACAGGTTCTTGCAAGAGCTGCGGGAATATCCTCTGTGTTGTAATTGATCACTTCATCGAAACCGAATTCTTTTTTAAGCAACTCGTTTTTCTCATCGGAGCCTGCAATGCCGATGATGCGTGCTCCGTGGAGCTTCGCTATTTGTCCGGCTATAACGCCCACTGCACCTGCGGCTCCGGAGATCACTATTGTTTGTCCGGGCTGCGGTTTGAGAATATCCACCACACCAAAATAGGCAGTGTACCCTGTGGTACCGAGAATGCCCAGATTATAACTATCCGGCACATCAACATCTCCAATGGGTTGCAGCTTGCTTCCTTCTGCGATAAATTTCGTTGCCCATGGCAACATGCCGGAAACTTTGTCACCGGGTTTGAGCGCAGCGAATCTGCTTTCTTCTACAATAGCCACTACACCACCTTCCAGCGGCTTATCTACCTGAAAAGGAGGAATGTAAGATTCAACATCGCGCATTCTTCCGCGCATATAGGGATCTACTGAAACATACAGCGGCCTGAGCAATACTTCGCCTTCTTTCAATGCAGGAAGTTCGATTTCTTCTGTACGGAATTGCTGAAGACCCGGCGCTCCATCGGGCCTTGAAGCCAATACTATTTGTTTAACGGTCATACTATATGCTATTAATTATTGAATGATTGATCAACTGTGCCTGCACAATCGATTCCACAGCATTTGCAGTGGTAAACAAAAGAACAGCAGTGCATAATGAATTGTTCGAACAGTAATATCTTTCTTGGAGCATGAATAAATTTTCTGATCAACACCTTTTTATGAATAATCAATCCTTAACGTTCACTTAATATTACAACTCTAATTTCGCCGCGTCCCAAGTACAAATCCCTCAGCAATGATCATAGACAAATCTTTACTGATGCGCCTGCAACAACAAGACAGGTCTGCATTTGAAGAAATCTATACGATCAGTCATCCCGCCCTTTACCGGTTTATCTTAAAAATGGTGAAGTCGCCGGAACTGGCCGAAGACGTTTGTCATGATGTATTTGTAAAGCTCTGGGACAAATCCCATCTCATCGATGCCGATCGTCCGTTGCAACCATTTCTGTTTGAGATAGCGAAAAATCATTTGCTGAATTTCATCAAACGCAACCACCGCGAAAAAGCCATCATTGCCGAAATGATGAAACATGCGGAGCAGGCATCCAACACCACCGAACACAGCTACCAGTACAGGGAAACCCGCGCCAGGCTTGCAGATGCCATCGAACAGCTTCCACCGCAACGCAGGCATATTTTCCAGCTCTGCAAGGAAGAGGAATTGTCGTACATGCAGGTGGCCACTCATCTCCGCATCAGCGAAAGCACAGTGAACAATCAGATAGTAAAGGCACTCAAATTCGTGAGAGGAAGCCTCAGTTCATTGTTGATGTTACTTTAATCATCCACCTTCATTATTCTCTGTAACGCAGTATCTGCGCGCATTTGCGTGACCCAAAAACAATTCCTGAATATTTTTTGAAATGGAGTAGATGTAAGTGATCTTCTGTTGGTATATATGGAAAGCTCAAACACTACAGCAATAAAAAATGCAGACTCCACAACAAAAAGAAATGGTGGACCTCCTGGTCAGATACCTCGAAAACCGCTGCACACCACAAGAGTTGCAGCAGGTAGAAAAGGTACTGGCCGGAGGCAGGCATGAAGAAGAATGGAAAGCGGCGCTCGACCTGACAGCAATGGACGTCCACTCCGACAATCAAGAACCTTTATCCGAAGAAAAATCATCATCACTTTTTTCAAAGATCAATGAGACCATCGACCATCGCTCACCACGCGTGGTTTCAATGGCTAAGCGCAATATGCAACGCATAGCTGCAGCATCTGTGATCATTATCGCAGCAGCAGGCTGGCTGCTGCTGCGGCAGGGCAATAAACCCGCAACAGAAACGCTGGCAGCCATCAGTACCGAAGCCAAACAACAAAAGAACCTCATCCTGCCAGACGGCACAAAGATCTGGCTGAACAGTAACAGCAAACTGAGTTACAGATCGTCGTATGCATCAAAGAACCGGGAAGTTTATCTCGAAGGCGAAGCGTTCTTCGATGTAGCGCCCAATGCGGAATTGCCATTCAGCATTCACTCCTCAGATCTAACCGTGCAGGTACTGGGAACATCATTCAACGTTCGCTCATACCAAAACGACAGTGAGATCGATGTAGCAGTTGCAACCGGCAAAGTAGCCGTGATGGCTTCCGGTCAACAGCAGGTAATTTCACCCGGCAATTTGATCAGCTGGCACAAACAGAATGGCGGGTTTGAAAAGAGAACAATTGCCATCAACGATATCAATGCCTGGAGCACAGGCTGGATGGTATTTGACGAAGAAACGCTCGAAAGCGTCTGCCATGCGCTCGAACGCGCATACGGCGTGAACATTCATTTTGAAAACCCGGCGCTGCGCAATAAAAAGATCACACTGAAACAAAGACATGAACAGTTGAACAATGTACTCACCGTAATGTCTATCACCAGTGGCATCCAATATCGCAGACAAGGTAATGAAATATGGATCAGGTAATCTCTAAAACCGATATATGAGCTAAAAAGAAAAGCGGAAGTACGTGGGGTACTCCCGCCCTATTAACAGCCTCTAAAAATTTATCATCAAACAAGACTATTAAAAGCAATGTACAATTTTACTGAAAATAGTAAAAAGGGATTACTATTTCTTTACCCGAACCGTATCAGCTGTATTTTGCTGGCGCTGATAATGCTGGCGATTCTCCCGGCAGCAGCCATTGCGCAGGATGCGAAGGCAACAAAGATTACCCTTCATGTAAACGCACAATCGCTCAAAGCCGTTCTCGGCAAGATCGAAGAGCTGAGCACACTTCATTTTTCGTATGCTCCTGAAGTTGGGAATATCAGTCCGGTTTCAGTCTCTGCCGACAACAAACCAGCAGAAGATGTACTGAAAGATCTGAGCAAACGATATGCAGTTCAGTTCAGAACAATCGGCTCGATGATCGCAGTAACAAAATCTGCCGTTACGGAAACAAAACCAGCAGCTCCCCAGAAAGATCCAGGCCGCATCATCGGAAAAGTGATCGACGAAGAAACCGGAGATCCCTTATCTGAAGTAACCATCCGCATCGGTTCAAGGGGCTTCAACAGCGGACCAGACGGGTCTTTCAGCATTCCCATGCCAAAAGGAACGTATCAGGCCGAGATCTCTTACGTAGGTTACGGCACCAAACAAATCACAGATATTGAAGTAAAGGATGATCAGAATTTTGATCTGACCGTAACACTCAAAAGAGAAAAGAATACACTCACGGGAGTGGTAGTAAAATCATCTGCGAGAAAAGAAAGCATCAATGCACTCTATGTTCGCCAGAAGAACGAGGCCGGCATCATCAACGGCATCACGCGCCAGCAGATTTCAGCGCTCCCCGACAAGAATGTGGGCGAAACGCTGAAGCGCATTTCGGGCGTGAGCACCAACGATAACCGCAGAGTGGTAGTGCGCGGCATTGCAGAACGATACAATGTTGCCATGATGGATGGCGCCATCCTCCCCAGCACAGATGTGCAGGTGCGCGACTTCGAATTCGATATCATTCCCAGCAACCTCATCGATAATGTGGTGGTATCAAAAACATCCACTCCCGATATGAGTTTTGGCTTCGGCGGAGGGCTTGTACAAGTGAATACATTCGCCATACCCAGCCAGAATTTCACCACATTCGGGTTCGGAACAAAATACGTAGATGGCAGCACCGGTAAAGATTTCCTGGGTTATGGCCGTGGGAAAAACGACTACCTCGGATTTGACGATGGCATCAGAGATCACTTTCCGAAAGACCTGCTGCTCTTCAACGGAAGAAACTACAATCCGCAAAAACCCAATGCAGTTCCGGACCCAGGCACAACGCTCATCACTCCCGAAATGATTGCAGCGCAGAACAAAAAGATCGGAGGTCTCGAAAGAATGGGAACACGCAGATACACCACTGCACCCGGACAAAATTATCAGTTCAGCCTTGGCCGCACCTACCAGATAAAAGAAAGCCGCTTCGGTTTTGTAGGATCTATCAGCTACCGCAACGAACAATCCATCGACGATATTCCGATCTTCGAACGCGGCAACTGGGAAAAACCCGGAAAGGCAGCGTACGACGCAATTACAGAAGAACCAATTGACGGCGCTGCAGCAAAGCAATACAACTTCAGCACCAGCTGGGGTGCATTGTTCAACATGGGATGGAGTGCCAAAAATCACAAGATCACAGTACGCAATTTCTATTCGAGAGTATTCAACAATCAGTTTTCGCGCATCATTGGATTTGGCAACGAAATTGGTTTTGGCTCACTGCCCGCGATCCGCGAATATGATCGTCCAAAATTCATAGATCTGTTGCAGAACCGCATCAATGGCGAGCATACATTCGGAGCGCTTCGTTTCGAATGGAATGTATCCCGCAACAAACTGGAGAACCTCGAAAAAGATGCAGTGGAAGCATGGCTCGGACCAAGCAAAACGCTGAACGAAATACTGTACAATGTAATGCCAAGTGGCGCTACGCAACCGGGCACAGGCACATTCAACAGAGCACAGTACTACTATAAAGAAACCAACAAAAGCGCTGAAGCTTCGGTCAGTTACAATCTGAATCTGCTGGGACAAAAGCAGGTGATCAAAGCAGGTTACCAGTACCTCGTTCGTCATGGTGTGTACGACTGGACCATCCTCCCCATCGGAACACTTCAACCCACCGGATCGATCTATCCGTTTGTACCGGTGCAGCAATGGAATAAGTTTCTCGATTTCAAAGATCCGCTGAAAGATCTGTTCTATTTCCCTGCGGAATTCTCCATGAATGGATATGATGGCAAGAACACCAATCAGGCAGTATACGGAATGCTCGACAACAGATTCACCAAATGGCTTCGACTGGTTTGGGGAGTGCGTGCCGAATATTACAAATACGAAAGACTGAAGAGCGGAGCCAATGATCTTGTGATCAACCAGATGATCGAGCGCAGCAAAAAGGAAAGATTTGTAGATCCGGAAACAGGCAGGATCGTAACAGCAAATGCCAGCCCTGAAAGCGAAGAAAAAACATGGCGTTACCTGCCTTCAGCAAGCCTTACCATTACTCCGCTTAAAAACTTCAATATCCGCGCAGCTTATTCACAATCGGTAGTAAGGCCGGCACTGATCGAGAACTCGCGCATGATCCGTTATGATCCGGGTATCGGAGCTTATCGTATGAACGAAGGTGTTTTATCTACCGTGATCGATCACTACGATTTCCGCCTCGAATGGTATCCCAAACCCGGTGAAGTGATTTCTGCAGGTTACTTCTACAAATATTTCGACAAACCTGTTGAGATCTACAGAAACATGCCAGATGCCACAGGCCGCATCTACGTTGTTACTCAGAACTCAGACTGGGCAAAGGTTCAGGGATGGGAGTTCGATCTCCGCAAAAGCCTCGGATTTATAAAACCCGAATGGAAATTCCTGGACAATATTTATTTCAACGGAAACCTCACATTGCAACAATCGAGCGTACAGGCAAGCCAGTATGTGGGCAAATCGATGGGGGATGATAAATACGGAAGACTGTACGTATACCGCACCAGAAAGCAGCTCAAAGAAAACAGACCTCTTTACGGACAGGTACCGGTTCTCTACAACCTGGGACTGCAATATGATGGCAGTCGTTTCGGCGCCAATATCGCCTTCAATTACATGGGGTACAAAACATTCGCCACCGGCATGTCTCCGAACATCGTGGAATATGAGCGTCCACGCAATCAGCTCGATGCGCAGCTGAGCTACGCTTTCCTGAAAGACAAGAAACTCACTGTAAGACTGAACATGAGCAACCTCCTCAATGATCCATATCGTTTCTACATTAACAACTACACAACCTACAAGTATCAGGACAGATGGAAAGGTCTCGGTGATTCAGAAATCCCTGTTACCGATTGGAGCGAAGTATACGAGTGGAAACCAGGCTTCTCACAGAAATACGAAAAAGGTGAATTCGAATTATCAGCCGACGGAAAAACAAAGACCCGTACCGGCGACAAGGATACCTTCATCCGCAAAGTAGGTGCATCGTTCAGCATCTCCGTAGCATGGTCGTTCTAAATTCAATCAAACAAATCAGCACAATGACACTCAATAAAATATTTGCACTTCCGATAGCCTTGCTGCTGCTGGCTTCGGTTGCCTGCAAAAAGACATCAAACGATTTTCTGTACAAGAACAAGATGCTTCCCATCAACATCCAGGGCTATAATGGCAGTGGGTCGCAACTGCTGGTAACAGTAGATACTTTCAAATTCGTATCACCACTCACTACAGGCTCTTTCGATCTGAGTGAGGCCTATACATTCCCCCCCGGCAAAACAAGTGTAAAACTCAGCATCACAGAAAAAGAAAGCGGAAAATCTGTGCTGGACAGAGAGCTGAAATCAACAGACGATCTCACTAAGATCAGTTTCTTTTACATGAACGGGATTGTAGCAGACATGCCAGCGAAAGAAGCAAAGGAAGATGGCAAGCTGAAGATCTCTTATATGTTCATGCCTACCGTAACCAAATACACAGAGCCGGTAGACATTGTACTGGGGAAGTTTTATTTCATACCCAAAGTATTTGAAGAGATCACCAGAATTAAGAATGTGAAGCCTTATGAGTTTTCTCAAACCATCAGTCTTACTCCTTTTTCGTTAACAGGGCAGACATACAACGGGCAACCAACCCCACTTCTCTTCCTGGCCTATATCTGCAAAGCGGGCACCAATCAATTTTACACAGAAGGCACCGAGTATACCTGGCATGTATCTTCTTCTACCGCGCCCAAACCAGCAGCAAATGCAGCTTCGAGCACCATCTACATTTTCAGCGAAGCTCCGGTAGGAAACAGTATGCGTTTTTTCAAGAACCTGGAATTATAAAACAAAATGAAAACGAAACAAATCATACAACGACTGTTCAGCATTGCATTGCTCTCATCAATGCTTACAGCCTGCAATAAAAAAGACACCAACTACGAAAAAGCAATCCATGTACTGGTTACAGGCTACAATGGATCAGAGGGTGTATTACAGGCAGCTATCGACACTACTGCTCTGGACAAGGAGGTAGCGTATGGGAAATACCTGACCAAAGCCAATTCAATCCTTGAGCTGAACTTTACCCATTCTTTCCTGTCTGGCAGTAAGAATCAGACTTTGACGCTCACAGATACAACCACCAATAAGGTTGTCTTCAGCAAACCCTTGCCGGAAGCAGGAACAAAAGCATTTTTCAATTTTGTATTGATCGATGGCAAGGAGCTGCCACTCAATCCTCCTGCTGCTGATGCATCAACCAACAAAATCGGATTTTACATTCACACACCCGGACAGGATGCAGCGGTAGACATTATCTTCTATCGCAAAGACGCGAACAGTGAAACGGAGTACAGAGAATATTTAGCCAGGAACGTTCAGCCAAACAAATGGGTATTCGTGAACTATGTATCGGCTGCGGGTTTCGACCAAAGAGATCTGCTGAATGTTTCAAAAATTCTTTTTACCAAAACAGGCACAACCGATCAGTGGGCATTCAACGACGATGCCAACCTCAGTAAGATGGATGCTGGTGGAATGAGCTTGCCGCTTGCAGGTGAAAAAGGATTGGTGCTCCCCTACTTCATCGTACCCGGTGAGCAATTGGGCAGAGTTCGCATGTTCTTCTCTCCTGACAGATTGTGGTAGATTAATAATAGATGTTCAAAAAAAGCGGAGGACAATTGTTCTCCGCTTTTTTTGTTTTGATGAACGAAGATCAGCCCCAATATTATCTGTACATGATTATCACCCGTTGAGCAAAATCTACAACTGTTCGTTAGGTTATCAACCCAAATCGCTTGCGTATATAACCGCACCCGCGTCGAACCGGAATATTCCTTCAAATGTGCAAAACTTGCGCAACCGTTTGATTATTGAGAAAACGGTGGTGCAATGTTACTCACCGGCTTTAACATTTCTTAAACAATTGGATTTGTCGTATTTTTTCTTGTGCTATAACGGTTTTGCAACTAACGGCAACACATTCATCAACCAAAACTTAATTCACATGAGTTTAAAAAACTGCTGTAGGGCATTCTATGCTTTGCACTCACTCACGCTATTGCTGCTGCTTTTCTCCCCACCTCTAATTGCACAGGAGCCACAGCCAGCCACTCAGCAAAAAATTTCGGGTATGGTAAAAGATTCATTGGGAACTCCTATCCCCAATGTTTCTGTACTGGAGAAAGGAGTAAAATCAAATGGCACCACTACCGACCACACCGGAATGTTCACGCTTGTACTGAAAGGGAATTCAAAAATGCTTGTATTTTCTACCGTAGGTTATGTAACACAGGAAGTAAATTTTGCCGGCAAAACATCGGTGATAGTCACTATGGAATCCGACAAAAAATCCCTCACCGATGTGGTGGTGATCGGTTATCAGGAAGTATCGCGCCGCAAAAGTTCGGCAGCCATCGCTACCGTAAAAGGAGAAGTGATTGCCAACCTTCCCGCTCCCAGCGTAGACATGCTTTTGCAGGGACGTGTCAGTGGCGTAAACGTACAGAACTCTTCGGGAGAGCCCGGCATCCGCAACACACTCGTTGTTCGCGGCAATACGTCCGTTATGCGCGGATACGATGAAGCAAGAGCGCTCAGTACGCCGCTGTATGTGGTGGATGGCATTCCACTTTCCGTTACCGACTTTGGCGCGTACGACAACAACAGCACACAAACCAATCAGATAGCGGGTATCAACCCCAATGATATTGAGTCAATCGATATCTTAAAAGATGCTTCCGCAGCCGCTATCTATGGAAGCCGCGGCTCGAATGGTGTGATCATCATCAAAACAAAACGCGCAAAAACCGGAAAGCCGGAGATCAACTTCAATGCCTACACCGGCATTACTCAAAAACCCGAATTGATGGAAACCATGGCCGGCGCAGAAGAACGCCGGATGAAAATGGCCGTTATTCAATTGTACAACAAATACGATGATAACGAATCACTTCCCATGATGCTCACAGACAGTCTGAACCCTGCATTCAACAATGCTACCGACTGGCAGAATATGTTTTACAAACAAGGCATCGTAAGCAACTTCGATCTGTCTATCTCCGGATCCAACGAAGCCATCAATTACAGACTCAGTCTTGGCCATTACAAAGAAGACGGCATCGTTAGAAATACCGGCTACAAACGATACAGCGTTCTCGCAACCATTGGTGCAAAAGTTACGCCCTGGCTGCAAAACATGACGCGCATCCGAATCGCACGTCAGGACAGGCCACGAAGCACCAATGAACGCACAGGAGGATTCTTTGCCTTCGATACTTATCAGATGCCTTCTTCCTTCTTTGCACTCACAGACAACAGCAGAGATTATCTCTTAGGCAACAATAACCGCACCGACAAAAACATAGACAACTCTCTTCAGGTGAGCACTGCATTTATTGTAGACATCCTGAAGAACCTGCATTTCAATACCACACTGAATTACGAAACCACCAATGCGAACCGCGACTATTATCAGCCATCAGTGGTGAGAGACAATGAGATGGGTATCGCATCGTCCTTCTCATCGAAGAGAGAATACATCACCATGTTCAACACCCTCGATTTTACACAGAATTTCGGGGAACATCGCCTCAATGTTATTGCAGGGCAGAACGTGGAGTACACTCAATACAAATCTGTGTTTGGCGAAGCAGACCTGATTCCCAATGATTATGTATGGCGGGTTATAGTGGCCAACAAGAACTATTCACGTACTCAATCTGCCATTCAGGAAACCGGCCTCCAGAGCATCTTTAGCCGCGTCAATTACGATTTCAAAGGCCGCTACCTGCTTTCTGCCGTAGCCAACTTCGATGCATCTTCCAAATTCGGAAAAGAGAATCGCTGGGGCTTCTTCCCTTCTGTTTCCGCAGGATGGATCATCTCCGATGAACCATTTATGCAGAACAGATTTCCATGGCTCAGTTTCCTGAAACTCAGAGGCAGCTATGGTGTTACCGGTACTCAGCCGGAAAGAAACTACCTCGGCTATAACAATTACATCGTTAACAAAGCCCGTTTCGATGGCAACGACGATGCAACTTCGTATAATGGCGTTCCAGTAATTACACCGGATTACAAAGAAGGTATCGCACAGAAAAGTTTGTCGTGGGAAGAATCCAAACAAGGCAATATCGGTATTGAAGCCGGGTTTTTCGATGGAAGGATAAGGATCATCGCAGATGCTTACAATCGCAGCACCAGCAAAGGCTTCTTCAATTATCTGCTGCCTGTTGCAAGCGGATACACACAGGCGATGACCAATGCAATCGGACTTCGCAACTCCGGCATCGAGCTTACGCTGAACACCAGAAACCTGCCTTCCAAAAGCGCCCTTCAGTGGTACACCGATGTCACTTTTTCGTTCAACAAAAACGTGATCACTGCGCTGCCTAATGGAGGCAGAAATATCATCTTCAACACCAATTCGGCGGTATTCGGAGAAGACTACCTGCTCTCTGTAGGATTGCCCGCCAATCAATACTATGTGTTCAAATACGCAGGCATTTATTCACAGGAATCCGATATACCATTTAACCTGCTCACAGGGAAGAGACTCACCGGAATCGCAGGCTGGGACCTGCATCCAGGCGACCCCATACTGATCGATCAGGATGGTAACTTCGAAATCAGGGAACCGATGGATTACATCATCGGTGGCGATCCCAATCCTAAATACTACGGAGGGATAATGAATACCTTTACCTGGAAAGGTTTCTCACTCGGTGTATTCCTCAACTTCACATTCGGAAGGGACATCATGAACAGCTACCTTAACCGCCGCCTGCATTATCTCTTTGAAGAATCAGGCGATCAGGGAGAGAACCAGCTGGCATACCGCGCCATGATGGATATAGACAAACTCAACTACTGGAAAAAACCCGGAGACAAAGCGGACTTTCCAACTTTTACACTCGTAAATAATCAACGGGCACCTTATCGGTTCTTCGATAAAACCACCATGTATATTGAAGATGGCAGCTACCTGCGCGTGAAGAACATCACAGTTGGTTATACTTTCCATCCAAGATTATTGAGCAGACTGAAACTGAAGCGCCTCCGCATTTATGGAATGGTGGACAACCTGGTTACATTCCAGCGTTCCAGCATTCCCGATGCAGAAGCAGTGAATGCATATGGCGTTTATACCGGAGATGGATATCCGATCCCTAAAAAATTCACATTCGGTATTGATCTTGGGCTCTAACAACTAAAACACTACGAAATGAAAAATCTAACATATTTCTTGTCAGCTGTTTTACTGGGCTGCATGCTGCTAAGCAGTACTGCCTGTAAAAAAGTACTGGAACTTGAATCGAAGGAAAACCCTTCCAGCAACAAGTTCTGGCAGAATGAACGCGATGCGCGGGCCGGACTGATGGGAGGTTATTCTCTCCTCCGCGAAGCATTATTAGACAGAAACCGGTACTATGTATATGGCGATGTACCCGCCAATACTTTCCGGATCACCTACTACTCTGACTATGCCATTCACCAACTCCGCGATGGCTCACTCGATGGATCTTACTATGGCGGTTTGGAGCAATTGCAGGACTGGAGTATGTTCTACAAAGCCATCGCACAAACTAATCTGCTGGTTGCAAAAATCCCCGGTATTCCCGATAACAGTTTCAAGCCCGGCTACAAAGGTTATTATCTGGGCGAATCATATTATCTCCGCTCCTTCATCTACTTCTTTATTTCACGTGTGTGGGGCGATGTGCCGCTGGTGCTTGATCCCGTGGAGGACGTTGCAGAAGCAAAGAACTATGGCCGCGAAAAACAAGCCATCGTACTGAAGCAATGCCTCGATGATCTCGATAAAGCAATACCCATTTTACCTGAACAACCCATTTCAGCCAATGATCGCGGAGTAAGAGCAACACGCGCATCTGCACTCGCTTTGAAAGCGCATATCTATGCATGGATGAAAGATTATGTAAAATGCGAGGAAGCTACACGGGATATTGTAGCCAATCCCGCAAAGTTTGGTCTCACCTTCATCACAGACTCCCTGCAATACCAAAAGATGAGTATCGGCAGATCAACGGAGGCAATCTTCGAGATCAGTGTAAACTACGACCAGAACGAAGGGCAGGATATGGAAACACCCGGCGATTACAAATGGAGCCTCGGATACAAAACGCTCTTCGACCCTTACGTGAGTTTCAGAAAAGCAAAAAAAGCGGATGATGTTCCCTGGCTGGTACTTGAAGCCACAAGCAAAAAACTGTACAAAGATTCCGGCGATCTCCGCAAATCCATCTGGTTCTATCAGGATCCTTCAGACAAAGAACTGCTGATGCTGAAGAAGTACTCCAACGTGATCTACAAAGATGGAGATGTTCAGAAAGACGCATGGTTCTCCAACAATATCCTCATCTTCCGCCTCTCAGACATTATGCTGCTGCGTGCCGAAGCGTTGTACAAAACTTCCAGAGAAGGAGACGCAAGAATGCTGGTGAATCAGATACGCAGCCGCGCACATCTCAAGGAGGCCGATCCCACATTGACAGGTGAAAATTTCTTCCGTTACCTCATCTATGAACGCCATCGCGAGTTATTTGCAGAGGGGCATGCATTCTGGGATGAGCTGCGTACAGGAACCATTGAAGATTTCAATCCAACATTCAATGGATCGGTAACACCAGGAAATCCAAAATTTGGCATGAATTACTGGCCCATTCCCCGCATTCTTTTTAAAGACAATCTGCTGATGAAACAAACACCCTACTGGAATGGCAGAATCTGATTGCTCAACAAAAAAACTGACAAACATGAAACCAATCATAAAATATTCATTGCTCCTATTGCTGGTTGCCTCATTTGCATCCTGCAAAAAAGACTATCTGAAAGGCGGCAGTCTGCATGATCCCAAATTCAATGGCAGCACATACGAATACCTGAAAACAAATGCGCTGTTCGATACACTGGTACTGCTGATCGACAAAACAGGATTGAAGGATGAAGTAAATGCAGCCAACAATACCTTCTTCGCTCCTACCGATTACGCCATCAATAATTACGTGAAAAAAGTTGTACAGGAAAGAAAAAGACTCGAAGAGAATGATGAGAACCTGATCGTCAATTTTAGTGACCTCGACTTTGGCCCCCTGAAGGATTCACTGCGTGCTTATATATTCCAGGAGAAAATTGCGAGGGACAACCTCAATAAAGATGGGAAGATGTATGCATCAAAAGATGGCGAGCAGCGCCATATTTCACTTCGTGACGATCCAAGCAATACCTACACTACCGGCGGCCTCACCATCACTCCGCAATACATTTATTTCTCGAAAGTGATTGGCGCGGTTGATCCGGTTGACAATATCGATGTTCCGGACGAAGAGAAAGATCTGAGAATAGTCTCGCAAACGTCTGGCATCATTACCAATAATGGCATGTTACACGTATTGGCCAACAACCATATTTTCACTTTTGCGAAAGAACCTAAATAATACTTGTATGAACACTACAATCAATATCAGGCATCTCATCGCAGTAGTAGTTGCAGCACTACTGGTTTTCATTGCCTGCAAAAAAGTCCCTGTAGGTTATATCAGCTCTCAGGTACGGTATGTGAGTGATACCATCCGTGTGCCGAAAGGCACAAATTTCAGTACTGATGCCAGAGGTTTTGAAGTGGATGGATCCAGCTACCCCATCAGTGTAAAACTGCTGGAAGTGCGCGATCTGGCTACCGGCAAACCAGTGAGCTTCTTCACAGATAAACATGATGTAACTGTCTTTACAGCCTTGTTCGATCCGAATACCGACACCACCGTTGAGCTGCTGAATAAGAAAAGAAAAACAGAGAGCCTTGCTCCTGTGAAGATGATTGAAAAATCCGGACAATTGATGTTCAATACGGGAACCATCGATATTCCAAACGGAAATTACACTTTCGACATTCAATTGAATAATGGAAGTGGCCAAAGGATATTCAAGGATATTTCAACAATACAGATCCAGGACATTCCATTCAAAGTTGAAAATTCAGGTGGTACCGCCTGGTTTCAGGATAACAGTACTATCAGCGGTGACATAGGTGTACCCACCATCACTTTCAAAAAGCTAAACAATGATGGTTATCAGGTGAGGTTGAAGATCACAGATAAAACAGGAACTCCCTTCAATCCTAAAGCAGGCGAGTTGATCAAAAGGGGCGACAGGCCTACATTTGAGACCTATGCTAAATTTCATCCGGTTCAATACACGGATACCACCATGGTGTGTGATTTTGAACTGACTCCATTCCCGATGCTTGAATTTCCGGGTTATGGTTACCTGATGTATTATCGTATCCCCAGCAAATTTGTAACAATTGATCCCGGCATTACCACAACTCCTGCCAGCATCTACAGTGTCAATCCGAGATTTGCGATCAGGGTATTACAGACAGGAACATACGAAGTAACAGTAAAAATACCTTACGTAACCAGAAAAGGAGGGTAGAAAATAATAGAATGTAAAAATAGAGAAGGGCTGAACTTTGATTCAGCCCTTTTGCCTTTCTGTTGGGTTGAGTTACATCACATAATAAGTTTCCGGAGCGGGCGGTTTTGAAATGGTTCCCATACCTGCCATTTCAGCCAAATTTCGTTCGATGGTTTCGGACAGTGTAGTCATCGGTGTATCCGTAGGTGTGTTCTCAAATGGATCCTGCATCAGAATAGCAGTGCGTTCTATAGCGATGAACAACAGCGGCACCACGGTAACGATAAATACTTCCAGCACTTTATTGTTTCGTTCGAGACCAAATGGAAGAATGGTCATAAACACATAGATCAGAAAATGGATCAGCAGGCTGTAAGACCACGGGAATACAGTGTTCTTGATTCTTTCGCACCGGCCCATCGAATCGGTAAGTCGTTGCAATGTGGCATCGATCTGAATTTGTTTATTGGCGTTCAGCTGATACTGGTCCGATACCTGTGCCAGTTCTTCTGCATGTTTGGTGAGCAACAGATTTGGCAGGTTCTCGCTTTGAAGGTGGTGTTCGGTACAGTAATCTTTCAGTTTCTGCGACGGTTCAGTTCTCCTCAATGAGTGTGTAAGCGCAAAGCACCAGGCGGATTGCCTGATGGCGAAGCTTTTGATGATGCCTGCCTTTTGAGGATCGTTGGGAATGAATTCGAGCAGCTGCCTGATAAGCGTTCTGCTGTCGTTGACAATGGCGCCCCAGATGATCCTTGCCTCCCACCATCGTTCGTAAGACTGGGCTGTTCTGAAGGCCAGCAACAGGGAAACCAGTGTGCCCACCAATGCAGCATGTCCCAAAGGAATATCGATGCTTTTCAGAACAGGCAGGTGATCAAACAAACCCATTACAGTGGCATAACAAACAATGGCCAGCGCATCCCATTTTATCAGGTTGAGAAAGTAACCGAGCGAAATCCTTTTCTTAAGGAGCATAGCTAAGTATTTTTGACTTTACCCACTCACACCAGTACGCGCAAACACATTATAAATTTATGAATACTTATTATACGATGCGGCTTTGAGGGGCATCTCTGAAAAAGAAAACCCCGCAGTTGCGGGGCTTTCCAGGAATATTTCTGAGAGGAGGTTATTTGCCGAATAAACCGGAAAGGTTATCCAGAATACCGCCGCCGCCATCTGTGTCTTTTTTCGCATCATCAGACTTGCCGCCACCGATTGCATCGGTGAGGTCTTTGAGGTCTGTTTTGCCGTCTTTATTGATATCGAGCGCACCACCACCCAGCATGGATGTGATGTTGCTGAGATCGAATCCACCGCCACCCTGTCCGCCGGTAAAGCTGCCGATCAGGGAAGAGAGATCAAAACCTCCGCCGCCGCTGCCAGACTTATTGAAAAGTTTGCTGATGATCATAGGAAGAATTGAACTTGCGATACCACTCGCCTGTGCCCCACTGATACCCAGCTTGTTTGCCAGATTGCCGGTAAGATCGGAGTTTACAGTCTGCATTACAGGATGATTTTCATCTGCCCCGCCTCCCGAAAACATGCTCATAAGATCGGAAGCGCCGCCATTGCCGATCATGTTCTGAATAGAACCGATAATTGATTCACTGGCGATATTGCTTACGGTTTCATTCTGCTCGTTGGGAATATCAGGGTTTTGTTCTACAACTTCCTGTGAAGATTGCTTCACCATTGACATTAATTGCTCTATCATATAGTTGGCGTTTTGGTAAATGTACGGTTTCTGATAAAGCAACGATGTAGAGAAACCTTGTTCAGCAGATTAATTTTGAGTAACGAGCGCAATAATGGAACATTTCTCCAAACCTCACGACCTTAAAGAAGGCTTGTAGTTAAAACCTCCATTATGAAAATTCTACTACTGTCCATTTTACTCTGCTCCTGCATGTATGCCGAATCTCAGCAACTGGACAATATTGTACAGGATGCTGCGGATCATTATCTGCAAGATTCATCAAGAACAGCCCTGTCGGTGGGCATAATACTGAAGGGCCAAAGTTATACCTGGCATTTCGGTACAATCAGTAAAGGCAAAAAGCAAAAACCCACTAATGAAAGCTCCTATGAAATGGGATCCATCACCAAAACTTTTACGGGATTGCTGGTGGCCCAGGCAATCACAGAAGGGAAAATGAAGCTGAACGATGATATCCGGAAATACCTGCCGGGCACCTACCCTCATTTGCAATACCCGAATGGAGATCCTGTGAAACTCAGTTATCTGTTGGCACATACCAGTCAACTGCCCGCATCCTTTGTGAGAACTGAAGACGGGCAACTGAATGACTCATCTTTTCTTCAGCAACTGAAAGCACTGAGGCCAGATACTTTGCATCCTTTCAATTATCATTACTCCAACCTGGGTTACCAATTGCTGGGATATATGCTGCGAAATGTTTACTCCCGCAATTATGGGCAGCTATTGAAAAACATCACGGCGAAATTACAGATGAACGCCACATCCGTTGGCACGGCAATCAGCGGCAGTAAAAATATGCTCAGCGGGTATACGGCTGCAGGCACTGAGTCCACGCCCATCGATACTGCTTATCCGGCGGCCGGAGCCATCAGATCAACTCTTCCGGATATGTTGAAATACATGCAATACCAGTTGAGTGAAAATGATGCAGCAGTAAAACTATCCCATCGCATCCTTTATGGCAATATCGATGAAGGCGCCGCCTGTTTTCAATGGACCTACGGCAAAACATGGAACTGGGATTATTACTACCGGGCAGATGGAGGAACCAGCGGTTTCAGAACCTTTCTTATTTTTTATCCGGATTATCAGTTAGGCATTGTATTACTGACCAATCAGACCAACGAATCGGCAGGCAGGAAGCTGAACGAAATGGCCGCTGCCATTTTAAGAAAAGTAAAAGCAAAGTAAAATAACCAACTCCTTATATTTGTTCCTTAAACTAATAACATACATGCGTTTATTTACTCTTGCTTTCAGTATGGTAATGGCCCTGGCTCTTACGGGGTGCAGCAGTAAGGACAAAAAAGGCGGATGCACCACGCCTGCAGAAGATGATGCCAAAATGGTGAAATATATCGCCGATAACGGTATCAATGCTACCAAACACGCCAGCGGACTGTATTACCAGATCATCGATCCGGGAACAGGCGCAACACCTACCGCCAGCTCAACAGTAAAAGCGAACTATAACGGCAAATTCACCGACAACAAATCTTTCGATGCTAACGTAGCCAGCTTTCCACTGAATAGAGTGATTAAGGGTTGGCAGATAGGTATCCCGCTTATCAAGCAGGGAGGAAAAATAAAACTGATCATCCCACCTTACCTGGGGTATGAATGTGACGACTATAATGGCATTCCCGGCAATTCTGTATTGGTATTCGATGTGGAGTTACTGGAAGTTAGATAAACGAATAAAGACCTGATGGCTTCGGCCAATAAAAAGGAAGTACAAATTGTGCTTCCTTTTTTATTGGCAATTAATCAGATCAGAGGGAAATATTATCTTCAGTAACAGATTCAGTTACTTTTAAGGCCTGATAGCCTGCCATCTCAATAACAAATTTATGGGCAAGAACATACATACCCTTCTCTGCGGAATATATTTATTAGGAACGTTCCACATCAAGACTGTAAACGCTGGATTGAATACATAAACTCAAATTATCCCGTTGACCTTGAGATTGGAGGGAATTCCAAAGGAAATAAGATAGGCTTTGAACAAATCCTTTTCCTACCAAAACACACAGGATAACTATTCTAAATATAGAAGTACATGACTTCCTTTAAGAAAGAACACATAGAAAATGATGGAGACAGTCGGGCAAGACTTATCATAGCAGGAAAGTGGCTTTATGACAATCTTACTCAAATGCCTGTGCAAATATTTGCGATAAACTATGATCATTATTTTGAAATAGCAAAAGCAGATGGCCTATTGGAAAAAGAAGAGGAACCAGCCTTGAACGATCAGGGAGAGCAGTATCTGATAGCCTGGCATGGGAACAACTTTTTTCCCATAAATGGTTCTATTTCCTATGGAGGTATCACACTTGAAGAAGCGAAGAATACAGCACAGGAAAAAGTGCAACACAGTATTGAATGGAGTATCCATTCGGAGTAGCTAATGTGTTTTTTTGCTATTATTTATACATTGTATAGAACTGATTTTGAAAAAGTTCATTTGGATCATACTTCCTCTTTAACTCCCAAAAACTATCCGTCATTGGATAGACGGAGCGCATTTGTTCCATTGTTGCATTTACTCGATACGGCAGATAATAAGTACCTCTTAGCCTGATCGCTTCGTTGATCAGTTGCCTGGTAAGCTTTTTCATTTCCTCTTCTCCTTCGGCAGTGAGTGGCTGATTGTACAACATTTATGGTCATCAGAAATGCATCTTGCAAACTCACGGAAAATATTGTTCTTTGCTTTAGGAATAGTGTGACTGATCCGTGATTGCACAATCTGAAGAAAAGTATATGAAAAAATTATCAGTGAACTGCTTTCAGTACATCATACTTGCCATCGCAGGTACAACCTTGTTTTTATCGTCCTGTAATCTTATACAGGAAAATTCAAACGAGACTTACAATCTCGCTTTCGAACACTACAACAAAAATGAATTTGCCGATGCGTTCAAACTCTTCCAAAAGGCAGCAAATAATGGCAATGCAGAGGCCATGAATATGGTAGGCAGAATGTATCAGCAGGGAGAAGGCACTACCCTCGATTATCAAACAGCAATGAAATGGTTCCAGAAAGGCGGCGAAGCCGGAAGCGATGCAGCGCTGTGCAATATTGGCTGGATGTACGACAAAGCAGAAGGCGTTCCGGAAGATAATGTAAAAGCCGTGAGCTGGTATAAGAAAGCGGTTGAAGCAGGCAATACCGCTGCCATCAATAATATGGGATGGATGTATGAAAATGGAGAAGGTGTAGATCAGGATTATCAGAAGGCCATGGGATGGTACAAAAGAGCAGCCAGAAAGGGACATGCATTAGCCAAGAATAATATTGGATGGATGTATGAATACGGCGAAGGTGTAAAGGTTGATTATGCCCAGGCAATGAAATGGTATGAAGAAGCAGCAAAGGAGGCTGTTCCTGAAGCGTATTTCAATATAGGTTACATGATCGAATGTGGCAGAGGAGTAGACACCAATTATAAAAAAGCGATGGAATGGTACCATCTGGCAGCTGATAAAGGTTACTCAGATGCCATGAACAATATCGGTTGGCTTTATGAGCATGGGAAAGGCGTTGATACAGATCATGCAGAAGCAATGAAATGGTATTCAAAAGCAGCGGCCCTTGGCAATTCAAATTCGATGAGCAATATTGGCTGGATGTACGAAGAAGGAGAAGGTGTTGCCCAAAATAATGAGACAGCTTTGGAATGGTACAGAAAAGCTGAAAAAGCAGGCAATGTCGATGCTGCTGAATACATAGAGAAACTGAATAAAAAGCGAAAGAAATTCTGACAAGAATATTACATCAGCCCCAATGATCCACTATTTCAATCACAGTTTTTTAAAATGATTTCACTGCCCGGTAGGCACAAAAAAGAAGCCCCGCAAATTGCGGAGCTTCTTTTTTGAATGGCTGTATCATTATTTTTGACCGGTCTTCGAGAACAGGTATCTTGTCATGAATATACCATTTGAACCCTGACCAGGGCTAAGTGATAAAGGAATTACCTGTTCCAGCTTCCAACCCTTATCAGTATAATTTTTTAAGGTTTGAGTGATCTTCAGTTCGTTTGACTTAATATTCTTAAAATTAATACCCACCATACTGAACAGGTTCTCCAGGTCTGCTTCTTCCTGTGAAGCATCGGGATTGGTAATGATAAGCTTTGAGCGACCTATGCCACCACCGATCACTGATTCAACAGTGGTGATTTGCAGGAATTGTTTAGTACTGTCTGTTTTATCCTGGGCATTTACCAAACCCGCAAATGAAATAGTCATTACAAAAGCAAGTAGATATTTTTTCATGAAAAGAAGAGATTTTAATGTATTACAACATTAAAAAGAATTCGATTTCAAAATAAAAATAGCCGCTGTAAAGTTTTCTTAATATCATCCTGGAACATTCCCGTGCTAAACAGAGATAGTAGATATGCCATTTTCATAGAAAGCAATAATGAAGTCCAACACTTGCCTGCCCGCATTCTCATACAAGAATGTTTCCGGATTCGATAAGGGAGAGAAATACGATAAGATAAAAAGAAAGCCCCGCGATGCGGGGCTTCTAATCTGTATGGAATCTCCCGAGAATTGATGAACCTCCTGAATGTTTTATTTAACCAATAAGTTTACCGTGGCTTTTTTCCCGTTGTCCAGTAAGAGCGTAACAATGTAAATGCCGCTTTGTACTGGCATTGTTAACCGGTTGCTTGTTTGCACTGATGTTAACTGCTGTAATGTGGTGCCGCCAACAGTAGACAGAATCAATCGGGCACCCTGCAACTCAGTAATGGTATAGTTACAGGTAATGGTAACTATGCCTGCCGGGCTGGCCGGGTTGGGGTATGCTTTGATACCGCCTGCAACAGTGTTACTGCCGGTTAAGGTAAGCGGACAGGTTTGCACCTGTTTACCGTTCCGGTCTGTGACTATAGCATAATAGATTCCGTTAAGTGCTGCTGATTCGCTGTAATAAGCTTTGTTAGCACCTGCAACTGCGGTGTTGTTCTTATACCATTGCCATTGTACATAGGTTCCGCCGGTATTGTCGAAGAAAAGAACATCGCTCCAATGTTGACGCACCATCGATGGCAATATGTAATTAAACGTATTGGTAACAGCGGTGGCTGCAAAGTGATTGACATCGCCTGCCTGTGTTGCAGTAACGACGGTGCTTCCCGGGCTAACCGGCGTAAGCACTGATCCGCTCACTGTAGCAATGGCAGTATTGTCAACGGAGTACGTGGTAGCCAATCCGCTGTTACTGGTAGCGGTCAACGTAATGGCAGCTTCACCATTACAACCGGTGGTAAGGTTCTGCACCCAGGTAATGTTTTGTGAAGCTTTGGTAATCGTAAATGTATTGCCTGTAAAAGAAATGATATAGTTACCGCCTGCACTCAGTGTATTTTGACGGATGGCATAATCGCCTGCGTTCTCACCCGCATCTCTGTTAAGCGTACCTGTAAGCATACTGGTGTTATCACTGCCCACAAAACCTGTAGCTAAAAAGTTAAGCGCCGGGTCGGAAGTGCCATACACTTTTGTTTGTGCATTGGCCTGAATGATCAGTACAGCAGGAGCAATGGTAAGAGTACCGTTTACATAAGTAATGCTGTAATTAGCTGAAGTATATCCGCCCGGAGTAATAACGTAACTGCCTGCTGCCTTAGCGCCCTGTGAAGTACCGCTGTACGATAACGTACCTTTTAATACAGCAGCAGTTTCATTATTCACAAAGCCACTGAAGTCAATTCCGTTGCCACCGCTATAGGCTTGTGCATTATAGGTTTTGCTGAAGCCATTGGCAGTAATGGTCAGTGAAGCAGGTGTCACCTCCAACATAAGGCTAACATCAGTAGCGGCATTGTAGTTGGCGCTGCCTGCCTGCGATGCGGTGATACTCGCAGTACCTGCACCCACAATTTGAACCTGTCCGCTGCCGGTTATTGTAGCTACAGCCGTATTATTGCTGCTGTAGGTAACAGTGAGGCCAGAGGTGGCAGTTGCACTGGCGTCAAAACCGGCGCTTCCGTATACTTTGGAAATGGTGGCACCGGCTGTTTGAGTGGTGAACGTTATAGTATTAGTTGCTTTTGTAATGGTAAGGTTATTACCCGAATAAGTAATGGTGTAGTCTGCATTGGCCAACAATGTACCTTGTGTAATGGCATAAACGCCTGCGCCTTCCCCGGCATCGCGGGTTAAAGCGCCGGTGATGAGGCTGATGTTGTCGCCGACAGCAAAACCAGCAGCAGTATAAGTGAGCGCCGGATCGGCTGAACCAACTACTTTGGTTTGCGCATCCGCAGCAATTGATAAAGTTGCCTTGTTAATGGTAAGCCTGCCACTAACATAGGTGATGGTATAATTGGTGGCCAAAAGTCCACCGGGAGTTATGGCATAGTTGCCTGTATGTACGGCGCCTTGTGAGGTGCCGCTATAGGTTACAACACCTGTTAACGCTGCTGTTGAATCTTCGTTATTTACAAAACCGCTGTAAGAAAGGCCATTACCACCGTTGAATGCTGCACCATTGTACACCTTAGCCCAGTCTTTTGCAGTAATTGTTAAGGCAGCCATGCCGGTAGTTAAAGTACCGCTCACGTAAGTAATGGTATAGTTGGCAGCAGTGAGGCCGCCGGGAATAATCACATACGTACCTGCATTTTTAGCCCCCTGCGAAGTACCGCTATAGGTTACAGCGCCGGTTAATGCCTGTGCAGAATCTTCATTATTTACAAAACCGAGATACTTTAATCCATTGCCACCGCTGAATGCTGTACCGTTATATACTTTAGTGGAATCACGGGCAGTGATGGTGAGGGGAGCTTTTTTAATAGTTAAAGGACCTTGCAGATAATTGATATTGTAGTTATCAGCAACTAATCCACCGGGGGTAATAGAATAAACACCAGCATTTACCGCACCTTGTGAAACACCACCATAGGTTAGTGTACCAGTTAAAGCTGTTGTTGAATCTTCATTATTCACAAACCCAGTGTAGGTTACACCATTGCCACCATAGAAAACCGAACCATCATAAAACCGGGTACTATCTTTAGCCTTGATAATTAAAGTAGCTTTAGCTATAGTTAGGGTAAAAGCTGCAGATGCATCAGCATAATTGGCATTACCGGCCTGTGAGGCAGTTATTTGCACAGTACCGGCCTTTTTAATAGTCACTTTCCATCTATTCCCATCACTCGCATCCTGGTAAGCTTCCGCAATGCTGTTATCAGCCGAAGTGTAGCTTACCGTTAGACCGGAAGTAGCGCTAAAGCCCGGTGCAAAATCGGCAACGCCGTAAGTTTTGGAAATATTGCTGACACTAATAGACTGTGCAGTTTGCTGCAATTCGTAAGCACCGATATCAATAGTGCCTCCATTCGCATAGTTTGAAACGCGTGCACTACCCGCCAGATCGGTACTGGAAGCACTTAACCCTGGATACAAAGCATTGCTGCCTGCGTTTTTTAATATGCTTCCACTTTGCAGTGTATAATTACCATCGGCATTTGCTCCATTATTATAGTCAACAGGAAGAGTAAAAGAAGGATCATCATTACCCGATAAATTGTGCGCATTGGCGTCTGCCGCCACGCCCTGCACCAGGCTGTATTTAATGGTAGCACTGCCAATATTGGCAATCCCTGACCGATTGTTATAGATGACGCTGTTATTGATAGTAAGACCTGCACTGCTATTATAGATAGCGCCACCTGAAACAGACGAATTACCCACAATAGTAGTGTTCGTTAACTGACCAACGTCATTGGCGATAAAGATACCAGCACCGTTGCTTCCGGCATAATTCCCGGATATCAATACATTATTAAATACGTTAGTTCCGGTGCTATACTGTACGTAAATGCCGCCACCGCTATTTCCTCCTGAATTGCCTTTTATCTGTACGCCATTGGCAGTAACAGGACTACCGGTTTGTGAAAAAACACCACCACCATAGCTGTATGCTGTATTATTCTGAATCAATGAATTGGTTATGATAAGCGGACTACCCTGATTAAGATAAACACCCCCTCCATAGCTTGAAGCGCATTGCTGAATAGTACTATTGGTTAAAGTAACTGTATCATTACCGTATACTCCTATTCCGCCTCCAAATTGACCGGACGCATTACTGGCGATGTACGAATTTTGAAATGATACATTGCTACTGAACATTGCCGCTACGCCTCCGCCATAACTACTGGCGTAGTTGTTTACAACCACCATGTTGTTAAACTTAACCGAAGCGCCATTTAATAAATATATACCGCCTCCATGCACGCTACTTACATTGTCACCCTGATCAACAACTAAAGTAGTTCCACTGGAGGAGCCTTCCTGAACAGTAAAACCATCCACTACCAACGGATCGCTACCAAGCGATCTATTTCCGAACAGAACGTGGTATACATAATTATAACTACCAAGATTTCCACTTAAAACAGTAGCATTGGAAGAGGTAAGATCTCTTGCTGCGATGCTGCTTTCCGTGCCGGCAAAGTGGCCGTATAATTTTACATCAGGCACCAGGATAAACGACTTGAAATTGTCGACGGAAGAGCTGCCCCCTATTTTGGTAGTAGGGACATAGGTACCAGCGGCCACCCATATTTCTTTTACAGTGCCAGGTGTGGCTCCATTCAATGTTCTCGCATTTTGTAAAGCAGTACCCAGTTCGGCAATGGCATTAGCCCAGTTGTTGCCGGAGAGCGTACCTGCCCCACCTTTTTTTACATAAAGAATACCATTGGCATCCTGCGCCTGTATAACGCTGCTGATAATGGTAAGTGCACAGATAAAGCTTAAGTGTATATATCGTCTCATTGCAGAAAAGTTCTTAGTAGGGAATAAATTAATATTAATCGTTACTGGCAGTAGCCAGTAAACTATTAGCAGGCGTTTACCATACGCCCGGCAAATGCAGGGCTCACAGTAATGAGAGTAGTAAAGTATTGGGGGAAATATGGGTTCCGGGCAAATAGTCTGATATCTGGAAAACAAAGCAGCTGCAAAAAAGTGAGTACAAAATCCTATTCATAAGTTGTAATGTAGGGGTCAAGGGGGGTATCTATGCGATAAAAATAAGTTAAGCAAACGCTGATTACAAATCCTTTTCCTTATTCTTTGATTTCTCCTTCAACTGTACCAGAGGTCAACGCTATTTGTTGATATTTGACAAATCTGCGATGAAGGAGTTCGACAATAGAGATTCGCATATCCGATACCGGTGATACTTAACTGAGATAGAATATCCGGATCAAGTTTTCTTCATTCACTTATAAAATGGAGTAGTTCGCACCAGTTCCGATAATATGATCGTTCAGGCATTATTGGTGCCGGGCGTGGTATTTCGCCAAATAAAAAAGGAAGCACTTTGAGTACTTCCTTTTTTTATTTGTGGGAGTTGACGGGTTCGAACCGCCGACCCTCTGCTTGTAAGGCAGATGCTCTGAACCAGCTGAGCTAAACTCCCTTTTTGTCGTTGGGAGTGCGAAAGTAAATAAAGAGGTCGACTTTTCATCAAAGTAGCCGACCTTTTTTTAAAAATATTTTTTAACCCTATTTCTTCTTTCCTATTCGATACAATTTTCCACTGTCGGTTACTGCATACAATGCACCGTCCTTTCCATTGGTGATGTCTCTGAACCGTTCTTTATCTGCAGCCAGTAAACGTTCTTCTCCTGTTACTTTGTTATTGGTGATCACCAGTCTCGCAATGTGAGGTGTATTGAGTGCGCAAATAAAAAGATTATTCTTCCATTCAGGGATCTCATTGCCTGTATAGAACACAATGCCGCTGGGCGATACCACAGGATCCCAGTAATACACCGGTTGCTCCAGTCCGGCCTTCTGCTGAATAGCATCACCAATCTTCTCTCCCGAATACTCGATACCGTAAGTAATGGTAGGCCATCCGTAATTCTTTCCTGGTTCTACCCTATTCACTTCATCACCTCCGCGTGGACCAAATTCTGTTTCCCACAAATCACCTGTTTCTGGATGCCAGGCAAGTCCCTGTACATTCCGGTGACCATAAGACCAGATTTCGGGTCTTGCATTTTTATCATTGGCAAATGGATTGCCTGGAGCCGGCTTACCTTCTTTTGTGATGCGAACGATCTTGCCCAGCGCAGCCTGCAGACTCTGTGCCAGCGGCCTCGTTTCAATATCGGAACGTTCGCCTGTGCTCACAACCATGTATCCACTCTTATCGAAAAGGATACGGCCGCCATAATGCAATGTGCTGTTATGGGCAGGCGTTGCATGATAGATCACAGTTGCATTCTCTATCTTTTTGTTATCCGCAGACAGCGTGCCTTTGGCCACTGCCGTAAGATTTCCTTCTTTCAGTTTTTCGGAGAATACCCAGTACACCATTTTGTTTTTGCTGAAATCCGGATCCAGTGTAAGACCGAGCAGACCACCCTGTCCGTCTGAATTTACTGCAGGCAGCCCTGTGATCTTGTCACTAAGTTGGCCATTTGCATCTGCGATGCGCATGGTGCCGCCTTTTTCCGTGATAAGAAAATTGCCGTCGGGCAGTTGAACAATGCCCCATGGATTCATGAGGCCGGAGCTGAGCACTTTGCCTTCGTATGGCGTAGTTGTGTGTACGCCTGCGATGCGGGTTTGTCCTGCAAAAGCAGGTTTATAATTTGTATTGGGTGTATCTTTTTCAACCGGTGCACCAGTTGTGTCTGGTTGGTTCGATACAGGTGATTCTTTCTTTGTTTCGCTGGTGGGCGTTCCGTTATTGCAGGCAACCGTAATGATACTGATGCCGCAAATGATATGCAGGATATTTCTGAACATAGCCATTTTTTTAGTCTTGAATAGAACCTAAGTTAAAACATTCAAAGCATATGCCTCCCTTGTATTTCGACGGATCGGGTGAAATAACAGGCAGTCACCGGGAATGGTGAGGCATACAGGAAATCACTAATAAATTGGAGATAAAAAAATCAGGCCAGCTCCGGAACAGCAGCTCTGCGAGGCAATGATGCAGGTTTTTTCGCAGCTTTTTTCTTCTTCTTTCCCCACCAGATCAGGAAGCCGGTAACCGGCAGCGAAGCTGCGATGAGTGAAACAAAGAACATTCCGATCCTGCCCGGCAAGCCTGCAATGGCGCCTACATGGATATCGTAGTTCATGCGGATGGCCTTTTCAGCTGCTGATGCATCAGCATATTTTCCGTAATAATGCACTGGAATTTCGTTGGCACTGTACTGATCGAAATACAGATTATCCATGCGATAGAAAGTATTCTTATCCGGATAGGCGCGAACCAGTATTGCAGCTGAATCGGTTTGAGGCATTCCGATCTGATAACCGGCAGCAAGCGGATAAGCCGCCGTTACCTTATTGAAGATCCTGTCGAGTGCAGGTGTGCTGTCGCTTGTTGCCAATTTCACTGAGAGTGGAGCTGGATTTTTAGGCCTGCTTTTTCCGCCACTCAGCAGAAAGAATTCTGATTTGCCTACCCATTCAAAACTCCAGAAAAGTCCGGTGATGATCACGAATATCAGCACCCAGCTGGCATAGAACCCGAATACATTATGCAGATCGTAGTTCAGTCTTTTGCCGGAAGCATTCCACTTCACTTTGTAACTGCTCTTTCTTCTCGCTTTACTGGCAGGCCACCAGAGAATGATGCCACTTACCACCATTACGAAAAAGATCAGTGTGGATGTGCCCGTGATCGGCTTACCGATATCAGGAGGCAACCACAGATACATATGACCATTGAGTATGAAACGGAAGAATTCGCTGTTCATATCCCTTGTTTTCAGCACTGCGCCGGTGTAGGGATCGAGGAACACAGAATAATTGTAGCCTTTTTTCTTGTTGAAGAACTGCACAATGGCAGCAGACTCTTTTCCTTTCAGCAGAATGCGGCTGGGCTTCTTCCCCGGTAATTGTTTTTCTGCAATGGATTTGAGTTGGGATATGGGAAGAAAGGATTGCGCTCTTGCTTCAACGGAAAGCTCCGATTGCGTAAGCCTGCTCAGCTCTGGCTGAAAACAATAAATAGCGCCCGTAACGCCCATGATAAAAACGATGAGCCCGGTAACCAGACCGAGCCAGAGATGACAGAAACGAACGATGTTTTTGAGCTTTGTTGCCAGAGTACACTGAGATTTGCTGCAAAAATCATTGATGCAGGCTTTCCGTCGTAAATGAGAAAGGAAAATATGGTTACGCGATGCGGAAAAATGCTGATAGCCAATCTCCCTGGGACTATTTTTTGTGCCACCCTTTCCCAAAATGCAGCTTTCCCCTGCTGGCAGCAAAATTGTAAAGCATATTTAAAAAAACTATGAAAATCAGACTGCCGCAAATATCAGCCTTGATGGTATTGAGTATGCTGTTCAGTTCCTGTGAAGTGATTGGCGGGATCTTCAAAGCCGGAGTATGGACGGGCATCCTTGCCGTTGCAGCCGTAGTGATCCTCATCATTGTGATCATCGCGCGTGTGATGAAAAAATAAAAATGCCCCGAAGGTTATCCTCCGGGGCATCGGTCTATTTGTACAACCGAACTAAAACAGTTCGGGCTGATCGTTCTCTTCTTTTTTCACTTTCATTACCCACTCGAATTCGGTGCTCTTTGAGAAGTCTGCAAGTTTGTTGCCGACCGCTTTCCAACCCATCACTTCCACAAAATCGTGGATCTTGATCTTGGAAGTACGCTGCTGTGTGCCACGTCCCTGCTTGATCAGTACGATCGGTTCAGGATGTGTGGTCACGGCTTCGAGGTAGTTGCCCTCTCCTTCCTTGATCATGGTGAATTTGCTGTTCACAGTGGTTGTCTCGATACGGAATCGCTTTACATTGAATTGTTGCTTATCGTTATCGAGATAAATGGCCGTAATGATTTTCTCAGGAGCGAATTTCTCGATCACGGTAATATTCTCTGCATCGAAACGCTGCGTCAGTTCCTGATCCCTGATCTCGTAAGTACCATCGTGATAGAACACCAGCAGTTTGTCCTCTGTCTGGAAACTTCCGAGGTATTCGCCTTTCTCTTCGATGTTGAGGCGGCCGAAAGTATCGTCGAACCAGAGTTTGCGGAGACCGAGCGTAGACTTGCCGGCTTCTTTGAACTTCACATTCTTGATCGGATATTTGGTAACCTGATTACCCATGCTGCTCCGTCCTTTGATCTCCAGCTCTTCAAAATAGAAATCGAACTCTTTGATACGTGCGGCTGCATTGGGACTCAGAATCACTTTCACCGACTCTGCTTCTCCGTTCGGGTTGGCAGTGAAGTAGTGCACTTTGCTGCGCTCTGCTCCCTTGGTGAGATCGTATTCTTTCTCACGCGTGATGCCGGTTACATTGAATCGCTTCGCGAAGCTGATGCCGCTCTTACCGTCTACATAGATCATATTGTAGGTAGTGCGTTCATCGTTCTTCTGGAAGATGGCGATATGGATGATGTCTTTGCCGATGAATGTTTTGTCGCTCACTTTCACGATCTTCATCTTTCCTGCGCGCGTGAACACAATCACATCATCGAGGTCTGAACAGTCGGCCACAAATTCATCTTTCTTCAAACTCGTTCCCACGAAACCGTCTGCACGGTTCACGTAGAGCTTGGCATTGGCGATGGCCACGTGTTTTGCCTGAATGGTATCGAACAGTTTGATTTCGGTATTGCGCTGACGTGTTTTGCCGTATTTCTCTTTGAGACGCTCGTAGTAAGCAACTGCGAAATCAACCAGGTTGTTGAGGTCGTGCTTCACTTGTTTGATCTCTTTTTCGAGGGCTTTGATCTGATTGATCAGGTCGTCGATATCGAGTTTGTAGATGCGGCGTACAGGCTTCTCCGTGAGCTTCACCAGATCTTCACGCGTGATGTCGCGTTTCAGTTGAGGCTTAAAGGGATTGAAGGCCTTGTCGATGGCATCGAGCACTTTATCCCAAGTTTCGTGGCGCTTCTCCAGCTCTTTGTAGATCTTCTCTTCGAAGAAAATCTTTTCGAGTGAAGTATAGTGCCATTTCTCCTGAAGCTCGGCCAGCTTTATTTCCAGCTCGCGTTTCAGCAGGTTGCTGGTTTTGTCCACGGAAACGCGCAGCAGGTCGCTCACGCCGAGGAAAACCGGTTTATTGTCCACAATCACGCAGGCGTTTGGCGAAATGCTCACTTCACAATCAGTGAATGCATAGAGTGCATCGATGGTGATATCGGGAGAAATGCCCGGAGCCAGGTCTACCTGGATCTCTACATCTGCCGCGGTATTGTCGGTTACTTTCTTGATCTTGATCTTGCCCTGATCATTGGCTTTGATGATACTGTCGATCAGCGAACTGGTTGTTACACCGTAAGGAACATTCTTGATGAGCAGCGTTTTTTTGTCGAACTCTTCGATGTTCGCACGCACACGCACTTTGCCACCGCGTTTACCTTCGTTGTAATTGGTTACATCGATCATTCCACCGGTAAGAAAATCGGGATAGATCTCGAATTTCTTTCCGCGGAGGTATTTGATGGCTGCATCGAGCAGTTCGTTGAAGTTGTGCGGGAGGATCTTTGTTGCAAGACCAACCGCGATGCCTTCAGCGCCCTGTGCCAGCAGCAGCGGAAACTTCATGGGAAGCGTAACGGGCTCGTTCTTGCGGCCGTCGTAGCTGAGTGCCCAGTCGGTAGTTTTGTTATTGAAAGCCACGTCCAGCGCGAACTTGCTGAGACGCGCCTCGATGTAACGTGGTGCAGCCGCATCGTCGCCGGTACGGATATCACCCCAGTTACCCTGGGTATCTATCAGCAGGTCTTTCTGTCCCATGTTCACCAGTGCATCGCCGATGCTTGCATCACCGTGCGGGTGATACTGCATAGCCTGACCGATGATATTGGCCACTTTGTTGAACCTGCCATCATCCATTTCTTTCATGGCATGCAGAATGCGTCGCTGAACGGGTTTCAATCCGTCTTCAACTGCAGGTACTGCACGCTCCAGTATCACGTACGAAGCATAATCGAGAAACCAGGTTTTGTATTGTCCCGATACGCCCGAATTGCTCTCCAAAGCCTGTTCTGAAATTTTCAATTTAGCCATAAGATTCTTTCAGCCTGAGGTATTGTTTGTTATTGTTTACTGTTCTTCTGTGGCGGCCGTTGCGGCAGATTTTCCTTTCACTTCAAATTCTTTCATGCCTTTGGGTTCGCCCTGAATATCGTACTCTCCCGATGCAACGAGCTGTTTCAGACGCCAGAGCAGGTAAGCATCTCCGGTAGTCTGCTTGTTCTTGCTGAGGAACTGATTGATGATCTTGCTGGCTTTCTGCCAGTCTGATCCGATGAATTTCTTCAGATCGGCATCGTAGTAATCATACCCATGATGGCCGAGTTTTTTGCCTCCTTCGAGTATGCGAACGCCTTTATTTTCCTGCATCAGTTTCTTCCATTCATCGGGATCTACTTCGAACTCGCTGAGTGTAATGGGACGCGCCAGTTTCTTGGCTTTCAGAAATTCCTTCGGAGGAATTACGTGTAACCATTCAGGATAGAAGATCAATCCTTTCTCATTGATGAAAGGCAGGTTGTTCAGATAAAGGATAAATACCCTTCCCTGAAACTCCGCCATATAGTTGAGCAGCCAGTAGTAGCCGCTTACATCATGTTTGTTCTGTGCAGCCCACACCCAGATGATCTCATCGGGATTACGGCGCATGGTACCTACAAGCTCAGCAACGGTTTTGTAATCGTCTACCTCGCCATTGTCTACACTGCCATCGTAGTCGCCGCCGGCCAGCACATCTCTCCACCATTGCCTGCGTGCTTCGATGCCTTCTCCCACATAGATGTTTTCGATGGGTCCCACTGCGTAATCGTCCTTGATCTGCACTACTTCTCCCTGCAGGGATTCATCCAGCTCGATGGCTTTCTTCAGTACATCTATATCTGCTGCATTGAATACGATATGGATCATAATGATTGTTGTTTGCGTTAAGAAGCTGTTTCGTCAGCCAGATCGAGTTCTACACGAAGGTTGCCGATGATGAATTCCTGACGTTCCTGCGTGTTCTTACCCATGTAATATTCCAGCAATTGCTGCACGTGTTCGCCCTGTTCGATGATCACCGGCTGCTTGCGCATTTCAGGGCCAATAAACCTGCCGAACTCTTCGGGAGAGATCTCACCGAGTCCTTTGAAGCGCGTGATCTCAGGTTTTCCACCGAGTTTTTTGATCGCTTTCTGCTTCTCTGCTTCGTCGTAGCAATAGAAAGTTTCTTTCTTATCGCGAACGCGGAAGAGCGGCGTTTCGAGAATGTACACGTGCTGGTTCTTCACCAGATCGGGGAAGAACTGGAGGAAGAAGGTCATCATCAGCAGACGGATGTGCATGCCATCCACGTCGGCATCCGTTGCGATAACGATATTGTTGTAACGAAGTCCTTCATATCCTTCCTCGATATTCAATGCGTGTTGCAGCAGGTTGAATTCTTCGTTTTCGTATACTAC
This sequence comes from Pseudoflavitalea sp. G-6-1-2, assembly GCF_012927185.1. GTDB lineage: Bacteria > Bacteroidota > Bacteroidia > Chitinophagales > Chitinophagaceae > Pseudobacter. The sequence goes on from NZ_JABBGB010000002.1 coordinate 1,088,265, forward strand.
TTTTTTGGTGAGGCCGAAGCAGTTCAGCGGCTTACCGCGAAGACTGAATACGGCCTGCGATTCTACGCTGCGGCTCTTGGTGATGCTTCCACTGGCAGAGTCGCCTTCGGTAATGAAGATGGTGCTTTCTGACTGTTTTGCAAGGATGGCAGCCTTGTCTTTACCGGTCGGCTCATCGTTGTAGTGGTAGCGGCAGTCGCGCAGTTTTTTGTTGTGCAGGTTGGCTTTCTTGGCGCGCTCGTTGGCCAGCTTCTTGATACCTGCCAGTTCCTTGCGCTCGCGCTCACTCTGCTCGATGCGTTTTTTCAGCGCTTCGGCAGTAGTGGGATTGCGGTGCAGGAAGTTGTCGAGTTCTTTGGAGAGGAAGTCGTTCACGAAGTTCTTCATCGTAGGACCATCCTCATAAACCACCTGCGAACCGAGTTTGGTTTTTGTCTGGCTTTCGAACACGGGCTCCTGCACTCTCACGGAGATGGCGGCGCAGATGCTTCCGCGGATATCTGCCGCATCGTAATCTTTTTTATAGAACTCACGGATGGTTTTCACAAAGGCTTCGCGGAAAGCAGCGAGGTGCGTACCGCCCTGTGTGGTGTATTGTCCGTTTACGAATGAATAGTATTCTTCGCCGTACTGATTCTCGTGTGTGATGGCTACTTCGATGTCTTCTCCTTTGAGGTGGATCACGGGGTAACGGATCTCATCTTCGTTGGTTTTGCGCTGAAGCAGATCGAGCAGGCCATTCTTGCTCACATATTTCTTTCCGTTGAGGATCATGGCCAGGCCGGCGTTGAGGTAACAGTAGTTCCACAACTGACCGTCGAGGTATTCATGGAGGAAGTGAAAGTTCTTGAAAACGGTATCATCGGGCGTAAAGAAAATCTCGGTGCCGTTTGGTGCGTCTGTTTTCGCTTCCCTATGTTCTTTGATGAGAACGCCTTTCTCGAATTCGGCGGTTTTTTCTTTTCCGTCGCGGAAAGCGGTTACTTTGAAATAGGTACTGAGGGCATTCACTGCCTTGGTACCCACTCCGTTGAGACCGACAGATTTCTGGAAGGCTTTGCTATCGTATTTGGCTCCGGTATTGATCTTACTCACTACATCAACCACTTTTCCGAGGGGGATACCGCGGCCATAGTCGCGAACGGTAACGTTTTTGCCTTCGATGGTGATCTCTACCTGTTTGCCATAACCCATGGTATGTTCATCGATACAGTTGTCGATCACTTCTTTGAGCAATACGTAGATCCCATCGTCGGGACTGGAACCGTCACCCAGCTTACCGATATACATACCGGGGCGGAGGCGGATATGTTCCCGCCAGTCCAGGCTTCTTATCGAGTCTTCGGTATACTCGAACTGATTGGTGGTTTCTTTTTCTTTTGCCATAGTTTAATTCCTGTTCGTAAGCTACTTATATATTAAAATAAATCTGTTACAATGTAAGACGGCTGCTGTAGAACGGGCAAATATAGCAAAAGGGACGCAGAAGGGATTTGCGTGAGATATTAAGGTGTGTGGAAAAAACAGCTTGCCGGTGTGGTAACTGAAAAAAGAATGGCCGGTAAGCCTTCTTTCCGGGGATTTGAATTCCGGAGGAGGCTTTGCCGGCCGTTTCGCAAACAAATTATCCGTTGAAATCTGGAGTTAGTTGGTGGTTGACGCGATGTTGCTGCACAATTGGGATGAACTAGCGGTTTGCTTCTTCCACATCTGTTTGCTCAGTGTAGGAAGTGTTCACTTTGAAAGTGCGCGCGTACTGTTTTCTGTTAATGGCAAGGATGAACTGCACGGTTCTCAATTCTCCTTTCTCGATTTTGAAGCGGCGGAGGCTTGCACCTTCAGCATTTGCTTCGCGATGGATATCCGTACCAGCATCTGTTCTGATGGTAAGGAAAGATTTTGAGGGCGTGGCTGTTTTAACGGTGAAGATCAGGTAATTTCCTTCGGTGCCGTTAAATGTCACTTCAATCATGGGAGCAACGGGATCAGTAGTTGCGGTAGCCTGAGCCATTGGCTGGGCAGCTGCAAATCCATTCGACGCAAATAACAATGAACTGATCAGGAGAAGGTTGTACAACCATTTTGAGGTTTTCATAATCCAGGTTTTTGATAATGTGATTTGTTTTTGATCACGATGCAAAGTTGCGATGCCAGTATTACCCCAATGTGACCAAAGGCTAAAGGATAGGTTAAGAAAAAAAATTTGGTCCATATTCCGGAAACGCTGTGGATTTTGTTGCTCAACGAAAATTATTTTGAAAAAAACGGTGCTTATAAATAATTGTGCCAGCCGTTTTCCGGCATACTCATCGGATTATGGCACAGTAGTTGATTTTTTCCAAACCATAACCGCCCAACCTGCTCAGAAAGAGAGTGAACCGTGTAAAAGATCTGGCAACCATTTTTATTAACCTATAATTTATCATTTATGAAAAGTATCAAGGTAAGCTTGGTAGCTGTTGGAATTGCTACCGTTGGATTATTTGCATTCAAAGGCATCCAAACAGGATCAATCAAAGGAACAGTTGCTCCTGCAGATGCAGCAGTACGTGTATGGGCCTTATCTGGAACAGATACCCTGAAAGCTCCCGTTGATAAAGGAGCATTTGAATTGTCTGGTGCGAAAGCCGGTACTTACAGAGTGATCGTTGAAGCAAAACCTCCTTACAAGAACGCAGCGAAGGATGGTGTAACAGTTGCTGACGGACAGCCTACTGATATCGGCGAAATCAAATTAGAGCAATAAGCGGATCCCTGAAGATTTTCCTCTTTGCAAAAAGGAAAACAGTGCCTGGCGCTGTTTTTCTTTTTTTATGCATGTCAATGATTTGTAGATTGCTGCTTCTTTTTACAAAATTATCATGGCCATGCCGCAAACCCCGATCCTAACACTGGAGAATGTTTCCGTAAAACTGGGCGCACAACCTATACTGCATAACATAAATTTAAGCATTCATAACGGAGAGCAGTACATGCTTACCGGCGATTCGGGCAGTGGCAAAACTGTACTCGCCCGCACCATTGCCGGGCAACATTTTTACAGCGGAACCATCAGCGCTTCTTTCGGAAACCCGGAAACCGCACACAGGTACGTGGTACTGGTGGAGCAACAGCATAAATTCAAAGCACTCAACAATACCAGCAATCTTTATTATCAGCAACGCTACAATTCCTTCGATGCAGAAGACACCATGCGTGCCGCTGACGCAATAGGAGAAGATCTCTCCCACCCTGATGTTGCTGCCCTCATTCAGCTGCTTCAACTGGAGCATGTGCTCGACGAGCCGCTGATTCAACTCAGCAATGGCGAAAACAAACGGCTGCAACTGGCGAAAGCGCTGTTGCAGAAACCAAAATTCCTGATCCTCGATCATCCTTATCTGGGGCTCGATACAACAGGCCGCAGCATCCTCAATACTATTCTTGATCAGTTAAGCAAACAGGGTCTCCCCTTTCTGCTGATCAGTACTCCACACGAAATTCCGGATTGCATCACGCACGTAGCTACTCTTGAAAAAGGCAGTCTCGTTTCGGTTGATCTCAAAAACGAATATACTGCACCGGAGAAAAAACAGGTAGCGAGTTTCTCTCCTGAATTATTGCAGCAACTGATTGTTCCTGTAACAGCGGAATTCACCTACGCCATAAGAATGGTGAATGTACAGGTGAACTACGAAAGCAAAAACATATTGCAGCATATCAACTGGGAAGTGAAACATGGAGAACACTGGAGTGTAGCCGGACCAAACGGTGCAGGCAAATCAACCCTGCTCAGTCTTATCACGGGCGATAATCCCAAAGCCTATGCAAACGAAATCTATCTCTTCGACAAACGAAGAGGCAGCGGTGAAAGCATCTGGGATATCAAGAAGAAGATTGGATATGTATCACCGGAACTGCATCTTCATTTCGATGCAGCTGCCACTACTTTTCAAACGGTAGCCAGTGGACTCTTCGATACCATTGGATTATTCAGGCAACTGGATGCAGCCACAGAAGAACTGGTGATACAATGGCTGAAATTATTTGAGCTGGATAAAAAAGCACATCGCCTGCTGACCATGCTTTCTGCCGGAGAACAAAGGCTCGCACTGCTTGCACGCGCATTGATCAAAAACCCACCACTGTTAATTCTCGACGAACCATGTCAGGGGCTGGATGAGGCCACTATTGCGCGTTTCAGGCAACTGGTAGACGAAGTATGCAGCAGATCGGGCACAACACTGATCTATGTAAGCCACTACCAGAGCGAGTGGCCCGAATGCATCGATAAACATTTGTATTTGCAGAAAGGAGTAGCTACTATTTCTAACAGCTGAGCGCGGCCATCCGTTTCACCGGCTAGACCGCAGCAGTTCTGATTAGATCAAGCTGAGCTGCAAAGCCATTGCTGTTAAGCTGTTTCAGGCTTTCATCGAACATACCCCTGGCATCGTTCTTAACATTCTCGATAGTCAACAAAAACAACTTATATCAGCTTACTGCATTGATCAGCGGAGTTAACTTATTCTGCAAATAGGTTGTCCAGGCAGGTGCACAGCTATCATAACATTCCACTTCGGGGGTGAGTCCTTCGTGCGTAAATACCAGTTTTGTTTTCCCGGCTTTTTCGGAGATATCGAAGATCACTTTAGAGCCAACCCACTCATCGGTCTTCTCGATAAAACTGAGCTTGCTGTCTGTGATCAGCCAGATCACTTTTTTATTCGGAATCACTTCTACCAGTCGTTGCCTGCTGTAATGAACGCCATCTCCGGCAAGGAAGGTGAACTCATCATCGAGCTTTTCTGTACCGCCTTTGATCACTTCGTTGTAATATCCCACCCACCAGTTGCGTACATTCAGAACAGCCTTGAATACTTCTTCCGGGCTGCGGTCGGTTGTTATTGTGTAAGTAAAATCTTTACTGGCCATATACGATGATTTTGTGTATTAAAGCTATCAACATAATATGGCTTCTACATGGTGTGGATTGGACTTTCACACTGGCAGATTTGGACTTCAACTCCTGCTGCCTGCTTTCGCTTTGCTGCCTCTGCTTCGGATGATCTCGTAAGTATAGAGCGGAATGGCCCATCCCATCCAGAACAGCGGCACTGTAACTTCTGTAAAGCTGCCGAGACTTTGAATGTAAGGGATCTTGTAGGCAAAGCCCGATAACAGAAATGCTACTGTAACAATATAACTTCTGATCATCCATTCTTTATGCAGTTTGAATTGCTTTTTAACAGCGGTGTAGAATGCAATGAATGTGGCACTGATCCATACACTGGCCCAAACCTGCAATGTAAAGGCATAACCCCAGCTTACTTCGTAGGATGTGGTACTTGCCAGCACCAGCGCACTCACACTGCTGGTGAGCACTGCCAGCAGATACAGGTATCCTATTGCACGATGCAGTTTCCAGCTGAAATTCCGCAGCTTAGGCCAGAACTGAATGATACCGGAGAGCAGCGATCCGCCCCCTGCCGTTATATGGGCTATCAGAAAATATCTCTTTGGAAAATATCTGCCCAATGCTTCCGGTGTCATGGCCAGATAATGATCAGCAGCGTGCATAAACAGCCAGGTCATGAAAAACACCCCTATCCATATCAATAAAGGGAAAATATCCGTCCAGTTAATCTTAAATTGCCCTTTAATTTTCAATTCTTTTTGCATGATCTGATCCTTTGTGGTGATTTGTTGTTATTGAATCACAAATTTCCGCAGGAGCAGGCAGGCAGACAATAACCGATAAAAGATTCGGTATGGGACAATTGAGGAAATTAAACTAGTTTAACAATTAACCTTCGCATATGTATATCAGAAAAATCGAAGAAGATCAGGATTGTGGCTTATACCTGGCCATGAAAGTATTGGGAGGAAAATGGAAATGCTGCATACTCGATGCGATCAACAAAGGCATCACCCGTCCCAGTGAAATTGCACGAAGTGTACAGGAAGCATCCACCCGCGTGATAGAAATGCAATTGGCGGAGCTGCTGGCCTACGGCGTTGTAGACAAGTATGCGGAGGAAGATGTATTCCCCAAAAAATCGGAATACCGCCTCACCGGTTTGGGAGAATCATTGCTGCCCATTTTGTCGCAGATCGACCAGTGGGGCATGCAGAATGCACAATTGATCAAAGAAAAGAGCACCGAACTGCAAGGGGCTGAATAGTTAGCAAAAGCCGCAAAAAGCCCCTTGAATTGCCGGATACAGCCTCTGTCTGAATGGTATGTTCTTCCCATCTTTGTAGTGTTGATCTTAATCATTAAACAAAACAAATCTTATGGCAACTCATACTGTTTCTCTGCACAGAGTAATCAAGACAAGCCCGGAAAAACTGTTCCGTGCTTTTACTGAACCTGCAGCCATCGCATCATGGCTTCCACCTTATGGTTTCCTCTGCACTGTTCATGAAATGAATGTAAAGCCGGGCGGCGTGCACAAGATGTCGTTTCAGAATTTCTCTACCGGCAACAGCCATTCATTCGGCGGAACTTATGTAGAGATCAAACCGAATGAGTTTCTGAAATACACCGATAAGTTCGATGATCCCAATCTGCCCGGAGAAATGACCACTTCCGTATCGCTTCGCAAAACCATTGCTGGTACCGAAATAAAAATTACGCAGGAAGGAATACCGGAAATGATACCGGTTGAAATGTGTTATTTAGGCTGGCAGGAATCACTTGAAAAAATGACCAGACTGGTAGAACCTGAAATCCCCGATGCATAAAATTATTCCAGCCCAACAGACCTAACAGCAATACACGATAATAAATAGCAAAGCCGCATAAACATTGAGATGTATGCGGCTTTGCCTTTTTTCGGATCTGTTGTTGCAGACAAAAGTTTATTCCACAGGAAAGTCTTCCATCTGCTTCGAAAACTGTCTGGATTGTTTCCCTCCATTGCCCACAGCCCAGAGCGCCATCGCATGCAATACCGGCCTCAGTTCTTTCCCCTGACGCGAAAGCTGGTATGTTACGTAAGGAGGAACCACAGGTTTTGATTTTCTGATGATCAGCCCATCAGTTTCCAATTGCTTCAACTGCTGTATCAAAACTTTCTCTGTGATGGCTGGTATTGATTTCTTCAGCTCGTTGTATCGTTTGGTTCCCGACAATAAATTGAATAGTATGATTGGCTTCCAATATCCGCCAATCCTTTCCATTACAAACGTTACAGGGCATGCGGCAAATGCATTGCTCTTATTCTCCTGAATTACCGATGATTGTTTTACTGCTGTCATATGCTTACTATGGGGTAAGTACTTGTCTAAAAGTAAGTACAAATATAGCTTTGCATCATCATTAAAAACAAAAAAGATGAAAGTAACAGTAACAGGATCATTGGGAAATATCAGCCGCATTCTTATTGAGAAACTCGCAGCGCACGGACATGAAGTAAAAGTGATCACTTCCAACGCCGAAAGAGCCAAAGAAATCAGTGAGCTGAATGCCACTCCGCTGGTTGGTTCAGTAGAAGATTATGCCTTCGTTAAAGAATCCTTTGCAGGAAGCGACGCCGTTTACCTGATGATACCACCCAATTTTGCCTCAACAGATCTGAAGCAGTATATCAGAACGGTGGGCGAACAATACGCCAATGCCATCAAAGAAACAGGTGTGAAGTTCACTGTGAACCTCAGCAGTATCGGAGCACATCTTGAAAATGGACTCGGTCCAACAGGCTCCAATTATTTCGTTGAACAAAAGCTGAACGAACTGCAGGATGTGAACGTACTGCATCTGCGTCCCGGCATGTTCCTCACCAATTTCTACGGAGCCATACCTATGATCAAATACCAGAACATGCTGGGAAACAATTTCAGCGGTACCGTGAACCTGCCCCTCACCCACCCCAAAGACATTGCAGACGCGGCTTTCAAGGCAATCCATGAATTGCTGTTTTCGGGAAAGCAGGTTCAATACATTGTGAGTGACGAAAAAAATGGGTTTGAAGTAACGCAGGCATTAGCGGATGCAGCCGGCAAATCCGGCGTCAACTGGATGGAGTTCTCCGACGAACAACTCACCGGAGCCCTCACCCAGAACGGGTTTTCGGAACAAATGGCCAAAGTGTATATGGTAGAAATCGGACAGGCTTTACGCGATGGAAGTTTTATGGAAGATTACAACCTGAGCAAATCCCGCTATGCCGGCGGCACTACTTTGCAGGATTTCTCCAAAGAGTTCGCAATGGCTTATCAGTACAGTAATTAATACCCCTTGCTATTAGTCTCAAACAAAAAGGGAAAGCCTGTAAAGACTTTCCCTTTTTCAATTCGCTAATTTGAGCTACTGAACAATATTCTTCGCTTTTCCTTCGGCGTCGATCACTTCTATTTTTGCGCTTCCGTCTTTATCTACGTAGATCTTCATCTTAGGTTTTCCTTTGGAATCGTACAGGAAGATGCCTGTATCGTTATTGCTCTTTCTTCCTACGAACAATCTGCGTTTGGAGCCTTCTTTCTCGCGAAGCTCATCCATCTTTTCCTTCTTCTCTTTCGGGTCTTTTATTTTTTCGATCTCCTCAAATTTCGCTACTCGCGAAATTACATCAGTGCCCAGCGGAAATTCATTGATGAATAAGCCCCTTTGAATTTCAGCTTTGCCGTTTTCGTAGGTTTCGTCGTTTAAGATCTGAATCACCTGATCGTCGTGATAATTATCCATGGTAAACGACATACCGGAATTGGTAGCATTCTTTTCGGGGGTTACTTTGGCAATGATCCCTCCGCATTCATCTCCCTGATTATTGAAGAATATGATGCCTGAAGGTCTTTCACGTTTAGGGAGATCGATGCCCTTCATTCTTCCGGGGTGTTGTCTGGTTTCGTTGCTGATAACCATTCGCAGGCTTCCATCTTCACCGATGAGGCTCATTTTCTTTACGGTGATTTCGTCCAGTTTAAGGGTTTTGTCTTTTTCGTTGAAAGAAGAGAGCATGAAGAACAGAAAAAGAGAAGAGCTGATGATTGTATAGTAGAGTAAGAAATTGAACTTACGTTTCAGAGATGCGTCAGCACTTTGCATAATAGTTTTGGTTTAACGTGTTTAACAGAGATTTTCGGGGCAAAGTTACTGGCTATGATTGGTTGACCGCAAAAAAGCGATCATTTCTTTTACAGCATCTGTAATAATCTTTGGCTGATCCTGATCGATGTGGTGGCTGAATGGAATCAAAACTGGTGATATGGGAAGCTGCTGCTTTCAATGCAGGCATCAGGTATTGTTCTTCCAGTACGGTGAGCCAGCAGGATATGCCTGCATCACCTCCAAAGGCAACAGGCCGCATTTGCTGGAAGGCAAACGGGCCGTGCGCATTGTGGACTTCGGGGGATTGAAAAAAATTTCTGATCCTGCTGTTAAAGAAACATTGCTGGAGAAATGCCTTACAGTTTGCAAATCATACGACAATGTTTGGATAACCGAATACGTAGATAATCCGGTAATTGAACTTTTTGAAAGCAGAGGATTTGTGCGGCAGGATGATTCTGCGCTGCTCGATGGGATTTCACTGACATCAGTTAGTTTGATTGCTTAACCAATCATTTCTATTTTACTGCTGCCATTCAGCTGCTTCATCTGTTACTGCCACCGCTTCGATTTCGATCAGCGCATCCGGAGAAAAAAGGCTCGACACCTCCAATATGGTATCTGCAGGATAAGGCGCTTTAAAATATTTTCCCCTCAACTCAACGATCTTTTTGAAGTTGCCCATATCTTTTAGCATGATGGTAACCTTTACAACATTCTTAAGACCCGAGCCACCGGCTTTCAGCACTTTCTCAAGGTTTTCAAATGCTTTGGCTGCCTGCTTGTCGAAGTCCCCGATTCCAATCAACTGGGCACTATCGTCAACAGCTGTTTGTCCGGATATGAACAAGAGATTGCCCACACGATAACCCTGTGCCAAACGAAAAGGCTGGTAAGGATCCGGATTGATTTTTATCTGAGTTATTTTCACTTTGCTGTTTTGCGATGCCGGTTTGGCATTCTTTGATTGCGCAAACGCGTGAATACTGAATAAACTGACAAGTATTACAAAGAGCGCTTTCATGCGATACTTAATTGTTGTGATTTGATAATTTTATTGGTGTGTTGAATAGTGGCTTCGGGCCAGAGCATATCGGGATGGAAGGCACGCGCCTGAGCGCCGTTCAATGTATGCAAAGGCCAGGCAGGATCGGCGAGCGCAGCTTTTCCTATGGCGAGCAGATCAGCATGCGCGTCTTCGATAGCCGTTGAAGCTCTTGTCAACTGATGCATGCCGCCATTGGCGATAACCACTTTGCCCGTGATCTGTTTCGCCAGCGCTGAATAAGAAGTGCCGCTGCTGTAAAAGCTATCCCTCTCCCACTCTCCGCTTTGAACAGCAATATGAATGAAGTCGGGTGCTGCTTTTCTTACTTCTTCCAATACCTCGACAGCCATGGCTTCGCCCTCTTTCCAACGGTATTTGAGATCATTCACTTTTCCTTCCGAGAGGCGTATGCCTACAAGAAAATGCGGAGGTACAAATTCTCTGATAGATTGAATAATTTCAGCAGCGATGCGGAAACGATTGCTGGTACTGCCTCCGTAGAGATCTTCACGTACATTCAATTCTGGTGTAAGAAACTGATCGAGCAGGTAGCCGTTGGCCATATGCAATTCAACTCCATCGAACCCCGCCTGCAATGCAAATCTTGCAGCTTTAACAAAACCGTTCTTAACGATATCGATATCATCCAGGCTCATGGCTTTCGGGAAAGGATAACCGCCCGTACCTCCGTACTGAGCCATCTTCACACCAACAGGCTGCACAGCAGAAGGAGCTTTTGTATCATCGGAATATTGCGACAACGCTCCGGCATGCATCAATTGTGCGATGATCAATGCTCCGTGTGATTTAACCTGGTCCACGACCGGTTTCCAGGCCAATGCATGTAAGGGAGAAGTGAGTCCGGGTTGATTAGGGTAACCTTTACTGGCAGCTTCATCAGTATAATTCCCTTCAGTGATAACCATACTGAAACCGCCTTTTGCAAAGGCTGCATAGTATTCTGCCATCTCGGCGGTAGCTGATCCATCAGCGCCTGCGCTTACCCGCGACATGGGCGCTATTACCAATCTGTTTTTCAGTGAGAGTTCCTGCCTTTGCAATGGCTGGAATATGGGGTGTTTTGTTATGCTCATATTTATTTGTTATGAACACAAAACTATTCCAGAGGCAGCTGGTGTGAGTTTAACTAATTTAAGAAAGAGGATTAAACTAGTTTAATATTTTGAGCGGGCATTTACGAAGCGCGCTAAACCATACTCAGTAATTTCAGAAATGTCTGTTTCTGGTTGTATTACGTGGTTCTATCAATGATTTATTGCAATAGGTAGCTTCTTCAAAATCACTGATACTGATGGATAGAAATGAAATATCATCGAACAACGGCGCCAGGGATTGTATGATACTTCGTGTAAGCGCTGCTTTTTGTTCAGTGGTTCTTCCTTCCATCACACTCGCATAAATGTGAAGAAAACTATCTTTCCCTTCTCCCAGTTTATATTGATCATAACTTCTGATTCGGACTTTAATATCGTTAGGTGCAAATAGTCCGGAGGAGTCTGCGGCAGTGTAAACGGTATTCATAATAAGTTCTGCCGGCTGCATAGCCAAAACATTGCCGGAACATTCTATTACAAAGTGAGGCATATAATTGCGATTAAAAGTTATGGATGAAAGACAAGTGCATTGAGTGATTCAAAAATCAGGTTCAATGTAGAAAAATAACATCAGAGCAGGGTAAGGAATTCAATGGATGGTGCGAAATGCTCAACATAAAGGGCCGAAGTGGTTGGGGCTTTGCGGATTGTCAGGGTGTTGCGGATAAGGCTTTGGAAACAGCGTCCTGTCCTGCTTCTTAAAAACTTCTTAAAAAACTGGGAAGATATTATTCTATTGTTTATTTTTGCACCCTTGTTCGACTCCCTAGCTCAGTTGGTTAGAGCTACTGACTCTTAATCAGTAGGTCCTGGGTTCGAGCCCCAGGGGGGTCACATAAAACAGGTTCGCAAATGCGAGCCTGTTTTTATTTTGTCATATCCCAAAGCTGATCTGAATTAATAGTTGCTATTTCTCTGCCCGGATCAGCAACATCATTGGCCTCCGCAATTCATCTTTCATTCCGGCAACTGTATCCAGCAACTTTTCTTCCGGAGTAGGTTCATTCACTTCTTTGATGATAAAACCCTGCTTCAGCAATGCATTCAGATAGGTGCTTAACGTACGATGATACTTGGCAATTTTTTCTCCAAGGAAAACCACTTCCCTGCGCCCTTCCATGAAATACTGATCAACGGGCCAGTGCTGAATCTCTCCTTTTTCGGAATAGATCCAATCCTGCTTCGGCGAAGCCGTAAAAACAGGATGTTCTACGGAAAACACCAAACAACCTCCCGGCCTTAGCCAGTCGTAAACGCTGTTACAGATAGCATCAAAGGAAGCGAGATAATGAAATGCCAGCGAACTGAGCACTATATCGAAGCTGTTATCGGGCCATGTAACTTCCTCAATCGGTTTTTGGATGTATTCGATTCCTTCAAGCTGATTGATAGCCGCTGCGCGTTCCAGCATTTTCCTGGAAATATCGATCCCCTTTACAATCTTTGCTCCCTGCTCAATGGCATACCTGCAATGCCAGCCAAATCCACAACCCAGGTCGAGAATAGTTTTGCCGGCAAGTTCCGGCAGCATAGTTCTCAGCGTATGCCATTCGCCGGCAGCTTCGAGTCCATACACAGACCGGTTCATCTGACTGTACTGATCAAAGAATTTCGGATCATCGTATTTATTTTCTTTCATGGAGTACAATTTTGTAAGAAAGCAGCAAATGACTGCATCCCGAATTTACGACATCTGCTTTTATGTCCGTCCTGCAACAACTTTAACTGCGCGGGAAATACTTGTACATTTTCCGGTTGTCTGCCCGGCAAGCTCCTTCTAATTTTGATGGCTCAATAACGCTGCAGCAAATCCATCAAACTAAATTACCGAACAATTATGTCTGGCAAACAACATTCCAGGTGGCTGATGCTGCTTGTGATCCTTACTGCACCGTTGCTCTATGTGATCGATATTTTCATTATCAATATTGCGATCCCTACCATTAAATCCACGCTCGGAGGCACACAGGCCGAAATGCAACTCGTAATCGCAGGATATCTTCTTGGCAGCGCCTGTTTTCTCATCATCGGAGCAAGAGCTGGAGATTTTCTCGGCAGAAAAAAAGTGTTCTTCATGGGGATGCTCGCTTTCACCATCACTTCCTGCATTTGCGGCTTCGCACAAACTATGCTGCAATTGAATATCGCGAGGTTTCTGCAGGGAGTGAGTTCCGCTTTCATGGTTACACAATCCATTGCACTGATTCAGGAATTGTTTCCGGAGTCGAAGCTTCGCGCAAAAGCAATCGGATGGTATGGCATTACATTGAGCATTGCAGCCATTATCGGACAGATATTGGGTGGATATCTTGCAGAAACCAACACTGCCATTCCAGGGTGGAGACTTATATTCTTCATCAATGTGCCGGCAGGCATTCTCTCCCTCTGGGCTATTCGCACACTGCTGCCAGAAACAAAAACGATCCGCGATATTCAGTTCGACTACTCAGGAGCAGTATTGCTGATGGCTGGTCTCGGCAGCTTTATCTACGCCATCACCGAAGGACGGGAATATGGTTGGCCAATCTGGAGTATCGTGCTTTTGGCAGCAGGCGGAATAATAATTGTGTACTTCTTCTTCAATCAAAAAAGAAAAACAGCAAAGAACAAACAGCCGCTGATGAATACTGCCCTTTTCAGGAGGAAGGAATTTCTGCTGGGGTTGCTGGCCGTGCTTTTTCATTTCATGTTTCATACTGCTTACCTGTTGATGATGGCAGTTTATCTGCAAAGCGGTGCAGGCATTTCTGCACTCGAATGCGGACTTTATTTCATCCCCCATGCATTGTTGTTCATGGTCTCTTCTGCCATTGCATCCAAACTGCTTCCATTGTTTGGGAAGAAAGTATTGCTTGCCGGATTGCTGATCATCTTCATCAGTTTTATACTTCAGATGCAATTGTTTTCCGGAGAAAGTCAGCCTTTGCTGAACATGCTGCTCATCGGGGTATATGGACTGGGAAATGGATTGGTACTTCCATTTTTACTGAACATAGTGCTGGACAGCATTCCCGGCCGCTATGCGGGAATATCGGCTGGCATTTTTTCCACCTTTCAGCAGATAGCGTCTGCGCTTGGCATCAGTATTATCGGAGGAGTATTTTACGATGCAATCGGAGAATACACGAAACAGGAGTACAAACACGCGCTGGATAAGGGTTTGGGAGTAAGTCTCATCTGCCTGTTGATTGTTGTTTTGATGCTTCGGTTGCTTCCGGCAAGTACCGAACAGAATAGATCAACAGAAGTTATTTCGTTTGAATGAGGATGCCGGCACTAGTCAACCGGCGGCAATTGTCTGCCAACAAAACGAACTTTACCAAGCAGGAAGTCGATAGCTCTGGGGATATTCTTATCGAGGCTTTCTTGGGTCTTCAGTTTTGTGAGGTAACGAACGATCTCCTGTTGAGTGGATTTGTTCAGCGAATCAAAAACCTCACTGGCTTTTTTATTAGCCTTGAGCGCTTTGGTGAATTCCGGACAATCGTGAGTGGGCTTGGCCTCGGGATCGAACTGAATAGTGATCTCTATCACTTCGCCTATACGCTCAGGTGATTTTTTGAGCATGGTGGTATTGATGTACAGTCGCCATAGGTTGCGATACAGTACCAGCCCCTGTTTGTAAGGATTTCCGTTAACGGTGCCCATTATCCTGATAGGACTTGTTTCTTTCCCTGACTGTCTGAAAATTTGCTGCAGCACCTTCTCCGGCACCTTTACATAGGGGTTGATGCCAATGATTTCGATCTTGCCCTTGAAGCTTATTTCCTTACTTGTATTCATTGCTGGGGGATGGATAATGCGAAAATAAAGCATCAAATCTCTGATACGAAATGAAAAAAATATAGAAAGAGAAAAAATATTTGCAATAAGTTTTGCATCGTTTTGTCAGGAACCTTACATTTGCACCCTGATTAATTCAAACGAAGCAATCAGCGGTCAGATTCCGTAGCTCAGTTGGTAGAGCAATACACTTTTAATGTATGGGTCCTGGGTTCGAGTCCCAGCGGGATCACAGAAAAATTCAAAAACCTGCGCTAGTCGCAGGTTTTGCTTTTTTAGTCGAGTTTTTAGTCGGGTTCAGAAGTAACTCTATTGATTGATGTTATGGAAAAGACAAAACCTGCATCAGTCGAAGGTTTTGTCTTTTTTTGTCGGGATTTAGCTGAACTCATATCATAAACCTCATGAGAACTATCCCGAAAATATCCTGCCTTATTTTACAATCTCACTCACAAAAAGAGAAGGAATTACATTGGTGTAGTTTACAAAATCTGCACGGATCTCATCTAAATGAGGAGCAAGAGCCACCCGATACTCATCTAAGTTTTTAATATAAAATATGCCGATAGCCATAAAAGG
This sequence comes from Pseudoflavitalea sp. G-6-1-2, assembly GCF_012927185.1. Taxonomy (GTDB): domain Bacteria; phylum Bacteroidota; class Bacteroidia; order Chitinophagales; family Chitinophagaceae; genus Pseudobacter. The sequence continues at coordinate 1,103,821 of NZ_JABBGB010000002.1, forward strand.
CAATGGCTGATCGGGAGCACCACCTGAAAGCCCTTTTTCAATTGTATACTTAACCAGATTCGATCCTAAAAGACCTGCCACCCAGGGCATGTGTTTAGCTTCATAATACTCCATATTGAAGGTTTTACCTTCAGAATAAGGATACATAACGGTTACTTTAAATAAGCCTTTTTCAGTCATAGTAATTTCTTTTTTTATAGATTTCCCGGATCGCTTTTCCTGACTATGTGCTGCAAAAAAAGTGGTCAGGAGCAAAAACGATAATACCAGTTTAAACTTCATGATTCATTTGTTTTTAAGTTATCAGGTCTATTTTCAGGAAGGCTGCTTATTTCATTTCACTAACTCATCTACGCTTCCGCAATTTAGCGATTAATAAGAAAATTCTTCTGCTATAGTACATTCAATCCACATGAAAAGAATGATTGAACAATTAGAATTTTTCATCATGACTAACAAATGTAATTACAATAGCAAAGCATAAATTCAACAACTGTTTTCCAAAACAAAATTTGAGAACGCCACAATCACGACAACAAACAAAACCCGCTACGGTAGCGGGTTACGTTTGTTATCGTGATCAAACTATTTAATCATCATTATTAATAGGATTGCTTCTGCCCTTCCCATCCCGTGCTGCGCAGAAACTGTTCCCAGTTCAGACTTTCAGGATTTATCCTTCTGCTCCAGGTGAGGTCGCGATCTTGCTGGTAATATCCATACTCCACAGCATACTCCACCATACCTGTAAGCTCCTGCACCAATGTTTCGTTTGCTCCAAATGCAGGGAAGTGACTAAGCAATTCCTCGCGTGAATACGCAGAGCTGTACACTGCTTTCTTTCCTGTTACTTTTACAAAAGTTTCTACCATTTCCTGTGGAGAGATGATATCGCCAATTACAGGAAGTGATTGTCCCGCATACTGATCAGGATTAGAAAATATTTCCAGTACCGCCGGTCCGGTTGCAGTTAACGGATCTACAAAAGGAGCACGAAAATCTTTAGGCAAATAGATAGGGAACACAAGTGTATCGCCATCTGCAATGGGCGTGTAAAACTCCATCAGGTTTGTGTAAAAGAAAGCCATGATGATAAACGAACTTTTGATTGGAAGGGTTCGGATATATGCCTCCACATTACCCTTATCTGTAAAATGCGGAGCGAACTTTTTGCCGCCTGTAAGTTTATCTACATTTTCCAGACTGCTGAATACAACATGCGGCACCTGAGCTTCTACCGCAGCATCTGCCAATTCTTTACCCAACGCATACTCGTGTGTAGCTGGTGGAGCGATGTTAGGCGTCATCAGAAAAACGCCATCGGAACCACGGAATGCTTTCACAAATGCTTCTTTGTGCCCCAAGTCGAGTGGTATACTTACCAGCTCAGCGCCCTGTTGAGACAACAATACTGCTTCGGGAGAATCTATGCGGCGTGTAATTCCACGCACCCGAAACTTCCCCGATTGCAATAATGTGCGGGCGGCGCTAAGTCCCTGTTTTCCTAATACACCCACGATTGTAATAAGTGGTCTTTCCTCCTGAATTGCTTCGCTGTTTATCGTTGATTTGTTAATCATTGTTAAAGAGTTATTGTACTATAATGATTATAGTTGCAAAACTATTTTTAGTGAGCTACATTTACAATAACTATCAAAACCGATAGGTCGAAAAAAGTTACGGTATGAAGACAGAATGCATCGGTGATCGCATAAAAATGAACGGCAAATATTATCCCTGCACAGTAAGTTTAACAATGGATCTGGTAGGAGGAAAATGGAAAGCGGTTATTTTATATCACCTGAAAGAAGAGGCCAAAAGATACAATGAACTTCGCAAAGAAATGCCTACCGTTACTGAAATGACGTTGAGTCTGCAATTGAAGCAACTGGAAAAAGATGGCCTCGTTTCGAGAAAAGTACATGGCAAGAAACCTCCGATAAAAGTTATCTATAGCCTTACTGATTTCGGCAAAACATTCGTTCCTGTTCTGGAAGCGATGACAGCATGGGGCAATCAGGCTGTGGAAGAAAAAGGCGAGTTTCTTACACTTCAGGAAAGTTAACAGTGCTCTAACTGAAATACGCTCCCTTCACTGCAATCTATCACAAGTAAAAATCAAAGAGCTGTACAACCCGCTACGACAGCGAACTGTACAGCTCTTCTATATTTATTTTCAACAACAGATCATCGCGGGTATCTCAAGCCGCAACTGCTACCGGTTGACTTTCTCTGTTCTTTTGAATCAGCACTACGTACATCACCAATACAAAACCTGCATACACATATTGCGTTCTCGACACTCCTACTCCATATGGGAAATAGATGCCGGGAATAAGGTGCAGCAATGCAAACTCCTGCGAAAACAATCCAATTGAAACGAGCAATATTGCCAGCAGCGTGAGCCACTCTTTCTTTTTCCGCATTCCTTTCCAGACGATCAACAACAACAATGCTACAAACGCGAAACGTGTTGCATCAGCAATATTCTGAAACAGCACATGATCGATCGTATCCGGCATCCACGGCAGTCCCAATAACTGTGCGCCGATGTAAACTATTGTAAGTCTATCAATAACGCGCGGCATCCATTTTATTTGCAGGTCGAACCATGCATACCATGCCCTAAGCCAGGCTCCCAATATCAAAGGCCGCAGCAAAACAGTAGTGACAATATCGTATTGATGTGTGCTTTCTATTTGCCACCAAAAGTAAATTGCCTGATTGGCGCGAACTAAGGCCAGCAGCACCAACGCCACAACAAACCATTTAGGAGAACGGCGTGGCTGCATATTTCTAAACAACACTACAATGGAAATTGCCAGCAACAGAAAAATAACCGGCTCCACTATTTCAACAATATATCCTTTGATGCTTTGGTTCCATTGGAATTGATATCGGCGCTCGATGCTGTTCTTGTCTCCCAGATCAGGTGCGATGTGAATTCCTCCGAGGTCAGCGCCCTGCGTTAATGTAGCAGCACTCATCCAAACGCGGAACGCAATGGTAACCTGTTTATCTTTTTTTACAGAATCCGGTAACAGGAACATACGTGGTTGTATGCTGTAAGTAACCGGCACTGCACCGGAGAAATCTCCTGCACTGCCAGCCAAGGCGCCATCGATGAATAACTGATAGGCATCATCGACTGCTGGTGGCCCAGCCAGCGCGAGGTGCAGATCAGCTACACTTTCCACTGAAACTGTCATGCGGTACCACGCATATCCGGAATAGGTTGAATATCCGCGGGCGGTCCATCCCGGAACATAACCTGAAAGACCTACATCACCATCATGCGCTCCCGGAGGTGCGGTAAGATCGACGGTCTCCCACTCCAAATCATTGAAATTTGGTTGCGCCCATTGCCGATCATCCCCTGTTTTGAATTTCCATGGTCCATTCAGTGTAATGATAGTTTTTGAATTTCCCGATGTTGCTACTTCGTTGGTGGAATACTTAAAAAACAACAGGGTAAGTATCATCAGCAATACAGTAATAATTGCCATCAGATAAAGTGTGATGGAAACCTTCGTCTTTTGCAGCATAGTAAAATAAGGTCTATTTATCTTCAAATGATTTCACCGGCGAATAAGGCAATGGCGTAAGTATCCGGTCCTGAATATCTCCCACCATCTGTCCATGCAACTTCGCAGTCTGCCTTTTGATCTCCTTCCATTCTTCATCGGCCATGAACTTCGCCCAGCTTTCTTTCAGCGTTTTAACATCGGGCCATTCGAGCAGGTAAACAAATTCAGTTTTGGCGCTATCCTTTGCTTCCCAGAACGAAATGATGTGGAAGCCATATTTTTTCATGATCCGGTGTGCATGCTTCCCGAACCTTTCGTGAAAAGCAGCTTTGTTATGCTCAAATATTTCATAGATGCGGAGCTGCTGGATCTTTGAAGTATCTTTCGCGGATTGCGAAAAACCCTTTTGCAATCCGGCCAAAAGCAGCAGCAGCACTAGCTTTGGGAGAATTCTGCGGATCAGGGATGCAGTGTGGTTATCAGTAGATTTCATGTACAGTTTTGATGGTTAAAAGATACAAATCAGCCGTCAAATTTTATGCACTTCGTAAAAAAGATCAGAAATCGTTATCTTTGCCCCGTGGAAAACATCTCCCATATACTCATCATTGCTGAGATAGCATAAAGCCCTGCTTCAGGGCTGTCTCAATCAGGTCGATACTCTCAGACCTGGCGTTCATCTTTTTATCGAATTCCCAATTTCAGTTACACATTTTATTGCAATGCATTATTCAATTAATATCCGCAAAGAGGTACGCTCTGACCATAAAGCTGTATTCAAACTGATCAAAGACGCTTTCAGTAATGTACAGTATTCGGATCATAAAGAACAATATCTGGTGGAAAGGCTGCGCCATTCGGCAGCTTTCATTCCGGAACTATCGCTGGTTGCCGAAGTGAACGATCAGATAGCCGGACATATTCTGCTCACCAAAATAGAGATAGTGAACTATGCGCAGCGTTCCGTATCGCTGGCCCTGGCGCCTGTTGCTGTTCATCCTGAGTTTCAGAACAGAGGCATCGGCGCTGCGCTGATCGAACACGCTCATCGCACAGCAAAAGACCTGGGATACAGTTCTGTGATACTGCTCGGACATGCAGACTACTACCCAAGATTTGGGTATGTACCGGTAAGCCGGTTCGACATAGAGCTTCCATTTGAAGCGCCGGACGAAAACTGTCTTATCAAAATTCTCGACGCAGACACTTTCGACTACACGAAAGGATTGGTAGAATATCCGAAAGAATTCTTTGAAGAGGTTGTATAAAAAAGAAATCCGCTTCCGGCCCAGATTCAGGCGGAAGCGGATTTTTGATTACACTTTATTATCTGTGCAGATCGAAACGATCGAGGTTCATTACCTTATTCCATGCAGCTACAAAATCCTGTACAAACTTCTGTTGTGCATCTTTACTTCCGTATACTTCTGCCACTGCTCTGAGTTCGGCATTTGATCCGAATACGAGATCAGCGCGGGTGCCTGTGAATTTTGCATCACCGGTGTTACGGTCGTATCCCTGATAAACTTCTCTGTTATCATTCGCTGCTTTCCATGCGATGTTCATGTCGAGCAGGTTCACAAAGAAATCGTTGGTCAGCTGACCAGGGCGGGATGTGAACACTCCATGTTTTGATCCATCAAAATTCGTATTCAGCACTCGCATACCACCTACGAGCACTGTCAATTCTGGCGCTGTAAGCGTGAGCAGCTGTGCCTTATCAATCAACAGTTCTTCTGTGCTCACCGGGAGATTTGCTCTGCGATAGTTGCGGAATCCATCGGCCAGCGGCTCCAGATAACCCACAGATTCAACATCCGTTTGATCTTGCGAAGCATCCATGCGACCAGGTGCAAATGGAACGGTGATGGTTGTACCTGCATCTTTCGCAGCCTTCTCAATGCCTGCAGCTCCGGCCAGTACAATCAGATCGGCGATAGAAACTTTCTTTCCGGTACTCTGAACGCCATTGAACTCTTTCTGAATGTTCTCCAGAACAGACAACACTTTCTGCAATTGGCTGGCATTATTCACCGCCCAGTATTTCTGAGGAGCCAGACGAATGCGTGCACCATTGGCGCCGCCACGTTTGTCCGATCCACGGAATGTACTTGCCGATGCCCATGCTGTGGAAACAAGTTCCGATACGCTCAGTCCGGTTAAGAGTATTGTTTTTTTCAGTGCTTCTATATCTGTTTCATCGATGAGTGCATGATCCACTTCAGGGATCGGATCCTGCCAGATCAGTACTTCAGCAGGAATTTCGTTTCCGAGATAACGGGCACGAGGTCCCATATCGCGATGCGTGAGCTTAAACCATGCGCGCGCAAAAGCATCTGCAAACTCATCGGGGTTTTCCAGAAAACGTCTTGATATTTTTTCGTAGATGGGATCCAGTCTCAGTGAGAGATCGGTGGTAAGCATGGTAGGCAGATGCTTCTTCGCCGGATCAAATGCATCGGGGATGATAGCTTCCGCATTCTTAGCAACCCACTGATGCGCTCCTGCCGGACTTTTAGTTAACTCCCACTCAAATGCAAAGAGGTTCTCGAAGAAGTTGTTGCTCCATTTTGTTGGAGTGGTTGTCCAGGTAACTTCGAGTCCGCTGGTGATAGTATCACCACCTTTTCCGGAGCCAAAGCTGTTACTCCATCCGAGGCCTTGCGACGACAGATCGGAAGCCTCAGGTTCTTTCCCTACGTGTGTTGCAGGTGCAGCGCCGTGGGCTTTTCCGAAGCTATGTCCACCTGCGATCAGTGCCACAGTTTCTTCATCGTTCATTGCCATGCGGCCGAATGTATCGCGGATATCTTTAGCAGCTGCAATGGGATCAGGATTTCCATCCGGACCTTCGGGGTTCACATAGATCAGTCCCATCTGAACAGCCCCGAGTGGTTTTTCGAGATTGCGCGAATGCACATCTCCGTCTGCTTTTTCATCGGAGACCAGCACTCCATGATTTTCAACTACCCCCTGCGATCCGTGTGCATAGCGAACATCGCCACCAAGCCAGGTGGTTTCGGAACCCCAGTAAACTGATTCATCGGCTTCCCATACATCTTCACGTCCACCGGCAAAGCCAAAGGTTTTGAAGCCCATGGATTCCAGCGCTACATTACCGGTTAATATCAGCAGGTCCGCCCAGGAGAGCTTACGACCATATTTTTGTTTGATAGGCCACAGCAATCTGCGGGCCTTATCGAGACTCACGTTATCGGGCCAGCTGTTGAGCGGAGCAAATCTTTGCTGACCTGAGCCGCCACCACCACGGCCATCGAATACGCGATAGGTACCGGCGCTATGCCAGGCCATGCGTACAAACAGTGGTCCATAGTGACCAAAATCTGCCGGCCACCAGCTTTGCGAATCGGTCATAAGTGCATGGAGATCTTTCTTCACGGCCTCCAGGTCGAGGCTCTTGAACTCTTCGGCATAGTTGAAGTTTTTATCCATCGGATTGGTGAGAGAAGAATACTGACGAAGGATGTTCAGCTTCAGTTGTTTTGGCCACCAGTCGCGGTTTCTGGTTCCGCCACCGCCTGCAGTATTTTTCATACTTCCATTATGAAACGGGCATTTACTGATGTCCTGAGATTCTTTTTCCATTTGTATGAGTTTATGGTACTGAATGATATGATTGCCTGCAATGCCGATGCTTGCAGAGGAATAAAATTATGACTTCGGAACGATAACCGTTATCGATTAATTCTATAATTCAATAGCTAAAACCTATCAGGGAATTTTTCGGACAGGCTATGAAAATGGCTTGTCCGATACGGATGGGAGAAGGGCAATCAGCAGTTGATCCTGCTCATTCAAATATAGGCAGAATCTCATTTTTATGCATTAATTCTTTGCGGTTGTTAATCGCTGTCGCAGAGTCTGGAAGTAGTTTTCAACTGTCCGTTTTCCCATTGACTGATTACAGTGCATTTGGCTGGAGGCAGGTCATGCCCAAGCGCTTTCAGTGTAATTGAAATGATGGATTTGGTAGCTGCATCGGCGCTCATATCGCCCATGTCGCGAAAAACAGGCTGCTCTGTTAATTGTTTTGTTTTCGGATCGATGGTGAACAACAGCCCGTATCCTAATCCGTTTTCGCTTACCATGGCTTCCTGCAGGTAAATATCGCGCTGCCCATCGAAATTGAAATCCTGGAATACAGCATTAACAGGTCTGCTTCCGCCAGGCAGGTTGGAGATGCTGTCTTTCAACATCCATTTACCGTTTAAAAATCTGTACCACCGAACCGATGCTGTACTGTCGTTGGTGTTGTAGAAAACAAAAGCCGTGCGAACTGTGTCGAGCGACTGTGTTGCATGAAAATAAACGAAGGGAGCGCCTGATGAATACACCCGTTCAGCATCGTCCGTTGATTTATTGAGCTGAGTATCGATTAATGCAACATTGAAATATCCATTGTTTGCAAATATTGTTTGCTTATCGGACTGCTGGTTATTGCAGGAAATGCAGACAGCAAAAGCGAACAGCATGAATAGTATGCCAGAATTCAATAATCGGATACGCATAGGTTTGTTTTTTTCTCAGATTCAGCAAACGGGCTGAGTCCATACAATTTCGATAAGGTTTTTCATTTGGCCAAAAGAGAGAAAGCAGGGAATCACTATCCCCTGCTTTCTCAGACATATAATAAAAACATTGAATTACAATACTGTCATCTTAAAATTCGACACCAGGTAATTTGCCGGATTACTGAAATCTGCATAGAACTTGAAAGTGCTGTAAGTGCGCTTTGCTTCAAATGCCTTATTGATATCGAGCGTTTTTTCGTCGCCGATGAACATCTCCAAACGCTCACCACGCTTGCGTATAGCGATATGATTTATTTTTCCTCCTTCATTGAATGTGCTGCTGCTGACATTGCTGCTGAGATTCTGCGCTTTGCTATCCACATACACAGAACCACCGCCATATACTCTCACCTGCACGTATGGATTGCCGGGATACATATCGAAGTTTCCGTTGAGGGCATCTTCAAAATCAAGGTGAAACTGGTGATTGCTGCTGGTGTTATTGGCAATGATGAGGTCGAACTCGATGGTGAAATCTTTTGGCATTCCACCTTTAATTTTCGGGATGTACATGCCATCGGAAGAGAGAGCGAACCATTTGCCGGGGATCTCATCCAGTGACACTACCTGCCCGCTGGTATTGGTTTTCCATTGTGCAGGAAACTTGCCGACAGGTGTATTGCTGAAGTTATCTGCAAAAAGGATGGAGTCGCCCGCTGCAAAATCATTTACAGTACGGATGGTAAGTTTAGCGGAGCCGGAAGCTGCGGGAGCATTGCCGGTACCGGCTTTCGGAGCAGCAGAATCAGTCGCTTTTTTATCCTTCTTTTTGAAGAGGCCTCCTACTTTTCCGATAGTGTTGCTAACCTTCTCTGCTGTGTTTTCAACCTGACCAACTGTTTGTGCATTCAGCAAAACCGGAGATGCACTGAGCAGTGTGATCAGGGTTAGGTTCATAACCTTCCTGTTCATGGGTGTTGATTTTTGGTACGCAAATTTAACCCATTGGTAGTTAATCACCGTAAAAGTGGATAAGTCTGATTGTTACCAAAACATTATCCGGCAGTAACACCACCGTCCACCGGAATGGCTGCACCTGTTATGAAACGAGCTCCATCAGATGCGAGAAAGGCCACAGCAGGCAGAATATCTTCCACCCGGGATACCTTTCCCATGGGCATGCCGGCAGCGATCTTTTCGTAAAGACCGGGCGTTTTATCGATCTTCTCCAGCCATTGTTCCGTGGCCATGGCGCTGATGATAAGCGCATTTACCCTGATGCCGTTTCGAGCCTGCTCCAGTGCAGCGGCTTTGGTTAAACCTACCACTCCATGTTTAGCTGCCACGTACGCTGCAATGCCCTGCCCTACTCCTTTTACACCTGCTGTACTGGCGGTATTGATGATGCTGCCTCCGTTCTGCTGCATCGCAAGAATCTGATACTTCATTGCATTGAATACACCGGTGAGGTTCAGCTGAATATTGTCCATGAACTGAGCACTGCTCATTTTCTCGAGCGGACCGAAATATAAATTGGCTCCTGCATTATTGAAAGCAGCATCGAGCCTGCCATATCGTTCGATGGTTTGCTGAACCAATAATTCCATCTGATCTTCCTGCGTTACGTCGGCCTGCACGTACAAGGCCTCGCCACCCGCTTCTCTGATGCTGGTTTCAATGGCTTTGCCTTCTGCTGAACGTCTGCCGCAGAATACTACCTGGTAGCCATCAGCAGCAAATGAACGGGCTGCGGCGGCACCTAATCCGGATGTACCACCTGTGATGAGCATTACTTTATTGGACATATGCAAATTTTTAGTGCGTTGATGAATGAAAGCTTTACTGCCTGCACATCTGGTTTGCATTACAAACCAAATATGCAAAAGAAAAGACACTTGCGTGTCTGCATTTTCTCATCAACAAAGTAAACCTAGTTTGCAGTACAAACCAAATTATTTTTGTTGCTGGTCTGAATCATTCAACTGTTACATTCTTATCGGTGGATACAAGTTTCTTGTACGGATTGGTGAGAAACATATCCAGAAAATCGGTATCGCCGGATCTTACTCCCGGCACATGGCCCCGGTTCCTGAAGATCAGGCTCTGCGCATTCGGCATGGTCTGTTGAATCAACCGGTTATAGAAAGGCGGACACATGGGATCGATCTCTCCTGCAACTATCAATGCAGGTATTTGGGAGATCAGCGGCAATTTGGCGGAAGCCGCTTCCGGCTTCACTTTCCAGCAATCACATATCGGATGATCTACATTATTGAAAGCATACCCTGCAAACCAGGGAAGAACCCGGCTCTGCTGTTTCACCAATGCCCGGTTGGAATAAGCTATCTGTCCGGCACAGTAAACAGACAATCGCATTCCATAACTCAGCCCTCTGTCCCCTTCGTATAATTCATCGATTGTTTCCTGTACGTATCGCTGGTGGTTGCCATTGATGATTTGAAGCATAACAGCCGGCAAATCTTTTACCTGCCTTGCATCGAGTCGGTTGATGATGGCATCCAGCAACTCCTGTTTGGAATAATGCACAGTGAAGCCCGCATCGTTCGCATGCTGATACTTCATACTAAACTCCTTCCCGGTAATGTCCGAAAAATACCTGTGGAATTTTTCGCGAAGTCCATTGTATGCAGAACTTGCTACAGAATCAATTTCGCAATTGCTGAATACTTTATCGAGCGCAGTATTCATGGTATTCAGTCCATGCTCTTCGTAGTTCGTATTCTGCGGAAGCGGTGAATTCAGTATCAGCATCTTCACAGCTTCAGGATGATTTTTCGCTACCGTCATCATAAGTCCTCCGCTGTACGACATTCCTACGAGGGTCAGGGAATCCAGTCCCAGCGCGATCCGCAGATCGTTGATATCCGCAGCGCTTTCTTTTGTATTGTAGGATGATAAATCAATTCCCTTCGCAACAAGCCGCTTTCTGCATTTGGTGAGTGCATCGATGCGCATGCTGTCTATCGGCAAATGTTCTTTGTATGCGCGGAGTATGGCAGGCGTTACTTCTTCACAATCCAAACAGGGAATGGAGTTCTTTGTGCCCCGCTGATCGAAGAAAATAAAGCCGCCATATTTTGTAAATCCCGAATTGGCGGGTATATGTTTGAAGTTATTGATAGTGCTGTATCCTGGGCCGCCAGTAGACATCAGCGTAACATTCCTCACCGGATCGGCAGTTGGTTTCCGTACAAACAGAAAAGCAATTTTGATCTGCTTTCCATTTGGTTTCTCTCTGTTCTCAGGCACCACCAGATAACCACATCGCGTGATGAGTCCTGAATCTGCACTGATCTTACACGGGCCTGGTTCTATTCTCGCTGTATAGGATTGTGAGATCGACTGCTGCGTTATAAAAGCAATGATGGCTGTCAGCAATACCATTTTCATGACTCAATAATTTTATACGAAAATAGCCGGCGGTACGGCAATCAAAAAGTAAAAATCGGACAAAATGAATTGGCTCATGTAGCATGTTCAACGCCGCTATTCAGCTTTGATCCGGTAAGCCTCCGCACATCTTTATAAAAATGGCTGCGATCGTAATAGCCGAATTCAGTGGCTTCAAAACCAGACGGATCCTTCACCCATGAAGTGAGCGCAGTTCTCGCTCTGGCAAAACTGAAGTAAGTTTTCGGGTTCACCCCTACTGCATCGTTGAAATACCTGTAGAGCGATTTTTCGGTAATGCAGAGCTGCTTTGCCAAACCGGCATTACCGGCAGACCAATTGCCTGATTCAACAATTCTGATGGCTTCAGTCACATACTTCAATTGATGATTTCCGGATCGCTGTGCTTCCATCTTATCTACAAAGTACTGCTCCAGCAATCTTATTCTGTCATCGAGACCTGCACTGCGTTTCAGCTTTTTGATCAGCGGAGCAGGAATGAAATGGGTAACAGGCAGCACATGGCTGCCAATCAGGGACTGACTGATACCGAAAACAGATTCGAACCCACCGGGATTGAATTTTATGGTGAAGATATTATCGGTAGGCAGATTTGTTCTCTCTACTATTTCATTGCGAAGCAGAATGATGTCTCCGTTGGATGGTATTTCATAATGCTCATTGCCATTCTGCAATAAGTAAGGAGTTCCGAGATTGATCCAGATGGTGGGCGTAAAACTGGGGAAGAGTTTTACAGTGAACACTTCCGTACCGATATGCCTGAACATGGAATCCTGCGAGGTTTCAGAGAAAAACTCTATCAACCCGGCAAGTTCATCGGAAGGTCTCCGGAACAGGTACAATTTTCGGATATCATGATAGATCTCGGTCATGGGTTCTTAAAGATAAGCCGGCGCTTCGTGCAATCATAATTATTGAGGAAGTAAACTGATCGCTTTCTTCAGAATTGCATTGATGGTCTTCACCGGGAGGTCTTTCTCCGGATCGATGAGGAGTATTTTCATGCGCGACCGGCTCTCCTGCAGCAAGGCAGGGTGCTCCATTTTATTGCCATCGATGATGCCGATATAAGGCTGCTTCAGTTTTTTATGCACCCAGAGATAACAAAAACGTTTGCCTTTGAAACAATAGGTGGGCATACCATAACTCCATATGGCAGTAACAGATACGTGCTGTTGCAGAATAATGCTGCGCAGCGCCAGAAGGCAGCTCTTTGCAGGTTCTTCCTGATTCAGAAAGTAATCGTCCATTGCATTTCCGGTCATACTGTGAATATACTGCTTTGCGGAAAAAGGCATTGGAACTGGCACAGGATTTATGTGGCTCTCTATGTAAATTTTCTTCCCATGACCATACCTCCGGTAGTTCAAAACTTCTTTTCTTTTTATTCTCCCTCGCGCTTCATTGGATATTCGGATGGCTTGCCTTTGTTTCAGAGCAGCAGGCACACCATCAGCCCATAGTGGTAAACGATTACCTTATTCTGATGATGCGCGATACCATGGAGAACTGGCAATCGGAATTTCTGCAATTGATCTGGCAGGTAGCGGGGCTCGCTTTTCTGCTCTTTCTCGGCTCTCCCCAATCGAAGGAAGGGGGACGAGTTTCATCCACCGCCATGAGTAAATAGTTCTACCAACACTGCATAACAACCGCCTCATTTACTGCAATGCCATTGCATCATTCCACAAACTCCCCAGGCACAAGCTTTGAAGCAATAGTACAAAACGCATGCTTTTTTACTTACACTATAAACTTTACAATTATGGCAACAAGGAGAGACAACCGAAGACAAGGTTCCAGCAGCCGCTCCGGTTATGGACGCGGATCTGAACAAGGGTATCAACAAGGCAACCGCGGACGCTACGAAGATTATGATGAGGACATCGACATCGAAGACGAGTATGATGAAGATTATGACGATGAGGAAGATGAAGACGACAACAACAGAGGACAAATTTACGGCAGGTACGGACAGGAAGACGAAGAAGATGAGTATGATGATGAATACGACGATGATGATGACGAAGAAGACGACTACGGCCACAGGCATATGAGCTATTACGATGAGGACGAAGAGGAAGACGATTATGACGAAGACGAGGATGAGGACGATGAGGAAGACCGCGGATCATACCAGGGTCGCAGCCGCCGCAGTCGTCAGGGCTTTGGTGGCATGAGCAGAGAACGTGTGCGTAGTATTGCAGCAAAAGGCGGCCGCAACTCTCATCGCAGCAATGGCAGAAGAAGCAATCAGGATGATGATCGCCGCGGAACTCGCTCGCGTAGTCGATCAGAAGGTTATAGCCGTTCGGAAAGCAATGGTCGCTCCGGCAGCAATTATCGTTCACAGAATGGAAGCCGTTCGCAAAATGAAGGTCGCTCACAAGGTGGAAGCCGTTCACAAAACGGTAACCGTTCAGGAAGCAGCAATCGTTCAGGAGGCCGTGGCAACAATTCACAACGCAGAAATTCCGACGGCACATTCCGCAGTTCATCTTCCCGCAGTTCATCCAATGGTTCATCAAATGGCAGACGTTCTTCCGGCGGCAATCGTGGCGGATCTTCATCAACCACATCGCGCAGCCGCAATACCGGTTCTACCAGAACCAATTCAACAGGCAGCAGAAGCAATAGCTCCGGAGGCCGCAGAAAAACATCCGGCAGCTCTACATCAAGAAGAAAGAGCAGCGCACGCTGATTCAAATCCTTCCATCAAATAAACTTCAGGTATGAAAACAGCTACCAGGGGAAGTAAACCAGGAAAAACATCTGCCGGTACCATGCATGCGGAAGACAGCACTTCATCCACTGCACAGCAACAACAGCAACAACAACAGCAATCACAGCCCTCCTATCTGCAACGATTCTTCACAGATCAGCTGAAGGATATGTATTACGCAGAACAGGCGCTGCTGAAAGGATTGGAAAAGCTGAAGAACGCCTGCAGTACGGAAGAGCTGGAAGATGCATTTGAAAAACATCGCCGGCAGACCGAGCGTCATGTAACCCGTCTGGAGAAAGTGTTCAAACTCATCGGTAAGAAACCGGAGGCTAAGAAATGCGAAGCCATGGATGGTCTGTTGAAAGAAGCTGATACCATCATTAACGAAACAACCGAAGGTACGCTTACCAGAGATGCAGCACTGATCATTGCCGCCCAGAAAGTGGAACACTATGAAATTGCCACCTATGGCGGCCTGGTACAGTTAGCCATAACAATGGACCTGGACCGCGCTGCCGAAATTCTGGAAAAAACGCTCAATGAGGAAGAAGGCACAGATCTGTTACTTACAGATATTGCAGAGTCTTTCATCAATGTGAATGCAGAACAGGAAGGGGGCTACTCCTGGAAGAAAGAAGAAATGCAGGCGATAAGCAATGCATTCTGATTTTCCAGGTATTTCACTAATATTGGTCCGGAAGAAATCGATTGTATTACAATTGATCTTCCGGATCATCTTTTTGAACGGGTTCAGCATCAGCATCTTTCTTTTTGCTCTTCTTTTCGGGATGAAGCGTTCTTCTGAATATTCCCCAAAGCTGCTCCTGCAAACCTATCAGCTGACCAATGAGAAAATAATCTTTCAGGTTGTTTCTGATGCTGCTTCGCATCACACGGATCACTTCATCTTTTTCCACCTCTCCTGTTTCTTTCACCTGTCCCAGAAATTCGAGGGAGATGAATGCCAGTGCAGCTCCTATGAGGAAAAGGAAATTCCATTCGTGCAACGATACAAGATGCAATACCTTGTTCAGTTTTGGTCCGGTATATTCGATATTGATCAGCAACCTGCGCTGTGTAAAATAATCCGCCAGCAATCCACCCACCAGCGGAGCAACAGATGCAAAAACCGATGTGATGATATTCTTCGCAGATAAGTAAACAATCGATTCGTTGCGGCTTGCCAGTTTCAGTCCTATGTTGATCAGTGAAAGATTGATGCCCGCCGTAGCAATGCCGCTCACTATAAAAATCACGGCCAGTAAAATGATATTGGGAAGGAAACGGGAGTAAATGCCCGCAAAACACCAGGCGATCAGCACAAAAATGTACAGTGGCGTGCAAATGGCCAGCACCGATTTATTGCTGTACCGGTCTGAGAAAGTGCCCCACATGCGAACGGTGGAAATGCTCGCCAGCTGACTGAGAATGGTAAGCCCAATAATGTAACTCAAACTCAGCCCCAGTGTTTTCATCATAAACACATTGAAGAAAGGCGTTGCAAGATTGAAGGCGAAAAGCCAGGCGGAGTTGAACACCAGCAGGCTTCTGAAATTGGCGTCTTTCAGAGGACGGGCCAGCAGCCGGAAAATATTTTCGTTGGTAAGCGTCGATTGCGGCTCAGGTGCTTTTGAAAGCACAAGCGCACCTATCACGCCGACAGAGCCTGCAACAACAAACATTACGGCATACACCATTAATTCATAAGATGCAAAATGATCTTTGATATGATCGATAAAAAATGCCAGCGAAATACTGAGCAGCACATTCAGCAATTGCATGTTGCGTGCGCGTTTGGCGAAATAGGTTCCCAGCAATTGTTCGGGCACGAGATCCTTCATCCATGCATTCCAGCTGGGACCCGCAATAGATGCAAAGAGGTAATAAAAAAAGAGAAAGAAAATTACGGGTTGGATGGTAGTGATGCCTGCCACCAGCGGAAGTATTCCGATAATGATGAGGGGAACTCTTGCCAGCAAAGAACAGATCACACTGATGGCTCTCCTGTTGTTGTATCGCCTCACCAGCCAGATGCTTGCCAGCTGAAAAACATTGGTGAGTGTGGGAAGAGCAGCCATCAATCCGATCTCGAAGTTAGTAGCGCCCAACAGCAGCGCAAAAGCTACCAGAAACGCGCCGCCGGTAAGGGTTGTCATCGCTTCCGTAGCCAGTCCGTCTCCGATAACATATTTAAGTCCGGTCTTGATTTCTGCTTCACTCAGATTAGATGCAGGATTCAGCTTCATATGCGTTGTATGCGATTCCCTGAACAATATCAATCATCGTGCCTTTCGTAACCGAACAGAAAGATAGCGGGCTTAGTTCATCTGCCATCGAATAATTTCATGGCAGCTTTCCTGATTTTCCGGAATTGAGAAATGAAAAACAAACAGCCGCTCAGTCAACATTCCTGAACGGCTGAAAAACCAAAACATCTATGCTTATTACAATCTCCTGTTATTGACGGGTGAACTCTTTTGCCAGCTTTTCGATGGCTTGCGTACTGAGTGTTTCTTTCCCGTTTTGTACAATGATGCGGTAGCGGAAACGCAGTTGCTCCCCGGGTTTGAGGGTTTTATCGGTTGTGATCTGCCCTTTTGTGAAGATCGATCCTCCGATGGGATTGGCTGCGAACAGTCCATATCCGCGCGCATGCCACCAGGTGGGATAGTTGATATTTTCCGGATGATCCATTATCAATACTGTTACTGAATCGTTGCCCATTTTCCCGTAGAGCTTGCACCAGCTGCCTCTTGTGCCCCACGCATCGTTGCCTTGTTTGCCTTCGCTGGTAAGGTAATTGCCGTTGGCGATGCTGTCTGTTTTTCCTTTGATGGTGGTAACAATTCCTTTATCGTCTTTGTACTCTTTGTCTTTCAGTTCGGGGATCTGCAGGGCATGTGCCATACGGAATCCGAGCATGCCGTCTTTCGCATCTTTGAAGTTCACATCGGTAACAGCGGTGAGTTCAGTTTCCCGGTCGATGATGCGTACATCTTCTGTTCCACTGAAACGCAGTGTGGTGGCTTCTTTCAGCAGAACATCCTTTTGCTGATTGGTCCAGTTGGCCTGGTATTGCAATGTACCGGTCTGTCCGTTTTTTGTAACTGGCGTACCGGTGGTTCTGATCCAGCCGTAATGCGATTTTTTTGCTGCGGCGATGGCGTAGGAATTATTCCAGAAATCCAGTCCGTTTACATTTTCAAAATTGAACCAGATACCCAGATGATGCGGATGATCTGTAGGATCGCCCGGTTGGGGAATGATGGGAAACCCTCTGGTGACCATGGTTCCATTCGCAGCATGCACCGGAAAGAGCACAGGTTTTTCCAGTGTATCGGGATAGAGAAAAGAGGTGAAGAATTTCCCTCCAATGAGAATATCGATCTTGTTCTGATTTGTTCGTTTAATAAGCTTCACGGGCTGCTGAGCATGGGCTTGCATATTCAGCATTATCAGTGCACTTGTTACGGCAACAGCAATCTTTTTCATACAATAGGTTTACGGCATCAGTATTTGAATACTTTTCCTCCGGCCATCACTTCCTGCGTAGCAGCATCGAAGATGGCTTTTTCGCCGGTGTGTGCGGCAGCGGTTGTCATGATGGTAGCTATGGAATGGCTGTAACCTGCATCAACCGGCGCATTGGGTTGCTGTCTGCTTCGGATGCATTCCATCCAGTTTCGTATATGATTACTCGTTAGCACATCGCCTCCGGTATTGGCAGAAGCCACCACTGATGTTGCTGCAGAAAGACTTTGTTCCGGCAACAGATTGGCATTCATTTTCATGGCAGCAGCATGATTCTGCGTGAGGCCGCCTTTCGGAGAAACCTTGTTGGTATTGAGGTTCAGTTCTCCGCCATTGGAATAGTAGATCTCTGCCGGGCGCTCATCGCCATTGTGCATCCTCGATCCGAAAGTAACCTGAAAGCCAGTGCTGAGATCGTTGAGCGGACCATAATCGAATACAGCCATGATGGTATCCCAGTTCTTTCTTCCATCTTTCCATTGATAGATGCCACCGTTGGCTACCACACTGCGCGGATAAGGCAATCCGGAGAACCAGTGAACGGTATCTATCTGATGGCTCATCCACTGACCGGGAAGTCCGGACGAATAAGGCCAGAACAAACGATACTCCAGGTATTTCCGGGGATCGAACGATTCGTATGGGCGGTTCATGAGAAAGCGTTTCCAGTCGGTATCGGCTTCTGTGATCTGATTGAGCAGAGCGGGCCTTCTCCAGCGGCCGGGCTGGTTTACATTCCAGGAGAGTTCCACCATGGTGATGGGGCCGAGTTTACCGCTGCGGATGAATTCATTGGCAGCATGGTAATTGGTTCCGCTTCTGCGTTGTGATCCTATCTGTACGATCTTTCCAGTTTCTTTTACGGCTTTGAGTGCGGCACGATTGTCTTCCATAGTTTCTGCGAAAGGCTTTTCTACGTAAGCATCGCATCCTGCACGTACTGCTTCGATGGTATGAAGTGCATGTTGAAAGTCGGCGGTGCTGATGAATACGGCATCCACCAATTTCTTACCGTACATTTCTTCGTTGTTGCGGCAGGCGATCACATCGCGCATCATTTTTTCTTTCCATGCGGCGGCACCTTCTTCGCGTCTTTTGTTCCAGATATCGGAGACGGCCACTACTTCGAAGTTGAGTTCTTTATGATGATTGAGAAAGCAGGGCATATGTGATTGCTTATGCCTGTCGGAGAATCCTACAACGCCTACACGAACACGATCGTTGGCACCGAGGATACGACGATAGTGCAATGCGGATATTCCGGTTTGTGTGGCGAGTACACCGGCACCGGCCAGTGCGGTGTTTCTGATAAAGGCTCGGCGTGACTTTTCCATATTGGGCAATTTCTGTGAATGTATCGATGGAGATTGTAGGGTAGTTCAGCGATATTATCTTACCCATCCGGTATTTTGGCAGTAATGGGCTGATACCGTGAAAATGAAAAAAAGAATGATGGATAAATTACTGAAAAAAGCGGAATAAACCTGTGTGTTGGAGGGTGTTTTAGCGGTGTATTGATCCGCGTCAAAAAAAAGCGAAGAAGTTGAAAGCAGTCATAATTCCATTTTGTATCTTCGGATTGTTACCGGTCCGTGGGGGCACAACACTTCTAAGACATGGCATTCACACCTATCTGTTTCTTGATACAACACCATTAAACCTTCTATCTTCTGTCCTATGGTTCTCATTGAAGCAATTCTATTCAACCGAAGCGCATCCTAATGATTCAAATGTCAGCGACTGCATTATCTGACCATTGAGATAATGCAAATTTTTTTACTTATCAGCAGGGACATTTTCCCTGGTGACTGTTTATAATTATGTCTGCTGCAAAGTGGCGGATATGATGTAGTTCTTAACAAGACTGCAAGTGCGCGCTCATGCAGTGTACCATTATAGTTGGTATGCGCGCTAGCAATGGCCCGCTATGAAGTGTCCTATTCATGACCCTAAAAAATACGATCATGGATAAACAGGATCGTTACTTCAGAATGGTGATTAATTGCAGGGGAGAATGGCGGAGGTACCTGATCATCCGGTTACGGATGGTAAGCACCTCCGATGAGTGTTACACGAGTCGGAGCGAAATGATTAGACGCCAGATCGCTTCCGATTACCTTGGATGGTAATGTAACTTTTCCCCATACTCCGGATTGTATCTACATTCCGGGGTTTAATTTTTTTAGCTGCGGAGCAGAAAGATTTTTCTGGGTCCGCTCAATTTAATGAAAATGCAGCATCAGCTGTGCAGCGATTCCTTTACGCTGGCAGTTTGCGGCAAAAATGGGAACGGATCATTAGTTGATGATTGAAAATCGAACTGGAAGCTTACAGTCAAACTACAAAATGGGAAACGATCGCTTCCTGAGTAGTTTGAGGAAGGGCTTAAATATCCAACCAATGTTCCGCATATCCCGAATTCATCAATAGAAAAAGCATAAAAATTGACCCGAATCAAGATTTTCCGCGAAATCAAAATCGCCGACCAACCTGAAAAAGAAATTCTGCCGGAGGTTAGAGAACTGGCCAGAGCATTGAATCAGCAGGAAATGGGTGTTCCAGCATTCTGCAAATCGGAAAAAATCAGTCAGTCGAAAGTATACAGCTGGTTTGCAGGAAAAACACAACCGAAAAGGCACTCGATCCTGTCCATCCATGCTTTCTTCGAAAAGATAGGTTTTGAAATGAACTCCTCACCTGCCGTTCAGGAGAACGACACTCATTATTATGTTGGAAAGCTGCTGCATTCCGACAATCATCTCGACAGCCAGTCGATGTCCACCATCATAAAGGATATGCAACTGGCACTGCGCATTCAATCTGAGCAGAACGAATTTATCAAGCAACATACCAGCCGGCTTACCGAACAGCTCAATTATATAACAGCAGATGTAAAAGCCATTCATGAATACCTTGCGATGCATCATGCAAAAGAAGACGGAAGTTCGAAGGATGTGCTGTTGCAGTTATTCCGCAAACTGTCTGCGAATTATTACAGCGGATGATTGACCATAAAAAAAGGAAATGTAGATACATTTCCTTTAGTGACTTAAACGGGGTTGTCACACCAGTTTTCTGCGCCGTACATCCAGATAGACTTCATTGCAGAAAATCCGGTCAAACTGTACATGAGAAAAAACCAACAGCTTTATCAGCGCGGTTTACTTAAAATTAATATCCATTCCTGATTTTTCTCCGGGATAGTACACCAATACCCGATGCACAATGGCAAACAGGCCAAATTGCATCATGAACGCATAAAAAATGCTGCCCGTTGGAGCAGCACGTCTAAAACACATCATCATAAATCAGTGAAGGATCACTCAGAAAAAATATAACTGGAGTTGGTTCGGCTATAAACCACTCTTTCCTGAGCCCCGTAGAAACGGAGCCAGGAGAAGAATGGAACCTTTACAAGAAACCCTTGGATGACTGTTCTTTGTACCTCTGAACAGCATCCGTTTTTGAACCATGATCCAAGAACTATCTTAATAATTCAGTTTAAGTTCTACGCGTCTGTTGAGCGTTCTGCCTTTGGCAGTTTTATTGTCGGCAACCGGTTTGTCTGAACCAAAGCCGGTGGCAGTGATTCTGTTTTCTTCCACACCTTTGCTCTTCAGGTAAGCCAGTACAGCCTGTGCACGTTTCTCACTCAATGGCTGGTTTACTTTTGGAGAACCGGTATTGTCGGTATGCCCTTCGATGCTCAGTTTGAGATCGGCATCTTTCTTCATTTCAGCAGCTACCTGATCGAGGCCTTTGTTGGATTTGGCCAGCAGTTTGGCAGTGCCGGTGCTGAAGAAAATATTTCCGGCTGCTACGTTCACTCTCTTCACTACTTCTTCTTTCACAACAGGGCAACCATTGTTTTCTTTTACGCCAGGCAGATTGGGGCATTTATCTTCTTCGTCGTTTACGCCATCACCATCAGTATCGGGGATGGGACATCCGTTGTAACGTGCAACACCTGCAACGCTGGGGCATTTGTCTTCTTCATCATTTACACCATCACCATCGGTATCGGGGATGGGGCAACCATTGTAGCGCGCGAGGCCTGCAACGTTTGGACATTTGTCGTCTTTGTCGGCAACACCGTCTCCGTCTGTATCCGGACAGCCATTGAATTGAGCCAGACCTTTCTGATCGGGACATGCATCATCTTTATCTGCAACGCCATCGCCATCGGTATCTTTGGGAGCTTCCACCACTGGGATGGGAACAGTCTTAACGGGTTCAGTCTTTTTAGGTTTGCTGATATTTTCAGTGAATCCAACAGACCAGAAGAGATTATCATCATGTTTCTTCTGATTGAGTGCAAGGCGGTAGTTAGCCTGCACAAACAGGTAAGTGATGCCACCGAGGTTCACCTGAGCGCCCAGACCAAGCGGAGCATAAGGGCTCCAGCGATTGCCATAATTCCCAACACCCATACCGGCGGTAAGGAAAGGCACTACAGTGTAGTTATCGTTGAGGGGGCGTGCATGCAGTGATGCTTCGAACTCGTTGGAGTACGTATTCTTGCTTCCGTTTTTAGAGTATTCGGTAAAAACACCATTGTAACGACCGGAGAAGTCGATCTTATTGGTGATGCCTTTCCAGTACATGAGGGAGAAGCCGAGATCTTTTTTCCCGAACTTATACCAGTCCCCTTTCTTCCAGACATCTTTGAAAGAAGTGGCTTTGATTTCATTGGGAGTAGCGAAATCAGTAGCGTTTACGCTGAAACCGATCAGGGATCCTTTTTTCTTCGGGAGTCTGTCCTGTGCTGTTGAAACATTAGCGCATAACACAGCGAGTGCTGTGAATGGAAGTAATCTTCTTATCATTTGCTTTATAGGTTTTATTCGGGCAAGCGGCTTCGTTGGTTTGAAAACCGTGTAAATGTTGACGCGGCAAAATTACCGGAAGCGAAACACGTAGCAGGTAAGCGTTTTACGAGTGCATCGTAGTAATATTTCTACGTAATTTATCAATGAAAAAAAGGCTCCGGGAAGCCGGAACCTTTTTTTCATCAGGTAACCCAGAGCTAAGAAACGCTGAGTATACTGTGCTGTATTTTTCAAAAAAACCGTGTGAAAAGAACCGGGTGGCATAGAGATGCTACCAGGCAAGCATTTGTCTTTCGAAATGATAATGGATACATTTTATGCAGGTGCATAAAGGCTTTTTATAGGGTTGGTAAGGAGCGCGATAATTATTTAATTGTAAAGTTTCTGGCAGAAATGCCGGAAGTGAAGCTACTTGCAGAGATCATTTTTAACCGTGGCGGCCCTCTTCAGTATCAATGGCCGGTTTGAAAGAAACAATAGAACTTGTTGTGTTTCTTCAACAAAGGTATTTTAACATTTCCTATGTATTTGTAGTGACTCTTGAATTGCATTGTAGTAAAACTTCGATATGATGGTAAAGCAGGGAGATGCAATAATGTTGTATCTTGCTGCGCGATAACACCTGGTTATAACGGGTAACCGTGTTTGGCAACACTCCCAGCTCAAGAATTGAAACCATTGAAACATCACCTATGCCGAACATCCTGATTGCGGATGATCACGCGATCGTGCGTTATGGAACCACCCTGATCATCAAAGATCTGATACCCACCGTTCAGGTATCCGAAGCAGAGAACTTCAACCAGGTTCTTAAACTACTCAACCAGCAGCGATTCGATCTGCTGATCCTCGACATCAATATTCCAGGTGGCAATAATCTTCAGATGGTAGATGTGGTGCGACTTCATCAGCCTCAGATAAGGATTCTGATCTTCTCCGGTTATGACGAACAGTTGTTTGCACTGCGCTATCTTCAGGCAGGTGTGGATGGTTATCTCGTAAAACATTCTCCGGAAGAAGAGCTGAAAACCGCCATACGCACCATTCTGAACAACGAAAAATACCTCAGCTCCACAATCCGCCAACACCTGTTGAACGGCCTCAATACCAAATCGGATATTTCACGCAATCCGCTGCAGACCCTCTCCAACCGTGAGATGGAAGTAATGCAACTGCTCATTAAAGGGTCGAGTGTGGCCGATATTGGTACATTATTGAGCCTGCAGATATCTACCGTGAGCACGTATAAAGCAAGAATATTCGATAAGCTCGATGTGGCCAATGTGATCGATCTGGCTGAGAAAGTAAGGCTCTACAGCGGCAAGGCTTTATGATCAAAGCTGCTCCAGGTCCGGAAAATGCAGTTCGATCAGCGTGCCTTTATTCTCCTGACTGCTGACTCTGATAATGCCATGCATCAGCTCTACGAGATCTTTTACGATGATCAGTCCGAACCCGGTAGAACCAGCGCTGGCATTGCCTTTTATCGTTGATTCATCATTACACCATTGCTTCATCTCATCATTCATTCCGAAGCCGGTATCTTCTACGCGGATGATGATCTCCTGCTCATCGCGCTCTGCGTCGATCCGGATGCTGCCATTGTAAGTAGCCTTCACTGCATTGTCGATGAGATTGTGGAGTACAATCCCCAGCAGATGATGGTTGTTCATCATGCTGAATGGCGCCACTATCCTGTTTTCGATGGAGGTAGACTGATCGGCAGCGATCTCCCTGAACAACTGCAACTTCGACTGTACCAGATCGTAAAGGCTGATGGTATCGAAATTGAATTTTCTGTCTTCAGAATTGAGACGGATAAATTGCAGCAGGTTGTCTGTAAGATGATACATCCTATGCCCTGAGTCGTAGATGAGATGGGCACTTCGCCTGAGTTCGTCTGCTCCCAGTTCTTCGGGTTTGCTCTGGTAAGCCCTCCTCGCAATATCGGTCAGAAACTTCAGCGGTGTTTTGATATCATGCGAAATGGCAGTGATCAGCCGGTGCTGTATTCTTGTTTGTTTGCGAAGGCTTTCTTCCGATTGCTGCAACTCGTTCAGGGTTGTTTGCAATGCCTGGGTTCTTTCATCGATCTTTTCTTCGAGCTGTGCATTCTTTCTTTTGATGTATCCGAGCTTGATGCGCATGTAGAGGAAAAAGCCCGCCACTACCAATAACCCTGTGAGTATTTTAAACCAGGTGGTTTCGTAGAACTGCAGCGGCACTATAAGGGTTACCACTCTTACGCGGCGGTTCTGCGCACCAAAACCATTGCTCTTGCGTATGCGGATCTGATACGTACCCGATGTGAGTGAAGAAAGTTTAATGCTCCGATCGTTATCTACAGCAATCCATGCAGCTTCGTGATGATCTTTCATCAGTGAGAAATACAGTTGCGTATTCTGTGGGTTGCCGAAATATGGAGTAGTTACATAAAGTTTGAAGAAATCGAAATGTTTATCGAGCGAAATGGTATCCGATGGTTCGATCTCTTTTCCATCGATCTCTACCCTGTCGATGAACAGATCTTTTTCCGGCACTTCGGGAATAAGTTTACCAGACCAGGTTTGCACCAGTCCGTTCAGGGAAGGAAAAGAAAGCAGGCCGTTACCGAGTTTCAGCCCGCAGGGCTGGCATCCCCCATTGAACTCATTCGTATTGAAACCGGAGTATTTATCGAAGTAAAGATAGTAGGCATCGGATTGTCTGCCTGCTGCATATTCGAGCAGGTCTTTGCGTTGCATCAGAAAAAGTCCTTTATTGGTGGTGATCCAGAAAAAGCCGTTATCATCTTCCACAATGCAATGGGTGGATGCAAGGAAATTGAATCTGTCTTGCGGAAACCTGGTGAGCTTGCTTCCATCGTACAGAAAAAAGCCATCCTCATTGGTGGTAATCCAGAGTTCTCCGGGTTGACGCACATATAAACTGCGGATATACTTCCCTGATAGTTCCGGGATGGAATCGAGTTGTCCGGTTCTTCTGTTGCAGCAATAAAGCCCATGTTCCGTTGCCATCCATAACTTGTCGTCTCCTTCTTCCTGCAGATAAAGAACATTTTGAACGGTAGACTTTACTGGCACAGGATCTGCGCCAGGAGTGCTTTTCAGGCTAACCACCGAATTATTGCGCAAGCCTATTATCAACTCACCACTCTTCCCTTCCAGCATCATGAGAATATAACTGTCGAAATTCATTTCTCTGAGCAGCTTCTTTCCGGCAGCATCAAATTGCCAGAGTTTCTCTCTGCCTTTTACCCAGATATTCTTATTCCTGTCGACGACCATCCCGAAATTATCATTGATGCTCCTTTTATTGATTTCGGGAAGTATGGCAGCCTTTCGGTTCAGTCCAAGCACAATACCCTGTGGCGTAATAACACTGTTATCGGAAAAAGGCGCCTGCGAATAGTATACTTCATCCTTTTTACTGAAACCTGCTCTGAGCGTGAAGAAAGGTTTACGCGTTAGCACAAACAAACCTCTGGTATGACTTCCCATGAAGAGGCGTCGGAATTTTTCATCGTAATACACTGCAAGAATGCTGTTCTCTTCAAAATTGAAATCGTTCAGCAGCAGCTGAGTGGTAAGGCCATTATTTATGCCGGGTTTTACCAGAAAAAGCGCATTGCCTGACGCAAGGAAAAGCTGATTGGCGCTTTGGTTCCAGTAGATTTTTACCGGATATTTTGATGAAATGATATCCCCCTGCAATGTTCCGGCGTTAATGGCTTTTCCGTTTTCGAAGAGCGTCAGCTCTCTGTTGTGTAGGTGATAGAGGCGGTTGCCGGCCAGAAAGAAATGCCAGAAATCTTCTGATAAGAAAGGAATGGTGTATTGCTCTTTTTTGTTGCGGAAGAATTTTACGGAAGCATTATCGATCCAGAATTGCTCAGCAGGAGTTGCTGAAACATGATAACGTTTGGTTGTAATAACTTCGGCATAGAGATTGGGCAAACCGGTGGCCTGGTATTCATCGTAATACGTCAGCATTTTGGTTACCACAATATTCGAGGGCGGTTCCCCATCGTATTTGCTGGCCCTTCCATCCTGCATGTAGATGGTTTCGTTATTCTCGTTCATGGCATACAGGCCATTGGCAACGAGATCGGGAAAGAGCCAGGTGATGCGACTGCTTTTCAGTGCGAGCCTGTTTTTGTTGAAAGTGCGGAAGTTCAGTCCGTCGAATCGCACCAATCCGTTTTCGGTGGACATCCAGAGAAAACCACTTCTGTCGTGAGCGATGGACTTTACACTATTCTGAGGGAGACCATTTTCATCGGTGTAATGCCTGATATTGTATTGCAGCGAGTCCTGCGCAGGCAACAAAAAAGGAAGCAGCAGTATGGAAATGAAGGTGAGTACAGATATTTTCATAATAGGTCAGAGCCCGGGATAAGTCGGGAAGATTGCAATGGTGAATTTGAAGGATCGTTGCTATTGCTGTAACCAGTTCTGAAAAACTGTGTAGGATGCGGTTTAGTTGCGCGCAAACATACAATAATCTGCTCCTTCATCCTCAAAATTTATTATATTCAATTAATCAATATGTAAACCCGCCAGAATGACCCGCATTACACAACTTATTCTATTTTTGCTGATAACGCAATTCAGTTCTGCACAACCTGCTGCTTTGAAAAAATCCATAGAAACGATACTGAGCAATCAGCCCGGACATTATGCCGTTGCATTCAGGGATCTCTCATCAGGAGAAGAATTATTCATCCATGCAGACGAATCGTTTCATGCAGCCAGCACTATGAAAACGCCGGTAATGATCGAGGTTTTCAAACAGGCAGCTGCCGGCCGCTTTTCGCTGAACGACAGCTTTACGGTGAAGAACCAATTCAAAAGCATCGTAGACGGAAGCCCTTATCAGCTCGATTCCACAGACGACAGCGACAAAGACATTTACAACAACATCGGCAAGCCCCTGCCCCTCCGGCAGCTGGTTAGAGATATGATCATCAAAAGCAGCAATCTTGCTACCAATATGGTGATCGAACTGGCGGGCGCAACCAATGTAATGCAAACGATGCGCGAGATCGGCGCCATGGACATCCACGTACTCAGAGGAGTGGAAGACAATAAAGCCTATCAGCAGGGACTGAACAATACCACCACAGCAGCTGATCTGTTGCTGATCTTCACCAGGATGGCCGAAGGCAAACTGGTTAGCCGCGAAGCTTCCAATCAAATGATAGAGATTTTGCTCGATCAGCATTTCAATTCCGTTCTTCCCGCACAGTTGCCTAAAGAGGTGAAAGTGGCACATAAGACAGGTAACATTAACGGAGTGGAACACGATGGAGGTATTGTGATGCTGCCCAATGGAAAACAATATGTGCTTATTCTGTTGTCCAGAGATCTCCCCGACAGTGAACAGGGGAAGCAATTGCTCTCCCGCATTTCAGCAGCGGTGTACAGCCATGTAACGGCCCATCCCTGACACGTTGATTGTATTACCTACGCTCAATACCGCACCCCGCGCGGCTTACAGCCTCATATGAACATTTTTTACAACGCAACCGATTGCGTAAAAAAATTATATCAAAGCTCTAACTGTGGTTAGCGAATAGTATACAAAAATTGTCCTGATACTTCCACAAGGCGGTTAAAATCGGTAATATTGGTTTAATGAAAGTGCTTCAATTCACTGTTCCGATTGCTCAAAAAGGCTCTGTAGCGGTTCAGGAAGACATCCTTCCTTATTTCTATAACTATTATCACCGACACACAGAAGCCCAGATAACCCTTATCATCAGAGGGGAAGGTACGTTCATTGCCGGCAACTATACACAGCCCTTCAAGCCCGGCGAAGTATATGTACTCGGCGCCAATCAGCCACATATTTTCAGAGCCGACCCCAGTTATTTCGACGATCCGAAGGAAGAAAGCATCCATGCCATACATATCTATTTCAATCAGGATTCACTACTCAACTGCATTCTTCAGATGCACGAACTGGAAAGCATCCGCAAATTCATGCAAAGCACGGCCAATGGTTTTCAGTTGCCGGAGCAGTATTGCGCATCAGCTGCAAGACTGATCAGAAGAGTGAACCGTGCAGAACGGGTAGACAGGCTGTTTGAATTCTTCCGGCTCATGAACTTCTTCGCTAACGATGTGAAGAACTGGAAGTCGCTTTCGAATGGATTCTTTAAATATGCATTCACAGATTCTGAAGGCATCAGAATGAACGATGTTTATCAATACACGATAGAACATTATGCAGAAGAGATCTCGCTGAAGAAAGTATCGGAAGTGGCGCACATCACGCCACATGCATTCTGCAAGTATTTCAAGAAGCATACGCGCAAAACATATATGAGTTTTTTGAATGAGATAAGAATCAACGAAGCCTGCAAGCGCATCATCAGTGGTGAATTCGACTCCATATCTACCATAGCCTATTCCATAGGATTCAATAACACCATCACTTTCAACAGAGTATTTAAGAAAGTTACAGGCATGACGCCTACCAATTACATCACAGATTACAAACGGAAATGAGTAAGCGAACATGCAATAATTGTCTGATCGCATACGATTGTTGTCTCAGCGCTTGAATTAGTTTTTGGTTGATTTATTTTAGGAGTCTAAACCAAAACAAGCTTTATGAGGCACGCACTATTGATAATGCTGCTCATGGTTGTTGCAATACAAACATGGGCGCAGGATCGCATTGTTACGGGCGTAATCACCAACAGTAAAGGAGATCCCGTCTCCAGCGCCACTGTAACTGTAAAAGAAACCAACCAAAGTACCCGAACGAACGAAGAGGGTAAATTCACGCTCAATCTCTCACCCGGTGCAAAAACATTATTGATCAGCAGCGTAGGTTATGCGCAGAATCAGTTTACTCTCACAGCCAGCAACGATTACCACATCAGTTTGAAAGAATCTTCCAGAGAGCTGGAAGAAGTAGTTGTAACCGGTTATGGTGTTACCAGGAAGAAAGCTTTTACCGGATCGGCTGCAACCATCACCAACGAGCAGATCAAAGACCTGCAGGTAACTACTGTTACCGGCGTATTGCAGGGTAATGCCAGTGGAGTATTGAGTGTTACCTCCACAGGTCAACCAGGACAAAGCCCTACCATCCGCATCCGCGGTATCGGTTCGAGCCTTGCCAGTAACGATCCGCTGATTGTACTGGATGGTGTTGTATACAGAGGAAGTCTCAATACAATCAACCCGTCGGATATTGAAACAATTACAGTTTTGAAAGACGCTTCTGCCACATCCATCTTCGGTGCGATGGCCAGTGGTGGCGTAATCAACATCGTTACCAAAAGAGGTAAAGGCAAAACAAGGGTGAACTTCGCAGGCATCAGCGGCTTTTCTTCAAGAGCAGTAAAAGAATATGAAAAAGTAGGAATGGATGAGTGGATGGAACTCAACTGGGAAGCCCTTCGCAACGATGCGCTCGCCAATCCTGCACTGCTCACGCAATACAGCGTTCCCAATGCAGAAGCGTATGCCAGCAAACGCCTTGTTCCGAAACTGGTGTACAACCCGTATGGAGTTGCACAGCCTGTAGGAACCAACGGCAAGATCGATCCAAACGCCAAAAAACTGTGGAATGATAACTGGATGGACGAAATGACAAGAACAGGTATCAGAAATGATTTCAACCTCAACGTATCTGGCGCCGATCCTTCCAATACCATCCGCTATTACATGGGTGGTGGTTATATTCACGATCAGGGGGTGGTGATCGAATCGGATTACAAAAGGTACACCGGCAGAGCAAAGGTTGATATCACTCCCGTGAAGTGGTTCCGTACCGGCATTAACGTGAGCCTGGCCTACTCCAATCAAAACTATCCCCAGCAGGGATCACAGGCAGCTTCGAACCTGCTTGGTTTTGCAAGAAGCATCGGACCTATTTTCCCCATCTACCTGCGCAATCCAACTACGGGAGAATACCTTACAGATGCAGCAGGCAAAAGATTGTATGATTACGGCAACAACAGCACTGTGCTGGGCGAACTTCGTCCAACTGCACAAAACCGCCCATACAATCTCGGACAGAATCCCGCAGGTACCACTACCATCAATCCTACCACCAATGAATTTCTGACGGGTTCCGGTATCGTGTATGCCGAACTGGATGTGCTGAAATACCTTACTTTCAAAAGTCAGTATTCACTCGAACATAATCAGATCGATGAAAATCAGTTCTGGAATCCTTTCTATGGAGATGGTACAACCTTCGGCGGTTTAGCTTATCGCGGAGTAACATTGAGGTACGCACAAACATTCACCAATACTTTCACATTCGATAAAACTTTCGGAGGCATCCATAACCTGAATATGGTAGTAGGTATGGAGTCTATGAGATTCAGGCAGGAGTTCACTTCTGCACAGAAAACAGGTTTCACTTTCGACAGGCCTATTCAACCTGATTATGGAACCACGCCATCTGCCAACGGCTCTGTGGATCGTAACAGAAACGTGGGTTATTTCGCCAGAATGAACTACAACCTGAACGACAAATACCGTTTGAGCGTATCACTCCGCAGAGACGGCGCTTCACGTTTTGCAGACAGTTCGAGATGGCAAACACTGTATGCAGTAGGAACTGCATGGAATATCGATAAAGAGAAATTCCTCCAGAATATCTCCTGGCTGAGCGAACTGAAACTGAAAGCCAGTTATGGTATTCAGGGTAACCAGTTCTTACCGGGCAACTTTCTGTATCTCGGCACCTATTCTGCCGGAGCCAACATGGGATCGAACAGTGGTGTAATCATCAACACCGTTGCCAATGGCGATCTTACCTGGGAGAAACAGAAACAATGGGATCTCGGTCTGGAATTCGGTTTCTTCAACAACAGATTATCGGGTTCGCTCGTGTATTTCACCAGAACATCGCACGATCTGCTGGCGGAACGTCCTCTTCCCGGATCAACAGGTGTGAACAATGTTTATGACAACACCGGAGAGATCAAAAACTCAGGTATCGAGATCGAGCTGAACTCCGTTAACTTCCGCTCTAAAGATTTCGAATGGAGAACCAGCATCAACATCACCAAACTGAAGAACGAGATCACCAAACCAGCTCCGGGATCCAATCAGCGTAAGGGCGGCAGCCTGTTCGACTGGTATATTCAGGAGTATATCGGTGTTGATCCTGCAGATGGTTTGCCAATGTGGTATCGCGATGATCCGGCAAATGCAGGTAAAAGAATCAGCACCAAGAACTACAACCAGGCTACCCGTTATTATATTGGTCATCAGCTTTCGGATTATACAGGTGGTATCACCAACAATCTTCGTTACAGGAATTTCGATCTTACCATCCTTGCATCATTCGGCATTGGAGGAAAAATGTATGATGGCGACTATGCAGGACTGTTAGGAGCATTCAATACCGGCTCACTGGGTTCCAATTCGAGCATCGATATCCGCGGCAGATGGCAGAGCCCGTCAAACCCCGGAGATGGTAAAACACCTAAGCTCACCACTGCAGCCATCAACGCTACTGCGGCTTCTACAAGATTCCTGTACAACGCGTCTTTCATGCGCATACGCAACATCACACTGGGATATCGTGTGCCTGAGCAACTGCTCAGCAAAGTGCATCTCAGCAATGCCCGCGTATTCATCGATCTTCAAAACCCATTGACCTTCTTTGGTGGTCCTAAAGGCACTGACCCTGAAGCTGGCATCGGTGCGCAAACAAGATTCAACAACACCACTACTAACAAGGTACTGGCCATTGGATTAAATGTTGGATTGTAAACTGAAAAAAGAAGCTATTATGAAAAAATATAAATGGATAGTGATGATAGCCGCGATTGTCAGTGGCCTTACATCCTGCAAAAAAGCATTTCTCGATCTGTCGCCCGAAAACGGCGACCTTTCAGACAATATCATTTTCTCTTCAAAAGCCGGAGCAGAAAATGCGTTGAACGGAATCTACTGGATCTACCGTTCGGAGAATTACCGTGGTTATGGCGGTAATCCCGGCAGCACCAACCTTACCTGTCGCGGATTGCAGACCATCATGTTCTTCTTCGAAGTGAAGGGCAATGATCTCTTCGATGCCTACAATACCTGGTGGCGTACAGAAGGTGCATGGGAAGAGAACGGCAACGGCCGCATTCAAACAGGTTCACGCACCAATCAGATATGGGATGTGTTCTACAAAGTGATCAACAACTCCAATGCCATCATCAAAAATGTACCGGGCATCACTTCGATGGGACAGGCAGAAAAAGATCAGTTCATAGCTGAAGCAAAAGCCAACCGTGCTTATGCCTATTTCTGGCTGGCAAGAGTGTACCAGTACACTTATGCCAAAAACCCCGATGCACCTGGTGTTCCCATTTATCTGGAGCCTGCAACCAATGCCAGCAAAGGCAACCCAAGGTCATCTCTGAAAGACGTGTACAAGTTGATACTCGAAGATCTCAATGCAGCAGTGAGTACATTATCAGAAGACAGAATCGGCGTTTTCCGCATCAATAAGAATGTGGCACAGGGCATTCTTGCCGAAGTGTATCAGGAACTGGCCATGAGCGATGCTGCTCTCTGGCAGAAAGCTATCGACAATGCAGCTGCCGCACGCGCAGCCTATCCATTGATGAGCAATGCCGACTATGCAGGCGGATTTAATGATGCAGGCAATGGCGAATGGATCTGGGGATTGCCTGTACCCGAAGATCAGACACTTTCGTACTATTCTCAGTACAGCTTCATGGATACACAGGGTGGATATTACAAGAATATTGCAGTGAACAAAAGTTTTGCTGATCTCTATTCTGCCACGGACACCAGAAAGAATCTGCTGATTCCGGTACCAGCGAGCAGCAACCCTGCATTGCAATACCAGACAAGAAAATACAGAACCAGAGTACAGGGCTCTATCACGGGCGATATCATTCTCATGCGTTCTGCAGAAATGCTATTGATCGAAGCAGAAGGACTTGCACAGCAGAACAAACTGCAGGAAGCGATCGATCTGCTCTATACGTTGCAGCACCTCCGCGATCCCAGTGCAACCAAAATGGCATTGGCTCCGAAAGATGCGGTGATCAACGCTATCCTGCTCGAACGCAGAAAAGAACTCTATGGCGAATTGGGAACTTACTACTTCGACCTCAAGCGTTATCAACGCCCGCTGGTACGCGATGGTAATCACCCATATCCGTTGAACATCCCTGCAGATGATGCAAGATGGTTGTTTCAGATACCTCTTTCAGAGATCGATGCCAATCCGAACATCAATCCTGAAAATCAGAATCCTTAAAACAATTCAAACACAAACAGCAAAGCCGGTGATTATCACCGGCTTTTTTTATGCCGAAACTGCATTGCCAGCCATCGTTTCCGTATTTACACAAGCGGCGCCGCAATTGCGTTCAGCTCCAAAACTTCTTGGTACTTTTATATCCCGTATTCAGGTAAAAAACAATGATTGTATGATGAAAGTATTTTTCACAGTACTAAATCAACATCATGAATACATTACATCAAAAGCCGCCACACTTCCTATTCTGGCGCAGCCTGTTCTTCACCGTATTGCAGCCGGGCATGGTAGCCGGCATAATTCCTTGGTGGATCGCCGGGCATCACACTTCAACAATTCAGCTTTCTTCTTTCAATGCAGTTCAGCTCGCAGGATTATTGCTGTTGCTCGCAGGCATAGTGGTTACTGTGCATTGCATCATCCGCTTTGCTGTAGATGGAAGAGGCACCCTCTCCCCTGTTGATCCCACCAAAAAACTGGTGATCGCAGGATTGTACAAATACTCACGCAACCCCATGTACATTGGAGTAATGCTGATGCTGACAGGCGAATGTATGATAGCACCGGTAAGCGGACTGATCATTTACACCACGGCCATCTTCACAGGCTTCAACCTCTTCATCGTTTTTTATGAAGAACCGAGACTGCTGAAAGATTTCGGAGACAGTTACGCCCAGTATTGCAAAAAAGTGAGACGCTGGCTCTAAGGCCTGCTCATCATATCGTTGAACTCTTTGAACGTTTTTGCAGCATCAACATATTTGAAAGTTCCCTGATGCCTGATCTCTTCCGCAGCATGGATGAAACTGGTGTATGCAGCACGGGCCAATGAAGCGCCGACACTGATTCTTTTTACACCGAGATCTTCCAGTTCTTTTACCGTTATGCCGGTTAATGGTCCGGCTACAAGTACATTCACTGGTTTGGGAGCAACAGCTTTCACTACTGCAATGATATCATCTTTGGATCTCAATCCGGGTGCAAAGAGCACATCGGCTCCTGCTTCTGCAAATGCTTCCAGCCTTTTGATGGTATCAGCAAGATCAGGGTTGCCATGCAAAAAGTTTTCAGCGCGTGCAGTAAGTGAAAATTGAAACGGCAGACTGCGTGCAGTTTCTGCGGCAGCGCGAACACGTTCAACAGCATGTTCAAATGAATAGAACGGTGATTGAGGATTGCCGGTTGCATCTTCGATGGAACCACCGGCGAGGCCGAGTGATGCAGCCAGCTGAATGGTTTCTGCACAATCTTCGGGTTCATCACCAAATCCGTTTTCAAGATCTGCCGTTACGGGAAGATGTGTTGCTGCAACGATACCCACAATATTGTTGAGGGTTTCATCGCGCGTAACGGCTGCTCTTGCATCGGGTTTGCCGAGTGAGAAAGCAAGTCCTCCACTGCTGGTAGCCAACGCTTCAAAGCCCATTGCAGTCAGCATTTTAGCCGATCCTGCATCCCATGGGTTGGGAACAATCAAAATGCCATCGCGCTCATGGAGTGCTTTAAGTGCCTCTCCTTTCTGTTTCTGGGTGGAATGATTGGTTTGCATGCATTAAAGTTCTGCATTTTTTTATGGCGGGTATAAAAAATATCGACAATTTCTCTTGACTCTCCCCTTAGGTGATACCCTATATTTGCTGCAACAGGTTAAACCCAAACGATGGACAATTATTCTGTAAAGAAACTCGCCAGGCTTGCAGGAGTAACGGTGCGCACCTTACATCTGTACGATAAAATGGGATTACTGAAACCTTCCATACGTACCGAGGCCAGGTACAGGCTGTACGGCAACAAAGAGTTGCTGCGATTGCAGCAGATACTCTTTTACAGGGAACTCGATTTTCCACTGAAAGATATCATGACCATACTCGACGATCCTGCATTTGATCTGGAGCAGGCCCTCGAAGGACATAAAGTTGCGCTGTTGGCTAAGAAGGAAAGAATAAACACATTGGTTGGTACCATAGAAAAAACATTGGCAACACTAAAACAACATTCTATGTTACAGGCAGAAGATTTATACGAAGGCATGCCCAATGAAAAGATGGCTGCCTACAGAAAAGAAGCCATCAGCAAATGGGGACAGGAATTGATTGCAGAAACAGAAGCAACCATCAAATCGTTCAGTAAAGAAGAGATGCATTCTATCGCAAACGAGTTGAACGATATCTGTGCGCAACTCACTGTACTCATACCCAAAGGAGCAGCTGACAAAACGGTGCAGCAGCATATCGCCAAAAGAATGCAGCTGGTCCATCAGCTTACCGGCGGTAAGGTATCGTCAGAAAAAATGGAGTATCTCAGAAATCTGGGACAGTTGTACAAAGCAACTAATGCAGATACAACAGACTATATTCTGCCGGATGCAGAGCAGGCCGCCTTCATACGCGAAGCAACATCTTATTATCTCGCATCGAAAAAATAGAAGACCAGGGGGCTGGCCATTCAGCCGGCCCTTCTTCTTTACATGCCGGTTTTGATTTTCTTGCTATTTTTATAGGAAGAGGCCATAACCAATCAAATAATCCGGATGGAAAACTACAGCATCATACTGTTGATCCTTGCCCTGATGATCGGCGTATCGGGCATTGCAGAAAAATTGAAACTTCCGGTTCCGGTGCTGCTGCTGGTAGCAGGATTGTCGATCGGCTTCGCGCCCGAAATGCCGGCAATAGAACTGAACCCGGAAATTGTGATGTTGTTATTTCTTCCTCCCCTGCTGTACGATGCAGCCTTCAATATTTCTTTCAAAGATTTCAGGGTAAACTTAAATACAATTGGTACGCTTGCCATTGGTTTGGTGTTCATCACCACCGGAGGCATTGCAGTGATTGTACATTTCATGATTCCGGGCATGAGCTGGCCATTGTCTTTTGTGTTAGGCGCCATCCTTTCAGCAACCGATGCCGTAGCTGCCATCGGCCTCACAAAAGGTCTGGGGCTTCCGCACAAAACCATCACCATCCTCGAAGGGGAAAGTCTGGTGAACGATGCATCTGCACTGATCGCTTACCGGTTTGCCATTGCCGCTGTTACAGGCATCGCATTCGTGTGGTGGCAGGCATCCCTGCAGTTTCTGCTGGTGCTCGGCGGAGGTTTTCTAACGGGAGTAGTGATGGCAAAACTGCTGGCATTCGCATTGCGGTTCTTCAGAACAAATAATATGGTAGTGATCAGCCTCATGTTGCTGATGCCGTTTGTAACATATCTGATTGCGGAACATTTTCATGTATCGGGCGTAATTGCAGTGGTGATACTAGGCCTGAGCATGGCAAGGCTGAGCAGAGAGAAATTCCCTACCAAAATCAGAGAGCAGTCGCGGAACTTCTGGGATGTGATCATCTTCCTGCTGAATGGATTGATCTTTCTGCTGATAGGATTGCAGTTTCCGCAGGTGGTAAGGAATATGCATCCAGATCATTTCTGGCTGTACATCGGGTATGCAGTGATCATTACACTGGTTGCGCTTGGTATCAGAATGATGAGAGTGTATCTGCAGCAATTCAATCTGCAACGGGCATTTCAGGGCAAACACCGGAGGCGGATCAGTGAAGATGCGCTGTTCGATTCGCGTACAAGTCTCATTATTACCTGGAGTGGTATGCGGGGCATCGTTTCGCTGGCCATCGCACTCGGTATACCCGCTACACTGAAGAACGGAGAGCCGTTTCCTATGCGCAACGAAATCATATTTCTCTCCATTGCGGTGGTGATCATTTCACTGATCGGTCAGGGATTAACATTGCCATGGATAGTGAAGAAGTTCGGGAAGCCGGCAGCATGAAAAAATTCATCCGAATAACGAAAATGCAAAGAAAGTGCTGAGTGAAATCAAATAAGCAGGTGGATTGGGCTCGCTGTTAATTCCTTATTTTTGAAGCATTACTTCATTCCCAACCACAGAGGATTTTGCATGAAAGAACAACTCAGCATACTGCTTGGAAAAACAAAGGAACAGGCCATTCCCTTCAAAGAAGTGATTGAATTTATCGATACGCATTATCAGCATCAGCCTACAGCTTTCAAAAACGGAGATACGTTCAATGAAGCATCTCAGAATCAGGGAAGCGCGCGCGTATTTGCGTTTGCACAACTGAACAAATTATCAGAGGCGGAAACACTGTCGCTTTTTGCAGAGCATTACCAGTC
This sequence comes from Pseudoflavitalea sp. G-6-1-2, assembly GCF_012927185.1. GTDB lineage: Bacteria > Bacteroidota > Bacteroidia > Chitinophagales > Chitinophagaceae > Pseudobacter. Next base: position 1,141,805 of record NZ_JABBGB010000002.1, read on the forward strand.
TGTGCTGAATACGCCTGATGCTGCGGATCATCAGAACATCCGGCAGTTCATGAAGCATGGATGGAGTGGCATTCAGTTCGAAGGCGAGGCCTTGCAGGCGAAGTGATCAGTCTTCGTGGAAAAAGTCTTCATGCTTTAGACCCCGAATGAAAGATTCGAAGTTTGGGGCGAGAAATGTTTTTTGGTAATCGTTCTCCTGATCAACGTGTACTACCATCGGCTCGCCCTGTGGACCGCATTGCGAATAGTCGAGCAATATCATATCATGGCCTGCAGACGGGCAGTCGCAGATATAAATTCCATCTGCAGGGTAGCCCCATTCTTCGATCCAGAATTCATTTTCATACACAGAGGAATCTTTCTCAGGATCGATCCCGAATATACCAGTGATTGCAACATGGTCGCCCGACCATGAAGTTGGCGCTGCGCTGAAATGACATTTGTTGACAGGAGCTCCGCCATTTCGGTTTCTGATCAACTCGATATAGGAAGCAGGCAATTTAAAGCCCAGTTCCTGTTCCGCTTCAGCGATCATTTTATCATCAGGATATGTCCCGGTGTATTCTTCTTTGTAATAATCGATATCATCCCAGAATTGGCTGAAGTCGAAGTTGTGGAAAATCAAATTCATCGATTGTTTGCTGTTAGAGTGTCCGGCAAAGATGAAGTGTAAACATATGCCCTCCAAATTGGCGGTAATACAGAGCGTCTACAGGAATACATTGTACCGACTACAATCCGTCTACAAGTCTCAGTCCCGCGCTTATTGCAAGCTGAGATCCGGAAAAAGGAGGCGCCGCCACTGAAGTCTGAACACCAGATTATCTTCTGAAAAATCTTCCGCGCCGACTTTCCAAAAGGGAAATAATATGTATCTTTTTTACTCCAATGCGACAGGGTTTTATCCCCTTCCTGCCCCCCAGGACCACCGGAACCGTTTCCGTAGAAGCACCAATATCTCCATCCCGCTTGCTTTTCATTGTCAGGAATATTTTTTAGTGGCAGTTGTTTTGCTGCTGACATACTGCTGTCACTATCTGTATGCAATTTTGTTTTATCAAACAATCAAAACCATGAGACAGACCATTCTGCTTTTGACTATCATCGTTTTATCCTTTGCAGCAAATGCGCAATCTTCAAAAACCAACCATATGTCAACAGTAAAGCCTTTCAAGATCGATGTAAAACAATCAGTGCTGGACGATCTTCAAAACCGCCTGAAGCAAACCCGCTGGCCTGATGCACCTGAAAATATTGGCTGGAAATACGGCACAGATCCTGTGTTTTTGCAAAAACTGGTTGCCTACTGGCAGAATGGATACGACTGGCGCAAGCAGGAAGCTGCTCTCAATAAACTCCCCCAGTTCACCACGGAGATCGATGGCAACACCATTCATTTCATCCATATCAAAAGCAAGAATGCCCATGCAAGACCATTGCTGCTGATCCATGGATGGCCGGATAACTTTTACCGCTTTCATAAAGTGATCCCTTATCTCACGAATGAGTATGATCTGATCATACCGAGTATTCCCGGATTCGGATTCTCCAGCCACACGGCGATGAATGATGATGGATCGGCAAAAGTGTTCGCTACACTGATGCACGATGTGCTCGGCTACAACAATTACCTCATTGCAGGTGGGGACGTTGGACAAGGCATAGCGAAATCCATCGCGAATCTTTATCCGGATAATGTGGCGGCGATCCATCTTTCTGATGTTGGCTATCCGAACGGAACAGAGGACTGGAGTACCATGTCGAAAGCAGAACAGGAATTCGGACAATTCATTCAGAGATGGTGGTATCAGGAAGGTGCATATGCGATGCTGCATGCTACCAAGCCGCAAACGCAGGCCTATGGCCTGAACGATTCGCCTGTTGGGCTTGCTTCGTGGATCATCGAGAAGTTCAATACATGGAGCACACCGGGCAGCAGCATAGAAAGCAAATTCACCAATGATGAATTGCTGACGAATATTATGATCTACTGGATAACGCAGACGATCAATTCTTCGATGAGAACTTATGTGGTGGATTATTCAGTGCAACTGGCATCTTCTAAAAAAGTGAGTACCCCTACGGGAGTGGCGATATTTCCGGGAGATGCACCTACACCCAAAGAATGGGCAGAAAGAAGAGTGAATCTGAAAAGGTTTACGCAGATGGAGAAAGGCGGGCATTTTGCTGCGCTGGAAGCACCGGAGCTGTGGGCGGGAGAAGTGGATGCGTTTTTTAAAAGCTTAGCAAAGTAATTTATCACTATAAATTAAGATACAAATTATGAAAGAGCTCAATCATCATGTGAGCCCCATTCATAATTTGTATCTTCCAGATTCATTTGCTTTTCTTAATTATTTATCTTTTGCTGACTTTAATGTAGAAGTGTTGATGAAATTTAGATGCGCTTTTCACACCTATGGCGAGAAAACAATCTCTATCATAAAAAATTAATAATCATCCATATCAATGCTATCAAACGTATCATTTTTATACAGCGAACAATAAAAAAGCAAATCGCTCAATCCCTTAATCTTCTCAAAACCCCAACTATGGTAATATTTGGTTAAGGAAGCAGTAGCTTTTTTTTCGTTTTTCTCAAAGTTTTCCAGATCCAATTTTTGCTTAAACTCTCGTCTATTCTCTTCAAGCTCAAATTGAAGAGGATATGGTTGCAGCATAAACAGCGAGCAATTATCTCCAAAATTCCAGACCAAATCCTTAAATGCTTTTGATCCAATGCCCTTCCCTCTGTATTTAGGAATAATGGCAATAGTTTCGATGATGCAAATTTTTCCTCCATCCCATTCGAGTTCAGGATATGCTTTCAAAAGTGGAGTAGCAAAATTCCTCTTACTGAAATTATAGTAACTCTGAGCATGTCGAAAAGTATATTCATCATTATCAAATAACTCATAAAGATCCATGCCTTCGTCCTTAGCTTGATCGAGACAGAGAATCTTAAATATCATCTCTCCGACATATTCATTTTCGGAATTCTCTGCGAATGGACCTGAATATAAAACGGCTTTAAATTCTTTAATACAGTCATCTACACCGCGACTACCCAGAAATGAGGAGAACTTGTACTCCAGATTAAGAGATAAGAAATCGTCTTCCATATGGCAATTATTATTTTTATTATCAAACAATGACAATTGACTTGGGGCTGACGAAGTTAATTAATTTACAATATGAAATAAAGTGCGGTATTATAGAAAATAAAAAAGGGACCCAATGGGTCCCTTTTTTCGTGGAGCTGGCGGGACTCGAACCCGCGTCCAAACATATCCTCCAAAAGCTTTCTACATGCTTATCCAATTATTAATTGTCGGGAACAGGCAGGAAACCGGCAAACCAATCTGCTCCTTAGTTGCGATAGTCTTAATCTGCAGTCACAACACCCTGCAGAAGCATCCTGTTTTAGTTTGTTAGTCGGCGGCGGAGCGTGGTAACAGAACAACCTGCTCGGGTCCCGAAGGAGCCCCTTTCGGACGCGGCCCTAATGACTACTTAATCACTGATTAAGCGGCCATGGCATACTGAGTATTGCCATATAAAAGTTTGAATATTCAGATTAAAGTGCTAATTATCCAACGCACTGCATGCTTACACCTTCAAAGATCTACGCTGTCGAAACCAATACAGCCCCTTTTGCAAGGATTGAATATAATTGAATCTGCAAATTTAATGCTAATTGGAATAGCTGCCAAAACTGCAGCAACTATCCCTTATTGAATACGTTCCGCCAGATATCCAGTCCGAATGCATATGCCATCAATGCCAGCAGCAACACCATACCCACCATTTGTGCATACTCCAGGAACTTCTCGCCCGGTTTTCTTCCGGTGATCATTTCATAGAGCGTGAACATTACGTGTCCGCCATCGAGTGCAGGGATCGGCAGGATGTTCATGAATGCCAGTACCATGCTGAGCAATGCAGTCATCGTCCAGAAGCGTTCCCAGTCCCAGCGGTCGCCAAACATATTGCCGATGCTGATGAAGCTGCCGAGCGATTCTTTCGCTTTCACTTCGTCGGAAGTAAAGAGGAGTTTGAAGTTCTTAACGTTCATCACCATCGTTTCCCATCCTTTGCGAACGCCGGCAGGGATACAGGCGAAGAATCCGTATTTCTGATCGTAAGCGCCCGCGAGCGTATATGCATCTACCAGAAATCCAACAGAACCATTGCTGTCTACTTTTGCTTTGATCTGTACGGTATCGGAACCACGAAGAACGTTCAGGGCTATTTCCTGATTCTTATATTTCAGTCTTTCTTTCAGGTATTCGTCGAAGAAAGTAACAGGTGTTTCGTTGATGGAAACGATGCGGTCGCCTTTAACGAGGCTATCCTGCGTAAAGTTCGCTTTGTCTTTGTAAACAGTGTCTACAATGGTCAATACGCGGGGATCAACGAACTGTGCTTTCCCTTTGATGAGGCTGCGGATCGTTCCTTTGGGGAGAGCGATATCCACTTGCTGGCCATCGCGCATCACCTGAACGGTTTTGCCTTCATCGATAATGATATTCTTGGTGAGCGTGAAATAATCTTCTATCGGGCGGCCATCCACGCTAACGATATTGTCGCCATTTTTGAGGCCTGCTTTTTCTGAGATCGGGTTTACTGCAATGCCGTATTTCAGATTCTGAACGGGCAGTCTTCTTTCTCCCCAAACGAAGAGGATCATGGAGAAGAGGAGAAATCCGAGGATCACGTTTACGGTAACACCGCCAATCATGATGATAAGGCGCTGCCAGGCTGGTTTGCTGCGGAATTCCCATGGCTGAGGAGGTTGTTTCATCGTCTCCTTGTCCATGCTTTCGTCGATCATGCCGGAAATTTTCACATAACCGCCGAGTGGCAGCCAGCCGATTCCGTACACGGTATCTCCTATTTTCTTTTTAACGATGGAAAACCAGGGATCGAAGAAGAGGTAGAATTTCTCAACACGACATTTAAACCATTTGGCCGGAAGGAAGTGGCCCATTTCATGCAGCACTACGAGGATGGACAAACACAATAATAACTGTACCGCCTTAATTCCTACCGTTGCCCAATCAATTGCTAACAATGTTATCATAAATTCTGAATCCTGTTGTAAATTTTTGATGGTTGTGATTCACAGGTTTTCAATGTACGATTAAATATGGGGAAATCATTTATTAATCGGTACGATCGGTTTGCCAAATCGCAAAATTAACGGAAACTAAACCGCCCCCATTTACTCACAGCCTGAAAATCAAAGCTTAATTGTTGAAGCCGCGAAATTACGCGCCTCTGCATCGCTGTCAAAATATTCCTCCAGCGTTGGATGTTCGATGAAGGGAACGGCTTCCATTGTTTTCTCGATAAGATCAGTCATGTCGAGAAAACCGATGCGGTTGCGAAGGAAAGCGTACACAGCGATCTCATTGGCCGCATTCAGAATGCAGGGCAGATTGCCTCCCTTGAAGAGTGCATCCGTTGCGAGGGTGAGATTGCGGAATGTTTTTACATCCGGCTCCTCGAATGTGAGCTGCGATGGTTTGCGGAAATCGTAACGCGGGAAATTATTGGCGATCCTGTGCGGGAAAGCCATCGCGTACTGAATGGGCAGTTTCATATCGGGCAGGCCCATCTGCGCTTTGATGCTTCCATCTTCGAACTGCACCATGCTGTGGATGATGCTCTGCGGATGCACCAGTACTTCGATCTGATCCGGACGAAGATTGAAAAGCCATTTCGCTTCGATCATTTCCAGTCCCTTGTTCATGAGGGTGGCAGAATCGATGGTGATCTTGGCGCCCATATTCCAGTTGGGATGCTGCAGCGCATGGTCGCGCTTTACATTCACCAGATAGTTAGGTTTCTTACCGAGGAATGGACCGCCGGAAGCCGTGAGTACGATCTTCTCGATGCGGTTGCGGGTTTCTCCCACGAGGCATTGGAAGATGGCGGAGTGCTCAGAATCCACAGGGATCACGGGGGCACGATACTCCACTGCTTTCTGCATCACAATGTCTCCCGCCACTACCAGCGTTTCTTTATTGGCAAGGGCTACTGCCTTGCTGTTTTCGAGCGCTTTGAGGGTAGGACGAAGGCCGGCGAAACCTACAATGGCCGCCAGCATCATATCGTAGCAATCCATGGCTGCTACTTCTTCTAGCGCCTGCTCTCCGGCAAATACTTTTATATCTGTAGATGCGAGTGCAGCTTTTACACGCGCATATTTTTTATCGTCGCCAATAACAACAATATTAGGCTGGAACTGCAGCGCCTGTTTTATCAGCAATTCATCGTTGCTGTGCGCAGTGAGCACTTCCGCCGAGAACTTATCAGGGTTAGAAGCAATTACTTCCAGTGCCTGCGTTCCGATGGAACCTGTTGATCCGAATAAAGCAATACGTTTCTGAGGAGAACTGTTCTGCATGCGTTTTAAATAGTAATAGTCGTCTGAATAAAATATTGGAAGCCCTGGCTATTCAATATAAGGTTCGAGGGCAGTCGCGAGCTTACGGTCGTTGCTTAATCGGGGTACTTTGTTCTGTCCTCCCAGCTTACCGATCGACTTCATGTAATCGATAAAACCATTCTTCTTCACAGAACGAATATGCAGTGGCAACAGAATATTGCCGGTGATCAGATCATTGTAGTAAATATTCTTCTGGCGAAGGTAGTTGTCTACCCTGTCTGCAAATCTGCTGATATCGGCCGGACGGTTCTCGAATTCGATGAACCATTCGTGATAAGATTTCCCTTTCCCCTGATGCACAAAAGGAGCTACAGTGAACTCGGTGATGTGCACACCTTCTTCTTCGGCAGCCTTGATGAGGCTGTATTCCACTTCTTCACCGATAACGTGTTCGCCGAAGGCGGAAATGAAATGTTTGGTTCTTCCGGTAACCACTATGCGATAAGGGTTGGTGGAAACGAACTTCACGGTATCTCCGATATTGTATCCCCAGAGGCCTGCGTTGCTGTTAACGATCAGCGCATAGTTCTCTCCTACTTTCACATCTTTCAGGCTGAGCCTGGTGGGATTGCCGGAGAAGATCTCGCCTGCGGGAATGAACTCAAAAAAGATACCACTATTGGTGTTGAGCAGCAATCCTTCTGCATCCTGGCTGTCCTGAAATGCAAAAAAGCCTTCAGAAGCCGGGAATGTTTCAACAGAAGCGATCTTATGCCCGATGGTTTCGAATAATTTCTGGCGATAGGGTTCGAAGTTCACACCTCCATGCACGAGTACGGAGAAGTTGGGGAAGATGTCCTTGATTTTTTTGCCGCCGGTTTTTTCCTGCAGGCGATCGAAGTACATCTGCATCCATGGCGGGATGCCGCTGATGAGCGTCATATCCTGTTTGATGGTTTCCTCTACGATTTTATCGAGCTTGGTTTCCCAGTCTTCGATACAATTGGTTTCGTAGCTGGGCAGCTGGTTTCTGCGGAGGTAGCTGGGGATATGGTGATTAACGATACCGCTGAGCCTTCCTGTGGGGATGCCTCCTACTCTTTCGAGTTCGGGAGAGCCGCTGAGGAAGATCATTTTACCGTTGGTGAAGCGGGTATTGCCGCTTTCTGCCACATAGCAGAGCAGTGCATTCCGCGCGGTATTGATATGATTGGAAATAGATTCTTTGGAAATGGGGATATACTTTACACCGCTGGTGGTTCCGGAGGTTTTGGCAAGATAGATGGGCTTGCCTTTCCAGAGCACATTGTGTTTGCCTTCCTTGATCTTTTCGATATAAGGTTTATACTGTTCGTAGTCGCGGATGGGAACTGCCTGAATGAATTCTTCGTAAAGGGAAACCTGCTGAAGGTTATGGTCTTTTCCAAATTCGGTGACCTTAGCGGTTTTGAGCAGTTCTTTCAGGATATTTTCCTGATCTTCCACTGCGGTATTCATTCCCTTCCTGACTCCTTTATATATGTAGTGGGCAAACGGTTTTGCCAGTAAAGATTTGATCTGCATAGTCCCTTTGAAACTTAAATAACAAACCTACGTCAATTCATGAAACGAACCAAGGTAAGATTTGAATGGTTTGGATCAATTTAAGAGGGGGAAGAAAAGGTGTTGATGCAACTTTATGTGTACGCCGAACATCTTTGAAATGCGGCGATTGCAATGGCCGTCCCTTTTTTTCTCCTCCCAAAAACCGGAATCAAAACTATACTGAAACGGGCCTGATAATCAGATTATTGTATGTTTATTAACAATCAGGCCCGTTTTATTTTTAAAAAACTCTGGTTAAATCAATTACAATCAGTTGCAATCCCTTACCTTTGCACTCCTAATTTTTGGAAATTTATGTTCGCAGTAGTTAAAATAGCAGGACAGCAATTCAGAGTTCAAAAGGACCAGACTTTGTACGTTCCACGTGTTGAAGGTGCAGCCGGAGACAACGTATCTTTTGGAGAAGTATTGCTGACAGATACCGATGGAAAATTATCCGTGGGCGGTGATGTAAAGGCTACCGTAAAAGCCGAGATCCTGGGTCAGGTACAGGGTGATAAAGTGATTGCCTTCAAAATGAAGAGAAGGAAAGGCTTCCGCAAGAAGCACGGTCACCGCACTCAGTATACCAAGATCAAAGTAACTGAAATCGCATAAGCATTGAACGGGCAGTGATGCGTGAAGGGGTATGATCTGAAAATGATTTATCCTATCGGCTGACTGTGATCCCATTCAATTCAACAATTACAAATTCTCAAACTCTTTATCATGGCACATAAGAAAGGGGAAGGTAGCGTAAAGAACGGTCGTGACTCACAAAGCAAACGCCTTGGCGTTAAGATCTTCGGTGGTCAGCCTGCTATCTCCGGTAACATTATCGTTCGTCAGCGTGGTACACAATATCACCCCGGAAAAAACATCGGTGTAGGAAAAGACTTCACCCTGTTTGCACTGGCTGATGGTGTTGTTGAGTTCAGAAAAACGAAAGAAGACAAGACTATCGTTAGCGTAGTTCCAATGTCTTAATTCGCTGAACACGCCATGGTGTCATTAGGTTCTTCTGACATTTTGTGAAATTTTTTTTGGCGGTTTGAAATTAGTTTATACTTTTACCTTCGAAAGTTTCTATTTACTAACCGTTAAATTCACAAAACATGGCAACTAAAAAAGCTGCAAAAAAAGCCGCTCCAAAGAAAGCCGCTAAAAAAGCTGCTCCTAAAAAAGCTGCAAAGAAAGCTGCTCCTAAAAAAGCTGCAAAGAAAGCCGCTCCTAAAAAAGCCGCTAAAAAAGCTGCTCCTAAAAAAGCCGCTAAGAAAGCTGCAAAGAAAGCTGCTAAGTAGTTTCTTTGGAACACAGAAAATATCAAGTCCTGGTTTTACCAGGACTTTTTTTATGCCCCTACTCCAGAGAACGTTGATCGCCCATGCGGTCAATCATCGATCCACACTTCTCCTTTCAATTGACTCATTCGCAACTTCAATACCACCAAACCCTTACCAGATAAGGGTTTCAGCGTTTTTATCGAATTCACCGGCAACAATTTCAACAATATCACCTCAGCTTACAGGTTTATTCGCGAACATCTAAAAGACAGGCGATTGTACATTCGGTTCTTCAGATCAGAAACCTGCAAAGCCTCAGGAGTGCGATAAAAAATAATTCATCACCCTCCTCCCTGTTTATGCCGCGCATATGCAGTTCGTAAAAAAGATGCATACAGGTCCAGAGGGTGAAATTCCGGCAGAATTAATCAACCAGCAACTGCAAAAAACTCCGGATCAAAACATGCAAAAGCGCTCGCATCAAAACATCATACGTAAGTAACTGATACAGGATATCAGATGAACAACTGCTCCATACAAACGCCGGTTTTCTCCGGTCCCAACTCTGCCCTTCTGGTCCAAAATATACTTTTTCACCCCTCCGGAAGCAGTTTTTTATTCCTGAACGCCCATTTTTTTCATGGTTTATTTCAGCGGTTTGCCTTTCAGACTTATTGCCTGTAAATTCAGTACACCAAAATCTTATCCATATGAGCGAAACAAAAAGCCAGGTAAGGAAAAACATTGCCGTTTACCTGTTCTTCACCGCATTACTTTGTACTCCCATTTATTATCTGATAGCCCAAACCGGCAACATGGCTTCCGGTGCTCCCGGCGTAACTTACACGCTGATGATCATGTGGTGCCCCGCCCTCGCCGCCATCCTCACCTGCTGGTTGCTGAAAATAAAACTCTCCACGCTCGGTTGGAAATGGGGACCGAAAAAATATCTCTGGTGGTCGTACCTCCTGCCCTTTCTCTATGCACTGGTGGCTTATCTCATCATCTGGATCAGCGGCAAGGGCGGATTCTACAACAAAGAAACCGTTGACAAAATCGCGAAAGGCTTCGGCTGGCACAACTTACCCGACGGGCTCGTAATTTTTTTATACTTAGTGTTGCTCGGTGCATTCGGTATGGCCAGATCATTATCTTCCGCGCTCGGTGAAGAGATCGGCTGGAGAGGATTTCTCACACCGCAACTCGCAAAGATCAGTTCCTATACCACTACCTCTTTGATCATGGGTGTAGTATGGTCGCTTTACCACTACCCGCTGATGATCTTCGCCAATTACAACAATGGCGCACCGGCCTGGTACTCGCTCACCTGCTTCACTGTAATGATCTTCGCCAGCTGTTTTATTTTCACCTGGTTCAGAATGAAGTCGGGCAGTTTATGGACTGGCGCCCTGTTGCACGCCAGCCACAATCTTTTCATTCAGTGGATTTTCACACCGTTGACTGTCGATACCGGCGACACAAAATATTACATCGATGAATTCGGCGCTATTCTTCCAGCCATTACTGTAATCGTTGCTGTGATATGCTGGTTGAAAAGAAAAGAACTGCCTATTTTTGCTGCATCATGACAATCGATAACTATTTCATTGCCGATCAGTTCTCGCTGCTTTCCAAAATCATGGACATTCATGGCGAGAACAGCTTCAAATCGAAAAGCTACTCTTCCGCTGCATTCACTATCGAAAAACTGCCGCAGCAACTGGCAGATGTACCCGCCGACAAACTCAGTAGCATCAAGGGTATCGGAGATTCTGCAGCGAAGAAGATCATAGAGATCCTGCAAACCGGCAGCCTTGCTGCATTGCAGGAGATCGTCGGCAAAACCCCTCCGGGTGTTATCGAAATGCTGAACATCAAAGGTCTCGGTCCTAAAAAGATTTCTACCGTATGGAAAGAGATGGGCGTTGAAACACTTGGTGAGTTGCTTTACGCCTGCAACGAAAACAGACTTACACTCTACAAAGGCTTCGGTGAGAAAACGCAGAAGAATGTACAGGATGCCATCGAGTTTTATTTCCGCAATCAGGGCAGCCATCTTTTCGGAGAGATCGAAGCATATGCACTGAGCATTCAGCAAACACTTACCAAACAGTTTCCGGACGAGCAGTTTGCGCATACAGGATCATTCCGCCGTCAACTGGAGATCATCGATGAGCTTGCCTGGGTAACCACTGCCAGCCACAGCGCATTACAGCCGTTTTTCGAGGCTAATAACTTTTCTACGTCAGAAAGTACAGATAATACACTGATCGTAAAAGGAGCGGAGAATGTGCCCTTAAAATTCTATCTCGCAGAATCGGAAAATTTCTACAGCACATTGTTCAGCACCAGCAGCAGTGAAGAATTCAGTCAGGCATGGCAGGCGATTCCCGGTGTATTGGAAAACGCAACATATCCTTTCGAATCCGAAGAAGCGATATTCGAAGGAGTGGACCTGCCTTTCATCGAGCCTGCACTCCGCGAATCAGCGGCCATATTGCAATCGACGGTCTCTGCAGAACTCATTCAGCCCGGTGATATCAAAGGCATCATTCACAGCCACAGCAAATGGAGCGACGGTTCCAACTCGCTCGAAGAAATGGCGAAAGCCTGCATTGCACTCGGCCATGAATACCTTGTGATCAGCGATCACAGCAAAAGCGCCTTCTACGCCAATGGTCTCAATGAAGAACGCATCCGCGAACAACACCGTGAGATCGATGAACTGAATGCCAAACTCGCGCCATTCAAAATATTCAAGAGCATCGAGTGCGATATCCTCAACGATGGTTCGCTCGATTACACCGACGATGTGCTGGCCACATTCGATCTCGTGATCGCATCCGTTCACTCCAATCTCAAAATGACGGAAGAGAAAGCCATGATGCGATTGCTCAACGCCATCAAAAATCCTTACACCACTATTCTCGGACATATGACGGGAAGACTGCTGCTCAGCCGCCCCGGTTACCCGGTAGATCATCAGCAGATAATCGATGCATGTGCAGCGCATCAGGTGGTGATAGAGATCAATGCGCACCCACGCCGCCTCGATATCGACTGGCGTTACATCGATGCCGCCATGAAGGCAAACGTGCTGCTCTCCGTAGATCCGGACGCACACACTATCGAAGGTTATGCCGATTGCAGATACGGCGTACTCGCCGCACAGAAAGGCGGGCTCATAAAAGCAATGAACCTGAGCAGCTTCTCACGCGCAGAACTGGAGCAGTATCTCGCAGACCGCAGGAAGAAATTCAACTTATAGCAATAAATTTTTGAGGTAACACTTACATGCAACCAGTCAATAATGCTGGTTGCATTTTTTTTGCGGCCATTAGTCAGCAGTACGCAGCAGCGGCAGCTTCACACAGAAAACTGTCCCCTCGCCTTCCACTGTCGTAAACCAGATATCGCCGCGAGCCTGTTCCACAATGCCCTTGCTCATGGCCAGTCCAAGCCCCGTGCCGGATGATTTTGTAGTGAAGTTTGGTGTGAAGATCTTCGATCTTGTTTGTTCAGGTATGCCCTCTCCATTGTCTTTTACACTGATGATGATATGATCGTCTTCCAGTCTCTCATCCATTCGTATCACGCGCAACTCCCTGTCTGCACTCGCTTCCAGCGCGTTCTGCATCAGATTGGTGAAGAGCCGGTTCAACTGCGTTTTGTCTGCGAACACCATCACTTTCGCCGGCACCTGATCCCAGCTGAAATCGAGGTTTTCTGTTGCCTGATACAAAGAAGAAAGCGAATACAGCAACTCATGCAGATCGAACACTTCATTCCGCGGATTGCCGATATTGGCGAACTGAGAAAAGTCCGAAGCGATCTTTGAAAGGTGATCTATCTGCTCAACCAGTGTACGGGCCACATTGGCCGTCATGGTTTTTACATCGGGAGAATTATTGTCGATGGCTTTCTGCAGATACTGAATGCTCAGCTTCATCGGCGTGAGCGGATTCTTGATCTCATGCGCAACCTGACGTGCCATCTGCCTCCAGGCGCCTTCGCGTTCGCTCTTGGCAAGTGTATCGGCACCCTCTTCGAGTTTCTGCACCATTTTGTTGTACTCCTTCACCAGTACGCCTATCTCATCATTGCGCTTCCACTCGATCTCCTGATTCACCTGGCGGAGATTGATGTCGCGCATCTTTTGTGTAATGATGGTAAAGCTCGATGTGATGCGGTTTGTGATGAATACCGCTATCGCACCTGCTATCAGAAAGATGAATGCATTCAGTGTAATGATGGTCACAAGGAAGTTGGAGATCTCCTGCTTCAGTTCACCCTGCGTACTGTACGATGGAATATTGAGATAAGCCACCGCATTACCATTCTCATCGCGTACCGGGCTGTAGATGCTGAGATAATTGATCTTGCCCACCTGCTCATCCGTTACTGTCTGCACCTGATGCAATGTGTGCAGCCGGAAGAATGCCAGCGGATTCATCTTCTCACTCAATACTCCCCGATAGTAGATATCCGCATTGGAACTCACTTTAAGATCGCCGAGCGTATCGTAGAGATTCACGTCCGTACCATGAATTTCGGAGATCTCAGACATGAGGTCTTTCATTTCATCGTTGAATCCCGGCTCATAGAGCATCACCCCATCATTGAACACGCTGTGGTTGATGATCTTCTTCTTCACCTCATTGCCCATGATCTGTATGGCCCGCGTAAGCCTGTCCTGATTATTTCTGTGATAACGGTTAACGAAATACAAAATGGTTGCAATACCGATCACCACAAAAGAAAGCAGGCTCACACTGATGATGGTGCTGTGTATCTGCGAACGGATACTCAGCTCCCACGACTTCCGCAATTCCGACCATTGCAGCCGGCTCCTGATCAGTATGCTCGTGATCCGGTACACCGCCAGCAGAAACAGGAAGGTACTGAACAGGTAAGCGAACAAAGTGATCGCTTCCATGAAAGAGCTGTTGCGCACAGCTATCACCACCACTTTATCGGGGCGGTTATGAAACCAAAGTTCTTCATAATCCCCCCGACTGATCACTTTGTATTCTTCCCGCGGAATATCGCGCGAAGACAGCTGTGTAGGGAATGCATAATCGTTATAATGACTGATCAGCCGCAGGCTGTCGTAGATCGCATAAGAATACAGATTGCTGTACTCCGGCAGCAACTCCCGCGTTTGCTTGAACAGCTCAGGAATCAATGCATCGGATTTGTATCGCTTGGGATCGGAGAGCACAAAGAAATACCCGACAGTGCTGTCATTCGCATCCACCACCTCTTTCCGGAAGATGTAGGAGAACTTATCGAACGAACGCTCGAAATAATGCAGATCAGGAATGCTCGTAGACTTTCCCTGGTTTTTGAAAATGGTATTGAGTGTATCGAAAGATCCCGCATCGGAATTGTACAGCGGTTCCGTGAGTGCGTTGAATGTAAATACCTTGGTATCGTACTTGTTGAGATAAGCTGTGAAATTGGTTTTTACGATACTGTCTTTCAGCATGGCATTGGTCTGCTGATCTTCGAAGCGCCGGAAGTTCGGCGCCAGGAAATTGTTATCGAGATAGGCCATGGCGATGCTCAGCAATCGTTCACTCGATGGATCTGCCTGCGAAATCAGCCGCTCCGCAAATCGCTGTCGCTGATCGAATTCAATCTTTCTGTTCTCATAAACAATCACGGCCGTGATGCTGGCAGAAAAGATCGCCAGCCAGAAAAGCACTTCCGAAATATTCAGTCTGAGATTGAGACCGGAGAAAATATTCAGTTGCATCAGCCACACAAACACCACCAGCCAGGGCAATACAAAAAGATTCAGTTCAACCATATTGTTGTTGCGATTGAAAGAGAGCAGCAACAGGCCGATAAATCCGGTGATGATGAAAGTGATATAGTTTCTGTCGCCCACCAGTATGCCAGCGAGCGTAAGCAGTATCTGCGACAAAAAGAAATAACTCAGTGCCAGTGTGGCCAGAATTATAAAGCCGATGAAACTGTATTGAGTAAGGCTGAAGAAATTGGTAACGTTGAATGATATCTGCGCATCTGCAATCAGGCTCTGGATAATGCCCGCGATTGTGAAAGTGAAGATCACCTGTCCGGCCAATACGAGGCAGAGCAGCAGCCAGTTCTTCCAGGATTCCTGATAAGCTCTTATCTGCGATACATCGAACCTTCGGTTGATGAACATGATTATCCAGGTAAAGAGCAGCGAATTGAGCAGCAGATCGCCGAGTGAACTAAGCACGAAACTCGATCCGTAGATCGATGGATCGAATAGCTCAAACTGCCGCAGATCGAGCACTCCGGGAAAATAGTAAGTACCCAGGCGCAGCAGTACGATGGTGCCGGCCAGAAAGAGTACGCCATACCAAAGTCCGTAATGTTCGCGGATTCGGTCTGCCACCTGATGCAGATAGAAGAATAACAGCACCACTCCTACCACCACCAGTATGATGGTCCAGATACTGTGTTGCTGTTGCTGATCGCTGGTTCGTTTCAGGTAGAAGAGAATATCGCCGTCTGCATCACGAACAGGGAAATCGGTTACGGAAGTGGAGAAGTCCACACGCCTGCCGGCATCGGGCACTCCTACAAACTCACGCGGCAGATTTTCGATTTCCACGAAGTAATTCGACAGGATAGGTATCAGCGCTTCAATAGACCATGCCTGTCCGTTTTCCAGTTTCACCAAATGAACATGATGGATATACACCCCGTTATTGAGGCGAAGCACCTGCGTGGTATCCTTATGTTGCGGAATGGCCGGAGGCGTTGCCACCTGCGAATTCCAGAATTCGAGAATAGGTTGGCTGTATGCCGGGCGGCGGAACATGAAGATGCCATAACCTCTTTTGGAGTCCAGCACTTCCTGCAATGTTGATTCGGAATAACGGCCTGATGCAAGCGAATTGATCAACGTACTGTTGTAGGAGAGCTTCATGAAATCGCGCTCCTTTTCGATTATCCGCTTTTCGATGGCGCGCGCATAATATTGTGCGGCCGTGGTATCGATCACATATTTATTGAGAATGAAGGCAACAGCAAACAATGCAATAGCCAACAGCAAATAGACATTCTTAATCAGCCATTGTTTTACCAGATGCTTCAAATGCCGCGGTTTTGTTTTTTAATGTGATCCCAGATGGCATCCATTTCGGCCAGTGTCATATCATTCAGGCTTTTGCCTTGTTCCATGGCTACTGCTTCCATTCTGGTAAAACGCGATATGAATTTCTTATTGGTCTTTTCAAGCGCATTTTCGGCATCGAGCTGCAAAAACCGTGCATAATTGACCAGACTGAACATCAGATCGCCAAATTCCTCCTCCATCTTTGCATGATCATTCAGACCGATGGCTTCTTTCAGCTCATTGGTTTCTTCTTCCACCTTTTCCCAGACCTGTTCTCTGGTATCCCATTCGAAGCCTACCTGTTTGGCTTTTTCCTGAATGCGGATGGCTTTCACCAACGCTGGCAATGCAGCAGGCACGCCGCTGAATACAGATTTCTTGCCTTCTTTCAGCTTCAGCTTCTCCCAGTTCTGCTTCACTTCTTCTTCGTCTTTCACAGTGATGTCTCCGTAAATATGCGGATGGCGGTGGATCAGTTTTTCGCTGATGCTGTTGAGCGCCTCTTCGAGTGTGAACTGGTTCTGCTCGGCGCCGATCTTCGCATAGAAGATCATGTGCAGCATCAGATCGCCGATCTCTTCTTTGATACCCTTCCAGTCTTTGTCGGTGATGGCATCGGCCAGTTCGTAAGTTTCTTCGATGGTGAGTTGACGAAGGGTTTGCTCCGTTTGTTTCCTGTCCCAGGGACATTTTTCTCTCAGATCATCCATTATGCGCACCAGCCTCATAAATGCATTGGCAACAGGTGAGTTTTCCATATCGTACAATTAATTAAATGCGGAAAATTGCAAAGAATAAAAATATGGCAAATAAGAACGCCAGTGATATGATGCAAAGCAAATTCAGTGTCAGGAATTTCAAAATGGTCTTTAACCGACCCTGTCCGTAAAATACCCGCATCGCTTTGTAAGCGTAGTAGAAGCCTGCGAGGAAAAGCAGCCCTACCACGGTTTCCAGCCAATCCAGATACTTCAGGTCGGACAATTCATTCAATCCTATCGCCACCAGAATGAAAATAAAGGTAAAGATGTACAAATGAATCAGAAACATCGCGTGATCTACATACAGAAAATTCTTTCTTCTGATATAAAGCAGTTTCAGAAACAGCGCATAGAGCGGCAATGAAACGAAGAGCAGATAAGGAAGTGTGTGGATGAACTTGTTGATCACAGCAATCCAGAATTCTTTCTTATCGGCAAATTTTTCGTGAATATGGATATTGCGGTATGCCACCTGCCTTGCCATCCAGCCATCTCTTTCATTGGCCGGAAGACTGGCCTGCACGGAATCGTAGACTGCTCTGCTGGCAAAGTACCTGTCGCTGAAAAATCCCCAGCCATCATCGTCTTCAATTTCCAGTCCGTGTTTCTTTTCTTTTGTTTTGGTTGAATCTTTTACGATCCTCTGTACCCGCATGATGGCGTTGTAGGCAGCTTCCACTTCCGCTGAATCCGCAGCATCCAGTTTTCTGTTTTTCAGAATCTGTTCTTTGGATTCTTCCCAGATCCTTTGCTGGGTAACATTCATCACCTCCGTGATCTTGTTATCCTTTTTATTGTTTTTCTCAAGGTTTACAATGGAAAAGAATACCAGAAAGAACAGTGCGGAAGTGAATACGTACATCCTGATGGGATGCAGGTAGCGTGCTCTCCTTCCTGAAATATATTCTTTGGACAGAAAACCAGGCTTAATGATCAGGTATTTGAGTGTGCTGAAGAATTTGCCGTCGAAATGCGTAATATCGGCAAAAAAGTGATGCACCAGACTAAATACCGTTTCGTGTGGCTCGATGTTTTCCTGCCCGCAGTTCTGGCAGAATCTCCCGATAAGGTCAGCGTTACAGTTAAGGCAGATTTTCTCGTGACGTTCTTTGGCGTGGGACACTTGTGGGTTATTTTTGGCTAAAAATAAGGAAACACACTATTTTACAGAAAATTTTGCACAACTGCACCATAACCGGGTCAGCCTGCGTTAATAACCGTATATGAAAGCACTCATTCTGATCGTTTTGGGAATCTTCAGTATCCACACGGGTTTCAGCCAGTATTTCTACAATGACATCATTGTAACCGGCGAAACCATGAACCGCAGGAAGCTGCTGGTACAGCAGAAAATTAATCATGTGCAGTTCGTAAGTTTGGATGGAAACGGCCAGCCGATCGATGGATTCAGCAGCGAGCAATCGGTTTTCGGCAATGGCAGCAGCATTGTTACCACCACCAAAACCACGCTCAACGGCAATACCCAGAGCAGTTCTGATTTCGATGCAAAAGGAAACCTGATCAGCACCACTGATACCACCGACGGCAACAAATCGCAGGTGAAATATTATTACAACCCGGCGGGCAAACTGAGCAGACTGATCAGCGTGAGCACATCCGCAGGCGGATTTTCCATGGAAGAGCAGCATATCTTTATCTGGAACAATAACCGCCCCGAAAAAATGCTGAAGATCAAAAACGGGAAAGACACTACCTATGTCAGCTTCGTAACAGACGAACAGGGCAATATTGCAGAAGAAAAAAGCATCAGCAACGGAAAGGAACTGCCCGCTGTTTACTATTATTACGATGATCAGCACCGACTCACAGATATTGTGCGTTACAACGAAAAAGCCAGACGCCTGCTGCCCGATTACATCTTCGAATACGATGCACAGGGCCGCGTATCCAGCATGCTGGTAACCACCGAAGGCACCGGCGACTACCAGAAATGGTATTACACCTACAACGAAAAAGGACTGAAGATAAAAGACGAATGTTTCTCCAAAACAAAAGTACTGATCGGTAAGATCGAGTATCAGTACAAGTAGCATCACCATGGTTTAGCTTCTGAATGCCCAACCCCTGATCACCGGAGAACTCCTGGCCAGGAACTGCATTTTACAGGTTAACCAAATCGATGCCGGATGATTGTCAATTCGTTCAAAACACTGCTTGCAATTGCATTGTGCTGCCTTACCGGAATTTCATTGCCGGCCCAGACAGCGAAGCCATCACTTAATCTTATCAGCCCGGAACTTACGTCACCGGATCAACGCTCAATTGAAAGAGACTTCTCTGCCACTGTTGCCAGATACCGGTTGGGACAAGCGAATTCAAAGAATACATCAACCGATTCTACGGTTCCTTTGCATCGCATCCCCATACTGCCCGGCGATTCGGCAAATGCAGCAGAGGATTCCATTATTCACAGCAGAAAGGCACTTTGGCTGATTTTCAGTCCTGAGATTGCCTATGTGCTCAGCAATGGAACTTCCACCGGAAAGGCGCTCATAGACAGCTCTGTGTACGATGCCTTCAATCTCCGTGTTGGCTGGCAGATACCCTCACCGGATACTTATTCGCAACTGTACAGGCACCAGATGCTGGGACTTGGATTTTACTACTCCAATTTCCACAACAAGAATTTCGGCAAGCCGATGGGACTCTACGGATGGTTCAATATTCCATTCAGGAGCTACAATCAGCAGAGCCGCTGGCGGTTTGGTTATTATGGAGCATTCGGCATTTCGTTCGGATTTAACCCATTCGACGAAGAGAACAATCCCAACAACAAGTATATCGGATCGCGCAATAACTGCTATGTGGCGATGTTCGCAAATGCGAGTTACATGCTGAGCAGGAACTGGATAATAATTGGTGCCGCTGGCTTCCGGCATTTTTCCAACAGCTCATTCACGCTGCCCAATGCGGGTATCAATATGTTGCCGGTAACCATATCCGTAGCGTATCGGGTAAATAAAGTGCAGATCAGAACCACGCAGGATTCCATCGCTCCCTTCAAGCCATTCTTTGTGGGCAATCTGTTGCTGGCGGCAGGAGAAAAACAATATATGATCGGAGGAACCAGGTATGTGAAAAGCACGTTCTCGGCACAGGCCATGTATCAGTTCAATTACAAGTACAGGGCGGGCATCGGGGCCGATCTCTTTTATGCCGCCGGAGGCGAGCAGCGCGACAGCACCCCAGGCAAATCGGATTTCAGCAAACAGTTCAGTATGGGTCTGACCGTTAACTGGGACTGGATACTACGTTCCAATCTCTACGTGCCCATGGGCATCGGGTTCTATCTCAAGAGAAACCCGTTCAACGACGAAAACCAGAAATACTACCTGCGGGTGGGGATCAGAACAAGGATTGCAAAGCATTATCTGGTGGGCATTACCGTAAAAGCCCACGGAGGCTCGGCAGATATGTTCGAATGGACGCTGGGTTATATGATCCACAAAGACCGGAACCGGTACAGGCGACTGATGTTCCTGTGATGGCTGCGCTCCGAAAGGCAGGCAATTTGATTTAACGCATCATTCACTAAAATGCCGGTGCCGGCGCTACCGGAACTGAAAAAACCTGACTACCTTGGTTATCCTGTATGTTATTTAACTGCCTGTAAGTTCCAGTCGAACACCCCTTCGGAAGAATGTACTATCATTCTTCACAGCATTCGTAAAAAACTGATTATTTAACCTGATTCATTCTAACCATGAGTGGGCGGAGCTGCCTGCGGGTTGGAGAGTATAGCTAAGAAAACTTCCATAAAGGCAAAAGCCGCTCAAGAAAGAGCGGCTTTTTATTTTTCAAACACTACAGCATCGGGCTCAACACCCATTTGCTCCAGTGCGCCAGTTACATCTTTGATCATTTTATCCGGACCGCAAACATAAAAACGTTTGCTGAGATTCGTAGCATTGGAATCGAGAAAAGCTTTGTTGATGTAGCCATGCTCATATCCCGGCGTATCGTTCTTGGTCAGAATAAAATGGGCATCACTTCCCAGAATATCGTACAATTCTTTTTCAAGAATCACATCGAAAGCCGTTTTGTTGGAAAAGAACAACACATTGCCTGCTGTTTGTCCATCCCGTTTCAGTTGCCGCAGAATAGCGATGAATGGCGTGATGCCTGCTCCTCCTGCAATGAAATACCCTGGTCCGTTGTACTCGATTGCTCCCCACACATCCCGGATGATCAGTTGATCGCCGGGTACCAGCTGATGAATCTTATCTGTAACCCCTTTGTGATCGGAATACCGCTTGATGGTGAATTCAAGTGTTGGCTCATCATTCAGCGAAGTGAAGGTGAATGGCCGCCGCTCATCCTCCCATCCCGGCTTGTTCACAGATACTTCTGTGGCCTGCCCCGGATTGAAGCGGTAACCCTGTGGTTTCCTGAAACGGAAGCTCTTCACATCATGGGTCACCTCTTTGATGGACAATATCTCAACGATATGCTTTTCCATAGAGACTAGTAGCAAGCTACTGATTTTTTTGATTCCATCACCCACAATATTGGTTATATTGTAAAACAAAATCTGCAAATGAGAAAGCTGTTGCTGTTACTGCTGATTGCGCTGATTGCCATTCAGTTCATCCGCCCCGAAAAAAATATTTCTACAACAGTTTCCCCTACGGATATTGCTAACAAGTACACCGTTCCGGCAGAGGTAGCCGCAGTACTCAAGCGGAGTTGCAACGACTGCCATTCCAATAACACCAACTATCCATGGTACAGCAATATCCAGCCCCTCACCTGGTGGCTGAACGATCATATCAAAGATGGCAAGCGCCACCTCAACTTCTCCAATTTCACCGCCTACTCTTACAAAAGGCAGGATCATAAACTCGAAGAAGTGACCGAAAGCATCGAAAAACACGAAATGCCCCTGCCCTCCTACACCAGCATGCATGCCGAAGCCAAACTCAGTGAGGCAGATAAAAAACTACTCGCCAGCTGGGTTACCGCCGTACGTACCGAAATAAGAAAGGATACTACCCTGCCGGCATTAAAGTAAATGTTTAAACAACAATTTTTGTCCCCAGTACATTCAATGTGGTAAGAACTGCCTAAAAATCACCGGACACCCTCCGGTATATTGAATCAAACCATTAAACAAGCCAACATGAAACAAAGCCTTCTCCTGTTTCTGCTTACCCTATTCCTGTGCAAACTGAATGCGCAAAATTCGGTAACCAGTCATTCCCTGTTCACCACCCTTCCCAATTACGAAGTAGACAAATATTCTGTTGAGCAGAAAGAATTCGATCAGCTCAAAGTGATCTTTGCCGACAAAACCAAAGCAGACAAAGTAAGGTACGAAGACAAGGAAGGTGCCCTTGAAAAAATGACTTTCAAATGGCTGGGCACATGGGATGCCAAGCCCGGCAACCTTCAGATTCTGAATAATTTCAAGAACGCCGTAAAACAGAAAGGAGGCGAACAGGTTTATTACGACGACTTCTACAAAGACAAAGTTTATTTCAAACTGAAGCAAGGCGGAAACACTTACTGGATACTGGTTACAGCGGATGGCATCGGCAATTACACCATCACCAGCGTGAAAGAGCAGGCCATGAAACAGGATGTGGTGATGACCATCGACGATATCAAAAACAGCCTCGATGCAGAAGGCAAAGTGCTCTTCTACGGCATCTATTTCGATACGGACAAAGCCACCATCAAACCAGAATCGGCAGAAACACTCAAAGCCATTGCAGGATACCTCAAAGCAAACCCGGTAAACGTGTTCATAGTTGGCCATACAGACAATACAGGCAGCTTCGATCACAACCTCGCACTGAGCAAAGAGCGCGCAGCTTCGGTAGCCAATGAGCTCACCACCAAATATGCGGTGAACAAGGCTCAGGTAACAGCACAGGGAGTAGGTTCATTGAGCCCGGTGGCAAGCAATAAATCTGAAGAAGGCAAATCGAAGAACCGCCGTGTTGAAATTGTATTGAAGTGATGCAACGATCCGTTGTCGGAAGCAATCAATAGGGCAACATGCAGCAATACACGAAAAACAATCATTCCGGAACAGCTCCTGCGAGCGAATCAAAAGGCCTCACAAAGAATTGGGCAAAACCCATACCTTTGCCCGCAACCGATAGCTTCGCTACTTTCAGCTCTGAGAACCGAAACGAACATATTGTGTAATTGACCCTTGCCTGCACCTATTTTCGTAATCATAAAAATTAGTATCATGAGAAGCCTTCTTTTCCCGGTTTTATCATCTCTGTGCATCATCGGATTTGTAGCCTGCAATTCAGCAGACAATTCTAACCCAACACCAACAGGCGATTCAGCAACCAACAATGCTCCATCTGCCGCGCCAACCAGCGCTCCACTTGATTCAACTGCAGGCAAAGCTGCCATTGCAGGAAAGTATTACAAACTGATCGAGATCTATGGTAAACCTGTGGTGAAAGATTCTACCTTCTTCAAAGAATCACACGTAACCTTCAAAGAAGATGGCAAACAAGTTGCAGGAAACGGCGGTTGCAACGGCTTCGGCGCCGAATACCAACTGAAAGATGGCAATGGCATTGCTATCACCAACCTGATCTCTACGCAGATGGCCTGCCCTGCACTGGAAACAGAAAACCAGTTCACCAAGGCGCTGCTCGAAGCAGACAACTACACGCTGAATGGCGACACACTGAGCCTCAACAAAGCCAAAATGGCCCCTCTGGCGAGACTTGTTGCGTCTGCAGCTCCTTCAGAAACCAAATAAGTGATTTTATTTTTGCAGTATTCCCTGGGGTGGCATCATCCCAGGGATTTTTTTTGGGAGGATGTTATGGCTGCTGCTGATTGGCTTTCTCAAAATCGAGTAACCATTTCTTGCGGTAGATCCCTCCGCCGTAACCGGTAAGATGTCCGTCTTCACCAATTACCCTGTGACAGGGAATGAGAATCGAAATTCTGTTCATGCCATTTGCACCAGCCACCGCCCGGATCGCCTCCGGCCTGTTGAGATGAATGGCCTGCTGCTTGTACGACCTCGTGGTACCAAAAGGAATAGTGATCAGTTCGTCCCACACCGATTGCTGAAACGCCGTACCCGGCGCATGCAACGGAACAGTGAACTGCGTTCGCTTTCCGGAAAAATATTCTTCCAGCTCACTTCGCAACTGATCGAAATGCACATTGGCTCCCTGAATGATATTCGCATTCAGCAATCTTGCAATCGCTTTCAGTTCCGTCTCCAGCATTTTACGGTCAGTGAATTCCAGCAGACAGATGCCCTGTTCCGAAGCACAGGCAAACATGCTGCCCAGTGGCGTTTCGATCCGCGTGATATTCACCACCTGCTTGTTCTTGCTGTTATTGGGCGATACACCAAATACCGATTTGAAAGAATCACCAAAACCACTGAGCGATTCATATCCTGCCTCATACGCAACCGAGGTTACAGGCTCTCCATTCTGAATTCTTTTGAAAGCCGCATTGAGCCTGAACATCCGCTGATACGCATGAAAAGTGATGCCATGATTTTTCAGAAACCATCTGCGGATAGTATTGGGCTCGATGCCACGTTGTACCAGATCCCAGTCTTTGAGTTTGAGTGATGGATTGCCATGCAGCTCTTCAATGATAGCTTTGATGGGTGCAGGCGTTTCACCCGGCAGATCGAGGGGTTGACAAACCTTGCACGGACGATACCCTTTGCGGATGGCTTCCGCCGTATCTGAAAGAAATTCTACATTCTCGATCTTAGGCTTCCGGGCAGTGCAGGTAGGCCGGCAGAAAATGCCCGTGGTTTTCACGGCGGTGATGAAATGCCCTTCAAACTCAGCATCCTTCTCAACTATAGCCTTGTACATTCTTTCTTTCGTTAGCATCTTGCTTCATTTTTTCAAAGGTAGAATGGCTGCTATGCGGTCACAACCGGAAACTTTACAAGTATTTTTCCGGCTGCATTCGTTACTCCGGCTCCTTCGATTTAAAACTGCAGAACAGAAAATTCTGCGTGGTATTGAAAGGTGTGGTATGATCTTCCGTAAAACATTTCATCTTCGTAAACCCGGCTTCAAATACATGCGTCATGGTCGATTCGCTGTATTGCGAAATGGGCAGTCCACTGCATTTCAACGGACCATTTTCAGAAAAGGTTCCGATGATCAGATAGCCATTCACAGCTTGCTTTACGAGGGCGGCGTACCGCTGAATACCCATGGGCTCTGTGAGGAAATGAAAAGCGGCTCTGTCGTGCCACACGGCATATTGTTCTGTTGGTGAGAAATCGAGAATATCAGAAACGATCCATTTCACTTTGGCAGTATCCTCTCCCAGCCTTGCTTTCGCGCGATCCAGTGCCGCCGCAGAAATATCCAGTACGGTGAGATTGGTGTAACCGAGTTGCAACAGAAAATCAACCAGCCTGCTATCTCCTCCGCCAATATCGATGATGGCAGCATCTTTAGGAACACCGAACCATTCGATGGAGTTGATGGAAGTATCCGGCCGGATCTGCGTCCAGCTTACTTCTTCAGGCTGTTTCTCGGTGTAGATTCGTTGCCAGTGCTGTACTCTCTGATCGTTGTTCATGGCTGGCAAGTTACAGCATTCAGGGGGATCGGTGCGGTGACTTTAGTTACAAATCAGTGATTTCTTTCCGGTATGCCGCCTGTGCATTCCATGCATCTCCATCAACGGTTCATACAGCATTCACTATTTGCCTGCGGTTAGTCAAAATAGCTTTGCGTCAGAATCTTCAACAAATAAAATTTTTCGCATGACAAAGTATTTATTTGCTGCAATAGCCATGACAGCAATCGCATTAACAAGTTGCAAAAAGAGCAAAAGTCAGCAACAGAACAATTCAACAGCTCCCCGTACCGAAGTACCTGCGGAACTGCAGGGCAACTGGATCTGGGCCGACGGAGGAAGCACGGGTCTCTTCGATCCCAATACAGGCGTCTATCAGGGTCCGGCTATCGGAATGGCGCAGAAATTCTCACTCAATGCCAATGGAACCGGCTCCGTTTTCTACTACATCGGATCAGAAACTGACAAATACAATATTTACCACGAAGGCACTTACGAAATTGATGTAACCAAAAAGCAGATCAGCTTTCATACTACCGGTGGATTTTATCAGAAGAACGGAACCAAGAGAAACCTCAATGCAGATGAGCTCTATCCTTCACCAAACGGGACAGAACAATTTTTTTACAAAGTGATGAACCTCGATGGAAAGATCTATCTGTATAAAAAGGACGATCCCACAAGAGCTGATGACGATTACATGCATACAACCCGGTTCAGCAAATTGTAATGCCCGCGCCTGAGACAAAAAAGTATTCACGACAAAGTGCTGCTTACAGAAAGCGCTCCGGTTACGGGGCGCTTTTGTTTTAACCGAACTTTCAGATGCCGGGAGGTACCGGTAAACGTTTTTCGTGGAATTGTCCGGTATCGGTACGTATATTCATGCCTGCTATACAAATTACCGGCCTACCTTCAAACAGACAGAAAATAACCTGTTTTTTTTATATATTTGGTTTACCTGAGGTTGTTAAATATTAGCGAGGAATCTTATTAATCGAAAATCCGGACTATGCAACAATCCGCCAATCCACAACAGGTAATTTGTCAGTCGATATCAGTCTTTCGCCCGATTGTTGTATCCGGCGTAGCCTCAACCCTTACATGCTATCACTAACTATCAGAATCATTGATGAAATGAAGTATACCAACGCATGTCTTATTTTCATGGTGCTGATTGCCGGACGAACGGCCGCACAAACCGGTGCGCCTTCGCTTCGTGAACTGGCAGACAGCGCTATCCGCAACGATCATATACTCGCCAACAAACAGCTTGATGTTGAGCTCACGGCACTCGATCAGGAAAAACTGAAAAATGTTTACCTGCCGCATGTCGATCTCACAGTGAAAGACGCCTTCATACTTTCTTCCTTTGGCGTCAAAAGCAGAGATCTCATCAACATTCCGCAATTGAACATAGATATCAAAACCGGGAGCAACCGCTTCACCACCAGCGGCAACCTGCTCACGGCGGATGTAGGCGCATCGATGCTGCTTTACTCCGGAGGCAAAGTGCCGCAGCTGAAACGGGCGCTTGCATCCAAATCGTCGGCGCAGCAGATAATTATGGAAAGCGATCGCCAGCAGATCATCAGCAATGTGATCACCGCCTATGATCAGCTGGCACTGTTGAAGCAGGTAAGAAAAGTGCTGGATGAAAGCGAAAAACGCCTCGCAGAAAACAAGCGAACTGCCGACAAAGCTTTCACCTACGGGCTCATCACCAAATACGAACACCAGAAGATAGAAGTGGCGCAGGCGCAACTCGCAGCAAAGATCCAGGAGTACGAAGGCAAACAGGAACTGGTGATAGAGCAACTCGCCATGTACACTCATATCGATAAAGAACGTCTCAGACAGATAGATGCCAGCATGGAGCTGGTAGCAGTTTCAACAGAGGCCGGAAGCATCACAAACCGTGCTGAGCTCAAAGCCCTCGACGCCAAACTCGCAGCAAGCCAATACAAGATCAATGCAGAGAAAACATGGTTTGTACCTAAGATACAGGCCGCAGCATCGGTAGGTTATATCGGATTGCTGGCAGGCCGCATCAACAGTTCACGCCCATTGCTTACCGGCGTGAACAGCCCGAAGTTGCGGGCCAATCTTCCCAACCTCAACATCATTCCCATGTTCAATATCGGAGTTGGGCTGAAATGGGATCTGTTCGACGGGCACGAAGGAAGCGAAGCCGTGAAAGCAGCAAAGATCGACCTCAAAAAAACAGAGAACGAAAAACAGGATGCCACAGAAAAGCTGGGGCTCAATCTTGCGAAATGCAAAAGCGATTACACCATTGCACAAGGGCAGATCGCACTGAAACAGGCACAGCAGCAAACAGCGCAGAACGCACTTACACAGGCTACCAAAGAATACAGAACAGGACTGATAAAAACCCTGCAGCTCATCGATGCAGAGAACGATTACGTAGCGGCTGCACTCGGTGTTGCGCAAAGCATATTCGATCAGCGGCGCGCAGCCTTCGCACTGATGATGGCTACCGGAAACCTCACTATTCAAGCTATTCCTTAAAATATTACCCGATATGAAATTGCGATCCATCGTAACAATACTGACAGCTCCTGTTATACTGATAGCAAGCTGCAAAGAAGAAAAAGTACCAAAGATGCTGGGAAAGGTGAAGCGCGAAACCATCAGTTTCGTTCCAAAGGTAACGGGCCGCATTCTGAAACTCTATGTGCAGGAAGGTGCCACCGTAAAACCCGGCGACACACTGGCCATGCTGGATGTACCCGAAGTGAGTGCCAAGATAGCGCAGGCCAAAGGTGTGGTGGAAGCTGCAACAGCACAACGGCAGATGGCACATAACGGAGCAACACCTAATCAGATGAAACAGATACAGGCGAAGTATCGTGCAACAAAAGAGCAGTTCAATTTTGCACAGAAATCTTTCGATCGTGCAAAAGCGATGTTCAACGACAGCATGATGGCGCCACAGGCTTACGACGAAGCATTCGCAAAATACCAGGGCGCAAAAGCCCAGCTCGATGCTGTTACAGCCGAACTCAACGAAGCGGAAAAAGGTCCGCGCATCGAAACCAGAGAAGCAGCCGCTGGCCAGCAGGCGCAAGCCAAAGGTGTTTTGCAGGAAGCAGAAGTGGCCTACTCTGAACGATACATCCTTGCCACCAACTACGCAACACTCGAAACCATTGCATTGAAAGAAGGAGAACTGGCCACAGCAGGTTATCCCATCTTCAATGGATATCTTCCCGCGAGCACCTGGTTCAGATTCACTGTTCCGGAAAGCAAGATCCAGTCGTACAAGGCCGGAGATGCAGTAACAGTGCGGGTTCCCTACAACAAAACAGATCTTAAAGGAAAGATCGTAACCATCAAACAGATGCCACGTTATGCCGACATCACCACAGCATATCCCGATTACTCCATCGACGACGCAGTGTACGAACTGAAAATAGTTCCGGACAACTCCGCCACAGCAGAAGCACTTTTATTCAATGCCACAGTATCGCTCGACAAGCCATAAAAAGTATGAGGAATTTCGGACGATTAATCACGAGGGAGCTGCGGCTCTTCTGGAGCAACAAAGTGTTTGTAGTGGCATTTCTTTTCATGCCATTTGTACTTGCCTTTGTATTGGGCAACGTATACAAAAAAGGAAAAGTGACCGACCTGCCTGTTGTGCTGATCGATAACGATCAAACACCAGCCAGCGACAAATTCGGCACTATGATCGAAGATCACCAGCAACTGAAAATAGTGCATCAGGATTTCGAACTGGGTGATGTGCAGCAAATGATGCTCACGTACCGCGCTGTGGCCGTAATTGTGATACCCGATCGCTTCGAAGCCAATCTGCTTGCGCAACGCATGCCCGAAATAAATTGCTACCTCAACATGAGCAACACACTCACTGCAGGTTCAGCAGGTACAGCAGTATCGGTTGTTGCAGGCACCATGAATGCAGGCATACTTATTTCTTCCTATCAGAAAAGAGGCATGCCCGCTTCCATTGCTTCCAAACAATACGAATCTTTCAAACACAATGTTTTTTACGAATACAATCCAGCTGGCAACTATCTGTATTTTCTCTGGCCAGGACTTATTTTCAGCATCATTCAGCAATTGCTATTGCTTGCATTGGGGGTGAGCTTTTCGCAGGAGATCGCCAATGGCACGTTCAGTAAAGATGGATTATTGTCTTACAGCCGTTCTCCATTGGTATTGATCCTCGCCAAGATACTCCCCTATTCAGTACTGGGCATGATGAACATCGGCGTATTTTATCTGCTGAGCATTTACTTCAAAGTGCCGATGCCCTGGCATCCCGGAGTATTGCTGGCAGCACAGGTATTGCTGGTAATCGGATCTTCCCTGCTGGGCACCTTGTACAGCGTGGTATTCCCTTCGCCACTGAAAGCATCGGAATTACTGATGTCGATAGCATCGCCGGCATTCACCATTTCGGGATTCACCTGGCCGCAGGTACCCTCGGTATTGCAAACCATCAGCATGGCCATTCCGCTTACCCCCTACCTGCAACTGATGCGCATGACGCTCTTTCAGAATGCAGACTGGATGGATGTTTGGCCGCAACTGAAACATATGCTCATCTTAATTGCAGTATTCCTTTTTCTCACCTGGCTCTTATTGTTTTTCAGGATCAGGAAAGTATTGAAATCAGAAAGCAACAACCTGCCGGCTACGGCGCCCGCATAATTGAACTATGAGAAATTTTTTGTCGATAGTAAAAAGGGAATTCAAACTGTTCTTCGCAGACAGAATAATGCTGATGCTGTATCTCGGCGCGCCGGTACTGTATGGATTTCTCTTCGGTTATGTGTACGATAAAGGAAAGCTCACCGATCTTCCGATAGTGATCGTCGATAACGACAACTCACCCACCAGCGCCAAACTGATAGACATGCTGAGCGAAACGGATATGCTCGAACTGAAGGTAGTGAGGTATCAGAAGGACGGAACTGAATCCTACTTTCTCAATCAGGGAGCCTATGCAGTGGTGAATATTCCTTACCGGTTCGAAGCGTCGTTAATGCGTGGCGATTATCCGGAACTCAACACATACATCAACAATTCGAACCTGATTCCATCCAACTATGTGGCCCGTGCAGTAATGACTGCAGCAGGTACGCTGAATGTGATCAAAACAAGGATGTCGGGAAAGAAGAACGAAGCTTTTCATCTGAATTTGTTCAAAGTATACAATCCGGGATCGAATTATTTCTATTTCATATGGCCTTCTTATCTCGCTATTATTCTTCAGTCGGTAGTAATGGTTGTACTGGCATTGAGCTTTTCCGCGGAACAGCAGAACAAAACACTCCGTACAGTGTACGAAAGAGGCGGCCATTCCGTATTGTTGACGATGTTTGGAAAACTGCTTCCCTATTTGTTGCTATCAGCATTGCTGTTGGGTATTTTTGGAATTTATTTCAAGGTGTTCAAGCAGCCATTTCCGGGTACATTGTTCCCTGTATTGCTGGTGAGTTTCATTTTCATCGCCTCGAATGCATTCATAGGAATGAGTGCTGGCCTGCTTTTTAAGTCGCAGTTGAAATCGTTGCAGTTTCTGATAATATTGTCGATGCCTGTTTACATTTCGTCCGGGTTCAGCTGGCCATTTGAACAGGGAGGATGGGCAGCGCAGCTGTTCAGTTTTATTTTCCCCTTCATGCCTTTTGTAAACGGATTGCGCATACTGCTGATAGAGCATGGGACATTGACCGATATCAAAGATTATCTGAACATACAACTGATACAACTGCTGGTTTATTTTCTGATCGCCTGCGCAATGCTCTGGTGGCATACAGGTGATAGATTCAATCTCCGCAGGTTCTACAAATAGAAAGTCGGCACACATTGAAAAACTCATGAACAGCCTCCCGGCAACTGGGTAATTTTTGTAAAAATCATAAAGTGTAAATAGCTTTTATACAATTGATGTATGTCAGTTTGGATGTGCTTTTCAGACCATTGAAATATTGAATCAGTCTCCATTTTCTACGCTCTGGCTTCCATTTTTCAGCCCGGTTTGGTATAATAAAAACGGACTTTCGTCCGTTAGAACTCATCAAAATAAATTGGACAGTTTTAGGAGCTTCATGTTTTTATATTATATTTAACCCGTAAATTTTCTTAAAGCCAGCCCGCTTTAACCTAAATCTTATAAATGAAATAACTATACTCGCTTACATAACGGTATCACCCTATACCGATTAATTCCCTCCTGTTATACATCCCTGTGTTAGTTAAGACTTGTGTCCATTGCGTGGGCTTATCAGGCGCAAATGATTTTCAATTTTTCAATCAACGGATAACGCCGAAATCCACAAAAGTCAGGCGGAGGATGCTGAAAATCCTAAAGAGTAAGCTTTCGAATTAACCCCAACCCATTTTTGCATGAAACGAGTAAAGAATGCATCGTTGCTGATGTTATCTGCTTTGTTTGTTGTTTTGCTGACTGCAGCAATGCCTGTTAGCAAACCAGAACCCATTAAGCCCGAGAACCTGGAAAAAGCTATGGCAGCGCTGAAAACAGCCTCTGCTGATGGTACAATTTCTTACAAAGAGCTTAAGACTATTGCTACTGAAGCAAAAGGTGCTAAGCTGACTTTGAAAGAAAGAATCGGCCTTAAATTATTTGGCAAGAAGATCACCTCTAAAACCGATGCTCCTTTTCAAGGTGCTGGTAAAAGCCAGGTGATTGCTTTGATTCTCTGCGCCTTATTAGGTGGATTGGGAATTCACAGATTTTACCTGGGTTACACCTGGCAGGGTGTTGTTCAATTGCTTACCCTGGGTGGTTGCGGTATCTGGGCGCTGATCGATCTGATCCGCATCATTACCGGCGACCTCCAACCGAAAAACGAAGACTACGAAACTACTTTGTAATCTGGTTGCCAAAAGGAGGGCGTGTCTAATGGTACGCCCTCCTTGCTTTTTAAAGAATTAACCTCTCCCGCTTTTTATGAAATTCCGTTATTACTACACTATTACTAAACTGGCGATAATTGTGTTACTGCCGGTTGTTCTCCTTATTCTTCCTGCCGATTTTTTTGATAACGGAAAAACAGTTTGCTTTTCGAGACTGCTATTCGATGTGGAATGTCATGGATGCGGATTAACAAGAGCCTGCATGCACCTGATACATCTGGAGTTTGAAGAAGCATTTGCTTATAATATGGGATGCTTTATTGCGCTTCCTGTTTTGGGGATATTCTGGATTGGCTGGGGTATAAAAGAGTACAGGAAGTTTTTGAAGATGAGAAAAGATCTACAGGCAGCCACTGTAGTACAACACTAGTGCGAAAAGATGCCTGCTTCCATTGTCTTAATAAGTTTTAGCGCACTTCCCTTCTATTGATAACGGCTGCTGCATTGAATGCTGCTCTACGATTTTCAATGCATTTCAGTGTAAGCTATCAGCACATCTTCTATGCTGATTAAGCAGCAATCCTCCCTGGGCTGAAGTTTTAAGAAATTACATATGTCCCAACCGGGAAAAAGAAATGACACTGGAGCAGACAGGCCAGTGAATAAGACTATGGTTGCAACCCTGGTCTGATCAAACATTTTGATCATCTACTTCCATTCTCCATACTTCAATTTGGACGCCCATTTCAGGCGGTTTGTTTGAAAATTGTTTGAAAATATGGCTAAAATGGCCCAAAATAGAAATGGCCGCCGATTGGCAGCCATTCTAACTATTTGATTTTCAAGTACCCCGGACAGGAATTGAACCTGCACTCCCATTGCTGGGAAAAGGATTTTAAGTCCTTCGCGTCTACCGATTCCGCCACCGGGGTGTCAGATCCAAAGTGAATCTAAACAAAAAATTCCATCCCACATTTTCAGTAGAATGGAATTCTTTAGAGCGGAAGACGAGATTCGAACCCGCGACCCTCACCTTGGCAAGGTGATGCTCTACCAGCTGAGCTACTTCCGCATTTTGCTGCTGTTAAATTAGCAGCGAATATTTTATAAAGAACTGAGTATCAATCGTTATTGGGAGTGCAAAGATAGGGATTTTTTTATTCGGTCAAAATTTTTCTCCCTTTTTTTTCTCCTTTTTTTTATTTGTACTCAGGAGTGTACAAAGTGCTGGGTTGGATCGTCACCTCAGGCTTTCCTTTATAACGATGTTTGTACAAACTGTAGCAACCGCCCAGTACAAATGCCATTACACAAAAAACCTGCAGATAAAATAAAAACACAGAGGAATTAACCCAGTTGCGTTTAAAGTCTTTGTCGCGATAATCTTTTTCCAGATGTTGCTCCATATGAGTGAATTGCGATGCAAAAGTAATAATTCAGAACTTAAAAATCAGCATTTTGCACCAACAATTTCTACAAAAGTTTTTTTACCTCGCACAAAGTAGCTCCAGACCACGCTTTTATGAAAAAATCCATTCAGCTTCCGACGCTTATCCACCCCTTCTCTCTTTGTTTTTTTATGTATCAGCAGCCAATAAAGGAATGCAAAGTGTGCTTTCACCACAGCAATAAAATAAGTACCCTCTCCTGCAAGCAACGACTTCACTGCTGAGATTGCATCGAGCCAGAAACGGTAAAAGATCTTCCAGATGGCCGATCCCAGGGGAAGATTCTTGGCCATCATTATCAGATTATTGCGGAAATTCAGAAATACTTTTCTTGCATTGCCCTTAGGAAGCGTTCCTCCTCCTACATGATACACTACCGATTGAGGACAGGCATACACCTGATATCCCGCAAGCTGTATTCTCCAGCAGAGATCGATCTCTTCCTGATGAGCAAAGAAAAATTCATCGAATCCGCCGAGGCGATGGAACAATTCAGGTCTGATGAACATAGCAGCTCCGCTTGCCCAGAATATCGGCATAGGCTGATCGTACTGCCCTTCGTCCTTCTCACAATAATCAAAAACCCTTCCTCTCGCAAAGGGATAACCGAGATAATCTATCCAGCCACCTGCTGCTCCGGCATATTCAAAAAGATTATGATCTGCATGTTGCAATAACTTGGGCTGACAGGCTCCAATGGTTTTATCGGCTTCCATCAAACTGATGATCGGTTCCACCCAACCCTTATCTACCTCCACATCGGAATTGAGCAGCACATAATAATCTGCCGTTACATGCTTCAACCCTTCATTATACCCTTTGGTAAATCCGTAGTTTGCTGCATTCACCACTATCTTAACGGCAGGATATTCCTTTTTGAGAAAGTCCACAGAATCATCTGTTGAAGCATTGTCTACCACCACCACTTCTTTATTATTATAGGTAGTAGCCATTACCGAAGGCAGAAACTGCTCCAGAAAGCGGCGGCCATTCCAGTTGAGAATAACAATAGATACCAGTGGTTGCTTCATTGATTTGTTGACTGGGTTGATAGCTGTAATAACGGATGCAAAGGAACGTTATTTTAGGGATTCGTTCAAACCGGCCATGAGGGCCGCTCTGCAATTTAACTTTACGTATATTAGTTGCATGATTCAGCCGCTTTTCAACTGGAGAACAGGTCTCGCCATTATTGCAATTGCCATCGTCAGCGGCACCATCTTTTATTCGCAGTTCCTCGCCAGGAAAATTTCACGCGAAGAAAGATCCAAAGTAGAGCTATGGGTGGAAGCAGGAAAACTGCTGATGAAAGATACTTCCGGCATCAGCGATCAGCTCGCCGGAATGATCATCACCGAAAACAAAACCATCCCCATAATCGAAACGGATGAAAAAGACGTGATCACTCAATATGTAAACCTCGATTCCGCCTCCATTGCCTCAGACAGCAGTTACCTGAATAAAAGGCTGCAGGAGTTCAAAAGTCAGAATGAAGCCATTATCTGGACCGACCCGATCGACAGCAATCGCGTGAATCACTATTATTATGGACATACTTCACTGCTCAATCAGATCAGATACTATCCGCTGGTGCAGTTGCTGATTGTAAGCCTCTTCATCATCATAACACTTACCGCACTCACCACCAGTTTCAAAAGCTCACAGAATCAGGTCTGGGCGGGCATGGCCAAGGAAACCGCACATCAGCTGGGAACTCCCCTCACCTCATTGCAGGGCTGGGTGGAAATGCTGCGCGAGGAAAAAGCAAACGACAAAATTGTTCAGGAACTCGCAAAAGATATCGACAGACTCAAACTCGTTTCGGACCGCTTCAGCAAAATAGGCAGCGCACCAAAACTCGAAGAACACGATCTGATAGCGCAGGTAGACAGCATGATTGAATACATCCGCAAACGCGCCACCGGCAAAGTGCAGTTCGCGCTCGAAACAAACGACGAAAAGCATATCCCGGCACTCATATCTCCTCCCCTGTTCGACTGGGTGATTGAAAACCTGCTCAAGAATGCACTGGATGCAATGGAAGGAAAAGGACAGATCAGCATCAATATTCAGCAGCAACCCGATGAAATCTTTATCGATGTTTCCGATACAGGCAAAGGCATCAGCAGCCAATATCTGTCGAAAGTGTTCAAACCCGGATTCACCACCAAGAAACGTGGTTGGGGTCTTGGACTAAGCCTGAGCAAGAGAATCATTGAACAATATCATCGCGGAGAACTTTTCGTAAAACATTCTGAGCCAGGAAAGGGTACTACCTTCAGAATTGTACTGAAAAACAGAAACATACCTGCTTAGACAACAATATTTCTGATTTTTTTTCAGATAAATTTCAATAGCACTCAAACCAGCTCATGCGCCTCAAACTCAGGCCTAAACAAGCTTGCAGCGGATCAGGAAAACCAGAGAGCGTTCATCTCTAAAAGATTCTGAATAAAGTTTTTACGTTTTTCTTCAAAGATTTTAGTTTTTTAGAAAAAGTGTTTTACATTTGCAACCCCTACGGGATTGGCGCCCAGGTGTTGAAACTGGTAGACAAGCCACTTTGAGGTGGTGGTGTTCGAAAGGACGTGCAAGTTCGAATCTTGTCCTGGGCACTTTCAAAAAGGTCTGTAAGTCGAAAGATTTACAGACCTTTTTCTTTTGTGATGCTGCATTGAATGCTGTGGTTTCAACGTACCTTACTTTCCCTGGCTTGAAGATTCCATAAGGAAGCCAGCTTTATCATAACCCCTTTTCAATATTCCTCTTCTGAATATTGAACAAAACCAAAACATGAGAATTGTGATCACAAAGAATTTTATCATTCTGTTACTGTTGTCCATCCTGTGCTTCTCTCAGACGTCATTGCAGGCAAACAGCGACACGCTTACCCCATCAAAACCTTCGGGGCAATTACCTGCAACAAAGATCGATTCGCTGCTGACAATTGAAATTGGCGGAATCAAACAAGTAATAGAAATCAAAACAGACGACTCCAATAAACCTGTATTGCTCTTTTTATCCGGAGGCCCGGGAAGTTCAATGATGAAAAATGCAGATAACTTCACAAACATTCTAAAAACCAGATTCACCATTGTTCAATGGGATCAAAGAGACGCAGGAAAAACCCTTCAACTAAATCCATCGCCGGTTACTCCTTCCGTTGACTTAATGGGCAGGGACACTTACGAAGTGATCAACTTTCTGATAAAAGAATTGAAGCAACCCAAAATATACCTGCTCGGCAGCTCATGGGGAAATGCTCTGGGTTTTTATATCGTAAGAAATCATCCGGAATTATTACACGCATATTTTGCTGCAAACCCCGTTATCAGTCAATTGGCGAGTGAAAAAGAATTGCTCGACACATTGAAGATTCATTTTAAAGCAGATTCTGTTGCCAGTAAAGAACTGGCGATGGTAAACATTCCTTTTAAAGTTGACGAAGACCTGTTCTATCTAAGAAAATGGCTTTTCTATACCGAAGGGAAAAAGTTTGTAACAACCGATGATTTCAAAAAAGGATTTCTCGAATGGTCAAAAACCCGGTCACCTGCCTGGAATGAAGTAATGGCAATTGATTTACCCAAAACACTAAAGAAGGTTAAGTGCCCGGTATATTTTTTCGTTGGGAAAAACGATATTCAAACATCTACCAGCATTACAAAAGCCTACTTCGAAAAAGTAAAAGCGCCAAAGAAAGACTTGATCTTGTTTGAAAAATCCGGACATCAGATACATAAAGATGAGCCTGAAAATTTTCAAAATGCAATCATCGGAATTTTAGACAAAATGAATGCCGGAAAGTAAGATACAGAAAGAGTTTCAGCGATATTAAGAAGGTCTGCAAGTTGATAGATTTGCAGACCTTTCTATTTAAGATTGTATTTCCATTATTCTGCCCGCTACAGCACAAGTTTGTATTCGCGTTTGAAGCTTTTGGGATTCAGGTCCTCAAAACGAAACATATCAGCATCCACCATTACATCAGACAGCAAACGCATCGCCTCTTCATGTGAAAAGGATTGAGGATAATGAATGCCATCAAATGCAACGTCAGTGATCTGCGTTTCAAATGCATGATCGAAGCTATCCTCTCCCGCATAGAAGAGCGCGATCTTTCCGGTCCAGTGAATGCTGAACAAATTATTTTCTTGCCTTTCGATTGCAATATAATGATCAGCAGAAGCATCATGCCCTAACAGATAAATGCCGAAAGCCAGATCATCCAATTCAAAATCCTCCATCACTGGAAGTGGGTCTGCAGTGAATGTTTGCGACTGAAATTCAGAGAAGGAAAACTTACTGCCGCGTTGTGCCACCAATATTCCCGGTTGTCCCTTTTCTTTTGAAGCTATCGTACAGGCATGATAGTTATTCCAGACTATTTTGGATTCCCAGTCGGAAAGAACTTCGTCCTCCTCTTCTTCATTGCTGGTTTCGCCAGCATTGTAGTTGTCTGTTTTGAGATAGAAATCAAAGTACAGGCCATCTTCGGGATCAAGTCTGCCACTCCATGTAAACTTGTTCAAAGCATGCCCATCTGGCCAGGGATTGTTCCGGAAATAAATTCGGTTGGTTTGCATAATACAAATTACAGTATCCAGAAAACAAAACGATCCTCCGGAGAATAAAAAAAGCCGCTCTCGGGGAGCGGCTTGCCACTAAAAAGGCCGGTGATTAATTCATGAAATCACAGATCATATCCAGCATCTGCTGTGCAGCATCAGACTGAATATTGGTTAACGGCCATACATGCGTCTGTGATTCAAAAGCTGCGAAAGTGGCGTCAGCGCCCATTTGCAGCAGTTTTTCATAGAAATTTCCGGCATCATCATATAACACTTCCCTCGTACCGGTCATGATCAGGGCTTTGGGGAAATGAGTAAAATTCAATGTAGAAGGATCTGCATCCTCCCCTGCTTCTCCTGCATAGTATCCGGCAAACCTGAGCAGTTCTTCGCGGGAAAGGATCGGATCTAGCTCCTTCCTTTCATCGTAAGATTCATTTATGCAACGAAGGTCGATCCACGGTGAGATCATAACAACTCCTGCCGGTTCGGATAATCCAAGCATTTGCAGCCGATGAAGTCCACTCAATAAAATACCACCACCTGCACTGTCTGCCAGCAGCCACATATTCGTTTTCGGAGAATGGGAAATGATGAATTGGTACACTGCCAGAAAATCATTTACTCCTGCAGGATAAGGAAGTTCCGGTGCCAGCGCATAATCTATATACAATATTTTTCTGTTCAGCTTCGAAGCAAAATGCGTGAGCATTGCTTTGTGAGAATGGATAGATCCCATTGCATACGATCCGCCATGCAGAGAGATCACAATATCCTCATCAAGCAGCAATTGAGGCAGAAACCAGTAACAGCTGACTCCATTGATGGTTTCCTGCTGTACAGTTACGGAATAGTCTGCATCATAACATTTTCCCAGTCCGTTGTAGAATTCTCTGAAGTGCTTTATTTCAGTCAAAAAATTATCCATTTGATTCGTTTATTTGAAATGGCAGCTGAGTAATCAATCACATTTCACCAGATACTCTTCGTTCTCCTTTTCACCCCAGTAGGGTTTCAGGATGGAGCCAGCGGTTTGTTTGGCAAAAAGTGTTTTTGCTTTCTCGAAATATGGTTTCGCTTTTTTCTTACCACCGCCATACAGCACTGGTTTGTTGAAAACCGGAATTCCTTCGAGGTAGTAGATCCTTGGATTATCGGCGTTGGCCTTCTTCGCTTTTTCGAGATTTTCGTTCATGATCTCCAGATATTTTCTCCAGCGATTGGCAGGGTCTACCTGAAAACGCGCGAATGCAGCATAGGCAGTAAGAACAAGGCTTTCATCGTTTGCAGCATCGATAGAATTCATCACTGCAACATATTTGTCGGCTTCATCCAACAACTGATCTTTTCTTTTTGCATCAGTTTCTTTGGCAGCAATCTGGATCCTCGCATAAGCAGCATAGTAATTCGCATTACGGTCTTCGGGCCATTTTGCAGCGATGAGATTGAATTTGTTGCCTGCATTCATGAGTGCGGGCATGTCGCCGGCTTCCTGCAAGGCTTTCCAGGCTTCACTCAGACCAGATTCCAATTGCTGGGCCGACAGTTGAAATGAAAGGAGGGCTAAGACCAACAATACACTGGCTGCCCGGATGATCTTTTTCATAACATCAATTTTTGTTTTTATAAATCGTCTTTTTTGAATTGAGAGATAGAAAGATGCACGCCGAAAAAAACGGCGAAATATTGTGGAGGTAAAACCGGTGTTCTCAACTGACCATCATTCGAATACCGATATCCCAATACATTCTTTTGATTGGTGAGATTGTCGAAGTTCACATAGAAGGCAGCAAAAACTCTTCTGATATTTGTAAGGTAGCTTGCTTTGAACGAGAGGTTATGATAAGCAGGCGCTTTATCAGCCAGAAACCCCGATGCCATTGGATTGTAGTAGGGTCTTCCACTGGAATAATTGTATCCCGCCGACAAAGCGGTATGCAGTTTTTCGGAATAGTATTTTACGATGACGTTGAGATTATTTTCTGAGATGAAATCAGGACTTGCCTTTGCTGAATAATTCTGGTAAAGTCTGCGTGTATCGATAAAGCTGTAAGTGATCCAGTAATCGATATTTTTGATGGAGGCTTTATCCCGCCAGAATATGTCGAATCCTTTGGCATAGCCCGATCCACTGTTGTCTACACTCCCAAGTTCGGTTCTGAAGGGTCTGGGAAGATAAGGAACGCCCTGTTCTCTCACGAGGTTTGCATAATCTTTGTAATAGGCTTCCAGCCTGAATGAGCGGTTGTTTTGAATCCATTCGTAGTTGGCGAGATAATGAATGGCATGCTGATATCCCGGGCGCAATCCATTCAACAAATAGAGATTGGGGGCAGACTGATAGAATAATCCGGTTGCCAGTCCGAACTGACTGAACGGTCCGGCTTTCAGCGCCAGGGCAAACCTTGGCGCTATATTTCCTTTCCGGAGCAGATCGCTGTATTCAGCTCTCAGTCCGGGTTTCAGAGCGATGTTCCGCGTTATCCTGAATTCAGCTTCGCCAAAAGCAGCAGCCATTGTTTCGTCGAACTTTCCTTTAATCGAATCGAATTGCTGCTCAAAACTGAAGTGTTGCAACTCTGCACCTGCAGTGAATTTTAACAGCTTTGAAGAGAAGGTGAATTCGGTACGGAGTTGCGAGCGCCTGTCAGAACGGGTGAATGCAGTATCGGACCAAAGGATATTATCGTGATTGCTGCTGATGCCGGCAGCCAGCAGCAATTTCCATTTGTCTGAAAGCCTGGTTCTGTAAGAGCTGTTCACATTGGTGTTTTCATTTTTCAGATCGAACGAAATGATTGAGCCAGGGGCATTCGGATTGGAAATGAAAGTGCCACTACCGCTGGAATTGAAGCTGATACTGGTTTTGAAGATGCCACCTTTGGAATCTTTGGAAATCCAGCGAAGAGAACCTCCACCCGATACAGGTTTTCTGAAGAACTCATAATTGGTTTTGGCGAGGCCGTAATAAGCGCCGAAGTTGGTGTAATTAGCGGCGTATTCGATAGCATTGTTTTCCATTTTTTCAGCGCCAATGACCATGGCGCCGGAGAGGTTGAGTCCGGCTGAAATGGTTGAATGCTGAGGCAGATCGGTAGTTTGAAGACTTAACACAGAAGAAAGTGCCTGGCCGTATTTTGCAGAATATCCTCCGGAGCTGAATGAAGTACCTTTTATCTGAAAAGGATTGAAACGGCTTCGCTGTCCGATGCCTGGCACAGCACTGAAGAAAGCATTCTGAACAGTTGTTCCGTCGATGATCATTACGGTTTCTGAAGCGTCTCCTCCGCGCACGAACAAACCTGTCTCATCGCCGCCGTTGCGCTGAACGCCGGGCAGGTTCTGAATAGCGCCAACAATGTCTCCTTGTGAACTGGCATTACTGAGAATATCAACAGGTTTGATAATAGTAAGAATTCTATCATCAGTAGCATCGATGGTACCTGCAGTAACAACCACTTCTCCGAGCTGTTTTGCATTGGTTTTGAGAATGAGTTGAAGATCGGGTGTTTGAGATGTGATCTCAAGAGGATGCTGCAGCTCCTGAAAACCGACAGCGGATACTATCAAAACCAGATTGCCGCTGGCATTGGTAGTAAAAGAAAAGCGGCCGAGGCTGTCGGTAAGGCTGCCGTCGGTGGATGATTTCAGAGAGACTGAAGCATACAGAACAGGGCGTTTCTTTTCGTCGAGCACTCTTCCTTTGATAGTGTTTTGTGCCTGCGCCCGGAGGCTCATAAACAACAGCAGGAATATCGCCGCAATTATACTTTGTTTCGCTAATTTAGTTTGCATTATAAACCTTATTTTCAAAAAAAACAGAACTTGTGAGTTCTGCTGTCTATAGTGAACGGATTGCTTTTATGAGAAGTTACTGGTATTTGAGATTCTGCAATAACCTGCAATGTTTTGAAACTTCCTATAGCAGGAAAGACATAGGTCATACCTGCCTCGTACTTACTCATTCCAGCAATTCCGTAATGCATCGATTTCAAATTACCGGAACATGGTCAGGAGTTTGATCAACTTCAAATTCACAAAACTGCTCACATTGCCATCAACTCCTAAACTTCTCGTATTCCACAGTTTTATCCTCTGTAAAATTTCTGATGGCTCTACTCTTGGCCAACAATTGACTTATCAGGAGCAAATATAAACTTTAGTTTGCAATACAAACTATATTGCAGTATTAATTCTTTAAGGTAGCATTTCAGATTATGACCGGTAAGAAAAGCATGGTTATGGGTTGAGTCTGCTTTTGCAAAAATGTATTTTGGATTTCTCTTTTGCATGGGAAACAGGAGAATAGTTATCAAAAAGATAACATCGCATTCTCAGGATAAATTCGGGGGAGCTGTTTGTCGGGTAACAATTTCAGTCGTCTAACGAGGATAATTATCCGACCTCAGAAGCATCAATTTCTCATAAAACCTGCGAAGAAGAAAACTTCCATTATTCCGGATCAAATTTACATCCGTAATTGCCCCGATGCCACTAAAAAGGACAAAATCAGATTCCGGAAAAAATGTTTAACCATCGCTATTTTCTTGATTCCAATCAACTTTTCTATATTATTTTCCATTTCGGATAGTTAAAAAAATAAATTAGGGTAATTTTTCAACGCTAAGTGAAAACACTTAGGAAGGTTACAGGTTATTATGGTTAGCTAAAGGCTCAGCATTTTCCACCCTTATTCTATCTCTGGGATAATCAATCTCTTAGGAGTACTCTCCAAAAAGTACAAAATTGGGAATACCTGACTCTGGGCAGTTTGAATATGCCGATAAGTCCTGTACACATTCCATGTATTTGAATTGTGTATGTTGAAACAGGCGAGGCGCCCAAATTATTCAACCAGAAAAAGATATTCGCCAGTTTATGAAAAGGAAAATTGCTTTGGAAGGTATAATATCCCTGCTGATATTGTTATTTCTCTACACAGGACTGACACAATTGTTGGCCTACAAATACTTCCACGGAAATATTTACAATCAACCGATCTTTCAATGGAGCAAACCCATTCTGGTGTATGCAGTTCCAGGCGCACAATTACTGATTGTTGCCGGACTTCTGTTTGAAAGAACAAGGCTCAAAGCTTTATGGGCCTCACTAATATTGTTATCAATTTTCACAGTATATATTGTAATGATTATTCTGAATATGCTTGCAAGAGTACCATGCTCTTGTGGCGGGGTGATCAGTTCTTTTACCTGGCCACAACATCTCATGTTCAACCTCTTCTTCATTATTCTCAATGTCATTGCCATCCTGATGATGAAAAGACGTATTCCTGATACAACAGTGAATGCGCAAATGGTGGTTAACTAATCATTTCCCATTTGAATTTTCATTACACTTCTATTGGTTGTTGTAGCAAACCAACCTTCACAAAATCCTTGGTTCCTTGAAATCTAATTCATTTCCTCCTGATCATTTCATGGAGGTGTTCTACTAACATAATCTCTGGTTAAGCATGGCTTCTGATTACATCTTGGGAACTGGTTACGACCTAATCACTTCACACATTATTACAAAAAACTTTACGGGAAAATTATTGGTCTTCAGGAATTGTCGGAA
Organism: Pseudoflavitalea sp. G-6-1-2; assembly: GCF_012927185.1. Lineage (GTDB taxonomy): Bacteria > Bacteroidota > Bacteroidia > Chitinophagales > Chitinophagaceae > Pseudobacter. The sequence continues at coordinate 1,185,984 of NZ_JABBGB010000002.1, forward strand.
ACGACAGTTGGGGTGAAGGCAGATAATCAATTGCTTAGTCCTGCCGCAAGGTAAGGAAAGGCCTTGCTTTGCGTGCAGTTAAGATAACCTGGCCAGGTACCTGCATGGCAAATGTCTGCTGCCTTGCATTTTATGAGATACGAGCAGACAAAACTCTTTTTAACACTCAAAAACAATTTTATGAAAAAAATGAAAGTGATACTTATGGTTATCGTTGTGATAGCAGCGGTGAGTGGGGCTTTTGCAGCGAAGAAGAAATTTGATTGCTATGATCAAGCTCAATATTATTTAGACAATGGCGTGTATAAATATGCTGGAATATTTGGAGTAAACTGGTATTGTATTTCCCAACCCACGAGTGCATGTTCATATATTATGACTGCTCCGTTCGTGTATACAATGTGCAGAACAGGGCATTATGCACCTATCAACCCCACACGCTAATTTCAACCTTTCATATCTTATTAATACTTTCAGCCTTTAGAATGCCACTTCAACTTAACGAAAGTGGCATTTTCTTTACTCCAAATATAAAATATTCGATAGCAATCCCCAATGTCAATAGATTGCCACATCAAACAAGGAACACTTCGCACTCAAAATAAGTACCTTGGCGCCTCATCAATAACTTTATCTCAAAATGAAAAAATTGAAATCGGTCTTAATGATTGTCACAATCATTATTTCTGTTTCGGCTTCATTTGCCAAGGTTTCTGACCCATTTTGTATGCAAGAAACCCAGTATTACAAAATGAACACACCCTGGGGGTATTACTTTATCCCTGCCGGAACACTAGGCGAAGACTACATTTGCCTTTATTCACCTTTTACTACCTGCACCTATTATCGAATCCAAGGTACAGACTATTTCTTCACATGTAAGGAGGGACAATTTTTTCCTGCCTGTCCGGGAAACTAAACGTTCTCTTCATGAACAACCAATATTAAAATATCTGCCATTACAATTTTTTTTAGGTTATGGCAAAATATCCTAAATTCATGTTTTCATAGGATAAGGTTTAATGGTTAATGGTATTTGATTAGTACAGTCCCCCCGCTTCTTCGGGGGGACTTGCATTTTGTATAAGGTGAACAACAAATTCCATAGAATTTATCAAACAGCTTTAACGTTCATTCTGAGGGATTCCACTAAGAGCAATAACATCAGGTGGGATCGGTAATAAATATTTGGAATCATTAGGTGCTAAATAATATGTAAGCCCATTTAGCTTTCGTGTAAGAACTGAATTTCTATTTTCCTTATTGTAACGCTTAAGATCAGTCCAACGAAGACCGCGCATCACCAATTCCTTTTTTCTTTCATTCAATATCAGCTGTAAAGCATCTTCTGGCGTGTTTGCTTGCAAAGGTTTGAACTTATTCTTATCAATGCGATTTTTTAATAAGAGATTCAGCATATCAATAGCATCTTCGGTTTTCCTCTCTCTTGCTAAGCACTCGGCTTTTATTAATACAACTTCATCAGTAGCTACTCCAGCATATGAAAAAGCACTACCAGAATATCCTCCTTTGAAGTTGGGGTGATTAGCCCCATTCATCAAAAAGAAAATATTCTTTCGCAAATCATTTACATCATAAGAATTATAGAGATTAGAATCAACTACTGTCAATGGCTGAAGAATTCCATTCAGAACCTTTGATTCAACAGGCATGGTTGCAAAATAGATTGATTCGTCATTTTGAGCTTTGAATGGATAAAAAGCGTTCTTATCAACCTTATTATAGTCGATCAGTTTATTGTAATATTTCAAGCAACTATCGGCATACTGATGCGCAATTTCATACGAACGATTACTTAAATGTATACGCGCCAGTACTGCAAAAATTGCGGGTTTACTAGGTCTGTTTCTAGCTTTAACAGGAATAGTATCTGGTAATAATAAAGAAGCCTGCTGTAAATCAGAAAAAATTTGTTTGTAGGTGTCACCCAAATTGGAGCGATGTGATTGTTCATCCACTTCAGGCCTTAGACGTATAGGTATACCTGGCTTTGCAGAGGCAGATGGGTCGTCAAAAATGTCGGAAAATAATACAGCCACATTATAAAACGCTAAACCCCGCACAAAAAATGCAGCCCCCTTTAAATAATTAAGTTCAACTTCTGTTGCGTCCTCAATAGTATTTTTTTCTAAAGCATCTAAAACAACATTACATTGCAATACTTGCTTGTAAGGCATATTCCAATCACCAATATTCGGCTGACCTTGAAAAATATCCTTGGCCCATATATAAGAATTCCTTTCCTTAGAATCCAGAGTTTCCCAATACCCTGGTTCAAAATAATATTCATCAGCTGATAGGGTGCCTAACTCTGGCATAACATTAAGAAAAAAGGACTTATCCATTAAGGACTGTAACTCAACTTTTGATTTTGGAAGAAAAACATCTGAGCTTGGTTTTTCATCTAAAAAATCTTTTTTTGCACCGCAGCTGGCACCAAGTAGAGCGGTCAACAGACACAGTATATTAGAACATCGGAGGAGTAAATTCATTATTATACTGTTTTGAAAGTTAAAAATCCAACTTTATACCAATTGAATAACTTCTCTTTGCCGGATATGTGTCCAGGTAATCGGGATCTAGACCATATTTATTTGCTTTCCATAAAATACCTACATTATTAACATAGGCGTAGATCTCAGCCTGTTGAAAAGGAGTTTTCTTGTATTTGCTTTTAGCTAAGATATAGGAGCACCTGATATCTTTTAATCTAACATGATCGCCTTTCTCAACCAAGATTGTTGACATGTTATAAAATGCATCTCTATTGTTATCTGGTGGATAAACAAAAGAAGGAACATCAGTGATTAGCTCATCACCTGGTTTGCGCCATCTATTTGCAAAATCTGGATGACCAGGTGAAATGCCTGCAATCAATTCTATATAGTTGATGGATGATCTTCTAAAATAATATCCGAGTTTCCAGCTAATGTTAAAAGACAATTCAAATTCTTTATAGGAAAATGTATTTATCCAATTGCCATAATGCGTTGGCACTGCAGATCCTTTATAAATAATATCATCAAAATTAGTAGAGTTTACAATTTGCGGATAATCGGTACTTGGGTGGCCATTCAGATAACCAATAGGGCTTCCATTCTGCGGATCCAGACCACCCCATTGTAAAGCGAGTATAGAATATAGCGGCTTACCGGCTAAGGGAGTCAATGAAAATTTGTTCAGATAGCTACCAATTCCACCTTTTACATCTTTATACTCATCTACCTTATCCAGAGAATAACTTGCAAGGAAATTGGTATGCCATTTTACTATCCCACCAGTAACCTTTGAATTCAAGGTAAGTTCAAAACCTTGCCCCTTCATAGAACTTGTATTACCTTTGAAAGTTTCAACACCCGTTGTAGGATCAACAGGTGTCACTCCTATCAGATCCTTTGCTTTTCTGAAGTAATAATCAAAGCTTCCTGAGAGGCAATCATTTTTGATAGAAAAATCCAATCCTAGATTTATCATATGCACTCTCTCCCACCTTAATGACGGATTAGGTGGATTTGAAATTGATGCAGTTACATTGTTGAAGAAATTCAATCCATCAATAAAAGCCGTTGTGTAAGCTGAAACATCCCTGCCAACATTTCCGCTATATCCATTAGTAAATCGAACTTTCAAATATGGAATAGCTTCTGAAGTATAGAAATTTTCTTTACTTATTATCCAGCTTACGCCTGCCGCCCAAAGAGGAACTCCTTTTTGATTGGCTTTGACTCCAAAAATATTTGACTCATCCTTTCTAATATTAATCGATAAATTGTAGCGGCCTTTGTAAGAATATAACGCGTTTGAATAAACAGAAAAGAAATTGGCTGTTGTTCTGACAAAAGGACGAACAAACGGATTAGGAATTCTTACAAATGAATTTGGGTCATAATAATAACTGTAATTAGAGAGGTAATCAACCTCCTGCCCCATGGGATGATCATCATCCAAGCCGTACAGTCTTTTTGAACTAAAATCGCTTCGTATACTACGGATCTCTGTTCCTCCAAGTGCTGAAAACTCGTGATCTCCTTTTGCAAACTTATATTCGGTCTGGGCTCTGCCGTAATGATTATTTCTGGTAACGTCAATATTATCAAGAATACCACCAAGTGGAATAATTCGACTAATCTTATTGTCAGAAACTCTTTGAGTAAAACTATTGATTAGATTCCTTGTATAATAAGAAGTTGGACTATTATATTCCCTATTCTTACCCAATTCATGATAATACTGATAGGACAATATAACATCCCATCCTTTTAGTATTTTATGCTTTATACTGAAATCGAACTTATACCCTTCAGTTTTTATACTGCCATTTCGAATTTTGGCCTCCTCCAGCGGTCGCAGATTCCAATCAAGCAGGCTGCCTTTCCCAGCAGTATCTTTTATAACCTGTCTTACATCACTAGGAACAACCGCCGCATTACCATTCTCATCAACCAGACTTACATATGGATTATTAATTCCCAGGAACCATTGCCGGTTATTCATTTGCTTAGTTGAGGTAACCATTATCCCCGTGGTAAGTTCTAATTTCTTCTTTAGTAACAGTAATGTATTGCTACCATTGATTGTAAACCTCTCTGAATTGGGAGCTGTAATATCTACATTTTGTTTGTCGTACCCTAATGACAGATAATAGTGGTTTATTTTAGTACCACCTCTTAGGTTAAGACTATATTGTTGCAGAAAGCTACTGTTTAACAATAACCTGTCAATATCACTTCTCTGATCGTTTCTGCGGAGTTGTTCAAGCTTCTGGTTTAACTCATCTTCACTTATAAGTCCTTTCTTTCTCTTGATCAATAGTTCAACAACTGGCGGGGCTGCTGCTTTTGATGATCCCAATTCAATCCCTCCATAAAAACCTCTCGAAAAAAGAATTTGTTCTAACTCAACTCTTGATTCGGCGTTCATATAGGGAATATAGAACAAATCTGGCTTCTCAACTACAGTCATCGAGCTAGTAAATGATACCTTCAATGGTTGATTATACTTACCCTTTTTCGTAGTAATTACAATTACACCATTTCCAGAAAGCGCACCCCATATTGCCGCCACCGCAGGATCTTTCAGAACAGTAATCTTTTCTATATCATTTGGGTTTATGCTACTCAATGTTCCATTGTAAGGAAAATTATCAATAATGATTAAGGGATCTGCATTAGAAAAAATCGTTGACCTTCCCCGGATACTTATTTCAGATTGATTCAAACCAGGAGTAATATTCTTGTTAAGCAATAATCCACTGGTAATTCCATCCAATCTTTCTACAATACTTGCAGAGGCAAAATTCCTGTTATACGTTTTATTATCTATCACATTATACGCACCCGTTGTGCGCCTTGCCACCTGCTTATCTATCCCCGACGTTATCGAAACATCATTCAACTCATTCGGTCTGCCTACCAACTTCACCACAACCTTCACTCCTTCTTCCACTGCTATCTCTTGCGGATCATATCCAACATTTGAAATAACAATTGTATCTCCTTTCTTCAATCGTTGTACCTGCAGATCGAAGGTTCCCTGGATATTCGTTGCTACGCCCCTGCTGCCGGGTGCTCCTTTCAGATATACCGTGGCGCCGTTCAACGGATCATCCTGTTCGTTCATTACTGTTCCACGGATATGTACAACCGGAGGTGGCGCTGGCTTCGGTGCAGGCTTAGGATTGTCCCGCACTATGGTTACCATATTGCTGGCGAACTCATATGTAATGGGTAATTGTGCTTTGAAGATATTCAGCACTTCCTGAATGGAGGCATTCTGAACATAGATGGTTATCCGATCAGTTTCCAGAAACGTATTGGTCTGATAGAAGAAATTATACTTTGTCTGATTTTTTACAGATTCAATTACTTCCCTGGCGGGAGCATTGTTATACGATAGCGTGATCTGCGCATACGTATGTAGGCTGATGAGCAAGCAAACGATCAGTAATAATGCAGTTGTCTTAAAGGTTTTCCACATCCTGATAGAAGGTTACTTTTAGTGTAACTGAATGAAAGGAATATTGATTTTACACTACTACGCAGAAAAGACCGCTCCATTGCAATTCTACGTTTTCCTTCAGATAGTATAAAAGCTACAAACTGCGAACCTTTCAGCAAATATAGCCTAAGGTCGCAGTAAGTAGCTTCCGCCGCTTCTTATTTTCCGAAAAAAGCAGCACTAGGATGGGCTTAATGATTAATGGAAAATCAGGTTTTACAGAAACAATGAATCAAACGTGATGCTCAAGTGCTTGATTATAACTGTTTTACAACTATTTTCCTATTAGGTTTATCTAAGTATGTATGTATTCCGTTTGCGTTTAAAATTTTGAGTACATCTTCTATTCCGGCTTCACGGGGCAACTTACCCTCGAATTTCATTTCGGGAATGCTTCCCTGGAACTCCAGCCCTACATCGTACCATCTGGCGATCTGACGCATGAGTACATCAGCGCTTGTACCGGGGAAAAATCCGTCTTTCCATGAAACCAGCTCTTCTGCTGCGGGTATATCCTGCACAGTGAGCTTATCATTGGCTACCGCGAAATTGATGATCTTCGCCTGTTGACCGGGTTTCAGCACTTTGGAAAGATTTCCGCTGACAACTTTTACGGATCCTTTCAGCAAGGTGGTCTGAATGGCCGGCTCATTGGAATAAGCCATGATATTAAAATGTGTTCCTACCACTTCTACCTCTCCGATCCCTTTGCTGACTCCTTCGGGTGTAAGGTCAGCGGCTATCACTGCTTTGAATGGCTGACTGGGATTCTTAGCCACTTCAAAGTATACTTCACCGTTGATCGCTACCCTTCTTTCCCTGCCGTTGAAGGCTACCGGGAAACGAATGGATGATCCCGCATTGAGCCAAACCTTGGTCTGATCGGGCAGTATCAGCTGATACTGTCCGCCACGGGGAGTTTTAATGGTATTGTATACTTCCGTTCCGTTCCCGCCTGCGGCTTTTGACTCGTAAACAAGAACACGGTCATTTACTTTCTTAATGGTTGAGTTGCCCTGTTCTGTGAGTATTCCATTGGCAGCTTCATTCAGCTGTACAGTGGATCCATCTGCCAGAATCAGTTCGGCTTTGTCTGTACCGGGGAGTATCGCTTTATCTGTTTCTGCAATTATCTGCTGCTGTTGGGCAGCTTTTTTGTTCATCAGAAAATATGCTCCTGTGCCGATTACAAGCACTGCGGCTGCAGCCCAGCTGATCACTTTTACCAGATTTCTGCGGGGGCGCATCGGAATCACTGCTCCACCACTTATTGCATCCAGACGACTTTCCAGCTGACCAATCCAATTAGAGGACGGCTTCCCGGAAATAACAGCCTGTTGCTGAAGTGTTTCAAACTCGCCGGCAATTGCTTCGATATGATCCATAGGGGCCCCATTCACCCACTGCAGAAAAGATTCATGCTCTTCCTGCGTGTATTTGCCTTGAACAAACCTGGCAACAAATGTCCGTGCCTCCTGGATATTCATAACATATATAAAGACACACGCCCGGAAAGAAAGGACACCTCCGACACTGATTTTTTTTGAGATTTTTTTGAGAAAAACCTGAAACTCAGTCCCAGCCTCACTTTTAAATAATAAAAATATTTACTGATCTAAGAGGGAAAGGAATACATATAATAAAGTAGTGATGCCGGCATTCCGCTCAAGGTATTGCCTTACGTGTGCGATGCCCGCATAAAGTTGATTTTTTACGCCCGACTTGGAGATGCCGAGCTTTTCGGCTATTTCATCGAGGGTGAGGCCCTCGTCGATACTCATTTTCAATACCTGTTTACGACCGGCAGGCAATTGTTCGATCGCTTCGGCCGCCATCTGGTAATACTGGTTCAGCACCAGCTTATGATCGGTATCTTCGGTAAACGGTTCGTCTGTAAGCTGCTGCGCTTCCTTGATCCGCTGCTGCACCCTGCATCCGCGGATATAGTTCAATACCTGATTCTTGGTGATCTTGAAGAGATAATTCTGAAAAGATTCAACATTCGTAAGCTTATGACGCTTTTCCCAGATCCTTACAAAAACATCCTGAGTTAATTCATCCAGTTTGGAAGAGTCGAACGAGAACAGCAGAACGTACTGCTGCACAGCGCCGTAGTAATGGTTGTACACCTGTCTGAACGCATCCCTGTCATCTGCCGCCACCCGGTTCAATATCACCTGCTCATTTAAAAGGTTTTCCATTGAGAAAGGATGAAATAAAAATTTAGGTTAATAATCAACAAGGATGAGGCTAAAGGAGCTATAAAAATATCCTTTTTTATTCATATCAGAATTGTATAAACCGCAGTTATAAATGGAAACATTTATAAAATAAAAAAGTCGCGGTATTGAATGTAAAACAATACCGCGACTTTGCATCATTCTTTTTAGGTTATTTCCTGATTATTCTGATGGTTTCCCCGTTCGATAGCCGTATCAGGTAAGCTCCTTTTACATATCGGGCGAGTGAAACCGTGGTAGCGGTCTGACTGATATAGATCTGCTGTAACTCGCGTCCATCGCTGTTGTACAGCTTCGCCACCGTATTCATCAGGCTTCTGTCTGTGATGTTCAGTGTAATGTTTCCGTCTGTTGGGTTCGGATAGGCGGTAACGGTACCCCCCTGAACATTGTTCACTATCAGTACCTGACTAAAGGTGGTTCTTCCATCCTTATCGGTCTGGCGTATACGATAGTAAGTTCTTCCGGTTACTGCAGCTGCTTCCGTGAAGGTGTAATTATTTCTTCCATCACCTTTCGATGCCTGCGTATTTGCCGCAGCAAATGTTGATCCGTTGGATGATCTTTCTACCACATAAGCGGCCACATTCGATTCTTCCACTTCCCATCTGATCTGAGCCCTTCCCTGTGGATCTGTAAGCGCTGTTACATTCAACCAGGTTACCGGAAGCACCGTAATAGCAGTCTGCAACACAAATCCGCTGAATCCGACTGCATCGAAACTGATCTCCCAGCGGTTTTCAGTGAGATTGAAAACGATATCCGCATCATTCGGGTCGATTACGGTAGCCGCACCAGTATAAGTTCCCGGTAATCCGCTTCCATCGCTGGATGAGCCAGGATACTTGCCGATGCGCACATTTGCTTTTCCGCCTGCATCACCACTGTTCATTGGCAGTTTCAGTGTAGCTCCTGCATGTGCATTGAAGGCATCGAACTCACTTTGTTTGAAGTAGAGCGTTACTCTTCCGGTAGCAGTTGCAGCCCCGGTTGATGGTGTGATCTGGAAGTGACGCTGTACATATGGTTTTCCGTTTACAGCCGGGAATACCGGTACTGTCAGCGCCACTTTCACAAACGCCACCGTATTGCCACTGATCGGATTTGCTCCGTTGGGCACCACTTTGGCTATCAGTTTACAGCTTGCGCTTGCAATGATGGTATTGGTTGCGGAGATGTTCACGCCTGTATTGGCTGCATCCTCATTGGCGATGCTCACAACAGGTGGATTGACGGTGGCAGACTTCATTACAGACTGTGATACAGCATCGGTTACTGTTACCGTGTAATTACCAGGACATAAACCCGTTGCCGTAGCAGCTGCACCTCCACTTGGCGACCATGAATAGTTATATGGAGGAACGCCGCCTGATACAGCAGCAGTAGCCGTTCCATTACATCCGTTATCACAGGAAGGATCTGTGGCGCTTGCTGTTACAACCAATCCCGCAGCCAGCTGTGCAATAAAAATATCTACATTACCCGCCGAGGTGCCGGGTATGGATCCAAAATTGGAGGAGCCACCAAATTGACCGCATACAGCAATTTTTCCGGCCGGTCCTCCGGTGGATATGCTATAAGCCTGATCAGTTCGCAACGGATCATTTCCATCAGCACTGATAGCCCATTGCCTGGTACCATCCGTCACCGACAATCCACCTACCAGAATACCTGCCGCAACTGTTGCCGGCAGATTTACTGAACCAAAACTGAGTGCGCCACTGTAATATCCTGCCACATACACTGAGCCGGCATTATTGCTGCAAATAGCATTCCCCCTGTCTGCATCCGTGCTGCCTCCATTGACTGACCAAACAAAAGTATTGGTTGCAGGTGCATACCTGAGCACAAACAGGTCATTGCCTCCGGAGCCCGTCAGTTGCGCATTTCCGGGGAAAGTGATATTACCCTCGAAGTAACCCGTTGCAAAAACATCCTGCGTTACCGGATCATAACAAACACCGAGCATTTCATCATCTGCGCCACTACTTCCTCCGAATCCGTATGCCTGCAAAAATGCGCCGGTAGACGCATTCACTTCCAGCAATACCATTTCGTTACCGCCTGAATTGGAGAGATTGAATCCTCCGTATACTGCATTGGCGCCGAAGTATGCTCCGGTAACAATCACTTCATTAAGACCGGGATGATAACAGATGGATGAACCTCCGCCATTATCGAAATTGCCGCTCGATCCGCCACTCACTGCCCACGTAACATTCCCGTTGTTTTTATCGAGTTTGGCAATTACCATATCGTTGCCGGATCCGCCCTGCGCACTCAAGGGAAAAGTTCCGAAAGTCATGGATGTATTGAAAGTGCCGGAGAAATACAAACCATTCCCGCCATCGAGACAAAGCGCCTGACCAACATCCGAGGAGGTTGATCCGAAATTCTTCGCCCACTGAAATGCACCGGTTCCGGCATTCAGGCTGGCAATGAAAATATCCGTTCCTCCGGTGGTGGGCAAACTGGTTGCACCGAACACACCTGTACCGGCATATCTGCCGGTTATAAAAACATTGGTACCGTCAGTTGTTATGCCGAAACCCTGATCCTGACTTGGCCCCCCGCATGTGGCGGCCCATTGAAAAGCACCGCTGGAATTGTATTTGGTGATAAATACATCTGTAACACCTGCCAGTGGCAGCGTGCTCACAGCGCCGCTACCATCGAAGTCGGTACCAGCAGCAGAATAAGTACCGATCGTATATACGTTGCCGCTGGCATCTGTGCAGGATCCGCGGCCAAATTCACTTCCTCCCCCCTGCCCGATAACGGCTACGTTTGTCCATTTCTGAGCATAGGAACTCATCACTGTTGCTACCATACACATCGCGGCCAGCAATGTTTTACGGGCAAGTGACTTAATAGGTAAATGGTTTTTCATTGCACTTTTTTTATGATGAATGTTGATTAACTGATGGCGGGTTGGAGGGGGAGTTTGTTTGTAGAAAGGGGTGACTGCCCAATACGCATCCCGGCCTGATGCCGAACGAATGCAGGCGAAATCCGGGAAAGAAACCTTCTTCGCAGTAAACGATATTTATTCTGAGTACTTCGCCATGCAGGCAGGAAACCAGCAAACCGGTTTGTTCACCGGAAGCGAGAACAGTGCCGGGCATTTTCGGTTGTTCGTTTGAGTGAACAGATGCATCTAACACAGTTGCATCTGTTACGCCGAACATCCAGTTATTCCAGCTGGTGGCTGCGCCTTTGTTCCAGGGATTGCAGGCCAGCGTCAATGCGCGGATCTCCGCAGCCGTCATGCTGTTCCAAAGGATCTGCACATCGGCAGCGGTTGGCCTCGGATACCACGCTATCAGCGAATTATCCTGAGGTATAGGATGGAGTGTACCTTCCTGCAGTCCTTTTAAAAGATTCCAGGTTAGCTGAAGGCCCGAATATGCAAGCTGGGTGCAGAACCAGCCATAGGTAAGATCGGGAGATATGGGGATGGATTGTTGCAATAAAACCGGACCATGATCGAACAGTTTATCCATTACATGCACTGTTACACCGCCAGTTTTTTCCTGCCGGCGCAACATCCAGAACAAAGGATTCGGTCCGCGGAATGCAGGCAGCGGTGCATAATGGAAATTGATAAACCCATGTTTCGGGATATGTAGCAATGAGGCAGGGATGCGCCATGGAAAAGTTTTCACCAGCACCACATCAGGCTGATACTGATTCAGCCATGCACCCAGTGCTTCTTCCAGCATTTCTTTTTCAAAAAAGCGGAAAGGAATATTGAACTGACGGCACTGCTGCTGCACCATCATCTGTGTTTCGTGCATGCCCGCAGGCATGGCTACTGCTGCTGTGATGCCAGATCCAAGCAACCAGCCAACCGCAGGAAGACAGAGACGGTCGTTGCACAATATGGCTACCCTGATGTTCATTCAGATGCAGAAATAATTATTCTTCCAGCCGGTGATCATATGATCTTCTCCGGCAATGAGATAACGTAGATGCATAGTTGAATCGATCGGAATGGTTTCGTGATATTGCCAGCTGCATTTGCCATGCTGGTCGGGAACGATCATTCCATAATATACCGGTGCATACGTGTGGTTAGTATCGGCATGTATGGTTACTGCTCCTCTCGGACTCTGATAACTGAAGCCGCTCAACGATGCCCTTCCTTCCTGGTTCAGTTGCTGCAATACGGTAGCAGCTTCCCACCCCAGCAATGAAAACAGGTTCGGATTCTTATCCGCCCCATTTTTTATGGCAGCTGCAAACGCTTGCTGCTGCTCGTTTTCAATGGACGAATACCAGGGTACAAATGCATGGAATGTCCCTCCCGGAAAAGTGCATTTTCCCAACAACGCCTCCTCGGCCATGAAGGGTGAACAATAAAATGGAATGGAAGTGGCCTTCTCGCCTGCCTGTTTAAGTGCATCGAAAAATAATTCCGCGAGGTAAGAACTGAAGCAGGCAGCAATTCCTTCCGGACTTGTCTGCTGCAGCAATTCCATATACGGTTGAATAGTAAAATCTGCTTTTTTGTAGGTGCTTACATAATTGCCGCAGATGCTTCCGCCTGCTTCTTCAATGCTTACATGGTAACCCCATGGACCACGGTATCCGCCGTCATAAAATGAGGTTGCCATCAATACGCGTCTGTTACCGGTTGCAGCTCTTGCGCCTGCGATGGAGCAGGCATGAACACCCTGCAGGGAAATATGAAAACAATAGTCGTTTTTGGGAGCCGTCATCAGTTGCATGCCGGCATCGAGAAAGATGAATGGCTTGCCGGTAGCAGTGGCCAGCGCATAGAGCGGTTCTGCATTGAAGAAATTGCTGTAGCAGATGATGGCCTGCACATCGTGCTGAAGAAGTATTTTTTCTGCGCATGCATAGTTCACTGCGGGGTCTTCGCCGAATCCTATGTTGGCTGTTTCAAGGTTGTAAGCATTGAGGCCGGCAGCTGCCAGACCTGCTTTCAATCCTGCCAGAATATCGAAACCCATTGCAGGATACTCGCCGGAGCGCGGCAATAATATTCCTATAGTTTTATTCATATTGGTTATGGTCTTGCAGGGAATACTCCAAACAAACAGATCACCATGGTCATACCAAGGTATGGACTGCGGTTGCTGAATGGCTGTGTGTTGCCGGTGAACCCGGTATTGACAGTTACATTATATGGTTTCATTCTTGAATTGGGGGCGCTTCCGAATGCATTGCCGCCGCTGCTCAGCGGTGCATACACATTATTCTTGGGGTTGTTTGAATTTCCGTTGGAACTCGCACAGCCGGGCGTTATGCCAATACTTACCTGATGCGTATGCGCAGGCATATTGGTCGTAAGCATGGTTACGGTTTCCGTTCCCCCTTGTTGCCCTACGTCGTATTGTGAAAGTCCGGGCCCCTGCCCTGCGCCGATAATTGCTCTGCCCTGAAGATCAGGAAGGGCAAATGTAGTTTGTCCGTTTCCTCCATAATTAGTTCCCAGCAATGAGAAGAGTGCAGTATTCTGGGCGATGGGCATTAATTGTCCTGCACAGATGGCCCAGTTGCGGGGTGCGAAATTTCCTGCGAAAGGTGTTACATATGCAATTACTCCATCCATATTGAATTGTTTCTGGGGTGAAGAAAATTTATCAGTTTGGTGGCGGATAAATGCCGAATACAGCAATGATGTAATTCATGGCGAGGTAGGGCGGCAAGATCTCCATGGGAATATTGCTGCCCGCCGGGCTTGTACTGCCGGTACCCGTTGTAGGTGCCAGTCCCAGTCCGTCGGCCGATGCATTGAATACATTTTGTGATGCTATTGCTGGCACATTGCCATTGGGCGTATTGAGATTGCCTGCACTGGTGGCAACCAGTGGTGCTCCTGTGATGCCCGTTACACTGTGATTATGCGCAGGCATCTGATTTACGGTAACTGTGGTGGTTTCGGTACCGGATGTTTGTCCGATTACATACGTATTGCCACCCGAAGTTCCTGCATGGATCGCTATTCTGCTTTGCAGATTCGGAAGTGCAAACGTATTTACGCCATCGCCTCCGTAAGTAGTGCCGATGAGATTGTACAGCACATCATACTCCGATATGGCAAGTAAGGCGCCGTTGCAGAACATCCATCCTACAGGGGCGAAATTGCCTGCAAACACCGTTACAAATCCTATGTAAGGTTGAGTAAACATATTCGTTGATTTAATTCCTTGAAGGATAAATGCCGCTGAGGCAGATAATGTAATTGATGGCCAGATAAGGAGGCATAATGGAAACAGGCTGATTATTTCCTGCATTGGCGATCACGCCTGTATAAGCCGGTGTCTGCAAAAAATTGCCTGCCACTCCGTTTGCTGCGAAAGAATTGTTGAAGCCTGCGATGTAAAATCCATCGGGCAGCGGCTCCGATGCAGGCGTTGAATCACATTCATAACTTACGGAAACAGTGCCATTGAGGTGTGCATGCTGAGGCAGATTGTTTATGGTGAGTGTGGTAGTGGTACTACCTCCGACCTCGCCAAGGTTGATGTTTGAAAGCCCTGGTCCCTGCCCGGTTCCTATCGGCGCACGCCCCCGAAGATCGGGCAAGGCAAATGTTGTAGTGCCATTGCCCCCGTAGGTTGTACCAAGCAGCGAGAACAATGCCTGATTTTGGGCAATAGACAATATCTGCCCATTGCATAATGCAAAATACTTTGGAGCATAGTTAGCCGCAAAGCAGGTTATTACTGCTAATACTCCGTCCATAATGTGGAGGGTTTAATTAAACAATAAGGTTGACAGGTACGGATGAAGTACTTATCGCATGGTGCTTAACAGGGACTAAATAATGCTAAATCGGGGAAGAGAAATTAGGAGTTCGGGAATCTTGTAAACTTAACGAATTAAAAGTAATTAAAATATCCGATGTTTCCACACAGTGTTTATACCCTTTTATTTTCAAACGGAGGGTTCTTTGTAAACTTGCATAAATTTTGGTTTGATGGCTGCAGAGATCAAGTGCCCTGCCTGCTCGCATGAGTTCGCAATTTCAGAAGCATTGTCTGAAGATGTGAAGAAAGAACTGAGAGAGCAGATGATGGATTACAAGAAAAAGAAAGACGAAGAAGTCGCGAAGGAAAAAAGTGAATTTGCACGCAAAGAAAAAGAGCTGCAACAGCAGTCTCAGTTGCGCGAACAGGAGATTGCCAGAATCTTTGAAGCAGAGAAACTACAGATACAGCAAGGTTTTGAATCGCAGAAGAAGCAGATACAGCAAGCCATCGAACAGGATCTCCGCAAAAATATCAGCGCCGACTTCGAACACAAACTCAGGCTCCTCGAAGCAAACAATAAAGACAACGAAGAAAAACTAAAAGCCGCCCGCGACCGCGAGATCAACTTTCTCAAACAGGAACAGGAGCTGAAAAACAAGGAAGCAGAACTGGAACTCACCCTCCAGCGTCAGCTGATGGAAGCCAAAACCCAGCTCACAGAAGACATCCGCAAAATAGAAGAAGCCCGCACCGCCAACAAGGAGTCCGAATTCCAGCTCAAACTGAAAGAACTCGAAAAGCAACTCGAAGACCAGAAGAAACTGGCCGACGAAATGAGACGCAAAGCCGAACAGGGCTCCATGCAATTACAGGGCGAAGTGCTGGAACTGGCGCTGGAAGAACAACTTCGCGCCACTTTCCCCTTCGACATCATCAGCGAAGTAGGCAAAGGCATCCGGGGAGCAGACTGCATGCAGACCGTTCGCAACAGCTTCGGACAGGAATGCGGAAAGATCATCTACGAAAGCAAACGCACCAAACACTTCGATAAGGCCTGGATCGAAAAACTCAAAGCCGATATGCGCTCCACCACAGCAGATGTAGCCGTACTCGTAACACAGGCAAAGCCAGATCAGATGGATGTATTCGGACAAATAGACGGCATCTGGGTTTGTTCCTATTCAGAGGTAACAGCATTGGCACAGGTGCTCCGCGACGGCATCCTCAAACTCTTCGCCATGGTTAAATCGCAACAGAACCGGGGCGACAAGATGCACCTGCTCTACGACTATCTCACCAGCCATGAGTTCGGCGAACAATGGAAAGCTATACGTGAAGGATTCTTCTCCATGAAAATGAGCATCCAGCGCGAACGCGATGCCATGGAAAAACTCTGGAAAGCCCGCGAAAAGCAACTGGAAAAAGTGCTGATCAATGCCAATGGCATCAAAGGGTCTATCGAAGGCATTGCCGGCAGCGAAGACATTCAGATAAACCTGCTCGATGATGTGGAAGAAGAAGAAACAGCAGAGTAAATCAGCAATTACACTTTCAATGCAGCATCGGAAGTAACGTAAGCCATCACCAACGGATCGAAGATCCGTGCGTGAACGGTAAGCTTTACGGGTTCATGCTTCCTGAATTCAAAAGGAAGAGTGATCCAGTCACTGCTGCCGAATACAACCGGGCCGCAGAGGCGCATATCATCCCGAAAACTCAGCTGGCCGAGGCCATACCATTTATAGATGGCTTCTT
This sequence comes from Pseudoflavitalea sp. G-6-1-2, assembly GCF_012927185.1. GTDB lineage: Bacteria > Bacteroidota > Bacteroidia > Chitinophagales > Chitinophagaceae > Pseudobacter. The sequence goes on from NZ_JABBGB010000002.1 coordinate 1,202,719, forward strand.
TGGCACTCCATAATATGGTGAGGAGTTCCAGATGCACTTTGCTCATGTATTCCCATTCGGCCAGATAATCCTGCTCCGACTCATGGAGGAACTTATGCATGATGGTGTACATGCGGGGGGTAACCAGCTCTATGTCCACCCCCACCCGCTCTTCGCCGCTTACGATAGCTGCAGCGTAATTGCCGCAATGCGAGATGGAGAAATGGTATTGCTCATTCTGAAGAAATGGCTTGCGTGTATCGGCAATCTGTATCTCTTCGAGCGGAAAATCGGTGTACAGTTCCGGAAGCAGGTAACGCCCGGCGAGGTGCTGGAGACGCTTATAGGGATGGGAAACATTGCTTTTCAGCGGCACTTTGTTGAGAAAAAAACTTTCATCCTCTTCAATGCGCCAAATTGCTACTTTTGTGCCCCCGTTGATATTATGTTGATAAAACAGACCCACAGTAAGAATTAAGAATTTAGATTGCAGATATAAGATTTATTTGCTGATTCATCAAAACAAATACCAATATGATCCTGTCGGATAAGAGAATACTGGAGGAAATCGAAAAAGGCACTATTAAGATCGAACCTTATAACAGGCAGTGCCTGGGCAGCAACTCTTATGATGTTCACCTCGGCAAATACCTGGCTACTTACAAAGATCATATTCTCGATGCCAAAAAGCACAATGAGATAGAGGTTTTCGAGATCCCCGAAGACGGATTTGTTTTGTATCCGCATGTATTCTACCTCGGTGTTACTGCCGAATACACAGAAACGCATGCGCATGTTCCCTTTCTTGAAGGAAAATCTTCCACAGGTAGACTGGGTATCGATATACACGCCACTGCAGGTAAGGGAGATGTTGGTTTCTGCGGAAACTGGACGCTCGAAATCTCCGTTAAGCAACCCGTGAAAATATACAAGGGAATGCCTATCGGTCAGCTCATCTATTTCCCTGTTGAAGGAGAAATTGAGATCTCATACAACCAGAAGAAGAATGCCAAATACAGTGGTCAGCCAGACCGCCCTGTAGAGAGCATGATGTGGAAGAACAAATTCTGATCTTTCTAAATCGCTTCTTTTCCATTCTTTTTGTAGTACGCCACCAACCAGGCGATCACTTCATTGTAGGCCAGTTTACCTGAGGGCTGCTGATTGGCTTTCAGGTATTCTCCATACAATTTATCTATTACCTGCTCCACCGGATTGCCGTGCCTGAGGTTGAACTCTTTCATTTCTTTGAAATCATCTTTTACCTGCTGTGGCAGCTGTTTGCTGAAATCGCGCGCCATCGACGAATCGATATTGTAGAGATAGTACCAGGAGTACGTATAGAGATCGAAATACACCGAGTACCTGAAAGCCGCATCGCCCGATGATTTCGCAGCGAGATATCCTGCAAAATTTGCTTCGTTCTCCTTCGCATATCCCAACTGGTGACCTATCTCATGACAGGTTGTGAAAGGCTGAATAAATAATGGCACCGTTGTGTTCACCTGCGCTTCTCCTGAAAATGGATTGTAGTAACCCGTAAAACCGAGATAGTTTCCCAGATAACTGTAGAGCGAAGGTTTTACAGATCTGAAAGAGTAATTCAATTCCGGCTGATGTATGGCGAGACTATCATAACTCTGCTTTGCCTGACTGAACAGCCAGCGCTTTTTTCGTATGTCCTGCCGGGTTAGCATAGCAGCACTGTCTGTTTGCTGCAGTCTTTCTCGGATGGTTTCCATTACGGCCACCAGATCATCCTTCGAATATTTTTCTACTTTCAATCCCAGTTGCTCTGCAATGCCGGTACGGTTGTAATTGAGGCCCCACAACCCATTGAACCCAACATACACCAGCACAACTACCCAAACGAATTGTTTGCCACCGCGTAGCCAGTATTGTTTGTCTGCCTGTTTGCGTCGGAGCTTTTTTACCAGTATGATCAATTTGTTAAGCAGCAGCAGAATGAGTACTGCATAGTAGATATCACCAATGCTGAAAGGTATCCACCCGAATAAAATGCGTTGCAGCCCGGCAGTAACGGGGTAAATGCCATTGGAGTAATAACGTTCAACTGCTTCCGGAAACAGGGAGAAGATCCTGATACCCACTGCCAGTACGATAAATCCGGTCAACCATTTATTCTTGCTCAGCATACCCAATAAAAATAGGAACAAAATGCCAGAAAATTGTACGGTAAAACGGTATTCCGGCTATCAGTAATAAGGCTTATTTTGCACTAATATATTATCCTCGTCTATAACGATTGTCAATTATGATAAACCTGGAATTTAATAAAAACGAAGATGCCATGAAGCTGGCCGTGAGTCAGCTGCGGCAACGCTGGGAACAGGTATCCCTGGGCGGAGGGAAAAAAGCCATTGAAAAGCAGCATGAAAAGAAAAAGCTTACCGCCCGCGAAAGGATCGAATACCTTCGCGACAAAGACACGCCATTTGTAGAGATCGGCGCATTCTGCGGATGGGAGATGTATAAAGATGAAGGGGGATGCCCTTCGGGCGGAACGGTTGCTGGTGTGGGTTATGTAAGCGGTCGCCAGTGCGTGATCGTTGCCAATGACCAGACAGTGAAAGCCGGCGCCTGGTTTCCTATCACCGGCAAGAAGAATCTGCGCATGCAGGAGATTTCGATGGAGAACAATCTTCCCATCATTTACCTGGTAGACAGTGCCGGAGTTTACCTTCCCTTGCAGAAAGATATTTTTCCCGACAAAGAACATTTCGGCCGCATATTCCGCAACAATGCGAAGATGAGTGCCATGGGCATCACACAGATTGCGGCCGTGATGGGCTCCTGCGTAGCTGGCGGCGCTTATCTGCCACTCATGAGCGACGAAATTCTGATGGTAGACAACAACTCTTCCATTGCACTTGCCGGACCATATCTCGTAAAAGCCGCCATCGGAGAAGATGTAGACATCCTCACACTCGGCGGATCGGTAACGCATACCGCCATCAGTGGCAATGCGGATTACCGCTTCGAATCGGAAGAAGCCTGTCTCGATTATATCAGAAGCCTCATGAGCAAACTGGGACATGGCGAAAAAGCAGGGTTCGACCGTATTGCACCAGCTCCTCCAACAAAAGATCCGAAAGAATTATATGGTCTGATGCCTTCCGATGCTACCAAACCGTATGATATGGCAGACATCATCGAAAGGATTGTAGACAATTCATCGTTTGAACAGTATAAAGCAGATTACGGTAAAACTATCCTTTGCGGTTATGCGCGTGTTGAAGGATGGGCTGTTGGTATCGTAGCCAATCAGCGCAAAGTGGTGAAGACCGCCAAAGGTGAGATTCAGATGGGTGGCGTTATCTACAACGACAGTGCCGATAAGGTAGCCCGCTTTGTAATGAACTGCAACCAGAAAAAAATACCGCTGGTGTTTCTGCAGGATGTAACCGGCTTTATGGTAGGCAGCCGCAGCGAGCATGCAGGCATCATCAAAGACGGTGCGAAAATGGTGAATGCCGTAGCCAATTCCGTTGTTCCAAAGATCACCATATACGTAGGCAATTCGTACGGTGCAGGCAATTACGCCATGTGCGGAAAGGCCTATGATCCGCGATTCATCTATGCATGGCCCAATGCGCGCATTGCTGTAATGGGTGGAGAGCAGGCGGCTAAGACCGTATTGCAGAGCCGCATCAACAGTCTCAAATCGAAAGGCAAGGAATTTACGCCGCAGGAAGAAAAAGAGCTGCTGGATAAGATCCGCGCCGATATCGAAGAGCAAAGCACACCAACCTATGCAGCAGCAAGACTGCTGGTAGATGATGTGATCGATCCGATCGATACAAGAAAAATAATTTCCGAAGGCATTGCCGCCGCGAATCATAATCCTCATATAGAACCATTCCGAACCGGAGTGATACAGGTTTAATGATTACATTTGCCGCCATTTGAAAATCCCGAAAGGTAGCAGCGGTTAAACAGCTATGCTTATCCGCTGCGCTTTTCAGGCGGTAAAAAGAATGTCGGAACATACATTATGGCGCAAGAACTGATCGTTTATACTGATGGCTCATCCCGTGGCAATCCCGGTCCCGGTGGGTATGGTGCAATTCTGATGTGGGGAGGAAAGGCAAAAGAGCTCTCCGGCGGATTCCGCAAAACCACCAATAACCGCATGGAACTGATGGCAGTGATTGCTGCCTTGCAGGCACTCAACAGACCCGGGCTGAGCATCACGGTCTATTCCGACAGCCAGTACGTAGTAAAAGCCGTGAAAGAAGGCTGGCTCCGCAACTGGATCGCCACCAACTTCAAAGGAGGCAAAAAGAATAAAGATCTCTGGCTGAAATACGATGCCCTCGCTAAACAACATCAGGTTAAGTTCGTTTGGGTAAAGGGCCACGCAGACAATCCATACAATAATCGTTGCGATGAACTGGCTACATCGGCAGCAGATCAGAAGAACCTCCCTCCTGACAATGGGTTTGAGAGTGGCGAAAACTAATTACTCACGGGGATTATTTTTTGTAACCTATCCGTTCTCTGTTCTCCCAATTGTTTTTTTCTGAGTTCTTATCCAGCAGATTTTACATCGCTTCGTAAATCTGATTCAACTGGAGATCGTGATCGCCAATGCGACTGCGAAGTTCTTCCAGTTGAAAGCTCAATTCATTTCTGGTGGCCATCAATTTCCGCACTTCCACAAAGGCACGCATGATGGCAATATTCATGTTGATGGCTTTGTCTGAATTAAGGATACCGCTGAGCATGGCTACGCCTTGTTCGGTGAAGGCATATGGCAGATAGCGGTTACCTCCTTTTGAGATCACAAATTGTGATCTCAAAGCTTCGGGTTGAAGTTTGTTTGAGGTTTCAATTTGAAACCTCAATGCATCTACTTCATCTTTAGTGAGTTGAAACATAAAATCTGGGGGAAACCGCTTCAGGTTCCGTTTTACTGCCTGATTGAGCATTCTGGATTCTGTTTCATAAAGTATAGCCAGATCTCTGTCTATCATCACCCTTTCGCCCCTGATCTCATAGATACGGGCAGGAATGTTCTGCATAATTTCCATGGAATGCTTTTGATTATTTATGAGTTAAGAAGAGTTCGCTGCCATAGAAGCAACTGCTGATTCAGAGCGGGAGACACAAAGAAACCCTGCTGAAGTGGGGATCTCAAATATAACGAAAAGGCCAATACGAAAATCTAACACCCTAACGGTGACGCACAACGGATAAGTATCAAAAGAAAAGCCGCTACGGAGATCCGTAGCGGCCTGCATATTTTCAATTACACTATTTTGAATTAAGCGGTAGCTTCTTTCAGTTCTTTTTTATTGAGCATGTACCAGGTTCCGAAGAACAGGGCGCTGAATGCTACAGTGGCCATCAGGCTTCCTTTGTAGAAAGGAATACCAGCTGTGTAAGAAGCCATCAGTCCTTCCCATGTTGCAGGATACTCAACGTAAGAGCCTACACCCGCCCATGTAAGGAAATTCGATACCAGGAAGAAATAAGTAGGTGCTGCCAGTGAGGCGAACAGTACATTCTTCACGTTTATCTTTCTGATCATTAGGCCGAACAAGGTTACAGATGTGAACAGCACATAGTTGATCCACATGCCTCTGTAGAAACCTCCGTATGGGCTCAGATCATATACATACAGTACTTCGTAGAGCAGATCGGATATCAGCATGGATAGCACAGGGAACAGGAAAGCCAGTTTTTTGTCTTTGATCATGGCACCTGCAAAGAGTGCTATGGCAAGCTGGGGAGCAAATCCCATAGGTCTGTCTGGTATTACGCGGTATACAGCTCCAACGATTACCATCAGTATCAGCGTCCAGATCAGTTTGTGATTCAGTTTCATAATAGAAGTAATAGGCCTCAAAAGTACAATTTTTTCGGTTTATTGGCGCCGTATGCAGATTCGGCCCGATTTATAGATAAAACCTATCGATCAATAGATAATGTTTATGATTATCTATCTGTTACACCCTTACTTTTGCGCCACCTTACGATTGCCCACCTGAGAGAATTCACTGAATCACGTTAATTTATTTAAACAACAATATATGTCCAACAGAATTTTGTCTATTGGGAGCCAGTTCCCTGCATTTAAGAAGAAAGCAGTTGTATCAACAGAGAAAGGAAAAGAGTTTGCAGACCTCACACAAGACCATGCAAGCAGCCAGGGTCAGTGGATGGTGATGTTCTGGTGGCCAAAAGATTTCACTTTCGTATGCCCTACAGAGATCGCTGAATTCAACAAGAAAGCATCCGATTTCTCTGATCGCGACACTGTTCTGATCGGAGCATCTACCGATTCTGAATTCGTTCACCTCGCATGGAGAAAAGATCACGCAGACCTGAAAGACCTGAAATTCCCTATGCTCGCTGATACTTCAAAATCACTTGCTGAGGAACTCGGTATCCTCGACAACGAAGAGAAGATCGCTTACCGCGCTACCTTCATCATCGATCCACAAGGCATCGTTCGCTGGGTGAGCGTATACGACCTCAATGTAGGCCGCAACGTACAGGAAGTTCTACGCGTACTGGACGCTCTCCAAACAGATGAGCTCTGCCCATGTAACTGGAACAAGGGTCAGGAAACACTTACCACTCAGCTGAACATGAACTAATCTAAACGAGTAACCATGAGTGTTGAAGCAACTATTCAGAACGAAACTTTTGTGAACCTCCTGGCGGAACTGAACATACCCAACTATGTTCCTTCTGCCAATGCACAGGCATTGCTGAACGTAAATGCGAGATACATCAAAGATCTCAAAATCAACACCAGCAATGTGCTCAGCAATAATCAGCACCTGAGCCGCAAAGAGGCAGTGTTGCTGGCACTGGGCATAGCCGTGAATGAACGTGTGGTATTTTTACAGGAAGCCTTCACTGCATTGGCCGTTGAAGCCGGAGCTACTGAAGCCGAGATCGCTGAAATGATCGCCTGCACCTCACTGATGGCTACCAACAACGTATTCTACAGGTTCCGCCATTTTATGCAGAAAGAATATTACACCGCCACTCCTGCCGGCATCAAGATGAGCATTATGATGAATCCCGTGCTCGGCAAGGAATTCTTTGAACTGGCGAGTCTGGTGATTTCTTCTGTAAATGGATGCGAGATGTGCGTAACATCGCATGAACAATCCGTACTGCAGCATGGCAGCAGCGAAGCCAAAGTGCTGGAAGCTGTAAAGCTGGGCGCAGTGATCAAAGGATTGATCACCATCTTAGCGTAAATGTTCCCCAGATACAAAACGGGGCTGTGTTTTTTACAACGCAGCCCCGTTTATTTTTTTATGCTTAGGCAGTTATTGCATGCCAGATGTAGCCCTGAATACGGTTACTTCATCGCCCAATGCTTCTATTTCTACTGATGCTCCGGCTATGGCCAGCAACACTTCTCCCCTCTTCAGTTCGAGCTTGTCTGATCCGCTTTTGAAAGATGCTTTGCCTCCCAGCACTATGAATATGTCTGCTGTTGAAACAGGCACCGTTGTTTTCTCTCCTTCGGGCAACCATATCTGCCGCAGTTCAAAATCAGGTGCAGGTGTGATAAAGCGCGATTCTGCATAGGCTTCGTCCAGCGAGCCTGCAAATACGTTTGGTTCCACCGCTTCGAATTTTACATGCTTCATCAGCTCATCTACATCTACGTGTTTATTGGTGAGGCCTCCGCGCAGTACGTTATCGGAATTGGCCATGATCTCCATGTTTTGCCCTTCGAGGTAAGCATGCGGTACTCCTGCATCCTGGTAGATGGCAAAATCTGGTTCTATATGCACGAGATTGAAAAGATACACGGAGAATATGCCTCGGTCTATTTTACCCGCTTCGTTGTAGGTTAGCGCTGCTCTCGCTGCCCAGAATGCTGCATCCGTTTTCTCCAATGCATTCTGCTGGTATTGGGGAATGATGCGGTCGAGCAAGGGCTGAAGCGATGCATTCACTTCTTGCTGAGGCATGGTCATTACGGTTTTGTACACACCAGCATATCCATCCTTCTCAAAGATAGGCAACAGAAAGTTCAGCTCAGGAACCTGCTGCAATGTAGCTTTCAGCTGGTCTGCCGGTTTAAATCCATGCAGCAACCAGAAATCAGAGAGCGCCAGCATCAGTTCCGGCTTATGGTTATCGTCTTTATAATTGCGGTTGGGAGCATTGAGCGCTGTGCCTTTTTTATTCTCCGCTGCAAACTCCGCTGCTGCCGCTGCTTTGGTGGGATGCACCTGAATGCTCAGCATATCTTTCACATCGAGCACTTTGAACAGATAAGGCAATCTGCCGAATGCGTCTTTTACTTTCTTTCCCAATATTACTTCGGGTTGTGCTGCTACAAATTCGTTCAACGCCACTTTCCCATTTGCTGTAATTACATAAGACGGTACGTTATCGTGCGCACCCATCCAGTATTCTGCAAATGGCTGATTATCGGAGTTGGTAACCGATAATAATGCAGGAATGTACTGATTGCCTCCCCATGCGTAATGCTGAACCCTGCCTTCGAGCCTGAATATTTTAGTATTATTGTGCATATGCCTTTTTTTCGGCTACAATAATACTAAAAGCATCGCATGGCTGAACACAATTTAACAGGACACTATGGAGAAGCCATCGCTGCGGAATGGCTTCAGCTAAACGGTTTTAGCATACTCCACCGCAACTGGAAATACCGCCGTTACGAAATCGATGTGATTGCATCAAAAGAAGAAATGCTTCACTTCATCGAAGTGAAAACCAGAACCAGCCATCAGTTCGGTTACCCCGAAGAAGCGGTTTCAAAGAAGAAAATGGAAAACATGATGAAATGCGCCGACCGGTATCAGCAAACCGATACCCGCTGGAAACGCATCCAGTACGATATTCTCAGCATCAGCATTTCAAAGAATGCCGCGCCTGAATTTCTGCTGATTGAAGATATTTATTGCTGATCATTTAGGAGCCTCGCCTTCGAGACGAATCATCATACGTTCTACCAGCTTGTAGGTAGCAGGACAATACTCCACGTTCTGCTTGTACACGTGAATATAATCCAGCGGTTTTGTTTTATTATGATGCGGGAATGTAGCGCAGTCGAGCGGACGCACTTCATAGATGCTGCACTTGTTGTCTTTCAGATTGAGGAACTGACAGGGCTGTGATTTGTTCATCCAGTCTTTATCTGCACGATCGAGATAGAGATACTTCTCACGGAATTTCTCCTGCGACATGCCCACATGCTTTGAGATGCGCTTTACATCTTCTGTTGTGAAAGTTGGGCTCATGGTTTTACAACAATTGGCACAGGCCAGGCAATCTGTTTCTTTCCACACTTCCACATCTTCCTGCTGCATGATCTTGTCCAGACCGCGTTGCTTATTTTTTTCAATACGGCTTAAAAACCTTCTGAAAGCGGGACGATTGAGAACCATCTTCTTTTTGAACGAACGCAGATTGAACTGTTCCATCTGTGAATTAAGGAATTTTATTGTTGTAAATACCTTATCGGTACATTTGATGAGCGAATATAACAGATAGTTTGTTTATATCAGCATTTTCAATCATTCTTTGTACAGATGTGGGAGATAGAGATAAAAGGCTTTAAAGACTACCTTCAACTGGAGCGCAACCTTTCGGAGAATTCGGTGGACGCCTACCTGCATGATATCACCATGCTCGATGAATACTTCAATCCCAAAACAGGTACCGGCAATACAAGGGTTCATGCAGATGCCGATCAGGTACGCAAAAAGCTTTCGGAGATCACCCTCAACGATATCAGGGACTTTCTCGCAGCCATCACCGACCTCGCTCCTTCTTCGCAATCGCGCATCGTATCGGGTCTTCGCTCATTTTTCAAGTACTGTACCATAGAAAGAATACTTGACAACGATCCTACAGTACTGCTCGAAACGCCGAGCCTGCCCAGGTATCTGCCCGAAGTATTGTCTGCAAAGGAAATCGAGTCCATCATCAATCAGATAGATCTCAGCAAACCCGAAGGCCATCGCAACAAAGCCATCCTCGAAACCCTGTACAGTTCGGGGCTGCGCGTAAGCGAGATTACAGAGCTGAAGATCTCGCAGCTTTATCTCGATGAACGATTTATCCGCGTAGTGGGAAAAGGCAATAAAGAAAGACTGGTGCCAATCGGCACAGTGGCCATCGACAACATCACCGTTTATCGCCAGAACTACCGCAACCTGCAAAAAGCAGTGAGGGGTTATGAGGATCATCTTTTTCTCAATCGCCGCGGCAAATCACTCAGCAGGGTAATGATATTCCTCATCATCAAAGACCTTGCGGAAAAAGCGGGCATCCGAAAGAACATTTCGCCACACACATTCAGGCATTCATTTGCAACGCATCTGGTAGAGCATGGCGCCAATCTGCGTGCTGTTCAGGAGATGCTGGGCCATGTAAGCATCACTACCACCGAGATCTATACGCACCTCGATAAAACCTTTCTGCAGAAGACACTGGAGCAGTTTCATCCGGCATTCCACCGAAGGTTTTAACACGCCCTTACATCTTTCACCGTAATTTTTTTTCATCTTTGCCCGCATCACAAAACGCGCGCCTATGACCATTCTGATCATTGAAGACGAGCAGAAAGTAGCGAGCTTCATCAAAAAAGGGCTCGAAGAACAGCAGTTCACCGTGGAAGTGGAAAACGATGGAGAGCGCGGCCTGCAAACCGCTCTGGAAAAGGATTTCGACTGCATCATACTCGACATTCTGTTGCCCGGCATCAATGGACGCGAGATCTGCCGCCGGCTTCGTCAGAACCAGGTATGGACGCCCGTGCTGATGCTCTCTGCTTTGCAGACAACCGATGATATTGTAACAGGCCTCGATCATGGCGCCGACGATTATCTGCGCAAGCCTTTTCATTTCAAGGAACTGCTGGCCCGCATTCAGGCACTGCATCGCAGACATCATCAGGATATGATCGGGCAGGAACGCCTGCAGTTCCAGGATCTCATACTCGATACAGCCGCCAAAAGCGCCAGCCGCAGCGGCATTCAGATTGTGCTCACCGCCCGCGAATACAAACTGCTGGAGCTCTTCATGCGCCATCCCAACAAAGTACTGAGCCGCGCTTTCATCTCCGATGCAGTGTGGGGTATCGACCGGCAATCGAACGCCAATGTGGTAGATGTGTACGTAAATTATCTCCGGAACAAAATCGAAAAACCTTTCCACGGCGACAAACTCATTCATACCCTCACCGGCATGGGTTATGTACTGAAACCATCCAAACAAGACTAAATAATGAAGATCCGCAACAGGCTCTCGATGGAATTCACGCTGCTCACCGCAGGCATCATGCTGCTGGTGATGGTGCTGATTTACGGGCTGTTTGCGGATTACGTAAAGCAGGTATTCTTCCATCGCCTGCGCGACAGGGCCCTCATCACTGCACAGGTATTCCTCGAAAAAGACGAGCTCACCAAAAAAAGCTTTCTCGAAATTCAGCAGAAATACATGCAGAGCCTCACCGATGAGCGTTCACTTATCTTCAACGAACAGAATACCCAGAGCTTCACCAACGATTCTACCATCGCAATAGATCCGGGCATTATCGAAAAAGTGCGGAACAACAGTCAGCAATTCTTCATGCTGGGCGATCTGCCGGCCGCGGGGATTGCCTACAACGATAACCAGGGTAATTTCGTGATCATCGTAACCGCTAAGAACGTAACAGGCAGGCAACATATAAACAACCTGCTGGCGATGCTCTGCATCACCTACTTCTTCGGATTGCTTGTATTGTTCATCTTCAGCAAACGCTTTGCCGGCAAGGCTTTGAAGCCGATCATTCATATCAACAACACCATCCGGCAGATCCGTTCGGGCAACCTCAATGAACGGGTGATTGTTCCCGACAATAAAGACGAGATCAACGAACTGGCCAATAATTTCAATACCCTGCTCGAACACCTCGAACATGCTTTCGATCTGCAGCGTTCTTTTGTGAGCAATGCTTCGCATGAATTGAGAACACCTCTCACCAGCATTATCGGAGAACTCGAAGTGATGCTGAACAAGCCCCGCTCGCAGGAAGAATATATCAGCACCATGCGCTCCGTGCTGGCTGAATCGGAAAAGCTCACCGTTATCATCAACAGGCTCTTCGAACTCAGCAACTACGATGCGGCAAAACCTTTGCAGCATTTCGAAGCAGTGGATGTTTACGAGCTGATCACCGACATCATGCAGTTCTGGTTCGATAAAGGACCGGAATACAAATTCCAATTCAAGGCGGATGTACAGGTAGCGCCATGGATCACGGGCAATCGCGTACTGCTCGAAACTGCCATCAACAACGTGATCAGAAACGCTTTCAAGTACTCCAATAATCAAACTGTTGGCATCGATCTCATCACCAACGGAAATATGTTTCAGATCAGCATTTCAGATTCCGGCATTGGCTTCGAGGCATCAGAAGCAGAAAGTCTTTTTCAGCCATTTGTGCGTGGCAACAATGCCAGACAGTTCCCCGGAAGTGGCGTAGGGCTGAGCATTACGCAGAAGATCATTCAGATGCACAAGGGTACAGTTCAGGCAGTTGCGCTAACACCCAAAGGCGCATGTTTTCACATTAATTTACCGATAAATACGCCTTTCTAATCCCGCTCTAATCTTCCTGTAAGGATCGTCTAATGATCGTTTTCAAATTTTGCATCCGGAATAAAAACAGACCGGATGCAACAATTGAAACGATATTTTCTCGCATTGGCTTTGCTGATCACCGCTACGGGTATCGCGCAGGCGCAACTGCGAACAGACACACTTCATCTCAGCCTGCAACTGGCGGAGCAACGTTTTATCGACAGCAATCTTACTCTGCTGGCCGCGCGATACAACATTGATATTGCAAAAACGGAAGTGATCACTGCCGGACTGTACAACAACCCGGAGCTCAGCTTCGAGAATGTGTTGTACAATCCCGACAACAAAAGATTCTTCGATCTCTCAAAGTCAGGAACCAATGCAGCAGAGTTATCGCAGGTAATTATGCTCGCAGGCAAAAGGAACAAGGCAGTGAAAGTTGCGGAAAGTCAGGTTAAATTGAGCGAGCACGAATTCTACGATTTGATCCGTACCCTCACTTTCACACTTCGCGACAATTTCTATCACCTCAATTTCCTGCAGCGTTCCATGGGTTTGTACGATGCGCAGATATTGTCGCTGAACCGCATCGTTACTGGTTTTAAGGAGCAGCTGGCAAAGGGAAATATCGCGCAGAAAGAACTGCTGCGCATTCAATCTTTGCTGTACAGTTTGCAGGCCACCAAAAAAGAATTGCAGCAGGAGATCAATACGGTTAGTACGGAACTGAAACAACTTACCCGCATCGATCCCGCCACACCGATACTGCCTGAATGGACAGAACCCGCATTCACCTTTCATCCATTGCAGCAACTCACTTATGAGCAGTTGCTCGATTCAGCCAAAACAAACCGTCACGATCTGCTGGCTGCCAAAGAGAACGTACGTACGCAGGAGCTGAATCAGAAACTGCAAAAGGCATTAGCCGTTCCCGACCTTACTGTTGGCCTCACCTACGACAAACAGGGAAGTTTTACGCGCGATTACACCGGCCTGAAAGTGGGGCTTCCGCTTGCCATTTTCAACCGCAATCAGGGCAATGTAAAGCAGGCTGCAAGCCGTGTTGAGCAAAGCAAAATACAATTGCTCGATAACGAAAATGCACTCGCGCACGAAGTGATGTTACGATACACCGACGCCTTTCAGGCCGAATCTCTGTACGATGGGATCGATCATGAATTCGATGCACAGTTCAAACACCTCATAGAAGAAGTGCAGAAGAATTTTGTAAGACGAAATATCAGTCTGCTCGAATTCATCGACTTCTACGATTCGTACAAAGAAACCATCATCAACCTCAATCAGATCAGATACAACCGCTACCGCGCACTGGAGAACATCAACTACGTGAGCGGAATCCAGCTTATTCACCTGTAAACTCTTACGATGCCAAACAAACATTACATACTCTACTTGTGCCTGCTGGGTTTGCTACTGGCAGCCTGTTCACAAAAACCAGAACCCGCTCCTGCAAAAGATCCTGTGAAGGAAATGGAAGAAGTGCTCAGCAAAGTAAATACCGATACAGCCTCCACCCATTCAGTGAAAGATGAAATTCTTGTGACGGGAAAAATAGTTCCCGATGAAGATAGCCAGATCAGGATCTATCCGATGGTGAGTGGGATTGTAAAAAAGATCAACGTACACTCAGGCTGGTATGTGAAAGCCGGACAGGTACTGGCAGAGCTGGAAAGCAGCGAGATGGCCACTTTCAGCAACGAGCTTTCTTCCGCAGAAGCCAGCATGGCCAATGCAAAACGCAACCTTTCCGTTAAGAAAGATCTCTATGCCAGCGGCCTGGCATCTGCGCGCGATGTGGAGGAAGCAGAGAGTGAATTCAAACGTGCCAGCAGCGAAGTGCATAAATCGGAAAAAGTATTGCAGCTGAATGGCGGCAATCGCCAGGCAGGCTATCGCATCACTACTCCCATCAACGGATTTGTGATTGAAAAGAAAGTTACTGATCACTCGCATCTGCGTCCGGATAATGCCGACCCGGTTTTTGTGGTGGCGGATATCAGCAAGGTTTGGGCCATGGTGAATATCTATGAGTCCGACATTTCTTTCATTCATCAGGGAGACAGTGTTCATCTTACTTCCCTCTCCTATCCCGGAAAAATTTTCTCCGGCAGCATTGAAAAGATCTATCAGGTGCTCGATCCGGAGACCAAGACCATGCGTGCACGCATCAATATCCATAACCCCGATCTGTTGCTGAAACCAGAAATGTTCGTGTCGGGAAAAGTAAAAGTAGTGCAGCAGAACAGTCGTGTAAGCATCGCATCCAAAGCCCTGATCTTCGACAACGACCGCTACTATGTGATAGTGAAAGAGGGCAACAAACCACGCATTCAGGAGGTAGAAGTAGCAGAGAAAATGGGAGGCCGCGCCTATATCAGCAATGGCCTGCAAGACAATGAGGTAGTGGTTTCCAGCAGGCAGCTGTATTTCTACGAGGCCCTCAAACAATAACCTTTAATGCCGTTCCATGAATAAACTCATCAGGAGAGTGGTAAGCTTCTCTCTCAGGAATAAATTTTTCATCTTTTTTGCAGCAGGTCTGTTGGCCATTGCAGGATACCTCAGCTTCAAGAGTATCGGCATCGAAGCGTTTCCGGACGTGACCAATACATCCGTAACGGTGATCACACAATGGCCAGGACGAAGTGCCGAAGAAGTAGAACGTTTTGTAACGCGTCCGCTGGAGATTGCGATGAATACGGCGCAGAAGAAAACTGCTATCCGTTCATCATCCCTCTTTGGACTGTCTGTGGTGAAGATCATTTTCGAAGACAATGTAGATGATGCCTTCGCGCGCGTGCAGGTGAACAACAATATCGGCAAGGCCAGATTGCCGGAGGGTGTAGATCCGGACATACAACCGCCCTATGGGCCAACCGGCGAGATCTATCGTTACACGCTCGAAAGCAGCACCAAATCTGTGCGCGATCTCAAGACCATTCAGGACTGGACCATCGAAAAGAATATCCTCGCTGTGCCCGGCGTGGCAGACATTGTGAGTTTCGGAGGTGAGGTGAAAACCTATGAGATAACGGTGGATCCCGGCAAAGCTGCGCAATATGGCATCACGCCGGTAGAGCTGTACAGCGCTGTATCGAGAAGCAATATCAATGTGGGTGGAGACATCATCGTGGAAAACGGGCAAGCCTATGTGGTACGCGGCATCGGTATTCTGAACGATGTGGATGAGATCAGAAATATCATCGTAGACAATATCAACGGAACGCCGGTACTGGTGAGCCATGTAGCCGATGTTACCGTTTCTTCGTTGCCGAGACTTGGGCAGGTAGGGCGCGATAAAGATCCGGATGTGGTGCAGGGAATTGTAGTAATGCGCAAAGGAGAGAATGCCACAGAAGTGATAGAGGCGCTGCAAAAGAAGATCGATCATCTCAATAAGAATGTATTGCCTGCCGATGTGCAGATCAAGCCGTTCTACAACCGTCAGAACCTTGTAGACTTCGCCACCGGCACCGTGTTGCACAACATGATGGAAGGCATCATTCTCGTAACGGTAGTGGTATTCATTTTCATGGCCGACTGGCGAACTACGCTGATCGTATCCATAGTGATTCCGCTGGCATTGCTGTTTGCATTTGTTTGCCTGAAGCTGAAAGGCATGTCGGCAAATCTGTTGTCGATGGGTGCCGTAGATTTCGGCATCATCATCGACGGAGCTGTGGTGATTGTGGAAGGGATATTTGTGATGCTCGACAAACGCGCGCATCTCGTGGGCATGGACAAGTTCAACCGACAGAGCAAACTTGGTCTCATCCGCAAAGCATGCATGGAAAGCGGCAAGAGCATTTTCTTCGCCAAGCTCATCATCATTGCAGGGCTGCTGCCCATATTCACGTTCGAGAAAGTGGAAGGCAAGATGTTCTCTCCCCTCGCCTGGACACTTGGTTTTGCGCTGCTTGGTGCGCTCATTCTCACTTTCACGCTCGTACCGGTACTGAGCAGTGTGCTGCTGAAAAAGAATGTGAAAGAGAAACACAACTTCTTCCTCGAATTCCTCAACCGGAATGTGATGCGGATATTCCGAGCATCGTTCAGGAGAAAGCTCGTGAGTTTCAGCATAGCCATTGTGATTCTTGTTGGAGGATTTCTGAGCTTCAAATTTGTAGGCACCGAATTTTTACCGCAACTGAACGAAGGCAGCATTTATGTACGTGCAACCGGGCCATTGTCTACTTCGCTCGATCAGTCGGTGAAAGTGGCCAATCAGATGCGCAAAGTGTTTCTGCAATTCCCCGAAGTGCGTCAGGTGATGAGCCAGACGGGAAGGCCCAACGACGGCACCGACGCAACAGGTTTTTACAACGTAGAGTGTCATATTGATATTTATCCGCAGAAGGAATGGAAATCCAAACTCACGCGTGAACAGCTTATAGAGGCGATGAATCAGAAGCTGGAGGTGATTCCGGGCATCAGTCTGAACTTCTCACAACCTATCATGGACAATGTGGAAGAAGCAGTGTCTGGTGTAAAAGGATCGCTGGTAGTAAAGATGTATGGCAACAATTACCAGGTGATAGAAAAAACGGAAGACTCCATATTCAATGTACTGAAAACAGTGCAGGGAATTGAAGATCTGGCGATCCTCCGGAATCTCGGCCAGCCCGAATTGCAGATCAATCTCAACCAGCAGAAGATGGCGCTCTATGGCATCACAACAGACAATGCGAATGCCGTGATTGAAATGGCTATCGGCGGGAAAGCCGCCACCAGCATTTATGAAGGAGAAAAGATCTTCGATCTGCGGATCCGCTATCCCGAAGATTTCCGGCAGAGTGAGCAGCAGATCGGCAACCTGCTGGTGCCTACTATCCGCGGAACAAAAATTCCCATCAAGGAGATTGCAGACATCAAACGCATCACAGGGCCAAGCATCATTTACCGTGATGATCACACCCGATACGGCGCCATCAAATTTTCTGTTCGCGGGCGCGATATGGGAAGCACCATTGCAGAAGCGCAGCAGAAAGTAGGTGCGGCAGTTAGTATTCCAGATGGATACACATTGCAATGGTCGGGTGATTTCGAGAACCAGCAACGCGCTACAGATCGTTTAACCAAAGTGGTGCCGATCAGTCTGCTGCTGATCTTCTTCATACTATTCATTCTCTTTGGCAACATCAAAGATTCGGCGCTGGTGCTGCATACGGTGTTGTTCGCCATCACGGGTGGAATATTCGCGATGCTGTTCACAGGCATCAACTTCAGTATCTCTGCAGGTATTGGTTTCATTGCCCTGTTCGGCATATGCATTCAGAATGGTGTGATATTGTTGTCTACATTCAAATCGAATATGCGCATCATGAAAGTGGCAACAGAGCAGGATCTGGTGTCGGCCATCACAAAAGGCGTGGAATCGAGGATACGTCCGGTTTTGATGACGGCACTGATGGCGGCTATCGGCCTTTTGCCTGCGGCTATCAGCACCGGCATCGGATCGGAAACTGCGAGACCACTCGCGCGCGTAGTGATCGGTGGGCTCATTACAGATACCATTTTCAAGCTCTTCGTATTTCCCGTAGTGGTGTACTGGGCTTACCGAAAAACCATTAAAGCCACTGCATAGCTTGATGTGCTAACAACAAAAAATATTTCTCCGGATCGGTGGGACATTGTGAAATTCTACAAAAGCAAAACAGTACATTGCGAAACGAAAAAGCATTGAGCAATGTCCCACAACAATAGCAGAGAAGCCTATACAGCAAAGGATATCCTTGAACAACTGGATCAGAGTGCAGCAAATTTCGAATTCCCCATGCTGGATAACGCCTATGTATACCCGGTTACCAACCGGTTATCGGCGTACCGTGACGAAAGCAGATGGATGATCATCATAGAAACGGTTGGTTTCAATTATCGCGGTGGTGGACATAACGGCATCAACAATTGCCTGTACGTTTATGGCAATGAGCTTACGTATAAGCCGGGGCTCAATAACAACAACTTTCTCAACTTCACGGCCGACAGTACATCGGGACCTACTTTCGACACCAATGCAGAAGAGTTTCTGAACCCATATGTAAACTCCATGCTGCTCCGCGATCGTGAGATCAGCATCAGTTCCGATCCGCAGTTCTATGCCGCGCAGGGCATCAGATCCGAAGGAGCAGGCAGGGTCACCATCTGGGAATTGCTTCGCGGGCTGGAACCTGAGCATCGCAATGATTTCTTCGCAACCAGTACAGAACTGAAAGAGCGCGTTCCGCAGGATCTTCCATTATTTCTGCGCCTCGAAGAATGGCATCATCCCGATCTGGCAAATGAAGAACGTCCGGGCAAGAATGAAACCTTCGTAATGCTGGCCGATGCGCTCGAAACCGGCGATCTGAGCATCTTCAAACCAAAAACCTCTCCCAATACCCATTGGAGCAACTGGCCGGAAGGAGGCACTCTGTAGCCGAAATGCGTTCTACTTACATGCGACAGCGCTTTCACAGCGCTTTTTCAGCAGTAATTCAGCGCTTTTAAACGGAAAGGCAGCCCTTCCAGAGCACTTCTGCATCCCTTCTGCAGCACTTTTGCGCCTATTGCCGTGCCCGATTGCAGCCAGTGCAGATCTGAACCCCAGTCGTTCGTCGAATTCTGTATGAACCGCATTTAACAGGATGATACCTACTTCACTCGCTTTCAGGGGTTCAGGGCAGTAACTGCGCCATTATTTCATCGTCCGGCCACTACCGCAACCCATAAAAAATAGCTACTTTTACAACCGGTGGGATTTCTGAAAAACATACAAGATCACCAGCAGTCAGACAAAGAGCTGGCCGACCTGTACCGCGAAACCGGCAATATGGAACTTTTGGGCCAGCTGTTTCAACGGTACATGGATATGATGTATGGTGTGTGCCTGAAATACCTCAAAGACCCCGAAACCGCCAAAGATGCTGTAATGCAGCTCTTTGAAGAATTAGGCAAAAAACTCAGCCATCATCAGGTAGAAAATGTTAAAAGCTGGATCTACACGCTGGCCAAGAACTACTGCCTGATGCAACTCCGCTCTCCCCGTAATTTCCGGACCACAGAATTTAACCCAGAGATTATGCAATCGGAAAACGAAACGCATCTGAATGGCGTATTGCAAAAAGAGGAGAATCTGCAAAGGCTCGAAAACTGCCTGCAGACGCTTTCCGGAGAGCAGAAAACCACCGTTGAACTGTTCTATCTGCAAAACAAATGTTATAAAGAAATATCAGCCGAAACCGGTATAGATTGGAATAAGGTAAGAAGCCATATTCAGAACGGAAGACGAAATCTGAAACTATGCATGGAAAAACAGGCCGCCATTCAAACACCGGAATTTTAGCAATGAGCATTCACCATGAATGATCAATCACAACATATCACCCATTACACAGCAGCAGATATCCGGCGATATCTGAATGGCTCCATGTCAGCAGCAGAAATGCACGCCATGGAGCTGGCCGCATTGGATGATCCCTTCCTCTCAGATGCAATTGAAGGAATGGAAGCAACCATACAGTCGCATGGCGAAGCCATCATTCAGACCAAACTGCAGGAGATCGGCCAGGCAGTGGAAGCACGAATACATCCGGAAGGAGGAAAAGTGAGAAAGATGGTGTGGTGGAGAATGGCCGCCGCTGCTGTAGTGATAATTGCCGGCGGACTCTTTGTGTGGAATAGCTTCTTCAAACCAGAGGGTGATGGCTCCAGTGAAAAAACATTGGCAGTTAAACAAAAAGAAGCTGCTCCCGATACAGTTGTTCCCGCACCACAGGCAACACAACCCGCACAGAACAATGAATTGCCTTCAGATTTAAAAACTGCTGATGCGGGCATCGACAAGCAACAGCTCGCACGCACAGAGGAATCGCAGATCGTGAAAGACGCACTCCCGCATTCAGCGAATAAAGCTGTAGCCCGCAAGCTACCGGCTGCTGAGACAGCAAGAGCCTACACCTTTAGTACTTTCAGCGATCAGGCAGTAACAGCAGAGCCCATTAAGCCAGATTCCAATATGCCCGCCATCGTAGCGGCGCCGGAAAATAAACTGGCACTCACCAATCAGATACTCAACAAAAAATTAGAACTGAATTTTTCAGATACACTCAATCGCATCACGGAAACGGAAGTGATACAGGGCGCCTTACAGGGACATGCCAAAGGCCTTGTTACCACTAATGTGAATCCTAAAGAAAAAGCAAAGCTGCAGAACGTTATCCGTGGCCGCGTGTTCGATCAGTTCAATCAACCGATCGCTAACGCCTATCTTCAGGCGCAGCAGTCGCCTTCGGCTATTTTCCAGAATCAGCCATCGCAGATATCATCTTATCTCACCGACAAAGATGGATATTTCACTATACCTACCAATGAACTCGATACTGCATTGAAAGTATCAGTAGGTGCTGTGGGATACAGCACTAAAAATTTCGACCTGGCTAAGAACAGCCAGTCGAATATGCTGCAGCTGCAATCTCAGAATATCGACCTCAACGAAGTGGTAGTAACGGGGATGGCACGCAGAAGAAGCAGCAAGATCCGGAAAGTGGCTTCCGAAGCCAGTTCAATTATCAAACAAAATGCAGAACCGGCTTATGGCTGGATCACCTACAATAAATATCTGCAGGATAACGTAAGAAAATCAGTTGCAGGCTCAACCAGCGGCGATGTGCTTGTTTCGTTCTCCGTAAACCGCAAGGGCGAACTCTCTGAATTCACCATTCTCCGCTCGCTCACCGAAGCGGCAGACAACGAAGCCATCCGCCTCATCAAAGACGGTCCCGGCTGGAAGATCAGCAAAGGCCGGAAAGCCACTGCTACCGTAACCGTACATTTTTAGGATGAATGAGAAGGAATAATGATTGTAACTTCTACCTTTGTGAGCATTAAACTTGTTTGCAATGATCAAAACAGCAATCGCGATTGCCTGCAGCATCACATTAACTTGTGGCGCTCTCCAGGCTCAGGGCTTGAAAGTTCCCGCTCCTTCTACCGGCCAGACCATTAAGCAGGAATTCGGACTGGGAAACGTTGAACTCAGCTACTCCCGCCCCAGCACTAAAGGACGTAAGATCTTTGGTGACCTGGTGCCTTTCAACAAAGTATGGCGTACCGGTGCAAATGGAGCCACTACACTCAATTTCAGCGATGACGTAATTATCGGCGGAAAAACTATCCCTGCCGGAAAATACGGTCTGCTTACCATCCCTGCTCAGGGTTCATGGACAGTTATCATCACCAAACAACTGGATGTAACTTCTCCATCTGCCTACAAAGAAGATCAGGATGTGGTTCGCGTGAACGTAAAAACCATCGCACTCCCTTACAAAGTGGAGACCTTCCTCATGCAATTCGATGAGATCAAAGGCACAGAGTGCAATCTCTGGATCATGTGGGACAAAACAGCTGTTGCTCTCCCCATCAAAACCGACATCGATGGTAAAGTAATGGCACAGATCAGCGAAGCTATGAAGTCTGAGAAACCTCCTTACTTCAATGCTGCCATGTACTACATGGAAACTGGTAAAGACATCAAGCAGGCGCGTGAGTGGCTTACCAAAGCAACTGAACTCAATCCTAATTTCTTCTGGGTATGGCACCAAAAAGCCAATGCAGAAGCTAAACTGGGATTGAAAAAAGAAGCGATCGCTTCAGCTACTCAATCAATGAAACTGGCTCAGGAAGCTAAAAACCCTGACTATGTTGCACTGAACGAGAAACTGCTGAAGACACTGGCTGGTAAATAATCAGATTACAGTTTTCCTCAAATACTGAAAAGGCTTTATCGTTATGATAAAGCCTTTTCTTTTTGTTCTCCGTTCTTACGCGGCAATATCATTTGAATCACCAGGCTCAAAACCACTACCAGCACGGCTCCGATTACGTTCAGCCAAAGCCAGGAGAACATATCCAGTTTGTAGATGATAATTACAATCAGTTCTGTAAGCAGGGCTGCATAGAACACTGCCGACCCTTTCACTTTTTTGAGATAGAAAGCAACGAGGAAGATGCCGAGAATGGCGCCATAGAACCAGCTGCCGATTATATTCACAGCCTCGATAAGACTGTTGCCGAGACTATATGCAAACTGTGCTACGATAATGCAGAACACTCCCCAGAGCAGCGTATAGTACCTGCTCCATTTGTATTCTTTTTCGGCACTCAGTTCTTTTTTGGAAAGCCGTTTATGAAAATCCACCATGGTGCAGGAAGCCAGAGAATTGAGGGCTGCTGCCACACTGCCCCATGCAGCGAGGAAGATGATGGCAATGATCAATCCCACCAATCCTTTCGGAAAAAAATCTCCTACGAAACGAAGGAACACATAATTGGTGTCGTTGCTGTCTGCACCAGGCACGGCCTTCTTTACAATTTCCTTGATGGCTTCTCTCGACTGATTGCTGGCGGTCTCCTGCTCTTTGATGGTTGTTCGCAGTTTATCGATAGTTGCCTCATCATCATTGTGCAGTGCCTGCGCCAGTGAGATGGCTGTTTGTCTTTTTTCTTCCTGTATTACATCATACTTCGCAACTGCTTCTGTGTATGCAGGCGAATGTTCGCTGCTCTTTACTTTTTCTTCCAGCGCCAGATTGAAGAAAGCAGGCGCTTTATAGAACTGATAGAAGGAGAATACCAGTACGCCAATCAGCAGAATAAAGAACTGCAGTGGCACTTTTGCCAGTCCGTTCATCAGCAGGCCGAGTTTGCTTTCACCTTCGGTGCGGGCTGTAAGATAGCGTCCTACCTGACTTTGATCGGTTCCGAAATAACTGAGTGCAAGGAATAATCCGCCGAAAATGCCGCTCCAGATATTGAAGCGATCTTTCCAGTCGAAGCCATTTTCGGTTACACCTGTAGTGAATACATTGAGCTTTCCGGCTTTGCCGCCGATATGGAGTGCGTCTGTAAATCCAACGCCTTCGGGTAAACTTTTTACTGCCCACCATGCTGCTACGAACATGGCGATGTAGATGATCACGAACTGCAATTGCTGCGTGTAACCTACGGCCTTGGCGCCACCGGTTGCGGTGTAGATCATCAGTACGCCACCCATTACAAGATTGGTAATGGTGATATCCCATCCCATCATGCTATGCAACACAAGAGATGGAGCAAGAATGCTGATGCCCGTGCTCAGTCCACGCGAGAGCATGAAGAGAAAACTGGTAAGCAATCTTGTTTTGATATCGAAACGTTGTTCGAGGTATTCGTAAGCCGTGAAGATCTTCATTCGCCTGAATACAGGAACAAAGGCAAATGCGATGATCACCATGGCAATCGGCAGACCGAAGTAGTACTGAACAAACCGCATTCCATCTGTAAATGCCTGTCCGGGTGCAGATAAAAAAGTAACAGCACTTGCCTGTGTGCCCATGATGCTGAGCAGCACCACCCACCATGGCATCTGACGGTCGCTCAGAAAATAACCTTCGAGATTTTTCTTTGAGCTGCGCCCTTTGTAAATGCCGTAAAGGATGATGCACACCAGTGTGGTCACCAGTACCATCCAGTCCAGGCCGGAAAAATTCATGCGAAATGTTTGGTAAAGAAATAAAACAACACAATCAGCAGACCCAGAAATCCGATCACCAGCCAGTACCAGTAACTCCACTTAGGGAATAGCGGTACTTTTTCCTGCTCACGGTTTTGACTGTGCTGTTGCATACTATCTTTTTTTAGAGAATGCCATCATCAGTATGAGACCCAGGATCAGTCCGATCAGCAAGCCCACTCCCACTTTCTTGATCATCTTCCCGATAAGGAAGCCCACGATCATTGCGATGATAAATAAAACCCTGCTCTTGTCTATACCTGATGTGGTCTGACTCATTTCTTTGTGTTGCTTTTATTCAGTGCGATGATATTGGCAATGATCCGGTAAGCGCCTGGTACACCTGCGGGCAGTTCACGGAAGAATACCAGCCCGGTATACACAAACTTTCCTTTGCCATAATCTGCAATGATAAGACTTCCTTTCTGATCTGGCTCATCCGGATCTGCCATAGACAGCGGAGTCTGATAAGCAGCATCCGTCTGCTCTGCAAAATAGATGCCCCGCTCCTGTACCCATCCTTCAAAATCCTTTTCAGTGATCTTGTTCGGATAATTCAGTACCGGATGCGATGGAAGCAGAAAGTTCACTTTTGCATTTTCATCGGTAACGCGGTTGCGCGAAATATTGAACCCATAAGGCCCGATGCCTGAACCACGTGCACTGCTCAGGTTATTGTTGGTATTGTATTGTACAATGAGGTTCCCGCCATTTTTCACATACTCCATCAGCGCATCGTATTTGGTTTTGAGGAAGTCGTGCACATTGTAAGCGCGAACTCCTGTTATCACCGCATCGAATTGTTTCAGGTTGGCGGATGTGAGATCGTTTTCTTTGAGGATGGTTACTTCGTAACCCATTTGCCCGAGCGTGAATGCTACTTTGTCGCCGGCACCATCGATATACCCAATCTTATGACCTACGGTTTTGAGGTCCAGATCGAGAAGCTTCGCTTTATCCTGCATGTAGTAATGGATCGGAGGAATATGATCGTAGTTGATGCTGATGAGATTCAGCCAGGCTGGTTGTTCTTCTTTTCCGTTCTTCAGTTCTACGAATACCTGCGCATAGTCGGTCTTCCCTTTCTTTGCATCATATAGATGCTCATTGGAGATGGTGAACTCGTAATTTCTGCTCATACCTTTCGCCATGGTAAACCCTGTATCTTTTGTTTCCTGACGTTTGCCGGCGTCGAGCATCACATTGGCTCTGTATTTCTGCAAATCCTTATTGGCAGTAACTTTCACGCTGAGCTGCGCGGACTCTTTCTGGCCTTTGTGGAATACGAATATATCCGGACCAGTAGTGAGCGTAGCAGGCGGAACAATCACCAGTGGACGATACAATTCTCCTTTCACAGGATCAGTGAATTTGTACATCACAGGGCGGGTGAATGTGAACCGCTGTCCTTCGATAGTGATATCGAAATCTACCGCATAAGCAGGCAGACTTTCCGGACGGCCGATCAGTTTCTGATCAGCAACTTCAAAAGAACCGGTGTTCATTTGTTTCTCCAGCCAGTATGGTTGAGACAATGGCTTGGTAGCAAAAACGTAGAGTGGTTTATTGAGTGTGAAATTGCGGTTCTTTTCGAGTGGCTGATTCAGTTCGGCATCGATCACATCTACTTTAATATTGTTGAGCGTACTGTTGGTGCCGAGCCTGTTATTGGCAAAGAAGTTCAGTCTGATGGAATCTCCCTGTACCGCAAACTCTGTATTTGCAGTGGCTTCGAGCCAGAGCCCGCTGCAGTTGGCGATGAGATCCTGCAGTTCCTGCAGCTTCTTTGTTTTCCAGTAATGATCGGGCAATGCAGCTATGTCTTTGTAGAGCGCAACCAATTGCGGAACAATTGCCGAAGGCTGATCGAGTTTATAATTGCTGAGAATAGCGTCGATTTTGGAGGCGATGGATTCCGCACCGGGGATCCTGTTCCAGCTGGTGTTCACATCGTCGAGGATATCGCTTTTAGCTGCGTCTCCTTTCAGGAGCTGGAAATATTCGAGGGATGAACCTCTTCCGGCGGGTACGCCGAAGCCCTGACTCTTATGCTGGCTGCGGCTTTCGGCGGAGATCTCTCCGTAACCCTGTCCCAGTGCGGCATTGTACACACCTACGTCGATCTTCAACTGATCGTCGCTGGTAGTGTTCACAGAACCAAAGCTGAAAGTATTCCAGAGAACGCGTTTCACTTTCCAGGGTTTTACGCCATGAGTGAATTGTTCGGGGAAACGATTGGGATCTGCTGCTGCTTCGAATGCGAGTTGAGCGATCACAGCAGATGCGGAGTGATGCCCGTGCCCTGCCCTGCTATCGGGCGGGAAACGTGTGATGATCACATCCGGTTGGAACTTGCGGATCACCCAAACGGCGTCTGCGAGTATCTTTTCCTGATTCCAGGTAGAGAGCGCTTCTTCAGTACGTTTGCTGAAACCAAAGTCGTAAGCGCGACTGAAGAACTGTTCTGCACCGTCGATGCGGCGGGCGGCCAGCAGCTCCTGTGTGCGGATCATGCCAAGCTCGATGCCCTGCTCGTCTCCGATGAGGTTTTGTCCACCATCACCACGCGTGAGCGAGAGATAACCAGTTCGATACAATCTGTCTTTGGAGAGCCAGGCGAGCAATCGGGTATTCTCATCGTCGGGGTGTGCTGCCATGTACAACACGGAGCCCAGTACTTTGAGTTTCTTCACCTGCTGGTAAAGATCCGAACTGCTGTAAGAAGCTGGTGTCTGCGCCACAGACGTAGACACCTGAGTGAATGCAATGCAACCGAGGATCAGCTGAAGGGGTCTAAATGATCTCATTCAGTTAATAGATTTTGGAATAGGAATAATAACCGGCCAAAGATATAGGGCCAGCCCTTATTGACCTACCATAAATACAGCATTGGCAAAAAGGAGCTTTCCATTTTCCCAGAAACTGCGGAAAACAGGGTTATCGGTAAAGTAAACAATGGTACCATCGCCCTGATTCTGTACACCGAAGAGAAGGCCGTCTTTCAGTCTGTCTTTGAGTTTGGAGCCAACGAAGCCGGATATCTGACTGCTCTTTTTGATCACTCCTACATTCCAGCCCATACCCTCCTTAAAGAAATCATAAATATTATCGTCTTGTTTGAGCGTATAGTAAGTGCTGTCGTAACCGAAAGCCAGCGGATGTGAATTGTCAAGATCTACCTTGTAAATGGCGCCGGGGATGAAGCTGGGCAGATAGTCGCGTTCGCGGTTCTCGTATTTGCGCAGCAAAGTGTAATCGTCTTTCTTATCCTCCTTCTTATCATCTTTCTTATCGTCGCTTTCTTTGAGTTTGATGCCCCACTCGTTGCGGGCGAGTGTACCTACACCTCCTTCAATTGCTACGATGCGTCCACCATTGCTTACCCAGTCTTTGAGGGCATCGTGCATGTTCTTATCGAAGCTGCGGTAGTTGCCATCGGGCATGATGAGTACATCGGTTTCTTTCAGTACATCTTTGCCAAAGTCTTTGATCCAAACCACATTGAGTGGATAGTTGATCACGTGATCGAAGTAATGCCATACTTCGCCCATACCGAGTGATGATATGCCATCGCCTGCGAGAAGCGTTACGCGCGGCGCGCGGATGATGCGTACTTTGTCTGATCCGAAATCGTAACCTCTGTCTACATATCCTGAAGCAACCGGATAATAAGCTTCACCAGTTGTTTTCGATACTTCCTGAATGATGGATTCCAGCGGCGCCTGCACATTGGTATTGCTGGTTTTGGTAACAATGAGTGTTCCTTTTTCGAATTGTTCACCACCGGTAACAAATGGTTGCTCTGCGTAACGCACTTTCACTTTCCTTTTGATCAGCTCCGCAAGGAAACGAACACTTCCGAGGCCGGTCCATTTAATGGCATAAGCTGTGATGGTTGAACCCGGAGCTACGGTTGTTTTCAGTGGAACAGGTGGTTCAGCAGAACCGCCGCCCAGCGTGGCATTTAGCCCATAAGTAGTGAGGCCGTATGCATAAGGCATGCTCCATGCAGTGATATCGTAAGTTGCAGAATCTGATAATTTGGATGTTCTCTCGAACAATACTTTCAGCAGGTTGGCATTGGTTTGTCCGGCATTGATCACCACATCACCCGGAGTTATTTTCACCGATTCGTTTTTGTTGGTGAAATAGTTGAGTCCGTTTGCAGAACCGCTGCTGAGATAACTGTATTCGATATTGTTCTTGTCGAGCAGTTGTGTGAGTCTTTTTAAGCGATCGCCCCCATCGGCTTTTATCAGCCATGCTTTGAATTCGCCGGGAGGTGCGGTGCGGGCTTTGTCGTAATATTTTTTGAATTCCTTCACCAGTCTCGATGCATTGGAGGCACTGGTTTCGATGGTGCTCATGCCGGTGGTGAAGTGGTGTATCAGTCGATCGTACAATGTAAGCGTATCGCCATCTTCATTGATCACGGCAGCGCCTCCGCGGCTATGGCCTCCTTGTTCGTAGGTCATGCCGATGGCTCCTTTATAAATAGGATAGGTATCACCGTAACTTGGATAGAAGAGATCGAATCTTTCTTTGGTGAAGAAGAGCCATCCGTTCTGATCGAAATATTTGGCGTTGCTTCTTCCGATCATCACCTGAAAATCGCGCTGCCATGGAGTGATCACTTCGTGAAATGGTTCGGCAGCGGGAGCGAAATAGTAAGGTTCATTCACGCCCTGTTCGTGGAAGTCTACATGCACCTGCGGCAGCCACTGGTTGTAGCGGGCCATGCGCTGCTGCGATTCCACCTGCGTTTGCCAGGCCCAGTCGCGGTTGAGATCGAAGTAGTAATGATTGGGTCTGCCGCCGGGCCATGGCTCACTGTGCTCGCGGGTGAAGTTCACGGGATTGGCATTTTTGCCTACTACGCTGTTGAACCAGTTCACATAACGGTCACGGCCATCCGGGTTCATGCAGGGATCAACCACCACCACTGTATTTTTCAGGTATTCTTTTGTTTTGCTGTTGGCAGGGTTCACCAGTTCGAAGAGGGTGAGCATCGCTGCTTCGGAAGAAGAAGTTTCGTTGCCATGCACATTATAGCTGAGCCATACGATAGCGGGTGCATTTTCATCAGATGCAGCTTTGTCCCTGGTAGCGCCTGCCAGTCTCAGGTTGTTCAATCTGATAGCATCGAGGCGTTGTGCATTTTCGGGAGAAGCTACAAACACCAGCAGCAAGGGCCTGCCTTCATTGGTGGTTCCATACTGCTCTACCTTCACCATATTGGGTGCGGCTGTACCGAGGTACTTGCAGTAATTCACAACATTGAAGTGGGGAGTGTAACGGCTACCGATTTTGTAACCAAGGAACTGTTCAGGGGATTGAACCTGGGCGAAGAGCATCGTGGAAATGAGCAGCAGCAGCCAGGTAACGTAGATCTTCTTCATATTGACATCAAAATAAGGATGTGAATATAAAATAACTTCCTGAAAAAGAACATCCCCGCTCATGGCGGGGATATTCTTTTTCTCATGTGTTCGTAGTTCTTTGGTGTCTAACCAGGAATTACTAGTGTGCAATGAAAGTATGAAAAGAAAATTAATTTTCCACGTTATCAATCGCCATTTGAGGTGAATCTTACATAATTTTAGTAGAGGTTCAATATTTATGTAAGTGTTTACACATATTCAAATAATTGATAATTATGATACGTCGGATAATTTGCTGCTTTTCAGTCTCAGCATTGCTTTTCGCGTGCTCGGTAAGTAAGAAAAACAGTTCAGTTGCCCTTAACCCCTATTCGTACAGCATACAAAAAAAAGTATTGTGCAGGAATGGTGCAGTAGTAAGTGCACATCCGTTGGCGAGTGAAGTGGGTATAGCTGTTTTGAAGAAGGGCGGCAATGCGGTTGATGCGGCAATTGCCACTCAGCTGGCACTGGCGGTTGTATATCCTGCCGCCGGAAATATTGGCGGAGGTGGCTTTCTGGTGGGGCATCTTGCCGATGGCAAAAACCTCGCCATCGATTACAGAGAGAAAGCGCCGGGTAAGGCATCACGCGATATGTATCTCGATGCCAATGGGAATGCACAGACAAAGCTCAGTCAGAACGGCCATCTGGCAGCAGGTGTGCCGGGTACTGTAGCCGGACTGATCACTTCAGCCAAATACGCGAAGCTTCCATTCGGAGAGCTGGTGCAACCCGCCATCGAACTGGCAGAAAAAGGATTTGCAATTACAGCTGCCGAAGCCCGTGCACTCAATTCACACAAAGAAGAGTTCCTTCAATACAATTCCACCGCTCCGGTTTTTGTAAGAAGTCAGCCCTGGAAAGCAGGCGATACGCTCATTCAGACCGATCTGGCCAATACCCTCAAACGCATCCGCGATGAAGGCCGCAAAGGATTCTATGAAGGCGTCACTGCAAAACTCATAGTGGAAGAAATGAACCGCGGCAAAGGCATCATCAGTTATGAAGATCTCAAAAACTACGAAGCCAGCGAACGTGAAATAGTATCCTTCCCATACAAAGGCTACACTATTCTCACCATGCCTCTCCCCTCCAGTGGTGGCATATTGCTGCCACAGATGATGAAGATGGTGGAGGACAAAAACATTCAGCAGATGGGCTTCCAGACCACTGCCTCTGTTCAACTGATGACGGAAGTGGAGCGCCGTGCTTATGCCGACCGTGCTAAATTTCTCGGTGATGCCGACTTCTACAAAGTGCCTGTTCGCACTCTCACCAGCGAGGCATATATCAAAGAGCGCATGAAAGATTACGATCCTTCCAAAGCCGGCACCAGCACAGCTATTGGGGCAGGCCTCATTCCCGAAAGCGAAGAAACCACGCACCTCAGCGTATACGATAATGCAGGCAATGCAGTAGCCGTTACCACCACCCTCAACGGAGGTTATGGCAGCAGCACTGCGGTAACCGGAGCAGGGTTTATCCTCAACAACGAAATGGACGACTTCAGTGTAAAGCCCGGAGTGCCCAATATGTACGGCGCAGTGGGCGCCGATGCCAACGCCATCGCTCCCAACAAAAGGATGCTCAGTTCCATGACGCCCACCATTGTTCTGCAAAACAACAAACCCTTCCTCGTAATCGGAACTCCCGGAGGTACTACCATCACTACTTCGGTATTTCAGACACTGATGAATATTCTCGAATTCAATCTCTCTGCTGATGATGCTGTGAACAAACCGAAATTCCATCACCAGTGGTTGCCCGATGAAATCTTTGTT
The DNA here is from genome assembly GCF_012927185.1 of Pseudoflavitalea sp. G-6-1-2. Taxonomy (GTDB): domain Bacteria; phylum Bacteroidota; class Bacteroidia; order Chitinophagales; family Chitinophagaceae; genus Pseudobacter. Next base: position 1,234,047 of record NZ_JABBGB010000002.1, read on the forward strand.
GAAAAAAGTTTCCCCGAAGCAGTGCGCCAGCAGTTGAAAAAGATGGGTTACAAAGTAACGGAGCGTGGACAGATCGGAAGAACCGAAGTGATCCGCATCAATGCAAATGGCAGCATCGAAGCCGTGGGCGATCATCGCGGAGATGATGCCGCTGCCGGATTCTAAGCCGCTTTTAACATGCAGGCATTACTGCATTAAGTACCTTTATTTTCTAAATAGCCACGATCATGAATACATTAGGCAACGAGTTTTTGCAGTCGGCCATCAGAAGATACAAATCTTACAAACAGCTGGGAGATAAAACCTTCGATCAGCTGGGCGAAGCGGATTTCCATTTCAGACCTAATGAAGTGAGCAACAGCATTGCTACTATCATTCAGCATTTGAATGGCAATATGCGCAGCCGCTGGACCAACCTGCTTACGGAAGACGGAGAGAAAGAATGGCGCCAGCGCGATGAAGAGTTTGAGATTCACAATCATACCCGCGAGCAATTGATTCAGATGTGGGAGGATGGATGGAAATGCCTGCTCGATACATTGCAAAGTCTGAAAGAAGAAGACCTGCTCACTACCATCTATATCCGCAAAGAACCGTTGACGGTAACGGATGCGATACTGCGTCAGCTGGCGCATTATCCGAGCCATGTGGGACAGATAATGTACATCGGAAAGATTATCAAAGGCGATGCGTGGAAGAGTTTGTCGATCGAAAAAGGACAGTCGCAGGCGTATAATAATTCGGACGGTGTGAAAGATCCGGCTAAGCTGATGAAATAGAAACGCTCACTTATTGGGTTTAGTTTTGATCTGATTTCTCAAAGGGCTATGGAACGCGGGCGATGAAATAAACCGCCGCGGGAGAATATCCATTAAGCAACTTTGAGGAAAGATGGGACTGTAGGATGTATTTCAGCTTCTTCGCTTATATTTCAAAGGCCGCGTTACATAGCCCTTTGATGCATATCGCTGAATGGGTAGATGTTCAAAAGCAAATACATGAGTATGGAAATTGTCTTACTTAGCAGGCAGCACGGTTGCGGATATCCCGTAAACTGGTCTTCAAATGTGTTGCACGAAAGTTTGGCCTTATTCTATTGTTCAATCCTACTTGATTGCTGATCATCGGAGATTCAATACTGCCCGGCACATTTGTCAACCATGTTTTCGGGATATCCCGCGGCCGTGCGGTAATAAAATAAGCACACACTTTTTTATATAAAATAATAGCAAAGGCCAGCTAATAACTTTCAGCTGGCCTTTGATTATGGTAAACCGGTCGCTGCATTTGCAGCTTGTGGCATTAGTCTTTGTAGATCTTGATGGTAACTTTTCCGTCTTTGTCTATATAGCCGCGGTACATGCCTTCGGTATTGAAGGGCATGGCGATGTGGCCGTCTTTGTCGACGGCGATCAGTCCGCCATCACCGCCGAGAGCACCGAGACGCTTCATCACCATTTCGTTGGTGGCTTTTTCGAGACTGAAGTGGCCGAACTCCATCATGTCGCTAACGGTTTTGGCCATTACCAGAAGAATGAAATATTCGCCCCAGCCAGTACAGCTTACGGCGCAGGTGTTGTTATCGGCATAGGTTCCGGCACCGATGATGGGTGAGTCCCCTACTCTGCCGAATCTTTTGTTGGTCATGCCTCCGGTGCTGGTGGCAGCGGCGAGATTGCCCTGGGCATCGAGCGCTACGGCACCAACGGTTCCGTATTTGGAGTCGCGGTTTTCGGGTTGACGAAGTCCGGACGTGGGCTTGTTGCCGTGATCGAGTTCGGTCTTCATGGAATCTTGCTTTTTCACGCGTTGCAGCCCCTGCCATCTGTCTTCGGTGTAGAAATAGGAAGGATCTACGATGGTGAGACCTTGCTGTTTGGCGAATTCTTCGGCGCCTCTGCCGGTCATCATTACGTGAGAACTCTTTTCCATTACGGCACGGGCGGCCGTGATGGGATTGCGGATGGTGGTTACTCCGGCTACAGCTCCGGCAGCGAGGGTGCGGCCATTCATGATGCTGGCATCGAGCTCATTCTTTCCTTCGTGGGTGAATACGGCACCCTTTCCGGCATTGAAGAGCGGATCATCTTCCATTACATTTACGGCCGCCTCTACTGCATCCAGCGAGGAACCGCCATTTTTCAGGATGCTGTAACCCTTTTCCAGTGCGGCTTTAAGAGCTTCCATGTATGCGCGCTCCTTTTCGGGAGACATATTCTTTTTGAGGATGGTGCCGGCTCCGCCATGGATCACCAGTACTGGTTTGATTGCCGTGCGGGGAGCGTTGGAGGCAGGTTGTTGTTTCATCCGGGCATTTTCGAGTGACTGCGACAAGGATTGTGCCTGTGCTAAGGCGCTGTTAAAAACAAGCGCCAGAAAAAAAGGTATCAGTTTTCTCATACGTGTATCGTTTAGGCTGCTACTGCAATATATGTTTTTTGAGGGGTTGTGGTACCGTTCGCAAGGTATTTTGACGGATTCATTGGTATTGAATTTGCACAAACACCCCGAACACCTAATTTTGCACCCAATACTCAGAACCTGAGAAAGTTTTGGAAAATATCCCGGACCATATTATTGGTCCTGATCGCACTGATCATACTGGCATGGCTTGCATTGCAAACTACGCCGGTTCAAAACTGGCTGGTACAACAGGCAACCGCCAGATTATCGAAAGATCTCAAGACCACCGTTTCCATCAAGCATGTAGATTTTGCGTTGTTCAATAAGATGAGCCTCGAACAAACGCTGATCAAAGACAGAAAGAACGATACCCTCCTTTATGCCGGTGCACTCAAAGTAAATATCACCGACTGGTTCTTCTTCAAAGACAAGATCGAACTCAAATACCTCGGCCTCCAGGATGCAGAGATCAATCTCAACCGAACGGACTCCATCTGGAACTACCGGTTCATTCTCGAATATTTTTCAGGTCCGGCAGATACGAGTTCCAAAAAGAGCGGCATCAATCTCGATCTCAAAAAGATCGATCTCGATAATGTAATGCTCAATCAGCGCGATGCATGGCGTGGTGAAGATCAGCTGATCCGCTTCAGCAGCCTCGATATAGATGCCGAAATGGTGAGCCTCGCCAAAAAACAACTCTGGCTGAGAAGCGTGAATATCGATAAACCACTCTTCGCCATTTACAATTATGTTGGCAACCGCCCGGACTCACTTCGTCCCAAAAGTGTGGACACCATTATAGTGAATGATCCCAATAAGCTCCGCTGGAATGCCGGCAACTGGGATATACGCATTGCTCAACTGAATCTCAATAACGGCACTTTCAAAAGTGATGTGAATACGGAGCGTAAGCCCTACGATTATTTCGATGGCGCGCATATTCAGTTCAGCGATATCGAAGCCAATTTCAAGAACGTGCGCTTTCAGCAGGATTCCATTACTGCCGTGATGAACCTCAGCACCAAAGAAAGAAGCGGACTGGTAGTGAAACATCTCAAAGCCAACTTCAAGGCTCATCCCGAAGCCATGGAGTTCAATAATCTGGATCTGGAGACCAACCGCAGTCACCTCCACCGCTACTTCGCCATGCGTTACAACACTTTCGACGATATGAGCGACTTCATCTCCAAAGTGCGCATGGAAGGCGACTTCGATGAAGCGTATCTCGAAAGTGACGATATCGCTTACTTCGCTCCGGAGCTGAAAGAATGGAAAAAGAAAGTGCGCATCAATGGGAAGATCAAAGGCCCTATTGAAAACCTGGTGGCCAGAAAGATCACCATCGAAGCAGGACAAAACGCTTACCTCAACGGAAATATCAGTCTTAAAGGACTGCCCGATATAGATAAGACCTTCATCGACTTTGAAGCCACCGATTTCAGAACCACTTACAAAGATGCGATAGCCATCATACCCCAACTGCGAACAATTACGCAACCAAGGCTCGATCGCATCGAGTTCCTGCGCTTCCGGGGCAACTTCACGGGATTCGTAAAAGACTTCGTAACCTACGGAACCATCGAAACCAATCTCGGTACAATTGTGAGTGACGTAAATATGAAGTTCCCGGATAAAGGCCATACCAGTTATGTAGGGAACCTCAACACCAGCAATTTCCAGCTCGGAGAATTCATCAATGTGCCGCAGATCGGGAAGATCAGCTTCAAGGGGAAGGTAAACGGACAGGGCCTTCGCACCGGCAACCTCAACGCCAAACTCGACGGCAACATAGCATCATTCGATGCATACGGATATGTCTATCACGATATCATAGTAAAAGGAACCGTAGCCAAACGCCTCTTCAACGGAGAACTGAATGTAGCCGACTCGAATCTAACTGCCAAACTGAATGGTCTGGTAGACTTCAGCAAGGCTGTGCCTGAATTCAATTTCGATGCAGACATTTCTAAGGCGAGTCTGAAGAACCTCAAGCTCACCAAAGACAGCATCGATGGATACGGCAAATTCAAATTCGATTTCACCGGAAACAATATCGATAACTTCTTAGGAACAGCACGCATTTACGATGCTTCAGTATTCAAGAACGGAAGAAGGATCTCCTTCGATTCGCTGAGTGTGGAATCGAAAGTGATGGGCAACAACAAAGTGATCACCGTACTCAGCAATGAGTTCGATGCAGCGCTGGTGGGCGATTTCTCCATCATGGAGCTGCCTGCTGCCTTTCAGAGTTTCCTCAATAAATATTATCCCAGTTATATCAAGCCGGCACAGACACTGAAGAACGAGAACTTCAGTTTTGTGATCACCACTAAGAAAGTGGAGGACTATCTCGACTTCGTAGATAAGAATCTGGGCGGCTTCAACTTCAGTACCATTGCGGGGCGCATCAACAGTAAAGAGAACCTGCTCGATCTCAATGCCGAAGTGCCGCAGTTCAATTATAAGAATCTCACCGTGTACAATGTGAGTTTGAAAGGCATCGGGAATATGGACAGCCTTTCACTCGAAAGCAGCATCGCCGATGTGTATGTGAACGACAGCCTTCACTTTCCGGGAACCACCATCCGCATGAGTTCGTCCAACGACTTATCGCATGTGATGGTGAAAACCAGCGCCAGCCAAACCATCAATGCAGCCAGTATTGCCGCCAAAGTGCAGACCATGCCTCGCGGTGTGCGCATACTCTTCGACAAAAGCAATTTCGATGTGAATGGAAAGAACTGGCTCATCGAAAAAGACGGAGAGCTGGTGTTCAGTGAGGATCTTGTATCTGCCGACGGCGTACGCATCTACAGCGGCGATCAGGAAATACTGGTAACCACCCACCCTTCCGATATAGGCAACACCAATGATGTAAGGGTGGAAATGAAACGCATCAATATCGGCGACTTCACACCCTACTTTGTGAAGAAGAACAGAATTGAAGGATTGTTCACCGGAACGGTCGACATATCAGATCCATTCAAAAAGTTCCAGGCAGATATGTCGGGCGAAGCCGAACAATTCAGGCTCGACGACGACAGCATCGGAAGAGTGGCGCTGAAAGGCAATTACAGCTCGCGTACAGGAACCGTAAACTTCGGTGCGCTGAGCAAGAACCCGCATTACAATTTCGATATCGCCGGAAGCTACAACACCATCGATACCGTCAACAGCTTACCGCTGGATATAACCGGCGAGTTCAATGATATGCGTATCAGGTTGCTGCAGCAATACCTCGATGGCGTATTCACCGATCTCAACGGATATGCCACCGGCGATCTGCGCATCTCCGGCGCTCCCGACAACCTGAAATATACTGGTACGGTAACGCTGAAAGAAGGACAGCTGCGCGTGAAGTACACCAACGTGCTGTACAAAATTCCGCAGGCCACTTTCGATTTCAGAGATGGATTTGTTGACTTCGGCGCATTCCCCATCAAAGACGAATACGGCAATACAGGCCATATCACCAAAGGCATACTCAAACACCAGGCATGGGACAATCTCGAATTCGATTTCGGGATGAACACCAATAAGCTGCAGGTACTCAACACCAACGGCACCGGTAAAGACGCTTATTTCGGGAACGTATTCGCCAAAGCGAATATGACGCTGAAGGGCCCGCTGGCTGATATGAAAATGGACATCAAAGGCGAACCCGCTGACAGTTCCAAAGTGTATATCCGTTCTACATCCTCACGCGAAAGCGGACAGGCAGACTTCATCGTATGGAAAGTCTACGGTCGTGAAATGCAGCCGGAGAAACAGTTTCAGGAGAGTAACCTCACGGTATCGCTCGATATCACCGCCAATAACCTGGCCAATATGTACGTGATAATGGATGAGCTTACCGGCGATATCATCCAGGCTAACGGACATGGCAACCTGAAAATAAAGGCGGGTACCAGTGGCGATTTCACCATCCTTGGCCGCTTCGATATCGACAGAGGAAATTACAATTTCAGTTTCCAGAGCTTCCTGCGCAAACCATTCAAACTGCGCGAAGGTGTGGGCAACTATATTCAATGGAAGGGCGATCCCTATGATGCGGATTGCAAGATCGATGCGGAGTATCATGCGGAGAACGTGCGTTTCAGCGATCTCGGTCTCGATCAGTTTTCGCTGGCACAGGGAAGCACGGGCGTGAACAACGCCGTGAAGAAATATCGTGGCGAAGTGATAGTGGTGGCCAACCTCACGGAGAAGCTCATGCGTCCGAAGATCAAATTCACCATCGAGCTGCCGCAGGGAAGCGCGCTGAAGAACGATCCGGATGCACTGGCCATTCTGCAGCGCATACAGAACGACGAGAACGAATTGAACAAACAGGTAGCTTTCCTCATTGTGTTCAACAGCTTCGGCCCCCTGCAAACCGGCAGCCAGAGCGGGTTGGGCAATATCGCGTTTGAAGGTGTGGTGATCGGAAGCATCTCCGGAATGGTGTCTGGAGCACTCAGCAAATGGAGCTCCAATATCTTCCAGAAGATATTCAACGATAAGAGCATCAAGGTAAACTTCAATGCCCAGTTGTACAGCGGGTACAATCTGGTGGATGGTTCGGACCGGAACCGCATCAACTACGACCGAAGTAATCTCAACCTCAATATCGGTAAGAGCTTCCTTAATGAGCGGCTCACCTTTACATTTGGCAGCGCCCTCGATTTCGGATTGAGCAGTGAGCAGGCGCAGGCCACTAAGAACCTGCAGTTCCTTCCTGATATCACTGCAGAGTGGAAGATCAGGCAGGATGGAAAACTGGTGCTCACTTTCTTCTACCGCGATTCCTATAATTATCTAACTGGTTCGGGCGTAGGTGCAAGGCAGAACCGTTCGGGTGCGAGCATCAGTTACCGCCGCGACTTCGACAAGATCGATGAACTCTTCAGAGGTGAGCGGAAAAAGAAACCAAAGGCAGCGGCTGCGCCTCCGGTAGTTCCTCCCCAAAAAGACAGCGCCGGAGCTAATTAGCACCGGCGCGGCAATTACTTGTTGAAGTATATGGGAGGATGTTATCCTTTCAAGATTTCATGTCCGAGTTTATCCCGTTTTGTTTGCAGGTATTTTTCGTTGTGCACGTTAGGCTCAACTTCGATGGGTACAGCTTCTACTACTTCGAGGCCATAACCCAGCAGTCCTGCGCGTTTGCGTGGGTTGTTGCTCATCAGTTTCAGCTTGGTGATGCCGAGTGAGCGAAGCATTTGTGCACCGATGCCGTAATCGCGTTTGTCCATCGGGAAACCGAGGTGGAGATTGGCTTCAACGGTGTCCATGCCGTTTTCCTGCAACTTGTAGGCTTTGAGTTTATTCATCAGACCGATGCCTCTGCCCTCCTGGTTCATGTAGAGGATGGCACCTTTTCCTTCTTTCTCTACCATCGACATGGCAACATGCAGTTGTTCGCCGCAATCGCAACGGAACGATCCGAGGATATCGCCGGTAAAGCAGGATGAGTGCACACGCACCAGCACGGGTTCGTCTTTCTCCCATGTTCCCTTGATGAGGGCCAGGTGCTCGGCATTGCTGCTTTTGTCGCGATACGCCACCAGTTTGAAATGACCATATTTGGTAGGCATGTCTACACGCACCACTTCTTCGATCAGCGAATCGGTTTTGAGGCGATACTCGATCAGGTCTTTTATGGAGATGATTTTGAGATTGAATTTTTTAGCGATCTCCATCAGTTCGGGGAGTCGGGCCATGGAACCATCTTCGTTACAGATCTCAACGAGCGCTCCGCCATAAGGTGGAGGGAATCCGGCGAGACGGGTAAGATCGGTGGTAGCTTCTGTATGGCCGGCTCTTCTGAGCACACCGCCTTTTTTGGAACGGAGCGGGAAGATATGTCCGGGACGGGCGAGATCGGAAGGTTTGGTTTTTGGATTCACCAGCGACTGAAAGGTTTTGGCCCTGTCGTGTGCGGAGATACCGGTGGTACATCCGTCGCCAAGCAGGTCTACCGATACGGTGAAAGCTGTTTCGTGCAAGGCGGTATTGTTGTTCACCATCAGACCCAGTTCCAGCTCATCGCAACGCTCTTCGTCGAGGGGTGCGCAGATGAGACCACGGCCGTGAGTGGCCATGAAATTGATGAGTTCGGGGGTGATATTGTGAGCAGCCGTGATAAAGTCGCCTTCATTCTCACGATCTTCATCGTCCACTACAACTACCAGTTTACCGTTCTTTATATCTTCTATGGCACTTTCAATAGAATCAAGCATACCCTAAATTTTTGCAAAGTTACTAATAAAACATCCTACACAGAAGAAGGTTCGCAGGATGCGCTGATAAGGATAAATCGTTGACCGCAATGGTTGGATGGAGGCAGCAAATTGCCATGATTGCCTGTCTTTTATTACGGATAAGCCAGTGCGGGGATTGTATAAGTACTTGTATTTAATGGTGTTTGGGTAGTTTTTCGTAACCGCAGAGGGGTGTGCATAATGTGTTAATGGCTTTTTAACACTTGATAATTTTTTCTTTTACTTTTGTCGCCGAAAAGACCCCGGATCCTTATCCAGAAACCTTAGAATCATTGAAAATGGTTAAGGCCAACCAAAAAGCAAATGCCCTTCGCGGCGGGTTGGTAGCAAATTTCCACTAGATAATCATGCAGTTAAGAGTCGGAATTAATTTAAACATAATATAACGCTTGCCGATGAGGTTAAGCAGTGATTGTTTCTTTGCACCCAATTAATAAACACGTCTTAATATGAGAAGAACTACTCTGTTATTGTTAACCCTGCTTCTGGTAGGTTTGGGCTTTGAAGGTCTGGCCCAGGTTACTACCAGCAGTATGTCCGGAGTTGTGAAAAACGACAAAGGCGAAGCCCTGGTAGGTGCTACCATTACCCTGAAGCACATACCAACCGGAGCATCTTTCAATGTATCTACCAGAAATGGTGGTGTATTCGACATCAACAACATCCCCCCCGGCGGCCCTTATTCTGTAAAAGTATCTTACATCGGTTTTTCCGATTACACTAAAGAAGACATCAATATTCCCCTCGGTGAGAGATATGACCTGCAGACAACACTGCTGCCGTCCAATTCAGAACTGCAGGTGGTAACGGTAACAGCTGCCCGCAGAGGTGCAACTGAAAAAACCGGCGCCAGCACCAATATCAGCAACAGGCTGATCCAAAACCTGCCAAACGTAACACGTAGCCTTGCTAACCTTACACGTATTACTCCCCAGTCTAACGGCAATAGCTTTGCCGGTATGAACAACAGGTATAATAACCTCACTATCGACGGTTCACTGTTCAACAACAACTTCGGAAGAGGTGGTGATGGCATGATCCCCGGTGGTGCAGTATCTGCCATCTCTATCGATGCCATCGATCAGGTTCAGGTGAACATCGCTCCTTTCGATGTACGTCAGGCAGGTTTCGTTGGTAGCGGCATCAATGCCGTAACAAGAAGAGGTACCAATAATATGTACGCTACTGTTTACGGATTCTACCGTAATCAGGAATTTACCGGCAAGAAAGTACTTGACAGAAAAGTTGATAATCCCAAACGCTCCAACAAAACTTTTGGTGCAAGCGTAGGTGGACCAATCATCAAAGACAAATTGTTCTTCTTCGTGAACTACGAAATGGAGAACAGAACGCAGCCTGGTCAGACTTTTGTTTCAAAGAAATCAGCTGACGACAAAAACCCTAATGCAACTTCAGTGCTGGAATCAGATCTGAAACTGGTTTCGGATTATCTGGTTAACAACTTCAAGTTCAACCCAGGTAAATATGAAGGATATGATTTCGATACAGACAACAAGAAGCTCCTTGCTCGTCTGGACTGGAATATCAGCAGCAGACATCGTCTGACACTTCGTTATACGCAGTCAGAAACCAATGATGATGATCAGGTCAATGCAGCGAGCACTACTGGTTTGACTGCAGATCGTATCAACAACAGCCGTCGTGGTGGTAAAACCGGCGGTATGGCTTTCAACAGCTCTAACTTCAAGAACAATGTGAAAGTATGGTCGGGAGTAGCTGAACTGAACTCTAATTTCAGCAACACCTTCTCTAACCAACTGATCGCTTCTTATACTGACAACGAACTGGAACGTGTTCCTAATTCAAACATGCCTTTCGTTGACATCATGAACAAATCAGATAAGACACAAGTGTATATTTCATTTGGTACTGATCTGTTCTCTTACAAGAACTCTATCTCCGACAAGGCGCTGAACATTGCTGATAACCTCACCATCAATCTGGGAAGACATACCCTTACAGCTGGTGTTAGCTATGAGTACATGAAGTTCGCCAACTCATTTACAGGTGCCGGTGGCCCTGCCTACTACCGCTACTCTTCAGTAGATGCGTTCATTGCCGGTGATGATCCGATTCACTTTGCAGTTGCTTTCGACCCCAACAACAGATTGGGTATCAAAGTACCTGAAGCTAAGTTTGCTCAGCTCGGCGTGTATCTGCAGGATGCATGGACTGTTTCAAACAAATTCAAACTCACTTATGGTGTGCGTCTGGATAAACCATTCTACCCTTACGATCCTCCAAAGAACCCAGCTCTTGAAGCACGCAGCTTTAAAGATGTTGACGGAAATATCGAGCACTTCGACGTAAGCAAATGGCCTAAATCCAGAATTCTGGTTTCTCCACGTGTTGGATTTGTGTATGATGTAGACGGAGATAAGAAAACCATTGTACGTGGTGGAACAGGCTTGTTCACCGGTCGTATTCCTTTCATCTGGATGGTTAATCAGGTAGGTGACAACGGTATCGTTCGCGCACTCTTCCAGACTAAAACTCCTGCAGGTTACGATTACAACGCAGACAGAACTACCTATATCCCTGCTAATCCTGATCCGGTTGGAACAAGCATTCTGTCAGGATCAAGCTTCAGCGCTATCGACAAGAATTTCAAAATGCCACAGGTTTGGAGAACCAACCTGGCGGTTGACAGAAAGTTTGGTGGCAACTATACTTTCACTCTGGAAGCGCTGTACACCAAATTCATCAACAACCCATTCTTCCGCAACGCCAACCTGGCTGATCAGTCTGGTGTGATCAATGGTATCGACAAACGTCCATACTACAACAATCCGGTTAACAATTCAGCGAACCTGAATACAGACATCAACCAAATGGCGGTGCTGGACAATACCAATAAAGGTTACAGCCTTGCGCTGACTGCAGGTGTTCAGAAATCATTCTCCAACAACTGGGAGGCTGGTATCGCTTATACCTACACACTGGCACAGGAAGTTTCAATCGGTAGCTCAGATCAGTCTGGTTCCGGATGGACTACCAACAACATTGCACGTAACCCAAACATTCCTGAACTGGGTCAGTCTAACTTCTCTGTTCCTCACCGTATCGTAGCCAATGGCTCATACAGAGTTGAATATGGCAGTCAGAAGAAATTGGCTACAACGATCGGCCTCTTCTACTCTGCTGCACCGCAGGAACGCTACAGCTTCCGCTACTCTTCCAACATCAATGGAGACGGCGCAAGCAACGACATCCTGTACATTCCGAAAGATGCCTCTGAGATCAAATTCGTAGAAGGCTTCAAAAACAGCAACGGCAACACTTACAGTGCTGCACAGCAAAGTGAGGCATTCTTCAAATTCATCGAAAGCGATAAATACCTGCGTAAACACAAAGGTCAGACCATGGAAAAATATGGCGCTCTGCTGCCATGGTTCCATTCACTGGATATGCGTATTCTGCAGGATTTCCGATTCAAAACCGGAGAGAAAAAACACACTATTCAATTCAGCATCGATGTGATCAACCTGCTTAACCTGGTGAACAAAGATTGGGGCTACCGCTACCAATACACTTTCGGAACCTTCCAGGATATGGGCATTGTTGGTATCGCTTCAAGCAGCAACAACACTGGCAAACTGGTTTATTCACAAGCCAACCCATTGTTCACTTTCGATCCTGAAGCGCCGAAGAAAGCTTACCAGCCTGCTTACAACACAGGAAGCACCTGGGGTATTCAGCTCGGTCTGCGCTACATCTTCAACTAATAGTTTAGCAATAGCGTAATACAAAAAAGTAAGAGCGTCCCGATTATTCGGGGCGCTTTTTTATTGCACTGTTTTGAACTGAAAAATATTTGAGTAGTTTAGCGAAGCCCTAAATCCATACCCATGAAATTTTTCACCCTACTGCTTCTCAGCTTTACAGCACTGATCGCTTCATGTGATTCTTCAGGCGTTCCCAATAAGGTTAAAATAAAAAAAACAGCAAAGCACCAGCAGATACCCGGTACCCGCATTTTCATGGAAATACCGGACGATTTCACCAGCCATCCACGAGAGCTAAGGTTATTTAAGGATAAGCAGACATACATCAACATCTATGAAACTGACCGTCTCAACTTTAAGGAGTATCTGGAAATGATGAAGGAAGATGCAGAAAAGAATAAGACGAAAAAAATTCCTTACTATCTCGAAAAGGATTTCAAAATCGGGAACGACAAAGCCCTCATCCACATTCGAAAAGGCGAAACATGGGAGACGGAATACATACATATGAAATTCGGAAACAAGCAATATATGGTACTGGCATTTGCCCAAATGCCTGCCGGTAATCTGAAACTAAGAAAGAAGATAATCGACGCCATGCTCTCCATGTATGTAGATACTACCGCCAAAGCAGACTTCAGCGCATTTGCAGATTTCACCATCGATCTCACGGGTACCGCTCTCCGGTTCGACTGTTATTCGGATAGTAGTTTTTATTATTCACCCGATGGAAAGGGCGACACATATTTCGACCCCATGAATACAGATCTCAGGATCCAGAAGATGGATGCTGTAACGAATTTGAAGACCACTGCCGATTCAATGATCATTAAGTTTAGCAGTGCGCAAAGCGATATGTCCAACAGAAAAGAAAGAAGCTTCGAACTCAATGGCCTGCCCGCCTACGAAATCACTTACGATGCCACTAAAGCTGGTATCAAAGTGAAAGTATATCAACTGCTCACCGGCAATAAGAATAAAACAATTTGTTTCACAGGGAAAGCTTTTGACAAGGAATTACAGGTGTATGACGATTTCGTAAAAATTGCCAAAACGCTCAAATTGTAGAGGAGTGTAAGAATATCACGTGCCTGTTTTTCAGCGGCAGGCATTTTTATTTTTGCGTAATTCCATGCAGCAAGGTATCTGCCAGAAAAGCAAGATGCTTTTCGATGAACGCATAATCATCTTCAAGAAACATTCTGCTGCCGACCGCGCGCATCGCCAGATTGGTGGTCTTCGCCCAAACCATCATTTCATCCTCACTCATGGGTCTTATTTCTTTCCTCCCTATTCCATAACGGAGAATTTCCTTCAGGATGTTTTCGATATAGCTGTCGCGCTGCTTCGCAATGTTCTCCAGCAACAAAGGATTTTCGGCAAGGTCTGCACGGAAAATAGAAAACTTATCAGCCTTCTCTCTGATAGAACCTAGAATGGTGGTATACAATAAACGGACCTTCTCAACCGAAGAATCCACGGAAGCGATCATCTCTTCGGAAAGCGTTCGCTGGTGATCGATATCACGCAACACCACCGCTTCGAAGATTTCCTCCTTCGTCTTATAATAATAGTACAGGGCGCTCTTGGTTTTGCCAATGGCTTTGGCAATATCTTCCATAGTGGTTTTGCGAAAACCAAAATGGCCGAAGAGGTCCCTCGCCTTGATCAGAATATCGTCCCTGACGGGATCTTTGGTAATTTGACTATTCGACATATTTAGTCAGATTGGTATCTATACAAAAATACCGAAAACTCCATCCAGAGTATCATCCGATCACGGAAACCTGGAAGATATTCTGTGTTTCCATTGCGAATTGACCATATTTTAATGATAATCAATTAGTAAGACATTTATCAGATAGGGAAGGAAGAATTCCTTCACCCGCATCCACCCTCCTTTTCACTTTTCTCTAACAAACTATTTGACTATTTGAGTTGATTAGTCGAATTCAATTACTACTTTTGACTTTTAAACTAAAATAGTCAAAAGTTCATGGAACAACTTATTCTGGATACAACCTATCAGTGGTTCACGGCTCAGGGGGTCCAGGCATTTACCATGGATGATATTGCATCCCGCCTCGGCATGTCGAAGAAAACATTGTACCGTTACTTCGTATCGCGCCAGGAACTGGTAGAGCTGGTAGCAAAAAGACTCGCTGACGATTATGAAGCATCCATGGATGCAGTGGACCAGCAACCCATCGACAGCTTACAAAAACTCCTCGGTTATATTTCTTCCGTTCTCAAATATTGCAAGAAGGTCAACCCTATTTTCTTTGCAGACCTCCGCAGACATTACCCCATTCAATATGTAGACCTGCAACGCACCATGGACAAAAGCCTTGGAGCCCGCATCGTGCGCGTATTGGAAGCGGGCATTCAGGAAGGAACCTTCAGAGGCAATCTTCATCCGCAGCTGGCCATCGCGCTCTGGCAACAACACGTGGCCACTGATTTTGAATTTGCATCGCAACTCACCAATGATTATTCGAAGGATGAAGTATTCCGTCAGGCTATGTACCTCTTCCTCTATGGTGTGGTAGCACCTGCTGCTATTCCTGCGCTGGAAGAAGCCATCAGTCAATTCAATCCCAACGATACAGAACAGCCGCAGCTTTCCATCAGGTAAACTGCCTCACTAACACTTTCATACTACAATCAAAAACATGAAACGCTTACACACGCTGGCCTTCAGGAGACCCTGGCTCATTGCGCTGGTACTGCTGGTAACTGCACCGGCAACACAGGCTCAACAGCTCCCCTCTCCTTTTACATTGAAGCATGCTCTGGAATTTGCACTGGAGCACAAATCGAACGTCAAAAAAGCGAAACTGGACGAAGAGAACAGTGAATACAAAATTCAGGAAGTGAGAAGCCGCGCGCTTCCGCAGGTAACCGGCAACGGTAGTCTCAACTACAATCCGATTCTGCAGCTGACGGCCGTTCCCGGTGATCTGGCTGGTCAACCCGGAAAAACCCTGCTGATCCCTTTCGGTCAGAAATGGAACAGCAGCGCCGCTATCGCCGTATCGCAGAACCTTTTCGATCAGTCGGTTTTTACCGGACTGAAAGCGGCTAAAACCACGCAACAATATTACCAGATCATGGCCCGGCTCACCGATGAGCAAACCATCGAACAGGTTGCGAGCAACTATTATCAGGTACTGGTGCAGCGTCAGAAACTGCTGATCATCGATAGCAATATCGCTACTGCCACCCGTGTGAAGAATGTAATTGAAGGGCAATACAAAAACGGACTGGCCAAAAAGATCGACCTCGACAGAACACGTGTGAACATCTCCAACCTGCAGGCACAACGCCAGCAATTGCTGAATGCCGTACAGATCCAGGAGAATACACTGAAGTTTTACATGGGCATGAATATCGCCACACCACTCGATATCCCTTCTGCCACATTCGACGAGATCCAACCTTCGATGCAACTCGCCTCTTCCAAACCCGACGTAAAAAATCTTACCGACTATCAGCTGCTTCGCAAACAGCAGGAGTTGCTGCATTTTCAGAAAGATGCCTACAAAGCTGAATATTATCCTACGCTCTCCTTATCCGGAAGTTACGGCTATCAGGGCGTTGGCAGCAAATTCCCCATCGGAGGCAGCAAGCCCGCCGTTAACTGGTTCGATTATGCAACTATCGGCCTGAACCTGAAGATCCCCATCTTCAACGGATTTGCTACCAGAAGCCGTGTGCGTCAGGCAGACATCGAGCTGAAGAAATTGAAAGAAGACATGGACAATACCGAGCTCGGCCTCGATCTCGCTTACGAGAATGCAAAAGCGCAGCTCACCAACAGCATCATCACACTCAACAATCAGAAAGAAAATACTGCACTGGCACAGGAAGTGTACGATAATACCCGCAACAATTACAATCAGGGATTAGCGCCACTCACCGATCTGCTCGATGCAGAGAACAGTCTTACCACATCACAAAACAACTATTCATCAGCCCTGCTCGATTACCGTCTCGCAGAGATCCAACTGATCAAAGCGCAGGGAAATTTAAAATCACTCATAAACTAACAACATGAAAAAGATAGTAAAGATCCTTGTGGCGGTAGTGCTTATTGGCGGCTCTCTGGCGCTGATCGCAAGCGTGCTGAACAAGAACAAGAAGAAGTCAGAAGAGAAAACGCAGCTCGTATCACAGACCAATGCAACAGTTGCCGTGCGGGTGAGCGCTGTTATCAAATCCACACCCGAACTCGATGTGGTGGCCAACGGGAATTTTGCACCATCGCAGGAACTGAGTTTCTCTGCCGAGAAAGCAGGTCGCGTAGTGAATGTATTGGTGAAAGAAGGAAGTTATGTTTCAAAAGGACAAACCCTTGCCACCATCCGCACCGAGCAACTGCATGTAGATGTGGCGAGCGCCGAAGCGGCCTACCAGACTGCATTAACAGACTACGACCGTTACACCAACGCCTTTAGAACAGGTGGCGTAACACAACAGCAGCTCGACAATTCGAAGCTGAATCTCAGCAATGCCAAAGCACGTCTCGAACAAACACGCATCAATCTCGGCGATGCCAATATCCGCGCAAGCATCAATGGTATTGTGAATGCGAAATACATTGAGCCCGGTTCTGTGGTAGCAGCAGGTACCAAACTCTTCGATATCGTAAACGTGAGCACGCTCAAGCTGATGGTGACCGTAAACGAAGCACAGGTTGCCAATCTGCAACTGGGCAAAAAAGTGAATGTAAGAGCCAGTGTGTATCCCGGTAAAGAATTCACCGGCAATATCACTTTCATTGCTCCGAAAGCAGATGCATCGCTCAACTTTCCGGTAGAGATCACCATCACCAACAATGCAGGCCAGCAGCTAAAAGCAGGCATGTACGGAACAGCCGTATTTGATTTTCCTGATCAGGCAGCTACCATCATTGTACCGAGAACTGCATTCGTAGGAAGTGTTAGCAGCGGTGAGGTTTTCGTAGCAAGCAATGGCGAAGCCAAGCTGAAGAAGGTAACAGCCGGCCGCGTATTCGGCGACAAAGTGGAAGTGATAAGCGGACTGCAGGAAGCAGATCAGGTGATCATCAGCGGACAGATCAACCTTGCCGATGGCAGCAAGATCACTGTACTGCAATAACCGTTAACCCATTGTTTGAGTTAAATATTTGATTGAATGAAACTCGCAGAAATATCCATAAAACGGCCATCCCTGGTGATAGTACTCTTTACGATACTCACGCTGGGCGGTCTGTTCAGCTACAAGATGCTGGGCTACGAACTGATTCCCAAGTTCGATACCAAGGCCATTACCATTGTTACCACCTACCCCGGTGCATCGCCCGGTGAAGTAGAGAACACCGTTACCAAAAAAATTGAAGATGCGGTAGCATCGCTCGAAAATATCAAGAAGCTGGAATCGAAATCGCTGGAGAGTGTTTCGCTGGTTACCATCCAGCTGCAACCCACAGCCGATGCGGATTACGCGCTGAACGATGCGCAACGCAAGATCAACAAGATCCTCAAAGATCTTCCGAAAGATGTTGATCCGCCTTCGCTCAGCAAATTCTCGCTCGACGATCTCCCTGTGGTTACGCTCTCCTCTTCTGCAAAAATGGAAGAGAAAGCATTCTACGACCTCATCGATAAAAGGGTGAGTCCTATTCTCAGCCGTCTAACAGGTGTAGCGCAGGTGAACCTTATCGGCGGATCTGAAAGAGAAATTCAGGTGAGCCTCGATGCAGACAAACTGAAAGGATATGGCATCTCTGTTCCGCAGGCACAGCAGATGATACTGTCGTCGAACCTAGATTTCCCTACCGGTAACGTGCAGACAAGAGAGCAAAGCATTCTGGTGAGGTTATCCGGCAAATACAAAACCGTCGATGAACTCCGCAATCTGGTGCTCACTTCCGCAAACGGCATACAGGTAAGGCTTTCAGATGTAGCAGATGTACAGGATGCACAGAAAGAAGTGAAGAAGATCTCGCGTGTGAATCAGCAGAACTCCATCGCCATCCAGATCATCAAACAATCCGATGCGAATGCCGTGGCAGTGAGTGAAGAAGTGCAAAAGCAGATTGCTAAGCTCGAAAAAGATTATGCCTCTGTAGGATTGAAACTCGGCATCGCCAACGACAGCTCGGTGTTCACGCTCGAAGCAGCGGACTCTGTTGTGCATGACCTCCTGATTGCCGTACTGCTCGTGGCTTTTGTGATGCTGTTCTTCCTCCACAGTTTGCGTAACGCCATTATTGTGATGGTATCGATCCCTGCATCGCTGATCGCCACTTTCATTGGAATGGCGCTTTTCGGATATACGCTCAACCTGATGAGTTTGCTCGGTCTTTCTCTCGTAGTAGGTATTCTGGTGGATGACGCCATTGTGGTACTGGAGAATATCTATCGTCACATGGAGATGGGCAAGAACCGCGTTCGCGCTTCGATCGACGGAACCAAAGAGATCGGATTTACCGTAACAGCCATCACACTGGTGATTGTAGTGGTGTTCCTTCCGATTGCATTGAGTACCGGGCTGGTATCGAATATCATCAAACAATTCTGTGTGGTGGTGATCATTTCAACCATGCTCTCGCTGCTTTCTTCGTTCACCATCGTACCATGGCTTAGCTCAAGGTTCGGTAAGCTGGAGCATATCACCGGCAAGAATATTTTCGGGAAGATCATCCTTCGTTTTGAAGCAGGACTCACGAAGTTCACGCACTGGATCACCGGCATTCTCAAATGGAGCCTTCATCACAAACGCGTAACACTTGCGCTGGTACTGGTGCTATTTGTAGGATCGCTGTACATGGTAGGGGGTGGTTTCATCGGATCGGAATTCTTTGCAAAGAGTGATCGTGGCGAGTTTCTGGTGCAGATCGAAATGCCCAAGGACGCTGCTGTTGAGCAGACCAACCTGATGACGCAACGCGCCGAAGAATATCTCCGCAAGAAACCTGAAGTAGTGGATCTGATCACTACTGTTGGTCAGACAAGTGAAGGTCTCGGTGCAAGCCAAAGCACACCGTACAAATCGGAGATCGATGTAAAACTGGTAGATAAGAAATTCCGCGCAGATGATTCTTACATCTACGCTGCTAAAATAAAACGCGAGCTGCAACCCATACTCGTTGGAGCAAAAGTAAAGACCATGCCTGTTGGTATGTTGGGTACAGCTGATAAAGCGCCGCTGGCATTGGTGGTGAGTGCATCCGATCTCGACAGTGCTATGGTGTACGCCAATGCAGCAATGGCCGAACTGAAGAAGATCAAAGGCGCTACAGAGATCAAACTCACCGTTGAATCTGGCAATCCGGAAATCAATGTGCAGGTAGACAGAGATAAGATGTCTGCACTCGGACTTACATTGCAAACCGTTGGTCTCACCATGCAGACAGCGTTTAACGGAAACACCGATGGCAAGTACCGTGCAGGTGAATATGAGTACGATATCAATATCCGTTACGGAAGCTTCAACCGAAGCAGCATCGATGATGTAAAGAATCTGGAGTTCACCAACGATAAAGGACAACATATCAAACTGTCTCAGTTTGCTGATGTGAAAGAAGCATCCGGCCCAAGTCAGCTGGAGCGTAGAGATAAGAGTCCGTCAGTAACGGTGGAAGGACAAACCGTTGGTCGCCCTACAGGTACCGTGGCAGCTGAATGGCAGAAAGCATTCGAGAAACTTCCCAAACCGATTGGTGTGAACTGGGTTTGGGGTGGCGACATGGAAAACCAGACGGAAGGTTTCGGTACGCTCGGCATTGCCCTGCTCGCAGCGATACTGCTGGTGTATCTGGTGATGGTTTCTTTGTACGACAGTTTCGTGTATCCCTTTGTGGTATTGTTTTCTGTGCCGTTATCGTTCATCGGGGCATTGCTTGCATTAGGATTGACCAATAATTCTTTGAACATCTTCACCATCTTAGGCGTTATCATGCTGATTGGTCTGGTTTGTAAGAATGCGATCATGATTGTGGATTTTGCGAATCATCGCAAGCAGGCAGGTGAGACTACGTTCAATGCACTGATTCAGGCCAACCATGCCAGGTTGCGTCCGATTCTGATGACTACGATTGCGATGGTGTTCGGGATGTTGCCGATTGCGATAGCATCCGGCCCCGGTGCAGAATGGAAGAACGGACTGGCATGGGTGATCATCGGAGGATTGGTGAGTTCATTGTTCCTTACGCTGATTATTGTACCTGTGATCTACGCCATTTTCGATCATTGGATCGATAAAGGGAAGAAGAAGAAAAAAGAACAACGCACTATAGAAGAATTGATGAATGAAGAGTATGTGGCTACGGAGACAGAAGACGGATTCACTCCGGTGCATGTAGTGTAGGAAGAATGTACAACCGTTAGGATCAATTTCGGTTGTTGTTTAGGGGTTATAGTTGAAGGCCGTTTCCAGGGGTGGAAACGGCCATTTTTTATGAAGATGCTTTCTTTAATGTAACTGTTACCCTCCTGTAATAAAGAAACTCATATAGCTGGATACGCCCACTTCAAAAACGCCGGCATCGCCTTACCCCATGTCTCCACATCATGCTTTCCATCGGGTAATTGCAGGTACTTCATATCCTTTCCTTCGAGATATCCTTTGTGCAGCAACTCACGCATCAGATCTATCGTATCATCGATGGTATCGATCACACCATTTCTGTTGCGGTCTTCTTTCTCATCCTGAGCGCCTACTTCAAAGAAGAATTTCTGTCCGGGATGATACACCCCTTCGCGTATCTGGCGATGCATCAGTCTGTCGCGGCGCTCATTGTAATCGCGATCCGATTTATCTTTGCTTCTCCACCACAGCGATCCGCTGAAAACTCCTGCCAGAGAAAACACGCGTGGATTGTTCCATACAATATCCAACGCACTCAGTGCACCGAGGGAAAAACCAGCAAAGGCTTTCTCTCCGCGGATCATCATCGGATAGTGCCCGCAACAATAAGGAAGCAGATCTTCGAGTATGAATTGCTGGTATTGTGGAGCTTTTGAACCACGGCCTTTGAAATCCGGAGAGGAGATCATGCCGTATTCATTGATTCTGTCTTCACCGCAATGAATGGCCACAATGATAACGGGCCTGATCACATTGGCTTCGTATAATTTATTGAGGATGGTTTCGAGACCGATTGCTTCCATATCCTGTCCATCGTTGAGGAAGAGCACGGGAACCGTGCCTTGCGGCGATGTAACGGGAGGAAGATAAATATTGAGCTTAACCGTTCTTTCCAGGGCATCTGATGGCAGTGCAATCGTTTCAACAGTTACCCCATTGCTTATAGCTGTATCCATAACGCGCCAAAAATACGCATTCCGATTTGTTTTTATGGGCCGGTTCCGATAAATTTGGTTACCACTCTGCCTTTTGCAACCATTATTAAACCCAGCTCGCTTATGAAAAAGATCGGAATTCTCTTCGGGAAAGAACGGACTTTCCCCATGGCATTCATCGAAGAGGTAAACAAGAGGCAGGTAAACGACGTAATTGCCGAGCCGGTGCAGATAGATAAAGTGATTCAGGGCGATTGTGACGAGTACTCCGTTATCATCGATCGCATCTCTCAGGATGTTCCCTTCTATCGTGCCTTTCTCAAAAATGCCGCCATCTGCGGAACGGCCGTTATCAACAATCCATTCTGGTGGAGTGCTGACGAAAAATTCTTCAACAACTGTCTGGCTACAAAAATCGGCGTACCTGTTCCCAAAACAGTGATCCTGCCATCATTTGAGTTGCCGGCAGATACCAGCAACGAGAGTTTCAGCAACCTGGCCTATCCGATGGACTGGCAGGGCATCTTCGACTATATAGGTTTTCCGGCATACATGAAACCCTTTGCGGGCGGGGGCTGGAAGAATGTTTATCAGGTGCACGACAAGGATGATTTTTACCGCAAGCACAACGAAACCGGACAACTGGTGATGCTGCTGCAGGAAGAAATAATTTTTGAAGAGTATTACCGTTGTTACTGCATTGGCGGCAAATATGTACGCATCATGCCGTATGAACCAAGAAATCCGCATCATTTGAGATATGTAAGTAACTTCACTCCTTCTGCAGAGCGATTAAAGCTGATGGAAGACATCGTGCTTCGCATCAATCAATTCCTCGGATATGATTTCAATACCGTTGAACTGGCTGTAAGAGACGGTATACCTTATGCCATCGATTTCTGCAATCCGGCTCCGGATGCGGATCGGCCGAGTGTTGGAGAAGAAAACTTCAACTGGGTGGTGGAAACCGCCGCCACTTATGCCATCGAAAGAGCTTTGAGCCATCAACCCGGAAGAGACAATCTCACCTGGGGAGAATATTTGAAACGCAGTATAACGAAACAGTTATTATCACACTAGCACAGCATGTCAAACATCTCATACAATCAATTCACCCTCGGCATCGAAGAAGAATATATGGTGCTGGATCCTGTAACACGTGAACTCAAGAGCCACGAACAGAAGATCGTAACAGAAGGCCAGAAGGTGATCAAAGACAAAGTGAAGGCCGAAATGCACCAGGCCGTTGTGGAAGTAGGCACCGATATCTGCGCCAATGTAGATGAAGCCTATAAAGATGTAGCACAACTCCGCAAAACCATCGCCGGCATTGCAGGCGATCTCGGATACCATATCGGCGCCTCAGGCACACATCCTTTCAGTCACTGGGAAAGTCAGCTGATCACCGATCACGTGCGCTACAGCGAGCTGGTGAACGAATTGCAGGAAGCTGCCCGCAGCAACCTCATATTCGGCCTCCATGTGCACGTTGGCATGGAAAGCCGCGAAATGGCCAATCATATTGCCAACTCAACCCGTTACTTCCTCCCCCATATTTACGCGCTGAGCGTGAACTCTCCATTCTGGGAAGGAAGACAAACCGGCTACAAGAGTTTCCGCACAAGGGTTTTCGATAAATTCCCACGAACCGGCATTCCCGAAACCTTCGACACTATCGAAGATTACGACAACTACATCAAACTGCTGGTAAAAACAAACTGCATCGACAATGCGAAGAAGATCTGGTGGGATCTCCGTGTGCATCCATTCTTCAACACGGTAGAGTTCCGCATCTGCGATGTACCGATGACGGTTTCCGAAACCATCGCCATCGCCGCACTCTTTCAGGGAGTATGTGCCAAGATCTACAAACTGCGCATGCAGAACCTCAACTTCATTCAGTATTCCCGCTCACTCATCAACGAAAACAAATGGAGGGCCAGCCGGTACGGACTGGATGGCCGTCTCATCGATTTCGGAAAAGAAGAAGAAGTGAATACGCGCGTGCTGCTCAATGAGCTGCTCGATTTCATCGACGATGTGGTGGATCCGCTGGGAAGCCGCCATGCCGTGAACTACGTGAGCCAGATTATGGACAACGGCACCGGCGCCGACCGCCAGTTGGCCGTTTTTGATCAGACCAAGAATCTGGTGAGCGTGGTGGATCATATCCACTCCCAGTTCCTAGTGGGCTGCTGAGGTGTTTTTGATGAAATTGATAACGCCGTTCATGAAAACCTGCTGATCGTCCCACATGCTGAGATGGCTTCCGTTGGGACAGAAAAGGTATTGCCCGTTCTTTACCTGCGTGCTCATCCAGCGCATATGTTCGGGATCCATGGTATCGAACTTCGCGCCTACCGTGAGTGTGGGAACGATAATCTTCGGAAGATCGGCTTTGCGGTCCCAGTTGGCTAAACGCCCGCCGATACCGAACTCCGAAGGCCCCTGCATCAGCGTATACACAGCATTGTTAGCATGTTTGAATGAACGCAGTAATGGTTCCGGCCATTCTTCCAGGCGGCAAACATGCTGCTTGTAGAAATTAGGCATCAGCAATTCGAAGTATTTCGGATTCTGGAAATCATTGGCCGCTTCGAGACGACGAATGGTATCGAGAATTTTGGGGTCCATTTGTTTGGCGAGCACATTATTTGCGTAGGCTCCGTAATCGGGGCAGCTGGCCATCATGTTGCAGATGATCAATCCCTTCAGGTGCTGCTGATGTTTCAGTGCATATTCCATCGCCAGTATTCCTCCCCATGAGTTGCCGAGCAAAAAGAAATTGCTGCTGTCGAGTTTCAGCGCAGTACGCACCTGCTCTACTTCATCTACAAAACGATCGATGGTCCAGAGACTGCTGTCAGTCGGCTGATCGGAGTAGTAAGATCCCAGCTGATCGTATTCGTAGAATTCGATTCCTTCTTTGGGGAAGAAACTTTCGAATGCTTCCATGTATTCGTGTGTCATGGCTGGTCCGCCGTGAAGCAGCAGTACTTTTATTTTCGGGTTATTGCCGAAACGTTTCGTCCACACTTTGAAAGTTCCTTTGGGTGTTTGGATGGGGATCATTCTGATGCCTGCCACCTGTACACCTGTATCACCGGTATTGAAATAATTATCGGAGGATGATGTTGCAGCCTGATCGTTGCAACCGGACAATAACCAGCCGGTAAATGCCATCAGCATCGTGAGCAGGAAAGCGTTTCTCATGCGTTTTTGTTTCGTCGAATTTACTCAATTCATTGCAAGGACTTTCGCCGTCCCTCAAAAAAGAGTACATTCAGCATACCATCGGTTTATCTGATATTTGCATCATACAAAAATTACGCATCATGAGAATTCTCTATGCATTGCCCTTAATGCTATTCGCCAGCTGTGCGGCTCAGAAAGAAAAGGCCGATCTGCTGGTGCATCATGCCACCATCTACACCGTAGACAGCAGCTTCAGCACTGCCGAAGCCATGGCCATCAAAGACGGTAAGATCCTTGAAACCGGCAGCAACGAAGCCTTGCTGAAGAAGTATGAAGCCAAAGACACGCTCGATGCAAACGGACAATTCATCTACCCCGGTTTCATCGATGCGCATGCACATTTTTATGGATATGGACTCAGCCTTCAAACCGCCAATCTCAATGGCACCGACAGCTGGAAATCCATTCTCGATACATTGACCTCCTTCGCTCAATCGCACAATACCGGCTGGCTGATTGGCCGCGGATGGGATCAGAACGACTGGACCAGCAAAGAATTCCCCAACAACGAAGAGCTAAACCAACTCTTCCCCGACAGACCCGTGATCCTCGCCCGCGTTGACGGGCATGCCGCTATTGCAAACAAAGCAGCGCTCGATCTCGCCGGCATAAAGCCCGGCATGAAAATCACGGGAGGAAGTATCGAAGTAGTCAATGGTAAACTCACCGGCATTCTGCTCGACAATGCCATCGATCTGGTAAACAGAAAAATTCCAGGCGCTACCGAAGAGCAAAGCAAAAAAGGATTGCTCGATGCACAACAGAACTGTTTCGCCATGGGCCTCACCACCATCGACGATTGCGGACTCGATTATACCGATGTAGAAACCATCTACAAATTGCAGCAAAGCGGCGAACTGAAAATGCGGCTTTACGTATTGCTCAGCGATGCCAAACGCAATTACGATTATCTCTTCAGCAAAGGAAAGATCAAAACAGATCGACTGCATATCCAGGGCTTCAAAGTATATGGTGATGGTGCACTAGGATCCCGCGGCGCCTGCCTGTTGCAGCCTTACACAGATAAACCGCATACGCATGGATTCTTGCTCAGCGATCCGGCACACTTCGACTCTGTTGCCAATATCATCTACGAAAAAGGATTTCAGATGTGCACACATGCCATCGGAGATTCGGGCAACAGAACTATTCTGCACACTTACGGAAAATACCTCAAAGAGAAGAACGATCGCCGCTGGCGCATCGAGCACGCACAGGTGGTGAATAAAGAAGACTTCGCGCTCTTCGGAAAATACAGCATCATCCCATCAGTTCAGCCAACACATGCCACCAGCGATATGTACTGGGCAGAGCAACGCCTCGGACCAGAACGCATCCGCGGAGCCTACGCATTCAATGATCTGCTTAAACAAAACGGCTGGATTGCACTTGGCACCGACTTCCCCGTTGAAGATATTTCACCGTTCAAAACATTCTATGCCGCAGTTGTTCGCAAAGATGCCAAAGGATGGCCTGCCAACGGATACCAGACGGAGAACGCGCTCACGCGCGAAGCCACCCTGCGTGGCATGACCATCTGGGCAGCTAAATCGAACTTTGAAGAACAGGAGAAAGGGAGTCTCGAACGCGGTAAACTCGCCGACTTCATCCTGCTCGATAAAGATCTCATGAAAGCGGAAGAAGCACAATTGCTGCACATCAATGTACAGCGCACGTATCTCAACGGAGAGAAAGTATTCCATCGCAAATAGCATTTCATCATGCAATAAAAACGGCTGCATCAAGAGACGCAGCCGTTTTTTATTGTAAGCGGTTTCGTTGGAAACGATCCTAGAAATTCCAGTCGAACCCGATCTTCTTTCTCATCACTTTTTTCGGAAACCTGCTATTGCTGTCTGTAGGTTCGGTGATCTTCAGGCCGAGCAATTTTGCTGCAAGCGCGTATACATCTACATTCTGGAAGGTTGGGATGATCTTTCCGGTTTTGATCGATGGCCCCCAGGCTAAAAAAGTGGCGTGCATTTCTTTGTACTGATAGGGATCAAATCCATGTCGTCCGGGATTTTCTTTTTTGTCGCGGAACTTGAATACGCGTGGAAGCTGTGGCACCAGCACAATATCACCAAGACGATGGTAACGATCGTCGGCAGTACTGTAGTTCCAGCGCTTAGGTGTTTCATTGAGCAGATAAACATCGTAACCGTCTGCATTGGCTTTCAGTTCACGATACAATGCAGGTACTTTCGATGCATCTTTCGCATAGATGTGCACCAGCATATCTGTAGGAAGTAGTGTAAAGTTGGTGGTGTCTACGGCAGGAAGTTTGAGCATTCGAGTTGTATCGATCTTCGTCATTCCGTGATCGGAAACAAAGATCGTATTCACCGGAAGCTTCAGAGAATCGAGCATGTTTTGCAACTGACCAACTGCATTGTCGATGAGCTGCACCGCTTTTCCTGTTTCAGGATCATCCGGACCGTATTCATGCCCTGCATGATCCACCTGAGGAAAATACAAGGTGATCATATGCGGACGTTTTTCTTCAGGAAGTGTTAACCAGTTCTTCACTGCAGCGATGCGTTCGGGGATGGTGATATCATTTCCGAAATGATACCAGTAGCTCGGACGAATGCCCTGGATCGCAGCTTCAGACCCTACCCAATAAAAACTCGCAGAAAGCATCTGCTGTTTTTCGGCCAGCACCCAGAGTGGTTCGCCGCCATACCAGCTGCTGTCGGTCACTTCTTTGATGATGCTCATGGAGTATCGGCGCTGACGGGCGGTATCGATAAAATGATTGTCCACCAATCCGTGATGTGCGGGATACAATCCTGTTGCCAGCGTATAGTGATTGGGGAATGTAACCGAAGGGAACGACGGCCACATCGACTCTGCACGAACGCCGCCACTGCTCAGTCTTTTGAGATTGGCGGCATTGTACTTATCCATGTAATCGTACCGGAAACCATCGGCGGAGATCATGATCACGTAAGGCTTTTGTTGCTGCGATACAGCATTGCTCCTACCCGGTTCTATCTGCTGCGTTGTATCCTGCTTCCACTTCTTTTCCTGTGCATTTACCGATGCTGCCGATGTCAGCAAACCTATTGCGATCAGACTTCCGGCTAAAAGATTTCTCATGCTCCTGATTTTATTGATCAGCAAATATTCAAAAAAGGATCGGGAAACAGGAGTGCTTGCCACTAAAACAGCTAAAAATTAACCCTGCATAATCAGCTTTGCCATCCCAACCGGATTATCGTAAATTACCTTCCGAAAAGAAAGATTACCGATTATTTAATCATCTTTTTTAAACCCACGTAATGAAGAAGTTACTGAGCAGTTTGCTCTTACTCACCATTCTCATGTCATTCACCACATTTCAGACACCGGAACGCATTGTATTTTTTGGAGACAGCATTACACAGCAGGGTGTAAGACCTAAAGGTTATATCACCAACATGCAGGAGATGCTGAAAGCAAAAGGTCTCGATAAGAATTATGAACTGATCGGCGCCGGCATAGGCGGCAACAAAGTAACCGATCTCTACCTCCGTCTCGAAGACGATGTGCTGGCAAAGAATCCCAATACAGTTGTGATTTTCATAGGCACCAATGATGTTTGGCACAAAACCAATCCGGGCACTGGTACCGATCCCGACAAGTTCGAGAAATTCTACAATGCCATCATCAAAAAGCTGCAGGCGAAAAATATCAAAGTGGTGCTGGTAACACCGGGCGCTATCGGAGAGAAGACCGATTTCACCAATGAACAGGATGGGGATCTCAATAAATATGCAGCCATCGTTAGAAAGATTGCGGCCAATAACAACTGTTCACTCATCGATATGCGGAAGGTTTTTCTCGATTATAATTTGATTAATAATAAGAATAACGAAGAAAAAGGCATCCTCACAACAGACCGCGTTCACCTCACAGATACAGGCAATCAGGTGGTTGCCGAACAAATGTATAAGCACTTAATTAAATAAGGCACAACTACTTAACATGCAGGCCGGGTTTTGTTCCAACAACAATCCCGGACCTGCTTTGTTATTTATGGAAGTACCGGTAATTGCCGACAGGAACCCGAAGCGGCCATTGCGGCTATCCGATACGGGCATTACAGCTTTACCTGAATTTCAAAAAAATGTATGTTTGCAGCCATGTACAGGAGTGATCACAAACAAATCCGCATTGCAATACTTGATCTCTATGAGGCTCAGGCCAATGAAGGGATGCGCTGTATCCGCGATATCCTGCAACAATACAGCCGTCTGCATCAACTTGAACTCGTTTGGGACGAATATGAAGTGCGCATAAAGCAGCAGCTTCCCGATCTCAGTTACGACCTGTATATTTCCAGTGGTGGTCCCGGTTCTCCTGTAGACAGCGCCGGCACTGAATGGGAAAACAAATATTTCGATTGGATCCATACTGTGGAGCAATACAATCAGCTTCCCGGCAATTCTCCTAAGAAGCATGTACTCTTCATCTGTCATTCATTTCAGCTGGCCTGCCGTTACTTTGAAGTGGCGGAAGTAAAACGCAGGAAGTCAACTGCCTTTGGCGTGTTTCCTGTTCATATGCTGGATGAAGGCCATCAGGAAGCGCTGTTCGCCAATCTGCAGGATCCTTTCTATGCGGTGGACAGCCGCGATTACCAGGTGGTGCAGCCCAATCACCAGCGTATCCGTCAGCTCGGCGCCTCCATACTCGCCATAGAAAAAGAAAGGCCGCATGTTCCGCTCGAACGTGCCATCATGGCTTTCCGCTTCAACGAATATATGGTTGGAACACAGTTCCATCCTGAAGCTGATGCTGCAGGCATGACCATGTATCTGTTGCGTGAGGATAAGAAACAAACCGTGATCGCCAACCATGGCGAGGCCAAATGGAGCTCCATGATTGAGCAGCTCAACGATCCCGACAAGATCCGCTACACCTACGCGCATGTACTGCCCAATTTTTTAAGTCTGGCCACCGAAGAACTGGTAGGCGTTACTGCCTGATACGGAAGCACCCACTTGCATTTTGCTTTGTGTGCCGTAACTTTCCGTAAAATCATTTCTATGGTCCCCGGCCTCCGTGAGTTATACAATCAGCAGTTTACACCAGCGCTTTATCAGCAGTTTCTGAAGGATCTGGACAACGGTTATCCGGGTGCCATCGAATTCCGCGTAGCAGAAACACCGGTATTTGTAGACAAAACATTTGCTGCTAAAATGATCGATGCCTGCGAAAGCATTATCGACGTTGTGCTGGAACCAGGATTCACAGAACTCACCGAACGCGCCATACCAGACGCAGAACGGGTTCCCCGCGAAACTAATCATCCCCACATGATCGCCTTCGACTTCGGCGTTTGTCTCAACGACCAAGGTGAAGCAGAACCACAGCTGATCGAAATGCAGGGCTTTCCATCTCTTTACGGTTTTCAGGTATACATGGCTGATAGTTTCAAAAAGAACTTCGTTATGCCAGAGAACTACTCTCCTTTCCTCAACGGACATACCAAAGAATCTTACATACAGGTGCTCAAAGAAGTGATTGTCGGAGACCTCAATCCGGAGAACGTAATTCTGCTGGAGATCAAACCCGACGAGCAAAAAACGAGAATTGATTTCTACTGCACCCGCGACTATCTGGGCATTCAGCCAGTCTGCATTACCGACCTCATTCAGGAAGGCCGTGAGCTCTACTACATCCTCAACGGACAAAAAACACGCATACTTCGCATATACAACCGGGTAATTTTCGACGACTTACAGGCACAACGTGCTGCCCTCGGTCAATTCCCCGACATCACGCAGGACCTCGATGTAGAGTGGATCACACACCCCAACTGGTTTTACCGCATCAGCAAATTCACGATGCCTTTCATTCAGCATCCCTACGTACCCGAAAGTTATTTCCTCAACGAACTGAAACAAATACCGGGCAACCTCGGCGACTTCGTACTGAAACCACTCTTCTCCTTTGCCGGACAAGGCGTAGTGATCGATGTAACACCCGAAGACATCGACGCAGTAAAAGATCCCGAAAACTGGATATTGCAGAAGAAAGTAAAGTATGCCGATATCATTCCCACACCAGACATACCTGCCAAAGTAGAGATCCGCATCATGTATCTCTGGGAAGACGGCGAAAGCAGGCCGCAACCCGCCATCAATCTCGCCCGCCTCAGCAAGGGCAAGATGATTGGAGTACGCTACAACAAAGACAAAGAATGGGTTGGCGGAACTGTATCATTTTTCGAGCGTTAGAAAATCCACCAACCCAATAATTTCAGAAAGAAAACAACAAGCAAGTTTTCAGCAGGTATTCTCAGAAAAACAAGCCAACTCTCAGCTATTTCGAAGTTTACCTCATTCGATCCCCTTGCCCCCGCAGCGTGCTGAAGTGCGCATGGTGTTGTGTTCAGGGCCTTGGAATGTGTTGCACAAAAGTCCGGCTATATTCTACTGTCCTATCCTACTTGACAAAAGATCATCGGAGCCACAATACTGCCCGGCACATTTCGCGCCCCTGAACACAACACCATGCGCACGATAGCCACGAAACCTTATCTTCCACTCCACCAGTCCGGCCGCTGATCCGCATCTTTTTTTCTTGTAACGAAATTTATATTCACCACAAAGTGATCGATCTTATACAACATCTCCAGTTCCACTTTGAATAATTTATACCGTTCGTCAGCAGTCTGGATTTTGAATTCGCTGATCACGAAATCTTTTTCAGTAGCAGGCTCATCGAAATCACCTTCGAGGTAGTATGCAGATCCATCTACCATTTTGAGTTTGCATTTGTTGAGCTGATTGAAAAGGCGGCGGTATTCTTTGCTCGCATCTTCGAATTCTTCGGTATGATACATCAGCGCAGCCCAGCTGGCAGTTGTATCGAGACCAGAGTTGTAATGAGCGATGATGCAGGTTTCAGCGCCGGGCAGATTCACGGTGGATGCGTAATGCTGCAGTTCTCCTTCCTGCAATACCAGATCTCCGGTAAGGTGTTTGTAGTTGTAAGGGAAGTCACCGAGGATCGCTTCAACGGCTTTTGAAAAGCCCGGATTCGCAGGATCTTTTTTGAACAGATTCAATTGCGCATGAGCGGTTCCGATAGCCAAAAGGGCTACCGTTAGGGTAGAGATTTTTTTCATTGGGTTAGATTTTGCTGTGCAAGTTTATCACTTATTCACAACTTATCACCCGTAATTGTCCACCGTAAACCTACGAATGCCCTGATACCCTGATTGGGAGCGAATACATAGTTCGGATCGAAGGTGAGACGGTAAGGATTTGGATCACCATTCACACCAACTTTCTGAATTACACCGTTGGCATCTTTTGCAACAAGTTTATCGAAGGGATCGTGAGAGCGTGCGATGATGAATGGATTGCCTTTTGCAGGCGTCCAGTTAAGCAGATTTTTTATTCCACAGTATACTTCGATGCTATGTGGCAGTTTTTTGGTGACCTGAATATTCTGAATGCTCCACACGGGGGATGTTGGTTTGCGCGGATCTTCTTCAGAAAGCAAGGGCAGGTCCATCGGACCGTACATATTGCCGGTGTAATCGATCGTCCACTCTCCTTTTTTGAATGTGTAGGAAAGCGACCAGTTGGCGCTCCACTTTTCTGTGAGCATCTGACGACTGGTGGTTTTGATGCCCGCATTCTTGCTTACGATGCTTACATCCTGAAAAGTGCCGCCTATATGGCCTTTCAGCCCATTGGTGAAACCGAATTCTGTGTTGAGACTAACACCTTTTGAGACAGAGTAGCCGGTAAGATTGCGATAGATGATCTGTTCGGTGTTGGTAGTGTAATCGGGAATGATGCGATTGGTGAAATGCGTGTACCATGCAGAGGCATCAAAGTTGACCCAGAAAAATTTTGTGTAGAGTTTTTTTACGTAGTTGAGGTTTACGTTGTAACTGCGTTCGGGTTCGAGTTCTTCGGGGATCAGCACATCTCTTGCGCCTGTGAGGGCGGCATGATCTTCCGTGAAGATGTTCACAACCCGAAAGCCGGTACCGGCATTGATTCTGATCACATCATCGTTGGTAGGATTCCACTTCCATGCGATTCGTGGAGTGAAGATATGACCGTGTACCGGATGATGATCCCATCGCGCGCCGAGCAGTAATTTCTGCTTGTCGGCAATGCTGATTTCATCCTGCAAAAATATTCCGGGCAAAGGTGTGTGCTGAGGTTTGTTGCGGCCTGTGAGTGTATCGCGGGTGGCGGTGGTATTGTCGTCGTAGGCAGTGTAACGGAATACGGCGCCGGCAAGCAGGTCGTGACTGCCGAGACTTTTATCCCAGGTGAGCTGCCCGAATGCAACTTGCTGCGAGGCATTGAAAATATTGTTGCCGTAGGCAGATCGCTGGATATGAGAATTGAATGACCCGGAGAATAATAACTTTTCGGTTGTTGGTAATTGATAGTTACCAATGAGTTCTATGCGAGATGTATAGATGCTTTCTGCGTAGAGCGAATCACCGCCGCGGAAGGGTTTGGTCCAGCGGGTATCCCCTCCCCATCTGTCTTCGTACACATAGCGCACCGCAAGGCTGGCCTGCCGGTTCTGCTGCCGCTCGAAATTGTATTTGTTGAAGATGGCAATTCTGTTTTGCTGGGTTACATCTGTGAACTGATCGTGGTTCTTATCGATTCGATTGTTGAAAAGGAAGTAGTTCACGCCGAGAAGGCCGGTTGTTTTTTTCCATGGTTTGTATTTGAGGCCGAGATCGAAATTGTATTCTTTCCAGGAAGTGGCCATTACATCGGCAGATAGCAGCGGTGCTTTCAATGGATTTTTGGTGATCACGTTGATAAGGCCGCCAATGGCTTCGGAGCCATACAGAGATGATGCAGGGCCTTTCACCACTTCGATGCGATCTACGAGAGAGTTGGGAATGCCGCTCAATCCGTAAACAGAGCCAAGTGCGCTCACAATGGGCATGCCATCGATGAGCACCATCGTATAAGGACCTTCAAGTCCGTTGATATGGATATCACCTGTATTGCAGACGTTGCAGTTGAGTTGTGGTCTCACCCCATTTACCTGTTGCAGTGCATCGAAAATGGTGGGTGTAGGATTTCTGCGGAAGAATTGCGGTGTGTAAACTTCTACGGGAACCGGACTGGCGGTTTTGGAGACAGCTTTCATGGTTCCGGTAACAACCACGTCGGTAAGTGTTTGAGAACTTGCTTCGAGTAATATGGTGATATGTGAACCTTCGTAAGTGGTAGTATCAGATTTATATCCGATCCTTGAAATGATGAGTGTTTGGGAACTGGCAGGCGAATTCAGATTGATGAGAAACCTGCCGTCATTTCCTGCGAGCGATTTCTTTCCGTTGAAACTGATCACAGCACCGGGCAGTGGTTCGCCGGTGGTTTTATCTTTTACTGTTCCTGAAACGCTGCTATGTTGAGCCATTGCGTGAATACTCAGAATACAACCCAGCAGCAGATTTATGCAATATTTCATGGTTAAACTTCTTGTTTCCTTTAAACTTATTTTTAGTCTTGTCTAAATTTCTATTTAGATAAATATAATTAAATAGTTCAAGGAGCAAAAAATATTTAGGTAAGAAAAGGAAAGAGATTGATTAAAGTCTGGTGAATGAAAGCTAACTGAATGAGTTAGAAATGAATGCAAAACAAGACTTATTTCATGGGGAGTCCCCTGTACTTCGGGGGTGCCCAGTCGCTCGCGAAGTAAGCCCGTACATTCAGCAACACAGCATGCCTCCAATCTATTCGGGCACTTGCGAAGCAATTCCGAACATACATTAACACGGTATGCCCCGAATCTGCTTGTGCGCTCGCGAAGCAACCTTCAACAAACAACAACACAACATCCTCTCGAAACCATTTGAACAGCCTGGAACAAAACTCTACCATAACTCAACAGGAGTGCTCTTCAAAGCAATTGCCGAAAACAAAAGGCCGGCTAAACAGCCGGCCCCATTTCCAGTATCGGAAATTGCACATAAAGAATATTACCTCATTAACCCAGGACTCACTCTGATAAACACCTGATAAGCCCATGGATTCTTCCCATAAATGCCTTGCAATGGTTTTTCAGGAAAGTATAAAGTTGCCTGTGTTCCTATCGAGAAATCGGTTTTACCGATGTTGAAGATCTTTCTGTTTACACCGAGTGTAACTGCACTCACCGGGAATTTCCCATCATGGCCATACTTATGTTCGTCGAGCACCAGCTCTTCCGTTGATTTCTCCACGAACTCATATTTTCCGTAGATGGCATTCTTCTTCCAACTGAATGCAGATTCTGCGAGGAAAGAATGTTCCTGATGATTCTTGTCTACTCTGTTATATCCCCATACTGCGGCGGAGTTGAGCATCGCGCCATTGCTGAATCTTTTTGCATGGATCACAGAAGCAGTGGTTCTTTTAACGTCTTCATCGGGATGTAAAGGTTCAGGACTCTTCACAAAACCCTGAGATACCTGCAGGCTAAGTTCTTTGGTAGGATTATAGCTCAAACGCACTGCCCATGAATCGAAACGCATTTTGTCGAAATTGTAGCGGTCCTCATCCGGTTCGCGGCCAGTGAAGCTGCTACCTTCGAGTTTGAAGTTCTTGTACCGGACACCAAATGTGGCTACTCCGAAAGTGATGTGCGTAGCATCCTGCCAGTGGTGACCAAGTGGCGCATCCGGATTGTAGAGGCTCGATGGACGGTGCATGAAAGCTGTACCACCCAGCGCAGGCTCACCGGGATAACCGAAGTAACCGAATACATCGAGGTCTTTATTAATGGCATGTGAGTAACCTACAGACAACTCAGCAAACATATCGTGCGGGTGCTGACGATCAACAAGTGGCTGGCCTTTCCATGTTTCGCCGGATTGGAAGAGCAGCGGATATCCGTTGCCGCCCATGATAGGACGATCGAAGGAAATCATCGCACTCCAACGGAAAAGGCCTTTCTTACCTACGGCTGTTTGTCCCATTCCCATCACCCAGTTAGGTGCATCGAATTTGTAGCCACCGCGGCTGCCACTTCTGGCGATGTCCTGATTATTGTAACGGAGAAAGAGATTGCCGTGAAGCATGTACATCCATTTCTTTGTATGGAACATATATCCGTACATCGGTGCATTATCGGGCAGCCAGGCCGTACCTGAACCGTTGCGGTTCATGCTGAGATTGCGGCTGAAGGCGTGCGACATAATGGAGGGAGAGGAATGATCCATCTGCATAGTGGTGTCCATTGCTTTTTTAGCGGGCACCGTATCGCGCTGCATGTTATGGTGCTCGTGTTGTGCAGCAGCACCCAACGCAATCAGATTAAAAAGGGCTATCGGTAAAATCTTTTTCATTGTTTTAGTTCTTTCTGGTGATTCAATTTTTTTCAGGCATTGGGGCTGCAACTGATCAATGCAGATCGGAGATCTGATAGTTGCCGTATTGTTTCAACGCTTCCTGGAATAATGGAGTGTTGATATGTTTCTCCATGGTGATGGTAACCTGTGGCGCTTCGCGTTTTACTTCTGCGCTGATTACGCCTGGTACCGATTCGATGGCCTTTTTAACATTGGCTACACAGCCTGCACAAGTGATTCCTGATACGTTATAAGAGTGTGTCATTTTTGTTTGTTTTAATACCTCAAAGCTATGGCGCCATTCTGCCGGACTGTTGTATGATTATGGCTGCGTTTTATACTTAAACAGAATGTTGGGTACGATGTAAAACAACACACCCCATGCCTGTATCCTTTCGTCTACGGGATGGGGTGAGGTAAAAATCAAACGATCGTGGCTGCGATCTGCTATTGAAAGTTATCAGTCTTCACTTACTTCGTCGAGCGGCTTTCTTTTTTCGCCGCGCAATTGTTTGAAATGGCTGGGGGTGAGTCCGGTTACCTTTTTGAACTGACTGCTCAAATGCGCTACGCTGCTGTATCCCAGCTCGTAGGCGATTTGGGTGAGGCTCATCTCATCGTACACCAGCAATTCTTTTGCCCGCTCTATTTTCTGCAAAATGAAGAATTGCTCAATGGTAATTCCTTCCACTTCGGAGAACAGTTTGCTGAGCGAAGAGTAATCGCGGTGCAGGCTGCTGCTGAGGAATTCGGAGAGATTCATTTTCTCCAGCTGATCGGGTTCCTGCACCAGTTTGATGAGGGTGGTCTTCATGCTTTCGATGAGCTGCGAAGAGCGGTCTCCGATCAGTTCGAAACCGAACTCATTCAGTTTTTGTTCGATCTCGCCCACCTGTTGGGCAGACGGTTCATCTTTCAGTTCAACTTCTCCGAGTCGCATCACCATTACATTATGTCCTAGTTTTTCCAATTCCGTTTTCACTACCCATTTACACCTGTTACAAACCATGTTCTTTATGTGCAATAACATACTGAGGGATTTTAGAATTTCTGCCATTTCAGTCGCAGAGAGTTGCCGATCACACTCACAGAACTGAGTGCCATGGCGGCTCCGGCGATCATCGGGTTGAGCAGGAACCCGTTCACAGGATACAGTATACCCGCTGCCAGCGGAATACCGATAAGGTTGTAAATGAAAGCCCAGAACAGGTTCTGACGAATCGCTCTTACCGTGCTGCGGCTCAGTGCCAGCGCTTTCGGGATCTGCTGCAGGTCCGATGAGATCAGGCTCATGCCTGCGGTATCGATGGCGATATCCGATCCTTTACCCATGGCGATGCTGATATCAGCCTGTGCCAGCGCCTGCGAATCGTTGATGCCATCTCCTACCATCGCTACTACTTTGCCCTGCTCTTGCAGTGATTTCACAAAGTTGGCTTTGTCGGCAGGCAGGGCTTCGGCTTTGAAGTTCTGAATGCCTACCTGTGCTGCCACTGCTGCGGCGGTCTGCTGGTTATCGCCCGTGAACATATACACATCGATACCCATTTGCTTCAGTGCTTCCACTGCTTTTTTGGAACCGGCTTTCACTTCGTCGGCGATGGCCAGAATAGCCAGCACTTCGTTATCCTGCGCAAATACGATCACGGTTTTGGCTTCATTGCTCCACTGGTCGGCGGCTGATCTTAATTCGGCGGGGATGTTCATGTTATCTTCCTTCGCCATTTTGTAGCTGCCGGCCTTGTAGGTGATGTTGCCGTGCTGAGCCAGAATGCCCTTGCCTGTGATGCTTTCAAAAGAACTTAAAGTTACAGGAGTTGCATTCCTGTCTTTCAGATATTGTACTACAGCTGTTGCCAGCGGATGTTCGGATTGCTGCTCTGCAGAGAGCAGGATGTTCTCCAGTTCGGGCTGCATGGGTTTTGCTTCGGACTTCCAGATCATATCGGTTACCACTGGCTTTCCGGCTGTAATGGTACCGGTTTTATCGAGCACGATGGCATTCACTTTATGACCCAGTTCGAGGCTTTCTGCGTCGCGGATAAGGATGCCATGTTCAGCGCCCTTGCCCACTCCTACCATGATGGCGGTTGGCGTAGCCAGTCCTAACGCACAGGGACAAGCGATTACCAGTACAGTCACCAGTGCGAGCATTCCATGTGTTACAGCGTTCTCACCGCCTGCAATCACCCATACCGCAAAAGCTGCAATGGCAATCACAATTACGATGGGTACAAATATGCCTGCGATCTTATCTACCAGTTTCTGCACGGGCGCTTTGGAGCCCTGTGCTTCCTGCACCATTTTGATGATATTGGCCAGCATGGTCTCGCTGCCTACTTTCTGTGCTTTGAAACGGAAGCTGCCTTTCTGGTTGATGGTTCCCGTGAACACCTGCGCACCCGCTGTTTTATGAACAGCTACGGGCTCGCCGGAGATCATGGATTCATCCACATAAGATTCGCCTTCTTCCACTATTCCGTCTACCGGGATCTTTTCTCCTGATCTAACCAGGATAATGTCTCCGGGTTGCACCTGTGCTGCGGGCACTTCAACTGGTTCTCCGTTCTGAATAATCCAGACTGTTTTCGGCTGCATGCCGATCAGTTTTTTGATAGCAGCGCTGGTATTGCTCTTGGCTCTCTGCTCCAGCAACTTGCCGATCATGATGAATACGATCACTACTGCGCTGGCTTCGAAGTACACGTGAGCATGAAGTCCGCGGCTATGCCAGTAATGCGGATTCAGGGTGTTGAACACGCTGAACACGTAAGCGATACCGGTACTGAGCGCTACGAGGGTGTCCATATTGGCCTTGCCCATCTTCGCCTGCTTCCATGCGTTGATAAAAAAAGATCTTCCGAATACAAACAATACCGGAGTGGTGAGGGCCCACATGATGTAGTTGCCGTAGGGCATATCCATGAAGATCATGCCGATCACTGCCACCGGTATGGTGAGTAAAGCAGCTGCAAGCGTTTTCTTTTGCAGCTGCTTATATGATGATGCCTGGATAGCTTCCTGCTTTTCCGTGGCATTCTCTTCGTCGATGATCAGGTCGTACCCGATACTGCGGATCACCTGCTGCATGGCTGCTGTATCGATCTTTGCGGGATCGAACACCACTTTTACAGAGGATGATGCAAAATTTACTCCTGCCTCCTGAACGCCTTCCTGTGCTGCCAGCATCGACTCCACGCTTACTGCGCAGGCTGCGCAGCTCATGCCCGTTACGGGTAACACTTTGCTGATGGTTGATTGTGTTGCGGTTTCCATGATGATAAAATTGATACCACAAAATTATCACACATCGCCCCCGCGGCTGTTACACAATTACCGGAACTGTTTACACAATTGTGTGCTTAACGCTTCTTTTTCAGCGCATTGAGAAATACGTATTCGAAACTTACCTGCAAACGGTTATTGCTCATCCGGTACATATCGCTATGCCTGTTCAGCTCAAAGCGGTAACCGGCATTCAGCTTGGCCGTACTGTTGAAAATGAACTGGATGGCAGGGGCCAGATCGTAATAGAAATAGCGCCTGTCGAGACTCTTCTGACCTATCAATTCAGCATACAGGTTCACGTTAGTTTGTTTGTAACTGGTGTAATGAACCGGGAACAGCAGGTAGCCTGCACTGATGCTGTAATTGAATGCCTGCTCAGGCCATTTCTCAAACACAGGCTGATGATGAAAATCAGGATGCAGCAGTTTGCCCGGTGAAGAACGCTGGAATGTGTAGAGATACCCGAAGGTGCCCGACACGGCCAGTTTATCCCAGAGCTGCGTGAGTATCACACCACCCTGTACACCACTGTTGTCTCCATCGAGACTCAGCTCATCGAAAGCCATTTCGTTACGGCTGTAGGCTGCTTCTGCAAATGCCGCCATCCTGAAATGTTTATGCACTTCATCATTGGAAAAGAAACGGTACTTGGTGTAGAGCTTTGCACTTTCCCAACGCAGGTTCTTCGAATACATATCCGAGAGCGTGGTTGATCCGCGGAGCATCCATTCTTTACTCAGTCCCAGCATGGCTTCGGCCATATGGCGTTGCTCTATCCGATCTGTATGATCCGAACGGAGAAATTTGCCCGTATATTTTGTGCTGATGCTTTTTGCCGGCGGATTGGATGCCGGCTCCGAAAACACATACAATTCCTGTGCTGTGAGTGCATGACCTGTCATGAGCAATATTGCTCCGAATAAAATTCGCTTCATATCCCCTGTGTTAGATCGTTACGTGATAAACCCTGCTGTTGGCGGGCATTCCGT
The DNA here is from genome assembly GCF_012927185.1 of Pseudoflavitalea sp. G-6-1-2. Classification (GTDB taxonomy): domain Bacteria; phylum Bacteroidota; class Bacteroidia; order Chitinophagales; family Chitinophagaceae; genus Pseudobacter. The sequence goes on from NZ_JABBGB010000002.1 coordinate 1,274,586, forward strand.
CCTTACCACAGCAGTCTGCGGTTTTGCCGGTTTGCACACAGCTCATTTTTGTGTGACCGCTGATTTTTTTGAACTCTTTGTTGCTCAGAAAATCTTTGTCGGCCAGCACGATGGTCTGTTCACCATTCAGGGTGCGGGGTTGAATATTCAGGAAATGATAGTTCTTTCCGCTGATCTGCACATGGGCATCGTTCTGCACTTTCACGTTATCGAATTGCCCGGTTACACTGAGTTTGGCTACAGAGAAACCTGCATCTTCCACGGCCTTCTTCACTTCGTCGAAGTTTACATCAGCGCCGTCTTTGAAGTTGATGAGAAAGGTAGAACTTTTGATGTCTACGTCGATGTCTTTAACGAAAGGCAATTGCTCCAGTGAGGTGTTGATAGCCTTGGTACACATGGCGCAGGTTAAACCTGCTGCCTGCAAACCGGCGCTTTTGAATTGCGCCATGCCCGTAAAAGCCAGCAGTGTGGCCACTGCCAGCATCAATAGCTTTTTCATAACAGAATAATTTAAACGATGGAATGATTAGTTCTTCTTCACTTCAGGCTGCGCTTCTTTATGGCAGGATGCTTTTGCATCGCCTTCCTTGCTGCAGCATGATTTTTCTTCTTTCTCATTTCCTGCGTTCAGATTCTTTCCGTCTTTTTTAGCGGCTGGTGTTTCGGGTTTGCGGTCGTACTTGCAGCACTCGTGCAGTTTGTCGTATGCTTCGTTATTGGCAGTGAAATCCTGCGTATCGTAGCCGGAGGCTGCTATTGATTGCTGAATCTTTTTGTTATCGGTGGATTTAGCATCGAAGCTTACTGCGAGCACTTTGGTTTCGGTATTCCAGTTAGCTGTGGTGGCGCCACCTGCGATAGCTGCTTTCTCGATGGTTTTCTTACACATGCCACAGTTGCCCCATACTTTGATGGTTTCTTTTTTGGCAGTTTGTGCGTTTACAGCGAAAGAGGCGAATAATACGAATACTGATAAGAAGATTGATTGTGCTTTCATGATAGAATCAATTAAATAATGAGTAATAAAAGTTGTTGCAAACAAAAAATGCGTGTTTGTACAAACTTGTATCAGACTCTGAAAACACAATTGCGGAGATAGACTGGTGTATCGTGCTGATCCGGTGGATCGTTACCGGAAGGACTTATCTGAACTGCTTTTGCCGGCGCTTCATCGATCCAGACGATTTCGTAGGGGAGGATGGCCACCGGCATCTGAAAATTATGGTCCGCTATGGGAACCAGCTGGTGTGCGTCGTCTACTTTCACCAGTTTGTATTCGGTATGACAGCAGCCTTCCCGCTGTTCCGTCATGCCGCAGAGGCCGCAGGCGTCATGGTCGTCGTAACCATATTCAACGCTGGCGAGTTTGCCCATACAGTAATGGATGTTCACTGTTATCCCGGAGGTAACAGTTACATACAAAACGGCTAATATGGCAATAACGGCCTTTTTCATTCCAAACAAAAATACCCGGAATTTTCTTAAAAAGAAACTCCGGGTATCAATTAGTTGATTTTTAACTTTTTGCCTAGTTGATAAAGCTCCAGAATATGCCTACCCTGATCTGTAAGCCGGGATAAGGATAGTTGAACGTGGGAATATTGTTATTGGTGAATGTTCCCGCAGGGAGCTTCAGTGCATTGAGGTTTTCAGCACGGATATAGGCCGTGAATGTGCGGATGCGGAAGTGAATGAAGGCGCTTATATCGGGCATCTTCAGTTTGATCTTCGCCGCATTCTGATAAGTATACTGGCCCATCAGCGGAGAATAGTTCTCTGCATTGTAGGCAGTGTAGTAACGGAACTCGACGCCCATGCTGGCAAGCAGGTTCTTGAATCCGAGATTGCCGTCGTAAGCAAACTGATTGCGTGTAGTAAACAATGGCATGTTAACCGGACCGTCACCTGCACGCTGCTGCAACACAATCCATGTTCTCCAGTTCCAGTGTTTGGCAACTTTGAATTGCTTCTCGGCTGTGATCTGAAGAATATTGAATGGCGTAGTTGCCTGATCGGGCTTGTACATTTCTTTGAAGTACGCCAGGTTGCTGATGAGGTAATAGTTTGCGCTCAGCTTCATTTTGAGGCTGGGTACTATGACAGAACCGAATATATTGGTGATGTTCTCTTTGTTGAATGCCGGTTGCGATGGCACACGGTTGAAGCCGCTGTAAAAATCGAATACGAAAGATGGAGTGCGGTTGGTATTCTGAAATCCCACCTGCAGGTAACCTACTTTTTTGCTGAGCAAGCGTTGCAGGCTCAGGTAAGCGGTGTAGTTGCCGGAGTTCATTCCGTTTACATAAAAATTACCGTTGGCTTCGATATCCCATTTCTTGTTCTTCGTTTGGTTGCGGTATTCGCCGTGCAGATAGAGGTTATTGTCTTTTATCCTCCCCCATTTCTGATCGCCATGCACCGACAGAAAGTCGAGGCTTTCGTAGGCCGCTCCCACTTTGATGAACTGATGCGGGTTTCTTGCATCGGGGAACTGGTAGATGGAGAAATCGTTGGTGAGCACTTTCCAGTAATCCTGCGTAAACCAGTTGCCGGTTTTCTTGTCTCCGGAGGCCGTATACTGGTTGAAGAAAATATTGTAAACGTTGCTGTAGTAGGCGCTGTCTGCCACGGCATCTCTGAAACGGTATTTGTAGGTATCGTATCTGATGGTGTGCTCGAGGCGGAGCCTTGGATAGAAAAGTTTTACTACCGATGTGTCGTTCACGATCATGGAGTCTTTCTGTCCTATGTCGTATTGCTGACGCATCATGTAAGTGCCGGTGGTAAGAAACGAGCCGGTTCCGATACTGGTGGTAAAGAAGTTGCGGCTGTTGGGCATATCCGGACCAAGATTAACGGGTATGGTTGAACGTTCCGAGAAGGCAGCGCTATCCAGATAGTTCACGTCGGTTTTGATACCACCGTTCTCTCCTGCCTGCATTTTGTTTCCCACGATAACGAAGAAGTTCTGGTATCGTTTGTTCTTGCTCTGGTACCAGCTGTGGAAGCGGTAGTTATTGTGATTGACAGCCTGGTTCTGGAAGAGTCCGGGTGAATTGATGAGCCGGTATTGAAAACCTGCATTCCAGTTGGGTCTGATATTCTGCGTATGCGTAAGCTGAATGAACTGTTCGGACCTTGCACCCAGCACGTAGTCTGCTTCGGAGAACGGGCGGGTGGTGGTGTAGAACTTTGTTTCTTCTGCGTTATAGAGATAATTATCCAGTGCGTGGAAACCGGCATCGAATCCGGGTTTCAGCCGGGGAGTGAAGATGAGGTTTCTTGCTGGCGTACCCAGGTTTCCGAGGTTCACCGAATGCCAGGGTGTGGGAAAACGTTCGTAGAAATCGGTGATGGAAGAATCGAAGCCGCGCAGCCTGCTGCTGTCGAGATACCTGAAACGGATGGTGAGTGAATCTTCGAGGCCGGTACGATGAATTACGGAATCTGCTTTGCCGCCTCCACCGCCGCCAAATCCGCCTTGTGCCCTGCGGAGTAATCCGCCCTGGGCTTCAGCCTGGTTAAACCATCCTGAAAGTATCAACAGTACTGCGATGAATAAATATCTCGTCTTCAAAATATTTCGCCCAGATTTACGGGGCATCAAATTAGTGATTAAAATAAGTTTCTCTGTTGCCGGGATCGTTAATTTATTTCAATTAACAGAAAGTTGGCGCGGCAACGGGTTAAGGCAGTTTGCCGATCAGCTCAGTAAAGAGCGTGGTAAGTTTGGGTTCTGCTGCAGCAGCGGCTTCCAGCACCTCTTCGTGCGTGATCACATTATCTTCTTCTCTTATACCTAAATCGGTGATCACACTCACAGCCACTACCTGCATACCGGTATGGATAGCCGCAATCACTTCCTGTACGGTGCTCATGCCTACGGCATCGCCGCCGAGGCGGTGGATCAGCAGGTATTCGGCACGGGTTTCGAAAGTGGGGCCGGTAACGCCGAAGTACACACCCTGCTGCAGTTTGATATTATTGGCAGCGGCGATCTCTTTCAGTTGTTTCACCAGACCTTTATTGTATGGCTCGCTCATATCGGGGAAGCGGGGGCCGAGTTCTTTTTCGTTTTTGCCGAGCAGCGGATTGATGATGGCGAAGCTGATATGATCGGTGATCACCATCAGGTCGCCCACTGCGAATGCGGGGTTCACGCCGCCGGCGGCATTGGAGATCAGCACCTGCTGAACGCCGAGGAACTTCATCAGACGGATGGGGAATACTACCTGTTCGGGCGTATATCCTTCATAAAAATGGAAGCGTCCGGCCATGGCCACCACTTTCTTTCCGTTCACTTCACCAAAAATTAATCTGCCATGATGGCCTTCCACGGTAGAAACGGGAAAATGGGGGATCTCTTCGTAAGGGATCTCCAGTTCGGCCTTGATATGGGTGGCAAAATTGCCCAAACCGCTGCCCAGAACGATGCCTACGGTGGGAGTTTGCGTATATCTGGCACGCAGCCAGGCGGTAGTTTCTTCCAGTTGCCGGATGATGTTATTCATAGATGCGCAAATATAGGTCACTATTCTACTCGTAACATTTGTGTGTTTTCCCTATTTTCGCCAAAAATTTCCCCGCATGAATCTCCATGAGTACCAGGCGAAAGAATTACTGAAAAAGTATAATGTACCTGTTCAGGAAGGAATTCCTGTCGACAGGGCAGATGCAGCTGAAGAAGCCTATAAAAATCTGAAAGTACAGTTCGGCAATAACTTCGCCGTGGTGAAAGCACAGATCCACGCCGGGGGCCGCGGTAAAGGCAAGATCCAGGGCACCGAACAACGCGGTGTAGCTGTAGGCAAGAGCGCTGAAGAGATCAAACAGATCGCCAGCAATATCCTCGGCGGAACCCTCGTGACTATCCAGACCGGACCTGCCGGTAAAACGGTGAACAAGGTGCTGGTAGCACAGGATGTATATTATCCTGGAGCCAACCCTGTAAAAGAATTCTATCTGTCTATTCTGCTCGACCGTACAAAAGGTCAGAACGTGATCATGTACAGCACCGAAGGTGGAATGGATATCGAAGAAGTTGCTCACAACACACCAGACAAGATCTTCAAAGAGTGGGTACACGCCAGTGGCGGACTGCTCCCCTTCCAGGCGCGCAAGATCGCTTTCAACCTCGGTTTGAAAGGCGAAGCTTTCAAGAACTGCGTTAAGTTTGTAACAAACCTGTACAATGCTTACGTAGGGCTCGACTGCAGCATGCTCGAGATCAACCCGCTGTTCAAAACTTCCGATGAGAAGATCATTGCAGTGGATTGCAAAATGAATCTGGACGACAACTCACTGATGCGTCATCCTGACCTGGAAGCACTTCGTGATATCAGCGAAGAAGATCCTACAGAAGTGGAAGCAGGAAAATACAACCTCAACTTCGTGAAACTCGATGGCAACGTAGGTTGCATGGTTAACGGAGCAGGATTGGCCATGGCCACTATGGACATGATCAAACTGAGTGGTGGTGAGCCTGCGAACTTCCTCGACGTAGGTGGTACCGCAAATGCAACAACCGTTGAAGCCGGTTTCCGCATCATTCTGAAAGACCCTAAAGTAAAAGCGATCCTCATCAACATCTTCGGTGGTATCGTTCGTTGCGACAGGGTTGCACAGGGTGTGATCGATGCGTACAAATCGATCGGCAATATCGAAGTGCCTATCATTGTACGTTTGCAGGGAACCAATGCAGAAGAAGCAAAGAAACTGATCGAAGAAAGCGGACTGAAAGTTCAGTCGGCCATTCTGCTCAGCGAAGCTGCTGCACTCGTTGGTAAAGCTGTGGCATAAGGCGCGAAAGCGACTATATACTTAAAAGGTCCGGAGCTGTAAAGCCCGGACCTTTTGCTTTGTGTCGAACACACGCGTTTCAGCCTATCTTCAGCCATTATTCAGCCTGTTTGCAGCGTTTTTAAAGGGGAAGCCAGCCAGTAATGAGCCATTACGGAGCCATTAATCTGCCCTTATTCAGTGTTTGCCCTCCCCTTTTTATGAGAGTATATGCGTTCTCCAATGCCTGATTCCCGCTGATAAGAAACCGGGCGCTCATCAGTTTTCCTGCCCGCTCATCTCCTGCTTCATATACCCAATCACTCCCTCCAGATATTTATGGGTTCTGGTGAGCAGCTGATCGTAATGCCTGCCTTTCATTTCAGTAGGTTTCTCTTCGAGTGGAAATTCCGGTGGGCCGCTTCCTCCTCCACCTTTGAGGTGTCTTATCGTATAGTAATATCCGTTATCTGAAGGTAATATCACATACTGCATGGCCACGCGTATGTACGAACCCCACATGCTGGTAGGAAGTTCTATATCCACATACCCATCTGCCACCTGGGCCTGCTTGCCACCTTTCTCTGCAGAATAAATGGTATCCCAGTGCACCAGCAATGGAAGCGTGAAGAATTTCTTTGCTCTGAGATTGAGAGAGTCTGTGCCGGCATCATCCTGAGTAACGAACTGAGCATACTCGAACAATCCGGCTGCATTGCGCGGACTCTGTGCCCAAACCGACAGCGCCGCGCAGCAGATGATGATCAGTAACAGTTGTTGTTTCATAACAATCGAATGAAGTGTGAACAATATCTGGCATAGTTTTCGTCAAGGCACAGCTATCTGATACTTCAATTAATTATTGTATGAACGACGGTGCATACGCTACACGCGTATTTTTTGGATTACTGCTGGTGAGTTACATTTTGCTATACGGTCTGCTGGTACTGGTGAGCTAACCTGCGTTGCTGAGTTCCTTTACTTCGTAGATGGGACTGAACAGATAGAGTTTTCCTGTTTTTACTTCGATGCACTGATATCGCTTGCGGAGTTTCTTTCCTTTCCGGAAGATCCTTCCTTCTCCGATATCGAATAACTGGCCTTCCTGCAACTGTTCTACCATCACTACTCCCTGCTGTCTGGGATCGTAGTTTTTAAGGATGCGCATCAGGTTTTCGTCGGCGCAGCTACTGGCGGGCAGATCGTGCATAGACTTTTGCAAAGCCTGCTCCACGTCGGCCGGGAACAGCTGCTTTCCCATGAAATCTTTCAGCAGCATAGCGTACAGGGCTTTCCATTCTTTACCGTGACTCTGAACACGGTTTCCATATTGAATAAATGTTACCAGGTGGGCAAGCTCATGAATGAGGGTAATGAGAAATGAAAATGGATTGAGATTGCCGTTTACACTGATACGATGGGTTTTATAGAGGGTGGCATGGCGGTAGTCGCCCAAAATGGACTTCCTTTCGCGGGTGATGGTTAAGTGAACCCTGTACTGTTGCAGGTATTCGAGCACCCTTGGTACCGCTGCCGGCGGAATGAATTGTTGCAGATACTCCAGCGGAGCTTCCTTCTTAGACATTCTTCTTTTGTTGCTTACTCAGTTTCATCAGTATGGCCACTTCTACAAAGGTGTAGAGGAAATAGAGGAACATACATCCAAATACAGCGCCTTTGCTAACGCCTTTTTTTACAGTTACAATATACACAAAAGCCGTGATGAGGCAGATCATCATTTTAAGAAACATGCCTCCGTAAATCATGCGCAGAAATACCTGCACATTGTTGTTGCGAAGCGACTTGTAGTACAGCAGAAAAGAAGCGAGGGTCGCAAAAAAGAGAATCACATTGCCTACGATCATTACGTTAACACTGATGCCCCAGCTTTCAAAAGTGCTGCGAAGGGTCAGCAGCAGCGCTGTGGAAATAACAAAAATAACAGTGATGGGCAAAAATGATCTGGAAACGGATGTTGGTTGCATACTACAAAGGTACAAAACAGAATCACAGCAGCACCACATCTCCGGTACTGCTGTGCAGTAATATTAAATGAAGTAGAAATTTATGCCTGGGCAGCCAGTTTCTCGGTCTTCTTGTCGGCCAGTCCGTTGGAGCTTACCGACATGGCAGGCTTCTCCGTTCCGGTCATATGACACTGGCCATTGAAATTGGCGCTGGGTTCGATCTGCAGTTTGGCTGCATGCAGGTTACCCTGAACCTGAGAGCCGCCTTTCAGCTGAAGCAGTTCTTTTACGCGGATGGTGCCGGTTACCCTTCCCATGATATCGGCCTGCTGACCATTGATATCTCCGGTTACGGCTCCGTTTGAACCGATCACTACCTTGGCTGTGCAATTTACATTGCCTTCGAGGTTGCCATCGATTCGGATATCACCTGAGCTGTTGATATCACCTTTCAGTGTAGTGCCGGCAGCGATAATGGTGGCGCCGGTTGCGGGGGTTGAGGGTTTTTGTTCCATTTGGTTTTCGGATTTGGATTTGCTATTGAACATACGATATCGGTTTTAATCGTCAATTGTTTCGGGTTTGGGAATATCGAGGGCTGTAGTATCACGGTTAACGGTTACGTTACCCTGTAAAACGTTTTTTACGTTCTCCAGGTATTTATCCTTGTACTGCATCGCATTTTCAAGCGAGTCGGTTCTCACCTTCAGCTCTCTCAGTTCGCGGGTTGCATTCACATCGCCATAACCCGGAATATACATCCGCAGGGGCGTGAACACAATCAGCGCTACTGTTAAACCTGTCAGCAGCACAAATATTGTGCTGAGTACAATATAAACGCTCAATCTTGATAATTTGAAAGTTACCACCTCTTCGTATGTATCATCGTTCATCACTACCAGGCGGTAGCGATTCTGCAAGCGCTTCAGGGTGGAATTGGCATCGAATTTGGCCATACACAGGATTTCTCTTGGCTTTAAAGGTAATAGTTTAGAATGAATTGACTGCTAACCCGTGAACAAAAAAAATTAGGCTTATCTTTAAGTAATTAATTAATTCTCTATTCGTTATTAAGGATTTAGTTTGCGTTATCAATGAAGGCATTATACCGGTTAACCATCATAATCAGCTGCTGCTGCTTCCTTCATCAGGAACTGGCCGCCCAGGCATGGTCTTTCAATCTGAAAAAACCTGCCAAATATGAGGACAAAAAACTTCCTTCCGAAAAAACGGAAGAAAAGAAATTTACCCTCTGGCGGAAGTTCACCCAAAACGGTGTAACCAAATTCAACTGGCATTTCAACGCCAAAGAAAGGCTGGCCCAGTTGCTCGAAAGAGCCAAGCTCGCACACCGCGACGATTACAACAAACTCCTCTCCTTCTATAATTACGACCTGGAAACAACTGCAGCGGATCAGGATTTAGACTCGGTTCTCTACAAAGCTAATGCCGGTATTCTCATTCACGACCTCAGAAACAGCTGGATCGATAATTTATATATGATTCTCGGTCAGGCTTTCTACTTCCAGAAGAATTTCGACACCGCCTATTTCACCTTTCAATACATCAACTACGCCTTCGCTCCCAAGGAGAAGGACGGATACGATATTCCCATCGGCAGCAACGCTTCCGAAGGAGGCAACGCATTTACCATCTCTACCAAAGAGAACCGCACCCTCGCTCAGAAAGTATGGAGCAGGGCGCCCAGCCGCAACGAGTCTTTCATCTGGCAGGTGCGCACACAGATTGCCAAAGACGAAATGCCCGAAGCTGCGGGGCTGATCGAAACGCTTCGCCATGATCCTTTCTTTCCTGCACGCCTTCATCCATCACTCGAAGAAGTGCATGCCCTCTATTTCTATCAGCAACAGATGTACGACAGTGCAGCGGTGCATCTCGAACTCGCGCTCGAAAATGCCGGCAACAGAGAAGAGAAAGCTCGCTGGGAATACCTCATTGCGCAGCTCTACGAAAGATCGGACAAACATGCGCAATCAGCCGACTTCTACAACCGTGTAGTGAACCATACACTCAATCCGGTACTGGAAGTGCATGCGCGCCTCAACAGCATCCGCCAGCAAAAAGGAGACGATAAAATAATCAATGAAAATATCGAAGCGCTGGTGAAAATGGCGCGCAGAGAACGCTACCGCAATTACCGCGACATCATTTATTTCACAGCCGCACAGATCGAACTGGAAAGAAGCAATTTCGATGGAGCCAAACAACTGCTGCTTATCGCTACCCGCTTCAAAAATCCGGAAACCGCCAGCGACGTCAATTCCAGAGCATGGATGCAGCTCGGCGATATTGCTTACGGCGAAAAGAAATATGCAGAAAGCAAGAACTTCTACGATAGTGTAACCATCCCCGACCTGCACCCGCTGGGTATCGAAGCATTCGCCAACCGAAGATCCAAACTGGCCACACTGGTAGATCAGGAGAACATCATTTCCAGACAAGACAGTCTGCAGAAACTCGCCGCTCTTCCCGAAGCAGAACGCAATGCTTTTGTAAAAAAACTGGCCCGCCAGCTCCGCAAGAAACAGGGATTGAAAGACGAGGAAGAGAACTTCGGTGCCGCTTCGCAGAACCAGGCGATCGGCCTCAATAAAGACAACAATGCACCTGCCCCGGATCTCTTTGGCAGCAGCAATGAAAAAGGTGAGTGGTACTTTTACAATTCATCGCTCAAATCGAAAGGATTCACTGCTTTCCGAAGCAGATGGGGCAACCGCAAAAACGTGGACAACTGGCGGAGAGCCGCTGCCATGCAGCAATCCGCGGGCAATGCCCCAGGCAACGACCCCAACAATACCGGCGATCTTTCCGCGAACAACGGAAATGCAGCTACCGACGAAAACTCAGCCATTTCTTTCGATGGCCTGATGAAAAATATCCCGCTCACAGAACCGCAATTGAAAGTCTCTCTCGACTCCATCGAAGCAGCGGAACTGAAACTGGGCATCCTGCTGCAGGAAGGTTTTGAAGATTACTACTCTGCTATCGATGTGCTGGAACATTTCCTCCAGCGCTTCCAATACAGCGAAAACAAAGCCGAAGCATTATATCATTTGTATTATTGCTACCTCAAAACAGGTCAGCAGCCCAAAGCCACTTCAATAGCGCAAACGCTGAAGCAGCAATATCCCGGCTCCGACTTTGAGAAGAAGCTCAGCCATCCCGATGGCGATCCTAAGAGCAATGCCGAGAAAGTAGCCGCCACTCGCAAGTACGAGAACATTTACAATCTCTTCATCGAAGGCAATTTCAACGAAGCGCTCACGCAGAAAAAAGCCGCCGACAGCATCTATGGAACCAATTACTGGACGCCCCAGCTGCTCTATATCGAAAGCGTTTATCATATCCATGCCCGTCAGGATGATACCGCCAAAGTTGTACTGGGACAGATCGTAAGTCTCTACAACGGTACGCCCATGGCTGCCAAAGCACAGACGCTGATAGATGTATTGGGAAGAAGAAAAGAAATTGAAGATTATCTCACCAACCTGAAAATCGAAAGACCGAAAGACGATAGTCTCGCACTGCCTTCCGACGAACTGGCTGTGGTGAAACCGGCGATCAAACCTGAGCCGCCGAAAGTTGAAGAACCAAAGAAAGAGGAAGAAGAGAAACCTATTGCAGATAAAGACTACTCATCCACTAAGATCAAAGGACAGAAAGAACCTGCGAAAGGAAAAGATACCATCTCCATCAAGCCAGGCGTAGCGCCAAGTACGGCCATACCCGGACTGGTGAAGAAAGAGCTTCCTTACATCAATCCGCTCGATACCCTGCATGTGAACTACGACGCAGAATCAGCAGGTAAAAAATCTTATGTGCTCGATCTGCACACCAAATATGCGGTAGCCATTGTGCTCACCAAAGTAGATCATGTGTATGTAACCGAAGCGCGCAACGCCTACAACCGTTACAACAAAGAGAAGTTCTACAATAAGCCGATCAGCATTTCCAATGAAGTAGTGAACGACACTGTGAAACTGGTAGTGATGCAAAGCTTCGAGAACGCAGCCGTTGCACTGGATTATCTGGATAAAGCCCGCAAAGCGGCACCGGTTGAAATCCCCTGGCTGCCAACCAGCAAATACAATTTCATTATCATCACCAATCCGAACCTGGAACTGCTGAGAGAGACCAAAGATGTGGAAGCCTACAGAAAATGGCTGGCTGAATCCTTCCCCGGACGATTCTAAAATACTCGCAAATCTGTCAGTTTACCCTTTCCGTAAACTGACAGATTTAAAGCATTAACAATATTTTACGCATTTTCGCGGATCGCCTTTGCACCTGAAACCGTTTGATATATCTTTCGGGTGCAATTTTTGCTTTGAAGTAGCAACCCTGATAGCAGATTAAAATGTTAATTTTCTTTATATGACCCGAGCAGTACGGATCTTTTGGCGCATCTTTTTATACGGAACACTGGCAGTGATACTGCTGCTGGTGCTGATCAATTTCGGAGTATTTGGTAAAATGCCTTCACTGGCCCAGCTGGAAAACCCATCCATTACGCTGGCTACCGAAGTATTTGCCGACGACGGTACTCCGATGGGAAAATATTTCCGGGACCGCGGCAACCGCAGCTACGTGAAATACGGAGACATCTCCAAACACGTGGTGGATGCACTGGTGGCCACAGAAGATGAACGCTTTTACGATCACTCCGGCATCGACGGCAGAAGCCTTTCGCGCGCCATTCTGAAACTGGGCCGCGACGGTGGTGGCAGTACCATCACACAGCAGCTGGCGCTGAATATGTTCGACAGCCGGGCTACCAATATCTTCCTCCGCATCATTCAGAAGATAAAGGAGAATATCATTGCCATCAAACTGGAGCGCAACTTCACCAAACAGGAGATACTGGCGCTCTATCTCAATACCGTTTCGTTCTCGGATAACGTTTACGGCATCCGCAATGCATCGCGCACATTCTTTTCAAAAGAACCGGATCGCCTCACCGTTCCCGAAGCAGCAGTACTGGTGGGCATGCAGAAAGCAACATCCACTTACAATCCACGCACCAACTACAAACTGGCATTCGACAGAAGAAATACGGTGATCGATCAGATGGTGCGCAACAACTATCTCAGCGCAGCATCTGCAAATGATATGAAGAAGGAACCCATCCGTCTCAACTACAATAAAATGGATGAGAACAATGGTATCGCTCCTTACTTCCTCGATGTGCTCCGTGGCGATCTCAAAGCATGGTGCAAAGAGAACAAGAAAGAGAACGGAGAACCTTATGATCTCTATGCAGATGGTCTCCGCATCTATACCACCATCAATCCACGCATGCAGCTCTATGCAGAAGAAGCGGTGGCCAAACACCTGCCTGTGCTGCAACGCGCACTCAGCCGCCAGCAGAACATCAAATCCGATGCTGTATGGAAAGGAAAGGAAAAAGTGCTGGAAGCAGCCATGAAAGCCAGCGACCGCTGGGATAACATGAAGAAGGAAGGCATGAGTGACGATGAAATCCGCAAGAGCTTCAACACCAAAGTGAGCATGAAAGTGTTTGCCTGGAATCCGAAACGTGAGAAAGATACAGTGATGTCGCCACTCGATTCTATCAAGTATCATCACGAAATGGTGCAGACTGCCTTTATGGTAACCGATCCTCAGAACGGACAGGTGAAAGCATGGGTAGGCGGTATCGATTTCAAGAACTACAAGTACGACCACGCCAATCTGAGAACCAAGCGTCAGGTGGGTTCATCTATCAAGCCCTACCTCTATGCGCTGGCAGTGGAAGAATACGGATTCACACCCGAAACACAGTGTGAAGCCACCCAGCAATATTTCCCTGGCTTCGGTTATGTGCCTGCAAAGAATCGTGGCAAAACCGGCACCCGCACCATGGCGAGCGGATTGGCCTGGTCTGTGAACGAAGTAGCGGCGTACATTATCAAGCAGACAACTGCTCAGCGTTTTGCGGAGTTTCTGAAGCAGATCAATATTCCAACGAAAGTAGATCCCTACCCCAGTATTGCACTGGGTTCCTGCGACCTGAGTTTGTTTGAAATGATGTGGGGTTACTCCATGTTCCCAACAGGCGGCTTCTCAGCAAAGCCCGTATACATCACCCGCATTGAAGACAAGAATGGACATATACTGGCCCGCTTCGATACCGATCGCAAAGAAGTGATCAGTCAGGCTACCGCCTACACCATGGCTCGCATGATGCAGGGCGTAACCGACTTCGGTACAGCAGCCGGCCTCCGTTCACGTTTAGGCGTAGCCGAAATGGGCGGTAAAACAGGTACCACCAACGATAACTCCGATGCATGGTTCATGGGGTATACGCCTCAGCTCCTCGCCGGTGTTTGGATTGGTTGCGACGATCGTTTCATCAGACTCGACAATGGATTGGGAGAAGGTGGACAGGCTGCACGTCCTATCTGGGAGTATTTCTTCCAGAAAGCATTTGCAGACAAAACACTGGGGCTCGACAGATCAGCCAAGTTTGTACAGCCGGAGAATATGAAAACCGAAAGCTTCTACGACTACTACAATATCATCGATAAAACACCACCTCCGGGTGCAGAAGGCGAGAATGTAGGAAGCGGCGGTGCAGATGATTTCCTCGGAACACCGGATACGCAGAACATCCCTACAGAATCGAAACAGGCGATGGAAGAGCAGAAGGTATTGCAGGAAGCCACTAACGCAAAGAATCAGGTGCCTGTAGAGAAGAAAGAAAATGCAACGCAGCCAAAGCAGGAAGAAAAGAAGAAGCCTGGATTCTTCAAACGCATCTTCGGAGGAAAGAAAGACAAAGAGTAAAATGATTCAGCATAAAAAGAGCGGCCCGGCAGATCTGCCGGGCCGCTCTTTTTTTTATCGGTCATACTCTTGAAAAGATGCACTTCTGCATTACTTCTTAGCTTTCTTCAGTTCTTCCATATCGCGCTTCAATTGTTCGATCACAGATAAAGTAACTTTTTCACTGGCTTTCATCTGCTCTATCTGTTTTTGTTGTTCGATGATGTAAAGCGTCATCTCTTCTACCTTCTTCAGCAACGTAACCTGTGTTTCGCCAACGTCAGCGCCATTCTTTTCAATTTCAGCAGCAGTGGGCACTTCAGGCAGGTGTTTGTTCTTTCTGATGAAGGCTTCCACTTCTTTCAGTGAAGGCAGTTTGTAGTCGTCAGCAAAAACATAGTCCGCCCATCCTGTAGCCGTGATCTTTACTTTTTTAGCATATACATCACCATTTACTGCCAGCATACCGCGGGGAGCTGCAGTACCGATAGTTACACTGCCATCAGCTTTGATGCGCATTTTCTCGGTGTTATTGGTAATGAAAGGAAGGTCGAAATTATCGGTAGTCCCGAAATTTTTTATGGCTCCTACAGTAGCGCCATCCAGCGTCCACGAATTGGCGCTGCCACCGATTCCGGCTGCATCGCGCCATGCGAGGTTGCCATTGACGTCGGATACGATCACTCGTGCAGGCGTGGTGTTCTCGGTGAGCGTTTCAAACTTGATGGTTCCTTTTACATGAAACATGGCTCCGGGAGATGAAGTTCCTACCCCTATCGCTCCATTAGGGTTCACTCTGAAGCGTTCTACGCCGGCAGTCCACAATGTTACCGGACCTCCGCACATTACCTGAGACAGGCTTGCGTCTGTACCCCATGAAAGTTTGGAACCCCCAGTTTTACTGAGCAGCAAATTTGCGTGAGTGGTATCACCATAAAGAATATTATTCACTGTGGCATTACCATTCACATGCAGTTGGGTTGCGGGGTTAATTGTATTGATACCTACTCTTCCCGTACTGGTAATGCGGATGGATTCCTGATCAACAGTCGCATTTTTAGAGAAGAAAGAAAGACCCCAGTTGTCGTTATTCGTAAAAACTGCTCCCATACCATAGAACTGGCCGGTTGTTCCATTAGTATAGAAGCCATATTTTTCACCATGGCCTATTTTGAATCCCTGATAACCGTTAATAAAAGCACCATAGACTCCGGCAAACCAAATTTTTCCCTGGGTTCCTGTACTTGTACCCCCAAGCCTAAAATATGATTGAGGATTGGTGTTACCGAAATAGGTTTCAAAACCCGCAGATGCTTTGATGGTAGTGTTATACCCGGCCTGATAGATCTCTGAATAATACATAGGATTACTCAAACGGATAAGGGTTGCATTACTGGTATCATGAATATGAAGGTCGGCAAGCGGAGTGGTAGTACCGATACCTACTTTACCGGTAGCTGGCCATGGATTGGTATTCTGAGCGATCAAACCTGCACATGGGATGGCGGATAAGGCGGCCATCACAAAAAATTGTTTCAACATTTCTGATTAGTTTAAGGAATTTAGGCGAATTGAGCAGCGTAATATAATTGTTCTCTATATTATCATCAATTTCATTTAGTAAGTGTGCAGTCTTTTTTCATTTTTGTGTGGGAAAATATTGCAGGATTTCATTCATACCACAAACCCTGCAGTTGATAGGTTCATTCCGGTAATGCATCACCATCAAAGAAGCAACATCCTCTCAAACCCGCTCCCATAGCCAATTTCATCGACTCTCCGGATCAGCCGTTCATTACAGCCTTTCATCCATTTATTATTGCATACGATCAAAATACTCCGCGTTCCACCAATGTATTTGGGTAAATTAGAATTCTAAAAACAGTACAACATGAGAAGGCCTTTACTTATCTGCTCTGCCCTGCTCTGGGCATCTGCTGCATTTTCACAACTCATCACCACTCCCGAAGGCGGCAACAAAAAAGCGATGGTTGGAGAACGCATCGGCATCACCGATGTTACCGTTCACTACGACCGTCCCGGTGTAAAAGGAAGAGACGGCGCCATTTACGGCAAACTGGTATACGAAGGTTTTGCCGATCTCGGTTTTGGTTCCAGCAAAGCTGCTCCCTGGCGCGCAGGTGCCAATGAAAATACCACCGTTGAATTCTCCACCGATGTGAAAGTAGAAGGCCAGCCGCTTCCCGCCGGCAAATACGGATTCTTCATTGCATATGGCCCCAACGAAAGCACTGTGATCTTCTCAAAAAACAGTACATCGTGGGGCAGTTTTTTCTATGATCCGAAAGAAGATGCACTTCGTGTAAAAATAAAACCAGTAGCCAATGACCACAGTGTGGAATGGCTGCAATATCAGTTCATCAATCAAACCGAAGCGGGCGCCACGCTTGAACTGGCATGGGAGAAACTGCGTTTCCCCCTCCGCATCGAAACAGATTTGGTGAACCTGCAGATTGCTTCCTTCAGAAATGAACTGCGTGGTGAGAGAAGTTACAATCCCGGATGGCAATCTTACAACCAGGCCGCCACTTATTGCCTCACCAACAATACCAATCTCGACGAAGGGCTTCGCTGGATCGATTACGCTCTCACCGGCATGTACGTGGGTGTAAAGAACTTCCCCAACCTCAGCGTGAAAGCACAGCTGCTGGAAAAACTCAATCGCGGTGAAGAAGCGAAAGCGATTATGAAAGATGCACTCTCTCTCGGCACTTCCGACGAACTGCATAACTATGCGAGATTGCTGGTGCAGGAAAAGAAACCGAAAGAAGCTTTCGATGTATTCAAATTGAATTACGATCGCAGTCCAAATACATTTACCACCAATGTTGGTCTGATGCGCGGCTACTCTGCGCTCGGCAATTACAAAAAAGCATTGGAGTATGCGAACAAAGCATTACCGCAGGCAACGGATAAAACCGTTCAGAAAAACATTGAATGGTACATCAAACTGCTCGGAGACGGTAAAGACATGAATTAAATTTCCATGAAATAGTCACCTGTTTCAAAACGGGATAGGATCTTTTGCAGAAAACCTGCGGGGATCTATCCCGTTTCCTTTTGTGAAAATGATCGTCTATTTTACAGACGTCATAAATGCAAATCCCGCTAAACCTTACCGCCACAGCATTTCAGCGGATGCAAAATCGCCACACTTTTAACATCCACTGTATCTGCATCATCAAACAAAAGCTTACAACCATTCGTTATAAATACTGAAAAACTATAACGAATAATACTTCGCACCGATTCAGCTTTGTACGTTTGTGTATCGGAAACAAAACCTTATTTTTGAACCTCATTTCGCAAAAACGTAGAAAGTTTTTAACGATTTCTATCTCTTTTTGGAAGATTAATAACAAACTGCTAATAGAATTAAATTCATGGCAAAGAAGGTCTCGAAAATCGGAGTTCTAACTTCCGGTGGCGATTCTCCCGGTATGAATGCCGCCATCCGTGCTGTTGTGAGAACGGGTCTGTATCATGGGCTGGAAGTATTTGGCATCATGCGCGGCTATGCCGGCATCATTGAAAACGATATTGTTCCGATGCACTCCCGCAGTGTGGCCAATATCATTCAGCGTGGCGGAACGGTGCTGAAAACAGCCCGTTGCAAAGAGTTCCTTTCTCCCGAAGGCCGTCAGAAAGCCTACAATAACCTGAAAGCCCTGGGCATCGACGGCCTGGTAGTGATCGGTGGTGATGGTTCTTTCCGCGGCGCCGATATCTTCAGCCGCGAATTCGATATCCCCTGCATCGGATTACCCGGAACCATCGATAAAGACATTGCGGGAACCGATTTCACCATCGGTTTCGATACAGCTGTAAACACCGCTGTTGAAGCCATCGATAAAATCCGCGATACCGCAGACGCACACGACCGACTCTTCATCATCGAAGTGATGGGCCGCGACGCCGGCTATATCGCCCTCCATAGCGGCATCGCAACAGGAGCTGAGCACATTCTCATCCCCGAACGCAAAACCGATATCGAAGAACTGATTGTATCACTGCAGGAAAAAGAAAGACGCAAGAAACTCGTGAACATGGTGGTGGTTGCCGAAGGCGAAGAATTCGGCGGCGCCAATGAACTGGCTAAAGTGATCAAAGAAAGACTTCCATCGGCAGACACACGCGTTTGCATACTCGGACATATTCAGCGCGGCGGATCTCCTACCTGCATGGACAGGCTGATTGCCAGCCGCATGGGCTACGCAGCCGTGGATTGCCTCATCGAAGGCAAACACAATGTAATGGTAGGCATCGTAAACAACCGCCTTCAGTACACACTGCTCGAAAAAGCCGTGAAAAGCAAACAACGCATCGGTGAAGACTGGATCAAGATGGTGAAGATCCTCGCCAGCTAACCCCGTAACATATTTGAACAAGGTGAAAATCTAAACTAAACAAATGGCTAGAGACATTACTAAATATCTGCATGGCGAAATGAACAAAGCCGCAGGTAAGGACCATAGCACCCATCGTACAAAGATTGTAGCTACTGTTGGTCCGGCTTGCGACACATACGAGAAGTTGCTCGAACTGGTGAAAGCAGGTGTTAACATCTTCCGTCTGAACTTCTCTCACGGAAGTCAGGAAGATAAAGCGAAGATCATCGGCTTTATCCGTGAGATCAATAAAAAAGAACCCTACAATATTGCCATCCTCGGCGACCTTCAGGGACCAAAACTCCGTGTTGGTGAAATCGAGAACGGCGCACTGCCCATTGTTCCCGGCGACATCCTCACTTTCTCTTCCAAAGAAAAAGTAGTAGGCACCAAAGAAAGGATCTACGTTTCTTATCCAAACCTCCACGAAGATGTTGAGATCGGCAACAAAATCCTCATCGACGATGGCAAGCTCGAAGTAGAAGTGGTAGACGTTACCAAAGACGGCGATGTAAAAGTGAAAGTAACGTATGGCGGTACTCTCCTTCCCAAGAAAGGCGTTAACCTGCCCGATACCCGCATCTCACTGCCATCCATGACCGAAAAAGACATTGCCGACCTGGCTTTCATCATCGAGCAGGAGCTCGACTGGGTGGCACTTTCATTCGTTCGCAAAGCAGAAGACATTGTAGACCTCAAGAAAAGGCTTGCAGAAAAGAATTCAAAAACCAAAGTGATCGCCAAGATCGAAATGCCTTCGGCACTGGTTGATCTCCGCAATATCATTATCGAATCGGATGGTGTGATGGTTGCCCGCGGCGACCTCGGTGTTGAGCTGCCGGTAGAGAAAGTACCTATGGCGCAGCGCGACATCATCCGCAAATGTATCCACCGCGCCAAACCCGTTATCGTAGCTACCCAGATGATGGAGAGCATGATCGACCGCGTAAAACCAAACCGCTCCGAGATCACAGACGTAGCCAATGCCGTTCTCGAAGGCGCTGACGCAGTAATGCTCAGCGGCGAGACTGCTACCGGCAAACATCCTCCCCTCGTTGTGGAAACCATGCGCAAGATCATTCTCGAAGTGGAAAGAACCGAATACCGCTACAACCGCGAAGACGATCTCAAACCACAGCCTCACTCTCCCAGCTTCCTCAGCGATGCAGCCTGTTACAACGCCTGTAAGCTGGCCGACGACACACAGGCTGATGGCCTCATTGGCATGACGCAGAGCGGCTACACAGCCTTTATGCTCAGCAGCTATCGCCCGAAAGCGCCTCTGTATATTTTCACGAAGGAACGTTCTCTGGTGAATCAGCTGAGCCTCAGCTGGGGCGTACGTGCCTTCTTTTATGATGAAGAAGAAAGTCTGGATGAGATCATCCACGACCAGCATAAGATCCTTAAAGAGCGCGGATTTGCGAAAACAGGAGATGTTATCGTTAACACAGGTTCTACCCCAGTAAAGGAGCACCTGCCTACCAACGTGATCAAGATCACAAAGATAGTCTAAGCATAGACGTGATGAAATACAGATCCGGTGCAGCATGCTGCACCGGATTTTTTATTGTAGCTGTTGCTTTTGTTTTTACCGGCCGCAAAGGGATATGAGAATCCGTCTGAAAAATGTGCCGGACAGAGTTGTATCTCCGATAGACTTTTGTTGGGAGGATGGAACAATAGAATATATTTCAAAGCCTGTGCAACACATTTTAAGGACGGGATTATCATATCCCATTGCGGCCTGACCGCTGATTGTGCAGATTTTCAGCACCTTTGCTTTGGGGCTGATCGTTAAGTAACGTTGCCCAACAACCGCTCTCAGACGGAAACCCTTACGCAGTTGCACATGCTGTAACCGGGCAGCAATGGGTGTGAGCAATCCAGGCCTTAAAATGTGTTGCGCAAAAGCCTGGTTGTATTCCGCTGCCCAATCCGGTCCCATACCAGTTGATCTGTGATTCTACACTGCCGGGCACATTTTTCAGCCGGATTGATCACAACCCTTTGCTGCCCGTGCATATCAATCACAACAATTGTTATACAGCCCTTAACTCTTCGAGTGTTCTTTTGATCTCTTCTGCATCTGCCATGAACACATCTCCGGTATCTCTGATCTCCGGATTCTGATACGTAACGGCAGATTGAATCAGCTTCTTCGCTGATGTATGAAATTCGTTTGCACCCGTTGCCTGTTTCAGTGCACGGATATTCGATGCCCGCACACCCGCTCCCGGCATGATGATGATGCGGCCATCGGCCTGCTCAATCAGTTGCTTCAGCAACGCAGCGCCCTGCGGCGCAGTAGGCTGATGTCCGCTGGTGAGTATTCGCTCGCATCCGCAGCCGATCAGCTCTTCGAGCGATTGGAATGCATCGGGCGTACTGTCGAACACCCGATGACAAGTCACCTGCATCGGCCATGCCCATTCAACGATGCGCTTCATGCCATCGGTATCGATTCGTCCGTCTGCAAGCTGCACTCCGGTGGAGATGCCTTCGCAGCCGATGGATTTGCACAACAGAATGTCGTGACGCATAATGCGCCACTCATTATCATCATATAAAAAATCTCCGCCGCGCGGACGGATGATCGGATACAATTCTATGCTCAGTTTTTCACGCGTAAGCTTCAATGCGCCAGCACTTGGCGTGATGCCACCTTCAGGCGCACTGGCACAGAGTTCTACGCGTGCAGCTCCCGCCTCCTGTGCAATAATGGCCGACTGAATATTGTATGCACAGATCTCCAGCACCGAGCTGGTTATTGTTTGTTCTACTTCCATTTGCTTTCTGCTTCGTAAATTTTTTCTTCTTTATTGCTCTTCACAGAATAGGTGAATCCTTTCTGCAATGCATATGCGCCGTATTGTCCTTTTTTGTTGATCGCCAGAAAGCCCACCTGAATGGTCTTCGCTTTTTCTGGATTGCGCTTGATAAGCCGCTCTACCGCTGCTTTACAGGCCTCTTTGGGATTGTACCCCTGACGCATCAGCTCTACTACAAGATGTGAACCAACAATGCGGATCACTTCTTCTCCAACTCCTGAGGAAGTGGCTGCACCTACTTCGTTGTCTACATACAATCCCGCTCCGATGATCGGTGAATCTCCTACCCTGCCGCGCATTTTGAATGCCATGCCACTGGTGGTGCAGGCTCCGCTGAGATGGCCTTTCGCATCCATCGCCAGCATGCCGATAGTATCATGATTGTATGGCCCTCCGGGAAGATTTTTTGCATTCTCGATATTCATCACCGGCTCATACTTCGATTCTTTCAGCCATTCTTTCCAGGCTTTCTCCGATTCGGGGGTGAGCAGGTTTTCTTTCTGAAATCCGTTGGCCAGCGCAAACTGCAGAGCGCCATCTCCGATGAGTACAACGTGTGGTGTTTTTTCCATCACCAGCCTTGCCACCGCAATGGGATGAACGATGTGCTCAAGTCCCATCACAGATCCGCATCTGTATTGTTCATCCATGATGCAGGCATCGAGCGTAACATGCCCTTCACGATCGGGCATGCCGCCATATCCTACAGTATGATTATTGGGATCAGCTTCGGGGATCTTCACACCTGCTTCTACTGCATCGAGTGCAGATCCGCCACTGCCAAGGGTTTTCCAGGCTTCGGCATTGGCTTCCTTACCAAAATCCCAGGTGGAGATCACAATGGGATCGTTGATTACAGGTGAATGATTTGCTGCGAATAGATTTTTCCCTGCGAGCGCAGCAACTGATGCGGCGGCAGAACGAAACAGGAATTTCCTGCGTGTACTCATGTGATGTTTTTTATGATCTGTGGACGATGTCTATTGTCGGTTCTCCATAAACTGACGGAGACTTTTCTTTGCTTTCTTTCTGATGGGATTCTGAATAAATCCGCTCCATCCCAGCAACAGGCCAGGTAACCCCAATGCCTGCTTGCTCCATTTGTATAAATCGAAGCTGTCCATATGTTCGATGAACAGCCCATCCCTGAAACGGAAATCTGCTTCCACAACATTGATCACTTTTCTGCCTGTACCTGTGAAAGTGTACTCGGCTACCCATCGGCAGGAGCCGTACTCTTCGTCTTCATTCAGTTTTTCAGAATCAAGATTGCTGACTGTTACACGAAGATCTGTTGCACGCTTGCAGAGCATCTCCCACATGGCTTTCACTTCTTCAAAGTTCAGGTTCTCGAACACAGGATCGTAAAAGATCACATCGGGATGATAACATTCCGCCATCGTCCGGTAATCGCGCCTGTTGAGTGCCGCATAAAAGTTTTCTATCAATTGTTCGTACCGTTGCATACATTTCCGGGGATTATCTTGGTCAACTTAGCTATTTTTAGGCCACTAAAAATACGGTTTACCATGAGAAAATATTTAGCTCTGATCATTGCCTCTTGTCTGGCTCAGGCAGGGCTTGCGCAACAGTTTGCGCAGGACTCCACCTGGATCCTGAACAATTATACCAAAAAAGAATTTCAAATCCCCATGCGGGATGGTAAAAAACTGTTTACCAGCGTATATCTTCCGAAAGATGCTACAGAAAAGCATCCTATCCTCTTCACCAGAACGCCTTACACGGTTGCACCTTACGGAACGGCCTTCAGTCCCCGCCTCTGGATGCTCGATTACCGCTACTTCGCGCGCGAGAACTACATCATTGTGTTTCAGGATGTAAGAGGAAGATGGATGAGCGAAGGCGAATTTGTGGATGTTCGTCCGTTCAATGCCAATAAGAAAACCAATGATGAAATCGATGAAGCCAGTGATACGTACGATGCCATCGACTGGATGGTAAAGAACCTGCCGGACAACAACGGCAATGTAGGCGTGTTCGGCACCTCCTATCCCGGTTTCTATTCTACCATGGCCGGACTCAGCGGCCACCCTGCACTCAAAGCAGTGAGTCCGCAGGCGCCTGTTACAGACTGGTTCCAGGGAGACGATTTCCACCATAACGGCGCTTTCTGTCTGATGGATGCATTCGCATTCTACGTAACCGCAGGCTTCGGACATCCGCGTCCACAGCCCACTACAGCACGTCCGAATGTAACACTCAAACTTCCTAAGAACGACAACTACGAAACTTACCTGCGCATCGGTGCACTGAAGAATTTCCTTGCACTCACCGGCGACAGCATTCAGTTCTGGAAAGATATGTTCGCACATCCAAACCGCGATGCATTCTGGGAAGCACGTGATGCCCGCAACTCACTGCAACATTTCCCTGCAAACACTGCATCGCTTGTGGTAGGTGGCACCTACGATGCAGAAGACTGCTTCGGTGCATGGAGAACATACGAAGCCATCGAAAAGAAAGCAAAGAACAACAATAAGGTAGTGATGGGGCCCTGGTATCATGGGCAATGGATGATGCAGGATGGCGACCATCTCGGCCATGTTCGTTTCGGCGACAACACTTCACATTATTATCAGAATCAGATCGAGATCCCTTTCTTCAACTATTACCTGAAAGGAAAAGGCGATATCTCTCATATACCCGAAGCATCCGTGTATTTCACAGGAGCCAATGAATGGAAGAATCTGCCGCAGTGGCCGGTAGCGGAGAAAAAAGATCAGCCGATCTACCTGCAGGAGAGCGGATTGCTGAGCTGGAGCAAACCCACGGCCAAAGCCAGTTTCAGCGAATATGTGAGTGATCCTAAAACACCGGTCCCTTACACGGAAGATATTCATTACACACGCACGCGCGATTACATGACGGACGATCAGCGTTTTGCTGCACACCGTTCGGACGTACTCACTTTTCAAACACCTGTGCTCGAAAACGACCTCACACTCGGCGGGACAGTAATTGCCGATCTGCTCGCCAGCATCACTACCACCGACGCAGATTTTGTGGTGAAAGTGATCGATGTATTTCCTGATGATTTCAAATACCCAGGTTTTGTAGACAATACCAGCCGCACAGCAGGTACGGGCGATTATCCAATGGGAGGTTATCAGATGCTGGTTCGTGGCGAGATCATGCGCGGCCGCTTCCGCAACAGTTTTGCAACACCCGAAGCATTCAAGCCAAACAAAGTGGAACGCGTGAAATTCGAACTGCCCGACATAGCACATACTTTCAAAAAAGGCCATCGCCTGATGATCCAGATCCAAAGCAGCTGGTTCCCGCTGTTCGACAGAAACCCGCAACAGTTTGTAGACATCTACAAATGCAGTGATGCAGATTTCAAAAAAGCGAACATTAAGATCCATCACGATGCCGCAAACAGCAGCAGCATTATTCTGCCTGTAATTCCTTAATCATAGCGAGGACGTTGTCCTGATAAATAAATTGGGGCTGACCTTTTGAGTCAGCCCCAATTTATTTTCGCGGGTGCCCAGTCGCTCGCGAACCAATTTGCACCTTGCATCCAACCCGTCGCCCGCGAAGCAATCCACCATTTTATTCTCAGGGTTGACCCCGAAGAAGATTACCTTATAACAAAAAAAAGTGGCCGTCCCGAAAAAGGACAGCCTGACTTACCCTATTGATCGTTTGGTCTAAGGTTATAGAACTATTCTGAAATGAACATCAAAACTATTTGTTCCACCATACACGGGTACCTGCATTATCGTCTCCATCGAGGACTTTCAATGCACTCTGATACCCTGCCTGATTGGCTTCGCGTTCAGAGATCACAAATGGAACGCGTTTGATGAATTGTCCGTTAGGAATTACGCCACCACTGTTATTGATCACAACAGGGAAGATCTTTGGAAAACCTGTACGGCGTTGTTCTGCCCATGCTTCACCAGATTCAGGGAAGGTAGCGATCCATTTCTGAGTGATGATGCGCTCCAGCTTTACAGCTTCAGGAGCAGCGTCGTCCCACTTCGGAGTGATGGTGCTGAGGATCGGGTTGCCGGCATTAACATCGTTCGCAGGGTTTTTAGGATCCACATATGGTCTTGGTGTAGCGTTGCTGTTCAGATAGGCGGTCAGTTCTGAAGCTGCAACACCCCACTGGGAGAAGCTGAGTTTGATACCATTTTCGTATGCTTCTTTTACAGTGCTTACACCTGCATCCGTCCATCCGCGCAGTTTAGCTTCGGCACGCAGGAACCATGTTTCAGCAGCCGTCATCAGTGGCATTTTAGTGCCCAGCGGTGCAATGGAAGAGAATTTGGTATACTCGTTTCCGGTGATGGTGATACCACTGCGGATGCCTCTGTACTGACCTGCAAAATCAGGATCCGTAGCGGGCAGGAAATACTTCTTCATTCTCGGATCTGCATATCCATTGAGGAAAGATTCCATGGATGCATTCATTCTGATATTACCCCAGCCAATGGCAATGATCTCGATTGGATTGGTGATGGTCTTACTGTTGATGATAAAATCCTGCGCATTTGTTTCGAGCAGTCCGTATTTGTTGCCCAGCGCTTTCTCTCCTTCCGTTTTTGCTTTGGCAGGATCGATTTTCGCAATCCTGTTGGCGAGACGGAGGCGGGTGGAATTGAGCAGACGCATCCAGTTGTCGAAGCTTCCGTTATAGGCGAGATCGTTCACACCATAATCGTTCTTGAAACCTTCGGGATTGGCGAGCTGCTTGTCTACAAACGGCGCCAGTTTTGTTTGTGCATCATCCAGATCTTTGAAGAAAGCATAATAAACGTCTTTCTGACTTTCATATGTTACACTTCCGTCTGAATTGATCTTGGAGAAATTGTTGTACACAATTGGGCCGTAGGTATCTGTGATGCGGTGCATGCCCACTACTTTCAGCAATAATGCCCATGCTTCGAACTGAGGAAGATTGTCTTTTGCTGCACGGTTTGCGATGGCTTTCAAAGGAGCCATTACAGCGGCGTAAGCAGTTACCCAACCGGTATTGTTCCACTCATCGATCATCGCATAGTTGGTGTTGTTAACATTGCCTGCAAATGCATTGGGCGTCATCATAAATCCAGACCAGATATCGGAGCCGAGGTTTTTACCACGCTGATATTGCCAGTCGGGAGCGTATTGGTGGATGTTCAGCTGAACCTGGGCAAATTGTTTGAAATCACCTGCCAGGTCTTCTTCGCTGAGTCCGTATGGGTCGGTATTGATCGATTCAAACCTTTTGGTGCAGGAAGCGATCGTAATGCTGCATCCGGCAACCACCCACAAAAGAGCTTTATTGAATGTAAGCTTGCGTTTCATAATTTTTTAGTTGCGTTGGTTAACAGATCAGAATCCTACTTTAAGGTTAAGACCTAAGCTGCGTGTAGCCGGTAATCCGAAAACATCGATACCCTGCAGTCTGTTGCCAGTGCTCATCGATACTTCAGGATCGAATGGTGCATCGCGTTTCAGGAAGAACAGGTTATGACCTACAACAGAGAGGCTGAGATCTCTGATTCCTTTCCATTTCAGCGGTACTACGTAGCCGAGAGATACTTCTCTCATGCGGATGGTAGTAGCATCATAGAGATAGAATTCACCGATACCGTTTCTGCCGCCGATAGCGCTGTACCATTTCTGTGCATCTACTTTGCCAGACCAGTCTTTCCCATCAGTGAGCGTTCCGGAAACATCCACACCACCTGCATCGCGGGCATTGCCTGCGTTTTTGCTGAATCCATTCAGATCGAGTTCAGCTTGTGTAAGGCTCATCACCTTGCCACCGAATCTGCCATCGATGAGGAACGAAAGGGTGAATTGTTTGTAGCGGAAGTTGTTGCTCCATCCTGCTGTGAAATCCGGATTGGGGTTGCCAACGATCTCACGTGTTTTGCCATCGTCGCGGATAGGAAGCTTGGTATCTTTATCCAGCAGTATCTTGCCATTCTCAGCTTTCTTCGCAATAAATGAAATGATGTCTCCATAGCTGCCACCTTCGCGAACTACTGTTCCGAATGTGTTATCGAACGGAGCCAGCAGAAACTGACGGATGGTACCAGGTGCACTGTTCACTCCTTCAGCTTTGAGGTTTACCACTTTGTTCTTGTTGGTAGCGAAGTTCACAGAGGTATTCCACTCGAAATCTTTCTGCTTCACAGGCGCTGCATTCACCATGATCTCCCATCCTTTGTTCTGGATATGACCCAGGTTGAGGAAGAAGGTGGTGAGCCCCGATACGGCCGCTGCTGTTGTTTCAAAATACTGATCGTAGTTGTCGTTCTTATAGTAAGTAACGTCCACACCTAAGCGACCATTCAGGAAACGCCATTCTGTACCGAATTCCAGCGATCTGTTGTCTTCGGGTTTCAGCACTTTTCCGGGGAAAGGCGCCTGCACCACAATTACAGGAAGACCGGTTTGCGGATCGATGGTATAAGCAGGGCGGTTGGATGCGAATGCACGAACACTGTTACCCACCTTTGCATAAGAGCCTCTTACTTTGGCCAGATCAACAAAGGATGGAAGTTTCAGCAGATCGTTCAGCACCACGGTTGCACCAGCTGAATAATAAAGGAAGCTGTTGCTGTTGGTGTTGGAGAGGGTCGAAGACCAGTCGTTACGCGCTGTAAGATCAAGGAAGAGGAAGTCTCTGTAACCAAGTGATGCACTTCCCAGCACAGACTGTGTTTGATATCTTACCACAGACTGATTGCGGTTGGAGTTGGTTCCAAGCACATTCTGCAGGCTGAATACATTGGCGATGCTCAGACCTGTACCTGTTCCGTTCATATCTTTTGCACGATAAGAATCCACTACTGCGAGATCATTTACGCGGGCATCGTTGATAACACCGCCGAATGTTGCATTGAGGGTGAGATCCTGACTGAGCTCTTTGTTGAAGAGCAGGAGGATATCGCCATAGGCTACTTTGTCTTTGCCTCTGCTCCATATGTAACGGCCATTCGCATCTGCAATGGAGTTGTGCGTACTGGCGTAGTAACGGCTTTCGTAATCATCCACCGCAAGGTCGTAGTTGCCACGGGCCTGCACGGAAAGCCATGGAGCCAGTGTGTATTTCAGCGACAGCGATGTGAATGCACGGTCGCGGCTGTCGTCGCGTGTATTGCGGTTGAGGATCCAGTAAGGGTTCTGAGAGAAGTCGTTCCCCTGCTCATCCGTTTCGTAGTTTACATTCCACCAGTTGTGTACATAGAGTCTGCGTTTGGGAGACAATACTTCGAACTGATTTTTGTAGCTGGCGAAATCGAGGTTTCTGGGGAAATAGTACAGACCGATCTGTGGGTTGTTGTAGAAACCAGACACAGGGCGGTTATGCGCCGACTGTTTGGTGAGGGTTACAAATCCATCGACACTCAGTTTCTCATCGAAGAACTTTGCAGTTTCTCTGAAAGTAAATGTGTGACGATTGAATTTTGCTGTTGGAATAACCCCTTTATTGTCGGTATTGCTGTAAGAGAAATAAGTCTGTGCTTTATCGTTACCTGCTGTAAGGGTAAGGCTGTTGATCCAGGTTACTCCTGTTTTGTAGAAGTCGCTGGTGTAATCGCCTTTACCGTTTTTGGCGCCCCATCCGTCCTGATCACCGGCTTTGCCCTGACCATAACTGAACTGAGCTTCGGGTTTCAGCATCACATTGTCCATAGTGAGTGAGCTGCTCACATTCACACGGGCAGTTCCTGATCTGCCTTTTTTGGTAGTGATGATGATAGCGCCGTTGGCAGCCTGACTTCCGTAGAGAGCCGCTGCGGAAGCGCCTTTCAGCACCTGCATGTTTTCGATATCTTCGGGGTTGATGTTGGAGATAGCATCGCCACCATCACGGCCGGGACTACCCGATCCGTTGGACTCACCGAAAACGTTGTCTGGTTGTCCCATCTGCCCGTTGTACATGGGAATACCATCGATCACATACAGCGGAGCGTTGTTCTGTGTAGATTTATTACCGCGCATTACCACTTTCACGGAGCCACCTGCACCTGATGCACTTCTGTTGATGGTTAAACCAGCCACTTTACCGTTGAGGCTGTTCACCAGGTTGGGATCTTTTACTGTTGTCAGCTGCTCACCACTTACTTTTTGTGTGGCATACGTGATGCTGCGCGAACGGCGATTGATACCGAGGGCAGTTACCACCACTTCGTTCAGTTGCGCACCTGACGCCACCAGAGTGATATTGATCACATTCTGATCACCTACTACCACTTCTTTCGCTCCATAACCAACGGCAGAGAACACCAGGGTTTCCCCCTTGTTCACTTCAATGGAAAAGTCACCGGTGGCGCTGGTAGTAGTACCTCTGCGTGTACCCTTCACTGTTACACTCACACCATTAACAGGAGCTCCTGTCGAATCGGTTACTGCCCCTTTCACTACTTCCGCTGCCTGAGCTGCAGTGGAATGCCGCTCATTTTCATTGAATGTAACCGGCGCCAGGTTGTACTCATTTTTTGGGGTTTCCTTCACTGCAAGGATCACGAATGTTTTTTCGTTCACCTTTTTGTATTTGAGACCGGTATTTTCCAATACCTGCGTCAATATCTTTTCTATGTCTGCGCTTTCGTTCTTAACCGGGTTTACCAGTTTTTCACCAAGGCTCTGATCGGAGAACAGAAAGAATACGCCCTTGGTGCGGTTCAGTTCTTTTAATACTTTGAATAAGGTTTGTTGACGACGATTGGTATCGTCCTGATTTCTAATGGCATCGCTTTGCCTGGTGTTGTTCTTGTGCCTGTCCAGATAGGCATACGACTCCTGCGCTTCCGCAGCAGGTAAACACGCCAGTTGTATGCCAAGCACAATCGCAAGAGATCCAGTTCTTAGCTGAAAACTTCTCATAATGCGGCGTTTTTTTAATAGTGATGTTACTGGTTTTGGGTTTTATGAAAATCCAGATCTCCTCCCGCTCTTTTCACTGACCCGGACGGGTGGTGAGGACGTACCACCCATCCCGGATGCCTCACCTGCTGTGTCCCCAACAGCAGGTTTGCATCCTTTTGATCTGTGACGAAACCCGTGCTACTATCTTCATGGCAATAACTTACTTGTCATTGAAAGAGGTTGTGCTTTCAATGCAATAATGTTGTGCTGTCTGATATGCAAAAGAGAGGGCCTGATCTGTAATGTCGCCTATTGTGTAATAATGATCTCTCCGTTCTTTCGTATTACATGGAATTCGTAGAGTGCATCCAGTGCATCCAGCAATACATTCAGGTTATCATTGGGTAAAATACCGCTGATTGGAACATTCCTGCAATTGACGTTGCCGATTGTGACCTTCACACCATAGTGCTCTTCGATCTTTTCCAATGCGATATACAACGGTGTATTATCGAAAAACAATTTCTTTTCTTTCCATGCCAGTACATTCTCTTCGCGGCCTGCCTTTCTTTCGATCTGCTGCTTGTTCACTTCAACAAAATCTCCCGGTACCATCTTCATCGATTTGCCATCTGATGTAAGCAGTGTTACACTTCCTTCGGTGAGCATGATATTGGCCTTATCTTCTCTGTTCACCACATTGAACTGTGTGCCTGTAACTACAATATCAAACTTGCTGGTATGCACTACAAACCTGCTCTTCTCCGGTGTTTTGGCCACATGAAAGAATGCTTCTCCCTTGATCCATACTTCACGTTCCTTTCCTTTTTCCCATCCATGCGTATAGGTTACTTCTGTATTGGCATTGAGTGTAACTTTCGATCCATCGGGCAATTGCTGTTCGCGCATTTCTCCGAATGCAGTCTGCACCAATGCAGGTTTTTCTTCTGTTCTGAACAACCATATCGCCGATACGGCTACTACCACTGCTGCAGCGGCTGTCCACCACCAGCGGGCCAATCTTCTTACAGGAGCTCTTTCTGCAAATGGCATAGCAGCAATAGTTGTTTCCCACTCTTCAATACTGTTCATCAGTTTTTTTTCTGCATTGCTCACCTGTGCTTCGGGCACGGTTTCTTCTCTGATTACCAGTTGATCGAGGTACTCCCTGGCTTCTGCCACCAGTGAGGCCTGGTGCGGATTGGAAGCCAGCCACTGCTCCCATTGTTGACGTCCGGAATTCTCCGACCCGAAATACCAGGCCAGGAACTGTTCGTCTGCGATGATCTCCTCGATATTTGAAAAGTTTTTATCCATAACACAGCGTTATACCGGAAATAAGTGTCCTTACTACCAGATTTGTAATGAAGTTTTTTTTAAATTTTTTTTACCAAAAATTGGTTTTGAGCATTTTTACCGGTAGGTTTACTTGCTTGCTACACCACTACTAATGGACAAAGTGCATATGAAACACCAGCCAGATATTCAGTACTGGCAGAACTTTATCCAGGGTGACCGTGAGGCGCTGGGCTGGTTATTTCGTGAATACTACCCGGACCTTTACCGATACGGTCACAAGATTTGTCAGGATACAGCGATATTGGAAGACTGTATTCAGGAGCTTTTTATTGAGTTATGGCAAAGCAAAAACCCACCTCCCACCATTTCAGTAAAGGCCTATCTGCTCAAGGCCATGAAATACAAGCTGCTCAAAATACTTCGTAAAAAGGGAAATACGCAACTCCATTCAGAAATTTCCGACCATTCGGCATTCGAGATCAGTTATGAAGATTTTATTATAGGAAAGCAGGAATCGGAAGAAAAAACAGGCAAAGTGGTACAGGCATTGAACCAGTTAACCAATCGCCAGAAGGAGATCGTTTACCTGAAGTTTTACCAGAATCTCGGATACGAAGAGATCAGCGAGATCATGAATATCAATTATCAGGTGGCCCGCAACCTGCTCTATCAGGCTGTAAAAGCCATGAAGAAAATTCTGCTCCGGCACTACTCCCTGCTCGCTTTCCTGCTCTGACACGATCATTCGTTAGCATTGTAATTCAGCACATTCGTATATTTTATGCACTCGTTTGCATGAATTTTTATTGCCAAAATATTGTAAGAAGCTGCTAATTTCGTGCAACTTCTAAAAAACATTTCAAGTATGGTTGATTCATTTGAGAAAATCCCGGTGAACATCCACCCGAACCTCAAAGCTGGTTCTGCAGCTGTTGCGCGGGAGATAGCCACCCTCATTCGTAGTAAACAAGCCAGCAAAGAAAACTGTGTTTTGGGTTTGGCTACGGGTTCCACCCCGAAATCTTTGTACGCCGAACTGGTTCGCCTGCATAAACAGGAAGGACTCAGCTTCAAAAACGTAATTACTTTCAACCTGGATGAGTACTATCCGATCGAACACGATGCATTGCAGAGCTACAACCGCTTCATGCATGTAAATCTTTTCGATCACATCGATATCGACCCTAAAAATATTCATATCCCTAATGGAGAGATTGCCAAGGAAGGCATCAAAGCACACTGCATTCAGTACGAAGAACTGATCGACAAAGCAGGTGGCATCGATCTCCAGATCCTCGGCATCGGCAATAACGGACATATCGGATTCAACGAACCCGGCTCCAGCATCTTCAGCAAAACACGCCTGGTTACACTCGATAACTCAACCCGTATTGCCAACTCATATGAGTTCGCTACATTCTCTCAGGTACCGCGTCTCGCCATCACCATGGGCATCAGCACCATCATGAAGGCACGCCGCATCATACTCATGGCATGGGGCCCTGCAAAAGCGCCGGTAGTACAGAAATCAGTAGAAGGCCATGTAGATGAACAGATCCCCGCATCATTGCTGCAACAGCATAACGATTGCTCTTTTGTAGTGGACGAAACAGCAGCAGCTGAGCTTACCCGTTATAAGAGCCCATGGCTCACCGGTGAAATGGACTGGACCCCTGCCCTCGTTCGCAAAGCCGTAGTGAATATGGCATTGAAAGCCGGCAAACCCATTCTCAGCCTCACCAACAACGATTATCGCGATGCAGGTCTCAGTGAACTGCTGGTGGAAGAAGGCGATGCCTACGAGATCAACCTGAAGGTTTACTACAT
Organism: Pseudoflavitalea sp. G-6-1-2; assembly: GCF_012927185.1. Classification (GTDB taxonomy): domain Bacteria; phylum Bacteroidota; class Bacteroidia; order Chitinophagales; family Chitinophagaceae; genus Pseudobacter. The sequence continues at coordinate 1,308,324 of NZ_JABBGB010000002.1, forward strand.
GATGCGCGATACCATCACAGGATGGCCCGGCGGCAAACCCAATGCCAACCTGCCAAATCATCCGGAACGCAGCGAGCCATATCCAAAACGCTGCGTGATCTTCTCCCCTCACCCTGATGATGATATCATCTCCATGGGTGGCACTTTCCAGCGCCTCCACGATCAGGGACACGATGTGCATGTAGCTTACCAGACTTCCGGCAACATTGCCGTTACCGATGAGTTTGTTACACGCTTCATGGACTTCGCGGTAGGGTTCGAAGAAATGTTCGGCATCGATGCTACCAAGTCGAACGAAATTCTCGCACAGGCGAGAGCCTACCTCAAGGATAAAAAAACAAACGAGATCGATACTGCAGATATCCGCGCTATCAAAGGCCTCATCCGCCGTTGCGAAGCAAAAGCTACCTGCCGTTATGTAGGTCTCAGCGACAATAATTATCATTTCCAGAACCTGCCTTTCTACGAAACAGGTACCATCGAAAAGAAACCGATGGGTGAAGAAGATGTGCTGCTCACCATGGAACTGCTTCGCAAACTGCAACCACAGCAGATCTATTGCGCAGGCGACCTGGCCGATCCGCATGGCACGCACAAAGTTTGTCTGGAGATCGTATTCGAAGCAATGCGCAGACTGAAAGAAGCCAATGAACCATGGGTGAAAGATTGCTGGATGTGGCTCTACAAAGGCGCATGGCAGGAGTGGGATATTTCTGAGATCGAAATGGCTGTACCAATGAGCCCCGATCAGGTAATGAAGAAACGCCACGGCATTTTCATCCACCAGAGTCAGAAAGACATGGTTCCGTTCCAGGGATCGGACAGCCGCGAATTCTGGCAGCGTGCCGAAGACCGCAACGCCAATACAGCCGGACTCTACGCGCAGCTTGGTCTCACCAAGTATGCAGCGATGGAGGCATTTGTAAGATGGCATTACTAAACTGATCATTGCAATCAGCATATATGCACCGGTACATCACCGGTGCATTTTTTTTGCAAGTAATTCTATAGCTTTCCATTACAAAACAATAAAAGAACAACCTCAACTAACCGTTGAGGCGTTCTTTATTTAACCTACTGCAAAGACGAAATTGATTTGCGGAGCCGCCACCATGCAAGACCGGTAAACAATCCGATGGTGAGCACAAACGGCAACAGCATATTTAACCAGTTCAGATTAACTTCTTCAGAAAAATACTCCATGCCAAACCGGTGCCAGTCAACACTCTTCACCGGAGCATTATCGAAGATCAAAGGATAAAAGAACAATCGCTTCTGCTCATGAAATGCAGCAGCACGCTGCAAAAAGAGCAACTGATTGCGCAGTCCGGAACCCGCAATGGAATTCAGCTGATGCTGTGCATGCAATGATGGGAACCATCGTGCAATGGATGCGCTGGCATCTTCGCGCTGATGCAGTTTACGATACATGGCATCAGTGTGTTCACGCGCATCATCATCACCCAGTTGCTGCATCGCGTAGTACCAGAGCCAGCTGAAAGAAGAATCGGGCTGTCCATATTTTTTGAATTGAGGATAATGCCTGTAGAATTTATCCAGGGTTGGTTGCTGATCCATATCCCATTTCTCGTGATAGCCCTCCCGCTGCTCCACAACCGTTGCCATTGCCTCAGGCACTGCATATTTTTTCACCAGAAAATTGTTCACAGCACCGGGCACCACAAATACCAGCATGATCCAGATTCCCAGCAATGCAGCGGCACTCACATTGGAGTTTTTGCCCAGAGACACAATCCATCCACTGATAGCAAACCAGCTGAGCAGATACATTAGTGCAATCATCGCTGCGGCAAAAAATGCAGCATCGATCGGAACAGGAACCACCACAGCCGCAAACATTAAAAGTGTAACCAAAGCACCCGCAACCACAGCAATCCGAACCAGCAGTTTCTGCCACAAAACCCTTACTGGCCTTGAACTTTGAGCCGACACCAATTTCCAGGTGCCAAGCTCCTTTTCTTCCGACAGCAGATTGTACGTGAATGCAACTATCAGCAAGGGGAACAGATAGATGAGCACAAAATTGAAATCGAGATTGCCCGCCAGCAGGCTGGCCGGATTGAAGAGATCCGTATCGTATCGCTGGTTCTCCAGTCCACGGATGGTGAGACTCTGAACACCGCTGTTTACATCGCGTTGCCCCATCGACAATGCATTCAGTGCCGATGTTTCATTGGCCAGTCCGAAACGCAGGTAATACAACAGCAGGCCCATTTCTTTTTGAAAGAACTGCACATTCCGCTGAATATGCTGTTGCTGCTGCAATTCGGTCATTGCAACGGATTGCTGCTGCTTTTTCAGATGCTGCCTTCCGGTGAAGATGCTGATGCAGCCTGTGAGCAGAATGATCATCAGTCCGGCTATCGCCAGCCTCGATCTCAAAAAACTAATGAATTGTAATCTGAACATATGCTAAACAGATTTAAACTTTCCGGAAAAAATCAATACCACCAAAGTCAATCCCAGCACCCAACCGAGTAGTGCAGAAACCGATATCCATTCCTGCCTTAAAACTTCACTGTGCGACAACGGCCTGAAATCCAGCGCAGGCAATGATTTCCAGAACTCACGACTGATCTGCTGACTAGCCTTCTTATCGTTGCTGATGAGTTTTATCTGCAACTCATTCATGTGCTGTGCAAGCCTGTATCTGTAGTCTTCCGCCTGTTGCTGAAAATGCGTGTAACTGATGAAGTCTGTCCCACTCGATGCCATCGAAATATTGCGCAGTGCAATAAACGGATCGATGAAGGAGCTGATGGCAGATACCCTGTTTTGTTGCGAGTAGATCTGCATCAGGTTTTTCAGATGGCGATTGTAGATCTCAGCACTGATCCTTTCACCTTCTCTCATCTGAAATCCGCTGTAGTTGAAGCTCAGCTGCTGTACGGAATCGACCTGATTGGCGCGGAGCACAGAATCTTTCAGCGCTTTGTAGTATGGATCATCGGGATCGTGACTATCACCTTTTTTGATCAGTTCTTTTTCGATGCCCGATTCAAATGCAATGCGCGAGGGCGCAGGATGCAACCATCCTCCAATGGCCTGTGTTGTTCTGGGAGTGATGATGGTAAACAACAGCCAGATACCGATCAGTGAAACCAGCGACAGTTTTGCTGTTCGGCTGATACCAGAGATCAACACAGCAACCAAACTCACGATGGCGTAGTAGAGCAGAAAGAACAACATCAGCCAGCCGATTCTGCTCAGCACATCTGCCGATGCTTCACCAATTGCCATGCACACAACCAGCAGCAGCGCTATCACCGGCAAAAGAAATACCATAGCTACAGCAAGCAGCCCTATGGATTTCCCGAAGATGATCTCTTTCCACGAAGCGCCCTGGGACAGCAATATTTTCAATGTGCCGTTTTCTCTGTCGCCCGCAATGGTGCTGAATCCTATGAAGAAGAGGACTAGCGGAAGAAGCACCTGCAAAATCATGGCAATGCTGATCTCACCAAACCGGAGCAAACCTGTACTCATACCGGCTTCGGAAAAATTGGCGCTGTTCTGTTTATGCGCTTCCAGAAAAATAATATTACCGGTATAACTTTCCATCCCCAGATCAAAAAAGCTGAGCGGGTGTTTGGGTCTGATGGCGAGATAACCGTAATGAGCCATCCGGTGCGGATGTTTGTCGGGCATCTTCTCCCAGTTATGCCGAACCTCACGCTCGTAGGTTTTACGAATTGCTGTTTGCTGCGTGTAGGCTGATAATCCATTCCATGTTGCATACACAATAAGCATGCTTAGTACACACATCAATACTTTATTCGCCCTGCCTGCAAAGGCTTTTGAAAATCCCTGCCGGGCAAACAGGAACAATGTATTTTTTCGCATACAAATGTTTATCAGAATTTATAAGTGGCCGTGAACATCAGGCTCCGCGGAGATCCGGGGAAAAGACGCAGATAACTTTGTGCGCCCAGCCACCAGGTTTCGTTGAGCAGATTATTTACATTCAATGCCAGCTGGATATTGCTTTTCGCCGGCTGATAGTACAAAGCCATATCGAGCAATGTATACGCAGGCACAGTAAACGCGCGGGTAAACCAGGGAACTTTATTGCCGCTGTATTGCAGTCCAAGCCCGATACCCAGGTCTTTGAACAAACTATTGCCGGAGAAATTATAGCGCGTCCAGAGATTGCCGCTATGGAATGGTGTGTTCTGTTTGCGTGCACCTTCGAGCGCAGCATCTTTTTCTTTGATGATCCGTGCATCGATATAGCTGTAGCTCGCGTTCACCTGCCATCCGGGTAAAACAAATCCAGCAACTTCAATTTCGAATCCACGACTTCTCTCCTCCCCCCGCGTTATGAGAGAATCAGGATATGCAGGTATGTTCGCATTGATGAGAATATTCTGCTGCCCGATCTCATACACAGCCGCACTTACACTGATGGTATTATCGAAGAGTTGTGCTTTTGTTCCGAACTCTTTCAGTTCGCTGAGTAATGGCTCAAAACGTGCACCAGGCTTGAGACTCCCGGTGTTTGGCATCAGCGTAACCGTGTTGGATTGTGGTTGAAACCCTTTCATAAAACTGGCATAGAAGTTCAAGTCTCTGGTGGCTGACCATGTGAGCCCCACTCTCGGCAGCAACGCAGTGTTGCTGGCTTTGATGGTATTGGGAGATTTGTAATTGGTGATATCTTCAAACCATTCTTTACGCAGGCTCAGCAATAAGGTAAAAGGTTTCCATTGCAACATCTCCTGCACATATACAGCCTGTGTAGTTGTCAGCGCAGCCGGCAATGCTGTTCTGTTATTGAATACATAATCGCTGCTATTGCGAATGAAATAATCGGACCTGTTCAGATCGAAATGTGGTACGTTCGGTTTGGGCAATGTAAGATTTCCGTATGCGACAGTTTGATACTCTGAAGCACGTACGGGGTCGAATGCTGCGGCCACCTGCCCGTTCTTTAGCATAAATCCTCGTGCTGCGTTTTGTCCTCCGCCTTTTAGCTTTTGCCATCGATGCAGATCGTAGCCAAACAGCAATGTATGTGTGATGGGACCGGTAGAGAAACGAAAACTGATATAACTGTTAAGATTATCCGTATTCCATGTTTGCCGTCTTTGAACGAATTGCATTGCAGCCAAAGAAGACACCGGGTTATTGTTGATATCGGGACCAAATGCATTGGTGGTGCGGTGTTCCTGCAAATCCTCTTTCCATGTTTGTTTCATGTACGAGAGGTTCAGTGCGATGCGATCGCTGAATTTATGCGAGAAGTTCCCCATCAGTATCAATTCTTTTGAAATGAAATGATCATCCGCACCTGCGAGGTTGAGGCTGATGGGCGTACTTTTCAGATCTGTTGCGCCTGCTACTGCTCCGAAGATGGGTTGACCTCTGTCCAGATTTCCATTCATGCTGCTGATGATCAGCTCGGTGTTCAGCGAGGTTCGCGCATCGGGCACCCACGAAAAAGAAGGAGAAAGCAGGAACGATTTATTGCCCACCAGATCGCGGTAACTTTTTGCTTCCTGATAAGCGCCGTTCAATCTGTAGAGTAATTTCCTGTCTTTGCTCAGCGGTCCTGTAAAGTCAAGCGCACCGCGAATAGTGCTGAAACTTCCGGCCGATAAACTGATCTCTCTTCGTGCAACCGGTAATGGTTTCTTTGTAACGATATTGATGCTGCCTCCGGGATCAACACTGGAGAATGTGGCGCTGGCCGGACCTTTCACCACTTCCACCCTGTCGATATTTGCAGTGAGTGGTTGCAGAAAATAATACTGGCGCGTACGCATGCCATTCACAATTTGTCCTTCCTCATTCTGACTGATGCCTCTTATCGAAAACTGATTGTAGTAACTCGATGGGATCACTCCACTCGCCATCTTCGCTGCATCGGACAATTGAAATGCATTGCGATCGGCAATCAGTTCTTTGGTGATCGACGATACTGCCTGCGGTATCTCTCTGTTCGGAACCGCGAATTTTGTAGCGCTGAAAGAATAGTCACTGCTGTATTTGCGGGATGTTCTGCCCACCACTTCGATGGCCTGCAGTTCTTTGGGAATCGACGTAAGCCTTATCAGCATTGAATCCTGTTCAGTCGAAGCAACAACAATTCCACTCCATGTTTCAAATCCCATGGCAGATACCTGCAACCTGCAGTTCGATCTGGCGGATATTGTCAGTTGAAAATACCCTTGTTCATCGCTCACAGTTTTAAGTTCTTGCTTCTTTTGCAGCATTAAGATGATGGCTCCGGGAACCGGTTCGCCGCTTTCTGCAACCACACGTCCTGCAAGCGGAGTTTGTGCCCTTGATGCAAAACTGATCAGCCAGCAACTGATAACGCAGAAAAAATATTTCATGTTGATGAATCGGTTTTAGATGGTGCGGAGATAGAGTTGCTGCAATTCGCTGGCGGAAATATCGTGTGTAGCCACAGTGTGCACAAGCGTTCCCTGACGCATGATGCCGATTCTCGCACCCACATTCACCGCATTGAAAATATCGTGTGTTGCCATGAAGATGGTTTTACCATCGGCTGCCAGTTCTTTGCAGATCTGCGTAAAACCATCAGTAGCCTGCGGATCGAGACCGGATGTAGGTTCGTCCATCAGAATGGCATCTGCATTCTTTGCCAAAGCAATGGCGATGCCTACTTTCTGCCGCATGCCTTTGGAGTAGGCTCCAAGTTTTTTCGCCTGCGCATCCTGCTGTAATCCGGCTTTCAGCAGAAAGGCGCGCAGCTCATCTTCCGTATACCTGAATCCTGCAATGCGGCTGAAGAAATCGAGGTTTTCGATACCTGAAAGATTTCCATACAACTGTACTACTTCGGGTATGTAGGCCAGTGCCCGCCTCACCTCCGCATCACTGCGGGAGATCTCTCTTCCATTGATCAATGCCGATCCTGAACTTGGTTCAATGAAACCCAGAAACAAATTGATGGTGGTGGATTTTCCTGCGCCATTCTGGCCAAGCAGACAAAATACTTCCCCCTTCTCAACCGATAAGTTGAGATTGCTCAGCGCAGCAATACCATTGTACTGCCTGCCAAGCGAGATCGCTTGCAATACTGCCATGATGTTTTGATTTTGAAATGTATCAGGTAGAAAGCAATACAGGCAGACGGATCGCCTGCTGCATGTTGCTCAGAAAAGAAAATGCATTATGCCACCGAAGGAGGCCCTTTGTTGGAAAGCCAGTACCAGAGCGGATCAGCAACCGTGAGCTGATCAAATGCTTTCAGTACCGCATATTGTTGTGGAAAGAAAACAACGGAGAAAGATGCATCATCTGCGTACACAGAATAATGATGCGAACAAACAGAACAATCACCTCCTTCAGCATCCACCACTGTTTTCGAAATTGCAGCAAATGGTGAAGTAAGTTTTTCGGTACGCAACTGCCTGTCTGCATGATGATGCCATAACTGTACCGGCGTTGCAATGAACGCATACAACGCAGTGAGAAAAACTGCAAGAAGGAACCGGTATCGTTTGCGGATGTTCAAATTTTATTTTGCATCAATGTTGCAAATATAGAGGTAATCAGTATTCCTCCAACACCCGTTCAGATATTTTTTAGAATTGCATACATCATCAAAAAAAAACAGGACTGCCTCTTCCGAAACAGTCCTGTGCTTTTCATGACTATTATTCTTATACATTGTTGCCGCTATCCACCAGCATGCCGGCTCCAGTGATATTGCCGCTTTCAGGTCCGGCGAGGAATGCAACCATTGCTGCAACATCTTCTACAGAACCAAAACTTCCGAGTGCATTCATGGATCGCTGCCAGTCAGCACCTACACCGTCCGCAGGATTCATGTCGGTATCTGTTGGTCCGGGATGAACCAGGTTCACGGTGATTCCTTTGGGGCCGAGATCGCGCGCCATTCCTTTGGTGAGACCGATCAATGCACTTTTGCTCATGGCATACACAGAACCACCGGGACCAGCAACACGTTCTGCCATACAACTGCCGATAGTGATGATGCGTCCGCCACGGGGCAGATGTTTGATCGCCGCCTGTGAACCCGCAAACACTGCACGGATATTTACTGAAGTGTGCAGATCGAAATCTTCCAGAGTAAAATCCTCCACCGATTTCAGCATGGCGATGCCTGCGTTGTTCACCAGCACATGCAATCCTCCGAATGTTTCAGCTGTTTTGTCAACCGCTGCCTTCACTGCATTGGGATCGGAACTGTCTGCCTTGATGGCAATGGCTTTACCGCCTGCTGCTTCGATCTCTTTTACTACTGCTTCGGCGCGATCCGGTGAGGAATTATATGTGATGGCAACGTTCGCACCTTCTCTTGCCAGTCTTTTTGCAATGGCCGCTCCTATTCCGCGGCTTGCTCCTGTTACCAGGGCTGTTTTGTTTGATAAATTTTTCATACCGCAAATCTAAAATGCTGTTGGTATATTTGCAGGTACAGCTAAAATTGTTAAGTACTAACAAAAAAGTAAGTATGCGTAAGAAAAACTCCACCAATTCCATCAACGAAGAAGCCCTGAAACACGGATGTGGCATGAGTTACACGCTTTCCGTGCTTGGTGGAAGATGGAAACCAGCTATCCTTTTTACCCTGCTGAAAGGAAAAATGCGGTATAGCGAACTGAGGAAAAACATTGCCGGAGTATCAGAAAGGATGCTTGTAGCGCAGCTTCGCGAACTGGAAGACGATGGAATGGTAAAACGCATCATTTATCCTGAAGTACCACCCCGAGTGGAATATGAACTTACTACCATGGGCATGGAAACTGCACCGATGCTCCGTCATATGAGCGCATGGGGTAACAAGCACCGCCAGATAATACAATCAGACGATTCGGAATCGGTACACAATCTGCCTGCTGTTGGTGTAAAAAAAACAACAGCCTCCAAAAAGGAAGCTGTCGCCTAATCAATGCTTGATGTCAGAGAAACTATTGTAGTCCGCGGGCAATGCCGAGTTCGAGACCTCTCAGTTCGGCTAACCCTCTCAGCCTTCCGATGGCCGAGTAACCCGGATTTGTTTTCTTTTTCAGATCGTCCAGCATCTGATGTCCATGATCCGGACGCATAGGAATTGACGCCTTACGACTGCGCATCACTGTTATGATATTCTTTACCACACTGTACATATCTACATCTCCTTCGAGGTGATTGGCTTCGTAGAAATTGCCGGCTTCATCACGCTGCGTACTGCGCAGGTGAATGAAGTGTATGCGGCTGCCCAGTCGCGCTACCATGCCCGCCAGATCATTATCGGCACGTACGCCGAAAGATCCCGTACAGAAGCACAATCCGTTTGCCTTTGATGGCACGGCTTCGAACAAAGCATTCACATCGGCTTCGGTACTCACTACGCGTGGCAATCCGAAGATGGGATACGGAGGATCATCCGGATGGATAGCCAGCTGTACGCCCGCTTCTTCCGCAGCAGGTGCGATCTGCTGCAAAAAGAAGATCAGATTGGAACGAAGTTTTGCCGCATCAATTCCCTCGTACTGATCCAGCGCGCTTTGAAACTGTTGCAGCGTAAAGCTTTCCTCAGATCCGGGAAGTCCGGCAATGATGTTGCGTTGCAGCAACTGTTTTTCTTCGGAACTCATACTGTCCATACGCGCTGCAGCAGCAGCCAGTTCAGCGGCTGAATATTCGTCTTTGCTTCCTTTACGTTGCAGCATCAGTGTATCGAACGCAACATAGGCGGCGCGTTCAAAGCGGAGTGCCTTTGATCCGTCCTCCACTTCATATGCCAGATCGGTGCGCGTCCAATCGAGCACAGGCATGAAGTTATATGTAACGATATGTATGCCGCATTCCGCCAGATTGCGGATGCTCTGCTGATAGTTCTGAATATATTGCAGGTACTCTCCCTGCTGTGTTTTGATATGTTCGTGTACAGGAATGCTTTCCACTACATTCCAGATGAGGCCTGCCTCCTCGATCACTTTCTTACGCGCGAGTATTTCCTCTTTCGTCCATACCACTCCGTTAGGGATATGATGCAGCGCCGTAACGATCCCTGTAGCTCCTGCCTGTCTGATATCCGCGAGGCTTACCGGGTCTGAAGGACCGAACCAGCGGAATGATTGCTCCATTGCAACGTTCATAGAAGAATGTTGATTGAATTATTTAGAAGTTCTGATGAAAATTAAAGTGATACGCCTCTTCTCCATGGAATGAAATCATCCTGGCCAAGCTTTACTGCTTTGGGTTCTGCATTGCCACTGGCCACATCGATGATATAGTCCATTATTCTGGAAGCTGTTTCGGGTATGGTTTCTGTGCCTTCGATAATTGTTCCGCAGTCGATGTCGAGAATATCCGGCATGCGTTTGTACAAAGCTGTATTGGTACTGAGTTTTACTACAGGAGCAACAGGATTGCCGGTGGGTGTTCCCAGCCCCGTAGTGAACAAAACAATGTTGGCGCCTGAACCCACTTCAGCTGTTGTGCTTTCCACATCGTTACCGGGAGTGCAAAGCAGATTGAGTCCGGGCTTGGTTACTCTTTCCGGATAATCCAGTACATCCGCTACCGGTGATGTGCCGCCTTTTTTGGCTGCACCTGCCGATTTGATGGCATCGGTGATGAGTCCGTCACGCACATTGCCTGGCGAGGGGTTGGCGTAAAAGCCCGAACCCGCAGCCTCCGCACGGGCATTGTAGGTACGCATCAGATCCATGAACTTCTGTGCTGTAGGAGCATCCACACAACGATCGCTCAACTCCTGCTCTACGCCGCAAAGCTCAGGGAATTCGGAAAGGATCACAGACGATCCCAGTGTAACAAGTATATCAGAAACATAACCAACTGCAGGATTGGCGGAGATGCCGGAGAACCCGTCTGAGCCTCCGCATTCCAAACCGATGCACAATTTGCTCAGGGGAGCGGGCTTGCGCTCGTTCTTATTGGCCTGCATCAGGCCTGCGAATGTTTTTTTGATGGCTTTCGTCAGCAGCTGGCTTTCGGTGCCCTCTTTCTGCTGTTCCAGCAAAATGAAGGGTTTGCTGAAATTGGGATCACGTTTCATGATCTCTTTTTTCAGAATGCTCGCCTGCGCGTGCTGACAGCCAAGGCTGAGTATGGTAGCTCCTGCAACGTTGGGATGCGTAACATAACCGGCAAGCAGTCCGCATAAAGCTTCTGCATCCATCTTGGTACCGCCGCAACCCATTTCGTGATTGAGGAATTTAATGCCGTCGATATTTTTGAAGATCTTCTTATTGTTTACAACAGCAGGTTTTTCGGTGAATTCAAGGTTCAGGATCTCTTCTTCCGAAACGCCCTGCTGGTACATATTTACGAGGGTTTCCACATCGCTCTCAAATGCTTTCACTTTGCTGTAACCGAGCTTTTCGATCAGGGCTTCTTTCAGCACTTCCACGTTTCTGTTCTCACAGAATACGAGTGGAATAACTACCCAGTAGTTGGCAGTACCAACTGATCCGTCGGCACGGTGATAGCCCATGAACTGTTTATTCTTCCACTGACTAACATCGGGTTGTTTCCACTGAAGCTTTCTTTCGCCCAATGTAAAATCGTTGGTAGCGTGGTGGATATTTTCTGTTGTGATGGCAGCGCCCTGCGGAATGGGTTTATCGGCCTTTCCTACCAGTACGCCATACATATAAATTTCATCACCGGGAGCCAGATCGCTCATAGTGAATTTATGTTTGCCGGCAACTTTTTCCACGAGAGAAAATTCCTTGCCATTGTGTTGAACCGGAGTGCCCTGTGGAAGATCCTGTAATGCAACGAGGATATTGTCATCGGGGTGTATCTGAAGATATTTGTAAGTAGCCTGCATAATCATGGTTGTAGTAAACTTAATACAAATAAATAACTATCAAGCTGTTGAAAAACCCATGCAATTATCCTAATTATAAGCTGAATTGGCAGCAGCCTGATCAATCGTTTGCGTAATGCAAAATTACCCAATTGCAGCGAAGCTCGGAACTATTGCAGAACAGCACTTGAAACATCACACTAACCCATATACACAACCGAATCTGTTTTTAACCTCAATTGTTCATTTATTAACCTACTGTTTCTATCATTTTTCTTGTCCGATGGGGTTAATAGTTGCGATTGTTTTCTTCTCCCAAAAATTGCGAAAATGGGCATGTTTCCGAAAACCTGCAAGCCCAAACAAAGCCTACCGTCAAGGTTTTGAACGTTTTATGCACATTTGGTACGAAAACGTTTGCATAAATAAAGAGGAGGCAAACTGACTATCTCTGGCAAAAAAAATTTCAATTTGTAGGGAGAGATTATTACATCGACCAGCATCAAACCGTCTTGCCATGCAACGAGAAAAATTACAGACGGAAACCATCGCGAAAACCTGCTTCAGCCACCCGGCAACCGGGACTGCTTTGGTATCCCCATTTATTCTCCCCTCCTGCTCCACTTACGGACCAGCAGACTGCTCAACGGCAATTCGGGTCTGGCATTCACCAAACTGGTTTAACCACTAAACCCTTTTGAAATGAGACCTCAACTACTGAAAGTATCAAAAGCGCCACGGCACTCATTCAGCGTAAGACAAGACATTGTTCCTTATGTGAACAACCGCTGGCATTACCATCCAGAAATTGAACTGATCCATTTTAAGAAGGGTGAAGGCACCCAGTTCATCGGTGACAATATCAAAAGGTTCAAATCCGGCGATATTGTGATGGTGGGTGCACAGCTTCCCCACTACTGGCGTTTCGACGACACCTATTTCGAAGAAGGCAATACCCTGCAGGCAGATGTTCGCGTAGTGCATTTCTGCGAGAACTTCTGGGGAGATCAGTTTCTGCAACTGCCGGAGAACACCAATATCAAAACCCTGCTCGAAAAAGCGAGACGCGGTTTGCAGATCTCCGGCAAAACCCGCCAGCACGTGGGCGAATTGCTCGAAGCATTGCTCAACACCGACGGCACCATGCGCATCATGCTGCTGATGGAAGCACTCAATACCATCGCAGAATGCAAGCAGCTCGACTCGCTCTCTTCCATCGGATTCAAGCAGGAACTGGTAGAAGCGGAAAGCGACCGCGTAAACGCCATCTACGATTACAGTCTCAAGAACTTCAAAAGAAAAATACAGCTGGAAGAAATTGCTGCTGTAGCGAATATCAGTCCCAATTCGTTCTGCCGCTACTTCAAATCGAGAACCCGCAAAACCTACTCACAGTTTCTGATTGAGATCAGAGTGGGCCAGGCCTGCAAACTGCTGATCGAAAACAACCTCAGCATCAAGCAGCTCTGCTATGAAAGCGGCTTCAATAATTTCACGAGCTTCCATAAATATTTCAAGATGATCACCGGCAAGAGTCCGCTGAACTATCAGAAAGAATTTATGGCCTAACTAACTATCCCTTATGATCAGATTTCCGGTATTGTTGCTGGCTGCATTCACCTGCATCCGGCTCCAGGCTCAACGCATTGCACCTATCGTAATTGAAACTCAAAATGCCAGCCTGGTGCTTACAGTATCCGGGAACCAGCGCGTGCAGCAGGCATATCTGGGCAAAAAAATCAACCAGCCGATCATCGACAAACTCGGCGGAGGACGCGAGGCCTACCTCACCGCAGGGATGGAAAACCAGTTCGAACCCGCTATCCGCATGGTGCATAACGATGGCAATCCTTCGCTGGAACTGCGTTACGTTTCTCATAGCTCACAAACCAACGGCAATGTAATTACTACGGATGTGGTGATGCGCGATCCCGTGTATCCTGTGGATGTAACACTCCACTATACCGCCTACAAAGCTGAAGACGTTTTCAGTTGCCAGGCCATCATCAAACATCAGGAGAAAAAACCAGTGATGCTTACGCAGTATGCATCCAGCATGCTTCACTTCAATGCCGATGAATACTGGCTTACACAGTTTCATGGCGACTGGGCACGCGAAGTGAATATGGTGGACGAAAAACTTACGCACGGCATCAAATCGCTCGACAGCAAGCTGGGTGCCAGAACAAATTTCTATCAAACCCAGTTCTTCTTTCTCTCCCTCAACAAACCTTCCGACGAAAATAACGGAGAGCTGATCGCCGGAACCCTTAACTGGACCGGCAATTTCCAGTTCACCTTCGAAGTAGATCAGCGCAATGCATTACGCGTTCGCAGTGGCATCAACCCCTATGCCTCCGAATACTACCTTGCTCCCAATGAAATTTTCACCACTCCCGAAATGGTGTTCACCTGGAGCAGCAACGGAAAAGGACAGGCAAGCCGCAATCTCCACCGATGGGCGCGCAACTATGCCGTACTCGACGGAAAAGGCGAACGCATGGTGCTGCTCAACAACTGGGAAGCCACCCATACCAGCTTCGACGAAAAACGCCTGACAGAATTATTCGACGAAGGCAAAAAACTCGGCGTTGATCTCTTCCTGCTCGACGATGGCTGGTTCGGAAATACCTTTCCCCGCAACGACGACAAAACCGGTCTCGGCGACTGGCAGCCCGATAAAACCAAACTTCCCAGCGGCATCGGTTACCTCGTAAACGAAGCTGAAAAAAGAGGCATCCATTTCGGCATCTGGCTCGAACCAGAAATGGTGAACCCCAAAAGCGATCTCTACAAAGCGCATCCCGACTGGATCCTGAAGCTTCCCAACCGCGAAGAGAACTACGGAAGAAACCAGCTGGTGCTCGATCTCACCAACCCCAAAGTGCAGGATTTCATTTACAATCTCGTGAACGACCTCCTCACTCAGAACCCTAAACTGGCGTATATCAAATGGGATTGCAATCGCAGCATGACCAATGCCTATGCTCCTTACCTCAAAGAAAAACAATCGCATCTCTACATCGAGTACACCAGATCGCTGTACAAAATTCTGGAGCGCATCCGCGCCAAATACCCGAAGCTGCCGATTATGTTATGCGCAGGCGGTGGCGGCAGAACAGATTACGGCGCCATGAAATATTTCACGGAGTTCTGGCCCAGCGACAATACCGATGCACTCGAAAGAATATTCATTCAATGGGGATATTCTTACTTCTTCCCTGCCAACACCATCTCTGCGCATGTAACCAGCATGGGCAAGAACCAATCCCTGAAATTCAGAACAGATGTGGCTATGATGGGAAGACTCGGATACGATATCCGCACCAACAATTTCACCAAAGAAGATATCGAGTTCACCAACAACGCCATCAAAACCTACAAGCAGATTTCACCGGTTATTCAGCAGGGAGACCAATACAGACTGGTATCTCCTTACGAAGAAGATCGTGCCGTGGTGATGTACGCAGAAGAAAAGAAAGAAAAAGCTATCCTGTTCCAGTACTTCACTACACCGAGAAGAAAGAATATATTTACCAATGTGAAACTGCAGGGGCTTGATGGAGGGAAAAACTATCGCATTCGCGAGATCAATCTTTATCCCGGTACAAAGAGCAATAACCCTGAGAACGATAAAACCTATTCGGGCGAATACCTGATGAGCATTGGCCTGAATATTGCGCCGAGAGGATTAGCAATGACCAGCAACGTGTTTGAGATCATTGCACAATAGTCTGGGTTAACCATAAACACCTTTATATGAAAAAGCTCTTATTCCTTGCGATCACATCTATTTCCCTGACCGCATCTGCACAGCAAAAGCTGGAGAAGATCTGGGAGACCGATACAATCGTTGCCATTCCCGAATCTGTATATCCTGATTTCACCAGAAAAACAATGTTTGTGTCGCTCATCGACGGACCCGGCTGGGTGGCCGACGGCAAGGGCGGCGTAGGCAAGCTGAGTTTCGACGGAAAGAAATACGACGGCAACTGGATCACCGGCCTGAACGCTCCCAAAGGCATGGGCATTTCCGGCAATCGTCTCTTCGTAGCAGACATCAACGATGTGGTGATCATCGATATCAAAAAAGGAGCCGTTGAAAAGAAGATCAGAATCGACAGCGCCAAAGCGCTCAACGACATAACCGTGAACGATAAAGGCATCGTATTCATCTCCGACTCCCGTGCCGGAAACATCTACAAACTGGAGAATGATGTTGCTACTCTCTATCTCGAAAATCAGAAAGGGGTGAACGGATTGAAAGCAATCGGCAGTGATCTCTACATCGCAGCCGGAAAGAATTTCGTGAAGGCAGATGCCAGCAAACAAATCACTCCCATAGCAGAACTTCCACAAAGCGGTGATGGCGTAGAACCTGTTGGCAACGGGGATTTCATCGTAACAGCATGGGCCGGATATATTTTCTACGTGCACAAAGATGGCAAGGTAGATACCCTGCTCGAAACGCATCCACAGAAAAAGAACACAGCAGATATCGGTTACGATCCACTTAAAAAAATAGTGTACGTACCCACTTTCAACGGAAAAACCGTTGCTGCTTACCAATTGAAATAATCATCAATTCAAGTTATTGTGAAGAAACATTTGTTCGCGATGGTACTGCCTTTGATTGCAGTACCATTTTTTTTGCAGGCGCAGACTGGTTCCATCTATCACCAGGGCTGGATCGATTTCAACAAGAACGGAAAACGCGATGTGTATGAAGATCAGCTGCAACCCATCGAGAAACGGATTGCCGATCTCATTAGTCAGATGAATGTAGAAGAAAAGACCTGCCAGATGATCACGCTGTATGGGTTCGGTCGTGTGTTGAAAGACGAACTGCCTACCGACGCATGGAAGCAAAGTCTCTGGAAAGATGGCATCGCCAATATCGACGAACACCTCAACAGTCTGCCTTACAACAAAAAAGCAGTTTCACAATATTCTTATCCGCAGAGCAAACATGCCAATGCCATCAATACTGTTCAGCGCTGGTTCATCGAAGAAACACGTCTGGGCATTCCGGTTGATTTCACCAATGAGGGCATTCATGGTCTCAACCACGACAGAGCCACGCTCCTTCCTGCACCGATTGCCATCGGCAGCTGCTGGAACAAAGAACTCGTATTCCGTGCAGGACAAACCGTAGGCCGCGAAGCAGCAGCCACTGGCTACACCAATGTATACGCGCCTATTCTCGATCTGGCCCGCGATCCGCGCTGGGGGCGGGTTGTAGAGTGCTACGGAGAAGATCCGTTCCATATAGCGGAGCTCGGCAAACAAATGGCGCTGGGCATCCAAAGCCAGGGAGTTGCCAGCACAGTAAAACATTTTGCTGCTTACAGCATGCCCAAAGGTGGCCGCGATGGTGATGCCAGAACAGATCCGCATATTGCTCCACGTGAGCTGCATCAGATGCATCTCTACCCTTTCCGCCGGGTAATTGAAGAAGCCCATGTACTTGGTGTGATGAGCAGTTACAACGATTACGATGGTGTTCCCGTCTCCGGCAGTCATTACTTTCTCACCGAATTGCTGCGCCAGCAATATGGGTTTAACGGATACGTAGTTTCTGACAGCCGTGCTGTGGAATTCCTGTACAAGAAACATAAGGTGGCAGCGGATTACAAAGAAGCCATCAGACAGGTAGTGGAAGCAGGTCTCGATGTAAGAACCGATTTCACCAAACCCGAAGATTATGTATTGCCGCTTCGCGAACTGATCCGCGAAGGATCGTTGAGCATGCAGACCATCGATCAGCGCGTAGCGAGTGTATTGCGTGTAAAATTCAAACTGGGATTGTTCGATCATCCATATGTGGCAAACCCTGCAGATGCCGACAAAATTGTTTTTAATGATGCAGCCAAAGCCATGCAGGAGCAGCTTTCCAGAGAAGTGCTGGTATTGCTGAAGAATGACAACAACACCTTACCACTCGATGTAAAGAAAATTAAGAATCTGCTGGTAACCGGTCCGCTTGCAGCGGAGACGAATCATTCCATCAGTCGTTATGGTCCGTCGAACGTGCATGTGATCTCTGTTCTCGAAGGATTGCAGCAATATGCCGGCAACAAATTCAAAGTGCAGTTTGCAAGAGGTTGCGACATCACAGATCCTAACTGGCCGGAAAGCGAAATACTTCCTTCTCCGATTACAAAATCAGAACAGGCAACGATTGATTCTGCCGTTGCACTTGCGAAAAAGTCAGATGCCATTGTGGTAGCGTTAGGCGAGAACGAACAAATGGTGGGAGAAAGCAAAACCCGAACGGGACTTGATCTTCCAGCCCGTCAGCTGCAACTGTTGCAGGCCATGCAGGCAACAGGCAAGCCGGTAATTCTGGTACTGATCAATGGTCGCCCACTCACAGTAAACTGGGCGCAGAAGTATACACCGGCCATTATCGAAGCATGGTTCCCCGGCGCAACCGGAGGAAAGGCCATTGCTGAATCGATCTTCGGAGATTACAATCCCGGAGGAAAACTCGCAGTCACTTTTCCGAAAACGATCGGACAAATAGAACTGAACTTCCCTTACAAACCCGGCTCGCATGCGGGTCAACCCGGAGATGGGCCGAATGGCTACGGAAAAACAGCTGTCAATGGTCCCCTCTATCCGTTCGGCCACGGTCTAAGCTATACCAGTTTCGGTTACAGCAATCTGGTGATCACGCCAGATAGCCCGCGTACTCAACAAGGCATTTCAGTTTCTGTCGATATCACCAATACCGGAAAAAGAAAAGGAGATGAAGTGGTACAGCTTTACCTCAAAGACGTTGTAAGCAGTGTAACGCAGTACGAAATGCTGCTTCGCGGGTTCGAACGGATTACATTGGAGCCGGGAGAAACAAAGAAGGTTAGTTTTCAATTGAAGCCTTCAGATCTGGCGCTGCTCGATAAGAACATGAACTTTGTGGTGGAACCCGGAGAGTTTGAAATACAGATGGGAAGCAGTTCTGCGGACATTCGAATCAAAAAAAGTTTTCTGGTGAAATAAACACTTCGTTAACTGTTTGTCAACAGCCGGGCCATCGTGAACAAATCGCGGGTCCGGCTGTTCTTCTTCCCACCTGCTCCAATATTAACCAAAAACGTATTCCAATATGAGCATTTTATTATCTCCTTATCAAAAGAATGGGCTTTCGCTCAGCAACCGCATGGTAATGGCGCCGATGACACGCAACCGCGCTATCGGCAGTATTCCGAATGCACTGATGGCAGAATATTACGGGCAGCGCGCAACTGCGGGATTGATTGTAACCGAAGGAACTTCGCCTGCACCTGAAGGACTGGGTTACCAGCGTATCCCCGGCATCTTCACCAAGGAGCAGGTTGAAGGCTGGAAATTGGTTACCGACAAAGTACACGCCAACGGAGGAAAGATCTTTGTTCAACTGATGCACACCGGGCGCGTATCGCATCAGGATAATCTTCCGGCAGGTGCACAGGTGGTGGGGCCTTCAACTATCGGCATGTCCGGGCAGATCCATACATTAAACGGAGCCTTTAACTATTCTACGCCTGTTGCACTCAGCGCAGAAGCAATAAAGCAAACGATAAAACAACATGCAATAGCCGCAGAGCTGGCAATGGAAGCAGGTTTCGACGGAGTGGAATTGCATGGTGCACATGGCTATCTGATTGAGCAATTCCTCAATCCGCATGTGAACAACCGCACAGATGTTTATGGAGGCAACCATATCAACCGAAGCCGGTTTGCTATCGAAACAGCTATTGCAACCATTGCTGCTATCGGGAAAGAAAGAACCGCCATCCGCATCTCCCCATTCTCTACACTGAATGATATGCATGCGTATGAAGAAGCCGAAGTGGATGCAACGTATCAGTACCTGGTGAGAGAGCTGAGCAAACTCGAACTCACGTACCTGCATATTTCCAGAAATCCGATGACGACGCCAGAGCGATTGAAATTCTTCAGAGAAACTTTCAAGGGCACCATCATTGTCTGCAATGGATTCGATGCCGCAAGCGCTGAACAATTACTCGAAGAAGGAACTGCCGACCTCATAGGATTCGGAAAACCATTCCTTGCAAATGCAGACCTGCCGCAGCGTTTCGCACATCAGGCTCCGCTGAATCCGGTTGATTTCAAAACCATGTACGGCAATTCAGCTGTTGGATACACCGACTATCCATTGATGAACGAAATGCCTCAGCCACAACAATAAAAACAAACGCTGCTGCAGTCGGAACGATACTCCGTTCTTTCTGCAACAGCGTGCTGTAGTGTAAATATTCTTAGAGAACGACTCTTACAGTAGCGCCATCTTTGATGGCGTATTTTTTTTCCTGACCGTTCTGTGTTACGATTATCTGCAATTTGCCTGCACCTGCCCTCATCACTTTCAGATCGAATACATGCCCGAAGGAGTGGATATTCTTCAAAGACATTGTGTTCCATTCAGCAGGTAATTTGGGGCTGCAATCGAAGCTGTTGAACCCTGCAGGACGCATACCGAATACACCTTCCGTGAAGATGCGGCAATATAATCCGCTCTCTGCTGAAAGATGGCGCTGATTCCCTTCGGGAAAAGCTTCCACCGGATAGGGCACGTGCTCTCCCAGCAATCTTCTTCTTGAATAATACTGTAAGAACTCAAGCGCCTTCTGTGTTTCGCCGGCAGCAAATACACCACGAAGCGCATAGAGCGTAGACCGGTCCCAGAATGTTTTGTTGCCTGCAAGTGAAGCGAGCCCGTCTTCCGTCCAGAGGCGTTTAGAGAAAAGCGCCGCAATGGTTCCCTCTTTTCTGTCGAAGATGTCAACAGTGAGAGGCCCGCAGATCCAGGCGCGGAGCGTATCATTTCCTTTGTAGTAACGATAGGTATTGAAGCCTTCCACAGTTGCACCAAAATATTTTTCGATATTGGCGCGGATATTCTTCTCACGAATTGCGTATTCTTTCAGTTGCTTCGCTGGAAGTGAAAGTGATTTGCCGAGCATACCTGCGGAACGCAATGCATCGTAATACAAAATGCTTGTGTGAAGGTTGGCATCACCTGCGGGAAATCTTCCTTCCAGTTCATCGCTGTTGCTCGCAACAACACCATCTGCGTTGATCTGACGATGCAGGTATTCGAGACACCATTCGATCAATGGCCATAGAACCTTTGCCGAGTCTGCATTTCCGTTGGCAAGCGCGTAGCGGCCTGCGCCGTAAGCGATCATTGCCATATCCCCCCTGTCGCGCCTTCCATGCCAGATGCCATCTCCTTCTGCAATGATGGAACTGGGGATTGGTTTGTAATCAGGATTCATATACTTCGCAAACCAGCGGTATGCATTCATCGCAGATTTGTTGCCTACATCATCCCCCAGAAACGAAAAGAATGGATTGATGTACTCCGCCTGATCATTCGCCCAGATAGCGGCATAGTAGCGCAATCCACCGGGACCATGCATGTAACCTCCTTTGGTGAGAAAAATGCTTTCAGTGCCACGGAGTTTAGCAAAATCAAATGCTGTGTTCAGCAAAGGATCGGGTGTTTCCAGTATCAGCTTTGAAGAGATCTCTTTCACTCTCGCTTTTCTTGCAGCGAGCTCATCATCGGCGGAGAATTTCACTTCGGGTCTGTCTGCACTTGCTGCAGAATAGGCAATCACGAATGTAACGGACTCGCCGGGTTGCAATGTTTTCAATCCTTCATTCACTGTTGTTATGAAGAAGCTATGCTGATCGGGTGTGTTGCGTTCTTTGGCAGGTTTCACTTCGCGGCGCAGATACTCCATCTCCACTTTCAATGGCTGCTTGCCTGCATTGGTGAATTCCCACTGCTCCAGCGCAAGCGGCTGCTTCACCGATGGGAACAGGGTTCTGCGCAATTTCACGCCCTGATCTTTTCCGATGGTGCTGTTCACCTGCATAATGCCATGCTGGCTGATGCTGGTCACCTGCTCCTGCATGGGCGTGTTTATGCTTGCATTATACACGCCGTACCGGAAGAGTTTATCGTTGATGAGAAATCGAGGAAGATCATTGTCGGTTACGTTGTAGGTCATGCTGGCGAGCGTGCGCACAGGCAGTAACCTGAATGTAGGGAACACCATGGTGCGATCGAGAGTAGCGCGGCCGGAAGTATCCACGCCGTATTGCACCCAGAGCGAAACTTTCTCCCCGCTCATCTCGATATGATCGTTGTGCGGAAGACGGTTATCGATGGTCCAGTTGATGCTGCCATCGGGTTGAATCGCCCATCTGTCCTGTTGTACAGCAATCGGCGGCTGGGATTGAGCAAAGAGGGCAGCCGGAAATAAAAAGGACAACCCCAGTAATTTCAGTGAATTGGTTTTCGTCATACAGTTGAGTTGCAGTGATAGTAGCAGGTTTCAGTAACTTTTGCTAAATTATCTGATTAACACTGCATATGATCAGGGTATCCTTGATGCAATTACCCAATTATTCAACAATTCTGGCATAGGGGTGCAAGGCATCATTTTTTGTTGGAATATTATGCAAAGAAGTAAACTCTTTCAGCTCATGAAATCCTTGCCATTGACCACCTCACTGCTTGCCGGTTTAGCTGCAACAGCTACAACTGCCGCCATTGTTTTTTCCATCGCTGCCGGCCCAATGCCTGCATGGGAATCGAAGTTTGTAAAACAATTGCCGAACGGATCACTCGAATATGCTCCGGATCAGCAGGGCAATATCATTCCCGACTTCAGTGCAGTTGGTTTTTATCACGGTGATAAAGCCATTCCTGTTATTCCTGTTGTGACAACTATCAGTCCTTCGGATAATGCCATGCAGCAGATCCAGGAAGCCATCGACAAACTATCTGCCAGGCAACCCGATGCCAACGGATACCGTGGCGCTATTCTGCTGAAACGCGGCACCTACAATATCCCCGGATCGATCTTCATCAACGCCAGTGGCATTGTGCTGCGCGGAGAAGGCAATACGGAAGACGGAACAAAACTGATTGCACTGGCTCCCACTCAGAAACCACTGATCGATGTAGCAGGGAAAGGTATGCTGAAAGAAATTGCCCGTTCACGCGTAGCCATCACAGACAACTATGTTCCTACAGGCGCTAAAAGTTTCAACGTGGAGGACGGATCCAAATTCGCCAAAGGCGATAAAGTGATCATCTATCAACCTGCCAATGATCAGCTGATCACCGATCTTAAAATGGATCAGATCGTTGAAAGGCCCGGCACCAAACAGTGGAGCGCCAATCAATACAATCTCAGCTTCCAGCGCGAAGTGGTGAGTGTGAAAGGAAATACCATCGAACTGGATAACCCCGTGATGCTGGCCATCGACAGCAAATACGGAGGTGGCTATCTTTACAAATATACTTTCGACGGACGCATTCAGCATGTAGGCATCGAGAACATCTACTGCGAATCGCCCGCCAGTTCCGACACTGCGGAGAATCATGCATGGGATGCAGTATCGTTCGACAAAATCGAGAATGGCTGGATCACTAAAGTAACCGCTCGTTACTTTTCTTATTCCTGCGTTAATCTCAGCGGATGGGCAAAGAACATAACAGTATCGGACAGCCGCTGCTTCGATCACAAAAGCAAAATCACGGGAGGCCGCCGTTATTCGTTCAACAACGATGGACAGCAGAACCTCATCATGAACTGCACCACTTCCGATGGACGTCACGATTACGTAACCGGCGCCAAAACACTCGGTCCGAATGTATTCACCAATTGCTCCTCAGACATCACGCATGCAGATATCGGCCCGCACCATCGCTGGGCTGTTGGAACGCTGTACGACAATATCACTACAGACGGAGAGATCAATGTGCAGGATCGCGGAAACTATGGAAGCGGCCATGGTTGGGCAGGCGTAACGCAGGTGCTCTGGAACTGCAAAGTGAAAGCAGCTGCTGTGCAGAGCCCATGGGTAGCCGGAAAGAATTACAGCATCGGTACCACCGGCCGTCAGGCAGAAGGTCGATTCAAAGACAGACTGCCGGGAGAATGGGAAGGGCTGAACAAGAGCGGACTTCAACCTCCATCATTGTACAAGGCACAGCTGGAAGCAAGACAGAAAAAGAAGTAACACATCCATACTCATCAAGAATACAAGTTTACATGAAACGTTTTCTATTATCAGGGCTTGCCGCTCTTTCAACATGCAGCGCTGCGATTGCGCAAACCACTCCTGCACAGACAGAAGCTATTGTGCGGAAGGTGGCGGACAATATCATTCGCAGTACCAGCTTTAAATTCGTGAACAGCAAAACCGGTGAAACCTTTGCCAGCACTAAAGGGAAGGATACATCGGGAAACGTAAAAGCAGACAGCAAATTCAATAAATGGATGTATGTGAATGGCGTACTTACCGTAGGCATGGTACGCATGACTGAGGTACTGAAAGATCAGGCCTATCTCGATTATTCGAAGAAGAATTTCAGTTTCATTTTCGATAACCTCGATTATTTCAAAAAACAATACGATGCAGGAAACAAGAATGTAGAGTATCGTCCGGTTTTCAGAATGGGTTCACTGGATGATTGCGGTGCAATGGCGGCCGGTCTGCTCGACCTCTACCCTGCCGACAAGCGTGCAGATTACATGGCTTATCTCAAACGTGTATCAACGCATATCATCGAAAAGCAATCTAAATTTCCTGACGGAACCCTCGCCCGTACTGGCCCGCGCAACATGACCCTCTGGGCAGATGATCTCTACATGAGCGTTCCCTACATTGCGCGCATGGGCAAGTTCACCGGAGAACAATCCTATTTCGACTTCGCCATCAAACAGGTTGAACAGTTCAACAAATACATTTACGATTCTGCCACTGGTCTCTACTTCCATACATTTTACAATGATGAGAACATGAATGGCGTTGCACATTGGGGCCGCTGCAATGGATGGGTAGCGCTGGCGCAGGTGGAGCTGCTGAACAATCTCCCTGCGAATCATCCGAAACGTCCGGAGCTGATCAGATTGCTGCAAAGGCAGATCGTTGGATTCTCCCGTTACCAGGATATCGATGGCATGTGGCATCAGCTGGTAGACAAACCGGATTCTTATGCAGAAGCATCCGTAACGGCGATGTATGTGTATGCAGTAGCGAAAGCAGTGAATGAAGGATGGATCAACAAGCGATTCATCTCCATTGCACAGAACGGCTGGGATGCACTGGCAAAGAAGGTTACAGCAGATGGACAGGTAGAAGATATCTGTATCGGCACTTCGGTGGAAGAAGATATCCGTTATTACTACACCCGTCCCAAAGAAACGAATGATACGCATGGGCTCGGCGCCTTCCTGATGGCAGGTGCAGAAATGCTTCGTGCAAAAGATAAGCTGGTCGACATCAACAAACGTCGCTAGTTCCCGGTAGATTTTCGAACAATCAATTTTGAGTTGAGCATGATTTTTTCATCTGAAAAATTCATGCTCTTTTTTTCGAGTGTTTTGAAGAGCAGCGCTGCTGCTTCTTTTCCGATCTCGAATGCGGGTTGCGTGATGGTGGTGAGTGATGGATTCAGCCAGGCAGCTGTTTCGAGATTGGAGAAACCCAGTATTTTGATGTCTTCAGGAATCTTCAGTTTCAATTCTTCGCAGGCCTGATAGCTAAGAATGGCGAGCTTTTCAACAGATGCGAATATTCCGTCGGGTCTGTTCTTCTTCTTCAGCAGGTTTACAATGGCTTTGTAATTGGCTTCATTGTCGTTGGCGCTGCATTGCAGCACCAGTTTCGGATCGTGTGGTACACCTGCTTTTTCGAGGGCTTTCAGATATCCATCCATGCGTTTGCTGGCAATGGAAAGATTATTGGAGATACTCAGGTAAGCGATCTTTCGGCATCCTCTTTCTACCAGGTGTTCGGCAGCCACCATGCCACTCTCGAAATCGTTGGTGGTTACTCTTCCGCTGTTCAACGTTTCACAAACACGATCGAAGAATACGATGGGCACACCGGTTTGCTTGAGATCGTTGAGGTGATCGAAACTGCTGGTTTCCCCTGAAAGGCTTACCAGTGCTCCGTCTACGCGACCACTCTGCAAGTGCCGGGCAATAGATTCTTCTCTGCTGAATTGTTCGTGAGTAAGATAAATGAGCACATGATATCCTTTTTCCTGCGCAATGCTTTCGATGCCATTGATGGCCAGTGCAAAAAAGTTATTGGCGATTTCGGGAACCACCACAGCAATGGTTTTGCTTTTCTGTTTACGCAGACTGCTGGCGTAAGGATTGGGCACATAATTGAGTTTACGTGCCAGCTCAAAAACCCGCTGTTTGGTTTCGGCACTGATCTCGTAGCTGTCGCGCAGCGCACGGGAAACAGTGGAAACTGCGAGGTTGAGTTCTTTCGCCAGTCTTTTCAGGTCAACATTTGGCATGGTAACAATCGTTGAAATGGTTGTTCCAAATATAAAAAATTGGGCGGTTTCGGAAACGATTCCGGAAAATTTCCGGCAGACAGGCATAAAAACAGCCTGTCGGAAACATAAAGTTTCTGACAGGCTTCGAATTACACATTAGCAATATTTGGCCTATCTCAGCAATGCGGTGGCGCACCAAAGAATGGGTGCCTGCCCGTGCATATCGCCGGTGATCCTTTTACGGTCGAGATAGTATTGGCGATCGTTCTTTTTATTGGTGCCTTCGCACACTTCGGTGATCTCTCCTTTTTCGTTGAGGTAGCTGATCAGTCCTAGCCATGCTTTGCGGGCTGCTGCCTTGTAAGCGGGGTCGGTGAGCCATCCTTCCTTCACGCCGGTGATCATCGCAAAGGCGAACATGCCGGTTCCGGATGTTTCAGACCAGGAGTCTTCGCCGTCGATCAGCTGACGCCAGGTACCGTTGGGAGCCTGGTACTGCAACAGCGATTTCATCATGGTGAGGTATCCTTTCATGATGCGTTCGCGGTTTGGATTGTTCTTCGGCAAAGAGCGAAGCAGTTCGGCCATACCAACAGCCATCCATCCATTACCACGACTCCAGTAGTAAGGCACATCGGGAGCATGATAAAAAAGTCCATTTGGTTTCTGCAAAGAATCGAGGTACATCACCATTTCATTGGCGGCCCTGTCGATATATTTTTGATCGCCGGTAGCACGATAGGCCTGTGCCTGCACTGCCGTGATCATGAACATATCGTCGATCCACATGCGCGTTTGCCAGGTAAACCCTTTTGCATAGAAATTATGACTTTCAGGTTTTACCCTTGGTCCTTCGGGAGGCCCCCATTGTTTGTCGGCAAAATGCTTTCCCATATCGAGGTAGCGCGCTTCTTTGGTTTGCATGTACAGTTCAAAAGGAACAGCGCCGAACACCGTATGATCTACGTGATCGGGTATGGGAACCAATGAATCTTCATTGCCGAACAAAGGCTCAAAGCGGATGGCCAGCTTTTGGGTCAGCTCCTTGTCTTTACTCACTTTGGCAAAAGTGAGAGAGCCATACCATGCGCAGATCTCCGGATAAGAGATCCGCACCGGCGGTGTTGGTTTGCCGAAATTAGGATGCGGGGTTACCACAAACAGCCCGGCAACTTTTTTACCGACCTCCCTGGGTGATGCGCCCTTCGGCCAATTCTTCAAATCGGTATCCTTGCCGGATTGTGCAGCCAGGGGACCGGCCGCAGCAATGCCAAGCAAAGAAATCATCAGGTACCTTGAAATACTTTTTCGCATAATCGTATAGTTTAAAAACTAGTTCCATCCGGGGAAGTAGATACTGTTGTTGTACTTCTCTCCTTTTGTATTGTCGATCTGGCTTTGCGGAATCGGCCTCACCATATGTTTGGCCTCGATATTTTTCGCTGCATCGTTGTTGTGAAGCGCGATGCGCGGGATCAATGTTTTGGTTCTCACCAGATCCCACCAGCGGGTGTTTTCTCCCAGCAGTTCGCGCGTACGCTCATCGAGCAGGAAATCCATGGTAGCCTGTGCTGCCGTGATCTCCATTGCTGCTGCATTGCCCGAGGGATAAGCAGCTCTTCTTCTTACCACATTGATGTAGTCTGCTGCCTCCTGCGGCCTGCCGGTGAGTATGGCAGCTTCTGCTGCCAGCAGATAGGTTTCTGCAAAGCGGAATACGATCACTGGTCTCACAGACTGATCGTTCAGATCTGCACGTTTGTTATCGAAGTATTTTTTTACTGTTGGTCCGAGTGCGGCATCCCAGTTTCCTTCGCCGAGCAACAAATAAGGCGCTGCTGCAATCTCAGCCGCTGTTACTTTTCTGCCGGGCATGTAGATGGATGTATCGCCTTTCTGCCTGATCCTTGGCTGACCGGGCTGTGCCCATGCCGGAGCACCGGCAGGTAACGGATTCGGCCATACGAATTTCTGATAATCAGGTGCACTAGGAGAATTTGCATACCATACCGTCTGGAATGTTTTCGCATAGCGGGTATCGTTGGTTCTCTCTTTGAATGCCGTATCGGTTGTCCATTTTGTTGGGATCACACGGATGTACGGGCGGCCATAGGCCATGCTTCTGATCATGGTCGGGCGTCTTTCGTACTGTCCCACAAACATATGGTTCATCACATTGTCACCGAGTGTGCTGTTGTTTGGCCCATTGTAAGTGTAGTTGGATGTATGTTGTACATTCCAGAGTACTTCCTGATTATTCTCATTGCCTTCTTTGAAAACATCACCAAAATCCTGCAGCAGATCAACACCTGCGGCATTGCGATCGTCGATCACAGCTTTCAGTGTGAGATAAGCATTCTCGTTATCGTCTGGTTTTGCAGCAGTAGTGGATGCGCGATATAACAGCATTCTTCCTTTCAGATGGCGGGCCGCTGCTGCATTGGCTTTGCCGGGAAGCAGGCCTGTGCTTTTGGGGCCGGGTTGAAGATGCGGAATGGCTTCGTCGAGGTCTTTGAAAATAAGATCAAATGCCTGAGCCAGGGGATGGCGCGTTGCTGTGGTAAGTGCTTCCGTATTGAAATTGGTAGTTACCGTAACATCGCGGAAGAACTGAACCAGGGTGGAGTAATAGAGTGCGCGCAGAAATTTAGTTTCGGCCTTTACCCTGTCTTTATCTTCCTGCGGCATATCAACTTCGTCTACGAACGAAAGTACACCATTGGCTGCATTGATATAACGGTAGCATTCTCTCCAGACCGTAAGGCAATTGCCCTGGCTTGAAGTATAACCGCTGGCGTAGTTGTTGATATCGGCATTTCCATCCTGCCCTTTTCTGAATTCGTCTGTACCGCCTACCAGCAGCACAAAGAGATCCTGGCTTCCCCATACATATCGGGTACCGCCATATACTGCATCGAGCCCTTTCTTGACACCTTTTTCCGTTTTGAGAAATTCCGGAGTGAGAAAAGACTTGGGCTCTTCATCCAGCATTTTGTTGCAACCGGCACCCAGCATAGAAGCCGCGAGGCAACCGGCTATGATATATTTTTTCATAACTCTTTTTTTGTGTTTTAGAATGAAACCCTGAGACCAAAGATGATTGACCAACTTGGAGGCGTATCTACATTGAGTTGCCCGCCAGTAGCCGGATTATCTGCACCACCACCGGTTTCGGGATCCAGTCCGCCGTACGTATTACGAACAAACGGAGAGAAGAAGATGAACGGATCTTCAACGGTGCTGTAGAGTTTCAGGCTTTTCAGTCCGAATCTTTTCAGCAGGTTGGGTGCAAAAGAGTAACCCAGTGAAATGGTTCTGATCTTCAGATAACTTCCGTCGAAAATGCCCAGCAGTGCATTGTTCTGGGTATTGGTTCTGTCGGCATTGGGTTTGGGATATTCATTCTCCCCATTGAAAGGCGTCCAGTAACGTTGCTTCAGGTTGTTGTATGTTCCCTGATAGGTATTGGCAAATCCGCCACCATGCAATGTGCTTCTGAACAGGCTGCCCCATCTTGCAAATGCAACAACGGTGAGATCCCATCCGCCGTATCCGATACGGTTGGTGATACCGCCCTGCCATTTAGGTTGGCTGGAGCCAAGGATCACGCGGTCATTGTCGTCCAGTTTACCATCACCATTCACATCTGCTGTGCGGATGGTACCGATCACGGAACCTGAACCTGTGAGCGTTTGTTTCAGGCGTGCTGCTTCGGCAGAATCGCCTTTGGTATTTTGCCAGATGCCGAGTTTCACTCTGTCGTAGATCACACCGATCGGCTCACCTACAAACCAGTTGTTGCTCACATCTTTCGTAACACCTTCATTCAGTTTCGTGATCTTGCCACGGTTGATGAAGAAGTTGAGATCGGTTGACCAGCTGAATGAATTTCTCGATTTGGCAATGATATTATTGGTGCTGATGGTGATATCGATACCCTTGTTCTCGGTTGCACCTACGTTGCTCAGAGAAACGTTCTGAATGCCTGATGTAGGAGGAAGCGTCTGAGGCAGCAACAGGTCGCTGGTCATCTGCTTGTACAGGCTCACTGTACCGCTGATCCGATTATTGAGGATACCGAAGTCCACCGCCACTTCAGCAGTAGCCGTGTATTCCCATGAGAGATTGGGATTTTTTACACCTGCGAGATAAGCGCCGGTTGTGAATACGTCGCCGAAGTTGGTAAGCAATGGATTCAGCCTTGCCATTGTCTGGTATGGACTGATCGATGCATTACCAACCTGACCATAAGATGCGCGGAGACGCAGGTTGTTGATGGCATTCACTTTGAAGAATTTCTCGTTGTGGATATTCCATGCAACGGCAACAGAAGGGAATGTCTTGAATTTATTGCCCGGTGCGAGTCTCGATGATCCGTCTGTACGAACCGTACCGGTGATGAGATAACGATCGTCGTAGCTGTAGTTCAGCCGCCCCATGTAGCTCACGAGTGCCCACTGGCTCCAGCTTCCGTCGCCGGCAGTGTTGATGCCATACACGGGATTGAAATATTCGAGCGCATCATCGAGTACATCGTCGTAGGCGAAGTCTGTGCTCTGACTTTTTTGTTCCTGCACACTGTACAGACCGGTGAACTGAATTTTATGTTTGTCCGAAAAAGTGCGGTCGTAGTTGAGGATATGCTCCAGCGTGAAGTTGGTGCGCTGATCGGTTTCATTGGCAGCTGAAGATGGACCACCCGAATTGTTGGTGGTTTTGCTGGCAGCGAAACTACCGTAGGTTTCATTCATCAGCTCGGCACCGGCATTGAAACGGTAACGAAGACCCTTTACCAGTTTGTTGAGGTTTACATCGAGGTAAAAAGTGTTGAATGAATTGAGGCGTTTTCTTCTTTCAGATTTTGCGCCGGGAAGAAAATCGGCCAGCGGATTCCACACCTGTGCTGCACTTCCGGGAACGAAATCATTGCGGAGTTTTCCGTTCTCATCGTAAGGAGAAACCATTGGCGAAGCACGAAGTGCCTGTCCCATCGGGTTGATGCTTCCTCCCATTGTATTGGCAAAAGTGTTCAGTGAGCTGAGCCCGATCTTGAAGTTCTTGCTGAGTTGCTGATCTACACTCGCTTTGAGTGAGTAACGATCGAAACCCTGACCTGGATATACACCGGTCTCTCTGAAGAAACCACCGCTGAGTGCATATTGTGTCTGTTCTGAACCGCCGGTAACACCTAACTGATGTTCGGTGGTCATACCGTTCTTGTACACAAGATCCTGCCAATCTACCGTACCACCTCTTTTAATGATGTCGAGCTCTTCTTTGCTGAATTCTTTCTCGATGATCATGGGATCATCCGGACCAGAATAAATGCGATTGCTCTTATCGTCGAAACGGCCGTTGTAGTAAGCCCATTTTTTGAAGTCGTAGAACTCCTGAGCGTTCATCATTTTGTAATCGCCACGGCGACGCGATGTTCCGGCGTAGCCGCTGTAACTGATCACAGGCTTACCTGTTTTACCACGATGTGTACTGATGAGGATAACGCCGTTTGCACCACGCGATCCGTAGATGGCAGTGGCAGATGCATCTTTCAGCACTTCCACTGAACTTACATCGTTCTGGTTGATATCGTTGAAGCCGCCACTGAACGGAATTCCATCCACTACAATCAATGGCTCGTTACCTGCACGTACAGAACGGGCGCCACGGATGAGGATGCTCACACCTGCACCGGGTTTGCTGTTGCCGTTGATCTTCTGGATATCGATACCGGCAGCGCGGCCCTGCAGCGCCTGTGCGAGGTTGGCAGTAGGAATGTCTTTGATGCTTTGCTCGTTCACAGAAACCATCGAACCGGTAACTTCAGATTTACGGCGTGTACCGTAACCAACCACTACCACTTCATCGAGGTCTTTTTTATTCTGCATTTCGATCTTCAACGCCTGTGCGTTCTGACCGATTTTTATTTTCTGTTCAACGAACCCTGTGTAGGAAAATGAAACAGTGGAGCCGGCAGGCGCTTCAAAACTGAAGCTTCCGTCAGTGCCGGTGATTACTGATTTCTCTCCGATGAGAATAGTTACGCCTTGCAGCGGTTCGCCGCGCTGGCTGGTAACCACCCCTTTAACGGTGACCATTTTTTGCTCCTGAGCCAGCATAGGCTGCGAAAGCAGCAGTGCCGTCAGAAAGCAGGTGAGGGCAATCACATGCCGGAGCATGTTCTGCCACTGCATTCCGGATCTGTCCGGATAAGAATTTTGACGATTCATAATAAGGCAAGTTTTACTGGAACAATAGGTTTGAGAGCAGTCATAAAGCAGGTTGTGCAGGTGCTCTTAATTCATGGCGGACGTTTACAGTGATTACTAAGTTGGTTTTTGGGCATACAGCATACATTAATGGTGAATATATTTTACCGGTGAAGTAGCGCTGAACCGGTTTTGGGAAACTTTTATTTTTTTGCCATCACTCTTTTCTACCCGCACGAGTGCAGCAGCGTTTCCTTCCACTTTGTTTCCGGTGATGGTGGCTTTGTTCACCTGTTCGAGCCTGATAACCGCTTCTGCTCCGGTGGTGGAAGGGATATCGCAATTGGTGATGGAAATAGCATCGCCGTCTTCGCAGATGATGGCCGGGCGAACATCATTACTATCAAGCGTAAACGAAATTCTGTTCAGCTTTAATCCTTTTACATGCCTTGCCCAGATACCGTAGGCAGGTACGAGCGGACCGAAAGTTTTTACCTCAGGATATTTGTCGATGGCTTCGGGCACTACCTGCCTCGAATGGGCAGCATTGCCGCCTCCGGCCAGTTTGATGGAGATATTGTCGAGCGTAACATTGGAGATGTAATGTCCGGGAACACCCGTGATGAGTATACCCGATGGCGGTTTCAGTTGAGCATCCGCAGCGGCTTCAGCCTTCACATTTCTGATCACCACATTTTCAAAAGTGCCGGTTGGCTGCTGTACATCTTTCCCTTTTCGGAAAACACTCAATCTGGAACCGAGCCTCAGCAGAATAGGAGTTTTCACATTCACCATGGTGATATCGCTGATCTCCACATTGCGCAGGTGCGCTCCATCAACGGTAAGCAGTTTGATGCCACCATTGTTAGTGTTGTAGATATGGCAGTTGCTGATCTTGATGTTCTCGAAAGGCGCCATGGATTCGGTGCCCATCTTGATGGCGCCGTGCCCGCTCTTCAACCGCAAACCCGTAACTACAATGTCTTTGCAGGCCATGGTGCTGCTGGTTGTTTTGAAGCAGAGCGCATCGTCTCCGCTTTCGATATCGCAATTGCTGATGCGCACATTCTGACATCCGTCGATATCCATTCCGTCGTTGTGTGCTACACCATGACTGATGATTTTTACATCCTCAATGTGCAATCGATTGCACTGAAAGTAATGAGAAGTCCATGCTGCAGAGAACATTAATTTTACGCCCTGCACCCTCACATTTTCACAACGAACCACGCGAAGCAGGAAAGGTCTCCTGCCCCATCGTTCTCCTTCGGGACGTGTATCGGTTGCAATCTGTACTTCTTTCAATTGTTTGCCCTGCCCGTCGATAGCGCCTTCGCCTTCGATGGCAATATTTTTTGCATCAACGGCTACCACCAATGCCCAACCGACATCCACACCCAACCCATCGGTGAACGGATCGAGGTTTCTGTAATCGTTTACATTGGTACTGCCGACAATAACAGCATCACGTTCCAGCATCAGTGTAACATTGCTTTTCAGCGCGATGGTACCGGTAAGGAACCTTCCAGCAGGAACAATTACTTTTCCTCCGCCTGCGGAAGAACAACTGTCTATTGCACGTTGAATGAATGTTGAATTGAGCGTAGTTCCGTCACCGGTAGCTCCAAAAGATTTGATGTTAACAGCGAGTTGCCGGGCATGCAAAAGATGGCCCAGGCATATGGCAGCAATCACTAAAATGGCAGTTCTCATGAAAGCAAATAATTTGTCTCCGGAATTTTAACCAGTTCAGCAAGCAACTAACACAATAATCCGCCTCACGGATGTAACCGGATTGACCTTTTATTAAGCTTTATTAGCAGGGGACTGCACTCCGCGCGCCAAAAACAGTCAAAAATCAATATATGAGCCGCAATAAGCCGCAGGAAATGTTGCTTGTACGCAATAAAAAACCGCTCCCGGAGGAGCGGTCAATAATATTGGCGTCTGTTGTAGATGGACTATTTCGATGCTGGTCCGGCCCAGTTATCAGTACGGAATGGTGCCACCGGTAATCCATCCAGATTATACAGATTGGTGATCACATAATCTTTGAACGCATAACGGATAGCCACAGGTTTTTTCACCTGCTCTGCTTTTGCATGAACACCATCAGGCGCAAGCCATGCTGTAGCCGGATAAAACTGCTGATCATCCCCTGCTATTTCAAATCCTTTGATGGCTTCATTGTAAGACGTGAGCCCCATCGGTGCATTGTCGAAATTCAGTTTCACTGTATCGGCTGCAATTTTCATGGCTTTGTAAACAGGGTTGGCATAAGAGATGCCGGATACCTTGTAAGTCTTGCCCAGCGCGAGATACGCCAACCTCCTGCCTACTACGGATTTATTGGCAGGATGGATGGTAGTGGAATCACCTGCATCCATGCACACCGCCATTCCTGCATCAGGAATATTCTTCAAAGCCAATTCCTGCGCTTCGCGCATATAAGGAACAGTCTCACCTGCTTTCGGATATTTGAATGGCGCCAGTTGTACAAAATAAAATGCCCATGGATTGCCTTTCCATTCTGAACGCCAGCTGCGCACCATCGATGGCATCAGCTTTTCGTAACGCGCATATTCTTCCTTGTTAGATTCTCCCTGATACCAGAGCATACCTTTGATGGCAAAGCCTGCCAATGGATGGATCATGCCATTGTACAATACCGCCGGATGATTTTTTGTGATCACAGTTCTATGCGGAGCCCATTTCGTTTCCGGGAATTCCTGCAGATTTTCTTTACTCATCCAGCCCTGGATCGGAGTTCCGCCCCATGTTGCCTGAATAATGCCTACGGGCACTTTCAGTTGCTTTTGCAGGATCTTCGCAAACTCATATCCCACTGCACTGAATTCACGTGCGCCCTGTGGCGCTGATGCTTCCCAGTTCGCCTGCACATCACTCACGGGTTCGATTGTATTGGTGCGCTCTACACGAAAGAGCCGAAGGTTCGGAATATCAGATTCAAGCACTGTCTGCTCTGCACCAATGATGGGTTGATTTCTGAACCCTTTCACCGGCATTTCCATATTGCTCTGTCCAGAGCAGAACCAAACCTCTCCGATGAGTACATTGGTTAACGTTACAGGTTTGCCATCGCTGATAGTAACAGTATACGGACCACCGGCTTTCGGCGTCTGCACTTCTACTCTCCACTGCCCGCCTGCATTGGCGCGTGTCTGATAAACTTTTTTATCCCAGCTGGTTGTTACAGTGATCGCAGCATTGCCAGCTGCTGTTCCCCAAAGCGGCGCTTTTGTCTGCTGCTGCAATACCATATTGCTGCCAATGATGGCCGGCAGTTTCAATGCAACTTTCGGCAGCGCAAACATTTTATCGTGCATATGTTTGCTTCTGATCAGCGCTTCGAGGTAGTAATAATCTGCATAGTTGAGCGGCACATCCACTTCACTGTTGCCGGGTTTTGATCCGGTGCTGTGCAGCAGCAAAAATCCTTTGGCCTCACCGATTGGAGCGCGATAACTGTTGGTAAGGCTTGCGAGAATAGTATTGGCAGCAGCCGTATATGTCGCTGCATTTTTGCTGTAGTTGCTCAATTCGTACAACCCTGATGCAATCACGCCTGCAGCCGATGCATCTCTCGGTTCATTTGGAATGCCCGGTGCATCGAAATCGTAATAAGGCACTTTATCTTTCGGCAGTCGCGGATGATCGAGAATATATTTCGCGATATGCTCAGCCTGTTCCAGATATTTCTTATCGCGTGTAAAGCGATAACACATCGCGTAGCCATACAGTCCCCAGGCCTGTCCACGGCTCCATGCAGATTCGTGGCTGTATCCCTGATGCGTATTCTTTTTCACCACATTGCCGGTTGTTGAATCATAGGCAATCACGTGATAAGAACTATAGTCGGGTCTGAAATGATTTTTCATAGTGGTATTCGCATGCGACACGGCAATGCGATAGTAAGCCGAGTCTCCGGTGAGTTGCGTAGCAGCGAAGAGCAGCTCGAGGTTCATCATGTTATCGATGATCACTGGGAAGTCCCACTTGTCTTTGCTGTGATCCCAAGAGCGGATACATCCAACAGTGGGATTGAAGCGGCTGGCAAGGGTTCTGGCCGATTCGATGATCACTTCTCTGTAATGCGGATCGTTGTTGAGCCGGTACCCCTGTCCGAATGAACAGTACACCTTGAATCCCATATCGTGTGTTCCTGCATTGGTCTTTTC
The DNA here is from genome assembly GCF_012927185.1 of Pseudoflavitalea sp. G-6-1-2. Lineage (GTDB taxonomy): Bacteria > Bacteroidota > Bacteroidia > Chitinophagales > Chitinophagaceae > Pseudobacter. The sequence continues at coordinate 1,344,834 of NZ_JABBGB010000002.1, forward strand.
TCTTTCGATCAGTGCAGTATATTCCGTTGCTCGATCTTTCCATTGCTGTTTGCCGGTATACTCATAGAGAAACCAGAGAACGCCGGGCCAGAAGCCGCTGGTCCAGTCGCGGCTCGCCACCATTTTCAACTGGCCATGCTCAAGCGTTCGTGGCGATACCAATTCAGACTTGCCATTTCTTGCAGCAGGAATTTCCCTGAGCATCACTTCCGTTTGTTTTTCTGCATCAGCAAACACAGTGCTCACATTTACGCTCTGTGCCTGCGTTGCAGCGCATATGGCCATACCTGCCAGCAGACTGCTTACGTGTTTCATGATTCGGGTTTTAGTCATTATTACCGATTATTTTCCGGGTACGATTTTTTCCAGTTGAATTTCGAGCAGCTTCATTAGTTCTGCCCTTTGTACATCTTTAGCGCGAATGCGCATCTCATGCCATCCGGGATGAGCAATGATGGTTCCCACCTCTTCCGACACCACTCCTTTACCAGTACTCACCGGTTTTTCAAACAGGCTCTTATCCATGGTAACAACATAATTGCCACCACCGGCGATATACCTGATCTTTATTTTGTAACTGGCTTTCTCCGTTGTTTTGAATTGCCAGCTTACCGACTGATCCGCATCTTTCCATCCTTCCACATAGAACTTATCTGTTTTTCCATCGCCATACTTCCATCCTTTTCCTTCCAGCTTTCCGTCGAAAGCCAGCAGGCGGGTGAGTTTCACGTCGGGAGCAAGATACATCACAGAATCAGCAGTTGCTTTTCCGGTTGTTTCCAGCACTATCACGGTGTTCACAGAATCAGGAGCATTCACCGGGACAGTTACCTGCAAAACATCTTTCAATTGCTGAACGGGTAATGCGCGTTTTGTGGGATCTGCGAGGAAATAAGCTTTGCTTACTTTCACATTCACTCCGCCGAGTTTTACTTTTTTGTCGGCAGGCCAATCGAATACATGCAGAAAGATTGTATTCTTCTTCTCCGTTATCACGCCCCAGTTCTGCTTCGGCAGCGCAGTGCCACTGCTTCCGTAAATGGATGCACCATTTGTTTTCATCCATTTTCCGATGCCCTGCAATATCTGCTGATCGCGCGTATCGATGGTACCATCTCCTTTCGGGCCGATATTCATCAGCAGGTTTCCTCCGCGTGATGCAGCATTCGCCATCAGCCTTATGAAATGCGAAACCGGTTTATGACTGAGATCATATTTTGAATAACCGTAAGATTCATTGGTAGTGGGAATCGCTTCCCAGTTGCCTGTTACAGGAAAAAATTCTGCAGGCCTGTCGGCTGTATTCTTGTAATCGCCCAACTCCGCGCCGGAGCCACGCACGAGCCTCCCATTCACTACTACAGCAGGATCAGTTTCGCGAATGGCTTTGAGGATCCTGATGTTTTCAGACAAAGGCAGTTTGCTCGGCGTATCGAACCAGAGAATATCAGGATGATATTTATTGAGCAGTTCTTTGATCTGCGGGATCGCTTTTTCATCTACATATTTCTGTGCCTTCGGCAATAATTCCGGATGTACATCGAACCAGTTTACGCCTCCGTGCAATTGTTTATCACCTCCCGGATTGTTGTATTCCCAGTCGTTTCCCGGCGCATCGGGATGCTCCCAGTCGAACGCATGCGAGTAATAAAATCCGAATTTCATTCCGAGCTTTTTGCAGGCTGCTGCGAGCTCGGCCATGGGATCGCGTTTGAATGGCGATTGTTGTATGATATTGAAATCAGACACTTTCGAGTCGAACATCGCAAACCCATCGTGGTGTTTGGATGTGATGATGAAATATTTCATGCCTGCCTGCTGCGCCTGTCTGATCCATTCTTCTGCATTGAATTTTTCAGGATTGAACTGATGGGCCAGTTCGAGATATTCTGCACGACTGATCTTTTCTTTCCGCATCAGGTGTTCGGCATAGCCGCTTACTTTTTGCCCTTTCCATTCACCGCCGGGCAGCGAGTAGATACCCCAGTGAACGAACATGCCGAAGCGGGCATCCTGCCACCAGGCGATGCGTTCATTCAGATTCCTCTGCGATGCAGTCCACCAGCCATTCTTCGCTTCATCGATTGCCTGTTTGTCGCGCATTTTTGCGCGGATCACCAGATCGGTATCTTCGTCGCCTTTGCTTTGTGCTTTCAGATCTGCCCATATGAGGCTGCTGATCAGAGCTGTGGTATAGATGATTGACTTTCTCATTTTTTAGTCAGGGTTTTGGCAGCATGAGTTAATTGTTTGGTTGATCAGTTCAGCCAGATGATGGGATTGCGTACCGGCAGATTGCGGATCACTTCATCCACTTTGGGGAAATGTTCCAACTTTCGCCATGTTCCGAACCATGCCGGCTGATTAAACTGTTGCGCGCCGAACAACAGTGCGGGTTGCGCTACAGGCCAGTTCTCCCAGTACATCACATCCGGCTTCAAAGGCCAGCTGTTTTTGTTTGCAATGAAAGGATGCATGTATGCGATGCCCTTCTGCATATTGCGGCCATCGCTGGTAGTATAGTTCCAGAGATCGTTTTTAGAATCGGATAAGATCTCGCAGGTCATGGTCATGGCATCGAGATTGAACAGCGCATACCCGTATGGTTTAGTGCGTTTCATTTCGCGGGGGAAACTGCCATCGGCAGCCATCTGATCCGGCAGCAGTACGTTCTTGTAGCGATCTCTGCAGAAATCGAGTATCTGCTGATTGCCGGTGAACTTCGCGAATGCAGATACCTGCATCACCCAGCATGTGCCGTGGTTATTGGCTGCATTCATTTCATCCTTCCCGTATTGATGCGTAGTAAGCCATTGCAGGTAGGCTTCGAACCACTTTCTGATCTGATCGATCAGCTCGCGATCCGCGCCGGACACAGTATCCATGCGCATCAGCGCCTGCACCACTTCCAGCAGCTGAATGGTATCGATGATGCCGATGCCACGCCCTGTTGCCCTGCCTTTGATGGCTTGCGCATAGAGCAGGTTCGGATTCATTTTGGTGGCCTCATCTACAAACCATGCTTTGCAATGCAGCAGTGCATGGTTGCGGTATTCGGGGTTTCCGGTGATCAGCCAGGCGGAAGCAAGTGTGCCAACGAGCTGACTGAGACGGATCATTGCATGGCGGTGTGCAGTGAAATTATCAGGATTGGTCATGCCATCTTTCTGCACATAGGGACTATCTGCGGACCGGCTATCGGGCCACCAGTAGTCCCCCTCAGAAAAAAAATCGTGCAATCCTCCTGCACTGCGTGGTGAACTGGAAGCGGTAACTGTAATGGGTTGCTCTTTCAACGCTTTCGCAGCATCGATCAATACCTGCTCACGCAACACCTCGATGGCCTGTTGTTTTATGGATGCATTCGACGCGGGCTGCGTCATAAATTTGAAACTAACTTTTCCGATGGTATTGGGCTTTCCTTTTTCAGCAGCAGAGATCGCGCCCTGCAACTGACCGGCAGCATTGCGGCTTACGTTGATGGTTCGCCAGCTGTAAGATCCTTTTTCGTAATCGAAGGTTTCACCATCATCGTCGTAGAGTTTGTAGACAGCTGGTTTGGTTCCGTAATGTCTTACTTCCAGGACTACCATTTCTCCTTTCGCCGGTGTGTGCAAACGTGGAGCCATCATCGGAATGATGCCACCATCTTTCACATACACAGGAATTTTATCGAGACCGGGAGTAACAGTGATCACTTCTCCATCACCGGCAAGTTCACCGGTGTAGAAATCGTACCATTTTCCTTTGGGCAGAATCACTTTGCGGGTGGTCTGTCCTGCAAAAAGCGGCGCTACCAGCAGGTATTCACCAGCCATGTACTGATCTTTACATTCCTTTGAAAGCGCCTCTGCGTATGGGTTCTGTTCGAGGTTATGATCCACTTTCTCTTCTTTGATCTCCTGAGAGAAACCTTCTTCGAGGTTCATGGCGCGGAACACCGGCGTACCTTCAAAATGATAACGCGCGAAAGAAGAATACCAGTAAGGCATCATCTGCATGCGCAGTTGCGAATATTGTTTCACCTGCTCTGCCACTTCGGGATAAGACCATGGCTTGGTGCCGCTGGCCCATGCGTTGATCATCGCCATAGGTGAGAATACCACCGTCTGGAAACGGCGGAGCCATTCTTCTCCTGATTTGCTGGCGCGTACTTCGGGCGTCCAGAGTACACCTGCAAATCCACTATTGATAAGGGCTGTGATAAAGTCTTCGTGGTTGTAGTAATCGTTGTAGATCACATAAGGGAAGCGGCTGCCGCCTCCGTTGGATGCGCGCACCAGTCCAAATGTGCGCTGATTGAGCTCGCGGTACATATCGGTGCTGTAGCGTTGCATCAGCAGTCCGTAGGTCTGGCGTTCCTGCTCGGCTGCAAGCCCCGAAGGGAAGGTTGCCACATCCGGCCACAGATAATGATCATAGCCATCCACCTCATCTATTTTGTATCCGCTAACGCCGATAGACACCTGATCTTTTTTGAATTGATCGAACAGCAGCTTGCGTGCCTGCGGTGTATTGAGATCGGGCACCGCTCCTACCCAAACCGTGTGAGATCCGGTATAGGGAAGTATCTTTTTGTAAATAGGGCTCGATGGCGATACATATGGATTGATCCACAGATTCAATCGGATTCCCTGTTTGCGCATATCAGCAACAAACTTAGCTGATTGCGGAAAGCGGGTGCTATCCCACTCAAATGTGCAGGGGTAAGATTTGCTCTGCCATCCTGGTTCGAGACCGATGAAATCGAGCGGGTATCCTTTTTCTTCAAACTGATCGGCTTCTTTTTTTACATCATCAGCATTGTACAAACGCTGCACGCGTTGCGTGAAACCCAATCCCCATCTGGGCGGCAGACATCCGCCACCATTATAGAGATTGAAACGACGAACAGCATCGAGGGTATTGGGGCCACCAAATACATAGATCTCCACTCCTGCTGCCGGAACCAGAATTTCCACTGCATCGGAATACGGACGCGCCTGCCAGCTTTTATCGAGATTACGGTCTCTGGCTTCCGGCGGATTTTTGCTATCCTTTCTCACCGCCGATCCTGCATATACATTCAGATAGCGGGCTGAGTTGATGAATACGCCATAGCCCTGGCTGCTCACATAGAACGGAGTAGGCGCATGATTTCTGCCATTGTCTTTTCCGCCGAAGTGATCGACATGCAGTTGTAAGATCTTTCCGCGCTGATGCACTGTCTGAAAATTCAGTCCGAAGCCATACAGCTGCTCCTGTTTTGCAAGCGGAAAACGCAGATAGGTTTTTCCATCGCGCACAAAAGCGTTGATCTCTGTTTGTGGCAAAGGAAATTTCGCATTGCTCATCTTACCTAATGCAGCTGCATTGGGTGTTGTGCCTGCGGCATTCAATAAGTTATAGGCTTCGGGTTTGCCGATTACGGCTTTCCATACGCCGGGAGCTACCTGCTGAAACATAGGCTGCTGGCTGAATGCAGCCAGCTGAACAACCAGCAGAACAAGAACGGAGAGATATCGTGAAAACATTTTCATACCAGATTATTTAGGAACAACAGTGTAGGTTTTGCCTTTTACTGTAGGGAATTCAATCACATATTCAGTTACGGTTGCAAGTGGTGTAATGGCAGATTTGTTCACCACTTCGTAAGGAGGTAATCCGTATGCGGTGTTAAGCATATTCGCATTTTCACCGGCAGCTGGTTTTGCATTCACTTCCACTACTTTCACAGGGATGGTGGTGCGGATTCTGCAATTGCCTCCTGATCCCGAAAGAATGGTGGCCTTAGCCAGCTTTCCATCTGCCCAGTTGATGGACAAAGTGAAATTGCCTCTGGCTTTGATTCCGCGTACAGATCCTGTAGGCCATGCAGCAGGAAGCGCAGGCAGCAGGCTGATGCGGCCATCATGGCTCTGCAGCAGCATTTCAGTCATGCCCGCAGTTGCACCATAATTGCCATCGATCTGAAACGGAGGATGCGCATCGAAGAGATTGGGATAGGTTCCGCCACCGCCCATCACTTCCCGCACTTCGCGGGGATTGATGTAGGTGAACGCATCGCTGAGTATTTTGTATGCATGTTCTCCATCCTGCAATCTCGCCCACCAGTTCACCTTCCATGCCATCGACCATCCTGTACTCACATCACCTCTGTGAATAAGGCTTTGCTTTGCAGCTGCCGCCAGTTCCGGTGTGCGGTTCAGAGTGATCTGACTTCCGGGATACAATCCAAACAGATGTGAAAGATGGCGATGCTTATCGGTCGGCTGATCCCAGTCTTTGAACCATTCCTGCAACTGGCCATACTGGCCGATATGATAGGGATAGAGTTTTGCTTTTGCTGCAACGAGTTTTGCTTTGAAACCTGCATCGGTCTTCAACAGATCCGATGCTGTGATCAATGCTGTGAACAGTTCTCTGATGAGCGACATATCCATAGTGGTGGCCATGCTCACCTGATATTCCTGTCCGTCTTTCTTCAGCGTATTCTCCGGAGAAGTAGAAGGATTGGTGATGAGGAAACCACTCTGCGGATCATTGATGAGCCACTGCAACTGAAACTGTGCGGCGCCTTTCATGAGCGGATACGCGGTCTCTCTCAGAAATTTCAGATCACCTGTGTAGAGATAATGTTCCCAGAGGTGCGTGCTGAACCAAACACCGGCCATCGGCCAGCAACTCCAGCGGGGCATGCCTTTCTCGTCCCATTCCCATCCGCCGGGTGGCGATGTCTTAGCCCAGAGATCGGAGTTGTGGTGCACCGTCCAGCCTTCGTTGATATTGTAATTCACCTTTGCTGTTACTGCACCGTTTATTGAAAGCTCTTTGATGAAATTGAACAATGGCTGATGACATTCGGAGAGATTGGTATTCTCTGCAAGCCAGTAGTTCATTTCTGTATTGATATTGGTGGTGTAGTTGCTGCCCCATGGTGGCTGCACATGCTCGTTCCAGATGCCCTGCAGATTGGTAGGTCTCGATCCCGGACGTGATGCCGCAATCATCAGATACCTTCCGAACTGATAGTAGAGAGATTGCAGTGCATTATCACCCTTATGAGAAACAAATTGCTTCAAACGCTCATCTGTAGGCTGTTTCAGCAGCTCATCATTCTTACCGAGATTAAGTTGAACACGTTTGAAGAGCGACTGATAATCGTTCACATGCAGTTTCTTCAAATGATCGAATGGCAGCGGAAATACCTTGGTCATATTGGACCTGGCTTCGACAGTTGGATTTTTTCCTTCCGATACCGGTGAGCGATTGAATCCGTTGAAACTGGTTGCTTCTGTGAGATAGATCACTGCAACATCGGCATTGCTTACTTTCAGTTGATTGCCCTCGGCATACACTGAACCACCATTGGTTGTTACTCTCACCTGAATTTCGAAGGTCATGCCCTCTCCTTTCGGATCATCGGCATACTCCACCTGTTTCGGTTCGTATGGACGATTGGCAACAAACTTCGGCGCCTTTCCCTTCAACACCAGCAGGTTGGCTGGATCTGTACTGGTTTCGAAATGCAGCTTACTGGTGAGCCCCACGTTGAAATTCAGTGCACCTTTCTTGTTGGCTGAAATGCGCACCACCATTGTTCTTGAAGGAAAACTCACGAATGTTTCTCGGGTATACGCCACGCCGTCTTTTGTATAACGAACAGTAGAAATGGCGTTATTGAGATCGAGATCGCGATAATACTGAGTGGCTGTAGAATCTTTGTGATTGAACTCCAGCCAGAGGTCTCCGAGCGGAAGATAACGAGCAGAATAGGGTCCCTGCATTTTTTTCCAGAGAGCCGCTGCTTTGAGATAGTCTCCATCAAACACTGCCTGTCTTACCTGTGGCAAAACAGTTGGGCCATTGGGATTATTGCCGGGATCGGGAAATCCGCTCCAGAGCGTATTGTCGTTAAGCTGATAATGTTCTTTCTGCACGCCACCGAAAACCATGGCGCCGGTTTTTCCATTGCCCAGCGGAAGAGCTTCTTCCCAGGCAGTAGCCGGTTGATTGTACCAGAGCTTCAACGCAGGATCCTGCTGCGCTGCAGCACCGAGTGCAGAAAAAATAAAAAAGGATAGAACGAAGTGTTTCATGAGCGTATGATTATTTAACCAAACGATGATCAAATGCTGATGCATCATTAGAATTCTATAAATGCCGAAGGCACTGTTTCAACCGTTGCACTGACTACAGATTTTCCGCCATTCGTTTTTACACGGATAATGGCTCTTCCATTATAGAGTTGCACATAGTTTGAACCGGAAGATGTTCCGAGGTTATCGATCAGCTTGCCATCTCCTGCCAGTTTGAAACGGATCCAGTTGGCTGCATCCAGACAATTGACGCCGCTTGCATCGAGCAGGTTGGCTTCGAGTGTAACAACCCCGTCGCGTTCTGAAACTTTCTGCAGGCTGAGCTTTGCAGGCTTGCTCCATTTCTCTGTCTGATAACGGAATGAAACAGTATCTGCAACAGTGATCTTTCCTTTCTTAGCGATTACACGAATTTCATTCTGACCCTTGCTGAAAACGGCCGTCCACCTGAGTCCCGCTGCAGGGAAATCCTGACTGCTGCGTTTTTTCACTCCCAGACTTTTTCCGTTGAGGAAGAGTTCGGCTTCATCGCAGTTCGAATAAACCTTGATCATTTTTTCTTCTCCTTCGGCACCCCATCTTACGGGCCAGTTATGTCCGTAGATATGCGCCATTGGAGTGGTTGTCCAGTATGATTGAAAAACGTAGTAGGCTTCTTTCTTAGTGAAGTCGCGCTCCACCACTCCTTTTTGATTCATGTAAGGCACAGGGTTATCCGGACGAACAGGCGTAGAGAAATCTTTGAACGGCCATTGTGCTGTGCCGGTGAGCCAGCTCATGGTTTCCTGTTCTTTCAGATGCCAGTCTACGAGATTGCAGATATAAGACTCGCTCCAGTCCCCATCTTTTGAAACGCGCGCTGCGCCGCCATAGAGCGATGCATCACCTGCGCGCTCATCTGCGCCACCACCTGATTTTATTTTTATCAAAGCATTATCCGGACTTTCAGAATGACGGCCTGCATGAGAATCACCGCCCCACTCCACGTGCAGAAAATGTTTCACGCGTTTCATTTCCATTTCCGACACGGACTTGTATTCCGTATAGATCCCGCGATACCAACCTGCCCAGATCGAAGGAGAATACACATCCACAATGTCTTTACAGAAATCGCATCGGCGGATGGCCGTCTTGCGTGTAGGATCAAGTTTATGGCTGAGGTCATTGAGTTCGCTCATGAAAGCACGGATCAGTTCCTTATCGAAAGTGGGAAAATCGCCGGGCCAGTCGTTCTCATTGCCCAATCCCCAGAGGATTACTGCAGGATGATTGTAATGCTGTTCAATCATATTCACCAGCATCCGGCGTGCCTGATCTTTGTAAATATTTCCTCCGAGACCGCCGCGGCACCAGGGAATTTCTTCCCATACAAGAATACCGAGACTATCGCAGAGATCAAGTATGATGCGGCTTTGCTGATAATGGCCGAGTCGGATGAAGTTTACACCCATCTCCTTCATCATCACCATTTCTTTGCGCATCATGTCTTCCGTCATGGCAGCAGCAACGCCGGCATGATCTTCATGACGATGCGTACCGCGCAGCAAAAGCCTCTTTCCATTAAGCATGAATGGTCCATTCTCCACAAACTCAAAATGACGGAAACCAACTTTGCTGATTTCTTTTGCTTCACCAGCGGAAGATTTCACAACAGCTTCTACGGTGTACAACACCGGCGTTTCGGTTGTCCATACACGCGGTTTCCTGATCTCGAAATTGGCGATTTGCTGATCTCCTGTTGCTGATACATTCACTGATTTTTGCTGAACCAGTTTACCAGAAGGATCGATCAGTTTCAGTTCAACAGTCGCATCATTTATTCCGGCTGGATTGTAGAAACGCGCTCTCACACTGAGTTTCCCGGTCTTACCATCTTTATCTGTTTCTGGCAGCACAAAGAGTTTATCTACACTCAGTGCAGGTGTATATACCAGATTAAGGTAACGATAGATACCTCCGTAAATATTGAAATCAGACAAACTGGAAGGGATCATTTCCAGATCTCTTGAATTGTCTGTACGGATTGAAATGGGAATCTTTCCCTTGAATTGTTTTATGCAAACAGAGTCTTTTTGAAACTTCGCCACTGCCTCTGTGATATCGGCAGTGAACTCATCATAACCACCAACATGTGTTGTGATCAGCGTGTTGTACACGTACACAGAGGTTTTCTGTCCTGAGCCTTCGAAATGCAGCAGGGTTCTGCCATTGGCGTAAGGATTACTGATAACCATTTGCGTGCGATACCAAGCCGGACCCTGATAATAATTCTGATCAGGATCTACACCATCGATGGCATTCACGCAATGTGGCAATGTTACCGTTTGCCAGAGCGGCACACTTTCAGGATTACCTTTGCCCACCGGGCGAACTGCCTCCCAGATACCTCCGAGATCCTGTCTCAGGAACTCCCATTGATTAGTTAAACGTGTTACCTGTTGTGCAGCGGCGGGGATGCTGCATATCAGCAGTGTCATCCCCATCAAAAAGTGCCTGTTCATGCTTACTTATAGGTTTTCATTTACGTACTCAGTTGCTGTGAAGTCCCCAGTAATTTTTGCGGCCGTATGTAGCTACAGGTTTTACTGTGAGATCTTCCGGTGTCGATCCGGTGAAGATGGTCACTTCTTCGCCTTTTTTGAGGTCGATAGCAGTGATGCCATTTTTAGTTTCAATATGGAATGCACGGGCTCCTTTCGTTCTGATTTTTCCATTCCATCCGGTTCTGATGCGGCAGGGCGCACCTGCTTTGCTTTTGATGCGGATGAAACTGGTTTGTCCGTTCTTTCTAACAGCGCTTACTTCAAATCCCCCCTGCGCAAGCAGTTTATCGAATGATGCATCTTTCCATGTATCAGGCACAGCCGGAAAAACACGGATGATATCTCCCCAGCTCTGCAACAGCATTTCATTGATGGAAGTTACGGCAGACAGCGGTGTTTCAATCACAGGACCGGCTTCGAGATACATGGTATTGGGCTTGATGGCAAACCGGCCTTTATCGAACATATCATTCAGCAGCTGTAAAGATTTATTGCCATTGCCCATAGTGGCGTAGATGCTGGCAGCACCGCTGTAGCTGTATCCGCGCCAGGCGCTGTTATTGTTTTCCCACTGTTCGAGGGATGTTCTGATCAGTTTTTGATTTTCCGGCTGCTCCCAGTTGATCTCGTGCAAAGGATAGATCATCAGCAGATGCGAGTAATGCCGGTGAGAAAGCGTAAAGCTGGCGTCGCGGCCGATCTTCAGTCCGTATTCGTCCTGCGGATATGGTGTGAGGTCTCTTAGCACTGTACTCCATTGCTCAGCAGTGTTATCCTTCAAATTCAGTTGCCCGTTGATGAAGAGCAGCGTTTTGCATCCCCAGCGAAGCAGCGACAGATCGTAATTGGCATCGCGTGTAACACCTTTGGGATATTCGGGAGAATAGGTGTAAGGAAGATGGAATTTGCCATCCGACTCCTTTTCCATGATGTTCAGATAATATTGTATGCTGCGTTTCAGTACGGGAAAAAGTTGTTGCATGATGCGTGGATCACGCGTGTACTCATAAGCCTGCCAGCAAACGTGCAGCAGCCAGGTGAGATTTCCCAGTTCGAGTGAAGCAGACCCGCTGTTATTGCCGGTGCTGTCGTTTCCTTTCACCACTTTAATGCCGCCGGTCATTTCGTAAGGCCCTGAACGGCCCAATGCTGCTGCATTGTGGCGATATTGCTCCGGCGCATTGTTTGCGAGATTATCGAGATGAGTGGTCACCATGTTCAGCAATGGAATAGCCAGATCGATCTGATTGGAACTGAATACGGGGTAATAGGTAAGCTGAATATTGAGGTTCCACCAGTACTTCGGCCATGGAGTGATGCGATACCATGGGCCCATTAGATCGATGGGATAATTGTTCCGGCCGGTAGCTGCATTCAGTTTGTATTGCTGCGTATACCAGAAACTTTGCAGCCGTGCATCAGGGATTGAAATAAAACTTCTGGTTGCTGTCTCCTCAGATATCTTCTTGTGTTCTGTCCAGATATTTTTGATGCTGTTCTGTGTAAGTTGGAGCAATGGCCTAACTGCCAGATTTTGTGAATGGCCATCCGGATACGAATTGGCGATAGTCACCGCCAGCAATTGTTCATCCTCAGCTTTCAACTGTTTCCATGCGGTAGTATAATTGCCCCCTACCAGCAAAGGTTGAATGTAGAAATGAAGATCTCCGCTAACAGAATCCCTTCCCGGAGGGTTGGGCTGATACGTTCCGGCTGAATCGCGCAAAGTGGCAAAGGGACTTTTGGATGGCTCAGGTTTCCACTCCCAGTTAAAAAGCCCGTCTGTACTGGTTTGTGTGGCAAATAACATTGCCTCTACAGATTTCGCAGCAATTGCTCTGAGCCGGATACTTCCCTTTTCTGTAGTGATGGTTCCGGTCAGTTCTGCACCAAGCAGATGGAGTTCTAATTTGATATGGGTGATGGGGCTGCTGGAATTGAGGAGGAACTTCCCGATGGGCAGGCGGCATCTTCCCAGTGAAGGATTGATGCCTTCGCGATGGTCCACCACATCAGTACGGCCGAGATCGAATCTGATGGAATTGGCAGATTCCCGATAGATCATCACTCCCAGCAATCCGTTTCCGAGGGGAACACCCTCTTCCCATTTGGTGCTGAGACTGTCCCATACCATGTTTTGATCCACCATAAAACTCTGCCACCCGGCTTTATTCAGCTGGGCGAAGGAGAATTTTGAAAGCAATAAAGTGAGCAGAAAAAAACAGAACCTTGCCATCGTATTATTTTGAATAAGTTACTTCCCTGAAATGCTGGATGGAAAAGCTTGTGGTTTTGCAATAGCGGGAAGTACTGACGAATATCAGCTGTACGCCCGCCCAGGCAAGGGATGGGAATGCCGGTGTAAAAGCAGGGCAGATCTTTTTCATACAGCAGTCGCAATTTAGGTGAATGAGAACAAACTTTTCCGGCTTCAGTAACCCGTCGAAAATCAATACCGGAAAAGGTTTAAATTTAGTCTGTTGCAAGATAAGTTACTATTTAATTGAGCAGATTTGCTGCAATTGCCATTGTAGTAAACTATTTTGGCAATGGGTATTATTATATCCCAAAATGTATGAATATTGAGGTTAGAAAATCCTGAAACACTGCATGAAAATGAGCCACAGATATTGCTTTGCGCTTGATCTCAAAAATGAACCCGATCTCATCATTGCATATGAGACTTACCATCAGGCGGTGTGGCCTGAGATCATTACATCTATAAAGAATTCCGGTATTGAAGATCTGCAGATCTATCGTGTGGAGAACAGACTGTTCATGATCATGGAAGTGAACGAGCATTTTTCGTTCGAAGAAAAAGGAAAAGCCGATGCAGCAGATCCGGTGGTGCAGAAATGGGAGACGCTGATGTGGAATTATCAGCAGGCGCTTCCCACTGCAAAGCCCGGAGAGAAATGGATGCTGATGAATAAAATATTTCAACTCTAAACCCACCCATACATGGCGATTGCTTCACCCACACAACAAACCAATATCAGCGCAGGCACAGGAAAGAAACTGCTGCTTCCATTTATTCTGGTAACCAGTCTTTTCTTCCTTTGGGGATTTGCATACGGATTATTGGATGTTCTCAACAAGCATTTTCAAGAGGCATTGAACATCACCAAAATGAGGTCCACTCTATTACAGGGAGCCTATTTCGGGGCTTACTTTCTGATGGCTCTACCAGCAGGATGGGTAATGAAAAAGCGGGGATACAAATTTGGGATTATCATGGGACTTTGCATGTATGCCTTGGGAGCATTGCTCTTCTACCCTGCTGCTGTAGTAAGAAACTTTGACTGGTTCCTGATCGCATTGTTTATCCTTGCAGCCGGATTGACCTTTCTTGAAACGGCTGCGAACCCCTATGTTACTGTATTGGGTCCCCCATCAAGCTCTACCTTCAGATTAAATCTTTCACAGTCTTTCAATGGAGTTGGTTCATTCTTCGGACCTATAATCGGAGGAAAGCTGTTCTTTAATGAAGGCGGCAACACTGGTGGTGACCTTTCCAATGTGAGTTTTGTTTATCTGGTGATCACATTTGTGGTGCTGGCAATAGCGCTGATGTTTTATCTCACCAAACTTCCTGAAATCAGAGAAGAAGGAGAAACAGCAGGGAACAATTCAGTCCCTGTGAGAAAACTCTGGTCTTATTCTCATTTCACATGGTCAGTTGTTGCTCAATTCTTCTATGTTGCCGCACAAGTAGGCGTAGGAGCTCTGTTCATCAATTATGCTACTCATTACGGAAAAGATATTACGAATGCACAGGCAGCCTATTTACTTAGCATAGCGTTGCTGCTGTTCACCATCGGTAGATTTGTCGGAACTGCACTCATGAAAAGGATTCCAGCTAATGTATTGCTGACTGTGTATGCTATCATCAATATTTTGCTTTGTGCGGTTATTGTGTATATGCCCGGACAAACGGCGGTGTACGCATTAATGGTTGTATTCTTCTTTATGTCAATCATGTTCCCTACAATTTTCGCACTGGGAGTAAAAGATCTGGGAGCTCATACCAAAAGGGCATCAGGTTTTATCATCATGTCAATTGTAGGCGGCGCATTAGTTCCACCTGTGATGGGATTGATTTCAGAGAAATCACTTGCCACCTCTTTTATCGTACCGCTTCTCTGTTTCGCAGTAGTAGCGTTATTCGGATGGAAAGGATACAAAGTGAAGTCTGTGTAACAAAGGCTACTACATAGCAGTTCAATAACAACATCATACTAATTTCAGGCTTACATCAAATACATATCATGTTCTCATTACAAAACAAACAGGCAGTAATCACAGGCGGCGGAAGCGGAATCGGAAGAGCAATCGCCACCCTGTTTGCGAAACAGGGCGCTACTGTGCACATCATCGAACTGAGCGAAGCGAGTGGCGCCGATGCACTGCAAGCCATTACCGACGCAGGTGGAAAAGCATTCGTGCATGCCTGCAACGTAACCAGTCAGCAGGAAGTATTGCAGACATTCGAAAAGATCGGACCACATCATATTCTCGTGAACAATGCCGGCATTGCGCATATCGGCAAAGCCGACAACACACAGGAAGCCGACTTCGACCGTGTAATGAACGTAAACGTGAAAGGCGTGTACAACTGCCTCTACTCCTCCATTCCACAGATAAAAGCTGCCGGTGGCGGCGTTATCGTTAACATGGCCAGCATCGCTGCATGGGTTGGATTGGCAGATCGTTTTGTGTACTCCACTGCAAAAGGCGCTGTAATGGCAATGACCCTTTCCGTAGCCAAAGACTATATCAAAGACAATATCCGTTGCAACTCCGTATCGCCTGCAAGAGTGCATACGCCGTTCGTGGACGGATTCCTCAAAAATAATTACGCGGGTCAGGAAGCAGAGATGTTCGAAAAACTCTCCAAGACCCAGCCCATCGGCCGCATGGCGCATCCCGATGAAATCGCGGCGCTGGTGCTGTATCTCGTGAGCGATGAAGCAGGATTCATCACCGGTTGCGATTATCCTATCGACGGTGGTTTCATTAAACTGAACAACTGATGCGCGTTGCCCTATTTGTTCCCTGTTATGTAGATCAGTTCTATCCCAATGTGGCCATCGCAACCATGCAGCTATTGCAGAATCTGGGAGTGGACGTGGATTTCCCCGAACAGCAAACCTGTTGCGGGCAACCCATGGCCAACGGAGGATTTGAAGATTATACCGCAGGATGCAACAAGAATTTCATCCGCAGCTTCACTGGTTACGATTATGTGGTGAGCCCATCCGGCAGCTGTGTGCTGCATGTGAAAGATCATTTACACGATGCATCCAACGAAGCAGCAGCTACCACTGTTCGCACGCGTGTATACGAGCTTTGCGAATTTCTCACAGACGTGCTGAAAGTAAAACAACTCGATGTATCGTTCCGCGGAAGAGTGGCGCTGCATCAGGGTTGCCACGGACAACGCGGCTTACAGCTCGGCAGCAGCAGCGAACGCATGCTTCCGTTTTTTTCCAAACCCATGCAATTGCTGCAAATGGTGAAGGATATCGAAATGGTTCCCCTGCTTCGTGGCGATGAATGCTGCGGATTCGGCGGAACTTTCTGTGTTACGGAAGAAGCAGTATCTGCAGCTATGGGTAATTCAAAGATCAGCGACTACATGCAACACAATGCTCAGGTGCTTACCGGTACCGACATGAGTTGCCTCATGCATCAGGAAGGTTTGATCAGAAGACAGCGACTCCCCATCAGGGTTTTGCATATTGCAGAGATACTTTGCGGCAACAGTTAAGATTTAGCAGCATGTCATTCACTCATACATCACATCCCAAAGCAGCGGCAGAATTTGTGCAGAACACCAACCGGATGAACTGGCACGATGAAGCCCTCTGGTTCATCAGAACCAAGCGGGATCGCATTGCTCAGACAGTTCCCGACTGGGAATTGCTTCGCCAGCAGGCTTCTGAGATCAAAGCACATACGCTCTCGAAACTAGATACCTACCTGCAGCAATTCGAAGAAAATGCCATTGCCAACGGCGTTACCGTACACTGGGCAGCCGATGCCGCAGAGCACAACGCCATTGTATTGAAGCTGCTGCAAAAAGTGGGCGCTACAAAAATTGTGAAAAGCAAGAGCATGCTCACAGAAGAATGCCACCTCAATCCCTTTCTCGAAAAGCAGGGCATTGAAGTGGTGGATACCGATCTCGGTGAACGCATTGTTCAACTGAGGAACGAACCACCGAGCCATATTGTTCTTCCTGCCATCCATATTAAAAAAGAAGAAGTGGGTCAGTTGTTCCATGAACACCTCGGAACAAAAAAAGGATCTGCAGATCCGCAATACCTCACCAATGCTGCGCGCGAACACCTGCGTCAGAAATTTCTGGCAGCCGATGCCGCCATCACCGGCGTTAATTTCGCTGTCGCAGAGACGGGTGGTTTTGTGGTGTGTACCAACGAAGGCAATGCAGACCTCGGCGCACATCTGGCCAAACTGCATATCGCCTGCATGGGCATCGAGAAAGTGATTCCGCAGACAAAGGATCTCGGAGTTTTTCTGCGATTGCTGGCACGCAGTGCAACGGGACAGGCCATCACCACTTATTCCAGTCATTTTGTAAAACCCGCGCCGGGCGCAGAAATGCACATAGTGATCGTAGACAACGGTCGCAGTACACAGCTCGGCAGAGAAGACTTTCGCAATTCGCTGAAGTGCATCCGATGCGGTGCGTGCATGAATACCTGTCCGGTTTACCGCCGAAGCGGCGGACATAGCTACCACAATGCCGTTGCCGGTCCCATCGGTGCGATACTCGCTCCGAATATCGACATGAAAGAATACGCCGATCTTCCCTTCGCATCTACGCTCTGCGGCAGTTGCACAGATGTATGTCCGGTGAAGATCGATATCCATAATCAGCTCTACAAATGGCGTCAGGTGCTCACGCGCGAAGGCCATGCACCGGCAGCCAAGAAAGCGGGAATGAAGATGATGGCTTCCGTACTGGCCAGTCCGAAAAAATTTTCGTTCTCCGGAAAGATGGCCCGCAGAATGCTTCGCTGGTTCCCCAAACTCGCCGTGAACGGCACACTCAATCCATGGGGCCGTCAGCGCGAGCTTCCTAAGGTACCCGATCAGAGTTTCAGAGAATGGTACAAACAACATAAAAAAGAAACGAAGTGAGCAGGCAATCCATACTCGAAGCTATCCGTAAGAATAAGCCCGAAACCATTGCGGCGCCTGCGCCCTATAGTTCGGTTAAATCTGATACAGATACCATCACTGCATTCAGAACATCCGTTGAAAGAGCGGGAGGAACAGTGCAGCAGTTAAGCAGCAGGAACGAGATCGCAGCAGCAGTGCAGCAACATTATCCGCAGGCCAGTATCGTTGCAGACTTTGTGCATCATCCCAGCAACAGCCATCAGAATCTGTTGCACGATGCTGCCAGTATCGAAGTAACGGTCCTCGAAGGACAACTCGGTGTAGCCGAGAACGGCGCCATCTTTCTGCACGAATCGGATTGTGTGAACAGGGCGCTGCCTTTCATCACACATAATCTTGTACTGGTGCTGGACAAAAGCAAACTGGTACATGATATGCACGATGCATATGCCACCATCGATACCATGAAAGAAGGATTCGGTGTATTTATTGCCGGTCCGTCAAAAACTGCCGATATTGAGCAGTCGCTCGTAATCGGCGCACACGGCGCAAAGAGCCTGCTGGTATTGCTGGCATAACAAATACGTAAACATTCTCAAAAAATAATCTACATGAAACTGATCAGATTCGGAGAGCCAGGCAAAGAAAAACCGGGCGTTGTGATCAACAATAAACGTTATGATGTAAGCCATCTGGTGAAAGAATTCGACGAAGATTTCTTTGCAGGCAACGGCATTCAGTTGTTGCAGGATGCATTGAGCAAAAACCCAACACTCACAGAAGTGGCGGACAATATCCGCTGGGGATGCCCTGTGCACAGGCCTTCCAAGATCGTATGCATTGGTCTCAACTATGCAGACCACGCCAGAGAAAGCAATATGGAGCCTCCCAAGGAGCCGGTAGTATTCTTCAAATCTACCAGCGCAATCGTTGGCCCGAATGATCCGCTGGTGATTCCACGCAACAGCACCAAAACCGACTGGGAAGTAGAACTCGGTGTAGTGATCGGAAAGAAAGCCAGCTATGTGGAAGAAGCCGACGCACTCGACCATGTGGCCGGATACTGTCTCCACAACGATTACAGCGAACGCGCATTCCAGCTCGAAAGAGGTGGACAATGGGTGAAAGGCAAAAGCTGCGACACCTTCGCTCCTATCGGACCATGGATCGCTACCAAAGACGAAGTGGCCGACGTGCACAATCTTCGTTTGTGGCTCTCCGTGAATGGAAAGATGATGCAGGACGGCAACACCAGCAACCTCATTTTCAACATCCCATTCCTGATACATTATCTCAGCCAGTTCATGACCCTCATGCCCGGAGATGTGATCTCCACAGGAACCCCTGCAGGCGTAGGTCTCGGCCAGAAGCCGGAACCATGGTACATCAAGCCGGGTGATGTAATGGAACTGGGCATCGACGGACTCGGCACCAGCACTCAGACCGCACAGGCATGGAAACCATAAGTCAGCTATTCTTTATTCAAAAATTGTTACGCTATGGATCTCCAGTTGCAAAATAAAGTGATCCCCGTTACAGGGGGCGCCAAAGGAATCGGTGAAGGCATTGCGCTTGTACTTGCAAAAGAAGGCGCTATTCCTGTGATCATCGGAAGAAAAGCTGCCGATAACCTGAAAGTGGTGCAGGCCATCGAAGCCGAAGGAGGAAAAGCATGGCAGGTGGAAGCGGAACTCACCGATCCTGCATCGAGCGAAGCCGCCATCAAAGCCATCCTCGAAAAATTCGGCCGCATAGACGGACTGGTGAACAATGCCGGAGTGAACGATGGTGTAAACCTCGAACACGGCAGCTACGAAGCATTCATGGCTTCTCTTCACAAGAATTTAGTGCATTATTATCTTATGGCGCACTACGCATTGCCGGCACTGAAAGCCAGCAAGGGCGCCATTGTGAATATTAGTTCGAAGACAGCGGAAACCGGACAGGGCGGCACTTCTGCCTATGCAGCCTCCAACGGTGGCCGCAACGCGCTCACGCGCGAGTGGGCAGTAGAATTGCTGCCATATGGCATCCGTGTGAACGCCATTGTAGTAGCCGAATGTTATACGCCGCTCTACGAAACCTGGATCAAAAGCCTGCCCAATCCCGAAGAAAAACTGGCCAGCATTGTGCAGAAGATCCCGCTGGGCAATCGCATGACAACGGCCGAAGAGATCGCCAACACCACCGCATTCCTGTTATCGGAACGCAGCAGCCATACCACCGGCCAGCTGATTCATGTGGATGGCGGTTATGTGCATCTCGACAGATCACTCTGATGAGCATGCTGCAATGAAGCCACAATGATGGTATCTTGCGCTGAATAAAACTGAATGGTATGCAAATGATCCGCACAGCAATCTGTTCTTTCGGAATGAGTGGAAAGGTTTTCCATGCTCCTTTCATCGACCTGCATCCGGGCTTTCAGCTCTATGCAGTATGGGAAAGAAGCAAAAAAGCCGCAGCAGCAATCTATCCCAACATCATCAGTTACGACAGCTATGAAGCCATGCTGGCAGACAGCAACATCGATCTGGTGGTAGTGAACACGCCGAATGTAACGCATTACGAACATGCTAAACAGGCACTGCTGGCTGGCAAGCATGTGGTAGTGGAAAAACCATTCACAGCAACAGTAGCCGAGGCTTTCGAGCTGGAGCAACTGGCCGACAAACAGGACAGGATCATTTCTGTTTATCACAACCGCCGGTTCGACAGCGGATTCAAAACATTGCAACGCATCATCGAAAGTGGTGTACTGGGCGAGATCAAGGAAGCAGAGTTCCATTTCGACAGATACAACCTCAATATCAGTCCCAAGTTGCACAAAGAAACCGCTGTGAAAGGAACGGGTATCGTGTACGATCTCGGATCGCATATCATCGATCAGGCCTTAACGTTATTCGGAATGCCGGAAGCAGTATTTGGCGATATTCAGATACAACGCAGCATTTCGCAGGTAGACGATTACTTTGAGATACTGCTCTTCTACCCTCATATGCGTGTGCGGCTCAAAGGTGGTTATCTTATTGTTGAACCTGTGCCTGCGCATGTATTGCATGGCACCAAAGGATCTTTCCTGAAATCACATGCCGATGTGCAGGAGGCTATGCTGATTGCGGGTCACAAGCCCGAAGGCAGCGACTGGGGTACCGAACCGGCATCAGCAAAGGGTTTGCTCGTGCTCATGGAAAACGGACAACCGAAGAAAGAGCTTGTGCCTTCCGAACAGGGCAATTACATGGAATTCTATGATGGCCTGTACAATGCCATCAGCTCAAATATTTACGACGGACATTTTGTGCCTGCCGGCGACGGCGCCAATGTGATCCGCATCATTGAAGCGGCCTACCAGAGCCGCGACGAAAAAAAGATCGTAGAACTATAAACAAGCAGCAATGAAACCTGTATTCTCCATCCTTGCATTGAGCAGCATGCTCGGTCTGTACTCCTGCGCAACAGCGCAACCTGCCCGCAAATCGGCGCCGGTAGTGATGCTCGATTATTATTTCAACAACGAGTACAAGAAAAATGCAGCAGGCGAAATGGCGCGCTGGCATTATACCTGGGAAGACAAAGCCAGCAGCGGCTTCAGCATGTGGGGAGATCGTTTCCGTGCCGCTGGTGCAGTAACGGATTCATTGTCTGTTGCACCAACCGCAGACAATCTTGCAAGAGCAAATGTGTACATTATCGTAGACGCAGATACTGAAAAAGAAACAGCGAAACCGAATTACATTCAATCGGCAGATATCGAGAACATCGTTGCATGGGTAAAGAAAGGTGGCGTACTGGTGATGCTCGCAAACGATAGCGGCAATGCCGAATTCAAACACTTCAATGATCTCAGTACAAAATTCGGCATCCGTTTCAATGAAGACAGATATCATCTCGTATTCAACAACCAATACGAACAAGGAGCTTTTGCAGTTCCATCGGGACATGAATTGCTGCCCAATGCAAAGAAGATCTTCCTCAAAGAGCTGAGCACGCTTACAGTGGAGAAACCAGCCCGTTCTATATTCACCGATAACGGCCATGTGATTATGGCGGTAGCTAAATACGGTAAAGGCACGGTGCTCGCCATCGGCGATCCATGGGTGTACAATGAGTATATCGATGGAAAGAAATTACCGGCTGAGTATGAGAATCCGCAGGCAGCTACAGATCTGGCGAACTGGTTGCTGAAGCAGGTTAGAAAATAATTTCAAAATCGCCATAATTCTACTCAACGTCTAAACAAACTTCGTCGATTAGTTATAAAAGAAATACAAGGACCTGCTAATTTCTACAAAAATTTGGAATAAGCTATAACCCTAATAAAGTCTCCGAGTTAAGGCCTGAATTCAATAAACACAAAGTGTTTCCATCACTTTCTGAATAAGCCACCTTAATATCTAAGGGCAAGCTTTGGGCGTTGTTATTAACCGCCGATAAAATTGACGAAATTTCACCCTCATTTACCTTCTTTTTTGAACTTACAAGTAACAACAGCCCACGTTTAAATTCTTCCTCTTGACAAATTGCATTCAAAAGTTCGGAACCGAAATTTGATATTTCGCTGACTAACAACTCAGTATTATTCGCTTTAAGGATGTAATTATTTTCCATTCCTTGAGTAAAAGAATAATTCTGAGGCTTGATTGTAATCAACACTATCGGGCTTTTTAAAAAAATCAGGCATAGTATCTTGAAATAGTAGTCCTCTACATCCTTCAACTCCAGAACTGTATCATGTCCAGTATGAACATAAATAATATCACCTTTATCATTACTTTCTATATATTTCATCATGCTTATTAATTTTTGATTTCAACAATTTTTTCACCTACTGTCTCCCCGACATTAGAACCAATAATGGCACCTCCTATTCCTCCTACAATACTTCCAATAAACCCTCCAACGACTGTGCCAACCGGGCCAATAAAAGAGCCAATAAAGGCGCCAGTAGCACCTCCGCCCTTAGCCCCTATCCAAGCACCTCCCCAACCTCCGGCAACTTTAGTTGAAACAACTATTGTATTATCTCCACCTATTTACTGTCTTTTTAACCGTGAGTAATCTACCGAGATCATCATAAGTAAATTTGGTAACGATCACATGAGACTGTGCATTAGGAGCAGCCTTTTCCTGTTTTTGTACTATCACAAGAGGTTTTCCATTCCAGGCATACTGCGTTGTCACAACATCCACACCATTGGTGATATTTTGTGACCTGGTTTGTATCACATGGTCTTTGGAAAACTTAGGATATCATCAAATTATTTCTTGATAGAGTTGGCAGTCACATTGCCACGTATAAGAATCTTAATTCTTTAACCTGGTATTGCAAGTTTTGTAAATACTATTATGGCGATAATCGGAACAACAATTAAACAAACAACCTTAAGTACGTTACTGACGGTTCGGAAATTCATTCCACTTTTCCTTTCAAGAATAGCAGGGCCATTTTTTTTGTAATACAGCAAGTAAACTAAATATTGAAAAAGTAGGAGCAACGGTAATAACAAAAGCTTTCTCTGTCCATAACTAAAAGCTTCACCGAAAGGGCCTATTGAAAATCCCACAAAATATCTTAGAAGGGAATAAAGGAAAACAACGTGTATTATTAATGTTAACCCCACAACGGCAGCAGCGGTCGAAATAGATTCAAACCCCTTTCTCCATTTTAAAAAAGTATAAAAAAAACAAAATATGAAATTGTACATATGTACTAAAGTATCTGCGTGCTCGTCTCCGCGCTTCTTTTTCACTTCCTGGTTGCACTCTTAAATCCATCTAGCCTAAGTCCAATATTTACATATATCTCAACAATTTTAGGTGAGCACGTTCCTAAATTGCCAATTACCGCAAAAGGGGCATTGTCCCAATGTGTAAAATTATCTTTCATATCAAGTGAATCATATTTTGAAGACGTTTTTATCTTAATTCTTTTTCTCTTAATCTCGCCAAGACGAGTAAACAAGGAGTTTTTTCGTAAGTCGCCACAACACACATAGTCCATACCATTGATCTCGATTAATCCTGAGCAATCGTTTGGCAAATATTCAGACCATTGTTCTGGGACAATAACAAGCGACTCATAGCTGGTATTGCGTGTTATTTGGAGAGAGAAGTAGTATAATTCTTTAGGAAAACGAATATGTAACGAATCTGCTTCAGTAATCGCAGTTAACAAATCCATTAAACACGTATCTGGCTTATATCGTTCAAATTTAAATTCTGAGATTTCATTATTCAAATTCTTTATCTTCTCTTGTGCCTTGCAATTGAAAGAGAAAGAAACTAATAATAGCAAGCAGGGTATATTTATTATTAGTCTTAACATTTAATCAAAATTAACATTAATTACTTGTTTTCTTTTTCCGTGGGAACGTAATAATTACAGGTTCCATCGCGTCTTTTTTCGTACTTCCAGAGTAAGGCGTGTAAGTGCCATCTGAAGGTGTATAGATACTAAATTTTAAATAACAGTAATGCAGATGCTAAACCACTAAATTATTTGGCAAATAAAACTCCTCCCAAGCCCATTACCTCGTCTCTTTTTCATTATGTTTCTCGGGAACCTGCTTGCTGATTTTGGAGAAAGAAAACCCATATCTCTTTCGCTATATCACACCATCCTCTGCTGTAATAGAAAACCACAAAACCTTCATCCAGCCCACATTTTAACAATTTCCCACAGCCGATTCCTGCATGTTTTCGTTAGATTCATATAAATTATCACTAATACATTAACCATTATCACATGAAACTATCTGGAAAACTGAAATTCACCGGCAGGTTCGGTGATCTCATCAGCTACAAACGAAATGGAAAACATTGTCTGCGCAGCATGCCTGAGCATGTATCACAAACTGATTCTACACGTAAGGCAGCGAAGGCATTCGGAGATGCGAGCCATACCGGCAAGCTCATAAGACAGGCATTAGCGCCATACCTGAAAGGAAAGAAAGATGGCAGTCATGTAAACCGCCTGAACAAAAAACTCATCGAAGAGGGCGTAGAAGGATTACGCGGTTTTCGTTTCAATCAGCAAACCCGCATAGCAAATTTCGTATCCTCCCATATATTAGATGCTGACAATATCCTCCGCATCAGATACATCATACCTCCCAGGCTTTTGCGTGTTACGCATATGGAGATCAAACTCATTGCCATGAGGCTTGATCTGGCAACAGGCAAAGTGAATAACCTCAGGGAGCAGGCTTTTACTCATGAATTTACAGCAAAGCACGAAGATCAGCCACTGGAAAATCCCCTGATATTCGATGCGAATGTTCCCGGCAAAGGCACACTGATGGTAGTGTTGCAGGCCAATCCTTATCAGGGCAAATATCCTTTGTACGATAAACGATTCCACTGTACTGAGATCATCAAGGTAGAAGTACCACCAACTGATACGCTCAGCAATAAACAGCGTAGACAACTTCGTTACCAACAACGTCAGCAACAGCAGCAAAAACAACAGGCAAATCAACCTGCCTCAAACGCAGTACTGGCACAATATTCGCGGCAATCTGATAGTGAAGAAAGCATGCAACAGTTGCCTGATTCAATACGCGACCAATTATCTCACGATACTCGTCTGAAAGAACAAAGGGAATAGCACATTCCTTTCTTTCAGCACTTCGTTGAATAATTAAGCGAAGAATTTTATGATGAACTGATTTAATTTTTCTCTCCGGAGCAAGCCTCCGCGAACCCTTATTATCTCAACCATCGTTTTTTGATCAATTCCACTCCAAATCTCTCCGAAATGTTATTGTACTCACCATCCATTTTACTCCACCAGATGCTGTATGCATCATGCTACTGCAAAGCAGTTCTTCCAAACACCTCCGAAAAGATGTTCACCTCAATTCCAGCTCACTTCCAGATCAAGTCCACGTCATATCCACGTTGATCCGGACCTCACTCAGACCTTACTCCCTCCTTACTTCGTTAGTGCTTCGACTCCTATCCATGGTCTATCTATGGTTACACCAAGGTCTGTCCATGGTTTATCCGTACGCAATTCATGATTGCTGTATGTGAATCTCTTTATGGTGCCAGATACGCCCCATCCACCGCATAATATCCTCCTGTTACAAAACTCGCTTTCTCAGAACTGAGCCAGAGCACCAGCTCTGCTACCTCTTCAGGTTTGCCCAACCTTCCGATAGGATGCAAAGTGGCCAGCGCTTTCATCTTTTCTTCAGGGAGCTTATCAGTCAATAAAGGTGTTTCGATGAAGCCGGGGCCTACAGCCACCACACGTATGCCTTTGGAAGAGTATTCGATAGCAGCAGTTTTTGTAAGACCCACCACACCATGCTTCGCAGCTACATAAGCAGGAGAACCTGCAAAACCCACCTGCCCAAGAATGCTGGCCATATTGATGATCACACCTCCTTTGTTCAGCAACATGGCGGGTATCTGATAGCGCATGCCATAAAATACACCACTGAGATTGATGGCAATCACTTTATCCCATGCATCGATGGGATATTCACCTGTGGGTGCCGCGAGGCCGCCAATGCCTGCATTGTTGCATGCGATATCGACCTTGCCGAACTTCGCAACCGCTTCCTGGACTATCTTTTCATTGTCCCCTGCTTTGGAAGAATCTGCTTTAATGAAATGCGCCTGCCCATTGGCTTTGAGGATAGCATCCACTGTGGCCTGGCCACCTTTTTCGTCGATATCCGTTACAATAACGGAGGCGCCATTCGCTGCATACAATTCTGCAATGCTGCGTCCGATGCCTGATCCGGCACCGGTTACGATAGCTGTTTTCTTGCTGAGTAAACCCATAAAAAATGTTTTTTGATGATCAAAACATGGTCAGGGTTTATCGAAGGGATTATGCTTGTAGTTTAAATGAGCAGGTGTTCAGAGAGTTAAAAGATACGAAATTCCCTGATACGACCGGTTGCTTACGAAGCCCCGCTATTAAAATTCCTTCATCGATGATGGTAGCTGGTATTGCATTCCTTTGATAATGATGTTTACATGATCATCAGGCATCTTTTTCTTCTGATCATGAGTTTTTCTCCAATCTTTCCTGAACTCTTCAATCGGAACAATTTTTTCTCCTTTTTCAAATGGTATATTGAATACTTCGGCACCAGGCTCCCCTACTTCTACCTTCGTAGCAAACCATGTGGTGTAGAAACGCGGTATCGCAATGCCTAATATCATACCGGGTAAGCCACTGAAAATTTCAGGGCCGCCCTGTGGTACTATTTCCGGACAATAGAAAGCCACCACCACTACACTATCCAGCATTGTACCGATTGCTTTACGGCATTTGAAACCAGCAATGTTTCGGGTTTCATTCTGAATCTGCCAACGCATTTTCAACAAGCTGTCTTCATATATGCCTTTGAAGTGCATGCTATTGGTTTTGAATACCGCTTTCCTGGTTTCAAGATCGGACCATACACGGGATTTCATAATCATCAACATGAATTCTTCCTGTCCCGGCATGCCGGTGTACAATGTCTTATTGCCGGAAAAAATCAGTCTGTTATTGATGATGAATGACTCGGAAGTCGCATCCAGCATTTCTTTGCTGATCGTAGGATCTTCGGCCTGCATCAATTTTTTCTGGCTCACCCGCTGTTCATATGTGATGGTGCCATGCTGAATGAAACGCTGCGCCTGTGCACCTGCAAAGCAGGTAAGGGACAATATTATGAAGAGAAAAATTTTCATGATAGTATGAGTTAATATTAAAGTGATCCTGCAAAATCCCAGGAAACTGTAAGCATGAAATATCTTTTCAATACAAAGCCATTCTGCTCAGACCAGTTGAGGCCATCCACAGTGCGCTTGTATCCGGTATTATTGTTCAGCAGATCATAGGCCTGCAGACTCACCATCAGTTCTTTGTTCTTCAGAAACTTTCTGCTGAAACCTGCATTCCAGGTAAACACATCGATGCTTTTTGCAAACGAATTGTTGGAGGGGTTGAAATTCGCAGAAAAATCTGTTCTGAATTCAATGTCCCCAGGCAGCACTCCATCCATGCTCACATTGTGAAAATGTGTGAGGGTGCGCGTAACTGCTGCGCTTGATAATGTAGAAGTACCATTGTTCAGGTTCACACCGGAAGAAAGCCTGAAAGAAAGATCTTCATTCAGCCTGTAGCCCAGATCACCTGAAAAATTCCAGCTGGAAGAATTTGAGCGATACTGCTGATTATTCTGCAGCAGGTAAAATCCGGATTTCGAGTAAGAAACCCTTCCACCTGTATTCCATCCACTCTTCCTCCAGGTTTTGGTAATGTTGATGTTGCCGGAATACGAAGGCAGCCCGTCCACATTCACATATTTGCTTACTCTCCGGTTCTGTGCATCATACACTGTTGAATTGGTAATGGTGCGGGTGCTGATGCTAAAAGCAGGTCCGATAGTGATGAAAAGATTCTTTTTCGCTAACGACAGATTATAATGGAATCCTCCGGCATGCGTGAAGCCTGGTGCCAGATCAGGATTACCTTCCTGAATGAACAGCAGATTGGAGCTTCTCTGCAACGGCTGTATCTGATCGAGTGTAGGCTGAATAGTTTTGCCGTTGTAACCCAAAGACACACTGCTGCTATTAGTAAGACGATATTCAGACCTCAGGTAAGGTGCGAGGTTGGTGAAATTGCGGCTTCTGGTTTTGTTATTATCAACATCGGTCTGACGATAGCCAGATAAATAAGTGTTGGCTCCCATCACTAAACTGAACCCTTTTTTATCGAGCTGAATACCGCCACCGATGATCTGTGTAAGTGTGGTAAGATCGTAATTGTTGCTGAGACTGTCTACCTTGTCTTCGTACTTCCCTGCTGATCCGTTCAGCGTATTGAATCGGCTGGAAGCCATTCTCGACTTCATGCCATATTCAAGCTGCGTAACAACACCTTTTATCAGCCTCGAAGTGAATTTCAATCTGCCTCCATACGACTGATAATTATCTTTCTTAGCCTGAAGCCGGTCCAGCGTCTGCGTCTCTTCAGAGCCGACACCAGGATTGTAGAATTTGTTTACAGAAAGCAGATTATTGTCTTTTTCAGAATTGCCATAGAGCTGATCGAACTGGAAAGACAGGCTGGATTTTATTTTTTTCAGTTTTCTGAAATAGCTGATGGAAGTATTGAATTTCTTTTCTTCTGAACGCGCACGCTCATCCATATCGCTGCTGTTCACCTGCATTCCATGCTGATTGACTGATGAGGAATTGGTTTCACGCAAAGTTTCGTTGTTACCGATACCACCATCGAGGCGGATATTGATCTGTGAAGCAGAATCAGGATTGAACTGCACGCTTGCATTAACCATATGTGAGGTGCCGTTGCCGTTATCCGCGAAATGCTGATCGTCCAGTATCGATGTACTGTCGGTAAGTTTGGTGTAGCTGGTACTGCCGCTCCAGCCATTGCCTCTGTAATTGCTGTAGTTGTAGGAAGAAGTAACTGCGTTTTTGCCTTTGCTGAATTTGTCGGAGAAATGCGCTCCGCCATTCACAGTGGAAGGAATGCCGGCTCCACCATATCCACCATCCACTCTGTCGTGGTCTGCTGAAGAAAAGGAGCCCATAATTCCATCATCGATTATCGTCATTATTCCTCCGCCACCGATGCGGCTGGTCATACCAAAGCCTGGGAAACGATCCATCGTTTTCGCAGCTATGCCATACACACCCATTCTTTTTCTCTTCTGAAATGCACCGATCATGCCTTCATAGCGGTATTGTCCCTCGCCACTTGCGCCAGTAGCTAGCCTGCCGAAATATCCTTTGTTGTAACCATCTTTCAGTTTCAGGTTCATGGTCTTGGTTTTCTGTCCGTCGTCAAATCCGGTGAGCATCGATTCGTCGGATTTTCTATCGTACACCTGCACTTTATCTACCGCATGCGCTTTGAGATACTGCATGGCAAACCTGGGATCATCGGTAAAGAACTCTTCGCCATCTACCAGCATTTTTCTGATCTCCTGTCCGTTCGACAATAACTGACCATTGCGTGTTACCTGAATGCCCGGCAATCTTTTCAGCAACGCTTCCACATTGGCACCCTGACGAACAGCGAAGCTGTCGGCAGTATATTCAAGCGTATCACCTTTCATGCGAATGGCCTTCCCGGCAGTAACAATCACTTCCTCCATCAGTTTGGCTTCTGAAAGCATGTTGATATTGCCGAGATCGAGATGAGTATTGGCATCCACTGGAATGGTCTGCAGAAAATCTGCCATCTTAGGATAGGAGATCATCAGCTGATAATGACCTTTGGGAATTTCAGTGAGGGAAAAATTGCCCTGCGCATCGGTACGCCAGGAGCGATACAGTGTGGTATCCGACAGATCGATCAGTGCAACAATGGCATGTTGCAGTTTTTTGTTTTCCGATGAGTCAACCACTTTGCCTTTCAAACTGTTCTGTGAAAAGGCAGTGATCGACAGCAGGCACATGATAAGCAGCGGCAGTACGGTTTTGGCGAAACTTGTTTGCATAGTATGGTAAGGAGTCCATTAAACTACGAACTCTTCGTAATAGACACAGCAGGTGCAAAATATGGTGAAGCGGTTTAGAAATATTTAACATATAGCCATTTTATCACATATTCTTTCCGAAGCGCGGGAAGTACTTATTTTTGATCCCCGAATGGCAGTTTACATCACATCTCTCAATTCCGGCAGCAATGGCAATTGCTACTATATCGGCAATGATACCGAAGCGGTGCTCATCGATGCAGGCATCTCCTGCCGCGAAACGGAGCGCAGAATGAAGAACCTCGGTCTCGATCTCAAAAAGGTGAAAGCCATTTTTGTTACGCACGAACATTCGGATCATATCACGGGAATTACTGTGCTCTCCAAAAAACACGAGATACCTGTTTATATCACAGAAGCCACACTGCGCGCAAGCTCTATCAAAGTGGAACCTCATCTGCAATATGCATTTACAGCAGCACAACCCATACAGATCGGTCAGCTGATGATCACGGGTTTCAGAAAATACCACGATGCCATCGATCCGCACAGCTTTATGGTTACTGATGGTACAGTGAATATCGGCATCATCACAGATATCGGACATGCCTGCAAAGAAGTGGTAGAATGTTTCAGTCAATGCCATGCGGTGTTTCTCGAATCGAATTATTGTGATGATATGCTGGCATTAAGCAGCTACCCCATCTATCTCAAAAAGCGGATCTCAGGCAATGAAGGCCACTTGTCCAACAAAGAAGCGCTGGAACTTTTCAATAAATACAGAGGACAACAGTTAAGCTTGCTGATATTATCGCATCTCTCTCAAAACAATAACAAACCCGAACTGGTAAACGAATTGTTCACTGCGTGTGCAGGTGGAACAAAGATCGTAGTGGCTTCGAGATACAAAGAATCAGAATTGTTTCTGGTGGATGGGCAACCGGTTGAAGGCCGCGCTCCGATGCTGAAATCCGGCAAAAACGGACAATTGCAATTGTTTTAGTGTGTGTTGCCAATAAAAAACCACCCCATTGCTGAGGTGGCTACTTTCCGTAAACTACTTATGAATTAAACTTAGAGACTACTTATTGATCTGCTCCGTGTACGTGCTCTCGAAGATCTTGTCTGCATTGTTCGCTTCAAATCCATCACGACGGTGTTCTCTGGTCACATCATCAGCATTGAGGTGCGCAAACTGGGGCAGCACGCGGCGTTCAGCGAACTCCACATAACTTCCGGCAATGGCCATTTTCTCACCGCCTGCAAATTCCACTTCATTCACCGGAGCAACTGTGCTGCTCTGCAACAGCAATCCATCTGCACTTTCTTTTATTACTCCACCGGAAGTGTTCAGCTTTACACCGATCGACTCCAGCAATGCATTGAACTGTGAGAGTTTATTATAACCTTCTTTCAGCGCATGCACACTGATGGTATAGTGATTGAGGTAATATCTGTTGTAGATAACCCAGGCAGCATACTCGCTCTCTTCGAGCAATCTTGCATACTCTGCTTTAGTAGGTGTTTCCCAGAGCGGCTGGTGCAGGAACTCTCCGATTGCCTGGCCATTGCTCAGATCGATCGCATCCACAGGGTCGGAAGTAATGCCGTCTGTATATTTATGAATGATGGCCTGTGCTTCGGCACTCAGGTCTTTTACACGCAGCTCACTCACAAAAATACGTGGGTAGGCAGGTGATGGCGGTGCATACCAGTAAGCATCCAGTTTCTTTTCTTTGAAGAAATAAGGATCCATTTTTTTATAGCCATTGGCGAGGAAGATCTTCTCCAGTGAAGCGAGACCAAGATGAGGCACGCCGAGGGTTCTGAAAGCAATATGGTCGTTCACGATCTCATCCTGAGATCCGATGATACCCTTGCTGATCATTGCCTGTGTTATTTTCTTCACATCGGGCACGTTTTCCATATAGCGTTCAAAAAGTACGCTGAGAAACTGATCGAGCGGGGTTTGTGCATTGAAGTTCATAATAATGATATTTCAGACAACAAATTTCGCTACTTTTATCATTAGTAATAATTCATATTGGTAAACGAATGTTAAGTATCATTAATCAAATAGAGTTCAGGCATCTCTCCTATTTCAAGGTGCTGGCAGAGGAACTGCATTTCAGAAAGGCAGCCGAGAAACTGTTCATCTCCCCTTCTGCCCTGAGCCAGCAGATCAGCCAGTTGGAAGATATTCTGCATACGCCCCTCTTTGAAAGAACCAATAAGAAAGTAACGTTAACCGATGCAGGCACATTACTGTACACAGAAGTTACACAGCTGTTCAATAAACTGAGCAACACAGTAAATAATCTGGAATTGCTGAAGAAAGGAAGTACCGGACAAATAGGTATCGGGTTTGTGGCATCGGCAGTGCAATCTGTACTGCCGGGATTGCTGAAGAGATTCAACAAGGAATGTCCGGATATAAAATTCCAGCTCGAAGAACTCACCAACAAAGAACAGCTCGCTGCCCTTCAGCAAGATGAGATCGATATAGGCTTCATGCGCTCCAATCAGGTGGCCGACAATATGATGATCAAAAGCGTACTGCGCGAAACCTTCTCCATTGTGCTGCCGGAAAACCATCCGATGACGGCGCGCAAATTCAAAAATATCGGACAGCTTAAAGACGAAAGTTTCATTCTCTTTCCCAACGACCAGAGTCAGCTCTATTACCAGCAGATACTGCATCTCTGCGCAGATCATGGTTTTGTTCCGAAGATCTCACACAAAGCCATCCATGCACCTGCCATTTACAAACTGGTGGAAAACGGAATGGGACTGTCCATCCTCCCTACTTCTCTTTCCAACGAACATACGCCCGGCGTGAAGTTCATCGAATTGAAAAACATTCCGCAACAAACGGAACTCTATGCGGTTTGGAAAAAAGACAACAGTAATCCTGCATTGAAATATTTATTGCAGATGCTGGATGTAAAGAAAATAAAGTGATCTACTGCTTCACCGAAAAAGCATAGATGCTGCGCGAACGGAATGTCTTACCAGGTTCGAGCAAGGTTGTCGGAAATGCAGGCTGGTTCGGAGCATCAGGATAGTGCTGCGTTTCAAAACAAAAAGCGGTACGGAAACCGTCGGCGCCTCCGCGCAGTGCATTCTTTCCCTGCATCCAGTTTCCGGTGTAGAGTTGCATACCGGGTTCGTCGGTGAACACTTTCAGTTCGATGCCCGATCGATCTCCTATGGCAGAAGCTGCGAAGCGCATGCCGCTTCCGTTCAGCACAAAATTATGATCGTATCCTTTGCCGATGAGCAGCTGCGCATGCGGCTCGCCAATGCGTTCACCGATGGTATGAGGAGTAGTAAAGTCAAATGGACTACCAGCAACCGGTTCAGCTTTACCGAGTGGGATCAATGTACTGTCAACCGGCAAATAGGTATCGGCATTGATCTGCACCAGGTGATTGATGATGCTTCCGCTCCCCTCACCATTCAGATTGAAGAATGCATGATTGGTGAGATTCAGCACAGTGGTTTTATCGGTAGTGGCTTCGTAATTTATTTCGAGGGCATTATCGTTGGTGAGTGTACAGGTAACCTGCACGGAAAGATTTCCCGGAAAACCTTCTTCCCCATCTTTTGAAATATAACTGAATACAACTGTTTGCTCATCCGGTTGAGTGGCTGCAAACAATTTCTGCTGGAATCCTTTGGTTCCGCCATGCAATGCATTGGGGCCATTGTTCACCGTTATCTGATACTTAGTTCCGGCAATAGAAAATTTTCCGTCGCGGATGCGGTTCGCATATCGCCCGATGGTTGCACCATAGTAAGGCTCTGTGGATGCTGCATATTGTTCAGCAGTATCGAAGCCAAGCACTACGCTGGTGAGCGCTCCATTTTTATCGGGAACATTCAGACTGATCAGTCTTGCTCCTTCGCGAAGAAAAGTGGCTGTAACGTTCTGTTTATTTCTGAGAATGATAGGTGATGATTGTACCGCTTGTGCTGTGCTGCTCATGATCTGCTGACTGTTATTATGATAATGCTGTAGTTTCTATGCCTGTCTGGTTTTCCGGCTCGAATCGCGGATCACGGGAATGGGTTCCAGCATGATCTTTTGCTGAGTTACGGTATTGGTATCTCCTCCCAGCAATTGCAGCAACAGTCCGGTAGCTTCTTTGCCCATCAGTACTGTCTGCTGATCGAATGTGGTGAGCGATGGCGTTATATGCTCTCCAAACATTTCGTTTGCAAAGCCCACTACGCCTATATCTGCGGGCACACGTTTTCCGAATGCCTTGAGTTGTTTAAGTGCGCCTAATGCCGTGAAATCTTCCACAGCGAAAATGGCGTCGGGAGGATGCGGAAGCGCCATGAGTTTTTCGGTGGCTATTTGTCCGGACTCGATGGACACATATCCTTCCACCACCAGTTCCGGAATAAATTCCTTCTTCCATGCTTTCAGCGCCGCTTTGTATCCCTGCAGGCGATGATGGAAAACATCCATATGCGCCGGACCGGAAATATGCGCAATACGATCGAACCCCTGCTTCAGCAATTCCTCAGTGGCGGCATAACCGCCTTTGAAATCGTCTACCACTACAGCAGGAAAATTCAATTCCTCCTTTGCCCGGTCGAAGAAAACAATGGGAATGCCCTGCTCCTGAATATCGCGGAAGTGTTCGTAATCGGTGGTGTCTTTGGCGATGGAAACGAGAATGCCGTCTACGCGTGCATGCAGAAAAGTTTCGAGTCCCTTCTTCTCCTGCTCCCGGCTTTCGTTACTCTGATAGATGAGCACGTTGTAACCTTTTTCGTTGGCCAGCTTTTCGATGCCATGCACTACCGAACCGAAGAAGTTGATCTCGGCACTGGGAATGATCACACCAATGAGATTGCTTTTTCCTGAACGAAGGGAGGATGCGATATTGTTCCGTTTGTATTGAAGTTTGCGGGCAGTTTTCTCCACCAGCTTTCTGGTTTTTTCACTAATAGCCGGATGCCCGTTCAAAGCGCGGGAAACGGTGGCCGGGGCTATCGACAATTTACGGGCAATATCAGCAATGGTAACCTTATGGGACAACGGTGCAAACGTTTGCACGAATGTAGCGTTTATTTGCCGTGTTTCAAGCCGTAAAATGCCTTTTACAACTATTTCGCATTTACACCCCACCACCCCTGAATGCGGCAAAAACATTCTTTGCGCCTGATTTACATACAATATAACACCTATGTTTTCCCGATCGGGTAAACCCTTTTCCCGATTTAGAAACTACCCGGTCCTGCTTCTCCTGCACCTTTGCAGGCAAAATAAAAGATCACGTGAAATACTTTTTTACACTGCTTACAATGATGGTTTCCGGAACTGCAATGGTCAATGCCCAGCAACTCGCTGCCATTGAAGCAACTGCCCCGGTTACTGAGGAAGGAAATGCTACAGTAAAAGGAAAGATCACTACCACGGACGGCAACCCCGCCCCATTTGTGACTGTTTCGCTGAAAGGAACACACAAATCGACCATGACTACCGAAGAAGGAACTTTTCAACTCAACAATGTGAAACCAGGCAACTATGTGCTGGTGGTATCACAGGTAGGTGTTGAATCACAGGAAAAGAATATTACCATTCAGGATAAAGAAGTGATTGCACTGAGCATTTCACTCAAAGAAACTTCCAAACAGCTGGAAGCAGTGGTGGTGGAAGCAAGAAAAACATTGAATGGCCGCCCGGTATCCATCGGCAAACTCGATATCGATCCGCTCGATCTGCCACAGGCCATCACTATCGTTTCTGCTCAAACACTGAAAGATCAGCAGGCGCAACGCCTCAGCGATGTGATCAAAAACGTGAACGGCGTTTACGTAGGCACCACCCGCGGCAGCACACAGGAAACTTTCTTCGCCAGAGGCTACAGCTTCGGCAGCAACAATATGTTCAAGAATGGCGCACGTGTGAACACAGGTGTAATGCCTGAGATCAGCGGACTCGACAGAGTGGAGATCCTCAAAGGAGGCGCTGCCATTCTCTATGGCAACGTAGCGCCGGGAGGTATCCTCAACATGGTGACCAAAAAACCGAAATTCAATTTCGGAGGTGAAGTGAATATGCGCGTGGGAAGCTACGATCTTTACAAACCTTCATTCGATGTGTACGGCCCCATGAGCAAGAATGTTGCTTATCGCGTGAATGGCACATTCGAGAAGGCTAACAGCTTCCGCGATGATGTGCATTCTACCCGCTATTATGTGAACCCATCATTCCTCTTCAAACTCTCTGAAAGAACTGATCTGATTCTGGAAGGTGATTATCTGTATCACGATTTCACTCCTGATTTCGGTATCGGTTCATTAGACAATACCAAACTCGCTCCTGCCAAAAGAAACGAATTCTTTGGAGCGCCATGGCAGTACACAAAAACACAGCAGGCTACAGCCAGTGCAACTATCAAACATCAGCTGAACGAAAACTGGGTGATCAACGGAACCGCTTCATACCAGAATTACATCCGTGATTATAAATCTATCGAACGTATTCAGTGGGAAGCTAACGGCAACTGGAAACGCCCGTTGGGACAGAACTACACCAACGAAGATTATTTTCTGGCACAGGCTTTTGTGAACGGTAATTTCAAAACAGGCATTCTCAATCACAAACTGCTGGCAGGTGTTGACGGAGATTACACTGTTGCGAATGCCAAACAATATGAGTCTGGCCTTATCTACGATGTGATCAATATCCATACTCCCAAGGCTCCAAGGCGCACAGACGAACCTACGCTCATCAACAATGGACGCACCAAGGCCCCTGTAACCCGCTTCGGTGCTTATGTACAGGACCTGATCTCACTTGGTGAGAAATGGAATCTGTTGGCCGGTATCCGCTGGTCTATTCAGGAAACAGATCCAGTGAAGGGTTACCTCTTCAACCGCGCTGGTGGAAAAGCAGACAGCACAACAAAAACTATTACAAGAACTGATAAAGCATTTTCCCCACGCGTGGGTCTGGTGTTCAAACCAATCCCAACTACTTCACTCTTCGCGAGCTACTCAAATTCATTTACCACCAATACCGGTACAGATATTTACATGGTACCTGTAAAGCCTTCTATTATCGACCAGTTTGAAGTGGGTGTGAAGAACGACTTCTTCAACAGCAGACTCTCTGTAAATGTAACTGCTTACAGGATCATCAATCATAACCTTGCACAGATGGCACAATTTGATGCCAATGGCAATCCAAACAGCAGAACAGACATCAAAGAACTCACTGGTGAAACTACCAGCGATGGTGTTGAAGTGGATATCGCTGCACATCCTGTAACCGGTCTGAACATCATCGCAGGTTACAGCTACAACAATATGCGCTACACTAAAACATCTACTCTCCAGGGCAGCTATCTGACAGGCGAAAGACTGGTAAGCAGCCCTGCGCATACTGCCAACGGATCAGTATTCTACACCTTCGGCAACGGCCGCATCAAAGGCCTGAAACTCGGCGCCACTGCGGTTTACATCGGAGACCGTGTTGCAGGATGGAATACTCAGTATGCTCTGGATAAAGACAAAAAAGTAGTACCAGGCCCCGAAAGACGTATTCCTATCGATGGTTACTTCACCCTCGATCTCTCTGCAGGTTACAGCTGGAAAAATATTTCAGTACTTGGAAAGGTTTCCAACCTCACCAACACTCTTAACTATAATGTGCACGAAAACTATAGCGTAAACCCAATTGCTCCACGCCAGTTCGTAGCAACGGTTGCGTATAAGTTCTAAGAAAGTTTTGTTTCGGAAAGTATGCAGGAGGTTGCCCAAAAGGCAGCCTCTTTTTTGTGCGTATAGATTGTTGAACCACTCCTACACATTCTTAGCTACCGGAGAACTCACTGAAGTTGGCTTCCCGCGCAGAAAGCTGATCACTGCGCCAGCCAGCACCAGCGTGGCACATACGCGGTACACCATCTGCATGCCGCTTACCTGTGCATCCGTCGAAAACACATCCACCCCATTATCTTCAGCAAACAGATTCCGAACACTGTACCATACCGTTGCGCCTACTGAAATGCCGAACACCAATCCGAGATTGCGCATAAAGGCAATCAGACTGCTGGCAATGCCACGTTGCGGAAGTGGCGCTGCATTCAGCGCACTGCTGCTGTTGGGACTTTGAAAAAATCCGAAGCCAAGGCTCACCAGCGCCGTTCGCCATACCACATCATGCCACTGCCAGTCTGCATTCAGAAAACTCAGCATCACATATCCGGTTGCTGTGATCAGCAATCCGAATGTTGAAATATACCGGGTACTTATTTTATCCGAGAGGTATCCACCAACAGGTGCCGCCACACTGAGTGTTAGCGGACCAGCCAGCATAATGAAACCCGCATGCTGCGGATCAAAATGCAATATCAGTTGAAGAAAGAAAGGTAGCACATACAGATTTGCTCCGCTCGCAATGAAACCAGATACTGCCGCTGCCAATGCAGCACTCACCGAACGGATTCTAAAGAGACTGAGTTGCAGCATTGGCGAAGGCGCCCTCCGCTCCCACCAGATGAATGCAGTGAGAAATACAAGTCCTGTTATGATCAGCGATAACACCAGCGGATGCGTCCATCCATAAGCCGGAGAAGGACCAAAATCCACACCCATCAGCAGCGTGGTTACACCAAACAAAAAGAATAGGGCGCCGGGCAGATCAAATCGCCTGTCAACTGATGGAATCGATGGAGGCAATGTTACGGCTGCTCTCCAGATGGCAATCAGTCCAACAGGAACATTCACATAGAAGATACTTTCCCATCCGAAATTCTGCAGCAGAATGCCGCCAACAACCGGACCAGTGCTGCTGCCTGCAGCAACGGCGGTACCGATCCAGCCCAATGCCTGACCGCGTTTGTCGGGAGGGAATACATCACTCACAATGGCAGGACCGTTTGCAAAGATCATGGCAGCGCCAAGCCCCTGCACAATTCTGAAACCTACCAGCGAAATGAGGTTCCAGCTTAATCCGCAGAACAAAGACCCCAATGTGAATACGGCAAATCCGAGCAGATAAATTTTCTTTCTGCCGAGCATATCAGACAATCGTCCCATTATCAGCAGCGTACTGGTGGTTACCAGCAGATAACTGAGTACGATCCATTCTATGTTATCGCCTGTTTCGAGTTTTGCGCGGATGGTAGGAAGGG
The DNA here is from genome assembly GCF_012927185.1 of Pseudoflavitalea sp. G-6-1-2. GTDB lineage: Bacteria > Bacteroidota > Bacteroidia > Chitinophagales > Chitinophagaceae > Pseudobacter. The sequence goes on from NZ_JABBGB010000002.1 coordinate 1,384,223, forward strand.
CAATGTTCACGATGCTGCTATCGAGCGTGGCCATGAAGGTGCCGAAGGCCACTGTCACCAGCACCATCCATTTGTTGGAGGATGTATGTACTTGCTCAGGGGACATTACGATATTAAATATACGCAATGCCCGTTGGAAATGATTCAAAGTACCTGCAATAAAAAAGCCTGCCGGATAACTCCGGCAGGCTGTATATCATTTCTGAAAGTTTGATAAGAATGATGGGTTATTGCCCCAGCACTTCTTTCAGTTTGGTTTCAAGTTCTTCACCGCTCAGGTTTTTGGCGATGATCTTTCCCTCTGTGTCCAGCAGCAGATTCTGAGGTACTGCTTTGATGCCATACGACTCGGCCACTTCATTCTTCCATCCTTTCAGATCACTTACGTGTATCCAGGTGAGTCCATCTTTTTCGATGGCTTCGAGCCAGCGCTCTTTCTTATCATCGAGCGACACAGCCAGGATCTCGAAATTCTTTTCATGGAATTTTTTGTACGCCTTTACTACATTGGGATTCTCCGCACGGCAAGGCCCGCACCAGCTGGCCCAGAAATCGACGAGCACATATTTTCCTTTAAGCGAAGCAAGTGATACAGGTTCGCCTTTGGTATTGTTCTGCGTAAACTCCATCGCATGCTGACCAACAGATGTCCGTTTTGCAATAGCGAGTCTCTCTGCAAATTTCTTTCCTTCACCCGTATTGCGCACGCGTTCGCTCAGTGCATTGAACCGCGGCTCAAATTCGGGTACGTCGATGATGAAGCCCTGATCTTTTACAATCATCAGGCTGAGATAAGAATCGGGAAACTCTTTGCTGAAGGCTGTTTCAATGGCTGTACGTTCTTTACGCGCGGCCTGAAACGCAGGCAGGAGGCGTTCTGCGTCCTCTTTTCGATTGTTGCGTTCGTAGTAAACGATGGAGTCTGTAAGTGGCTTCAATACTGCATTGCCGGCAGCTAATCTTTTGTTGAGGAGTGCCAGATCACTTTGTGTTTTGCCGCCGGTGATGATGGCATCTTCCAGCAGTTTGCCTTTTATGGTGAATGTTCCTTTTTCAAGATAAAGTTCCTGTCTGTCGATTTTGGCGTCTTTGGGTAAAGTCCAGCTGCCATCGGCATTTTGCGATCTCAGTGTGAGGATGGCTCTCGCAGGTTCTGGACCCACATCTCCTTTCAGTTCGAATTTTCCATTCTCCACCATGGCCGAGTCGGCAACGAGCTGGCTGCCTTTTATGATACTCAGTTTTACTTTGGAGGGTTTGGTAACACCGGTGAGATGTCCTTTTATTACATATGGTTGCTGTGCAATGGCCACGCCGCAGGCCAGTAGCAGCGAGCAGGAAATGATGACAGTTTTTTTCATGAGTATCCAATTAGAATGTTCAGGGATTTTTTCCGCTGATGCAGGTGTTGTCACCAACACGGTGCATCGTTATAAATTTAGCAATAAAAATGCCTGAGCGTACCAAAAGGAGGCTCAATTATACCAACGGTTATTTTGGACCGATAAAAGCGGAAATACCGGAACGAAAAAATATTCTGAGTCTTGAAAAAGGCAGAGCCTGTTGCCATCATATGCAACAGGCTCTGCTTCCTATGACATTTATTTATTCTCCTATCAGCTGTTTCAATTTGGCTTCCAATTCTTCTCCACGAAGATTCTTCGCAATCACTTTTCCTTCTTTATCGAGCAGAAAACTCTGCGGTACAGCCGTGATGCCATACGCAACAGACACTTCATTCTTCCATCCTTTCAGATCACTCACATGGATCCAGGGAAGACCATCTTTTTCGATGGCAGCCAGCCAAGGCTCTTTCTTTTCGTCCAGAGAAACGGCGATGATCTCGAAATTCTTGTCGTGAAATTTCTTGTATGCCTTCAGCACATTAGGGTTTTCCGCACGACAAGGACCGCACCAGCTGGCCCAGAAATCGATCAGTACGTATTTCCCTTTGAGTGATGCCAGCGAAACAGGCTCTCCATGCTGATTGTTTTGAGTGAAAGCAATGGCAGGCTGACCAATATCGATCTTCTTTGCAATAGCCAGTTTATCGCCCATCTTCTTTCCTTTTTCTGTGTTGCGCAATCGTGCACTGAGTGCAGTATACAGCGGCTCGAAAGAAGCAGGTCTGATGATGGAAGCTCTTTCTTCAACAAGCATCAGGCTTACATAAGAATCGGGGAAGTCTTTCACAAATTTTTCCTCTTCTGCATTGATCTTGCTGCGGATCTCACGAACGGCGACGCCCAGGCCGGGTGCTTCATTAGATTTTCCTGCTGCGTACAGTTTCAGGGAAGAATCTACAAGGGGGGCCATCATTGCATCCAGCGTAGCAGTGCGCTGATGCAGGATGTTGAATTCCTTTTGAGAGTCGCCTCCGGTGATGGTGGCAGACTTCATCTTTTTTCCTTTCACTTTGATAGCTCCTTTCGCGAGAAAGAGATCCTGCTGATCGGTGAGCCTTACTTTTTGTACCGACCAGCTGCCATCATCATCGAGTGATTTTACAGTGAGTGTAGCAATTACCGGTTCACTGCCTGGGTCTCCTTTCAACATAAAACTGCCTTTGGTGATCAAGGCCGAATCGACAGTTCGCTGCCCGTTCTTTCGATAGGTCAGCATCATTTTGGACGGTTGTTGAATGTCTGAGAGTTTTCCTTTAATGGTAAAGGGATTTTGTGCGGTTGCCAGATGAAATACCATCAGCAATGCACAGGATGCAATCAGTTGCTTTTTCATGAGTATGCTTGTTAAATGATTCAGGGATTGTTTTCCATACCAGGATTCTGATCCATCAGTTTCTGCGGAAACCGATGTACCATGCGTTCCGGACGAAGTGTATATTGTTTGGTAGAGCCATCCGCCTGAAACAGCGTGTGCGTGTATCCAACAGTATTGCTGAATGAGGCATCCACAGAGAGCCTGCGCATATCAAACCAACGATACCCCATACAGGAGAATTCGCGCAGCCTTTCTTCCAGAATAAATTTCACCAGTGAAATCTTATCTGCTGCAACAGTTGGAGGAACAGGCGCGTCAGCAACCGGCATTCTTTTTTTGCGAAGCTGTTCGCAGTCTGTTACAGCTCCCTGCAGATCGTCGAGCCTCGCTTTACATTCTGCACTCAGCAGGTAAAGCTCCGGTACTACCACTCCGGTCTGCACACCAATGGGGCCCATTCTTCTCAGCATCTTTCCTGGATAGGCTGCCCCGCTGGGAAAGGGCATATTGGAAAAGAATCGAAGCCGAAGATCAGACGGTGCATACAGATCGGCCATCGCATCTGTGATAACCATCTCCGAATTAATGAACGACCAGTTGTTGGAAAACTGCCTCACGAAAACATTTTCTTCATTGCTCGTGTTCAACGGAAAGGATGGCCCAAATAAATTGATGGGAAGAAAAATACCGCCCGGCGCAAAGCCAGCATTGTAGTCGATCAGTTTCACCGGAATTTCTGCCTCTGCCATTCTGCTTAATGCTGAAGTGAGCAATGGCAGCGCTTCGGAGAATTTGCCCATGAACACATACACTTTTCCCAGCAATCCTTCCGCGGCACCACGGCTCATTCGCAATCTGTGAGCAGTTTTTACGGGCAAGTCAGGAATGGCATCGTTAAGATCTTTCACTATCATATCGTACACTGCCTGCACGGAAGCCCGTGTATATTTTGTATCGGTTACACGTGCATCAGTCACAATCGGAAAACCGGGATCTGATGCAGCTTGAGCGGAATAGGGCTTGCCGTAATAATTGATGAGCAGAAAGTAAGTCCAGGCGCGCATTGCCTTTGCCTCTGCCATTACTTTTGTTCTCAGCGCTTCAGGCCCTCCGGTAGCTGCCGGCAGTTCCGTAATGATCTTGTTGTAGAGATAGATGCTTTTCATAGGCTGCATCTCTGCTGCATCTTCATTGATCTCGTAAATATCTTTTTCCCATCGGAACCGACGTTGCGTACCGGGATCTGCTCCACTGAAATGCGGATCTACCGCAGCCATTTCATCGCCCATCAATACCTGTGATGTGGCGGAGATATTCATCAGATCGAGATTATTGATCAGCAGATCGTAGTCTGCCACTGCCCCTGCAATCAGTTTGCCTTTGGGACTTACTTCGAGATAAGATTTTTTGCAGGAAGCCAGTGCCAGCACTACCGGCAGCAGCCAGAGATATGTTGAGATTTTTTTACATTTCATTGTTCAGAATTTTGCTGTTAGAAACTGAGATGAGCGCCGATGGTAATAGTTCCCTGATTAGATCGCAGTACCCGCGTTCCATTGAAGGGATCATGGAATTCAGGATCGATACCTGCATCATTGGCTTTCCAGAGCATAATGTTCGACACCTGCAACCGGAAAGTGAGCGCATCTGCCCTGAACCTTTTCATCAGTTGTTCAGGAATACTCCAGGCAAGTGTGATATCCCGCAGCTTCACGAAAGAAGCATCCAGCACATTGATATCTCCATAACGGTAGTAGTCGGTATCTCTGGATGAAAGGTTCAGATCGGTTCGCTGCATGTAGCGGGGAACATTCGTATATGCTTCATCTCCTTTCGTTCTCCATCGCTGATCGAATTCTGCATGAGGATTCGGGTTGGTGAAACCCAGGGCATTCATATTATTGGGGCCAACAAGCCTGCCTGCATAGAACCTGTTCACATCCCTTCTCATTACATGCCCAAGATTGTATACGGCATTAATGGTGAGTGAGAATTGTTTCCAGCCGATTTGATTGGAAAGTCCTCCTGTCCATTTGGGTTGGTAAGTTCCTTTGAAAACCACATCTTCTTTCTTTGCAGCATTTCTGTTTTTGGTGATGTTTTTGTCGGAGAGCATAATCTGCGGATCGCCGGCTGTATCGAGGCCTGCATAACGGTAGGCGAAGATGGCAAAGGCATCATATCCGGTGAGGAACCGGCTCTGAATAAGGTCCAGTCCGGTTTTCAGGGCCGCCATATTGTTCATCTGCGTAATGGTGTTCTTATTATAGCCGAGCGTGAAGATGGTTGACCAGTTAAAATTCCGGTTGCTGACGTTCACGGTATTGAGGCTTATCTCGATCCCTTTGTTCTGGAGATTTCCGAAATTACCTACCACACTCGAATAACCCGAAAATCCGTTCACAGGAAGTTCGCCGATAAGATTGCCTGTTTTTTTGATGTACCAGTCGATGCTTCCGCTGATGCGGCTGTCCATGATGGCAAAATCTACGCCGGCATTGAAGTTGCGGGTGCTTTCCCAGGTTAGGCTTGCATTGGCAGGCGTACCGATGCGAAGCCCTACACCTCCCGGCATCAGTGAATTCTTCACCGCATCGAGGATATCGAAAGAGGCGGCTGTACCCGGCTTTGGTGAGTTTCCTGTAATGCCATAAGTGGCACGTATATTCAGGCGGTCGAGCCATTGAATATCTTTCATGAAGGTTTCTTCACTCATCAGCCATTTGGTTCCCACACTCCATACAGGTTTGTTCTGTGCAGCTTTGTCGAATCCGAAGAGGTTGCTCTTGTCGATCCTCCAGCTGGCATTGAGCGCATATTTTTTGTTGAAGGTGTAAGCGGCATTCACATACCAGCTGGTGATGCGGCCCAGTGCTTCCGATTCGCGGTACAGGTCGTTGCTGAGCACACTTTTGCTGCTGCCGTTATTGGGCATTACCGGATTGTTGAGCCCCACTGAATTGAGCGTGAGGTAGTCGACAAGGCCATAGGTTTGCAGGGTTTCGTTGTATCCCCTTACTGTATTTGAATTGGATTGCATCAGCTGTTCCTGGGCTTCCTGTCCTCCCAGGAGGGTCAGCTGATGTTTCCTGTTATTCCAGGCATTGTCGTAAACAAGTTGATTGCGTATGGTATAATTTCGGCTGGTGGTTCCTGTTACTGTGTACTTGCCTCCGTTTGCGGGCAGATAGTACACAGGGGTTGATGTAGCATTGGGCGATACCGTGAATTGAGCCAGTTCAACACGGCTGCCGTAACTTTTGATATCATCGTAGCGACGGGTCCTGCCGGCAGATTTGATGAAGCCGTAAGTACCTTCGAACTTCAATCCTTTCAACAGTTTGATACTTACTCCACCGATCAGGCGATTGTTCAGCACTTCATCTTTTGTGTAACCATAATTGAATTCATCCAATGGATTGTAATCGAGATTGATTTTGGTTCTGTTCTGAAATACCTGCAGCACAGAATCAGACAATATCTGCATGTACGGCATGCTCAGATTATTGCCATTGGCGTCGCGGAACAACTGATAGGGATAGAAGCGGCTGTCTACATTGATGTTTCTTTTGAAAGTTGTGCTGGTAGTGCTGAGATCAGTGATGAGATAGGCAGAAATTCTTTTGTTGAAATTGAAGTCCTGCCGGAGATAAGCCTTCCATGCATCATTGGTTTCACCCGGTCTGTTGGAGCGTGTATCGGTATAAGCAAGCGATCCGTAGAAACTCCAGATACGTCCCCCGCCAGACATCGAAAGGGTATGGTTCATCAGCGAGGCATCCCTGTACCAAAGGTCTTTGATCTGTTGCAGGTTGCTGATGCCGCCGAGACTGTCGAGCATCGCGGTTGCACGTTCCTTGCTGATGATGCCACGGGCACTGTCGTAGAGGATCCTTTCGTGAACCGGCACACCTGCGCTGGCAGTACTTTGATAGGCAGCAATTTTATTCCAGGGATTGAGCACATCATTAAAGGCTTCCCGTCCGGCCTGAATGAACTGACGGCTGTTCAGTGTTGGAATGTAATCCAGATCGGGTCTGCCCTGAAAGTTGACGAAGCCATCATACTGCACTTTCAGTTTTTCCTGCTGGCTACCCCGTTTGGTAACCACCACAATAACACCATTGGAGGCACGAGAGCCCCAGATAGAGGCGGCAGTGGCATCTTTCAGAACAGTAATATCTGCAACGTCCTGCGGATTGATGGTACTGAGGTCCTCCATGGGAATGCCATCCACAACAAAGAGCGGATTACGGTCTGTAGCGATGTAACGCGAAGAAGCGTTGGGGTCCGGCAATCCAATGGTGCTGAGACCGCGGATCAGCAATGGGTTTTGTGATGCGGATGGCGCATTGTTCACAGCAAGGCCGGGAACCAGCCCATCCAGCCGCTGAAGCACGTTCATGCTTCCGGATCGGTCTTTAATGATGTCCATATTCGGTTTCACGTAAGCTCCGGCACTTCTCTCTTTCGAGATGGTCTGATACCCCGTAACCACAACATCGGTGAGTGTGTTCGATTTTTCAGTCATCACCACACCAGCTGTTGTTATCGATGCAGCAGTATGCGTTTCTGTAAGATAGCTTACGAGTGAGAACTGAATCTGGTGCTGCGGTGCGGCCATGATGGTAAACGTTCCGTTGCGATCGGTAGCTACGGATTTACCAGTGCTGAGATTGGTTACAGACACACTTTCCAATGGCTGGCCTGATCCGTTCTTCACAGATCTGCTCAGCAATAAAATGTCGGCTGCAGTTGCATTTTGCGGCTGCGCACTAATCTGCACGTAAGCACCAACCTGGCTTTTAGGAACGATGGTGTAATAGTTTGGTTTCACATAAAGAAATACCAGCTCATGCGGATAGAGCAGTTTCTTCAGAACTTCTTCCAAAGGCATTTTAGGGGAAGCTGGCAATTGCACGTCAGTGGTTTTTCCACTGAACAATTGCTCGTCATACACAAACTGTGCATGATAGGTTTTGGTAACCTGCCGTATTGCATCGGCGAGTGGAACGGCCCGTTGTTGGGCAATGGCAGCTAGATCTGATCCGAGGCCACAAAGCAGCAATAGCGGTATCAGTAATCTGGAGCAGGCAGTCTTCATCAGCAATTAGTGTTTAGTTGGTTTGGTTTTAAATATGAGCAGCGAATCGTTTCGTTGGATGTCGATATTCAGAACAGTGGAGAGAATGAAAAGTGGATCCTCCAGGTTATCGAGCAGAATGGGACCTTCGATCTTTCTGGTGGCAAGTTGCGGATCGTCGAGCCGGATCGTTACACCGTAATTATCTTCGAGATAAGCGATGATGGCCGCTACAGAAGGATCTTCGAGCAGCAGTTTCTTTTCTTTCCAGGCCACATATTTTTCAGGAGAAGCAGTGCGCTGCAAAATTTCTTTTTCTGCCGGATCATACACCAGCAGATCACCAGGACGCAGTACCACAGGAGCTTTCGAGCTGTCGTTGAATCGCACACTGATCTTTCCCTGCTGCAACATCACTTCTGTTTTGCCTCTCCTGTTACGGATATTGAATGCTGTTCCCAACACTTCCACGGTTAGATCATCGGTGTGAACCAGAAAACGGTCTGCTTCGCGAATTTGTGTTGAGTCGGCATTTCTATGCACTACTTTGAAAAATGCCTCACCAGTGAGCCAGAGTTCTCTCGGTACATTGTCCGACCACGGTTTCTTCAGTGTAACGGATGAATTTGCATTGAGTACAACAGACGATCCATCGGACAACGTAAGCTGTTGCTGTTTCCCAAAGCTGGTAGCAAACTGTTGCGGTTTTTCGTTTCGGGATGGATGTATGAACAGAAAATAGCCGGCCAGCAGCAACACAAAGAGGCAGGCTGCGGCAATCTTTCCGGAAAGTGACATATTGAATATCCGTCGGATTAATGCTGGTCGGGTCACAGGCGCACGCTCAATCTCTTCGATCCGCAGCAACACCTGTTTCAGCGATTGCTCTTCAGTTCCTTCTTCCGGCAAATGATGCACAAAGCGGAGTTCGCGCAGAAAAGCTTTGGCCTGAAATATGGCAGGCCGTTGTTGCGGATGTTGTTCCATCCACTGTTCCCAATAAGCATCACTGGCAGCATCGGGATGCAATACCCAGTTTTGAAACGCTTCATCACAGAGAAAATCCTGCATAGAAAAATGATCATGATCCTGCATACAAACAGAATGAGTAAGCAGCGGAAAGGATTACCCCACCGCCGGCAAAGTTTTTTTTTGAATTTTTTGGGAAGGAAAGGCCTTACACCGGCAACTGCCTCAATAGCAGCAGTACAGTGAGTATAGGCAGGTTCATGGTAGATCTGAGCTGGAGCAATGCCCGGGCCATGATCTTATAAGTGGCTTTCTCTGTAATGCCCAGTGCAACAGCAACTTCGGCATAGGAGAAGCCTTCATAGAAACGCAGGTATATGGCTTCCCGCTGGCGCGGTGTGAGTGAATTCAGGGCACGCAGCAGGTTTTGCTGCATCTCCTGATTCCATTCTTTATTGATGATGAAATGATCTGCTGAGAAGTCGATCTCTTCCGAAACACTCGCCACAGGCATCATGTTCTGCGCCTGCTTCAGCCGGGCGAACAACGCATTCCGGAAACTGGCGAAGTAGTAGGCATGCGGGTTTTGCAGTGCAGGGATGCGCTCACGCTGCATCCATACTGTGAGCAATACTTCCTGCAATACATCTTCGAGCATGGGAATATCGGCTGTGAATTTTCTGCCATAATTGAAAAACCGCTTGTACAGGCTGATGTACAGCTGTTCATATGCGGAAATTTCGCCAGTGCTGATATTTGTCCAAAGTGCTTCCAAGTGAAAGTGCGGCTGTAAATGTAACAAGAAAACTTGTCACGAATGATACAACAGCATCACAATGATAGCGCCGGAGATAGTGAGCAATATATTGGCTACTGCATAAGTGACGGTATACCCCAATGCAGGGATCTTGCTTTTTACGGCATCCTGTACGGCCAGTAACGCAGCCGATTCATCGTGTGCCCCCGCACAGGCGCCCAACGCAACTGCAGGATGGAATTTGAATACATATCGCGCCAGATACAGCGCCAGCAGCATCGGCAGTATGCTGAGGATAACACCGGCAATGAAAAGATTGATGCCTTCCTGTTCCAGCCCCTTGATGAATCCGCTGCTCGACGAAATGCCTACAATTGCAATGAACATATGCAATCCCAGTTTCTGCAACAACCAAACTGATGGTGCAGGGATATTGCCGAATACCGGTCTGCGCGTGCGCAGCCATCCGAAGAACAAACCAGCGATCAGCGATCCGCCGCTGGTGCTGATGCTGAGCGGAATATCGCCTGCTTTTACCGTGAGTGCCCCAAACAGCGAGCCAAGTACTATGCCGAGACCTACATACACGATATCAGTTTCGATACCTGATTTCTCTTTGTATCCGATGGCTTTCACAGCACTATCGAGATCTTCTTTCGCACCTACCAGTTCGAGTACATCGCCTTTCTCCAGTGTGGTACGATTGGTTACCGGCATCTCTATGCCCGAACGCAGCAATTTGCGTATGCCGATTCCATGCACTAAATCATTCCGTCTGCAGGATGCGAGGGTATGTCCAACAATAGCTTTCTTCGACACGGTTACATTCACTACCTCGATGGGGAAGCTCAGCAATTCGGGATCGATCACTTCTTCTCCCAGATATTCTTCAGCACCTACGATCTGCGTTCTTTGTCCACTTACAGCAATCACATCGTGCTGCTGAATAACGGTATCCTGCCTCACTTCTATCACTTCTCCTTTTCTTCTGATGCGTTGCACATAGAGCGGCTTATGCCGGTTCAGCATATAATTTTCCAGACCACGTACCGTCATTCCTTCTTTGAATAATTCTTTAGTAACGGTGTATGCTCTGAATGCAACACGATCGTATGCTGTAGTGATGTTCTCTCCTTCTTCTCCACTGGTGCCCATTTCGGCTTCGAGCTCTTTGGCTTTCTCAGCAACATTACCGCCGAGTATTATCGGGCCGATCACCGAGAGAAACCAGGCAGTGCCTGCTGTTCCGAAAATATAGGTGACTGCATAGGCAACAGCGATCTGGTCTGTCCACTCTTTTTTCAGTCCTTCCGTGATATCGAGTTTGCTGATGGAGTCTCCTGCCACACCAATGATGGCGCTGCAGGTGTTGGCACCGGATAGTAGCCCTGCTCCTGTACCGGGAGTAAATCCGAAAAGCAACGCAAGTACATATCCGAGTGCAAGACTGCTGATGCAGATAACGGCGGAGAAGAGCGCCTGCGACAATCCATCTTTTTTCAGTCCCTGAAAAAACTGTGGACCAATGCTGTATCCCATCGAGAACAGAAACAGCAAAAAGAAAATGGCTTTGCTGGAACCTGTTAACTGAATATCCCATTGCCCTACCAGAATGCCTACCAGCAATACAGCCGTTACAGTTCCCAATGTGAACTTGCCGATTTTGATCTTACCAATATAAAAGCCAACAGCGAGTGTAAAGAATACGGCAATTTCCGGATAGTGCCGAAGCGTTTCTTTCAGCCATTCCATGTGTGAGTGATTTAGTTGAAAATGCCACGGTCAGGGGAGAGCGAAGGGGATGCCGGCAGGGCTGCCCGGTGTAATTATCAACAAATTACATTTTTATCCAATATTATTAACAAATATTTTATCGCGACTGTAAAGCGGGTGTGGTACTGCATTACAGCGGTTCTGCAAACTTAAAAACGTTGAATGAAAAGCCTGGGAACTGCATCAGAGCGGGCATTCGGCAGAATAGCCCTATCTTTGCAACGATTTTTACAATCTCCCTCCTGTTAAGTCCCACTTTGATTTCATTCAACATCGGCAAGGAAAGATCGTAAGCGGGTAATGTGCCGCTAGCATCGGCAGCTTACCATCTTTATTCATTTTAAATTTACATCATTGTCATTCGAACAATTAGCTATTGCAGCGCCTATATTGAAGGCGTTGGCAGCCAAGGGTTATTCTGAACCCACACCAATTCAGGAACAATCTATCCCCGTTATACTGCAACAGAAAGATGTGCTTGGTTGTGCAAGAACAGGTACCGGTAAAACGGCCGCTTTTGCTATTCCGGTAATTCAGTTGCTGGCAGAGGAAAAAGCCACTCAACCTGTTAAAGGTATCCGTGCACTGGTGCTTACACCAACTCGTGAGCTGGCATTGCAGATCCAGGAGAACTTTGAAGAATACGGAAAATATACCAATATCCGTCAGGTAGTGATCTTCGGCGGTGTATCACAACAGTCACAGGTAAGCGAACTCAGAAGAGGCGCCGATGTACTGATTGCTACACCGGGCCGTCTGATGGATCTGATGCAGCAAGGTATTGTTGATATCAGCAAGATCAGGATTCTCGTACTCGACGAAGCAGACCGCATGCTCGACATGGGCTTTATTCACGATGTTAAAAAAGTAATTGCCAGAACACCTGCACAGAAGCAAACGCTTTTCTTCTCAGCCACCATGGCGCCAGAGATCAGAAAGCTGTCTGATACCATTCTCCGCAACCCGGTTGCAGTGCAGGTTACACCAGTTGCGTCTACAGCAGAAACAGTAGCGCAATCATTGTATTTTGTAGACAAGAAGAATAAGAACTCATTGCTGGTGCATATTCTGCAGAATCCTGAGATATCAGCGAGCATCGTATTCAGCCGCACCAAACATGGCGCCAACAAAATTGTGAAGGCTCTCGAAAATGCAGGCATCCGTGCAGAAGCAATTCATGGAAACAAATCGCAGTCCGCAAGGCAACGTGCTTTGCAGCTGCTGAAAGAAAGAGAGATCCGTGTGCTGGTAGCAACCGATATCGCCGCGCGTGGTATCGATGTGGAAGAGTTATCGCATGTAATCAACTACGATCTGCCGAATGTGCCTGAAACATATGTGCACAGAATCGGAAGAACGGGAAGAGCAGGTGCAAGCGGACTCGCCATCTCCTTCTGCGATCATGAAGAGAAAGAGTTCCTCCGCGATATTCAGAAGCTGATCAAAAAATCAGTGCCTGTAGTGGAAGATCATCCTTTCAAATTCGGTTCTCCTATTGTGAAAGAAACAGTTTCCACCGCCCCTGCATTCGCTAAGAATCAGCCCGGCACAAGAGACATCAGAAACAAGCAGCAGAAAGGAAAGCAACAAGGCAACGGCCAGGGTGCAAGACCATCGCAGCAAAGGCAGCATAATCAGCCAAAGCAGCACCAGTCTAAGTTTCAGCAACCCAATCAACAGCGCAGGCCACAGCAGGCAAACCATCAGCAGCTGGAGGACAATGGTCCTAAAACCTGGCAGGAACTGCTCGATGCTGAAAACGAAATGATGAATCAGGCATCGAACAAATGGAACAAATCGAATGGCCAGCAACAGAGAAGTGGCCAGCAATCTTCGCAGAAGAACACGAACACGGCAAACAAACCGTTCAATCAGCACAACAAAAACAGAAATGGATTCAGGGGAAACAATCAATCCCGGAACAACCATAACGGATAAGCATTCATCAAAGAACTTATTCAAATAATACTCAACAAAGAAGGCTGCGTTATGCAGCTTTTTTTGTTGCTGTACCCCGGCAATCGCCCGCTGCAACTGCGGTTACACATATTAAATAATATTTTATATTTAAGAAACTTATTGTAGCTTGCTGCTGCATCGCAAAAAACAACTCCCCTCTCCATAAGACGCTGAATTACGTAGCATCATCCTCAGGATGCCGTACCATTTTTATTCCCTGTTATCTGTATCCATTCTTTATGCAACACAGTGATTTTTTTTATGATCACTGAAGGCATCTGTTGTGCAATTCAAACTACTTAACCAATATCAATGCTATGAAAAAGACCATCATTGCACTGGCGATAGTTTTTGCAGCCGGATTATTCGTCAGCAGCTTTGTAAAAAAAGCGGACGGTGCAGACAAAGCGCCGTTTCAGTTCAACATACAATTCAGAGGAGCTGTACCGCAGGATCTTCCTACCAATCAATCCACACCCGAAGAGCTTTGCTCATTTGCGTGGAGTGAATTCTTTTCGCTCAACTGGAATTCCACCTGGTACGTAACGCAGTCGCAGCGCGGCATGCCGGCCCTTGGCTGGAATTATGCCAATGATCCCAGTCCATTCCCCGCAACGCCGCTGGTATGGGAAACGTATGCGCACCGAACGGAGCTTCGTCCATTCAACAATCCGATAAAACCATTCGATGCAAGGCCGTTCTATGATTTCGGCACACCGCCTCTTCCGCTTCCGCATACGGATACGCAGGTGTTCCATTGTCTCGATGAGAACAACGAGATCGGTTCCTGCGATCTCTATGCATTCGCCAATACCTACGGTAAAAAATATCAGGTGTTGTATCAGGCGAAATGCAACAGAGATGAGTATGATTATATCCGCACCAACTATCCAACAAAAGACAGTCTGCTTGCAGCCACAACAAGAACAGCCGACAACCTGCAGAAATACAACCGCTATTATCCCGGTGCTCCGTTGCTCAACTGCAATCTCGATTATACAGAACGTGTGGTGGTACTGCCTTGCGGCGGAACGCCCAAACCCGGCAATGCCGGCACTTACGACGGAGCCATTGAAGTGAAAACAGCATGGCGCCCTATAACACCTAACGATGATACTACTAAGTTCTTCAGAAGAAAGGTGCTGATATTTGAAAAAGCGTCGAATGGCGTAACTGTTTCGCTCAATCAGACTTATCTGCTCATTGGCCTGCACATCATTCACAAAACAAAGAACTATCCCAATTTTGTATTTGCAACTTTCGAGCATGTGGATGTACAGAAAAGCAATATGGGTTATCAGCTGCTGGGAAGCAAAGGGGATAGTCTTGGACTGATGATCAACTATCCGCGTTTTCATCCAATCCCCGCCATTGCAGATGCATCTACAGCGGAAGCGCATAAACTGCTGAAGCTGCAAAATCCCAATTCGATCTGGCAATATTACCGGCTCACCGGTGTACAGGGCAATCCCACCAACGACTCAAGATCCTTCAGTTTCTTCTTAGCCAACTATGTAGTGGAGTCCGATCAAACACTGGGCGACTTCCGCGGCAGCGGTATTCATACGCCGCACGATGGCGGCAACAACATTGTGTATATGGGGAAAAAACTCAGCATGGGAGGATGTCAGGGATGCCATGGCGTAGCACAATTGCAGCTTGGCACCGACATGAGTTTTCTGCTCGATACTGTTGGAAAACCGGTGCCCGGACCCGATATCAGCATCGGCGGAAACAAGCTCCAGCGTTACATTCAGGCCATTCAGAACATCAAGACAGACAGGGAGTTAAGACTGAATGCCAAGGGCAAAAAGAAAAAATAATACACTGTTTCAACATTCAAAAGAGTGCACTTTATGTGCGCTCTTTTTTTTGCATATGCAACGCTCTCTGCATTAGGCAAATCAGTAGTCATAAAATGTACGTTCGGCATCGATTACTGCGTAAACGTTGATCAGTGTAAAATTTTTTTGCAAAAAAAAATCACAAAAAAGTAATTATGTCTTTAACTTGGTACCGGAACACATAACTAAAGTCACATGAGAAAACCCAATTATTGCTGCGATAGCTGCTGCCTGAATCTGCATGAACTGCTGCTATTCCCTCCCTCAGCATTTCACCCAAAATCAAACATCATTATCGGTTAAATTTTAAAAGCCTGAAAACTTTTCGAAACCCGCATTGCCCAATGCTGTGGGTAATGCTTCTTTATTTACCAAACTAAAATAAGGTCATGAGAAGTCTACTAATGTCCTTGTGCATTTTGCTATGCGCAACGCTGGCGTATGCACAAAACCGGACGATCAAGGGTAGAGTTACAGACGAGAGTAACAATCCCCTTCCCAATGCCTCCGTGCAGATCAAGGGCTCCAAAAAAGGAACCACTGCAGACGGACAAGGCAATTTCACTATCACCGCATCAACGGGAGATGTACTGGTGATCAATGTTGTAGGATATGCAAAGCAGGAAATCACGCTGGGAGAACAAACAGATGTTTCCGTTTCATTAAAACGTACAGACGAATCCATGCAGGAAGTGATTGTAACTGCGATGGGTATTCGCAGAAGCAAGAACACGCTTCCTTATGCCGCTCAACAGGTATCAGGAGCAGAAGTAGCCCAAAGCCGTGGCAACAACTTCGCTTCTGCCCTCTCCGGCCGCGTATCGGGCGTTGAGATCAGACAAGGTAATGCCATGGGTGCGAGTACCAACGTAATAGTGCGTGGTACAAAATCGCTGCTCAACAATAACCAGGCCTTGTTTGTGATCGATGGTGTGCCTGTAGACAACTCCAACAACAACGGATCGAACAAAGGAAGAACAACATCGGACGACCAGGCCAATGGTCGTGGCGGCTACGATTACGGTAATGCCGCAGCTGATATTAATCCTGATGACATTGAGACTTACACAGTTCTGAAAGGCGCCGCTTCCACAGCCCTTTACGGTTCACGCGCAGCCAATGGTGTGGTACTGATCACCACCAAAAAGGCAAAAAAAGGATTGGGGCTTGTGGTTAACTCAGGTGTTTCATTCGGCAAGATCGACAAGAACACCTACGCAAAATACCAGAGAGAATATGGTGCCGGCTATCAGCAGGGTGGTTACAGCAAAACGGCAGACGGTTCGCCCAATACCCAGTTCTGGTGGAGAGATCCATTCGGAACAGGTACCAAAGCGCTGATTGTGCCTACTACCGAAGATGCCTCTTACGGCGCACGCTTCGATCCCAATCTGAAAGTGTACGACTGGACCTCCTTCGACTCTACCAGCGCCAACTACAAACAGGCAAGGCCATGGGTAGCAGGAGCCAATGACCCTACCACTTTCTTCGAAACAGGCATCTCCACCAACAACAGCGTATTCCTCGATGGTGGCAGCGATAAAATGCTGTTCAAAGTGGGTTACACCCGCAACGACGAAAAAGGTGTACTCCCCAACAGCCGCCTGCTGAAGAACCTCATCAACTTAGGTGCTTCTTACAAACCAACCGATAAAGTTACCGTAACTGCCAACCTCAACATCAGTAAGATCGATGGTAAAGGCCGCTATGGTACCGGTTACAGCAAATACAATATCAACCAGAGTTTCCGCCAGTGGTGGCAAACCAACGTTGATGTAAAAGAGTTGAAAGATGCCTATTACAGAACAGGCAGAAACATCACCTGGAACTGGGCTGATCCCACCAAGGCTGATGGTCTCTACCCTATCTACACAGACAACCCATACTTTATCCGTAACGAGAATTATCAGACCGATACCCGTCTCCGTTACTTCGGAACCGCCAGCCTCAGCTATGATGTAACAGACTGGCTGAACCTGTTGGGCCGCGTATCGCTCGATTCTTATTCAGAGCTCGAAGAAGAGCGCATTGCAGTGGGAAGCGTTTCTGTATCGTCTTACAGCCGTTTCGAGAGAACCTTCAAGGAGTACAACTACGATCTGATGGCCAACCTGAACAAAGACCTTACAGACAACATCAACCTCCGTGCAGTGATCGGAACCAACCTGAGAAGGAACAATGTGCAGAGCAGCTACGCCATCACCAATGGCGGTCTGGTAGAAGACAAAGGATACTTCCTGTTGAATTCGCTCTATCCGATCGCTTACCCGGTTGAGCAATCGCAGAAACAAGCAGTGGACGGCTATTTCGCGAATGCTACCCTTACCTACAAAGAGTTCCTCACACTGGATGGATCGTTCCGCCGCGACCGTTCTTCCACGCTTGCAGCTAAGAAGAATGCATACAACTACGGATCTGTTTCATCGAGCTTCGTGTTCTCTCATTTCATCAACGCTCCATGGCTTTCGCTGGGTAAGCTGAGACTGAACTATGCAGAAGTAGGCAACAGTGCTCCTGTAGGTGCCACCAACAATTCATACGACAGAAATACCAACTTCCAGAACGCTGTTATGTTCTCTCTTCCAGACAACAAGGCCAACGAGAACCTGGAGCCTGAAAGAACAAAGAGCAAGGAAATTGGTGTGGAAATGTCTTTCCTCAAAAACCGTGTAGGCTTCGACGTTACCTACTATCATACAAGAAGCGTAAACCAGATCAGTCTGGTTACCACTTCAGCTTCTACCGGTTACACTGCCAAATATGTAAACGCCGGTGTAATCGTAAACAAAGGATGGGAACTGAGCATGTTCGGATCGCCCATCAAAACCAAAGACTTCAGCTGGAATATTAACCTGAACTGGACCCGCAACAGAAACCTTGTTGAGTCGCTCAACGAAGGTGCATCCAATCTGCAGATCGGTTCATTCCAGGGTGGTGTAACCGTCAATGCTACTGTTGGTCAGCCTTACGGCACCATTCAGGGCAAAACATGGGAGCGCCATGCGAACGGCGAGAAGCTCGTTGGTTCAAATGGATACTATGTACAAACTACCACCACCAACAACGTGATCGGAAATGTGAATCCCGACTGGACAGGTGGTATGTACAACACTTTCCGCTACAAGAATTTCTCGCTCGGATTCCTGATCGATATTCGTAAAGGCGGAGATGTATTCTCACTCGATATGTACTATGGCCTTGCAACAGGTGTGCTTGCTGAAACAGTTGGAGACAACGACCTCGGCAAGCCAAAACGTGCGCCATTGTCTGAAGGTGGTGGTCTGATTGTTCCCGGTGTAACAGCCGACGGCAAACCAAATACCAAGAGAGTGGAGAACATCAAATCCGGTTATTACGGATACACGTACAATCCGGCTGCGAATTTCGTATACGACGCCAGCTATGTGAAACTGAGAGAAATGAATATCACTTATTCACTTCCGAATTCGATCATCGAAAAAACAAAAGTGTTCAAAGCAATCGATGTATCGCTCATCGGAAGAAACCTCTGGATCATTCACAAGAACCTGCCATATGCAGATCCTGAAGAGAACCTCACAGCAGGTAATGCTCAGGGTATTCAGAGTGGTGCTTATCCCACCACCCGCACAATTGGCGTGAATCTTAAACTGAAATTCTAAATCTGCAGCAATGAAAAAACTAGCAATATTGTCGATAGCTGCATTGAGCATGGCATCGTGCACAAAGAATATCGAGGATTACAACAAGCAGACCAAAGCGCCATCTCAGGTGCCTGCTGCTCCTCTCTTTTCCAATGCAGTGCGCAACCTCACCGATGTGCTCACCAGCAGCAACGTAAATACCAACGTGTACAGGCTGGTAGTTCAACACTGGACAACCACTACCTACACAGACGAACCCAACTACGATTTCTTCACCAGAAATATTCCGGGTCGTTTCTGGACAACGCTCTACAGAGATGTACTGTCCGACCTCAAAGAGTGCAAACGCCTCATTCCATCTACAGCCGGCATAACACCTGGTACCAAAACCAATCAGGCAGCCATTGTAGATATCATGCAGGTGTACGCATGGTCTGTTCTGGTAAGCACCTATGGTAATGTGCCTTACTCTCAATCACTCGATGTAAACAATCTCTTCCCTGAGTACGATGATGCAAAAACCATCTACTCTGATCTGCTCACAAAACTCGATGCAGCCATTGCTGCACTCAATCCGGCAGAGAAAGGATTCGACATCAATCAGGATCTCGTGTATGGTGGCGGCACATTCGCCAATCAGATTGATCAGTGGGCTAAATTTGCCAACTCACTCAAGATCCGCATGGCAATGCTGATTGCAGATCTGGACGATGCAAAAGCAAAAGCAGCCGTCGAAGCAGCAGATGCAAAAGCAATCGCTACTGTAGCAGACAATGCCATCTTCAAATACCAGAGCACTACACCAAACCAAAATCCTATCTGGACAGACCTGGTGCAGAGCAAACGTCAGGATTTCATTGCCAGCGCTACCATGATCGATAAACTCAATGCATTGAGCGATCCCAGGCTGAAACAATATTTCAGACCAAACGACAACAATGCATATGTAGGAGGAACAAACGGTTCAACCAATACGTTCGCACTCTTTGCAAAAGCAAGCAACAAGATGGTAGCCATCGATTTCCCATCGATGCTGCTGGATTATGTTGAAACGGAATTCTTCCGTGCAGAAGCCAAAGAGAGAGGATACAATGTTGCCGGATCTGCTGAAGATCATTACAAAAATGCGATCAGGGCCAGCATCAAATACTGGGGTGGAACCGATGCAGAAGCCGACATCTATCTCGCCAGACCCGATGTAGCTTATACTACAGCAACCGGAACCTGGAAAGAAAAGATCGGTACGCAGAAATGGCTGGCGATGTACAATCGCGGATTCGAAGCCTGGACGGAAGTTCGCAGACTCGACTTCCCCGTTCTGGCTCCGCCAACTTCTCCAAAGTCTGGTTTCCCCACCCGCTTTACATATCCATCCAATGAGCAAACCCTCAACAACAAAGCCTACAAAGCCGCTGCCGCAGCAATCGGTGGAGACAAAGTAGATGTTAAACTGTTCTGGGATAAGTTCTAGGCAAATATCTTTTCAAACACGAAGAAGGGCGTCCCGAAAGTGGCGCCCTTCACTTTTTTATGTATGAGTTGTTCTTACCGAACTTTCACACGAATGGTCTCTTTGAATTTTGTTGCTTTTACCGCTACGATGTAAACGATATTGCGAAGGCGGTCTGTAGGAATTGAAATGCTATTGTTACCCGCACTCAGGTTGCGTTGAAAAGAAAGTACCGGTCGACCGCTGATATCGTACACAACAATATTGGCAGGCTGGGCCTCAGCAGCTTTCACCGTTATCGCCAGTGTGTTGCCGCCGGTAGGTACTGCTCTCAATGCATTGTTTGTTTTAGCAGTTCCCACTGCTTTCGATGCTGATCCGCAACCGGGATCGGAAGCAGGTTTTACATTTACAAGCACTCTCAGAGGCGCACTGTTGCAACCGTTTTTGGTAGCTGTTACGGAGTATTCTGCATAGCCATCGCCTGTAAGTGTCTGCCCAATAACATTGCCAGATCCATCACTACCGCCGGTGAGTGTGGCTGAATAGCTGGTAAAGGTCCAGTTGAAGCTCGCACCTGTTTCATTCGAGCTCAGACTCATATTTGTACTTGTGCCGGAACAGATCTCCTGTCCATCGGGAGTTGCCATTACTTCAAATGCAGGGAGTGGTTCATTGATGATGATATCCACAGCAGTTGAACAGGCAAGTTCTGCCATCCTGAAAGTGTAATAACCAGCTTTCAACCCTGATAACTCCAACGTATCAGTTACGTAGATGTAATCTGGTCCTCCCTCCCAACTGTAATAAAGCATGGAGTCTTCCACATTATGAAGTATTGCTTTCACTGTGCCATCTGCTTTGCCATAGCAACTCACATCTGTCTGGATAATTTCAGCAGAAACAACGGACGCAGCCACTGCAAAGACTGTATCCAGCTTGTTGCCGATGGCATCAGTAATGGTTAGAGCGTAATTGCCGGTGATGGTAATCCCACTGCTTCGGTTGGATGTATTTCCATCGTACCACAAATAAGAATAAGGAGCAGTGCCCCCGGTTACGGAAGTAACTTCAACAGCACGGCTGTCGCAGCTTATTCTTAACTGCTTTGTAGTGATGCTCAGGGAAGTAACAGCAGCAGGTTTGTCTGAAGCGCTGGCAGAGCTTGAAATAAAGAGCAGGAAAATACCCAATAAACGGAGTAAATTTTTGATCATAAGTAGGGTTTAGCCCCGATAACGAATATCGGTGTGAAAAAGTATGCGGGACTAAACTCAGAACCGATCAGTACATAGTTTCCTGTTCAACACAACAGCAGATACCCTGTGCTAACAGTGAGCTAAAAACGAATGACGTTTCCCTTTCTGATCACCATGGATGGAGAAAAAAGCGCATTGGTATGTTCAAGCGGATCGGCATCGAGCACCAGCAGATCGGCACGCATTTTTTTACGTACCAGTCCACGATCATTAAACCCGCTCACTCTTGCGCCGTTCAGTGTAGCCGCCTGAATGGCTGCGGCATTGCTCAGCCCCGCATCCAATACGAGGTGCTGCAACTCATTCATCAGTGGCACAGCTTCATTCGTAGTGGGATAGACCCAATCGGTGCCTGCCACCATCTGAACACCCAGCCGGTTTGCCCATCGTGCAATCACAGCCGCATTCGTCAGTTTGTTGTTCAGATTGTGGAACAGGGTTGGATCGAAATAGATATGGTGGTTTTTCATTTGTTGCAATACCGGAAAGATCTGTGCAGAATCTGCCTTCAGGCCTTTGTAGATGGCTCCCCACACTTTTGTGAGATCAGTGCCGGCAGGGAATTGTTGAAACAACAGATCTCCTGCATGCGACATGCTGTTCACACCAGCCTCCGCAATCTCCAATGGCAATGCCGGATTCACTGCAGCGTGGCTCCAGGCCAGCAATCCCTGTGCATGCGCTTCTTTAGTGATCTGTTGTACCAGCGATGCACTTAACTCCGCATAAATTTTTATACCTGTAACCCCGCAGGCTTTTGCCTCTGCAATTGCTTTGCGGATATCGGAAGTATCGGTGATGCTGCGAACCCAGGGCGATTTTCCATCCGTTCCTTTGCGTCCGCGGTTCATCATTTCAAAATACTCAGGTCCCGCAAACTGCGCTGCATATACGATCGACGGAGAATGCAGATTTTCCTTTTCAGCAGATTTGCTGAGTACGTTTAAGAAACGCGCATCACCAGCCATATCGCGCACCGTAGTAATGCCATGACGCAACAGATTGTACAGGATACTGTCTGTAATCTTGCGTGCTTTTTGCATATCACTCAGATCGAGGGTGGCAAGATGCACGTGTGCATCCGTCATGCCCGGAGTGATGAACTTACCGGAGCAATCGATCACAGTAACATCCTTACCCGTTTTGATGGTTTTGCCAAACCTGATCTTGCTGATGATGCCGTTTTCGATCAGTACCGATCCTTTACGTGGAGCAATTTTTGCATCTCCATCGATGATGGTCGCATTGCTGAGCAGGATCTTATTTGCAACCTGTGCCGTCGCAGTAGAACCTGCGAAAACAAAAGCGAGACTGAACAGGAATAATGTCAATTTCTTCATACAGGTATTTATCTGGATAAAACCAGTTTTTTCAGATCATCGATTTCAATGTGCTGACGAATGATGGTTCCATCTTTGCCAATCAGGAATGTTGCAGGAAGTGCCTTCACTTTGTAATCAGCCACCACCTTGCTTTTCATGCCCTGAGCAGAAACGAGTTGCGTCCAGGGAATTTTATCGGCAGCAACGGCTTTATGCCAGTCGGGTAATTTTTCATCAACTGAAATGGAGATGAGTTCGATGCCGAGTTTCTTCAGTTCATCGTATTGCGGAGCGAGCCTGCGGTTGGTAGCGCGGCAGGGAGCACACCAGCTGGCCCATACATCGAGCAGCACATATTGATTGCGTTGCAGCACACTGTCGAGCGAAACAGTATTGCCGTTGATATCTGCCAGTGTGAAGTCAGGCGCTTTCTTTCCGGTCATGCGATTGGCTTCAAACTCCTGCAACTTGCCTTCGAGCAAATTGGCCAGCAATTGCGTGCGGGGTTGTTTGCGAAATGCAGACACCAGTTTCTCCAGTGCAGGCTCGCGCCAGAGATTCGCCTGTTCATAAGCCATCCAGATGCCCGCGAGGTCCTGGGCATGCTGCACAACAAACTGCTCTCTCCCACTCATTACTTTTTCAGCAGGAGCATCCATTTCCTTTCCGATCTTTATCTTCTCTTCCATGTCTTTTGCAGCACCGTATCGTTCACCAATCTTTCTCCACTCTTCTTCATATGGCTTTATGGAGGCGAGGAATTCATTCATCTTTTGCTGAATGGCGCTGGATTTCACCGTAAGTTTTTCATGGCTACACTCAACGCCGGCATCGGCGCCTTCCATGAACACAATCGCATGCAGATAGGGCTTGCGGCTATTCACAGAGTACACAGCCGGGAATGTATCCGACACATTGAACTGATGTTTTCCATCGCGGATAAGAGCGGTATCCATGAGTTTCCGGTTGGGCCACTCGCGCATGAGCGTGAGCTTAACACCATCGGCATGCGCATCCGACTCAAATCTGATTACTGATTTCTGCTGAGCGCTGAGCGCAATGCAACACAGCATCAAAGGCAATGCAAGGCTATTTCGTAACAGTTTCATCGATTCAGTTTTTGATCAGTTATTCCCGGCTGCGCGCAGATTATCTTTCGTTGGGTTTGATATTCGGATTGAGATCTACCACCTTCGGAGGTATCGGCAACACGTATCGCGGAGAATTCGGCTCCAGTGTTGCAGACTTTGCAGGGTGCGTGCGTGCAATAGTGAGTTTGAAACGATCATCTCTGTTCAGGCGTTTCAGATCGAACCAGCGAATGCCATGATAGAACAACTCTCTTCTGCGTTCTTCCAGCACGCGCACCAGCGCCTCTTCTGCATTGGATGCAGTGAGTGCAACATAATCCGCGGGTTTGAATCTTTTTTGTCTCAGTGTATTGAGGATATTGATTGCATCATTTGTCTGTCCCTGGCGCGCGAGGTATTCCGCTTTTATCAGCATCATTTCCGGAACACCGATGCTGAAGTTGGGAAGCGCTTCGAGATAATTGGGGAATGGAGAAGCAGCTCCACCTCTTGTACGATAAGCAAAGTTGAAATAGAATCGAAGATCCTTTTCGCCCAATACCCGATGCAAGCTGTCACCAATCAGAAATACCCTGAAAATATTACCCTGACTATTGGTTCTTGAAAACAGGTTTTCAGGATTCAATTCTGCAGCCGGGCGACCGGTTACGCCACTGAATGGATTGGTAGCGCTTGTAAATTTGAAAGTATTGTAATCGAGCAGGGTATTGTTCTTCGCCAATGCGGCATCTGCATATTCAGCTGCCGTTTTGTAATCTCCCATGAAGAAATACACGCGCGCCAGAATGGCCAGTACGCCTGCTTTTCCGGGATGCACATAGTTTCTGCCGAAGTCCGGAAGTGCAGTTATATTCAGCGCTGCTTTCAGATCGGTGATCACTTTATCGTACACTTCCTGAACAGTAGCTCTGCTGGATTTTGCTTCGAGATCGGGTTTCAGCATCAGCGGAACTGCCAGATCAGTGGAGGCAGTGGCAGCCTGATAATCTCTTCCGTAATTGCTGGCCAGATGGAAATGCTGGAATGCGCGATGCACCAGCGCTTCGGCTTTCGCCAGGTCTTTTTGCTCCTGTGTGCCATTGGTAGCAGCATCGATATTCTCCAGTACCAGATTGCAGTAGTAGATCATATTGTAAGGCGTGTTCCACTCTGCATCGTCTTCGGTGGCGCGCAGAATTTCTTTGTCCCAGAAATAAGACCTGCCCTGTCTGGTGATGCTCTGTGATGCGGCAAAATCGTCGGTGAAACGGAGATCGTCCGTCATAAATTCATTATTGAGATAGCCGGCATTGGCCAGTACGATATCATTCATGAATCCCTGATAGTCGTCTACTGTTTTCGGCAGCAGAAACCCCTTGGGTTTGATATCAGTGAATTTACTGCAACCGGTTGCAACAAGCAGCAGCAGAAATAAGTATGATAAGTTAGACAGTTTCATGTTTGCTTCTTTTAATGATTACAATTCTACACGGAGGGTGAGTGTCTGAATGGTAGCAGGCGGCAGATACGGCGTGCCGGAAACCGGATCCACAAATTCCGGATCGATGCCATTTTTGTTCTTCTTCCACATCGCCACATTGTTAAGTTGCGCAATCAGCTGAATGCTTCGGAATGGCGTGCGTTTCAGCAGTGACGAAGGCAATGAATAGCCCAGCTGAATTTCACGAAGTCTGATGAAGTCGCCCGATATCACGCTGTTGGTAGATCGCTGTGCTACACGTTCGCGGCCATCATAGAAATCGTCGTAAGAGATCATCATGCCTACGATATCGGTATGTGCTTCATCGCCGGGTTTCATCCAGCGGCGGCCCACCTGATTATTCAGACTCGTACTCATGGTGTAAGGGTTGCCATCCGGCATTTCCATGCGGATCACGTTACCGAAATTGTATACCAGAAATACATTGGCGAACCATCCTTTGTAGTTGAAGGTGTTGGAGAATCCACCGGAGTAGCGGGGTCTGTAGCTGCCGCTGGCAACGAGTGAACTCATATCCACCACTTTGGATTTCTCTCCTTTCTCGTTGAAGGTAAGTGGGTTTCCGCGATCGTCGAGACCCGCCCATTTATAGCTCCAGAGTGTTTCTCTCGCATATCCTTCTACGTATGGTACTGATCCTGAAACGCGGTTGATCTCCGGACGGCTGTCGTTCACTTTATTGCTGGTAACCTTGTTTTTGTTGTAACCAAAATTTAAACGGCTGGTCCATTTGAAATCTTTGTTATCGATGATGCTGGCCGTAATGATGGCTTCTATACCCTGATTGGTCATAGCAGCAGCATTGATTTTCGCTGATGTAAATCCATTGGTAGGATCGATCACGAATGTGCCGAGCAGATCGTACCCTCTTTTGCGATACGCATCCAATGCCAGTTGCAGTCTGCCATTCCACATGCTGAGATCAACACCAAGGTTGATAGTTTCGGTACGCTCCCATCTTAATTTCGGATTGTAACTAACCTGCCTCAGTCTGAAATCGTTCAGCGTACTCTGGAATGTTTTGCTGGCTACCAGCAATGGCGTACCGGAGTTATCTACATTTCCTCCCAAACCGAATGTACCACGCAGTTTGAGCGTATTGATAATATGAGAATGGAAGAAAGATTCTTTGTCGATATTCCAGGCACCGCCAATTGAATACAACGGTGTTCTTCTGTATTTGGCATCAGATCCGAAGAGGTTGCTTTCATCGAAACGAAGACTTCCAGTAACGGTGTATCTGTCGTCGTATGTGTAAGCCGCAGTAGAGAACCACGACATGAATCTGTTTTCGTTATTGGAGAATTTTTCAACAGTAGTTGCATCATATGTAGGCATAAAGTTTCCATCCCACCATTCTATTCTACCATCTACCAGTTGCTTTGCGTTGGGAATATTCTGCCAGCTCAGCATTTCTTCATCAAATCCAAATTTCCTGCTGATTAAACCATCTCTGCGTGTACTCTTGATCTCCATACCACCGTACAGGTTTATGTAATGCACCCCTTTGAAAAGATTGGTGTAGTTGGCCTGAAAACGGTTGCTCCAGTTAGTGGTAGCAACTTCTGACTGATTGATATAATTTCCTGTGGGTATCAGATTGGTGATCTTCTTTGTACCCTTGTCGATAGCTGTGAACTGATTGATGAAAATGCGGTTTGAAGAAGAGTTCTTATCCACGAGGTTTCTGTTGCTGGATTGAAAACGATCGTACATGAAATCGTTGTTGATGGTGAGCCCGCGCGCCAGTTTCAGTTCAAAACCAAGTCTGGTACGCACGCCAAAGCTTTTGGTAACATCGTTGGCAAGCCTTGCATCCTGCAACAGGTTTTTGCCGTTATCGAAATAGCCGTTCTTCATGAGGCTATCGTTCATCACCTTGTTGAATCTGGAATAGTCATACACATAGTTGCCCGCGTTATCTAGTATCATCTGATAGGGAGCTATATTGTAGAGCTCGGAACGCATATGGGCACCGGCATTGTCTTTGTCGAACGATACGTTCATATCACCACGCAACCTGAGCCAGCTGGCTACTTCGTAATCGTTGCGGGTATTGAGCTGAACAGATTGTGATTTCTCTCCAATGTAAACAGATTTATCATCGTCAAAACTACCCGACATCATGTATCGGTATTTGGGCCCACCGCCTGAGAGGGACAGATAATGATTCTGACGCATGCCGGTACGCAACAACAGATCACGGATCTGCTGCCTGTTGCTGAGGTTTCCGATAGCATCGAGTTTGCTGAGCATAGTGGCAGAATCGATCAGTTTATCTTCAAACTGAAAGATGGCATCGTAGATAGGCGTATAGCCAGAGGCTCTGCCTTTGTACATATCAGCATACAACCATCCTTTATTGTAGGCTTCGAGATCCCAGCCAGTCATGTCTTTGGATGATGCTCTGCGCAGCGCACCATAATCCGGCCTTTGTGTAAAGTAAAGATTGGTGGTATAGTTGATAGAATTTTTGCCGTCCTTTCCGCGTTTGGTGGTGATCACGATAACGCCGTTGGCGGCTTTGGAACCCCAGATGCTGCTGGCAGCGGCGTCTTTGAGTACATCGATCTTTTCTACTTCGTTCATATTGTCCGGGAGACGTGTTACTTCAAACCCATCCACAATAATCAGTGGACTGTTTCTGTCGGACTGAATGGCACTGCCTCCGCGCACCTGCATATCGATGCCCTGTACTCTGGTTCCGCCAACGGTTTGATAACCCTGATACACCGTAAGGCCGGGAACAGCGCCTTCCAGAATTCTGTCGAGGCTCTGGCTGCTGCGGCGTTCAATCTCTTTTGATGTGATGGTTCCGTATGCACCGGTAGTATTTTTCTTGGCGAGTGTCTGATATCCTGAACTTACAACCGTTACTTCTGAAAGTGCAGTGGCAGCAGGCGTGAGTGTGGCAGATACAAATGCATTGCCATTCACTTCCACTCTTTTTGTTTCGTATCCTACGAGAGAGATCACCAGAGCGGCATTCTCTTTTTTGGTTTTGATGATGAAGTAACCTTTTTCATCAGTTACTGCGCCGTTCTTCTCTCCTTCTACATACACGGTTATGCCACCGGCGTAGTAAATCTTATCGTTCTCTGAAAGCCCCACACGGCCGCGGATTTCCTGTGCAGCGTTTCTGTTACTGTCTTTTTCGTTACCGGAACTTTTTTTGCTCACGGCAATCATGGTTCCGCTCTTTTTGAAAGCGAACTGGTATTTCTCTTCGAGATAGGACAGCACTTCGTCGAGCGTGCGTTCTTTGGAAGGAATACTGATCTTTTCAGTTTGATTGATGGTAGTGCGCGAATAGAAGAACCGCACATTGTACAGCTTTTCAAGTGTGGCGAAAAGCTTTTCAACATTCATATTGTCCACGGCCACTTTCTGAGTGGATTGGGCAAATAATGAAGCAGCAGTACCCGGCAGCATACCTGCGGAAAGCAGGGCTACCAGTGAGAAAGTGCAGATGCGTTGGGATACGCGCAGGCGGATCCGTTTTGCAGTCGGAGATGCAATCATAGCAGCATTGGTTTAGAATCTAATAAATCAGGATCTTGTTATCTGCTGTAGTCCGGTACTTTTTGTTCAGCGAGAAGCAGAGCAGATCCAGCACAGTGCTGAGCGAATCATGCCCGAATCTTCCGGTGAACGTAGCCCCGTTCAGCAGCGTATCTTCGAGAAGGATAGGTTGATTATAGAGCACCTGCAGCTGGCTGAGCACATCTGCAACAGGCGCATCGTTGAAGATGATTTCCTGTGCTTTCCATGCCTGCAACCTGTCTGCTGCAAAGGGTAACTTCTGAGTGGTGCGGTTTTGCTGCTGATACACTTTGATGCTTTCAGAAGGCATCAGTGTGGCCAGCAATTCGGTACCGGCTGACGAAATTCTTTCTACGGCTACTTTCCCTTCTTCCAGTTCTATCTGCACAGATGCTGCACCCTGCGAAGCATCTACTCTGAAAGCCGTTCCCAGTGCGGTGGTACGGATATTTCCCGTAATCACGCGGAAGGGATGCTGACTGTTCTTTGCCGCTTTGAACCAGGCTGTTCCGCTGAGATACACGCGGCGCTCCCTGGTTCCGAATGCCGGGTCGATGCGGATACTGGCGCCACTGTCGAGCAGTACGAAAGATCCATCCTGCAATGCGAGCATTTTTCTCGCGGGGATATTGTAGCTGCTGTCGCCTGCCGTGATCACCATCTTCGATCTCGCTGCAATTGGCTGTTGTGCTTTTTTTGCCGGCAGCATCCAGAACAAAACCAGTGCTATGATGCCGATTATGGCGGCTGCAACTGCTATGCGCTTCCAGAGCATTTTTCTTACAGGCGGCTGAACTGTTTCCTCCTCCTGTATCGATTGTCTCAAACGATCGACAGCAGCGGGTTTCAGCGTTTCTGCCTGCATGTACAATGCACTGTCCCTTACAATCGAAGCCGCTTCGTGAACTACAGCAGCCTCTTCGGGATGCGCTTGCAGATATTGCTCCCACTGCCTTACAGCCGCATCATCGCTCTGTAAGCAATATTGCAGAAAGGATTTCTGTTGAAGCAAATATTCCACTGTAATCTGTTCCATTGTCGGCTTCTGTATTGAGCAGAGGCAAATCTTTCACGGATTTACCACAGGTAAAAAAAGTTTTTTTTCAGTAATTCGGTTTTCAGGTGCACCAGCGCCCTGTGCATCAGATTGTACACGGTTCGCAGACTGGCTTTTTTATGGTTTGCGATCTCCTGCAGACTCATATTCTGCATGTAGCGCAGCTGCACCACTTCTTTCTGGGCAGGACTCAGCAACTGCATGGCCCGCTCCACTTTTCCGAATTGTTCGGTGAACAGTTCGGTTTCCCCCGCGTCTGATTGCGCAGGCAGGTCCAGCGTTTCAGCCGGACTCATCACCAATTTGTTTTTGGATAATCCGTGAATGAGATGTCTTTTGAAGGCAGTGAGCAGGTACGATCTCACATTGATATCGCGGCTCAGGTTGCTTCGGTGTTCCCAGAGGTAGAGAAAAAAATCGTGGAGCTGATCTTTGATCCATTCCCCATCCTGCTTTACCCATCGACCGCCCCATACGAATAGCAGGTTGTAATGCGCTTCGTACAATTGCAGAAAAGCGGTCTGGTCTCCTTCGCAGAAAGAAACCCATTGAGCAGTATGTAGCAGCGGTCCGGCCATGAAAGCTGGCTAAATGTAAAGAGAAAATCGAATATCAGTGTTCACCAATGGACAAACAATCGTGTGTGCATGAAAAAAGCGGCCACTGGTGCCGCTTTTCAATTATCTGTAAAGGATGTTGAATTATCTGTTCTCGAATATGGCGTATACCGCAAATGACGCGAGCCAGTGGTCGCCGCCGTAATTTCCGGATGTTACATGCGGCAATGTTCTTTCGAGAAACGCATTGGCAGTTTGCTGAAAACGTTTCTTCAGCGGATCAGTGGCCGGCAGTACCGATGCAATGCCTTTCATGCACCAGGCACGGCTGAGATGCAGTCCATCGAGGTGAACGATCAGAAAATCGGTGCGGTCGCTTACCTGCGGCACTTTGGTGATATTGTCGAGCCCTTCTTTGGTGTAGAAGTTTTTGAACCAGGCAAGAAATTCTGCTTTGGGCAATACCCTGCGCATCAGGTCTGCTATTTCGAGACTGGGCGATAAGAAATCAGTTCCATCGGGTTCGAGATAAGCAGGTGTATGTTTATTGGAGAGATAATAATCTTTGCTGCGCTGTTTGATGAGGGCCGCAAACTCAGGCTGGTTGAGGGCATTGGCCCAGTCGAGCGCGAACACCAGTCCGAATGCAGTGTTCGGATGCACGCCTGTACGATTGGGATAGGTTTGTTTGGGAAGATATGCCATCCACAGTTCTTTTATCTTCTGTGTGAGCGGCTGCATGCTGGCATACCATTTTTTGCCGAGCGGATCGTTCCAGGTATAAAGTTCTTCATCGAGTTTGAGCAGCCATGCCCATCCGTAGGTGCGTTCGTAAAACTGAGATGTTTTGAATTTGGAGAAGTAATCCGCTTCTTCTTTCATCTTCTCCAGCTGAAAACTGTTTTCGAGAATGGCGATGATCTTCTCCCTGTCTGGCATATCGGGAAAGGTCTTCAGCAGTTTCACCAGCATCCAGTGCCCGTGTACGGAAGAATGCCAGTCGAAGCAACCATAGAATACAGGATGCAACTGATGCGGAAGCAATACATGGTCTGTGGCCGAGTCGGAAGTATGGCTGGTCTTATTGGGCCATTCCTGTCCGATGCAATGGATGGGAAGGCTGGCCAGTTTAGCGGCCACTTCTTTACTGAACAATTGTTTTCCTGATTGGGCATGAAGTTGCTGAGTCAGCAGCAACAGGAGCAGTAATTTCAGTTTCATCCGGTAAAAATAAGCAACGGTGGCAGTCTGTCAATAATAAAAAAGACTGGTCATCTGGGCTGCTTTCATTTCCGTATCGGCGCCGTCGAGCAGGTAATGCAATTGACGGAGAGCAGATTTATCGAAAAGCATTTCCATTCCCTGATTGAAAGTGGGCACATTAACGGGCGCTTCAATTTCCTTGTTCAGCACTCTGCTGTAAAGATTGGCTACTACTTCTATGAAGAGCGTGAAAGTAAAAGTGTCGAACATGAAAGCGGCATTCCTGTATCTCACCTGATAAGTATTGCAGTCTACGCATTGCAATACATACACATCTTCCTCCGACTTGTACCACATTCTGAAATTGCACATAGCTTTTTATTTTAAAGGTGGTACAGAACCGGGAGGTGGATGTTCCTATTGCAGGAAAAACGGTTTTCGCATTCGGGAAATTGCAGGGGGGCAGATTGGCTAACAAGTTCCCAATCAGGCAACTATCAGTGGCTGAAAAACAGCGCGGAAAAGAAATTACCAAATATCAATTGCCGGAAAAATTCTGCGAAACGATCAATTTTGTATACGAACGAAGCAAAAAAATATGCCAACCGAACAATATAGAAACAATGGATGCCGTGAACGAAAAATCGGTTACAATATTGCGTTAGTACATCCGGCTTAACTACCTGAAAACGACTACCTTGCTGTTGCATCTTTAATAATCAAACCCCTGTAAATGAAAAGTACATCCCTATGGATGCTTGCTACGGCAGCAGCATTGATCGCATCTTGTTCCAAAAGTGATTCAACACCAAAACCAGACACTTCAAGAGAAGACCTGAAAGTAAATCTCACCGGCAAATGGACCGTTCCCACTTCAGTACTTGAGCAACTGATCCCTACTACGGCTTCAACCGGTACGGATGAAGCACCTGCATCATCCACCACCACCTTTGTAGAGTTCTTTGCAGACAGTACCTACGTAGTGGCGTATACCAACTATCCAATCGCATATGGAAAATACGTTACCGTATCCGGTGACTCCATCAATATAGATGGATTCGGTTTCGCAGGCGGCATCCGGTTCAATGGCAACAAGATCGATTTCCGTTTAACTGAAGAAGATAGCAAAAGAACAGTTCCCGTAACTACTACCAAAGAGCCGGTATTGGCCACTGATGAACGCACCGGCAATATCAATCAGAAATGGTATATACTGAAAGAAGAGAACTGGCAGGAAAGTTATCCTGAAACAGCGGATAGCATAAACGTTCGTTTCAGCAATTATGGAACAATGGTTATGGAAGGATATAAAGATAAAGGACTGGCAATGTTACAGGTCAACAACTGGAAATGGCATGCTACGGAAAGTGGAAAGTTCCAGATCTACAATCAGAGAGATCTGAATGCACCTCCTGCTGTAATGACCGTTAGAGAACTCAGCAAAACTTCACTGAAAATATCTCAGTGGTACGAGTGGGATAACACTCATCCGGGAGATGATGAAATGAAACTGAATATGCGACCTGCAAAATAAAAAGCAGTACCATCCTAAACAAAAGGCCCGTCTGATCGACGGGCCTTTTGTTTAAAAAAGAGAATCCCCGGAACAATACCGGGGATTCCCTTAAACTAAAACAGTATACATATGATTATAACTGAACCTTGCGTGCGAATTTCTGGCCATCCACCATATAGTGAATAATGTAAGTGCCAGATGCCACTCCCGTTATCTCCACCTGTTGCTGCTGAACGCCGCGGTTCATCAGCAGTCGGCCATTCATATCGTATACCTGCACCGAAGTTGGTACAGTTCCGTTGAAGTACAGCAGCGTGCTGGTTCCTTTACGGATGATATTCACGCTATTGGCTTCTCCACCATTACGCACGCCCAGGAGGCGGGTATAGGTACGGAGGCCACTGGCTTCGTTGGCTACGATGCGGTAGTAACGCTGCGTGAAATTCAGATCGCGATGCTGATAACTGAAATCGTGCAGCATCGGAATGGCTGGTACCCTGCCGGCATTGCTCCAGTTTCTTCCGTCATTGCTGTATTCGACATCGAAACCGGTGAGGCCATCGATATCGCCCATTGCCCAGTTAAGCTGAACATGCTGAGCCTCGCGGGTAGCAGTAAAACGAGTGAACGTTACCGGTAGTACAGCACCACTGACGATAGCAGTGAGCTGATTGTAGATGCTGCCACCAGTAGCAGGATAGGAAACGAAGTTTCCGTTGACCGTGCTGTTGTTGGTGGTAGTCCACGTACCATTTGAATTGTAGGCAATCTGCAAAGACGCTTTGGGATTGCCATTGAGCTCAGCATCGTCGAACACAATACCGGCATCACCGGTGAATGTGATGGGATTGCTGAACCTGTACACACGCGTAATGCTCTTTGTGCCGCCTGGGCCTGTAATAAAAGCACCGTCGTGCGTAAGATTGGTATTGCTGATATTGGTGTTGGCGTTGGGAATCAGAACAAGACTGTCCACAAAGAATGTAGTGCCATTCGCGATGAACAATGTTTGACCCGATCCTACTCCAAGCTGGGAAAATCCCTGCAGGCCTGTTAATGCACTGCATAAACAAAGTAATAGGTATCGCATTGTCAGAATTTTAAATGAATGAATAAAATTTCCAACAAGCTTAGTCTACTCTTTGAATGTTGAGGGCTGCACCCTGTGCATTATTCATCAGCACGGCAACACCAAGCAGACCAAACAGCTCCAGAGAGATGGTTGATCCTGCAGCAAGTGTTACGATGGCTTCCGCCTGATACGTGCTCACAGACAATAAGGGATTGAATGTAAGCGGAATGCTTGGTGTGCCATTGATTGTAATACGGCTGCTCATCAGCAAGGCAGCAGTAGTGTTCACAATGTAGGAAATACGATAGCGGCCGGCTTTTGATACAGTGAACACATCACTGGTTGCATTCGCTGTGATATCGGCCCCCAGGCTTTTGTAGTCTGGAAGCTCCACCTTGGTCCCACCAAGTAATACAGCAACAACAGCTCCGGTTGTACTGGAGGCAAAGCCTGCACCGGAACCTGTAAGATCATCACCGGTAGCCAGGCGAACCCAGGCACCGGCAAGACGAAGCCAGTAGCCGGCATTTGCACCGGTCTGGTACACCAGCAGGCCATCTGCCGGCGTTGTAATAGCCAACCTCTGCCCACTCGTCATGCGAGGCGGCAATACACCTTTGGTGGTGGAGGTAACATCCAGTATAGCACTGGGATCAGGTGAAGTAGTTCCGATACCCACCTGGGCATTCAGATTGAGCACTGTTACTGCGAACAATGCCACGAGGATGCATAGTTGTTTTTTCATAGCAAATATCAATGGTTAAAAAAAACGACGTCAGTAGTTGTGTAAGAACTAACTGCTCAGGCATACGTGACATTTGCTACTTGTCAGATTGAACTCGTCTGGTGGGGGGAACTATTGAACGGCTGGAGAATTATCGCATGATGGTTGCCGTATCAACAGATATTAACGCGGCAAATATAAAGGGTATATTCGAATAACAATCGAAAATTATACTTCGGTCCTGCGATTCAGTTTGTTTTTGGAGATCATGAAAACTTGCGAAGGATCAGTGTTCCATCAAACGGACTCGTTGAAGAAACACTGATCTTATGCGGGTATGATTATTAGAATGATATTAGAAAACGCGGAGTGATCGATGTGGTGATCAGAGATTGTCCGACGCAATCACAGACCAATCTTTATGTGCAAATCCTTTCGCCAGCCATTTATCCATTTCATCAGCAATGGCAGGTATCACGGTGAGTGTTCTGTTGCCGCGCGCTGCTTCTTCTATCATCAGCCTCGCATCTTTGCGCGCCATCTGCAATTCCCATGAAGGATTATCGTAGTCGGCAGCCAGCAGTCGGTTAAGCCTCGCAGGCGCCATCGCACCGGGATTCCATTCTTTGAACAGATCCGTAATGCCCGATGATGCAATGCCCATCGATTTGGCTGTGGCCAGCATATCGGAGAAACCTCCGGTGAGTGTGAGCAGGAACATATTGCCCAGCAGTTTGATGCCTGCAGCCTGACCTGTTTTGTCGCCCAGATTCAGCACTTTGCCCGTCATAGGTTCAATCATCGGAAGCACATTGGCTGCAATGGAGGGAGAGCCTGAGATCAGCATCACGCCACTGCTTTCGAGTGCATTGGCCGGACCCATAAACACGGGTACATGCACGTAAGTAATATTTTTTGCAGCCCAGCTTTGTGTACGGTTAACGGCGCCTTCCACCGATGTAGTGGTATGATCGATGATCACTGCACCTGCCTCCAATGCCGGTGCAGCCTGCGCCAGCACTGCATCTACAATGGCATCATCCGACAAAGTGATATGAATGCGTTTTACGCCACGCACTGCATCTTCGATATTTTCAAATGCTTTGGCGCCATCTGCTTCCAGCGCTTTCGCTTTTTCAAATGTGCGGTTCCACACCTGCACTTTCTCTCCGCGCTTCAGCAATGCTTTTGTAAAATTGGAACCCAATAGTCCCATTCCTATAAATGCGATCATGATCTAAATGGTTTGTGTCAAATGTAGGAAGAATTGACGGAGTGTATTTTGCCTAACTTTAATGCAAACAGAAAACATGAAAAAGAAACTTTGGTTTGCCGATCCACAGGATCACGATTATCCCGCTGCAAAAGATTATCTGGAACTGTTGTATCCTGTAAAGATTGCGGAAGAGCTGGTTAAGCAGCTGCAACAGCAACCCACTATCGAAAAGAAGGCCAAGGATATTCTGCGTGCAAGCGGACTGCCATTGCTTCCGAAAGATAATATCCATGTAAAACAGAATATTGCAAAAGTGAAAGCAGGTGGTAAACTGTCGCCGGTGCTGCTTGTGCGCGACACCAGACTGGTGGTTGCCGACGGCTATCATCGGCTTTGCTCCATTTACTATCTTTCCGAAGATCTCACCATTCCATGCAGACTTGCAGGAAGAGATTGATTATTTGGTAGCCCGCGTCCACACTGAAGTACGGCCGAACATCGGAAGCCCCACGTATCCTCTGATGTTGAGCATATTTCCATTCAGCGTCATTTTGCAGCTGTAGGTTTTGCCACTCTTGGGATCGTAGATCTTTCCATCCACGTAAGTGCCATCGTCGTACACGAAATTGGTGAGCAGAATCAGGTCTTTGAGTGGACGTGAGCGTTGGGATTCATCCGTATTCTTTACATCCTTGCGGGAGGTTTTGCCATCGGCTTCATACATCTTATCGGCCCAAACCAGTTTGCCGAAAAACTTGCTGCCCTGTTTGTACACTTCGATCTTTCCATCTTTTTCTTCACTGAGCCATTGACCGAGTATCTGATCGCCCTGCTGGCTGAATGCAGCCGCAGCAGTGAAAAACGAAAGCACGGTCAGAAGGAGAAACTGTTTCATATTCGGATTATTTGATGTTGTAAGTTAGCGAATGATGACGGTCTGATTCATCGGTATTTTTGATGGCCCGATCGACAGGTTCTATCTGCACACTACTTCATAATATGGTATTTCATACGCTTGATATACACAGAATTGATGCCTCGCATAAACATCTGCTCAACGTTTAAGGTAAGCTGTTACCGGAAACACTCCCCATCCTGTATTAAGCTTTTGCATTAAACCCTACAGCTATTTTTTAGCTATATAGTGGTTAGGATTATTTACGAATTAAAAAGAAATTTAATTGGTAAACCGCATTATTCACATAAACTATATGGAAATGAAATGCGTTAATCAATTTACTCCTGTGACAACTGAAGAAATGTCTGTCATTAATGGAGGCGGAACTGTTATACTGTTTCCCGGACTCGACGGCACAAGCTCAAGCACTGTCAACTACACTGGCTACATGGCCGCTGTAGGTGCAGCCTATGCAGCAATGTCTGCAGGTCATGCAACATTCATGGCCGTGAACGGAACCGGTATGGCAGCATTCCTTGCCGGACTGAGATTCCCTACTAATTAATCACACCCGCTTTATTCACCACAATTAAACTATTCATATGCTCACTTCAACTCAATTTCTCGAACTGACGGAGAATGAAATCTTACTTACCAATGGTGGTGCTGTTGGCGATATCCTCGGACTGAATGGTCTGGGTACAGGCCTCGGCGCTGGTCTCGCTGCACTTGGCGGCGGTCTCGGTGTTGGCCTTGCAGGCCTCGGAACCGGACTCGGCGGTGGACTGCTGAACCTGGGCACAGGTCTTACGTTGGTAGGTGCTGGTCTCGGTATTGGTTTGGCCAATATCGGTATCGGCTTCAATCACTTCTTCAGTGGTATCAAACCAATTTAATTGATCAAAAGATTGATAAGCAAGACGCTTCCAATTCGGAAGCGTCTTTTTTTATTCTTTCACTGAAACTTTTCAGCTTCAGACACTACTAACAGTTAAACGCAGTGCTGTTTTCAGAAGATATGCCGAAAATCGCTATCTTCCGGCCCAGCCCGATCGTAAACCCCTAATACCTTGCAAATGGAAATATTGCAAAGCCTCCCTCCCATGCTGAAACTGTTCTGGCTGGTAGCGATTCCCGTTAGTATCATTTTTCTCATCCAGACAGTTATGACGTTCGCCGGTGCCGATGGCCACGACGGACTGAATGCAGACTTCGACAGTACCGGCAGCCATGATACCGATACGCCATTCGAACTCTTCTCTCTGCGTAACCTCATCAATTTTCTGCTTGGCTTCAGCTGGGCCGGCATTTCGCTGTACAGCAGCATTCAAAGTCCCACCTGGCTGGTAATTGCTGCGCTGGCCGTTGGTGTGCTGTTTGTATATGTTTTCTTTCTGGTGATCCGGCAGATTCAGAAACTCGCCGAGGACAACAGTTTCAACATAACGCAAACGCTCAATGCAACTGCAGAAGTGTACCTCACCATTCCCGGCAACATGAGCGGCAAAGGCAAAGTGATGGTAAGCGTGAAAGGCTCTACCCGTGAGCTCGAAGCCATGACCGCCAGCGACAAGATCGCTTCCGGCTCTGTTGTGCGGATAGTGAAAATTGAAAATGGAAATATCCTTATCGTAGAAAAAATTTAAGCACCCCTATATGTTATCCCCAATTATGATTATCGTAGTTGCATCCATTGTATTGTTTGTAACTATCATGGCATTGATATCGCGCTACAAGCGATGTCCGAGCGACAAAATATTAGTGATCTATGGCCGTACCGGCGGCAGTTCCGCAAAATGTATCCATGGTGGCGGCGCCTTCATCTGGCCCGTGATCCAGGATTATGCATTTCTCGATCTGAAGCCGTTGAGCATCGAAGCCAATCTCACCAATGCACTGAGCCGTCAGAATATCCGTGTGGATGTTCCCTGCCGGTTCACCATCGCCATCTCTACCGAAGCAGACAATATGAACACTGCGGCGGAAAGATTGCTGGGCCTCAATCCTGAGCAGATCCAGGAACTGGCGAAAGACATCCTCTTCGGACAACTGCGTCTGGTAATCGCTACCATGACCATCGAAGAGATCAACTCCGACCGCGACAAATTCCTGGAGAACATTTCCAAGAACGTAGACAGTGAGCTGAAGAAGATCGGCCTCAAACTCATCAACGTAAACGTAACCGATATCAAAGACGAATCCGGTTACATCGCTGCACTCGGTAAAGAAGCGGCAGCCAAAGCCATCAACGAAGCCAAGATCAGCGTAGCGGAGCAGGAGAAGATCGGTGAAACCGGTAAAGCGCTTGCAGATCGGGAGAAAGATACTCAGATCGCGGAAACGCACAGAGACAGGGATGTAAAGATCGCCATCACACAAAAGGACAAAGAGATCAGCATCGCCACTGCCGTAAAAGACGAAACTATCGGTAAGGCAGAAGCGCAGCGCGATACCCGCGTTAAGACAGCAGAAGCCAACGCCATCGCCATCCAGGGTGAGAACGAAGCAAAGATCTCTATCGCCAATTCAGAAGCATTGCGCAGAGAGAAGGAAGCCGAAGCGCTTCGCATTGCCATCTCTGCCGAGAAAGTGCAGCAGGCGAAAGCGATGGAAGCCTCTTACATTGCAGAACAAAAAGCAGAAGATGCGCGTGCCAACAGAGAGCGCGCCACACAGGTTGCCAACATTGTAGTACAGGCAGAGATTGCGAAGCAACGCGCCATCATCGAAGCACAGGCTGCGGCTGAAACCATTCGTGAAAATGCGAAAGGTGAAGCAGATGCCATCTTCGCAAAGATGCAGGCCGAAGCAAATGGTCTCTACGAAATTCTTACCAAACAGGCTGAAGGTTACAAGCAGGTAGTATCTGCAGCCGGTGGCGATGCCAATAAAGCTTTCCAGTTATTGCTGATAGAAAAACTGCCTGAGCTGGTTCGCACACAGGTTGAAGCTGTGAAGAATATCAAGATCGACAAGATCACTGTCTGGGATTCCGGCAGCGGAAACGGAGAGAACGGAACTTCCACTTCCAACTTTGTATCCGGCATGATGAAAACCGTACCACCATTGAACGATCTGTTCAATATGGCCGGCCTCAATCTTCCCAATTATCTCAAAGGCGAAGATCCGCAGCAGCCTGCGGTAACGGAAACCAAAGAGTAACGATGCATCATCCACATAATAAAATCGGCCCAGGTATTACACCGGGGCCGATTTTTATTTCAGATCGATACATATCTACTTTGGTTGATTGAGTACCGGTTGCGGCACCACATTCTTCACCGCTTTCACCGACATCAGATAAGCAAACATCGCCTTGATATCGTGATCGGATAATTTCGACAGGTTCTGCCATGGCATGGGTGGCATGATAGGACGCGCACCATCCAATCCCTTCGACTTTCCTTCGCGCATCGCTTTTACGAATTGTTCTTCCTTCCATCCTCCGATACCAGTTGAATCGCTGGTTATATTCGATGCATAGGTTATTCCCCATGGGCCTGCAGTTGCTGTAAGATCGGGTCCCATCAGCACCCAGCCTTTATTCAGTGCTGCTGGTTCAACAGGAGGCAGCTGTCCTTTTTCCGGGAAGCCCGACAAACGTAATTCCGGAATGAGTTCAGGACCTTTCGGTCCCATCCGTTTGGGAGAATGACAATCGTCGCAACCGATCACCGATACCAGATACTCCCCTCTTCTGATGAGACTATCCTTGCTGATGGCAGTTGTTGCAGCCGCTGTTTCTTCTGTTTGTGCTGAATTACAGCCGATGGCAATACCTGATATTACAGCTGCCAGAAGCAAACAAAAAAGAACTGATTTGCGCATGTAGTTAGGGTTTAAATTGAATAACAACTGCGAATAAAGAACATTATCTGCTTTTATGCAACTGCAATTGTTTCAATCGCTGAAACTGCTGCATGAATCGCAGAAAACCCATACGGTAGCGTTACACGATATAAGTAACCCGGTGCGCTTCGGTGAGTGCCGGTACTTCCAGCTTATTGGCCAGTTTATCGATCACGTTAGCCGGCACCACTGCTTCTCTCGATTTGTTCTGCATCATCAGCTGCGCAAAAGGAACTTCCAGATAAACTACATGCACTGCAGCTTTATAGGCCATGAACAATTCGATCAGCTGCGAACGCATTTGCCTGGTAGTGTTGGTGGCATTCCATACAAATGATTGCCTGCTGCGCAACAGCTCTTTTGCTTTTTCCTTTGCATGCTGAATCACTTTTCCATTACCGGTTTTATCGTCTGGTGCAATACGCATCTGCGTGCGGATATCATCCAGCGAAACAAGCGGAAGGTGTTTCAAGTGTTTCCGGATATAAGTGTCTTTGCCTGCTCCGGGGAGGCCGCTCATCATCACTACCTCCATTACAGGTTCATCGAAGGGCACGTAATCGGGATACTGTTCCTCCGAGTGCAGGTAATGCATGCGTGCATCATCAGAAGCAAAACTTCGCATGGCACCCCAGCATCCGTTCTCTTTGCAGAACTCTTCGAAGCAATCGATCCTGTACAGCATATCACCGGCATCAGCTGCCGTTCTTCCTTTCATGTCTGCGCGCGCCAGCAGTGCCAGCCAGCTGGTATTCACTTCCATGCTGGTTTGTATGGCCAGCTTCAGCGGATCTGGCCTTTCGAGCAACCAGAGCGGAAGGCTATGATGCTGTACCAGCGCCACTATCTGTTCGCGGATATGGAAAGGCGTTGGAGTATCCTTATATAAAATTCTTCTGCTTGTTTGTGCACCCTTTCTTGCGTGCCCGCGCGAACTGATCCTTCCATCGGGCTCAAACACAGTGGTGCTGCGCTTTTCTACATCGTGCAGTAAAGCGGCGGCCCAGAGAACTTCCTGCTCCTGTGGCGACATAGCCAGATAAGCAGGCTCCTGCTGCAAAGCATCCAATACCATTTGAGTATGGATGGCAACATTTCCTTCGGCATGGAACACAGGATCCTGCGGTGTTTCGCGCATGTCTGCTATCCATGGAAAATGCTTTTCGAGATGCTCCCATTGTTTGTTGTTACTGATGGTCCACATATACACCTCCTTCTTGTATTAATCCGGCACGTTGCCAGTTGCGGGTCCAGTGCTGGTCTGTTTTTACGTGCCCCTTTCTTACGTATTTGAATACATTCTCTGCAAAATCATCTGTACTGTACGAGTCTGCATTGCGCGCCACCAGCCCTTCCATGGTGGCGATTGTTCCATCCAGTGCGTTTACCGGATCATAAGCTCCCGCGCCTGCAACTATATCCAGCACACCTGCTTCAAACGCAGACCTGTTCTGCGGTGTGGCTATGATACTGATTTCAGGAACAGTAGGCAGATCCAGTGTGGCTGCATAGAATTTAGTTTCTTCCCAGCTCAGCCATCGACCATTATCTCTGATGGCAAACACATGAAAATGATGCGTGAGTTTTCTGTAACGCAGCGAATGAATGGCGTACAGATTCTCCAGAAATATTTCGAGTGTTCCAAGATCATTTTTAATGCTCTGCCAGTACTGTCGTATGGTGGCCGTCCACGGACTCACTGTCGGTGCCGCATGCGACCTGGCAAACACGCCGTATTTTGAAAGGCAGTTATTTTCTCCATCCAGCTTTTCAGTGAATACAATGC
This sequence comes from Pseudoflavitalea sp. G-6-1-2, assembly GCF_012927185.1. Taxonomy (GTDB): domain Bacteria; phylum Bacteroidota; class Bacteroidia; order Chitinophagales; family Chitinophagaceae; genus Pseudobacter. Next base: position 1,426,975 of record NZ_JABBGB010000002.1, read on the forward strand.
GGGGGATCGCCTGTATCACATTCCAGTAATCGTGCTGTATGCGATCGTCGCTGGTGGTGCCGGGTGAAAAAGGAAAATGCCAGGTGCGGCCATATTTTTGTGAAATAGCCATGTTGTGTAATTTTTAATCAGCAATAGAATACCTGTCGCAGCAGCGCTGCGATCGTAGAATGGTTAATATGCCTGATCAATTACATGGCTCAATGTTTGCAGAATTTACAAGTGGATGCAAAGATAGGTAATAACTGTAAAACGGGAAATTCCGTACCTTCCTTTCAGATCACGTACCATTAATGAAATAGCAGACCCAGGAATAACATATGAAAACTATAATCGTAATACTGCTCCTGTGCATGAATTCCATCTCCAACGCACAATACCTGATCCCCTACAATCAGAATGGACAATTCGGACTTTGCAATACAGAAGGCGAATTGAAACTGACCCCGCAATACCAGTCTGTTGGTTTTTTCAATAAAGAGCTCAATGGCTACCTGATAGAAAAAGAATCGCGCTACGGACTGCTCGATAAAGACCTCAAACCCGTTATCCCCGCCATTTCAATAGCGCCACTGGCCAGTTCGGGTGAATGGCTGGTAGTATTTGTTTCAGAAAACGAGTTTCATTACTATTCAAAAACAACCTTTCAGCTCGTTAATAAAAAGACGATTGGCAATCAGAATAACAGCGGCCCCGTAATGCCTTACGACCCCAATATGGCCAACAGCCCTAACTTCGGCTGGTCGAGGGAACAGGTGATGCTATTGTTCATGGAAAAGCATGGAAACAAATCAAAAGAATATCATGTAGTGGACGCTACCGGTTATTTTCAGATCAATGAAGTGGAGGAAAACGGGAAAGGAAAACCTATCGGATTATTCCTTGCCAGAACAAAATCTTTTATGCTGAACAACGCTGACAGTGTAAGATACATTTCCGCTACCTGGGTTCCTGCAAAACAAACCTATTACGTTATTGCAAAAACTGGCCCGGAGCAATATGTGACTGATGCGAACAAAGCAATCGTTTTCCCGCGCAAGCAGTATTCCAGATTGTACATTATGCCTGAATACATCGGTTTCACTGCAGACAGCATCGATAACAAGAAAACAGCCAATTACTATATCATCAATTCAGGTAAAGTGATCGAGAATAAATTTTCAGATTTCCGGCACACACGCACACTCACCATCGACAACAGGCGGTTCGATATTTTTTCTGTTACCATCAATAACTATTATCAGCATAAGAGCCAGCGGGTACTTATTGGCGAAAATGGCAAACCATATTTCAGCGTAGATTTTGAATACAACAATTAAGGCTGACAGCCATTGGCGTTGAATTTTTTCTGTTCGTACAAAGCCGCAAGAATCGGGTTCTTCAGCAGCAATGCAGCCGGTAATTTTATCCGCAATATTTACAACAATGACGGATAATATCGAAAACAGGCTGGCTGCTCAGAACTGGCAGGCCATTACCACCGAACTCCACAACAAAGGTTTTACCATTGTAAAAAACGTACTGACTCCCAAAGAGTGCGAATCGCTGATCGCAGATTACAACGCAGACAATACCTACCGCAAAACCATCACCATGGAGCGTTACCGTTTTGGACTCGGAGAGTACAAGTATTTCCGGTATCCATTACCCGAAATCATCACTCAACTGAGAGAAACCGTATACGCCCAAATTGCTCCCGTTGCCAATCAGTGGATGCACGAACTGAATCTGGAAACTAATTTTCCGTCTACACACAAAGAAATGAAGGCCCTCTGCCATAGTAACGGGCAGGATAAACCAACTGTCCTCATTCTGAAATATGGGCCAGGTGGATTCAACACACTGCATCAGGATCTGTATGGACAGGTATTCTTCCCCATGCAAATGGTATTCATGCTCGATCAGGTGGATGAAGATTATACCGGCGGAGAATTCGTGATCACCGAACAGATACCCAGAGCACAATCGAAAGCAAACGTACTAAAACCCAACAGGGGTGATATGATCATCTTCACTACCAACTTCCGGCCGGCAAAAGGAAGCAAAGGCTATTACAGAGTGAATATGAAACATGGCGTAAGTCCATTGCACAGCGGCTACAGACATAGCCTCGGCATTATCTTTCATGATGGATTAAGTTGAATATTGCACCAATCATAAAAGCAAAAGGACATCTGCTGAAACCAACCATCAGCAGACATCCTTTTTGCAATTGATCATGGCCCTACTTTGGCAGTAGATAGAAATCCATAAAGGGTTTCTGAGAAATAAAAGTTTTTGCTGCAACTGTCAGTCGCTCTTTGTTCAGCATGCCTAAATATCTTTCAATACTGTTCGCTTCGGCTAAATCATATCCATTCTGCAGGCTGGTCAGCAATACGGTATGCCAATACTCATTGGAACCCGCCATTTTAGTGATGCTGGCCCGACTCTCCGCAACGAACTTATTCAACTCATCTTCCGTTGGTCCCTGCTGCACCAGCTGATTCAATACCTGCTTCACTTCGTTCACCAGCTTTTTTGCACGCAGCGGATCGCAGCTGAATCCGATACTGAAAGCATAACGGGGATCTGGATATACTGCTTTCTGTATATTCACCGAGGGTGAATAGGTAGCACTTTCCTGCGTGCGCAGGTGATCGGTGATGCGGTACTGAAGTATGGTACGCAGCGCATTCAGCTGCACATTCTCCCAGGGGGTTCCTTTGTACGTTCCGGGAATCACCACCTGCACAGTGGCTTTGTTTTCGAGATCCTGCTTCACTTCAATAGTGTGGTCTTTGTCTGGGTAACGGAGACCAATATCCACTACTGTTTCTTTTTTATTGAGTGCAGAAAGGCTGCCCAGATACTGTTCCACCAATGGTTTGATGGCATCCGGTTCGAAGCTTCCTGTGATCAGGAAAGTAAAATCGGCTGCATCTGCAAAACGTTCTTTGAAGATCTCCACAGCGCGTGCAGGTTTCACTGCTTCCAGTCTGGCCACCGTCATCGGCTGTTTGCGCCAGTGATTGCCGGAGAGGAATGCATTCACGCTATCCGAAAAAATACTTCCGGGTGTCTGGCCTCGTTTTTCCAGTTCGAGTTTGGAATTGCGCAGCATGCCGGCCACTAAAGCTTCATTGAGACCGGGCTTCGTGAAATACAGATGGATGAGTTTAAGACAAGTCTCGAAATCTTTTTTGCTGCTGCCTCCGCCGATGCCTTCCGTGTATTCTGCAATAAATGGTTGCACCTGCACCATTTTACCGGTGAGAATGGCAGACAAAGCCTGCGGGTCTAGTCCTGCTACCCCACCCTGCAATGTGATGGGCGCTGCGAGAGAAGCTGCATCATAATCCTGCTGATCATACAATGCTGTTCCCCCAAAGCTGAAGGCGTTGATGAGTATTTTATCTTCCTGAACCGGGGTTGGTTTCAGCAATACTCTCGCGCCGTTGCTGAGTGTCCATTCGGTTACGCCGATTTCATCATGCTTTGCAGTTTGCACTACACTGCCGGGTTTAGCAGTGGGGCGTGGAAGATCGGTCAGGGTTTCGGGTTCTTTGTATTTTTCGATCTTGCTACCGGCAATGTTGGTTGACCAGTTTTTGAAGTCGGTTTCAGTTGGCAGTGCCATCTTTTCATCGGTTGGCGCCAGCAGAATCAGGTCCTGATCCGGAAGATCGAAGAAGAGATCGATCTGTTGACTGATCGATGACAGTGTAATTTTTTCCAGCTGTTCCCGGATGGCTTTATTGAGAAATTCTTCAGAAGGCGTAGGTATATTGTTCATGAATGCCTGTGCATACTGATTGGCATAGGATTCTGAACTGATCTTTTCGCGGTTATTGTAGCGCATATTTTGCGCTTCGCCCACTGCAATCTTTGCACGCCTGAGTTCTTCTTCAGTAAATCCATATTTTTTTACACGATACAATTCCGTCATCAGTGCAGTATATCCTCTTTCAATATCTCCGGGTAAAAAACTGATCTGTACTGTTGGGCCTCCGAGGCCTTCGGCAATAGGGCCGATACCCGCACTTGCCTGCAGAAACGGAGGATCGCTTTGCTGTTGCAGTTGCGCAATGCGTTTGCCCAGCATGGTATTGAAAAGCTGCGTACCGATACCGTTGCGAAGATCTTCATCAGTCCGCATCTGCGATACAGTGTCTTTGCAATACAGTTGCATCGATACTGTTTTGATCTCTTCCTCACGCACCACATGAAATGTTTTTTTGCCATTCAAAGCAACAGCATGTCTGGTATGTTCAGGGGCTCCTGCAGGTTTCACCAGATCGGCAAACTGTTGTTTAATCTGCTGTTCTATTTCAGCCGGATCGAACTCTCCTACCACTACGATGGCCTGCAGATCGGGGCGGTACCAGTCTGCATAGAACCTGCGCAATACATCCGGTTTGAAAGTAGTCAGCACTTCTTCCGTTCCGATAGGGAGGCGTTGCACATGCCTTGCATTGTTGAGCAGAATGGGCAGCGTTTTTTCGCTGATGCGCTCACTGGCGCCCTTCCTCATACGTTTTTCTTCGAGTATCACGCCCCTTTCCGACTCGATATCTTCATTCACCATTTCCACACCACCCGCCCAATCGCGTAGTATCTGAATGCCGCGATTCAGGGAAGCAGTATCACTCAGTGGAATATCCAGTTTGTACACTGTCTGATCAAATGCTGTGTAGGCATTGAGATCGGCTCCGAAGCGAACGCCCATTTTCTGCAACGCATCAACCAGACTGTTCTTCGGAAAATGTTTCGTTCCCTTGAAAGCCATATGTTCAGTGAAGTGCGCGAGGCCGCGTTGCTCATCCGTTTCCATCAGTGAGCCCACTTTGTTCACCAGCATGAGATAGGCCTGCTGACGGGGTTCCGCATTTTTTCTGATGTAGTAGGTAAGTCCGTTGGGCAGCACGCCTGTGCGCACAGCGGTATCTCCGGGAAGCGGCGTTACCTTTTCTTTACAGGCGCCGATCAGTGCCGCGATCATCAGAAAACAGGCGGTATACAATAGTTTTTTCGATTGTAGTTTCATAATCTTCATATCACTTATAGATGAGTGTTATATTCTTCTATTTCCGACAGCATATCCAGAATGCCTTCCTGCCTGATGATCACCATGCCATGGCGATCATCTGAAATGCCATCTGCAATGGCATAGGTGTATGTAGGCAGATTGTTCTGCATCACAGTTGGCATGAATTTGAACTGAACACCTTTTGTATTGCTGCCCAGCGCTGTGCCCACTTCCACAATATGCGTGGAGATGATGAACAGGCAGCGGTTGAAAGCATGGAATGCCTGCGAGAAAGCCAGTGTGGCATCATATGCATCTTTCACATTCGTTCCTTTGAACAGTTCGTCGAACATCACGAACAATCTTTTTTGTGCCGAAACCTGTTGGGCAATATGCTTCACACGCAATACTTCTGCATAGAAATGACTGTACCCCATGTTAAGATTATCGGCCACGTTGATGGAAGTGTACAATCCTTCCATCGGATGAAAGCGCAGTTCACGGGCAGGAACGGGAAAGCCCATATGAGCGAGGTACACACATACACCGGTAGTTTTCATCAGAGTAGATTTACCGGCCATGTTCGCTCCCGTGAGGAACATAAAATTCTGTTGTGCTCCGAAATTGATATCGTTGCCTTTTGCATTGGTGATGGCAGGATGAAAGCCACCGGTGATATGCAATTCATTCCCTTCTCCTTCAAGAGCAGCAGCAAAAGAAAGCCCCAGTTTCCGGGCAGTATTGCCTACAGCAATATATACATCCAGCTCATACAATAAATGAAGCAACTGTGCAACCAGCTTATTCATTTTGTTGAAGAGCAGTATTTCGAAATGGATCAGTTCTCTCCATGAGTAACCGGCTGCATTGCCGTACTTGTTCAATTGCAGCCGCGGGTCGTTTAGGAAATTCAACACTTCACCGATCGCTTTTTTCAATGACGGAGGTGCAATGGCTGTCCACGATGATTGGAGAAATGTCCGGACAGCAGCAAACACTTCCATGGTGGCAGACAATCCTTCCACTGCCTGTTCCATTTCTTTTTTCACTCCCATCATGGCCAGCGCCTGCCGCCTTGCTCCGCGAAAGAAAAGCTGCAATGCACCATCATACGGACGATCCTTTACATAATCTTCCATCTGTGCAAACCTTGCGGAGCTTACAGGAAATGCCAGCGTCTGCCGGCTGAAAAACGCATAGAGGGCAGATCGTTCATTGATAGTGCTGGCATCGGTAAGCGGATGCATGAACAGCTGATCCAGCAAACGTTCACCATCTCTGGTTCTCGTAGAGTTGAACAGACTGAAGATGGAATTCTGTTTGTACTTGCCGGGTATGTTCAGGTCTTCGAGGGTTTGATTGTCTGTCTGAAATGTTGCCTGCACAGCGGATGCCGGTGTTGTTGAAGCGTTTTGCAGCATATCCAGCATACCTTCATTCTGAATAATCAGCATGCCATGGCGGTCTGCCGTTACGCCTTCCTGAAGGGTATACGTATAACGTGGTATGGAGCCTTCCATATAAGTTGGCATGAATACATACCGGATATTGTTGCAGCTTTTTTTCAGTTCATCCGCCGCTTCGATGATATGCGTTGATACCACAAAAAGGCTTTGCTGCTGCTTCGCAAATGCATGCGTGATGGCGATGGTGCCATCCCCTGCATCCTTCACATTGGTGCCTCTGAACAATTCGTCGAAGATCACAAAGAGGTTATGGCCCTGCCTCACCTGCTCTACGATATTCTTCACGCGCAATACTTCCGCATAGAAATGGCTATGCCCCATGTTGAGGTTATCGGCAAGATTGATGGTAGTGAAAATACCATCACGCACCGAGAACTGCATGGCCGCTGCCGGTACAGGAAATCCCATATGCGCGAGATACATGCAGATGCCGATGGTTTTCATGAAAGTGGATTTACCCGCCATATTCGCTCCGGTCAGGAACACCACCTGCTGTCCTGGCAACAACTCGAAATTGTTACCCACTGCATTTTCCACCAACGGATGTCGCGCATTGCGCAGCATCAGCTGCGAGATGCCTGCCGTTGCTTCGGCAAAGCAGCAATCGAGCTTTGCAGCTACATTCGCTACACAATGATATACATCTATGAGGTAGCAGTAGTGCATCAGTTTCATAACGGTGTCGCGCAGGGTAAACCGATAGAGTTTATCCAGCAGCGCCGTATCTTCAAACGATCTTTTCTTTGCAGCCGCCAGTTGCAGCGCCTGCGCAAATTCTGGATGTTCCATTTTCGACAACACCAGCGCCGTTTCCTTTTCGAGATCAGCATTGCCTTTCGGCTCATCGGACTGAATGAATGCAAACACCGATGTTACGATCTCCGAAACTGCATCCACTCCATTCACTACAAACTGATATCCGGTATCCGAACCGATGAGCGTTGTAAGCTTCCGCTTCAGGCTATTGTCCTCATGCGTTAGTCGTGTACGCGCATCCGAATTCTCCAGATACTGCCGGGCTGCATCGAACCAGATCGGCTGGTAAGGCAACTGAATTTTCTTTTGCTGAAAATGACGGAATAGGGCGCTTCTCCGATTGATATCTTCCCTGATTGACAGGGGAGCGCGGAACATCTGCTCCAGTAATTCCGCGCCCCCTGCCGTATGGGTCTGATTAAAGAACGCATAGATGGAAGGCTTTCCACTTTTGCTGAAAATGCTGATGTCGTTCAGCGTTTGCTGGTCTGTAATGAAGCTCATTATTTACCTCTTCTTTTGATATACAGTAACAAACTGAATGCAAGGAGCCCTACGGGCAGTATCCATTTGAGGAAGATTTTGAAGGCTGTCCACACACCTGCACTGGTGGTAGCGGTAGTATCGGTGGGGTCGGGCCTGCTCATATCAATGGGCACTTCATTATCAGACAACCAGTAGAAGGAAGCCAGTATCAGATTGAAGTTGGAAGCAGGCAGCTCATAGCGCTGTGCACCCAGCTCGCCATTACTGATCCAGTCTGCATCACCGGTTACGATGATCTTCTGCGTTTTTCCATTCACTTTTCTGCTGAGCGCCACTGTTGTGGGGAATGGTTCACTCTTCTCTCCTGCCCCTTCATTGAGCACTGCTTTATCATCAATGAAATTGGTTGTTTCCAGTTCATTCCATGAGCCGGTGGAGTCAGAGGTAAGCCACACAGTAGATTCAAAACCCTGTGCAGGTTTCACTGACAAAGGACTTGCCCCCGGCATAGTTACCACGCCTGCTCTTTTTTTCAGGTCATCCAGATACATGGAAGCTGAAACGCCCGCCGCCGTAGGTTTTGCCATCAGCAGATCGGTCTGGTATTTTGCGGAAGGCTTCACCAGCACACCAGGTTCCAGCTGCACACCCAGTGGTGCAATGATCGGGTTCACGCGATCACGGCTTTCGGGCTCGCCCAGCACAATCATGTTACCTCCCTTTTCTACATAACGGCTGATGCGGTCCAGCTCTTCCTGACTGAATGCAGAACGCGGTTCGGCAATGATGAGGATTCTGATATCATCCGGCACTTCATTGGCCAGGGTAAAATCTTTTACGTCGAAGCCCTGATTGATCAGTGCATAACGGAAACTCTTCTCCTGCACGATGAGGTTGTACCCACGATCCTGAAACGAAGTACTCTGACGTTCTCCATGCCCCGTTACAAAACCAACGGTAGGAAGATCCATTACCAGGCGCTTGAAAGCTGCCGTGATCTCACGTTCCGTAGGCATTACCTGATTATCTTCAAAAATGCGCAGGAATGTTTGCTTGCCATCTCCTTTCTGCAGCAGTCTCACAAACCGGAATTTCTCACCAGACAGATCAACCTGTTGTTTGATCTCTTCATAAGGTTTGATAGGAAAATTCAGGTTCATGAGTTTAGCTGTTGTATCCATTCGCTGCTTGCCGGTCATGTTGGGGTATTGTTTATCCATCATAGGATTGGCCACCAGTTCATAGTACCGCTCGGTTTTCATTTTAATTCTCGGCTTAAACCGGGTATACTGTTCAAATAATTGTCTTTCGAACATGTACATGGCTGGCAGTCCATAAAAGAAATTCTTATCCAGCATATTGGCATAGGCGGTGATGGTAAGATCATCGTTCCCCAGCCTGGATAGCACATCCTGGCTGGATTTGGTAAGCGTGTTCACCTTGGTGCGCGTAACATCGTAATATCCTTTGAACAGTGGCATGGAAGTGAGATAACCCAAACCGAATACAGCTACCAGCACCATTGCATATTTGGAGAACGATACCAGGAAAGAACTTTTATGCCTCATGGAATTCAGGCGGATGGCAGTGAATGTGATGAACATAACCGAGATGAGCACAAAGTAGATCATACGATCGGTGGTGATCATGCCCAGTACAAAAGAATCCACTCTTCCTGAAATTGACAGCCAATGTGTAAGCTCCCGAACACCTTCAACATCCTGCCAGAGCGTACGGGTATAGGACAGTACAGCCAGCAACGCCAGCGTACCCATGGCAGACACAACAGTATAGGATGTGAGTGAGCTCATGAATAATCCGATGGCAGCATAAGTACAGAACAGCAGAAAAATACCCAGTATGCCACACAGGATCACAGAAAAATCTATATTCTTTATACTGATGGCAGAATGTAAACCGAATACTGTCAGCACGCCCATCAGTATCAGTCCGTACACCAGCAGAGACAGGTATTTGCCGAATATGATCTGATTGGTGGTAACCGGTGAGGAGTACAGCATTTTGATACTGCCTGTACTCAGCTCACGGCTGATCACGCCCATGGTGAGCAATGGCACATACAGGTACAGATAACTGAGTACCTGATTGAAAACACCTGTGGCAGACGACCAGATGTTCAGCGTTTGACTCATGGGAACATTCACTTTGATGTACCCCATGGTAACGGCGCGCATCAATCCATCGAAGAGGCCGGTATACACCATCCCAACCTGAAATGTAAAAATTATGAGTATCAGCCAGGCTACAGGCGAATAAAACATAGCCTGTAATTCCGCCTTTGCTATTTTCCAGATTACTTTCATTTTGTATTACTTATGGGTTAGGATTTAGATTGTTTGCCTGACAATTCAATGAAGATGTCTTCCATGGAGCTCTTCTCGAGATTGATCTCCACCAGGCGCCAGCGTTTTGCCATACTGGCTTCGATCAGTTTTTCGGCCGACTCAGGCCATGCTGCGAACCTCACCCTCACCTTCGTACCATCCAGTTCTTCCACACCGGTTATACCTGGCACAGCCAGCAGTTCTTCTTTCGTTGGCTTCGCCAGAAATGTGATCAGCAGTGAGTTTGGAGCGATGTAATTATCGAACTCTTCGATGCCTCCTGAGAATACTACGGAGCCGTCGTTGATCATCCAGATATGATCGCAGAGCGCCTGCACTTCCTGCAGAATATGGGTGGAAAGGATAACGGTGCAGTATTCACTGATCTCTTTGATCAGTTGCCTTACTTCAAGGATCTGATTGGGATCGAGCCCGTTGGTAGGCTCATCGAGCACTACAAACTCAGGTTTATGGATGATGCTCTGCGCAATACCCACGCGCTGTTTGTATCCACCGGAAAGGTTCTTGATCAAACGTTGCCGCATATGCGAGAGGCTGCATTTTTCCATCACCTCTGTAACGGCAGCAGGAATATCCTTATCGGGTACCAGTCTGATGCCGGCTGCGTAGGTGAGAAATTCTTCTACATTGAACTCACCCTGAAGCGGTGGCTGCTGTGGCAGAAATCCCATGAATTTTTTCGCTGCTACAGGGTCTTTCTGAATATCGATCCCCTTGATGAAAATGCTGCCCCTGGTAGGTTTTATCACGCCGCATACCACATTCATGATGGTTGATTTACCGGCGCCGTTTGCACCCAGCAACCCGAAGATGCCGCGTTTGTTCAGCTCCAGGTTGATATCACGAACGGCCCACTGCACACTATACCGGTGTGAAAGCCCTTCGATTTTTACAATAGATTCGGCCATTATTTACTGTTTGTTTTTTTTGAGCAAAAGATTCCCCTGCACCCGTATAGTACAGGCGTTCAGCAGTGAAATGCGTTATGTGTTACTGGTTATTTTCTAAATCGGAGTACCTCCTCTTACGGTGATATCGGCAATGCGGCCCAATCCCGATACGCGATGCAGCTCCACCGGCGCTCCATTCAGCAACGCCTGATTGGAAATATCATAGAAGATCACAGTGCCATCAGCAAGGCCAACTGCCAGCTGCTGACCATCGTCACTCTGCGTCAGCGCCGTAATGGATGCAGGAAGTGTATGATACAATTTGGTAGCTCCGCCAAGGGTTACATCATAATAGTACAAAGCTGCATTATTAGAACCTCCGGAGAAGAAGAGAAAATCCCTCATCTTGATGGCCACAAATTTTGATGCAGCATTCAGATATTGTTTACCGGTGAATGTTTGTCGCATTTTTGGTGTATGGATAACCTGAATACCGATAATGGTCATAAAACCGAATGGCTGCACATACATTTCACCGGTAACCTTGTCCCGCACAAGGAATGTGCAGACAGTGTTCAGCATATTATCGTCCCTGAAAGTTCCTCCCCAGATATACTCGTAACCTGTCAGTGATAAGGATGGGTTGATATAGCCCGGCAGTGCCGGCATGTAAGGAGGTGGCGGAGGAAATGTATCGATCTTCAGCGTTGCTCCGAAAGTCAGGTTCTGCACCAGTCTCAGCGATGCATAGAGCAGCCTGTTATTCAGTTCATCATACATCACTGTATAGTATGAGTTGCCGGTCCACACATCCCAGAGATGTTTGATCTTCATGCCCTTGTTCACTTCCAGCGGAATATTCAGCCAGGGAACCGTAAACGCAATGGGATTGCTCTGGAACAGGCGTCCATACAGCTTTCCATCTTCATTCACCAGCAGATCCGCCGTTTCGTAGAAGCCTGCATTCACAGGTTTCAGTCCTGACGGCATGCCGCCCACAAAGGATGCATTCACCTGCAGTTTCTTTTCATAGTTCAGCCCATCAAGCTCTACCGATCCCTGTCCACCCTGCTGAATTACCGCCACTGCTCTTCCACCATTTACAAAATAATCCTTGATGCGGAGAGGATGGCTACCGAGACTTTCACCATTGTTCTTGTCTTTGTAAAGTGCCAGCTGATCCCGGTATCCCGTGGCAGTTTTGCGCACATGCGCAATTTCGGATACACCGTCTTTTTCGTACAGAATGGCCCATCCGGTTTCGTAGGGAGAAAGCACTGTCATGCCAATGGGATCTCCGGGAGTGTACCGGAGCCCGGATTCTTTATCGATCATGTGATACTGGAGATATACAAAGCCTGATTTCACTCCGTTGAACACAAGATCGGGTTCTCTGGATATCAGCTTTCCATCCAGATACCATTCATGATCATAGTCATTGATTGTTTTACCTGCCACTTCAAATATCCGTTCAGGTTTAATGGTAAGTGGTTCATCAATAACAGCAACAAGAGCTTGTGTTATGCCGTAAGTGATTTTTACGGGATTGCCTTTTTTGTAATCGAAATTGCTATTGTCTTTGATGCAGGACAATTGCAGAAACAGACCAGCGAGCAACAGCAAACGAATGATATAACTGGTTTTCATTGTAGTCAGTTTGGTTGAATGATTAGCCGAGCAACGGAACAGTACTGAGCATGTCGGCGCCATCTTCCATGTACACCGGTGTACCCTTTTCCTTTTGTTCAATCAGATAATATTTGAACTGCAGAAAATAGATCAGTCGCTGATTATTATCCAATGGTGCCAGATCGCCCACACCGGTCACTTCCATGAACGTGCGGAACTTCTTCTCACTGTATCTGCCGAGATAATACATGTTCATGTTGTTATCCCACCACACAGGCTTGCTCACTCTGGCAGTGATGCGGATGATCTTATACGTAGCTTCTGTCTGCCCCGGCATGATGTTCTTATTTTCCGAGATGCGCAATACAAGCCTGAGATCTTTGGTTTCAAGCTCCGGGGTATTTTTCACAGTCACCCATGCCGTATCAAGTACTGCTGACTTTCTGAATGTCTGCACAGGTAGGCTGTAGTTGGCTGAAGTAACGGTACCTTCTGACGAAACAGCCTCGATGCTGTAGGTCTGATCCTGCGGAAACAGTTTCCCTACCAGCTTTACAGGCAGCGCAATCTGTATTTCATCTTTTCCGGGATAATAGAAGAATGAAAACGAAATGGAATCCTGAATACCTGTTACAAACTGCACATACCTGCTGCTGCTGTAAAGGTCTATCTCCTGTTTTTTGCAGGAAGCGAAAAGCATCAGTGAAGCAATTGTTCCTGCGAATATTGTTGTGGTGATCGTCTTTTTCATGGAGTCTTTTTCCGGTATTAGAAAATCTGCTCGTTCTGAGGTATCGGCAATACAAAACGGTTATCAAGCACAATCGTCTGTGTACCGCGCATCAGGTTTCGCTGCATTCGTTTGTAGGCAAAGAAGGTTTGTCCTTCATTGATGAACTCACGGCGGTACTCGGCAAGCAGTTCCTGATAATACGATTCCTCATCTGTCTGTGAGAAGGTGGAGAGCTTCCCTCTTGCATTCCTTACCTGGTTCAGTACTTCCAGCGCTTCAGTCTTCTGCCCCTCCCTGAACAAGGTCTCACTGTATATATAGTACACTTCACTCATTCTGAGTACAGGCACAATGGTATTCTGTGCTTTCACCTCTGCCTGAATGGCACGGCTCTCCAGCCATTTATCCGTTATCTTTCCTTTCTGTGTTTCATTATCGGTCTGCGCTTCACTGATAAATCCTGAACGGAAATCACGGTCAGAAGCCGGGAACCATTCGCTCACATCAGGCGAAAGCCGGTAGCTGCCCTGATTGGAAGCTGCGAGGTTGGTGATAAGATCTGCATCATAAGCAGCAAACAGAATATCATTTGCCAGTTTGCTGTACCTGTTGACGCTGCCGGTGGTTGCATTGAATTCCGAAGTGAACTCCCACCATTTCAATCTTCCGTGTGGACCAAAATTCTCATACAGGTATTTTGCTTCCTGCTTTGCTTTTACATAGTTACCTGCATAGAGGTATACACGCGCAAGCAATCCGTGAATGGCTGCATAATTAAGCCTGTGCATCCTGAAAGTAAAAAAGGCAGTCAGGGGCGATCCATTCCCTAAACCCGCTATCTGGGAGGGCAGTTTGGCCGACAGGCCTGAACTGTTTACGATGGTATCATTCTCTGCAACCAGTGACTGAGCTTTTTCAAGATCAGCCGTGATCTGATCAATCACTGCAGTGGTAGCAATCGGTGGATTGAGCTTTGCGGGATAAGTATTCACATATGGAAGATATTTCCCGTTCGGCTCTTTTGCAGGTGCGGGCGCATACAGCCGAAGCATTTCAAAATGCATCAGCGCACGCATGGCAATTGCTTCTCCCATGATCAGGTTGCGCTCTGAGCGGCCCGCCATGAATCCACTTTCAGGCAATGATTCAATTTCTTTCAGCAGTTTGTTGCAATTCGCGATATTGTTGTATGCCCTGCTCCAGATGCCATCAATGATGGCCTGGCTGCCTGCATTCGTTTTATCAAACTCATAGGCGAGGTACTGCTCGGTACCCATTTTGCCGGCAGCATATTCCTGACTGTAGGCAGTATTGAGACCCCAGCTCAGGTTCTTGCCAAACAGATCTTTGCCGGCAGCCTGAATGTATACACCATTCAGCGAATGACGGAAGCCCAGGGATTCACTGAACAATTCCTTATCCACTATCTGATCAGAAGGTTGTACATCCAGCCATTTCTTACATCCGGTGAAGGAAGAAATGATAATAATTAGTAGGGTGATATTTTTCATGATCAGCAACTTTTATAATGCGGCTTTTAATGACAATTCAAATGTGCGGGCAAAGGGATACTGCAGCCCACGCTCCTGTTGTATGGAAGAAATGGTTGCGAGATTACTGCCGGTGAGCTGAACCTTGAATCTCGACAGTCCAAACCTGGCCACTTTCTTCTGCGGAATATCGTATGCCACCGTAAGTGTACTCAGCCTCACCTGATTATTCCTCTGAATAAAGCGGGAAGTAGGTCGGGTAAGATAGAGCCTGTCAGATATATCTTTCAGCTGCGTAAGATCGCCGGCCTGCTGCCAGCGCTGCGACAGCACCCTGCGGTCTGCATTGTTACTGTAGAGGTCCACATTTTCCACTTTGCTCAGCAGCGTGTAATTGTAATCCAGTCCGCCAAACTGATACATGCAGGCAACATAGAGTGAGAAGCCTTTATACACAGCATTGAGGGCAAATGTTCCCTGTGCTTTTGGGGTTGCATCACCTATTGCCACCTGATCACCTGCTGACCACACATAGGTAATAGTACCATCGGGGCGCATATAGATCTCTTTCCCATCTGCCGGGTTGATGCCCAGTGAACGCATGCCATAAATGGAAGTCACTGAAGCGCCCTCAACAAACTTTGTATGCGCAGTGGAATAACGTTTCTTAATATCAGGACTCTGCAATACTGCCAATGCATCGTTGAAACCATCATACTGCTGATTCACCAGCTCATTGTAACGTCTGAGAGAATTGGACAATTCAACGAGTGTATTTTTGTTGGATGCAAAGTTGAGAGACACATTGAAATAGAAATCTTTCTTTCTGATCACATCATATCTCATTCCTAATTCAACGCCGCGGTTCCTGATCTTACCCACATTGTCGTTGTACGTGGGAAAGCCCGATGAAAGCGGCATATCAACATCATTCACCAGATCTCTGGTAACCTTATCATACCAGTTGAGATTGATGTTCAGCTTGTTTCTGAACAGTCCAAGATCAAGCACCACATCAATGGTATTGGTGATCTCCCATGTAAGATTCGGATTTTCCATGGCCTTCAGCAGCACACCTGCACCTGTGCTGTATTTGGCTTGCTGAACTATGTAAGTTCCTTTAGCAGCATAGGGAGGGAAATTTGTTTTTCCCAACTGCCCGAAAGAGCCTGTCAGTTTCACTCTGTTGAAAACTGTATTTCCTTTCAGGAAGTTGTAGTTGTGGAAGTTGATGCCGCTACCTGCAGACCAGAAGGGAGCAAATCTTTTATCGGCGCCGAAACTGGAACTACCATCCACCCTGCCGGACAGATCAAGCAGGTAGATATCCCTGTACGTATAGTTCAGTGCCAGGAAGGTGCCGAACAATCTGGTGATATTATCAACGTAAGCGGATTTGCGCTCCATCACGGAAGCATAGTTGGGAGAATTCAGCTGTCCGGATGGGAAACCAGCATAGAATTCCGAAACCTGTGTACCCTTATTCTCCTTTATGTTCACACCACCGGAAAAGTTCATGTTATGCCCTCCGATATTGTTCACATAGTTTGCATAGATATTGGTATTGAAAGAATATTCGTCGGTTCTGCCGATGTTGAGTTTTCCTTCGCGGCCGATATTATCAACGCCCACCTGTGTGCCCGATGCAGGATCGATGAATTTATCCGATCTCTTAAAAGTTCGTCCCAGCGCTATTTCTCCGCGTACTGTCAGTTTACTGAATGGTTTCCAGCTGATACCAGTATTGTTGGTGATGGCATGATAACCGTTGGTGTTGAAGTTTTGCGTCATCAACGCTTCATACAATGGGTTCACCAGAGAAAGCGGTTCGGCCATGTAACGCCATCGCGTTGTAGTCTTTACAGGTTTTCCGTCGGCATCATAAGCTTCATCATACGGGTTCTTTCTTGTGTAGGCGGCAAAATCGCCGTAGGGAGAATCGCGTGCGTCCACCACATCATAGGAGAAATCGTTCCTTACCTGAAAATTCTTTACCCGATAATCGATCTGAAGGGCAGCGCTTTTGCGTTCACGCTTCGATCCTTTCATCACTCCTTTTTCAACATCGTACGCCAGTTTGGCGCTGAACCTCAGCTGATCAAAGCCGCCCTCAAAAACCAGCGAATGTTTCTGGTTGAGCGCATTCTGAAGAGGTTGAGCAATCCAGTCAGTATTCACGCCACGATTGATCTGGTTTCTTTTGGCCAGCAGCTCTTGTGTGAGGAATGCCGGATTGGTGATACCATCTGGTTTATAATAGCCTGCCAGCTCTTCTGCCTGCAGTTTTTCAGAAGCGTTCATCAGGTTGTAATCAGTGAGATCAGGCATGCTCAGTGAAGTCAGCATATTGTAGTCCACATGGAGTTTGCCCGGCACGGGTGCTACAGTTTGTATCACCACCACACCATTGGCAGCACGTGATCCGTAGATGGCAGTAGCAGCTGCATCTTTGAGAATGGTAACGCTGGCAATGCGAGTGATATCATAATCATACACACGTTCAACGGGTATTTCAAAACCATCTAAAATAAAAATGGGAAGATTAGGATTGTTGCTCAACGCTGCCTGAGACACATCCACCTGATCAAGCGACTTTACACCAATACCGGAACGGCCCCTGATATAGAATTCCGGTAATGTATTGGGGTCGGAGCCCATGATATTATTCACTTCCATGCGGAAAGACGGATCAAATATCTGCAGGGCGCTGATCACATTTCTGTTGCCCACTTTCTGAATATCCTCCTGTGTTATGCGGATGGAATTACCGGTGAAGCTTTCCTTTCTGAGTCTGGTATAACCGGTCACCACTTCATCCATTCCCTTATCTGACAACTTCAGATTGATATAGACTACAGACGTTATGCTTCTGACAGTATATGTTACTGTTTCGTACCCCACATAACTGATCTCTATCACATCTCCGAAATCAACCTGCAGATCAGCAATCCCTTCTGCATTGGTTACTTTGGAGATCTTTTTGTTCTTCACCATTACGGAAGCTCTGGGCATGGGAACACCCAGTGAATCGATCACTTTGATCTTCACCGGAAATGCATTCACCTGCGGAGCCGTTGCATCAATACTTTGATTAGCTGCAGGATTAATGATTGCGGGAACAACAGGCTTCGCAAACAGCAGTATGGATCTGTTATTGATCTCATATCCGATGGGCTGCGTTCTGAAGAGTTCTTTGAGAAACTGCTCCAGCGGCATATTTTCCGCGTAGATTGTAACGGGGTGTGCAATGCTCAGCAATGAACTGGGGTAAAGAAAACTGTACCCGGTTTGCTTTTTGCATTCATTGAAAACTTTTTCGAGCGGAACATTGCTTCCCGAAAAGCTGACGTTCTGTGAAAAGCTGTTGGCGCTTACATTCATGAAAGCGACAGTCAGAAATAGTACAGTTAGTTTCATACCTAATAGTATTGGCTTTAATCTCCGCCCGGCCGGAAGCAGTCCCCGGCGCGCAACGGATTTCCCCCAACTCCGGGAGAAGGAAACCACATTTTGCATAACTTTGGTACGTTTGGGTGATGTAATAAGCAGTCTTTTGCGAGACCTGTTCTGGTTAATAAACTCAAACTCTGCCGGGAGTGGTGCAAACACTTCCGGTTTCGTTTTTTAATGCCATCTCATAGTGTTGGTTTACGGCAGAATTGTAAGTGTTCTGCCCTCTTTCTCGAACTTTATATTGAGGCGGGAAAGATACCTGAGAACGTCCGTCAACGGAATCGCTCTGTCAAGTTCCCCCATTAGTTTTACTGTAGGCACGGCGCCACGGTACTGCACTTTGATATCATACCATCTTTCAAGCTGACGCATCACGGTTTCAAAGTCGGCATTGTCGAAACTGAAGAAGCCTCTCTTCCATGCAAGGATGCTGGCAATATCCGGACTGAACACTCCTGTTATTTCGCCACTCATGGCTGAAACAGCCTGCTGCAGCGGCTTCAGCACCACGTTGCGCTGATTTTCAGACAGGGGTAAAACACGTACACTTCCATCCACCAGTGTTGTTCTCACTGCTCTTTCTTCTTCATACGCATTGATGTTGAAGCTGGTGCCCAGTACCTGCACCTGCGTATTGCCTGCTGTTACCATAAACGGAGCGCGATGGTTCTGTGCTACTTCAAAATATACTTCACCCGAAACCTTTACTGCTCTTTCTTTATTGAAGCCTGAAGGGAAGATGATAGATGATGCAGCATTCAGCCACACTTTGGTTCCATCCGGCAGTACGGCCTGATACTGTCCGCCACGGGGTGTGGATAGTGTGATCATTCTGCCTGCCTGTGCAATGCGTTCTCCATCGTTGTACTCGATAGCATTATCCTCAGCAACGATGCCCGATTTATTATCACTCAAAAGAATGGTTGAATCTCCTACCGTAAGGATGGCCTGATTCTTTCCGGGAAGAATCTCGGTTGGTGTGGTTACAAGCTCAGGCTTGTTCGCCGTTGCTGCACTATCCGATTGAAGATACAGGTAGAAGATACCTGCTCCGATACAAAGAATAAAGATGGCTGCTGCATAATGCCAGCGCTTCCGCATGATACTGTAAACGGTTTTGCTTTCCTGCTCCGGCGTCCACCTGCCTGAAGCAACCAGCTTTTCCCAGGAAGCCACTTCATCGAACTGATTGAACGCGCTGAGTTTTTTCTCCAGCAACTCCCTGTCCTGAAAGCTCTCGTACAACGCGCTGTTCGCGGGCGATGCCTCCAGCCATTGGTTTACGATGGCCTGTTCGGACATCGTGAGGGGTTGATCAAGTTGCTTTATCAGCAACGCTTCTATGGACGGATTACTGGCCATTGTTTGTTCTGAGCTGGGGTTTTAATACTAATACAGGCAGGAAAAGGTTTTTCCATCGCTGATGCCAAACTTTTTTTTGAATGCCTATAAAAACAGGAACAATCCGCGCTTCAGCAGCTGCGCTTTCAACAATTTGATGGCTTTCAGTTTCTGGTTGAGCACATTCTTGGTGCTGGTCTGGAGAAGGTTGGCTGTTTCAACGGTGCTCTTGCCCCTGAAGTAGATCAGCTCAAATACCTGAGCGCATTGAGCGGGCAGAAATTGCAATTGATGATGGATCTCATTGATCAGTTCCGCATCGATGCGGTGCCGGTCGATGTCTTCCTCTTCATGTGTGCTGAGGTAACTGATCTCCTGATGAGACCGGCTATGCCGCACTGTTTCCTGCATAAAATTGATGCAGGCATTGCGAACTGTAATATAAAGCCAGGATTTTATATGTGAAGGATTATCGAACTGATGGCGGCGATCCCATAATTTCAGCAGGGATTCCGTAGTGATGTCTTCTGCCTGCTCCGGATCACCGATGAGCTTGTTGGCGAAATAAGCAAGCCGTTTGAAGTAAGTTTTATAAACCTGTTCAAAAGCAGTACCATCGCCTCTTTTAAAAGCTATAATGATGTCCGGTTCCAATACCATCAGGTCTTGAGGTTAGGGATTAAGCAGTTATCCCTACAATATTAAGGAAAGCTGGTGAATTATGATGATGCACTATTTCTCCGCCTTCACCCGCTTCTGAATATTCCCGTATTTTTTCGCAGAAACAATACGGGTCCGTACCTGCATCTATGCAGACCCGGACCCGTTTATTGATCTCTCCTTTTTATTGCAGCTGCGGCTTACGGATAATATCGATGATCCTTTCATTTTCGATGATCATCATCCCATGCCTGTCTTCAGTTACACCGGTTTTGAGCCGGTACGTATACTTCGGCACCTGCCCCTCCATGATCGTTGGCAAATACACAAACTGCAGATTACTGCAACGTTCCCGCAACGGCTCAGTTACTTCGATGATATGGGTGGAAATGATAAAGCAGCATTTTCTGTAAGCAGCAAACGCTTCCGTAACAGCCAGTGTAGCATCGTAAGCATCTTTTACATTGGTGCCTTTGAACAGCTCGTCGAAAATGATCAGCATATGTTTTCCTGCGGCAACTGTCTCCGCCACCATCTTCACCCTGCGCACTTCGGCATAAAAATGACTGAAGCCCTGCTCCAGATCATCCGGAACATTGATGCTCGTATAAATTCCATCACGCACAGAGAACTCCATCGACCTGGCAGCTACAGGAAATCCCATATGCGCCAGAAAAACCGCTATGGCAAAGGATTTCATAAAAGTTGACTTACCCGCCATATTGGCCCCTGTAAGAAACAGCACATTGCTGTGATGGTGCATATCGGCAGAATTCCCCACCGCTTTTTTTATTCCCGGATGCCTGCAATCGTCGATGCGGATGCAGCTGCGCTCCTTCGGCAAGGCATGTGCATACACCAATTGCCGTTCTCCGGCTGTAGCTGCAACTGCTATGCAGCAATCGAGCAGATAAATAGCCCGCAATACATTTTCCAGTTTCGCTCTGAGATGGAATCTTAAAACATTATCGTACCGGAGGATCTTGCTCAGGGGCAACTCCTTTTTCCCTGCTTCTTCGCGCAGCCATTTCAATTCAGCATTATTCAGAATGCTGCAGGCTTCACCAAAAACACCAGACAACATATCCCTGTGCTTATCGGCCATTCCATTAAAGCAACCACGAAATTTATTGAGCACTTCAATGGTTACGCAAAGGCTTTCCGCAAACTGACGGTATTCTTTATTCAGTCCCAGAGTATGTGCAGCCCGTTTGCTCATCACTGAAACGGGAGCAGCAAACCGGTTACCCGGCGCTCCTGAGTTGAGATAGTTCTCCATCACTTCAACAGCATTGCCCGAAGCAGGAAATTCAATGGCCATTTCACCGAATCTGCTGAACATCGCTGAACGCTGATTGATGGCATCGGCATCGGTAAGCGGATGCCGGAACCAATTTTCCATCAACCGTTCTCCGCCAGCCGTTTTCACTTTATTGAACATGCCGAATATCGCATTGGGTTTGTATTTGCCCAGCAGATTAAGATCATCGGCAGTTTGTTTGTCTATTAAAAAACTCATGCTTCTTCATTTAATATTGTCCGTTCCGCAGTATATCCAGAATGCCTTCGTTATGGATGATCACCATACCATGCCTGTCTGAAGTGATGCCCTGTTGCAGCTTTCGGGGATACACAGGTCTGTCGCCATTCATCAGCGTAGGCAGGTAAACGAACTGAATATTGCTGCATTCTTCCATCAGTTTTTCTCCGGCTTCCATGATATGCGTTGATACCACAAACATGCAATTAGGCCGGCTCGCAAATGCGGAAGTGATAGCAACGGTAGCATCATATGCATCTTTCACATTTGTTCCCCTGAACAACTCGTCGAAGATGATGAAGAGATTTTTCGCATGCTCCAGTTCCGCAGCCATTTTTTTTACGCGTAATACTTCGGTGTAGAAATGACTGTATCCCATGTTCAGGTTATCCGGCAGATTGATGGTTGTAAGCAAACCATCACAAACTGAGAACCGCATGCGCGAAGCAGGCACCGGAAACCCCACATGGGCAAGAAACACAGCAATACCGAGGGATTTCATGAAGGTAGATTTGCCGGCCATGTTTGCACCGGTAAGAAACACGATATTGGAGTTCGGCTTCATCTCTATATCGTTCGCGATTGGTTCAGATAATTTAGGATGATACAGCCCTTCGATCTCCATCACATGCTCCTCACTGCCTACCGGTTCTGCAAAAGCAAATCCTCTTGCTGCTGCTACCGAGGCAACGGAAATATACACGTCGAGCATATACACTGCCTCCAGTATCTTTTTCACATCTTCGATATGAACAAACCGAAGCAGCCGGTCGTAGTCCGCCGCCTTTTCGTAGTCGATCTTTACGGGTACCTTTTCCTGCAACAGTTGTTCAAATGGTTGCTGCAACAACACCTGCTTCACAGCGCTGATCTCAGCTGCATACGGCGTTTCGAGCGCAGCTTCATTCACTGTATCGACGAACTGCTTCAGCAATATGAAAATCTCGATTATCGAAGCGATGCCTTTCATCAATTGCTGATTGCCGGTATCGGCGCCGATCACCTGATTGAATTTCCTGCTCAGTGTATTGTCCTGCGCAGACATCCGGCTTCGCTCGTCGGTATCAGAGAGGTAATTTGCAGCAGCATCCAACAGTTCTCCCCTGAACGGAAATTTTATCTGTTGTGCGAGAAAGAAACGGATGGTACTGCTGCGCGATTTGATGGCATCTAAATTGGCAAGGGGATACCGGAATAACTGTTCGAGTATTCCGGCTCCACCACGGGTATGGGTACGATTAAAAATGGCATATACGGCATCGTTATCCCTCTTGCCAAAAATATTCAGATCGTCCAGTGTTTGTTTGTCGATTATCAAACTCATAGTACGCTGTTTTTATCTGGATTTTCTTCTCAGCCAGATGATGGTTCCGCAGCACATCAGTGCAATCGGGAATAACCATTTCAACATGAATCCCGAAACGGTCCAGGCCGTCTTGCTCATCTTCAACGCATTGTCCGGCATATGCGGGCGGCGCATATCGATCGGCAATTCGTTATTGGTAAGCCAGAAGAACGAACCGCTGATGAAATTGAAATTCGCCGGAGAAATATCTTTGCGGCTCATCATCAGCTCCCCGTTGCTCAGGTAATCGGCATCGCCCACCACAATTATTTTCTGCTCCGTGCCATTCACTTTCCTCGACATGGCAATGGCTGTTGTATAGGGCATTTCCACTTCACCGGCCCTGGTGTTCAGCAATACTGTATCATCGATGAAGTTTTTGGTTTCCAGTTCATTCCAGCTGCCGGAAGAATCGCTGGTAAAAAGAGGCACTACATCGAAACCCTTATTGGTTGCATATTCCAGCCCTACGGCTGTTTTCATGGGAAGCAGCTGTTCTATCTCCCGGATCGATTTGAAATGGAATGCAATCTTCTCCGATTGCTTTGTTGGAGTAAGCAGCAACAGATCCGACTGAAATTTCTTACTGGGTTTCACCAGCATTCCGGGCATGAATTTCACACCGATATTTTCTACGATGGGGTTCATCACATCCTGACGGCCGGGCTCTCCCGCAATGATCATATTGCCTCCCCTGTCGATATACTGCTGCAGCATTTTCATTTCATCGGCCGACAGCGCGCGCTTCGGTTCAGCGATCAGCAATACACGGATATGAGCCGGTATCTCCTTATCGAGTGTAACATTCTCGAAGTCGAATCCCTGATTGATCAATGCATGACGGAAAGTGATCTCCTGCGCAAACATATTGTAGCCACGATCTTCTTCTGCGTTGCTCGATCTTTCTCCATGCCCTGTGAGAAAGCCTACGGTAGGCAGTTTGTCGATCACCAGTCGTTTGATGGCAGCAGTGATCTCCGTTTCAGTCGGCAATCTCATCATATCATCGTACACACGCAGGTAGGTTTGTTTTCCGTTTTCTCTTTTCATGCTCCGCACAAACCTGAATCGTTCACTGGACAGATCCGCTTCCGGTTTGTATTTGGAATATGGATAGATCGGGAATTTGTAATCGTTTAGTTTGACCAGCGTGTCCATCAGCTGATCGCTATTGAGCGTTGGATATTGTTTGTCAAGTTGTTTGTTCCCGTTCTTTTCGTAATAGAACTCATACTTCAGTTTAATGCCCGGTTTGAAACGTATGTATTGCCGGAATCTATCCACATCATACTTGTACTGATCTGGCATGGCAATCCAATAATTCTCATCCAGCATATTGGAGTAGGTGGTGATGGTTAGTCCATCATTCAGGTGGCTCAGCACTTCCTGGCTGCTCTTTGTAAGTGTGTTGGTCTTGGTTCTTGTGGAATCGTAGAAGGTCATCAGTTTGGGTTTGGCGCTGAAGTATCCAAGCATCATGGCTCCCGCGAAAATGCCTGCATACATGCCGAACGTGATGTACCATGCTTTCTTCTGTCGTCCGCTTTGCAGTTTCACCACACTGAAGCCGATGAAGAGTGCTATCACGATCAGAAAATACAGCAGGTCTTCGCTGGTGATCAATCCTGCAATGAAATTATCGCTGCGGCCCGAAATTGCCAGCCAGTAAGTGATATCGCGTACAAACTCCACATCCTGCCCTACTGATTTTACATAGTTGAGCACAGCAAAGATGCCCAGCGTTCCCATGGCAGACACCACCGTGTAGGATGTGAGTGAGCTCATGAACAGTCCAATGGCAGCATAGGCACAGGTAAGCAGGAACAGCCCCAGCAGTCCGGTTAGGATCAGTGGAATATCAACTGCCTTTATGGTAAAGACCGCATAGATGCCATACACTGCGAGTACCAGCATCAGCACAAATGCATACGCTACCAGAGCGAGGTATTTTCCGAAAATGATCTGCCTGCTTTTCAGCGGAGATGAATACAGCAGTTTGATGGAACCGCTGCTGAATTCGCGGCTCATGATGCCCATGGTGAGTAACGGAATATAGAGAAAGATGTATTGCTGAACGATAGTGAAGGTTCCCTGTATACCGCCGAATGTGCTGGCAGTTACACTCCACAGTTTCCAGCCGATCAGCTGCCTGCGCATCATGCCAGTGTAAATGCCGTTGAATACGAGCCCGGTTTGAAAAGCAAAGATCACAATGATCAGCCATGCTATCGGTGAGAAGAACAACTGCTTCAGTTCCGCCTTTGCTATCTTGATAATTGGTTTCATAATATTTTCAGGGTTTACTCAGATTTATTGGTTGACAGTGCGGCGAACACGCTTTCGAGCGACATTTTCTCCAGTGAAATTTCCAGCAGGCGCCACTTCTGCTGAACACTTGTTTCGATGATCCTTTCCATGGTATCATACGCATCACTGTACTGAATTTTGTATTTGATGCCACCGAGGAACATCACATTCAGTACACCGGGTATGGCCATCAATTGTTCCATGGGAGGCGCAGCAGCCATGGAAAGCACAATGGTGCTGGGCATGATGTAATTGTCGAATTCCTCCATTGATCCTGCAAAGGCAACAGTGCCCTGATTGATCATCCAGATATTGTTGCAGAGCGCCTGCACTTCCTGCAGGATATGCGTGGAAAGCACTACTGTTCTTTCTTCTGCAATTTCTCTGATGAGGTTGCGAACTTCCAGAATCTGATTGGGATCGAGGCCATTGGTAGGTTCGTCCATCACCACAAAACCGGGCTTATGAATAATCGATTGTGCAATGCCCACTCTTTGCTGATAACCTCCGGACAGATTGCGGATGAGTCTTTTTCTGAAATGGGTGATGCCCACTTTTTCCATGGATTCGTCCACTGCTTCTTTCACTTTTTTTTCTTCCATGAGGCGCATATGCGCAGCATGTTCCAGATATTCTTCTACGGTAAGATCCGAAAGCAGCGGTGGCTTCTGTGGCAGAAAACCGATATGCTGTTTGGCTTTCACCGGATCGAGCCGCATATTGATGCCTCTGATATAGATCTCACCCTGCGTTTGCTTCAGCACACCACACATGATATTCATGATGGTGGATTTGCCGGCGCCATTGGCGCCGAGCAATCCGTAAATTCCGTTTTTGGTTAGTTCGAAGTTGATATTCTTTACTGCCCATTGCACACTGTACCTGTGCGACAGGTTTTCTACCTTTACAATAGACTCGTTCATATGTAATAGTTATAGAGGGATTAGATTAACCGGGATATCTTCTGTTTGAGTATTCGAAATAAGATCCCCACTTCCAGGCCAGATCCACCACATTACCCACATTGGGCACGGTGAACAGAATGCCCGTCTGTCCGGGGTTTGGAGCGCCCAGCACTTCGTTCTTCAGACTGCAGATGGAGAATCTTCCGTTGTCGAGCAGTATGCCGATCTCTCCGGATGCAGCATCGGAAACAATCTTTTTGATGCGGCCCGTTCCAAAATCGTGATAAAGCGTAATGAGTTTTGTATTCACATCATAGAAATACAATTTGCTGCCTTCTCCGAAAAAGAGGTAAGAAGAATTGAAGATCCGGTGATAAACGGTATTGTCGCTTACGATGCCATTGCCTGCAAATACTTCCTGTTTGTGTTCGCTTACATCGATAGCAGTATACCTCATTGCAAGGCGGTAGTTCTGCATCATGTATTGGCCGGTAGCATCGTTTTTGATGATATTCATAAAGTAAGCGCCATTGGAATAATCGCCGCAATATTTCAGCGTGTAGCCGGTTTGATTGTTCAGGCTCACCCATCCGGCTGGAGGCGTTGCTCCGTCTGCATCACGCAGGTACATCTTCCCCCCGATGAAACTGTTATCGCCATTGGTGGAGTAAAGCCCTACGAACCGTTTGTTCTGATCGTCGTAGAGATATACGATCTCCGACCTGTCGTAAGCAGTTTCGACCAGTTCAGAAATATGCGCACCACCACCTTCGAAGTAGATAGGCACATCGATGAACAGGCCATCGTGAATGCCGCCCATCATCCGTGTGTTGCGCTTCCAGTACATCTTTCCATCCGAACCATGCATGTAGTTCACGGTGCCTCCGTCGATAAAATTCAGGGGATAAGCACCATTGGGGAAGCTGGAACCAGGGAAAGAATTTCTGAACGACAGCACTTTGGAAAAATCATCACCATTGAGAAATACAGGCGTATTGCCCTGCAGAACCAGCACTTCGTCTTTTGAATAATCAGTGAATGCACGCGTGATCAGTTTCTGCGGATTATCTCCCAGCGGATTACCCGGAAACATATTGTCGTAGAGATTGGGATAATACTTGTATTCATACCAGGTAACGTTATTGGGATCTTTTTTCGCATCGCGCCTCACGAAGCTCAGTCCGGATTTGCCGTTATTGTTCAGCAGGAACAACCATCCTGCTTTGTATGGAGAAACCACCTGGATCTGCATGGCATAGCGGGTTTCAATGCCGGTGGCTTTTTCTTTAACGTAGAGATAGATCATTACATAACCAGAAATATCAGGCGTGTATTTCAGGTATCTTTCTCTGGATACAACCGAGTCTACCTGTCTCCATTCGTACTCAAAGGCAAGTGTGTCCCTGTCTGGAAATTTCCAGCTGATGGCAGGGTTCACTTTCAATGTATCTCCCAGAATTACGGGAGGAGCCTGCGGCGCCTTGATCTCTTTGATCATATTGTAATCGACAAGATCGTAATGTCCTTTGTCTTTGTAACAGGCCTGCACCGCGAGTATCGCAAACAACAGGGGCAGCCATAGTTTCATATACTGTTTCATGCAATTTTGAATTAGTGGTTTTCGACTATCCGCCGATCATTTCAACGGTCATTTCCTGTCCGTTCTCTTCGTATACGGTTCGGCCTGCATCTTTTTCCTGCAACAGATAGTTCTTCAGTTTCATGGTGTAATAGCGTACCTGATAGATATCGTTGGAGTTGATGTCAGACAAACCGGTTACCTGAATAAAGAGCGCGAACTTCTTATCGGAATATTCGCCGAGATAGTACCATTCTACTGTCTGGTTCCACCAATCGGGTTTTGCAATTACATTGGAGATATTGAGTATGGATACGCAATAATCTATCTGTCCGAATTTGAGCTCATCGGTGGATTCGATCCTCAGTACCAGCCGAACGGGTTTCACTTTCAGATCGGGCAGTTTCTTAACGGTGAGCCAGGCAGTGTCGGTGGTTCTGTTTGCTCTCAGCGTGAAAGAAGCAGGCAGGCTGTAATGCCCTGGTGTGGCGGTACTCAGCTCATTGGCCACTGATATTTTGTATTGCCTGTCTTTACCGGAAGGTTTGCCCACCAGCTCTATTACGAGGGGAGTTTTCGCTTCGTTATCATCCGGCAATGCCAGAAAGGAGAACATGGAAGAGTCTGTTACACTCTTGTTGAATTGAACATAGTCGCCACTCTCGTAATGCATTATTTCATCCTTCTTGCAGGATTGGATCAGCGCGAGCAGGGCAATTATACTTATAGTGTTTCTGAATAGTTTCATAACGCTGCTTTTAAAGGAGATAGGCTGTTTCGCTTAATGGTAAAGGAGCATACCAGTCCTGGGGTGACATGATGATCTCTGAGTCTCCGTTGAAAATATTTCTGTTCAGTCTTTTGAACATGAAGAAGGTCTGGCCTTCGGTAAGGTTTTCACGAATGATATCGTTCACCAGTTTATTCATCAGGTCCTCTGTACCGATGCTCTCGCTGATCTTCACTTTTGCACCTCTGTTGAGACGAAGTGTATTGAAAAGGGCAACGGCATCCGAAACTTTTCCCTGTCTGGCGTAACACTCGATGAGTATATGATACATTTCGGAGAAACGCATCACCGGCAGTAAGGGTCCCTGCCAGGCTGCAGTATTGGTGGCATTGTAGGAGTTGCCTTTGGGCCGCATCCAGGTGATGTATCGTTGATCGCCATACCGGTTGTACCAGCCAACGATTCTGTAATCATCCATATCACCCTCGAACAATTTGTTCATGTAAGCGGGCGGAATCCTGAAGTTCAGATTAGCCATGCCGGAACTGTTTATCTGCGCATCGAATGTATTGTAGCTCTGGCCGTTTGAAAAACTGAGTATCAGTTCTTCGGGTCGTTTGGTATAGATGTAGTCCACATCGGTTATCTGTCCCTGATAGATGGAGTTCGTCCAGGTAAACCAATTCCTCTTATGGATATCGTACACGATCTTCGCATATTGGAAAGCAGGTTCGTACTCTCCTTTGTACATATACACACGGGCCAGCAATCCTGTGGCGGCGAAGTAATTCATCCGCTCTGCCCTGAAATTGAAGAAGTCGCCCTGCGTAAGGTTCACCCACGAATTAGGTGTTTTGATTCTTCCTACGTTATTGGTCATTACCCTGCGCAGATAAACGGTATCGATCTTGCCGAGCAGGTTTCGGCTCTGATTGAGGTCTTCGATTATCTTGCTGAAAGCGTCAGCCATATTCACTCTTACGGGCTGCGGATCGGGATATTTGGTTACGTATGGAATAGCAGGGCCGGCATACCCTGTAACGGGGGCAGGACAAAATATCCGCAGCAGGTCGAAATGTATCATGGCTCTGATGCCATACATCTCGCCCAGGATCATATTTTTTTCGTTGGCGCTTTCGGCGAAAAAACTGGTGTCTTTCGATACCGCCGCCTGAATAACATTGTTGCAGTTGGCCAGTGTGCGATAGGCGCTTTGCCAGATCTGTTCCATATTGTCCTGTGCAGAAGAAACATCCCAGTTGAAGCGGGCCGCTTCGCGGCTGTCGTAGGGCACATTATTGATATCGTAGTTGTAGGCCATAGCGCTCACTACTCCGTAAGTGAGGTTTCTGCCATAGAGATCGGTAGAAGACAAAAGCTTGTACACGCCATTCACAGCTACACGAAGGCCGGCTCCGTCTTTGAACATCGTTTCTTCCAGCACCTGATTGCTGGAGTTCACATCCAGAAATTTCTTACAGCTCATGCTGAGCAGCACAGGCAGCAGAAACAATAGTTTCCAATATTGTTTTGATTGCATAAACAAGCGTTTTAGAATGATGCGTTGATGGTAAGCGTGAATGTTCTCGCATAGGGATAGTTGAGCCCCATCTCTCTTTTTACGGAAGAGAAACGCGCTACATCGTTCATCAGCAGCGTGGTTCTAAGGAAGCTCATGCCGAATTTCCTTTTCAACCAGGCCGCATCGAAATCGTATCCCAATGAAAGAGAGTTGAAAACAACTGTATTGTTCTGTTGCAGAAAACGTGAAGTAGGTCTGGTTACCAGGTATCTGTCTTTTATATCTTTCAGTGTAGATATATCGCCGGGGTTCTGCCATCTTTCAGAAAGCACGCGTTTGTCTGCATTGTAATAGGCGAGATTGGAGTTCTCCACATTATCCACCAAAGTCTGATTGTATAGATCTCCGCCGAATTCAAACATGAAAGTGGTGAAAAGCGTAAACTGCTTATATCTCGCATTCAACCCAAACGATCCTTGCGCCCAGGGCTCTGTATTGCCGATGGGTTGCTGATTAGCGGGGTTCCAGTCGTAGGTGATGCTGCCATCTGGTTTCTGATATACTTCTTTCCCGTTAGCGGGATTGATGCCCAGTGATCGCATGCCATAAATGGTGGTAAGCGAACTGCCTTCTTCATACTTCATGATCGGTTTCGCGAACTTTGCGTTCTGCTCGTTGTAATACAGTACCAATGCGGGATCGGTGCTGGTATTGTATCCATCGTAATATTCATCGATGCGGTTGTTGTATCTTTTCATCGATTGTGCAATCTTCAGTATCTCGTTGCGGTTGTGCGACATATTGCCGATCAGCGTGAAATTGAAATTCTTCTGATTGATCAGGTTCAGGCTGGTCTTTATTTCGAATCCCTTGTTCAGCACTTCTCCGATATTGTCGCGATACACCGTGAATCCCGAAGATGATGGCAGCGATACATCCGTGATCAGATCATAAGTTCTTTTTCTGTAGTAGTTCAATTCTACATTGTACCGCTTGAACAAAGTGAGGTTAGCGCCCAGGTTCCAGCTCACCTGTTTCTCCCATGTAAGTTTGTTATTGCCCATGTAGGTGAGGCTGCTGCCGATACCGGTAGGATACCAGTCGTCGAGCATAATCTGATACGTGTTTCTCGCCATGTAGGGAGAGAAATTAGACTTACCCGTTTGTCCGATATTGGCAGTAAGCCGTAGCATATTGATAGCGCTGTTGCTTTTGAGAAAATGCGTATTGTGCAGATTCACGCCTGCGCCTACCGACCAGAAGGGCGCCCATTTGTTATCGGTGCCAAATTCAGAAGAGCCATCCATTCTGAAAGAACCATCGAAGAGATAGATATTGTTGTAGCTGTAATTCAACGTGGCAAAGGATCCGATGAGACGGGTGATATTGTCGTTCAGTTCGGGTTTGCGAGAAATCTCATACGCATACGATGGAGAATTGAAATTTCGGTTGGCAAATCCTTTGTAGGTGGATGTAGTGAACTCGGAACGTACAGACCTTGCATTCACGCCGGCAGATACATTCAGATTATGCACATCATAATTTCTGTTGTAGGAAGCAAATACATTCGAGTTCCAGCTGATATTCTTCGTAGAGGTCTGATTGAGCTCACCTTTGGTGAACAGATCGCCTCTCGCATAAACAGAAGATTCAGGAGAAATGAAACGGTCGTTATCCGAATCTTTGTATTCAAGCGCAAACTGTCCTTTGATGAAAAGGAACTTCGTAAGAAACCAGTTGGCCGTGAAGTTGTTCGTCCATTCTTTATACCGTGTTCTGTCGAAATTGCCTACAGTAGATTCATACATGGGATTGAGCACACTATTGTTATTGTAGTTGGGAAGCTCTTTCGCGTATTTACCGGTAAGCTCATCGTACATATTGAAGTAAGGCTGCAAACGGGAATAGTCGCTGAATTTACCGTAGGGCGATTCTTCGGAATTCACTGCATCGAAATAGATCTGATTGCGGAACTGCAGTTTGGTGGTCTGATATTGGAGTGTAAGCCCCGCTCCCATTCTTTTACGGTAAGAGTCTTTCATCACACCATTCTGCTGATCGTATTTAAGATCGACGCCCACACGCATGCCCTGTGAGCCGCCTTCGATGTATACATTGTGTTTGTGATTGAACATGGTACTGAGCGGCTGCGAAAGCCAGTAGGTATTCACTCCTTTCAGCACTTCGTTTTTTTTCTGCTGCATCTTCCACAAACCCTCGATCATACCAGACTCATAACCCGGATCTGTGGGAGCCATGGCAGGTTCATAGATCTTAGCAGCAAATTCGGCGTCGAGTTTTTCCTGTGCATTCATCATATTGTAACTGCTGAGATCGGGAGCAGTAACGGAATAGTTGCCATTGTAATTCACACGGAACTCACCCGGTTTAGGCAATACAGTTTCTATCACTACCACGCCATTGGAAGCGCGGGAGCCATACATGGCTGTGGCTGCCGCATCTTTCAGAATGGTGATGTTGCTGATGCGGTTGATGTCCATATCATAGATCTTTTCAACCGATACTTCAAAACCATCCATGATGAAGATGGGCGTATTGGGATTGTTCTTCAACGCAAACTGTGATGTGGAAGAACTGCCGGATTGAATTTTATCGAGTTCTTTCATGCCGGGAAAACCAGACTGGCCGCGGATATAGAATTCCGGCAGCACATTCGGATTGGAGCCCATGATATTGTTCTGCATGATGCGGAACGAAGGATCGAACACCTGCAATGCACCGATCAGGTTATTGGCAGTTACTTTCTGCAGATCGGCCTTGGTAACCTGCGTGTAGGTACCGGTGAAACTTTCTTTGCGCACATTGCCGTATCCTGTCACAACAATGTCTGTAAGAGTGGCTTCTTTCTGCTTCAGCACTACCCTTCCATTGGCAGGAAAATCTTTCACTTTGATCTCCCTTGAGTGAAAGTTGATATGCGAGAAAACCAGCACCTGGTCTGATTCTGCGCTGATGGTGAACTTCCCTTTGCTGTCTGTGCTAACACCGGTGCCTTTTCCTTTCACATTGATACTGGCGCCTTCAACAGCATTGTTATTCTCTCCCACCACAATACCGGTGAGTACCTGCCTGATGCCAGATTCGCCCACCCAGTCGGGTGGCGCTTTATCATCAATCCTCGGTTTATCAGCTTTCACAGCCATAGATTTTTCAACCAGAAAAATGGTGCGGTCGATCAATCTGTAACCGATCGGCTGATTTTGCATTACAGTTTCGAGGAACTGCGCCAGTGGCATATTTACAGCGGAAACAGTAACGGGGTCCGATTGCCTGAGCAGGCTCGATTTACCGAAAACGGTATAGCCTGTCTGCTTTTTGATGAGATTGAAAACTTTTGTTAGCGGCAGATCTTTCCCCGAAATCGATACCGTTTGTGATCGGGTGCCTGCAGATACATGCAGGCATCCAAGCAATAAAATCAGGGCTGTTAATTTCATTACGGTTTTGATTTTTCTGCCAGGCCCCTGAAACCTGTTGCAAGAAAGTTTCAACCTGGGCAGTAGTTTGGTTAAAACCTGGGAGGTACCCGATCCATGATCGGAATGCACATACCTTTCCCAGCTACGTAAAGCATTTTTTTGCATACTTTCGCGTCAGTTTTGGTTAAGTAAAAGATTCTCGTTACGAATGTTTGAATAGCCGGAACTGCTTCGTGAAAACGATGCCATGCCGTTACGCCTTCCACGCGTAACGGTTTTTAATTCCGTCAGTTCCTGATTATGAGAAAAGGTTAAATGGTAATGCTTTGATTAAGGCGATATGATCAGTTTTCTTCCGTTCTCCAGTCTTAGATTCACTCCCAGTTTCATGGCCTGCAGTGCCTGAATCAATTCTCCGAGGTTTACGTTGCGGCTCATCTCTCCGATGAACGATACATCTGTTACACCATTCTCATACACTACACTGATATCGTACCAGCGTTCGAGTTGTTTCATTACCTGCCTGAGTGAAGCGCCTTCGAAATTGAAGATGCCATTCTTCCATGCCATCACTTTATCGATGTCGGCATCCTGTACCAGCAGTTGCCCACGATCGTAAACGGATGACTTTACAAGCCCCTGCTGGCCTGGCTTCAGCACTTGTCCCTGCCGTTTCTCTTCACTCAGTGCAGCAGCGATGCCCATGGGAGTAACTTTCACTGCTCCCTGCAACAGGGTTGTGATGGCAAGGCCTTCGTCCATATACCCGTTGATATTGAAACTGGTTCCAAGCACCTGCACTTCTTCAATATTGTTGAGTTCAACTATGAACGGTTTTTTGGCGTTCTGCGCTACTTCGAAATATGCTTCGCCGGTAACGATCACTCGGCGTTCATCGCCGGTAAATGCAATAGGGAACTGAATGGAGCTGGCAGCATTGAGCCATACTGCAGTTCCGTCGGGCAGCTTCAGCTGAAACTGTCGTCCTTTGGGAGTGGACATGGTATTGTAAGCAGGCGCTCCATCATCAGCAGCAGTTGCCAGGTAACTGAGCCTTCCATCAACCAGCTCAACTCTGGTGCCGCTTTGCGTAGCCACCAATCCATTGCCCAGACTGTCCAGTACCAGCTTTGTGCCATCGGCCAGGGTGAGAATAGCGCCGGACGTTCCCGGTGTAATGTCCGAAGGAGTAACCGCTGCCGTCTGTTGCTGAGGACCTGTCTGCCACCACCATGTTGCGGCGCCGGCCAGCACCAGCAGAACAGCAGCTGCTGCTATCCATCGGTACAGAAAACCAGTACGTTTGATCTCTGCAGGGTCGATAAAATCAGCAGCGTTGTCTGCGTTGGCTTTCTTCAGCACAGCTCTGAACTGCTCTTCGATATCCAGACCGGCAGTAAGATCGGTGAACACGGGAGCTTCCAGTTGTTCGCGAACAGCGGCATCCAACAGAATGCCATTGGCCGGATCGCGCACCAGTTGCAGAAAAACTTCCAGTTCATCTCCGGACAGTTCATCCCTGATAAACTTTTGCAGAAGGTCATTAAATGTCATCCTCACTATTTTATTGGTAGGAAAGGTTTGGGCACTGAAATAACAGGTTTGTACAAATGTTCCCTCTATACAGACACAAAGAAGAAACCATAGGACCCTGGTCTGCGAAAAATATTATTTACAGAAAGAGCAACATCCAGAGGAAGATTGCCACCGATGAAGAATAATTATCGAGATAATTGCGAAGTGCGAGAATCGCACTCACCATATAATTTTTCACTGTTCGTTGCGAAAGGCCTGTGGCAGCTGCTATTTCAGCATGCGTCAATCCCTGGAACCTGCTTAATTTGAAAACCTTTTGCTGTTGAGGAGTGAGCCGGTTGATGCCGGCTTCAATGATTTTGGAAGCTTCTTTCAGTTCGAGGCTGGCGGCAGGATCGGAAAGAGAATCGGCAAAATATTCTTTGAGGTATTCATCGAAAGTACCGGTAAAAACCCTGCTGCGCAATTTATTGAGGATATGATTTCTGGCAGCGGTGAGCAGGTAGGCTTTGAATTCTTTAACTTCTCTGAGCAGTTCTTTCTTCACCCAGATATTGGCAAATACTTCCTGAGCAGCATCTTCCGCAACTTCAGGGGATTTGGCAAATATGAGTGCAACCGAGTAGACACGGGGCCAGTAGTGTTGGAACACCAGTTTAAATGCGTGTTCGTCTCCCAAAGCAATTCGTTCTACAAGCTCAGTTTCGTTATGGTGTATAAAATCAGACAACCTAAACCAGGTATTAGCGAACTATTTGCAACTATACTAAAAAAACGCAGAAGAAGGGAGATTATTTTAGCGGATGATAGCAGGCGAAGCCACCACTCAACCCGCCATTGCATCCAGCATATCCATCGATGGCACAAAAAATAAACTGCCTGTTTGTGCAGTGCTGAAATCCAGTATGCGATCATAATTTCCCGGAGGATCGCCGATGAACATATTGTGGAGCATTTTTTCTACAGTAGTGAATGTGCTGGCGTAAGAGATAAAGTAGGTACCCATTTCGTTGGAAGCCACGTTGCCAAAAGGCATATTATCGCGTACAATTTTGAAGTCGTCCCCCACATTGGCGAGTGCGATATGTGAGTTGGCAGGTTTTACATCATCACTCATTTCTACATCATCTTCCTTCGACCGGCCGATCACTTTTTCCTGTTGCTCTACCGTTAATGATTTCCACGCGTTCAGGTTGTGCAGATATTTCTGAACGAACAGGTAGCTTCCTCCTTTGTAGGAAGGATCCTGCTCATCGATGATGGCAAAATAATCGCGTTCCGCACCATGCGGGTTTTCGGTTCCGTCTACAAAGCCGAGTATGGAACGGCTGTCCCGGTAACGAAAGCCCTGTACTTCCACCACACAATCGGCGATTTCGTTCATGAGGCCGGAGATCAGTGCAGCCATGTCGTAAGCATAACTCTTCTCATCGGAACGGATATGAAAATGCAGATCGCCCTTGGTAGCTACAGCAGTATGTTTGCTACCCGTTATGGCTTCAAAATTTTTAAGTTCTTTTGGTAATGGCTTAGGCAAATCGAGCAGCAACCACGCATCATAACCGATACCCAGCACACAACTTGCTTTTGAATTGGGAAAACGATCGAGGGCTGAATTATTGATATTGATCACTAAAGCGCACAAACGCTGGAACACGGGCTTTATCTGTTCTGCAGATTTATCTTCCTTAAAATTCCAGACCAGAAACCAGGTGTTGTTATTGGGATAGTCCGTTACGTTTTGCGCCTGGATAGTGTGTTGGTTTGCTGCCATGTATTGAATTTATACCGGGAGTAAAAATAGGCAATAATTACACTTTGAATAAAGTATAATTATCCCGCACTTTATCCCTAAAGGCTGCTGGCTGATAGTGTTTGGCGTTTCCGCACCATTCCTGACGACAAATACAGGGATATGCCCATCAAGAGTATACAAGTGTTGATTTGAACTGAAACTGTACATTTCATGCCTGAACGAAAGCAATGTCGAGTGGGTATCACCTGATCGTATGTAGTGTTATATTTGGATAACGATAACCCAGGATGGCAAAAACAAATCGTGTGAAAATCAAAAATCTTGTTGAATTATTTTCTCTTCTTCCTGAAGAAGAGAAAATAATAGTGGATGTGTTACGGCAGATAATTATCGAGACACTCCCTGAATACTGCAGGGAGAAAATATCATACAATGTTCCTTTCTTTTATGGCAACAAAGGTATCTGCATCATCTGGCCCTCCACTATTCCAGGTGGTGGCATCAAAAAAGGAGTGCTGCTGGGGTTTTGGCATGGGAACAAGCTAGCCGATGAAGATGGCTTTCTGCTGCACGGAACCAACAAGCAGGTTTTTTATAAGATCTATCAGACACCGGAGGAAATCGATGATGCTCCCATAATAAAATTGCTGAAAGAAGCCATCAGATTGGATAGCTCCTTCAAAAAAGTCTGAAGTATCGGATCATCAGTCAAATAAAGTTGCAGAGCAGTTCTGATCAACTGCCAACATAAACCGCAATTAACTTTGCAATGCCCCCAGATGGCGGTAAGTATTGAGCAGTACACCGGTTGGCGTGGTTTTAGTACTCACAAACTCAAGTGCACGCGCGTCATAGCTATCTGAAAGAATGCGTTTGCCTTTGCCCAGCAATACAGGATATACAATAAGAACAACTTCATCTACCAATCCTGCATCGAGCAATACAGAGGTGAGTGATATGCTGCCGCAAATAACCAGATCAGGACCATCGGTAGACTTCAGATTGCGAAGCTCCTCAATTACATTCCCGCTTATCCCCTTTACTGGTCCCCACTCAAGGCTCTCAGGCCTGTGCGTAATCACAAATTTTGTGGCGGTGTTGATTGCATTGGACATCGGAAAGTCACCGGCATTTGGCCAGTATCCCAAAAACTCGTCGTAGGTGTTACGGCCAAGCAGCATGTCGAAACCTGTGCCATAGGATTCAAGCAGCATACCCATTCCGGCAGGAGTGCGATAAGGTCCTGTCCATCCACCATAAGTGTAGTTCTTATCGTGCTCGATAACGCCATCAAGAGAAATATGCTCGAAGATTCTGATCTTTCTCATATTGCTGTTTTAAAGTGAAGTGATTACCCAAATTTAAGCCAGATGGGATACCGATACAGGGTGCAACTCCGGCAATAAGCGGGCGGATCTGACCATATTGATTTGCCTATGGAACATCTGATGTAGCTTACATGCTGTGCAACTCACAGCATTGAAAACCATGTGCTGCTTTAATAAGACAGTTATTTATACAAACACATCGATAAACAGAGAACACTATGTCTAAAAGTAAACTATTGCGAATGGACAATGTAGGGATTGTTGTAGAATCCCTGGATGAAGCTATTTCATTTTTCACAGAGATAGGACTGAAGCTCGAAGGCCGGGGTACGGTCGAAGGTGAATGGGCTGGCCGCATTACCGGACTGGGAGATCAGCGTGTTGAGATTGCAATGATGATCACTCCCGATGGCCACAGCCGGTTGGAGCTTTCAAGATTTATTACGCCGCCTGTTATCTCCGATCACAGAACTGCACCCGTGAATGCGCTTGGATATCTTCGAGTAATGTTCACTGTGGAAGATATCGCCGAGCTGGTAACAAGGCTTACCAAACAAGGTGCCCGGCTTGTTGGCGAAATAGTGCAATATGAAAACATATACCGGCTTTGCTATATCCGATCGAAAGACGGACTGCTGATTGGTTTGGCGGAAGAGATTGGCCGATAGCAAACTATTTATCAGGCAACTGA
Organism: Pseudoflavitalea sp. G-6-1-2; assembly: GCF_012927185.1. Lineage (GTDB taxonomy): Bacteria > Bacteroidota > Bacteroidia > Chitinophagales > Chitinophagaceae > Pseudobacter. The sequence continues at coordinate 1,465,932 of NZ_JABBGB010000002.1, forward strand.
ACGCGTACACTCAAATAGAGTGGTTTTATTTTGCAGCCACCACTTCTACTTCCAGTTTCCATTTTGTTTCGAGCAGCTGGCAACAGATAACAGTTAAGGTTGGCTTGTGCGATCCCATATATTTTTTTCTTAACGCCATATTCGCTTCATCATAGGATGGATCGGCGAGGTAAGTACGAATAGAAATCACATTCTGATAATCCATATCAGCGGATTGCAGTATTGTTCCTATGTGTTGCCAGATGAGATCCTCCTGCTCTTCAAAAGATTCCGGCATGGTACGGCCATCTTGCTGGAAACCGTTCAATCCACTGATGAAGAGTAGCCTTGCATCATCTTTGATTTCTATGGCATGACTGTAATTATTGTAAGGAGGAAATACATTTTGCGGGTTGTGCTGAATAATCATGGTAGGTTTATTGTTGCTGATAAGATCGTTGGATTTCTAAAGTAAGGAAATAAATCCGGGGATACCAGTATCGGTGGCTTTCGCAGACTACATGAAATATTGCTTTGACAATAAGGGTATACAATTACCGGTATACTTCAGAATTATTGCATTTGTTGTAAATTCTGGCTAAAACCTTATTGCTATGCATCTTTTCACTATTCCGGCCTTGCTGTGCCCCTTCCATACCACCCTGCATGATGATAAGCTAAGAATTGATTCACATACAAGACAATTCCTGCTGAAATTTTCATTGACAGATGGCGAACAATACCTGCATTACTGTAGTCAAAATTTTGCGACTATGATTGCACGATCATATCCTTATGGAGATTTTGAAGATCTAGCCGCATGGTGTGATATGAATTCATTGTTGTTCCTTCTTGACGATGACCTTGATGAGACCAGTAAAATGGGAAAAGAAGACCTGATAGCATTTGAAGCTCAATTCATGGAAATTCTGTTAACGAAAGGGGAACCGGTATTTCAACCCACTAATCCATTATTAAAAGGATTAGCTGATATCTGGAAAAGAATGTGTGCCCGTTCTGATAATTGGTTTCAACAACGCATCATCCAGGGATTTCGTGATATGTTCCGTGGAGGTTGGTGGCAATTCGAAAAATTGAGCAATCAACAACTTCCCTCGTTGAAAGAATATTGCGAAATCCGACAGTTTCTCGGTGCAGCGAATCTTGCTACAGACTCCCTTCCATTAACTGCTCAATTGCATCTTCCATTAGCAATGTATGATCATCCCGAAATTGTAAGACTCACGGAATATGCCCGTAATGCCATATGCTATTCGAACGATCTTTTCTCTCTCAGCAAGGAAATGGATAAATCTAATCAGGCTACTTTCAACCTGGTAACTATTCTACAACGGGAACATGGTATTTCTATTCAGGACGCCATACATGCAACTGTGGAAATGCACGATGATATTATACGGGCATTTCTGCTGTTGGAAAAGGAAATCTACAATATAGAACCATCCTTAAATGACCAGTTGAAGAAGTTTGTAAGCGGGTTAAAACATCTTATGAAAGGAAACATTGTTTGGTCCACGTATGAAACTACCCGATATCCACATCTATCAGAGCAGGAAGAAGGATTGTATCTGGCGATTGCCGGATAAATGAACGGCTATTACAATACGGCGGCTATTGTTACTTCGGTATACAGGAGTCGTTTCATTTTAACTTTCCGGATATTGCCGGTTATATTCGCTCACCCAATCAAAATTTCCCTGAATGCAGGGAAGAAGATATACCTGCAAGTGAATGCAAAGATTTCTAAGCCCCTGTTCTACTTTTTCAAGTGAAGGGAAAACAGGTAGTGATTTTGCCCCTTCTAACAGCGTAATATCTGCTTCTGTTAAATGATGAGTAAGTTCCAAAGCTCTCACTGCATCATAAACCTGCAGACAGCCTTGCATATCATTTCTTCCGGTATCCTTGTTGAGAAAAAAAGCCCTCATATTGCTATCAAACCCTTCAACAAATACAACAGTACATCTGGAAAATCTGACTATGACCGAAGAAGGAGGTGATTTAATCAACTCATACTTTTCCGGCCAGTCATATTGTTGCAACACTCTCTCTAAAACTTCCTTACTGAAATAAGTTTCGGGGTTGTACATAAGGGTTCTTGATTATGATTCTGTTGCTAAATGTAAAGTCTTTAGATTGTATGCAAGTTTTTGCCCGGTATAATTCGACGTATTTTTTTAGTAATCTGCATTTAACAACAACCCTCCAATGCAGCTTATATGCCGGATGAAAAACAGTCCGCTCCCTCGTTGATCTAAATGCACTGCTTCCTGAAAACGAAAAGATAATTGCAGATGAGGGAAATAATTAATGAGAGAAGATGATATGGGAAATTGGCACAACGCAGGTGGGATGCGGAGAAAATAGAAAAAGGCAAGATTCGCATCTTGCCTTTTTGTGACTCTGTCAGGATTCAAACCTGAAACCTTCTGATCCGTAGTCAGATGCTCTATTCAGTTGAGCTACAGAGCCTCTTGATTCTCACTGACTTCTTATCTCATCAGCGGGGTGCAAAAATAAGGGAATTCTACATTTCAACAAGCAGTTTTTCAATTTTTTTTCAAATCTCTCTGATTTCTAATTGTATACATTCACGCTTCATCCCTTAAAACCCTTGCGGGACAAGGCCTTTAGCCTATCCTCCTCCACTGTATTTTTTTCATTTATTTTTGCGCCATGAAATTCCAGTTCTGGACAATCGGAAAAAAACACGAGCCCTACGTACTCTCAGGCATTGAAGATTTCACCAACCGGATCTCCAATTATTATCCTGTTCAGTGGAATATTATACCCGGACCAAAAAATGCAGCCACACTCAGTGAAGCCGATCTTAAGAAAAAAGAAGGAGAGATCATTCTCGGCATGTTGCAGAAAGACGACTACCTCGTTGCCCTCGACGAAAGAGGCAAACAATTCAGTTCCGAAAAACTGGCACAGTTCATCGAAGCCCGGATAGCAGACAGAGTAAAGAATGTGATCTTCCTCATCGGCGGCGCTTACGGCATCGACGAAGCTGTAATGAAACGATCCAATTACCAATGGAGCCTCAGTCAACTGGTATTTCCACATCAGCTGGTACGATTGATACTGGCAGAACAGATCTACCGGGCATGCACCATCATCCGCAACGAGAAATATCATCATAAATAACCCTCCGCAACACCGCTCATTGATTATTCTACTTTTTAAGTAGATTTGTTTCATAACAGTTATTCAATGAGCATTACGCTGATCATCATTATCATTACTGCCATCGTTTCTTTTACAGCTTTCACCAATCAGAAAGTGTATGACGATCTTATCTTCTACCCTCCTGCTGTTACCTACAACAAACAGTGGTATCGCTTCTTCAGCTGCGGACTGATCCATGCAGATTATGCACACCTTATTTTCAATATGTGGGCGTTGTATATGTTTGGAGAGATCACTGAAAAGTATTTCATCGAATTATTTGCAGAAAAAGGGAAGATCTTTTATCTGCTGCTCTATATTTCATCCCTATTCTTTTGCCTCCTGCCTACCTATGCCAAACACAAAGATGATTCAGGCTATCGCAGTCTCGGTGCATCCGGCGCAGTATCAGCCGTGATCTTCACGAGCATTACGCTGAGCCCATTGCAGGGTATGGGCCTGATCTTTGTACCCGGACTTTATATTCCCGGTTTCATTTTCGGAGCGCTTTACCTGATTGTATCGAGCTATCTCGACAGACGCGGTGGCGGCAATATCAATCACTCCGCGCACATATGGGGCGCGTTGTATGGAATTCTCTTCATTATTGTAATGGGATATGCTTTCTCTGATTACAATGTGCTGGAACAATTCATCTACAAAGTGCAGTCGTGGATCGCAGCTAAATTCTAATCAAGGCGAAGCTCAAGGATCTCCGTTGTTGCATTGCCGATCCTGAAACGATCGTCGATTCGGTGACCGGCAATCCAGATAATTTTTTTGTTCATTTCTACTACCCATACTTTTTCTTTGGCAGTAGCGCTCAGCTTCAGGTCGATTAAGAAGCGGGCAACTTTCTTCTTTTTCGTCATGCCCAGCGGGTAGAAATAATCTCCCTTTTTCCACGGGCGTAAAATGAGCGGGAATTGCACATGCTTTGCATCGAGTGCAGCAATTCGGGCTCCGTTGTTCAGGCTGTAACCGGCAGCGGGTAGACGTTTCAGCGAAATGTTTCCTTCTGCGAAGGGAACAGATTCATCGGAACTTTCGATAAGAATATGCTTTGCTTCTTCGGCAGCCAGCGGAGCAATGATCAGCCAGTTGCGGTTTCTGATCACACGATGGGTGGACGATTGAACATATTTCCCGGTTTCACTATCCAGCAAAGCGACCACTTCTGCAACTTGTGCAGAGGTAAATCCATACGTCTTGATTATTTCGTAGAGAATGCTGTGGAGCGGTTCAACCTTTGCCAGTTTCAGCACAGGGATATGCGCTTCGCTGCCTTTTATTTCGATTAGTTTCTTTGTATGCATGTTGATGGACTGCTGATACAACATTTCAATTTCACGGAATCTCTGAAGATTATCGCCAAGGTTTTCGATCGCCTGCGGATACAATTCCTGCACCAGTGGAATCAGTTTGTGCCGGATAGCATTACGCGTGTATTTATCAGATGCGTTTGAACTGTCCTCCACCCATTGCAGGTTATTGGTCTGCGCGTATTGCAACAATTCAGCACGACCGGCAAAAAGCAATGGCCTGATCAGTTTCTGCTGTTTTGGGAGGATGGCCCGCAAACCTGCGATTCCAGTGCCTTTGAAGAAATTCATCAGCAGGGTTTCGATATTATCGTCCTTATGATGTGCAGTGAGAATATATTGAGCAGCGGGATGATTGTTGTCCCCTGAAGATTCCAGCAGAGAATAGAACCAGTAATAACGCAGTTCTCTCGCCGCAACCTGAATGGATAGTTTGTTCTTTTCCGCATAGGCGGCAGTATCGAAACGCTTCACCAGAATGGGCTTATTGTATTTCGATGCCAGTGCACGAACGAATTGTTCATCACGTTCACTTTCTTCGCCACGTAGCTGGAAATTGCAGTGAGCCAGCACAACATCGTATCCTGATCGAATGCAGAGATCACTGAGCACTACAGAATCCAGTCCGCCACTAACAGCCAGCAGCAGCCGGTTGTCTCTGGAAAACAGCTTCTCCTGCTTCACAAATTTCTCAAATGATGTCTGTAGATCCATAATTCAATAATGAGTTGTATTGTTCGCGGGCTAAGGTTTATACTTTAACTTCTGCGCCAGTCTGATGGCATGCTCCATTTGGCTTTCGTGCTTTTGCAGCAGGTCGTTTGCAGAAAGCAACACCTCCTGATGCGGCATAATGCCTCTTGAAAAAATATGGTTTGAAGTAACAGACATATGGTATTGCCACAATCCGAATTGTACTTTCATTCCTGTAGTGGGCAAAGTTAGTTCTCTTTGTTCACCGGAAGTATTTCCAATGTATGCTCCGCCCGTTTCTTCACCAACGAATACCCCACGATTGAGGCTGCGGGCGATTGTACAGAACTCTGCTGTGGCAGAAAAACTCTCTCCATCGATAAGAATCCACAGGGCATCATTGTAATTAACCGATGCAGGTTTCTGCAACTTAAGATTGGAATGCCAATCTTTATCGAATTCATAATATCCGTTACCGGTCTTTCGGTATTTTTCGGGATTGGAGCCAGTAAGAGATCTGTAGTAGTTGAATGTTTTTTTGGTGAGGAACCCATACAACATTGAGCCGTATTGATCTTTACCTCCACCGTTTCCGCGCAGATCGATGATCAGCTTATGTATTTTTTCTTCCTTTATCCGATTGAATGCACCGTACAGGAAAGTGGAGAAAACAAGTCCGGCCTGAGCCATTTCGTCTTCATCAAAAGTTCTGATGGTTAGAATTGCAATTTTATCTTCTGTGATTTTCAGATCGAGTAATTTCTCTCTGTTGAGGATATCGATGGCCGGAGGAATATCGCGTTCAGCAACAGCGCTCAGTTTTATTGAAGCCGTAGAACCCGCTTCTGTACTGTATTTTATATCGAAGGATGGAGATGATCCCTTCACCAGAAAATAATAGAAGTAGAAATAATTATCGAGTACATGCAATTTCTTCGTGTTCGAAAAACCATCTGAAACAATGAACCGGAACAATTCGTTTTGAATGCGGCTGACAGGTTGATTGTTGATGGAAATGATTTCTGCACCTGCCGGGAGACTGCTATCAGCTGTTCCGATCACATAGGCTTTATCGCGCACGAAGTGAAGCCGTACCGGAAAGAACTTAACGTCTTCCCTGATATGTTTCAGCAGAGAATCAGGAGGAGTGCATCCGAGATGGCCATCACGTGCTGCGCTCAGCACAAATTTGGTCAATCTGTAAAATTCAAGATCGGTGGTGGAGTTTCGGAGGGAATTGTAGCAGCTGTCGAGCAGTTGATCCATTTTCTCTTTGGGAGTAAATCGATAGAGCGATGGGTATTCGGCCTGCAATGCATCCCTTAAACAGGTAAAATCGGATTGCAGGTTTTCTTTACGGGAGATGTTTGCATTTCCGGTCTGCACCTGTCCGTTGGAAGTCTCAAAAATGCAAAGAAGAAATAAGAAAAGAAAAGCGGTTTTGATTTGCCTCATCATAGAATTAGCTGATTTGGCCCATCCTTCAACTACTTAATGTACCCGGACAGGAATTGAACCTGCACTTTCATACCGGGGACGAGAGTTGAACTCGTGACCTTAATGTTACTTGTTTCAAAGTCTATCCATTTTCCATTGTTTACTCATCCACCAATTCATCATATGCCATTCTCAGCTCATTCATCGCGTGCCTGTCGCCCGCTGCCTGAGCAGCCTTCATCCCTTTCTCGTACCATTCCAGGGCTGCACCCCGCTCACCTGCCCTTTCCAGCAGTTTCGCCAGCTGGTAATATGCGCCCACATAGCCCGGATCGCGTGTCAGCAGCCTTTCCCAAACCCCACGGGCAGTATCTTCCTGCCCCATTCCCACCAATTCCATACCCAGTGCATGGTTCAGAAAACTGTCTTCCGGACTCAAAGCCAGCATCTCTTTCAGTTTTTGGAGTCGATCCATCTTTTTCTCACAATTAAATTTTTACTAATCCTCTTAAAACTATCTTTGCGGCACTTATATTTGTAGAAGCATTGGTTGCATAAACAACCATTCTCTGGACAACTTAATACAATCTTAAATACTTCGCTAATGAAGATCTTAGTATGTATCAGCAAAACGCCGGACACAACGGCAAAAATAGCCTTCACTGATAACAATACGAAATTTGCACAGGATGGCGTTCAATGGATCATCAACCCATACGATGAGTGGTATGCACTCGTTCGCGCTATCGAGCTGAAAGAAAAAGATCCTTCCACTGTACTGCACCTCGTTAATGTTGGCACAGCCGACGCCGATGCCGTTATCCGCAAGGCCCTGGCCCTGGGTGGTGACGAAGCGATCCGCGTAAATGCCGACAGCCACGACAGTTTCTATATCGCCTCCCAGATTGCCGAAGTAGCCCGCAGCGGCGGATACGACCTCGTATTCACCGGCCGCGAAACCATCGACTACAACGGATCATCGATCGGCGGCATGGTAGCCGAACTGCTGGGTCTCCCCTATGTTTCACTGGCTTCCAAATTCGATCTCAATGGCACTACTGCCACCATCACCCGCGAAATTGAAGGTGGTGAAGAAATCTGCGAAGTAGCATTACCCGTTGTGGTAAGCTGCCAGAAAGGAATGGCAGAACAACGCATCCCTAACATGAAAGGCATCATGGGCGCACGTACCAAGCCTCTCAAAGTGGTTGAACCAACTGCTGTGGATGCACTCACTTCCATCGTTAGCTTTGAACTGCCACCTGCGAAGGCCGGCGTGAAACTGGTTTCTGCCGACAATCCGGAAGAGCTGGTAAGACTGCTTCACGAAGAAGCCAAAGCCATCTAAGCCGATCGCAAACAATTTCTTTTACCTCAATTTCAATTCAACGATATGTCAGTTTTAATCTTCATAGACCAGGCCGAGGGCCATATCAAGAAAGCTGCACTGGAAGCCATGAGCTATGGCGCTAAAGTTGCCGCCCAACTGGGAACCACAGCCGAAGGCATCGTGCTGGGATCCGTTAAAGAAGATCTCGCCGCACTGGGCAAATACGGTGTAAAAAAGATCCACCATGTAAACAATGCCGCACTCGATCATTTCGATGCGCAAACATATACCCACGCTATCGCTGAAGCAGTAAAGGCTTCCGGCGCCGATGTGGTGATCTTCAGCAACAATGTAGACGGTAAAGCCATCGCTCCACGCCTGAGCGCTCAGCTGAAAGCCGGTCTGGTGAGCGGAGCAGTTGCCCTGCCCGATACCAGCAACGGATTTGTGGTGAAGAAAACCGTTTTCTCCGGTAAAGCTTTCGCGAATATCGCTATCAGCACTCCGCTGAAAATTGTTGCACTCAACCCCAACTCTTACAAAGTTGAAACTGCCGATGGCACTGCAGAAGTGGCTGCCCTCAATGTAACTGTAGAAACACCGAAAGTGAAAGTAACTGCCGTTAATAAAGTAACCGGCGAAATTCCGCTCAGCGAAGCAGAGATCGTTGTGAGTGGCGGCCGTGGTCTGAAAGGCCCAGAGAACTGGGGAATGATCACCGATCTGGCCCATGTACTCGGCGCTGCTACTGCCTGCAGCCGCCCGGTTGCCGATGCACACTGGCGTCCGCACCACGAGCACGTAGGACAAACGGGTCTGGCTATCGCACCGAATCTCTACATCGCAGTAGGCATCTCCGGAGCCATCCAGCATCTGGCAGGTGTAAACCGCAGCAAAGTGATCGTTGTGATCAACAAAGATCCGGAAGCGCCATTCTTCAAAGCAGCAGACTACGGTATCGTAGGCGATGCATTTGAAGTAATGCCCAAGATCATCGCAGCAGCTAAAAAAGTAAAAGGAATGGCATAAAAACCATTTCTGAACAATATCAGAATCAAGGAGAGCGGTTGTTTTGCAACCGCTTTTTTTTTGGACAAAAAGCCTTAGTTTCGTGTTCCGTTATGAAGAAAATAGAGTTGGAGATAGTTGCACTATCACATAGCATAACACAGACTCATTCCTACGCTGTAGTGCTGGGAGAAGTGAACGGCCTTCGCCGTTTGCCGATTGTGATCGGAGGCTTTGAAGCCCAGGCGATTGCTGTTGCCCTGGAAAAAATGCATCCCAGTCGCCCCCTCACGCACGATCTCATGAAAAATTTCATGAATGCTTTTACTATTGACTTGCAGGAGATCGTGATCTGCGATCTGCAGGAAGGCATTTTCTATTCCAAACTCATCTGCGTAAGTGAGCACGATACTGTAGAAATCGATTCCCGCACTTCCGATGCACTGGCACTGGCCGTTCGTTTCGGATGCCCTATCTATACTTACGAGAACATTCTCGAAAGCGCCGGCATTCTCATGGAAGATCCTTCCGGCAAAAAGAAAACTCCCCGCGAAGCAGTGGCAGCAGAAACAAGCGCAGGCACTACCAGCAGTGGTAACGACGACCTGAAAGGCCTGAGCCTCGACGAACTGCACACTTTACTCAACGAAGTACTGGAGCAGGAAGATTATATCCGCGCCATCGCTATCCGCGACGAGATCAACAGCAGAAAAAAAGGGCGGTAATACCATCCGCCAAATTCCGATACATCGCTCATGATCAACTTCCCCAATTGCAAAATCAATCTGGGCCTTCAGGTACTCGGTAAGAGACCAGACGGATATCATGATCTGTGTACCATATTCTACCCACTTCCAGTTCGTGATGTGCTCGAAGTGCTCAGCGCAACTGAAACCAATCTTGCAGTAACCGGCATTCCCGTCGACGGTGATCCCGAAAAAAATCTCTGTGTAAAAGCATGGCAGCTGCTGAAGCAACATCATCCGGAACTGTCTCCTGTAAGTATCGGACTGCATAAGAATATTCCCATGGGCGCCGGACTAGGCGGCGGCTCTGCCGATGGTGCTTTCATGCTGCAACTGCTCAATAAAAAGTATCAGCTCGGTATTGCAGAAGAAAAACTAATGGAATATGCACTGCAGCTCGGCAGTGATTGTCCTTTTTTTATTGTCAACAAACCCTGCCTCGCAACCGGACGCGGAGAAAAACTTACACCTGTTTCGCCTGATCTGAAAAATTATTCTTTCCTGCTGGTACATCCCGGCATTCATGTGAATACCGGATGGGCATTTTCGCAGATCAAACCGGCAGCGGCTTCAGCAGATCTTGCATCCATTATTCAGCAACCGGTAGAGCAATGGCGCCATACACTGGTGAATGATTTCGAAGCGCCGGTTTGCAATCATTATCCGGAGATGCAGGCCATCAAAGATAAACTGTACAATGCAGGCGCCATCTATGCATCGATGACGGGAAGTGGAAGCTGCTTCTTCGGCATCTTCCCCAAAAAACAATTGCCTGCTATCGATTGGCCTGCAACTTACAGACAGTTTCTTTTACCCTGAATGCATTGATTGATTCCCGAACCATACCGGCACTGTGCTGAATCCTTAACTTGCCCCACTCCCCTTTTTTTCGTAGCTTTGCATCAAATCTGAAAATTATCAGACTCAAAGCCCTCATATCATCTTTCTTACATCTCAATCTCGATCTGCTCAATCATCGAGGTTAATGGCTTTGTACCGGCAGCTGATCAGCGCCGGATCGTAACTCCCTGTTCAATTATTTCAATCTCATTGTTCATTTTGTATTCGGTCTGAATACATCTCAAATACTTTCTTATGCAAGCAACAAACTTCGCTTCTGCCAAAGAGCAGCATTTTCTTTCTCTGGAAGAAAAATACGGTGCACACAATTATCATCCGCTACCTGTTGTGCTCGAACGCGGCCAAGGTGTACACGTATGGGATGTAGACGGAAAACAGTACTTCGATTTCCTCAGCGGCTATTCTGCCGTAAATCAGGGGCATTGCCATCCTGATATCATTGCAGCACTCATAGAGCAATCGCAGAAACTTACGCTTACCTCCCGTGCATTTCACAGTGCATTGCTGGGTGAGTATGCGCAGTTCATCACCGAATATTTCGGATACAACAAAGTGCTGCCGATGAATACCGGCGTTGAAGCGGTGGAAACAGCGCTTAAACTGGCACGCCGCTGGGCATATGAAGTGAAAGGTGTGGAGGAGAATAAAGCAGTGATCATCGTTTGCGGAAACAATTTCCACGGCCGCACCACCACCGTCATTTCCTTCAGCTCCGACCCCACTGCGAAGAATGGATTCGGTCCGTTTATGCAGGGCTTCAAATCAATTCCATTCAACGACCTGCCTGCACTGGCAGAAGCATTGAAAGATAAGAACGTTGCCGGCTTTCTCGTAGAGCCTATTCAGGGGGAAGCAGGTGTGGTGGTACCGAACGAAGGTTACCTCTCCACCGCCAAACAATATTGCGCAGATGCCAACGTGCTTTTCATTGCCGACGAAATTCAAACCGGCCTCAGCAGAACAGGAAAGATGCTGGCCTGCGATCATGAAAATGTAAAACCCGATATACTCATTCTCGGAAAAGCATTGAGCGGAGGCGCGCTGCCCATCTCAGCCGTACTGGCTGATGATCCCATCATGCTCACCATCAAACCCGGTGAACACGGATCAACTTATGGAGGCAATCCCCTCGCGTGTAAAGTTGCCATCGCTGCACTCACCGTGCTGAAGAAAGAAAAGATGGCAGACAATGCAGAAGCCATGGGAGCACTGCTTCGCAAAAAACTGATGGAACTTAAATCTCCTTACATCAAACTCGTTCGCGGAAAAGGATTGCTGAATGCCATCGTGATCGATCACAAAGACCCCGATGCTGCATGGAAACTCTGCATGGCCATGAAAGAGAACGGCCTGCTCGCCAAGCCAACGCATGGCGATAAGATCAGACTGGCGCCACCATTGGTGATCAATGCCACTCAGATCGAAGAATGTGTGGAGATTATCGGAAAGAGTTTACAGGCGCTGAACTAAGCGCCTGTAGCGGCTTCTAGCCGTTCTTCTTTTGCTGGGGAAGTTTGGTATCGGGAAATACTGCCATCAGCAGCATCACAAATGCCGAACCTACCACCAGCCAGAGGCCTGATTTCTTATCAGGACAAATACCATTATAGCAAGCCGAGAACACCAGATAGCAGCGAATGGCCCATGCCACAATAATGGCATTGATCAGCAGGTTCCAGCGTTTGGCCCATATTTTAGGAAGCAGAAAGAATACAATGGCAAGCACGGCAAAGGCAATGAAGAATTTCCCCGGTCTTCCATATTGGTTGTTCTCAGAGAAGAAACCGGTGAAGTCTTTTTGTACATCAGGATAATAAGCCCAGGGAATAAAACAGGCAATCACCAGTGTGATAGCTGCCAGAATGCCGATCCATTGCGAGTATTTCATAATTATTAGACGGTTAGGCGCCTTTTGATTCCGGCAAAAGTACATTTTCCTTCCAATTAGCCCCATAAGATTTCTATTGCAATCGCCCCCTTCACCTGCACTCATACGCAGTTTCTTAGTCCTATCAGCCTTTCGGTTTTCCTTTTATCAGATTAACACCGCCATGCGGTAACCTGCGCCCGAACACATATGAATTTCTTTCACTATTTTTAAGTTGTAACAAGTTACATCCAATTTCCCGCTCCCCTTCCTACTCCATTTATTCCCTGTTCACAGTATTCCACATTCACGGCATAGCAGCCGAATGGATTTCTATTGCCCCTGCCTTCCATTATGAAAACGAAAATACCACACTATGCGAACGACTACACACTTGTTATCATTGCTGACTTTGCTGTTGGCATCCACCTGTACTTTCTCACAGTTCACCATACGCGAAACATTCATGGGCTCTTCATCTGCGGGCGTTACATTAGGTGGTAATGCCATGCTGACTTCCGGAAACCCTGATCCTGTTGGTCAGGGTTGGTTACGACTTACCCCTGCTACCACCAATCAGTTGGGATATGGAATTGTAAACTCTACCTTTCCTTCCTCACTCGGAGCATTGGTAGATTTTGAATATACAGCCTGGAGATCCAGTGGAAGCGGTGCGGATGGCTTTTCAGTTTTTCTCTTCGATGCCACTGCTGCTCCATTCACTATTGGCGGTGTTGGTGGATCATTAGGTTATGCCAATAACACTACCAACCCCTCACCAGGTTTGAGTGGCGGTTATATCGGTATTGGAGTAGATGAATTTGGTAACTTCTCCAGTACAGTTAACGGGAAAAATGGAGGCCCCGGACAAAGAGCAAATGCGGTGGCACTTCGAGGTCCTGCACCAACCTACTCCTATATTACAGGCAATCAGATCATCGCATCTGATGCAGGTGCCGGTGACAATGGCGGTATAGATTACAATACGCTTACACCCACCAGACCCGATCAGGCAACTCAGTTCTACAGAAGACTACAGTTTGAACTAATTCCCAGTGGCGGCAATTTCACATTGACTGTAAGATGGAAAACCAGTCAGTCAGGAGCATTTGTTACCCTTTTCGGCCCAACGGTACTTGCCTCGCCTCCACCTGCACTGCTGAAACTCGGCTTTGCAGCGTCTACCGGTGCTTCTATCAATAACCACGAAGTAAGAAACATTCTCATTACTACTCCCGGTAATATCAGTGTGGTAAAAACAGCACCGTTGCAGGTTACTCATACACCGCCTTCCACTACTATCCCATATAGGATCAATATTGCTAATGGAACAGCTGGTAATGTAACAGGCATCAGCCTCAATGATGTGCTGCCTGCGGGTTATATTGCAACCGTCTCTGACATTACTGTAGACCTGCATGGAGCTGCTTTCAATTCAGTGAGCGGATTAGCCATCGGACCCGGAAATGTACTGACAGGTACGCTGAATGTTGCCGCAAAAAATGAAATCACTCTTACCATCAACGGACATGTGAATGCCATCCCTGTGGGCGGCAGTATTACCAATACGGTAACCGTAGGTTCGGGTAATATCACCGAAGCAGATCTCTCCAATAATGTGTCGCAAATCACTACTACCGTTGTATCAGGCACGCTTCCTGTAACAATAAAATCGTTCACGGCAGAAAAACAAACCGGCGGAGTGCAATTGAAATGGACCACCACCGACGAATCCAATTTCAAAGAAACCGCCATCGAACGCGCGACCGACGGTGTGCATTTCAACGTTATCGGAACAGTACCGGCACAGCCCGGATCTGCTCCTGAAAAAAACTATTCATTGCTGGATGATAAAGCAGTTGCAGGTATCATCAGCTATCGACTCAAAATGATCGACCTCGACGGCACAGCCAAATACTCCGTTATCCGCATCGTTAACAATACCAGCGACGATGGCAAATGGAGTGTATTCCCCAATCCTGCTTCAGCACAGACGAGTATCGCCTTGCCTGCCAGCTGGCAGCAGGCGCCCATCAGCTGGACGCTGATAGACATGCAGGGCAAACAACTGAGAACAGGAAAAGAATACAGCTCAGGCATTATTCAACTATCTCTGTCGGGCATACCACCGGGACGCTACCAGATAATGCTGCAGCACTCTGCAAAATCATTGAAACAGGTACTGCCACTGCAGGTTAAATAGTTTGGTTAGTAATTGACATAAGGGTGTATGGCCAAAAACCATGCACCCTTTTTAATGCGCAAAACACCCTGAATCTGACGCAGACGGCACCGGCCATTGCCAACAAAAAGCCCCAACTTAGCAACCAATAAAAACAACTTACATGAGAAGAATAGTTCTGAGCCTGCATACTTCAATGGACGGATACGCCGGAGGCGTTAACGGAGAAATGGACTGGTTAAAAATTGATGACACCATGTTCGATTACGTGAATGAATTTACTGAAGAAGCCGACACCGCCCTCTACGGCAGAGTTACGTATGATATGATGCAGGCATACTGGCCCACAGCCGCCGATAAACCCAATGCCACTTTGCACGACCGTCAGCATTCAGCCTGGTACAAAAAAGTAGAAAAACTCGTTGTGAGCAGAACGCTTACATCTGCTCCCGACATCAAACGTACCGTACTCAACAACAACTGGATCGATCAGATCCGCAAAAAGAAAGAAGAACCCGGAAAGAATATCATCATATTCGGAAGTCCGTCTATCGGCCGCGAATTGATGCAACACAACCTCATCGATGATTACTGGTTCTTTGTTAACCCGATGATCCTCGGCGACGGCATCAACATCTTCCCCAAAGGCATTTCCAGCATTCCGCTGAAACTTAACGACAGCAAGCGTTTCCCATGTGGTGTAGAAGCCTTGCATTTTACCGTTCATCATTAACTTCCCGAATTCGTAAGAGAATTTCTCATTTCGCTACGGATTACGTTAGGGGTGTAGGTAGTTTTACGTGTTATAATTAAGTTTTGTAGAACTAACCTTATTGTACACCGTATCACATGAGAATTGTTTTTTATTTTTTGCCGATCCTTTGCTGCATCACACTAAATGCAAATGCACAAAATGGCCAGAAGGTGAATTACCGGCTCAGCAGCCGCATCATCGATTCTGTTTCGCAAAAACCACTGGCCAATGTTTCGATATTGCTGCTGAACGAAAAACAGCAGACTGTTTATTCAGGCAGTTCCGGCCATGACGGGCATATAAGCATACCTGTTTCAGAAACCGGCTTGCGCACACTGGTACTCACTGCCATCGGTTATCAGAAAACTGAGATAACCTTTGCAGTGAATAATTCTCAGGAGCCTGTACTTCCTGAAACCATTGCCCTGTCTACCATTGCCGTGAGCCTTGCTGAAGTTACCGTCAGCTCCAGAAAAAAACTGATTGAATCGAAGCCCGGCAAACTCATTTACAATGCCGGCAACGACGCCACCAATAAAGGCGGAACAGCAGCCGATGTTTTGCGCAAAGCGCCTGTGCTGAATGTAGATGCCAAAGGCAATGTAAGCATGCGCGGCAGCAAGAAGATAAAAATATTGGTGAATGGAAAGTATTCCGGTCAGATGGCCCGCAATGCCGCAGATGCACTGAACATGATGCCTGCCGATCTCATCCAATCGGTGGAAGTGATCACTACTCCATCTGCAAAATATGATGCGGAAGGAGCAGCCGGTGTTATAAATATCATCACCAAAAAAGGAAAGAAAAGTTTCAATGGTGCGCTGGAACTCAGTGGCAGCAATATGGAACAGGTGATCAATCCACGCGTGGGATTCAGCAATGGCAAGTGGAATGTAATGGCTAACGGTCACCTGCACCGCCTGCGCATCAAAGAATCATCGCTGCTCGATCGTACACAGATCGAAAACGGGAAAGACGATCTGAACCTCTGGCAGGAAATGCAAAGCGATAACGTCGCACCACACGGCTCCGGCGATCTCGCTATCACATTCACGCCCGATTCTGTTTCCGAGTTCAGCTTCGGTGCCAATACCTGGTTCGGCAAATGGCCCACCGACAGAAAGCAGCAAACCATTGTACGCGATGTTGCAGGCAACAGCATCGAACATTATTTTCAGGATGCGCGTTCCAGAGAAAACTACTTCGGTGGTGACATCAATCTATCGTACAGCCGTAAGTTCAAAAAAACCGGACAGGAGCTCACCATCCTCACTCAGTTCTCTCCATCGAAGAGCCGAAACCCTTACCATATCTGGCAATCAGCGCAGAAGGATGGCAGCTACAACTACGAAGAATTCAACGGAAACGATACCCGCAATACAGAATGGACATTGCAGACAGACTACACACATCCCATTCTCGACGACGACAGGCTCACTATCGAAACCGGTGTGAAAGCCATCTTCAGAAACGTGCAGAATAATTACCATGTGTTGGCAGGTGATCCGCAAAGCGATGCCGGACTGCAACCCATTGCATCGCGCACGGATGAATTCAAATATCGTCAGGATGTGCTGGCAGCTTATGCATTGATCAAATCGAACCTCGATGCCAACTGGTATGCAGAAGCCGGGCTGCGTGTTGAAAGAACCGACCTGCATGGCGAATTCAGGGATCAGAAAAATCCCTTCGGCAGTCAGTTCACCAACTTTGTTCCGAACGCAACCATCACCAGAAAGTTCAACGATGAGCAGCAGTTATCGTTCAGTTATACGCAGCGCCTCACGCGCCCGTATATCTGGGATCTCAATTCCAACCTCGATGCCAGCGATCCCAAGAACCAGTATCAGGGAAATCCTGCGCTCAAGCCAGAGACCATGCATCAGGCAGAGCTGGTATATGGATGGAATAAGGGCAGCGAATTCTTCCTCAACACTTCGTTCTTCTGGAAACTCACCGACAACTCTATTGTAGATTATACAGAGACCAATGCTGAAGGCATTTCCAAAGTAAGCAAGCAAAACCTGGCGGCATACAAATTATATGGAGTAAACCTTTCGTCGTCCGCTACCCTCAACAGCTGGTGGACCCTCAACGGAAATGTGAACATCAACAATATCGATTATTCGAGCAATGCATTGCATATTCTCAACAGAGGATGGGCCGCAGACTTCGATCTGAATGTAAGCTTCAAACTGCCCAAACGCTACACTATTCAGGCATTCGGGCAATACACCACGCGCGACATCACATTGCAGGGGCACGATTCTTATCAGTACAGCTACACATTTTCCGTGAAGAAAGAATTGCAAAAACCCAAACTCAGTTTTACGGCAACAGCCATCAATCCTTTCTCCGAATACATTCCGCAGACGATCTATACGGCAGCAGCCAATTTCAGATCGGATGTTGGATACCGCTATTACCTGCGTCAGTTCAGACTCACCGTGAACTGGGAATTCGGGAATATGTTCAAAGCGAAAGAGAAGAAGAAAATAGAGAATGATGATGTGAGATCGCGATCCAAAGGAGCATAACAACCGTCTATAATTCACGCACCTGTACAAAAGAAACGGCCCCTTCATCAGGGGCCGTTCGCATTGAAAACTCGCAAGTATGATGGAACATGAACATTACTAACTTCCGAAGATCTCTTTCAGTTTTTTATCCATCGCATCATCATCTTCACCACCACCGCCGTAACGGCCAATGATAACACCATTCTGATCGATCAGTATTTTGGTAGGCAACGAATGAATGCCATATTTATCACTGATATCATTGGGGTTCTCTTCGCCCTTCATGGCTTTCTCCATATCCAGACCACGCAGCGCATGTTTCCAGATGCCGATGCCATCTTTCTCCACTGCTTTCTTCCATGCATTGTGATCGCTGTCGTCATCAGAAATACCGATGATCTCGAAGCCTTTGTCCTTGTATTTTCCGTAGAGCGATTTCAGATGCGGATTGCCTTTGCGGCAGGGACCGCACCAGCTGGCCCAGAAATCGATGAGTACATATTTGCCTTTGAGGCTGGCCAGATCGATCGTTTCGCCATTGATATCTTTTTTGCTGAACACAAATGCAGTGCTGCCGGGAGATCCCATGCGCATGCCTTCGAGCTCTTTCTTCAGTTCTTTGCCGAGGGAGCTTTGCTGTTTATCGGCAGGCATGGCTGCGTATACTGCTTCGCCTTCATCTACTTTCATCTGACTTACGTAAAAGCGCATCATGTTAACAGTAACCCATGAGTCAGGATTCTTTTTGATGAACTGAATGGTCTCTTCTGAGATCTGCTCCTGATACGGTTCCATTTTAGTTTTGATGGCATCCAGATCCTTTTTCATCTTCTCCAATGTGGCTTCATCTTTTTTGGCCCTCATGGCAGCAATATATTTTTCATTCAGCGCGGAGAATGCTTTACTGAGCGGTTCAAGTTTTACGCGGGCCGCTGCTGTAGCTGCTTCCAGCCGATCATCATCAGCCTGTGCTGCAGAGCCGGTGAGCTTTGCATGTCTGAGATCACCTTTTACCAGACTGAGTTTCATATTGCCGGGTTCGATGTAAACATTGCCTGCATCTTCGTTGCCCGTCCATACCCTGCTCATTTTGAGAAAGATTCCGGCAGATACTGCATGCGGTAATTCTCCCCTGAAACTGAATCTGCCATTCTTTACCTGTGCACTGTCGAGTTGAGAAGATCTCGAACCCGTGCCATAACTGAGATATACGTATCCTTTATGATCGCCTTTGATGGTTCCTTCGATGGTGAAGGGTTTCAGCTGTGCTGTTGCCAGCTGATGTGTGAGGGCCATGCCGGCCAGAATTGTTATTTGCTTGATCATGACTGTTTTTGTTTAGTGCAGTATCTCTGCAAGTTTGTTATGAAGCGCAGTTCCGCGGAGGTCTTTCGCTATGATCACTCCGTTGGCATCGAGCAGCATAGTACTCGGAATAGCCTGGATGCCGTAGTATTCTGCAATCTCATTTCTGTAACCTTTGAGATCGGAGATCTGCGTCCAGGGCATGCCATCTTTTTCGATGGCTTCTTTCCATTTATCTTCCTTATCGTCGAGCGAGATGCCGAGTACATCGAAGCCTTTTCCTTTGTACTTGTTATAGGCCAGCAGCACATTCGGATTTTCTGCGCGGCAGGGTCCACACCAGCTTGCCCAGAAATCTACCAGTATATATTTCCCTTTGAATGATGAGATCTTTACCGGGTTTCCGTTCTTGTCGTTCTGTGTGAAGTCTTTGATGGGTTGCCCGATGGCGCTGCGTTTCAGCACTTCGAGGCGTTGCGCCAGCTTCTTTCCGGTGTAGGTCTGCTGCGCTGTTGCATCGAGTACTTTGTAGAGACTGTCGAGCGGAGCGAATTCTCCGATCACGGCCATGTCTTCGATCAGCGCCACACTTACTGCACTTGCAGGATGTTTGCGGATATAGTCTTTCGTGCGCTCGCGCCTGGCTGTGCGGAAAGAATCGATGCGTGTTTCGAGTGCAGCTTTCACCTGCTCATCTTTTGCTTCGTGCAGTTTTGGAAAGAGTGCATACATGGGATCGTTGAGGTCTTTCAGCGATTCGTCGAATGCAACAAACTCATCCTGCGCAGCAGAGCCCGTTACTTTTGCGTAGTAGAGAGAATCGTACGTGCCCTTTATCTGAACGGGCGCATTCTCCATGAACAGTTCCATGTATCGCTCGCTGGTGTTGATATACACTTTGCGCGGATCTGTTACGTTGCCTTCCCAGTGGAATTTTCCGTTGGTTACTTTAACGGTATCTGATTTTTCAGCATTATCCTGCAATCCTGAAATATACACTACCGAATCTTTGAGACCGGTTATGTCTGCATCCAGTGATGCTTTGGCTTTTTTTTCAACAGGCTGCTGGCAGGCAAATGCGAATGAGATCAGCATTGCTGCTACACTTGTTTGCTTTGCATTTAACATGGCGTCTGTATTTGTTAAGGTTTACTAGCGCTGATAGCCCGGATTCTGATCGCCAAACATTGGATTGTTGATCAGCTCATCATGTGGAATTGGCTGAATGTACTGCACCTTATCGGTAATGCTTGGCTTCTGCTGTTGAACAGTTGCGAATGGCAGGCGAAGCAGAGCCATCCATTCCATGCCATCTTCCACACTGAGATTGCGAACAGTTTCGAAATAGATCTGTTTGATCACTTCATCGGATGTGGTTGCATTGTCAACCTCCGTGAAGTTGGTGACCTGTGCGTGCGACATCACATTTTTCAGGATGGTCTTTGCATCGGTGAGGCTACCGCCAGATCTGGCGATAGCTTCAGCCTTCAGCAGATGCACTTCTGAAAGGCGCATAGCATAGCCGGTTTCTGTGGTCTGGGAAGGACTGCCGCCTTCGGCGATATACTTCAGGAAGTACCAGGAGTTCTCACGTTCAGGGTTTTCTGAACCAACAAGCCATGTACCCCTCGGATCATTCTGCAACATTGCTTTGAATTCGGCAGATGCAACATACATGCTGGATGCTCCCGGCCAGAACTGTCTGCTGTAGTTGTAATAGTAAGCTTCCTGATTAACCTGAGGTTTGATGCCGAGGATCACTTCTTTGCTGCTCAATCCTTTCACACGGAATATATCGATGAGCTTCGCTTCCAGTTCATATTTGTTGCTTCCGATAATCTGATCGGCGAGGCTGATCACCTGCTGATAATCTGCAGCCTGACCATGGCTCATGAGCACGCGCATTTTCAGCAGCATGGCTGCATATTTGGATGCATATACATTCTGCGTGGGTTCCGGACCGTTTGCAATGGCATAATCCAGATCATCGAGAATGAATTTATAGGTCTCGGCCACTGTGCTGCGCTTTTTGGGAATATTGCCCAGCACCACCAGTTTATCGCGGAGCAATGCGCCTTTGTCGCTGTTCAGATCCCACCACATGCCGTAATAGCTGAACTGCTTGAAATGCCCGTAGGCACGGAGAAAGCGGGCTTCTGCCAGTATGTTCTTCTTGTTATTGTCTGTGAAAGCATTATCGTTCAAAGCTTCCACTGCCGAGATAACGCCATTGGCTGCATTCACGATGCCGAAGCTGTACGACCAGAATTTATCATCCGTATTCCTGTACTGGTTGAGTTCTTCATTTGCATCTCCATATCCATACACGATCTGACCTCCATAAAAGCCGGGCTGCACTGCATTGTTGCCCCATCTGGTGGTGCTTTGCCTGTCTGAATTTACACTGGCAAACTGGTAGTACACCCCATTCAGACCGGTTCTTGCTGTTTTCTGGTCGATGATGGTATTGCCATCAACCTTGGCATTCTCCGGCAACTTGCCCAGCTCTTTATTGCAGCTGGCGATGGCCACTGCCAGTACCGGAACTATATATCTGAGTTGTTTCATTGATTCTGTTTTTTAGGAATGATCAAAATCCGATCCTTACACCTGCGGTGAATTGTTTAACTGTAGGGAATGTGCCGCTGTCTGTACTGCCATTGATGAGACTGTACGGATCACCACTCACTTCAGGGTCAGGGCCCGGATAGGAAGTCAGCGCAAACAGGTTGGAGGCAGACATATACACAGACAGGTCCTTCATTTTCAGTTTCTGCAACAACTGCTGACCGAATCTGTAATTCAGCACAATCGATTTGAGTTTGATGTAAGATGCATCGTAAACATCGTTGCTTGAAGTGTAGGCGTAGGACTGGCTTCCGAGTACATACCTGGGCCGGTCAGTATTCTGATTTGTGGGCGTCCATCTGTCCATTGCCTTGATGCCGTGATTGGTATAACCTTCCACATATTTGTTCTGCGCATCTGCCAGATACAGCACATCGTTGCCATATGAGTAGGTGAACAGCACCATCAGGTTGAAGTTCCTGTAATCGAAAGTGTTTGTAATGCCGCCGAAGAATTTCGGTTGTGCATGGCCGATTATATCTCGTTTGTAACTGCCTTCGCCATCCATTTCATATTCGGCATCGCCGATTCCCAGATATGGTGTGAAATAAATGTAGTAAGGGTTCACCACCTTATATGCATCCAGCTGTTTCTGATCTCTGATGAGGCCTTTGAACCGGGCTCCGTAGAAAAGGCCGATAGGTTCACCCTTTCGTACGATGCTGTTGCCCAGATTGTATTCTGCATCGGCAGGGTTTCCTGCAGGGTCAGTAAAATCGGCAGCGATGTCAAGCACTTTGGAACGGTTGCCTGAAATATTCACGGCAGCATTCCAGCGGAAATCTTTTCCACGGATAATGTCTGCACGCAGATCTATTTCAAGCCCCTTGTTGTTGATGGTAGCCAGGTTGGCTATCACACTTCCGTAAGAGGAAGATGGTGGTACCACGGTGGCCATCAGCAATCCATCGGTCTTCTTTTCGTAGTAGCCGATAGCGCCTCTGAGGCGGCCGCGGAAAAGAGTGAAGTCAAGCCCCAGGTCTTTCTGCAGGGTTGATTCCCATTTGATATTATCGTTACCTAGCTGTGTAGGGATCATGGCATTCTGCCTGTTGTAAGAACCCGGAGTATAGAGGGTATAGAACAAGTTGTCGCCGATATTCTGCGTCCCCGTCAAACCTGCACTGGCTCTCAGTTTCAGCTCATCCAGCCATTTTACTTTTTTCAGGAATTTCTCTTCAGACAATCTCCATGCCACACCACCGGAAGGGAAATATCCCACACGGTTGGTCTTCGGAAATTTGGAGCTGGCATCAGAGCGCCCGGTGAAAGTGAAGAGATATTTATCCATCAACGAGTAGTTGGCGCGCATGTAGAAGCTCAGCAGGGAGCTTTGTCCGGATGTACCTGTTGGCGCCAGCGGAATGGCAGCTGATGAAAGATTGTTGAGAAATTTATCGTCAGGGAAACCTTGCGCACTGGCTGTGAAAGAATTGAAGCGATCTTTCTGCCAGGTGGTTCCTCCCACTACATTCAGGCGATGATCTTCATTGAATTCTTTATCCCATGTAAGCGTGTTCTCATAGAAGAGGTTGGTTTGTTCGGTCTGCGACTGAGAACCGGTACCTCCATTAGAGGCAGATATACCGCTGGGAGAAGAGATCATGGCAGAACTGGGAATATAGTTCAGCTGATGGTAATTGGTATAGTTCACAGAGACCACACTGCGGAACTTGAGTGATTTGAGTATCTCCAGTTCGGCTGCGAGTGATCCGAGCAATGCAGAGGTCTTGCCTTCATTCTTTCCCTGCAGCAATGCCATTGGATTCTGGAATCCAACGTAATCATAAGTTCCTATGGTGTTTCCGGTGAACTGATTCACACTTCCATCTGCATTGTAGGGTCTCTGTGTGGGAGGTGCAAAAAGCGCCTGAGTGTAGATACCGTTGGTGATATTGTTCTTGGTGAATCCGTAATCGAGGTTGGCGATCACGCGGAGGCGGGAAGTGATCTCATTGTCGAGATTGATCTTTCCGGAGATGCGCTGAAAGTCTGTTCCCATCACTGCACCCTGTTGTTTCTGATAGGCCAGTGATGTGTAGTAGCGCGATCCGGTTCCACCGCCACGAACGGAGATGTCTGCATTCTGTGTGATGCCGGTACGGAGCACAAGTCCCAGCCAGTCTGTATCCGCATCGCCGAGAAAACCTGGATTGTTCAGAATGTTATTGGCTTTTGCGGATGGCGCCAATCCCCGTTTCACTCTCTCTTCATTGAGGTTGGTGGCCGCTTCTTTCAGAACGGTGAGGTACTGTTCTTTGTTCAGCAATTTCTGTTTGATGGCAGTAGTAACGCCCGTATAATAATTCGCTTCCAGCAATGGCTTCTGGTTGTTCTTGCCTTTTTTGGTAGTGATGATCACTACGCCATTGGCAGCACGTGAACCATAGATGGCAGTTGCAGATGCATCTTTGAGGATAGTAATACTTTCAATGTCGTTGATGTTCAAGCCGGCAAGACTGTTGAGGCCGCGCGCAAAGGATCCGGATACAGAATTGTCCACATCTCCCTGTCCGAACCTTTCAATGGGGTTCACGGCTTCGGCCATATTCTGGAGATAGCGGTTCTGGATCTGCACCTGCACTCCATCCACAATGTAGAGCGGATCATTGCTTCCCATGAGTGAGGTACCGCCACGGATGCGGATCTTGGCCACACCACCGGGTGAACCGTCGGCCTGCACAACCTGCACCCCTGCAGCTTTTCCGGTGAGCGCCTGATCGATGCTCACGAATGGGGCGTCTTTGATCTCTTTCACATCCACCGTTGATACAGAACCGGTGAGGTCCTTTACTTTGGTAGAGCCATACCCTACAACGATGTAATCATCGAGGGCGGAGATCTTTTGTTTGAGAGAAATATCGAAGGAAGATTTTCCTTTAACGTTGATGGTTTGCGATTCGTAAGAAACACTGCTGATAACCAGAACGGCATCATCAGGGACTTCCATGGAGAACTTACCATTGAGATCGGTAGTGGTGGCACGGCTGGTTCCCTTCACCGTAATGCTTACACCGGGAATAGGTGCTCCCTTGTTGTCTGTAATTCTTCCTGAAATGGGCTTCAGATCAGGGTCTTCGCCGTACACCATAATCCTGCCTACATCGGCGGCTTTGATGAAAACGGTATTTCCCTTGATGGAAAATTTCAGCGGCAGACCTTTCAGCAGTGCCTCGAGGCCTTCGGTAAGCGGAACATTTTTCAGGTCTACTGAAACCGGTTTAACGGTATTCAGGTCTTCTTTTTTGAAGAAGAAAAGATAGCCTGTCTGCTTTTCGAAGGCACTCAGTACTACCGGAATAGATACAGACCGGGCTGAGTAAGAAACAGTCTGAGCCGAGGTATAGGCATTCACCTGAAAAACGGCCAGCAGAAAAATGATCATCAGCTTCATCGCATTCACAGTTGTTCCATCGATGGAACGATAAAAACTTCTGTGTACGCCTCTATCTTCCACCATGGCAGTTTCGGTATCACATCCCTTGCCGCCATACAGCGTAACGGAAGAGGGATGCATTGGGGCTGCAGTCTCCTGCAGGTTTCCGGGCATGGATATAATCCTTCGCCCAACAGCATTTAATTGCATACTTTTGCAATGTTTTGGTTAAGTGAATAAGCAGTCGTACTAATTATGATCTTACCAGAATGAGAACCGGGCAAAGGCTTCCAATCTTGCACCCGGTTTTTTCTTTTCTGTTCAGTCAGCTAACAAGTTTGTGAATGGCAATTTTTTTTGGTTAGGGTAATATGGTGATCTTATTTCCTTCAATTCTGTAATTCAGTTTTTTCTCGGAGATCCCTTCCATCACATCGACAAGGCTGAGACTTCTTCCGATTTTACCTCTGTACTCTCCATGTGGCACATTGCCTTCGTACACCACTTCTACATTGTACCAGCGGGCGAGCTGACGCATCACAGCGCGCAGATCGGCATCGTTGAAAACAAAGGCTCCGTCTTTCCAGGCAGTCACTTCGCTGAGGTCTACTTCTTTCACCTGCAACGATGATTGTGCATCGGCAGTTTTCAGACTGGCCTGCTGGCCAGGATTGAGTATGTAAGCCACTCCCCTCGGTGAAGTGTGCACCACGCGTACACTTCCATCGATCAGTGTAGCGCTGATCATCGGCTCATCGGCATAGGCATTCACATTGAAGCGCGTTCCCATCACCACTACTTCCATCTCGTTATTGATGCTCACTTTAAATGGTTTCTCTGCATTCTTCGCCACATCGAAATAGGCTTCGCCGGTTACTTCCACCCTGCGTTCGTTGCCTGCAAAGGCCGTGGGGAAGCGGATGGTGCTCTCTGCATTTAGAAAAACCTTTGTACCGTCGGGCAGTGTTACATTGTATTGACGGCCTCGAGGTGTGGTCATGGTATTGTACACCATCTGACCATCGTTTCTGTCGGCAGTGTAGTAATTGAGTTCGCCATCGTTGAGCACTACATGCGTGCCGTTCTGAATCACTACCTGGCCATTGTTCATACTGTCGAGCACAAGTTGCGTACCATCTGCCAACGTGAGAATGGCGCCATTCTTTCCCGGTGGCACATCGCGCTTTACCGGCTTAGACTCTTGCACAATCTGCGTTTTATCACTCTTCGATGAAGGCCAGAAAAGCACAATGCCGGTTGCCAGAACAACCGCTGCGGCTGCATACCTGAACCACGCTCTTTTGAAGAGCGGAACCACTTTCGCAGTGGCCTGCCCCTGCTGCTTGTCGGCAGTGGTGATCCTATCGATCACGGGTTGCCAGTTTACTGCATCATAGGCGGTATCTGCCTCGCGGCTTTCGAGCCATTGCTGAATGGTCTCCTGCACCTGCAGTTGAGACGTTTCAGAGAGCTGCTGCAATTCATTCCATTCATCTTCACTCAGCTTACCTGAAATATATCGTTCCAGCAGATACCTGGTTCTTTGCTGTTGCATATGGGTAGATTGAGAACCGGAAATTCCGGCCCTGATTACTTAGTAACCGATAGAAGGAAAAGGTACTATCCGATTCTGGAAGAAATTTTCAGCACAGCTTCCAGCAGACAGAGTGGAATCCAGAAACCTTTGCTCCGCATGTGTTTGCGAATGATTTCGAGGGATTGGGCAATGGTATTTTTGACAGTAGAAACAGAAATATTGAGTTGGGTGGCAATCTCGGCCTGCTTCAGTCCCTGATCGCGGTAAAGCTGCCAGATCAGTCTTCGCTGGCCGGATAAATGATCCACTGCATCATGAATAGCTGTCCGGATCTCTTTGAGTTCCGCATTGGCCGGAGCCTCCGGCGCCACTTCGCTTCCACTCCCTGCCAGTACCCG
This sequence comes from Pseudoflavitalea sp. G-6-1-2, assembly GCF_012927185.1. GTDB lineage: Bacteria > Bacteroidota > Bacteroidia > Chitinophagales > Chitinophagaceae > Pseudobacter. The sequence goes on from NZ_JABBGB010000002.1 coordinate 1,493,066, forward strand.
GAGATGCTTCTCGGTACGCAATTGAGCACGGAGGTGATTGAAACAGATATTCGAAGCGATGGCGAAGATCCAGGACCGCGGATGCTCGATGCCCGGAAGTTGATCGCGGTTCAGCCAGACACGCAGAAACGTTTCCTGAATGATCTCTTCCGAAACGGCGGCAGATCGAACGATGCTGGTTACATGCAGGTGCAGGCGTGCTGTATAATGATGAAACACTGCAGCAAAGGCAGTTTCATCTCCATCTGCAATTCTGATCAGCAATTCCCTTTCATTATGTAGGTTCTCAGCAGGCACTAATACTTCTGGTTGTTTGGTTTATTTAGGCGGGTAAGGTTCATAAATTTTCATCACACAGGATCGTCTGCGTAAAGGGAAAGGTTGAGATGATTGAACAGGATAAAAATACAAAAATTCAGTAATAAGAAGAGGGAGGAATTAAAAACACCGGAACAGGTTGGCAGCCTGATTTTCAATTATTGAGATCATGGGACCGGCACCTATGCAAAAAGCGGCCAGTGAGGCCGCTCCTATTGAATCAGTTCAAAAATTTGTTGCTTAGATCGATTCCCCTTTCTCCATTTTCTCCAGCATGTTCTGGCAGAAGCTCAGCATAAACGACTTCTTTTCGTCTTTCCCGATCAGCGCCACTGCTTTTTTCATTTCGGTGATCCCCTCGTGTTTCTTACCTGATTTGTACAGTAGAGAAGCATATACTGCCAGGTGACCGGCATCTCCATTTTCGGTGGACATTTTCGCCCAGCCCAATGCCTGCTTCAGCATTGCAGCATCGTTGCTGAGCATCGCTACTGATCTTGCATAACTGGCCAGTTCCGCAGGATATGTCTGTTTGCCATATTTCTTCAGCAACTCAGTTACAGCCTTCACCAGCTCTTCTCCTTTTTTGCTGTATTGAAGATGAAGGATGTTCAATCTCGCCATCAGTACACCGGCATGCTCCGGATATTTCTCTGTGATGCTTTTACGAACAGGTTCCAGCTCTTTTGTACCTTTTGAATTGAGCCAGTCGTAAGCGCCTTCATCCATGAAGATCAGTTGAGAGATCTTCATTTGCGAATATCCTTTTCCCATGATGGCATCCACCTTTTCAGGCTGATCGAGATAAACCCTGAAACCTGCACCCTTGCTGCTTTTCACAATTTCATCCAGAAAAGTGAGGTTGTCTTTGGTGAAGATATTCTTCTCACTTTTCACATAGGCGTCGGCAAGCGTTGCACCATTTATGCCATCATATTTATTCTTTGCTTCCATGGCAAGGTTTCTCAACGCATCGGCATTACCTGCTGCTGCATTGATCTCCTTTTCCATGCGTGTGAAATATTGAGTAGCCGGATCGAATGCTTTAACCGATTCGTCGATGAACTCTTTCGCCTCCTTTGTTGATCCCACAAACAGATGCACCAGTTTACCATCGGGCGTAAAATACAGGAAGGTGGGATAAGCCTGCACATTGAATTCTTTGGCAATGAAAGCCGCATCTTCGTAGAAGCGTTTCACTTCTTCATTATCCTTGTCGGTTTGATCGATCTGCGCTTTTACGTTGATGAATTTTTCGTTGAAAAGATCACCTACTTCTTTCTGGGGGAAGATGTCTTTACTCATCATTTTACAGGGACCGCACCAGGTGGTGAAGCAGTCCATGAAGATGAATTTGTTCTCACGTTTCGCTTTCTCTTTGATCTCTTTCCAGCTGAGGCCATGTTCGAATTTAATTCCGGTTTCCTGTGCAGAAGCAGTAAAGAACAGACAGCAGAGCAATGCCGTCAGGCAACAGAGGGTGAGTTGTTTCGTGCGTTTCATTTGTTTCGTTTGGTGTTACAACAAGCTTGGATAAACATACAATTTACTTTCGGTTTTGCCCCCACAAGTTTGGATCTTGAAAAGATGAATGCATTTCGACGCAAAACTACCGTACGCAGTCGCAATTACCCCCCATCTAAACGATGGCAGAAAACTAAGTTTGCCGAAACAATTTCCCACACATGAAAAAACTGGCTTTCCTCATTAACTTAGTATTGATTCTACTCAATTGTTCAACTATGAATGCACAGACTTCCCCTGGCAGATATGCCAATGTAAATGGATTGAAATTGTATTATGAGGTCCACGGCAAGGGCACACCTCTGGTTTTGCTGCATGGCGGCGGATCTACCATCGAAAGCACGTATGGGAGGATATTGCCGCTGCTGGCGAAACACCATCAGGTAATTGCCATCGAACTGCAGGCGCATGGTCATACGGCGGATATCGATCGTCCCCTCAGCTTTGAGCAGGATGCGGATGATGTTGCGGAATTATTGAAACAATTGCACATTGCACGTGCAGACATTATGGGATTCAGCAATGGCGCCACCACAGCCATGCAGGTCGCCATCCGTAATCCGCAACTGGTGAACAAACTGGTGCTGGTTGCTGCCCTCACCAAACGCGCAGCGATGCCTGCCGGCTTCTTCGATGGTTTCGAGCACGCCACGCTGAACCATATGCCGAAACCTTTGCAGGATGCCTTCCTCAAAGCCAACAACGATCCAAAAGCATTACTGGCCAGCTTCAACAGAGATGTTTCCAGAATGAAAGCATTCTCCGATATTCCTGATGAAACAGTGCGTAAAATTCAGGCCCCGGCATTGTTCATGGCAGGCGATAAAGATGGCATTCCCGCCGCACATGCGCTTGAACTGAGTCAGCTGCTGCCAAATGGACAACTGGTTATCCTGCCCGGAATTCATGGAGAACTGCTCGGCGAGATCTGCGCTTACCAGAAAGGAAGCACGCAACCCGCCATCACAGCACAATTGGTGGAGACCTTTCTTCAACAGCAACCTAAGTAACCGATAAGATATATGCAAGGCGAACGCATGCACCCAACCGGTGCATGCGTTTTTTATTGCCCGTACCTGATTGTCCGGTTCACCGGTTAATCTGTCCACTTCACGGGATAATGTTTAATCAGGGGAATTGTGCGCTGCAATTTTGTGTTATCAAACAACAATAAACAGATACAACATGAGCACAAAATCAACTACCATTTTTTTCTATGCAGGCATCGCACTAACAAGTTTATGGTTTGGAGCCAGCGGCATATGCGAACTCACAAAGAATGCGCTCGTATGGGATATCACATTGCAGCTCGGTTATCCTGCTCATTTCATTTACATACTCGGAGTAGCCAAACTCGCAGGAGTAGCAGTGCTGTTAATTCCCAACCGATTGCTCCGACTGAAAGAATGGGTATTTGCCGGTGTATTCTTCGATATCATTTTTGCTTTCTTCTCCAAACTGGCTGTACTTGGATTTGCAGCAACAGCAGATGCGATTGTGGCAGCTGTTATCGTAACAGTTACTTACACCCTGTTCAGAAAACTTTATCCTGTGGATTATCGCAGAAAGGAAATTGCCTTTGCACAACCGCGCAGAGCTTAGTTAACAAAATACCATCACTACAAATAATTTTCATATGCAACAAAGTAAGACCGATAGCAGCCGTTGGTGGAGAACCGCATCCTTATTCAGTTTCATCTTTTTTACAGTCAATCAGTTTGCAGATGCGCAGAACAACTCCGCTTTACAATCCTCTTCCTTCGATACAATCAAACAGGTAAAAACAGCCATCCTCGATATTGGATACGCAGAAGCAGGACCGGAAAACGGAGAGCCTGTAATACTGCTCCATGGCTGGCCTTACGATATTCATAGTTATACAGAAGTGGCTTCGATACTGGCAGCAAAAGGTTATCGCGTACTGGTTCCTTATCTGCGAGGATACGGAACTACCCGCTTCCTCCGGGCATCTGCTCCACGCAATGGTCAGCAGGCGGCCCTTGCGCAGGATCTGATCGATTTCATGGATGCCCTGCATATCGATAAAGCCATACTCGGCGGATTCGACTGGGGAGCAAGAACGGTGGATATTGTAGCGGCTCTGAAACCAGAGCGGGTGAAGGCGCTTGTTTCTGTAAGCGGGTATCTCATCGGCAGTCAGCAGGCAAATCAAAAACCACTTTCGCCCCAGGCAGAACTCAGCTGGTGGTATCAGTTCTACTTTGCCACAGAACGCGGAGAGAAAGGATATGCAGCCAATCGCCGGACATTCAACAAACTGATCTGGCAATCGGCATCTCCGCAATGGAAGTTTTCAGATGCAACATTTGACCGCTCGGCTCAATCGTTCGATAATCCGGATCATGTGGCCATCGTGATCAGCAATTACCGCTGGCGTCTCGGCCTTGCAAAAGGTGAAGCAAAATACGATGCCCTGGAAAAGCAACTCGCCACATTTCCCGCCATCACAGTGCCAACCGTAACATTGGAAGGCGATGCCAATGGCGCGCCACATCCGGATCCTGCGGTATATGCCGCAAAATTCAAAGGCCCGTATGTGCATCACAATTTACCTGGCGGCATCGGACACAATCCTCCCCAGGAAGCTCCGCTGGCATTCGCCAATGCCATTCTCGAAGCAGCAGCATTAGCTAAATAAACAATCAAAACAATTTATATGCAAATCATTAAACAGCTCTCCAAACCAATCGCCCTTGCATCGGTATTCATGTATGCATCCTGCACCATGGCACAGCCATCACAACCTGATATGCAGCCCAAACCCGCAACAGGAAAACCATTCGCAGTGGTTGAATTATTCACTTCGGAAGGTTGCTCCAGTTGTCCGCCGGCGGATCTGCTGATTGAAGAGTTGCAGCAGAACAATACCGATGCTCCCCTTTACATCCTCTCCTATCATGTAGATTACTGGGATCATCAGGGATGGAAAGATACATTCAGTGACAGGGCTTACACCATCAGGCAACAGCAATATGCCAGCTGGCTGGGACTGGAAACCATCTACACACCACAGATGATTGTAAACGGACAAAAAGAGCATGTAGGTTCTAATGCACAAGCCAGCGTACAAGCCATCAATGAGGCTTTGAACAAAGCAGCTGATTACAGTATCACGCTTCATGCAACGCACAACAATCATCAGATCGAACTGCATTATCAATTCGATGGCGATATTTCCGGAAAGAATATCCTGCTCGCACTGGTACAGAAAAAAGGGTCCAGCAAAGTAACAGCCGGAGAGAATGAAGGCCGGATGCTTCCGCATGTTCAGATCGTAAGACAACTGATACAGGAAGAAGGTAAACCTGAAGGAAGGCTCCGGATAAAAGCTCCCGCAGGTTTCAGCAATGCAGATTATGAACTGATCGCCTTTGTACAGAATAAAAAGAATGGGCAGATCATCGCAGCAACAAAATCAATGATCAACTAATAAAATTACAATCATGAACAATCAGGTAAGAACAACAGACAAGGTACTGTACACAGGTAAAACACATACCATCGGAGGCCGTGACGGTTCCGCCAAAAGCACTGACGGAAAACTCGATATCAAACTCTCATCACCCGGCACCGGCAATGGCACCAACCCTGAACAATTGTTTGCAGCAGGCTGGTCTGCCTGTTTCATCGGAGCCATGAACATAGCCGCACATCAGCTGAAAATAAGGCTGCCACAGGAAACAGCCGTAGATGCAGAAGTAGATCTCAGCACCACAGACAATGCTTATTTTTTGCAGGCAAGACTGAATATCAGCCTGCCCGGACTGGATGAAGCCACCGCCTGGTCTGTGATTGAAGCCGCACACCGTACCTGCCCTTACTCGAAAGCCACCAATGGCAACATCAATGTAGAAATACAACTATCTTCGATACATTCATGAAACCACCGCCATTCAAAATATCTCATACGATCATTTGGGGAAGCTCGCTACTGCTGGCCATCATCATAGCGCTTCCCCAACTGGTATCGCGGCATTTCAATCTGTACGAAATGCTCGCGAACTCCGCTATCACCTTCATATTCTCCATCTTTGTCTGGTACTACAGCGTATACATGCTGCCTGCCTATTCATCGAAAGACCTGGCGAAAGGATTCTCCGTTACCAGACTGATGAAAACACTGGGCATAGGCATACTGCTGATGTTCATGCTGGCTTATTTGCAACAGCTGATACTGAGCCATCTCGATTTCGGTGCCACCATGCTGATGATTGAAGTACGGGGTATTCTCATCAGCCTCACTTTTTATATGTTCATACACCTGCTATATCAGAATTACCACAACCAGCAGGTGAGCATTGCACTGGAAAGATCGAAGATGGATAATCTGGCAGCGCAGTACGAACTGCTGCGTCAGCAGGTGAATCCACACTTTCTGTTCAACAGCCTCAACACGCTCAAGTACATGGTGGAGAGCAACGACAAACACAGTGTTGAATTTATTCTGAAACTATCAGACTTCTACCGGTTCACGCTCGAAAGCCGTAAATCGGACCTGATACCGCTTTCAGAAGAATTGAAAATACTCAACGCATTTATTTTTCTGTTGAAAGCCCGCTTCGAAGAAGGACTTGAAATAGCTATTCAATTGCAGCCGCAACTGGATAACTGCCGCATCCCTCCATTCACGCTGCAACTGCTGGTGGAAAATGCAGTGAAACATAATATCGTGAGTACCGACCGGCCATTGCAGATCAGGATCTTTGCAGAAGGGAACAATCTCGTAGTGGAGAACACATTGCAGCTCAAACGCAACCCGGAGGCTGGTACCGGCATCGGGCTCGACAATATCAATCAACGTTACCAGCATCTCGCGGGTAAAGAAATTCAAATCACTCCTACGGAAAAATACTTCACTGTAAAACTACCTTTGCTCTATGAAGATCGTGATCGTTGAAGATGAAATAAAAGCAGCAAAATCGCTGGCAGCGCTGATTGGTCAGCTCAGGCCAGACTGGCAGATTACAGCTCAGCTGCAAAGTGTGGAAACTGCCATCGGATATTTCAGCAAAGACCATTCAACGGATCTTGTGTTCATGGATGTGCAGCTGGCAGACGGCATCAGCTTCGATATTTTCAAATCGGTGAAACTGGCTTGTCCGGTTATCTTCTGCACGGCCTATGGCGAATATGCCATGGATGCTATCAAAGCCAATGGCATCGATTACATTCTCAAACCCTTCTCCAAAGAAGATCTTCAGAAAGCCATCGAAAGAGTGGAAGCGCTGGGCAATTTTTTCCAGCGAAATAACCAGACAGATCTCAGTATTCTTTTCAGCAAAATCGGCAAAGAAGAAGGCAAGAAGAGTTTCCTTGTTTTCCAGAACAACAAATACGTAACGATCCCCACAGATCAGATCGCGTTCTTCTTTTCGCGCAACGAAAGCACGCAGATCATGAGCTTTCAGAAACAGACATACGCAGTGCAGCAATCGCTCGACCAGTTGCAGGAGCAATTAGCAACTTCGCAATTCTACAGATTGAACAGGCAGTACATCATCAACTTCAGCGCAGTGAAAGAAGTAGAGCATTATTATGGAAGGAAGTTGCTGGTGCATTTGCAGGTGCCGGCACCGGATGATCTGCTGATCGGCAAAGAAAAATCAACGGCTTTTCTCAGCTGGTTGTCCGAACGATGAGCTACTGCAAAAAAATAGTCCCGGCGCGCACCGGGACCAACAATTAACACATCTTATCTATATACTTCTACTGAAATAAATGTTCTTTCTTAGGGATCAGGTAGTAAATCCAGCCGCTTACTGCAAGGAAACTGGAGATGGTGAGTAATGCAGACAACCTGTACACGCCATATTGGAAGAAAACAAAACTGGCGATTCCAATTGCCACAATCAGTATCAGGGCTACTACAGATATCAGGGTTTTCATAACCTATAATTTATATTGTAAAGGAATGTTGAAGTACTGATGGTATAGAATCAAATGGCGTGCAGAAGTTTACTAAAGAAAACTTAGCGGTTTATTAATGAAATGCAAACGATTCAATGGAACGCAGGCCTGTACTTACATGCACGAACAGGTGAAGAAAATGTTATAGTTCATTTCAACAAAAAAGCCGCCCCGGAACCGGAACGACTTTTTGAATGTATCAGCCAGAAATGAGTTTCTATCTGTAATCCCAGGACTTATTTCAATGTAACATCTGCCATCACCGGAAAGTGATCCGAAGGGAATTTTCCGTGATAGGTATCCGTTAACACACCCCAGCGTTGCACAGTGAAATGTTTGGTCACAAAAATATGATCGATGATGCCGTTGGCATCGGACTGCCTTCCAAATCCATTGAAAGAAGCATTGTTCTCATAAGGTTCTTTCACATCGCGATAAGTGTCGCGCAGTGTTTTTGAATTGGCGATATTGAGGTACCATCCGCTTTTCTGATCGCCGTTGAAATCTCCGGTGAGCATCACTGCTGCATTGCCGGCAATGGTTTTGATCTTCTGCAGAATCAGCGAACCGCTTTCCTCTCTTGCTTTCACACCCTGATGATCGAAGTGCACATTGAATACAAAGAATTTCTTCTTCGACTTCACATCCTGCAACTGCACCCACGTGCAAATACGGTTGAGCTTTGCATCCCAGCCAGGTCCTGGTTTCTCAGGTGTTTCAGACAGCCAGAAATCGCCTTTGCCAAGCAGTGTATACTTTTCTTTTTTCCAGAAGATGGCGGAGTGTTCTCCCGCCGATTTGCCATCATCGCGGCCAAGCCCGTACCAGGTGTAGGCTTTGAGCGAAGCCCCCAATGTATCGAGCTGATGGCGCAGGCCTTCCTGCGTACCAAAGATGTCGAAATTGTGAAAGCGTATCAGCGCACTGATCACAGGCTGACGGTTCACCCAGAGGTTGCCGCTGTCTCTCGGATTATCGAAACGGAGATTGTAACTCGCTATGCGTATCTGCTGCGCCTGCAACGCTGTGCTCAGTAAAATCAGCAAGGTTGCGATGGCTGTAATTCTTTTCATCAGGGAATGATTGTTATTGATTTTGAAATTACCATTTTGGATTCTGACCGAGTTTCGGATTCATCAGCAGGTCTGCTTCAGGAATGGGATAGAGATAGTTCTTCTCTTCGTCCCATGATCTTGAAATATTGTTCAGCCAGATCAGCTGACCTTTGGTTCCTTCACTCAGGCGTTGTGGATTCAGTTCACCTTTTGGCAGTTTTTCTGCAACGTTGATATACGTTACACCTTTGAGCTGCGCTTCTTTAGGTGGCTCTACAATATAGAAACTAACATCCATAATATTATCGCCATTCAGGTCCATCGGTACATCGATTGCAGGAACATAGAATCCGTTCCATGTTTTGGTAAGGAGCTTGCCGAGTTTCCAGCGCATGAGATCGTAGAACCGGAATCCTTCAAAGGCCAGCTCAATGCCGCGCTCACGGCGGATTTCGGACAGAACGGCGCTGAGGCCCGGATAATAAACCGTAGTGAGATAAGGATCTGCTGCAACAGGTTTGGCTGTTAAGCCACCTGTGATGCCCGCACGCTGACGCAGCGCTCCGATTGTTTTTGCCCAGTCGGCGTCTGAGAAACTTCCTTCTCCCAATGTTTCCAGCTCTGCTTTTGCTTCTGCGTAGTTCAGCAGCACTTCTGCATAACGGATCATGGGAATGCTGTTATCGTTGCGGCTGCCTCCATCGAAGTATACATCATCGAGACAGAACTTGATGGGTTGGTATCCTGTGTACGTGTAGGAGAATACCGGTGGCGCCACTTCAGGTTTACCGCCATTGGTTCTTTTGTAATCGCCCATGCGGATGGTCTGCTGCAGGCGCAGATCGCGGTTCTTCACTTCATCGGCAAACACCATGGTTTCGTATCCGGCTTTGCCGGTGAATGGCGTTCCATCGATATTGAGGTAAGTGTTTACAAAGTCGCGGGTGAAGCTGAGACGCGCTCCGTATGTGGCGCTCGTCCACCACCAGTTGGCATCGTTGAATACTCCGAGTGCAGGATCTACTACCGCAGCCAGTATCACTTCATTGGCTACCGGCTTCTGACTGATGAAGAGTGTGCGGTACGCGCTGCTCAGCAGGCCGCCACTGTTGAGTGAATAACTTCCTCCCGTTATTATTTTATCTGCTGCACTGGCAGCTTCTTTGAGCCAGTCGATGGCAGTAGCGCCGAGGTCTTTCGCAAATACATCGGTGTTGTGGTATTTTCTGAATGTTCCTTCGAACAGGCAGATGCGCGATTTGAATGCATACGCCACATTGCGTGTAATGAGGCTGCGCGTTTTATCGTCTGTCGCTCTCAGGTTGGCGACTGCATAGTTGAGATCATCGAGCACAGAGTCCATCACAACTTTACGTGAGTCGCGGCCATTGAACAGCGATGGATCGTCGATGCGCATAGTGCGGCTGATCCAGGGCACATTACCGAAGCGTTTCACTTTCTCGAAGTAGAATACGGCACGGAAAAAACGGGCCAGGGCATTGTAGTGTGTGCGTACGTCTGCAGGCACATTCGCATTGTTGTTGTTCTCCAGAAAGTAGTTGATGTTGCGGAGCGGCTTCCAGTCCCAGCCACTGCTCTGGCGTGGCCCGAATGATCCGTCGCGCAGAAAATCAGGAGCCTGGCTGCGTGCGCCGTAATCACTCATTTCGTCGCTGCGGATGATGGCGTTTGCATCGGGCAGGATATCGTAAAACGAATTGGCATATACTTCCAGTCCTTTTTCACTGCTGAACACTGCTTCCCTCGAAGCCGTGGCCTGCGGTACCTGATCGAGCTTGGTACATGCTGTTACCAATGCACCCGATACCAGCAGCAGGAAATAATATCTTTTCATATTCTTGTTGTTAATGATGTTGATCAAAGCAATTTCTTAAAAGGTAACCGACAGACCGAAGGTTACACTCTTCAGCATCGGATAGTTGTTTCCGTTACCATTCCTTCCGTCTGTAAGCACTCTGTCCGATTCGGTGGTGTTCTCGATATCGAGATCACGCGTGATGCGATAGAACGGAGACCAGCTCCAGAGGTTCTCTCCCGATACATAGAATCTCGCAGAGGACATGCCGATGCGACCGATCAGTTTTGCAGGGAGATTGTATCCTACCTGAATATTCTTCATACGGATGTACGCTACATTCTGAAGGTATTTCGTCTGAGGCTCTGCCAATGTTGCTCCACCACTCTGCGCCGAATATCCACGATATCTTGGCAGGTATGCTTCAGGATTTTCTTCAGACCAGATATTGCCGAGCTGCCATTTGGGGATCTTGTTGTATGGTCGGTTGTATTGTCCCCAGAATGTTGCTGCTTCTTTGCCGGGCCACCAATCCTGCCTGCCTACGCCCTGGAAGAAAGTAGAGAAGAAGAAACCATTCCAGTCGAGATCGATATTGATGCCGAATGAATAACGTGGTGTTGAATTACCGATCACTTTTCTATCGCCGGGATTGAATACGGTATTCGCTCCTGTGTTGATGGTATCATTTCCATCGAGGTCTTTGAATTTGATGTCGCCGGGCTTGAACTGTCCGCTGGTAGAGCCTTTGTACAGTTTCATGTATTTGGCATCGCCGATATTCTTTTCAGTGAAATATCCTTCGGTTACAAATCCCCAGATCTCGCCGAGTTTTTGTCCTTCGTAATAGTTATCTGTTCCGGTGAGTTTCTTGTCGGGATTATTAAAGCGGGTTACTTCAGACTGATAATCGGAGAGGATAACACGGATCTGATACGACAATGGTTTTGATGCTACATTGAATTTATCTCTCCATGCAAGTGAGATCTCCCAGCCTTTGGTACGGAGGTCTGCATAGTTTCCTTTAGGCACATCGGTTCCGAATACATTCGGCAGTGGCATGCCGAGCGTGAACATATCTTTCGTATTGCGGATATAAGCATCGCCGGAGAAAGAAAGGCGACCGGAGAGGAAAGCCATATCCAGACCAAGGTTCTGCGTGGTAGCGGTTTCCCAGGTAAGGCCATCGGGGATCACGCCCGGTTGTCCGGTCTTTTGAGGACGAACACCATTGAGCACTCTTCCTGACTGCTCAATTCTGAGTTGTTCGAGGAATGAATAAGGTCTGATGTTTCCGTTACCGAGCGAACCGTAGCTGGCGCGGATCTTCACATCTGTGATGATGGTGCGCGGTACATTCCAGAAGTTTTCGTTGCTCAGTCTCCATCCCGCAGAGATGGATGGGAAGAAAGCATAACGCTCATTGGAAGGGAATTTGGAGCTGCCATCGTAGCGGCCGTTAACTTCGAGCAGATAGCGGTCTTTGAAACCGTAGTTCACACGGAAGAATCCGCCATTGATGGCCCATCTTTCATACTCACCTTTGGTGGTGATGGATTGACCGAGTGCAAGGTTGATATCCTGCGCATCTCTGTTGATGAGATCATTTCTGTTGGCTTCTACCATTTTGTAGGTCGATTGCTCGTAGTTGTAACCTACCATGGCTTTGAGCCAGTGATCGCGTTTGATCTTCGTTTCGTATTCTGCGTAGATATTCGAAGCGAGGTATTGTGTTTCGCGCGTGGTCTCCTGCAGATCGTTAGTGTTGGTTCCTACATACTCTATCACTCCCGGTTTGCGGCTGTACGGCACCGGTACACGTGTTCTCTTTTCGTTGTTATCTGTATTGCGCACGGTGAAGTCGCCTTTGATGCGCAGTTTGTTGTTGAGAAAACTGGCAGTGAAACCCGATGTATTGCGGATCACTCTGCGCGTCATATCGATGCCGTTTTTGCCATACCAGAAATCGCCCACGGTGTAGGCTGCAGAATAGGTAAGGGTTCCGTCGGGGTTGAACATGGGAGCCATGTTATGGCCTTCGTCTCCGATATTGCGCCAGATACCTCCACCTTCGCCTACGTTGAGCGGGTTATGGTAGGTCATGTTGGAGTAGTCGGTATTGTTATCGATCGTGAGCCAGGGATAGAGCTGAATAGATCCCTTGGCGCGGAAGTTGTACATTTTGTAGTCGTCAGAATTGTAGCGGAACAATCCTTCCTGACCAAAGTAACGGCCGGTAACCATGAAGCTGCTCTTGCCGCTGCTTCCGCTGAAAGCAACATTGTGCTCCATGGAGCTGTTGCGGTTCTTATAGAGTTCTTTGTACCAGTCGGTGCTTTCGTAATACACGTATTCACCATTGGCTCCTACTTCTGTTTTGGGAAGACTGGGATCTTTGGAGCGTCTTTCAAACTCTGCGAGATAAGCGGGTGAGAACTTAACAGTTTTGTTTACGTTCTGCGGTGTTTGAGAATAATCGTTCCAGGCCGTCCAGGATTCATTGAACATTTTGGCGAACGTGTAGCCATCAGTAACAAAATCAGGGACAGTGGTGGGTTGCTTGATGCTGTAATTGGCAGAGTAGGTTACGCTGGTTTTGTCTTTGCTGGCATTGCGGGTGGTGATCAGCACCACGCCGAACACACCTCTTGCACCGTAGATGGCAGCAGATGCTGCATCTTTCAAAACAGTAACGCTTGCGATGTCTGCGGGATTCAGCATTGCAGGATCGCCTTCTACCCCATCTATCAGCACCAGGGCGCTGCCCTGCTGTCCGATAGAAGTATTACCGCGGATATTGAACGAGGGCGACTGAATAGGTTTACCATCACCCATAATGATATTGAGGTTGGGCAGCACACCCTGCAATCCCTGTGAACTGTTGGGGACAGAGCGGTTGTCGAACACATCGCCACTCACCTGATCCACAGCCCCTGTAAGGTTTACTTTTTTCTGTGTACCATAACCAACTACCACCACATCATTCATGGAAGAAGCAGCAGGTTGCAGCTTCACGGCGATAGTGATCATTTCATTTTTCCTGTACTGATAACCGGAGAGCACTTTCTTTTCGTGCCCCACATATGTGAAGGTGAAAGCGTATGGACCACCTTCGGGAAGTACGTTGAAAACAAACAATCCTTTATCATTGGTTTGCGTTGAAGCGCTGAATGGATTGGACTCTCCTTTGCCCTGCACCATTACAGAAACGCCTTCGAGCGGTTCGCCTTTCGGATTGCTGACAATACCTTTTACGGCGGGTTGTTTTTCCTGCGCCATGGCAAGCTGGGTCACCAGCAGCAACAGCAGCAGACTGATTGGTTGTAAGTATCGATACATTTGTTTCATACAAGGTTGTTTTGAGCAATACAATGCCTGCTCCCCTTCGGGAGATTTTTTTATGGCAGACTAATTTGATTTTAAGGGTTGCCCAATGTATACACTGAGCCCTGATGCAGCACTTTGAAATTATTGAGTGCAGCAATGGTAGACAGCACATCTTCGATGGGCTGATCTTTGGCAAATGATCCGGTGAATGTTCTGCCTGTCAGTGAAACCTGGCTGGCATCGATAGTCACCTGATAGAGATCGCCGAGTTTCAGCAGCACTTCTTCGAGTGCACTGTTGCTGAAACTGATCTCATTGTTCTCAGCCGGGCGTGTGGCGGGTTTCATGGATATCTTCGGTACGCGTACAACCTCTTCTTCGAATTCATTGCTGAGCAATAAACGGTTGTCTTTGTTGCTGAACCTGCATTCTTCACCCGGATGAAGAAATACCGGAACAGATTTTTTTCCGAGATCCTTTACCACCACTTTACCGCTGATCAGTTTCACGGAGCTCAGGTTCTGATGGTTAATGGCTTTGATACGGAATACGGTTCCCAGCGCTGTAGTTGAAAATTTATGTGTGTATACGGTAAAGGGACGGTCTTTGTCTTTGGCAACATGAAATACGGCTTCGCCTTCGAGATGTATATCGCGCTTGTTGCTATCGAGCGGCTGCATAAAAACAATTTCGCTGCCGGGCGACAGATCAACGCGCGACTGATCTTCGAGAATATGCGTAATTATTTGGCTGCTATTGTTGCTGATATGTTGCTCCTTTTGCTTTGCAGCAATTGCCTCTGCAGGCATTGCAGCACGCTGTTGCTGTGTTGCCGGAAGCAGCAACCGGTACAAAGAAAAAGCGCCGGCCAGCAGCACAACAGCCGCAGCAACACGCATCCACCCTCTGCTGAACAAAGGTTTTACCACACCCGGCATTTCATTTCTGATAGTTGCATACCACTGCTCAGCAACAGTTTCCTCTACCTGCGGTGCAGCGGGCGTTTGCTCCCACTCGGCTACGGGCAACAACTGATCCATTGCATCAGGATGTTCGGTCAGATATGCCGACACCAGTTCCGCTTCTTCACGGGTACATTTGTTTTCGAGGAATTTTCTGATCAGTTCAATTGTTACTTCCATGTTTTCATCCGTATACACCAGTATTACGATGCTGCTGAAAGTTTGCACCCACTGGTAACAATCAGTTAATACAGAGTGAGCACCAATGCCACGAGTGAGGCTTCTGCATTGAACTTGCGAAGATCGCGCAATGCACGGTTGAGTTGGTTCTCCACTGTTTTTTTGGAGATGTGAAGCTGATGGGCGATCTCAGAATTGGTGAGACCTTCGAGACGCCATGCAACGATCCTGCGGCGTTCGGGAGGAAGTTGGGAAATAGATTCGCGGATCACTTCGAGCGGATCATCGCCTTCCAGCAAAGCAGGTTCTTCCACTTCTTCAGGTTGCGGCACCACTTCGAGCGAAACAATGCGCAATGCCGCTTTCTGGCGCAGCAGATCTATCATGCTGGTTTTTGCGATGCGGAATAGTTGGGGAGATACAGGCAATTCGATATTGAGGTTGGCGCGAAAACGCCAGAGCTTGATGAAGGTGAGCTGAACCAGTTCACCGCTGAGGTCGGTACTGCGGGTCTTTTGCAGAAAATACCCGTACAATTTCTGGTGGAACGTATCATACACCTGGCGGAAAGCAGTTTCGGAGCCGCTTTGAATACTACTGATCAATGCCCTGTCCATAACCAAATTGTATTACCGGCGCAATTTACCCCGGATAGATTCACGACAAGATTAAGAGATTGTTACCTGTATATGTTGCAACAATTCTTACTTTCCGCTTCCTTCCCATACATTATTGCTTCTGGTGTAATCAGGCAGATTCCTGTCCGGATCGAGTTTGATGCGTACAATGGGCGAAGTGCTGGCATACAGGAATGTCCATTCCCTGTGCTTCGACCACACCTCCGCAGGCAGGCGCATGCGCGCTGTTTTGCCGTTTTCTTCCTGCACTTCCACTTCAACGGGCATGGCCATTTTATCTCTGTTCTTTATGGTGATATAGGCGCCATTATCCGGACTGTTGTTCAGGTATTCCACTTTTTCGATGCTCTGATCGAGCCTCCAGTTATTTCTGAACCATCCGTTCCAGAACCAGCTGAGATCTTCACCACAATGATCTTCCATGAAACGGAAGAAGTTCTCTCCGCTGGGATGTTTGAATGCCCAGGTGCGCATATAGTCTCTGAATGCAGCATCGAATTTTTCTGAACCCAATACTTGTGTACGCAGCAGATGCAGCGCCAGTGCAGGCTTTACATAAGCATGCAATGCAAAATTATCGTAGAGAATCAGTTCATATGGTTCGGTGAGCGGTTGAAATTCTTTTGTACGGGCTACCCAGCTTGTGGCGTCCTTGATGGTGAATGCTGCCGGTTCGTTGAAATGTTTGCCACTGAGATCATTGATGAAAGAATTGAGTCCTTCGCACATCCAGTTCTGGCGGGCGCTTCCGGTGATCATGATATTGAACCAGCTATGTCCCAGTTCATGATTCAGTTTGGACCATAATCCATTCGACCCGAATGTGGACGTATATTGAATAAAGGAAACTCCGCAACTGGCGAGTCCGGTTACTCCCCCACCGATCACGGCCATTGTTTTGTAGGGATAGGGTATCCATTGCCTGGAGTAATATTCCAGTATTTTTTTGGCGTGTGCAGTGGCATTGCTCCATGCAGCTGCGCTGGATTCTACGGGATAGAGTGTCATGGCAGTGGCAGTGCGGTTGCCGCCCAGATCCACTTTTACGGCGTCCCAGATAAAAGCTGCGGAGGCCGCCCACATGGCATCGCCCACATTGTCTGCATGGAATCGCCATGTGCGGGTTTTCTTTCCTTCGTCGCGGGGCTGTTGTATAGATCCGGCTGAACGGATGGTTATTACAGAATCACTTTTCATTGCACGAAGCAATTGCTGCTGTTCTTTGGCGGTAAGCGTTTCGGCAGGGTTCATCAACTCACCGGTTCCCTGAACAATGAGGTTAGCCGGCGCAGTGATGCTGTAATCGAGTTTGCCGGGTTCTATGTAGTAGCCGTTTGTAAAGATGTTCCATCCCAGTATATCGTCATAGACAGATATTTTCGGAAACCATTGTGATACCTGATAAACAGCTCCGTTTTTTGTATTCAGCACACCCATGTAATCCGAACCATTGCGTGGAAGCAGGAAAGAGAAATCCATCCCCAATGAAACAGATGTTCCGGGCTTGAGAGGTGCAGCCAGATTGATTTTCATGTATTCGTCCGTAATCATATACAGACTGCTGTCGCTGTTCTTTTTTGGATCTCCTGTCCAGACCTTGCTGATCGAAAATCCATCTGTATTCTCCTGAACACCGAACCTTGTTCCGTTCACCGGAGTGAGGGCTGCTGTTTTGGAGTCTTTGCGAAAGCGGTTCTGAGGAAGCTTGAGCCAGAGGTAAGGCAATGTTTCCGGACTATTATTGAAGTACTGAATAGAAACCTTACCTGCAATGATTCTCGTTAGCGTGTCGAAACTCACCGTCACCTTGTAATCTGCCCGGTTCTGCCAGTAAGCAGCTCCCGGCCTTCCGGTGGCTGTTCTTGTGGCCGAGCTGGCCAGCCAGCTATTGGGTTTAAAAGTCTCTGAAGGACTGTATTCATTCCCGCTTTGTGCAATGGCCATCAGCGATGCGCCGCTCAGCAAACAACAACTTAGAAGCTGCTTAAACATAGTACAATTGGTTTCCGGTATTTCAAAAAACTGCCCCGCCTGAAATGCAGACAGGGCAAAGGAAATATGACGATGAGAAAACTACTTGCCCGATTGATAGAATTCATTCACCAGCTTTTCGAACACAGGTTCTGAAGGGCTTGGTGCATAAGGTGTATGAAAATTCCCCTGCTTATCGATGAGCATGTAACGGGGAACGCCAATAAGTTGATAATCGGCGCTCCTGAACATGATGGCTTGCTCATGTTCATTTTTGAAAGGAAGATTCAGGTTGGTATAACTTTCCATTTTCTTATTCTTCAGAAAATCCATCCATTCAGGAGAGTCGGGATTATCGAAGGATATGTTGAGGAAAACAATGCCTGTGCTGTCTTTGTACTTATCGGCCAGTTGCAGAAAATAAGGAAGTGCCTTCACACATCCGCCGCACCAGGTAGCCCAGAGATCCACTACTACCAGTTTTCCTCTGTAATCAGTGAGTTGATGTGTATTGCCTTTATCATCCTTCAATGCAAAGTTTTTCGCGGGTTTACCGGGAAGCACTTTCTGCCAGTCGCCATACAGCTGTGCCATATGTTCTATAGCTGCTTTATCGGAAAAGGAAGACCTGATCAGCGGATACAGTGCTGCAAATTCAGGAGTGATGCCTTTGAAGCGGAACTCAGACAGCACTCTATGTGATACGAACAGGAATTTCAGGCGGTCTGCTTTTGCATTTTGCAGCATCCACTTACACTGATCTGCATATGACCAGTTGGCTTCATCTTTTCCTTTTACCTGCAGCAACTGATGTACATAATTGCTCAACAGCATTTCACTGCTGATGAGGGCAAGGTTTTCGTTTTGCAGATCCTGACCTTCGAGCAGCCATTGTTTTGTATCGGCGGGAAGATCGGTGGCTTTGCTCGAATCGAGATAAGCCACACGCAGATTGAGTTTGCGCATCTGCATAAATGCATTCAGCAGTGCTGTATTTGATTCATTGAGTGCAGCAGTTTTCTTAATCAACTGATTCACCTGCTTCACACGATCTGCATACCAGTTGCTGAATGCAGCAAACGACATGGTAGAAAACTTTTTTCTGCTGATATTGAGAATGCTGTCGATGCGATAAGGCAGGCTCACACGGGAAGCAACTTTACTCAGATCGGGGATTACATAGTGATCGAGTACACCATCTTTGAATGGTATCCTTTTGAGATCCAGGTCTATCTTATCTCCGGCATTGATGAGCAGTGGCAGATCGTTTACGTAGGCAATCTGTGAAATGGCGGGAAGGTTTTCCGTCCAGAAATCCATCGCCGAACCCACTTTTTGAAGTTTGATCAACTGGGATGCACCGGCACTTTTCATGAACATAACATCCTGCATGCCCATCGCCCCCTTAGGGTTTCTGGCTTTGATTACAGTCTGTGGATCGGAAGGAGCAGCGTGAGCGGACTGCTGCAATAGGCCAAGGCCCATCAGCATAACATAGCGGAGCACTGATTTCATAATTCAGTTTTTTTGGTGAATGGAGAACCTGCTACAGATAAAAGCCTGTTTTTGGGAAAAAGGGTGAAGGCCCGTGGCTATTTATTTTCAGATAGTGTAAAACATACATGCGACAGCGCTTTCACAGCGCTTTTTCAGCGCTTTTCAGGCGGTTTTAAACGGGAGGTCAGCACTTCCGCAGCCATTACACAGGCAGTAATCAGCCATTTTCAGGCTATTCCCAGCCTTTCAACAGCCAGTATACATAAAAAGAATCCCCGGCCAACAGACCGGGGATCTTTCTAAAACAACCCTACTTAGGTGCATTAAAAATGGTAAGGAAACAGTTTATGATTTTTTCAGCAATGATTCAATCATCAGTTCAAGCATGCGTTGATTATTGCTGTTGATCATGAAATTGGAATACACAATATTGCCTTCCTGATCGATGAGGAAATTGGTAGGCTGGCCACGCACTTTGTATACATCCCATGCCCATTCCGCTGTAGATCGAAGCGGTGTGAATGTATAACCGGTTCCACGCATGAAGGGAACTACATAACCATCCTGCTCAGGAAATACGTTGATGCCGAGATAGGCCAGTTGTTTATTATCGTATTTATTCACCACTTCCTGAAAGTGCGGGAACTCACCGCGGCATGGGCCACAGCCAGGGAACCAGAATGTGAGCAACACTACTTTGCCTTTGTAATCGGCAAGCGATGCTTTGCGTTTTTCGGTGTACATATCGAGACTGAATGCAGGAGCCGCATACGTGCTTTTCTTTCTCAGGTTATCGATATCAGCATTTACCTGTGCTGCGCTGAGTGAAAGCTTCGTTGCATATTTGTTGATCGCCTGCTGCAGTTGATCACCCGGTGTTTTTGCCTGCATCACCAGCAGACTGTCGTAGGCAGCTCTTGTTCCACCGGAAGCATCCGCCAGCTCGGCTTTGATCAATGCAATGAATTCCGAAGCACCGGAATATCGTGGCGCTTTCACATCTTTTACCAGCAACAGCGCTTCATAATTCTTCCCTTCTTCTTTCAGTTGTTTTGCCTGCAGCAAAGTTTGGGCGAGCGTTGCTTTGCTCTTCCATTCTTCTTTCGCATTCAGTCTGGTAGCGAGTTCCAGTGCTTTCGCAGGCTCATTGCTGCTGAGATAGAAATCGTAGAGGCCCGAAGCGCCGCTGGCAGACCAGTTGAATTTCAGCGGAGAATACAATTGCAGCAGTTTTTCATAAACAGTGCGCTTCTCCTGCTGATCGGTTGTTCTTGTGGCAAGCCAGTACAATCCCTGAGCGCCACGCTCGTTATCGGGGAAACGGTTGGCCAGTTCATAGAGTGCTTCCCTCCAGAGCTTCGGATCGGTATGTTCGTAATCCATCGCATAATAAAATGCGTAGGATGGATCATCGGGAGCAGCATTCTTTGCATTAGCCATGTATTCATGCGCCTGCTTTTCGTTACCCCAGCGCTCTGCATCGATAGAAAGCATCTGCCACACTTCTGCTTTCTTCGGATTCATTTCCGCCACCTTTTTAAGATAGGGTGATGCTTCAGGATATTCTTTATTGTAGTAAGCAGCACCAATAGCGTAAGGCACTTTCCATGATGTCGGGAACTGCTTCATCCATTTATCGTACTGTGCTTTCAGTACCGGACTATTCAGCTCGAATGCCTTGATGTATTCAGTGTGCAAAGGCAGGCTGTCGGGATATTTCTCCACCTGCTTTTTTATGTTCGCGATCAGTTTGGGATCTACCGGTGCAGGATTTTTTTTCTCCTGTGCATAGCCACTCATCATTACAGGAATGGTAAGCAGACCGGCGATAGTGCGGATAAGCATTTTATTTTTCATGTGCGTGAAATTTATCAGTAATCGTTTTGTTCCAATTGTCCTCTTGCAGCATCGAGCTCAACTCCGTTGATGGGAACAGCATAGCGTTTGCTGCCGACAGGCAAAGTATAGGTTTGTGGCACTTCCGTATTAACTACAGATCCGTTGATCTGGAAGAAGTTTCTCGTTATAACCACATCGTCTGCAGGGTAATCATTTACACTGAAACGGCGGATATCGTACCATCGCATAACGAAAGGCATTTCTCTTCTGCGCTCTTCCAGCACTTTCTGAATGGCTTCTTCTTTGGTGGAAGCAGCAAGAGGGCTGACAGTGTTCATTCGTTTATCGCGCAGCAGATTTACTGCACTCATGGCTCCGGCAGCATCGTTTTTTCTTGCGAGTGCTTCTGCTTTATTCAGCAGTACTTCTGCAATCGTGGGAGCAGATGGCAGATAACTCATGTCCTGAAACATCCCATAACGGTACAGGTTAGCTGTTCCGGGAGAGAAATATCTTCCTCCCTGCGGAAACATGAGCCACTTGAACCGAAGGTCGTTCGACTGATCGTAGAGCGATACCAGCGAAGCGCTTGGCAGATACCACCATCCCGGCGTATATGCAAACCGGAGATAGAAGAACTCGGGCCAGTAATAGTATTTGGCGGCAGTCCAGTCGTTCAGTTCTGAGAAATTGATGAGCACATCGGGATTCTTATAATTCACCGGCGTACCTGCTGCCAGTGTTTTGAAATCTTTCAGTTTCACTGTGGAGGTAGACAGCGCCAGATCAGCTTGCTCAATTGCCTTGTCGTAATTGCCAAGGAAAAGATAATACCTGCTGAGAAATGCAGCAATGGCTTTTTTGCTTGCACGCCAGGGTGCTTTGGGATCTACATCGTCCACATTGGTCTTCTGCGCTTCGGCAATGTCGGCCAGAATGAAATCATAGGTTTCTTTCAGTGTAGCGCGTTTCAGAGACTCGGTGTATCCGATGGTTTTCTTCAGCGGCAATCCTTTGGAACCTTCATTGGCAGCTGTGTATGGA
The DNA here is from genome assembly GCF_012927185.1 of Pseudoflavitalea sp. G-6-1-2. GTDB lineage: Bacteria > Bacteroidota > Bacteroidia > Chitinophagales > Chitinophagaceae > Pseudobacter. The sequence continues at coordinate 1,515,165 of NZ_JABBGB010000002.1, forward strand.
AGGCAATAATAGTTTGCCAGAACCCAGTTGGAATAAGCACGGATGAAATGCGCATCAGCCTTCAATCTTTGCTTTGCTTCTTCTGAACCAGACACTTTATCGATATACGACAGCGTGAGATTCACATTGAAGATCTTTGAAAACTCACCGCTCCACAGCGGATCGGATGCCATATTGTTCTGCATCTGATCGGTAGTGAAAAGATAACTGTAGATAGTTTCCGGAGTGAACTGACCTGAACTTGCCTTATAAGCAGAAGCCGGGATTTCAGCATCATCGGTTGACCAGGTGGAAGTATAATTATTTTCTGTTACGAACCTGCCTGCATTGTTGAGCAATGCCTCCAGCTGATCTACACTTTTGATGGAAGCAACCCTGCTCGGTTCTTCTTCCAGATATTTTTTGCAGCCTCCTGCGGAAAGCAATGCTGTAGCTGCTACTATGATGGATAATTTTTTCATGATCTCCTTTTTTAGAATTGAAGGTTGCAACCCAATGTGATTGTACGTAGCGGTCTGTTTGTACCTGGCAGCCATTCAGGATGATATCCTTTGCTGTTGGCTTTGTATACGAGGCCGAGATTTCGGGCCTGTGCATATACTCTCAATCCATTGATGCCTGCTTTTCTGATCACACGCGCTGGCAGTGAGTAATCGATCATCAGTTCTTTCCATTCGATGTAAGAAGAACTTTCGATCAACCCTTCCAGATTGGGCGCATAGCGGTTCCAGCGATAAGAGCCGGCGTCATTGGCAACAGGGAATGAAGGAATGTCGGGGTTCCCAGCAAAAACATCTGAAACAAAACGGTCAACAAATGTTTTGCCGCTTCCTACCGTTGTACCATAGTTGAATATAGGATTTCGATACACACCGCCCATTGTTCCGGTGAACAGTACAGTAAGGCCGAAATTGCCGTACCTGAAATTGTTCAGCCATGTAAGCGTGTGTGGCGGAATGCTGGTTCCTTCATAATTCAGGTACTGCAGACCAAGCCCTCTGTTATGCAATGCCAGATCATCAAAACGATTAGGTACACCTTTCACTCCTGCCACATATGGTTCACCATCTTTCATGCCGAGATAGGTGTAGGAATATACCGGTGCAATGGGACGCCCCTGTACAAATGCATTTCCTTCGAGCATGTTGAAACCAAATACGGATGGAAAATACAGATCGGTGATCTTGTTTTTGTTGTACGCATAGGTAGCAAGGGTATTGTACTCGAACTTAGTGCCGGGGATGGTCAACCTTGTTCCAAGTGAAAGCTCAATACCATTGTTCTCCATCTTCGCATTATTGAAACGCTGGCTCGATGTACCTGTAGCTGTAGGCAGGGTAACCAAACCAACCAGATCGGATCCTTTCTTATTGTAGTAATCGATCTTACCGGTAATTTTGCCTTTGAAAAGTGCAAAGTCAATTCCGATATTGGTAGTGGTAGTTACTTCCCACCTCAGTGTTGGGTTGCCATAATCGAGTATCGAAGCAGTAATGGTGCCAGTGGTGGCACTGATGCCAGAACTCATATTCAGCAAGGGTTCGGTTGAAATGGTAGTGATGGCATTACCATTCCGGCCATAGGTGGCGCGCATAGTAAGTGCATCCACAAAAGAAACTTTATCGAGGAATTTCTCGCGGCTTGCCTGCCAACTTGCACCAACCGACCAGAAGGGACTCCAGCGGCGACTGGCATCTTCTGTGATGTAGTTCGATCCATCGCCTCTCACACTTCCTGAAATGGTATACTTGCGATCGAAAGTGTAAGATGCATTGCCGTAAAACGACAGATATCTTTCAAGCCTGTAATACAGCAGGGTATTGCCTCCCTGAAGTGTAACACCTGAAGACCCCACGATATTCTTGAATGTGTTGCCTGCACTGCCAAATCCGAATGGGGGCACAGAGCTGAGATTTTTGTCAGGAAAATATCCGAACTGCCATGGGTTGCCTCGTGATTCCTGTTTACTCTGCGTTACTTCCGTACCAGCGATGGCCACTATCTGATGGCGTTTGCCGATATTTCTGTCGAAGTTCAGCTGATTTCTGAACACATATGCATCCAGCTTTGTATTGCTGTACCAGTTGTTGCCAAACTGATAAGGTGTTTCAATGCCTCCTTTGGGAAACAGCTGTTTGGTAACGGCTTTGGTTGCCTGATTATATTCAACATAGTAATTCACCATGTCTCTTACGAAGTAGGTTTCTTCGCTGTAATATTTGCTGTAATCTGTATTTCTTTTTTCATACTGGAATTTGGAATCGAAGCTGAGACCACGCATAAGGTTGAGTGTAAGGCCTGCCTGCAGTCTTGCATTCAGGTCCTGACTGGAGAATTTGCGGCCACGCACTTCGCGGAGCAGATTGTAGCTCCAGTCGTTATAAGGCATGCCGGTCTTGGGCAATGTGGCTGCCAGTTCGCGGTTCAATCCTCTGAGATTCACACTGTAGCTTCCATCTGAATTCAGCAGGGTTTCATATGGAGAAAGCTGCTCGATCTCATCGATCGTAGCGCCGCTTGCTTTCTGATCGGTATAACTCATGGTAGCTCCAACAAAAAAGCTCAGCACTTTATTGGGTCTGTACTGATTATTGAAGTTGAGCATGTAACGGTTGTATTGATTGCCTACAAAACCATCTTTGTTCTTTTCGTACATCAATGATCCGTAGCTACGTGTTTTTTCGTTTCCTCCCGAAAGATTGAGGCTGTATTGAGTAAGTACAGGGCGTTGCAGCAGCAGGTTTTCGATCTGACCTCTGTTGTTGATTCCTCTTAGACTGTCGAGTCCGCGGTTCATCGCATCCAGACTGATCTTTCCGGTTTCCTGTGCATAGAGATATTCCTGTGCCAGGGTGAGAGATGTTTTCAGCTGATTGAATGATCCGGCGAATTTGGAGAGATACCAGTTGTTTTTCCATGCGAGTTCCTCGAAACGAAGGAAATCAGCAGTGGATGCAGTTCTCGTAACCTGATCGAGATCGATTTTATTGCCGATGCGTGTAAATACATTCATTTCCATTTTCAATCCCTGTGAGGCCCTGCCCTGTTTTGTGGTGATCACTATCACCCCATTGGCAGATTTGGCACCCCAGATAGAAGCTGCAGCCGCATCTTTCAGAACGGTAACAGATTCAACGTCATTGGGATTGATAGAATTGAAGGCAGTATCTGTGATGGGAAATCCATCCACTACCATCAATGGCCGGGCATTGGCGTACATAGAACTGGTGCCGCGTATGAGGAAGTTGAATGTACCATCGGATTTTTCTTTGCCCTGCATTCCCGGCACCATTCCCATCAGGGTTGAAGAGAGATCGGAGAAGGGACGTTTAGTGAGCATGTCTTTATTCACCACATCGTAAGCACCGGTAGCGCGTTCTTTGGAGATCTTCTGATAACCGGTATTTACCACGATGGTGGCTTCTTCCATTACCGTTACTTCGGGAAGCAGTGTTATCACCATGAATACGGTAGTGATTTTTACCTCCACAGCAGCATATCCCACAAAGCTTACTTCGAGTACATCGCCAATCTCGGCCCTGATATTGAAAGCCCCCCTGTCGGAGGTTATGGCAGTAATGGATTTGCCTTTTACTTTTACGGTAGCTCCGGCCAAAGGTTTACGGGCGCCATCCTGCACAAAACCACCAATCTCTTTGGCTACAAAAAGATTCTCTGCATCAAACAGCCTGGCTCTTGCTGCAGGCTTCTCTTTGACGAAAATAGTTTTGCTTCTGATCTCAAAATCGAAACTGCGTCCGAATACGAGATTCAGAAAAGATTGAAGCTCCATGTTCTTCACATCGAGTGTAATGCGCTCAGCATTGCTGATGCCGGAAGCACTTCCGATCACCACATAGCCGGTCTGTTTTTCGATTACAGACAATACCTTATCCAGCGGCACATTCTTTCCTGAAAATGTAACGGTCTGGGAAGAGGTTTCGGCACTGAGAGACAAACAGAACAACAGTAGCAGCAATGCGGTTAGTTTCATAACTCGCAAAGTTTTAATGATGAACCAGTGAGACTTCTGCCGGTTTTTCAGCATAGCAGAAGACCGCCGGTTACAATAAGCAGTCAATAACATACTTTTGTAACAGTTTTGGGTTGATGAATAAACTACAGACAAAGGTTTTTCAACGCTATCCCGAAACGTTCGCCGGGGATGTTGCAGCATTCCCGGTTTTTGTTTCAGCACAGACGCGGCTATACTGATCGAATTTGTAAGATGAGGTTTTACCTGAGTATGGACTTCACAAGGATGGTCCTGTTTTCCAGCCTGACTTTTACATTGGCAAGCATACCGTTCAGGCCGGCAATTGCATCGGTTAAGGTCATATTGCGTTCCATCTTCCCCTTCAAAAGATCGCGGGGAGCTTCATTTTGATACACTATTTGTAAGTCGTACCATCTGGCCAGCTGACGCAGGGCCTGGTCGAATGGCAGACCTGTAAAGTCGAAATATCCTGCCTTCCAGGCGATATCCTGCTGCACGTTTGCAGCAATGATTTTTCCATCTACACTCGCCTGTCCGGGTTTGAGCAGCTGCTCGTTCACCTTCACAGAACCCTCCACCAGTGTGGTTTTGGTGGCAGGTTCATCGGAATAACTATTTACATTGAAAGCCGTTCCGAGTACAGTGATCTGGTCTTTCACAGTGTTCACAATGAAGGGCCTGTTCTTATCGGTACTTACTTCAAAATAAACTTCTCCTTTGATGCTCACTGTTCTGGTGCTGCCGGTAAATGCAGCGGGATAGGTAATGCTGCTGCCGGCATTCAGCCATACTTTGGTGCCATCGGATAGCAGCAACTGGTACTGTCCTCCATTAGGCGTAGTGATGGTATTTGTTACATCGGCTGCCACGCTGTTCTTGCCGTAGATCAGCTGCCCGTCTACCTGCTGAATAGCCAGGGAACCATCGTTGATGGTACCTGCTGCATTATTCTCCAAACTTACCTGCTGACCATTGGAAAGCGTAAGCACTGCTTTGTTGCCTGCTGGCAGAATCGGTTTTGCAGGCAGTTCCTTTTGTTCAGCAATCTCATTCGAAGGAACTGATGCCGGCTGCGATCTGTTCATCAGATAAAGCATACCCGCCGTCACCAAAACCAGTACTGCTGCGGCATAGCGGAACCACGCCTTATTGTAGAATGGTTTTCGGGTCAATGAAATACTTTGATTGCCAATGCCGCCTTGTCTCAATATCCGCTGATACAATTCATCTCCCTGCTGACTGTTTGCCCAACCATGAAAAGCAGTTTTCAGCAACTCTGTATCGATATGCTCTCCATAATGTGCACGAAAATCTTCCTGCTCCAGAAAAAGAAAGAACTGGTCCACTTGTTCGGGTAACAGATGATCCGTGACAAACTGATGGATCAGCTGGTCATATGATGCAGGCGTTGATGACATACCTATTGATAGTCGCGCCACTTCAAAGAAAGTATTAGCGCGTTTAACATTTTTTTAGAAAATATTTTTATCCATCAGCAAAAAGGGAAGCAGACAGGCAACCGCAATGCTGTCTTTACTGTGCTGCATCACATAATTACGGATAGATTCCATGGCTTTGTACAAATGCACTTTCACCGTATTGGTGGCAATCCCCATCTGCTTGCCGATGGCTTCGTAACTGAGCCCTTCTTCGCGCTGCAACTGAAAAGCAGTACGTTGCTGAGGACTAAGTTGCGCCACAGCTTCCCTGATCAGCGTAACCTGTTCTTTTTTGAGCAATTGCAGTTCAGGACTGTCGTGAGAGATCTCCATCCGCTCTTTGAGGTAGTTGCGATACGTATCGATACTCCCCTGCTTGCGGAGTGCGCTGATAATGGAATTGCGGGTGATAGTATAAAACCAGGAAGCGAAATGTTGAATGGATAAGACTTCTGAGCGATTCTCCCACAGCTTGAGAAACACAGATTGCACGATATCTTCAGCCAGATGAGGCAGCTTGAGGTGTTGCAGCGCCACAGCATAAACGCCGGGAGCATAACCTTCGTAGAGTTGCCTGAATGCCGGTTCGTGGTTCTCTGAAAGTTGCCGCAGCAAGATCACTTCGTTATGTAGGGGTCGCAGGATCAATTCTGCATTATTTATCAGTAAAGATAAAAGTTTTGAGGGGAAAGGCTGATTTCGTAGCTGAGGAATATCGTTTGGTAGATATTTTTCATTGCGCAATCGTTTGTGTGATGAACGATTTAATGAAGAAGTTAAACAGGCATTAAAAAGAACAGGCCCGCAAATGCAGGCCTGTCCTTTATGCACCGATACATGGTATCGGCGGCTGATTATATTGCTCCTTATTTAGGATCGAGCATTTTGTTGATTCTTTCAACCAGGTCTTCGAGGTGAGCACGGCTTGCTTTGTCTGCAGTTGCAGGCAGCGCGGCTTTGATCTCGGAACGCAGTTGCTTCATGTTAGACTTGAGTATAGAGAATGCATCGCTTCTGTCGCTCACTGCAGGAGGAGGTCCGAACATAGCACCCATCTGATTTCCCTGAGCTGAAGGTGCAGCAGCAGGAGGATTCAGGATCTTTCCGATTCTGCTCACATAGTTCTTCTGCAGATTACGACGATAGATATCGATCGGCTTCTGTGTTTTCAACTCGGTGAATACTGCATTGCGGAGATCTGTTGTGAGATCCGATGCTGTGTAAGCAGCAGCTCCTGATTCGGCTTCGCCGGCAATGAGTTTGTCGTAAGTACGGCTGCTGAGGCAACGCTCCAGCGCCATATCCTGCAGTCTGCCAACCAGGGTGATCTGATCTACACCTGTTTTTTCAGCGATCTCTTTGTTGAACAGCCATGTTGGAGTAGTGAATACATTTTTCTTCAGCCATTCCATTGCTTCTTTCTGACGCTCTTTCGATACGCGCTCATATACAACACCTGCCTGCTCTACAGTTTTAGGTGTCTCCATGATGCCGCCGATATTCTTAGAAACGTGTCCGATATAACGGCTGAACTGGCCGGTGATCTGACCGTACATGGTAGAAAGACTTTTGTATCCTTCGTTCGGAGTTGCAGTCCATTTGGGCAACTCAGGCAGAATACGCTGAAGGTTCTTTATACCATAGGTGCTTGCGAGCATGGCATTGTCGCCGAGATCTTCGCTCTGTGAACGTGGATCATCGGGGTTTGATTCGGTTCCGAACCAGAGGCGTTTGTTGCTTGCTTTTTCGGTAGTGAGTTTGGCGAGGATGGCTGTTTCTTCATCAACAGATTTGTTGTCGAACCATTTGTATCCCCACTCGATTGCCCATGTATCGTAATCGCCGATGCGAGGGAAAATACCTTTCTCGGAGATATTGTCTTCCGGCTGCGCTACATAGTTGAAACGTGCATAGTCCATGATAGAAGGAGTATGTCCGTTTTCTTCTACCCATTTCTTATCGCGCATTTTTTCTACGGGAACAGATGAGCTGCTGCCGAAGTTATGGCGAAGACCAAGTGTGTGGCCTACTTCGTGAGAAGATACGAAACGGATCAGTTGCCCCATCAGTTCATCGTCGAATTTGTTTTTGCGTGCACGTGGATCTACAGTTGATGCCTGTACCATGTACCAGTCGTGCAGCAGTTCCATTACGTTATGGTACCAGTTGATATGTGTTTCGAGGATCTCTCCGGAACGTGGGTCAGCTGTACTTGGACCGCTGGCATTAGGAACGGAAGATGGTTTGTAAACGATCACGGAGTTGCGTGCATCGTCCATGCTCCAGGTAGGATCTTCCTGTGGAGTGGGCGCTTTTTTAGCAACGATGGCGTTTTTGAAACCGGCCTGCTCGAAAGCTTTCTGCCAGTCGTTCACACCCTGAATGAGATATGGAACCCATTTAGCAGGAGTTGCAGGGTCGATGTAGATCACAATCGGCTTAGCTGGTTCAACCAGTTCACCTTTTTTGTACTTCTCGATGTCCGCAGGTTTTGGCTCAAGTCTCCAGCGCTTAGCCATCACCACTTTCTTAACACCTTGTGGATTCTGATCGAAATCTGTGTATCCTTCAGCGAAGTAACCTACGCGTGGATCGAAGTAACGTGCCTGCATCGGAACCTTTGGCAGCACTACAAAAGAAGTAGTGAGCTCAACAGTAACGGTACCGCCGCCAGGGCCGCCGCCCATTGGTCCCATCATTGGGTTGCCAGCTGCGCGTGCATATGTTTTTACCGCTTTGATATTCGTATTGAGCGGGAAAGATTTGATTTCGCTGATATAGCTTTTATCTGGCTGGTATCCGCCGAGTTTCCATCCGCCTTTCTCGTTGTTGTCGAAATGCAGAATGTCGTTGTCGCCGGAAATATAATCGGTAAGATCGATCACTACGCCATTGGAGTCGGATGCCGCTGACTTCACATCGAAGCTGGCTGCAATAGGCTGCATGTTGGAACGGGTAACAGCCATGAACATTTCACGGGTAGAATCGCTGGAGAATTCAGAGAACGATTTCTTGAGCAGGAACACTTTATTGTTGGGTCCTTTCTCGAAGCTGATCACATTCGAATTCACTTCGTCACCTGCATATCCGCTCATGGAATTGCTTCCTCTGAGATCAACACCAGCTCTGGCTACGTGTGTCATTACCAGAAACTCCCTGTTGAACAGTGAATCGGGGATCTCGAATAAATAACGGTCGTCTACTTTGTGTACCAGGAAAAGTCCTTTTTGTGTTTTGGCTTTTCCTACCACTTCACTGTAGGGTTTAGGGCCCGGTTTCGCGGGGGCTGGCATAGCAGGTGCGTTGCCTGGAGTCGCTGGCGGCTGGCCATTCTTTCCAGGGCGTTGCTGAGCCATCGCAACCGTACTGGCAGATACCAGCACTCCGGTATACAACCAATGTCTCAGACTAGATGATCTTGTCATTGCAATTAAAAGTTTAGGAATCAGAAAAACAACTTCATGTTCGCATTATTCATGCGTGTGCAGAGTTAATCAATTATTGTAAATCACTTCTCTTTTTTACTCCAACGGTTTGTATAAGCACTTATACATGGAAGTTTTTGTGATAAAACAATCAATTGACCTTCTGCCGGAGATATGAGACGGAATCAGCATCGTTTTTCCTGCGGCCGTTCATCACATATCTTCTGAAACACAGTACAGATAAGGGGTTCATTGCAGCAGTAACACGATTGCGGGAAGTAGTATGCAGCGCCGGGCATTTCAGATACCCAATCACCTTTATGGACGAACGCCGTTTTTTGAATTACAAACAAGAGCAGTTGCGATGTGAAATCGACGCCCCGGAAAGAAGGCCATGCCCATGCACTTATTTTTTTTCAGAAAGAAAATCGGATGGATGGCAGTTATAAAAAATCCCGGGCTTACCGGGATATATCTTACAGGAACCTGAAAACCCGGTTGCGGTATTCTTCAAAATCCTGTTCATTGGAGAAACGGTCAAAGGGTTGCTGGTTGCCCGAACGGTCTTCACGCACCAGCACCACTTCGCAGCCACCGATGATGGTGCGGCGGGCCCGCTCGAAAATCAGTTCCAACTCCTGCTGGTCGCGGATGGTCTGCAACTCTTCCACGCGGTTCACTACAATTATATAATCTTCCATATTGTTTGCTTGCGGCAAATGTACAACCTGCCCATAAAAAAGGCGCTCCGAAATTATCGGAGCGCCTTCCTGATTATGCATAGACATTTCTATTTCTTCAGCAATTCTTTCACAGCTGCTTCCAGCTGCGGATCGCGACCCGAAAGGAACGCTTCGTAATTAAGCGGCACAAGAATATCCGGATCGAGTTGAAGGTTCTCAACCGGACGGTTTTCTTTTCCGATCACACCAATCTGCGGAATACCAAACACAATCGTAGGATCGATCTGAGTCTCCCACCACACTGCAGTTCCAGTTCCGGGCACCGGCATACCCACCAGTTTGCCGATTCCATTGTTCTTGTACGCATAAGGGAAAAGATGCGCATCACTGTAATTGCCTTCTCCCATGATCACGATGCTGGGCTTAGACCAGCGATCCACCGGTTCAGTCACCGGCAATCTGTTGCCCTGTGGTGCAAATGTGAAATACGATTTTCCACTCAGGAATGTATTGAGATCGTTGTGCAACCAGCCGCCACCGTTGAAGCGCGTGTCTACCACCAGCGCCTGCTTGTTGCGGTGTTTGCCCATCACTTCATCGATCACAGTTCTGTAACTGCCATCGTTCATTCCCTGCACGTGTACGTATCCGAGTTTGCCACCGCTGAGACTGTCTACCATATCACTCATTTTCTTTACCCAGCGTTTGTAGAGCAGGTTGGCTTCATCTCCTGCATTGATAGGTTTTACCGATTCATCCCATCTTGTGCCTTTTGCAGGATCGAATACACTCAGCAATATCTCCTGATCCATTTTTCTGTTCAGCAACTGATCCCAGTCTGTTTGTGGAGTGATAGCTACCCCGTCGATCTTCTCGATGATGTTACCCGCGCGCACTTTGCTCGATGCTTTGTACAGCGGCCCGCCTTTGATCACCTCTCCTACTTTCACTCCATTGCCGGTGAAGGTTTCGTCCCAGAGAACACCGATGCTGGCAGTGTTGTCGCCACTCGGATTCTGTGGACTGTATCTTCCACCGGTATGTGAGCCGTTCAGCTCTCCCAGCATCTCACTCAGCAACTCCTGAAAATCGTAGTTGTTGGAAATATGCGGAAGGAAAACTGCATAGTCTTTTTTGTACTGCGCCCAGTTGACGCCATGGATAGCGGGATCATAGAATTTCGCTTTCACCTGACGCCATGCGTGATTGAAAATATAATCGCGCTCGGCGGCATTGTTCACAATCATTTCGGTGTTGATATTGATGGGCGAGATTTTTCCGGTCTCATCCACCTTTATCAGGCTGCCACGATTGTTGAGGAATACAGCTTTCCCATCTTTGCTTATCTCCATGCCACTTCCACCACTGCCCAGTTTGGCCAGCAGCCTGGTTTGTTTGGTACGCGGCTCGGTTACCCAGAGATCGAATCCTTTTTCTACATATGCAAGCGTGTATATTTTGCTGCCGTCTGGTGTGATGGCATAATCGGAAATAGTAGCGCTGGCGATGCTCAGTTTCAGCATGCGGCTTTCGAGATCGTTGAGATCGGGGCTCCAGGTTTTGAGCGCCGAATCGCGCTTCTCTCCTGCTTTCTTCACTGCCGAATCACCGGCAGATTTGTTTTTGGTGATGCGCTCTTCCTTTTCTTTCAGCAGATCGAAATCTTCTTTACTGAGCTGATATCTGTCGTATGCTTCCTGATCGAAGAAGATGGCGTAGATATCCACTTCCCTTGAACCCTGGAATGCAAGCGACTTGCGGCCTTCCTTATAGTTGTTCCATGTGATGGCTTTTCCGTTCATGGCCCATTTGGCATTGCCTTCTCCGAATCCGCTTTTCACCGGATAGAACATGGAACCTGTTCCGTCGGATTTGATCATCACAACATTGCCGGCGCTGAATCCGAAATAACCATCAGGTGCGAGCAGGTACTTGCTGTCGGGGCTCCAGGCAAAATCGATATCGCCATCGGCGTAGCTGTAGTTGCGCCCCTGCGGAATGAGTGTGCGTGATTTTTTGGAAGCAAGATTGTATACTTTCAGAATATTTCTGTTCTCCCAGTAAGCCACTTCTTTTCCATCGGGAGAATATTTTGGATTGAACTCTTCAGCCGCTGTTCCGAGCAGCAGCTCTTCTTTCAGTACAGTGGATGCATAGAAATAAGGCTCTTCACTGCGCGTGAGGGTGCTGGTGTAGATATCCCAGTTGTCATTACGCTCTGCAGCATAGATAAGGGTTCTGCCATCGGGCGACCATTCTACCATTCGTTCCTGCTGTGGCGTATTGGTGATGCGTTTTGTTTGTGATCCTTCCACACTGGTTACGAAGATTTCACCATGTGTAACAAAGGCAATTTCTTTTCCGTTAGGACTCAATGAGAATTCGGTTACGTTGCCGTTGATGCGAACGTTCTTTTCTACCGCTTCGCGTCCGTCGTTGAAAATGCTTACGGCTATTTTCTTTGGCTGACCACCTTCGTTCAGCGTATAGATCTCACCATTGTAAGTAAAGCAGAGCGTGTTGTTAGCAGACTTCGACAAATGACGCACCGGATGATCTTTGAACTTTGTCAGCTGCTCCGATTTTGCAGGATCGCTGAGCGATACTTTGAAAATATTCTGAGCGCCGCCACCTTTCTCACTGAGCCAGTAAGCCTGATCGTCCGTTGCGAAAAGCGGATTATGGTCTTCTCCATTATAGTCAGATACTTTTTTATAGGTGCCTCCTTTGATATTGAACACCCATATATCGCGCGTTACGGAAGAGGTATGATGTTTCCTCAATGGATCTTCATATCCTTTCCTGTCTTCAAAAATGATCTGCGATCCATCGCTGTTGTATTTGGCAGCATCCATGCCTGCAGCGCTCACCAGTATCGACTTTCCGCCGGTTACAGGAACCTGATACAGATTGCGGAACATTCTGGAAGCGAAACGCACGCTGGTAGCGGGAGCATTTCTGGAGCTTCCGAAAAGCACGAATTTATTGTCTTTGGAAAAATCGTAGGGATAATCCGCGGAGCTGTTGGACGTAAGTCTCACGGGTGTTCCACCGGTTGCAGGCATTACAAAAACATCGAAGTTGCCGTAGCGGTCGCTGGCAAAAGCGATCTGCTTTCCATCGTTACTCCAGATGGGCATCATGTCGTGCGCTTCGTGAATGGTGAGCGGAGTAGCCACACCACCGGTTGCATCCACACGATAGATGTCTCCTTTGTAGCCGAATACAATCGATTTACCGTCGGGGGAAATAGCCGGGTAGCGCAGCCATAGGGCATTGCCCTGTGCCTGAGCCGAAGTGTATAACCCCAGCAAAAAGAGCATAGATAGTAGGTTTCGCATGTGTTTAGTTGGTTTTCTTCATTTAAAGTAAGAAAAGATATGGTCTGAACAGTTTCATTTATGTATTAACGGGCATTAACCCGTGATGAATGAATTCGTCCGGGTCAAGATCGTTGAATGATAAGCCAATATCCCATTTCAAAGACACTATATTTATGCTTTAGTTGCAGGTTCATTATCAAAATCTTTTGGCTATGTCCGCGAAAAAATATTCCATCGTATTGGCAGCGCTGCTTGCAGCGAATCTGGCAGGAGCACAGGAGGCGCCCAGGCCCGATGCTGCGAAAGACAAACGCATGAAATGGTGGCGTGAGGCCCGTTTCGGCATGTTCATTCACTGGGGCGTTTATTCGCAGTGGGGCGGCGTTTATCATGGTCACAATCAGGCAAGAGGTGGTGCGGAGTGGATCATGAACCGTTGCAAGATACCTGTTGCAGAATATCAGGAACGTGCAAAATCTTTCAATCCCACTCAGTACAACCCCGATGCATGGGTAAAGATGGCGAAAGAGGCAGGCATGAAATACATAGTGATCACCGCCAAACACCACGATGGCTTTGCACTGTTCGATTCCAAGGCCAGCCAATGGGATATCACCGATGCCACTGCTTACAAAAAAGATCTGCTGAAGCCTCTTGCCGAAGCATGTAAAAAATATGGTGTGAAACTCGGCTTCTATTATTCGCAGGCGCAGGACTGGAACAATCCCGGCGGCTCTGTAGGAAGAAAGGAAATGCGCGAGGGATGGCCCAACCCCGACTCCGCAAAGATCGATGCATATACCAAAGATCATAGCGGACACTGGGATCCCATACAGGAAACAAAAACATTCGATCAGTATATCGATGATGTTTCTGTACCACAGGTGAAAGAGCTGATGAGCAATTACGGAGACATCGCCGTACTCTGGTGGGATACACCCACTGCCATGACTGATGAAGCTGCCATCAAGTTGCAGGATGCACTTAAAACGCAGCCCAATATCATCACCAACGACAGGCTGAAGCGCCCAAACTTCCCCGGAGACACCAAAACGCCCGAACAGAAAATCCCAAGCCTCGCCGAACTCGATGGCAAAGACTGGGAAACCTGCATGACCATGAACGGCAGCTGGGGCTACAAAAGCTGGGACAATAACTGGAAATCTACAGAAACGCTCATCCGCAACCTGGTGGACATTGCATCCAAAGGCGGCAACTATCTGCTGAATATCGGACCCAAAGAAGATGGAAGCCTTCCGCATGAAACCATCGACCGCCTCCAGCAGATCAGCAAGTGGATGAAGACCAATCAGGAAGCCATCCATGCTACAAAAGCAAGCCCGCTCGCACCTGTGCAATGGGGAAGAGTAACCAGAAAAGACAACGGCGCAAACACTACTCTTTACTTCTCTGTATTCGAGTGGCCGAAAGATGGCAAACTCACCATCCCCGGACTCACCAACAAAGTAGTGAGTGCAAAAATACTGGGAGGAAAATCAGTGAAAACGGCTACAGCAAAGGATCTCGTGATCTCCCTGCCTGCTACTGCACCGGATGCCATTGCAACAGTGATCAGGGTTGACCTGAAAGGAAAAGTAGCAAATGCCAATACCGAATCGAAAGGAAAGATGAAGAGCGGCGAACTCGATTAAGTTCACCTTTCACATAATACAAAACGCCGGTCCATTCTGAGTGGACCGGCGTTTTGATTTTTTATCAACTAGTTTATTTTAGAAACAAGTTTAGCCTTGCACCAATCGATGAGTACCAATTCATTCTTTGCAGCGAGCTTCAGCAACCCCTCGCTCGCTTCATCGAAATTTTGCAGGCATAATTCTCTGATGATGCCATTGGTAAAAGTTCCGTAGAAAGTGAACTGAGCTGAACGCAAAGCAAATCCATCCTGCACATACCCTGTATTGCCGGCAAAGGTAATAGCGCCGCGTTCTTTGATGCCTGCTGCATCACAGAACTTCTCAAAGTTAAGCGCGAGGTTACTGCGGTTGATCTCTCTTACATGGATGGCGCCGTAACCAGGAAGTTCAGGGGCTTTCCCATCGGGGAACAACACCGCTCCTACCGACACCAATTCAACCTGAATCAGCGGAAGCAATATTTCCGGCAGAAATTCAACCTGCCTCCAATCGTCTTCGCGCAGCTCCAATGTAAAATCATCGAACAGGGAAATATCTGTCAGTGCCGGCAATTCATTCGATATGGTAGGAAGTGAAAAACGGATCTTGTTGGGATCGAGATGATCGATGCTGACCATTCGCAGCGTAAGTTTTCCGGTCTGTGAAAACTCCGACGCATAGATTGGATCTGCTTTCGCGATCTCCCACTTCTTTCCTGAAATGGTCAGCGTGGTCTGTTTGTCGAATGCTGCAGGAAGCTGCTCCAACGGCAGCTTGGTAGCGCCCATTACTTCACCTGTGGCTTCATTGATGAAGGTCACTTCAACTTCTGAGTTCTGTGGATTTGCCATGGGCCGAAGGTAGAAAAAAACTGTTTACTGCAATTGCTTCTGCAATTCCATGAAACCGAAATCGCCTTTTGCAGAAGATGATTTATTGGAAAAAGGTTCCCAGTTACCGGTTGGAGCAAAGCCTTTGCGGCGATACCAATCGATCAGTTCTGCGCGAACGTCGATCACGGTAATGGTGAGTGTGGAGTAATTGTTTTCTTTCGCTAAGTTTTCGCCGAATTGCAGGAGCAATTTGCCGATTCCACCGGCCTGCGCATCAGGGGATACCGAGAGCATGCCCAGGTAGAGGGTTTCAGGTTTCTCTTCTATCAATACACATCCGAGTACTGTCGATTGCTCATCGCAGCATTTGTACATGCGTACACCGGGCTTTTGGATGAGATCGCTGAGCAGCGATTCGCTGGTTCTTTGTCCTTCCACGAGATGGCCTTCGGAGGTCCAGCTTTTTGATCCGGGTTTGCCTTCATATGCGCTGTTGATCACTGTTGTAACAGCAGCAATATCGGCGTCGGTAATCAGTGAAATTGTATACATGCAATGTTTGGTTGGTACTGCAAGATACTGCCTCCTTCAATAAATTTATCACCAACTTTTTGATGCTGTACCTTTGAAAGCCTTTGCAGCACGCGGTTACTACTGCTGGCCTCATTAATTTGCACCCGGAGTAATGATGGCTTCTTTGCCGGTGCAGGGATTGGTCACTACCAGCTCATCTCCTTTGCCAGGTCGGAGGTGCAGCGTTATGAATGCCCGGTAAGGTGTTCCTGCATCGTTGATGAACTCGCCTTCAAAAGTTACGATCACAGTCCCGAACTGACTGCTGCGATTATCGATAGCGGTGGCAGCGACGAATTCGCTGATCGCACGTTTGTTATCGGTCACTTCTTTGGGGAGTATCAGTTTGCGGTCTTTGAACAAAACCTCAAAGTGGCTGTAAGTGCCAACAGAGAAATGGGATTTCTTTACGTAGTACACTTTCCAATGGTATACCCTGTTTTCAAACAGCAGCGTTTTTCTGGTGCCGTAACAGGATGTGAACAACACCACACACACCAGCACTATGATGGCAAGAAGAATAAGTTTCCAGGTCATTTAAGTAAGGATTTATGTTGCAGGATATACTCGATCGCATTGCCAGGGCCTTCTTCTTTCAGTACTGCAAATCCTTCCTCATCCGTAATGCATACTTCGGCCCGGAATACATCTTCGATGCTATGTGTGGCAGGTTGCTGCAACCATTCACTACCGGTATTGAGGTAGATGTTCATCCCCATTAAACTGATAGTGGCGCCTATTTCTCCGGCTTTCCGAATGAATACGCTCATATCATCTGCGAGAATCACTTTTGCATTGATGTTTGCATCGATATACAACTCGCCATGATTGTACTTTGTCCAGAGCAGCTCTGTATTTACGGTGCCTCCGAAATAATGTACGTTGCCAAACAAATGGATGCACGGGCATTCCACTTTTCCATGCACAACCAATGCAGGTGAATTGTCTGTATCGAAAGCCATGATGTATGAGGCTACCTGCAGGTTTTGAAGAAAGATGAAACCGAGTACAGTAATGCCTTCGGTTCCGGGCACAGCATAATCGAGCCGGAGCTTTTCAGTTGTAACAGCTGTTTCTGCGAGTAAGAAAAAAGCGTTCTCATGCCAGGTGGGGAAACGCCATTCATCCCATACATCATACAAACGGTCTACACCGGGAATATCAGTGATATTGGGAAGATATGCCGCAGCCTCGCTGCGTGTAATCACTTTGAACCGGATGCCATCATAGTCGACGGTTTCCATGGGCGGCCGCGGTTCATTCGCACGAAGTGATTTTCGTTGTTGTTCCAATTGCTGCTCAGCTTGTTCGAGCATAGATTCTACAGCGGCAAATTTTTCTTTAAGCGTATCGTCCCATGCGTGGAGGTTCACCACTGCGTATTGTAAATTTTCCGTAGCCTGCTGCCGGATATTATCAGGCAGGGCTGCATTAACAGCAATGCCACGCATCGTATCGAGATAGTGAGCCTGACGTGGATCGTTGCTATCCTGCAGTAGCGTATCGAGCAGACTTAATGTATACAGTGTGGGCTTTCGTTGCAGTGATTGCAGCAGGCTTTCTTCAAAGATCCCGCCATCAAACGATTCGAGGAATTGACCGATTGGTCCGGGGCCTCCGTAATCAATATCCGGGCTGCTCTCTATCAAGCGGAACAAAGGTTCCATAGCTTCCGCCGGATTCTCTAGTTCTTCGAGCTCCTCACAGAGAGGATATGCCGGATCAATGAAATCATATTTATTGCCGGATTGGTGTGCTTTCTGAATGCATTCTTCCAATTGCCGTATGATAGTTGAAACACCTGTATCCATGTTTTTATTTTAGTTTACCCTTTCGGTATGTTTACCAGATACTATCGGTTAAGTGTTGCTCAGGTTCGAGTACTTCATCTTCGGCAAATTCATCTCCGCTGCCTGCAGCCCAGTTCAGATGGCTTAACCGCATATACCATGTCTGCACGCGCGGAGCAAAAGCTGCTCCCGATACACGGGCGGCTCTGGCCCCTTTTTCTTCGAGAAAGCCATCATCGTCGCTGTCAGCACATCCCAGTATGGCCTTGGATGCCGACAGGTTTCCTTTTATCCATGTGGTATGATGTTCGTAGAAAGTGATTTTTTCACATTCTACGTTTCCGAAAACAAACAGGCAATCGATGTTTCGCATATCGATTATTGGAACTGTAAGATTTCCGTTGATGATCAGAATGCGATTCTGATATGCATGGTTTCCAAGCAGCAATTTGTGAAAATCGCTGACGGGCGGTGTACCAAATTCAGACAAGCTGCGCAACATATCGGAACTCAGGCGAATGTCTTCTTTCAATTCGGTGTCGCCATCAAACACAATTACCAGTGGGTCGGCGTAGGTGTCTGCGAGTGTGTCCGGATCGAAAGCAGATTGTTTATCTTCTTCCCGCAGGTATATGTTTTCGAGATCGAACCGTAGGATAGCATCCTGCAAACTCACTATCTGGTACTGAACGTTTTTTAAATCCAAAGGTCTTTCCTGCTCTTCGATATGAGCTACCCTCTCCGCAGCATCCGCTCTGATGGCAGCAGGATATTTCTCGCCTTGCGCAATCCGGTTCAGCAATGAGCGTGCAGCAGCATAATGCGGGCCCGTTGTATCATTGATAACTCCGTGCAGCAGGTGCAATGTATATGCAATTGGACAACGTTCTACCGATTGAAGCAGCAGTTCTTCGTATCCCTTACCCCGATAATGCTCAAAGTACAGGCCGAGGTAATCCGGCTCGTAGAAGTAATGATTATCAGGGAAATGCTCAATCAGCTCCAGCATCGCAGCCACGCCTTCCAGTGGATCTTCCAGCGTTTTCAATTGTCTGTCCGGCGTATTTTCAGGATCGATAAAACTATAGGAGAACGCTGTCTGGAACAACATATCGTTGTTTGTTTCCTGCGCTTTCAGCAAACTCCTTTCGAGTTTTGAAATGATCTGCTTCAGTTTTTCCGAACGCTCCATAGTTGCTATTTTTTTGTTTCATTACTGCCCCCGTTCACCGGGATAGTGATGAAACTGTTATTGTACCATTTGATCTGCATCGGCTCACCCGCATCTTTGATTGTTTCAGCAGACACATCCTTTCCTGATCCATAGTTGACGATTTCAAACGGATGCTTGTTGATGTTCAGCAATACTACCAGTTTCGATCCTGCACCGATATTCTTGCTGACAAATCTTGTATTGGAGAAGGGAATGCTGCTCACTTTGCCCGGTTGAAGCAATTGCCTTTTGCGATTGTTTTTTGCATAGCTCGCACGCCCAACATACCGCGTAAGAAAGAAGTATCCGCCATTTGGCATCAGCTCATACAGCGCCAGCGACACATCCATATCTTTCTTATTGATGCTCGCAAACAGTTGCCCGCCAAATGAACCATTGATGGTGATTGCATTTCCAAAAGGCGCAGTGGAGAAGATCAGCCCATTGCCCGCATCGAGCGAATCAAAAACAATGTTAGGAGTGTAATAATTGTTTTGATTTTCCCTGTCCTTAAAATCCACCGTTTGTTTTTCATAGCTATACTGGCCGGGCTTGTACGGCAACAATGATTTTTTATCGAGGTAAAAAGTGAGCGTATCGTTGTTGATGTTTTCCAGGCTGGGTGCGTGTATCCATTCATTGCTGCCCATCACCTGATAATTGATCTTATCTTCAAGGATTGCGGGCATGGGAGCGCCTTTCAGAATATGATCGAGCCATTGATAAGCCAGTTCCATCAAGTCGATATTGGCTACGCTGTCAATTTCATATCCCATTAAGTTCTTTGCCGGTTTGCGTTGTGCACCCCTATGATCCCAGGGACCAATCACCAGATAATGATTTGCCTTTTTATTGTACTTATTGTGCAGTCTGAAATATTGAAGCGCTCCGATCTGCGAGCCATCATAATAACCAGTGGTGGTTAATATGGGTATATTGATCTTTGCATATTCTTCCGGAGTGGGCACCATCGATTGCCAATAGTTGTCATAAGCAGGATGTGAAAGCCATTGCTGGAAAATTGGATTCTGCACTCCTGCCAGACTATCCATTTTGTTGTAGGCTGTGCCGTTGTTGAAGTAATCGAAGGGCAGGCTGTTTGGCAGCCGTTTGTTCTTGTAAATATTATCGTTGCTCCAGCTGAGGATATGCGATAGAGGTACATTGTTCTCCATGGGAAAATCATACCCCGGCATCACAGCTACCTGCGGAACGATGGTCTTCAGTGCAGGATGAATATTCTTTACAGTAGCCCATTGCGCATAACCTGTATAACTTCCGCTGTACATTCCTACGCTTCCGTTACACCAGCTTTGCTTGCTGATCCAGTCGATGATATCGTACACATCTGTGCCTTCGTGCTCAAAGGGTGTGTAGTTTTTGAGGTTGGCTCTGATACCACGGGCGTATGCAACAATTCCCACATAACCTCTTTCGGCAGATTTCTTTCCAAAGAACGCATCCGCAAAACTCTGGTAGTAAGTGGTATAAAACAGCACAGCCGGAACCGGCGTGGTAATATTCTTATTACGCACAATGATCGCTGTAATGTCGATGCCGCTTCTGGTGGTGATCAGTACAGAGTCCTGAATTACATAGTTATCGTCAGCAACCGGCGCCTGCTGGCAAAATGCAGCTTCAAGAGATGCCAGTACTATGCAAGCCGCCAAAAAAAGATGCTTCATTCTTTTGTATTGTTTAACACTGAAAAGTTACATTTCCGAAAGGTCTACTACATTAAATTCTGCTTCCCCTGTATCTGCATCATAGGTTCGAACCCTGATCTGTTTCTTTCCAATCTTTTTTATCAGATCAAAGGTTTTCTCCTTGTTATTGTTGCAGGGCAGTGATGGCAACCAGTTTTCTGCAATATCGAAACTATAACGGTAAGTCCATTTTCCGTTTCGCACCGACAAGATAAAGCAGACATTGATATTTGAGTAATCCGCGGCATCGATCACGTAACTTAATTCATCGGCTCCATCGTTATCGAGATCCCCTTCGTTCTTCAGATAGCGGAAACCAAGTGGTCGCAGGTTGTCTCCGATAAACAATGTATCGGTTTGACGATTGTCTGAAACCAGCATCAGTACTGGCTTCTGGGATAATACTTTATTCAGGGCTGCATCATCATTCAATCCCTTATACCATTTTGCGGCTTCCTGTTTTGTTTTTTTGCTGAGAAATACTTCTTTGACAGTATCGTGCTTTCCATCTCCATTGAAGTCCCCGGAAATGGAGAAACGATGCCCCCTCACCGATTTTACCTGTCCGGCAGTTACAGATTGTGCCTGGCTCTGCAATTGAATGCAGCATGCCATCAAGGTTAATGCACTGGTGATCCTGATCAAAGATTTCATAAAGATTTTCATTTATCTGCTGGCATCCCATTCGCCTTTTTCAAATCGTTCGTTGTCCGCAGGGAACTGCTCTTCAAAATAACGCCAGAGATTCAGCGCTTTCTTGTAATGATGAACATCGAGCGGCGTAAGCTGATAACTCCCCCGCACATCATGTGGCAAATACCGGACAGACACCGACTGATTGTTGTGCCCATCTGTTTCCAGATCGTACTGATAGCCTCTGATATCATAGTTGCCAGTTACAGACGGGAAGAGTTTCAACTGGTGCGCCGGCCGGGGCATCACTATTTGTATCCTGCCTTTGTTATTGTTGATATTTTGCCTGAAGGAAAAATGCAGTTCATCGCTCCAATACCCCATCCGGTCGCTGTTGTAATAATCATTGTAAAGATCGGTGACAATGGGTTTGCTGAGATAATCACTGATCTTTGAAGGGGTGATAATCTGCTGAATCAATTGTTGACAGGATTCAATGTCCTGCGCCGTCAGCTGATCCATCTCTTCCATTGCCTGTAATGTCAACGGCCAGAAATTGCGAAGCAGCTGTTGTTCTTCCTGCGGTGTCTGGTGATCCATTTCATACCATTCACCATCCGGCGCTTTCCATGTTATTTTCAAATGATACCGGGCGCTTTGATGAGGTCTGTTGAACAGCTTATCCATGAACGATTTTTTCTCTTCCTCGCGTTTCGCGTAGATGAATACCCGTTGATTGTCTTGCCGCAGCAGTATTGAATGCAGTGATCCTTCTTCATCATTCTCTCTGTTGGCTACCACTATCACATCTTCTACATGAAACAAAAAATGTGGGGTGGTCACCAGTTTGAGCTGAGTGAATGTGAGCAGGTTTTCAATGTTGCAATCATAATTGTCAAAAATCCTTTTTGTTTTATTGTCGTTCTCCTTCAATACAGAAAGGCCATTGGAGAGCCTGTTCAACATTTCAATTTTGTTGAGGCGGCTTATGAGACCGCCGCCGGATTGTGATAAAATTTCTTCACAGAAAATATCGGCCAGCGGTGAGTCCGACTCGAATCTGCAGTCATCGAAATAATGGCCGATCAGCTGCGCACCTGCAATTGAAACACCGTAATCAGACTGAACCAGTACGCCTGCTTCCATATTGCCTTTTACAGTGAGGTTGCCATGATTATATTCGCCCCAATACAGCTGTTTTACATGGAGATTGTTTTGCACATAGATCTCCTGTCCGCCAACAATGATGTTCTCACAATTCAGGTTACCCAGTACAACAAGGCCTGCCGCTCCGTCGATGCAGGTGTTTGAAATGTATCGTTTGACAGTAAGATTGCCCGCAACAAAAACCATGTAGATCGCCTGACGCTCGTACTCTTCGTCCAGCTGCTGCCTTGCAGCTGCATCCTTCGCATCAACGGCGGCCACATATCGTTCCATCCAATCGGGCTTTAAGGTGCTGAACGGATTATCGAGATCGAGGGTATCGAGTACAGTATCCTGCTCAAAACATATGGCTCTTTCGGTAGTGTAACGATCCGTCTGATATTTTCGGATGATCGAATCTTCGGGAAGCTGCGCCATCAGCATCACCATGGGAACCAGCCATGCTTGTTGTCCATCGATGATAATGGACTCACGTACATTTTGGTTGGCTTCCGTCCTCAGTTCAATGGTGGCGCCTAATTGCAGCAGATCAGTCTCGTATTTTTTCAGGTGCGCGATATAGCCGTCGGCCAGTGTCAACTCTGCTTCCGATAAACGGGCGAGCGCTTCCTGCGGACCAATATGCCAGATCCTTCTGAGATACTGAGCCACTTTCACTCTATTGGCACCTGCATCGATCAGTATCAATTGCCCTCTTGTCCATAGTGCAGGATCAGACCCATTGCCACTCTCCTCTTCGTTTTCATCCGGCTTTTCCGCAAGGCTTTCACAAACTTCCACCCAGAATGGATTGGGTGAATTTTCATCGAACTGATGCATCAGTTGAATATACTGAAGACTCGCCTGAGCATCATTCTTCAACGCTTCCAGGCCTGTAAGCAACATGCCAAACCTGACGATATCCTGTGCTACCAGCTGCGGCTTCCATACACCAGCACCATGTTCCGCATAATACACAGGAAAACCGGCTGCTTCTTCTTCCAGATCAATGAAGAACGGATCATCGAGGCCATTCAATGCAATCACATACCAGCCTGGCTGCCAATCGCCGGCCTTGGTGGAGGTAAGATCCTCTCCGGTAAGGCCATGATAGCGGAATGCACTCTGGAAGCCCATCCAATGTTCCGGTGCCGGATAATGGAAAGGCAGCAGCATGGGGCCTGCAACTGTTTTGCTTTGGATGAAATGAAGAATGAGTTCAGGTATATTCATGATTGCCTTTTATTAGAATTCGGTTTGGGATATGCGATTCGATGACTAATGCAAACGAACTGATAACTGATCATTAATTGGTCTGGTACGGAAATGTTGTATCCAGGCGATCCCAGGCGATTTCTTTTTGGATGATATCTTCCAGCTCCTCTTCGCTAATCAGCGGATTACGGTTCTTGTCTTTGGAATAAATCGCAGCTATTATTTGATATTGCCGGGGGCTTAGATATGGCTGATGGCTGCTCAAAAAATTACCGAGGTCTTCCCGGAAATTTTCTTCTTCCAAAAGGCCATATTCAGGTTCTTCAATATCGGCTACAGCTTCCAGCATAGAACGGAAAATAAAATCCTGCAGGTTCTTTGCTTTGCAAACTGCCCGGTTAGCATCATGCCAGAGAAATGCGATGGGCATGTTTTCCTGATTGCCTTCTTCCTGCAAAAAGCAAAACATATCTCCTGCGCCATTCTGTGCGAAGGGAATAAAATGTAATGCCGGGTTTATGTTCATCCAATAGTCAGGATCAGCAAATTCTTCGAGCTGGCTTTGAATATCCTTAATGGGCATCAATTCAAATTCATTGGCAAAGAGCAGCAGTGGCGGGCGTTTCCGAAGCTCCGGAAATTGTTTGGTGATCCATTCCGGACCGAAAGTTCCCCAATCGAGCATGCCATCTGCATACAGCTGGTGATATAATGAAGGGTAAGCAAAACCGAATTGTTCTTGTATTTGCAATAGTGGGTTCATCGTCGGATCATTATTGATTTGTGTTTATTTCAAGCGCATTGAAAAGTACCTGCCAGCTGGTTCCATCAAACAACGACGCTCCATGTTTGCCGGCAGAAAGCAACTGACTGTTATCGGAGGACAGGCTCAACTTTCCGGTAGTGAGCTGTACTGAAGGGTCTACATCTGCCGGCAGAATAACATTGCCTTCGAGTGTGTAAAGCGCGTAATCGTTGGCCAGCCAGAGTTTGCCGGCAAACCAGACAGTATCGTTGAAAGAAACAATGTATTTCCCTTCAGTGATGCGTGTCCACTCATCTCCACGGCCAACCCAAAGCGATCCCATTGTGCCGGAGACATACACTTCTCCATTGCCGGAACAGCAAACGGTTTCGAGCGATTCCTTTGATGGAAAGTTGCAGTGACGCCATGCGGATCCGTTGTACTGCCAAACATCACCACCGCCACCCACTGCGTAGAGATCGGTTTCGCTGAAAGCATCCATATCGGAGAATCCAAAGTCGTGCATCATCACTTTGGTATCTCCACTAATTCTTTCCGCAGGCCGCTCCAGGGCGGGAAACTCGTTCCACTGGCCGGTTCCCTTGCGTTCGAGAATACGTCTGTCCTGACAAATGGCGTACAGTTTTCCGTTTACACGTTTCACACGATTTACCGGAGCACTCCGGTCGTGACGCCATCGGGTGGTGATGCCGGGGTCTTCCAATCCTACTTTGTCAACAACATCATTGTACGTCATTATTGTTCCGCGCATGTCTACTCCAATGAATTCATCGATGCCACCGGTAGTTCCAGCTGCGATGCTGACATACTCCACACCGGAGAACCCAACTCTGAAGAAACGCCTTTCGGGTGGACGTTCCATTCGAACGTAGAGCAGCCGTATCAATGGAATTTCATCTAGTTCTACCTCGCTATCTGGCTGTTGCAGTATGAAGCAATAACGGGAGTTATCAAAGCCGATAGCTCCGCCTCTTACATGATAGCCGTCAATGAACTGATCCCATTGTGTTTTATTAAGAATCATTGAATAGTTTTTATACATCAAGAGCTTGCACTAATTCTCAAACCTTATCAGGAAGTATATTCAACCATGTAGACGATATCCTTTTCTGCATCGAGCAAAGCAAATACCACACTGCTTCCGGCAAGAGCCGTGAAGCGGCGGCTTTCGGTTCCTCCGGCAAACATGCCGGTGGTAATGCCGTATTCGTTTTCCGTGTCTTCTTCAAAACCTTCGAGCCATTCTTCCAGCATATCCTGTGCATCTGCTTCGTCCAGCAGAAACGGATCTGTATTCTTTGCCCATTGTTCCGTTACTACAGAAATATGTCGATGGACGCCGTATTTACGGAAATAGTACTTCGTAAATTCATAGCTGTAAAACGAGCGGGCATAAATTTCGGCATAGATGAATTCGCCGAAACGGGATGCCTCTCCCAGCTCCTTCCGAATGGCTTCGAGATATTCTTTTACAGTGGTTTTGTTTTTCAGGTATTCATCTTTCTTTGCATCGAAGTCTTGTTGCAAGAACTGATGAAGTGCAGGCAGCTTTCCCGTTTCCTCGAATACCTGCAGGTCTCCAAGAAATTCATACCTGCCCTGGTTGTACCTGAATCCAAAACAATAGCTTTCTGAATATTGGTAGACGGGTTCTTCTTTGCAGATCAATCCATCCCTGCTGAAGAGATGAATCTGGTAAGATGTATTGTTAACCTGTACAGTGTGCGTCAGCAGTGGTTTGAAGTAGCGCGCAAGTGCCGGATCTTTGAATATAGCCGAAGGCTCCGGATAGAGAATGATATTTTCAGTTTGAGACATATATCACCAATTAATGGTTTTCAATATTGGGTGGAGTTATTTCCTGATCGAACTCCATGAAATCTTCGTGCAGTCCGTCGATACCTTTGAGCATTTCATCGGTTTCCGGATTTGTTTTCATCAGTCTCCAGCTGAAGCCATCCCGTTCCGATTCGACATTTCCTTCGTCGAAAACACCCATCAGCTGATAGAGCAGCCCTTTGCCATAACTACGGAGGAAATGATCCAATTGTTCTTTGCCTGCGGCTGCTGTCAATTGCTGATAGGCTTTTCCGATAGTGGCATCGAAGTCGTGCGCACAGTCTACATTCCCGTTTACGTCGTAAGCTGTCATGTATAATTCCTGCAAAAATCTGAAACGGGCGAACTGCGGAATACCTTCATTTATTTCACTCCATGCCCATTGCAGTGGTCTGCTAGCGCCTGCGAGTGCCAGCTTTTCGGTGAGATTGCCCAGCGATTCGATTTGCGACTCATTCAATTCTTTCAGCCAGTGGCGATAATATTTTTGATCTTTCTCACTCAGTTGGCCGATGTATTTCTCGATTGCTTTCATAGAGAGATTATTTTTTGAATTGGGTACGATCAACTTTTTTTGAGATCCGCTGTCAGAAATTGTGAAGGTTCCAGCGGTGTGGTGTATTGTTGATAATGCATTTGAGGAGGCGCATCGGAATAAGGCACATGCTTCACCAGCAGATAATCCAGATTTTTTGCTTTGTGCTTTCGGATGAAAGGCAATAGCAGATTGAAATATACAGGCCCGCCACTCCAGTTGGCAACGGCGCTTATACTGTTGCCCGCCTGCAGTTCTTCATCCAGCACCTTTGCAAGTATGGGATGTATGCTATCGAGTTGTTGCAGCGTGTACTGTATCAGCATTCCCTGGGTGTTTATTTCAGGAGGCAGCGCGGCGAGTTGCTGGTATTGCTTCATCTTCTGATTGAAGTTCAGCAGAAAGGCCACATCGAGGTGTGTGATATTGTATCGATTCATCTGTTCTGCATCAGGCGTTTTGCACATATCTTCTGAAAAGCAAGCCAGGCCCATGATTGCCATTACAATAATGGGCCTGCTATTGTGACCTAATTAATGAAATTCAGATTTTTGTCTGCAAAAGCTCCGATCACCGGCAATTCTTTCTGAGCGCCATTCACTGCATTGATGATTCCGAAGATCCAAAGGATCAATACCAGCAGATTCACCAATCCTAAAAAGCCCAGCGCCGGCATGATCATGGTAACTATCATCAGCGCAATGCCAAGAACAATTCCGAGAATCATTACACCGAGCGATTGTTTCAGGTGAAAACGAACGGCCGGATCTTTTTCTTTATTGTATTGAAGCAATGCAATGATCCATCCGATGATTGTGATGTAGGCTACGATTGATTGTGTTTTCTTGTCCATGTCTTTTTGTTTATGTAAGAGTAAATAATGAGGGCGGGGTCGTCTGCTGAAATCTATTGGGGTGTTGGAATGCTCATATTACATAATTATCTTGTGCGTAAACTACCCGTAACCGGGTATCACAAAATTGTAACAGCGCGGAGGCGATTCCAAATTTCCGGAGACACAAAGCGTCTACAACCGTTGAAACAGAGCGTCTACAATGTGTCTACAAGCATAAACTGAGATTCAAAAAAATCTAAGTTTGTAGTCGCCATTGTTACAATCAAAACCTGAAAAATGGAATCAGTAGCTATTTTATCAGCGGCCATAGAAACCGCTACACGCAAGGCCTTTGCAGAATTGGCAGACCGCTGTGGCGGGGAGCAGCTGTATGCATTTGCGCTGTACAGCGATGAAGATGCTATCACACTTTGTCCGTCTGCCAACACACTGGAGCACCTCGAAGCAGGGGGCGACAAAGACGATTGGGCCTATTACCAGTTCGAACCCGCTGAATGGAAGTATGAGATGGAGGGAGCAGAAAAGGAGTTCAATCAGATCAGTGCGCAGCTCCGCCATGCTGCACAAAAAACGGTCGGTACAGAAAAGCGGAGCCGCCAACTCAGGGAGCTGGCTGTTTCGGTGCTGGCCAAACTGAAAGAGGAAGGATTTTTCAACTCACTGGCAAAAAGGGAGGTCTTTCTCACCTGGTCTGTAAGTGATTCGGATATGGACCCTGAAATTATTGAACCGATCATCCGGCTGCTGAACGGCCCGTTCTATGCGCAGCAATATATCGATTGGATGAAAACCTGGGACTAGCCACATACATACCATTAATCGTATCGATACATGAAGATATTCTCCATCCTTATTGTTTTTACAACGCTGCTGCTGACTTCACCTGAACAGGCCGGCGCTCAGAACCGGTATACCGATAGTTTGTACAGCCTGCTCAAACAGGGGAAAATAAGTGATGAAGAGAAAGTGCGCATCCAAAGCCACCTCTCTGATATAGTTCGGTTTTACGATACAAAAGAAGCGCTTCAACTCACTGAAGCTGCCGTGGCGCTGGCCAATAAACTGAAGGATCCCATCAGCCAGACCTATGCATACGAAAGCAGGTCGGCAGTTTATCTGCGCATGCAGGAATCGGAAAAAGCTCATCGCGATACAGACAGCTGCCTGATGTTTGCAGAAAAAAGCAAAGACCCCATCGCCTTATCCTGGGCCTGGTACAGAAAAGGGCGGGAGCTCGATTATGAAAATGCGTCAAAGGAGGCAGTCAGTGCACAGCTCAAAGCATTGAATTATATTAAAGGAAGAGGTCAGTGGAAAGAAGAAGCGTCGATCTACTACGCACTCTTCGGCATTTTTGCCGGCTGGGAAGATATCGTCAATTCGGGTAAGTATGCACATCTTGCGCTGGACGCAGCCATCAAAAGCGGCAACCCCAACAATATCTGTGAATCGTGGCAGGCAGTGGCCACGGCGGCCCATGATCATTTCGAGAAGGGCGGAGAAAAGGATCGGCAACTGCTCGATTCCAGTCTGAATGCATATCGCCAATCCATCAATACATTCCTGCAAAATGAGCAGTACATGAATATGTTTCAGCTCATCACTATTCCCTGCATCAATATGGCGGATGCATACAGCAGGCATTTCCCACCGTCGAAAACCACTTCAGATTCTTTGCGGCATTATGCAACACTCGCATTCAACTATGCCACCAAAGGCAAAGACAAAAGATTGCAGGCAGCCTCCTTTGGATTAATGAATGAAGACGCCAAAAGAAACGGAGATTACGAACTGGCAGAAACCTATCTGATGCAGGCTTTGACCTTATTCGATATTCCCAACGAAGCCGCTGTCGATTACGATATCCGTTCCAATGTCTATCACGATCTCGCAGAACTGGCGGAACGCAAAAAGGATTATGCCAAAGCATTGCAATTTCAGAAGCTGTTCATAGAAGACTATAAAAAAGTATTCGATGCAGAACAGAACAACACAGCCAAAAAACTGGAAGCACAATATCAGGCGAAAGAACAGGAGCAGGAGATCAAGTTCCTGAAAGAGAAAGAAAGCCTGCACCGGATGCAAAAATATCTTTATGCCGGGATCGGACTTGCATTGCTGACGGTGCTGATATTTATGTTCCGCTCCTATCATTTCAAGATACGCTACTCCATGCAGCGCGAAGAGCTGCTGAAAAAAGATAAAGAAGAAGCAGACCTCCTCGCTCAACTCAAAATCGAAGAGAACCTTGCATTGGAAGCGGAGAAACGCAATGCGGAACTGCATGCACAATTGCAGGAAGAACAACTGAAACTCAAGGCTGAAGAAACCGCCCGCCTTCAAACCGAACAGCAGGTGATACTGGCACAAAAGGAAATTCTGCAGAAGGAAGTGATCGCAGGAAGATTGCACGTAGAGCAAAAAAACAAGATCCTGAAAGGCGTTAAGGAACATCTGAGCCAGCACAAAAACCCGTTACATAGGGATTCGGAATTGAGCAAACTGCTGAAGCAGGAAAAACATATCGATAACGAATTCGAAGAAGTAGCAGCAGATCTTACGGAAACACATCCTGCTTTTTACAAAACTCTGAGGGAGAAATCGGACAATAAACTTACAGACCTCGACCTGAAATATTGCTCCTACATTCTGCTGAAACGCAATAATTCGGACATAGCGCGATTACTTAGCGTGGAACCCAAAAGCGTACGCATGACCAAATACAGATTGAAGCAAAAACTAGGACTGGGAAAAGAAGAAGACCTGGATCTGTTCATCAGCAGTCTTGTCTGAGAACAAACTCAAGTCTTGTCCTTAAAAAATATTACCAGCCTTTTACAGCGCCACCTTTGAAAACCTTTGCTGCGGCTTGCGCTACAGCTTCGGACTGATAGGCTTTTACGAAATTCTTTACTTTCTCTTCGTCTTTGTTATCCTGCCTGGCAGCGATCACATTTACGTAAGGAGATTCTTTTTCTTCTTTCAGCAATCCGGTTTCTGCATCGAGACCGGCCTGAGCTGCGAAGTTATTGTTGATGATGGCCAGCACCACTTCTTTATCGTCGAGTACCCGCGGCAGCTGAGGCGCTTCGATCTCCAGGATCTTCAGGTTCTTCGGATTTTCAACGATGTCCGTTACTTTGGGAAGAAGCCCTACTCCATCTTTCAGTTTCAGCAATCCGTTTTTCTGCAACAGCAGCAATGAGCGTCCGCCATTGGTAGGATCATTGGGAATAGCAATGGTATTGCCGTCTGCGAGTTCGCTGATATTTTTGATCTTTCTCGAATAAGCTACAATCGGATACACGAATGTATTGCCTACCACCGCCAGTTTGTATCCGCGCTGTTTCGATTGTGCTTCGAGATAAGGCACATGCTGAAATGCATTCACATCGATATCACCCTGATTCAGCGCTTCGTTGGGAACTACATAATCGTTGAAGGCAACCAGCTCCACATCGAGGTTGTATTTTTCTTTTGCTTCTTTTTTTGCTGCCTCGGCAATCTCGCGCTCCGGTCCGGAAGTGATGCCAACTTTGATATGATTGGGGTCGCTTTTACTGGCGGCGCCTCCGCAGGATGCGAGTGACACCAATGCAGCCAGCGCTATAAATTGAAACGTTTTCATTGTTTGTTGTTTATGATTTATCTGTGATTAAACTTTTTCGAGAGGCGGTCGCCTGCAAACTGAATGATGAACACCAACGCCACCAGCAATACCAATACCGAATTCATGATAAAGTGGTCGTAGCCCACATATCCGTACTGATAACCGATCTGTCCTAATCCACCTGCTCCTACTGCACCGCCCATGGCTGAATATCCCACCAGCGTAATCAAGGTAATGGTGGCATTATTGATCAGCGAGGGCAATGCTTCTGGCAGCAACACTTTAGTTACGATCTGAAACGGACTTGCACCCATTGCTCTGGCAGTCTCAATTAAACCATGTGGTACTTCGAGCAAACTGTTCTCTACCAGCCTCGCTATGAACGGCGCAGCTCCGATGCTCAGCGGCACCAGTGCAGCCCAAACTCCAATGGAAGTGCCCACTATGGCGCGTGTGAATGGGATCATCCACACAATAAGGATGATGAAGGGAATAGACCGGAACACATTCACCATTGCCGACATGGTCCGGTGATAAACTCCGTTTTCCAGCAGTTGTCCCTTTCTGGTTAAGAAGAGCAGGATGCCTGCAGGCAGTCCCAATACAAATCCGAAGAAGCCGGAAGTAAAAGTCATGAAAATGGTTTCCCATAATCCTTTCAGT
The DNA here is from genome assembly GCF_012927185.1 of Pseudoflavitalea sp. G-6-1-2. Lineage (GTDB taxonomy): Bacteria > Bacteroidota > Bacteroidia > Chitinophagales > Chitinophagaceae > Pseudobacter. Next base: position 1,547,044 of record NZ_JABBGB010000002.1, read on the forward strand.
AAAAGCGGGGCCGTTGTATCAAGCATATCCTTTCAGTTCGTTTTTTATTTTACGCTGGTTGAAATACTCTACCGCTCTGTCGTTGGTTTCTTTGTTTCCTTTCAGATGCAACAGCAGTTTCCCGAAACTGGCTCTTCCGAGATATTCGATATCTGCTTTGATCAGTTTGTAAGGGATTTTGAATTTGTTGTACACCGTGTCGATCAACTCATCGAAGGCGATGTTCCCGGTAAGCTCCAGTTCTATGAGCGGGGTTAATCCTTCTGCCTGTTCCTGTTTCATGTTTATATAAATTTCATGGGGTAATGTGATAGTACCTGTATTGATGAACCGGTTGATCACCGGATGATTTCTGTCTGTGAGCAATTGCTCCAAAGTGCCCTCTGCTACCAGCTTTCCGTGATCGATCACTGCTATCTGGTTACAGATCGATTTCACTACATCCATTTCGTGCGTAATGAGCAGTATAGTCAGTTTCAATCTCCGGTTGATATCGCGCAGCAGTTCCAGAATGCTTTGCGTGGTAGCGGGATCCAGTGCACTCGTTGCTTCATCGCAGAGCAACAGATAAGGATCGTTCGCGAGTGCGCGGGCGATAGCCACTCTTTGTTTCTGTCCACCGGAAAGACTGCGTGGATATTCGTTTGCCTTTTCTTCCAATCCTACTATCTGCAACAGTTCCGTAACTTTTTCGCGGATGATATGTTGCGGCACATTATCCAGTTCGAGCGGCAATGCGATATTGCCATAGACCGTGCGCGATGAGAGCAGGTTGAAATGCTGAAAGATCATTCCGATCTTCTTTCGTTGCGCAGCCAGTTGCTTTGAAGGCAGCACCGTAAGATCGATCCCGTTTACGATGATCTGTCCGGTATCTGGCTTTTCCAGCAGGTTCACGCATCGGATCAGCGTGCTCTTTCCCGCACCGGAACTTCCGATGATGCCTACGATATCGCCTTCTGAAATTTGGAGATTGATATTGTCCAGCGCCTTGAATGGCTGATCTTTCTGCCTGAACGTTTTCGATATATTCCTGATCTGAATCATGGATGGATGCCGTTAACTATTGATAAACCTGTGTCTTGTCCTAAAAAAAGTTGACTGATTATAAAAATCGAAGCTATATAAGCACTTGGGCAAATTAAAGCTCAGGTGCTTTTTTCTTCCAGCTTCTGGATTTGATTTTTCTTTGCTGATGCATTTGATTGGGAGTTAGCATTTCACAACTCATGTGAGGCCTTTTTTCGTTATACAAATAAATAGCCTGACGCACCTGTAAGTTTACTTGTTCAATATCTTCAAAGCTTTCATCCAACCCAAATTCGTCTTTCAATATTCCATTAACCCGCTCAGCCAGAGCGTTATCATAGGGGCTACCATCTTCAGTCATGCTAATCAATATTTTACTTGATTTCAGCTGGTTCACATAGGCAGTACTGCAGTATTGCAAACCACGGTCTGAATGATGGATCAACTTCCCTTTGTATTGTCTACTCCTGACTGCATCCTGCAAGGCTTTTACGGTATGTCCTGAAGAGAGGTCCTTACTTACATTGTAACCCACTATCTTTCGGGAATAAGCGTCAGTGAGTAAATGCAAATAGCAATAACCAGCACCTACACTCAGATAAGTTATATCAGCGGCCCAGACCTGTTCAGGACGTTTTATTTCCAAGCCTTTTAACAGGTTGGGATGCTTACGCATCCAGTGTCGGGAGTCTGTTGTTTTTACATACCGCTTTTTTCGACTGACTAACAAGCCTGTGCTGCGCAATAACGAAAAAAGTTTGTCACGACCTAAACCTAATTGTTCTTTCTGCAATTCAGGCTTTAGGATCTTATACAATTTCCTGGTTCCCAAACGGGGCATTTGTGCACGGATAGCCAATACCTTACTTTTTACTACCGATTCATGACAGGCTTTTAAATGCCTGTTACGAATCGACTTGTAATAAGCCTGTTTGCTATAGCCTAGTTGCCGGCAAACTGCCGTAAGATTTATTTCTTTTTCTGCTGCCAACTCCTGGACAACTCGGCCTCGATTTTTTTTATGACATCTGTTTCCAACTCCCGATTAGTTATTTCGATCAGCTTATCATAAACCTTTAACTTCAGCTCTGCTGCTTCCAGTTGCTTTTCCAATTCCTTGATTCGTTGTTTTTGAGGATCTTTCATGGGACGACCAATACTTGAAGGTGACTCATAGGCAAATTTACCATACTTCCGACACCAATCAAGAACCCGACTTTTTCCCTTAATCCCGTACTTAACCTGGAGTGCGTCCTTACTCACGCCCCCGCGCTCAAACTCACGCACTACTTGCCTTTTAAAACTTTCGCTGTACCGTGCTACGGGGACACTTACTTTCAATTTAACTCGTACCTGTTTCATTATTGAACAATTTATAGTCAACTTTTTTCAGGACGAGACACTGTAAAAAAAATCCCCGGTAGAATGTACCGGGGACGAGTTCAATATTGTTGATATAACTGTCATTTACCCAATACACCGGTTTTGTTTGTCCAGCAGCAATACATCATCATCTTCATCTTCGGAGAAGAAGTGACTGCATTGCAGTTACGGGTAATATTGAAGTTAGTGCTCATTTCTTTTTCTAAAAGTCCACCGCAAAAGTAGGGTAATAAATGAACCAGCCAAAATCAGAATGTCAGAGAATTGTTAACATTTATGCATACCAGCCTCAGTTTCAGCCTGGAGAGCCGTTCAAAAACATGCCACTAAACCGTCAAAACCGGAAAGAATTGCCCTGAAATTTAGTCTGGATGGTGGTTTTGGCGTTTCTTTGCACAAAACAGATCAATGGCAGAAAGCAACATCAGGGTTGGAGACTACAATACATTAAAGGTGGCCCGTTCATTCGATTTCGGCATGTACCTCGGAGAAGGCAAAGATGTTGTGCTGCTGCCCAAACGTTTTATTCCCGAAGGATTGCAGGTGGGCGACGATGTAAAAGTATTTGTGTACCACGATTCCGAAGATCGCCTGATCGCCACCACACAAACCCCGCTGGGTATTGTGGGCGAGATTGTTAAACTCAGGGTTGTATCGGTTACTACTCAGGGAGCCTTCATGGATTGGGGATTGATGAAAGACCTCTTCGTTCCCAAATCGCAGCAGCGCATGGGCATGCGCGTAGGTGGTGAATACCTCGTACTCATTTATATCGACGAACAGACAGGCCGCGCAGCTGCTACTGAAAAAATCGATAAGTTCCTCAGCAATGATGTGCTCACTGTAAAAGAACTGCAACAGGTAGATCTGCTGGTTTATCGCAGAACCGATATCGGCTATGTGGTGATCATCAACAATCAGCACACCGGCGTATTGCACAGAAATGATATCTATCAGCAGATCACCGAAGGGGATCGCATCAAAGGATACATCAAGAATATTCTCGAAGACAACAAGATCGATGTGGCCATCGGCAAACCTGGCTACCAACGTGTGGAAGACGAAACCGCCAAAGTGCTTCGCCTGCTGCAGGAGAATAATGGATATCTTCCTTACAACGATAAATCCAGTCCGGAAGACATCTACGAGTTCTTCGGCATGAGTAAGAAAACCTTCAAAATGACTACCGGCGGGCTTTTCAAGAACCGCAAGATCGAATTCACACAAACAGGCATCAAGCAGATAGAAGACTAATCAGTAATTATTTCAATACAACAATAAGAAAGCTGGATCTCACAATCCGGCTTTTGTTTTATCAGCTGGTAAGATTTCTTCTGAAACCGATCACTTCAGTTCGTACAACAGGTTGCGCCTTCTCATTCGGATTAGCGATCTCCGCAATGGTCATCGGTTCCTGGATCTCGGTTTTGAAACCCAAATGATTGCTGAGCCGCTGGGCTTTTTCCTTGCTCAGTTTGCCGAATTCGTAGCGGGCAATCAATCTACCCTTTCGCATCAGTGCATTATCGATGAGGGTAACAGAACTGTTGAAAGTGCAGATGATCTGAACGTTCAGAAAGTCGGCCATCAATCCATCTGAAATATTCAGCAGATTGGAAACGGCTGATCCGGAATTGTACCGCCTGTCCATGATGATGTTTTCCGCATCTTCGATCACCAGCACCGAATTGGGATTATCTACCAGCAGTTCGATGAACTCCGGGTTCATCAGATTGCCGGCAATGGCGGGCGACAGAAACAATACCCGCTTTTTGATCTTGCCAACCAGGTAACGCAGGTAAGTTGTTTTGCCTGTACCCGGAAGGCCGTGCAGCAGCACCAATCCTTTGTCCTTTTTCCGGTTAAGCCTCGTTCGGATGATCTCATCGGTTTCTTTGAAATCATCTTCATAGTAAAGATCGATATCGAGTTTGGTGCGATTGATCTCCATGGCTTTCAGTTCCATGCCATAACTGTTTTGCACAACCAGGTTGATCTCCAGCGGTTGTCTGCGCTGGCGTTCCTTGAATTCATTCACGAAGACGGTCATCTCTTCGAGAAATTCAGGTTGTAAACCGTTGTGCAGGATGCCACAAACAGTTTCGCGCAGCTCAAGGATACAGTTGTTGTTCAGGATCAGCACTGTTTCGCTGAACTCGTATTTCTTTTTCCTTCTTGTGTATCTGCGATACTGGTGGATATCACGGATTGAAGTACTGAATTTTTCTTTCATGGCAGTAAACAACTTTTCGCCATCGATGCCATAGATATAGTTAATGCTCGGCACTGCATTGAAATAGTGCAGATACAAAGCTCTGGGGTCCAGAAAGTGGCGGGAAAACACATCGCCCGCTGTTAGCACTTTCTGTGCATTTATATTGTCCATACTTATTTTTAAATAGTCAACAGATTGATTCTTTCAGAAAAACTGCATTAACTATTTCATTGCAAGAGTGCGCATAACCCAAAGTTTAATGGATGATAGTGGAGAGTAAATTCGGGGACGATATAAAACAACAAGCCCCGCAATGCTTGCGGGGTTTGTCTTATAGAGAATTCGTTGTATTAACTTATTCCAGTAGCAGAACATGCCGCGCAAACTTCATACCCACCCAAAGGGCTGTAGTTCGATTTGATATGTGTTTGATTGAACAGCATGTTATTAATATTTTGAAGGTGCAAAGCTGGCAAATATTTTTGATTATTGCCAACTTTCGGAGAATATTTTTTTGAGACCATCGGAAAGTGATCAGTAAGAAGGCTTCCAGCCTTTTGACTTCCAGTATTCGATAATCGGTTTATACGGACCAAACTTATGTTGCTCTGCAGAGAACGTATCTACAAAAGGACCACGATCGTAATCGATCGCTTTTTCTTCCACATGCGGATAATCGAAACTGCTTACACCGGGGCGTTTATGCAACTGATCGTTGTTCACAAATGCTGCGATATCCATCGCTTCTTCATCTGAGAGGAATGTTTTGCCCAGCGACACTTTATCGTAAGGCATATTGGCTTTGAGCCATTGCGCCTGTTTGATGATGCGGTGCATGCTAGATCCCGGCTGATAACTTTTCGCTCCCCAGAGCGGAGGATATACGTAAGTAACATTGTCTTCGCGCATCAACCCCTCTCCTTCTTTTCCATGGCAGCGTGAGCAATTCACCTCGTACAGAACTTTTCCATGTGCAGGATCGGCCGCGGCAACCGGCAGCGCCACTTCCATATTTTTCGAACCTTTGAATGGCTTTGCTTTGGGTGCGTAGGAATTGATCCATTTCAGATAAGCAAGAAAAGCCACCATTTCTTTGCTGTCGAGCGGCAGCGGTTTTCCGTTGTGCGGACGCATCACGCAGTTGTTAACGCGTTCTGCCAGGGTAAGCACTTTGCCTTCGCGCGCGCGATACTGCGGATAGTTTTCGTGCGAGCTCATGAGATTGAACGAAAACGGTTTGGTGCCTGCTTCCTGATGGCAGTTGGTGCAGTTCATCTTATTGCCGAGATACTTTCCATTCACTCCTTCCGGACCGATATAGTAAGCGGTATTGGTCATCAGCTCACGGCCGTATTTTACCAGCTCTCCGAACTTGTCGTTCGGCATGGCAGTGGAGTCAACGAAAACATATTCATCTGCAGGGTTTGATTCGGCCTTTTTCTCCGCTCCCTCATTTGCAGAAACACCGCATGCAAACTGCTGAACAAGTACAGCAGTTGCAAGTAATGCGATCAATATTGTATACGACTTTCTCATTGGTGCAATTAGTTTAGATGTCTACTTCGGTTTCACAATGAATGGCTCCAGGTCTTTCGCAGGAATGAATTCCACACGGTAAGGCATGATGCCGGTTTTCATCGCCCACAGAAATCTTCCGCTCAGGTTGGTGAGCACAACAGTATTTCTTTTGGAGCAGGTGTGCAGTACGGTAGTATCGTTGATGAGATAGGCACTTCCCATTCGCTCGCTGTACACATCGCGCGGAAGTTTCACCTGTAAGGCAAGACTTGCCTGTTTTGCGGATTCATCGAGGGTAAAGGCCAATGCCTGCGACAGCTGTTTGCCGGTTCCGTTATCGAACAGCATAAGCTGGTTCTTAGCATTGATGTGCACAGCATGGCTGTTATCAAACACGCTGCCTTCGGGCATTTTGAAGTCGCCGCCCTTTCCGAATTTCCAGATGAGTTTTCCGGTTTTGGAATCGATTTTCCAGATCTGTCCGTTGTTGTAGAAAGAGAGCAGGTAATGCCCGTCTTTGTCGATGCTGAGACTGTTGGCATGCATCCAGTCGCTCTTGTCTTTCAGGATCTGCGGATCACTGAGCGGATCGAGCGCATCGAATACAGTCCATTTCCAGATGGTTTTTCCCTGACGATCGAGTACAATGATGCCATCGCTTTTTACCGTATCGCGTTTGCCACCGCCCTTTGCAGAGAGGTCCAATATTTTTTCTTCGGTAGAAATGGTAACGATATTGTTGTCGTTATTCAGAATTGCTTCGTGATGAACAACAGGTGTTTGCTGATTGAACAAGGTATCGCCTGAGAGAGACAGCTCCAGTATCTGATTGCCATAACTCGTCTGAAAACTTTCGTTGCCGAGTATGCAGAGTATAGATTGACGGTTGGTGAAGTGTGCGGTCTTAAAACCGGTTCCATTCACCTGATGGTACCATACGATCTGTCCTTTCGGATCGATGATGAAAGCAATGCCCGGCGTTTCACGTTTGTAGATGAGCATGTAACCATCCCTGAATGCGGCTGGCACCACCGATGAATCCGGACAAATCACTTTGAAGTAATCGTGTATCCACACCGGCATTGCAGGTGTTTTAAAATCATAGTTGCGGCTTTTGCTTTCGCAATTGTTTGTTGCTGTTACAATGCGGCAAACATAAGCCTGCTGCGGCTGCAGATTGGTGATTACGATTTTATGTTCTTTGCGATTTGCTGAAACCGGTGTTTTGAAGATCTGTGATTCGCGTCCTTTCTCCCAATATTCAACCCAGGCATTCATGGAGTCTGCCGTATGCACAAGGGCTTCCACTTTCATGGAGTTACCTGCAGGTGAACTTAGACTGATGTCGATGAGTTTATCTGAGCAATTATCGGAACATGCATTCAGCAAAACAGCGAACAAAAATGTGACGATACCAAAACGGCACCAGGCAAAGAGCCGATTGCCTCTTCGCCTGGTGTTCGTTTGAATGTAAAACCGCCTATATGGATTATAACCTGCCATCGTTTTTCAGATTGGGATTTATATCAACCTGTGTTTGCGGATACGGGAAATATCTGTGCTTATTGATATCGATCACCTCTTTTTTACCAATGGATTTGAGGTAAGCATTCACTACTTCCTGATACTTGCCCATACGGATGAGATCGGTTCTGCGTTTGCACTCGAAGAAGAACTCCCATCCACGCTCCTGCAGAATAGCATCGCGTAAAGTTTCTTTGGTGAAAGTGGATGCATTGCCCAGCAACACCGCTTTGGAGCGGCCTTTCACGGAGTTGATCAGCGTAATGCTTTCTGCATTCGGACCATTCAGCTCGTTGAGCGCCTCGGCACGGCTGAGGATCATATCTGCATAACGGAGAATGGGAATACCATGTCCGTCGTAATATGTTTTTGAACCTGCTGGATCTGCATATTTTTTGGTAGCCACATCAGGCAGATAGTAATAGCCATCCGGAGGATTGGGCTGTCCGGGAATTGGCTGAATATATTGCAGATCGTCTGTACCCTTGTAATTGTAGAAGAACATTTCGCGACGCTCATCTACTGTTGCAAATGAATTCCAGAAGCTCCAGGATACAGCATAATATTGCCAGCGGTCTGTGATAATGGGGTGACTGATAGGACCAAAGTGGTTCATCAATTCGGTTCCATCATTGAGAGCATCGGCCAGTGCGCTGAACATGGATTCTTTGCACCATTTGTTGCTCTCTGCAAAAAGACCTGCATAAGAAGGGAACAATTCATACTGATTGAGGTCTTTGATCTGTTGCGTAAGATCAACTACTTTCTGCCATTGATGTTCGCGCAGGTAGAGTTTTGCGAGCAGTCCAAGCGCAGCGCCTTTTGTTACACGACCAACATCATTGGTTGGATAGATCGGATTGTTCTTGTAGTTCAGCGGCAGATTGGCTGCTGCGTATTCCAGATCGGCAATGATGAGTTTGTTGATCTCTGCAACCGGCGACGGGGCTGGTTTTGAAGTGTAATCCGGTTTTTCCATATCGGCTTCCGTAACCAGAATAACCGGTCCGAAAGCATCGGTGAGATCCATATAACCGAGCGCACGCAGGAATCTTACTTCACTGGTGAATTGTTTTCTTTCTGCGTCACCTATCTTTTCAACTTTTGGGATACTGAGCAACGCAATGTTTGCATCAGCCACCAGTTTGTACTGATGCTGCCAGCCAAAGCTGGTGTATTTGTTGGTGGGAGACCAGCGGGCTTCTGACAACAATGAGATATCACCCGACTGGCTGGAGTGGCCGATATCGGTGGTGAAATCCATGATGGCCATTTGAAAGCCTGCATAGTATTGATAAGAATCACTGATACCGCTGGGCTGTTTCAATCTGGCATAGATACCGTTCACCAATGCGATGGCATCATCCTTTGATTTCAGTGCATTCTGTTCTGTAAGAAAGCTGTAAAACTTAGGCTCTGTCCACTTTTTACAGGAAACAGCCGACATAAGCACAACAGCGGGCAATATTATTTTGAAGAGTTTCATATAAGCTGATTTGAAGAACTAGAAATTCATTTTCAGGCCAAAAGTGAAAGTGCGGAAAGATGGATATGCGTTGAAATCCAATCCGGCAGCGAGGTTGTTTTCTCCTCCTCTTGTATTCACTTCAGGGTCTGTACCTGTGTAACCGGTAACGGTAAAGAGATTCTGTACCGATCCGTATACTTTGATGCCCTTGAGTTTGCTCAGCACTCCCATTCTCGATAAAGGAAGATTGTATCCGAGTGTGATCATTTTACAACGCAGATAAGAAGCATCTTCTACAAAACGGGAATTGATGTAGCCGCCATATTTGGAAGTGAAGTAGCCGTTTCTTGGAACATCTGTTTTAGTGTTCTGTGGCGTCCAGCGTCTCAGGGCATCTACACCAGTGTAGGTTTCCATCAGCAGCCTGTTCATGTTGTAGAGATTGAAATCCCATGCGCCCTGGAAGAAGATGCTCAGGTCGAAACCTTTATAGCTGAAATCGTTGCCGAAGCCGAAGATCCAGTGTGGATTGGCATTGCCGAGATAGTCGCGGTCGGCGGCAGTGATGGCATTGTCTCCGTTCAGGTCTCTGAACTTAGGATCACCGGGCTTGGAATCGGGTTGCGCTGCATATTTCTCTCCTTCCTGAATTACACCGTCGTACACATATCCGAAGAGCATGCTCAACTCTTTACCCACTTCAAGTTTTGTGAAATCGGCGGCAGGTACAGATCCATCAGGATTGGCAGTTTGTGTAATGATACTCTTGCTTCCACCAAGACTCGTGGCTTTCTGTTTATTCCATGCAACGTTGAAGTTGGTATTCCACCTGAATTCTTTGGTATTGAAGTTCTCTGTATTGATGGAAAGCTCGATACCCTGGTTCAACACAGTTCCCGCATTGGCAGTATAACTGCTGAAGCCCCACCATTGTCCTAACGGAAGATCTATGAAGAGGTCGGTTGTTTTCTTTCTGTAGTAATCTACTGTTGCCATAATGCGGTTGTTGGCAAATCCCATATCAAGACCAACGTCGATCTGTCCGTTCGATTCCCATCCGAGGCCCGGATTGGCAGCTCTCACTACATACATGCCGCCATAGGCCTGACTTCCCTCGCCCAGTGAAACGTTGGTAGGTCCGAAAAGTTGAAACGGAATATTTCTTGCAGAAAGACGGTCATTTCCCGTAGTTCCATATCCCACACGAAGTTTCAGAGTAGAGAACAGGTTCAGTTTATTGATGAACTCTTCTCCATCGAGACGCCATGCAACTGCTGCTGAAGGGTATAAACCATAGGAGTTGTCGGGAAGGAAGAAGCTTGATCCTTCATCCCTCAACGTGAAAGTGGCCAGGTATTTATCTTTAAACGCATAGGTGAGACGGCCATAGAAAGCCGCGCGATTATCCTCGTGCTTATAGCTTTTCGCTGCAATTCTTTCAGCAGCTGCTTCAAGGTTATTGTACAGGAATTTATCGCTGGTGAATTTCTGCACCTGTGTGTAATGTTGTTCGAGCACATCGCGTTGACGCGAGAGACCGCCCATCAGTGTAAAGTCGTGATCACCGAATGATCTCTTATAGGTGAGATACGCTTCTACCAGGTTACGTACATCCTTATAGTCGATGAGCGTAGCCTGACCTTTTACTTTTTCGCCAGGTACCAGTGTGGTAGGTACGTAGTTGCCTTCCTTGGTGGTTACAACTTCTGTACCCGCATTCACGCGAAGTGTGAGGCCTTTGATAAGCTCATAATCGATAAAGGCATTGGCATTGAGCTTGTCGGTGAAACGATCGTTGGTTGGTTCCAGCAGCCATGCCAGCGGGTTATCACGGCCCTTGCGGCGTTGATAAGTACCATCTGCATTATATGGAGCAATGGATGGAGAAGTGAACATCAGACCGTACAATACATTCGAAGGAACGATGTTTCCATCATAGGTTTTATAAGCAGAACGCGATCTTGCACCGTACAGGCTCATACCCACTTTCAGCTTTTTGCCGAAATCTTTCTCCGCATTCATGCGACCTGAATAACGGCTGTAATCGGTTCTCTTCAACGCACCTATCTGATCGAAATAGTTACCGCTCATGAAAATGCGGCTGTCTTCACCACCACCACTCACACTGAAGTCGTGACTCTGTACACTGGCTGTTCTGGTAGCCAGATCGAACCAGTCTGTATTCACACCATTATTCAGTTCCTGTTGGGAGAACTCAGGCGGGTTGCCTTGTTCAGCAGCCTTTGCATTGGTTACTGCCATGTAATCTTTGGCATTCATCAGCTTAGGTCTGCGAAGGATCTTCTGAAATCCATAATAACCATCGTACTGCACAACGGGCTTTCCTTTCTTACCACGTTTTGTAGTGATCAGCACCACACCGTTGGCGCCACGGGCACCATAGATAGCAGTAGCAGATGCATCTTTCAGGATTTCAATATCCTCGATGTCGTTAGGACTAATGTCTTTACCTGTTGAGGAGATAAAGCCATCCACCACATACAGCGGTTCGTTGGAAGATTTGATGGAGTTTCCGCCGCGGATACGGATGATGGTCTCGCCACCGGGAGCAGCGTTGGTCTGGGCAACCTGCACACCCGCCGCACGGCCCTGAATGGCCTGCGCTGCGTTGGAGGTGATGCCACCAATATTCATCTGATCCTTTGAAATGGAACTGACAGATCCGGTAAGGTCTTTTTTCTTGGCCGTACCGTATCCGATCACCACCACTTCATCCATTTTCTTTGTTTCAGCCTCCAGGCTTACAGTGATACTGGTATTGTCGCCCACCAGTATTTCCTGACTAACATAGCCAACGGAAGAGATCTGAAGTGTAATTTGTTTTTTGGGAGCTTTAAGAGAGAATTTGCCATTTGCATCGGTGGTTACCCCACCTGCAGTACCGCGGATCTTTACCGTAACGCCAGGGATCCCTTCCCCTTTGGCGTCTTTAATAACCCCGGTAATCTCTTTGGTATCCGTTTGGGCCAGTCCCAGAAACGGTAATAACATTAATAGGGCTAGAAGCCTTGCAACCATTGATTTCATTGTGCAGTCGTTTTGAATAAGCAGTTTTAGCCGAAATACTTTCAATATAAATGTAGATGTTTTGAAGGTACAAGCAATCCATCTTCGTATACGCCTTACTGTTACTTGATGCTTTTCAACCGTTTGCATAGCCCTGCACAAACGTTTGCGTTATTTTTTCTCAGCCTGCGGCCAAAAGCCCTAAATCCGGCTTATTTGAGGAAACGGCCCCGGAGCCTGCGGTAAAAGCTTACTGATAAGCAAAATTCAGACAAACGTTTGCAGACTGATTATCAGATTTATATCCCTAGATTTAATGCTTCAACGAAACTAACCATGAGAAAAACAGGTTTGCTATTTGCTTTGTCAGTATTCGGTTTTTGTGCCAATGCCCAGGTTCGCTACTCCAGTGGATCGAATTGGGATGCAGATTCTTTAGGCAATCACCGCGCCGTTGTTCAGTTCAACGGAACGGGCAAAGTGGCCCGCGTGATCATCCCCTGGCGCAGAGCCGATGCCGCTCCGCAGAACAAACGCATTATAGTGCAGGATGCCGCTACTCAACGCCAGATACTCAATGTAAAAACCGGACTGCTGAACAACGAATCGGGAGAGATCTTCTTCGAGCCGGTTTCAGGCAAGGGCAGCTACAATATTTATTACATGCCTTACAGAAATGAAGGCCGCTCCAATTACCCCAGAGGTGTATATCTCACACCGGCAAATACAGCTTCCGAAGCATGGCTGAAGCAGGCTGATGCGAAGACTGCACCCAACACAATTGTAAGTACCATTCAATCAATAGATAGCTTCAACAGCCTGTATCCGATGCGTGTGATTGCTACGGAGAAAGAAACAAAAGCTTTGTTGACCAAAAGCAAGCGCAGCGATTTTGTGGTGTTCCCTGAAGACAGACAGTTCCCCATTCAAATGAACGACCGTCTTCCCTATCGCTGGATTCAAAAAGGACTCACCAGCAATTTCGCGGGTGAAGCAGCAAGAGGCGAATTCTACGCTTATCAGTTAGGCATCTATGCCAGTAAAGAATTGAATGATGTAACGGTGCAATTCAGCAAACTCCGCAGCAGTACCGGAGCGGAAATTGCCGCCGGCAATAGCAGCTGCATCAATACCAATGGAACAGATTATGCAGCCAGACCACTCACCAAAACAGTGAATGTACCTGCAAATAATATACAGGCGCTCTGGTGCGGCATCGATGTTCCGAAAGATCTTCAACCGGGCATCTACAAAGGACAGGCAACTGTGCAGGCCAAAGGCATGCAGCCATACACCATCAATATCACACTCACAGTAAACAATAAGATGCTTGCCGATGGTGGCATCAACGAGCCATGGAAACAAACCCGACTGAAATGGCTGAACAGCACACTGGCACAGGACAATGCAGTGATTGCTCCATACACACCATTGCAGGTGCAGAACAACACCATTAAATTATTAGGAAGGACAGTAGAACTCGGTGCCGATGGTTTCCCTAAACAGATCCTCAGCTTCTTCACTCCGGAAATGACCGGCTATACCGATCAGCCAACTCCGCTGACCACAGAACCAATCCATTTCCATTTCACACGCAAATCAGATGGCAAGGATTTCAAGCTCCGCAACAACGGCGTTCAGTTCATCAAACAAGAAGCAGGCACCGTTCAGTGGAAAGCCAGCAACAGCAACGATTCGTTACAGGTGGATGTAGATGCTTCACTCGAATTCGACGGCTTTGTTTCTTACTCGGTGAAGGTTGCTGCTTTGCAGGATATCGATCTGAAAGAAATCACTTTACATATTCCTTTCACCAAAGAAGTGGCGAAATACGCCATGGGACTGGGACAGAAAGGCGGCTACCGTCCTGACCAGATCGACTGGAAATGGGATGTTGCACAAAAGAATCAGGATGGTGCATGGGTCGGTAACGTAAACGCCGGACTGCAATACTCACTGCGCGACGAAAAATATGTACGTCCACTCAATACCAATTTCTACCTGCAAAAACCATTGCTGCTTCCCAGCTCATGGGGCAACGGCAATAAAGGAGGCATCACCATTGCACAAAAAGGCAATTCGATTCTTGCCAACAATTACAGCGGTGAGCGCAGCATGAAAAAAGGAGACGTACTCTATTACAACTTCACCTTGCTGATAACACCTTTTCATACCATCAATACAGATGCGCAGTGGGATACAAGATTCTATCATCGCTACTTCCCTATCGACAGCATCAAAGCAACTGGTGCAACAGTGATCAATATCCACCATGCCAATCCAATCAATCCATGGATCAACTATCCGTTCATCGAGCATAAGAAAATGAAAGCTTACATCGATGAAGCACATAAAAAAGGATTGAAGGTAAAGATCTACAACACCGTTCGCGAACTGAGCAATCACGCTTACGAAACATTCCCGCTTCGCAGTCTCGGCCATGAGATCTATTCACCCGGCAAAGGTGGTGGCTTCAGCTGGCTGCAGGAGCATATCGGCGATGATTATATCGCTGCCTGGTTTGTTCCTGAGATCAAAGACGCTGCGATCATCAACAGTGGTATGAGCCGCTGGCATAATTACTACGTAGAAGGCATGAACTGGCTGGTGCAGAATGTAGGCATCGATGGCATCTATCTCGATGATGTAGCATTCGATCGCATCACTATGAAACGCATCAAACGTGTGCTCACGAAAGATGGCCATCCCGGCATCATCGATCTGCACTCTGCCAATCAATACAACAAGAGCGACGGCTTCAACAACAGCGCCAATCTGTACATGGAGCATTTCCCTTACCTCAACCGCCTCTGGTTTGGGGAATATTTCGATTACGAAAAAGGAAGCGAAGACTTCTTCCTCACCGAAGTAAGCGGTATTCCATTTGGACTAATGGGCGAAATGCTGCAGGATGGCGGCAACCCATGGCGCGGCATGATCTACGGCATGACCAACCGCATGCCCTGGAGCGATGATGCTGACCCTCGCCCCATCTGGAAAACATGGGATGAGTTCGGCATCAAAGGCAGCAACATGATCGGTTACTGGAGCCCCAACGTTCCCGTTAAGACCAATCATGCCAAAGTTCCGGTAACCGTGTACAAAAAGAATGGAACTGCATTGATCTCCATCGCGAGCTGGGCGGATGCAGATACCACTGTTCAATTGCAGATCGACTGGAACAAACTCGGCATCGATGCAAGCAAAGCAGTGATCATTGCTCCAGCCATTTCAAAGTTCCAACCGGAAAGAACATTCGGCATTCAGGAGGCCATTCCTGTTGAGAAGAACAAAGGCTGGCTGCTGATCGTAAAAGAAAAATAATTTCGGTTACTCCATATTGTTACACCATATGAAAAAGCAATTCGTTTTCTGCATGGCCATGCTGCTGGGCGGATCTATTACATCTGCCCAACAGCCTGCCACTGTGAGGGAATACAAACAATCGTTTCCCACCTATCCGTTCAGCGATCCCAATCCTGTTCCGCTGCTGAGTGCGGTGTATCCTTATTTCAGGTACGATGGATTTACCGATAAGCCCATACAGAAAGAATGGAAAGTGATTGAACTGGAAAACGATTTCATCAAACTGCTGATCCTTCCTGAGATTGGTGGAAAGATCTGGGCAGCCATCGAGAAGTCATCGGGCAGGCCTTTCATCTATTACAACCACGCAGTGAAGTTCCGGGATATCGCTATGCGCGGACCATGGACCAGCGGTGGCCTCGAAGCCAACTACGGCGGCATCATGGGCCATACGCCCAACTGCGCTACACCAGTAGACTACGCAGTGCAACGCAATGAAGACGGAAGCGTAAGCTGCACCATCGGTGTACTCGATCTGCTGAGCCGGAGCAACTGGAGAATGGAGATCAGGCTTCCTAAAGACAAAGCATGGTTCTCCACAAAATCGTTCTGGTACAATGCAACATCAGTGGAGCAGCCTTACTACCACTGGATGAATGCCGGACTGAAAGCCAGCGGCAATCTGGAGTTCATCTATCCCGGCAATCGCTACATCGGTCACAATGGAGAAGCCGAAGCATGGCCCATCAATAAAACAAACGGAAAGAATCAGTCATTTTACGAACAGAATGATTTCGGAGGATATAAATCGTACCATGTCTTCGGCAAGTACACCGGCTTCTCAGGAGCCTACTGGCACGATGATGATCTCGGTATGGTACGATACGGAACACACGATGATAAAGCAGGCAAGAAGATCTGGATCTGGGGACTCTCACGTCAGGGTATGATCTGGGAGAAACTGCTCACCGACACAGATGGACAATACGTAGAACTGCAATCCGGCAGGCTCTTCAACCAGAACGCCGACAAGAGCAGTTACACACCTTTCAAGCACCGCAGCTTCGCGCCCTATGCCACCGATACCTGGACGGAATACTGGTATCCCGTGCACAAAACAAAAGGCATGGTGGAAGCCAATGAACAAGGCGCCCTGAATGTACAGTACGAAAAAGGATGGCTGAAAATATATTTCTCTCCTGCCGCATCTGTCAATGATCAATTGATTGTAAAATCTGGCGAGACAACAGTGTACACTAAAAATCTGCAGCTGTCTCCATTGCAGACATTCGCCGATTCCATTCAGGTCGCTGCAAACGCGGACCAGCTGACCGTTACATTAGGAACGAACAAATTGCAGTACCAGTCTGCTCCGCAGGCCAATGTACTCAGTCGCCCGGTAACAACACCTGCTGATTTCGACTGGACCTCCACTTACGGACTGTACCTGCTCGGTAAGGAAGCGATGGATCAGAAAAGATATCCCGAAGCGGAAGAGCTGTTGCAGAAGGCATTGAAGAACGATCACAATTATTTTCCTGCTCTCGTGAAAATGGCGGCATTGCTCTATCGCAATCTCCGTTACACAGAAGCATTGGAACTGATCACCAGAGCGCTCAGCATAGATACACACGCGGGCGATGCCAATTATTATTACGGACTGATCAATACTGCGCTCGGAAATACCATCGATGCGAAAGATGGATTTGATCTTGCTACGTTATCAACAGAATACCGTAGTGCAGCCTACACAGAACTCAGCAAAATCTATCTGCGCGAAAACAATGCTGACAAGGCATTGGGTTACGCAGCAAAAGCAGTCGACTACAATCGTTTCAATATCGATGCACTGCAATTGCAGGCAGTGATCTACCGTCAGCAAAAACAAACAGACAAACACAACAGTATTCTCACGCAGCTCCTGAGCATGGATATCCTGAATCATTTCACAGGATTTGAAAAATACCTGCGCAGCAATCAGGAGTCGGATAAGCAACAATTCAGCGATCAGATCCGCAACGAGTTGCCTGTTGAAACTTATCTCGAACTGGGCATCTGGTATTACAACGCGGGACAAAAAGAAGATGCAGTAAAGGTTTTCGCTGCTTGTCCGGCTTCCGTTGAAGCCTCCTATTGGCTGGCCTTCCTGCAAAAGCAGCCAATCAAAAAAGAAGCGATCGATCTCAGGCTGGCATTCCCTTTCCGTTCGGAGACCGCGGGCGTAATCGAAGCGTTGCGCAGGCAGCAGAGCAATTGGTTTTTGGATTATCATCTCGCGCTCATCTATCTCGACAGAAACAGGAAAACAGAAGCGATGCAGCTGCTCAACAATTGCGGCAACAGCACAGGCTTTGCACCGCTGTATGCAGTGCGGGCTGCATTGAACAATACCAGCCATCCGGAACAGGCAGCGCAGGATCTTCAGCTGGCAGCGTCTATCGATCCGCAATGGCGTTACCAGAAATTACTGGCAGAGCACTATATCCGTAACGGGCAAAACGATAAGGCCTTACCAGTTACGGAACGATTTTACAAAGCCAATCCCAGGCATTACATCATGGGAATGCTCTATGCAAAAGCATTGCTGCTGAACAAGCGCTACGCGGCTTCGGATGCAGTTCTGAGCAAACTGAACATCATCCCATTCGAAGGGGCTACAGACGGAAGAGAGTTGTATCGCGAAGCAAAACTGATGCAGGCTGTGCAGGCGATGCAGCAGAAGAATTACAAGAAGGCAATACAATTCATATCTCAGGCAAAGCAATGGCCGGAGAATCTGGGAGTAGGCAAACCTTATGAAGCCGACATCGATACGAGACTGGAAGATTTCATGAGTTATCAATGTAATCGCGCCACGGGGAAGAACGATGCAGCCGATCAGTTGCTGCAACAGATCATCCGGTTTGAGCCACGCATCGACAATACAGTGAGCAACTTCCAACCCGCTAATACTTTTGTAACAGCATGGGCTTACCGTCAGTTGCAGCAATCAGATCGTGGTACGCAGTGGCTGAATGAACAGGCCAAACAATATCCCGATAATAAAATATTGCATTGGAGCAAAGCCCTGTTTGAAGAAAATCAGCAGCCTTTACCTGATGCAGAAAAAAATGCCAACGTAAGAATTTTGGAAGCACTGAAAGTTTCCGGAGTTTTCTAAGTTTCCGTACAGAGGTTGAGCCCTGTGGCACAATTGTTGAAGCCGTTCTATCATCAGAGCGGCTTCTTTTTTTCCCTTCTTTTACCGCATTCCATAGACACTTCAGAGCAGCAATAGCACAATTCTTTTCCAAATTATTATGCATTTTTCTTTCACTGATATTTCAGAAATTTAAAACAACGTACTCTCCCTCTGCAATAAATAGTCCTTCCCTTTTGATGATACAAACTGCATCCCGCTTCGCATGCTGAAGCGGACGTGCCGTTCTGCATACATACATACTATTATTATCACCAAACCTTATGTCATGAAACATGAACACGCTGTTCAGGTTGCTTCGCGTATTGTTTCCATCCAACGAGATTACGAAGCCCTGAGAGGCCATGCTGCATTTTCTCTTCAGGAACTTTTCAACTTCACACAATTCGATCTGAATGCTTTCTGCGCCAGTTTCTCTCCGCATCCTGAAAGCAAAACGCTCTCCCGGTCGGCAAAGGAATTCTGCGACAGGTATGGCATCTGGCTGCCCAATGCAGAGCACTACATCAGTTGTGCTTTGTATCTCTATCCGGCAGCTACACTACACCGTATGGAAACCATGCTGAAGAATCTCGCCATCGGTTATTATCTGAACGACATCATGGGAAGAGACCTCTTCAAGTATCTGGCTGTAGAAGATCGCCATCAGGCATCTACAATGATACAGCGGATGTCGAAAGTACACCCACCGTTTATCGACGATGCCGGCAACGATCCTGTTGAACAGGCCAACCTCGAAATGCTGGGCGAAGTGTTGCAGCATTCACCGGAAGACTGGTTCAACAGATTCCTCCCCTGCTTCTCGAAGTACATCGAGGTAACACACCAGGATTGCAGCTGCGTGAAACTCGGCAGCATTCTCTCCGTAAAAAAATATGTGAACATGCGTTACTGCACATCGGGCATGGGACATATTGTGCAATTCATCGAATACGCAGAAGGCGATTTCCTGAACTGGCAATGGCTAACTGAAAAAGGACTGAATGAAACACTCGAAAGAGTGCATCGGTCTACCGCGTTGATCGGCGCCCTCATGAACGATTTCTTTTCATTCGAGAAAGAAGTGATCGACAACAATGCCGATTCCAATCTGCTGATGGCAGTGGCATTGAACAATCCGGATTATGGATTGAACAATGTGATCGATCATTGCGCAGGCATTATCCGATCCTTGCTGAAAGATTATCTCAACGGAGTGCATCAGATCAAGAAAGCGATTGCCAATCAAAAGGATGTTGATTCCGGCATCATGCGCAGGCACCTCGTTGGCCTCGACCGCTGCGTGCAGGCCAGCTGGCTATGGCAGGTATTTACACAAAGGTATAAACGGTCTGTTTCCATCTGGAAAGAAACCACCCTTTCTTAACCTGCATACCGTGAGTTGGGCGCCGGCAAAGGCGTTCAGCTCACGGTTATTTTTTTGTTGTGAATAATGCGGGAGATAGTTACGAGAAAGTTTTTGATCTCTATTGGTTTGAGTACATAATCATCGGCGCCGAGCTCAAGCAGTTCATTCAAACCGTTATGATTGTAAACTGCGCCGGTGGTTACAATTACAGGGATATTCTTTGTATCGGGATTTTCTTTCAGTTGTACGATGGCCTGTTCTGCGCGGAGACCCGGCATATGATAATCCATGATAATTACATCGGGCTTATCTGCCGCGACACGCAGCAGCATGGCATTGCCACTGCTTACAACGGAAGGGATCATGCCCAGCCGGTTCAGCTCTTCTCCCGTTGCACGCGCCGTGATGGCATCATCATCGGCAATGAGCACTTTTTGTCCGGGCAGCACCCGGCGGATCAATTCCATCTCTTCTTCTGTGAGTTTTCCCTGCTGCAGCATTTCGAGTTTGCCCAGCATCAGTGGAAATATCACGGTGAACTCCACTGTATTCTCCTGTATATTCTTCGTGAAGGTGATCTCACCTCCCAGTTCATGCACTTTCTCTTTGGTGATGAAGAGACCCAGCCCTGTACTGTCCGGCACATGCGAATTGGTATTGCAGGAAACATAAGGCGAGAAGATCTCTTCCATATTCACGTTCACCGAACTATTGCTGTGATTGATCACTTTTACAGACCATGCCCTGCGTGCAGGAACCGGCTCCACGATCAGCTGCACCTTTGTTTTCTTCTTACTGAACTTAATGGCGTTGGAGAAAAGATTATTCAATATCTGCGCAATCTTGTTCTTGTCCGATACAATGATGGCGGGCATCTTATCCATATTCAGCACAAAACTGATCTCCCGCTGAATGCCCAGCACACTGTTGAATTCAATCAGATCTACCAGAAACTCTTTCAGCATAAAATGTTCCATCACATTTTCCGGTTTCTTACCGGCACCGATCTCTGCCAGCGAAAGGCTGTTGCTGATGATCCCCTGCACATTTCTGGTGCCTGTCTTCAGCATGGTGGCAATCAGTGCAAGGGTCTGTTTGTTCATTTCTTTTTTCTGCAGCTCATGTTCCAGTTTCTCTACCCAGATGCTCATGGAGTTTAAGGGGCTGCGCATTTCATGCGCGATATTGGCCGTATAATGTTGTGTATTCTGATTCTCTTTCACCAGCGAAAAGCGCAGATCATTGCCATGGCGGTAAGGAATGCTGAGGAAGTAAAGGATCACCATCACACCTCCAATTACCATGCTCTGAATCACAAATTCAGAATTGAAACTCAGGGGTGCAGGTTCAACCCCATAAAAATACACCAGCTGCAATACAGCCAGATCGAGTACTGCCAGCAGGTAACAGATAGTACGGATCTTATTATCTCTCTCGATCAGAAAGATGATGGAAACCAGAAAGATAATGGCAAACTGCAATTGCACCCCGCCGAACAGGATGCCGAAAAAAGCTACGAAAAAACATTGATTGAAATAGAAGAACAAACTGGCCGTACGGTGCTTCTTCAATTTATTCCATTGAAGCACTGAAAGATTGATCAGGTATTCAATGATGAAACAGGCGAGTAAGAATGGAGTAAAAATTACGCAACTAAGTACAGTCACTACAATTGGCACCATCAGTACTGCAACAAGCAGACTTAGTTTGTTTACCAGTTCGATCCTGAAGATTTGTTCAGGATCAGCAATATCCTCCGTACCGGCTTTTACGAATTTCGTATAAAGGAGGTTCAATCTGGAAATGAAGCCCATAGGAACACTTTCAGGTTAATGGAATGATTGGAAACGATCAGGGTGCAGAGGGCCGGGTTTTCAACTACTTCAAAACTACACAAAAACTGCCGCTGTTCAAGGCCTGCAGCCATATTTGACGTTACGACCATATGCGGTTTTTACCCATTCTGAAACTATATTTTTTGATTGGATGTATGCGGGTATCGTAGCAAGCTGAAAATCAAATCGTTTCCCGCAGGCGGTCAGTCTCCCGGATTCTTTCCAACCCGATAGGTACCATTTTCTTTCCCGCCAGTCATTTACCAGCCCACTGCCCCTATCCATCAAATTATAGCCGGTAACCCCTCCCTCTGCACTTACGGGTAAAACATAGCCAGAGAAACAAAGCTCCTTTCCATTGCTGAAAGGATGGCCTTCTTTCTAGTCTCTTTATTGTTAACATAAACGCAAGCCGATATGAAAAAAAATCTACCAGGCATGTTTTGCTATGCAATTGTATGGATCGTTTCAATGTTCTTCTTCATCAGCTCACAGGCACAAACACCCAAGTCGGGTCCACTGAATGTTTGTTATGTGGAAGTGAACAGCAACAACATTCTTAACGTTGGCGCATATACGTTGAAGAACGGAGGACAACAACTATTCGATATCGCCATCATCTTTGCAGCCAATATCAATTACGATGCAGGCCTGGGCAAAGCGGTTCTTTCCTTCAACCCCAATGTAACTACGGTACTGAGTGATACGGCTACATCCATCAGGCCACTCAGAGCCAAAGGCATCAAGGTATTGCTCGATGTACTGGGCAATCATCAGGGAGTGGGCATCTGCAATTTTACCAGCAGAGCAGCAGCGAGGGATTTCGCTACACAGCTGGCCAATGCCGTAACCACCTACAACCTCGATGGCATCGACTTCGACGATGAGTATGCAGAATACGGCACCAATGGCAGGCCCGGCGCAAACGACAGCTCTTTTGTGATGCTGGTGCAGGAACTGCGTTCGCTGATGCCATCCAAGATCATTTCATTTTATTATTATGGTCCTGCTGCATCGAGGCTTTCATGGAACGGAAGCCGCGTAGGCGATTACGCCAACTACAGCTGGAATGCCAGCTATGGCACTTACTCAGCGCCGAGCGTTCCACCACTGGGCAAACCCAATCTTGGTCCTGCCGCTACCTGGATCAGCAACACCAGCCAATCCACCGCCAAAACAAATGCACAGCGTACAGTCACCGATGGTTATGGAGTCTACCTCTGTTACGATCTGCATGGCTACAACGAAACCACTTATCTGTCGGCCATTTCCACCTCTCTGTACAACGACAGCACCAAACTCACCGGTACATTGCAACCATGGCCACCGGTAGTTACGCCGCCCGCAAGCGTGAAAAAATCCCTGACCTTCAACGGCTCCAATCAATATCTCAATGCAGGCACCATCAACCTCAGTGGAACTGCTTTATCGTTTGAAGGATGGGTGAAACCGGCGGCATTCAAATCGGCCTTCCCTTACATTTCTACAGTGATGGGCATTGAATCGGGAAGCAATACAGCCCTGCTGCGATTCGGAGATGCATCACTCGCCAATAACAAATTGCAATTTGTACTGAACATTGGAGGTACACAGAGAAAGCTGGCATCAGCCACATCATTCAGTACAAACACCTGGTACCATATCGCAGCTACTTATGATGGCGCCACCATGAAGCTTTACGTAAACGGAAACCTCGATGCCTCCATGGCTCAAACCGGTTCCGTTACTGCCAACAGCACTTTCAATATTGGTTACAGCTATGAATTGGCCAGAGTATTCAGCGGAGGTATGGATGAGATCCGTGTCTGGAAAAAAGCATTGACGGCCACCGAGATCGCCAGCAAATGTTATGTGAGTCCAACCAGCACCAGCCTCGAAGCATACTGGAGAATGGGGCATGCCGACGGATCCGGCACCACCGCGCAGGATACCACAGGGCATGGACATACAGGCACTTTCACCAATATGACCACTGCCAACTGGAGCACTGAGTTCCCGGCAGCATGTGCATCTGTTTCACCAACATTTGCACTTACTTCATCTTCCGTTGCGGAGCGGGAAGCTGAAAAAACAGGCGTGCTGGTTTATCCGAATCCGGTGCAACGTGGAGCAAATATCAACATCACACTTCCAATGAATGCAGGTTCGGCAACAGTGATGATTTACAATGCAGGCGGTAAACCTATGCAGTCTGTGCGGTCTGGAAATAAATCAATCAGTCTCTCAACAGCCAATCTGAGTGCCGGTGTTTATTTCTATCGCATCACCGATGAAAAAGGAAAAGTTGTCAAAGGAAGTTTTGTAATCAGGTAGTAGTTCAGGATCCTTTTTCCCATAAGCAGTCGAACAGCGAAGGCCGCCCGGATTTCCGGTAGCGGCCTTCTTTAATTATTTGCGCTGTTGGTACTCAGAATGGGTAATGCTTCATCCCTCCGTCCACTACCGAAACAGTTCCTGTGATGTAGCCTGCACGGGGTGATACAAGGAATACAGCCATGTTAGCCATATCTTCTGCATGTCCGAAATCGCCGAGTGGAATTTCAGCTTCTGCAAACTTCTTCCGCTCCTCACTGGTGAAGAAACGACGGATATTTTCGGTATCGATCAATCCGGGCTGAAGACTGTTCACCCGTATCCCATATGGTCCGAGCTGAGCAGACAAAGCCTTCGACCATGAAACAATCGCAGCCTTGGCCACGGCCGACCCATTGATGGAGCGAAGCTCATAGGAGCTCGCCAGATTCAGGATAGCGCCTTGTTTTCTTTCCATGAAATGAGGAAGCAGTGCTTCCGTGAGTTGCCTGGGCCGCTCGAAATCGAGCGTCATGGCGGCTTTCCAGACCTCTTCAGATCCTGTAACTTCTATTGGCTGGCTCCGGCCTGCATTGTTGATGAGAATATCTACCCATCCTAATTTTTCAATGGCAGTGGCCGCAATTTTTTGAGGCGCGTCGGGTTCGAGAAAATCCTGAATCAGCAATACAGGCGCTGCGCCCTTTGCTGTAATGATTTCTTCTTTGAGACTGTGCAGCAGATCTGCATTTCTTCCGATAGCTAATACGGTAACGCCTTCGTTGGCCAATTCTTTGGTGATGGCACGGCCGATACCCTGACTGGCTCCGGTTACTACGGCTGTTTTACCTTTGAGATAAAGATCCATGATGCTCCTTTTATTTTACAGACAATTACACTGAGTGAATAATTGTTTGTAAAAGTAAACAGCACCAGTAACTTTATGCCATCAGGAAACGATTGTACGCTACGAACAAAAATGTAAGTAATGGCCGACAGAAAGTTAAACTCCACATACTCCCGCAACGAACAGGTGATCACCGACTGTGATCTCACCTATGCCATCCATATCATCGGAGGCAGATGGAAACTGCAGATTCTGAGCTCTCTCAAAAACCAGAAAATGCGTTTCACCGATCTGAAAAAGAAATATGCACTCATCACGGAACGTATGCTCACGCTGCAACTCCGCGCCATGGAGAAGGATGGTCTCATCAAAAGAGTAGTGTATGCAGAAGTGCCACCCAGAGTGGAATACGAGCTTACTGAATTAGCCTGCAGATTAACGCCGATACTCGACCAGCTCAGCGATTGGGGACAAACACACAAACATCAGACAGAAAATAAAAATGAGGATAAGCAGTAGCCTACCCTCACTTTCATCAATGTATTGACTACCGCCTAGTACAAAGGATTTTTCAGTTTGATGAAGTACACACTGTTTCTATCCACCTTATTTGTACCTGTTAGTATTTTCTGCTGGTATACCTGATTGGCTCCTGTGATGCCAAAATCATCGTCGTTAGAAACTGCGATCAGGCCTGGGTTGATGATCACCAGACCTTCTGCTTTATCGTGCGGATAAAGCGTGGTGATATCAGTCATCAGATCGGCTACCAGTGTTTTCGTTACCGGTGTGATGCCGTTGGCAGCGAGTGTGGCAGCGTCTTTCAGCTCTTCGATTGTTTTTCCGTTGATCAGTTTACCATTAACGCCATTGTCCGGATCGGAGATATCGGTTGCTCCGGCAATATTGATCTTGAATATCTTCTTGAACACGGTGTTTCTGTTGGCTTCGGTAGGGAAATTTCCATCGCGTTCCAGCACAATGAAATTGTTGTTATCGATGGCTGCGATTTCACTTACTGCCTGGAGATTCCAGTTATCCATCATGTACACGAATTGTTTGGTATTGCCGCTGGCAATATCGAAAGTAACAATGCGAATCACCAGTGAATTGCTGATGGCAGCAGAACCAGGGTTGTACAGCGGGAACTGCATGATGCCTACCAGTGTTTTTCCGTCAGGCGTAATGGTCAATCCTTCCATACCTCTGTTGGGGCGGCGTTTTGCCAGTACCAGCGGCAATTTTCTACCGGCAGTAAACGGATTGATCTTCTCGATCGTTTTTCCATTTTTATCAACGTGAATGATATGCGGGCCGTATTCATCACTGATCCAGAAGCTGCCATCGGGAGCGAGGGCCATGCCTTCAGAATCGATGCCGTCTTCACTCGGTGAAAGCGGATTGTTGTTGATATCGAAAGGTTTCTCCCCTGTTCCGCCTGCATTGGCAGGGTTGGGCAATCCGTTGAGGTTATTGCCTGCGCTGTTCTTCAGCAGAATGGACGATTCCAGTACCAGCGAATCTCCTTTCAGTCTGAACTTCCCGATCTGCGGAACGAAATCGGGTGTTGCGATCATGATGCTGCCGGTGGCGGCCTCCGGTACATTCGGGCCACGGTCTGTAAGCAAATAGAAAAGTGTTTTATCTGAAGGGTCCTGTGCCATGGATGAACCATATCCACCATTGAACAAAGTGATATTTCCCTGAACGGTTGTCAGCACTTTGGGATGTCTGTCGTCTGCAATGGCAGGATAGACCACAGGTTTATTTTCTTCTTTATTGTCAGATTTTTTGTCGCATGCAGCAACAGCGAGAAGTGGAAGCAGATAGAGAGAGCTTTTGAAACGCATAGCGTGTAAGATTTCTGCAAAAGAAATGATTGTGGAGTAGCGGAAAATGGAGCCAGGGAAACATAATGGTAAGTTAATAGCGGAGGCAGAAAAAGAACTCTTAAATACGCAACATACTGCGTTTTTGAGCGATAGATTCTAAATTGATGATACCTTTAACGCTTAATACGCAGTATAATGCGGAATTAACCGGATAGCAATAACACCACTATGAAGACATTCACTAAAGTACTCGGCTATTTATCCATTGCAGCAATCTCCTTTCCATCCTGCGATTTCGGCAGCACCAAAGCGCCCGTTGCAGAAAGGAACGGAGCATTCGACCTCGAATCTGTTCAGTTCACAGAAGACATCCCTCAGTTATTCTCTAAACGTCTCATGATCGAAGATGGCATCCGGTACGACAGCGTCCGCGATGGAAAGCTCACGGACTCCATGCTTCGGTACAAGATCTCCAATACCATCACAGATGCTATGGACCTGCAGGTTCCGCAACAGGATTTTGGCTATCTGTACAAAAGTCCCGAAACAGACAGCATAGCCAGATTTCAGCAGATGTACTTCCATTCTCTCGCTGCACTCACAGATAAGAACAAAAAGCCTATTGCTTACTATGCCGAAAGCGAACTGCAAAATGCAAACCTTCGCAAATCTCTGATCGAAGCATTTACAAAAAAGTATGGCGCTCCGAAATACGCATTCCGCATCAGCGCGGAATTCAATCAATGTTCTTACGAATGGGAGCTGAAAGACAGAACCATTCAGATAGAGACGTCCAACGGTATGAGTGTTACATTTAATTCAGGCGATACCGTGGCAAGGAACAATAAATACTACAACCTGAGATTGCTGATAATTGAAAACAGCGCTAAGCCTGCGCTGTACGCAGCACATATCTATGAATTCCCCGATAAAATCCTGTACAACGGGAAAATGCACAGCTACAAAGATTTCCAGTTTGAGAAGAAACAAAAATTCCGTGACGATTTTCTGCTGAACTCCACTTATGAGGATTACATCAAAAATGAATATGGAGAATACAGCATCGATAAGGCAGAGGAAGAAGAATAAGGCCTGAACGCAGTCTGTTAATTTCTCAGGCCCGCAATAAGGTTGATGGTAAGCGCCACTACAAACGTGTTCAATCCAAACGACAACAACCCATGCAGCAGCACTACCCTGCGTAGTCTTGCCCTATTGACCACTACATCGGATACCTGAAAGGTCATGCCGATCACGAAAGCGAAGTAAGCGAAATCGAGGTACCCCGGGCGGGCATGCGGTTCGGGGAATTCGAGTCCGCCTGCATGCGTTTCCACATTTCCTTCTGCATCATCATAATACAGATAGGCGTAGTGAATGGTAAAGATGGTATGCACCATAAACCAGGAGAGCAGAATACCTGCTACCGCTACCGGCAGGTACCAACTTACTTCTTTCGCTTCTTTGGAGAGAATCAGCAACAGTACCATCAGCATGCTGGCAAAGCAGGCCAGCAATATGAGAATGAACACGAGGGTGCGGCTGCCATCTTCTCTGCGGGCTACCTGTCTTATTTTGGTGGCATCGTGAGACCAGAACAGCATCCAGGTAAGCAGGCAATAAATGAGTGAGAATACATCCCAGATCAACATCACGCGCAGCAATACCGGAAGATGCATCTGCCGTGTGAGAAAGTATACGATACCCGAAAAAACAGCACCAACAGCAACACGCTGCAATGGATGCGAACGGACAAAGTAGTTTTGACTCATAACACAAAGATAAAAACAATTGCATATGAACGCCGGCAACATTTGAAAGCGTCATGAATGCTTACCACAACCGAAGAACGAAACAACGATCAGCAAAAGGGGCAATTTCCTGGCAATCGTCAAATAAAACGCCACATTCGTAAGCCGGCTGGCAGGATCCATAAAAATTTGCTAGCATTGCGCCAGATTACCCTAACCCAATTATGAAACCAAACCCACAATTTCCACTGAGCTAATTCGTTTGATTTCTCATCCGCCTCCACCCCGGTATTTATTGAGATCATCTGCTGAACAAAGCCTAACCTGAATTGGCTGCTGCAACCATCAGCCACAGGGAATCTTTGCGCCGGCAACTCATGTAAAAAACCTGAACACTTATGACCCTTAACTCTACCCGAAAATTCGTTCTCTCGTTTTTCTTATCAGTTTTATTTCTGTTCAACAGAACGCAGGCCCAGACTATTTCAGAAGGCTTCGACGATGTTACCCAACTGATCTTTAGCGGATGGTATATGGTTAACAACAGTGCTCCTGCCGGTAAGAACTGGGCTCAGGGAACGCCTGTTGCTGCGTCCGGCGCATTCGATGCATTTGCAGGAAGTGCAAATGCTTACATCGGCGTCGGCAAGAACAGTACCGGCATTCTGGGTAACATCAGCAACTGGCTGCTTACGCCCAACCGAACTTTCCGCAATGGCGATGTGATCACATTTTATACAAGAAAACGCGACGGAGGCAGTTCCCGGCCGGACAGGCTGGAAGTTCGTTTCAGTACAAACGGAGCCAGCACCAATACAGGAACAGACGCCGGCAGCGTAGGTGATTTCAATACACAACTGATGGCTATAAATGCATCTCTCGATGCTACAAGCTATCCACAGAACTGGAAAAAATACATCATTACCATCTCCGGCCTCGCGGCTCCTGTATCAGGAAGAATCGGATTCCGTTATTTCGTAACAGACGGAGGACTTAACGGAAGCAACAGTGATTATATCGGCATCGATGAGTTTCAATACACTCCTTATTCCTGTCC
Organism: Pseudoflavitalea sp. G-6-1-2; assembly: GCF_012927185.1. Classification (GTDB taxonomy): domain Bacteria; phylum Bacteroidota; class Bacteroidia; order Chitinophagales; family Chitinophagaceae; genus Pseudobacter. The sequence goes on from NZ_JABBGB010000002.1 coordinate 1,576,675, forward strand.
GCTCATAAACATCTCTAACCTATCAATGCCTACAGGCAAAGCTGGTGTGGCATATTCACATAGTTTTTCTCAAACGGGTAGTCTTGGAACTCCCAGCTATGCCATCACAGCAGGAGCGCTGCCTCCGGGATGTACACTCAGCAGCGACGGCACTATTTCCGGCACACCTACTGCAACCGGCACTTTCAATTTTGCCGTTACTGTAAGCGATAAAAGTGGTTGCTTCGGAACACAGTATGTGGTAATTACAGTAATCTGCCCTCCCAATCCTATTACCTTCAACGACTATCAGATTTGTTATGAAGGCAGCCCCATATTTTTATCTGCAACAGCATCACCGGCAGGAGGTTCTTTCTACGGTACGGGTGTAACCGGAGATCAGTTTGATCCATCAGTGGGAACCCAGGAGATATATTACGATATTACAGACCCTTACGGATGTGCTCATTCGAAAAGCGCCGTCTTTACCGTGGTTGATCCCGGAATTACAACCGTGTCTCCCGCAAGTCAATCTGTTTGCGGCGGTTATCCGATCACAGCAATCGTTCCTTCCAATTCAACGGGTGGCGCCACCTTTACCTGGACGCGTGACAAAACCACCGAAGTAGGCGGCATCCCCGAAAGCGGAACCGGCAGCATCAGCGGAACTCCGGTGAATACAACCGGTGCGCCTGTAACCGTTACTTTCACCTTTACTTCCAACGTGAACGGATGTATTAAAACAGCCACTGCTACACTGATTGTGAATCCTGGTCTTGCAATGATCTGCCCTGGAAATTTCTCGGTTGACAATAGCACCAATGCCAGCTACGGCAGAGCATATTACACAACAGCATTTGCAATAGGATTGCCCACGCCGGATGTCAGTTACACTTTCACTGGCGCTACTACTGGTAGCGGCTCGGGTACAGGTAGCGGGTCCAATTTCAATATAGGTGTTACAACCGTTACACTGAAGGCTACCAATACCTGCGGCTCCAAAACCTGTTCATTCACCATTACCGTGAATGATGTACAAAGTCCAAAGATTACCTGTCCTGCTCCGGTAACCGTAAGTTGTGCGGGAGAAGTTCCTCCAGTGAACACCAGCTCCGTTGTGGCAACCGACAATTACTCCAATGTAACAGTATCATTTGTTTCGGATGTGATCAGCAACAAAACCTGCGCCAACAGATATACCATCGCCAGAACATATCGAGCAACGGATCAGGCAGGAAATGCAAGCAACTGTACACAGCTCATTACCGTGAACGATCAGACAGCGCCGGTAATCGCTTGTCCGGCCAATATCACCACCACAACTGCCGGTACCTGTACGGCCGCAGTTAATTTTTCCGTGACAGCTACCGACAATTGCGGAGGGCCGGTAACAGTGGTTACATCTCATGAAACAGGCACTGTATTCCCACTCGGAACAACAACCGTTACCGTAACTGCCACCGATGCCTGCGGCAATCAATCTCAATGCAGTTTTACTGTAACAGTTACAGATACAAAGCAACCTGCCATTACAGTTGCACCAGTAGAACAGAGAGTATGTCCTAAAAAGGACGCTACGTTTACAGTTACTGCAAGCAATGCACTTTCGTATCAATGGCAGAAAGAAGAAGGATCGAACTGGGTTAACATCAATGGAGCCGATCAGCGTTCCTATACAGTATCCGCTGTTACCAGTGCAGTGGACAGAACCCGCTACAGAGTGGCCATCGGTGGTGCATGCAAGAGTATCTACTCCGAACCGGTAATGCTGATACTCAAAGATGCGCCAGCGCCTACGCTCTCCATTCCGTCTGAAATTTGTATGGAAGAAAAATTCGTACAACTTGCAGCCACCCCTGCGGGAGGAACATTCACGGGCGGAATTATCCATAACAATGTATGGAATATCACTGAAGGCAATGTAGGATCACATTCCATTCTGTACACATACACGGATGCAGACGGGTGCACCGGCAGTGCAGGCAAAACAGTGAACCTGAAAATCTGCAATACCAGCAACAACGTTACCAAACTGTTCACTTATCCGAATCCAACCTACAGCAGCGTGCATCTTAAAACGCTGATTGCAAAGGATGCCACTTACACCGTTACCGTTACAGATACAAACGGCCGCACTGTTTGGAGAAAGGAAATGCGCATGCCCATTGGCTGGAATTATGTGTACATAGACATTACAGCAAAACCAGCAGGAGTATATATTATTTCAGTTAAGGGAAATAACGGAGGAAAAAATGACACCAAAGTGGTAAAACTCAAATAAAGAAATAATGTATAGATAGGAGTAATAAAAAGGATCGCTTCATTGCGGTCCTTTTGCTTTTCAGTAGTTAGTGAACGATATTTTCATTCGCCTGCTGAGGCGATTCATTCAGTTGTGCAGCTTCCTTCTTACTGTCTGCTACAATATTGGTGATCACTCCGAACAGGATCATCGCAATCCCTGCAAACAGACTCAGCGTGAACTTTTCATTGAACAGCAGTACACTGATCGCTACGGCGATTACCGGTTCCATCGCCCCCATGATGGAAGTGGGCGTAGATCCGATGAGTTTAATGGCAGCCACCAATGCTGTGATGGAGATCACCGACGTTGCAAATGCAAACACAGCAATATTGATGATCATTTCTCCATCCGGCACTACTTTCACATCTCCCGTAATGGAAATCTTGCAGAGATAATACGCAGCCGAAAACAACATCGAATAAAAAGTGATGAGTATACCCGGAATTTTCAGTCTCCCTTTATTCACCAGCACAATGTAAATAGCATAGAAGAATGCACTGCATAACGAAAAGAAGATGCCCGGAAAATTGATATTCGTAACCGACTCCTTTGCGCTCAATACAAATACCCCGGCAATGGCGATGAAGAGTGACAATACCGTAAGCCTGCTGATTGTCTCCTTAAAGAAAATCCACATCAGTAACGCAACAATCACCGGATATACAAACAGAATAGTGGAAGCGATACCGGGTGTGGAATAATCATATCCTATAAACAGAAAATGCGAACTCAGGGAGAACAGCACGCCGAGTGCGATCAGTATCAGCAGCTCACCCCCGCTAACTTTCAGGGATACTTTGCGGTAGATAAGCCAGGCCAGCATAAACAATGCAGCAATGATAAACCGGTAGAAAAGCGTGGTATCCATGGGAAAGCCTGCGGCCTTTATCGGCAGCACAAACAGCGGAATCAAACCATATGATACGGAAGATAATATCGCCAGCAAATACCCCTTAACTCTAACTCCCATTTTCGTTTTTCGGTTTCAGATTTCTTACTCAAAAAAAATTCCTGTTGCAAAAGAAAAGCCAGCAAATATCCCGCTTTTATTGCAAGTACTGAAGTTCTCTTATTTTTCGGAAACCCCAGAAAACTGAACCGCTAACTATCCTGCTTAGTTTTTCCCCAATACTTCTTCCAGCTTTCTGTCCAGCTCTTCCCCACGGAGATCCCTGGCAATCACCCGCCCTTGTGGATCGAGCAGAAAGCTGCCGGGAACTGAGTTGATGCCAAACTCTAAAGCAATCTTTCCCTGAAAACTCAACATATCCCAGCCTTGTTGCCAGCGCATATTATCGTCGTTAACGGCTTTCAGCCAGGCTGCCCGGTTGGCGTCTAAGGAAATGCTCAATACATCGAAGTTTCTGCTCCTGAATTTTTCGAGCGCACGTTGAATACCGGGAGTTTCTGCTCTGCATGGTTTGCACCAGCTTGCCCAGATATCAACAAATACATACCTGCCTTTGAGCGAAGCCAGATCAATTGTTTTCTCATCCTGATCTATCACACTGAAATCGGGGAACATATATCCTGTGCGATTTGTAAGTGCAACCTGCAGGATCGCCCTTCCGGTATGGGATGATTTCATTGTTTCACTGAGCGCATCATAATATTTACCCAGTTCGGAAAGATTGCCCGCGAGCCATTTCTGTGCAACCAGATCGAGACTCACATACGATCCGGGGTGCAGGAGAATGAAGCTATCCCTCAATTCTATCTGACGCTGCAGTATAAGTCCCCGCGAATCTGCCTGCTGTTCTTTACTGCCTTTGGCACCAATTCCGTTTTCCTTCAGTTGTTGCAGGCTTTGCTGCAACTCCTGAAACTCATCATTTGTTTTTCCTCCTTTGATGCTTGCATTGGCTATTGAACTGCTGCCCTTCACTACTATTTCACCGGGTTCTGCAAAGAACTGCAGCCTGTCTTTACTGGCAACGGCCTCTGAGGATACAGACTCCAGCGATAAATATGCCCTGCGCGGTTCATCGATTTGTCCGCTGAATGTGAATTCCCCATTCCGGGTAATTACGGAATCTTTGATAGCTCCGCCGGGCTTCGTAATGAGCAGCCGCAGTTTGGCAGGATTTGTAAGACCACTCAGCTTTCCTTTGATTACGAATGGCTGTTGTGCAAACAGTGAGCAACCGATAAAGGTTGCCATAAAGGTTAGTATGGTTTTCACCGCTCAAAAGATTTTATTTCAGGAATATTCCTGCAATAAAGCACCGGCTTTGATCTTTCGGGTGAATCGTTGATGAAGAAAAGTTTTTACACCTCCAATGCGCTTCCGCAATACTTGCAAAAACGCGCATCCACATCGTGCCCTTCTCTGCTGCAGGATGGGCAGGCATTGTGCCCTGTCTTTTTCGATTTGGCTGCTATCGCCATTTCTGTGGTTACTATCCCGGTTGGCACGGCAATGATTCCGTAACCGAGCAGCATTATAAAACTGGCAATGAACTTACCCAGAGCCGTTACCGGCGTTACATCGCCATACCCCACTGTGGTGATGGTTACGATAGCCCAGTAAATGGCCTGCGGTATACTGGTGAAGCCACTTTCGGGCCCTTCTACCAGATAAATAATGGACCCAAGTATTACCACCAGCGTGAGCACAAAGAATATGAAGATGGCGATCTTGCGGAGACTGTTGAGCATCGCTACCGACAAGAACCGCATTTCCGACAGAAAATGCACCAGCCTGAAAATTCTGAATACCCGCAGCAGCCGCAGTGCACGCAACACCATCAAAGACTGGGTGCCTGCAATAAACACACTCAGGTAACTGGGAACAATGGCCAGCAGATCGATGATGCCAAATGCACTGAAAACATATTTCAGCGGTTTTCTTATCGAAACCAGTCGCAGAATGTATTCGATGGTAAATAATATCGTGAAGATCCATTCCAGCACATTGAACAACCTGCCATATGTTTGGTTGAGGCTGGGCACACTATCCAGTATCACCACCAGTGTACTGATGAGAATACAGGCCAGCAATGCAATATCGAATGCCTTCCCTTCGGGCTTCTCCGATTCGTAGATGATCTCATGCACCCTCTGCTGCCATTTAGCCGGCGATTTGTCTGACTGATTCGATTTCATATATGAATTTACGCAATTCATAGTTGGTTTATGCAGACGCGCAAGGCGCTTCCATTTCTGGCCGGCAGTCAAAAATCAAAAAATATCAACTTTTTTCTTCTTACTTTCATTACAATAATCCTTCTGATGGGATTATTAATAAGGAAGTCCAACCAAAATAATCATTGCTTGTAATTTAATGCCCGCCAGTTATTCAGATAACGAATTGGTATCAATGATCAAAGACGATCATTACGCTGCCTTCGATACCATATATGAACGCTACGGCGAGACGTTATACCTATTTATACGCAGCAAACTCGACAGTGCAGAACTAAGCAAAGACGTATTGCAGGAGTTATTCATCGGCCTCTGGGAAAAGCGCCACAGCCTTGTATTGCAGCATTCCCTGAAAGCGTATCTCTTTCAGGCAGCGCGCTACAGAATCATCGATATCTACCGAAAGAATGCTACCTACCGGAAATACCTGTACCAATTGATAGAACATTTCGATGTACAGCCCCATTCCGTTGCAGAAACGGTAGAAAACAAATCCAGAACGCAGGATCTGTTCGAGGCCATCAATCACCTGCCCGACCGCATGAAAGAGATTTTCATGCTCAGCAGGTTCGAGCACCTCTCCATAGAACAGATCTCCACACATCTGGGACTGTCGCAGCAAACGGTAAAAAATCAGATATCCGAAGCGCTGAAAATATTGCGCTCCATGTATGTGAAGCTTAAACTCATTCTGTTGATACTGAGTTTCAGCTTCTTATTTCTGTGGTGAATAAAAAAGTATGAATTGGCATAGTACCTTTTCCTTTTTATCACGACTACTTTACATTCAAAACCGATCAGGTGGACATAGAACAGGTAAAAATACTGCTGGAACGATACAATCAGGGACTCTGTACCCCCGAAGAAGCTGAGCTGGTAGAACAATGGTTCAACGGCATCAATCAGCATGAGTCTGGCAGTATCAGTAAGGAAGAACTCCGCCTGCAACTCAGCGACATAAAATCAACCATCGATACGGCATTGGCGCCGGCAATACCGGTTCGCCGCATGCGCCGCTGGTACATTGCTGCTGCCGCAGCGGCTGTATTGCTTGTTACGGCCGGCCTCTACTGGTACAATCAAAGCACCCCATCAGTGGAGATCGCCGGAACACCGGAACCTGCTAAACCTGCATCAGTAGCCACCCGCACCGTAATCAACGGTTCTGTGGAAGTGGTTACTCCGCGTATGGTACGCGATACCATCCGACTCGAAGATGGCAGCAGCATTGTGCTCAATGCAGGCAGCAAACTGCGTTACCCGGAACATTTCAGCGATACCGAACGCAGCATCTGGCTCGAAGAAGGCGAAGCCTATTTCGATGCCACACAGCAGCAGGGTCGCCCGTTTGTGGTGTACACCAATCCACTCACCACTACTGCACTGGGCACCACTTTCAATATCAGAACATATGCTGCAGAGAATAAAGTGACCGTGGCATTGTTCACCGGAAAAGTAAAAGTAGATCACCTCAATACATCCGGCAACCGGGCGGGGTCGCTGGTACTTAATCCCAGCGAACAGGTCAGCTTCAATCGCCTGCAGCCAGGCCTCAAAAAAACATCTTTCGCAAAACCAGAAGAAGTGTATGGCTGGAAAAAAGGACACCTCATTTTTAAAGATGCCAGCTTCGATGAAATTCAAACCGGGCTCGGCAACCACTTTGGTGTAACAGTGCTCAACCATAGCAGCAAAACAACCTGGAATTACACAGGCATCTTCCGAAATGAAAGCCTGAAAGACGTAATGGAAACGCTTTGTATCGCTACCTCACTGACTTACTCTGTAAAAAAGGACACAGTATTTCTTGTAAACAAACACTAAACCATTTGATATGAGGGTTAGACCATGCATATTGAAATGGTTTGTATCCCTGGGGTTAATGCTGAACCTTATCCTTACAGGTAGTCTCAATACAATTTCAAGCGCCATGGGCCTGCAACAACAACCGCAAGGCCCCATCGAAATAACCATTCAGGTGAAGAACAAAAGCCTGGAGTTTGTGATGACGGATATCTTCATCAAATCGGGCCTCAGTTTTCACTACGACAAAACCGATCTCAACCTGAAGAAAAAAGTGTCGCTCAACTGCATCAAAACACCTATCGATGAAGTACTGGCGATGCTTTCCACACAAACCGGTTTGAAGTTCACGCGCGTGAGCAACAGAATTATCGTTGGCTCGCCAGACAAAAGCAATACGATTCCCTCACAGGACCTTCCGGATCAATCGACGGGAGAAAAACTGGTATCCGGAACAGTGCGCGATAGCAAAGGTAATCCGCTTGCCGGCGTTACCATCCAGATCAGGAATACCAACAAAGGCACACAATCCAATGCTGATGCGTCTTTCGAGCTGTTCGCAGCTCCGGGGGATGTTCTTGTATTCAGCTCCATCGGCTACCTCAGTATCGAAGTGCCGGCCACTGCTGCCTACGAAATGGATATAGTGCTGCACGAAAATATCAAGTCGCTCAGCGAACTGGTGGTTACAGCACTGGGATTGCAGAAGAAATCGCGGGAGCTGCCCTACTCCACGCAGCAATTGGGCGGTGATGATGTGGTGCTTGCCAAAGACCCCAACTTCATCAATTCGCTCAGCGGCAAAACAGCCGGCATGACCATCACCCGAAATGCTTCCGGTGTTGCAGGTTCTGTGCGTGTGGTGTTGCGCGGCAACAAATCCACCCGCGAAAACCAGCCACTCTATATTGTTGATGGTGTGCCCTACGCCAACTACACACCTGCGCAACCCGCAGACGTTTGGGGGCAGGCCAACAATATCAGTTTCACCGGCGGCCGCGATGGCGGCGACGGCATTTCCAACCTCAATGCAGACGATATCGAAAGCATCAGCATCCTGAAAGGTGCATCCGCAGCGGCTTTGTACGGCAGTCAGGCTGCGAACGGTGTTATCCTCATCTCCACCAAAAAAGGAAAACCGGGCAAATACAAGATCGATGTATCATCGGATTTCACTATCGAAACACCTATGCTGCTGCCCGATCTGCAATACCGTTACGAGCAAACCATTACACCTTCCACCGACAGTTTAGGCAGGCAACAACCCGGTTCACTTGGCAGCTGGGGCAATCCTGTTCGTGCACCGGATCATGTAACAAAATATTTCAGCATCGGCAACACCGCTTCCAATACTATTTCTTTCAGTGGAGGAAAAGAAAAAGCACAGACCTATTTTTCCTATTCGAACACCAACAACAAAGGCATCATTCCTACCACGCGTTTCAACCGGCATACCATCAATATCCGCGAGACATTGAAACTGCTGAAGAACAGATTGCAGATCGACGCTGCTGTTTCATTGCTCTCCCAGCAAACCAATAACCGGTTTTCGTCCGGATTGTATTACAGTCCTATTTCAGGCCTGTACCTGTTTCCGCGCGGACAGGATTTCGATTACTACAAAAATCATTTCGAATATTACGATGCCGAACTCGGCAGGCAGATGCAGAACTGGTGGAATATCCGGCACGACAACAGCTGGATCGGTCAGGACGATCAGCAGAATCCCGAATGGGCGCTCCGCCGCAACACCCGCAAAGACGAGCGTTTCAGAAGCATGACCACCCTCGCACTCACCTGGCAGCAGAACAGCTGGCTGAGTTTCAAGAGCCGCATCAGCTACGACAGATCAGAAGATCAGTACGAGCTGCAGGCCCATTCAGGTACACAGATCGTGCTATCCGGAGGTAACGGCAGATACACGCTGGAAAAAGAAACCAATACACAATTCTATGCCGATCTGATGGCCAATGCCAATGCAAAGATCAACCCATGGCTGCATCTCGCCGGAAATATCGGCGCCAGCTTCACCGATACCAAGGCACATGAACGCGACTACAATGGCTCTAACCCCAATGCAGAACCGGGTTTGATAATACCCAACAAATTCACGCAGTCCAATATCAGTCCGCTTTCACTGGATGCACAGCTCTATGTGGAACAGAAACAATTGCAGGCTTTGTTCACCAATATTCAGATGGGTTTCCGCAATAAGATCTTTCTCGACATCACTGCGCGTAACGACTGGTCGAGCACATTTGCTTTTACACCAACAGCCGGTAAAGGATTTCTGTACTACTCAACAGGATTATCCGTGATATTGAGTGATATATTCAAACTACCAAAGCCAATCGATTTCTTTCGAGCCAGGCTGAGCTATGCAAAAGTGGGGAATGATATTGCCAGTTATTCGAGCAAACCCTCTGCATTCATCAGGCAACAGATTGCAGGAGTGCCGCGCGTAGTGTTGAATCAGCGTGCGCCGTATCCTGGCGTGTATCTTCAACCGGAAGACAACAGATCCATCGAGACCGGCATAGAGATGCGCTTCTTCAAAAACCGTCTCACAGCCGATATCACTTTCTACAAGAACAACAACTACAAACAGTATATGGAAGTGCCCGCTCCGCGTGGATCGGGATACAATATCTACTACCTTAATCTGGGCAATATCCAGAATCAGGGATGGGAAGCGGTGATAACAGCCATCCCCATACGCACCAGTACCCTCAACTGGACCAGCACCATCAACTTTGCCACCAACAAGAATAAGGTGATCTCACTCAGCACTGCCACAGCATCGGGTGCAGGTCCGGAGAACTTATTTGTGTTGACGGATTTCGGCGTGAATATGTATGGCTCTTTTATTCAGGAAGGTGGCTCATGGGGCGATATCTACTCCAACAAAGAACTGGTCACCAACAGCAAAGGGCAATATGTGATCGATGAGCAGGGACGGCTGAAAGTGCATGCCTGGTCCAAGAAAGTAGGCAATCCCAATCCGGATTTCACATTGGGATGGAACAACAGTGTGGACTACAAAAACTTCAACCTGAGTTTTCTCATCGATGGGCGTTTTGGAGGAAAGGTAATGAGTGTAACACAGGCCATCCTCGATTGGTATGGCGTAAGCGAAACCACTGCCAAAGCCCGCGACAATGGCGGCGTAGTGATCAATGCCGTGAAAGAAGACGGTGGGTCCTTCCCCGGAAAAATGGATGCACAAACCTATTACACTGCCGTTGGCAGCAGGGCCGGTATCGGCGAACTGTATATGTACAATGCCACCAACATACGCCTGCGTGAGTTGAGTCTCAGCTACCGTATTCCGCTGAAATGGAAATGGATGCGCAACATGCGTGTGGGATTGGTTGGCAGAAATCTGTTCTTTTTCGAACTGCACGCACCTTTCGATCCCGAAGTATCGATGGGTTCAGGCAATGGCCTGCAGGGCGTGGATGTATTTGGCATACCACAGGTAAGAAGCATGGGCCTCAACCTGCGATTGGGAATCTAAAAACATGCGTTGTGAAAAGAAGTAAACACATAGTATGGATGGCGCTCGCAGCAACACTGCTGTTAGTTGCCTGTACTAAAAGATTTGAGAAACTGAACACCAATCCATACGAGTTCACTGAAGAAGAATTGCAGGCCGGCAACCGCCTGATGGGCGAGCCATTGCTGCAGGCACAACTGAATCTGCTTATCTACAACGATCCTCCTGTTGCACAATTGCAGCAGAATCTGAACGCCGACATTTTCAGCGGATACATGATGCCTCCAACGCCATTCGAAGGCAATAACAACAATGCCAACTACGGACTGATCTTCTACTGGAACAACAACCCATGGAATGTTACCTATGGCAATGTGATGAAGAGCTGCAAGTTTGCGCAAAACAAAGCCGGCAGCAAATTTCCCGATTTCTACGCATGGGCGCTGATACTGAAAGTAGAGGCCATGCACCGCCTGAGCGATATCTACGGTCCCATCATCTACAGCCACTACGGCCAGCCCAATATGGATCAGAGCGTAGAGTACGATTCGCAGCAGCAGGCCTATTATTACTTTTTCAACGACCTCGACAGCGCCACCAAAATACTCACCAATCTCGTGAACAGTGGAGCAAAGCAGCGTTTCAAGCCATTCGACCTGGTATACAAAGGCGATTACACCAAATGGATCAGGTTCGCCAATACACTGAGGCTGCGGCTGGCCATCCGCATTTCAGGAGTGGACAAAGAAAAAGCAAAACGTGAAGCAGAGGCAGCGCTCAATCATCCCATGGGAATACTGAGAGAGCAGGATGATATTTTTTCAGTGGACATTTCGCCTGTTACGCATCCGCTGAACATCATGTGTTATACCTGGGCCGATCTGCGGATGGGCGCTCCCATGGAGTCGATACTCACCGGCTACAACGATCCGCGACTGCCGCTTTATTTTGTACCCGTCAATGGCAGCAATGAATACCACGGTATTCGTCAGGGTATCAAGATCTTTGCAAAAGAACAATACTCCGGATTTTCGGAGCTGGCAAAACTTCCGAAAAAGATCACTTTCATGACGGTAGCCGAAGCCTGGTTTCTGAAAGCCGAAGCCGCCTTGCTGGGCTACACCGGAGCGGGTAATGCAGAAGAGAATTACAGAAATGGTGTAGCTGCATCCTTCCAGCAATACAATCTGAGCAATGTGAATGAGTATCTGCAAAACAATACGCTGAAAGCCGCTCCATATACCGATCCCCGCAACAGCGAGAACAATATACCTGCCGGCAATCCTCACCTGAGTACCATCACCATCCGTTGGGATGAAAGCGCCAATACGCAAACAAAACTCGAAAAGATCATCACACAGAAATGGATCGCCATGTATCCCGAAGGGCAGGAAGCATGGAGCGAGTTCCGCCGCACCGGTTATCCGAAATTATTTCCGGTGGTGATCAACAATAGCGGCGGCACTATACCTACAGAGAAATTTATCCGGCGTCTTCCCTTTCCCCAGATCGAATTCATTACCAATCCCAAAGCGGTGGAAAGAGCCAAGGCATTCCTCAAAGGAAACGATAATGGCGGCACTCCATTATGGTGGGATATGAGGTAAAAAAAATTTAACATAGAGGTAGTACTACTGCTTCACTCACACGACATCTACTCTGCCACCGGCTGAGCGACGCCGGTTTATCATTACACATATACAGGTAAAAAATAATAGCATCTGCTAAAGGGAATTGCTTTGCCTGTACCTGAACCTTTTTCAAAACCATTTTTAACCAATAAAAGGGCAAGTATGAAAATCAACCAAGGCCTTATAAGAATGTGTGCATTTACAGCACTCATTTCTATGACGGCTCCACATGCTTATGCGAATGCTGCCAGTCCTTATGTGCCAGCAATCACTTCACCCGGTTTCTTTCAGAGCAAAGAAGTAACGGGTACAGTGCGTGATGCAAAGGGAAATCCTTTGCAGGGAATTTCAGTAACCGTAAAAGGAAGCGGCAAAGGCACACAAACCAATGCAGACGGTGCTTTCCGCCTCGAAGCAAAAGAAGGCGATGTATTAGTATTCTCTTCAGTGAACTTTGCACCCAAAGAACAAACAGTAGGCAGTTCAGCCACTGTAAATATTGTGCTCACCGAAACAGTGACAGGCCTGAATGAAGTGGTGGTAACGGCATTGGGTATCCAGCGCAAGGCCAAGGATCTTACTTATTCAACACAACAGATAAAGGGCGCGGATCTTTCGGTAGTGAAAGATGCGAACGTAATCAATTCCTTATCCGGAAAAGTGGCTGGTTTGCAGATCAACAGAAGTGCTTCAGGGGTGGGTGGATCTGTACGCGTGGTACTGCGCGGACAAAAATCCATTCGTGAAAACCAGCCACTCTATGTGATCGATGGTATTCCTATTGTGAACTTCACGGCTGCACAGCCGAGCGATCTCTGGGGTCAGTCCGGCGGTCCCAACTCCAACTCTGCAGGCCGCGATGGTGGCGATATCCTCAGCACCATCAACCCCGATGATATCGAAAACGTGAACGTACTCAAAGGCGCTTCCGCTTCTGCTCTTTACGGAAGCCAGGCTGCCAATGGTGTGATCATCATCACCACCAAAAAAGGAAGATCAGGTGTAACCAGAGTGAATTTCTCTTCGGACTTCACGCTCGACAAAGCAGCTTATCGCCCCGAACTTCAATACAGCTACAAACAAACAGGCCCTGAAAACCTGTACAGCTGGGGCGATAAAGGCAGCAGCCCGGATCATGTAAAAGATTTCTATCGCACGGGCACTACCTGGATCAATTCACTTGCAATTTCAGGAGGCAACGAAAAAGCACAGACATACTTTTCTTATTCCAACACATCCAATAAAGGTGTTGTTCCGAATACGAAGTATGGTCAGCATACCCTCAACTTCCGTGAAACAGCCAAACTGCTCGATGATAAACTCACCATCGACGCGAATGTGCTGATGACTACGCAGAATGCCGATAATCGTCCATCTTCCGGCCTGTACTTCAACCCCATCACAGGTTTGTACCTGTTCCCACGCGGGCTCGATTTTCAGCAGTACAAGAACAACTACGAGTACTTCTCTCCTACCAGAAATATGTTCATGCAGGATTGGTGGATTCAGAATTTCGACAAGAAGCTGAACGGGCAGGATTCGCAGCAGAATCCTTACTGGATCCTGAACAGAAACGGAACAGAAAACAAAAAAGACAATCTCATTGCGTCACTCGCATTGAAATATGCACTGAACAACTGGATTACAGTACAAGCCCGTGGCAACGTAAACAAAGCCTGGGATAAGTATGAGCAGAAAGCATACGCCGGTACTCAAACCACCATCGCAGATGCCAATGGCCGCTATGTGTACGATTATATGAGCAGTACGCAATTCTATGGCGATGTACTGGTACTCGGCAACACACAGCTGACCGAAAAGATCGGATTCAGCTTCACCGCAGGTACCAGCATCACCGATCTGAAACAGGATCGCAATTTTGCAGACTCAAAAGATGCCGATCTGGCCTTCGCCAATCAGTTCCATATCGGTAATATCAATCTGAGCCCTTCTGCAAAAATCTATAACACAGGAGTAAGAAGACAACTGCAATCAGTATTCGGAACCGTAGGTTTCAATCTGAGTGAAAAAGTATTCCTCGATCTTACAGCGCGTAACGACTGGTCGTCTACACTTGCTTACACGCCTAATGTGAAGAAAGGATACCTGTACTATTCAGCAGGTTTGAACACCATTGTTAGTGATCTTTTCAAAATGCCATCATTCATCGATTATGGCAAAGTGCGCGTATCATATGCGAAAGTGGGTAATGATGTGCAGCCATTCGTAACGCTTCCTGTGAACGCAGTGAGATCAGGACAGCTCACGTCCAACACATCAGGACCTTTCCTCGGCAGACCGTTAAAACCAGAGCTTACAACATCTATCGAAATCGGAACAGAATGGAGATTCTTCGACAACCGTCTTAACTTCGATTTCACCTGGTATAATTCACATACCAAAGATCAGTACTTCGATTTCCCGATCTCCGCAGGGTATCTCTATCCTAACTCTTACATCAATGCAGGCGATGTGCAGAACACCGGTATCGAGGCATCGATCGGATACCAGATCATCAAACAAAAAGACCTTACCTGGAATTCCAACCTCAACTTCACCCATAACAGAAACAAGCTGATAGAACTGGCGCCGCAACTGAAAGGTGATTACACCATCACACCAAAAGGCGACAACGTGAACAGCTATGCACTCAAGCTGCACGAAGGAAGTTCTTACGGCGATATCTACGGCGTTAAATTCAAACGTGCCAATGATGGTTCCATTCTCGTGAACGACAATGGCAAACCCATCGCAGAAACCGGTGCATTGCAGTACCTGGGTAATCCTACTCCGAAATTCATGTTGGGATGGTACAACACCGTTACCTATAAGAAATTCACCCTGAATGTGCTGATCGATGGCCGTTTCGGCGGAAAGGTAATGAGCATTACACAAGCGATGCTCGATGAGTACGGCGTATCTAAAAATACAGCCAATGCGCGTGACAATGGCGGAGTGGACATTGCAGCAACCAAACAGAACGGAGAGAAATTCTCAGGAAAGATCCCTGCCAGTATTTTCTACGGAACAGTAGGCGGCCGTGCCGGTATCACCGAATACTATATGTACGATGCCACCAATGTGCGTCTGCGCGAACTGGCTATCGGATACGCAGTTCCTATTCGTCCCGGTATCATCAAAGACCTGAAGATCGGATTTGTAGCACGCAATCTTTTCTTCTTCTCCAAGAAAGCGCCTTATGATCCTGAGCTGAGCATGAGTACAGGCAACGGCGTGCAGGGTGTAGATGTTTTCGGATTGCCAGCTACACGCAGCTTTGGTCTCAATCTGAAAGCCACTCTCTAACCACAAGCAGAACAACTTAAAAAAATGACTTATGAACTATAAAGCATTTAAGAAAACCGGCTCCCTGATACTGGTGGCAGCAGCCCTCAGCCTCAGTGGATGTACCAAGAATTTTGAATCGCTCAACAAAGATCCTTACGGTGCAACCGATAAAGATCTTGAAGCAGATTTCGCTATCGTGGCAGCGCAGCTGCAACAGGCACAACGCAGCATATACCTGTATCTCCCTGTACCTACTTTTCAGCTACAGCAAAACCTGCTGGGCGATGTATTCGGCGGATACATGATGGCCCCCACTCCGTTTGGCGGAAATATCAACAATGCCAACTACAACCTCGTAGACGGATGGATCACAGCCCCATGGACAACAGCCTACTACAACGTGATGAACCCATGCATCAAAGCAGGACTCTTTTCCAAAGAGAAGTTCCCTGAAACCTATGCACTGGCAAAGATCCTTCAGGTAGAAGGCATGCACCGAGTGAGTGATATCTATGGACCGATCATCTACACCAAATACAATCAGCCAAATGCTGAAGGCGGCATCGATTTCGATACCCAGAAAGATGCTTACTACGCATTCTTTGCAGATCTGAAAGAAGCCATCGCCATTCTCACACCAATCAAGAACAATGCAGCGAGCGTACTCTTTGCAAAATCCGATCTGGTGTATGGCGGAAAATATTCACAATGGCTGAAACTGGCTAACAGCCTGCGTCTCCGCCTGGCCATCCGTATCTCCAACATCGATGCAGCCAAAGCAAAGACAGAAGCTGAAGCAGCACTGGCCGATGCAGGTGGTTTGCTGGAAGTACCTGCAGATAACTTCAATGTAAACATCGGAGCCACTACACATCCGCTGAACACCATCGCATCTTCATGGAACGATACGCGTATGGCTGCACCGGTTGAGTCTATAATGGGTGGCTACAATGATCCACGTTTGGAGAAATACTTCCAGAAAGCAACAGATCCTGCAGTGGCCGGACAATTCAAAGGAATCCGAAATGGCATCAATATCGATGCGAAAGCGCGTTATGTTGATTACTCCAATCTGGCTCCGCTTGAAAGCAAGATCCAGCTGATGACAGCAGCCGAAGTATGGTTCCTGAGAGCAGAAGCGGCAGTACTCGGCTTTGCCGGCGCAGGCGATGCAAACACCAATTACAACAATGGCATCAAACAGTCATTTGCTCAATACAAACTCGATGCACTGGCAGATGCATATCTCAATAACGCAGTAGCCAAACCTAAACCGTATTTAGATCCTAAAGCAATCACAGCGGGTCAGAACGATGTTACTTCCGGCCCGCATCTCAGCACCATTACCATCAAGTGGGATGATGGCGCTACAAAGGCAACCAAGATCGAACGCATACTTACACAAAAATGGATAGCGATGTTCCCTGAGGGACAGGAAGCATGGAGCGAGTTCCGCCGTACCGGTTATCCCAAACTCTTCCCTGTTGTGATCAATAACAGTAACGGAGCTATCAGCACAGAAGATTTTGTTCGTCGTTCTTTCTATCCTGGTAACGAATATGCAGTGAATCGCGCAGCAGTTGAAAAAGCTGTTTCCACATTGCAACCCGCCAAAGACAACGGTGGCAGCCGATTCTGGTGGGATGTAGTTCATTAATCTGATCTGTAGCGGGTCCTTTTGCAAGCGGGACGGACCATTGGGCGAGTCCTGCTTTTCTAAACAACTGAATCCGCTAACGGGAATCCATAGCAACTCCCCCAACTTTTTAGCGCAAAAGCTTTCTGATGTTACTGGTAATTACAGATGAAATGCAGCGCATTTTCAGCGATCAAAAACAAACCCCGCTCATCTGAGCGGGGTTTTGCTTTGTAATCTTCTCCGGTGAAATTATCTGATCACCATCGAATGAGTAGAACTTTTACCGTTATTCCTTACGCGCACGAAGTACACGCCCGGAACCGCCTGCAGCTCAACCCTGATATACGTTTTGTTTTTGGCATTGATAGTTTTTACAATTCCTCCTGTAGCATTGAACACTGTGATTTCTGCGTCGGTTGCACTGGCCGGAACCTGCACCATAAACGATCCGTTGCTCGGATTAGGATACACATACACGCCCTGCAGTTTGTTTTCTGCATTAGCCTGTTCTGATGCTCCCGGCGCACCGCTATTGATGTTTACGGAGTAATCTTCCACTTCGCTATGCCAGCCATTGCCGCATGAGCTGATAGTGCTGAGACCATATTCTGCACGAACACGCATGCGTGTTTTACCGGTGAGTGCAGAAGAAGGAATCGTAACCGTAGCGCTGTATGCAGATGCACTGGCGCCCGATGCATTGAGCACCTGCTCGCCGGCGTCTGTGAAGTCGCCATCCTGATTCCAGTCGATCCATACAGCAGCTCTCGATCCTGCCCATAATGCCTGCAACGTTACTGCAAGATTTACGGTGCTTCCTTTGCTTGCTGTTGCTGTCATGGCTGTGTAATCGCCATAACCATTGGTAGCAAACGTGGTGGTATTGCTGATGCTTCCGAATACAAGTTTGGTTACGTATTGCCCTGCAGAACCATTGGTAACTGCGCAATACGTTGCTGTATTTGAACTGGTGGTTGCAGTTACTGCATTGCTTGCTGCGGAAATATTTCCTGCTGCATCTTTTGCTTTTACAGTGAAAGTGTAGCTGGTAGCAGCTGTCAGGCCGGTTACATTGTAGCTGGTAGTGGTTGAACTTCCTGCCAGTGTTGTTCCGTTGTAAATATCATAACCTGTTACTCCAACGTTGTCGGTGGAAGCAGTCCAGTTGAGTTGCACGGAATTCATGGTGATATTCGATGCAGCCAGATTAGTGGGCGCCGAAGGAGCGATGATGTCTCCGCCACTACCCTGAATAACCAGACCATAATCTTCAGATTCACCACTATCCATTTCATCACATGGACCATCCCCTTCATTTCTTCCGGGATATACAAAATGAACCATCACACGAATACCCACTTTGTTGAGACTGGCATTGGTTGGGATAGTTACAGGTACTGTTGCAGTAAGCACACCCGAAGGCATATTCTTCTGAACAAACTGCTGACTGGCGATCAGTTCTCCCGCATCGTACACGGAGTTGTAGTTCCAGTCGGCCCATACGCGGATGCGCCAGTTGTCGTTGGAGGTAGATCCCCCGGTGCTGAAGTTCGGATCAGTTGCAGTAACTGCCAGCGAATACGTCTGACCTCTGGTTACATTGGTACTGATGGTACTGTAGTAATCGGTGATATTGTTGTAAGCCGTGCTGTTGTTGATGGTATTGAACTGCACTTTGCTCAGGTACACATATCCGCCGTAACGATAAGTTGGCTGGCAATAAGACAATCTCGAAGTAACGCCGTTTGTTTTGGTGAACGTCTGTGATTGTCCTGATGAATTGGTGATCGTCAGCGAAGGAGAATACACACCCGGTGTTGCATAGATAACCGGCGGTGGTGTTTGTCCACTGAACGACGAAGGAGTTCCTCCGGGGAACGACCACTGCCAGGATGTAATGGTGGTGCCGGGTGCAGCTGTTGAGATATCGGAGAAGGTTACGCCTTCCGACAATGCCACCAGCGCTTTATCCTGCAAAAATTCGGCTTTGAAAGGATTATTGGTTCCGAGGATATTCAGACCATAATCTTCAAACTCTCCGCTTTCTACAGATGCGCATGGATCATCTCCAAAAGTTCCTGCTTTGTAATGCACCAATACGCGCATGCCCACTTTACCGGTTACGGCTGTTGATGGCACCGTGATGTTGGTGGTGTAGGTGTATGGTCCGGAAGCCGCAATGGCGCTGGTATTGAACTCCTGATTGGCAACCAGCTCACCGGTCTCGTATACAAAGTTACCATTCCAGTCTGCCCATACACGGATGCGGTTTACATCCGGTGATGTTGCAGATGCATTCGGAATATTCACTGTTACTTTCAGTTGCTGCACTGCACCTTTGGTAAGATTGGTGACCACTTTATTGGTGAGATCGGAAACACCTTCCTGTACAGAATTGTAATTGATGGTTCCGAATTTCACATTCGTGATTCTTGAATAAGAGCCGAAGTTCACACCGGGTATGCAATAGCTGGTGTAAGGATCACTGAACAGTACAGACAGTTTGTTATTGGTAGGATTGGTGAGGCCAGATAATCCTCCGGTGATTGCCGCATTCAGGAATGTGAGCGTGGCATTTGAAATGGAATTTGCCTGCGCATGTGCTGTAGCATTTCCAAGCAGTGTGATGGTTGCATTGGTAGCATCGTTCACAGTTACCTGCATGGTAAGTCCGGCAGGGAGATTAGCTGCCGTGTAATGCGTTCCCTGCACGAGGTTTCCGCTGGTAACGGCAAATGTTTTGTTCACCAGGCGGATTTTGAGGGAGTTGTTGATGCTTCCGTCGTTCACGAAAGTTTCAACAAAACGATCGCCGAACCAGAGCACACGTGGTGTGGTGGGATCGAGGTTCACACCTGTTGCAGTGAGATTCGCGGGTTGCCATAACGGAGAGCGCGGGCCGCTTTGAATAGCAGCCAGCATGCGGGCTACCTGCCCTTGTGTGAACATCTTGTAACATTGTTTGGATGCGCCGGTATAGCCCATGTAGTTTTCACCATTCACGAATTGATTGAAACAGTTCTTGGTGCCGCGGCATTCGCCTACAGAGGCATTCTCAGGAGGTGTATCGTCCACCTGATCGTTTGGATAGGTACAGCCGCCCTCAAATGAGTGTGCGAGATTGAGCCAGTGACCGAACTCATGAGAGAGCGTTGAAGAGAATTCTTTGTTGGTGTTGCCGAAGAGATAACGGCCATTGTACACAATGCGGGCCGTGTTGTTGTCCGTCATGCTTTGGCTTGGATACCAGGCTACGCCTGAGTTGTAGTAATCGCCATCATCGTACATATCGAGCATGATGTACACGTTGCAGTACTTTTTATTATCCCATGCATACTGCCTGATCTTGTTATCATAGCCGCTGCCGTTTCCGAATCCTTTTTCAACAGGATAGAAATTGATGCCTGTGGTAGGGTTGCCGCTGGGATCGAGCTGTGCCAGCTTGAACCACACATTCATCGTTTCTTTGATGTTGTTGAACAAAGGATCGATGCTGTTGAAATCGTCGTTAAGACCATGAAAATCATCATTCACCTGCTTCAGTGCATTGATGATGGTTTGCTCGTTAACGGGGCCGGAAATAAAATCGGTGCCGAATACGTGGAATACAACAGGGATGGTGTATTCGGGGCCGGAGCCGAAGCCTTCGGTTTGAATCTTTTTTACAAGATCTCCGGTGAATGCATCCAGCTGGGTAGCCTTCACTTTTTCCGCTGGATTATTCTGATAGTAAGCTTTCATTACCTCGCTTTGTTTGCAGGGGTTCTGGGCTGATGCAAACATGGGTATCAAACTGAGGAGCAATAATAGAAAGGTGACTGATATTAGAGAGGTAAGCCGGCTTCGCCGGTGGGCAATAGAAGGCAAGTACAAATCGTAGAGATTCATAGCATGAGGTTTTGGTTATTAATTGAAAGATGTGTTCGTCTCGGTCTCCGGAGGACTGATATTAACGACGCTGAAAGTATTTCCATTTTTTTCTCTTCCCAATTAATACACCTCTACTCCTACTTTATGGTAACCTATATCGGACCTCTACACTTGAGGTTATAACATTGAGGTACAATGGATGTTGAAGACTTGTTCGAAGACCTGTGCTGTGAGGGCATCAATAGTAAAACCCGCTCGGACTGAACGGGTTTTACTATTGATTATCGTAATTGCCGGAGCGGGGATCCGGGCAACAAATTGCGGTTATTTCTGAGGGTTTGCTTAATCCACTGATCCCGCACCCGGATGCGGTTTCGAAACCAGTTTCGCAATCTCCTTCATCCATTTGAATTGCGCCAGCGGCAGCTTTTTCAATTGCTTCTTATCGAAGCTGCGGATGCTCTCTACAAACTGTTTTTGCTTTTCATTGAGCATGCCTGTTTCCAGCGCTTTGATGGCATCCTGATGGTATGTTTCAACATTTGACATAGTATACAATTAACCTGTTGACGTGATCTCCGATCACATGATTAATCCACAAATGTAAGCTAATCCTTATTTTTTTATCATAGTTTGCAATCGTTAATTACTTTTTCAGCATTGCAATTGAAAGGCTCATACGAAGAAACCCAACTGCTCCAACGCCTGGAATCAGGCGACAAAGCTGCATTTGACGCGCTATATAATTATTATGAGCCCAGGATCAGACTCTTTCTTCTTCCTTTTACACGATCCGACGAACAGCTGCTGAACTCCATTCTTCAGGATGTATTTATCAAACTCTGGACTAAAAGAAAAGATCTTGCAGGTATTGCCCATCTCGAATATTACCTCCAGCGAATGGCAAAGAACAGGTTGCTCGATCTGCTGAAACTTCAGAAGATCCAATCTGCCCATATCGGCAATTATGCAAGCCTGCAACCATCCGCAGATCAGCACACCTGGGATGAACTGCAACTGAAAGAATACATGGCCATCGCCAGAAAAGGCATTGCCGCACTACCCGAACGCCGCCGCCTCATTTTTTCCATGAGCGTATTATCGGGTTTATCTATCGATGAGATCGCCGGCCAACTGAACCTCTCCAGAGATGTGGTAAAAAAGCAGCTCCAGAAAGCGAGGTCGTTTCTCAAGACCTATATTGCTGAAAAGGGCGACATGCCTGCAATTGTAGGCGCTCTGATCATTACAGCACTGCATCGCTGAAAATAAATTTTCTGCTGGCCGTCCCCTCTCCTCTTTCCCAATCGTTTTATAATGGCAGCTATGCTAAACAAGAACGAAATATTATCGCGATACGCACAACGGCAGGTAACGCCGGAAGAAGAAGAGGCATTCAGCAACTGGTTGCAGACCCTGGATCAGGCACAACTGGAAAGCCTTATGGATGAATTCGGAACCATTGTTGCAGCGCTACCCGATCTTGCTGACAAAGCCGATCAGCACCTGTTGCAATCCATCCATGAAGAAATAGCCATGAAAGAAGCGGATGATGAGCAGCAGATTCCGCGTATCCCATTCTGGCGTACCTGGCGTGCTGCAGCAGCGGCTGCTATACTGCTGTCTCTTGCGGCAGCAGTATATCTCTACACCGGCAGAAACAGCAGCAGGCAACTCGCCGGCACAAGGCAATCGCCTGCCATGCAGATCGCTCCCGGAAAATCAGGCGCCATCCTCACGCTGGCCGACGGTTCGCAGATGGTACTCGACAGTCTCTCCAATGGCCCTCTCACCACACAGAATGGTGCCGCCGTATCTATGGATAACGGAAGATTGGTCTACAATGCAGATGAAACAACAACACCTGAGATCGTTTACAATACCATGTCCACTCCCAGAGGACGGCAATTTGAATTGACGCTTCCCGATGGCACGCATGTGTGGCTGAATGCAGCAAGCTCCATCCGTTACCCCACCTCATTTGCAGGTAAGGAAAGAAAAGTGGAGATCGATGGAGAAGCTTTTTTCGAGGTAACCAGAAATGCTCAGCAACCTTTTATTGTGAACGCTCGCAACAAAGCAGAGATCGAAGTACTGGGCACCGGATTCAATGTAAGCGCATACGCAAACGATAAAAGTTTGAATACAACCCTCCTCAACGGCAGCATCAGAGTCAACGGCATAATCATCAAACCAGGCCAGCAGGCACAGGTAACCGATGCGGTTCGTGTAGTGGACAATGCCGATACGGATATGGTCACTGCCTGGCAGAAAGGGATCTTCAATTTCGAAGGCGCTTCGCTGAAAGAAGTGATGAATCAGATAGAACGCTGGTACGATATAGAAGTAGTGTATGAGAAAAATGTTCCTGCAGTAATGTTCGGTGGAGAAATGACGAGGAATATGTCGCTGGACGGTGTGCTGATAGCACTCGAAAAATCAGGCATCCACTACCGGCTCGAAGGAAGAAAACTCATTGTACTTCCGCAATGATCTTCTCCGCAACATCCAAAAGGCCATTATGACAAACCTGTTATCATAATCGACACAGCCGTAAATGCGGGCTGCCATTAAACCTTTCTTTTCATTTACCGGAACCAATAAAAAACCGGAAGTGTTTGCACCACTCCCGGCTGGTATTTTGTTGGTCCCAACGAGGCGACTATTCCTTATTGTTCACAACCAAAACTTACCTAAAGGTATGCAAAAAACTGCTTTCGGGTCGGGTTGCTGCCCTCCCTTGCCTTCGGCGCAGCGGCAAAAACCGAGCCCCTTCACTAAAATTCTGCTGGTTATGAAATTAACCGCCCTGCTTTTGACCCTTGCTTTTTTACAGGTACACGCTACCGGCGCTGCTCAGCATGTTACCATCAGCGGAAAAGACATTCCATTGAAGCATGTGTTCAATGCCATCAAACAACAAACCGGTTTTGTGGTCTTCTACAACAAGGAAGTTCTCAGCAACACCAAACCTGTTTCCATCGCTGCATACAATATGCCATTGCAGCAATTGCTGAACTTCGTTTTCAGCAATCAGCCCATTGGTTTTATCATTCAGGATAAAACTATCATCCTTACTCAAAAGGAAACAGCGAATCCGCCGTTCGAACGCATCATCATCGATGCACCTTCCGTAAATGGCCATGTTATGGATGCGGACGATCAGCCCATCACCAATGTAAGCATCAGAATAAGAGGCACTATCAGAGGTACCACCTCCGGCGCAGACGGCGCTTTTGCACTCGATGTTAAGCCCGGTGAAATACTCGACATTTCAGCAGTAGGCTTCAGTCCCATCGCTATCAGACTCGATGGCGACAGATTCACTGCAGTAGCGCCGGATAAAAAAGAATCGCGCAATCAATCGGCCAATGCCGCAACCGGCGGCAGCAGCCATATGCTGATTGCCCATAAACAGAACCTGGCCCTCCGGCTAGTACGGTCGAATTCTTTGCTGGACGAAGTGGTGATAATCCCATACGGAAAAACCTCCAAACGATTTGCCACCGGCAATATCACCAGCATCAAATCAAAAGACATAGAGCGCCAACCAGTGATGAACGTTTTGCAGGCGCTCGAAGGGAAAGTGCCCGGCATGTCTATCACTACCCTATCAGGCAATTCCGCTGCCCCATTGAAAGTGGAGATCAGAGGCCGCAGCTCACTCAATGCAGGTGCGCTTGTTGAACCATTGTACATCATCGATGGCATACCTCTCACCAATCTTGAGATTGGCACTTACACCAAAAGAGAAGTATCCACAGGAGCCATACAAAGCGGACTGGTAAATACTCCCGGCGAAAGTCCGTTATTGTACCTCAATCCACGCGACATTGAAAGTGTTGATGTATTGAAAGATGCAGATGCCACGGCCATCTACGGTTCACGCGGCGCCAACGGAGTGATCCTCATCACTACCAAAAGAGCCAAAGCAGGACCTACCCGCTTCAACATGGCCATCAACAACGGCATTCTCACCACGCCCAAAAGAGCCAGGTTGCTGAATACACCCGACTATCTCGCTGTAAGACGCGAAGCCTATCGCAACGATGGACTTACCCCGGACAAATACGATGCCCCCGATCTCACCATCTGGGATCCCACAAAGTATACCGACTGGCAACGCCAGCTGATCGGTACCGGAAACACCCTCACCGTTAATGCAAGAATATCGGGAGGAATAGCTCAAACCACTTACTCCATCTCTGCCAACTACCGCAACAGAAAAGAGATCATGAACAATGGCAGCAGAAATATTGCCGGAGGATTTTCCCTCAACATCAACCACACCAGCCTCAACAGAAAATTTCAGGTAGATGCGGTAAGCACACTCAGTTTAACCAACGTGAATGCATACAATGTTGGAGATGTAACATTCCTTCCGCCCAATGCACCAGACATTTATGATGCCAACGGAGATTTCAATTTCGTACCATGGAGAGGCCGTTATGAAAGCAATTTCAAATTCAATGGACTGAAAATACCGAGTGAAAGCAAATCTACCTTCATCACCAACAGCATCAACGTTCGTTATGAACTGGTGAAGAGCCTTACGCTCTCGGCTATGGCCGGCCTGAACTCCACGCAAAACAACAACTCCTACCTGGTGCCCCAGGCTGCTTCCGACCCTGCATTTCCAAGACCCTCACAAGCGTCTTTCGGCAATTCGCATAACAATAACTGGACGCTTGAACCTCAGCTGCAGTACGCTACCATTTTCGGAAAAGCAAGTCTGAGCATTCAGGCAGGAGCCACCATTCAGCAGGCCAATGCAAAAGGCATTACCAATATCGGCATCGGCTTTCCCAACGACAACCTCATGCGCAGCGTGAACAATGCAGGCATGGTAATGGCAGTGGATTCCAAGGGCGATTACAAATACAGTGCGGCATATGGCATCATCAATCTGCGTTGGGATAACAAATACATTCTTAACCTGAGTGCACGCAGAGATGGTTCTTCGCGGTTTGGTCCCGGAAGGCAATTCGGCAACTTCGGATCGGCAGGTTTTGCCTGGATCGCTTCTGAAGAAGAATGGCTGAAACCCATTCTGCCTGCATGGGTCAGCTTTCTTAAATTTCGTGGAAGCTATGGCGTTACCGGAAAAGATGGCGGTACCGACTACGGATACATTACCCGGTGGGCCAGCACTTACGACCTTGGCTTCAGCCAGAAACTATTCGATTACAACGGCACTCCCGGCTTTCATATCGCAGGTTCCATCAACCCCGCATTTGGTTGGGAGACCACCAAAAAACTCGAAGTGGCTGCCAGCCTTTCGCTCTTCAAAGACAAACTGAACTTCGATGCTGCGTGGTACAGAAACCGCAGCGGCAATCAACTAACGGCCATCAATACTCCTTCCTATACCGGCTTCTCCAATGTAACAGCCAACTGGCCGGCAGTGGTGCAGAATGCAGGCATTGAACTGTCGCTCAGCGGCCGTGTACTGCAGACCAAAGACTGGAACATAATCGTAAACGCCAACTTCAGCCGCAACAAAAACAAGCTCGCATCCTATCCCGGATTTGAATACTCTACCTATGCGAGCACATTTGTGATCGGCAAACCGCTCACGACCATGTATCTGCTTCATTACACAGGCATCGATCCGCTCACCGGCTCCTATACATTTGAAGACAGGAACAAGAATGGAAGAATCAATACCGGAAGTGGCGCGGTACCGCAGGATGACAATGACGACCGCTACATAGAATTCGACCGTGCAGTAAAATTCGAAGGAGGATTCGGCGCCAGTGCGAGCTACAAAAACTTCGGCATCTATGTGAATTTCATTTACAAAAAGCAACCTGCCATCGATCCGTTCATCGATCTCGCGGTTGGCAGAATGAATAACCTGGTGCTGCCCGATGAAGTAAGAGACCATCACTGGAAACAACCCGGAGATAAAGCGCTCTATCCAAGATACACTACCAATGGCAACCTCGGTCCCATCCGTGATTCAGATGGCGCTTACATAGATGGCTCTTATCTGAGAATGAATACCCTCAGCCTCAGTTACGACCTGCCTTCCAGATGGCTGCAAAAAATAAAGATGCAGGGCTGCAGACTTTCTGCCGAAACGCAGAACCTCTTTGTGATCACTTCCTACAAAGGCATCGATCCCGAAGTGCAGAACCTCACCGGGTTCACTCCTATTTCCAGAGTGATCACCACCACCCTTTCCTTTAATTTCTAAAACGGCTATATGCACACCAAAAGATATTTATTTCAGATGCTGCCAGTGCTGCTTACAGCATTTCTCACCACCGGCTGCAGAAAACTGATAGAGATACCAGAACCTGTTGACACCATCACCACCAAACAGATCTTTGCCACCAACAAAGAAGCAGACTGGGCCATGGCTGGTTTGTACAGCAAAATGGTGAACGGCTTCAGTTCGCAGAACTTTTCCATGACTGCCGAACAGACCTTCTCTTCGGGACTATGCACCATTCTCGGCGGCCTGTCTTCGGACGATCTCCTTGCCGGTCAGGCCAACTCCGACTATTCTTTCATCAATGCCAATAAACTAACCATCTATTCGGCTGCTCCATCCAATGCACTCTGGAGCTCAGCCTACAGAGCCATTTTCGATGCCAATGCCATTCTGGAAGGCATTGAAGCGTCGAAATCTGAACATCTTACAGACAGCGCCAGAAATCAGCTCAACGGCGAAGCGCTTTCGATAAGAGCATTCGCTTATTTCTATCTGGTGAACTTTTTTGGTGATCTGCCCATTGTGCTCACCACCGACTTCAATAAAACGGCGAGGCTTGCACGCAGTGGTACTGCCAAAGTATATGAGCAGATCGTTGCCGATCTTCAGAAAGCCATTCCCCTGCTGCAATCGGATTTCAGTGCGGGCAAAACAGAAAGAGTGCGCATCAACAAATGGTTTGCCGAAGCGCTGCTTGCCAGAGTTTATCTCTATACCGGCAACTATCCGGGCGCCATTGCCAGTGCGGACAAAGTGATTGGAGAAGCCAGCATTTTCGGTCTCGAACCCGATCCGGCCAATGCATTTCTGAAAACAAGCAAGGAGGCTATTCTTCAATTGAAGCAGACCGTACAACATTCTTTTTTCGGCAATGCAACACCCGAAGGATACATCATTAAAATGAGGTTCTCCCTCACAGAAAGTCTGGTGAACAGTTTTGCTGCAAATGATAAACGAAAAGCATCCTGGATAACACAGTCCGGCATATACTATCTTCCCAACAAGTACAAGATAGGTGCCGCCAATTCAGGGGCAGCGCCCAACGAGTATTATACAGTGATGCGCCTTTCAGAACTGTATCTTATCCGTGCTGAAGCCCGCATGCTGCTTTCGCCTTCCAACACTTCAGCTGCTATTGCCGACCTGAATGTATTGAGGCAGAGAGCCGGTGTAAATCTGTTGCCGGACAACCTCGCTCCTGAAGCCGTAACTGCTGCCATTGCCACAGAAAGGCAGCTGGAGTTTTTTGCAGAATGGGGGCATCGCTGGCTCGATCTCAGGCGTACAGGAAAAGCCACCGGCGTATTGTCTTCCATCACCTACAAACAACCCTGGAGCGGAGACTATCAGCTATTGTATCCCATCCCTCCCAACGATATCAGAGACAACAGCCGCCTTCAGCAGAATCCAGGTTATACAGATGTGCAAAATCAATAACATCAAAAAACAATTATGCAAATCATACATCATCATTTTATGAATGCAGGCAGAATGGCAATGGTCTGTCTGTTGCTGACAGTTATTACAGCTGGTTGTTCCAAATCGACACTGAATGAAGACAATCCGGCAACACTGGTACTCTTCAACGCACTCGAAAATGGCGTTTCGGTGAGGGCCAACCTCAGCGGCAAACATCCCATTACCTATCTCACTGCACTGGAGATACGTCCACGCAACCGCGCGCTCATATATTCGAAGCAGGCCAATCAGCCCGCCTCGTTCTTTTCCGTGCCTGATACATTGCCGGCCAGCATCCCGGTATGGAGCGGAGACCTGAAACTGGAGAAAGGAAAAACCTACAGCATGTTCCTCGTGAACGGAAACAAAGGAGCTGAAAATGTATTGATGGAAGAGAACATTCCGGCTCCCGGCAAAGACAGCCTCACCTATCTCCGCTTTGCCAATATGAGCAGTGCGCAACCGGTAAGCATAAACATCAAAGGGAACCCGTTGGGTTCGCTGGTGAGCCAGCTCAACTTCAAAGAAACATCGGCCATGCTTCAGCTTCCTGCGGACAGATCGGTTGCCAGCTACATATTTGAAGTGCACGATGCAACCACAGGTAATTTGCTGGCTGCATACACAGCAAATAACATCAATGTGTATACGCAGAGTAATCCTTACCTCTTCAAAACATGGTCCCTTGTTTTTACAGGTAAGCCAGGAGCAACAGGCGCCAATCTTCAACAGCTTACTGTGCTCAGGTATTTTTAACTGTTCAACCTCAGCAATAAATTGAATCGATTTCATGAGTACCTTATTAAAAGTAGAAAACCTCTCCCACCGCTATTCCAGTGCCTGGGCTATCAGGGATATCAATATCGACATCAGTGAGAATGGTGTAGTGGGTTTGCTTGGCTCCAACGGAGCCGGCAAATCCACTACCATGAATATCATTTGTGGTGTGCTGAATCAAACCGAAGGGGAAGTTATCATCAACGGCATCAGCAAAAGCAAAGACCCCAGAGGTGTAAAAAAGCAACTTGGATTTCTGCCTCAGACACCTCCGCTGTATGGCGATTTCACTGTAAAGGAATATCTCACTTATGCTGCAGCATTACGCTTTATCGGGAGAGCGGATATCAACAAAGCAGTGAATGAAGCCATGGAGCGCTGTTCCATTACGCATTTCAGTTCCCGGCTTATCAGGAACCTTTCGGGAGGATACAAACAACGCGTGGGCATTGCGCAGGCCATCATCCATAAACCCGCCATGGTGGTGCTGGACGAGCCCACCAATGGGCTGGACCCCAATCAGGTGATCGAGGCCAGGAACCTCATCAGGGATATAGCCCAAGACCACCTCGTTTTATTATCGTCGCATGTGCTCTCTGAAGTAAATCTGCTTTGCCGCGAGATCATCATGATCGAAGGAGGCAGGATCGTATTCGCAGATTCGATGGAAGCCTTCAACAACTATACCCAGCCACAGACCATTCTGGTGAAGATGGAATTTCTGCCTGCTGCCACAGAATTGATGAAGATCCCATCCATCACAAGAGTAGAACCCCTTACCCCTGACAGCTGCCGGATGTATTTTTCCGGCAGCTCTAAGATCACACAGCAGATCGTTGCTGCCAGCATAGAAAACAACTGGGGCCTTTTGGAGATCAGCCTGGAGAAGTCGTTGCCCGACGATGTTTTCAAAAAATTGTCTCACCACGCTCAACTGTAAAAACCAATGTATACCATATTCAAAGTGGCGCAGGCAGAACTGCGCAATATGTTCTATTCCCCTATCGCATGGTTGCTCACTGTAGTGTTCTTTGTGTTATGCGCCTGGCAGTTTGTAGTACCCATCGAAGAGTACACCCGTATGCAGCAGGTAATGCAGGAGTCTGATCCCGACTGGCTGGGATTCACTGCCGGCCTGAGCTGGGAGATATTCGCCAAAAGTTATGGCCAGATGATCGATAAGTTATACCTCTTTATCCCGTTGCTCACCATGGGCATCATCAACAGGGAAATACAAAGCGGTTCCATCAAACTATTGTACTCCAGCCCCATTCGTACGCGCGATATTGTTTTCGGCAAATACCTGGCACTCGTTGCATTCAATCTGGTACTGATCACCTGTGTGGCATTGTTTCTGCTAACCGGATATTTCTCCATTGCACATGCAGAATACAAATGGTTTCTCTCTGCATTGCTGGCCATCTTTTTATTAGCATGCACTTATTCGGCCATCGGCCTTTTTATTTCATCGGTAACAGCTTATCAGATAGTGGCGGGCATCATCACATTCGTTGTATTCTTTGCGCTGTATGCCATTCAGGACCTCTGGCAGCAGTATGATTTTGTAAGGGATCTTACCTGGTTCCTTTCCATATCGGGCCGAACCAATCAGATGGTAGCCGGCCTCATTACCACCCGTGAGATTTGCTATTTCCTCATTATCATCTGCCTGTTCATTGGCTTCACTCTCATTAAACTGAAGAGCACACAGGAATCGAAGCACTGGCGGGTTTCCACGATCCGCTACCTGACTGTTTTCGTTGCTGCCCTGGCAATCGGATACTGCACTTCGAGACCTGGCTATATCGGCTACGCAGATGTTACCGTACGTCAGCTGAACACGCTGCATTCCGCCACACAGGCGGTGTTGAAGGAGCTCGACGGCTCCCCTTTGAAAGTTACCCTGTACGATAACCTGTTAGGCAAGAACATGATGGCCGGTCTTCCCGAACACCGTAACAAATACATCCGCGATTTCTGGGAACGCGTTACCCGCTTTTATCCCAACATCGAATTCGCTTACGAATATTACTACGATGCAATGGATGGAGACAGTCTTTACATCAAACATTTCAGGGTAAAGAATCTTCACGAAGCAGCTGACAAGTATGCAGAATTCACCGGCGTTAACCGCGCGCTCTTTCAGTCGCCGGAAGAGATGAGAAAAAAGATCGATCTCAAATCAGAAGACTATGGCCTTGTGATGCAGCTCGAATACAAACAAAAGAAAACATTCCTCAGAACCTACAACGACATTGAGATATGGCCGCACGAGAATCATTTGTCGGGCGCCATCAGACGACTGACGCGGGATTCCGTTCCTGAACTGGTTTTTACTACCGGGCATTTTGAAAGGAGTCCGTTCAGAAGAGGAGAACGCGAGTACTCCAATCATACCTCCTCCAAAGATTCAAGAGGAAGCCTTTTCAACAAAGGAGTGAATATCGATACGGTGAATTTGCAGACCAACGATATCCCATCCAAAACCAGCATACTCGTAGTGGCAGATCCGAGAGCAGCTTTAGACAGCGTCGAACGCAACAAGATACTTCATTGGCTGGATCAGGGAGGAGATGCCATTCTGTATGCAGAGCCTGGCAAGCAGGAAATAATGCAGCCCTTACTGGAAAGGATCGGCGTTACGGCAGATAAGGGAACCATCGTAACCCTCAACAAACATGAGATGCCAGATTTCTTCCAGGGCCGCATCACAGATACCGGCGCAAACCTAGGCAACGAACTGCCGCTGTACGTCTACCGTATGCTGCATACCCCGCCAATGAATGTTTTCCATAAAGGCGCAGTTAACCTGAGTTACAGCAGCACCGGAGGTTTCAAAATCCAACCTATTCTCGATGCGGCAGCAAAGGAAGACAGATGGATAGAGAACGGGCATCTGGTTGCAGATTCTGCAGCGCCGGTTTTTGCGCCGCAGGAAGGAGACATCAAAAAAGAGAGGTATATCACGGGAATAAAAATGAGCCGAATGATCAACGGGAAAGAGCAACGGATCATTGTTACGGGAGATGCAGACTTCATGTCTAACGGAAGATCGATGGGCGAGAAATTATTCAATGCCGGTTACAGCTGGATAATGAACAACGAATATCCCGTATATCATCTTTCAGCATTTCCGGAAGACAAGTTCATGAGAATCGGAAAAACAGGAGGAAAAATACTGAAGCCTGTTTTCGTCTACATCCTCCCATCCCTCATTTTATTGACCGGCATTATTCTGCTGATCCGCAGAAAGCGCAAATAAAAACATGACTCATGTTATTGCAAACTGATGAACAAACTATCGAAGACCTCCGGTTATTTTCCAAACGCGATCAACCGGGCATCTACGAGATCTACAACAATACCTGCACCCGTGGCGGCGAATCGCTGCTGCAGCAAATGTTCAGGCATCCATTGTCCGATGCAGAAGCTATCACACAAAGAATTTCCATCATAGCTGCCTTTGCCCGCCTCGCCATACCATTTCCCTTCGATGCCGGCACGCTCGATATTGCAGAAAAATACCTGTCGGATGCTGAAGATAACGCCTCACAGAAATCTGTGATGGGCGATAAGGAGATCAGCAATGGCGTGGCGGCAGTGATAACGCTTTTACAGCAGGTAAAACATTTTGCCATCGATGGCGATCTGAAACAGATTGCAGGTCTTGAAAAGGAAAGAAGCCGCCTGCTTTCCATTCTCGGAACAGCGGCTATGCTGCCGGTGTTCAACGAGCAGGCGAAAGCCCGGTTGTCGTATGCAGCGGTAACGGCATACGACCTGCTGTTCCGGCAGAAGGAAAAACAAACACTGAGAGAAGTGCTTCATTTCATTTATCAGCTGGATGCCTGCATTTCGGTGGCACAGGTTGCTGTGAAAAGAAAATTCATATTCCCCCTTGTGCATGCAAAAGGAACTAATCTGCTGAAGATCGAAGGGGTGTATCATCCAGCACTGAAAGATCCTGTGGTTAACAGTCTCACTTTGAACAGCAGTAAGACCATCGTATTTCTCACCGGAGCCAATATGGCCGGCAAAAGTACATTCCTCAGAAGCTTCAGTACGGCATTGTACATCGCGCACATGGGATTCCCCGTAGCTGCTTCGGCCATGGAATTTTCCGTGATGGATGGCATTTACACCACCATCAATCTGCCTGATAATCTCGGCATTGGAGCCAGTCACTTTTACGCAGAGGTATTGCGACTGAAGAAGATCGCCACCGAGTTAAGTCTTGGCAAGAATCTCTTTGTATTGTTCGATGAACTGTTCAGAGGCACCAACGTAAAGGATGCGGAAGAAGGTACAGTAGCTGTTACGCATGCATTTGCCGGCAAAACCAGCAGCATGTTCATCATCTCTTCACATATTGTGGAAGCAGCAGCAGCGCTCAGTCAAAAATCCAATATCGGATTTCACTATCTGCCAACTGTAATGAATGGTACACATCCGCAATACACGTACAAACTCGAAGAAGGCATCACCAGCGACCGGCATGGCATGCTCATCATTCGCAACGAAGGCATACTCGAAACACTGAAACACGGAAAGAAAGAATAAAATAACAATATGAATTTTGCAATCGATAAACAGTCGCAGGACGAACTGAATCTGACCGGGAAATTCAGACAGGGTTCTGTGTTCCATCTTTTCAATACTGTCAAAACCCGTGGTGGTGAACAGCTGCTCGATGAGATGTTCGGCACTCCGTTGACAAACGAACATATCATCAATGACCGCACAGCCATATTCCGCTACTTTCAGCAGCATTCCCTGAATTTTCCTTTCGATGCAAAGCAGGTAACGCATATGCGCGAGTATATCGAAGCAGGGAGTGCAGGCACTTTACCGGCAACATGGCTCAATGTTATGATGAAGAAAACCCTGTCCTCCATCACGCGCGATGAGCGATACAAAGCGATGATACAGGGCTTGCAGGCCACTATCGTTACACTGCAGAAATGTTTTGCTTTTGCGGCTGATCTCAAAACCATCCGGGGACCATTTGATGCAAGAATAGAATCCATCCGGGAAATACTGCATTCGCCAGAGCTGCAACCGCTGCTTGAAACAGACATTTATCAGTCCATTTCAATCGCCACTATCGCCAGATACGATCATCTGCTGCACAACCGCGCAAGCGAAGCTATCCTGGACATTCTCCGTTTCATTGCAGAAACGGATGTGTACATCGCCGTTGCCAATGTGGCAACAGAAAAAGGTTTTGGCTGGGCCCGGGCATTGCCCCGCTCTGCGAATATGCTGAAAGCAGCAGCACTTAAACATCCGTGCATCAGCAATGCGACAGGCAACAACATTGAAATGAAATCCGGCAGCAATATGATGTTCCTCACGGGCGCAAACATGGCGGGAAAATCTACCTGGATGAAATCAATCGGCATTGCGCTGTATCTCGCACATGCGGGGTTTCCGGTAGCTGCGGATGAAATGGAATTCTCCGTCAGAGACGGCATCTGTTCCAGCATCAACGTTGCGGACAATATTCAACTTGGGTACAGTCATTTCTATGCAGAAGTGGTGCGTGTAAAGAATGCTGCCGAAGCAACTGCCACCGGGAAACACCTGCTGCTCATGTTCGACGAGCTCTTCAAAGGCACTAACGTGAAAGACGCATTCGATGGAACACTGGCCGTTGCTGAAGCATTTGCAGAATATAAGAACTGCCTCTTCATTGTATCCACCCATATCATTGAAGTGGGAGAATCGCTGAAGCAACTGAGCAATATACAGTTCACCTTTATGCCAACGATCATGAAAGGCAAAACACCTCAATACACCTATCAATTGCAAAAAGGAATTACGGAAGACAGACAGGGAATGATCATCATTCGGAACGAAGGCATTCTCGATCTCATCAACGCCTGATCCGAAGTACAGAGAATGATAAAAAACAAACAGCCGCTTCCTTTTCCGGAAGCGGCTGTTTTGTTTTTATCTGTGGCTATCTATTCCTTCACCAGTTTAGCTGGCTGCATGGTTCCATCCTGTGCAATTACCTGAAGAATGTAAACACCTTTAGGTAGATTAATCAATGGAATCTGAACAGCAGAAACAGCTTTCTGATAGATGTCTTTGCTGAATAGCAGGCTTCCTGTAAGTGAAAGCAATCTTACTGCTTTCACAGGTTTGCTGCTGCTCACATACACATAGCTCGCTACGGGGTTCGGATACACTTTCATCGCAGACTGCTGGCTATTGCATTTCACTTCTGCCATCACTATTGTGCTGTATGTATAACGGCCATCGATATCAACCTGTTTCAGTCTGTATGCCCAACGTCCGTTACCGGGTTCTGCATCCTGGAAAGAATAGTTTGTTCGATTGTACTCGTACCATACTTTTTTAGCTGCAACCCAGTTGCCGCCTGCGATGCTTCTTTCTACTACAAAATGTGAGAAGTTGGAAGCAGACTCTACTTTCCAGTTAACAGTTACACCACAATTCTTAGCAGTGGCAGTGAAGCTGCTGAGTGTTACAGGAAGTATGTTGATGCTTTGTACACGCAGTCGCGCCTGTGTGCTGGACGTACATCCGTTTGCATCTGTTACGGAGAATGTATAGGTTGTAGTTCCTTCTTTGGCTTCCGTTGGAACAGGATTGCTGATATATTGATTGCTCACTTTATTGCCGGGCGTCCATGTATACGTGTATGTTCCGGCAGCAGGATTGATCTGCGGATTGAATGCCTGTGCAGGAACTCCCACACTGGTTACTACATCGGGCACTGTAACGGTTGGTGCGGGTGTAGCGTTTACGCCGATCACTGCACTGGTGCTAACCATACATCCTGTAACATCTATTCCTGTAAGTGTGTACGTTGTATTGCCGGTTACATTGCTCACAGTAGTAATTGAAGCAGCTGGATCAGCAAGGCCTGTTGTAGGCAGCCAGCTGTAGGTAACTCCCGTAATAGCAGGTACTCCGATTGTAGTACTTGCATTCTGGCAAATGGTCTGTGTTGGAATGGCCGGCATTGCAAAGCCTCTTACAGTAATATTTACAGTGGCACTGTTGGTACAACCTCCAATTGTTTCAGAACAGGTGAATGTGAAAGTTTTATTCAAATCCCCTGCTACTGGTGTAAATACCGGTGTGGCTGAAGAATAGTTGTCTATCGACGAAGCGGAAGTTAGTGCAGGTGTTACTGTCCAGCTGATAGCTCCTGCATTGGATGCATCTCCCAGCTGAATATTGCTGCCTAAACAAACCTGAGCCGGCGCATTGATTTTCGGAGCAACATTCGTTGGAGTGATCAGTACGGATGTGGTAGCCTTGCAACCTGCCGCATCTGTCACAACAACATCAAAGCGTTCCGGTGCTGTTGGGTTGGATGCCAGTGTTGGATTCTGTACTGTAGCATTCACCATTCTTACCGAAGGACTCCACAGGTAGGTATAAGGAGCAGTTCCTCCTGATGGAGTGGTATTGATAACATATGGTGCGGCTGAAGAACAAACAGTAGCATCGCTGGCAGTGATAGCCGGCCCGTTCACCGTTACTGTCACACTACCACTCTTGCTACAACTGGCCACATTATTCCCATCATAATAAGTGACCACTACTGTATACACCTGTGTGCTGGTGGGACTGGCAATTGGCTGCGCCACTGTTGTGCTGCTCAGCCCCGTAGCTGGTGACCATGCATAAGTAGCATTGGCTACAGGAGCTCCACCGATCTCTATACCCGTACCACGGCAAATGGTAGGATTGGTCATCGCAGGAACCGTATTGCTGTTGTCAACCACAATATGCGCCGTAGCATCCAGAAAGCAACCTGTTTCAGTATCTGTTGCACGAACCGTGAAATCCTGTGAAGTAGTTACCAGCACTTTCGGCTGTGCAGAAGTATTGGTAGTACCATCCTGATAACTGGCTATTGCCGGCGTCCATGAATAGGTATAATTAGGTCTTGCTGGTGTTCCAAGCTGAAGCACTGTATTGCTGCAGCTGGTAATATCCGGACCAGCATTGGCCACCACACTTTTTACAATTACAGAGGCCGTATCACGAACAAGACATCCTGTTACAGCTTCAGTTACAGTAACGATATATTTGGTTGTAACAGTTGGTGTAACTGATGGGTTGGAAATATTACGCTGTGCTGCATTCATTTCCGTCCAGCTATAGTTGTAACCTGCAACTGATGCCTGCCCGAGGTTTACAGTGGTACCCGGACAAATTGAATGATCCTGTGCTGTGAACACCGGCAGTGTAGCTGAAGGCGAATTCACATGAATGGTTTTTGTACAGCTGTAACCAGGGTTGGCTACACTTGTAACAGTAAGCGTAATATCTCTTTCAATATTATCAGTAAGGGTTACTGTTGCTCCTGTTGTAGCAGAGATACCGCCCGCAGGAACAGCAGACCATGAATACTTCCATTTTGCAGGATCGAGGGTTGAAGGCGATGCCACCAGTTTCACAGGCCCTAACGCAGTATTGGCACAACCTTGATCTGCCACCACATCAATTTTAGTTACAGGGCAGCCTGCAGAACCGCAATCCCCCACCACTACATCATCAATTGCACTCACTCCATTGAGGGTAACAGTCAAACGGTAAGTAGTAGGCGATCCTGCCGGAGAAGCAGACACAGTGGTCTGAGCTGTATTGGTCGGTCCGGTGATGGTGCCTGTACCAGATACCACCTGCCAGGAGAATGTTTTACCTGTGATAGTCGGAATAGCATCCGGCTCACCTACTGTGCGTGGCCCGCACATATCTTCCCCTGCATTGGCCACCAGTACAGTTACTGTAGCATTATCAGTGAAAGAACAGGCTCCGTTGGTGGCGGTAATAGTATACGTAACAGGATTCGGAACAGGAACCTCAGCACCTGATTTGAATGTCACTGAAGCACCGCTCATTGTATTGAGATAAGTACCCGGAGACCATGTATAAGTGAACCCGGCATCGGCAGGTGTAGACAAAGTACCGGTAATTGATCCGCTTTTAGGGATCACCAGATCTGCTACAGCAAAGCTGGCCGGAGCGGCTACCACACCAACATTCACATCATCATTGGTAGTACAGGTGCCGCCAGTGGTAACAGGAATGGTCATCTGCACATTGTATGTTGTAGCAGCTGCAGGCGTAGCCAGTGGCTGCGCAATGGATGCATTATCCAGTCCGGTTGCAGGCGTCCATGCATAGGTTACTCCCGCAAGTCCTGCAGGAGGCGGAACGCCCAATCGTACCGGCTTTCCGGCACAGCTGCTTACATCTGGTCCTGCATCGGCTTTGTACGCATTCACAATCACCTGCCCCTTCTGCTCACAACCATTCGCATCTTTTACAGAGATCGTATACACACTGTTAGAAGCAGGTGTAACAGTAGCAGTATTGGTAGTGCTTCCAATACCATTGTCCCATGTATAGGTGTAGGGGGCTGCACCGCCCGCAACAGTAGCTGCTATATTAATAGGCGCTCCTGCGCAGGTATTATAAACAATTGAGCTGATGGTTGGGCTCACATTGGCACCTACCACCACTTCTGCAACTGCCGAAGTACTTATAGGTGTTTCTCCGCAACTGGCCGGAGGAAGTACAAGCCTGCGGTAATAACGCGTATCAGCCAGTGAAGGAGGAGAGAAATCTTTTTTGGTTCCTGCCCCGCCGATATTGTTCCATGGGCCGGATGCAGAAACGGCTACCTGCCATTGATAACGGGCTTCAATATCCATCTGAGAAAACTCACCGCCAGGCCCCTTCAGTTTGGGCATCTGATCAGAGGTGAAAGCCACCTTGTTACCGGTCAGTTGTTGTGTAAAGCCATTGGCGCAGATGCTCTGGCTCAGCGGAGCAATATCATTCTGCGTGGGCATGGGTGGACAAATAGTGAACCCCAACAACTGCATGTCACTGTTACTCATTACTCCAGTAAAAGGTTCAGTTACCGGAACAAAAGCAGTGCTGGTTGAAGTGGGAGACCCGGCCACATATATTTTATTACCGAACCCTTCCACTTTGTAGAAAGCAGCTGAAGAATTAGATACGCCAGCAAGATACCATGTTGCAAATGTTAGTTTTCCTTCAGTTGAAAACACAGAGAGATAACTACCACCGTTGGCCTGGCTTCCGGATCCATCAGTGGATACCTGAGTGATCGGTGCATTACCCGGAGTCATCGCCAGTATTCTTCCATTGGATATGGTCAGCAATGCCAGACCATAACCAGAAACAGATGCTCTGGCAATACCAAACTTAGTAGCAAATATTTTTTGTCCGTTGGCCGCATTCAGGCGGATCAGGTAATTACCTCCCGTTGAACCATCTGTTGTAGCCACTACAGGATCTGTAGAAGGCATACTGGAATTAGACCCCATCATATAAACAGAGCCATTGTCCAGCAATATATCGGCCAATGACGAACCGGTTGTAACACCAGCCTGAATACCGCTGTACAGAATATTTCCCGAAGATCCAAGCTTAGTTAAATAGTGGCCTCTCCCTGAGCCAGTCCAGTTTGATCCGTCAGTAACAGGGTAGTCAGCAGAAACAGTGATACCTGAAAAATACACTTCCCCGTTTTTTAATTCCAGGTTGATAGCACCTTCCCCGGCAGATCCGCCTACTATTGCACGGTAATTGACGCTTCCATCAGTATTGAGTTTCACGAAACCCACGTCACCTGCGCCTTTTAATGTACTACCATTAGTGCTGGGGAAATTACTGTTTTGATCAATCGCAACTCCCAGTACAACCACTCCGTTCTCTACCGCCATATCTGTCAGCCCGGCAGTGAGCGTTCCGGTCGTTTTTTTTCCCGTATAAGTGCTGTATACAATACTGCCATCAGGCCGCAGCTTCTGAACTATATGATCATACGAACCGCCAGCCGCCGGGCCGGTTGTGACATATACATCTGTAGATTGGGTAGCATAAGAAAGATAGACAAAGCCATTTTCCACAGCAATATTATGCCCGATATTATCATTGCTGCTTCCGCCCAGGTAAGACATGGCCTGGATAGCCCCACTGTTGGCATCAACCATCGTATAAAGCACATCTATTAAACCTTTCCAGGTGCTCCCGTTTGTAACGGGCATGGTGCTCAGGGCTGTTGTACCCATCATGTACAGCTTACCATTGCTGTAAACCATTTTTGTACTATTGGCACCAACAGGGAAAAAACGACTCCAGATAAGGTTGCCGTTTGGTGCAATTTTCATCAACATCACCCTGCTACCTGTACCGCCGGTATATTCAGGAATGGTTACCGGAAGTGACGAACCCGCCACTGTTCCCAACAGGTAAACATTACCTGTTTCATCGAGAACCATTTCACTCAACCCATCAGTACCATTGTTGGCGAAGATCTTACTGTAATGAATATAGGCCTGTGCCTGTGATGTAGTGGAAATAACGCTGCCCACAAACAGCAATAAAAGAAAGATACAGACACACTTCACGTGCCTGCCCATGACGAAGTAGAGTTTTGTCATTAGCCTGGACTTTTTATTTTTAAAAGGATAATTGAATAGGCAAGTCGCACTATCGGCGATAGAGAACGGATTAACCGGCAAGAAAAATCATTTGTAACTGACAGAACGTAGTAAGAGTTTAAAGTTTTTGTAGGCGTACGACTACAAACAGATTTTGCCTGATAAAATCAGCAGCAAACACAACAACGCTCTTACTCTTATGCACACCTGCCAATAGAAAATGATGCATGATGGCTCTACGTCCCCCGTACTGGCAGCCTTTTTACAGATCTGCAAGAAATAATGTAAGACGAATTTTACTTTGCGGGTGCCATTTGCTCGCGACGCGATCGACTGGGCACCCGCCGACTTTCTTCGAACCCGCTTAAATTTTCAACGCATTGAACTTTCAAGGGTCTCCCTACCTCGACTCCAATGCAACCGATTGTGCGAAATCTTTCGCCCGTGGCCCATTTGCTTCCATAACCGGCTACCTTTAGCGCAACTTTTAATGAAGCACCTACTTACGCAACCATGAAACTATTTTTTGCCAGCCTGCTTACAGCATTACCGGGTTATTTTTTCGGACAATCTATTCCATCGGAATTATTGTCTCCCGAAATCACCTCCGTCAACCGCCTCCCCATGAGGGCGTCGTTCTTTGCCTTTGAGAACAGGCAACTGGCAACAAACAATACAAAAGAGCAGTCCGCAAACTTTTTATCCCTCAACGGCACATGGAAATTCAACTGGGTGCAGGACCCCACACAACGCCCCACCGATTTCTATCGTACCGACTTCAACGATGCAAACTGGAACAACTTCAAAGTGCCCGCCAACTGGGAACTCAACGGATATGGCCTCCCCATCTACGTTAACCAGCCCTACGAATTTGCAGGCAGACAAAAAACTGGCAGCCGCATGAATCCTCCGTTCGATATCCCCGAACACAACAACCCTGTTGGCTCTTATCGCAAAAAATTCAACCTGCCCTCCAACTGGAATGGCCGCCATGTTTTCATTCACCTCGGCGCCGTGAAGTCTGCCTTCTTCATCTGGGTCAATGGCGTAAAAGTGGGTTATAGCGAAGACAGCAAACTCGCAGCAGAGTTCGATATCACACGTTATGTTCATGCAGGCGAAAACCTCATCGCACTGCAGGTGTACCGCTGGAGCGACGGCAGCTATCTCGAATGTCAGGATATGTGGCGCATCTCCGGCATCGAACGCGATGTATACCTCTACTCCACTCCATCATTGAGTTTCGCGGATCTCAATATCAGTGCAGACCTATCCAACAACTACACCACCGGTGAATTGCAGATCGATGCAACCATCAACAGCTATAAGATCGACAAAAAGACTTTGCACAGCAGTCCCGATACATTCTCTGTTGAAATGGAACTTAAGGATGCGCAAGGCAACACAGTACTGCAAGATGTATCCCGCGGCGTTCAGTCCGTTCTCGGAAACTATCTTGCCAAAATTCAGTTCAGGCAACAATTGCCTTCGGTACATACCTGGTCGGCGGAGATCCCTTACCTCTACACTTTATTCCTTACGCTGAAAAACAAAGACGGCAAAGTGCTCGAAGTAATTCCGCAACGGGTTGGCTTCCGGCATATCGAGATCAGCAACCGCAACCTGCTCGTTAATGGCAAACGCGTACTGCTGAAGGGAGTGAACAGACACGAACACAATCCTACTGCCGGGCACACACTCACCAAAGCAGATATGGAAATGGATATGGAGATGATGAAAAAACTGAACGTAAACGCTGTTCGTCATTCTCACTATCCTCCCGATCCTTACTGGATGGAGCTTTGCGACAAATACGGACTCTACGTGGTAGACGAAGCCAATATCGAGTCACATGGCAGGTACTACGATCTCGAATACACACTCGCCAACGACCGTCAATGGCTGAAGCCGCATCTCGACAGAATTCAGCGCATGTACGAGCGCGATAAAAATCATCCGGCCGTTATCATCTGGAGTTTAGGAAATGAAGCAGGCAACGGCACCAATATGTACACCGCCTACGACTGGCTGAAACAAAAAGACAAACGTCCTGTTCAGTACGAACGTGCGGAAGAGGATTACAACACAGACATGATAGTTCCCCAATATCCTGAGCCTGCTTATCTGGTTGAATACTCCAAACAAAACCCCGATCGTCTGATGATCATGAGCGAGTATGCACACATCATGGGAAACAGTCTCGGCAACTTCAAAGAGTACTGGGACAATATCGAAAACACACCCTACCAGCAGGGAGGATTTATCTGGGAGTGGATCGATCAGGCTATCGACACCGTAAAGAATGGCAAACGTATAATGGCCTATGGTGGCGACTTTCCGCTCAGCGGCCCGGTTGACAATAATTTCAGCGATAATAATTTCTGTGTGAAAGGTGTGGTTACTGCGTATCGTGGATTAACGCCCATGGCAGTTGAAGTAAAGAAAATATACCAGCATATCAAAACCAGCTACACTGGCGGCAAACAATTTACAGTTCACAACAACTATTTCTTCAGAGACCTGAAGAATGTTCAACTGAACTGGGAACTATTGCAGAGTGGGCGTTCTGTAGCAACCGGAAAAATCACTGACCTCAACATTACACCCGGCAGCGTGCTTCCCATACATATTCCATTCAATGATACCTTTTCAAATCAGCACGAATATTTCCTCAACATCAGCTATACACTCAAAGCAGCTGAACCCTTTCTCGAAAAAGGATATACAATTGCTGCAGAACAATTCTTACTCAGTAATCAGACCTTTACAACAACTCCTCCAAAAGCAGGCCCCATCAAATCTTCAGAAAAAGATGGCCACCTGGTATTGACAGGCAAGAACTTCAGCTGCCAATTCGATTTGAAAAAAGGGCTGCTGAACCAATACACTGTAAACGGACAACAGCTATTATTGCAAGGTCCTGAACCATCTTTCTGGAGGGCTCCAACCGATAACGATATTGGCGCCGGATACAATCACAGTTTACGCAATTGGAGAAATGCTTATAAGCAGGGCACAGCATTAACCGTAAACACAAAGGAAATTATGGGAGGATATGAGATCATCTTCACAAAGAAACTGGTGAATGGCGATGCAGGTGCAGCGCAAACATATACTGTGTTTGGCGATGGCAGCATCAAAGTAGAAAACCGGTTTACGGCACTGGGAGGTAAACACCCTATTGTTTTCCGCATTGGAAATGATCTGCAACTCAATCCGCAACTCAATCAGATTCAGTTCTACGGCCGTGGTCCCTGGGAGAATTACCGGGATCGCAAATCAGCGAGTTTTGTTGGCATCTATACGCAATCAATCGACGATCAGTATTTCCAATACGCCCGCCCGCAGGAAAGCGGCAACAAAACAGATGTTCGATGGGTTTCACTCACCAACAAATCGGGCAAAGGCCTGCGTTTTGAAATGGCAGACAGTCTGTTGAATTTTTCTGCACTTCCGTATAGCCTCGACGATCTCGATCCTGAAGCCGATAAAAAGCAGTATCACTCAGGCGAACTGG
Source organism: Pseudoflavitalea sp. G-6-1-2 (assembly GCF_012927185.1). Lineage (GTDB taxonomy): Bacteria > Bacteroidota > Bacteroidia > Chitinophagales > Chitinophagaceae > Pseudobacter. Next base: position 1,621,267 of record NZ_JABBGB010000002.1, read on the forward strand.
TAAAACGTAATAGGATCTTTATGCATGTAGACCTGCAGCAGAGCGGTGTTCAGGGCATCGACAGCTGGTATTCACAGCCGTTGGAGCAATACAGAATTCCTTTTAAAGATTATCAATACAGTTATTGGATAAAACCTATCCGATAATGAATCCATAGAAAAAAGTTCGATACCAACCTGGTCGATAAATTGCATAATTTGCTTCATACCCAAAAATGAAGATATGAGGAAACTGATCTTTGCCATCAATCTAACATTAGACGGCTGTTGCGACCATACCAAATTTAACGGAGGAGATGATATTCAAAATTACTTTACGGAACTAATGCAGGATTTCGATCTGCTTGTATATGGCCGTAAAACCTTTGCACTGATGGTTCCTTTCTGGCCGGATATCGCAAAGAAAGGTTCCGCTCCCACCAAAGCCATGATCGATTTTGCACAGCAGTTCGACAGTAAGGCAAAGCTTGTCTTTTCCCGGTCGCTGAAAAACACCGGAGACAGCAATTCACGCATCGCCCACGGGGATCTTAAAGAAACGATACTGGCATTGAAACAGCAGGAAGGAAAACATATCATGACCGGCGGTGTAGACTTACCTACGCAAATGACAGAACTTGGACTGATAGATGAATTCATTTTTGTGTATCAGCCAATTCTTGCAGGAGAAGGAAGGCGGTTTTTGGATACAACAAAATGGCAGCAAGGCTTGCAACTGGAACTGATAGATCAGAAAGTACTGAATGACGGAAGTATCGCATCGAAATTCCGGGCGGCAGCTCTCCAAAAATAACATGGGTAGTGATGTAATTAAGAAAGGGCGCAGCATCGATTGCTACGCCCTTTCAGCTTTATGGATTCGAATGTTACCTGATGAAAGAAACATCCTTGCCTTTAAGATTATAGCTCATTGGTGCATAATGTCTGTATACAGCCTTCTTCTCTTTCAGATCGTACACTGTAACAAATTTATCTGTTGAACTTTTTACATATTCAAATAAGAACCTGCCTCTTTTTTCTACCTCGAATATCTGATACAGTTCAGCATCCGTACACAACCTGTATTTGTATCTGTAGCTGCCGAACACATTCTCTTCCTTATCCTTTTCTTTTCCGGTGAAGCTGTTGTATTGTATCAGCAAACGTTTTGGAACATAGAGCGTATCGTGCGAAAGCAACTGAGACAAGTTTGCATCCTTAATATTCTGAAACAACCATGGTCTGTTCTTATTCGTAAGATTGGTATTGGATGTTGCCAGACAGGCTTTCAGCGATACCGGGCTCCAGTTGTAGAATTGTCCTTTTGCATAGAGATTGTCGATCACCTCATCCTTCTTCCCTCTGTCTCCCATCATCATAGATTCGAAATTGGGGAACAGTTCTATACGGTACAGTCCATCGGTAACCACTTTCCCTTTCTTTGTTACTTCTTTGAAAACGTTCAAAGCGAGGTAGTAGTGAATGTTTGAGTAAGAGAAGCCATTCGATCTGCTGACGGTAGTTTTTACGCCTTCGATCACAAAATAGGAATAGGCAGGGTTGCCTGCGTACTTGTTTGCATTGCTGAAATCGTCAAAAATAATGGGGGTCAGCGTCCATGCTTCAGAAATGGCTTTTTCGAGGGAATCATTCGCAACACCATTCTCTTTTTGATAGAAGAAAACGGTTTTGGTTGCTTTTAACTTAGCGATCGCATCATCCTTGAAATTTTCTTCTCCCATCATGAATGGCGCGCGGGAAGATTTGTTTGGAGCGCAGGCAGCAAAGGAAACTGCCACTCCAATGAAAAGAATCAGAGCTTTCATCATTTGATTGATTGAGGGTGAATGGGCTGGCGCGCAAATATAGGATATGTAAATGAGATGATTGATTTGACAAATATCATATCGGCCAGTCAAGATAGTTGACTCAATGGCCAATAGTAAACAATAAGCAAGCCGGATAGCTATTAACTTATTGTGGTAATCAAACCTTTCATTATGAAAAAGAACATCACCACTCCTTTGTTTTCGAAAGTTGTTCGCAACCCTTTAATGAAAATCAGTTTCATACTGGTTCTGCTATTGTCCGGCGCATCCTACGCGCAGGCGCAGCATTGCGATGGCTGCAATCTCAACATTATTGGACCAGAAATAGTGAGTGTAGGTCAAACAGTTACCTATACAGTAAAGCCTACCCCTGTTTCAGGTTACTACACTCCGTACTGGGATTATTATGGATACCTGAATGGCTATGCCACTATCCTCGACCAGGGACAATATGCCAATGGCGACTACTATCTTACACTGTACTTCCAGATGGCCGGCTACACTTATCTGAATTTTGAAGGCATGTATTATGCCGGAGATGATTATGATGAGTTTACACTTCAGATCAATCCCTAGACCATCCATTGCATTTGCTATACTTCAACAAAAAGGGATAGACGGTAAATGTCTATCCCTTTTCAGATAACCAATTCTGAAAAGCACAACAATTTCTTTACATTCTATTAATGCATTAGACAAATCGATAATATTCTTTTGCCGAAAATCTCCATTAATGAAAATTACGACAACCATCATTACGGCAACGGCATTATCGGCCATTGCATTCTATGCGTGTAAGAAAAGCGATAACAAAGAAGAACCCAAGTCACCGATCGAATTCAAGAACCACAGCATCACTCCTGCCCTGATCAAAAAACAAAGCGGTTTCGATAACCTCGAACTGTTTACTCTTTTCAGCAGCGAAGACGTATTCGCACAATCACCAGGTTATGTATTCGGTGGCAGCGCCGACGGATCGGGTACCATCAAAAACCCCAATGGTGAAGGTTATGTAATGCTGGTAAATAATGAAGACAATTACTCTCTGTCAAAGATCACTTTCGATAAAACGTTTAAACCTGTTAAAGGAGAATACCTGCTCAATTCAGATGCAGGCCAGTGGAGACTTTGTTCCGGAACCATGGCTACTGTTGCAGAAAATGGTTTTGGTCCTTTTTACCTCTGCGTAGGCGAAAGCAGCACAGAAGCACAGGTGCACAAGATCGATCCTGCAGCAACCGGTATTCAAAGCAACACCGCTACAGCCGGCCTGGGCCACTGGAGCGGCGAAAATGCCGTGCCTTTGAATAAGGATGCATATCCCGGCAAAACCGTTATCATCATTGGAGAAGACGACGATTCCAAAACCGGTGGACAGGTAGTGATGTACGTATCCAACACCGTTGGCAATCTCGACAACGGCAAACAGTACATGCTGAAACGTACAGACGGCAACCAGAAAGAAACAGATATCCGTACCGGCTCCACTTACGATGTGGAATTCGTAGAGATCGAAAACTACAAAACCCTTACCGGCACTCAGATACAGGATCAGGTAGATCCGCTGAAAGCCATTAAGTTCGGGCGTGTAGAAGACGTCGATTACAAAAAAGGAGGCGCAGCACAGTCCAGAGAAATTTACTTCAACGCAACCGGACAAGCCGCTACCGGAGAAAATGCAGACAACTCAAGAACTGTAAAAGGAAGAGTGTACCGTCTGATCCTCGACGCAGCCAATCCCCTGAAAGGCAAACTGGAATGCATTCTCGACGGTGATGAAAAGACCGGCCCTGCCAAAGCTTTCCAGAATCCCGACAATATCTGCGTAACACAGAACTACGTGTATATTCAGGAAGACGCCAATTCTTATGGTGATGAAACACACGATGCTTATATCTATCAGTACAACATCGCTTCCAAAGAACTGAAAGTTGTGTTCGAACTCGATCACAGACGCGACGATCCCAAATTCAAAGCTACCGCTGCCAAAGGCAACTGGGAATATGGATCACTGGTGGATATTTCTGATGTAATCGGCGTGCCAAACACTTTCACACTGTGCATTCAACCGCACACCTGGAAAACCGATGCGTTCAAGAATGCCGACAAAGGCACCAAACGCGCATCAGAAAATCAGGGCAGTGAAGTGATACTCATCAAGGGTCTTCCAAGATAATCATCCCTGTTACTGCTGATTTCAGCCATCTATATTTTCCTGATGCACTGTATCAACAACAGTGCATCAGGTTATTCTTTTAAGAACGCTGCTGCGTTTATCACAAACATTGAGACGCTACGTTAAGCATATGAAAAAAGCATGTATCATTTCCGGTTTCTTTCTGTTCTCCTTTTGCCTGCTTCAATGCAAGAACAAAAGTAAACTGCCACCGGAACAGCTTGTGAAGGATTATTTTATTGCCGGCATCGACAGCATGGATAAATCTGCCAGATATTTCAAATCGCTGGTAACTGCTCCACCATACGACAGCAGCAAAATCAGTGAGGCATTTATTGCACTCCGGAACAAGTACAAAACCACTGAACTGTTTGCAGCGTATTATACTCCCGAAACAGCCAAATCGCTGAATGGTCCGCCTATTGAATCAGTCGATGAAAACGATCCGCATATCACGGAACAACCTGAAGGACTGCAGGTGATAGAAGCGTTGATATGCGATAAAGAATCAGACAAATCTGAACTGATCAGACAAACAGATATTTTGATCGGCAGTCTTGGCCGACTCAAAACACTCACACAACAACAGCAATTCGCTAACCCACAGATATTCGATGCAATAAGAGATGAACTGTTCAGAACTACCAGTCTCGGACTTTCGGGTTTTGATGCACCGCTTGTGCAGAGCAGCATAATGGAGGTTCGCACGGTTTATCAGTCGATAGACAGTGTGTTGAGTTTCTATCAGAACAAAGACGCAGCAAGTATCATTGCATACACCAGACAAACCTTACAACGCGCAGCTGATTACCTGCTCACCAATAATAACTTCATAACTTTTAACCGGCTGGAGTTTATCCAGCAATTCGCCAACCCCATCAGCGGATCGTTGCTGACTTGTGCCGCGGAACTAAAGGTTCAATTACCCGGCAATAACAGGCCATTGAAAACAACAGCCAAAAGCCTGTTCGATTATGCGGCCTATGATGCCGATTATTATACAGCATTCAGCACGCATCAATCGTCTCCATCGAAAATAAGTCTGGGACAACAATTGTTCTATGATCCCATTCTGTCGAAGAATGGAAGCCGGTCCTGCGCATCTTGCCATCAGCCGGACAAAGCATTTACCGATGGAGTAAAAACAAATTCAACATTCGACCGATCCAATTCATTGCTTCGCAATACACCTACGCTTGTATATGCCGGTCTTCAGCCTGCATTGTTCTACGACAACAGAGTGAAATATCTGGAAGATCAGGCCAGAGACGTGATCAGCAATAAAGATGAGATGCATGGTTCATTGGCAGAAGCGGCTAAAACCTTGTCTGCAAATGCCCAATATGCGGCACAGTTCAACACAGCGTTTGCTGTTGAAGCAACACCTGTAAACGCAACAAATATTCTGAATGCACTTGCATCGTATATCCGTTCGCTGCGTCCGTTTTCATCTGCATTTGACAAATACATGCTCGGAGACAGCACCAAACTGAACGCAGATCAGGTGAAGGGTTTCAATCTCTATATGGGTAAAGCAAAGTGCGGAAGCTGCCATTTCATGCCGCTGTTCAACGGCGCCATTCCTCCGGAGTTCAGGGAAATAGAAACGGAAGTGCTGGGCGTACCTGTTCATCCGAATTCCAAAACAATCGATGGCGATTTAGGCAAATACAATCTGAGAAAGACTGATCTCTACAAATATGCATTCAAGATCCCAACCTTGCGGAACATAGCGCTTACAGCCCCTTACATGCACAACGGCGCATACAGCACGCTGGAGCAGGTGATGGATTTCTACAACAAAGGAGGTGGGGCCGGACAGGGAGTACAGATCGACAATCAATCCCTGGCGCCGGATCCATTGAATTTAACACCCGAAGAAATTAAACAGGTAATAGCGTTTATGAAAGCGCTCACCGATGAAAAATAAACAGTCCACTGTCTGCACTTCGGTCCATCGCTCAGGGCTTATGTAATTTATAGAGCCTGCAGATATTCCCCGGAACTTTTCCAAGGAACGGATCTGGCTGGCGAATTAGATAAATATTATTTTTTTCATCCGTCCCCAATACTGAGACTCCTTTGAAATCAACATAACGGGCCGAACCGGTGGTATGCGACTGCAACTTGTCTTTCGTAATATCATCCACTGAATTTCCGTTGATCTCGAGACCGGCGTAGAGATAACTCGTCTTCTTTTCGAGATTCACTGCATTCAGATTTACCCTTCCTCCTACCTTTATCCAGTCGCCTGTACTTAGCATCACATGATTGTAAGAGAACAAATGACCATAAAAATCTTCATTGAATATCTCAGGTTTCAGTCCGGTTCCCAAGCCTGTAACACTGCTGGTATCGAACAGACGCAGGGTGATCAACTCAATATCATTAGGGTAAGTAGCCAATGGTTCTTCACCTTTGAAATCATAATAAGCAACGCCCTTTGTTTTGTTGGAAGGAACGTTATAATATCCTGCTATTCCCACTTGTGTTACAGGATTAAAGAAAATGCTTTCAATGCCCGCAGTGTATTTAGCCGGCATTCTGGGGTCGTTGCTAAACAAAGTATGCACCATACCATTATTATCTAAAACAGAAACAATAATGGTAGATTCACTGGCGGTAAACATATGCGTATTGTCTAAGTACAAAGTTCCATCAGCCGCAGGCCGGATATTACTAACCACAATGTTTGCCTGTGCCAGTGATCCTGTAGGCGTGAGTCCGGGAGGCAGTGCATAAGTCCAGTTCCTTGTTCCATTGTATCCCAATCCTCCGAAATAAGAACGATTCATCAAAATGAGCTGATTGGTGCTCAGGTCATATTTATACAATCGCGTAACACCATATGCCCTTGCGCCGGGAACATTTCCTACATCCGGATTATTCGGTCCATTATCCGTTACTTCTCCGCAGAGATACACATATCGTTCGTCCCAGCTCATGGCCGAAGCCCTGATGGTGTTGAATCTGAACTGATCATCGGGATCTCCGTATATGGTTCCATTCGAAATGATCTGGACCGGATCGGCAGCACCGGGCTTTAGCACATATATTCCTTTTTTATTACTGTAACAGAGCATACCATTTCTGCCAACACCACCTGATGTAAGAAAGGGATAATCAAAGCGGCCAAGCCCCGGTATATCGAAGGCCGTTAGTGAATCTACCCGCAATGTAGTATCCGTCTGTGCGCTTGCCGTTGCCACCTTCAGAATTTTGATAGATGGCGCCAGCATGGATTGCCCGTTGGCGCTTATCACTACCGCTTTATTCTCTCCTAAACCCATTTCGGGAGTGATCACAAATTTGATAAAGTCGCCCGGAACCTTCGGCAGATCGGGACGTGCAGATATATCACACCTTTTTACCACTGCAATAACTGCCGGAACATCTCCGATAGTGATTGTCACTGATGCAGGAAAAAGATTCCCTGCCAGTTCCATAGTATCTCCGGTAACAAACTCTCTTTTATAGTCATAATGATAATAGTCCGCGTTGCCCACCGCCGGCGCAATTCCGTACAGATTAGCTGTGGTTGTAACCAGAGATGGCATGTTCAACAGGCGTTCTTCATCAGCGGCTACTTTTTTGCAGCCGTACATCAGTAAAGATGACAACACCAGCCCCGCCATTATTTTTTGAATGAAATATTTCATGATGATACTTTTTATTAGAACATTTTCTCGATGAGCAACGATGCGTTGTTATTGAAACTCACCACCGCTCCCTTTTTATCTGTATACGTTACCGGTTTGGTATATCCTTTGAAAACAAGCGTGTACGATCTGCCGGGAACAGCTTCAAAGAACGAACGGACCAACACTGTGCTTTCGTCCTGCCTGCCGTATATACGAACCGTTATCCTTCCCGTAGCATCGAGCGGTACATTTTCATAGGCAGTTACCTGTCTGTATCGCACACCTGCTGTAAATGCAGCAAAGTTTTCTTTTCCTACTTTCACCATCACCGTATCATTGGACGGACTCATATGCGCCAGCCTGATACGGATGGCATTCACAGGTGTCTGCTGCTCATCCGTCGCATTGATCAGACTGTAAATACCTGCACTATCAGTAAAGTATATGGAATGATACTTATCAGGCTCCAGCATCACCGGCGATTCCAGCAGTTTAAAAGTGCCGGTATCAGTGAGCCCCGAAACATGTGCACCCGCCCGCATAGTACCATATGAAACCCAGGGCTGCTCTGAATTGTAATCAGAATTGGGAAACAGCCAGAGATTGAGACTACCCGTTGGCCCGATACCTTTGTTGAAGTAAGGCGCGGGTATAACATCCGGAGAAGACGAAGTTGGATCACGGTAAGGAGGCTCTGTTTTATCCCAAAGAATAGTGACCATTTCACCGGTACCGGAATTACCCAGCATAGTGGTGAGTTCCACCGAGGCATTGTGAAAACTTACTTTGCTGAGATCATGTTGCTTGTTGATCTCCTTTTTACTGCAGGCTGTCAGCAATAGCAGTAATGCAACAACCAATAATTTATTCATGCTGATATTTTGAGGCAGGTGATTAAAATGCATAGGTGAAAGACAGGTTGAAGAACCTCCCTGTATTGTATTGTAAGAAAATATTATCGCCGGTAGGCCTTAGCACACCAGCTTCATTTTTGATAAGATGTTCATACTCGTATTTATAGTTATCGTTATTGTCTTCGGCCAGGCGAACCGGTTTATCCAGCAGATTCTGCACCGTGAACCGCGCCTGAAGCGATCTGTACAGACGTTGCGATAAAGAAAGATCAAGCATGCGGCGGGGCAGTTCCAGAATGGAAGGCCGCATCGAAAGAATGCCGGACTCGAGACCGGGTTCCTCTTTGATCGAATTCAAATTGCGGAGGCTCACAGCATAAACATTGGTGCCGCTTTCATTTAAGATCAGACCGAACCTGGTTCCGGTTCCGGGATTCTCATAATACAATCCGGCATTGATCACATAAGGCGCTTGTCCCTGCAATGGCCTGCCACTGAAAGATCCCATGACCAATGTACTGGTAGGTTTGGGCTCCTTATTGCTCACTTCACTTTTGATGAGCGTACCATTCAGGTTAACAGACAGTCTCCTGAAAATATTTCCCGGAATAAAAGAAAGGCTCTTCCTGATCTCAGCTTCAATGCCATACACCACAGCCTTTTGAGGATTCTTGTAAGTGATACCAGTATAACCCGACAGATCATAGGCATTTTTTTCATCACGGAAACGTTCAATCGGATTGTTGATATGCTTGTAAAACACACCGAGATTGAACAATTCATTTTGTGCCGGACCTGAAGGATACCACTCAAGCCGCAAGTCATAATTATCAATGGTAGATGCCAGCAGTTTTGGGTTACCCGCAATTTCTTCCTGGTTCACATAATCAATGTCTGAAAATGGACTCAGCTCCTTGAAGTCGGGCCTGTTCACCGTTCTGCCATATCCGGCACGAATAGTCAACTGGCGCAGCGCCGTCCAGTTGATATTGAAAGAAGGAAGCAACGATGTTTTTTTGAGATCCGCAGAAACCGGCAACACAAATCCTCCGGCACTGATGGCAGCAGAAACCCGCTGCCTGTTGTATTCCAGTCTCACACCGGCATTGACGGTGAGACGCTGGTGAAAAAATTTCCAGTCGGTCATAACATACCCACTGTTGTTCTGCTCGCTGCCTAAGTAAGCATCAGCAGGCGTAGTACCGTCATACACTTCCAGCCCACTGCCGTCGTTCCTGAAATATTTATCATTCCAGATATACGGCAGATCTTGCTCTTTCCACCGGATCAGTTCCTGATTGGTGACACGGGCATTCGAAGCCTCACTCTGATCATTCTCATAAAGAGTTCTCCCCTGCGTACCATACCGGTTCACTTTAAAATAACGGCGTGCAACATTCCGGGTACGAAACAGGTTATAACTGCCTGCCTTTACTTCCAGAAAACGGTTTACAACATATCCGAAATCAACTGCCGCATTGTAGGTATGCTGATGATTTTGCTGAAAGAAACGACTCATCATCCCATTCAGCAGATCAATCGGACCACTGCTATTGGAGCCTGCGGCCATCCAGCGGAGATCTTGTGTCATATATTCAGCATTGTAAGTACCCCTGCCATCGTACATGGTGCTATAGTTCATCCTCCGCTGGTCTGGCCGGTTATCGAGATAGAAGGTATAGCCAAGATTCCAGTTGGCACTAAGGCTGCTGTCTGCTCTGAGATAGTGACTGCCATTGAGGTTGCCGGTATACAGGGTTCTTTGCTGAAAACTATTCAGCACGGTTTTGAAGCGTTGCCCAATATATGCCCTGCCTGTATTCTTTTCCTTTATGGTTGAACTGGTTTGGCTTCTGCCCTCATTGAGTAAAAAATTCTGCCACACAATGGAATGCCGGTTATTGAAACGAAGCGTAAAATTTTCTAACAGATTCACCCGTGCAATCTGTGTAGCCTGCTGCTCATATCCCCGCCTGTCGTGCTCAGTATAATAAGTAAAGTAGTCCTGACTGTTGTAATACCCAGTCTGGCGGTAGATGGAATAGTTGCGGTTATCCAGCTGATACGTGAGAGAAGAAAGATTGTACAAACGCCATTTGCCCAGTTTCCAGTTGTCGAAGAAATTCAGGTAGAACTGCATATCGGGCATGGCTTTACGTTTGTAAAGCGTAAAGTCAGGATTGAATCCTTTCACTTTTTCCTGCAAAGGTTTCAGGTTGATGAGGCCGCTTCCGTCCCGCATGTCACCCACTTCAGCAGGCAGCTTGCGCAGGCCGTTATCAAATCCCAGCCAGTCGGTTTTACTGCCTTTGTAACTCACCATATCTTTTCCGGTGGTGCCTTCCCGATAAGAGAGCTGAAGGCCAAGATCCAGATGGCGTACGGGTTTGGCGTTCTTGGTAAATACTTTTACTGCACCGCCTGCATAGTCGCCAAACAACTCCGCTGTTGGCGACTTGTACACCAGAATGCGGTCGATGATGGAGGTAGGCAACAGATCATACGCAAACGCACGACTATACAACTCCGTGGACGGAGCAATATTATTATTCAGATACGTTATATTGTAACGCTGGTTCATACCGCGCACAACAATGAATCGATCATCTGTAACTGTTATACCTGCAATTCTCTTTACCACCTCCGCCGCACTTCGGTCAGCAGTTTTAGAGATCTGCTCATTGGAAATGCCCGAAACAACAGAATTGGCACTTCTTATTTCGCCGATCAGTTGTTTTTCTGTAGAGAAAGAAACAGCTTTAATGCGTTGCGCACTGGCATTCACCACCACTTCTTTCAGGGAGCCTGCTGCCAGCATCTTGATATCGAACACTACAGTTTTATCTGCTTCCACGGCAACATCCGGAAAACTGTTTCGCTGATAACCTGCATAGCTCACCAGCAACGTATACTTCGCCGGCAGGATATTCTTAAAACTGTAATACCCTTTTTCATTAGCAACAGTATGCAGATCGCTACCTTCCAGCTGAACCGTAGCACCGGCAAGCGGTTGCGCTGTTTCAAAATCCACAATTCGGCCGCGGAGCGTGCCTGGTTTGGTACCGGCAGGTTTTTCTGCAGGGTTTTCTACCGGTACTATCACCAGGTAAATGCCGCTTTCCTTCACATGAAGGTTGGTTTTCTGAAGTAGTGTTTGAAAAATTCCTGCCAGTGGTGTGGCCGTAAAAGTTTGTGCAGTTATCTGATAGTTTTTTACACTTGCTTCTGTAAAAGTGATGGCCATCCCTGTTGCAGTTTGCAACTGGCGAAGCGCCTGTGCCAGCGACTGCTGCTGAAACGTAATGGTTACCGGAGTTTGCAGCCTTTGTTGTGCAGTGAGTACCCCGCATAGCAGCGTGAAAAATACAATGAATACACAAAAAGAGCCCTTGCCTGAACGATTCCGTTCAAGTACAATCTTTTCCATAATGCCGATTAGTTAATAAATGATGTAAGTGGAATCGTTTTTCCTGTGGTATTGATTTTGGTTGAGCAAACAGAGTACATCCATCAGATCCTTTACCGGCGTACTCCTGTTCAACTGTATGGTGTAGCGTTGTTGTTTTACCTGCTGTTGGTTTGTTTGCAGTTGTATGTTGCAGAATTGTTGCAGCGCCTGCTGAAGCTCTCCGAATGAGGCAGCATTCAGCTGTACCACTGAATCTTTGAATGCAGAAGCCATCCATACAGGCACCTGCGATACAGTGTAGTGGCCGGTTTGCGCATTCACCACCAGCTGCCGGCCCTGTGTAAGCACTTCCAGCTCCTTTGTATGATGGCTCACCGAAATTTTACCCGTTGCCACTGTGATCACAGCAGCATTTTTATCAGTGGCAGCTTTCACACTGAAAGAAGTTCCCAATACTGTAGTTCGAACACCACCCTGCTCCACTACAAATGGATGCTCAGCATTCCGCTGCACATCAAAAAATGCTTCGCCGGACATCAGCTCCACATGGCGGGTGATGATACCAAATTGCTTCGCATCGTATTTTAACTGCGTATTGCCTTTCAGCCACACAGTACTCTCATCGGGCAATGTAAGCTTATACATTTTTCCTGCCGGTACTGTTACCGTCACCAATGCATTGGTACCACTGTTGTCTGCATTGTTCAGACTCCGCGCCATCCACCATCCACCCACTAACAGCAATACCACCGCCGCAGCAGCATACCAGCGGTACCTGCCCGCCGAACGGTTATGCGGCAGCTGATACACCGGAGCTTCCGCAGTTGTGCCAGTAGTCTGCAAAGGCAGGGACACGCGCAGAGAAGATTCCATATCAGCGGGCATCAGCGCTGTAACGGGCTCCGCCCAGGTATTGTTCAGGATGGTATCCAGCGCATCAGGATGTTCCAGCAACCACTGGGAAACCTGTCTGGCTTCTTCCGGGGTACAGCCTCCTTCAATGAATTTTTCCAGTAAAGCTTTTTCCATTCGTATGATATCACGGATGAATGAGCAATACCCGGTAAGCAAAAAACCGAGTTAATGATTTGGTAACAATCTATCCTTTCAGTGTATCGCGAAGGAATTTCATGGAAAGCCCCATCTGCTTTTCAACAGTGGCAACGGAGATGCGCAATTGTGCTGCTACTTCCTTGTAAGAAAGTCCTTCTTCCTTTACGAGTGTAAAGATTTCTTTTCGTCTGGTGGGAAGCTGCCCGATGGATAACTTCAGATTCAACACTTCTTCCTCCGTTTCCATCCAGCGCGGAATAACAACTGCCGTTTCGGACTCATTCAATTGCTGCTGCCGGCTGTATTGCTCACTGGTAGCCAGTTTCCTGAGATTATCAATTACACCGTTGCGGGCATAGGTGAAAAGTAAAGGCAGCACATCCTCCGTGGTATCGATGGTGTGTATCCTCTGCCATAATTTAAGGTAGCAGTCCTGAATAATGTCTTTTGCAATGGATGGGTCGCGGGTAAGTTTCCAGGTAAAATGATACAGCCTGTCTTTGGTCAATAGAAAGAGCTGTTCAAATAATTTGGACAGTTCCTGGTGTTGTAGAGAATTCGTATCGTGTGGGGGGCGGGAGGTCATTGGCTGAATCAGCTGCAAAGGAACTCAACAATTATTACCGTAATGTTAAGAAAGCGGCTATCCGAAATTTTACAACTGACTGTTGTTTACCAGGACCAGCCTGAGAATGCCGCTTCAAAAAAAACATTACCGTTTTTTCTCTTATATGCCATTAGTCCACTAAATTTATAGGGAATAAAATCAACCATCATGTCGCAAAACTTCCGATTCGAAACACTGCAGGTGCATGCAGGGCAGACACCAGATCCCGTAACCAAATCAAGAGCGGTACCGCTTTATCAGACAACCTCCTACACATTCGACAGCGCAGAACATGCAGCCAATCTCTTCGGATTGAAAGAGTTCGGCAATATCTATACGCGCATCATGAACCCAACCACCGATGTTTTTGAAAAGCGCATTGCGGCATTGGCAGGTGGTGTGGGTGCATTGGCGACAGCTTCCGGGCAATCGGCCCAGTTTCTGGCCCTGCAGAATATCTTGCAGCAGGGAGATAATATCGTGGCATCTTCCTATCTCTATGGCGGCACTTACAATCAGTTCAAGGTAAGTTTGAAGCGACTGGGATTCGAAGCGAAATTCGCAGACGGCGATAACCCTGCGGACTTTGAAGCAAAGATCAACGATCGCACCAAAGCCATTTACGTGGAAACCATTGGGAATCCGGCTTTCAGCGTTCCAGATTTTGACAGGCTGGCGGAGATCGCACAAAAACATCAGATACCATTGATCGTCGACAATACATTCGGAGCCGCAGGCTATCTCTGCCGCCCGATCGATTTCGGCGCCAACGTAATTGTAGAAGCTGCTACCAAATGGATCGGAGGACATGGAACCAGCATCGGTGGCGTGATTGTAGACGCCGGCAATTTCAATTGGGGCAACGGCAAATTCGGTTACTTCACAGAACCGGATGAAGCTTATCACAACCTTAAATTCTGGGACATATTCGGAACGGATGGTCCTTTCGGAAATATCGCTTATATCATCCGTGCAAGAGTTACCGGACTGCGCAGCCTCGGTCCTGCCTTATCTCCATTCAATTCATTCCTCTTTTTGCAGGGATTGGAAACACTGAGTCTGCGTGTGCAACGCACAGTGGACAATGCGTTGGCACTGGCCGAATGGCTGAAGGCGCAACCAGCCGTGGAGTATGTAAATTATCCGGGACTGGCAGATAACAAATATCACACGCTTGCGAAGAAGTACCTGCGCAATGGTTTTGGTGGCGTGTTATCCTTCAAAGTAAAAGGTGGCAATGCGGTTGCTGACAAACTGGTGAACAACCTGCAACTGATCAGTCACCTCGCCAATGTGGGAGATGCCAAAACCCTGATCATACATCCGGCTACCACCACGCACCAGCAGCTGACTGAAGCAGAGCAACGCTCAGCCGGAGTAGAACCGGGTTTATTGCGTGTGTCGCTGGGTATTGAACATATCGAAGATATCAAGGAGGATATATCGGCAGCGCTCAAAAAAGCCCTGCAATAGATCAGTCCTGATAAAATAAGTTGTGGAAAAGCAGAAGGATCGCCCATGAGCGATCCTTCTGCTTTTTGCATTTACGGATACACCCGGTCAACATCGGAACAGCATTGGGTAATAACAGCGAATTACTATTCAGATGCTAAAATGATATTTGAGCAGATACATATCAATCCCCGACAACCCAAACAACATGCATTATGAACAATAAGCACCCGCGTGGCCTATATCTCCTTTTTACCATCGAAATGTGGGAGCGATTCAGTTTCTATGGCATGAGGGCCGTACTGGTGCTTTTTATGACCAAAGCCTTACTCTTCGACAAAGCCTTTGCAAGCAACCTGTACGGCAGTTACACTGGTTTCATTTACCTCACACCGCTTGTAGGCGGATATATTGCCGACAGATGGTGGGGAAATAAACGGTTGATCGTAGCAGGTGGATTGATGATGGCAGCCGGTGAGATCATTCTGTTTTTTGCAGGCTCACTTTACATCACCAATCCACAGCTCGCGGGATTGTTGTTCTTCAGCGGACTGGGTTGCATGATATCGGGCAACGGATTATTCAAACCCAATATCTCTACACTGGTTGGACAGCTTTATACAAAAGAAGACAGCAGAAAAGATGTGGCCTACACCATCTTCTACATGGGCATCAATATTGGCGGCGCATTAGGTCCGATACTTTGTTCGCTGGCCGGTGATACCGGCAATCCTGCAGATTTCAGGTGGGCATTTCTAACAGCCGGTGGCGCTATGCTGCTGAGTGTGATCATCATTCATTTCTTCTTCAACAAACATATTAAAGATCCGGAAGGAAAGTTGCTGGGAACAAAACCAGCCGGAGCGCCGGCCATCGTATCGTCTAAAGTTTTCGCTACAACTTTTCTTGCCGGTTACGTATTGCTGATGATTGCGTTATTGTATTTCGATGCAAAAGTGATCAGCTTTCTGCCCTGGCTGCTGCTTGGGTCGGCCATCTTCATCGCAGCAATTATTTTTTCCGATAAAAGCCTGCTTGCAGCAGAGAAGCGCGGAGTGGCCGTAATTTTTATCGTAGCATTCTTTGTGATCTTTTTCTGGAGCGCGTTTGAGCAAACTGGTGCATCGCTGGTGTTCTTTGCCGATGAACAAACAGACAGGCGTTTAGGCTTTCTGCGCTGGGAAGTTCCTCCGAGCCTTTTCCAGTCTTTTGGTTCTATTTTTCTGGTATCGCTCGCTCCGTTATTTGCGTGGTTATGGACGAAGATGGGAAGACGCCAACCTTCCTCTCCTGCGAAGATGGCCATCGGGCTTCTATTGCTTGGACTCGGCTACCTGTGGATTGCACAAGGTGTAAAAAATGTTCATCCCGGCGTTAAGGTAAGCATGATCTGGCTTACAGTGATGTATGCCTTGCATGCAGCCGGGGAACTGTGTTTGTCGCCGATCGGGTTATCACTGGTGAATAAACTGGCCCCTCTGAAATTTGCATCACTGCTGATGGCTGTTTGGTTTCTGGCCACTGCTGCGGCACAGAAAACAGCTGGTGTATTGAGTGCATTGTATCCTGCAAACGGAAAAGCCACTTATGTGTTGGGATATACCATCAATAACCTGTACGACTTCTTTATGTTCTTTGTATTGATGACAGGTATTGCTTCGCTGACGCTTTTCCTGCTGACCAAAAAACTGCTGAAGATGATGCCGCAGCAATAACGCGTAGATATTACTTCGATCAATGATATTTTTTGTGCCTGTATTACCCTCAAAGAAAGGACAGAGATGTGTTGTTATGAAAAACGAAAAAAGGATCGCCTGCTGGTGATCCTTTCTATTGAATTGAAATCAGGTATTAAATGAGTTGTTTGGTCATCACGATAGCGCTCACCGGACAAACATGACTAAACTCGGCTGATTTTTTTACTTCATCAGGTACAGTTTCGCGCGTGATAACTGAAAATCCTTTCTTAGTGAAGTAATGCTGTGCTGTTTCCGTTAACAGGTACAAAGCTTTCACACCGGCATTCTTCGCCCGGTATTCCAATGCCTCTGCCAATGCTGCGGCAATTGCCCTGTTTCTGTAATCGGGATGCACCGCCATTGACCTGAGCAGTCCATAGTTTCCATATATCTCCACTCCTATTACGCCAACAAGCGAACCACCATCGGTTGCCACTAAAAAACCATTCAGATCTTCTGACAGGTCTTCTACAGGTAGAGATTGAGACTGCAATAGTCCGGTGATTTCAGGGAGCATCTGCGGTGTGGCTTCGGAAACGTGCATACCAGAATTATTCAGCGTTGATAAGTAAATAAATGTAAGCAAAAATCAGCTGGCTTACAGGTACTTTTCAGCAAAGGCTTTTGTGTATTCTTTGATCAGGTTACGGGCATGCAGAAATTGTTGTTTGATCTCTTCCTCCGTACCGGTGGCTTTTGCCGGATCAGGAAAATTCTCATGGAACAGCTGTGCTTTGGAGGGGAAGAAAGGACATCTTTCTTTTGCATGGTCGCACACTGTAATCACATAATCAAAATCTATTCCGGCATATTCTGTAATGTTGTTGGATGTATGGCCTGAGATATCGATACCATCTTCGGCCATGATGGAAATGGCTTTGGGATTTACACCATGTGTTTCTACACCTGCACTATAGATTTCGGCCTTACTGCCGCCAAAATAACGGAGGTATCCTTCTGCAATCTGACTGCGGCAACTGTTGCCTGTACAAAGCACCAATACTTTTTTCATTATGAGGGTTGTTTTAAAACTTCAGCATTATTTTCAGAACCGTACCATTTTTTACGAAGCCAGAAAGCCACATTTACAAGGGCAATCAATGCAGGTACTTCTACCAGCGGCCCAATAACACCGGCAAATGCCTGGCCACTGTTGATGCCAAAAACACCGATCGCAACTGCTATCGCCAATTCAAAATTGTTACCGGCAGCAGTGAATGCAATGGAGGCATTCTTTGAATAATCAGCGCCAAGGAATTTTCCTGTGAGAAAACTTACCAGGAACATGATCACAAAATATATCACCAGAGGAATGGCTATTCGCACTACATCCATCGGTATGCTCACAATCAGTTGTCCTTTGAGGCTGAACATAACAATGATGGTAAACAATAACGCGATTAACGTAACCGGAGAAATAACCGGGATGAACCGCTGCTGATACCATTCTTCTCCTTTCAGTTTTATCAGTATTATTCTTGTTAGCACACCTGCCGTAAAAGGGATACCGAGATAAATGGCAACACTTTCTGCAATCTGGCCGATGGTGATATTCACTGCAATTCCTTTTAGTCCGAATAAAGGAGGCAGCACCGTGATGAAGATGTAAGCATACAGGCTAAAAAAGATCACCTGAAATATGCTGTTCAGCGCAACAAGTCCTGCTGCATATTCCCGGTTGCCTTCTGCCAGTTCGTTCCAGACAATTACCATGGCAATACAGCGGGCAAGACCGATCAGAATAAGGCCAGTCATATATTCCGGAAGATCATGCAGAAAGAGAATGGCCAGAACAAACATCAGCACAGGCCCCACAACCCAGTTGAGGAACAGCGATGCACCCAGTATTTTTGTGTTCCTGAATACTTCTCCTAATTTTTCATATCTCACTTTGGCCAGTGGTGGGTACATCATCAATATCAATCCAATGGCCAACGGAATATTGGTAGTGCCTGATGAATACGCATTGATCCATGCCGAAGACTCCGGAATAAAATAGCCTACGCTCACTCCAATGATCATGGCGAGGAAGATCCATAAGGTTAGATATCGGTCTAAGAAACCGAGACGTTTTCTTTCAGTGGCAGGATTGCAGTTGTTTGCGCTCATACATATTTTTTAACTAAGACTGCGATCATGAAATGACCGCAGCCGAAACTGATTTTAAAGGATTAACTGCAACAGCCAGGTGCACAGCAAGCGCCTGCATCTTTTGGTTTCTCTGCATAAACAGTAATGCTGTAAATGCCTGTGTTCCCTTTTCTGAATGCAGCGATCTCTTCTGCTGACAAATACCCGCTGAGAATATCATCAGGGATCACAATTGCTTTTTCTTTCTGAATGGTAATATTGGTGAACCCGTTCTTTTCGATCAGTTCGAGATATACCTGCTTTTGAATGGCGCCCGATACGCAACCGGCATACATTTCAGCAGCTTGTTGAATTGCGGGAGGCAATGTGCCTTCCAGCACAATGTCGGAGATGCTGAAATGTGCGCCGGGTTTCAGCACACGAAAAATGTCTTTGATCACTCCATCTTTGTTGGGTACGAGATTGAGTACGCAATTGCTCACAATCACATCTGCGGTGTTTGCGGATACAGGCATATTTTCGATGTCGCCCTGTCTGAACTCTACATTGTGAAATCCGAGCTTCTCTGCATTCTGTCTGGCTTTCTCAATCATGGCAGGAGTAAAGTCGATGCCGATAACCTTTCCTGTTTCTCCGGTTTCGGATCTGGCGATGAAGGCATCGTTGCCGGCTCCTGATCCCAGATCGATCACCACATCTCCTTTTCTGATCTTCGCAAATTGAGTGGGCAGCCCACAACCCAATCCAAGATCCGCATCGGGATAGTAGCCTTCGAGCTGAGTGTAATCGTCCGTCATTATATTGGCTGTTTCGATGGAGCAGCAACCGGAACCGCAGCAGGATGCTGCGTTGTCTGTTTTATCCTGTAAGGCAATCTCACTGTATTTCTGCCTTACCATTTCTTTTATTTGCTCAGTTGTTTGCATAACAATTCTTATTATTGGTTTATTGCAATATTGCGATTAATCAGGGCAAAAAAAATGCCTTAGCAGCATCCGTCTTTGTTTACGTAAGCAACAAAGAATGAATCGAAGGCAGCACGGTACTGATTCCATGTTTTGGGATCGATGCAATAGCAAACGCTGGTTCCTTCAATGGTTCCGGTGATCAGTCCTGCGTTTTTAAGTTCTTTCAGGTGTTGACTGATAGTTGCCTGCGCAAGACCGAGTTCTTCCACCAGATCACCACAGATACATGCCTGCGCCTTCACCAGATACTGAATGATGGCGATGCGTGCAGGATGCGCCAATGCTTTCATCATCTGCGCCAGCTTATTCTGCTTTTCCGTGAATATTTCTGATTTTGTAAGACCCATATCTATCGCAATATTACGATATACTTCCGGAACTGCAAATATTTTTTTGAATTGACTATTACTTCTTCGTCTGTTTTTGTTTCGGTGCCAGCTCCCTGATCCATTGCGTGATCAATGCAACACCTTCTTTGTGAATCACTGAGCGCGCAAGTTCCGGCATGGCAATATTGGGCGCTACGCTGTTCATCCGGTAAACAAAAATGGAGTGCTCAGGATCACCGGGGATTATATCATAGTTAAGTCCACCTGCACCACCACCTGCAGAAACAGGCTCTTTCATTATACCGACATGGAACCTGTCTTTTTGTTCATACTCCAGAAATAATCCGGTATTGGAGGCATCACCTCCTGCACTATGGCAATGCGCACAATTGACATCGAGGTAGGCGCGTGCCCGTTGATCGAGGGTGAACCTTTTGGCATCTTTCCAATCAGGCAACACATCCACACTATCGGAATTGGGAAATCCAGCTAACGCACCGGCTGCTGCCCATTCAGCCAACTGATTGTTTTGCTGCCCATGTACAACATAATTAAGATTGCGGGCCTTGGGACCAATGGGTTCCAGCTGATTGTTATTGTTATGGCACCGCTTGCAATCGTTCACATTTGGTACCTGATAACTCGTATGCACTTCATTCCCCGCTTCATCCACCAATGCAATTGGGAGCACTGCACCGGTAATATGTTTCTTTGCTGCAGTCTGTTCTTTATTCCACAAATAATCCATCACTTTCCAGCGGTGATCCAACGGATCTTTTACCAGCAGGCGTGTCTCTATCATTACCTTCTCCCCCGCTTTATTCCTGTAAGCGAAATTCTTGATGATGATAGTGGAATCCGGAAAATCAAGTATTCCTTTGGCAACATACCTGATCTGTTTACCGGCAGGAAGAACAATGAACCTGTCTTTGACGGTATAATCACTGAACAAAGGCGTAACAATTTCATAGTGTCTTACAGCAGCTATCGGATTCAATGATTTCAGTTCGCCGGAAAAGAAACCATAGTCGGCCAATTGTTCCAGAAAAACAAACCCCTGTTCCGCAGTTGCTGCTGTTTTATTATTGGTGTTGTTGCCACAACCCTGTTGAAGGGTTGCAGCAACCATTACTATCAGCATCAAAACGCCGCTCACCCAATACGTTTTTTTCATTGTAGTCACTGGTTAAGTATAGAACATTACTTACAGACAAAGGGAGTAATATTTGTATCAGGCTTCCACTTTGCCGGATTGGACATTGTAAGGAAGTTGGCATTTACAAATGCGTTGGGCTCCTTTTGTCCTATGCACAGGCTATCGGGATTGACTGCACTGCCATTGCTGAGCACATTGGTACTAACGCCATCGTAAAAAATGAATGGCACTCTTTTAATGGCAGGATCGATCTTGCGGAGTGTCTCTTCAACAGCAACGAACATGGGTCCCATACGATGTTCGTGCAAAGGTTGCGGGAATGCATCAGCCATCTGGAAAGTATTGCCATGAATGCTGATATGCGCAGGAACAGGAAAATACTGATCGTTGATTCTGTGCACTGCACTATCATCCACAGTAAAGCCCGATGCAATGATGATACCCGACGTATTGTTATTGATGATCCTGTTATTGAAGATCTCCACATTCGAAGTGGCCAGAATGATAACACCACTGCCGGGAGGCGCATTGCCTACACCCCACGCTGTTCCGAAACTGCCGGCTTTGGCAAAGTTCCTGAAATTGTTATCGTGGATATGATTGTTCCAGGCTTTGATATGGCCACCTTTTTGTGAGAGACCAGGTAAATCAAAAACCAGAAAACCTGCCGTGTTGTTGTAGAATTCGTTATCGTATACTTCTGCATGAGTAGTGTTTTCCACTTCACATCCAGCTACATTTTTTGCTCCTTTGTTATTGCGGATAACGGCAGAATCCGATTGACCTACATAGATGCCTGCATCGGAAGAACCTTCCACATAGCAGTTTTCTACCAGCACATTTTTGCAGAGCACGGGATAAATGGCATAACCGCCGCTGGTAGAATCAGCCGTTTTCCAAACAGCATTCAGACCGGCCACTACTACATTACGGCTTTTATTGATCTTGATGAGATCACCTTTGGAGTCGCGGATGGTCATATCGCCGATGGTGAAACCAATCAGTGAAGTAACCCGTATGCCCTCTCCTCCTGTTTTTTGCGAAGAGAAATCGAGTATGGTCTTTTCCGTTCCTTCTCCCCTCACCCGGATATGATTCACATTGGCCAGGCTCAGGTTATCGAACTGATACTTCCCTTCTTTCAACAATATGTCGGTACTGTCTTTAATGGTGAGGAATGCTTCAGTTATTTTGGCTTCTTCACCAGGACCAAAGCTAAGCGTGTGTTTGTAAGATGATTTTGTGTCAGGCGCTGTATTGCATGCAGCCATCAACAGCAGCAAACAGCATAGACCAAGAATAGGTTTCAGGTTGTTCATTATGGTTGATATTCGTTATTAAAAAATATTGTACGCATATGTGATGTAATAAGTAGCCCCGATCATCGGGTTGGCGGTACCTGTAGAGTAATATTTGTTGGTGATATTGGTTCCTCCCAAACGGATACCGGAATGCGCTTTCAGCAGCTTGTAGCTGATCTGTGCATCCATCACAGCAGAGGCAGGAACGTTGCCCTGTCCGCCACCGCCATTCACTACATAAAAATAGCCGGGCTTATACCGAAGCGTTGTATTGAAACTCCATTCCTTTTTACGGCCAAAGCCCATATTGCCCAAATCGAAATTGATATGATAATCGGGTGCATTGAAATTGTTGACCTGCTTGTTGTTCTTATTATCGATATGATCAGAATAATAGTTGGCCTTGAATCTGAAGCTTCCCAGAAAGTCGATGCTGATGCTGGCCGCATAGCCATAGGTTTTCACTCCTTCCGCGCCATTGAAAGCTATATTGTAAATCACATGCCTGCTTTGGTCTTTGAACGCGGCAACATCATTGGTACCGGGCGAATTGGCTACGTTGGCATAACCGATGAAGTTTTTCCATGTGGCGTAATATCCCAGCACATCTATGAGAATGAATTTATTGATCACGGTTGCATATCCCAATTCAAATGCATTTACACTCTGAGGTTTGATGCCGTCGTAGGCAAACTTCTCCAGCACCGCAGGATCGTTGCTACGCTGATACTTGCGCACACTTTCCAAAGTATAAGGTGCATACTGATCGAAATGATATACGCCATTCAGCAGGTAATTGGAGCCACCGGAAGAATAACTGTTATAACCGTTGAGCGTGTTTTGCAATGCCTGGATATTGCTCGGAAAACTATAGGCATTCTGATAAGAGAAACGGATGTAGTTGCTCCTGTTCACTTCAAATACAGAGCTCAGCCTGGAAGTTACTTTCGCATCGGAGAACAGGGAGTTTTTGTCCCACCGGAAAGATGCACTCAACTGAAGTTTATCGTGGATCAGTTTCTTCGATGCCTGGAGATAAACACTCCATTCGTTTACATTGATGGGTTTATCATTATCCGGAAATAAAGTGTTCTTACTGTTCAGGCGGTACAGTCGGTAATTCACTCCCGCGATGAGGTTCATGAATTTCACCAGCTCTGAAAAATTATACTGCAGTTCGGCATTGTACAATTTTGAGCGGTCGAGAAATAAAGTGCCGCCTTCCGAAATAGGTCTGTTGGCAATGCTGTCTTTTAATCTGTTGAAGGTACTGGTACCGGGCATTACTCTCCCCTCATCCGCAAAAGAGCGGGCAGCAAGATTCGCGGCCTGCAGATCAGCACCTCCGGCCATTGCAGTGAGCAGGCCCATGGTGTATTGAGGATACCATCCATCTCCTGTACTTTCGTTGTAGCTGGGCTTCCAGGCCTCATTGAGATATTGTGCAGTAGGCCCTGCAAGCAGCGTGCGGCCTGAGTTTTCGGTAGTGGCATATCCACGTACAAACCAGTGATTGGCTTTCAGCTCCAGCCGGTACTGACCAACTTTGAATCCACGGATCTGATAACGGGTGTCGTTCGTGTACACAATATTTCCTGTGCCGAATGTACCGGAACCGATCAGCTCCATTGTACTTGAAAGCTTGTAACGCAGCTCTGCATTGCCTTTGAATAAATAAGCGTTGTTATTGAGGTAATCATATTCTGCATACCCGGTACGGGCAACATAGTAAGAGGGGTTTGCCGCCAAAAAAGGTTCTATCAATGGAGCCAGTGAAGGATCCGCTTGCAGTGCTCCCTGCATAAAAGGAACAATGTCTACCGATGTGGCTCCTCCGTAATAATTGATGCCGTTGTAATTGGGATCTGTATACTTTGATCCGGGCCCGCTTTTATTGGATGAGTCGGTGGCCACCCAATCGTTGCCCTTTGTATATTGAAAATTCATTTTGTAGGCAAAGCGCTCACTGAGTTTCTGTGCCCAGCGCAAACTCCAGTCGTAATAAGGAGAGGCCTTCACAGGATCTCCATACTTCTTACCATTGATATGGTTTATGCCTTGTGTGATCAGAAAACTAAGTCCCTGGTCCTTGAAAGGATTTTTGCTGCTGGTGACCATGGTACCATTCAAGCCGCGTGATCCGTACAATGCGGAAGATGCGCCGGAAAGCAATTCGATATTGTCAACGTCCAGTTGTGTGGGACTGATAACAGATCCCAGCGGGAAGTTCAGTCCGGGTGCCTGATTATCCATTCCATCCACGATCTGCGTAAAATTCGTATTACCGCTTGTATTGAAGCCGCGGGTTGTAATGCTGGTGAAACCGAGGCTGGATACGGTTACATCCACACCACGCAATCCCTGCAATGCATCGATGTAATTGAGTTGGGGCGAGAGTTGAATTTCTTTCCGGCTAAGCTGCTCGATGGTAACCGGAGCAGTGAGTTTACGTTGCACCATCCGGCTTGCATTCACCACCACTTCTTCTCCGAGTGTGGAGGCTGCATTCAAGGCAACGGTGAGATTACCCGGTTGCTGCAACGTCATTTCTTTTGATTCGAACCCGATGGAAGAGAAAACAATGGTGAGTGGGAAATGCTGATTCACTGTAAAACGGAAACGGCCACGATCGTCCGTGTATGTACCTCCGGTGGCGCCTTTGATAGATACAGATACCGCCGGTAATGGCTGTTGTGTTTCGGCATTGGTAACTACGCCGGTGATGGTCTGGCGTTGTGCATGTACGGACCCGGCAGCGCATACCAATGGGATCAATAATGCAAGCAATCGTTTTTTCATACGCGTTATTTAGCAGTTAGGGAGAAAGGACCTATCGTTGACTGATCTTAGAACAATCGCTTTAACCACTTCAGCTTATCCTTGTAGGGCGGATATTTCATCGCCGGATCGAACCACAGGGGTGTTTTCATTACAGCACGTGCATGCGTGAACACCCTGAAACCATGTATGCCCCGGTAAGCGCCGATACCACTTTGACCAATTCCGCCAAAAGGCAGGTTTGAATTGGCCAGATGCATAATGGTGTTATTGATGCATCCATTGCCAAATGCTTTGCTTTGCAGCCATTGCTCTTCTGTCTGTTTATTGGTGGTGAACAGATAGAAGGCCAGTGGATTGGCATGCTGATCAACAATACCCATTGCCTCTTCTCTTGTACGGAAAGAAATGATGGGTAATAAAGGGCCGAAGATCTCTTCCTGCATCACCACATCATCCGGTGAAACGTTTCTGATGATTGTTGGTGCAATGAACAGATGGGCCGGATCATACCCTCCACCCGTGACCACTTCGCCACTGCTATTCTTCAATAATGATACAAGTGCATTGAACCGCTGAAGATTGATGATGCGGCCATAATCAGCACTATCCTGCACAGTTGTTCCAAAAAAATTACGGATACAATCTTTCAGCGCATCGATAAAGGGTTCCAGAATATCTTCCTGCACCAGCAGATAATCAGGTGCCACACAGGTTTGTCCTGCATTGATGAACTTTCCGAATACGATACGCCGCGCACTGACAGCAATGGCTGCGTCTTTTTCAACAATAGCAGGACTCTTCCCTCCCAGCTCCAGTGTGACAGGCACTAATTTTTTTGCGGCGAGTTCATAAATGGATTGCCCAACATTGCCGCTTCCGGTATAGAAAACATGATCAAAGCGAAAGGATTCCATCATTGCAGGCACCACTATTCTTCCTTCTCCCTGCACTACACGCACATGATCTTCACGGAAGATTTGTCTGATCATTTTCTCTATCACTGCTGCAGTTGCCGGAGCATGTTCGGAAGGTTTTATGATGATGCAATTGCCGCCGGCTATCGCCCCAACCACAGGTACCAAACCCAGCAGCAGCGGATAATTCCAGGCGCCAATGATCAGAACCACTCCTTTAGGATGCGGATAGATCTTGCTGGAGGAGGGGAAATTGAGCAGGTTGGTCTTTACCCGTTCGGGCTGCATCCATGCAGCCAATTTTTTGATGGCCAGTCTGATCTCGGACAGCAGCAGGCTGAATTCTGTAAGAAACGATTCTGCTTTGCTTTTTCTCAGATCACTGTACAATGCGCTGTACAATGCTTCTTCATGGGCAATCAGCCCATCACGGAACGCCACCAGCTGTTGCATTCTGAAACGGTATCCAATGCTACCACCGCTTTCGAAAAAGCGACGCATATTGTTCAGCCCATGGGCTGCCAGTGGGGTTACCGTTTCCATCTGTTTTATTTAGGCTTATGAAATATTATGGACACCAGGTGTTTGATATTCTGCAGGCTGTTTGCATATTCCACCGAGGTGCTTCCTTTCAAAATGGATTTTTGTTCTTCATAGTGTTTCAAAGCATCGCTGATATCGATCAGCAGGGATGCGATCTTGCCTGGATTGCCTTTTGCCACTACGCCTTCCTGCATGGCCTCTTTCAGGATAACTGTGAGAAACTCCTGTTCCTGTTTTCTGAAATCTTCGTACAGTTCAAAAAAGCGGGGCAGCATTTTAGTGAGCATGCTGGGAGAGATTTTACTTACATTCAGCACATTCACATAATATTTGAAGCGGGAATCGAGATAGAACCAGATCTGCGCTTCCAATCCTTTCTTCTTTACTGTTTTCTGTTGCAGTGCTTCGATATATGTTCTGCCTTCTGCCAGTGCCGCTTCTACAAAAAGATCTTCTTTGTTTTTATAGTAGTAATAGAGTGATGCTTTGTTCAGCCCGATCAGTTTTGCAATATCATCCAGTGTTGTTTTTTCCAGACCGTATTTTGTAAAACACTGCAGGGCCGCTTCACGGATCTTTTGTTTTAGTGCTTCCTTTTTTGTCATAATTGAATTCAATGGCTCTTAAAAGTTAGAAATCTTTTTTTGATTTTTCAAACTTTTAAATAAAAAAGTTGAAAAATCAAATCAGGGAAATAACATGAGAACATACCCCCGGATTGGCAACCATACTTTTGCCAGGTACTATCTTGTGCGACAGTACCTTGTTCATTTGTTGTTGGAAAGGCCGCAAAACTAGTGGTTGCCCCAAAAGGATGATTACTAAATTCGGAAAACCTGCCATTCAAAAGGGAATAAATAATTACCAGTTTGTTTGCATCACTTAAAAATTGTTGAAGAAATCTATCGGACTCATACTATTTCAACACCTCTTCACGTTATCAGATCGTTCTACCTGACTGCAGACAGCAATATTTTCATCACAGCACAACACCTCTCCGATCTTCTACAAGTAAGCAGGGATAAAGATTATACTCATTTACCAGTATAATTCAACTTTACCCTTAATAATGTAAACCACTTCCATTTTCAGAAAGTATAAGCATATACATTCGCTATCATAAAGCAATTGTGTTATGCGAAATTTTTACTTACTTATAGGCTTTCTTTTAGTTGTTTCTCCTCTGGCATATAGTCAACGTTTCACCCTCGTTAAGAACATCAATACCGAAATGAATCCCGCACCGGGTATCAGGGTTGATAATTTCGTCATGATGAACGGAACAACTTTTTTTGCCGGATCAGACAACGCAGGTGATGAGTTATGGAAGACTGATGGAACCGAAGCAGGCACCATGATGGTAAAAGACATCGCAACAGGAAACCCCGGCAGCAGCCTTCGTTTCTTTACAGTTGTTGGCAATACCCTCTATTTTGTTGCCAATGATCTGGTCAATGGATTTGAATTATGGAAGTCCGACGGAACTGCAGCTGGCACCGTTATGGTAAAAGATATCAACCCTACCGGGGACAGTTATCCGCAGTCGCTTACCGACATGAATGGAGTATTGTATTTTAAAGCCACTGACGGAGCACATGGAACGGAGCTCTGGAAATCTGATGGCACGGCAGCAGGTACGATAATGGTAAAAGATATCCTGCCAGGCGCAGCCAGCAGCGACATCATCACCATGAAAGCCATCGGCAATACCTTGTTTTTCTCCGGTACCTTT
Organism: Pseudoflavitalea sp. G-6-1-2; assembly: GCF_012927185.1. Classification (GTDB taxonomy): domain Bacteria; phylum Bacteroidota; class Bacteroidia; order Chitinophagales; family Chitinophagaceae; genus Pseudobacter. The sequence goes on from NZ_JABBGB010000002.1 coordinate 1,649,820, forward strand.
TCCGGCACTGGACCGGAGCTGGGCAAATCGGATGGCACAGAATCCGGTACAGTGTTATTGAAAGAAATCAATCCGGGCATCGCCGGCAGCTTTCCCCTGAATTTCACGGAACTGAACGGGGTATTGTATTTCAGCGCTGTCTCTCCGGCCGCGGGAAGTGAATTATGGAAAACGGATGGTACCACTGCAGGCACTGTGCTGGTGAAAGACATCAATCCAGGTACCGCAAGCTCATCTATAGATTTTATGGTTGTTGCAAATGGGATGCTTATTTTCAGAGCCACTGATAATGCCAATGGCGAAGAAGCATGGAAGAGTGATGGCACCACAGCAGGTACTGTTCTGTTGAAAGATATTCAACCAGGCGTTACAGGCAGCGCTCCTTCCTATTTTACGGCAGTTGGCAGCACCGTGTATTTCACTGCTGAAAGATCAGACCTCGGTAATGAGCTCTGGAAAACTGATGGAACTGTGGCTGGTACCGTGCCCGTGAAAGATATCAATCCAGGCAGCAGCAATACCTATCCTAATTCGCTGGCTGCATTGAACGGCACGTTGTATTTCAGCGCTCACACTGCTGCTTCCGGCGCTGAATTATGGCAATCGGATGGTACAGAAGCAGGCACTATTATGGTGAAAGATATTTACCCCGGCATAAACAATGGATTGTCCGGCAGTATTTTTAATGCAAACGGCACCCTTCTTTTTCAGGGAGAAGATAATATGAACGGTACTGAGTTATGGAAAAGTGATGGCACTGTAGCCGGAACTATAAGGGTAACAAACACTCATTTTAAAGAAGGCAGTATACCGAAAGATTTTTTCAACCTCAATGGCACTCTTTTCTTTGCAGCTACCGAATCAATCAACGGAAGAGAGCTGTGGAAAAGCAACGGCACATCATCCGGTACCAGCCTTGTAACAGACATCAATCCCGGAACAGGTTCCTCTGATCCCGATCTGCTGGGAGTGATCAACGGCTATTTGTATTTTGCTGCTTTATCTCCCGACTATGGGACCGAATTATGGAAAACAGACGGCACTGCTGCCGGCACTACATTGGTGAAAGATATTACAACAGGTGCTGACAATACACAGTTTGCTCAATCACAGGTAGCCGGCAATCACTTATTCTTCAAAGTTTACAATGGTGCTGCATCTGAGTTATGGAGTACAGACGGCACTGCCGCAGGCACCCTACTCATAAAAACATCTCCTGCCGGAAGCGAACCGGAAAACCTCACCAACGTAAATGGTACGTTGTTTTTCAATGACGGGTTTTCGCAATTATGGAAAAGCGATGGCACGGCAGCAGGCACAACGCTTGTAAAAGACATCACCAACAGTCTGGGCGGAATATCTCTCGGTTCAATTACAGCCGTGAATAATACAGTTTTCTTTACAGCCTATACTGATGCTGAAGGCAGTGAACTATGGATGAGTGATGGAACAGCAGCAGGCACTGTTATGGTAAAAGACATCAATCCCGGTGCAGACAACAGCAGTCCCGGTAGTCTGGTCAACTGGAATGGCACCCTGTACTTCACTGCCAGCCATAACAGCGCTGGTGCTTCGGGGTTATGGAAGTCTGATGGCACACAATCCGGAACAGTACTCGTAAAAGAGATCACTCAGGATAATTCCGGTGCTGCGCCAGGCAATCTGCTGGCAGCCGGCAATCAGCTTTTCTTTGTGGCTTATACTGCTGCAACAGGTACGGAATTATGGAAATCGGATGGTACTGCTGCCGGAACAGTGATGGTGAAAGACATCAACCCCGGAATAAACGACGCAGTTAGTTTTTCCTCCCGCTTGCTGACTGTAAATAACCGGATAATATTCATTGCCGATGATGGTGTACACGGTGAGGAAATGTGGCATAGCGATGGCACAGCGGCAGGAACAGCCATGATACAGGATATTGATCCATACGGCAGTGCTTTTTATGAAGACTATCTGCAAATTGGCAACACACTATTTGCTTCTGTAAGTGCTTCCGGTAATGATACAGAACTCTGGGCAATTGCCGATATACGTATCCTGCCCCTCACCTTCCTGTCGTTTTCAGGCCGCCTGAACAAGGAGGATGCCTTGCTCCACTGGAAAACCACCAATGAAGCAAACACCAGCCGGTTTATTGTAGAAAGAAGTACAGATCAACGGAAGTTCTCCGAAATAGGCACAGTAACAGCATTCAATACACCGGGCGAGCATCAGTATAATTTTACTGACCGGGATGTAACAGCATTGTCCGCTCCGGTAGTTTACTATCGCCTCAGGCAATTGGATACGGATGATCGATCGACCTTGTCGAAGACCATCGCGCTGGCCGTAAAAAGTCCGATCGCTGTTAGTCTCTATCCTAATCCGGTAGTAAATCAGGCTAATCTTTCGATCAATCTGCAACGATCAGAACAACTCAACTGGAAAGTGATAGATAATGCAGGCAGGGTTATGTACCAGCACGCAGGTCGGTTGTCAGCAGGCAACACAACTGTTCAGGTAGATGTGCACGGGTGGCCCTCAGGTGTTTATTTTTTCATTATTTCAGGTAATTCGATTGAACAGCAATTCAGATTTGTGAAATGATACATATGCCCGGGCCCCTTCATCCAACATTGAAGGGGCCCGGGTCTGATCATTCTTTATCAGTTTTTAAGCATCTCCAGAATCCCTTCATTTCTGATGATCATCATCCCCTGCCGGTCTTCTGTGATGCCTTCTTCCAGTACATATGTATACCTTGGTCTGGCACCGTCCATGATGGTGGGCATATACCTGAACCGGATATTATCCGTTTCTTTCAATGCCTCTCCCACTTCAATGATATGTGTAGATACGATGAACAGGCAATCCTGATATTCAGCAAATGCTTCTGTTACTGCGAGCGTGCCATCGTAAGCATCTTTTACATTGGTGCCTTTGAACAGCTCATCGAACATCAGCATAAGGCGTTTACCGCTGCTGGCCGCATCGGCGGCTTGTTTTACCCGCACCACTTCTGCATAGAAATGGCTGTAGCCAAGTCCGATATTATCAGCCACATTGATGGATGAATACATTCCTTCACGCACAGAGAATTCGAAACCGGATGCAGCTACCGGAAAACCCATATGCGCGAGGTAGATACCGATGCCGATCGATTTCATCAGCGTACTCTTGCCAGCCATATTGGCGCCTGTGAGGAAAATTACATTGGAGTTTTCATGCATCACAATATCATTGCCAATGGCTTTATCGATGCAGGGATGCGCCAGTCCGGAAGCCTTCAATACATTCATTTCCGGCGCCAATGCTTTCGCGTAGGTAAATCCTTTTTTGCGCGCTACATTGCTCACGGCAATGTAGAGATCAAGCTCATAGATGAATTGCAACAGGTTGTCCATCTCAGCCGGGAAGCGGCTTTTCAGCAGGTGATCGTATTGCGCCAGTGTTGTTACCGATAGGTCTGCATAGATATCCGTATTGCGCAGTTTCTCCAGTTGTTTGTCGGAAAGCAGGTGAAGCAGCTGGTTGATGCGGTCTGCCATTGGGCTCTTCATTTGCTGCAATACTTCCAGCATATCATAACATCGGTTCAATGTAACGATGGTAGCCTGCAGCCCCTGCACAGATTTCTTGTATCGTTCATCACGGGTGAGTTTGCTGAGCAGCTTCTGTGTGATGATGCTGCTGACAGTGGAGAAAGCACTCTTTCCGGTACCGGTATCGAGGTATTCCCGCATGATGCTGATCTGCTGTACATCGAAGGAAAAACTCAGGCCCGATTGCTGGAAAAAACTGAATATGCTGCTGCGTTGATTGATGCTGGCTGCATCGGGCAGAAGATTGCGGAACATTTGGTCGAGGAGTTGTTCTCCCCCACGCGATTTCACTTCATTGAACAGATGGTACACAGATCCCTGTCTGAATTTACCCAGCAGGTTCAGTTCGTCCAGTGTTTGCCTGTCGATATTAAAACTCATAATTGTTGATTGAATTGTACGGGATCAGACTTATCGAATCTCCTGCCCTATCAGCTCCATCGCATAAGCTAATTCAGGATCTGTTGTCTGGCGGATATAGGAAAGATATTTGTCCATCGGCACTTCTTTATCGGGCAGAATGCCGCGGCCATTGTCTGTTGTTGAATTGAAGAAGAACAATTCTGCCATGGGCACCGTGAGAATGGATTTGGTATTAGGCAGCAGATAATTGAGAAACCACGCCGCTGTGGTGGACTGCTCTCCGCTGCCGGTCTCTTTTCCGATGATCAGTCCACGTTTGTTCTTTTGCACCAGTGTAGCAAAATAAGTAGCGGCAGACACTGTTCCACCTCCGGTGAGCACCCATACTTTTCCTTTGAATGCATCTTTATCGGGAGGATAATTTTCGAGCATTCCTTCTTTCAGGCGTTCATTGCCAATGTAGCGGCCGGATATGCTGTCTTTATTGAAACGCTGATAGAGGAAGTTCCTGTTGTTGCGGACATCTTCATCACTGAGTTTTCGTTGTCCGTCTGCCACCGCATATTCAGGATAGGAAATATCGATTAATCTTGTGCGGTAGTTGTAAATATTCGGGAAAGACTGGGTGGACAGGAAAGAATACAACAATGCCGAGATCGCCGGATTGCCGCCGCCATTGTTTCGGATATCGATGATCACATGCTGAAATCCGCGCTTGTTCACTTCTTTGAAGAAAGTACTGAATTCTTTGTATGCGTACGCCTCCTGCAGGTTGAAAGAATTTACTGTGAGCGTACCTGTTTTACGCGCATCATCATAACTGCTGAAGATCCAGTAAGTGCGGGCCAGTTGATTCACGGGGAATACAGCCTGCCGCGTAGTATGGAAGCCGGGAGAAGCAGACAGCGCCGGCATGCTGATCTTCTTCACCACCTTCGTTTGAGGCTCCATGTATTCAAGCTCGTATTGTTGCGCGTTGTGTTGGCGCATACTCCGGGAGATCTGAAAATTACCGAATGCCCTGTCTGTGCCGGTATTGATAAAACCATCGCTGTAAGTGGAAGCACTCATGGATGCAATGATATCCTTTGCAGGCTGGCCGTTGATGCTCACCAGTTCCGAAGCAAACGGAATGGTACTTCCTTTGATATTCACCAGAATCTTTCCGCGTTCTATGATTACCGGAAACGGAAAGAAATTGGTGTTGCTGACCACATCACGTGTGTTCTGCTCGGAGAAGTTGAAGTTCGTATGCACATCGCGTATCAGCTGAATGGGCGAGAATTGCATGCAGGCAAATACATCCTTTTGTGCTGCTGCTTTTTGCAGCAGCGAGTCGATCCTTTTGTTGAGTGTGATGGAGTCAACAAACTTGTAAGGATTCGGATGTTGTTTTATGAGAATATCCATCGCCAGCCTGTAATCCTTGATCAGCCCTTCTTTGGTGAGTTCCGGCAATGAATCCGGCAGATGGCTTGATTGAGCTACCGCTCCTATGCTGCAGGTTGCGAGGATGGTGCAAACACCTGCTATCAAAAACGTATTCATGATTCTACTGTGTTTTTTTGTTTGAAAAGATTCTTTACGGGCGCCCGTTTGCGGCCGTTCTTCAAAGTGTCGAGTATCCCTTCATTGCGGATGATGATCATGCCATGGCGGTCTGCTGTGATGCCACTCTCCAGCGTGTAGGTGTATTCGGGGATATTGCCATTCATGCGCGTAGGCAGAAACTGAAACCCGATATTGGGAATCTGCTGCAATCGTTCACCGGCTTCCACAATATGGGAGGAGATGATGAACAGGCTGTTCTTCTTTGCTGCAAAGGCAATGGTGATCTCTACGGTGGCTTCATGTGCATCTTTCACGTTGGTGCCGCGGAACATTTCATCGAAGATGATGAAGAGTGATTTGCCGGACTGCAGTTCTGCTGCTACTTTCTTTACTCTCAGTACTTCGGCATAAAAATGACTGGCGCCGATGCCCAGATTATCGGGCAGGTTGATGGTAGTGTAAATGCCATCCAGCACGGAGAATTCCATTTCCTCAGCAGCCACCGGAAATCCGATATGGGCCACATACACGGCAGTACTCACAGATCGCAGGAAGGTGGATTTGCCGGCCATATTGGCGCCGGTTAGAAAAACCACATTATGATCCGGATGCATCGAAAAATCGTTGCTCACCGGTTTCGTGAGCTCCGGATGATACACTCCTTTGAGGCGGAGAATGCTTTTGCCTTTTTCTAACGCTTTGGGGAAAACGAATTTCCTTTCCTGCGCTACCCTTGCTACGGAAAGGTATACATCCAGCTGGTAGATCTTTGCCAGCAGCTGTTCGATCTTGCTGCGTTCACGGTGGCGGAAGAGCAGGTCGTATGCCGTGATGGCGGCATACGACAATTTCGCTCTTTGCTGTTCGCGCAATACCGGTTCAAAGGCCGGGTCCTGAAGAAGGGAGGCAATCGCCTCCCGCTCCATCGCCCAGGAGTCCATGGCTACAATCTCCTTTGATCCGATGAAAGATTTTACCTGTTGTACCAGGCCGATCAATGCAGTTACTCCATTACTGATCTCTCTTTCACTGAGCACGGCATGTTGCGAACCTTGTTTCTTTTGTTCGTCAGCTGCAGCCAGGTATTTTTCTGCCATATCGAATAAGGCACTTTCAAAAGGGAAGCGCATGTTCAGGCCGGCGAAACTTCTGATGATATTGCTTCTGCGGTTGATCTCCTGCTGATCACTCAACGGTTTGGTGAACATCTCTTTCAATACTATTTCTGCGCCACGGGTATGTGAATGATTGTAGAGGTCGAACAATCCCTGGCTATCCCGCTTTCCGAAGATCCGCAGATCTTCGATCGTTTGTTCATCTGTTAACAGGTACATGGTGTGATGTGTTATTGTCGTTTACGCCTGAGAAGGATCACTGTGCCTAAGATCAGAATGGCGGCAGGTAAGATCCAGACGAGAATGATCTTTTGTGTTTGTGCAGTGGTAAGGCTGATGCTCAGCAGTGTGTCTGTTGGCGGTATGGAAAATATATGAACAGGGAATGCTTCATCTGTGAGCCAGCTCAGATAGTTACCGGCAAGGAATTGTGAATTGATCCTGAGATTGGAAGCAAAGTCTGCATCGCCTGCAATGGTGATCTTTTGTTGTTTATTCCCTACCTGCCTGCTCAGTGCCAGTGCAACAGTAAATGAATCCAGTTTGTAATCGCCTTCACTGGCCACCATAACGGGTGCCGCCGAGTCTGTTACCAGATGGCCTGCTTTTACCCATGCCAATCCCTTAGGGCCCGATACCATCAGTCGTGTTACTTTGAAACCTTTATCGCCATACGAGATCGGAGCCGCGCCAGGGTGAAGTATTTTGGTGGAATCCCCATTCTTCAACCCCTCTCTGGCCAGGATGCTGAAAGCGTTCTTTTGTTGAAGCAGCCCGGTATGGTCCATGGTTACAAATGGTGTTATCTTATCAGGGGTCTCATGTTTGGAGATCTGCACCATGGTGCCTGGCATCAGGTCTGCACCCATGGGGTTGATGATCGGATTGAGCACCTGTTGTTTGCCTGGCTCTCCCAGTATCATCATGTTGCCACCCTTATCAATGTATTGCTTCAGGCGTGTTTTGATAGTATCGTTCAGCATCACTTTGGGATCGGCCAGTACCAGCGCATCGGCATCTGCAGGTATATCCTGTATGCTGAGGTTCAGGGTATCGAACTCAAAACCGTGATTGATGAGAGCGGCTCTGCTTTGTTTCTGAATAGAGTAGAAATTGAATTCCCTTTCACCCAGTTTATGAATGCTTCGCTCGTAGTTGCCTGTGGTGGCGTATACTTTAGGAATGGTGTCGTTGGATAATCTTTTCAGCGCAGCAGCAACATGGTTTTCATCAGGCCAGTATTTGGGATCATCATACATCCTCAGGAAAATACTTTTGCCTTTATATTTCAATTGCATGACGGAGCGCATTCCTTCCGGCTGCAGGTCGATCTGCTTTCTGATCTCGGCCGGTTTGAGGTACCAGCTGAGATTTGTTTCGTGCATCTTGGCATATTCCCGTGCAATGGAATCGAGTGTCATACCGGGCATGCGTTTGTACATTGTGCTGTCTCCGTCTACCACATCGTAATACAGCACATAATTGAATCTGATATTGGGTTTGAAGCGGATGAACTGGTCCCAGAAACCCCAGATATACGTATTGCGTGCGCTGGGTCTGGTTCTTCCGAAGCCTTGTCCCGGATCGAGCAGATTGGTATAGAGTGTAACTTCCAGTGGCTCATCTTTCATGGTGCTGATGATCTCCTGCGTTTTTTCAGTAATGGTATTTGCCTGTGTTCTGGTACCATCCCAGTAAGCGATATAACCGGGTCTGGAGGTGAGATAGCCCACTACCATTACAGAAAGAAATACGGTGAGGTAACGCACTGCTTTTTTTCCTCTCGAAACTAACTCCCTTCCATGGCGCAAGCTCAGATAACTGAAGGTTACGAACATATAGGTGAGCAGTGCATAGTACATAATATCGCGCGAAGTGATGAGGCCTTCAACCATTCTTTCAGCTCGGCCGTTGATGGCGAGGAAGTAGGTAAGATCACGGATAAAATCATATTCCTGCCAGAGACCTCCTATACGTTGCAGGAGAAAAAGCAGAATGAATGTGGCGATGGCAGATACGATCTGGTAATTGGTGATGCTGCTCATGAACATGCCGATGGCTGTGTAAGAACATACCATCAGATAGAAAGTGATGAGGCCGGTTGCCAAATGTCCCGAATCGATATTTCTGATGCTGAAACCGCCTACTATCATAAAGAGGAGCATGATGCTCAGCAACAACATATTGTAGGCCATTATTGCCAGGTATTTTCCCCAAACGATCTGATTGAGTTGTACGGGCGAGGAATAAAGCAGCTTCACTGTACCGTTATTGAACTCCCGGTTGATCAGTCCCATTGTGAGCAGGGGAATAAAGAGATACAGATTGGAAAAGATATTGCCGATGAAGCCATTCCCATCCATTCCCATGAACACACTTTTGGTAATGCCCATTGGAAATTCTTTGAACGAGGGGGTTGTGCGCAGAAGGGAATCCTGCCAGTTGGCTAACATTGTAACGAAGTTGGTATAATAGAGCGCACAGATCACAAAGAAGATGATGGTGAGGAACCAGGCCACCGGAGAAAAGAAAAGGTTCCGGAGTTCGGTTCTCGCTATTTTGAATATTAATCGCATGGCTGAACTTATTGATGGGATTGAGTGGATAATTGTTTGAAGATGTCGTCCAGTAAGCCTTTTTCGAAGTTCACTTCACGGATGCGCCAGTCTTTCTGCACACCTGCATTGATGATCCTTTCGGTAATATCTTCTTCTCCGTCGAAAAAGATGCGGGCCTGTTTGTCTGTAGTGTATTCTGCTTTGGTGATGCCTTGTATCTGCAGTATTTCACCAACGGTTGGCGGGTTGGCGAAACGCACCAGTACACTTTGCGGTTGCATGTAATTGTTGAAGGCATCCATTGAGTCGGAGAACACAATCCTTCCGGACTCGATCATGATCACTTCTTTGCAGAGCAGGTGGATCTCAGACATGATATGGGAAGAAAGCAATACTGTTCTTTCCTGTGCAATTTCCCTGATCAGTTTTCGGGCCTCTATCAGCTGATTGGGGTCGAGTCCGTTGGTGGGCTCATCCATTACCACCAGTTTGGGTTTATGAATGATGGCCTGGGATATGCCTACCCGTTGGCGATAGCCGCCAGACAGGTTTTTGATCAACCGCTTGCTGAAATGGGTTATGCCTGTTTTTTCCTTTGCCTCATCTACGGCAGCTTTGATCTTACTGTTTTCAATCAGTCTCAGTTCGGCCGTGTAAGTGAGGTACTCATCTACTGTGAGATCGAGGTATACCGGTGGCGTCTGTGGGAGAAATCCGATGGATCTTTTTGCAAGCTCAGGTTCTTTGCGAATATCAGCTCCATTGATAAATACATTCCCTTCAGTTTGGTTGAGCGCTCCGCAAATGATATTCATGGTAGTGGATTTGCCGGCTCCGTTGGAGCCCAGCAAACCAATGATGCCGTTGGATGCGATCTCGATATTGATATCGCGGATGGCCCAGCTGCTACCATAACGGTGCGAGAGGTTTTCTGTTTTTAAGATCATGCAATGAGTGTTTTTGAATATTAGGTAAGAGCATAGGCCGGCCCGACCGGTACAGTAAACTGTATCGATCCGATTGTTTTTTCAGCCTTTCTTAAATCAGACTGCTATTATAGTTTTATTGAATTGTTTGCGACCTGCGTGATAATACTGCTCTGATATCTCTTATTGAACAATTCCATGAGTTCGTCTTTTGTATTACTCTTTTTGAAAAAAATATTGTTGCAGATAAAGAGCAGTAGAATTATGCAAATACAGGTGAGATTTTCTTTCATGAATTGCACCGCGCGGTTCAGGTGCACTTTCACTGTATTGGGAGAAAGCTGCAGAAATGCGGCAATCTCAGCTCTATTCAACCCTTTCTCCTTACTGAGTAGCAGCACCGTTTTTTGCTGCGAAGGAAGCTGATTGAAAATTTGTTTGAGCAGCATATGCTTTTCCTTTCCGATGAGATGCTCCTCCACATGAGTGCAGTGTGTATTATTGTGGTTACTCAGGGTTTTGTGTATGCGCACCTGAATATTCCTGTCGCGTATATACCTTACTGAAAGGTTGGTAACTACCTTGATCAGCCAGCCCACCGGGTTTTCGGGGATGATCTTTGCCCTTTGTTGCCAGAGTGCCAGGAATGCTTCCTGTACAATGTCTTCTGCTACCTGTTTGTTTCTGGTGATCTGCCAGGAAGTATACTGCAGGTGTGTGGTCCAGTTATGAACTATGCTGGTGAACTGGTAATGGAAGAGATGTAAAGGTGCAGTTTTATATTGGGGAATGGTGGTCATCATTTCACAGGATTTTTATTCAGGTATTTTAAACCCGGCTTCTTTGGCGAAATTCCTCATGATGCCAAACTTTTTCAGTACAAGGGTTTCATTGGCATGAAGCGCGGCAAATTCTTCATTAGTGTAGCAAAATACGGCTGTTAGATATCCTCTGATATCATCTGTTTGCATGAGCGTATTATTCACCAGCATTCCGTAAACACTGATCTGGGGATAGAACAGAAATCCCAGGTCCTGCGGAGGAGGTTCCCAGCCGGGCGGCATAAATAACATGAAAGGCCATCCGATATATATATCCAGATCATTTGGAAGCATGTCTTTTGTGGCTTCTCTTGAAATGCTGAGAAATTCTTTCAGTACGCGGGTGGCCATCAGGTCGTTGATCCTTTTTTCTCCTATGCCTGCGAGGATGCTGGCTGCATATATTTTTCTTTCGGCCGTACTCATTACTTCCACATCTTTTGCCACTACCCCAAGTGAATTGAAGCCCATGAGTGCCGTCCAGCCTTGTGAGATCTGAACGTTGGTGTTCAAATAAGCAGAGAATGAATCAAGAAAAAGGATAGCGGGAAAGAGGCGAACCGGCGGCAGTTTTGGGATCACTTCCGTTTTCAGCAGGTTCAGCAAAGCAGGTATCCCTTCGCGTGAGGTGAGCGGCATCGTGTTCAGATAACTGGTTCCCAAAGGAGTATAGGACAACGACAGTGTTATGTATTTATATCGTACAGGGTGCTCATTCTCCCTGCTGACCTTTTCCTTGTAGATCGTATCTGAACAATAGCCGGGAATACCGGTGCTTTTATAGAATTCGAAGATCGCATGATCAACGGGATCATTGGGATTATCTTCAACAACGAAATAATTTTTATCGAGGTTGCTGGGTTCGGGGGCTTTCTCCTTGCGGCAGCCCGTGGTGAACAACAGGCCTGTTATGAGTATGCACGCTGTTGTGTAAAGCGTGGTTATGCGGATATATTGCAGTTTCATGATGATGTGTAATTGAGATGAAAGATGGAAGCTGTTAATGTTTTACCGGCCGATCGGGTCTTGGTTCATTGGTAAGCATTCCCTGATTGAACTCGATCTCATCGTTGGCAATGGGAACGATATAAGCCGCTTTGTCCTGTTCATACGGGCCCAGTTCAAAATAGCCACTCTCTATATACCCGTTGGCTGTGTAGATCACATTGCGATGCCTGATCGTTTTGCTGAAAGGGTATTTGCTGTTCACACCATAGCGGCGAAGATCGAACCAGCGATGAACTTCAAAGCAGAGTTCGAGCCTGCGTTCATTTCTGATCTCGTTGATAAGGGTTTCTCCCTGTGCGTTACTTACCGGTACTTCATCTGGTCTGAACCGGGTTTTTCTGAGGTACTGCAGTGTGTTGCGGGCTTCTTCAAAACGATCCAGTGCGGCCAGCGCTTCTGCTTTGTTCAGGTAGATTTCAGCATAACGGATCAAGTAACAATCAGAAACATCGTCGATGGCGGAATACTCGGACTCTCTCTTTTTGAAAATTCTTATGTCGCCTCTGCTGTTAGTTTTAAAGAATACCTGCCTGCGCAGATCATTCTGTGAGTATGCCATCACCAGATCATCAGAAACCTTGTAAGAAGTAATGATCGGTATATCCATGCTTGATGCCATATATGCGCCAACCCGGTTTGAACCCATAGTAAATATCACTTCAGGAGAATACTTTTTTATGAAGTCCTTGTCTGTGGGATGAACATTCAGGTTAGTGAGCTGATACTGTTGTTTGTTGATCACGAGGTCCGCGTACTGAACTGCTTTTTGATAATCTTCCATGTAGAGATAGATCCTGGAGAGCAATCCCTGCGCACTCGCCTGGTTGGCGCGGATGGTGGACGATTCATTGGCTCCGGCCAGTTCTTTCTCTGCCTGCAGGAGATCAGCAACCATCAGCTCATATACCTCTTTGGTGCTGCTCCGTGCAGCAAACTGTTCTTTGATAGCTGCCTCTGTTTTAAGTGGCACACCAAAATCAGTGGCTGCAGTAGCAGGTTTGTATGGCTTTCCATAGATATTCACCAGCATGAAATAATAAAGTGCCCGCAGAAAATGGGCTTCTCCCGAGATGCGGTTCAGTACATTTTCTGGTTGACCTTTCTCTTTAAGTGCTGTTACATTCAGCAGTATCGTATTAATGCGCGCGATCCTGCTGTACAAAAGGTTGAAATGGCGGTCAGTATTATCGAGCTGCCCTTCGCTGTTTAATCTTGGCTGTGCCTGCCAGCCATAAAATCCCGGAGCATAATACTGTTTAACAAGAGAGGAAGGGATGTTGAAATTAACATCATCGTCCATGGTATACAGCATGTCGGGCGTAGAAATATTATAGTGATCCAGGTAAGCGTCTCCTACCAGTATCTCATCCAGATCGGATGTTGTTTCAATAAAGCTGTTATTCTGGGAATAGGTGGCCAGGAATTTTTTGCAGGAGAGGGTACTGATGCACAGTATGCAAATCAAAGGTATCCATATCCTGTTGGTAGCTGAATGCATAATGTTGATTTTAGAAACTGAGATTGAGGTTGATCGCATATACCGGTCTGATTGAAAGATTGATATTGTCAGCAAAGCCTGTTTGCGATGGGTCCTGTCCGCGGAGGGCTTTGTCTGCAAAAGTGGCCAGATTGGTGCCGGTAACCCGCACAGTAGCGCCTTTGATCCCTAATCGTCTGCACATCGCTTCAGCGAAATTGTAGCTCAGCGAAACATATTGAAGCTTGAGGTAATCGCCTTTTACTACACGCAGGTCCGAAAAATCATACATCTGATAGTAGTCTTTGGCAAAGGCAGTAGTTATATTATAGGGAGGGTTTAGCCACCAGGCGTAATCGTCGGCGTTGGATGCGCCCGGAGCACCCTGTATGGCGGGGATATTGGTGAATTTCTCATCTCCCGGATAACGCCATCTGTCAATGAATTCCTTTCGCAGGTTTTGTTGCGAGCCGGGCCGGAACGTGCCATATTTGCCGGATGCGATCTGCAGCAATCTGATCTTGTTGCCGATGCTGTAAGTGAGAGTCAGGTTGAGTGTCCAGTTTCCCCATACGAAAGAATTATTGATCCCTCCCTGCAAAACAGGTTCCCTTCTGCCAGACTCTACCATCATGATATTGTAGATCTCGTCTTTCGATATTTTATTATATTTCTCGCTCAACGCTGCTTTGTTGTCCACTTCTGCTCCATAGAATACAGGGTATCCATTATTCGGATCCAACGATTTGAAGCGATAGGAATAGAATGTGTTCACAGCTTTTCCATTGACGGGTACACTGCCACTGAGGAAATTTTCGTAAGTGAGCGATGCAGCATCTACCATTACGTTGCGGCTTCTCAGATTGTTGTTGATGAGTTTGTTGAATACCTGTCCCAGCTGAGGATCCAGCCGCCACATGAATCCCTTTCTGTTGCCTCCGCCCAGATTGTCGATAACCTTGAAATTAAGGCTCAGTTCCACTCCCTGATTTTCCAATGTTCCTCCATTCACCACGTACACATTTGCAGGTACCCCATTAACGGCAGAGACTCTCTTTTGCAGGAAGGCATTGGTGGTTTTGTTGTAGAAATAACCAAGGGATCCGTTGATCCTTCCTTTGAGGATAGAGAACTGCAGTGATCCATTGTAGTCGTGAGTTTTTTCCCAGGCAAGGTCAGGATTGGGAAATGATGTAATGGTAGAAGAGGGAGCATTGTAGTAAGGGTCGACAGGACCTTTCTGGAAAATGGTATAAGGCGTTTGTCCGGGCAGTATGTTCCCGCGGACGCCGAAAGAGAACAGCAGTGCTGCATTGTCGATCCAGAGTTGATTGCGCAGAAGGTCTTCATGAATATTCCATCTGCCAGACAATGCCCAGGTGGGCAGGAATTTTTCATTGCTTCTTGTACCAAATGAATTGGAGAACTCCTGGCTTGTATTGGCAGTGATCACATATCGTTCATTGAAAATATAGGTGGCGGTGAGATAAGGACGAACAGCGTTCTGCCTGGCATCCTGGATACCGGGTTTGCCCTGCCTCGACAACCAACCTGCATAGGCTGGATACTTGCTCAGGTCGATGGTTGCGAAACTAAGTCCCCGGTCGGGATAATATCCCCTGCTTTTAACTGTGTATGTATTGGCCTGGTTGGAAGATAGCTCTGCAGCAACTTCCACCGAGAGCTGATGTTTGTGACGCAGATCGAGGAACCTGCTGAAATTGAGGCGGCCATTGATGAGATAGTTCTGCCTCCTCACATTCTCGGTACGAAGCTCGCCACCGAAAGGGATCTCATCCGAAATAGGTTGATACACACCATCCATGTAGGAGATCCTTCTTTGCTCAGTTACCCATTCGGTGTTGCCTGCAAACCAGATATCGTGAGCGGAGTTGCCACCGGTATATGCCAGCTTGGTATTGAACTGGATCCCTTTGGCGATCTCGTAGCTGAGATCTACGCTGGCATTGTACTCGTTATTTTCGACGGTTTCGCCGGTCTGATCCATTTCGTTCACAATGTTCATGGATTTGATATCCTTGAAATCATTCACAAACACATTGGAGTTGACGGTTGAGTAAAAGTAGAGTGAGCCATCCTGGTTGTAGAGTGGAATAGCCCTGCTGGTACCATAAGCATAGTTGAGCAGACCTACTTCCTGGGGTGTATATTTTCTTTTCTCCCTGCTCAGCTGAATGTTGAATTCTGCTTTGAATTTCCTGTAATTCATCTGCATGT
This sequence comes from Pseudoflavitalea sp. G-6-1-2, assembly GCF_012927185.1. GTDB lineage: Bacteria > Bacteroidota > Bacteroidia > Chitinophagales > Chitinophagaceae > Pseudobacter. Next base: position 1,665,461 of record NZ_JABBGB010000002.1, read on the forward strand.
TCAGCATGCCGGTGTAAAGATCACTTTTTTCTTTTTTGATCACGCCCGGTTCGGTGCGGTATCCAACAGAGGCACGGTAGGAAGCGGAATTGGTTCCGCCTGATACACTGAGTGTGTGATTGGTGGCAAACACATCCTGCATCGTATTGCCCAACCAGTCTGTATTTACAGCCTCTGCCCTGTTTACTCTTTGTTTGAATGTTTCAAAATCTATATTGCCGTTGTAATACTCCACAATATCCTTTTCATAGGCTTCCATGGCGCCACCGCGCAGTGGCAGGTGTTTCTCAATCATTTCGCGTGATACGTCGATCCTGTCGCGGGAATCCATCATGAAAATAGTTCTGTCCGTATATCTTGGTCTGCGGGTATAGGTTCCTGTTACATTGTAGTTTACGACGGGAGGGCCTGGCCTTCCTCTCTTGGTGGTGATCACAATAACACCATTGGCTGCTCTTACACCATAGAGGGCTGCGGCAGTTGCATCTTTCAGTACATCGATCTGATCGATGTCGTAAGGATTTATTCCGGAGATGGCATTGCCAAGCAGGTTTACAAAATCCGGATCGTTGATCCTTTCTGCCGGAATTGGAATGGGGTTGGTGCGAACAATTCCGTCTACTACCCACAGAGGTTCCCTGGAGCCGAGATAGGTAGCCGTTCCCCTGATGCGCAGTTTGGGTGCAGCACCCGCCTGTCCTGAGTTTTGCATGAAGGTGAGACCGGGAACCCGGCCTTCCAGCATCTTGTCCACTGTGTTCAAACCCGGTTGCAGAACAGAATCCATTTTCAGGGAGGTAACGGAACCTGTGAGGTATTTCTGTTTTATTTTCTGATAGCCATTGTACACTACTGCTTCTTCCATCAGTTCCATTTTTTTGGAAAGGGGAATGTAAAAGCAGTCATCGTTGATAGAAATGGTCTGGCCGGTGAGCAGGCCATTTCTTATTGTGTTCAGCGCAGCATTGGTGCCCGACGAAACAGGTTTGTTTTGTGAAGACACCACCAGCATTGTGGTGGCCGAAGTGATTTTGATGCCAATGCTGTTGAAGCCAACATAGGAAATGGTGAGAGTTTGACCAATCTCTGCGTTGATGGTGATCATTCCCTGTGCATCTGACACTCCTGAGTTTTTTGCGCCTTTTACCGAGATGGATGCGCCGGAAAGCGGATTGTAATCCTGATCGAGGATCCTGAGCCTGATCGGAATGAGCGCAGCCATGTCGCGGGCTCCGGATATTTGAGGTGCTCCATCAAAAAGAAGTGCAAGTGAAGAAAGCGGAGAAACGATAATTGTTTTGCTTCTGATCACGTAAGTCAATCGCTGTGCTTTCAGGATCTCGTCGAGCACCTCGGTGAGTGGTTTGTCTTTCACATCGATTGTAACGGTCTGCGCTTCTTTGAGCGTTTGATGTGCGTACAAAAAAGAGAAACCTGTTTTTTGCTGCAGCAGGGTGAATACCTGTTTAAGCGGAGCATTTTTAACCGAGAGGTCCACGTTTTGGGAGATAGCCGCAGCCGAAACATTCATCAGGGCTACGGTCAGGAAGAATACGGTTAGCTTCATAACTAACAGAGTTTTGGTTAACAGGCGGTTGCCCCCACGGGCAGGCCGGCCAAAAACAGCCATTTTTTGCATACTTTCGCGTAGTTTGGGTGATGTGATAACCAGTCTGAGACGACTATTTTATTTTCGTTACCCAAGCTTTTTCGCCGGCAGTGTTGCAAGCACTTCCGGCTTTTTCTTGGGCAAGCGTCTTTCTCCGGATCTGTTGGTTTCAGATCCTGCTTTTATTGTTTTTATTTTTGACTCAGTATTAATTTCCTGCCTTCAAGTTTTGTGCGGATCTCAAAATTGTTGAGGAACAACGTCAGGTCTGAAAGCTGTACACCTCTGTCCATTCTGCCTCCTATTTTTACAGCAGGCATTGGCCCTTCCACCTGTACGTCGATATCGTACCATCGTTCTATCTGCCGGATGATTTCCTGAAAGCTCACCGATTCAAAATTGATGAAGCCATTTTTCCATGCCAGTACATGATCTGTATTGGCGGTTCGGATGCTGATATCTTCTGCACTGGCAGTGATAACGGCTTGTTGTCCCGGACGAAGCATCACACCAGCAGCCTGGGTACGATTGTTATTTGCGTGGTTGCTCACTCTCACACTTCCCTCTATCAATGTTGTTTTGATCTTTCCTTCATTGGTGTAAGAGTTGATATTGAAACTGGTTCCCAGCACCTGAACAACCGATCTTCCATCTACATCAACCATAAAAGGTCTGCTCTTGTCTTTTGCGATCTCCATATACACTTCACCACTGATCTTTATCTGACGTTGGTTCCCTGTAAATGCAGCGGGATAAGTGATGGAAGAAGCAGCATTGAGCCAGATCTTCGATCCATCGGGAAGCACCAGATTGTACTGACCTCCGTTGGGAGTGGTCATTGTATTCAACATTACTTTACTGGTAGCTTTGCCGTTTACCTCATACCGCACTTCACCATTGGGCAGCTTGGTTACAGATGCGTTGCCCTGTTGCGCAATGGCGCCATTGGCTGCACTGTCGAGTACAATCACAGTACCATCAGATAAGGTAAGGAGCGCTTTATTGGAGCCGGGTTGAATATTGTTATGATCGTCTTTATGTTCAGCAATACCAGACTGCTGGTGCTTATCGGTGAAGAAATAGAAATACGTGGCTCCGCCAAGCAATAGCAATACGGCTGCAGCCCATGCCCAGCGGCGATAGAGCGGAATACGGCGAACCGGCGTTTCTCTTTGTTGCAGGATGCGTTCAAAAATGAGATCGCGTAAAACGGGATCATCTGCAACATCGAAAGCATCGTCTTCAAGGGCTTCTGCCACTACTGCTTCCAGTTCCGATGTATGCTTTTTACTTTGTATGAGCGCAAAGAGTTGCTGCTGCTCTTCAGCAGTAATGGTTTGCGTGAGATACTTATCCAATAAGCGTGCGAATACGTCAGGTGATCCCATAATAAGGTTTTAACGGGCGTTGAAAAGACCCCGGTAAGTACATAAGACAGGTTACAAAAAGGAACAGGTGCAGTGAGTACTATAAAAAATATTCAAGGATAGAGGACAGCAACCAGGTAGTGAGAAAAACATCGCCGGAATGCAGGCGAATATATTCCCTGATGGTATTGAGTGCGCGCACCATATGGCTTTTCACTGTAGCCGGTGCTATATTCAGTTGTTGTGCAATTTCAGTATAGGTTAATCCCTGTTCCCTGCTAAGCTGGAATACAGCAGACTGCTGGGGAGGAAGGGTTGCCACCGCTTCGTCTATCATGGCAACGGCGTCTTTGTATTCCAGCAAATAACCGGGAGTAAGAAAATCAGGAGAAGTAAGATCATCTGCCGGACCGGCAGCGAGCTGAAAGGCCCGGTTTTCAAGCGCATTGATAATGGTATTGCGGGCCAATGTTGCAAACCATGCATCGAAATGAGCAACGTCTTTGAGTTTGTGGCGCTTTTCCCATAAGCGTACGAACACCAGTTGTACGGCATCCTGTGCAAGTTGGGTTGACTTCAGGAAACTGAGCGCAACCCCGTAAACCCGCTTCCAGTATTGGTTGTATACCTGCCGATACATTTGTTCATCGCCTTCGAACAGGCGTTGCATAATTTCTTTTTCGCTATTTTTTTCGCAGGGCACCAATGATTGTAATTCATTTAATGTCCACAAACTATAGCAAAAAAATCAGATGAGGCGCAAAAATATGACTACCCATTAGAGCTATTATTAATACTTCATATTCTTCGGCTTCAGGTTTCGACAGGTATTTTTCAGCAAACGAACCGGCAGGACCGGGTAATTCCTTCTGTATTATTTTTTGCGAACAGTGTTGTTTTATTATATATTTTTTCATTAACTTTTCATAGCAAAACCATTAAACCAAACCGTGAGAACATTTCGACTTTGCTTTTCATAGTTGACGCCATTTACAAAATCGCCTTTGTGATTTACGTCAGTTAGTTACTTTCTCTCTCTGGTTTTCTGGAATGCTTTAGGCACACTACCCTGGAAAACGAATTGTTCACCTGTTTATCAGCCCATCTCAAAATTGAAGGTCTCTCCGCAAGTTTCATGATGTAGGATACATCTGCGGTATTCTGCATTTGACTTCAATCCAGGCAGGTCACACTCATTGTGTACCTAGGCCTGAACATCAGGATCAGGGGATCTTTAATACTCACTCTGGTTAAGATTTAATTACTGGCAAGAGCACAGCTCAATGAAAGAGCTGCATCGCATTGTATATAATAATGCTGAGCAAGAAACCATTGTACAGCTGGGCAATCTATGCCCGGAAGAAAAAGATTTTGCTCAAAATGAAAACCGGGAAAATCAATACGAACATGCTAAAAAATTACACCAACCTTTTACATTTTAGTTTAAGATTTTCATTCATTGCTCAAGGGATGGATAGATTATTGGTCCGGAAGGCAATCACCATTCTGCTGTTGGCAATAATTACCACCATCGAATTGCAGGCACAACAGAACAGTTTCAATCCGGTTCCGAATATTATGTCGCCGGATGCTGCAACACTGGGCAAATACGGAACCTACAACGTTAATTATTACACAGGAGTGCCGGAGATATCTATTCCGCTTCATTCAATTAATGAAAACGGACTCAATATTCCTATTGCACTTTCTTACGATGCCAGCGGTTTTGTGCCTAATAAAAATGCAGGTGTTGCAGGATTGAACTGGAGCCTCATAGCAGGAGGAGCAATTACGAGAGTGGTCAATGGAGTACCTGATGACAAGAACAATCCCAATGCTGAAATTTCCAATACCAATTTCGGTTATATCTACGGGCAGCAGAGCGGAAAGGGAACTTATTCAGCTGAGCATATCAGAACTATCGGATTTATCAGCGATATCAACAATCCGATTTACAACCTCAATTACGAATATATTCCGGATGTATTCAGTTTTAACTTCCTCGGTCATTCAGGGAAGTTCTTTATGGATAACACCGGCAAAGTGCAGGTAACAGGCGACAGAAATTATAAAGTAGACCTTAAAGACCTGAAGCCCCAGTATGATTTTCTCACAACAATTGCAGCTGTAACTACCACAGTGAACAGCTTAAATGACAGCTTATACAGCAGAATTGTGATCACTTCTGATGATGGATATACATTCTATTTTGGTGGATCGTTCAAAACGCTGGAGATTGGCTTTGCTTCCACCCAGATCCCGGGCAGACCGGATCGAAAAGGGGGACAGATCAATGCATGGTATCTCACCAAAGCAGTTTCGCCTGATGGCAATGAAATTCTATTCAATTACCAGAACTACTCCACTTCTGATTATAATTATATCAAAAGCCTCTTCGACTCGCAGGTCGGGCAAGATACTCCGGCAGGGTTTATGGAGTTGAAATTATTTCGCAATCACTCTATCAACATTGTGCAACAGAATGGCAACACAGTGGTAAGCGAGAACACGCGGGATATTGTCTATTTATCACTGATAAAACATGCCTATCTCACAGAAATAGTTACACGCCTGCAAAAAGTAGAATTTTCTTACGCCGAAAAAGACCTGAATACCAAGTTTTATGGAAACCCCTCGGATATTATTGCAGGCAATACTACGCTTGGAAGCGTGATCAGAAATATGTATACGCAGCGATTAGCCTCCATCAATTTTACGAGTCTGGACCAATACGGAACCTATAAGCAAGACAGAGTATTGTACCTATTTTATGAATACTATGGGAATCGCATGTTTCTGAAAGAAATACAAAGAAACAGAGGCCTTCCCTTTCCCGCCAACTATCCTGATTATGACAAATTTGTCTTCACATACAAAAACACTGGCTCTTTACCTTCAGCTCTTACGAGAGGCATAGATCTGTGGGGATATTACAATGGCCGGAACGGCAATACCGATCTGGTATTGGCTCCGGCAGCTTCCTCCACGGAATACGAAAGCGATCCATCAAATCCTTCAGCTTACCGTCTGTCCGATACTAATTATGTTTCCTATGGAATGCTGCATACCATTACCTATCCAACGGGAGGTGTTACACAGTTTACTTTCGAGGGCAATACTTATTCCAAAGCATTGAAAAGGAAAGTAAGCTCCGGCATAACGCCGGTATGGGATCAGGTAAATGGAATAGCTGGCGGAGCCAGGATCAGGGAGATCAAAAATACTCCTGGTACTACCACAACATTCAAGTATATAAACTCCTACAATCAGAATCCCAATAATCCTTCCAGTGGCTTGCTTACCACATCCGGAGTGTATTACCTGGATTACATATCAAATAATGAACGGATGATCAGGCTGAGCGATAACAATATCGCAACAGCTGGTAACTACAAGGAATCACATATTGCCTACAAGGAAGTGGTAGAAATCAACGGCGAAGGGTATACCAGGCATTTGTTCACCAATCCGGAGACAAATGCAGACACTTATTTTCTTGGCAATGATTCTTACAAGGTTTCACCGGAAGTTTCCACTACTAACTTCAATCAGCAGCTTATGCGATTGTATCGTTACAGCAGCCGTGAGGATGAAAGAGGATTGCCATTAACAACTGAAGTGTACGATAATGCCAATAATCTCAGAAAATCTACAGCGTATCAATATAATACTGATGCTAATAAAGATACTGCCAGAAGCATTGGGCAGTATTGCACTTTTAGTTTCTACAATTTGTCTGGCAAAATGATAACGCTGATACAATCCTATGCAATGTATCACTATCATAACCTTGTTACGCGAATTGTAGAGAAAGATTTTGGGGCTTCTCCGGCTAATCCTGTTACTCACACCAACAATTTCAAATACAAGTCCAATACCAGTCGCCTGCAGATTGAAAAAAGCGATATCAATAGCATGGGAGATACTATGGTATTCAAGTTTAAATTTCCGGTTGACTTTGCCGGAGCAGAACCTTATACCACCATGATCAACAGACATCAACTTTCTTATCTGGTGGAACAGCAACAATACAAAGGCGTACAACAACCCGTTTTTCTACGATCGTCCAAAACAAACTTTGGGTTCTGGCAAAGCAATACATTGATAAAGCCAATTTCAATGGAAGAGAAGATCGGCGCTGCCAATGCTGAGGTCCGTAAACAGTTTACGGGCTATGATAATAAAGGCAATCTGATGTTATATTCCAATGAAACCGGTGGAGCAAAATTCCAGACATCTTTCATCTGGGGATATATTCAAACATTACCCATTGCAAAAGTCGAAAATGCTGACAGCACAGAAATTGCCTATACTTCATTCGATACGGAGGGAACCGGTAATTGGATCTATGCTGCTTCCCGTGGATCTTCAGAAACAGCAAGAACCGGCACTTATTATTTTCTGCTGACAGGTTCCAATAACATTACCAGGTCCGGATTATCGCCAGGTAACAAATACATCGTTTCCTACTGGACAAGAAATGCGGCAGCGTACGCTATTGCAGGAACTACCGGTACAGTTCAAGGTAAAACAATCAATGGCTGGACCTATTTTGAGCATACCATCACGGGGCAAAGCTCCGTTGCGATTACCGGAACCGGCGCGATCGATGAACTGCGTTTATATCCTGCGAATGCAGCGATGACCTCTTACCTGTACAACGGGAAAGCCAATATGATAGTGCAGACCGATCCTTCGGGCAACAGCATATTTTATGATTACGATGGTGAAGGCAGGTTGGTAATGATCAGAGATCAGGATAACAACATAGTCAAGCGAATCTGTTACAATTACCTGGGTAAGGAAGAGATTTGTGGTCCGTTATTTTATAAGAATGCTGCTATCAGCGCCAATTTTACCAAAGGTGATTGCCCTGGTGGAGTTCCTGGTTCAGTAGTTTCTTATCTGGTTCCGGCAGGTAAACATATTTCTATCATAAGTCAGGCAGATGCAGATCAGAAAGCAACCGCGGATCTTCAGGCCAATGGCCAGCACTATGCAGATTCAATTGGTACCTGTACACCTCAACCGATACAGATTACACTAATAAATGAATTTACGACAAGTACTATACCCAGCTCTACTGTGGAGTTATTGCAAAACGGCAGTGTAATGTACACACAGGCATTTCCTGCATCCAATAACTCCAGTGTGAGTTTTTCTGTATTACCGGGAGTTTACCAATTGCGTTTTAAAGTGACGGCTGCTTATACCAATACGTTTGTGGTATATGGTATAGTGGGACTACAAGGTTGGAGCAAGCCGGTTGGGCAAACCAGTGTTACTACCGGGAATGTTACGCTGAATCCCGGAACCAATTACACCATCTCTGCAAATGATGGGCTCTAATACCTTATTCGAATGCATGCTTTAATACTTATTTGTATGGCAAAGAATCTTCTTAAATATATTATCGGGGTGATGATTTTCTGTAGCCTTCCTGTTATCAGCATGGGGCAAATCTTATCATCGGGCGTGGTTTCTCCAACTACCCAGACCATTGCCAGTGGTTCAATACCAGCACCAATTACTGCCACGGACCCTAGCGGAGGCTCAGGTGAATATCCATATGTTTACACATTTCAGTGGCAATCTTCTCCCAATGGTAATAATAGTTGGTCGAATATTTCAGGAGCTACTAACGGATCCGGATATGTGCCGGGGGCATTATCTGCAACTGTTTATTATCAGTTACTCACTTATGAAAATGGTTCTGTTGTTGTATCCAATAAGGTGGTAGTAAATGTTCAGGCCGTAGCTCTTCAGGGAGGGACTATTTCGCCTGCTACTCTATCTATCAATTATAACACTTCTCCAGGTCAGCTTAGTGGCACTGCAGCAACCGGCGGCAACGGCACTTATGCTTACCAATGGCAGTCTTCTCCTGATAACAGCACATGGTCAAATGTTAGTGGAGCAACGGCTCTGAACTATACGCCTTCAAATCTCACCACAACAACCTATTACCGTAGACAGGTAACGAGCAATGCTGTGACTGTGAGCAGTAATACAAGTACCATAACTGTGTATCCACAATTGCAGGCAGGTAGTGTTACACCTGCAAGTCTCTCGATCAATTACAATACTTCACCTGGTCAGCTAAGTGGCACAGTAGCAACAGGAGGCGATGGTACGTATGGTTATCAATGGCAGTCTTCTCCTGATAACAGTACATGGACAAATATCAGTGGGGCAACGGCTCAAAACTATACGCCAGGCAGCCTCACAGGCACTACATATTATCGCCGGCAGGTGACCAGCAATACTGTAACGGTAAATAGCAATGTGAGCACTATCACGGTGTATCCCCAATTGCAGGCAGGCAGCATAACACCTGCAACCCTCTCGATCAATTACAATTCATCTCCCGGTCAACTTTCCGGTACTGTGGCCACTGGTGGCAATGGCACCTATGCTTATCAATGGCAGTCATCTCCTGATAATACCACATGGACCAATGTCAGTGGAGCAACGGCTCAAAACTATACACCGGGCAATCTCACCACCACGACTTATTATCGTCGGCAGGTAACCAGCAATACTGTAACGGTAAACAGCAATGTGAGCACTATCACGGTGTATCCCCAATTGCAGGCTGGAAGTGTTACACCTGCAACCCTCTCGATCAATTACAATTCATCTCCCGGTCAACTTTCCGGAACTGTGGCCACTGGTGGCAATGGTACCTATGCTTACCAATGGCAGTCCTCTCCTGATAATACCACATGGACAAATGTCGGTGGAGCAACGGCTCAAAACTATACACCGGGCAGCCTCACAGCCACTACTTATTATCGTCGCCAGGTAACGAGCAATACTGTAACGGTAAACAGCAATTTGAGCACTATCACGGTGTACCCACAATTGCAGGCAGGTAGTGTAACACCTGCTACTCTCTCGATCAATTACAATACATCTCCCGGTCAGATTTCCGGTACTGTGGCCACTGGTGGCAATGGAACCTATGCTTACCAATGGCAGTCTTCTCCTGACAACAGCACATGGACCAATGTTGATGGAGCAACTGCGCAAAACTATACACCGGGCAACCTCACCGCCACTACATATTATCGTCGACAGGTGACCAGCAATACTGTGACGCTGAGTAGCAATGTAAGTACCATTATTGTGTATGCACAATTGCAAGCTGGTAGTGTAACACCTGCGAGCCTCTCGATCAATTACAATACTTCACCTGGTCCGCTTTCCGGAACTGTAGCTACAGGAGGGAACGGAACATATACCTATCAATGGCAGGCTTCTCCTGACAACAGCACATGGACCAATGTAAGTGGAGCAACAGCTCAAAACTATACGCCGGGCAGCCTTACAACTACTACTTATTATCGCCGGCAGGTAACCAGCAATACAGTAATGGTAATTAGCAATGTGAGCACTATCACAGTGTATCCGCAGTTGCAGGCTGGAAGTGTAACGCCTGTAAGCCTCTCGATTAATTACAACACTACACCAGGTCAGCTAACCGGAACGGTGGCAACTGGCGGCAACGGAACGTATACTTACCAATGGCAGTCTTCTCCTGACAACAGCACATGGACCAATGTAAGTGGAGCTACAGCACAAAACTACACACCGGGCAATCTCACCGCCACTACATATTATCGTCGGCAGGTGACTAGTAATACCGTGACGGTAAACAGCAATGTGAGCACAATCACAGTATATCCGCAGTTGCAGGCAGGCAGCGTAACTCCTGTCACCCTCTCGATCAATTACAATTCATCTCCCGGTCAACTTTCCGGAACTGTGGCCGCTGGTGGCAATGGTACCTATGCTTATCAATGGCAGTCTTCTCCTGATAACAGCACATGGACCAATGTAAGTGGAGCTACAGCACAAAACTACACACCGGGCAATCTTACCGCCACTACCTATTATCGCCGGCAGGTGACCAGCAATTCAGTAACGGAGAGTAGTAATGTGAGTACCATAACCGTATTTCCAACGTTACTACCTGGAGAACTTTCGCCTGGAAGCATTTCAATTATTGCGGGTACGAGCCCCGGAATAGTAGGCGGCGCTCCAGCAAGTGGTGGCAATGGCGTATATACCTACCAGTGGGAGAACTCAACCGACAATGTTGTCTGGAATGTAATCAGTGGGGCAACTGCCAAAGATTACGATCCGGGTAGTATTAGTACAGCTATTTCTTTCAGAAGAAAAGTAACAAGCAATGGAATTACTGCCATCAGTGCGTTCATTACTATTTCCATCATACCTCCACCCGTGCAGTCACCTGCAGCATACTCCCCATCAGTAGCAATCAATCTTATCAGAACATGGTCTCCCAGGGCCCCAATAGTTGATCCCAATGATGTGACCTTGCGGGACTATACTAACGTGCAACAGGCTACACAATACTTCGATGGATTGGGACGGCCTTTGCAGACAGTTATTAAAGAGGGATCGATGATAACCGGTGGAACAGCTATCGATCTGGTAACGCCGGTAGTGTATGATGCGTTTGGAAGAGAAACCTATAAATACCTTCCATTTGCTGCCAACAATGCGGGTGGAAATACATCTATCACAAATGGCATATTCAAATACAATCCATTTCAGCAGGATTCGGCATTCAATAAACAGCAATTCGCCGGAGAAAACTATTTCTATAGCAAAACCAATTTCGAACCATCACCTCTCAGCAGAGTAACAGAAGTGTATGCTGCCGGAAATAGTTGGGCTGGCAGCGAATCGAATGCTGATGCTACTACACGTAGAAGCATCAGTACTCAATATCTCACAAACGACCTGTCAGATTCTGTGCGTATCTGGAGAATCAACTCAGGCAATGTTGTGAGTTCAACTTCGATGTACGCCGCAGGAACCTTATATGAAACTGTTACTGCCGACGAACATAAACAAAAGTCAATTGAATACAAGGACAAGGATGGCAGAGTAATACTGAAAAAAGTACAGCTTTCGGCAACTCCATCTACCGGGCATTCCGGATGGTTATGCACCTACTATGTGTATGATGATCTGAGCAATCTCAGACTTGTTATCCAGCCCAAAGGAGTTGAAATGCTCCTGACAAGTAGTTGGTCGCTGACAGCCTCCATACTCAATGAGTTCTGCTTCCGCTATGAATACGATGAACGGAACAGAATGGTTGTAAAGAAAGTGCCAGGCGCCGGGGAAGTATGGATGGTGTATGATGCAAGAGACAGGATTGTACTCACGCAGGATTCGTCGATGCGCAGTCAATCTAAATGGCTTTATTCTCTATACGATCAATTGAACCGGCAATACAGCACCGGATTGTGGACCAATGCTCAAAATAGGAGCTATCATAAAACGCAGGCTTACAGCATCGTTGGTTACCCTAACCTGAGTGGGCAGACTTTCGATGAGTTAACCCGTGCCTATTTTGATGATTATTCACAAATGACCGGCCTGCCAGCTGCCATCAAAGACTTTGATATCAGTTATGCCAGTACTTACTTTTTACCTGCCTCTGATACACAATTTCCATTTGCGCAAACTGTAACAAAATCGAATGTTACCAAGGGGCTGGCTACCGGAGGGCTTACCAGAGTACTGGATCAAACGCCTGCTTATATGCCAGCTTCTGCAAACTTCTACGATGATAAAGGCCGGCTGATACAAACCCGGTCTCAAACCATTACCGGGGCATCGATTGCTATTACAACTCAATACAGCTGGAGTGGGCAACCACTGGTAATTGTAGAGCAACAACAGAAACCTGCTCCCAATCCCCAGCCCCATGTAATTGTAACCAAAATGGATTATGACGCATTGGGCAGGCTGCTTACCATTCGTAAAACAGTGAGCAGTAACATAAATGGCAAAGTAGTTACCAAATCCGAACAGCTGATCGCCAGCAACGAATATGATGCCTTAGGCCAACTCGTCAAAAAATCATTGGGCTCTCCTGTGATTGATTCAATGCGATACGAATACAATATCCGTGGCTGGATGCTGGGAGCAAACAGGGCGTATGCAAAAGACAGCCATCAGAATAATTACTTTGGTTTTGATCTTGGTTACGATAAGACCAACAATAACCTGATCGGCAACCAATCCTATTCTGCAGCTCAGTATAATGGAAATATTTCCGGTACAGTATGGAAAAGCAAAGGCGACGGTGAAAAACGCAGGTATGATTTCGGATACGATGCTGCCAATCGCATACTGAAAGCAAACTTTACGCAATATACCGGAGCAGCATTTGACCTTTCCGCTGGCCTGGATTTTACCCTCAAAGACATGAGTTATGATCCCAATGGAAATATCCTGTCGATGAGCCAGCGGGGCTGGAAACTCGGTGGCAGTGCGACTATCGACAGTTTGCTGTACACCTACAATAACAGTAATAAGCTGCAAAATGTAATCGATCGTAACAATGATGTAACAACAAAACTGGGAGATTTCAGAAGCTCACAGTTGTATATGACAGCTCTCGGCAATAACAAAACAGTTGCCGCTGTTGATTATGTTTATGATGGCAATGGGAACATGATCCGCGACAGGAATAAAGACATCGGCGATGGCAGCAATAATGGCATCGTTTATAATCACCTGAATCTACCAGCAGTGATCACCGTTCGCACAACCGGTGGCGCCGTAAAAGGCACCATCACTTATACCTATGATGCCACCGGTGCAAAATTGAAAAAGACAGTGCAGGAAACTGGTCTTCCTGTAAAGACAACCTTATATCTCGGAAGCTCCGTTTACGAAAACGACACCCTCCAGTTTATTGGGAACGAGGAAGGCCGCCTCCGGTATGCAAAACAGTATTACCTCAATGGCAGCAATGATTACAAATATTTCTATGATTATTTCCTGAAAGATCATTTGGGCAATGTTCGTGTGGTGCTGACTGAGCAAAAGGATACAGCCGCATATATGGCCACTATGGAAGCGGCCTACAGAAACAAAGAAAATGCGCTGTTCTTCAAGATACCCGAAACGGCTTATCCAAAGTCTGCTGTGCCAGGAGGTTACCCGGCAGACAACACCACTAATCCCAATGATTCACTGGCCAGAGTAAATGGTAGTGGGCAGAAAGTAGGCCCATCATTGGTGTTGAAAGTAATGAGTGGTGATAGGATAGATCTTGCAGTGAAATCGTTTTACAGAGGAAGCGGTTCAGCCGGATCTACGAGCGATCCGATTGTTGACCTCATTAGTGTGCTGGCAGGTGGAGTTGTGGGAGTATCCGGCGATACAAAAGGCACCCTGCCACAGCTGAATAATACCAGTAATAGTCCATTGTTGGGCGTGTTGAATAGTTTCCGGACGAACAATAACCCTACCCCTCCAGCAAAACCGAAAGCTTATCTGAACTGGATTCTGCTGGATGAACAACTGAAATATGTGAGTACAGGAAGCGGGGCGATGCCCGTTGGAAATGCAGATGTATTGACGACGCTTGCCCCAGGCACGGTAAATATATCAAAGAATGGATTTTTGTATATTTATGTAAGTAATGAAACCCAGAACTGGGATGTGTTCTTTGATAACCTGAGTGTGCAGCATTTTACAGGGCCGATGTCGGAAGAAACCCATTATTATCCGTACGGGTTGACGATGGCGGGGATTAGTTCGAAGGCTGCAGGAAGGCTTGATAACAGGATCAAATACAATGGGTATGAATTGCAGGCAAGAGAATTTTCCGATGGAAATGGATTGGAATGGTATGATTACAAACATCGGTTTTATGATAATCAGATAGGGAGGTTTTTCTGTGAAGATAGATTAGCATCTGAATATCCTTATTATACTCCTTATCAATTTGCGGGTAATGAAGTGCCTAATGCAATTGACCTGGATGGGCTTGAACCAGCTGCTCCATATTACAGCACCAAATGGGGATGGAGAGAATCACCTGCTGGAGATAAATTTAAGGTGAAAGTACCAGAAAACGCGATTAAACCCAATAGTAGCAATCCATCCATAGGGCTGGGCATATCCCTGGTCCTGGATTTTATTCCTATTGTTGGCCAGGCAAAGAGTATAATTGAGGCTGGAACAGGAGAAGATTTAGTTACCGGTGACAAGATTTCAGATGGACAGAGATTATTGGGTGTGGTTCCGTATTTTGGGAAATTCAATAAAGCAGGAAAAGTATTAAATCATGCTGATGAAGTTGCAGATGTTGTAAAGCATGTAGATGAGGTGGCTGATGCCGCTAAGGGGGGAAAAGAACTATTTAACTTTACTGGTAAGGCAGCAAGTCGAATGGCTGATAAAGCGAGGGCTATTCCAATACAGACTATGGATGAAATAATAAAAGCTCCAATGTCCGTAGTTAAAGATCCACAGGGTACAATGGCACTAATGCATTATTCACAAATGTGGAAGAATGGCAAGCTTTATAATGTAGAGGTTTTATACGATAAAGGAGCTAATACAATAATGCACTTTAAATATACCCAAAAGCCTTTGGGTTCTCTGCCTGCAATAAAAAAATAAGCTATGTTTGAAAAGAACGATAAACGAAGATTATATCAGTTAATGGATATGTATTTGTCAGGTAATATTAGTGACAAGGTTTTTTGTGATGAATTTTACTATTCTTATGATTTAGAAATTGATCTTGATACCCTTACTGATATTGAAAAGAAAGCATTTTCGGAGTTAAGCACTGTTTCGGATAGATTTTCTGAATTTGAAGAAGATCATATCAAATATCCTAAAGGTTTTTATACCTCAGAAGAGTTAAAGCAAAAAATAACCGAAACGAAAGAGAAATTACAAGAACAAAGCTCGCAGTAGCGGGCTTCTTAAATCACTTAATTCCTTGGAATTTCTGAGAAAGTAAGGAACTGTGGTCTTATATACGCCCTCCAAAAGTGGTTTTACAGGAGGCTATATATTGAGATTGATCACAGTTTTCTTTTATCCTGTATTCTTTGTCGCATTTATGAACAGGCATGTTCGGCAACTTTATCATGTAACCAGGCATATTTAATTTTAGGACAAAGAAGAACAAACTCTTATAAAAGAAGAAAATTTATCCAAATTCTCCATTTTGGTATGGAATAACAAGATTATCTGCTTCAGAAATTTCACATCCAGTAATATTTGAATTTTTGATGTACCTCCAATTACTAAGAGAATAACAGCAGAACTATGAGAACAAATACTAAAATAGGTGATGTATTTTCTGCTAAAGTAAACAGTAATAAAAAGAAATATTTTCAGTACATTATTAGTGATATTACTCAATTAAACAGTGATGTAATCAGAGTATTCAAAAACTCATATCCAATTGATTCCAATCCCGATTTAAATGATGTCATTAGTGGAGAGGTGGAGTTTTATGCACATTGTATTACCAAATTGGGAGTTAAGATGGGGTATTGGAATTTAATAGGTAATATACCAGATGTTGGAAGAACTGATCATATCCTGTTTAGAGATAGTGGCGACTATGGAAACCCTACAATAAAAGTGTCCCAAGATTGGTGGGTGTGGAAAATTAATGAAGATCAGAAAAGGGTTGGAGAATTATTAGGAGAAAATCAAAAAGCAGAAGTTGGGCTGGTTATTAATCCTGAAAGTATAGTTTATCGAATGCGAACTGGTGAATATGATTTTAAAGCCTATCCGACATTCTAAAACACTAATATTATTTAGTAGCAGATATCGATATTAACCATGCAAACTGTCAGACTATTGGACTTGTGAAATAGAAAACAGGGCACTATTTTGAATAATATAACTAACGAAATAAGAGAAGCACTAAATGCGGGGATAAAAATTCTAGCAACAAAAGGTTTTAAAGGAGGAATAGAATATGATCCTAAAACAGGAGCGAAAACGTTTTCATTTAAAGGCTGGGATTCGGCAGTTAATGGTTATAATGGGAAAGGAGCCAATAAATATGGACAAGACTATGGTGCATCAATTACTAATATGATCAAAAACGCACAAATACCCAAGAGGGAAAACTATGTACAACCTTAGATTTATGTCGTCTTTACTATTACTAATAATATTGTTAAATAATAGTTGCACCGATAATAGAAACAAAAAAAGTAATAAAAATATCAAAAGCCCTAAGATTGTTAATTGCTTCATAGTAAAACCTATAAGAGAAGACAGCAAGTCGAAACTTCCTTCTGATATAAAATTCATGAAAGAACCTTTGGAGAAACTCTTAAAGAGAATCAATAATAACGAAAATATTAATTATGATTCGGCCATGTCGATGGTTACCGGCTTTGAAAAGCAAAAAGAAATTTATGTGAATAGTGGTTGTGTCCAATACCTGAATAACCCTGACAGTATCAACCTAATGGATTTATACTTTTACTCTGGGAATTATACAAAAGTGATGAATCATTCAATCATTAAGTTTATTAGATCTTATGACAAGAATGTTCATAAAATGGGAAAGGCAAAAATATATGAATATAGATTAAACGGAGTTGCTGAAACAGAGCCGCATTGTATGTATATAATACTGAAAGATCAGAGTGAAGAGGAACAAAGAATTGGGCGGGATCATACTGGCATTGTTTTTTGTTCGGATGGAATGAACTGGATAGAATTGCCAGAAAAAAAAGGTTCCATGCCTAAACTCATCCAAATGATTCGAAGAGGTATGGAGTTTGAAATTCCGCTATATTATGATAGTTCGAGATTTATACCTATTGGACATTATAAAATTGGAGACTGGTAATACCCGAAACGAAACAGATGATTCTTGAGGTAGATCTTGAATAGGAGCACAAAGAGGCGGAATATACGAACCATAAGCCTCTCACTTCAGTACCCTGATCAAGAATATTATTGAACACAGATATCATCAATGATAAGTCACAATTATTTCATTGTACTGGGGTTGTCAATAGCGGGATGTTCTGAACAACCGCAAAAAAATCCCAACTACGTTTCGACAATTAGTTCTACGGTAAACATTTTCGATTCAGTGGTTGCCAGAATTGAACTCAATAAGAGCGTCACAGTCGATGAAGCATTCTTAAAACAATGGTTCAAAGCGCAAATCCTTCAAAAGGATTATTCATTTGAATTAAAGAAAACAGATCTTTCAAAATTGGGAGTTACTGTTTATAAAGTTATTTTATTCAACGCTGCCCCTAATATACTACAACGCAATTACTCATTCATTTTATTCACAAGTGAAAATGAATTATTCCTGCTTCCGATTGAAATCAATCAACTCATCGACATCAATGGAAGTCTGATGGTTGGAGGTTATTACAACTATCGGGAATTTGACTACTATCAGATATTTGATCTGAAGTCGGAGGGACTGAAACGAATACTCGACACCAGAGAAACAGGAGATTCAGATGTGAAAGTTGGGTATCATCGGGATGATGATTGTGTGGAATATAGCCCGGAGCGACTTAATTTCGAGTATGATGCTAAAAAGCGAAAAATCATATTTACGGGAGACATGCTGTTTTTCTGTAAAGGAACTGAAGACCGAAATCCAACAAGGAAACAGCCTGTAAAAGCTGATAAGTTAAGAATCGAATTTTCCTATCTTAATCAAAAATGGTAGTATGAAATGAAATCAGTTTATCCTTTTTGGTAAAGTATAAGCTCTTTAAATCGCTCTAAATTGGGAGAACGTCTATTGAAAAAACGCTCCCCCAATTTAATCTTACAGAGAAATCTACAAGCCAAATATTTTCGGTTGACCTACCTTGTATACAATTATGAGATACTACTAACCTAGGTAAATTTTATTAGACCAATAAACATAAATAATGTACCGGATGCCCCAATCGTAAAACCACCTATCTCCTTCCCTCATTTTATTCCAAAGGGGAAACGTTAATAAATGTGTGCAAATGTCAATATTAAACCTTGAAATTGTCGATGCAATAAGCATTGATCTATTGGGAAATGTTGTTCTTACTATTTCGGACGAATTGTCTTGGGAAAATGATCATGAACACTTACTTGCATTACAAAATAAGATAAATGTTTACCTGGAGTTTATAGAAAATGGAAATCTCTATGAGCAATACCCCAATGCAGCAGGTAGGCAAATAGTAATACACCTTGTAAATAAGTATGAACCTAACAAAAATGCTGTCGTTTTCTTTACTGCTGTAAAACAAATCTTAAATACCAGTGGATATGAATTTCAAAATAAAATTTTAAACATGAATGACTGACAGCTGTGTTATATAAATGATCTGTTTAGAAATTTATTATAGGATATTTTATAAAGCAAGATGGATCATGAGCAGGTACTGGTAGAATAACGGTAGGGTTTATCTGAGGATTATTTTCCTTGTGGAAATGTTTATTATTTTCTTTTTAATCCTTGTTTTGGTAATGTATTTTGTTTTCCCTAAACGACTAATGTGAGCATTATCTTCTGAAATAAATAGGAACAGAAGACCAAAATCCAGCAAGGAAACAGCCTGTTAAAACAAGTAAATTAAGAATCGGTTATAACTTTGCATACACTTCGATGGTACTGAAAATTATGATGGTTATCTGGTAAGAAATTTTAAATTTATTGTATGAAAGAGAAGAATCCTTTTAAGAGGCTGGAAGAACTGGGTTACACAATTGTGGTTTATCCTGCGTCGCTGAAGCTGCTCAAAAGACCAATGTTTCCTGAAGAGCTGGCTACAACGAATGAAATGCTCAGTAAGGGAATATTTTTTCCTCCCGAACTACAGGAGAAAAAATCATAAACGATAAAGCGGGGCTATACGGTCCCGCTTTTTTTGGCACTGCTCTGGCTGCCTATCATTTATTGTTACCTTACGCCTCTCAACACGCTGCTTATTTTTCCGGATTCATAAACCTGCCTGCTCTTTCATGAATACAATGATTTCAGGAACAGCCAATAGTTGCTACCAGCTTTGCTGCTGGCTTAAATTATAAACTGATTATCGCTCTACGTTCTATTTTAAAACATACACGGATAATTTTCTTCTGCTTAAACCGGTTGTGGATCCTGGTTATATTTTTTAAAAAAAAGTTGCTACCCGACTAGTAAAAAAAACACCGTTTTTTGTTGTAAGGGAAATCACATGAGAATATGCATCATGACCATTATGAGTTTACATTTTCGGGCTTACTCTTTGTAAGAGCTACCAGTTTGTGGATAATTTCAATACGATGGTAAATTATGGAGGTTATCTGATCAAAAAAAAACTGTAAATTTATTGTATGGAAAACAATGAACATTTTAAACGAATTGAAGAACTCGGTTACACCGTGGTGGTTTATCCTGATTCGCTAAAGATTTTCGATGGGCCTATGTTTCCTAAAGAGCACGCTGAGGTAGAAGAAATGCTCAGCAAGGTTATATATTGGCCTCCTGAACTTCGCAGAGATAAACCATAAATGAAAAAGCGGGGCTAAACAGTCCCGTTTTTTTTGTTGCGTCATCCGGTATTACACTAAACAAGACTACTACTAACGGTAAAGAATAATTGTACACAATATTAAAATTGTGCAGGGTTTTTGATTGAATAATTTTTATATTTGTTTATAGTAATTGAACAATCGAAAATTCTTGCCTTATGAATAAAAGACGGTTTAATTCTTCTTAGTTGTTCTTCCGACCATAATGTCACTATAGCGTGTTTACTTTTTTCTCTCTACTGAAACTACGACCTTCAATAACACGAGAAACAGAGTAAATCGCTCACCATATGGCGTGGGCGTTTCTATTCGTGTTAAGGGTGTCGTAGCCCTCAGTTGAGGTAGAAACTAACCCACGCCTATTTATTTCCACTCTATTCATTCATTTAAACTATTCTTATGAACTCAACTGCATCTACGACAAACTTCGATTTATCTCCTATCTCCATTCCGGCAGACCTGAAACAAAACCTACAACAATTCTTCAACGGTCAACCTGCCGAAGAGGTTCAACATGAACTTGCGCAGCTGAAGGAAACACTGATCACAGAAAGTTATGGCGAGCTCGACAGAGGAGACAAATGGTTTATGATTGATTTCATAAAGAGAATTGAAACGCTGATTGGTACAGCCTATGCGATTTCGCTAAAATAGATCGCACTAGGGAATTTGGATGGATTGCATAAACGCTATACCAATCATTCAAAAAAATTCTCATGAAATCACATCCTATACTGCATAAGGTAGTCAACGCCATTCACAAAGTTCTCGCAACAGAAAAGATAGTATTACTCGCCTACATTGATCAAAACCATATCCCCTACTCTGTTTTCAGAGACAGACACTTTGAAATGAAAAACCCTATTGAACTCAATCTGTTGGTTGTAGGGAAAAGCGCTGGCCAATACCGGGCTGTTACCATTGAAAAAATCGAGCAAAAATGCAGACATATAATACCCACTACCATTCTGCTGTTGTCTGCCGAACAATTTTCACATCAGGTGGCTATAAAGAGTGAATTCTCTGCCAGCATTCTGGGATCGGATCAGTTACTTTATCAGGCAACTGATGCCAGCACAGCTGCAACCAACGAAAGCCCGGCAGCTTCAACCGGAATACCAGCTTCTGACCTATGGTATAAACGGGCTGGCACGTTTTACCAGACAGCAAAGGCCCAGCAAAGGCTGGGAGAATATGGAATGGCTGCATTCTGTTTACACCAGGTGGCAGAGCAGTTATTGATCTTTCTGATTCAAACAGCAGTTGGTTTTAAAGTAGGCTCGCATAATCTGGACAGATTACTGCAACATGCGCGTTTTTATTATCAGGATGCTGCTACTGTTTTTACCATTCAAAGCGGCAGAAAGGGCCCGGATAAATCTACTGAAGAAATCATATATACATTACCGGTATAAGCAAGACCTGCAGGTTGATAATGCCGACATTATTTATTTATGCAATGAGATAGAGAAATTGTTTGCCATCGCAGACAGAATGTTTTATACAAAACCGACTTGTTGTTGCAACGCCGTAGCATAATTCCCTGTAATTAGAGTAAGCGATACACAACCCCTATTCCCTATTTGAAACTAACATCGTTAATGAAATCCAAAACATCCGGTATATTACCCATTCTCCCCTAACGGCACTTCTGTTTATATTTCTTTTCTGTTCATATTTGTTGTGCGACACAGGATTCTGAACGAAATAGGTAAATTTTACCTGTATTCAGCAAAAAAGACGCCTTCTCTGCCGCAGCAAACATTTTTTGTATTACATCCGGATCAAATTTGTGCTCAGGTTCTCAAAAAACTGTATATACATACCCAGCCCCAGGATTAGCAGCAGGTATCTGACATTCGAGTAGCAATGATAGCATCATCATTTCCTAATTCAAATCACCTGTTTTATGCAATCTCTATTACAATCCTCCGAGCTATTGCTCAGTACTCTCCATGAGCAACTGGCTGCAACAAAGGCAACCCAATCAACTCCTCTCCTTCAATCCAAAGCTGCCATTCCCGTTTGCCTCGAACACGTTCGCATTTTACGAAAGCACCTGAAAGCTTATCGCAATGTTCCCAGAGATCAGGAAATACATTTCTTCAGGTACATAAAGCCACAGTTTGTGAGCCAATATCTTTTTCATGTGTTGCAATACCGCCTTCATTATTCCTGGCCGAAGGGAGATGTTGAGACAGAACAGCTTTATCTGGAAGAAGAACTGAATCATATCAGACGTTTTTTCAAAAAAAATCATCAGTTCTGTTGTTATTACAGTGCCGACAGCATCTACCTCGACAATATTTATTTTTTGCGGGGACAGCAGGATGTAGAGCCATCTCCGGAACATCTGATATGTGGGACAGACCCCAGTTTCAATACTCCTAAAGATTTGCTGGTTGCAAGAGTAATAGCCAATAATTTGTTCAGGACATATCTGCATGAGCAGCTGGTGCAGCTTCAATCGTCTAAGGAGAAGCACTCAAGGGCCACCCCGGCATCCGGGTTAACCTGGACTGCCAGTAAGAGTGCACTAATGGAAGTGATCTACGCAGTATATCTTACCCGTGCTGTTAACGGAGGTAATTGCGAAATCAAAGCGCTGGCAACTGTGATCTGTAACATATTCAATGTGGAGATCAATTACAATTCTATTTATGACTTTATATACCACCTGAAGTTGCGTAAACTTGAACCAACTAAATACACCGATCAGATGAGAACTTGTTTACTCCAGAGTTACGATAATCAGACTGAAAAACCAGATAAGTCCAGGTACGGAAAGCTTTAGAAGAAAAAGTTAAAGGGTAAGAAACTTTATACGACTCGTATACACCTATGAAAACGAATCGTTGTGAGCGACGCAGTTTTGTGCTCACAACGATTTTTTTATGCGCACAGGTCAGCAACTTTATCAAACCAACCTTCAGCCAGCCATCGCTGAGCATGATTTCAGCCATTATTCAGCCATTCTTCAGCGCTTTTTCTGCTGTTTTCAAGGGGTTTTCAGCCAGTACGGTGCCATTACACAGCATTTTTGGTGGGAGCCCACGTTGTTGTTGCTTCTGGTCACAGGCAGTCGCATCGTCTCTTCATTTCTACACATTCCAGGAATCATCATAGTTGAACCGGTCAACCATTTATTCACTTTAAAATCATTTTTTATGGCAAAGAATCAATCTGTCAGCTCAAAGAAGCTGACTAAAGAAAGAGTTATGTCTGATAGTCAATTTGATCGCACCCGCGAGAACATGCAGGAGTTCGACAATGCTGCTCAGGCTTGTACACAACTTCGCGATGCCCTCAAGGAATTGATAAAGAATGCCAGTGCCGGCAAAACACTGCCAGGGCGTTTATTGAAGCAAATGATGGAAGTACTCAAAAGCGATCCGATAGGTGACCGCGGTGAGCGGCAGGTTGCCAAAGGAGACCTGAGCCTTCTGAAAGGTTTCGAGTTCAATACCATGTCGAGACTTGAGAACATCTTCTTTCCAGTGTATTCGGTTACTGCTGACAGAGGCAGCGGAAAGCTCACTGTAAAAGTGCAGCCATTCATCCCGGTAAAAAAAGTATCAGCCACAAAATCTGCTTCGCATGTAAGAATTGTGACGGCAGTAGTTGAACTGGATCTTGTCAACAATACCAGGATTGTAACTGAAGCTCAGTCTGATTATATCCTTCTGGGGAAAACAGAGATTGCCATTCCGGACATCGAGAATCAGTTTACTGCCAACACAAAACAAGCATTGCTGATGGTGCTGTGCATCGAGTTCTATCAGGATGTGAACGGGAAAAAGTATATTCTGAAAGATGAAAAACACAACCCGCTGAATGTGATTCATGCAGAAAGTGCCGTGGCTTAATTGACGCAGGCTGATCGGTTACAGGCTCGGTTAGTAGCAATTCAATGATTCTTTCACCCAATAAATCTATACGATGTGGGAGAAAATAAACAAGGTATCGGTACAGGTGGTTATTGCCATGATCTGCATTGTTACCCTCAACGCCATCGGCTTTCTCCTTTTCTTCAAAGGATTACCCGAACAAAATAAGGAAATAGCCACCTATTACATCGGCCAGTTGCAAGGCGCTATCGTGGCCGGCATTTTCGGATGGCTGTACCGGCAAAATTCAAAAACAAAAAATTAATCAGTTATGAAAACGATCCTCATCACATCAGTACTGGTGTTGCTGTTGTTCAGTTGCAGAACGGTGCAACGTGCAACGGAAGATCAGTTTACTGATTACAAACGTACAGTGAGTGCAGCCCAAAATACTGCACAAAAAAAATTACAGGAATCATCACAGGTGAAGTTCACCAATATGGCGGCTGTTTCCAGATCAGATAATGGCATCGAAAGGCTGATTGAAGAAGAGGTTCTTGAATTCAGTGTTCCCCGAAAAGACAGTCTGATTTCCGGAGGTGGCAACAAGGTTGTTAAAACAACGCGCAAGATCAGGGAGCGGGAGCAAAGGAAGGAACGCTCTGTTCAACAGTTATCCGGGCGGGATAGTTTGCGGAAACGCAGCACCTCACAGACAGATCAGGCATTTCAGTTGAATGAAGCTGCGCAGCAAAGACGGCTGCAACACCGGCAGATGGTCAGAAAAACAGGAGTTCCATGGTATGTGTGGGCAGGTAGCGCTGTTACTGTTACATTCAGCTTCTGGTTTGGAAACAGGATCCGGCAAAACAGGGCTGCAATACGACCATGGCAAAATTTTGAGCCATGAGTACGCCACTCATTTCAGCAATTGCGCTGAAGCGCGTGTGCTGGAAGACAGGCTGCCCTGATGCCGGTACATTGGCAGAAGTGATCAACAAGGTTTGTCCGTTGTATGGTATCAGCACTTTAGTATTACATGAATTTCTTGCTAATGTGCTGCATGAATCGAATGAGTTCCGCCAATATGAAGAAGACCTCAATTATACTGCCAAACGACTGATGGAGGTTTGGCCACTTCGATTCAGAACATTACAGGAAGCATTAAACTGTGCGTATCAACCGAAGAAGCTGGCCATAAAGGTTTACAATGGCAGAATGGGTAATACTGCACCTATGGATGGATGGGATTTCAGAGGGTCAGGGCCTATTCAAATGACGGGCAAAAGCAACTTTATTCTTTTTGCGAGCTGGATGGACCGAAAGTTTGGCATCAACAAATCAGAACAGGAATGGGCAAAACTGGTGAGAACCGATCCCTATGCAGGCATGCATTCAGCCTGCTGGATATTCTCCATCTCTAAAGGGTTGAATGATGAAGCATTGCGTGATGAAATGAAACGGATAATCGAAAGAATCAACGGAGGATTCAATGGATTGCAGGACAGGCTAAAGTATTACGAGCTTTGCAAGAGGTATCTTGCCTGACCAGCATGGCTGATAACGAGAAAAGTATCACCAATTGGTGATACTTTTCTCGTATATGGGGCGCCGTAAGGCGCCTAAGCTTCTCGCTAAGCTACACGGAGGGTATCGGTGAGCCGGTTAGGCTGGAGATGATTCAATGGTTGCAGACGAACTATTATCCCGGCAGGTATATATCAAAACGGGCTCCCTTGTCTAATTCACTGGTGGCAGTAATAATGCCATGATGATTCTCGACAATTTTTTTTGCGATGGCCAGTCCTATACCTGTTCCCGGATAAGTTTCTTTGCTATGAAGCCGTTGGAATACTTCAAAAACCTGTTCGCCAAACTCCTGTTCAAAACCTATCCCGTTATCTGTAATGCTGAGATGGCAATAACTTTTTTGAGGCAGCAGATCTTTGATGTTTAGTTGGCTACCCTTAGCAAGGGTGGCTTCTATAATAATATGCGGAGACCTTGAGGGGGAGGCAAATTTGATGGAGTTGTTTATGAGATTGCGCATGAGTTGCTGAAATTGAAATGGTATTATTCTCGCTTTACACATTTCTTTCACTTCCATGGTTACCTTCTTTTCATCAATAACTTCTTTAAGAGAAATAACTATTGATTCCATTATTGGAGACAGGTCAATTGTTTCTATCTGGCTTTCGCCGATACTGATACGGGCAAAAGCAAGCAGATCTTCAATAAGCGTTTGCATCTGTCCGGATGCAATAATCATTCGGTCCAGGTGATGTTTCCCCTTGGGTGAAAGGGTTTTGCTTTCTGTTTCAGTGATCAGATGAGCAAATGTTTGTATTTTTCGCAAGGGTTCCTGCAAATCGTGACTTGAAACATAAGCAAATGCTTCCAGTTCTTTATTTATGCTCTTTAAAGAGTTATTTTTTTCTTCCAATAATTCATTGGCCTGGTGCAGTTCTTCTGTTCTAAGTTGAACTGCCTGCTCAAATTTATGGGACTGTACTTTTTGCTCCTGTATAATATGATCGTCTGCTTTCTTGCTTTCCTCAGCAGTTTTCTTTTGTACATCAATCCGATCTTCCAGCATTCTTTTTTCATTCCGCTGTACCGTAATGATCTCTGTAACATCGTAAATAGCCAGCGAAATAAGTTGTTCCCTATGTGTAGGTTGTATGATAGGCTTGGCGTTCAGGCGTAATATTTTTTTCCCGATACCCGGAAACGACTGTTCAATCTCCAAATCATAAAAGGATGTACCTTTTTGCAGGATATCCTCCAGCATTGCCCGCAAAACAGGAACGTCCCATTGTTTATCACCAAGGTCGTACAGGCATATTCCTTCAGTGGCACCTGCATTTACAGCAAACTTTTTATAGAATGCCTTATTGGCCGTTTTGACGCGAAGTTGTTTGTCGAGAATCATCATCGGTTCATGGATGGTAGCAATTATCGCCTCGGAATACAGGTAAGATTCGTTAAGCAGTTCATTGCGGGTCTGCAGTTCCTGATTGGAGGTGGCAAGTTCTTCACTGGCAGATTGAATTTCTTCTTTGGAGGTTTCCAGCTCTTCATTGATACTTCGTAATTCTTCATTGCTGCTCACCACTTCCTCGTTGGCGCTTTGCAATTCTTCCATCGCTGCTTCATGATTTTGCGACATCATCCGCAGTTCGTCCTGATAAGCAGCTATTTCTTCTTCCAGTTTTTTTATTCTCCGGTTATTCTGGGTTGCACTTGTTTCCTTTTTTCCTTTGACCAGTCTTTCATCCTGCAATTGTTGCATAAAAACGATCAGCAGCAAGGATTCATTCCACTCTGAAGTCAGGGGCAACACTTCCAGGGTGATGATGGCAGCACCTCCATTTATTTCAATTCCCTGTTTACGCACCAGCTGCTTTGTTTTGAAGGCTTTCGTAATTGCATTGCGCAACTCAAAGGCAATTTCGGGGCGTATCATTTTTAATACATTCAACGTAGCCTTACCTGCAGGATGTGCCAGATAGGGGTCTGTTAAGCCGCGAAACTGCAAAATATCCAGTTGCTGATTAACCACTACACTGGCGGGCACATAGCGGGAAAGCAATAACGAATCAATAGTATTAATAAAGCTGGTCGCCTCCGCAGACAGTGCTTTTGAAGGCCGGTAGATGGTATTTCCTGTCAATTTTTTTATTCCTGGCTGCTGGGCAGGCTGTTCGGTATATCGGGTCTCTTTGGGAGGCAGCATCCAGTTGCGGGATGTTTTCTTCCGCAAATAGATCTTAAACTTTTTATTGAGATGTGCAAAAAGCTCCGTGGAGCCACCAATGGTTTCAGTTTTGCTTAGCTGGAGATATCCATCTGGGTTCAAAGCATAATGAAAGGTTGCCATCGCTCTTTTTTGCGCAGCCGTATCAAAATAGATCATCAGATTGCAACAACTGACCAGATCAATACGCGAAAATGGAGGGTCGCTCAGAACATTATGGGGGGCAAACACACAGATATCCCGCACAGATTGAGCTATACGATAGCCCCCATCCGATCTGGTAAAGAAACGTTGAAGACGTTTTGGAGAAACATTTTCAACTTCCTGTTTGGAATAAATGGCTATGCGGGCTTTGCTAATGGCCTGGGCATTCAGGTCGGTAGCAAAAATTTGTACAGGAATACTCTGGAATTTACTATCCTGCATTTCCAGTATGATCATGGCCATGGAGTAAGCTTCCTCTCCGGTAGAGCAGGCCGGGATCCAGATGCGCAAGGCGTCGCCGGGAGACTTATTTTTAAACAGACGCGGCAATAAGGTGGCTTTTAAATAAGTGCAGGCTTCTGCATCCCTGAAAAAATTGGTGACGGTAATTAACAGGTCTTGAAAAAGTATGTCCGTCTCTCCCTTTTGTTCGATTAACAGATTTACATATTCTTTCAGTGTTTTTAGCTTATACAATACCATCCTGCGTGAGATCCTTCTTTTGATGGTGTTCATTTTGTACAGCCTGAAATCAACACCGGATGCTTTTTGTAAAAGCGTAAGGATCATTTTCAGATCAGGACTATCATCGTCTATATCATCTTTTCTAATCTCTTTATGGCCATTGGATCTTATAAAAGGATGACGACTCATCTGCGCCAGCTCCAATGCCATTTTATCGGGAGACAAAATCAGATCAATGATGCCTGCCGCTATAGCAGACTCCGGCATGCTGCTGAATTTTGCAGAATCATCCTGCGCCATGGTTAAGCCGCCTTCCTGTTTGATTGCCTTCAGGCCAAGCGTACCATCTGTAGCGCTCCCGGAAAGAATGATACCTATTACATTTTCTTTATGCGCAGAAGCGAGCGAGGTGAAAAATTTATCGATGGGTAAATTGAACTTTGGTTTTTTCGGGCGGGGTGATAGCCGCATATACCCGTCTGTTACTTTCATTTCCTTATCAGGAGGTATCACATATAAATTATTAGGCGCTATTGTCATGCCATTTTTCACCTCCTGCACCTTCATTTTGGTACTTTTGGCCAGCAGGGAACTTAACATGCTTTCGTGATCAGGACTAAGATGCTGCACGTAGATAAAAGCCATACCTGTATCCGGGGGAAGATTCTGCAGCAATTTATTGATGGCTTCCAGTCCACCCGCAGAAGCTCCAATGGCAACTATAGGAAAGGACGGAGTACTAGATGCAGGCGATGCCTTTCTTTTAGCGCTCTTTGCGGGTTGTGTGATTCTGGTAGTATTTTTTTTCATTTCACCGCTTATTAAGGTTGCCGGTGAGTACAAATTTTTCTTTGTCGGGTTGACTGAGCGTGTGCTTAGCAATAAATGTTAGCGCTTCATCCAGCGCTTTGATCAATGCTGATAACACAGGTGGCTTGCGAATATAGAAAGATGCCCCTCCTGCATAAAGTCTGTCAGCAATTTCCTTTTCATAAGAGGTCGTAAGTATAATAACAGGGAGCGCTTTAAGTTTTTCATGATTTTTTATTTCCGATAAGCATTGGAATCCATTTTTCCGCGGCATATTAAGGTCGAGGAAAAGCGCATCAGGAAGGCCTTCAGTACCAGTTAGCCATTGCATGAGTTGATCACCAAAATGAAACTCTTTCAGCTCCGTGGAATAAGGAAGTTGCTCCAAAGCCTCTTTAAAAAACAGGCAATCATCTTTATCATCATCCGCAAGTAAAAGATGAAAGTGGTATGTACTCATTTAGGCTAAATATAAGAAACATTGAACTGCTATTTGAAAAGTGTCATAATCAGCTGTAACAGCAGTCATTAAATGCCCTCTGAGCAAGGTTACTGTAAGATATTTTTGTTTTTGAACGAATCCCATTCTTCTTCCAATACAATGGAAACCATGTAATAAATTTCGGCGGAGTTCCTGGGTTTGGTCATAAAATGACAGGCTCCCATAGCCTTTAATTGTATTGATTCTTCCACATTTTTTGATGTGGTATAAATAATCACGGGTATATTTTTAAGTCTTTCGCGGTTCTTTATTTCAATTAAACATTTTTCACCACTGTATCCTGGCATTCTAAGATCCAGAAAAATAAAATCCGGTAAGGGGTTATCAATATTATTCAGCATCTCCAATGCCTGCCGGCCATCTCTGGCCTCATAACATACTATTGTATCATCCACCTCTTTAACGGCATTCATAAAGAGGATGCTATCATCATAGTCATCATCAATAATCAATAAACGCTTATAGTCTGGCATGATGTATTATTTCCGGTTATTAGCGAATATAGCTAAGGGATACCCTCAAAATGAACTCATTGAATAATGCAGATTTATAAGGCACATTGCTCAGATTCCCATTTCTTTTTGAACATAGTGGGAGTTACCCCCGTAAATTTCTTAAACTGCGAACAAAGATGTGCATCACTGCTATAATTCAATTGAAAAGAAATTTCTTTTACTGTCAGGTGATCGTATACCAGCAGTTCTTTAATTCGTTTCACCTTATTAAAAATGTAAAACCTTTCTATGGTACTTCCTTCTTCAGAGGAGAAAACATTAGACAGGAAGGTATAGTCGTGATGAAACTTTTTGCTCAAATACACGGAAAGTTTCAATGCCCCTTCCCCATCAGAGGAGTGAAGCAACTCTACGATACTTATCTTTATTTGCTCAACGAGCGCTTTTTTGGAGTTCTCCATCAATTCCAATTCATAATGCTGTAATGATATGCGCAGTCTGTCAAGATCGGATACATTGAGGCCTGTTGTGAGTTGCACTCTTCCCAATTCAATGCAGGTATATGAAATAGCAAGGGATTCCAGTACGCTTCTTACTGCCATTATACAGCGTACGCAAACCATATTCTTAATATATAAATACATCTAAGCTTTGCTTATTTCAGTTAAATATTATGCCAGATGCTGATACAGGCCCGGCATGATCGCTTACTGATTCTGTATCAGAAAGGTAGGTGAAATTTATAGTAACCGGGCCTTTTGTTGAGCAGGACACCTCCAGCGAAAACGGAATTCTTTTCTACACATGCCCCTCTTACCTGAAGATCAAGCTTCTAATGTAAAGCTGTATAAAATGAAAAAAGGATCACCAATTGGTGATCCTTTTTCTCTTCTGAGGTCCCGAGCAGATTCGAACTGCTGTAAAAGGTTTTGCAGACCTCTGCCTAGCCACTCGGCCACGGAACCGTTGAGGGAGTGCAAAAGTATGATAATTATCGGATATTTGCCAAGAACTATCGATACTTTTTTATGGGAACAATTCAAGAATCTGAACTGATTATCAACGAAAGAGGTGCCATTTACCACCTCGATCTCTTACCTGAAGAGCTCGCTCACACCATCATCACCGTGGGTGATCCCGACCGTGTAAGCAAGGTCAGCAGCCACTTTGACCGGATTGAACACCGCGCGCAACACCGCGAATTCGTAACCCATACCGGCTATGTGGGCAACAAAAGATTGTCTGTTATTTCTACCGGTATTGGTCCGGATAATATCGATATTGTGCTCAACGAACTCGATGCCCTGGTGAATATCGACTTCAAAACCCGCACCATCAGGCCCGAACATACCGCCCTCAACATTATCCGAATCGGAACTTCCGGCGCTTTGCAGGCAGATATTCCCGTAGACAGCTGGGTGGCCAGCACGCACGGGCTCGGCATCGACAATCTGCTCAACTTCTATCGTTTTGAAGAAAATGAAGAAGAAAGACAGCTCCTGCAGAGTTTCATCACTCAAACCCAGTTGGGTAACCGCATTTCGCAACCATACATCAGCTCCTGCGCGGGTAGCCTGCTGAAACATTTCGTGAACAATTTCCATCATGGCATCACGGTTACCTGTCCGGGTTTCTACGGACCACAGGGCCGTGTGCTTCGTCTCGGCCTCAGCCATCCCGATCTTATCGATCGCCTCACAGAATATTCGTTTGGTCAGCATCGGATCACTAACTTTGAAATGGAAACTGCCGCTATTTTCGGATTAGGAAAACTGTTAGGGCATCACTGCCTCTCCCTCAGCGCCATTGTGGCCAACCGGGTAAACAAGACCTTTTCCAAAGATGCGGCCAGCAACATGGAAAAATTGATCACCACAACAATTGACATTCTTAAAGGGTTATAATAGCATGGACTTACAGTTTTTCAAATACCAGGGCACAGGCAATGACTTCGTGATCCTGGACAACCGGAACGGACAATACGACGCTCTCACCAACCAACAGGTAAACTGGATCTGCAACCGCCGCTTCGGCATTGGTGCAGATGGACTGATGATGCTCAATACCCGCGCCGGGTACGACTTTGAAATGAAGTACTACAATGCCGACGGTCGCCCCAGCACCATGTGTGGCAATGGCGGCCGCTGCCTGGTGAAATTCGCCTGGCATCAGGGCATCCGCAAACCACTCTACAAATTCATCGCTGCCGACGGCGATCACGATGCCGAGATCGATGATGATGGCACCGTTAGCCTCAAGATGAAAGACGTAGCCAGCATCAAAGATTATCACGGCGATTTCATTCTCGATACCGGCTCTCCCCACTACGTGAAAATCGTATCCGACGTAATGGAGCTCGATGTCTATAAAAAAGGAATGGATATCCGGTACAGCAATCAGTTTGCAAAGGAAGGCATCAACGTGAACTTTGTTGAGCAGAAGAAAGACGATGAAATAATCGTTCGCACTTACGAACGCGGCGTGGAAGACGAAACCTATTCCTGCGGAACCGGCGTTACTGCGGCTGCACTCGTCTGCTACCACAATGAACGCGGATTCAACGACGTAACCGTGCACACCAAGGGCGGAAGACTCACCGTAGAATTCGACAGAATCGAAGAAGACACCTTCAACAACGTATGGCTCTGCGGACCCGCAGAACTGGTTTTTGCAGGAACCATCAGCGTTCCCGATCTGTAGTAAAATTCACTGAAATTATAAGCAACTGTCGCGGAGCATCTTCATGTAAGCTGCTCCGTGCTCTCTTGCAAAACGCATATTCGCTTCGGGGATACGCTCCGGCTCGGCATATTTCTCCAGCACCGCTTCAATGCTCGATTCGCGCAGAATATGCAGCATGGGATAGATGCTTCGGTTGGTGAAATTCGCCGCATCATCCATCGGCGCTCCTGCAAAGAAATAATCAGGATGAAAAGTAGCTACCTGATACACTCCTTCATAACCGTTCTTGCGAACTGCGCGTTCTACAAACTTCACCAGCTCCAAATATTCTTTGAAACCACCAAAAGATTGGGGGAAGATGAGCAGCGTGGTTTCGATAGCCGCATCGGCATCCAGGCGTTTGCATTCGCGGAGAAAAGCTTCCACAGCAGCATTCCGGTCTGCCTGCATGATCACTTCATAATGAATACTGTTGCGTTTTACCTCTTTTGCCGCAAATGGACAGAAATTACATTTGATCACTACCTCTCTGATCCAGTTGAGGGTCTGCTCAATCACCTTTTGCTTATCGGGCTGCATGTTCATGGCGGCAAAGCTACTATCCTTTCCGGGTAAAAACGCAAGTACTGGCTGTAACAAAGCAGCAGGTAATGCGACAGATTATTGGTAACCCAAGTACAATTATGACACTCATCGCAATACTTGTTCCCTGGCTTTCCTTTTTGCTGAGAGGCCGTATACTTACCGGCATTCTCTGCCTTTTGCTTCAGATCACCCTGATCGGCTGGATCCCTGCTGCTATCTGGGCGGTGATCTCCCTGCAGAATGCACGGGAAGACAGACGTGCCGATCGGATCATCCGGGCTACCCAGGCCGCCGGCCGCCGCTGATCTCAGCCGCACATCCATCACTGCCAATACCCATTTACCCTTCAGCACCACTCACTGATAATCATCCCATTGTTTCCTGCTTGTTAAGTAGTAAAAAATAGTATTGCGTTTCAATTAGCAAGATTACCTTTGCGCCGCCGATGATACAATACTTCAAAAATATCAACCATCAGACGGTTGCGATCGACAAGCCTGAAAATGGCGCGTGGGTGAATATTCTGCCGCCACTGAAGCAGGAGGAATTCTCCGAGCTCTCCGAAGAGATCGATATTCCCCTCGACTTCCTTACCGACTCGCTCGATATCGATGAACGCACCCGCTTCGAGGAAGACGACAACGTGAAGCTCATTGTGATCAAAACGCCCACGGAGAACAACTCTTTCAACGACAGCGATGCTTTCTACATCACTATCCCCATCAGTATCATCCTTACCCACAATCAGATTGTAACGGTAAACTCTTTCGAGAACGGCGCCATCAAAAAATTCCTGCACACTTTCCAGAACCGTCATCCAGACAACAGAAAGATGATGGTGCTGAAGATCTTCGAGAAGATCATCCAGACTTACATGGAGCATCTGAAAGAGATCAATCAGCGCAGGAATGTACTCGAACAGAAACTCTATGCCGCCAACCGTAACGAAGAGCTGCTGCAACTGATGCGTATTCAGAAGAGCATGGTGTATTTTGTTACTGCGCTCCGCGCAAACGAAATGCTGCTGATGAAGATCGAGCGCACCAATTTCCTTGCACTCAACGAAACCGAGAAAGAGTTTTTGCAGGATCTGATCGTAGACAATTCACAGGCCCTCGAGATGGCCAACATCTATACCAACATCCTCAGCAGTACGCTCGATGCATTCGCCAGCATCATCGCCAATAACCAGAACCAGGTATTGAAGCGGCTGGCAGTGATCACCATCGTACTTACCCTGCCGGTACTGGTATCGAGCATCTACGGCATGAACGTGCCCATTCCATACGCCAATTCGCCCTACGCCTTCTATATTCCGGTAGGATTGTCCATTGTGATCTCCCTCGCAATCGGATACTTCTTCCTCAAGAAAAAAATATTCTAACCTCATTCCCTGCAAGTTTATGGCTGGCTTCAATATCAGAGTATACGGTATCCTGCTCACACCAAACAAAGAAATTCTGGTAGCCGATGAACTGATCCGTGGCGCATACTTCACCAAATTTCCCGGTGGCGGACTCGAATTCGGAGAAGGCACACGCGATTGCCTCAAGAGGGAATTCAAAGAGGAAATGAATCTCGAAGTAAAAGTCACCGATCATATCTACACCACCGACTTCTATCAGGAAAGCGTCTTCAAACCCGGCGATCAGATCATCTCTATCTACTATTTCGTTGAAGCGCTGGAACCTGTGCAGGTGCCCGTTCGCACAGCATCGGAGCCATTCGAAGCCGGCAATATGCAGCAATATTTCGCTGAAGGACAGAGCGAATCGTTCCGGTATATCAGCCTCGATACATTCTCTGCGGAAGATGTTACCCTGCCGATCGACAAGATCGTATCCACCATGGTAAAGCAGGGCTATCTCGAAGGGAAATGGTAGCATAATATCCCCACACTGCTGGCATCAGGTTTTCAGGCATATCCGAAACAGTGGTTATGCTGAAGAAAACAAACACACCGAAGCCGCAATCGCAGCCCAAACAGCCCAATCCATCAGTAAAAAGGCCTGAGAATAAAGACAATCTCGACAGCCGCGAAGGGGAAGAACAGGAGTTCAAGGGAGATGATACCACGCACAACAAAAAGCCTCACAGTAACAAACATCCGCATTCAAAGAAATAATAACACAGAACAGTCTGTAAATCTGCCGTTTGATTGGAATTTTGTGCTACTTTAGTTGAACAGTCCCATAACTAAATCAGCGCAGCAAATGAAACGGCAATCCTTCATCGGACGGGCAGTGCTTCTGCTCTTTTTGGCTACTGCTTTCCTGCAGTCCACAGCACAGGATCTCAAATCCGGCTTCGACGAAGAGGAATACCTCGAAATGTTGCGCATCACTTCCCGGCAGGTAGACTCCGTTCAGAAGAACAGCCTCCCCGCGCCGGAGCAATACACCATGGAGTTTCGCTCCAACCCAGGTCCACTCGATAACAGATGGGAACTCTGGACCAACAAAAGCAGATCCATCATGGTGATCAGCATCAGAGGCACCACGCAGAAATCCATCAGCTGGCTCGAAAACTTTTACAGCGCCATGGTGCCCGCAACCGGTTCCGTTCAACTGAACGACAGTACCGTTTTCAATTATAAATTCGCTGCTGATCCCAAAGCCACTGTACACGTGGGCTGGACCATCGGTCTTGGTACCATGGCCCCCGAAATGATGCAAAAGATCAAAGCCTTCAACAGTGAGCACCACACGAAACAGCTGATTGTAACAGGTCATAGTCAGGGTGGAGCGCTCGCCTTTCTTCTTCGGTCTTATCTGCATTACGAAAAAGAAGCAGGACATCTGCCGGCCGATCTCATCATAAAAAGTTACAACAGCGCCGCACCCAAACCCGGCAATCTCTATTACGGATACGACTACGATCACATCACCCGCAACGGATGGGGCTTCACCATTGTGAATGCACTGGACTGGGTACCCGAAACACCCTTCTCCATTCAAACCCTCCGCGATTTCAACAACCTCAATCCATTTACCGACGTAGAAAAACAACTGAAAAAACAAAGCTTCCTCGTAAGGCTCTACCTCAAACGGGTATACGGAAGAATGAACCGCAAGACCAGCAAATCGCAACGCGTTTTCACCAAATACCTCGGAAAAACCATCGGCTCGCAGATAAAAAAGGCCATGCCGCAACTGAAACAGCCCGACTACGCCCCCACCGTAAATTTCACGAGAGCCGGCGTACCCATTGTTTTGCAACCCGATGCCGAATACCTGCAGAAATATCCCGACAGTGGCAACCGGATCTTTATCCATCACGGATTATGGCCCTACTACCTGCTGACGCAGAAGATTTATGGAAAAAACCCGTAGATTGTAGCATAAACTCCACGTTTTCACTGCCCTTATTCAACCCAGCCCCGTAGAATATGCTTTGCATCAAATGCAAATGGATTAGTTTTTGAATAATTAAAGGATACCAATACACGTAATTTGTGAAGCAGCCCAAACCGCTTTTTTTCTGGGTCAGGAAAATCGGAAGGATCGTTTTGAAGACGATCCTCATTCTGTTGGGCGTTATCGTGATCGTATTCATCCTGCTTCAAACTGCTCCGGTTCAAAACTTCGTAAAGGATAGAGCCGTTAGCTGGCTCTCCAAAAAACTGAACACGAAAGTGGAGGTAGATAAACTCTTCATCCGCATCCCCAGTTCGGTACTGCTCGAAAAAGTTTACATCGAAGACAAACAGAAAGACACCCTGCTTTATACCGGACAGCTCCGCGTAAAACTGAATATGTGGAAACTGATCTCCGGAGAAATATCTATTCAGGATATTTATTTGAAGGAGGTAAATGCCAATGTAACACGTACGTTGCCGGATACAGCATTCAATTTCCAGTTCATCGTTGATGCCTTCGCATCCAAAACACCATCTGCACCGAGCACCGATACCAGCTCGCTGAAAATGAATCTCGATCATTTGCTACTCGAAGATATCCGTGCAACATTCAAAGACACTGTTACCGGCAACGACATGGTGGTTTCATTTGCGCAGCTCGAAACCAATATCAAAACATTCGATCCTACGCATAACAATTATGCAGTACCGCTGCTGAAACTGAAAGGACTTCGGGCAAATATCGCGCAGCGCAAACCGCTGCTCGAATCTGAACCTCCCGAAAAAGATATTGCAGATGCACAGACTCCACCTGCATTCAACCTCGATGTAAAACGCGTATCGCTCGAAGATTGTTACCTCAATTATGGCAATGATGTATCTGCGCTCTATGCCCTGCTCAACCTCGGCAACCTCAACGTAGACGCAGAAAAACTCGATCTCGGAAAACAACGCATCGAACTCAGCAAACTGCAACTGCTTGGCACAACAGCAGCTATCCGGCTCGGTAAGAAACCGGCAGCAAAAATTGTAAAGAAGGAAGTAAAACAGGAAGCCGAAGCCATCGCGGAAAGCGGATGGATCTTCGCCGTACAGAACCTCGATCTCGCCAACAACAATATCAAATTCGATGATGATGGCAGCCCACGCACAAAGACCGGCATGGACTACATGCACCTCGATGTAAAACAACTTACCCTCGCCGCCAGCGACGTATGGTATCAAACCGATTCCATCGCCGGCAAAATAACCAAAGGCAGTTTGCAGGAACGCGACTTCCGTCTCAACACACTCCGCACCAACTTCCTTTACACGGGCACACAGGCTTATCTCAAAAACCTGGTGATCGAAACTCCCGGCACTCATCTCGAAAGAGACATTGCCATTCAGTATCCATCGATCGCATCGCTCAGCAAGGACATCGGCAAACTCAAACTGAACCTCGATATACAAAACGGAAAAGTACTGGTGCGCGATGTGCTCACTTTCGCACCCATGCTCAGTACCACACCCGGTTTCACATCACCCAATGCCACCTGGTATCTCAGTGGCAAAATGCGTGGCGCTGTGAACGATCTCAATATCGATGATCTCAAAATACGCGGCCTCGGCAATACCCGGGCCGATCTCAGCGGTACTATCAAAGGCCTTCCGGATATAAAAAAACTGCAAAGCAATCTCGTTATCCGCGAGCTGAGCAGTTCGGACAAAGACATCATCAGCATACTTCCCAAAAACACATTGCCTTCGAACATTACGTTGCCCGCGAGTATGCAGCTCAGCGGATCATTCGCGGGAACCTACCAGCGTATGCGTACCGATCTGAAGCTGCGCACTTCACTCGGCTCAGCCGCTGTTAAAGGCACCGTACAGTATCCGGATGATGCCAGCAGATTGCAATACGATCTCAACCTGAGCACCCAATCACTCGACCTTCAACGTTTACTCAAACAACCCGATCTCGGCAAAGCCACGCTGCATCTGCATGCGCAGGGGCATGGACGCAAACCCGAAACCATGGTTGCCAATATCAGGGGAGTGATCGACAGCGCCACATACAAAGGCTATACCTATCGTGCAT
Organism: Pseudoflavitalea sp. G-6-1-2; assembly: GCF_012927185.1. Classification (GTDB taxonomy): domain Bacteria; phylum Bacteroidota; class Bacteroidia; order Chitinophagales; family Chitinophagaceae; genus Pseudobacter. The sequence continues at coordinate 1,704,520 of NZ_JABBGB010000002.1, forward strand.
TCGATATCGATGGCAGTTTAGACAATCAGCTCTTCACTATCAACGCGGGCATACAGAATCAACCGATCCATTTCAGATTGAATGCTGATGGAAGTCTTGCAGGACAATGGCCTGCGGGCAAATTCAATCTTCAGATCGACAGCATCAAAACAAAAGAACTTGGTCTCACGCCGCAGAACTTCGTGTACCGGGGAAATCTTACCGGCAACTTCGCGAGTACCAATCCGGATAGCCTTATTGGCAAACTCTACATCACACGCAGCATCCTGCTCGATAGCGCAGACCGGTACAGCATCGACACCATCAGTCTCGATGCAAGCGTTTCGGATACCGGGCAGGCGCTCACACTCAACAGCAGTCTCATCAATGCCAGCATGTACGGCAGGTACAGGCTTACACAGGCGGGGACTATTTTCCAGAGGACGATCGATCCATACTTCGATATACTGCCCGATTCCGTGAAAGCGGATTCCAATTATGATTTCAGGATACATGCTGTAGTCAACAATTCCAAACAGTGGCAGATGCTGCTGCCTGATCTCAAAGCGCTGGACAGCATTCACCTCGATGGTCATTTTTCCGGAGGCGGAGGCATCGATGCACTGCTCGAAATTCCGGTACTTACTTACGGCGCCAATCATATCAGCGGCCTGCGTTTAACGGCCGATACAAAAAATAATGTACTGCAGGCCCGCGGCACAGTAGACAGGTTCAGTCTCGGCAGCAGCCTCAATATCTACAACACCAATATCGATGCAGATATCGCCCATAACAATATCGATTTCGCCATCAATACCCGCAATAAGAAAAACCTTACCAATTACCATCTCGAAGGTCTGTTTGCCATGCAGCCCGGCGGCAGCTACCTCTTTTCTCTGAAGCCAGATTCGCTGCTGCTCAACTCCGAACCATGGAATGTAGACCGCAACAACAAAATCGTTATCGACAGCACCAATATATTCGCTGATAATTTCAATATCAGCAAAGGAGAACAAAGACTGCTGATTGCAACGCTTCGCGATAAACCCGGACAGCCACTCGATGTAGACTTCTCCAAATTCCGCATCAGTACCCTGCTCCACTTTGTGAAGCCGGATTCCGCCATCGCAGACGGAGAACTGAATGGGCATGTTACAGTCAGCGACATCATGAAATCGCCGAAGTTCATCGGCGATCTCACCGTAGACAATGCCAGCTTCAACAAAGACACACTCGGTAACCTGAAGCTGATGGTGAGCAATCCCGAACAGAACAATTACGAAGCGGACATCACGCTTACCGGTCAGGGTAACGATTTGCAGGTGAAAGGAAATTACTTCACCAACCCCAATGCAGATGGCACGTTCAAGGCACGCCTCGATATCCGTACCCTGCAACTCCGAACCATCGATGGGTTAACGATGGGCAACCTCCGCAATTCATCAGGTACAGTCAACGGTGCATTCGACATTTCAGGAACTGCCAGCAAACCATCCGTATCCGGACAACTGATGTTCGACAAAGCGAAGCTGATGCCTGCGCTGATGAACAGCTATATCAACATCGATCAGCAGAGCATCAGGGCTACGCCGCAAGGGGTATCATTCCGTAATTTCACCATCACCGATTCGGTGAACAACAAAGCCGTACTCGATGGAACGGTATTCACCACCGACTATACCAAATTCCGTTTCGGCCTCACGTTCGACGCCGATAATTTTCAGGCGCTCAACACCACCAAAAAAGACAACAAACTATACTTCGGCAAACTCTATTTCGACAGCCGGCTCAATATCAAAGGAACCGATCTGCATCCGATCGTAGACGGAACAGTTAAGGTGAACGATAAAACCGAGCTCACTGTAATTCTTCCGCAGGAAGATCCGGCGGTGCAGGACAGAGAAGGTATCGTTCGATTTATCGACCGCGACAGCATTCCACTGGATTCGCTGCTCGCCAACACCGGTTACGATTCCCTCAACACATCTACCATCCGCAATCTCGACGTGAGCGTGAACCTCACCGTAGATAAGAATGCAACTTTCAATCTCATTGTAGACGAAGCCAATGGCGATCTGCTGAAAGTGAAGGGAGAAGCCAATCTCTCCACTGCCATCGATCCGAGCGGAAAGATCTCCATGACCGGCACCTACGAACTCAGCGAAGGCAGCTACGACCTATCGGTGAACTTCCTCAAACGGAAATTCCTTATCCAGAAAGGCAGTAAGATCACCTGGCAGGGAGAGCCAACCATGGCCGATGTGAACATCACTGCATTGTACATCGCCAACACCGCTCCTCTCGATCTGGTGGAAAAACAACTTACAGATGTAACCGATACCAAACGGAATATGTATCGTCAGCGACTGCCCTTCGAAGTGAACCTGATGCTCACCGGCAAGCTGATGAAACCCGATATCAAATTCGACATCAAACTGCCCGAAGACAAAAACTATAATGTAGACAAGAGCATCATCTCCGAAGCGAACTCCAGACTGGCGGAGCTCCGCAATGAATCTGCCGAGATGAACAAGCAGGTGTTTGCCCTGCTGCTGCTCAATCACTTCATTGGTGATAATCCATTTGCCTCCGGCAACAGCGCCATGACGGCCGAAGGCTTCGCCCGCCAGAGCGTGAGCAAACTCTTATCCGAACAACTGAATGCACTGGCAGCTAATCTTATCGCGGGAGTGGATATCAATTTCGATCTCGCATCTTCCGAAGATTACACCACCGGAGAAAAGAGAAACCGCACCGATCTCAATGTAAACTTCTCCAAAAAACTGCTCAACGATCGCCTGACCGTAACCGTTGGCAGCAACTTTGCACTGGAGAATCCGAATGCCAACCGCGAAGCCACCAACCTGGCCGAGAACGTGGCGCTCGATTACAAACTCAGCAACGACGGGCGATACATGCTGCGCGCCTACCGCAAGAACCAGTACGAAGGCGTACTCGAAGGATATATCATCGAAACGGGCGTAGGTGTTGTTATCACACTCGACTACAACCGCTTCCGGAATATTTTCAGATCAAAGAAAGAAAGAGAAAGACAGCGCACGGAACGTGAGCAGCGAAGGAAAACAGCAGCAGAGAAAGAAGCGGCGGAAAAAAACAACCCTGCCGAATCGAAACCAAATACACAAGAACCGGGTGAACAATAAACAGATCATACAGGCATTGGGCTTCGCCATCTTCATCATGAGTTTGGCCAGCTGCAGCAATACAAAAAAATTGCCTGCGGGAGAAAGCCTTTATGTTGGTGCTACGGTAAAAGTAGAAGGACCGACCCTAAAAAGAAAAGAACGTAAAGTACTTGAATCGGATCTCACAGCGCTTACCCGCCCAAGGCCCAACCGAAAATTTCTGGGCATGCGCATCCGGCTGCTGGCCTACAACCTGGCCGGCAATCCTAAAAAAGAAACCAGCATGTTCGGCAAACTGAAATACAAATTCGGTGAGCCTCCTGTTGTACTCAGTGATGTGTCGCTCGAAAAGAATGCAGCCATCCTCGCCAACACACTCGACAATCGCGGATACTTCCGCAGTACCGTTACTTTCGATACCATTGTAAAGAACAGAAAAGCCACTGCTGTGTACAAAGTGCAGGCAGCGCCGCAATACACCATCAACAAAGTGGAGTTCGACACAGACAGTCTCAGCTTTGTGGGAAGCAATATCCGCAGTACTGCACGCAGAAGTCTGCTCAGACCGGGCAGGGCTTTCAATCTCGAAATGATCAAAGATGAACGCACACGCATCGATGCTATGCTGAAAGAGAATGGCTTCTACTTTTTCAGTCCGGATTTTCTGCTCATCGATGCAGACAGCACCATCGGCAGTCACAAAGTGAATCTCTACGTAACACTGAAAAACAACACACCGAAGAATGCGCGCGAACTCTACACCATCAAAGATGTGTATCTCTACACCAATTACCGCCTGAACGCCACCAACACCGACGATACCAGTAAGAAGAACGCCATACTCTACAACGGCTACTATGTCTACGACAAGGCCAAACGTTACAAGCCGAAACTCTTCCTGCAGTCTATGCAGTTCGAGCAGGGCGACGTGTACAATCGTGAAGCGCATAATCTTTCCCTGTCCAGACTGGTAAACCTCGGCGTATTCAAATTTGTGAAGAACCGGTTTGAAGTGGCAGGTGGACCATTCTCTCAACTCAATGCATTCTACTACCTCACGCCCAATCCTAAAAAATCTTTGAGGCTCGAAGTAACAGGCACTACAAAATCGAACAACCTTGCAGGTGGACAACTCACTCTTTCCTGGAGGAACCGAAACACTTTCCGGGCAGGAGAACTCTTTACCATCAGTGCATATGGTGGTGCGGAAGTGCAGTACAGTGCCGCACAGAAAGGATACAACGTATATCGCGGTGGATTGGAAGCATCGCTCGCCTTCCCCCGTTTTCTGATTCCGTTCTGGCAGATCGAAAAGAAAGGGGGCTTCGTTCCCAGAACCACCATCACACTGGCTTACGATCTGCTGAACAAGGCAAGGCTCTATACCATGAATTCGTTCCGTACATCTTACGGATACACCTGGAAAGAAACGAGCAGAAAGGAACATACCCTCAACCCCATCAGCGTAAACTATGTGCAGCCGCTGTACGTGAGTCCGGAGTATCAGGCAGGTGCAGACACCAGCCAGCCGATGGCAAAAGTGATCGAGAAACAATTCATACTTGGTTCCACTTATAACTTCACCTACAACGGCATTGTTGAAGGCCGAAATATCAATGCACTGTACTTCAGCGGAACCATCGATGTGGCGGGCAATGTAGCCGGATTGATTTCCAGAGGCGGCAGCCCGGATAAACCCTCCCAGCTCTTCGGAAAAGGGTTCTCCCAATTCATCAAAACGGAAGCAGACTTCCGCGTATATCGAAGGGTTGGAGATAAAAGCACCTGGGCAAACAGAATACTGGTGGGCTTTGGATATCCATATGGCAACTCGCGTGAGATGCCCTATGTGAAACAATTCTTCATCGGAGGCAACAACAGTATCCGCGCATTCCGCACGCGTGCGTTAGGCCCTGGTTCCTACAAAGACGTAACACACGATCTGGTGCTCGATCAGAGCGGTGATATCAAACTGGAACTGAATACCGAAATTAGAACCAAATTATACAGCATCTTCAGTGGCGCAGCTTTCGTGGATGCAGGCAATATCTGGCTCTATCGTCCCAACAAACAAAAGATCGGCGCAGAGTTCACGAAAAATTTCATCAAGGAACTCGCAGTAGGCGCCGGTATTGGTCTTCGTGTAGATGTGTCCATTCTTGTACTGAGATTGGATGTAGCCTTCCCGCTGCGCAAACCATGGCTGCCCGAAGGCAACCGCTGGGTAATTGATAAGGTAACGCTTGGAGACAGCCGTTGGAGGAAAGACAACCTCGTATTCAATATCGCTATCGGATATCCTTTCTAAGCCACTTACATCCCTACATTTTCTTTCACACCGGTGAAGATAGATTTCCAAATGAGATGAAAGAAAGAACGATGCGTATCGCGCTCGAAATGCACCTGCGCTGTTCTCACGTCTCCCTTCCTTCCGGGGTTTGATTTTTTGATTACGATGCCTGCCACAAAGCTGGCGAGCTTTTTCTTATCGAGGGTTTTGTCCTCTTCATCTTTTTTCAGGAGGGCCACATCCAGATCATCGTAGAGGATGGTTACGGGGCCATCAGTCCGGTAGTCGTTTCCTGTAAACGCAAACTTCAGACTGCGGATAGTGCCGCTCTCGATCTTCGCTAGTCCCATCGGAACTGCCAGTACATTCACGGCTGTTGCCGGCATGCTGCCGAGCGATCCTTCAATGCTGAATTTGCCCTGCGCATCCAGCGGATAGAAACGTATCGACGCTTTAAGTGGCCCCTGATTCAGAAACTTCGATTGAAAATGCACCGTACATACAGGTGACTTTTTCAATACTGCCGTATCGTTGGTAAGATTGTTCACCTGCAAACTCACCGCATGAAATTGCACACTCCCGCTCTTTTCACTTTTTGCATTGCGTTCTTTGTATTCGATATAACTGTTGCTGAAGCTTGCAAACTTAATGTTCATCGGAAGTGCAAGTGTCATGAGTTGCTGATGTGGTAAATCTTTCAGGCGATTGCGGCCATCGTGGGGATAAGAGATATCGCGATAGATGCGGATCTGGCTTCCTCCCACCATCATTGAATCTGCCTGGAAGGATTCGCGCATGAGCGAAGCCATATTCAGATTCACCAGTCGAATATCTTTTAGACTGATATCGAATCTGTCGGTGGCATATTTGAATTGCTGCAAAAACTTTGTTTCGGATAGCCGGGGTTGAATATCAAATTTGGCAATACCCACACGCTGGCCGCGGGTATTGAAATCGATATCACGAAGCTTGAAATCATATAACTCTTTCTTATCCTTCCAGCTGGCCGATTTGCAAAGCAGTTCGGCATATTCTGAAAAGATGAATCTCGTAGTGTCTTTGCTGTGTATGCTGTCTACAGCAACGTTATAGAGATTGATGGCCACACTATCGAATTGCATCAGCTGTTTGCCATCGGAAAGGTTTCGCGTGATAACGGTGGCGTTTACAATCGAAACTGTATCGATAGCAATCTTTACAAGATTGCCCAGCAGCTGCTCATACATTTCTTTATCAGGAACACGTTTGAGTGAATCCGCGCCTTTGTTGGTGAAGAAAATTTCTATCTGTGGATTTTCGATCAGCACTTTCCCTGCTACAATTTCTTTTTGCAGTAACACCTTCGGCGTTTTGATGCCCGTAACTTTCATGGAAGGAAAATCAAGTTTTGCAATTACGGATGGTGCATTGGCAGAATGCGCCAATTCATTGTAACGAACCGTATCGGGTTGCAGCTGCAATTGTGTAACCGTTAAATTACCTCCTACTTCGTCGATATCTAGTTTATCGAATACGATGGCGTACATACCTCTGGATTTTCCATCCACGGCATCCTGCAAAGTAGACCGCAGATAGTGCTTCTTGTAGTAACTCCATCCTGAAAAGAGCACGGCAATAAGAGCAAACAGCACAATGATCCAGGTAAATATTTTCTTCGACAGCATAGGTAAAAGATAAGGTAAAAAAATACCCGGAGAAGGCCATCCTCCGGGCTTATCGTTGGCATCATAGCCGCCAGAAAAGATTAAATTTTGATGAATCCTGCAGACAATTAGGTTGTCAAACCGGCAGTACAATATCGCTGCTGCCATTGGCAGGCATCAGATTGCCATAGTGGCAATTTACACAGGATATTTTTCCCGACAAGGGAATTGAGTAGCGTAAAATTATGCCGCGGGCCGAAGGTTTAGAGCGTGATGTGGACGTGGTGTTGATTTGGTTCCCGAAAAGAAGTGCCACATCTCTTTCCACCAGTTGTTCCATTGCCGGTGGTGTTTGTGTTTCGATTCAAAATACTCGGCATGTTCCACTTTTACTTTTACCAGCAGTAGTTTCGACAGAGATGGAAGATCTACGTTGCCAGGCAATCCGATATAGTTGAGCATTTCATCTTTATCGGCGACAATCTGCGCCAGTCCTGATATCTTCAGGAAGAATGGTTTGCCTTTGCGATAGAAATCCAGCTTTGCAGGAAACTCCATGTCGTACTCTTCCATATATAAATCCGGGCGGTGAATGAAGAAACAAACCTGTCCTTCATTGTCTATATTCAGCGCGGAAATGATACAGGTAGGTAATTTAAAAGCTTCATTGCTGGTGTTGGCAAATAATGCACTCCGGATCTCATGGATGCGATCCCGGAGAAAATCCAGTTGTTGAATTTCACTTACCATAACCGTTCCTTTAGTGTATACTTTTCAAAAGGCATGCCCAATCTTTTGAGTTACCACTAAATGGTATTTTCCGAAGCTAACAGTGCCTGATACAGGAATATGCTCATTACAGTGGTACTGCTTTTGCTGGTATCTGTATCCGTAAAAAATGGCATTGTGACAGTAATGCACACTTGTTCGTAGACAACTATCTACACCCCACTTTGAGATAAATAATGTAACTGATGTAAGTACAGTTACTTAGTCTCCAAAGCAGCCGTGGCATTGAATTTTTAATGATTGTGTAAAGCATAATTTCTCTTTCAACCAGGGTGTTCACAACGCAAGAAGTGATCTGAGAGTAAACCTGAAAGAACCTGATCTGGATAATGCCAGCGAAGGAAGATACAAGGAGAAAATATGTACAAGCCTCCGTGAAAGCGGAGGCTTGTCTTCCACTTATTTATTTTATCAACAATCTCAAATGGAAAAGAAAAATTCAGCCAATAAAGCTTCGCATTCTTCAGAAAACGGTAAAGACACTACACTTGCAAAATCAAGGAGTAACGGAAAACCAGGTAGCGAAATGAAATCAGCAAACAACTCAGCAACGAAGGCTCCAAAGATGGATGAAATGCTGAGCAAACTGTTCATCGATCAGCTGCGCGACATTTACTATGCTGAAAAGCTACTGGCAAAATCATTGAATAAACTGGCCAAAGCTGCCACTACTGAAGAACTCAAAGATGCGCTCACAGATCACCAGGCAGAAACAGAAACCCATGTAAAAAGGCTTGAAAAGGTTTTTGATATACTGGGCAAACAGGCAAAAGCCAAAAGATGTGATGCCATGGATGGGTTGAAGAAAGAAGCCGACAGCATTGTTGCTGATACAGAAGCAGGATCTTTTACCCGCGATGTAGGCATCATTATCGCTGCACAAAAAGTAGAACATTATGAGATCGCCTCTTACGGCTGCCTCACCCAACTCGCCAGAACATTCGGTATGGAAAAAATAGCCTCCTTGCTGCATCAGACGCTTGAGGAAGAAAAAGCCGCCGATGAAACGCTTACCAGTATTGCAGAGAACAATATCAACATGGAAGCCGCACAGGAAGAAGAAGCATAGTTTCATCATCCGCCAACTATCCACTCAACTCGCTATAGGTTATGGGCTTGAATAGAGAAACAGTCAGATCAGTTTGGTCTGACTTTTTTATTGCACTTCAAAAGTTCTGTCATGAAAAAGAATAATAAATCAAAACGTTTTGCACGCATCGCTTCTAAAGTCACCAAAGCAACTGGTAGTCCATATGCCTTCCTCGCCGCTTTTGTGGTGATCATCATATGGGCCTTGCTCGGCCCTGTATTTGGCTACTCCGATACCTGGCAGTTGGTGATCAATACCGGAACAACCATCATCACATTTCTGATGGTATTTGTAATTCAGCAGTCGCAGAACAGAGATACAACGGCCATTCAACTTAAATTGAATGAGCTGATCGCCTGCAACGCCGCCGCCAGCAACCGTTTGGTGGATATTGAAGATCTCACGGAAGAAGAGCTCGCAGTGATCAAGAAGTTCTACATAAAGCTGTCTAAACTGGCTGAAAAAGAAACCAACCTGCACGCTACGCACAGCCTCGACGAAGCCACCGATAACCAGCAACGAAAACTGAAGCACAGCCCTTCAGTGGTCAATAAAAAATAAGCTGTGTCTCTTCCCGCGAAGATAGACACAGCTTTATGGTAGTCTTCATAGCGATTACCTGTATAGAATACTTATGCCATTCGATCTTACATGCTGCGCTTGGAACTGCTGGCAGCGCGTTTGCGAGGAGCAGCTTTCTTGCGTGGCGCAGCTTTTCCGGCCGTTTTTCTTGTAGCGGATTTCTTCGTCGCAGACTTTCTTGTAGCAGCCTTCTTCGATGCCGCTTTTTTCTTAGGTGGAGGCACTTTCGCACCTTTCTCCCTTGCTTCAGATAATCCGATAGCAATGGCTTGCTTATCACTGGTTACTTTTCCGCCCCTTCCTCCGGGGCCGCTGCGCAATGTTCCTTTGTTCTTTCTTTTCATAGCGCTTTCCACAGATTTGGAAGCGCCTTTTGAATAGCTGGGCATGATGTAAATGTTTTAGTCAATAAATATTTTTCTCATGCAACTGAGATTATTTGCTGTAATTCCTGTGCCAGGCCCCGGTTCAGCTTTATCACCATATGCAAACGGAGAGCGTGTAGCAAACTCTACACCACACCTGCATCCCAACAAATTGAGCGGTGGTATCATTTTTTTAATCTTACTCATATTACAAACGCAAAAACAAACATTATGCAAAATAATCAGGACCTGGCGGATGTTCTCAACGACCTCATCCGAATCAACAACGACAGAATAAATGGATATGAAAACGCCATCAAAGAAGTAAAGGATGCCGATGAAGACCTCAAAGGAATTTTCAGAAGAATGATCAACGAAAGCCAGCAACACAAAACAGAGCTGGCGCAGGAAGTAAGAAAAACAGGAGGCGATCCGGTTGAAGATGGTACCACTGCATCCGGAAAGATCTATCGTGCATGGATGGGTGTAAAAGCAACATTCACCGGCAAAGACAGACATAGTGTATTGGCCAGTTGCGAATTCGGTGAAGATGCCGCTCAGAAAGCATATCAGCAGGCACTTGAAGATGAAGCAACTGCCGGTGCCAACGTCAGGCTTCTCATCACCAAACAAAAAAACACCCTCAAAGAGTCACATGATCTGATCAAAAAGTACCGTAATATGCGGGCAGCTATCTGAAACACAAACACTAAATCAATTGTTCAAAAAAGCATATAATATGAAAGCACTCTCTTATATTTCTATCGGTCTGTTTCTCTCAATGGCAATACTGAGTTCCTGTGGCGAATCTGCACAACGTCAGTCGCCCGAAAGCAAAGAAAGAGCAGAGAAACAGAATGAAGCGAAATTCAATACAGACACCAGCGAGCACAATGCACAATTTGTGGTGAACGCTGCATCCGGCAACCTCGCTGAAATTCAGCTGGCAGAACTGGCTGTACAAAAATCTCCCAATGCGGAAATAAAAGAAATAGCCAAGATGCTGGTGAATGATCACACTGCCGCGCTGAACGATCTTAAAACCATCGCTTCCAGAAAGAACATCAGCATCCCTGCAGAACTGACTGATGCAGCCAAAGATCAGTTGCAGAAACTCACTAATGAAAAACCGACAGAGTTCGATAAATCGTGGACCAGCCAACTGATGGAGAAACACCAGCAAACCATCAGCGATTATGAAGCAGCGCTCGGCACAGTAACCGATCCGGATATTCAGAACTGGATCAATATCGTACTCCCGAAGATCAGAACGCACCACGATAAATTAATGGCCATGAATACAAGGATCAAAAAGTAAACTGAACATTTTACCAAGGCACATTGGATTATAGAAAAGGGACTGGTTTCTACCAGCCCCTTCAGTTTTTTTGCCCTGTTTGTTCAATGCTCCTGGCATAACATTAGTACCGGTACACAAAAGGCTACATATGAAAATTCTAAACAAAACGGGATTTATCATCGGCATCATCAGCACCATACTTATTTTCTTAGGATTATCCATGATGCAGAAAGACTACTATTATGGTGAATACATCATGTACTTCGGATTTATCGTAGCAGGAATTGTTTGGATATGGTCAATATGGGATGTGATCTTCGCCGATGATCTCAAAGGATTTCAGAAAACCTTCTGGCTCATCCTCACCGTATCTGTACCGGTTATGGGAGGAATGCTTTTTTACATGATGCATCAGAAAAAAGGAAAGATCGTTACATGATTTCTTTCTACTTTTCGATATTCTTCAGACAGGTCTTCAGATTATTTCCTTCTTTCAGTACCATGTAAAAAATATCACCCAGCTTCTTTACCCGCTTTTCGATATTGTGAATGGTGAACTGGCTGGGATGCAATCCTGCCTTTACTTCTTTCCAGAGAAGTGGCGTTGAAACAGTGGCGCCTTCACGTGGACGAATGCTGTAAGCCGACGCCAGTGTTTGTCCTTTTGAGTTTTGCAGAAAATCCACATAGATCTTATTGCCGCGTTTTTTGAGCGATCGTTCAACGGAAGTGAGTCCGGGTAACATCTCCGTTACCATCGTGGCTACTATCCTTCCGAACTCACGCGCAATCTCATACTCGTATTTATTGCCAAGTGGCATGTAAATGTGAATACCTGTTGCACCAGAGGTTTTGGCATAAGTGACTGCGCCTGCTCTGGACAACACTTCTTCCACTGCCTGTGCAACTGTGATCACCTGATCGAAAGTATTTTTAGGTGACGGATCGATATCGATGATCAGGTAAGTAGGTTTCTCCGGACTGCGTGTGGTGGAGTTCCACGGATTCATTTCAATGCAACCCAGATTAGCCAGATAGATCAGCGTTGCCTTGTTATTGCAGACGATATAGTCCACTGTTTTATTGGAAGAAGTGGAGAATTCAGGATAGGTCTTGATCCATTTGGGCGTATTCTCGCCGGCATCTTTGTGATAGAATCCTTTTTCATTGATGCCATTTGGATTACGCAAAAGATTCAGCGGCCTGTCTTTGAGATAAGGCAGAATTACGGGCGCCATCATATCGTAATATGCGATCACATCGCCTTTGGTGATCTTGTCTTTGGGAAAATAGATCTTGTTCACATTACTCAACGTAAGCTGATGGCGATCTACCGTTACGAGTGCAGATGTATTTTCTGTGGATGCTTTCATTTGTCGTTGTTTTTGATCACTTCTTTGGCTGATTTATCGCTTCGAAGTCCGAGGAATACCGGGTGCCGGAGTATCCCCTCCCGCGTTTTCTCGGTGAACTTCACTTCGCAGACCAGTTTTGGCCTGAGCCAGGTAACAGGTGCATTTACTTTTATCTTTTCTTCAAACGGGCTCTCAGCCTGCTTCAGCTGCTGCATCTGGTTATACATTTCTTTGAGTGTGGAAAATGTAAAACCTGTACCTGTATGCCCGATGTATTGCAGTTTGTTGCGTTTGTAGTTTCCGAGGATCAATGCACCAAAATATTTTCGGCTGCCTCTGGGAGACGTGTATCCGGCAATGATGGCTTCTTCACTGTTATGGTTCTTTATCTTGAGCCAGTTGCGTGTACGCGTGCCTGCCTCATATTCACTGTCGGCTTTCTTTGCTATGATGCCTTCCATATCGAGCTTCACAGCATGTTTGAAGAACTGTTTACCTTTTGCTTCCACATGATCGGAATACTGTAGAATGTCTCCCTTGTACTTCGATAATAGATTTTGCAGCAGTTCCTTCCGGTTGATCAGTGGCAGATGACGAATATCTTCGCCATTCAGCGAAAGCAGATCGAAAATGTAATATCGGATCGGAAGCTCCGGATGTTGGTCGTACTCCTGCAGCAATTGAAAACGGGATCTTCCTTTTTCATCAGTCACTACTATTTCTCCATCGAGAATACAGTTGTGTTTCAGTTGCATGATAGCGCTCACTACAAGCGGATATTTCTGCATGAACGAAAGTCCGTTCCGTGAATAGAGTTTCAGTTTTTTATCCTGCCATTCAGCCACAGCGCGGTATCCATCCCATTTGATCTCGAACAGCCAGTCGGGGCCGTCGAAAGGTTCATCAACGAGCGTAGCCAGCATGGGTTTGATGTACCGCGTGTATTTCCGGGTATTGTCAACTTTGTTGGCCTTGGCGGTATCAGCTTTTTTTACCGGCATAAGTTCGTGTGGCTGCTTTCTTTTTCGGGGCGGATTTGGAAGTGGCTCTGCTGGCTGACTTACGGACTGTTTTGGATGCAGACTTGCGCGGCGCTTTGGCAGCAGCTTTCGGAGCTGCTTTGCCGGCCTTGCTCTTCGTGGCTTTTGCTGGTTTGTCTTTTCTGAATTTTTCTGGATTGAAAACAGTCTTCACAGCATACTCATCTTTGTGTTTGATGAGCAGCCAGTTCTTATCATCATCTTTCAATCGGACGATCACGAATTCTCCGGCAAGTATATTTCCCTGGATCACAAATTTCAGTTCTCCGTTTTTGAGCGCCTGCAATGCCTGCCGTTCGGAAATGGGTTCGATATTCGCATTCACCGGAATGAAATTTCCTTTATCCCAGATCTCTACCTCTCCTGCTCCGTAATTGCCTTCGGGAATTGTTCCATGGAAAGTGATGTAATCCGAAGGATGATCTTCCACATGCACTGCCAATCGCTTATCGTTGGGATTCATGGAAGGACCTTTGGGAACTGCCCAGCTTTTGAGCACACCGCCCAGTTCGAGCCGAAAATCGTAGTGCAGTCTGGTTGCATCGTGGCGTTGCACAACAAACCGGAAATGATCGCCCATCGTGTGTTTACGTGCCGATGGCTCCGGCGTATTCTTGAAATTACGCTTAGCATTATATTCTTTCAGCATGAGAGATCAGTTTATGATGAACAGATCAGCTGGCTTTCTTTTTCTTCGAACCCAGGCTGGCTTTCAGTTGTGCCATCAGATCGCTTGAACGCGAGTGAACCACTTTCAGTTTCGGTGTGGTAATCTTTCTTCCCTTCGCTTTTGCTTTGATGAGCTTCATCAGTTTTTCAGAGTAGGTATCTTTCCATGCAGAAATATCGAATGGCTCACTGAGCTGATCTATCAGGCTCATGGCCATTTTCAACTCTGTTGGTTTTACGGTGGTGGAGGTGAGTGAGGGAATATTGAGATCGGAATGGCTTCTCACTTCCTGCTGAAAGCGAAGCCGCTGCAACACCATCACGCCTTTTTCTGCTTTCACGATGCAGATGGTTTCTTTGGTGCGGAGTACAAATGTTCCGAGACCTACGCGTTTTGATTTGTATAAGGCAGACCAGAGTAATGCATATGCGCGTGCGCCCTGTTTTTCGGGCTCGATGTAGTAGGGAGTTTCAAACAACATCGAATCGATTTCAGATTCTTCCGCGAAGGAGGCGATCTCTATCTGCTTGGTTTTTTCGGGCATCGCTTTTTCGTAGTCTGCATCATCGAGCACCACGTACTGTCCGTCGAGATCATAGGCCTTCACGATGTTGGCCCATGGCACTACTTTGCCCGACTTTTCATTGATACGCTGAAATTTGATGCTGGCGTGATCTTTCTTATCGAGCATATGGAGATCAAGGCCACTGTCTTCAACAGCACTGTAGAGTTTTACGGGAATATTGACCAGCCCGAAGCCAATAGCGCCCGACCAGATTGCTCTCATACTAAGTAGGTTTTTTTATGAGCTACGGCCTAAGGGAGAGTATAGTAAGTTACTCAATTTTCTGCTTACGGAAAGTGAGTACAAACATGGTGCCGCAGCCGGGAGTAGACTGAACATCCACTCCCGCCTGATGTGCCTGCAAAATATTGAGCGTGGCTGCCAGCCCCAGTCCGAGGCCATTCCGTTTGGAAGTGAACCAGGGTTCGAATAACCTGTGCAGGTTTTCGGGAGGGATGCCAATACCGTTGTCGCTGATCCTCACTTCGTAATGATTGCGCAGGATATTGAGATCGATGTCGAGCACGCCCTTTCCCTCTTCCATGGCTTCCACAGCGTTGATGAGGATATTGAGGAAAGCGATCTTCAGCTTCTCTTTGTCGGCCGCCACTTCAACCATTGTTTCGGGATAGTTGATATTCAGCTGAATCTGTTTCAGCTGAATGCGGTCCATGGCTGCCCCCACACTTTCGTCGAGTATATCCTGCAATACGTTGTTATGCAGGATAATTTCAGTGGGTCTGGCGGTATCGAGCAATTCCGATATGATGGCGCCGATTCTTTTGGCATTGCGAAGGATGATCTGATGATAATTCAGATGATCTTCGGACAGTAACTCCTGCCGCAGGTGATCGAGCGAGAGATGAATATTGGTGAGCGGATTTCTGATCTCATGCGCGAGTGTTCGTGCGAGACGGCCGGTGGCTGCGAGCTTTTCACTCATCAGCAGATTTTTTTCTGCTTTGCGGAGTGAGGTAATATCGTGCAATATGCCCTGGAGATATTTTGTACCATCGGGCCGCTCAACGGATGTGGCGGAAAAAATGCAATGCAGTTCCTGCTGTTGGCTGTTGCGCAATTCTATTTCAAGATCTTCCACCTCGCCATGTTCTGCCAGCAGTTTTCCGAGCAATGCAACGGATTGTTTGTTGGGCATGCAATCGTAGAGCGTAAGCGCGCTGAGCTGTTCTGCGCTGAATTGCAGCAACTGCGTAGTGGCATTATTTACAGCAAAGAATTGAAGGCTGGTATCGGCGAGAAAGATGGCGTCTTTCGATTTCTCGAAGATGCTGCGGTACTTCTGTTCGTTGTCCCGCAAGGCTTTGAGAGTTTTAGCTTTTTCCAGTGCGTACCGGATGCTGCGCTCCAGCTTTTCTACATTGAGATCGCTTTTGATAAGGTAATCCGAAGCGCCGGCAAGCATGGCTTCGAGATCCACTTTGTGATTGCCTTTGCCGGTAAGCAGAATCATGGGCGCTTCACAATGCGTTTGCAGGGCTTCTTTCAGCAGATCGAGCCCTGTACGTGCGCCGAGAAAATAATCGATGAAGTAAAGATCGAACCGTTTATGGCAGATATGATCGAGGGCTTCTTTGTAGTTTTTGCTCCATTGCACTACAAAGTTGCCACCGGTTTCTTTGATGAGGGTGCTGGTGAGAAAGAAATCATCTTCATCATCGTCGATGATGAGTATACGTACCGGTTCATGAATGATCAGCATCGGGTAATGTGTTATTGTGTATCCGGCAGAATGATGGTGAATGCAGCGCCGTGGTCGGGCTGACTGCTGGCAGAGATCATTCCGTGGTGATTGTCTGCGATCTTCCGGCAGATGGCCAGTCCGATTCCCGATCCCGGATATTCAGACTTCCCATGCAATCGCTGAAACAGCTGGAAGATCCTTTCAGCATATTCTTCTTCAAACCCAATGCCATTATCTGTAACAATGAACTTATGGTATCTTCTGGAATGTCTTAATTTTTGTTTTTCTTTCTCTTCTCTGCTCATCAATTGATGGCTGATACTGATTTGCAGCGGAATACCCGCCCGTTGGAATTTAAGTGCGTTGGAGAGCAGATTCCTGAATAATTGTTTGATCTGTTCGGGTATCACTTCTATTTCGGGCATTGCCTGCAGATCTATCATGGCATGCGAATCTTCGATACTGAGATCGAGTTCTTCGAGAACCTGCAATATTATCTGCCGGATATTGGATTTTACAAAGGCATGCTGCATTCTGGTAACCCGTGAGAAATCGAGCAGGTTATTGATCAGTCCGCGCATATTCTCTGCTGAGGCGAGTATGCGATTGAGATAGGCTATGCCTTCTTCAGAAAGCTGGTCGCCGCAACGGGTTTGCAGTCTTTCTCCGAAAGTGCTGATCTTGCGCAATGGCTCCTGCAAATCGTGTGAAGCAACATAGGCAAACTCTTCGAGTTCGTGGTTGGAGCGGTTCAGCTCATCCACTTTTACTTCGAGTTCCTGCTCGTATTGCTTGAGTTTGGTTACATCGTGTGTAATGCCGGCGATCTTAATGGGATTGCCCAATGCATCGCGCTGGATCTTGCCAAAGGTCTCCAGCATTTTTGTTTCTCCGGTACCTGTTGTGATGGCCGACTGGCGCACATAGGTTTCTTCCCTGTCGGCATTGTACACCACATCTACCAACTTTCGGTTGTCATTGGCTGTAAGATAAAGCCGGTAAAAGCCCAGCAGGTCCGGCAATTCGCCTGGCTGGCCTGCACCGAGGCCTATCAGCCGCATCATGCCATCAGACATATTGAGCTTGTCGGTATGAAGATCGAAATCCCAGGTTCCGATATTGAGGAATTCTTCTTTCTGCTCCACCATTTTTTTGTAGTGCATCAGGTCGCGGAGCATCTGCGTTTTTTCTGTAACGTCTCTGTTGAAGCCCACGCCTTTCAGCACCTGTCCATTCTGATCGTACACAAATTTCATCTTGGTGGTGATCACACGCGAACGGTTATCGTTGGTGGTGATCCGGTAGGTATATTCAAAAGGTGTTTTATCTGCGATAGCCCTTGCCCTGAACTCTCTGAATTGGGCTGCTTCGTCGAAATCGAGGTGATGCAGGTAAAAATCATCCGTAACCCGCAACTGGGTAGATTCTCTGTCGTAACCAAGTATGCGGTACATTCCGTCTGACCAGGTGACCTTTCCTGAAAAAGCATCCCACTGCCAGGTACCAAACAAAAGGAGACCTTCAATGTCATCAAAGACTTCTCTGATGTTTTGAACTTCTGCCCCGGTCTTACCCGAAGTCAATTCCGGATCATCGTTATTCTTGATCATTTTCAGTCGTGGGATATTATCGATGGGTTCTTCGCGTCTCATAGGCTATCTGTTATTAAGTTCCTGATAGAGCTTTATCTTATTGTACAGAGTTTTTCTATCGATGTTCAACAACTTCGCTGCCTTGCTTTTATTGAAATTGGTCTCTTTCAGGGCTTTCAGAATCAGTTCGTATTCGAGATCGATGCTGGCTTCTTTGAGACTATTCTCGAAAGGAAGCCTGCGAACGGTTCGCATGGTATCGGGAGCCATCTGTTGCGGAGGCGGTGCGCCCACGTATTGTTCTCCGTTGTTCTCGAACTGAAGCTTTCTGTAATTGCTGATCTCGAATGGAAGGCTACGTACTTCAATCAGATCGCCATCGGTGAGCAGGGCCGATCTTTTTACTACGTTTCGCAATTCGCGCAGGTTGCCATGCCACACGTAGTTTTTGAAGATGTCTTCCACTTCCGGAGAAAAGCCTTTCACATTTTTCTGCAATGCTTCATTTGCTTTTTCGAGAAAGTGCTGTGCAAATACCATGATATCATCTTTTCGCTGGCGAAGTGGCGGCAGCTCGATGGTGAATTCATTGAAGCGATGGAAAAGATCTTCTCTGAATCTTCCCTTCTGTGCTGCATCCCACAGCTTTTCGTTGCTGGCGATGAGGATGCGCACATCGAGATCGATGTCTTTGGTTCCTCCCACTCTGCGCATCTTTCTTTCCTGAATCACACGAAGCAGCGATACCTGAATATCGTAGGGCAGATTGGCTATTTCATCCAGAAAGATAGTGCCTCCGTTGGCTACTTCAAAATTACCTATCTTCTGATTGATTGCGCCGGTAAACGCGCCCTTCTCATGGCCGAAGAGTTCGCTGCCTGCCAGTTCCTTGCTGAGAGAGCCGCAATCGATGGCTACAAACGGAAAAGCGCTGCGCTTGCTCTTCTTATGGATCTCCTGTGCAATGGCTTCTTTTCCGCTTCCGCTCTCTCCGTATATGATCACGCTGTAATCGGTGGGTGCTACCAGTGAGATCTGATCGATCAGGTGTTGAAACACCGGACTGTTTCCGAAGATATACCCACCGTTTCCGTTGTTGGCTTTCTTTATTTTGGCGGTGGCCTCCGTGGTACCATTGGAAGATGCTGCAACGGTCTGCATTTCGGGAGGCAGCTGCAAAGCGGTCTGAATGGTATTGAGTATTTCTTCGGGATAGAGCGGTTTGGTCACATAATCGTATGCGCCGAGTTTCATTACATCCACGGCAGTTTTAAGATCGTTGTATCCGGTGATGATGATCACAGGCATGGCAGGATATTTTTCCTTGATCTTCAGCAGGATGGTTTTTCCATCCATTCCTTCCATCCGGTAATCGCAGAGAACGATATCGATGTTCTGAGTTTCATCCAGCACCTCGAGGGCTTTTTTGGGAGAATAAGACTCCAGAGTTTCATACCCATGCCTCGTAAGGAACTTATTCATCAGAAAACAAATATCGCGATCATCGTCAATGACTAAGACTTTTGGCATAGCTGGCAGGTTTTATGATTGATTAGTATGGTTTAATCTGTTTTCCTAACCCCACATCGCTCTTAGCTGAGCGGTTGGAATGCGGAGCAGTTCGCGGTATTTCGCCACAGTTCTTCTAGCAATTTTGTAGCCATTTCCCGCGAGGATCACCGCAAGCTGGTGATCGGTAAACGGCGTTTTCTTATCCTCCGCTTTAATCGCTTCTTCGAGAGCGTGTTGAATGATGCGGTTGCTTACCACTTCCCCTTGCTCATTGGCGAGCCCTTCGGAGAAAAGATCTTTCAGCAATATGTTTCCAAATGGGGTGGCTGCGTACTTATTGCTGGTGATACGGCTTACGGTAGAAATGTCTACGCCTACTTCCTGTGCAATGTTTTTCAGAATCATGGGACGAAGCAGTAACGGGTCTCCCTCTTTGAAATATTCGTACTGCCATTTCACGATGGTACGCATTACGCGGAGCATGGTGCTTTCACGTTGCTGAATAGCCGAAATAAACCATTCGGCTGCCTGCAGCTTGCTCTTGAGATATTGGCCCGTTGCCTTGTCTTCTTTGTTGCACTGGCTCTTCACAGATTCCATCCAGGTATTGCTGATATGGAGGGAAGATGAACGCTGACGTGCCAGTGATACTTCTATCACATCACTTTCAACCGCTACTATAAAATCAGGCACTATATAATTGAGGTTTCCGTTTTCTTCGGTTACGGAGGCTACGGGCTGCATGGGCATGGCTGCGATCAGTTCGAGCACAATGCGCAACTCGTCTTCTTCGAGGCCGATGCCGGCCATAATTTTATCGAGCTGGCGGTTTTTGAGATCGGTGAAATGATCCTGCACCAGGCGAATGGCTGCGGCCACATCGGGGCGATTGGTATTTTTTCTTGTCAGCTGCAAAAGCAGGCATTCGCGGATATCGCGGGCGCCTACGCCAGCGGGATCGAGCCCCTGTATCACGGCGAGCAGCCTTTCAAGTTCGGTACTTTCGATCCAGCTTCCAAATTTAAAACTCATATCCTCGGCCAGGGAGCTCAAAGACTGATCGAGCATGCCATTTTCACTGAGAGAATCAATGAGATAG
Organism: Pseudoflavitalea sp. G-6-1-2; assembly: GCF_012927185.1. GTDB lineage: Bacteria > Bacteroidota > Bacteroidia > Chitinophagales > Chitinophagaceae > Pseudobacter. The sequence goes on from NZ_JABBGB010000002.1 coordinate 1,725,239, forward strand.
CAGGCTCTTGTGTACTCTTTTTCGTCCATTAACAATAAACGGCACTGTTCTTTCAGTTGCTGACGGAAATCGTTCACCTGAGCAAGTGGTTTATCGGGAATGGTTTCTCCGGAGAAGTAATTGGCGTACTCGGTTTTGTAATCGGGAATATCGTCGTAACCGAATTCCTCCCAGTCTGCAAAATCCTGTACGGCTTCTGCTTCTTCTTTTGAGTCTGGTTCATCTGCAGGTGTTTCATCCAGCAACGGGTTCTCTTCCAGCTCCTGCTGAATGCGATGTTCCAGCTCCAGCGTATTCAGATGAAACAGGTTGAGCAGCTGAATCTGCTGCGGCAGTATACGCACCTGCTGTTTCTGAGTAAGATGTTGATAGATCATGGCAATCGATTAGGTGTACTGCTTATATAACAAGGCTTAAACCAAAAAATGTTTTTTTATGCATTTTCTTTTTAATGCAGTTATAATGCTTGTGCATACAGCCTTTCAGCGAAATCAAATTTTATCGTCGTATTTTGGCGTAGTAATTGAACCTGTAGAATATATTCCACAAAAAGAGCAATGATCTCCATGAAATTCCGATTTCAATATATCTACACAGCCTTCATCCTCTCGTTTGTGATACTCACAGTGCTGGCAGTTATGTTCTATCAGCGTCTGATGAATGCACAACGTTATTCCAATGAAGTGGAGCATACGTATGAGAAGCTCTATATTCTGGAGCGTGTAGACGGCACACTGAAAGATATCATCGGCAGTGAGCGCGGATTCATTCTCACGCGCGACAGTAGCATGCTTGAACCACTGATCACCCGTGGATCACATATACATACACTCATAGACAGCCTGCGCAGTCTCACCCTCGACAACAACAAGCAGCAGATCAATATCAATAACCTCAAACGTATTGTATCGGAAAGGCTCAGCCAGATACGCACCAATGTAAACAAGGCAGCACTTAAACAACGAAGCAATCTCGATCTGAGGATGCTTCAGTCGAAAGTGCTGATGAACGATTACAATGATGTACTGCGAAAAATTGAAAGTGAAGAAAGAAGCCTGCTGCTCTTCCGGAATATTCAGAAAGATTCCTCGCAGCAGCTTACTCCGAAACTGCTGTATGCGATATTCGTATTTGCTACCATCATTTTTATACTGAGCTTTCTCTTCATCAATAAAGAAATGCGGAAGCGATTAACTTTTCAGCAGGCATTGCAGAAGCAGGTGGGAGAACTGAACCGCGCAAACGCAGAGCTGGAGCAGCTTACACATACCCACTCGCATCATTTGCAGGAGCCATTGAGGAAGATCCAAACCTTTACCACAAGACTGCTCACCAAACATAGTTCTACCCTTACCGATGAAATGCGTGTGATGCTCGATAAGATCAACACTACTGCAGAGCATATGCATGGCCTCACGGCAGACATGGCCATGTACAGCAATCTGATCACCAACAAAGAAGCTTTGCAGGATGCAGACCTCAACTACGTGCTGTTCAAAGTAGCAGAGCATGTTGATGCAAGGCTTACCATGCAGCATGCAAGTCTTTCGGTGATCAATAGTCTTCCCATCATCAAAGGAATTCCGGCACAGCTGGTGATATTATTTGAGCAGCTGATCGACAACTCTCTGAAGTTTGCCCGCCGCGATGTACCGCCGCTGATAACCGTTCGGTTTGAAGAAACGGTGGGCAAATCCATCAGCGACAAATTATTCTCTGTATTCGGCGGCACATTGTACTATAAGATCAGCGTAACCGACAATGGCATGGGCTTCAGCAATGAATTTGCGGAGAGGATCTTTGGCATATTTGAAAAGCTGGAGTCGCCGCAGCGCGAGAGTAAGGGAATCGGACTTGCCATGGTGCAGCGCATCATGATCAATCACGGAGGGAATGTATCTGCCTCCGGGTCGGTAGGCAACGGCGCTGTGTTCTATCTCTACTTCCCTGTGCACAACAGATAAACATCAATCAACTATCTCACCTCCGTTTACATGGATCACTTGTCCGGTGATATAGCTGGCATCTGCTGATGCAAGAAACAGAAAGGCAGGTGCAAGCTCATAAGCAAATCCTGCACGCCCCATCGGCGTTTTCTTGCCAAATTCACTGATATGTTTTTTGGAGAAGCTGGCATAAATGAGCGGCGTCCAAACAGGCCCCGGCGCCACTGCATTAACACGGATGCCTTTGCCGGCGAGATTCTTTGCGAGGGCACGTGTAAAAGCCACTACAGCTCCCTTGCTGGCTGCATAATCGATCAGGTGATCGCTTCCTCTGAAAGCCACTACCGACGCGGTGTTGATGATGCATCCATCTGCATCCATAAACTTCAGCGCTTCCTGAGAGCAATAATAGAAAGGATACATATTTACATCGAAGGTGTGATGGAACTGACGGCTGCTCACTTTCATGAAATCATCATCGGGCTCATGCGTACCGGCATTGTTGACGAGTATGGATAATCTGTTGAAATGTTTGTGTACGTCGCGGATCATCTTTCTGCAGAATTTCTCTTCAGTGAGATCTCCTTTGATAACGAGGCAGGTACTATGTTCAGCTTCTACGAGCGCTTTTGTTGCTGCAGCATCCTTATCGCTGCTATTGTACACGATGGCGATATCGGCTCCTTCGCGCGCGAAGAGAACAGCCACGGATCGGCCAATACCACTATCCCCGCCGGTGATCACAGCCACCCTGTTTTTGAGCTTTCCCGAACCTGTGTAATCTTCCCGGATGATGAGCTGAATTTGGTTCAGCGCCTTCTTTTCAGCCGAAATGGCAGCAGATGATTTTGCCATAGAATTCTGTTTCAATGAGGTATGAAAATTCCATACCTGTGGCGAGACTGGCACAATATTTCCGGCTAATCAAGTATAATCACAATCATATGTTACGTTGGTCGATAATCTTTATTCTGATCGCCATCGTTGGTGGAGTTCTCGGTTTTGCCGGAGTTCCTACTCATATTCAGGGCATTGCTCAGGTGTGCTTCTTTGTGGGCATGGCACTGTTTATCGGTAGTCTGGTGGCCAGGAATTTCGTACATGGTCATCATCATCATTGACCGACTGATTGCATACCGGCATCAGCCCACTCATTCTGATGAGAAAAAATTGCTCAGGATGAGGAAGGAGGCTTTTATTTGCTCCCCAATAGACGTATTCTTATTGAGTTACAAATAGTAAACTTCCACACAGTCTGCTGGCACAATATTTTAAACAGTTGAAATAAAACAAAGCCTATGTTACGCTGGACAGTTATTTTTCTGGTAGTAGCGATCATAGCCGCCATCTTCGGATTCGGTGGTATCGCAGCAGGTGCAGCGGGGATCGCCAAAATTTTATTCTTCCTGTTTCTTGCGTTATTTATTATTAGTCTTATAGTAGGTAAACCAAGTAGGGTGGACTGATTTTCTTTTCATCATATACAACGGGTAATTTGAAGCTACAAAGCCAGGCGTCTGTCGATAGCCTGGCTTTTGTGTTTGAAATGTTAATCACTAACTAAAGAATCACTGAGAAAAAAGCTCCTGCAGTTTTGCCGCCAGTTCTTTTCCGCGAAGGTTCTTCGCTATGATCTTTCCGGTGGGATCGAGCAACAAATTCTGTGGAATGAATTTTACACCATATTGTTTAGCCACGGCATTGTTCCAGAACTGAAGATCGGAAACCTGCGTCCAGACAAGTTTGTCTGCTTTGATGGCTTCCACCCATGCATCGTGCTTTCCGGGCCTGTCGAGCGAAACTCCCAGAATAGTGAAACCCTTATGCTCATAGGTTTCGTAGAGCTTAACCAGATTGGGATTTTCTGCCCGACAGGGACCGCACCAGCTGGCCCAGAAATCGAGCAGCAGGTACTTGCCACGGTAAGCAGACAGACTAACGGGTTGTCCGTCTACGTTATTTTGAGTGAACTCAGGCGCGATGGCGCCAATAGCTGTCAGCTTCGCCGATTCGATTTCAGCAGCCAGTTGTTTTCCTTCCTTTGAATTTTTTGTATCGGCATCCAGTGTATTGAATGCTCCTTCGATGGCAGGAATATCAGCGGCACGGGCCAGCATTTCTTTCAATGCCATCATACTGAAATACGGATGTCCATTCTGGTGGATGTATTTCAATTGCCCTGCTTCTTTCTCTGCAACAGCTTTTGCGTATCGCTTATCGAGCGCATCACGGAATTCTGCATCCTGCTGCTGTGATGCAGGCGCATTGCGATAATCCCTGCTCACCGACGCGATGGCTTCTTCTGCGTTTGAAACATACGCATCATATTTTTTGTATGCAGCATTCAGACTGGCGCCTTTCACAACGGCCTTTTGCAAAGAATCTTTTGCAGTGATGGAAACGGCTTCGTTGCGCAGAAAGAATTTCAGCTCCTGCCCTTTCAGCGTGAGCGTTGCTGCAGCACCATCGTTCAATGAACCACTGAAGGCGTATTTGCCGGATTGGATGATCGCTGAATCATGCACATAGTTCTTTCCTTCTCTGAATGTTAACCAGATCGTTTGCCCGTTGTACAACTTACCGATGCTTCCTTTTATGTTATAGCCCTGCTGTTGTGCAAAGCCAATTGCAGGAAGAAAAAACAGCATAACAATCAATGCAATGCTGCCGATATATTTTCGATTACTCATTCTGATCAGCTGGTTTTAATGATTTGTTGGCATCAAACTCTGTCTGAGGAATCTGCAAAGTGAATGCAGGTGCATCCGCCGCGATAGTGATAATGCCGTTGAGCGGATGGCCATCGCTGCGTTTCAGAGGCAATCCTGCACGTTTGATGTCGAGGAAGCCGATGCCGATCTCACCAAACAGTTCTTTTCTTTTTTCTTTCAGTATCTCTGCAATCAGCGCCGCACCTGTATTTCCGGATTTCACTGCATTAGGGTCACGGTTCTGCTGCACGGCGAATAATGCGTCGCCGGCTGTAGGATCATTCAATCTGGCTTTTGCTTCTGCCTCGATGAGCCAGAGCTCCGGCGATCTCATCATCACAATAAAATCACTGAAATTGGTGGTATTGCCGAACTTGATGGTCTTCCATTTTGTGAGGCCGGTGTTTGATCCGGGCACTACGAATTTGGTTTTGCGGATATCAGTGTCAGAGAACAGTTTCACAAAGTTGCTGTCTACAAAAAAGTTGAATGGTCCGATACCTGAAACACCATAAAATGTGGATGGCGTTCCGTAGTAGATGGTCTGATCTGCTGCCTGCGGAAATCCCCAGAGCACTTCTTTTTTGGTAGCGAAGTCCGATGTGATGGTGCCGGCCAGCTCTGCTGCATTGAGCGGATAATTGGCGCGCGCTTCCTGCGCAGCAGTGATCGCCTTATTGAGATACGTGGCATCTGCCATTCCCATTTCGAGGAATACCCTTGCCTGCAATCCTTTCACTACATCTACATTGATGATATCTTTCAGTCCGCCATTGGCGCGGGTTACAGGGATATTGGTTACTGCAAACTGCAGATCGTCGGTGATCTGTTTGTATACTTCAGACAGTTTCGATCTGGGGTTCCCTTCTGTGCTGGCAGTGGTTGGCTCGGTGTAGATCGGTAAACCCGGACCATCGGGGTTTTCACGGTAAGACCTCGCGAACTCGCGTGCCAGCTCGAAATAGCACCATGCACGGAAGGCGCGGGCCTCCGCTTCGAACTGTGTTTTTGCAGTGGCAGAGAGTGTTGTGCTCTTCTTCACACCTCCGATCAATGTATTGGCAGAGTTGATGAAACTGTAGAAAAAATTCCAGGTGAAACTGCTTCTTCTGAAAGTGGCCAGCCTGAAATTATGCACGTAGTCGTTCACATAGGTATCACCATTCGGCATGCTCACGTCGAAGCCTTTCACTTCGCGTGCCAGGTTCACCGATACAATGCCGTACACATCTGAAGGGCTGCTCCATTGCGTTCTCAGGTTACGATAGATGCCGTTGAAAAATGAACGCACACCGGTTTCAGTAGCATACACCGCATCTTCAGTAACCGAACCTGCAGGCTGTGGTTCATCGAGAAAATTCTTGTTGCAGCTGAACAGCAGCAGCACTGCAACATAACAAAGTGATTGAATTATTTTTTTCATAACGTAATGCAGTTTTTGATCAGAAACCGGCCGTGATGCCAATGCTGATGGTTTTGAAGGAAGATGAACTGTTGCTGGTGGTACCATCGATACTGAGCTCAGGATCAGTGCCCTTCTTGAGGCGAGTCCAGGTGAAGTAGTTATCTGCCTGTGCAAATACCCTGAAAGATTTGATCACGTTATTGCTCATGCGCAATGCACTTGCAGGAAGCGTGTAACCAAGTGTTACGTTCCGCAGACGGATATAATCGCCACTGAACAGATTGCGTGTGCTGGGGTTGCCATCCCATTCGTTGGTAGCGAAACCAAGTTTAGGAACATCCGTTACATCTCCGGGTTTCTGCCAGCGGCTCATGATATCGGTGCTGAGCGAAGCGCCGAGACGGGAGAATCCATGCATCAGTCTGATATAATCGGTGTCGAGCACTTTGCCTCCGAACGCATAATTGAAAAGGAAAGAGAGATCAAAATTCTGCAACGTAAAACTGTTGTAGAAACCGCCGGTGATCTTTGGAATGCTGCTTCCCTGATAAGATCTTCTTGCAGCAGGCAATCCTCCGGATGCGCCCAGTTGATTCACCACAATAGTTTTTCCGGGGTTCGCAGGATCATCGGCATACCATTGCGGTTTACCATTATCGGGGTTTACGCCCGCCCATTCGTAGATCCAGAACTCGTTGTAGCTGGTTCCTACTTCGAGACGTTTGTTGCCTGAAATGATGTACTGCTGCGGCAACGCTGCAATTCTGTTCTTAACGGTGGTAAGATTGAAGCCTGTATTCCATTTGAAGTTGCGCGTTACGATGTTGCGGCTGTTGATGGATAATTCGATACCGCTGTTGCGGAGTTTACCGATATTGTCGATAATACCCTGCACTCCTGTAGAACCTGCTTTGGGTTTGGTGAAGATGAGGTCGAAAGTATTCTTGTAAAAATATTCGATGCTGAGATCGATGCGGTTGTTGAGGAAGGCCATATCCAGTCCAACATTCCATGTACCGAGTTTTTCCCAGCTGAGATTATCATTGCCGATCGCAGCATTGTAGATGCCGGGATAAGAAAGATCATTGTAACCAGTGGTGTATACGGTGAGGTAAGGGAAGTAATCGGAAAGCGCCTGATTGCCAAGCTCGCCATAAGAAGCACGCAGTTTCAGCTGATCGAAGATGTGCTGATTTTTCATGAATGCTTCGTTGCTCACTACCCACGATCCACCGAGTGCATAGAACACGCCCCAGCGCTTGCTTTTGTTCCAGCGGGTACTTCCGTCTGTACGCAATGTTCCTTCAAAAAAATACCGGTTGTCGTAGCTATAGGTGAGCCTGCCGAGATAACTGGTGAGTCTGTTGCGGAGTGTATTGGATTCGGTGGTTTCTTTGGTAGCACCTGCACTTACTTCTTCGAGACCGGGCACCGGAAATCCGGTGGTGCCTACTGCAGTGGTTCTCACGTTGAGGTCGTAGGCTTCCATGCTGGCCATGGCTCCGAATGTATGATCGCCGTAGGTTTTATCGAAGGTGAGCATATTGTTCCATGTCCAAGAGCTGGTGAATGACTGATCTCTGCGCACTCTTCCTTTTACAGGTGCTGCATCGCCGTAGAGTGGATTGGTGTAACCGAGAGTTTCTGTGTAGAAGCGGTCTGCACCGATATTCGATCTGAATTTCAGATGAGGTGTGAAACTGATCTCACCAAATGCGTTGAGAGATGTTTGCAAACCAGAGCCGGTGTTCTTGTCGAGCACAAGCGTGGAGATGGCGTTTGAGTTTGCCGCTGCCGCTGTCGGGCGCGAAGCATTGATGGTTTGTCCGGCTACACCACTACCGTAATCGTAGATGGGTTTGCCGGCAGCATCATCCACCAGCTGGCCTGTCGCATCTCTTCTGTAGAGCGGATAGATAGAACTCACCAGACGCGAGAACTGCACAGCGTTGCTGTATGGACCTCCTGATTGACGCGGTGTGTTATCCTTGCTGGATGCGATAGTGGTATTGATACCTACCCGCAACCAGCTTTTGAGATTGGCATCGCCATTGAATCTTGTGGTGAAGCGGCGGTAGTTCGACTTAAGCACTACGCCATCCTGATCGAGGTAATTGCCGGAAATAAAGTAGCGATACTTTTCATTGCCGCCTGCGAAGCTTACTCCAACATTTTTTCTGGCGATGCTGGAACTGCGCGCTTCGCGCTCCCAGTCTGTATCCCAGAGCAGCGATGCTCCGGAAACAAGATTGCCGTTTGTATCGATGGGATTAGCCACATTGTATGGATTGTATTTCAATCCATAGCTGTTTCCTGTGATCAGGTTATCGGAGGCGTATTTGCCTGCAGCAGTAATGCCGGATGATAACGCAAAATTCTTCTGCGCTTCCCAGGCAAGCTTCATATAGTTCTCAGAGCTGATGTACTTATATTCTTTGATAGCGCGTTCACTGATACCGTAGCTGGCAGTAACATTGATGACAGGCTCCTGCCCTGCTTTACCTTTTCTTGTGGTGATCATGATCACCCCATTTGCTGCGCGTGATCCATAGAGCGAAGCAGCGCTCGCATCTTTCAAAACATTCATCGATTCTACATCGGCAGGATTGATGGTGTTGATATTTCCATCGTAAGGAATACCATCCACCACCAGCAATGGCGAAGAAGAAGCATTGATAGAACTCACGCCACGCACACGGATAACAGGTGCAGTACCTGGCTGACCAGATGAATTGAGCACCAGCACACCAGTGGTGAGCCCCTGCAATCCCTGCGTTACGGAAGTGATCTGTTGTTTGCCGAGTTGCTCGGTATTCACAGAAGAGATGGCTCCTGTGAGGCCTTGTTTTTTCTGTGTACCATAAGCCACTACCACCACTTCGTCGAGTTTGGCATTGGCGAGTGCGAGTTTGATGGTGCCGAGATCAGCTTTAGCAGACAGCGTAATGGTTTTGTATCCAACATAAGATATCTCCAGTTGATCTTTCGGATCGATATTATTGAGCACGAAAGTTCCGTCGGTACCGGTAGTTACAGTAGCGCCGGTGTTTTTCGATTTTACGGAAGCACCGGCAAGAGGATCGCCTTTATCGTCGAGCACGCGACCGCGCACATCGATATCCTGCGGAGCAGTAACGGCTGACGCCTCTTTTCTTTTAACGATGATGAGTTTATTTTTTATTTCCCATGTGAGTGGTTGTGATGCGAAGCAGGCTTCGAGCGCTGTTTCGAGCGAAACGTTGGAAACGCTGATATCCACTTCGGTTGCGGATTTCAGCAGGGCTTTATCGTACACGAAGTCGTAACCGCTCTGCGTCCAGAGTTCTTTGAAAACAGCCTGGAGCTTTGCGCGCTTCATGTGAAGGGTAATGCTCTGGGCATTTGCATGAGCGCCGGCCTGCAGGGTGCAGAACAGCAAAAGCGAAAAGATCAATTTCATAAGCAATAGAAGTTTACCTGTACAGCGCGATGGCTGCACAACGTGTTGTGAACAATGATGAACAAAGGATTTGGTTTGATCCCTATGGCTGTGGAACAGCAGTATTTTATTCCGAAACGATGAGCTGTTTGCCTGATACTCTAAGATGCAGGTGTGTACCCAGTTCCAGCGCCTGCAATACTTCTTCGAGTGGACGGTTCATAGAAATGCGTCCGCCGAGTTGCAATGCTGCTGGTTTGGTCTGGTAGATGATATCGAGATCATAGCGGCGCGCTATCCGCTTCATGATCACTTCAAATGTTTCATTCTCCAGCAGCAGGTATCCGCTCTTCCATGCGATGGCATCGTTCGGATCTGTTGTTACTACTTTGATGGTACTGTTTACCGATGATTGCTGCCCTGGTTTCAGCGTAGCCGTACCGGTACTGTCTGCAAGGGCTACCCTTACGCTTCCTGTGAGCAAAGTTGTTATGGTGTTGTCTGTTTCAGGATACGCGTTGATATTGAATTGCGTGCCGAGCACGGTCAATTGTTGTTTGCTGGTGGATACTACAAAGGGCATGGTTTTGTGCGCACTCACATCGAAATAAGCTTCGCCGGTGAGTATCACTTTTCTTTCGCTTCCTGCAAATACGGGAGGATAGCGAAGGGATGATTCTGCATTCAGCCATACCACACTGCCATCGGGAAGCAATACTTTGTATTGTCCGCCTCTCGGTGTGGCGATGGTATTCCACGCATTGTTTTGCGCAGCTGCATTTGCAGTGATGGTGTACACCAGTTCTCCATCAGCTGTTTTGGAGATGGATACACCAGACTGTTCTGCGATGGCGCCGTTCTTTGCATCGGTGAGTGAGATGATGCTTCCGTCTGCCAGTGTAAGTGTTGCCTGTTGTGAACCGGGCGCAGCAGCAAAAGCTGTGTCGGTCAATTGTTCTGTTATGGCCACCTTCGGCACTTCCGGTTGCTGCTTCATAAAAAGTCTCACAGCAAAAACAGACACAATCAGCAGGGCCACCACTGCGGCAGCAGATACATAACTGATGCGACGAAGCTTTCCGGATTGTTTTCTCCGGGGCTGCACAGCGCTCCACATTTCGGTAGATATGCTGTTCAACTCTGCGGCTGAAAACTCCGCCTTCTCCTCTTCCCCCAGGGTATCGAACCAGTTACGGAGTAAACGTAGCTCTTCTTCTGTGCAGTTGCCTGCCCTGTAACGTTCCAGAAGGTCATTTGCATCTTTTGTCTTCATATTGAAGTATCCTCCTTAAACTGGTAATTGATGTGACGGTTAACTGGCATGCAGGGGGTATGAGGTTGGAAAATATTTTTTCAGGATTGCATAAAGAGCAGGAACAGGAATAAACTTCCGAGCCGCAAACGCAGTATGCGCAAGGCTTTTTTGATTTGTCCGGTTACAGTGGATTCCGAGATCTGCAGTTTCTCTGCAATATCCAGATGACTGAGATGTTCTTTTCTGCTCAGCTCGAATACTTCGCGCATGCGTGGAGGAAGCGCGGCAATTTCTTTTTCGATCTGTAGACTCATCTCCCGTGCTCTTACGAGATGATCGGTGGCAACAGGATCTTTATCGAGAAAATGCTGCAGTGAATCGATGTATTTTGCTTCGATCTTTTTATGTGTAAAGAGATCGAAGGCTGCATTGCGAACAGCAGTGAAGAGATAGCTGCTCAGTGAAGTGCTGATGTTATAGTCGGCATGCCTGTTCCAGAGTTTGGTGAATACTTCCTGTACCACATCTTTGGCTTCTTCACGATTGCCGAGTTTTTTGAATGCAAAGAGAAAGAGTCTGAGATGGTAGCGTTGATAAATGGCGGCAAATGCAGCATCACTGCCTTCTGACAGCTTCGCTGCCAGCTCATGATCGTGCAGGTACTCATATTCAGCCATGGGGTGCAAGCCGGTTAGTGTTAGGTCAATTTCCGGCCAATTTACAAAATACCAATAATAAACGCGCACAAAAAACCCCACCTTTCCGGTGGGGTTTTCAACCAATCATCGACCGCCCCAAAATCTTGCTGCACGGTTTCAATTCTTCACAGAAGATATACCGCCTTATTGCTGTTGTAATTCAGTTAGCCCTTTCCTTGAATTATTTTCCGCCAGACGGAATCTTTTTCTCTGTCTTCTCAGGAATCTGCACGGGCGTATCGATTTCGGGTTTATCAGAGTTGGTGATGTCGTTGTCTTCATTGGTAACCTTAGGCTGCTGGCCACTCTGATCTGGTTTCTGCCTGGGTTCCTTTTCGGGATAACCGCTCTGCTTGTGGCCCTTGTCGAAATTCTCATTGGTATTTCCGGTATTACCATGATTACCCTGATTCTTATCCTGTTGCTTGTTCGGATTTTGACCGCTCTGCGTTTTCGGATCTTCTTGCTTGTTCATACATTTTGTTTTAATGGTTCAACATTTAGATACATGAGGTGCTCTGCTCTATCTATAAAAAAACCATACCTGTTGCCGGTTATGTATTGTGCAGGCAATTCAGTGAACAACTGAGGAGATTCCGCCATTATTTTTTTATCTTCATGGGGATTATTCTAGTGTAAACGTTACAAACCCACATGCAAAAGCGCTTTATCCTCATTGCGGAAGACGATGCAGATGACCGCTTTCTCCTCCAGACAGCATTTGAAGAGAACGGTCTTACAGATCCACTTGAATTTGTGGAGAACGGCATCGAATTGATGGAATACCTCGACAAAGTTTTGCAAAACAAAACACTGGATATGAACTATCCGGGTTTTATACTGCTCGATCTGAATTTGCCGAAAAAAGACGGAAGGGAAGTTTTGAAAGAAATAAAGCAGCATCCTGAGCTGCGGAAGATTCCTGTGGTAGTGTTCACTACCGCAAAGAATGAAAATGAAATTAAACGATGTTATGAAGCAGGCGCCAACTCTTACGTGGTGAAGCCCGTGAGTTTTGAGGCATTGGTGAATGTAATCCGCGAATTACGCAATTACTGGTTCAATACAGCATCAGTTCCTGCATAACCATTACCCGCTACTGCGATATTCTTTTTTTCTTTTTGAATAATCCTGACAACAGACCCGCTGCTTTTTCTGCTACATAACCTGTAGCAAGATTTCTGATCATGGGTGCGCCTGTTTTTCTGAGCAGCAGTCCCAGTGCGAGGTTCAGGCCGGTTGCAATAAGTCCTTTTCCTCCACCTGATGTGAATTTGCCGACGGTGCTGATCAGCTTTGCAGCTGGCGCTACCTGTTGTTTCATCACGGCCCATTTTTCGGCCACTACTTCCTGCTGCAAGGCCAGCTGACGACGCAGCATCGCTTCTTCGCGCAGCAGATCATCGTAGGATTGTATGTTTTGCTTACTCATATATTTTGCGGATGATGCTATTTCTTATCCAGTTGAAAATTGGTTTTCTGGCCAGTACTACAATAACAGCGAGCAATACAAACAATGCAGCGGTTAGCAGATAGCCAAGTGCGGGATCGTTGAGTTTCTTCCCCAACCAGTACGCGAATGCAAGACCGAGAAAGAAAACTGCGAGCCCCCATAGACTGGCTATTTTCAGCCATACGCCCGCCCATGCAATGAGGGTAGATGATTTTTTGGCAGCGTTCACCATGGTGAGTTTGTAGTAAGTCTGGGCAAGACCGATCACATCATCTGCCAACTGGTCGGTTTCCGTTCTTTCTGCTGCTTCGGGCATATTGTTGATTTTTAGTTACTGGAACGATATTTTCTACTAAAAAACAGTGCCTTACCTGTTGAAGAAATAAATGCTGACCACCATCGAACAACTTAACAAGCCAACATTACGTTAGTTCAATAAAGGAGAATTGGGAAACCGCAGAAAAATATTGATCATTGACGATGAGCAAGACCTTTGCCGCCTGCTGCAATTGTATTTCTTCCGGCGCGGTTATCTCGTAGAAATCACCCATACACTGGGAGATGGCGTGAAAGCTATGAAAAACTTTCTCCCCGATATTCTCTTTCTCGACAACAATTTACCAGACGGTACAGGTTGGGCACAGGTTGCGTATTTCATGCAGATAAATCCAGACCTGAAGCTCTATCTCATGAGCGGATTTCAGCCTGAAGCGCCCCATATCGAAGGGGTGCAATACACTTTACTTACCAAGCCTATTTCATTCTCGGATCTCGATCATCAGTTGTAAAAACAATGGTTATCCCAGTTGTTTCATGTAGCTGAGCCAGTCGATCATGCGGCTCGTATAGCCGTATTCGTTATCGAACCAGGTGATCAGTTTCAGGTGATTGCCTACTACGGTGGTGAGGGTTCCGTCTACGATCACAGAATGGGTATTGCCTTTGATATCCAGCGATACCAGCGGATCTTCCGTGTATTCGAGAATGCCCTTGTACTCGTTCTTTGCGGCTGTGCGGAAGAGCTGATTGATCTGCTCTTTGCTCACTTTATTGCTGAGCTGCAGCGTAAAATCTGCGAGTGCTCCGTTGGCTACGGGTACGCGGGTGGAAACTGCAGCGATCTTTCCGCCCATCATGGGGAACAGTTTCTCCAGCGATGTTTGCAGATCGATTTCTACAGGGATGATGCTCTCTGCGGCGGCTCTGCCACGGCGGAACTGACTATGTGGTGCATCTACCAACGCCTGACGCGATGTGTAGGAATGCAGAATATTCAGCTGAACCGATTCGATGCCAATGGCATTGAGGATATAGAGAATGTGAGTGGAGCAATTGGTCATGCAGCCGCCCGGCGAAATAATGCGGGTATCGGCGCTGAGGGCATGCTGATTGAAGCCATAGATCATCAGCGGAATGTCGGCTGATCCGGTTGTAGACAACAGCACTTTTCCGGCTCCCGATTCGAGGTGGATACTGGCTCCGGCCTTGTTGCTGAACATGCCGGTACATTCGAGCACCACATCTACTTTCAGCTCTTTCCAGGGCAATTTGGAGGGATCCGGCTGGCGGAATACGGCGATGGATTTTCCATCTACCTGCAAGTGATTGTCTTCCAGCACAGTAGACGACGGAAATGTACCATAAACCGAATCGTAACGGAGCAGGTAGGCAAGGTTGGCAGGTTCCATGATGTCATTTACTGCAACCAGTTCTATTTCGGGGTGGTTAACCAGACGGCGGAAAAGCAGGCGACCGATTCTGCCCATCCCATTGATGGCTATTCGCATAGGTTTCTTACATTAAAGCAGGCGCAAATATAGCTGAACCTGACTTTCTAAATGCGGTAAATCGGTAAACAACTGATAATCAAGGACGAAAAATTAACAATTTCTAAAATTTACCAGCGGTAGATGGTTGGTGCTTTTCGGAATCTATTATTGTCTTACATTTGACCTGACCTGATCCTGTGGAAATCGCTCAAACCAACCTACGTTTTTTCGCCTTACCAGGCTCATTAAATTCTACCCCCGGTTAAACGGGAAGCCAACTGACTTACTACCATTAATTCTTCTTTTTTTGTAAACTTTTAAAAGAGTGGAGGAGATCCGTATGTATTCTTATGCTCTGTTAGAGACTGGCTGTTATTACCTGGTACAGGAGAAAGAAGATAGTCCTGTTACCCTTATCAAGATTACTGTTGATACGGACCATTGTCTGTACGTTACGCGCTACGCAGAAAGTCCGGTTATGGAATGGAAGAAAAAGAATGATCCCATTTTCGATATACTGGAATTACTGAGTGACGATAAAGTGCAGGAATGGCAGAGCGTATACAACGATGAAGATGCGTACTACGAAGAGGATGATGAATAAAAAATCATAGCGGGGTCTTATGGCCCCGCTGCCACTTCATTTCTATGTAATCAATTTTATCTGCTGCCCCGGAGCATTCCAATGAGAACGAGCAATACCACTGCTCCTCCGGTGGCAACCAGCAGACTGCCGAATGTACCTCCGCCAACACTGATGTTCAGTGTTCTTGCAAGCCATCCACCAATTACTGCTCCTACGATTCCGATTACAATATTTCCCAGCAATCCGAAACCTCCGCCTTTAGTGATCAGACCAGCGAGCCATCCGGCGATGGCGCCGATCAGAATGAACCATAAAAAGTGCATACAATTCAGATTTAATTGGTAAAAATATCTCTACCCACAAATTCCGTTCTATATTGCAATATATCGTTTCCCGATCGTCATATAAAATATTTCAATGAACTATCCTGAGGATAAGTACGGCTCTACAAAGAAATGGCTATTGGTGATCATCAGCGCGCTTACGGTACTCCCCCTGGCTCCGCTGATCAACCGGTATATTCCGCCCATCATGATCGGAAACTGGAACCTCGATCTCACCATTTCCATCGCTGTAGCTGCTGTGCTCACCTGGCTGATACTTCGTTTATTTCGCTTTCTGCTCATTCCCGCTGTGGCACTGCTGGTGCTGGTGCTGCTGTACAATCAGCTCACCAACGGATACGGTTTCAAAAGCATCATGAGCGATTACAAAACCATGGTAGAGCAGAACTGGGGACGAAAAGGACAGAAGGAAACCGACCTCATTTTAAATCCCGGTTTCTTCGAAGGCCCGCTCACCAAAACAGTGAAGGCATTACAATCGAAAGTAGATTCGCAGGATTCCATTGTTCGCAATTTCTCTGTACAGCATTCACTCGAATTCTTCGACGATTATCACACAAAATACGGCCCTATTGTAAGGCAGCTCTCGCTGTTCAAATACATCAATGCCAATTTCAAATATGTGTCCGATTCGCAGCGCGATGAATACTTCGCCACTGCACGCGAAACCATTCTCAACGGAATGGGAGGCGACTGCGATGATCATACCATACTGATGACCTCAGCGCTCAAGGCCATTGGCGGACATTGCAGAATGGTGCTCACCGAAGGGCATCTCTATCCTGAATTATATGTGGGAGATGATAAAGCATTTGAAAGAATGCAGCAGGCCATCATTCACCTCTTCAGCGATCAGCCGATTGAAAATATTTTCTATCACGAACAGGATGGTCAATACTGGATAAACCTCGATTATACGGCGAAATATCCCGGTGGTCCCTACCTCAGTGAAAAAGCATTTGCTATAATTGACCTGTAAGGGGGCTTGACTGAAACAGAATAATTAGTAAATTACTGTTTCAACCCTCTGCCGCTAACATGCTTGTAACCCAAATCACAGGAATCATTTCCTCCTGGTCTACACTGGTTATTCCTGTGCTCTTTCTTGTACTGCGGCCGCAGCGGCTACAGCATGTTCACTGGCTGATACTGGTTTACTCTTTACTCCTCTTCAGTTCGGACCGCCTGCAGGATCTCAATGCCATTCGCGGCATTCAGTTTCATATCTCATTTGTATTTGTACTGCTGGAGTATGCGCTGCTCAGCACTTTCATGTATATCGTATTGCAGAAGAAGCGCAATCTGCGATGGGTAATGGCAGGTTCGGGCATTTTTGCAGTAATGGCATGTATCGCATGGGTTCAGTGGGGAACTTCTTTCTTTGGCAGCATCCGTGGCATTTCTGTGATACTGCTGATCAGTTATATCATGTTCTTTTATCTGGAATGGATCACGGCCGAAAACTTCGAGCCCATTCAAAACCGGGTAGAGTTCTGGATGGTGACCGGTGCATTGCTCTATCTGGCGGGCAACTTTTTTTACTTCATCACCATTCACAATCCCATCAATGCGGGACTGCTGATACATAATATGGTGAACATGCTGCGCAATGCGGCATTTGCAGCAGCCATCATTCAATCTTACAATACAGGTAAATATTCCGGCAGCAATAATTAGTAAGCGGAGAAGAAGGAGTCTGCTTCCTTTTTACGCGGTTCGTCCATCGGATCGATATCGCTGTTTCGGCTGCGGATTCTGCCGGCTTCGGTTCTTCTGATGATGAGGTAGGCAACGCTGCCAACCAATACACCTACAATGCTGGAGATATAGTACAGAATATAGTTATCTGTGGTATTCGAGACCTGCGTATAGAAGTAATCGAAGATATAAATGATCACATACGTTCCGTACTGAAAAAGCAGTCCTGCATTGATCAGCAGCATGGCTTTTTCGCGGTTGGAATGCTGCAGTTTTCTCAGCTGGCAAACAACATCCCAGATAATGATCAGGTGAACCAATATCAAACCCACGCCCAGCAAGTATTTCAGCGCATCGAAATTGAAGCCCTGAATAAATGGATTTATACATAATGCCAGCAGGTAAATGGGTAGCGCCACTCTGGTGAGATTTCTGATGCCCCTGATTTTTGTGGTGAAGCAGATGATGGCAATCACAATGGGCATATCGAGCATATTGTAAATAACGCTGATGTTGACCATGGCGTTTTCTGAAATGCCGGGAAGCAGGTCGCAGAGATTCACCGTTGCGCCAACCGCCCAGTAAAGAGCAAAAAGCATCAAAGGAGTTTCCTTCCACAGTTTCCTGATTGCTACGATCACAATGGGCAGAAAATAAGCCACGACCGTCAGCACTGATATCACCTGATATAATTGATTTTTCACTGCTCTTTCGTTACAGTACAAAAGCGTTGAACTTGCAACAAATATTGTACACATTTAATATTTCAGTAATTGTACTCCGCAAATCCTGCATAAAATACGATGAATTGAATAATAAATACGTTCAGCAGCATGGCTAATACGAGGATAACCACTGTTGTCCCTTCAATGTCTACCGCTCAACTGCTGTAATGGCCTGCTAGACTGCACTTCTGCCACCTACGTATAGCAGTGGCAACACGGCTTTCTTTTCGTTATATTTATACTAACTGAACCTTTTCAAATCATACATATGCGTATATGCCTATCTGTTATGACCTTGCTGCTGATGGCAAGCGTTGCACTGTCTCAGGAAAATAATCTTCCGCAGGATTATCTTTCTGCCGATTTCCATGCAGGAAGAAGAGAAGCCCTCCGCCAGCTGATGCCCGATAGCTCGGTAACGGTGGTTTTCGCTTATCCCGTTAGAAAATTCTCCAATGATGTGGACTATGTGTATCATCCCAATCCCGATCTGTATTATTTTTCAGGATATACCGAACCCAATTCGGTGTTGCTGGTTTTTAAAGAACCTCAACGCGCCGAAGATGGCAGCACCTATAAAGAGCTGTTGTTTGTGCAGCGCCGCGATGCTACGGCCGAACAGTGGACAGGCATCCGCCTGGGTGTGGAAGGCGCCAAATCGAAACTGAAGTTCTCGCATGCTTATAATGCCGCTGAATTCGGCAACTTTCCTATCAATTTTGCAGGTTGCAAACAGATCATCATGGCCCCCTTTCCTGCCGATATCGATCTCAAAGCCACCAAGGGCGACGGGCTGTACACGCTGATGAATCAGTTCAAAACAAAGGCCGGTTTTACTGGCACCGATGCCGATAAAGCGAAATTCGCAACCGGACCGTACTTTAATTTCACCACTCAGCTCCGCGAGATCAAAACAGAAGAAGAAATGCTGCTGTTGCGCAAAGCCGTGGAAATCTCCTGCAACGGACAAGTAGAAGTGATGAAGGCAGTAAGGGCTGATATGTCTGAACGCGAAATTCAGGGACTGCATGAGTTTGTTCATAAAAAATACGGCGCTGAAGAAGTAGGCTATCCTTCCATAGTGGGTGCAGGCAATAATGGCTGCGTACTCCATTATCAGGAGAACAACGATCTCCGCGTAGAAAACCGCATGGTGCTGATGGATGTTGGCGCTCAGTACCACGGCTATACTGCCGATGTAACCCGCACCATCCCAGCCAGCGGCAAATTCACGGCTGAACAAAAACAGATCTACAACCTCGTGTACGAAGCGCAGGAAGCAGCATTCAAGATCAGTAAAGACGGTGCAAGCTGGCAGGATCTCGACAAAGTATCCCGCGAAGTGATCCTCGACGGACTGGTAAAACTCGGCATCGCGAAGAACAAAACGGAAGCCGGAAAATACTATCCCCATGGACTCGGACACCATATAGGACTCGATGTGCACGACCGTGGCAGTTACGGTTTCATCAAAAAAGGAATGGTAATTACTATCGAGCCGGGCATTTACATTCCGAAGAACAGCAACTGCGATCCCAAATGGTGGACCATTGCGGTTCGCATCGAGGACGATATTCTCATCAGGGAGAAGGATTATGAATTATTGTCACGTAATGCTCCCCGTAAGGCAGAAGAGATAGAAAAGACCATTGCAGAGAAGAGTGTGTTCGATAATTTTGTGCTTCCTCCGCTTCAATCTGGTAAGAAAGGTTTCTAAACAATCGTAATTATACGAATATTATCATCGTATATTCTGAAGGCAAATTTGTATTTTATACTATTGTTAACGTAATAACTGAACAGTAAAAAAAGGGCATTATTGCGCTATGTCAAGAAATTTGCATTAGTTATTTTTGTTAAACGAATCCATCTAATATCCTTCTGAATATCCTCAGAATCCATCCAACTTGTCCAATATCACTGAAAAGTGCACACGTAAACCAATATCCCACAGTACAGTAACCTGGTCCCTTTTAGCATAAAACCCTATAGGAAACCTAATTGTCCTGGAAAACCGCCGACCGTGTTCAATATCAGTGAAAATCTAATTGTTCCATCATCCGTTGAATTACTCAGTCGATATCCTTAAAACCCCGGCTTTTTTAACAGCCACTCGACCGAAAGATCCAATACTTAGGAAAATTTATTTGCAGATCGACTGAAACAAAAAGGCCTTAGCTGATTACTCAGCCAAGGCTTTCTTTTTTTACGCCATTGAATTTGCCCTACCTTCATCTCATGAAAGAGTTTATCGATTTCCTTCTCCGCTTCGGAAGCCTTAATCAGCAACAGATCGACCTGATAACGGAAAAGGGCTTTGAGAAAACATTCCGTAAAGAAGACTACTTTGCGGAAGCGGGGAAAGAACTGAGGCAGGTAGGTTTTATCATCGAAGGCATTCTGCGGGTTTGCTGCTACACCAATAAAGGAGATGAGATCACCAAGATCTTTATCGAAGAGAATCACCTCATCTTCAAACCAGATGGGTTTCCCATGTCGGAGTACATTCAGGCTGCTACCGATTGCAGAATGGTGCTGTTTACCAATAAGGACTGGGAAGAGATCACCCGAACCATTGTTGGTTTTGATCTTATGCTGCAAAAGATAATCACCAAAGCGCTGGCAGAAAAGCTCGCGAGAGTAAGTCCGCTGGTTTCACAGGACGCCACTACCCGCTATACCGAGTTTCTGGAGAAATATCCCACACTGGCTAATCGCATCCCACTGGCCTATATCGCTTCCTATCTGGGTATCACACAAACATCACTGAGCCGCATCAGAAGGAATATCCGGTGAAATGATATTTACCATATGGTAATTTTTTTCTTCCTGCCCCATTTCATCTTTGTATCGAATTAAAAATGATACAAATGAAACACGCACTGATAACAGGAGCCAACAAAAGCATCGGACTAGAAACAGCACGTCAACTACTGCAACTTGGATACTTCGTTTATCTCGGCAGCCGCAGTGTTGAGAACGGGCTGGAAGCAGCAGCACAACTTAGGGCAGAAGGATACTCCAATACCGAAGTGATTCAGCTCGACGTTACAGATGAAACATCCGTGAAAGCAGCACGCGAAATACTTGGACAGAAAACGGAAGTACTGGATGGGCTGATCAACAACGCAGGCATGTCCGGAGGATTCCCGCAAAGCGCTACCAACGTGAATATCGAAACGGTAAAGACAGTTTTTGAAACCAACCTGTTTGGTGTGATCCGCGTTACACAGGCTTTTGTAGACCTGATGCGCAATGCACCTGCTCCGCGCATCGTGAATGTAAGCTCTGCCATGGGTTCGCTCACACTGCACAGCGATCCTGCCTTTGCGTACTACGACCTGAAAGGCGCAGCCTATCTTCCGTCCAAATCTGCGCTCAATATGTATACCATCACACTGGCGTACGACCTGCGCGATACTGCCTTCAAAGTAAATACTGTAGACCCAGGTTTCACCAAAACCGATTTCAATAATCACAGAGGTACAGGCACTGTTGAAGATGCAGCTGCAAGAGTTGTGAAGTATGCCATAGTGGATGAAAACGGTCCAACAGGAAAATTCTTCAGCGAAGAATACAACCCGGTTACAGGAGAGATTCCCTGGTAGTGAAAATTTCTACTGGTTTGCGGGGATTACCGTTACAGTAAATAATGCTTATTTTAGTTCTTCTAAATCATTTGCATTATGCGCATCAGATTGTTAGTGGCTAGCTTACTCCTATCCTGTTCTGTATTTTCACAGACTATCGAAACCGTTGCTACAGGCGTTAAATCGAGCATGCGCGGACTGAGCGTGCTGAACGACAATATCGTTTGGGTGAGCGGAAGCGGCGGCACAGTAGGCCGTTCCCTCGACGGAGGAAAAACCTGGAACTGGATAACAGTACCCGGATTTGAAAAACGCGAATTCCGCGACATCGAAGCATTCGATGAGAACACAGCCGTGATCATCGCAGTGGCCGAACCCGGCAATATTCTCAAAACAACTGATGGCGGTAAAACATGGACAACTGTTTTCACCGATACCACTAAAGGCGTATTTCTGGATGCCATGGATTTCTCAGATGCGAAGAATGGCATTGTAGTGGGAGATCCGATAAACGGACAGGTATATCTCCGCGTTACAAAAGATGGCGGCAACTCCTGGGCACCCTATAAAGGTGATGCCATCAATGTACAAAAAGGCGAAGCATTCTTTGCAGCCAGCGGCACCAATATCATCTTACAGGGAAAAGATAAATTCATCGCAGTATCCGGCGGCACCATCTCCAGATTGCTGCAACCCGGTTCTGCAGTGGAACTGCCAATGGCAAAAGGAAAAGAAACCACCGGTGCATATTCATTTGCCATCTACAAAGATCAGGTGGCTGTGGTAGGCGGAGATTATATGGCTCCAAAGGAAACTGCCGGCAACTGTGTGATGTTTAAACTGTCGCAGCCTGGTTCGTTCCGCACGCCGGTTGCTCCACCCAGCGGATACATGAGCGGTGTTGAATTCATCGCTGCCGGACAGCTCATCTGCTGCGGTACAACAGGTGTAGATATTTCAGGTGATATCGGCATGCACTGGACGCAGATTTCAAAAGACAGCTACAATGCGGTGAAACGCAGCAAAACAGGCAGATCTGTTTTCCTTGCCGGAGATGGCAAAGTGTCTAAGCTGATCTATTAAAAACATACTCAGCAAAACATATTGCGGGCAGCCAATGGTTGCCCGTTTTTTATTTCTTGAACATGAAGTAGACCGCTCCCAGCAGAAACGCAAAGCTCACCAGGTATTTCCAGTGGAAGGGCTCTTTCAGATACACCACTGCAAAAACAGTGAACACCACCAGCGTGATCACTTCCTGCGTCATCTTCAGCTGAAACCCATTGAAACCATTGGTGAAGCCCCAGCGATTAGCGGGCACCATCAGGCAATATTCGAAGAAGGCAATGCCCCAGCTTACGATGATGGCTTTCCAGAGTGGTACATTGGTATTCTTGAGGTGGCCATACCAGGCGATGGTCATGAAAATATTGGAGAGAACCAGTAAGAGTATTGTTTTCATTATCGTACTGCTTTCTGAATGATGTTTTTTTGCTGTGCAAAGAAAAGCCCGTGCAATGACGGGCTTCTATATCACGATCTATATGTAAACGTTAGTAACTTAATTGAGACCGCGGAAATCCACCGGTACCAGCTTGCTCACGCCCGGCTCCTGCATGGTTACCCCGTAGATAACGTCCACCGCACTCATGGTCATTTTATTGTGCGTTACGATGATGAACTGGCTCTCTTCGGAGAACTTGCGGATCATCTGGGTGAACTTGCCAACGTTGGCATCATCAAGCGGAGCATCCACCTCATCGAGAATACAGAACGGAGCTGGTTTGATGAGATAGATCGCAAACAGCAGCGCTGTTGCAGTGAGGGTTTTCTCACCACCGCTCAACTGTGTGATGGAGCTTGGACGTTTGCCTTTGGGCTTCGCCACGATATCGATTCCTGTTTCGGCCAGGTTCTCCGGATTTACGAGAATCATATCCGCCGTATCGTCTTCCGTAAAGAGCGCCTTGAACACTTTCTGGAAGTTCTCGCGCACCGCATTGAAAGTATCGAGGAACTGCTGGTTGGCAGTGGCTTCTACTTCCTGAATGGTTTGCATCAGACTTTCCTTGGCAGTTACGAGGTCGTTCTTCTGTTCGAGGATGAACTCATAACGTTTCTTCATTTCGGTGAAGGCTTCGATAGCGGTTGGGTTCACCTCGCCGAGGTTTTCCAGACGCTTCTTCATGCGATCACATTTCTCCTGCAGCTCTTCGGTAGGGATTTCTGTTGATCTGGGTTGATCGATGATCTCGTCCAGATCGATGCGGAACTCTACGTTCAGCCTTTCTTTCATACCTGCGAGTTGCAGCTTCAGCTCGGTGAGCTTGTCTTTGATCTCGCTGAGCAGGTGTTCGAGTTGTTCGCGCTCTTTGTTCCTGGCGCGCAGCTCGGACTCTTTCTCATTGAGCGCATTGCGCATGTTATAGAAAGCCTGATCGGCTTCGTTGAGACGTTTTTCTTCTTCTTCTTTTTTGCGCATCATATCCACGAGGCCATTCTCTGCACTGGCGAGTACGGCTTCATTCTCGGTGATATTTTCGGCAGTCATTTTCAGCTGCGTGTTGTTGCTTTCGATCTGTGTGCGGAGATCGCGGAGCTGGTTGCCTTTGAACTCCAGTTCCTGCTTCAGCTGATTGATGCGGCTATGCTGGCGGGTTACCTGCAGGTTGAATTCGTTGAACGATGCAGTAGCCTGCTGGTACTGGCTTTCAGCATATTTGTATTCTTCTTCCGCTACGCGCAATGTTTCGCGGATCTCATTGAGTTTGTCTACCAGCTGCATCCACTCGTTGCGGGTTCCTTCGATAGAAGCAGAAGTGTTCTGCAGGTTCTCCTGCAGGCTTTCCATTCTGTTCTGCGAAGAACTCTGCAATCCGTGCAGGCTCTCGATCTTGTTCTGCAATGAGAACACCTGATTGGTGAGGCGGTTGATATCTTCCTGCGCCTGTTTGATGGCGGTTTCTTTCAGTTGCTCGTTGTAACCGATCACTTCGTTGTGCTTGGCCTGGATGCCGGCTTTCAACTCGTTCACGATCTTTTCCTGCGCCTGGATCTCTTCGAATAATTTCTCGAGGTTCTTGGCACGGCCGATCTTCTTTCCTTCAAAGATCCCTACGCTACCACCGGTGAGGGAGAATTTCCCTTTTACATACTTACCGGTTTTTTCGAGTATCACTGCGCCGTTGCTGTTGTTCAGGGCAGATTCGTTCTCTGCGATGAACACATTGCCCAGCAGGTGCTCGGCCAGCTGACGGTATTGTGCATCCACTTCGATCACCTGCATGGCAGGGATGGTATCGGTGGGTGCTCCGTGCTGTTCGCTGCCATGGGCGAGCTTATCGAGCAGGAAGAAGTTGGCCTTCCCTTTTTTATTGTTGTCGAGGAGATGAACGGCCTGCATACCTTCTTCGAGGTTGTTCACCACGTAGTAGTTGAGGTACGGTTCCAGCACGTTCTCCACAGCTGCGCGGTATTCTTCCTTTACATAGATGATATCGGAAAGAATGGGTGCAGTATGGTTCCAGTTGGGATTGTTATGGAGAAATTTCACGCTCTCAGGATAACCTTCCATCGAATCGATGAGGCTTTTCAGCAGATCGTATTCGTTGCGTTTGCTATCGAGTTTGCGGTTTTCTTCGGCGAGTTGCTGACGCAGTGTTTCCATTTCGGACTGCGTTTGCAGAATCTGCTCTTTGGTACGCTCGTGATGCTCCTGCAGTTGCTGCAGATCGCGTTTGCGGCTTTCGAGTTCCTGCTCACGCGTCATCATTTCTTCTTCGAGCTGCTTAAGCTGACTGCGGCGGGCTTCTTTCTCTTCTTCGATCTGCGCGATGCTGTTCTGCAGGTTGTTGATGGAAGTATCCGCTACGGCTACTTTCTTCTCGGCCTCGAACTGATTGCGCTGCATGCTGAGGTTCTCGCTGCGGAGACCGTCTACATGCACACGTTTCTGATCGAAGATGCTGCGTTTCTCTTCGGAAGAATCTTTCAGGTCTTCGAGTTGCTGTTGCAGCCCTTCGAGTTTGCCTTCTTCTTCTTCTACCTGCAATTTGGTGAATTCGATGCTCTCTTCGAGGCCTTTGAGGGTTCCTTCGCTTTTGTCGAGGAACTCAACGAGACTTGCCTCTCTTTCTTTGAGGAAATTGAGTTTCTGGGAAGCAAGATTTTTGTCGTTCTCCTTGGTGCGGAGAGCGCCCAGCAGATCGTTGAACTCGTGCTGCATGCTTTGCAGGGCGCGTTCTTTTTCGATGAAACCTACTTTTTCTGCTTCGATGCCGGCTTCTTCGTTGGCGATCACGGCTTCGAGTCGGATCTTCTTATCGGTTTCAGTTTCAGATTGCTGGTTGAGATCGCGGTAGGTAAGGTTGAATCCTTCGAGGGAGGCTTTTGCCAGCTCGATGGAGTATTCACGATACTCTTTCTTGATCTCGTAATATTTTTCAGCCTTCTTGGCCTGGTTTTCCAGACTCTTCAGCTGGTTGTTGATTTCAAAGAGCAGATCTTCGATACGGTTGAGATCCTGCTCAGTGGCATCCAGCTTTTGCTTGGCTTCTTTCTTACGTGTTTTGTAAATGGTGATTCCGGCGGCCTGTTCCAGCATGCGCCGGCGGCTGTTCTCCTTGTCTTTGATGATCTCATCCACCATGCCGAGCTCGATGATGGCATAGCTGTCGGTACTCACACCGGTATCCATGAAGAGGTTCTGGATATCTTTCAACCTGCACTGAACATCGTTCAGGCGGTATTCAGATTCGCCGCTCTTATAGAATTTACGTGTTACGGTAACAGTGTTGAATTCCGTGGGGAGGAGATTCTTGGTGTTCTCGAAGGTAAGGCTTACTTCCGCGAGCCCACTGGCAGAGCGGGTTTTGGAGCCATTGAAAACCAGGCTTTCGAGGTTTTCGCTTCGAAGATGGCTGATCTTCTGCTCACCGATCACCCAGCGGATGGAGTCGATGATATTACTCTTTCCGCATCCGTTAGGGCCAATAACCCCCGTGATACCGGTATCGAAGTTCAGCACGGTTTTATCCGCGAAACTTTTAAAGCCCTTAATTTCTAAACTCTTTAATCGCACGTGTCAATTTTTTTAAAGGACAGCAAATATAACAGCATTTAGGTACAAAATACGTGCGGGTTTTGATCCTTGCTTTTTTTGGGGTAATTACTTATGCACCATTACTTCACTTGTGCAGTTCATGGGGATAAAAAGAGCGGAAATGGCTATAAAATGGGCGTTTCGGGCACAATAATGCCTCTTGAGAGCTCCCATCCGAGAATGGCTTTCTTTCTTTCGGGACCCCAGAGGTATTCGGCGAGTGCGCCGTTTTTGCGGATCACACGGTGACATGGAATGAGAAAACCAACGGGATTGGCGCCCACAGCAGATCCTACGGCCTGCATGGCGCGCGGACTGCCGATCTCTCTGGCAACATCCTGATAAGTGGTTACGGTTCCGGCCGGGATCTTCAGTAATGCATTCCAGACTTTCACCTGAAAGTTGGTGCCCTTCACCAATACGTGGAGTTTTTCGTTTTTACCGGATGAATGGAAAATCGTTTCCACATAGGCTGCTGTCCTTTGCGGCTGATGAAGCAGTACTGCATTCTCCCAGCTCGCCTGCAATTGCGCGATAGCCATTTGATGTTGACCATCCGGTACAAAATGAAGATGACAGATGCCACGGTTGGTAGCGCCGATGATCACTTCACCAAATGGCGTTGCATGAAATCCGTAGGCAATGGTAATTCCTCCCCCGCTTTCTTTGTATTCCTGCGGTGTAACACCTTCGAGGGTTACAAATAGATCGTATACGCGGCTCTGGCTGCTGAGGCCTGCATCATCTGCTGCATCGGCGATGCTGGTGAAATTGCGCATCCGCTGTTTGAGGTAATCGGCTGTAAGAAACTGCATGAAACGTTTGGGACTGATGCCAGCCCAGTCGGTGAACATGCGCTGAAAATGGAAAGGGCTTACATGCACCTGCGCCGCCACTTCTTCGAGATCGGGTTGTTCCCTGAAATGTTCGTACAGGTATTCAATTGCCTTCGCAATGGTTTCGTATTGATGCTGTGCAGATGTCAATGGCTCGTAAAGTTTTGTATTCAGTAACATATACCAAAGGTTTTTGTTGATGAATGATGATACAAATTTGAGCCGATTGCAGAGAGGTGGCAACCCGTTTCTTGCTGAAGCCGTCTGAGTGAGAACAGGCGGGCGGCTCCCTTTAAATTTGCTAACTTGTAGCCGCGCAACATTGAACATATGAAATACATCCTCATAACAACCGTACTTTTTTTCACAGGCTTTGCTCAGCTGCGTGCGCAGCAACCAAAGATCGACAGCATCGCCTTTCATCTTTACACAGACAGCCTCAAAAAAGGAGGCGTTTACAATTACATCAATGTAGATGCAAAACTTGCCAGCGGACAATGGCTCCCACTCTCCGACAAGGAAATAAAATTCAGCAGCACAGGAGGCCGGTTCGAGGGCTGCAATCTGATCTTCGATTCGACATTCACTGCGGATAGTGTGGTAGTGACTGCAGTGTTGAAAGAAAATTCTGAGAAGCGACAGGTGATAACAATTTTTATGAAAAAAATGCCGGATCCTGATGTACTGAAGACTGTAGAGGAAATAATGAAACCTCAGAGTTCTCAAGGACGCAAAAGAAGGCGAAACTAGCGCGGGGCAAGGGTTACAGCGGAATAAAAAAATTTGAACGAATATAAATAAGATGTAATTTCGGTGAAACATGATCTATGAAAACAAATATCCACAAGAAACAAGCTCCTCTGAAAAAAGAGTTGCAGTCCGTTAAACGGCTCAAACTTTCTACCGATAGAAAGCTAACGGTAGAGGAAGGAAGAGAGCTTGCGCTAAAACTCTATGAAAAATGGTCCGCAGAAAAGAAGTCTCCATCCATCGACGTGTTATTGAACACATCTCAGCAATTGCATCTTTTATCAAAAACCAGGGACTGGCCCAAACTGCCCTGAAGTTTATCAACGACATTTTCGATCTCTTTTCAGGCCTTTCAGAAAAAAGAGTCACTCACAGGCTTTGCAGTTTCCCTAACTGGCGCCAAAAGAACTACCGTTGCGCCACTTTCAGAAAAAAATACTCAGTAGCTTATCTGGATCTCCTCCACGAGATCATCGTCAGCGATTTTGCTGTAACGAAGTATCTCGTCAGCAAGTAATGATTTAAACCGGCTAAACAAGGAAGGGCAAAGCGAACCAACGTTCACTTTGCCCTTTCAGGAGCCAAGCACAAGGTGCATCAATTGAACATCCCATATAGATAGCGTGGTGGTGATTACTGTGCTGAAAGAGAATTTTACAAAGAGACAGGCGATAACAATTTTTATGAAAAAATTGCCGGATCCCGATGTTCTTAAAAACTGTAGAGGAAATAGTGAAACCTCAGGGTTCTCAAGAGCGCAGAAAACGCCGAAAATAGCTCTGAAGCTACGTTCTATTGAATATAAAAAAATTGTATAACTAGAAAAATACCGGTCTTATGAAAACAAATATTAACAAGAAACACGCTCCGCTAAAAAAAGAGTTGCAGCGCCCTAAGAGCCGCAAAATTTCTGGCGAAAGATTACTTACGATTGATGAGGCCAGGAAGCGTGGTCACAAACTAATTGAACTATGGTTCGAAGGAAAGTTAGTGTTAGAGAAGCCGTTCTTACCCGAATCGCGGCAATAGCGTTTTACATCAAAGATCAGGGAGACTTCAAATAACCAAAGTATTAACCAATGAAAGCTGCGTCAATAGAAGAAATTAACTTAGTATGGAACTCTCTCAAAAAATAACCCCCGAACTAACTGGGGAAATGACATATGAAAGTGATATTAGTAAAGTCTGTTTAAAGAACTTATTAAACAACAAAACTGCCGGCTGAATCAGATTCAGCCGGCAGTTTTGTTGTTGGCAATGGCCGTTCTGAAGAAGAGTTATGCCTGCGGACCACGAGCATACCATACTATAACCATGGATAGACCATGAATAGGAGTCGAAGCACTAACGGAGTAAGGAGAGAGTAAGTACTGAGTGAGGTCCGGAGCAACGTGGATATGACGTGGACTTGATCTGGAAGCGAGCTGGAATTGAGGTGAACGTCTTTGCGGAGGTGTTTGGAAGGACAGCTTTGCTATTGCATGATGCATACAGCAGCTGTTGGAGTAAAATGGATGATGAATGCAATGACATTTCGGGAAGATTTCGGGTGGAATAGATCAAAAAACGATGGTTGAGATAATAAGGGTTTTTGGAGGCTTGCTCCGGAGAGAAAAATTGAATCGGTTCGCCCTAAAATGCTTCGCTTAATTATTCAACGAAGTGCTGAGAGAAAGCAATGTGCTATTCTCTTTGTTCTTTCAGACGAGTATCGTGAGATAATCCGTTGCGTATTGCATCAGGTATCTGCTGCATGCTTTCTTCACTATCAGATTGCCGCGAATATTGTGCCAGTACTGCGTTTGAGGCAGGTTGTTTTACCTGTTGTTTTTGCTGCTGTTGCTGACGTTGTTTGTAACGAAGTTGTCTGCGCTGTTTTTTGCTGAGCGTATCTATAGGCGGTACTTCTACCTTGATGATCTCCGTACAGTGGAATCTTTTATCGTACAAAGGATATTTGCCCTGATAAGGATTGGCCTGCAACACTACCATCAGTGTGCCTTTGCCGGGAACATTCGCATCGAATAGCAGGGGAGTTTCCAGTGGCTTATCTTCATTCTTTGCTGTAAATTCATGGGTGAACGCATGCTCCCTGAGGTTATTCACTTTGCCTGTTGCCAGATCGATCCTCATGGCAATAAGTTTGATCTCCATATGCGTAACACGCAACAGCCTGGGAGGTAGGATGTATCTGATGCGGAGGATATTGTCAGTGTCGGGCATATGGGAGGATACGAAATTTGCTATGCGGGTTTGTTGATTGAAACGAAAACCACGTAATCCTTCTACACCTTCTTCGATGAGTTTTTTGTTGAGGCGGTTTACATGGCTGCCATCTTTCTTTCCTTTGAGATATGGCGCTAATGCCTGGCGGATGAGCTTGCCGGTATGGCTTGCATCTCCGAATGCCTTCGCTGCACTGCGTGTAGCATCAGTTTGTGATACATGCTCAGGCATGCTGCGCAGACAATGTTTTCCGTTTCGATAGTAGCCGATGAGGTCACCGCCGAGGTTGCCGGTGAATTTTGTTTTTCCTGTTTGAATAGCCATAACGTAAGGTTTATGTATTAGGAAATGATATATGAATCTAATAAAGAGAAGCAGCGATAAATATTCAGAAGATGTTAAAACCTGTATCGGTGTTGCATTTGTGGTTACTTAAAACAGCGATTATCCCTTTCCGGGAATACCTGCATTGCGGGATATGGAATTGCGGGCAATTGCGGAAGAGCTCTGTTAAGCCCAATACAAAATTATCTCCGAATAACAGCGGGAAAAAAAACGCAAACTGGCGTTATTTTTCCCGCTGCCATGCTCTTCTTTCTATCTACTTTAGCTGTACGATTTAGTGCGCTTATACATAAACGTCTTGCAAAATAATTCTGACAATTAACCACATCGCAAGATCAAATGTAGCGCCCGGTTGCTCTATACTAACGACTATAGGGTTGGGCCTACTTTTGCTCCTTTGTGGTGTGGCCGCCGAAAGGCGGGGCCGTCAGAAGCCAGTTTTGCAAAGGAGTAAGGTAGGTTCAACCCTATAGTTGTATTCATTCCCCCAGCTTAGGGTTCCCTTCTTACCTTCCTCAGTTTTTTGTCTTCGGTTGTACTGAATTCATCCCTGATTGATGATCCATTCCTATGCTGTATTACGAAAGCCATTGCAATGCACTCCCTCTGTAAGCAGCCATTGACCTGCCCCAGTTACAATAATGAAAAATATTGCCGCAGCCTAAGCTGCGTGCTAAAGAGCCACATACAAAAATGGCCTTACCGGCCCAACCCGCCCTAAGCCGTAGTTATTCTTAACCTAATGAAACTCTTTATTTATGTTAAAGAATGCTCAACAAGAAGCCGTTCAGAATATCAGTATCGGTAAGAAAGCAGCCAACGAAGCGCAATTTCAAACAATGCTGGAGGCTGTTCAGCAACTCCGCTCGGTTCTATCCGTATTTATTCAGCATGATTTTATTGGTGTTCCGTACTCCCGCAGGTTCAGCACCAGCCGCGTTTATCTGCCGGGCCGCGATACGCATATTCCTTATATCCGATTCAGAGGGAAATGGCTGATGAAACGCGGTTTCGCCGCCAACGGGCATTTTCGAATGATTGCCCTGAAGGACTTACTGATCATCTGCCCGGATAAGACGCCGGAACCGGAAGCATCAGAAGCAGCCTGTAGAGTTATACCGATCGGCAACAAGCTTGCAGGATAATTAGAAACCAAGATCAGCTAACACCAAACCGTCAAAACATCGCCAGCGGCGAAGAAATATAAGTCAATCGCGAGACCGAGAGACAGGACACCCGCGAAGTATTTGCAGCAGCAAAACCGCCTTTACTCCGCTCGTTGCACAGAAGCCCCCTCCTCCCTCCCTCTCAAATTGATGCAAAAATCTAAAAACAGGGATTCCACCAGATGCCCACTCAGCTGGTACCGGGGCCGGGAGCGGGATATGCTGACCAGGACCTTCGACCAGGTTGCTCAACCGTCCGGCTCTGCACCACCGCTTAATCCCCCTTCCCCAAAAGCCCCATCGGAGGTAACCCCTGTCCGGCCTGGTTGTAGGACTGGTTCTGCATATCCCGGCACGGCCCCAAATCAAAACCCAATTTAACCAACCCCCACCTCGACGGTAAACCGGCTCAACAAAAAAGGGCAAAGCGAACCAACGTTCACTTTGCCCTTTCAGGAGCCAGGCACAAGGTGCATTTAACCCCAGATACCTGACGCCCGTTTGAATTTATTTTACTGCAGCTGTATCAGCCTGCATTTTCTTAGCGTCTTCAACAAATTTAGCCAGACCGATATCAGTCAGCGGATGTTTCAGCAGACCGAGGATTGCATCGAGCGGACAAGTACAAACATCAGCGCCAACCTCTGCACATTTCACAATGTGGAGCGGGTTACGGATGCTGGCAGCGAGGATCTCAGTTTTGAAACCCTGCAGGCTGTAGATGTGCGCGATCTGCTCGATCAGTTGTACACCATCCCAGCTGCTGTCGTCGATACGGCCGATGAAAGGAGAAACATAGTTTGCACCTGCTTTGGCAGCCAGAATTGCCTGACCTGCAGAGAAAACCAGTGTGCAGTTTGTTTTGATACCGTTGTCTGAGAACCATTTCAGCGCTTTCACACCGTCTTTGGTCATCGGAACTTTCACTACAATATTCGGATGGATGGCAGCGAGTTTTTTACCTTCCTCGATCATGCCTTCCAGGTCTGTAGAAATAACTTCAGCACTAACATCGCCGCCGTCTACCAGCTCGCAGATTGCGAGATAGTGTTGAGCAATTGCTTCTTCACCACGGATACCTTCTTTAGCCATCAGAGATGGGTTGGTAGTAACGCCGTCGAGAATTCCAAGATCGTGTGCTTCTTTGATCTGTGCAATGTTTGCTGTATCTATGAAGAATTTCATATCGGATTCAATTTTGATATCTGTGTACGGAGATAAATTGGAGGGAATATAGAAAAAAAAATCGGCAGATTACTTACATCGCACCGCTACAACCGCCTACCCTTGCTACCTTCCGGTCCTGGGGGGGTTCAGCAGGAGCTGGTCGTGTAAGACCTGCCGGCCGCAAAGATAGGGAGAAATCAATTGATTTCAGCACACAATTGATCAAAATATTGAAAATCAATGCTGAGTTTTTTTCTTCAATCAGCCTGAAACCTTTATGCAGCCTGCATTACAGCCACACTGCATTTCAAGGGCAATTGCCACAGAATTGTAAATTCTGTTCGCCGAATGGCGTATCAGCCAACATATATCATGGCAATATTTCCCTCTGAATTTACCCAAACCTGAATTTCCAGTTCGTCTATTTCAACTACTGTCTGCAACTCATCATCTGTTAACCAGATCTCTTCTTTGGTGAGTTCGGCTTCGGGCTGATCGATCATTTTGAGAAAAGATGCAAAATTGTATCCGATCAGGTTCACCTCGTTGTAATAACAATTGTCGCGGCACGCAATGGCAACGATCTCTCCGGATTCTTTGTCTACATTCACTTCTACACCGCCATCGAAAAAGTCGTATCCATCCCACTCATCATCATCTTCAGCTGGTATAAATTCATATGCGTATATACTCTTGTATATATCGATCTTATTGCCCAATCTGAATAAGTTCACACCGTTTCCCGGCTCAAGAATAATTTTCATGTTTGATATTTTTAGTAGCTCTGTCCTCGCATTATGCCTTGTCTTCCGGTATAGGAATTTACTCTTCCCACGCAGATCAGTTCATCTGCTCTGCCTCCGATTGGTCTGAAGTATACCAGTATCAGGTATTCGTTTTCGCTCTCCCAATAATTGCCTTCGGTGAAATCGAATGATGCCTGACGTTTGGGGTCGTTGCGATCGATGGTTACATACGTGTAATCGTAATATCCCTGCTTCAGAAAAAGACTGGTTTCGTACATGCCTTTCTCCTCATTGAAAACCATTTTCGCGGAATCGTTGAGGTTGTAGTCGGTTATTTGTCCGAATAGATATACGTCT
The DNA here is from genome assembly GCF_012927185.1 of Pseudoflavitalea sp. G-6-1-2. GTDB lineage: Bacteria > Bacteroidota > Bacteroidia > Chitinophagales > Chitinophagaceae > Pseudobacter. Next base: position 1,759,531 of record NZ_JABBGB010000002.1, read on the forward strand.
TTATCAGGGAATGGCATATTGTTCGGTGGAGCGAATGCGAAATGCACCGTTGCGTAATCGATCTGCCAGAGCGGATTGAGACTTTCCGTTGTTTCGATGGTGTACATGCCGTTTACATCGCGGAAGAAATTGAATCGTTGTTTGCTTCGGTCGGCATCGGGCCGCATGAATATTTCCGTACTGTTGGGAAGATATTTTGCATTGAGGATACGGTCGCTCTGGAATCGCAGACTGCGCATATCCAGCCATCTCCATTCTTTTCCTGCGGGGAAGATGGCATCCTGCTCGGTGTTGTATTCAAGTATGTTCCGTGAGAAGAATGATGGACGAAGATTCACATGCGCATTGTCCCAACGGTAGTTCTGCAGTATGGCCACTTTTATCTGCTGCAGATGATTGGATACATTCAGTCCCTCACTCAGCTGCACTTTGAACTGCACTTTTTGTCCGGTTCTGAAATACTGGCCATTGAATGGTTGCTGAATCTGCGCAGGCGTACTGGCTTTTTCATCCACCACCAGCAATCGTTTGGTGATGATGGTCTTGCTGGTATCGCTATTGAGAAAAACGCGAACGATATAATTGCCGGATCGGGTTGGATAACAATTCTGATCGGGCAGGCTCGCCTGATAATGCGTATATCTTGTAAATGCGATGCTGCTGCTTCTGTAGGTATTGATGCGCTGCTGCATAAACCCCCGCATGTAATCGAACTGGCTGAGCAGGGCGGGCGTCCAGTCTGCATTGCAGAGCTGGAAAGTATAAGAATAGGCCTTCACTCCTCCCCCGATCTCGTCGAAATGCAGCTCTACTCTGTCACCGCTGTTAAGGCGGATGATGGGATATCCCAGTTGATCGCCACTCCGGAACAGCTGTACAGACTTGATATTGGACGAATATACAGCATCAGGAATCTGTGCCATCAGACTGGCAGAGATCAGCATGCAACAGAGCAGGTACAAGGTTTTCATCATCCTGGCTATTTATTGAATAAATGTACTGGACACAATGTTAACATAAATAAAGAAAAAACTTTCGCCAGATTTGAACGCAGCGGCTATTTTTGAGGCGCCGAACCCGGAAAAGGGTTCCGGTACAAAACACATTCCGCTTTGAACGTCGCCGCCTATATCGCCAAAAGAGTTGCATTCAATACCCAGAAATCGTTTTCACGTTTCGTGATCAGGTTATCGGTGGGTGCCACCATTATCAGTGTGGCGGTGATGATACTCACCCTCGCCTTCACCAATGGCTTCAAAGAAACGATCAGCCAGAAAGTATTCAGCTTCTGGGGACATATCCGCATTCAGGGATTCGGCGGCGCGCGGGTATCCATTGCGGAAGAAGCGCCCATTTTCAAGAACGATTCGGTTACCAATCTGCCAAAGCAGTTTCCACAGATAACATCGGTGCAGCCATTTGCTACGCGAAGCGCCATTCTGAAAACAGAAGAAACCATCGAAGGTGTACTGATCAAAGGCGTAGAAGCCGGTTATCATTTCAATAATCTCGGCAAGTTTCTGGTTTCGGGAAGATGGGTGCAGTTTGGCGACAGCAGTTACGCCAAAGAGATCAATCTCTCGGAATTCACTGCCAACCGGCTTCACCTTAAGGCGGGCGATTCTCTGCAATTGTATTTCATTCAGCCCGGATCTCCTGCGCGTGCAAGAAAAGTAATGGTGGCGGGCATTTTCAAAACCGGCATCGAAGAATATGATAAGATGATCGCCATCGGCGATCTCCGACTGCTGCAACGCCTCAATGGCTGGGCGCCCGATCAGATCGGCGGTTACGAACTGATGCTGAACGATTACAACGCAATGGATGAGGTGAATTACGAGATCATCTCTGCTCTGCCCATGGGCATGCGTGGCACTACTATCAGGAACCTCTACCCTAATATCTTCGACTGGCTTGGGTTGCAGAATAAGACCATCGCCATTGTACTGATAATTATGGTGGTGATTGCCACACTCAACCTGATCACCTGTTTGCTGATCCTTGTGATGGAACGCATCCGCATGGTGGGATTGCTCAAAGCGCTTGGCGCCAGCAACTGGATGATTCAGAAAATATTTCTCTTTCACGGAGCCGTGATCATCTGTTCAGGATTGCTGTTCGGCAATCTCATCGGACTGGTGATCTGCTGGCTGCAGCAGCGATACAGCCTCATTACCTTACCTGAAGACGCTTACTACATCTCCAAAATTGAAGTGCATATTGTTTGGTGGCAGGTGGCGCTGGTGAATGCAGGCACTTTCCTGATCTGCTTTTTGGTGCTGCTGATTCCTACTATTATTGTTAAGCGTGTTCAACCAGTACGTGCTATTCAGTTCAGGTAACACCAGAGCATGTATGTTAAGAAAGATTGACATTTTACAGTTTGAACCACTTATTTGGAATGCTGCTGTCGGGAAGAAAGCAGTCTATATTACTACATCATACCCCGAAGAAGAATGCTGGCTTCAGATGAATAACTTTCCGGATGAGCCTTTATGGACCTTACACTATCAGGAAAACTCAATAGATATCGAGGATACTCCAGTTACCTGGAAGGTCAATTACCGGAATAAATAATCAGGATTAGGTTCTCTATACAATATGGGAAAGGATAATGCCCGTGGCCACAGCGGCATTCAATGATTCGGCCTGCCCAATTCTTGGAATAGTTACTTTATGCTGACTCATCTCCAGCAGCTCTTCTCTGATGCCTTTCGATTCGTTCCCGATCAGCAGAATTCCTTCCTTCACCTGCTTCAACTGCGGCAATGGCGTGCCATTCAGCGTAGCGGCGTACACCGGTATATCGGCGTGTTTCTGTAAAAACTCAGGCAGATCTTCGTACACCACATGCACCCGCGCAATGCCGGCCATAGTGCTCTGTACCACTTTGGGATTGAATACATCGGCCGAATCCCGGCTACAGATAACGGTTTGGATGCCGAACCAATCCGCGCAGCGGATGATGGTTCCCAGATTGCCCGGATCCTGCACAGTATCGAGCATTAACGAAATTTTATTCCGGAGCAGCAAAGCCGGCGGAAATACAGGTTTTCTGAAAATGCCCAGCACCTGATTGGGCGTCTGCATAAAAGAAATGCGTTGCAGTTCGTCTGAAGTAACCGTCTGTACTGCATCCTGCGGCAAAAATGCCTGTTTCTGAATCCAGTTGTTCTCTGCGAATAACTGCACCAGGTCAACATTTCCGGCTGCCAGCAGTTCCTCTGTAATTTTAGGTCCTTCAGCTACAAATACGCCTTCTTCATCACGTAATTTTTTCTGGCTTAAACTTTGAATATATTTGACCTGCGTTTTAACCAACATTGCGCTTCGATTTTTGTGATGATGCTATCCGGCCAGCAAGTTAATGTTTTTGTGAAGTTATCACGGTGGGTACTTTTCGGCCTGCTGTGTATGATGCTGGCTACAAGTTGCATACCCATCGTAAAAAAGAACCAGATCGGCCGCACTTTTGTGTACAGAACCAATATCGAGGTAAAGGGCAAACTGCCCATGTACAAAAAGCGGGAACTCTCCAACAAGCTCCAGAATCAGCTCGACGACAGCCTCAAGGTTCGTGTGATCTCTTATGGCGGTCTTTTCAAAACCTATGTGCGTCCACCAGCATTCGATACGCTCAATATCGGGCGATCCAAAGTTTTCATGACTGCCCTGCTTAAATCGATGGGCTATTTTCACTCAACTATCACCGATACTTTTTTCATCCGAACGGTTCAGAAAAGGCATCGCACCTATATCACATTCAAGGTAGAACCAGGTGTTCAGCTGACAATGGACTCTATCGGCTACTCCCTTACCACGCCCGAACTGCAGGCGCTGGCCATTGAAAATATCCGTAACAGCAAACTGAAAAAAGGCGATGCTTATTCCATCGAAGCCATCTCACAGGAGATCGACCGCCTGCTTACCAGCTTCCGCGATAACGGTTATTACAAGATCACACGCGAAAGTGTATACGCACAGGTAGATACCGTTGTAGCGGCGCTGATCGATCCCAGCCTCGATCCGTTCGAGCAGGTACGACTGCTGGATTCACTCCGCAGAAAACGCGACAAGCCCACCATCAATGTGGTTTTTAAGCAACGACCAGCGAAAGACAGTACGCAGATCTCGAAATTCTATATCGGCAATGTATCGGTGTATCCCGATCTGTATATTCTCGAAGATTCCACCGAGTCGAGACGCGATACCACCACTGTAAACGGATACAAATTCTACTACAACTCCCGCAAATTCAAGCTGCCTTTCATTGCAGATAATATTTCGCTGCATCCGGGCACGCTGTACAGACAGCGGCGGTTTTACAGAACCATCAATAATTTCAATCAGCTGGGGCCCTGGTCGAATGTAGATCTTACCATGACGGAACGATACGATTCCGTTCCCCTGCTCGATGCCACACTGAGACTCTATCCCAACAAGAAGCAGAGCCTTACCACCGATTTCGAGGCCAGCCGCAACGTGAGCGACTTCTTATCCAACGGCCGCTTCTTCGGACTGGGTGTAAACTTCAGACTGCTCAACAGAAACGCTTATCGCGAAGCCATACAAACCAGTACCAATGCACGTTTCGGCATAGAGCTGGGAACTCAGCTGGTGCAGACATTGCAGGCCAGCTTTGCGCACAATATCAACTTCCCCAGATTCATTGTTCCTTTCAGGTTCAATCAGGAAAGGGTGGTTAATCCCCGTACGGTGCTCGCGCTCGAAGCCAGCTATACCGACCGAAGGGAATTCTTCAAGGTGCCGAGCTTCAAGGCAAGCTGGGGTTATGAATGGATCAGCGGACGCCTCCGCGGCAATTCCGAAACACCCAGAAGGAGGATCAACTGGCAATACATTCCGCTCAACTTCGAGTATACCAGTGTGGTGAAAACGGATAGCCTCCGCAAGTTCGAGCAGATCATTCCGGCCTATCGTTTTGCCTTCAATGATGGTATGATCATCAGCCAGGTACTAAGTGCCAGCACAGCCATTCAGAGAGGTCCGAAACTTACTGTACTGCGTGCGCGCGTTGAAGAGAGCGGTGCTATTTTCGGGATGATCAAATCGCTGGAGCTCGGCGCCCTCCGCCGGTTTGTGAAGATGGATGCCGAGATAAAACACTATATCAATTTCCGCAGATCGTCGCTGGCACTCCGCGCCTATGGCGGCGTTGGCTTCGTATATGGCAAAACCGATACTGGTGGTGTGATAGTGAAAGAATACAACCTTCCTTTCTTCAAAGCCTTCACCGCAGGTGGACCATACAGCATGCGTGCATGGCAGATCAGAAGGCTCGGTCCCGGTTCGTCTACTTTGTACGAAGCAAAGGGCGATACAGTGGCCATCGACCGGTTCGGCAATATGCAGCTGGAATTCAACATGGAGTATCGCTTCAATGTTACCACAGTTGCAGGTATCAAAGTGGCCAGCGCACTCTTCCTCGACATGGGAAATATCTGGAGCCACGAAACCGATCCAAAATCAAAGAGTGTGATCTCCGATGCCAGTTTCCAGATTGGCAGATTGTATAAAGACCTCGCCGTTGGCGGAGGTACCAGCCTTCGTTTCGATTTTGATTTCTTCCTTATCAGATTGGATTGGGCATACAAACTGAAGAACCCGGCATATTCGAACATCAACTCCGGATGGTTCCATAATCTCACACTAAGCAGCGGACAGTTTCAATTGGGAATCGGTTATCCGTTCTGATCGGTTGAAGTATTGTTTTCAGCCTGATCTGCCTGCTGCGTTTTTACTACATCGATATAAGTTGCTACCTGCTCCATGGTCATGGATTGATCGAGGGTGAAGTCGCCGATACGCGTGCGTACGAGGCTGCTGAGATGTCCGCCTGTTCCCAGCGCTGCACCGAAATCGTTTGCCAGACTGCGGATATAGGTGCCCGTTGAACAGACCACTCTGAAATGCACAACAGGCAGCTCAACCGCTGTAAGTTCAAATGTTTTGATGGTAACGGCTCTTGGATCAGGCACTACCTCCTGCCCCTTGCGCGCCATTTCGTACAGGCGTTTGCCATCTTTTTTGATAGCGGAATGAATGGGTGGAACCTGCAGAATGTCGCCGGTGAAAGGCACTGTAGCATCGAGCAATTGCTGATGCGTGAGATGACTGTATTCTTTGAAGTTTTCGGGTTCACTTTCCAGATCGAAAGTAGGTGTAGTAGAGCCCAGCGTGATGGTACCCGTGTATTCTTTTTCGCGGGCCATGTAATCGTTGATGCGTTTGGTGAACTTGCCGGTGCACACAATGAGCAGCCCGGTGGCCAGCGGATCCAATGTACCTGCATGCCCAACCTTTTTGATGCGGATAAGACTGCGCACTTTGCGCACCACATCGAAGGAAGTCCATGTTAATGGTTTATTGATCAGCAATACCTGTCCCTGCTCAAATACGTTTACCGGTGTAGATTCCATGCGGCGAAGATAACAATCACCGGTTAAATAGCCTGCCGCGCTTTCAGTTCGAGGTATTTATTTACGGTATCAACGGTGAGAGCCTGCGGCGTGGTAAGGATGGTGGAGATGCCATGCTGCTGCAGTTCTTTCACAATCAACCGCTTTTCGTACACCATTCTTTCGGCGATGGTACGCATGTAGAGGCTTTCGATATTATTCACTTTCTGCTCCGTAAGCTGCTTCAGTTCTGTATTCTCGAAGAATACCACCAGCACCAGGTGATTGCGTGCGATGCTGCGCAGATAAGGCAGCTGACGTTGCATGCCCGATACCGATTCGAAGTTGGTGAAGAGTATAATGAGGCTGCGTTGCGTGATGCGGGTACGCACCAGCGCATATAGTTTTTCGTAATCCGATTCGAGGAACTGCGTATCCTGATTGTAGAGCGTTTCGAGCACCGTGTTCATTTGTCCGGCTTTGCGATCGGCCTGCAGAAACTGTCCGAGTGTATCGGAAAAAGTGATCATGCCGGCTTTATCCTGACGAAGCAACGCCACGCGCATCATCACCAGTGCGGCATTGATGCTGTAATCGAGCAGGCTCATGCCTTCGAAAGGCATTTTCATCACACGTCCTTTATCGATTACGCAGTACACCTGCTGACTTCTTTCGTCGGAGAAATTGTTCACCATCAGATGGCCGCCGCGGCGGGCTGTGGCTTTCCAGTTGATGCTGCGGATATCATCTCCGGTAACATAATCCTTGATCTGCTCGAACTCAAGGCTATGGCCGATCTTTCTGATCTTTCTGTTGCCTGCATCTGCCAGGTTGTTGGAGATGGCACGCAGTTCGAACTGACGGAGGGCTAAGAAAGAAGGCAGCACTTTCACCATCGTTTCTTCTCCCCCTTCCTGATAGCGTCTGATAACAAAACCAAGTGGCGTTTTTACAAACACGTTCAGAAAATGGAAGATGTATTCGCCCCGTTCAACTGGTCTCAGTTTGTATTGCAGTACGGTTTCCTCTCTGCTGCCCAGTGAGGTTTTCAGCAGAAAATCGCGCTTCTGAAACTGCACGGGCAGTTCTTCGATGAGCTTAACCGATACACGGAACTGGTATTGATTCTTCAGCCTGATCTTCACAGTATTTTCATCGCCATTGCTGAACCTGTCGGCCATATCACGGCTTGCCTGCACGCCCTGTTTGCGCACAAAGAGCAGCAGAAAATCGAGCAGAACCAGGCCTGTGAAAAAAAGCAGTGCATACCGCGCTGCAAGATAGAGCACGGGCCAGTTGTAGCTGAGCACAAACAACAGCACGATGGCTGCAAATGCCCAGTAGAACTGCCTTCCGAAGAACAAAGGTTGTATGAGACGCTTGATCATACTATCTGGGTACCTCAATTTGTTGGAGAATATCGCGGATCACATCATCTGTATCTGCTCCTTCCATTTCTTTATCTGGAGTGAGCACCAGCCTGTGGCGAAGTACTGCAGGTGTGATATGCAGAACATCTTCGGGCGTGATAAAATCACGGCCACGGATAGCCGCCAGCGCTTTGGCTCCATTGAGAATGCCGATGCTTGCGCGTGGTGATGCTCCGAGATAAATGGATTTGTTGTTTCTCGTTGCCTGCACTATCTGAGTGATGAAGCTGATGAGCTTAGCTTCTACATGCAGTTTGCGTACCTGCTGACGCAGCGATTCGATCTGCGCACCGCTGAGCACCGCTCCTACCTGAGTGATCATATCGTTCAGGTTGTTCTGGTGATGCTGCATCACCACCTGATACTCCTGCTCCTGTGATGGATAGGTTACCAGTATTTTGAAGAGGAAACGATCGAGTTGCGCCTCGGGCAGGTGGTAAGTTCCTTCCTGCTCGATGGGGTTCTGGGTAGCTACCACCATGAAAGGAGATTCCAGTGCATAGCTATGTCCGTCTACAGTTACCTGCTTTTCTTCCATCACCTCAAAGAGAGCGGACTGAGTTTTTGCCGGGGCACGGTTGATCTCATCGATCAGCACGATATTGCTGAAGATGGGGCCGCGCTTGAAATGGAAATTGCTGTCTTTGGGATTGAAGATGGAAGTTCCGATTACATCGCTCGGCATCAGATCGGGTGTGAACTGAATGCGCGAGAAATCAACCGAGATACATCTGCTCAGCAGTTTAGCCGTTAATGTTTTTGCTACGCCGGGTACCCCTTCGATGAGTACGTGACCGTCGGCGAGCACTGCAGCCAGCAACAGTTCCACCATCTCTTCCTGCCCTACGATCACTTTACCGATCTCCGCTTTGAGGGTATGAACCGATTGGTGAAGAATTCCCAGATCGGTGCGGCTTTCAAAAATATTATTCTCTTCCATGTATTTGAGGTCGTTTGAATGAATGTATTGGTTTGTCAGGTATTTTGATAAAAATGATCGAGTTGCTTTTGCAGTTCGAGCAATTCGAGATCGCTCACTTCAGGATGCGCCTGTGCGTATTTCAGCTGGTACACCAGATTGTTCAGTGCCGACTTGTCGTATCCTGATTTGTGGGCGAGCTTTGTGATGAAATCATCGTCCATAGTGGTTCTTACATTGAACTGGCGGCGAACCCTGTCGGTAAAGATAGCCGCCATTTTATGGGCGAGATTGTTATTGTCTTTGCGTTGCAGATAAAGCCTGCCCACTGTTCGTGCAAATTCCACAGTTGCATTCTTCAGTGGTTTGCGCAGCGGAATGGCACGCTGTCTGCGCTTGGATTCGAAGAGATAAACGATCAGCGCCAGCAGCAGCGTGAGCCAGAATGCCATGGCAAGTCCGGGTTGTTTTTGCAGCCAGCCCAGTGCGGAGAACTGTTTGTCTTCTTCTTCCTCACGTTTTTTTACTCTGAAGTAATCGTCCCAGTAAACGAGAGTAACGTTTTCAGGGATGTAACTCATCACTGCATCATAATATTTCTTGTTCTGTTTGTGCAGCAAAAAGAAATTGGTAAGGGCCAGTGGTGCAATATGCATTTGCAGCGATCCTCCGCTCTTGTGATCGAATTTCACAAAGTTGGGATTGCCCTCACTGTCGCGCCCAAGTATGGTGGTGATGCTCGAATCGATATTGTAGAAATATCCGGTGAGAGGAATGCCGGGATAATAGAATGAATCTCTTTTATTGGTAACAGGATTATCGATGGTAACGCCTTTGGGTCCTTCACCTGTTACCGAAAACCCGTTTGATGCACTCATTCGCATGGTATCGAGCAGGGCCTGGCCGAAATTGCTGGCAGAAACCAGCACGTGACCGCCTTTGCGGATGAAGGCATGTAAGGCCCCTGCCTCCTGTTCGTTTGGAGTGAAACTTTTGCAGATGATCACCATCGCTTCGTAACGCGATCCTTCGAGAACCAGTTTCTTATCTGTTTCTGTTGCGAGCGCATAAGTAGCTACCTGCTTGCGGTTCACCTCAATTTCTGCATCCGGAAAAATATGTTTCAGGTTATTGTAGGCATACCAGGTACCGTAGGGAATCTTATCGTTCCTGAAAAGGGTAACGCGTGGGTCCAGCCGCTTTTCTGATTGTTTATTGCAACTGACCAAAGTAACCACGGCCAGCAGGAACAACAAGTACCATTGATATGTTATTGCAGGTTTCAATGGTTAGGGATATTAGTGAATGACTGAAAATCTTTGTACACTTTGCTGAATTGTTCTTCGTTGAGTTCGAATTCTCCATACCACACGTAATCGTACACGTTGGTGAGATAAGCGAATACTCCTTTGGGATCGAATTGTCTCACCTGGTTCACATAGCTGGAGTTGGTGCTTTTGGCCTGATACTGAATCCAGCCTTTGGCATCGAGGTTTCGCAATGTAAGCAGATATGTGTAGCGGATAGCATGACGAAACTTCTTCGCTGCCGCAGCTTGTTTGATCTTCGCTTCGAGACTGTTGGGATCGAGCATTTCGTCGGCTGCCGCTTCTTCCTCTTCTTTCAGTTCAGCTTCTTTGAGCTGCCATGGCCAGCGATTGCCTAACAGTTTGTATACGAGAAAGGCCAGCAGAATAAAGAATCCGGCGATGATCAGAATTCTCACCAGACCAGACATTCCCGAAAAATTGAGAAAAGGTTCGGGTGATTTGCGGAATGTCGGCTCTTTTAATGTTCGGTCTTTTCTTTTCTTCTGTGTCCAGTATGCAGGGTCGTTGGCGTATTCGAAATCTTTCTGTGAACGTATTCTTTTTGCTGTGGAATCGGGCACCTGCCTGAAAGTAGGTGGCCAGGCCTCCACTTCTTTTTCTTCTTCCTCCTGAGCTTCGGTTACTTCTTCGTCCGTAACAGGCGCCAGGTCTACTTCAGGAGCCAGCACCGTTGTATCGGTATTCTCCTGTGCATGCACAACCGGTACAGCCATCAGCAAAACCGCCACCAGCAGGCAACGGAACAATTTTATAGAATATGAATGCGATGAAAACATGGTGGCTACTGCAATTCGGGGGCTTGTGATTTTCTGTTGACCATTACGGGATAGATCACAAAATACCAGATGATAAAAATAAATGAAACGGCGAGAATGAAAATGCTCAGCCATTTGGGCATATGTGTGAGGCGGGTGATGAAACCTTCGAGGAAGGCCGCAGCGATGAACACCGGCACCAGGCCCATGATAAGTATAACGCCGTTCCTGGCGCCCTGTTTGAGGCTTTCGAGCCGCTTGCGTGTTCCGGGAAAGAGAATGCTGTTGCCGAGAATGAAGCCTGCAGCGCCGGATATGATGATGGCAGAGATCTCCAGTGTACCGTGAATCCAGATCACCAGCACGGAGTCCCAGCCCAATCCTTTTGCAAAGAACATATATTGAAAGGCTCCCACCATTACACCGTTGGTGAACAACAGCCATACAGAACCGAGGTTGAGAAAGAGTCCACCTACAAATACGAGAAAGGCAACGCGGATATTGTTGATGGCGATGCTTACGAACATGCTCATTCTCCCGGAATCTTTGTACACGCCAAATGGATCGCCGCTGGAAATATTCTCTTCGGTCATGTCTACGTATCCGTCGCCGAGAACACCACGAACAAAGCTGTCGTCGTGCGCTGCGGAGAAGGCCGCCATTACGGCCATCACGGTAAATATGAGAAAACTCCAGAAGAGTTCGCGGCGGTGCTTATAGGCAACGAGGGGGAGATCGGTTTTCCAGAAACGGAGAATGCGTGATCCCTGTTCCCGCTTATTTCGGTAAATTGCCAGATAGATCTTCGAGGCCAGCCCATTCAGGTATTGGGTGACTTTACTTTGCGGATAAAAAGTTTTTGCATACGCGAGGTCATCAACCAGTTCTGTGAAACGTTTGGCGGTTTCATCAGGGTCAGCATTCTGGTTATATTGGTATTGCTTCCACTTTTCTACATTCTTTTTTAGAAAAAGGCCTTCTCTCACGGGTCAGAAGTTTATAAATTTATGCCGGAATAAATATAGTTGTTAAATCTTAGAACGCTACAATCGGTAATTCATTTTATCGTTTTATTTGTTTGTTGATGTGAATGTTTATGGCAATACTCAAACTCGATACAGGTTTCAATTTAGAAGTGGAGATAGCGGTAGCTCCGTTTGCAAAGCGGTTATTGGCCTGGATCATCGACGGAGCGGCCTGTGTGATATACCTCTTTATCATGGGAGCGGTGGCAGGTTTTGCTGCCGGCGGAAGTTTTTCGTGGGTATATTCCATTGCTCTGCTGCCCTATCTGCTGTATCATTTGCTGAGCGAGATCTTTTTCAATGGAGCCAGTTTAGGTAAGATGGCCATCGGCATCAGAGTGATTGCTGAAGATGGCGGAACGCCCAGCATCAACCAGTATCTCATCCGCTGGCTGTTCAGACTGGTGGATTCTCCCTTCGGTTTTATGCTGATGGCTTTTGCGCAATTGCTGCCCTGGTGGTGCTTTCCGCTGATCTTTACCGGCATACTGGTAACCTTGCTCACCCCCAAATCCCAACGGATCGGCGATCTGCTTGCAGGCACCATTCTCATAGATACGCGCAACGTTACTTCCATCCACGATACTATTTTTCAGGAAGTAGAAGTAACTTATAAACCCCGTTACCCCGAAGTGATGAAGATGACGGATAAAGACATCAACACCCTGAAAGGCATACTGGGTACCATCAATTCGCGCAACGATATGGCCATGGCCATGCGCATAGCAGACCGTATCAAGGCCAAGCTGAACCTGCAGAGCGACGAAGACTCTTACCAGTTTCTGCATACCCTGCTGAAAGATTACAACTATTATTCGAGCCGTTAATTCCCGAAACCTCCGCGGCTGACCATTGCTCCGCCTACCAGGGCAATGATGAAGATCACCACATAGAAGGCAATGATGATGATGGTAACGATTCCCCAGAATTTGGAATAGATCCGCAGGTTATTGATGCTGCGGTTGAACAGCGCCTGATCGTTACTGCGCACGGCATTGATAGCCTGAGTGGCAAATTTGTACCTGAAGATGTTGGGAATAAGCTGAAAAGCGGCCATTACAAGATAAGCCCCCGTAATAATTATGCTGGCCGATGCTCCGAGCGCTCCGCTTGCATTTTCCATGCCCGGCATTGTTCTGAACATGGCGGCAAACATAGTTCCGGCAAAGAGTGCGAAAACAATCATCAGTCCGCAAAGAATGAACCACACGATAGCAAGGAATCTGTTCCACTTCGCAGTTTCAAGCAAATAAGCTGCGCACTGCTGATCTACCTGAAGATCCAGCAGGCTGTTTTGACCATGCTCCATAGATTGTATTTTAAGTAATGGAATGCGTATGAAATGCCAGCGCAATCATCTTGATCACATAACTAAGCATCACTACAGCCAGCACAGACCAGGCATAAGTAACCAGGAACTTTTTGCTGACGATTCTTTTACTAATCAGCCAGAGCGGAATGAGCAGGAACAGTACTAAAACAGGGAGTAAAGGGGGATAGAGCAAAAAACTTTCGGTGAAGTCGCCTTTCAGAGCGGCAAGGAAGGAACGCTGGAAACCGCATGCCGGACAATCGATTCCGAAGAACTGCTTGTAGAAACAGGGGAACATATGTTTTTCCAGCCAGGTATACATGGGATCTTTTGAAAGAGAAAGGTGACTGAAACCGACTGAGGCCGGCAGCAGTCACCTTTTATCAATTAGCTGTATTGACTCATATTCCAGAAGCTCGTCATGAATGCTCCGAAAATAGCAAACATAACAATCACGTACACGATATAGATGGCACCGAGTACGATACCGATGATGCTCATGATCCATCCCGCATTGAGTTGGCTGTAGCCATCCCAGATGGTGGGGTTCTCTCTATACATCTTACGGCTTTTGTTAGCTAACACCAGACCGATGATACCGAGTACCAGGCCGATGTAAAAACATCCGAATACAATTGAACAGATACCTAATACCAGCACTGCTGTTGCGTTAGGCAACATTGCTTTAGGTTGGTTGCTTGGGGTTTGACTCAAATTTTCCATTTAATAGGCGGTTTTTGAATATTGGGGTACAAGAAAAAGAAAAAAACTGATATGTTAAAAAATATTAACTCACAAGGGTTTATAACCTCCCATCACGAAAACTTGATTTAGATCAATAGGCCTGAGCGAACAGAACGCGCTGTTTGCTGGGCTTGCCGGTGAGAACACATTTACCCTCTTCCTGCTCATTATCAAGTGGTATGCAGCGGATAGTTGCCTTGGTAAGCTCCTTGATCTTCTCCTCGGTTTCGGGAGTTCCATCCCAGTGCGCACTCAGGAAACCTGTTTTTTCGGTGAGTGTTTTCTGGAACTCTTCCCAGGTATCCACGCGTGTGATATGACTGTTGCGGAATTCAAGCGCCTTGTTGTAAATGCTTTGCTGGATCTCCGTCATCAGTCCCACCACTCTTTCTGTGAGTCCGTCGAGTGATACAGTTGTTTTCTCTTTCGTATCTCTGCGGGCCAGTTCTACCACGTTATTTTCGAGGTCTCTCAGACCGATGGCTATTCTAACGGGAACACCCTTCATTTCGTATTCGGCGAACTTCCAACCGGGTCTTGAATTATCGTTATCATCGAATTTTACCCGGATACCCGCAGCCTTGAAACTGTCCACCAGTTCCTGGCCTTTGGCATTGATCACCGCCTTGCTCTCTTCTCCTTTATAAATAGGAACGATCACTACCTGAAGGGGAGCAATTCTAGGAGGAAGTATCAGACCATCATCATCGCTATGTGCCATTACGAGTGCGCCGATCAGACGGGTGCTCACACCCCAGCTGGTAGCCCAAACGTAATCGAGTTTGTTTTCTTTGTCGGAGAACTTCACGTCGAATGCTTTGGCAAAGTTTTGTCCGAGGAAGTGGGAGGTTCCGGCCTGAAGCGCCTTACCATCCTGCATCAGCGCTTCGATGCAATAGGTATCGAGTGCACCGGCAAAACGCTCACTTTCGGATTTCACTCCTTTGATAACGGGAACGGCCATCCAGTTTTCAACGAAGTCTGCATACACGTGCAGCATTTTCACTGTTTCTTCAACAGCCTCCTGCGAGGTAGCATGTGCAGTATGCCCTTCCTGCCAGAGAAATTCTGCTGTGCGGAGGAAGAGACGCGTACGCATTTCCCAACGCACCACGTTTGCCCACTGGTTGATGAGGATGGGGAGATCGCGGTAACTCTGGATCCAGTTTTTGTAAGTATTCCAGATGATGGCTTCACTGGTTGGGCGAACCACCAGTTCTTCTTCGAGCTTCGCTTCGGGATCTACCATCAGCGAACCTTTTTTATCGGGATTGGCTTTTAAACGATAGTGAGTAACAACGGCACATTCCTTTGCAAAACCTTCTGCATTCTTTTCTTCTGCTTCGAAGAGGCTTTTCGGCACAAATAACGGGAAGTATGCATTTACGTGACCAGTGTCTTTGAACATCTTATCCAATGCATCGCGCATGTTTTCCCAGAGGGCATACCCATAAGGTTTTATCACCATACATCCGCGCACGGAAGAGTGGTCGGCCAGGCTGCTTTTAACAACCAGGTCGTTGTACCATTTCGAGTAGTCTTCGCTTCTACTAGTGATCTCTTTGCTCATAATTCTAGTTATTTTTAACACTCCCCCCGCAACATTTTAATGGTAGTCACGGTCAATTTATTGTAATTTTAAATTGTGAAGAAAGCAAAAATAGCACTTCGCATTGTAAAACGTTAAAATCACAATCATGAAGTCCCGGTTAATCCTATTAGCAGCATTTGTAGCCGTTGGCTTTACAAGCTGTTCCGTATACCGGTCTGGGCAAACCCCCGATGACGTTTACTATTCTCCCGGCCAGGATCAGAAAGTCGCAAACGGCGGCGGCGGAGACGAATACGTGGATGTCAGAGAAAGGCAAAGCTCCCGATACAATAGCCGTAACAACGATACATATTATGATGATTATTATCCCGATGATGCCTACCTGCGCATGAGGGTTCGCAACCCCTATCGCTGGAGCATGTTCGATAATTACTGGAACGATTACGGATATGGCGGTTATGGCGGCTACAGCCCCGGCTTATCATTTGGTTACGGTGGTTTCTATGGCGCTGGTATGAATCCCTGGTACAATAGTTTCTATAATCCATGGTACGGCTACACCGGTTGGAACCACGGATGGAACAACTATTACTACTGGAACAACTACTACAACCCTTATTGTGGTGGCGGTGTAATTATCGTAAATCCGAAAACCAATCCCGGCGCATACAACAGAGTACGCAATTTCAATATGAATACGTACACCGGTGGTTACAATAACAGAAACAACTATATCAACAACGGCAAGGGTAGCCGCAGTTCTTATACCATGCCTTCAGGCATCAGTGTATATAACAACAGCAACCGTGCTTCTACCAACAATTCGGGCCGCAACTCTTACTACAATACCAACAGAGGCAGTGGTAATGGCCGGTACAATGGCGGTGGAGGCGGCTACGACCGTCCTGTAAGAAGCTACAATCCTCCTGTTTCTCCGAGCACCAACAATAGTGGAGGCTCATTCGGCAGAGGCAGTAGCGGAGGTGGCGGAAGCACAGGTGGCGGCGGTGGTGGCGGTCCTGTAAGCAGACCCAGCCGCAACTAATACTTACTGGTTGATCAGCATAAACGAACTATACCAGGAGGAACCAAGATTTAAGTTAGCTTGAATTCTGATTCCTCCTTTTTATTGGATACCCACAAAGGATTGCTCAACAAGCAACAGCTACGATTATGAAAAAACACGCTTACACAGCCATCTTCCTTGCACTCAGCGTACCTGCATTGGCACAGGTTCCGGAAGATGCGCTACGCATGTCATGGAACCCTTCTTTCGGAACAGCCCGTCAGCAGGCCATTGGTGGTGCAATGGGTTCCCTCGGCGGAGATATCAGTTCAATCTATGTAAACCCTGCGGGTTTAGGTTTGTACAAGACCAGTGAATTTGTGATGACTCCGGGATATGGGTTTTACAAAACCAAAGGAGATTTCCGCGGCACCAATGTCAACAGCGATAAACTGAACAAGTTTCAGCTGGGAACAACAGGTTTTGTGATCGGAATGCAGAACCCGTACAGCAAAACCACCAGCTCGGCATTCAGCATCGCCGTCAGCAGAACAGCCAATTTCAACAATAACACCTACTACAGAGGTCTGAACGATCATAGTTCTTATTCGGAAGCTTTTGCGGAAGAATTTGCCGGATCGGGAGTTGCTATAGATGATGTGTACAAATCCAGCCTGTCTCTCGGCACCAAAATGGCCGTCTATACTTATCTGATCGATACGGCCACCATTGGCGGACAAAAGCAGGTAATCGGCCGTCCGGAGTACCTCGATGCGGTGTTTCAGGAACAAAGGACCGTTACAACCGGAGGCGTCACCGAAATAGCCATGGGATATGCCGCCAATCTCAACAACCAACTCTTTATCGGAGGAAGCGTGGGCATCCCCATTCTCAATTACGAAAGAAAGAGCACGTTCACGGAATCGGATCCCACCAACAACCCGGACAATAATTTCAACTTCAGCCGCTACGAACAAAACACTTCCGTAAAAGGAGTTGGTATAAATGTAAAACTGGGTCTTATCTACGCTCCTGCGCCCAGTTTCAGAGTTGGTGCAGCCATTCACACACCTACATTCTATGGCCTTCGCGATAACCTCGATGCCAAGATGGTGACCGATCTCGAAAAACTCTTCGCCCCCAAACCAGGCATCGACAGCGTTAATTCAGACTATTATTACAACGGTGCATCCGGACAGATAAAATACAATTTCACTTCGCCATGGAGATTCATGATCAGCGGTTCTTACCTGTTCGGATCTCAGCAGGATGTAAAAAAACAGAAAGGATTCATAACAGCAGATATCGAGTACGTTACTTACGGTTCACCCAAATTCAAGCCTGCAGAAGAAGAGAGCGATGATTATTACAAAGCGGTGAATGAGGTTACCAAAAACATTTACAAAGGAACATTCAACTTCAAGGTGGGTGGAGAATTAAAGTTCAATGTAGTGATGGCAAGACTTGGTTTTGCGTATTACATGAACCCTTACAGAGACACGGAACTGAAGGCCAACAAAATGAGTTTGAGTGGTGGCCTTGGTTACCGCCACAAAGGATTCTTTGTTGATGTTACTTATGTTCATCAAATAAATAAGAACGTTGATTTTCCATACCGGCTTCAGGACAAAGCCAACACATTCGCCACGCTCAGAGAAAGAGCAAGCAATGTGTGGCTAACGTTTGGAATCAAGATCTGATAAAATCAAAATCCCGCTATGGCAAGCGGGATTTTTGATTTGTAAGGTTTACTAAAACCTTAACCCTTCACTTAAATCTCATAGACTGGTAATTTCTTGAATTCGGATACATAAAATCACCTGAGATTCGCGTAATACAAAGGTCGGCTAAAACATTATTTATTTTTAGCATTTAACTTTTTATTGCACTGCAAGCCGTAATGTATAGTAATCGTTGAAACTGAAATTGATATGGGAATTCGAATTCGCGCTACAAGTTATAAAAACCTTTTTCGGGTACGAAATAACCGCGGATTAATTTTTGTTCACATTGGGTTGACAGCTGCTTCGCTGTAGGCTGTAACCGCTGTTGCATCGCCGGTTTCGAACCATTGAAAAGACTTGTCTTTCCTAAACCAGGTCATCTGCCGCTTGGCATAATAACGCGTATTTTTTTTGATGGCCAGCACCGCTTCTTCCAACGAAATTTTCTCATCCAGGTAATCGAACAACTCCGAATAGCCAACTGTTCGCAATGCATTCAGATGTTTATGCGGATGAAGTGATTGCACTTCGTTCAGCAGTCCGGCTTCCATCATCATATCAACACGATGATCGATTCGCTGATGCAATGTTTCCTTCGGCAGATCGATGGCCAGCTTCACTATATTGAATGGCCTTACAACAGTTTTCTGCTGCTGGAATTCACGGATAGATTTTCCGGTTTGCAGTTTTACTTCCAGCGCTCTGATCATTCGCTGAGGATTCTGAATTTCTCCGTTGCTGTAATACAAAGGATCCTGTTCGGCTACCTGTTGCTGCAACCATGCAAGTCCGTTCTTCTCAAAAGTTTCATTGAGTTGCTGACGCAGTGCGGCATCTACAGGCGGCATATCATCGAGGCCTTCACTGAAGGCTTTGATGTATAGTCCGGTTCCGCCAACCATTACGGCCACATCGTGCCGCTGAAAGATCTCATCGGCTTTCTGCAATGCATATTGTTCAAAGGTAGCCGCATTCACATCGTCGTGAATGGAATGGGTATCGATGAACCAATGCTTCGCCTGCTGCAATTCTTCTTCCGAAGGTTTTGCAACACCGATGGACATTTCACGGTAACATTGCCGGGAATCGGCAGAGATGATTTCTGTATGGAAGTGACGGGCCAGCTGAATGGCGAGTGCTGTTTTGCCGGATGCGGTTGGCCCGCCGATAATGATGATACTTTTATTGGCCATGTGTTAATCGTCCCCTTCTGCTTCGCCACCTTCTTCACCGGAGCTCATGTCTTCACCATCTTCGTTCTTTTCACCAAAGCCTTCGGCGCCCAGCAGCAGATCGTATTTCTCTTCCACTTCTGTGAGCTTATCGCCCATGAGACCTTTGGTGCCATATTGTGAAGGAGCAATGCCTTCTGTTTTGATCACTGCAGGATATTCGAGTTTGGCATTCTCGTCTTTTGTAACGCCGATCATCTCGATGAGAAAACTCCAGTTCTTCACGAAGTCGTAAATGTAAATGAACTTCTGATTGGGGTTCTTGATCTCGGAACCGATGGTGGTATCGGCCATAATCAGGGGTTCTACCTGATAAGACTTGTCGTATTTGGCGAAACTGATTTCGCGACCGCGTTGCCAGTTATCATTACTTCTGTAAAAAGTAGCCTGATGTTTACTGTCGAACTCATACGACTTCAGTATTACCTGGTGCAATTGCTGGAATGATTGCGTATGCTTGATCGCAACGTCCCTGTAAATGCTATCGTCTTCTTCAAAATAAACCCTGAATTTAAGTACAGCCATAATATCTTGGTATAATGATCGTTCCAAAAATAAGATAATATTCTATATTTTCTCACCCCCCTGAGTTGTGGGTGTAAGCCCCATTTCGGCGGCTTTTTCCATCATATAGCGATAGGCAGCTTCATAATTGTTCTCAATCTCCCCATCGAGGATGGCTTCTCTGATAGCTGTTTTGAGATCACCTACAGGTTTGGAAGGCGGCAATCCGAAAACTTCCATGATCATCTCCCCTGTTACCGGCGGCTGCCAGTTGCGGATGCGGTCTTTTTCTTCCACATCGTGCAGGCGCGCCCTCACCAGTTCAAAATTTTCGAGGTACCGCTTTACTTTCTGTTTATTCTTGGAAGTGATGTCTGCTTCGCAGAGCATCATTAAAGACTCGATATCCTCTCCTGCATCGAAAAGCAATCTTCGTATAGCAGAGTCTGTTATATTTTCTTTGGTGAGCGAAATGGGGCGCAGATGCAGTTCCACCAGCTTTCTTACCAGCCGCATCTTTTCGTTCTGCGGGAGTTTGAGTTTGGTGAAGATCTTCGGCACCATCCTTCCTCCTACAACTTCATGCCCGTGGAAGGTCCACCCATGGCCATTCTCGAATTTCTTGGTGGCCGGTTTGGCAATATCGTGCAATAGCGCTGCCCACCTGAGCCAGAGATCTCTGGTATGCTTAGAGATATTGTCAACCACCTGAAGTGTGTGGTAGAAATTGTCTTTATGTCCAAATCCATCCACATATTCCGCCCCTGCCAGATCTACCAGTTGCGGGAAGATGATATGCAGCAATCCACTCTGATACAGCAGATCGAGACCGATGCTCGGTTTGTTGCTCAGCAGAATTTTATTCAACTCATCCGTGATGCGCTCCTGCGATACAATGCGGATGCGCTCCATATTATCTTTGATGCTCTGGAATACGGGCGGATGAATAGTGAAATCGAGCTGGCTGGCAAAACGGATAGCGCGCATCATGCGCAGCGGATCGTCGCTGAAGGTCTGCGACGGATCGAGCGGTGTGCGGATAAGCCTTGCTTCGAGATCCTGCATGCCATTGAACGGATCGATGAGCCTGCCATAATCTTCTTCATTGAGACTGATGGCGAGGGCATTGATGGTGAAATCGCGGCGATCCTGATCGTCTTTCAGATTGCCGGGTTGCACTTCGGGATTGCGGCTATGATAGCGGTAACTTTCTTTTCTGGCGCCTACAAATTCAATTTCCCAATCCTCTACTTTTATCTGTGCTGTTCCGAAAGTTTTGAAGAATGCCACGGAAGGTTTGGGCTGAAATCGCTCGGCCACTTTGTGCGCGAGGGTAATGCCATCGCCCACGCAGACGATATCTGCGTCTTTCGTTTTTCGTCCGAGGATCTTATCCCTCACAAAACCGCCGATCACATAGGCAGGCACTCCCAGGTCTGCGGCAGCATGGGCGATCTTCTTAAAAACGAACAATTCCTTTTCCGAGCATTGAATATCCATACGATGCAAATGTAAAAAAATGAAACTTAAAGGCTAAAACTGTGTCAGGGCCTGATCACAGTGATTTCTCCATTGTTCCATCGTACAACAGAAGAAGGAACGGTCGGTGTTATATCGTTCTGGCGGTATTTCACTACATAATCCATCTTACTTACAACAGCAGGCGAGATGGCAGCAAAACTAGGTGCAGTGGGCTCTCCGCTGAGATTGGCCGATGTGCTTACGATCGGTTTGCGGAAGCGCTTGATGAGATGCCTGCAGAAATCTTCCTTTACAATTCTGATGGCGATGCTGCCATCTTCATTCACCAGACTCTCGGCCAGCCCGATAGCGCCATCGTAGATAACGGTGGTAGGTTTCTGAACATTATCGAGATAATCGAAAATGGCGAGATCAGCTGCGGCAACGTATTGCAGCAGATCGCGTTCATCGGCCAGCAGCACGATCATGCTTTTGGAACCGGGTCTGTTCTTGATCTCGTATATCTTTTTTACAGCTTCGTTGTTGGTGGCATCACAGCCGATACCCCATACGGTATCGGTAGGATACAGTATCACACCTCCGCTATG
Source organism: Pseudoflavitalea sp. G-6-1-2 (assembly GCF_012927185.1). Taxonomy (GTDB): domain Bacteria; phylum Bacteroidota; class Bacteroidia; order Chitinophagales; family Chitinophagaceae; genus Pseudobacter. The sequence continues at coordinate 1,781,553 of NZ_JABBGB010000002.1, forward strand.
GAGGGTTTCGAGACATTTTTCCACGTCGTGGTTGAATTCCATGGTGCAAATGTAATCCATCATCGAGAAGCGCCAAAAGGCAGAAGCGGCTGTAAGGGTTATTCGCTGTACTTTATTTGGCAGCCAATCAGTAAGTTTGCAGAAAATAACTCACTCATGGACTTACAAAGCCTTATAGCCGAAGCCTGGAACAACAGGGAACTTGTAAAAGAGAATAAATATACAGATGCAGTAAGGGCAGTAATTGAAGAAGTAGATAAAGGGAGGCTTCGTGTAGCATCTCCGTCCGGAGATGAGTGGGTAGTGAATGAGTGGGTGAAACAGGCCATACTGCTGTACTTTGCTACGCAGACCATGCAAACCTGGACGCTGGAGCCATTTGAATTTTACGACAAGATGGCCCTGAAAAAAAATTACAAAGATCTCGGCGTAAGAGCAGTACCTCACGCAGTAGCACGTTACGGAGCATACATTGCCAAGAACGTAGTACTGATGCCATCATATGTAAACATCGGAGCATATGTAGATGAAGGAACAATGGTTGATACCTGGGCTACTGTGGGCAGCTGCGCACAGATCGGAAAAGGTGTTCACCTGAGTGGCGGTGTTGGAATCGGTGGAGTATTGGAGCCACTGCAGGCATCACCAGTAGTAATTGAAGATGGTGCATTCATCGGCAGCCGTTGCATTGTGGTAGAAGGCGTAAGAGTTGAAAAAGAAGCGGTACTCGGCGCTAATGTGGTACTCACTCAGAGCACACGCATCATCGATGTGAGCGGAGCAGAGCCTGTTGAATACAAAGGCCGCATCCCTGCACGCAGCGTGGTGATCCCCGGATCTTACACCAAGAAATTCCCTGCCGGAGAATATGGAGTGAGCTGTGCACTGATCATCGGTCAGCGCAAACCAAGTACAGACCTCAAAACCAGTCTGAACGACGCTCTCAGAGATTTCAACGTATCAGTATAGAATCAGGAACTGCGGCAGCTATCCCTCAGTGTTATACATGGAACAATTACAAAAAAATAAAGGGATTACGCTCGCAGGATTTGCGATCACATTCCTTGGAGCAATATTATTTTCAACGAAGGCCATCATCATAAAGGTGGCCTTCGCTCATGTTGCTATAAACGCGCTTACCCTTCTCACGCTCCGCATGCTGTTCTCATTGCCTTTCTATGGAGTAACGGCTATACTGGCGGCGAAGAAAAAAGAAAACCCACCCCTCTCACGCAGGCAATGGCTTTACGTGATTGTATTGGGGATATTCGGATATTACCTCAGCAGCCTTTTCGACTTCATGGGACTGCAGTATGTGTCTGCAGGACTGGAGCGGCTGATACTTTTTCTTTATCCAACATTTGCAGTACTGATCAACGGATATTATTTCAAGCAGAAGATCAGTAAGCTGCAATGGTTAGCATTGCTGCTCACTTATGCTGGCATCGGGCTGGCCTTTGCAGGCGAACTTCAGCTCGATACAAGCAGTCCGAATTTCTTCTGGGGATGTTTTCTCATCTTCCTCTGCGCCATTACGTATTCGGTGTATATCGCGGGCAGTGGGCAGATCATTCCATCTATCGGAGCGGCGAGATTCACTGCATATGCGATGCTTGCTGCCACCGTGGGAATATTCCTGCATTTTCTGATTGCAGGCAATTTTGAGCAGCTGCGGAATACTGCAGGCAGCGCCTGGATCTATGGGTTGATACTGGCGATCTTCGCAACCGTGATACCATCGTTTCTGATTTCGCTGGGAATGAAAAAGATTGGTTCGAATAATGTGGCGATCATCTCCGGAATCGGACCGGTTTCCACCATTTTGCAGGCATACTGGATACTCGGAGAAAAAATATTTTTAGAGCAGATAATCGGTACAACCCTTGTGGTGATTGGAGTTTTACTGATAGGATGGAAAACATCCCAACAAAAAAGCTGACAAACTTTTGGCGGGTTCAATATTAGTTTTATATTTGCAACCCCGAACACGATGACCGCGACGTTCAAGTAACTTTGAATCAACGGTTTAACACCTGCCCAGGTGGCGAAATTGGTAGACGCACTGTGTTCAGGTCGCAGCGCTCGCAAGGGTGTGCTGGTTCGAATCCAGTCCTGGGCACGACGAAAAGCCTTCACAGTTTGTGGAGGCTTTTCTCATTTTCACCCTTTGCTCACTCATTTCTGTCAATCGCTAACTGTAGCATTCCACCGACAACTATTAATTCAAATTTTGCAGAAGTAATGTCTTTGACAATAAAACCTGCAAACATGAAAAACACAATTTACCGCGCTGTACTAACAGCATTCATCCTCTCAACAATTCTTTATTCATGCAAAAAGGGAGATACCGGCCCTGCCGGACCTCCAAACAATGCCAATGTAGTATCGAAAACCTTTCCTGCAAGCGGAATTATCTGGACGGCTGAAACACAGTTTGGCATCAAATACCAGATTGCACAACTGGCAATGCCTGAGATCGATGCAAATATTATCAATAACGGCGCAGTGCTTGTGTATGGAGCATTGCGTACCGGCCAACCCTGGACTGCCCTGCCCTTATCTTATGTCATAAGTCCGTCTTCAGGCTACTTGCTGTATGGTATTCAGGCAGGTGCCGTTGTTTTAAGATTAAGCAGAAGCGACAACATCGACCCCGGTGCTGCAGACATTGCATTCAGGGTAGTAGTTATCAAAAGCGCTCCAGGAGAGAGACTCGGCATGAACACTATCAATAAGCAGCAGTTTAATGGATATAGTGTTGAAGAGTTGCAGCATAAGTCGTATGCTGAGATAAGCAGGATATTCAATATAACAGCTCATTGAATAAAGACTGCCTGCCTCTCATCGGGATAAGAGTGGATCTCCGGGTTTTTATACCGAGATCTTCAATTTTTGAAACAACTGCGTTTGTCCCTTGCCGGTAACAAGTATCGTCCGTGAGTTTTTCGATCTGCGGAAATAATCCAGCTCCAGCATGCTGTTGAGCAATGCAGTGCCCAGACTGCCTGCCAGATGATGTTTCCGTTCACTCCAGTCGAGACAGGGTTTGGCAAAAATACGCCGCTGTTTTTGCAGCAATGCAATATCGATTTTAAGATCGGCAAAGAAGGCCTCTCCTTTCTTTGTTACAGCATAGAGATTATCAACCGGCTGAATGATCTTTTGTGCCAGCAATGCTTCATTCACCAGCACACCTACTTTACCGGCCAGGTGGCCATAACAGCTGCGGCAATACCGGATGGCCTTTTCTTCCGGCTGAATAGTTTTCTTCTTGTGTTTGTCCTCAGGAACCAGACAGGCAATTGCTTCCAGCGCATGCGCCACTTCAGGTTTTGCAATTCTGTAATATTTATACCTGCCCTGACTTTCAACCGTCAGCAATTCTCCTTTGATCAGCTTGCTCAAATGCATGCTCATGTTCTGCGGTGATGTATTGATAGTAACAGACAATTCTGTAGCCGTGTAGGCCCTGCCATCGGTGAGGGCCCATAAAATACTGGCACGTACCGGATCGCCGATTAAGGAAGTGACCTGCTGTATGTCTTTATCCATGTTTACAGATACAGTTCATTGGAGACTGTACTGTTAAAGGTAGCGATTTCAGAAATTTGAAATATAATATACACGACATGAGAAAACTCTTAGTGTTTACCTGTACCTGGTTGTGCCTTTTTCATTCAACAGCGCAGCAACGTTCACTACAGGCAGGCAAACCTGCTGTTACATACACCATACTTAAAACTGAAAGCCGCATACCCGGACTGCAGATCGCATTGCTGAATCAACAGCCAAACAAGTCTGGAAAAGAATTGCCCGTTCTTATCCTGCATGGATCTTATATCAGCGCAGCGCAATCTTCCGGCTATAAACTAAGCGGTGTCTCATGGCTCAATAACTTATCTTCCAATGGATATGATGCATATGCACTCGATTATCTGGGCTATGGAAGCTCAGACCGGTATCCGGAATTGAGGTCGAAGAAATTACAGGGTAACGCCATCGGACAAGCGAAAGATATCTATCAGGATGTAGACAAAGCGGTGGACTTTATTCTGAAGCGAACCGGCAAATCCAGGTTATACCTCATTGGTCACTCCTGGGGTGGTTCTGTAGCAGCCCTCTATGCAGAAAAATTCCCCGGTAAATTAGAAAAGCTGATCCTGTATTCTGCACTCACTCCTACCCCAGATTCCTCAATGGCACAGCAATTCAATTACACTTATGTAAAGAAGACTCCCCGCGATCTGCTGGTGGTACTGAAAAGCTGGACACCCAGCGGAAAGGAATGCCTGCTGGAAAAAGATTTTCTGCAGCATTTCGAAAAAGACTGGCCACTTTCCGACCCTTTGGCCATCGGCGAAAATAAAGACAGTATAATGGTTCCGTCGGGGGCACAGCAGGATATCGAGGAAATGGCGCACAACAAACCTTACTACGATCCTGCGAAGATCACAGTTCCGACCTTATTGATCAGAGGAGAATACGACGACGGTCCGGGCAATGCAGATTATGGCACACTGATGGCAAAGATGGTGAATGCTCCCTATAAAAAATATGTAGTACTGGCGAATGGCACGCATATCATTCATCTCGAAAAAGAACGGTTTGAACTGTACAGGGAAATATTGCATTTCCTGCGGCAATAAACAAGAACGTCTCCGTTAGAAAAGCGGAGGCGTTATTTTGTTCAATCAGTCATCAGCTTGCATGCCTGCTGCTAACTGAAGATTGGACAACGGCGCGTTATCAATCCATCTTAACCACGATCTTTCCTTGCGTATGTCCGGTTTCGATATGCCGATGCGCTTTCGGCAATTCATCGAACCGGAAGGTCTTCGACACATGCGAACGAAGTTGCCCTTTTTCGAGTAGTGATGCAATTGCTTCCATGTCTTCCTGATCGGACGCCACTTCCATTCTGTACAAAAATTTCCTGCTCATCAAAGCATCCCTGTAGATCCGTTCATCGGGGAAGGCCGACAAACTGATCAGTCTGCCCGCCCATTTCACTGCCTTGAGCGAGCGCTCAATATGCCCGACATCCCTGATGCTATCTATCACGATGTCCGCATCTTTCACCAGCTCCTCAAAGCGTTGTGTTGAATAGTCGATATGTTCATCGGCGCCGAGGCTCAGAATAAAATCTTTTTTGGAAGCATTGGAAGTGCCGATCACATAGGCGCCGAAATGTTTGGCGATCTGTACGGCATAATGGCCTACCCCACCCGCTGCCGAATGGATCAGCACTTTCTCACCGGCTTTGATACGGGCATGATGCACCAGTGCCTGCCAGGCTGTTAGGGCTGCCAGCGTAGCGGCCGCTGCCGCTTTATGTGAAATATTTTTTGGTTTAAGTGCCAGGTGACTCTCAGGAGATGCAACGTATTCCGCATAGGCCTTTCCGTGACCAATAAATTTTACCATTCCAAATACTTCATCGCCTTTTCTGAAACGGGTGACTCCTTTACCGGTTTGTTCCACTACTCCCGAAATATCCCAGCCAAGGATATAGGGCTTATCGTCGTTCTTATCCAGCTGTAAGATCATCCGGAGGAAGGTCTCATTACTCCGGATGAATGCTTCCACCGGATTAATACTGATGGCTTTTACTTTTACAAGTATTTCATCTTCTTTGATATCGGGTATTGCAATATCCTGCAGCACAAGATTTTCCGGTCCACCGGGAGCGGTCAATACAACAGCCTTCATTGACGTATATTTTTATTATGAATGATATGATGGTCCAAAATTCCCCTGAAATATGCCGAAACTGTTGTATAACCCGGGGTTAATTATGTATTTTTAAAGGGATGCTGATACAAAATCTGTTTGAACCTTACGAGATCGAATACATGGAACTCAATGAATGTCCTGTAGGCATTCATAAAAACACCTACTTTGAACTGGTGTATATCCTTAAAGGATCCGGAGTGCATCATGTGGGGGAAAATCAGTTCAATTACTCGAAAGGCACACTGTTTCTTCTGTTGCCGCAACATGCGCATTCATTCGACGTCAGGGAACTGACCACTTTTTTATTCATCCGGTTCAATGACACCTACCTGAAAGCGCAGCAGGTGAAGGATGTACACAGCATGATGAGCAACTGGATCCAAAAGATGGAATACATTCTCCAGTGCAATTACCATTTACCTGGTTGCATTCTGCATAACGCCAATGACAAACCGCTGATCGGCGGATTGATGGATGCGCTCATAGGAGAACTGGTGAACCAGCATGAATATTACCGCGAAGTAATCCAGCAGCTCGTCAACACCGTTCTCACCATTGTGGCCCGGAATATATGGATGATCAATGCCGGGAAAGCGACCCCCAGGAATGATCACGCTGCAGCAATGATCCGTTATATCCATGAACAGATCTATTCTCCCGATCAGTTGAAAGCGGAAAAAATAGCAGCCCATTTCAATATCTCACCAGGTTATATACATGAATACTTCAGGAAACATTTGGGCGAAAGTCTTCAGCAATATATTGCCGGCTACAAAATGAAGCTGGTGGAGAACCGCCTCTTGTATAGTAAAATGCGGGTAAGTGAAATTGTGCAGGAACTGGGATTTACGGACGAAAGTCACCTGAACAGATTCTTTAAAAAGCATACAGGATTGAGCCCAACGGCATTCAGAAAAACCAAGAGGGCCTTACCGCTTTCTCCCACTAATGCCGACACAAATCTGACACAATAAGTTCGAATGCCAGTATCGGTATACTACCTGATTCTCATATTCAATCTATCTGAAAATGAACCCTTCTCTAAACGGATCTTCCGGATCAAAATAAAATGTATTTCGTCCTGTAATGAAAGCAGTTCCGCTCACTTCGGGTATCACTGCGTTATGGTGACCAAAGGTGGTCAGCTCTCTCACTGCTACCCCCATGGTACTGCCGGTAATGCTTTCTATGATAATGGTTTCATTGAGTTTTAATTCCCCTTTTGCATGATGCAATGCTGCGCGTGCACTAACACCAGAACCAGTAGCAGAGCGGTCTACCTCACCTTCGGCAAAGATGCACACATTGCGGCTATGATGCTCTTTCTCCAGTGCCTTTCCGGTGAAGATGGTACCATACAAAAAACTCAGGTCGTCTTCAAACGGATGTTTTATACTGAAGTTGTCCATTACTGCATATTTGATCCTGCGTCCGTAATCGATCAGTTGATTGTAATGCGCAGCCTCCAGACCCAGGTGCAGACTATCGGCATCTACAAATGCATAAAAAGCGCCTCCGTAAGCCACATCAAACTTTACATTTCCGATGCCGGGAACAGTTACTTCCTGATCAGCCAAATATAAAAATGAAGGCACATTACGGAAACTCACATCACTTACTTTACCATTCTCCACTGTAGCGCGGGCATGCACTTTACCTGCCGGCACATTGATGGTAAGCTCAGGATGTTTCCCGTCTTTCTTAATGATACCGGTTTCCAATACCAGTTTGGTCAATGCCAGGATAGCGTGGCCGCACATAGTGCTGTAGCCTTCATTGTGAAGAAAGAAAACATCAAAATCTGCATCTGCGGAAGATGAGATCACTGCACCATACATATCAGCATGACCACGCGGTTCCCACATGGTACCGGTACGGATAAAATCCAGGTGTTCTTTGAAGTATCTTCTTTTTTCGAGGACAGTTACGCCTTCTACAGCGGGCAATCCGGATATGTAAACACGAAGTGGCTCACCACCTGTATGCATATCTATCGTTTCGATCTTTAACCAATGGGCAGGTGCTTCCCATTGAAAGTTGTTAAGTAATGTTTGCATCAAACCTGAGATTAATGATGGATGTAAGTTTTGATAAGATCAACTTAAAAAGGAATGTTGGTACCGATATTCCGCGCATTGGCAGCTTCGTATAATGCCTTAGCCATAAACAGGTCGAAAAGGGCCATCCCTGCTGATTTGTAGGCGGTAGTGGCAGTTACGTCTATCTTCACTTCACCGGTTAAGAGTTTCCCGATGGTAAACACATCCTGCTCCTGTAAAATTCCTTTTTTAAGCGGATTGATAATGTCGCCGGTTTCAATCTTCGCAAATACAGAATCGATAGCCAGTTTACCGGACAAACGAAAAACATGATCCGGTAATTCCTGCATGTCGGGCTTATAGGATCCAATACTGATAAAGTGTTTGTTTAGCAGCAAGTGTGCATCATCCGGTAAAACCGGAGTAGCAGAACGGCTGGCGGCAATAATCACATTGGTGTGTTGCAGTATAGTGATTGCATCGTTGCAAGGTATTACCTCTACTGAAGGGAACTGTTCCAGCAACGCTTTGGTGAAAGCCTCCATACCTGCAGCAGAACGTTGCAGGCAATATATTTTTTTCACAGGCCTTACAGCACAGGCAAAAATAGCCTGTTGAATACCCTGTACACCACAACCAATTAAACCAATGCTATCAATATCAGCCGGAGTCATATACTTAACCCCTATTCCTCCCAATGCCCCGGTACGTAACGCTGTCAGCCTTGCAGCATTCATAATGGCCAATGGGAAACCGGTTTGCGCATCGTTCAGCAGCATCGCTCCATTGGTTACAGCCAGTTGCCTGGTTCTGTTTCCGGGCACAACAGATACCAGCTTGGTACCAAAATGTGTGTCGGAGAAGGAGGGCATGGATAGGAAAGTATTTTCTCCCCAATCGATGTGCATGCGTTTTGGAACGAGACAACTGTTTTGCTCATAGGCAATGAGCGCCGCCTCCACGGTGGCTATCACTTCTTCTAAAGAAAGGAGACCTGCAATTTCCTGATCGTTTAATACCAGCATTTCGAATACATAAAACCGGTTGTGTACAACCGGATATTTTTAATGGTGTGAATGTATCAACTATTGCTACAGGATCTCGCACCGATGTTAACCGTTTATTTGCTGAAATTGATCCAACTGCGCAAGAACACTTTTTCCGGGGAGGGTCGCTGAAACTAACACCCGCAGGGGCGGTATCTGCATTGCGAAAAGTTTAATGTTGACTCTTGCGAACATCGACAATGAAAAGTGGTTATGCTTATTACTTAAACTGCCATTTTGCTTACACCATTTCAAATATTTCGCGATGCAGTCAATAAGATCAGTCCCATCGGGGAAAAAGACTGGCAATTGTGTGAGCCGGGCCTTGGCTTCAAATCATTAACAAAATCAACCTTCTTTGTAGAAGAGGGAAAAGTATACCGTGAAATAGGGTTTGTAGTAAAAGGATTACTGCGCTCTTATTATCTGGCGCACGGTGAAGAGATCAACACAGCCTTTTATGTGGAAGGTCAATGGCCCAAAGCCTACCATAGCTTTCTTACACAAACTGCCAGCAGACAATGGATACAAGCATTGGAGGATGTAGAACTGATAACCATCAGTTACAAACATCTGCAATATCTGTTTGCCAATAGCCCTGCCTGGGAACGATTTGCACGTATTGCTACAGAAAACCTCTATATCGCCTCACAACTACGCAGTGAAATGTTGCTGCTCGAAAAGCCTGCCGAACGATACATCAACCTGACCAAAACACATCCACACTTATTGGAGCGCGTACCACTCTATCATCTGGCTTCCTACATCGGCATCAGGCAACCTTCCCTCAGCAGGATCCGCAAAAGGCTTGCTAAAATCAATACCACTGTGTAACGATTATAACCTGGGTTATAGAACCAACTCCCACGGCCGGCTTACCTTACATCAATAAAAAGATAGTTATGAAACAAGCCATTCCGGCCCTCATCCTTTCATTATTGCTCCTGTCCGGATCCCAACTTCATGCACAAAATGAAACCACTACCATGCAACAAACGATCATTCAATTACACCGCAGCATCATGAAAGCTGTTAAAGACAAGAATGGTGCTCCCTTGTCCGAATCACTGAAAAGTAATTTCATCTTTACCTCCGCCACTGCCGAGCTATGGAACAAGGATAAATTCATCAACGGCTTTGCTTTGAACCCTGCGCTGCAGTTTCCCGAATTTGCACCACAAGACCAGCAGGTGATCATTGATGAAAATACAGCCATACTCACGGCGCTCGTGCACATTAAGATCGTTCGCGGTGCAGGCGCTGCACCCGAAGAACTGTGGGAACGCACTACCGAAACCTATGTAAGACAACAAGGCGAATGGAAGCTTCTCGCCCTCCACGCCACTTTTCTGCCACGAAAACAGTGATCCTGCTCTGAAACCACTTTACTGGAGCTATTCTTCATATACAAATATTTCCCTTCCCGTAACATTCCTTTGTTTATGTTGTTATAGTCAGTCACCTTTACTGTCGGTTACGAATTTGTCCGGTCACCGGCCAATCTCATAAGGGCATGTAATCGTTATTATTTTACCTGAAGGAAAACATATGAAGAAAATAGGATTTCTTTCGTTTGGGCACTGGGCCAATCACCCTTCCTACAAAGCCCGAACCGCAAGCGACACCTTGCTGCAGTCCATCGACCTGGCTGTAGCAGCCGAATCAATTGGGTTGGATGGCGCTTATTTCCGCGTGCACCATTTTGCAGCACAGCTGGCATCGCCTTTCCCATTGCTTTCGGCCATCGGCGCCAAAACAAGCACCATCGAAATCGGAACAGGTGTAATTGATATGCGCTATGAAAACCCGCTGTACATGGTGGAAGACGCCGGCGCTGCAGACCTCATTTCGCAGGGCAGGCTTCAGCTGGGTATCAGCAGAGGATCGCCCGAACAGGTAATTGACGGCTGGCGTTATTTTGGATACGAACCGGAAGAAGGCGAAGCAGATTCGGATATGGGTCGCCGTAAGGCACTGGAGTTTCTCGATAAACTTCAGGGTATCGGGTTTGCTCAACCGAATCCTAATCCAATGTTCCCCAATCCTCCGGGGCTGCTTCGGCTGGAACCTTATTCGGAAGGCCTTCGCGAACGCATCTGGTGGGGCGCAGCTTCCAATGCCACTGCCGTGTGGGCTGCTGAAAATGGCATGTACCTTCAAAGCTCAACGCTGAAGTTCGACGAAAGCGGTAAACCGTTCCATATACAACAGGCCGAACAGATCAGATTATACAAAGAAGCGTGGAAGAAAGCAGGTCATAAACGCTCACCGAGAGTATCGGTAAGCCGGTCTATTTTTGCCATCGTAAATGAGCAGGATCGCCGTTACTTTGGACAGGAAGCCAACCGCACTGATCAGATTGGGATGATCGAGCCGGGCAGAAACGCCATTTTCGGAAGAAGTTATGCAGCAGAGCCGGATCAGCTTATCAAAGAACTGGCCGCAGACGAGGCTATTCAGGAAGCAGATACCGTACTCTTGACTATTCCCAATACATTAGGAGTTGATTATAATGTTCATGTGCTGTCTTCTATCCTGCAGCATGTTGCGCCAGGATTAGGATGGAAATGATTCGTTGTTGCGCTCAATGGCGTGCACTATGATCCAGTCCTGAACACCTAAAATAAAAAGCCTTCACTTTCATGAAGGCTTTTTATTTTAGCCGCGCATCCGGATCAAAATTATTTATTCTATCGCTGCTCCTCTATGCAAGTAAAATTCAGAAACAGTCATTCACCCGAATTGAAGCAGTATCATTTTCTGATTAGGGTTTTACTGCTCATCGTAGGAATTCCCTTATTCCTGCTGGGATGCAGCGGATATATCATCGACTGGTTTTTCCCTTCTTTTGCAGACAGCTATCACAGTATTGCCGGTACAGGCAATGGCCCGCGTTTAATCATAGGAGCAGTATTCCTGTATAGCTTTTACAGTATGAGAAAACGGAAATCAAAAGAGGCACAGAACGAATAAGCCAATACAGCTGAATTTACAACTCCTGTCTGTAAGAGATCTTATCTACGATGAACCATTTCCCATCCAGCTTAATCAGATTAAACCGATCGATGAACCGGAAGGTATCAAAAGTCAATCGCACCAGTGCTGATCCGGTATCTCCATCCCATGTAAATGAAAGAAGTTCGGGCAGGCATTCCTGTACAGTTGCCTTCGCAACCAGGTCGAGGTAATCCGGCAGCGCCCACTGAACCAATTTTCCATCGATTACAGTTCTGATAAATGCACCGGGATGAAAGGCGGCCCGCATTCTTTCGATGTCTATTGCCGGACGGCCTTCGAGGTAATTGTTAAGTGTGAGCAGAATCAATTGTTTTTCGGCTTCTGTGCCAGGGTTGGTTGCTGCAGTTTGCATGGTTATGATTTTGCCGCAAAGCTATTTGCATTTACTCCTCCCCTCCAAAAGTATATTCGGTAAAACAATTTGCTCAGTTAAGTGTTTTATTATCTGTTACGGACTGCACTAATTACCTCCCCACCATAAAACTCGCGCCAATATTGAATCCCAGCATCTTGGTACCGGCATTCATCTGAACATGAAAAGTATGGCGCGGTGTTCCCAGATGGAGTGTCTGAGAGAACCATCCCGGCCTGAGTGTATTGGCTCCGTCGGTTCGATATAATTTATTGATGCTGGTATAGTAGCCTGCTTTGTAACCACCCACCAGAGTTTTTGATATTCTGCCCAGCATTTCTGTATTGAAACCCCAGGTGATATAATGATTGTGCCGGTCGATATAACTTACCGCAGCATCGGGCAGTGATTTTCTGAATTTGTAATATTCTCCATACTCCTGTTGCCACGACATTTCAGCACCCAGGTAGCGCCATTCCGCATCTCCTAACGGCAATACGCCATTGATGCCTGCCGATGCACCCACACCTCCGAAGAACCTGCCTCCTCCTTTGTAATATTGATTGGGATTCTCGCCCTGCCTGTATCCATCACTTACATTGTAGCCTCCGATGGTGGCGTTCGCAGCATAGAAACCCTGAAACGATCCGAAATTATGTGCACGATGGATAGAGAGGCTTCCTCCTCCAAATGCATCATGTGGCCGCACATTGGCCAGCCCCTGCATTACATGAACACTCACGTAGGTGGCCGACTTCATACTGTCTGCCGTAAGGGGCATTGCTTTATAGTTATGATTACTGCCATGCAGGCCACTTTGAAAATATCCGTGTTGTACACAGCTGGAAAAGATAAGACAGCAAATTACTGCCAGTGGGGTTAGGGGATATCGCATCGGTTGTTTTTTCGTTAAGATCAATTCTTTTATGCAATCGTTGCATAATGGAATCGCGCGAAGGTAATATTACGGCTAATATGATACTTGTAGAGAAAAATGGAAGGTGCCCCAATTGAGGCACCTTCCATTTACTGACAGACTTGTATGAATTGCTGTCTGTACTTATTTCTTAATGAATTTACCCGTCCACTTGAACGTCGCACTCATCACTTCCACATAGTATGAACCTGCAGGCAGTGTACTGAGATTGAGTTCTTCCGTTTTACCTCCTCTCACCAGCTGCGTTTTGCTCTGGTGCACTGTATGGCCAAGCAGATCTGTAACCCTGATAACTGCATTGGCATTCACCGGACTTTGAATATTCAGTTTCAGTATGCTGGTAACCGGTACAGGATAGAGCCTTACTTCCAGCTCCTGTCTGTCGAAGCGGATAAACCTGATCTCGGAGTATTGTTGTCTGCCATCCAGATCCTGCTGACGGATGCGATAGTAATTGATGGTGCTCAGCGGATCGGGATCCGTGAGACTATACAATTTTTCCGGCGCAGGCGAAGCATTGAATGGTACAAAACCGATGGGAGTCCAGTTGCGGCCATCAGCACTGCGTTCTACATGATATCCGCTTACATTTCTTTCATCCGCCACTTTCCAGTTGAGCTTCACATCATCCCCTGCTCTGGCTGCTTCAAAACTGATGAACCTTACAGGAAGCGGAGCATTATTGGCAACGAGGTTCAGTACATTTCTTCCCAAACCTGTATTGTCTATGAATGAGGCAGTGCTTATGGGCAAACCTGCAACATCGGTGAGCATTATTTCCACACAGGACGGGCATTTCCATCCGGCCGGGAGCGTGAACTCGTACAACAAAACAGTATTGCCTGTGCTGATATCCTGCACGTTCTCTGTTGTACCTGTTACCTGAAAGTACCAGTAACCATCATCGGCCAATCCGAAAGCAGTAAGATCGAACATCGCAAGATCTGTTCCTGCATTGAAGGCATCGCGCGGGGATCCTCCGGTGAATGCCGTAGACTCACCCGTTACTTCGGGAGTGGTGGCAGGCGGCGCTACCGTCGGAGCCGGAACAGCAGCAGTTTTCGGGATACGCCAGGTGATGTTCATCGGCCCCCATGCATTGTTAGGCGCTGTGCTGAAACCCGGAGCAGTGGCCACTCCCATGAACTGCACTTTATTGCCGCCAGTATTCTGTACAGTCACATCCAGCATCTGCGCCTGCAACTGATGAAATATCAACAGCAGACCTGCAAGCAGTGATATGTTCTTTATAATTCTTTTCATAAATAATCAGATTTAAGAAATACCGGGCGGCGTTTGATTTCCGCCCGGTCTGTTTATCATGGTAATTGTTCTCTGATGATGTAAGATGTTATGCCGAATGCGTTGGCCGGATGCGTTTTCACATTGCTGATGATGATCGCATGATCCGATGGCGCGGCAGTGTAGAAGATCCTGCCATCGAGGTTAACGTCAAACGGACTGTACACATCCACATATCCGGTGTAAGCAGGCGATGCAGCTGTATTGCCGGAATGATTGAGTACCGCATTCGCAACAGGCGTAGCATCCGATGGAGCCGCTGAATGCCTGATGCTTTGATCTGCATTCACATTCCCTGCCCAGAGCGCCATCACTCCACCTCCCAGATCCTTACGTGCATGTGTGCCATAGGTAACTGTGGTAGATTTTGTGAAGTCGATAGTTCCGGTACCGGTACTGAAATCGACCGGAGCGGCAGACATTACTCCCAGGTGATTGCGATGACGGATCACCACGTAGTAATTGCCCGAAGGTGCATTGAAGAATGATAACGGTGCCGCATAACTGCTATCCACTATATCCCCATTGCTGAGCAGGAAGCCCGCCCTTGAATCGATCACCGTAAGCGGATTGGAAGCTTCTCTCAATTCTACTTTCACCCAATCTACCACCTGTGCAGTTGTTGCATTCGGTGTTACAGAAGGAGTGGTTCCGAGTCCGTACGGATCGGTGCCAGGCAATACAGATGCAGCTTTCAACGCCGTACTCATAGAGCTTCCATTCCATGCGCCCTGCAGAATGGCTTTGGCATTTAGTCTGAGCGACTTCGGCCCTACAGCTACCGTGAACACTGCATTGTGGCTGAGTACCGACACATTGCCGAAGTTCACTTTATTGCCAGCATAAGCGCCTGCGGCGATCTGCGTAATGCTTCCTGTTGTGAAATCACCATCTCCATCGGTGTCGATCAGCAGGGTGAAATCATTTGCATTCTTACCATTATGCGTTATGCCTGTGAGATCGAACTCCATGGCAACAGGCTGTATCTGATTATTGAAATTGAAAAGACTGAGTTTCCATTGCTGTGTGAGACGCTGACTGAACAGTGCCGGCAGGTTGCTGCCAGTGGTGGTAAGCGCCGTGGAGTTGCTGCCCCACACCATATAGGATGTATCATTCGAGAAATTGCTGTTGTTCGACAGGTTATCCGAAGCGATGTTGCCGAGACCGATCGCCACAATGGCTCCCGGCTGCACACTCTTCGCCTGCTTCTGGCTCAGACCTTCCACATCATCACGACCAATACCCGCGATGTTGTTGCTATGCGTGGCATTAGCTGTGCCATTCCAGATCACCGTACTGTTGGTGTTGAGGTAATCGCGGTATGGCGTTGTCTGATCCATCGTATAACCATTCCTGATAGCAAGGTAGGTAGATACGCGCTGACGTTCCACATCACTCAGCGTTCTGTCGAACACGATCACTTCGGTGATAGGTCCGTTCCAGTATTCCGGTCCACCCCATGAGCTGGCACCTATGGATGCAGCCGTGCTGCCGGTTACCCATGCTCTGTTGGCCGGTGTAACAATCGGTTTCATTTTACTGTACAGTGAAGCAGTTCCACCAGATCCGGCAAAGGAGCCGAACATTTCATTCGGTTTGTTCACCTGCCAGAAACCAGGCCCCGTGAAGATCTCATTGGAATAGCCCGTGTACATGGCTGTACCTCCGTCGAGACTGAGCAAGCCCTGTCCATTGTTGAGGGCTGCAGTACCGTAACCGATGATGTAATGATTGCCTGCAATGGTGTTGAGGCTTCCTACACCGATCATGGTGCGGGGAGCGCTGCCCAGCGGCAGTTTGGTTACATCCAGGTTCAGTTTCTGATCGGTTCCATTGAAATTGAGTACCGGATTGTAGTTGATATTGGCGGTTGCATTGTTGTTGTACACCGGTCTGAAGCCTGCCGTTGTCTGAGTGGCATTGTTCACTTCGTTGCCATAGTCGATCCAGAGATCCACCGGACTGCCATCTGTATTGTTGGCGATACCGCGGTCGGCACGCATCCAGAGATTGGTGGCGCCTACTCCGCCCGGCGACTTGATGAATGCAGCGATGGTGAAATACTGATTGGTATTGAAGTTAACCTTTGCAGCCCAGTGCTTTCTGCCATTCAGCATGATATCGTACAGCGGAATATAAGTATCGCTGTTATCGAAGCTGGCATCATTGCTTATTGCGAGATAAGACTGGCGTGGGTTTGGCAGCGCATCGAACGGAATGGCCACTTCCACCTCTCCTACCGTACCTGTTTCCTGCACTTTCCAGATCCGCGTCATGCGGTAGTTTACATTGGATACTCCTGTCATTGCAGTTTTGAAACTCACCGCGCCATTGTCATCACCCCAGATCAGATAAGACTTATCCGAAGTGAAGTTGTTTGCATTAGCGGTATTGGTTTCTGCAAGCGCAGACAGACCGATGGCTACACGCATACGCGTAGTATCGCTGTTGCGGCTTTGCTTTTGAGTAAGCCCTTCGAGATCATCACGGCCGATACCGGTGACGCTGTTCTTATAAATGGTGTTGGCAGTTGCGTCCCAGATGGAGGTACCATCGGTTGCGAGATAATCGGTAGCAACAGCCTGACTGAGTGAAACACCATATTTGATGGCCATATAACTTTCAACACGTTGTTGTTCCGTAGCGTTGAGCGCTCTGTCGTATACCACAATATCACCCATCGATCCGCTGTACCACCAGCTGGCTCCTCCATTCATGGCATTGTCGCCGACAAAGGCAAGAGGCTGCGATGCCGTGTTGATGTTCTGGTTACCGACTGTGATCAGTGAGTTGGTGATACCTGCACCATTCAGCCTGATTTGTGTGGCTGCAGTAGTGGAAGCGGCGGCATTGGAGAACAGGGTAATGCCGGGAACAAGCGTATTGCTTCCAATATTTCCATAGCGGCTGTTGGATGCTTCAACAGAACGTTGTGTTCCGCCGATCTCCATCGTATACCTGGTTCCGTTACCGGAGGCACTCTGATCTCCCCAGCTGATAACACTTCTGTTTGCAATGGCAGCATTGCGTGTTGCAGCGATCACGGTTCTGCCCGCGGTGCCCAGTGGCAGTTTGGTGCCATCGAGGGTCATTCGCTGGCTGGTGCCATTGAACGTGAGCACAGGGTTGAAGTTGATATTGGCAGCGAGGTTGTTTGCAAAGGCCGGTTGATTGGCAGCAGTTGGTTGCAAAGCAGTGTTGATGTCTGCGCCAAAGTCGTTCCATTCATTGACAGGTGTTCCATCCACCGCAGAAGAAGTGCCATAATCGGCACGCAGCCACAGTGTGTTTCCGGGTACGCCTCCGGGAAGCTTCAGATCATTCGCGAATGTGAAGTACTGTCCATTGGCGAGATCGACAGTGGCAGCATAATGAACTTTGTTGTCGATGGTGGTGGGCGCCAGTTTTATCAGCACATCCGTTCCATCAAAAACAGCATCATTGCTTACTACAATATAGGAAGCACCTGGGTTTGCGAGGGCGTTGGCAGGTATCGCCACGCGCACATCACCGATGGATCCGGTCTCCTGCACTTTCCAAACCCTTGCCATTCGATAATTGGCGAGTGTTGTACCGGTAATGGCTGTTCGGAAATTAACGGCACCATTATCATCCCCCCATATGAGGTAAGATTTATCATTCGTGAAAGCATTGGCATTGGCAGTATTGGTTGAATCGATACTACCCAAACCGATAGCTACCTGCAGGCCTGCATTGATGCTGCGTGATTGTTTTTGCCTGAGTATCTCTTCATCGTCACGACCGATTCCGGCGATATTGTTCTTATGCGTTGCATTGATTGCCGCATCCCAAACAGTAGAGCCATCGGTGGCGAGATAGTTTGTATTGCCGTTGTTGAGCGTGATGCCATACTTGACAGACAGATAGGTATTCACTCTCTGGCGTTCGTTTGCAGTTAACGCGGAAGTGTAAACGATCACCTCAGGATAGCGGCCATTGAAACCAAAGCCGACATTGAGCGGACTGTTGTTACCCGTGAAGGTTGAATTGTTATTCCCGGTTGCCACACTGGTACCGTTCTTAAGGATCTCCTGTTTATTGGCAGCCAGTGAAATGTCACTGAGACCAGTCCAGATATTTATCTGACCATTTACATTACCTGCATTGTAGGTAAGTCTGTTGGCCGGAAATGCAGGATCCCAATACACCACATTGTCGCCCCATGTTGCATGTAAATTGAACCCGGAACCGGAAGGCAGTGCCAGCTCATTGAAAAGAACTGCATTGAGGGCAGTTTCCTGACTGTTTACGGCAAAGGCTGCTGCGCCGGTATAGGTTCCTGTATTCAGAATGGATTTACCGGTCATTACATAACCTGTACCACCAAACTTCATCACAGGGTTGAAATTGATATTGGCTGCAGTATTGTTAAGCCAGAGGGGCTGAACAGCAGTGTTGGTTTGTGAAAGAACATTGCTGTATGCGCTCATATCGTTCCAGTCGCGCACCAATGTATTGTTCACAGTGCTTGACGTTCCTACATCTGCACGCAGCCAGACAGCATGGCCCGGCACGCCACCGGGTGATTTCAGCGGAGCACCAAAAGTGAAGTAAATGCCATCCGCCATCAGGGAAGAAGGCAGGGTAACAGTTCCATCTGCCGCAACAGGCAGCTCCTGATTGATGGTAGCGAAGTTCGGATCTGTACTGATCAGAAGGTAATTGTCCACGCCGAGCGGTTTCACTTTGAGCGTGATGTTCTGATCGTTCCAGTTCGTTTTCTGCACCTTCCAAACCCTTGCCATACGGCGGGTTACATTGGCGCTTCCACTAACCGTAACAGTGAAGTTGGATGCGCTCAATCCGTTATCTCCAAATACAAAGAACGACTTGTTGTTGGTGATAGTATTGGTATTGCTTTCATTGGTAACGGCAACGGAAGCACCCAGTGCCAGCGTTACAAAACCAGTGTCTACTGAAAGCGATTGTTTTGTATTCAGTGAAGTACTGTCGTCTCTACCGATACCGGTGATCCGTTTATTGTAAATGCCATTGGTGGTATGATTCCAGTACACAGTTCCGTTGCTGGCCAGATAACTGAGGCCCGGCGTCTGATACAGGGTGATACCATATTTAAGTGCAAGGTATGATTCTACCGACTGGCGTTCAGCATCACTCAGTACGCGATTGTACACGATCACTTCAGAGATATTGCCATACCAGTACAACCCTCTTGCAGCAATGGTTCGCGATCCGATAGATACCAGATTGGCAGTAGCAGCAGCGCTTAACGACACAGTAGCCTGCGCATCGAACCTGTTATTCTGGAAGAGCTTCAGCCCATTGGCACTATTGTTTTGTGTTGCACTCCAGAGGTAAGGCCTGTTGTCGATTGCAGGGAGTACACCTGTTACCGAACCGATGCTTGCATTGTTTTCGAGATATTGAAGCAGGCCGGTGCTCACCATTCTGAATTCCATACCATAGGCCGAGCCTACTGCGCCACTGCTCACCAGATCGCGGCCTGTGCCATATCCTGATCCTGACCCTACTGCGAAGATGGTGGAGTTATCAGGATCAACACGGGTGGTGTTGATATCGAGGAAATCGTCGGTTCCATCGAATTTCAATCCATAGTTGAAGTTGATGGCTTTGGCGTCTACTGTTGGCTGTGAGGCGATCACAGGCTGCAATGCCTTATGATCATATCCTGCAAAATCTGTCCATGCTCCTCCGGATGTGTTGCCATCATCGGCACGCATCCAGAAGTTGAGACCATCGTTCACGCCGTTTGGTCCCTTTATGTCTTTAGCAAATGTGAAATAAGCCCCATCAGCAAGCGCACTGGTGTTGAGTGTTACAGTGCTGTCTGCATTCAGCGCATACTTCGCATCTGCTCCGTCGAACACTGCATCGGTACTAACGATGAGGTAAGTACCGGCATTTCCATTATTGAGTCGGAGGGTGATATCCTGATCATTCCAGTTGCCGGTTTTGTCAACTTTGAAGATGCGGGTCATGCGTTTGGTAATGCCTGCCTGACCAGCAACCGGTGTGAGGTAATTGGCAGCCGCTCCGTCGTCACTGATCACGAAGAAAGATTTGTCGTTGGTGATCACGGCGGTATTGGCCGCATTGCTTGCTGCAACTTTATTACCCAGTGCTATTGTCACAAGCCCTTTATCAACACTGAATGATTGCTTCTGATTGAGATCGGAGAGATCATCGCGCCCGATGCCGGTGATGCGTTTGTTGTAAACTCCGTTGCCGGCTGCATTCCAGTAGATCGAACCATCTGAAGCTGCATAACCTGTCACACCTGAGAGATTAAGGGTAACACCATATTTGAGGGCGAGATAAGATTCGATGCGAAGCTTGTCTGCCGCAGGCATTCCCGCATTGGTGATGTCTTTATAGATGATGAGTTCGGGAATATTTCCGGTGAAATATTCCACACCGTGGTATACACCGATGTTGGAAGAGTAGTTACCTCCATTGTTCACTCCATAATCCCTGTGGATATTATCGGTGACCAGCGTATTGCGGTCGCGTGAAATGCTCATATTATCCAGGCTCTTCACAAAGCTCCACACATTAGGTGTGTTGAGCGTTCCGCCCCATGGTGCTGTTTGTCTCCAGCCATATGGCGCATCCCAGAAAGCATTGCCTCCATTATGGATGCTTGCAATTACCGGGTAAGCATTGGTGGTCATCTGATCGAACAGCGCTCCATTATTTGCAACAGCCATCGATGATACGCCAAACACGGCGATATTATTCATATTGCCATTGCCCAATACAGATAAAGCAGGATCGATATTATTTCCGCCTCCAAAATATTGCGGCGGCGCAAACGTAGCTGTTGGGTTGAAGTTCATTCCCGTGCCGGCTACTCCCGGATTATGGCCCGGCAAGGGTGATGAAAGATTGATACCACGTCCACTATAATCTTCCCACATCTTTCTGGTAAGACCATAATCTCCGCGATACCACGCACCGATGCCATTCACTACCCCACCCGGTCCTTTGAGCGAATTGGCGAATGTGAAATAAGTATTGTCTGCAAGCTGATTCGTATTAAGCGTAATGGTTCTTCCTGTAACAGGCAATGCAATATCACCTGCCCCGAAACTCGCATCTGTACTGATCAGCAGGTAACGTGGAGTTGCATACGATGAATCTATGAACAAGGTAATATTCTGATCGGTCCAGTTGGTTTTCTGAACTTTCCAGATACGTCCCAGGGCCACATTCACACCGGTAATGCCGGTTACGTTTACCGAATATTGCTTAGCACCGTTATTATCACCTGTAACGAAGAAAGAACGGTCAGTTGCAATAGTTGCAGAGTTGGCAGCATTGCTTGCCGCGATGGAATTGCCCAGTGCAATGGTGAGATACTTATCATCTGCACTCACTGATTGTTTTTGCAACAGTGTGCTTCCATTATCTCTACCGATGCCCGCAATATTCAGGTTATATCCATTGTTGCGGGTAGCATCCCAGAATTTGGTTGCGTCGCTGGCGAGGTAATCAACCGGAGTTGCAGGAGATAAGGTGAATCCATATTTCAATGCCAGATAAGATTCAATCTGCTGGCGTTGTGTATTGGAGGCAGTGGCTGAATTGTTGTAAACGATCAGCTCGGCAAATTTGCCATTGTAGAAACCTCCACCAGGCCAGGAGCCAATCAGGAAGGGACTGTTATTCCCGGGTATGGCATTCAGCGGACCGGCATAGCTCGCTACTGTAGTTCTGTTCCTGCTCCCATTCATGGAAGATGGGGTGCGAAGGAACGACCAGAGGTAAGGAGAGCCCACAGTTCCTCCCCACGCTCCCTGCACCCTGTAGGTATAAGGAGCATCGAAGTACATGATGCCATCACTCCATGGAGCATGCGCATTCACCGCTTGTCCGTTGCTCGTTGCTTCAGAAAAAAGGCTTGCCTGTTTTATTTCATCGTTAATGCTCACAACATAGATCTGGGCATTGTTTACGCCAGGTCCGGTGAATAAAGATGGACTGAACATATTGTCGTTGATGCCATCAAATTTCAACACAGGGTTGAAGTTGATCACAGAAGGCAGTACCGAAGGCTGTTTGTCTGTAACCGATTGTACAGAACCTTTTCCGTTTCCGCTCACATCATTCCAGGCAGCGCCATTGGCTGTTCCGTCATCGGCTCGCAACCAGAGTGCGATCCCTGCATTCACATTGGCGGGCCCTTTGATGGTGCCGGCGATGGTGAAGTAAGCACCGTTGGGCAACAGAGAAGAGTTGAGACTCACCTGACCATTTGCATCGAAAGGCAGTTCCTGCGTGATGGTGCCAAAGCCTGCATCCATACTAACTAGCAGGTAATTGCTGGCGCTCATGCCTTTCACTTTCAGCGTGATGTTCTGATTTGCCCATGCTGCTGACTTCTGCACTTTCCACACACGCGCCATCCGTTGATTCACATTGGTGCCAGCAACGACAGTGGCCAGATTGGTGGATGCATTATTGTCTGCAAAGAAGAAGAATGTTTTATCAGCAGTTACCACGTTGGTGTTGGCAGTATTGGATAACATCACTGCATTACCCAATGCAAGCGTGATGATGCCGGTATCTGCACTCAGTGATTGTTTCTGATGCAGCATGGTGCAATCATCTTTACCGATACCTGTAATGTGATACTGATAGCCGGTATTGGCAGCAGCAGACCACATTATCGTAGTACCGTCGGAAGCGATATAATCTGTAAGGCCATTGTTCAGCGTAATGCCGTATTTCAATGCCATATAAGATTCCAGTCTTTGTATTTCAACCGGAGTAAGGTCTCTGTTGAATACGAATACTTCCGGAACAAACACTTTACTGTTATCGTTGAAAACCGAACTACCCACATCGAGCCCCCATGCAGTGCCATTGGAAGCAGCTCCAGAGTTGAGCAGTACTCCATTGCCTTTGAATTCGTAAGGGCCGCTGCCGGTAACGGATCTTTTCAGTGAGTACAGTTTTGTATTGTTGGTGATGGCTGTAGGATTTTTCAGCCATCCTTCGATGTGCAGTCCATTTTCGCCATTGTTATACCAGCCGAAGAGTTTGTTGCCGGAATAGCTGCTGAATACGCGGCCGTTCTGGCTTCCTTCGAGTCTGGCGAGTCCCATCATGGTGTAATCAGTCGAAACTACAGCACCGGCAGGCACTCTGTGCCCATCGTTGCCATCGTAGTAGAATGCTTTATTGAAGTTCACGAGTGCGGTGGTATCATCGGGATCTCCCACAATCGTCATATTATTTCCATTGCCGCTGATATCACCCCATGCCATTCCATTCACACCCATATCGGCGCGGTACCATCCAACGATGCCATTGGTGATGCAGGCAGGCGCTTTTATACCGAGCGGTATGCTGTTGCTGAATTCTGAAGTGCCGCAGTTATTGGCGGGTATTCGCAATGTGGCTGTCCAGAAGCCAACTCCAGTTGCACCCGGACCAGCATTGTACGTGATGGTTTGCGTAGAAGTACCGGCAGAAAGTCCTGTGATACTGGTTACGAAGTATTGACCGCTGGTAGCTGAAGTACCTGCATCATTCGCATATATGTCAACGGTATATTGTGCGCCTGCAGCAATATTGGGAATGGTCAGTTGCAATTGGTATTGTCCGCCTCCGAGGCTGGTGGAAGATACCAGTACGGGCGTTTTACCTGCAGCATTAGTGTAGGTACAGTTTCCTGAAACCAGTCTGATGCCGGTTGCAGCATTATTGTAGATGGAGTTATTGGAGATAAATACTTTACTGGTTGCATCATTGTTAATGCCCGCTCCTCCATTGTCGTGGATCACGTTACCGGTGATCTGTATATCCGAAACATTGGCTTCGCCATAGATCCATACTCCATGATTGGCATTGTTGATCACGGTATTGCCGGTAAGATCAATATCTGAAGTAGCATTCCCAGCCTGTACAACAATACCAGACCTTGTACTTCCTTTGAAGGTAGAGTTTACAATATCAACATTGCTGCGTGGTGCATTCGAGTAAAATTCAATGCCATCGAGGTTATTGGTGAATTTACAATTATTTACCTGAAAGTTGGTGCTGGCGGCGTTTACATTCACACCATCCTGATCAAATTCATTGAAAAGAACATTATCGAGTAAAATATCATTGGCAGCGCCAACGAATACAACCCCTGCTCCTGCCTCCTGTGTGGAACCCGTTCTGTCGCCATCCAATACGGAATTTTTGATGGTGATCTTGCTGGCCGTATTTTCAAAACGCACAAAGTGGCCACCATAACCAACTCCCGGAGCCGGGTGAGTGATGCGGCATTGATCCATGGTAACATTGCTTGCCAGACCATTGAACCAGATGCTGTAGATATCGATGTCCTTTAATGTAAGATTTTCAAGGGTGATGCCATCGGCAGTATTCGCAAACCGGATGCCTGCATCGCCTTCATCACCTGAGGCCGGTACATCAAGATCAATGGTTGAATTTTTTATCCTCACATCGGTACTTACCAGGTTTGAATAAAAACCCATGGCAACACCACTGTAAGTAGAATCGATGGTGATATTATTCAGCTCAATATTGTTGGCTGTTTCTACAACTCCGCCGGAATTGCTTAACACAACACCATTCTGAAACCCACGGATGGTACTGTTGGTGAAGTTCCATCCATTAACAGCTGCATCCCTGAACACCACTGCTTCACCCGCCCTTGCGTTGTTCTGGGACGACAAATGGATATTGTCCATCGTCAGTGCAGTATGCGTGCCTCCAACGAAATTAATAGCCCTACCGTTGTACGCATTGCCGGCCGGTTCTACATCAGAGCACCAGATATTGCGAAAGGTAAGCCCATTGGAGCTGCCTTCCACATACAAAAGCGCGTTAAGGTAATTACCCGTATTGCTGCTTGTACGGATATTTTCGATGAGTACACCGTTTGTATTGGCACGGATGAAGAAATCGATATCACCATTATTGGTGAGTTTAAAATTCCTGATCACCACATTGTCGGCCTTGATATCAAAGGGATTGATAATGCCGTTGGTACCACTCGAATTGATGGTGATCTTATTGTCCCCATCGATGGTAACTGTTTGTGTGATCTGTGGAAGAGAAGTGAGGATGGTGATCTGACCATACACTGCAAATTTGATAGTGTGTGGCCCTGCACCAGCTGCATTTACATCTGTAATGGCCTGCCTGAGTGAACCGGGCCCTGATTCATTCGTATTGGTTACGAGAAAATCAGCAGCTCTGCCATAGCAAACACAAAACAGCAAAAGAAGTGAAAGAACTGTTGTTTTTGAGATGAAGGAATAGAATAATGGTTGCACCGGCCGGTCTTTGACCTGCCGGGATAAACTGGCTTTGGCTTTCATATGAACCTGATAGTTTTAGTGAGACGAGGTTGAATCAAGTCAACATATAAAACTATGAGTAATATAAAATTCCATTCATAGATGAAGTTCGATTCTATCGTAGTAGTTATTCTATACGATGTGGGAAATACTAAAGAGGCCATTTCAGGAAGGTTTCTTCTCTTCTTTTTTACCTAGTCCTGTAGCATGTGCGGCATCCGTTTTTACAGCAACTTCAGATGGTGGCACTTTCACGCCAGTATAGCTGCTCCATACGCGCGTGAATTCTGCACCGAAGAGCAATATCAATCCCGAGTAAGACACCCAGAGCATAATCAAAATCACACTTCCCGCAGCACCGTAGGTAGTGCCCGGCTGGCTTTTTCCGAAGTACAGACCAAGGGTGAATTTTGCGATCTCAAAGAGGATGGAAGTGAGCAGTGCTCCCGGCAGCACGGTCTTCCAGTTGATTTTGATATCCGGAAGATACTTGAACATCGCAGCAAAAAGAAAGGTGATGGTAGCTACCGACAACAGCAGGTCGAGCACTGTAGAAAACACAAGGAAAGTTTCCGACAAATGCTGCTCTATCCATCTGCTCAAAATATTCAGCAGCGTGGATAACAGTAAAGATACCAGCAGCAGAAAACCCAGTGCCAGTACCAGTCCGAAAGATAACAGACGGTCGCGGATCAGCTTAATGAACTTGCCTTTCGGCTTTGGTTTGATCTCCCAGATATTATTGAATATCTGTTGCACATTTACGAAAACTCCGGTGGCTCCGAAGAGCAGCGTAGCAATGCCAATAATCGATGATAATGTCGATCCCTTGCTCCTGCTGGCCATTGCAACAATATTCTGCGTGTATGCGGCTGCTTCATATCCGATCAATCCTCCGAGTTCAGTGGTCAGCTGATTGCTTACTGCTTCACGTCCAAGAAAATATCCGGCAATATTGATGATCACTACCAGCAAACCGGGAAGCGAAAAGATGGTGTAATACGCAATCACTGCACTGCTGGCAAATGGCATTCGGCTGTCCCAGCCTTTAAATGCGAGTTTCAGGCAACTGAGTATTTTCATTATCGAAGCTTTGAGTCCCATTGTATTGAGTGTGATCGATTATGCACAATGGGAATTCAAAAACGATACCGCCTGACTTAGTGGGGAATGAATTGCTCAAATTACGGACAGTGTCTGCTACTTTTGTTTTTCCAGCAATGTTCTGAAAGAGCTCATAGTAGTAAACAGATTATTCCTTACAATGGGGTCCGAGATCCAGCGGGGCACTTTCTTGCTGCGGTTGGTGGATACGAAATACGATACGCGCATCTGCCCGTTTCCCGCATCTTCCAGTTGCCATTTCCCTTTGGTACCGGTGATGCGCGTTACATCTTCCGTAACCGGAAACTGATTGTTCACTACGCTTTCAAAATGGATGCTGCCCGTGAGGGATTTGCTGAGGTCTTTTTGCACAGAATAAGACAGGCAGCAATCCTGGTCGCCCACTGGCCATGGGATGCTGTATCTTGTGTAAGTGATCCAGCTGGTGCGGCTGCCTGCATGCAGCACGTTGTATTTCCGGGCATTGATATTCCACTCTTTTCCTTTTGTCTGATCGGTGAGCAAACTGATCACTGCATCTACATCTGCACGCACTGTAAAAACGGCTTTGATCTCGCGCACCTGTTCACCCTGTCCGTCTGGTATCCATCTTTCATACAGAGAAATCACTTCATCTTTCTTAACCAGTTTATACTCTCCTTCTCCTGCAACACCTGCATAAAGCGACTGTACCAGCAACACCAGAAGACAGCCAAGTACCTGTAAGTTCTTCATGTCTTTTCGTTTAATTATTAAACAATTTTAAGCGGCTTATCCCCTATTGCCGGGGGATAAATCCCAAACCATCAGGGTACAAAAATGTATAATGAGTTGCGCCGGGCATGGGAATTTCTGGTGACCTGTTGAATTATGCCGATGAATTGTAAGCCTTATCTTTTCCAACGCTTATGTGTCCATAACCAGCCATAGGGCGCTTCCTTGATATTCTCAGTCAGCAGATCCACATATTGTTTTGTTATGGCTGTTTCTTTTGCCAACTCCGCAGCCTCGCAAACAGGCACGCATCTAACTGTGTAATGTCCTTTTGAAGGCTGCGTTATATGCAGATATACAACTGCCGAATGGCTGGCCCGCGCCAGTTTTTCCATGCCCGAAAACACATAGGTTTGCTGATTCAGCAATTCGAATTTGAATTTATCTTCTGTTATCCGCGGGCATTGATCGGCCAGAAAAAGATAGACGGAAGGAGATGATTTTTGCGTGATCATATGCCGGATCACCGATCTGTCGGGGATCAGCTTCATGCCAAAACGCCCGCGCAGCTTGATCATCAGCCTGTTCATCATCCCGAAACGCAGCGGTTTGTATACTGCATACATTGGATGATCAAGTTTGTACGGCATAAAATTCAGCATCTCCCAATTGCCGCAATGGCCCAGGCAGGCAATCACATTCCGTCCTTCATTCACATGCCTGTCGATGAGTTCAAGGTTCTCGAATACGATTCTCTTTTCGAGTATTTCAACCGGTACGGACACACTTTTGATAATTTCTGCAAAATAGTCGGCAAAAGAAACGTAGAACTTTTTAACGATGCCACAGATCTCATTGTACCGCATTTCGGGAAATGACCGCGCAATGTTCTGAATTACGATTGCCTTTCTGTATCCGATCACCTTATACACAAGGGAATACGCAAAAGAGGCCATGGAATACAGCGCAGACATAGGTATCATACTCGCCACATAAATAAGGCCATACACACTTCTATATCCAAATACCTGCAGAGTTTGTTTCATTTTCAGAGCTTGAATGCCGGTTTGAAAACCGGTATACATATGAGACTACCTGAAGACAGTATACCCTAAATCCGGGGACAGTTTTTTTATGCATTATGCCTCCACTCAGTCTTTTTTTATAACTTTATAGCACTTCCTTAACGAATTCATTTCCCTGTCCTTTTACACGTTTTCACAAGATTGTCCCTGCACAATCGGTAAGTCCTGTTTTCTTTCTCTGAAGTCTGAAGTAGCGATACGTATTGTTGTCCGGTCACCGGGCAATGGTTATTCCGTAAAAAAAACCGATTCAAAAACAAACAATTGATGCTTATGTGCAACACTCTACGCTTTGATGGCGGCCAATTCCGCAAAGCCCTTTCAGCAAAACCTAACAGAAACGCTTACTTCAGACAATATCGCAGCCTGGCTGGCACTTTAGCGATGGCGATGCTTTTGATTCCTGCATTGCTTCGTGCGCAGGTACCGGATACTTTAGCGGCATTCCGCGATGCCTCACTCAATACCCGCATGAGCTTGCACGTAAATGGCGGGCTGTTCGTTGGCGGAGACTTCGATGGAAATCCCGGAAAAATTCTGGCAGAAGGTGCGGGTACGCGAATGCTTTGGTATCCTGAAAAAGCGGCATTCCGTGCAGGACAAACCACAGGCACTTTCTGGGATGATGCCAATATTGGATCATGGTCTCTGGCAATTGGAGAAGATACCAGAGCATCTGCAGATAACGCCGTTGCTTTTGGTAAAAGATGTGTGGCAGCGCAGGTCTCCAGCTTCGCTGTAGGTGAACAAAACACGGCCAGTGGCGCGGCTTCCGTGGCGATGGGCTATCATGCACATACCAATGCAAGGCAGGGAAGTTTTGTATTTGCCGATCGCTCAACTGTAGACACACTCAGAGCAGGAGTTAACCATAGCGCTAACTGGCGTGTATCTGGTGGCTTCCGCATATTCACTGCATCCAACCTCAGTACAGGCGTTACCCTTCAGTCGGGTGCCAGTGTCAGCAACTGGGGCCAGTCGAATGCAGTGATCTCCACCTCCACCGGAGCTTATCTCTCTACAAGTGGCGTATGGACCAATACTTCCGATGTGCATCGCAAACGCAATTTTCAGGATATTTCAGACAATGATATACTGGCCAGGATCTGCAGACTGCCGATCAAAAGCTGGAACTACAAAACTGAAAATGATCAGATCAGACATATCGGCCCTACTGCTCAGGACTTCTATGCTGCATTCGGATTGGGAACCGATGAAAAAGCCATCGGCACAGTGGATGCGGATGGAGTTGCACTCGCAGGCATTCAGGCCCTCGATGCCAGAACGAACCTGCATACACAACACATGAAGACATTGGCTTCGGAAAATGAATTACTGCAGCAACGATTGACTGCACTTGAAAAAATTGTTGCATCGGGCAAAAACGAACAGGCAGGATTGTCCATTCCGTTGTTCCTGCTGATTGCAGGAGTTGGGATCGGATTGATGCTGGGCAGAAAGCGCCGTTCCGCATCTGCCAGATAGAGCACCCTGATCGCAACACCATTCATGTGTAAAAAAAATCAACATGCGAATTATTCAAATAATGCTTGCATTGCTTTCAACCGGTTATGCATCCGTTGCACAGCAAATAGTGGTCGGGAACGGACAACTGGTGATCAATGCGGGAACTCAGTTTTCATTTAACGGGTTATTGTTCAATCCTACATCACCTGTAACGCTAACAAATACATCAGCCAACAGAAATGCTACGGTGACCAACACATTTACAGATCCGTATGTGAGCAGGGTTTTTCTGATAGCGCCATCACCATTTCTTTTTAGTGGAAACATCCGGTTTCCATATGCGGACAGCGAGCTGAATGGGCTGGCCGAATCAACCCTGAAAGTGGTTTCCTGGAATGGCAGTGCCTGGCAACTGGCAGGAACAAGTACACCCGATGCCACCAATAATTTCGTGGATGCAACGGGCTTAACCAATCTGCCGGTGAACGAGCTGATACTTGCCGCATCAGCTGCACTCCCATTGCAATGGGTATCGGTATCTGCATCGCGCAAAGAAGATGCAGTGAACATACAATGGATCACCGAACAGGAATATCAGGTGAGTCATTTCGATGTAGAACGAAGCACCAATGCGCAGCAGTGGACTGTAGCTGCCGCCCGCATACCTGCCACCAATCAATCGAACAGAAGTACGTATCAGCACACCGATCGTCCCGGATATGCCGGAACATTGTACTACCGTATACGGCAAACCGATCTGGACGGCAGACAAACGATTTCCAAAATAGTGCTTGTTGCTCCCGGAAGATTGAGCAATCAGATGACCATCTTACCAAACCCGGCAAAATCGTATTTCAGCATTGCAGGTGTAGCTTCCGGTAATGTTGTTCAGGTTTCTGTATTTACTTCGGGAGGCATGATGGTTAAAACATGGAAAGGATATCAGGAACAATATCATCTGACTTCAGTTCCTGCGGGAACTTACCTGGTGAGGATCAAAACAGCAGACGGCAAAGAGACATCCAGTCAATTGCTGATCAGATAGGAGAACATCATAGCAGACCATGATAATTTCTACATAATCTTTCTTGCCGAAGGCGGTGCGATACTAAAATTGCACCGCCTTTTTCTAAGGGTAGCACTTACGGCCTCTGCCTGAAAAAGTGCAAAATAGCAACCAATAAAGTTATCCTGTAAAATCACTTCCGGAACGCCTAAACATCCATCCTTCTATAGACAGGAAACGGCGTTTCATCGATCAGGTTCCTGGCCATTAATATTTGTGTATCTGCAAATTTCGTCTCCTATCCTTCAGCAATTATTCATCAATCAATCTCCATCAACGCCAGAACTGACAAGGCTTTCAAAAGACTTCAAATATCCACTGCATCATTATCCCCTTCATTTTACACATGCTACGTATCATAGAAAAAAGGCAACCCATAGTAAAAAAAAGCATAACACTATGTGCCGGAATTATTTTTTACCTATCCTTGTTTTTACCAAATAATCTGTACATTAGAGTTACAATCTTATCATGTACCCTAGATCTGAGAAGGCCTCTGCAGCCTGCTCAACAAACTGCTTTCCTGTTTCAGAGATAAGCAGAAGATCGTTGATATTTCTTCTAAGCTGCGCACGCAGTATGCCATGATTACCAAAGTTTTTTAGCCAATATCATTGGTGAGCACTGTTCTGTGAACCGGCTTTTGCTGGAATGGCTGTTCCATGCAGGTGATATTCCTATTTCATATTCGTAAGGCCCATTTACATTTTTTCCATATTTCCCTGAATGCTGCGAAGCATTTCACGACTGTTATTCAATTAAAACAAAACTGACAATGAGAAAAAATTTCAGATTACTTCACTGTGTGCTGGTGTTTCTGGCGTTGCTGTTTGCCGGAAATATTTACGCACAAACAAAAACAGTTACCGGAAAGGTAACTGATGCATTGGGAAACCCCATTGGAGGCGCTTCCATTATCATCAAAGGAAAACAAACCGGTACAACCTCCGATGCAGATGGCAAATTTTCCATTGCTGTGAATCCGGGAGATGTGTTGTCTGTTTCCGGTGTGAGTTATGAAACAAAGGACATAAAAATAAATCAGAACACTACGTATACCGTAAGCCTGAAATCGAATGAATCTGTGTTAGGGGAGATCATTGTAACAGGCGTTGCCGGCGCTACTTCCAGAGCAAAAATGACGGTTTCGGTAACCAAGATCACATCAGACAAACTCAATGCCGTTCCACCCAACTCACTGTCCTCTGCATTAACCGGTAAAGTAGCAGGTCTCAAAGCCACTTCATTCGGAGGGATGCCTGGAGAATCACTGGACATACAATTGAGAGCCGATAACAACCTGAACGTAGGCTCATCACCATTGATTCTGATCGACGGAGTTATTATGACCGGATCTCTCGCAGACGTAAACTCAGACGACGTTGAATCCATTGAAGTAGTAAAAGGCGCCGCCGCATCTGCATTGTATGGATCGAGAGCAGGCAATGGCGTTATTTCCATCATTACCAAACGCGGAAAATTCATAGCGGCCAACAAGCCGGCCATCACTGTTAGAAATGAATATGGCATTCAGCAACTGGCAAGCGAACTGAAAGTTGCCAATGCACATCCTTATAAACTGGCCAGCGACTGGGAAAGCGCCAAAGGAAGATATACCAAATATGATGGTGTTACCTATCCCGGAGATTACATGGGAGCCGGGTTCAATCTGGGCATCAAAGGAGATAGAAAGATAGATGATGATCATTACTTAGACAATCCCTACGGTGTTTTCAGAAACCAGCAGAAGGAGTTCTTCGTTCGTGGCTACAACTACACCAACTTCGTTTCGGTTGCCAACAGAACAGAGAGGAACAATATTTACGCCTCATTCGAAAACAATGCGCAACGCGGTGTAATCGCTTTAACCAATGGCTATAAAAGACAGAACATCAGATTCAATCTCGATCAGGAAATCACTCCCTGGCTGAAGTTCAGCATGTCTAATCTGTACATTCTCCGCAGCGTTCAATACCCCGGCACAAACAATAGCGGTGATGGACTTTCACCAGCCAATGCAGGTGGCATCTTCTACGCTATCGCACGCCAGGAGCGCGATGTAGACCTCGGCGGTCTCAACCCCGATGGCCAGCCATATTATTTGCGCTCCAATCAGTTTATTCAGGAAGCTACCAATCCATTATACGATCTCTACAAAAGAAAGAGAAATGAGAAAACCAATCGCTGGCTCGGAAACTTTGCCATGAATCTCAGGCTCACCAAGTGGGCGAATGTAGATGTTTCCCATTCGATTGAAATGGAGAACTACAAATACACCATCATCACTCCCAAAGATTTCTGGACTCAATCCGGCGGAACAGATGCCAACAATAAAATGTCGTACACAGACGGAGGCATGTCCGTAGCGAATTCCAAAACCAATAATCAGAATACGCAGGTAACAGTAAATCTAAGCGGCGATTTCGGAGATTTCTCCCTGAAAGGAAAACTCTCCTATTTGTATGAAAGCCGGAAGTACAGTTACGATTATATGTCGGGCAGCAAGTTCAAGATCTCCGGGATAGAAAACTTCAAAAACTTCGACCAGAAAAACATCAGCACCAACTCTTATGAAGAAACCGAGAAGGCACAAAACTATTTTGCCATCCTCGGTGTGGATTACAAAGGGAAACTCCTGCTCGATGGAATGTTCCGCTACGACGGATCTTCTTTGTTCGGCAGTGATGCCCGCTGGAATCCCTACTACAGAATATCAGCTGCCTACCGCATCAGTCAGGATCTCCATATCGACGGAATTGATGAATTGAAGATCCGTGCAGCACGCGGTATCTCCGGTATCAGACCTGGCTTCGACTGGCATTATGAAACTTACTCTCTTGCCAATGGCAAAGCAGAACCCAGACAAAAGGGGAACACCAATCTGAAACCATCGAAGACCACAGAAAATGAAGTAGGATTGAACGTTGGATTCCTCAACAAATTCAATCTCGAACTGATCTACGCCAGTTCAGTTACGGAAGATCAGTTCCTCAACATTCCGTTGATCACATTCCTGAACGATGGCTTTTCTTCACAATATCAAAATGCAGGTACCGTAAAGTCGAATACCATTGAAGCAACTTTCGGTGCCAACTGGATAAAAACAAAGGACTTCTCCTGGAACTCCAACATCGTTTTCTCACGTACCAGACAAAAGATCACTTCATTGCCAAGAGCGCCTTATCTGCTGGGCTCCGCCTCATTGGGCGATCAGCAAATGATCTGGATCAAAGAAGGAGAAACATACGGAGCCATGTATGGCTATCAGTTTGTACGCACGCTCGATCAGATGGCCCAGCAACTTCCTTCCGGCAAAGGCATCGGCGATTATGAAGTGAACTCCGATGGTTATGTAGTGCCCAAAGGATCTCAGGGAACTCCCAATGAATTGCCGGTTCGCCTGAAAGAAAACGGTGCCGACTGGTATGGCAAGATCGGTGATGGCAATCCAAAATTCATGATGGGTATTTCAAATACACTCAACTACAAAAACTTTACGCTGTATTTTCTGCTCGACTGGAAAAATGGCGGAGACATCTACAATGGTAAGGAGCAAAGGCTCGCATTCAACTATGTTAGCCAGAGAATGGACATGACCAATGTAGCTCCGGATAAAAAGAAAGCATACGACTACTGGGCAACCGGCCTGTACGATAAGAACGATGCCAACAAATACTGGGTAGAAGATGGAAGCTATCTGAAACTGAGGGAGCTGGCCATTGGTTACTCGATCCCACGCAAGGCGTTGAATCATTTGTTCAATGGAAAAAATATTTTCAAAGGTGCAAATTTCAGAGCGATAGGAAGAAACCTGCTGACGTTTACCAATTACTCAGGGTATGATCCTGAGATCGGTTCTATCAGAATTCCATATGATGGCATCTATGCGAACCCCAACTATCGCAACTATTCATTCTCATTAACGCTGGAATTCTAACACCTGCAAACTTAACAACGATGAAACAGATAAATATAATATTGCTGACGTGCTTCATTGCTTTGGCCGCAGGCTGCTCTAAGAGCGAACTGGACGTAGCCAACCCCAATCAACCTGATTATAAAAAGGTATACAAAACCGGTGCGGATCTGGAGAATCTGTCGAGCGGCCTTTACACCATCGTATATGATGGAGAGAATGCTGCTGCCGGCATGAAGAATATGCTGGCTACTGCTGCGGATAATGTAACCTGCTCCTGGGGAAACTATGGCTTGCGCGATATGTCGTTCGAACCAAGAGACAATAGCTGGGATAACTCACCTACCTATTCGAATGCAGGCCTTACAGAATACACTTTCAATAAAATGTATGCAGCAATCACCACAGCATCACTGATCTACTTTGCTGTGGATAGCGGCGTAAACGTTGAAGGAGCAGGCGGCAATGAAAAAGTGCGCGCTTTTACAAAGTTCATTCAGGGTGTTGCTTATGGCAATCTGTCCCTGCTGTTCGACAAAGCATTTCTGGTAGATGAGAAAAAAACAGTGGAGCCTTCAGTTACCAAGGCTGTAGGTTATCTGGAGGTATCGAAAGCCGCTGTTGCTTATCTCGATACTGCCATTAAATATTGCGCTACCGAATTTACAATTCCCGCTGCATGGCTGGGCACTGCTGACGATTACAGCAATGATGACCTTAAAAAACTATGCAACACCCTGGCAGCAAGGATTCTTTCTTATGTGCCAAGAAACAAAACTGACCTGGCCGCTGTCGACTGGACCAAAGTGCAGGCATATGCAGCTGCTGGTATCACCAGTGATTTTACAATAATAATGGACGGTGCAGTAAACTGGTATGATGAAGCAGGCGATTACCTCACTTCAAATGGATGGGGCATGACGGATATGTATACCGTAAATATGATGGACCCCGTAACACAGCCCGCACACTGGGACAACAGCGCTTCGTTTCCACGCCCACCTGAATCTACCAACCCAATAGACAAGCGTTTGAAATCAGACTTTGAGTTTGTGCCTTCCAACTGGTTCAATGCCGGTCGCGGTTATTATCATTTCTCTACCTACAGATCAAAAAGATATGATGATGTTTATGTAAACGCCATTGGCCCCAAACCAGTAATACTTGCTGCGGAGAACGTACTGCTGAAAGCCGAAGCCGCTGCATATAAAGGAGCATTGAACGATGCGGCAACGCTTATCAATACAGGCACGCGTGTTACCAGAGGACAAATGCCTGTTGTTGCGCCCGACCTCGCAAAACTGGTGGAAGCCATTCACCACGAAAGATTCGTGGAATTGTACACCACCGGAATTGGCTTGCAGTACTTTGAAATGCGCAAACTCGATTTACTCCAGAAAGGAACACCATTGCATCTTCCGCTGCCTGCCAAAGTGTTGCAGACCTTCGGTGAAAAACCACCCTACTATACTTTTGGTACTGTAGCAAAAGCAGATGGCAAGAATACCTCCAATGGAGGATGGAGATAAGATAACACCCTCTGATATATTTTTCTCGTGTAGACTAGGCCGCCACGCATCTGCGGGCGGCTCTTTTTTTGTCTGTATTTTTTTAGCCGGCACTTAATTCTTAGCCGGCTCTGCCAGATGCTCTTTGATCAATTGTTCCAGCGCATCCTGTTTAGTGGTGGTATTGCCAACAAGCCTTCTGATAATGCGGCCATCACGGCCAATCAGCAGTTTGGTAGGAAAAGCGGTTACATCGTATAGCTTCGTTACATCATCCGGATGCGTTCCGTCGTTGTTCATCAGATTCACCCAATGAAGGCCGTCTTCCTGAATGGCTTTCTTCCATTTCAGTTGCTGTTGTTGCAGCGATCCACCTCGTTCATGAGATACCGCCACTATTTCAAATCCCTGCTCTTTGTATTCGGCATACAATTGTTTCAGATGCGGATTACTCATGCGGCAGGGCCAGCACCAGCTGCCCCAGAAATCGAGCAATACCAGTTTTCCTTTGTACTGAGAAAAGCGGATGGCTTGTCCGGTTGAATCGTTCAGCACAAAATCAGGCGCATCGGCACCCACTCCGGTAAGCTTCGCTTTTTCAATGCGTTTTGCAAATGCCTTGCCTTCGGCGGAAGCCTGTAATGCAGGCTGCATGCGGCTGAACAAAGGAGCTACTTTTGCAGGATCGAGGAAAGAACGGGTTTCATCTATCAACAAATCGAGCGTAATGCCGGATGTTGCGTGTGTTTCCATGAAGCGCCAACGAATGGAGTCTTTCTCATCCTCTGCCTGATACAATTTTTTGAGATAGGCTGCAATTCCGAGAGAATCTTTTTTATCGTAAGCGGCCTTACCCTCTACCCGATAGATGCTGTCCATTCTGCGGGAAGGTACTTGCAGCAGTTGTTCCAGCAGGTCCGCATCCACTTGTGATGCAGATCCTTTTATAGTTGAAGCGCGCAGTGTATTGGCAGTTTCAATCTGCAATTTACCTGCATCCAGGTAAAAATTATACTCGTATGGTTTGAGCAAACGGGTACGATCATAATACGTTTTAGTGGTATCAGGTACCGCAACATAAAGCACAGCCTTTGTGGGGTAAGCAATCCTGCCTTTGAAAGAATACTTCCCGTTTTTTATCACAGCGCTGTCGAGTTGCTGTACTCCGTTTTGCTTGAACTGCAGATAGATGAAAGAATTCAACGTTCCTGCTTGTTGTATGCTGCCATCGAGGGTGAACGTTGCTGCAGATTGTTTTTTCTGTGCAACAGCAAATACAGGCAGGCACAGGCTTATGAGAAAAAGATATTTCATAATACACCGGTTGGTTTTGGTTTTTTTCAGGCGATGAAACTTCGCCTGAAATAAAGAGTGGTGCGGAATAACCGACGGGGCAATGGACCATAAAAAAAGCCTCCCATAGAGCTGGAAGGCTTTCTATTATTAGCATAAGTTTTTATCTATGCTGTTAATGCGATCAGTGCGCTGTAGTATCGTTCCAGTCTTTCGTTGTCTCCATCGAAATACAGGTATGGTTCAATCATTTCAAGTTCCATCAGTTGAAACACACCATCTTTGATAACACCATCCACGCGCGCATACAGTGTTTGAGCCGGTGCTGCCGCAACATATTCAGCTGCCTGAGTGATGTAATCCTGTTGCGGTGCAGGGTAGCTGATGCTTCCACCATGATAGTGCTGCACTCTGAAATCTCCCTGTTTCGGTGTTTTCAAAACGCTGTGGCTGTATGCACCATTGAAGAACAGAAACGACCACTCCCCTTCTTTTATTTCTTTGATGAATGGCTGCACCAGAAAATCTTCTTCTGCGATAAGGGCATCAATTTCGTTTGTCCTCTCAGCCAAATCTGCCTTATCGATAATCAGCGTATTTTTTGCGCCGGCACTCACACAAGGCTTAATTACCAGCTTATCTGTATTGAACTGATCGAAGTAGCGGCCGTCGAAAGTAGAACCTTTTTCGAGATAACCAGACGGGATCACTTTAAGCCCTTTGTCGGCAATCTCCAGCAGGTAGCGCTTGTTGCTGTTCCATTTCACCACCTCAACAGGGTTCAGCACTTTGATATGGAGCCCTTCGAGCATATCGAGCCATTCGATGAATTCGGTTAAGTTTTCATGATAATCCCAGGGTGATTTGATGATCACCACATTGTATTCTTTCCACTGAACAGTTGAATCGTTCCAAACCACTGCAGTAACATCGAGTCCTTTGCCTGCGAGAAACGTAAGCAGGTCGCGGCTTTCATCATTGGTAACTCCAACTGAGTACCTTGCCTGTTCCTGATAACCAACAAGTGCAACTTTCATATAAATCCGGTTTTTTAGATGCTTTTTTAGATCTGTCAATATTAAAAAATAAATCCTGTCCTGCGTAGCTGCATGGAACAGATTTCTTCAACAGAGGGCATTATCAATTTGTTCATCGTTTTGCAGGCCAGCTCTGTTGTTTAACTTATCTTTCCACTGTATTGAAAAGTTAACAATCATGCCTACGAAATCGATCAGCATATCCGTATCACCTGAAATAGGTAAAGTCTCGGCCATTCTCGTGGCTCCGTCGAAACCAACCTGCATCCTAACGCTTGCCCATGGCGCAGGTGCGGGAATGCAGCATGTGTTCATGGAAAATTTATCGGCTGCACTGGCAGCGGCCGGCATTGCCACACTCCGCTTCAATTTTCCTTTTGCAGAGCAACAAAAGAAGAGACCGGATTCTCCGGCTGTTGCCCATAAGACCATCGAAGCCGCCATCGATAAAGCCATTGCCCTGTATCCGGAGCTTCCTGTATTTGCAGCAGGCAAATCATTTGGAGGAAGGATGTCGTCCCAATACCTCTCTGCCAACCCGCGCAAGGATGTAAAAGGAATTATCTTCTTCGGCTTTCCGCTGCACCAACCGGGCAAACCGGGCATCGACAGAGCAGAACATCTGCAACAGGTAAAAGTACCGATGCTTTTTCTGCAGGGCACACGCGATACCCTCGCCAATATCGATATGATGGAGGAAGTATGTGATGGACTGAAAAAAGCCACGCTGGTGAAATTCGAAGGAGCAGACCATTCTTTCAAAGCCGGCAAAAAGGAAATGATTCCCCTGCTGGTGGAAGCCACTCAGAAATGGCTGGCGAAAAAAACAAAAAACCTCTAATTTCGGGTACTTGGATCTAACCCCACCATACAATGAACCGCTGCTGCTTCAACAGGTTGCCGAAGGAAATTCACTGGCCTTCCGACAACTGTTCGATCAGTATCAGCGCCGGGTTTACTCCTACTCATTTAAAATAACCAACTCACACGAAGTAACGGAGGACATAGTGCAGGATGTATTTCTCGAAATCTGGAATATCCGCCACCGCCTCCATGAAATTGAAAATTTCAATGCCTACCTCCACCGGATTGCACATAGCAAAGTCTATCGCAGCCTGCAAAGAGTGGCCAGGGAAGAACTGGTGCTTCAACACCTGAAACAGCAGGGCACACCGGTGGATGAAGCCGGCAAACCCTTGCTGAGCAAAGAGATCACTCATTTTATCCAATCGTTGGTTGAACAGCTCACTCCCCGCCAACGGGAAGTATTTCTGCTGAGCCGCGAAGAAGGACTCAAATATGAAGAGATTGCCCAGCGCATGGGCATTGGCTTCGAAACGGTGAAGTCTCATCTCGCCAATGCACTTAAATTTCTGCGTTCCGAAATCGGCAAACAATATGGTTCACAGGCAATCGCCATTCTCATTATCTGGGAATTGACTGCTCTGTAGAAAAATTTATTTTTTTCTCCCCCATTCGATTTTGTGCAGACTCTTATAGTTACTGAACGTCTGCTGTTACCATTTTACTTTTCCTATTCTGAATTGATCAAAGCATGAAAGAACGATTACAAGAATTGTTCGCGAAGCATTTATCCAGACAACTGAATGCTCGGGAGCGAACTGAACTGATGGGCCTGCTGCTGGAGCCTGCTCTGCAGGATGAGGTGATGCTATTGTTACAACCCGTCTGGGAAAACAGTGGCGGAGAACATGAATTTCCGGAAGCGAAGAAAGAGCTCTTTTTCCAAAATCTGTTTGAATCAGCCGAAGATGCGCCGGTTGTTCCTATCCGCCGGAAAGGCCGTCTGCGCTGGATTGCAGCAGCATCTGTTTTATTGGTATTGATGGCGGCGCTCTACTTCACCCTGTTCAACAGACAGCAGCCACCTATTGAAATTGTACAAACTAAGATCGACGTACCTGCTCCCAATTCCACCAACGCGCATATTCAGCTGGCTGATGGTTCTATTGTATTGCTCGACAGCCTTACTGCATTACAGCAAGGTAGCGTAGCTATTACAAAAGACAAGAATGGCCATGTAGTGTATAATGGTGAAGCAACTGAGCAGCGATACAACACATTGGTAAATCCCCGCGGCAGTAAAGTAGTGAATATCGA
Organism: Pseudoflavitalea sp. G-6-1-2; assembly: GCF_012927185.1. GTDB lineage: Bacteria > Bacteroidota > Bacteroidia > Chitinophagales > Chitinophagaceae > Pseudobacter. Next base: position 1,822,615 of record NZ_JABBGB010000002.1, read on the forward strand.
ATTGGCAGACGGTACCAGAATCTGGCTCAACTCTGCATCTTCTGTAAAATATTTTACCAGCAACTCAGGCACATCGAGAGATGTGGAAGTTACCGGCGAAGCCTACTTCGAAGTGGCGAAGAATCCAAAACAACCATTCATCGTAAAGAAGGGTAATACCAACATCACGGTGTTAGGAACTCATTTCAACGTCAATGCCTATGACGATGAATCGGACATGAAGGTAACTCTGCTCGAAGGCAGTGTGAAAGTCGAAAATGTATTGCTGAAGCCATCAGAACAGATTGCCGTGAAAAACAGTGGTGATGCATCTTCCAGACTGTCAAAACCAACAACGGTGCAAACCGATGCAGTGGTTGCCTGGAAGAACGGATGGTTCTCTTTCAGGGATGCAAATGTAAAAACGGTGATGCGTCAGTTATCGCGCTGGTACGATATAGAAGTGGACTATTCAGGTACAATGCCTGCTAAAACTTTCACCGGAGATATCGGTCGTTCATTAACACTCACACAAGTGTTAAAAGGAATCGCCGGCACTACCGGCATAAAATATACATTCATCAACAACAGAAAAATACTGATACAACCATAATCACAGACTGCAGGTAACATAAAAAAACCGGGAGCAAAGATTGGCGTCCTGTCCCCGGTTCGATTAATGTTAACGCAAAGAGTATTTCGCAACTGCTTATTGTTAAACTTAAACCAAGTAAAGGTATGCAACCAAAGCATTTCCTCCAACCCCTGCTTTTTCAAAACCATTTAAAGAGAAGGGGTCCCACCAAAACGCTGTTAGTTATGAAATTGACCGCCATCTTTTTACTGGCATCTGTACTGCAACTCAGTGCAAAGTCAAATGCACAAACGGTTACATGGTCCGGCCACCGCGTGCCGATTGCCAAAGTACTGGAAGCCATAAAGGCACAAACCGGATATGGTTTCTTTTACAGCAACGAAGATCTTGCAATGACATCTCCGGTAACGGTTGCATTCAGAAATACGCCTGTGCGGGCCGCGCTGGAAATTACGCTTAAAGGCCAGGCGCTTGATTTTGAAATTCAGGGAACTACTGTATTCATCAGCAGAAAACCCGTTGAAGTTGCTGTTGCAGTTCCATTGAATGAGCCGGCAGCCGTGGAAATTCCCATTCCCGCTGATGAAATCAAAGGCATTGTGAGAGACCAGAAGAACGCTCCGATAGCCGGCATAACTGTTTTTGCCAAAAGAAGCGGCGCTTTGACTGTTACCGATAGTCATGGTTATTTTCTGCTGCACAATACACGCAATGGTGATACGCTGATTTTCTCCAGCGTAAACTACGAAACCGTTACCGTGGCTGCCAGAATGGACACCTACATGAACATCATCATGAAACAAAAGGTAGAAAAACTGGAGGCCATCGTTGTATACAATACCGGCTATCAGGAATTGCGGAAAGAAAGAGCCACCGGCTCATTCGGCAAACCCGATATGGAAGTATTCACCAAACGCATCGGCACGATGGACATCATTGCCCGTCTCGAAGGACAGGTAAGCGGATTACAGGTGCAGTCGGGTGTTGGCTCCGAATCTTACAACGGAAATGGCAACGGAATCGCAACGAGAAAAAGCATCGTTCGCGGCAGCAGCAGCATTCAGCTTACTTCAGATCCGCTGTATGTTGTGAATGGTGTACCTGTTGCCGAATACAGCGCAGTAAACCCTGATGATATCGAAAGTATCACTGTATTGAAAGATGCTACTGCAGCATCCATCTGGGGTGCAAGAGCCGCCAATGGCGTAATTGTGATCACCACCAAAAACGGCAATAAGAATCAGAAGTTATCCGTCAACTATAACGGGTTCTTCAATTTCGCCGGCAGGCCGGATTTCGGTGCAGTACGTTATCTGAACAGCAAAGAATATATACAGACTGCCCGCGAAACCTTCGACCCGGTGGCCGTTCCATGGGAAAGCCTTACCTACAGCACTATCGCTCCTCACGATCAGATCCTCTACGATATGCATCGCGGCATTCTATCCGATGCAGAAGGCAATCGCAAACTGGATAGTCTCGCTTCGATCGACAATTTTCCTCAGATAAGAGACAGATTCTACCGCAACGCACTCACCACCAACCATACCCTTTCTGTTTCTGCCGGCAATCAGAACTATTCGTTTTACGGATCTTTCGGTTATACCGGTATTCAAAGCAATCGCCCCGGTGAACGAAACGATGCATATAAACTGAACCTTAATCAGTCGATGAATTTCGGCAGCAGAGTAAAACTGCAGGTGAGCACATCACTGGTAAATCAGATCAGCAGTGCAAAGAACGCAATAACCGTGGGTAGCGATTTCATCCCTTATCAGTTATTCACAGATGGTGATGGCAACGGACTTCCGATGAGCTACCTCAGCGGATGGTCCGATTCGCTGAGAAACGATTACGCTTCGCGCAGCCGCATCAACCTCGATTATTATCCTGCAGAAGAAGAGAAGCTGCAAAGCTCTTACAACAATAATCTCAGCATCAATGTTACCGCCAACATCAACGTTAAACTTATCGAAGGGCTGAGTTTCAACGGAACATATGGTTATCAGAAATCTCCCGGTACGGTGAGATATTATTCAGACAACAAATTATTCAATCAACGCAAACAACTGGTAGGACTCACCATTGCTCCTACTGTTGATGATATTCCGGAATACCTGGTGCCAACTACAGGAGGCAGATTAACATCCGGCAGCAATGACCAGCGTAACTGGACAGTGAGAAACCAGCTTATCTACGATATTGGTCTCAGAGCCGGCAGAGACCGCCTCACTTTGCAGGCCGGACAGGAAGCGAACGAAGGTCTTCAAACCCGCACCACAACTGCTGTATTCGGGTATGATGAAGTGCTGAACACAGCGCCGCAGCTCGATCTGAAGAAACTGGCAGCCGGCATTCCGGGAACAGTAACCGGTTGGGGTTCCCTCTGGATTACGCCCTATGAATTGAACGAAGCACGCACCAGATTCATTTCTTATTTCGGTCTCGCCAGTTACACCTTCAATCAGAAATACAGCATCGATGCAAGCTGGAGACAGGATATGAGCAACCAGTTTGCCAACGATATCTCCATGCAAAACAAACCGTCTTACAGCTTCGGTGCAAAATGGCAAATCGGAAGAGAATCCTTTATGGAACCCATAAGATGGATCGATGATCTCGGCCTCAGAGCAACCTACGGCATTACAGGCAATTCCCCCACTGTAGGAGCAGCCACACTGCGCGATGTAATCAGCTCTATCAGTCAAGGGCATTTCGATGGCAGTTTCATCGGAGGAGAGGCTTTCGCCATCGACAGAATTGCCAACAAAAATCTTTCATGGGAAAGAACAGGCACCCTTAATATTGGCGCAGACTTCTCCGTCTTCGACAGAAGACTCAGCGGCTCCATAAACTATTACCACAAGAGAACCGTAGACCTGCTGGGACGTGTTCCCTTGAATCGTTTCACCGGTTTCAGTGGCACATCCGGCAACATCGGTTCATTGAGAAATCAGGGTTTCGAGTTCAATCTTCGTTCGGAGAATATCCGCCGAAAAAATTTCAGCTGGACAACAAGTGTAACGTTTAGTCACAACCGAAACAAATTGATCGACTATGCAATCCCCGGATCCTGGGCAAATTCTGCCGAGGCAAGAATTAACGCCAGAGAAGTGATCGGCTACAGCCTCAATGCCCTCTGGGCCTACAAGAATGCAGGGCTCAACAATCAGGGCGACCCGCAGATTGTTCTATCAGACAAAAGCATTTCCTCAGATCCCGAAATTGCAAAACTGGAAGACGTGTATTACATGGGCGTTACCTTACCTCCTGTGTATGGCGGTATCAGCAACACATTCTCCAGCAGAGGAATTTCACTGGCAGTAAATCTTGTCTACAATTTCGGAGCAGTGATGAGAAAAGATGTAAGCCGTTTCTATACAGACAGAATGGTAACATCCACTTCGTTCAGCGGTGCAAACTACACTACCATCTTATTGGACAGATGGAAGAAACCCGGAGACGAAGCCCACACCATCATCCCTGCCCATATCACAGATCAGGGTATTGCGTGGAGCAGAAGAAAAACCGATTACTATGAGAAATCAGATGTAAATATTGCAAAGGCAGATTATATCAAGATCAGAGATATCACTCTCTCGTATGAGCTGCCTTCAAAACTGCTTTCAACACTGAAGATCCAGCGGGCAAGCGTGTATGTGCAATCAACCAATTTTATGATCTGGAAAGCAAACAAGGAAGGTGTTGATCCTGAATTCGTAAGCTTTACCGGTGGATACAGAAGCATACCACCATCCAAACACAACTACAGCGTTGGCCTGAACCTGACATTCTGATTCATCTTTTCAAAACTCTACACCATGAGGTACATCATATTATTACTGGCAACAGCAGCATTAACCAGCTCCTGCAAAAAAAGCTGGCTCGAAATTGTTCCGTTGGGCGATCGTGTTGCGAAGACAACCGACGACTACGACAAGCTCATGAACAATAATGCATACTACTATACTTCAACCGGCGGCTGGAGCGAAGCGCAGCTAATGGGTGATGAAGTGGCTGCAGAGACTCCATTCTTTATCAACTTTGGCATTATCAGAGACCGGCTCTTTCAATGGAAGGATTCCATTTACACTTTGCCTCAGCAAAGTCCGTTTACACTTTCTGCCCACCTCGAACAAATGTATACCTGGAACAAAGTGATCAATGAAGTGATGAGTTCCACTGACGGAAGCGAGGCCAATAAAAAAAGAGTTCGTGCAGAAGCACGCGCCACAAGGGCATGGAGCAACTTCAATATGGCCAATTATTACTGCAAACCCTACAATGCAGTGTCAGCAAGCACAGATCCGGGCTTCCCAATTATCACGGAACCGAATGTAAACACAAAAACTTTTCCAAGAGGTACCGTGCAAGAGTTCTATGACTTCATCATAAAAGACCTCAAGGAAGCGCTGCCGGATCTTGCTGCAAAACCGAATATCGTAACACGCATGTCTAAACCTGCAGCAGAAGGCCTGCTTGGAAAAGTATATGTGTTCATGGGAAAATTCAACGAAGCGCTGCCCTACCTGAACGATGCAGTGAGCCATGTTACAGCAAATGGACAAACCAGCTTCTACGATTACAACCAAACGTTCCTGCCTAATGGAGCATTTATGCCCATCAACAATACGAGTGGCCCCAATTCACCCGGACAGATCAGAGATGATGTCCGCGAGGCGGTACTCTCCAAAGTCTGGTACAGCGGATCTTACGTAGGAAACGTTACCGGCAACAATGGACTGGTGCTCACGCCCGAAGCACAGGCGCTGTTTACACCGGGCGATTTCCGATTGTTGTTTTATACCGATCGCAATCCCAACAATGCCACCAATGCAGCAGGGCGCATCAGAAAATACGGCGTATCGTATTCCCGCTGGGGGCTGCAGCTGGCTGAGCTCTACCTGCTCAGAGCAGAATGCAAAGCAAGACTGAATGACCTTGGTGGCGCAGTAGCCGACCTCGAAATGCTTCGGAAAAACAGAATGACGCCCGCCACTTATGCCGTTCCGGGCACGGTTGCAGGCAATCAACAAGCTCTGATCAGATTCGTGATCGACGAGCGAACCAGAGAATTTGCAGGTGAGGGTTACCGTTGGTTCGATATGCGGAGGCTCAGTCAGGATCCCCTCTTTGCGCCCATTACATTCACCCATACGATGTACAATTCAGATGGAACCACATCTACCTATACATTGAAACAACCAAACAGGCTGGTGATGAAATTCCCAAGATTCATCATCGACACCAATCCTGAAATGGCAGACAATCCATAAGTAATCACCATACAAAATCCGGAGCAGAAACAGCCATGCACAAGGGGCTGCAGGGCATGCCATTGCCATGCCTCTTCAAAAAAAACCAATTATGAACAGTATCGTTAAACTGGAAAACTTATCTCACAGATATACCAGCGCCTGGGCTATCCGTGATATCAACCTGGAGATCGGACCAACCGGCATTACCGGGCTTCTCGGATCCAACGGCGCAGGAAAAAGCACCACCATGAATATCCTTTGTGGCGCCCTGAACCAAACTGAAGGAAATGTTTTTATCAATGGTATCGATATGCGTAAACAACCCGATCTCGCCAAACGCGAGATCGGATTTCTTCCGCAAAATCCGCCGCTATACATGGATTTTACAGTAGTTGAATACCTCCGCTATTGCGCCGGCCTTCGGTTAATGACGAAAGCAACCATGGAACCCGCCATCAAAGAAGCCATGGAACGCTGTGGCATAGCACATTTCAGCAGCCGGCTGATCAGAAATCTTTCAGGTGGTTATCGTCAGCGTGTAGGTATTGCACAAGCCATCGTACACAAACCCAAACTGGTGGTGCTCGACGAACCAACCAATGGACTCGATCCCAATCAGATCATAGAAGTTCGTTCGCTCATCAAGGAGATCGCACGCGATCGTGCAGTGATCTTCTCCTCGCATATCTTGACCGAAGTGCAGGTACTCTGCAAAGAGATCAGGATGATCGATCGCGGACGCATTGTTTTTTCCGACAGTATGGATGCATTCAACAACTACGTAGAACCGCACAGTGTGCTGCTCCATCTGGAGAATCCGCCATCCACCGAAGAACTACTGGCAATCCCCGGCATCACCAAAGCAGATTTTCTGAAAGAAAGACAGGTGAGGCTATACTTCACCGGCGATCAGGACATCACCGAAAAGATAGTGGAGACCAGCGTCCGCAACGGCTGGCGCCTGCGCGAGATCGGACTCGACAAAACCTCCCTCGACGAAGTATTCAAACAATTATCCAATCAATCAACCCAATAATTCTTCTCCATGAAAACTATTTTCAGAGTTGCGGGTGCAGAATTGCGAACACTCTTCTACTCCCCTATTGCCTGGTTTCTGATGATCGTATTTCTGATTCAGTGCGGCATTGTTTATCTCAGTTCCATGGAAGACCTTGCCATGCAACAGGAGATCGGAGGCAGGGCGCTCGACTACATGGCCAATCTTACAGACAGAATATTTCTCGGCTCCGGTGGTTTGTTCAATAATGTGATGCAGAATCTGTACCTGTACATCCCATTGCTTACGATGAGCCTTATCAGCCGTGAAACCAGCAGTGGCACTATCAAATTACTGTATTCATCTCCCATCAAAGTAAGACATATCATTCTCGGCAAATACTTGTCGATGGTGCTTTACAGCCTGCTGATGGTTGGCATCGTTTTCATCTTTCTGTTGTCGGGCATGTTCCAGATACAGTCTCCGGAAACAGGCATGTTAATGACAGCCATGTTAGGTTTCTTTTTGCTGTTGTGTGCTTACTCGGCAATCGGACTCTTCATGTCGTGCCTCACAACCTATCAGATCGTTGCAGCTATCTGCACATTCGTAATGATCGGCATTCTCAGTTATATCGGCACGTTGTGGCAGAAAATAGAATTTGTTCGCAACATCACTTACTTCTTATCGATGAGTGGGCGAACCAGCAAGATGCTGGCAGGTTTGATCACCACCAAAGATGTGATCTACTTTCTGCTGATCATTGCCATGTTCGTAGGATTCAGCATTCTGAAACTGAAAGGAGGCATGGAGTCGAAACCTTTATCAGTAAGGATCCTGAGATACGTATCTATCGTTGCTTCTGTTCTCTTCATCGGTTATCTCAGCACCATACCCGGTTTCATTGGTTATTACGATGCTACGAGCACTCAAAAAAGAACACTGAGCCCTAATGTGCAAAAGATCATCGCCGAAATGAAAGGCGAGCCGTTGGAAATAACTGCTTACAACAACCTGCTCGGAAATCACTGGTACCTGGGAGCGCCGGAATCTTACAATCAGGTGCTGCAGAACTGGGAGCCATACATGCGTTTCAAATCTGATATTCATTTAAAAACGATACCATACTACGACAGTGCATACGACAATCCATGGTTGCTGAAAGGCTATCCCGGAAAGAGTTTGAAAGAAATAGCAGAACAGTATGCCAAAACCAACGGAGTTGAACTGAGTGAGATCAAATCACCCGGCGAAATCAGAAAAGAGATCGATCTCAAACCAGAGATGAACCGTTATGTAATGCAACTCAAATGGAAAAATAAGACAACCTGGCTGCGCGTTTTCGATGATTCAAGAGTATGGCCGTCGGAAACCGAAGTGGCTGCTGCATTCAAGCGTCTGCTCGATACGAAGTTTCCGAAAGTTGCCTTTGCGACAGGGCATCTTGAAAGAAGCATCGGAAAGATGGGCGACAGGCAATACAGAACGCTGACCAATCTGAAAACCTTCCGCTATTCTCTGATCAATCAGGGTTTTGATGCAGATACCATTTCTCTTTCAACACGTGATATTCCCAACGATATTTCTGCATTGGTAATTGCAGATCCCAAGTTACCACTCAGTGATGCAGCGCTAAGCAGAATACAGCAATACATCGCCAGAGGCGGAAACCTGCTGATAGCCGGCGAACCCGGAAGACAATCCATACTCAACCCGCTTCTGCAGCCATTGGGAGTTCAAATGCTGGAAGGCCAGATAGTACAGCAGAGCAAAGATTTTTCTCCTGATCTGATCACTACTGCACCTACACCATTTGCCAACACTTTCACCAAACAACTTGCATTGAAAGCGGCTGATAGTCTTCCCATTACCATGCCGGGAGTAGCTGCATTGACATACACCGAAGTGCCGGGCTGGACAACAAAACCACTGCTTTTCAGCGACAGCCTGCAAAGCTGGAACAGAAAGCAAAAGCTCGATCTCGAAATTGTGGAAAGCGCAGAACCAACTGCTGACGGGCCCGGAGCCGTAGCCATGGCTATTCCGGCAATGGCTGCCGGAGGAGGGCCAGACGGAGAGAACGCATCGAAGAAAACCACCGTTTCCTATTCGCCTGCCGATGGAGATACCAGGGGCGCATTGCCAACTGCATTGAGTCTTAGCAGAAAACTGAATGGACTGGAACAACATATCATCATCACCGGAGATGCAGATTTCATGAGCAATGCAGAATTGTCGCGCTACAACATCCGCACGGCCAATTTCGCTTTCAACACAGCTTTATTCAGCTGGCTAAGTAATGGCGAATTCCCGATCGATGCTTCACGGCCTGAAGGAAAAGACAAGCGCATCAACCTGACACTGAAACAGGTGGCACTGTGCCGCATCCTGTACATCTGGGTACTGCCTGCATTGCTGCTTATCGGCGGAAGCGTATTCCTCATCAGGAGAAAAAGGAAATAATTGTACGATGGTATTCACAACAGATAAACAAACGTTGGAAGATCTGCGCATATTCAGCAGGCAATCCGACAACTCGATATACGATAATTTCAATCGCTGCGTCACCAGAGGTGGCGCAGCGGTATTGGAAGAGATGTTCCGGTACCCCATGTCGGACCATGAAGCGATAAACCGCCGTATAGCCATCTTCCAATATTTTGGTGCATCGGGAATTGCTTTTCCTTTTCAATCTGTGCTCTTCGATTCGGCAGAACCTTATCTCGACAACAACGACGAAAGAACAAGATTGTCTGCCGAGAAATTATCCATCACACAAAAGTTCACTGATCTCGTTGCACGTGAGAATGCCATAACCATGCTGCACAAAGGGATTCAGGCGTTGATCGAAATTCTGCAGGGACTCCGGAAATTTATTCAGACAATTCCGGAGAAAGGCTCAGCAGATTACTTTTCAGAGAAAGAAGCCATCACAAAACTACTGGACGAACCGGATCTCGCGGGCATTCTGAATGCATCAGGAAAAAAACCTTCGCCGCACGAAATGGCGATGTATGATGAACTGTTAAGATTCCGGCATCGTGATACCATGCAAAAATGCCTTCGGTTTGTTTATCAGCTCGACGTGTACATCAGCATCGGCATTATTGCAAAAGAGAAAGGTTATGCATTTCCAAAGGCGCTACCACGCGATCAGCATACGTTGACAATCGAAGGGCTGTATCATCCTCAGGTTGAACATGCAGTGCCCAACAACATCAGCATTACGCCCGAAGGGAATGTGATCTTTCTCACCGGAGCAAATATGGCGGGTAAATCTACCTTCATGAAATCGTTAAGCATTGCGATATTCCTTGCGCATATGGGTTTTCCGGTGCCAGCGAAATCGATGGAATTCTCCGTGCTCGACGGCATCTACACTACCATTAATCTGCCGGATAATCTCGGCATGGGCGCCAGTCATTTTTACGCAGAAGTACTGCGTGTAAAAAAGATGGCCAGCGAACTGAGCAGCAACAAAAACCTCTTCATCGTTTTTGATGAATTGTTCAGAGGCACCAATGTGAAGGATGCATACGAAGCCACCATCGAGATCACGGCAGCATTTGCAGGAAAGAAGAACAGTCTTTTTGTGATCAGCACCCATATTGTGGAAGCAGCGGATGTATTGAAGCAGCAATGCAGCAACGTGCGGTTCATTTACCTGCCGACGCGCATGCGTGGCAATCAGCCTGAATACACGTATCAGCTTGAAGCAGGCATCACCAACGACAGGCATGGCATGATCATTATTCAAAACGAAGGCATCATAGATATTCTCAACGCCGGGATCAAAAAACAACCTACTGTATGAGCTTTATCAGCGACAAGCAAACGCAGGACGACCTGAATCTGTTTGGCAAGTTCAGGCCTCACTCCATCTATAGTCTGTTCAATAAAGTTCACACAGCCGGAGGCGAACGCCTGCTCGATGAGTTTTTCCATAAACCCTTAACCGATCCCGGTTCCATTAATCAGCGCAGCCAGCTGTTCAGGTATTTCCATGAAAAGCAGCTTCAATTTCCTTTCCGGCATACCCCGTTCAGCGTTGTTGAGAATTATCTTAACAGCGCTGTTGCCGGAAATTCCGTTACAGCAACTATAGGCCTGCTCCGTAAGAAATGGATGGGATCGTTTCTGCGCGATGAGCAGTTTGAACAGATCCAAACTGGGTTATCAGGCACTGTCGAAATGCTCAATACCCTTCGCGAACTGATACGGAATATCGATTTGCCATTGGTGGAGCCCGCCAGAAAGATCCTCGAAGATCCGCGCCTCAGCTGGATTTCAAAAGAGCAGGATGCTGGCTCTTTTTCTGTATTGGAATTGTCTGGTTACGATCTTCTGTTGAGAAAGACAATGCAACGGGAGATGGAGATCATTCTGAACTGCGTGTATCAGCTCGATGTATTCATTCATGTAAGTGCAGTTGCACGTGAAAGAGGATTACAATATGCAACAGCATTACCCGCAACAGATAACAGATTTGCAACTGCTGCGCTCTGGCACCCGGCTATTGCTCAGGCAGTTGCCAATCCCTTGTCTCTCCACAGCAATAACAATGTGTTGTTTCTTACCGGCGCGAACATGGCAGGAAAATCTACCTTCATGAAATCATTCGGCATTGCTGTATACCTTGCCCATATTGGGTTTCCGGTGGCAGCTGCTGATCTGGAATTTTCTGTGCGGGATGGATTGTTCTCTTCGATCAATGTTTCGGATAACCTCAATATGGGGTACAGTCATTTTTATGCAGAAGTGCTTCGCGTAAAAAATGTAGCCACCGAAGTAAGCAACGGGCATAACCTGATAGTAATTTTCGATGAGCTGTTCAAAGGCACCAATGTAAAAGATGCCTATGATGCTACATTAGCAGTTACTACGGCATTTGCACAGTACAGGAATTGTTTCTTCATCATCTCCACCCATATAATCGAAGTGGGAGAAGCATTGAAACAAAACCATTCGAATCTGCAGTTCGCCTATCTGCCAACAAAAATGGAAGGGACGGTTCCGAGGTATACCTACCAGCTCACTGAAGGAATTACCAGCGACCGGCATGGCATGATCATCATTCGGAACGAAAAGATACTGGACATGATACGCTGATTGGCAAATATTCTCCTGTAAATGCAGCGTTCTGGCAGTTATCCTGCTAAACTGTCCAGTTTCAACCAATGGCACGAATGATGCTTCTAATTATGCAAATACATCAAATATGGCAAACCAAACTGCGATACTGGCCGGAGGTTGCTTCTGGGGAGTGGAAGAGCTGATCAGAGCATTTCCCGGAGTTACAGAAACACGCGTAGGTTATACCGGTGGCGATGTTCCCAATGCAACTTATCGCAACCACGGTACACATGCAGAGGCAATTAAGATTGGATTCGATGCAGACAAAGTATCGTATCGAAAATTACTGGAGTTCTTCTTTCAGCTTCATGACCCTACCACCCGTAACAGGCAGGGGAACGATATCGGCACTTCTTACCGTTCGGCTATCTTCTATCTGAATGAGGAACAGCAAAAAACAGCTACAGACCTCATAGAAGAACTGAACGCAGCAAAGATCTACCCACGCCCGATTGTAACGGAAGTTACTGCAGCGTCGGATTTCTGGGATGCAGAAGAAGAGCATCAGAATTATCTGCAAAAGCATCCTTTTGGATATACCTGCCATTATGTTCGCCCCGAATGGCAACTGACGGCTGAAAAGAAATAACATAACATATCAGCAGATCATTGTTTTGCTGTAAGCTGTGCCGCAAGGATATAGCTTACAGCAATTTTTTTGGGTAGAAATGAATACGGCAACGAATCAGGATTTAGTTAGATTTGATCTATAAATCATTTATCCATGACAAATGCATCGGGTATACCTCAACTATTTCTGCGAATAGCGCTTGGTGTAGGGTTTCTGTTTCCTGTAATGGATCGCTTAGGACTTTTCGGTGAGCCCGGAGCACCAAACGTTGCCTGGGGCGACTGGGATCATTTCACCATTTACACCAATAGCATATTGCCGTTCCTCAGCCGACCGCTGGCGAGTATCATGGGCGGCATTGCCACTGCTGCTGAAGCTGTTTTCGGCATTTGCCTCATACTCGGTTTCAAAACCAAATCGATGGCGATGGGCAGTGCACTGCTGACACTGACATTCGGTATCTGCATGATGATCTTTCTGGGCATCTACGCTCCTTTTCAATATCCCGTTTTCGTATTCACAGGCGCCGCACTTGTATTGAGTAAAGTAAGCTATTACAAATGGAGTGTGGATGCGGCTTTGCTTCCAGGATAATTTAATCTGGGTAATAAAAAGAGAAGGCCTTACATTTTTGGTGTAGGGCCTTCTTTTTGGTAAGATCAGTGGAGGAAATTATTTCTTCATAAACCTGATCGCCTTCAGTTCACCATTTCTGTTCACAATACTGATTGTATAAGTTCCGGTGATTAATCTTGTTGCACTGATATCCTGCAAAGCTTTTGTTATTCTGCCCTGCATCACAAGCCTTCCTGCATTGTCGTAAATATTGTACAGATCACCTGCATGTACATTTTCGAGGTACAGTATTTCTCTTACAGGATTTGGATAGAGCCTGATCGGCTGATCACTGCAACCTGCCGGAGCATTGAGTCTGATGATCTTGCTGTATGTTATGGTACCATCTCTGTCCACCATTTTCAACCGGTAGAAATTCAGCGCTGCATTGATATTGATCTGCAATTCATATTTATTTTCTCCGATGATATTTCTTGCAGGGATAATTGAAGCAGGTGCCCATGAAGTGCCATCAGTACTTTGTTCCAGTTCAAAATGAGATACACCGGATTCTTCAGCAGTTGTCCAGTAAATATGAGCAATACATTTCTCTGCTTTTGCAGTAAAGCTGATGAGCTTCAATGGCAGTGGCGATTTGGGTTCAGTGAATACGTAGAATTTACTGAAGCCGGTAATATCGAATCCAACTTCCCATCGTTCGGCAAATGCGTTCCAGAAAGCAAACTGAGGAGTGATGGTGGTTTCAGCGCCGCCTGAAACTTTTCGTATCCTGATATTGGCATTATTGGCACTCATATCCGGATCATCTGTATCAGGAAGCGGATGCCTGATATTGGCATTCACGGTATTGTATTCTTTGAATTCAGCTTGTTTGAAATACAGTACCATCGAAGCAGTTGCAGTGCTGCCGTTATTCTCCGGAACGATCTCATAGGAACGTTTTACATATCGGGGAAGATTAGCAGCCAGCAGCTCAACAGCAGCAGTGGTATGGCCACCGACGGGATTGGCGCCTCTTCCGGTTATGGAAGCGATGAGGGTCTGGCAATCTGTTCCGTACCAAGTAGTGCCATCATTCAGCTGCCATGCTTTTGTGGTAGTGGTCACCATTGGCAGTGTAGCTTTATTATAATCCACTATCGCGTTGGCTTCACTGGCGCCGATATCGATTCTGCCTAATTGCACGCGGGGCGTTCCGCCGATAATTGTAAGCGGAAGATTCAATCCGGTTGTATCTGTTGTTCCGGTATTAATAGCAGGACTGCAGGCACTGAGATTGTAATCACCATGTGTAAATGGTCTGTTGTTATTGCTCCAGCCAGGTGCAACAAATTTCACATCAAGATTGGAAGCAAGATTACCTGTTCCGCCACCACTCCAGTAAGACACAGTACTATAATTCACAGCAACAGTGGAGTTGCTGGACTTTATTCCAGTGCCATCGCCGGTAACGATGCTGTTGGTTATTTTGAGATCGCTGTCAAAATTATGAATGGTAGCAGATCCGAATTCAATGTTACCATACAAGGTGCAATTGCTAAGCTGCACAATGGAATGATTTAAATTCTGCATTGCACCACCATAAAATTGAACAGCAATATTTCCGATAAAGAAGGAGTTGAGGATATTGACAGTTGAATTATCGTTGTACATGCCGCCGCCACCCTCACCACTGCCTGCGTTTCCGGCGATATAACAATTGATGATGGCAGGTTTTGAATTAAAATTGGAGATGGCACCACCTGCTGATGCTAAATTGCTCAGGAACCTGCAGTCGATGATCCTGGCATTGGCATTCTGTGTATTGTGAACCGCACCACCAGCATAAACCACTTCATTCTGTTCAAACTCGCAGCGGGAAATGATGGGAGAGGATTCATTGTAGTTGGCAATAGCGCCGCCGCTCAGCCAGGCTACGCTCTGAGAGAACCTGCAATTGCTTATTTCAGGTGATGACTGATCATTGTGAATGGATCCACCCTCATTGGAGCATGACACATCTGTAAAGTTGTTATTTCTGAGTGCGATCTTGCCGGCAAGATGATTTGTATTGTGCAGATAGATGGCGCCGGCATTGTACTGTGCGAGTGTCACACCGTTGTATACGTAGCTGTTGTTGCCGGTTGCAAATCCCTGGGTAAAAGTAAATCCATCCACTACAATACTGTCAGCGGCTGCTGAAATACCGGCGATCACCATTACGTGGTATACATTGCCCATATATCCCGCGGGACCAATATCTCCACTCAATATGGTTTTGTTCGATGTAATATTTCTCGCACCGCCACCCGAGGGATAGCCGCCGAATAATTTCAGTCCGCCATTTGATCTGATCACAAATGCGCTGTTCCTGTCGAGGCTTCCTGAAGAACCTACCGGTGTATACGTCCCTTTTGCAACCAGAATGCTGTCAATTCCGGTGCAGACTGTTGCGATACTCATGGCATCGCTCAATTCTTTTATTGCCTGCGACCAGCTGCTGCCATCACCTGATGTGCTCACAGAATTGTCTACAAAAATTTTGTTGCCACTGAAACTTTGATTGGAAATATTTACAGAAGTATTCACGGTACAACTATTCGCATCTGTTATCAGGCAGGAATAGGTACCGGCAGACAGACCGCTGACAGAAGCTGCATTGCTTCCGTTTGACCACATGTATGAATAAGGAGCAGTGCCACCATTACCTTGTAATATCACTGATCCTGCAGTACCAGATCCGCAATAGTCATTTGTTTTTCTAATTGTCTGTACACTCAACGTAGCAGGCTCAGTAATGGTGAATGATCTGCCGGTTGTGCATCCATTAGCATCTGTTACCTGAATATTGTAGCTGCCTGCTGTAAGTGAACTAACCGATGATCCCGAAGCAGCAGTGTTCCAACTGTAACTATATGGTGCAGTGCCGCCACTTACTGTAATAGTTGCAGCACCTGTATTGTTTCCATTGCACAAAACATTGGTCTGATCAAATGTGTGCGTCAGCGCAGCTGCTGGCTGAGTGATGACAAAGTTGATCGTAACCGAGCATCCGACCACATCTTTCACAACACAGGAGTAAGCACCTGCATGCAGATCATCGATGCGGTAACTTATTTTCCCGTTGTTCCATGTGTAGCTATATGGCGCAACGCCCCCGCTCACAACAACCATTGCTGATCCTGTATTCATATTGAAACAGTTCACGTTGATTTGATCACTGGTAGCACTCAGTGCAGATGCAGGTTGACCAACCGCCACATTCACTGTAGCTGTACAGCTATTGGCATCGGTAACTGTGCAGGAATAAGTTCCGGCAGATAAATTATTAATGGTTTGTGCCGTACTGCCATTGTTCCAGCTATAGGAATAAGGCGCTTCACCACCGCTCGCGGTTGCTGTTGCCGAACCGGTATTTCCGGCAAAGCAAATATTGTCTGTATGGGAAACTGTTGCACTCAATGCAGAGGATGGTTGAGTAATTGTAATGACTTTTACTGAAGTACAACCCAATGCATCTGTAACGGTGCAGGTGTACACGCCTGCTGTCAGGTTTATAATGCGACGCCCTGTTGCACCATTAGACCATGCATACTGATATGGAGCAAGGCCTCCACTCACAGCCACTTCAGCGGCGCCGGTGTTGCCATTGAAGCAACCAACAACAGTTTTGGCGGCAAGAACAGTGATGGCAGAAGCAGGTTGATTTATAATGATTGTTTTATCCGCAGTACATCCGGCAGCATCGGTAACTCTGCAGGTGTAAGTACCGGCTTTCACGTTGTTGATGGTACTACTCACAGCACCATTCGACCATAGATAATTGTATGGAGCAACGCCACCGCTTACAGTCAGCTCTGCATTTCCGGTATTGGCATTGAAGCAAATTACATTCGTATGCGTTTCATCAACTACAAGCGCTGATGCAGGTTGAACAATGGTTACTGTTGTTGATGCCGTACATCCATTGGCATCAGTGAGGGTACAGTTGTATGTTCCGGCAGGGAGAGTATTGATGGTTTGGGTTGAACCTCCGTTACTCCAGTTATAAATGTAAGGAGCCACACCTCCATTCATAGTGGCTGTTGCAATACCGGTATTGCCATTGTAGCAGGCGATGTTGGTATGAGTTTCTGAAGCAGTAAGTGCTGCAGCAGGTTGGGTGATCGTAATAGTTTTTACAAGCGTACATCCTGCAGCATCGGTGATGTTGCAGGTGTAAATTCCCGCGGTCAGTGATGATACTGAGGGCGCGGTGGCCCCATTGGACCAGGAATAAGAATAAGGGGCTGTTCCATCTGCTGCGACAACCGTAGCAATACCGGTACTTCCATTATAGCACAACACATCTGTTTGGGAGGTAGCAGCAGAAAGCGCCGCTGCGGGTTGAGTAATGGTGAGGCTTTTCGTAATCACACAACCTGCGGCATCTTTAATAGTACAGGTATAGGTTCCGGCGGATAACCCGGTCAACTCTGTTGCAGTACTGCCATTGGACCAGCTATAAACATATGGCGCTGTACCACCTGATGCAATTACTTTGGCTGTACCAGTACTCCCTCCATAACATTTGATATTGCTTTGTTCAGTAGTTGCATCGAGAGCAGATGCCGGTTCAGTAATAGTCACTGTATTATCAACAGCACATCCATTGGCATCGATAACCATGCAGGAGTAATTTCCTGCCGGCAAATCACTGATTGTTGGAGTCTTCGCTCCATTGCTCCAGTTGTATTTGAATGGAGCCGTTCCTTTAACTACAGTAGCCATTGCACTCCCTTTATCTCCAAAACATTTGATATTGATTGGGGTAACAGTTGCCTCAAACATGAGACAGTTAACGAAGGGACTTTCATAAGCTCCCATATCTACCGCCCCCTGTTGAAAACGGCTGGCTCCTGCAAGATCAGTACCAATGCCGGAAGGCAATAAAGCATTGTTTCCTCCGTCAATAAGCTGACTGGAATTCAGCAAATTGTAATTGCCCGCAGTATTAGGCGTATTGCCATTTGTGGGATCGTTCCTGTTGATGAATTTCGGTTCAAAAAACAGGTTGTTTCCATGATCATTGCCTGAAGCATTTTCCCATGTTCCGGTTGCAGATTCCAGCATAGAGTAGCTGAAACTGGCCGTACCACCGGAATTATTGTATATATTGGAAGGAGCAGCTGCTGCGTCCCTGTTACCATAGACAATGGAATTACGGAAGATCACATTCACTCCATTTCCACGATTAAAGGAACCGCCTGCATTCACCGCATAGTTATCTGCAATAGTTGAATTGATGAACACCGGGCTGCTGTTATCATTGAATACCCCACCACCAAACATGGCCTGGTTACCACTGATCAATACATTGATGAGCGTGGGAACGGAGCCAAAATAATTGCTCATGCCTGCGCCATTATCAGTGGATACATTTCCCTGCAATTTGCAATTGATTATATATGGTGATGATGCCAGCACAAATATCCCCGCTCCCTGTCTGGCCCTGTTGCCATGGAACCAGCAGTTTCTGATCATTATCTTTGAATGGCTGTTTGAGTTTGCTACCAGCAAACCTGCTCCGATATCACGGCTATAGGCAAGGCCATTATACGTAGTGTTTCCTGATCCATTCCCATTGGCATTGTTGAAAACCAGGCCATCGACAACCACACTATCTGCAGCTGCATTGATACTTGCAATCACCATAATGTGATAGCTGTTATCTGTATTGCCACCGCCGCCAATATTCCCACTCAGTATGGTGGGATAATTTTCAATATCACGGGTACCGCCACCGGAAGAATACCCTCCGTATATTTTCAGATTTCCTTTTGACGGGATGATGAACGCTGCTTCTCTGTCAAGCCCTGCAGTTGGATAATAGGTTCCCTGCGCTATCATAATGGTATTGATGGCTGGGCAGGTATTCACTGCAAGAAATGCTTCGGCCAACGTTTTGACCGCTTTATTCCAGGAGCTTCCATTTCCTGATTGCGCTACGGAAGCATCCACATAGATCACATTGGAAGTTTCACCACATGCAATGAATGTACTTTCGTATGCACCCATATCTGTTCTGCCAGCCATTACACGGGATTGACCGGATAGATCAAATATGCTTAACGGAAGACTGATGATATCAGGCATGCCTGCATTAATAGCCGGACTTCCCACCTTCAATGTAAACCCGTCATCAGCAGTACCCCAGTTTCCATCACCTCCTGCCGGGTTACCTGCATTGCTGAACATTGGATCTGCATTGATATTTCCTGTACCTGCATACACGCCGCTTGCCTGCTGAACATTACTGTAGCTGATGTTCAGGGTAGCACTATTCTGTATATTATTGGCGCCATTATTCCAAAGTATCGATCCCAGTATATTTAAGTTGGAAGATCCGGAGTTGTTGATGCCTGATACGTTTGCAGCAATGGTACAGTTCACTACTGTAACTGTTGCTTCAAGAGAAAAGATAGCCGACCCGTTTACAGCACTGTTACCGGTAATCAAAGAGCCCGATAAACGAAGATCATTTGTTTTGTAGGCAAATAAGCCGCCACCATTATTGACATCAGAATTATTTGCAATCACGCAATTGCTGATCAGTGCAGAAGACTCCATGCAGTACACGCCTGCTCCCCACTCTTTGGCACTGTTGCCGGTGATTGTACAATTACGAAGCGCCAGCTTTGTTCCGATATTGTTATTCTGCCGGAACAATACTGCACCACCTTCATTCTGATGCGTATTGATGCTGTTGTAATAAAACACATGGCCTCCATTCGCATTAGCCTTTGTGATGGTGAATCCATCGATCACCACACTATCTGCACCGGAAGAAGTACCCGTCATTACAATGATATGATGGCTGTTGTCGCTGTTATTTCCGGAAGCACCAATGTCACCACTAAGGATCGTTGGGTTCTGCTGATAGTTTCTTGCTCCTCCTCCATTCGGGTAACCTCCATAAATTTTTATTCCACCACGTTGCGGAATGAGGAAGCTCATATCTCTGTCTGTACCACTCTGATCACCTGTAGGAAAGTATGTACCTCTCGCTACGAGGATGGTATTTATGTTAGGGCAGGTTCTTGCACGATCCAGTGCTTCGCCGAGCGTTCTGAATGCTGTGCTCCAGCTGCCGCCCTCGCCTGATGCAGGTTTCGAGCCATCAACATACAGGGTGGTGCTTCCGCAGAAAACAGTATGCACACTTTCATAAGCACCGATATCCACCACATTGCCTTGTATGCGTTGCGCCCCTGTTATATCTGAAGTGAGATCAGCAGGCACTTCGGCATTGCTTCCCATGTTAATGGCAGGACTTATAGCCTGCAGTCTCAATCCATCATCCGAATTTCCTATGATATTATCCGCACCATCAGCATCGGAGGGATTTATGAATTGCGGATCAAGCGTCATATCCACATTATTGGAAAATGTGAATTTGACAATACTGCCTGAATTGGGGGTCATGCTCTGTATCAGACTGTTTATCACTTTCCCCCAGTTATTGTATAGATCCAGTCCGCTGCTGTTACCTGCAATGATAGAGTTGCGGATAACCAGATTATCCGGAACATTGGGCGGAATGAGCTCCGAGCTTTCAATAGCACCACCTCTGATGGTTGCTGTATTGCTGGTAATGGTGCAGTTGAGTATACCATAAGCAGAACGCAGGCCTCTCAATGCACCTCCGTACTCTGCACTATTTCCATAGAAAAGACAGTTGATCAGATCAGCGCCTGAACTTTCACTGTTGATAGCTCCGCCCTGTGCTGTACTGTTGCCATCAAAAATGCAGTATTTGAATGAGGGTATCCCATTGGTGTAATTATGAACAGCTCCACCGGAAAATGAGGCAGTATTTCCTGAAAACCTGGTATTGATAAATTGAGGATTGGAAGCATTGTTATAAACAGCCCCTCCCACATAGGCATTATTGCCATTGAACCTGCAATTGGTGAGTACAGGAGTGGAGCGATTATTGAACATTCCTCCTCCTCCGGAAAACTGATTTCCATGCCCAACCCTGTTATTATTGAATTCACAGTTGGTGATAACAGCAGTGGAAAACACACCGCCAATACCACCTCCGTTACCTATATTTTCAGCGCCGGCAAGGTTATTGGAGAAAATACAATCGATGATCGCAGGGCTGGATATATGGTTGTACATCCCTCCTCCATCTGAATCTGCTTTATTGCCTGTAAAAATACAGTTGCGAACAGTGGGTGATGCATTTTCATTATACATACCACCACCATTGCCGCTGGTGTATCCGTTATAGAGAGTAAACCCATCGAGTACAGCAGCAGCAGTTAAACCATTATTGATATTCTGAAATACTCTGTTGAACATGGGACCGCCCATGATGCGGGTGTTACCGATGAGACGGCTCGTATTGGCAGTATAATTTCTGGCCGCCATGCCGGGATTGCCGGTGTTGGGAAATCCGCCATAAAGCTTCACTCCCTCTTTCATTACCAACGGCACATTACTGGCTGTTTGATAATCACCCGCAGCCACCCACACTTCATCACCGGCATTACTGGCATTGATCATTGCCTGAAAATTGCCGGAGGCGTTTGCCCAGCTGCTTCCATCTCCTGCAGCTCCTGATTTTATATAACGGATTGTTTGTGACTGAAGGGTTACAGTCAGTCCAACAAGCAGTGCAGTAATGAGTAGTCTGTGGAATATCTTTTCCATTTTTCCAATAGGGTTCCAGGGGTTAAAAGGGGATGCATTATTGATTTACATAATGCAAAAGGTTACGTAAAGAAAAGCGATGTAATATGATATTGAAATGGAGTGGCGGATGCCTGAAGGGCTTCCCGAAAAAAGGTGTTTTTCCGGTAGGTCTCTGAAACCGATGCCAGTAAAGGATTGCAGAGCAATACTCATTCATCCGGAAAAGGCTGGCATGCCCCTCTTTTTTGATTCAGATCAAAATAATAAATGGAAGGGAAGAACGGTTTATTTCTTTCCGGATGCTCTTGACCTTACCCGGCTAAGTGTTTCGATGGTAATGCCCAGAAAGGAAGCGATATATTTCAATGGAATACGATTCAGAAAATGGGAGTAAAGCTCCATGCAGATCTCATACTTCTTTTCAGCATCATGCAGGCGCGTGATATAAGCTCTCTGTTCTGCATACACGTAATAGAGCTCCGTGATCTTTCTTCCCACAATATTGAAAGAGGGATATTTCAGGTATAGCCGGTTCAGGTCTTCAAACCGGATGCCCAGCAATTCACAATCTTCGATGGCCTGAATATTTTCCATCGTTGGTTTACGGAGTAAGAAGCCGGTGATGGTAGCAACTACCTCATTCTCTACCGTGAGCCAGGTGGTGACTTCTTTTCCGTCTTCTTCGATAAAGCCACGCAATACACCTTTTTTGATAAAATAGATGCTGTCACAGATCTCCCCGCTTTTCACCAGCAGCTCTCCTTTCTTCACGGAGTTGCAATAAAGATTTTTCTGCAGGTAAACCTCCACTCTCCTGCCAATAGGATGCAGAGAATTGAACAGGTCTAGCAAAGGTTGCAGTTCTTCAGAGGATGGGCGTAGAACAGGGCTCATAGACCGAAAGTAACATACTATCCTCGATCAAACAAAATCAATCGGACCGGGACCGGGCAATACAACAAAGCCTTCCAGCTCTTTCGAACCGGAAGGCTTTGATTTGCCTGTATATTTATAATGGTTTTACTTTTCTGGATTTCGCGAGCTGCACTGCTACCTTCTTTTTATCGATCATTTCTTTCTTCAGGTACAGGTTATTCTGGATTTCGAGCAATTGATCATCAAGCAATAGTCTTTTCTTCTGCAATTCGGCCTGGTTATCCAATAATTGCTGAAAGAATTTTTCTTCTTTACTGATGTCATCCATCATACCCGAAATATCCGTATCTGTAGACCGATCGTTTAAATCGGCGAGAAAGGATTGCAGAAATAATTTCACATGTTTTGTGAGGCTACTATCGTATCCACCAGGTGAAAAGTTGTTGTATTTCCTGGCAACGGCCATGTACACAACGCTGGTATTGTAGGGGCCAGCTTCCACTTTTGTATACATATCGATCCTATCGGAACTGATGTCCCGCAACATTACACCTTTGTATATCGAAACATTGCCTGATAATTTTTCTTTCAAACCTGAACGTTCCAGACGCAACCGCAATGCTTCTCTTATTTCCTTATCAGGCTGATTTATCGTCAGCATTACTGCATTCCTTTTTTCATTATTGATTATGAAAGAAGTTTCGCTGACCTGCGCCATAACTGACAGGGAGGATAAGCAGGTTGCTGCAAACAGCAGCGCTAACTGTACTTGTTTCATTTAATGATTAAGTTTATGATACCGGGTTAATCCTGTTTAGGTTTCAGTTTACTTTTTGCGATGTATACATTATGCCCTCTTTTATCTACCCAATAATATTTGGAGTGTCTGTCGATGTAGATGGTTTGTCCTTTGGGTCCTACCTTATCTTTATATACTTTATCAACAATGGTTGCTTTTCCTTTAACAGCAATTTCTGCTGTTTTATTCGCAACGCGTTCAACAACGTTCTTGCCTCCTGAGGTATCTTTCTTAGCCTTGTTTTGTGCATTTGCCGAACCAAATGCCGCAATGATCAACAACAGGGAAATGCCCAATACTTTTTTCATACATGATTTTTACTTGCATCAAAGGTCTGCTCTATTTCTTGCTCCCCTATTATACAATCATCTTAAAATGTAGTGATATTCACACTTTCCGGGTAAAACGCTCCAGAATGAGCAATGTGGCAATTATATAAAAGCAAATAAGGATTCGATAACAAACATCAGTATTCAACAGACTACCTTTAGTCAGGTTTTTCATAGGATATTGGATCATAAACGGGGCTGGATATTTATCCTGGCCCTTTTATTATTCTGTAGTTACTGCAGCATAGGAAGAGATAAAATAAACATTATGAATAGTTCAACAGAAGATAAAATGCCCGGAAATGACGAGCTGGAAAGGTCTACAGCGCATATCATTGTAGAGATCATTGAATATGTTCCCAATTCAGTGGTAATAAAAACCATCATAAAAAAGTCAACAGGGAATGTTAGTATGATGTCATTTGATTATGGAGAAGGATTGACGGAAAAATCAAGTCCTTTCGAAACCTTTGTTCAGATTGTTGAAGGAGAGGCAGAAATCGTGATCGACGCAAAAGCCAGTCAACTGAAAACCGGTCAGGGTATTATCATTCCTTCGCATTCACTTCATTATATCAAGCCGAATGGGCGATTCAAGATGATCTCAACTACCATTAAAAGCGGATACGAGTAGATAACAACCAGGCAGGTTTCACATCAGGAGGTTTAAGGACGTCCAAGTTGCTTCATGAGGCGCACATGCGAACATATAGCCTGCCTCATAGTTGGATAGTAATTGTAAGGAAGCCCAAACAATTCACATTGCTGCCGCACTATCTTACTCAATGCAGGATAATGGATATGGCTGATCTGAGGGAAAAGGTGATGTTCAATCTGAAAATTCAAACCTCCGACCAACCAGCTGATCACCTTATTGTCAGGAGCAAAATCTGAAGTGGTTTTTATTTCATGTACTGCCCATTCCGATGCAATAATTTTGGGTTTTTCAGCAACATACTCGAATGCTGTTTTCTCTACAACATGCGCCAACTGAAAAACGAATGATAAGGCAACTCCCATTACTACATGAATAATCAAAAATCCTGTGAGCCAGGGCTGCCATCCGATAAAGTAAACGGGTATCGCCACATAAAAGAACAGATACAACAATTTGCTGGTCCAGAATATTACATGCTGCTGGAGAGGGAATTTATTGATCGGTGTACGATATATTTTTTTCGAGAAATACTTGACAAAGTCTGTACCCCACATCCAGGCTAATGTGCTGATGGCATACAGCAGATACATATAGATGAACTGAAACCTGTGCATCGGTTTCCATTTCTGTGTGTTGCACATCCTGATCAGTACGCTGTTGGCGAGATCATCATCGATGCCATCAATATTGGTATATGTATGATGTATTACATTGTGCTTGATCTTCCATATAAAAGCATTACTTCCTAATGCATTCATGCTTAGTCCCATGAATTCGTTCACCCATTTCTTGCTGGAATAACTGCCGTGGCAGGCATCATGCATAATATTGAATGCAATGCAAACCAGCGCCAGTCCCAGCAATGCAGAGAGTAAGACACCGGTGATCCAATGGTAGCTTCCCCATAACAGAAAAAGATATAACCCCAGAGAAAGCGGTATCAGAATGATCGCTTTCATATACAGTTTCATATTCCCTGTTTTTCTGAGACGATTATTTTCAAAATAATCTTCCACCGGTTTCCTGATGGCCTGATAAAATAACCGGTTTCGGTTGTTAAATGTTACTTTAGGCATCACACGCTCCTTTTGTACTTTGAATTAAGATGACAATACCTGCTAAAGTTGACACAATTAATTTAGCCGGAGGTTATATGATTCCAGCAATAATTCACATGATTCACACTTTTGCAGGCAACCATTACAGCTCATCCAGCATATTTCGTCGTTGGGTTTTGATCTGCTTGAAATGGGAAGGTGTAAGGCCCGTAACCTTTTTGAATTGGGCGGAGAGGTGAGACACACTGCTATAGTGCATCAGAAAGGCGATTTCGGAAAGCGTCAACTGATCATAAACCAGCAATTCTTTTACCCGTTCAATCTTATGGGCAATGATAAATTGCTCGATGGTTGTACCCTGCACTTCCGAAAAAATATTGGCCATGTAGGTGTAATCGTAGTTGAGCTTCTGGCTCAGGTATTCAGAAAACTTAACCCGCAAGGGTTCTTCGGAGTAGTGAACCAGTTCTATAATAACCTGCTTGATCTTCTGAATAAGCATGCTCTTCTTATCGTCCATGAGCTCAAGGCCCGATCGCAACAATACAACCTTTATCTGTTCACGCTGTTGCGGAGAAATAGTTTCAACGATCTCTATTTCACCCAGTTCTACTACAACACAATGCAATCCAAGTTTTGTAAACTCGTCTCTCACTACCATTTTGCAGCGAATACACACCATATTTTTGATGAAAAGCTTCACATGCATCCGTGTTATTGAAAATAGGGCAGTTAATAAAGTTAGGTCATTTTTCACCAAATGCAGGCACCTGTAATCAATAGTGAAATAATAAATAACACAGGTACGCTGCAATTAAAACTACCTTACATACTATGTTGTTAGAATCAAGGATCCCTCTCAGATATTCATTCGGCATTATCACTTATGAGTTGTTAGTTGTACTTTTTGTTGGATTGGCAACCCGCTTGGGCGCCAGTGAATTAACGAATATATTACCAGTGATGCCACTTGCTATTCCGGCATTTTTAGGTACGGCTATATCAGTTCTACTATCCTTTAAGATGAACCAGTCCTATGAAAGATGGTGGGAGGCAAGAAGAATATGGGGAACAATTCTGAATGACTCGAGAAGTCTGATCATTCAGGTGCAATCTTTTATGGGTACGGAACATAGCAAGGAAATAAAACAAATCGCCTACCGTCAGATAGCCTGGGGATATGTACTGGGAAGATCATTGCGCAAACTCGATACGCTGAAAAATATCGCCCACCTGATTTCCGATGACGAACTCGCAGCAGCAGCCAAACAAAACAATCAGCCGCTTTTCTTATTGCAAACTACATCCAACAACCTGAAGGATTTGCGTCTTCGAAAAATACTCGACGTACATGCCCATATACACTTGCAGGAAACAATTATACGTCTCACCGATTCGATGGGAAGCGCAGAAAGAATCAGCAGTACCGTCTTTCCATCTACCTATCGGTTGGTACTCCATTCCATCATTTACCTCTTTGTTGTTACGCTGGCCATTTCCCTGAAAGATGTTGACAACCGATTGGTTGTACCACTGTTGTTACTGATCTCTGCCGGTTTCTTTCTCATTGAAAAAGTTGCCTATCATCTGCAGGATCCTTTCAAAAACAGGCCAAGTGATGTTCCTATTACAGAGATCGCAAGAACTGCTGAAAAAAATATCAGGCAATTGCTGGGAGAACAAACACCCACTGAAGAACCTGACACAAGAACTTTCTACATTATGTAGATATCCGTAAAACTCAAACGGCCTGACCACGATAAAACGCGGTGCAGGCCGATTGAGTTTCTAACCCTTTCAGGTTAGCAACAGGGGGGATTAATGGTACAGGAGAATATCAGATCTATATTAGTTTTTCAGAACTTCTTCCAGTTTATCTTCCAGTTCTTTCCCTCTCAGATTTCTGGCGATGATCACTCCATTGGGATCAATCAGAAAACTCTGAGGAACAGCCCTGATATCATATTGCTTCGCAACATCGTTTGGTGTGTCTTTGATGTTTCGCACGTGGAGCCACTTCAATCCATCTTCATTGATCGCTGTGATCCAGGGCGCAGGTTGCTTATCGAGTGTAATGCCGAGAATCTGGAAATTATGCGGTTTGTATTTAGCATATGCTTTCACGAGATTGGGATTTTCCTGACGGCAGGGGCCGCACCAGCTTGCCCAGAAATCGATCAACACATATTGACCTTTCAGTGATGAAAGTGAAACCGGCGTACCTGTGGTATCGTTCAATGTGAAGTCCGGCGCTTTTTGTCCGATGGCAAGCTTTTTCACAACGACTAATCTGGCTGCGATTGCTTTAGCTCCATCGGTATTTCTGAGACGTTCGCTCAATGAATTGAACAGGGGCTCAAACTTCACCGGATCGATGATGGCGCTTTTATCTTTTACAATTGAAAGACTCAGATACGAATCAGGATATTCAGCAACAAATGCAGCTCTGATGCTGTCCATCTCATCGTACAATGGCTGACTCACCACTCTGAATTTGCTGGCGGTTGTTTCATCTTCGCTGATTCTTTTGGTCATGCTATCGACCAGCGCCTGCATGCGGGCATTCACCGGTTTGAGTCGCCTCTGCAACTCTGCCAGCTCTTTCTGACCAGTGCCACCTTTTACGGTGGCAGTGCTCAACAATCCGTCGGACGACTTCATCGTAGTCTTTCTCGGTTCGAGAAAAATCTCCGTGTAATCATTGTTCTGCGTATTTGTTTCTCCGGGCTTAACGGCCGGGATCAGTCTTACAAAAGCCTTCACCGGTTCTTTCATATCACCGGTGATGAGGAACTTCCCATTTTTTACTTTCGCAGAATCCGTCTGGTATCCGTTTCCTTTCAAATAGTTGATGGTTACAGTGGCGCCTTCGGCTTTCTTTCCCAATGAACCTTCGAGCCTGAACTGCTGTGCAGCTGCACTGCCTGCTATGCCCACTATCAAAATCTGCGTTAACAATATTCCCTTCTTCATAACTTTCTATTTGCTGCTTTAAAAATCGTATCCTGGGTTCTGCTTCAGATTGGGGTTTCTGGCGATTTCGGCTGCGGGGAGCGGCATCAGCAGTCTTTTTTCATCCTGCCCTTTCGATGCGAGAAAAGGAATGGCTTTGCCGAAACGTTTCATATCCTGCCAACGCAGACTTTCGCCGACAAACTCTCTTCTGCGTTCCCACTCGATCTCTTCGAGGAAAGCAGCGGCGCCAGCGAAATCACTGTTATTCTTTGCAGCCAGATTACGTTTTTGTCTGAGCTGATTGTAGCGTGTTACATCTACCACTCCATTGCGTGCATCCACTTCGGCTGAGATGAGATAGGCTTCACTCAGTCTGATCATCGGATAGGTAACAACCGGATTGGTTGTTTGCAGTGTATCTGCAGAGTGTTTCATCAGAAAGGTTACCACTTTACCGGCGGCGCTGGCAAACTGCTCTTTCAGCATACCTGCGCGTACATCACCTGGTTCGTAAGCAGCCACCAGAGCAGTATTCAGCCATGTTTGCCCATACCCTGTTGCTCCGTTTGGCCTGCGATATGGTAAACCCGGACTATACTGAAGGAACATAGATGCCTTGTCATAACTATATGTCAAAGGCCCTTCGTGCAAACGGAAAAGCAATTCTTTGTTCCCTGCATTGTCGTATCTGAAGTTGCTGGTAAAATTGGAAGTGAGCGCTACTGCTGCAGAACCGATCACCAATTCTGCGTATTTTTTAGCTTCTGTTTTTTCACCTCTGTTCAAATGAATTCTTGCACGCAGCAACTGCAACGCTTCTTTAGACATTGCATGAGAAGTGGTGAAAGAAGGCAGCAGGATTTCTGCATCCGTCAGATCAGTAAAAATGCGCTGATACACTTCTGCTTCAGTATTCTTTACACGTTTGAGATCAGCCGGATCTTTATCGCCTCCGAGCGTAATGATCACACCGCCGAATGCATCCACCAGGCGGTAGTAAGAAAACGCGCGGATGGCCAATGCTTCTCCCAACTCCTTATTCAAACTGGTGAGACCTCTTGATCTGATAAAGTTGATAATGAAATTGGCATTACCGATGGCAGTGTAAGCAGAGTTGTAGTAAGATCCTATACCGAAGCCATCACTCGGAAGCACACTACATGCTTCATAGTTTTGCGGATTGAAACGGGTAGCGGTTCCACCCTGAATAGAAATCACATCATCCGCATAGATATCGAACATTGGATAGATGTAGTATGGATTGCCCTGCATCTTGGAGTAAACTCCATTTACCAGCAATGGAATATCTGACGGCCTGATCTCGTTCTCGCTGATGCTGGTATCGGGCGAGAATCCATCCAGCTTTTTACTGCAGGAAGAAAAAATGCAGCTGATGAATATGCATATATTTATTGGAAGGAAATATTTCCGGATCATATCAAAATTTTTATCTGATTATAAAGTGACATCAATTCCGAACGCAATAACTCTTGGAATAGGAACAGTAGAATTCTGAACCCCACTCTCGATACCGAGTTCTGGGTCGGCAACTTTCAGCGATTTGTTCTTGATCATAAAGAGATTCTGGAATGATGTATAGATGCGAACAGCAGGGATACCGGCTCTCTTCAGCAATTTCTCATCGAACTGATATGCAACGGTGAGGTTTCTGAGACGCACATAAGATGCATCGAACAGATAATGAGTAGATGGTCTGCTGTTCCAGTCGGATGCCTGACCTTGCCCATGCGGTCCAACAATGGCGCGGGGATAATAGCTCTTATCGCCCGGCGCTCTCCATCTGTCGTTTGCATATTGAGGCTTGTTGGACATCACACCTGAAAAATCATCGATTCCAAAAATCCGGCTGTACTGATCTTCCAGATTATACACTTTGTTGCCTGCACTGAAAGTGAAGTTGGCAGAAAGAGAGAAGCCTTTCCAGTTTGCTCCGAGATTGAAACCACCAGCCAGTTTGGGTTGCGCTACTTGTACATACTCCTGATCTGCTGTGGTAATTTGTCCGTCTTTATTTTTATCCTCATATATCAGATCGCCAGTATTGGGATCAACACCGAGTGATCTGTACAACAACAATGAACCTACAGAATGCCCGGTTTTGGTATATCCCATCGGGCCACCAGGCCAGTACATTCCATATCCCATTACCGAGTCTCTCAGATAAAGGATTTTGTTTTTGTTGATGTTCAGTGCCACGCCTGCATTCCAGGTGAAGTTGCCGGAACCGGAAGGTTTGCTGCGATAATTCAATTCGAGATCGATACCTCTGTTGCGCACCGTTCCGAGGTTACCTTTTTGAGATGCAAAGCCACCGGAAGATGTGGGGATGCGCAATGTTGTAAGAAGATCGTCGGTTCTTTTTTCGTAGAACTCCAGTGTCATAGAGACTCTGTTGTTGAAGAATCTCGCTTCAATGCCCGCATCGAACTGTTTGGTTCTTTCCCAATTCAGATCACGGTTACCACGCACGTTGTTCAGCACCAGTGTTGGCCTTCCCAGATAACTGCCGGTGTTCACCAGATCTGCGTAATCGAAATATCCGAGCGTTCTGATATTTCCCGTGAGACCGATACCCGATTTAAGTTTGAGGAAAGAAATGATATTGTTCTTAGTGAAGAAGGCTTCATCAGAAACAATCCATCCGGCCGACAATGCAGGGAACCATGAGTACCTGTTTTTGGAAACCAGTTTGGAAGTTCCATCGCGACGAATGCTGGCGCTCAGCAGATATTTATTATCCCAGCTCAAGTTCGAACGGAAGAAATAAGATTCACCTGCTTCGCCGTAAGTGCGGTTGTTGAACTGTTCAGCATTGAAAGGTTGTGAACCATTACCTGGATTCCAAAGTCCTTCGCTGGAAGGGAAACCGATGATGGAAAATCCGGTATTGGTGAGTTTGTTCTCGTAGTATTCCTGTCCCAGCAACAGATCGCCACGCAGGCCGCTTACTGCAAGCTGATAGGTAAGGGTATTGTTGAAAGTGTATTGAATGCCACTTCCTCCCCTGTTGTTATACTGCCCTTTATTGTACTGCCCCCATGAAGAGAAGGGACTGTAGAACAATGTGCTGCTGCTCTGGCTGTTCACACCTGCCAGTGTAGATTTGAAAGTAAGCCCTGGCATGATGGTGATTTCACCGAAGGCATTGCCGAGGTAATTCCAGTTCTTCGATCTTCCGTAGGTCTGGTATTCGCTTGCGAGCGGATGTGTATCCATTTCGATCCAGTATCCGAGGGTTCCATCTGCATTGAATGGAATGGAATCCGGCATATCCGGACGTGCATTGAGAGCGTTGGTCAGCGGAGAAGTGAGGTCTTTGGTTTCAGTGAGTGATACACTGATATCACCGCCGATCCTGAACCATTTGTTCACACGCTGTGTAAGCGCCAGTTTTGCTGAGTATCTGTTGAAGAATCCGCGGCCAATAGAATTCTCTTCGGAGAATTTTCCGAATGAGAAGTAATAAGTATTGCTGGCATTACCACCAGAAACACTGGCCTGAATATTTTTTGTAGCCGCGTTTTTATTGGTTACTTTTTTCACCCAGTCCTGATCGAATACACCAAGTGATGTACCCAGTTTGAATGCGCCGATCTCATACTCCAGCTGATCTTTTTCTTCAACAAGCATATCGATCCTATCCTGAGGCAGACCAGGTGTAGCAAGGAGTTTATCGATATCTGCTACTCTGTTGTTACGGGCTTCCTTGAAGGTGCTCTCATACTGCTGGTTGTTCATGGACCTGTAACCGAGGGTTGAGTTGGTGAGGCCGTAATAAGTGCTCAGGTTTA
This sequence comes from Pseudoflavitalea sp. G-6-1-2, assembly GCF_012927185.1. Taxonomy (GTDB): domain Bacteria; phylum Bacteroidota; class Bacteroidia; order Chitinophagales; family Chitinophagaceae; genus Pseudobacter. Next base: position 1,854,872 of record NZ_JABBGB010000002.1, read on the forward strand.
CAACAGGTCTGGTGTTGGCCTTTCCTTTTTTTGTTGTGATGAGAATTACGCCCTGAGCGCCTCTTGCTCCATACATGGCAGAGGAGGAAGCGTCTTTCAGTACTTCAATAGATTCAATGTCCTGCGGATTGATATTGCTGAATCTAAAGTTAGGAGCGTTCGATCCGCCTACACCAGAACCAGCGTCTACGATCAGTCCATCGATCACAATCAGCGGATTGATATTTCCACTGCTGAGGGTTTGAACACCGCGGATGCTGAAGCTGGGCTCAGAACCCGGCGATCCGTCGAAGCCACGAACCTGCAGACCAGCTACGCGGCCCTGCAGTGCATTGAATACATTTCCGGTGATATTTTCTTCGGCTTTCAGTTCGCCTACTTTGGCAATGGAGCCGGTTACATTTCTTTTGCTTTGTGTTCCGTATCCCACCACTACTGTCTGATCGAGATTGGCAACAGCAACTTTGAGGTAAACGGGATAGTTGGTGGCAGCGCTTACTTTCACTTCCTGTGAAATATATCCCACGGAGCTGATCACGAGGGTTTGTCCGGCATCGGCCGCGATTACGAAATTACCCTGCGCATCGGTGGTGGTGCCTTGCGTGGTTCCTTTCACTGCAACATTTACGCCTTCGAGCGGCAGCTTCTTTTCTTCGGAAAACACGCGGCCTGTTATCAGTGCAGCCTCTGCAAAAACGGGCAGACTGATGGCAGGTTTTCTGGTAACCGCAATTACATTGTCGATGAATGAATAACGAAGGTTCTGTCCCCGGAAACAGATGTCCAGCGCCTGTTTCAGCGGCAGATTCCTGATGTCCACTGTAACGGCAGACGCTTCTTCGATGAGATTCTTTTCCCAGATGAATTCAATTCCGGTTTGGATACGGATCTTTTCAAAGACCTGTTTCATCGGAATGTCTTTACCGGAGAGCGTTACGGACTGGGCTTTGCCGCTTCCGTATGCGTGCGTTAAAGAGATAATAAGCAGTGCGCAAATCATTTTCATGATCAAAATCGTTTTGGTGAGCCTGTGTTTCCATGGATTGCTCCACTTCACACTTCCCCCGATGCACCTTTCGGGCATAGGGGATCCCATAAGCATAAAATGCATAACTTTATTTGCGTTTAGGTTAATAAAAACTATACGGTCCGGCTCTCAATTCGTTCCGTACAGTGGGTGACAAACTCATTAGCCTTGCAGAACCGCCCGGACGCAAATCCGGTGCGGTTTTTTCATGGCCAGCTATTTCGATGCTCTGATGGTGAGCAGTTTTCCTTTCAGTTCAAATTTTACATCAGCTACGCTTTCGAGAATCTCCAATACTTTTTGCAGTTCCTTATCGCGCGGAAAACCGCCTTCCAGTTCTTTATCGGATATATCTCCTTCGTACTTCAGTTCTACATCGTACCATCTTGCCAGTTCCTTCATGATGCTTCTGATATTGCCATTGAAAGAGAAGCGTTTTTCTTTCCAGGCAAGAACATGCTGCATATCTGCAGATCTGCTGATGTTGAATGTTCCTCCCTTCTTATTGTAAATCCATTGTTCTCCGGGTTTAAGCAGCACGCTGTTACTGCCGGTTGTGCTCAACTTCACAGAACCCTCTACCAGCGTGGCTTTCACCAATCCATTATCTGCATAGGAATTGATATTGAAACCGGTTCCCAGCACCTGAATTACAAAATCAGTTCCATTCACCGTAAATGGTGCGGCTGCATTTTTCTTTACTTCGATATAGACCTCTCCGGTTACTTCTACTTTTCTCTCGGTGGCAGCGAATGCTACCGGAAAGCGGATCGATGATTCGGCATTCAGCCATACCTTACTGCCATCGGGCAATGTCATCTGAAACTGCCGTTTTCTTGGTGTGGACATGGTGTTGTACACGAGCGATTGGTTTGCCTGCTCTTTCGGATCGTAGAGCAGCCTGCCATTCTCCAATTTTATATCGCTTCCATCCTGATGAGCCACGAGGCCATTCTTCAGACTGTCCAGCGAAACCTGCCTGCCATCGGATAAGGTAAGAATGGCCCCTTCCCCACCTGGCGGCAAATCTTCTTTTACAACCACTGGTGCAGTACCCGGATTATTTTTTACGGTTCTGCTATTCCATAGATATGTTCCGGCAACGGCCAGCACAATTACCGAAGCTGCAGCCCAGAACCAGCGCCTGTTGGGCATTCTGCGGATAGCAGTGGCACTGCTGTTCTCATTCAGTCTTTGCATCAGACTGCTTACCACATCATCAACATTATGATCAGCTGTTTCAATATAGCGGGGATCAGTGAATGCCTGCTGCAACAGATCATCAAACGCTGCACGATGCTGAGGCTGGCTGAAAAGGGTACTCAGCTGCTCCATTTCGGCAGGTGTGGCGGTGCCCTGCATGTACTTTTCCCAAAGTTCTTTAACCGAATTCCCGGTCATGATATAAGGTTTATACATACAGGACGGAAAACTAACGAGGGGTAAGACAGTAGATCAGAAAAATTTTCCGAGCAGGAAAACCAGCAGCAGCGGATTGTCGCCGGCATGTTTGGAGAGATACACCCGAATGTCTCTAAGTGCCCGTACAATATAGGTTTTAGAGCTTACTTCGGAGATATCGAGCAGGGCGGCAATTTCTTTATGGCTTTTTCCGGCGAAGCGATGCAGCTCAAAAACCCGTCTGGTTTTTTCGGGAAGCGCCTGAATGGCGGCAGAAACAGTCTGTTCAAGCTCTTTGAATTCGAGACTGGTGAGTGGATGTTCGGCGGAATTATCGGTGAGATAGTCTGTGAGGTTTTGAATATTGGAAGGATGGAACACTTTCTTTTCCATAAAATCCATCACCAGATTTCGCGCCGCAACATAGATGTAGGTATTGATATTTTCCACCTCAGGCAGCCTGTGCCGGCTGTTCCAGAGCTTCATGAACATTTCCTGTGCGAGGTCTTTGGCCTGTTCGGGAGATTTGGTGAGGCGGAGTGCAGTGCCGTATACCTGGGGCCAGTGGTGTTTGGTGAGTATGCCGAAACTCATTGCATCCCCTTCCGCTATTTGCAATAGCAGCGCTCTCTCATCGTATGTACGGTTAGGCGGCAAGGGGTGCGGATTATAGTTGCAAACTACGGTAAAATTCGCAATGGCAGGGATTTCCGTTAGAATATACCGGCAGTTCAGAGCGGCTTCCAGGCAAGCCCGTCTGTGCTACGATTGTTACACCAGTCTGTTTTCATAGGTTTAGCATTCTCAAAAAGATGCAGCATGAAAATAATGATCGCACTAGTGTTTGCATTGTTTCTATCTGGAGCAGTGAACGCGCAGGAGAAGGGCAAACCACTTACAGCCACTGAATTGCAGGCATTGATGGAGGAGGCGCTCAAGAACCTCCCGCCCGATCAGCGGGAGAAAATGAGAAAGCAAATGGAAGGGAACATTGACAAATTGCTGGCAGCTTCCCAGCAATCTGCATCACAAAAATTCTCGCTTTTTTTCCCGGAAAGAGATGCTGCAATACTAGCTACCATTCCGAAAGAAACGCTTAGCCTGCCTGCTCTGCAAACTTTTATTCAGAAAATTTCCACTGCTGTAACGTCCACTCTGCCTGCTTCTCAATTGCAGGAGATCGCAAAATTATCTGTCAACAGAAAGCCTGCTGAGCTAACCCTGCTTGCGGTGACTGGCTGGTTTTACAAAAGCAATCCATTTACCGCACTGGCATTGGCAACCAAAGCCTGTACTGCACCACAGACCGGTGCTCTTGATTTCAATAATCTGGCGGCTATGCTGCAGCTCTCCGGATGGCCGCAGAAGTCGATTCCTATTCTGCAATACCTTGTTGAAAAACACCCTCAGAGTGCTGTGGCCAATAACAATATTGGTCAGGCCTACGCACTTCTGGGAGAAAAGGAAAAAACAAAACAATACCTGATGGCCTGCATTAAGCTGGCGCCGCTTCATCCTGAAGCCAACAACACCATGGCGCATCTCGAAGCAGCAGCAGGCAATATGGCTCAGGCATCAAAGCATATTGCAGCTTCGCTGCAGGGAGGTTATACCAATGCTGCCGCAAATTTTGAAAGCAAGATGCCAGCGAAAGACCAGCTGCCGGCGCATTTTCCGGAAATCAATATGCCGGACGCCTTCAATGAATTCAGGGTTAATCTGCCTGCTCCATTGCAGAGTGTGTACGATATTCCTCTCCACAATGCTACTCTCGAAGCATGGGAACAAAAATTCCATGCAGAAGAGAAACTTGTAATGAACCTCAAAAACAAATTCAGCAAAGAAGAAGAAGCAAAAACTCAACAACAGGTAGACTATTTCACCGAGCAAAGGATCAAAAATCCAACCGTGAGGCTTCCACCACCTGGCAGAACATTTACCTACATGGCGGCCAAACAACTGGACCGAATGAGAAAAGTATATCGCAGTCCACTTCCGGGGTTTAAGGCAGATTATGTATCGGCAATACAGGAAATCAAAAACAACTATGATAAGAAAGCCGGCTCAATCACTGCGCAATACAAGGCACTTATGAAAGGATTGATTTGCCCCGGAAAAGATCCCAGAAATGACGATTGTGATAAGCTGCTAAAGTTGCAGAAAGAGCTTTGCAGCAAAATCCTGGTTGTTTACAACGAATTTCTGAAAGACAAAGCCAGTGCACTTTCCACTTACAGAAGAAGAATGCAGGTTGAAGCGCTGAGAGAATTTTATATGCTTTCTTACTGGCGTTTTCTATCTGGCATAAACCTACCACAAGCTCAATATTTCTATTACTATGAAGCCGATCAATACCTGAAGATCGTAGATCGGTGGAGAGAAGATAAAGAACCCAAGAGCGATGTAGCCAGTTGGAGCACCTGCCCTCCACCATACAACTATGGAAAAAAAGATATCGATCTTAAAATGAACTGGGAATTCAAATGCCCGGTTGATATGGAGATACCATTCTTTGTTGGAAAACTAAAAACCAATTGTGAAGAAGCTTCTTTCAGCCTCGGTGAAGGAGCTAGTTTCAACTTCAGTCAGAATTTCAAAACACATCAGTATACATTCACAGCAGGCATTGGCACCAGCATCAGCAAAGCTGTAAAAATTCCGGGTGTGGAGGGCAAAGTAGAAGCAAGCATCAATCAAAGCATTTACATCACCTACGATGGAGATAAGAAAATGACAGATATCGGCATGAAGTTCGGCGCGGGCGTATCAGCCGGACACGGTTTCTCAGGATCCATTCCCGGTGGCGCCGGATTGGATGAAGATGGCGTACTCACACCAATTGGCGGGCCCGGCTGGAGCAAAGATGATGATGGCAATAAGATTGAAGGCAAAATAGGTTACACCATTGCTATCAATTCAGGTTTCGAACCCAGCATTCAATTCGATGAAGGTCCACTCACGAAATTATTCCCAGGTGAGAAACAGGTAAATCCTCGTGTTAGGATCTTCGTTCCGGTGAAAAAGTAAGCTTAGATAATATTTTAAAATTCCTTTAAATCCCTGTCTCCATGGGAGACACCGGTGTTTTGCAATGAAAATTTTCGCTACAATCAATACCACTGAAAGAACAATCAGAATCTGCAATAAGTAATTCATGCTTCCGGTTTATCGGGTTAAAGGATTGACCATAATGATACTCATTACGACTGAAAATTCACAACATTTTCATCTATCACTATTCTGATACTTATCTACTATTTATGCTATTTCATCTATAGAAACGCAATGCTGAATTTTACATCCTCAATTAAAATTCATGGCTATGTTATTCGAACCTTATAAACTTGAACAGTTACAACTGAACAATAGAATAGTAATGCCACCGATGACCAGAGCGAGGTCCGCAGTGGGTGAAGTGGCAACAGAACTGATGGCTGAGTATTACGCACAGCGCGCTTCAGCGGGACTCATCATCTCAGAAGGCACGCAGATCAGCCGCCAGGGTCAGGGTTATGCCTGGACGCCCGGCATCTACACACCCGAACAGATCAAAGGCTGGAAAACAGTAACCGACGCCGTTCACAAAGCAGGCGGAAAAATGTTTGCTCAGCTCTGGCATGTAGGCAGAATCTCACACACATCACTTCAGGAAAACGGAGAAGCGCCGGTTGCTCCATCCGCCATTCTCGCCAAAGGCGTGAAAGTATATGTGCCCAAACAAAACGCAGATGCCCAATCCGGACAAGGAGAAATGGTGCAGCACTCCATGCCCCGCGAATTGACCATTCCCGAAATACAGCAGATCATTCAGACCTATGCACAAGCCGCGAAGAATGCCATTGCTGCGGGCTTCGATGGTGTTGAACTGCATGCCGCCAATGGCTATCTGCTGGAACAGTTCACAGATTCACAGACCAATCTTCGTACAGATGAGTATGGAGGAACTTTGGAAAAACGCCTTCGCTTTCTGAAAGAAGTAACCACTGCCGTGTCCGAAGCCATCGGAAGCCACAGAGTAGGTGTACGGCAGGCTCCGCTGACCACGCAGATGGGCGCAGTGGACGATAACCCCGAAGAAACCTATATCGCAGCGGCCCGCATGCTGAATGAAATTGGTGTTGCATACATCCACATCGCAGAAGCAGATTGGGAAGATGCGCCTGTAATGGCTCCTGCATTCAAAGAAGCTTATCGCGAAGCATTCAAGGGAACGCTCATTTATTCAGGGAAGTATTCGCGCGAACGTGCACACGAAGCGCTGAAGAACGGATGGGCCGACCTCATCGGATTTGGACGGCCATTCATTGCAAACCCCGATCTGCCCTACCGCCTGGAGAATGGGCTGCCATTGAATGCCCCCATCATTGAAAAATTTTTCGGTGCCGGCCCGGAAGGATATACAGATTATCCCACCTACCACGGCAGCAAGATGGCCGTATAAACTTACTGCTGTGAAATCAGCAGGTGTGCATTCATAACTCGTGCCGGAGGGATTCGATACTCTCCGGCATTATTTTTTTGTATATCTTTATTGCCAAGGAAATGGTGTCTTCCTATTTAACCGTTCTTCCCGGAACTGATGGCGCCTACAAATACTACATGGCGTTTACAGCCATCACTAAAACATTTGTAGGATGATCAAACAACTGAAACAACAATTCGAACAGATTGCCATCGCTCAGCGCCTCTTAAAATGGACAATCCTCACAATTCCCGTTTCATTGGTAGTGGGTTCGCTTGTAGCCTTTTTTCTCTGGCTTCTCGATGAGGTTACTGCATTGCGCTGGCTCAACGGATGGTTGCTTTACCTGTTGCCAATTGCGGGGATCCTCATCTATTTTCTATACAAATTTGCAGGCAAAAATGCCGAAGCCGGCAACAACCTTATCATGGACGAAATTCATGAACCCGGCGGAGGTGTTCCTGCGCGCATGACGCCGCTGGTGCTGGCTACAACCATCATCACTCATTTATTCGGAGGCTCTGCAGGCCGCGAAGGAACTGCCGTTCAGATGGGAGGAAGCATGGCAGCGCTCTTCAGCAGATTGATAAGACTGAATACTGAAGACACCCGTATTCTGCTCATGTGCGGCATTGCTGCAGGCTTCGGCGCAGTGTTCGGCACACCGGTAACAGGTGCTGTTTTCGCACTGGAAGTACTTGCTATCGGAAAGATCAATCACAAAGCGTTGATGCCTTGTTTCATTGCCAGTGTGCTGGCCGATTTCACCTGCACCATGTATGGCATTCAGCATACGAAATATCAGATCATCAATTCAGATATCATCACCGGCTTTTCATTTCTGCATTTCAAATATGAATTACTCATTCACGCAATATTAGCTGGTGTTTGTTTTGGTCTTGCAGGATATATGTTCTCCGAACTCACCCACTCAATTAAGAATTACAGTAACAAGCTTATCAAAACCAAATGGCTGATTCCTGCGATAGGAGGATTGATCATTATCGGACTGACATTCGCACTCGGCACAGGAGATTATCTTGGTCTCGGCGTTACCAATCCTCATGAAGGAGGCGTATCTATCGTATCGTCATTTCAACGGGGTGGTGCTGGTTATTTCAGCTGGTTCTGGAAATTATTATTCACTGCCATCACAATAGGCATGGGATTCAAAGGCGGAGAAGTAACGCCGCTGTTCTTCATCGGAGCGGCTTTGGGAAATGCCATTGCAATGGTTTCAGGGACTCCTGCAGATCTGATGGCCGGACTTGGTTTCATCGCAGTATTTGCTGCTGCTACCAATACTCCGATAGCCTGTACCATCATGGGTGTTGAGCTGTTCGGTGGGGAGCATATTTTGTATTATGCCGTCGCCTGCTTCACTGCATATTATTTCAGTGGACATACGGGCATATATCTGTCGCAGCGTGTGGGCTTTTCAAAGATTCAGTCAGGAGATCCGGATACGAATAAAACGCTCCGGCAGATACGCGATCAGCGCAGGAAGTTTTTATAGCACTGAAATCGGCATTATTGTTTCAGTGAGAAACCTTCGTTGTTAAATGTATATTTCATCAGATCGAGACCTGTGGCCCTTAATGTGAGGGATTGCATGCTGTTTCTGATATTGTTCAGTACTGCTGCATTGTTTTCATTAGCCTGATTCTGTACAGCAATTCTGAAGATCATGGAGATATAAGCCAGCGTTTCTCCCATTTCCTGTTTCTGATCGCTGCTCAGAGCTGTCACTGCCTTGTTGCCGCTCATTGTTTGTGCCATCTGTTTCCTGAACAAACTGATCCCTTGTGTATATTGAGCAGCATCATTTCCTGTAGCAATCTGCCATGCGATAATGGTGTATGCTGCGAATACATCCGACAGGTTATGGCTGTTGTAACCAAAGTCGGCCAACAGTTTATCGAACTGCGTCAGTAATGCAGCATTTTCAAGTACGCTGGCATGTTTTTCCTGTTTGGCTTTATCGCCTTTTGCCGCAATGCCTGCAATGAGCTGAAGTACTTTCTTATGCACTTCAGGAGAAGAAGTAAAATTGAGCGTAGCATTGTTTGTTGCAGAGGTTGTCGGGTTCTTCTTTTCCGCAGCAACCGGTTTGTTTTTGGCTACAGATTTTTCGATGGCGGCTTTCGTAGTGAGAAACATAGCGTTGTCAAATGCGCCCTGATACATCAATCCCGGATTTCCTATCTGTGCACCGGCTCCGGAGCAGGCTGAAATAACAATCAGTACAGACGCAATCAAACGTTGATACAGCATAGTATTTTTCATGGTAACAGGTTTTATTGATGAATGATTTCGCTATTTCTGATTTACAAATTCCGGTCCAAACAGATATTACTTCGCCGGATTGTATCCACACTGCAAGGCTATCCGCTGAATAAACTGCCGGAACAGGCAATGCTGAACAACTGTTTAAGCATAAACCATCAAACAAAAGGCCCGAGTCCGGTAGCATTCCGGCTCAGGCCTTAATATTTGTTAATTGTTTCTTACAGGGTTCTCAATCGTTCTTCTTCAAGGTCTATCAGAAACAAGTGATGCCTCACTACTTCATCACTGGTCAGCGGATCTTTATTTATTTCCAGCAGAAACCTGCGTTGAACTTCCAGCAGTTCCAGGAAAACCAATTTCGTTTTTTCATTGATCAGTTCATCATTGGCGGCTTTGCTCTTTTCGTCCCAGAGCATCAGCATGCGCTGCATGCCTTCATGATCCTGAAATTCGTTCTCATATTTGTTTTTCAAAAAGAGGCGTGTGTGCTCACGAAGTCCCTCCTTTACTTTCAGTTTGGTATCTTCTTCCGGTATCTGAGGGATGCTATCGAATATTTTAGTGCGCGTAATGAGGTATGGCAATGTAAGTCCCTGTACCAGCAGCGTCAGCAGAATTACAATAAAAGTGATGAAGAGTATCAGGTTGCGTTGCGGAAATGCTTGTCCGTTTACCATAACCGGAATGGAAAGTGCTGCAGCAAGTGATACCACGCCGCGCATACCCGTCCAGCCAAGCAGCAATGGTGTAAGAAACCTGCTTCGCCTGATAGTTGCGCGGGGCGCAACCTGTGGCCGGAATATAAGTGTAGCGATCAATGCCGCATACGCACTGATTATCCGCGCAAGGATCAGTACACCGGTAACCAGCACTCCATAACCAATGGCCGTTTTGAGCGGAATATTTTCCGACCGCAATCCACTCACAATTTCAGGGAGATCGAGGCCGATGATAAAGAACACGATGCCATTCAATACAAATACAAAACTCTCCCACACACTGGCGCCTCTGATTCTGCTGGTGCTGTTGAGGTAGCTCATTCTGCGATTGGCCATGTACAATCCACCGCACACTACTGCCAGCACACCCGAACTGTGCACCTGCTCCGCCACCCAGTAAAAAATATATGGTTCGAGAATGGAGAAGACAATATCAGATGGAGCATCTGTAGGCAATCGTTTATGGGCCTGCACAAAGAACCAGGCGAGTGCAATGCCGATGCCTGCACCGCCGATCACCATCCACAGAAAATCGACAGCGGCCTGTTGCCAGATGAACTGTCCGGTTCCTACAGCCACCAATGCAAAGCGGAAAATGATCAGTGAGGAAGCATCGTTCAGCAGACTTTCTCCTTCGAGAATGGCTGAAGTAGCTCTGGGGATCTTTACAAACTTCGTGATCGCACCTGTGCTCACGGCATCCGGCGGAGACACGATGCCGCCGATCAGAAAACCTAATGCCAGTGAAAATCCGGGAATGAAATGATTGGTGACCACGGCTACCGACAAGGCCGTGAAGAACACTACCAGAAATGCAAAGCTGGTAATGATGCGATACCATTTCTTCATCTCCTTGAATGAAATGGACCAGGCCGCTTCGAACAGCAATGGCGGAAGGAAGATGAAGAAGATGAGATCAGGATCGATCTTCACTACCGGCAATCCGGGTATGAAACTGATCAGAAGCCCTGCCGTTACCAGCAGGATAGGATAAGCAATTTTGAGTTTGCTTGCCCACATTTCAAGCAACACAATGGCCAGTATCATGGCCAGCAGAAAAGGCAGAATGCTGTGCATGGATGTTTCGGGTTTGCCGAAACAATATAGAAATTATTTCTCATTCAAGAATCGTTGCGGGCAACAATGCGCCCGCAACGATGTACTGACTTACATGATAAAATATTTCTTTTTGCCGGCTTCTTCCTGTTGTTCAGGCAGTTCCTGATCCTGCAGCATCTGCCGGAGATTCTTTTCGATATTCCTTGCGATGGTGGTCATGGGAGTATCGGTGGGTTTGTTCTCGAAAGGATCCTGCAGGTGAATCGCCATTTTCTCGATCAGCAGAAAACAGGCTGAAACAGCCATCACCACTGGTATTTCAAAGAATCCGAAATACTCGATCAGACTGAAGGGAAGCAGGCAGATGAACAACAACAAAGAGAAATGGATGTACAAACTGTACGTGGCAGGGAACACCGTGTTCTTGATTCGTTCACACTTGCCCATGCTGTCGCAGAGGCGTGTGAGCGTGCGATCCATTTCCACCTGCTGGTATCTGTTGATCCATCCTTCTTCCTGCGCTTCGCGGAGATTGCGTCCGTGCATTTCGAGCAAGGCCGCCGGCACGTGATCGTAATGCGAAATGAACTGCTGCTCTTTTGCGCTGAGGTAAGCATTCAATCCTTTTGCAGCGGAGAGATTGCGCAGCGATTGCCCAAGGCTGTAGTTCCAGGCGATCTGTCTTCTGATCATCCGCTCGCGGAATTGCTGCACCTGATCTCCGGGATACAGCACGTCTGTATAAGTGAGTACCTGTCTCGCAAGCGTGCGCGAGTCGTTCACGATGGCGCCCCACACATGCCTTGCTTCCCACCAGCGATCGTATGCCTGATTGCTCCTGAAACCAAGCAGCAGTGAAATTACGGTACCCAATATTGCAGGCACTGCAATCGGAATGCTGATGGGAGCAAACTCTACGTATTTATGAAAGATCGCAATGGCAGTAGTGTAGATCAGGATAAATATCAGTTCATTGCGGATCTTTCCGAAGATGTACCGCAGTGGAATATTGTTTTTTAACAGCATAGATTTCGTTTTCGGTGTGTTCATTCTCTGTCTTCACTTGCTTGCTCACAGGTGGTTTTGCTGCCGGCGCCTGTTCTTTTTGCTGCACAGGAGCTGTAAATGTTTTCAGCAACCGAACGCCGGACTTTCTGAACATGGCAGCAGGGTTTACACTCTGCGGATGCACAGGCGTAAATGTCCAATGATCGGGGAACACAATCAGGTCGATCTCATTGGCATCTATAAAATTGTGGAAAACCGCTGTGGTATTGCCATACAGATGACGGAGCAATATGCCCTGAATGGATTTCGGATACTGATCTTTGAGGCGTTTGCAGCCGTTGCGGAAGGCATCTGTAACAATATCTCTGTAGGGTGGCTTCGCATTGCTGCTGCCCATATCACTGTCGAAGTAAGGAATCTCGAAAGCATGAAAGAGAATGATGTTCAATTGCTGCTGCGGAAAACTCTGAACGGTTTTCTCCACCAGTTCCAGCGATGCCAGCGAGTAATCTGTGGGAATCAATACATTTCTCATTTTGTACACTTTGAATTCAGTAATCAATTAATGAATGCAAAGTTGTACTGCCGGCATTAGGCGCGTTTAAGACGCACTTAAAAGAACCATAAGAATGTAATTAGAATCTGATAAGAGAAATTAGAATATGGTAAGAGTTGAACTTTATGTGTACTGATCTGTATTGTCCGCCGCTGGCAATGTGATGATCACGATAGTGCCTCTTCCCTCTTCCGAACGAACATCTATCCGTCCGCTGTGGAGGCGGATGATGGCCTGCGTTAAAGGCAATCCTACCCCATACCCTTCGTAGTTGCTGGTATTGGATGCTCTGAAGAAAGGCTCATAAATATACTTCAGCTCATCTGCGGGAATGCCGATGCCTTCATCCGTGATGGCCACCTGCACTTTCTTTCCGGAGGCCTCCACACTGAGCTTCACTATTCTGTTGTTGGAATATTTGCAGGCGTTCATCGCCACATTGGTGAGCGCCAGTTTCAGCAGGTTTACATTGCCATGAACAACCATTCTGTTTTCATCGGCAGGCAGCGAAGTGAAATCGAGCTGAAGCTGATTGAGCGGATCGATCTCATCGATGGACTCTTTTACCGTGAATGCCATTTCATCCATGCGCAACATTTCCCAGCTTTGCTTTTTGCCATCGAAGCCGGATTTGGCAAGATTCAGCAGGCTGCTGGTAAGCTTATGCAGCTTGCCCGCTTCGCGCGAAATGATCTGCAATGCGTTCCTGTATTCTTCCTGAGAGCGGGCTTTGGAGAGCGCGATATCCGCTTCGCCGATGATGGCGGTAAGGGGTGTTCGCAATTCATGCGAAGCATTGCTCACGAAATTATTCTGCGTTTCAAAAGAGGTCTGCAGGCGGTCGAGCATATTGTTGAATGTACCGGCCAGCTCGGCCAGCTCATCTTTACCGCCCTTGTCTTCGAGCCTCAGGTGCATGTTATGCGCGCTGATATTGTTTACCCTGTTGATGATATCCCGAACGGGTTCGAATGTTTTTCGTGAGAAGAAAATACTGATGGAGAACACCGCCACTACCGAGAAAATAAACGCAATGGCTTTTGTATTGAGCAGATTTCGCAGCAGATCTTCTCCGTGTTTGTTAACAGCTGATTTGATGATCACGTATTTACCGCCTCTCGGATTATTGAAGATGATGCCTGCATAATGCACGTTCTTTTCCTGTGCAAAAATGGTTTGACCGTGATTGCCGACCACATCTTCGATGAACGACATATTCAACGGAAACCCTTGTGCTTTCAGCGTTTGAGCGTTCACACTGTCTGCTCTGAAAACGTATTCCTTTTCCTGCGGAAGTACTTCGAGGTATTGCTGTTTCAATTCGCTGAATGCGTCTGCGGAGCTGGGATCCTGCTCGAAAAGAATGCGGGATGAAATGGCAGCCCGCAGCTCCAGCCTCTTCTGAAAATCGTTGAAAGCAAAACGGCTGGTAAAATAATACACACTCATGCTGATGGCCAGAATGAGAGCGGCAGTTACAGCAGTAAATAAAAGAGCGGTCTTCAGCTGGATCCTCATAGTGCTACCCTTTGATGATATAGCCCATGCCAGTTACGGTATGGATGAGTTTGGAAGAATTGTTACGGTCGATTTTTTTGCGGAGATAATTCACATATACATCCACCACGTTGGTACCCATGTTGAAGTTGATGCTCCATACATTTTCCAGCAGCTCGATGCGGGATAACACACGGCCTTTATTGCGCAGCATAAATTCGAGCAACCTGAATTCAGTGGCGGTGAGGCTTATCTCGCTGCCACTGAGGTGAACCGATTTGGCGGCAGTATTCAGCGCCAGCTCTCCGGCCTGCAACAGATCGGAAGCCTTGATGGTATTGCCATTGCGGCGGGCGAGATTTCGCAGCCGGGCTTCGAGTTCAGGAAATTTGAAAGGCTTGGTCATGTAATCATCAGCGCCGTTATCGAGACCTGTTACGATGTTCTCGGTGGAGTCGAGTGCAGTGAGCATCAAAATTGGTGTTGATACTTCATTGCGCCGGAGTTTTTTACAGAGCTCCAGCCCGTTGATGCCGGGCAACATGATATCGAGTATGATGATGTCGAAGTGATTGTTGAGCGCCATTTCCAATCCGATATGGCCATCAGGCGCCACCGTAACGGAATAGCCCGATTCGCTCAATCCTTTATTGATCATTACAGCTACAGCTGCTTCATCTTCAATTAGCAGGGTTCTCACGATAGTTGATTATCCGGCAAAAATATAGGATGAAGTTATTGGAGACTCTTAACGATTTGTGTAACTGGGGAAGAGAACAGCAGATTAAAACAATTTTAATGTCGCATAGCGAGGAAGTACAAAAACACGAGGAACCCTACGGCAGCTGTAACAAGGAAAGCTGCCTGCGACCCGAACTGAAACCATATCCATCCGGCCAGCGCACTGGCCAGCATGGTACAGATGCTCTGAAACGCAGTATAGGTGCCGATTGCAGTGGCAGTATCTGATCTGCTGGCTATGTTGCTGACCCAGGCTTTGGAAATGCCTTCCGTTGCCGCTGCATACATGCCATAGAGCAGAAACAAAAACCCATACCAGGCTATACTTCCTTTTACAGCCATACCTGCATACACTATTACGAAGAGGAGCAATCCTGCTACAAATATTTTTTTCAGCCCCATACGATCTGCAAGCATGCCCAACGGAAAAGCAGCGATGGCAAAAATGAGGTTGTAGAAAATATATACGCCGATGGTGGCTGTATCGTTGAGACCGGCTTCCTTTACTTTCAACAGCAGAAATACATCGGAGCTGTTGACAAGTGTGAACACCAGCAAGCCTGCCACCAGCCTTCTGTATGCGACCGGACTCTTTTTCCAATATTTCAGAAAATTCAGCAACCCGGGACTGCTGGTGTTTTTCTTTGGAGCATTTTTTTTGTCTTTCAGATAAAAGCTGAGCAGTATTGCCAGCATGCCGGGAATAAAAGCCCAGAGAAATAATTGTTTATAACTACCGGGATAGAAATGCAGAAAGAGCAATGCCAGTGCGGGTCCCATCACAGCGCCCAATGTATCCATAGAACGATGAAATCCGAAAACGCGTCCTTTTGTTTCCGGAGTGGATTCATCCGAAAGCATGGCATCACGGGCGCCGGTTCTGATGCCTTTACCGAGCCGGTCGATGGTTCGCGCAAAGAAGATCCAAACGGGATAGATCATCATCGCCATCATTGGTTTGGAAATGGCACTCATGAGATAGCCCAATCGTACAAATGGAGCACGGGTTCCCTTGTGATCGGAGAGATTTCCGAAATAACCTTTGCTTAAACCGGCAGTGGCTTCTGCCACGCCTTCGAGAATACCGATGAGCAGAATGGAAAACCCGATACTTTTCAGATAGATGGGCATTACCGGATAGAGCATCTCACTGGCCACATCGGTGAGCAGGCTGATGAAAGAAAGTATCCAGACAGTTTTAGTCAAGTACTTCATCCGGTATGTTTTGCGTATGCTTAAAGATAACAACTTAAAACAAAATGCCCGCCGATGCAATGCAGCGGCGGGCGGGATAGGTTATGGTTAAGGTTGGGAAACTATTTGCTCTTCCACATTCTCAGGTTATCATAGAGATAAGTTGAATGCGGAGTAAAATCGAGTTTATCTATGCGAAGGCCGATTTTATCTAGCGTTTCAACAGGACCGGCATTCATGGTGGCTACATGAACATCGTTGATATAGAAGAGAATTTTTGCGTCGGCGAGTGAGATTTTGAGTTTGTTCTGTTCGCCGATATTGCCTTTGATTGCAGCGGAATTGGTCCAGGTGATCAGATTTGATTCTACATCATTCAACCTCTGAAGTACTCTGAATGCTTTGTCTCCGATCTGAAAGCTGAGGTAGTTTTTGGTGTTTACAAACCAGAAGGTCAAACCTGCTTTGTCATATTCATGTCCTGCTGTTTTCTTTTGAATTACTTCAACGTTCTGTTTATCGCCTTTCTGAAAATAGGTTTTGGTAGCCCATGCGCCCGTTACATACGTATCTGCAATGGCGATGTCAGCTGAGTACCAGCCATCTTTAATGGAATAAGTAACTGGACCTTTAACTGCAGTGGCCCATACCTCACTGTTGGTTCCATCGAATTTTTCGTTGACGAGGATAGTTCCTTCCGGGAGTGGTTCTTCTTTGGGTTCGTCTTTAGATTTGGAGCAGGCAGCGGAGCTCATAAAAATTGCAGCCAGCATCACTGCGGCGATGCCGCGCATTCTCATGTGTGGTTGGATCATGATTTCAAATTGAGTATTGATGTAATGGTTAATAGTGCGGGGGAATTGACAAACATTATGCCAATGGATTGATATATGTCATTATTCTTTCAATGATCCCCAAACACCTGAACTGTGTTGCAACAATGTACATATGAAAAAACCTGCAATGGGTGTAACCCGGTGATTGGTGTTGTGTGTGGAGAAGCGAGGGTTGATGATTAACCGAAAAGCAAAAGAACCTCCACAGGGGAAGTTCTTTTTTGCCAGAAGCCCATCATGCTTCTTATGCGCAAGCGATCATTGCAACGATCTTTTGGTGATTGTTCCTTTGTTAATTTCCTGCCGTTTTTACTTTTGATGATGCAAGCAGCAGCCCCGCTGCACTGGCTACTGCTGCTGCCATGAAGGCTGCACGGAATCCGGCATTGAGCGCTACCACATCCATTGTATCAGTTCCTGTCTGAGATTTTGTTACCGTTGCAGCGATCACTGCGATAATGGCCAGGCCAAGTGCCGATCCTATCTGATAACTCGTGTTCACGATGCCCGATGCCAGCCCTGTTTCCTCCGGCTTCGCTCCCGACATTGCCGCCATGGTTCCCGGAATATACGCGAGCGACATACCCAGCGCACCCAGCAAAGAGCCTGGCAATACGTGAACTAAAAAGGACCCACCTACCGGCGCAAAACTGAACAGTATCAGCGATGCAGTGAGAAACAACATGCCGGTGATGAGTAATTTCCTGTATCCGTAACGGCCAACGAGTTTGCCTGTAACACCTACCATTACTATCATGATGGTGATGGTCATAGGCAACAATGCCAGCCCACTGTAAAATGCATTCAGTTTCAGAATCTGCTGCAGATACAAATTCAGGAAGAACCAGAGCGGAATCCATGCAGCTGCCATCAGCGCCATCGAAATATTTCCTGCGGCCAGATTGAACACTTTAAAGATCGACAAAGGCAACAGCGGAAACGCACTCCTCTTCTGCGTTTGCACAAACAACACGAACAGCAGGATGGATAAAGCAATCAATCCGATGGTTTGAACAGAAATCCATCCCACAGATTCAGCTGCCACGATCGAATACACCAATATCATCAGTGAAGCTGTTACCAGTAATGATCCGAGCCAATCGATCTTTCCCCGTACGCGTTGACTTGCCTGCAAATATTTTGGACTCATAGCGAGTACGATCAATCCTACGGGTATGTTGATGTAAAACACCCATGCCCAGTTCAGCCACTCGGTGATCACGCCACCGAGGAATACACCTGCCGATCCACCGGCAGCCGCAGCCGCTCCCCAGAATCCGAAAGCCTTGCCTAATTCTTTGGGGTCGGTGAAAGTTGTCATCAGCAAGGTCATGGATGCAGGGGCGATCAGCGCAGAACCCAGTCCCTGCAAGCCTCTCGCGACATTAAGTGCTTCAGGGCTCCATGCTGCGCCTGCCATCAGTGAGGCAGCAGACAGGATCACAAAACCCCACATGAATATTTTTCTCGGACCGAAGAGATCAGCTAATCTGCCTCCCAGCAGCAGTATGCTTCCGAACAGGATCACATATGCATTGAAGATCCACTGCAAACCGCTTTGAGTATATCCGAGATCAGTTTTGATAGCAGGCAATGCTACGCCGATGATACTCGTATCCATGATCACCATGAACTGTGCAGTGCAGAGCAAAGCGAGCGCTATCCATCGCTTCTCATACATTGGTGTTGAATTGACTATTGTTGTTTCCATGTTGTGTTATTTAAATCAAAAGTAATCTCGGATGAAGGCAGGGCTCTTACACATTAGCGGTTGTGATTTACATATCGATCATTATCCCTCAGCATTCCAGTGGATCTTTTTCTGATGAGTTATTCGCTTTTCAGTTTCAGTTGTCCTGTTGCTTTTTTCAATTGCAGCTCCGCTAATTGAAGGCTGAAGCTGGTTTGGAGAATGCCCAGTTTGTTCTTAGTTAATGCCAGCTCAGCATCGGAGAGTTCGAGTCTGGTACCGAGGCCATGGCGGTATCTGTCGGAAACCATATCGAAGTTCACTTTCGCAGCTTCCACATTTTGTTTTTGTATTTGCCATTGATCGTATGCCTGATTCAGATTCGCTTTCAGCGTTATCACTTCTGTTTGCGCAACACTTTCCAACTCGGCAAGCGCCAGTTCATTTTGCTGAATGCTGATTCCTGATTGCCTGCTCTTATGCGAAAGCCTGCTTCCCGAATAGATCGGGATATCGAGCGACAACCCCACAAAAGATGAACGGGGGTATGCATAATTCCATGGTTGCGGATGATCTGCCTGCGCCTGTAACTGATATGCACCGATGGCATGCAGTTTTGGCCTGAATACAGCTTTCACCTGCTCCAATGCAATTCTTGACCTGTTTAGTTGAAGTGACTGCATTTTCAGATCAGTACGCCCTGCAACCGACTGCGATACATTTTCGGTGATCGGCAGCAGGTCCGGATTCCAACCGGATTGAACCAAGCTATCTGTAAGAATCAGTTCTGTGGCGGCATTCAGGCCAAGCAGCTGCTTCAGCTGCTGCAACTGCACCACAGAATTATTCCTGAGCTCCGATAACCCTGCCCGCAGATTCTGCACTGCAATGAAATTGCTGAGCGTATCGGATTTCAGATTCTTTCCCTGAATGAACAGCAATCTTGAATCGCTCAATGCAAGCTCATTGCGTTGCAGACTTTGCTGCAGTACTGTCTGCTGCTCTTTCAGCAGCAGTATTCTCAGATAAAGCGTTGAAATATCCAGCGCAAGCGACTCTTCGGTATTCTTTGCTTCTTCCCGTTTCAATTCATTGTCTATTCCAGCCAGTTTGATATTGGATCTATTGGCTGGATTGATCAGTGCATAACGCGCCTGCAATGTTGCAAGGAATGCATACCGGCCGCTGAACTGCACATCGCCTGGCTTGGGAGTTGCCTGTTCATTGCGCAGATATATCACCGGCAATTCTGTATTTACGAGATAAGAAGAATTCAATGATACTTCTGGAAGCCGGTAGCTCTTCGCTTCTTTGATGGCCAACTCAGATTTGCTGTACTCCAGCGACCTGATCAGCAGGCTCCGGTTTCCTTTTGCTGCCGTCCGCAAAGCCTGTTCCAGACTCAGTTCCATAGTCTGTGCTTTTGCCTGAATAAGTACCGGCCATGCAAATGCAGCAAGGATTATTTTTTTGAAGCTATAATGTATGTTCATGTGAACATCAGTTTTGAATGATGAAAACTATTCCGCATCGTGGATCTCCACTACTTCCTTAACTCTTTTTGAAGAAGAGAAATAAGAATACACTGCCGGAATGATGAATAAAGTGAGCAGCCCCGCAAACACCAGTCCGCCTGCAATTACAATCCCCAGCGATTGTCTGCTGTTGGCTGTCATGGCAATGGGCAATGCGCCGAAGATCATTGCCAGCGAAGTCATGAGAATGGGTCTGAATCTTTGCTCTGCTGCATGTATCGCTGCATCGAACTTCGACATGCCGGTTTGCTTGAGGTGATTGGCGAATTCAACAATGAGGATACCGTTCTTGGTGATCAATCCCACCAATGTGATAATGCCGATCTGACTGAATACATTCAGGCTTTGCCCAAACCAGTGCAGACTGAGTACCGCACCTGTAACAGCCATTGGAACGGTAAGCATGATGATGAGCGGATCGCGCAGGTTGCCGAACTGTGCGGCGAGTATCATGTAGATCAGCAGCAGCGCCAGTATCAGCGTCATGTTGATATTGCCCTGACTCTCTTTGAAGTCTCTCGATTGCCCGGCAAAGGTTGATTTGAAATTCGCTCCGAGCACTTCATTTCTGATGCGTTCCATTTCTTCGATGCCTTCGGCAAGGCTCACTCCGGGCGCAAGGCCGGCGGATACTGTTGCAGATGTGTATTGATCGTAACGATAGATCGCAGCCGGACTGATCCCTTCTTCCACCGTTACCAGATTATCCAATGAGATCATTTGATTGTTTGCAGAACGAACGTAGATGGACCGAAGGTCGCTCACATCATTTCGGTTGATATGTTCTACCTGTCCGATCACTTCGTACTGCCGGTCGTTTTGCAGGTAGTATCCATATCGCTGGCCGGAGAAAGACAGTTGCAGCGCGCGTGCCACTTCAGCAATGGAAACGCCCATTAGTGCTGCTTTCTTTCTGTCGATATTTATTTTGAGTTCGGGTTTGTTGATCTTCAGATCAGCGTCGGCAAACATCAGCTTACTGCTCTGGCGTACTGCACCGAGAAATCTGGGCAGCACCGCAGAGATGCTGTCGAGGTCTGGTGCCTGCAAAACAAATTGCACGGGCATACCACCTCCGTATCTCGTTCCAATAGTGGGCGGCATGTACGGGAAGATCAGCATATTCCTGAACTTTCCCGATGCCATCGCATATTGATTGTACAGTTGCTGAATGGAATTTTTTCTTTCCTTCGGATCTTTCAGATAGATCGATTGCACCGCAAAACTTGTAGGGGCTGGTGCAGGAATAAAAGATATAGCCACCATCGAGTAGGTCTGATACAGCCCGTCAGTAGAATCGTTTACATAGTTGCCCACTTCTACCATGTTCTTCTTCATCTTGTCGAATGAAACGCCTTCGGGAGCAATGGCAATCAGACTTAGATTGCTCCTGTCTTCAACTGGTGCCAGTTCTGAAGGTAGTTTCTTGCCTACCAGATAGATCAGTAAAGAAGCACCCACGAGAAACACCCAGGCCAGCCAGCGATGTTTCATGAAGGCTTTCAGCCAGGAGGCGTATCCATTGTTCAGCTTAACAAACAGAGGTTCGGTTTTACGATACAGCCAGTTGTGTTTCTCCGGTTTCTTCAGCAGGTACGCGCTCAGCATGGGAGAAAGCGTAAGCGCCACAAAGGCTGACACCATTACAGATCCGGATACTACAATGGCAAATTCCTTGAACAGCTGTCCACTGATCCCTCCCATAAAAATGATGGGCATAAACACAGCTGCAAGCGTGATGGTGGTAGAGATCACTGCGAAGTAGATTTCTTTGCTGCCCGCAAATGCAGCCTGGATGGGACTCATACCCTCTTCTACTTTCTTGTAAATATTTTCGAGTACCACAATGGCGTCGTCCACTACAAGGCCGATAGCCAGTACAAGTCCGAGCAGGGTGAGTACGTTGATGGAGAATCCTGCCACATACATAATGAAGAATGCCGACATGATGGAAACCGGAATAGCAAGTACCGGAATGATGGTAGAGCGCCAGTCGCGCAGGAAGAGGAAGATGATCACCACCACCAATCCAAATGCGATGAAGATGGTCTCTTCTACTTCTTTGATGGATTCACGCACCGGCTTGGTATAATCGAATCCCACTATCAGACGGTAATCCGATGATATTTCTTTTCGAAGCTGATCGAGCCGTTTGTAAAATTCATCCACCACTTCAATGGCATTGGCGCCGCGCTGGATCTGAATGGCCACACCAATACCGATAGTATTTTTTCCTCCGGTACCGTTGATGATCGCATTGCGTTCATTCAGTTCTCCGAGTTGCGCATAGCCAACATCGCGGAGTCTCACTACTGCACCGCCAACCTGACGAAGAATCATTTCGTCGAAGTCTTCCGGTGTTGTCAGTCTGCCGATGGTGCGTACGCTGAGTTCCGTGGTGTTACCTTCGATACGGCCCGAAGGGAGATCGATATTTTCTTTTGCCAGCGCGTTACGGATATCTTCCGGCGTCAGCTGATAGGCAGCGAGCTTCACAGGATCGAAACGCAGGCGCATCGCATATTTGTGTTCGCCAACGATGGCTACGCGCTGGATGCCGGGAATGGACTGCATCCTGTCTTTCACTACAGTGGATGCGAGGTGACTTACTTCTTTGATGTCTTTCGTATCACTTTCCACTTCGAGAAATGCTACGAGGTTATCGGGAGAACTTGCTTTCTCTACAATCGGCGGATCAACATCCGCAGGCAATTGGTTCTTTGATTTGGAAACTTTATCCCTCACATCATTAAGGGCATCTTCCAACACAACATCACGATTGAATTCGATGGTGATAACACTTACCTGTTCTCTCGATTCGGAGGAAACAGTTCTAACGCCATTTGCTTCTGCAATGCTTTCTTCGAGTGGCCGGGTAATTTTGGAGGCGATCACATCGGGACTGGCGCCGGGATAAAAAGTAACTACGGCAATCACCGGAGGTTCCGTCATAGGAAACTCTCTTACGCCCAGCTGACGCCAACCCACCCAACCAGCAATTACAATGAGGGCAGAAAATATTGCAGAGAGCACTGGTTTCTTTATGCTCAGAGATGGTAAACTCATGATTGATTATTTGCAGAATAATTAATGGATCACAGGACTGACGGGCATTCCGTCTGATGCGCGGAGCATATTGGAGATCATCACGGTGTCTCCGCTTACGATGCCTGCATTTATCTGTGCCTGGCTCTCATTGCGGCTGCCGACTGTTACACCTGTGATCTTTGCCACACCGTTCTTCACCAGAAACACGCTGTAGCCATTGCCTCCGGGAATCAGCGCTTCAGTTGGGATCATCACTCCTTTTGCATTGCCGGGAGTTGTGGGGAAGGATACTTTCACAGACATGCCTGCTTTCAGTTTTTCACCGTTGTTAGCTACGGTTGCCTGAACAACGATATTGCGCGACGACAGATCCACCGATGCTTCAGCAGATACCACTACTGCATTTACTTTCTCATCGCTCAGGACTGTAGTGAACTGAATGCGTGTGCCGGGCTTCACCAGCGACAGGTATTTTTCTCCGATACTGAATGAGACTTTCAGCGTGTGCTGATCTTCCAGCCTCACCAATGGCATACCCGGATTAACCAATGTGCCGGTAAATACTTTACTGATGCCGATGCGGCCGGAGAAAGGAGCTTTGATGGTGGTTTTGGAAAGCTCTACCTGCAACACTTCTTCTGCAGCCTGCAGTGATTGCAGTTTCGCAAGAGCGATATCATATTCTTCCTGACGCACTGTTTCTGTTTTGAGCAGCGCATTCAATCGCTTTTCAGTAGCGGCAGCGAGCTGGAGATCGGCTTTCAGCTGCCGGATACGCGCGAGAATGTCGGCATTGTCCAAACTGTAGAGTGTTTGTCCGGCCTGCACATAGCTGCCATCTCTGAACAGCACGGCTGTTATTTTCTTCATCAGCTCCGCAGTAATTTCCACTGACCGATCGGGCATCAGTGAACCGGCAACTGTTTCTGACTGCTGCAAAGGAGATTCACTGGCAACGAGAATGTCCACAGGTAAAGCAGGAACAGGGGCTGGATCAGCGGCTGGCGCCGGCTTTCCGCTTTCCTGTTTTTTAGGTGAGCAGGCCATCAGCGATGCTGTGATTGCTGAAGCCAGTATCCATGAATGTAATGTTGATTTTTGCATACTTGATTATTCAATTCAAAAAATTGAATTCAAAAGTAGCTGCGGGTACCGCCGGAGGAGTTACACTTTGAACGGTAAGATTTATACATTGTAAACCAACTGAAGTTGCTGAAAACAGAAATTGCGCATAGCCATCAATGTAATCACCGATGCATATGCGCAATAATATAGTAGTGACAATAAAAAAACGGGCATCCTGCCCGTTCTGAATGTTAATGAATCTCAACCGCTGTAAAACCAGCTTTCTCTACAGCCTGCTTCACCTGTTCGGCAGAGACTGCTTCGTTTGAAATTGTCAACACTTTATCGGGTGTGTTCACATCCACTTCCCAGTTGTCTTCTCCGATTGTTTCGTTGAGAAAGGGAGTAGCTTTATTCACACATCCGGAACATTTGATATTCGTTTTGAAAAGTACTGATACCATATTTGTAAGATTTAGATTTCGTATTGCTTAATTGCAGTACTAAGGTAGAATGGGTATCAGCAAATCATTTTCAGAATAACCGGAGGATTTTACATAATTATTGGTTAACCGATCTCTACGGTTACTTCATCGTTGAGAGGGTAGCTCTGGCAAAGCAGCACCATGCCTGCTTCCAGCTCTTCTTTGCCCAGCACATAGTTTTGTTTCATCACTACATTGCCGGCAGTGAGGCGGGCTGCGCATTTGCCGCAGGTACCGTTATTGCAGGAGTTGGGCACAGCAATCCTGTCTGTGAGTGCAGCATTGAGGATGTTGAAGCCAGGTTGCACTTCCAGCAGATTCGATTGTTCGTAGTAGTGCAGCATCACTTCGAACATCTGCGTGGGAAGTTCTACCGGTGGTGCTGTTTCTTCAGGAAGGTATCTTTCAGAAAAGATATTGTTCTCAGGAACCTCCAGCGCAGCAAGCGCTTCCTGATGAAGTTGTATCAGGCCGGATGGCCCGCAGATAAAGAATTGTGAATGATCAAGCTCACCGGCAACATATTTTTTGAGCAGCTTTTTTATAACGAGTCTGTTCAACCGGCCGGCAATGGTTTCATCGGCACAGAGGCAGGTTTCATCAGCCTGTTGGGATAATGCATGAACCATATTGAATCGCGCACCGAACTCTTCTTTCCAGCGATTCAACTGTTCTCTGAAAATAATATCATCTGTGGTTCTGTTGGAATAGAGAAACGTGATGTTGGTTTCCGGTTGCGAATGCAGTACCTGTTTTGCAATTGAAAAAACAGGTGTGATGCCACTACCCGCCGCCAGCAATACCAGGTGTTTTGTTTCCGAAGGAGCCGTGAAGGCGCCATAGGGTCCCTCCACCTGCCAGTGGGCAACCTGGGCTGCATTGTCAACGAGGTAGCTGCTCATCAGTCCGCCCTCGATCTTCTTCACGGTTATTGCTGGCCGGGGATCGATGCCCGGCGCAGTGCACAGCGAATACGATCGCGTAACAGGCTTGCTATCGATGAGTATGGTGAGGTTTACAAATTGTCCGGGTTTATAGTCGAATGGTTGAGATCCCGTATCGAAATGGATCGTTACAGTATCTTTTGTTTCCCGCGTCACAGAGGCCGTTCTCCAGATAAAAAGTTTATTCATAGTACTGTAATGGTTCGCCGATATTAGTTCGGCGTTTTACTGATCTCCGACTTATCCTGCCTGATCTTTTTGAAATGGGAAGGCGTGAGTCCGGTTTCATTCCTGAACTGTGCCGACAAATGCGCCACACTGCTGAAACCCAGTCTGAATGCGATGTCCGTAAGTGTATCCGATGAATATACCAGCAACTCTTTCACTTTTTCGATGCGATAGTTGATGATGTATCTTTCGAGTGTAGTTCCTTCGAGCATTGCAAAGGTGGTGCTTACAGATTCGTATTCCTTATGCATCATTCCTGTAACGAGCCCTGAGAAAGTGAATCCCGGTTCAAAATCCCAGGAGCCTGCATACACCTGCTCCACCAGCGATTTTACTTCGCGCACGAGCTTCACTCTTTTATCTTCCAGCAGGGTAAATCCCAATGGTGACAATTTCTCCTGAATAATTCCCAGATCCAGCGCAGACAAGGCGGAAAGCGATGTAAGCTCTCCCAGTTGCACTTCCGTTACAGGCATCTGCAGTTTGGCCAGTTCATTTCTGATGGTAAAGATACAACGATCGCATACCATGCCTTTGATATATATTTTATGGCTGCCTTGCATAATAGGTGGTTTTATGCTGCAAGATGGCGCCACTCACTCAAAGCCAATTACATAATAACGGATAAGATTTATACAATTACCCGGAAACCTTATCCAGCGGTCTGCGCTTGTTCTCTTTGATCTGCTTGAAATGAGAAGGGGTTAATCCAATCACTTTTTTGAATTGGCTGGACAGGTATTGCACACTGCTGTAACCCAGTTTGGAAGCGATTTCGCCGAGACTGAGCTCATCGTACATCAACAGTTCTTTTGCGCGTTCGATCCTTTGGAGGATCAGGTATTTTTCGATGGTGATGCCTTCAATGGAACTGAACAGCAGGCTGAGCGACTGGTAATCCTGCTGCAATTGCTGTTGCAGCAGCACGGAGAGTTTCTTCGTCATCTTTACCTCATCGGAGCCGTGCACCAGTTGTATGATGGTTTTCTTGATCTTCTCAACAGTGGCCCTTTTCTTATCGTCGAGCAACTCAAATCCGAGACTGTGCAGTTCTTGTTTCAATGCCTGCAATTGCTGAGCAGTGGGCTGTTTCGTGAGATGCACTTCGCCCAGCTCGATATGGTCGTATGGGAACTGAAGCTGATCGAGCTTTTCTTTCACTACAAGTATGCAGCGATCGCAAACCATATTTTTGATGTATATCTCCATATCAGGCATCAAAGATAGCATTCCCGAATATCAGTTCGTTCACCAGCCTGATTTCGTCTGCATTGATGGTATGCCCCATGTTGTCGTAGATCTGTTCGGTAACATCGGCCCCCATATTGCGCAGAATATTGGTAGATGCATATACCCGTTCTACCGGTACATGAAAATCAGGATTGGAACTGCCGATGAACACCGGCGTGCCTTCGAATGATCCTGCATATTTTTCGGGATAGATCTTATCGCCAATCAGTCCGCCGGTGAATGCTACTGCACCTCCGTACCGGGCTGCATTTCTTGTAATGAACTCCAGTGTGAGACAGGCTCCCTGCGAAAATCCGAGGAAGTAAATATTTTCTTTGGTGATGCCCTGCTTTTGCAGATCATCGACCATCTTTTTCAGCAGATCCAGTGCAGAGCTCAGCCAGGGCTCGTTCTGAGCAGGCGGAGCCAGAAAGGATTGCGGATACCATGTATTGTTGGTAGCCTGCGGAGCAAGCAGTGCAAAATCACTCACAGGAAAATAATTGGCGAGCGACAAAATATCTTCTGCGGATGCTCCTCTTCCATGTATCATGATCATCGCTTTCGATGCCTGTTCAACCGGCTTGCCTGCTTTGATAATATTTTCTGTATGCATATGATTGTCTCCTTACTTTAAGATGGGCAATACTTTTTCGATCTCTGCGCGCATGGGTTCGTACTGTTTGGGCAATCTCAATCCTGCTCCCAGCTGATCGAGCGGTTCATCTACTGTGAAACCGGGGTTATCGGTAGCTATTTCAAACAGCACTCCACCGGGTTCTCTGAAGTAGAGTGAGAAGAAGTAATCCCTGTCGATCTTTGGTGTGATCTGCAAACCTTTGCTGAGCACTTTATCTCTGAACTTCATCAGTATGGTATCGTCCGACACCCTGAAAGCCACGTGGTGATTGGTTCCTGCAGCATTGTAGCCCGGTTTGCCATCCGGCAGTTCGAGCAGATCGATCACTCCGGCTTCGTTCACTGCATCGGTTACGTAGCGATGGCGGTTGCCTTCTTTCGCAAGCAGACGATAACCGAATATATCTGTAAGCACTGCGGCTGTTGCTTCTGTACTCCTGAGTGATAAGGTGGTGCTGTGAAAACCTCTGATGGCCATAGCGGCAGTGATGTCTTCGGATACCCATGGCGCTCTGGTGTCTTCCTTCACAGGTGCAACCAGACTAATGCTGAGCCCATCAGGATCTGTGAATGAAAGATACGATTCGCCGAAACGCACCGTTGGTTCAGCAAATGAAACATTGAAACGGGTGAGGCGTTCTTTCCAGGCATCGAGACTGTTTGCAGGCACTGAATAGGCGATATCAGTGGCCATACCGGTGCCGGGTCTGCCCTGACCGATTCCTTCCCATGGGAAGAAAGTGAGAATTGTACCGGGCGTACCGTTCTCGTTGCCATAATAAAAATGGTAGGTGCCGGGATCATCAAAATTGACTGTTTTTTTCACCAGTCTGAGACCGAGCACTTTTGTATAGAAATCGAAGTTTCGCTGGGCGTCTGCTGCGATTGCGGTAATATGATGAAGCCCTTGTATTTGTTCGTTCATTGTGTATCGATTTAATACAGCAAAATTCTTACTTAACACATTTTTCGCCAATGAACTACATTAAGCCAAAAAGTTAATCCAGATTAAGGGATCGTATGGGTTAATCCTCATCAGGGTCTACAACGTCGGTTTCAGCTACTCTTCCTACCTGTCCGTCTTCCAGTCTAACCTTGATGCCACGTGAGTGATAAGCCGCTGAGGTCAGCAGGTCTTTTACAATGCCGTAGGTGAGTTTTCCGGATCGCTGATCTTTCTTGAGAATGATGGCCACTTCCAATCCGGGGTAAACATCTTTTCTGTATTGTCCATTCATTTGTTCGGTGTTTTCTTTGGCAAAATTATCGAATGCAGGCGGCATTAAATCGCCGATATTTGCCTTCTTATGAGTCAGGCATCAGGTAGCCCGATGGGGCACAGCGTACATTTCAGAAGATTTCAGCTTGCGGAGCTCAATGAGTCGCTGATTGCGGCGAATAGCGGGGACGGCAGTTTTGCCCGTCCGGAAGATTATCGCCTGATCTCTCCGCATTCGCTCGAACTGGGAAACGGTGTTTTTCTGAACCGCCTCGCCTACCCTGTTTTTCCTCCGGTTACCGTATTGGTGCAACAGCAGCAGCTGCTGATCTCCTGCGCGTGCAATCAGAATCCTGCACAATTATGCATTCACGAAAGCCAGGTGCTGATGGCATTGCTGCGTCGTGAGGAGTTCGGCGTATTCTTCATTCCGGCGCTGCGTTATGAGAAACTGAAAAAATTCGGCGCTGATTACGGATTGGGGAATGTGACTAATCCCGATGATTATTTTTCAGTACGATGGGAAAACAAACTGGTGATAACTCCGAGGCATCCATCGATGCAGCCCATCACCAGTGATGCTTTGCAATCGATGAGCCAGCTGCTGTTTCCTCCAACGGAAGAGGTGATCATCAACGATCATAATGCTGAAGGGAAAACCATCATCACAGTATTCAGACAACACAAGTACCATAAACATCTGCTGATTGAATTGTACAGTGCAGGTGTAACAAAGGATGGGAAGATCAAGAATCCGCTGACACCTATCGCTCCGCTCGATCTTGCGTGGAAACTGGATGATCCCGAACATCTCAAATTCTACACAGCCGTTCATAAATTCCAGAATCATCCTGATCCTAAAAGATCCGACTCGGATCTGAAAGCGCTCAAAGCAATCATAAAGAATCCGGCGAAGTACAGAACTTTTATTCATGATGCGGATGCATCGGAAAACATAACGGTCAGTTCCATCAAACCGGTAAAGACATTGCTGCTGCAAAACAGCATCCGCCTCACTGTTACAAAAGAAAGCGACTTCTACATGCTGGGAGGAAAGCTGCTGCTGGAGAACAGGCAATTCCCGCTCAGTGAAGCACTGCTTCGATTCAACTGGTTTTTGCAGGCGGACGACAATCTCTATCTCATCGATCAGCTCGCAGCGCTGGGCATGATAGAACTGATGAAGAAAAGAAATCATTTTCTCATCCACAGCAATAAGTTCGACGAGTTCAAAGATCAGGTGCTGAATAAACTGGAAGACAAACTGCCTATCGACTACCAGTACCTCACCACTGCAGATACATCGGAGATGGCGAAGCCCGAATTGCATAAGCAAATACAGCGCATCATCTATCTCTCCGATCTGAAGAATTATGTGATGATCATTCCCGTGATCAGGTATGGAGAAATGGAGATACCCATCCGTACAAAACGGTTGATCCATGTAACCAATGCAAAGGGTAAAGATGTGCTGCTTCCGCGCAACGAAGCTGCTGAAGCGGCTTTCACAGCGCTGATCCTAAGCCAGCATCCGCATTTTGAAGAACAGTTGGATTCCGATCTGCATTACTGGTATCTGCACCGCGATCGATTTCTCTCCGAAGACTGGTTCTTACAGGCATTTGAACAATGGGAGAAAGAAGGAATAACGGTGCTTGGATTCAACGATCTCGATCACAATAAAAGAAGCCCGCACAAGGCAAAGGTGAATATCAAAATACTCAGTGGCATCAACTGGTTCAATGCAGATATCAGTGTAAGGTTTGGCAAGAAGAAGGCTTCGCTGAAACAACTGTACAAGAGCATCCGCAACCGGAATAAATATGTGCAGCTCGACGACGGCACACAGGGCATACTGCCTGAAGAATGGATCGAGAAATTCTCTCATTATTTCAATGCGGCAGAGATCATCGATGAGTCTACCATTCGTATCAGCAAGGCCAATCTCACTGCCATTGAAGAACTGTACAATGCAGCCATACCCGATGAAACTATCAGCCAGGAGATCAGTGCATACCGGAGCAAACTCGAAAACATCAGGGAGATTGCTGAAATAGCAGTACCTGCCGAACTGAACGCGGTGCTCAGACCTTACCAGAAAGAAGGACTCAACTGGCTCAATGCCCTCGACGATCTTAGTTTCGGAGGTGTGCTCGCCGATGATATGGGATTGGGGAAATCGATTCAGATCATCGCCTTCATACTTTCTCAGCGTAAGAAAGTGCAACAGAACACCAACCTGCTGATTGTTCCTTCTTCGCTTGTTTTCAACTGGCAGGAAGAACTGGAACGCTTTGCACCCGACATCCAAATTTGTGTGATGCAGGGAGCGAACCGTGTGCGCAGCACAGAAACTTTCGATCAGTACGAGATTGTATTGACCACTTACGGAACCTTGCTTTCGGATGTACAACTATTGAAAGATTATCACTTCAACTATATCTTCCTCGACGAATCGCAGAATATCAAGAACCCTGAAACGCAACGCTACAAAGCAGTCCGGTTGCTGAATGCGAGGAACAGGATTGCCATAACAGGCACACCTATCGAGAACAACACTTTCGATCTGTTCAGTCAGCTTTCCTTTGCCTGTCCGGGTTTGCTGGGCAATAAGCAATATTTCAGGGATATATTTTCTATTCCCATCGATACATTCAAATACAGCAAACGGGCGGTGGAGCTGCAACAGAAAACGAAGCCGTTCATTCTTCGCCGTACCAAAGAAGAAGTGGCTACTGAACTGCCGGAGAAAACAGAAATGGTGCTGCACTGCGAAATGGATGCAGAGCAACGAGGTATCTACGATGCCTATGAGAAGGAGTTCAGAGACTATATTTCCGCTACCACCGAAGATGAGATAAAGAAGAACCCGATGAACGTGTTGAAAGGATTGACGCGTCTCCGACAGATCTGCGACTCACCCGCATTGCTTGGAGACGATGCGCTCACAGGCCGCAGTTCGGCCAAGATCGAAACACTCATCGATCAGATAGAAACCAAATCGCCACGCCATAAAATTCTGGTGTTTTCTCAGTTCGTGAGCATGCTCGATCTGATTGCAGCGCAGCTGCAAATGCGTGGCATCGGTTATGAAACACTTACCGGCAGTACGCGCAATCGCGGAGAGGTGGTGAATTCATTCCAGAGCAATCCGCAGAAACGGGTGTTTCTGATCAGTCTTAAAGCCGGAGGTACCGGCCTCAATCTAACAGAAGCGGATTATGTGTACATCGTAGATCCGTGGTGGAATCCCGCTGTGGAAAATCAGGCAATCGACCGTGCACACAGGATTGGGCAGAACAAGAAAGTGATAGCTATCCGCCTCATTTGCACAAACACGGTAGAAGAAAAGATTGTGCAGATGCAGCAGGCGAAGCAGTCACTGGCCAATGACCTGATTAAGTCCGGTAACACATTAGCGCCTGCATTGTCGAGAAATGAACTGATGGAGTTGCTGAGTTTTCAACCGGCGTAACCGATCTAAAACTGGAAGAAGAAGAAGATTACAGCGGCCCATTCTTTCGGAACACCGCTTACATAACCGATGGTGCTATAGCTGGAGTTCTTAACGGTACCATCCTTTTTTACATAGCCAATGGTGGAATAGCTGGAATTTTTGATACTACCATCGTCTTTTATGTATCCGATAGTAGCATAACTTTTGTTTTTGATAGTGCCGTTCTTAATATATCCTACAGTATTATAGCTGCCGTTTTTGATAGTTCCATCACTGCTGATTCTATACATGGTCTGGTAACTGCCCGATTTAATTTCCTGCGCATGCAGGCCTGCCATAAAACTGCACATCAGTAAAAGGAGTAACATTTTCTTCATGCAATAATATTACTGAGAGTTACGGTGAGTTCGCAGCACTACTGCCAATTGCAGCATAGATTTAACAATACTCCGTATCCACTCAACTTGAAACAAATAATTTCTTTTATCATTTGTAGAATCACTTCGAAGGTTACAGCATCGGAGATTTCTTTACAAGATTCAATGTAACCAATCTCACCGATCAGACAGGATACCTTGCCAGAAGCGGATTGTACGAGCCATTATGAGGAAGAAGAGCCATACTGAGTGTTGACGTAAAATTCTGATGAAGGAAATCACCTCAATAAAAATGGACGACCATTGCTGATCGTCCATTTTTATTGAGGTTGTTAGTGCTACTGTTTCTGCTGACTCACGCGTGGGCCAGGCGTGAAGCCATATTTGCGTGCGCCCATTGCGATGAGCAATCCTGCGAAAGTGAATGCAAAGGCCGTCCAGGCTAAGTTTCCGGCTCCGGAGGTGAGCAAAATCCCTCCGAGAATACCACCTGCAGCAATGGCGAGGTTCCATACCGTTACCACCATCGATTGTGCTACGTCTGCATTTTCACCGGCAGTATCCGCGGCTGCAGTCTGCACCAGTGTTGCGGCACCGCCGAATGTGTAGCCCCATACTGCGATAGCAAAATATACTGCGATGCTACTTTCACCAGCCATAGCGAGCACCAGCGCTGCCAGCAAAAAGATCAGCAGACTGAAAAGTACAAGTGCACGAAGCATCTTGTCTACAAAGAGACCTGCGAGCCAGATACCAACCAGTGCAAAGAGTCCGAATACAAGCAGCACCAGATCTATCTTACTGTCTAACCCTGATTGCCCCAGAAATGGAACGATATAGGTGTAAAGAATGCTGTGAGCCATGATCCATGCGGCGATCACTGCGAGTACAGAACGAAGGCCGGGAATAAGAAACACCTTCTTCACTGAAATCTGATTTTGCTGATCCTGTCCGCGGAAATCAGGCACTTTGAAAAGCACCCAAAGGATAAGCAGCAGCGCAATTGCAGCCATCA
This sequence comes from Pseudoflavitalea sp. G-6-1-2, assembly GCF_012927185.1. Lineage (GTDB taxonomy): Bacteria > Bacteroidota > Bacteroidia > Chitinophagales > Chitinophagaceae > Pseudobacter. The sequence continues at coordinate 1,888,593 of NZ_JABBGB010000002.1, forward strand.
CGATAAAAGTATTGCGCCATCCGATCAACGATCCGAGATAAGTGCCTGCGGGCACACCAAATGAAAGTGCCAGCGGAGCACCCACCATTGCGATGGCCATGGCTCTTCCTTTTAATTTATCCACCACCAGTCTGCGTGCATAACCTGCAAGCATTCCCCAGATCAATCCGCCTGCCATACCTGCCAGAAATCTTACACCCAGTGTAAGTATATAGTTGGTTGAAAATGCTGTGATGATATTGAATACCAGAAAACCTCCCAATGCTGTAATCAAGAGTGGGCGACGGTTCCAGCCACGGGTAGCAGCGGTAAGAGGTATTGCGGAAATCAGTGATCCGATAGCATACAGCGATACCAGTTGACCGGCCATGGATTCGCTGACATTCATATCCCGGCTTATCTGCGTCAATAATCCTGCAGGGAAAACTTCTGTAAGCAATGCGAGAAAGCCAGTCATAGCCAGTGCGAGCAATGCCGATACCGGAAGTTTATCTTTTCCTGTTTCGCTGATCAGTTCAGTGTCTGATATAATTTTAGTTTCCATTGTTTGGTTATTTATGATGCAAAGCTACCCGCAGCAGCTCCGGGCTTCCGGTACATTTCAATGAAAAAGAAGTAAATTTGGTATATGCCTAACGCAAGCCTAAAGCACTGTACCGAAGTAAGTTTCGAGACAATCAGTAAAACCCCGCCCAGAGAAAAAGCCAATCTCTATTTCCAAATCATATACATAGTTTCAGGAACCGGCTTTCTGGAACTCAATGGAAACCAGATCCGGTATGGGACTGGCAGCCTGTATCTTATTACACCGAACGATAAACATCGTTTCGGGCCGGATCAAAAAACGGAGCAGCTGGTTGTACGTTTCAACAACGATTACATCAGGGAATATCGATGGAAGACCATCGATCATGTAGAAAGTCTGCTGTACCATTCAAGCCATCTTACAGGATGTATGATGAAGAACTCTGCAGACCGCTTTCTCATTGAGCGCATCATCGAAAGCATGATACACACGATGAAGACGGAGGGACAATACACTGTAGACCTGCTGTTCCATCTGGTAAATTCGCTGGTTGTGATTGCTGCAAGAAATATTGCTCAGATAAAACCCCAGAATCTTCCTTCGGGTGCAGAAACCAAAATACAGGAGATCATCACCTATATCCAAAGCAATATCAATGACCCTGAAAAGCTGAAGGCATCGAATCTCAGCAAAGAGTTCGGCATTTCAGAAACTTATCTGGGCAGCTACTTCAAAAACCGCAGCGGAGAAACATTGCAGCATTTCATTGCCAATTACAAATTGCGCCTCATCGAGCACCGGTTGAAGCTGAGTGATATGCGCATCAATGAAATTGCCACCGAATTCGGATTTACCGACGAAAGTCATCTGAATAAATTCTTCAAGAAGCTACGCGGCATGAGCTTATCGGAGTTCAGAAAAAAGAAAGCCCACCCCACGAAAGCGGTGGCTTAAACAGCAACAGCTGTACAAACGAAAACTGCCCTCAGAACTGGCGTTCAAAGGGCAGTTTTTTATTATGACTAACCAATTACTGCTTCACAAATTTTTCCATATGTGAGCTGCCGTTGGCAGACAGGATCTTCAGGAAGTATACACCGGGCGTGAGCCTCGATATATCCAGTTCCAGTTTGCTGTTATGGTCTGCATATTTTTTCGTGATCAACAACTGACTGTGTACGTTCAAAACTTCAACGGTGATAGCTGCACTCAGGTTGTCTGTTGTGATATGCAGGAACGACCGTGCAGGATTCGGATACACATTGTACACGAAACTTGTGTTGAAGTTCACGCGGCGAAGATCGGAATAGCTGAAGGCTCCATCCTGATCGATCATTTTCAGGCGGTATACGTTCAATCCTTTTGCAGGATGCGCATCCATCGTGTTGTAATTCGCAGACTTGCCTTTTGCTGCTACTGTACCTACAGCTTCCCATCCTCCATTATTGATAGATCTTTCTACGATGAACGATTTGGTGTTCACTTCCTGTGATGTGGTCCAGTTCAATTGTACAGCCTCCTGTTGTTTCTGCACAGTGAATGCAACGAGCTGCAATGGAAGCGTAGCCAGATCATCGCGCGTATACCAGATGGGAGAAGTAATGATCCTTGCCGTTCCATTGGTGATATCGATGTAGTAGTAACCGGTTGCATGATTCGCCAGATTCACATCGGCATAGGTGATGGAGCTTCCGGTAACAGAGGCAATCTTTTGCGCCGCAACACCACTTCCCGGAATGCCGTGCATAATGTTGATCACAGCATTGCTCACATTAGTGGTGGCATCTGTTAATGTAACTGAAATCACCGGTGCATTACGATCTGTGAACACTGCTCCCATGATGCGTGCATTGATGGAGAAATCGACCTTGCTGTCGCAATCGTGCGTTGCATAGTATTGCATATTGCGGATAGCTTTGATGATCTCCGTTTTTGTAAGCGCCGGTGCAATCACTGCCGTGCGCGCACGTGTGGTTCTTCCGAAAGTGGTTTTATGATTATCGTGATCGATAGTGGGTCCGAGATGATACCCTTTCGCCAGCAATGCCTGATAATAATTCAGGTAAGACATGGGCGAAGCCGGATCGGAATACGTGGTATTGGTAGAACTTGCTGGTCCGCTTTCCACTGCTGTTCCTACTATTGCCTCGTCTGCAACCGGGTTGTACGCTGCATTTGCGAGGTTGTTGTAATCAGTGAAATTCGGATGCGCCAGCGATGCGAATGTATTCTGTGCAGCATAATCATTGATTGTTTTGAACAATCCGTTGGCACCAGTGTAATCGCTTTTGGCAACATACACATCGTAGTTATTGCCAGCTCCCCATGTGCCGCTTCCGCTCTCCCATCCGAAAAGCAGATCCATACCGTCTCCATAGATCAGTACGTGTCCTCCTCCGGAAATGACGCCCCATTCCATGCCATATAATGCAAGGAAGTTTGGATGCGCAGCGGAGAAATTGTTCGCCTGCACACTGCCTGAATGATAATTGCTGATCTGGTTGCCTGGGTTATTGGCTGTTGAAAAGTGATTATGTTCTGAAATGCCCAGGAAATCCATGCAATCCGAGTTCATGGCATAGTTGTAATCGTCCGCGGGCGTGAAACCGGGATTATCCTGATTGCCATCTGAATAATCGGAATGCGCATGCAATGTGCCGAAGTAAATATTGTTCGGCGGCGTATTGGTGGTTTGCTTGTTTCCTTTCAGCGGATTGGTGATAAGATATTTTGTTCCGCCGATGCAGTTTCTGTTGGCTGAGAATACAAAGAAGTAGTAGACTGTATTTGCACTGAGACCGGTTGCCACAAAATTAGTTGCTGCGGAATTAGAAACTACAATACCTCCTCCCAGATTATCACCCACATTGTAATCCACATTATTGGCAGGGTTGGCAGACAATGTACTTGTTGTGCTTCTGATAACGAGATAATCATCAGCGCCGCTTGCTGCAGTGAATGATCCGGAAATACTTGTATTGGTTGCATTGAGCGCCAGTGAAACCGGTTGCGCAACCGGTGTTGCACATGGTGGCAATGGAGCTGTGGATTGAGAAGCGGTAAGCGGATTCACCGTATTGTATGCTGGTCCGCCTACACAATTCTGCGAACCAATACTGAACACAAAGAAATAATACCCTGTGTTCGGAGTGAGGCCACTGGCTGTAAAGCTGGTGCTGTTGCTTCTTTGCACAACTGTTGCTGTGCCGATCAGATCACCGGCATTGTATGTTTGTCCGTTTACAGGGTTATTGCTCAAGGTAGATGTACTGCTTCTGAGTACAAGATATTCATCAGCTGTTGCAGCAGTGAAAGAACCCTGAATGGATGTTGGCGTTGCAGTACCAAACACTAACCCGGTGGGCTGCGATGCAGGCGCAGCACAGGGTGGAAGTCCTGCGTTAGTGGTTGCCTGTCCGGTTAGTGCTGTTGTTGTGTAGTACAATGGACCGCCTGTGCAGATACTGTTCACAGAGAAAATAAAGAAGTAGTAAGTGGTTGAAGCATTCAGTCCGCTGGCAGTGAAGTTTACGCTGCTTCCATTGGATACAACTGTTCCGTCTCCTACATTATCGCCAACACTGTAGATCTGCCCGTTTACAGGGTTGGATGTAAGGCTGTTGCTGGTGCTTGCCACAACGAGGTATCCATCAGCAGCAGGAGCAGCGGCTGTAAAGCTACCCTGAATGCTAACATCATTGATTGTTCCAAATGCAAGCGCAGTGGGCGCTGCGGTTGGCGCTAAACATGGCGTGGTAGCAACAGCAGTTACAGTGAGGTTATCGATGCTGAGTTTTGGTCGCGATCCGGTTGTACCTCCCGTTCCATTGTGATAATAGAAACGAAGTCTTGCAGTAGCGCTGTTATTGAAAATCGCGGGCAATGCAATATTGTTCTTGGATCCGCTGGTAGCCGCGTTATTGGTGAAGTTGAGCACATTGGCGAATGTGAGTTCAGTGAAGCTCACACCATCGGTAGTGGCATACACACGAACTGATCCGTTTCTGTTGCCGGTAGAATTATCGATACTTGCCCAGTCGAAGCTGAGTGTACCGGCATTCAGTCCGGTGAAATCCATATAAAAATCGAGAGCGGCTGCTGAAGTGTTATCGGTACCACCCGTAGACAACAGCACTATCGATTGTGATGCAGGTGTTTGATCGGTTCCGCGCTGAACACCACCCGAAGATAAATTGCTTTGGAAGTTGGAAGTGGATGCAGTTGTAACAGTTGCATTTGGAATAGCTCCGGATCCACCTGCAGATAATCCGCTGAAATGATTGGCGCCATTACCGCTGGTGAAGAAATTGCCCCAGCTGGCAATATCATCAAATGTTTGTGTATAGCTCAATCCAGGCTGGGCCGACATCACAACAGGCAGAGCAGTATTGGTGAAAGCCTGTTGCGATCCGTATGCTGTGCCTCCGCCATTGGTAGCGTAGGCTTTGTAATAATATCTTGTATTGGGTGAAAGACCACTGAGATTAACACTGTAATTGCCTCCGCTGAGATTGGATGCAGATACTTTCGTTCCTGATCCATTGGGGAATCCTGATGCAGTGCTGTACTCGATTCCGTAATCGGTAACAGGCGAACAACCTGCATCGTTGATGCCTGATGCAACCGTGGCAGTAGTGCCTGTTACAGCAGAGCTGCCGCCGGTTGTTACTGTTGGTACAGCATTCACACCAGTTCCCGAAGCAGCGACAGAAACTCCTGTTACTCCTCCTCCACTGATATTGATATTTCCGCTGTACGACTGCACAGCAGTGGGATTGAATTTTACAAAGATCTCTTTGCCTGTAAAACTGCTGCCAACATAGGAGAAAGATAGCGTACCGGCATATGCACCTCCGGATGTTTCCGAATAACTGAATCCCGGCAGTGCGTCGATGGTGATGTTGGTTCCATTCAGACTGCTGCCATCGATCTTGAATGAATTAGGTCCGGCAGTAGTATTTACACACACATTTCCAAACACCGGTAACGGAGCAGCAACCGTTACAACCGGCGAAGTACCTGGATTTACTGTGAAGGTCTGTGTATTGGAGGGTGATGATGCGCCTGTTGTTGTTACCCCTACCAAAAATGAACCCGTTGCTGCAATATCAGCAGCAGCAATGGTTGCAGTGAGTTCTGTAGCGCTGACAAAAACTGTTGGTCTCGATGCACCATTCCATGTAACAGTTGATGCGCCATTTACAAAGTTGGAACCAATCACTGTCAATGGAAATGCAGGAGCACCGGCTGTTGCAGAAGATGGTGAGATAGAACTGGTAACCGGCGAAGGAACAGATGCAGTGAGCGAACCGCCGATGCTTAATCCGTATTGTCCTGCTGATGGGGAATTGAATCCCCATCCACCGGTAGCGGTTTGTCCGCTTGCATAATACCGGAATGTAATGGTGGTTCCGTCAGGTACATTTTGCAAGGCGGAGATCGATGAAAGATCCACCTGTGGCAAGGTTGCGGGAGTGCCCACGGTTGCAACGGGTGATGCTATCAAAGTAAAATTGGTTCCATCAAGGCTATAGGCGAACTGTGAGGAAACGCCTGGTGTTACCGCGAAAGTGGCCGTTCCTGCGAACTTCGCATCGATAGTTGAAAGCGATAAGGTATACCCCGGACTTGCAGAAAGCGTGAATTGAAAATAATCGGTATTGGCTGTGCTGATGCCATCATTCTTAAACCCTACTGTTCTGAATGAGTTGGCGCCTGCACTGGCAGCAGCTCCGGTTCCTCTGGTAAGTGTTTTGGAAGCATCCAGATTAGCATTGAATACTTCAGCATCAGAAGTGGCCACGGTATTTTCGCCGGTGAAATCCCATGCGGCAATCTGCGCATTGCTATACATGCTTACAGAAAGCAGCATAGCCATTAGCAATAAGATTCTGTTCAGGTAGATTTTGTTCATGTGCCTTTGGTTGTGTAATTAAATAGGAGGCCTGCAGTTTTTCAAAGAAAACCGGACGTGAATTACAGATAGGAATGGCTGCGTGGAGGCGGCCAAAAATAGCAGTAAAACCGACTTCGCCGACGTCAGTCAGATTAAGTAATTGTGATCACACGGAGAGATGGGAAAGAATACTGAAATGTAGTGAAAATTCGGATTTGAAAGCGTCATAAATCATCCGGATCGTTTTATTTGATGGTTGATATGGCAGGATTGAAATCCGGCGCAATAAGGCGCGGATTTCCGCAATGCAGAGCGGGATTTGCCGATGTCAACCACGGACAGACCACGGGTCGACCACGGACGGACCACGGGTCAACCACGGACAGACCACGGAACAACCACGGACAGACCACGAACAACCGCGGACAGACCATGGAACAACCACGGACAGACCACGAGTCAACCACGGAACCACTGCAGGCCAACCATGGAGTAACCACGGAATAATCACGGGGTTAGTGCAGGCCCACCACGAAACAACCACGGAACAATCACGGAGCTACCACGGAACAGAAACATTAACAGTATTTGAATCATCCCCTGCCCCGGCATTTCAGGGATTTGTCGTAACATTACTTTCAGTTTTGAAGCCATGTACCTCACCAGCCTTCCCGACCATACCGATCCCCTGTTTGATGAAGTTGCTTACTTCAAAAAATTCTCACAGCAGAACATCATCGTCAATGCAGTGAATACAGAAAGTTTTTGTGATGATCACGTTGGTTGTCTCAGCATCAAAACTGTAATGGAAGGAGAAGAATTCTACGATGTGGATCAGCGGAAACTGATACTCCGTCCCGGACAATTTCTGGTGCTGAATAATGAGCAGCGATACGGTTGCCGCATCGATCCCGGAACAAAGGTCAAATGCCTTTCCATTTTCTTTCAACGGGATTTTGCCGCTTCTGTGCTGCACGATGCTCAGCACAATGAATACAATCTGCTCGACGATCGGGGTGTTGGCAGCACAGTACCGGAATTCTTTCAAACGCTGAATGAGGTCACCCCTGCATTGCAGCAACACTTTTCGACACTGATCAACGAGCTCGAACAATTCGGATACGATGAGAACAGAGTGAATGAATCCATGGTATTCCTGCTTCGTCAACTCATTTCTTCTCACCGCTCGGAATTAACGCGCACACAACAGGTGACCGCTGTAAAAGCAGGTACACGCCACGAGATCTACAGAAGGTTATGCATGGCCAAAGACCTGCTGCACTCATCCTACAACGAACAGCTCGATCTCATGACCATCAGCAGCCAGGCCTTTCTTTCGGTGCCCCAGCTGGTGCGACAGTTCAAATCTGCCTTTGATTGTACGCCTCATCAATACCTGATCCGCATCAGACTCGACCATGCTGCAAGGTTGTTGCAGCAGACAGATATTCCTGTTCAGGATATCACCTGGAAATGCGGCTTCGAAAATCTCAGCGCCTTCAGCCGTGCCTTCAAATCTGCATACGGCCTCCAACCCACCGCCTACAGAAAACAACGCGCCTGAAATTGAGCATTTTTGCATAGTGGCCCATCCTGCACGGAGATATATTTGAAAGCACTCATTTATCCCACAAAAAACTGACACATTGAGAACTACTTTTTTTCTGCTGGCCATTGCATTGATTACCCTGCAAGCTCATGCACAGCAAACCCCTATTTCACTCTATGAACAGGCAGTACCCAATTCAAAAACGCCACCTGCCGATTATCCGAAAGAGCTCGACAGCTCGGACCGCATCAAATATGTAACACAGCCGACACTCATCCCTTACCTCCCCGAAAAAGGAACAGCTACAGGAACTTCTGTACTGATCTTCCCAGGCGGCGGTTATTTTCTATTGTCTATGCCCGCCTGCGTGGAAGTTGCAAAGGCATTGAATAAAGCCGGCATCACTGCCTTTATTGTGAAGTACCGCCTTCCTTCTGATGCTACTATGAATGATAAATCCATTGGCCCTTTGCAGGATGCTCAGGCAGCCATCAAGCTCGTAAGAACACGCGCCAGGGAATGGGGACTCGATCCGAAAAAAGTAGGTATGATGGGCCTTTCAGCCGGTGGACACCTGGTGTCGATGCTCGGCACTCAACTCAACAGAATTGTGATCGACAACAAAGAACACACCGATCTTCGTCCGGATTTTATGGCTCTGTTGTATCCTGTGATCATCTACGATCCTGAAGTTCCGAGAACAAGAGAAAATCTGATCGGGAAGAATCCATCCGCGCAGGCATTGGATTATTACAGCACCAACAAACACGTCACACCCAATACTCCTCCTACATTTCTGGTACACGCTGCAGATGATGAAACAATTCCGGTTAAGAATACGCTGGAGTTTTTCACTGCATTGCTGAAATCGAAAGTGAAAGCAGAGATGCATATACTTCAATCCGGAGATCATGGCTTTGCATTGACCGACCTTAACAGTGGTGAAAACTGGTTCAACCATTTCAAAAGCTGGCTGAAAGAAAACGGTTTCTAAAAAACCGCCTGCACAAGGCCGGACTGTAGTGTTTGAAAAAAATCAGTCGCGGCCCTGCACAGGCGGAAGAAATACTCTCTACTCAAACCGGAAAACTAAAAGCTATATCGAACACCGAATTGCATCTGCCATCTCGATGCCAGTGCATCGATGGCATATGGCTTACCCGGATCTATGAACTGATACAAAGGATACCCCTGCGCATTGCGTGCCGGGATATACGGCTGCAATCCGATACTCGCAGTAGAGTTATAGGTGTTCGGTGAAAAATACACCCATCCCCATTCTTTATTCAGGAGGTTAGTTAAATTCACAATATCGAGTGATAAGGTTATGGTATGCCGCTGACTGCGCGGGCGACTCGTAAACAAACTCAGTTCCTGCGCTATATGCAGGTCTGCATTTATATTCCACGGAGTGCGACCGGCATTGCGTTCCGTGAAATCTCCCCTTCTCTTGCGCAGGTATTTGTTGTTGTCGATGAACTGATCGAATGCATTCGCCTGCTCATCTGCAGTTCTGATAACCGTTACTCCATCTGCTGCGTAGATGTTGGTGAAGAAATTCACTGTCTCTCCTTTCGCAGGGATGTATGCCAGTGAAACCTGCTGCGGTGTATTCTGTGGTGTGTAGTTCACAAACCCATATGTAAAGGGACTTCCAGACTGTGCAGAGAAGAACACACTCACTACAGTACGCCAGCGATCGGACCATTGACGATCGAAACCAGTAAGTGCGATCACACGATGACGCACATCGAAGTTAGACCACGACAATGCAGGATCATTCGGATTGAGTGCCTGATTCAATTGCCAGTTCGATTCCATCGAATTACGGATACCGTTTGAAATATCCTTTGATTGTCCATATGTGTAAGCAACTGAGAAATTGAACCCGTTGCTGAACTTACGGGCAACACGCCCGGTAATGCTGTAACGGAAACCTTTGCTGGTATTGGTGAGCAGGTAAGCATTCGCGAGTCTGCTGTCGGTACTTCCGGAATAGATAGGTTGCTTTCTCAATGCCGCTGCGGAATCATAAGCATACCAGGATGGATTATCACGAAGATTGATCTGCTGGAACTTCACATCCTTCAGTGTTTTGGTGTAGATGGCTTCCAGCGTATAAGTGAATCCAAACTTATCGGTGTAATCCAGCGCCAGACTGTTTCGCAGCACGGAGGGCATTACGAAATTATTGTCGATCACATCGATCTGTGTTTGTCCTGCATTGGCATCGTCCACTACGCGTCCCTGCTGATGCGCAAAAGCAGCAATGCCTGCATACGGACTATCCTGCGGACGCAACAACGGATCAGTTCCGGGAATGAACGGACTCGGTGGCACTCCGTTGGTACGCATATCAATCGATCCGAATTCATTGCCGGTATTGTAGTAGGCATATCCGATCCAAGCCAATGGAATACGGCCGGTGAAGATTCCGGAGCCTCCGCGTAACACCACTGTACGACTTTCGTTCAGCTCAGCTCTGAATCCAATCCTCGGCGATGCCAATGGTTTGGAAAGATATTTCTGTGAGATCTCTCCCAACGGAGTATAGGTGTATGTTTTACCAAAGTAAGGATCACGCAGCGCATTCTGCGTTCTGCCACTCAAGGGCGCTTTGTCTGGAATGTAAGCCCAGTCTAATCTGATGCCCGGTGTAACTTTGAAACGCGGAGAGATCCTAATCTCATCCTGCGCATACACACTGAGGAAATTCACCCGAAAACTTGCAGGAGGATTATTGTACAGATGTTCACGCGTATTGTTGAAGAAGTTGAAATTCCCCTGCACACGCTGTGGTTTGTTGCCGAGAAAATCCTCGATGCTTTGATAAGTTACACGGCCATTCCAGCTGTTCACAAATCCATAATCGATATTGTACAGTTCATTGTGTGTACCGAAGGTGAGATTGTGCTTACCTGTGCGGACATTGAAATTATTGGTGAGCTCGAATGTGCGTTGTTTCAGATTGAAGATACTGGCTTCGCGGTCGGTACCAAAGAAGATGGTACTGCCGGGAGTTCGGCCTACAATCTGCACCTGCGGAAAGTCGGACCTGCTGCCGGGTTCGCGGTAATCGTGAATAGTTGTAAAACCGAGAATCAGGTTGTTTGAAATTCTGTTGTTGAATTTCGTTTTGAGATCTATTACGGTGGAGGATTGGTTGTTCACCTGTTTGTAACCGATGCTGGAGAAACGGAAATTAAGCTGATCGCGTTCCATCTGAAAAGCTTCGGACAATACCGTGTTGTTACGGATCACCAGTTGATTGTTCGCATCGATATTCCAGTCGAGGCGATTGAAGAATTTTCTCGATCGTGCATTGGAGTTGAAGACCTGATGTTCACCCGGATCGAAATTGTACCGGCTCTTCGAATGTGCCACAATGGCTTCAGCATCTGCGAGGCTGAGGATTCTGTCCGATCCTGCACTGCCCGCCACCTGCTGAACCGGCTCTTTACGATCGGTGATCTCCATATTCGTAAAAAAGAACAGTTTGTTTTTGATCAGCGGAAACCCAATACGGAAGCCGGTTTGCAGATCATGAAAAGAGGAAGGAAGCTTATTGCTCTTCTCCGTGTTCGTTTGGTCTACGCCCACCAATGAAGCATTCCTTCCATAAAAATAAACAGAGCCATGAACTTCGTTTGATCCCGATCTTGTTACTGCATTGATACTGCCTCCTGTGAAATTGCCGATCTTGATATCAAAAGGTGAAAGATATACCTGCATGTCTTCGATGGCATCGAGTGAAACAGGATTGGTACGGGTGGAACTTCCGGGCATGTTGGAAGTGCCCGTTTGTCCACCCAGTGAAGGACTAAACCCAATTGCATCATTGTTCACTGCGCCATCGAGCGTAACGTTGTTGTATCTGAAATTGGTTCCGCCAAAACTATTGTCTTTCGAGGCCTGAGGTACCACCTTGGTAATATCGGTAAGGCTGCGTGAAATGGTGGGCATGTTCTGCACAATCTGACGGCTGATATGTTCGCCTGAACCAACCGGCATCGCCTTGCTCTTCGATGCAGTGGCAGTAACGGTTACTGCAGTGAGTGCGGAAGCTTCTTCCAACATCTTCAGGTTCACCACCTGCGCATCTCCGAGTGTGATTCGGGCAATGATGGTATCGGTTTTCTTCAAACCCACGTGCGTGGCTTCCAGCCTGAAAGGCCCGCCGATTCTGAGGTTGCCGAAATAGTAATGACCATCGCGCTGCGATGCCTGTGCATAACGCGTTCCGGAAGGAATATGGGTTAATGTGATGGCTGCTCCTTCAACGGGCTTGCTGCCGGCAGTATTTATCCAACCTTCCAATGCACCGCTTGTTTCCTGTGCAGACAATGTGGAAGATTGAAACAATAGAATTGCCAATAGAAAAAATAAGGTGAGCTGTCTGAAAATACTACCGGTATATGTATGTTTCATCTTGCGATTGTGTTAGAAGTATCAGAGGATAACCTGATCGATGATATGTATCGCACCGTTGGATGCTTTGATATTTGTTTGCAGCAGTCGGGGAAAAACTACGCTTCTGCCTTTCTTCAGCACATTGGAGCCAGGTTCCAGCAAATAGCTCTGCAGATAGTCCGACGTGAATGAATAGTCGTAACTGACGTGCTGAAAAATCAGACCTATCACCTGCACCAGATCCAATCTGTCGAAATCTTCCGGTGTCTGATACCCTATTCTTGCAAATGCTTCGTTGGTAGGGCAAAGAGCCGTTGAGTTCGGCCACTTGAGGTCGGGGGTGTTCACGCCTTCCTGAAGCAAACGGGTAAAGTCCATGTAGCCGGGATGACGGTCATTTTTACTTTTCTTAATCAACTCAACAAACATGCTGAGCTCAGGATAGGTCTGTATTGTTTCCCAGATGGTTTGGGTTCCGGGAAGCGCCACTCCATTGATTTTCTGTACCACGCCATCTCCCAGATCCGCAGCTGCTGTGCTGTTGCAGCCATTCAGGAAGAGTCCGAAATAGTTTCGTGAAACTACCGGCAGATAATCTTTCAGCAGACTGCGTGCTTTTATATTGTAGAAACCTCCGCCGCCGATGCCTCCGAGTCTGCCATTGAGAATATGACCGTATATGATTTTTTTCAGCGCTTCCTTATCGTATGTTTTGATGGTCTGCAGATCCAGTCCAGCTTTTTTGAAAGATGCATCGGAAGGAGCAAAGAAGGTATAGGGGCCGCTTTCGAGCCAGGTAATATCTTTCGACAGTTCTATCCTTTCCAGTGCAGCACTGAAACAGGTAAGCTCAGGATCGTGCTGAATGAACTGCATGCATGTTTTATTGGCTGTATTGGTCTGCTTGTTCACCACCTCCTTTGAGCATCCGCAGAAAAACAATGCAACAGCGCAGGCGGCAATGATTATTGTTTGCTTCAACATCGTAAAAAATTTATAATGCAGTATTAAGGTATCAGCACCTGGTTGATGCCATGAATCACACCGTTACCCGCAGGTATGTTCGCATAGTTCGGAGATGCATAGGACGGCCGGTAGATCCTCGCAGCGATGCTGTTGCCTGTGCCTTTCAGGGAGATATCATTGTAAATGTTCTCATTTCCCGACACAGTGATCTTTGCTCCGTTCAGTGTTGTAATAGTTGCATCACCTGAAGCCTTTGCCTGTCTGTAAAGCCGGTCCATGAAACACTTAGTGCCCAGGATATGGTATTTCAGCAGACCCGCAAGTTCTACGGGATCGGAGGCCAGCACCATATCGGCGGAACTGAGATTGATGCCGGGTTTGATATTCTCTGCCTTTCTTAATATTTCATTGGGAATAGCCAGTATTGTATAGTCGCCTGTTTTCAGTGCAGGCATGATGCCAGCATGTTGCAGCGCCAGTGAAAACAAAGTGTAGGTGGTATCATTCAGAAAAAAATGCCAGATATTTTTAGTGAGTTCCGGCTGCACCACTTCCGAAGTAACCTGCATATAACCGTTCCCTGCCTTCACATCGGTATTCTGCAGTCTGGCACCATTTACAGTAGTGACGATATCCTCCCCCACTTTGATTCTGGAGATGTAGGCAGAGAACCCGCTGGCGCTGGGCAGCGGCTGGTTTTCACCCAACGGCATTCCTCCCACCAGATGCGCTCCGGTGAGTATGCTGCTGCGCATAACAGTTGGGAACCAGGGATCATCCGATTGAAAATTACCGGAGGCTACAATGCCTACCAGGTTGAAAGCTTCGTTGGTAGGTGCAAGCATGGTATAGCTTTTTCCTGATCGAAGCTCTGCATCATATTTTGTGTAATGCAGGATATTATAAAGCGTGGAAAGACTGAAATTGTCTTCGATCAGATATCCGATGCGGGTTCTGTCGATCTTCTCCGGAACAGGAAGATCATCTTCCTTGCTGCATCCGTTGAAAGCAACTGCTGCCAGCAGCAACACTGCAAGTACACTGAACCTTGTGATGGTTGTATGGCGATGATGCATCATCATTGCTGAATGCTTATTTGAATGGATAAAAAAGTTTGTTGATCTTATACAGCACACCGTTGTCGACGCTGTAATTATTAACAGGCTTCAGCGGATCACTGTCCTTGGGCACCACGATCTTCGGAGAACCGGGATACCACTGGATATATGCAATACCATTCTCCTGTGAGAACTGCAGTTCGGAAGGTGTTTTAACGTATGTGCCAAAGCCGCCTGATATCAGTTTGAGGAATCTATTGAGGATGCCGTTATTGAGTTTCCCTTTGATCATATCACCATACATGATACGGCTGGGATATCTCATCGATCCATCCATGCCTTTGTTGTACATCACGTTTCTTGCAAGCAGTGTATCCAGTGAAGAGAACCGGAACGAAATGTAGGCTTGTGTACCGTCGTCACTCATGGAGAATTTTACACCATACGAAGTGCGGAAGGCAAATGCACGAACGTCGCCGATACTGTAAAAGCCGGCATCATGGAATGCCTGGTTAGTTGGTGCAAAAACTGAAGTATTCACACTCTCAGTAAACTTGTCGGTCAGCGGATCATATTTCCGTGCCTGCAGTACAGGTGCATCCGAATCGGGGTAGGCATCGAAACCGAAGACTTCCCGTTCTTCATAGGCACTGCTTTGCTTGATGCTATCGAGCAGTTCAATGGATTCTTTGAACATGCTTAACTCAGGGTCTGCAACAATGATGTCCCAGAGTGTTTTGCTTTCATCAATCAAAAGCTCCCGTATGAATTTCCCAATCGGATAAATGTATCCATTGGATGCAACGATCTGCGGATGCAGCTCAAATGCCAATCCGTTTACATATTGCTTATCTCCTCTCTGAACAGACATATAGGTATGCTGGATCTTTGATCCCTGAAATGGAATACTGATGGTATCCTTACGAAGTGTCTGAATGAACTTTGTGATGGGAAGACTTTCCAGTGCACCGTTATCCAGTGCACCCGGAAGAATATGATAAGAAATGATCTTGTTCAGCGAATCGAGCCTGATGCTTTGGATGGCTGCTTCATCCAGTCCCTCTGCGCGCATAGCCTTATCTCCCACAGCAAAGATGGTGAAGGCATTGCTGCTCTCCAGTCTTGGCGTAAAACCAATGCGATCGAGTGCCTTTCTGAACAGGCTGAGCGTATCTATTTTGTCCAGTTCTTTTTTGAGGTTACCTTCTGCAAACTGCAGTGGATCTGATTTCTCTATGGGAGAGTCCGATTTCTTTATACAACCTGTTGCCACCAGCAGCAGCAGACAGATGCCGGTCAGCTGATGTTTATCGATGATTTTTATTTTCAGCATAGAGATGTTGTTAATTTGTTTTCACCTTCGCACTGTCAGGAATCACATTGAGTGTTTGCGATCTTATCACTACTCCGTTTACTGCCAGTTGTCCCTGTTGATCGTCGGGATAGAACACCCAGTCGCCATACCAGACGCTGCGCAGTGAATTTTCCGGAGATTGCCAGTCGAAGGGTACCACTTTCAGCTGCCGCTGAAATCCGCCGCCAGAGCCCGAAGAGATCAGCATTACATCCTCCTGCATGAATGGTCCCTGTGGTGGTGCAATTCTCAGGTCGTTGATGAAGAAGAAAGCCGGACTCAGAATATTTGTGCCAAAGGCCATTTTTCTGTACTCGCGCACATCCATATTGTTAATGGCTTCCACATCCCAGTTGTAAGCTGCATAGGCTTCATTGGTCGGAGCCAGCACCACCATTGGGTTACCGGTCTTCAGCTGATCCCAGAGTCCGAACTTTTTGAGTCCGGCAGCAAACACGCTGTATTCCGGAGTAGCTGCAATGATATCCTGCACGGAAGCAGCAGGAATACTGAGCGCCTGATTGAGCACATGGATCAATCCATTCTTAGCCATCACATCCTGCTTGTTCACGGCAATGCCATTGATGTAGAGTGTGGCAATTTGCGAAGTGGATGAAGCATACACGAAATCCTTTTCCACAGTAGGCATTGGATGATTCATGATCTGCGGAATACTGTTAGTGGGTACCCTGCCGGCAACGATGTGATAGAGCACCAGTTTTTTGAGATCCTCCACTTTCATTTTGCCAAGGCTATCGCGTGAAATGCCCGATCTGCCGAATGCACCATCATCGGGAAGAAAGATGGTATATCCCTCTCCGGCATTATCCAGCAGAGAATCCGTGGAGGTTCTTTTCATAGCACTGTAGAACATGCTGTAGGAAAAGTTATTCGCCAGCAGGTCGCGCAGCGAGGCTACGCCATTGTCTGCGGGAGGCGGTATCGCCTGTTTTTTGATGCATGCTGCCGTCATCAGCAACAGACAGACTGTTATATATTTTACGAGTAGTTTCATCTGTTGATATTTTTATTGGGGAACTTCATTGAATCCGCGCAGGATCTGCATCATGTACACTCTGTTGTAAACAATCTCCATGATGTTTACTGTAGAATAGATCCTGTATTTGTTTCCTGTACTTACAATCTTGTTCACGGAAGGCATCACAGTTTCGAATAATCCATACCGGTATGTATTGAAAAGGGCGCCATTGGCCTGACAGTCGAAACCATAATCCTTTGCACCTGAACCGGGGTTATCTGCATTTCCGAAAATGAACTGAACGAAGGGCATGGTGGGTGGCGGTTTTATTGTAGAAGCGATATCCACTCTGTAGTAGTTCCGTAGCGTATCATTATCGAAGAAAGCTTCTCTGGGTAGCAGCGGAACAGTGAGGTAGCTGATGCTGGTATCCATTCTTTTCTCCAGCGTTTTGTAAAAGTTATTGTTGTATCCCTCTATAGGATAATAACCTTTCACCGGCGCTTTCTGATGTGTATAGAAACTGTAGTTGATGGAGATCTTTTCTGGAAATACACGCATGTATCCGTCCTGTGCTCTTTTCGGTCTTGCTCCTGAAAGGTTCACAAAGCCGATATAGTTCTTGTTTTCCTCGAATGCCTGATGAACAAAGGTCTCCCTGCGCATATACAATCCAAACTGATTCTTATCTACATCCCGGCAAACAATCTGAAGGGTGTACACTTCCCCTTCCGTAAAATTCACTACAGTATCAACCAGTATTGTACTTCTGATCTCTCTGGAAAGTTCGGGGAACGGAATATTGTTCTTAGGCCTTGCTACAAATACAATTCTGTGCTCACCAGATTTCACCTGTGCCCATGCGGACATATCAAAGCCATTGATGGCGGGCGCTGTGAGTACATGCGCATTGCCCGGATATTCATAATTCATCGGCGTGCTGATGAATACTTTTCTACCTGTTGCATCAACCACATAATGCCCTTCAGAACTGTTTCCGGAATTCAGGGGATAGGAAGTAGTGTACAGTTCACGTGTACCGAGGAAATCGGCCATGGTAGCAGATCTCACAGGAATATTCTTTTCCTCGGTTTGAGGATCCATCAGAAAAGTGAAGAACGAACTGATATTGGTTCCCTGAAAAATATCTGGCTCTATAGAAACCGAATTGAATACCCGCATGTAAGATGGGTTCTCAATGAGGTCTACTTCTTTGTATTTGTAACAACCGGTAAACAACACAAACAATACCGGCAGATAAATGAAGCATGTTTTTCTGAGTTTCATGTTTGTGATCATTTATTGTGTTTAATGGCAACGATCTTCGGAGCAGCACCCGATTGCCCTCCTACCAATGCGATGGTGTAAATACCTGTTTCCGCCACCGTTTTGCTGTTGGGGTTGCTGTACATGGCATCATTGGCCGTGAAAGTATTGGCAGTGGAAACAGGTGAAACTGTGGTGATGATGGAACCAGGCAGAAAACCTTCTTCAGTATTGTTCACCCAGATCTTTTTGGGGAACCATGTTTGTTCTCCGATAATATCAATTGGCGCTCCTCCCTCATTGTATCCTGTGATATTGGTAAGGGCATAAATTACACTGGCATTTCGTTGCGGAACCTGTGCTGGCGCCAGATTACAATAGGCAGTTCTGTATCTGATAGAATCCGGTGCGCGGTACTCCGGCAAAAACAATTGCCCGTCGTTGGAGAAGGTTACAGCCTTGTACTGATTGCAGAAATTCATGAACCTGCTCTGCCAGGCAGTTGCATACCTGATTCTTCTGATCTCTCCGTCTGTTCCGTCATCGGGTCTGTCAGTGGAATTGAATCCGAATTTGTACAGCGTGTTCGTCATATCGTTCGACGTGAAAGTGATCTGAGTTTTACCACCGGCATCGGTGTAAACCCAGAAAGTGAGATTGTCGAAAGGGTAGATATCGATGTTCAGTTCAGCCAGTGCTGCACCTGATTCATCCAGTGCCCGAATGGTATGGTTGCCCTGCACAACAGTGTTGTATACAGCAGGGATGGCCTTGGATTGAAACTGGTCTCCGATATAGGTGAGCGCTCCATCACCGAGTTGTCTGCCATTATCTTTCACTACTACTTTTTTTCCGGGAATGGTGTTGATGGCATTTATTCTTGCATAGCTCATATTAACTCCGGGATCGAGGTCGGTGATGAGCTGATAGGCATTCGTGAGTTTTTGCAGAATGAAGCTGGTGCCACCATTACAGCTCACATCGTATCTCACCAGTGTTGGCACTACCATGATAGTGTACACTCCTCCAGGCTTGAAAGTAGTTACCGGTGGCAGATACCCTTCCTGTGGCATTATACCAGGCACGCAATAATTGAATGCAGGCAATATGCCATTGGTGGTGAGCTGACGTTTGTAATCGGGCATTGTACCACCGGCAAACAGTTTGAACATATAAGCGCCATACGGCACTTCTGCATATTCTGATGATTGGTTATTGTCGATGCCACTGAGTTTTACATCCACCATACTGCCATCGGCATAGGTGAGGGTTACAGGTCCGCCTACATTGAAATCATTCACAGGGTTTCCGAGGTTCACGATCCTGATCTTGAAATTCTTTGGATCCGCAGGTGGTGTATTGTTCCTGGGGAAGGTGACCATCTTACCTGTTGGCAGAATATAATAATCTCTGGGATTCACCGGGTCATTGATCAGCAGCGTGTCTTTGAGTGCAATGGCTGCCGTGATGGGAGGAAATGAAACCTGCGCCCCTCCTGATTTATCGAGCAAAGTAGTAGGAATGGAGAATCCTGTTTTGTTCTTCCACATTCCCGAAGGGAACAACAGTTTGCCAATGGCAGATGTCTGCGGATCTTCAAACTCACTTCGCTTCTGCATCGCCAGCAGATTGTTGTTCACCACAAGATTAAGGTCGTACTGACTGATATTGAACAACCGGATATTTGAATTGGTAAGCACCAGTGGATTCTCTTCGTAGAGTCCGTCGGTGAATTTGTTTTTGCCGCATCCCCATCCTGCGCAGATGAACAGTAACAGGAAGAAGCCGAATAAGCGATGTTGCCGGTATAGAACCATGACGCTGTTTTTAAGAATTGTTGTTAGAGAATTTTCCAGGCAATGCCGAGTGAGAATTCTGATCCGCGTTTATATTGTCTGTACACATAGGTATTGCCATGATACTTGCCATTGTTGCCTGCATTGGTGTACACCTGTTTGTAGGTGGGATCGAGCAGGTTCTTGGCAAATCCTTTCAATATCCAGTTCCTGCCCAGTTGCTGCGTAAATACCAGATCGAGCAAAGGAACCGGTCTGTCGAAAATATCGGGCGTACCATCCAGCTGCACCTGCACCAGCCTTGCTCCTACGATATTGAAATTGCAGGTGATATTGGTTTTGGATACAGGATTGTTGTAGTCGAGACCGACGTTGATTGAATAAGGTGCCTGCTCAAAAACCGGGCTGGTAGCGGGTGAGCGGCGATCGTTGGTGCGCGATGCTGCCAGCCTTTCGGGGTTCTTCTCGATGCGGCTCATGGCCAGCATCACATTACTGGTGAAGAAAAGATGTTTGAGCGATGGAGAAATGAACGCTGCACTTCTGCGCAGTTCGAACTCCATTCCATACACGGTACCTTTGTTGGGATCGTTCTGAAAATTGATCAGCGGAAATTCAGGTGATGTAGAAAGACTGCCCTGCGATTTGTAATTGAATACTTTCTGCAACTGATCGTCGATTGTTTTTCCAAACGCAGATACAGCAATCACTTCAGCCGGAGCAGTGAACCATTCCCACCGGAAGTCGAAGCTCTGTGTAAGTTGATTCTTCAGATCGGGGTTGCCTCCCACTACTGCAAACTGAAAAGGATCGAAAGAATAGATGTTCGTCAGCTCGCGCAACTCAGGCCGCGCCAGCGATGTGCTGTAAGCCAGGCGCAGGTTCATGTTGCTGCGAACTGCATAGGTGATATTTGCTGAATAATAAGGTTTGTAGTCTACGGTGTAATTGGAAAATGGCCTGTCTGTTTTGTTGCTCACATTTACGCCGGGCAGGTTGTAATTCAAATTGAGTTTCGGCGGCATGAACACATTGGCAGTATCCACGCTTGCCTTGATGATGGTGGATTCGAACCTTACTCCACCTGTAACGCGAAGCTTTGAAGTGAGCCGCAGATCGGCCATTCCGTAGAACGCTCTGGTTTCGTAAGTTCCGGTGTAGTTGTTCGGTGATTTCTTGATCTGATAGAGAAAGCCGCCTACTCTTGGCTGTCCTTCATCATCATAAGAACCCGGGCCTTTCAATCCAACATAACGTGTGGATACCAGCTGATTGATATCTCCTTTCACTGCATTGAGCAGATCGCCACCACCGCCAAGACTGCTGCCGGGCAAGCCGAGTACGTTCTCGATGTAATTACGTTCCCTTTTCAGAAAAGCGCCACCAAACTTGAGTACCTGCTGCAATCCACGGAATGTAAATGGCTGAGTAAGGTCCAATCTGGCGTTGTAATTATCTTCTTTCAGTTTTCTGAATTGCCGTCCGTTGGGATCTGCAATGATGGCGGTAAGATAATCGTTGCCCAGTCCATGTGTAAGGCCGGTTACGAATGCATAGGTATCTGTTCCGATGCCTGCACCATTGGGATCCTGCTGCTGAAGTGTTCGCAGATGCGCGTAGTTGCTCGATCTGAAATCAGGATCATCCTGAATGGTTTTCGATGAACTCAGGTTGTAGGTGATGCGTGGCGACCATTCTTTATTGAGAAACTTATGCTCACCCTGCAAGTTGTATGTATCGAATGTCCGGTGACTTAATTTGAGTTGATTGATCACATTGTACACGGGAAAATTCAGTCCTGTGTTTTTCCATTCACCGGTAAGATTGCTCGCAATGGCTTCTGCACCGCGGCTTCCCACGTATTGCACCTGAATCACATGCCTTGCATTGAATTGATAGGCCAGTCCTGCCAGTGCGCCATAATTCAATATCCGTTTGCCGGAATTTTCTTTGTAGGAGATATAGTGACCAAGGCGCGGGTAAGCAGGTGTGATAAATGCCGGGATCTGCAGTTGATTGAAGATCTTTGGCGAACCAGTTACTACGCCCTGGTACAGGCTATACTGATTTCTCTCTCCGTCGTAAATATCTTCGAAGCGTTGGTAGTAGTTAGCGCTGAGAATCAATCCGAGCTTATGGTCTTTGAATACGTTGTAGGAGTTGCCGTAGGTTATTCCATACACCTGATTGGGACCTGCATTTTTGTACGAAGTGGATAACACCGGATCGAAGCCCTGCATGATGTTGTTGATGCGGAACGATTCCTTCGCAAGTGCAGGATTGTTGCGGCTTTGAATGAAGAGTTCCTGCATCTGTATCAGTCCACCGGGATATTGATTGCTGAGTTGCAAAAAATCATTCGACAGTGAATGTTTCTTCACCTGCTGGCCCCAGAAACCGATGTTATCGTTGTAGAATCCGTTGTATTGTCCATTGAGACCAATGGCTGAATTGAAGCCAACCTGTGCAACCACATCGAGTGTTTGCCTTGCAGGAATGGATTTTGTTTTCAGTTCCACTATGCCTGCTGCTGCATCTGCTGCTCTGTCCGGCGACAATGTTTTGTACACGGTGATATTGTCGAGCAGGCCTGCAGGAATAAGATCGAGCGGAACCGTGCTGCGGTCGGGATCTGCGGATGAAAGCCTTGCGCCGTTCAGTTCGGCGATTACACTTCTGTCGCCGAGACCACGGATGGCCACGTATTTATCGTCGGTGATAGAAACACCCGTAACACGTTGCAAAGCCTGTGTGGTAGTGATGCTGGCTGTTCTCTCGATCTGCTGTGCAGAGATACCATCGGAGATCACCGCCATCTTTCTTCTTTCAGCAAGTACGGCTGCTTCAGTATTGTTCTTTCTTACAGCAGACACCGTTACTTCACTCAATCTGTTTTTGGAAGAACTGAGTTTGATGCTGAGAAAATTCTCTTCCTTCCATATCACTTCCTGCTGATCGTAACCAACATGGCTTACCACCAGCACGATGTTCTTTGCATTTGCCCGGAAAGTGAATTGGCCTTTTTCATTGGTAGTGGTGGCTTTGCCACCGTCAGGCGAAGTAACAGTGGAACCGGCCAGTGGAAATCCTTTATCTGCATCTGTAACAACCCCCTGAATGATTTTCACCGAGGGATTGTCCGATGCTCTTTTTGATGGTTCGGTTTTGTTTTCGGTTTTCAGAATGATCTTTACTGGTGAGAACACATTGTACTGAATGCCTGCCTGAACGCGGATTGCTTCCAGCGCTTCTTCAACAGTAACGGAAGTTGCAGCGAGTTTTACTTTTCCGCTCATCTTCTCCATTACTTCACTGCCGTATGAGAACTTAATGCTGGTCTGTGTTGTAATGGCCTTTACGATCTCCGAAACGGTTGTCTCGGTCTTAGGCAAACTGATCTTTTGTGTCTTTTCCTGTGCAGTCAACTGCAATGATGCAAGTGCTGAAATAATGATTAAAACAAAACACCTGATAAAATAACTGTATCGCATGATGGGAGTTTCTGATCAGAAAATGATGATTCCTTCGCTGGTGATGGAATGTTTTGTGCCCAGGGTTTCGTGTAGCAGCAGCATAGCTTCTTCGATAGAAAGATCGGTCTCGATCTGAATGGTAAGTTTCTCTTTCTGCCACTTGCTTCCTTTCAGCCGGATAGGAATTTTATACCACTGGCTGAGGTTCTGCAATACTTCCTGCAAAGGAGTCTGTTCAAAATTGAAAGCGCCGCTCCACCAGGTGCAGAGCGCTGTTGCATTCACGCTGTCGATGGCAGCATGTGGAACAGCGCCGGACAGATCGAGTGTTATTCGCTTGTTCACGGAAAGCTGCGTCAACTGTTTATCCTGCCATGAGACCGCTACCCTACCGGTTTTCACCAATACTGAAGGATGTTGTTGCTGCAACGAATTCACCTCGAAAGAAGTTCCGAGTACCTGCGTTTGAAGGTCTCCTGCATCTACAAAAAATGGTTTTGATGTATTATGTTCCACTTCAAAGAATGCACGTCCGTTTACCTGCACATGCCTGTTCTGCACATTGTAATTTTCCGGAACCTGAATGGACGAACCGGGGAAGATATAGGCCTTCGAGCCATCCGGCAACAGGTATTGCATGGAGCTGCTGTCATTGGCCACAACGGATGCATATATGATGTGCTGCGGCTTTTCCTTTTTGAGATAGAAGAAAAGAAGGCCTGCCATCGCTGCAAAAAGCAACGAGGCCGCAAAACGCATCAGGTATTTTTTTTGAAGCCAGCTCACATTCCGTACTATGCCGGAAGCGTGCTCTGTGGCAGGCTGCGATTCGATGCCGGTAAGGATATTGCCCCAGATCGCCTGCAGCAATTGCTGCCGCTTCTGTGGATCGTTGATTCCGGGCTCTTCGGGATTGTGCTGCAGCCAGTTTTCGATGAGTGCTTTTTCAGTATCGTTTGCATGACCTGACAAATATTTGTCGATCAGCGTTTCCAGTTCAGATAGTTTCATACAGATGTTACTACCTATATGCGTATGAAACGAAACTTTTTAACCCGTCGGTTTGGATTACCAAATTGTTAAGCACGGGTTGTACTACAGGTTACCGATAAATATGGCCATGAGAACAGCTTCACCTAATCCCAGCTTAACCTTTGCTATGGCGGCATTCAGCTGATTGCGCACACTTTGTTCAGAGAGTTGCAGCTGAGCCGATATCTCGCGGATGGTGAGATTTTGTTCGAGCGTCATTTTGAAGATCTGCTTCATTCGTTGAGGAAGCTTTTCTACTTCGTGCTCCATCAGCAGATCGAGTTGCGCTGCCAGTTTGGGATCGATGGATTCTTCAAATCCGGGAAGAATGATATGATAAAGCATATCCTGCTTCTGCTTAGTCTTGATAGATCGGGAGATAAAAGACAGCAGCTCATATCTGGCGATGCTGAAGAGATAACTTTCGAGAGAGGTATTAATCTGGATCTGGTGGCGTTTCAACCAGAGTGAAATGAAGAGGTTCTGCGTAATGTCTTTTGCATCATCTTCCGATTGCAGTTTCTTATGAACAAACACGTAGAGCTTCTCCCAGTATTTGTTGAAAAGCAGGTTGAATGATGTCAGATCATTTTGCTTTACCAGCAGAAATAGTTCCAGATCATTGTCGGGGGTCATAAAGATGTGTTCACGGTTGCAAAAGTAGCGGTGGAAACCCGCAGCATTCCCTGCGGCTGGTTTATGAAATTATTAAGACTCGGTGCTATGAACAGATTTCAGCATTTTGTAGATTTGAAAGCCGCCCCTGTACAGATTTACAAACGATTACGAGCATGAACCTTCAAACCATCCTTCAAAATCAGCAATGGTTGCTTCTACCGGTAACCATGGACGACTTCGATACCTTATTTCAGGTAGCATCCGATCCCGTGGTATGGGCAGGCCATCCCAACAAGGAGCAATACAAAGAATCAGTTTTCCGGAATGGATTTTTTCAGACAGCCATTGAAAGCAAAGGCGCCTACAAAATAATCGACAAAGCAACTGAGGAGTGCATCGGCAGCAGCAGGTTCTATGAATATGATGCCAATTCAAACAGCATTGTGATCGGCTATACTTTCTTCGCTGTAAAATATTGGGGCAAGGGCGTCAATCAATCGGTAAAGAAAATAATGCTTGATTATATTTTTCAATTTGTGGACGAAGTGCATTTTCATGTAGGTGCAACTAATATCCGTTCACAGATTGCTATTGGCCGGACAGGCGCTGTAAAGATTGGAGAACGGGAAAAGGTCAATCCGGGAAAACCTACCACTTCATATTACGTGTATGCGATCACCAGCAACCAGTGGCAAAAAATTACCGACGAAACAT
Source organism: Pseudoflavitalea sp. G-6-1-2 (assembly GCF_012927185.1). Lineage (GTDB taxonomy): Bacteria > Bacteroidota > Bacteroidia > Chitinophagales > Chitinophagaceae > Pseudobacter. Next base: position 1,914,230 of record NZ_JABBGB010000002.1, read on the forward strand.
CACTCAGGGATATTTAGGCTATTTACAAACTGTTAAACCCAAACGAAGCCGTTTCATTCCAGCCCAATTACTCTATCATTGCAAACCGGGAAACTTTACAGCCCAAAGCATTCCGACCAAACGACTGTATGCACAAATTATTACTCCTTATCGCCTTCACTGCGGCGTCTCAAATTGCTTTCAGCCAAACGAACCGACTGACCGGAAAGATCACCGATGCCGCTAATGCTCCCCTGGCCTACGTTACAGTGGGCGCTTACAATCCAGACGACTCGGCGCTCATTGGTTTTGTGATCTCCGACAAAGCAGGTTTATATGATTTGAAAACCCTGCCCGGCAACAAAGATCTGCAGCTTGTAGTGAGCAGTGCCGGTTATCAGACATTCTCTAAAAAACTGAAACTGGAACAACCGGTAACCGAATTGAATATTCAGCTTTCTCCGGCAAGCAGTGAACTCGATACCGTGATTGTTTCATTTGCTCCTCCCGTTCGAATAAAAAAAGATACCATCGAATTCAATACGGCAGCATTTGCAGGATTGCCCAATGAAGCTATCGGTGATCTGCTGCAACGTTTACCCGGGCTGGAAAGGGATGCAAACGGAAAGTTCACCATCAATGGTAAACCGGTTACAAAGATCACAGTGGAAGGAGCGGATTTCTTTTCGGGCAACGACGGCATCACGCTAAAAAATATTCCGGCAGGGCTTATCGACAAGGTTCAGGTGACGGATGATAAAACGAAAAGACCGGGTGATAGCAAAACCCCTCAACAGAAGAAACAAATCAATCTCAAACTGAAGAAAGCCGCAATGGGCAAACCATTCGGAAAATTCTTCGGAGGTGCCGGCACCAGTTCGAGATACGAAGGGGGCGGCATGCTCAACTCTATCAGTTCCAGTAAACAATTTGGCGTAATCGGGCTGGCCAACAATCTCAACCGCACAGGCTTCAGCACCAGCGATGCATCTGGTATGGAAGACGGAAGCATGATCGAAAGCATCAACAACAAACGCCAGCAGGCCACAGGTTATTCACCGGAAAACTCAGGCATCAGCAATAACTGGGGTGGCGGAATCAATATCGGGGCCAAACATAAAAAGGATGTGTACAACCTTTCGTATACCGGTATGGGTGCAAGCAGAAAGGCAGAGTCAGGTTCGTTAAGCAGGTTATTAATTGGCGATACCATACTGAGCAACCAGACAGAAGGAACATCCACCAGTCATGTATTTAATCAGTCAACCTCAGGCACTTACACCAGAACAATAGATTCGAACACCAATCTGTATGTCCATTCTACATGGAATAGAACGCAAAATAAAACATCAGGTTACGACAACGGATCTATATCTAATAACAAAGAAGGATTGCAGAATGAGTTTGCCAATGCCAACAAATTGGTGATGAACTCCAATCAATTTAGCATCGTTGGCAGTTTCAACAAAAAAAGCGCGAACGGGAAACTCGAATTCGAATCACTCACTTTTGCTTCGCTGGCAGAAACGTCTTCTCAAAATAATGAGAACAGGTTAATTCAGTATTACAACAATAACATCAAGAGTGTAACAGACAGTATTTCGCAGCAAACAAAATACCTGGCGAAAGACAATCAGGTTTATCATGAATCGGGGATCACTTACAAACCTGGGACAAAACATAGTTTCATGTTTTTTGTAGACTATACGCTTGTTGATTTCAGAAAAACAAGAGATGTATTCGCCTGGGATCAGTCTGCTTCCAAAAGTTTGAGAAATGATGGATTGTCTTTTCAGGCACGAATAACACAACAGGATATCTCCCCTTCTTTGCGTTACAGGTTCGACTATAAAAAAATAGGGTTGTTTACTTCTCTTGCATATTCCAACTTCAGGCAGGAAGGCAGTCTCACGCAATCAGCTACAAAACATTTTGGACGCACTTACCACAGATTCCTTCCAATGATTGATTTCAACTACGGGGATCTGAAGCTGCGCTATCTCTCCCGAATCTGGTCGGCCGATAATGAATCGGTGATACCTTATGAAGACAGCACCAGCAGGTTGAATGTTGTGAAGGGCAACAGCGATCTGAAACCCGCCATGAGACATGAATACTCTGCCGAGTATACCAAAATGTTCACCAAACAGAATATTTCGTTGCATGCACGCGCGTCTTACTCGAAGTACAAAGACAGAGTAACCCAAAACACCAGCGTGAACAGTAAGGGCGTTACATACACAGAATATCTGAATACCGATAAGTATGAAACATTCAATTCCAACATCAATATTTCCAAAACATTCCAACGCAACAACAGAACAATAACAGCGGGGATAACGGGAAGATTCGACAATACCCATGCTGCACTGTACAACAATTCAAAGGAAGTGATGATGAAAGCCAATTCATGGACAGCAGCAGCCACACTCAATGCCAGTATGAAGAACCAATTTTCTACTACTAATGAGTATGCACTTGGGTACAACGAAAACAAGTACAATTCCAAAGATTATTCCAACTACTCTTATCTCAGGCATGAGATCAAATTGAATCAGACCCTTCGGGTCTTCAAAAAGGTAAGTCTGGAAAACAGCATGAACATCATCTTCACGCCGGGCCTGCCTGCAGGATTCAGAAAATCGACGATACTCTGGAATGCAGGTGCATCGGTGCATCTGCTGAAACAGGAGAAAGCCCAGATCCGCCTCAGCTTATTCGATCTGCTGCAACAGAATACATTTCAGGAGCAAAGCATCGAGCTGAACAAGTTTACGCAGACGAGAAACAACAGTTTGGGTCGTTACGCCCTGCTCACCTTCATTTATCATTTCCGTGCACCGGCTGCCAATGCAGGTAAATAATGAATGAGGGCCTTACTGATTGATTTGTATATTTGAATCATCATGCAGCAACTACTGAAAAGACTGAAAGACATTCATCACATCAGCGAAGAAACGCAGGAGCATCTGCTTGCTGCTTTCACTCAGGTAGTGTTGCCCAAAAATGAATATCTCATCGAAGAAGGGAGAACCTGCCGCCATCTTTATTTTCTGGAGCAGGGCTGTCTCAGAGGATTCTACAATCTCGACGGCAAGGAGATCACGCATTGGTTTGGATTTGAAAACGACTTCGTTACATCATTCCATAGTTTTATCACACAAACACCAGCAGTGGAGAATATTCAGTTGATGGAAGGATCGGTGCTCTGGAGCATTTCAAAAGAAACCCTCACCAAACTGCTGGACGAACATCAGGAAGTGGAGCGCCTGCTCCGCATCGCATATGAAAAATATTATATCCGGCTCGAAGGCCGTTTCGTGAACTCGCAGTTCAGAACGGCAACCGAACGATATGAGCAGCTATTGCAGGAGAATTCACAAATCGTAGAGCGGGTTCCGCTGGGTTATATTGCCTCCTATCTGGGCATTTCTCAGGAAACCCTCAGCCGCGTAAGAAGCAGGCTTTAACATTTTCTGTTTCCATTTTTGACAACAGTCAAAAATCTGCTGGCCGGCACAGTATAGTTTTGGCTCCATAAATACAACGTATATGGAACCTAAAACCAACCAACCGTCGAACGCCTTTATCGCTGCCTCATGGATTGCCCTTCTGGCGGGCATTACGGCCTTCAATATCGGGCTCTGGAATGCCGCCATGGAATTGAACGAAAAAGGCTACTACTTCACTGTACTGATGTTCGGGCTCTTCTCGGCCATCTCGGTACAAAAAGCAGTCCGCGACCAAATGGAAGGCATACCCGTAACCAATCTCTATTATGGTATCGCCTGGTTCACCACTTTATTATCGATTTTGCTGCTGGTAATCGGCCTCTGGAATGCCGAACTCACCAAAAGTGAAAAGGGCTTTTATGCCATGTGTTTTACGCTGAGCATGTTTGCGGCCATTGCCGTACAGAAGAATACGAGAGATATGAAGAATAGTCAGCAGGCGAACAATCAGCCACCTACCAATCAGCAACAGAGCAATCAACAATCACAAAATCAGGACGGCGCTCATAAACAACTGTAATAGATTCGGATCGTACCCTGGATTCACTATTGCAACAATCGGTCACCCCGCACATGCGGGGTGATTTATTTTAATCACTTTCTAATCACTATTTAATCATTATTGAACTAAAGTGATGAATTTTGCTGCTCATTATCTGCATCAGTACAGTTTCGCCATTGAACAGTAAACGCATCATATTATTACTGGCTTTCTTTGTTTCCGGTTTCATCCTCAGAGCTGAAGCAGGAACGGAGCTTCAATTGGGCGAACCTCAAACTGATGAGCTCACGCTGATCAACAGCATTGTAGCGCCGGACATCTTCAATCAGCTGGCAGAATCTGATCTGCAGGATCATTTCCAGCGAAGCGGTTCTTCTAAATTCCATGCAAAATTCTGTGCTCCCAGCCACTTTCTTCATTCGGTAATTCCTCCGGCAAATGAAGTGTGGTGTTTGAAACTGCACGAAAGCGTTGTATTCGGCGGAACGCTCTACACACAGGAGCAACAGCCGTTCTACTATATTTTCTTATTCAGGCTAACGCCATTCTGAGCAAACCATTCTTCCGCTCAATTCCGATCATCATTTTTATTTACTGCATTTATTGATTCAGTGATGAAATGCTTTACTGCACTTCGTTTTACTGCATCATGCGATCCGGCTCATCAACCGGATTGAAAAGTTGATTTAATAATTTACTTATGAAATTTGTACATCTGGCTGCACTGTTTATCTCAGTGTACGCAGCAGGTTGCGCTGCCAAAGGCAACCAGGAAACTGTTAAGCAGGAAGTTGAACTGCCCGTTCTGAAACTGCAAACCCTCGATACTATTCTGCATAAATCGTATGTTACCAGCATCAATGCATGCAGGAATGTAGAGCTGCGGGCCAAGGTAGCAGGCTTTCTCGAAGAGATTTCTGTAGACGAGGGGCAGGTTGTGCAGAAAGGACAGACCATGTTCCGACTGAATGATGCCGAATTCAAAGTGCAGCTCACCGAAGCGAAAGCTGCTCTTTCCAGTGCACAGGCCGATCTGAAAACTGCGGAGGTGGAATTGGATCGGGTAAAGATCCTCGTAAACAAAAAAGTGCTTTCCGCCTCAGAACTCGATCTCGCCAAATCCAGGCTGGCTGCTGCTTCAGCACGTGTTGACGAAGCTGCTGCGAGAAAGGAGAATGCAGCTATCCGGCTTTCTTACACTTCCATCCGTGCCCCATTCACCGGCATCATCGATCGCATTCCGCACAAGAAAGGTAGCCTCATCACAGAAGGTATTCTGCTCACCACAGTTTCTGATATTCACGAAATGCATGCCTACTTCAACCTCTCCGAGAGTGAATACCTCAACTACATGAAGTCGGGGAAAAAAGCGCATAAAGATGGGGAGAAAGTGCAGCTGATACTGGCCGATGGTACACTCTATGCACAACAGGGAACCATCCAGACCATCGATGCAGAGATCGAAAAACAAACAGGCAGCATTGCGTTCCGCGCCAGTTTTTCCAATCCATCGCAATTGCTGAAACATGGTGCCAGTGGCAAAATAATCCTTCAGTCAACTGCTCCCAAAGCCATACTGATTCCGCAACGCTCCGTATTTGAAATACAGGACAAGAACTATGTGTTTGTAGTGAAGAACGACAACACCGTGAAGATGCAGGAGTTCAAACCCGATACCCGTCTCGATGATTTTGTGCTGGTGCAATCCGGATTATCCGCCGATGATCAGATCATTTACGAAGGCGTTCAAAACATCAAAGAGGGAAGCAGAATCAAACCACGTTACATCGGCATAGACAGTCTGCTCGCCGCTCCTTAACCCCCTATCAAACTCATTGCATAAATCATTGGCATGTTAGAAAAGTTTATCCGAAGACCGGTGTTATCGCTCGTGATCTCACTGGTGATCACTTTATTGGGTGTGCTGGCATTGTATACGCTGCCTGTAACACAGTTTCCAGATATTGTTCCTCCATCTGTTGTGGTAACCGCCAGCTACAATGGTGCGAATGCCGAAGTGTGTACCAAGGCAGTGGCCATTCCGCTGGAACGCGCTATCAACGGGGTTCCTGGCATGACGTACATGAGTTCCGTCAGTAGCAACAACGGTGTTACCCTCATACAGGTGAATTTCAAAGTAGGCACCGATCCCGACCAGGCAGCAGTGAACGTACAGAACCGTGTTACCACTGTACTCGACGAATTGCCTGAGGAAGTGATCAAGGCAGGTGTTACAGCAGAGAAAGAAGTGAACAGCATGCTGCTTTATCTCAATCTTATGAGCCACGACAGCACGCATGATGAAGAGTTCATTTACAATTTCACCGACATCAATATTCTGCAGGAACTCAAACGCATCGATGGTGTTGGATTGGTAGACATCATGGGTACGCGTGATTATTCCATGCGCGTTTGGCTGAAACCCGACAAACTCCTCGCCTACAATATTTCGACCGATGAAATCATTACGGGTCTCCGTCAACAAAACATTGAAGCAGCACCTGGCGTGACGGGAGAGAATTCCGGTAAAGACAAACTGGCCAAACAATACGTACTCAAGTACACGGGAAAATTCAATACACCCGAACAGTTCGGCAATGTAGTGTTGAGAGCGGATGATAATGGTTCCGTGCTTCGTCTGAAAGATCTTGCCGACATAGAGTTTGGGACGGTGAGTTACGATATGGCATCCAAAACGGATGGCAAACCATCGGCCAGTATCATGATCAAGCAACGGCCAGGATCCAATGCCAGTGAGGTGATTGCGAAGATCAAAGAAAAGATGGCAGAGCTGGAAGAATCCAGTTTTCCTCCCGGCATGGTGTACAACTATGCATATGATGTAAGCCGCTTTCTCGATGCGAGCATGGAAAAAGTGTTGCATACACTGCTCGAAGCATTCATACTGGTATTCATTGTGGTGTTCATTTTTTTGCAGGATTTCCGTTCAACGCTCATCCCTGCACTGGCAGTGCCGGTGGCCCTGATCGGCACACTGGCCTTTATGCAGATGCTGGGTTTTTCCATCAATATACTTACGCTGTTTGCATTGGTACTTGCCATCGGTATTGTGGTAGATAATGCCATTGTGGTGGTGGAAGCCGTGCATGTGAAAATGCACCAGGAGCATCTTCCCGCCATGGAAGCCACCATTGCCGCCATGAAAGATATCGGCGGAGCAGTAGTGGCCATCACACTCGTAATGTCTGCGGTGTTTGTACCCGTTGCATTTCTGAGCGGTCCGGTGGGTGTGTTCTATCGTCAGTTCTCACTTACGCTTGCATTTGCCATTGTGATATCGGGCATCAATGCATTAACGCTTACACCCGCCTTGTGTGCGTTGTTGCTGAAACATCCCACAAAAGGCGCAAAGAAAAGTCTGCTGCAAAGATTCTATGCGCTGTTCAACAAAAACTACGACAAGGCAGAATACCGATTCGGAAAAGTGGTGCAGAAAATTGCAGGAAGAAGAGTGATCACAGTAGCGATGCTCGCTGTATTCTTTGTGGCTATCTGGGGAAGCAGCGCCATACTTCCCACAGGATTTATTCCACAGGAAGATCAGTGCATGGTGTATGTGAATGTAACTACTCCTCCGGGTTCAACCGTTGAACGAACCGAAGATGTTTTGAACGAAGTGCAGCGCAGTTTACAGCCTGTGAAGAATGTAGAGAACATCAGCACACTCGCGGGATACAGTCTCATGAGCGATATTTCCGGAGCATCCTATGGCATGGCAATGATCAATCTCACTGAATGGAAAAACAGAAAAGAAAGCATTGCTGAGCTGATCAAAACCTTCAAAGAAAAAACAAAACATATCTCCGATGCTGTGGTTGAATTCTTTGAACCGCCCACTGTACCTGGCTTTGGCAATGCAGGTGGTTTTGAACTGCGTCTGCTGAACAAGAACCGTAATGCAGACATGATGCAGATGGCGGGTGTATCGGAGAAGTTCCTCGGAACACTCAACGCACATCAGGCTATTGACGGAGCCAGCTCCAGTTTCGACCCCAACTTTCCGCAGTATCTGCTGCATGTGGATCAGGAAATGGCAGCCAAGCAGGGCATCTCCATCGAAAATGCGATGAACACATTGCAGACCCTCGTTGGAAGTTACTATGCCACCAACTTCATCCGCTTCGATCAGATGTACAAAGTGATGTTGCAGGCATTGCCGCAATACAGGGCCAATCCCGAAGATGTATTGAATTTGTATGTGAAGAACAACAAAGGAGAGATGGTCCCTTATTCGAATTTCGTGAGAATGGAGAAGATCTTCGGTCCGGAACAGATCACCCGATTCAATATGTACACGGCGGCAATGATCAATGGAAATTCCGCTGCGGGCTATTCGAGCGGACAAGCCATCGAAGCCATCAAACAGGTAGCAGACTCTGCACTTCCGAAAGGATACCAGTTCGAATGGAGTGGCATGACGCGTGAGCAGATACAGAGCGGTAATGAAGCCATTTACATTTTCCTGATCTGTCTGTTGTTCGTATATCTCGTGCTGGCAGCGCAATATGAAAGTTTTCTGTTGCCGCTGGCGGTGATCCTTTCATTACCCGCTGGCATCGCAGGCGCCTACTTCTTTTTGCTGGTGACAGGATTGGAGAACAATATCTATGTGCAGGTGGCACTGATCATGCTCATCGGATTGCTCGGTAAGAATGCAATCCTCGTAGTGGAGTATGCCATTCAGAAACGCGATGCAGGTTATGGCATTCTCGCTGCTGCAAAAGAAGGAGCCGTGAGCAGACTTCGTCCGATTCTGATGACCTCCTTCGCATTCATCGCGGGACTGATACCGCTCTGTATCGCAACAGGCGCGGGCGCTATGGGCAACCGCAGTATCGGCGTAGCTTCTGCCGGAGGCATGTTCCTCGGAACGATGGCCGGCATATTTCTGGTACCCGGACTCTTTGTGCTTTTCAGCAAAAGAATAGAAAAGAAACAGCAGGCAACTGCATAAAATCTATCAATCGCAATGAACCATAGAAGCATTCTATTATTTCCGGTCTGTGCAATTATCTGCGCAGCCATCATCACAGGAACGGGTTGCCGCATTGCAAAACCCGATCCCTTGCCGGCAGTGAAGCCATTGCCTGCAACATTTGCAGACAGCACTGCTTCGCAAAATGGCAGCCAGCTGATCTTCCGGGAACTCTTTCCTGATCCTTACCTCAATGCATTGATCGATTCGGCATTGAAGAATAATACAGATCTGAGGATCTCTTTACAACGCATCATCACAGCACAGGCGAGGCTGACGAACAGCAGGCAGGCACTGCTCCCGTCTGTAGATATCGGCGTGCGTGCAATGGCCGACAAGTACGGAGATTACACACTCAACGGTGTCGGGAATTTCGACACCAACCTCTCCCCCAATATCAAAGAAGATCAGAAGATACCGCGTTATCCAACCACCGATATGTTAGCCGGACTGCAAAGCAGCTGGGAGATCGACCTATGGGGAAAATTAGGACATCTCAAAAAGTCCGCTGCTGCTGAATTGCAGGCGTACAAAGAAGCACAGCAGATGATAGTGACCAATCTCATTGCAACCATTGCAAAGGATTATTACAATCTGCTTCGGCTCGATGCGGAGTTGCAGATCATCAAAAGGAATATCGCATTGCAGGAAGAAGCAGTTGAAATAGTGAAAGTGCAGAAACTTGGTGGCAGGGCAACAGAGCTTGCAGTGCAACAATTCAGGGCGCAATTGCTGAACACAAAAGCGATGGAATTTGCCGTGTTGCAGGAAAGACTGCAAACAGAAGCATCGCTGAATACACTGGCTGCACAATACTTTCAGGAGATACCGCGCGATACAGCAATGCCTGCATCCACTCCCGTGTTAAATCAATTTTTACCTGCCACGCTTTTATCGCGCAGGCCCGATATCCGCGAAGCGGAGTCGATGATGAAAAGCGCCAACGAAAATGTGGAAGCAGCCAGAGCATCTTTTCTGCCCAGCCTTACATTGAACCCTTATATCGGGTTGAATGCATTCACGCCATCCCTTCTTTTCAAAACCGGAAGCATTGCATACGGAATAGCGGGTGGCATCACTGCTCCGGTTTTCAACAGGCGTCATTTGAAGTTGCAGTATGCTGCTGCCAATGCCGCCAATCAGGAAGCAGTGTACAATTATCAGCAAAAACTGCTGAATGCCTACAACGAAGTGAGCGTGAATATCAAGGCCACACACAACTATCAGCAGGCATTCGATCTGAAGCAACAGGAAGTAGATGAACTGCATGCTGCTGCCAGCACTGCGCGGGAACTCTATCTCACCGGATACGCCAATTACCTGGAAGTGATAACAGCCCAGAAGAATACACTCGAAGCCGAGCTGCAACTGACACGCGAACAGAGTAACATGCTCACAGCCGTGATTCAGCTGTATCGCTCACTCGGAGGAGATCAACAGAAATAAAGAGACCAGCCTTTACACAAAGAAGCCGCCTGAAATATCGGGCGGCTTTGCTTTTTCTTGGCTGCTGAAATGAAATCAACAATCATACAGCTGCAGTTTTTTCAATTTATACCAGGCAGTGCGTATTATACATTCTGCTGAAAGGCAGATCAGGAAAGGCATTCAGCTTTTTATAGCAGAAAAGAGAGGATCATTGAGACAGTCCTTTTTGAATTCGTCTCTGTAGATCTCTCCCACCGGCAACGCATGTTCGTTGATGTATACATTTCGATTATCCATCGATGTTACATGACGTTTATTGATGATGAAAGACTTGCTGATCCTTCTGAAAAGGGAATCAGGCAATTTGCTATGGATAGTTTTCACGTTCATGGCTGTGATGAGTTTTTTCCCCTGCTGCAAATGAATGATCACGTAATCTTTCAAACCTTCAACAAAGAGGATATCCTGATAGAGAACGTTATGGAATTTTCTGTCGGCACGGATGATCATTCCTTTCTGTTCCTGCGCAGCTTCATTCTCGTTCTCCTGTTTGCCGGAAGATAACTGATACAATCTTGCTGCCTTTTCAACTGCCTGAAAGAAACGATGTTCATTGATGGGCTTGGTGAGATAATCCACGGCATTTACTTCGTAACTCTCCAATGCATGTGTTGTATGTGCAGTGGTGAAGATCACCATTGTTCCCAAAGGCAGGCTGCGGGCGAAGTGCAGGCCATTTACTCCCGGCATCTGAATATCCAGAAAGAGCAGATCTACCTGATTGGCAGCAAGGAATAATGCAGCTTCTCCGGCATTTCTGAAAATGCCTTTCAGATGCAGCTGCGGTGCGCGGCTGATCAGGTTGGTCATTCCCTGGCGGGCAATAGGTTCGTCGTCGATTACTATACAATTCATAATATCAATTGAAGGTCTACGTGATAACTGTGTTCCGTATTGTTGATGTTCAATTCATACTTTGATGGAAAGAGCAGATTCAGTCGCCGTCTGATATTGGCGAGACCAATTCCTCCCCGTACGCTCCCTTTCTCCATTGGCAGCCCGGCTGGTTTGGAGTTTTCGCATCTGAACTGAAGGCGGTTATGCTTCAGGTCTATCGAAAGATTTACATAGGAGCTTGCATCGGGATCATGATTGTGTTTCACTGCATTTTCAACAAACGGGATAAACATCATCGGCGGTATCTGAATGTTAGTGAGATTGCCGGTGCGTTTGATCTCGAAACTGAAATCGTCTCTTCTCGATTGTTCGAGTGTAAGAAAATCGTGCAGGAAGCCGATATCCTCAGCGAGTGATACGTTTTCTTCTCCACAATCATAGATCTGATAACGCAGCAGTGCAGACAGATTCAAAACCATGCCAGATGCGCGTTTCGGATCATCCTGAATTAACACATGCACATTATTGAGTGTATTGAAAAGAAAATGCGGATTGATCTGGCTCTTGAGCAATCCCAGCTCATGCCTGAAATTCAGCTGCTGAATAGCGAGATAATGTTCAACGCTCTTCACCCATTTCTGAAAAAGTTTGATGCTTGCCGAAGCAGCAATAACGATGCTGTAAAGAATGAGGAAAGTGAGGTAACCCGAAAGCAGATCCTGCCCCGAAGGAGATGCGTTCTCAGACGGCAATTTCGATTTGGCTATGCATACCACCAAAAATGTGAAAGTGCCTGTGAGCAGTGCCATAATGAGATAGCCCGCCAGTTTTCCTTTAGCGAGATATTTCGGTACCAGCACATAGGCGTTGAGATAGATCAGACCAATGCAATACGCGGTGAAGGCCAGTTTCAGCAGAAGACTGTCAGCTGCGGAACTGGTATCTTCTTTATCCGGCTGCATCATGATAAACAGAAAAAGCAGGTACAGCAATCCATGCCTCAGCCAGCGGAAGCGCGAGCTGATCAGGAACTGGTACCATAATGTACCGGATCTGATCAGGGGAATTTCGGCAACGCCTTTTTCAGCAATATCCATATCGCACAATTGAATTGATTCAGCTTAATACTATCCGAAAATAACTTCAATTAAGAAGCTGTTTTCCTACTATTGGATAGAAGGTAAAACTACCATGCGGCCTCCCATTGAGATAAAAGTTTATACAAGCGCCTGTTTAATTTATACGTAACAGCGCCCCTGTTAAGGGCTTCCATGCCAAAAGAACTGAGTAATCTGCCAGCACCCCCATTGCGACAATGGGTTATTTTTTAATATATTGGGTATATGAGACCTGCCCTTATCCTTTTATTGCTGTTTGTTTCATTAACTGCTGCCAACAGACTGCATCGGCCTGACGCTCCGAAAGGCTTTCTGGAACTGCAGTTCCATCATTTTATAGGAAAGAAGATTCTGCACTCAGACAGTACCTACCTCAATCATTTCAATGAGCCCTTCACTGTTACGAAATTCCGGTACTACGTGAGCAATATCGTGGTAAGCAATTCGGCAACGGGTAAACAATACAGACTGCCCGATACCTATTTTCTGGTGAATGAGGCAGAGCCTGCTTCGAAATCCATTCGCGTGGTTGTACCTGCGGGAGGATATGATACAATCAGTTTCCTCCTTGGGGTAGACAGTCTGCGAAATACGAGTGGTGCGCAAACCGGAGCGCTCGATCCATTGAACGATATGTTCTGGACATGGAATACCGGGTATGTAATGGCGAAGCTCGAAGGCAGTTCTCCCCTAAGCAAACTCCCTCATCATCTGATCGAATATCATATCGGTGGATACAAAAAGCCGCACGCTGTCCAGCAGTTGATCGCGTTGAAAGTCCCGGCCAAAGCTGTGCAGGTAAAAAGCAGCGGTATGGCCAAAGTGGCTATCCATGCGGATCTCGACAAATGGTTTTACGCAAAACATCCACTGAAAATTGCTGATCAACCTGCCTGCACAACACCAGGTGCACTGGCGGTGAAATATGCAGAGAATTATGCGCAACTGTTTTTCATCCATTCAATCAAACAGCCATGAAAGCACGTGCTGTGATATTGGTTCTTATTGTAGCGATGTTTGGAGGCAGCTGGCTGATGCAATCTTTCGTGCCGGATAATGAAGTAAGATCTTATGCCGCCGATCCGCTGAAACAGGAGATCCCATACGGGTTTCCTCCACCAGTGTATACTTTCAAAAACAATCCGCTTACACAGCAGGGGTTCAATCTTGGAAGACGTCTTTTTTATGAAGGACGTTTATCGAAAGACAATTACATCGCCTGCGCTTCCTGCCATCAGCAACACGGAGCGTTCTCCGATTTCGAGCATTTGCTGAGCCATGGAGACAACAATCAATTCACCCTGCGCAATGCGCCACCGCTCTTCAATCTGGCATGGCATAAAGAATTGCATCTCGATGGCGGCATCAATCATATCGAAGTGCAGCCGCTTGCACCAATCACTGCCAGCAATGAAATGGCGTCGGGGATAGACAGCATCATTGCAAAATTGTCGGCCGATACATCATACACAAGAATGTTCAAAGCAGCGTTCGGAGATGCCACCATCACCAGCCAACGCATACTGAAAGCGTTGGCACAATTCACAGGCAGTCTCACTTCGGCCAATTCAAAATACGATCAGATGCGTTTGGGAAAAGTGCAGTTCACGGATATGGAGTACAAAGGATATCAGATATTCCGTGCACGATGTGCCAGTTGCCATACGGAACCGCTGCTTACAGATTTCAGTTACCGGAATATCGGTCTCACAGTAGATACATTTCTGAATGATCTGGGAAGGATGCGCATCACCGGTCTTCCTGAAGATTCGTTGAAATTCAAAGTGCCGAGCCTGAGGAATGTTGCGAGAACAAATCCTTACATGCACGATGGCCGGTACTGGGGATTGGCGAAAGCCATCAATCACTTTGCCGGATTCAACGCAGCTGATCTTCGTACAGATTCATTGATCAGAAATGGAGCGCCATTGGAAAAGACGGATGTTTATCTGGTGATCTCATTTCTTCATACATTGACGGATTCTTCTTTCCTGAAAGATAAACGACTGGTGGCTCCGGAGTTCAACGGAAACATACATCAGTAATTGACAGATTCCCCGAAACATCCTTCAGACAAGGGTTTCAGGGAATCATCTTTACACCAGCCGGATAACCCATTCATTACTTGCAGAGAAAACTTTCGAGTGCTGCGCCGATCTCGGCAGGAGAATCTTCCTGAATATAGTGGATGCCCTGTACCATTACTTCCTGCTGATTGGGCCATGTTCTGGCAAATTCAAGCGCACGGCCAACGAGAATGGCTCCGGGCTCTGCAGCAATGAGTAGTTTTGGGATGGAGTTGGTGGCCATCCATTGTCCATAGCGTTCAACAATTGCTGCGATGTCGGCTGGTTCTCCATCGATGGGTAATGATCTTGGGAAGATGAGTGTAGGCAATCTGTCTGCCTCTTCTTTGAAAGGTGCACGATAAGCGTCCATTTCTTCGTCGGTCAATTTACGGAGTACACTTTTGGGGAGCACTGTTTCGATGAAGAAGTTTTCTTTCAGCACCATCGTCTCTCCTTTTTCGGAACGCATGGCTCTGAAGAGCTGATCTCTTCCGGCCGGGAAGTCGCTCCAGAGGCGGGGTTGAACAATCGCTTCCATATAGGCGATGGCTTTAATCTGTTCAGGAAAACGATAGGCGCGATGGAAGCCAAGGGCGGAGCCCCAATCGTGCAGAACGAGTGTAATATTTTCTTTAAGACCAACGGCTTCGAACCATGCGTCGAGGTAGGCTACATGATCCTGAAACTTGTATTTGTTTCCGGGCACTTTTCCGGATTGTCCCATTCCGGCGAGATCGGGTGCGAGACAACGTTTGTGATCGCTCAGCCATGGAATGATATTTCTCCAGAGATAAGACGAAGTAGGATTGCCATGCAGGAACACAACCGGAGCGCCTTCTCCGATATCTACATAACTCATTTCGATATCGAGCACTTTAACTTTTTTGCGGGGAAGATTATCAGTAGAACTGATGGATGGGATGGTGGTTTTGCTGTTTGTTGTCATTGCTTTTTGATTGTACAACAAAACTAATTCGCAGTAAAACGGGTGGCTATATCCATTTTGTTCAGTACGTGCAGACCACTTTTGAAGTGGCCTTACTGTGCCATGTTATTGCCGGAAGCAATCTCGAAACACTCGCGCAACTTCTCTGTGGCTATTTTCAAGCGGTAAGGTGTATAGGCGGTAAAACCCAGCAGTATGGCGGGTTGCTGAGGATGTTGCAATGTGTAATTATCAACGAAAGAGACTTTTATTTTACGCTCCCTGATCTCATTCTTCAGCAGTTCGCTGTTTACTTTCGGGTTCAATTTGCAAACGAGATGCATGCCACAGCCCATGTCGATGATATCGAGGTAAGGGGTCAATTGCTGTTGCAGCAATCGCATGAGCACTATTCTTCTTTCGGCATACAGCAATCGCATTTTATGGATATGCCGGGTGAAATATCCCTGCTCCATAAAATCGTGCAGTATGTATTGTTCGAGTGCGGGTGATTGTCTGTCGACGATTTCTTTTATTTTCTTGAATGGCTTGATCATTTCGGAAGAGGGAAGAACGAGATAAGCAAGCCGCAGGCCGGGAAACAACACTTTGCTGAAAGTGCCGGTGTAGATCACTCTCGCATGTTGATCGTAATGTTGAAGGCAGGGAGCGGGCAATCCTTCGTATCGGTACTCGCTGTCGTAATCGTCTTCGAGTATCCAGCTGTTGTTTTCGTGTGCCCATTGCAGTAACTGCTGCCTTCTTTTATCGGAAAGTGTAACACCCAGTGGAAACTGATGCGTAGGTGTAACGTAGGCCAGCTTTGCATCGGGGAAGTGTTGTATGCCGTATGTTACATTCATCCCATCTTTATCAACCGGCACGGGACATAGCTTCATTTGTGTATACTCGAAGGCGAGCTTGGCTCCGTAGTAACCGGGATCTTCGATCCAAACTTTATCTCCGGGTTTCAACAATACCTGCAACACCAGGTTCAGTGTTTGTTGCGAGCCGGTAACAACCACTACCTGATCTGCATCGCAGTTCACACCGCGTGCAACGCGCAGGTAGTCGGCGATCTTCTGACGCAGACCTGGGTATCCGAAAGAGTCTTCGTATCCGAGATGGTATTGTTTGAGTTGCTTCAGAATATTGGCAGCCACTTTCTGCCAGGTCTGAAAAGGAAATTTATCGAGGGCCGGAAGTCCGATCTGGAAAGGATTGTCTTCGATTCTGCTTCCAAGGATGATGGCGGTTGTGTCTGTGCGCGGAGTGGTATTTTGTTGCCTGTTATTTTTTTCCCTGCTTTTTGTTGCAGGTGATTGACCATTTCTAACCTGCAGCAATTGTTCCGGAAGTACTGCTGCAACAAATGTTCCGGAGCCGGTCCTGGCTTCGAAATATCCTTCCATGATCAATTGCTCGAAGCATTGGCTGACGATGATGCGCGATACGCCCAGTTCGATGGAGAAAGCACGGCTGGATGGAATGCGGTCGCCAGGCTGCAGCTGTCCGCCTTTGATCTTATCTCTGAGCTGCGCGTACAATTGCATGTACAGCGGCTGATCAGAATTTCTCGAAAGGCGGATGCCAGCCAGCATATTTCCGGAGCGCTCCTTTGCCATGCAACTTAGATTGAATGAGTGTTGCAGCAAGGTAATGCATTCCTATTTCTTTTTCAATCCCAGCGCCTGCATGATTTTGTTGAACACTTCGATGTTTTCGTATACACCTTTGAAGAGATCGGACTGTGGGCCGTAAGCAAAAACAGGAACAGGTATAGCAGTATGATCGTCGGTAGAAAAGTGACCACCAACAATACCGGTTGCATAATCACCTTCGAGCAATGTAAGTCCACCGGTTTCGTGATCGGCAGTAATGATCACGAGCGTTTCGCCATCCTGATCTGCGAACTGCAATGCTTTTGCAATCACCTGATCGAAGTCGAGCATTTCTGAAACAACTTTAGGGAGATTGTTCTCATGTCCTCCATCATCGATCTGTGCAGCTTCGGCCATCAGGAAAAATCCTTTGCCGGATCTATTCAACACTTCGATGGATTTATCAAGCGCTTTTCCCAGCCAGTTTCCACGGCCTTCGGCAGCGGGTTTGCCGGCAACAGGATCCATCACTACCCATCTTTGTGCGTTATTGGCAACAACATTGTCGAGGGAAGTTGTAACAGTAAAGCCGCTTTTTTTGATAGCCGCTGCGAGTTCTGCATTGTATTTATCATTCCCGGATCCCATAACCAGTTTCGCAGGAGATCCGGTGAGATCGTGGAGAATGGCAGCGGAACTGTCTCTGTCTGCGCGGTGTGCGTAGAAGTCAGCCGGAGTAGCATCGGTAATGTCACCAGCTGTGATAATGCCACTCACCATTTGCGGATGAATGATCTCAGGGATCAGAGGAAGTTTCGCGCCTGTATGATCGACACCAACAAAACGATTATTGGTTTTTACACCGGAAGAAAAAGCAGTGGAACCGGGCGCCGAGTCGGTGATGAAATGATTGTGTGAACTCGTTTTTGAAAGACCGGTATTGCGGATGTTGAAGATGGATAATTTTCCTCTGTTGGCAGTGTAACCGGCATAGATCTGAGGCAGGGCCATACCATCGCCAATGAGCAGGATTACATTCTTCACTTTTTTGTGTACGCCATCAGACTTGAAAGTAGGTGTATACACTTCGTGTGGTTGACTGCCAACAGATAAATTCTTGTTCAGCTTGCCGAGAAAATCGGCCATGGGTTGAATCTGATCGGTGTTGATGAAGTCTGCTTTGAGGTTCATCAAAGTATACCATGTATTGATATTATCGGCTGTACCCCAGAACCTGACAGGCTTCTGCAATTCATGCACTTTGCTGATAGCCAGTTCGAGTGGCTTAAGTTCGTTTTCGGGAATCCTTCCTTTTCCGTTCCATGGAGTGAACTGCGTGAGAGGAGCACTCAACATAGCGATTCTGCTCAATGCAGCAGCGCTGTAGTTGGTGCCGATATTTCCGTCGAACCAGATGAAAGCCGGATAGCTGCTGAATTGTGAAGGATCGGGGCGGCTGCCTGAAATAACGATCTTCAGATTGGAACATGCGGTGATCTCAGGATATTGCTGCAATTTTTTCACCAGCAAATTGAGTGTAGGAATGGCGGCAGTTTTGAGATCGATCATCAACTGCAGGCGACGCGATGCATCGGACCATACATTTCCCTGATTGCTGCGGATGTAGGTTGCCAGCGGTTTCAGATAGAGACTGTCGAGCGACCGTTTATTTTTTGCGAGATCGGCAGCAGTGTGCGCAACCCATAATTCATCTTTTTCGGAATCGAGAAAAACATCTGCTTCAATACTTCCGAATTGTTGGCGATAGGCATCGAAGAAGGGATTGGTTTGCTCATAATCATTATGCGAATGAGCGTTGGAACTGGAATAAACAGCTGGCTGAGCCTGGGCAGTAAAACTGCCGAGAAGCAGCAAATAAAAGATTGCGCGCATACGTGGAGTTGAGATATAATGGATAATGTGATTGAATGGGCCGACTGGCGAGGTAGTACTGCGCATGGAGAATATACGACGATTTTGCATTTTATAAAAACCTCAAAACTAGCCATGCAATGTTTCCTTAATGTAATGTAAGTTTTAAGTATTGGTGAACAGGAAGTTAATAAGGGTAAGTATGGGAAGAAATATGCAGGCCGGTCCCTACTTTTTTCTTTGCCGGCAAGCCGGATTGCAGTTCCCTACCCTATATTTGTTACATGAAAATCTCCTCAGTATCCTCTTCTGAATACCTGGAGCTCACAGAACTCTGGGAGAGATCCGTGCGTGCAACGCATCATTTTCTCAAAGAAGAGCCTATAAAGTATTTCAGGGCTCAGATCCTGAACATCTATCTCGATGCTGTTCAGCTGAGCTGCATCAGAGACGAATCCGGAAAGATCCAGGGATTTATGGGAGTGTTGAATAACAAACTCGAAATGCTGTTTGTGGAACCGAATGCTATTGGCAGCGGAGTTGGCAAGGAGTTGTTGCAGCATGCCATCGATCAGCTTGGTGTAACCAAAGTAGATGTGAACGAAGCGAATCTGCAGGCATTGAGTTTCTATCGTCATATGGGTTTTGTAGAAACGGGACGTTCTGAACTGGACGGATCGGGCAAGCCATTCCCTCTCATACATATGGAGCTGCAGAAACAGTAGCAATTTGCAGGGATATGCAGTAAATTAGTGTTCAATCAAACCATGAACATATGGCTGATGCTTCACAGGAATTCATCCGACTGGCCAACCATCCGTTGAAGTTGAGGTTGTTTCTGCTGATGAAGCTGCCGGCAGCGTTCTTCTCCGGTGTTCGCATACGAAAGATGGACACCCATCATTGTGTGGTATCGGTGCCTTACCGATGGGGAACACAAAATCCTTTCCGAAGTACCTATTTTGCCTGTCTTGCAATGGCCGCCGAACTGAGTACCGGCGCGCTGGCCATGAGCCTGATCTATAAACGTCGTCCGGCAATATCGATGCTCATAGTAAAAATGGAAGCGGAGTATTTCAAGAAGGCAACCGGCCGCACTTATTTCACCTGTGAAGATGCGCAGGCGATGCGGCAGGTGGTTGAAACTGCTGTGAGTACAGGAGAACCACAGACGTTCACCGCATTGTCGGTGGGTAGAAATGAAGCAGGTGAAAAAATCGCAGAACTCAGGTTCAGTTGGAGTTTCAAGGCAAAAGCATAAGCAATAAAAAAGCATGTAACGGTTATATTACATGCTGCTTCGTTTATAGTTGATCACTTTATTTTCCTACCACTTCTTTCAGTAATTGAATAACATCAGTGGGATTTGTTCCAAACTGTTTGTTGATCCATCCGGGTTTCGCGAATCGGCCGAGTGCAAGAAAAATAGAGAGTCCTTCTTCCTGCGACCATTGATTTCTTTTTCTTCTGAATCCTTCTACAGCAGTAGCCAGTGGGAGGTTTCCACCTTGTTTATGGCAGAGCCAGGATACGGCAACGTACTGACCTAATCCTTCCATCGATAGAAAGATATTGTCGAGTGGCTGGAGAATGGCGGTATCACCTGTGAAGTATTTGCGCTGTCTTGATTCGATCATTCCGAGTCCCATTTCAACAAACTTCTTTCCCATGTTCTTTTTTGGAGGAAGGATAGATGAGTAGAACATTTCGGTTTCGGTGCGGAAGTATTTTACATAGGCGCTGTCTGATTTGAAATATCCCTGAACGATATCGTCGTTGAGCGGCACAGTTTTGAATGCGTGTTTTTGTTCGATGCTATCGATAAGTCTGCCGAAACCTTCGTATTGTCGGCAGTGAGCGAATTCGTGAAGGAATACACCGGTAAGCATCATATCCAAATTAAAGAGCGTGCTTTTTACACCGGCATTCTCCCAGAATGCAGGAGCTGCCATAACGAAGAAGGTGCCTCCGTTTCCGACGGGGCCGGCAAAACTCATGAGTTGAACGGGGACTGTTTGTCCGTTTGGAAGCATGATCGAATCGGCGTGAGTTGCTTTTCGCCACTGGATATTTTTTCCGTAGATAGCAGGGCCATCGATAGAAGTGCCGTTGGGAGCGGAAACTACGGAATTCGTGTATACGTATTCGTTATCATAGAAAAGCATGGCAGGCGGTTCAACAGGAGGCTGTTTGAGCAAGTCTTTGTTGATGAGTTCCCAGGCGTTGATCCAGTTGAATAACCAATCGGGGGCTTTTTGTTGTGCGGATGCGGTGGTTGGCCATGAAAATAAAGTGGCAAGGGTAAGGTATATGAAAATCCTCATGTAGATGGTTTTTGTAAAGTTACCAGAAAGATGAAAGGGTTGCAAGGCGGATGGTCCGATATAGGGTTACGATTACATTAAAGGGTATGGTGCCTGAGCAGTGGTATTGTATTGCCGGAGTACCTATGTGTTGCAAGATCTTCGGGTTAGCATCTACTGTAGATGCATGTAGCATTCTATCTGTACGCTCTGTGATTATCTGCCTCTCTGCATAGTAGCAATATTGCATTCGATAAAGGTTGGGGAGCAGTTGCCGTGGTGTACTGTAAACCAGTGTTTGTCTGCCTCTGTGGTGTAGTTATAAAGATAGTTGGTGGTGGAGATTGTTTGGCTGTTTCAGGGGCGAGGCAGGAAGAGCGCTGATCCGTCTCCTTCGCGGACAGGGGATAATAGTGACTTGTCTGTCGTAGTCTTGCTGTATAGTAAGTGATGTGTGCAGCTGGCTTCGGGGGGGCAGGGAGAGGGCTGGTATTGGGTGATGCAATAACAGTCGCGGCTATACGCAGCTCTCAGGGGGGAGGGAGGAGAACATAGCGCAGCAGCACAGGCAAGCCCATCGCTCAGCCAGCAGGCAGTAAAGGACCACAGGCAGCATAGCTGGTTTGATCTGCAATCAAAGGGACCACCCTACCAGGGCAGACAGTAAAAACAGCGGGGACAGTGCATGTGAGGTAAGCGGATCTCAGGAGAGCGCGCAAAAAAGGGAGTTGGCAGGGTATAAAAACAAAAAAGCCTTGCAAAACAGATTGCAAGGCTTTTTCGTAATAAATATGGCAGCTACCTACTCTCCCGCATTGTTGTGCAGTACCATCGGCCATAAGGGGCTTAACTTCTCTGTT
>NZ_JABBGB010000003.1 GCF_012927185.1 Pseudoflavitalea sp. G-6-1-2
AACTACACCACAGAGGCAGACAAACACTGGTTTACAGTACACCACGGCAACTGCTCCCCAACCTTTATCGAATGCAATATTGCTACTATGCAGAGAGGCAGATAATCACAGAGCGTACAGATAGAATACTACATGCATCTACAGTAGATGCTAACCCGAAGATCTTGCAACACATAGGCACTCCGGCAACAAAATAACTACTCAACCTTTATCCTTATATTTAGATTTTGGATTGGCATAACCAGCACTCAATATTCAAGGCTGCTTACATGAATAAAATGAAAGTATTTATTGGACTTGTCTTGGCATGCATCGGCATTGCTATGATCGTCTCCTGCTTCTTTCAATTCCCGGCCCTCGACGATTTGGTTCCTGCCTATCTCAAAAAAGAATTCGGTCAGTTCGGTTCCATCCACTGGTACCTCACTCAGTCGAACGGCAGATACACAACCATTCCTATTTTCCTCCTGATCACACCAGGCCCGGAATCAATTGTCTGGTATCCCTGGCTGCTGCTGCTCTTCATCGTTTTCGCGATTGTATGTACTTACTGGTTCCTGAAAGTAGCAAGCCGGAATCTGCTCACAGATCAACCCGGCACCAGCACACTAATGTTGCTCTCTGGCATGCTCAACTTCACTTTCCTTGCTATCATTCCCGAAGTAGCTACCTATTTCTACTGGCTCGCCACAAGCATCACTTATCTGTTTCCTTTCAGTCTTTTTTTACTTTATCTCACAGCCTGGATCAATTACTTCAGTAATAATTCTAATAAATGGAAGCAAGCCATTATCATCAGCCTTCTTACTCTCTTACTC
Source organism: Pseudoflavitalea sp. G-6-1-2 (assembly GCF_012927185.1). GTDB lineage: Bacteria > Bacteroidota > Bacteroidia > Chitinophagales > Chitinophagaceae > Pseudobacter. Next base: position 819 of record NZ_JABBGB010000003.1, read on the forward strand.
GGAGGCTGCAATGAAGTGATGATGTATTTTGCCTTTGCCATTCCCTTTCTCATTGCCGCAATGCTGGTTGCTTCCAAACACAGGATCCCTCAGCAGTTCATCCTCATTTTTGCAGTCACTTTTCTGATGGCTGCAATAGTGCTTTCTATGCCGGGAAACCTGGAACGTACCAATCATTACGGGGCCACACAATCTCTGATCATATCCCTCACCGGATCGGTATTCCGCACATTCAAACTGATACTTGTTTTGCTTACCAATCCACTGTTCTATATCAGCTGCGCAGGAGTAATCATTGCCTGTACACAACTGAACCCTCGTATCGTTGAGTTCTTCAAAACCAAAAGAACCAACTGGATTGTTGAACTGCTCACACTCGTCGCATTACTGTTATGTTTCGATCTGTTGATCCGGCAGCTGGCCAATAATGTAATTCCTCCCCGTGCAATCAATATCCTCATTTGCATTACCCTCATTGGTTGCTGGTGGATCATAATCATGAACAGTTTCAGGTTCGCAGGTCTGCTGAATTATATCCGTACAAACTATCATAAAGCCAACACTGTATATTGCTCCCTCTTTCTGATAGCATTGCTCGGCTCATCGTTTTTCAAAGATGTGATCAGCAATCTGATGCTGTTGCCTGTTCATGCAACTGTATTGAATCAACGGGTTGAAGCTATGGAAACGGCAAAACACAATGGCCTGAAAACCGCTGTGATACTGCCTTACAGCGAAGCAGTAAATGAACAGCTCCAGCTTCGCTATAAAGGAAAGAGCAGATTTGTACAGGAAGAATTTAAACTACCCCCATCTTTTGCTTATTTTAAAGATGAACCCTTTTCTGAAGAACATGCATTTGCTTACGCAGAATACTACGGTATCGATACCCTTGTTGCAGGAAATGCCAGGTATCTGCGAAGAGGATTGGACGAATCAAAAAGAGTACATCGTTAATCAATGAAATTCAGTATCGTTTTACCTGTTTATAATCGTATCTCAATGCTCAGTGACGGACTCACTGCATTGCACGATGTATTGAATAATCAGCCGTGTACCTACGAAATTCTGATTGTCGATGATGGATCGGTAATGAAAGATGAGATCAGAGCCATTGCAGCGCAACACAACTGTGGTTACCTTCGAAATGATCCCAATGCCGGCAAAGGAAATGCTGTTAGAAAAGGAGTGCTGGCCGCCAGTGGCGATTGCATTATTTTCATGGATGGCGACTTTCCGTTTGAACTGCAGGTGATTGAAAATATGATGCTGGCATTGCAGCAACATCCGATTGTTATTGGAGACAGAACTTTACCCGGATCAAAATATGCAAAAGAAACTGTAGTGCTCAGAAAAGCCGGCAGCCGCATTCTATCTTCCATCATCAATCGCTTTTACGTAAAAGGAATTACCGACAGCCAGTGTGGCATCAAAGGATTCCATGCGAAAATTGCCAAAGCCATGTTTGAAAGAATTACTCTCAATGGCTTTTCCTTCGATGTTGAATTGCTGTACATCGCGCAAAGAAATCAGATCCCTGTTCACAGAATTCCAGTGCATGTATTTGAACAGGAGGGGAGCTCGGTAAATGTATTCAAAGACGGACTGGTAATGCTTTTCAGCCTGTTCCAAATAAAATTGAACAACGCCCGCAGGAAATATACAATCGATGAATAGAAAATGGACCAACCGCATCCGCTTCATCATGGATGAATGCATGCCTTCCTTCATCAGGAACAGCAAGTGGTTCATGTATCCTTTCTATTACTATGCCTACCGCGGCCATAATATCGCTGCAGCGATGGATTTCAAAAAGAACTACTTCAAATGGACGCCCGCAGAATTGCAGCAATTCTATGAGAACATTCAATCTGTTTCAACCAACCGGCCAACGGATATTTCTCCGAACGGTCTGAAGTTCATCATCGATCAGTGCACACCTGATATTGCTTCCGTGCTGGATATTGGTTGTGGTAAAGGTTATCTGCTGAAGTTGCTGCACAAACATTATCCGAACCTTCAATTGCATGGTGCAGATTTTGTGGAGCATGCCGGCGTTGCAGAATTTCCCTTCACCAAAGCCGATGCAAAGAATCTTCCAATCCCCGATAGATCATTCGACCTTGTTGTTTGTACACATACCATCGAACATATCTATGAAGCTGATCAGCTGGTACATGAGCTTAAAAGAATTGCAAAAAAGAAATTGATAGTGATCACGCCCAAACAGCGCTATTTCTACTACACGCTCGATGAACATATCAATTTCTTTCCGGAAAAAGAACTGCTCACTTCACTCATCAACATGAGCAATTACACCTGTACCAATATCGATGGAGACTGGGTGTACACCGGCTATCTTCAATGATGCATTTCTGCCCCTTCATCAGTTGAATTAATGGTTTCCCGGTATTTTTTCTGCTGCCTGCATTAAAAATACTGCATACTGCACCATTGGTTTTTTACGTTACAGTGTTTGCTGTATCTTGGCGGCGCACAATCAAAACTTAACCCCAAAATCAAAGTCCCTCTGATGAAAATCATCTTTACCCTCATGGCTGTTATTGGCCTCTCCGTATCGTCTTTTGCCCAAACGGTTGCTGTTTCTTCCGACTCATTCGCATCCGACACTACTGTTGGCAAGCCTGCCAAAAAATCGTCCAAATGGTTCGATTACTCCAGAAACATCGTGAAAGTAAATCTCACTTCTCTGGCATTGAACAACTACGCCGTATCTTACGAGCGATTGGTTGGCCGCAAGATCTCTGTTATCGGCAGTTTCCGCTACATGCCCAAAACTAAGATCACCAGTACAATGCTTGGCAAAACCATTCTCGATATCGCAGACGAAGATGGAAAAGATATCGAAGCCCTCGCTACAAGCAACACCGCCATCACTGCCGGAGTTCGTTTCTACACCGGTAGCCGCGCTGGCGCAAAAGGCATCTACGCCGAGCTCTACGGGCGCTATGGCAATTTCAAACTCGACTACGACTATAGCTTCAGATCTAATGGGAAAGACTATCGCATGCTCATCCACGGCAATGCCAACGGATTCGGTGGTGGCCTGCTGATCGGTGGTCAGTTCACTGTTGCGAAAAACCTCTTTATTGATATCTACATCGTAGGTGCTCACTACGGAAAAACTACCGGCAATATCGATGGCATCAGCGATCTCAGATCTATGACACCCGCCGAAAGAAAAGATATGCAGGATGATATCAACGACATCGCAGGCGATATCGTGAGCAAAGATTTCATCAAAGCAGAAGTGAACGAAAACGGCGTGAAAGGCAAGCTCAACGGGCCTTTCATTGGTGCAAGAGCGCTTGGCATCACCATCGGCTGGGGATTCTAAACCAGCGTTACCCGAAAATAATTGCAGGGCTGTTCTCACCAGAACAGCCCTTTTCTTTTACTCGCAGGAAGCTTACATTTGTTACCATGCGTTGCCTCACTGTCATATGCCTGTTGCTGGTGGTAGCAGCTGTTCGCCCCGCTCCCAAGAAAGCCTGGCGGCTGCAGGGATTTGCACAGGGCACTACCTGGCATATCACTTACTATTCAACTGACAGCATTCTGTCTTTTCAATCGATCGACAGCACACTGCAACAACTCGACAGTTCACTTTCCATCTACAAACCATACTCACGCATCAGCCGCTTCAATGATGCCTCCGACTGCATTGAATCCGACATTCATCTCAGCAATGTGGTGGAAGCTGCTTTGCAGACTTATGCAGCCACCAATGGTATTTTCGACATCACCATTTATCCTGTTGTGCAGGCCTGGGGATTTGGTACAAAAAAGGTTACTGAATTGCCAGATTCCTTTATGATTCAGCAACTCAGAGCTTGCGTCAATTCCCGATATTTATCCTTCAGAGGCAGCAGACTCTGCAAGCAGCAACCCTGCGTGAAAATCGATGTCAACGGCATAGCACAGGGATACAGTGTTGATGTACTCGCAGACCTGCTCGAACAGCGCGGCATAACGGATTACATCATCGAGCTTGGAGGCGAGATCAGACTCAGGGGAAGAAAATATCCTGGTGGTGAAAAAATGCAAATCGGTATCGAAGCTCCCGGCGATAATGAATTTCAGCCAGCTATGCTGCAGCAAGTGATTGCTCCCGGTGATGGAGCCATCACCACCTCCGGAAGCTATCGCAAGTTCTATGAATCGGATGGGAAAAAGATTACGCATATCATCGATGCAAGAACCGGTTATCCGGTGCAGAATCAATTGATCAGCGTTACCGTTCTTGCAAAAAAAGCCATCACTGCAGATGCATACGACAATGCGCTGATGGCAATGGGACTGAAGCAGGCATTCGCATTTTTGCAGCATCATCCCGAACTCGAAGCATATTTCATTTACAGAAAACAGGATGGCAGCATCGCCGATACTGGTACCGCCGGTTTCGAAAAATGGAAGATCGTTGAATGAGTCCGGCAACGGAGCCGGTTATTTTTAATAGTTCTGAAACATCTACTATGAGCAGAAGAACATTTCTCCGTCAGGCCGGTATACTTTCAGGTGGCCTGCTTCTTCATCATCAACTCATGGCCGCCTACAGCAGCCGGTTGCGACAAACCATCAATATCGGTTTCATCGGATGCGGAGACAGGGGAAGGGGATTGCTTCACGTAATGAAAGATCTTCCCGAACAGTTCAAAGTAACTGCCATCTGCGACATACTCGACTTCCGCCTTGCACAAATGCAGAAAGAAGTAAGCGATGATGTGAAGACTTACAAAGATCATCGTCAACTGCTCGAAGATACCAATGTAGATGCCGTGATCATTGCTACTCCGCTCAACATGCACTATCCCATCGCCGCCCATGCTCTGGCCGCAGGCAAGCATGTGTTTCTCGAAAAAACCATGACCTACAATATCTCCGAAGCGCAGCAGCTGGTGGCGCTCTCCAAAAAACATGCAAAGCAGGTATTGCAGGTAGGTCATCAATACAGGTACGTGCCGCTTTATTTCAGAGTGAAGGAAATGATAGAAAAAGGATACCTCGGAAAAGTTACGCATATAGATTGCCGTTGGGACAGAAACTGGAACTGGCGACGCCCCGTACCTGATGGATACACAGACAAACAGGTTAACTGGAGAATGTACAAAGCTTATTCCGGCGGACTCGTAGCCGAGCTGCTTTCGCACCAGATCGATTTCGTAAACTGGGCATTCAACACGCATCCCGATGAAGTGATGGGTACCGGTGGTATCGATTTCTACAAAGACGGAAGAGAGACCTACGACAATGTGCAGGTTGTGCTTCGCTACAATCAGGGCAATATGATCGGAAACTTCGGTGCAACCTGCGCCAATGCACGCGAAGGATATATCTTCAAACTAAAAGGAACCAAAGGTACTGTAAGCCTGTTGGTGAACGAAGGCGTATTCTATCCGGAACCCGCCACCAGAAAGGAATTGCAAACGGTGGACGGTGTGAGCGGAGCCACTAAGATCGAGTGGAATACCGACGGTGGAATTCCCATTCTCAAAGAAAAAGGGAAAGATGGAACCTGGTACGCACTTAAAGATTTTCATAAATGCATAACAGAGAAACAAATACCAGCGTCGAACGTAATCACAGGAGCTACCACAGCCGTATGTGTGCATCTTGCTAACGATGCGGCATATGCGCATTCTGTAAGACAATGGAAACCTGCATTCAACTTTTCAACCTAATACTGTTGTTGACATGAAAAAGATACTTCAATTAGCCCTTGCTGTACTAAGCATTTCAGCAGCCAATGCCCAATCGTCTGAAAAAGGATGGACCAGTCTCTTCGATGGCAAATCGCTCGATGGCTGGAAAAAACTGGGCAAGGCCGAATACCGGATCGAGAATGGAGCTATCACAGGCATTACCGTTCCCAATTCTCCCAATACTTTTCTGATGACGGAGAAAGTATACGGAGACTTTATTCTCGAAATGGATATGTTCATGGAAGACACTACCAGCAACAGCGGTATTCAATTCCGCAGTCATATCAATCCGGAAGGGAACAATGGCGCGGGCCGTGTATTTGGCTATCAGCTCGATGTAGATCCTTCTTCCCGCAAATGGACCGGAGGCATTTACGACGAAGGTAGAAGAGAATGGCTTTACGCACTCTCACTCAACAAACAGGCGCAACCAGCTTTCAGAAACGGCGAATGGAACAAGTTCCGCATCGAAGCCATCGGGCATGAAATCAAAACATGGGTGAACGGTATTCCCTGTGCCTATATGATCGATACAGTGGATGCATCCGGCTTTATCGCGTTGCAGGTGCATGCCATCAAAAATGAATCCCAGGCAGGAAAGAAGATCTTTTGGAAGAATATCCGTATCAAAACCTCCGGGCTGAAATCCACGCCATTTCCCAAAGACATCTACGTGTACAATGCCATTCCCAATACCCTTACGGAGTATGAAAAGAAGAGCGGCTGGAAATTATTGTTCGATGGAAAAACTACCAACGGCTGGAAAGGCGCGTACAAGCCCGGTTTCCCCGAAAAGGGATGGGAAGTGAAAGATGGTGAATTGCGCGTACTCGGTTCCGACGGCAAAGAATCTACCAACGGCGGAGATATCGTAACACTCGATCAATACAGCGCCTTCGATATCTCCTGGGATTTTAAGCTCACTACCGGAGCCAACAGTGGTTTGAAATATTTCGTTACTCTTTCAGAAAACAACAAAGGTTCAGCTATCGGCCTCGAATACCAGATGCTCGACGATAAAGTTCATCCCGACGCCAAACTGGGAAGAGATGGCAACCGCACACTTGCATCGTTGTACGATCTCATCACGGCAGTAAAACCGGAAAGATTTGTAAAGCAGCCCGGCAACTGGAATACAGCCCGTCTCATCGTTTATCCCAACAATCATGTGGAGCATTATCTCAATGGATTGAAAGTGCTGGAATACGATCGCGGTTCAGAAGCATTTCGTCAACTGGTAGCCCTCAGCAAGTACAAAGTATGGCCAAACTTTGGTGAAGCGCCAAAGGGGCATATTCTGCTGCAGGATCATGGTGATGCTGTAAGCTTCAGAAGCATCAAGATCAGGAAATTGTAATATTTAGTATGTTCATTAACGTTAGGTGCCGGTTTTATACCGGCACTTTTTTATTGGAGGAGTCCGGAAACTGTTGACACACCATCGATTATCCGGCAGCAAATAACGATAACGGCAAGGAAATGGTTGAATGTCAGCAACTCCTTTTTCTGTTTTGGCGCTCTTCCGGCAATTGATTATTTTGTTACTCAAACGAAAGCACATGAAAGTAGACAAAGCCAGCCGCACTGCTCAATACATGGCTTTCTTCAGAGCACTTGAATCTACAAGGCCGGCAGACAAAAGATTGTTCAATGATCCTTATGCCAGATTCTTTCTAGATAATGGACTAAGGAGATGGATCAATCTTTCCACCATCCCATTTGCCAGAAAGATCATTCACCGGATCGCGCACAAACGCATACCCGGCGGGCTTAGTTCCGGCGTTGCCAGAACCAGGTATATCGACGATCTGCTGAAAAGCACCATCGACAAAGGAGTAAAGCAGGTGATAATGCTGGGCGCTGGTTTCGATACAAGAGCCATGCGGCTCGATTTTCTGCACAATACCAATATCATCGAAATAGATCACCCCAACACTGCCAAACAGAAGCTGGGTGCTATTCAGAGCGAAATGGGAAACCTCCCGCAGAACACACGTTTCTATCAGATGGACTTCAACGAACAAAGTCTGGAAGATCTCGCCCATACACGCAATATCGACATGAGTCTCCCCACAACTTTTATCTGGGAAGGAGTAAGCAATTACCTCACCGATAAAGCAGTGGCAGGCACTTTCGCATTCTTTGAAAAATTTGCATCCGGTTCCTATATCATCTTCACATATGTTCATCAGCAGATGCTCGACGAACCCCATTCTTTTTTCGGCGGAGAAAAACTGCTGAACGATCTGGCGAATATCGAAGAACGCTGGACTTTCGGCTGGTATCCCGAAGATCTTCCCCAGTATCTTGAAAAGTATCATTGCACATTGATCGAAGACAAAGGTGCGGTGGAGTACCGCGATATCTATATGCCGGAACGACCGGAGCGTGGATATGAATTCTACCGTGTTGCCATGGCAGAACGGGACTAAAAAAGAAAAGCCCCGCCTAAACAGGCGCGGCCAATTAAACCCTAAAAACAACTACTTAAAAAGCAGATTTGGTTTCACTGCGGCTGTCGGTGATCACAGGGATCCTTGAGCCGTAGGATAATATTTTTCTGGTGATCCGGTTCCACCATCCGGGCATATGAAATTCCTTCAGTGGATTGGCCATTATCAGATCTGCATTGATGCGTTTTGAAAATTCGAGTGTACTCTTCGCAAGATTCTTCCCTTCGAGAATAAAACATTGTACAGGAATGGTGCTGAGGCTCTGGATCACTTCGAGTGCAGTATCCATGAGTCCATTTGCTGTATTGTGTTTATTGCTTTCGTCTTTCAATGAAACGAGGTACACGGTAGATTTGAAAGAACGTGCGAGCATGGTGGCCAGCTTGATGCGATGCAGTGGCAAATTATCCGTAAGCGGCAGCACGATCTTCTTGAAATGACTTACCAGTCCGCTTGAGCGAATAGCCAGTACAGGCACATTTGTTTTTCTTGCGAGCCTGCTGATGGAAACTGTAGACAGAATGCGGTGCAGCAGATTGAATCTTGCCAAACCAACCACTACCATATCCATCTGGAACTTTTCGATATAGTCTGCGAGTTGCTGACTGGGATTTCCGCGCAGTAGACTGATCTCTATATTGCCGCCTCCGCAGAGATGGTTCCTGTAAACATTGCGCAGGTTCTCCAGTTTTTTTCTGGCGTTGGTGAGGTCTGCCGAATCGTACGAAGGCATCATCATGCTCATGTCGAGTGGCATCAGCGGCATCAGTCCTCCGTTTGAAACATGCACCAGGTGCACATTGCAATGAAATGTATTGGCCAGTTCGATGGCTTTGCTGATGGCCCATTTGTTCTTGCTGGTGAAATCAACAGGAACCAGGATATTGTAAAGAGTCTTCGGCATAAGCGTTCTTTTTAAGGTTTAAAAAACAGTTAGTCAAATTAATCCGCCAGTTCCAGCAGGCTCTGAAAACTTTCTTCCATGATATTTGTGCCGGCGATGGTTTTCAGCAATTCGTCTTTGGTGCGGAACGAAACGCCTTTTCCGCCGTGGCCGATCATGCATCTGTCGTCGCGGCTATCGCCAACAACGATGCAGTTTTTCAGTTGCACATTATATTTATCACAGGCATGCTGCAGGGCATTCGTTTTGCAATAAGCATGCCCGCATGGGCTTTCCGGTGATCCGAAGAAATAGGAGGGAAGATTCACTTCTCCTGTAACTTTCCCATCGAAGAATTCGAGTTGATTGGCATAGGTGAAATCTGCGCCGATCTGTTGTTTCACATAATTGGTGATAAGCGTATAGCTGTTGCTGATGATGCCGATGATATAACCCCTAGCCTTCAGTTCTGCAATCACTTCTTTGATATCGCTGATCATTTCAATGCCGGCTGCAACATTCAGCAGATCGTCGATGGTGCGGCCTTTCAGCAGCAGACCGATCCGCTTGGTAAGAATGATAGGATCGCGTTCCTGTGCGCGGAGATCTTCGAGTTTAGCGGTGAATCCGAATTGCCTGGCACATTCGTCGATGGTGCGTCCTTTGAGAATCGTATCGTCCATATCGAAGATGGCCATCTTGTGAAAGCCGCACAATTTTTCTTTGAGCGTTTTATTCATTTCACTGTTGATGGCTTCGAGCGAATGAATATCTTCTTCACTGATCTCTTCAGGATGCTGGCGTTGTGCTTTGGTGATGATGGCGCGGCTCACTTCTTTACTCATCTTGCCCAGCGCCTGCCAGGGTTTGCTTTTATTTTCGATATAACCGATATTGATTTCGCGGATGCGCGCTTTCATCAGGTACATATCTATGAGTATGCCGATATCAACACCATAATCGTTGAAGAAATCTATTTTGCTGAAGAACGATTTTTTTCCTGCTATCATTCCGCTCAATGGCTGAGAGAAGTGGGAGAGACCGGGATAGAAAATATTGAGCAATGGTTTTGCTACGAGTTCGGTAACACGGCCGGCATTGCGGGCAAAACTTCCTTTTACAAAATCAGCTTCATTGAGCACCAGAGGTTCGGTAAGATGTGTGATAGTTTCTTCGGGGTAGGGATCGATATCTCCATCGAGAAAAACAATCAGGTCCTGTGTAGCCTGTTCAATGCCGTCTTTCATGGAAATACCTTTTCCTCTCACCTGACTGGTGATCACTTTTGCGCCGGCAGCTGCTGCGATTTGTGGCGTTTTGTCCTCAGATTTATCATCCACCACAATTACTTCAGATACGAGTGGATGGCTGAGACAAAATCTCACTACATTCTCGATAGTATTCTCTTCATTTAATACCGGGATAATTACAGTTAGCACAAGTACCTCCTTTTATTTTACTACGGTTTGAATTGATCTTTCTGCACTTGATTGGTAGTTCCTGCCGAAGGGTTTTGTGAGGGATGGCTGTTGCAGGGAAGTTATGACAAAAGCCGTGCCTTAACCCGGTGAATACGGTAAATTTTACATCAATTGTGGATATGTTCTCCTGAGTGCTGAGAGCCTGAAACAGGCTCCGTGGTAATATGCAGCCCCAACCTTTGTGTGGCGTTAAAACAGCATTAAAAACCTATTAAACCGGGGTAATAAAAAAGATAACAGAGCGGTGAGAAATACCGGGATATTTTATTGCTGTCCCTAAGATACAGTTTAGGTGGATGCGGAAACGGGACTGAAGAAAAAATGGCAGAGAAATGAAACTGCAGGCAGTTGTGCTGCAAAGGGGTAACGATTCAAAATATTGAATGCTGTATCACTATGGGAATTGATGCATCGCTGCAAGGCATTAGAGGCAAAATCAGCGCTTTTAATGCCAGTTGATGCACATTCGTTATTTGTAAATCGAATAAGCGGAAAAATCGGCAAATGAGGGATGAATGCATTTTTCGGTTATTCAACAACGTTACTACTGATTGATCTAAAAAAAATCTCCTGCCAATTGGCAGGAGATTTATGTTGTAAAAAGCGATTAGTTGAGTTGATTAGAAATCCCTGTTGTAACCGCCGCCGCCGCCTCTGTTGAAGCCGCCTTTTTTGTAGCCGCCGCCGCCGCCAGAGCCGCCGCCGAAGCTTCTTTTCTTGAAGCCGCCGCCGCCGCCACCACCATTCTGTGGTTTAGGTTGAGCTTCGTTAACGATGATCTTTCTGCCGAGTACTTCTGATTCGTACAGGCTGGTGAGTGCATTCTGAGCTTCTGAATCTTCAGGCATTTCAACGAAACCGAAGCCTTTGCTGCGACCACTGGCTTTGTCCTTTACGATTTTTGCAGAAGTAACAGAACCATACTGTTCGAATAAGGTTCTCAGATCGTCGTCGGTCATTTGCCAGGAAAGGTTCCCTACGTAAATGTTCATTGTAACAATAATTTTAGATGTTCTGAAAAAAGATAATGATGCAAGTTGCTGCAATGAACTGAGGAAACCGGAATAACAGGTAAAGCACTTCAGAACATGAGAACTACTTCATTAACCATACATGAAGATAAGAAATAATTTGATTTACCAAAAAAAAATACGAGCAAATTCAGAAGGGATAAGCATTTGAAGAAATTGCGATATGTTTCGGGTAACCAGCATTTTAGGACGATGGCAATGTGGTTTCCCGACAAACGGGCGCTGCTGCTGCATCGGTTTGGAGCGGGAGAATGAGAATGTTGAAGTGATGGGCAGATAATATGGTTTCCGGCGCAGAAAAACCTGCAAAAAATCTGACGCAGCAATGACAATTGCAGAGCCGCAAGAGCGGCTTACTGGTAGCAGGAGGGCGGATAAATGGCATTGAAGTGTATCGGGTACAGGTAATCGAAATCAATAAAAAAGGGCGCTGATTCAGCGCCCTTTCAATATCTGCAGACTGTAAGATTACTCAGCTACAACTTCAAATTCAACTTCGGTACTTTGACCGTTGCCGAAATCGATAGTGGCTTTGTAAGTGCCCAGTTCTTTCACTTCGTCAACGATAGAGATCTTCTTGCGATCGATCTCATATCCTTTCTGCTCGCGGATAGCGCGGCTGATCTGAAGAGAAGTTACGCTACCGAAGATTTTGCCGCTGGTACCGGATTTAGCTCCGATTTTCAGCACACCATCTTTCAGTTTAGCAATTACTTCCTTGATAGCTGCCAGCATGATCTCTTCTTTCTTGCGAACGATCTTCATCCTTTCTTCCAGTTGTTTCAGATTGGATGAACTTGCTTCAACCGCAAATTTTTGCGGAATCAGAAAGTTGCGGGCGTATCCGTTGCGTACTTTAACTACCTCGTTTTTGGCACCTAAGTTATCTACGTCTTGTATGAGTATAATGTCCATGGTGTCTATTTTAAAAGGTCAGTTACATACGGCAACAAAGCCATCTGGCGGGCTTTTTTCACAGCCTGAGCCACTTTACGCTGGTACTTCAGAGAGTTACCGGTAATGCGACGGGGCAGCATCTTGCCTTGTTCATTCAGGAATTTCTTCAGGAACTCTGCGTCCTTATAATCGATATACTTGATACCATACTTCTTGAAACGGCAGAATTTCTTCTTTGGTTTCTCGGTTTTGATGGCCGTCAGGTATTTTATCTCATTTGCTTTTGCCATGATGATTAACCCTCGATTGCTTTTTCAGTTCCTGTTGGTACACCACTTCTCTTTTTACCATTGTACTCGACGGCGTATTTATCGAGTGCAGTGAACATGTGACGGAGAATGTTCTCGTCACGGAGCATCTGAATTTTAAACTGCTCATTGAAGGTGGATGGCGCCTGATATTCCAGAACCCAGTACAAGCCTGTGGTTTTCTTCTGGATCGGATACGCCAGTGATTTCAGACCCCAGGGATTTTCGTGCACAACAGCACCGCCATTCTCTTTAATGAAGTCGGTGTATTTTTTCTGAGCCGCTTTGAAATCGTCATCAGAAAGCACAGGGGTAAAAATCACCATCAATTCGTAATTGTTCATGATCCCTGTTTAGTTTTTAAATATTGTGAAAATTGTTCTTTCCCTTTACCCGCCTGATTTCTCAATCGGCTAAGGGGCTGCAAAGATACATACATTCTGCTTTCCCACAAAAGCCCCAACGGGAAAAGTTTTGAGGAATAAGCGCCAATCGTACCCCCTTGTAAATCAGACAAGTAAATCACTTCAAAACCCGGCCTGGTAAAACTAACAATGCCAAACCACAACAACATACCCCCAAATCCGGCGCAAAGTTAATCCATCCATCGGATCATCTTCCTACACGCCTCCCGGTAACTATCGCGCCAAATTTCATGGACCATCGCCATCAACCTTAACCTCAACTTCTTCCCATATCCTTTATCTAAACACAACCATCATCTCACCCAACTCTTTTCAGTTCTCCATCATTCAGGCATCCGTCAATATTTCCAGAAACCTTCCCAGTCTCATTCCCAAACTGCCAGAACTTCCCATCGATCGAACCATCAACATTCTCATGAATCCCTTGTCGCAAACCCAACGCGAGACCACCCTCTCCTTACTCACCCTCCAAAAAATCCGTCAGTTTCAGCGGGCAGGGGCTCATGTGGGGATGCGCGTTCAGGACCTTGGAATGTGTTGCACAGCAGCTCAACCCCGTACTGCCGCTCAATCCTCCATTCAAATGCCCACCGGAGTCAACCCCTCCCCGGCACATTCCTCGGACTGGACACGCATCACCCACTGAGCCCCGCAAAAACAAATCAACCCATACATCCTCCCCATCTGCAAACTGACAATTTTACCTCCCGCCCCGCAATGGCACTTCTTTTGGTACCTTGAAAAAAAATTTTCTCCTACTATGCAAAAAGGATCGATCAGGGTACAAACCGAGAACATTTTTCCCATTATCAAAAAGTTCCTCTACAGCGATCACGACATTTTCCTCCGCGAATTGATCAGCAACGCCGTAGACGCCACTCAGAAACTCAAAACCCTCAGCTCAATCGGCGAAGCCAAAGGCGAACTCGGCGAGCTGAAGATCGAAGTGAAACTGGATACCGAGAACAAAACCATCACCATCTCCGACCGCGGCCTCGGCATGACTGCCGACGAAGTAGAGAAATACATCAATCAGGTGGCTTTCTCCGGCGCAGAAGAGTTCGTGAACAAATACAAAGGACAAAACGAAAACAATATCATCGGTAAGTTCGGATTAGGATTCTATTCCGCTTTCATGGTGAGCGACAGAGTAGAGATCTTCACAAAAAGCTTCCGCGAAGGCAGCAAAGCGGTTCGTTGGGAGTGCGATGGAAGTCCAGAGTACACGCTCGAAGAAACAGAGAAAGAACAACGTGGTACCGATATCGTATTGCATGTAAATGAAGAGAGCAAAGAGTTTCTCGATGATATCCGCATCGAGTCTGTACTGAAAAGATTCTGCCGTTTCCTTCCTGTTCCTATTTTCTTCGAAGGAAAAGAGAAAGAAGAAAATCCAACTCCGATCAACAACACACAGCCTGCATGGGTGAAGAAGCCATCGGAGCTGACTACAGAAGATTATCAGAATTTCTACAAGGAACTCTATCCTTATAATGAGTTGCCTTTATTCTGGATCCATCTGAATGTGGATTATCCTTTCAACCTCACCGGTATTCTGTATTTCCCCAAGATCAAACAGAACTACGAAATTCAGAAAGATAAGATTCAGCTCTACGCCAATCAGGTGTTCGTTACCGACGAAGTGAAGGATATCGTGCCTGAGTTTCTGATGCTGCTGCAGGGTGTGATCGACTCTCCGGACATTCCGCTCAACGTGAGCAGAAGTTACCTGCAGGGCGATCCGAATGTGAAGAAGATCAACAACCACATCACCAAGAAAGTGGCGGATAAGCTCGAAGAGATCTTCAAAAACGAACGCGCATCATTCGAAGAGAAATGGGACAGCCTTGCGCTGTTTGTGAAATACGGAATGATGACGGATGATAAATTCCTCGATAAAGCCAACAAGTTCCATCTCTTCCAAACAGCGGATGGCAGCAAGTTCTACACGCTCGAAGAATATCGTCTCGCAGCAGAAACATTGCAGAAGAACAAAGAAGGAAAGCTGGTGATTCTTTACACCACTGATACTGTGCAGCAGGATGCATACATCAAAGCCGCGGAAGCGAAAGGGTATATCGTTGTGAAGCTCGATACACTGATCGATGCAAGTTTCATCAATCAGATGGAAGGCAAATGGAACGATATCCATTTCAATCGTGTTGATGCAGACATCACCGATAACCTGATCGACAAACAGGAGAATACCAGCATGGTGCTCACTGAGTCGGAGCAGAGCACACTGAAGAATCTCTTCGAAATAAAACCAGCCAATCTGCAGGTGACTGTAGAATTCAAAGGACTGAGCGCCGATGCACCACCGGTGCTGGCTACACGCCCGGAGTTCATGCGCCGCATGAAAGATATGGCTGCCATGAGCGGACCAATGGGAAGCTTCTACGCAAATATGCCGGACGAAGTAACGCTCACTGTTAATGGCAATCACCCCATCTATCAGCAGGTGCTGGCAACAGCCGATGCAGGCAAACAGGAAAAGATGACGCGCAATCTGGCGGATCTTGCACTGCTCAGCCAGGGATTGCTGAAAGGCACGGAACTCACCAGCTTCATCAACCGAAGTGTTGATCTGCTGAAGAGCGAAGCATAATTAAATAATGAAATTATAATGGCAGATGCTGCCTGATGTCGAGCACCTTCAATTGGAGGTGCTTTTCATTATTCCAATCGTTCTCTTCGAGAGTGAAAACGATGTCGATCGGTTCTCCGTTCTGCATCAGGTGGAATTTGGAGGCGATGTTGAAACCGATGCCATTGAAAAGAATATTCCCCTGCTTCACAGAAAAACGGATATGCGCATCTTTCACTATGCGTGAGTAACCCGAATCCGTAACGCCGCTCACCATAAAGAGTGGTTGCATATTTTCTGGTCCGAAAGGTTCCATTCTTCTGATGATATTGAAGAAAGGCTGTTTGAGATCGCTGAGGGTAACCACGGCATCGATATTGATTTCGGGGATCAGCATTTCGGGAGTGATGGAGGCGGATACCACTTCTTCGAAGCGCGTTCTGAAAGCATCTACGTTCGATGGATCGAGCGTCATGCCGGCAGCGTAAAAGTGGCCGCCATAACCGAGCAGCAGATCGCGGCACTGATGGATGGCTTCGTATACATTGAAGCCGGCTACACTTCTTGCTGAGCCTGCAATGTATTCGCCGCTCTGCGTGAGCACAATGGTAGGGCGGTAGTAGTGATCGATGAGACGCGAAGCCACAATGCCCACCACACCTTTATGCCAGTGCGGTTGAAATACCACGGTGGATTTGCTGGCAGCCATAGTGGTATCGTTACTGATGATGGCCAGCGCTTCTTCGGTAATATTTTTATCAGCTTCCTTGCGGTCTGTGTTGTCGGAATGCAGCATTTCTGCGTATTGGCGGGCTTCATCCACGGTGCGGCTGATGAAGAGCTGTACGGCTTTGCTGCCATCGTCCATTCGCCCTGCGGCATTTACGCGGGGGGCGATCATGAATACGAGGTTATTGATGAGCAGGTCTTTGGGCACGCCGCTCAATTCTTTGAGTGCACGGATGCCGAAGTTGGGCTCCTCATTGGCTTTTTTAAGGCCGTGGTACACCAGAATTCTGTTTTCTCCAACCATGGGAACGATATCGGCTGCGATGGCGGTAGCCAGCAGATCGAGGTAATCCATGGGGGCGGAGCTGCTGAGCTCCAGTTTTTCAGCGAGGGCAGTGATCAGTTTGAAACCCACGCCGCAGCCACATAATTCTTTAAACGGATATGGACAGTCGGTTTGTTTCGGATTGAGGATTGCTACGGCAGGAGGGAGGATGGCGTCCGGCGTGTGGTGGTCACAGATCACAAAGTCGATACCCAGGCCTTTGGCATAGGCGATAAGGTCAACAGATTTGATACCGCAATCGAGCGAAATGATAAGGGTGGTGCCCTGCGCATGTGCATGATCGATACCTGCTTTGGATACGCCGTATCCTTCGCGGTAGCGGTGCGGTATATAATATTCTACATTGGATGGTTCGTATACTTTTTTGAGAAAACTGAACATGCAGGCCACGGCAGTGGTGCCGTCTACATCGTAATCTCCGAAAACGAGAATGCGTTCGCGGTTGTTGAAAGCGGTTAGCACACGATCAACGGCCTTGTCCATATCTTTCATCAGCCATGGGCTGTGAAGCTGCGACAGGCTTGGATTGAAGAAGTCTTTGGCTTTTTCGTACGTGTCTATCCTGCGCTGAACGAGTATCTGCAGAATCGCCGGATGAATATTGAGATTCTGCTGAAGGGCGGTGATTTTTGCGTCTTCGGCAGAGAGTATGTTCCAGCGTTTTTGCATGTTGGTAGATGTAGCGGTGAAAATAGGGAAATGTGATCAGAATTTTCTGTCGGTAGTGAAACGCACCAGTTCTTCGAGTCCTTTGCGAACTTCGATATTGTCGAAGTCATTGAGGATGGCAAGTGCATCATCACGGTACTGGTTCATTTTCTGTTCGGCGTAGCGGATGCCGCCGGCTTCTTTCACGGTATTGATCACTTCCTGCACTTTCAAAGGATTTCGGTTTTCGTTCTTAATAATATAGATAAGCTTTCTTCTGGTGGCTTTATCTGCATTATTTAGTGTGTAGATGAGCGGAAGAGTGAGTTTTTTTTCTTTGATATCATTACCGGTGGGTTTGCCTACGGCTTCGTTGCCATAATCGAAGAGATCGTCCTTGATCTGGAAAGCGATGCCGGTTTTTTCGCCAAAAAGCCTCAGTTTCTCCGCCGTAGTTTCATTTTGGGAAGAAGAATAAGCTCCTGCGGAGCAGGCTGAAGCCAAAAGAGAGGCTGTTTTATTGGTAATAATCTCAAAATAGGTGTCTTCCTGGAGGTTGAGGGTGCGGGATTTCTCCATTTGGAGCAATTCTCCCTCGCTCATCAGCTTTACAGCCCTCGACATGATCTGGAGAATGCGATAATCATCGTTTTCTAAAGAAAGCAACATACCTTTGGCAAGGAGATAGTCTCCAACGAGAACGGACACCTTGCTTTTCCAAAGCGCATACGTAGAAAAAAATCCCCTGCGTTCCGGAGATTCATCCACCACATCATCATGTACGAGACTTGCTGTATGCAGCAATTCCACGAGTGATGCTGTCCTGTAAGTAGATTCATTTACAGGCCCGCACAATTTGGCAGACATGAGCACAAACATTGGTCTGAGCTGTTTGCCCTTGCGGTTTACGATAAACCGCATGATACGATCCAGCAGCGGGACCTGGCTTTTGACCGCCTCCCTGAACTTTTTATCAAACGCTGCCAGTTCATCGTGTAGTATTGCCTGTGATAGTTTCATGATTGGAAAAACGAACGGCAAACATACTATTTTACTGTGTATTCAAAACAGTAAAACAGGCCGGTTTTACTATGGTCTTAAAGGATGAAAGACAGCAAGATAATGCACGCAACGTTTGTTAAAAAAATTTGGTATTTAGTTTGCAATTAATATTTTTGCACCTAATTCGGATATTGGTTTTCTTAATCCTTCACATAAATTTTAGTTATGGCAAGCAAAAAGTACACAGGTTTATTTGGGTTACTGTGCCTGCTCTCGTCTGGCGCGTTTGCCCAAATAGGCGGAAGTTACGACGTACAGGATTCCTCTGTAATACCTTCTAAAAGACTCCCTCAGCATTCTGAGTTCATGGCAAATAATTATGCCTTCCCTGCTAAACCCAGAAATAAATGGGAAATAGGCATCAAGGGAGGTTACGCTTCAATCGCTGGTGACGTTCGTTCCAGGCCTGGTTTTGGCGGTGCTCTCCATGTTCGCAAAGCATTAGGTTATGTATTCTCTCTGAGAGCAGAATTCGGTTACTATCAGGCGAAAGGTCAGAACTGGCAACCTGGTAGTGTAAATGCTTCTACTGTAAAAAGCGTTTATCAGGGATACGCAATTGGAGCACCAATGTTCTACAACTACAAGTCTACAATGTATGACGGTAGCTTACAAGGTGTTTTCACATTGAACAATATTCGTTTTCATAAAGCTAAAACCGGCTTTAACCTCTACGGTTTCGTAGGTGTTGGTGGTCTGGTTTATGATGTGAAAGTGAATGCCAGAAATGGTAGCGGAGCAACATATGCAGCTGATTTTGCAAAAATCGTTAATGACAGAAATGCTCCCAATGGTCCTGGTTTTAAATACAAAGACAGAAAAGATATCAGAAAGCTTGTGAAAGACAAGATGGATGATTCTTATGAGACTAATGCTGAAAGAGAAAATGGCCCAGAACTGTTCGACAAGCCATTCAAACCAACCTTCGTGTTCGGTGGTGGTGTTCAGTTCCGCCTCAACAAAACACTTAGTCTGAGCATTGAAGACAGAGTAACTGTTGCAAAAACCGATCTTCTTGATGGTGTGCAATGGCAGGAAAATCAGGCTGCTCACCCAGCTCTTACTCCTGACAAAGACCTGTTCAACTTCGCTTCAATCGGTCTGAACTTCAACATCGGTGGAAAATCAGTTGAACCACTCTGGTGGCTGAACCCACTCGATTACGCTTACAACGAACTCAACGCTCCACGTCACATGAAGCTCCCCAAACCAGTTTTGGACGATGCTGATGGTGATGGTGTAACCGACCAGTTCGATAACGAGCCCAACACTCCTGCAGGTGCTCCTGTAGATACTCACGGTGTAAGCCGCGATACAGACGGTGATGGTGTTCCTGACTACAAAGACAAAGAACTGATCACTCCAACACAATGCCAGCCAGTTGATGCTGACGGTGTAGGTAAATGCCCGGATCCTGAGTGCTGCAAAAACCGCGTTATCGCTCCTGAAAAAGGTTGCACAATCGGTGATCTCCCAAGCGTTAACTTCAAAGGAAAAACTGTAGTTCTGAGCAAAGATGCGAAAGCCCTCCTGGCTACCGTAGCTCAGAAAATGCGCGACCACTCTGATTGTAAAGTTGCTGTTGTTGGCTATTGCGCTACCAACAAAACTGAACAACAGCTCAGCTGGGACCGTGTAAATGCAGTAATCAATCACCTCGTTGAAAAAGAAGGTATCAGCGCTGACCGCTTTATCTTCAAATATGGCGAAATGGGTGGTGACTGCAACACAGTTGATCTGCGTGATGGAACTGGTGAAGAAGGACCTACAACGGTTCCTGCTCCGCACCCGAATCTCCGCCGCAAAGGATAATCAATTTTTGCTTTGACTATACTAGAATCCCTTTGATTGGCCGCCGGTAACCCCGGCGGTTGATCAAGGGGTTTTATAATTTTATTAACGCGCTGTTTTTGAGGATAATAACTATTCCTTTAATATTTGCAGGTAAAACCTTAACTTTGCCCACTTTTATGAGATTATCTTTCATCCTCTTATTCCTGGCTCTGACCGCCGCATCCTGCTCTAAATTTGCCAAAGTGCAAAAGAGCAACGACTATGAGTATAAGTTAAGGATGGCTGAAAAATATTATGTAGCCAAGAAGTACCATTTCGCTTCTCAGCTATATTCTGAATTGTTTCCCCTGCTGAAGGGGCAACCCCAGTTTGAAGATCTTTTCTATAAATACGCATACTGCTCTTATTACCTCAAAGACTGGATGAATGCAGAATCTCTCTTCAAACAGTTTGTGGAAGTATTCCCCAACAGCCCGCGTGCTGAAGAAATGGAATACATGAGATCGTATACGTATTTCAGGCAAAGCCCCAAAGCTGAGCTCGACCAAACCAATACGCAGAAGACCATCGGTCTGATGCAGACATTCATCAATACCCACCCCGAATCACCCCGCGTGAAAGAGGCCACGGAGATCATTGATAAATGCCGCAGGAAAATGGAAGAAAAAGCTCAAAAAAGTGCGGGACTTTATTATAACATGGGACATTTCAGGGCAGCAGCAATCGCTTACACTTCCCTGATGAATGATTTCCCTGATTCGGAACAAAGTGAGGATTATAAATTCCAGATCATCAAATCATATTACCAGTTTGCAACAAACAGTATCGAGGACAAGAAACCTGCACGTTATGAGCAGGTAGTGACCGAGTGTAATGATTTTGTTGATCGCTTCCCAGACAGTAAGCTGCGCAAGGAAGTAGAGAATTACCTGAATTTATCTAAAAACAATCTTAAAGCTACATCCAATGAGCAAGCTAAGACGCCAAATTAGTGCCAACACCACTAACGTAGCAGAAACCAAAGATCTGAATGTGATCAAGGGCAAGACTGGTAATGTTTACGAGTCTATCTCCATCATTGCTAAGCGTGCGAATCAGATCAATATCTCTTTGAAAGAAGAGCTGCACAATAAGCTGGAAGAGTTTGCAAGCCATACAGACAGCCTCGAAGAGATCCACGAGAACAAAGAGCAGATCGAGATCTCAAGAGCTTATGAGCGTATGCCAAACCCTGCACTGCTGGCTACTCAGGAGTTTTTTGAAGACAAGATCTACTACCGTAAGAACGAAGATGATCTGTTCAGCTAAATACTGCTGCCAGAAATAAATATTTGTGAAGCGACAGAATCGTTCTGTCGCTTTTTTTGTCTGAATAAGCCCTTCATTCCCTTGTATTCATGGCAGGTTTGCTGTCAGAAACTTTGTAATTTTAGCTTATGTTCCAGGGAAAGAAAATACTGCTCGCCATCACCGGTAGCATTGCCGCCTACAAATCGATTCTCATTGTAAGATTGCTGGTAAAAGCCGGCGCTGAAGTGCGCGTGGTACTTACACCCTCCGCAAAGGATTTTGTAACGCCACTTACACTGAGCACCCTTTCCAAAAATCCCGTAGTATCAGAACTGTTCAACGAGCAGGCATGGAGCAATCACGTAATGCTGGGCCGATGGGCAGATGTAATGCTGGTAGCCCCACTCAGCTGCAATACGCTGGCCAAAATGGCCGCCGGTCAATGCGATAACATGGTGCTGGCTACCTATCTTTCCGCAACCTGTCCGGTTGTTGTAGCGCCCGCTATGGACGAAGATATGTGGCATCATCCCACCACCCGCGAAAACCTCGCCAAGCTCGAATCATTCGGCAATAAAGTAATTCCAGTAGATAAAGGCGAACTCGCCAGCGGCCTTAACGGCGACGGCCGGATGGCCGAACCCGAAGCCATTCTGCAATACCTGCAGGATCATCTCTTTCAAACCCGCGACCTCGAAGGCAAAATTGCACTCGTAACTGCGGGGCCAACCTACGAACCACTCGATCCTGTTCGATTCATCGGCAATCATTCTTCCGGCAAAATGGGCATCGCCATCGCCGAAGAACTGGCCAGAAGAGGCGCACAGGTGGAGCTGGTACTGGGCCCATCTTCTTACCATACTCAGGCGAAAGGAATCCATATTCAGCGGGTGCAAACTGCTGAAGAAATGTACCAGGCCTGCACAGGCATCTGGCCTACAGCGTCATTAGCCGTGATGTCTGCAGCAGTGGCCGATTACAGTCCAACTACAAAAGCCAAAGAAAAAATAAAGAAAACCGAAGAAAGCTTTACTCTCGAACTCACCCGAACAAAAGACATACTCGGCAGTCTCGGTAAAGAAAAACAAAACGGACAACTGCTGGTAGGCTTCGCACTCGAAACCACCAACGAGAAAGATTATGCGCAGCAGAAGCTGAAAAAGAAGAATGCAGATATCATCGTTCTCAATTCACTCAACGACGAAGGTGCAGGATTCGGCTACGATACAAATAAAATCACCATATTTGAAAAAGATGGCAACGAAATTCCTTTCAACAGGAAGCCTAAACAGGAGGTTGCCAGAGATATTGTTGACAGAATTGTAAATATGCTTTATGCGTAAACCGATAATCCTGATTCTGCTGATCGCCGCCCTGCCTGCCATGATGCAGGCACAGGAGCTGAATGCCCGTGTGAGCATCAACGCCAGCCGCGTAAGTTCCCAGACAGATAAGAAAATCTTTCAAACCCTTCAGGCAGCTATCAATAACCTGCTCAACAACCGGAAATGGACAGGCGAAACTTTTCAGACCAATGAAAAGATCAACTGCAATTTTCTGCTGAATATCGCCGAAGCACAGCCCGGCAATATTTACAAAGCAACGCTTACCGTTCAGGCGGCGAGGCCGGTTTTCAACACCACTTACGAAACACCTCTCATCAATTTTCTCGACGACAATGTAACGTTCAAGTATGTTGAATTTCAGCCATTCGAATTCAATGAGAACCGCATTTCGGGCGGCTCCGATCCGCTGGCAGCCAATCTTTCGGCAGTATTCGGTTATTACGTGTATATGATACTGGGGCTCGATTTCAATTCGTTCGCACCGCGTGGCGGAGCGCCTTATTTTCAGAAAGCGCAGAATGTGGTGAACAATGCTCCGGAGAACCGCGATATCCAGGGATGGAAAGCATTCGACGGATTGCGCAACAGATACTGGCTGGTAGAGAATCTGGTGAACAACCGTTACAATGCCATTCACGATGCGGTGTACAGTTACTATCGTCTCGGAATGGATCATTTATACGAAAACGAAAATGAAGGCCGCACAGCCATTCTCAATACGCTGGGCATGCTCAACAGTCTCAACAACGATATCTCCAATACCATGATCATCCCATTCTTTCTGCAGGGGAAGTCGGCTGAGCTGGTACGCGTATTCAAAAAAGCCAACCCCGACGAAAAGCAGAAAGCCAGAGACATTCTCATCAAAATAGATATTGCCAACGCCAATACATATAAACAGGAATTGAAATGATACGTGTACAGAAACGGAAGAGCAATGCAATGGCAATGCTGATAGTTGGTGCTTGCCTGATGATATTGGCAGCATGCAGCAACAAGAACAAAGTTCCATCCGGCGTAATGGATCACGAAGAAATGGAAGCCGTTATGTGGGATATGATCCAGGCAGACCGCTACGCTGCCATTAGCTTTTCCGGAGACTCCCTCAAGCGGAACAATATCAAAGACGAAACGCTGAAAGTGTACGATCAGGTTTTTCAGATACACAAGATCTCGAAAGAAGAATTTCTGAAAAGTTATAAATTCTATCTTTCCAGACCCGATATGCTCAAAGTGGTATTCGATTCCATTGCCACCAAGGCCGACCGCAGAAGAAATGAGGAAATCCACAAACCCGATACCGCCAAACCTGCGCCCATGCCACCTCCTGCAAACCCAGACAGTACTGGTAAACTCAATCCGGCGAGAATCAAATCATTGAAAGATCTGAGAGAAATGAAGTCGGAAGACACCAGTTTTATCCCCCTCAAGAAAAAAGGTCCCAGACGTTTCAGGCGACCCGAATAGCATTGTTGTTCGGCGACAGCTTTATACTTATTTTTACCTGTTAAAATTGCTTGTTAGGTTATGAACAAAGTATTTGCAAATGCCGATGAGGCAGTAAAAGATATTCAGGACGGAGCCACCATCATGCTTGGTGGCTTTGGTCTTAGTGGCATACCTGAGAACAGTATCGCAGCGCTGGTGCGCAGTGGTGTGAAGAATCTTACCTGTATCTCCAACAATGCCGGTGTGGATGATTTCGGTCTTGGACTGATGCTGAAAACCCGCCAGATCAAAAAAATGATGAGCTCCTACGTAGGTGAGAATGCAGAATTCGAACGTCAGCTGCTGCAGGGCGAACTGGAGGTAGACCTCATTCCGCAGGGCACGCTCGCTACCCGCATTCAGATGGCAGGAATGGGCATCCCCGCATTTTTCACGCCCGCAGGATACGGAACAGAAGTAGCTGCCGGAAAAGAAGTGCGCGAATTCAATGGCAAGATGTATCTGATGGAACATGCACTGCATGCATCATTCTCCATTGTGAAAGCATGGAAAGGCGATACACTGGGCAATCTGGTATTCCGCAAAACCACCCGCAATTTCTCCACCTCCATGGCAAAAGCAGGCGATATCACTATCGCAGAAGTGGAGCACCTGGTACAGCCGGGAGAAATTGATCCCGATGATGTGCATGTGGCCGGCATTTACGTACACCGCATCTTCCAGGGCAAAGACTATGTGAAAAGGATCGAGAGACGTACCGTGAAACTCTGATCTGTTCTATTTTTTCAACATTCAAATGCTTGTATGGCTTTAGATAAATTCGGAATCGCAAAACGCATTGCGCAGGAACTGCGCGATGGAATGTATGTAAATCTCGGTATCGGAATTCCCACACTGGTGAGCAACTATATTCCTGCAGGAATGAGTATCATGCTGCAATCTGAGAACGGATTGCTGGGCATGGGGCCTTATCCCACCGACGAAGAAGTGGATGCAGATCTCATCAATGCCGGAAAAGAAACCGTTACCACTTTGCCCGGCAGCGCATTCTTCGACAGTGCCGAAAGCTTCGGCATGATCCGCGCCGGTAAAGTAGATCTTACCGTACTCGGCGCCATGGAAGTGTCGGAGAACGGAGATATTGCCAACTGGAAGATCCCCGGTAAAATGGTGAAAGGGATGGGCGGCGCTATGGACCTCGTGGCCAGTGCCAAGAACATTATTGTAGCCATGATGCATACTAACCCCAAAGGAGAATCGAAAGTATTGCCCGATTGTACACTGCCACTCACCGGAGTGAATTGTGTAAAAAGAATAGTGAGTGATCTGGCTGTGCTCGATGTATTACCCGGAGGCGGATTCAAACTAGTTGAGCGCGCACCCGGCGTATCGGTGGAAGAGATCGTTTCTAAAACTGCAGGAAAACTGCTGGTGGAAGGCGATATTCCTGAGATGAAGGTTTAATTGTAAAAGCCTCTCAGGCTGAAAATATTCGCAAGTGCCGGATGAATTTGTGACTGCCCGGTCGCTCGCGTCTCGCGAGTGACTTATATTTCTTCGCCTCTGGCGAAATATTGTACCTCAAAATAAATCTAAAACTTTTCGAACCTCGCAGCTTCTTTGGTTGCGGGGTTCTTTATTTTGGCAGAAGCGGCGATGATGAAGAAAATGCTTCTGATCACCACCACCAGACATTGCATGATGGCCATCTCAAACTGCGGCTGCGCACCTGCGGATGGGATCATAGCCAGCAACAGCTGCATGCAGCTGAAAGCAATCACCCCTAAAATGATCCAGAAGAGTGGTAATTGAAAAATGAATACCTGCCCCGATCTCAGCAACTGAATCATTCCCAGAACAGCTACGGCCAACAATATCAGGTGCTGCAATGCCAGTACGATACCAGCAGACGCTGCAGCGCCACGGATAGCATATACCGTTATGATCACCGAAAGAAATGCAATGGAGAGGATATAAAACAGATCCCGCGCCCATTTTTGTTTGGAGGCAGGTTTGAGCATGTACAATAACAGGATGAATTCTGCGAGGCTGAATACGGCCTGTGTAAAAGGATAACTGCCCTGATTTACGGGCATTACACCGGAAAAAAGCTGATGCATGAAGGTCAGCAGGGAGAAAACCATCAGAAAGTTCAGCAGATCTGTTTGCCAGATTTTTCTGAACAGAATAATCAGCGCGGGAGAGAGCGCTGCGAGCATAGCGATTATATTGAGTACATCCAGTATAAGTCCGGTTTTAACCATATGGGTGTATTAGGGTACTCCGGTTTTCAGCGTAATGGTCTAATCGATCAGGTTGTTTTTTACGGCAAAGAAAACCAGTC
Source organism: Pseudoflavitalea sp. G-6-1-2 (assembly GCF_012927185.1). GTDB lineage: Bacteria > Bacteroidota > Bacteroidia > Chitinophagales > Chitinophagaceae > Pseudobacter. Next base: position 27,615 of record NZ_JABBGB010000003.1, read on the forward strand.
CGGCAGTGTTCTTGGAACCGAAGCGTTCCATCAGTCTGTCTTTTATTGCTTCCACGGTACGTGGACTTACTTCTAATTTTTGTGCAATTTCATGGGCAGTGAATTCCATGCAGATGTATTTGATAACATCGCGTTCGCGATCGCTGAGTGTGATCTCGCTGTTGAGAGTGGGCACTACTTTTTGTCTGGCATGGGATTTCTTCAGCAGAATTCTGTTCACGAAATTATTGAGGTAATAGCCTTTGCTCATTACCTCCATTATGGCTTTCTTGATCTCGGCAGGATCAGCGCTTTTAAGCAGATAACCATTGGCGCCTATTTCCATCATATGGCTCACGAATCTTTCGTCTTCGTACATGGTGAGTGCGATCACGTGTATCTGGGGATATTGACGGGCAATGATCTTGGTAGTTTCGATCCCATCTTTCAGGGGCATCCTGAGGTCCATAAGAATCACGTCGGGTTGCTCGGTCAGCCCCGGAATATTGTCGAGCAATTCCTGTCCGTTCTCCGCCTCCAGTACAAATTTTATATTGGTGTAGGGACGGAGTGAGAGTATTACTCCTTTCCGAAAGATCTTGTGGTCGTCTGCGATAGCAACTTTGATGGGTCCCATTGTGTTTTTGATATTGGCATCTAAATTTACAGAATGTATGAACATGATTCACAATTGTGTCATTCTGCTACAACTTCTTCTTCAACTCTTGGTATTTCAATGGTCACTTTATAGTAAGTCTGCGACATATCTTTTTCAAAATAGATTCTTCCGTGCAATAGCTTGAGGCGGCTCTGAATATTTTTCAGGCCCAGGCCTACATTGCTTTTGTTGAGTTTTTCAAAATCGCTCTGCGTAATGCCTTTACCATCGTGATGCAGACGGATGTACAGTTTGGTACCTCCGAGGTTCTGGGTAAGATGGATGAAGCTGGCATTGCTATGTTTGAGGATATTATTCACCAATTCCTGCACAACGCGGAAAATAATTAATTCCTGATCGGGGTGGAGGCGTTCGCGATAATCGTGAAAGCGGCAGCTGGCGTTCATGCTTCCCGATCCGCTGATCTTCTGGAACAGGTCGTTCACAGCAGATTCGAGACCGAAATTCTTGAGGGTGGGAGGCATGAGGCTGTGGGAGATATTCCGGATCAGCTGAATGGTATCGTCGATGATCTGTTTGGCGTTGTAAATGCTTTGGAGCTGAGATGTTTTATCGAGATTCACCAGGTTTTCGTTGAGATAGAGACGGGCAGTGGCAAGCAGAGGGCCTGCATCGTCGTGCAGGTCGGCTGCGATACGCTGGCGTTCTTCTTCCTGAAGGCGGATAGAGGCATTGAGCAACATCTTTTGTTGTTCCTGCTCCATGCGCTGAAGGGTCAGCTGGTAGCGGATAACTTTCCGCTGGTGAAATATGATGAAAACGATCAGCCCGATAGTTAATGCCAGCATACCCACAGTACCAAAGAACAGTACCAGTGATACGGGACTATCTGTGCTGCTTATCTGAAGGAAGAGCATGGCCTTGTGAAAGGTAATTGGGTTTATAATGGGTTTAATGGTGGCGGATCAAAGAGTTGATCCGGGAATTGTTTTTCCTGGGATTGGAGCGTATTGGCCTTTTTGGGCATGATTACAGCGATTCCGAAAAGGACATTCTTAATTACAGTAAATATATAATTTATAACTGACCATTTGCGCCAATCTTCATCATTCAGGCTAACGGAATAGGTAAAAAAGAAGAATGTTCCTGTTGAGTAGATGAGGATGCTTACAATAACCCAGAATGTGTAGGAAGAATAAATGAATACAGACTCTGGTTGATTGATTTCTTTGAAGAAATAGAAAAGGCAGAAAACGATGATCAGTATTATTTCTACAGTGATGCTGAGCGAATCGATACTGCTGTTCTGTGTTCTGAAGAATTCAAAGAAAGAAAAGGCCATGAAAAAAGGGAAAGTGATCAGCACAATGTTTTTGAGCCTTCCTTTACGGAGATTGAGAAAGATGAAAATGGAGAAGGCCAGAAACTCAATTACTGTAAAGGCGCTGAGCAGTATATAAATGAGGTCGTCCTGCTTGCCTGTGTGATACAGAAACTTGAGTGCGATATCATTCAGAAAAGCGTAAGCAGAGTAAAATAAAATTACCCTTATGTCTGTTTTTTTGTTCCTTTTCAGGAAAAAGAAAAACAGACATAAGGGTATTAAGTGAGAATAAATACTAATATTTTTGAATAGAGCCTCTATATTAAATAGCGTTTAATATCGCCAAATATATAAAAGGCATCATGAAGTTCAAATATTTTCTATTAGTCGATAGTCCAATTCCAATCATCAACACCTGCACCGCCATCAGTAGTAGGCACGGGGCGTGAAGTTGGTCTGCGTTCGATACGATCAGCAACGATTCCTTTTTCGAAGCTCAGCTGGCCTTCTTTGGTAACGGTAGAATATTCGATGATGGTTTTGCCATCAGCGTCCAAACCAACATAAACCAGTGTTTTTTCGCCCATTTCGTTGTAGGCATTGTAAAACTGAATACCAACACAACCGGGTTGAGCCAGAATTGTTTCGATGATGTTACGGCCGATTACATAGCAATAAGAATCCTGGGGATTAGCCACCTGGTAGTCTTTAACCATTTGAGCTCCGAGCTCATAGCCGATCTCTTCACCAATTGCTTCAATTGTACGTTTAGTGATGAGTTCGTTTTGCATCATAGTAGTAAGTTTAAGAGGTTTAGAATAGTAGTTCCGAGCCGTAAAAGAACCTCCAAAAAAAAAGGTGGGCAACAGGGGGAAAGGGTCCACAAAATGGATTAAATTGCCTGCGATTCAGGCGTGTAGTGAGTTTACGAGGATTTGAGAGGTAGTACTACGATGTAAAAATGAGTAGAAACTCTGTGGCAGCACAGTATTTTTACTATGGTAAATTTCTCAAAATGAGTGTGGAAAACTTACGATACCTATCGGAGTTGTACACAATTCGTGCCTGATTGTGGAAAAGTCTTCTTAAAATTCAATGGATCTTAAAAACGGGGCTGCAATACCGGCGCTCTGAATTTGCATTTACATGAAAATCAGCTTATTTTTCAGATTACCGGATTTGCCGGACGACCATAGGAGACTGAAAGGATGATTTGGAAAATATAAAAGAGGATATGCGGCTTCGCAAAGAATAGAGGAAAGGATAAAAAAGGAAAAGAAGAAGTTGACTGATATTGGATTTGCCGGATTTTCAACGGATAATTGGAAATACTTTCTGGACGGTAAACTCAGGACATTGGATAATCGAAGAGGATGCTTATCTTTTACCAATCAACTTCAGAACAAATATATTTCAGTGACAGTCAGACCACAAGAGCATTAATGCTCAATTTTGGCTGTTCGGTAAATACTTTTAAGTTCGTAATTGTTCCAGTATCGGTGTCTGTAATTTCCCGATACGGATTTTGATAAGACTAACTTCCATTGTTACAAAGAGCACACCGGCATTGGGCCGGACCTCTGAAGGTTAAGGGCTGATGCAGCAACCAGTGCAGTTGGCTGTGGCAATGGCGAGGCTGATTGAGAGTTTGAGTCACGGTGTGGTCAACGTGTTTTTCACGGGATTTTATACCCGTCAACAATGATGGTCCACCGGCTTCGTTTATACGTTACTAACCCAACCAATAAAGTCAAACCTGCCCCGTTATGAGCGCTGAACTGGTAATCAAGGTATCCATAGCCGACGATCACAAGATTTTCCGCGATGGCATTAAAATGGCTCTCAAAGGCAAAGAATACCTGAAAATCCTCTGGGAAGCCGAGGATGGAAAAGATCTGATGCACAAGATGAAGCTGAAAAAACCAGATGTTCTTCTCATGGACATCCGGATGCCCGAAGTAGACGGTGTAAATGCCATCGGAATTCTCCGCAAAGAATATAGCGAAGTGAAGATTGTGGTGCTCACCATGTATGATGATCAGGAAATGATCACCAAAATGATGGAAATGGGCGCCAACGCCTATCTCACCAAAACTTCAGATCCGGAAGAGATCTACCAGGCCATCCTCGCCTGCATGAACGAAGACTTCTATTTCAACGACCTCGTAAACAAGGCCGTTCTTTCAAAACTTCAAACCAGAAAACAGGTAAGACAATTCTACCCCAATCCCATCAAGTTCTCGGAAAAAGAAATCCGCATTCTCCGCCTGCTGGCTGAAGACAAAACCACCGAGGAAATTTCCAAAGAAGTGTTTCTCAGTCCACGCACAGTTGAAACCATCCGCCAGAATATGAAATCGAAAGTCGGCGCAAAAACCATTGCCGGGCTGATCATGTATGGCATGCGAAATAAACTCATCGATTGATCTTTCGATCTGTCGCTAACTGATCTTTCGACCGGCCGGCATTCCTTGCTGCAGGTTGTACCCCTGCACAATCAGCTGCCGCCGTTTACTGCTCCCTTCCGAAACAATTGCAGCGATAGAATGCGATGCTGCTTTAAAAAGGCCGGAACCCCTGAGGACAGTTAATGTCACCTCCCGGCATTTGCACTCCTGTTAAGAAAATACTTCAGGCACTAAAGGTTAGTAACTGTAACGACGGGTATACCATTCCCTTCTGATGCCAGGTGCAGCTTCCGATTCAAAAATGTAAAAGCCGTTTAACCGATTGCAGGATTCCGGCCCACTCATAGGAGCGCTGAGCCTGTTTGAAATACAAACGCGTGTGTTCCCGCGTGCGCTACTTACAGAGGCTTTACCATATCCCATTGCTTCAGGTTCAGACTGAAGGGTGACAGGCCCAACGGGTTTAAGCTATCAATATATAGCGGTTATAAAACAACGCTAGTGTATTATTCAGAGCAATTTGTCTGATGCATCATTGTCGGCTGGTTTACTGCATGCAATAAAATTCCCTTCAGGAAAATTCTTCCTGTTGACAGCTTATCGAACATGGTTAAAAACTGATCAGATATACACCAGACCGCTCTTTATGGCATACATCGCAAGCCCTACACGGTTCTGCACTCCCAATCTCAGAAAGAGGTTATCTCTGATAGTATCGAGAGAACGCATCGGGATATTCATAATTGCTGCGATAGATTTGTAGGTGTCTTCCGAAGTAGTGAGTTTCAGAAATCTGGTCTCCTGTTCAGTTAATCCCCGCTTGCCGAGCAGATCATCCCGCAATGAGCTGCACCAGGTTGCAATGATGCGGCCTGCAGGATTATTGGCATAATAATATCCTTCTTCCATGATCGTTTTAATGGCTGTTCTCAATTCCGTCTCACTGGCATCTTTTTTGATAAATCCGCGCGCGCCTGCATGCAGCATCCTGATAAGAAATGTTTCTGTATCGTGCATGCTTATCACCAGCATTCTGATACCAGGATATTTAACCTGAATGAATTTTGCAGTTTCGCATCCATCCATTTCCGGCATGTTAATATCGAGTATCAGCAAATCGGGAATGAATCCTTTTTGCAACTGATCGATCACTTCCTTTCCATTGCCTGCTTCGAGTATTACCTGAAACTCAACTGATTTTTCGAGGAGAGAGCGGAATGCCTGACGAACGAGTGTATGATCTTCTGCCAACCCTACTTTGAGAATGGTTGCTTCATTCATGTGTATTGCTGTTTATCGGGATGGAAATGCGGAAACTGGTTCCGGAGGGCTTGCCTGGGAGGATCAGCAGTTGACCTCCCATCAGCTTTGTTCTTTTGCCAATGTTGATGATGCCGGACCCCTGTCTGAGACCTTCTGCATTCACAGACATGCCGATGCCATTGTCGTCGATGCTCAGATAAATGCCGGGATCGGTATAGGATAATCTGATCAGTACTTTGGTTGCCCTTGAATGTTTGAGTATGTTCTGCAGACATTCCTGAACAATGCGCAGTAATAACAGTTCCTTGGCGCTATCGATCGACCGCTCTTCTCCATCGATCTGCAATTCAACATGAGGCAGATCGAGCTGATTGATCTTTGCGGCTTCTGATTGCAGCGCATTCACCAATCCGCGGTCTTCCAGTATATCGCTGTTCATGCCCCTTGCGATATCACGCAGCTGATCCATGGCTGTGCTGAGCAGGCTGACGGAGCCATTGACGGTGCTTTCCTGTTCCGGATCACTGAATGGGAGTAGCCTGGCCAGATGCAGTTTTACTGTGATAAGCGATAGCCCGATACTATCGTGTATCTCTCTGGCGATGCTTCTGAAAACGGCTTCCTGAGCCGCAACTTCAGTTGAAATCAATTGCCGATTGAAATGATTCTTTAAACCTGAGATGCTATCCAGGTAAGAACCCTGCTGGTTTCTGTACCGGAGAATAGCAGCTGAGAGCAACAGCAGCGACAGGAGGGATAATCCCAGTGCTGTGCCCATGATCAGAAATAAAAGTGGCTGGTTCATATTTGGGTGGTAAAGATTTTACTCGTCGGTAAGCAACTTGAAAAAAACACCTTCTTTCTGCCAGTTGGCCGCAGCATTTTCAAAGACTGCTGTGAGTACAGCGTACTCTTCCCCCAGCATATCGCGCAGGATCTTTGAATGGGTGAATGCAAAAAGGTATCCGCTGGCCGGTGCAAATGAATAATCGAGCAGGCATTCTTCCAGCGCATCGAAATTGTGTCCGAAATAATCGGGCAGTTCTGCTACTTCATGCAATGCCCGGAAGAGGCCGCTGCGGTTGGGTATAAAGAGTGCATTGATGGAATAACATTTGATTTTTTTCGACAAGGCATGGGTACGGAGGATGTCGAGATCATCACGAAGTGACGGACATATGTAAACGCCGTTCTGGCCCGACTGAAATATGCGATCGGTATTCATACAATGTGTTGTATTGACAATAAATAACTGAAATGGAATGGGAGGAGGGATCTGCGATTATCTGACTGGCACCGCGCTGTCGACCAGCTTCGCATGCGGAGATAGCCTTCGGCTGTGAAAATACAAAAACCTCTGTTGATTTCTTGTGTTCGGATGGTATCTGTTACTGTTTACCCTGTTTTCTTTTTTCCACATAGTATCCGGTTCATCATCATAATACAAGGCATAGGGATCAGTGATCGTGTCTTTTGTCCGCATTGTTGTTGCCGGCTGGTATACATCCCGGCATAAGGAATAGGCATCGGTGCTGGTATCTCTTTGCCGGAATGGCTGCAGATAGCTCTGCCAGAGAAAGTAAAGCAGCTGCTTTGTTTTGAAGGAAGCGATAGGGGCGGTTAATGCTGTATCTTTTTTGTGAATGGAAACTGAATCATTGCGACTTGTTCCAAAGCATAACGACCAGGGATGTTCGAGGGTGTCTCTAATTCCTGGCAGCCTGTGCGGGCATCTGAGAGAAGAGGCGCTGAGATTGGGCCCGGGGCATAAAGGTGAACGAAGAATTGCCCGCATCAGATTATCCCTTACATGCAGCAGCATGTTCACGGGCAATAGAAAGGCATTCAGCAGGTGAGTGGTAAACGCAGGCAGCTGCCTGATTTCCGGAAGATGGGAGTACCGGGATATTGCTTTGTTGATTGAGACCGGGGTTCCGGCTGTGGCCAGCCGGACTGCTGATGGCTGAAGAGTACAATGTTTGGAGGCGCTGTCGCAGTGAATTGTTTTTTGATTTACTTCTGACAGATCAGTTGAGTGATGGTCAGAAAAGATCTGTAAGCCTGACAGCAGGCCTGCGATCATAATGGAATGAAAGGGCATACAAAATGATTGAAGGTTACCCTGTAAGGGCAACATGAATGAAAGGTGTGAATAGCAGGTTGCAGCACCTGATAATGGATAAGCTCATGGGCCTGGGTAGCCCATGAGTCTTATCCGGGAGCCTGGGAATTAAGAATGGACAAGTGGCTCCTTTCAGGATTGCATAAACAGAAATCTCGGTTTGCGGGTTACAGGAGTATTGCGAATGGAAAAGGAATTCAGTTGTATCTGGCAAAAGACAGCATTGTCGGGATAATGACAGGTTGAATGATTGAATAGCATGATAGTGAGGTTTAATGTGTAAATCGTATATAACTATAACGTATATGCGAATTATGATTGTAGAACAAATATAACCGGGCAGGAAATTGTAACGAGGGGAAAAAAAACTGTGAGCAGCGTTATTTTTCCCCTTGTGGTATGGGGAAAAAAGTGTAGTGAAGTTGAAAGGCAGATGGATGAATCAAAAACAGAGCCTTAACCAGATATGGGGAATAAAAAAGTTGCATAAAATACCTCGCATTCCCAAATAACCAAAAGGTTGGGTGAAACCGAAGCGTGCTATATGAAACTAATCAGAACCTTAACTGAATACGTTAAACGGGAATAAATTGAAGGAGTAAGGTAATGCTGTTATCAGGAGCGTTGCAAAACAACTAACCAGAACCTTAGCCAAATGCGATTAATAACAATAATGTTGCAGGAACCGGGTAATGTGCAAAATCAATGTGGGTCAAAGAAAGGAAAGGGTGAAGTATAGTTTTGGCTGTGTTCTTTAAAATTAGGAAAAAATATAATTCAAAAGAACAGAAGGCATGAATTCTTTTTAAAAATTGCGCAGGATTAAGTTGCAGCTAAGTGACAGCTGCCCATGAAAGGTGGATCGTATCTGAGCATATAGAGAAAGAAGCCGGTAAATAACTGCAGTTCATACTTCTTTTGAATGTTCAGCGTTAATTATTATTCTCTTCAACTCTCTTGAAATCTCAGCATCTGTAACTGATGTTACTGAAGCGGCAGAAGCTTGCAGAAAGAAAGTTTCAGGGGAGCATGATAGAAAGAGCAGTGGCGATCTTTGAAAGCCACCTTAAAGGCTTGCAAAAATTGAGTGTGGTGTGTACAAAACTGGTGGTGGTGCGAACTGAAAAATACCCGGGAGCTAAAAGAAATCAGGAAAAAGAAAGTTGACTGACATTGGATTTCGCGGGTTTCATAGAATATTAGAATCTTTTCTTGGACGGTTATTAAAAGGACATTGGATGGTGTGTGAGGTTGCTAGTCCCCGTCAATCAACTTCATAACAAAAGTAATTGTGGATAACTATGTGTACAAGAGCAGATTTGCTTCATTTTAAAAATTCGGTATTTACCTTTTTTTATTCGGAAACATCCGGAAATAACTACGTAGATCAACGATTGATTTTCGTATATTTCCTGTTCATAAATAGTTTCCTGTATATGCTGAAATAGTATAATTTCGTAAATCTGCTATAGTAATTGTCGCTAAAAATTATCATTTTGAGTTCGGTTTGAAAACATGGTTTAAACCCCTCAGTTTGATGCCTTATCAAACTCAAACCCAGAAGTAATTAAAATACAATAGAACCCGTATGAAAAAAACCGATGGAGAAAGGCTTATCAAAGTAGCTATCGCAGATGATCATGCCCTGTTCCGGGCCGGCGTTAAAACCGCGCTGTCCGCCAAAAAGGATGTCGAACTCATCGCTGAAGCCGATAACGGCATGCAACTGATCAACCTTCTCAGGCATATCGAGCCTGATGTAATTCTCCTTGATATCCAAATGCCTATCATGGATGGTATTCAAACCCTCCCTGAAATCCGTAAAGTTCGCCCCGAAGCTAAAGTGATTGTTCTCAGCATGCACAACGATCATTCAATGATCAGCAAGCTCATGGAAATCGGAGCCAACTCCTATCTCACCAAGAACTCAGATTCTGAAACAATTTATCAGGCTATCAAAACCTGCTTCGAGCAGGAGTTCTTCTTCAACGAACTCACCAACAAAGCCCTGCTCACCGGCCTCCGTACCAAGAGAACCGACCTCGCAGGCCCTCAGGATGTAAACCTTTCCGACAAAGAAATGCGTGTACTTAAACTGATGTGCGAAGAAAAAACTACCAAGGAAATCGCAGACATTGTGGAGATCAGTCCACGTACCGTTGAAGCGATCCGAGATAAACTCAAAACCAAAACCGGCGCAAAATCTATGGCCGGCCTGGTGATGTACGCCGTAAAGAACGGCATCATCGATCAAAATGGAAATTAATCAAAAGCTGTTGCGGGTTACTGGCGCATAGTGATCCCAACTGTGAACAGTAATCCGCAACCTGCCAATGAGCCAGTTTGATTATTACAACGGAACATTCATTCCGTCCGGAGAACCAGTATTTTCCGCCAACAGCCGCGCTGTTCGTTATGGTGATGGACTCTTCGAGACCATCAAAATGCTCAACGGAAAACTGCTGCTCGGCGAGTATCATTTCAATCGCCTGTTCAGCGGATTGAAATTGCTGAAGTTTGAAATCCCCACTCATTTCACCCCCGCTTTTATCAGTGATGCCATTCTCGCACTTTGCAAAAAGAATGGGACAGAAAAAGCTGCGCGCATCCGGTTATCCGTGCTGAGAGGCGATGGAGGATTGTACGATGCCGAAGATCCGCAGCCAAACCTGCTTATTCAATGCTGGCCTATCGGCCATCAGGCGCAGGAACTGAACGAAAACGGACTTATCACCGATATTTTCTCCGAAGCGCGCAAATGCTTCGACCACTTCTCCCACCTCAAATCGAACAACTACCTCCCTTACGTAATGGGGGCCATGTATGCCCGTGAGCATGCGCTCAACGATGTTGTTTTGTTGAACGTTGACGGCCAAATTTGTGAAACAACCATCTCAAACATCTTCTGCGTTAAGAATGATACGATCTTTACACCGCCATTGAATGCCGGATGCATCGATGGGGTAATGCGTCGCTATTTGCTCGCCAATGCCGGTAATTTCCATTTCACAGAAAAGGCAATAACGGCCGACTTTCTGATGAATGCCGATGAGATTTTCTTCACCAATGCCATGGGATTGCGTTGGGTAGCAAAATGCGGCGGAAAAGAATTTGGAAAAAAACTGAGCGTTGAGCTGCATGAGCAACTGATCAGGCCAATGTTCCATTGATCGTTTACCCATTACCTGCGTCTATTTTTTTATTGTAGTTGTCCGTATGAAAAAAGTAACTGTATTTTGGTTTCGCCGCGATCTCAGGCTTGAAGATAATAACGGTCTGGCACATGCGCTTCGGCAATCCGATCCCGTATTGCCGGTATTCATCTTCGATAAGAATATTTTAGATCAGCTCGATAACAAAGCCGACAGGAGAGTTGAATTCATTCATGCTGCATTGCTGCAGATGCAGGAGCAGTTGCTTGGAAGAGGCTCATCTCTTCATGTGCTGTACGATACACCGCTCGGCGCTTTCAGGCAGTTGCTGAAACAATACGAAATCACTGCTGTTTTTACCAATCGCGATTATGAACGCTACGCAATAGATCGTGATGAAGCCATCAGAACATTATTGCAGGAACATAACATTCCCTTTCAATCATTCAAAGACCAGGTGATTTTTGACCAGAATGAAGTAGTGAAGGATGATGGAAAACCTTATACGGTATTCACACCTTACAGCAGAAAATGGCTGTCGGTGCTGGCCAATAATCCGGTAACACATTATGATGATAAGAAACAGCGCAATCACTTTCTGCAGCAATCACCCATTACAATTCCTGGGTTACGATCGATCGGATTTCAAGCTGTTGACCAGCCATTCCCTTCGCAGGATCTTCCCAAAGCATTGCTGCAGCACTACGGCGAGAGAAGGGATTTTCCTTCGATAGCAGGCACTTCAAAACTCGGCGTGCATCTTCGTTTCGGAACTATCAGCATAAGAAAGATTTTGCAACAGGCATTACCGCTCAGCAACAGTTTTGTAAATGAACTGATCTGGCGCGATTTCTATCAGATGATCTGCTGGCATTTTCCGCAGATCGGGCAGGGGAGAGCATTCCGGCCTGCGTATGATCTGATCCGATGGAGAAACAACGAAGAAGAATTTGAAAAATGGAAAACCGGACAAACAGGTTATCCGATAGTGGATGCCGGCATGCGCGAACTCAATGCTACCGGCTTTATGCATAATCGTGTGCGAATGATTGTGGCATCATTTCTCAGCAAACACCTGCTGATCGACTGGCGATGGGGTGAAGCCTATTTCGCAGAGAAGCTGCTCGATTACGATTTCGCTTCCAACAACGGCGGGTGGCAATGGGCTGCCGGCAGTGGCTGCGATGCAGCGCCGTATTTCAGGGTATTCAATCCAACCTTACAGGCAAAGAAGTTCGACCCGGAAGGGAAATACATTTCTAAATGGGTGCCGGAAATAAATGATTTCGGTTATCCTGAACCGATAGTGAATCACGAAATGGCAAGAATGAGGTGTCTTGGTTTTTATAGTAAGGCGTTGAAGAATTCAGAGTAGCGGGTCCGCAGTCGCAAACTTGCTTACAACCTAACTATGATTCTCCAAAAACAATCCTGCATCACTCACACTTTTCTGATGCAGCTCTCCATAAATGCCGAGGAATTTTTTTACGGCTGATCTTCCATCCGCGCCTAATTCTAATGAGTAATCGTTCACATACAAATCGATGTGCTTGCGCATCACATCTTCACTCATCTCCTGCGAATGTTGCTTCACATACTCTGTTACTGAAGGATAGTGTGCAAATGCATACTCCAGGCTCTTTCTGATCAGACGATCTGCCTTTCGCTGCAACACCGGATCCAGCGTGCGTTTCATTACAATGCCTCCGAGTGGTATGGGATTATTGGTAGTGGTTTCCCAGTATTCTCCGAGATCGGCGATCTTCACTAATCCTTTATCCTGATAAGTGAAACGGTTCTCGTGAATGATCACTCCGGCATCAACAGTTTTATTAAGTACTGCATTTTCAATTTCAGAAAAGAGCAGGAATTTTTTCTTTCTCGCCTGCGGATAGGCCAGCGAAAAAAGCATATGCGCTGTGGTGTTTTCGCCGGGGATGGCAATGGTCATTTCTTCCACAGGTTTCACTGTCTCTTCGTTGCGTGTTATGAAAAGCGGTCCAACCCCTTTGCCCAATGCACCGCCGGCATTGAGTACAATGTATGGTTCAACAATCAGGGGCAGTACGCCGTAGCTGATCTTGGTGATATCGAGCTTGCCCTGCAAAGCCCATTCGTTAAGGGTTTGCACATCTTCCAGTACAGGTTCTACTTCGAGTCCTTCGGTATCGATCTTTTTGTTTACGAGTGCATCGAAAATGAATGTATCGTTGGGGCAGGGGGAGAAGCCAAGTGTTAAACGCATGATCATCAATTATTTTGTACAAACAGTTCGGGTTGCTGCAGTATTTCAATTACCTGTTTATTCAGTATGGCAACCGATTCTTTCAGTTTCCAGTTCTTCTTGTCTCTTTCGCCTACCATATTTGAAATGGAGCGAAGTTGCAGAAAAGGAATCTGTTGCCGCAGGCTCACATAATGGAATGCTGCACCTTCCATGGATTCAACAATCGCGGCATACTTTTGTTGCAGGGTTTGAATTCTTTGAGGGGAAGTAGTGATCTCATTTACGGTCACTGATTTTACAAACGGCAATTGCAGATGCGCCCAGTGTGAAGTGTATGGATTGAGCAGGCACTTTTCGGTGAATGGAAAAGCATTTGCTTCCTGAAATTGCATATCGAATACATCTCTGAACTGGCCATTTTCTTCTACTCCAAGGTCTCCGAAAGCTTCTTCCTGAACAATGCTGAGTGTTCCGGGAGGGCAGTTCAGCGAAAAACTTCCACCGATTCCGGCTTGCAGCCAGGCGGCAGGTTTTTTGTCGCGAAGCGCCTCCATCAGGCTGTAAGTGGTAAGCACCACTCCAACGCCGGTAATCAAAACACTGATTTGGTGATTATTTCCGGTACGAAAACTGTTTTTTTGCAGCCAATCCAGTGTTGGCGCTATTTCCAGCTGAGTGGCGGCAACCAGCATTATTTCCATATGAGCAAAGATAGGAGTTGTAAACCCATTAAATTGTACCTTTGCGCGGCAATTTAATGATCATCTATGGTGTATCTGACTCGTGTTGAACACTTTAATGCAGCCCATAAACTGTATAACCCCTCCTGGAGCAAGGAGAAAAATGAAGACGTATTCGGAAAATGCGCCAATGAGCACTGGCATGGCCATAATTATGAGCTGCTGGTGACCATCAAAGGCAATCCCGATCCCGATACCGGATTTCTGTACGATGTAAAGCAACTGAGCAAGCTGATCGAGAAGCATGTACTGGACAAGCTTGATCACAAGAATCTCAATATGGACGTGGATTTCATGCAGGGCAAGCTTTGCTCTACAGAGAACCTGGCCATTGCAATCTGGCAGCAGCTGGAGCCCCACTTACCCGCATCCGTACAGTTGCATTGCATCAAGCTCTATGAAACCCCACGGATTTTTGTTGAGTACTTTGGCAACTAAGGCAAACCTTTTATTGCAATTATCGTAATACATTTGATATGAGCCAGAAAGTAGCTGTATTCCGCAAGGAACATTTCAATGCAGCCCATCGGTTATTCAATCCTGATTGGGATATGGCAAAGAACGATGCGGTTTTCGGCAAGTGCAATAATCCTAATTTCCATGGCCATAACTATGAGCTTGTGGTGAAAGTGGCAGGTGTACCTGACCCGGAAACCGGCTATGTGATGGACCTGAAACTGCTCAGTGACCTGATCCGCGATGAAGTGCTCGAACAACTCGATCACCGCAATCTCAACCTGGACACACCATTCTTTAAAACAAAGAACCCGACTGCCGAAAATATCTGCATCGTGATTTACGAAATCCTGCGCGCAAAGATCGATCCCTCTTTCGATCTGCAGATCCGACTCTACGAAACAGAGCGGAACTTCGTAGAATACCCGGTGCTCTAACTTAAATTTCTAACAATGGCATACACCAAAACAGAGCAATACGAAGACAAGATCACTTCCGGACTGATCGAGAATTACCGCGATGTGCTCAATCTTCTCGGCGAAGATCCCCAGCGCGAAGGCCTGGTGAAAACTCCCGAAAGAATGGCGAAAGCCATGCAGTATCTCACACAGGGTTATCAGATGGACGCGAAAGCGATCCTCTCTTCCGCCATGTTCCGCGAAGAAGTAAGCGAAATGATTCTTGTAAAAGACATCGAGCTGTACAGCATGTGCGAACACCACCTGCTACCATTCTTCGGTAAAGCACATATTGCCTACATCCCCAATGGTCATATCACCGGCCTCAGCAAACTGGCCCGTGTGGTGGATGTATATTCAAGAAGACTCCAGGTGCAGGAAAGACTCACCACCCAGATACTCGATGCCATCAAGGACACCCTTCGCCCACTCGGCGTAGCAGTGGTAATTGAAGCATCTCACCTTTGCATGATGATGCGCGGCGTACAGAAACAGAACTCGGTAACCACCACTTCTGCTTTCTGGGGTGAGTTTGAAAAAAGTGAAACAAGAAGTGAATTCACCAAGCTGATTTCTTCCCGCCTGCATTGATAATTTTCCCACAATGAAACGGATGGTTACGGGTAACCCGCGCCAGACGTATGTTTGCAGGAAATGAAAATTTCGTATGCCACAAAGATTTTGGTTATATAAGTCCTTTGTGGCATTTTTGTTCGTCTAAACCCCAGGTACTTATGAAGCATGCATTTGTGTTTCCAGGACAAGGATCACAATTCCCTGGAATGGGAAAAGACCATTATAATTTGAGTGTTTTTGCCAAAAAACTGTTTGAACAGGCCAACGAGATTGTTGGGTTTCGTATTTCAGACATCATGTTTGAAGGCACTGAAGAAGACCTGCGTCAGACAAAAGTGACCCAGCCTGCAGTATTTCTGCATTCTGTGATCGCTTTCAAAGGCATCGACGGCACTAAGCCGGATATGGTAGCCGGGCATTCGCTCGGAGAATTCTCTGCGCTCGTAGCCAATGGCGTACTGAGTTTTGAAGATGGATTGAAACTGGTGAGCATCCGCGCTCAGGCGATGCAGAAAGCCTGCGAAATGCAGCCTTCTACCATGGCAGCTGTGCTGGGCCTCGAAGACGCCAAAGTGGAAGAGATCTGCGCAGCGGTTCAGGCGGAAACCGGCGAAATAGTAGTGCCTGCTAATTTCAACTGTCCCGGACAGCTCGTAATCAGCGGTTCCATCAAAGGCATTGAAATTGCCAATGAAAGAATGAAAGCAGCCGGCGCAAAACGAGCACTGGTACTGCCTGTAGGCGGAGCCTTCCATTCACCGCTCATGGCGCCTGCCCGCGAAGAACTGAAAGCAGCTATCGAAGCCACCACTTTCTATTCTCCTACCTGCCCGGTTTACCAGAACGTGGTTGCCAAGGCTGTTGTAGATAAGGAAGAAATCAAGAAGAACCTGATCGATCAGCTTACCGGCGCTGTTCGCTGGACGCAGAGCGTGCAGGCAATGATCGCCGACGGTGCCAACCGCTTCACTGAAGTTGGACCAGGTAAAGTATTGCAGGGGCTGATCGGCAAAATCGACAAAACTGCTACCACTGAAGGAGTTTCATAATAAGGGCAAATAGTTGACATTTGTCAATTTTTAAAACCCGAAACAACGTTTTTCAAGGCAAAACAGGTCAATCGTATGAATGAATAAATTACGGTTGGCCTGTTTTCATTTTTGGTACCAGGCCCTTTGTGAAGAAGGTGAAATGAAGATTGAAAAACAAAAAAGATCCCCAATGAGGTTTCGGTATGCTGTTTTGCTGTTAGTGGTACTGGCGCTGGCTGCGTGCCAAAAGAACGGACCAGATTCGCTGGAACGTACATTTTCGGCCGATGGCCCTTACCTCGGCGTTTGGATTGAAAAATCTCAGCGAAAAGACACACTTAATTTCGATACCCCCAAAGCACTCCTCGATCGTGTGCCCTGGAGGCCACCTTCCAATGCCGGCACTTTTATCCTGAGCTCCCAGTCGTATAAAGATTATGATGGCAGCGAGAGATCTCCTTCGGGCATATATTCATACTATCGAACAAAAGACAGTATTTACCTCTATAGTTTCTACAACGCTGCCACCAAATATACGGCTTATGAATTCCGGCTTTCAAACGATCATAAGTCGCTCGCTATAGATCACTTCTTTGAGCGGCCGGGCATTCCCGAAATGATCGAATTTGAAAGAATCCGTTAAGTTGATTATCGCCGCGGTGTTTCAATAGCGCCTTTGAAACGGTGCGTATTCAGCATTTGATTATGGTACGCGGGCATGATGCCAGATTCCGTTGAAAGCGGGCCAGATTGCGCGCCGGTAACGTAAGTGCCGGTTTTGATGTAATTGAGCGCGGCTGCGAGACATTTTTCGTTTACATCTCCCCAGTTCTTGTCAATTCCATCGTTCATCAGCTGGTCTGGCGCAAAACCTTTGTAGTAATTACCTTCTCCATTTTTGTTGGTGGTTTTTGAAGAAACCGGCAGTACAACCCAGCCCATCACAGGTTGAGGGAAGTAACCCACGGGTTTGCCGTGTGTGGTATCGCCTATGCGCCTAACCGTCATAAATGGCCGGAGGCTGTTGATCAGCAGCTCACTGGCCGAAGCAGTATTGTCTGTGGTAATTATAAATATCTGCGTGAGATTGAGTGAGCCTTTCTTCTGGAAGCGGACAGTTTCGTCGTATTGTGAAAGATTGGCATTGTGGCGCTCTACTTCCATGATCTGTCCGTTTGCAGAGTTTGGAGCCAGATAGTTGGCCAGTTCATCCTGCAAAAGCACATAGCCACCACCGTTATAACGCAGGTCAAGGATCAGATTGCTGATGCCCGCAGTAGTGAATTTGTTGAATACGTTGGCAAACTTCGCTTTGGTAGCAGTGGTGTCTCCGAGAAATGAATTGTACACCATGTAACCGGTTTTGGTAGCATTGGTGTTGTACACAGTATCGAGTACCAGTGGTTCCTCGGTGTAAGAGGCAGTGGTAAGATTTACAGTGGTATCGGCCTTCCCTTCTCTTGCAAAGACTAAAGTGATATTGTTGCTTTCGAACAATGCAGTAGATACGGCATTAACGTTGGCATAGCTTACATCGGTTATGTTATTGATCTTTGTAATGCGCCAGCCGCGCTGTACATGGGCTTTGCCGCCGGGAGACGCAGGCTCTACGTAGGTTATGCGAAGATCATTATTGGTGAGATACTTGTAGCCCATGCCATAGTCGAGCGAAATGCCCTGACTGAGATTGTCCCAGTCTTTTTGCGGCATGGCAAAGCTCCAGCGGTCTACAGGCTTATCGAAACCGGGTTCAATGCTGTAGGCTCTGATGGCTTTCATCACACCATCGGGATCAGTGTATTTGTGTGCATCGAAATTAGAAGGGATCTTATCATTCCAGAGATAGAATGCTCTTGCAAAATAGAGAGCAGAGTCTTTTCGCTTATCGTCCTCTGAAATATTTCCTCCGCCATCGTTATTGCTTTTGCTGCAGGAGGATATGATTGAAGTGATTGTCAGGGTTGAGGCTACAGCCCACAGAATTGATCTTCTCATACGTACAATTTGGTCTGTTAAGTTACCAAATTGTAGTGAGTTCTCATAATTCTACTGAGCAGTTGATCCAGCCCTGATCGAGTTTTGCGCCGTATTTCTTATAAAAATCGATGGCTGGTTCATTCCAATCGAGTACTTGCCAAACCATGCCGGTGAATTTATTTTCGCGGGCTTCCTGTAAAACGCGGTCGAAGAGCAGTTTCCCGAGTCCTTTGCCGCGCATTTCTTCTGTAACGATGAGGTCTTCGAGATAGAGGCGTTGCCCTTTCCAGGTGCTGTATCGGATATAGTACAATGCAAATCCATGGATGGTTTCTACGCCCGAAGGGTCGGTTGTGCAGGCTACAAATGCCCACCATACCGGGTTTTCACCAAATCCGCTCTCTTCAAAATGTTGAGGGGAAACGATTACGGCATCGGGTTCTTTTTCGTAAACGGCCAGTTCAACTACCAGTTGCATCAGCCTGGGGCAATCGGCCTTAACGGCCCTCCGGACGAAGAATTCCATGTTATCTTTTTTTTAATAAGCCCATTTGATCCAGGTAGCACCCCATGTAAATCCGCCGCCGAAGGCTGCGAGTACAATGTTGTCGCCTTTCTTCAGTTGTTTTTCCCATTCCCAGAGACAGAGGGGGATGGTTGCTGCGGTGGTATTGCCATATCGCTGGATATTGAGCATTACCTTATCGTGGCTGAGACCCATTCTGTCTGCTGTGGCGTCGATGATGCGTTTGTTGGCCTGGTGTGGAACCAGCCAGGCAATATCTTCGCCGGTGAGGTTATTTCTTTCGAGCAGTTCTGCGCTTACATCGGCCATTCCTTTAACGGCGGCTTTGAAAACGGTCTGCCCTTCCTGATACGCATAATGTTCTTTGTTAGCCACTGTTTCCATGCTTGCAGGGCGAAGTGATCCGCCGGCTTTCATGTGCAGATAAGGCTGACCGCCACCATCGCTTTTGAGGATGGTATCCTGGAGGCCTAAGCCATCAGTGCTTGGTTCGAGCAGCACACCTGCAGCGCCGTCACCAAAGATGATGCAGGTTGCGCGGTCGCTGTAATCGATAATGGAACTCATTTTGTCTGCACCGATCACTATTACCTTTTTGTAACGTCCGCTTTCGATCAGCGAAGCGCCGGTAGTAAAGGAATAAAGAAATCCGGAGCAGGCTGCGAGCAGGTCGAATCCCCATGCATTGGTCAACCCTGCTTTATGGCAAACCATATTGGCAGTGGAAGGGAATAACATATCAGGAGTAACTGTGCCTACAATTACGGCATCTATGTCGAGTGGGCTCAGGTTCTTTTTCTCCAGAATCTGCAATACCACCTGAACGGCCATGTCGGATGTGGCTTTGCCTTCGCCCTTCAGTATCCTTCTCTCTTCAATACCGGTACGGCTGCGGATCCATTCGTCGTTTGTATCTACCATTTTTTCCAGGTCGAAATTGGTCAGCCTGTCTTCAGGAACATATCCGCCTACGGCAGTTATAGCGGCAGTGATTTTTTGACTCATCAAAGCGATTTAGAATATGGAATATAATTATGGGTGCTCTAATTTATAAGCCGACAAATTTACGCTAAAAGTAGTCACAGTTCTACAAGTTATAATTTAATGGGTTTTTCCCTTATTTTCGCATTCATGATCGCTTTTATACGGGGTAGTTTCGTGCATAAAACACCTGCGGTGGTGCATGTGGAGGCCAACGGAGTAGGATACGAATTGCAGATCAGCCTGAACACCTACTCGGCTATACAATCCCTGGAAAAAGGGATGCTCTATGTCCACCTGTCCATCCGCGAAGATGCCCATATCCTGTATGGTTTTTCTGACATCGTAGAGAAAGAGCTTTTTCTGCACCTCATCAGCGTTTCAGGCGTGGGTGCAGCTACTGCAAGGATGATGCTGTCTTCTGTAAAACCCGATGAGCTTGTCATAGCCATCGCTACTGGTAACACTAAATTGCTGGAAAGCATAAAAGGTATTGGTAAGAAATCTGCTGAACGCATTGTATTGGAACTGAGGGATAAACTCAGCAAATCCAGGCTGGACGCAAATATTACGTCATCAGCATACAATTCGGTTGAGCAGGATGCGTTAAATGCTCTGATGGCGCTGGGCATTGCCCGTGCCGCCGGTGAACAGGCAGTTCAAAAAGTTATCAAAGCCGAACCGGGCCTATCCCTAGTAGAAGAAATAATTAAGAAAGCACTTAAAACACTCTAAGCCTATCGTCAGGATTTTCTACTTAACTAATTCTTGAGAAAAACAGATTGGCCCGAAAATTCAACCACCAAAATTGTGTAACAGCAGTTTGCCTGACTGTATTCGTACTGGTCTGCGCATCTGCCAGGGCTAACCATGCCCCATTTCAGGATACCAGCAGCAAAAAAACTGCGGATACCCTCAAATACCCTATTCATGACCGTAGGGGAGACCGTTACACCGCTCCACGCAAACGCACACTCGATCTCAGAGATCCCGTAAATATCTCCGACTCGGTGGTGTACGATCCAAAAACAAGGCAGTATTATATTATCGAGAAGATTGGCAACTTCTACTACAGAAAGCCAACCTATCTCACTTTCGATGAATTCCTCCGTTTGCAGGCTGCAAAGTCTGAAAACGATTATTTCAAGAAACGCTCCAACATTCTCAGCGCACTCAACAAAAAGATGCTTCGCCCAAGGATGAGCGTTACCGATAACCTCTTCAACCGCCTCTTCGGAAATGGAAAAGTGGAGATCAGGCCACAGGGCGAGGTGAACCTCATTGCCGGTTATCAGGGTCAGAATATCCGCAATCCGTCTCTTCCCGAAAGAGCGCGCCGCAACGGCGGTTTCGATTTCGATATGAATGCCAATCTCAGTGTAATCGGCAATATCGGAGACAAAATGAAGCTCCCCATCAATTACAATACGCTGGCCAATATGGATTTCGAGAACCAGCTGAAACTCGATTATACCGGCACCGACGACGAAATTATCCGTCGCATCGAAGCCGGTAACGTGAGCTTCACTTCCAAAGGTTCTCTCATCCCCGGTGCTCAGCAGCTCTTCGGTATCAAAACCGAATTGCAGTTCGGAAAGCTCTCCGTATCCGCTGTGCTTGCCAATCAGCGCTCACAGCGTCAGAGCATGACCATCGCCGGGGGAAGCTCCAATATGTACTTCGAGTTCAAGGCCAACGATTATGAAGAGAACCGCCACTTCCTGTTAGCCCAGTACTTCCGCCAGAACTTCAACAAAGCCATGAGCAAACTGCCGGTGGTGAATTCCAGAATTCAGATCCTTCGGATGGAAGTTTGGGTTACCAACCGAAACGGCTCTACCACCGAAACCCGCGATGTGGTTGGTTTGATGGATCTCGGCGAGCCATCACCATACAACAGCGCCAGAATTACCGGCACTCAGGGAGCACAATATCCCGCCAACGAATCGAATAACCTCTACAGCAGACTGATTAACGATCCGAGCGCGCGTAACCCTAGCCTTATCACCACGCGACTGAACAATATGGGATTGACACCCGTGCAGGACTTCGAAAAAACTTTCGCACGCAAACTCAATCCTTCAGAATATTATTACAACCAGCAGGTAGGCTTCCTTTCACTGAACCAACCGCTGCAGCCCGATGAAGTATTGGGCGTAGCCTTCCAGTACAGTTACAACGGACGCATTCTGCAGGTAGGTGAATTCTCACAGGATATAACACCCGATACCACCGCCAACAAAGGTGGTACCCAGAAGATCTTCTTCCTCAAATTGCTGAAAGCAACTTCGCAACGCACCAACCTGCCGCTCTGGGATCTGATGATGAAAAACGTTTACGCCCTCAAATCGAAAGACGGCGGATACCTTTCCAGCGTTACTCCGCAAGATTTCAAACTCAACGTTCTCTACGAACAACCCAGTCTCGGACAAAAAAGGTTCCTGCCCGAAGGTGATAAACCCGGCGTACCGATCATCACCCTGCTGAACTCAGACCGGCTCAATGCCCGGAACGACCCTATGCCCGATGGGGTGTTCGACTATATTGAAGGTTTTACCGTAATGAGCCAGCAGGCGCGAGTGATCTTCCCCTTTCTCGAACCTTTCGGTAAAGATCTGGGAGATGTGGCCTTCGCAAACAGTCCGCCTGCGGTGCGCGATAAATACCTCTACCTTCCGCTCTACGATACCATCAAGGCCATCGCTGCCACTTATGCGAACCTCGACAGGTACATTATCAGCGGTTATGCCAAGGGCAATTCAAATTCTGAAATTCAACTCAACGCATTCAATATTCCGCGCGGATCGGTATCCGTTACATCGGGTGGGCAGATCCTTCGCGAAGACATCGATTACACCATCGACTACAACGTGGGTACGCTCCGTGTGATCAACCCTGCCATTCTCAATTCCGGCGTTCCGGTGAATGTGCAGTTCGAGAACAATGCGAGTATCGGCATACAGCAGCGAAACTTCATGGGGCTGCGGCTGGGGTACCAGCTGATCAATAACTCGCGCGAGTCGCTGAACATCGGCGCAAGTATGGTGAGACTGAGCGAACGACCCTTCTTCACCAAAACGCAGTACAACGATGATCCTATCCGCAACACCATGTACGGACTGGATTTCAACTATCGCACCGAAAGTCCGCGACTGACGCGCTGGCTCGATAAACTTCCTTTCTACAGCACCAATGTGATGAGTACCATCACAGCCTACGGCGAAGCTGCATTGCTGAAACCAGGCCACCCGCCGCAGATCGGAAAAGGCAAATCGGGTCTCATCTTCATCGATGATTTCGAAGGAAGCCGCAACTCCATCGACCTTCGCTTCCCGCTCGTGAGCTGGGGTATTTCGAGTACGCCGGCCAACAATGGACTTTTCCCCGAAGCGAACGGTCGCGATTCACTGCCATATGGTTTCAACCGCGCCAAGATCGCCTGGTACAATATCGAACCGATTCTGCAGGACAAAAGAAGTGGCAACAACCCCGTTCGCGGATACGAAGATTTCACTGACCCGCGCATCCGCCCGGTGAACCTCACGCAGATCTATCCAAAGCGTACACCAGATCTTGGCCAGAGCCAGCTGGTGACTTTCGATATCGCCTATTATCCAACCGAAAAAGGTCCGTACAACTTCGATGCAACCGATGTAACTGCAGACGGCAAATTAACCAGCCCGCAAAAAAGATGGGGTGGCATTATGCGTGGACTCGATCAGGTTGATTTCGAGACCGGCAACGTGGAATTCATCGAATTCTGGATGCAGGACCCATACCTCAAAATGCCTAACAGCAGTGGTGGTCAACTCTATTTCAACCTCGGAAATATATCTGAAGATGTATTGAAAGACGGAAAACGTTTCTTCGAGAACGGTATCAGCGGCGCTGTTACCAAAACACTGGAAGATCCGGATACCAAGTGGGGTAAAGTGCCCGGCAACCCCATTCAGGTAACGCAGGCATTCAGTAACGATCCTGCAGACAGACAGTTGCAGGATGCGGGCTTCGACGGTCTCGTAAACGATGCAGAACGTGTGAAGTTTGCAGACTACCTGCAGGAGCTCGCCAATAAATTCGGCACAGGCAGCGCCATCTATCAGGCAGCGCTCAACGATCCTTCGGGCGACGACTTCCTCAATTACCGCGATGGCAAATACGATCAGACGCGTACGGGTATCCTTGGCCGTTATAAAAACTACAATGGCCCGCAGGGCAACTCTCCTGTTGCAACCGGACAGGCCAATGTAACTGCCTTCACCATGTATCCCGATCAGGAAGAATTCAACCGCGACAATACGCTCAATGAGCTGGAAGAATATTTCCAGTATCGTGTAGAACTGAGAAAGAATGAATTTGAAATAGGAAGGAACTTCATCACCGACAGTATTGGATTTACACCCAATGGCGGCATGGGAGAGAAATGGTATCTCTTCCGTATCCCTATTGCACAATATGAGAAGAAAGTGGGTAATATCCCCGACTTCAAATCTATCCGTTTCATCCGGATGTTCCTCACCGGCTTTGAAGATTCTGTAGTGCTTCGCTTTGCGAAACTCGAACTGGTGCGCAACACATGGCGCCGGTTCAGCTTCGATCTGGATACTACCGGCACTTACAAACCACTTCCTGTAAACTCGCCTGTTATTTTCAATCAGCTGGCGGTGAACGTGGAAGAGAACAATGCACGTCGTCCGGTGCCATACCGCACGCCACCCGGCGTACTGCGTCAGCAGGCGCTGAGCAATAACAACGTGAACCTGCTGCTGAACGAGCAGTCTATGAGTCTCCGTGTTTGCAACCTGCCACGCAAAGAATCGCGCGGTGTGTTCAAAACCATGAATCTCGACCTTCGTCAATATGGCCGCATGCAGTTGTATGTGCACGCAGAATCTGTGAACTCTTCATCGGATATCCGCGACAACGAATTGTATGCCGTGATCCGTCTCGGTGCCGATCTGATCAATAACTATTATGAGATCAAGATGCCGCTGAAGATAACGCCATGGTATACTTCCGATGCGGGATTGATCTGGCCTGCACAGAACGAACTCGATCTGGTGCTGAACCGTCTGATCAATCTGAAACTGGCGCGCAACAATGGCGGACAGGTATCAACCTACTTCAAACAAATTGATGCTGACGGTAAAGAATATGCGATTTTAGGAAACCCTAATCTCGGAGAAGTGCGGGTATTTTTCCTGGGTGTAGAAAACAAAAACAGGGAAGAAGCATGTACCGAAGTATGGTTCAACGAGCTTCGCCTCAGCGATCTCGATGAGAAGGGAGGATGGGCTGCACTTGGAAGGGTAGACATTCAGCTGGCCGATCTGGGTACACTCTATCTTGCCGGAGCTGCGCATACGCGCGGATTCGGAACCATCGAGCAGAGAATCAATGAGCGTTCGAGAGAAGATTTCCGTCAGTTCGATGTGGCCACCAATCTCGAACTCGGCAAACTGGTGCCGCAGAGCGCAGGCATGAGCATTCCGTTCTATGCGAGCTATTCGCAGGCGGTGTCTACTCCTGAGTATGATCCGTATGATCTCGATGTGAAACTGAAAGATAAGATCAAGGCAGCGCCATCGCATGCCAAGGATTCGATCCGTAAAGATGCGATCGATGTAAAAACCATCCGATCGTTTGCATTCACCAATGTGCGCAAGAACAATACATCGGGCAAGAAGCAGCAGATCTGGAGCATCGAGAATTTCGATGTGAGCTACTCCTATTATAAAGAAGAGCAGCACAATCCGCTGATCGAAAGCAATGAGCTGATCAGAGAGCGAGCGGGATTAGGATACAACTATACATCCACCCCTAAATTCTGGGAACCCGCGAAGCGGCTGATCAAGAGTCGCTCGCCCTGGCTGGCGCTCTTCAAAGATTTCAACATCAACCCGATGCCGTCGCTGATCGGATTCAGGGCAGATGTGAATCGGCAGTTCGGTGCATTCAGGCCGCGCAATGTAGGCGGACCGAAAGGCGGTCTCCCGGAGACATACGACAAATTCTTTACGTTCGACCGTTACTATAACCTTCGCTGGGATCTTACCCGCAGTCTCAATATCGACTTCTCTGCCGTGAACAAATCATGGATCGACGAAGATTCAGGAAGACTCGATCAGAAAGAGAAGAAGCGCATGTGGGATAATTTCTGGAAAGGCGGACGTACCATTTCTTATAACCAACGCGCCGAATTCTCGTACATGGTGCCGGTGAACAAGATCCCTGCATTGAACTGGACCACACTCCGTGCGTCTTATTCAGCTGAATTCAACTGGATCGGTGCCTCACTTATTGCACGCGAACTCGGCAATACAATGAGCAACCAGCAGCGTAAAGCGCTGGCATTTGAAATGGACTTTACACAACTGTATGCTAAAAGCAGGTGGCTGCGGGCAATAGAAGAAGAAGGCCCCGCTGGTCCGCGACAGCCGATGCAGAAAGATTCTGCCGGCCGCAGCAAACGCGATCGAAATGAACCGCTGCAACTCGGCGGTGGTGCCAAATTCGCAGGCAGACTTCTCACCATGTTCAAGCGGGCCAAACTTGAGTACTCCGAACAAGCCAGCGCTACTGTGTACGGATACACAGACAGTACAAGAGCGCTCGGTATGAACTTCCGCTCCGGAGCTCCCGGTCTCGGATTCATCTTCGGTAAACAACCCGATACCAGCTTCATCAGCTCAATGGCGCAAAAAGGATGGCTCTCTGCTGATTCAAACTTCAACTTCCAGAACCGTCAGGATTATACGCAGCGCTTCAATATCACAGCACAGTTACAGCCGATCCGCGATCTGATGATCGATATCACCATCGACAAACAATTCGGTAAAAACTATTCTGAACTCTACAAGGATACCACCGGAACCGGCAATCACTTTGCAAGGCTGAACCCTTATGCTGCCGGTAGCTTCCGTGTAACTTATATTTCATTCCAGACGCTCTTCAGTAAATCGAGTCCGAATGAAGTGAGTACCATCTTCCAGAAGTTTCAGGACTATCGGTTGATTCTCTCCAAACGACTCGCAGAGCAGAACCCGCACTGGAAAGATTTGCCGGATAGTAAGAAATTCCTTTCCGATGGTTATTACAATGGATACAGCCGCTATGCACAGGATGTATTGATCCCCGCATTCATTGCGGCCTATACCGGAAAGAGCCCTGAGAGCATTGCACTGATCAAGCAGAATAATCCGAATATCAGAGCCAATCCGTTCTCCGGCATTATTCCGAAACCGAACTGGAGGATTACATATACCGGTCTCACCAGAATCAAAGCGCTGGAGAAGATCTTCACCAACGTAACATTGACACACGGTTATACCAGTACGTTAGGCATGAACAGTTTCAGTTCAGCGCTGCTCTATCAGGATATAGGCAAGTATGGATTCCCAAGTTTCATCGATTCGGCCGGCAACTATGTTCCCTACTTCTTCATACCTAACATTACAATCAGTGAAGGTTTCGAGCCGTTGATAGATGTAGATATGCAGTTCACCAATCAGCTGACAGCACGTTTCGAGTACAAGAAATCAAGGCAGCTGAGCCTTAGTCTCATCGACTATCAGCTGAGCGAAACACGTTCTACAGAATTCACTATCGGTGCAGGTTACAGAAAACGCGGTGCGTTCTCCTGGATCAAATGGAAAGGAAAAGCGCTGGAGAATGATGCCAGCTTCCGTCTCGATCTGAGCGTTCGTGACGATATCACCACCAATAACCGTCTCGATCAGGTAGCCACGTTGCCAACCAACGGAGCGAAGACCATCTTCATCAATCCAAGCATTGATTATGTGATCAGCAACAGGGTGAATATCAAATTGTATTTCGAGCAGAGAAGAGTAACGCCGAAGATCTCATCATCACCACCCATTACCAACACAAGGGCAGGTGTGCAGATCAGGATCTCACTGGCACAATAAGAAAGAGAGAAAGCAGAAAATATTATTTACTATTTGCAGCAGGAGCTGTGCGCTTGAACAACATAACATAGCCGCACAGCTTCTTTTTCTTTTTATTCACCTGTACGGGTTTTATCATATGCATTTCGGTGAACTTGGGTACGTAGTCGAAGTTGATGATATTGCCATCCACATCTCCCCATTTGTTCTGTTTGTAGAATACTTCTTTTTCGCTGTAGTCGTACATCCTTACTTCGTAGAGGCGTGATGTAGGATCTCCGATGAATACGAACTGATACCAGGTACCCTGTTGCATGGGCATGAGAATAGGCATCTCGTATTCGCTTTCCATAGTCATGCTCGCTTCGCGGAGAAGACTAAAGCCACGGTCGCCATAAAATTGTTTGATACTGTCTATAGTGGAAGTGTATCCGCTGATATCGCAGCTTTGTTGACGAATAAGGTCTTGCTGCTGAGCGGTTGCGGCATTGAATGTAAAGAGCATAGCAATGCCGGCTATGAATTTCGACAGGGTCATGTGGTGCATACGTGAACGGTTTTGGACGGAACTTGGATTGGTGTTGTGTTACCTGATGTTACCTAACAAATTTACGCAAAACCGGGGTTTGGCCAAGTATTGACCAAAAATATCATATTTCAATAAATGAAACTATGTAGAGCGCTTGCCTGTAAATGTTTAAAATCTACTTGTTGATATAAATGGAGTTTGCCTGGGCAGTGCAGGTAAGTACGAGGTCGTTGATGCATACATGCGCGGGCAGGGTAGTAGTGTAATACACCACTTCGGCCACATCTTCTGCTACCAGCGGCTGAAAGCCTTCGTACACTTTGGCTGCCTGATTGGAATCACCTTTGAATCGGACTACAGAAAACTCCGTTTCTGCAGCTCCGGGGTGGATGGCAGTTACTTTGATGCCATGTCTCAGCAGATCGATGCGCATTCCTTTGGAAATGGCGTCCACAGCGTGTTTGGTGGCGCAGTATCCATTTCCTTTTTCATATACTTCTTTCGCTGCGGTGGAACCGATATTGATGATATGTCCTTTTTTCTCTTTGATCATGAACGGCAGCACGGCCTTGGTGGCGTACATTAGTCCTTTGAGGTTGGTGTCGATCATGGTTTCCCAGTCGTCGAGTGAAGCATCGTCCACAAAATCGCGGCCCAGTGCAAGCCCTGCGTTATTGATCAGCACATCGATGTTTTGCCATGCGGCGGGAAGTGATCCTATGGCGTCGAATGTTGCTGTTCTGTTCTGTATATCGAAATGGAGTGTGTACACTTCAACGCCATGCGTATCAGTAAGCTGTTGCTGAATTTCGTCGAGCCTTTCTTTTCTGCGTCCGGTAAGGATGAGTCTGTATCCGTTGGCGGCGAATTTCTCTGCAAATGCTTTTCCAAATCCGGAGGTTGCTCCGGTGATCAGTACTGTTTTTGGCATCACGGAAAATTTTGTGTCTGCAATCTACTCAAGAGAGATGGCAGTTGAAAAATTATTAGATAAGAACTTTCTGGCAGGCATCGCAGAAATCATAGAGCAGTTTATTTGAACGGGCTGTTTCTTCGAACATGCCCATATGGCCTGAGTGGCTGAGTATTTCAACCGATGAGAAAGCAGGTAAAATTGTCTGTGGCAATACCTGTGCGGGAGGCACGGAGTTATCAAATTCCCCGATCACAAAAAGTACCGGCTGCTCGATTCTCTGAAGCACCGCTGTTCGGTCCGAACGGCGCATCAAAGCTGCATGATAACTGATCAGGCTCTGACCGCTGAAGTCTGCATACCGGTCTGTGATCTGCTGTACCAGATCAGGATTGTTGTTGCGGGTTTCTTCTGCAAAGAGATTGGGAGTGGCTTGCTCCAGGTATTTTGCAGCACCATAGTCCTGAATAAATTGAATGGCGCGGCGGCGGATGATGATCCTTTCTTCACTATCTGCATAGGCTGTACTGTGGAAGAGCCCAAGGCCGAGCATCTTCTCCGGATATTTGTCTGCGAAGGTGAGTGCAACATATCCTCCCATGCTGTGGCCAATCACGATGGCTTTTTCAATATGTTCTTCTATCAGAATAGCGTTCAGGCCTGCTGCAAACATTTCCATCGACCACTCATAGGAGTCAGCAGGAGAGTGGCCGCTTCCCGGAAGATCAGGAACAATCACCGTGAAATGCTGCTGTAGAAATTCCTGCTGAAATGCCCATGTCTGGCTGTCTTCAGCAAGCCCATGTATCAGCACAACGGCCGTGCCCTTTCCCGCTTTGCGGTAATACCATTGCTGACCGTCGGTGGTGATGGTTTTTTCTATGAACATAACACGTTATTTTATTTGCTTCTGTAGAATGCCCGAACCAATATCAGGCCAAGGATCGGTGCTACTGCCGGGTTGAGCTGCTGTGGCAAAAAGAACCAGCAAACCAGCACCAGACCGGTTAACAGACAGACGATGCGGAAATACTTTCTTAACCAGATCTTCTTTGCTGCAAACATCACTGCGATGGCTGCTACAAAATGTGTGGGGATGGCCCAGAGCAGGTTGTAATTGGCTCTGCAAACCTCATCCACTCTGATGGCCCACAAGGTGGCCAGCAAAATACCCAGCACACCAAGGAAAAGAAAGAAAATGATGTCGAATATTTTGAGTGCACGGTTTAATCCTTCTTTATTCATCACCGACATGGCCGTGATGGCTATGAGCAGAATGGCGAAGAACATTACCGGAGAAATGGCCGTTTTCGATTCGGCAGGCAGCGGCGCTGCGGGCAATACCGTTTGCGTGCTGCTGATAAGTGGTGCATTCTTTACACCGATTTTGGCATTGTCCATTCCCTTCATCAGATAGTCGGGAAGAAACATGGCGGAGATATTGCCTGCCTGTTTATCGAGGTTTCCACCCAGCAGAATATCGATGCCGAGTTTGCTCCAGTACATGCCGCTCGAATCGAGGTACTGATGAATGAGGTTGCGGTAGGTAAGTCCTTTCGGAGGAAGCACATTGCCAAGTGTAACTGAATCGCCTGCATAACGGGTGATCATGTCACGCGCGCGGGAGGTACAGTTATCGGTGTAGAAATAATAATTGTAATAGCGGTTGGCCTCGGTGTTGTTTTCTTTCAGCGCTTCGAATAACGCTTTTCTGTTCTGTTGGGGAAGATTGAGCTCCTGCTCAATCACACCACGGCCTTCGTAGGAATATTCCTGTAAGAAATCACTAAAGGGATATGCGCTCAGTGCGTAGCGCATCAACCCTTTAGTGAATTTTGTATAGAACTGAGGATCTCTGTCGTCGAATGTGCCGTAGTTGAAAACGATGTCCATCGAACTGGCGCTGTCTGTAACCCTGATGGCTGTATGACCGAAGGTGGAGTACAACTGATCGCCGGGACTGCAGGTGAGCAGGCTCACACGCAGGCGGGAAGTGGCTGTATCTTTTCCGGTTTGTGCTTTGGCAAGTGACGAGCAAAGCAGGGTTATTATCAACAGTAATACCGGCGATATTTTCATGAACAAAGTTTTCGGGTTGAGGCTGATTATCTTCTGCTATAGTTGGGGGCTTCCCTTGTGATTTCGATATCGTGTGCATGGCTTTCTTTCATCGCTGCATTGGTGATGCGGATGAATTGTGCCTGTTGCAATGCTTTCATATCTTTTGCACCACAGTAACCCATACCTGCGCGGAGGCCACCTACATACTGGTAAACGATCTCGCTGAGGCTTCCTTTGTAAGCTACACGGCCTTCAATTCCTTCTGGTACAAATTTCTTGATATCGTCTTCTACATCCTGGAAGTAACGGTCGCTGCTTCCCTGACCCATGGCGCTGATAGAACCCATTCCACGGTATTGTTTGAACTTGCGTCCTTCGTAGATGATGGTTTCGCCGGGGCTTTCTTCGGTGCCTGCAAATACGCCACCCATCATTACGAGGTTGGCGCCTGCTGCGAGCGCTTTCACCATATCGCCGGTATAACGGATACCGCCATCCGCGATCAGTGGAACTCCTTTTTTATGCAGAACAGAAGCTGCTTCCATAATTGCGGTGATCTGCGGAACACCTGCACCTGCCACGATGCGTGTGGTACAGATAGAGCCGGGTCCGATACCAACTTTCACTGCGTCTGCTCCTGCTTCTGCCAGTGCGAGTGCACCTGCTGCAGTACCTACGTTGCCGGCAATCACCTGCAACTTCTTGAAGTTCTTTTTGAGCAGTTTGAGTGCTTCGATCACGCCTTTGCTGTGACCGTGAGCGCTATCGAGACAAACTACGTCTACTCCGATCTGCTGAAGAGCGGCAGCTCTTTCGAGCAGGTCGCCGGTGATGCCGAGTGCAGCACCTGCGAGGAGACGGCCATAAGTGTCTTTCACTGCATTGGGAAAACTTGACAGTTGCAGAATATCGCGGTAAGTGATCAGTCCCGCCAGGGTACCGTCTTTACGGATCACCGGGAGCTTTTCTATTTTGTATCCTTTGAGGATCTTTTCTGCTTTCTTGAGGTCGGTTCCTTCGGGAGCGGTGATCAGTTTTTCGCTGGTCATCACTTCGGCAACTTTGCGTTTGTTGTCGGTCTCGAAGCGGAGATCACGGTTGGTGAGAATACCTACCAGTTTGTTGCCATTGTCGATAATGGGAATACCACCGATTTTGTTTTCTTTCATCAGGCGAAGTGCATCGCCGATGGTGGCATCTTTATGAAGGGTGATAGGGTCCATGATAAGACCGCTTTCACTGCGCTTCACTTTACGTACCTGCTCAACCTGCTTTTCGATACTCATGTTCTTGTGCAGGATGCCGATTCCGCCTTCGCGGGCCAGTGCAATGGCGAGATTGGCCTCAGTGACCGTATCCATTGCTGCAGATAACATGGGAATATTCAGTGTAATACTCTTGGTGAGGTTGGTAGTGATGTTCACATCACGGGGCAATACTTGCGAGTATGCGGGTACCAGTAAAACGTCGTCGAACGTTAGACCATCGCCAAAAAACTTATTAGATTGGGGGGATTTTGTGCCGGGAGCGTTATTTATTCTTGCCATGTGCAAAGATATGGCGACAAATAAATATGGTCCAAAATATTTTTGTTAAAGCCTAAAAGTGGCTGTGGGTAAGGGTTTGAGATCAAATATTTACATGAGTGTTACTAAATCGTTACCGCAGTTTGTACCTTTTTCCGGGCAATGATTCGATCACCTGCATCATTTCGAGGTTGAGGAGAGCGCCTGCGAGTGTACCCGGACTAAGCCTGGTTTTAACCGAGAATTCTTCGAGATGGATGGGCTCCTGCAGCCGCAGCATTTCTACGAGAACGGTTTCCTGCTCATTCAGATCCGGGAACAGCAATGCCTTCGGTGCTGCAGTAATTGCAGCGGGTTCGGGTTTCTTCCATCCCATGGCATCCATCAGTTCTGCGGCATCGCTGAGCAGCATGGCCTTGTTCTGGCGGATCAGTTTGTTGCATCCTGCGCTCCCTGCATCGGTGATCTTTCCCGGAACTGCAAACACATCGCGGTTGTAGCCGTGGGCCAGATCTGCAGTGATCATACTTCCTCCTTTCACACCGGTTTCAATAACGATGGTGGCATCGCATAACCCCGCTACAATTCTGTTCCTTACCGGAAAATTATATTTATCGGGTTGTTCCTGACTGCTGAATTCCGTGATGAGTGCGCCCTGTTGCTGAATTATTTTTCTTGCCAATGCGGAATGCTCTTTCGGATAAAGGGTGTTCAGACCATGTGCCAGCACACCCACGGTAGGGATGTTCAGCTCAAGCGCTGTTGCATGCGCTACTGCATCGATTCCGAAAGCGAGGCCACTCACTATCAGCAATTCTTTACCGGCATGTTGCAACTGTTCGGCGAGTTGCCTGATAATAGTTTCTGTTGCCTTTTTCCCGTATTGCGAATTGGATCTGGTGCCGATGATTGCAATGGACTTATCAAAATTCAACTCCGCAGAACCTTTGCAATACAATATGGTAGGGGGATCAAAACAATGCAGTAATCTCTTCGGATAACCTGTATCATTCAAATACAATGTTCTTATTCCGTACTGCTCTATGAATTTGATCTCGCGTTCCGCTGATGCAAAGTCCCTGAAATCTCTGATAGCTCTGCCTCTTACAGGACCGATCCCTTCTAATTTCTCCAATACCCGAAGCGGCGCTCTGAAAATAGCTTCTGCAGTATCAAAGTGGTGAGCCAGGATTTTCGCCTGCACATTACCGATATTCGAAATAATCGAAAGCGAAATCTGATATAGTAAATCATTATTCATCTCAATAAAAATAAGAAGGTGGTTTGGCAAAACTGCGGTTGCTCTAAACCGTTATCTTAAATTTATTTAGACAAATCTGATTGTCAAATTGTTTTGGGAGCTCATTGAGTTTTGATATGCTGCAAATTGGCTATGAGAAAACCGGCTGCCAAATATGCCGGGCAGGGTTGTGTCTCCGATGAGGCTTGAGGTATGCAGGATTGAGCGGCAGTAATTCTCTTCTCCTTCCGTGCAACATATTTGAAGGCCGTATTTTCTCATAGCCAATTTGCAGTAACCCCGTGAAGGTGTAACAGGTAAGATACCTGCATTGTATTGTTGGAAATTATTACGGTAAGAATGACTGTCAGAGCACGCGGTTTATAAAATAGAAGTGGCTGAGGAGAAGTAGATCCATGACCCCGAAGATCCAGCATCACGAGTTGAATATTCAGCAATTTTCCACAGGCAACGGAATTAACTGTTACAGCTCAGGAACTGTTGCACCTTCACGGATTGGCCGGTGAGGGATATGGCAACTATGACCTTCAAATATGTTGCACGGAAGGAGAAGAGAATTACTACCGCCCAATCCTACATACCTCAAAGCCTCATCGGAGATACAACCCTGCCCGGCATATTTGGCGGCATCGTTGTCATATCCCGAACAAGGCCATCAACTCCAATCAACAAAATATTTACTGGCTGATCACCTTCAGTTCGGTCCGCCTGTTTTTAGCTCTGCCTTCTTCCGTTGTATTTTCTGCTACAGGCTGCGTTGCTCCATACCCCTTGAATGCGAGCCTTTGCTGCTCTATGCCATGGGCTACGAGATATTTCACCACTGCCTGTGCGCGGTTGTTGGAGAGCACCAGATTATCTTCGGCCTTGCCTACATTATCTGTATGGCCACTGAGTTGTATGCGGATGGTAGGATTATCGCGCAGCAACACCACCAGCTTGTCTAATTCTGAAGTTGATTCCGGCTTGAGATCATACCGGTTCACATCGAAGAACACATTACGCAATACCATGGTGGCATTCGCTTCGAGTGGTTGCAATGGAATATCGATATTGAAAACAGAATCGGTGTTATTGCTGAGTGAGAAATTCTCGGAATAGAAGAGGTAGCCTTTGCGGTTAACGTTGAAAGCATAGTCTTTTCCTACGGGAAGCGTTACCAGATAATGACCGGTCTCGTCTGTCTGCACTTTGCTCAGCACTTCCTGCGAAGCGAGGTCGGTGAGTTCAACAGAAGAAGGAAGTCCCTTTTGGGTTTTGATATCGTACACTTTTCCTTTCACCCACAATGTTCTTGCCGGACGAATATCCGAACGCAGTTCAAAAGTGTAGATATCCAGTCCGCCCTTGCTGTCGCTGCGATCGCTGGCATACCAGGCCGTTTTGCCATCGGCAGAAACTACCAGGCTGCCTTCATTCTCGATGGTGTTGATGGGATAGCCGAGGTTCACAGCTTTGCTCCATCCGCCTTTCGGCTGTTTCTTTGAAATGAAGAGATCGTCGCCACCATAACCGAGATGCCCATTCGAAGTGAAATACAACGTTTGATTATCGGCATGGATAAACGGACAGCTTTCTTCTCCCGGTGTATTGATCTCTGCACCAAGGTTCTCCGGTTCGCCCCATCTTCCGTTGGGCAGCAGGCGGCTTACGTAGAGATCACTTCCTCCAAATCCTCCTGCACGATTACTGGCGAAGTACAATTCTTTTTTATCTGGAGAAAGCGAGGGAGCAGATTCCCAGGCTTCGGTATTGATGCGTGGCCCAAGGCTCTCAGGTTCGCTCCATCCGTTGGAAGTGAGGTAAGAAATATAGAGATCGCAACTGCCGGCCCCTCCGGGGAAATTGCAACCGGTGAATATCAGCCATTGGCCATCCTGCGAAATATTCTGAGCGCCTTCATTGCTTTGTGTGTTGATATTGCCATTGAGCGGGTTGGCTTTGTGCCAGCCATTGCTGTTGCGCGAAGCGCCGAAGAAATCTTCGTTGATGCCATTGATGCGGCGGGTGAAAATCAGTTCCTTGCCGTCGATGGTGATGGTAGGATAGTATTCGGAGTCTTTGGAATTGATGCTGTCGCCCAGATTGGAAGGCTCGAAACGATAAGCTCCTAACGGTTTCTGCTGAGCGTAGTCGATGGCAAACTGATAGCTTTTCTTTCTGAACTGAGCCACCATTTTGCTTTTTTCATTGAGATTGGGAATGCCGAGAAAATCGTCTACGGCTGCAACCGCTTTCTGAAAGTCTCCCTGCCCGGCAAGATTGATGGAGTAGGGGAGATTGTAATCCCTGAAATAATTATTGTCGATGGATTTTGCCTTCTCGTATGCTGCAATGGCTTCTTTGTAATGTTTCATTTCGCCATGAATGCCGGCGATGGACAGCCAGGCATCGAGAAAGCCGGGGGCTTTGGCTACTGCACCTTCCAATTGCGTCAGCGCTTTGGGGTAATTGCCCGTATGAGCAATGGAAAGCGCTTCGTCATAGATCGCCACCACTTTCTTGTTTACCTTATCCGGATCGTATTGGGCATACGAATGGAGGCAAGTGGCCAGTGAGGCAATGATAATGGTACAGAATTGCTTGAAACCCATGACAGTTGTTTTTAATGTCAGTTCTCTTTGGAAAGATAGCCCAAAAATTAAGAACGAACTGTTCTGCGGTTTAGTCTCCCGTAAACTTATTTACTTGAAGGGTTATGGCACATTGATGTACTTGTGCAACTGAAGGGAGAACTCCCATTGGGGATGTTCTTTGATATAGTCGATGATCAGGGGAGTAACCTGGTTCACTTTGCTCCATTCCGGCTGCAAAAACAATTTGCATTCGGGCGAAACCTGTGCTGCATATTTTTCTGCCCATTCGAAATCGCTCTTGTTGTAGATCACCACTTTCAGCTCATTGGCATGTGGCACTACTTCGGGAAGAGGGAATTTGAATTTTTTGGGAGAAAGACAGATCCAGTCCAGCTCACCGCTGAGCGGATGAGCGCCGGATGTTTCGATATGGGTTTGGAAACCTGCTTCGTGCAGGGCGCCTGTGAGCGCGTCGAGGTTATGCATCAGCGGCTCGCCGCCGGTGATGATGGCGATGCGGCCGGGGTATTGCGCAGCTGCACTTACAATTTCATCGATGCTTTGCAGCGGATGTTTGCCGGCATCCCAGCTATCCTTCACATCACACCATACGCAGCCTACATCGCATCCGCCGAGACGGATGAAGTAAGCGGCCCTTCCCTGATGGAACCCTTCGCCCTGAAGGGTATAGAATTGTTCCATTACAGGAAGCTTAGTATGTACCATGGTTTCCATGCTGCAAAGGTAGTGTAATGATGAAATATGCTAGTTCCTTTCCATGCAGGCGCGGTAGGTATTGGCCATCAGCGCTGCGATGGTCATGGGGCCTACGCCACCGGGAACGGGCGTGATATAGCTGCATTTGGGTGATACGTTCGCGAAGTCTACATCACCTTTAATGGAGTAGCCTCTCTTTTTGGAAGCGTCTGGTACGCGGGTGATGCCTACATCGATCACCACAGCTCCTTCTTTCACCATATCAGCTTTCACAAATTCAGGTCTGCCCAATGCAGCTACGATAATGTCGGCCTGCAGGCAGATCTCTTTGAGGTTATGCGTTTGAGAGTGGCAGAGCGTTACAGTGCAGTTGCCGGGATTGGTGTTGGCACTCAGCAAAATGCTCATGGGGCGGCCAACGATATTGCTGCGGCCGATCACTACGGCATGTTTGCCTTTGGTGTCGATCTTATAGTGTTCCAGCATCAGCATAATGCCGTGCGGAGTTGCGGAAACAAAGGTGGGAAGCCCCTGCACCAGTTTACCGGCGCTTTCGGGATGGAAGCCATCCACATCTTTCGACGGGTCGATGGTTTCGATCACTTTGGCTTCGGAAATATGCTTGGGAAGAGGAAGTTGCACCAGAATGCCGTCGATATCCGGATCATTGTTCAGATCCTGAATAGCAGACAGCAGCTTGAATTCGCTGATATCTTCAGGAAAACGAAGGAGGGTGGATTTGTATCCGATCTCTTCGCAGGTTTTCACTTTTGAACCTACATAGGTTTCGCTGGCGCCATTGCTTCCAACGAGTACTGCTGCGAGATGGGGTACCTTCTTTCCTGCAGCTGTCAATTGCCCTACTTTCAGCCTGAGTTCATCCTTGGTGGCCTGCGATACAACTAGTCCGTCTAAAATTTGCATGGCGCAAAGGTAATCGAAGAAATTTAATTGACATGACTAGTAAAATTTTCCTCGTTTTTTGTTTCTATGGAAAACCTACCCAATGAAAACAATCCTATGTGGCCTCTTCAGCGCCTGGAGCGCTGTTGCTGCTGCCCAGATCAGTCGTCCGGTTGCAATAATTCCCATTCAGACAGCCGCGTACCACGAGCATTTCACTGATATTTTTTCATCGAAACTTAATCTCGCCGTGCTGCCGTCATTAGCTGATTTTCAGTTTGGAGCATGGGCAGAGAAAAAGTATCTGTTACCCGCACTTCAACAGTATTCGATTATGGCAGGGGCTGCCACAGGCCAGAGCGGATGGGCAATTTCGGCGGATCATACCGGACTGGATTCATTCCGGGAATATGCGCTGCAGCTCGCTTACGGGCGCAGGCTGGGAAAAGTTTCCCTCGGAACCGGACTGCATTATGGAGCGAAGCATGTTGCCGGTTACGGAAACCGGAGTTTCTGGAGTATGGGCATTGGTGTGCTCTGGAAAGTTAGTTCGGTGATAAGCACAGGGTGGCAACTCAACCATCTTTCAGGCGGAATTTTTTCAGCAGGCAACAAAGAAAGACTGGCCTACGGTTATACAGCAGGGTTAGGCGTGCTGCTGGCGCCTGCGTTGCTGGCCGAAATGCTGGTAACAAAAAATGAAGCGCAGGCGGCATCTGTGATTGCTGCATGCCATTATCAGGTAAAGAACAGGCTGCAAGCCTCGGTGCAGCTGGATATTCCCGAAGCAAAGCCATCCATGCGCGTAAAATGGAAAATGAACTGGATGCAGTTGGGTGTTACTGCGGCCTATCATGCCATGCTCGGTTTTAGTCCGGGTTTATTTCTCCTCGTCGAAACCTCCAATGAAAAACCATGATGAAGGGAAAGATACAATGGGTGCAGCTGGTGAGAACCGGCTGCATCATTGCCGTATGCCTGCTGCAGCTGCATACGGCCAAAGCGCAGGAAGAAGAAAACAATGGTAACTGGAAGGAACAACTGCTGGAGCAGCTGGCAGACAGGGAAGAAAGCATTCCGGAAGATGATGATGAACTGATGGCAATGGATCAGTTCATCCGGCATCCGATTGCGCTGAATGAGGCCACTGCAGCGCAATTGCAGCTGCTTCAGATATTGCATCCCTGGCAGATCAATAATTTTCTGCTGTACCGGAGTGCGTTCGGAAAACTGCTGAGCAGGTATGAGTTGCAGGCAATACCGGGGTGGGATAGCGCCACCATCCGTCAGTTGTTGCCTTATGTAACACTGAACGAAAAAGCAGCTTCGGATCGGCCTTTGTTCCGGAGGTTCAGAGGTGGCGAACAGCAGGTGCTGCTGCGTTCGGGAAAATTGTTTAAAGAAGCAAAGCCTGCTGTTTTCGTCCGGTATCGTTATCAATTTAAACAGCAGTTGCAATGGGGATTTACAGGCGAAAAAGATGCCGGCGAATCATTCTTCCGCGGGGCGCAGAAAGAAGGATTCGATCATACCGGATTCCATCTTTTCGTCAGAAGAATTGGTCCGTTGCAGGCGCTGGCTATTGGCGACTTTCAGGTGAATCTGGGGCAGGGGCTCATTCAGTGGCAGTCGATGAGTTTCGCTCCTACACCCGTTCTGAGCATCAAAAAACAAAGTGAATGGCTGAAACCTTACAGTGCTGCCGGCGAACTGAATTATCACCGGGGCATTGCCGTTAGTGCCGGAAATAAACATTTGAAAACAGGTGCATTCTTCTCTTATCGCAAAGTAACCGGAAGAACAGATACAGACAGCAGCGGCGAATTTCTCACAGGTTTCGATGCCAGCGGTTACCATCGCACGGTATTGGAGCAGCAACGGAGAAAAAACACAACGCTGATGGTTACGGGAGCAATGATGCAGTATAAAACCAATCACTGGCATCTGGGCTTCAATGCTGTAGGATATAGAACCAGCAAGCCTTTCAGGCCGCCACCTGCTCTGTACCGCAAGTTCGGCATCGAAGGCAATACCTGGCACAACGCCAGCATCGATGGCAGCGCAACGCTGCAAAATTTTCACCTGTTCTGGGAATGGGCGGTAGACAAAAGAATGACAACGGCATTTACCGCTGGCACTATGATCAGTCTCAGCCGTCATTTCAACATGGCCATTCACTACAGAAACTTCAGCAAAAAATATCAGGCCCTTTTCAGCAGCGCCATTGCGCAGAATGCTTCGCCCGGTAATGAAGAAGGGTGGTTGCTTCGATGGGAATGGCAACCTGCCCGGAACTGGAAGTTGCAGGGGAGTGCAGATATCTTCAGGTTCCCCTGGCTGAAGTACCGGATCGATGCTCCGGCCATCGGACATGA
Organism: Pseudoflavitalea sp. G-6-1-2; assembly: GCF_012927185.1. GTDB lineage: Bacteria > Bacteroidota > Bacteroidia > Chitinophagales > Chitinophagaceae > Pseudobacter. The sequence goes on from NZ_JABBGB010000003.1 coordinate 68,222, forward strand.
ATATCTGTTCATGGCAATTTATCAACCCTCCCGCAGGGCAGAATTGCAGTTCAGGTACCAGCATTCGCTAAAACCACTGAATGCGAATGCTGAAAATGTTGAAAATCAAGTTATCAAGTATCCGGGGAGTGCCGAAAGGCGTCAATGGCGGTGGCAGTGTCTGTGGAAAATCTCGGAGAATTTCAGCCTCAAACAAAGAGTCGATTACCTGCTTGCAGGAATCCGGAGAGCGGGCAATCTTCAGACAGGCATCAGTGCCTTCATGGAGGCCACCCGGCGGGTCGGCAGAAAATGGATGTTCAACACCCGGTTACATTTTTTTGATACAGATACTTATGAATCAAGGATTTACGGAATGGAACGCGACCTGTTGTACAGTTATTCCATGCCGGCTTTTGCTGGTAAGGCTATCAGAACCTATGCTTTGGCACGGTGCAAATGGGGTAATCAAAAAGCTGCAAAGAGGGGTTGGGAGGTAGAATGCTGGCTAAAAATGATGAAGCAATGGCCGGCAGATTTGGTTAATGGCTCGTTAACGGAGACGGGTTTTTTCTCTTCTGCGGAGCTGAAAATTCAACTGATCGGAAAGATTCGTTGAAAAAAGTTTCAAAAACCGGTTTCGGCCGGTTTTATAAGCTGTTCATGATCATTGAATTAGTGAAAATCAGTCTGGTGGCGGCTTGCGGCCGGCCGCAATTTTTGAAGTTTTTTTCAAAGGATTTGATGGTACAGCAGCATTTTTAATTTTTAACTTGTCTAGCTTGAAGATCTGTGTCCTGTTTTAACAATATTTTGGGAAGTTCAAAAAGTCCCTATATTTACACAGTTCAAAACTAAAACTCACTAGTCACATGAGAAAAATTCTGTCACTGCTTGCAGTGCTGGTACTATGCTATGTATCCGCATCTGCTCAAAGCCGGTTTATTACCGGTCAGGTCCGGGATAGCCAGGGGGAACCGGTTCCTTTCACCTCAATAACCCTCAAGACTACAGGCAAGGGTGTCACTTCCGATGTTAATGGAAATTTCAGAATCTTAGCGGCCACCGGGGACGTACTTGTGTTCACCGCGGTGGGAACTCAGTCTACAGAAGTAACAGTAGGCACAAGTGATGTGCTTTCTGTTACTCTTGTAAAGACTGGAAATCTGCAGGAAGTGGTGGTAACGGCCCTGGGTGTGCGCCGTCAGGCAAAAGAACTGGGTTATTCTACTGCGCGTGTTCGTAACAGTGAGATCAATCAGGCCAAAACTGTAAACCTTCAGAACGGTCTTACAGGTAAGGTATCTGGTTTGAGCATCACCACTGTAAACAGCGGTGTATTTGAAGAAACCAAGATCAACCTTCGCGGTCTCCGCTCATTAACCGGTAATAACCAGCCGATGCTGGTAGTAGATAATATTCCCATTTCACTGGGCTTTATTTCTATGATCAACCCCAATGATGTGGAAGATGTAAACGTACTGAAAGGTGCATCCGCAGCCGCTCTGTACGGTCCGGATGGGGTGAACGGTGTAATCCTCGTTACAACAAAAAGAGGATCATCGGGCAAACCAACGCTCACAGTGAGCCAGTCTGTTCAGCTTGCGAGGGTTTCATTCCTTCCCAAACTGCAGAAAAGATTTGGTAGCGGATCCGGCGAAGATGCATTGGGCCGCCCGGTTTACGATCCCATCGAGAACCAGCAGTTCGGTCCTGAATACGATGGCAAAGTTGTTGAAATCGGTCAGGTACTCGAAGATGGCGACATTCAGAAAACTACCTACGACTACAAAAAAAGAGAGAAAGAGAAATTCTGGAACAATGGTCTTACGTTGCAATCAGACGTAACATTTGCAGCAAAAGACTTCCTGATCTCTGCTCAGCTGGCCGACCTGAAAGGTCTGATGCCAAAGGATGTGAACAAAAGAAACTCACTCCGCATCAATACTTCCAAAGAGTATGGCAAACTGAAAGCAACATTGAACCTCAACTATATTCAGAGCAACTACGATGTGGTGAACAACGCAGCTTACGCAGGCAGGTTCGCCAGCAGCTACAACGGTAGCATTTACTTCACAGTACTGAATACTCCTGGTCAGGTTCCACTTACCAAATACAAAGACTGGAGAAACGATAAATACGCACAATACTCCAACTATTACAACGAGTATTTCGTAAACCCATACTGGGCAATCGATGCTCACCGTTCCAAAGGCAGAACAGATAATATTCTCGGTGCTTTGGAACTGAACTACGACTTCTTCGACTGGCTGCATGCCACCTATCGCATAGGTACATCATTCCAGTACGGAACATTCAAAAATGAGAATGCTCCCATCGAGACTACACAGTTTGCGCAGGACCACAGAGGTCAGCAATACGATGCTGCTCCGGGTAGCGTAGCAGATGGATCAGATTTCAGCAGCCGCGTTACACACGAATTCTTCCTCAACGGCAGAAAAGAAATTCACAACGATTTCGCTGTAAACTATATCGTAGGTACCCGTTACCGTGAGAACCGCACCAAAACAATCAATGTGGCAGGTAACAACCTCTTTGTACCATATGTGTTCAACCTCAGCAACAGAGCGGGTGAGGCAGTGGGCAATGAAGGCAATATCAAGAACCGCCTCATTTCTGTTTTCGGTCAGGCAAGTCTGAGCTATAAAGGCTGGGCGAACATCGAGTTCTCTGCAGCGAACGATTGGGACAGCCGTTTGAACATCAACAACAATTCTTACTTCTATCCTGGTGTGAGTGCATCAGTGGTGCTCACCGATGCGATTCAGGCACTGTCTGAAAGCCGCATTCTTTCTTACGCAAAACTGCGTGGATCGTGGTCTAAATCTGCGAACGTAAACCTCGGCACTTACGAGCTGGAGCCAGTGTACAACCAGATCGGCGGTTTCCCTTACGGAGGTCTCGGTGGTTTCTCTGCAGGCAACCTGGTAACCAATCCAAACATCAAGCCTGAGAAGGTTAACTCACGTGAGATCGGTCTCGAACTCGGTTTCATGAAGAACCGTTATAACCTCGATGTAACTTACTTCTTCCAGAAAAATACAGATCAGATTCTCGAAGTACAGCAATCAGCAGCTACTGGTTATCCTTCTTACAAAACCAATACTGCCAACTTCGAAAACTATGGAGTTGAAATCGACCTGAACCTTACACCACTGGTGAAGATCGGCAAAGGCAGATTCAACCTCGGCATTAACGTAACGTACAACGACAACAAAATCACTTCACTGTTCCCAGGCATCAATGAGCTGGCAATCGGTGGTACCAACCAGTTCACTCAGATTGCAGCGAGCTCACCAGACGCTTACAACTATGCGATCGTAGGGAAACCTGCCTTCGTGTTCAAAATAAGCGACTATGCACGTGATCCTCAGGGAAGAGTAATTGTAGATAAAGTAACCGGTGATCCAAGACTCGAAGACAGCCTCGTGGTTCGTGGCCGTTCTCTGCCTCTCTGGACGCTCGGTTTTAACCCAAGCTTCAGCTGGAAAGGCCTCACCATCTCTGCAACATTCGATTTCAAAGGTGGCCACTATGCTTACCATGGTATCGGTTCGGATATGGACTTCACAGGTATCTCAGAACGCAGTGCCCAGTTCGGTCGTCAGCGTTTTGTATTCCCCAATTCTGTGTATGAAGAAGCTGGCAAATATGTTGAGAACACCAATATTCAGGTATCCAACGGTGGACGCAGCTTCTGGGCTACCGGTGCTACAAACACTGCTGTGGGTACCAACTATTTCTCCAGCGCTGCATACGTGAAATTCCGCGAGCTGGCGATCTCTTATGTGCTGCCTTTCAAATGGATCGGCGAATCTAAAGTGATCAAGAAATTTGTGGTTGGTGCTACAGGTCGTAACCTCATCACATGGGTTCCGAAGTCTAACCAATGGACCGACCCTGAGTTCAACTATACTGCAGCCGGCAACACATTCGGTTTGAACAACGTATTCTCTACTCCACCTGCAAGAATTTTCGGTGGATACGTAACGCTCACATTCTAAAAGATGAAAAACATTATTGCAATGAAAACTTCATTATATAAGCTGATGCTTCCGGTTGCAGTGCTTTCTGCTTCCCTGACCGGATGCAAAAAAACGCTCGATATCAACCAGAACCCCAATCAGGTTCCGGAGTCGGCTATCAAAGCGGAACTGATTATTCCATCTGCACTGCTCGAAACAAGCAGACAGGCTGTAGCCAACTATGGCTGGCTGGCCAACTGGATGGGGTACTGGTCTCCGTCGGGTTCTTACAACCCGAATACAGAAGAATCTACCTATAATATCACCAGTTCGTTTGTTGAAAACAAATGGCCTGCTATCTACAATGTATTGTTCGATCTGCACAACGCAGAGAAGAAAGCGGCAGGAGCCAAGCAAACATATATTCAGGCGATGGCGATGGTAATGAGCGCCTACCTCTATCAGAATCTGGTAGATCTGTATGGTAATGTGCCTTACTCTGAAGCCTTCCAGTTTATAGAGCATCCTACTCCCAAATACGACAAAGGAGAGGATGTGTATGCAGCACTGCATAAAAAACTCGATGATGCCGTGGCACTGCTGAAAGCAGCATCACCAACTACTATCGACGGAAAGGTAGACATCGTGTATCACGGTGAAGCCGAGTCGTGGATCCGTTTGGCCAATACCCTGAAGCTGCGCCTGCTGCTCAGAACTTCAGAGATCACTCCAAACCCAACAGCTGAGCTGGCTAAGATCACTGCAAATGGCGGTGTGCTGGGTTCAGAAGAATCTGCGAGCGCTAATCCAGGTTTTGCCAATGACAATAACAAACAAAGTCCATTCTTCGGACTGTACGGTCTTACTCCATCTGGCAACCAGGCCAATGAATATTTCCGTGCAAACGCCTATATCATTCAAAAGATGAAAGATGGTGCTGATCCAAGGATCGGTTACTTCTTCAAACCTGCGGCCAATCCAACCAATCCTGCTGATCGTTATGTAGGAACGGTGTATGGAAGAGACCCTAACACACTCTTCAATGGCGACCGTACTTCCAATATCGGAACAGGCCTCGCCAGAAAGTTCGATCAGCCACAATGGATAATTACTTCCGTGGAAGCTCAATTCTTCTATGCAGAAGCAGTAGCCAGGGGCTGGTTTGCAGATAATGTGAAGGACGCTTACGAAAATGCAGTGTATGAGTCTTTCCTCTGGCTCGGTACTTCAGATCCTGAAGGAGATGCTATTGATTATCTCGCAACTCCAGGCGCAAATTGGGCCAATGCAGGCGCAACAGTAGAATCAAAAGTGAATTTCATTGTAAAACAGAAGTACATGGCGCTTGTCGGAATCAATCCGCTTGAGGCATGGAGTGATTACAGAAGACTGGGTATTCCTACGGATGTGCCACTTTCTGTGAATCCTGCAAGAGGATCCCGCGTAATTCCTGCGCGTCTGATCTATCCTGCTGCCGAGTACGCTGTAAACGGGGCTAATGTTGCTGCGCAAGGCAATATCACACCCAATAGCAAAATTTTCTGGGACAAATAATCACTTAAAAATTGAACTGTTATGAATGCAACATATAAATTCCTCACTTTCTGTGCAGCCGGCCTGGTGATGTTAGGCGCAACAGGCTGCCTGAAGGATAAGGCTTATGATAATCACCTTGAGAATATCAAGGTAGATAAGAACGAAAAGGTAGTTGAAGTGATGGGCCCCATTACCGGGGGATACGGTCAGGTACTGAATTTCAGCCATGGCGATACCACTGTGCTTCTGGTTACAGTGAATCTTGCAGCAGATCAGGTATCTTCTGAAGACATTAAGGTTACTATGGCGTTAGATCCGAAAGTAATCACCGACTACAATGCAAGAAACGGAACAAGCCTTACGCCGCTTCCTGGTGCTAACTTCAACATTCCTACATTTGAGATGACCATTCCGAAAGGCTCACGCGAGGCCACACTCAAAGGAAAAATTATCAATACATCTTTCCTTGAAACAGGAAAATATGGTATTGGTCTGAAGATCGCTTCCACTTCTGCAGCAGGGGTTAAGGTCAGCGGCAATTACGGTACACAGGTGATAGAGTTGCGTGTGAAGAACAAATACCATGGTTTGTACGTTGCGAAAGGTGTTTTCCATCACCCAATTAATGGAGACAGGCCGATAGATGAAGAGAAAGAACTCATCACTGTGGAGCCCAACTCAGTTGAAGCAAATCTGGGTGATCTTGGTGCAAGCAACTACAAAATGATCCTGAAAGTAAATGAAACCACCAATAAAGTGACCATCACAAAATCAGGTGCTTCACCCGAAATAATTTATGACGTGTATACGACTTCCAATACGTATGATCCTGCAACACGCACTTTCCACCTTAAATACCATTATGTGGGCGGTGGTGGTCCGAGGATTATCGAGGAAGACATCAAATTCAAGAGCGCGCTTTAGTTTTTGTTTAGAATAATCAAACAACCAGCAACACAGGGCGGGATCCTTTCCAGGATCGCCGCCCTGTTGCCTTTTTATACCCATCTTTACAGCAATTGTTGCCGAAAAATTATCTTCGCAGCAATACTACACATATGCAAGATCAACAAGAGCAGAATAATCAGCTGAATATCGAGATATCTGAGGAAGTGGCAGAAGGGCAGTACGCCAATCTGGTGATCATTACCCACTCACATGCCGAGTTTGTGGTAGATTTCGTGAATGTGATGCCCGGAACTCCCAAGAGCAAGGTAAAATCGAGAGTGATTCTTACGCCTCAGCATGCCAAGCGTTTTATGAAAGCGCTGACGGAGAATGTAAGCCGTTTCGAATCGATCAATGGTAAGATCCAGGATCTGGAAGATGCCCAGATTCCTATGAATTTCGGCGGCCCTTCGGCACAGGCATAATCAGAGCAAACCCTGTTCTGCAAAACTGAAATAACCACCTGAGCTTACGATGATATGATCTAAAAGCTCGAGGTCTAAAAGGGAGCAGGCTTCTTTGATTCGGGAAGTAATGGTTTTATCGGCACGGCTGGGTTCGAGACTGCCCGAAGGATGATTATGGCAGAGGATGAGCTTTACCGCACCCAGCTCCAGTGCTTTCTTGATAATGATTCTTACATCTACGATGGTGCTGGTAATGCCGCCTTCGCTGAGCAGCATCCAGTGCTTTACCTGATTGGCCTGATTGAGATAGACCACTGCACATTTCTCATTTTCGAAGTGGCTGTATTCGGCCTGCAATAGATTAACCGCATCTGAAGAACAAAGGATGGTTTTCTTTTTGCGGGGAACAGCTGCCTGCCTTCTGCGTGCCAGTTCGAGACTGGCTGCAATGGTAACTGCTCTGGCTTCGCCTATGCCCTTTATTTTCTTCAGCTCGTGCACCGATCTGTTCGATAACTCGTGCAGATCGTAATTGCAGCTTTCCAATACCTCTCTGGCAAGGTCAACTGCTGATTTCTCTTTATAGCCGCAATTGATCAGAATGGCCAGCAACTCAGAATCGGAGAGGCTTTCCGGGTTTTTACGAAGTAGTTTTTCCCTTGGCTGATCATCAGAAGCCCACGCCGTGATAGGGTAGTTTTTCCTGTCGGAGATAAGGTATTTTTTCTCTTGCATAATCCAAACCGGGCTATTACTTTCACCCCATACAATTTACAACAGAATGTAATAATCTTATTCACCCTGTCGTTATTGTGCATAATTATCCAATACATTTCCGAACCCTTAAATCCAATAATCCATGAAAAGAAAAACTACACTCTCTGCCATCGGTGGCTATCAACCCTTCCTGTTCTGTGCAGGCATGTATGTTGTGGCCCTGTTTTTCTCCATCTTTATCTGTTCTGCCATTTTCCATGCAGCCAACCCTAAAAAGTCGATGGCTGAGAAAAAAGTAGCTGCCTCCAAAACACTTACGGGCAGCCAGCAGGTATTGTTAACCGTTACCAATCAGTAATTTATTATAAGCCGGCCTGAAAGATGGCCGGCATTTTTTATTGCCCGGACCCGATGCCCGTTGATGGTCCGTACCCTTCTTTTGCCCTTCCGGTTCTAAAAATTATTCCTGTGAGGAATAACCCCTAATCCCTTTCTTCTCTCTATCTTCGCCGCACATTTTAATCGCGGTATGGAAAATTCTGTCAAGATCTTTTCCGGTACGGGGTCTCAATACCTCGCCGAGAAAATAGCACAGCAATATGGCACCACCCTTGGAAAGATCACTATTTCCCGGTTCAGTGATGGTGAAATTCAACCGGTTTTCCAGGAAAGTATCCGGGGAGACATGGTTTTTCTCGTTCAGAGCACATTTGCCCCCGCTGAAAACATTCTGGAGATTCTGCTGATGATCGATGCAGCCAGAAGGGCTTCGGCTTACAAGGTGGTAGTGGTGATACCTTATTATGGGTATGCCCGTCAGGACAGGAAAGATAAACCCCGGGTTGCCATCGGTTCTAAGCTGATAGCCAATATGTTAGTGGCCGCAGGCGCTGACCGGGTGATCACAATGGACCTCCACGCTCCCCAGATTCAGGGTTATTTCGACATCCCGGTGGACCATCTGGACAGCTCTGCCATATTTATTCCTTATATTCAGCAACTTCAGCTGGAAAATCTTACCTTTGCGGCCCCTGACGTAGGAAGTGCCAACAGGATCCGTGAGATTGCCACCTACTTCAATGCAGATATGGTGATCTGCGACAAGCACCGCAAACGTGCCAACGAGATCGCCAGCATGGTAGTAATCGGTGATGTAACCGACAGGGATATTGTTTTGATCGATGATATCTGTGATACAGGCGGCACCCTCGCAAAATCTGCCGGGTTGCTGATGGAAAAAGGAGCAAGAAGCGTGAGAGCCCTTTGCACGCATCCGGTACTGAGTGGCAATGCTTACTCGAATATCGAGAACAGTGTACTGAGCGAACTGGTGGTTTGTGATACCATTCCACTGAAACAGAAGATATCGAAGATCAAAGTGCTGAGCGTGGCCGAACTGTTTGCAGTAGCTATCCGCAACGCATATGAGAACAGAAGCATTACCGGTCTGTTCATTCACAGCCAGATGAGAAACAAATAATCTGGCGATAAGCAAGTGTTCAAATTAAACAAACATAAACAATGAAAGCAATTACAATTGAAGGCCAACTGAGGACCGAAACCGGGAAAAAAGCCACCCGCCAACTTCGCTCTCAGGATCTGGTACCCTGTGTAATTTATGGCGGTGCTCAGGAAGTTAGCTTTGCTGCTCCTGTGATGGCTTTTAAATCGCTTGTGTACACAGCAGAATTCCAACTCGCAAAGATCAATGTAGACGGAAAATCTTATCAGTGCATTCTGAAAGATATCCAGTTCGACAAAGTAACTGATTCTCTGAACCACATCGATTTCCTTGAGCTGGTAGAAGATAAACCCGTTGTTGCTACACTTCCGCTGAAGTTCACCGGATCTTCAGTAGGTGTAAAAGCAGGTGGTAAACTGATCACAAAGATCAAATCTCTGAAGATTAAAACGCTTCCAAAATATCTTTCTGAGAACATCGAGGTTGACCTCACAAACCTGGAGCTGAACGGAAACATCCGTGTTGAAGACGTGAAAGCTGAGAACATCGAAATCCTCAACTCACCACGTATTCCTATCGCTTCAGTTGTTATGACACGTCAGCTGAAACAGGAAGAAGCTGCTGCTCCTGCAAAAGGTGCAAAAGGCGCTAAGAAGTAGTAAGAAAAAGAACTGAAATACCTAAATCCAAGCCCGGAATAACCAATGCCGGGCTTTGGCTTTATTTCCAGGGAGAAAAGATTCCCGTTTACTGACTGATCCTGCTCTGAAACCACTAATCGTTCCCGCATAACCTTTACACTGTCAGTAACGGGAAGGCTCATTAACAAATCACGGTATGTCCAAATTCCTTATCGTAGGTTTAGGCAATATTGGAATGGAGTACGCCGGCACCCGGCACAATATTGGATTTGAAGTAGCAGATGCCATAGCCCTGAAAAATGGCGTTTCATTCAGATCCGACAGGCTCGCAGATATTGCAGAAACAAAATACCGCGGGAAGCAATTGATCATTATCAAGCCAACCACCTATATGAACCTTAGTGGTAAAGCGGTGAAGTACTGGCTCGATAAAGAAAAGATCCAACCATCCAATATGCTGGTTATTCTCGATGATCTCGCATTACCATTGTCGAAACTTCGGTTAAGGCCATCTGGTAGTGATGCAGGTCACAACGGACTAAAAAGCATTCAGGCGATGATCAACTCTGTTGATTATCCCCGTTTGAGGTTTGGCATCGGTAACAATTACCCCAAAGGAATGCAGGCAGATTTCGTTTTAGGAAAATGGTTCAAAGAAGAAATTCCAGTAGTTCTACGTAAGATCGAAAAGTGTGTTGAAGTTGTTGAAAGCTTTGCCCACATTGGAATTGAACGCACCATGAACGAGGTTAATAAATTGGAGTTTCCACTATGATTTGTTAATTTGAATCTTTATTTTCGCAATAATATCCCGATTGGATAACAACCTTTTGATATTCAATATTTCTATGCAACTGTACCCCTCCTGTCCAGGTTATGAAACTTGAAAACAATTATCACAGTTAAACCCTTTGTTGTGTATGAAAATATTCTGTGTAGGCCGTAACTACGTGGCACACGCAAATGAATTGGGAAACGATGTTCCGGATGAGCCTATTATTTTTCTGAAACCTAAGAGTGCTTTGTTGCAGGCACACACTCCATTCTACTATCCTGAATTCACAAACGAACTGGATTACGAATGCGAACTGGTATTAAGAATATCAAAGAATGGTAAGTACATTCAGGAAAGATTCGCCAATAAATACTACGACGCAGTTACGACCGGTATCGATTTTACTGCACGCGACGTTCAACGTGAGCTGCAATCGAAAGGTCTCCCCTGGGAAAAATCTAAAGCCTGGGATAATTCCGCTGTAATCGGAAAATGGGTTCCATTCCAGAATGTGAAAAATAAGAAGGATATCAACTTCTGCCTCTACAAAAACAAAGAACTGGTTCAACAGGGGAACTCAAACCTCATGATCAATAACTTCGATAAAGTAATTGCTCATATATCAAATTATTTCTCCGTAAACATCGGAGACCTCGTATTCACAGGCACACCTGCAGGCGTAGGTGAATGCGTTGTTGGTGATGAACTGGAAGCCTTCATCGAAGATGAAAGCATGTTAAACCTCGAGATCAAATAACAGTTATAGATCACTACAAGGAAAAAGCCGTTCCGCTTCTGCGGAGTGGCTTTTTTTATTCCTTTTATTTACCTTATTTAAACTAACAACTGTTATTGTTTTACTACATTTGTCCGATATACCCGCAACGCTCGTTATGACCAGTACAGATACTATGATGAAAGCCTATCGCCTCATGTGCACTGCAAAGGCGATGGCAGAAAAATATGAAGCCAACAGACAGGTTTGCAAATACGTTCACTCCACATCACGCGGACACGAAGCCATTCAGCTGGCCACCGCATTTCAGCTGCTTCCCTGCGATTTTGTGAGCCCGTATTATCGCGATGAGAGCATCTTGCTGGGCCTGGGTTTCACGCCGTTTCAGCTGATGCTGCAACTGCTCGCCAAAGGCAACGATATCTTTACCGGAGGAAGAGAATATTACAGTCACCCCAACTACAGGGGCAACGATAAACCTACCATCATTCACCAGAGCAGCGCCACCGGCATGCAGGCTATCCCTACTACCGGTCTCGCACAAGGTGTTCAGTACCTCGAAAAAATTCATGCTGAATCGCTCAAAACCGGCCCTGCAGGCGAACTGCCCGTAGTGATCTGCTCCCTCGGAGACGCCAGCGTTACCGAAGGTGAAGTGAGCGAAGCATTTCAATTCGCTGTACTGAAAAAGCTGCCCATCATTTATCTTGTTCAGGATAATAACTGGGGCATCTCCGTTAGTGCCGATGAAGCACGTGCCATGGATGCCTACGACTATGCCGGAGGATTTCCGGGCATGGGGCGTGTACGCATCGACGGTAGCAACTTCGAAGAGAGCTACGACAATATGCGCCGCATCATTCAATACGTTCGCCATCATCGCGAACCTTATCTGGTGCAGGCGAAAGTGCCACTGCTCGGCCATCACACCAGCGGTGTAAGAAAAGAATTTTACCGCTCGCAGGACGACTGGGAGAAACATCTGCAGGATGATCCCGGTCCAAAACTCCGTCAGCGTTTACTCCAGATCGGTATAAGCGAACAGGAATTGCTCGATATCGAAGATCAAACCCGCCAGTTTGTAGACAACCAGTTTGCGCAGGCGGTGCAGGCGCCCGATCCCGATCCGGCAACTGTTGCAGATCACGTTTTTGCTCCTACGCCTGTAACCGAAGAAAAGGGCAACAGAGCGGGTAATGGAAGCGGTGATAAGATCATGATGGTGGATGCCGCACTTTTCGCTATCCGTGAACTGATGGAAGATTTTCCCGATGCGGTACTCTATGGTCAGGATGTAGGCCGCAGGCTGGGAGGGGTGTTCCGCGAAGCGGCCACACTCGCAGAACAGTTTGGAGATCATCGTGTTTTCAATACTGCCATCCAGGAAGCATATATCATCGGATCAACTGTAGGCATGAGTGCGGTGGGCCTCAAACCCATCGTGGAAGTGCAGTTCGCAGATTATATTTACCCCGGACTGAACCAACTGGTTACGGAAATCTCAAAATCGTCTTACCTTAGTTGTGGAAAGTTCCCTGTTCAGACTGTGATAAGAATTCCTATCGGCGCCTACGGAGGCGGAGGCCCTTACCACAGCGGAAGCATTGAAACCACACTGTTATCTATAAAAGGCATCAAGATTGCCTATCCCTCCACCGCCGCAGATATGAAAGGACTGATGAAAGCGGCCTTCCTCGACCCCAATCCGGTTGTAATGCTCGAACACAAAGGATTATACTGGAGCAAGGTACCCGGAACAGAAGAAGCAAAGACTACTGAACCTTCACGAGATTATGTTTTACCCTTCGGTAAAGGACAGATTGTAGCAACAGCAGATGCAGCAAGAACCGCTGAAGGAGATTCCTGTTGCATCATTACATACGGAATGGGTGTGTACTGGGCCAAAGCAGTAGCCAAACAGTTTGCCGGACGTGTGGAAGTAATCGATCTGCGTACATTATTCCCGCTCGACGAAGAACTGGTTTTCGAAACAGTGAAGAAACACGGCAAATGCCTGGTGCTTACAGAAGAACAGCAAAACAATTCTTTTGCAGAAGCGCTCGCAGGCCGCATTTCAAAGAACTGTTTCCAATGGCTCGATGCTCCGGTTGAAGTGTTGGGAGCAATGAACCTGCCTGCAGTACCCATGAATATGGTGCTCGAACAGGCGATGCTTCCGAACCCTCAAAAGGTTGCAAGCGTTATCCAACAGCTGCTCGAAAATTAGTGGCCCTGTAAATCAATGAGATAATACCCAATCAGTTGATACTGACTTGATAAGTATATTGTCATTGGCTTGCATACATCCCCATCATTGGCCGCTTATAAAATTTTAACACTGCTGTTCGCATAAAAAGTACCTTATTTACGTAAAGTATCGTACTTAACCACTCTCGCCGCCATGAAGAACAAATACCTGAAAGGTGCCCATCTTTCCGAAAGGAAGGTTCGGGAACTGATTAAACTATTTTGCGACGATCTGACTGCCACTCAGATTGCCAGCATCACAGGCATCAGCCGTATTACGGTGAACGCCTATTTCAAACTCATCAGAACACATATTGCCCGGTTCTGCGAAGAACGCAATCCGCTGCATGTATCCAATGGTACGTTGGCATTTATCCCTATGCATACTTCCAGCTCAGCAGTGGAATCGCCCGAAAGCAATTCCAGAAAACCGCTGTATGGTGTGTATGTAAAAGAAGGGATGGTGTTTTCGGACAGAATGCCCGACCTCGAAGCCAGCTGGCTTACAGACTGGTTGAAAGGACGCATTGAAGCAGGTTCCGAAACCGTAGAAAAGTACCGCCTTCATCTTTACACCGGCATCGCAGATTTCAACAACATCAGACTGCACAGGCTCAACGGCCTTAACGGAAATATTATCAGCGGAAGGAATTCCGATGATGATATCGAAACATTCTGGGGTATGCTCAAATCGAGGCTGGTGAAGTTCCGCGGACTCAACGGAGGAACCCTGTACCTGCACGTAAAAGAAACTGAATTCAGATTCAATTATCGTTCGGCAGATATCTACGATATGCTGCTGAGCATATTGCATCAGCAACCCTTGCATACATCGAAACCAATGGTTGTAAGTGAAAGCATTCCGGGAAAATAATATCGCGCAGCCTCCCGGTGTATCCGGTTGCGTCATTCGAATTTTCTCATGTGACTTCGCAGGTGGTTTCTACCACCTGCTCTTTTCATAGTTCTGAACCTGCTTTTAGCTGTTTGACGGAATGAAATAACGGATTCACATATTTTAACCGCTTGCCGGTTTTATTTTATCGTTCTTGCATCACTGAACAGCTTTTGAACAACCTGCCTTATTCTTATTTACCTTATTCTTACTGTAACTTTTTACTTCGGTTATCCGTCGAAATAATTCTCCGGGGATTTCTTTTATGTTCCTCTTTTGCAACTCATCCCTGGATCACTAACATAGTTGCGAATAGAATTTTCTCATGTGACTCGCAGGTGGTTTCTACCACCTGCTTTTTTTCGGTATCCCTTTCCGACAGTTCGGCAACCCTCTCTGATGAATTCAGCCTCGTTAATGCCATGCTTCGGCGATTAATTGTATTTTGTTGTATGACTCCGCTGATGCAACTCATCTTATGGATCTGCCTCGTGGCTGCCGGTCAGGGTATTCTGATTGGCATAGTGATTCTGCGTGGCCGCCAGAGCCAGCCCGCAGGGCGTTTGCTCGGATGGCTCATCACCGGGTTTGCACTGGCCATGGCCAGCTTTGTTCTCAACATGACTATCCGGAGCACAACATGGTATCCCGGCCCTGTTCTCACCTGGGCCATCGCTGCTTTCTTCGGACCATTGCTGCTGATGTTCGTTCGCGGCATCACAGGTTTTTCTTTCAGGCTTCCTTTTCATTACTGGCATTTTATTCCAGCTCTTTTTTACATCGCCGAAGTGTTGATGTATTGGATAGGAGGGAAGCAGATGATCCTGCTCACCAATCTGCAGATGGCGCTGCCTGCCAACTTCATATTGCTCGGATATGTGATCACTGCTTTGCTGCACCTGAAATATTACACGGGTAAAGTAGTGCAGTTCAATCCACAACAGAACAATGCATTGGTGAACACGCGAAAGCTGCTGATTTTCTTTGGGCTTTATGCATTCAGCCTTCTGGCATTTCTGATTTGCGTGATAGTGAAATCTACTGCGGGCATCTACATCACTATTCTTATCAAGGTGCTGCTCACGCTCGCCATCTATTACCTGAGTTATGCAAAACTGCGCATTGGTTATCAGTTGGCCGTGAGAGAAGATGTGTTGCCAAAAGAAAAATACAAGACAACTACACTCAGCATCGAAACTGCCGACTATATTCTCAAGCGACTGAAGCGCGTGATGCAGGAAGAAAAACTTTTCCTGAGCCCCAGTCTCAAACTGAAAGAAGTGGCAGACAAGCTGGGTACATCTACCCATCATTTATCGCGCGTGATCAACGAACGGCTCGCACTCAGCTTTCCCGATTACATCAATTGCTGCAGGGTGGAAGCAGCGCAGCAGCTCCTGCTGTCCGATCACACCATTACCATCGAGGCCATTGGCCAGCGTTCGGGCTTCCGCAACAAGACTTCTTTCAACAATGCTTTCCGCAAATTCACGCAGCAAACCCCTTCCCAGTTCAGGGCCGCAGGTGGCCAGCAAGCTTCACATGCCGATCAGTAGCGTTTACTGATGTAAAGAATGATCATACTGTACAGCTTTGATGCCATGAAACAGCGGAATTGCCTGTCTGTATTCCGACATTTATTCATCAAAACTCAGTCATATGCATCAATCTATTCTGGAATGTGAGCATGGAATGTTTGTTACTTCCAATGATCAGAACAACAGTCAACTGTCTGTAGTAAAACAAAGGTTTCTGGTAAAAAGAGGGCAGCAGCTGATATCGCTGCCTACTTCGGAGATCCTGTATTTCTATTCGAGAGAGAAGGTGAGTTTTGCACACACCATTGATAACAAAGAATTTGTAATTCCTTTCACCATCGAGCAGATCAGCATGATGGTTTGCGGGGATCATTTCTTCCGCGTAAGCCGTCGGCATGTGATCTGTCATCAGGCCATTCATCGTGTACTCGTTTGGTTCAACGGAAAGCTGAAACTCGAAATCAGGGCCGCGGTGCCGGAAGAAGTGATCATCAGCCGTGACCGGGTGCACAATTTCCGCATCTGGATGGGCGAATAAGGCGACCGGGATCGCATATTCATGTGATTTTGCCCCAACGGTACCCGCAGTTGGGAACGAAGGTTGCATTTTTGCTGTCAGGTAAACGTTTAACCACAAATCATCAACCATGAATGCAACCCATGCAGCAATGCAACAACTGAATCAACCACTGTCCGGGCAGGATCAGGCCTGGCAGGAAATTCTGCGGGACTCTTTCCCCGGCAATGCCAATCCCGTTTACAAAAACAGGTTCCTGGTGAAGAAAGGACAACAACTGATCTCACTACCGGTGCAGAGTATCCGATATTTCTTTCTCCGCGATAAACTCACTTTTGCGCGGATGACAGACAACAAAGACCATATTCTCGGCTTCTCCATCACCGACCTGGAAAAGCTGATCTGTCCGGTTACCTTCTTTCGCGTAAGCAGGCAATTCATTATCAGTCACGAAAGCATTGTGAAAGTAATGATGAGCACACACGGCAAACTAAAAGTAGAAGTACAGCCCGGCTTCTCAGAACAGATCGTTATCAGCCGCGAGCGCGTACCTGCTTTCAGAACATGGCTGGGAGAATAACAATCCCTCTGCATCTCCCGCCAGCCCACACCCCGGAAATAAATCCGCTTCTCAGTTCAAACCTTAGCCAGCCCGGATAGCTTATTTGTTCATTGAGCAGTAAACCGGTTGCTTCTCCGATGCAGCCCTGTTCATTTTATTGTCAGATAGTTCTAAAATCAGTTTATGTACAAACCAATTCAGATGTGGATGCTGTTGCTGACTGCAGCAACATGCCTCGCAGTATCCTGCAGTAAATCGAAGCAGGAAGATCCGGAAACCAGAAAGCCGGTGGCCGGGCAGCTTGCCGTTGTTTTCGATAACAAGACCATTCCTTTCAGTCTCATCGATTCGGGCTATGTGGTATTGAGGAAGGATGGAAATCAGTTGCCCTATATCAAAAAGTTCATCAAGGAAAAAGATAAGCTGCAAATAACCATCGACGATCTTACACCAGGCAACTACACGGCATCGCTGTATGTTGATGCGCATCTCGAAGACAATAACAAAGTGATCTACCGCGAATACAGGATGGATAAACAATTCAAAGCAGGTAATGATGGCATTGAAGTATCCGGCCCAACCACTTCATGGAAAAAAGACTGGAAGCCGCATGTGGTGTTCACCAACGAAACCAAAGAATTCTATGCCTATGTTCCGCTGATTGGAGAAGATCCTACTTTCGAGATCATCCGCAACAATAAAAAGTGGACGTACTTCTATATCGAACGTGCTGCACATGAACGCAAAGGAGCAACCAATAAACTGCTATCTGGATTCAGTTACCAATGCAGTGATTGTTTTGGTAATAGCGAATACCTCTACAACAAAACTGCCTTCAAAAACTGGTCAACGGAATTGGCAAATTATTCATGGAATAATGGCGTGATCGTGTTCATGATAATGGACCAGGAAACCGGCGAAGACATCCAGTATCCCTATGTTTTCGACCGCCCTGACCTGCAATAATTAACCCGCACATACAAATGTTAGTACGCAAAATATATTGAACAAATCAACGGTATTTTGATGTTTTTGTTGTATTTTTAGACAGTTGCTTGCCCGCTTTTTAAGATTTATTTTATTAAGCGCGTTTATTATTAGATAATTTCCAAAACTAATTTTCAACGATGGCAAGCAACCAGGGTTTATACCATCCCTCCTTTGAGCGTGATGCCTGTGGTATCGGTTTTGTGGCCAATATCAAAGGTTCTAAATCTCATCAACACATCTCCGATGCCTTAACTGTTCTCGAAAACATGGAACATCGCGGCGCCTGCGGTTGCGAAAGCAATACCGGCGACGGTGCAGGTATCATGATTCAGACACCCCATGAATTTTTCTTCGACGAATGCATTCGGCTCGGCGTTCCGCTTCCTCCGTTCGGCAGATATGGAGTGGGTGTGATTTTCTTCCCGCGCGAAATTCGTCTGCGCGAAGAGTGCCGCGATATTTTCAATCGTGCCGCCGAAAAACTCGGACTGGAAATTCTCGCCTATCGCAAAGTGCCCGTAAACCCGGAGGGGATCGGCGCTACAGCGCTCAGCGTTGAACCCGAAATGGAACAGGTGTTCATCGCTTGTCCCGATCATATCAACAACCCTGAAGAATTCGAAAGAAAACTTTTTGTGCTGCGCAACTATGCCACACACGTAATCAATAATACAGTGAAGCGCGATGCCATCGGTTTCTACATCGCCAGCATGAGTTATAAAACCGTTGTGTACAAAGGTCAGCTCACCAGCGGACAGGTTCGCAACTATTTTCCCGATCTCAGCAACAAGCGTGTGGTAAGCGCCTTCGGCCTTGTTCACTCACGCTTCGCCACCAATACCTTCCCCAGCTGGAAACTGGCGCAGCCATTCCGTTTCATCGCTCATAACGGTGAGATCAATACGCTGCAGGGTAACCTCAACTGGTTGAAGACCTCAGAGAAAGGCTTCACCTCCGGTTTGTTCACCAAAGAAGAAATGGAGATGCTGCTGCCCATCGTTACCGAAGGTCAGTCGGACTCTGCCTGCCTCGATAATATGATAGAGCTGCTCACGCTCTCCGGCCGCTCCCTTCCGCATGTGATGATGATGCTCATCCCCGAAGCATGGGATGGCAACGAAGACATGGACCCCGTGAAAAAAGCTTTCTACGAATTCCACGCCTCCATGATGGAGCCCTGGGA
Source organism: Pseudoflavitalea sp. G-6-1-2 (assembly GCF_012927185.1). GTDB lineage: Bacteria > Bacteroidota > Bacteroidia > Chitinophagales > Chitinophagaceae > Pseudobacter. The sequence goes on from NZ_JABBGB010000003.1 coordinate 87,341, forward strand.
CGGTCCCGCTTCGATCTCTTTCACCGACGGAAAAATTATCGGCGCAACGCTCGACAGAAACGGACTGCGCCCTTCGCGCTACTGCGTTACCACCGACGATCGCGTGATAATGGCATCCGAAACCGGCGCACTGCCTGTGCATCCCACACTGATTAAAGAAAAAGGAAGATTGCAGCCCGGCAAAATGTTCGTAGTGGACATGGAGCAGGGAAGAATCATCAGCGACGACGAACTGAAAGGAAATATCTGCGGACAAAAACCATACGCAGAATGGCTCAATAAATACAAGATCCGTCTCAACGAACTGCCCGAACCGCGCGTGATGTTCACGCATCTCGAACGCGAGCAGGTGTTCAAATACCAGAAAGCATTTGGCTATTCAACGGAAGATCTCGAAACCATCATTGCACCGATGGCACTCGATGGCAAAGAGCCCATCGGCTCTATGGGAACCGATGTGCCGCTCGCTGTACTCAGCGATCAGCCGCAGCATCTCAGCGCTTATTTCAAGCAGCTGTTTGCGCAGGTTACCAATCCGCCTATCGATCCTATCCGCGAAAGAATGGTGATGAGTCTCGCCACTTTCGTTGGAAACAACGGAAATCTGTTGCAGGAAGAACCGCTCAGCTGCCACACTGTTGCGCTCAAACATCCTGTACTTACCAATCACGAACTGGAGAAGATACGCAGTATCGATACGGGCATCTTTCAGGCAAAAACATTGCAGTGTTATTTCCGTGCAGACGGAAAACCCGGCAGGCTGAAATCTGCGCTGGATCGTATTTGCCGCTATGCAGTGGATGCTGTGGAAGATGGATTTGAAGTGCTGATACTGCAGGATCGTGCCATCGATTCCGATCACGCACCGATCCCTTCATTACTGGCTACTGCGGCTGTACATCATCATCTTATCAGAAAAGGATTGCGCGGTCAGGTGGGCATTGTGGTAGAAGCCGGAGATGTTTGGGAAGTGCATCACTTCGCTTGTCTGCTTGGATTCGGCGCTACTGCCATCAATCCATATCTCGCACTCAGCTCTATCCGCGATCTGAAACTGAGTGGCAAACTCGAATCTGCGCAGGATCCAGAACAGCTCAAGAAGAACTACATCAAAGCTGTGAATGAAGGACTGCTGAAAGTGTTCTCCAAAATGGGGATTTCCACTTTGCAATCTTATCAGGGTGCGCAGATATTCGAGATCATCGGCATCAATCACGAAGTGGTAGATAAATATTTCAGTGGTGCAACCAGCCGTATCGAAGGCATGGGCCTCGATGAAATTGCGAAAGAGACTTTGGCGAAACATTATTTCGCGTTCAGCAAAAAGAATATTCCGGTAGACAGGCTGATGGTAGGTGGTGTGTATCAGTGGAAACGTAAAGGTGAATTCCATCTTTTCAATCCGCAGACCATTCACCTGCTGCAGTACTCCACAAGGATGAACGATTACAATACTTTCAGAAAATATTCGAAGCTGGTAAACGATCAGGCAGAGAAAGCTGCTACGTTGAGAGGACTGTTCCGGTTCAAAAAGAATCGTCCATCCATAGCAATCGATGAAGTTGAACCGGCAGAAAATATCTATCGCAGATTTGCGACCGGTGCAATGAGCTTCGGCTCTATTTCATGGGAAGCCCATACCACACTGGCTGTTGCCATGAACCGACTTGGTGGAAAAAGCAATACAGGAGAAGGAGGGGAAGATGAAAGCAGGTATCGGCCATTAGCCAATGGCGATAGCATGCGAAGCGCTATCAAGCAGGTGGCGTCGGCACGTTTCGGTGTAACCAGCTACTATCTCACAGAGGCCGATGAACTGCAGATAAAGATGGCGCAGGGAGCGAAGCCGGGAGAAGGCGGACAATTACCGGGACATAAAGTGGATGACTGGATCGGCAAGACCCGTCACTCTACACCCGGAGTCGGCCTGATCTCTCCACCGCCGCACCACGATATTTATTCTATCGAAGATCTCGCACAACTGATCTTCGATCTCAAGAATGCGAATCGTGCTGCGCGCATCAATGTGAAACTGGTTTCAAAAGCAGGTGTGGGCACAATCGCCGCAGGTGTAGCCAAAGCAAAAGCAGACGTGATTCTCGTTTCCGGTTTTGATGGAGGCACCGGCGCTTCGCCACTCAGCTCTATCAAACATGCCGGACTTCCATGGGAACTCGGTCTTGCAGAAACTCATCAGACGCTCGTAAAAAATAAATTGCGCAGCAGGGTAGTGGTGCAGGCAGACGGACAAATGAAAACCGGAAGGGACATTGCCATGGCAGCTCTTCTCGGTGCCGAAGAATGGGGTGTTGCCACTGCAGCGCTTATTGTGGAAGGATGTATCATGATGCGCAAATGCCATCTCAATACTTGTCCGGTTGGCGTAGCCACACAGGATCCTGAGCTGCGCAAACGCTTCACCGGCGATGCAGATCACGTAGTGAACTTCTTCAAATTCATTACGCAGGAACTGCGCGAAATAATGGCGGATCTTGGCTTCCGTACTGTAAACGAAATGATAGGTCAGGCCGATTGCATCGAAATGCGCGACGATATCACGCATTGGAAATTCAGCAAACTCGATCTTTCACCCATACTCTACAAAGAACCCGCATCTCTCTACACAGGGCTCTACAACCAGGAGCCGCAGGATCACGGCCTCGCAGAAGTGCTCGACTGGAAACTGCTCGAAGCTGCAAAGCCGGCCATCGATTCACGTGAACGTATAACCGCTTCATTCAATGTTAAGAATACTGATCGTACTATCGGTACCATCCTCTCCAATGAAATAACCAAAATTCACAAGGGTGCAGGATTGCCGGAAGATACCATTCACTTCAGTTTCAATGGAACAGCCGGGCAAAGCTTCGGTGCCTTCAATACAAAAGGTGTAACGCTCGAACTCGAAGGGGATGCAAACGATTATTTCGGTAAAGGGCTTAGCGGAGCGAAGCTGATTGTGTATCCTCCCCGTCAGGCAACTTATGTGCCCGAAGAAAATATCATCATCGGTAACGTAGCATTCTATGGCGCAACTTCCGGTGAGTCTTTCATCAGAGGAAAAGCCGGAGAACGATTCTGTGTGCGCAACTCAGGTGCAGAAGTAGTGGTGGAAGGAACAGGTGATCACGGCTGTGAATACATGACGGGCGGCCGTGTAGTGATACTCGGAGAAACAGGAAGGAATTTCGCAGCAGGCATGAGCGGCGGCATCGCATACGTGTACGATGTGAAGGGGCAATTCCCTGCACGCTGCAACCGCGAAATGGTGGAACTCGATCCGCTCGATCAGGATGATATCAAATACCTGCAGGATGTAATCACCAAACACTACGCCTACACTGGAAGCACCGTAGCAAAATTCGTACTCGATGACCTCGAAAATCAGGCGAAGAATTTTGTGAAAGTATTCCCGGCAGATTACAAAAAAGCGCTGCTGCAAAAATCGAAGGTAACCAATCTGAAACCTTCCTGACCGAAACCCATTTCTAACTTACGTAACTGAATTAACATATGGCAAAGCCAACAGGTTTTTTGGAATTCACCCGCGCACTTCCCGGAAAAGCCGCTATAGATCAGCGTTTGAAGCACTATGGTGAATTTGTGGAGCGCTTCCCTGAAGAGCAGCTGAATCAGCAGAGTGCAAGATGCATGAACTGTGGTGTTCCTTTTTGTCACTCCGGTTGCCCGCTCGGTAATGTGATCCCCGAATTCAATGATGCAGTGTATCACAAGAACTGGCAGGAAGCATACGAAATACTTACAGCCACCAATAATTTTCCTGAATTCACGGGAAGGATTTGTCCTGCTCCCTGCGAATCTGCCTGTGTACTCGGCATCAATCAGCCGCCGGTAGCCATCGAGGAAATCGAAAAACATATCATCGAGATCGCATTCGATAAAGGATTTGTGAAAGCACGCAAACCGAATGTACGCACTGGAAAGAAAGTAGCGGTAGTAGGTTCTGGCCCTGCGGGATTGGCCGCTGCTGCGCAGCTCAATTATGCAGGGCATACAGTAACTGTGTACGAGCGCGATGATGCGCCGGGTGGTTTGCTCCGCTACGGTATCCCGGATTTCAAACTCGAAAAATCGATCGTAGATCGTCGCATAAAATTATTGGAAGAAGAAGGCATTACGTTCAAGTGCAATGCCAATATAGGAGTGAATGTAAAGATCAATGATCTGCTGCGCGAATATCAGGCAATAGTACTGGCATGTGGTTCAACCAAACCCCGCGATCTCGAAGTGCCGGGTCGTGAACTGGATGGCGTTCACTTCGCTATGCAATTCCTCAAGCAACAGAACAAACGGAATGCAGGCATCGATCCGTTGGCGAAAGCCGAAATCGAAAGCAATATCGTTTCCAAAGATTTGCTCGCAACAGGAAAGAACGTGGTTGTAATTGGTGGAGGTGATACAGGCAGCGACTGTGTAGGCACATCCAACAGGCACGGAGCAAAAAATATTCATCAGTTCGAGCTGATGCCGATGCCTCCCGAAAAGCGCACCGAATACATGCCCTGGCCTTCTTATCCCATGACGTTGAAAACAAGTACTTCGCACGAAGAAGGTGTGCAGCGTCAGTGGGCCATTGCCACCAAAGCATTCATCGGAGATGAGAACGGAAAACTGAAAGCACTTTCTGTAGTGGATCTCGAATGGAAGATCACCGAAGATGGCCGACCTGCGCAGTTTGTTGAGATCCCCGGCAGTGAAAGGCAGATACCCTGCGAACTGGCATTGCTGGCGATGGGCTTTGTGCATCCTGAACCGGAAGGGCTGCTCACGGAATTGGGTGTTGAGCTCGATGGCCGTGGTAATGTGAAAGCAGATGAAAAAGAATTCCACACCAATATTCATAAAGTATTTGCTGCTGGCGACGTAAGACGCGGACAGAGCCTGGTAGTTTGGGCCATCAGCGAAGGCCGCGAAGCTGCACGCAAAGTAGATGAGTTTTTGATGGGATCATCATTGCTCGAAAGCAAAGATCAGAACACAGTGCTTGCTACATTGTAGCTTTCCCTATAGATCGTAAGGTTAAAGAAGCGGCTGTTGGCCGCTTCTTTTTTTATGAATGCATTTTGGGAAGATGTTGTGAACAGCTTATTTCTTTCCGGGCGACAAGTGATTTTTTCTGATCCTGCTGAGACTGTCTGTGTGAATGTTGAGGAAAGAAGCGATGTACTTCAGTGGTATGTTGAGCAATACATTCGGTTGTCGCTCCAGCATCAGCTGATATCTTTTTTCCGCAGGAAGACAGATCAGTTCCAGCTGGCATTGCTGCACCCAGTTAAGCAATCTCGCCATGAGCGCCAGTTCTGCATTATAGATTTGCGGAATGCCCTGTTTGATAATGTTGATGGCATCGATATCCCATTCCAGCAAATCGGCTTCTGTCAATACTTCCAGGCTGCAGGTGGAGATCTCCTTATTCAATACGAATTGTGGGGACGATAGAAAGTCCCGGCTGTCGATCAGCCCAAGGGTATGATCGGTTCCATCCTGTATCCGGTTGAGACGAACGATTCCGCTGTTTAAAAAATACAATTTGCTTACCAGCTGATCCTGCGACATCAGAATCTCCTTGGGTTTGGCGGTACGCACCAATGTGTGTCTGCGGATGAGCGCCATTTCCCGGCGGTTCAGCTGGATATTTCGTTCATTCAACCAGAGGTGAACGTGGTGATATGGATCTTTAGTGGTCATGTTTCTTGTAGCTGTGATACAGCAAGGTATATGCGAATATACCAAATATAAAAAACTGACCTATGTCGGAAAAAATGTTGCAGGCATGTTCGCCATTCCTGCTATGCACAGAGCTGATTAATTTTGTAGTTCAGTACGACAGTACAACATGCCATTGCAACAAAACAGCAGTATGAGCCATTTGAGAAAATTTGTGAGGATTGCTTCATTCAACCGCAGAATACCGGTTGATCTGCTGATCTTATTGCTCACCTTCTTTCTGCTGGAATGGATCTATGCGATGCCATCATTTGTTTCAGGATTGATTGGAGTATCGCATGTTAAGGAACTGATGTTCGATGTAGTTTTTCTTTTTATCGCCTGTATTCCTTGCTGGTGGCTGCATTTCAGGAAGTTCCCTAAGTTACCGTTGAAGAAGAGAGTTGCTTTGCATTTATTGACAGTAGGTATTTTCTACCTGATCTGGTGGGTGGCCTACTTTATTTACAATCCTGTTACCGGAAGACCTTTGATGACTGGTTGTCAAACCATGCAAAACCTCTGGCATAACCTGATCTTCTATATCCAGGCTTTCTGCATCCTGCACATACATCATTATTTCAAGCAGCGCGAAGAGCAGATGCATCGTGAGCTGGCATTACAGCAACAGGTAACAGACACGGAGATTGCAGGATTGAGAGCGCAGATACAACCGCATTTTCTTTTCAATACACTCAATAGTATCAGTGCATCGGTACCTGCGCAGCAGGAGTTCACCCGCGATCTGATCGGTAAACTCGCCGATATTTTCCGCTACGCTTTGCAGGCCACACAGGAAGATTGTGTACCGCTTTGGAAGGAGTTAGACTTTATCCGCACTTACCTGCGTCTAGAAGAAGAACGATTCGGCAGCAGACTAAGAACGGTGATTCATATGGATGAAGAACTGGCTGATGTGCCGGTGCCTTCCATGTTGTTTCAGCCGTTGGTGGAGAATGCACTCAAGCATGGCATCGAGCCTGCGATCGATGGAGGAGTGATTTCGATCTTGCTCACCAGAACCGGACAAAAACTGCGTATCAGTGTTTCCAATACCGGCAAGGTGCAATGCAGGGAGACGGATCAGATGTTCAGCACCGGAGGTGTAGGGCTCCGGAATATTGCTGCCCGGTTGCAGCGTCTTTACAACGAACCCATCGAAGTAAGAAGGTCTCAGGATTATCTCGAATTCTCTTTCACCATACCAATTCCGGTATCAGTTGCCGGTAGTATCCCATCCTCCCTGGTTAGTGTTCAACTGGCGCATTAATCAATTTCAGCAGCACATTCAACTTTAATGGCATCTGATAAAAATAGTTGAAAAAAACTTTTTTTAGACGGTATGCAATAACCGCCTTTCTTTTGGTTTCGTTTTCGAAAATCTATAGAATAGCGTGTCAACGGTTGTTTCAGGCAGCAAAAAACTAATAAACGTTAATATTGTAAATAATTGCAATGTATGTATATCGGTTGATTTCGAAAGCTTTTCGAAGTATTTTTAGTGTAATAACACACATCTTATTTTTCTTAATAACAACACTAAAATCAACCGGTATGAAAAAGATCAGCATTAAGTCGGTGGCTCCTTTCCTGGTGCTGGCGGCTGTGGCAATAGCAGCCATATTTATCCCCTCGGTGCCCGATTTCACAGACAGTAAAGGTGCATACAATTCTGCTGACATTGTATGGGTAATTGTAGCGGCTGCCCTTGTTTTTCTGATGACGCCCGGCCTCGCTTTCTTCTATGGTGGCATGGTGCATCGCAAAAATGTGATCTCTACCATGATCAAAAGCGTGGCTGCCGCCGGTGTAGTGAGTGTGCTTTGGGTAGTAGTAGGGTATAGCCTTTGCTTTGGCCCTTCAATTGGTGGATTTATCGGCGATCCTACGGCGCATTTCTTCTTCAAAGGCGTAGCCTCCGGCGAACCATGGGGCACTATTCCCAGATCGCTGTTTGCGGTATTTCAATTGATGTTTGCCATCATTACACCCGGCCTGGTGGTGGGCGCAGTGGCAGAACGTATCCGCTTCACATCTTACATTCTTTTCATCGCATTGTTCAGTTTGCTGGTGTATGCTCCGCTTGCACACTGGACTTGGCATCCCGAAGGCTTCCTTTTCAAAATGGGAGTGCTCGATTTTGCCGGTGGAACAGTGGTGCATATCTCTGCGGGTTGCGCAGCATTGGCCGGTGCGTTGGTGCTGAAACGCCGCAAATCGCATATGGAACATAAAGAAATTCCTCCTGCAAATATCCCTTACGTGCTGATCGGAACAGGTCTTCTCTGGTTCGGCTGGTTCGGATTCAATGCCGGTTCTGCACTGGCTGCAAACAGTCTGGCAGTATCTGCTTTCTTCACTACCAATACAGCTGCCGCAGCAGCGGGACTCAGCTGGATGTTCTTCGATGTACTGCGCGGTAAAAAACCTTCTGTTCTTGGCTTTTGCATCGGGGCTGTTGTTGGTCTCGTTGCCATCACTCCCGGCGCGGGTTTCGTGGCAATACCACAAAGCATCACCATTGGTGTGGTGGCTGCGCTGGTGTCGAATGTGCTTGTTTACTACAAACAAAAATCAAATCTGGATGATACCCTCGATGTATTCCCCTGCCATGGCGTAGGTGGAATGGTAGGGATGCTGCTCACCGGAGTATTCGCCACTAAAGCAGTGAATGGCGCTGGTGCAGATGGCCTCTGGTTAGGCAATGCATCTTTCCTGTGGGTGCAACTGAAAGGTATGCTCATCGCGGTTGTTTTCAGTTTCACGGTATCTTTTCTCATATTCAAATTCATCAACTTCATTCTTCCGCTTCGCGTTACTTCCGAAGAAGAAGAATTAGGGCTCGATGCTACACAACACAACGAAAAGTATCTGCAGGGAACTTTGCTGGTACACAGCAATGGAAGTATGAAAGAAGAAGAGATCATAGAGACTGAACACTAAAAATAGAAAAGGATACGGTTGACTGATAAGCGTCTGGAACACGCCCATCACCGTACCCTTTCCTTTAACACTTAAAATCTATCGCAATGTTACAAAAATTTTTTGCAACAGGCCTTGCTATGGCTTGTTTTGTTCCTGCTATTGCACAGGAAGCTGTTGCTCCTGTTACGGCGGCCGCCGCGCAGGAAACATCCTCCCCGGAACCTGCAAAACCTGCCACCATTTTCTCCGGATATGCCGATGTTTACTATCGCTACAACTTCGCAAAGCCCGACAAAACAGCTGCTTACAACAACCTCACTTCTTTCACCGGTTCACATAACAGTTTTGCATTGGGCATGGCTTCTCTGAAAGTGGAGCATAGTTTCGGCAAAGTGGGTATCGTTGCTGATCTCGGATTTGGAACGCGCGCAGAAGAATTTGCCTACAGAGATAAAGGCACTTTGCTCGCTGCCGTTAAGCAACTCTATGTAACTTATGCTCCTAACGACTGGCTGAAACTCACCGCCGGCACATGGGGCACGCATGTTGGCTATGAGGTGCTCGACCCTTATCTCAATCGCAACTATAGCATGAGCTATATGTTTACAAACGGACCATTCTCTCACACTGGAGTGAAAGCAGAAGTTACCAAAGGCAAACATGGATTTATGTTTGGCGTTTCCAATGCAACCGATTATCGCATTCCGCCAGATCTGAAAGTGAATAAGAAATTCATCATTGCACAATACAGTCTCGCTGTAAGCGAAGATGTGAAACTGTACCTGAATTATGTAGGAGGAAAAGATCCGGATACCATCAAAAGCAGTCAGATCGATTTTGTGACCACTGCAAAACTGAACGATCATTTCAGCGTTGGATTCAATGCAACCTACAACAGCACTAAGCTGTGGGATGGAGCAAAAAAAGAAAATCAGGACGCAAAGAAGTGGTGGGGAACTGCGCTTTATCTCAATGTTGATCCGAAACCATGGTTCGGACTTTCGCTCCGTGGAGAATATTTCGACGATAAAGATCAACTGAAAATGTATAGTGCATCACCTGAAGGTGGATCAGTTTTCGCAACAACACTGAGTGCCAATTTCAAAGTGGATGGATTTACTTTCATTCCGGAATTCAGGCTGGATCAGGGAAGTAAAGACCTCTTCGTCGACAAAAATGCGAATGCAACCAAATCAACTGCTAGCTTTTTGTTAGCGGCCATCTATAAATTCTGATTGACTACTGCAATACACTTAACCCTTACAACCATATTAACAATCAACCACTACTTACTGCCTTAGATTTTTCTGTGTTGTTTTGTTAAGAAAAAAAGGCGTCGGATTTCCGGCGCCTTTAAATTTATTGATATGCAGTTCGGTTATGCCGAGTTTCTTCCGGCGTTGATGATGCCGAATGCGCTGCGGATCACTAATTTCTCCAATATTTCCCGATGTTGTGCCGGTGCGCCTTCTTCTTCCATCTGTCTCATTCTGCAAAGCGCATATTGCTGTATGGTAGTGAGTGGCAATACGATCCGCTCGCGGGTGGAGATCGAAAGCTGCTCTACCGGATAATCTGCCATCAGCTCTTTCTTTCCTGTGATGAGGAAGATGTATCGCTGCGTAAGCTCGTACTCATTGTAGATCATGTTCCAGATCTCTCCGTAACGGGCATCCTGTGATAAGAATTCTGTTAACGGGAAGAAACATTTCTTCATCGCCATCTCGCAGTTGTCGATCAGCGTTTTGAAGAAAAGCGATTGCTGATAGAGTTTTTTCAGCTCAGGTGTTTTGCCTTTTTTGTCGAGTGTCTGCAAAGCCATGCCTACACCGTAATAGCCGGTAACGTTTTGTTTCAACTGACTCCATGCGCCTACAAATGGAATGGCTCTGAGATCTTTCAGCGACAGCTTGCCACCGCTTCCGCGTTTGGCCGGACGGCTGCCGATATTGGTTTCGCTGTAGAATTTCAGCGGACTCACATTGCTGAGGTATTCCAGAAAATCAGGATGATTCTTCAATGCAGAATATGCAACCAGACTTTCGTTGGCCAGTTCGCGCAGCAGCTCTTCTTCCTGCTGATCCAGTGTTGTTTCTTTGGTAGAGAAAAGGTCGTTGGAAATACCTGCATTGAGCAACTGCTCTATGTTGAACTGCGCCGAATCGACGGTTCCGAAATTGGAGCTGACCGTTTGTCCCTGTATAGTCAGTTGAATTTCTTCGTTCGAGATATTGCGTCCCATGCTCGCATAGAACTTATGTGTTTTACCGCCTCCGCGTGCGGGAGGACCGCCACGGCCGTCGAAGAAGAGTACATCGATCTCATATTCTTTGGAGAGGCGTGTGAGCTCTTCTTTGGCTTTGAAGATGCTCCAGTTGGCCATCAGATAACCACCGTCTTTGGTACCGTCGGAGAAACCGAGCATGATGGTTTGTCTGTTGCCGCTATTTGCAAGATGTTGCCTGTAAACCGGATGGCTGTACAGCGCTGCCATGATCTCGCCCGCCTGCTGCAGATCGTCGATGGTTTCGAAGAGTGGTACAATGTCGATAGTGAGCTCATCTTTCTTCCATCCGCAGAGTGTGAAGAGGGCAAACACTTCCAGCACATTCAGCACGCTGTTGCACTGGCTGATGATGTACCGGTTGCATCCTGCCTGTCCGTTGTATTCCTGAATGGTTCGGATGGCGTTGATAGTTTCGAGTGTGTCGCGCACCACACCGTCTTCGTACAGATCTGCATTGGATCGGCTGTTCAGCGACGTTAGTGTGTTTATTTTTTCAGCTGTGCTGAGCGATGCGTAATTGGCGGGAAGTCCATCTCCTTTGGCAGCGATGGCTTCGAGTACGGTGTTGTGCACTGAGCTGTCCTGGCGGATGTCGAGCGAAGCGAAGTGCAGTCCGAATACCTGGATCTTATTGATGAGACTGTCTACCAGATGCTGGAACAATCCGTTGTGCTGATACACCAGTATGTCGCGGATCTTGAAGAGCTCATCGAGCAGCGCCTGTTTACTGAGTGCGGTTCGCTGTCCGGGTATAAAGATATTGTTGTAGAGTTGTTTTTCGAGGTCGTTCAGAATAGTGTCTACGCCTTTGAAAGTGAGCCTGCGTTTGAGACGGCGTACATCGAGGTAATAACATTTGATGATGCTGCCGCGAAGTGTATCCGCTACTTTCAGAGTGGTGTCTACTCTCACGTTGGGATTGCCATCACGGTCGCCACCAGGCCAGAAACCCATGGTGATCACAGGATTATTGGCAGGCAGTGCATCGGGAAACTGCTGCTTCATGAAGTTGATGATGCGGCCAGCCGCCTGATAGAATACATTTTCGAGATACCATACGAGGCTGATCGCTTCATCATATGGAGTTGGCTTCTGCTTTTTGAAGAAAGGCGTTTTGCCTAACTGTTGCAGATAGGTGTTTATCTGTGCGGCATTGTTCTCCTGCAATGCGCGGGAGAGATCGTTGATGATGCCGAGTACGGTACCGGGATAGAATTGTGTTGGGTGTGCAGTGAGTACCAGTCTGATAGAAAAGTCTTTCAGCTTTTCAGCCAGCTGCTCCTGTGCATTCTCCTGAATTATTTCAGATTCGAGATGTTTGAGTGTACCGATGCCGCTGGTATCGTTCACTTCGCGGAAAGCCGCATCTTCCAATGCATCGAACAACACTACCTGGCGTTCAACATATTGAATGAAACGGAAGAGCAGATCGATCTTCTCCTGCTCCTTATTGTATGATGTATGTTTTTCGAAGAACTCTTCAATGATCTGAACAGGGCTTAACTTTCGCTTAAAACCTTCTTCACAATTATTCAGTAACAGCGATAAAAGAATGCCGGTTTTTTCGATGCGGTGAAAGGGCAGTGAAGTGAATAAACTGTTGTACAACTGAAACTTAATACCTACGTAGTTCTTGAACTGCTGCAATCCTCTCGACGACTGATGATCCATGTTTATAAGCGTTTAGAATGGGTGCTGAAATTACACCATAAAAACGGATGATGTGATGAACGAAAATTATTTTTTTGAAACTAACGGGTGTTATAGAATAGCCTTTGTATATTTGACTTAATTAGTAGAATAATAGTGGCAGTTAATCAACATATCATCTCCTCTGCGATCGTAGCATCCACGGCTACGACTACTACTATTACGATTACGACAACCCGCTAAGGGTTGTATATTTCCATATTACCATCTGGGCTTTTTTCTAGCTACCAACAAAGAAGGATCACTGTATCATCATTCATCAATCAACATTCATTTTATGCAGGTTATGAAATTTGGCGGCACTTCCGTTGCTAATGCCGTCAATATTAATAAAGTAGTGGCTATAGTGCAGCAGGCACAGAAGAAGGGACGCACTGTGGTGGTGGCATCAGCGCTCGGAGGTGTTACAGATTTATTGCTGCAGAGCGGTGCGCTCGCAGCAGCAGGGGACGAACAATTCAGATCGGTTTTACTCACCATAGAACAACGGCATCTCGAAGCCGTGAAAGCATTGATCCCTGTTGCAAAACAGAGCAGTGTACTGAGTTGGGTTAAACAGCGTTGCAATGAAATTGAAGATGTATGCAATGGCGTTTTTCTGCTCGGAGAATTATCAGCACGCACACGCGATCGTATTGCAGGTTTCGGAGAAATCATTTCTTCCTATATCATTTCGGTTCGCATGGCAGCAGATGGAGCTGTATGGAAAGACTCGCGCGAACTTATTCTCACTGATTCAAATTTTGGTCATGCTGCAGTGGTGCGCGATGTAACTGATCACGCCATTCAGCAATATTTTTCAGCAGTAGAAAATCAGCTGGTGATTGTTCCAGGTTTTGTTGCATCCGATGCAAGCCGCAACACCACAACGTTAGGGCGTGGCGGATCTGATTACACTGCAGCCATTTTCGCTGCTGCACTCGATGCAGACGTGCTCGAAATCTGGACCGATGTAAGTGGTATGATGACTGCCGATCCGCGCCTGGTGCCACATGCAAAAGCATTGCCGAATATCTCATATCAGGAAGCGATGGAGCTTTCACACTTCGGCGCAAAAGTGATCTATCCTCCCACCATTCAGCCGGTGATGAAAAAGAATATTCCGGTTTGGGTGAAAAATACTTTCGAACCCGAAGCATACGGCACACTCATCGAAAAAGATGTGAAGCTCAACGGCAATCATATCCGCGGCATCGCCAGCATCAATAAAATTACTTTGCTGAGCCTCGAAGGCGGCGGCATGGTGGGCATTCCGGGTTTCTCCAAAAGATTGTTCGAAGCATTGGCCAATGAGCAGATCAATGTGATACTCATTACTCAGGGATCTTCTGAACACAGCATCTGCGTTGGTGTTGAAGATGCCAATGCCGAAAAAGCAAAGCAGGTGATAGACGATGCATTCCGATTCGAAATTCAGTCGGGAAAAGTAGATCCGCTGGTAATCGAAAAAGAACTCGCGGTGGTTGCCCTGGTAGGAGATAACATGAAGAGCCATCCCGGCGTGAGCGGAAAGATGTTCGGAGCGATGGGCCGAAACGGCGTGAATGTCCGTGCTATCGCGCAGGGATCTTCTGAGCGCAACATCACTTCGGTGATCGCTGCTGCAGATGTTCGCAAAGCCATCAATATTCTGCACGAAGAATTCTTTGAAACCTCTTACAAACAAGTGAACCTCTTTCTCGCCGGAACCGGCAATGTAGGAGGGAAGCTGATAGCGCAGCTGCAACAGCAACAACAGTATCTGCTGGATAATCTTCGCCTGCAACTTCGTGTGATCAGTATTGCCAATAGCCGCAAGATGGTTTTCAAAGAAGATGGACTCGATCTGCAAAACTGGAAAGCAGCCCTCGATGGTGGTGAAGAAATGGAACTGCAGCAATTTGTGGAACTCGTTCGCAACAAGAACCTCCGCAACGCTGTATTCGTTGATGTTACAGCCAACAACGAAGTAGCGAAAGTGTATGATCAACTGCTCAGCAAAAGCATTTCCGTAGTTGCCTGCAATAAAGTGGCATGCTCATCTTCTTACTCCTATTACCGTAAACTGAAAGATCTTGCCCGCGAGTACAATGCGAGCTTTCTCTTCGAAACCAATGTGGGAGCAGGGTTGCCAGTGATAGGTACGCTCAGCGACCTCATGCGCAGCGGCGATGTGGTGAACAGAATTGAAGCGGTACTCAGCGGCACGCTCAACTTCGTTTTCAATCATTACAACGGTGAGCGTCCATTTGCAGAAGTGGTTAAGCAGGCGCAGGATGAAGGATACACCGAACCAGATCCACGCCTCGATCTCAGTGGCACCGATGTAATGCGAAAGATCATGATCCTCGCGCGCGAATCGGGAGAGCAACTCGAAATGGAAGACATCTCCAACAATACTTTCATGCCCGCCAGCTGCATGCAGGGCAGCGTTGAAGATTTCTACAAAGAGATGGCCAGTCAGGAAGCACATTTCAAAGCGCTCTATCAGCAGGCTGCGAATGATGGAAAGAAACTGAAGTTCGTTGCCAGTTTCGAGAACGGAAAAGCATCAGTAGGATTGCAGCATATCGATCCTGCACATAACCTGTATCATCTCTACGGAAAAGACAATGTAGTGTTGTTCTATACCAATCGTTATCCCGATCAGCCCATGGTGATCAAGGGAGCAGGAGCAGGCGCAGAAGTAACAGCATCTGGTGTATTTGCAGATATACTTCGCGCAGCACATTAACCATTAAACACAAAACTCATGGACAAATCTGTTCAGGTACATGCTCCGGCCACCGTGGCCAATCTTGTTTGCGGATTCGACGTGCTGGGAATGGCATTGCATCGTCCGGATGATGTGATGACGCTTTCTCTCAAAGATGAACCCGGTCTCACCATCGAGCATACCGATATTTACCAGCTGCCCACCGAACCGGAAAAGAATGTGGCAGGAGCCGCATTGCTGGCCATGCTCGAAGAGCTTCCCAACCCTCCGGGCTTTCACCTGGTAACCGAAAAGCGAATCAAACCAGGCAGTGGACTGGGTTCCAGTGCTGCAAGTTCCGCAGGCGCAGTAGTAGCTGCCAATCATCTGCTCGGCAATCCATTCTCTAAAGAAGACCTCGTTCGCTTTGCGATGAATGGAGAGAAAGTTGCGAGTGGTGTAAAACATGCCGACAATATCGCACCGGCGATCTATGGAGGCATTACGCTGATCCGCTCCATTTTTCCGCTCGATATTGTGCAGCTGTCTGGTCCACCTTTGTTTGTGACGGTAGTGCATCCTCAGATAGAAGTACGCACGGCAGATGCAAGACAGATCCTTCGCAAAGAAGTGCAGCTGAAAAGCGCCATCAAACAATGGGGCAATATTGCAGGATTGGTGGCAGGATTGCTGAAGCAGGATTATGCACTCATCGGTCGTTCTCTCGAAGATGTGATCATCGAGCCTGTGCGCAGCATCCTCATTCCCGGTTTCGACGAAGTGAAAGCGCTGAGCCGCGATGCAGGCGCACTTGGTGGCGGTATCTCCGGATCTGGTCCTTCCATTTTTATGCTGAGCGAAAAAGAGAACACGGCCAATGATGTGGAGCAACTGATGCAGCAGGTGTATACCAAACTGGGCATCGAATTCAAAACCTATGTAACCAGTATCAGTTATGAAGGTGTACGCATTTCGCAGGTGCCTTCTCATTCATCTTAAACAATCATCATGTTATACTATAGTCTGAACAGACAATCGCCGGTTGTGAGTTTCAAAGAGGCTGCCATCAGAGGGCAGGCTCCCGACAAGGGATTGTATTTTCCCAAACGCATACCGGAGTTCGATCCTTTGTTCATCAATCATATCGAACAGTACGGAAAAGAAGATATTGCTTATCGCGTGATCAGTCCGTATGTAGGCGACGATATTCCCGAAGATGTGCTGCGCAAAATAGTTGCGGAGACCGTCAACTTCGAAATACCACTGGTTAAATTGAACGATAAGGTCAGCACACTTGAATTATTCCATGGCCCTACGCTTGCTTTCAAAGATGTGGGTGCGAGATTCATGAGTCGCTGTCTGGGGTATTTTTCAAAATCAATTACAGAGAAGGTTGTAGTGCTGGTGGCCACTTCCGGAGATACCGGCGGCGCTGTGGCACATGGCTTTTACGATGTACCGGGAGTGGAAGTGGTGATACTCTATCCCTCCGGAAAAGTAAGCTCCGTGCAGGAAAAACAACTCACCACACTCGGAAAAAATATCAGAGCGCTGGAAGTGGAAGGAAGTTTCGATGATTGCCAACGATTGGTGAAACAGGCATTTGCAGATCAGTCGCTCATAGAACAACTCTTTCTCACTTCAGCCAATTCCATCAATGTAGCTAGATGGCTGCCGCAGCAGTTTTACTACCTGTTTGCCTGGCAGCAATGGAAAGATAAAACTGCGCCACCAGTAATTTCCGTGCCCAGCGGCAACTTCGGAAATATCTGTGCCGGATTGCTGGCGCATGTATCGGGCATGCCTGTTAAACATTTCGTAGCAGCCTGCAACGCAAATACCGTAGTGCCCGATTTTCTTGAATCAGGAAATTATGTGCCGAAGCCGGCTGTGCCCACCATATCCAATGCAATGGATGTAGGTGATCCCAGCAACTTTGTACGCATACTCGAAATATTCAATCAGCAGTTAGGCTCTTTGAAAAAAGTATTGAGCAGTTACAGTGTGAGTGACGTTGAAACAAAAAGAACCATTCGCGAAGTGTACTCTGCATATGGCTATCTGCCCGATCCGCATGGCGCAGTAGGGTACAGGGCATTGCAGCAATACCTGCAAACAGATTCGGAAGCAAAAGGAATATTTCTCGAAACAGCGCATCCTGTAAAGTTCTACGATGTGGTGGAGCCGGTGATCCATTCCAATATTCCGGTGCCCGATTCAGTGCGTGGTGTAATCAATCAAACAAAACAGGCGGTGTTGATGCCGGCAGAATACGAGGCATTGAAAGAACAGCTGCTGAAGCTGCGATGATATTGTTTTTATTAAGACGGTGAAATAAAGGACAGCCTGCAGAGGCTGTTTTTTATTGCCTGTACACGAATTCATAAAGTGATAATTATCACTAAATGTCTTCTTCGCTATGGTGTTTCAATCCATTTGGCTTCTTTTGCTGCAAATTTAACCCCCGATGAAAAATACCCTTTTCTCACTCTTAACACTTGCCCTGCTGTTTACAAGTTGCACAAAAGACAAAGAAAAAGACAAAGAGGACAACAAAGATTATATCCTGTTGCAGAAATGGACTGGCAAACATGACTCCAAAAATTTTCAGTACAATAGTGAGGACCAACTCATCCGCTTCGGTTACACTAACGTCGAATCGGGAGATAAAGAATATAGCTATACCACTATAACGTACAATAACGGACTTCCGGTAAAGGCAGAAACATATTTGAGAACAGGGGACAATACTTTCTTTCGCGATCAGGAGGTAACTTTTAAGATGGATGGACAAAAAAGAATTGTTCAGACCGAGGTGAAAATTTTTACTGTTGATGGGCAGCTTGCCAGAACAAACAAAATCAACTTTGGATTTTCCGGTAACCGTCTTGAAACGATAACGGATGAAAGTGATGCTGAAAGTGCTTACAAGTTCAAATATGATGTAAATGGAAATATTGTAAGTCAATCGTATAGCAGTGTGAGCGGCGGTGTTTCTCTGACAGAAAAGTTTGATGCCACTTATGACAATAACATGAGTCCTTTTGCCGGAAACGGTCTGGGAATGTTGATTTTCGCTGCTGTTCCCAATGCTCCTTTCGAGACAGAGCATCTGCTTTCTGCAAATAATCCTTTACAAATAAAATGGGTTTCTACCAGAACTCAGAAAAAAGAGGCTGGTCCTGATGCTGTAAATATTTATACCGATCTGTATGAATACACGAATACAATAGATGCTGCAGGTGTGATCTCAGGATTCGACTATAAATATTCGTATGAGAATAAGTTTAATGGAGAAGTTGTAAATACCCAGACTAATACAGACAAGGTTGCTATCACAGCTGTGAAAAAACAGTACAAATAGGTGTTTACTACCCAATTACCCCTGCGCCACTCCTGCAAAAGAGATTTTTAGTAGTTTGCAGCATTGGCCGCTGAAATCTCATATAAACCCGGAGAACTGCTCAGAAACATCGCCGAAGGCGATTCTGATGCCTTTACCCATCTGTTCGACAAATACTGGTTGCAGGTATTTGCTCATGTTCGCACCTACATCAAAGACAATGCTGCTGCGGAAGACATCACGCAGGATATCTTCTTCAGCATCTGGCTGAATCGCTCCAAACTGGCTACGGTACAGGATTTCGAGCCATGGCTTCATGTAGTTACGCGCAACAGGACTATTTCCGGACTTCGCAAAATGCTGCATGAACCAGATGGTGGTATTTCTGCCACTGTTCCGGAAATCGCTGCCCAGCAGTCCGATTCACCGGTGGGTCAGCTCGATTACAAACAATCCCGTGAGCTGCTGCAAAAAGCCATTGATCAGCTTCCCGAACGCCGGCGACAGGTTTTCCGGATGAGCCGTCAGGATGGACTTACCCATGCAGAAATTGCCGAACAACTGCAGATTTCAAAAGCCACCGTAAACGAACATATCGGAGAAGCCCTGGCTTTTCTGAAAACCAGACTGGCTGCTTATCCCGGCCTGCTCAACGCCTTACTCCTCATTTCAGGCTGCTGGCTGGGAAGAAAATAAAAAATATTTCCTGCCGACCCCTTATCCATCTTTTCCTGTGCGTCATATAAAAAGCGCAACGCTAAACCGTACCTGCATGAATCCTGAAGACTTTAAGAAAATCATATCTGCCTGGATCGATGGCACTATCAGTGCTGAGGATCGGCAACTGCTGAACAGGCTGCTGATGCAGCCTGAATATCAGGATATGCTCGATCGCATCATGCAGCAGCAACAGCAGCAGGGATACGAGTGGCAGCCCAATTATCAGGAAGCTTACCTGAGAATGCGCCAATCCATTCAAAAAAATACTGCCCGGCAACCGCAATCGAAATTGCGCAGCATGCAATATTGGTGGGCTGCCGCCGCCTTATTGGTGCTGACTGCCGGCGCATGGTTCTTCCTCTCCGGTAAAAAAGATCAGCCAGATCAAAAGCACCAACCGGTTGTTATTGCTGAAGAATTAAAACCAGCCGGCGATGGAGCCATCCTCACACTTGCAGACGGATCGAGCATTGTGCTCGACAGTATGGGCAATGGTACAGTGATCCGCCAGAGCGGAACAGATGCCATTCTGGCCAACGGACAACTCAAATACAACGATGCCGGAGAAGCATCCGAAAATACATTCAATACTCTTACTACTCCGCGCGGCAAGCAATTCAGAATTGTATTGCCCGACGGAACAATCGCGTGGCTGAATGCAGCCAGCTCCATCCGGTTCCCCACTAAATTTTCCGATAAAGAAAGAAGAGTGGCCATCGAAGGAGAAGTGTATTTCGAAGTGGCGGCTCAGCAGAAGGATGGAAAGAAACTGCCCTTTCTCGTAGATGCCGATAAACAGTTTTCGGTGGAAGTGCTCGGCACTCATTTCAATGTAAATGCCTATCGCGATGAGCCTTCACTCAATACCACTTTGCTCGAAGGCAAAGTGCAGGTAGCAGTTCCCGGCCTGCAAAAGGTAGTGCTGCAATCCGGCCAGCAGGCTGCATTGCGCGTGAAATCGGGTTCGCCCAAAATAACGGTTCAGCAGGCTGACACAGAAAAAGTAATGGCCTGGAAGAACGGCATTTTCAATTTCGAAAATGCAACACTCGACGATGTAATGCGCCAGCTCGAGAGGTGGTACAACATCGACGTAAAATATGAATCTGTTGTACCCAATATAGAATTCGTAGGAAAAATGACCAGAGATATTCCGCTCAGCGGAGTAATCTTGGCATTGGAAAAATCCAATGTTCACTTTCGCCTCAATGGCAGAACCCTGGTTGTCACTCCCTGATACAACAATTACACCTATCTGAATGAAATTTCATAAATGACCTTGTACAGAAGGTCATGGAAGGATGCGTTGCCTCCGTACCCGCAATGCATTCCTTCTTTTTGATGTACAAAAAAATGCCGGAACCGATTGGCCTCGTTTCCGGCGGAGTTCAGTTGACCATAAAAGGTTTCGCGACCATTATTTACAACCAAAACAGTTAACAAGTTATGCAAAAAACTGCTTACGGCTGCCTGCATTTTCCTGCCCTGCAGGGAAGCAGGCTTCCTGCACAAATTTCAAAAGTGATGAGGCTGCTACCTATTTTCCTCCTTGCTGCCCTGATTTCTGCCCATGCTTCGGGTTCTGCACAATCCGTTAGCATTTCAGGTAAAGAAATGACCCTGAAACAGGTGTTCGCGGAAATCGAAAAGCAAACAGGATACGTGTTCTTCAGCAATAAAGAAATGCTGGCCGATGCCAGAAAAATTTCGATTGCTGCTGTAAACAAACCACTGAAAGATGTTTTGAACAAAGTGCTCGAAAATCAGGGACTCGAATTTCTGATACAGGGCAAAACAATCATTCTGTCGCGTAAACCCGTAGTTCCTGCGATTCCGGGATTGACTGTTGAACAACCGCTTTCCCTGATCGCAGGGCGCGTGACAGATACCGATGGCACACCCATGGCTGCCGTGAATATCCAGATCAAAGGCAGCTCCAAAGGTGTTGTGTCTGCTGCCAACGGAACTTTCACCATCCAGGCAAATGCAGGTGATGTGCTGGTGTTCTCTTTCGTGGGATATACTCCGCGTGAGATCACTGTAACCGCCAGCATGATATCCGATAAACAAAATGCATTCACTGTTGCATTAACGCCATCTTCGACCAAACTCGAAGAAGTGGCTGTTACTGTAAACACCGGCTATCAGACCATCTCCCGCGAAAGAATGACCGGCGCTTATTCTTCCGTAGCCACAAAAAGACTCGAAAATAAATTGCAGCCAAACCTGCTCAGCGCGCTGGAAGGACAGGCTGCAGGCGTTGCCGTTACAAAAGATGGAAAGCTTGAAGTGCGCGGCAGATCAACGTTTCTGGCAAATGCAGAACCGCTGGTTGTGATCGATGGCTATCCGGCTCCCGGCGGACTGGAATCTGTTAACATCGACAATATAGAATCCATCAACATTCTGAAAGATGCGGTAGCTGCATCCATCTATGGCGCCCGCTCTTCAAACGGTGTGATTGTGATCACCACCAAAACAGCCAAAAAAGGAAAACTGCAGATTGCTTACAAAGGAAGCACCGGTGTTACACTTCGCCCGAAACTGTCGTATCTCAATAAAACCAGTGCCTCCGATTATGTGGATGCTGAAATCGACTGGTACTACAGCGATCCCGCCAATGTGGAATATGATTATGAATCGAACGCAGTCTATGGTCGTGTAACACAGTTGCTGATCATGAAAGAATATGGTCAGATGACTGAGGAAGAAGTAAATGCTGAACTCGATCAGCTGAGAAAGAACAATACCCTTGGCCAGCTGGAACGCCATCTGTTCAGAAACAAATTCACGCAACAGCATAACCTTACACTTTCTACTGCCACAGATAAGAACGCTACCAATGTTGCGCTTCGCTATATCGCCAACGACAATAACATGAAAGGCAACAGCGACAACAGACTGATTCTCGATCTCAGAAACGACTGGAAGCCCATCAACGGCGTAACGGTAAAACTGTTCACCAATATCAATTTCTACAATACTCACAGCCCCATGAATGGCGACGAAATGCTGGACTTTACCACATGGAGCAACATGAGGCCTTATTACAATCTGGTAGATCCGTCTGGCAGGTCGAGAAATGTTCCTGCAGTGAGACCTGAAATGATCGATCTCTACAATGAATATGGAGGACTGAAATCGATGAGCTTCGATCCACTGAAAGACCTCACCCTGTCTACCATCAGAAATCAGAACCTGCTTACAAGGTTAGGTGCCAGCATTACGGTGAATCTCGCAGACGGACTTACCGGTGAAGTAGGCGGATCGTGGACAAGAGGCAGCGGTACATCCCGCAGTCTCCGCGACGGCAATGCTTTTTTTGTAAGATCGCTGTACAACGCCACTGCATCCATGTCAACTCCCGGCAAACATTATATTCCTGAAGGGTCGATGATCAATGAAACCCGCAGCCTCAATGAAGCTTACACACTCAGAGCGCAGGCCAATTATGCCAAAACATTCAATGGTGTGCATCGCATTTCTGTAATTGCAGGAGGTGAGCTCAACAAAGATGTGCTGGACAATAACACAGCCCCTACCAGAGTGGGATACAATGACCAGGCAGGAACTTTCACTCCTTTCAACTACGTTGAATACAATAGCGGACTCACTTCACCTGACTTCATTTTCCCTGATGGCTGGATGAGCGTACTCAACGGGAGTTATTCTTTCAGAGATAACAGATTTGTATCGGTTTACTCCAACGGATCTTATGAGTACGACAACCGTTTCATTGTTAGCGGAAGCATCCGCATAGATCAGGCAAACCTGTTTGGAACCAATCCTAAATACCGATACAGACCCAACTGGTCTGTGGGTGGTACCTATAAATTAGGCCAGGAAAAATTCTTCAATGTATCGTGGATCGACAAACTGAATATCCGCGGTTCATACGGCATCAACGGAAATATTTCTTTATCGCAGGGACCATTCCTGCTGGTGACGTCCGGAGGATACTCACCCATTTCCGGTGCTACTCCTTACACCATTTCTTCTGTGCCGGATAATAACCTTCGCTGGGAGCGAACACTGATCTCCAACTTCGGAACCGATCTCAGTCTCTTTGGCGGAAAGCTGAATGTAACACTCGACTACTACAATAAACTCAGCAAGGATCTGCTTGCTCCGGACTTTATCGATCCAACCTATGGAAGATTCACACTGAACCGCAATGCAGGTACAGCAAGGAATACAGGTATCGAAATTTCACTTGAAACAGAACTGATGAAGCAGAAAGACTTCAGCTGGAGCGTACTCTTCAACGGAAGTTACAATAACAGCAAAGTGATCCAGTTCAACTACGATTACCTGAATCCGAATTTCCTCACGTTCAGTAATAGTCCTACCATTCTGGGCAGCAGCGGTGGCGCTGTGCTGAAAACAGGGTATCCGCTCGATGGTGTGTTCTCTTATCGCTTCGCAGGCCTCGACAATACCGGTACACCAATGTACTACACTGCAGAAGGAAAGAAAACACTGATCAACAATATTGCGGTAAAAGACATGACCTATTCGGGAACCATGAGACCGAAGTATATTCTCAGCATCACCAATTCGCTCAGTTATCAGCAATTCGATCTTTCGTTTATGGTGATCTCGCAACTGGGTGGGATCTTCCGCAGAGACGGATTCAGCGGCGACAATATCGACCAGAAAGATGTAGCCAAGCGTTGGCGTAAACCCGGTGATGAAGAGCATACGATCTATCCCAAGCTCTCTGCCTTTTCTTCAGACGGCTGGTATTTTCCTTTCTCCGATGCGATGATCGAAAGCTCCGATTTTGTGAAGCTCAGAGACGTTACCCTGTCGTACAGGATCGATAACAAAGTATGGGGAAAAACCGGTCTCAACAATGCCCGCGTATTCTTCCAGGGCCGAAACCTGGTAAGCATTACAGCCAATAAGGTAGGAGTGGACCCTGAAACCATTGCTGTAGGATTGAATGCAACCATCAACAGAACGCTTCCTTTGCGGCCAGAGTTCTACGTCGGATTTTCTGTAAACCTGTAAACTAACAATCATGAACATTCGAAATATATTCCTTTTCACTATGGCAACTACGCTGGCATCTTCCTGCCAGAAGTTCCTCGATGTAAAACCAAAAGGGAAACTCATTCCTGAAACAGTATCCGACTTCGATCACCTGCTGGATAACTCAGCTACCATCGAATATAATTTTGTGGATCAAAACAGAGGATCACTGCTTTCGACCATGGGAGATAATCTGGTGATGACCGAAGGTCAGGCCAAGGTTGGTTATGTGCTCAGCAGCCATCCGAATATCGAACGCTACTATGGTTATATTTTCCGTCAGCCTTACAAAGATCCCAACAATAACGATCCGTTCTGGAGCGCAGGCTCATCGGGCATTTACACCCAGATGTCGTACTTCAATCACGTGATAGAAGGGATCCGCGGCATCAAAGATCTCACACCTGAAGATGCTGCGAGCGGAAGGAGAACCATTGCACAGGCGCTTGTTGCGAGAACATGGTGTTACTTCAATGCCAATCTCATCTACGGACCGGTATACAAACCCGGAGGTGACAACTCAGCTAAAACCATTCCTTATGTAACCAATCCGGATATCTATGCACCCATACCCAACCTCTCCACTTCGGAAGAGGTGATGGCACGGGTATTGGCTGAATTGCACGAAGCATTGCCCAGTCTTCCCGCAAAATCAACCTGGCCTTCACGTGCCAGCAAACCTGCAGGTTATGCGATGCTGGCGTATTATCATCTCTTCACGCGCAAGTATGATAGTGTTGCACACTATGCAAACCTCGCCTGGACTGCAGGCGCAGGCAGCGATCCCGGAAAAGTGCTCTACGATTACAGAGAATTCAAGCAGGGAGATTCAAACATCAATATCATCAGAAGACCGATCATAGCAAAAGAAGACGGTTACCTCAATCAGGTGAACAGCAGAGAGCTGCTGCTTTACAGGCATAGCGATAAAGATGCAGGTATGGGCTCGCAGCTTTCTTATCCTTCCCCAGAATTGCTGGCGCTGTACGATCAGGCCAATGATCTTCGCTTCAAAGAGTTCTACATCAATTCTCCGGGTTACAAAACCGGCCTTGGTGGAGGTTTCAATGATGGTATGCGCATCAGCAACTATCGTTTCAATAAAGCAAAGATCACTGACGGATTCTCATGGCCCGAAGTACTGCTGATGCGTGCAGAGGCATATGCAAGAAACAATCAGGCAGCGCTGGCCATTGCGGACCTCAATACACTCCGCCGGTACAGAATGAAAAAAGGAACTCCCGACCTGCCTGTAGGAACTGCTGAAGAAGCGCTGATGGAAGTGGTGAATGAAAGAAGACGCGAACTGCCGATCGGTGGTCTCAAAAGATTCATGGATCTCAAACGTTTTTCGCTCGAACCAGGAAAGCCATGGTCGAAAGCAACTATCACACATACCCTTTCGGGACAAACCTATACAGCTACTGTAGATTCGAAAGATTTTGTGATCCCTATTTCCAATGTAGTGCTGAAATTCAATCCGGGCTGGGGTATTCCTCTTGAGCCGCGGACATTCTAATTCTATAATGTTACTTCAATGAAAAGAGTATTATCAGTGTTGCTGTTGGCTGGTTTGGTTACAAACCTGCAGGCACAATCGAAAGTGGTGATCAAAGGAACGGTAAAAGGAGATCTGAAAGGATTCAATAAAGTGTATCTGTTCGGAGATAATGTAAACGGTGATGCAACAGAAATAAAGAACGGAACATTCTCTTTCAGCTTCCCCTGGAAAGTAGGTGCATCTCCATTCATTTACAGTGAATACGATTCTGCTGCTACTACCGGAGGATACTCTTTTCCGATTGTAGTGGATGGGCCAGGTACGGTGAATCTGAAAATTGCCGACGTTACCAAAGGGTTTATCTCCGGAACCATCACCGGAAATAAATCTGCTGCTGCTTTCCACGAGTTTGACAAAGGTCAGCGTACCATGCAAAGCGATCTCCTGGCTGAACTGGGTAAGCGCTTTCCGGGTAAAGGCAAATCCGATTCTGTTTTCCGTAAGGCCTTCTCGCAGGAACGTATTGATCGGATGATCCCCTATGTCAGCAATTTTGTTGAGGCACATGCAGCAGAATATGTAGGAGCGTTCGTATTGCTTCGTTACAAAAATATGTTGCCTGATGAAAACGTGGAGAAGCTGTTCGCCAAACTGAGCGCTGCGATGCAGGCATCCATTCCCGGCAAAGAGGTAAGAGATCATCTCAGTGGAATGAAACGTTCCGGACTCGGCAACCTGGTGGACGATTTTACATTGAGTACGCCTGTTGGCGATTCCATCAGCTTCAGCAGCTTCCGCGGAAAATATGTGATGGTAGATTTCTGGAGCAGCTGGTGCGGCCCCTGCAAGGCATCCTTTCCGCACATGAAAGAAGTGTATCAGAAGTATCAGGGAAAGAATTTTGAGATACTCGGCATTTCGATCGATGAAGAGAAAGCTGCCTGGCTGAAAGAAATAGATAAGCAGCGTTTGCCCTGGCCACAGGTACTCGATACCAAAAAAATATATGTTACCAGTTTTGGCGTAACGGGCGTTCCTACTGCGTTTCTGATAAGTCCGGAAGGAAAGATCCTTCTCAAGGAGATCGGCTTCGACAAACACGGAAACAGCCTGATGGAAAAGAAACTGAAAGAGTTGTTCGATAAGTAAGACATATTGCCATGAAACCCCCTGAGGCTGTATCATTCGGTTGATACAGCCTCTTTTCTTTTCCTGTACCTGGCTTTATCGAGTTTTACCCGCGTTTGGCAGTTATTAACAGTAAGTTTTTTTTCCGGAGATTTTCTTTGATGAAAAATATCTCCCATGAAGCAGAAGATACTGTTATTGGTAGTCGCATCGGTGGTATTCTTAGCGAGTTGCAGTAAAAGCAAAACCAGGCCGGAAGATGAGGAACCTGTAAAACCTCCGGGTGAAACCAAAGATGTACTGGTGTTGCAGCGGTATGAAGACAGTTCCAATATACTGGAGTTTAAGTATAACGATAAGCTTGAGGTTATAAGGATCAACAAGGCAAGAAAGTATGAAGGAGAAGTGATTGCAGAACATTACGTAACGGTTACTAATGAAAAAGGCAGCCCTGTAAAAGCAGAATTGTATATGGGATCAGGCTCGAATTACACCCGTGTGCTGGTGATCAGCTTCGGTTATGATGCACAGGAACGAGTAACGAAGATCGCCCGTGTGTATTACAATCCTGATGGACAACCGAATCCCCGAAGCGGCTCGTTTACACAGTTTGTTCACTACGATGGCCCCCAAAAAGTGATCAGAATGGAGAGGGAAGACAACGGCAAAACCGAACTGGAACTGAAGTTCGATGCACAGGGAAATGCAAGAGAAGCAGACCTGAAAGTTTTTGCGAATGGGAGAGATTACGATATCACTCACAAAGCAGGTTTCGACGATGGTGCCAATCCTTTTGCTGTAAGAAGACTGGGATGGCTGCTGTATGGAATAGATTTACGGGATATCTTCGCCCCATCCCAGTTATTCTCGCAAAATAATGTAACCAGCTATTCGAGGGTAGAAGTAAGTTCCCTGCTGATTCCTGAAGACCCGCTATCGAATGAAGTGATAGTAAGATCTGAAAAAAATGAGTTCACCTGCGGCTATGATGGCTTGTTTCAGCTAACGAAACTGAACAGAACAAGGGCAGAACTCGTGAAATACAATGAAAAAGTAGTTGAAGACAAAACAACCACCAACCTTGGCAGGCTCACCTGGGGGCTTAAAAAGATCCCGAAATAACTGCCGGTAACTGTAGTATAGTGGATTGCACGAAATAGGGCGCCTCATACATGGGGCGCCCTTTATCATACAATCATCCGATGTTTATTATACGATGCCAGCGAGTTCGAGGCTCTTCTTCTTCAGTTTTCTGATCTCCACATCTTCGATGATGGAATCAGGACTGAGAATCAGCGACGTGTTGTTCTCTCTCCACCAGCTGTTGCTGCGGAGTTCTTCGAATGCGAGTACACCAACCAGATACTTACGGTCGGTTTCTGCATGCCATTCTTCTATCCATTCGAACTTCTCTTTGGGGATGTACTTCCAGTCGTCGAAGCTCACATATACGCGCACGTAGAAATCGTTGGTAAGTTCCTGCGGAGTATGGTGGTAGAGTTTTTTGTACTCGTATTTGTACTGATAGCGGAGGGCTGACAGATCGCTTAGTACTGCAGATGCAGTAGGGAAGCTGCCTGCGCCTTTTCCGTAGAAGAATTGTTTGTCGGCAAATCCGCTTTCGATAACCACACCATTGTATTCGTTCTTCACAAATGCGAGGTGATCGTCGTGTTTGATGAACTGCGGCAATACGAATGCTGCCACTTTTCCGTTCTGCAGTTTCTTGGCCTGTGCCACCAGCTTGATATCGTAATGTTTCTCGCGTGCTACGGTTGCATCGCCGGCCTGTACATTCTGAATGCCGTTGAATACGATATTGTCAGGATGTTCTACAATGCCATATGCGTGTGTGAGCAGGAAAGCCCATTTGTTCACAGCATCGTATCCTTCCACATCGAGTGTAGGATCGGATTCTGCGAAACCAAGCTGCTGAGCAAGGATCAGGGCGTCGCGGAAGCTCAGGTTCTCTTCAAACATTTTGGTGAGAATGAAGTTGGTTGAGCCGTTCACGATTGCTTTGATGGAGTGCAGCAGATCGTTATCGTAATATTCTTCGAGGTTGCGGATCACGGGGATAGACGCACAGGCAGCTGCTTCGCATAAGAAGGAGCGGTCGGTTTGCTTTTGAAGTCCCAGCAGTTCCGGCAGGTGTTCTGCGATCATTTTTTTGCTGGCGCTCACTACATCCTTTCCGTTTTTCAAAGCCGTGCTAACGATATCGAATGCATTCTCAGATTCGTTGATCACTTCTACAATTACGTTGATCTCAGGATCGTTCAGCAGAACGTCTTTGTCTGTAGTGAAGAGACTGTCTGGTGCATTGCGTTTTTTCTCAGGGTTCTTTATACAAACCTTCTTGATGCTGGCTTTCAGAGAAGGCGTTTGCTGCAGCACTTTGTAAAGTCCTTCGCCCACTACGCCGAATCCGAATAAGCCGATTGTTAACTGTTTATGTGCGTCCATCGTTGATGATATTGAAATGTATATTGATTGATTTGATTGATATTACATGGTTACTTCCCACTCGTCTTCAATGAACTTCCAGTCACTGAAGCTTTCTTTACCTCCGCGGATCTTCCAATCCGAGTCGATGGTGAGCTTGGAGCTGATACCACCTCTGGGATTGCAGATCATCACTACACGCATTCGCTCTGGTTCGTACACTGCGAGGAGGTCTTCGTAAATGATATTGATCAGCCGCTCATAGGAAGCAACGATATTGCGCAACTGGAAAATGTATTGCTTGAAAGATTTCAGCTCAATCACTTTCTTGCCGGGATAGAACGTGAGATAGATCACGGCAAAGTCCGGTTGCTCTTTAACACCGAGGAATGTAAATTCCGGAATCTTGATTTTGATCTCGTATGCCTTATCTGTGGGGTTCGGGATCGCTTTCAAAAGACTTCTGTCGATGTCTTTGTAGGTTTTGATAGTTTCCTGTATCATATAATGTTGTATGCTGCTTTAGCAGGATGCCGGTTGTTGATGCGCGTTAGTAGCGGCTTCGAATTTTGCGGCACTGGTATGGAATGCCTGATCGAGATCCTTGATGAGATCCTGCGCATCCTCAAGGCCGAGGCTGAGCCTGATCAGACTGTCTGAAACGCCCGCTGCATGACGCTTTTCGGCGGGTATCGATTTATGGGTCATTGTTGCAGGATGGCTTACGAGGCTTTTGATGCCGCCGAGGCTTTCTGCGAGTTTAAATAATTGGGTGGAGGTAACCAGCGCTTTGGCTGCATCGATATGATCGTGCTTCAGCGTAAAGGATACGATACCTCCGAAACCTTTGGATTGCTTCTTCGCAATTTCATGCCCGGGGTGGGTTTTGAGTCCGGGATAGAATACTTTGTCCACAGCAGGATGCTGCTCCAGATATTCTGCAATCACCTGTGCGCTTTCGCCATGCTGGCGAACACGGAGATGCAGTGTTTCGATGCCGCGGATCACCAGCCAGCTGTCGAATGGTCCGAGAATATTGCCGGTTGCATTCTGGAAGAACTTGATGCGTGCTCCGAGTTCCGGATCTTTGGTTACCACCAGACCCGCGATGAGGTCACTGTGACCGCCGAGATATTTTGTAGCGGAATGCACTACGATGTCTGCGCCGAGCAGCAGTGGTTGCTGAAGGGCAGGAGAGGCGAAAGTGTTATCCACTACGAGCAGACATCGGTTGGCCTTTGCAATTTTGGCAATGGCTTCGATATCGGAGATCTTGAGTGTAGGATTGGTGGGCGTTTCGAGCCAGATCAGTTTGGTATTGGGCGTGATGGCATTGAAAACCTTTTCGGGATCTGAAGTATCCACGAAGTGAATTTTGATGCCGAACTGCGCATATACCTGCGTGAAGAGTCTGTAAGCGCCTCCGTAAATATCATCTACGGCTACAATTTCGTCTCCTGTTTTTAGGAGTTTGGCAACGGCGTCGATGGCTGCGAGGCCGCTGGCGAATGCGAGCCCTGTGGATCCGCCTTCGAGTTGTGCAATCAGTGATTCGAGTGTGGCGCGTGTGGGATTGCCGCTGCGCGCATAGTCGTACCCTTTGTTTTCACCTGGAGCATCCTGCACGAAGGTGGATGTCTGATAGATGGGCACTGATACAGCTCCGGTTAATGGATCTACGGGAATGCTGTGAATGAGTTGTGTTGTCGCTTGCATGATAAACAGTTTTTGTGATGTAATGCCGTGTTTTTTCCGGAGGCACCATCGTTGATGATTTTGAATAAACAGTGTTCTGCGACAGCAATTATCAAGAGTGGAAAACGATCGGGAGAGTGTTTAGAATGCCCGCCCGTACTGCGAAGCAGTTCAGGTATGGGCAAAAAAAAACTCTTCCGATAGTCAGGAAGAGCTTTTCAATATCTTTTGAAAGGAATTGTTTGAAGCTATTATCTGACTTATCTGTCCCAACTGGTGTTGGGTGGAATTGGCACCTTTTTCTTTATGTTTTGCTCATAAAGAATAGGTTGTCAAGGCGTCATCGGGCCATATCCCTCTGCCTTTCTTGATAAGAGATGTAAAAAGAACTGGTGCAAAGATAAGTGGGAAATCGATATAAACAAAAAAACCTGGAGACTTGCGTCCCCAGGCTATAATAACGGCGGAAAAGAGACCGCTTAGAATCTGTATCCTACAGATACACCGAAGCCGGTGTTCTTCATTTTCGCTTTAGTGCTTACTTCTTGTCCGTTTACTTCAACTTTAGGCAACAGGTTAGTGAGGCCCAGTTGAGCGTTCAGTTGGAAAGAAAGTTTGTTGCTCATTTCATAACCAACGAGGAGGTTACCACCTGCGTCGATACGTTTGAGAGCACCAGCGTCTTCCAGTTTGGTGATTTTGTTCTTGAACTTGATGTCAGTGCTACCACCATCATTTTTGTATTTTCCACCTACAGCAATGCCGAGGTAAGGTCCAACACCAAGGATGAGTTTACCATCACCCAGTTCTGGTTTGTAAACAAAGTTTACAGGTACTTCGATGTAAGAAAGGTTGGTTTTGCCTGAACCTTCTTCATCTTTAGCACCTTTAGTGCTGAACAACACACCTGGCTGAACAAAGAACTCGTCAGCAACAGGAATCTCGGCGTTTACGCCAACATGGAAGCCAGTTTTGATTTTACCATTGTCCTTATCTCCTTTTGCATCTTTTCCATTCAGATTCTGAAAGTTCACACCTGCACGAACGCCAAAGGTAGTCTTGCTTTGTGCGTGTGCTGCGCCTGCCATCAGAGCTAAAACTGCGCTAAGAGCCAGAAATTTTCTTTTCATTTTCTTGGTTTTTGATTACGAAACGATCTTGATATTGGTCTGTGATATAGGGTTCGTTATTTGGCGAAGCTTAAACGAAAAAGGATCACAATTAATTGTTCGCCTCTTTGGTTGACTCTGCTTTCATTTTTTCATTTGCAGTGATCAGGAAGTTAACGCGACGGTTCTGTGCACGTCCTTCTTCTGTATCATTTGTAGCAACAGGAGCTGTTTTACCATATCCTTTGGTTGTTACACGTGATGCACTAACACCTTTCTTGATCAAATTGTTTGCTACTGCAGTTGCTCTTTTTTGTGAAAGTGTCATGTTATATGCATCCGCACCTTTCGCATCTGTGTGACCCTGTACTTCAATATAAGTGTCAGGATTATTCTTCAATACTTCAGCCAGTTTGCTGAGATTGCCTTCTGCAGAAGGAGAAAGATCAGATTTGTCGAATCCGAACAGGATCTTGTCGTTGAACTCTACAACGATACCTTCACCTACGCGCTCAACTTTTGCTCCAGGTACTTCGTTTTTGATCTGCTCTGCCTGTTTATCCATTTTCTTTCCGATCACAGTTCCGGTTACACCGCCCACTGCTGCTCCGATGATCGCTCCCAATGCCGCGTTACCGGCAACTTTACCGATTACAGCTCCAACGGCTGCACCACCGGCTGTTCCGATTACTGCTCCTTTTTGTGTTTTGTTCATGCTGCTGCAGCTCGCTAATAATACTGATGCCGCAATAAGTCCTGTCAGGGTGTTTTTAAGTAGTTTCATAGACTGTTTATTTAAATGTAAATCAAGGTGACCCGGTTGAACTGAATGTTTGCTAGTAGATTCAAAGCAGAAATGATGCTGCAAAACTCATGAAAAAAAATTACAATCAGTTCATCAGAATTTCCACCTGATCTTGAAAACTCAAACATGCCCTTTCAATTTTTATACCACAATCGCACTTTGTCACGTATCTCATTGAGCCTGAATGCTAAAAAGTAGTTAACGTACTACAACTTTTCAGCGCATCTTTTGTTTGTATATTTGATGCTTTCCCGAACTGGACTGCGATTGACCTTATTCTCTCCCATATTCCCTGTTCCGGAAAAATAAAAATTCAGCCCTCTGCAATTATGGCAAATGTGAAAGTAAACAAGGCAGTGTCAGCCGAAAACGGACAAAATAACGGTAGCCCGGCCACACACCACGAAATGATCGATGTTTTTGGAGCCCGCGTTCATAACCTCAAGAATATCGACATCAGTATACCAAAGAATAAACTCGTTGTAATAACAGGTATCAGCGGCAGCGGAAAATCTTCCCTCGCTTTCGATACCATCTATGCCGAAGGGCAAAGACGCTACATGGAAAGTTTCGGCGCTTATGCCAGACAATTCATCGGCGATATGGAACGCCCCGACGTGGACAAAATCACCGGGCTTTCTCCTGTTATCTCCATCGAACAAAAAACTACCAACAAAAATCCTCGCTCCACTGTTGGCACCATCACCGAAGTGTACGACTTCATGCGCCTGCTCTACGCACGCATCGGAGAAGCTTACAGTTACAACACCGGTAAAAAAATGGTGAAGTTCAGTGAGGAAGAAATCGTCAGCAATATCTACCAACGCTTCCCCGGTAAAAAAATTACATTGCTCGCTCCGCTTGTGCGTGGCCGTAAGGGACATTACCGCGAACTGTTTGAAGATATCCGCAAAAAAGGTTTTGTTAAAGTTCGCGTAGATGGAGAAGTGAAAGACCTCGTTCCCAAAATGCAGGTAGATCGTTACAAGATACACGACATCGAAGTGGTGATCGACAGACTGCCTGTTACGGAAGACATGAAACTCCGTCTCAGCCAGAGCGTTCAGAAAACTTTGCAGACCGGTAAAGACCTGATGTTCCTGCTGGTGAACGAGAGCGATAAAATTATCCAGTTCTCCAAACAACTGATGTGCGAAGATACCGGCATCAGTTACGAAGAACCATCTCCCAATTCATTTTCATTCAACTCTCCCTACGGCGCATGCCCTACCTGCAAAGGACTTGGCGTGGTGTATCAGGTGAGTATGGATGCCATCATACCCGATCCTTCCAAAAGCATCAACGAAGGGGGCATCGCACCACTCGGTGAAGAAAGAGAGAACACCATCTTCAAACAGGTGCAACAACTCGCCAAAAAGCATAAGTTCAAAATGGATGTGCCTGTGAAAGATCTTCCGGCAAAAGCCATGAACATACTGCTTCACGGAAATGAGAACGGCTCCGACGACGAACACCTCGATTTTGAAGATGTGCCCGAAGGCAATATCTACATGACCGAGTTTGAAGGTGTAGTGCCGCAACTGAAACGCTGGTTCGCCGGCAGCAGCAGCGACGCCATTCGTCAGTGGGTGGAACAATTCATGGAACTGAAAAGCTGCCCCACCTGTGAAGGACAAAGACTAAAAAAAGAAAGTCTCTGGTTTAAAGTAGACGATAAGAATATTGCAGAAGTGAGCGAACTGAATCTCGATAAACTGATGGTTTGGTTCAGCGATATCGAAAAAAGACTGAGCGATAAACAGAACGTGATTGCGAAAGATGTGCTGAAAGAAATCCGTGAGCGCTTGCAGTTTCTGCTCGATGTTGGTCTCACATACCTCACGCTTAACCGCGCTTCGCGCACATTGAGCGGGGGAGAGAGCCAGCGTATCAGGCTCGCCACGCAGATCGGATCGCAGCTGCAGGGCATCACGTATATTCTCGATGAGCCGAGCATCGGCCTGCATCAGCGCGATAACCATCGCCTCATTACAGCATTGCAGCATCTTCGCGATATCGGCAACAGCGTGCTTGTGGTAGAGCACGATAAAGATATCATGATGGCGGCCGATCACCTCGTAGACATCGGTCCCAAAGCCGGATACCACGGCGGAAGGGTAGTGGCACAAGGCACTCCGCAAAGCATGCTCAAACTCGATACCCTCACGTCATCCTACCTGAATGGTCATCGTGGCATTGCCGTTCCCAAAGAACGCAGAAAAGGCAATGGCAAGAATCTGGAGATCAAAGGAGCCAAAGGCAATAACCTGAAAGATGTGAGCGTGAAGTTTCCGCTCGGAAAATTCATTGTGGTTACCGGTGTGAGCGGAAGCGGAAAATCTACCCTCATCAACGAAACGCTGTATCCGATTCTGAGCAAGCATGCTTACAACAGCCGCATGACTCCCCTCACATACAAATCGGTGAAAGGGTTGGAGCATATCGATAAGGTAATTGAAATAGATCAGAGCCCCATCGGAAGAACACCGCGAAGCAACCCGGCAACCTACTGTGGTTTCTTCACCGACATCCGTACTTTGTTTGCTGCGATTCCCGAAGCGAAGATCCGCGGGTACAATGCCGGCAGATTTTCTTTCAACGTGAAAGGTGGAAGATGTGATGTTTGTGAAGGCGGCGGCATGCGTGTAATTGAAATGAATTTCCTGCCCGATGTGTATGTGCCCTGCGAAAAATGTCAGGGAAAAAGATATAATCGCGAAACTTTAGAGATCCGGTATAAGGGTAAATCCATTTCCGATGTTTTAGATATGACGGTGGAAGATGCGGTGCAGTTCTTCGAGAACGTGCCGTACATCTATCGAAAAATAAAAGTGCTGGAAGAGGTTGGTCTCGGATACATCACATTAGGGCAGTCGGCTGTAACCCTCAGTGGTGGCGAGGCTCAGCGTGTGAAGCTTGCTACCGAACTGGGCAAGAAAGATACCGGCAAAACATTTTACATTCTCGATGAGCCAACAACAGGTCTTCATTTTGAAGATATTCAGCACCTGCTGGATGTACTCAATAAACTGGTAGAACGTGGCAACACCGTTCTGGTGATCGAGCATAACCTCGATGTGATAAAGGTGGCCGATCATTTGATCGATCTCGGTCCCGAAGGAGGAGATGGCGGTGGCAGAATCCTCTTCGAGGGCGTACCCGAAGATCTGGTGAAAGTGAAGGAAAGTTTCACCGGAAAATTCCTGAAAGACGAACTAAAATAAATATGAAACGAGTATTGATAGATATGGACGAGGTGATTGCCGATCCCATGGGCGCAATGATCACCTGGTACGAAAAAGAATATGGCGGTAAAGTAGATTACAGTAAGATGGATGGAAGCTGGGCCTATGGTTTTCCCGAAGAACACAGACACCTTATCCGCCCCAAACTGAATGAACCTGGTTTTTTCCGTCACCTCCCCGTGATGAAAGATGCGGTAGCCGTACTTGAAGAGATCAACAAAAAGTATGAGTTGTTCATCGTGTCGGCAGCAATGGAGTTCCCGAATTCATTAAAAGACAAGCTGGAATGGCTGGGCGATCATTTCCCATTCATTACATGGCAGCAGGTTACGCTTTG
This sequence comes from Pseudoflavitalea sp. G-6-1-2, assembly GCF_012927185.1. GTDB lineage: Bacteria > Bacteroidota > Bacteroidia > Chitinophagales > Chitinophagaceae > Pseudobacter. Next base: position 124,026 of record NZ_JABBGB010000003.1, read on the forward strand.
CGGAGACAAACGTCTGGTATCCGGAGATTTTATGATCGACGATCATACGAAGAACCTGGATACTTTCGGCGGAAAGCAGTACCTGTTCACTTCTCCTCATAATCTCTCTGTTGACAAATACGATCGTATCAACAGCTGGGAAGAAGCTGCGAAGATCTTCTTATCATAACAGCACTTTACTTATTGGTATAAAAACAAGTAGCCGGCAATTACTCATCGCCGGCTACTGAGGATACTGGGAGAACCAGAAAAATTTACTTTGCTTTTTCCAATAAGCGGGTGCAGGGAGTGATCAATAAAATCTTTTTTCGGAACTATCTGGGTACTGAAATTATAGGGAACGGATTGGGTTTTCTTAATCTTACCGGATGATTGGATTTTACCAATGTCCCTGCGTGCTTATTGGTTAATAGTTATGGAAAGCAAAGAACTTCTTTATTGCACTATTACCTGTCCGTTTTCAATCCGCTCATCTTCACTGAACACTTCAAACAGGTAATTGCCTTTTTCTAAATTTTGAACAATGGTGGTTTGCTTGTGCTTAATGTTGGCACGCTTAACCAGTTTCCCTTCCACATCGAAGAGAAATAGCTGATACCATTTTCCTTCTTCCCCTGCAGCATTGAAGAACAGTACTTCCTGTTTTGCATCGGGCGTTAGTTTAATCGTATGCTTTTTGCTGGTCACCAGTTTTTTTACAACAATTGTATCACGGGTAACAGTCTGCACAGGCAGCGGGCATCCGGATGCAGAGGGATACTGCAGTATCAGCACGAAGAGCAGTACGGAGATGCCTGAAATTCGATACGGACTCAGTTTTCTGTAGGGTACAAATAATTGCATAGGCGAACGGATTGATGAACGCAATTATTAAAGGGTACGGATCAAATTATTGTTACAATGCTTACTAGAATCGGATTGGACAACGGGTTGAGTTGTCGAAGTTTTCGCTTCTTCCTAATCTGATACCCAGCTTGATGCCAAATGTGTAGTAGGCGTCGTTGCGGCCGGAGTTACCTCTCTGGAGGCCCGGTGCATGATACTTTTGATCAGGACCAGGAAGGCTTTTGTTTGCCATCCTTGCAGCCAGCTGTGCCTGCGCAACATTCTTGGTATTATTAAAGAAGAGCTTTGGATCGATGTAATTGGTGCTCACGTCGTCGATATAATCGGTGAACGTTTGACGGTGGATCACTTCCGCACTAAGGCTTATCTTGTCGTTGAGGAAGTACTTTACACCGATGCCTAATGGCACGTTCATCTCCGTGAGTTTGTAAGGCTTTCTGTCAGGATATTCTTTCATGCCCTGGCCTTCAGTGTGAAGCGGTTGCAGATCAACCCATTTGCCTGTCTTAGGATCCTGGCCCTGTGGATTGAATTTGAACATACCTACACCAGCCACTACATATGGACGTAGTCTGTGCCAAACATCGGAAGGATCATCTTCGAGAAACACAGTGGGATAAAATTCTGCCAGCAGTAAAACTTCAGAAAGTTTAGAACGGAAATTCAGGTTACGCGTTTTGCGGGCTTCTTCGTAACCGCCTTTGCCTTTGATGATGGCATCATCACCTTCGAGACGGCCAAGATTCCCTGCCAGCCTGAATCCCAGCCATTCAGTTGGTTGATAAGCTACGTATGCGCCATACGTGAGAGTTGTTGTGGGGAAGTTATTATCCTTGAGGAAAGTTGTTCCCTTGCCTTTGTTACCACCCAAATCGCCAAGGAAGTTGGAGGGGCCGAGAGTGATACCAATTTCCCAGGAAGAAGATTTCTCTCCATACTGGCTAAACGAAGTAAGACTTCCGCAGAGACATGCAAGTGATAATACCCAGCGCTTCCCTACAGAAAAGCGTAGATGCTGCTTCATGTGATATTAGATTTATAGTTTTCAGACGGTCGATGGATCCAGGGTGGATGCGTTAAAGCATATCACCGCGATAGTAATAACGCAGAAGTGTAGGTTTTTTGTGTGCAGCTGCACAAAAAAAATTATTGATGTGAGATGATTGTGGAAAAGCTTGCTCAGTGCGAAGGATGGAGAATCATTTCAATGTGTTCTATGTTGTCTTCCAGATAGATATCGCTCGTTTGTGTGAAACCGATAGATTCGTAGAATTTCCTGAGGTATAGTTGTGCTCCGATCTTTATATCGTGTAATCCCCATCGTAAAATTACTTCGTCGATGGAACGCTTCATCAATTCTCTTCCGATACCTGTACCACGCGATAACGGGGAGGATACCACGCGGCCGATAGAAATTTCATCATAGGAAATTCCCGCAGGCACCAGCCTTGTTGATGCAACGAGCTGATCGTTCTGCCAGCCCATCACATGCAGGCAATGCTGATCTTTATTATCCATATCGAGAAATACGCAGTTCTGCTCCACTACAAATACTTCGCTGCGCAATCGGAGCATGGCATACAGCTCATGAGGAGTGAGTTCGTTGAAGGGCTTTACAATCCAGGTTGTAGCGGACATCGATATTGATTTAGAGAAATGATCAGTAACCGTATTTGTCTTTCCAGAGGCTCTTCAGGTAGCGCCTCAGTTCTTCTTCCCGTGCATTTTTACCGGGACTGTAAAAGGCGCGGCCCGATAATGCATCCGGAAGATATTCCTGTTCGGAGAAATTATTATCGAAACTATGCGAATACTTATAGTCTTTGCCGTAGTTGAGGTTCTTCATCAGCTTTGTAGGTGCATTGCGGATATGCAGTGGAACAGGCAGGTCGCCGGTTTGTTTTACTGCACTGATAGCGTCATTGATGGCCATGTATGAGGCATTGCTCTTGGGAGAGGAAGCAAGATATACGGCACACTGGCTGAGAATGATCCTCGACTCCGGATGCCCGATCTTATTCACGGCATCGAATGTTGCGTTGGCTATCACCAGCGCCGTGGGGTTGGCATTGCCGATATCTTCACTGGCCGAGATCAGCAGTCTGCGTGCAATGAACTTCACATCTTCGCCGCCTTCGATCATGCGTGCAAGCCAGTACACTGCTCCATTGGGATCACTTCCACGGATGCTTTTGATGAAAGCCGAAATGATGTCGTAGTGCTGCTCTCCGTTCTTATCGTACATGGCTATGCGCTGTTGCGCTATCTCCATTACATCGTTGTCGGTAACAACAATTTCATCGTCGGGTTTGGCATTGCCTGCACTAATGGTGTCTACCACCAGCTCAAAGAGATTGAGCAGCTTGCGTGCGTCGCCGCCGGAGATGGCAATGAGGGCGCTCGTTTCTTTGAGGCTGATCTTTTTCTGGCTGAGCAACATATCCTCTGCCATTGCATGGCGCAGCAGTTTAATGAGGTCTTCTTCACTGAGTGATTTCAGTACGTATACCTGACATCTGCTCAGCAGGGCCGAGTTCACTTCGAAGCTTGGATTCTCTGTTGTGGCTCCGATAAGTGTGATGGTTCCTTTTTCAACGGCTCCGAGCAGGGCATCCTGCTGGCCTTTGTTGAAGCGGTGTATCTCATCGATGAAGAGAATGGCCTTGCTGGTTCTTTTGGCGATATCGATCACTTCCCGTACATCTTTTACGCCTGCGCTGATAGCGCTGAGTGTAAAGAAGGGAAGCTGTAATGTATGCGCAATGATATTGGCAATGGTGGTTTTGCCGGTACCGGGAGGGCCCCAGAGGATCATGGATGGAACCTTACCCTGCTCGATGCTCTTTCGCAGAATACTGCCTTCACCGGCCAGGTGTTCCTGTCCGGCGAGCTGATCGAGACTCTCCGGACGCAGGCGTTCTGCAAGGGGAACGAATGCTTCATTCATGTGCCGAAGTTACTAAAAAAATTAGTTTTGAGAAGTTTTGCAAAAGCGGCTGAAAAGGAAAAGGGGCCGGCCTTTTGAGGCAGCCCCTTCTGTATGAGTTATTGTTCGTCGTTCTCAGATCTCGCCGGAGGCGGATCGAAAACCCGACCATATTGTTTCAGCAATTTCCAGGTGTAGAATACATGCGGAATTATTATCAGATAATAAGCCAGCATGATCCATGGCGTAGCCATCATAAAATTGCTGATGATCTGTCCCTGATCGGCTGCACTCGGCGGCAGTTGTTTAATGTATTCTTCTGCCTGCAATTGCAGTTTCTCGGGGCTTGCGATCATTATTCCTGCTTCCACAACGCTCAGCGCTGCGATACCCACTGAAATGTAACTGCTCACTTTGATGAGCGTACGAAGGGAGGGTTTGCAATAGAAATATTCCTGCACACCCATTTTCAGAAAACGGTAACTGGTATAGCTATAGATCACCAGTGCGGCGCCGATGATTATCGAAACAAACATCAGCGGATTGGCCAATGCAGCCGGAAGCAGCACCACTATTGGTAATGCAATCAGCGCTGCTACGGCCAGTAAAATATAAGTAGCGATTCTGTATAAAGTCATGTTCTATTTCAGATTGAGACTGATCTGCAGCTCATCGAGCTGTTTATCGTCAATGGAAGAAGGAGCATCGAGCATCATATCTCTTCCGCTGTTGTTTTTAGGGAAGGCGATAAAGTCGCGGATGCTTTCACTTCCACCCAGGATAGCGCAGGTACGGTCGAAACCGAATGCGATACCGCCGTGTGGTGGTGCGCCGTATTCGAATGCGCCGAGCAGGAAGCCGAATTTATGCAGCGCTTCTTCTTTGCTCATGCCGAGGGCGGTGAACATCTTCTCCTGCAGTTCGCGCTGGAAGATGCGGATAGATCCGCCACCGATCTCGTTTCCGTTCAGCACCATATCGTACGCGTTTGCTTTGATATGCGCATAAGGATGTTCGAGGTATTTGGCTGCATCGTGAATTACAGGATCGTTGTCGATCATAGCCTGAATATGTGATGGCTTGGGCGCTGTGAACGGGTGGTGACGCGCAACCCAGCGATTATCTTCTTCTGCATATTCGAAGAGCGGGAAGTCCATCACCCAAAGCAACTTGAATTCGTCTTTCTTGCGGAAGCCGAGGCGGTTGCCCATTTCGAGGCGAAGCTCACTGGCGGCTTTGCGGGTTCTTTCTTCACGTCCGGCAAGGATCAGTATGAGGTCGCCTGCCTGTGCTCCGGCAGCTGTAGCGATATTTTTGAGTTGTTCTTCGCTGAAGAATTTGTCTACGCTGCTCTTGTAGCTCACGCCGTTTTCAGTGGCAGTGCATTTGATGTACACCAGTCCCTGCATTCCGATCTGCGGGCGCTTAACCCAGTCTGTGAGTTCATCTGTTTGTTTGCGGGTGTATTCTGCGCATCCGGGAGCTGCAATGGCAATCACGGTTTCAGCGTCGTTGAATACTTTGAAGTCGGTGCCTGCAAGCAGTTCTCCTTTTGCAGGGAGTTCTCCGTTCAGTGTGAAGGCAGACTTGATATTGAGCAGTTGCATGCCGAAACGGATATCGGGTTTGTCGTTTCCGTAGGTCCACATGGCATCTTCCCATGTCATGCGGGGAACTGCTTCCGTATAATCGTAGTTCTTTACTGTTTTGAAGATATGTTTCACCATGCCTTCGAACATCTGGAGAATGTCTTCCTGCTCTACAAAGCACATTTCGCAGTCGATCTGAGTGAACTCAGGCTGACGGTCGGCACGGAGATCCTCATCGCGGAAGCATTTGGTGATCTGATAGTAACGGTCGTATCCGCTCACCATCAGCAGTTGCTTGAAGGTTTGGGGAGACTGGGGCAGGGCATAGAACTGACCGGGGTTCATGCGGGATGGAACCACAAAGTCGCGCGCACCTTCCGGAGTAGATTTGATCAGGAAAGGCGTTTCGATGTCCATGAAATCTTTGCTATTGAGGTATTCGCGTGCTGCCTTGGCAACTGCGAAGCGGAGCTCCAGATTTTTCTTCACGATATTTCTGCGGAGATCGAGGTAGCGGAACTTCATGCGAAGGTCGTCGCCGCCATCGGTTTCGTCCTGAATAGTGAAGGGGGGAACTGCCGACTTATTCAATATGGTGAAAGAAGTGAGTTTGATCTCGATATCTCCCGTAGGGATATTCGGGTTCTTATTGGTTCTTTCAGAAACGATGCCTTTGGCCTGAATTACAAACTCCCTTCCGAGAGGTTGCTGATCGAGCTGATGGTTCAGTTCTTCTCCGAAGAGCAGTTGGGTGATCCCATACCTGTCCCGCAGATCGGCGAACGTGATACTTCCGAATTTTCTTACGCTCTGGATCCATCCGGCCAGGGTAACTTCCTGACCCTGTTGTGCGATACGCAATTCGCCACAGGTATGAGTTCTGTACATCTAATTGAAATTTATTGTAATATCAATGATAAACCAGTGCATTACGGGCACCGGGGGAGGCAAAGGTAATGCTTTCATAATTTTGTGCGGGGGTACTTCCATTTTCAAATTATTCTTTCTATTTTGTTCCCGGTACAATTACCCAACCTCATATTCCACCTCCCCTGAAACGCCGCAGAGATTAATCCATTCTTTGTGAAGACCGCCCCTGTTGACCCTTACGTACCTCTCTATTCACAAAAAGAAAAATGAGCCTTATGGAAATTTTGGTCATTTCCCTGGTGGTCATTGGTATTATCCTCCTGTACGATCCAGTAAGCGAATGGATCAACCGCCTCCATGTGAAGCGCCAGCACAAGCTGTTCCTTGCACAGGAACCATTCTATCATTCTATTGTTGCACAACATCTCCGTTTCTATCACCGGTTGAGTATGGAAGAACAGCGTAAGTTTCTGTTCCGCACTTTTCTTTTCCGCAAAGCCAAGCGCTTTCATTATATAGAAGTGGAAGAATCGGCAGAGATGCCGGTACTGATCAGCGCCATTTCGGTTCAGCTGACCTTTGGGCTGGACAAATTCCTCCTGAACTTTTTCCGTGATATCTATGTGTTGAAAGATGATTATCACTACGGATTCAATTCTCGTCCTTTTCAGGGGCATGTGGATCATAGTGGCATCTATCTCACCTGGGATAATTTCATGGAAGGAGTGAAGGGGCAGGTTCCCAACTGCAATATGGGACTGCACGAAATGGGCCATGCGCTCACGTATGTGAACTTCATTTCACAAACGGAAGAAGACAAACACTTCAAGAAAGAGTTCAAGAATTTCTCCAAAGTGGCACGTCCGATTTTTGAGCGGATGCAGCGTGGAGAGAAGAATATGCTCGATCCGTATGCAGGAACGAATTATCATGAGTTCTGGGCAGTGAGTGTGGAAGTGTTTTTCGAGAATCCGATGCGCATGCGCGAGGAGCTGCCTGAGTTGTATGCGGCAATGAGCAAGTTGTTGCGTCAGGATCCGCTGGTGATAGTTAACTCAGCAAAAATTGCCGCCTAGCGATTAAACGATTACACCTGCGTAAATAAAAGAAGGAATACTGAATTTGTTCATCAGAACAGAAACAGCATTCCTTTTATTATTGACTGAAACTGGAAAACCGTTTTTCGATCACTCTTTTTTAGACTGAACAACCGGCTGCCTCTTTGGGACCGGAGCATCTGAAGGCAGCTGTGTTTTTGTATTGTCCACCGTGGTTTTATTGTTGCCGGATGATTGTACAGCAGATCCGGAAATATCAGTTTTGCGCATAGGGATGGCAGTGGTAGTGGTCTTAGACTGTGCAGCCACGTCTGCCTTGCGTATAGGAAGTGCTGCATTTACATTGTTCTGCTTAGGTGCAACATCTGATGTGCGAAGCGGAACGGCTGTTTTGCCTTGCTGGGCATTGGCAGCTGCAGATAATCCAAATACCAGCAGCAGGAAGCATATCGATTTCATGATAAAAGTTTTATTTATTTTACGTTGACCATTACCTTGATCTTTCCGGTAGTGCCATCGAAAGGCTGCAAGGCTTTTCCGATTGCCTGACCCGGCAGTAATTTTTTGAGATCGGCCTTCATGGCGTATCCTGGCCGGCTGGCACTCACCAGCATATCTCCTCTGCTGATAGCGCCATTTTCATTGCAGACCTTTGTTGGTATCACGCCTACTACGCCAAGTGGGATTTTGTTTTCGAGGTTGCCTCCGATGTTCTCTTCTGTAAGTACTACTCCGGGTTTAGTGGCATACACGCCGATTACAAGGGTGGAGTAAGCGGTGTTACTCTTCATCAGTGTTCTGTCTGCTGTAGGGGATATTTGCATTACATCTCCCGGCTCATAAGTACCGATAGCGCCTTCTACTTCGAATAATTCGGCAAGGTCTGCTCCGGAGTTGAAGGTTCCTCCATTGAAGAATCCTGCGCCATTTCGATCTATCCGGGCTTTGTTGAAACCGCTTGTCTGGAATATGGCGAGATCTCCTGAAGTTCCTTCATGATCTACTACGAGCACAGAACCCTGCCCGTATGAAATTGCCTTAACTGTGATGCCGAAACCCAGGGAATTGGAGTGTTCAAAGTAACCGCCATATCCACCTGTTCCGGAAGAAACACCATATACACCTGCAGTTCCGTTGTTGCCGAAAATAGAATTCACTTCTCCGCGCACACCTGCTCCCACACCTGAAGTATTGTTGAGGAAAAAATTTGCGGCATTGCCCTGGGAATGATCCGCAATCACACCCGGACCATTGGCCGTAACATTCACTACATTGGATATATTGGCAGTATTGGTGCTCGATACGGTAATTGCACTTCCAACACCGTTGGTAACGGTCTGAACAGTTGGCTGATCGTTGTTGGTTGGCAGTGTTTCAAAATGCGCTACCGTTCCCTGTCCACTGGTGTTGGCGTACAATGCCATGCCAAAACCTGTTCCACTGCTGTGTTCAAAATAACCACCATATCCACCGCTGCCGGAAGCAATGCCATACACACCGGCCGTTCCGTTATTGCCGAATATAGAATTCACTTCACCGCGCACACCTGCACCTACTCCGCTTGTATTGTTCATGAAAAAACTACCAGCATTGCCCTGTGAGTGATCTGCAATTACACCGGGGCCATTTGAAGTAACGTAGAGAATATTTGAAATATTGGTATTGTTGGTATTGGTAATGGTAGCGCCGCTGCCTGTTCCATTGGTTACTGCTTCGAGTGCTGTTTTGGAGTTGGAGGCATTCAGGTTTTCAAAATGTCCGGCAATACCGGTACTGCTGTTCACGCCAACTTTTCCGAGAACACCGATACCGTTGCCGGTATTGTCGGTGGCAATGAAACCATACACGCCATAACCCGGACCATCATTACGACCCACCACAGCACCGGTAGGAGAGCCGCCAACACTGAGCGTTCGGCCGGTAGCGCCTTCGCCGCCATTCAGGTTATCGGCCAGCACACCTGCCCCTGATACGCTTGAAGTAGCGCCGTACATGGCAGTGGTACCAGAGCTGTTTCCATTGATCGCCATTCCGGATCCGGTATTGGTGAGAGCAAACAGTGTGGACGCCGAATTCAATGTTGCTGAATATGGAAGCGTTAATGAACCTGCACTATTGGGAATCTGCTGCCAGCCGGTTCCGCTCTTGAAATACCAGTAACTTTTTGTGTCTGTATCATAGACCCAGAGGCCATCAGCAGGGCTGCCGATAGAGGTTCTCTGCAAAGAACTCATTCTGGGAAACAGGGCTCCTTTCAGAGTGCTCTTTACATCGAGCATGGCGCTGGCATCGGGAAGGCTGGCATCTGTATTGATGGCCACCTGTGCATTGGCTCCGCAGATTGTGAGCACCGCAACCAGTAATAGTAATATTCGTTTCATATCTGTTGTTTTAAGGTAGCTTATGATGATCCGTTATTGTTTGATGATATGGGTCTCTTCTTTCTGGTCGGGAAGTACCAGCCTTACGATATACCTTCCCGGATTCAATCGCGAAAAATGCAGCAGATACTGATTGAGACCCGGTTGAAGCTGCCAGTTGTTGCTCATCATCAGCTGTCCGTTCATATTGAATATCTGTAGAGTTGCATTGGTAAACTGCCTCACTGAAATGCGCGCTACTGCCTGATCGGTCACCGGGTTCGGATATACTGTGAAAGGTAATGGCAGCTCGGCGCAACCGCCTCTGAATACCGGAGAATAAGTGACGCTTCCAGACCACTCGACGATCTTCAGCCTGTAAAAAGCAGTGGCTTTTCTGTCAGCATCTTTTATCGAATAGCCGAACCCGTTAGTGTTATTGGTGGCTGTAACCTGCTGTATCTTTTTCCAGTCGGTTCCGTTGTCGCTTCTTTCCACTTCAAAACGGGAGAGGCTGCTCTCGCTGCCTGTCTGCCACTGAATATTGGCTACATCATTGTCGCAGGAAACTCTGAAAGAAAGCAATGTCAGCGGAAGCGGATTGAGGAGGCTTGAGAGCGTCCAGAAACTGAAATCTGCAATGCCTGATTTCTCAACATACTTGCCGGCGGCATTGCGGGTATCGGCTCCGATACTGCTCCAGGTGATGCCGTCATTGCTTTTCCACAGACTGAGTGTGCCGCTGCTATTGCCGTTCAGTTCTTCGTCAAGATAATAAAAACGGAAGGTAGCATTCAATGCACTGTTGTTCTGCGGTACAATGAGATACATGCGTGTAATGCCCTGCTGGGAAGGGTTTCCGGGATTTACGCCGGCTTTGTTGTACCGGGTAACTGCGAAGTTTCCCAGATTGGCAGAGGTGGTAACCATTGCACCGAGATTACCTGCATTCAATTGATTGGGATTTACGATGCCTGTTTGTGCGATTGTTACAGAGCCGCCGGCAGTACTGAGGGTATGACTGGTTTCACTCTCTCCCTGCAGCAGCGCAGCAGGTGAAAGGGTGAGCTGCTGATTGGTGAGATCGATAAGCCCATTCTGAAAAATGAGTGTGCCTGAAACTGTAACCGGTGCCAGAAGAGACAACGTTGCGGAGGGAGATGTATTCAATGTAAATGTCTGTACAGTTTTGCTTCCGGCTCCATTGATGAAGGTGTTGGCTGATCCGGTAAAAAGCAGATTGGCAGCTGATGCATCTAATGTACCATCGCATTGAAGATCGGTATTCTGTAAAACCAGATTATTGCCCGTTGCCTTCAATGTGGTACCTGAACTAATTATCAGCTTAGTATTCTGTGCCAGCAAGGCAGGCGATGCGAGCAGCAAGCACAGGCAGCTCAGCATGGCCATGTACAAACCATTACATCCTGTACAAACTCCGGATTTAACCTGCGTTTGCATATAGATTGTTTTATGGGTCGATAGCGATAAAAAAGTTGGCCGGGACTGAAGGGATCAGTTGATTTCAGAGATGTTTACCAAAGGGAACGGTGTGTGATGTTACTTATGGTGGAAGTGAAGCGGAAGGATAGGTAATGCAAAAGTGGGGAAAATAAACTTAGTTTCCCTGAATATCGGCCGCATTAACCAACGGGAAACAAAAGAAAAATAGTGGTTGCTGTAAATCAGTGCGTTGGCTTTTTAATTCATCTCCGCTACTCTCAATGTTTCTTCCGGAACTTCCACACTGATCGTCACCAGCTTCTCATTCTTTTTCTCCTTCGGAAGAACAAACAGGTAATAGATCACTATAAACGATAGTCCAATCAGGAAGGGAATTACGGTGAATATCCGCAGTGTATCATCCTTCCCCAGGAATTCGATGATCATCCAATAACCATTGGCGCAGATCCAGAAAGTAACGGCGAGGTTATGGTACAGTTCTGCTTTCAGCTTTCTCGTTTGCCAGGTAATGAGTATCGCCACTGTAAGGGTTGGTACCAGCATCAGCACACCAACGATTTTGAATCCCATGCACCAGCAGATATCTTTCAGCAACCAGAAGATGATATGGAGGTTTTCAGTTTTTCTGAAACGGGCGGGAATCGAATACATTTTCTCTGTAGCCATAATGCAGTATTGGGTGTGATGCAATGCCTGTTGAGACCACCTGAGTCCCGGGCATTCATTCAATAGAATCTTAAGCGAAAATAGACAAAGACTTTTTATTTGATTATGTAATTAAATGTTCAGAAAATCTTGAATATCCTCAGGGAGATCTTTTGTCAGAAAGTTGCTGAATAAAAAAAGGTATCCCTGAAGACACCTTTTCAATTATAAAAGAGTTGATGTATTAAGCTATCGCTTTTCAAAGTGCAAGTGCTTATTGTCAACAGACACCCAAGGTTCGATTTTAGCTAATCTTTGTTCAATTAAACTTAATCGTTTATCAATTATGGCAAGTTGAGCATTTACTTTCATAAATTCTGATTCAAGCATATGAAACATCTTTGTTTCTGACTCTGAACTCATTTTTTTACATTTTAATTACACATGAAATTACAATATTTAAATAATGGTGATTAATAAAAATTATAAATAATTTCAATGTATTCTTAATCAATAATTTATTCTAAAACAATGACAATCTGAAGGTTACACTGGGCATCACTTCTGGATTATTTTGATAAAATCCTCCTGAAACGCTGCACATCCGCCTCCGGCGTTATGCCCGTTCCTTCGCGCATATGCCTCGCCAGTTGATGTGCAAAATATGGTCCGAGTGAACAACCCTTCGTACCCATTCCATTGAATATGCCCACATTTGGATATAACGGATGGAACCCGATAAACGGTCTGCGCTCCAGCGTTGCCGGCCTCACTGCCGCTTTATGATCCAGTATTTTGAACCCCGGTTTCACCGTCTGTTTCAACCAGGTCTCTGCAAACTGACGATAACCCGGCGTAGGATCTTCATTATCGAACTCCCACAGATAAGTAGATCCCAGCCAGAAAATATTCTTGCTCCATGGAATCAGACTGAAACCGCGTTTGAAAATATGTGTGTCCGGAAGATCGGGGATCTCCACCCATAATGCTTCACCTTTATTGGCTGCAAATGGAAGCAGATTGAACCACGGCGATGCCGCAGAGGCTATGCCATCAGAAAAGAGTATATGCGTAGCCGTTATGTCTTTGTATTGAATGCTGTTGGAGTTGATCTGCAATAACTCCGGCTGGAATACTTCTTCGAGTAACTGTCCGTTTTGCTGCAGGCGGTTTCTGTAAGCAGGCAGTATGCCCGGCAAATTCACCAAATACGCCGGTTGTATCTCTCCATATCCGAAATCGTAATTGAACCAGGGAAGAAAATTGTATTCATCGTCCGGACGGGCAAGGTATTGCTGGTCTTCCGAAAATCGTTTTTCGAATGCCAGTTTCATCTGCGGAGTAGGAAAGAAATCGATGATATTCTTCTGCGAAATGGCTTCCACTCCGATGGCTTCGCCCAGCTGCTGATATGCATTGAGTGCAAAAGGAAGCACTTCATCGATCATCCATGTTTTCACAATTCTGCGGCCGGTAACAGGGTTTATCACACCTGCCGCCACTTTCGATGGGCTATTCGCTTTCGGTTGATCGATCACCAAAAAAGAGAAACCTTCCTGTTGGAGATACCAACTGAGGAAGGTTCCTGAAATGCCCTGGCCTATAATGAGGAAGTCGATTTGCATTGCGCAAAATTACTCCCTGGCGTTTATTTTTCCACTACAACTTTTACCCCTTCGGAGTGTGAAGTGAATTCCGGTGCATACATGCACTGAATGGTGGTGATGCCATTGCTGAAATTACCGGAGTTGGTCACAAACATCGGATACTCGAATACCCATGTGCCTTTGCGTAAATAACTGAAGAAGAAATTGGTGCTGGCATCTTTGGTGCTCTCGTAGTATCCGAGGCCGCCCTGCCATTTGTACTCGCTGAGTACATTCACCGGCTCCATGCAGCTGGCGCGCATATCTTTCATGTGTACGTATTCCATGTCGCGGTCAACACGGATCTCGATGCGCACTTTCACTTTGTCGCCCACTTTGAGAATATCGCCTTCGTTCACGGGCTGAAGAACCGGACCGCGATCGGTGTTCTTCTCAACGAACAGCTTCTTCTGAATATTCAGCGGAGTGGCTGCATGTGTGATCTTGTCGAGGTTCTCGAAATACTGCCAGTACACTGCTCCCCACGATGGCGCTGCATTGTTGGCGGCATTGCTTACACTCACTTTGATATTGCCCATTTCGGGTTTCACTTTGCTGCCTTCGATCACAGATTTGAAGTAACCGGTACCGGCTTCCTGATTCTGCTGATTGCTGCTGATGGTTTGATTGCCCAGTTTGATCTGCACATCAGGTGCATTGTTCAGCCAGTTGCTGCCTTGCAGCAGCAGTGCGTAACAGGCATCGGCAGTGGCCGTAGTGGTGCGCCAGTTCTGGGTTTGCTTTTGTTTCAGCAACCAGAGTTTGAGGTCTTCCACAGACTTGATATCGTTGTTCACTTCTTTGAATGCCTCGATCAGCAGTGCCTGCTTTTCGATTGGCGCCTGATACCAGTAGTATTGGTATGGACCAGTAGCTTCTTTCCAGTACATGCCCAGTTCAGGATTAACGATGGCGTTCTCTTTCAGTGATGCCATGATGGCTTTCGGAACCGCTTTGTCGCCGGTTCTGTTCAGCGCAATGGCAATCATGCCCTGCATGTATTTGTTCTGCTTCAGCCAGAACTGTTGTGTTTGCTTACGGAAATAATTGTAAGCAGTCTGACTTTTTGCAGGCACAGCAAATTCGGGGAAGAAGCTGCGCATGTAGAGATACTGGATCTGTGTGTATCCGGTATTGTTGTCGGTGAGTTTTGCTTTGTGTTTGATGAGGTTCTCGTAATCTTCCTGGATCTTTCTGTCGAGATAAGGAATGATGCTCTTCACTATCTGATCAACTTCAGATCCTTTGGTGGCAACGGCTTTGAGGTTTCTCAGACGACCGATACCGGTTGCGATGTATTGTGTGATGTAACGATCATCAGGACCGCCTTTGAACCACACGAATCCGCCGTTGGGGCTCTGCATGTCGGAGAGCTTCTTCAGATTGGAGTTGAGTTCCTTGCTCATGCGAACCATATCGAAAAGCAGACCGATCTGCTTTTTCTGTTGTGCTTCACTGTTAGCCTGCATCACCCATGGTGTTTCCTGAAGAAGAATCGATTTCAGTTCTTCATTCTTTTGCAGGTTGCTCAGTAGTGCTGAAGTATCGGCAGTTTTCCAGCGCTCGAATGTTGCTTTGAGTGTGGGAGCTGCATTGGCAATGCTGGTTGCGAGCGCATTGGCATAGTAACGATTGAAGATCTGCTCAGCACACTCGTAAGGGTACTCCATCAGATAGGGGAGACTCTGCACTGCATACCATGCGGGGTTGGTGGTGAACTCAACGGTAAGCGATTGCTGACCGAGTGTTTCACTCTTGCCACTCTCGATGAGTTTGGTGAAGCTGAAATCTTTGCTGCCGTTTCCACGCATGGGGATGGGCAGGCTTTCTGTAACCAGCATGCGGTTGCTGACAACGGGCAGGATGGCTTCTTCACCATCTGTCCATGTTTGAGTCTCACCTTTCGCTTCTGCTACAATGCGGTAAGAAAGCGGGCGATTGTACTGATAAGGAATCAGCATGGTGAATGAAACCGGCGTGCTTTGTCCGGCTGCCACCGTGAAATACTGATTCGGCATCATATTGTTGAACCAGCCATCCACCGATTGATTGGTAGACGGATCGATCAGTTGCAGTTTCACCTGACCGGTGAGTTCTTTGCTGCTCAGGTTAACGATCTTGGCGCTGAAGTCGATGCGGTCTCCTTCGCGGAGGAATCTTGGGGCATTCGGCTGAACCATCAGGTCTTTCTGAGAGATCACATTTTTGATGCTCTGTCCGAATGAAAGATCCATGCTATGTGCGAGGCTCATCCATTTCCATGTGGTGAGCGCTTCGGGCATAGTGAAAGAGAATTCAATATTGCCATCAGCATCTGCATGGAGATCGGGAATGAAGAAAGCGGTTTCGTTGAAGTTCTTGCGAACTGCGGGGCCGGCTTCTTTTGCTTTTTCTCCGGTGCCTTGTGTAGAATCGAATTGACCTGCAGCTTTAGCACCCGCGGGCGATGCAGGAGGAGCGGGAGCAATCGATTCAACTGCGGCAACTCCGTCGGCTGCAACCTCTTTGGCTGCTGCATTTTTTCTCATCATGTATCTCTTCGAATCGCCTGGTCTTCCACCTGCCACTCCAAAGTTGTAGTCGGCATCCACAGAGATCAGCTCATCATATCTTTTGTCGAACGAAGTATAGGGTACTTCTACATTATTTCTGTCTCCGTTCACTGAAATGAAGTTGTCGTTGCTCTGCCATGAAGCGATACCGTTCAGGCTGCTGTACAGGCTTGGGTAATTCCAGTTGTGCGGTTGAAACTGATCGAGTGAAGCATCGTACATGGTGGTGAGCAGCTCAACGGTTTTCTTGTCGGGCACTGCACCGCTGATCTTCACTTTCCATTTCTCCTGACTTCCGGGCATTACTTTGTCGCGGTAAGTTTCGTAAGAGATCTGCAGTTCCTTATCGGTGTAAGGAACATCGAACATTTTCGAGGAAGTGTATACTCTGTTATATTTTACAACGGTGGTCTGAATGGCGATGCCACCACGGTCTGCTTCGGTTACCGGGATGGTGAACTGTTCAGCCGGTTGAGCGGCAGTGAACAGATCGCGTTTGAGGTTATCGTCTTTGCGAACGGTTTCGCGGATCACGAAAGCCTTGCCTGTATTGTGTTTGATGGAGTACTGAATGGCTTGTCCGGGTTTCAGTGTCTGCTGGTTGCTGCTGATCTTCACGAAGAAGTTCGGTGAAACATCTTTCACTCCATCAGTGAGCTGAATGTAGCGGGTAGCTTTTACATCCTCCCCATATTTGTCTTTGGCTGTTGCTTCGATGGCGTACCATCCTGCAGGAAGTTTTATTTTCCCTGTGGCGAATTTGCCATCTGCATTGGTGGCTTCGGTGATATTGATCAGACTTGCATTTCGTGCCCATTTGGATGGGAGGTATTCTTCATTGTAAGGATCGAGCGGGAAGAGTTTGTGGTACTCCGCCTCTGTGAGTGCAAACTGATCGGCAGCTTTCCAGTATGGAGCACGGATCTGATGTTGAGGAATCTGCAATGGATAGGCAGTAAGCGTTACATTCGATTTTTCGAATTGTCCGCCCAGGTTCTGCGTAAGAACCTGAAGGCTGCCTATGCTGTCTGCCGCCAGTTCCGCCGGTGCATTGATGTCTAGTGTAAGTGCCTGATAAGCCACACTTACATTGGTGCTGCCACTGCGCACTTCTCCACTGATATCGGTAACATCTGCACTGATCTCGTAATTGAAGCGCGGTTGTGTTTTCTTGTCTACGCTATTGTCTGGCAGCGCAGGGAATACAACTTTGAATTTGCCATTGGCATCTGTTTTGGCACTGCCGTGTACAATCTCCATTGTTTCTCCTCTGTTAGGAGGCCAGATCTTTGGATAGTAGCCCCATCCGAAATCATACATGGGTATGATGGTGCGGCGCACTACGCGATACGAAACTGTTGCTCCGTCGATATTGTTGCCTGCATAACCTTTGGCAGTTCCTTCAACAGTTACATTCTCGTTGAGGCGGTACGTGCCGGTGGGCTGTGCTATCTCCACTGCAAACTTAGGTCGCTTGTATTCTTCCACATTGATGTATGTGCGCGAATTGCTGAACGAGTCGGTTACTGAAAACTGACCATTGAGCGCATTGGAAGGCAGCGTAAATCTTGCAGAGTAAGAACCATACCCGCTGGTAGTTACTTTGATGCTCTCTACTTTTTGTCCGTTTACATCGAGCAGGGTGAGCAGGGTAGATTTGTTGGCTACGATGCTGCTGCGTTTGCTTTCAGCATTTCTGCTGAGCAGAATTCCTTTTACATAGAGAATTTGTCCGGGCCTGTAAATGGCGCGGTCTGTAAAGAGGAATGTAACAGGAATATCTTTATTGGAAGGCTCATTCGGATAATAACGCCCGTTGTATTTGTAATCCTGCAGAGCGAGGCGATCGTTGCTGGTGGTTATTTCGAGACGATACTGATTGTCTTCTCTTGTTTTGGAACGCACGATGCTGAAAAATCCATTGGCATCGGTAAAGATGTTCTCGCCTTTTCTTTCCTGATACTTATTGGCTTTGTAATCGTAGTATCTGTTCCATACCTGAACGTTGGCGCGAACAAGCGGCTCGCCGGTTTCGCGGTTGAGTACATAGAACTTGTTATCGTTCTCAACGTAAGAGATATTGGAAACATAGAATCGCTGAAGTGCCAGTGGCGATTTCAGGTCGAAGTTGTTGGAGGTAACCAGCAACAGGTATTCGCCGGGAGGGAGGCCTGCTACCGGAATTTCGGTTGTATGATCCTGATAGTCGTCTACCTTCGGCAGTTGTTGCGTGAATGTTTTGAGAGCAGGCAGGTCGGTGAGCTTGCTCCAGTATTTATCGTCCCAACGGTTCTCATTGATAAGAGTGATGATTTTGCTGTCTGCCTGTATAATGCGGCCTTGCAGCTTACTCACATTCTTGTAGCTTACCAGTGCACGGAATGGCTGATTGGGCACATTCACTTTTTCTGTAGTGATGCCGATGGATGGCTGCTGCATTTGTTTCAGCAGGTTGTAGGCATTGGCATTTCCTTCCGATCTCTTATCGCTGGCCAATACCTGATTGAGTATCTCCACCGCTCTGAGATTGGCTTTGCCACGGGCTTCCAAAGGAGACTCGTCGCCTGTGTTGAACTGGCTGTAGTAGTACAGAGCCAGCAGGTATCCTGCTTGCGCTGCAGCAGGATTGCTCTTGTATTGTGTGTAGAAATTCTTCAGTGCATCTTCGTACAGTGGTCCTTTGTTGGCCATCACTGCATAACGGTTGGCGAATTCGAGGCGTTTGATGTTCACATCGATCAATGCATCGGGATTGGCATCGTTGAGGTGAAACTTGATCAGTCGCTGATACAATTGCAGCGCTCTGAACTGAAGCGCTTCTTCGTCTTTCGACTGAAACTTTGTGTGAACAAAAGTTGTTGCATCTGCAAATGCTTCCGGACGATCGAGTTCAAAACTGTAAGCTGGCTTGCTTACATAACGTTCTTCTGATCCGAAGAAGTCCACTGCACGGTGGCCCAGCAGATCGAAGAGTGTGGGGCGCAGCGCACGTGTATTGCCCTGATTGATCAATACATCGTAAGGCTCCAGTTTTGTTTGCTGCAACTTGCTTTCATCGGAAAGCGAAGCAATGAAGAGGTCGCTGATCTTCTTAAAGAAATCTTCAGAAGACCAGGTATTCACATCATCTTTTTTGAAATTTACAGTGGCTGTGCGATTGCGGATCTGCCATTGCATCTGACTAAAGTACTGCCTGTAACTTTGCGCCGCAATGCTCTGCAATATAGAGCGCGCATTGCCGGTGGTGGCGGCGATCTCTGAGTCGTACTCACGGAGACCGGTGGCTGTGGCATCTTCCTCCTTTACTTCTCTGAGCGCAATGCGGTACATCAGCGCTTTGATCAGCTGCGGCTCATTCTTTTCCTTCTTTGCCAGTTCATAGATTTTGTTTACTTCTTTGAGCGCAGATTCTGTGAGACCAGATTCATTTCTCAGAGAATCTACCTTCTTCCATAATTTTTCGTACAGATTCATTTTTTGTGCTGTAGTGGTTAAGACCATTAATAAGGATAAAGGCAATAAGAGCAGGATTTTTTTCAGCAACATGCATTTCAAATTTTATACAAGGTATTAAATCTAATTCAGAACCATTGGTGGCCACACATTGACAGCGGGCGCTGGTAAACCGTTGCAGAAGATGCTATTTGAAAATCAATTGCACATCATCAAAATGTTAAATACGGCAATGGCCTCACGAATTGAACCTTAATGGTGCAAACATGAGGCCATTTACTGGTTGATTGTCAAATATCATCGTTTCAGAAAAGGCTGAACAAGATTGTCCTTATCGAGGTCGAGGCTCAGGAAATACTGTCCTGCACTGAGTTTGCTGGTATTGAGGAACAATTGATTGAAACCTGTTACCGAGGTTACGGTGGTGGTTTGCTGTAATCGTCCCATTGCGTCTCTGATGGAAACCTGTGTTTTAACATTGGGGGCCACACTGTTCCACTCAACGGTCAGCTGATCGGTAACCGGGTTTGGATAGAGATTATTGAGGAAGATGCCCGCCTTACCTGCTTTTACGCTTACGATTTTGGAGAACTCTGAGCTTCCGTCTGCATCCACTATCCGCAGTCGGTAGTAGGTTCGTCCGTCGATCGGGCCGGCATCGGTATAACTGTACCTGTTAACCGCAGAAGATGTTCCCACTGCATTAACGGTGCCTATTGCCGTGTAGTTTACGCCATCCCTGCTTTTCTGTATTTCATAATAACTGGTATTGAGCTCTGTACTGGTAGTCCAGTTAAGGAATGCGCCCGGCGCCTGATAGGTTGCAGTGAATGCCGTGAGCGTTACCGGAAGCAGCACAAATGGCGGTGAGGCGCATCCGTTGTTCACGAAACCCGGACTGAGACTGGAGCCTGCGGTAGGCTCCGGAAACCGGTAGAAGTTTCCATCCACAGAGCCTGTTCCAACAAGTACATCATAGGTGTAAGTGGCATCGCAGGCGGGTGATCCGTTTATCGACAAACTCACACTTCTCTGTGTTGGTGTAGGACTCTGATTCAGGAACGTAGCGCTGAAGGGGCTTGCCAGATTGCGATACAGCAGGTATACCGTTCCATATTGCGAACACCACGATGAGAGGTCGTAGGCCGTACTCACGTTGTTACTCATAAAAATGAGGAAGGGCGCATTGGCAGGGATCACATCTCCGTCGTCGATCACCTGCAGGCAACCTCCGATGGGAGCTGTGCCCGAATTGGGCGAGAAATCGTTGGTATTGCCCAGGGTAATAGCTCCATTGGCTGGCAATGTAATGAGCAGATCATTCGTATTGGTTGGCGTACTGCCATTGAGAAAGAAAATGAATTCATTGGTGTTCTCCACTGCGCCGTTTCCACAGGCGTCTACCATAATGCCGGCCAGTCTTACGCATTGCGATCGGGCGACTAGAGAAATTCCGGTAAGGAACAGAGCAAGTGACAGGTAGCGAATTTTCATTTGTTGCTGATTTAGTGTGGTTAGCAAAAGGTTGAAAACCCGGACCAGGGCTGGGATATCAGTCAATTGTACGTGTAAACAGAATGTCTTGGGCAGTCGTATGAAAACGGAGGTATGGGAGGAGGGGGATTGTGTACTTGTAAGTTACGAAGAAATTAGCGGAAAAAATGATATGAGGATGGGGAGGATGAAGGGGTGTGGTGATGAAGATTTTTGGGTTGGAGGTGCCGGCCGGTGCGGTGTATCAAGGCGCCGTCGAAAAACAGGCCGGGAGGGGTTAACGTCGATTGGGCTTATGGTATGGAGGATGGGACAGTAGAATAAAGCCGGGGCTTTGGCCCAACCTGTTTTAAGGCCGGAGCCATGATACCCCGACACTGGCCTGGTCGCTGCTGATGACCTGTTCCGGGAGAAGGAGGGGGAAGGAGGATGGCTGGAGGTGCGGGAGCGTACCTTGGTTGTCAGTTAGTTGGAGGGAGCGTTTTGGGAAGGTGATGGCAGTGGGATATGACACCTGCAATGTGATCCAGCCACTGCAGCGGGTTCGGGCAATGGGGTATGTCTCTGGCGGCCTTCAAATATGTTGCGCAATAGCTGGTTTTTGTACTAATGCTTAATCCTCCTTCCTTATATTAATCGGAGTTACTGCTCTGCCAGGCATATTTGTCGACGTCAGAGACATATCCCTTTGCCTAATAGCCACAAAAAAACTTCAGGCGGCAATTAACGGGTAGCGCATTGAAGTATCAGTGCATAAAAAAAGGATGAACTGTGATGTTCATCCTTTCGGTTATTTGGTAAGAAGCAATTACTTCTTGATGATCTTCGCAATGGTTGCACCAATGTCGGCAGGGCTCTTCACCACGTTGATACCGCATTCTGCAAGGATCTTCATTTTGGCTTCAGCAGTATCGTCAGCTCCGCCGATGATAGCTCCTGCGTGACCCATTCTGCGGCCGGGAGGCGCTGTCTGACCAGCAATGAAACCTACTACAGGCTTCTTGTTCGGCTGATCTTTGTACCAGCGTGCAGCTTCTGCTTCCATGCCACCACCGATTTCACCGATCATTACAACGGCTTCAGTTTCGGGGTCGTTCATGAACAGCTCAAGCGCTTCTCTGGTAGTGGTTCCGATGATGGGGTCACCACCGATACCTACTGCAGTTGATACGCCGAGACCAGCTTTCGCAACCTGATCTGCTGCTTCATATGTGAGGGTACCTGATTTTGATACGATTCCGATCTTACCGGTTTTGAATACAAAGCCGGGCATGATGCCTACTTTGCACTCGCCCGCTGTGATCACACCAGGACAGTTAGGCCCGATCAGCCTTGTTTTGGTGCCTTGCAGATACAGTGTGGCTCTCACCATGTCCTGCACAGGAATTCCTTCAGTGATACAGATCACCAGGCCAATGCCGGCTTCTGCTGCTTCCATGATGGCGTCTGCTGCAAATGCAGGCGGTACGAAAATGATGCTCACATCAGCGCCTGTTGCTTTTACAGCATCAGCTACGGTGTTGAACACGGGACGGTCCAGGTGCTCGGTACCACCTTTGTTGGGGGTTACTCCACCCACCACATTGGTTCCGTACTCGATCATCTGCACAGCGTGGAAAGTGCCTTCCGTTCCGGTAAAGCCCTGCACCAGTATTTTGGATTGTTTGTTCACTAAAATGCTCATAGCGGGTATTTAAAAGTTGGGCAAAAGTAAGGGAATTGAACCAAGATGGAAAAGGATGGCGCCGGTTATTTGATCAGGTCGTCCATATTCCTGTTGTTATCGATCTTGCCGGTCTGTTCCAGCATCCGCATGTCCTTGGCGTCTTTCAGGAACTCGGAAGCAAAGATGAACTCGTTCAGCAGCTCGTTTTTGCTGAATATGATCTCTTTGTTACTTCCTTCCCATTCCTTGTTTCCCTGGTGCATGTAAATGATATGCTCTCCGATTTCCATCACGGAGTTCATATCGTGCGTATTGATAACGGTGGTGATATTGTATTCTTTGGTGATCTCGTGGATCAGCTGATCTATCACCAGTGATGTCTGCGGATCGAGGCCTGAGTTCGGCTCGTCGCAGAAGAGATATTTGGGATTGAGCACAATCGCGCGGGCAATGCCCACCCTTTTTTTCATACCTCCCGACAACTCGGCCGGGAATTTCTTATTGGCATCTTTCAGATTCACGCGATCGAGTACTTCGTTTACCCGTTTCAGTTTCGTCTGATAGTTGTCTTTGGTGAACATATCGAGCGGGAACATGATGTTCTGCTCAACTGTTAAACTATCGAACAATGCAGATCCCTGAAAGAGCATGCCGATCTGCTTGCGGATCTCTTTCTTCTCTTCGTCGTTCAGTGAGTTGAAGTCCTGCCCGTCGTAGAGTATCTGGCCGCTGTCCGGCTCAAACAATCCTACCAGGCACTTCATCATAACGGTTTTGCCGCTTCCCGATGCGCCGATAATAAGATTGCATTTGCCTGCCTGCATCACCACATCCACGCCTTTGATGACCATCTTGTCGCCGAATCCTTTCTGTAGTTGTTTTACCTCAATCATGCAAACGGGGTTTATTGTAACAGCAGGGCTGCCAATACATAGTCAGCAAATAGAATGGCCACACAGCTTACTACCACGGCCTTGGTACTGGCGCGGCCGATCTCCAGCGCACCACCCTGAACGTGATATCCGTAAAAAGCAGGGATGCTGCTGATGATGAACGCAAACGTATAGGCTTTGATCAGTGCAAAGAATATGTTGTAAGGCTGATAATTGGCGAGCAGGCCTTTGTCGTACATGGCAGGCGAAAGTATGCCCGTTGCCACACCGGCAATGCGACCTCCATAAATGCCCAGCGCCATCGATATCACTACCAGTAGCGGGATCATTATCATGGCCCCGAGGATCTTCGGCATCACCAGATAAGCCTTGGTATTGATGCCCATGATCTCCAGCGCATCGATCTGCTCGCTCACGCGCATATTGCCCAGTTCACTCGCAATTTTGGAACCCACCACACCGGCCAGTACAATACAAACCAGTGTAGGAGAGAACTCCAGTATCACCGTATCGCGAACGATCTGTGCAATGGTAGATTTTGGAATCACGGGGCTCACCAGCTGGTAAGCCGTCTGCAACGCAGATACAGCTCCCATAAAGAAGGAGATGATGGCCACAATGCCCAGCGAACCGATGCCTATCTCAACACATTGATGCATCAGTTCTTTCCAATACATCTTGCCGTTCTCCGGTTTGGAGAACATGCCTTTGATCATCAGCAGATAACGGCCAAATTCTGTAAATAACGTCATAGCTACTTGTCTATACAGGTGTCAATATCAATATCCGGGAATAAAAATACTGATTTCTGACTGTTATTATTTTTTGTTCCGCTTCCACCAGGGAGATTTTCTTATTGCCTCCTGATTGGCGTTGCGGCATTTAAGCTGTGCATCTATCACAGTAACCAGCGTCATATTATAAATGCTTCTCACGGAACTGCCCAGCTGCAATACGTGTACCGGTTTCTTCAGACCCAGCAGAATGGGTCCGATTGCATCGGCGCCACCTACTTCCTTCAATAAATTATAGGCCACGTTGCCCGCTGCCAGATTGGGGAAAATGAGGGTATTCACTTCCTGACCTACCAGCTCGCTGAACGGATAGTTCTCACGCAGGATGTCCTGACTGAATGCCACACTGGCCTGCATTTCACCATCCACTATGAGGGTTGGATCTTTTTGTTTGATGATGTCGCGCGCTTTGCTCATCAGCTTCGCTTCCGGACTGTCGCTGCTGCCGAAATTGCTGTAGCTCAGCAGTGCAATGCGCGGAGTGAGGTTGAAATTGCGCACTTCTTTGGCTGCCATCAGCGTTATTTCTGCTACTTCTTCCGCAGAAGGATTGAAGTTCACCGTGGTGTCGGCCATGAACAATGGTCCTTTTTTGGTGAGAAGCAGATACATGCCTGCAATCTTCTTCACATTGTCCTCTGTTCCGATCACCTGCAATGCTGGACGGATGGTATCAGGATAATTACGCGTCAGTCCTGAGATCATGCCATCTGCATCTCCTGTCTCCACCATCATGCAACCGAAATAGTTACGGTCTTTCATGATCTTGGTAGACTCGTATTTGTTGATGCCGCGGCGCGAACGTTTTTTGAAGAACAGTTCTCCGAACTGTTTTCTCTTCTCTTCGTGTTCATCGCTGCGTGGATCGATGATAGGAAGTTCTTCGATATCGATCTTATTCTCTGCTGCGATGGTCTTGATCTTTTTCTCGTCACCTAACAGAATAGGGTAAGCGATACCTTCATCGTAGGCGATCTGCGCTGCTTTGAGCACTTTGATATTGTCTGCTTCCGCAAACACAATACGGCGTGGATCTTTGCGGGCCTTGCTTCCGAGCACACGCATCACCTGATTGTCGAGGCCGAGGCGCTTGTTGAGCTCGATGGCATAATCTTCCCAGTTGTCGATGGTGATCTGCGCTACGCCGCTTTCGATGGCTGCTTTCGCAACAGCAGGAGAAACGGTAGCAAGGAGACGTGGATCGAGTGGCTTGGGAATGATGTAATCCGGACCGAAAACAATATTCTTTTCGTTGTAGGCAGTGTTCACGATATCGGGCACCGGCGTTCTTGCCAGTTCGGCGAGTGCACGTACTGCAGCGAGTTTCATCGCTTCGTTGATCTGAGTGGCACGCACGTCGAGTGCTCCACGGAAGATGAAGGGGAAACCGAGTACGTTGTTCACCTGATTGGGATAATCGCTGCGGCCGGTAGCGAAGATGAGGTCTTTGCGTGCTGCAACTGCCAGATCGTAAGCGATCTCCGGATCGGGATTGGCCATCGCAAACACGATGGGGTTTTTGGCCATGCTCTTCACCATATCTTCAGTAACCACATTGCCTACGCTGAGACCGATAAATACATCGGCATCTTTCATGGCGTCTGCGAGTGTAATGCCTGTTTTGGTGGTGGTGGCAAATTTCTTCTTGTCTTCGTCGAGGTCGGCGCGGTTGGCATGCAACACACCTTTGCGGTCGAACATGAAGAAGTTCTCCGGGCGGGCGCCGAGAGATACATATAATTTGGCGCAGGCCATGGCTGCCGCTCCGGCGCCATTTACTACGAAAGTAACTTTTTCGATCTTCTTCCTCTGAATTTCGAGGGCATTGAGAAGGGCCGCTGCGGAGATGATGGCGGTTCCGTGCTGATCGTCGTGCATCACGGGGATCTTCATCTCTTCTCTGAGCTTCTGCTCGATGTAGAAACACTCAGGCGCTTTGATGTCTTCGAGGTTGATGCCACCGAATGTAGGCTCCAGCGATTTTACGATCTGAACAAATTTCTCGGGATCTTTCTCATTGATCTCGATATCGAATACGTCGATGTCTGCGAATATTTTGAAGAGTACACCCTTGCCTTCCATCACGGGTTTGCCGGCTTCGGGGCCGATATCGCCCAATCCGAGTACAGCGGTTCCGTTGCTGATCACAGCAACCAGATTACCCTTGGCGGTATATTGGTAAACTTTTTCGGGATTGGCAGCAATTTCTTTGCAAGGCTCGGCTACGCCGGGTGAATAGGCCAGCGAAAGGTCGCGCTGGGTTTTTGCTTCTTTGGTTGGTACAACTTCTATTTTGCCTGGTCTTCCTTTGGAATGGTATTCCAGGGCTTGCTCCCTGATGAGTTCTTTTTTCATAAAGTTCTTGTTAATCAGGCAGTTAACGGTTGGCTGGAGGGTTTTAGTACATGACAAAGCGGTTATTAATAAGGGTAAAACCTCCAGACGCCCTGCCAAAAACAGGTGTGCAATGTACGTCATTATGGGCATCCGGCTTTTTACAGGCCAAAAATTATGAATGCGCTAACCGGGTGAGGATGAACAAGAGCGGAGAAACGGGAAGACTGTTTTTGCCTATATTTGATCAGTCTTGACCGTTTTTCCCCTCCCTTCCGGATAAATTCCCTTTCAACAACCCACATTACAGCTCTGATATTTCCCCTTAACGCTACAGGATCGAAATCCATTGCATTTGTTACCACCAACAAAAAACACTCTATGCAAAAGGAACGTAACCTGCTGCGGAGCTATTCCGTTAAATTATGCTGGATGATCGTTTGCTGTTTCGGCATCTTTAACCAGAGCCTTGCCAACGACCGGCCATATACCATCCGCTACGATACCATCGTGCATGGAGGCGTGCTCGTAGCAGGCAATACCAATGTTACCAGAAACTATCTCGCTCCTGTTTCTTCCTATATAGATATCGATGGTGATGGCTCTACCTACAACTCATCCAGTGAAGACGTTACCATTCCGCCTGGTGCTACCGTGATTAAGGCATTTCTCTACTGGCAATCCACCAAGAACTACGGCCCTACATCGTTTCCTCCGGGATTCAATACCAGTGTGCTGTTCAAAACTCCCGGTGGCGCCTACACGTCATTGGCGCCGGATGTAACCGATATCGCCACCGCTGGTTATTACTGGCTGGGCATTAAAGATGTAACCAGCATGGTGCAAACATCAGGCACTTACACTGTGGCAAATATCATGGCACAACCTGTACCTCCCGGTACCAACGGTTACCCGCCCTTTGCAGGATGGAGCCTTTGGATCGCCTACACCACACCTGCCGAACCCAACTGGTACCGGATAGTATTGGTAGATGGAACAAAATATGTCACTGCCGGATCCAATGATATTACGGTTGATGGATTTCGTGTAGTCAACAATCCGTCTGTTCCCATCGATGGCGAAGCAGGATGGTTCGTAGGCAATGCCAATTTCGATTGGGGTGATGCCATGACCTACACCAACAACACTACCAGCACCACACAATTTTTCTCCAATGGAACTAACCCTATGTTCAACGTATTGAATGAAAGCCGCACCTACAAAGGATTACCGGTGTTGAACCCACGCAACCCTGCATCCGGACCAAAATACTACAACAGCAGTATCTACAATCCGCCAGGCGAAACCCGCGTGAATGTGGACTTTCCCTGGTTCGATCTCGATGTGGTGGATCTCAGCGCCATCATGACGCGCGGGCAAACCAGCTTCACCCTTAAATTTTACCCGCAGGGTGGGGGTGTTACCGGCTGCGGGCAAACCTATGCGGGGTGCGACGACTGGAATAATCCCGGTTACGTATATGCGAAAATAAGAACTGGCATCACTGTCTCCGATGCAAAGAATACTGCTATTCCACGGCCGGCCATCAACAGCAGTCTCCCACTCGATGGGGCAGGAGGCAATCCTCCGGCATTCTCAGGTAAAGGCCCCGAAGAAGAAAACCTGGGCGCAACCAATAGCGTACTTATCAAAACATTGCCACTCGAAGCCGAACTCTATTACGATTATGGAGCGGGTCCCGTGCTCATTACAGCTGGCACTACCATTCCGGCATTGGACCCTTCCAAACTCACCATCAAATTTCTCAACAATGTGGCCGGCTCTACTTTCTTCACCTATGCGATGATCAGTGCCGACGGCGTGGAAGATCCCGTGGGCGCTGTGTACCTGCTCACCTGGCCACCGCCGCCATTGCCGGTAACCTTGCAGCAATTCGATGCAAAGCTGGTGCAGCAGCAGGCACAGCTGAGTTGGATAACGGCCTCCGAGATCAATACAGCCTGGTTTGAAATTCAAAAACGACAGGGTAATGATGCATGGACGATTGCCGGAAAAATCGCTGCCGCAGGCAACAGCACAACGCCACGCAATTATCAGTTTACCGACAATGCCACGAATTCCGGCAGCTGGCAATACCGACTGCGCATGCTCGATGCAGACGGCACCGAAAGCTTCAGCGCCGTTAAACTGCTGAATATCGGCAGCCAGCAGGCGGTGGTGATCAGTCCGAACCCTGCCAAAGGCACGGTGGCACTGAGTTTCAGCGAAGCCGACAATCAACCGAAAGAGATCAGTTTCTACAATGCTTCGGGAGGACTGGTATTGTCTGCCACCATTCCGGCCGGGCAGCTCCGGCGGCAGTTCGATGTGGTGCATCTCCCGGCGGGCCTCTACAATGTAGTTGTGCGGGGCCGGCAAACCACTCATCAGCTGAAACTGATACTGAAATAAAATATTTACCAAAAACTTGCATGGTAAAGATAATGTACTTATGTTTGGGTGTACTATTGAAGTAGTACACTAAAACACAAGACATGATCAACGTACAAAACCTCCACTTTGCTTATCGGAAAAAGCCGGTGTTCACCGGGCTCGATCTGCAACTGCAGAGTGGTCATATCTACGGCCTGCTGGGCAAGAACGGCACCGGCAAGTCTACCTTGCTGCGCAATATGGCGGGCCTGCTCTTCCCCGATACCGGCAGCATCGATGTACTCGGCTTTCAACCCAAACACCGCAAGCCGGCTTTTTTGCAGGAAGTTTTTATGGTGGCCGAAGAATTCCATCTTCCCAATGTACCGCTGAAGCAATATGTAAAATACCAGAGTCCTTTTTATCCGCGATTCAGCAACGAGCAGTTCAGCAAATACATGCAGGAGTTTGAAATACCGGCAGACAGCCGCCTGCAGGATATGAGTTATGGTCAGAAAAAGAAAGTGCTGATCAGTTTCGGACTCGCCTGCAATGCCTCCGTATTGCTGATGGATGAACCCACCAATGGACTCGACATCATGAGTAAAAGCCAGTTCCGCAAAGTAATGGCAGGTGCGCTCGACGAAAACAAATGCATGGTGATCAGCACCCATCAGGTGAAAGATCTGGAGAGCCTCATCGACCGCATCACCATCATCGATGAGGGACGCATTCTTTTCGATCAGACCATCGATGCCATCAGCCGCAAACTGCAGTTCTCCGTATCGTTCGATCCCGAAGAAGTGAAGAATGCCATCTACAGCGAAGCCTCGCTCCGCGGCCATTCCGTGATCATGAAGAACGAAACCGACGAAGAAAGCAAACTCGATCTGGAACTGCTGTACAAGGCCATCATCCTTAACCGTGAACAGGTGCAGAAAGCTTTTGCTGCCTGATCATAATTGCTCAATCAAGAAATTAATATTCATGAATCAGGTTTTTGATTTTTCAAGATTCAGATTGCTGGCCGCAAGGCATTGGATAGAGAACAGGCAGCGATACCTGCTGTCGCTAGGCGCGTTCGCCGGCCTGCTGATCTTGTGGTTCATTTTTGCTTTTCTCCTGCAGGGCAGCCATGAAGCGCAGAATCTGTATGTGCAACTGGGTACATTTTATTTCGGGCTTTTCGTAACTGGAAGCCTTTATGCCAGTACCCTATTCAGCAGTCTGGCTGCCAAACCCACAGCCATCAATTATCTCAGCGTTCCGGCATCTCATCTCGAAAAGATGTTGATCGCATTGCTGTATGGTGTGGTACTGTTCTTTCTGACCTATCTGGTTATATTTTATGTGGTGGATTTTCTGATGCTGCAGATACTCAACCCGATTGCAGCACGCAATTATCATCCATATGATGTAGGCAATAAGTTGTCGGAGTTCGAGCCGCAAACTCTGGTGAATGTTTTCAGGCCATTCAGAGAGAACAGGTACGACAATCAGAATTTTTATTATTTGCTGATGGTGTACTTCACCCTGCAATCAACCTTTCTCGCCGGCTCGGTTTTCTTTACCCGTTTCAGTTTTATCAAAACGGTGATCACTCTGCTGGTGTTTTCATTTCTGGTATTTGTGCTGGTATTTATTTTGGTAGAAGTGGTGATACCCAAAGGAGGATTCTCAGGAGCAGGTCTGGTTAAATACCAGCTTGGTTATGAAAGTGGCGTAATCACATTACCGGAGAGTATGTTCACCGTATTCCGTTACATCGGCCTATACGCATTTGCTCCTGCTTTCTGGGTTGCCAGCTATTTCAAACTGAAAGAAAAAGAGGTCTGACCGAAAAACAAATCATTATGCAATTCCGCGAATCACAAGCAATATACTTACAGATCGCAGACTACGTATGCGAACGGATACTGCTGAAAGAATGGAAGCCCGAAGAGCGCATTCCTTCAGTAAGGGAGCTGGCGGTGCAGCTGGAAGTGAATCCCAATACGGTTATGCGCAGTTATGAGTTTCTGCAGCAGCAGGAGATCATCACCAACCAACGCGGTATCGGATACTTCGTCGCAGCCACTGCTTTCAAACATGCCATGCAATATCGAAAAGAAGCATTCCTCGAAAAAGAACTGCCGCAGGTTTTCAGAAATATGTACCTGCTCGATATGGATATGGATGAACTGAAACCCCGATTTGAAAAATACAAGAAACAACATTTCGCATGAAAACAAGCAGCAAAATATTCACCGGGATCTTTATGACCCCCATCATCATTCCGCTGATTGTGGCAGGCACTATCATCTATAAAGTGAAATCAGGTCAGGTGGAAAAAGATGGATTTGACGGGCGCACGTATGATGCTCAATATTTCCCGCAGGCAAAACATATCGTTGTAAATGGCTTCTACAACCTGGAGATCGAAATCAGCGACTCAACGGAGGTTGACATCTATCATAGCCACGCTGTAATGGCAAGAACAAAGATGAAGGGCGATACGCTGATGCTGAACGGAGACACCACCATGGTTTCCAGGCGTACCGGGAAAGACATTGTAACGGTCGCAGATACTACCACAGAGGGAACCTCCAGAAAGGTTGTGCTGAAAATACCTTCCGGCTTCCCTGTAACCCTTCTCCATACAACCATGGAACTCTCATTGAAGCAGGCAGATAAAGCCCCCAACTTCAATCTGGAGCTGATCAATTCAACACTCAGAAGAGATAGTTATCACGATGAGAACGTACGTGCGGTTGGGCAGCTCAATATCACTGGTAAAGAATCTGTGCTGGAGATCAGAGGGCTGAATATCCAGAGCCTGCAACTGGATCTTTCGCACAGCAAGGCCGATCTCAGTTCATCCGAGATCAATGCATTCAACCTTAAAATAGATTCCACTTCAGGCATCAACCTCAAAGGCGAACACCTCAAAAAATTATCTCCGACCAAATAGTATAGCCATGAATTCTTTTATGATCGAAACCCAGCGACTGGACTTCACGTTCCGGTCCGGGCAACCCATTCTCCAGCAATTGGATTTGCAGGTGCCCACAGGCAGCATCTACGGTTTTCTCGGTCCCAACGGGGCCGGCAAAACCACCACGCTTCGCCTCATTCTCGGACTGCTGAAACTGCAGAAAGGAAGCATCCGCATCTTCGGAGAAAACCTGCAGACCAATCGTATCAGCATTCTCAATAAACTGGGTGCGCTGATAGAACAACCTTCTTTCTATTTGCATCTCACCGGAAAAGAAAACCTCGAACTGTTCAGGCTTACATTCCAGTGTGCTAAAAGCCGCATCGACGATGTACTGAAGATCGTAGGTCTCACCGATGCTGCGCACAAAAAAGCCAGCGCTTATTCGCTCGGCATGAAGCAACGGCTGGCCATTGCCATTGCCCTGCTCAACGATCCGCAACTGCTGATACTCGACGAGCCCACCAATGGCCTCGATCCCAGCGGCATTATCGAAACGCGTGAGCTCATCATCAAACTGAACAAAGAAGAAGGAAAAACCATTCTCGTAAGCAGTCACCTGCTGAGTGAGATGGAAAAGATGGCCACGCATATCGGCATCATTCACAAAGGCAAACTGTTGTTTCAGGGTTCGATGGGCGAGCTGAGAACACTGCAGGCCAGCAATACACAGGTTACTGTTGAAGTAAACGATACAGTGAGGGCAGTGCAGCTGCTTGCCGGGTTTCCTGTTCAGCATGTCAATGGACAAGGCTTTTCCGTTGGCTTCGAAAGCAGGGCACGCACTGCTGCGCTCAACAAAGCGCTGGTAGAGGGTGGAGTAGAAGTGTATCAGGTATCGGTGGAGCAGCACGATCTCGAAAACCTTTTTGTTCAAATCACCAATCAGTAACAATGGCAAGTTTTATCATCAATACAAAAGCTGAACTGCTGAAAAGCAGGCGCACCCTGGCTTACAGAGTAGCATTCTTCGGAGGCATTTCGCTGCCGGTTCTGTATATGCTGGGATATATTCTTCGTCCGGATATCTTCACCAAAAGCCTCAGCCAGTTTCCATGGGAAGCACATCTGAAGAATTGCTGGGAGATAGGAGCCGCTTTCTTTCCGATGTTTGTTGTTATTCTTACCAGTCTGGTGGTTCAGACAGAATACAGGAACAACACCTGGAAGAACGTGTACACTCAGCCTCGTTCCAATGCGGATATTTTCTTTTCAAAATTTGTGGTGATACAATTGCTGCTGCTGGCTGCGCTGCTGCTGTTCGATCTGTCGCTACTGGCCACGGGTTACGTTTCCAATATGATACATGGTGCTTATGGCTTCTTTTCCATACCGCCCTCGTTCGATAAGATCATCCACATATCAACGCATATCTATCTCAGCTCGCTGGGGCTTGCTGCGCTGCAATACTGGCTCAGCCTGCGTTTCAAGAATTACATCACTTCGATGGGAATCGGCATTGGAATGACCATCGTGGTATTTATGATATTCCAGTGGAACAAATCCATTTACTTCCCGTATGCGCATCCATTGCTTACCTATTTTCTGGACAGCAAGAAAGAGCTGGTGTACTACGCGGGAGTTGCAAAGCACGAATGGTATTCCATCATCTATGCAGCAGTATTGTTGCCGCTTGGCTTCTGGAACATGGTTACAAGAAAGGAGCGTGGATAAGAACCCTAGAATGATTCGGTCTGGCTTCCGAGCCAGGCCATCATTCCCATGCCTGTTTCAATAGCGCTTTCATCGATATTGAAAGTTGGGGTATGCACACCGGATGTGATACCCTTTTCTGCATTCATTACGCCGAGGCGGTAGAAGCATCCGGGAATATGCTGGGTGTAGTAACCGAAATCTTCGGCACCCATTCTCACTTCAGTGGTTTCCACTCTTTCTTTTCCGATGAAGTTCTCTGCGAGTGCGCGGCCTACGGTGGTAAGCGCTTCGTTGTTGTACACAGAAGGATAGCCCACATCGATATGCAGATCGAGTTCGCCGCCCATGGCATGCACAAGACCGGTTGCCTGCTCACGGATCAGTTCATGCGCTTTGAAGCGCCACTCTTCGTCGAGTGCGCGGAAAGTGCCCATCAGCTTCACTTCGCTGGGGATCACATTGGTGGTATGGCCACCCTGTATGGAGCAAATGGATAATACAGATGGATAGAGCGGATTCTTGTTGCGGCTGATGATCTGCTGCAGACTCACTATCAGCTGCGATGCAATGAGAATGGTATCGGCAGTGAGATGCGGAGCAGCAGCGTGACCGCCTTTGCCTTTGATGGTGATATAGATCTCATCGGCGCTGGCCATTACCTGTCCGCCACGGAAACTCAGTTGTCCGATCTGCAGTTGCGGATGCACATGCAGACCATAAATAGCCTGCGGAGCAGGGTTTTCGAGTACGCCTTCTTTGATCAGCAGGCTTGCTCCGCCGGGATTGCGCTCTTCTCCGGGTTGGAAGATCAGCTTCACGGTTCCTTCCCACTCATTTTTCAGTTCATTCAAAATCTTCGCTGCGCCGAGCAGGCAGGTGGTATGTACATCGTGGCCGCAGGCATGCATCACGCCAGGGCGGGTTGATTTATAGGGAATGTCATTCTCTTCAAGAATAGGCAGTGCATCGATATCAGCACGGAGTGCAATTACTTTTTTAGCGGGATTCTTTCCTTCGATTATTCCTACCACACCGGTCTCTGCCATCACTTTGAAAGGAATGCCGTAAGAAGTGAGTTGTTGTTGAATGAATGCCGAAGTTTCAAACTCCTGGTAGCTGAGTTCAGGATTGGCATGCAGGTGATGCCTGATGTTGATGAATTCCGGTGCGTATGATTTTGCAAGGCTCTGGATCTTTTCTTTCAGCGTACTCATGGGTCAAAAATAGTGAGAAAACGATTTATTCCTGTTCTGTACTCTTGTCTGGATTTACTTCAATTACATCGCGCACGATATTTACGCCGGTAGGGAAATATGCTTTCAGTGCAGTGATATATTCTTCAGCTTCGCTCCGTTCTTTGAAGTTACCTACTTTCAGTTTGTAGAAGGGACTCTGATACATCAGGTATGCCTTCAGTTCGGGAAACTGCTGGTAGATGGTGTTCTTGGCGGTGAACGCTTTATTGCGGTCGTTGGTATTGATCACCAGAATGCGGTATCCGGGTGCGGAACGGCGCGCATTGCGGGTGGTGTATTCATTGATCTCGATCTGTTTTTTCACCAGCAGATCTATGCGTGCATCTTTGTGCACTACAACAGAACCGGTATCGCTTTGAGCCGATGCCGTGTATGCCATCATCATAATCAGTATTCCGCAAAATAGTTTCATACAGGAACGATTTACATGCTAAAGTACAACAATGTTTTAATAGCCCTCTGCGCCTTCCTCTTCCTTCACAATAGCCACGCTGGCACTGCATCCCAGCCTGTCGGCTCCGGCGCCGATCAGTTGTTTTGCAAACTGTGCGGTACGGATGCCTCCCGAAGCCTTGATCTTCACGGATGCGGGCAAATGCTCACGCATCAGCTGAACGGCTTCCACTGATGCGCCTTTTTCGGCATAACCGGTGGATGTTTTCAGAAAATCAACGCCCATGTTGCCGTACAGTTCACAACAGTGAATGATCTCCTCATTGGTGAGCACACCACTTTCGATGATCACTTTCAGTACACGGTCGTTCTTATGAGCAGCTTCTATAATATGTTTGGCTTCTCCTTCGAGATAGCTCCATGCTTTGTTCTTCAGCGCTACCAGATTGATCACCATATCCAGTTCGTCGGCTCCGTCTTCAATGGCCTGCTGCACTTCAAAAACCTTGGCTTTCGCTGCGGAGTAGCCGAATGGGAAACCTATTACTGTAGCCACTTTCACGGTACTCTGCTTCAGCATGGCCTTAGCATTCTTCACCAGTGGCGGAGGCAGGCAAACTGCTGCAAATCCATACGTAGCTGCTTCGTCGCACAAGTTCTTGCAGTCTTCTAACGTCATAACAGGCTTCAGAAGTGTGTGATCGATATAAGGTGCTATGTCCATGTATATTATTGACCGGTTAAACATTTTTTAACGCCTCAAAATTACTTCATTTGAGTAATTTGGGGTGATCATCTTTCAATACTAAAATTAACACTCATGAGAAAATCCGGGTTTTATCCGCCTGGGAAGCCATTCGTCTTTGTATGGCTCCTTTGTTTTTTTCACCTCGCCCTTACTGCACAAACTACTTTCCCCGTAAATGGGGTGGCTGATCTGAGGACCGGCCACTATGCTTTCACCAATGTAACGCTGGTGAAGGATGCTCAGACTACTATCGCCAATGCCACACTGGTAGTGCGTGATGGAAAGATCACTGCAGCCGGCAGTGGCGTTGCTGTTCCCGCAGATGCAACTGTTATCGATGGTAAAGGAAAATTCATCTATCCTTCCTTCATCGATATCTACAGCGATTACGGCATTGCTGCTCCGCAGCGTGCTGCAGGAGGATTCAACTTCTTTGGTCCTTCGCAGTTCGGCTCCAATCAGAAAGGCGCTTTCGGCTGGAACCAGGCCATCCGCTCCGACGTGGAAGGAGATAAACTCTTCAATGTGGATGATGCAAAAGCAAAATCACTCCGCGACCTCGGTTTCGGTACCGTGCTCACTCACCAGAAAGATGGTATTGCACGTGGTACGGGTACGGTTGTAACACTCGCCAACGAAAAAGAAAATCTGGTGATGCTGAAAGAAAAAGCTGCTGCTTTCTATTCGTTCAGCAAAGGTGTTTCAACGCAAAGTTATCCGGGTAGTCTCATGGGATCCATTGCACTGCTTCGTCAGACTTATATCGATGCAAACTGGTACAAGAGCAATCCCGAAAAAGAAGGGGTGAACCTTTCTCTGAAATCCTGGAATGCCATTCAGAGCCTTCCGCAGATCTTCGAAGCAAACGATAAATGGGCCGATCTCCGTGCATACCGCATTGGTAAGGAGTTTGGTGTTCAATACATCATCAAGGGCGGTGGCAACGAGTATCAGCGCATGAACGAGATCGCTGCTACCAAAGCCACCTACATCCTGCCATTGAACTATCCTGCAGCCATGGATGCCGATGATCCGAATGAGCTTCGCTTCACCGGTCTCGACGATCTCAAACATTGGGAACTGGCTCCCACCAATCCTGCTGCGCTGGAGAAAGCCGGTTTGAATTTCTGTATCACAACATCCGATCTTACGAGCCTCAGCGACTTCACCGCCAATCTGCGCAAAGCCATCGAGTATGGACTGTCAGAAGCAAAAGCGCTCGAAGCGCTCACCAAAACACCTGCCTCACTCTTAGGTGTATACGATAAGGTGGGAAGTCTGGAAGCCGGCAAAGTCGCCAACTTCCTCATCACTTCCGGTCCCATCTTCGATGCCAAAACTGTGATCCTTCAAAACTGGGTGCAAGGCAAGAAATATGCAGTGAAAGAAGAGAACTGGAACGATGTAAAAGGAACTTACAACTTCGCTGCTGGTTCTAAGAACTATACGCTCGAACTGAAAGATGGCGGTACTGCCAGCTTCATCAGCAAAGACACCCTGAGTGGAAAATATAGTTACGATGGCAAACTGGTGAAACTCAGCTTCACGGAAGGCCGCGGCCCCAAAACATCCGAAACAACCATGAGCGGTGTTGCCAGTGGCAATACATGGAGTGGTGCCGGTCGTGATGGAGCAGGCAATGCCTTTACCTGGACTGCCACCTACGTAAAAGCAGCAGAATCAAAACCTGACTCTGCCAAATCCAAACCTGCACTGGACCTGGGTAAAGTAACCTATCCATTCCTCGCATACGGATCAGAAGCGCCGCTTGCGCAGGAAACAATTCTCATCAAAAACGCCACCGTGTGGACAAGCGATCAGGCCGGCAAACTCGAAGGCACTGATGTACTCGTGAAGAACGGAAAGATCGCCGCCATCGGTAAGAATCTCTCCGATGCAGGCGCCCGCGTGATCGACGGAACAGGCAAACACCTCACCGCCGGCATCATCGATGAGCATTCGCATATCGCTGCGATGAGCATCAACGAAGGCGGACAAAGTGTAACATCCGAAGTTCGCATCGCAGACAACCTCAATCCCGAAGACATCAATATCTACCGTCAGCTGAGTGGTGGTGTTACAACTTCACATATTCTGCACGGATCGGCGAACACCATCGGTGGGCAAACACAGCTCATCAAACTGCGCTGGGGTGCCGATGATGAAGGACTGAAGTTCAAAGGAGCAGATCCTTTCATCAAATTCGCACTGGGCGAAAATGTGAAGCGTTCTCCATCACAACAGAACAATCGTTTCCCCGATACACGTATGGGCGTTGAGCAGGTATTGACAGATGCTTTCCAGCGTGCAGCCGATTATCAGGCCTCGATAAAAAAAGCAGGCGAAGCGCCTGTGATCAATGCAAAAAGCAAAAAAGAAGGAAACGCGAAACCGGGTAATCCATTCGATGTAGTTCATCGTGATCTCGAGCTGGATGCACTGGTAGAGATCATGAACAAAAAGCGATTCATCACCTGTCACTCTTATGTGCAGAGCGAGATCACATCCATTATGCGCGTAACGGAGAAATTCGGTTTCCCGATCAATACATTCACGCATATTCTTGAGGGTTATAAAGTAGCCGATAAGATGAAAGCACACGGTGCCAACGCTTCTACCTTCAGCGACTGGTGGCAGTACAAAATGGAAGTGGTGGATGCCATTCCACAGAATGCTTCTATCATGAGCAAGATGGGACTGAACGTGGCCATCAACTCTGATGATGCAGAAATGGCGCGCCGCCTCAATCAGGAAGCTGCCAAGAGCATCAAGTACGCCGGCATGAGTGAAGAAGATGCGTTGAAAATGGTTACCATCAATCCAGCCAAAATGCTGCATGTAGATGATAAAGTAGGAAGCATCAAAGTAGGCAAAGATGCCGATCTGGTGCTCTGGAACAACAACCCGCTCAGCATCTATGCAGTAGCTGAAAAAACAATCGTCGATGGAACAGTGTATTTCGATCGTGAGCGCGATGCACAAATGCGCAAATCGATCCAGGCTGAGAAAGCAAGACTGATCGCCAAACTCGCTGCCGCGAAGAAAGCAGCCGGTCCCGGTGGAGCAGCGCAATTCCAACGTGCAAGACCACGCATGGAGCTGATCCACACCTGCATGGATCACTATCACAGCCATGGTCTGCTCGCCATCGATGTAGACAATGTAAATGAATGATTGAAGTAACAAACAGAAAACTGACTCAAATGAAACGTTTCATATTATCAATAGGAGCTTTGATGTCGATACTTGCGCTCTCTGCACAGGAGACCGTGTATCCGGCTGCGGCTCAAACCGAGACCTTCGCGCTCACCAATGCAGTAGTGCATGTGGGCAATGGTCAGGTGATCGAAAACGGAATGGTGGTAGTGAGCGGAGGGAAGATCGTAGACGTTCGACCCAATGCAGCCATCATGGATGTGAAGATCATCGACTGCAAAGGAAAGCATGTGTATCCCGGATTGATACTCTCATCATCACAACTCGGTCTGGTAGAAGTAGGCAGTGTTCGTGCAACAGTTGATGCTACTGAACTGGGAGAACTCAATCCGAATATCAGGTCCATCGTTGCTTACAACACAGATTCGAAAGTTACCAATACGCTTCGCACCAATGGCATATTGCTGGCGAACATTGTTCCGCAGGGTGGACTGATCTCCGGATCATCTTCCGTAGTTCAGCTCGATGCCTGGAACTGGGAAGATGCTATCGTAGCAGCAGACAACAACATTCATTTCAGAATGCCTTCGCTGCTCAACAGAAGAGGAGGAGGGCGTGGATTCAATTTCGGGCAGCAACCTGCGGGCGATCCCGTAAAACGTGGACTGGAGCAGATCGATCAGGTGAAAGCTTTCTTCCGCGAAGCGAAAGCCTATCTCGCAGAAAGCAAACACGAAGCCACCAATCTGAAATTCGAATCGGTACGCGGACTCTTCAATAAATCGAAGAAACTTTTCGTTCACTGCGACATCGTGAAAGAAATGCTCATCGCCATCGACTTCGCCAAAGAGTTCGGATTTGAAGTAGTGCTCGTTGGTGCCGGAGATAGCTGGCAGATCGCCGACATTCTCAAACAGAACAATATTGCAGTAGTGCTGAATCAGCTGCACGATCTTCCGGTAATGGCCGATGATGATGTGGATCAGCCATTCAAAACTCCTTCACTGCTTCAGAAAGCAGGTGTGCTGTTCTCCATCAATGACGATGATGGCAATACCCGTCAGCGCAATCTTGCCTTCAATGCAGGCACTGCCGCGGCTTATGGCCTCACTAAAGAAGAAGCGCTTTCTGCCATCACGCTGAATGCAGCGAAGATCCTTGGTGTGGCCGATAAGACCGGTTCACTCGAAAAAGGAAAAGACGCCAATATTCTCGTGAGCACAGGCGATCTGCTCGATATGAGCGGCAACGTAATCGAACATGCGTTTATCGGTGGAAGAAAAATTGAGCTCACAGATAAGCACAAACAGTTATACGAAAGATACAAGTATAAGTATGGTATCAAATAGGTGATTGACATACTTATTGCGATGGGGCAGGCCGGGAGGTCTGCCTCTTTTTTTGTGCTTACTTCTTCCTTTTCGTTTCCTTCTTTTTTACCAGATGATTGTAAGCCGCGTCCATGGCTTCTTTCGCCACATCCTTTTTTACTTTCTTCAGGTCTATCCAGGTGTAACCTTTTCTTCCCCATGCGCCGGGACAGGGAGAGAAGGATGCAGGATCGAATTTGATGTACACATATTGATCTTCGGGAGTGAGGGCGATCATGCCGATGTTTTTGTCTTCACTCAGCGTAGCGAACACGGATTTCCCGATCCGGAAACTGGCTTTTTCGAAGTGCGGAAGTTCTGCAACATCCGGCAGGGACATGGCCATTTGCCGGAAAGTTTTGGAGCTGATCATGAAGGCTAGGTTTGTTACAAGTTACTAAATCAATCAAATTGATTACCTTAAAGGACCATTACGACTGAAATTATAGCTATGAGACCCATTAAAAACATTGAAAAGATCACTGAGCTGTACTCAGACTGGAAGCCTGCTCAGGCCGCTTTCATCAAATCAATTGAATGGAGCCCCGGCCAGTTGATCATCTGCTTTTATTACCGTGTAGGCAATGCTTCTGTTGGCTGGACGGACTCATTGCAGGAGCTCTATGAGCTTACCTTCCTTTTCAGAAATCTCTCCGAAGTGCATATCAATCTTGGGTCGAATCAGTTTATTCAGATCACGGGGTTCGACATTTTCGATATTGCGGACCGTGGGCTGGAGAAACTGAATTATCAGGTAGCGGATTATGAGGCAGGCAAGCTGGATTTCTGTTGTGAAGAGATAGAAGTGGTAAGTGTAACAGAGCCGGAGATGATCATGCTTTGATTACAACACTATTGCATTAAACATATTGGCACATCTTATGCCTGCTGATGCAGAGAAAGTATCAGCACTCTATATTCCTGCTATTATTTTATTCAGCCTGCAATGTTTTTTTCCCTAGTTTGCAATACCTAAACTAAAGTTGCTGCGCTATTGGCACTGACTACCTCATACCAGGAAAAGGAACTGCTGCATCTGATCAGTCAGGGAGATGAACAGGCTTTCGGGCAGTTGTTCTATCAGTACATTCCACTGCTGCAGCCTTATCTGCTGGATATGCTTAAATCCAGGCAGGCAGTAGAGGACGCCATTCAAAATACTTTCATTCGAATCTGGTTGCAACGGGATAAACTTCCCGAAGTGGAGTATCCGCGCACATGGATCACCCGCATCGCCGTCAATGAATGCCTCAACATATTGCGGCGGAAGAAAACCGAAAAAGCAGTGCTGCACAAATTGCAGGAAACAGCCTCCCTCTCATCGGCATCTGAAACCGATATCCAATTCAATCAAACAAAACAGCTGGTACAACAGGCAATCGATCTCCTTTCGCCACAAAGAAAAAAGATCTATGAAATGAGCCGACTTCAGGGCCGGTCTGTTTCCGAGATCGCGGAAGAACTGGGTTTGTCTGTTCAGACAGTCAAAAATACGCTCGGCATTAGCCTCGATCAGATCCGGGGGCATCTGAAAAAAAACGGCATAACCTTACCTGCAGTGATTTTCTGGGCATTTTTGGATTTTTTTTAAAACCTGATGGTACTTTCCTTATTCCTGTGCTTCTATTCATAACCATATGCAGCAAAACAGGATCAAACAATTATTGCACAGCTACAAGTCTGGTGAACTTTCAGCAACAGATCAGTCTGATTGGGACTTGCTGATAGGGTCTGCTGATTTCAGGCAACAGTTGCAGCAACTGATGGAAGATGAAATGCTGCAGGTTGAGAAATCGGGTGATGTTGATATGATTCAATGGAAAC
Organism: Pseudoflavitalea sp. G-6-1-2; assembly: GCF_012927185.1. Taxonomy (GTDB): domain Bacteria; phylum Bacteroidota; class Bacteroidia; order Chitinophagales; family Chitinophagaceae; genus Pseudobacter. Next base: position 166,366 of record NZ_JABBGB010000003.1, read on the forward strand.
CTGTACTGGAGCGGATCCTGCAGATAGATCAGCCTGTACTCTCCGAACCGCCTGTTATAGTTCAACCGCGTATTCGTTCTATGCGCAGATGGATCTGGCCGGCAGCGGCCGCACTGGTGCTGCTGTTTGGCGCTGCTTATTATCTCTGGACGAAAAATGCTGCTGAAGACCCATCGAAAATAGTAAAGTCGTTGCAGGAGATCGAGGCCGGTAAAGAAGGCGCTGTACTTACACTTGCAGACGGCAGAAAAGTAGTGCTGGATAGTCTGGCAAATGGTATCATCGCCATGGAAGAGGGTGCTCAGGTAACATTGCAGAACGGCGCCCTGCAATACGCACAGATCGGATCTGAGAAAAAAGAACCGCAATACAATATCATGACCACACCTCGCGGAAGGCAATTCAGAATTGTGCTTCCCGATGGAACAGAAGTGTGGTTGAATGCAGAAAGTTCCATCAGCTTTCCGGTTGAATTCAATGCAACTGAACGGAGGGTGGAAATTACCGGCGAAGCTTTCTTTCATGTGAAAAGCCTTAACCTGCCTGCATTCAACGGAAGGCCAGCCATTAAAGTTCCTTTTGTAGTGAATGTAAACAGGCAGCTGGATATTGAAGTGCTGGGCACTCAATTCAATGTGAATGCATACACAAATGAAAAAGCCATCAAGGCAACATTAACTGAAGGGGTGGTTCGGGTGCGAACACCAGACAGGGCAGGCGAGGTTTCTCAAACCGCCATGCTGATGCCGGGCCAACTGGCTGCTGTGAATAACGGAAGCAATCAGATTCTGGTACAGGATGCCGATCTGGAAAAAGTAATGGCATGGAGAAACGGTCTCTTCAATTTTGAAAATGTAAGTCTTGCTGATGCGATGTTTCAGCTGGAACGGTGGTACAATATCGATGTAGAATACGAAAACGGAATTCCTGATATCTGGTTCTCCGGTAAGATCAGCAGAGAAACCAGTCTCGCAGGACTTCTGAAAATACTGGAAAAAACCGGAGTGCAATTCCGGCTCAACGGAAGAAAACTGACTGTGCTCAGGGATCACTAATTGCCTTATCTGCGATCATTAACCATATCTGCGTTTATCACAACCTTTCCTGTAGATCGGCACAAAAAAGCCGGAAGTGATTGCAACACATCCGGCTAAGTTTTGAAGTTGATCAGAAAAGAATCCTGTTCATTAATTCTCAACTCCCGCCTGGTTAAGTGCAGGCGGCAAAACTGATGCAATTTATGCTAAAAACCGCAAACCGGCCACAACCCGGAAAGGCACTGCATTGTAGTGTGCGTAAGGGTTCCCGGCTCCTGACCAAACTACTGCTTGTTATGAAGCTGACTATCGTCTTACTCACCACAATGCTCACCTGTGCTTATGCCACCGGACTTTCACAGTCAGTAACTTTTACAGGAAAGGAAGTTCCGCTGAAACAGGTATTTGCCGTTATTGAAAATCAAACCGGCTATGTGGTGTTCCTTAACAGGGATATACTGAATGATGCAAAGCCTGTAACCATTGCAGCAAAACAAATGCCCCTCGCTGAATTTCTCAGCGCCGTACTGAAAGAACAACCTTTCGATTTTCTGATTGAAGGAAAAACAATTGTGCTTTCTCCCAAAAAAATAATTCCGCCCGCAATTCTATTGTTCGACCCTCCGGGCAGGGATGTTTCGGGATTTGTGTATGATGCAAAAACAAGTGCACCGATCCGCGGCGTGAACATTTCTGTGAACGGCACCAATAAAGCCACCCAGTCTGATGAACGGGGGAACTTTATGCTGAAAAATATCGAAGGAGACATATCCATCACGCTCACTTCTATCGGATATGAAAAACAAATTGTAAAGGTAACGGATAAGAACAGCCGTATTCTGGTTGCACTGAGAATGGCTACCAGCGAACTCGATCAGGCAGTGGTGCAGGCATACGGCATTACCAGCAAACGTCTTTCAACCGGAAATATAGTAAAGGTTACCGGAGAAGAAATCCGCAGGCAACCTGTGATGAATCCAATGGCGGCATTGCAGGGAAAAGTGCCGGGGCTGGAGCTTTCCTATCTCACCGGCAATGCCAGCTCTCCCATTAAAATTCAGATACGGGGCCGCAATTCCATCAACAGCAATGTGGTTACCGAGCCGCTTTACGTGATCGATGGAATTCCGCAGACTGTGCTTGAGTCGGGCATCATCACAAACAACAGATTTGGAGTATCGCAGGGATATATTCAGAATGGGATCTCTTACACACAGGGCCAGAGTCCATTCTTCAATATCAATCCCAAAGACATAGAAAGTATAGAAGTATTGAAAGATGCAGATGCAACGGCCATCTACGGCTCTCGTGCAGCCAACGGCGTAATATTGATCACTACCAAAAAAGCGCAGGCCGGAAGAACTGCTTTTGATGTGAGCATTCAGCAGGGAGTAGTAACTGTTCCCCGCTATCCCCGCATGATGTCGCTAAGGGAATACATCGATATGCGGTACGAAGCGTTCCGCAATGATGGCATCACACCTACGGTAGACAATGCACCGGACCTGCTTGTTTGGGATACCACCCGCTCTACCAACTGGATCAGGCAATTGCTACGAACCGGCAACAATACAGATATTGGTGCAACACTTTCCGGTGGTGATATGCGTACGAGTTTCAGACTGAGTTCGGGGTATACTGAGCAACGGGATCTTAATACCAGAACCGGCGGCAACAAGCGGGGAACGCTTCACCTGAATGTGAAACATGCTACCCTGAATCAGAAACTCACCATCAGTCTGATGGCAGCTTATGCTTCTACCAAAGTAGATGCCATCAGTGATCCGGTATCGGGATATACCACTGCTCCCAATGCGCCTCCCATCTTCGATGAATCCGGTAAGCTCAACTATAAGGGTTACAACCCCAATCCCAATATCAACAATTTCACGTTCGATTATATTCTCAAACCCAATATTCAGAAAACAAATAGTCTTAACAGCAATCTTACCATCAATTATACTTTGTTCAAAGGGCTGATACTTACCGGAAGTTTCAACTACCAGAATATGAACAATACCAATGATATTTTTCAACCGGTAGCATCGCAGGATCCTAACTCGTCGCCCAGAGCCATCGCTATTTTCGGCAATACCAAAAACAGCAACGTTGCTTTTGAACCCCAGATAAACTATACACGCGCCATTTCCAAAGGCAGGCTCTCTGTAATGCTGGCAGGCACTTTGCAAAAAACAAGTACCAATACCACAAACATCACCGGGTTAGGTTTTCCCAATGATGATCAGATGAAGAGCATCAGCCTTGCACAGGCGGTAGCAGCTACCAATACACAGTTCGATTTCAAATACGCCGCCGTTTTTTCCCGCATCAATTTTAACTGGGATCAGAAATACATCCTGAACCTGCAGATGAGACGCGACGGATCTTCGCGTTTCGCTCCCGGCAGTCAGTACGGCAACTTCGGATCAATAGGTGCATCGTGGATTGCATCCGAAGAGGAGTGGATGAAAAGAATGCTGCCATCATGGTTCAGCTTCATCAAACTGAGAATGAGTTATGGTATCACCGGAAGCGATAATGTAGGCAACTATGAATACCTCGCCCGATACGGAACGCTGCAACAGGGAAGTACCACCAGAATGTTCCCTTATGGCGATGTGCAACCTTATGTGTCGGTTGTTCCGGTGAACCAGCAATATCGCTGGGAAGAGCTGCGTTCGCTCGATGCGGGGATCAATCTTGGCTTTTGGGACGACAGGATCAGTGTAGACTTCACTTACGTACGCAAGCGATCAGGCAATCAGCTTACACAGCTGCCCACACCTTCTTACACCGGCTTCAATCTGGTGAGGGCCAACTGGGGAGCTACTGTTCAGAATAAGGGCATAGAAGCAGCAATGAGAATAGATGTAATAAAGAAAAAGAACCTGCTCCTTGCGCTCAATGCCAATATCACCAGAAATACAAACAAGCTCATCGCTTATCCCGGACTCGAAAATTCTCCTTTTGCCAACAGGCTGAAACTGGGAACCTCGCTGAATATGCAGTATGTAAAACGGGTAACTGGTGTTGATCCTCTTACCGGCGAAATCAGTTTTGAAGACTACAATAAAGATGGTGTTATCACTACCAATACAAATGTTTTTCCGGGTACAGGAAATGATGATAACTATGTGGGCTACGATGTGAGTCCGGATTTCTTTGGAGGATTTGGTGCTGATCTCACCTGGAAGAATTTCGGCCTGTCCATGCAGTTCAATTACTCCAAACAGCTGTCCCCGCCAGTAGGCACCGGCCTCAGTATTGGAAGAATGGCCAATCTGATTCTGCCGGATGATCTGCTGACCAATCACTGGCGTAAACCCGGCGATATTTCCCGATATCCCAAATTCACCACCATCGGCGACAACAGGGGAGCCGAGTATGTGAGCAGTTCCTATCTCCGGCTGAATGCTGTTCAGATCAGTTACGCCATGCCGGAAAAACTCACGAAGAAGGCTGGTCTGAAGGGCTGCAATTTTTCATTGAACATATCCAACCTCTTTACCATAACAAGTTATGGAGCCGATCCTTCCGTTCTTTCAGGATCATTCAATCCTATTCCCAGAATAATAGTTGGAAGAATAAACTTCACATTGTAAACAAGAGCAATATGCGCAACACCAATCAAAATATATGCTTCACTGCCATTTGCGTACTGCTTGCAGTAATGATGGCTTCCTGCAAAAAATTGGTCACTGTAGACGATCCGGTCGACACCATCACTGCAGACAAGATGTTCAGAACTGAACCACAGGCCGAAGGAGCGCTCGCAGGCATCTACTATGAAATGATCAATGGCACCGGTACAAATACAACCGGCAATAATATGTTCCTGAATTCTTTTGCATCGGGGCTTTCAACCTATGCAGGCGGACTTTCCGCCGATGAGTTCAATGTGAGCTCAGTAAGTGTGCCTGCCTATGCATTAGCTTCCAACAAGCTCACATTGCTGAACAGCAGTCTTTCAGGCAGCATCTGGAGTTCAGCCTATAAAGCCATCTATGATGCCAACTCGGTTATCGAAGGTATTGCAGGCGCCAGGAACTCTTTAATCAGAGACAGTGTAAAGAAACAATACACTGCCGAAGCAAAATTCCTCCGCGCATTTTCTTATTTCTATCTGGTGAACTTCTTTGGTGACCTGCCAATCACATTAACGGTAGATTTCAATCAGGTGATCAATATCAGAAGGTCTCCCGTTGCGGCTGTGTATGCTCAGATACTGAGAGATCTGGAAGATGCAGAACGCGACCTGCCTGATGATTATGCCGCAGGGAAAAACGCAAGGATACGGGCCAATAAATGGGTAGCAAAGGCAATGCTGGCAAAAGTGTATCTGTATATGAACAATCATGCACAGGCAGCTGCCAAAGCATCGGAGATCATTGCAGAGACAAGCCTCTTCGGTCTCGAACCATTGAACAGAGTATTTCTCGCAGACAGCAAAGAAGCCATCTTTCAGTTTCAGCAAACCAATCAGACAAGCATTGTCAAAAATGCTACCGCAGCCGGTGCTTTCTTTATTCCCATTAATCCGTTTAAAGATAATGCCAGCGTATGGCTCACGGATCAACTGATCAGTGCGTTTGAGCCGGGTGATCAGCGATGGGAAGTGTGGGCAGACAGCACCATGCAAACCAGCAGCGGACTGAATATGAAAGTTTGGTATCCTGCCAAATATAAAACGGGCAGGCATAACGGAGTAGCAAAAGCGCCTTCTCCTGAATTCAGCATGGTGCTGAGATTGGCAGAGATCTATCTCATCAGGGCTGAGGCAAGAGTAAACGGTGCAGATGGCGGACCAGCAAACGCCATTGCAGATCTCAATGCCATCCGGTTCAGAACAGGCTTGCCGGATTATCCGCTTTCGCTCGGCGTAAATGAAATTAAAGATGCAGTGGCGCATGAACGACAGATCGAATTGTTTGCAGAATGGGGTAACCGCTGGTTCGATCTCAAACGCAATAGCAATGCCAGCGCTGTACTGAGCAATATGCCGTCCAAGCAACCATGGGAAGGCGATTATCAATTGCTGTATCCCATACCTGTGCGGGAGATCGAAGCCAACACGAATATTCTTCAAAACACCGGCTATATCAGATAGCCGGAAAGCATTTCATCATTCAAATGATTCTAATGAAACGTATCATAATTGCAGCAATGCTGATCATGCTGGTTACCGCATGTAAAAAAGAGGAAGTGGTCCGTCCGGGTTCGGCTTCTCTCATGATCTTCCATGGTGTTGCAGGAGGCAATACTTTACATACCGTTTACTCAACAACTGCTCCTGCGGAATTCAGTACCACCAACAAAATTGTTTATGGCAGCTTCAGTCCCGGTTCAAATCTTCAAAGCGTGATTGCCGGAAGTTCGCCGCTGGCGCTTTACCATTCGCCGGATACCCTGCCGAAAAGCGCACCTCTTTTCAAGCTCAATCTCGATCTGCAGACAGGTTCAATGCAGAGCCTTTTTCTGGCCGGTACTCCCGAAGCTCCTGAATATGCATTGGTAAAAGATGAGCCGCTGTTCTTCCAGGGTGGGGACAGTGCAATGGGCATCCGGTTCGTGAATCTGATGCCAGACAAAATTCCGGTGAGCATCAATCTGCAGTCGGCATCGCCCGGCTCAGAAGTAGCCGAACTTCCCTACAAAGGAGCAACAGCCTTCAAAAAATATGACGTGAAGATGGATATCGCTGATTATGTTTTCGAATTCCGGGATGTAGCCACTGGCACACTTATTCAGAAGATCACCACTGAAAAGATTGCCAATAATGGTAAGCTAACGCCCAATGCATGGATCTATAAAAATTTTGCATTCGCATTGGTGGGAAAGATGGGGGCAACCGGAGCGCTTGCTCCTAAAGTGGTAAGGATCCCCTATGCGCGTGTGTTTTAATTATTGTACAAAGAAGTAAATGAATGGTATGAGCATATTAAAAATCGAAAATCTTTCTCACAGATACAGTACTTCCTGGGCAATCAGGGATATCAACCTCGAAATAAACCAGACCGGAGTGATAGGTTTGCTTGGTTCTAACGGAGCCGGCAAGTCGACCACCATGAACATCATCTGTGGTGTACTCAATCAAAGTGAAGGGAATGTATTCATCGATGGATTGGATACAAGAATTCAGCCGGAGGCAGCGAAAACAAGGCTTGGCTTTCTTCCGCAAAATCCGCCGGTTTACACTGATCTTACCGTAGATGAATACCTTGTGTATTGCGCAGAACTCCGGTTGATCGGCGATCGCAGTATCAAAAGCGCTGTTGAAGAAGCAAAGGAAAGATGCCAGATCACGCATTTCGGCAGCAGGCTGATCAAAAATCTGTCGGGAGGATATCGTCAGCGTGTAGGAATTGCACAGGCCATCATCCACAAACCCAGGCTGGTAGTGATGGACGAACCAACCAATGGCCTCGACCCCAATCAACTCATAGAGGTAAGAAAACTGATCAGAGAAATTGCGCAGAACAGTACTGTGTTACTTTCTTCTCATGTAATGAGCGAAATTCATCTGCTCTGTCGCGAAGTGGTGATGATCGAAGGAGGCCGTATCATTTTCTCCGACACCATGGAAGCATTCAACAATTACATGCAGGCCAGCAGTATTGTGATGAGTATGGAAAATCCACCTTCCATCGCTGAGCTGGAAGCCATCAAAGGCAGTACCAAAGCCGAGTTTCTTACCGATAAAAAAATTCGTTTATACTTCAACGGTGATCAGGAGATCACCGAAAGGATCATCGCGGCCAGCATGGAAAACGGATGGCATCTGCGCGAGATAAACTTCGAAAAAGGACTGCTTGAAGATGTGTTCAGGCAGCTATCTACTCAATCCTACTAAAAATACTGACATATGAAACTGATCCTGAAGATCTCCCGGACGGAACTCCGGAATCTGTTCTATTCCCCTGTAGCATGGTTTCTGTTCATTGCATTTCTGATACAATCTGCTTTTTTCTATTGCAGGGTAGTGCAGGAACTGGCCAAATGGCAAACACTGTCGTTGCAAAACAGCCCGGATTTTGAAGGCTTCAACCGTTCACTTACTCAGCTGGTATTTCTTAATCCGGATGGTATCTATTCCAATGCCATCAGCAACCTGTATCTCTTTCTGCCATTGCTCACTATGGGCATCATCAGCAGAGAGATCAACAATGATACCATCAAACTGCTGTATTCTTCTCCGGTGAAAACACGGCAGGTAGTGCTGGGGAAATTCTTAGCCCTTATGATCTTCAATCTGCTGCTGATTGCAGTGCTGGGTATTTTTATGTTCATGGGATTCCTGAATATCAAAAATGTTGATAGCGGAATATTGTTGTCTGCCACACTTGGTTTTTACCTGCTGATCTGTGCATTCGGAGCTATCGGGATGTTTATGAGCAGCCTTACCAATTACCAGATCGTAAGTGCCATCGGAACATTCCTCGTTATTTTTATTTTGAACAGAATCAGTGGCCTCTGGCAACAGTATGATGTGGTGCGTGACCTCACTTATTTTTTATCGATGAGATCCAGAGCAGTAAAAATGCTGGCAGGGCTGATCACTTCTGCCGATGTGATTTACTATATGCTCATCACCAGCATGTTCCTGTGCTTTACACTAATAAAGTTGAAAGGAGCCCGTGCAACCATTCCATGGTACCGGAAAGCGTTTCGTTATTGTGCGGTTATTGCAGCTGTTCTGCTGATCGGATATGTAAGCTCCAGACCCGGAACGATCCTGTACTGGGATACAACCCATGATAAATTACTTACCATTCATCCCAATACGCAGCAGGTGATCAGCGAGTTTGAAAAAGGCGAACCGCTGGAAGTAACGCTCTACAGCAATCTGCTGGATGGAGTTTATTCCAGAACCTCACCAGCTGCCAGAAACGATTATATGTGGAGGTTATGGGAAAAATACCTGCGATTTAAACCCGATATCAAATTCAGGTATGTCTACTATTATGATGTGATGGATGGCGATAGCCTTCTTTTCAAACGATACCCCAAAAAGTCGCTGAAGGAAATTGCTGAGATACAGGCCGAAGGAAATGAAACAGAGCTTTCCCGCTTTAAAACTCCTGATGAGATCAGAAAGCTCATCGATCTTTCTCCTGAAAACAAACGCGCTGTAATGCAGCTGAAATACAAAGGCAGAACCACCTGGCTGCGAACATTTCCAGATACCGACTTCTGGCCAAATGAAATGAATGTATCTGCTGCATTCAAAAGGCTGCAGATGAAAGAAATGCCACGGGTGCTGTACACAACAGGCAATCTTGAACGCGATATCTATAAGGGAGGAGAAAGGGAATTCATGACGCATTCGATCAATAAGATCAACAGAAATTCCCTGATCAATCTGGGATTTGATGCAGATACTATTTCAGTTGATCTGCGTGATATCCCGGCCGGTATTTCCAGTCTTGTTGTAGCAGATCCAAAAACAACACTGAGCGCTTTGAAAGAAGAAAGGATCAGCAGGTATCTGCAAAATGGGGGCAACGCTTATATTATGGGTGAACCCGGTAAACAGGAAATGCTGAATCCATTGCTGGCCGGCATCGGTGTAAAACTAGAAGAGGGTACACTGGTGCAGGTGAGCAGACACGAAATGCCACATATGCTGAATACCTGCTTCAGACCCGACCTTTATTTCATGGCCGATGCACCGGGTTATGCCAAACTGCGCAGCAGAATGAATAATCCTAAATACAGGGATACCGTAAAAGCGATGACGCCCGGCGCAGTGGAAGTGCAGCCAACCGGACAAACAGATTTTACGTTCAAGCCGTTGCTGGTTACTTTAAGCGGAACATTCAATAAAATGGGCCGCCTGGTAACAGATTCTGTGGCGCCGGTATTCAATGCAGCCGGTGGCGATATTCAAAAAACGCCTTTCACTGTTTTTGCATCAGTTACCAGAAAACTGACAGATAAAGAACAACGTATCCTTGTAGCCGGAGATGCAGACTACCTGAGCAATGTAAGAGTAGCTGGCAATATGATTCCTGTTTCATTTTTCAGTTGGATGGACCATAACAAATTTCCTGTGTATACACCCCGGCCCGACCCCATCGATCAACTGTTCACTGTATCGGGCAAAGCAGCAAAAGTGCAATCGGTATTCTTTATCTGGGTATTGCCTGCAGTGCTTTTATTGCTTGGTTCCATTATCCTGATCCGTAGAAAAAGAAAATAAAATCAACCATCATGTACCTCCAGACAGATGAGCAAACAATCAATGATCTAAGGATATTCAGCAGGAACGATACTGCCGGCATCTTCGATCTGTACAATAACACCAATACAAGGGGTGGAGAAATGTTGTTACAGGAAATGTTCAGCAGGCCGCTCAGCAACAGGGAAGAGATCAATAGGCGCAGCAGCATCATCGGACATTTTGCCGGATTAAAAACCGCCTTCCCTTTCAGAGCAGACAGCTTTGACATGGCGGAAAAATACATGACCACCGCTATGGACAAGGGGAAGAGCGATATGCAACAAACGCTGAGCGAAAAAGACATCCGCAATGGCGTGGAAGCAGTGATTGCACTGATGCGGCAGATCCATTTGTTCATTTTATCGGAATCGATCAGAAGCATCAGCGCTTTTGAAACAGAAAGGATGGAAATAGAAAAGCTGGTGGCAGATCCTGTATTTGCTCCGGTGCTTGCCGGGAAAGAAGCTGGAAAATTATCCTATGCTGCCATCACTGCATTTGATGTGTTGCTTCGGGTTCGCGAGCGTGATAAGGTGAAGAAGCTGCTGACGCGGATCTATTCGCTGGATGTTTACATTTCAGTTGCCCAGGTAGCATCCCTGAGAAATTTCGTTTTTCCTGAAGCAGTTGAAAACAGCAACCAAACATTGAATATCGAAGGGTTGTATCATCCGGAGCTGAAACAACCGGTTGCCAATGATATAACCATGCGCAAAGAAAGGAATATAGTATTTCTTACAGGAGCCAATATGGCCGGGAAGAGTACTTTTTTAAGAGCAGTAGGAACGGCGGTTTACATTGCTCATATGGGTTTTCCGGTGGCAGCCTCCAGTATGCAGTTTCCTGTAATGGATGGCATTTTTACCACTATCAACCTTCCTGATAATCTGGGCATCGGTGCCAGCCATTTTTATGCAGAAGTATTGCGTGCAAAGAAAATAGCAGCAGAGCTGAAGGCAGGCAGATCGCTCTTTGTGATTTTTGATGAGTTGTTTCGTGGCACCAATGTAAAAGATGCACATGAAGCCACAGTTGCCATTACCCTCGCATTTGCCGGCAGAAAGAGCAGCCGGTTCATCATATCATCACATATTGTAGAAGCAGCGGAGGAGCTGCGCAGCGACCCTGCAATCAGCTTCTGGTACCTGCCAACACGTATGAACGGGCATGTTCCGGAATACACGTATACGTTACAACAGGGAGTTACCAACGATCGGCATGGAATGATCATCATCCGCAATGAAAAAATATTGGAGATTCTGCAGAATGGCCGCAAGCGGGCCGCGCATAAAAATTAAAATCAACCATGAGTTTTAAAACAGACAGGCAGACACTGGATGAGCTGAATCTGCTGGGAAAGTTCAGGAATGGTTCCGTGTATCATTTGTTCAATCAGTTGAAAACAAGAGGGGGAGAGCAATTGATGGATGAAATGTTTCGTAATCCGCTTACTGATACAGACAGTATCAACCGGCGCAGCAGCATTTTTCATTTCTTTCAGCATCAGACATTCAGTTTCCCTTTCGATGTGCAACAGGTGGCGCTGATGCGGGAATATCTTGATGCTGCTGATTCTGGAAGCGCGCTAATGATGTTGTTGAGAACCGCAGGGAAGAAATTGCTGTCCGGACTTACGCGCGACGAACGGTACAGAAAAAGTATTCAGGGTTTGCAGGCTACCATCGTTACACTCAGAAACCTGCAGCGGATGGTGCAGGAGCTGAAAACATTCAACGGGCCCTTTGCAAAAAGAGTGGCGGCTATTGCCAGGATCCTTGAGTTGCCGGAGATGGAAAAATTGTCTGGCATCGACATTTACCAGGCCTTGCCGCTGCGTACACTTGCACACTATGAGCATTTGCTCAAAAGCAGCCTGCACAAAGAAATGGAAGATGTTTTTCTGTTCATCTGCGAGCTGGATCTGTACATCACGGTAAGTGATGTTGCAAGAGCAAAAGGATTCGCTTATGCTACGGCGCTTCCTCCCGAAAGCAATATCCTTTCAGTGAAAAACCTCAAGCATCCCTGCGTTCCTCTGGCTGTTGGCAATGATCTGGAATTGCAGCAGAACAATAATGTACTTTTTCTTACGGGAGCCAACATGGCGGGAAAATCAACGCTGATGAAAGCAATGGCTATCGGATTATATCTGGCACATATGGGCTTTCCTGTAGCTGCAGATCAATGCAGATTTTCTGTCCGCGAAGGATTGTATACTTCCATTAATGTGGCAGATAATATCGGCCTGGGTTACTCTCATTTCTATGCAGAAGTGGTTCGTGTAAAACAGGCTGCAGAAGCTGCAGCAGGCGGTCATAGGCTCATGCTGATATTCGATGAGTTGTTCAAAGGCACCAATGTGAAAGATGCCTATGATGGTACGCTTGCCGTAACCGAAGCGTTTGCTGAGTATGCAGATTGTCTTTTTGTGGTATCTACACATATCATCGAAGTGGGAGAGGCCCTGAAGCATTTGGATAACATCCAATTCCGGTACCTGCCAACGGTGATGGATGGAAACAAGCCAACGTATACTTATCGCCTGGAAAAAGGTATCACTGAAGACAGGCAGGGGATGTTGATCATCCGTAACGAAGGCATTCTGGAAATGATCAGCAATAAGCATTCGGCTGGCGCTTGAGTTAGCGGATAGTCATGAAAAAAATGCCAGCCTTTTGCTGCATAAAAAAAGATCCCGGTGGTATTCCGGGATCTTTCTATTCAGTGAAAACAAAGTCAATTATTATGCATCCTTGCCATGGCAGGCTTTGTATTTCTTGCCACTTCCGCAAGGACATGGATCATTTCTTCCAATCTTTGGTCCAACCTTTACCGGCTCCTGCTTTGAATCGCCTGAAGGGTCGAAGTAATCGTTCTCATTCGCTGCATAATCATCGCCACGTGCATCGATATCTTCTTTATTGGCTGTCATGCGGCTCATATCGGTTTTCTGTTCGCGACCTTCGCGGATCTGCTGAGGAGCGCGGCCATTTTCCTGCTCTACAGGAATAGTGGCATGTGAAAGGAAGCCGATAATATCTTTATTCACTTCGCTGCCCATTTGTTTAAACAGATCGAATGCAGTGATCTTGTAGATCACCAGTGGATCTTTCTGTTCGAGGTAGGCAGTCTGAACGCTTTGTTTCAGATCGTCCATGGCGCGGAGATGCTCTTTCCATGCATCGTCGATCACTGCGAGCGTGATTTGTCTTTCCAGTGCACCGGAGAGTTCGCGGCCGTTTGATTCGAGTGTTTTGTCGAGGTTGGCGAGCACCTGCATGCCTTTTTTTCCGTCGGTGAACGGAACCACCACATTCTCGATATGGTTGCCCTGCGATTGACGGATGTTGCGGAATACCGGTACAGCCTGTGTTTGCAGCTCATTCATTCTGCGCTGGTAACGGCTGGTAGCTTCCTGATACAATTTATCGGAAAGTGTTTGCTCGTTTCCTTTATTGAATTCTTCTGCTGTAATGGTGGTGTCGATACCGAAACCTATGATGGCCGCCATGCGGAAACCTTCATAATCGTTCTGCTCTTTGAAGCCACCAACAATGCTGGAAGCAACGCCGTAGAAGCTTTCGTCGAGGTCAACTGCGAGACGGTCTCCGAACAATGCGTGGTTGCGTTTTTCGTAGATCACGTTACGCTGCTTGTTCATTACATCGTCGTATTCGAGCAGGCGCTTACGGATGCCGAAGTTGTTCTCTTCTACTTTTTTCTGTGCACGCTCGATGCTTCTGGTAACCATGCTGTGCTGAATCACTTCACCTTCTTTGTATCCGAAGCGGTCCATGATCTTGGCAATACGCTCACTACCGAAGAGACGCATCAGTTCGTCTTCCAGAGATACATAGAACTGTGTGGTACCGGGATCACCCTGACGGCCTGCACGACCACGCAACTGGCGGTCTACACGGCGGCTTTCGTGACGCTCCGTACCGATGATGGCCAGACCACCGGCTTCTTTAACGCCAGGTCCGAGTTTGATATCCGTACCACGACCCGCCATGTTGGTAGCGATGGTAACAGCTCCTGCCAGTCCGGCTTCAGCTACCACCTGCGCTTCACGGGCGTGTTGTTTTGCGTTCAATACATTGTGTGGGATCTTCTTCACCTGCAGCATCTTGCCCAGCAGTTCACTCACCTCAACCGAAGTGGTACCTACCAGAACAGGGCGGCCTTCGGAGCGCAGTTTTTCGATCTCATCGATCACTGCTTTATATTTCTCACGCTTGGTTTTGTAAACGAGATCTTCCTGGTCTTTACGTACCTGTTTCACGTTGGTAGGAACAGTTACCACATCCAGTTTGTAGATATCCCAGAACTCACCTGCTTCTGTAACCGCTGTACCGGTCATGCCGGCCAGTTTGTGGTACATTCTGAAGTAGTTCTGCAGTGTAACGGTAGCGTAGGTTTGAGTGGCGGCCTCGATCTTCACGTTTTCTTTTGCTTCGATCGCCTGGTGCAGACCGTCGCTGTAGCGGCGTCCGTCGAGGATACGGCCGGTTTGTTCGTCAACGATCTTAACCTGACCATCCATTACTACGTACTCGATGTCTTTATCGAAAAGCGTATAGGCTTTCAGCAATTGCTGAACGGTGTGGATACGATCGGCTTTCACCGTGTAATCGTTCAGGATAGCTTCTTTCTGTGTCAGTTTTTCTTCGGGAGTGGCTTCGCTTTTATCAACTTCTGCAAGTGAAACGCTGATATCGGGAAGAACGAAGAAATCAGGATCTTCACCACCTTTGGTGATGGCTGCGATACCTCTGTCTGTAAGGTCTACCTGGTTGTTCTTCTCATCGATGTGGAAGTACAGTTCCTGATCTACCACAGGCATTTGTTTCTGCTGATCGGCGAGATAGTAATTCTCGGATTTCTGCAGTTTCACTTTCACGCCGGGCTCGCTGAGGAATTTGATCAGGGCGCTGGCTTTTGGAAGACCGCGATAGGCGCGCATCAGGGCCAGACCACCGCTCTTGGGATCATCATCACCGTCTGCGAATAATTTCTTGGCCTCGTTGAGGTATTTGTTGGTTACCTGCTTCTGGGTTTCAACCAGTGCGGCAACGCGTGCTTTGAGAATATGATATTGCTGATCGTCTCCTTTGGGAATAGGACCTGAGATGATCAGAGGAGTACGGGCATCGTCTACGAGAACGCTATCCACCTCATCCACCATTGCGTAGTGATGTTTGCGCTGCACCATTTCTTCTGGTGTATGCACCATGTTGTCGCGGAGATAGTCGAAACCGAATTCGTTATTGGTACCGTAGGTAAGATCGGCCTGATAGGCGTTTCTTCTTGCGGCACTGTTGGGTTGGTGTTTATCGATACAATCTACGGTGAGGCCCAGCCATTCGAAGATGGGGCCGTTCCACTCAGAGTCGCGTTTCGCGAGGTAATCGTTCACGGTTACGATGTGAACGCCTTCGCCTGCGAGTGCATTGAGGTAGGCGGGGAGGGTAGATACGAGTGTTTTACCTTCACCGGTTGCCATCTCTGCGATCTTTCCCTGATGAAGAGTGATACCACCCATGAGCTGCACATCGTAGTGCACCATGTTCCAGGTAACGAGGTTTCCACCGGCCGTCCAGCTGTTTTTGAAAATGCTCTGATCTCCGTTGATGCTCACATACTCTTTTCTCACGCTGAAATCACGGTCGAGCTGCGTGGCAGTTGCCACCATTTCGGCATTCTCTTTAAAGCGGCGTGCAGTTTCTTTCACTGTGGCGAATGCTTCGGGGAGAATTTCTTTCAGAACTTCTTCAATAGCTTTATTACGGTCTTTGCGGAGTTTGTCCACCTGCTGATACAGCGCTTCTTTGCCATTGATATCACTGAACTCAAGGGCTTCTGCTTCTGCATTCAGTTTGGCAATTTCTTCATCGATCTGGCGGAGATGTGAAGCGATCCTTTCTTTGAACTCCTGGGTTTTGCCTCTGAGCTGATCATTGGTAAGGGACTGATAGGAGCTAAAATGCTGATTGATCTTTTCAACCAGAGGAAGGAAGGATTTAATATCTTTTTCCGACTTGCTGCCTCCGAAGATCTTGGAAATAAAACCTAACATGTTATAGCTAATTGTTTTAGTTTAAATGAATCACCTTAACCTCACAGGGCCCAATGCACAGAGGGGAGGCAGAGGCGCCGGTGAAATCCGGATAACTACTCGTCAAAAAGGGTGCTAGGCTTTGAGTACTAGCCAATTTGACAGGATGCCAAAGGTAAGAAAATAAAGTTTTGGGAGGAATGACAAAAAAGTTAGTATATTAGCGCTAAATTTATTAGTCTATGTCTCAAGCAGGTAAGAATCTGAAGTACCTCCGCAAGCTCCGGGGATGGACCCAGGAGGAATTTGCCACCAGACTGGGAATCAAAAGATCATTGCTGGGAGCGTATGAAGAGGAACGCGCTGAACCCCGCATTGAAGTGCTGGAACTGGTAGGTGATATTTTCAAACTTACGCTGGACGAACTGCTGCTCAAAGATCTCGGAGAGAACAAAGGCAATTACCTCAGCAAGCGCCGTGCGCAGAAAATGGCAGTAGGCGTAGCTGAAATTCAGTTTGTTCCGGTAAAAGCGGCAGCTGGTTACCTGGCAGGATATGCCGATCCCGAATTCATCGATGAGCTGAATACTTTCACTTTACCCATGCTGAGCCCCGGATCTTACCGCGCATTCGAGATCATTGGTGATTCAATGGCGCCAACAGCCAGCGGCTCCGTAATCGTTTGTGAAAAAGTAGATGAAATAGATGATGTCCGCAATAACAATACTTATATAGTTGTAACCCGCAACGAAGGCATCGTGTACAAAAGGGTGATGAAGAGCAACCGCACAAAGAACAAGCTTACCCTCATCAGCGACAATGCTGCTTATCAACCTTACAACATCAACTCCGAAGATGTACTGGAACTCTGGAAGGCCGCTTATATCATGGGCAAGGCCAATCAGCAGCAACGCTGGGATATGAACCAGTTGGCCAGCATGGTAAATAATCTGCAGGAGCAGGTAAGCACTATGAAGAAGAAGATGAACTAAGTTACTGGTCACCGTTATAACGTGACGGAGAAATCTACTGTAAACCTGTATCCATGTGCAAACACTGTTGCAGCACAGCACCTGTGGTGTTTGGGTATTCGTAATGTTACGAAGGGTTTTTCCGAATAGCCGGTTAACTTTGCACCCCCAAACAACTGCATGAGAATAGTTTTGACTGCAATGCTTTTCATTTCCTGCGGAGGCAGCTATCTGTCCGCACAGGAAATACCGTCATTGCCAGCCGAAAAAGGTCCTCAGCAGAAAGCAAAAAGAACACAAACCGCCAGAGCAACCGGCTCCATTCGCATCGATGGCACTCTCGACGAAGCCGATTGGGCAAATGCTCCGGTCTCCACAGATTTTATCACTAACGGTCCTGTATACGGCCTTCCGGCATCTTCCAAAACTGAGGTTCGCGTACTGCACGACAATACGGCCATTTATATAGGTGCATACCTGTATGACGATCCGGCAGCAGTGCGTCGTCAGTTCACCGCACGCGATAACGAACAAAGAGCAGACGTAGATTACTTCTCCGTTTTTCTCGATACTTACAACGATCATCAGAATGCATTTCAGTTTCTCGTTACTGCCAGAAATGTGCAGAGTGATGCCCGCGTATCACCCAATGCCAGCACAGGTTTCGGCGTATATGGCGATCTCTCCTGGGATGCCGTATGGGACAGTAAAGTAAGTTTCGAAAATGATCGCTGGGTAGTGGAAATGAAGATCCCTTTCTTCGCTATCCGCTTCCCATCAAAAAATTTGCAGGAGTGGGGCATTCAGTTTCTTCGCTTCAGTCGCCGCAATAATGAATCGACTTTCTGGAATCCTGTAAATCCAAACGTGACAGGTTTTGTACTGCAGTTTGGTCAGCTCGAAGGGCTGCATGATATTCTTCCGCCACTTCGTCTTAGTTTTTCCCCGTATGTTTCTGCGGGATACCGAAGCACACCGGAACCCGACACAAAAAATAACAGAGAAATACTCAAGAGCGGAGGGATGGATCTCAAATACGGCATCAGCGAAGGTTTCACACTCGATGCCACATTGATCCCCGACTTCGGTCAGGTTAGAAGCGATGATGTAGTGAACAATCTCACTCCATTTGAAATTCAGTTCCGCGAGAACCGTCCGTTTTTCACGGAGGGAACAGAGCTGTTCAATAAAGCCGGCATTTTTTATTCGAGAAGAATCGGTAAAACACCTTCGCGATACCAGGAGGTGAGAATGAATGCCCGTTACGGCGATTATCCGGATTATGAGTTGCGGAAAAATCCATCCGTTACACGTGTATACAATGCTGTGAAGTTTTCCGGAAGAACAGACGGCAATCTAGGCATCGGCATATTCAATTCGGTAACGGAGCCGGTGCGTGCAAGGCTGCGCCATCGATTCACCGGTGAAGATTCGATCATCACTACGGAGCCGCTCACGAATTACAATGTTATTGTGCTCGATCAGGCATTGAAGAATCGCAGTTATATCACTTTCACCAATACCAATGTCTGGCGGCAGGGCTATTACAGAGATGCCAATGTAAGTGCGCTCGATATTGCACTCTACGATAAAAAGAATGAATACGGTTTAGTGCTGAAACCCAGATACAGCATGATCTTCAACAAAAAAGGCGGCTATCAGGGTTTCTCCAATTACGCAGAATTCGGTAAAGTGAGCGGCAAATTGCAATTCTCAGTAAGCAATGAATTGCTCACGGCGAAATACGATCCCAATGACCTCGGATTTCTCACGGCGCCCAATCGTTTCATCAACAAAGGATCGGTGAGCTACAATATTTATGAAGAATCGAAATGGTTCATCAATCAGAGCTACGGCATTTCTTCTGAATACGGCTTCTTATTGCAACCCTTCAGTTACCAGAAATTCAGAATGGAGGCATTCGGGTTCTGGCTCTTCAAAAATTTCTGGGATCTCCGTCTCAATGCAGATATTGTTCCGGGATGGTACAACGATTTCTTTGAGATGCAAACGCCGGAAGATTTGCTCGAAACACCCAGACAACCTTTGAAGAAAGCTCCCTATTATTCGCTCTCCGTCGATGGCAGCAGCGACAGCCGTAAGAGATTGTATGTGAGCTGGAGCCTTGGATTTGCAGAAGGACCGCTTCCCAATGACCCCTATCACAAGATAGAACTCAATGCCCGCTACCGGTTCAGCGACAGGCTCTCCGTTACAGGAAGCTTCTTCAAACAATACGATCACGGTCAGTTCGGCTATGCATTCTTCCGCGATAAATCGAATGATGCGCCCGTACTGGCCCGTCGCCGCTACGCAGAAATCACAACGGAGCTGAGCAGCATTTACAATTTCACTCCGCGCATGAACATTACGTTTCGTGCAAGACACTTCTGGAACAAACTGAACAATACCAATCTCTACAATATCAAGGAAGACGGTTACTGGACGGAAAGAACAGATCTCGATCCCAGTGAATACAATGTAAACTACAATGTGTTCAATCTCGATGTATTCTTCACATGGGATTTCAGGCTGGGAAGCCGCATCGTTGCTGGCTGGAAGAACTGGCTCGGAAGAGATTTCGAAGATGCCATCGATGGATCGCGCTACAGGCGTTACCCGAACAACCTGAGTAAAGTGTTTGCTACTCCACACGGCAATGAATTAACCCTTCGGTTTATTTATTTTCTGAATTATGAGCAATTGAGGAAGCGAAAATGAGTTAGTATACTCCTAACCCCACCATCATGAAAAAATCGATGAAGTTCTTCCTGATCTATTTGGGATTTTCCTTTCTATCAGTACTGGGAATAATTAAGTTCAGCGCCATGAAACCAGAGCTCCTTGGTTATTATTTCTGGCTTAATAATCTCGCATATATTTTTGAACTGATTGTGTTCTTCCCGGTTGTAGCAATACTCAGGAATTTTGAAAAAGATACCTGGTGGCGATATGCATTAGTGATGCTTGCATTGCTCTTTGCTCTAAATCTTTTTGGATTCTATGCAGTTGGCCTATGGCCGATAGCTTATTTAACTTACGGGTTGTTCTCAAATAACGCAATAGAAGCTGCAATGACAGCTTTGCACGTTAACGCATTGATTGGCTTTATTGGAGCTATGCTTATGGGTAGAAAGTTTCTTGGGTTTTCTCCAGAGAATGATATTGGAGATGAAGATTGATCCGCTCGGGCATCAATGCAACCCATAAATATCTTTCGCAACCCTGAACGTGTTGCAATGTGCTTCCACAATGGTTTTTACATCAGGCGAATATCCTCCTCCCATTGCCACTGTGCAGGGAATATTGTTTTGCTTCATCGCATTGAATACAATCTCATCTCTTTGTTTGCATCCCTGCATCGTCACTTTCAGTTTTCCGAATTTATCCGTTTCGAGAATATCCACGCCTGAGAGATAAAACACAAAATCAGGTTGCACCTGATGCAGCAATGTTTGCAGGTTGGATTGCAGCAATTCGAGATAAAGATCATCTGCAGTTCCATCTTTCAGTCCGATATCGAGATCGCTTTGTTCTTTATGGAAAGGATAATTGTGTGCGCCATGCATGCTGAAAGTAAATACACGCGGTTCGTGTTGAAAGATGCTTGCAGTGCCATTTCCCTGATGAACATCCAGATCAACTATGAGTATCTGCTTAGCCAGTTTTTCCTGCAACAGATAATTGGCAGCCACAGCAAAATCGTTCAGCAGACAAAATCCTTCTCCATGATCTGCATATGCATGATGCGTGCCTCCGGCAACATTGAGCGAAACACCCTGCTTCAATGCGTGCAGGCTGCAATCGATGGTTCCCTGCGCAATCACCAGTTCCCGTTTGGTCAGTTGCGGCGATTGCGCAAAACCAATATGCCGCTGCTCTTTAGCTGACAGCGTTTGCTGATGCAGTCTTTGCAGGTAAGCGGCATCATGCGTTTGCAGCACAATTTCATCAGGACAAACTGCCGGAGCAAATAAAGCCGATGATGTAATGGTGCCTTCGTACAGCAATTGCTCAGGAATGAGTTCGTACTTCAGCATCGGAAAGCGATGCCCTTCGGGTAGCGGATGTGCATAGATCGGATCGAATGCAATATGAAGTGAACCTGCTGACATTGGAATATTTTAATGTAACTGCATTACTTTATTGGCCACTATCGCAAATACATTTTCTCCCTTTGCAGGGTTCACCATCGCCAGACCGGTGAATTCACTGAATGCCGGAAGTATGCAATGCGTTTGCGTGAAATAAAAACAGGGGAAGGAGAGAGATTGTTTTCCTTGTCCGGATATTCTGATTCCCGGATGCAAATGCCCTGTAAAAAAATAATGATCGTTGTACTGCTCCAGATCAGTTTCTTCCGGATCGTGCACAAATCCGAAAAGGTTATTCAATGCCAGGATATTTTCCGTAACGGTGATGCCGCTTTGTGCGTACCACTGATCGTGAAGAATATCGTGGTTGCCGCGGATCAGCTGAATGTCTATATGCCCCAGATCGTGCCGCCATTTGCGGAACAGCTCCAGTTCCTTGTTTTCGCGGCTATGGAAAAGATCACCTACTACAATTAATTTCTTCGGTTGAAAATGCTGCAGCTGATGAATGAGCCGCTGCAGATCTTTTTTGTAAACAGCCTGCGGAACAGGGATGCCATGTTTTCTGAAATGTCCTGTTTTGCCGAAATGAAGATCGGCCAGTATCAGGGCACGTTCTTCTTCCCAGTATATGCAACGGTCGGAGCTCAGCCATAACTGCTGTTGCTGAATGGAATATGAAACAGGGGCGAACATCGGGGAGCAAAGTTAAGGGAAAATAGGAGTGGAGCAGGGGAAATCGGGTGCCTGAATTGTGGCCTCCGATGAAGTGTTCAAGGGTTACAAAATCTGCGTCTGTGCCGGAATATAAGGGTTTCCGGCCGAATAGAAAGGGGAAAAAACCCGCTGCTTTTGAGAAACTGCTTTTTCAGATCCGCCGTATATGCATGCCACTAAAAATTTTCGCTTATGCATAGTGGTGGATTTATCATTGATAAGATTACAGATTGCATTATTGAAGTAAAATCTGGTAAGAAATTCGAGACTGAGATTTCAAGGGTTACGAATGCTGATTTGAAAACGGTGCTGAAGAAGAATGGATGGAATTTTAACTGGAGGAAGGAGTTTAATGATCCGGAGAAACAGGTGTACAAATTGAAAGCGGAAGAAGGTGATGACAGGATTCAGGGACTGATCAGTGTAATTCCCAGACCAGAGAATCTTGCATATGAAATGATCCTGGTTGAAACAGCGCCTCATAATTTCGGAAGAAGAAAACTATATGATGGTGTTCTTGGAAATCTGGTTGCTTATGTTTGTAAAATGAGCTTTGAAATGAAGTTTGGTGGTGTAGTATATTTTATTCCTAAAAACTCTTTAATTCAACATTACCGGGTAAAATTGCGTGCAGAAGTAATTCACCAAAATCGGATGGCCATTTATCCGGAAGATGCCATGTTTTTAAAAAATTCGTATTTTAAAAATTTCGATTATGATCGTACTTGATGATGCATTCTGGACTCTGGCAGAGAGCACAGTTGATCTCAGCCAACTCACTGAAAAGGAAAAGAAGGAACTACTAAAGAACTCAAGAATGAATTACAGGGAAGATGTGCGGAAAAGAACCTTACCCCCACCGACGCAGGAGGAACTGATAAGAGGATACCACTCCTTGCCTGATATCATTGGAAGTCAGAAAAAAATCAGCAAGAAGCAGCAGGAAAGAGATTCCTTATGTTTTCGTGCGTATATGGCTGTACGCAAAGCCTATCAAAAAACAGAAGCCGAGTTACTTCAACCAGCTTAATCGTAACCCCTAACCCCCTAACTCTCCCTGCATCCTTCTCACCCTATCCTCCAGTTTCTCCGACGTTAAACTTTCCCTCAAACTATCCACCTTTATCGGAAAACAAAACGGTGTCAACTGCTCCGGAAACTTAATCACCACCTTCGATTGCTGAATCCGCTCCAGCATATTCCTCAACCTCACTTCCTCCATCTCTCTGTCGAACACTTCCTGATAAGCCTGCCTGATCAGCAGATTATTTCTGTCGTACTCCGAAAACACATTGAACAGCAATCCAGCCGATGCCTGCAAATGCCTCGCCTTCTTTTGCTCACCGGGATATCCTTGAAATATCAATCCACCAATCACCGCTATATCCCTGAATTTTCGTTTCGCCATTTCTGTTGAATTGGCGCTTCGCTGAATATCGGCGAGCAAGTTATCCGGACTGAACAACTCATACACATTGCTGTCATCCACCGGAATTGGCTGATCGCTCAGCAATTCAAATCCATAATCATTCATGGCAAATGAAAACGTGATCGGTGTAATGCGGCTGATCCTGAAAGCCAGCACAGCAGCCATCGCTTCATGCACCAGTCTTCCTTCAAAAGGATATACGAAAAGATGATAGCCATCTTTTGTTTCGATATGTTCTATCAGTAATTCATTCGCGCGCGGTACATGCGAAAGCGCTTCCTGCAATGCAAACAATGGTTGCAGTGCACGCATCTCGATATCTTTTGTTTTTGCCAGTACAGGATTGCCTGCTGCATCGTATGTGAAAACGCGGTTCAGCTGCTCGCGCAATTTCTTTCCGAGATTGGCGGAAAGCGGCATCCTGCCTCCCTGCCAGCTGGGCACGATGGATTTGGTGGCATTGGATTTCTTCACCAGTACCGTCATGTCTTTGATGCCTACGAGTTCGAGATTACGACCAGAAAGTGTGAACACTTCTCCGGGTGTTAAGCGGCTGATGAACCATTCTTCGATCATGCCGATGAATCCTCCGTGAACGAATTTCACTTTCAGCATCGACTCACTTACGATGGTGCCGATATGCATGCGGTGCCGCATCGCAATTCTTCTGCTGGTGATGCGGAAGAGCCCGTCGATCACTTCTACTTTTTTGTATTCGTCGTATTGCTGCAGTGCAGAACCTCCGGTGGTAACGAAATCCAGCACGGCATACCAATCATCTTCCGTCATTTCGCGGTAACACCAGGTGCTCACAACTTCGCGATACAATTCATCTGGGTTGAATCCATCCGAAATAGCGAGCGTGCAGAGGTACTGGATGAGCACATCGTAGCAGAGGATCATCGGATCGCGGTTCTCGATGTAATTCTCTGCTATGGCCGATTTCAGCGCGGCCACTTCTATCAGTTCAAGCGAATGGGTAGGCAAAAAATAAATGGTGCTCACTTCGCCGGGGCGGTGGCCGCTTCTTCCTGCGCGTTGCAGAAATCTTGCAACGCCTTTGGGAGAGCCAACCTGTATCACGGTTTCAACCGGGCGGAAATCCACGCCCAGATCGAGACTGGCAGTACAAACTACTGCTTTCAGTTTCGCGGCATGCAATGCTTCTTCCACCCAGATGCGCAGCTCCTGTTCGATGCTTCCGTGATGCAAGGCAATTGCTCCTGCCAGGTCAGGAGACGCTGTGAGCAGGCTCTGGTACCATCTTTCAGCCATACCACGGGTATTGATGAAGATGAGTGTGGTCTTACTCTGATCGAGAACAGGCAATACCTTATCAACGAGTTTGAGGCCGAGATGTCCGGCCCACGGATAATTTTCTATTTCATCGGGAAGGATGGATTCTATCCGCACTTTTTTATCGAGATGTGCTTTCACCTTCACGCTTTCTTTGCCGGTGAGGGATTGAACCGAGCTCAGCAGCACATCCTGCGCTTCCTGCATATTGCCGATGGTTGCGCTGATACCCCATACTGTAGTGGTGGCATTGAAATGCGATTGCTGCACATGCACAATGCGACTGATGGCCAGCTCCACCTGCACACCGCGTTTGCTTCCGATCAGCTCATGCCATTCGTCCACAGCAATGATGCGAAGCGATTTGAAGAGATCGGCATATCCTTTCTGTGCCAGCAGCAGGTGCATGCTTTCGGGTGTAATGATCAGCACTTCGGGCATCTGCCTTTTCTGTTTCTGCCGCTCACTGGTTTCGGTATCGCCATTGCGGATGCCTACTTTCCAACTCATGCCTAACTCTTCGATGGCTTCTTCCATGGCACGGCCAATGTCTTTGGCCAGTGCACGGAGTGGTGTGATCCATAACAACTGCAATCCGTTCTTCGATTTTGTACGGTAATCTTTCGGATGCCTGTTGATGAAATCGATCAGTGCACCCACAAACACAGAATATGTTTTTCCGAATCCGGTTGGTGCATTTACGAGGCCGCTATCACCATTGATGATATGCTGCCAGGCCTCCTCCTGAAAGGGAAACGGCTCAAATTGTTTGGCATCAAGCCACTGCCTGATCACCTGATATCCTATGGTGGAATGCAATAACAGTTTACAGTGTTTTCAGATATTCGATCAATGCCCTGCGTTCTTCATTGGAGAATTTATCTCCGAAGTAATGTCCCTTGTTGCTGTATCCGGGAAGATCGGTGTTGTAAATGTTTTTCTTTCCGGGTCTGGACTCGCGGGTGTACGTCCAGCCGGGTATGTCTTTATGATAGATGGGATTGTCGAAGTCGCGGCTCCAGTATTGTGGACGGAGCTTGCTGTTGAGCAACGATTCGAGATCGGGAACCGATCCGTTATGAAGATAAGGAGCGGTGATCCAGATGCCATCGAGCGGCGGCGCAATGTAACCTGCAAACGGCTCAAGCTTTGCAGGATGATCGCCGGTAGTAAACCAACTCTTATTGAACCATTCCACAAACTGCGGATTGGAATAATTGCTGGTGTACAACATCGAATCGGTTTTGATGATATGCTGCGGAACCAGCAGATTAGGATAGGTTGCCGAATCGCCATATGTGCCGTGGCATTTGGCGCAATTGTTCACAAAGATCGATTCGCCTTTTCGTGCAAGCGGCTGATCGATGGTGCCAGGATATTTCGGCGCCTGCAATCCATAAATGAATGCAAGTACATCGGGCATATGTGCATCCACTTCGCGCGATTCAGCTGTATCGTTCACGGTAAGCAGGTTCGATGCCATAAGAAATCTGCCGAAATCACCACGACCGAATCCATTGTAGAACATCGCATTTTTTTTCTTCAGCAACCACCATGCAGGAACATCAGTTGGGATCACCTGTGCAGGGATTTCGAGTGCAGGCGTGCCTGTCCATTTGAATGTTACAGGATCGCGATGCGCAGCCAGCAAAGCTGCCAGCCGGTCCGCTGCATTCACACCCTTCACTTCCGTTTCGAGATAAGGACCGATTGCTTTTGTTACTTCGATAAAAGATTTCGCTGCTTCGTATTTGCGGGGAGCAGTGAGTTTCAGCAAGGCTTCCAGTTTTTTGAGCTTGCCGATATTGAGTTTTTCGTTGTGCGTGAAATCGATGAGTGAATTGCCGAGGCCTACATAAAGCTGATTATCGAGCACCTGTGCATGACATTGCAGGCAATTCGGCGCCACAAGCACTTCGCCGTTAGGAGCAGTGATGGCAGTGTATTCGTGAGACAGCTTTTCATTTTTGCCTTCGCGTTGAAGCAGATTGCGGCTGTCTTTTCCCATGCCGAGCAGAAAAAGGTTGAAGGGGATGCCGCCCTTTACATAATCGCCATTGGTGAGGTATTGGAATCCTTTGGCGGAATCGCCACCGAGCCGTTGTGTGCTGGGCGGAATATGCACCAGCTCAAATGGAACAAGGTCCAGTGCGCGGGTGAATACTGCACCGCAAATGATGATAAGGATAACTACTAACCACTTCTTCATTTGGAGGAATTCTGGTAATAAAGTTAGGTAAAATAATAAGAGGGGACCCAGGACAGAATAGTTGGATCGGTGACCGAAAAAAAGAAACCCGGTCGCCCATTTGCAGCGGGTGACCGGGTTTTATCCTGATAAAATGATTTTTAATAAATAGCCTTCACCACACCGTCCACCTTCTTCACGAAGTACAGCTTCTTATTCTCGAAATATTCCAGCGTCATGGTCGATTTATCCAGCACTGGCTGAATATCCATTTCGCTGAACAGACTGTATTTCTTATCTCCGAGACTCGATCCGAGATTGGCTCCATGCAATTGCAGCAGATGTGCAAAATGGTACACCGTTTCGTATCCGCGGTACAGCATATCAGATGGACGTGAGTAGAATGTTCTTCTGAAATGATCCTGTGTAGCCGACACCAGTCTGCTGTCTGGATTGATATAAAAAGGCGTACTGTAAATGATCTCGATTCCTTTGTAGATGGTCTTCTGGAAATCCAGCACATCCCATGTTGGCATACCAAAGAGGGTAG
Source organism: Pseudoflavitalea sp. G-6-1-2 (assembly GCF_012927185.1). GTDB lineage: Bacteria > Bacteroidota > Bacteroidia > Chitinophagales > Chitinophagaceae > Pseudobacter. The sequence continues at coordinate 193,923 of NZ_JABBGB010000003.1, forward strand.
TGGTATAGCTGCTGCTCAGTGTGGCGAGCTGCTGTGCCAGATTGAGGCCGAAACCCGCATCCAGACTGCCTGAGAGCACTACATTGGTTTTGTTGCTGTCGAGATAGGGTTGCAGTTGTGCTGCTGTGAAATTATCTGTGAGATCGATGTATTTCAGTTTCAGCGGAATGGCAGCGGTGTTCTTTTCTACTTCGGTGAAGTAAGTTTTCAGCCTGTCTTCCTGTATTCCTTTTTTGCGGAACACAATGATATTCGAAACGGAATAATTGCGCTGAAGGAATTTATAAATGCCTGTGCAATGCGTCATGAGCGTAGAGCTCAGCATCACGTAGTTGGGATTATTTGAAACGCCTGCTTCGTTGGGAAGATTTACATTGATGAACGGCACATTCATCTGTGATGCGAGCTGTGCCAGCTGTGCAGATTCATTGATGTTTACATGGCCGATCAGCAGGTGCATGCTGCGCACTTCGGGCGAATTGATTACCTCTGGAAAAGGTTTGCGCGATGCGCGGGTATCATATACGAATACCTCAGCTTTGAGTCCTTCTTTGCGAAGGGAGTCGATGGCCAGTTGTGCGCCTTCCCAGAATTCCAGTCCGGAATTGATGAACTTGGGAAAGGACTTCGCATACCTGTAATTGCCTGAAGCGTCGAATGCGGAATCGAGATAGAGCGGCGTGAAGATCGCAATACGTTTCCGTTCGGGCATTGAATCCTGGGTTGCAAATACAGTATCGACCTGTGCGGCAGATACCAATGCCTGCAATAATGCACATACGGTGAGTAATGCAAAGATGCCTGTTCTTTTCATCTGAGATCGGTTTGTTTTTCAAGGAGTCCGCAGTTCTCCGTTCATCATAGATGGGTTATTCCCATTCGATGGTTGCAGGAGGCTTACTGCTGATATCATACACCACACGATTGATTCCTCTCACATTATTGATGATATCATTGGATATGAATGCCATGAACTCGTAAGGTAAATGTGCCCAGTCTGCCGTCATGCCGTCTACGGATGTCACTGCACGAAGTGCAACGGTGAATTCGTAAGTTCTTTCGTCGCCCATCACGCCTACACTCTTCACTGGCAGCAAGATAGCGCCTGCCTGCCATACCTGGTTGTACAGGTTATGGTCTTTCAGTCCTTGCACGTAACGGTGATCAGCATCCTGCAATAATTGTACCTTTTCGGGAGTGATCTCGCCCAGGATCCTGATGGCCAGTCCCGGACCGGGGAAAGGATGTCTGTTCAGGAGGTCGTCGGGGATGCCGAGTTCTCGTCCTACTCTGCGTACTTCATCCTTGAAAAGAAAGCGAAGTGGTTCTACCAATTCCAGTTTCATGGTATCGGGAAGACCGCCTACGTTGTGGTGGCTCTTGATGGTCACTGATGGTCCGTGTACAGAAACGCTTTCTATCACATCGGGATAGATGGTTCCCTGGCCCAGCAGTTCCACTCCTTCGATATGTTTCGCTTCTTCCTGGAAAACATCGATGAAGAGTTTTCCGATGGTTTTGCGTTTTGCTTCAGGATCGGTTTTGCCGGCAAGATTGCTGTAGAACAGTTCTTTGGCATCCACTCCTTTTACATTCAGACCGATGGATTTATAGATATCGAGTACCTGTTGGAATTCATTTTTGCGAAGCACGCCGTTGTCCACGAAAATACCGAAAAGTCTGTCTCCGATAGCGCGATGGATGAGGGTTGCAGCCACTGTGCTGTCCACACCACCACTGAGGGCCATGATCACTTTTCTGTTGCCGATCTGTGCTTTGAGGGCGTTCACGGTATCTGTTACGAAGTGAGCCGAAGTCCAGTCGTGGCTGCATCCGCAGATAGTGAGGAAGTTTTTGAGGAACTTCTTGCCTTCGATGCTATGGTACACTTCGGGGTGGAACTGTACGCAATAGAGAGGATGACCCTCTGTTGCATCTTTTTTGAAGGCTGCGTATGGGATATCTTCAGTTACTCCCAGTACGGAATATCCTGCAGGAAGTTCGAGTACGGAGTCGCTATGGCTCATCCATACCTGAGAATTGTCTGCAAAATCTTTGAAAATAACGTCGTCTGCTTTTTTCTGGAAAATGGCACGGCCGTATTCACGTTTATCACTCTTCGCTACTTTGCCGCCGAATTTTTTGGCGGTGAGCTGTGCACCATAACATACTCCGAGAACGGGTACCTGTGCATTCATCGCTGCAATGTCCACGTCAGGGGCATTGGGATCATTCACAGAAAAAGGCGATCCTGAAAGAATAATGCCCTTCAGAGAGGCATCATATTGGATCGTTTTATTGAAAGGAACAATTTCACAATAAACATTTGCCTCACGTATTGCTCTGGCTATCAATTGGGTATACTGGCTCCCGAAATCTAAAATGAGTATCTTTTCCGTCATGGTGACGCGAAGGTAAGAAAAGGGCCGGAGCTTTCAAGCGCTGTAACATTTTCTGAAAGCCTGCGTCAAATGGTTTGAAAGGCGGATTTATTTCGTCAATTTTGAATGGCTAAACCAACTGACACATGAAAAAACTAGTATTGCTGCTGTTACCCGCCCTCCTTATCCTCGGTTCGTGCAATTTTATCGGAGGAAAGAAAATCCGCGGAAAAGGACAGATCAGCACAGACAGCCGCTCCATCGGAAGCTTTAATGGAGTAAGCTCCAGCGGATCATTTGACATTTATGTTTCTTCGGGCCCCAACTCCGTGAAAATCGAAGCGGAAGAGAACCTGCTTCAGTACATCGAAACTTATGTGGATGGCAATACCCTCCGCATCGGTACCAAAGATGGCTACTGGCTCCGTCCGAGCAGAGACATTAAAATATATGTATCGGCTCCTTCATTCAATAAGATACATTCTTCAGGTTCGGGAAATATCATTGGTCAGGGACTGATCACTTCAGCCGAAAAGATCGATGTGAGTGTAAGTGGTGCAGCCGATATCAAACTCGAAGTAGATGCGCCTGAAGTTGAATCAGAGATCACCGGAAGCGGAAGTGCCGACCTGAAAGGCAACACCAAAAAATTCACTTCGCGAATCAGCGGCAGCGGAAACGTGGAAGCCTTCGATCTGAAATCTGAAGAAACTGAAGTGCGTGTTTCAGGAAGTGGCGATGTGGCGGTGTTCGCCAGTGTAAAACTCAAAGTGAAAGTGAGCGGAAGCGGTGATGTGAGATACAAAGGAAATCCGAAGGTGGAATCGCAGATCACTGGTGGTGGCGGTGTAACCAAGGTTGATTAATGATCAGCGGCTTCGCAGTCGCAGAAAAATATAAGGAGATCCCCGATCACGACTGTGGTCGGGGATTTTTATTGCCGGTTACATATTCACGTATTTCACACGGATCCAGATATTGCGGTTCCTGCCTTTATCATCCGTACAACTGATCTTAACCGGACCTTCATCCGGCATAAAGAACTGCTTCGACTTCGCATCCGTTGTTTTGTAAAACTGATCGTTGATATACCAGAAGACCTTCGATACATCATTGCCCACATTGCAGGTGAGCTGCAATGGCTCCGGATGTTTTTTGCTGATGAGGTACTCTGCTCCGTTCTTCGGAAAAGTGATCACGGGAGCGCCTGTGGTGAAAAGCCTTTCGCAGTTTGGGTTATGCGGAGGGATCTGTTTGTAAATGATATGATGCTCTTCAAAGTACTGCTGCATCTCAGGAGAAACAATCGTGTACCATTTCTTTTTGAAGCCGCTTGCAGGCTGGCAGGTTTTGCAGTAAGAGATCTTTTCATCGCCTGATACGGCCAGCTCTTCCTGATTGTTGCAGGGCTGTGTGCCCGAAATCAACGGGATGAAATAATCGGTTACTGTGTTTGCGCAATGATCGCCGGGAGGCATGCCGGTTTCGGAGCACACCATGCGGATATCGCAGTCTTTGGGTTGTGAAAACCACTCCTGATCGCTATCGTAATCGACGGTATTGAAAATGCGGAAAAGCAATGGGGTAGCCACATTGGCGCCACTCAGTTCGGGTATGCCCAGTGCGGAGAAGTTGCCTACCCATACGCCCACTGTGTAGTTCTTGTTGTAGCCGATGCTCCAGGCATCGCGTCTTCCGTAGGAGGTGCCGGTTTTCCAGGCGATCTTGGGCATGCGCTCCGTGCTTTGCCAGTTGAGCGGAAAATCCGGACGGTTAACCTTGCTCAGCGTTTCGTTGATCATATAGGTTGCCGCCGGAGACAGGATGGCTTTTGAATAAGCGGCGCCACGTGTAGTATCGGGTTTGGTATAGTTGGGGCGATAGTATCTTCCGTCCTGTGCAAAGAGGCTGTACATGCCGGTGAGTTCTTCGAGGGTTGATCCGCAACCACCCAGAATGAGGCTGAGGCCAAGTTTCTTCTGATCTTTCTTTACCTGCTGGAAGTCGCAACCGGAGAGGGTTTGAATAAATTTATCTTTTCCCAGCAATTGCAATCCTTTCACTGCGGGGATATTGAGTGAATGCTCCAGCGCGTATTCCATTGTTACGAATCCGTTGAACTGCTTGTCGTAGTTTTCGGGTGCGTAGCCGGCGTAATTGACAGCCACATCCGTCATCATAGTTTTTGGGGTGAGCATGCCTTCGTCGATGCACATGCCGTAGAGCAGGGGCTTCAGCGTACTGCCGGGCTGGCGGATGGCATGAGCTCCGTTTACCTGGCCGCCATCGGTGGTGTCGTAGAAATTGGCGCTGCCCACATAAGTGATTACGTTGTGCGTGCGATTGTCGATGATCACTACCGCAGCGTTTCGAATATTCTTCAGGGTTAAGGACCGGCTGTAATCTTCTACGATCTTTTCGATCTTCAGCTGCGTATTGAGTTCAATATTGGTATGGATGATATCGTGGCCGCTTTTCTGCAACTGATAGGCGAGGTGCGGAATGAGACGTGGTACCTGGTTTCGGGTAGCAGTGAGCGGTTCTTCCAATGCATCTTCAATCTCTTTGGGCGTGAATACTTTGTCGTCGGCAAATTTCTTCAGCCAACGGTTGCGTTCTTCAATAATCCGGTCGTTGTTTCTACCCATAACCAGGGAGCTTGGGCGATTGGGTATTATTGAAAGCGCTGTGATCTCCGCGAGTGAAAGGTGATCGGGGTTTTTCTTAAAATACAGGGTGGACGCTGATTTTACGCCCTGAATATTTCCCCCGTAGGGAATGAGGTTGAGGTATAGTTGCAGAATTTCTTTCTTGCTGTACTTCCATTCGAGTTGGAAAGCGCGGAACATTTCCACGAATTTATTGAGGTAGGTGCGTCGCTTGGGTTCCAGCGCACGCGCCACTTGCATGGTAATGGTAGATGCGCCGGAGGTTCTTTTCATGTGCAGCACATTCTTTACCATGGCTCTGAAAATGGCCATACCATTGACTCCGGGGTGAATGTAGAAGTATTTGTCCTCTTTTTCCACAATGGTTTTGGCAAGCAGGGGAGAGATCTCGTCCAGCTCGGTTTTCATTCTCCATTGCTGATCGTGTGTAAGGTAGGCGTGTATCACTTCGTCTTTGCTGTCGGTGATGATAGTGGAGTAATCGACCCTGTCGGGAACAGGAAAGATCCAGTTCAGCAGCAGAAAAAGTACAAACACCGCAAAACCGCTCACAGAAAGCACTTTGGCCCATTTTAATATCCGTCGGAAGATGCTATTTTTCATGTAGAATATGCTGTGTGCTGGTACAGACGCAAGTTATCACCATTTGCGTACTTTCTTTTCATGAATTAACAAATACTTATATGGAAACATTTGCACCTGCCTGTCTCCGTTATGTAAATTCGGGGAGAGAGTTATACACATCCATACTGCACTACTTTTTATCCCGCTAACAAAAACATATTTTTGGCCCATATTAATCTTCCCTATATGCGTAACCTCCTGTCAGCTGTTACCACCCTGCTGCTTGTAACATTACTTGCAGCCTGTAACAGAAGTATCGTGAACCTCGATTACACCAATGCCAAAGACGAAGTACAACCGCTTGGCAATCTGGTATTCCGTTTCGATAAATCGCTGGTTCCGGATTCCCTGCTCAACCGCTGGGATTCTACCGAATACATTTCTTTCTCTCCAAAGATACCCGGACGATTCCGCTGGGAATCCCCGGATCAACTGGTGTTCTCTCCTTCACAACCGCTTCCTCCTGCTACCAGCTTCAACGCATCACTGCAAAGTGATCTGCTGCAGTTCAGCAAATTCGGGAAGATCGGGAAGTCGGATGTGAAATTCGCAACACCATCTCTGAAATTAGATAATACCAACGTTACATGGGTACTCGCCGATGAGCGCTCCACCAATGCAGTTCCGCAGGTGGATCTCTATTTCAACTATCCGGTGAACCCCAATACCATCAAGGATAAGCTGAAGCTCACTCTGGGTGGCCAACCCGTGAACTTCAACATCATCACCCTCTCTTCCGATTCTAAAGTGAGTCTGAAACTGCAGGGTGTGAAGATGGAAGACAAAGACCTCGAAGTAAGCGCCACCATCGATAAAGGACTGGTGCCCGAAGGCGGAACCAACGGTACGGCCGCTGCTATCGAGAACAAATTGTTCGTTCCTTCTCCATTCAATCTTACCATCAACGATGTAAGCGCTGAGCACGACGGTGCAGGCGGTATCGTATACGTGCGTACCAGCCAGCAGGTGCAGCTCGCCAATATATCCACCTACATCAAATTCAATCCCGCTGTGAAATTCACGGTGGCTCAAACCGATGATGGATTCTCTATCAGCAGCGATCAGTTCGATGCAGATAAATCCTACGAGCTTACGCTCACCAAAGGAATGCGTGGCCGCATCGGCGGAACTCTCCGTGAAGAATTCAATGGCAATGTGGCTTTCGGAGAACTCGAACCGAGTATCGGTTTCGCCAATAAGAAAGGCATGTACCTCTCTCTGAAAGGTGCGCAGAATATCGAAGTGAAAATCACCAATGTTCCGAAAGTGAAAGTGATCATCTCCAAGATCTATGAGAGCAATATCCTGGTAGCACAGCGCTATGGCTATTCTCCCAAAACTTCCAGCGGATACAGCGACGATGAATATTACTATTCCGATTACACCAATGATCTCACACTCGGTGATATCATCTACGAAAAAGAGATCGAAACGAGATCACTGCCCAAGTACGGAAACAGCCGCCTCTTCAATATGAATATCGAAGACCGTCTGCCCGAATTGAAAGGCATCTATCATATCATGATCCGCTCCGAAACCGATTACTGGGTGCGCGACAGCCGTCTGATCTCCAAATCGGATCTTGGTCTGATTGCCAAGGAAGGTGCAGGGAAGATCCTCGTATTCGCAAACTCCATTCAAACTGCACAGGCGCTGAATGGTGTTAATGTGGTGGCTTACGGCAACAACAATCAGGTTCTCGGAACCGGCGCTACCAATGCAGAAGGTGTAGCAGAAATTGCACTCACCAGAAAAGAGTTTGCAGGTTTCAAGCCGGCCATGATCATTGCAAAAACAGCGGAGGATTTCAACTTCCTTCCATTCAATAGCACATCTGTGAATACTTCCCGCTTCGAAGTGGGTGGCAAACGCAGCAACAGCACTGGTTTAGATGCTTTCATCTATCCTGAACGCGATATTTACCGTCCGGGTGAGAAAGTGAATTTCTCGGTGATCATCCGCGACAAACTGTGGAAATCTCCCGGCGAGCTTCCGGTGAAACTGAAATTCCTGATGCCGAATGGTAAAGAGATGAAGAGCTTCCGTAAATCGCTCAATGCACAGGGATCGCTGGAAGGTGATATCGATATCGCTACATCTGCCATCACCGGTAACTATGTGCTGGAAGTGTATACCTCCAACGATGTGTTGTTAGGAAGCAAAACATTCAATATCGAAGAGTTTGTTCCGGACAGAATAAAAGTGAGCACCAAACTGGATAAACCCACGCTTGCTCCCGGCGAAACCGGAACCCTCGAAATAAATGCGGTGAATTTCTTCGGCCCACCGGCAGCCAACAGAAAATACGAATCTGAGATTCAGGTGAAATCGGTGTACTACAATCCGAAGAAGTATCCGCGATATAATTTCAGTCTGGAAAACATCGGCGTATCGCTCGATAAGGCAGTGAAAGATGGAACTACTGATGCGAATGGTAATGCCAGCGTTTCTTATTCGGTTCCTTCAGAATTCGCCAATGCCGGACAATTGCAGGCAACCTTCTACTCAACGGTGTTCGATGAAACAGGAAGACCTGTAAGCCGCGCTACCACTGCAAATATCTTCACACAAAATCAGTTCTTCGGAATCGGTGGCGATGGCTACTGGTACTATCCGCTGAATCAGTCTGTGAAGTTCCCGCTGATTGCGCTCGATAAGAATGAGAATGTGCTCAGTGGTGCAAAAGCCAATGTAACGGTGATCAAACGCGAATACAGAACGGTGCTCACCAAAGACGGCAGTTATTTCCGTTATCAGTCGCAGCGCGATGACAAGATAATGATTCAGCAACAGGTATCAGTAACCGGAGAGCAGACTTCGTTCAGCTATGTTCCGCGTTCGCCCGGTACTTATGAATTGCGGGTTGGCATTCCAGGTGCCACAGCATACGTTAGCAAAGAATTCTACAGCTACGGATACTGGGGCGGAGACAATACTTCCTTCGAGGTAGATCAGGAAGGCAATATCGATATCGCACTCGATAAAACCAGTTACAAATCGGGTGAGAGCGCGAAGGTGTTGTTCAAAACACCATTCAGCGGCCGCATGCTGGTGACCATGGAAACCGATCATGTGGTATCGCATCAGTATGTGAATGTAGAGAACCGTACAGCTTCAGTTGACCTGAAACTAACATCAGAACATCTTCCCAACGTATACGTAACGGCCACGCTGATAAAACCGCACGATGTAAGTGATATGCCGCTCACAGTGGCACATGGCTTCCAGAGCATCCGTGTGGAAGAAGACAGCCGCAAGATCCCTGTGAAGATCGAAGCGCCTCAATCCGTTCGTTCGCGCACGCACCAGAAGATTACGGTGAAAGCTGCACCCGGTAGCTTCGTAACACTCTCTGCTGTTGATAATGGTGTATTGCAGGTAAGCGATTTCAAAACGCCTGATCCATACAATTACTTCTATGCACAACGTGCGCTGGAAGTAAATGCATTCGATATGTATCCATTGCTGCTTCCTGAGCTTCGTGCAAGACTCAGCAGCACTGGTGGTGACGGTGCACTCGACATGGCAAAACGCACCAACCCCATGCCGGCCAAACGCGTGAAGATCGTTTCTTACTGGAGCGGTATTCTGCAGGCCAATGGAAGTGGAGAAGCCACCTTCGAATTCGATCTGCCACAGTTCAGCGGAGAAGTTCGCCTGATGGCAGTAGCCTATAAAAATGAAAGCTTCGGCAGCGGAGAAACAAATATGAAAGTGGCCGATCCGATTGTGCTGAGCACAGCACTGCCACGTTTCTTATCTCCACGCGATACCGTGAATGTTCCGGTGATCATCACCAACACAACCGCTAAATCAACTTCAGCCACTGCAACACTCAGCGTAAGCGGACCATTGCAGGTGGTGGGAGAGAAAACGCAGACTGTTTCACTCGGTGCCAACAGCGAGAACAAAGCGCTGTTCCAGGTGGTGGCTGCTCCTTCAGTGAACGTAGGTAAAGTGAAAGTAGATGTATCAGGCCTGGGAGAGAAATTCTCCGACGAAACAGAGATCAGTGTACGTCCGGCTTCACCATTGCAGTTTGTAACAGGAAGCGGTTCCATCCAGAACGCAGGCGTGCAGCGCATCAATATTCCGCTGAACGATTTCATGCCCGGAAGCACCGACTACCAGCTGGTGATCAATCGCTCACCGGCGCTGGATCTCGGCAAACAGTTCCGCTACCTGATCCAATACCCTTACGGATGTACCGAGCAAACGATCTCTGCTGCCTTCCCGCAACTTTACTACAGCGATCTCGCTGAGCAGATGCAAAAGAAGAACAGCATTCAGAGCTCCAATGCCAACTACAACGTACTCGAAGCGCTCCGCAAGATCAAGCTTCGTCAGCTCTACTCCGGTGCAGTAACACTGTGGGATGGAGAAGGAACCGAAAACTGGTGGACGAGCGTATATGCCGCGCACTTCCTCATCGAAGCACAGAAAGCCGGATTTGAAGTGAACAAGAACACCCTCAATGGCGTACTCGCATTCATCAACAACAAACTGAAGAACCGCGAAACCATCGAGTACTACTATAATCAGAAAGAGAAGAAGAAGATCGCTCCGAAAGAAGTGGCTTACACGCTCTATGTGCTGGCCCTCGCCGGTAAAGCAAACGTTCCGGTGATGAACTATTACAAAGCCAATCCGCAACTGCTGAGTCTCGACTCCAAATACCTGCTCAGTGTGGCTTACGGCCTCGCAGGTGATAAGGCAAGATTCAAGGAAGTGCTCCCGGGATCATTCTCCGGAGAAGTATCGGTAGCACAAACGGGTGGCAGCTTCTACTCCGATATCCGCGACGAAGCCATTGCACTGAGTGCATTGATCGATGCAGATCCCGGCAATCAGCAGATCGGAACCATGGCAGGGCATGTAGCCAGCCTGATGAAGCAACGCAGCTGGTACAGCACACAGGAGTGCGCATTCAGTTTCATCGCATTGGGCAAGATGGCCAAAGCAGCCAACAAAGCCACAGTGGTAGCAGAAGTGAAAGTGAACGGAAAAACAGTAGGCAAAACTAACGAGAACGGAGCCATCAAACTCACCGCTGCACAACTTACCGGAACCAATGTTGAGATTGTAACAAAAGGTGAAGGAAGATTGTATTACTTCTGGCAGAGCGAAGGTATCAGTGTAAGCGGAAGCTATAAAGAAGAAGACAATTTCATCCGCGTTCGCCGCAGCTTCTTCGACAGATATGGCCGTGCGATAACAGGCAATACTTTCAAACAGAACGATCTGGTGGTGGTGAAGATCACACTCGATAAATCGTACGCAGGCAGTATCGAAAACATTGCCGTGTCCGATCTGCTTCCTGCAGGTTTCGAGATCGAGAACCCACGCACCAAAGAGATCCCCGGAATGGATTGGATCAAAGATGCCTCTACGCCAACATCATTGGATGTGCGGGACGACAGGATCAATCTTTTTGTGGATCTTTACAGCAGCAGACAAACCTATTATTATGCAGTACGTGCCGTATCACCGGGCGTATTCCAGATGGGACCTGTAAGTGCAGATGCTATGTATAATGGAGAGTTCCATTCTTATAACGGCGCTGGCACAATCAGGATCGTGCAATAAGCAAGATCGATGGATAATCTCAGACCGTTATTAACCACTTACGCGTACAATATCACAGGCAGCCTGGAAGATTCGAAAGACATCGTCCAGGATGCCTTTCTCAAATTCATGCAGATTGACACGGAGCGCATAGAGAACAAGAAAGCGTATCTCGTGCGCACCGTGATCAACCTCGCAATAAATCAGAAGAACCGCCAGCAGAAGCTGGTGGATTCCTACCCCGGACACTGGCTTCCGGAGCCGGTTGCAACAGAGTCGGCAGATACCATCCTCAACAGAAAAGAGGTACTCAGTTACTCGCTGATGGTACTGCTCGAAAAGCTCAATCCCAAAGAGCGTGCAGTATTCATTCTCAAAGAAGCATTCGATTACGATCACGAAGAAATAGCAGAAGTGCTGGAGCTCTCCATCGAGAACAGCAGAAAACTGCTCAGCCGTGCCAAATCGAAATTGCACGAACCCACCCCTGAAGTGGAAAAAGCTGTGCCTGCAAACTTCCTCTCAAAATACCTCGATGTGATCCGGAACGGAGATACTTCCAGGCTGGAGCAATTGCTTCACGACGATATCTTCGTGATCTCCGACGGTGGAGGCAAAGCCGTTGCCTTCCGCAAGATGGTTTCCGGCATCTCCCGTGTATTCAGGCTGATGTCTGGCCTTATGCAGAAGTACTATATCGGCAAAAGGATCGAACTGGGCGTTGTTAATCATCAACCTGCACTCTTCGTGTACGAAAATGAAAAACTGGCTACTGTTCAGGTGATTATCATCGAAGATGGCAAGGTTGCGAAGCTCTATTTCATGCGTAATCCCGACAAACTGAAAAATCTGAAAGAAAATTCCTGATAGTTGTCACGTTTCGGAATGCTTGTTTGTTATTATATCAAACAAGTAAATTTTCATACTATGGAACGTATAGGATTCAACGAATTACCACAGGGATTATATCCGGCAATGAAAGGAATGCAGGATTTTGTAGATCATTCAGGACTTCCTCATTCAATTATCTCACTCATTAAATTGCGTGCGTCATATATCAATAGTTGTGCTTATTGCATCGATATGCACTACAAAGATGCCATTGCAGAAGGAGAGAATCCGCAGCGGTTGTATTCGCTTCCAGCATGGAGGGAAACTCCTTATTACACTCCTGAAGAGCAGGCTGTGCTTGCATTTACCGAAGAACTCACTTACCTGCGTGCAGATGTGAACGCAGATCATATTCATGACGAACTGAAGAAGTTTTACAGCAAGGATGAAATTGCAAAACTTACCATGACGGTAATTGCAATCAATGGATGGAACAGGTTTGTTCGTTCATTCGGCCCAACTGTAGGCGGATACAAGCCTGGCGCACATAAGTAAATTAAGATACGCTGTAATTGGGGCTGTCCTGAAAGGGGCAGCCCCTATTTATTTTGCAGTGCTTCTGAGTAATTGTAACAAGCTTCTGTGTGATGATACTTTTGCCTCAACTTTATTTCATTACTCTGAATACCGGATACTGCATATGTCCCGGTTCGTAGTAGGGAGAGTTCTTGTAAATGAAATCTAGTTGAGCATATCCGTTCTTTGCAAAGGCGGAATCCGATGCACGTTTTTCTTCGAGCTTTGCTTTTAGTTCAGGATGTTCTTTCAGGTAAGCGGCTGCCTTATCTTCATACGCGTAGCTGCTGAAGCCTTCTTTCTGGGCCAGTATGGCATCGAAATAATTCCATGCGAAGTAAGAATCGGGCGCCTGTGGTTCCAGGGTTTCAATGAGGAAACGATTGGCAATCTGATCGAGCGGAATATAGTAATCTCCTTTTCTGAAGGTTTTGGAGATTTTTTGTGTGCTCACTTTCACATCGCTGTTGATATGATGCGATTCGTAGGGGCGGGGAGAAGCGGTGTAGCTTTCGATGCGATAGGCGTCCACTTCAACAGTGCTGTCTTTGGTGAGGCGGCGCATCTTCACATTGTTGTTCTTCAGCAGATCGATCACTTTCCACCATCCTTGAGGAATGATGTAAGCCACAGGTTTTTCCACTGAAGTCTTCACATTGTACTGATGGAAGTAAGGGATCTCTTTTACGTATGGTTTGCTGCGATCGTAAAACAGCCTGGGTTGTCCGGAGATCTCACTGGGTTTTGTTCCTGATTCAAATCCTTTGTAAGTAACAGGAACGGATTCTTTTTTGTCGGCCTCCCATGCGATGGGGAAACTGTTTTGTGTGATCACAGATTTTTTGGTCTGTTCGCGTACTGCGTGGATCTGCGCACTTTGTTTGGAGGTAAAATCGATAAAACATTGCATGAGTGCATAAGTAGCGTCAACACGTTGAGGATACGATTTCAGCATATGTGTTTCAGGAACGAATGCGAATGTATGGAAGAGAGAGGCGTAGCCGCTGCTGTAGCGTGGGCCATCAAAGTAGGCTGCGAGCCCTTCTTCAGGTGTTTTTCCGTTGAAGTCAACATACGGAACGAGGTCGTAGCCTTTATCTTTCATCTGTTTGTACAATGCAGGCTCGAAAGTTTTGTTGAGGTATTCTCCCATCACGCCGCCGAGTTTGTTGTGCTGGCTGGTGAGAAGCGTCATGATGAACTGGTAGTCGGCTCCGTTGCTTACGTGGTTGTCTACAAACACATCGGGATCGAGCATTTGAAATATGGCAGCGAAGGAGCGTGCTTCTTTGGAATCGTTCTTGATGAAATCGCGATTGAGATCGAGGTTTTGTGAGTTGCCGCGTGAGCCGAATTCGTCGGGGCCATCCTGATCGATTCGATAGTAGGGGCTGCGGTTGAGGCATCCGCCGATATTGTACACGGGTATGATGGCGAGAACGATATTGTCGGGAAGCTGGTGCTTGCCGGTAAGGAAGTCGCGTACGAGCATCATAGTGGCATCGATGCCGTCGGGTTCGCCGGGATGGATGCCGTTATTGATGAAGATGATGCGTTTGTTCTTTTTGCGGGCGCTGGCGATATCGGTGTCTTTGTCTTTGGAAACGATGATGAGGTGCAAGGGAAATCCGGCATCAGTGGGGCCCATGGTGAGCATTTTCACTTCAGCGAATTGTTTGTCGAGGGCTTGCCACCAGGCGACGATTTCGTGGTAGGTGGGCGTTTCCTTGCCTTTGGTTTGCTCGTAGCGGGTGGTGATTGTCTGGCTCATGGTGAATATGGGAATTACACATGAAAGAATCAATACAACAGTTTTGCGCATAGTTAGCTTGGTTGGTAGGGTAAATGTAGGAAAGCGGAGATTTTTAGGGTGAAGAATTTACATAAATAGTGTACCGCTAATAGAAACGGTAAAATCATATTAAATAAATCTTCTGAAAGCGAAACTGTTTGGGGCAAACTGGCTGAAGATTCAGTATGTTCAATTTTGGAACATACTGCCGTAGGTGGTAAGATTTATGAAGTGAGGTATTACAATTTAGCCGCAATACTGCGGATGTTTAACTGTTCGGGAAATCCGAACAGTTGGAAGAAAGGTAAAAAGGAAGGCTTAGCTATTTCGGAAAGCTACAGAAAACAAAAAAAGTCCCGCCTTTTCAGGGGGACTAATATATTGTAAATAAGTTAATCGCTTACTTAGCTGCAGCCAGTGCGTTCACCTTCTTAGCCAGCTTGCTCTTCAGATTAGCTGCTTTGTTACGGTGAATAACACCTCTTTTAGCGAGCTTGTCGATCATTGATGCCACTTCAGGCATTTGTTCGCCAGCTTCTTTACCAGTTTTAATTGCCTTCAGATCGCGGATAGCATTGCGGGTAGTCTTTCCGTAATATTTATTTCTTTCGCGACGCTTTGCGGCCTGACGCACATCTTTTTTGGTAGCCTTATGATTTGCCATTTCGTTTCTAAAATTAGGACGGCAAAGGTAAGAGTGAGTGGAGATATCTCCAAATAGTTTTCGAAAAAAGTTCCGGCCGCCGTGAGGTGCTGACCTGAATATCCTTTCTTAAACTTCACGCCCTGAGTACTTTACCAGAGTGAAATAAGGCTGCAAATGTAAGGAATGTTTTTGGAGGAATATTCAAAAAATCCAATCCGGGCTGCTCCGGAGCCACTACAGGGCTTCTTTCCCTCTGAACTCAATTCCCCCGCATCCCTGCAAACACCCCCCGGATCGGCCACTCCTCAATGGCTCCCGATTCTTTTTCAAAAGTCCATTTCATCTTCCCGATCCGGGCTATTGCACAATCCGCGGCCCCATAAACCCTCTCCAAAACCTTCCAGCCCCATTTTTGTTAATATTCCATGGCTCAATTCTCCACACCGGAATCTGCTGAAATGTCACCCCAGCGGCCCTTTCAGCCCCCGGCCTGATTATTGCCACATACTTTAATGCAAAAAATAACCTCATCCCCTGTTAATCAGACCAATCGTGGTTATATTTGTAGCCCGAATTTTAAACATTTAGATTCAACCGCTTCTTCATGAAGGACTTTTCGTACATCACTAACTCTCATCCTGCCTTTATTGAGAACCTGTACCAGGATTTTGTGAAAAACCCAGACAGTGTAGATCCCGAATTCAGAAAATTTTTTGAAGGTTTCGACTTTGCTGTCGCTGAAGGAAAAGCCTCTGCCAATGGCAATGGTGCCTCCAACGGCGTAGCTGCAGAAACTGTGTCCGCCTCCGGAATCGACTGGAAAAAAGAAGTGAGTGCCTACCGCCTCATTCTTGGGTATCGCAATAAGGGACACCTCATTGCCAAAACAAATCCTATCCGTACCAGAAAAGACCGTGGCGCCAACCTCGATCTCTCTTTCTTCGGATTCACAGATGCTGATCTCGACAAGTCTTTCCAGGCCGGTAACCTCATCGGTCTCGGTACAACCTCACTCAGAAACATCCTCACCCATCTGCAGCAAACCTATGCTGCGCATGTAGGTCTGGAGTTCAAATACATCAGCGACCAGAAAAAAGTAGACTGGCTCACCAACGAAATGGAAAGGAATTTTGCGAAACCTCTCGGTCTTCCGCAAAAGCGCCGCATCCTGGAGAAACTCAACCAGGGTGTGATGTTTGAAGAATTCCTCCATAAAAAATATGTTGGTCAGAAAAGGTTCTCACTCGAAGGTGGCGAAACAACCATCGCGGCACTCGATGCCATCATCAATACCTCCGCCAACGAAGGCGTGCAGGAAGTGGTGATCGGAATGGCGCACCGCGGCCGTCTCAACGTACTGGCCAATGTGATGGGCAAAACCTACGAGCAGATCTTCAGCGAATTCGAAGGCTCTGCAAGAATGGATCAGACCATGGGCAGCGGCGACGTGAAATATCACCTTGGCTACGGCTCTGAGCTGAACACACCCGATGGCAAAACCATCCACCTCAAACTGATGCCCAACCCTTCGCACCTCGAAGCAGTGGACCCTGTTGTGGTAGGTTTCGCACGTGCAAAAGCTGATGTACTCTATCAAAGCGATTACGACAAAATTCTTCCGATCCTGATCCACGGCGATGCATCGATCGCAGGTCAGGGTATCGTATACGAAGTGGCGCAGATGAGCGACCTTAAAGGTTACTACACCGGCGGTACGCTTCACTTTGTGATCAATAACCAGATCGGTTTCACCACCGACTTCGACGACGCCCGCAGCTCGGATTACTGTACTTCACTCGCAGCCATGATTCAGGCTCCCGTATTCCACGTGAACGGAGACGATGCAGAAGCTGTAGTGAAATGCGTGGAGATCGCTACCCGCTACCGTCAGGAGTTCAATGAAGATTTCTTCATCGATATGGTGTGCTACCGCAAACACGGTCACAACGAAGGTGATGATCCGAAATTCACTCAGCCTGGTCTCTATGCATTGATCGAAAAACACGCCAACCCACGCGAAGTATATACCAACTATCTTCTCGAAAATGGCGAAGCCGATGCAAAAGAACTGGCCAAAGAAATGGAGAAGAAGTTCTGGAGCGATCTTCAGGACAGACTGGATGAAGTAAAACAACATCCGCTCCCTTACCATTATCAGCAGCCTGAGATCTCCTGGAAGAGCCTCCGCAAGGCCACTGCAGAAGATTTCGATCAGAGCCCTGCTACAGGAATCAAAGAAGCCGACTTCAAAAAAATATTCGACGCTCTCATGGCATGGCCCGCAGATTTCAAACCACTGAAAAAAGTGGAGAAGATCCTGCAGGACAAAATCAAACTCTACACTGAAGAGCAAAAGATCGACTGGGCAACTGCTGAGCTTCTTGCTTACGGCAGTCTTCTCCTCGATGGTAACGATGTTCGCATGAGTGGTCAGGATGTTTGCAGAGGAACATTCTCTCACCGCCACGCAGTACTGCGCGATGAGAACACCGACAAGGCTTACAGCCGCCTCAGCAATATCCCCGGAGCAACCGGACAATTCAGAATCTACAACTCACTCCTCAGTGAGTACGCAGTACTCGGTTTCGAGTACGGATATGCCCTCGCCAATCCCAACAGCCTGGTGCTCTGGGAAGCGCAGTTCGGCGACTTCAGCAATGGCGCACAAACCATGATCGATCAGTTCATCTCTGCCGGTGAGCAGAAATGGAGCAGAATGACTGGTGTGGGCATGCTGCTTCCGCACGGATACGAAGGGCAGGGACCAGAGCACAGCTCAGCCCGCCTCGAACGTTTTCTGCAGATGTGTGCTGAACTGAATATGGTGGTAACCAACATCACATCATCTTCCAACTTCTTCCACGCGCTGCGCAGACAACTGGCATGGCCGTTCCGCAAGCCATGGATCAATATGGCGCCGAAGGCGAACCTTCGTCACCCAGGCACTTATTCCAAAACGGAAGAATTCCTCAACGGAAGTTTCAAAGAAGTGATCGACGACAGCTTTGTGCAGAATGCAGCCGATGTGAAGAAAGTACTGTTCTGCTCAGGAAAGATCTATTTCGATCTCGCAGACCGTCAGCAAAAAGAGAACAGAACCGATACAGCCATCATCCGCGTAGAGCAACTGTATCCGCTGCCACAGAAACAACTGGAAGCGCTGGCTGCGAAGTACAGCAATGCTACCTGGTTCTGGGTGCAGGAAGAGCCGATGAATATGGGCGCTGCAAGCTTCCTTAAAATGAATCTGCTCACCATCAACTATGGAGTGATCAGCCGTCAGCCAAGCGCTGCCACAGCAACAGGTTACGCCAAAGTACATGCGCAGGAGCAATCGGAGATCATCGATACTGCATTTTCCATTTGATCAGATCAAAACTCAGATAATACGAAACAAATTTTATGATCGATATTAAAGTTCCTACAGTAGGCGAATCTATCAGTGAAGTAACCCTTTTGAAATGGGTGAAGAAAGACGGGGAATATGTAGAGCGTGACGAAGTGATCGCAGAACTGGAAAGCGAGAAAGCTACTTTTGAAGTAAATGCAGAGAAAGCGGGTATACTGAAACTGGAGGCAATCGCCGAAGGCGATACCATCAAGATCGGTGATGTACTGGCAAAGATTGATGAAACAGCTGCAAAGCCAGAGAAAGCAGCAGCGCCGGCCGCCGCTGCAACCAACGGAAAGGCAGAAGCCGCTCCCGCAGTGAAAGAAGCAGCTCCCGTTGCTACTGCAGCGCCTGTTACTTCTGTTCCCAATGATATCAAAGCAACACCCGTTGCAGCCGCTATCATTGCCGACAAAAAAGTTGATCCCAAGTCTGTAACGCCTACAGGATTCCACGGCAAGATCATAAAAGACGATGTACTCGCAGCCCTCAGCAACCCCGGCAAAGTAACCGGAGGCAAAGCGCTGTTCAACCGCGAGACAAGAAGAGAAAAAATGAGCCAGCTGCGCAAGACCATCTCCCGCAGACTGGTGGAAGCCAAGAATACTACGGCCATGCTCACTACTTTCAACGAAGTAGACATGACCAATATCATGGCCATCCGCAACAAGTATAAAGACAAGTTCAAAGAAATGCACGGCGTAGGCCTTGGTTTCATGAGCTTCTTCGGAAAAGCATGTGCCATTGCATTGCAGGAATGGCCTGCAGTGAATGCCTACATCGACGGCGACCAGCTCGTTTACCACGATTACGCTGATATCTCCATCGCTGTATCCACTCCACGTGGTCTCACGGTACCGGTTATCCGCAACGTGGAAAGCCTGAGCATGGCCGACTTTGAGAAGAAAGTGATCGAAATGGCCAACAAAGCCAAAGACAACAAACTCAGCATGGAAGAGCTGCAGGGCGGTACCTTCACCATCACCAACGGTGGTGTGTTTGGTAGCCTCATGAGCACTCCGATCATCAATATTCCTCAGTCCGCTATTCTGGGTATGCACAAGATCCAGGAGCGTCCGATGGCTATCAATGGTCAGGTGGTGATCCGTCCGATGATGTATCTGGCACTCAGCTACGACCACAGAATTATCGACGGTCGTGAGTCTGTAAGCTTCCTGGTACGTGTGAAAGAGTTACTGGAAAATCCTGAGCAGCTGCTCATCGGAAAAGATCCGGTGAAGAGCCTGCTTGAATTATAAGCAACATATTTCCGGCTTTACCGCAATAGATCGGTGATTGTGCAGAAAGGTAATGTGAGGTAAAGTTTAGTAAAGTTTAGATTTTTCTGAAGGCGGAGCAATGGCTCCGCTTTCTTTTTCAGCCATAGTCAGTTTACCAGTATGAAGCATTATTCGCATATTCAATCCGCAAAGCAGATCATCGAAGGTTATAATGGAAAGGAACCTTTCCATCGATACATCCGTTCATTTTTTGCGCAGCACAAGAAGTACGGCAGCAGAGACAGACGGCAGATCAGCGGATTGTGTTATGCTTACTGGAGGCTGGGAGCCGCACTGGATGGGCTTTCTGTGGAAGATCGAATTCTTGCCGGGCATTTTCTCTGTACAACAGGAGATACCGATCCGGTTCTCGAAAACATCAAACCCGAATGGAATGCAGCGTTGAAAACAGGACTGGCAGAAAAATTCACGCTCATCACCGGAGATCAGCAGGCATATGAAAAGGAGCTGCCAAAAGTATTCTCCTGGCTCGAAGAGTGCAGCATCGACATCGATCGCAAAGCATTTGCGGATTCTTTCTTCATTCAACCCGATCTCTTTCTGCGTCTCCGTCCCGGAAAGGAAAAACAGGTGAAAGATAAACTCTCCAAAGCAGGCGTGAGTTTCCATGAAATAACGGCCGGTTCTTTGAGCATGCCCAACAGCACAAAGATCGATGAGTTGATCACACTCAATACCGAAGCGGTAGTGCAGGATCTCAGTTCGCAGCAGGTAGGGGAGTTGATGGAGCTGATGCAATCCACAGCAACCACCATTAGGCTCTGGGATTGCTGTGCAGGGAGCGGCGGCAAAACCATCCTCGCATCCGATAAATTCAAAAAGCTCAGCATAACTGTATCGGATAAGCGCGAGCAGATACTCACCAACCTCAACAAAAGATTCAGGGAAGCCGGCATTGCGCAGTTTCAATCTTTTCTGGTAGATATGGCTGTAGGCAGTGGCCGATTGCCTGCAAAATACAATTACGATCTCATCATTGCTGATGTGCCATGCAGCGGATCAGGTACCTGGGGACGCTCGCCCGAATGGCTTCGTTTCTTCGATGCAAAGGAAATCGAGACCTACAGTGCATTGCAGAAGAAGATCGTGGCCAACGCTATTCCGCACGTAGCAGAAGGCGGCTATTTTCTCTACATCACCTGCTCGGTATTCAAAAAGGAAAATGAAGAAGTGGTGGAATATATTCAGTCGAACTCCGCGCTTCAGTTGGTGAAGTCTGCTGTGATCAAAGGCTACGACAGAAAGGCCGATACCATGTTTGCAGCGTTGTTCCAACGTTAATAAATACCTGAAAGACATAAATCATATTCTTTGGCCGGAAGTTGGTAAAACTGTCTGCAACCATTACTTTTGGCTACCAGCCCGCCCCCTAAACTAACTTCCCCATGGATCGTTTGAAATTTTGCGCGCTGTTACTTTTAGTTTTCATTGCTACTGATGCATTTAGTCAGCGTATTCTTCACCGGAGAGACCGCCCATTCAGATCAATATCAGCTAAACCAATAATCAACGACTACAAATATGTGATCTCTATCGCTCCAATGGCCGCACTTGATATTGTAGATTTCCCTTCGCTTCGGATTAGCGGTGAAGCTAAAATCTATAAGAATATTTCTCTCTCTGCCGAATATGGTTACATGCCATTATGGAACGACAGGAATAATGATAACATGAAAGGTTTTCTGGTGAAACCTGCCATAAAATACTACCTGAATAAAGAAGAGAAAACGGGAGGCAAATACATTGCCCTCGAATATATGTACAAGGAGAAAAAGTATGATGAAGCTGATAGTCTCCCCTTAAGCGATGATAAACGTTACCGCAGAAATTACCGCATGAGCCGCTACGTTAATTGCATCAATATCAAGTATGGTGAATTGGTGGAGATTGCCCCTGACAGCAGATGGACAATGGAGTGGTATGCCGGGGTAGGCGTCAGGTTTATCGAAGCTTCCAATAATCTCGAAGACTGGGAAACTCATTATATCAAAGAAGATAGAACCAATAAGCCAAGACATCCTAACGTATACGAAGGCCGGAATAAAGTGTTCAGCAATGCTCTGTTTAACGTAACCCTTGGAATCAAAATAGGTTTCAGAATACAATAAGCTGTCATGAACCGATGGAAATTTGCCGTACTGCTTCTTCTGCTGAACATCAGCAGCAACGCATTCTGCCAGCAAGCCCGCAACAATGCTGACAGTATCGACAACAAGCTTTTTGTTGCGCTGTCCCCCGCAGGGCTGATCGATATTTTTGATTACCCTTCCTTGCGAATAAGCGCCGAAGCAAAAATTTACAGAAACCTCTCCTTTTCTGTAGAACAGGTTTTATATCCGATTAACAGCTTTAAAATGCATAAAGCGAATGTATCGGGGTATGCAGTGAAACCTGCCATTAAAGTGTATCTGAACAAAAAAGGAATTATTGGAGGGAAATACATCGCACTGGAATATCAGTACAAGCAGCAGGCATATGATTTAAGTGATAGCATAAAATTTTATGGTGGTGCGCCTTTCCCGAAAGATTATCAGATGACCCGCTACATCAACTGCATCAATGTAAAATATGGTGAGCTCACTCAGCTCCACAAAAGATGGATCATCGAATGGTTTGCGGGAGTCGGCATCAGGTCTACGAATTCAATGAGTAGTTTGTCTGAACAGGAATATAATAGAATCATCAAAGATGAAGAGCATAAAAATTCCCTCGGCCCCGGAGGCTTCGTAAGAGAAATCGGGCTCCGCTCTTATCCCAATATCACACTGGGCTTCAAAATCGGTTACAGAATTCTCTGAGCCTTCTTCCCAAATTGATGGCACCTGAATTGCAGCAACTCTTCACCTAAGCATGAAACTCTCCCGACTGCGTTTTATTCTGTAATTTTCTTATCACCATTAAAAAGTTACAACAATGAATCAGCAAGCTGCAACAGCACAACTTATCCGGTCCATTCAAATCGATGCGGATCCGCAAACCATCTGGAAAATTGTTACCGATCCTAATCAATACTGGGGTGCAGCGTTTGGCGAAGGCACACGCGCCGAATCCGACTGGCAGGAAGGGGCACGCATTCTATGGAAAGATGGCAATAACAATATCGGCGCTTACGGAAAAGTAGAAGTGAATCAACCTGCACAATACCTGCAACTGCATTACACAGATAATCCCGAAGCAGGGCCAGACGCACCTCTAGGCGGATATTTTGAAAAATTCAGGTTGTCGGAAAAGAATAACAATAGTGCCATGCTTACCATTGAAGCAGGTAAAATTGAAGAAGTGCATCTTCCCAACCATCAGGAGATGTGGGACAGAGCGCTTGAAATGATCAAGAAAGCTGCTGAAGCCTGAGTGATTAATTGTGATCGATCGCTGTCAGCTGAATGCCGAAACCTGTTTTGTAAGGTTCCTTATCTCCGTTCTTCGGCTGATACTCCCACATCCTGAAATCTTTGTACACAAGGCCAATGCCTTTTGCATAGATCTCAGAAGAGTAGTTTCTGTATCCGATAAGATCGGGTTGGGTTATAGGCGCATTCTGCGAATCGGCCACGTGGTGAATGGTAACTGTGTTCTCGTACGATTTATCGCCAACAGTAACGGATTCGCCTACTTCGTCGTAATTGTATTCCCATTCGCGCATATCTCCGTCGTTGCTGAACTGATAACGCGGAGCAAGCGGATGTACGGGAAGAAATGCATTGCCCAGCCAGTTGGTACCGAACTTAATGGGCAGCTTCATTTTTACGTAGGTGAGATTGTCTTCCAGCACTTTTACCTGATCGAAGCTGAGACTTACACTGTAGGCGATCTGAGGAAGCCAGTCCGCCTCATTGGTACTGCCCCAGGGGCGGTAATAGCGGATGATGCGGTGCGAGTTGGCGCCAAGCACATCGATTGGCCCATCCACCACATCCTTTGCCTCATAACTAACAGTGATTTCGCCCTGACCGAATTCAGTAAAGCGCAGAGAGTCAAGTCTGTAACGGATAAACTTACCTGGCGTAGTAATAAAATAATCCGAAATCGAATCAGACTTGAAATCATCTTTCTTATTGCAGCTTACAAAGAGAATGCCTGTTAAAGCAGTGAGTGCGGTGAGCAGAATGATGCTTCTTTTCATGTAGATCCAGTTAGTTACTGATTTTATTCCAACGTATTTACGTAGCTTTTATTGCTTTGGATCAGAGCAGATGACTTCTTTGGATGATGCCGCCGCCAATTACATCATCACCTTCATAGAACACCGCACTTTGGCCTGGGGCAACGCCCTTCGCATCTTCATAAAAACGTACCAGCACACCATTTTCATGGGCATAGAGATTGCTCACTGTACCGCGGTCTTTGTACCGGATACGCGTATTGGCTTCCATGCCTTCCGTAACACCGTCGTATTTGAGCCAGTTGATCTTGCTTACGATCATTTCCTGGCGATTGAGATCTTCTTCTTCACCCAGCATCACCGTATTGGTTTCTGGGATGATATTGGTTACGTACATCGGCTTGCCGAATGTGATATCAAGCCCCTTTCTCTGACCGATGGTGTAGAAAGGATAACCCTTGTGCTGACCCAGCACTTTACCTGATTTGTCGATGAAGTTTCCGCCGGCTACCTGCTCTTCGAGCCCGTCTATTCTGCGTTTGAGGAAACCACGGTAATCGTTGTCGGGCACAAAACAGATCTCGTAGCTCTCTGCTTTTTTTGCCAGTTCGGGATAACCGAAATCGTGCGCCATCTGACGGATCTCCGTTTTGCGGTAACCGCCGAGGGGCAGGAGGGTGCGGGCCATCAGATCCTGCTGAAGCCCCCAGAGCACATAACTCTGGTCTTTCGTATCGTCGATTCCTTTGCGGATGAAATATCTTCCATTATCGTGCTGGTGAATCTGACCGTAGTGACCGGTTGCGATGAAATCGCATTCCAGGGCATCAGCACGTTTCAGCAGCGCGCGCCATTTGATATGCGTATTGCACATGATACATGGATTGGGTGTACGCCCTGCCAGGTACTCATCTACAAAATTGTCGATCACCGATTCTCCGAATTCTTCGCGGATATCCAGTACGAAATGCGGAAATCCATGATGCACCGCAGCCATGCGGGCATCGTTGAAAGAGTCGAGGTTGCAGCATCCGGTTTCTTTCTTTCCACCGCCACTGCTGCTGTAATCCCATGTTTTCATGGTGATCCCTACAACTTCGTATCCTTCATGATGGAGCATGAGGGCTGCTACGGTACTGTCGATACCGCCACTCATTGCCACCAAAACTTTTCCTTTCCTGCTCATAATTGTAAAAATAGAACGTGCAAAGATACAAAGGCTGGAGGAGCAGGTTGTGAACTTTTCTGTAATTTCCGGGCTGTTCCCCAAAACCAATTGTATATGAGAAATTTACTATCTGTTTTGCTGATAGCTGCAATTGCCTTTTTACCCGGAAAAGGTCAATCTCAGTCACTCAGCTATTATCTTCCGGATTCGGTGCAGTACAACCCTGCCATCCCCAAACCGAAAGATGTAATTTACCATGAACCCGGCGAATGGCATGTGACCCACGACCGCCTTGTGAATTACATGAAGGCCCTGGCCACTGCTGCCCCGGAACGTATCAAACTGGAAACCATGGGACTAAGCTACGAAGCACGTCCACAGGTACTCCTTATTATCACATCTCCCAAAAATCATAAGAATCTGGAGAGCATCCGCCAGCAGCATGTGCAGCTGACCGATCCGGCCAGGTCGGCATCATTAAACACCGATGATATGCCGATTGTTGTGTATGTGGGGCATTCCATCCATGGAAATGAACCCAGCGGCGCCAATGCCGCGCTGATCAGCGCTTATTATCTCGCTGCTGCGCAGGGCCGCCAGATCGATGAACTGCTCGATAATGTAGTGATTTTGTTCGATCCCAGTTTCAACCCCGATGGACTGCAACGTTTTTCCACCTGGGTGAACCAGCACAAAAGCAAGAACCTCGTTACCGATCCCAATAGCCGCGAGTTCAACGAAGTTTGGCCCGGCGGAAGATTCAATCACTACTGGTTCGATCTCAACCGCGACTGGCTGCCGGCCGTTCATGTGGAAAGTCAGAACCGTCTCGGATGGTTCCATGCATGGAAGCCGAATATCCTTACCGATCACCATGAGCAGGGAAGCAATGCATCATTCTTTTTTCAGCCCGGCGTTCCGAGCCGTGTGAATCCGCTCACGCCCGCGAAGAATCAGGAACTCACTGCCAAACTCGGCAAGTTCCATGCTGCTTATCTCGACAGGATCGGCAGCCTCTACTTCACCAAAGAGAGCTACGATGATTATTATTATGGAAAAGGATCTACCTATCCTGATGTGCAGGGATGCATCGGCATTCTGTTCGAACAGGGATCATCGCGCGGGCATGCGCAGCAGACCATCAACGGTGTGCTCACATTTCCTTTCACTATCAGAAATCAGTTTGTAACCACACTGTCCACACTTGAAGGAGCGAAAACGCTCCGCAAAGAATTCCTCAATTATCAGCGTGACTTTTATAAAAGTGCCGTTGCAGAAGCAGCAGTTGCTCCTGTGAAAGCCTATGTGTTCGGCGATGCAGAAGACCAGACACGTGCAGCCATCTTTGCTGAAATGCTGCTGCGTCATCAGATCGAAGTGTACAGCCTCAACAACGATTTGAGTGCCGACGGATATAAATTCGAGAAAGGCAAAGCCTATGTGGTTCCGGCAACGCAGCCGCAGAGCAGGCTGATCCATGGCATCTTCGACAAAACACTCACGTACAAGGACAGTCTTTTTTACGATATCACTGCCTGGACCATGCCGCTTGCATTCGGACTTCCATACGCAGAACTCGATGCCGCGAAATCTGCCACTGCGCAACGCGGAGCGCGCATCACCACTTCAGAAGCGCCCAAAGGCATTGTCAATGGCGGACTCAGCAACTATGCTTATCTCTTTGCCTGGGACGGATTCTATGCGCCCCGTGCATTGTACGAGTTGCAGCAGGCCGGCATTCTCGCAAAAGTAAGCACCACCAATTTCGACATCGAAACCGATGGGGGAGTGAAGAAATTCCGTTACGGAACCATTATTATTCCTGTTGGGTTACAACAGCAAAATGCCCAACAGGTGTATGCGCTGATGAAGTCGGTGGCTGAGCGCAACAATCTTGAGATAACAGCAGTTCGTACCGCCAATGTGGTAAACGGAAGCGATCTCGGCAGCGGCAAAATGGCGCCGGTGGCCAAACCCAGCATTGCCATGATCACCGGCAACGGCGTAAGTGCAACAGATGCCGGCGAGATATGGCATCTGCTCGATCAGCGATTCAATATCCCTGCCACACATCTCGAGATCGGCACATTCAACAGAGCGGACCTCGAAAAATACAATACCATCATCATGCCTCCCGGCACTTATCCCGATCTCAACAAAGAGAAACTGAAACAGTGGGTGATGGGTGGTGGCACACTCATCCTTACCGAAGAGGCAGTGCAGTGGGCATCGCAGAATGGGCTTACCAATGTGAGTTTCAAGAAAGGGAAAGATGATACCCTCAAAAATGGCGTGTATGCGGAAAGAGAATTCCGTCAGGGTGCACAGCGCATGGCGGGGGCTATTTTCAGAACCAATGTAGACCTTACCAATCCGCTCGCTTACGGTTATCATTACCCGAATGTGGATCTTTTTAAATCAAATGGCGTTTTTCCTGAGAAAAATAAGAACCCTTATGCCAATCCTTTCGTATATGGAGACAAACCATTGCAAAGTGGCTTTATTACAAAGGAGAACTATGAGCTCCTTAAGAACTCCGGTGCGGTACTGGTCAATTCTGCAGGAAGCGGACGCATCATCTCCATTGCCGATAACCCGGTGTTCAGGGCTTACTGGCTGGGAGGGACAAAATTGTTCATGAATGCGATCTTCTTCGGAAGGAATATCGACGCAGGCGCTGCGCGTAACGAATAGTTTTCCCCACAGCATTTACCTGTATTGCTGCGCAGGGGAGATGACGTAAATTGCCGCTTTAAATGACTAACTATTTAAGTACGCAGCTAAACTCATCATTATGATCAAACTTCAGGTAATTGGCAATCTTGGAAAAGATTGCGTGACGAACACAGTGAACGGGAAAAATGTAATCAACTTCAACGTAGCGCATACAGAGAAATTCAGAGATGCCCAGGGCAATCAGAAAGATAAGACCATCTGGGTAGAGTGTGCATACTGGACTGAGCGTGTAGGCATTGCACCTTACCTCCGCAAAGGCACACAGGTGTATGTAGAAGGTACTCCCGAAGTGCGCACGTATCCGAAGAATGATGGCACTACCGGCGCTTCACTCACACTCCGTGTACTGAGTGTGCAATTGCTGGGACAACGTACCGAAGGTGGAGACAATACAGGAGGCGGCTACCAGTCTGGTGGCAACTACAATTCCGGAGGAAATTATAACAGTGCGGCTCCGGCACCCGTTCAGGCAGCTCCGGCTGGCAACAGCGGAGAATCTTATGATGATTTACCGTTCTAAGTAAATATTATCGAAGTAGAAAAGCCCTGGCGATTTGCCGGGGCTTTTTGTTGATAATACTTTTGTTAGTGCTGGTGCACAAGGGATCTATGAAACGGGACGAAAAATCTGCCCGGCAGTGCAGAATGATATTTGGGCTGGAGCAAGGAGGATGAAGCAATAGATCTGCTCCGGACTTTGGTGCAACAGATTTTAAGGCCCCTTTTTCATAGATCCCTTGTGCCCGGATCGCTGGAGGTGCAACGGGTGGGAGGATTTATTCCTTCTCGAATCTTCGAACGGTTTCTTCCAAATCCGCGCGGGTAACAGGCTTATGCTGATGATCGATATTTATCACAAAAAGAAACCCCTTACTGCCGGGTGTAGCCGAAAACGCACTCACGAGATTGAACTGTTCGCTGACAAGTAATCTGCCATTGGTGGTATTCCAGAGTTCCTTCGCAGCGAGACATCCCATGGTAGGTGTGAGAGGATAGTATGGTTTGTTTTTGAAATATTCCGGATCGATGGCCGTGCCATGCGCAATGATCTCCGTTCGCCCGATCTGGCCTGCATTGAACACTTCCTGCATCGGCGCGTACTGTGCCCACGCTGAAGGAAGCAACAGGTTGTAAAGTTGCTGCACATTCTGCGAGCTATCCCACGGAATAGAATCAGGCTGCTGAAAGTATTGCTGCCAGCGGCTTTCAAAAGGCATCACCAGTTGCAGGTTCGGTGTAGGGCCAATCAGCTGACTTTTTGAAACCGCTATTCCCTGAATGCTGTACACGCCCTGCGGTGTACTGCCATTGGTAATAAAATAAGGAAGATCGGAAGCGGAGCGGGCGAGTTGTTCAAAGATCATCAGTCGCCCATCGGCATGCCGCGCGAAACGCCCATCTGCATTTTGCACGATTGCGATGCCCGGCTGATCTCTGTCCCATCGTTGTATCGAGTAAATGGATTTGCGTTTTGCATTTCTGTTATGGCGAAACAACACAGCCAGATCAGGGGTAGATGATCTTATCTGCGCCGCATGATTGTTGAGGAACTTCTCCAGCTCCAGCAGAATCGGGTTGCTGTCGTATTCCGGAAACTGATCGATCATGGCAATCTTCAGCATGTTTGCGTTGCTGATACTGCTGTCCTTCCTGAAAAGATAGGCAGCAGCCATGGCGAAGAGTTTGGGAACGGTATCGGTAGTGAGGGCGGCGCTCACCTCGCCCACGAATTCATCGGGATATACCGCGTAAGTGGCTTCAAGCAATGCGCGGCGGGTATCGTACTCCAGCAGTGGATATCGGTTGAAGAGGTGTTGCAGTCCAGCTTTGATGGTATCGTTGCGCAACTGAAACTGCGAAATGGCATTGCAGGCCGATTCGAATTTGTATTCATTGAGGCTGTCGGGTTGCATAGCAAAAGTGTAAGCAACCACGCGCTGACGCAGTTCAAAATCGAACTGTTGCTTTTTGCCATAGAGTACAAAACTGCTGTAAATATCATCGCGACGCTGCTGGGCAATGCCTTCGCAGCAAATCAATACCAACAGAATGAACGCCCATATTTTCATGCTACAAATGTAATGATGTTGCCTTCATTGCAGGAATGCCATAAAATCGCCGTATCTTTTTGCCTCTTTTCATTAAAACTAAACCGATTTAGCCCATGCGAAGAATATTTGTTGCCATCGCGCTCTGCGCCGGATTATCCACGCTGATCAGCAGCTGCGGTAATCAGACAGCCAAAACCGACGAGGTGGCTGCACAAACAAACGCCGCGGATTCCTCCGTTACATCCCAATGGAAACTGGGTGTACAATTCTGGACCTTCCATATGTTCCCTTTTACCACTGCGCTGGAAAAAGCGGACAGTGCCGGCATCAAAAATATCGAAGCCTATCTGGGGCAACCCATCGGCGGCGATTCGAAAGATACTTTCAACCTTCGTCTCTCAGCCGAAGGAAGACAAAAACTGAAAGCCCTGCTTCAGTCGAAAGGCATCACCATGGTGGCTTTCGGAGTAGTACAGCCCGGCAACGATGTCGAGTGGAAGCAAACATTCGATCTCGCGCGCGATATGGGCGTAAGCTACATCACAGCCGAACCGAAAAAAGAACACTGGCATATTGCGGACAGCCTTGCGGGTGTTTACAATATTCCTATTGCCATTCATGATCACCCATATCCGAATGCATATGCGCATCCTGATTCTGTGATTGCCGCGATGAAGGGCCATCCCAATCTTTATGCCTGTGCAGATCTTGGTCACTGGGCACGCAACGGGCTCGATGTAAAAGAGTGCCTGCAGAAACTGGAAGGCCGCATCATCGGATCGCATCTGAAGGATATCGTTACATTCAACGATACCAAGGCTGCGGATACCATTCCCGGCAAAGGCGTGATCAAATTCCCTGAAGTGTTTGCCGAGTTCAAACGTCAGGGTTTTAAAGGCATGTTCTCCATCGAACATGAGAGCAACTGGTACAACAACGTACCGGACGTAAAAGAAATAGTAGGTTACTACAATGAGCAGGTGAAAGCATTGAAATAAGAAAGAAGAAATCATCAATACATTGAATGGTGCAGCCCAGGTTTGGGTTGCACCATTTTCATTTCGAAGCATCAGCGATGGTCTGAGCCGGGGGAGCTCCTGCAACGGCCTTCAAATATGTTGCACGAAAGTCCGGAAGTCTTACTGCCGCCCAATCCTGCCCACTACAGTCTTATCGGAGTTACAACCCTGCCCGGCATATTTGGCGACGGCGCAGGAGCGCCCCCGGCTCAGACCTGCCCACTGCACAAACAACGCAATTGATTTTCCCAATAATCAGTAGCTTGCCCTTCTTTTTACAGCACCAATCTATCCAATATGGCAGACAGGATCTATTCTTACCAGCAGCTCAAAGCCTTCACGGAAAACGTATTCAAAAAGATCGGATGCAGTGACGAACAATCCGCCACTGCCGCAAAAGTATTGTTGTCCGCAGATCTCCGCGGCATCGACTCTCATGGCGTTGCCCGCCTCAGCGGCTACGTTCGCCTCTGGGAAGTGAAGCGTGTGAATGCGACTCCCAATATCCGCATCGTGCACGAAACGCCCTCCACTGCTGTTGTTGATGGTGATAGTGGTCTCGGATTGGTAGTGGCTCCTTATGCCATGCAGGTAGCGATCGAAAAAGCGAAGAATGTAGGATCGGGATGGGTGAGTGTAGAAAACAGCAACCACTTCGGCATTGCAGGTTATCATGGCATGATGGCCCTCGAACACGATATGATCGGCATTGCCATGACCAACGCTAGTCCGCTTGTGTCGCCGACCTTCTCTCAGGAAAAACTGCTCGGCACCAATCCCATCTGCGTAGCAGTGCCTGCAGGAACTGAACAACCTTTTGTTGCCGATCTGGCTACCACCACAGCAGCCAACGGAAAACTCGAAATACTCCAGCGCAAGAATCTCGATGCACCACTCGGATGGGTGCAGGATGCCAATGGTCAGTCCACTACCGATGCACATGCCGTAAAATCAGGCGGGGCGCTGCTTCCGCTTGGTGGCGATCGTGAGCACGGCAGCCACAAAGGGTATGCGCTCGGCGCCATGGTAGACATTTTCTGCGGTGTTCTCAGCGGAGCGAATTACGGTCCATGGGTGCCGCCATTCCCGGCCTATGTGCCCATGCCGCCCACCATGCCGGGCAAGGGGATCGGACATTTCTTCGGAGCCATGCGCATCGATGCATTCCGACCAGCTTCCGAATTCAAAGACAATATGGATAACTGGCTTCGCCGTTTCAGATCTGCCAAAGCCATTCCCGGCGAAGAACGCGTGCTGGTTCCCGGCGATCCCGAAAGAGAAACGGAAGCCATCAGAATGAAGGAAGGCATTCCGCTGATAGAGCCCGTAGATGCAGACCTGAAACAACTGGCAGAGAAACTGGGCATCGCTTTTATCAGCTGATCATTCAGCCGCAATACCATTTTTCCGGCGGGCGAAAAACATCCTTCCCCAAACAAAAAAGCAATAGCATTACACCATAATGCCCATCTGCTGCGGGTTACAGCCCATCCGCTGTACCATGCGCCAATACTGCATTTGAGTGTTGCGGGTAATACTAATGTCTGTTAGCTACTTAAATACTACTGAACTGATAGGATTTTGTTGATTGAGCTTTATCTTTGCGCCTGCCTGATTTTCAGGTTGGGCACATAACTAATTATCAACCAAAACCCGTGTAAAAGCGGAACAAGAGAGGGTAACATGAAAGTAATGAAGTTTGGTGGTACATCAGTTGGCAAACCGGAGCGCATGCACCAGGTTGCTCAGCTGGTTACAAAACACGAAGAACCCACCATCGTTGTACTGAGCGCGCTCAGTGGAACTACCAATGCGTTGGTAGGTATCGGAGAAGCAATGGCAGCCGGAAACAGAGAGCTGGCCAAGCAGCAGATCGATACACTCGAAGCACATTACAAGCAATTCATTCCTTCTCTTGTCAAGACCACCGCTGCGCAAACCAAAGCGCAGCAGATTGTAGGTGAGCATTTCGAGTTCCTCAATATCATTTTAAAGATCTCTTTCAGCGAAGCACTGAGCAAAGACATTCTTGCGCAGGGTGAGCTGCTCAGCACCAAACTCTTCAGTGTGTTTCTCGAAGAGCAGGGTATTCAGCATGCATTGCTTCCTGCACTGGAGTTCATGAGCATCGATATTCACGAAGAGCCGCAGATCAGTGCTATCCGCCCGAAGCTGAACGCGATTCTTCAACAGCATACAGATAAAAGACTGTTCATCACACAAGGTTATATCTGCCGCAACGCAAGAGGCGAAGTAGATAACCTCAAACGTGGTGGAAGCGATTATACGGCTTCACTCGTAGCAGCTGCAGTGAATGCATCTGTTTGCGAAATCTGGACGGACATCGACGGCATGCACAACAACGATCCGCGCGTGGTGAAGAAAACAGTGGCCATCGAGCAACTGAGCTTCGAAGAAGCAGCAGAGCTGGCCTACTTCGGCGCCAAGATTCTGCATCCTACCTGCATCTGGCCTGCACAACAGGAGAAAGTGCCTGTGAAGCTGCTCAATACCATGCAGCCCGAAGCGGCAGGTACCGTTATCATGGAAGATGCAGGTTCCGTAGGCGTGAAAGCAGTAGCTGCCAAAGACGGCATCATTGCCATCAATATCAAGAGCAGCCGCATGTTGCTGGCGTATGGCTTCCTCCGCAAGATCTTTGAAGTGTTCGAGAAATACCGCACACCTATCGATATGATCACCACATCGGAAGTGGCAGTATCGGTTACCATCGACAGTGGCGCTCACCTGAAAGCCATTGTGAAAGAGCTGGAACCATTCGGAACCATCGAGGTAGAAACCGATCACACCATTATTTCAGTAGTTGGCAATGAGATTGCGCAGACTAAGGATATTCTTAGTAAATTGTTCGACGCACTCACGCCCGTTCCTGTACGTATGGTGAGCTATGGCGGAAGCAAGCACAACGTATCGCTGCTGCTGCCATCATCTTACAAAACCCAAACCCTGCAATTGCTGAATAAAGGACTGTTTGGGCTGGAATAGCGATAAAAGCATTGTTCACTCAACAGCCGTATGAAATTAACTGCTCTCCTTGCAAGCCTATGCCTTGTTCTGTCCGCCTTTTCTCAGGAAAGGAACCGCATTCTCGGAACCGTTTCCAATGCAGTAACAGGAGTAAGGATACCCAATGCCAGCGTGTTTATCAATGGCACTTCCAGAGGGAGCATTTCAAAAGCAGACGGCAGTTTCGAGCTCAATGATATTCCAAAGGGAACATATGAGTTGGTAGTTTCTTCAGTAGGCTATCAAACCATAGTGTTCCCTTTTTCTTCTGATTCGCTTCCCATGATGCTGCACATGAAGCTCGATGCAAAAGCCGAAGAGCTCGAAGCAGTAACGGTAATTCCATTCGAAAAGAACGGATGGAGAAAATGGGGGAGGGTCTTTACCGAGAACTTCATCGGTACTTCTGCAGCCGCGAAGGATTGCACTATCAAAAACACCAAAACACTGAAGTTCCGGTATTCTGCTTCGCGCAAAACGCTGGAAGTAACAGCCGACGAGCCACTCATTATCGAGAACAAAGCGCTGGGGTACCGTATCACTTATCAGCTCGAAGGATTTCTTCACAGCTGGAAGGAGCGCTCTGTAGTGTTTGTGGGATATTCGCTTTTTGAAGACCTGTCGGAGAATAAAAAAGACATTCCTTCAAAATGGATCAAACGCCGCAAAGCCGCTTACACCGGCTCTCTCATGCACTTCGTGCGAAGCCTTTACAACAACCGTCTGGCAGAGAATAATTTCGAAGTGCGCCGCCTCATCAAAGTGCCCAACCTCGAAAAGCAACGGGTTAGGAAGATCTATGAGCTCGAAAAGAAGCAGCAACTGAAAGAGGGAGGCCGCATCAGTTTCGAACTGAAGAGTAGTTCTGCCAACAAAGACAGTGTTGGATATTTTCAGGGCATACTGATGCAGGAAGATTCGCTGGCGCTGATCAGTCGTACCACGCTCACTGCCGACAGCATACTCACTACCGGGGCAGACTCCACGAAAACGCTTTTCTTCCCCAATTATCTTCAGATCATTTCCAAAGGACTGCCGGAAGAAAAGGAGTTTCTGTATCATTTCCGCATCTTCCGCGAACCGGCCTGGCAGCGATCGCTGATTATGCTCACGCCACTCGCGCCCGTGGTGATTGAAAAAAGCGGGCTGATGTTTCCGCCTCAGAACATTCTAAGCTCCGAATACTGGGGCTGGAGCGAAAAGATCTCGCATATGCTTCCCCTCGATTATCAACCCTGACAGGCACGCAGGCAACTGCGGCTTTTTTGTATTTTGCGCTCATAATTAACCCTTATGCGCAACCTCCGTTCATTTGTTTTGCTTTCTATCGTCCTTGGCCTTGCCGCCTGTTCCGGGCGTCAGGGACTGCTGACCAAGGTCTGGTTCTATTCTTATGCCGAGGATACCGATACGCAGGATCCGGCGGACTCCGTACTCACTCCCGTTAACTTCATCAACCTTGAGAGCAGAGGAAAATATACGGCCAGCCTCGACAAATTCGAACACGGCACATGGACGTTGAAAGATAGAGAGATCGTACTTACGCCGGCATCCGGCAAATCGCGCACCATCATCATCAGAAAGCTCGGAGAGAAAGAAATGATTGCAGATGTGAATGCTGCCAATGGCGCCAGCAGCTGGCATCATTTCGAGGGGCTCGATAATCCGGTGGACGATGAAAAAGACAGTCCATTTTCCGTTACCAATAACAAATGGCGGGTGAAAGCCACGCAGAAAGAAACGCCTCAGCAGGTAACTGAGCGGCTCATCAACTATTTCAGATTCTGGGAAAAATACTTCGGGTGGGGATTGGAATCGGATAAGAATTCACTCGATGTAAGAAGCCTGCCTGGTCCGCTCAAAATGTACGGCAACGGCTTTGCGTTGATCCCTGTAGATCAGTGGCCGGCCGAATGGAGCAATTACTTCTTCGATCAGGAAGATCGTCAGGTAGCCTTCGATAAGATCCGTTGGGTGCTTCGCAACAAGAAAGTTGCATGGCCCGAAACCGGCCACCGCTTCAAGCAATTCATGAGTGTGTTTCAGCAAATGCAAAACAACATCAAAGCAGCTCCATAAAACTATTTGCCTCTGATGCCTGGTTTGCCATCGAACACACGGCCAAGCCAGGCATTCATGGCATCCATCCACTTCACGGAACTGGTGGGATTGTTCATCCCAAAACCATGTCCGCCATTCGGATATTCAAATATCTCCACAGGCACTCTATTCTCCTTGCAGGCGGCATAGAACTGACGGCTGTTCTGAACTGCCACCGATTTATCGTCCACTGCATGCACTAAAAATGTAGGAGGTGTTTCACTGGTCACCTGCTGATCGTTGGAGAACTCTTTGATCTCTTCAGCAGTGATTTCCGGACCAACAAGATTATTGCGCGATTGCTTATGTGTAAGGCTGTCTTCAAAACTGATCACCGGATAAACCAGCACCATAAAATCAGGACGCAGATTTGAGCCCTTTGCACCGGGAATGAAAGCCTGCTTGAAATGCGTTCCGGCAGTAGAAGCGAGGTGACCTCCGGCTGAGAAGCCCATAATGCCTACCCGATCTTTTTTGATACCATATGATCTCGCTTTTTCCCGAACCAGCTGAATGGCGCGTTGCGCATCTTGTACTGGCCCGATCGATTTATTAGGCATCGTATGTTCATCCGGCAATCTGTAATTAAGTACAAAAGCGGCAATGCCCATTTCGTTGAGTGCTTTGGCTACATCATGTCCTTCGTGTTTTACAGCGAGTAGTCCATACCCTCCACCCGGACAAATCACCACGGCCTTGCCATTGCCTTTTCCTTTGGGAGGAAGATAAGCAGTGATCACAGGTTTCGACACCTTGTACGTTCTCACGATGCCTTTATCATCTGCAACGGATTTTTCTTCATTCACGCCGGGTATGGAATTGGGTATCGTTTTGTAAAGTGGAATTTCTGTTTGTGCGTGTGCCGATAAAGCAGCGCTGCTGAACAGTGCAAGTGTGAAAGATTTCATAATCGATTAAGCTAAAACGTTACAAAATAGCCGCCCGGCAAGGGCTTCTTCAAAAATAATGGCTGCTTTCGTCTTTACCAAAAGGGCTTTCACAGAATATTAAGTTAAATGGATCTGAATATCGATAAGTTCTGTAACAAAGGCATCCCTTTTGAACGTCTAACTATCAAACGACAGTTTATGAAATACTTATACTCCTTCTCTTTACTCGTAGCAGTAACACTCATCTTCACCAGTTGCAGTAAAGATGTATTCAGACCTTATGAAGACAGAATCGAAGGTACCTGGGAACTCACCGATGTAGATAAGTTCGGTCCCGGAAGCTCTTACATTGCATTCGACGGTGGTTTGTTTACCTTCTACGGTTCAGGCCGATTGGCATATCAGGATGGCTATGGCGGTTACTACGAAGGCGACTGGGATGTGCGCCGTATCAACACAAACGACGGAACTATCAAAACCCTCAAAGTAAGTTGTGTTGACTATCACACAAAAGATCAGCTCTCTGAATATTTCGATGAAATGATCTTCACCAGCACCAACCGTTTCAAAGCCTTCATCTACGACGGCCCCAGAACGTATACCTTCTATTTCAGCAGACGTTAAACTCGCTGCGAATATTAGTGAAGAAGTATTGCGATCAACATAAATCAACAGCATAACAAAAGCCGCAGCGATGCGGCTTTTGTGTTTTCAACAAGTTCGTAAAACCTGCAAAAATAACCTGCAGTGTTGCGACGAGGGGATACGCAAATCTGGCCTTAAAATGTGTTGCGCAAAACCTCAAAAATATTCCACCCCTCAATCCTGCGCACAAAAGTTCATCTGTGATTCTATACTGGCCGGCACATTTTTCAGCTAATTTGTGTATCCCCCGCGCAACACGGTATAATCAATTAAGTATTCTGCCCTAACAATTTCAAATAGATCGCTTCAATCTCCCTCGTCATATTCGCCGCACTATATGTTGCACTGATTGTCGCCTGTGCAGCGGCACCCAACTTCTCGCGAAGCGATACATCTTCAGCAAGCACTCCGAGAGCCGCAGCCAGATTAACTTCCAGCCCATCCGTTGAAATCAGCAATCCGTTGTGTTCGTGCCTGATCACTTCCGATGTTCCATCTACCTGCGTTCCGATAATGGCCTTACCCATTGCCATCGCTTCGAGTAATCCGATCGGTAATCCTTCCCAGAGCGAAGGCAATACAAAAATATCCGCAGCTGCCAGCACATCCGGTACATCCTGACGGAAGGGTTGAAATATCACTTTGTCTTCGATGCCGAGTTCGCGTACCAGTTGCAATGCAGCTGGTTTCTCATCGCCATCACCCACCATCAGCAACTGCAGCTGAGGGTGATGAGGCAATGCCTTTGCAAATGCCTCCAGCAATTTCAGCGGCTGCTTCTGATGAATAAAACGTGCTACAAACAGCACCAGCACTGCATTATCAGCGATACCCAATTCCTGTCTGATATTCTTGAACGATCGGCCCGGATCGAACTTACGCTGATCGATTCCGTTGTTCACCACTACCGAGTTGAAATTATTGAAGTATCGTTTTCCTGTCTGCTGATTGGAAGCAGACACCGAAATATTTACGTCTGATTTTTTCGTGAGCAGCTGTTCTCCCATCACGCGCACTTTGCGAAGCAGCGCCTGCTGATCGTCGTGAAAGCTCCATCCGTGAATGGTGTATACCAGCGGCAGTTTCAGTTTACGCGTAGCCCAGAATACGTTTGAATTGGCGCGTGTACCATGTGCATGCACCAATTGTATCTGCTGTTGTTGTATGAACTGCTTTACACGTTTCCACTTGCTTATGTCGAAAGGCTTTTCGGTATAGATCACTTCGGTGGTGATGCCCATTTGTTTGAGACGATCTACCATCGGACCATCCGTAAAGCTGAGCACTACCGGCTCAAAGCGGCTCCTGTCGAGGTTTTCAACGAGACTCAATAAATGACTTTCTCCGCCACCGATCTGTCCCTGACGGATTGTTTCCAGTATCCTGAACTTTTGATTGCTCATTGTTTTATTGTACGCGGGTTAATGAAATACGGATACCGGATCGAGTGGTGCTTCAATAAAAAACTCCGCGATGGGCGGAGTTTCTATAGGGATTTTGAATTGTATGGATGGTTGTACTTAGATCACCAGCATGGCATCGCCATAGCTGAAGAAACGGTACTTGTCTTTGATCGCTTTCTTGTACGCTTCCATCGCCAGTTCATAACCGGCAAATGCGCAGGTCATAATCAGAAGGCTTGTTTTAGGAAGGTGCAGGTTAGTGATCAGGCTATCAGCGATGTTGAACTGATAAGGAGGGTGGATGAAAATATTCGTCCAGCCTTCAGATGGTTTCAACAGTTTCTCTGCAGTGTAAGAAGATTCCAGTGCACGCATAGTAGTGGTACCAACAGAGCAGATGCGGTTGCCCTTCTCGATGGCTTTGTTCACGATCTTGCAGGCAGTGTCTTCGATCTTGTAATACTCAGCATCCATTTTGTGTTTGCTGAGATCTTCCACTTCGATAGGGCGGAAGGTACCGAGGCCGGTATGCAGCGTTACTTCTGCAAAGCGGATACCTTTGATCTCAAGGCGTTTTATCAGCTCGATGCTGAAGTGCAGGCCCGCAGTTGGAGCGGCTACCGCGCCTTCGTGCTTTGCATAAACGGTTTGGTATCTTTCTTTGTCTTCTGCTTCAGGCTTGCGCTTGATATATTTTGGAAGTGGCGTTTCGCCGAGGAATTCGAGCATCTGGCGGAACTCTTCGTCGGTTCCGTCCCAGAGGAAACGGATGGTACGGCCGCGGGAAGTAGTGTTGTCGATTACTTCTGCTACCAGTTCATCATTCTCTCCGAAATACAATTTGTTACCTACGCGGATCTTACGGGCAGGATCAACGATCACGTCCCAGAGACGGTTTGGCTTGTTCAGCTCACGCAGCAGGAAAACTTCGATTTTTGCACCGGTTTTCTCTTTGCGGCCATACATGCGCGCGGGAAACACTTTGGTATTATTCACTACAAATACATCCTTGTCGTCGAAGTATTCCATTACATCACGGAAATACCTGTTCTCAATCTGGCCTGTCTTTCTGTGAACCACCATCAAACGGGCATCTTCACGTTTCTTCGTAGGATGTTGTGCAATAAGGTTGAGCGGTAGATCAAATCTGAACTGTGAAAGTTTCATGCAGCTGATTAAATTATTTTATTTGAGCACCACATGGTACAAACGAGGAGGGGGGTAAGAAACGGGTACATCGGGGGGGACCGGTACAAACGAGGTCTTACGGCACCAGGTTTGAAATCATGTTTTGCGTCATTTTCAAGCGGGCAAAGGTATAAAAAAATTGGTACAAAGAAAAAAATTATGTAAAGTGGAACCCTGCGGGTGCCCGCATCTAATGGGCTAAAACGCCCTTGCGTGCTTTATCAGTAAGCGTATCTTTGATTCACAAATCCCCTTCAGTACTTATTTATGAAAAGAATCCTGTACGTTCCTCTTCTCTGTATGCTGCTCTCCTCCCAGCTCATAGGGCAGTCTGGCAAACCCACTTCAACCAAACCTGTGTCCAAACCGGCTACTGCCATCGGATTCGCTGCCGGTAAGAAATACCCCAGCCTCCTTTGGGAGATCAGTGGTAACGGACTAAAGAAGTCCAGCTGGTTATTTGGTACCATGCACGTGAGCAATAAACTGGCCTTCAAACTCGGCGATCCCTTTTACAATGCTATCCGGAGCGCTGATGTTGTAGCATTGGAAACCAACCCTGAGACCTGGCAGGACGATTACAGCCGCAGTGCAGAATACCGCGGATCTTATTCCTCAGACCCTGATTTAATGCCATCCCGTTTCAGTTACAGCAGTTATGGCATGCCCCGCCAGAACATGAGCATCACTTCGTTTGCCATAGACAGTTATGAAGAGCTGGCCAGGGCATCCCTTGCCATCGAACCATCACTCATCAACGGCATGCTCTATCGCACCTACGGATCTGCTACCAACGATTTTGAAGAGAATACATTCCTCGACATGCATATTTTTCAGGTAGGCAGAAAACTCGGCAAAAGAGTGAGTGGAGTGGAGAATTTTGAAGAGAGTGAACGACTGGTGGCCGAAGCTTATCACGATGCGAGTAAAGACAAGAACAAAAAGAAGAAAAGCTATAGCTACGATGGCGTATTCCAGAGTCCTAAAAAACTGGAAGACGCTTACCGGGACGGGGATCTCGATCTGCTCGATTCCATCGAAATGCAGAATGTACAATCAGATGCATTTCAGGAGAAGTTCATGTTCAGAAGAAACGAGATACAGGCAAAATCGATAGACAGCATCATACGTAAGGCATCCCTGTTTGTTGGAGTGGGAGCAGCGCATCTGCCCGGCAACCGTGGTGTGATAGAATTGTTGCGTAAGATGGGCTATACGCTTCGTCCCGTAAACATGGGAGCGCGCAGTAGCGAACAGAAAGAGCAGCTGGAGAAGATGCGCGTGGAGCACAGCTTTCAGCAACAAACATCTTCTGATGGCTTTTACAAAGTAAGCATCCCCGGAAAGAAATTCTATGAGTTCGGAAAAACCGGTGGCATCAACGTGGTACAGTTTGCCGATCTGGTGAACGGTGCCTACTATCTCGTAACCAGAGTGAAAACAAACAGCTCTGTATGGGGAGATGATCTTACCAAAACAGCAGAAAAGATCGATGCAGGTCTCTACGAAAATGTTCCCGGCAAGATCATTAAGAAAACTGCCATCACAAAGAACGGCTATCCTGGTTTTGATGTAACCACACGCACGCGTCGTGGCGACCTGCAGCGTTATCAGGTATTCGTTACTCCATTTGAGATGATCTTCTTCAAAATGAGTGGTAATGGCGATTACGTGGGCACCGGAACGGATGCTTCAAAATTCTTCAGTTCCATTTCGTTCAAAGAATACATTCCCACCCCTGAATGGAGCACCTGGCAACCAGCAACAGGAGGGTTCAGTGTGCTGATGCCATATGCGCCCAGCATGCTGAAAGATGAAATGTGGGGCAACAACCGGCTTGAATATGCAGCCACCGAAAAGAATGGCAACAGTTATCTGGTGATGAAGGGCAACCTGCAGAACTACACGGCGTTTGCCGAAGACAGTTTTGAACTGAACCTGATGGATGAAAGCTATCAGTACTCAGGCTTCATCGAAAAACAAACCAGCAGAAAGCTCGGATCACTCAAAGGTTATCCTATGCTGGATGCCACTTACAATCACAAAGATGGCAGCCACAGTACAGCGAGGTTCCTCATTCAGGGGCCCAACTACTACGTGGTGCTTGCGCGATACAAACAGGAAACCCCTGCA
Source organism: Pseudoflavitalea sp. G-6-1-2 (assembly GCF_012927185.1). Lineage (GTDB taxonomy): Bacteria > Bacteroidota > Bacteroidia > Chitinophagales > Chitinophagaceae > Pseudobacter. Next base: position 236,161 of record NZ_JABBGB010000003.1, read on the forward strand.
GTGAAGAAGTTCATCAACTCCTTCAGCATTACACCTTTTATTTATCCGGCGGCAACTGTGCAGACAGATACTGCCATGCATTACACTGTAAAGAGCCCTGTGCCGCTGAACCATATTGACTCTGCATCGGCTGCTATGCGTGCCTTTCTGCAGAATCTGAAAAAAGACGAAGAGGACGATCCGGATAGTGAAGGGTTGAATTTCAGCTCATCTTTCATCGGCAATGATACACTGGGTGAAAAGATCTTTGTTAACTGGATGCAGATCAGCCGTAAATCTTACAGCAAAGACAGTATCGATCTAGCTAAGAAAATTGCAGGTGAGCGGATAGACGACGACAGTATGCTGATCTACCGTTCAAGATCATTCAAACGTCTTCCGAACGGAGCTGATCAATACGATTTCACTATTTCCGATACCGGCAGCAGCCGCATGGTGATCTCCCGAATGGTCTACAGAGATGGGCATCTGTTCTCTCTCAGTGCTCTTACTGATACCATCACCCGAAAAAGTGCTTTGCTTGAAAACTTCTTCGATACCTTTACACCTGCAGATACACTCAAAGCCAGTGCATTTCTCAACAAAATGGCCGGTGAATACGTAAATGAACTCTTCAGCAAAGATTCTGTGATCGCCAAACGCGGAGCAAAGAAGATACAGCAGGCCGAATTCGATTCAACAGATGTGCCGCTGCTGAAGCGATCCATCGAAGCCATCAACTGGAATGTGCGGAATTATCTTTCCAACAAAGAATATTTTATTGGTGAACTGGGTAAATTGAAAGATCCATCCATCACGGGCTACCTCACCGATCTGTACTGGAAAGTAAAAGATACATCCGACCTGCAGCGCGCTATACTCGAAGCGCTGCTCGATCAGAAAACGGCGGCTTCCTTCAAATCGTTCAAAGACCTGATCTTACAGGAACCTCCGATTCTGGAAATAAGCAGTACAGATTATTCGCGGCAGGTAAGAAGAGTTACCAGGGGATTTGAGCCTCCTGTCATTACCGGCGGAGTAGCCGATTATGAATTCTCAGAAGATTTCAGTTCTTCCGGCGGAACCTGGAGCCAGCTCTACGATACACTCGCTCTCACCAAAACGCTGTTCCCCGATATGCTGCAGTTTCTCAATATCGATGATTTCAAAAGCGAAACCCTCGATCTGCTGCACACACTCATAGACAGCGGTTATCTCAAAGGGGCAGACTACGAATCCCAGCTCAGCAAATTATATCTCGATGGAAGAATGCTGCTGAAGAAACAGATCGCCAAAGAGAATAAAGTGAAGATGGCAAAAGTGGCAAAGAAAGATATGTCTACGCTGTACAGCAACAATAGTGATGATGATGAGAAAGAAGATGAAGACCTCAATAACGGCAACATCGCCGTAGATCAGTATTCCGTACTGCTGCTGCCTTTCCGCGATAAACATCCCGGCATACAGAACTACTTCAAACAACTGATGACCACCACCGACACAAGATTGCTCTACAACAGTTTCATTCTGTTGCTGCGCAACAATCAGCCGGTGGCTGATTCCCTCTTCACCAAATTTGCTTCTTCAGACAAATACAGATATGAGTTCTATACCGATCTCAAAAAAATAAAGAAACTGGATAAATTTCCAGATGCAGAAAAGAAACCTGAGCTATTGGCAAGAAGTTTTCTGCTGGATCAGTTAGGCAGTTATTCCAAACCCGATACACTCGTGTATCTCAAGGCCCTTGCTGCTACCCATAAACAGAAAGAAAGTTTCATCTACTTTTTCAAGTACAAGAAAATGCGTGACGATGATAACTGGGCGCTTGCTACCTGCGGCATTCAGTCTGCCAATAAAGATTCGTTGGTGATCAGCAGATCGGGCTTCACGAAGGTTGCCGGCCGTACACTCGAAAATGATAAACCCGAAGGTGAGCAGCTGGAAAAGATCAAACGCGAGATGGTTATCACTACAAATCCCATTGCTTACAGCTTCTACGAAGCAAGGCAATTCGCCAATTACAAAAGCATGTTATCTGAGATGGTGAAACGCAGAAGATACCAGGATTAAGCAATATGTTTACAGATATGCGAACGGGGCTGTTAGGGCCCCGTTTGTTTTTATCAGACCATTGCTTTCGGAATACTCGCAATCAGCTGTCTGGTGTATTCGCTTTTCGGATGCAGATATACCTGTTCTGCATCACCCATTTCTTCGATGCTGCCTTTGTTCATCACCATAATGCGGTCGCTGATATAACGAACCACCGACAGATCGTGTGAAATGAAAATAGTGGTGAATCCGAATTCGCGCTTGAGATCGTTGAGCAGGTTGAGCACCTGTGCCTGTACGCTCACGTCGAGTGCAGAAACAGATTCGTCGCAGACGATGAATTCGGGGCCGAGAGAAAGCGCGCGTGCAATTACGATGCGTTGTCTTTGTCCACCGGAGAACTCATGCGGATAACGATAGAAATGTTCGGGTTTGAGATCTACTTTCTCCAGCAGTTCCATCACCCTTTCTTTTCGCTGCGAAGCAGTTGGCAGGATGCCGTGAACGCGCATGGGTTCTGCAATGGCATGTCCAATGGTGATGCGCGGATTGAGTGAAGAATAAGGATCCTGAAATACGATCTGAATATCTTTTCTGAGTTGTTTCAGATTGTCGCGTTTGGTAGCGGTGAGATCCATTCCATTGTAAAGAATGGATCCGCCGGTTGGCTCGATGAGCCGGAGCAGGCTTCGGCCCAGCGTGGTTTTGCCGCATCCCGATTCGCCTACAAGGCCGAGCGTTTCACCTTTGTACACTTCAAAGCTTACATCGTTTACAGCCTTTGTGTAATCGAGTGTTTTGCCGAAGAAAGTTTTATGGGATGGAAACCAAACCCTGAGATTCTTTACACTGATGAGTGTTTCAGAATGGTTGGCGGTTGGTTGCTCATTTTTTACTGAGTTGCTGGAAACCGCTGCAGGCGCTTGTTCCGGCTTGTTCAGAAAATCGCTCACTACCGGCAGTCTTGTTCCTTTCGGATGCAGAATGGGTCTGCAGGCCAGCAATCCTTTTGTGTAAGGATGTTGCGGATTTCTGAATAATTCGGTTGTGCTGCCCTGTTCAACGATGGCTCCTTTGTACATCACAATAGCCCGGTCGGCTACTTCTGCCACTACGCCAAGGTCGTGAGTGATGAAGATCACGCCCATCTGTTCTGTCTCCTGCAATGAGCGGATCAGTTGAAGGATGGTTTTCTGAACGGATACATCGAGTGCGGTGGTTGGTTCGTCGCAGATGAGCAGGCTGGGATTGCAGCTCATGGCCATTGCGATCATCACGCGTTGTTTTTGTCCTCCGCTGAGCTGATGCGGATAGCGATCCATCAGCAGTTCCGGATTGGGCAGTTTAACTTTTTGAAACAGTTCGAGGGTACGTGCCTTCGCTTCGGTTTTGGATACACGTTGGTGTTGGAGAATGGCTTCCATTACCTGATCGCCGCAGGTGAATACGGGGTTGAGGCTGGTCATCGGTTCCTGAAAGATCATGGCAATGCGGTGTCCACGCAAAGCGCGCAACTGATCGGCGGACTGATGCAGCATATCAACCTGTGATGATCCATCGGCAGAGAAGAGGATGGATCCTGTAACGTATCGTGCGGGAGGGGAGGGCAGCAGTTGCAGAATGCTGAGCGAGGTAACGGATTTTCCTGATCCTGATTCGCCCACGATGGCTACAATCTCGCCGCGGTTCACGTGCAGTGAAATGCCTTTCACGGCAGTGGCAGAGCCGATTTCGTTCACGAAATCGACCTGCAGATCCCTGATCTGTAATAAGGGGTATGCCATGTTTGGAGAATCAGAATTTCAGGTGGCGAACGGTGAGGCCATCATTGATCAGTTGCTTCAGTGAGTCGATGCCGATCTTGATATGCCTTTCCACGAAATTGGTGGTCACTTTTTTGTCGCTCTCTTCCGTTTTCACTCCTTCGGGTACCATCGGAGAATCGGATACCAGCAGCAGCGCTCCGGTGGGGATCTTGTTGTAGAATCCTACGGAGAAGATGGTAGCTGTTTCCATGTCGATGGCATAGGCGCGGATGCGCTGGAGGTACTCCTTGAAAGTTTCATCGTGTTCCCACACGCGGCGGTTGGTGGTGTACACGGTGCCCGTCCAGTAATCCACTCCATAATCACGGATGGTGGTGGATACCGCTTTCTGCAATGCGAATGCAGGCAGGGCAGGCACTTCGGGAGGGAAGTAATCATTGGAGGTACCCTCTCCGCGGATGGCCGCGATCGGCAGAATGAGGTCGCCGATATTGTTGCGCTTTTTCAGTCCTCCGCATTTGCCGAGAAAGAGTACGGCGCTCGGCTCGATGGCGGTGAGCAAATCCATTATGGTGGCCGCACCCGGACTGCCCATACCGAAATTGATGATGGTGATATTCTCAGCCGTTGCACATTGCATGGGCCTTCCTTCACCAATAACGGGTACGTTGTTCCATTGAGCAAAGAGTGTTACATAATTACTGAAATTGGTAAGCAGAATGTACTTGCCGAAATTCTCCAGCTTTTCCCCGGTGTAGCGGGGCAGCCAGTTTTTAACGATGTCTTCTTTGGTCTTCATAATTTATAAATTTCGTGTATTTATTGCAAATCAGGAGAAAATTATGGCGGCAGGAGTGTAGATTTGGCGCATGCTGCGCATAGAGTTTCCCGAACATCCGTTCCGTTTCAAAAAGGTGGAAGAGAAAGAATTCATCTTCGATGAGTTCAGAAAGGCCTGGGTACGCCTCACCCCGGAAGAATGGGTGCGTCAGAATTTTCTGCAATACCTGTTGCAGCGCATGCAATATCCCGCATCGATGATCGCAGTGGAGCGCGAACTGAAACTGGGCGAACTGAAAAAGCGGTTCGACATACTGGTGTACGACCGTCAGCACAAACCATGGCTGATGGTGGAATGCAAAGCCATGGGCGTTCCGCTCGAAGAAGCAGTGCTGATGCAGGTGCTTCGGTACAATATCGCTATCCCCGTTCCTTATCTGGTGATCACCAATGGCGAGTTCTCTGCGGGTTTCGTTAAAAATGAACAGACATTGAATCCGTTGGTCGAATTACCGCCATTCATCTGAGGCCTTACTCGCTTATTCCGGTTTTTTATTGTTTCTTTAGTTGAATTAACTGCATTCTATGAATAGCATACAGGAGCAAATTGCCTTGCTTACCGTGCGCATCCAGGATCTGGCTGCGCAGCAGGATGTTTTCAAAGCAAAGCTGATGGAACTGAACCGCGAACTGGATCAGCTGAAGGCGAAGGCCGCAGCGGAGAACCTGAAACCGGTACAGGAAAACATCATACAACCGGTTGCGGAAGAAAAACAACCGGTTACGCCTGTAACCGCTGTTAAGGAAGTGCAACCTCCTGTAATACCTTTGATCACTGCGCCGCAGGCTGAAGAGAAAAGAATTTTCGTTCCTCCCAAAAGAGCGGAAAAACCTGCCAGTGAAAAATCCGGTGGACTCGAAGAATTCCTCGGAAAGAATCTTGCCAGCAAAGTTGGGATACTGGTTACCGTTATCGGCATCTTTATCGGAGCCAAATACGCATTAGAGCACGATCTCATCAGTGAGAAGGTGCGCATCATACTGGGCTATCTTTGCGGAGCCACGCTGATTGGCCTTGCATACAGACTGAAAAATAAATATGCCGGTTACAGTGCAGTGCTGATGGGAGGCGGATTATGCGTACTGTACTTCATCACCTATATCGCATGGTCTTATTACAATCTCTTCCCAAGAATGGTGGCATTCGGGGTTATGGTGGGTGTTACGGTAGCCACAGTGTATGCAGCAACGATGTACAATCGCGTGATCATTGCACACCTGGCATTGATAGGAGCGTATGCGATTCCGTTTTTGCTGAGCAATAATTCCGGGAACTATATTGCGCTCTTCTCTTATATCGCCATCATCAATGCAGGCATTGTGGTAGTAGCGTTTTTGCGAAACTGGAAATCGCTTACCTGGGCTGCGTTTGTGATCACCTGGTTCATCTTTGCTTTCTGGGCGCTGCTGGTGCACGATGAGCCGAACTTCAAAACCATCGCATGGATTTTCCTGAGCATATTTGCTGCGCTCTTTTATGTGGCACTGCTGGCTTACAAACTGGTAAGGAAAGAAGTATTTCAGCTGGCTGATACTCTGCTGTTCTTCCCCAACTCTTTTATTTTCTATATCGGAGGCATGCAATTGCTCGATGCAGCCAATGCACCAGACTGGAAAAAAGGATGTTTCACTTTACTGAATGCAGCGATCCATTTTGCAGTAGCAGTTGTTGTAAAGAAAATGGTGGGATCAGCTACTCCGTTGTTTCAAATACTCAAAGGGATGGTGATCAGTTTTCTGGCGATCGCTGTGCCGGTGTTCTTCGATAGTTACGCTATTCCGCTGGTGTGGATGGCACAGGCAATGATACTGTATGTGATGGCTAGAAGCCAGAAAATAAGGCTCTATCTGCATTTCAGCATGATACTGACCTTGCTGGTTTGGATGAATCTCTTTGGACTTTATTCCGGCATTCTGAGTGACGCCTATAATCAGAGCGACTTTACAGCTGCATTTGCCAACAAAAGATTTCTCACTGTAATGGTTGTACTGGCAGCTGCTGCAGTTATGCTCTGGCTGAATCGCAACAAATATCAGCAGGAAGCAAAACATGATATTGGCATAGTGGAGTTCTTCTATAAGCCCTTCTTGCCTGCATTGGTAATTTTTACATTGTATGGCAGTATTTTTTGGGAGATCTGGCGTTGGTTCGACAATATTTCAACAGTACTGAGAAAATCAGATGGCAGTTTCGGTCTCTGGTTAGACGAAGTAGAACTCACTGGCTATGTAACATTGCTGTTGTACACATTTGCATTTCTGTTAGCCCTGGTGCTGGTGAATCAACGTCGCTTCAAAATGCAGACGCTTCATTGGATATTGCTGGTTACTTTTATATTGACAGCACTGGTTTGGATGATCAGCGGATTGCAGGTGCTCAATTACCTCGCAAAGAATTATTTCGACAAAGGCAGAACAGGCGTGTATTTCGGCGCAAGGGGATTTCTGAGCCGTTATGTGATTGCTGCGGTGATCACTGCACTGATGCTCCGCTTCCAACCGAAATTCAGTGATGAGGCCAACAGAGAAACCATGAAAACGCTTTGGTCGATATTGCTGGTGTTGCTGATGGTGGTATTCCTCAGTTTCGAATACCTGCTCTGGACTTCGGTAAGCGGCGCCAACCGGCAATACACGTATGGGCTTAGTGTGGTATGGGGATTGTTTGCATTGGCACTCATCATCTATGGCATCTGGAAGAAACACCGCATATTCCGCATTACAGCCATGATATTACTGGTAGTAACACTGATAAAGCTGGTGTTCTTCGATCTCAGCCATGCCAATACATTAACGCGCACCATCACGTATATCGCGCTGGGAGGAATTCTGCTGTTGATCTCCTATCTCTACAACAGATATAAAGAGCTGCTCTTCGGTGAAGATCAGAAACCGGAGGCGGATTGATTATTTCAGTTTTTTGCCGAGTATCAGTACGCCTCTGTGCACCCCGTCGAGTATGCATACATCGGGGAGGGTGCCCCATACTTCAAATCCGAATTTCTCAAAGAGGCGGATGCTGGGTTCGTTGTGAGCAAAGATCTTTCCCAGCAGTACTTCAATGCCGAGATCGGGGGCCTGCTTCACGCCGTGCAGCATCATGATATTGCCTAACCCCTGGCCGCGATGTGCTGCATCGATATAAATGCTGATCTCCGCCGTGATATCATAGGCGGCCCTTTCGGAGAAATTGGAAAAGCTCATCCATGCAATTACCTGTCCACCGTTTATCACCACCCATAATGGCCTGCGTGCAGGAGTATGATCGTTGAACCAGGCCAGTTTCTTTTCAACAGTAACCGGTTCGAGATCGGCGGTGGCCAGCCGCGTAGGAATGGTGGAATTGTAAATGGATACAATGGCCGGCAGATCTTCTAAAGTGGCGTCGCGGATTACCATATGCTAGAGTTTTTTATGGAAGTGAAAACCGAGGATTTTGTATCCCTGATTGATCCAGAACCGGATGCCTTTATCATTGATTACATAGGCATTGAGTTCGGAGGCGATGCATCCCTGTGAGCGGCCGTAATCGTGCACCCAATTCATCATCAGCTCGCCGATCTTCTGGCTGCGGTATTCGGGCAGTACCATCACATTGTCTGGTTCAATATGTTTGCCGTTGTAGAATTTGTTGAGTATCCAGATGCCGGTGATGCCGATGAGTTTCTCACCGTCGTATACGCCGATGCATTTGTAGGAGTGGTTTTTCATTTCATCGAGGCGCTCCTGCAGCACTTCCATGGAGATAGTATGATTATTCAGAATATCTAGCAAAGGAAGTATCGACTGCCATTCCTCAGGTGGTATGAACCTAATATCGTACATAATTATGGGTATTTAGGAGGAATAACGGAACCGAAGACCGTTTGGTTGATAAATTTAAAAAGAATGAATGGGATTGGATAATTTTTGTAATAACTTCGGCTACCCGGCCAAATCGATTGCCCAGCTCACTTCAGGCAATGCAGTTACACGAGAAATCTACCGTTGAAACTTTAATAAAAACGATGCTGTCATGTTGGAAAAAGCCACTATGTCTACGCTGCTGGGCGATAGGATGAAAGATCTGTTCAGCGGATTTGTAAAAGAGTTCAATGCAGAGGTGCTGCACCTTGTAAAAAATCAATTGCTCGAATATCAGGTAGAGGAATATAACCGGAATGCGATGGTGAAAACCTTGTTGCATCGGGTGCATCCGATGAGGTTGAAAGATATTTATCAGCCTTTGTTTATTCAAAGAGGAAGGAAAGAACTGTACAGTATTTCCGACATACCCAAAATTGAAAGACGGATCGATACGGAGCATGCCAAAGAGCTGTTTCTGTATTCACAATGCATTACACTTATCGGAGATGCAGGCTGCGGCAAAAGTACCATCGTGCGCCACCTGTTTCTGGATTGCATCGATGCCTCTTTCAAAATTCCCATTAAGATAGAACTCCGGTACCTGAACGATTTTGAAGGAAGCCTGATCGACTACATCAAAGAAAAGGTTTTCAGGTTTCAGAAACTGGCTACCAATGAACGGATCATCGAACGATTGATGAGTTCTGGTGATTTTGTGTTTTTCCTTGATGGATTCGACGAAATAAAAAGCAGCATCAGGGAAAAAGCTTCCAAAGAAATAGATGATCTGGTGAAGCTGTACAGCAAGAATTGCTTCCTGCTCACAACAAGGCCGTACACCAATGTTGAAATGATGCCCATGTTCATCAATTTCGACGTTTGCGAAATGCAGGGAGATGAGATCATCACCTTCATCAGAAAGCAATTTCCGGTTGCGGAAAGTGAGTTGGCTGAACGTATCATCGAAACAGTGAAACAAAGGGATAAGGCAGCTTATACCAGTTTTCTCAGCAATCCTTTACTGCTTTCCATGTTCATTCTTTCGTATCAATCCAATGCAGAGATCCCCAACAGGAAAAGTGGGTTTTACAATCAGGTATTTGATACGTTATATTCCATGCACGATAGTCTCAGTAAGCTAGGATACGTAAGAGAAAAGGAAAGTGAGCTCTCGAAAGACCAGATTGTTGAAGTACTGAAATTGTTCTCTTTTCTGAGTTACAATGATGAGAAGTTTCTGTTCAGTGTACTGTATGCGAATGGAAGGTTGAATTTCATCAAAGAAAAGAAAGACAGTCTTGCATTCGATAACAGCAAACTGTTGTATGATCTGCAGGTAAATCTCGGAATTCTGAAGGCAGAAGGAGTGGATCTTGCTTTTCCGCACAGAGCATTGCAGGAATATTTTTCGGCATTGTATATTGCTTCGCTCCTCGAACCCAACAAGCAGCGCATCTATGAAAAACTGCAGGAGAAATACAACGATTGGGGCTTGCTGCCTGCACATGCCAATTACTACGAACTCCTGTATGAGCTGGATCAGAAATGCTTTCTGGAGTATCTTGCCATACCGGTTTTTGAAAAGCTTCAACAGATGCTGGAGCCCGATCAGGCACTACTGCTGTTATCTGATGGTGCACTCAGGGAAGAATTTTATTCGGTGATAATGAAAGTAGCTTTTGAGCTTCATCATATTATTACCATTCCTGCTTATCTGACCATTACCAAACTGAGAACACTGGTTACACAGGGAGCGCAAATAAATCCGGAGGATGTGAGTCATCATAAGTTAATGAGGAAAGCTTTCGATGTGGAATTAAACAGGTCGAGAGAGGCGTTGAATGAGCGATTGCAGTTCTTCCGTGATTTCATCGAAACAGAAAAGCAAACCGAATCAGCCATTGTTTCCTATATGGATATTCCAGGTTGAGCCTGAACTAAAAAAAGAACGTCCCGATGTGCATCGGGACGTTCTTCTATTGTAAAACAAGCATAAACAACTATGGGAAGATACCCAGTTCAGCATAGCTGGTTCCTACCTTGTTGATCGCAACCAGGTAAGCGGCAGTACGCATATCAGGAATCTCCGGATTTGCTTTCCATGCGTCCATGATCTCGCGGGTAGCGGTGATCATAGTTTCTTCCAGACCGCTGCGAACGAGGTCAACCTCTTCTGGTCCGTGCATGATCAGCTCTTTTTCACGGTCACCTACTTTCTTACCAGTGAGACCTTCGATTTGTCCGAGGATCTGTCCGTTCAGGTTTTCAGTGAAACGTTTTTCCATACGTCCGTAACGAACGTGGCTGAGGTTTTTCAACCATTCGAAGTAAGATACAGTTACGCCACCTGCATTGAGGTACATATCCGGAACAACCAGTGCACCTTTCTTAGCGAGGATCTCATCCGCTTCGGGAGTGAGAGGTCCGTTGGCAGCTTCACCGATGATCTTTGCTTTTACGCGTGGAGCATTCTCTCCGTTGATCACGTTCTCGAGTGCAGCAGGGATCAGGAGATCACACTCCATTTCCAGTGCATCTGTATTTTTAGCGAAGTTGGTAGCGCCGGGGAAGTTGAGGATAGAACCGGTTTTTTTACGGTGTTCAACTACTGCGTCTACATCGAGGCCATCATTGTTGAAGATAGCGCCTTCGTATTCTGCGAGGGCAACCACTTTAGAACCTGCTTCGGTGAAGAATTTAGCAGTGTGGTAGCCTACGTTACCGAGACCTTGCACTACTACTTTTTTACCTTCAACGCCGGTTGTTAAACCGAGTCTGTCCATTACGTCTTTCATGTTGCACACTTCGCGCAGACCATAGAAAACACCGAGACCGGTAGCTTCACGACGACCGCGAACACCACCCTGTGTTACGGGTTTACCGGTTACGCAACCAAGTGCATCGATTTCACCAGGACGCATGCTCTGGTAAGTATCAACGATCCATGCCATCTCACGCTCGCCTGTACCGTAGTCAGGAGCAGGAACGTCGATGCCAGGTCCGATGAAGTTCTTCTTGATCAGCTCAGACGTATAACGACGGGTGATCTTCTCTAATTCGTATGGAGTGTATTTTTTCGGGTCGATTGTGATACCACCTTTTGCGCCTGCGAATGGTACGTTCACGATGGCACATTTGTAGGTCATGAGCGCTGCGAGTGCCATTACCTCATCGAGGTTAACGCTCATAGCGAAACGGATACCACCTTTACAAGGCAGTTTGTGATGTGAGTGCTGAACGCGGTAAGCTTTAACAACCTCGATCTTGTCTCCGATTTTCACGGGAAAGTGCATACGGTAAACTGCGTTACACTGTTTGATCTGTTCAAGGATACCTGGATCCCATTTTGTGAACTTAGCGGCTTTGTCAAAACTTTTCTCCACCGCTCCAAAAAAACTGTACTCTGACATGATTAAGCTATTTAAAAGTGAATGGGTGAATGTGGATGCAATAACGCAATCTTGCTACGAATGTTTTTCGAGCTTCGAAATCTTCCTGTCTAACCGTATGATGTATACGTACAGACCGAGAAGAATGGTTACTATCACAGCCACAACCACATATATTTTTCCATCGGCCCGCAATCCGGTAGACTGAGCGGTTGCCGTATCGTTAGCAGTATCCTGTGCTGTGGCGATAAACACCAGCAGCATGGACAACAAGGTTGTGATAAATTTCTTCATGAGTAATTAGCTGAAATGTTTTTTGTCTTCGAGGGTTTTAATGCGCACATTCAATGTGCTGATCCAGGTTCCAAGGAGGGTCCAGCCCAATACTGCAGGCCAGAATACCACACGCATGGTGGGATCGAGTGAGTCGCCGCCGAAGCCGGGATTGCCTTCTACGCCTTTACCGCCTGGATGCAGTGATTCTACCATGCGCGGCAATACCATGATCATTGGTATGTAAATGAAATACGCGAAAATATTGTACACTGCTGCAACACGACCTCTCTTATCCAGATCGGTCATCGAATTGCGCAGCACGAAATAGGCTAAATAGATCAGCAGTGCGATGGCTGCACCCAGCTGTTTGGGATCGTTGTTCCATGGCGCTCCCCAGGTGTAGTTGGCCCAGATCATTCCGGTTATCAATCCCAGTACACCCATTACAGAACCGGTTCTTGCAAACTCGGTAGCCATAATATCATAATGAGGTTTTGGCTTGCGGAGGTACATAATAGAATATACCAGCGACACTGTTACCAGTATCAGCTGACCAAACCACATGGGTACATGGAAGAACAGGTTGCGGATGGTTTCATACAAATTACCAATGGTTGGCACTTTGATGAGAAGACCTGCAATGAAAGTGTAGAGCAGTAAAACGATACTTAGTATTTTCCACCAGTACTGGCGCATAGATTCCGGTTCAATTAGAATTATCGGATCGTTGGCCATTGTGCATCATATACGCGTTTAGGGTAATCGCCAACTACCTGATTAGGTGGGGCAAAATTAGGGGATGAGATAGTAAATGCGAAATAATGACTGCTAAAACACGAAAAATGAACAAACCGGCTGATTTTGGGAAAATGATTGACGATAAACCCTGTAAATGCCGGATTTGCTGAACGATAAGTTCAAAAAGTTGAAAAAAATTGAATGGAATCGAGTGTAAAGAATACGCTAATCTTTCCAGAGGAAGGGGAAAAGTATCACTGCAAGCACAATTACCAGCACATCCAGGCCCGTCAGCAGCATTATTAATTGGCCGAGTCCGGACTGAATTACATCTGCAAACGCCACCGAAGAGATCTTCATCAGCAGCATCAGTTGCGGAATGATGAGGGGAAAACCCATGATGGCCATCATCGCTGCATTCTGCTGCGCCCTCGCGGCAATGGCTGCGAGAAAGGTAAAAACCAGGCTGATGCTGAATCCGCCGAGGCAAACGATACCGGTAAATCTCCAGGGGTTGGAAATGGGGTTACCCAGCAGTAAAAAGAAAAGGCCCATGCTCACGAGGCTCATCACAATCATCAGTACCGCATTGAAAAGGAGTTTGGAAAGCACAAAGTCGCGCGCGCCTGCGATGGTGTAGAAGTAGAGCATCCTTCCGCGGCTCTCTGCCAGAAAGCTTTTGGCTACTGCATTTACGCAGATGAAAAGCTGAATCATCCAGAAAAGGCCGTTCCAGACTTTATCTTCCGGGTGTTCCATGGCCAGGTTCAGTACAAAGATGGTGCTGGCCACGTAAAGGATCACTCCATAAAAAGTGTATTGCTGCCTTACTTCGAGCAGCAGGTCTTTTTTGAAGAGGGTGAGTATGGAATGCAATGAGTTGATAACCGACAGATTGATGTTGCGCGAAATTAACATTAAAGCGGTCAACTGCTGATTATTTCCTTACTTTATTGGATAAACTTCACTGGTATGAAGCCATTATCCTGTATTGCCGCAATTCCGTTGTTATTGATTCTTCTTATTGCAGGCTCCTGCAAACAGGAGGCAGTTTCACTTCGCTTTATTCCCGAAAACAATGCCCGGTACGAATTGGAATACGAGCTCAGCGGTGTAGGAACCAAAGAGTCGAGACCATTCAACCAAACCAAAAGGGTGGTGCTGGATCTGACAGTGAAGCCAGATTCCGGAGGTACGGATATAAAGGCTACGTACAAACGCTTTCAATTCTCTCTTGTTTCACCAACCGATAGTTCCTATACTGATACCGACCATCCCATTGCTGATTCCATGGCCATGCGCAATCCAAAGTTGCTGGCGCCCTGGGTGTGGCAGGGCGTAAACGGACTCTCTTTCAATTTCCGCATCGGTTCTTCAGGCCGCATCGATACTATGGATACTTTCCTTCCGCTGCTTACCAATCTCGCCATGAAAGTGCTGCACCAGCCCGATTCTTCGGTTACAGGAAATGAGTTATACAGTCAGGTCTGGAATACCGGTTCTCAACAGTTCTCCTCAGCATCGGCCAAAGCCATGCTGCAGGCAGTTTTCCCTGAGTATCCGGCAAGGGAACTGAAAAAAGGAGATACATTGGGAAGAACCTATCAATATTATGATCGCTATCCCATTACAATGGTACAGGTGATCAAAGTAGCAGAAGTAGATGAAGCTACCGTTACCTTCCTCATCGGAGGTTCAGGATTTACAACGGCCACCATTGAAGGAGACCTGAAAGTTGAACAACAGGGAAAGATCATTGTTGACCGCAGCACTGGGGTGCTATTGTCGGCTTATATTGAAAACCTGGTACGCGGAAAAGAATACACCACTTCCATCGATAACAAATCAGTGATCAGGGCCAACTGCAAAAAAATACTCCCCCGGTAAAACAGAAGAACCGAATTAACGTTGATGCATGCAGTTGTTGATTAATTTCGTACAGCATTGAATTACACAAAAGATACATCACCCATGTTTCAACGTTCCCTTTCAAAAGCTGCTATGCTGCTTGTATGCGCAGCAGTTTTTCTCGCTTCCTGCAAAGAACAGAAAGCAGACCTGCGTTTCGTTCCCGGTAAATCAGCTAACTACGAAATGGTATTCGACATAGCTTCCGGCGGCCTCAACAATGGAAGAAAAACCGATTACAAACAAGGCGCAACCCTGCTGCTGCAAATGACTGAAGACAGTGGCCGCACCAACGTGAATGCCACATACAAACGCTTCTGGGCCAACTTTCATACTATCGGCGACAGCATGAAAGTGGATACAGATAAACCCCAGACCTGGGATCTCAAAAATGATGCACAGGCAATGCCGGCCATTTATCAGGCAGTAAAAGATGAATCGTTCAGCTTCCGGATAAATACACTTGGCAAGATAGAAGCGATGCCGCCATTTACACCCATGCTTACTTCCATCACACGCAAAGTGCTGCCTGCAGAACATGCGGATAATATCAAAGCTTATAGCCAGATCTATGATATCGCATCCGGATTCTTTTCGCCCGGTTCCATGAAAATGCTGCTGGTGCCCGTATTTCAGGAGTTTCCCGGCAAAGAACTGAAAGTGGGGGATACGCTCGGACGCAATTATCAGATTGAAGACGGACTTCCCATTACCATTGTTCAGGTAGTAAAGGTTGCTGAAATCACCGATGAAGCGGTAACCCTGCTGATTGGCGGATCAGGATTCTCTTCGGCAAGCATCGAAAGTGATTTGAAACTGGAGCAGCAGGGCAGGCTTACAGTGAACAGAAAAACAGGTGTGATGCAATTGGCTTATATCGAAAACATCGTTAAAGGGAAACTGGGGGATGTTGATCTCGATTCAAGAATGATCATCAACGCCACCTGCAAAAAGCTTCCCTGATCTTCAAATACTTCTTTCAATCATATCACATTATTGCAGCCCGGCATTTGCCGGGCTGTTGATTTTACAGGAAAACGTGAAAAACACCCTTTCTTTTTACGTGCATTATGAATAATCTTGATCTGACGGATATCGGGCCGCAATCCTGCCCACCACTACGGTTATTTCAATCAGCCAATCAAGAAAAAATTTATGAAGCCAATTTTAACTGTTGTATTGTTATTCATTGCTATGAATTGTTTTGCGCAGGCAGATACCAAAGTGCTGGGCACGTTTTCAGCCGGTTGCAAAGTGTTCAACTACGATTTCAGAAAATCAACCAAAGGGATCTATACTTTCAAAGTGGATCTGGTTGATGAAGAAGAGGGCAGAATTTATTTCGACAAAGACTCTTTAACGCAGTTAAAGAATAACTTACAGAAGATAGTGGACAGCCTCGATGTACTCGACTCCCTGCTCCATGAAGAAAGAACTCTTTCTGATGGAATAAAGGATACCATTAAGAATGTTGTTGCTTCCTACCAGAAAATTGTCGACTCCATTTATAATGATCATGCCGATCTCGCATACTGGAAAGCGCAGCAGGGGCCGCTCAGAGCCATGCTGCAACTGGCTTCCAAACTCGAACTCAATAAATATGATTCACTGCTGGGGAGATACGGAGATATTGCCGTGATGTCGAAATTCAATCAGGCGACAGGAGTGATTTTAAATTCGATCAATGGCCTTTCTGAAACAAGATCATACACGCTCAACGAATTTAAACAGGAATCGTTTATTCCGCTGGCGAATGCAATCATCAACAAAAAGAAAGCGCTGTTTCTGCCTGAATGTGCTACTGAAACCAATCCGAACACGATTGCGCTGAACCTGTTCTACGAAATAAAAGCCCGCCTTGATTTCAAAGATGATGAACCCATTACTGCCTACCTGAAACTAAGGAGCTCCAATATTAAGTGCTATTACAACAAGAGCGGGAAACTGAACAGAGTACTTAAAAAAGATTCGAGCATATTGCCATTGGCAAACAAATTCAGTATCGATAATGTAAGTGTGGAGTTTGAAGATGGGGCTATCAAGAACCTGTTTGCAGATCTGCTGGTTCTGGATGAAAAAGGGCAGCCAATTGTAGAATTCCCTGTCAGATTCAAAAACCCGACCCCCATTTCAATCTCAGCCAGAAATGATAAAGACAAGATCGGAGATAAACTGATGTACGCATTAGACCTCGGAAAATTAAGGGAAAAGCTGATTCCTGAAAGAGTGCAGTCAGGGAATAAGATTTCTTTGCGATTTGTGGTGAAAGATAGTTTTAGTACAGAAATTACTGTTGAAAAGAAATTCGATTATTCGAACATTTGTTTCCCCTTGTCTGAACTGCTTGAATATGCTGATGTGCTTGAGATCGATAAAGAAGACTACAGTCCGGTCAATTCCGTTGTAAATCTGAGTCCCAAAAGTCCGGTAGTAGAATTGAAGAAAGAAAAGCGAAGCAAAATTCTCACAGTAAAAACATTTACTGATCTGGTAGGAGTGCAGGGAGATCAACCAAATGGATTGATACAAATTGAAGCTTCGAGAAAGTTCAATCTATGGACAGCCCGCATTGGCTCAAAGTATTTCTATTACGGAGCGCTTACCTATCTGGAGCCAAGGGCAGTAATGTCTAAAATTGAGCAGAATAAAAGAGATTTTATATTGACAGCTGAAAATATAGATCAGGATGAGCTTGCAAGATCAGGCAAGAAAAAATTCAATATGAGGGCTATCGATTTATTCAAATATCAGAGCTTCGCTTTTGATGTAGACCTCAATCTGGGAAAGGTGAATATGCCCAACGTGAAATCGAACATTCAGGTAAATATGAATGCAGGCATTCTCCGTACCAATGTATCAGACACACTGGATGTGCTGAACGGCGCCCTGGTGAAGGCTGCTGCTCCGATACATAAAATTCTCAACACCTTCAGGTGGGGTTTCTCTCTTTTGTATGAACTGAAGCCAGACACCAGGTATGGATTGGTGCTGGGATACGATTACAGAAAATACAGCCTGCTGAGTGAAGATTACTTTCTGATCGATTCCAAAAATGATGTGATTCATTCCATCTGGGCAGATGCACACCTTAAAACAAACGACAACAGCAAACTCTTCTTCCGTTTCAAAACTTCGGTAGCAACACCGGCAAAAAAACAAAACTTCGTACAGATACAATTAGGGTATCTGCTGGATATCTTCAAAGTATCATCAAAATAAACAGCAACGAAAATCAGGGGCGACCCTCAAAATAACATTTGCGGCACCGGGGCTCGTAGAGATCCTTTTCTCCCAGCAATACCTGTGTGGGAGTGGCCACTTTGCGATAGGAGTAATTGGCAATATTGCCGCACTGCACACAGATGGCATGGAGCTTGGTGATGAAGTCTGCCTTGGCCAGCAGTTTGGGCATTTGCCCGAATGGTTTGGTGGAATAATCCATGTCGAGGCCCGCAATGATAACACGGATGCCGCGAAGCGCCAGCTGATCGCACACATCGGGCAACTGATCGTCGAAGAACTGGGCTTCATCGATACCAATCACATCTACATCGCTGGCGAGCAGCAGTATGGTTTGTGCACTTTCGATAGGAGTGCTTACAATGGCATTTTCATCGTGCGAAACAATCTGTTGTTCGTGATATCGCGTATCTATCTTAGGCTTGAATATCTCCACGCGGAGATTGGCGATCCGCGCGCGTTTCAATCGTCTTATCAGTTCTTCTGTTTTACCTGAGAACATAGATCCGCAGATCACTTCAATAAATCCACGCCGTTCCCCTGATATATTTGGTTCTATGAACATCTTAACGGAAATAGGTATAATAATTGTTAACTTTAGGATACGAAGTCTTAACCCACAAAAGTACCCATCAGATTATGGAGCGTTTAGCACAATTGATCGGCAAATTAAATGAACAATTTGAACAAAATGCTGATCCTTCACAACTATTGGCGACCACTCAGCAAATTGAGTTGGAGCTGGTACAATTGTCTGCCGCAGTGAGGAAGGTACCGGGAACCTCAAAAGTGGCTGTGGTGATGCCGAGCAGCAGGCCTGTTATGGTAGCTGCAGCGCCTGCGCCTGTGGTTCATCAGCCTGAACCTGAACCAGTAAGAAACGTTGCGGTGGAAGAACCTGCAGTGGAAGAACAGGAAACCATCACCTATACAGAAACACCTGTCAGCGATCCTGTTGACGAAGAAATTCCTGTTGTTGCAACAGTTCGGGTGGAAGAAGAAATTCCTGTAGCGGAAGAAATAATTCCTGTGCTGAATGGTCACTCCAACGGATACCATTATGATCCGCTGAAAGAAATTCCAACGCTCGCTCAACAGCCTGTTACCAAAGAAATCAATGAAAGTATCGGATATGGCACCCAATCTTCTCTTAATGATAAGTTAAAAGAAGAGGTGGTGGAAGTAGGGCATCGCCTCAACGATTCTCCTGTACGCGATCTTAAACGTGCCATTGGAGTGAACGATCGTTTCGTATTCATCAGCGAGCTGTTCCGCGGCGATGAAGTGATGTATGAAAGAAGCATCAAAACCATCAATGGATTCCGCATACTCCCTGAAGCGGAATACTGGATAGAGCGTGAACTGAAAGTAAAGCTGGGGTGGGACGAAACCAAACCCATCACACGTCATTTCTATCAACTGGTGAAGCGCCGCTTTTCTTAGAGCAGCTTTTCTTCTCCGATAAAATCCATTACTGCCTTTGTTGCACCGGTTTTGCCGGCAACATACCGAGCCGCTGCTGAAGCGGCTTTTGCATGCAATTGCGGATCGTTCAGAAATTCGTTGAATACGTGTTCGAGTTCGAGTGCGGTTTCGATGGAGAATCCTCCGCCTGCATCAACCAGTTCCTCTGCTTCGATGAACTTGTCGTACACTGGTCCAAATACCACAGGTTTGCCGTACACAGCGGCTTCCAGCACATTGTGCACGCCATCTTTTCCGAAACCTCCTCCGATATAAGTGATATGCGCATAGCGATAAAGCCTGCTGAGCATACCTATATTATCAATGATGAGTGTATTGGTGTTTTCCGGCGCCTGCAATGTTTTGGACCATTCAGAAAACCGGATGGTGTGTTTGAATAGTTTTTCGATATCGTGCAGATGGGGCGCATCGATCTCGTGCGGAGCAATAATGAAGCGTATCTCAGGGTGAGTATTGGCGTAATGGTCCAGCTCTTCTTCGTCCGTATCCCAGGTGCTGCCTGCTACAATCACCGGATGATTGCCGCAGAATGCTTCGATGGCCGGAATGGCCGTGAAGCCTGCCGCTATTTCGGCCACCCGGTCGAACCGCGTATCTCCGTTGACCGTTACCTTTTTGAAGCCGATGCCATTCAGCAGCTCACGCGAGGCTTCGTTCTGTACAAAAAGGCGTGAAAAGCTTTCGAGCATGTATTGATGAAGGCGGCCATACCATTTGAAAAACGGTTGTTCCTTTCTGAAGATGCCTGAGATCAGCAAAACGGGAACCTGCCTTTTGCGGAGGGTGGTGAGGTAATGATACCAATATTCATATTTCACCCATACAACGAGTTGTGGTTTTACCATGTCAATGAATTTCATGGCATTAGGTTTGCTATCCATCGGCAAGTATGCAATAAGGTCTGCTCCTTTATAGTCTTTACGTACTTCGTACCCGGAGGGGGAGAAGAAGGTGAGAAGCAGTTTATGAGCTGGATATTGCTGCCTGATGGCTTCGAGCACGGGCCTTCCCTGTTCAAATTCGCCGAGGGAGGCGCAGTGCATCCAGACCCATCGTTGGGTGGTATCGCTGAAATGGGGGTGAAGTTGTTCAAACCAGTTGCGGCGGCCGCTTACCCATCGGCGGGCTTTGGGGTTCCAGAGGGCTACGAGCCGGATCATGGCTCGGTAGAGCCAGCAAAACATATTATAGAAAAAAAGATGCACGGGTTACCAAATTATGGACAAATGTAGGGGAACTAGTCAGGATGTTTGCAACCTCTTTGATTTTACCCGCTTTATGTGATTGCTGAAACCGTTTTTTTGTACTAGGTTTGTGCCCGCTTAAAAAAGAAAATTCCAAGTATGCGGACGATTCAAATGGTTGATTTAAAGCAGCAATATGCGAAGATCAAAACGGAAGTAGATACAGCTATCCACGAAGTGATCGACAATGCTGCCTTTATTCAGGGCAAGGCAGTTACTGATTTTGCCGCCAGTCTTACCGCCTACATGGGTGCTAAACACGTGATCCCCTGTGCAAACGGAACGGATGCATTGCAGATAGCAGCGATGGCGCTCGGTCTGCAGCCCGGAGATGAAGTGATCACCCCCAGCTTTACCTATGTAGCTACTACTGAAATAATTGCGTTGCTGCGCCTGCAGCCGGTTTTTGTGGAAGTAGATCAGCAGAGTTTCTGCGTTGATCCTGCAGCGATCGAAAAAGCCATCACTCCCAAAACCAAAGCAATAGTGCCTGTTCATATGTTTGGTCAGTCGGCCAACATGGAGGCGATCATGGATATTGCTCAAAGACATAATCTCTACGTTATTGAAGATACAGCCCAGGCAATCGGATGCGACTATCAGTTCAAAGATGGCAGCACCAAAAAGGCCGGAACCATCGGTACCATTGGAACCACTTCGTTCTTCCCATCAAAAAATCTGGGATGTTACGGAGATGGCGGAGCAATATTCACCAATGACGATGCGTTAGCAGTCAAGTTGAAAATGATTGCCAATCACGGGCAAAGTAAGCGCTACTACCACGATGTAGTGGGCTGCAACAGCCGTTTAGACTCTATTCAGGCTGCTGTACTCAACTGCAAACTGCCTCACCTCGATGAGTATGCGGCAGCACGCAGAAGCGCGGCTGATTATTACGATAAGGCATTTGCCAACCATCCTAAGATCAAGACCCCTTACCGTTCCCCGTATTGCAATCATGTTTTCCACCAATACACCCTTGTGCTGGAAGGCGTTGACCGCGACGGACTGAATGCATTTCTTGCCGAGAACGGAATCCCTTCCATGATTTACTATCCAGTACCCGCTCACCGTCAAAAAATGTTTGATGCGTTTGGCGGAGCAGCATTTGATCTGAAAATTACCGACTGGCTTACAGAACGGGTGATCTCGCTGCCTATGCATACCGAATTGGATGATGAACAACTCAGTTTCATCACCAGTAAAGTTTTGGAGTTTATTAATAAAGGGTAACGAAAGGTTTTCGGAAGAATAGCCGTTTTTGCCAGGTTGCGCCATACATTGCAGTACCGGATCTTCCGGAACGCAGCGGCCTGAGCATAACGTCTGTATTAAACTTTCTGACCTCAACCCAGTAAAACACATTCAATATGAAAATTGCTGTAGTAGGTACCGGATACGTAGGATTGGTAACTGGTACTTGTTTTGCCGAAACCGGTAATGATGTTACATGCGTGGATATTGACAAAGTGAAGGTAGACAAACTGACCAACGGTCAGATAACCATCTATGAACCTGGCCTTGAAAAATTATTCCTCCGCAATCTCAAAGAAGAAAGACTTCGTTTCACCACCAACCTCGAAGAAGGTATCAAGGATGCTGAAATCATTTTTCTGGCACTCCCAACACCTCCCGGTGAAGACGGATCAGCCGATCTCAAATACGTTCTTGGCGTAGCCGATCATCTCGGAAAGATCATGACCGACTACAAGGTGATTGTCGACAAAAGCACCGTACCTGTTGGCACAGCCGAGAAAGTGCATGCTGCTGTTGCAAAGAACTTCAAAGGCGAATTCGATGTGGTATCCAACCCCGAATTCCTCCGCGAAGGCGTAGCTGTAGACGATTTCATGAAACCGGACCGCGTAGTGATCGGAGCAGGTTCCGACCGTGCGCGCAAACTGATGGGCGACCTGTATGCTCCATTCGTTCGTTCCGGCAACCCTGTGATCTATATGGATGTTCGCTCAGCAGAGCTCACCAAATATGCCGCCAACTCATTCCTCGCCACCAAGATCTCTTTCATGAACGAGATCGCTCAGCTCTGCGAAAGGCTCGACGCCGATGTAGACATGGTGCGCAAAGGTATCGGCAGCGACGACCGCATTGGTAAACGCTTCCTCTTCCCCGGTATCGGATATGGTGGCAGCTGCTTCCCTAAAGATGTGCAGGCACTGGTGAAATCGTCCAACGAAGTATCTTACGATTTTCGCATATTGAACGCCGTTATGGAAGTGAACGAAGCGCAGAAACTGCATCTGCTTCCCAAGATCAACAAGTTCTTCAACAACGATCTGAAAGGAAAGAAGTTCGCCATCTGGGGCCTTGCATTCAAACCAAACACAGATGATATCCGCGAAGCTCCGGCCTTATACATGATCGACGAACTGCTGAAAGCAGGTGCAAAGATCAGCGTATTCGATCCCGAAGCAATGCCCAATGTGAAAGCAGTGGTGGGAGATACCATCGAGTATTCAGAAAATCAATACGATTGTCTGGAAGGTGCAGATGCGCTGATCATTGCCACAGAATGGAACGAATTCCGCACGCCCAACTTCCTCAAAATAGTTACTGCGCTGAAGAATAAAGTGATCTTCGACGGCCGTAACCTCTTCGAAGGAAACGCTGTGAAAGAGTTAGGATTCTATTACGAAAGCGTGGGAAGAGCAACTGCAGTACCCACAAACGGCACACACAAATAAATTATTATGGGAAAAAAGCGCGTACTCATCACCGGTGCTGCCGGCTTTCTGGGTTCACATCTCTGCGACCGGTTTATCAAAGAAGGATTTCATGTGATCGGGATGGATAATCTCATCACCGGAGACCTCCGCAATATCGAGCATCTCTTCAAACTGGAGCAGTTTGAATTCTATCATCATGATGTATCGAAGTTCATCCATGTTCCGGGTGAGCTGCATTATATTCTGCATTTCGCTTCACCGGCCAGCCCTATCGATTACCTCAAGATCCCTATTCAGACACTGAAAGTAGGATCACTGGGAACGCATAACTGTCTAGGTTTGGCGAAGGCAAAAAAAGCCCGCATTCTCGTAGCTTCCACTTCGGAGATCTACGGCGATCCGCTGGTACATCCGCAAAACGAAGAATACTGGGGAAATGTAAACCCGGTAGGACCACGTGGTGTTTATGACGAAGCAAAACGTTTTCAGGAAGCAATGACCATGGCCTATCATACATTCCATGGTGTTGAAACCAGGATCGTTCGCATCTTCAATACCTACGGCCCACGCATGCGACTCAACGACGGCCGTGCACTGCCCGCATTCATCGGACAGGCGCTCCGTGGCGAGGACCTCACCGTATTTGGAGATGGATCGCAAACACGCAGCTTCTGTTATGTAGACGATCTCGTTGAAGGCATCTACCGCCTGCTGATGAGCGAGTATGCACAACCCGTGAACGTAGGAAACCCTGATGAGATCTCTTTGAAAGACTTTGCAGAGGAAGTGATCAAACTTACCGGCACCAACCAGAAAATAGTGTACAAGCCATTGCCGGTAGACGACCCCAAACAAAGACAGCCGGATATTACCCGCGCCAAAGAGATCCTCGGATGGACCCCCAAAGTAAACAGGGCAGAAGGTTTGAAAGTTACCTACGAGTACTTCAAAAACCTGCCTTCAGAAGAATGGTTCAAACAACCAAAAGAATTCAATAGTACCAAATAGGAACCGAAAGGTTCCTTTTGCTGCTTTTTAGCATAAGCTCATAATCCCAGACTGTAGATAAAGTTGGAAAAAATCCACCTTCATTATTTACACAGAAAATTCCGTTGAAAATGTACCAGGAACTATTAGATAAGAAAGCAAAGCTGGCAGTAGTAGGGTTAGGTTATGTAGGGTTGCCGATAGCATTGGAGTTCGCAAAGAAAATACCGGTAATTGGTTTTGATATCAACAGCCGCCGTATTGAAATGATGCGCAAAGGCATCGATCCGAGCAAAGAAGTAGAAGCAGATGGCTTCAACGGATGTGACATCATATTCACAGATGATGAAGAAGTGCTGAAGACTGCCAATGTATTCATCGTTGCAGTTCCAACGCCCGTAGACAAATACAATGTACCCGATCTGAAGCCGCTGATCGGCGCATCCGGAACGGTAGGCAGAGTACTGAAGCCAGGAGATTACGTGGTATATGAATCCACCACTTATCCTGGTTGCACCGAAGAAGATTGCCTTCCTGTTCTCGAAAAGATATCCGGACTGAAAATGGGTACCGATTTCAAACTCGGTTACTCTCCCGAACGCATCAATCCGGGCGATAAGAAGAACACGCTGAAAACTGTTGTGAAAGTGGTTTCCGGCTGTGATGCCGAATCGCTCGACCAGATCGCAAAGATCTATGAACTGGTGGTAGATGCAGGCGTACACAGAGCTTCTTCGATAAAAGTGGCGGAAGCTTCCAAGATCGTAGAGAACACACAGCGCGATCTCAACATCGCACTGATGAACGAACTCAGCCTCATCTTCGATCGAATGGGTGTAAACACATTCGAAGTGATCGAAGCGGCAGGAACCAAATGGAACTTCCTGAAATTCCATCCCGGCCTTGTTGGTGGTCACTGTATCGGAGTTGATCCATACTACCTCACCTACAAAGCCGCTTCTCTGGGATATGAGAGCAAAGTGATCACAGCCAGCCGTTTCATCAACGATGATATGGCAAAGTATGTGGCAAGAAAAATAATCACTTACGTACTCAGAAACTCCAATGAACCCAAAGTGCTGGTGAAGGGAGTAACATTCAAAGAGAACGTAAGCGATATACGCAACTCGAAGATCATCGACACGGTGAAAGAATTGCTGGCCTTCAATTTCCATGTGGATGTAGAAGATCCATATGCAGAAACGGACGAAGTGCACGAAGAATACGGACTGCACCTCACCCGCAAGCTGGCCAATGATTACGATGCCGTGATTGTAACAGTACCGCATGCACCTTATGTAAGTCTCGGCGATGAAGACTTCGCCAGCATTACCAGGCCGCATGCACTGATTGCAGACCTGAAAGGAATATACAAGAACAAGATCTCCAGCAGAAATTACTGGAGTTTATAAATCAGATAATGGCAAACTATTCAAAAAAGATCATGATCACCGGTGGAGCCGGTTTCATTGGTTCGCATGTAGTGCGACTGTTTGTAAACAAGTATCCTTCTTACCTCATCGTAAACCTCGATGCGCTCACGTATGCGGGCAATCTGGAGAACCTCAAAGATGTGGAAGGAAAAGCGAATTATGTGTTTGAGAAAGGTGATATACTTGATGAACAACGCATCACCGAACTGTTTGAGAAATATGATTTCGATGGGGTGATACATCTCGCTGCCGAAAGCCATGTAGACCGCTCCATCAAAGATCCGCTGGCCTTTGTTCGTACCAATGTACTGGGCACTGTGAATATGCTCAACGTGAGCAAACAGTACTGGAGCAAAAAAGGTATGGAAGGGAAGCGCTTCTATCATGTATCAACAGACGAAGTGTATGGGTCGCTGGGCGAAACAGGTTTCTTTACCGAGACTACCCCTTATGATCCGCGTTCTCCGTACTCGGCTTCGAAAGCATCCTCAGATCATTTTGTATTTGCCTATCATCATACTTACGGATTGCCTGTTGTGATGAGCAACTGCTCCAACAACTACGGCTCCAATCACTTCCCTGAGAAGCTGATCCCTTTAATGATCAACAATATCGTGAACAATAAGCCGCTGCCTGTTTATGGCAAAGGCGATAATGTGCGCGACTGGCTCTTTGTAGAAGATCATGCTACTGCTATCGATACCATCTATCACAACGGTGAAAACGGTGGCAAGTACAATGTCGGCGGATTCAACGAGTGGAAGAACATCGATATCGTTCACCTGCTCTGCGGCATCATGGACAGGAAACTGAATCGTCCTGCAGGTGAATCTGCAAAGCTGATCACGTTTGTGAAAGATCGCCCTGGTCACGATCACCGTTATGCGATCGATGCCTCCAAACTCAATACTGAACTGGGATGGAAGCCATCACTTCAGTTTGAAGAAGGGCTGGAGAAAACAGTAGACTGGTATCTTTCCAACGAAGAATGGATAAAACATGTAACCTCCGGCGACTATCAGCATTACTACGAGGAGCAGTACAAGAAATAAACCACTAATTCAACAGCAAATTTTATAGAATGCCTTTTTTTGACACAGCATTTCCCGGCCTGATCACTTTTGAACCAGCCGTTTTTGAAGATGACCGCGGATTCTTCTTTGAATCGTACAACGACAAGGTTTTTGAAGAGCAGGAGATTGGTCCGTTTTTGCAGGACAATCAGTCGCACTCCAAATATGGTGTGATCCGCGGACTGCACTATCAGCTCGATCCTCATGCGCAGGCGAAGCTGGTACGTGTACTTTCCGGAAAGATCCTCGATGTGGCGGTTGATCTCCGTAAAGGTTCACCTACATTCGGCAAAGTGTTCAAAATAGAACTGTCTGGTGAGAACAAAAAGCAGCTGTATATCCCCGGCGGATTTGCCCATGGTTTCTCCGTACTCAGCGAAACTGCCGATGTACTGTACAAATGCGATGCATTCTACAATAAGGAATCGGAAGGCGGCATCATCTACAATGATCCCGAACTGAATATCGACTGGAAGATTCCTGCAGACCAGGTGATCGTTTCAGCCAAGGATCTGAAGAATCCATCTTTTGCCGATTGCAGAAATAATTTCGAGTTCAACAAGTAATAGCGTCCTCATGTCTCAACCCCTTATTCTGATAACAGGAGGCCATGGCCAGTTGGGCAGCGAGCTGCAAGCCTTGCTGAAGTTGCATCCTGAATTTCGTTTTGCTGCAACCGATAAAGAAGATCTCTCTATCGATGATGAAGCGGCAGTAGAAGCCTGGTTTGCGGCCAATAAACCCGCTTACTGCATCAATGCAGCAGCATACACCGCAGTAGACAAAGCAGAGACCGATACGGAACTGGCTTATCTGATCAATGCAACAGCTACCGGAATACTGGCAGCTGCCTGCAAAAAACATGGAACCCGTTTTGTGCATGTATCTACCGATTATGTTTTCGATGGAACTTCTTCGGAGCCTTACACAGAGGAGCATCCCACAGATCCTATCAATGCATATGGTGCATCCAAAGAAAGAGGAGAGGAGTTGTGCATGCAGGAGAATGAGGAGAGCATCATCATCCGTACAGCATGGGTGTATTCTTCATACGGCAATAACTTCGTTAAAACCATGCAGCGCCTGATGAAGGAGCGCGACTCGCTGAATGTGGTGAGCGATCAGATCGGCGCGCCAACATATGCGGCAGATCTCGCAGCTGCAATAGTGCATATCATCAGCAAAGGTCTTTGGGTTGCGGGCATTTATCATTACAGCAATCAGGGACGTATCAGCTGGTACGACTTTGCTGTGGCAATCAGAGATCAGAGCGGGCTGCAATGTGATGTGCATCCTATTTCATCATCGCAATATCCTACACCAGCAAAGCGCCCGGCATTTTCGTTGCTGAACACAGCAAAGATCCGCAGCACTTTCGGTATCGAAATTCCTGAATGGCAGCATAGTCTGCAACGGTGCATCGATCAATTAAATCTTAACCGCTGATATGAACAGGAACTGCGATATCATTTGCTTCAGTCTGAGCAGATGGGATTCAGAAATTTCTTCTCCCGCTTTAAGTCTGGCTAAAGAGTTCGCACGCAATAACAGGGTGTTCTACATAGATCATCCTTTTTCCTGGAAGGATTATTATCAGCTGAAACATACGCCGCAGATACAGCAAAGGAAAGAAGCGCTGCTGCATGGACGCAATCCGTACAGCAATCCGCCATCGCTTCCTTCGAATATTACGGTGGTTACAACGCAGCTCACCTGGCCGATCAACTTTCTTCCTCCTAGATTTTTATACAACCGGATGGCGAAGTGGAATGATGCCATTGTGCTGCGCACCATCCGTCAACTGATTAAAGATTATCAGCTGAAAGACTTCGTGTATCTCAATTTCTTTGATCCATACTTTGTTCAAAAATTACCGGAGGATATCAAGTCGCTGACTGCTGCATCCGTGTATCAGTCGATGGATGATATTTCGCAGGTAGCTTATTCTCACAGGCATGGCACGAGGCTCGAAGAGCAGATAGTGCACAATTTCGATTACACGCTTTGTACATCGAAGGAACTCACGAGACTGAAATCTCCTTTTTCCAACAATGTGTTCTTTCATCCTAATGCGGCTGATACCGATATTTTCAAAACGGCTGTAACGCAGATCCTGCCTAAGCCGGAGGCATTGCAGGGGATCGATAAAAAGATCATCGGTTATACGGGAAGCATCGAGTATCGTTCAGATTTTGAATTGCTGAAGAAAATTGCAACGCATCATTCAGATAAGATACTCTTCTTTGTGGGACCCATTCAGGGTAATGAAGTGCAAGAGTTCGGTCTCGATCAGTTGCCCAATGTGATCTTTGCTGGTCCGCGCAAGATCACCGAGCTGCCTGCGTTTTTGCAGTACTTCGATTGTGTGATCATTCCTTTCAAAAAAAATACGCTTACCAAAAGCATCTATCCGCTCAAGATCAATGAATACCTGGCTGCCGGCAAACCGGTGATAGCTACGCATTTCTCCGAAGATATTTACACGTTCAAAGATGTGGCGTACATCGCGGACAGTGATGATGAATTTCTTCAATTGATCGATACAGCCATCAATTCCAACAACGCCACATTGCAGCAGCAACGCATCGATGTAGCCGGGCAGAATACCTGGACGGCACGTGTGGAGCGCTTCTGGGAGATCGTCAGCGGAAACGGGAAATAATTACTTTGTTTTAGTGGAATCAGTTTTGCCTGAGCCGGATCTTCGTGGCGAAGTCATGCGGTTAACAATCTCTGCAATAACGGTATCGAACTTCACCAGTTGTTCGTCGGTGCAGAGGGCGCGCACTTTTTCGAAGTGGTGCATGGTGATGAGATCGAGCTGGCGTTGCAGCGTTGTTACATCATTTCCTCGGGCAAGGATGAGAGAATCGTATTCGGCTCCATGCTGCATTTTGAGCAGGTCGAAATATCGTTTTTTGGAACTGCGGATCGAATCCATCACCGGGCGTTGCGCCATGATGAGTGTATCGCGGAGTTTCCAGTAGATGGCTTCCTGATCGGGGGAGAATTTCAGTTCGTTCACCATAAACTGGCCCATGCGTTTTTCCTTATCTGCGAAGCTGGCAGCCTGACCATGCGTTGGTTTTTCTTTCAGCCAGTAAAAGGAGAGGGTGAGAATATTCGTCAGCAATAAAATGACCACCAGCCAGAGAAGCCATTTTTGTTGGGGGTATTTCTTCATGGTTCACCTGGGGTTTCGTCGTATACGGTATAGGTAGCAATGGTATAGTCGGCCACTACGATGGGAGCTGAATCGGATTTGGGAGGCGTGCTTTTGTTCCACATCTCCATAATGGTAGTGATATTCAGCAGCACAATGAAAGCTGCCAGTCCGATAGACAATGCAGGTTTGGTAAGCAGGCGTGCGAACCAGCCGGAATCGGCATGGGTGAGCTCCTGCTCCATTCTGGCGCGGAGCCTGGCATAAAAGAATTCAGGAGCCGCGGCGCGTTTCATTCCCTGAAGGCTGTTCAGGATCTCTTCCTGTTCTTTATTATTCATCTCAGGTGACATACTGGTGAATTTTAAAACTACTACGTTTGACGTTAATATTTGAGAAAACATGCGACTATTTCGGCTGTTGCTGGCCCTTCGGTTTTATGGTCTGGGTCTCCAGCAATTTCCGGAGGTTTTGTCTGGCTCTGAAAAGCAGCGATTCCACTGCAGAAACGGACAACTCCATCACCTGAGCGATCTCCTGATAGCTCAGTTCTTCGGACTTCAGTAAAATAAAGGCTGTTTTCTGGTTTTCGGGCAGCTGATCGATCAGCCGGAAAAGTTCGGCGGCCTGCTCTTTCTGGTCCAGCTCTACCCCCGGATGATGAAAATTCACGGGGTCGTGCAGGATCTCGTTATTCGGACCGAACAGACTGGTTACGAAGGCAAAGCGTTTTTTGCGTTTGCGGCTGCGGATGAGGTCGAGACTCTTGGTTACCGTGATGCGGTAGATCCAGGTACTCAAACGACTGTCGCCTTTAAACTGATCGATGGAGCGGTATACCTGTATGAATACTTCCTGCGCCACATCTTCTGCATCGGCGGCATGCTGCACAATGCTGAGGGCCGTATTGTAAACCATATCCTGGTTATCTTCCACCAACTGTTTAAAAGCCAGTTCGTTCCCCTTCCGGAGTTGTTGTATCATTTCCAGTTCTGTCAAAGCAAACGGCCTTTTACATTTGAGCCTACAACTTACGAAAACCTTCTGATTTGCAAACATTGTACGAGCTACACGAAGAAGATTCTGAGCAGGCAATCGATTGAAGGATCCGGTACTGAATTGCCAAAATCTGTTAAAACATAAAAATTTCGTGGTAAGAGTAGTCCTATTCTCTCCTTTGTGTGTCTATATATAGATTGTGTAGCTGACAATCCTTTGTGGAAGTGCAGCCCGTAAACAAATTCATCAGTCTCCAGAACCCTAGTGCTTATGCAAACATTTTTTTTCGTTAAAGAACAGGGGCGCTATGTGCGCGTTGATTTTGCCTCCATTCTTTTTATTGAGGCAAGAAGCAATTACGTGCAGATCGTTACAGGGTCACGGGTATTCATGTGCCTGGTATCGATGCGCCAGATTGAAAAGTTACTGCCGGCAGATAGCTTCTGCCGTGTTCACCGCTCTTACATTGTGGGTATCTCCAGCATCCAGAGCTTCGATAAAGAGAGGATCTATCTGGACGACAGAATGATTCCGATCGGAGATCGTTATCGCAGTGCGCTGCATCGCAGTGTAACGATGGTGCGTTGCAAGAATGGCGACTCAGTACTGATGGGCGAAGAGGATGAGTCTTTCGTACTTATGGACGACGAAGATTAATCCTGCTTACATCAATTGACCACTCATCATTTTTTATTCCTTCCTTCACCTTTCCTGCGAAATTTATTGATAGCGTACATTACCGGTAGCGCCGGTATAACATTGTATGGTGCTGCTTTTGCAATAACAGTGAAAGCTGTGCAGCAAACACGAAATGCCCAGATCTGCGAATATTACATCGATGCAGGTCCGGGCATTTTTATGTAAAAAAATGCCCGCCAATGGATGCTGGCGGGCGATTGTGCTGTAGATTAATACTTGCCGGAAAATAGTCCGGATGAAATGAATGAAAGGCTGATTATTTTAAGGTAGTACTATCGGTTATGAGCGGGGCAGATCGTAGTTCACCATCCATTGAATGCCGAATTTATCGGTGAACATTCCGAAATAAGCGCCCCAGAATGTTTTCTCCAGCGGCATGATTATATGTCCTCCTGCAGATAATCCGTTGAACAGTTTTTCTGTTTCTTCCAGAGAAGTGGCATTGATGGCCAGCGACACGTTGTTCCCTTTGTTCAGTTGTTGTCCCATCGATTCGAGGGTATCTGTTCCCATCAGAATTACATCGTTGCTGATAGGAAGAGCTACGTGCATGATCATGTTCTTTTCATTCTCCGGAACATTGGCTGTTTCTGCCTGATCTTTGAATCTGCTTAAAGTTAAGAACTCGCCTCCGAACACAGATTTGTAGAAATTGAACGCCTCTTCTGTGTTGCCCATGAAGTTAAGGTAAGGACTGATAGTAGCCATAATAAATTATTTAATGGTATTGCAATGTTGATTTGAAAGTCAAAGATAAACCGCCGTTGGGAAACAGAACTGGTGCAATCACGACAAAAGCAGAGGGGGAACACGGCAATGGCGCTCCATTCTGTAAGACAACCGGGTATATATCCGGCAAATTTTTTGCTTTCTCAAATCTGGAAAAAATGCAGACGGAGTGCCGGTTTCAGAAATGTAGAATTCATTTCCCATTCAGTATTTCTTTACAAAACAGCAATCATAAAGTAATTATTTTTCAGCAGTATGAATGTACCAGCTTACCTCAGGAGGATCGGTTATCAGGGCAGCCTGGTTCCAACACTGGAGACGCTTGCCGCATTGCAGCGTGCGCATCTGCTGGCGGTGCCATTCGAGAATCTTGATATCCATATGAACATACCTATTTATATAGATCCCGATGCGATTTACCGGAAAGTGGTGGAACGCAGGCGGGGCGGCTTCTGTTATGAACTGAACAGCCTGTTCAGGCAGTTGCTGGAAACCATAGGGTATGATACCATACTTGTTTCCGCGAAAGTGTACAGTTTTGATCGCGGCAGTTTCGGTCCGGAGTTCGACCATATGGCAATAATAGTGGAAGTAGGGAAGGAGATCTATCTG
The DNA here is from genome assembly GCF_012927185.1 of Pseudoflavitalea sp. G-6-1-2. GTDB lineage: Bacteria > Bacteroidota > Bacteroidia > Chitinophagales > Chitinophagaceae > Pseudobacter. The sequence continues at coordinate 269,306 of NZ_JABBGB010000003.1, forward strand.
GTGGATGTAGGTTTTGGCGAGTTTGCCTTTTCGCCGCTGGTGCTGGATTTTCAGATAGATCAGGAAGATGAGCGGGGCGTGTACAGGATGCGAACGCATGAGTTCGAGTATCTGCTGATATCAAGGATGGATGGTTATTCGGAGAAGCCGTTGTATGTGTTTACGATAATACCGCGGAGGCTGAAGGAGTTCGAGGGCATGTGCAAATATCATCAAACAAGTCCTGGGTCTAGCTTTACGCGGAAGCGAATGATTTCGTTACCAACGTTGAACGGTAGAAAGACGTTGAGTGGGAACAGGTTTAAGATAACGCATGGAAAGGGCGAGATAGAAGTTGATATGGAAACGGAGGAGGATGTGAAGGGATTGCTGAAGCGGGAGTTTGGGGTGGAGATCTGAGGTAACTATTGGGATGCATGAATCGGTAGCCGAAGAAATTATGATTGACTTTTATCGAGGCTGTTCCCAAAAATCAGCAGGTGTTTTCCCTTTCTCTTCAACATGATTTTTTTCCTATACATTGCCACAAGAAATGGTTGTCTCGATTATCTCCCGAAATAGAAGTGCCAACCAGTTATAACTTAGTTTTCGATTTCTTTCACTGTGATAAAGATCAGATTCTGCTCAACCCTTAGCAGTTAAATACCAGCCTTGTAGTGGTGTCTCACAAAGAGATCAGCAAGCTTCTTCACTTCGGCTGACAAAATTTTTTTCCTTTTTTTCAAATTATTTTTCTTTAAACAAGGTACGGATAATTCTGTCGTCCGTTTTATCTACAGTAATCCGGGAAATTGTTATGATGCGTGTCGTCTGGAAAAGAATGGCATGCCGCTTCATTTATAATAGTTCTTTCTTTATGTGCTTACCTCTTCTTGTTTCGGGCATCTAGCAGGCTGGTAAAAATCAGTTATTCCCAATTTTAATCCAGGTTGCTTCTACATCCTTGTCTTCTGAAAAAACTGGCTGTAAGCTTTCTCATATGATTAGTAATGACGTAAGTACCAATGAGAGTAATTACGGGATCCAATTTCCATTAATCATTTACTTGTATTGAGCGTATCATTCAGTACGGTCTCTGTGATATAATTAGTAATTGTGTGATGGGGAGGTAATGTGCCCGCTGATTTCGCCATAATATGTTCATCCGGCCATTAAACATATCCTATGGATGATTATTCAGCAGTTCTCGTTGCCTGATTCGCAATAGGGCATAGCACTGCAAAAATGTGAGATGGAAGCCAAAAGCTTAAAGTCCTTCCAGTAACACGACGACTATACTATTGGAATAAAATTCTATCAGGAATGAAAATAATCATCAAACGGGAGCATCACCTGAAAAGATCTCGCCTTTTAATACGCATAACATGAAAAAGAAACCTGAGAAGTTAACGATAACAGTAGTGCTGAGTCGCATTCCTCGTTACATTGTTGAATTTGCGCTCATATTTTCTCTAATGAATTCCGGAGTCGAAAATGGAAACGTACATCCTTCATTGCAAATCTGGATTTCTTATTCTGGTTGAATTGCAGCATCAATACTACCGGCATAAATTTCATAGGAATATGATGAATGATATTTTCGTGGAATTAGAGACAGGGAGATGACAACTTAGAGAGAACCTAAAAACTGAAGGTGGTGATAAGCTTGTCTGATAATGGCTCCGGAAATAAACAGGAGAAATTTTGATTTTCAGGGAAGTCAATTCTGCACTGCTCTCCACTTAGACAATAAAAAAAGACGAGATTTCTCAATCTCGTCTTTCTGTTGCCCGACCTGGATTCGAACCAAGACAAACTGAACCAAAATCAGTTGTACTACCATTATACTATCGGGCAATCATCGGTAACTTTCTGTAGATTTCTCTAGATCATCACCGAAAGGAGTGCAAAAGTAATGCTTCAATTAATTCCTTCCAAAACTTCTGCAAACTTTTTTAAAAAATTGATACTTAGGCTACTACCACCAGATAATAATTCTTCTTGCCCTTCTGAGCCAGAATATACTTTCCATGCAGTAACAGACTGCTGTCTACCTTCATACCTATATCTTCTACTTTCTTGCGATTTACAGTCACACCGCCGCCTTGTACAGTCTTTCGGGCTTCGCCTTTGCTAGGGAAGATGCCCGTCTCTGCGAGAAAACTCACTACATCGATGCCTTCAGAGAGTTTAGCAAGTTCATAGTCAAACCGAACCACGCCGTCCATTGCTTCGATGTCTTCCACACTCAGGCTTTCCGCAGAAGCATTCTGATTAGCGAAAAGTTTCTCCGTTGTTTCTACTGCTTTATTGTATTCCTCTTCTCCATGCACAAAAGTAGTTACCTCTTTTGCGAGCGCACGTTGCAATTCACGGGCACCGGGATTTGTCGCATGTTTAGCGAGCAGATCCTCTACCACTTCGCGGCTCAGGAACGTAAATATCTTGATCCATTTTTCAGCATCAGTATCCGACGCATTCAGCCAGAACTGATAAAACTGATATGGAGTAGTCTTCGTCGGATCCAACCAAACATTACCCCCTTCGGTCTTTCCGAATTTGCCGCCATCGGCTTTGGTGATAAGAGGGCAGGTAAATGCGAATGCTTCGCCGCCGGCTTTCCGGCGGATCAGCTCCGTTCCGGTAGTGATATTTCCCCACTGGTCTGAACCGCCCATCTGGAGTTTCACGCCTTTCTTTGTGTAGAGATGATAAAAATCAAATCCCTGCATCAGCTGGTAAGCGAACTCTGTGTAGCTGATACCTGTATCGCCTTCGATGCGTTTTTTCACGCTGTCTTTGGCCATCATATAATTCACGGTGAGGTGTTTGCCTACATCGCGGAGGAAAGTGATGAAACTGATATCTTTGAACCAATCATAATTATTGGCCATTTCGGCTGCATTGGGAAGGGCAGGGTCGAAGTTCAGGAATTTCGCCAGCTGATTATGTACGCCGGTGATATTGCGCTGCAGCTGCTCTTCGTTCAGCAGGTTGCGTTCTTCGGATTTGCCGGTGGGATCACCGATCATACCGGTGGCGCCGCCAACGAGTGCGATGGGTTTATGGCCATTCTTTTGAAGGTGCACCAGCAACAGTATGGGAACCAGGCTGCCGATATGCAGGCTGTCTGCCGTGGGATCGAACCCGATATAGGCTGTGGTCATTTCTTTTTCAAGCTGTTCTGCGGTTCCGGGCATAATATCCTGTATCATGCCTCTCCATCGTAGATCTTCTATCCAGGTCATGTTGTAAATCGTTGTCTTTTAATTTAACGTATCTAATAATACCCCAATCGGTTCACGGCAGCATTATCAATTAGGGCAAAGGTAAGAATTGTAGTAAGTTTCCCTATAGATGCAATATTTTCGCCATGGAAATCGTTTTTTTACGTTGAACCCAACCTGAAGTCCCATGCCAAGAAGGTTGTTGGCCGGCAGACCTCCGGCGCAGCCATTGTCCCTGTGTAGTGGTCATAACTTGTAAATTGCTTATTTCGAAAATTGGATCAATGAAGAGAACCCTTTTTGCAATTGCACTGGTAGGTGGTGTCCTATCATTCCAGTATTCCCATGCGCAGTTCCGAAAATATTCCAACGAGTTCCTGAACATAGGAGCGGGGGCCAGAGGTTTGTCCATGGGCGGCGCTCAGGTGGCTTCTGTAACCGATGGAACCTCGGCTTACTGGAACCCGGCAGGGCTCGTGAATGTGAAAGACAATCCGCAGCTCAACCTGATGCATGCCGAATATTTTGCAGGGATCGGCAAATACGACTACGGTACCCTGGTACTTCCATTGAAAGATAACAAGCGGGTGATCGGTATCTCCCTGCTTCGTTTTGCCGTTGACGATATCCCCAATACCATCTTTCTGGTGGAGTCCGATGGAACCATCAATTTCAGCAATATCCAAACCTTTTCTTCTGCGGATTATGCGTTCATGTTCTCCATGGCGCAGACCATCAAGATGAAGGGCGACCGCCAGATCAATATCGGTGGTAATGCAAAAGTGATTCACCGCAAAGCCGGTGATTTTGCGTCTGCATGGGGCTTTGGTTTCGATGCAGGGTTGCAGATCATCGATAAGCGCTGGCGCCTCGGTGTGATGGCCCGTGATGTAACCACCACCTTCAATGCCTGGAGTTTCAGTCTCAACGAAAAAATGCGTGAAGTGTTCTACGTAACGCAGAACGAAATTCCGGTGAAGTCTACCGAGCTCACAGCTCCCAAACTGATAGTGGGCGGCGCCTATTACTTCAATCTCAGCAAGAGCCTGAAACTGATGACCGAAGCCAATCTCGATCTCACTTTCGATGGCCGCAGAAATACCGTTATCTCAACCGATGCCGTGAGTGTTGATCCCCGTGTAGGTCTCGAACTCAGTTACAGAGATGTATTCTTTGTACGTGGTGGTATCAACAATTTCCAGCGTGCACTCGATGATAACGATGAAACCAATAAAAAGAAGATCTGGATCTACCAGCCCGGTGCCGGTGCCGGTTTCAAAATAAATACTGTGCAGATCGACTACGCTTTTACCAACCTGGCCAATCAGTCGAACCCTTTGTACACCCATGTATTTTCTCTTAAAGTGGATCTGAAGAAAAAACAGAAGAAGTAACCCTTCTGTTGCTGTCCCTATTTGAGAACCCAGAAAATAACTATATGAGGAATTTTTTTACACTGTTGTTAGTGCTGGCGGGTTTCAACCTGGCTGCTCAGACTTACAACAATGAATGGATCGATTACAACAAAACTTACCAGAAGTTCATGATCGGCCGTACAGCCATGTACCGGATACCGCAATCGGCATTGGCTGCAGCCGGACTCGACAATACACCTGTTGAGAATCTGCAGTTATGGCGTGAAGGGGTGCAGGTTCATTACTTTGCTTCTGTGAACGCAGGGATTCTTCCTGCAAACGGATACATTGAGTTTTACGGCGAAAAACTCGATGGCAAAGCAGATAAGCAATTGTATCTCGATCCTAATTCGCAGCTTACAGACAAAGCTAGTCTGATGGGAGATTCCGTTGCCTATTACCTCACATCGGGTAATACCGCAAATCCTTTCCAGACGCAGCCGGCAGTAAACAATGCAGCTTCCAGTTCGCTTACTCTGGAGCCCTTTCTGATGTACACTTTCCGTCAGTATTTCACCAATAAGTTCAATCCGGGTAAAGCTAATGTGCTGCCTGAATATGTATACCTTTCTTCTTATGATGAAGGAGAGTTCCGTTCATCATTGGACATTACACCCACGGTGCCCAGAGGTACCACTATACCCAATATGTTTCCGGCTGTCAATTCGGGGCCTGCATCCAGCAGCATTACTTTTAGTGCAGCCGGCAACGCACCGAATGAACGTACCATCAAGACATTTGTAAATAATCAATTGGTAACCGAACAGGTGATGAATTATTTCAAAGCCCAAAAGTTTACCGTTTCGTTCCCCACCAGTTATCTCAATGCAACTTCAGTTCCTGTAAGATGGGAGAACGGATCAGCAATTAGTACCGACCGTTATGTAGCTGGTTTTGTTGAGATCAATTATCCCAGAGAATTCAATTTTGCTAACCAGACAAATTTCGAATTCGTATGGCCGGCGAAGGGATCACCATCGCTGATTGAGGTGACCGGTTTCAACAACGGAGGAGTAACACCTGTACTCATCGACCTCGATCGTGGTTTAAGATATACTGCTCATGTGGTGGCAGGTAAATTCCGGTTCGAATTACCTGCTTCGGGTACGGATACGCGTTATGTAATGGCAAGTACTGCCGCTGCCAGCTTTGTACAGGTTAATACTCTCCTGAGAAGAAACTTCATAAATTACGTGTCTGGTAACCCCAACGCAAACTATATTATCATTTCCAATGCATATTTGTATGGAGGCACCAACGGAAACAATCCTATTGAAGATTACAAAGCATACCGCGAAACTTCGGCAGGCGGTGGTTTCAAAGTACTCAATGCAGAAATTGAACAGCTGGTAGATCAGTTTGCATATGGCATCAAGAAAAATCCGCTTTCGATAAGAAACTTCCTCGAATACGCACGCACTCACTTGTCTGCACCGCCTAAGTATGCGTTCCTGATCGGAAAAGGAGTGGTGTATAATGAGTATGTTCTGATGGGCGCAAACGCCAATCCGGAAAGGCTCAACCTGATCCCCACATGGGGACATCCCGGATCAGACAACCTGCTGGCAGTAGGTTTTACCGGTAAACCTATTGCACAAATGCCTATCGGAAGGCTTTCTGCCATTTATCCCAAAGAAGTAGAGGATTATCTGGAAAAGATCAAAGATTATGATGCTACCCAGAGAAACTCACCCAATACACTGGCAGGAAGAGAATGGATGAAAAATGTGGTACACGTTACCGGTTCCAGTGAACCGCATCTCGGCTCTGTTTTGTGCAACTACATGGGTACATACAGGGATATTATCAAGGATACGCTCTTTGGAGGCAAGGTAACAACCTTCTGTAAAGTATCCACCAATTCTGTTGAACAGCTTACTTCAGACAAGCTGGTAGATCTCTTTAATGAAGGGATCAGTCTCCTCACTTATTTCGGACACTCTTCTTCTTCAACACTTGAATTCAACATAGATGATCCATACTCCTATAGCAACCAGGGTAAATATCCGGTGTTCTGCGTAAATGGATGTAATGCAGGTAACTTCTTCTCCAGTTCTTCGGGAAGGTTTACAACCAATGAAACCATCACTGAAAAGTTTCTGCTCGCTAAAAACCGCGGCGCTATAGGTTTTATCGCCAGCACCCACCTGGGTATTGTGAGTTACCTGAATCTTTTCCTCGATCATTTCTACTCGGAGATTGCAAAGAAAGATTATGGCAAATCTCTGGGACAGATACTTTCAGATGGATTAGGGGATCTCGTTACAGCATCCGGCCCCGACGATTTCTATGCGCGCATGCACGCAGAACAGATCACTCTTCATGGCGATCCTGCTGTGTTCCTCAATGGAGCAGCCAAACCCGATTATGTGATGGAAGAGTCTGGTATCAAAATTAATCCTGCCTTCATTTCTGTGGCTGAAAGTTCTTTCAAGCTGAAAGTAAGGATGGTGAATATCGGCCGTGCAACCGCCGACTCCATAACTGTTGAAATAAAGCGTCAGTTCCCGGACAATAGCTTCGGAATTATTTACAAGAAGAAGATCAGAGGTATCATGTGGTCCGATTCTCTTTCGTTTGATATACCTATTGTTTCTACCAGAGACAAAGGCCGCAACAGAATCTATGTAACGCTCGATAGTGAAAATGCGATCGATGAGGAGGCCGAATCGAACAATACTGCATTCAGGGAGTTTGTGATCTTCGATGAAGAAGCAAGACCAACATCGCCCTATAATCTCAGTATCATTAATGAGCCTGTTACAAAATTCTATGCTTCCACTGCAAACCCCTTCAGTAACATGCGGGACTATGTAATGGAATTAGATACAACACTGCAATTCAATTCTTCTTTAAAAGTAACAGCTTCGACTTCTTCAAAAGGTGGTATTCTTGAATTCTCTCCATCTGTTGTTTATAAAGACAGCGCAGTGTATTACTGGAGAGTAGCCACAGTGCCGCCTCCTGGAGAAACACATTATCAGTGGAATACTGCATCGTTTACATATATGGCGGGATCGAATATCGGTTCCGGACAAGACCATTTCTTCCAGCATCAGGCAACTGAAGGAGTAAAAATCACCCTGGACAGCGACAGAAAGTGGCGCCTCACACATACTGATCATCTGATCGAGATCAATACCGGGGTATTCCCATGGGCAGGTAACACTGCGAACAATTACTCTGTATCCATCGATGGGGTTGAAAGAATGAACACCGGCTGTATAGGAAAATCTATCGTATTTCAGATTATCGATCCTAAAACTTTCCAGCCATGGTTGAATGTAGGGCCGGGCAATACCAATCTCAACATAGGCGGCAGTGCAGATGCCAATTGTGAAGGTAAACACCAATACAATATTGAATTCTCCTATGAGTCGGCCGCTACCAGAAAAAAAGCGATGGACTTCATAGATGCCATCCCCGATGGTTACTGGGTAATCGCAAGAAGCCTCGATACTGTACCTATCAAATCATTACCTGCAACCTGGAGAGCTGACACAGCATTGTATGGTTCAGGTAAATCGCTTTATCATAAATTACTGCAACACGGATTCTGGCAGATAGATACCATTAAGAATTATGTTTCGTGGACAGGTATTTTCAAAAAGAATGATCCCGCTTTTACGCCATTATGGAAAGTGAGCATCAGCACAAAAGGGCAACTTAAACTGAATACCAAACTCCCCAGTCCGGATTCAGTAGGCATTATGAGTTCTCCGCTTTTTGGTCCCGCACAACAATGGTCTAAAGTAATGTGGCGTGGAGCGCCGGACATTAATCCATCTCACGCAAAAGTGGGTGTGCAGGTGGTGGGTGTAAACCTCTCCGGAACGGAAACAACATTGTTCGATCTGAATGAGAGTGAACAGGACTTCGATATTTCTTCGGTAGATCCCAAATTATATCCTTTCATCCGTCTGAGAATGCGCAATGCCGACTCAGTAGATTTCAAACCTTATCAGCTGCGATACTGGAATGTGTTCTATTCTCCGGTACCCGAAGGTATGCTGGCACCAAACCTCGCATTCAACGGACCGAAAGACACACTCGAAATAGGAGACATCTATCAGTTTGCAATTCCTTTCAAGAATATCAGTAAAACCAAATTTGCAGACAGCATTGCTGTTAAGCTGAATGTTACCAATCGGAACAATGTTACCAAAACCATCTTTGTTCCGAAACAGAAAGATCTTCAGCCGAATGATACAGCCATGGTGCGTGTTGCTATCGATACTAAGGATTTCCCCGGAGAGAATACGGTGTATCTCGATATGAATCCTGATAATGCACAACCAGAACAATATCACTTCAACAACTTCCTCTTCAGAGATATGTTTGTGAAGCCGGATTACGTGAATCCGTTGCTGGACGTTACTTTCGATGGTGTAAGAATCATCAACCGTGATATCGTTTCTGCTAAACCGCATATTCAGATCAAACTGAAAGACGATGCCAAATTCATGTTGCTGAACGATACATCCATCGGATCAGTAACAGTGAGATATCCTGACAACAGCATCAGGGAATATCATTTCGATAACGATACACTGCGCTTTACACCAGCTACCAGCGGTGCAAACAATACGGCCACCATCGACTTTACTCCGGCATTCACCTCCACCAACAACAGTGAAGGGGATGAATACGAGCTGGCCATCAAAGCAAAAGATAAGAGTGGCAACAGAGCAGGTACCCTGGAATATCGCATCGCTTTCCGCGTGATCACAAAATCGATGATCTCTAACCTGCTCAACTATCCGAATCCATTCAGTACTTCCACTGCCTTTGTGTTTACACTCACCGGCAGCGAGATACCAACAAATATCAAAATCCAGATTCTCACCATCACCGGTAAGATCGTTCGCGAGATCACCAAAGACGAACTGGGACCCATCCATATCGGAAGAAATATCACCGAATTCAAGTGGAATGGAACAGACCAGTACGGTCAAAAGCTCGGAAACGGCGTTTACCTCTACCGAGTAGTAACCACCATGAACGGGAAGGCGATGGAGAAATACAGGTCCGAAGGCGATAATACCGATCGTTACTTCACCAATGGATACGGTAAAATGTACCTCATGAGGTAATCCGGATATAAAGTTTTACAGAAGAGCGGCTAAGCTATTGCATGAACAGAAAAAATGTAATAGTTTAGCCGCTCGTTTATTCCCTACCCGGTCATTACGTTTTTGACAATCCTCCAATCTTTTTAAGGAAAACCGGCCGGCCATAGCCTTCTCTCTCATGGCTGATCCATATATCCCCTAAATCGAAAACAAATATGACAATCTTAGGAATTTCCGCGTTTTACCACGACTCGGCCGCGGCCATTATCCAGGATGGGGAAGTGATCGCCGCCGCACAGGAAGAAAGATTTACCAGAAAGAAGCATGATCCCGCATTTCCGGTCAATGCTGCCAGATTCTGCCTTGAATATGCAGGCAGATCCATCAACGACATCGATGCAGTGGTGTTCTACGACAAACCCCTTCTGAAGTTTGAACGTTTGCTCGAAACTTATTATGCCTATGCCCCCAAAGGCGTCCGCTCGTTTATGATGAGTATGCCCGTATGGATCAAAGAGAAACTGTTTCTCAAAAAAATGATCTGGGAAGCATTGGACAGTATCGAAAAAGTGGACAGAAAGAAAGTGAAGCTGCTCTTCCCGGAGCACCATCTTTCCCATGCTGCCAGTGCATTCTATCCTTCTTCCTACAATCGTGCAGCAGTGCTCACCATCGATGGAGTAGGAGAATGGGCAACGGCCAGCATCTGTTTGGGCGAAGGCAACAAACTCACTATTCTCAAAGAACTCGATTTCCCGCATTCGCTCGGTCTGCTGTATTCGGCTTTTACGTATTTCTGCGGATTTAAAGTGAACTCCGGCGAATACAAACTGATGGGGCTTGCGCCGTACGGTAATCATGGTTCACCAGAAGTGAAGAAGTACATAGACATCATCAAGAAACATCTGGTAGATCTGAAAGAAGATGGTTCCATCTTCCTCGATCAGCAATATTTCAATTACGCTACCGGACTCCGGATGGTGTACGATGATAAATGGGAAAAGCTCTTCGGCTTTCCACGCCGCAAATCCGAATCGAATCTCGAACAGCATCACTGCGATCTCGCACTGGCCATTCAGGAAGTAACGGAAGAAGCCGTGCTGAACCTCGCGCGCGAAGCGAAAAAACTCACCGGTGCAGATTATCTCTGCATGGCAGGTGGTGTGGCGCTCAACTGCGTAGCCAATGGCAAACTCGACGATGCGAAGATCTTCAAACAGGTATTTGTGCAGCCGGCTGCCGGTGATGCAGGAGGTGCGCTGGGTGCAGCTTACGCCGCCAATTACATTTACTTTGGCAATGAACGCAAAGTGGATCCGAATAAAATGGATGCACTCAAAGGTTCTTATCTCGGTACAGAAACCAACGATCAGGATGTGCTGGTAACTGCGCGCAAATACGGCGCGAAATTCGAGCAGTTCGCATCAGAAGAAGCGATGCTGGAGAAAGTTGCTGCACTTATTGCATCGGGTAATGTAATCGGATGGCATCAGGGAAGAATGGAATTCGGTCCACGTGCATTGGGCGCAAGAAGCATCATTGCAGATGCGCGCAACCCTGAGATGCAGAAAAAGCTCAACCTCAAGATCAAGTACAGAGAGGGCTTCCGTCCGTTTGCACCGGTGGTGCCGGCAGAAGATGTGTCTGACTATTTCGAGCATGCAGATATTTCTCCTTACATGCTGATGGTAAAACCGGTGAAAGAAAAACGCCGGATACCATATCCTGCATCATTCGAAGGAAAGAACCTGCTCGATAAATTATATTTCCTCCGCAGCGATATTCCTGCCATTACGCATATCGATTACTCTGCGCGTATCCAGACGGTTCATGAAGAAACCAATCCGCGCTTCTACAAATTGCTGCAGGCATTCAAAAGACAAACGGGTTATTCCGTAATGGTGAATACCAGCTTCAATGTACGGGGCGAGCCTATTGTGAACACACCGGAAGATTCTTATCGCTGCTTCATGCGTACGGATATGGATTATCTGGTAGTAGGCAATTTCCTTTTCGATAAAACCGCTCAGCCTGAGTGGAAAGAAAAGGATGATTGGAAAAATGAATTCACGCTTGATTAACGAATTAAACTAACTGAATATGGACTTCTTAAAAGACCTCTGGAAATTTCTGAAAGCAAGAAAGAAATGGTGGCTTGCACCTCTGATTGTAATCCTGCTGCTGCTGGGCATCCTGCTGGTGCTGGGAGGCGGATCTGCTATCGCTCCATTCATTTACACTTTATTCTAACGCTATGAGTACTATAGATAACAGTAAACAAAAAAGCCTGGAGACCATGCTGGTGCTTGTTGTGGCATGCGTGGTGTTCAACTGGCTTACACACAATAAATACCTGCTGATTGCCGCGATGGTGCTGGGCGCCATCGGCATCTTCATTCCATGGCTGGCCGGTAAGATACATTGGGCATGGATGAAGCTTGCGCATGCCATGGGCTATGTAATGAGCAAAGTGGTGCTGAGCATTGTGTTCTTCGTTTTTATGATACCGATAGCTGCGCTCAGCAGACTGTTCACAAAAAACAAGTCTGTTCAGATGAAGGCGGGCGCAACTTCCTATTTCAAGGAAAGGAATTTTACGTACGACAAGGAGAGTCTGGAAAATGTGTGGTAATCGTTTCATCCATCAACTATTCCCATGATTAAGAAACTGGTGCAGCGGCTCTTTGTAGTAATCATCATCGTACTGGCGGTGAAAGTACTCGGAGCTGTACTGCTTAAAATGAATCCCAACTCAGTACTCTATACCAGTAGTCTGATAACCGTGATCACCACACTCACCATTGCATGGTATGTGGTGGCACTGATACTGGATATCATTTTCATCAAAAGCAAAAAGCCACGCTCTGCAGGCTGGATCGGATTGGGCGTACTTGCTGTGATCGTAACTATCGGAGAATTGTTCTCTGCTTCGTGGATCAAACATCCGGAGAAGATCCCGAATGGTTTTCAGACCGGATTCAAATGGCTGTATGCACATAATTACGGACAGGTGATTCAGATTGTGCCTGAGTGCAGCCGCTACGACAGCGCCTTCTACTACAATCTCATTCCCAACAATACCTGCACATTTGAGAATGTGGAGTTCTCCAACAAGTTCACTGCAAACAGCAGAGGATTCAGGGATGATGATTCTTCGCTGGTGAAACCGGAGATCATTTGCCTGGGAGATTCGTATATGATGGGATGGGGAGTAGATCAGGATCAGTCTGTACCGGCGGTACTCGAAAAGCTCAGTGGCAAACGAACACTGAATGCTGCGATGAGCAGTTTCGGCACCCCGCGCGAACTGATGCGATACAGAACATTGGATACATCTGCCGTGAAGTACCTGGTGATTCAGTATTGCTCCAACGACAATGAAGAGAATACCGCTTATCTCGGCAACAACCATCACCTCAAAATTTCTTCGGAAGCCTCTTACGATTCGCTTCGTTTCAAAAACGAGTGGAACAAGAAATATTTTCCGGGCAAATACTTTGTGCTGGCTTCGAGATACGGACTGAAAGAAAAAATAAAATCGATGCTCGGCAAACCGCCTTCCAATATTGGTCTTCCGGTGGAATATCCGAAGGATGCGAAAATGTTCCTCGATATTCTGAAAGACTTCCCGCTTGATTTTTCCAAAACAAAAGTGCTGGTATACGAAGGCATCGATGTAAGCCATCGCAACAACGATTTCAAAAATGCCGTAGAGAAACTATTGCAGGAGGCAGGTTACAAAAACCATTTCGGCAACAGCGTGAAAGTGGTGGATGTTGCCAGCCTTCTTCAGCCTGAGGATTTCTACATACTCGACGGGCATTTCAGAGCGAATGCACATCAGAAAGTGGCGCAGGCGCTGGCGAAGGAGTTACAATAAATATGACTATCTTCAGCCATATTTTATTTTTTGATGCGCAGATCGCAAGGCGAAGAAAATCCTATCAAATCCTGGTTCAGCATTGACGGATTTACGGCAATGAAATGGTACTGGCAATGGGCCTGCTTTGCAGCCATTGCACTGGTGCTGTATATTCCCATACTCGGCAATGGATTTGTGAATGATGATCATCTGGTAATCTGGAAGGTTTGCGTGGAGAACGAACTGAATGTGGATGGATTCTTTCGTCCGCTTTCAGATATCACCATCTGGATCACTTATCAGTTTGCGAAACTAACTCCCTGGCCGTACTATACTTTTTCTATTCTCTTGCATGCATTAACTGCTGTATTGCTGTTGCAGTACTGCAAAAAAATGCTGCTGGATAAAATGCAGCTGCCAAATGCTTCATTGGTAGTGTTGCTTGCTGCGGTATTTTTTCTGATCTATCCTTACCACAATGAAGCGATCGTGTGGATACTGGCGCGTTGTTCTCTGATGGCCGGCACACTCGCCATTGCCTCCCTGCTGATATTGGTGAGCAGCTGGAGCGAGACCCGCAAAATGATCGGCATTTCCCTTTGTTATTTTGTTGGCCTGGCGTCTTATGAAAGCATCATGATACTGCCGGCGATGTTGCTGGCCCAGCTGCTGATCTCACGGGCGCCGTTTTCGCTGGTGGTTCGCTATGCGGTGGTACTGCTGGTTACTTTCGCATTGCATTGCTGGCTGAGGATAACGGTATCCGGTGTTTTCATTGGAGGATATGGCAAAGGATTTTTTGAAAACGACCTGATGAGCAGGTTCACCGGCATGCTCAAAACTGCCGGAAGAATTATTCTGCCACCGTCGGACAACAGTCAGATGCTGGTAGTGAACTTTGCAGTAGTGGCAGTATTGGCCATCATTGCAGCTGTGCTGGTTTGGAGAAAAACAAAAAAACAGGTTGTACTGTCCCGGTTCTTTCTTATTCAGCTTGCCTGCTTTGCGTTTGCGATGCTGATGCCGTTATGGCTTGGAGTGAGCACGCGCACATCGGAGAGTGATCGTTTCTTCTATCTTCCTGCGTTCTTCTTTTGTACGATACTGGCTTTTATGGTGGTGTATCTTTTCAACAGTGAAAAGGTGAGGGCATTGGTGGTGCTGGTACTGCTGGCAAGCGGAGTATATCTGCTGGAGCAGAACAATATGAACTGGAAGCGGGCGTCGGACAGTGTGAAATCGCTGATGGCGCAGGTACGTAACTCCAAGGAGAAACTGTGGGTGGTGAATCTTCCTGCAGAGATCGATGGGGCCTATGTTTTCAGGATCGGCTTCAGTGATGCGCTTCGGTTATACGGCGTCGATAGCAGCAGGGTGAAAGTGGTGAGCGGTCTTACGCGCGATCAGGAATTGTTGCTTCCCGAAGTGATAGTACCGAAAACAGCAGAAAGCATCAGCTGGATCGCTCCGGCAACCCTGGTGCTGGAGAATGGCATGCCGGGAGGCGCTGCCATTGCGCATACAGGCAAAGCACTCAAAGCGCTTACAGATTCGATAATGCAGCAGGAGCGCAATTTCAATTTTGCAGATGCTGCCTACAGCAATCAGATACAGCAATTTCTTCTTCGTAATCCTGTTCCGGCGGAAGAGCTGCGCATAGCAGTACCTGAGCCCGGAAGCAGGCTCCTCTTCTGGAACAGAAAATCCTGGATCAGGTTATCTTACTGAGCCCTTTGCAGGGAGAGGTAGCGCGTGATGTATTTCCCTACCATATCAAACTCAATGTTCACGGCAGTGCCGGGAGTTACCTGGCTGATATTGGTATGCTCCAGTGTGTAGGGGATGATGGCTACAGAAAACTCATCGCCGGTTACGTCGAAAACAGTAAGGCTGATGCCATTGATGCTGGCAGATCCTTTTTCGATGATGAGCGATGCGAAGTTTTGCGGAAAGCGGAAACGGAATTCGCGGCTTCCTTCCATATCCTTAACAGCAACGCAGGTGGCAGTGGCGTCTACATGGCCTTGTACAATATGTCCGTCTAGACGGCCATTCATGGGCATGCATCTTTCGAGGTTCACGCGGTGGCCGGGTTGCCACTGGTGCAGGTTGGATTTCTGCAGGGTTTCGGCGATAGCAGTGATTTTGTACCGCTGACCGTTTATTTCCTCTACTGTGAGGCATACGCCGTCGTGTGAAATACTCTGATCTATCTTAAATTCGTGGGTGATGGGGGAGGTGATCCAGTAACTTTTATTGGTGCCGGATACCAGTACTTCCTCCACTTGTCCGAGTGATTCGATAATTCCGGTAAACATGGATCAAATGTCGGGATTTCGAACTAATTTGAAAAGACTGTGTCTGAAATCAAAAAATCCATTATCTTTGCTGCCCTTAAAAGCATTAAAGGAGGTATCAAACTATGCTGATCATCGACTCAAAAGATTGCGAAAACATCGACAAGGCACTCAAAAAGTATAAAAAGAAATTTGAGAAGGCGAAAACTCTGTTACAACTGAGAGAGCGTCAATCGTATACGAAGCCATCGATCAAACATCGCACGAAGGTGTTGAAAGCAATCTACAAGCAACAGATTGCGAGCGGAGCCATCGAAGCTTAATCGTTCACGCTGAACTGAATATATTAAGATAGCTGCAAAGTTCCTTAACTTTGTGGCTATCTTTTTTTGTTTCAACTATGGCCGATTCAGCGGAAAATAAGCCGGTAAGTCATCCTGCCATCGGGCAGTTTCTCACCTATCTGGAAAAGGAGAAGCGTAAAAGCGGGCATACCGTAGAAGCCTATCGCAACGATCTCAACGATTTCTTCAATTATCTTCAGGAGAAATCTTACACAAAACTAAATAAGGAGCGCTTTGAAGTTACCCGTGAGGGCATGCACTTCAGCGGGGTGAGCCTGCAGTCTATCCAGTCGGACAATGTAAGGTCCTGGCTGGCACGCCTGAAAGGGGAGGAGAAGTATTCGGCGCGAACCATCAACCGTAAAATATCCAGCCTCAAATCTTTCTTCAAATATTTCCTGCGTATGGGAGAGATCACCAAATGGCCCATGGACAAGGTGGTTTTTCAGAAACTGCCGAAGCGGTTGCCTGTTTATCTGGAGGAGGACAGTACAAAGTTGCTGTTCGAAAACCTCCATTTCAGTCAGAAAGATCAATCCGGGGTGGGGAAAAAGGAAGGAAAAGAGCCAACGCCTGCCGAGCTCTGGAGGGCGGCCACGGAAAGGCTGATCCTCTTCATTTTATACCAGACGGGTATCCGGAGGGCTGAGCTGATTGGGTTGGAAGCAGCAAAGATCGATAGCGATAGAAATACCGTGAAAGTAAGGGGGAAGGGCGATAAGGAAAGGATCATTCCGGTGCACAAGGCGCTGGTGGATGCCATGCTTGAATATCATGAGGCCAAGAGCAGGGTTTTTGATGCAGCCGTCAGAGAAAAAGTAAGTTATGCGGGCAATAAAAACCTGCTGATCAGGGAAGACGGAACGGAGCTTACGCCGTCGATAGTGTATACTGCAGTAAAGAAGAATCTGAAAGAGGTAACTACCCTCGAAAAGAAGAGTCCGCACGTGCTCCGGCATACCTTCGCCACGCATCTTACCTATAATGGTGCGGAGCTGAATGCGGTGAAAGAATTACTGGGTCATGCGA
The DNA here is from genome assembly GCF_012927185.1 of Pseudoflavitalea sp. G-6-1-2. GTDB lineage: Bacteria > Bacteroidota > Bacteroidia > Chitinophagales > Chitinophagaceae > Pseudobacter. The sequence goes on from NZ_JABBGB010000003.1 coordinate 286,531, forward strand.
GCCTTGCAGCTACCCAGATTTATACCCATAATACTATAGAAAAGTTAAAAGAAATACATGCCAGAGCGCATCCTAAGGCGTAGGCTGAAACCCGCTCCAATACTCAGATTTTTAGCTAATTAAAATTTGGAAAAACATTGATGATGTATTAACTTCATAGTGAACAAATACCCGAGCCTATGTAACCACTATTTACCCCAAAGTTCTTTATATATTGTTCACAGTTAAAATGCGATTGTTATGAACGTTAACATTCAGACCGTGCGGTTTAACGCAGATGAAAAGCTTGTAGAGTATGTTGATAAGAAACTGCAGAAAATAAGTACTTTTCACGACCGCATAATCAAAGTAGATGTGTTTTTAAAACTGGATAATGTAGTACATGCCATTAAAGACAAAATCGCAGAGATAAGAGTCCAGGTGCCCCATCATCAATTTTTTGTAAAAGCAACCTCGAAATCATTTGAAGAGTCCTTTGACAGTGCGCTTGACTCTCTTGTTAATCAGATAAAACGTAAAAAAGAAAAGTTAGCAGCCTGATAAGTAAAGAAATTTGAAAGGCCGTCTCTCCGGAGACGGCCTTTTTTCGTTTATGGGTGTTTGGTGCGGGTGAAGGGGAAAGGTGGAAGGAGCTGAATGGATTTTTTTGACCGGGAAGTGATTGATGGGGAGTTGAAATGTAACCGATATTGGGTTGTTGATGGGCGGGGTTGAGGCAAAACCGGAGGAAGAAACGGGCAGGCATAGCCGCAAGAAAGGAGAGGTTGGAGAGATAAAACGGGGGGAGACGCCCGTTTTTGTGATTGAAAACTGAAATGAGCAGAAAAAAATAATCAGCTGATTTGCTGTCTCAGACTGCATTTGCGCGAATTAATCATTTGATCTTCATCTTTTTTTCAATCAATTTTTTGCAGTGAATTTACTTTTCATTTCCTTTGCAGCCGCTCAGGCAGGTAGTACGGATGCAAAGCCTTGAAAACAAGCAAAAAAAATCCGCTACAAAGTTTTGGGATTAAACAATTTCAGTTACCTTTGCCTTCCCAAAAAATAAGAGTGTACGAAAAGTGAGGTTGGGTAGTTCTTTAGAATGTTGAATTTCAACAAAAAATATTCGCCACTTTAGCTCAGCTGGTAGAGCAACTGATTTGTAATCAGTAGGTCGTTGGTTCGATTCCGACAAGTGGCTCAGGAAGGGTACGATGTTACCAATCCGGGCAGGTTCCAGAGCGGCCAAATGGGGCGGACTGTAAATCCGCTGTCTTTCGACTTCAGAGGTTCGAATCCTCTCCTGCCCACAGGCTTCCGCCAGGTAAACTAACGAATACCGAAGCGGTTTCAGTATCGATAACAGATCTTTGTTCATATAAGCGGGAGTAGCTCATTTGGTAGAGCGATAGCCTTCCAAGCTATAGGTGGCGAGTTCGAGCCTCGTCTCCCGCTCATTTTTTCAGTTGACCGGTAATGGTATGGCACTATTGCCAGTCCATTAGGAAGACCGCTCACTGAGTCATCAGCCGTTGTAGCTCAGTGGTAGAGCACTTCCTTGGTAGGGAAGAGGTCGTGAGTTCGATTCTCACTAACGGCTCAACAATTTTTGGATCATCCGGATCAGCGATTGTAAGATGACTAAAAATACGTGTCGATAGAAAATCGCTGAATACATGATACCATCTCTGACTCCTTAAAATTCACTACGGTGAAAGAATAATGGGGCAGGGATATTTTCAGATAAATATTTGTAAAACCACAACTAAAAACAGATAACGATGTCAAAAGAGACTTTTAAGAGGGACAAACCTCACGTTAACGTTGGTACTATCGGTCACGTTGACCACGGTAAAACAACTTTGACAGCAGCCATCACTACCATTCTGGCTCAGAAGGGTCTGGCTCAGGCAAAAAAGTATGATGAAATCGATGGCGCGCCCGAAGAAAAAGAGCGTGGTATCACCATCAATACTGCACACGTTGAGTATCAGACGGACAACCGTCACTATGCTCACGTAGACTGTCCTGGTCACGCTGACTATGTGAAGAATATGATTACAGGTGCTGCTCAGATGGACGGCGCTATTCTGGTTGTGGCTTCTACAGACGGTCCTATGCCCCAAACAAAAGAGCACATCCTCCTGGCTCGTCAGGTAGGTGTTCCACGTATTGTGGTATTCATGAATAAAGTTGACCTGGTTGACGATCCAGAGCTTCTTGAGCTGGTTGAAATGGAAATCCGTGAGTTGCTGAGCTCTTATGGCTTCGATGGCGACAACACTCCAATCATTAAAGGTTCTGCAACAGGCGCTCTGGCTGGTGAAGCTAAATGGGTTGCTGCAGTTGAAGAACTGATGGCTGCGGTTGACGAGTACATTCCTCTTCCTCCACGTCCGGTTGATATGCCATTCCTGATGTCTGTAGAGGACGTATTCTCTATCACAGGTCGTGGTACTGTTGCTACAGGTCGTATCGAAAGAGGTCGTATTAAAGTAGGTGAGCCTATCGAGATCGTAGGTCTGATGGAAGCTCCTCTGTCTTCTACTGTAACAGGTGTGGAAATGTTCCGCAAACTCCTCGATTCAGGTGAAGCTGGAGACAACGCTGGTCTGCTCCTCCGTGGTATCGATAAAGCTCAGGTTCGTCGTGGTATGGTACTGTGCAAACCAGGATCTATCACTCCTCACACTGAGTTCAAAGGCGAAGTATACGTACTGAGCAAAGAAGAAGGTGGTCGTCACACTCCATTCTTCAACAAATACCGTCCTCAGTTCTATTTCCGTACAACTGACGTAACTGGTGAGTGCGAACTGCCAGCAGGTACTGAAATGGTTATGCCTGGTGACAACACCAACCTGCATGTGAAACTGATCCAACCCATCGCGATGGAGAAAGGTCTGAAATTCGCTATCCGTGAAGGTGGACGTACCGTAGGTGCGGGTCAGGTTACAGAGATCATTAAATAAGTTGAATCTCAATAAAAAGCCATTAGCGTTTTGCTTTTAGCTATTAGCCTCGGATTACTTATATTTGCTAACAGCTCTTGCATACACTAATGGCTTTTATACGGGCATAGTTCAATGGTAGAATAGAGGTCTCCAAAACCTTTGATCTGGGTTCGAATCCTAGTGCCCGTGCAACACAAAACTGAATGTGTTCTTATGAATAAAGTAACCACCTATTTCAGGGAGTCTTACAGAGAACTGCTTGAAAAAGTAAGTTGGCCCTCCTGGACGCAGCTGCAGCAATCGACTGTGATCGTCCTCGTAGCAACGGTTCTCATTACCGCCCTCGTGTGGGTAATGGATATCATTGCTCAATCGGGTCTTAAATTCATCTATTCACTATTTTACTAATGGAACAAACTACTCAACAACAGGAAACCAAGTGGTACGTGCTGCGCGTTGTGAGCGGCAAGGAGAGGAAGGTGAAAGAGTACCTCGACAAAGAGATTTCCCGCGGGGGATGGGGCGAGGTAGTGAAACAGGTTTTTCTGCCAGTGGAGAAAGTATACAAAGTTCAGAATGGTAAAAAGGTAATGCGTGAAAGAAACTACTATCCAGGCTACGTAATGATCGAAGTACAGGATGGTAAACTTTCCGACGACCTCAAAGAAGCAATAAAGAACACTACCAACGTAATTCACTTCCTCGGAAAAGACAATCCGATCGCCCTCAGAAAGGCAGAAGTGAACAAGATGCTTGGTAAGATGGATGAAATGGCAGAAGTTGGTGGCATGAGCATGGTTGAGCCATTCATCGTTGGTGAGACTATTAAGATCATCGAAGGACCATTCAATGATTTCAATGGTATCATCGAAGAAGTGAACGACGAGAAGAAAAAACTGAAAGTGACCGTAAAGATCTTCGGCCGCTCCACACCAGTGGAACTGAACTATATGCAGGTAGAAAAACTGGCATAAACACAGGGAAACTGATAAAAAGATTAACCACAGCAAACGCTGTGGTTTTTTTGTGTCTGTACGTGATGGCGAAGAGCTCCCGGAAGCAGTAATTATGTTATTCGCTTACATATAAGATAACCGTAGAAACTAAAAAACAGACCTTCATATTCAGTACCCAGGCATGTACAGGCAGGTTCTTATGCACCATTATTTAGTGAAACACTGCTACTGGCAAATGCCTTCAGCAGATCAGCAATGGAAGATAGCGGATGAAAAGAGATCAATGGAAAGCGTGAGGTTGCCATAAAACCAGCGCCTTGAATTCCCTAACCGGAAAAGGATGTATGGGAGGGTTATTATCTCAGACCCAAAGGCTAGGGCTGCAACACAAGCTGGTTTTAATTACGCAAGTTTGGTTATACGATCCAGTCCTGCATAGAAATTACAGCTGCGAAGCATTGGATAGTTCATAATCTAGAAATGAGCATGCTTTAAAAAAACAAGGCAGTCCAAACTATAAGGTAAGAATTCAGTAGAAGAATAAGGATCATGGATTTTGCCCTAACCTTCCTTTAAAGTAATACTCTACCGTTTCTGAAGTAGATTACTGAATCGGCTTTCTATGAATAAAGGCTCCTGAATTCGGTTATGCATTTCCGATAAATAAAAAACAACCAGGCGAAATTGAATTTCGATCTATTTACTGCGCTTTCGGTGCTGGAGAAATTCAGGAAGCGAAAAAGGGGAGATGAGTAATGCATTTTTGGGATCGATGGCATATTGTAAAAGCGCATATCCCTTCTTGTTAGCTAAAAATCCTTCAGTTTTTTCTACCTTTTTAGTTTGAACTGATCATTTCTTATTCTCCTGTAACCCTTATCTGTAGCGGGTTTAGTGGTGGGTATAGTGTGCGTGTGCATCGGCATCGGCAAACATTTCACATCAGTAAAGATGTCTCCGCAGGCTCAGCATTACTATCATCAGTTAGAGAAAATAAAAAAGCCTTTCCGTTCATTCTGCACGGGAAGGCTTCACTTATTTGCGTGATAATAACAGGCTTAGTTATTATCGTCGTCTCCGCCAGATGTTTCCTCTGCGGTATAACCAAAATCGATGGTCGCTTGCTCTTCAGCAACTGGGAAATCGACAACTGCAGGAGCTTCAGGAGCTGGAACTGGTTTTGGTTTCCTTGGTCTTGGCGCTGATTTCTTCGCTTTTTTAGCAGGAGCTGCTTTCTTAGCGGGAGCGGCTTTCTTGGCAGGAGCTGCTTTTTTACCAGCTTTCTTTGCTGCTTTTTTAGGAGCAACAGCTTTCTTAGCTGCTTTCTTTGCGGCTTTAGGAGCTGCTTTTTTTGCTGCTTTCTTAGGAGCGGCTTTCTTGGCTGCCTTCTTTGCTGCTTTTTTTGGAGCTGCTTTAGGTGCTGCTTTTTTAGCTGCTTTCTTCGCTGCTTTTTTAGGAGCTGCTTTTTTTGCTGCCTTCTTAGGAGCGGCTTTCTTCACAGCTTTCTTGGGAGCTGCTTTTTTAGCTGACTTTTTCTTTGCTTTGGCCATAGTGTGATGTGTTTTATAGTTGATGGTAAAGATACAATTACACAGAACTATTTGAGTGCAAAAGCTACGCAGAAATATTCATATTATAAAAAACTCATTGAAAGTTTGATGCCCGGATGATGATCGCAGATGAAATTTACCGCTGCTCATTACCGGTATGTGGAAGAAGAGGGGCAAACTAAACCGGTAATCCGGGCTGGATTTTCGTTGTTGCCGATGGCCGGGATGGGGATCTTAATTACACCTTACCTTCCGGCAATCATCGAAATGGTGTGTTCCCTGAAACACAATACTGTACAGCGTTTCAGCGGAATGTTGTACATGCCTGAATACACCTGCAGCCTCCTTTTTACACCCCATTGATCCACTGTTTTACGCTGCTTTGCATTCGCATTTCCGGCATGCAAACAGCAATTGCGATAGAAGACACTACACTGATGATCTGTTTGCAGATAGCGCTTTCATTTTGTGAAGAGAGTGTGAAGAATTTTAATGAATTTTTTCCTGATTTGGGCTTCCCGAAAGGCCTGTTTGGGCTGTTACCGATACTTGCTCCTGCACTTTCTTCATCATTGCATGCATCGTAATCCTGATGATAGCGGTGTTTTTCTGCCTGTAAGAGGGGAGGGTAGCTGTCCGCAATGTATCGGATGGTGATGCAACAGATAAGAGGATCCCGGCAGTCATGCGCGCGCAGAGTCTGGTAAGAAAAAACAGGATGGATCATATTGGGGCGAGCGTTTTCAGTTTTTCCTTGTGCTGTAAAAACTGAATTGAAGCATTGCGGTATCTGATTGTACTGTACCTGTTCACCTGCACACGATCCGCAGCTGAGGAATATGGTTGGTACGGATCCGATGCTTGAGATTGCGCTCATGACCGTGATCATCGTTGCTGCAATGAAACAGAAGACAGCTGCATCGGCAACAACCAATCAATTCAATAAAAAGTTGCCGGCAGTTTTTAACCGGCGTAACCCGACATCGACAAATGCGCTGTTGCCTGGGTTGCTTTTTCTTCGTCCCGAAGCATGAAGCTCTTCCATCCCGGCAGGTAATCTTTGTTCGCGGATGCCTTTTCCAGCCTATCTTTGCCAGCTCCCTGAGGGACTCATTTTTTTAGAGAAATTGTTCTTCAATCAAAACATTTTCCTACCTTTGCGTCCCCAATTGAAGTTCTTTACAAAGCCCGTTTCAAAACGGAAGCATTGACGGATACAGCGAAAGACCCGGTTTTCCGGGATATTTCAAATTGAAAATCAATTGTTTCCAACATAAAAACGGGATAAGAGGAATTTGGGAGTCCGCCAATTGACGGACGTTTGAACCAATAAATCATTAAGTAATGGCAAAAGAAATTACCGGCTTCGTTAAGCTGCAGGTAAAAGGTGGACAGGCCAACCCTGCACCTCCAGTAGGTCCTGCATTAGGTTCCAAGGGTGTAAATATCATGGAATTCTGCAAGCAGTTCAATGCTCGCACGCAGGATAAAATCGGGAAAGTTCTCCCCGTACTCATCACTGTTTATTCTGATAAGTCTTTCGATTTTGTTATCAAAACCCCTCCCGCAGCAGTACAGTTGCTGGAAGCTGCAAAACTGCAGAGCGGTTCCAAAGAGCCTAACCGTAATAAGGTAGGTAAAGTGAACTGGGCGCAGGTAGAGGCTATTGCAAAAGACAAAATGCCCGACCTGAACTGCTTCACCCTGGAAAGTGCTATGAAGATGGTTGCTGGTACAGCCCGCAGCATGGGAATTACTGTAGATGGTAATGCCCCCTGGGAAAACTAAATGTTCACATTCCTGCTCTGCGGGGATAACTTAAAACCGAATAGACAATGGCAATCGCAAAAAAAAGAAAAGTAGCTGACGCCAAGCTCGATAAAAATAAAGTATACTCACTGAAAGAAGCTTCTTCGCTGGTGAAAGAAATCAACACCACCAAGTTCGATTCTTCAGTTGACCTTCACATCCGTCTGGGCGTAGATCCTAAGAAAGCTGATCAGGCTATCCGCGGAACTGTAACCCTTCCACACGGTACCGGTAAAACAAAAAGAGTACTGGTACTCTGCACTCCTGATAAAGAAGCTGATGCTAAAGCAGCAGGCGCAGACTACGTAGGTCTCGATGAATTTGTAACAAAGATCGAAGGCGGATGGGTAGACATCGATGTAATCGTTGCTACACCAGCAGTTATGCCGAAAATCGGTAAACTGGGTAAGATCTTAGGTCCACGTAACCTGATGCCTAACCCCAAAACCGGTACAGTTACCAATGATGTAGCTGCAGCTGTAAATGAGGTGAAAGGTGGTAAGATCGCTTTCAAAGTTGATAAAGCTGGTATCATCCACGCTTCTATCGGCCGTGTTAGCTTCAGCCCTGAGAAGATCGCTGAGAACAGCCATGAGCTGATCAATGCACTTATCAAAGCAAAACCATCTTCTGCTAAAGGAACTTACCTGAAGAGCGTGTTCATGGCAAGCACTATGAGCCCCGGTATTGCAGTAGACACAAAATCATTGATCAACTAAACAGATTAACGCATAGGCAAAGACTTCTGTCAACGCCTGCGAAATCATAAAAAAATCTGCGTTATGAACAAGCAAGAAAAAAATGAAGTGATTGAAGTACTGAAAGAGAAATTCTCTCAGTATAACAATTTCTATATCACCAATACAGAGTCGCTCACTGTAGAGCAGGTTGGTAAACTCCGCCGCATCTGTTTCGACAAGAATGTTGAAATGAAAGTGGCTAAGAACACCCTCATCAAGAAAGCACTCGAAAGCCTGGATTCTACCCGTTATGCTGGTGTATTCGAAGCACTGAATGGCGTTACCGCTATCATGTTCAGCGAAACAGCAAAAGAACCGGCACTGATCATCTCTGACTTCCGCGCTAAAGGTCCTAAAGACTTCAACAAACCAGTTCTGAAAGCTGCATTCATCGACGGCGACGTATTCGAAGGCGATGATCAACTGAAAGTACTGACCGCGCTGAAGAGCAAGAACGACCTCATCGGCGAAATCATCGGTCTTCTCCAATCACCTGCGAAGAACGTTATCAGCGGCCTGAACGCTGGCAACAAAATCGCCGGTCTGGTAAAAGCACTCGAAGAAAGAGCTCAGTAATTAATTACTATTTCAACTTATTAACGCACGCCTGAGCGTTATATTCAACAAATTTTTTTAAACTTTCCGCCGGAGCACAGGCAATGAAGGCGGAAAAAATTTGACAATTATGGCAGATTTAAAATCATTCGCTGAGCAGTTGGTTAACCTGACTGTTAAAGAAGTAAACGAACTCGCAAAGATTCTGAAAGATGAGTATGGTATCGAGCCTGCTGCTGCTGCAGTAGTTGCTGCTGGTCCTGCTGCTGGCCCTGCTGCTGCAGCTGAAGAGAAAACTGCTTTCGACGTTATCCTGAAAAACGGTGGCGCTAACAAACTGAACGTAGTTAAGATCGTTAAAGATCTGACTGGTCTCGGTCTGAAAGAAGCAAAAGACCTGGTTGACGGAGCTCCAAAACCAGTGAAAGAAGGTATCAGCAAAGCTGATGCTGACGCTCTCGCTGCTAAGCTGAAAGAAGCTGGTGCAGAAGTAGAGATCAAGTAATCTTTGCAATAGCATATTTTACTATAGGCCCCGGATCATTCCGGGGCTTTTTGTTTTTACTGCTTTACGCATACAGAACATCCAATCCCGGCACACGGGAGATCCGCACACAATTCACCCCTCCGCAATTGTGGCTGACCACAAATTTCCGATACCCGCATCCGCTCCGCTGCAAGTATATTTTCACCCAAACCAGCCGTGTGTAGCGCGATCTGCCGGTTAGTTTGTATATTGGCTCCCTTATCTGATCGATGAAAAAAGTTTCACTGAAAGATATCGCCGAAATGACTGGTGTGAGCACTTCCACCGTAAGCTTTATCCTCAATGGTAAAGCCAGTGAAATGCGCATTAGTGAAGCGCTCAAAAAGAAAGTGCTTGCTACTGCCAACCGGCTCGGATATCAACCCAATCAGGTTGCGGTCAGCCTTCGGACCGGACAAACAAAAATCCTCGGCCTTCTTGTTGAAGATATCTCCAACAACTTCTTCGCCATGCTGGCCAAAACCATCGAAGACGAAGCTGAGAAGTTCGGTTACCGTGTAGTGTATTGCAGTACAGAGAACGATAGCAAGAAAGGGCAGGCCCTGCTCCGCATGCTCGCTCAAAGGCAGGTAGATGGATTTCTCATCACGCCCACATCCGGCATGGAACAGGATATCCGCAAACTGCATTCGCAGCATAAACCTGTGGTGCTGATGGATCGCTGCTTTTCCGGCATGGAAGTGCCTCATGTGCTGGTGAACAACTATGGCGGTACATCAGAAGCCATGCAGCATCTGATCAAAAAAGGCTATACCAGAATCGGGTTTATCACCGTTGACCTTGGTCTCAATCAAATGCTGGAGCGCGAAGCCGCGTATTCGGATGCCATTGCCAAAATGCCCGCCACCAAAGCAAAGGCGAAGAAAACCGTACTCACCATCAATTACCACAGCTCCAAAGAAGAGAACAAAAAACAGATCAGCAAATTCATCAAAAGCAATAAGCTCGACGCTGTTTTCTTTGCCACCAACTACCTCGGCATTCTCGGCCTCGAATGCCTGCGCGAACAACAGATCCGCATCCCGAACGAACTGGCGGTTGTCTGCTTCGATGATCATGATATCTTCCGCCTCTATATTCCCGATATTTCCGTAGTTCAGCAACCCGTTGAAGAAATGGGGCGCAAAGCTGTTCACCTGCTGATGGATCAGCTGGGAAAAGAAAGAACAGGATCGAAAGATCAGCAGCTGCGGCTGAACGCAAAGTTCGTAGCGAGAGAATCTACATCCCGCGAAGCATAGACAGTTTCAGTTTTTCTGCATTTGGTCTGTATCGAAAACAATTCCTGCTACAGTGAAGCATGTATAATTCATTTTGCAGTAAGGCAATTACGGCGTAATATTGGAGAATGGTTGCTAAATCGATTTAGCAAAACACAGGAAGAACATTAAGAAGGATTGGTGCGGCAAGTGTGGTGAAGAGTAGAAGCCGGAACAAAGGAAAGACCAGTGTAGTACCGTTCCCGATCAATTCAGCCGGAATTAATATTAGCAGCGTATTTTGTGTACAACAACAACGTTTTTTTGAAGTACGCCGGATGTCAGGTTCAGGGAATCCATCCGGCTTTTCATCAACATATTCGAATTGGCTTTCACTAAACAGCTATTATGAAGAATTGCATCGCGCTGACCCTTGCCCTGTTTGCTTCTGTTGGCCTGATGGCCCAGCACACGCCATCAGCCACCGACCCCGCAGATTGGGTGAACCCACTCATGGGAACCGATTCCAAACCAGGTCTGTCTAACGGAAACACTTATCAGAGCATTGTTCTCCCATGGGGTATGAATGCCTGGATGCCGCAAACCGGCAAAATGGGAGATGGATGGGGATACACTTATGCCTCCGACAAGATCCGCGGTTTCAAACAAACCCATCAGCCATCTCCCTGGATGAACGACTACGGCCAGTTCGCCATCATGCCCGTTACCGGCAAACTGAAATTCAATGAAGATGATCGCGCCAGCTGGTTCTCTCATAAAACCGAGATCTCCAAACCATACTATTACAGCGTTTACCTCGCCGATGCAGACGTAACTGCTGAACTCACTCCCACAGATCGAGCTGCGCAGTTCCGGTTCACCTTTCCGGAATCCGACAGCTCTTTTATTGTGGTGGATGCTTTCGATAATGGTTCACATATCAAAATCATTCCATCGGAAAGAAAGATCATTGGATACACTACCAAAAACAGCGGTGGCGTTCCCGGAAATTTCAAAAACTACTTCGTTCTCAAATTCGATAAAGACTTTGCTCTCGCTTACACTTCCAACGGCAGAAACCTCATCAAAGACTCTCTGGAAGTTACCAACGAGCATGCAGGTGCTGTGATCGGTTTCAAAACAAAAAAAGGTGAGCAGGTCCACGTTCGGGTGGCCAGCAGTTTCATCGATGAAATACAGGCTGAATACAATCTTCATCTCGAAGTGGATGCCGACACTTTCGAGTACACCCTCAAAAAAGCAAAACAAACCTGGAACAATACACTCGGCCGCATCAAAGTGGAAGGCGGTACTGAAGAGCAGACCCGCACTTTTTACTCCTGCCTCTATCGCGCCGTGCAGTTTCCTCAAAAGCATTACGAGATCGACGAGTTCGGTCGTGTACTTCATTACAGCCCGTACAACGGTAAAGTGTTGCCCGGATACCTCTACGCAGGTACAGGTTTCTGGGATACTTTCCGCGCCCTCTATCCATTGCTGAACCTGCTGTATCCGAACACCAACAAAGAAATGCAGAAAGGTTTGGTGAACGATTACAAAGAAAGCGGCTGGTTACCCGAATGGAGCAGTCCGGGGCTTCGTGATGTGATGGTAGGCAACAATTCCGCATCCATTGTAGCAGATGCTTACATCAAAGGAGTGCGGGGATACGATATCGATACGCTGTACAAAGCACTGCTGCATGGAGCTAACAATGAAGGACCACTTACAGCTGTAGGAAGAAAAGGTGTGAAATATTACAACGAGCTCGGCTATGTTCCCTACGATGTTCAGATCAATGAGAACGCGGCCCGTACACTCGAATATGCCTACGACGATTTCACCATCTTTCAACTGGCGAAAATGCTGAAGCGCCCACAGGCAGAGATCGATCTGTATGCAAAGCGCAGCCAGAACTATCGTAATCTCTTCGATCCCGAAACAAAACTCATGCGCGGCAAAAATCGTGATGGGCGTTTTCAGTCACCTTTCAATCCTTTCAAATGGGGTGATGCCTTCACCGAAGGAAACAGCTGGCACTATTCATGGAGCGTTTTTCACGATGTATACGGATTGAAAAAACTGATGGGCGGAGATGCCGCATTCATCAGCAAACTCGATTCGGTTTTCATCCTTCCGCCAGTATTCGACGACAGCTACTATGGAGGCGTGATCCACGAAATAAGAGAAATGCAGATCATGAACATGGGACAGTACGCACACGGCAATCAGCCCATCCAGCATATGATCTATCTCTACAACTATACCAGCCAGCCCTGGAAGGCGCAACAGCATATCAGAAAAGTGATGTCGCAGTTGTACAAACCAACACCAGACGGCTATTGTGGTGATGAAGACAATGGACAGACCTCCGCATGGTATATTTTCTCGGCCATGGGATTCTATCCTGTTTGTCCGGGTACAACGGAATATGTGCTGGGCACTCCGCTCTTCAAAAAAATGACCATCGCACTGGAGAATGGCAAAACATTGGTGGTGAACGCACCGGACAACAGTGCATCCAACCAATATGTGCAGGATCTCAAAGTGAATGGCAAGCTGCATACGAAGAACTGGGTCGATCATTTCGACCTGCTGAAAGGCGGCGTACTGGAATTCAATATGGGCGCCGCTCCCAACAAGCAACGCGGCATCAATGAAAGCGATCATCCTTATTCTTTTTCAAAATAGCACTCGTACAATGAAACGATTACTGCCCGCCCTGCTGTTAACCTTTCCTGCATTCAGTGCAATGGCACAGCACATGGCCGATGATCCGGTTCAGTATGTGAAACCCATCATCGGTACACAGCGCATGGGGCATACTTATCCCGGTGCAACGGTCCCTTTTGGAATGGTGCAATTGAGTCCGGATACAGACACGCTGCCATACGAAATGAATGGCCGGTACAATAAAGACGTGTACAAGTATTGTGCAGGATATCAGTACGATGATAAAACCATCGTTGGTTTCAGTCACACGCATTTCAGCGGCACCGGCCATTCCGATCTCGGCGATTTTCTGGTGATGCCAACTGTGGGCCCGCTGAAGCTCAATCCCGGTCAGGCGGATCAGCCGCGAAGCGGATTCCGGTCTGCTTTCTCGCACAGCAACGAAACGGCAGAAGCGGGCTACTACAAAGTAAAACTCGACGATTACAATATCACAGCCGAGCTAACGGCAACGAACAGGGTAGGATTCCATCAATACACTTTCCCGAAATCCGATCAGAGCCATATCATTCTCGATCTGATGTATGGCATCTACAATTACGAGGATAAGAACACCTGGACTTTCGTTCGCATAGAGAACGATACACTTATCACCGGATATCGTCAGACCAACGGATGGGCCAGAACCCGCACGGTGTATTTCGCCATGGCATTCTCCAAACCATTTTATCAGTACGGCAATAAGAAGTTCGATAAGAGTCAGGTGTACCGTGGATTCTGGGGCAAGTTCGATCAGAGTAAGAATTTCCCGGAGATGGCGGGCAAACAGATCCGTGCGTACTTCGATTTCAAAACGGAAGAAGGGGAGCAGATCAAGATCAAATTTGCGCTTTCTTCTGTGAGTACGGATGGTGCATTGCGCAATCTGCGCGCTGAAGCGCCGGGCTGGGATTTCAATCAGGTGAAACAACAGGCGCAAAGCAGCTGGAGCAAAGAGCTGAGCCGCGTGAGCATCCGATCGAACAACAGAGATGAGAAAGAGAATTTCTATACATCGATGTATCATGCGTTTCTGAGTCCGATCACGTACACGGATGTGGATGGCCAGTATCGCGGGCTCGATCAGAATATCCATCAGGCCAAGGGCTTTACCAACTACACTATATTTTCTCTGTGGGATACGTATCGGGCGCTGCATCCGCTTTTCAACATAGTGCAACCCAAACGAAATGCAGACATGGTGCAGAGCATGCTGGCGCATTATGATCAGAGCGTGCACAAGATGCTGCCTGTCTGGAGCCACTATGCCAACGAAAACTGGTGCATGATCGGATACCACAGCGTGAGTGTGATCGCAGATGCAGCGATCAAAGGCAATGCAGGATTCGATGCCAATAAAGCGCTCGAGGCCTGTGTGCAATCCGCACGCAATGGCTGGTACGAAGGGTTGAACCACTACATCAAACTCGGTTACGTTCCCGAAGACAAGAGTGGTTCATCAGTATCCAAAACACTCGAATACGCATACGACGACTGGGCCATTGCTCAACTCGCGAAGAAGCTGAACCGGAATGATATCTACGAAGAGTTCATCCATCGCTCCAACAACTGGAAGAACGTGTACGATGCCAGCATCGGTTATATGCGTCCCAAAATGAGCGATGGCAGTTTCCGAAAAGACTTCGATGTGCTGAGCACGCATAACCAGGGATTCATCGAGGGCAATGCCTGGAACTACAGTCTCTATGTGCCGCATCAGCCGGCTGAGCTGATCGATGCAATGGGAGGGAAGAAGAAATTCACTGCGCATCTCGATTCGCTCTTCACCATGCACCTGCCGGATAAGTATTTTGAGGAAACGGAAGACATTACCCGTGATGGCATCATCGGCAATTATGTGCATGGCAACGAGCCATCGCATCACGTACCATATCTGTACAACTGGACGGACCAGCCCTGGAAAACGCAGGAGCGTGTACGCATGATTCTGAAGAAGCAGTTCAAACCCACACCGGACGGGCTTGGGGGGAATGATGATTGCGGACAGATGAGCGCCTGGTACATTTTCACTGCGCTTGGTTTCTATCCTGTGGCGCCGGGTTCGGATGAATATGCCATTGGTAGTCCGTCTGTAGATGGCGCCAGTGTTCAGCTGGAGAACGGCAAAACTTTTACGATCGATGTGGCGAACAACAGCGATAAGAACGTGTACATTCAGAAGATACTGCTGAACGGAAAGCCGCTTCAAAGGCTTTTTATGAAGCATGAAGATATTCTCGGTGGCGGCACCCTTCAGTTTGTGATGGGGGCTAAGCCGAACAAGAGCCTTACTCAGTAAGTTTTGGTTTTCAAATGCGATTCCTTGCGCGGCATACTCATAGTGCCGCGCTTTTTTTGCTCTTTTGGGCAGAGTGAACCGAATGATCATTTACCATGTTATTATTAACCGGCACCAGATCGGACCGGGGTAAGGAGGCGAGGGCAGGGAGATGACGAAATTATCAATAAAAAAGCGGGCGGCTGAGCGGAAGAAGGGGATGCGGAGAAGCGCCAATACTGATACACAACTGGTTGAAGCCTGTTTATCAGCAGGGCAGCCAAACCCGCGGAATTCTGCCTTTTTTACCTTAAATTCGGTCTGAATTTTGTAGGCAAAATTTCTCTTGTTTTTTGAACGTATATTGCTTACCTTTGCCGTCCATTTTCATAAACTAATTAGTAGAGGTACGTTTTTTTCATGGCCATAAATTCTTAACTGCCTCATTTTCAGTGCACTGAGAACCTGTAAGTTCTCCTGTATTTTTTTTGTCTATAGACGATTTTTGACGTTCGAACAACTAAAAACCGGTTTTAATCAATATGTCTTCAACAAAATTGCAAAGCAGGATCAACTTCGGTAAGATCAAAAACTTATCAGAAGCTCCTGACCTACTCGAAGTACAGATTCAATCTTTCAAAGAATTTTTCCAGTTAGAGACCACTCCGGACAAACGTAACATCGAAGGACTGTTCAAGGTGTTCAAGGAAAACTTTCCTATCACCGACACCCGCAACATCTTCGTGCTGGAGTTCCTGGATTATTTCATTGATCCGCCCCGTTACACTATCGAAGAGTGTATGGAGCGTGGTTTGACGTATGCCGTTCCCCTCAAGGCGAAACTGCGTCTGAGCTGTAACGACGAAGAGCACGTAGACTTCCAGACTATCGTGCAGGATGTATTCCTCGGAAACATTCCTTACATGACTCCCCGCGGTACTTTCGTGATCAACGGAGCCGAGCGCGTAGTGGTAAGCCAGCTGCACCGTTCACCCGGTGTATTCTTCGGCCAGTCCATTCACCCGAACGGTACCAAGATCTATTCCGCCCGTGTGATCCCTTTCAAAGGAGCATGGATGGAGTTCGCTACCGATATCAATAACGTGATGTATGCGTACATCGACCGTAAGAAGAAATTCCCGGTAACTACCCTCCTCCGTTCTATCGGTTATGAAACTGATAAGGACATCCTCGAACTCTTCGGCATGGCTGATGAAGTGAAAGGAGACAGGAAATCCCTCGCCAAATACGTAGGCCGCCGTCTCGCTGCCCGCGTACTGAGAACATGGGTAGAAGATTTCGTGGATGAAGATACTGGTGAAGTAGTATCCATCGAGCGTAACGAAGTGGTTCTTGAGCGCGACACTGTGCTCGACGACGAAGCTATCGAGAACATCGCCGATATGGATGTGAAATCTGTATTCATCCAGAAAGAAGATGTAGGTGGAGATTACGCTATCATCTACAACACCCTGAACAAAGACACTTCCAACTCAGAACTGGAAGCTGTTCAACATATCTACCGCCAATTGCGCGGCGCTGATGCACCGGACGACGAAACTGCCCGTGGTATCATCGACAAACTCTTCTTCTCCGACAAGCGTTACGACCTTGGCGAAGTTGGCCGTTACAAGATCAACCGCAAGTTGAACCTTACTCAGCCGCTCGACCAGAAAACGCTGACCAAAGAAGATATCATCGAAATCATCAAGTACCTGGTTCGCCTCACCAACGCGAAAGCAGAGATCGATGACATCGATCACCTGAGCAACCGTCGTGTTCGTACAGTAGGAGAGCAGCTCTATGCTCAGTTCGGTGTTGGTCTGGCCCGTATGGCCCGTACCATCCGCGAGCGTATGAACGTACGTGACAACGAGGTGTTCACTCCGGTTGACCTGATCAATGCAAGAACCCTGAGCTCTGTGATCAACTCCTTCTTCGGAACTTCACAGCTCTCTCAGTTCCTCGATCAGACCAACCCGCTTTCTGAGATCACACACAAACGTCGTATCTCCGCACTCGGACCAGGCGGTCTGAGCCGTGAGCGCGCCGGCTTTGAGGTTCGTGACGTACACTACAGCCACTACGGCCGTCTCTGTACCATCGAAACTCCGGAAGGACCGAACATCGGTCTGATCTCTACTCTTTGCGTACACGCGAAGATCAACGAGATGGGCTTCATCGAAACTCCATACCACAAAGTGGACAATGGTAAAGTAGACCTGAAGAAGCTCACTTTCCTCTCTGCTGAAGAAGAAGATATCGCCAAGATCGCACAGGCATCTGCACCACTCGACGAGAAAGGTGTATTTGCTGAAGAGAAGGTCGCCAGCCGTCAGACAGGTGACTTCCCGATCCTCGATAAAGAAGAAGTGGAGTACATGGACGTTGCCCCCAACCAGATTGTGGGTCTCTCCGCTTCACTGATTCCGTTCCTCGAGCATGATGATGCCAACCGTGCACTGATGGGATCGAACATGCAACGTCAGGCTGTACCGCTGATCCGCCCTGAAAACCCGATTGTGGGTACAGGTCTGGAAGGTAAAGCAGCCCGCGACGCACGTGTTCAGATTCTCGCTGAAGGTGATGGTGTGGTAGAATACGTAGACGGTAGTGAAATTCACATTCGTTACGATCGCTCCGACGCTGACCGTCTGGTAAGCTTCGAAGATGATCTGAGAATATACAAACTCACCAAGTTCATCAAAACCAACCAGGAAACCTGCATCAACCACAAACCTTCCGTTAAGAAAGGACAGCGCATGAAAAAAGGCGACTTCCTCACAGAAGGTTATGCGGTACAAGCTGGTGAACTGGCGCTCGGACGTAACCTGCAAGTGGCCTTCATGCCATGGAAAGGGTACAACTTCGAGGATGCCATCGTAATCAATGAGAGAGTAGCACGTGAAGACCTCTTCACTTCTATTCACATCTCTGAGTACGAACTGGAAGTTCGCGATACCAAACTCGGTGAAGAAGAACTTACACCAGATATCCCTAACGTTTCTGAAGAGGCTACCAAAGACCTCGACGAAAATGGTATCATCCGCCTGGGTGCTGCTATCAAGGAAGGTGATATCCTCATCGGTAAGATCACTCCGAAAGGAGAGAGCGATCCTACCCCTGAAGAGAAACTGCTCCGCGCCATCTTCGGTGATAAAGCCGGTGATGCGAAAGACGCTTCTCTGAAAGCACCGAACGGTGTGGAAGGTGTGGTGATCGGTAAAAAACTGTTCCAGCGCGCCAAGAAAGACAAGAACGCGAAGATCCGCGAGAAAGCTTCTCTGGAAAAACTGGAAAAAGTACACGAGAAAAACGTGGAAGAACTGAAGGAACTGTTGATGAACAAACTGCAGTCTCTGTTGAAAGACAAGGCGAGCATGGGCGTAAACAACAACTTCGGTGAGGTGCTGATCGGAAAGGGAGCCAAATTCAATCCTAAGAATCTCGGTGGTATCGACTACCAGAACGTGAATCCGCTGGGTTGGACTGGTGACAATTCAATTGACGATCAGATCAACATCCTGCTCCACAACTACAATATCAAGTTCAACGAAGAGCTCGGGCGTTACAAGAGAGAGAAGTTCAACATCTCTATCGGTGACGAGTTACCAGCCGGCGTATTGAAACTCGCGAAAGTATATCTCGCTGTTAAGCGTAAGCTGAAAGTGGGTGATAAGATGGCGGGACGTCACGGTAACAAGGGTATCGTAGCCAAGATCGTGCGTGCAGAAGACATGCCGTTCCTCGCTGATGGTACACCGGTAGATATCGTTCTGAACCCACTCGGCGTACCTAGCCGTATGAACCTTGGACAGATCTATGAGACTGTACTCGGTTGGGCTGGTCTGAAACTGGGTGTGAAATTCGCAACTCCGATCTTCGACGGTGCTACTGTAGATGAGATCGCTGAGAACATCGCAAAAGCAGGTCTGCCAACCTATGGCCACACATACCTGCACGACGGTGAAACCGGCGAGCGCTTCCACCAGAAAGCAACCGTAGGTGTGATCTACATGATCAAACTGCACCACATGGTAGACGATAAGATGCACGCACGTAGCATCGGGCCATACTCTCTCATCACGCAACAGCCGCTCGGTGGTAAAGCCCAGTTCGGTGGTCAGCGTTTCGGTGAGATGGAAGTTTGGGCACTCGAAGCATACGGTGCTTCAAACATCCTCCAGGAGCTGCTCACTATCAAATCTGATGATATCATCGGCCGTGCGAAAACCTATGAGGCGATCGTTAAGGGTGATAACATTCCGAGAGCGGGCATTCCGGAATCTTTCAACGTACTCGTACACGAGTTGAGAGGTCTGGGTCTGGATCTGAGGTTTGAGTCGTAGTGCTGGTTACACGATAACCCCCGTGTGAGTTGAATTTGAATTATTAAAAAAGAAACTGAAAACTATAATATGGCTATCAAAAAAGATAATCGTCCCAAAGCCACGTTTTCTAAGATCACCATCGGTCTCGCTTCTCCTGATTCCATTCTGGAGCGCAGCTATGGCGAAGTGCTGAAGCCTGAGACCATCAACTACCGTACGTACAAACCTGAGCGTGATGGTTTGTTCTGCGAGCGCATCTTCGGACCTGTTAAAGATTACGAGTGTGCCTGCGGTAAGTATAAGCGTATCCGTTATAAAGGCATTGTCTGCGACCGTTGCGGTGTGGAAGTAACTGAGAAGAAAGTTCGCCGCGAGCGCATGGGCCACATCAAACTGGTAGTGCCTGTTGTACATATCTGGTATTTCAAGAGCCTTCCCAACAAAATCGGTTACCTGTTGGGCGTAAGCTCCAAAAAACTGGAGACCATCGTTTACTATGAAAGATTTGTAGTAATTCAGGCTGGTATCCGCGACGACAAATTCAAAACCGGTGACCTGCTCACTGAAGAAGAATATCTCGAAGTACTGGAAAATCTCCCTAAAGAGAACCAGTATCTGCCTGATGAAGATCCGCAGAAATTCATCGCGAAGATGGGTGCTGAAGCCGTTCACGACCTTCTCGGCCGTATCGAACTGGATTCGCTCTCTTTCGATCTCCGCAATGCTGCTGCCACTGAAACTTCTCAGCAACGTAAAGCAGATGCCCTCAAGCGTCTGAGCGTTGTGGAAGCTTTCCGTGAAGCCAACGGCCGCATCACCAACCGCCCTGAGTGGATGGTAATGCAGTACATCCCTGTAATTCCACCGGAACTGCGTCCGCTCGTTCCTCTGGATGGTGGCCGTTTCGCATCTTCCGACCTGAACGATCTCTACCGCCGTGTGATCATCCGCAACAACCGTCTGAAACGTCTGTTGGAGATCAAGGCACCAGAGGTGATCCTGCGTAACGAAAAACGTATGCTGCAGGAAGCCGTTGACTCACTGTTCGACAACAGCCGTAAATCAAATGCGGTGAAAGCTGAAGGTGGTCGCGCACTGAAATCACTCTCCGATGTACTGAAAGGTAAACAAGGTCGTTTCCGTCAGAACCTGCTCGGTAAACGTGTTGACTATTCCGGTCGTTCTGTAATCGTGGTAGGCCCTGAGCTGAAACTCCACGAGTGCGGTCTTCCGAAAGATATGGCTGCTGAATTGTTCAAACCATTCATCATCCGCAAACTGATTGAAAGAGGTATCGTAAAAACAGTGAAATCTGCCCGTAAACTGGTAGACCGCAAGGAAGCTGTTGTTTGGGATATCCTTGAAAATATCCTGAAAGGTCACCCGGTGATGCTCAACCGTGCCCCAACACTGCACAGGTTGTCTATCCAGGCCTTCCAGCCTAAACTGATCGAAGGTAAAGCAATCCAGCTCCACCCGCTCGTGTGTTCTGCGTTCAACGCCGACTTCGACGGTGACCAGATGGCGGTTCACGTTCCACTGAGCAATGCCGCTGTACTGGAAGCCCAATTGCTGATGCTTTCTTCACACAACATCCTCAACCCGCAGAACGGTTCTCCGATGACCCTGCCTTCACAGGACATGGTACTCGGTCTCTACTACATCACAAAAGGTAAGAGATCTACAGAAACCGAGAAGATCCGCGGAGAAGGAAAAGCATTCTACAGCGCTGAAGAAGTGATCATCGCTCACAACGAAGGCACTGTTGAACTGCACGCTCACATCAAGGTGAAAGCAGTTGTTCGTCTCGATGATGGCACACTCGTAAAAAAACTGATCGACACCACTGTAGGTCGCGTACTGTTCAACCAGTTCGTACCAAAAGAGGTTGGTTATATCAATGCACTGCTCACCAAGAAATCTCTCCGTGAGATCATTGGCGACATCATTACCATCACCAACGTTCCTAAAACAGCGAAGTTCCTGGACGATATCAAGCAGCTCGGTTTCCGTACTGCCTTCCAGGGTGGTCTGTCGTTCTCTATCAATGACCTGATCATTCCTTCTATCAAAGAAGAAGTGCTCGATAACGCGAAAGGTGAAGTAGATGAGGTTTGGGACAACTATAACCTCGGTCTGATCACCAACAACGAACGATACAACCAGATCGTAGATATCTGGAGCCGTGTGGATACCCGCATCACGGAAACACTGATCCGTGAGCTGGCAACCGACAAACAAGGCTTCAACTCCGTATACATGATGCTTGATTCCGGAGCCCGTGGTTCCAAACAACAGATCAAGCAGCTTTGCGGTATCAGAGGTCTGATGGCTAAACCAAGAAAATCAGGTTCTACCGGAAGTGAGATCATCGAAAACCCGATCCTCTCCAACTTCAAGGGCGGTCTGAACGTATTGGATTACTTCATCTCTACCCACGGTGCCCGTAAAGGTCTTGCGGATACGGCCCTTAAAACGGCTGATGCCGGTTACCTCACCCGCCGTCTCGTAGACGTTGCTCAGGATGTGGTAATCACAGAAGAAGATTGCGGAACACTGCGTGGTATCGCTATCTCAGCACTGAAAGACAATGAAGAAATAGTAGAGCCGCTGTACGATCGTATCATCGGACGTACATCACTCCACGATGTATACAACCCTGTTAATGAGAAACTGATCGTTGCTGCCGGCAGCCAGATCACAGAGCTCATTGGCAAGGAAATCGAAGAAGCAGGTATCGAAACCGTTGAGATCCGTTCTGTACTCACCTGCGAAAGCAAACGCGGTGTGTGCGTAAGATGTTACGGTAAAAACCTTGCCTCCGGAAACATTGCACAGAAAGGTGACGCCGTAGGTATCATCGCTGCGCAGTCGATCGGTGAGCCTGGTACACAGCTTACCCTCCGTACCTTCCACGTGGGTGGTGTTGCGGGTTCCGCTTCAATCGAATCTTCACTTCCTGCCAAATTCGATGGTACCATTCAGTTCGACGGTCTGCGTACTGTAACAACTGAGAACAACGAAGGCGAGAAGATCCAGATCGTAATCGGCCGTACAGGTGAATTGCGTATCATGGATGTGAAGAACGATCGTCTCCTCATCACCAACAACATCCCTTACGGTGCAACACTGCTGGTGAAAGATGGTCAGACAATCAAGAAAGGTGAGCCGATCTGCACATGGGATCCGTTCAACAACGTAGTTGTTGCCGAGATCGCTGGTAGCATCAAATTCGATAACGTAATCGACGGTATCACTTACCGCGAAGAGGCCGACGAACAAACCGGTCACCGCGAAAAAGTGGTTATCGAAACAAAAGATAAGAACAAGATCCCGACCCTCGTAGTAGAAGGCAAAGAGGTGAAACTCTATAACCTTCCTGTAGGTTCACACATCGTAGTGGACGAAGCAGAAGAAGTACGTGCCGGTCAGGTACTGGTGAAGATCCCGAGAACACTGCGTATGCAGCGAGATATCACGGGTGGTCTGCCACGTGTAACCGAGCTCTTCGAAGCACGTAATCCGGGTAACCCCGCTATCGTGTGCGAAATCGACGGTGTGGTTAGCTTCGGCGTAATCAAACGTGGTAACCGCGAAATCGTGGTAGAAGCGAGAGATGGTATCGTAAGAAAATACCTCGTTCCGCTCACACGTCAGATCCTCGTTCAGGACGGTGACTTCATCAAAGCGGGTGCTACATTGTCCGACGGACAGGTTGCTCCTGGCGATATCCTCTCCATCAAAGGACCATTCGCAGTACAGGAGTACGTTGTGAATGAAATCCAGGAGGTTTACCGTCTGCAGGGTGTAAAGATCAACGACAAACATATCGAAGTAATCGTTCGTCAGATGATGAAGAAGGTTGAGATCATCGACCCAGGCGATACACGCTTCCTCGAGGAAGACCTCGAAGATCGTATCGACTTCATCGAAGAGAACGACTGGATCTACGATAAGAAAGTGATCACCAACGCCGGCGAAAGCACCAAGCTGAAAGCAGGTCAGATCGCCAGCCTGCGCGAGATCCGTGAAGAAAATTCACTCCTCCGCAGAACCGATAAGGCAGCTGTAGAGTACAGAGATGCAAATCCTGCTACTTCTCACCCTGTACTGCTCGGTATCACCAAAGCATCACTCGGAACACAAAGCTGGATCTCAGCTGCATCGTTCCAGGAAACCACCAAAGTACTGTCTTCTGCAGCCATCCAGGGTAAAACAGATGACATGCTCGGTCTGAAAGAGAACGTGATCACTGGTCACCCGATCCCAGCCGGTACTGGTCTCCGCGACTTCGACAACATGGTTGTAGGTAGCAAAGAAGAATACGAGCTGCTGCAAACCACCCGCGAAGCCATGAGCTTTGATGACGAAGAATAATTACCTGAAAGGATGAATAAAGCCTGATGGTACATATAATCAAGAGTAGGGAGCATTCGCTTCCTACTCTTTTGTTTTTTACCATTACTTCGGGAGCGCCCCGTCGCTCGCGTCTCGCGAGTGATTCATATTTCTTCGCCTCCGGCGAAAACTTTTGGTGTTAAAACTTTTAACAATTTTCTTTTATCTCAAGAACCTATCTTGCAAAAAAGCTTTAGATGAGAAATATCTCTACTATTTTAAGTGTACTGGCCCTCGTTCTGATCGGCGTTCTGTTCTATCTGCATTTCAGTGGAAATAAAGGAACGAAAAAGGTTTCCGATGAAGGCACCAAAGCCGCTCAGCATGATTTTAAAATCGCTTATTTCGATATAGACTCTCTCCAGAACCACTACGAATATTTCAAAGATGTACTGGAGCAAATGAAGAAGAAAGAATCTTCGATGAATGCTGAACTGAACCAAATGAACAATCAGTATCAGCGCCGCGTACAGCAACTGCAGGCAGAGATCCAGGCGAAAGGCCAGGGTGTAACGCAGGCAGATGAACTCAAAGCACAAAACGAACTGCAAACCATGCAGCGTAACTTCGGTGAGCGCAAAGCCTCTCTCGAACAGGATATGCAGAAAACACAGGTAGAGAACATGGCTACGCTCAGAAAAACTGTAGAAGATTATCTGAAGGAATATAACAAAACAAAAGGTTATGCGTTCATCCTTTCATATGAGCCCGGCCTGCTGATGTACTACAAAGATTCTCTGTACGACGTAACCGGAGACCTCATCAAAGGACTCAACGAGCAGTACAAAAAGAAGTAACCAACAAGAAAGGACCCAGACCAACTGACCACGCTGCTCGACCAACGGACAACACCAAAACCCTTATCAATCTAACGACTGCTTATTATGGCTGAACAAACCTCATTCAAACCGAGCCTCGGTTTGCTGGATGCTACAATGATTGTGGCAGGATCAATGATCGGTTCCGGCATCTTCATTGTTGGAGCCGATATCACCCGCAACGTAGGAAGCGCAGGCTGGCTTATCGCCGTCTGGCTGATCACCGGATTCATGACCCTCACAGCAGCCCTCAGTTACGGAGAATTGAGCGGCATGTTCCCCAAAGCAGGTGGACAATACGTTTTTCTGAAAGAAGCCTACAATCCGTTGTTAGGCTTTTTATATGGATGGAGCTTTTTTGCCGTGATCCAAACAGCCACCATCGCCGCGGTTTGCGTGGCATTCGCCAAGTTCGCGGCTTACCTCATTCCCTCGCTAAGTGAAGATCTTGTTGCATTCTCGATAGGTAGTTTTAAAGTCTCGCCGGCCCAGCTGGTGGCCATCGGAATAACCATCATTCTCACTTACATCAACACAAGGGGAGTGAAAGAAGGGAAGATCATCCAGACCTCTCTCACCCTGATAAAACTGCTCAGCCTTTTCGGCCTCATCATCTTTGGTTTCATCATGGCTGATGGTGCAATATGGAAAGCCAACTGGACCAATGCCTGGGACCTTCACAGTCTCACCGACTCCACAACTCCATTACTCGGATTGGTGGCAGCTGCCATGGTAGGCTCCATCTTCAGCTCCGATGCATGGAACAACGTAACCTTCATCGCCGGCGAAATCAAGAACCCCAAAAAGAATATCGGTCTCAGCCTCTTCCTCGGAACGCTGGTAGTAACGCTGATTTACGTAAGCACCAATATCATGTACACAGCTGTACTGCCGATGGATCAGATTGCACATGCGGATAAAGACAGGGTAGCGGTGGTTGCTTCGCAACATATTTTCGGCTCTGCCGGAACCATCGTGATCGCGCTGATGATCATGGTTTCTACCTTCGGTTGCAGCAACGGACTCATTCTCTCTGGCGCCCGCGTGTACTACACCATGGCCAAAGACCAGCTCTTCTTCAAACAGGCAAGTCATCTCAATAAAAATGCAGTTCCTGCGAAAGGCCTCTGGATACAGTGCATAGCTATCTGTGCCTGGTGTCTCAGCGGTTCTTACGGGCAGCTGCTGGATATGATCTCCTTTGTGGTGGTGCTCTTTTACATGCTCACCATTGTAGGCATCTTCATTCTCCGTAAGAAACGCCCCGAAGCTGAGCGTCCTTACAAAGCATTCGGATACCCCGTACTTCCCATCGTATACATCATCATGGGCCTCACTTTCTGCGGATTGCTGATCGTTTACAAGCCGCTTTATACATGGCCTGGTCTGATCATTACGCTGATTGGTGTTCCGATTTATTATATTGCAGTGGCTAAGAAAAAGCCTGCAATAAATTAAGCTATGACAGTGACCGATTTTGAGCAATTATTCGCGCAGTTTGAAAATATTAAGATAGGAGTGATAGGAGATGTAATGCTCGATACCTACTGGTGGGGGCATGTAGACCGCATCTCACCGGAAGCGCCGGTACCCATTGTGGCGCTCGACAAAAAGGAACAGCGGATAGGAGGGGCAGGAAATGTAGCGCTCAATCTCGCATCGCTCCGCGCCAAAGTGAGCATCATCAGTGTGATGGGGAACGACGATGAAGCCATCGCCCTCAAAAATCTCTGCGAACAGCAAAATATCGATACGCGTTATCTGCTGCAAAGCTATAAACGCATCACCACCAATAAAAGCCGCATCATCAGCCGCAATCAGCAGATGATGCGCCTCGATGCTGAGATCACCAAAGATCTCGATGCCGCCGACGAAGCAGCTTTGCTGAAAACCGTTGAGCAATACATACAACAGGAACAACCCCGTGTGGTGATCTTCGAAGATTACAACAAAGGCGTTCTCACTGCCTCCGTGATCAAAGAAGTGATTGCCCTCTGCAAAAAATACGGCGTACTCACCACCGTCGATCCCAAGCGAAAGAACTTCTTCGCATACAATGGCGTTGACATCTTCAAGCCCAATCTCAAAGAAGTAAAAGACGGATTGAACCTGCTGGTTGAGGAAGTGAATCTGCCGGCACTGAACGATATCCACCTCAAACTGCAGCAGCAACTGCACCACCATATTTCTTTCATTACGCTTTCAGAGAAAGGCGTGTTCTTCCAGAACAGCGACAGCAGCCGCATCATACCATCGCATCTCCGCAATATCGCCGATGTATCCGGTGCGGGAGATACGGTGATAGCCGTGGCCTCCCTCATTTATGCCACCACCGGCAGCGTAAACCTGATGGCCGAAGTGGCCAATATCGCCGGAGGGCTGGTATGTGAGGAAGTAGGTACTGCCGCCATCAACCGCGACCGCCTCTTGCAGGAATGCAGGATTTTACTAAATTAGTCCCGGTTGCCGCCCAATTTCGGGGCATTACCCGCAAAAACAGGTATTTTGTTGGTGACGTGCAGCAAAGCAACGCCCGGAAAAGTCTTTAAGCTTA
This sequence comes from Pseudoflavitalea sp. G-6-1-2, assembly GCF_012927185.1. GTDB lineage: Bacteria > Bacteroidota > Bacteroidia > Chitinophagales > Chitinophagaceae > Pseudobacter. The sequence goes on from NZ_JABBGB010000003.1 coordinate 313,914, forward strand.
TATGATCAATTGAAATAATGTTCTGATGCTGGCTGTTACGATCCTTGGAAATAATTCCGCTTTACCCGCATATGACCGTCACCCGACGGCCCAGTTAGTGACGTTGGATGATCAGTTGTTCCTGGTAGACTGTGGAGAAGGTACCCAGGTGCAGCTGAGCCGGTACCGTGTGCGTTGGGGCCGCATCAATCATATTTTCATTTCGCATCTCCATGGCGATCACTATTTCGGATTGCCGGGTTTTCTCAACAGCATGGGATTGCTGCACCGCGAAAATGATCTTCATCTCTATGCACCTGCCGAGCTGGAAGCCATACTGGACCTGCAGTTCAAGGCAGCGGGCACTATCCTTCCCTACAAATTGTTTTTCCATCCGCTCACCGAAGAAGGGGTGCTGGTGAAAACCGATAAATTCAAGGTAACCTGCTTCCCTACCAAACACCGCATCGCCTGCTGGGGCTTCAGGTTTGAACAGGTGAAAGCGCCGCGCCGTGTGAATCCCGAAAAAGCGGTGAAACATGGCGTTCCTGCTGCATTCTACGACAGACTGAAATGGGGCGAGAACTATACCACCAAAAGCGGAACGCTGATTGCCAACGATCAGGTTACCGACCCCGCCGCCAAACCGAAATCATACGCATACTGCGCCGATACCATCTACGACGAAGAACTGATTCCGCGCATAGCCGGTGTAGATATGCTCTATCACGAAACCACCTACCTCAGAGAATTGAACGATCGCGCTGCAAGCCGCTTCCACTCTACAACAGAGCAGGCAGCCACTATCGCGAGAAAAGCCGAAGTAGGGCGATTGCTCATCGGGCATTTCAGTTCAAAATATGAGAACCTCGATCAGTTTCAGGAAGAAGCCAGAGAAGTTTTTCCTGCCACCGATCTCGCCATTGAAGGAGTTACCTTCCGTTCATGATAAATTTTCCTGTATTTTCGGGCAATTGCGCCCCTGCATATGACCGGAGAATTGCACATCGATCTTCACGAGAAAGAGTTATTGAACCGCGTGGCGGCAGGCGATGAGTTGGCATTTGCCACTTTATTCGCTTCGCATCGCAACCGGGTCTATGCGCTTGCTTACAAACTTACAGGGGTGAAGTCGGGTGCAGAAGATGTGGTGCAGGATGTGTTTCTGAAACTATGGCTCCGCCGCGAAGACCTTCCGAATATCCGCAACTTCAGGGCTTATCTCAATACCATCACAGCCAATCTGGTAAGCAATATGCTGCGAAGAGTAGCGTACGAATATCGGTTTCTGAACGAAACCATCAGAACCGATGTAAGCCAGAATGCAGATGGCATCAGTGTTTCAGCCTTGCACGAACTGCAGAACAAAATACACAAAGCCGTTTCCTCTCTTTCAAAACAGCAGCAGAAGATCTTTCTGCTGAGCCGCGAACAGGGTATGAAATACTCCGCGATTGCTGAACTCCTTGGAATTTCAACCGCTACCGTTAAAACACATATGGTAGATGCATTGCGCAATATCCGCGCACATTTATCAGCCAACGGTATCGGCATTTTAATCACCTTATTGCTATCTCTCTCCTGGTTGCTGGAAAAAATTAATATTTTTTTAGAGAAGAGGTCAACCTGATTTTCTTCTCGTGTGTCCAGTAATATAGGAGCTAAACCAATGCTATGGAATCGAAGATTTCACGATTCGTCTATTTGTTCGATCTGTACAGTAACGGAACCTGTACCACCGCCGAAAGGAAAGAATACCTGGAGCTGGTACTCGACCCTGCTGTACAGCCTGTGCTCGATCAGCTGATCAGAAACTCAGTGGAGCAGCACAATGCGGAGCTCCCGATAGATGAACCACGCAGCAAAGAAATGCTGCAAAACATATTGACCCTAAACCCCGAGCTCAATACCTATGATCTTCCCCTCCCTGCGCGAAGCGGCACAGTGAAACGGATTGCATACAGTGCAGTTGCAGCCGCTGTGTTGTTCGCCGTCGGGATCGGAATCTGGAGATGGCTGCGTACCAGCCATCCTGCCGATAATCAGATTGTTAACAACGAACCGGTGATCCCTCCCGGCAGGGAAGGAGCCCTGCTCACCTTGTCGGATGGCCGCACTGTAGTGCTCGACAGTCTCGGCAATGGCTGGGCCAATCAGCAGGAGGGGAGCACTGTAACATTGAAAGACCGTCAACTGGTGTATCAGCAATCTGATAACGGAGATGGGCAAGTGCATTACAATACCATGCAAACGCCCAGAGGGCGCAGGTTTCATGTGAAGCTGCCCGATGGCACGCTGGTATGGCTGAATGCGGCTTCGATGATCCGCTATCCAACTTCCTTTACCGGTAAAACCAGAGAAGTTGAACTGAATGGAGAAGCTTATTTCGATGTGGCAAAGAACACTGCTGCGCCATTTGTGGTGAAGAAGAAAGAAACAACGGTTACTGTACTCGGTACAGCCTTCAATGTGAACGCCTACGAAGATGAGCCCGACATGAAAGTTACGCTGGTAAAGGGTTCTGTGAAGGTAGCCGATGCTACGGACGCTTCCACACTCCAACCCGGCCAGCAAGCTGTGATCGATAAAAGCATCAGAATAATTCCTCATGCAGACATCGAAGCAGTAACGGCCTGGAAAGACGGATTATTCATCATGCGATCTGTAACCCTGTCTGCACTGATGCGCCAGATCAGCAGATGGTACGATGTAGAAGTGGTAGTGGAAGGTAACCTGCCGCAAAAACAATTTGGTGGCATTCTCGGAATGGATCTGCCATTGAGTGATATGATCAGAACCTTACAATCCTATGGACTTAGCGTAAAACTGGAGAACCGAAAATTGACAATACAGCCTTAAAGAAAAAGCCGCATCGTCTGACTCACGAGGCGGCCAATTCAGGCAAATGCAGCGACCTCGCAGTCTGCTTATTCATCAACCTAAACCAATTCAAAGGTATGCATTTTGTTGCACTCTTTGTCCGGGGGAGACGTATGCCCACCGGGCAATTCACCAAAACCCTGCGGATCATGAAACTCGCCGCCCTGATGATGCTGGTAACCTGTCTCCAGGTAAGCGCCAGAACTTTCTCACAGAAAGTAACCATTCAGATGAAGAATGCCTCGTTAGAGAAGGTATTCAGTGAAATCAAGTCCCAGACCGGCTTGTACGCCATCTGGGATGAGCAGGCATTGCTCAGCGCCAAACCTGTTGATGTATCCGTTCGCGATGCATCGGTACAGGATCTGCTGAACCAGTGTTTTGCCAATCAACCGCTGACATATTCCATTGTCGGCAAAATGATTGTTGTAAAAAAGAAGATGGTAGTGCCTGCACCGCCATCCATTTCTCCATTGGTGTTATACGAAGCGCCCCGCCTCACTATCTCTGGTGTGGTACTCGACGAACAGGGCAAGCCTATTGCCAATGCCAGCGTGCAGGTGAAGGGAACCAAAACCGGTATCGCTACCGGCAACGATGGATCTTTCAAACTCAGTGTAGCCGATAATAAAGTGGTGCTGATCGTTACCAGTCTCGGATACGAAAAACAGGAGATCACTGTAAGCAATGATGAACCCATTCGAATCGTACTCAAAAAGTCTGAGAAGGAAATGGATCAGGTAGTGGTTACTACCGGCATCTTCAACAGAAAATCCAGCAGCTACACCGGCGCAGTAACAGTAGTTACACGTAAAGAGCTGCAGATGGCCGGTAACAGAAATCTCATCACCTCACTTCGCAATATCGATCCCTCATTCAATATCATCGAGAGCAATAACTTCGGATCGAATCCAAACCGTCTGCCCGAAATTCAGGTGCGTGGCAACTCCAGCCTTCCCAACGTAAATCAGTTGCAGGATCAGACTCGCGTGGGCATCAACACACCACTGGTGGTACTCGATGGTTTTGAAACTACTTTGCAACGCCTGCTCGATCTCAACGAGAATGAAGTTGAAACCATCACTCTATTGAAAGATGCTTCTGCTACTGCCATCTATGGTTCACGCGGAGCCAATGGAGTAGTGGTTGTTAAGACGAGAGCTCCACAGCAGGGAAAACTGCGGGTATCCTATAAAGGAGATGTAACGGTTGAACTGCCTGATATTACAGGATACAACCTGTTGAAGTCGCGCGAAAAACTTGAATTGGAAAGATTAGCCGGATTGTACTCTCATACCAATCCTTCCATTGCAATTCCACTGGAGAGATATTACAATAATATTTACAACGATATCAATGCAGGAGTAGAAACAGACTGGATTTCCAAACCTTTGAGAACCGGCGTGGGCAATCGTCACAACCTTCGTCTCGAAGGTGGGGATGATAGATTCCGCTATTCAGCATCTGCTCAGATCAACAACATAGAAGGTGTGATGAAAGGCTCTTCACGCAAAATGTTCAATGGAGCCATCACGCTCAGTTACGTTTTCAAATCATTACGTTTTACCAATAATCTTATCATCGGATTAGGTAAGAACCAGGAATCACCGTACGGCAACTTCAGTGATTATGTAAAACAGAACCCATACTGGAGGGCTTATGATGAAGGTGGTAAACCTTTGAGAGTGCTGGGCTATTACGGAAATAACGATTACGTTGACCGGTGGGGAACAACCCTTCCCGGCAATCCGTTATACAATGCTTCGCTCAATACATTCAACCGGGGCAATACTTCAGAGCTCATCAACAACTTCTCCCTTGAATGGCGTTTCCATCCCGATCTGGTTTTCCGTGGTTCACTGGGGCTGAGAAGAGAAACAGATGAAAGGGATATCTTCAAACCAGCGGCACATACAGACTTCAATTCATATACCGGCTCTGATATTTTTCGTAAGGGGTCTTACAGATTCAATACCGGAAAGAATCAGGGATATGAAGGCGCACTCAATATCAGCTATAACCGAAGTGTGAACAAACACACAATTTTTGGCGGGCTCGATTACAGAATCAGTCAGCGTACCAGCTCGGCATACGGATTTGAAGCGGAGGGATTCACCAATCCAAATTTCGATTTCATCTCTATGGCGCAGCAATATAAGAAAGATGGAAAACCAGACGGAAGCGAAAGCCTTACCAGAACAATTGGTATTACTGGTAACGCCAGCTATATGTACGATGGCAAATATTCTGTTGACGTTGCAGGCCGCGTAGATGGTGCGTCTCAGTTCGGTGCTAAGAACCGCTTTGCTCCATTCTGGTCTGCAGGCCTTGGCTGGAACATGGAAAGAGAACCCTGGCTGGCTGATAAAACCTATATCAACCGACTGAAGCTTCGTGGTTCGGTTGGTATGACGGGGTCTCAGAAATTCAATGCCTATCAGGCTTTGAGCACTTACAAATACTACACCGATAACCGATACTACAATTGGGTTGGATCTTATCTCATGGGCTTCGGCAATGAGAACCTCAAGTGGCAACAGAAGATGAACTACAATATCGGGCTGGAAGGAAACTTCCTGAATAACCGCCTGAACTTTGTGGCTGATTACTATATCGAAACAACTCAGGGCATGATCTCCGCAGTTGACCTGCCTGCGTCAAACGGATTTTCGAGCTACATCGATAATATCGGTAAGATTGAAAACAGAGGAATAGAACTGAAAGTAACGATAGGCATTATACGAAGTAAAGATTTCTCCTGGAGTATCAATGGTGCTTTAGTGCACAACAAGAACAAAATTCTGAAGATATCCGAAGCGCTCAAAGAAGCTCAGAAAGGCATGGAATCTCAGAAAGGAGCGATACCCACCACGTTGTATAAAGAAGGTTATTCAGACAGGACCATTTGGGTAGTACCATCATTGGGTATCGATCCAAGCACCGGAAAGGAAATGTATCTGGATCGCTTCAACAATACCACTTTCGTTTGGAACTCGCAGGATATCCGTGCTACCGGAGTTGAAACGCCCAAAGTAATGGGCAATTTCGGAACACTGGTTCGTTACAAAGGGTTTACCGCAAACCTGATCTTCGGATACCGGTTTGGAGGGCAGGCCTACAATCAAACCCTGATTCAGAAAGTGGAAAATGCAGATTTCAAATGGAATGTGGATGAAAGGGTGTTCAGAAACCGCTGGCAGAAACCAGGCGACAATGCTGCCTTCAAAGGCCTGCTGGTTGTAACACCAACAGAAAGGTCTTCCCGGTTTGTACAGAACGAAAATGTGCTGCAATGCCAGAATATCAACCTGAGTTATGAAATACGCAACAAAGCTTTGCTGAACAAACTCGGTGCATCGTTTTTGTCTGCAGGCTTTAACTTCTCAGATCTGTTCTATATCTCCAGCATCAATCGTGAAAGAGGTATTGATTATCCGTTTTCCCGTCAATGCTCTTTCACCTTAAACGTTACCTTCTAAAATCTTCAATATGTCATTTTCAAAATATACATGGGTTGCTGTGCTGATTGCCATCAGTACTGCCAGCTGTAAAAAATGGCTGGATGTTCAACCGAAAACCGAAATGAGGCGCGATGAACTCTTTACCACTCAAACAGGGTTTCAGGATGCTTTGAGCGGCGCTTACATCAAGTTGAAAGATGCAGATCTGTATGGCTACAATCTAACCATCGGTGCGCTTGAACACCTGGTGTCGTCATGGGATGTGGTTGCCAATTCTACCAATCAACGCATCAACCGGTTTATTTATCAGGATGCCGGAGTAGAGTCTGCATTCAGCCAGATCTTTTCAAAACAATACAATGTGATCGCTTCCGTGAATGCCATTCTCGATCAGATCGAAACAAAGAAGAGTGTGTTCAGCACACCGGGCATGTATGAAATGATCAAAGGCGAGTGTCTGGCTTTACGAGCCTATGTGCATTTCGATCTGCTCCGCCTGTACGGCCCCGTTCCTGTGAACACAACAGGTGAACCGATAATTCCTTATGTGAAAACATTGTCCATCGATCATAACCCCCGCCTTTCATTCGAAGCGTTCAAAAATGCAGTGATGGCCGACCTGGAGGAAGCCGATAAATTGTTGAAGAACATCGATCCTGTGCTGCAATATTCGTTAGTGGTGCTGCTGAATCCAAACGGTCCACTCAACGATTTCAGACCAGATGATCCGTACAAGGCCTTCAGACAGTTCAGAATGAACTACTATGCTGTAAAAGCTTTGCAGGCAAGAGCCTGGGCCTGGTTTGGAGACAAGCAGAAAGCTTTTGAACTGGCTAAACTGGTAGTGGACGCGAAAAATTCTGATGGAACTTCAAAGTTCGCACTGGGTACCGACGCCGATATGGTGAAGGGTGATTTTGTGCTGACACGCGAACATATCTGGAGTCTGTACGATTTTGAATTGTTCAGGAAATACACAGACTACTTCAAGAATCCTCAATTGTACAAAGGCAAAAACGATGCTGCCATCAAAACAGATCTCTACGGAGCAGGTTCAGAAAAGGATATCCGGGCATTGAAATTATGGGAACCGGTTGTGCTCAACCCGGGCGGAAATTTCTACGTAACTAAAAAGTATTCAAGCGCTGAAAGATATGAATTCGCCAGCGATGATACCAAACGATGGCCAATGCTTCGCATCAGCGAAATGTATCTGCTGATGGTGGAATGCGGCCCTGCAGCTGATGCGCAGGCTGCATGGAATGCCTTCTGCATCGCGAGAGGTATGGTGGCTGCTCAGTTGCCGGCAGATCCTGCAGCTGTGACTACGCTGGTGAACAAAGAATTCAGGAAAGAATTTTTTGCAGAAGGCCAGGCATTCTACGCCTACAAGAGAATCAATGCTCCCACTTTCCTCTGGGCACCTCCGGGTTTCGCCATCAATTATGTTGTTCCGGTTCCCCGCAATGAATTCACCCGCTAAAACCAACTGTCATGAGATTATTAAATATAGTATTACTGACAATGCTTACGGGGTTGATGACCTCCTGTAAAAAGGACGCCTATCAACTCTACAATGAAGCTGCTTTATTGCAGTTTGGCCCCGATACCTCTCTGTTGTATAACCCCGGCTATAACTTCATCGACTCTTCACAGACTTACACTTTCGTTTCAAAAAAAGCTGAGATTATTCAGGATACCGCCTGGTTCAATATCTACGCCATTGGTGGAGTATCAGACAGAGACAGACCATTCGTACTCCGTCAGGTAATGATAGATGGTGTTGAAAATGCAGTAGCAGGCAAGCATTACAAAGCATTCAGCGATCCATCCATTGCAGGTTCATATGTGATCAAGGCTGGTAAAATGCACGCATTTGTTCCTGTTGTAACACTGCGTGATCCTGAGTTGCGAAAAAAACAGATGACGCTGAAGCTGGAAGTGGCTTCCAATGAATCTTTCAAACCGGGAGAGCAGCTGAATACCTGGCGTAAGCTCTATATCTCTGATAAGGTAGCACGTCCGGCGGCCTGGGATAGTTATATGGAAGTAGCGGTAGTAGGCAAATACAGCGAAGAAAAACACCGGTTCATGATTCTGGTAACCGGACAAAAATGGGATCAGGAATTTTTTACAGCTCTCAAAATAGACTTCCCCGCACAGGGATATTACAAGTCGAAGCTGTCTGCTGAACTGATCGATTATAACAATGCGCATCCCGGTCAACCACTTCGCGATGAAAACAACCAACTGGTTGAATTCCTCTAACACCAAACTGCAACAATGAAAAAGATCTTTTATATAGTTCTGAGTCTTGTGCTCAGCACAGCCATGATTGCCTGCTATAAAGACAAAGGCAACTATAATTACGACGCCAATGAACTGATCACCATCAAGGGACTGGAGAAGGGATACAGTAAACTTTCCATGATAGAAAGACTTCAGATAGATCCTGAAGTCAGTTCTTCCATGCCCGGTGCCCAGTTGGAGTATCTGTGGAGAATGTACGAATATCCTATTGAAGGTGTAAGACCCAAAATGGTAACCATCGGAACAGAAAAAAAACTTGATTACCTGGTGGAGAATGATGCCAGAGAATGGGTTTTGCTGCTCACTGTTACCAACAAAAAAACAGGTTTTGCACAAACATTCGAAACCCGTCTGAACGTAGCAACGAATTATACACAGGGCTGGTATGTACTCAAATCCGATAACAACCAGTCTGACATCGATCTGTTTAAAACCCCCGAGAATATTTTCCCCGGAATTCAGATCGAGAATGTATTCAGCAAGGTGAACAACAGAAAACTGGCAGGCAATGCTACACTGCTTCAGTACTACAACAATTACAAAAACAGAACAAGTGATGGCAAAAGCGAAAATGTGAATACACTTTTTGCATTGACCGATAAAGACGGATCAGCAGTGAGGTTGAATACTATGACTGAACTCAGGTCATTCGGAAAGTTCTTCTGGGATTATCCTGCAGTGATGGCACCCGGGTTTCTTTTTGAAGGCGGTTATGGTAAATATGTAGTGAACGACGGATCGCTCTATGGTATCTTTTCCTTCAATATCAATTATGGTACGTTTGGAGCGAGGATCCTGGCCGATAACAAAAACAGGCCTTACAGTCTCAACCAGTTCTATCTAACAAATTTTGTGAGCCTCCCTGTGATGTTCGATGATGTTTCAAGCAGCTTCATGACTGCTGATCTGAACTCACCCTACATGTACGAGTATGGCGATGCAGATGGAACATCGATGCCAGCTGCCAAAAACAATCAGCGATTGCTGTTCATGGGGCAGGCTTCAACTTTTCCGTTCAAAGGATATGCTGTAATGCAGGATAAAACCGATCCCAATATCAAGGTGGTTGCCAGCATTGAACCAACAAGTTCTAAACTGAAAATTACAACCAGCCCCATACTTCCAGGTCAGAAACTATTCAATGCCAGATTACATACACTGATTAATAACAGCGAAAACCTGCTGTATTTTGTTACAGGGAATGAACTGTATTCAAGAGGTCTCTCCAGTGGTGTGGAAGAGTTGCAGTTCAAAGCGCCGGAAGGTGAAACTATTACATTCATCAGACACAGGTGGTATACTGCCAGTCTCGACCCTGCTTACAAATTCGATTATGTAATGGTTGGTACAACCTCAGGTGGAAAATACAAAGTGCGCATGTTCAAAAAGCAGGCAGGTAGTCTGGTAACTACTCCTGATTTTATTCTCGAAGGAAATGGTGAACCAAGAGATGTGATTTACATCTCTCCCAGAATGCGCCCTTCACAGGAGATCATAAACAGTTACTAATCATTCAACAATCCTCCGTATAGCAATGAAAAAACTCATAACGGCCTGTATGCTGCAACTGGTAACAGTTGCAGCCTTTGCCGGCCAACCATCCCTCATCAAAGGAACCTGGAAAAGAAAAGCAGAAGGCAATAAGATCAGCCTCTACAAAGTTACCCATGGAAGGCTCGAAGAGCTTGCCACAACTAAGCCTGCAATGGACGGCAGCTTTGGATTCTGCTTTTACCCCGAATACACCGGGCAATACGTTATCGGCACCGGAGCTTCTGTATCTGCATCAGACAAATATCCTTTCTGGTTCAAAGGTGGGGAAGAGCTGAACCTGCATGTAAACGATTCTTCCTATTTGCTAACAGGCAAGAATACACGCGAAAATATCGCTATCACACAGTGGCACGATCAGATCAGTCAGCTAGAAAAAATAGGGGTTAATTTCATGAGCGCACCCAGCACTTACTTAGATTTCTTTCCGCTACTGGAGAAATTCAATCAGCAGAAACAAACGGTAACATCAACCGGCAATAAATCTTTCGATGTGTTGTTCGGCAAGTGGAGAGAATCGCAGCTGGCATTTATTGCTACATCGATATTATTCACGCCAAGATCTGCACATCCGAAAAAAGAAGAGATCCCATCTTCCTACAAAAATCTGCAGATTGCGAAATTCGCCGGAGATGCATCTTTACTCAATTATTATTTCGGCAACACCTTGTTGCGCAATCTCGAAATGATGCCGATGGTACTTACCGGCGAGAAGCCACCTTCCTTGGCTACACTGGATAATCAGCTCGATGCAATTGCAAGCGATACCATGAAAGGTGAGATTGTTCTGCTCAATGCCTCCCGCGCGAAGAATTATGCCGAGTATGCTGCCATGGAAAAAGAGTATGGCAAATACCTTATCACTGAAGATCAGCGCAACAGAGCTGTGGATGTGGTGAAAAACCTCACCAGAGGCACGGTGAAAGCCGGCAAGCCTGCCGTAGATTTTACTTATCCTGATCTCGAAGGAAAGCGTACTTCATTGTCCGATTTCAAAGGGAAAGTAGTGCTGGTGGATGTTTGGGCTACCTGGTGCGGACCATGCAGAAAAGAAATCCCGGCATTGAAAGAACTGGAAAAGGAGTTTCATGATAAAGATGTTGTTTTCCTGAGCGTATCCATCGATGAGGCAAAGGATGAACAAAAATGGAAAGATTTTGTAAAGAAAGAAGACCTGAAAGGAGTGCAGCTCTTTGCGTCGGGCTGGAGTGAGATCTGCCAGATCTATGAGATCAAAGGCATTCCGCGTTTTATGGTTTTCGACAAACAGGGGAGGATCGTAAACACCGATGCGCCACGTCCTTCGGATCCTGAGTTGAAAACCATGCTGGAAAGCGAATTGAAGAAGTAAACATCAATCCACAAAAGTTCTGTTCAGTAGCAATAATGAAAGAGGCCCTGTAATTTTACAGGGCCTCTTCGTTTCTATTATGCTAACGCGATAAGCTACTTCTTCAGGTATGTTTTCACTTGATTGTGCAATACTTCGCTCAGAGGAAGCATTGGCATGCGGAGATAGTTCTCCAGCAATCCCAGTTCGGCCATGAATGCTTTTACGCCTGCCGGGTTGTTTTCGGCAAACATCAGGTCGTATGCCTGGATCAGCTGATCGTTCAGCGTTTTGGCGGCTTTGAAATTATACTGAAGGCTTTCACGCACCATGGTGGTGAATACTTTGGGTAATGCATTGGCTGCAACGCTGATCACACCATCCATGCCACAGGCAATCTGAGGCAGCACCAGGGCATCGTCTCCGCTTACCACGAGGAAATCTTCAGGACGATCTCTCAGTATCTGCATGCACTGCGCCATGTCTCCGCTGGCTTCTTTGATACCGGCAATTTGGGTAAAGTCTTTTGCGAGGCGAAGGGTTGTTTCAGCAGTCATGTTTCTGCCGCTTCTTCCGGGAACATTGTACAGCAGAATGGGTTTTGGAGTAGCAGCTGCCAGCATTTTGTAGTGCTGATAGATGCCTTCCTGCGAAGGTTTATTGTAGTAGGGGCTCGCACTCAGGATGGCAGTGGCTTTATCGAGCGGAAGTGTTTCGAGTTCCTTCACGAGGCTGTACGTGTCGTTGCCGCCAACGCCCACCACAACAGGAACTCGGTTATTCACCTTTTCGTAAGTGTAGCGGATTACAGCGATCTTTTCTTCCTTGCTCAGCGTAGGAGTTTCGCCGGTAGTACCGAGTGTAACCACATATTCAACACCGCCATCGATTACATGATCGATGATGCGGCCCAACGCGTCGAGGTCGACTTCCATATTTGAGCGGAATGGAGTAACCAGTGCAACGCCTGTACCTGAAAGAGTTTGCCTGAGAGACATCTGAAACTTGTTTTTGGTTTTGATTGTAGACGATCTGTTTATGTTGTGCTATTGCATTGCATGAAAACAAAAAAGACCTTCCTGTTACGGGAAGGCCTTTGAATATTTGCTGACAGACAAAGCGATGTCAACCTTCCCGTTGTATGGAGATGGTCTTGACTTGCTTGGTATGTTTTTGTATGTTCTGCATTAACGGTACCAAAAGTAGTGCGCAAATAATTACTACGCAAATTAAATTATCCTTCTACGGATACTTCGTCCCAGAAGCCCATTTTATTGAACTTCTCGATACGTTGTTTAACGCGTTCTTCCGGATTCATGTCTTTCAGCTCGGCAATGGCATTCAGCAGAAAAGGTTTGAGAAGATCTGCTGCACCCTGATAATCCCAGTGTGCACCACCGATCGGTTCCGGAACGATGCTGTCGATCAGTCCGAATCTGTGCATATGGTCGGGGGTGAGCTTCAGCTCATCTGCTGCTTTTTCCTTGAACTCCCAGCTGCGCCACAGGATAGAGCTGCAGCTTTCGGGAGAGATTACGGTGTACCATGTATTTTCCAGCATGAATACTCTGTCTCCTACACCAATACCCATTGCTCCACCTGATGCGCCTTCTCCTATAACCACACAGATTACAGGTACTTTGAGGCGGCACATTTCGTAGATGTTGCGGGCGATGGCTTCACCTTGTCCGCGCTCTTCGGCTTCGAGACCAGGATAGGCGCCGGGTGTATCGATCAATGTAATGATGGGCTTGTTGAATTTCTCAGCCAGCTTCATCAGGCGAAGCGCTTTACGATATCCTTCGGGGTTGGCCATACCGAAATTGCGCAACTGACGTGCTTTGGTGTTGATACCTTTCTGCTGACCAATAAGCATTACAGTTTGTCCATCCAGCGAAGCGAATCCACCAACCATCGCTTTATCGTCTTTTACATTGCGGTCTCCGAAAAGCTCCACGAAGTCTGTGGTCATCTTGTCGATATACTTCAATGTATAGGGGCGATCCGGATGGCGGCTGAGTTGCACTTTCTGCCATGGAGTAAGATTCTGTGTAATGTCTCTGCGGGTTTCCATTACACGCTCTTCCAGTTTCTTTATTGGATCGGAGAGATCTATCTTGCTTTTTTCTGCTCTCTGTTTCAGTGATTCGATATCATCAAAGAGATCTTTGATCGGTTTTTCAAATTCCAGGAACTGACGGTTTTTGTCTTGCGGCATAAGCTCGGGTATAATGAATATGGCGGTAAAATTAAGGGTTAGAAATTTTTTTAAAAATTTTTGTTGGTGATTGAAAAAAGTACATATATTTGCAATCCCAAAAACGACGTAATAGTTTGAAAATAAGGTGAGAATGAAGGATTTGGGAAATAGCTCTTACAGTGATACATCACTATATATTTGAGGTTGCTAAGTTCATCTTAGTAAAGGATTGGTAGTTCAGTTGGTTAGAATGCCGCCCTGTCACGGCGGAGGTCGCGGGTTCGAGTCCCGTCCAGTCCGCAAGAAAAGGTTCACAGAAATGTGAGCCTTTTTTGTTTTATGGCTATCTGAGAATCTTTGTTGTGATGCTTAGTATGTGGCCCTGTCATTCCTATCGGTATTGTGCGAATAGGCTTGTGTTCATCCAGTGCGCTTCCAAAAGCAAAAGCCCTTAAGTCGATGATTTGAAGGCTTTTTTATTTTAACTATTTTAAGAACTTTGGTTAAGTAAGATGCTTTCAATTAATGGATATATTACACACTTTTGAGTTATACCAACTTCAATTAGAAGACATCAATGCAAATGGATACTGGTCCCGTCCTCAGGTATTGAGAGCATTCCGGGAGCAATTCCGGCATTTTACTGCTGAAGATATTAGCACGCTAACCACGTTTTTAACTGATAATAGAAAAAAATGGTTTGTTGCGGACCTGCTCAATCACCTCGATACATTCCCTGTTGATTTACTGAAACCCATGATCTATGCGGCTGTCGATGAGCCTGATCCAGGTTCAAATAAAGAGTTCATAAAACCCTGCAGAAGGGTATTTGGCTATCTGGAGATTCATCATATACTACTTGAGATCTTTCGTGAAGGAGACAAAGCTCGGAAAATAGGAGTTCTTAAAGCTTTTTATTGGACGAACCAAACAGTATATACTTTGACTGTTTCAGAGGGTAATAATCGATATGAACTAAAAGGGTATGATACTTTCTTTTGGGATATAGACTTCAAATCATTTGAAGAGGAATTCAAAGAGGATGCGGAAGTCTACAGGAAAGAACGACCCCGACAGAGAGCTGCTTACATAGAACAACTTAACGCAATGCTGTCAGAGTTTTTCAGCACTAGCGACCTTGAACTAAAATACCAGATAGCGCTCTATCTTCCCCAAAAAATAGAAGACTTCCCAGAAGAACTTTCAGAACAGGGGCACATTTTCTTAAGAAACAAGTCTAAACAAGGTGTACCTAACAACATTGCTGAATTAGATGAAGTCCGAAACATCAAAAGTTATTTTTTACGTAATGTCTTACTTAGGATAAAAAGAGCTTTCACGAAGGGAGGTAATATTACTTTGAAACAGAGATAAGGGGGCAAAATTATTGCTTCGAACTACCGATGCTTAACCCCGCAGGAAAAGGTTCACAGCGTTGTGAGCTTTTTTGTTTTACGGCTGTTCAATATCCTCCCACCTCTGCATTTGGTAGGTTTCTACCCGCGGTTTGTAGTTTCTCTGCAACATCCTTTCCGCTATTCAGTAAATTTAGCTGTACAGTGCAAAATCAATTACATGAAAAAGCCGGAAACGTTTTGGAACCGATCTGCAGACAGCTACGACAAAGAAGAAATGAGCTACAGTTCCACCCGTTTCAAACTTCTCGCACGCACCAAAAAACAACTCAGTAAACAAGATCATGTACTCGACTTCGGCTGCGCCACCGGCATCCTCGCCACTGAAATTGCAAGCGACGTTCACTCCGTTATTGGCATCGATACCGCAAGTCGTATGATAGAAATTGCACAGGATAAATCCGTCGATCTTCATATTACCAATGTTGCATACTCCAACATCGACATTTTCGATTCAACGCTTCGCCCTTCTTCCTTCGATGCAGTGCTTGCTATTTACCTTCTTCATCTGCTCGATAATCTGCCTGCGTATTTGAATCGCATCCATGATTTGATGAAACCCGGAGGTAAATTCATTTCACTCACACCATGCCCCGGTAAAAAATCATTTATCGGAAATGCACTGCTGCTTGCAGGTAAGATCGGTTTGATTCCATCCCAAACATTATTCAGCGTCTCCGAACTGGAAACCCATATCGCCAATGCTGGTTTCAGAATTTTGTCTTCAGAATGTCTGGCTCAGAAAGGTCGTCAGCAATTTATTGTAGCGAAGAAGAATTAGTAAAAGACGCATCAATGCTGCATCCTGACAGCCACTATACCGCCCGTCCATGTTTTAACTGCCATCTCACCGAATTCTTTACATTTGACCTTTATTACCGAAATACATTAACGATATGCAGTCCATTCTGAAAGCAATTCTGTTCGGTTCGCTGCTTCCTGTAGCTGCCTGCAACAACAATGATCAACAGGAAAAGAAACCGGAGGTCGAAACCGGCCAATCTTACGTAGCGCAGCGCCTCGCCGGTTATGCGCCTGTGAAATTAACAGCAGATCTCAGTTCGCTTACTGAGAAAGAAAAGCAAATGATCCCACTGCTCATCGAAGCCGCCAAAATTATGGATGATCTCTACTGGCAGCAATCGTTTGGCAATAAAGACAGCCTCCTCAATAGCATCAAAGATTCCGCTGCCCGCGAATTTGCGCGCATCAACTACGGTCCATGGGATAAGCTGAACAGCGATACGCCTTTCATTGCCGGCTTCGGAGCCAAACCTCATGGCGCCGAATTCTATCCGCATGATATGACCAAAGATGAACTCGAAAAATCTTCAGCAAAAGATAAACATGGCGAATACTCTGTAATTCGTCGTGACAGTACAGGAAAACTTATTTCCATTCCTTACCACCAGTTCTATCAGGAGCCGCTGAAACGCGCATCGGACCTGCTTTTGCAGGCAGCTGCACTCGCCGAAGATGCCGGACTGAAAAAATATCTCGAACTGCGTGCACAGGCGCTGATCACCGATAATTACATGCCCAGCGATATCGCGTGGATGGATATGAAGAACAACGGTCTCGATGTAATCATCGGCCCCATCGAGAATTATGAAGATCAGTTGTACAATTCACGCAACGCATTCGAAGCATACATTCTCGTTAAAGACAAAGAGTGGAGCAAGAAACTGGAGAAATATGTATCCATGCTTCCGGAACTTCAAAAAGGACTTCCCGTTGATGAAAAATACAAAAGCGAAAAGCCCGGTACTTCTTCTCAACTGAATGCCTATGATGTGATCTACTATGCAGGGCATAACAACTCCGGAGGAAAAACCATTGCAGTGAATCTGCCCAATAACGAAGAAGTGCAAAAATCAAAAGGCACACGCCGCTCACAACTCAAAAATGCCATGCGTGCCAAGTTCGATCAGATACTCATGCCTATCGCAAAAGAGCTGATCGATCCCAGCCAACTCGCGCAGGTGCAGTTCGATGCATTCTTTGCAGATGTAATGTTCCATGAAGTATCACATGGTCTCGGTATCAAAAATACCGTGAATGGCAAAGGGACCGTGCGTACTGCATTGCAGGAGCAAGGCTCATGGCTCGAAGAAGCCAAAGCTGATATCCTCGGTCTCTACATGGTAACCAAACTGGTTGAAATGAATGAGCTGCCCGGACCAATCGAAAACTATTACACCACATTCATGGCTGGCATTCTTCGTTCTGTTCGTTTCGGAGCAGGTGAAGCGCATGGTAAAGCCAATATGCTTGCCTTCAATTTCTTTGAAGAAAAAGGCGCTTTTGCCAAAACAAAAGACGGGCACTACAAAGTAGACGTAGCTAAGTTCCGCGATGCCATGAACGAACTGGGCAAGCTCATCCTTACCTTGCAAGGCGATGGCGATAAAGCTGCAGTTGAGAAACTGATGAAAGAAAAAGCTGTGGTGCGTCCTGATCTGCAGGCAGATCTCAATAGATTGCAGAAAGCAGGCATACCCGTAGATATCTTATTTGAGCAGGGGGTAGGTGTGCTGGGACTGAAATAGTTTCATGCGCATTTCTTCCAAAAGCAAAAGGCTCGCAGTAATGTGAGCCTTTTGCTTTTATTATCTTGTCTCCTCTGTCAGAGAGGCTGTGCAAACCGGCGCCGCAGACTCTTCTGTGAGGCTTTTTCTGAAGGCTGAAGGACTGATCCCTTTGTATTTCTTAAATGTTTTAGTGAAGTGGCTTTCATCCGTAAACCCGAACTCATCTGCTATTTCGTTCAGACGCATATCGCTGTGGCGCAGTCTTATATCGATCAATGAAAGTTTGTATTGCATAATGTATTGCTGCATGCTGCCATGTGTATGCTTTTTGAAATATTCGCTCACATAGTTGGGAGAAATATTGAAATGTGCAGCAATGTTTTCACTCTTCAGCTTTTGTGGTTCGTGGATATGCTGATGAATGAATTGCAGAATATGATGCCCTGTATCGGAAGAACTCTCTTTTGTATGATGCATGGAGATATTGCGCGCTATCACTGTAATGGTGGTATTGATCAGTTGCAGCATCAGTTCGTTCTGTAAAGATTTCTGCGAATCCAAGCCTTGCAGAATAGCCTCGAACACAGCTTTTGAAAGTGGCTGATCTTCGGGTTGAAGATTTACCTGACCCTTCAGATGACTTCCGTTTTGCAGAATGTATTCCAGTTTATGCATCCAGTCGCTTAGTGCGTTAAATTGTTTGTCTGTTCCATATTGCGCCTGAAGATAGATGTTGTTGAATCTGATAAACAGAAAACTGGTGGTGCTCTTTACATTGGTGAAATGATCAGATCCGGGTGGAACCAGAAAAAGATCGTTTTCCTTATAGTTGAAAATATTTCCATTGATATTGTATTCACCTGTTCCTTTCCGGATATAGGTTATCTCGAAATAGGTATGCATATGACGTTTGCAGGGACATTCATCCACTTCAAAATGCTCTACCTCAAACGGCTTTATCAGATTCTGGATCTCCATACCCGGAAAATTACAAATTATGCCCAAACTTGTACAAAGGAACCTCCCCAATTTCTTTGCAGCTTTGTCTTAAATAATTACAACAACATGAAAGCGATAAAGTTGACTGTGCTGTTTCTGGCGCCCTTTCTCTATGCAACAGCACAAACAAAGAGTACAGGATTCGATCCCGAAAGGCTGAAAAGAATAGACAGGTTCTTCGAAAATGAAATCAAAGAAAAACATATTCCCGGTGGTACAGTGCTGCTGATAAAAAAAGGTGAAGTGGTTTACAATAAAGCCTACGGCTATGCAGACATCGAAAGCAAAAGAAAAATGAAGACGGATGATATTTTCCGCATAGCCTCACAAACAAAGGCCGTTACCAGCGTAGCTGCCATGATGTTGTGGGAAGAAGGAAAATTTCTGCTCGATGATCCCATCAGCAAATACATTCCTGCATTCAAATCTCCCCAGGTGCTGGTGAGTTTCAATCCAAAGGACAGCAGTTATACCACCCGTCCTGCTAAGAGAGAAATCACCATCCGTCACTTGCTTTCCCACACATCCGGATTGATCTATAATCTGCCGTATATGGGAGATCCTGAACTTACCGCCATTTACCACAAAGCCGGCATCGCAGGTATACTGGGTAAAGCCAGCTCAACAGCAGGAGCTCAGATACCGCAACTGGCAAAACTCCCGCTGCTGCACGATCCCGGTGAATTTTTCACTTATAGCATCAGTACAGATGTGATCGGTTATCTGGTTGAACTGCTCAGCGGACAGGATCTGGAAACTTTCTTCCGTGAACGCATTTTCATTCCGCTCGATATGAGCGATACCTGGTTCAATCTGCCTGCAGATAAAGTACACCGGCTCATAAGCATTTATCAGCCAACTCAGAATGGGGAACTCATCAAAGCCGATCGTGTATTTGATCAATCTCCGGCCAACTATCCTGCCGTCGCACGTACAAATTTTTCCGGTGGTGGTGGATTGAGCTCAACCACTGCCGACTTTGCAAAGTTTCTGCAAATGATGCTGAACAAAGGAAAATATAAAGGCAAACGATTGCTGAGCCCTTCAACAGTTGAACTGATGCTTACCAATCAGCTGTCGGACAGTACACGTCCTTCGAAATATTCCTCCAAACCGGAAAGTTATCAGTTTGGATTGGGCTTTGCACTGGAAACAGAAAAGAACGATTTTCTTTTGCCCGTTAATAAAGGCACTTTCAACTGGGCAGGTGCATTCGCAACCTACTACTTTGTTGATCCAAAAGAAGAACTGATTGCCTTGTACTACACGCAGGAGTATTTGCCGGCACTGTGGAATTACTATGAAGAAATGACCAAGATAATTACCTATCAGGCCTTGTCTGATTAAGGTTATTCAACGATTTGCATAGTACGCAGTGAGAAGCTTTAATGTTTCTCACTGCGTTTTTTTATGGCAATACTTTATGGTTTGGTTGTAGTGATCCACCAGACATTCCCGAAAGGATCTTCCACACCACCGCTTCTTCCGTAATCTTTGTCATCGGGTTCCTGCACAGAAATTGCGCCAAGCTCCAGCGCTTTCTTATAGGTAGCATCTGCATCTGCAACATGGATATACAAACCGGCTGTCATGGGAGGCCAGTCTGTAAGCGAATTGGCAAACATGATGGTGCTGTCTCCAATGAAAACCTCCGCGTGCATGATCTCTCCCGTATCTCTTCTTCGTACCATTTTTTCTGTGGCATTGAAAACAGCTTTCATGAAGTCCATGAATTTTACTGCATCATCAACAATGATGTATGGCATCACCGTCTGATATCCCTGAGGAATAAATACCTGTTCCATAGTTCAGTTTTTATCAAAATTAAAATGGGCCAGGCGCCCAAAATTGTAGAATCCCGACAATTTAGCCTTCCCTCCACTCAGCGCCTTCAGGCCTGCCATGGAAGTATTCTTTGGGATGATATCCGGAGAAGGATTTGAAATCGCTGATGAAATGCGACTGATCATAATACCCGCACTCATACGCGATCTCCGTGAGGAGTTTATGCTGGCTGCCAAAATCATTCAGCGCTGTTTTGAACCGGCTGATGCGGTGCAGCAGTTTGGGACTCAATCCCGCATATTCCTTGAAATGCCGTTGCAGCGTGCGCTCCGTCATGTTGTACATTCCGGAAAGATGCGGAACAGAATCTATTTTTTTTGCATCGATCACATGCCGGATGGCGCTGAATGCAGCATTGTTATCTGAATATTGATGGAGCAATCTTTTTTCAAGAAATTCGATCAGCAATTTCTTTCTTGTTCCATTGCCTTGTGCAGTGATGATTTTTTCTTCGAGTTCCCTGCCCTCCGCTCCCAGCAAAGTGGGCAGATCGTAGGCTGTATCTGTTGCCTGATGCGCAGGAAAATTAAACAGCAGCGGAACTGCAAAGGGATACAGGTATGCTCCGAATATTCCGAACTGTTCGTTGATGATAAATCGCCGGTGCTGCTTTGTTTGCGCATGCAGTGTGGAATGAGTGGCATCTCCGTTATCGAGATCGGTGAATATGCCTTTGTAATGAAACAGCAATTCCACACATCCGTCGGCCATCGATCTGTACACATATGGGTTCGATTCGAAATTGCTTTCGAAAACCCAGAAGCATCGTACAAACTGTTTTAGACTCTCAGGAGGAGCGAAACAATAATAGTTCATCATTGAACAATTTCTGTTTACAAGGTAACACATAAATATTGCATCTGCCATAGAACCTGCAATTGGCGTGCCTCCCGCTTTGTGCAGAAGGCGTTATTTGGTGATAACCGGCGACGTTGATTATCCATTATTTAGATCAATTACCGATCTTCATCGCCATAAAAAACCTCTATACCGAGATGAGACTTATTTGCCTATTCACCCTGTTGCTCACCTGTATTGCAGCAACAGCACAACAGCCCCCGGTAACTAAGGCCAATTATCAACAGGCCGCAAGATTTGCTCCCCGCAAACTCAGCAAACTGATTTTCAGCACCAGCGTAGATCCGCACTGGCTCAAGAAAAGCGATCGCTTCTGGTACGAATACGAAACCACAGCAGGTAAGCAATGGATAATCGTAGATCCTGCAAAAGGAGAGAAGAAGCCCATGTTCAATAATGCAGACATGGCCGCAAAACTTACCCGCATTGTTAAGGATGCTTTCGATGCGCAGCACCTCAATATCGACAGTCTTCGTTTTGTGAAAGATGAGAACTGGATTCAGTTTGAAGTAAAAAGCACCATGGACGTAGTGAAGAAAGATACTGCCGCTAAAACCGGCAAAGGCGCACCTGCAACTCCGGTTCGCGAAAAAAAGACCTTCTACTTCGAATACAATCTCAACACTGCCGAGCTGATTGAATTGCCTGATTTCAAAAAGCCAAAGAGAAAACCATTCTGGGCAAATATTTCACCAGATGGGAATTTCATCCTCTTCGGCCGCAACAATAACCTCTTCTGGATGGACAAGGCCAATTACGAAAAGGCGCTTGTGAAGGAAGACGACAGCACCATCGTAGAAAACGCACTCACCAAAGATGGAGAAGAATTCTTCAGTTATCATGGTGCAGGCGCTTTTGGTGGTGGTGGCGAAACCAATGTAGACAAAGAAAAGAACAAGGATAAACGCAAACCTGTACCTGCAAGATGGTCGCCAGACAGCAAGTACTTTGCCATCATCCGCACCGATACCAGAAAAGTGAAAGACCTCTGGGTGATCAACAGCATCGCAGATCCACGCCCTACCATCGAAACCTACAAATACATGATGGCAGGGGAGAAGGAAGCTCCGGTAGATCATCTCTATCTGTTCGATGCAACTGCAAAAACAAGCAAAGAACTGCAGGTGAGTCTGTTCAAAGATCAGAGCCTGAATATCTGGGGTGATGTAGAAAAAGCAAATACGCGTGATGATGATTTCCGTGCGGCACGCTGGCTCGGAGATGGGCAATCATTCTATTTCAGCCGTACCGGCCGCGATCTCAAGAAGATCGATGTATGTAAAGTAGATATTACCACCGGTGCCGTGAAAGTATTGATAGAAGAGCGTTTCAACTCTTTCATCGAAGTACGCAGAATCGGACTGGTGAACAACGGAAAAGAAATCATTCACTGGAGCGAACGCGACGGATGGGCGCATTTTTACCTCTACGATGGAAACGGAAATCTCAAAAATCAGATCACATCCGGCACCTGGCACGCTGAAAATATCCTTGGTATCGACGAAGCCAAACGCGTACTTTATTTCTCCGGCAACGGAAGAGAAGCAAACGAAGATCCATATTACCTGCATGCCTATCGTGTGAACTTCGATGGCACAGGTCTGAAACTCCTCAACCCCGGCGAGTTTGAACATGCCATGAGTTTCAACGACAACAACAATTATTTCGTAGATAACTACTCAAGAGTAAACACAGTTCCGAAATCAGCACTCTACACATCCGACGGACGGAAAGTGATAGATCTCGAAACTGCCGATCTCTCTTCACTCATGGCAACCGGTTTCAAATTCCCTGAAACCTTCAAAGTGAAAGCGGATGATGGCATCACTGATATCTATGGTGTACTGTACAAACCGATGGACTTCGATTCCACAAAGAAATATCCGGTGATCGAATACGTGTATCCCGGCCCTCAGACAGAGGCGGTGAACAAAGCATTCGGCCGCTCGATGGATCGTACAGACAGGCTGGCTAATCTCGGTTTCATTGTGGTAACAGTGGGCAATCGTGGCGGGCATCCATCGCGCAGCAAATGGTATCACAATTTCGGATATGGCAATCTCCGCGACTACGGTCTCGCTGATAAGAAAGCAGCGGCCGAACAACTGGCTGATCGCTACACATGGTTCGATGTAAACCGCGTGGGCATTCATGGCCATTCCGGTGGCGGATTCATGAGCACTGCAGCCATGTTGGTTTATCCGGGATTCTTCAAAGTGGCAGTGTCTTCAGCAGGCAACCACGATAACAATATTTACAATCGCTGGTGGAGCGAACAACACCATGGTGTGAGTGAAGTGATCACCGGACAGGATACCAGCTTTGTGTACAATATCGAGAAGAATCAGGATCTCGCGAAGAACCTCCGCGGACACCTCATGCTGGCGCATGGCGATATCGACAATAACGTACACCCTGCAAATTCTGTACGGGTAGCCAATGCACTCATCAAAGCCAACAAGCGTTTCGACCTATTATTGTTGCCGGGACAGCGTCACGGCTTCGGCGACATGACGGAATATTTCTTCTGGAGAATGGCCGACTACTTCACCCTGCATCTCATGGGCGATACCACAGAACGCCCTGTGGACATGGAAGAAGCGAACCGTGAAATTGAACAGAGCGGTCCCAAAGGAATGAGCCGCGGCAGATCTCCTTATTCAACCGAAGAATAAATTATTGTTTCAATACAAAGCCCTCTGCCGATCGCAGAGGGCTTTTTTTATGGCTCTACCACAATGTTTTACCCGATTTCGTTGTTGCCATTTCCTCATTTCGTAAGCTAATCCTTTGTTCTGCTTTTAGTTTTGCGCGAAATATCTCCCCAGTGAAAATTTATTTCTTCAGACAGTTAATGTTGACTGCAATCCTGGCCCTGATCACGTTTGTTTCATTTGCACAGGAAAAATCCGGAAGCATCCGGGGTACTGTAATTACTTCAGACAGCACGCCTGCAGCCAATGTGAGCGTAATTATTCAATCCACCAAACAGGGAACAGCTACCGATAACGATGGCAATTTCGAATTTGCCAGATTGAAAGCAGGGCAGTACGTATTGCAGGTATCATTGCTGGGATATGAAGAAATTGAGCAAATAGTAACAGTGGTAAGCGGACAAACTGCTTCTCCATTGTTCACGCTAAAGATCAGCAACAACCAACTGCAGACCGTGATCATCACGGCCGGGAAGAATAAATTTCTGGTGAAGAAAAGTCAGACAGTCGCTAAAATGCCGCTCTCGAATCTGGAGAACCCACAGGCATACAGCAGCATTTCCAAAGAGCTGATCAAAGAGCAGGTAACAACAGATTTCAGCAACCTGCTGAAGAATGCACCGGGTGTGTACAAGATATCAGGAACACGCGGTATCAACCTCGATGGAGCAACGGCCTACAGTCTCCGTGGATTCAGAACCGAAGTGTCGATGATCGATGGCATGCCTTCGCAAACGAATGGAGAGATAGATCCTGCGAACGTAGAAAAAGTTGAAGTGCTGCGCGGACCATCCGGTACACTCTTCGGAGGAGCCGTTACTTCATTCGGTGGAGTGATCAACATCATCACCAGAAAACCTCAGGAGAAATTTGGCGGAGAAGTGAGTTATGCTACCGGCAGCTTTAATCTTAATCGTGCTACCGCTGATGTGTATGGATCACTGAATAAAAAAGGATCAGTGCTCGGCAGAATCAATGCCAGCTTCCAGCGCCAGGGCAGCTTTCAGGATGTTGGTTTCAGGCAAACGTTCTTCATAGCACCTGCACTCGAAATCCGCATGAACCCAAAATTAAAGATCAACCTCAATGCTGAGATCTATAATTCGGAGTTCACCAATGCAAGCTCTATCTTTCTCAACCGTGTTCGTCAACTCGTAGCAAGAACGCCTGATGAATTGAAATTCGATTGGCATCGTTCCTACACTACCAAAGACATCACCATGAAAACGCCCACCACCAATCTCAGGGCGCAGGTGCAGTATCAGCTTGCAAAAAACTGGACTTCCACCACCATCATCTCGCGCAATGAAAGACGCAGCAATGGTTTCTATCAGTATGAATTCATCAGGTTGACCAACGATTACATGCTGGAAAGAAATATCAGTTTGCAGAAAACGCGCAACGCCACTTTTAATGCGCAACAAAATTTTGTGGGAGATTTCAAGATCGGCAAACTGCGCAACAGACTTGTATTTGGGCTCGATTATGTGAACTTTGGATTGAAGAACAACAATTCTCCCTATATCGCATTCGATACCATCAATGCTCAGCAATACGACGAAGCCAAATACAGAAGCCTTACACGGGATGCAGTAATGGCAAAGATCACTGCAGCGCAGAACAATCCCAAAATAAGCCGGGTATGGAACAGCAGCCAAAGCAACGTCTACAGCGCTTATCTCTCCGATGTGCTGAACATAACTGATAATCTGATGGCAATGGTAAGCCTTCGTTTGGATCGTTTTGAAAGCAATGGCACTTACGACGGAGCAACCGATACATTGCAAAAGAATACCAAATTCGGTCAGACAGCGCTTTCACCAAAGTTTGGCCTGGTGTATCAACTGATCAAAGATCGTGTATCGGTGTTCGCCAATTACATGAATGGTTTCGCCAACGTAACACCGAAAGTGCAACCACGCAGTGATATTTCTCCGATGATGAAACCGCAACATGCCAATCAATATGAAGCTGGTGTGAAATTAGACCTGTTGAATGGCAGACTGAATCTTACAGCCAGTTACTACGACATAAAATTGAATAATGCCGTCCGTACTGATGTTGTAGTGATCAACGGCGAAAGTGTTCCCGGTGTAACAGTACAGAATGGAATGCAGTACAGCAGAGGGTTTGAGCTGGAGGTGATCGCCAACCCTGTAAGCGGACTCAATCTGGTGGCAGGGTATACGCACAATAACAGCGAGTTCACCAAAACATCGGCAGAGACTGATGGCAGAAGACCTCCCGGCGCAGGTCCATCTGATCTTGCCAACGCATGGATCAGCTACGGTATTCCAAAAGGAAAACTGAAAGGACTTGGTGCAGGCTTCGGCGGAAACTACGTAAGCAAATTCAATACGGTGAATACGGTAAAAACAGGATTGTTCACTTTCCCTTCTTACACATTGCTGAATGCAACTGTGTTCTATGAAACAAAGCGTTTCAGGGTAGGTCTGAAAGTGGATAATCTCAACGATGTTGATTATTTCCTCGGCCAAGGTGTAATAGCTGCACAAATGCCGAGATCATACATCGCTAATTTCACCGTGAAACTATAGTTTTTAGATTGTCAACCGTCAAAGAACAGCAAAGGCCCGGATGTTTCCGGGCCTCGTTGTTTAATCGATATTGATCTAGAATTTTCTTTCCTGATAAGGCGTACCTGTCTGTTCTTCGCAATACGATTTCAGGCTGTAGAGAAACATGGCCCAGTTGTAATTGCACCAGCGGTAGAACTCTGTAACTTCAGCCCAGTTGAAATGTTTGAGCACGATAGCTGTTACCCCTTTTTTGTTTTCGGATAGTTCAAATGAGATACCGGTTCCAATCCATTCTTTATCGCTATCCACGCATTCCCAGACGATCTTTTCGTCCTGTTTCAATTCAAGCACCTTCATTTTGGTGAGAGGATCTTCGTCGAAATCGAATTCGTTGATGAATCCAACTTCAGGTTTTACGTTCAGTTTGGTGGTCCATACTCTGCCTAATCCTTCCTGGGTTGTGAGTGCTTTGTAAACGACCGATGCGGGAACTTTGATGTAGTTGATATGTTCAATTGCTGCCATGTGATGTTTTTTTGCAGCAACAAGTTAACTCCAAATCGCATGTAAATAAGATGCAGACTGCATTTTGCCGTATTCGACACCAGTTGCATCGAATAAGACAATCATGCTTTGCCCGGTGCAGCAGCAGTTCTTGCGCGTGGGTCTGTGAATGCGAGAAAAGTTGCGATCAATCCCAAAACAAAAAAGCTCAGCACCAGCGGAAGAATATTGCTGCGCAGAAAATGACTGATCAGCGATCCTAATCCTGCCCCAATAAAAAAGAAAGATGTGCCATACAGTGAGCTTGCAATACCTGCCGCATTGCCCAGTGGTTCCAGTGCAAGAGCGCTGCTATTGGGTTCCACGGCCAGATTCAATCCGAGCAACAATGCAATGGCAGTAAAGAATACAGGCATAAATGGAGGATCTCCAAAAACGATTGTATTGATCAGCAATGCGGCGCTTGCGAGTGAATAAAAACAGAGCAGCCATTTGATCACCACCCGTGCTCCGTATCTGGAAGAAAGTTTTGAGTTCAGCAATGTACAAAGAGATGCAGCGAGCCCTCCACCTGCAAATACCCACACAAACAGATCGGGCCTTTTGTAAATATCTCCGATGATATGTTCCGAACTCGATACGTAAGAACTCAATGCCGTAAACAGCATGGTTGTGATTGCTGTGTATCTTAAAAAAACACGATTGCTCAAAACTGATTTTACGGTCCGGGAAATGCTTTTCCAATCGGGAGGAATACGTTTTTCTTTCGGAAGTGATTCTTCCAGTCTGAGCGACCACACAAATACAATCATTGCAAATAATGGTGGAGTGAGAAAAACTGCTTTCCATGAAAATACATGGAGGATGGCTGCCCCCGCAAACGGTGCGAGTACGGGCGTGAACAGAAAAATGGTGAAGATGAGGCTCATGATGCGGGCCATCTGATTGCCCACAAATCTGTCACGTACACTGGCAATGGTTGTCATGAATACTGCTGATGCGCCTACTCCGGCGAGGAATCTTGCAGCGAGCATCACTTCGAGGTTTGGAGCAAAAGCAGCAATGAGTCCGCATACGATGTAAAGCGGAAAACCCAGTCGCAGTATCGCCAGTCTTCCATATCTGTCCGACAAAATACCGAATATGAGTTGTGCGATCTGGCCCATGAAGAAGAAAGAAATGATCTTCGAAGTCTCAGTTGATTCATGGCTTAATCCAAATTCCGTGCGTAATGCTGCAAAGGCTGGCAGCATAATATCGATACCCAATGCGGTTAAAGCCATGGTGCAGGCAGATAGTGCAATAAACTCAGCCGGCTTCATTTTCATTGAAATAGTCATGGTAGGTTTTTTGTTGGTCGGTTTGGTCGGACGGGGCGGGAACGATCGGTACCAATGTTAATGCAAAGTTATTGC
This sequence comes from Pseudoflavitalea sp. G-6-1-2, assembly GCF_012927185.1. Lineage (GTDB taxonomy): Bacteria > Bacteroidota > Bacteroidia > Chitinophagales > Chitinophagaceae > Pseudobacter. The sequence goes on from NZ_JABBGB010000003.1 coordinate 342,446, forward strand.
CGCAGTTCAAGAGCAGAAGGGGGTGATCTGGACCTGCTTGCGGGGTAATCTGGACTTTAAATGAACAATCCGCGTATTTATAAAATTTGGAAAAATATACCGGTTGGTATAATTTTGCGGACTGATCTGCCAACTATGTCAAAAAGTGATGAAACAAAAGCGTATATCATTGAACGAACTGCGGAGCTTTTCAACCGGAAAGGTTTTGCGGGTACTTCATTGTCTGATATGACCCAGGCTACGGAACTCACCAAAGGCAGCATCTATGGCAATTTTGCCAATAAAGATGAAGTAGCGCTGGCGGCATTCGATCATAACCTGAAACAAGTGAATGATGTGCTGGTGGAGGAAGTATCCAAACATAGCACTGCCAGAGGGAAGCTGCTGGCGTATGGAAAGGTCTATGCAAATTTTGAAGATTATCCTTTCCCCGGTGGTGGATGCCCTGTGCTCAATACAGCCACAGAGGCGGATGATACGCATCCGGCACTGAGAAAAAAAGCAAAGGCAGCGCTCAACGGCTGGAAGAAAAAAATTGAAGGAATCGTACAGTCCGGTATCGATAATGGAGAATTCCGAAAAGATACCGAGGTGGAAAGAGTGGCACTGACCATCATTGCATTGATCGAAGGGTCGATGATGATTGCCTGTACGCTGGGCAAACCGGAGTACCGGAAAACAATCATGCAATCACTTGATCAGTTCATTCGTCAACTGAAATAAGTTTTTACTGTTATAGCTAAAGTTAAATAACGGAAACCCAAGAAGAATAAATCCAAAAGACCAAAAAATGAAAAGAGTAGTTGTTACCGGCCTTGGCGCCATTACACCCCTGGGAAATAGCGTAGAGGAGTTCTGGAAGAATGTAATTGCAGGTGTTTCAGGAGCTGATGTTATCACAAAATTTGATACAGCCAAATTCAAAACTCAGTTTGCCTGCGAAGTGAGAGGATTTAATCCCGAAGAATATTTCGAAAAGAAAGAAGCGAGAAAATACGACCTCTTCACTCAATATGCAGTAGCTGCCAGTGATGCAGCCATCAAAGATGCTGGTCTCGATCTGGCGAATTTTACCAATGAACAGCGCAATGAGATCGGTGTGATCTGGGCTTCCGGAAACGGTGGCATCGGAACATTCGAGGAGCAGCTGAAAGAGTTCTTTGCCGGCGATGGTACGCCGCGATTCAATCCATACTTCATTCCTAAAATGATTGTAGATATCGCTGCGGGTGTGATCTCTATCCGCCACAAATTATTCGGACCGAACTATTGTACCGTATCGGCCTGTGCGTCTTCCAACACGGCACTGATCAATGCTTTCGATACCATCAGACTGGGTAAAGCAAAAGTGATGGTAACCGGCGGATCTGAAGCTCCTGTAACCAAATCGGCTATGGGCGGCTTCAATGCATCACAGGCGTTGAGCAAAAACAATGAAGATGCGAAAGGCGCTTCACGTCCGTTCGATAAAACCAGAGATGGTTTTGTGATGGGCGAAGGAGCGGGTGCAGTGATTCTCGAAGAGCTCGAACACGCCCTCGCACGCGGAGCGCGTATCTATGCTGAGTTCATCGGTGGCGGAATGGCCGGCGATGCTTACCATCTTACAGGAACTGCTCCCGATGGATATGGTGCTGCGCTTGGTATGAGAAAAGCACTCGAAGATGCAGGCATCACTGCCGATAAGATCGATTACATCAATACACATGCTACCAGCACTCCGCTGGGTGATACCAGTGAAATGATCGCTGTTGATTCTCTGTTCAAAGGAATGCCGGTGGTAGTAAGTGCTACCAAATCCATGACAGGTCACTTGTTGGGAGCTGCGGGCGCTATCGAAACCATCATCTCCGTATTGGCGATCAGGGATAGCATTGTGCCTCCAACCATCAACACTACTGAGATCGATGATGAAATCCCCATGAAAGAAAATATCCTGCTTGGATCAGCGAAGAAGATGGAAGTGAATTATGTTCTCAACAACACTTTCGGATTCGGAGGCCACACAGCCAGCTCTATTTTCAAAAAATATGAAGCATAGTGGTTTTTCGATCGATGGATTAGCAAACCTGCTTCGTAAAAAATACCAGATAAAAATGAAAGGCTCGCAGCATTGTGAGCCTTTCGTTTTAATATTATCTTTAGCTCCATGTCGCTTCAGATCCCCTGGCTCAACTCTCTGATTCATTTTTTTATGCGTGGTCGTGAGGCCGCAGTGAAGGCCGTGGTACCTGTTTTACAATCGCAGTTTCCTTTTTTCAACAAGCTGAGTATGGAACAGCGGAAGTTGTTTGCAGCACGGGTTTACCTGTTTTCGAAGTCGAAGAATTTTCATTTTCTGGGGATGGAGACAAATGCAGATATTTCTACACTGGTAAGCGCGGCAGCCATTCAGCTAACATTCGGACTGCCCGAATTCAGGTTCAGTTATTTTGAGGATATCTTCATCATCAAAACAGCGTATACAGTGGGGGAGAGTAACGTTCCGTGGGCCGGGCACGTAACTCCGCAGGGGATCTATGTTGCATGGGATCATGTACAGCGTGGATATGCAACCGAAAACGACGGGTACAATGTTGGCCTGCACGAAATGGCTCATGCAATGGAATATGAACTCGCGTTTGGAGCGTATGCAGAAGACCCGAAACTCGGCTATCGGTTCACTCAACTGAAACTTTGGATGAATGAAAATATACTGAATCGAACGGCTTCGGATAATTCATTCTTGTTTTCAGAACAGGGACGAAACAATGTGCATGAATGCTGGGCGGAGAGCGTGGAATTGTTTTTCGAGAAGCCTGCGGAATTGAGACAGGCCTATCCCGATTTATATGAAAGAATTTCCTTGCTGCTTAATCAGCGTCAGCTGGGGAATGTAAAAGCTGATGTTGTTGCTTAGTTTCAAAGTATTGTATGGCGAAGGTTTCCCAGTTTTTGATTGTTCCCGCCTGCAGGCCACAATATTCAGCCAGGTGCTGATAAATTTCTTCTTTCTTCATACCTTCTTTTCTCAGATATTGAATGGAAATGGACCCTGCGGTTTTTGAAAGTTTTGTTCCTTCACTATCGTGTAACAAATCATGATGATAGAAACCTGCCTTTCCGAAATCATTGGTGGAGATCAGCTCCGAAAGGTATGTTTGTGCAAGACTTGAGTGCCAGAGATCATTTCCTCTTACGATAAAGTCTACTCCAAAATGAATATCATCTATCAGTGAAGAGAGTTGATAGCTGGGTATTCCGTTCTTCTTTCTTACAACGAAGAATTGCATCAGGGCGGGCAGTGCAGTACTGATGTTTCCCTGTTCGAGCGTGTGGATCATCAGTTGTTTTTCCGGCGAGGTGTGGAGACGCCAGTTGATCTGCGCTTCGGAGAGGGCAGGCCCGTTTTTGGTGCAGGTGCCGGGGTAGCTGCCATCGGGCGAAAGCTGATTCAGCAGAGACCGGCTGCAGCTGCAGGCAAATACCTGACCGGTGCTCCTGAGCTGATCAAGTGCATGCTGATATAAATGCAGGCGATGCGTTTGAGAATACTGCTGACGAAATTCGCTGAGTGTGCGGGGGCCTTCGTCCCAGGGAATTTCCATGAAATTCAGTGTATCGAGGATGTCGAGAACATAGTCGTCGTGATAGCGTTCGCGATCGAGATCGTCGATGCGAAGCAGGATGGAAGCTCCATTCCGCCTGGCCAGTGCTGCGGTAAGCACAAATGACAGCAGGTTACCCAGATGCAGAAATCCGCTGGGAGTGGGCGCTATTCTTGTTTTTTTGAAGGGCAGAAGTGGAATCATTTCAGGGTACAATAATAGTTTTCTTTAAAAAATAATGAAAATTGAATTTATGCCCTTATATTTGCAACCCGCATTTGGATTGGTAGTTCAGTTGGTTAGAATGCCGCCCTGTCACGGCGGAGGTCGCGGGTTCGAGTCCCGTCCAGTCCGCAAGAAGCTTCACAGAGTTGTGAGGCTTTTTTGTTTTTATTACCTGCTATTTATTCCTCATTCTGCTTCCTGCATTTACACTTCATTTCAAATTCCTCTTAAAAAAATCACCGGCAAGGCTCTCTACTTTTAAATGCACCTGATGCCTGTTTACACCCGGATCATCAACAAATGGAACCGGTGCCTCTTTCTTCAATTCGTCATCTGCTTCGGACAACATTACATAATGCCCGACTTTTCCGCCGAACTCATAATAACCAGATCCATTGATCAGCTTATGATATACTCTCGCATTGCTTTTTACAGGCGCCATGCTGTCTGCTAACGAACCAATAATAAAAACTGGTCTCTGTACATTCTTAAACTGCTGTTTTCTGAGAAACCCCGGACCTGTACCGGGCGATAACGCAAAGAATGCATGGATGCGGCTATCTTTCAGATTGGGAACCTTTTTAGTGGCCGCAAGCAAAGTACTGTCGTACAGCAATCGTCCCAACCCCGGATATTCCGGAAACTCAACTTCTTTGTGACCTACTGTGCGATAGTAATGTATCAGCACCGGATAATCAACTACTCCACCAGCCAAAGCGATCACAGTATATCCTCCAAATGAAAAACCTAATGCGCCGATTTTTTGAGAATCTATCACTGCTCTAAAATCCTTTTCATTCAGCAGTTGAGTAAGCGCAAAACTGATATCCTGCGGCCTTTCCCATGGCTTCATAAATTCAACCGGAATCTTATTATCCGTTGTGTTACCCCAATGATCAACAGCAGCTACAATAAAACCGGATTGCACCAGACTTTGTGCTAACCATTCCAATGAATGCCGGCTTCCGCCCGTTCCGTGTGAAACCATAATGAGCGGCAACTTACCCGCCGGCAAACTACCGTCCCGTACCGTATAATTTCGCAATACAGGAGCATACTTTTTATCACTTGCTTTAAGCGTATCTGTAGTTGGATACCATACTTCGGTAACTATTGGCCGGTTGCGCTTTTCATCTTTGTAATGCAAGGTTCGTTCGCCTATGTTGAAAGTGTGTGCATTCTGCCCATTGACAACCTGGTGAATAAGTAAGAATAGTATAGCGATCAGGATATTGTTTTGGATACTTTTTCTCATAGTTGTTTGGGTTTAAGGCTTATCTGAAGGCTGATTCATTGAATGAAATCTATTCCTGAATTTATGAAATTATCCAGGTATCCTTTAGCGATTTTATACCAAAGCCCCCAATTAGTTAGTATGGTTGCGCTTTGCATTTGGTCAATGCAATTGGCAGAGCTTGCGGCATTCCTCTCCTGCTCATGTTCATTTTCAAAGAGAATTGCAATAATTTAGCCGAAACATCCGTAAAATGGATAACACAAAAATATCGGCATATCCGGTCTGGTTCAAAGTTCCCATGGTGCTGCTGGGTATTCTCATCACAGGCTATCTTATTCTTCTTGGAAAGGAATTGCTCGCGCCAATGATCATTGCGATGCTGCTCGCAATTCTCGTACTGCCACTAACCTCCTTCCTTGAACGAAAACTTAAATTCCCCGGAGGGGCCGCTTCCTTTACGGCTCTATTTGTACTGATCGCCGGATTGTTCCTGCTTTTCTATTTACTCGGATCGCAGCTTTCAAATCTTGCGCAGGACTGGCCCATGTTCAAAGAACAATTGCTTCATACCTACGAAGGTGTGCGCGACTGGATCTCTGCTACCTTCCATATCAATCTGAACAATGATTCAGACTATGTTCATAAAGCCACAGAAAGACTCCTCTCTTCGTCCTCTGCTGTGCTGGGCACCACAGTGGTTTCGGTATCCTCCTTATTTATTTTTCTGGTATTTACTGCGATCTATACTTTCTTCCTGCTTTTCTATCGTAAAAGGATCGTCACTTTTATTCTCGCCGTTTCAGGTGCAGGCAATGAATTGCTGGTACACGAAATTCTGGAGAAAGTGCAGTACATCATCCGGAAGTATTTGTCGGGATTACTGCTTGAGATGGCCATCGTTTCACTCAGCTGCTGCCTGGCATTTCTGGCACTCGGAATAAAGTATGCAATTCTGCTGGGGTTGATTGTTGGCATCTTTAACATCATTCCCTATATCGGTTTCATCACAGCTTTGCTGCTGAGTTGCCTGGTTACTTTTTCAACCGGCGCTTCGGTGGCTACTGTTGGTGGAGTGGCGGCAGTGATCATTATTGTGCACCTGATAGATTCCAATTTCCTTTTTCCTGTGGTGGTTGGTTCCAAAGTGCGCATCAATGCATTGGCCACTATCGTAGGAGTGATAATCGGTCAGATGCTGTGGGGGATTTCCGGAATGTTCTTGTCGCTTCCGGTAATCGCGATACTCAAAATTATTTTCGACAGAATAGATGCGCTGAAGCCATGGGGACAATTATTGGGTGAAGGGGATACTGCAAAGCAGTGATCCTTGCCTTATGAAAGCATTTGCTTTTGCAATACAATCGCCCTTCGTTTTGCCCGATATGTTTTGATGAAAGCATACAAAATAATAAACACCATAATTTTCTGATTAACTCTGTTGAATCTCCGACTGTATCTTTTGCAAAGGAGCTGCATCATGCAAAATCACCTGTTCCTTTTGTTTTTTCTCCTCATAGATCGAGGCAGCGATCCGCCTCACAAACGATACCGGAAAGAATTTCGGCAGCACTGCATTCAGCTTGTTCAGAAAGCCGGGAACAATCGCTTCCTTCCCTTTGAATAAGCCATTCACTGCAATTGCGCCCACTTCGTCCGCCGTCATATTGAAGCGGGTGGCCGTTTTCAGCGTATGTTGTTTCATGCCCGCACGAACTACGAAGGCTGTATCGGTTGCACCCGGACTGAGATAACTCAGCGAAACCGGACTGTTTCTCAATTCGTACTTCAGGCTTTTATTGAACGATAAGATAAATGCCTTGCTTGCTGCATACACCGTGAGATAGGGAACAGGCTGATACGCTGTTGTACTACACACGTTCAGCAGGTACGATTTTCTGAATTTCTTCAGCACAGGAAGAAAAGCATAGGTGATACCCAGTTGCGCTTTGATGTTCACATCGATGATGCCGAACTGATCTGCGAGCGGTAATTCTTCGAATGCGCCGTTCAATCCGTATCCTGCATTGTTCACTACTACTGTTAATTGACTATGGTAAGGAGCTGCCCAGGAAAATAACTGATCAACCGCATCAGGCGCTGTAAGATCTTTCACAAAATGCAATACTTCTACGCCGTATTTTCTTTGAAGACTTTCTGCAGTGGTCTTCAGATTCGGTTCATCAAAATCTGTCAGCAGCAATGAATAATTCCGCTTTGCCAGTTCGGTAGCGATGGATTTACCGATTCCCTTGGCAGCTCCTGTTACCAATGCATAACTCATGAGTGATGTTTTTTAATGTCAGGCAATATTTTTCTGCGTCACGGCCGATTTGCCTTCTGCCAGTGACCAATTGATGCGGCCATTCGGATTCTTTTTCAGTCTGGCCAATTTATGATAGAAGGGGGTAGCACTGTTGGCGTGTTTGGGCTGATAAGCGCCTGTAACGATCGGAATGTACATTACTCTCCGGCGGCTGGCTTCTCCTTCAAACGGAGACTGCTGCACGCGATGCCAGAGTCGGCCATCATGCACGGTGAGATCGCCGGCTTTGATATCGAAGCCTACTTCTTTTTTATCCGGACGATTATCGATAAAATACTTTTTCCTGAACAGCAGCCTGAACAGACTTTGCTTATGTGTACCGGGCAGCACTCTGAGGCCGCCATTGTCGAAAGGACAATCGTCGAGGTGAAGCCCCACATTCAGCATCGGCAGTATTTTGCTGCCAAGAAACAGATCCCGCGGACTGTCTGTATGCCAGCCTAGTCTGTTGAATGAGCTGTTGGTGGTGTTTACATAATGATTCACTACCAGTCCGTCTTTCTCATACTCACCGATCCGTCCTTTGTATGGCGAAAGAAGTTGGAGAATGGATGCAAATCTCGGATCGCGCAACAGGCGGCTGAGATAATCACTGAACTGAGATGCAAAGGCAATGCGCTGTATCAGCAGGCTGCCATCGGTATCCTGCCCGAATTTCAGCGGAATGCCATTTACCTTGTCTACATTTTTTGAAATGAGATGTTGTTGCACTGAGTCAACTTCCTGCAACACCTGCGCTAAAGTTTCGGGTGTAATGAAGTTGCGGAAATGAATAAATCCGTGTTGCTGAAAGAAGTCGAATTGCTCCCCGGACAAAACATCGCCCAGGCGAAAAGCCGTATTGGTTATCGCGCGCATAAAATAAGTTTGATGTTGAAAAAAATGAATGATCGGATATATGCATCAGCAACAACACCAGGAGGCAGAATGAAGACTGAACCAGCTTCTGACGAAGCGGAGGGGAGCTAGTGAATCAACACTTATGGAAGGTTTCGGTCTCATTTTTTAAATAGTCTACTAAATCTGTAGACTAAATTACGCAGAAGTTTTTTCTGTTCCAAATAATTCATGAAAAAAGATCTGCTGATGATTTTTGTAAGACTTACCGGCGTCTCGCTTTCAGCATCCTGCTGAAGAAGGCAGGTGTAACGCCTATGAAGGAAGCAATCTGTTGCTGTGTGAGAGAGTCTGCAATTCCCTTGTATCGCTCAAGGAATTTATCGTATCGTTCTGTGGCAGGCAGACTGAGTATATCTGTTACTCGCTGCTGGCTTACTGCAAAGGCCCGTTCGGTTATGATCCGGAAATACTGATTGAAGGCAGGTATCTTTTTGAAAAGCTCTTCTCTTTTTTCTTTGGTAAGAATAAGGGTGCTGGTATTTTCGATGGCTTCTATAAAAAGACTGCCGGGATGGTCGAACACAAAACTCATGTAATCCACTACCCACCAATCTGCCGATGCAATGGTGAGAATATGTTCTTCTCCCTTTTCATCGAGCAGGTAACTTTTTACACATCCTTTGATGATAAAAGTGAAACTATTGCAGTTATTCCCTTCGCGTTGCAGGTATTCTTTCCGGTAATACGTTTTGGATTGAAGCAGTGAAAAAAAATATTCCTTCTCTTCGGATGTTAGAGAAATGTATTGACCCGCATGTTTGAGAATTTGCTCCTGTGCATCCATTGAAATGATCCCGGTTGAGGCAGGAAAGGTACTGATTCATCCAGCAAAAACTGTTGAATAATTTCCACAGTGCTAAAGATTGCCAATCAATCCTGAACAGGTGTTTTTCACGTATTTGATTCCCAATACAAATTTCATTTTCCAGAAATAAAACTATTTCGACAGCAGCACGGAAACCCTTAACCGTAATTGATACCTGTAATCGGTCAATCTTTTATTCTGTCAGTTTCATGTATGCCGTATTTGTAATTTGATGGCATTGAAATCAATTTCTTACGAAAAACACATCAAATGAAAATTCAAAAAAGCGCAGGTGTTGTGCTGACCCTGGCTATTATTGTTGCATTTCTTACGGTATGCAACAATGAATCGAAGCCTACTGTTACGCTCGGCATCAAGCCTGTAAACCTTCCTGTGATTGTGCCGGGGTTCAATTTTCCTGAAGACTCCAACACTATTTATGGCTGGATGAACAATCCGGCATTTCCTTACAAATACGATTCTGCGAGCGTGTATAAACATGCATGGGGCATCTGGGCCGGACTGACGGCCAAAACAGATCAGGTGTATGCAGGCGATACATTGCTCGCATATGAAACCTGGCTGGGCATCTCCGATATTCAAAATCAGATTATCAAAGGCACCAATAAATGCGATGGCGAAGCAAAATCTATCCGTGCTTTTCTGAGTCAGCCACATCAGTTTGGTCACGGTTTATCTGCTGATCAGAAACGTGCGAGGTTTGCAATGGAATTTGCAGATGAAGATCCTGCCAGCAATCCGGTGAATTTCTGGGTAACGGTTTCTTACGATCCCAATGCTGCATGTTTTGCTGTTAAGAACCAGATACTGAAACAGTCTGTGATCAATTCTTATGCGAAGCAGGGCGCTATCGGAAATATTCCTGCATTCCCCAACTCTGCGATCACTATCAAACCATCCTATTATGTTGCGGAAGCGACTGATGGATTGATCAAGATTCCTGTATGGACAGATCCTCCACCAACACTCGAATCATATGGACCAAAACGCTGGGCCAATTGCGTGTATGTTGATGTTAAGAATCAGCAGCCCGCCAACAAAAAAGTGGTGCCCGTTGCCAAACGCTCTACCAATCAGGATTCCATCAATGCCGCCACTATCAACCTCAACGAATTCATTCACTTCAATGTGGACGAACAGATGGCCATCCATATGAACAGAAGCGACAGTACCGAAGGTCTTTCCGGAAAACATAAAGCGAAAGCCGGACAAATAGCCCTGCTCATTTGCATGCACGTAGGCACCAAGGAAATCAGTAACTGGACCTGGCAGACATTCTACTGGGCGCCCGATCCTTCAAATCCACGACTGCCCAGCACCAATATGGCTGCTGCGTTGCGTCCTTCACAGTTGCAGGGAGCTGCATCGCATTACGCATTGGCAACAGCTTATACCATGGTGCTGCCTAATCAACCGATTACCGGTGGAACCAATACAGGCGTGCAGCCGGTGCTGGCATACAATCCATATCTCGAAGCTGCCTTCCATGGCACTGCTCCGGAACCCGGCGCAGATTTCCAGATGCGCAGTGTATTGCTGCCGGGCAAACAATTTGGGGTGCAAACCAATTGCATGAGCTGTCATGCAATGGCCACTGTTACCAACAGGCCGGGATATACAACAGATCAGTATATCAGTTTGGATACATCGATCTTCATCAATAATGTGCTGCTCGATTTTGCCTGGTCTATCGAAGGCAATATGATACTCGATTCAACGGCTGCTTCAACGAAAGCGAAATAGGTATTTTCAAAAGTAAAAGCGCTTCCATTCCGGTTTCGGAGTGGAAGCGCTTTTTTGTGGGATGTATCCGGAATCGTTTAACGGCAGCTCGTCTGCAAATTGCTGCTGTCTGGCTAGTGCGCGCTTTCACCAGCCCTGCACGCGTATTACTTTTCCGGAAAAAGGTTACATGAAAAAGTCCCTGTGTATAACAACCCTGTTGATTGGTGTGGCAATTACTTCCTGTAAGAAAAACAATACTCCGCCACCGGATCCGGTCATTGAAACTGATAAAACCCAGATCACACTTTATGCTGTTGAAACTGCCATCGATAGTTTCAATATTTCTTCCAACACGTCCTGGACCATCGCTGCAGAGCCTGCTTCAGATTGGTTGAAGCTAAGCGCTTCATCAGGTAAAGGAAATCAGAAAGTACTGATCAGCTATCAGGATCGTAAGAGCAATGCTACAGCATCAACCTTAGTGATCACAGACGAATCAAAGAAAGTAGTAAAAAAGATCGCGGTAACAAAGATCCCCTTCTACACAAATCCTGCATTCAAATTATTTGGCGGAACGAAGGATGATAACTTTTCCGGCGGCTGCGCAACCGGCAACGGCGGATATATTCTTGTAGGCTCAACCGGCAGTTATGATGGAGACCTGGTGTTCAGAACGGGCACGCAGACTGCGTTTCATGATGGACTGATTGTGAAATACAATGCAGACGGATCTGTGCAATGGAAGAGAACTTACGGAGGCAATGGAGGAGATTACCTGAATGCAATTGCACCTGCACCCGGTGGTGGTTATTTTGTAAGCGGCTATTCGTCCAGTACTGATGGCGATTTCGCAGCGGGTCACGGAAGTTTCGATTTCTGGGTGATGAAGATCAAAGAGAATGGCGACAAAGAATGGAACAAAGTATTCGGAGGGTCTAAACTCGAATACGGCTATGCCATTACATCCGGCATCGACGAAGGTTGCCTGGTTGTTGGAACAACCTACAGCAAGGATGGCGATGTAAAAAACAATTACAGCAGCAGCGGCTTCAACGATGGCTGGGTGATCAAAGTGAGCAGCACCGGTATTTTACTCTGGAGCCGGAACTACGGCAGCTCCGGCTGGGAAAATCTTAACTCTGTGATTGCTACTCCCGAAGGAGGATTTATGCTGGCTGGTTCAAGTTGGGGAAGAGGCAATGATATTCCCGAAGGAGGTGGTGGGAATGATGCATGGTTGCTAAGAATAAAAAATGAAGGCAGCATTGTATTTAGCCGCGTATATGGAGGTACAAGCGACGAGGGCTTTACGCATATAATACCCGATCCGGCAGGAGGTTACCTTGCTGCAGGGTATGTTGCAAGTGGCGAAGGACCACTGAAAGCAAAGTATGGCAATGGCGATGCGTTGCTGTTCAAATGCAATAACGAAGGGCAAATCGAATGGCATCAGGCATTCGGCGGATCTATGACGGATTTCTTCTCCCATCTTACGATTGTGCCCGATAAAGGAATACTGATCGCAGGTACCAGCCCCAGCACCGATTTTGATCTCCTCGGTAATAAAGGCGGAAATGATGGATGGCTGGTACTCACGAACATGAAAGGAGAAAAAATATGGTCCAAGACAATAGGCGGTAAAAACGAAGATCGGGTGGGGGCACTTTTCTGCACCAGTGAAAAGAAAATTATTACCGCTGGTCATACGCAAAGTAATGATGGCGACATGAAAGCAAACCATGGTCTCATGGATGGCTGGTTATTGAGTTTTGAATAACAGCTCTGCAGTATTTAGCATAACAATGGATGTTTTGTATCTCTATTAACAGGCCTTCTGTCGCTGACAGAAGGCCTGTTGTTTTTTCACACAAAAAGCAACTTTCAAAAAAATACCCTGAGTGAACAAGAACTTGGCCCTTCTGTCGTCAAAAGATATGCAATGAAACCAGCGGCTGCCTTCCATTGTTGTTTAGATGGTATTGGAATAGAAAAATACCCCGTTTACATAATACTATCTGAAAATGTATGAGTGGCAAACCGTAGTTTATCAATTGATATATTTTCGCTTAAACGTTAATACTACTAATGAAAAAGAATTTAGCAACCCTGTTGATGATCGCCCCTGCGGCTCTTTTTGCTCAGGATGCACCCTTTACTATCAAAGGTAAGGTGGGCAAGATCGGAGCTCCTGCGAAAGCATACCTCAGCTACCGCGTAGATGGAAAGAATATCATGGATTCTGCAGAACTGAAAAAAGGCGCCTTTGAATTCAAAGGAACCCTCGGCGGTCCTGCCCGTATGAATGTAACTCTGAACCACACCGGAGAGAAATCAAAAGCTGCAGATGCGCTCACTTTTTATGTAGAGAAAGGAAATGTTACCCTTGCTGCAAAAGATTCCATCAAGAATGCTGTAGTAAAAGGAAGTAGCCTCAACGAAGAATACAAAAAATTCCAGAAATATCTTTCTGCTCCACAGGCTACGATAGATGCTATCAATGCTGAATGGACAAATGCTTCTCCTGAAAAGAAAAAAGAGGAAGGCTTTGTGAAAAGTCTGCAAGACCGTTACAAACCTGCTGCTGAAGCAATGGAGAATTTGCAGAGAGAATACATTAAGCAAAATCCAGCTTCTTACTTCAGCCTCACTTCCATTCAGGAAATTGCTGGAGGTAAAATGGATGCAGCTGAGGTTGAACCAATGTTCAAAAGCCTCTCTGCTGATCTGCAGAACAGCAAAGCCGGAAAGAACCTGGCAAAACTGATCGGAGCAGCACGTGCTACCGCTGTTGGTGTACAAGCTCCTGAGTTTACACAGAACGATGTAGACGGCAAGCCCGTAAAGCTTTCCGACTTCAAAGGAAAATATGTACTGATCGATTTCTGGGCTTCATGGTGCGGACCCTGCCGTGGTGAAAACCCTAATGTTGTAAAAGCTTATAACGATTACAAGGATAAGAACTTCACCATCCTCGGCATTTCACTCGACTCTAAAAAAGAGAACTGGCTGAAAGCGATCGAAGATGATAAGCTCACCTGGACGCATGTATCTGACCTGAAATTCTGGAACAACGAAGTAGCAGTACAATACGGCATCCGCGGTATTCCTGCCAACCTTCTGCTGGATAAAGACGGAAAGATCATCGGCAAAGACCTCAGAGGCGAAGAGCTGCAAAAGAAATTGGCTGAGATCCTGAACTAAGGATATTCAATTAATACAACACCCGGTGTTGCATGTTATGCATGTTTACACCGGGTGTTCTTTTTTACAGAGCAAATATTATGATGCCAGTTGAGGCGGCTTTCTCTTTACGCCATGAATGATCAGCGAACTGAGCGATGTTAATGTAAGTGTGATAATGAAGATCGTAGACATGGCAATGAGCGAAGCCAGCACAGGATTATGAAACGCTGCCGAGTTCTCATACTGCGCAGCGATGGCTTCCTGCGAATATCCACGGGCATACCATACGGCTTCCTGTTTTTTCTGTACCAGGTCCGGGTAAGAAGGATCGATAAACAGCAGAAAGAACAGATTGGCAATGCCGGTGATCAGTGCCGTAAAGAAGGAATAAGAAAAGATGGATTTCGCTACAACCCTTGCCTGCGGCGATTTCCATGCCGGTATCACCCAGGTATGGAAAATAAACACAACGATGAATAATACGGTGATTGCAGTGGACTGATTTCCTGTATAACGTTGCTCCTTGCTTTGAAGGAGATATAGCAGCATCATTATGGAAACTGCTATCATACTGCCAAGGAGATTTCTCCTCTGCAGAGATAAGGGATTACTTTTCATAACTAGCGGAAGATGGGTTTAGGGAATAGCCAAAAGTTACGAAGAAAAACCTATGTATGCAAAAAGCAGGAACATATGCTTGTAATTGCAAATGTGTTCCTGCTTTTTTATGATGATCTCTTTAGATTACTCTGCCCATGAAAGGATCGGTTTTACCCGGTTTTCCGTCCTCCACATGCCCCGCCAGTCTGTACAGAAAATGAGGAGCCTGCGCAATGGTGATGGAAATATCATACCATCCGGATTGTTTGGAATTGTTGATCTCGATAGAAGCAGTGGCATTGGACCTGTCTTTGCCGAATTGTCTTTTAATCGCCGGAGTTTTGTAGGCATTGTCTGTAATGGTAACATCCAGTATGGCTTCGTTGGGGTTGACAATGCCGATCAACAGATTTCCTGAATAACCACCTTTTTTCAACGGTCCGTAATGGGGAACAACATTCAGCTCCGGTTCAGCCGCACTGCCTTTGAATTCTCTGAAAAATCCATTCGGGCCATAGACCTCCAATGCAAACTGTGCGTTTTCAAAATCACTCAGCTGCCATTCATCTTCCACCATGTCGCCTGCTTTCACTGCATAGGAGCGGCACTGCACCTGATTGTTCAGCAGATTGCGTGCATATACGGTGAAGGGCGAACCGGCAGAACGTTCTCCGTGTATCGCCTTTCCTGCTCTCAGTCGGATGAGTATCGTTTTTTTGTCTTCTTTCAGAAATCCATCTGCATACAATTCATAAGGCAGCGCATTGGCCGATCTGGTGCCGGGTTCCTGCTTCGCCATATGATTGGCCTGATATGGATTGGAATTGATGGCGCTGATCTCTGACGCGTCGAGCGCTTTGAAATTATCAGGCAGTTTTTTATACTGCGCTTTATGAATGCCTTCAATAAAAGGGTCGCGTTCGAGAAAAGTCGGCAGTTCTATCTTCTCACCTTTGTATGGTCTGAATACAGAACTGAGATCTCCGCAAACGGTTCTGCGCCATTCACTGATATTCGGCTCTTTGATCTCTTTGCCTGTGCGCTTCGAGAGATAATGCTCCAGAAACTGCAGGGAAGACGTATGATCGAACACTTCTGAATTCACCCATCCGCCGCGGCTCCAGGGCGATGCAATCACCATCGGAACACGGTAGCCAAGGCCGATGGAGCTGAGGCGAACATCATCCTCTTCTGAAGATTGCTGCGATTTGCTGGTTACATATTCCTGTGCAGTATCGATACCTGCCGAAACCTTGCCGGTATTTTTTTCTGTAGGATGTGGCGCTACGAAAGGAGGGAGGTGATCGTAATAACCATCGTTCTCATCGTACGTGAGTACAAAGATGGTTTTCTTCCACACGTTCGGATTATGTGTGAGAATATCGAGTACTTCACTGATATACCAAACGCCAAACCATGCTGCTGATGGGTGATCTGAGAAATTCTCAGGCGCCACTATCCACGAAACGGTAGGGAGCTCCCCTGATTGTACATCTTTTCTGAACTGATGCAACACATCGCCCTTGGGGGCTTTCATGGTTCTTTCCGTATCTCCGTCTTTGTAAGTGATATCGGTAAGTTTTCGATGATCGGGATCTCCGCTGTTGGTGCTGAATGCTTTCTGATGCAGTTGTTTTTCTGCAGGTGAAAGTTTATCGAATGCCGCAGTGGTATAGAGTTGTTTGTATTCTTTCAGTTTAAGCAGCCGGCGTTGAAGGTTGGCCAGTTTCTTTTTTGCTTTGGTTGTTTCATCTCCGTCACCGGGCAGAGAAGAAAGTTGCTGCTCTGTTTTCTTTATTTCTGCTTCTGTTTCTTCGATCTGCTTTGGCAGGTATTTGATATGCGGTGCATGCAGCTTTGCATTGTATTGCTTAAAATATTCGAGCGGGTTATCGCCGAAATTGCTGAGCCATGCTGCTTCTTCTCCTTCGAAACCTACATTGAGATCGATTTCGTTCTGGTATACTTTCCACGAAACGCCATGTTGTTCGAGACGCTCAGGGAATGTGGTCCAGCTGACCATGGTGTTGTGATCTGCATCGTCATTCCAAACCCTTGCAATTGTTTCCGGGTTTTTCGATTCGCGGAGGGTGCCGCTCCAGAAATAAAGCCTGTTGGGGGTGGTGCCTGTGAGGGAAGAGCAGAAGTTATGATCGCATACGGTGAAGGCATCTGCGAGTGCGTAATAGAACGGAATGTCTTCGCGCGTATGGAAGCCCAGTGTGAGCGGCATGCCACTGTATTCGCGACGGCCCGATGGTTTGGCATGAAGCCAGCGGTCGTACAGACCGTTATTTCTTGCATCCACCTGATCGGACCATGTATGGGGCAGGGAGCTCATCCAGGTTGCTTTTGTATTTTTTATATCGAGATGAAACGGACAATAAGTTTTGCCGGTTTTATCTGTCTGCAACCAAACGAGGTTATTGTTGGGGAGACGGATAGCGCGGGGGTCATTGAAGCCACGAACACCCTGCAGGGTTCCGTAAGCGTGATCGAATGAACGGTTCTCCTGCATGAGAAAAACAATATGCTCTGCATCGAGATAAGTGCTTCCCGGAGCGGGGTCGATGGCGAGCGCTCTGGCGATGGAGGCCGGCATCATATGCAGCAATCCTGTACCACCTGCCGCCAGGCCGATGTTTTTGAGAAATTCCCTTCTGCTATCCATATTCAAATGATTATGGGCTAAAGATAACAGACTGCAGCAATTAACAATGCATCGGCGGCCAATTTAAAATGCAGGTAACATAGGCATATGCAACAAAAAACCGGCAGCGGAGGCTGCCGGTCTGATGTGCACCAAACTACCTTGTTGTATAACCGCCGTTGGCAAAAATAGTCTGGCCTGTGATCCACCAACCATCGGTGATCAGAAATTCAACCAGGGGTGCTATATCTCTGATATCAGTAAGCCCGCCCAGTGCTGAAGCCGATTTATGGTATGCGACTGCGTCCGCCGTTTCCTGTCCATAGAAAAACGGAGTGTCCATAGGGCCAGGAGCAACTGCCGTAACTGATATTCCTCTGGAACCAAATTCCTTGGAAGCTGCCCTGGTAAAGTGTTCTACAGGAGCTTTGCCTCCTTCGTAAGTGGAGTAGAGCCCTGTGTATGCTGCCAGCAATGATGTTACCAATGTGCAGATCTTTCCGTTATTGTTGAGTTTTCTGCCGGCTTCCTGCATAAAGAAGTAAGCCACTTTTGAATTGATGGCAAACATGCTGTCGTATTCAGCTTCTGTTGTTTCTGTGAATGGCTTTTTCAATACTTTCCCTACTGTGTTGATGGCTATATCAACACTTCCATACTGTTTGATGGCTGCTTCGAATAGTTTTTTGATATTGTCCGTATCTGTGAGATCAGACTGGAACAGCGTGGCTTCTCCGCCTGCCTTGCGTATGTCTGCCAGCGTCTCTTCCGCGGCATCCTTACTGCTGTTGCTGTTGTAATGAATGAATACTTTAGCGCCTTTGGCTGCAATATTTCTGCTGAGCAGTCCGCCCAGATTTTTTCCGCCGCCGGCAATCAGCACTACTTTCCCTTCGAGTGAATGGTCTGGCATAAAATTCCTTTTAAAGTGACAAAATCTAAAATTGAAATTTTATGCGGTCTCAATCATGGTGAACTTTTCGCAATTTTTTGCGAATGGTTGCTTTGGGCAAGTTTTCTGAATTGTCCGGGTGTTTCACCCGCATACTTTTTGAAGAACTTTGCGAAATTGGATGGATCATAGGTAAGCCTGTCGGCGATCTCGGCAACGGACCAGTCTGTTATCGTCAACAGATTCTTTGCAGCTGCCAGTATCTTCTGATCATAAAAATGACAGGGATGATTACCCATGGTGGATTGGATGGTATAACTGAGATGCTTGGCCGAAATATGAAGTTTCGCTGCAATTTCATTCAGCTCCATCATCTGAGTGGTTTTTCCTGAAACAAGTTCTGCAAGATGCAAATCAAGTAATTTGAAATATGCCTCTGTGATTTCTTCGGGTCTTCTTTCCTTATGCTTCATGTACCTGTAATAATGATTAATGGAATTGTTCAGCTGGAAATGAATCAGTACATACGCGTATATCAATCGGAACAAATGCGAATGAAAGGAAGATAAGGAAATTGAACCGCATTTTGCTGATAAAAACAAATGCTGTGCCAGTTATTGTCTGAGATTATCCCGTACTGATAATGATTTTGTTATGCGCAGGCAGTTGAAAAAAATGTGCCGCCCCGATTTTGGAGCGGCACCATCTGTAGTCCACAGATCCTGCTAATATTTATAGAAGTTTTTCTTCGCATCGAGAATGGCATTGGAGCGTTGTGTTTTCAGGTCCCTGATTTCATTTCTTCGCTCTTCGCGCGTGAAGTCGCGGTTCATCCTCACAGATTTGATCTTGTCTGCATAATTTACTCTGATGCCTTCGATCTGAAGATCCAGTTTGCTGGGAGGTGATGGTCTGTAACCGTAATCAGGATAGAAGCCATAGCCCCATGGACTATACCATGGGTTGTAAAAACCACCTCCCCAGATGATGGTACGCGGACGATAATATCCGCCTCTATGCCAGCCACCACCATGCCATCCCGGGCCGGGAGCAGGCATTGCAGATGCCATAGTGGATGTGATGACTGTTGCAATTAATATGATGAGTAACTTTTTCATAAAACCTGTTTTTGTTCTATCTCTTAGACGTTTTTTTGCCTCTCAGTATTAATCGAATCAACCCCATTTACAATTCAATAACAATGGAGAAAAGAAAGTTGTAACTGCTGCTGATCATGAACGAATGGTCTTGAACCAGAATATGCCACCAAGTGGTGTAATTCTGAGTACAAAATCTTCGTTGCCTTTTTTCAGTTCGATGAAGTAATTGTCTTCATCTTCAAACTGAGTGCCGTATAAGCTCATATTAGTTTCATTGGCTTCGTTATCATCAAAGAGCATTATTGGTCCTTTGGTATAACCTGCATATTTTTTGTTGATATAGTTCTGAGCTGATTGGGGGAGATCTGCAAAGGTTTTGTCGAAGCAGGTTCCTACGAGTGTGGCACTGGCATCGTAATATGCGGTTTGTGAAATGCCGTCTTTGGTAAAGCTTACAATATCGAAGTAGGAATCATGTCTCCAGACAACATTGGAGACATTATCGAAGTCGTTGAGAAATTGTTCATTGGCCTGATAGCTGAAGGAAGGGAGTTCGCGTTTTTCGTGGGTCAGTTCTCTTTTAGTTATCTGCGTGGTTTGTGCGTTTGTTGCCAAACCTGCGAAACTAATGGTCATCAGGATGAATAGCTTTTTCATGGTCTAATAGTTTTGTTTCTATGAACTATTGAAAAACAAAAGAGTTTAACCGGGTATACCCCAATAACGAATCATTAATGAAAAGCAGGGGATGGACGTTAATGCAAGGTTATTGTTGAATGGTACTCATGAGTTGCTGATGAAATAGTGTATAGAGTGAAAGCCCGGAAAATGTAAAAATGAGTGTATTTTTAAATATGAGGTTGATCTGCCTTTGTACCTTTCTGTTGTTTGCTCCGCTGCTGCTCAGAGCGGAAAGGGACTCCATTCCTGCCGGACTTATCAGGCTGAAGTTCGAATCCCTTACAGATCTGCTCACTGTCAAGCTCACGCACAGTACGGATATTGAAGAAATTGAAGTGAATACTCCCGGTACGGATATTCAGCTGAGTCCTAATTCGGAGTCCGCTACCAGACTGGGTTTCAGCTATCGTTTCATTTCATTTGGATTCCGGTTTGTACCTCGATTCATCGAAGGCAACAACGACAATGCAGAAAAAGGCAAATCGAGGATCAACGGAATAAATTTCAATCTCAATTTCCGGCATCTGTTGCAGGAGCTTTCTTACAACCGCGTCCGCGGCTATTATCTGGAGAACACCAAAGATTTCAATCCGGACTGGACTCCCGGAAAACCATATATTCAGTTCCCTGATCTGGTGACTACAGAGTTCTCCGGAATGACTGCCTGGAATTTCAACTACGAATTTTCAGTGAATGCGATCAGTACATATAGTGAGCGGCAGGTGCTGAGTGCCGGAAGTTTTATTCCTGCTATTTTCTATCGATATGCAGTACATGATAATAAAGCAGCCATCGAACCGGGAGGCTATACGCAACGGAGCAACAGCATCGAACTGTTGCTGGGTGCGGGATATCATTACAATTTTGTGTTGAAAGAGAAGTTCTATCTTGCTGTTGGATTAACGCCGGCAGCGGGTTATGTGTTCAATAGAATCACCAACAGGTATACGGATCATCAGGAGAAAGGCAATCAAACGAATTTTATTTTCAGGCTCGATGGTCGTGCAGGGATCGGCTATAACAGCAGGAGATTTTTTGCAGGCATCTATACGCGCATGAGTGCAGCGGCTTATCGGCAGCAGGGAACGAGTGTGATTACCCAAAATGATAATGCCATATTGCAGATAACGGCAGGGTACAGACTGAATGCACCAAAATGGCTGAGGAATACAGTGCAGGGCATTGTTTCAAAGGCGGGGTTTAAGTAATGCAGCAACAATACCATTCGTAAAAGAATGTGGGCACTAACAATGAGTGATTGATGGTAGAACTGGCTATTACGGAGTAAAAACAAATAATAATTTTTGTAAATTCGTATATACCGTTGTCAAACCAAAATCAGTAACATGAAACATCTCACTATTATTGTTTTCTCCCTTTTCGTGAGCATTTCCTCCTGGGCACAAAACGCTAAGAACGATGTAATCCTTAAACTGAATGGCGATGAGCTCACAGGCAAAGTTCAACAGATCAACGACAATGAAATTGTGTTTTCTTATGCAGGTGAAACGCTCACCTATGTGATCAAAAAGAGCGACATCCTCAAAATCACTTTTGCAAGCGGAAGAATTGAAGTGATCAACAAACCTGCACAACCGGCAACTTCATCTTCCAATAATGGCGGAGCGCCAAAACCTGCTGCTGCAGGCAGTTTGGAAGATCATCACAATAAAGTTGCTTTTCTTCCTTTCACTTTCACCAAAGATGGGCAGGCAACAGATGATGCCGTGGGTGAAGAAGTGCAACTGGAAGCGTTCAACCTGCTGAGCAAACATGCCGGTGTTTTCACCATTCTCAATCCACGTATCACCAACGCGATACTGATCAAAGCAGGCATCAATAAAAGCAATGTGAAAGGATATACGATGGACGATCTCTGCAATATCCTCGGAGTGGAATATGTAATTGAAGGGGCAGTTACACAGAACAAAACCACGCAAACAGTAACTTCCAATACATATGGTCAGGTAAAAACGAAGGATAAGGATGATGGGAAGAATGCAAAGGTCAACACATCCACTTACGGAACTGCGCAGCAGAATTATCAGACCAGTCTGAACCTTGCCATTTACAACGACAAAGGAGTAACTGTGTACAGTCAGCAACGCAATGCTTTCTGGAACACACAGGATGCATACAAGAATACACTGGAGTACCTGATGAAGCGTACACCGTTGTATACAAAATAAGCCTGATCTATTTTTCCATTGCTTTCGCTTTCTTGTCCGCAGGCATTTTCTCTATGGCATAACGCAGTGCTGTTCTTGGCATTACTGCTTTATGCTTCATCACAAATTTGTATACAGCGTCGAGATTGTTTTCTACGGCAGATTTCAGCATCCATCCATAACCTTTCTGCACCATATCGTCTGTATCGGTGAGTTGCAGTGAAGCGATCTCCAGCATTTCATCGAAAAACAAATTCTTTCTTGCAGGTACTATCAATGAAACTGCAGCTCCGCGCCGCATCCAGCGGTTTTTGGAAACAGCCCAGCGTTTCAGTTCGGGTAGGAACTGAGGGTACTTTATCAGAAATTCTCCTACTGTATGATTGCAGAGTGTATCGCAGGATGCCCAGTTGGTAACATAGGTCTTCACCCAGGTTTCGAGCATTCGGAAGTCTTCCGGCTCTGCTGCTTTGCGTTGTGAGTAAGACCAATCGCAGGCGATGATCGATTCCTCGAAGTAACCCGATTTCCAGAGTTCTTCGCAAAGTGCATACACCTCAGCTTTGCTAAGGGCTTTTATTTCTTTGGTGAACTTCTTTCCAACAGCTTTTGCATTCGGCAGTTTGATGCCGTATGCTTTTATCTCTTCTTTGAAGAATCGCTGGTGTGTGGCTTTCACTTCAGGATCTGCAATGGCTTTCAGATCGGCACGCAATCTGGTGAGGATGGTTTTCATATTGCAACGATTACTTTTCAAATATACCGGATTATTGAGTTGGTGCCGGCGAATGTGGGCCAGTTGCCGGTTTTGAAGGTTCCGCTGTCGGGAAATTGTGCTGAATGTTTATCCTGATCAGCCGGATTGCTTCGAATACTTTACACATAATAAGGATTGAAATGCTATTTTTACTCTGACTGGCTTTGAAACCAAATGGGAAACTGATTGCCCTCCACCCCCAAATATGATCCCGCAGCATTGCTGCTGCAATTGTCTGAAAGTGATGAATCGGCTTTCAGGCAGATCTTCGATACATATTCTCCGCGCATCCATGCATTTGCTCTCCGGCTTACCGGTTCGCCTGTACTTGCAGAAGAAATTGTGCAGGAAGTATTCACCAGTCTCTGGCAATACAGACATGAAGCGCATACCATCAGAAATACCGAAGCCTGGCTGGTGACCGTTGCCCGGAATACAGGCAGCAGCATGCTCCGGAGGCTGGCGCATGAAAGGCTGATCATTCATGAACTGCAGAGCGGGCAACCCTTACAGACGGAAGAGCATACCGAAGAATGGCGGCAGTATCATCATCAGCTGCAACGTGCAGTGGAAGCCCTGCCACCCCAGCAGCGGAAGGTTTGGGAACTGAGCCGGCAACGGGGCATGAAACAACAACAGATTGCTGAGGAGATGGGTCTCTCCATCCATACGGTGAAAGAGTATATCAAGAAAGCCACTGTTTCCCTCAAAAAAAATTTATTGAAAATTCTTTTCTGGGGTATCCCCTCTTTTTTTCTATTCATTTGTCTACTATAAAGAAACCATTGTATGGAGGATAACAGGCTGCGGGAATTATTCAGCAAATGGACCAGCAATTCCATTTCTGCGGAAGAGGAGATGGAACTGATGCAATTCCTCTCAAAGGGAAGCGCTGCGCAGCAGCGACTGGCGCTGGCATCCGAAATGCTGGAACAACAGCAGGAGATCCCACTGGATGAAGAAAGCAGGGAACGGATCATCTCCTCCATACTGGAAAAAGAACTGCCTGCTGAAATGCCCGCTGTGCGCAGGATGCAGGGCTTCAGGCACTGGATGAAATATGCCGCTATACTGCTTGGAATACTGATCAGTGGAGCGGTGCTGGTGATGTATCTGAACAAAGACAATGGCGCTCAGCCCGTGGTAGCAGGCAAGTATCTGTCGGAGCCGCTGGAACCCAACAAGGCCACACTGATACTCGCAGATGGCAGCAGCATTGATCTTCAGAACAGGCCGGATGAAAAATTAGTACAGGGAGCCACCGAAATAGTGAATGTAGATACCACCCTGCTGAAATACACCGCAGCAGGGGAGCAGGTGAAACCTGCAGGCTACAACACGCTGGTGATACCAAGAGGCGGACAATATCGCCTGCAACTGGCCGATGGTACCGAAGTATGGCTGAATGCCGCTACAAGATTACGTTATCCTGCACATTTCGGAAGCGTATCCAAAAGAGAGGTGGTACTGGAAAGTGGTGAAGCTTATTTCAAAGTGAAACCTCACGCAACTCTCCCTTTTGTAGTGAATGTGAAAGGAACGGAAGTGCAGGTGCTGGGAACAGAGTTCAATGTAAATGCATATGCGAATAACCAATCCACAACCCTTGTGAACGGATCCGTAAGGCTGTCGGCAGGGGATGCCAAAACCCTGCTGGAGCCCGGATTACAGGGCACATTCAGCAATGGAAAATTTGTTACGAAACCTGTTGATACAGAAACGTACACTGCCTGGAAAGACGGGCAGATCATCATAGACGAGATCACTCTCGGAGAAACTACAGACAACCTTAGCCGCCTATATGATTTTGACTTTGAGTTCACCTCGCCACAACTGAAGCATCGCAGGGTAGGTGGCCGACTCAAAAAGATGGAGCATATTGAAGATGTGCTGGCCATCATAGAACAAGCCGCCTATGTAAAATTCAACATTAAGGGCAGAACCATTCTTGTCAGTCAGGTAATGCCAAATTAGATGTACCGCTGAAATACGGAGATAACAACCAAAACTAAACTCAATTCATCATGAAACATCCTGTGGTCTTCCGCAGCCTGCTGCTGGCTGTGGGTGTACTCCTCATGCTTTCACTGAAAGCACAGGACACGGAGAAGCCTGTTTCGCTCAACGTCAGAAACGCAAGGCTTTCAGAAGTGTTGAACACCGTTAGAAAAAGTACCGGACTGAATTTCTTTTACAGCGTGGACGACCTGGACAGGTATCCTCCTGTATCGATCAATGTGAGCAACAAACCGCTTTCGCAGTTGCTGAATCAGTTGCTCGAATCAACAGACATGCGTTTTACGGTTGAAAAGAATACGATCATCATCAAACGCAGGCCGGCTGCTGCTGCAGAGGCTCCCGAAAGAAAAGTGATCGATACAACAGTGGTGATCAAAGGCACCGTACTCGGCACCAGAGGCACGCCACTCGGAGGCGCCAGTGTAACAGACGTGAACAGCGGTAGATCCACCATTACAGATGCAGCCGGGAAATTCACCCTCACCACCGGCAAAAGAACCACCCTCACTGTAAGTTTTGTTGGCATGAAGCAGAAAGCTGTTGCGGTAAGAACAAACGCGGAAACACTTACACAGGTTGTGAACCTCGAAGAAGCTCCCAACGAAATGAAAGATGTGGTGGTAACGGGTTATCAGACCATCCGCAAAGCCGAGATGGTAGGTTCTGCCAATACCATCAAACGCGAAGACATGCTGTTTGATGGCACCAATAATCTTGAGCAGATGCTGCAGGGCAAACTCCCCGGTACAGTGGTGATGAATCAGAGCGGACTGATAGGCACGCGCCCCAAAGTGCGTGTACGTGGCACTTCCACACTGCTCAGCAATCAGGAACCTGTATGGGTGGTGGATGGTATTATACAAACCGATCCCATTCCTTTTCAGGCAGCAGCGCTCAATGATGTGGGCAGCAATGCCGATATGATGAGGAACCTCATCGGTAACAGCATCAGTTGGTTAAATCCTAATGATATTGAAGATGTTACTGTACTGAAAGATGCAGCAGCCACTGTTCTCTATGGTGTAAAAGCTGCCAATGGTGTGATTGTGATCAAAACCAAAAAAGGAAAGGCAGGCCGTATGGCTGTGAACTATGCAGGTGGTTTTGCCATCACTGAAAAATTGCAGTACAGCAAGCTCAATCTCATGAATTCAAAAGAAAGGATCGATGTGTCGCGCGAGATTGTAGAACGTGGATTGCTGGGAAGAACCGATACCTACGCTGTAGGATATGAGAACGTTTACTACCGGTACCTCAACAAAGAGATAAGCTATGCTGAATTCAACCAGGAAGTGAAAAGGCTGGAAACAGTCAATACCAACTGGATAGATCTGCTTTACAGAACTCCGTTCAGTCATAATCACAGTGTTTCTTTATCTGGTGGTACAGACAGAATATCGTATTACAGTTCTGTATCCATGTCTCAGAACTTCGGCATCGCAAAAGGCAATGAGAGCAAGTCTATGAACGGCACCATCAATGTGGATGCGAAGCTCACGGAAAAGCTCACTGTAAGCGCACGTCTCAGCGGCAATCTCACCAAAACAAGTGGATTCTATATTGTTGATCCCTTCAAATACGCGCAGGAGACGAGCCGCGCTATCCCCGCTTATGCTACCGACGGTAAATACCAATACTATGATATTCGTGGCAGGAACTATGTACCGGTGCGTTTCAATGTATTGAATGAGCTGAACGAAACCGGCAACCAGAACGATCAGCGCACTTTCAATTCTACCTTACTCATCAACTACAATATCATCAACGGACTTCGCTTTGAGAGTCAGATGGGCATCAGTTCAAACAATGCAAACGGTGAGACCTGGGCCTCTGAGTTCACTCATTACATCGCAGGCATAAGAGGATACGAAGTAGGGCAGTACACGGTTGGAACACCTCAGTACAGTCAGTCTCAGCTGCCGCATGGTGGTGAATACAATTCAACGGAATCCCGCAACATCGGATATAATTTCAGGAACAGTCTTGCATTTAACAAAATGATCGGAGCGCATCGCTTTGGTGTGCTGGCCGGACAGGAACTCCGCAGCACCAAGAGCAGGGGCTTC
This sequence comes from Pseudoflavitalea sp. G-6-1-2, assembly GCF_012927185.1. GTDB lineage: Bacteria > Bacteroidota > Bacteroidia > Chitinophagales > Chitinophagaceae > Pseudobacter. The sequence goes on from NZ_JABBGB010000003.1 coordinate 369,385, forward strand.
AGTAATGGCACTTATGGTTATTTCCCCAACAGGGGCCGCAATATCTCAATGCCACCACGCATGATCACCAGCGTACAGGGCAACCCCATTGCCAATCCCATTTATGAGAATATGCAGCAAAGTATTCTGGACAGGGATGCGAATTTCATTTCCTATTACGGAAGCACTACATACTCCTACGATGAACGGTATGTGTTCACTGCCAGCCTTCGTTCAGATGCATCCAACCGTTTTGGGCAGGACAGCAGAAAACGTTTTCTCCCCATCTGGGCCGGTGGTGTAAGATGGAATGTACACAACGAACCATGGATGAAGAACCAGCGTGTGGTGAGCGAACTCAATCTCCGTGCTTCTTACGGATGGCAGGGAAATGTGGCCGAGAACTTTGGCCCCGATCTGATTGCCAATATTCCCAAAAATGCAGTGAACCCAATTACTGCCGAGCAGGAGCTGAAGATCAAATCACTCGGTTATGCCGATCTCCGCTGGGAGAAAACCAAAACCATCAACCTGGGTATTGATGTGGGCATTGCTGCAAACCGTTTCATCTTCAGTCTGGAGTATTACAAAAAGAAAACCGAAGACATGATCATTTACAAAGAAGTGCCATTGTCTTACGGCATTCTGAACATGCCGGTGAATGGCGGCAATATGGAGAATGAAGGACTGGAACTGGTGGTGAGCGGAACACTGATCCGTAACTCCAACCTTGTCTGGAATATGAGCTTCAACACTTCAAGGAACACCAACAGGGTGGCCAGCAATATCTCCAGATCAGAAGACTGGTTAACGGCGGCCAGCGGAAGGCTGAATAAAGAAGGATATGCAGTATCATCCTTCTGGGTATTTGCATTCAACGGACTTGATCCCAAAAATGGTTATCCCACTTTCGACCTCTTTACAAAAGATGCACAACCCGCTCCCAGAGCGGATGCTACCACCTACCTGAAATATGCAGGAAGACTGGAGCCTGATTTTACCGCAGGTATTTCCAACTCGCTTCGTTACAAACAATTCACGCTGGCTGCTTCTTTCAATATGCAGCTCGGCGGCAAGAAGATGTTGTACAATATTTTTGAAAGAATGGAAACCGGCGGATCAGAACTGCCGAGTGCCTACTACAATCTGCCGAAAGAATTTGTGAACAGATGGAAGAAACCAGGCGATGAAAAGTTCACCAATATTCCTGCCATCCCTTCCGGCATCTACGATCCTGCGACCAATACCACCAATATGCCCTGGATGTTCATTCCGAGCAATACCATGACGGAGTATCTCTACAATATGTATAACTATTCCGATGCTCGCGTAGTGAATGCTTCTTTTCTGCGCTGCAATGATATCTCGCTTTCCTGGAATCTGCCGGAGCGTACCGTGCGATACCTGGGCGTGAAGTCTATGACTGTGGGCGCAGCAGTAAGAAATCCTTTCATCATTGTGAGTAAGGATTTCAAAGGGATGGACCCTGAAGTGGCAACGGGCAATCAACCCATACCACGTGTATACTCCATGCAGTTAAATGTTAGTTTCTAACCATTCAACTTTCTTAAAATGAATACTACGATATACAGAAGCATGTGGGGTTTGTTGCTGGTGTTGTGCCTCACAGGCTGCAAAAAATTTCTGGAAGAAAAAAGTCAGGATGAAGTAAGGCCAGGCTCGGTGGCCGAATTGCAGCAGTTGCTGATGGGCGAAGCATATACGGCAGGCACCTACAGCAGTTTCCATGCTTTTCTCGATCTGATGACGGATGATATGGTCAGCAATTTCAATCCTGATAAAGCTGCGGAGCACAGTTATAAAATGTACGAAGGGCCCTATACATGGAACCGTGGTCTTTTTGAAATGATGGAAGCAGCAGATGTAAGTGAGGATATAGATACCTATGCCAGATACTACAGCTGCATCAAGGGTTGCAATGTGGTGCTCGAAATGATAGATGGGGTGAAGGGAGATGAAAGCGAGCGGGAGAATGTGAGAGGGCAGGCGCTGGCGCTGCGTGGATTTTATTATTTCATGCTCACCAATTTGTTTGCACAGCCTTACAATACACCGGGCATCGATCGCAGCAAGGCATTAGGAGTAGAGCTGATACTGAACTCGGTAGTGAAAGATGAATTCCCCAAACGATCTACCCTGCAGGCGGCATGGGATCAGGTGGAGAGCGATCTGACGAAGGCATTGCCAATTGTTGAAAAGTATGGCACCACCAATACTAAGTTCAGGGTTACACCTGCTTTTATGCATACGTTGCTGAGCCGCTTCTATCTCTATCAGGAGAAATGGGATCTGGCAGCAAAACATGCATCGCTGGGGCTGGCGCTGAATCCATCGCTGGTAAAGCTGTCTAACATTGCTTTTCCTCCATGGTATGAACAGCCTGCTGCCGGGGTTTATTCCTACACCAGCGCTGAAGTGATCTGGCTGGGATACGCCAGTTACATGGAGTACTATTATATCGGCGAGAACAGGGCGTATGGCGCAGTGCCATTCTGTGTGTCGCCCGATCTGCGAAGCAAATATGAGTACACACCTTCCAACAAAAATAACCGGGGTGATCTGCGCATGCGTTACTATTTCGGATGGAATATGGCCGATTATGACTGGACCATTTTTGTTCCGCTTGCCGGATGGAAAGCACCCAAAGGATATCAGGGACCGGTGAAAGGTATGCGTGTGGCAGAGCTCTATCTCAACAGGGCTGAAGCCAACATAATGCAGTACCTCAAAAACGGAGATGAGCAACTCCGGGTAAGTGCCTTGCGTGATCTCAATACCCTTCGTGAATCAAGATATGACACACGCAATACAGCGTATCAGCCTGTTGACAAAACCGGCGATGAACTGCTGCAGTTCTGCCGTGATGAACGCAGAAGGGAACTGTGCTTTGAAGATCACCGCTGGTTCGACCTCCGTCGCTACGGCATGCCTGAGATCAGACACGTGTTTCAGGGTTCGGTGAATCAGGCGCCGGCAGAGCATGTGCTCACCAAAGGTGATAAACATTATGTGCTGCCCATTCCGCGTAATGCGTTGCTCAAGAACCCTGCACTGGAGCAAAACCCGTAAACATAACTGATATACTTAAACGTAATTCATATGAAACGTCTGATAAATTATACCGCTATACTTATACTGCTGCTGGCCACGGCCTGCAAAAAAGAAGCAGCACTCACGCCCACGGAAAAACCGGAAGATGTGTATGGCGATCATACGCTTCCGCAGGGAAATCATCCCTATGATGCGGATATACTGGCCTTCTTCAAAAAGTACAATACCCTTGTTCTGTATAAATACAAACCCAATGATCTCTATCACAATCAGGCCGATTGGCTGGGTGGGGCCTATGATGCCACCACCAATAAAACAAGAGGAGGACTTTTTGATGTACCGCCAGACGAGGCTTATGTTGGGAAGCAGCTGGATCTGATGAAAGAAGTGATGCTGAAGTTCTATCCTGATGACTTTCTGTTGAAGGGCCTGCCAAAGAAGGTTTTTCTTGTAGATAGCTTCTTCCTTGCTGATAATGGAACGGGCACACCGCAATATAACCTGAGAGAGAATTTCTATGCGTATTCAGGAGGCGATTATTTACTCTTTACTTATGGGGGCAGCCGGGTAGAGACCATTACGCAGGATGAGAAGAATCTGCTGAAAGGAAAAGCGAATACAGTATGGCTGTCGACCCTTACCGAACGACAGATCGTAAAGAGGCAGTCGGCCTTTCATGCACTTACAGACTATAACAATATCGATTACTGGTATCCGCAGGAGCAGGGCATCATCGATTATTACAGAAGCACGCCGGAGAAAGACTGGAACTGTTTTATTGAGACCATCGTTTCAAAACCTTACAGCGAGCTGATTGCGCCGGGCGGCGAGCTGCATCCATCCTTCGATACAAAAGGACTTATCAGAAAGAAATACGACATCCTTATCAATTATTTTCTGAACGCATTCGGTATAGACCTGCAGGCTATCGGAAATGCGGGACATTGATTACCCTAACAAACTAAAAGAGCAGCATAAGATTATGGAAGGCCCGATAGTGAAAGTAGAAAAATTATCGCACCGCTACAGTGTACAGTGGGCGATACGCGATATCAACTTTGAGATCAGCAAAAACGGCATCTATGGTCTGCTGGGATCAAACGGAGCAGGTAAATCCACCACCATGAATATCATGTGTGGCGTATTGAAACAAACCGAAGGTGATGTTTTCATCAAGGGCATCAGCATGCGGAATAATCCGGTGGAAGCGAAGCGGCATATTGGTTTTCTTCCGCAGAAACCGCCGCTGCATGTGGATCTCACCGTGGAGGAGTACCTGAGGTATTGTGCCAGGCTTCGCTTCATTCCCGTGCCAGAGATTGCAAAGGCAGTGGATGCAGTGATGGATCGCTGTGCTATCTCACACTTCAAAAAAAGACTGATCCGCAACTTGTCCGGTGGTTATCAGCAACGGGTGGGCATTGCACAGGCCATCATCCACAATCCTGAATTTGTGGTACTGGATGAACCAACCAATGGCCTCGACCCCAATCAGATCATTGAGATCAGAAGACTGGTGAAAGAGATCGGGGAAGAACGTACCGTGATCCTTTCCACCCATATTCTCTCAGAGGTGCAGGCCACCTGCGATCATATCCGCATGATTGAACAGGGCCGCGTGGTATTTGCCGGTACTGTAGATGATTTTGACAATTACATTGTTCCCAATTCACTGATCGTATCATTAACAGCCATGCCTGCTGTGGAAGAGCTGCGTGCCATACCGGGAGTATCTGGTGTGGAATCGCTTGGCGGACCCCGGTACAGGCTGAAGTTTTCCGATGCCATGGATGTGAAAGAAAGAATAGTGGAAACCAGCGTTGCAAGAGGCTGGAGGCTCACTGAAATATTCGCAGAAAAGAGCAGCCTCGATGAAATTTTCGCAGAGCTGAGTAAAAAATAGAACCTAAACCGGAATAAACTGGCATTACAATGAAAACCATTCTCAATATAGCACGCGCTGAGCTGCAGACGCTTTTCTTTTCGCCTGTGGCCTGGCTGATCATCATCATTTTTACCTTCCAGTGCAGCATGGGATATACCGCACAACTGGAATCGTGGCAGCGGTATTTTGCACAGGGATACAAAACCGGCGGCCTCTCACTTGATCTGTTCGCCAATCAGATGAACGGCCTCTTCTTCAATGTACTCAACTATCTCTATCTCTATATTCCTTTGCTTACAATGGGGCTGATGAGCAGGGAGTTCAACAGCGGGTCCATTAAATTATTGTATTCATCTCCTATCAGCAATGCAAGTATCATTCTGGGCAAATTCCTTTCTATGGTAGTGTATGCATTACTGCTGATTGGCATATTGCTGGTGTATGTATTATTCAGTTGGAAGGTGGTACACAATTTTGAAATAGGAGCTACGCTGATGGGCGTGCTGGGTATCTTTCTGCTCATCTGTGCCTATGCAGCGATCGGCCTGTTCATGAGCAGTCTTACTTCTTATCAGGTAGTGGCGGCTATCGGAACCCTGGCGGTACTGGCAGGACTGAACTATATCGGCGGATTGTGGCAGGATATCGAATTTGTAAGGGACATCACTTACTGGCTTACTATCGGTGGTCGCGCGGGATGGTTCATACTTGGCATGTTCACCAGTGAAGACTTCTTCTATTTCATTATTGTGATGCTGCTGTTTCTTTCGCTCAGTATCATCAGACTGAATGCAAATCGCCAGAAGAGCCGCTGGACGGCTTCTCTGGGAAAATATGCCGGTGTGATCAGCGCTGCATTGCTGGCGGGTTATATCACTTCACGCCCTATGATGATGTTCTTCCATGATGCTACTGCCACCAAAATGAATACGCTTACTCCCAACAGTCAGGAAGTGATCAAAAAGCTGAAGGGAGATCTTACCATCACTACCTACGTGAATGTGCTGGATGATTACAATCTCTATATCGCTTATCCGAAAGCAGTGATAGCTGATATGACCAGGTTCAGGCAATACACGCGTTTCAAGCCGGAGACCAAACTGAAATATGTTTACTACTACGATACGCTGAAGAATGCAAGTCTGGAGAAAAGATTTCCGGGACTAACCAGCAAAGAACGTGTGAAGAAGATACTGGAGCAATATGACATGAAGGAGAGTTTGGTGATTGGTCCGGATGAAGTGCGTAAGCAGATCGACCTTTCTCCCGAAGGCAACAAGTTCGTACGCTCCATCAAAAGGGGCAGTGGAGAGCAAACCTTCCTTCGCATCTTTGATGATCCGATGGTATTCCCCGCTGAATCTGAGATCACCGCTGCATTGAAGCGCCTCACGATGGAAAAGCTGCCGAAAGTAGGTTTTCTGTTCGGGCACGGAGAGCGCAGCAATAAACTGGAGGGCGACCGCAATTACAATCGTTTTGCGCAGGACAAACCCTTCCGTTATTCACTGGTGAACCAGGGCTTCGATGCCACAGATGTGAGCCTCGATAAACCCGTACCTGCCGATGTGAACATACTGGTGGTGGCAGATATGAAAGTGGCACTCAGTGCAGCCGAGAAACAAAACCTGGATGAGTACATCAACCGTGGAGGTAACCTGATGATCGCCGGCGACACTCGCAGGCAGGCAGCCATGGATGAACTGATAGCGCCGTTAGGCGTTCGCTTTGTGCCGGGGCAGCTGGTGAATACCGGCAAGGCCAATTTACCTGACTTCATTATTTCAAAGCCCACCAAAGCAGCCGGCGACCTGATGTATGTGATGAAAGAATTGTACAAACGTAAAACCGTAGTTACCATGCCAGGAGCTGTTGGCCTGGAATACAGTACAGACAAGGGATACGAAGTAACACCTCTTTTTACGTCGGACTCCCTGAGCTGGAATGAAATGGAGACTACAGACTTTGTAGACGACACCGTGAGGCTGAATACTGCCAAAGGAGAAGTGCAGCGCGCGTATCCCACCGTGCTTGCTTTGAGCAGAAAAGTAGGGAACAAAACACAGAAGATCGTTGTGATGGGCGATGCGGATTGCATCAGCAACGGAGAGATCAGTATCAGCAGACAGAATATACCTGCCGCAAATTTTGCCCTGATCACCGGATCGTTCTACTGGATGTCCGACAACGAATTGCCGATCGATATTCGCAGGCCTGAATTTTCGGATGATGCAGTGAGTCTGGATAAAAGCAGTATGTCAACCACCAAAATTGTGCTGGTATGGGTAATGCCCGGCCTGATGGTACTGGCATGCCTGATACTCTGGATCAGAAGAAGAGGAAGATAAACAAGCATTGTTATGAATTTCATACTTGATAAACAAACACTGGATGATCTGAACATATTCGGAAAGCAGAAAGCTGCCGTATACAATCTGTTCAATGAAACGCAGACCCGTGGCGGCGCGCAGATACTGGAGGAGATGTTCAGATATCCTGTGTCCGATGTGCAGGTGATCAACCGAAGAAGCCGTACCATACAATATTTTCAGCAGCAACAGATAGTGTTCCCATTCAGAAATGAATGTTTCGATACGCTGGAGCATTATCTGGAAAATACGGATGAGCGTTCAAAGCTGGCTACAGAAGAGGACAATCTTCAGCGCAGGTTAAAGAATATGGTAGGTGCCGATACGGCTTTTGAGCAATTGCAGAAGGGCGTACTGGCGGGCATTGAAGTGTTCAGCAGGATGGCGGCATTCATGCAAAGTTCCGGTATAGCCAGCTCCGGCATCTGGGAGGAAGAGACCGCTGATATTCAGCAGGTGCTGACAGATCCGCAATTTGAATGGGTGCATGAAGAACAGGATGCGAAGAAGATTGCCTTTGCGAAACTCGCATCGTATGACAGAATCTTTCGCTTTGCAGCCCGTGAGAAACTGAAGAAGCTGCTGCATCATATCTATCATCTTGATGTTTTCATTTCCATAGCCAGAGTGGCCACAGCAAAAGAATTTGCATTTGCAAAGGCAGTGGACACCGAAGAGAATTTCATCCGTATTGAAAAAATGTATCATCCGGCATTGGGTTCACCGGTGGCCAATTCCCTCACCATCGATGGCAGCAGCAATGTGATCTTTCTTACCGGCGCCAATATGGCCGGGAAAAGTACATTCATGAAAACCCTTGGCATCACCATATTTCTGGCACATATGGGGTTTCCTGTGCCGGCGGCTTCGATGGAGTTTGCTGTGCAGCAGGGATTGTTCACCACCATCAATCTGGCAGATAACCTGAACATGGGGTACAGTCATTTCTATTCCGAAGTGCTGCGGCTGAAGAAGGTAGCGGAGCAGTCTGCGAGAACACCCAGACTGGTGATCATCTTTGATGAGCTTTTCCGGGGCACCAATGTGAAGGATGCCTATGATGCCACCCTCGCGGTTACGGAAGCATTTGCGGAGAGAAAGGATTGCACATTCATTCTTTCCACGCATATCATCGAAGCCGGCGAAGTGCTGAAAGGAAAATGCAGCAATATCCATTTCGTGTATTTTCCTACCGTAATGAAAGGAAGCATGCCGGAATACACGTATCGCCTTACAGATGGCATTACCAACGACAGGCATGGTATGATGATCATCGGCAATGAAAACATTATCGGCATTCTCAGAAGCCGCAAACCCTTACAAACTTCCTGATATGAGTTTTACAACAGATAAACAAACGCTGGACGATCTCGACCTGTTGGGCAAGTACAAAGGAAGTTCCATCTTAAATCTGTTCGATAATACCCGTACGCGTGGCGGAGCGCAGGTGCTGAGTGGCATGTTTCAGCAACCGTTGCAGGATGCAGCGGCCATCAATGCCAGAGCTGCAACGTTCAGTTGGTTTCAGCAACTGCGTGCAGAATTTCCCGTAACAAAAGAATTGTGTGAAGAAACAGAACAGTATCTGGGTATGGCCTCTGCCAACTCTTTACCGGGTACAGCCATGAAACTGGTTCAGAAGAAACTGATGAAGCTGATTGCATCGGATCAGGAGTTTGAGCTGATCCGTACAGGCATGCTGTCTGTACAACAATTGCTTCAAAAGGTGAATGCATTTTTTATTTCACTGAATAAACAACCGGAGCATTCTCCATGGCAGCCGGTGATCGGGGAAGTGATTGGATTGCTGAACACCGAAGGTTTCAGCAGACTGATGGAGCAGGAGAGTGGAGCTTCTATGCCGCTCTCCTCTTTGATACGCTATGATCATCTTTTGCGGGTGAGTTGCAGATCTGCATTGCAGCGCATACTTGAAATACTGTATGAAGCAGACGTGTACATAGCAGTGAGCCGCCTTGCTGCAAGCCGGAATTTTACTTATGCAAAGGCATTGCCTTTTACGGAGGGAGCAAACAAAATCGACATTATTAAACTGGCGCATCCACAGGTGCCCGGAGCGGTGGCCAATAGTGTGCAGCTCCATCATCATCAGAATCTGGTGTTTCTGACGGGAGCGAATATGGCGGGTAAGTCCACTTTCATGAAATCAGTGGGGGTAGCTGTTTATCTGGCGCATATGGGATTTCCCGTGGCGGCCGAAAGAATGGAATTCTCTGTGCTGGATGGCATGTATACTTCTATCAATGTGAGTGATAACCTCGATATGGGATACAGTCATTTCTATGCAGAAGTGCTGCGGGTGAAACGAGTGGCGGAAGAGGTGAGCCTTGGAAAGAACCTGCTGATCATTTTTGATGAGCTGTTCAAGGGAACGAATGTGAAGGATGCCTATGATGCCACGGTAGCGGTTACAGAAGCATTCGGAGAGAACCGCAACTGTTCGTTTATAGTGAGTACGCATATTGTTGAAGCCGGACATACATTGCAGGAGCGTTGTACCAATATGCAGTTCCTGTATTTCCCAACTATTATGGAAGGCCAGGTGCCGCGGTATACTTATCAGTTGCAGCAGGGCATTTCTGCAGACAAGCATGGCATGATGATCATCAGCAACGAACATATTATTGATATCATCAGACAAAAAAGAGCTGCGATTGTTTGATATAACAACAAGTGATCCGGGTGATTCCCCGTTATCATCCGGAGAAAGAAAGCCGGATGGCGATCACTAAGGGGGCATGATGTTCTGATTCTGGGATAACTATGTGGCTCCCGACAAACGAAAAGAGATCTATGCTTCTCCTTTGCAGGCAACGCACGAACAATTGAAAGATAAGTTGAACGTTATTGTATTCTCCGCAATCATTTTGTATCATTGCCGGCCGTTAGAAAATGATACAATTACAATTCGATTTTATGAACCTCGATGCCTTGGAGAAATCTGGACAAATGATGGATGAGCAAATATACTGGCAGCTCATTCACGATTCGCTCAAAGAAACCTCCTCACAATCTGAACAGGAAGAGTATCTGATTGCCCGCCTTAAAGTATTGAACCCACAGGAGATCATAGGATTTCACCTGAGAACGGATTCGCTGATGGTTCGTTCATATTTGTCGGAATTGTGGTGCGCGGCGTATATCAACAGAGGTGGATGTCCTGACGATGAGTTCGAATATTTCAGATGCTGGCTGATCTCCCGCGGTAAGCTGGCTTTCTACACGGTTCTTGAAAAGCCTGACAGACTGGTTGATTATATCTCCGATGAGGCGGAGGAAGATGGATACGAATTTGAGTCATTCGGATACGTAGGCGTATATGCGTTTGAGAGAAAAACCGGAAAGTCCATCTACTCGCATCTCGACGACCGGTTGAGAGATAAAACCGAAGGTTATGTTGATATCGATTTCAACTGGGAAGAAGATGATCCTGCTTCGATGAAAGCTATTTGTCCTGCCCTGTTTGCCGCCCGCGAACAATTTTTTGAGCACTGATCTAAACCGAAGCATCCGCTGAATTACTCAGCCGATGCTTCTCTACTTTTTTCGCTTTCCATATTCTGCGGGATTGATACCCGTCCATCTTTTGAATGCCCTGGTAAATGCGCTCAGTTCATTGTAGCCGAGAATATGCGCTACTTCCTTTATCTGATACTGATGATCGCTGAGGTAACTGATGGCCAGCGTTTTTCTTACCTCTTCTACAATTTCCAGATAGGTAATGCCTTCTTCCTTTAATTTTCTTTGCAGGCTTCTGGTGCTGATATTGAAATTGGCCGCTACGGAGTCCTGCGAAACCAGTTGCAGATAAGAATTGGTGAGCAGGTAATTGTAAATGCGTGTATGCAGGCTGCTGTCCGAATCTGTTCCGCGGATGGTTACGCTGATCTGCTGCAGCAAATGCTGCTGCATGGCGTAATTGGCTGTGAGTATGGGTTCTGTAAGATATCGGTTGTGCAGCTCTACCGATATTTCACTCTTCGATTTACGGACAGGGCAGCGGAGTATGCGTTCGTATTCGGGAATACCTGCAGTGGAGTAGGGAAGATGTACGGATACGGGGGCGATGCGTTGCAGCAGCAATCCATCGAGTTCATGCACTACAATTACGGTGAGGTAGTCTGCCATTCCTCTGAACGAAAATGGAAATGCGGCTGCTTTTTGAGGATCGTACAGAAAGTGGAGAGAGAAATATGATTTGCCTCTTTCGAGTTTCATTTGAAAGATGTCTGTGATCAGCGGCGTCATGGCGCCGGCATTGTTGATTGCGTCTTCAACGGTGTTGCTGGTTTGCACGATCTGTCCGATGATGCCGAGTGCGGCGAGTTGCATGGATTCGCCGAAATGCAATCCGAACAAAGGATCGTTGGTGAGATGCATGGCATTTTTCCAAAGGCTGTTGATTACAGGAGCATCGTATCGGATGGCCTGATTTTGCTGCAACTCTCTGAGGTCGATGCCCGATAATTCGCAGAGCCTTTTACCGTCAACTTCGCGCTGAACGGCGTAGCCTAGTAGAGCAAGCAGAAACCTTCGCTGAAAATTTTCCATCGCTTTAATATTTATTCAAAGATAGAAAGGGGAAATATGTACGCCAACAGGATGGCGCAAATTGGCAAATCTCTGGCGTGTTATGGCTCCCTGCTGGCGCATCCGGCATAGTAGCTTTGTTGAAAATTAAAACATATGTTACCATTAAAAACAACCCTGTTAGTAAATGCAATCAGTTCCGGATTCACTGGTATTCTTCTGGCAGCAATGCCCGGAATGGTAGCCGGAATATTTGGTGTAAACAATACTGTCCCCTTCTTTGAAGTAGGTGTATTTCTAATACTCTTTGCCGCATTCGTATTAATAGTTGCAACGAGAAAACCCATCAGCATCAGGTCTGTAACGATTGTTACCACACTCGATATACTGTGGGTGATCGGAAGCATCATTGCCGCCATGCTGCTGGCCGGCGTAGTAAGCACTATCGGTATCGTTCTGATCGTTGCAGTGGCAGCATGGGTTGCGCTGATGGCACTGCTTCAATTCAAAGGAAGCAAAACGGTAAATGCTGCTGTATAATTCAAAGCCCTGATACCCTCCTTAAAGAATTAATACTGGCTGCCTGTGTACAACAAGCAGCATAAATAAAAGGCCGCTCCAGATGGAACGGCCTCCGTTGTTTAAGGGCTGTTGGTTTAAGTTCTTATCTCTTTACAATAGTAATGCTTTGTGTGCCGGCTTTCAGCAAATAGATGCCGGGAGTAAGTCTGCTGATGTTGATGCTTGCCTGCTGTGCATTGATGATGCGGATGCTTACCTGTGATGTAATATTCAATCCGTTCTGTGAAAAGAGCTGCAGCTGATTTATTTCATCTTTACCTGCATTCACTTTCAGCTCAGTGGTAGCTGGGTTAGGGTAGCAGCTCAATGCTGTATGATCCTCATCGATATTCACAGACCTGATTACGCTTTGATTGGGCGTACCATCTTTATCGATCTGTTTGAGTCTGTAGTAAGAAACTCCATTCAGCGGATGCTGGTCGGTGAATTCATAAGAGGTGACCGAACTGGCGCTGCCAGCGGCTTTCACGGTGCCGATGGATTCCCATACCGATCTGCTGGCCGATCTTTCAACTACATAATGATCGGAGTTGAGTTCGCCGGCTGTTTTCCATTGAAGCCATACTTTCTTCGCAGGTGTTACAGTGGCGGTGAAGGAGAGCCAGCTTACCGGCAGAGGGGCAGAGCCCATATCTCTTGCACCGATAGCATCCTGCGGATACACCCATGGACTGAAACGTTGTCCGGTAATGGAACTTACAGGATCGTAGGCAATCCTTGCTCTCAGTTTTGTTCTGAATCCGGTTTTGGCGATCACCTGACGAAGCTCGGTTCCGTTAATGCCTAGGGTGGTGTATGCTGCCTGAATGCCGGTTGAATGCACACTGTTGGTGATATTGGTGCCTGAGCTGAAAGCAAGACCTTTGGCTCTGGTTTCCCATACCATTTTTCCTTTTGTATTTCCCTCAAAGCTTGCTGCGAAGAGGCCTGCGGAGAAATCAGATTGAATGATATTGGAACGTTGAATGGGCGTGGTAGTGCCGGTGTTGTACAACCGGATATTGTTTCTTTCGCCATCAATGGAGTTTCCGAAATAGACCTGTATGGCGCCATAATCTCCGCCGCCATACCTGGGCGAGCCGGCAACAAGATCGCTGATACCATCTCCGTTTACATCGCCTGCACTGCCTACACCCCATCCGAATCGCGCTTCATTATCATCGGCAATTAATCTGAGTGATGTGGCAGAAATGCCCGAAGGGGAACCACTGAAAATGTAAATGGCGCCATCTTCGTAATCGTTGTTTTCGTATTGCCATGCACCTGCTACGATATCTGCATATCCATCTCCATTCAGATCGCCTGCACCTGCAACAGAGCATCCGAGCATCGCGTCAATTGAATTGCTTTCGTAGGAGAAGCTGGGAGTAGTAGTGATTCCGGAAGCAGCCCCGTGATGGATTTGTATTCTTCCTTCATATGTATTGCCATTATTGTATTGCTCGGCGCCAAGAATGAGATCGCTGAAACCATCTCCATTTACATCCCCTGCTCCGGCAACGGCCGAACCGAGGTGTGAATTGTTTCTGTCTGAATATAACCGGGCAGTGGTTGAGCCGTTTATTCCAGCGGCTGCACCATAATATACAAATGCTGCGCCGTTGGTATAGGTTGGGCCGTCGTAACTGGGGGCACCGATCACTATATCTGAATAACCGTCGCCATTGAGATCACCTGCTCCCGATACGGCATAACCGAATTCAGCGGCTGCCTGATTGGGTTGAAGGTGAGTAGTGGGAGTAGCGGTGAGGCCTGTTGCAGATCCATGATAGATGAAAACAGAGCCTTCTGCTGCTTCGCCGTAGGATGCTGCAGGAGCTCCTGCAATAACATCGCTGTATCCATCCCCGTTTACATCGCCGGCTGATGATACACTGTGTCCCAGCTGAGCTCCGGCCTGTACGCCCTGGATGATTACCGCAGTAGTGGAAGAAAGCCCCCCGGTAGCACCGTACCACACATATATTGCGCCTCTGTCTGTGAGACCGCTGTTATCGTAACGGCTTGCACCCGCGATGATGTCGCTGAATCCATCTCCATTGATATCTCCTCCGGAAGCAACACTGATGCCAAGTCCTGTGTTGGCTTTGTTGGCTTCGAGAACGTAAGCGGAGGAATTTACCATGCCAGCTGCTGAGCCAAGGTACACGAATACTGCGCCTTCGTCGGTTTGTCCTGCACCAAAGTCATAGCCGGGAGCGCCTACAACCACATCGTTGTATCCATCTCCGTTAATGTCTCCAGCTGATGCAACCGAAACGCCGTACTCAGCATCGTTGTCTGAGCCGGTAGCGATGGTAGAGTAATTATTTGCAATGCTGGATGCAGACCCATGATAAATGAGTGCGATGCCTTCACCTGTTTGTCCTTTTGTGTAGGCGGAAGAACCGACCATAATATCGCTGTAACCGTCTCCATTTACATCACCGATGCCTTTAACAGCATTACCCAAACGGGAGTTGGCGAGATTGGATTCAATGATTGCGTCTGGAGTTTCATCAAAACTGTTGCCTGCACCTCCGTGGTAGACCCAGCTTACGCCTTCTCTCGTTTGTCCATTGGTGTGGTTGGGAGCAGAGATAAGCACATCACTGAATCCATCTCCATTTACATCTCCTGCCGTGGCAACGCTGGCGCCCAGATTGGCTCCGTTGGAATTGAGTTCAATATTGCTGATCATTGCGGGGGTACCTGTACCTCCAAAATAGATGTACACACGACCATCATTGACCTGGTAATAATCATACTGCGGAACACCAACTATGAAGTCGCTGTATCCGTCTCCATTGATATCACCTGCGCCGGCAACTGAGGCTCCCATCTGGGCATTGTTCTGATCACTTTCGCCTCTGAAGAATGATGCAGTTCCTATGCCTGTGGAAGAACCGCGGTAAATATAGAATGCACCTTCACCGGTTTCACCGTAGGAAGCTGTTGGGGCGCCAACAATGATATCGCTGTATCCGTCTCCATTAACATCGCCTGCATTGGCAACGCTGGAACCGAATAAGGAATTGGTTCTGTTCAATTCGATGGTTGTGGTGGCTGCAGCTGGTATGCCCGTACTGCTTCCATGATATACCATTATGGCACCTTCGTTTACATGCCCGTTGTTGTAGTTGGGAGCACCCACGATCACATCGCTGAATCCGTCGCCGTTTACATCCCCCGCTCCGGATACTGAGGTTCCGAATGTACATCCGCTGTATGGACCGGTAAGCGTTCTGGCAGGTGTTGTACTGATGCCTGTTGCGCTTCCGAGATAGATGAAGGCAGCACCGGGATTTACGGCGGCACTTGTTGTCCAGTAATTGGGAGCGCCTACGATGATGTCTCCGAATCCATCTGCATTTACATCGCCTGCAAAGGCAACGCTGTGGCCGAATGATGCGCCAGTTTTGTTAACCTGAAGTATTGCGAGAGAGGCTGCATTGATGCCGTTGGCAGATCCGTAGTAGACGAATGCTGCGCCTTCGTCTGTTTCTACATCGTCGTAGTTTCTTACTCCGATCACCACATCGCCATAACCATCGCCATTGAGATCACCTGCTCCGGAAACACTGTATCCGAGCGAAGCATTGTTCTGATTGGATTCGAGCAGTGTATTGGCATTGGTGGGGTTGCCGGCAGCAATGATGGGGTCGATGGTTACCGGGAACACCGCATTGCGCGTATCTGTTGTGAGTTCGATTGTATTGTTGATCAGCTTAAGGGACGATGTCAGTGCCTGACCGTTTGCATCCCATGCGCGAAGCCCTGAATAAGTAAACTGGTGTTGGTCTTGCGAGAAGATCAGCACACTGTCGTTCAGCTGACCGGCCTGCATGCCTTCCGTTTTCAGGCGGATGGCCACTGACCCTGTATTGTCGGGTGCTTCGTGTATGATAAAGTTCTGCCTTACGCCTTCATCATTGTTGATGTACTGAACAGTGTATCCGGCGAATGCGAAATCGAGCTGTTCTTTATCTGCAGTAACTTTTGGTTGCTGATCGGCAGTTACAATCGACTTATTGCCTGCCGTCACCGATTCGGTGGTGAGCTGCAAATGCCAGTCGTTTGTTTTGTCTCTGCTGCCAAGCCTGTATTTGTTTCCACTGAACTGTGTCCGGAAACGATTGGCTCTGTTGGAGGCCTGATACAACTGCTTTTTTTCATCTGACCTGATATGATATTCGCGCCTGCGTATATCATTTGTAACAGCTTCTATTACCGTAGTTGAAACTGTACTGTCAGTTGTTGCATTATTTCGCTGAAATGATGATGCACCGGACGAAACGGGTGCTGCAGCAGGGCCAGGGAAGTAGTGCCAGACACTTGCTACGGCTGCGCATAACAGTGCCATTTGGGTAAAGCGTAAAGTTTTACTCATTGTCGGTTGGGGCTATATAGGGTTTAAAGGGTGTGCATGTTATTCATAGAACAGCATGCTGCGCACCGACAACGCGTAAGCACTTATATGTAGTATCGGTACTACAGGGCGATTTTAAAAATCATGACATACATCAATATAACTCTCTTTGTTTCAACGCATAAACATTAAAAAGGATATACACTTTACAGCATATATCCTTTTCGGAAAAACCAGAAAAAAGTATATCGGAATCTAGTAATTATTATATGTCAATTGACGATTGTTGGTGCCGTCTGCATTCATGATCCAGAAAACACCGTTTTGTTTTTTCGAATCATCGATCATCATTTCAGATCTGGTATACACAATTTCTCCTTTTGAAGAGATGGCGAATTCTCCGGCATTGTTAGTCAGTTCTGCTCCGTTGAGGACTTTTATTTTGTACTCACTATGATAATACACTTTTCCATTGTAGAACTCCGGAAATATTCTCTGTACATTTTTTTCAGGCGTAAGAATTTCTTTATTGGCGCCTGCCCTGTCTATTCTGCAGATCTGATAATCGCTGTTTATGAAGTAAATGAAATTATCTGATCCCAGAGATGGCTGCTCTCCACGTTCTGCCAGAACAATCGATTTGCCGGTTCCATCGATCTTAGCCTTAGCAATTACAGGATTGTACGATGTTGAACCCGAAGAAGAGTGGTAATAAATTGAATCGCTGTTGAGCGTCCAGGTAGGATGTCTGTCGTATACATTGGCAGTAACTCTTTTCTTTTGTGTTGTATCGAAGCCGGAGGCGCTATATGGGAAAAGGATGATGCCGGTGTGATCGGAGAATACGAGACTTTTTCCATCGGGCGACCAGGCCGGATCGAACAGGAAGTATTTGGTGATCCGTTTCAGACCCGATCCATCTTTATTGATAGTGTAGAATCCCAGGGAATCTTCTTTGTAAGTGTAGTAGCGGCCTTTGCATTCTTCATTCTTTATGCCTGAAATAGGTGCATAATTGAATCCAATTACTTCTCCGTTTGGATGCCATACGGGAGCAAAATAGGCTGTAGTAAACGAGCGGTTGGGAGAAGTGTCATACAAAACAGGGCAGGGGTTTTTCCCATTCTTGCTGCATCCGGAAATGATGGTAAGTGCAAGTGCTGCAATCAACAATGATCTCATGATTAATGAACAGTTTTATGGCAAAATGTTTGAACCTTGATTTTGACAATACAATTGTACCTGCCGTTGCATAACCGGCAAAATTGATTTTTACAGCAACTCTTTGCGGAGAAAGAAAAGCCGGTAACTCAGTTCTTCTTCGGCATATACTTCAAAGCCGAATTGTTCGTACCAGGGAACATTTACCGGAGTGGAGGTTTCGAGATAGACAGGGCGGTTCTGTGTGCGGCTGTATTCCATCAGCTCGTGCAGCAGTTTCTTGCCTACGCCCTGATGCTGGTTACCGGTATGCACACCAATGAACCAGAGGTAGAATATTCTTTCAGCGGAAGGATGATGTTTCTTCACCAGCCCTTCTCGTCTCATTACTTTGGCTGTTCTTGAAATACCGAGTACGTTGAATGCAAGGTTCAGGTCCCATCCGATGCTGCGAAGTGTAGTGCGTTTTTTATCGGGATATAACACCAGTGCACAACCGCGGCCGCAGTCGCTCATGAAAACTTCTCCTGAAGCAAAACATACGTCGAAGGAATAGGCCATGAGATCGCGGATGCGTTCATTTTTCTTTGCATCCTGCTTCACTACATAATTTACACTGCGGTTATTGAGAAAGGAGCCAGTGAGAATATCCACCACTGCTGCTTTATGCTGCTTGCCGGCTTTTAACATGGATGTTGATTATGTAATGAAGTTATCGAATAGCCGCAAAAAGCCGAATGCCTTTCATCAATTCATGTGAATAACTGACTAATATCATTAAATTGATTCAGGCCTCATGCTTTGCAGAACTTAACCATACTCCGATGAGTACAAGTATGCCTCCTGCAAATTGCAGGGCGGTAAAGGGCTCATGGAGAAACAGAAGTGCGATCACTGATCCGATCACCGGGTCGAGGTTGAGAAAATTGCCTGCCTGCGCTGCTGTGAGCGATTTCAATGCATGGTTGTAGAGCAGGTAGCAGAGAGCGGAAGACATTACGCCGAGGTAAATGATGGCAGTCCATCCTTTCTCTGAAATCTGTGGCAGTGGCTTGTTCCAGCCTTCGTAGATCACTCCCGGAATAAGCAGAGCAGTTCCGAGCAACGTTACAAAAAATATTACCGGAACGGGATGGTATTGATTGATGCGTCTGCTAAGAAGCGTGTAGATGGTCCAGCAGGCAACGGAACCTACCATGAGAAAATTTCCGAGCAGACTGCCCTTATCGTCTGTTTGACCAATGAAGCCAACCATTATCACTCCTGCAACAGAGATGATGATGCCCGCAATCATTTTTGTAGTGAACTTTTCTTTCAGAATAAATGCTGCCGGCGCTGCAATGAGCAGGGGCATTACACCCTGTATCAATGAGCCTGCTGCCGCTCCGGTATAGGTAAGTGAAATATTGAAGAAACTATAAAAGAATGTTACACCAGTGAGCGCCAGCAAAATCAATCTTCCCAATGGCAATGGCGCAGGATCCTGCGCTTTTGCTGTTTTTCTTGTTATGAGATAGAATGGCAATAAGACAATGCAGGCTACTGCATTTCTCGCAAATGCCAGAAATAATGGCGGCAATTCTGTTACACCCACTTTGCTTACGGTGAAGGCGCTTCCCCAGATCAATACTACAATGAGGATGCTGATAATGGCGATGGTTCTCTGGCTGCGTTTGTTCGGGTTGTTTTGTAACGACATAGGTTGTTACCAATATCGGTTATTTGCCCGATAAAACCAGCAGGATGGCTATTGCCAATTTATCAGCCTGCAACTGCGTTCTCAGAAAGGTTCTTGCCTGCATCAGCAGGTACTTGCTGGTACGCGAAGAAATATTGAGTTTGCCCGCAATCTCCACATGCGTCATGCCTTCTTCCAAACTGAGTTGCAACACTTGTTTTTGTTTCAGCGGAAGCTGATCGAGGGCCTGTTTGTATTGTTCCATAGCTTCTTTGAGATCGAAGGAAGCTTCGGTGGTGGTAAGCACTTCCTGCGAAGCGTAGAACATTTCTTCCCGCTTTTTTTCTCTTGCTTTTTTTCTGATGAGATTGATCATCAGATTGGTGGCATAGGTGCGAAGCAGGGGATAAACTTTGTTGTCGTCTTTGATGGAGGGCAGTTGCTCCCACAATGTGGTGTAAGTATCCTGCAGAATATCACGGGCTGCTTCTTTGTTGCGCATGAAGCGATGTACAAACAACGAAAGCCGTGGGAAGGATGCCAGATAGATCTCTTCAAACCTTTGGATGGTTTGCGCATCAGGCCTTTGCTGCAGAGTAGCTGGCATAAATGTAATTGAGAAGCAAAAGTATCCTGCGAATGTTATCTAAAGATTAAGTCGCCTTTTTTACTGTCCCTTTTTTTCTCCGTGTTGTGTTATACTATGTATGGTTACAAAAGAAATGCTGGAGAAATATTTTTCAGGCCTTGCTTCCGAAATGGAACTGAAGGCTGTAACTGAATTTCTGGCCGACGAGAATTCCGATACTGCTTTGCTGCAGGAAGTGATGGAAGAATTCGATGGTGATACATTGCATCCGATAGGCTTCCATCGCAACAGGGCATTGTTACTCGAACAGCTTCGTGCAAAACTTTATCCGGCTGCTGTGCCGCATGATGCTGCAACAGAAAGCATTCCATTCAGGCGCATCGCGCTCGCCGCATCGGTATTGCTGGTAGTTGGCCTCTGCTGTTTTCTGCTGCTGAGAACCCGAAACGATCATTCCCAAACCAATGCTGCATTGCTGGCCTGGAACATTATCGAGAACAATTCTGTGCAGGTGCAACATCATGTGTTGGACGATAGTTCTGAGATATGGCTGAAACCCAGATCTGTGCTGCGTTATCAGGCAGGTATTGCATCTCTTCCGCAACGAAGTGTTCAGCTGGAAGGAGAATGTTTTTTCGATGTAGTACATAAAGATGATGCTGCTTTTTTTGTACAGGCAGGCGGTACGGAAACCAAAGTATTGGGTACTGCTTTCAATATCGAGGCTTATGCCGCAGAGCCATTATTCCGGGTTTCACTGGTACGTGGTTCGGTGCAGGTGAAAGATTCCGTTCATAACAATCAGCAGGGGCTTGTGTTAACTGCCAATCATCAGCTGCAATATCATTCAAAAGAACAGCTATGGAGAATAGATACACTGCAGGTACAGCATGCAGCTCAGTTCAGCGATGCAGGAATGGTGTTCAACAATATACCGCTTAAAGATGCGTTGCGCCGTGTTGCAGACAGATATGGATATACATTGAAACTGCACGCATCGGTAATGGCATCAGGCAAAAACATCAATGGTGTTTACAATGGAGAAACCCTCGAACAGTTATTGCAGCTGATACTCTTTATCCCAAAATACAGATACAGTATTCATCAAAACCTTATTGAGGTTTATCCGTAATCACATATTCACTTAAACCCGTTTCATCAGTATGTTTCAATCTTCTGATGCGGTTGCTCATGCAACTGCCATTACCACTCTTTGCCTTCAGAAATGGCGGAGACTGATCTTAATCCTCCCGGTACTGATCTTTTCCAGCCTTGCATTGCAGGCACAGGAGGATATCACCAAACTCAGCAATCCGGTTAATCTCGAACAAAAGAAAATAACTGTTGCTTCGTTGCTGGATATGCTCGGACAGCAAACAGGCTATTCGTTTTTTTATGACAAAGATGAATTGAATGCATTCAAAAACCGGGACTGGAGTTTCAGAGAAACAACACTCGGCAAAGTATTGCATTCTCTGCAAAGCAGCCATAACATGGTTTTTAAATTGTCCGGGAAAAATATTGCAGTACGCGTAGAACGTCGTCTGGCGGCAGATTCCACGCTGCTGCCGGGAAGACTCGCAGGAACAATACTGGATGCTGAAACCGGCGAACCTGTAAATGGGGCCACCGTGCAGATAGGTACAAAAAACCTCATCAGCAATATTGATGGAGAGTTTCTCATCAATCTGCCTGCGGGCAAACATTCGGTGCAGGTAAGCTTTGTAGGGTATGAAGCAAAAAAGATCGCTGAGATTCAAATTCATGGTGGGGCTACTTCTTCTGCAGAAATACTGCTAAACAGATTGAAAGGAAACCTGTCTACCGTAACCGTTCGTACCAGCATCAAAAAAGATGGCGTCAATGCATTGCTGCTGAAACAGAAGAACAATGCAGCCATTTCCGATGGCATCAGCGCAGAACAGATCGGCCGTACACCGGATAAAAATATCGGAGAAGTGCTCAGGCGTGTGAGCGGCCTCTCTACCATGGACAATAAATACGTGGTGGTGCGCGGACTGAGTGAGCGCTACAATGGTGCCATGCTCAACGGACAAACACTCCCGAGTACAGAGCTGAACAGAAAGAATTTCAATTACGAAATGATCCCGGCCAATATGGTGGAGAATGTGATTGTAAACAAATCTATCACGCCAGACATGAGTGCCGAATTCGGTGGAGGACTGGTGCAGGTGAATACGAGATCTGTACCCACTTCGGATTTCTTTTCTGTAACAGGCGGCATGTCTGTGAATGAGAAAACCACCGGAAAAGTTTTTCTGTCTCAATTGCTCGATAATCGTTCTTATCTCGGTCTGATAACAGAAGACAGGAACCTGCTCGGAAAAGCAAAATGGAGTGGTTACAGAGCGCTGATCAAAGACGGAAGGCTGGAGCCTTTCGGCGATGAGGGAGCAAAATTCAAAAACAAAAATGACCTCACAAACAACTGGAGATTGTATAAGTATCGTCCGCTTCCATCAGTAAATATGCAGGTTTCCGGAGGGCGGGTGCTGGCGCTGGAAAAGAACCGGAGCCTTGGCCTGATGGCATCGGTGAGTTATCGCAACAACTGGCAGACGCAGGATGTACGCATGGGCAGAGACGGTTACGGGGGGAAGGATTCAACCGGTGACAATGCAGGTTTCGCGGGAACCCGTTACGGATTTACTTCCAATCTTTCAGGCATCGTACTCGCAGGATACAGCTCACCCCACACCAAACTGAGCATTCAATCTCTGTATCTGGGTATGCTCGATCAACAGTTTACCTTGGGGCTTGGATTCAGAGATAATACAGGAAGATCAGTCGGATATTTCGATATTACCCAACAAACTTCCATGTGGCAGCATCAGCTGAAAGGCGAGCATCTGCTGAACAGAAAAGGGTTGAAACTAAGCTATGCAGGCAGTTATCTTTTTCTCGACAAGGAGAAACCAGACAATCATATTTTCAACGCCAACTACATCGGAACCGGAAAAGATATTCCCGGAAAGGATGCCGATTTTACCATCAGTGCTCCCGAAGTTCGGGGAGGCAACGCCCTCCGCACCTGGAACAGAGCCTATGAAAAAAATCTTAGCTGGAATACCGATCTCACAGTACCATTCAATTTCAAATTGTTTTCGCTCCCTTTCGTCAATTCATTCAAAACAGGCTATGCCGGATGGCATAAAGACCGCCACTTTTTTATAGTGAATGTGAATTCCATCGGAGGAGGACCAAAAGGTGAAATGCCGTTGACTGAATATTTTGAGCCTCAGAACCTGACCGGGGCAGGTATCAGCAGATGGGGAGATGAGTTCCCCGGAAAAGGGCAACCTGGCAAAACCATACTGCATGCGGGCTACATGATGATAGATCAGAAGATCTCGAAAAAACTGAGACTGGTGTATGGCCTGCGTGGTGAATACCTGAACCTCAACTATGTGAATGTTGCCTTGCAAAAAAGATTTGAAAAAGAAAGCAAGGTGCTTGACTACTCTGAATTGTACAACAGAGAACCTAACCTTAACTGGTTCCCTTCTTTGAATCTTACTTACTCTCTCACAAAGAGCATAAATCTGCGTTTTGCATATGCCAAAAGTATTGTGCGGCCCGATGTAAGGGAAATGTCGTACTTCAAAGAATACGATTTTGAATTAGGAGGGTCCTATGGAGCCAATGATCAGGTTGTGTCTACTAAAATTCATCACTATGATCTCAGATTTGAATGGTATCCTTCAGCAGGCGAACTGATCTCCGTTTCTTACTTCTACAAAAAATTGCTGTACCCGATGGAGATCTTCGATCTGATAAACCATGAATTTGAATTGAGGAACGATAAGGATGCCGTGAATCAGGGCATTGAAATCGAATTCAGAAAGTCATTTGCCTTCACAGGCGTAAAAGCATTGAAAGGGCTGACGCTTTTCGGCAACTTCACCAGGCTTTTTTCCAAAGTGAGACGGATGGGCAATGCATACGTCATAGGCGCTGATGGACGCATATCCCTTACAGAGGTAGTGGCCGAATCGGAGAACAGGCCACAGACGGGCGCTTCCAATTTCATTTATAATGCAGGCCTGTACTACGATATTTCTCCGCTTTCATTCTCCGCAACCTGGAATTATATCACCAACCGTACATTCAGACCATCCAGCACCAATGCTTACTCATTGTTTGAACAGCCCGTTCAGTCGCTGGATGCACAGGTGAGTTGCAAGATGCTGAAAAAAAGAGGACTCCTGAAACTTAGTCTGAGCAACCTGCTCAACAGTTACTATATCGTTTACATGAATAATTATTTAGAGGATGGGTATAAAAATCCGTCTACCAAAGAATTGCTCTATCAGCGAGGCAGAGATCAGATCGATTATGAAGCAAAACCCGGCCGTTCTGCCAGCCTAACATTCACCTATAACCTTTAATTGAGCATATGCGCAAAAACTATTTTGTAATGGCATCCTTGCTGATGCTGGTTGCCTGTTCTAAAAAAGAAGCTATCACTGAAAGAACTTATTATGCGGAAGTATCTGTGGCAGTTTCCAATCTTCCCGGTACTCCAGAGACCGATATTTATCTCGATGGTGTGTTTGTAAAAACAGTGAAGCCGGGACAGGATTACCCTTCCAACTCTGCTAAAGTTGTTGCGGGTTCAAAGAGCAAGCTGAGCCTGTACAGTGCAGGTACAAAGAACCTGATCGCAGATTCTGTGATCGACATATCAAAGAATACACTGGTAAAGGTAAACGCCGTAAACTGCGAACAGCTTGGATTTAAGGGATGGCTTACCACTACGAAAGTGCCTGATGATATCATGTCTATGCAGTTGTTTGACAATCTTCCTGAGAAATATCCGCCGGTATTGGAAATGCATATTTTTCTGGCTGACCCAATAACCATCGAAACAGCTGAAACAGGGATTGTTCTGCAGAATTTTACCCGCAACAAACTGCATCCAACCCGACTGGATCTTCCGGTGAAATATAATCCGGATGGAAAAACAATGCTTTATGTATGCAAATTAAAAGTTCCCGGCAGCAATGAATGGATTTTGAATGAAGGGCTTGGTTTGGACATCATTCCGCTTACATGGAGCGATGGCACCAATGAAGGGAAATTCGGTATTTACTCTATAGTGGATGAACAAGATTATCTGCGTGCAGATCCTACCTATCTCTAAACAAAAGAAGTAAAACACAACAGCAGAAAGTAAGAGCAGCATCCGGGCGTTGGATGTTGCTCTTTCTTATTGAGGTTTTTGTGCGTTGATCATCTGATCGCGCAGCTCCATCAGATTTTTACTGATACTCGTTTTGTATACATGCGGATTTTCAAATCTTTTGTATTCTGCAGGAAGCAATGCCAGCCTCTCTTTGCAATACGCTGCGCTTTCTGCGATGGAAGATGATGGAATGAGTTGCTTCCCATACTCCATTACTTTCTTCAGCAATGGTTCCTGCCTGAGATCGGCTACCGGCAAAGATTTGCCGGGTTCGAACGGATGATAGATCATAGGCACCTGCATTTCCCCATCGAGTACAATGGCGTCGGCTCCGAAGAAATGTCCCTGTTCATCGAGCACTCTGTTCACCTGTTTGATGCCGGGCAGCGTTGCTTTCTGCAATGTTTCGGAGATCTTCATTCGTGGTTTTCCTTCGGCCATGCTCAGTTTGAAAACGCCATCGAGTGCGGCATCGGGAGCGCCGGTAACCAGGCTGGTGCCAACACCAAAGACATCGATCGGGGCGCCTTGCTCCAGCAGGCTTTTGATTACGTACTCATCGAGTTGATTGCTGGCAACTATTTTCACATACTGTAATCCTGCCTGATCGAGCATAGCTCTGGATTTGCGGGAGAGATAGGCAAGGTCTCCGCTGTCGAGCCGAACGCCGGAAAGCTTTTGCCCGCGTTGCTCCATTTCTTTAG
This sequence comes from Pseudoflavitalea sp. G-6-1-2, assembly GCF_012927185.1. Classification (GTDB taxonomy): domain Bacteria; phylum Bacteroidota; class Bacteroidia; order Chitinophagales; family Chitinophagaceae; genus Pseudobacter. The sequence goes on from NZ_JABBGB010000003.1 coordinate 395,509, forward strand.
CAACAATGATGGCATTGGGAATGCCACTCTGCAAAGTATTGTAGGTGTCTGCGAGAAAAATGCATCCGGCGGGTCTCGATCTGGCGAATGCGCGGAATGCTTCCAGCTCGGAATCATATCCTGTTACAAAGGCATGGGCCATAGTTCCTGTGGCAGTCAGGTTGAATACCTGTGCTGCGTATACATTGCTGGTGCTGTCGAATCCGCCGATGGCGGCAGCTTTGCTGGCGAGTAGTCCACCAAGGCCCTGTGCGCGGCGCAAACCCAATTCGCTGAGAATGCGATTGCCTGCAACATAGCGCATACGCGAAGCTTTTGTGGCAATCAGCGATTCGAAGTTGAGCAGATTGAGCAACAGCGTTTCTGCCAGCTGTGCTTCGAACCAATTGCCTTCCACACGAATGATGGGGCAGTAAGGAAATACGATCTCACCTTCCTTTACCGAATAAATGGTTCCTGTAAACCGGAAATTTTCGAGATACTCAATAAAGGATGCATTGAAGTTCTGGGAGCGGAGATAAGTGATGTCGTCTTTAGTGAAATGCAGTGTCTGCAATGCTTCCAGCAGATCCGACAATCCGGCGAATACCACATATCCACCTTTGGAAGGAACTTTTCTGAAGAAGTAATCGAAGGCTACTGGCATCTGGTGCCGCTTCTCCAGAAAATTCACTTCTCCCATGGTAAGCTGGTACAGATCTGTATAACTGCCGCTGATAGAAAATGAAAGCATGCCGGATGATTTAGTACAATAATTATGATGGCTATCAGGTCCGGGGCTATGCTACTAAAGTTACGGTTTTTATTTTCCCAGCAAGCTGTTCTCGATGGCAATGGCGCGTGGGAAAAGTATTTCATTTTCCAGACGCATATGTTGCACCAGATCCTGATCTAGCTCCTGCAATTTGAGCACGCTCACACGATGGCTTACACAGGCATCTTCAGGAGTGGTGTAATTGTTGGTGAGCCTTCGGAAGTTTAGCAATAATTGTTCTGTTTGCTGATGCTCTTCTTCCATCTTTGCAGCGATGGGCTTGCGCAGTGTGCGAACCAGCAGTTCCGCATAAGGCTCTTTCCCATTATGAGCACGGTTGAGCCGTTTGATGTAAGGGAAAATCACTTCTTCTTCCTGCTTCAGATGCTCCGGCATTTGTTTGTACAGTTTCATAAAATGCACCAGCAGCTCATCGAGTTCGGGATATTTTAGGCGGTGGCCTGCAACAAATTTAGTGAGATGATCGTGCAGAGAAGGCAGCGCCTGTTTCATGTAAGCATGATGAACATGCACGAGGTAATCGGCAAGGAAGTCGATCGGCCAATCATTAAAGTTTAGTGTGGGGGGCAGGAGAATGCGGCGGGTAGCGGTTTCCAGATCCTGCATCACCATTTCGGTGCTTACACCTCTGGCTTCGCAGGCCACCTGCAAGGGCCACCTCCCGCCACAGCAGAAATCGATATTATACTTCAGCAATACGTCTGCCGTGCGGTAATCTCCGTTCACAATTTCGGTAACGGGCATTTGCTCATTCAGCTTCAGGAACTGTTCTGTCATACTTTATTTCGTTGAAACCACTTTGAATAGGCGGGCAAGTTAGATTGGCGCAGCAACAAAAAAACTGATTAAAATCAGGTGATCGGCTTTATTTTTTCAGACGTTATACAACCGATACTTTGTAAATTTTACTATAATTTGCCTGGATGTTCAAAGAAAAAGCGCTCAATGTGCTGCTGTTCTGTTCGGTTCTGACGGTTTGTACGGCAGTGCTGCAGTTCATATATCCCGATGTGGGTTATCTCTATGGAGGATTGGTGGCAGCAACACTGCTCACTGTTTTTCTGCAGAATGATAACCTCACCAAATTGTTTGGTGTGATCAGTCTGGCGCTGATCGGCCTGTCTGCTTTCTATCCGCACGAAGCAACTGGTGGACAACTGTTGCTGCTGCAACTGATCTTTCAGGCCATCATAATATTGCTTACCATGATTGCCGTGATCTATATCAAAAAGATCTACGGATCATTGGAGAACGATCAGCAACAGGTGAAAGCGCTTTTCGATAATGCTACGGAAGGCATCATTCTCACCAATCAGAAAGGGGAGATTGTGCTGATCAATCCTGCTGCATTGCAATTGTTCGGGTACCAGCGCGAAGAGCTGCTGGGGCATTCCGTTGAAAAGCTGATCCCTGGCCGATTCCATCATGTGCATACCGGTTATCGCGAAGGCTTTTACAAAAAGCCCGGCAACAGAAGAATGGGCCATGGCCGCGATCTCTTTGCGAAAACAAAAACCGGAGAGGAATTTCCTGTTGAAGTGAGTCTCAGTTTCTACAAACAGAAAAATGAATTCTTTGTAATTGCTTTTCTGGTAGACATCACGCAACGTAAAGAAGCCGAGCGCCACATGGTGGAGCAGAAAGAACAACTGGAGCGCGTAACAGAAGAGATCCGCCGCCTCAACGCAGATCTCGAAAACAAAGTGGAGGAAAGAACAGTGATATTGAAAGATGCCTTACAGGAACTGGAACGCTCACAAAAGAATCTCCACGAAGCGCTCAATAAAGAAAAAGAACTGAATGAGATCAAGAGCCGGTTTGTGTCCATGGCTTCGCATGAGTTCCGCACGCCGCTCAGTACTGTACTCTCATCCGCCGCACTGATCGGAAAATACACGCATACCGAAGATCAGGAGAAACGGGATAAACATATCAAACGCATCCGCGACTCCGTAAAACATCTCAATGATCTGCTGGAAGATTTCCTCTCTCTGGGCAAACTCGAAGAAGGCAAAGTGCAAACAAGCATCAGCGTAGTAGATCTGAAGGATTTTCTCGAAGAAACGGTAGAAGAAATGAAACCAGTACTCAAACCAGGGCAGGAGATTGAAGTGAAATGCACTGGTGATGATCTCTTCAACACAGATAAAAAACTGCTGAAAAATATTCTTATCAACCTGCTCAGCAATGCTGCGAAATTTTCTCCTGAAGACGGGCAGATACATATTGTTGCAAACAATAATCAGAACCAGCTTACGCTATCTGTACAGGATAAGGGGATAGGCATTGCAGAAGAAGATCAGCACCATATGTTCACCAGTTTCTTCCGCGGCAGAAATGTGGTGAATATTCAGGGAACCGGACTGGGACTGCATATTGTAAAACGATATGTAGATCTGATCGATGGTAATATCAGTCTGCAAAGCAGGCTGGGAGAAGGAACCACCATTACTGTTGAATTACCCGATCTCAGAGATCGTTAGCCCTCTACAGCATCCACAAAAAGAATAATGAATACGAGCAGGTTCAACGCTGCGAGTACATTGAAGACTTTCCATTTTTTGATTGCAGCGAAAAACAATGTCAGTACATTCAATGAAAGATAGCTGGCTGTGAAAATAATATAGGTTCTCCAGCTGCTGTAAATGAAGTTGGGACCGGAAGCCTCTGCCTCGAAAGGAAATGCGGCGGGATCATCGATGCTCTCTAACAGTTCATATACATTGAGCAATAAGATAACACTGATGAAGGCTATTATTGTGATCTGCAGCCACTGAGGAAGCATAGGTAAAGTTTAATCGATAAATAGGTGTTTTTCGGGTTATAGTTGATCAAATATGAATGTAGGAAGGAAGTAATTGGCAGCCAATTAACCAGCGATACTTTAACAAAATGTGAACAGCAGTAATAGCTGATATTGAAATTTGAAGAGCTGTTCAACTATTTGTAGATTTATGATATGGCCCATCCTGTAAGGGTTGATAAAATTCATCCTACAATAATTGCTTCGATCATCGTAGTGGTAATGATCTTTATTGTGTATGCTGTATTGAGTGTCGACTCCAGCGGGTTCCCGGGAAAAATAACTCATATCAGTAATATCAGAGAACTGAGTTCCGATCGGCGTTCTGATATGCGCATCACCGACTCTGCAGCTATTAAGAGGTTTATGACTGTTTTGCTGAACTCGAAAACAAAACGGATAAATTCAAGATATTTTCCGGAAAGCACCCTGAGTTTCATCATGAAGTCAGGAGATACTGTATATGTAAGTGTAGGGAAGGATTTTAACAACCGGAGATTGATCAGTTCAGGAGGCAGATACTATGCGAGCGATTCTTTTTTTCTGTTATATGACAGCTTCATGAAAAATTCAGCAGATACCACAACACTCAATTGATCAGTGGCATGAAACAGCTGTCCCCGGCGCATCTGCGAGCACCGGACTGATAAACGGAATTCCTAAATTCATTCCTCTAAGGATAAGTATCACACCCATCGCAGCCACTACAAAAGGCACCAGCTTTCTGAATTGTGTTCTCAGATCCATACTGATACGAATGCCAAACCAGCTGAGTAAGAACATAGCTGGAAAAGTTCCTATACCGAACATAGTCATAAACATAACACTATGCGCTGTATCGGTTGTACTCAGCGCTCCGATCACGGCGAGGTAAACCATGCCACAGGGAAGCAATCCATTCAACATGCCGAGGAGCAAATATGAAAATGTATTTGTTTGACGAAGCACCCGGCCCATCAGCTGCTGCAACGGACTGAACCAGGCCTGCACCCATGCTGGGTATCCCTTGCTGCGTCCCATAAAAAAATACACAGCAATAACCAGCATGATGCTGCCGGTGATGATGGAGAACCATTGCTGCAACCCGGCGAGATGCAATGTTCTGCCTGCAATCCCAAACAATAAACCCAGCAAAGCATAAGTGAGAATCCTTCCGGAATGATACAACAATATCGATAACAGCTGAAGCGGTTTACTGAGATGATGTATAGGCAATGCCATAGCAAGCGGGCCACACATGCCTACGCAATGCGCACTGCTCATTAATCCCAGTAAACCACCTGCTGTTATCAGTTGCCACATAATGGGTGAGATTTGCGTAAGGGGGTATTATAATTCGATACTGCTTTCTGAGTAATATTGTTTGCCATCCGCATTCCAGCTGAGTTTTACGGTGTACCGGCCGGGAAGGAACTGCTGTTTACTGAGTTGCTGCAATGCATCTTCATTTACAGATAGTGTAATTTTTTTATCGCGGCGTGCATCGGCAGGGCAGTAGAACCAGGCTGTACCAGATAATGATTTGCCCTTCATTTCCTGCGGGAATTGTATGGTGATATTTGAATCATCCTGCGATACGGTTGCTTTGGATGAAAGTCTGTTAGCGAGATTGGTTCCATCGATCACCTGTTGATACACCAGTTCGTCTTTGTAATATTCTTTGGTTACCAGATCGAAATTGGTCTGGGTGCATTTGTACACCAGCAGCAGGATCATGCCTGCGAAGGCGCAGATGAAGATGGTTAGTTTATGTCCCCAGTTGAACGTCATAAAAAAATGTTTTAGTTCGTGAATATTAGTCCGCAACCGGTCCGAGAAAATTGGTAGAGATCACATCCAGTTTCTCGTTGTTATGCCATATACCGATCTTCAGCGGTGTTTTTCTTTCATGGATCATTTTCCTTGGGAGGATGATGAAGAATGAACCGCTTCCTTCACCCTGTTCTTTCACCTGAACATAGGAATGCCCGATAATTTCTATGCTTCCGGAACCATTATCCAGTCTGAGTTCCAGCGGAATGCTCTTGTTCGTTTTATTGGCTACTTTGATATTGTAGAGATTGGAAACGCTGTCTGTTCCACGCTCCTGATACAGCATGCCGGGTGTTCTCATGATGGTGGTATCCACATCTTTGCGGGTCACCAGAAGAAAGGCGAGTACGGTCACCAGCACACCCAGCAGTACCGTATACAGTTTCATTCTTCCTGTGTATTGAAGCTTTTCTCTTTTTTCGATGCCATTCTCGGAAGCGTAGCGGATCAGTCCGAGTGGTTTGTTGATCTTTTCCATGATGGCATCGCAGGCATCGATGCAGGCTGTGCATCCAACGCATTCCATCTGTGTGCCGTTACGGATATCGATTCCGGTAGGACAAACTTTTACGCACTGGAAACAATCGATACAATCTCCTGTCTCAGGCGCTGCTATCTTTTTGAATTTGCCGCGTGGTTCACCGCGTTGATGATCGTAGGCTACGATCATAGAATTTCTGTCGAGCAATACACTTTGCAATCTGCCATAGGGGCAAACTACGGTACAGGCCTGCTCGCGGAAGAAAGCATACACTGCATAAAAAACACCGGAGAAAACTATGAGGGAGATAAGTCCGCCGATATGCTGGGATACTGGCTCCGTCATTATCTTCCAGAGATCTTTTACTCCGATGATGTATGCCAGAAAGAAGTTCGCGATTATAAAAGAACACAGGTAGAAGATGATATGCTTGGCTGATTTCTTAAAGATCTTCTCTCCTGTCCAGGGGGCTTTGGCCAGCATCTTTTGCTGTGCTGCATCTCCTTCGATGAAGTATTCGATCTTACGGAAGAACATTTCCATGAAGATGGTCTGGGGGCAGACCCATCCGCAAAACAACCTTCCGAATGCTGCCGTGAACAGCACAATGAATACAACAAATGTCAGCATCCCCAGACCAAAAATGAAGAAGTCCTGTGGCCAGAAAACTTTGCCGAATAGAATGAATCTTGCCTGCGTTACATTGAAGAGGAACAGTGGCTGATCGTTCACTTCAATGAAGGGTAACGTAAAGAACAGGATGAAGAAAGCCCAGCTCACATAAGTACGGATCCTGTAAAGTTTTCCTTTGGGCTTCTGCGCGAATACCCATTTCCTTTTACCGGATTCGTCTACTGTAGCGATCCGGTCGCGGAAGGATGGATTTTCTTTTTTCGATATATCTTCTTTGCTGTTCACTTCTTCCTGTGTTTATGAATGAAGACTATTTGGCTGAAAGGCTTGCACTGTCTGGTTTTGCAGCGGAAGTGCTGTCGGTTGCTGCACCTCCTTCTTTGTACAATTCACCCTGCTTTTCTTTTGCATTTGGAGGATTGCTTCCATGGATGGATTTGATAAAGCTGGTAACCTGTGCGATCTGCATGGGGCTGAGGTCTTCTTTCCAGCTGCGCATACCTTTTTCCGGCCATCCGTATTTCACCGATTTGAAAACCTCCGCGAGACTGCCGCCATGCAACCAGTAATCGTCGGTGAGGTTCGGACCAACAGTGCCTTCGCCGGATTTACCATGGCAGGGAGCGCAGTTCTGCTGGAATACCATTTTACCTGCATCTATTGCACCGGCATCGGTGAGCAGTTTCACATTATTCTCGTCTACGTTGTTAGCTGATTTTTTCAGGTAAGCTGCTTTCTGTGCTTCTGCTTTTTCCATGGCGATAGCAAACTCCTGTTGACTTAACGGAGCAGTTTCTGAAACGTGGTAACGCCAGATGTACACGCATGCGAAGATGATGGTGCCATAGAAACCGTAGAGCCACCAGGGCGGGAGACGATTGTCGAGTTCGCGGATGCCATCGTATTCGTGATCGAGCTCAAGCGCTTTTTCCTGCTCGATGGGTTTGAAGCTGTTGAGTTTGATCCAGATGGATTTCCATTTCGGTGTTTTGCGTGCAATACCTTTCTGGGCTTTCACTCTGTTGAGGAATACACGCAGCTGCCAGAGCAGTGCGGCGATCACCAGCAGTTCTACTCCAATCACTCCCGTGATCAATCCGAATGCTGTGGACGAAAGGGCCGGAGCCTGCGACAGTACTGAAGTTGCTGCCGGTGCATCCTGCGCAAAAAGCGGAGCTCCGAAGAGCAGCGCTGCAACAGAGAGTACAGCAGCGGCCATATTTTCGTTTTTCTTTTTTGCTTCTTTTTCTTTCTCCTGCTCGTAGAAATATGCTGCTGTTCCGGTGAGTACGTTTGCCAGGAAAATGATGATCAGCATCAGTATGAACATAATCACTATCAGCATCACCACCATGGGGTCCATGATGGAGTGAGGCTTTGGCGGATCGCCCACTTCCCGTGCAAAGGTGAAGCAAGAGGCTGCGAGTAAAGGCAGGAGCAGTGCTATTCTTTTGGTCATTGTATTTCTCTTTTTGAATTGTTTAGTCCAGCGGAATTCTGCTGATATCCTTCAATCTGTTTTTATCTGTTTTCAATACCCATAGGAGCATGCCCAGGAAGAATAATCCGAATATGATGAAGCTGAGCAATGGGTAGATGCTTACGCCGGTGATCTTTTCGAGATAGTGTACAAACTTCATGATGCTTAATTTTGAGTAACTTCTTTAGGTACTGCTTTGATGTCTTTTCCCATGCGTTGCAGATAGGCGATCAGCGCCACGATCTCCGCATTGCTGGCGGTTTCTATCTTATCGGTTTTAAGGCTTTTTTTGATGCTTTCGGCCTGTTCCATCAAGGCTTTGTTGGCCTGCTGATCGAATCCTTCGGGATAGGGAACGCCCATTTTCTGCATGGCCCTGATCTTGGCGGGGGTGGATGCTGTATCGATCTTATCGTCTAGCAGCCATGGATAAGCGGGCATGATAGATCCGGGGCTCATGATCCTTGGATCGAGCATGTGGTTGTAGTGCCAGCTGTCAGGATACTTGCCGCCTTCGCGCGCGAGGTCCGGGCCTGTTCTCTTCGATCCCCACTGGAAGGGGTGATCGTATACGAACTCACCTGCTTTGGAGTACTCACCATATCTCGCTACTTCATCTCTGAATGGACGGATCATTTGCGAGTGACAGGTATAGCAACCTTCTCTCACATAGATGTCACGGCCCTGTAACTCAAGCGGGGTGTAAGGTTGAACGCTGCTGATAGTTGGCACGTTCGATTTCACCAGAAAAGTGGGAATAATTTCAAGCGCACCGCCAATACCCACTACTATGAGGCTCATCACCAGCATGGTCATTGGTTTCTTCTCGATCCAGCGGTGCCAGTATTCGCGAACCGGTGAATGTTCTTTAACGATGGGAGCTGCTTCTGCTGCTTCGTTTGCAATGAACTTACCCTGCTTCACAGTTTTGTAGAGGTTGTAAACCATCATCACAGCACCAATAATGTAAAGGGTACCACCAATACTGCGGGTTACATACATTGGAATGATATGCGTAACGGTTTCGAGAAACTGGAATTTCAGTTGTCCTTCTTCTGTGAAGGTTTTCCACATCTGCGCCTGCGCAAATCCAGCCCAGTAGAGAGGAATGGCGTATACGAGTATGCCGATGGTGCCGAGCCAGAAATGGTTGTTGGCGAGTTTCTTAGAATAGAGCTGCGTGCCGTACATTTTCGGAATAAGGTAGTAGAGCATACCAAATGCCATGAAACCATTCCATCCGAGACCGCCGATATGCACGTGTGCAATGGTCCAGTCGGTGAAGTGAGAAATGGCGTTCACACTTTTGAGACTCATCATCGGCCCTTCGAAAGTGGCCATGCCATAACAGGTAACTGCCACCACAAAGAATTTGAGTACGGGTTCTTCGCGCACTTTGTCCCATGCGCCGCGGAGCGTGAACAATCCATTCAGCATACCACCCCATGATGGAGCGATGAGCATGATGGAGAATACCACACCAAGGCTCTGAGCCCAGTCTGGAAGCGCGGTGTAGAGCAGGTGGTGCGGACCAGCCCAGATGTAAATGAAGATGAGCGCCCAGAAGTGAATGATAGATAAACGATATGAATACACCGGTCTGTTAGCGGCTTTCGGCAGAAAATAATACATCAGGCCGAGAATAGGCGTAGTGAGAAAGAATGCCACGGCATTGTGGCCGTACCACCATTGCACCAATGCATCCTGCACGCCTGCATACCAGCTGTAGCTTTTCATAAAACTTACCGGCAATTCGAATGAGTTCACAATATGCAGCATGGCAACGGTAACCCAGGTGGCGATATAAAACCAGATGGCAACGTATAAATGCTTCTCTCTTCTTTTGATGATGGTACCAAACATATTGATACCGAAAACAATCCAGATGAGCGTGATGGCAATATCGATGGGCCATTCCAGTTCTGCATATTCTTTACCGGTGGTATAACCGGCCAGCAGTGTAATGGCTGCCGCAACGATAATGCCCTGCCATCCCCAGAAGTGAAGCCAGCTGAGTCTGTCGCTGTACATGCGGCTTTTGCAGAGACGCTGCAACGAATAATACACACCGGTGAAAATACAGTTGCCCACAAATGCGAAGATCACTGCATTGGTGTGCAGTGGACGAACCCTACCGAAAGTGGTGGGAGCGAGGTTGAGTGAAGTGCCGGGAGCATAGAGCTGGATGGCTGCATACAGCCCGCCGAGCATTCCTACGATACCCCAGAACAGGGTTGCATAACCGAACCATTTGACGATCTTGTTGTCGTAATAAAATTTCTCTAACTGCATAACGTTTTGTTTCAGGAGTCAGTGAGGCTGTTAAGAATTATTGGTTGTCTGAATCTGTTGCGGATGCTGGTTTATCGTCGAAGAGGATGCGCAGCGGCGGCGAATATTCATCATCGTACTGTTTGTCTTTGATGCTCCAGCAGAAGGCTGCGAGGAAGATGCCTGCAATGCTTACACTGGCGATGATCAGGAGGATTATTACACTCATACCTTCGGATTGATGCTCAAAAGTAGAATGCGGGCTATGCCTGTGAAATGATTACACTTATATGACAAACTGATTTTAATCAGGTATCTGATCGGCTCAGAGTTTCCATCGCGATGCAATGAAATTGCTGCATCCGAAAGTGAGCAGTACAATGCTGAGGCTGCTTGCAGGCATGAGTATTGCCGCGATCAATGGAGATAAGATGCCCTGTACTGCAAAGCAGATGCCGACAATATTGTAGAGGATGCTCATTATAAAGCTGGCCAGCACGATGTTTCTGTTGGCTTTGCAAAGTTGGATGAAGAGCGGGAGTTTATGCAGTTGCGATGCTTCGAGAATGGCATCGCTGGCAGGAGTGAAGTTGTTGCTGTCTTCTGTTATGGCGATACCTATATTGCTTTGTTTGAGAGCCCCGGCATCGTTGAGGCCGTCGCCGATCATCATCACCACTTGTTTCTTTTGTTGCAGTTGCTGAATGCAATGCAATTTGTCTTCGGGTTTCTGATCGAAGAGCAACAGCGCCTCATCGCCCATCAGATGCTGCAAATACTGGCGTTCAGCGCTGTTGTCTCCGGAGAGTACAGAGAGCTTCTTATGCTTGCCTAACTGGTTTACAAGATCGGGAATGCAGGGGCGGTAACGGTTCCGCACACGGAAGAAACCGGTTAATTGCCCGTCTATGGCGAGATACACCGATGTGCCTGCATTGTTTGCGGAGGTAACACCCACATGCGCGGATGAACCCAATGTAATCTGATGACCCAGCACAAAACCTTCGATGCCATATCCGGGTACTTCGCGGTACTGATGAACCGGCAGATTATTTTCTGCATTGAAATATTGTGCAATGACCTTGCTCAGCGGATGTGTTGATTGTGCAGCCAATGCTGTAACGGCTTGTTGCAGATCGAGGGGTAACAGACTTCCCTCAAATACAACATCCTGTTCTTTGGTAGTGGTGAGAGTACCGGTCTTATCGAAAACAATATGATTGGCATTGGCGATATCTTCGATGGCCTGTGCGCCACGGAGATAGAAGCGGTTGCGACCGAGAATGCGGAGCACATTGCCATTGGTGAAGCTGTTGCTCAGCAGCAATGCACAGGGGCATGCAACGATGAGCACTGCAGTGATTACATTCCAGACTTTGCTGCTGTCGGTGAAACCCCAGTAGATGGCTGCGATGGCAGTGATGCTGAAAACGATCACGGTAAACCATTTACTGAGCAGGTGTACGAAAGAGATATTTTTTTCCTGCGGTTCTTTTTTGAATTCGTCGCGGAGCCAGAGTTTGGTGAGGTATCCCTGCGCCACTTCTTTGATCACTAATAATTCAATGGCATTGCCGGTTTGCTTACCGCCGGCATAGAGCAGTTCTCCCATTTCTTTCTGCACTGGAATCGATTCTCCCGTTACGAAGCTGTAATCCACGGCTGCATTGCCTTTGGTGAGAATGCCATCGGCGGGGATGAGCTCCTGATTATGGATCAGTAAAGTATCGCCGGGTTTGATGTCGGGGAGAGCAGTAGGAATTTTCTTGCCATCTTTCAGAACAGTGACGGCAATGGGGAAGTAGGATGTGTAATCGCGGTCGAAGGAAAGTTGCTGGTAGGTTCTATCCTGCAACACACGGCCGAGCAGCATAAAGAAAACGATGCCACTCATGGAGTCGAAGTAGCCGGCGCCGGTTCCTGAGAAAACTTCGTACAAACTTCTGGAGAATGTAACCAGGATGGCGAGTGCGATCGGGGCATCGATATTGAGAAAGCGGTTTTTCAGTCCGTTCCATGCTGCGGAGAAAAACGGCTGCGCACTAAAGAAAAATACCGGCAGCGCCAGCAAAACGTTGATTGTCCGGAATGCAGACTGCAGGCTTATTTCAGCGTTCTCCAGACCAAGGTATTCCGGGAAGCTGAGCAGCATGATGTTGGCGAAAGAAAATCCAGCCACGCCCAGTTGATAGATCATGCGTTTTTTTATCCGGGGTGGCTGGTGTTGCAGATCGTGTAAAGAGATGTATGGTTCGTATCCGATTGAGTTCAATAGTTCGGCGCATTCGCGCAGTGTGATCATCCGGTGATCAAATACGATGCTCACTTCTTTGCGGGTGAAATGCACACGGGCACTGATAACACCTGGATTGAGCTTGTGCAGATTTTCGAGCAGATACAGGCAGCTGCTGCAATGGATGGAAGGAAGATAGAAAGTTACATGCGTCTGGCGATCGTCTTCAAAACTGATCAGCCGTTGCCGGATGCCGGCTTCTTCGAGGAAAGCAAATTTATCTTTTCTTATTTCGATCCGTTGGTTGATGCCCGGTTGCTGATTGAGATCGTAGTATTCGCAAAGACCATTATCATTGAGCAGACGATACACCATTTTGCATCCTTCGCAGCAGAATGTCTTCTGCTGGAATGTGATCTTTTCAGATTTGCATGCTTCGCCGCAATGAAAACAGATTATTTTGCTGGTGGTGATTGTTGCGCCCATACCGGAGATTTACGCTGCGAATGTAGCAACACAGTGGTTCTGAGGGTTTGACACCACTCACATGGTTTCCTGATTTTCGTCATATTTACCATATGATGCCGGTTAAATCTGTAATTTTAGCGCCATGAAAACGATACTGGTGATCGATGATAACAACGATATCCGCGAGAACACTGCGGAGATCCTTAGCCTGGCAGGTTATCGGACATTTACGGCGGAGAATGGCAAGAAAGGAGTGGAGCTGGCAAGCCGTGAAAAACCTGACCTAATCGTATGCGACATCATGATGCCCGAACTGGATGGATACGGCGTGCTGCATCTGCTGAAGAACAGACCGGGCACCGGGAATATTCCGTTCATCTTTCTCACAGCAAAAACGGAGCGGGGCGATTTCCGGAAAGGCATGGAAATGGGCGCCGACGATTATATCACTAAACCCTTCGATGATATCGAACTGCTGAAAGCCATCGAGACACGCCTCAAAAAAATGAGTGTGATAGAAGCGCAGTATTCGCAGGGAGAACAGGGGGCGAATGAGTTGCTGAAAGAATTGAAAACTTCCGGACTCATCACCCTCGATCCAACCGAATACGGCAGCGAACGCATCCCTAAAAAAAGTATCGTTTACAACGAAGGCAAACGCCCGAAGTTCTTATACCATCTGAAGAGTGGAAAGATCAAAACATTCCGGCTGCACGAAGATGGGAAGGAATACATCACCAATCTTTACAGTGCCGGTGACTATCTCGGCCATGTGGCGCTGCTGGAGAACAACTCCTACGATGATACCGCCGAAGTACTCGAAGAAGCGGAAGTGGTAATGATCCCCAAGGATGATTTCCTCACCGCCGTGTACAACGATATGGGCATCGCTACGCGCTTCATCAAACTGATCTCCCGCGACGTGAAGGAGAAGGAAGAAAGACTGCTGCGCCTGGCCTACGATTCGCTCCGGAAGCGGGTTGCGAGGGCATTGATTGATATTCATCAGAAGTTCAATGGTAACCAGCCGGCCCAACAGGCCATCGATATACCCCGTGAAGATATTGCCCAGTATGTGGGCACGGCAACGGAAAGCCTGATCCGCACCCTGAGCGATTTCAAATCGGAAAAACTGATCGAGATCCGGGAGGGAAAAATACGCATACTTCAGGCGGAAAAACTCAGCAACCTCTTGTTCTAAAAGTATATTTTTGCCGCATGGTTTTACTTCAGGTTTCCGGCATTCAAAAGAAGAACGAACGCGGCTTCGAATTAAAGGACGTTAGTTTCAGCCAGCAGTGGTATCAGCAGATAGCCATTGCGGGTGAAACGGGTTCAGGCAAGAGTACCCTGCTGAAAATTATTGCAGGTCTCGCGCAGCCCGATGCCGGAGAAGTGATCTACGATGGCAAAAAAGTAATTGGACCGAATGATCAGCTGATTCCCGGTCACCCAAAAATTGCCTATCTCTCACAGAATTTTGAACTGCCGCATTACCTGCGCGTGGAGCAGGTGCTTGAATACGCCAATAAACTCACTCCCAAATCTGCAGAACAATTATTTGAGATCTGCCGCATCAGCCATCTGATGAAACGCAGAACAGATCAGCTTTCCGGCGGGGAGCAGCAGCGGATTGCAGTTGCGAGGCTCCTGATCGGATCGCCCGGATTGTTGTTGCTGGATGAGCCGTATTCGAATACGGATATGATCCATAAGCAGTTGCTGAAAGCCATTATCGGAGATATTGCGGAGCAGCTGAAGATCTCGATAATGATGGTGTCGCACGATCCGGTGGACAGTCTTTCGTGGGCAGATGAAATTCTGCTGATGCGCGATGGAAGGATCATTCAGCATGGAATGCCGAAGGAAGTGTACCGGCATCCTGTAGACAATTATGCTGCAGGATTATTAGGCAAATACAATGTATGGGAGGATAAGAATGGCATGCAACGGATAGTTCGTCCGGAAGACCTGCATCTTTCCCGCAAGCATATCAGTGATGTGAAAGGAACAGTGCAGCATATAGTTTTCTGCGGAAGTTATTATGATGTGGAAGTGTATACGGAGACGAGGATGTTTACGGCGAGGATGATGAATCCGAATATCGAGGAGGGGGATATTGTGACGATCAGTCCGGCGCAGATGCTGAACCAGTAAGGGGTTCAGGTTTCATTCAAAATATTGGCTTCGCGTGCGAAGCCTTTTTTATTGCTGGTAAAAAAGAAAACCCGCCACTGACTTTCGTCTGCAGCGGGTTTTATTGCGATGATAATTATTCAGTTTTATGCACTGCAGGTTACGCAACCTTCTTCCATAGTGCAGGTTGGTCCCTGTACATCTTCACTTCCTTCGATCACTTTCAGTGAATGGCTGTCTGTAAGCGGCTCAACCATTTTACCACCTTGTTTTTCTACAGTGAACTGAACGGCTTGTGTAGCTGCTTTTGTACGCAGGTAGTACATACCGGTTTTCAGTCCGCGTTTCCATCCGTAGAAGTGCATGGAGGTGAGTTTGGCTGCAGTTGGCGTATCAACAAACAGGTTGAGAGACTGGCTCTGGCAGATATAAGCGCCGCGGTCGGCAGCCATATCGATCAGGTTACGTTGTTTGATCTCCCAAACAGTTTTGTAGATCTCCTTGATGTTATCAGGAATGCCATCGATCTTCTGAATTGAACCGTTGAGTGTGATGATCTTGTTTTTCATATCATCATTCCAGAGATTCAGTTCGATCAGATCTTTCAGCAGGTGCTTGTTCACTACTACGAACTCTCCGCTCAGTACGCGGCGAACGTAGATGTTGGAAGTGTATGGTTCGAAGCACTCGTTGTTACCGAGGATCTGAGAAGTAGAGGCTGTAGGCATCGGAGCAACCAGCAGAGAGTTGCGAACGCCGTGTTTCATCACTTCGGCTTTCAGCGTGTACCAATCCCAGCGCAGCGAAGGTTCAACGCCCCAGAGATCGAACTGGAACTGTCCTTTTGAAGCAGGAGAGCCCGCGAATGTTTCGTAAGCGCCTTCTTTGATGGCGAGGTCTTTCGATGCAGTCATTGCAGCGAAATAGATGGTCTCGAAAATATCCTTGTTGAGTTGTTTCGCTTCGTCGCTTTCGAATGGAAGGCGAAGGAGGATGAACACATCAGCAAGCCCCTGCACACCGAGACCGATTGGACGGTGACGGAGGTTGGAAGTTTCAGCTTCTTTAACAGGGTAGTAGTTATAATCGATGATCTTGTTCAGGTTCTTGGTTGCTTCGTACGTAACCTCGTAAAGTTTATCGTGGTCGAATTTGTTATCGATCACAAATCTTGGCAGTGCCAGAGAAGCGAGATTACAAACAGCAACTTCATCAGGAGAAGTGTATTCCAGGATCTCTGTGCAGAGGTTGGAACTGCGGATGGTACCGAGGTTCTGCTGATTGGATTTGCGGTTTGCAGCGTCTTTGTAAAGCAGGTAAGGTGTACCGGTTTCGATCTGTGCATCGAGGATGGCAAACCAGAGGTCCTGCGCTTTTACAACACGTCTTTGTTTGTTCTCGCTTTCGTATTTAGCGTAGAGTTTTTCAAATTCTTCGCCCCAGCATTCGTGGAGGCCTGGTGCTTCGTGCGGGCAGAACAGGCTCCAGTCGCCGTTCTCTTCCACACGTTTCATGAAGAGGTCGGGGATCCAGAGGGCGTAGAAAAGATCGCGTGCGCGGAGCTCTTCTTTACCGTGGTTCTTGCGGAGATCGAGGAATTCGAAAACATCGGCATGCCATGGTTCGAGGTAGATGGCGAAAGCGCCTTTGCGTTTGCCACCGCCCTGATCGACATAACGTGCAGTATCGTTGAATACGCGGAGCATTGGGATGATACCATTGCTGGTACCGTTGGTGCCGCCGATATAGCTGCCTGTAGAGCGGATGCCGTGGATAGACAATCCGATACCACCAGCGCTCTGAGAGATCTTGGCGGTTTGTTTGAGCGTATCGTAGATACCATCGATGCTGTCTTCTTTCATGGTGAGGAGGAAGCAGCTGCTCATCTGCGGCTTTGGAGTGCCGGCATTGAAGAGTGTGGGCGTAGCGTGTGTAAACCAGCGCTCGCTCATCAAATGGTATGTTTTGATAGCGCTATCGATATCTTCTTTGTGAATGCCGATGGCTACGCGCATGTACATATGCTGCGGGCGTTCCACCACTTTGCCATCTACTTTGAGGAGGTACGATTTTTCGAGTGTTTTGAAACCGAAGTAGTCGAAGCTGTAATCGCGATCGTAGATGATGGTAGAGTCCAGCAGTTCGTGGTGTTGCTGAATAACATCCCAGACATCGTCTGCGATGAGCGGAGCAGCTTTGCCTGCTTTGATGTCTGTGCACTCGTAGAGGAGTTTCATGGTTTCGGAGAAACTCTTTACGGTGTTCTTATGCAGGTTGCTGATGGCGATACGGCTGGCGAGCAGTGCATAATCAGGATGCTTCACGGTGAGTGAGGCAGCTGTTTCTGCAGCGAGATTATCGAGCTCGGTAGTGGTAACACCATCATAAAGGCCTTCAATCACTTTCTTCGCTACGTCGATGGAGTTTACAAAGCGTCTGTCGAGGCCGTAGCAAAGCTTCTCAACGCGAGCGGTAATCTTGTCGAATTTGACAGATTCCTTTTTTCCGTTTCTTTTAACTACAAACATGAGCTGAGGTATTAATGGTTGTAAGTAAGTATTTCCCTGTGATCCTATATGGTATGGTTAGAAGTCTTCTTCGAGAGAGAAAGTGTTTGCGTCCTTTCCTCCACCCATCACACCTGATTTCTGGTAGTCTCCCACGCGTTTTTCGAAGAAGTTTGTTTTTCCTTCGAGTGAGATCATTTCCATGAAGTCGAACGGATTGGTGGCATTGTACATTTTTTCACATCCCAGTTCCACGAGCCAGCGGTCTGCAACGAACTCGATGTATTGCTGCATGAGGCGGGCATTCATTCCGATGAGGTCTACGGGGAGTGATTCCGATACGAACTCTTTTTCGATGCGCACGGCATCTCCGATGATCTTGTACACCTGGTCTTTAGGCAGCTGGTTGTTGAGCATGCTGTAGAGCAGACAGGCGAACTCGCAGTGGAGGCCTTCGTCGCGGCTGATGAGCTCGTTGGAGAAGGTGAGGCCTGGCATGAGGCCGCGTTTCTTCATCCAGAAGATAGAGCAGAAGCTGCCGGAGAAGAAGATACCTTCAACAGCGGCGAATGCTACGAGACGTTCAGCGAAAGATCCGTTTTCGATCCAGCGCAGCGCCCATTCCGCTTTCTTTTTCACGGCTGGTACGGTATCGATGGCATGGAAGAGGTGGTATTTCTCCTGCGGATCTTTGATGTATGTATCGATGAGGAGTGCATAGGTTTCGGAGTGGATATTCTCCATCATGATCTGGAAGCCGTAGAAGCAGCGTGCTTCGGGCAGTTGCACTTCGCTCATGAAGTTAACGGCGAGGTTCTCATTCACGATACCGTCACTGGCTGCGAAAAATGCCAATACGTGTGAAATAAAGTGACGCTCTCCATCGTTCAGGGAAGCCCAGTCTTTCAGGTCTCCGCTCAGGTCAATCTCTTCGGCTGTCCAGAAACTGGCTTCGTGCTTCTTGTACATTTCCCATACACGTGGGTAGTTGATGGGAAGAATCACAAACCTGTCTTTGTTTTCCTGTAGAAGAATTTCGTTTTCGTATTGCATACTATCGCTTTTTAATTCACATTTAATTCGCGTTGGAGGTAAGTGACAGCGATAGTAATCCTATTACTTCATTTTTGGGATGAAGTACAGGTTTCTATCATAGTTATGCATTTACCTTTAATGCGAAGGATTCAGCACAGATCATACCGGCAGGTATCCTGACTTGTTATAGTCCGTTCTTAGCGGATCCACCGTTGGAGCCGGTTCTCACATGAGTGAGGCGGCCGGTGAACTTACAGTTGCGCAACAGTCCATGATTTTCACATGGTTCCCCTGAAACTGCCCAGGCTGATGAAAAGAAGCCCGGCAAACCGGTACAATTGCGTTAATGAGCCGACTGCAAACGTAGCATCCGGGGTGGCGAAAGTCAAATTAACTTAATCACATGGTGTGTATAATTATTGGGGGTAATCCGGAAGCTCAGGAATGATGCGGATTACGACTGGTGTGGGTTTGCGCGATGCATGGTGGGGGCGGTTTTGGGGGTGTGGATAAGCTGTAACGTGCATGGCTGCTGACTGATAACCGGATAGTGGTAAATAGAAACCCTTATGTCAATGTTAAGTTTTTGGTACTTTGCGGAAAATAAAGAATATACTCCCGAATTCATAACAACCTGCCTTGGAAAGAGAGGAAATTTATAGAAGATATTCTATCACTCATTTCAGCAATTCCTCCAAGTTTCTCCCCCTCTGCAATACATGCTGCTGTTTACACAGCAACAGGTTTTTTATTCAATAACTGTATCCTTTGTCTAGCGACAGGATCAACATTCTGAAATTATTTGCTATGATCAAGAAAGCCTTTGTAAGAGGTACAAGCCTCTTATTGGTGGTGCTATTCCTATATGCATCGCTGTCTAAACTCAGTGATTACGGTAAGTTCAGAACCAATATTGCTGAGTCGCCATTCATTGGGCGATTTGCAGGCGTATTAGCCTGGTTTATTCCTGCTGCGGAGATTTACATATCCATCATGTTACTGTTTGCTGTAACGAGGCTGAATGGCCTGTACGCATCGTTTGTGCTGATGCTGGCATTCTCGGTATACATCGCATTGCTGCTGGGCTCCGGATCAGAAGTTCCCTGCGAATGCGGTGGCATACTCAATGAGATGAGCTGGGAAACGCATCTCGTATTCAATTGCGTGTTTACTGCATTAAGCGGATCTGCTGCTTTGCTGGAGCGGAGACGTTTACGACAGGTGCGGCCTGCCGCGTAAAAAAAGAACCAACCCATACCGAATTCCAAAAAGCCTTGTCTTATGCAAAAAGAGATTTTTTATCGCCTGGTTCGGATAGACCAGCTGATACGCATCAAAGCCACGGGTACGCCCGTAGAGCTTGCTGATAAACTGGGAATCTCCGAACGAAGCGTATATGAATACCTCAATCTTATGAAAGAATTAGGAGCGCCGATCAAATTCAGCAGCTACCGCCAAACTTATTATTATGATGAAGAAGGAACATTCAATATTTCCTTTCTTCCAAAGGATTACAATTCCAAAGCAGGATGATTGTTAACCTTCCACTGCTGTATAACTGCGGTGGTGGAAAGTAAATTAGTAGCGGAGGAATTGCTGGTTATTAACTGAACTAAAATTTGCTGGCTATGAAAGCTGAAACAAAAACCGGGGTTAATGAATTGCCATTGGAAGAAGGCGAGAAGAAAGGGAAGGCTGAGAAGAAGGCGGGGAAAAGGATTGGGTATAATTATATAATTGTGAAGAGCCTGAAGGAACATAAGAAGAATGATGTGGTGAAGTGTTTGTATATAAAGGGCCTTACCAGGTTTGGCTTCTGTGTAATTAAAGAAGGAACGTTTGGTGATTCTAAGGATAAGCATGGCCGTGATATTAAAGATCGGCTGCTATGGCAGAAAGAGCTGCATGAAAGTCTGCATGGCAAACTTAGGTTACCGAAATATCTGGGCAGCTTTGAAGAGAATGGGAATTATTATCTGGTGATTGAGTTGATTAAGGGAAAGTCGATCGGGACACTTGTTCGAAAAGCTGGGCCTGATTTACGGAATTCACTGATTAATGGTGATAAAGACGGTCATTTGTATATAGGTTATCTGATTCAGATAGCTGCGTTGCTTGAAAAGCTTCACCGTGAAGAAATCGTTCACAGGGATGCTACCTGCGGAAATTTTATTATTTCAGGTTCGGGAAGGGTTTCAATGATCGATATGGAATTAAGTTACTCACTGCTTCGTGGTTTTCCTGATCCTCCTTTTGAGCTGGGTACGCCAGGATTTATGTCACCTCAGCAAATGGAAAATCAGGTGCTTCCCTGCAAGTCCGATGATGTTTTTGCATTCGGAGCAATGTTCCTTCAGGTATGGACGGGTATTTCTCCGTCAAAGTTAACGCGCCCACCAGCGGAAGAACTGGAAGGTAGGGTGAAGTTTTTAATACCGGATCCCGGGCTTGCAGAGCTTGTGATTAAATGTCTGCAATATGATCCATTGCAACGGCCATCGATTTCAGAAGTCAAAAAGAATCTAACAGCTTATAAAAAGTCATACTCAAAAACGAGCGCTTCATCTAATTCAGGAGCTGGGCTTCCTGCGATCGGGAAGGTGCATGAAGTTGTTCAGCAGGGAATTCACACCATGAACAGTGCATTGCTGGCAGACAAAGAGAAAGGATGGTTTGCACAAAATCAGCAAACTGTCAAAGACGATCGCAGCAAAATTGATAAAGAGTATTTTGTAAGCTTTCAGTTTGGTGTATCGGGGCCACTTTATTTTCTAGCCAAAGCAATGGTTAGTGGATTTGATGTCAGCGGTTCAATGTCGAACGTAGAAAAGGCATTGAAACTAATTGAAAAAAAATATATCAGAAGGGAAGAAGTAGCTCCTGGTTTATATTATGGAGCAGGTGGTGTTGCCATTGCATTGCAGACAGCTATTCATCATGGCCTTATTGGCGGAAGTTATGATGAGTGGATTGGTCAATTGCTGAATAATACTTCCAATGATCCTGGACTGATCAACGGAAGAGCAGGGCAGGGCCTAGCTTTATTGGGCTGCTTAACTGACAATAGAATGGAGGTCGCTTCTAAGAGATTGTCTCAGGATGCCTCTTTTCTTACTGAAGTAATTAAACCGCATGGCTATTGGTCCATTATTTATGAAAAGAAACTAAAAGCTTATCCCGGACTTCTTTTTGGGAATGCAGGTACTCTCTATTTCTTACTTGAGTATGCTAAATTTTCACAAGATGCAGCAACATTGGAGCTCGCAGAAAATGGATTAACGTGGCTGATCAAAAAAGCAGTCGCAGAGAAAGGCAAAGTTAAGTGGAAGTCACCATCTGGCCATGGTATCGGGTATGGACTTGCCGAGGGGGCGGGTGGAATAGCAATGGTGTTTTTGAAAGCCTATGAGGTAACGGGGAAACAGGTGTATCGAAACTATGCTGAAAACGCTTTATTGTCAATTCCTGCTGAATTAACTGATAACTGTCTTACACAAGATACCGGGCTCTCTGGTATTGGAGAAGTTTACCTTGAAGCATTCAAGGTGTTGAAAGATGAACAATGGAAAAACAGAGCTGGATGGATAGTACAGCTAATATTGAATACAAGCATTTCCCATGACAAATACGGCAGGTATTGGTTGGCCGATCAGGAGAGGCATCCTATAGCTGGTTTTATGATTGGTAATAGCGGCATTTTGCATTTTCTGATGAGGTATTGTTATCCGGAAAACAATGCGTTTCCCTTGCTTGATCCATCTTCTGTTAAATTATCAGTTGCAAAACCTGAAAAATTTTTACAACAACTACATCCTACATCAATATGAACTTTCTCAAACTGGCAGATGGAGTATCTGGTTTGTTTCCCAGAAAAATAAAGATCGATCTGATCAGATCTAGCACCGGACAGAAAGAGGATAGCCTGGTAATACGGGAAGATTTGATTCCTGAGACATTCAATAAGCCCACTTTGCTGGAAATAAAAAAGCATATATGGAGAGTAGTGGATGCTAAAGTTACCCGTGATGGTAGCTATTTTTTTTCAAAGCGACTTCAATTGTATGTTGAAGATCCGGATCAGTTTCAAATTGGAGATAGATTTATGGTGCCATCCCGTCCGGCAATTTTCCCATTTATGCAGGAAACTAATGTTACCGATGAACAAACAATGCTGCATATTGACGAATGGAGGGAATTTGAGTTCCTTCCAGTTAAGATGGCTTCTGCAATTCATGAAGAAATTCTTAGTATCGAAGCGATATTGAATGCAGAAACAAATGCAAACACTTTACTGGGTTATGATCGCTTTCTCAACAGGAATGCTCTTTTTGATAATGCCCTGCAGATTTCTGTTGATGATTTTATAGAAGTCACAGAGGGATTTATGAAGGGAAAAGTTTGTGTCAAAAGTAGGGGTGTCGTAGAAAATAGTTTTGTTATAGAATCAAGTTCAGCTACATATTACGGCCTCTGCACAGAAGGTATGATAACTGAATTGTCGATGTTGTATTTCGACAGCGTAGATGATGAATTAATAACCTTGCTTACTACATTTAACCTGGTGGCAATCGATTGGAGTGGGGCAAAAATTTATATGGAACCTACCAACGACAGGGAAGAAACTGCGATCAAAATTTAAGCATTATCCAATCTTGTGATACTCGCCATTAGTAAAAACTCTGTAGAATTTATTCTTCATTACCATCAAGCCCTCTGAAAAATTGTTTGCGTGATCTGTATTGACATTTATTACTTTTCCATCAAAGAAAAAGGTAATGGTTTCAAGCATGGTGTGGCCTGTAATTATATGCTTCGAGTTATAGAATTTCAGTGTGTTTTTAACTAGAGACTTGTCTGCAACTCCATTGTAATACCCGCGATACCAAAATGGTGATATGTCTGCGGAAAATAAAGTGTGCAATGTGTTATCAGAAAGGAATTCAGGGAATTTGTGGGAGTAATATGGTCTGGCCAGGGCGTTTATTTCAGATAGCGACAATCTGAGATCAAGTAATTCTCTTGATACTCCTCCGTGAACAAACAGGTAGTTGCCAATCCGTTCAATCACATTTTTTGATTGCAGCCAGCGCCAGAGTTCATCATTGGCATAGTACAGAGCGGCTGGTGGATCAGTAAGCGAAACTGTTCCGACAGCATATCGGGGGTGAACATAACGCCAATCGCCATTCATATTCATGATCTCGTGATTGCCGAGAATATAATGAACATGCCCGCCGTGCCTTTTCGCTTTTTCTTCAAGCCCGTAAATCAGCCAGAGGCATTCAGTTACTTCTTCGCCACGATCGAAGCAGTCTCCCAATATAACTACGTGTCCACTACCGTAAAGCCATTCCATTTTTTGAGAGATCACTCCTCCGGCTACCAGTAATTTAAACAAAGGAGCGAAATTGCCTTCAATGTCTGAGACTACAAACAATTGCGAAGGCGTTGAATACTCGCATGCTTCGTTTTTGGGAATTTCATGCATTCTGAAAGTAAAGTAATGCAGATCATCTTTATAGTTCGGAACCTGAATGGATATTTTGAATGGCGATACCATGGGATAAAGTTAGTTTCTGGTTTATGATCCGGAGAAGAACTCTTTCAGATCGGATTTAATAGTCTCAGGAATGGAGCTGACCCTTTTGAAAGCCTTCTCTCCTGAAGTGTAGTAAATGGTAGGCTTGTTGTTAACCAACCTTAACACTCTTGCGTGATTTATAGAATCTAAAAACAAGCGGTTTGTTATGGGAGGGATATTTCCTTTTCTGTCTTTAAAGAACTTATTCATGGAATCATATCCTTCAGTGGCTGATAAAATTATGTAATGCCGGTAAGGCAGATTGATGCCATGACTGATTATGCTGTCGATAGTTTTTTTTCTGCAGCTTGGGCAGCTTACTTCCAGGGGCAGAAGCAGAATTGCAAGAGAATCTTTTCTAACATTTTCCGGAATGATATTGTTGGTTACGGCCATAAGACCTTTGAAGATCTGTTCCTGTTTTGTTTGTTCTGTGATCAACTCAATACTGGTATGCTTTGGAGATTCTTTGCAGCATACGATGAAGAGTGTAATAGAAAAGATGAAAAGTTTCATAAAGTAACTTTTTAAGGGTTTATTTTTTGAGAGAAGCCATCCCACTACTGTCAATGTACTCTGCATATTCAACTCTAACTAAACTCACATATGGTTTTCTGTTATTGTCCACGCGCGCAAAAAGTTGTCCATCTCTCGTAAAGAACAGTGAAAATAAATCGATATGATCAGGTGCGGGTGCTTCGCTAATGATTTTGAAGTTCTGGTCGAGAATGATCATGCTTCGGGATCTGCTTCGGTTCTTTGCATATACAGACGAGTCTGAAAGTTTTTGTTTGGCCATTCTCAGGTACCATTTTTTTGCGGGGTCATAGAACACCGGTCCATACGAATAGCGAATGGAATATTCATAATAACTTTGTCCATCTTCAATATCTTTTTTGGATACAGGCTTGATGTCTTCGGTCTGGAACTTGCTTCTGGCATTATAAGATTTATGATATTCAGCAAGATTGGTTTCATAAAGGCTAGTATCAGCAGGGAAGCTGAAAACGAAGTTTCCTTTTTCATTCAGACAATAGCCATAGCGTAGAAAAGAGTACCCGTAATAATCAGAAGTATATACTTTGGGAAGGTTATAATATGATTTCTGATCGTTTAGGGAAAGATCAAATCCCTCTATCAGTTTATACCGCTTCAAAGCTGGCAATGAGTTTTCAGCCACAGCCTTGATATTATTGGTGTAAAGTATATGCCCTTTGATTATTAAAGGGGTTTCGTTTGAGAATGCCAATGATTGTCCTTTTGGTATTTCGATCTTATTCTTAATTCTGCTACTTGTATCAAAAAGAACAATATGTGTTCTTGTACATATGATAATGCTGTCGAAGTTTCTTACACAAACCGATGTTTTTTCGAGTTTAATTCCTGTAAGCCATTTTTTCAAAGGAATTGCTTTGATAATGTTACCTGAAGGAAAAGTATACAGTGTCAGGGTGAAAGTTGCCTTATCAAAG
This sequence comes from Pseudoflavitalea sp. G-6-1-2, assembly GCF_012927185.1. Lineage (GTDB taxonomy): Bacteria > Bacteroidota > Bacteroidia > Chitinophagales > Chitinophagaceae > Pseudobacter. The sequence goes on from NZ_JABBGB010000003.1 coordinate 421,196, forward strand.
GTTGCAACATAAGAACTGTCGTTCATTGTAAAATAGCTGATCGATCCCAGCCCCGTAGTTGTTCCCTCCGCTAAAGGCAGGTTAATGGTGTCTGTGGTAGAATGTAAAGACATATTTCCATATGTTGGTACCTGATATATGGGTTGGGGTTGCAGCGCATCGGAACTACAACTATGGAGAGAATAAAACAGGGTCAAAAATATTGGCGCCAGAAATATCTTTTTCATAAAGCTGAATTTATTCTATTGTGATCTTTAATAAAGTTAAAGAGGGCTGGTGCAGTTTTAATGCAGTTGAATGTTACCTGTTATTGCAACTTGCAGGGTTCAATTCAAGTGAAAAACCTCCGGGATCTTTTTTAGTAGGAACAATCGCGGCAGTAATAGCGGACGTACTTAAGAGTTCTAAACCTAAAACCAGGAATTTGGGAATTTGCACTTTTTTCATAAGACTTTTTATAGAGCATTGGATAATTTAAAAAGGCAACTGATTGCATAGAATACAATCAGTTGCCTTTTTAAAGAAATTATCCAATCTTATGATAATCAGATTAGATTCTTACCAGGATGCTGGTAGTATCAACAGCACCAACTGTAACACTGAGAGACGTATTGCCTCTGGTTGTAACTTGTTGACCCAAACCATTAATTGCAACAGTAGTAATAGCACCACCAGTAGTACCGGTTACATTGGCAGCAGTAACAGTCTTATGGCAATGTGCAGCAACAATAAGCGTAACACAAGAGAATACATTAGCAATAGCACCGTCACCACCACTGAATTGACGCAGAGTACCATTGTTCAGTGAGTTGGCTTGCTCAGGAGCTGGTTTAGAAGGTACAATAGCAGCAGTGAGAGCAGAAGCGCCTAATAGTACGAGGCCCAGCGCAGAAAAACGACGAACTGATTTCTTTTCCATAAAATAGTTTTTTAATAATTCGGTAATTACGTTCTGTAATCAATGGCCATTAGACTACAACACGAAATTATTGTTCCTTACTGCAATTAGCTTGCAGTACAAGATTACGTTTTATGAAATTGTTACTTTCTTATTCAGGCTGCACTTAACCTGCAGTGTAATATTAAGAGAGTCAATAAAAGAAACACCCTGATACAAAAGTTTGTATCAGGGTGTTTCTTTTATGCATGCATTTTTTTTCAGAATATAGCCTGATCAGAGTTGAATGAGCATGCTGGTTGTGTCTTTCCCGTTGCCCAGAATACTCAATGATGTATTCCTGGCGGTGGTATACATACGGCCGTGAACCGTTATCATAATAGTATCATTGTTGGCATCCCAACTGGTGCCAGACACATTGTTGAGTGTTTTCGTTGCATGGCAGTTGGCAAATGCTACCAGTGTTACGCAGGAGTAAATTTGTAGGTATGGACCATCTCCTCCACTGTATTGCCGAAGGGTTCCGTTATTCAGGGAATTCAACTGATTGGCTGTGGATTCTGACCTGGCAAAATTTGTAATTATTGCTGATGCTGTCAAAAGTGCAAGTCCTAATAGTGAATAATGTTTTCCTGCTTTTTTTTTCATATGATTGCTTTTAGCTGATTCGTCAATTTCGAATGTGTAATAGAAGTTGTGCCGCACTTGCGAAATTATCCATACCCACTGCAATCAAAATGCAGTTTAATAATCACTGTTTTACGAAATTGTTATTTTTGTTTGCATCATAGATCAGGGTTAGTTTTCCTTCCTGATTGGTTCTGTAAAAACGTTTTCCGTTTATCAACAAGGCTTCAGAATTACCTGCTGCGTGATGAGTATCAGTATTGAACAATTTGCCATTGAATAAAGAAGATATTGTGTCTGAAATAATAGTATGCCCTGTAATGATATGATCAGCTTTATAGAATTTTAACGTGCTGTCTAACTGTTGTTCAGTATGATCCTTGTAATAGTAGCCTCTGTACCATGTTGGACCAACACCTTTTACAATAAGCAGGGTGTCTTCAGTTTTTCCCACATAGTTGATGTCGTAATATGGCCTGGCTATGTTGTTTATTTTTTCTACGGAATAATTCAATCGTGTTACAGCGGCCGAAACACCACCATGTACAAAAATGATATTGCCAATCTTCTCCATTATATTTTTTGATCTGAGCCATCTGCCGAGTTCGCTCTTGCTACTGTACATATCTTTCAATGTCTGTTTGGCTGCAATTGCATTGTCTAAGTATTTTTTTTGTGTGTATTTATGTTCCCCCTGAAGGTTCATTATTTCATGATTGCCAAGAATGAAATGAATATATCCACCTGCGGCTTTTGCTTTTTCTTCAAGAGCATAAATTAACCAGAGACATTCGGTTACTTGTGTACCCCGGTCAAACATATCTCCTGCAAACACCAGGTGCCCATTGCCGAAGGTCCAGTTTTGTTGATCGTCAATCACGCCATTTCCTCTCAGGAGAGCTGTGAGTACGGGAAGATTTCCTTCGATATCTGACAGTGCCAGCAACTTTTCTGGCTGAGCATATACAGATGGTTGCAATACTACTGATTGTTGAAGGGGGATGTTATAAGTCTGATTCAGGTAATTGATGGTAGAAATGCTTGTTGTTTTTTCGGCAGATAATATTTTTTTGTCTGCCTGGTTGTTTAGAAAAGACCAACTGATAATACTGTCCTTTCCTTCATGCAGAATGTAGGGGCCATCTTTCATATCAGAGAGGAGCTGATTGATCAGCGTGGTCATTCCTTTTCCCTGATCTTTTCTTGGATCCATTTGATTGACATCATAAGGAACGATTCTGCCTTGAGGATTAATCAACAGTAAGGAAGGATAGCCCTCTATTGTCAATCCTTTAATAAGGTCGTGTGTCGAACCTTTACCTTCTGTATATAGGTGAATCCCTTTGCCTGAAACATATTCTCCTTCTTCAATGCTTTTGGTCCATTGTGAAAAATTCTTATCAATGGAGATACTTACAAATACCACGTTGGTATCTTTGCTGAATTTTTCTTCAATGTTTTTCAATGCGGGTGCCATTTGTACACAACCTGTACAACCTGTGAACCAGAAATCAATTAGCGCTACTTTATTGTTGAGTTGATAATTAGAGAATTTGTTTCCGTCTTTGTCTGTCAGTGAAAATGATGGGATGTATCGGCTGCCGCTTCTTTTTCTGTATTTGACCTCTGCTTTTTTAACAGCTTCCTTGTAAGCATCATATTGTGATGTGTTATAGTAATCCTGAAGCAGTGAATCAATCCGGCTATTAAAACCCACTTCGCCAAGCAGTCCATCTTTATCCCAAAATGTAAAAGCCATCATTCTTTCTTTCATCAACCCCTGAAAGTTTTTCTTGATGTCGTTATAAATTGCAAAATAATATTCCTCCTGACTGGAGCAAGGCATTTGATCGTCTGGGCTTGTTTTGAAGAACTTATGATACTTTCGATAAACATTCAGTTTCATGATATACCAATGATAGTAGAGGTCTACCTGATTATAAGGAGTTTTCATCAACCATTGTGAGGAAGGATTGATCATAACGGAATCGTAAATATTACACAGATCTTTATTGGTCAATCCATATTTGTTGACCGCTGTATTTCCCAGTCTGATGAAGTTGAATTTCCAAAGCCTTCTTTTTTCTTCTTCCAATAAGAAAAGTCGTTTGATTTCATTGTAGGCCAATGATGTGATTTCCGGGCGATATACCTCCATAATGGAAAGTATGAGTGAGATCCTTTTATTCAGGTATTGATTCCATTTGAAAAAGTCTTCTAACGAGGTGGGGGGGTGTTTATGGCTGCTCAAGGTTCTTCGTTCTGGTAAATTTTCCAGGCTGTCCAGTACCTCCCTGAGTCTGAAGGTTAGTTCCCAGTTTGCAGCTCCCTTGCCAGTGAAACGGAGTTTATTGTTAACATGCCTGATTGAAATGCTATCGCCCGATTCAGAAATTACTCCATAAAATTTATAGTCGGCAATGAAAGGCCCTTTGATAGTTGTTGGTTTATTGGTAGGGATATTCCATTTGATTTTTCCTTCAGCGAGATTGCCTGTGACAGTATCCAAGTCATAATCTTTACTTGTTATTACATCTGAAACAAATGTATACAGTTGTTTCATTTCGGGGTTAAAACCCGATGGAAGATCTCCTTCAATGATCACCCTGTTCATTCTGGCATTGGGGAACTGAGCCGTTGTTGTGGCTGATAAAAGAATCATTGGTAGTATCAGATAGAAAAATATTCTCATGACCTGTATGGTTGATTAATAATCTTTGTTTTGCTGAAGGTTAGCATATCGAACATCCTGCAGTGGTAATGGAGATATTGCTTTATTACTTGGGTATTCAAGATTAGCGGCGCCTGAAATAAAAGCATCTTTTCTATGAACTCCCTGTTGCAATCTTTGAAGATCAAACATTCTTAAGCCTTCAAATGAGAGCTCTTTTCTTCTTTCTTTATAAATTGAATCAAGAAGAGCAGTACCAGTTGTTTCCAGAGGTACCCCCAGGGGATTGGCTCTTACTCTTATTGAGTTAAGTAATTCGCGGGAAGTTACCTCGTCTCCGGTTTTTGCTGCGGCTTCGGCAATTGTGAGAGCTACTTCGGAAGATCGGACTATGGTTTGATAATAGTCGCAAAATGGAGCAGGGTGTAGCTTGGCTACGCCAACCGGGTACTTGGTGACCACCCACATTCCATCTATTGACGTAACCCAGTTCAAACGGATGTCGTCTGGGTTTTCTGTAAGTATTTCTGTTATATCATTGGTTGCTGCGAATTGTCCGAACCTTAGATAAGCGCCCATAAAGGTTGCCCCTATTCCGGCACTGCCTTTGATGAAAACGGGCGATAATTGAAATAGAACCTCCGATTTGCCGGGAGCCTGAAGGGTAAACATTTTTTCAGGGTAACCGGCAGCAATTGACATCAGCGGAACCTTCTGATATACATCTTTTGCAAGTTTGAGGGCCATTGCATAATCTTGTTTGAACAGATATACTCTTGCGAGCAGGGCTTTGGCAGCAAGGTGATTCATCAATCTGGCGTCTGTAAATTGTTCGGGCATTAGCCTGATAGCTTCCTGCAGATCTGCAATTACACTGTTATAATTTTCTGCTACAGTGGCCCGTTGCATGGGTTTTGTAATATCTGAATTGGTAATGTATGGTATGCCAATATGAGTTGCATTTTCAGAATATGAGTAAGGTTGGGCAAAAATATTCATCAGTTTGAAATGAATCATTGCGCGCAATGCGTATACCTGGCCTTTCAGATTGTCAGATTTTTCAGAACCTTCATTTCTATATTTATTGATGTCTTCAATAACAAAATCGCAGGATCGAATGATCTGATAGCTTGATTGCCATTCACCATTCATTGCAGTAGAATTTGAGCTGACTGCATTTTCCGGATTGAGTTCTGCTTTTTGTGACCAGGAATAATGCGCCAGAAGATCGGGGTTTTCAAGGGAAACAGGCTTCACGTTGTCAGATACTATATCAGCATATAAGCTACCCAGGTTGCCCAAAAAATCTCTGTCGAGCATCAAATACACACCATTGACGAAATGCTCCATGGTATTAAGGTCTTTCACATAAGTTTGTCTGTTTAGGGAACTTGTATCTTCGAGTTCAACAAAGCTTTTGCTGCAAGACAAAAGACTCAGAATAAAGAAAAATAATATAAGCTGTTTCATTTTATTACTTTAGATCCAGAAAGATTGATTTGTAACTAAAAACCGACCATTGCTCCTATGCTGAATGAGCGTGCGAGCGGGTAAAGCAAAACGCTAGAGCCGAATGCGTTGATATTCTCGGGATCTCCGTTTGAGTATTTTGTCCATACAGCGAGGTTATTTCCCTGCACATACAATCTCAAAGAACTCATGTGAAGTTTGCTGATCATTTTTACCGGGAAAGTATAAGCTATATTAACATTCGACAATCTCAGAAAATCTCCATTATACAGGTATCTTGTTGAAGGCTCTCCGCCGTAATCAAATTCGAGACCAGGATAAGTGGGAATCTGCTTAACTCCATTCAGAAGCCGTCTGGGGTTGGGCGAGTTAGCACCGGTTTTTTTCCAGCGATTCTGTGCAGAGCTGATCTGATTCATATATGGCAAGGCTCCATCATTGATCAGTGTTCTGCCTGCTTCAAAATAAATTTCAGATCCATACTGATAATACAAGTTAAAAGAGAGTTCAAAACCTTTGTAGGTTAGTGTGTTGATCAGTGATCCAACTCCATCAGGTTGCGCATTTCCAACTATTTCTTTTTTAGCTGCCTTATAATCTTCGGTGGGTTTGCCACTGGAAGAATCTATCCATTGAGGTCTTCCGTTGCTGGGATTCACACCTGCCCATATAGGTAGATAGAAACTATTGTATTCTTTACCTACTTCGTTTACAAGATTACCATTGCCGAAAACTGTAAGGGAAGGGTAGAACGATTTGGTGAGTCTGTTTGTATTTTTACTCCAGTTTCCGGTAAGAGTCCAGCTGAAATCTCTTGTTCTAACCGGGGTAACGGAGAAACTCAGTTCAATGCCTTTATTTGAGATATCTCCAATATTGTCTGTGAATGTACTATATCCTGTTGCGCCTGGAATCAAAATATCATAGGCAATCAGGTTATTTGTTTTCCTGTTATAGAAATCAGCCTTAAGCATAACTCTATTGTCGAGCATACCTAATTCAACTCCAATGTTCATTGTTTTGGTAGATTCCCATTGAATACCAGGATTGGACGGGGAAGCACTTCCCTGAGTCCAGACCGCGGTAGATCCGAGATAATTGTAGATAACAAGGGGATCAAACCTGATTCCATCCGTGATTGCGGAAGAGTTGCCGGATGAACCGTAACTTCCACGGATCTTGAACAGATTCAACCACGGCAATGCTTTTTTTATGATTGGTTCTTCACTTACCAACCAGCCGGCTCCGACAGACCAGAATGTGCCGAATTTTGCATTCTTTCCGAATTTAGAAGCACCATCTGCGCGGATGCTTCCACTTAGAAAATATTTTTCTTTGTAACCATAAGAAAATTGTCCAAAATAAGAGAGGAGGGTTTGTCTGAATTTTTTACCAAAGGTCTGAATATTAGTACCTCCTTGTATTTCTTCAAGAGAAGGGTTAGACCCAAAGCCCTTGATATTAGAATTCAGATAGCGGTCAGTTTTAATTTGTGCTTCCTGACCGGCAAGAAGTTGAAGCTGGTGATTGGGGGCAATCTCTTGAGAAAAGAGCAAAGTGTTGGAATTGATCAGGCTTATTGATCTGTAGTTTTCATCAGTAATACGACCCAATCCTGCTGCTGTATCACCTTGAATAATAAAATCGGGATGGATCTTTTGCTTAGCCTCATTCAGGATAAAATTAAAGCCAACTTTAGAGTTGAAGGTAAGTGATTTGAAAGGAGTAATGCTTGCTGTTAACGCAGAAATACCTCCATAAGAAGTGTTTCTATTGATATTCTTTTCAGCGGCCGCTACAGGGTTGGGAAGCGAATTTCTTACACCCCCAATTCCATATCCCCAGATAAAGTTATTAATGTAGTTGCCATTCATATTTTTGATGGGGAGCAAAGGAGAAATGTACATTTCGGAACCAGTATTGTTACTGTAGTTCTGAACAGAATAAGCGAAGGAGGTATTCAATCCTAATTTGAACCAGGAGGCAAGCCTGTTTTCCACATTGAATCTCATTGATTTTCTGTCGAAATCAGTTTTGCTTACAATGCCGTTTTGTTTTGTGTATTCGAAGTTCAGATAGAAAGTAGTCTTTGCTGTACCTCCTGATATGTTGAGTTCATTCGATGTGGTGATCGCGCGATTATCATAGATTGCATCGATCCAATTGGATGCCGGATAAAAACTTGTGTCGCCAGGTGATTTTACAATGGTTGGAAATTTCTTATATAGGTCTGTTCTGATACTGTCATCAGAAGCAGTAGGGAAGGAGTTCCGGTAAGTTTCCATTATCATGTCGAGATACTGTTGCTGATTTAAGACCGAAGTGTTTTTTTCTATTCTGGTGGAAATATCAGTCTGATGTCTAAAGTTGTAATTGGTTTTACCTGCTTTACCTTTCTTGGTGGTCACAATTATTACACCATTACTTGCTTTAGAGCCATATAGTGATGCGGCAGCGGCATCTTTCAATACAGATATGCTTTCAATATCCGATGGATTAATCAATGACATCGGATTTGTTACTGAAGGGCGTCCCTGGTTTTGCATCGAACTCGAACCCATAGGGTCCTGGGTTACGGGCACTCCATCAATAACTATAAGTGGATTTCTGAACGTTTCACCAAAAAGAGGATTTCCACCCGTAGCTACTCCTCTCAGAACAAAATTAGCCGGAGCTCCACCGGGCTGGCCTGATCCGTTCGTAACTACCAACCCCGGTACTAAACCTTGTAAGCTTTTATCAAAACTTCTGTTAGGTAATGTTTGTATTTGCTCGCCCTTTACAACTGAAACTGCTCCGGTATTGGCTCTCTGGGTGGTGCTGTTGTATGCTACCACAATTGTCTCGTTCAGATTGTTTGGTGCAACTTTTAGATTCACCCTGATTTCTTCATTCTTTTTTACCGCTACTACAGCTGGTTCATAACCGATGCAGGATATCAGCAATGTAGTATTTAACGGTACATTTGTTAGAATGAAATCTCCTTTGTTATCAGTTGATGTTGCTGCTTTTTTGTTTTTTGCAACTACGGAAGCCTTGGCAATTGGTATTGACTGATCATCCGTAATAGTACCTCTGATTGTCATCAATGCAGCTTCACTTTTATTTCTCGCCGTATCCGAATATGTTTCCTTTTCTTCCCCCTTCTTCCTCACCACCACAATCTTATCCACTATACTATACGTCACCGGCTGATCCTTAAAACAAATATTCAACACATGCTCCAGACTCGCATCCTTCACATCGATACTGAGCTTCTTCGTCTCACGCATCATTTCATTATTATACACAAACGCATACTGCGTCTGCTTCTGTATCTCTTTAAAAAGCTCCTGAAGTGTAGTGTTCTTTTTCGATATGGTAATTTTGGGTGCCGGTTCCCCTGCAGATAATTTCATGCTGAGCAGCATGCTGCAGCTAACTGCCAGCAACAGTTTTAAAACCGGAATAATCAATTGAGAATTGCTACGAGCTGAACCTGGTGGAGAGGCACTAGCCTCCATTGCCGGACAGGTGATGCGGCCCATCACGAACTTGTTGAGTTGCATGTAAAGGAATGTTAACCGGAATAACCTCTTTAGTCTCTTCCGGGTGGTTAAGAAAATAGTATGTAACGTCAATAAAAAAACGAAGAAGTCATTCCCAATTGAGTGTTGGATAAGTGTTGGGCGATATAATAATCTCCCCTGTGGATGCTCACGCGAATACATGAAGGTGGTTTAATGGTTGATGGCGGCAAGAATCGCGAGCTGATCCTAACTTCTTCTTAATGTTGCATCGGTATTGATGTTCTATACCTCTGTTCTCAGGTGCTGAGACCTTTACTGCTGAACTGTTATACTGTTACTGGATTTGTCGATAATGAATTTCACCGATCCCGTCATTTCCATTACCTCTAAGAGGCGGCTGACCGGAATATCGCGGGACAGGTTCAATGAAAAGTGGCTTCCCTTATCTGTTCCTCTGTAGATCACTTTCAGTGAATACCAGCGGCTCACTTCTTCCATGATCTCTTTCAGGCCGGCATTATTGAAATTGAACATGCCATTCACCCAGGCCACTGATTCTTCCGTGTCGATACTGTTTACACTGAGCGCCGTACTTCCTTCCTGAATGGCCTGCTGGCCGGGAGAGAGCAGGGCTGTGGCTCCTGAGAGACTCACTACTTTCACTTTTCCTTCTGTAAGAGTAGTTCGTAATACAGTGTCATACGCACGTATATTGAAATGTGTTCCTTTTACTTCGATGGTGGATACCGGTAAACCTTCCGCCGATTGAACGTTTACATTGAATGGCACTCTCGTTTTGCTGTCCTTCGCATACATGGGCGCGATCTCGAAATATCCTTCGCCTTTCAATGTTACATTTCTCACTGTTCCGTCGAATGCGATGGGATAGCGAAGGCTCGATTGTGCATTCAGCCACACCTGGCTTCCATCGGGGAGCATTACACGGTACCTGCCGCCGGTGGGCGTGCTGATGGTATTGTACATCGATGTTTCGTTCTGCACATTGTCTGCCGTGTAATGATATTCCAGTTTGCCATCGGCGGTTTTGGTGATGGATACAGATTGCTGCATCATCAACTGACCATTGGTGGTAGTATCCAGAATAACTTTTTGTCCATCTGCCAGTGTGAGTACAGCCTTGTCTGTGCCGGGCTGTACATCTGTGGGTTGAACTTTGGCAGCGATGGTGGAATGATCGGTGCGGGGTTTGAAAACAAAATACAAAGTGGTACAGGCTACAAGGGTAATCACTGCAGCAACTGCTGCGTATTTTCTGAAACGATTAGGGGAGTGTTCAACAACGGGGGCTGGCTGAAGTTCGGGTATCTGTGCCGAGATCATCTGCCAGATCTTTTGTTCATCTGCTTCACGATACAAACTGCTCAATTCTCCAGAACGTATTTGTTCTACTACAGATAAGAAGTAGGCCTCATTGCCGGGCGAAGCCTGCAGCCATTGCTGCAGCTCAGCTTCCTGTTCTTCAGTAAGCTTATTGCTGATATAGGCATAGATAAGGTTGGCAATGTTGCCTGCTTGATTGCTCATGCTGCTGATCCGTTTTTTGTTCTGAGATATTTACGCCAGGCTTTCATGTGTTCTGCTACTATATAAAACCCAAACCTGTAAGTTTTGCCCACTGGGCTGGAGGATATTTTAGAAGAAAATTCAGAGATATTTTTCGGGTAATGATTTCGTAACCTTCCCGTAATAATTGAGGATTTTTTTAATGCGAACTTGATCAGCATCATCTTTTATGATACTATCTGCTCCATAGTTGTAATAAAAAAACTACAGCGCCTGTAAGGATGTAAGAAACCTTATTCACCATTCTGTTGCGGAGTATCTGAATGGCGTTCGCTTTCTGATTGCGCACTGTTTTGGCAGTGATCTGCAATTGCCCTGCTATCTCTTTTTCTGTGAGTCCCTGTAAGAACATCTGCAATATTCTTTTTCGTTGCGGAGCCAGTTCTTCAATATCCGAATGCATCAGCTGCAACAATTCTGTGGTGATCTCATGATGAAAAACTTCCACCGAATCTTCCTGCAGATAATGCAGTTCTTTTTGCGAATTGGATAACTGTTGACTGGTACGAAGGCTATTGAAACATGCATTTCTTGTAGCAATAAATAGAAATGCTTTTACATTGGACATGGTATTGAAGTCTGCACGCTTATTCCAGAGTTTTACAAAACAGATGGAAATGATATCCTCTGCTTCCTGCTGTGGAACGAGCTTGCGGGCGAAATAATATAACCCGCGGTAATATTCTTTATAGAGAGTATTGAATGCGCTGGTATCGCCATTATTGAAGGCACGCATCAGTTGATCGTTGCTACTTGCATTTTCCATCAGGCCGTTCTTTAGGGAAAAAATATGTTGGAATCAAAACCTTAGTAAACCGGGCGTAAAGGGCAGAGTATTGAATATAACGAAAAACAATATATCAGAACTTACCGATGTGAAATTAGAAACAGAATGCCTTTCTTCCAAAATTGCTGTATTGTTTTATTGCTAACAAACCTTTGCGCTTTTGCACAGGTTATGCACGGCTACTTTCGTGTGAACTGAACACATTATAAAAATTTATTGACTGATTTCACCGCATTGCTAACGTACGTTAATTACTTTTGGGCCGCCAAACAGATCCTGCCACCAGACAATCAATTTTATTCAGCAAATGAAACCAACCAGCAGTATTCTCCTATTGCATGAAGTGGGCATTAACGACATTGAACTTGTCGGAGGAAAAAATGCTTCACTGGGCGAGATGCTTCAAAACCTCACCAAACTTGGTGTTAACATCCCCGGAGGTTTTGTAATCACCGTGAACGCCTACAACGAGTTTATCAAATTCAACAATCTCGATTCAACCATCCGGGCTCTGGTGAAAGAGATCGATTACAACAATGTAGAATCGCTTCGCCGTGCAGGTTTGCAGGTGCGCAATCTTGTGCGCAACTCCAAGTTCCCTCCGGAACTTGGTCAGCAGATCATCGAAGCGTATTACACGCTCTCTGCAAAGTACGATCAGCAGAGTACCGATGTAGCCGTTCGTTCTTCTGCCACTGCAGAAGATCTGCCGGATGCTTCCTTTGCCGGTCAGCAGGAGACTTACCTCAATGTGCGTGGACCTGCCGCACTGATCGATGCCGTTCGCAACTGCTTCGCATCGCTCTTCACAGACCGCGCCATCAGCTATCGCGAGACTTTCAACTACGATCATTTCCAGGTTGGCCTTTCTGTATGCGTACAGAAAATGGTTCGCTCCGACCTCGGCAGCTCCGGCGTAGCTTTCTCGCTCGATACCGAAAGCGGTTTCAAAGATGTGATTGTGATCAACGGCTCTTACGGCCTCGGTGAAATGGTTGTACAGGGTAGCGTTTCTCCCGACGAATTCATCGTGTACAAACCAACTCTCAAGAAAGGATTCAAATCCATCATCGAAAAGAAACTGGGCGTAAAAGACCAGAAGATGGTGTATGGCGATGATCCTGACGAACGCGTTCGCATCATCCCAACAGAACGCTCTGCACAGTACCGTTTCTGTCTCACCGATGAAAACATTCTCAAGCTCTCCAGCTGGGTAGCCATCATCGAAGATTATTACACCAGCATCAAAAAACATTGGTGCCCTATGGACGTGGAATGGGCGCTGGACGGCCTTTCACAGGAGCTCTTCATTGTACAGGCACGCCCCGAAACCATCCACAGCCGCAAAAAGCACAACACCATCACCGAGTATGTGATGAAGAACAAACCTGAAGATGCCAAACCCATCGTTAAAGGTATTGCCGTTGGTGATAAGATCGGCGCCGGCAAAGTGTGCATCATGTACTCTCTCGACAAACGCGTTGAAGAAGGGCATGAGTTCAAAGAAGGCGATGTGCTTGTTACCGACATGACGGATCCCGACTGGGAACCGATCATGAAGAAAGCATCGGCCATCGTAACCAACAAAGGAGGAAGAACCTGTCACGCTGCGATTGTTGCACGCGAAATGGGTGTGCCTGCCATCGTTGGTTGCGGCAACGCTACTGAAGTTCTGCAGGAAGGACAGGATATCACCGTTTCCTGTGCAGAAGGGGACGAAGGTTTGGTGTACAACGGAAAAATCGACTTCGAAGTAACCGAAACATCCCTCGAAGATCTTCCGCAAACGGAAACGGCCCTGATGCTGAACGTGGCATCTCCGTCACTGGCTTTCCGTTTCTCGCATATCCCGAACCGTGGGGTAGGGCTTGCGCGCGAAGAGTTCATCATCAACAACTACATCGGCGTTCACCCGCTGGCGCTGCTGAAGCACCGCGAACTGAACGATCCCGAACTCACCCGCACCATCGAAAAGGTTACCAAAGGATATCAGAACGAAGAAGAGTTCTTCATTAATAAACTCTCTTACGGCATCGCAAAAATTGCGTCTGCCTTCTATCCCAACAAAGTGATCGTTCGTTTCTCCGACTTCAAGAGCAATGAGTATTTCAATCTGCTCGGTGGTAAATATTTTGAACCGCACGAAGAGAATCCGATGATCGGATGGCGCGGTGCATCACGCTACTACTCCGAAAGCTACAAACCCGCATTCGGACTGGAATGCAGAGCCATCAGCCGCGTTCGCGAAGAGATGGGCCTTACCAATGTAGTGGTGATGATCCCGTTCTGCCGCACAGTACCCGAACTGATCAAAGTGAAAGCCACCATGAAAGAGTTCGGACTGGAACAAGGCAAAGACGGACTGGAGATCTACCTCATGGCAGAGCTTCCTTCGAACATCCTCATGGCAAAAGAATTTGCTGAGCATATCGATGGTTTCTCCATCGGATCGAATGATCTTACACAGCTCACACTTGGTCTCGACCGCGATTCTGCACTCGTTGCACATCTCTACGACGAACGCAATGATGCAGTGAAACGCATGATCAGCATGCTCATCGATACCGCCAAAGCCTGCAAGGTGAAAGTTGGTATCTGTGGACAGGGACCTTCCGACTTCCCCGACTTTGCACAGTTTCTCGTAGAACGCGGCATCGACAGTATCTCTGTTACGCCCGATTCTGTGATCAAAACTATCAAAGCTATCAGCGCCATCGAATCGAAAGCTGTACCTGCGCGCTAAGCACGGTATGCTGCCTGATAAAAAAAATGAACCCCGCAGCTGTGAAAACAGCGCGGGGTTTCTTAATTCCAAACTGCTGCAAGTGGTCGCACGAACATTCATCTGCATTGAATGATCAGTTGCCTCCGGCGGATATGAGAAAATGCTTAATCGTACTTTCTTCCTTTGCTGTATATGAACTCCCTGAAAGAAAACCTGAAGCTCAGCTGCACATAATTCTCGCGCACCAGATTTTTAACAGTGGTTCCGCGTTTGCCTACTTCGAGTGCAAGGCCGTAACTCATTTTGCCTGCCAGATAGCTGCCATAGCCAATACTCACGCCAAATTCATCGATGGGTGTGTTGTTTACCTGCAAATAACTTTTGTTGAAGAATGCTCCGGTTTGGACATAACTTTTTTCCCATTGCATATCCCAGCGTTCTACCATATTGGAGAACTGTATGCCTGCAGCAAAACGATGGCTGTTGATGGTGCTCCAGTTGCGGCCCTTCATCGGATCTGTTCCCCATCCCTGAAATGAATAATCCGCACTGTAGGTAACCTGGTTCTTATTAATGAGCGAAAACCCGATATCCGCACTCATAGGGAGTTCTATCTGATCACTTTCATATACTTCGTCCTTTCTGATGATGGAGCTGCCTTGCTGAATCATCATGCTTCTTTCTCTGTTGAGTGATGTGCCGGCTGCAAATTTTCCGCCCAGCGAGTATTTCCATTTCTTGCCGAGATTGCCGAATACGATGGCTCCGTATTCGAACCTGATCTTGCTGTAGTAATCTTTTCTTTTTGTTTCTATCGGATCATCGCCTACGGGTGTGTGCAATATTTCGTCCTGATTTATGGAGCCGGAAAAGATGGATGTGCGCAAGCCCAATGCCAGGTGTTTTCCTACATTGAATGCGTTATTGATGTTAACGTTGAATATGCCGCCATCGCCTTCGTATAAAGCATCATATTGTTTGTCGGATCCTTCGATGGTGAGTTTGGTACGATAGGCATAGTTCACATAGCTGAACGGCATCAGGCTTACACCGGCAGACCAGACCTTGTTGAACTTTGTTGCGACGGAAAAATTCTTGATGAAGAAATCCTGTCCTTTACTGTTGTCGGTATTGATGGGTTCGCCCGCAAACGTGATGCTCCTTGCAACAAATGTGGCATTGCCTAAAACAAAACTTCGTTCAAGGCCGGCCATGGAAGCGGGGTTCTTGTTGAGCAAATGAAAAGGCGTACTCATCATGCCTGTGCCTGAATTGGCCATGCCCGATGTTTTGTCGTAGTTCCGGTGTTCGAGGTCTCCGATCACATAAGTGGAGTATGGTGAATTTACCGATTGTGCTGTACTGTATTGTGCCGAAAAAATCAATAGAACCATTCCGATGGTGCTGCTTCGCATAATGATGTTTATTGGGTAGTTGTCAATACGGTGAGTTTCAGAACTGATTTCCATCTCGGATGTTCATGCGTGCCAAGGATGGAGCGGTTGAGAAGCAGGCCTGTACCCGGACTTTCCTCCATCAGAAACATGCCTGGTTTTAATTGTCCCGTATACGATAATAATCCGGTGAGGTAATACGTGAGGTCGAATGTATAGTTGGTATTGAGATGATACTGGTTGTCGATTTGCGGCCAGGCTACCAGTGCATTTTTCCCGTCGCTCACCTGCTGACCGGTAATATTGGTTTCGTCTGTGTGTGCCAGATAGAGCGATTTCGACAAGGGGAAATCATATGGGTCGAAGGTGTTTTCGATTGGCCTGAGTTCCAGTTTTGCATCGAGCAGCTTCACTGTTTTTCCCAGCGATTTGATGTTTTTCAGGCTGGGGAAGGTGATCTTCGTCATCACGCCGGTTCCTGTTTGTGTGAAAACATAGGGGTATTCTTCCGAAGGGAAATATTCTTCCTGTTCGTCGTACATCTTTTTCAGCGGGGTTTTGCTGCGATCGGTGATCAGTTGATTGAACTGATATTCCGGACGGGTAAGCCTGAATTCGATGGTTTGTTTTACAGGGTAGGGGTCGTAAGTGGTGTAATGCAGTCGCATCATGGTACCGCTGTCTGTTTTGAAAGCAAATACGGCGCCTTTGTCATTGTCGTTCACCCGAATGGTGATGCCTCTGAAATAATTGAGAAAACCATCATCGGTTTTGAACTCGGCAGCTTTGTCGCGTATCTTCTGAAAGAATTCATTGGCCTTATCGCTCCGGATGCGGAAGAGCAGCGAATCGCTGCTGGGGCTGATGGTTCGTGTAACACTGCCCAGTGCATTCGGCAACCAGGGAAAAGAAGTGGTGTTGTACATATTACTGCCCAATGGAAATTCACTGATCTCTTCCATCTCATAGGCAGAAAAAGTAAGTGGTTTGGAAGTATCGCCATACCAATGGTTTTTCGCCTGCAGCACAAGTACCAGCGAATCGAACCTTGCATCTTCGGGGATCTCGGCATCTTTTGCAGAGGCAGGCAGTTCTACATTGAAATACGTTTGTGCGGAGGTAGGTCCCATCAACGGATCATCGCAGCGGCCGATGAACATAATCTTGTTGCCCGAAGTAGGAAATGAATCCAGCACCAGGGTTGAGAAGAAAGGAGTTACGGTATCGATGTACAGAATGCGGCTTACACTATCGGGCAGTTCTGCTCCGAATTGTACTTCCTTTTTGTTGCAGGCTGTTATCAGAAAACTGCAGATCACTAAGCAGATCAGGGTCTGGCGGAATAGTCGGTTCATGCGCTAAGGCTCATTTCCGCACAATTTATCCGGCAGACACCGGTGGATTTTGTTATTATATATCAGCCTGATAAAATAATCGGCAGAATGCCTTTTTATCTCTTTCAGCATCCAAATCACCTGTTGTGTGAAGGCTGTTAACCAGCAGGATTTTCTCCCGGAGACAAAAAGCGCGCATTAGTCGATTCCATCTTCTATACTATCTATTTTATCAACTTTTTTGAAAACTCCCCCAATACTTTTAGTGAAAATTATACAAATGAGACTATTGGCTTTCCTGTTCATGTTATCTAGCCCTCTGTTGTTTTCCGGCTGTACAAAAAGTACTGATAGCGAAGATCTTGTTGGTAACTGGAAATCAAGCGATGTATTCAGAGGCGACCCAAGAGGTGAGGCCGTATCATTTGTAATCAACGATAAGGCATATGTTGGCAGCGGATACTTTGGCACACTGGCCGATTACTCCGATGCTTTTTTCAAGTATGATGTAGATCGCGGCAACTGGGAGCCCGCGAGAAATCCATTCCCCGGAGGCAAGATCTATGGCGCTTCTGCATTTGTTGTTGGAGGCAAAGCCTATATCGTTGGAGGATACGATCAAACCTTGAAAAAAGCAGTGGATGATGTTTGGGAATTCGATCCCGTTGCAGAAACCTGGACTGCCAGGAACAAATTCACCGGCGGTGCGCGTCACGATGCTGTTGCATTTACGCTCGATAACAAAGGTTATATCGCCACCGGTGCCTTGGGCAACGAAAAAGGTGCGCTGTCCGATTGCTGGGAATACGATCAGGTAAACGACCGATGGGAAGCGGTTGGTTCTGTAAAAGGGAACAAACGCTCCGACGCAGTTGCCTTTGTAATAAATGGAAAAGCCTATATCTGCGGGGGCAAAAGCAATCTCACTGCGCTGAACGATCTGCAGGTGTACGACCCCAAAGAAAAGAACTGGGTGCAACTCAACAAAACCACCGATGCAACGGACGAAAGCTTTGATGATGATTACGACAATATCGCCAGATGGTCGGCTGTGGTATTCAATATCGATAACAAAATCTACCTCACTACCGGCAGCAATGGCGGATTGCTCAACAATACATGGGAGTACGATGCCGCAACGGACCGCTGGACGGAGAAAACAGGTTTCGAAGGTGTTGGCCGCACAGGCGCTGTAGCATTCACGCTCAAGAATCGCGGCTTTGTGCTCACGGGAATGAGCGGTTCCGCGAGGTTCGACAATATGCTGGAGTTCAAACCCAACGACGAACAGAACGACGACGATAACTACTAACCCGCATTTGTTATAGATAAGATAAAAAAGCGGATTTGGCAGGCGACTGCATTTTTACAATGCATCGCCTCGCTAAATTGGCGTCTCAATTCTATCATGAGAAAAGACAGTGCGCTGGATGTATTCAATTATGTGTTGGGTTTCAAGCCTGCAAAAACGGTGGTGCACCGTCTGCTGATCATTTCACTGCATATACTTGGTTGGGGATTATTCCTCACTATGCCTTTGCTGATCTATCGCATCGAAATTCTCGATACCTATTTTCTGTATCGTGAGGTGATCAACAAAGTATTTCTGATTCTGTTATTTTACTTTCATTACTATTTCCTTATCCCGCGTTTCTTTCAGAAGAAGCGTTACGGAAAATATTTTCTCTTTGTTTTTGTATCGCTGTTTGTGATCTGCATTCAGCAGCTGGTTCTCGAATCGGTTATTCAGCAAAAGTTCAGAGGCAGAATGGGGATGGTGCTCAAAGCTGGCCCAAACAGATTGTTCCATCGGCTTTCGCCTGTGGGAAAGTTGCAGATGGCGCCCATGGTGAGCATTTTTTCAAAAGCGCCGGATAGTGCCACCATACATATCGATTCGATGCCGGGTTATTCGGAAACAATAGCATATCGTTCTCCCGGAGAAGCGCCGGAAAAAGATACGGTGTTTGTTACGTCGCAGAGTATGCCGGCGGTGCCTGCCACGGCGGGTGTCGCACCCCGATATTTTGAAAAGCACGTAATGGGTGCGGGGCCTGTGATGCGGACTGCCGGTTTTGCTGTGGCAGATGAGATCAGTTCAATCCGGGTGTTCGGATCTGATATTCCACTCATGGCATTGCCATTGCTGTTGATGGATACGCTTACCTCTGCCATCATCATTTTACTGATCAGCGGATTTATCAAACTGGCAAATTCATTGCTGATCAGCGAAAAGCAAAAGAAGATCCTCGAAACCGAAAGACTGAATGCAGAGCTGAACTTTCTGAAACTGCAGATCAATCCGCATTTTCTGTTCAATACGCTCAACAGCATTTATTCGCAGGCGCATCTGAAAAGTGAAGAAACGGAATACTCCATTCTCAAGTTCTCGCAGATAATGCGATATGTGCTGTACGATACAGGAACAGAGAAGATCTCTCTGAAAAAAGACCTCGAATATGTGAGCAATTACATCGATCTTCAGAAATTGCGGTTAAGCAAGAACGTTACCGTTAAGTACGAAGTGAAGGGGCATACCGATCACCTGCTGATTGCACCTCTGTTACTGATCACTTACATTGAAAATGCATTTAAACATGGCGTGAGCTATACCATCCCTTCCGAGATCAGAATCGGCATCGACGTGATCGGCAATACACTGCTGTTCACGGTAAGCAATGCCATCACTGCTGCGCGTCAGACGGGGCGCGAAGGAGTGGGGCTGATCAATGCCCGGAGGAGGCTGGACGTTTTATATCCCGGCAGGTATATGCTGGATGTGGTAGACAATCAATCCCTCTACATTGTTAACCTCAAAATCGATTTGGACCATGAAAATTAACTGCCTCATCATCGATGATGAACCCTGGGCGCTCGATCTGATGGAAGACTTTATCCAGAAGATACCGTACCTCAGGCTGGTAGCCAGATGCGAGGGGCCGATAGCAGCCCGCCCGTATTTTGATAAGGAGGAAATTGATCTCATCTTTCTCGACATCAGAATGCCCGATCTTTCGGGCACCCAATTTCTGAAAACGCTGAACAAGAAACCATCGGTGATATTCGTAACTGCCTACAACGAATTTGCGGTGGAAGGTTTTGAACTCGATGCCGTGGATTATCTGCTGAAACCCGTACCCTTCGACCGCTTTGTTGGTGCGGTGAGCAAAGCATATGAATACATCAGTTATCGGAAGAACAGCAGAAGCCAGCAGCAGAACGATGATTTTCTATTCATCAAAACCTCCCATAAGATCCAGAAGATATTTTATGAGGATATTGTGTATCTCGAAGGACTGAAAGATTACACGCGCATACATCTCTCTGGCAGCCGCAAGCCCGTAGTAACTTTACAGACGCTTAAATATTTCGAGAGCAGATTGCCGGCTTCCAGCTTCATCAGAATACACCGCTCGTATATCGTATCGCTGAGAAAACTGGATACCGTTTCGCGCAAAACCGTTTTTCTGGGCGATACCGAGCTGCCCTGCAGTGAGCATTACCGCAATGTTCTGTATACCCTCATTGGAGAAAAACTCTGAAAATCAAACTGTTATTGTACTCCCTCATATCAAGGATGGTATTGATATGTTAAAAAATCCTTACCGGGTTCTTCATTTCCAAAATAGCGTACATTTGCCCCGGTTCAAATAGTAAAAATCCAGGATTGCCCTGATAATTCCCAGGGCAATTTTTTTTCCGTTTTCCCGTTGATAGAAAATATGCGGTAGTAGCACGCATGATTTTTTGACCGTTTAAAAATGGCTGGAGTCCAATGCAGTTTGTAAAAGTTTCCCGAAAAACCGGAATTAAGAAAAAGAGGTTAAGGCTGGCCGCAATTGTACAGGCGGCTGTGTTAGGGTTGATCATCGCCCTCCAATGGTCTTTTGTTCCATCTACTACCGATGGTACCACCTCCATCAAAGGCAGGAATCTGTTCTTTGCCCCATCTCCGATCGGCAATATCGAGTACCGTGCACTCGCATGGTCGCTTTCCAAAATGAGTGTATACGACAGTCTTCACCTCGAAGAACAGGGGTTGAGTCGTACTGTTTTTCAGATGGCGCTCAAAGGAATGGAAAAGCTCCAGAAAGCCGGACTGATCCGCGATAATATTCTCTCCATAGCAGATTTCAGCAAACCCAGCAGTGAGAAGCGTTTGTTTGTGATCGATCTCAATAACTACCAGATGTTGTTCCATAGCCTTGTAGCCCATGGCAACCGCTCAGGAAGGGAGATGGCCAGTGTGTTTTCGAATAAGCCATCGAGCAACAAGAGCAGTCTTGGGTTTTACATTACCGGCAAAACCTATCAGGGCAACAACGGTTACTCATTGAAGTTACAGGGTGTTGAGAAAGGCATCAATGATCTGGCAGACCGCAGGGCGATTGTGGTACATGGTGCAGACTATGTTTCTGATCGTTATATTCAGAGCCAGGGATTCATTGGAAGAAGCCAGGGCTGCCCCGCAGTTCCCAACGAAATCAGCCGTCCGCTGATCGATGAGATCAAAGACGGAACGGTGCTGTTCATTTATCATCCCACAACATTTTATACCTCCCGGTCCAGGTTGGTGAAATAGTCTCAAAACCGGCCTTAGTTATTCACATCCACGTACCTGTTGGTAATAAAAATCCGTTATGTAAGCGGCTGTATCGTTTATCTTTGGCCATTAAATTTTTACAATGCTAAAGGTAGGCGTATTCGGCACAGGCCATCTGGGTAAGTTCCATCTGAATAACTGGAAGGAGATGAAAGATGTAGAGCTCGTTGGGTTCTATGACCCATCAGATGATGCAGCTCAACAGGTAACGGAAAAGTATCAGCTCCCCCGGTTTCTCGATCCGGAATTACTGATGGATGCAGTGGATGCTGTAGACATCGTAGCTCCCACCACTTTCCATTTCGACCTCTGCAGAAAAGCCATCCGTAAAGGAAAGCATGTATTTGTTGAAAAGCCCCTGGCCAATACCATGGAAGAGGCGCGCGAACTGGTTAAACTCGTAAAAGAGTCGAATATCAAGTTCCAGGTAGGGCATGTGGAGCGATTCAATCCTGCATTCCTTTCGGTAGCAGAACTCGATCTGCAACCCATGTTCATCGAAGTGCATCGCCTGGCCGAATTCAACCCCAGGGGTACTGAAGTGAGCGTGATACTCGATCTGATGATCCATGATATCGATATCATTCTGAATCTGGTAAAAAGCGAAGTGAAAATGATCTCCGCCAGCGGTGTAGCCGTTATGACGGATACTCCCGATATTGCCAACGTTCGTATCGAATTCAATAATGGATGCGTAGCCAACCTTACCTCCAGCCGCATTTCGATGAAGAAGATGCGCAAAATGCGTTTGTTCCAAAAAGATGCGTATATTGGCATGGACTTCCTTAACAAGAAATCCGAAGTAATCAAGCTGAAATCTCCGCATGATGTAGATGCTTTTTCGTTTGATCTGGATACACCACACGGTAAACGCACCATAGCCGTGATCAACCCCCAGGTTCCTGAAGTTAATGCGATAAAAAAAGAATTAGAAGCTTTCCGTGATTCAATCGTCAGCAATTCACCCACAAAAGTATCTGAGGTGGATGGCTACAGGGCGATGGACGTGGCGCATCAGATACTTCAGAAAATAAAAAACAATAGTATTGTTGCATAAACCTTCAAAAGGGACAGAAAAACCAATACATAGTGCCTGGTATCTGCTTGGTGATTACCTCGCAGCAGTAACAGGCTGGGTATTGTTTTACTTTGCCCGAAGGTACTTTCTGCACGAGCGCATTGTAATAGATCATAAAGTTATTCTCAACGACCGTTTCTGGCTGGGCATCGTTATCATTCCCATCGGCTGGGTGATGTTCTACTCCATTACGGGCGCCTACAATTCGCTCTACCGCAAATCGCGGTTGAGCGAATTCTCTTCCACTTTCCTTTGTACACTCATCGGTTGTACCGTGGTATTCTTTGCGCTGGTGATCAATGATCCGCAACGGGACTACACTTATTTCTACAGCGCACTCGGAACCTATATCACCGCACAGTTTCTGCTTACCTGGGCAGCCAGGCATCTCATTCTGTCGAAAGTGAAGCGGCAGCTGACACAGGGCAATGTTTATTTCAACACCCTGCTGATCGGAGGCAATTCCGTTGCTACCAGAATTTTCAAGGAAACCCGCGATGGGCTTGCGTTGGAAGGTTTCCATTACAAAGGCTTCCTCGCTGCCGGCCAGGAGCCTAACGGCATCAGGGAATATCTTCCTCAATATGGGTCTTATCAGGATATGGCCGAAGTGATCGACGAGAACCAGATAAAACTTGTAGTGATCGCTGTAGATAAAAACGAGAAGCAACAGATCAATCACATCGTACAAGTGCTCAGTGAAAAAGATGTGGATGTGAAGATCGTTCCCGATACCCTCGATATCCTCGCAGGAGGGGTGCGTACCACCAACGTAACCGGCGCGCTGCTCTCGGATATCCGTACAGAGCTGATGCCCGAATGGCAGCAGAATATCAAGCGGCTGATAGACGTGATGGCAGCCCTGCTCAGCCTGATACTGCTTTCTCCATTTCTGGTGTACACCGCCATCCGCGTAAAACTATCCTCTGCCGGTCCTGTGTTCTATTCGCAGGAAAGACTGGGATACCGCGGACGCCGTTTTCAGATCCACAAATTCAGAAGCATGTACCATCCGGGTGAAGCCAATGGTCCGCAACTCTCCAACGACGATGATCCGCGCATTACCCGCTGGGGAAAAACCATGCGCAAATGGCGGATAGATGAACTGCCTCAGCTCTGGAATATCCTCAAAGGCGAAATGAGCCTGGTAGGGCCCAGACCCGAACGCGAACATTATATCGGCAAGATCCAGCAACTGACACCTTATTACAACTATCTGCTGAAAGTGAAGCCCGGCCTCACTTCGTGGGGAATGGTGCAGTTCGGTTATGCCAGTACTGTAGATGAAATGATCATACGCATGAAGTACGATCTCATCTACATCGAAAACATTTCACTGGCGCTCGACTTCAAGATCATGCTGCATACCCTTCGCATTCTCTTTCTGGGCAAGGGCAAGTGATTTGCTTTGTATCTCCTTTGTAATCCCTTATTTTTGATAAAAGGTACCTACGTGCACAGACTCTTACTGATACTTGGCTGCTGCTTTCTGTTTCAATCCTCTCTTTTTGCGCAATCTGCTTACTGGCAACAGGAAGTGAATTATACGATCGATGTTAGTCTTGATGACAGAGAACATGCACTCAACGGCATGATGAAACTGCAGTACGTAAACCATTCTCCCGACACGCTTCGGTTTATCTGGTTCCATCTCTGGCCGAATGCATTCAAGAACGATCGTACCGCATTCTCCGATCAGCTGCTCGAAAACGGCAAAACCGATTTTTACTTTTCCGACAGAGAGAAGCGCGGCTACATCAACCGCCTCGATTTTCGCGTGAACAATTCGCGCATACACACAGAAGATCATCCGCAGTTTATCGATGTAATAAAAGTGTGGTTGCCGGAGCCGCTGGCTCCCGGTGCAGGCACATCGATCACCACACCTTTTCATGTAAAACTGCCCGCCATATTCAGCAGAACCGGATTCAAAGGCAATGCCTATCAGATCGCATACTGGTATCCGAGACCAGCGGTGTACGACCGCAAAGGATGGCACGAAATGCCTTACCTCGATCAGGGAGAGGGCTACAGTGAATTCGGCAGCTTCGATGTACGCATCACCGTTCCCGAATACTTTGCGGTGGCCGCCACCGGCGATCTCGTAATGGGCACATACGGTGCAACAGGCACGCTCAAGGGGCCGCCGCCACCCGCAAAAAAGAAGCATCCTTTTCTCATGGAAAAGAAACCCATGAGGAAGCCTGCTGCTGCAAAGCCGGCATTCAAAAAGAGAGCTCCGGAAAAGAATCTGATCATTCACGACGATGGCACCACCATCAACGATGCATTGGCCAATGCTGCAAAGGATGCTGCCAATGCACCCGCTCAAACCCGAACGCTTCAGTTCAAACAGAGCCGTGTTCACGATTTTGCCTGGTTCGCCAATCCTGATTTTGTAGTGGAGCAGGATACGCTTGCACTCCCTTCGGGAAGGGTCATCAAAACAAATGTGTTCCGTCTTCCCCGCGAAAAAACAGCCTGGACCAGAGCCATGCACATGCTGAAGAAAAATATCCTCCATCGTTCAGAGCTGATCGGTGAATATCCATACAATGTAGTGAGCGTAGTGGAGGCTCCCATCGGATTCGAGGGAGGAATGGAATATCCTACCATCACCAGCATAGCATCTGTGAACGGTGCAAGAGAACTCAATCACCTGATCGGCCACGAAGCCGGTCACAACTGGTTCTACGGCGTTGTCGCCTCCAACGAACGCGATCATCCCTGGATGGATGAAGGGCTGAACACTTATTACGATCGCCGTACCGCCCCCAAAGCACACGACGAAAGTTCATTCATCCACAACCGCATTCCGGAAGATCAGGGCAAGATCATCATGACCATCCTCGCCAAACAACGCAGCGATCAACCCATCGAAACCCATGCGGCCGACTTCACCTGGGTCAACAATGCCGTGATACCATATATGAAAACTGCGCTCTGGCTCGAAAAACTGGAGAAGCAATTGGGCACACCGCTGTTCGACAGCTGTATGCGCACTTACTTCCGCGAGTGGCAGTTCAGGCATCCATCACCCGACGATTTCAGAAGAGAGATGGAGCAGACTTCAGGTCAGGATCTCGGCAACATATTCAGCGAGCTCAACAATAAAGGAGAGATCGATCCATACACCGGACCGAAAAAACTGAAACCTGCCTTTCTCTTCAATCTGAAGGATGCCGACAAAGTGAACTACATCAACTTTTTCCCTGCCGTAGGATACAACACGTACGACAAACTGATGGCCGGTGTGATCGTTCACAACTACATGCCGCCATTCCAGAAATTCCGTTATGTGCTTGCGCCACTCTATGCTTTTGGCAGCAAGCAGGTGAACGGAGTGGGAAGGATCGGCTACACCTTTTTTCCTCAGGGACTCAACCGCGTTGAGATCGGAGTGGGTGGCGCACGCTTTTCCACGCTTGAAGGTATCGACAGCAACAACAACAAAATATTCGGCGGATACTATCGCTTCACGCCGCAGGTGCGCGTTACATTCCGCAACAAAACTGCCCGCAATTCCATCGAGCACTGGCTTGAGTGGAAAACCTTCATCATTGGTGAGCAGGGCTTCCGTTATGCAAACAGCACTAAGGACGATCAGTTCCATCCCTACAAAGGAAAAATGGAGCAGAGCTATATCAACCAGCTCACATACAATATCACCAACTACCGCGTGCTTTATCCATACGATGTGCAGTTGCAGGTGCAGCAGGGCAATGGCTTCTATCGTGCCAGCGCCACCGGAAACTACTTCCTCAATTATGCAGATGGGGGAGGGTTGAATGTTCGCGCTTTCGCAGCCAAATTCGGTTATCTCGGAGCACGCACTACCGAAAAAGAATTCCGCACCATGCGCTATCAGCCCAAGCTGACGGCAGTACGCGGAAACGAAGACTACACCTACAGCAATTACTTCATCGGCCGCAACGATTTTGATGGTCTCGGCAGTCAGCAGATAATGATGCGCGATGGCGGACTGAAATTGCGCACCGATCTTTTTCAGGATCTGCAGGGCCGTTCAGACAACTGGATTGCTTCCATGAACTTCAGTACATCACTTCCGCTGCAGCTGTTTCCTGTTCCGCTCCCCATTAAATTTTTCCTCGATCTCGGCACCTATTCCGATGCCTGGAAAAAGAATGCAGCTACCAGCCGGTTCCTGTATGTGGGTGGCATTCAGTTCAGTCTCTTCAAAGACCTGCTGAATATTTATGCGCCGCTTGTGTACAGCAGTGAGTTCCGCGACAATCTGAAAACAGTTCCTGAAGAGAATAAATTCCTGAAGAAAATTTCCTTCAGCATCGACATTCAGCGACTCGATCTCCGCAAGCTCACCAAAATGCCTTTTTCACTCTAGTGTGATGTTCCAATGGATCGGCATCACACCATACGATACATTCTCCGCAAAGATCTCGACATTCAAAAATGGGATCGGTGCATCAGTGCATCCACTAACGGATTGCCGTATGCGTATGCAGCGCATCTCGATTACATGAGTAAAAACTGGGATGCTCTTGTGCTCAACGATTACGAAGCTGTGATGCCGCTCACTTACAATAAAAAGTACGGCATTCATTATCTCTATCAACCGGCTTTCACAGCGCAACTCGGTGTATTCGGCAA
Organism: Pseudoflavitalea sp. G-6-1-2; assembly: GCF_012927185.1. Classification (GTDB taxonomy): domain Bacteria; phylum Bacteroidota; class Bacteroidia; order Chitinophagales; family Chitinophagaceae; genus Pseudobacter. Next base: position 448,505 of record NZ_JABBGB010000003.1, read on the forward strand.
CAATCTCAGTGCAACGCTCATCAAAGCTTTCGTTGCTGCCGTCCCCAAAAAATTCCGGCTGATTGAAATAGAGCTCAATCAGCACAACGATGCTGCCGAACTCACGGGGGCTACGCTACGCAACAACTACGTACTCGATCTCAACAAACCCTACGACACTATCACTGGTCTGTACCGCGACAATATCAAACGCAACATCAAAAAAGCGCAGCAGGCCAACAACCGTTACGCTACCAACATCGCCGTTGAAGAAGTTATTGCATTATCCCGTTCGCAAATGCAATCCATTTCCAATCTCACGGAAACAGATTACGACAATTTTGCAAAGCTCTTCCATCAGCTTCAGCCGCAGGGCAAAGCGCTTGCCTGTGGCGTTTATACAACGGCTAATCAGCTCATAGCGAGTTGCGTTTACTTCATCACCAACAACCGGGCCTGCTACATTATGGTGGGCAATCATCCGAATGGCAGAACTGCTGGTGCATCGCATTACCTCATCGACCGTTTCATTCACGATCACTCGAATCAACATCTGCTCCTCGATTTCGAGGGATCAGACATCCGCAATCTGGCATTCTTCTATGGAAGTTTCGGCGCTACGTTGGAAACATATCCTTCACTTCGCATCAACAGGTTGCCTGCGCTCATCCGTTGGCTCAAATGATGTTGATTATCCTTCTCATTTATGCTGTTTTCTGAAAATGATTGTATGCTAACTGAAAGGTTAGTTATTGATTGTTGTGCCGTTTCGGGTGTTGCCCGATCAGTCCGACAAATATGCCGGGCAGTATTGTAACTCCGATGATCTATGTCAGGTAGGATGGGACGATAGAGCAGGGCTCAGATTCCGTGCAACATATTCGAAGGTCCTGATCGGGCAACCCCGAAACGGAGGATCTCCCGAAGTAAACTCAGCAAGCTGCGTCGATGATGAATACCCGAAACGGGTCAAAGAGTCTGTCAACAATAATCAAGAAATTAGAAGAATGGAGGATTGTTTGGGAAACCTGGTGCGGAAATTTTACTGAATATGTTCAATGCAAAGAGGAATAAGAAGGGCCAGAGTAGCGCAGAATTGTGTGAAGCTGCTTTTCGCACCTGCCCCTTCAGCGGTTCGCCTCAAAGGGATATGCAACGCGGCCTTTGAAATATAAGCGAAGAAGCTGAATTGCATTCTACTGTCCCATCTTCCCCCACAAAAGTCAAATAATTATTCTCCCGCGGCGGTTTATTTCATCGCCCGCGTTGCATATCCCTTTGAGAAGACAAACCAAAAGCAGGAGACAAAATTCCAAACAGCAAAGCAATATTTCCTCAGCCACCAAAATATGGCTGATCGATAATTGATTGCAGATGTTCGATAAGAAATTCGCTTACGCGATCAGGTTTTATCAGTCTTCGCTGTAGATGAAAAAATATAAGTCATTCGCGAGACGCGGGCCACCGGGCAGTCGCGAAGTAAATTCGACAAACGTTCTTCAGGCAGTCGCTAAGAATGTTGAGACGCTCTGTTTTGGCAGTCTCCGGTTGATCAAAAGCAAATTCAATATGTTCCGTCGTGCTAAATTCCCATTTCGCGCTCTTCAAGGATCTTCTCTGCAATGAGAATATCTAAAGGCCGCGTAATCTTGATATTTGTCGGTTCTCCCTCCACCAGATGGATCTTTACGCCGAGGCGTTCCACCACACTGGCTTCATCGGTAAAGCTATCATCATATTCCTGCTCGAAGGCCGCTTTGATAAGATCGGAATAGAAAGTTTGCGGAGTCTGAATGATGCGCACTTTGTTACGGTCTACAGCTGCATTGCCTCCGAAGGTTTCGATACGGATGCTGTCCACTGCCGTTACCGCAGGTATTGCATTGCCGCGTTCCTGAGCGGTATCGTAACAACGACGGATCAGTTCGGGCGTAAGCAGGCAGCGAACACCGTCGTGCACAAATATGATGGAGTTCTGGTGAATATGGTCGAGTCCGTTCTTTACAGAGTGGAAGCGGGTTTCGCCTCCTGTTGTCATCCAGATGCGGTCGGGATCGGAGGTAGAACGCAGTATCTCATGCCCGGTCTGCAAATGTGCTTCCGGCAGAACGAGAATAATGGTGAGGTCATCGAATGCTTCGAGGAAGGCATTGAGTGTATACCAAAGCACGGGTTTATCGCGCAATGGCAAAAACTGCTTGGGCAACTGGGTACCCATCCTCAGGCCGGAGCCGCCGGCTACGATCACAGCAAATTTCTTCATAAGCGTTGGTTACCCGGTTAATTCTTGTTATCAGAAATCATTATCGTTGCCGCCAAGCAACTCCCTTTCGATTTCTTCCATCTGAACTATATCCCAGGCTTCACTTTCTGTGGGAGTGATGTTCAGCATATCCAGCATGTCGAGCTCTTCGAGCTTTTCACTTACAGATGGCTGAAGCTCACAGAGAACAAAGCTTGCCTGATGCTCATAGAATGTCTGATGCATCTTTAACAATTCTTCGGCAGCAGCTTCGTCCACAGATTCGATGTCTTTCAAATTAACAATTACGTTTTTAACGTCAATTTGGAGGAAAGGAAGCAGACTTTCACTCAGTTCCGCTGTCATATTGCCAGAAAGATCTGGTTCTGTGATGTAAATGACATGGAATTTTTGCTTGGTATCAATTTTGACCTTCATAACACACTTAGTACTTGTTAACAACCGTTAATAATACGGTCAGAACAGAAGTCAAAATTATTTGTTATTATTGTATAACACAACAAATTATAAAAATGGACAACAATTTTTCAGCCCAGGTGAAAGAGATCATTTCGTTTAGCAGGGAGGAAGCTTTAAGGCTGGGGAACGATTTTATCGGTACCGAACATTTGTTGCTGGGGTTGATCCGGGAAGGCGAGAACACGGCCGTCCGTATTCTGAAGAGTTTCAATGTTGACCTTTATGAGCTGAGAAAGGAAGTTGAAATGGCTGTAAAAGATAAAACCGGAAAGAACATCGCGAACATAAATAGTTTACCCCTAACCAAACAGGCGGAAAAGGTAATTCGTGTAACCGTGCTCGAAGCAAAAGCTTTGAAGAGCCCTACGGTAGAAACCGAACACTTGATGCTCTCTATTTTAAAGAACAAAGAAAACATAGCTACTCAAATCTTAAATCAATTCGACGTGGATTACGATCTTTTCAGAAATGAACTAGGCGTAGTGAAAAGCAACGACGTACGAAGTGAGTATGCTGATGAAGGTGAGGATGATTTTGATGAAGAGAAAAAATATTCGCAACAGAAACGCAGTGCATCCGGCAATGCCAAAAGCAAAACACCGGTGCTCGATAATTTCGGTCGCGACATCACCAGACTTGCAGAAAACGGATCACTCGATCCGATCGTAGGCCGTGAAGCAGAGATCGAGCGTGTATCGCAGATCCTCTCTCGCCGCAAAAAGAACAACCCGATCCTTATCGGTGAACCAGGTGTTGGTAAAACCGCTATCGTGGAAGGATTGGCGTTACGCATCGTGCAAAGAAAAGTATCACGGGTTCTGTTCGACAAACGCGTGATCTCTCTCGACCTCGCCGCTCTCGTGGCCGGTACCAAATACCGTGGTCAGTTTGAAGAAAGAATGAAAGCGATCATGAACGAGCTCGAAAAGAACAGAGACGTGATCCTCTTCATCGATGAGATCCACACCATCGTTGGCGCCGGCGGCGCTTCCGGTTCACTGGATGCATCCAACATCTTCAAACCTGCACTCGCAAGAGGCGAACTCCAATGCATCGGCGCTTCTACGCTCGACGAATACAGAATGTATATCGAGAAAGACGGAGCACTCGACCGCCGCTTCCAGAAAGTAATGGTTGAACCACCTTCTGTGGACGAAACCATTCAGATCCTCAACAATATCAAGAGCAAATACGAAGACTATCACAACGTTACTTACAGTGACGATGCCATCGAAGCCTGCGTTAAGCTCAGCGACCGATACATCACAGACCGTCTGTTGCCAGACAAGGCCATCGACGTTATGGATGAAGTAGGCGCACGCGTTCACCTCAAGAACATCAACGTTCCAAAAGAGATCCTCGATCTCGAAAAGAAGATCGAAGATGTAAAAGTTGAGAAGAACAAAGTAGTAAAGAGCCAGAAGTTTGAAGAAGCTGCTTCTCTCCGCGACACTGAAAAACGCCTCCAGGAAGAACTGGAAAAAGCCAAAGCAGGTTGGGAAGAAGAAAGCAAACACAAACGTTATCCGATAGACGACGAAGCCATTGCAGAGGTGGTGAGCATGATGACCGGTATCCCCGTTAAACGGATGGTACAGGCTGAAAGCGATAAACTCCGCCGCATGTCTGAAGATATGAAAGGCATGGTGATCGGTCAGGATGAAGCCATCGACAAAGTGGTGAAAGCCATCCAACGTAACCGCGTAGGTTTGAAAGATCCGAAGAAACCAATCGGAACCTTCATCTTCCTCGGACCTACAGGGGTTGGTAAAACAGAGCTCGCGCGTTCACTCGCCCGCTATATGTTCGACTCAGAAGATGCACTCATCCGTATCGATATGAGTGAATACATGGAGAAATTCACCGTGAGCCGCCTGATTGGTGCGCCTCCGGGATATGTAGGATACGAAGAAGGTGGTCAGCTCACCGAAAGAGTGCGCCGCAAACCTTACTCGGTGATCCTGCTCGATGAGATCGAGAAAGCACACCCGGATATCTACAATATTCTGTTGCAGGTACTCGACGATGGTCAGCTTACCGATGGTCTCGGCCGTAAGGTGGATTTCAAGAACACTACCATCATCATGACCTCCAACATCGGTGTACGCCAGTTGAAAGATTTCGGAGAAGGCGTAGGTTTCGCTACAGCAGCGCGTACGCAGAGCTCCGATGAAAACAACAAGGCGGTGATCGAGAAAGCGCTGAAACGTACTTTCTCTCCTGAGTTCCTCAACCGTATCGACGATGTGATCATCTTCAACTCACTCACCAAAGACAATATCTTCAAGATCATAGATATTCTCATGAAGGGTGTTACCAAGAGACTTCAATCACTCGGCTTTACACTGGAGCTCACAGAAGATGCGAAGAACTTCATCGCTGAAAAAGGATACGATGTACAGTTCGGTGCACGTCCGTTGCACAGAGCCATTCAGAAGTATCTCGAAGATCCGCTTGCTGAAGAAATTCTCAACATGCATATCAAAGCAGGAGATGTGATGATCGCTGACCTCGACAAAGAGAACAGCAAGATCACTTTCACTATTCAGCAGCAGCCGAGCAAAGAAAAATCAGAAGCATAAGCTTAAAATAGTTTTTCACTACAAGGAAACACTTAGGCTCCGCCGTGAGGCGGGGCCTTCTTTTTTGCGGTATATCCGGCTCGGTTATGCTAAATCGGTATAGTACCCTGCATACTCCTGCAACATTCCAGAGAAAAACGCAGTAACACACAACTTTTGCGATAAAGTGTCGTTCTATGGATAAGTCCTTCGGTTTCCATGCAGTAATATGGCCCTGGTATCTTCGCGATACTGATCCCCTCTGATTACAGGTACGAATTCATTTTCAGTACCGCACAGGAACCAGGTGACTTGACCGTAGTGAGTCCACTTTGTCGTCGTCCACTACATAATTGAGAGAGCGGGCCAGTTTACTGGTCCGCTTTCTTTTTGTGTTTATCCGCCAGGCTATTGCTGTCCTTCTTCGATAATTAACTGCCTGCGGTTACCACATCTTTCATTCTATATTTCCCGTACATGGTTCATTCATTCTGCCAAAGCAGCTGACTATGATTAACCAACTCTTTGAAGAAAAAATGATGGTGCCGCCTGTGGCAGACACCAAAGAAAAATTTGAGATCGAGAAACTTAAACTCGAGATAAAACGACTGAACAGACCTGTGTGGAAATCTGCAGGTTTCTGGACTTCCTTACTTCCCATTATCATTTCAATCGGAACACTGGTGATACTTTACCTCAATGGCACATTCGATTCCAGAGCGAGAATGCTGGAACTGAGAAAAGAAAACCTTTCTTATGAGATCAATACTTTCGAGCGAAGAAAGGAAACATTGGTGAGTGAGAATCTTTCATTGCAGTTCAAACTGATGCGGCATCAGAGGTTGTTGGATACGCTACACTTAAAGAACGCGGGCAAGGACAAGCAGCTGGCGCATTTCAGAGAGAGGTACAACAATGCCATTGAACTGATCAGGCTTACTTCGCTTCAGGACAGTCTGGAAAGAGCGGCAGGTATCCTGTTCGGATCGGCCGCCCCAGTTAAGAAAGAATTGAGTCCGGAGGATATCTGGTCTGATACCAGCTCTGTGCTGAAAAAATAATCTGAATCAGCCGGCTGAGGTTTGCCGCAACGGCTATTGCCAATTGCCGCTTTTTCTGCATTTTTGCAGCGTACCATGGATAAGAAGATCATCATCACCATCGACGGCTGGAGCAGCTGTGGCAAAAGCACCCTTGCAAAACAACTCGCAAGAGAATTAGGATATGTGTATATCGATAGCGGCGCAATGTACCGTTCCATCACACTTTATTTTCTACGTAACCATATCGACTGGACCAGCGCCGAAGCTGTTCACGAAGCGCTTGGTCATGTAAAGCTCGAATTTCACGCCAATCATAAAAACGGGCAAAGCGAAATGTTCCTCAACGGCGAGAACGTTGAATACGTTATCCGCGATCTCGTAGTGGCAGAAAAAGTAAGTGAAGTGGCAGCTATCCGCGAAGTGCGCGAATATGCCGTGAAGCAACAGCAGGAAATGGGAAGAAAAAAAGGTATTGTGATGGATGGACGTGATATCGGTACAGTAGTTTTCCCCAATGCAGAGCTCAAGATTTTTATGACGGCAGATAATGCCATCCGTGTACAACGCAGGTTCAAAGAACTCTACGAAAAAAATCCCAACGTAACCATCGAAGAAGTGCGTGCTAATCTGGAGATGCGCGATTATATCGATTCGCATCGCGAAGTAAGTCCGTTGCGTCAGGCAGAAGATGCGCTGGTGCTGGATAATTCGGGGCTTACTATTCGTCAGCAGTTGGATATTGCATTGGGGTGGGTGAAGGAGAGATTATAAGAATAGTGAACTGAAAATAACAATAATGAAAACCCGGCAGCGATGCTGGGTTTTTTCGTTTACAGATAAGCGAAAGTGATTATACTGACTGTTATTTTTTTTGAATTATTTTTTATTTGCATGTGCAAAAAATAGAGTGAGTATCCTCATTAAATTTCTGTTTAGTATTTGTACACCTAATTTCTTTTTACTAACCTTGCATATACATTAGCAATTCTCTTCAGCCCATCTTCTGTTTTTCTTTTACCTATTTACTGTAACAAACAACTTTTGTTACGAAGCACTTTTATACATTAAAATTTTTGACTGTGAAAACAAATTTCATCGTGCTTGTGGGCGTGTGTCTGTACTTAATTACCATCATTCAATTCTTTAATCGGATTTCTTAAGCCATCATTTTTTCTGCAAACAGTATTGTTTCCGAAAAAGCATTAACCGCTGTTTTATATATCTGATGTTCTCCTTATGGGGGGATAATCACTCTTATTGTTCATTTTAAATACTTATTCAAATGAAAAGAATTCTTCTTTCTGTATCAGTTGTTATTAGTGGATTTACTGCAATGTCACAATGGACCACTCTCGGAAATGGTAATGTGCATACTACCAATCTTAATACCAATGTTGGCATCAATACCAACACTCCGGGATATGCATTGGATGTGAATGGCTGGATGCATGGCAACAGCACGCTTCTTATGGATACCAAAGTTGCAGGTGATATTACTGTGCACCTCAAGGGGCCCGTTGGCAGAGGGCCAAATCTGGTACTTCAGGGTGGTGGCACTGGTCAGGTTGCCTACTGGCTTACAGGAGATAATACTGCCCTTAAAATTGGTGGTAATGGCTGGAATGAGCCTGCTATTGGCGCCATCAATGTGCTGGTAAATGGTAATGTGGGTGTGGGTACTGCAACTCCCGGATCGTTTAAACTGGCTGTGGAAGGAATGATCGGCGCCCGTGAAGTGAAGGTCACAGTAGCCAATCCCTGGCCTGATTATGTTTTCAGCAAAGAATATAAGCTGATGAGTCTGGCAAAGCTGGAGGAATTCATAAATAGAAACAAACACCTGCCCAATCTGCCATCAGCGCAAGAAGTAGAGGAACAGAAGGGGATTGAGCTTGGTGACGTCACTTCAAAATTACTAGAAAAGATAGAGGAGCTCACACTGCATGTTATTGAACTGAATAAGAAAATGGAGATGCAGGCGGAGGAGATCAACAAGCTTCGTAATAAATAATGTTCAATGAATGAAAATAATTTTTTTATGAGTCGAATCTTTAAAAACATAACAGCATTGCTGATATGCCTGATTGCAGGTAAAGCATATTCGCAGTGCGGTGATTATTCGGGAAACCTGAATGACCTGCCAGTATGTGGTTCCTATGGAGATGCCAATGGAGTATCTAACTGGAAATGGGAAATCACCGATGTGAACGACCCCGATTACTGTAAGATGTGGTATGCAAGAACCAGCAATACCAGCAATAAAACAGCAATGGGATCTCCATTTGTGAATGCTACCACACAATCCCTCGATGCTATTTCCAAAGACAAAGATTTTACAAAGGCAAAAGGGTGGGAGCTGCTTAGGCGGGAGTTCGGTTGTGATAAGGTTGTGGCTTATCCATATTTCATACTGTATAACAAATACAATGGAATGATGCGGATTTTTGTTTATCAACCAGAAAGCCAGACTTCTTATTCCGGGATTATGTTGCAAATGGAGCCAACTACGTTTTCGTATCCTGCAACTACTGCTTTTGGCGATATTCCTTCTGCTGCTACGGACAAATTTCTCGCTAATCCCAATACATATGGGAAGATGGTGGTAGCCGTAGGAGAGCCGGGCGGATCGAGTCGTTGGACTATGGCAGAATACAATATGGCGTTTGATCCTAATATTCAGAATGCGGTGTATAACGGCTCGAGACTGAGCATTAAGATTTTTGGAATCATCGTATCAGAAATCAAGAGTAAGATTACAGGCACCAGTATTACCTCAAATCAGCCTATTTCCAATTTCAGTTATAAGCCAGCCAGTTCGCCTACTACTTCAGACAACCTGAGCTATGAATTTAAAACGGCGGGAGAACGATTTACATCTTTCTCAAAAAATATATCTGGGTTTAGGTCTTCGTTAAATAAAGCAGCGACTGATGTATCAAATGCGTTAAACGGCGCTGCTGCCAGTAGCGGACTTGGAAAAATCAGAAACTTTGCAGAAAAGATCAAATCTATATCTTCAACAGATGGGGCACTGGGGCAAAGCATGGATCAATTCAGTAAGGGACTGAAAGGCTTCGGTGGTGCACTCAATCTGGTGGGGTCAGTGATTGGTATGTTCGAATCGGGAGGTGGTGGACCGTCTGCTGCTCCAACCTATACTTCCTATAATCTGGAATTGACAGGAACGCTTACCTCAAAAATAATTATCAATACACTTATTCTTGCAATTCCTGGTACTAATCAGCCAGATAACAATAATGCAACCTATTATCGTTGTCCATTAGGTATTCTCAATCTGAAAACTACTCCGGTATTGGAAAAGGTTGCTTATAACAGGTATTGTGGAATCAGCTATGGATTTGATGGCAGGGAATACGAGAACCGGAAATCATATATTTCCTATCGGGTAAAAAATAATCTGGATCTGTCCTTTAATGCATCTTTTGGCCTGGAGCTTGTATCGGCCGAAGCTGCACTTGTTGGAGAAGTGAAACCTACCACAGTAAATGGTGTAGTGAAAGCATCGTACAATCCATTTAAGCCGCATAATAACGGAAGCGGTTCTCTCGATGCATATGATTTCAATCATATGCTGGCAGATTTTGAGTCAGAGCGGCTTGAGATCAGCAATTTTGATACTGAAAAAGAGCTGCATACTTTTCAAACACCCTTTGTTCCACTCGGATGTTTTAAAGGCAGGGCAATGACTGTAAGATTTACGACTAATGTATATGTGCGTGTAAGAGCGGTATTGAAAAAGGCCAATGATCCGACTGCCAAACCAATTTTTGTTGTTAAGGATTTTCTGGTTGACATCGATCCGAACAGCATTCCTGCCAATCAGGGCTATGAAGGTTCCTCCATTGAGGTAATGCCACCCTATGCAAATTATACACTCCCGTTTCCTGCACGGTATGATGGCAATATGGACGTAAATGCGCCTTTGTTTCCTTTCAATACCACCAAGATATACGATGGTGAATACAGATCGGTCTTCAGTATCGTTTCTCCAGCTACAACCAGGCCTATCATAGTAGAGGCTGGTCAAAATATTCTATTCAGAGCAGGCGGAGAAGTAACGCTTAAACCTGGATTTGAAGTAAGATATGGAGCCGAGTTTATGGTCTCCAATGATTTCGGGCAAAGATTATCATGTGAAACTGTGAATGCGGAAGCTTATCAGAATCCATCCAACTGTTATAATACGAGTATTACTGCACTTCGGCTTGCCCCGGAAAATGCAGAGGCTGGCCCTGTTCCTGCCGCCGGTCTCAAAGTATTTCCATCCCTTAGCAAGGGTACTGTAAATATCACCAGTGATAATTTACGCAATGCAAATATTATTGTAGCCGATCAGTCAGGAAGAGTAGTGCATTCTCAACTGATCAGATCCGATAGCAGGCAAGTTGAATTGCACCTGCAACATCTTACCAATGGTTTGTATTTCATAAAAGTAAACGCCGGAGGAAAGATTACCACTACCAAAGTGATGATCAGCAAATAGCACTGTTGCTGAATGAAGCGCATGTAAGTCCATACTTTCTTTTACAGGAAGTATGGACTTCTTTTTGTCTTATATCTGCCTCATACAAAAAACTGCTCCGACACCACTTTCCCATCCTTCACCGTATACACACATAACTCCGGCATATTCATTCTTCCGGTTCCTTTCATGGTTACATCCATTCTCAACACAAACGCAAATGAATCTCCTGCAATAACCGGCTCACCCACTTCGAGGCTATGGATCTCTTCCACCATGCCATTGAACTTTTCGCCTTTGGCGATAATATTCTTCAATCCCCTCGTTTCTTTTTCGAAATTATCTGTGGCGTAAGGCTCTATGCTTACAACATCTTCAGCATACAATTCATGCTGGGCCTGAGCCCATTCGCCCTTGCGGCAGTAGTCGGCCAGCTTGCCGGCAATCTCTTTTGTTGTCATGGTTAATGCTTTGATTACAGAAAATGCAAATATTTTGCCAGCAGCTTATTATCTTGCCATTACTTATTACAGCCCCGAAACGCAGACTCCATGAGCCCCGTTACGCATATGGTTAAGGATGAACAGCAACTGCTCCACCAGATTGTGCAGGGAAGCGAACGTGCTTTCTGCTCACTCATGGCTGTTTATGAGCGTCCGTTGATACTGTTTATCGAACGCCATGTAGATAACACGCTGATGGCCGAAGAGATTGTACAGGATATCTTTCTCAAGATCTGGCTCACCCGCGAAGCGCTCGCTTCAGTAAAAAATTTCCGGTCCTGGCTTTTTGTAATTGCCCGCAACCATGCGTTGAGCTGCCTCCGGTCGCAGATACGGCTTCGCAACCGGCATTCGGCCTGGCTCGATTATGCGGGCATGCAGCCGGATGAATCGAACGCAGATGCGGCAAACTCCAACATTATCGATCTGATAGAGCAGGCCATTGCAGCGCTGCCCGATCAGCAGCGACGTGCATTTGAGCTGGCCCGTCGCAAAGGACTTACCTACAGAGCGGCCGCAGATGAGATGGGCCTTTCACCGGAGACCATCAAAAAATACCTGCAGCACGCCACCAGTTCGGTTGCTGAATTTGTGAAGGCCCGTTCGGCCGGAATACCCGATATCACCATCGCCTTGATCCTTCTGAATATTTTTTTTCATAGACCATAGCCCCGATTGCATAACTGCGGCGTCCTATGGCTACCATAACATCCGTGCATTCAAATGAAATCATCATTGAAAGAACTCTATCTGCGCTGGTTCAGCGGAAAAGCTTCTGAGCAGGAGCAGGCCGAACTGTTCAACCGGGCGGCTGATGAAGGCCCCACAGACGAGCTCAACGATGCCATGTACGAAGCATGGAATGCGCTGTTCAACGATACCGATGCCATTCAATCCGGCCGCAGCAGCATTGCGGAGCGGGTGGTGAAATTATTCCCTGCCGAAGCTCCTGTAAAGCGCATCAACCGGCGCTGGTGGGCCATTGCAGCCGCAGCAGCTGTGATAGCGCTGGTGGGTACCGGCATCTTTGTTATGCAGACTAGGCAGCCGGCAAAACAGCAGGTTGTGAACAACCGGTTACCCGATAAAGAACCTGCACAGGATGGAGCAAGGCTTCAGCTTGCAGACGGATCGGTGATTACACTCGATTCCATGTCCGACGGATTGATCACGCACGAAGGAAATACTGCCGTGAAACTATCCGGCGGAAAGCTCATATACGATGCAGGCGCCAGTACCGAACTGAAGTACAATACCATGACAACCCCGGCCGGCCGCAAATTCAGGCTCACTCTGCCAGACGGTACACAGGTTTGGCTGAATGCAGCTTCCTCTCTCAGATACCCTACTGCATTTGCAGGTGATGAGCGTCTGGTAGAAATAAAGGGTGAAGCTTATTTCGAGGTGAGCAGGGATGCAGCAAAACCATTCAGGGTAAAAACTGATGGACAGCTGATCGAAGTGCTGGGTACAAGATTCAACGTTAATGCTTACGAAGACGACCATGCCGTTAGTACAACATTATTATCCGGCAGTGTATCGGTGAAGTCAGCAGGCAATGCGCCTGTATTGCTGCAACCCAGGCTCCAGGCGGTTTCTGACAGAAACTCCGGCCAAACGGAAGTAGCAACTGCCGATACCCTCGATGTAATGGCCTGGAAAGAAGGCGTGTTCAGATTTCACAATACCCCCCTTATCCTCATCATGCAACAATTGCAACGCTGGTACGATGTACGTGTTGAAGGAGATATTCCCAACATGCACTTTACCGGTGTAATCAGCCGCAACAGTCCACTTACCAAAGTGCTGCACTTTCTGCAATTCACCAGCGAACAGCAGAATGTACGCTTCGTACTTACACTGCAGCCTCCGGGCAGCAGAGAAAAAGACAGGATAACCATAATAAAATAGTACCGTAAGGGAGGACGGGAAATTTCAATGAGTTAAGATACTGATCCTAAAAACAAAACCGGAAATGCGCTAACATTCCCGGCGGAGTAAGAGCTTACAAGGCTGCATGGTCACACGCAAATATGAAATGCAGTACCTGTATTGTAATTGACTGAATCAACTAGTAGTAAACCCAAACTGATCGAAGTTATGAGAGAAATTGCATATCCCCAAGTAGGGGGTAGGTTCTGCCATTCCCCGCAACCAAACGGACTTGGCAGGATAATTAAAACGCTGCTTATTATGAAACTAACCGCACTGATGCTGCTGGTTTTCTGTATACAGGCAAGCGCCAACATAAAGGCCCAGTCTGTATCGATTGAAGGAACGCGAATGCCCCTGAACCGTGTGTTTGAAGTGGTTCAGCAACAAACCGGTTATCATTTCCTCTACAGTAATGAAGTGATGCGTAAAGCTATGCCGGTTACCATCCGGGCAAAAAGCCTTCCCCTTGCGCAGGTGCTCGACAGCATCTTCCGCAACCAGCCCCTTACTTACATCATTGACAGCTCCAACACTATTCTGATTAAGTCGAAACCAGCACTTCCCATTTCCGCAGAACTTATTGCTGCTGAAAAACAGATTACCGAAATCACCGGTAGTGTTACCGATTCTGCCGGCAACCCATTGCAGGGAGTGAGCGTTAGAATCAAAGGACTTACCAAAGGTGGTACCGTTACCAATGAGAGAGGCGCTTTTCTGCTGAAGTCTGAGAACCCTTCTCCTGTGCTGATCTTCTCCTTTGTAGGTTATGATACCAGAGAAGTGCCGGCCAACAACCGTACTTACATCGAAGTGATGCTTCGCGCCTCCAACAAAAAAATGGACGAAGTGGTGGTAACCGGCTATCAGCGTATCGAAAGAAGAAGCCTCACTTCTTCCATCTCTACGGTGAATATGGAGAACCTCAAAACCATCAATCAACCGAGTCTCGATAAACTGTTGCAGGGGCAGGTGCCGGGCATGACCATCATGAGCACTTCCGGAGCGCCGGGCTCTGTGCCTCAGATCCGAATCCGCGGTACATCAACCATCAGCGGAAACGTGCAGCCACTCTGGGTTGTAGACGGCATCATTCTCGATGATCCTATAAACGCTTCTGTGGATGATATTGCCAAGAACAGAAACCTCATCGCATCCGGCATTGGTGGCATCAACGTAGAAGATATCGAAACCATCAGCGTACTGAAAGATGCAGCTGCCACTGCCATTTACGGTACCAAGGCGGCCAACGGTGTAATTGTGGTGACTTCCAAAAAAGGAAGCAGCGGCAAAACCCGCATGAACTTCAACAGTTATCTCACCATGGGCATGCGTCCGCGCATCGAAGATGCTTACATGATGAATTCCAAAGAACGCATCGATGTAAACCTCGAAATGATCAGCCGCGGACTGCTCAATGCAGGCTCAGGTAAGAACGGTCAATACGGAACCATTTCCGATTTCGAACGCTACTTTGTGGATGTGCACGACAGAAAGATCAGCTGGGCACAATTCGAAGATAAAGTAAGACAACTCGAAGAAGTGAATACCGATTGGTTTAAAGAGCTGTTCCGGAATTCCATCACTACCCGCCATAACCTCAGCATTTCCGGTGGAAACGAAAAAACAACTTTCTACATTTCCGGAAGTTACATGGACGATCAGGCAACTGCTAAGAAAACCGGACAGAAAACCTACACCGGATCAGTAAAAGTATATACAAGATTAACGAAGAACCTGCGCGTAGGAGCATTGCTCGATGTGAATGTTCGCGATAACAAAAGCTTCTTTGCCACTGATTCCCGCGAGAACCCATTTGAATGGAGTATCTATACAACCCGCGCCCAGAATGCATTTGATGAGAATGGTAAATACAACTATTTCTACTACAATGGCATGAAGTACAACTTCATGGAGAACCGTGAATTCGGCTGGAGGAATTCAAAAAGTTCAGGGCTTCGCGGTACTGCGGACATTGAATGGCGTCCTGTAAGAGGACTGCTTTTCAACAGCCTTTTCAACTTTACCAGACAGAATACTTCTGAAGAAGATGTGGCCACAGAGAACAGCTACTTTGTTAAGAGGCGCCAGCAGGATGTTACCAGCATTGTTGATTATACGTCTGTACAATTATGGAAAGAGGGTGGATACAAAAAAGGCCGTTCAACCATCAACAGCTCGGTTACTTTCCGCAACCAGCTTTCTTACATGCCTAATCTTGGATACGATCACAGGATCGATCTGATGGCAGGTCAGGAGTTGCGCAAATCACTCTATGAAGATGAAACCACTGAGATCTACGGATATGTGCACGAAAGAGGCCGTCAGCAGGTTCCTCAGTTTGAGCTGATGAAATACCTCGGCACACCATATTGGAGACAAGGTCTCAATCAGTCTGCAGCAGTATCGTACTTCGGCGTAGCCGGATATACATTCCGCAACAGATACACCGTGAGCTTCAATGCCCGTACCGACGGATCTAACCGCTTTGGTCTGAAAACAAATAAACTGTTTCAGCCGCTCTGGGCAGTCGGAGCTAACTATCAGCTGAAAGAAGAAAGCTGGTTTGCAGATAAAGAATGGATGAGTTACCTCACCCTTCGTGGTTCTTACGGAAGTCAGGGTAACGTTGCCGCACAAGCGTATTCGGATCTCGTAACCAATATTGGTGCATCAGACGGACTGAATCCTAATGCCTATCTCACCATCAATGCTCCCCGCAATCCGAACCTCAAATGGGAGATGAACTACACTACCAACCTCGCACTTGAATTCGGATTCTGGAAACGCCGCCTCACCGGTACTATCGAGTACTA
This sequence comes from Pseudoflavitalea sp. G-6-1-2, assembly GCF_012927185.1. GTDB lineage: Bacteria > Bacteroidota > Bacteroidia > Chitinophagales > Chitinophagaceae > Pseudobacter. The sequence continues at coordinate 464,544 of NZ_JABBGB010000003.1, forward strand.
CAACAAAAAAGGAATGGACCTGTTGGGTACAAAACAGGTGTCGCAGGTATCAGGTTTCACTACTGTGCAGGTGAACTGGGCATCCATGAAGAACAGCGGATTTGAATTCTCACTGAACGGTATTCCTGTAGACGGAAAGAATTTCCGCTGGACAGTCAACGCCAATGCAGGTTTCAATAAAAACGAAGTACTGGATGTTTACTCTGTACCAACCGTAAATACATTGACGGATGCACAAAGAACCAGCTATGCTTCATCAGCAGTAGTCGGCAAACCGATAAACGGACTCTGGAGCTATCGCTATGCAGGCCTCAACAAAGACGGAAGAGCAACTTTCTACACCAACAAACCCGGGCAGACCGTGCTCTATGGCATGACTTCACCCGATGGACTTACCTACTCGGGCACTACCATGCCAACCATGCAGGGTGGGTTGACCAACTCATTCTACTATAAAAAGTTCACGCTGTCTGCGCTCGTGATCGGCAGCTTCGGTAACGTGATCCGTCTGCGCAATTTTGCTCAGGGCAGCGGATTTGGATTCCCCGAGGCCACACAGAACCTGCCACGCGAATGGGTGAGCCGCTGGAGGCAACCGGGTGATGAAGCACATACCGATATCCCCAAATTTGAATCAGATCCCTGGGATTTTGCAGTAACCGGTGCTAATCCCTACAACGGACGCATGTATGATAATAGCGACCTCCGTACTGTGAATGGAGATTTTGTGAGGCTGCAGAATGTGAGCATCAGCTACGATTTTTATACGAAAAGACTGAGAGCAGCAGGGGTTCAGAATATCCGCTTCATGCTGCAGGGCAATAACCTGCATGTATGGAAGAATGATCGCCTCAAAGGACAAGACCCCGAAGCAACAGGCTCTGTAATGAAGTACGATGCTACCAACTCAGCCAATGTGAGTTTTGGAAATACTTACCTGCCATTGCCACGCAGTTTCTCATTCTCAGTATCTGTTCAGTTCTAAACTACACACCGAATGAAAAAAAGATTCTATCTCTATATTTCAATGCTGCTGGCGGTTACCGGAACTGCCTGCAACAAGATGCTCGACATCAAACCGGTGAACAGCATGATACCCGTTTCTGTTGCAGACTACGAATCTGTGCTGATGGGAGGATACCCCCGCACCGATTTTTTTCTGAAAACGGAACTGCTCACAGATAATGTGTATGCCAACCTCAGCACCAGCAGAGCTGCTGATAAACCACTGGAGCCCTGGTTTGTGTGGGCGGCTAATCACCTGCTCGATGGCACTACTGATGATCCATACTGGAGCCAGTTATATAAAACCATCTTCTACGCCAACACGGTGCTGGATAATTTCATCAACCGCAACCCGGAACCTGCAGACAGAGAATTGTTCGAAACAGTGAAAGGGGAAGCGTATGCAATGAGGGCATTCTGTTATTTCTATCTGGTGAACCTGTATGCAGATGTATACAGTTCTGCCAATCTCGGTCTGCCAGGTGTACCAATGCCCCTCACTGCCGATGACATCAATAAAACCACGCAGAATAACAAACGCGAAACCATCGGGAATGTATGGAAACAAATTCAGGACGATCTCGATCAGGCAGCTGTGCTGCTTGCAGGAAAGATCGGCAAGAACAAATATCGTTTCGATATTAATGCGGTTCAGTTGTTGCGCGCACGCGTGTATCTGTTCACCAATCAGCCTGAAAAGGCCATCCAGGCTGCCTCGGATGTAATTGCTGCAAAGCCGCTGTTCAATATGAACGAAATGCAAAAGCGCATCGATGAGAAAGGAGAGTATGCTGCTTTCTCCGGCAATTTTGGAGTGATCGATTCCGATTACAAGAATGAAATACTTTTCTATACCGGAGGTAAAGGCAATAACAATATCTTCTATTATGGCAACTATATGTTTAAGCCATCCACTGAATTGCTGGCGCTTTGTCAACGACCGGGGATGAAAGATTATCGACAGTACATTTTTGCCTCCTTTGCCGATTTGAATACCGGCGATGGAGCAGAAACAGGCCCCACCCTGTACAATATGTTTGCAAAGCAGGAGAACCCTTCTTATTACATCGGACTAAAACTCAGTGAAGCCCTGATGATCCGCGCCGAATGTTATGCCCGCAGGAGCGAAAAGAAGAAAGCCATCGATGATCTCAATATGTTATTGCAACGCCGCATTAAGAGTACCGATTTTCAGCCACTCACCGAAGCTTCATTCGCTGATGATGCTGCATTGCTGAAACGTGTACTCGAAGAGCGGAGAGTAGAACTCGCTTTCGATGGAGGTTTGCGCTGGTTCGATCTGCGCAGGCTTGGAAAGCCACGGCTGGAGCATATTTACAAAAACGGAGTTGTGTACGAGCTGAAGCAGAACGATCCGAAATATATTCTGCAGATCCCGATGAGCGAGCAAAACAATAGTCCGGAAATGCCATTGAACCCACGTTAAAACGCACGATCATGAAAAAACTTAGCTATATCCTGCCGGTAATGTTGTGTGCATTGCTGGCATCCTGTTCAAAAGAAACTGCACCGGTTGCAACAGAGCAATTAGGAATCGATCAGCAGTTTTCACCTCCTGCAGATGCAGATCCCAGAGTGAAACAAATGTATCAGACCTACAATGTTTGGGTACGGATGGATTTCAACAACTGGAAAGAAGTAACCAATGCCATTATCGCCAATGATCCGATCAATCGCTGGGGAGTGGGAAAAATAGATCCTTCCTATCGTGAGTCTGCATACACCTGGATGCAAACACTGCTTCCGAATGTATCGGAGAAATATGTACGTACTTTTTTTCCGCTTGAGTTCTTCTTCGTGAAAACGTATGGCGGCAGTTTCTGGACAAGCGATATCAAAACAATCGGGCGCAGCAGAATCATCATCTGCTGGCCAAATCAGATGCTGAATACGCAGCCGATCACAGATCCTGCAAATCATTATTACATCGATACTGTACTTACAAGAACTGTATGGGGATTTCTGGGAGGCATGATAACGGCACGGATGGCAGAGCCCATCAAAGCCTTTGTAGTGGCCGGAAAGGCGTACGACAATGGACAGGCATTTGATAAGATTTCAAAGGAATATCAGGCTGATGGAAATCTTGAGAAACGCGATGCGGCCCTGGCTGAACTGGCGAGATCAGGTGGATATGTGAGGGGGTCTGCTTCAAGGAATTTTGATGGTGATTTTTCGGAGTGGTTGAAGTTGATAGCTACAGAGTCTTATGAAAATATCAAGAGAGATTATCTGGATAATAGTCCGGCCAGGGCCCAGAAGTATGAGATATTGATAAAGTATTTTAAGGAGTATGGCTGGGATATTCAGGCAGCAGGGAATAAGTACCGGCAGAAGATCGATGAATTGAATTGATTGGTTATATGTACCCTTTGATCTGGAGCGCCTCAGCAATGAGGCGCTTCTTTTTATTTGTCTGCGGTACTTCTGCTGGCCACCGGCAAAGCTAAATGCATGCAAACCATGCTATTGTGAGAAAACTTAATTTGTGACAATATGGCCCGTGCAGGGGGGATAGCATCTAGAAATCAGTAGGCTATTAAGGACAAATTATAGGGGTTCCGGAATTATTTTAGTATTTATTAACGATCATTAGCATACTAATGTCTTTTTTACGTCAACAGCGCAATTAAGTTGCAAAAGACGTATTTCTACAATAATTTGGCGGCTATTGTTTTATAATCACTCACTCGAACCTATCCTACAGAATAGCCGAAACCCAAAAATCAAAATAACGTTGCCGGATGTGGCATAAAAAAACAAGAACCTTTTAAAACAGGTTAATGTTTGTGTGGTTTGCAGGTACATGGAAATTTGGCAAGAGGAATATTGATTCATATGACTACTTAAGTCATAAATTTGGTTTTAAATAACTTGGGAATAATTGGTTTATATTATAAGTACTGACTATTTGAAGAGTACTAATATGCTCAATTCGGTCCTACTGGTTAAACGCTTTTACAATGCGAGATGCTCAAGGCTATTCTGATGTAGATTTACTAAATGATTTCCGGGAAGGGAACCCGAAAGCTGTTGAAAAGCTGTTCGAGCTCTACTATGAGGAGTTGGTATATTTTGTACGTCAACTTATTCCCGATTTGAAGGATGCAGAAGATATAGCGAGCGGAATATTCATTAAGCTGCTGAAGAAGCAAAAAGATTTTGAAAATCTATCCAATATTAAGGCCTACCTGTTTGTAACTGCGCGTAACGCAGCATTCGATGAACTTAGAAAAGAAAATGTGCATGCAAAATATGTTCGGGAAGCGGCATACATTGGTGAGACTTCAACTGAGTTCGACTATGAACTGTATGAGGTGCAGGCCAATCTTGTAAAAGTTATCCGGGATGAAATAAATGCACTGCCTACTCAATGTAGAGAAATCTTTACAAGATACTTTGTCCAACATAAATCTACCCAGGAAATAGCCACGGATCTGCATCTCGCAGATGTAACTGTTCGCCGGCAAAAACAAATTGCACTGGTTACAATCAGACTTGCACTGCAAAGGAAAAAACTGATGACAGTAAATTCCCTTCTTCTTATCTTCTTTTTCTTTCTTCTCTAATTGTACGGGTACTCCATTTTACCTATCTGAAATATTTTTTTAAATTTTTATTAATTCTTTTGAACGGAATAATCTAGCCTTCGTTTTATAAGTAGTAAGAGGTTATTCTGATTAGGCAATAATCAAAAGCGAATTGTGTGTTATGAAGAATTTACGAATTGCAGCTATTATTAAAAAAAGCCTGAGTGGTGAAATCTCTTCTGAGGAACGTAAAGTATTGACTGATTGGTTAGCTGTTTCTGCAAAGAGACAAGAGTTCTTTGAACGAATTAAGGCTGATAATAATTATTTGGCTGAACAGGCCAGTGTGCTCGATGAAGCAAACTGGCAAAACGCATACGCAAAATTCAGCGAAGAGCATCTGGAAGATTTTGATAACGGTAAGGCAAAAAACAGGTACAAAAGATTCTATATAGGTGTAGCTATTGCAGCTACCTTTCTTTTAATGATAATGGCGGGTATCTATCTTTATTTGAATAATTCGAAAAATAAAGTTGAAGATACCATAGCTAAGATGAAAGGGGAGGTGATGCCGGCCAAAGGTGATCTTACACTTACGCTGGCAAATGGCCAAACAATAGATCTGGGAAAGAACACGCAAAAAGAGGTTATTGCAAAACAGGGAAACAGTGATGTGATCCTGGCAGCAAATGAACTCTCTTACACAGCTGACGGATCCAATGCTGATACATCGATGATGAATCGGATCTCAACTGGTAAAGGAGGTTATTTTGTGTTGAAGATGGCAGATGGAACAAATGTCTGGTTGAATGCAATGACTTCCATTAAATTCCCGGCCTCCTTTGGAAGCGGCCCGAGAAAAGTTGAAATTTTTGGTGAAGCATTCTTTAAAGTGGCTCCTGATAAGCGCCCCTTTATTGTTACCACAAAAAATAATACTCAGATTCAGGTTCTTGGAACACAATTCAATGTGAACGCATACGACAATAGTCATTCCATTAACACAACTCTTATTCAGGGTTCCGTTCTGGTTCGAAGCAACAATCAGGCTGCAAAGCTGATACCAGGCGAACAATCAGTAATTACTGATCAGGGAAATTCAGAAGTCCGAAAAACGATTAATCAGGATCAGGTACTAGCCTGGATTGAAAAAAAATTCTACTTCCGGCAAGCTTCAGTTGATGAAATAATGAATGAATTGAAAAAGAATTATGACATCAAGGAAGTGATTGTCGAAAAGAAGAGCAGCGAAAAATTCAATGGGATCATTTCAAAAAAAATTCCATTATCTGAAGTGCTGCGGATTTTTTCCTCTACCCAATTGATCGACTTCGAGATTCTGAACGGTAATACTGTAGTGATAAAATAATTTTTTAGTTTCTCTGTAGTTCAAAAAGATAGTTATTCCCAATTTTGCCAGGGTGTTTCTACACCTTGGATTCATGATCTTTTTGGCATTGTGTTAATGAGACTTTGATCTCATTTATTATCTGCGCAATAAGGAGTCCCACTCCACCTACCTATCCTTGCATTCAATATGCATTGAACCTTTCCTTAGGGCAACCTGACATACCCTTGTCTCTCTAAAAAAAAATTAAGTCTTCCTAAGACTCTTTCTGAAGGTTTGCCATTACATAATTTTTTTTCACGTTCGATTTCACACAGAGTTAGAATAGGCAAGTTATTGTCCTAGAAAAGCTAGTGAAAATTATTTTCACTCTATCCGGGTCTCCTGAATCTCAAGCTTGTTTGACGATTCGGGAGGCGCCGAATAGGATTCGGGGTATAATAAGTCAACAAAGAAAATGTCTACTAAATGAATAGTACAATGGTTAAAAAGGCGCTGAGAGGGATCTTCATCTGCTACTTACTTCTGATAAATTTTTTGTCTGCAAAAACACAGGCGCAGGGGACGCAGGCTCATCCACAATTTGCAAACGAACAATCGTTTGTGGTTCCGATAAAGGTGGGTGATCCGGTTCCTAATATCCGGTTTGCGAATGTGCTTAATACTCCTTCCAAAGAGCTGAAGCTTTATGATATCCCTGCTAAATTGATTTTGCTGGATATGTGGACTACCTGGTGTACGTCCTGTATCGATGGCTTCCCCAAGATGGAGAAGCTGCAAAAGAAGTTCGGTAAAGACCTGCAGGTGCTGTTGGTGAATTCAAGCAGTGATAAATACAATACAGTTGAAAAAATATTGACTACACTATCCCGGAAAAAAGAAAAGACCGGATATTATCCTGGTTTGCCAATTCCGATTGCAGACACAATTCTGAATTATTATTTCCCGCACATCACAGTACCACATTATGTTTGGATAATGGATAAAAAGGTAATTGGAATTACCTCACAGCTGGAAGTTCAAGAGGAGAATATTCAAGACCTGATTGATGGGAAAAAAGTTAGCTTGAATATGAAAGACGACCAATCAAGCTATGAGTTTACCCAAGACCTTTCCTCCAGAACTAATATGATTGATGGATCGAAATTTCTATATAAGTCGATTATTACCGGTTTTAAACCGGGAATTGGAGCAGCCAATGGAATCGGTGGTGACGAAAATAATAATATCACAAAGCTGTTTCTGATCAACATAGACTTACTTACTATGTATAAAACTGCCTACCCGGAGGCTTTTGGCAACCTTCCCGCAAATAGGCTTTTGATTGAGGTGCAAGATTCAACTCTTTTTCAATACAATTTGGATAAATGGAGAAATAATGTGTATTGTTATGAATTGACAACTTCACCTACCACTGTAGAACAATTGCTAAATTATCTGAGGCAAGATTTGTTCCGATACTTTAATATAAATGTTCGGACGGAGGGCAGGAAAATGAAATACTATGTACTTACAAAGAATAGTAATTTCTCCGTTAAGCGGTTTGGAAATTCAGATGATTCAGTAATAGAAATTGAACCGCAGGATTTACATAAGAAACTCAGAAATCAGCCTGTAAGCCAACTTGTCAACATGCTGAATTCAATTTCAATTTATCCGATTCTTGACTCAACAGGATTAAAGGATAATATCAATATTGATTTCCCATTTGATATATATAAGTATGACATAGACAAATTGAAAACTTTTGTAGCAAATAACGGATTTCTATTGGAAGAGCGGTTTGGAGAGATTGATGTAACAGTCATTTCCAGTAATAAATAATAGGCCAACATTTTTTTCTTCTGTTTTACCCAAATTACTGCTTATGAGAACAATTCTTTCCCTAACCTACATTTTATTGTTTACCATTCAATCAAGTGCATTCGTTTTTTTTCAGGGTATCACAATAGTAGCCAAAAACGAATCACTTGAAAAGGTGCTTTTGGATATTCAAAAGCAATCTGATTATGTGATGGTTTATGCTGGACAGCAAATGCAAGTGGCAAATAAAGTGTCGGTTTCGTTGAAAAATGTTTCAGTACATGAGGCAATGAAAGAAATCATGAAGGATCAACCCTTAGGGTACTTGCTTGAAGATGGAGCTAAAAGGATAATAATACAATCGAGAAGATTAACTCAAAAAAAGATCGAGTTACCTGAATTCCAGCGTAATGGTTCACCTATTAAGCTAGTTGGAAAAGTATTGAATGAGAAAGGAGAGCCTGTGATAGGGGCTACTGTTCGGGTAAAAGGGAAAGATATTTATACTTCTACCTCTCAAGATGGATCATTTAGTTTTGATGGAATTGATGAAAAATCAGTTATAGAGATCACAAGTATTGGATATGAGATGAAAACCGTAAGCATTGGAGGTAGGAATAGTATCGATATTAAATTGAATGCCGTAGCCCAACAAATGAAAGAGGTTATAGTAAGTACGGGATATCAGGATATTCCCAAAGAACGGGCAACTGGTTCTTTTGCAAAGGTTGATAATGCGCTCCTTAATGAGCAAGTTGGAACCAATATTTTGAAACGTCTTGAAGGTGTTACCAGTGGCGTTTTGTTTGATAATAAAAGCAATGAGGCCGGACGGAAAAAATTAGGACTTTCAATCAGAGGAGTAAGTTCAATTAATGGACCTCTTGATCCTTTGATTGTATTGGACGGCTATATTTACGATGGAGACATAAATAATATCAATCCCAATATCGTCGAAAGTATTACTGTTTTGAAAGATGCAGCAGCAACTTCTATTTGGGGGGCAAGGGCGGGAAATGGAGTAATTGTAATTACCAGCAAGAAAGGAAAGTTTAATAAGAAACCAGAGGTTTCTTTCAATTCTACCTTTATTTTCGGTACTAAACCCAATCTATTCGATTTGTCCAGAATTTCCTCAAGTGACTTTGTTGAGGTGGAGCAAACCTTATTTAATAACAGGTATTTTAACCGGCTAATAAGTAGGTTTCCTCTTTTTGAATGGACACCAGCAATTGAGCTTTTCATAAAAAGACGGAATGGACAAATTTCTTCTGCTGACTCTCTTGAGCAAATAAACAAGATCAAAAACTATGATAGCAGAAATGATTTTATGAAACATAGTTACACCAATTCAAAAGTACAACAATATAGTCTCGGGGTTACAGGGGGAACTTCGGAGAATGCATATAGCATGATAGTAGGGTATGATAAAAGTATCGGTGAATTATATGAGAAATCAAAAAAGATCAATATTCGGATTGAGAATACCTATAGGCCTTCCAAAAATATTTCAATTAATCTGGGTGTTGCGTATACAAATTCAAATCAGCAGGGAGGACGCCCCTCGTATGGCACCACACGTGTACAAGGAAGAACAATACCTTATTTAAAGTTAGCAGATGAGAATGGAACAGCATTGCCTATTCCTTTATATCGTCAAAAAGTAGTGGATCAGATAGGGGGGGGGCAATTACTTGATTGGAATAATTATCTTCTAGATAATTACAAGTATTCAAAACTGGAGTCAAACAGGGAAGAGTGGTTTGCTACTGCAGGTTTGCAATTTAAGATAAATAACGTTCTTAGTTTCGACATAAAATCGCAGTATTTTATTCAAAATACTATCACCAAAGATATTAATGATGCAGAAAGTTTTTTTGCGAGAGACATAATAAATATGTATTCTCAGATTGATCCTAATTCCGGTAATATTATCAGACCTGTTCCTTTGGGCGGAATTATGAAACAACTTTCAGCAAAAGATCATTCCTATACAATTCGGGGTCAACTCAATTTCAATAAGAGTTGGAAAAATCATCAGGTATACGGGATATTAGGGAGTGAAATGAGGGAGTTGAAAAATGAATCGGATGGCCAATTGTATTATGGTTATAATAATGATCCTTTATCTGTGAGCCGGATTGATAATGTCAATTTGTATCCGCTAATAGTAGGAGGTCAAGTACTAACTATTCCATCTCCTCCTGAGCCAGGCTTGAATGTAAATAGGTATAATTCCGTTTTTACGAATATTGCATACACATATGATAGTAAATACACTTTTTCGCTGAGTGCAAGGAGGGATGGAGCGAATATTTTTGGAGCAAATACAAATGATAAATGGAAACCACTCTGGTCAACTGGTTTTAGCTGGAACATTTCAGGCGAGAAATTTTATAAATCCAGCTTTGTACCAGAGTTAGCACTACGTATTACCTATGGCAAAAGCGGTAATGTAGATCCATCGAAAACCTCGAAACCTATTATGGGTTATTCGACTGATCCTATCAACAATAACACAGTAGCAGTTATTTCATCACTAAATGATCCAAGTTTAAGATGGGAGCAAATTGCTATGCTTAATTTGGGAATTGATTTTTCGTTAGCCAAAGGAGTTGTTTCAGGAACCGTAGAATACTATCGAAAAAAAGGCACAGATTTATATGGTTCGGTAGAATATGATTATACAACTTGGGGAGGGTCCAACTTTGTGACTAAAAATGTTGCAGATATTAAGGGGCATGGTATTGATATTGTACTTAATTCTAAAAACATTAATCGAGATATTAAGTGGAATACCAACTTAATATTTAATTACAATCTCACTAAAACCTTAAATTATCCAAATCCTAATTATTCCTTAACGACACTTCTTGCAAATGGGTCTAGCATAACGCCGGTCGAAGGAAAACCTCTTTATTCTATTGCTGCTTATAAATGGGGAAAGTTGGATGCCGCAGGTAGTGCGCAAGGATTTGTGGATGGGAAGCTCAGCAAAGATTATGAGGCAATAAGAAATGAAGCGAGCTTAAAAGGCGATAAAGGTAATTTAGTTTTCGTTGGTTCAACTTTGCCACTATTTAACGGATCCTTGAATAATCATTTTTCATGGAAAGGGATTTTTGTGGCAATAAACATAAGCTACAAGTTTGGTTATTATTTCAAAAATCTGGCTACAACCTATTCGGCATTAGTTTCGACTGGTATTGGTTATGGGGATTTTGCACAAAGGTGGAAGCAACCTGGTGATGAAATGCATACCGATGTCCCCAAATTTGATTACTCGGAATATCAAAGCCTTGGATCCTTCTACTCGAATGCGGAAATTAACGTTCACAAAGCAGATAATATACGACTTCAATACATTAATCTGGGTTACAATTTTGCCCCTCTTTTAAAAAGGAAATACGTGAACTCACTTGAGCTTTATTTTAATGCTTCAAACCTTGGCATTATTTGGAAAGCCAACAAAGTTGGGGTTGATCCTGATTATCCTGCAGTACTAAGTCCGAGAAAAACTTATGCTTTTGGAGTTAGAGCAAACTTTTAAAATTATGAAGAAAGTATCAACAATATTTATGATATCAATTGCATTGTTCTTGATATCATGCAATAAATTCCTGGATAAGAAAGCCGATGCCACTCAAGCGGTTCCAAAAACACTTAATGATTTACAAGCACTTTTGGATTATACCAAAATAAGTAATTTTGCTACCCCCGGTTCCGGTGAGGCTTCTGCTGATGATTATTTTATGCCCAATGAACTTATTGATGCTTATGGAGAAGGTGCCTTAAAAACGTATATCTGGCAGGCATATGCCTATCCATATAACAATGATTGGGCACAACCTTATCAAGCTATTTATACTGCCAATTTATGTTTAGAGCAACTAGAAAAGATAAGTCGAACTAGCCAAAATCAAAATAATTGGGACAAAATTAAAGGTACTGCTCTGTTTCTCAGAAGCTATTATTTTGTTCAATTGGCCTGGGTATATGCGAAATCCTACAATGCAGGTACCGCCTCTCAAGACCTGGGTATAATAATTAGGTTGACCTCTGATTTCAATGATAAATCGAAGAGGTCAACAGTTGCAGAAACTTATGCTCAAATTTTGTCTGATGCAAATGAATCTCTTAGGCTGCTTCCCGAAAGGGCTGAGTATCAGACTAGGCCATCCCAGGCAGCGACATATGCATTGCTTTCCAGAATTTATCTGTCAATGAGAAATTATGACAGTTGCATGAAATATACTGACTTAGGGTGGAAAGCAAATAATACATTAATTGACTTCAACGATCCTTCGGTAGTTAATCCAAATTCTGAGACACCAATTGTTCCTAAGAATAAAGAAATCATTTTTTGGACTCAATTTGCCCCATTTCATATAGGTACAAATCCCGCAGTTGTCTCTGTAGATACATCGTTGTTTCAAATGTACGATGAATCCGATTTAAGAAAGTTAGCCTTTTTTGGGTCCAATGGATTGTATTACTCCTTTAAAGGGAGCTACTCGGGAGACCCTTATGTACTGTTTACGGGATTAACAACAGCTGAGTTATTACTTACAAGGGCAGAGTGTTATGCCAGAAAAGGAATGATAGATAAAGCCCTTGAAGATTTGAATGCATTATTAATAAAAAGGTGGAACGCGGAAATAGAGTTTCACCCACGGGAAGCTTCAACGGCAGACCAAGCGCTCACATTAATATTGGAGGAAAGGAGGAAAGAGTTAACCACAAGAGGAGTAAGATGGATGGATATAAAGAGGCTAAATCTGGAAGGAAGGAATATTTCTATAACGCGCGAAATTAAAGGAACAAAATATGTGTTGCCTCCCAATGACAAAAGATTTGCACTTCCGATCCCACCGGACATTGTTATACGTACTGGTGTTGAACAAAATTAGTATACACTTTTTAATTTCATTAATCAAGCCTTAAAACAACTAAAAGCGTCTCAAATTATTGAGGCGCTTTTTTGTATGATTTTCAATGTAGTGAATAGCTTTTCGATTCATTGGATAAGTAGCAGTCATCGGTTGGTCTATAGATTCTTTAGGTCGAAAAGATAAGTAAAAGTCTGCTGTAGCACAATCAATTACGATTGGTAATAGTATATAACCCTGGAGAACCATACAACCAAACCGGAATATAGTAGGATGGATTAATACCTCGTGCTGCAGATACTTGAACTAATGTACCATCAAGAACTCTAGGTAAAAAAGGGCCACCAGGATTCGTTGTTAATCTTGAATCGTCAATTCGGATACGGCAAGCCTGTTGGTTAACACCGTTGCAAAAAGGGATAGAGAATACTTCTTCCCAGAGTGTTTCATCCTCAACGTCAAATAAAAATACTGGGTTACCTACAAATTGAACATATGTGATTGACTTTTTGGGCGGTGAAGTAAAAGCAACTCCAATTAATGCGAATAAAACAGCTATTGTACCAAATAGATAATTTTTCATAAACAATTTTTTTATGTTAAGACAAATTAATACCAACTTCAGAGACGGAAATTATTTCAAATGTTTTTAGTGGAAAGAATTTATAGCCTATACGGCTCTTCCTTTAAGAAAAATTCCCCGTGTTGTATTTACTTCAGTAGGATATTCGGAATTAACAACTATTCAGGCATAGCTGCAATTGCCTGAATGTTTCAGCTACAAAACCTAAAATACGTCTTCAGGTCTTATTATTAATCTTGATTTGTAACAACATATGCCCCAGGATTTCCGGTCAATGAAGAAACAATGTAGTAATTTATACTTATACCGTGTGCCGCGTTTATTTGAAGTAAGGCACCATTTAAGACCCTGGGAAATATAGTTCCCATTGGATGGATTGTTAATTTTGAATGATCTATTTGGATCCGACAAGCTTTTTTATTAACTCCATTGCAATTTGGCGCAGGAGAGATTTCTTCCCAGCTAGTTTCATCCTGAACTTGAGTAACACTTGCTGGATTCCCTACGAATTCAACATATGTTAATGTTTTTTTTGATGGAGCAGCAAATGATGCAGCAGTAATTGCTATCACTACAGGTATTGGGCGGGCTAGATTTTTTTTCATAATCAATCTTTTAGAAATTAATAAATGCTAGCCTGATCTGCGGCTAGGAGTGTTCCATCTTATTTATGGAAAACGTATTTTAATTTATTTGATTTCGTCAATATGAAAATTCAGCTAACTCGATTACCGAATTCTAAATTATGAGTCATTTGGCGCTATAGCTAATTACGATTGGTGATGGTATATGGACCAGGACTACCGCTCAAAGAGGTAGGGATGTAATAAACCCCGTCAATACCGTGTGCTACATTTAATTGAATCATTGCGCCGTTAAGAACCTTTGGATGTGGAGGTCCCGGGATGGTGGTTAACTTTGAGTTGTCAATTCGGATTCTGCAAGCTTTTCTATTAACTCCATCGCAATTGGGAATAGAAGGAGCTTCTTGCCAAAGAGTTTGGTCTTGGACTTGACTTAAAATTGCTGGATTACCTACGAATTGAACATATGTTAATATTCTTTTTGCTGGGGCGCTAAATGCAGCTACAATAATAGCTATCACTATGGCTAATGTGCCCAATAGATTTTTTTTCATATTTAATCTTTTTAGAAATTAATAAATGATAAACTTTCCATTGGTATGAATTAAATTAATGGCCATTAATGAAAGCTTATTTGAAGTTTCATGTTTTAGTTGGTATGAAAATTCAAGCTAAATGCAGTTGTATCCTGCAGATATTCGGAATTAAGCTTAATCGAATTAATTATTTAGGTTCATAGGTGTGATTATGTTTCATATAAAAACCTGAAATAATATTATTCTGGGACTAATTCTCATTAGTAATTAAATATGAGCCTGGAGTACCGTGCAAGGTAACAGGAACATAGTTAATATTGTCCATACAGTGGCTTGCATTAATTGAAGTCACTTTTGCTGCATCAAGAACCTTTGGTAACAATGGGCCACCAGGATTGGCTATTAATTTTGAATCGTCAATTTGGATTCGGCAAGCCTTTCTACAAAAAAAATCACAAGATGGAACTCCTACAACTTGCTCCCACTGTGTTTGATCTTGAACATCAGTTTGAATAAGCGGATTACCTACAAATTGAACAAATGCTTGCGTTCTATTTGCTGAAGTAGTAAATGCAGCCGCTCCAATAGCAATTGCAATTGCTAATGTGCCAAACAAATATTTTTTCATAATTGAACTTTTATAAATTAATAAAGATTAGCCTATTCGGAATATGAATTATTTCAACTGCAATTATGGATACATAATGGGGTTTGTAGGTTTTGCTGTCTTGATAATCTAATTAAATACAATTGTATCAGACGGGTAATCGAAATGAATCGGAGTACAAATGAAATCATAGCTCTTAGACCGTTGATATATCAGTTACAGAACCTGAGAGTATATTCTTCTTGTACCGATACTAATTCTTATTACCAATTGTGTATGAACCTGGAGTGCCACTCAAATTAGTTGGAACATAGTAAACATTGTCGATACCGTGTGATACATTTATTGAAGTCACTTTTGTTGGATCAAGAGTCTTAGGCTCCATTGGATTAATAGGGTTGGTTATTAACTTTGAGTCGTCAATCTGGATTCTGCAAGCTTTTCTAACAATGAGATCACAAGATGGAATTCCTACTGCTTGTTCCCAATTAACTTGATCTTGAACATCAGCCATAATTGATGGGTTACCTACGAATTGAACATAAGTTGTAGCTTTTGCAGTTGGAGCTGTGAAAGCTGCTGCGCCAATAGCGAGAACAACGGCCAATGTACCGATCAGATATTTTTTCATAAATAAGTATTTTGAATTTAGGAGTAATTGCTTTCCTTATTTTGGAAATGATTATTAGAATAAAGATTCAACTATTACCAGGCGAATCAGAAGGATTTACGAATATCCTGAAATCTATGTAAGACTACAGCCCACCTTGGTGGGCTGTAGATAATTCAGTTTCAAAACCTGAAGTTGTATTCTTCTGGCTCTGATACTAGTTCTTATTTGCAATTGTATAAGTACCTGGAGTACCATTCAAAGCAGTAGGAACATAAAAAGTATTGTCAACATTATGTGCTGCAGAAATTGAAGTCACTTTTGCTGCATCAAGAACCTTAGGAAGCAATGGACCACCAGGATTGGTGATTAATTTTGAATCATCTATCTGGATGCGGCAAGCTTTTCTATTTACCAGATCACAAGATGGAGTTCCTACAGCTTGTTCCCACTGAGTTTGATCTTGAACATCAGTCAAAGTTGCTGGGTTTCCTACGAATTGAACATAAGTATTTGCTTTTTTAGATGGAGCTGTGAAAGCAACTGCACCAATAGCGAGAACAACGGCCAATGTGCCAATCAGATATTTTTTCATAAAAAAAGCTTTAGATTATTTACAAAATGGTTGCCTACTCTATTGTACAGGTTTTCGGCGATTTCCCTGTCTTGACAATTCGGTGTCAAAGCCTAGCAATATCGAGTAGCTACGTCAATACTGCAGTTGTTGTACAACAAAAGAGTTTATCTGTTATTTCTTTCTAAGCGAATTATTGTATGGCTGCTTTAAATGGGAGATTGTCTTCCGGTTGCCCTTTCTTCATTAATCTATATCCAAGAAAAGCGAGGAACGTAAAGAAGATATTGAAAACAAGATGCTGTCCCCAGGTCATTTGACTGATCACTCCACCACAACTGCAGGGTTTGTCATCTGCAAAAAGCATGAAATAGGCAATGTATAAAGTGAAGATGAGCATCAAAATAAATGAACTCAAAAATCCTATCTTTTTAGTTCTCTGGAAGAAGAGTAATCCTGAAATTATTATCTCTACAATTGGTACAGCAAAAGCGACAAACAGAAAATGAGATTTAACTAACGGAGATAATTTGAGCATTACCATAAAAGTCTTAAACGATACGAATTTGCTGATTGCCGTATACATGAACAATAATATCAGAAGGCCAGAAATTGTTTCAATTGCAGTGCTACGGGACATTTTCAGTTTCATAACTTATTTTCTTTTAGGACTTAGGAACTCGAAGAAACTATTTGCTAATCAAAAAAAATCCTGCTGGGATATCGGTTGATTCCCTATTCTTGAACATAGTATTCTCAGTACACTTTATGAAATCAGTGATCAGGTAGTTATAGTAGTATAATCCAGAGATGAATTGCTTATTCAGCAACGATTATATCCAACTTGTGTCTCTTAAAAAATGGTCGATAGTAAGTATTCTTGTTTGTCTGTCCGATTGTGAATTGAGGGTTCTAAGTAGTAGTGCATCACAATCACAATGTAAATATCAGGGATGTTTTGAAATATGAATTATGAATTCGGGATACTTTGTTTTGTTTTTAAACTTGTGTTCGTTTGTGTCAGCCGAATCGAAAAATAGTAAGAGCTTTTGCAGAGGAGAAGAAGCAAAACGAACTCTTTTCCACTTCATCCTTCCTCTCCAATCGTAATCTTCTTCGTTTCATTTTCTATAGCAAATATCGGGTCTTTTCATTCGGTCTGTTTATGATTTTGGGAGCATTTTTATTGCTAAAATGCATGGTGGATTATTAAAGATCAAAGAGCCGGATACACGAACTGTATATCTAAATGAACCGAAAACATACTTATTATATTGTACATCAATCAACATTATTATATTTTTCTTGTGACTAACCGGAACTGGAGATCTGCCTGCTCTTTATTATAGGAGGAATTTCGATGTCAATTACTTTGCGGCATTTCTTTCGGGAAGAATGATCTATAGTAATCACCTTATTACTAATACCTATTTAGACTGGATTTGAGAATCAGGAAGAAAGGTGATCCCGAAGATTAACATATGTGACTCTTATGGTGCACACTTAAAGTTATTGCAATGCAAACAGGCGAAAAGCGCCGATGGTACGTAATACTACTACGGGTAAGGTGCGGATAAGAAGGCAGGCTTCAGGTAGGTAAGATGGTAGTAGGGTGGAAGTTGAGTGCCATAGTTGGTAGAGTTGATGTGGACTTGATCTGGATGAGGTCTGCTGGAGAGGTGTAGGCTGTGTAAGCGCAGAGTGAGCTCGAAATTTTGTTGTTGCGGGGTATTTGCAACGGCTGTTTAAGTGAAGTGAATGGTAAGTGAAGTAACATAAAGAAGAAAATAGAGTAGAAATGGGAGAAAATTGAGCGGTAGGGAAACAAGCATCCACGAAGCTTTGCTTCGGAGTGAGAAATTGAAATGGCCCGTCAATAAAACTTCGCTTGATTTTTTCAGAGAAGCGCGTCGATGATCATTGCTATTCTCTCTGTTCTTTGAGACGATAATTTTCAGACATATCGTTGCTTGCCGAAAGAATATTTTCAGGTGTATTTTGTTGCGGATGATTATTGGATGTGTACTGTGAATATTGCGATGCACGGCTCGCTGCGTTTTCTTTTTGCTGGTTTCTCCGTTGCTTTTTACTGATTGTGTTTGCAGGTGGCACTTCTACTTTGATGATATCTGTTGCATGATATCGCTTATCGTTCAACGGATATTTTCCCTGATATGGATTGGCTTGCAACACTACAATCAATGTGCCTTTGCCGGGAAGGTTAACATCGAATTCAATTGGTTTAAAATATGCAGACCAACGAACGAGCTCGTGCATGTAAGACCGTTCAAGAGATTGGAGGATTTTTCCTGTTGTTATATCAATCCTCATAGCAATGAGCTTGTACTCCATATGCGTGACCTTTATGTGTCGAGGTTGGATGATTTTGGTGATGCGGAGTATGTTATCATCCCCAAGCATTGGAGACTGCATGAAATCGGATATATGCGCCTGCTGATTGAACCGGTACCCTCTGAGCCCTTCCACTCCTGATTGGATAATGGCTTTGTTGAGACGGTTTACGTGGTTTCTGTCTTTCCTGCCCGACAGGTAGGGCGCCAATGCTTGTCTTATCAGTTTTCCGGTATGGCTGGCTTCGCCAAATCGTTTGGCTGCTTTGCGCGTTTGATGTGTTTGTTTTACTTGCATCGGCATGCTGCGCAGGCAATGAGTGCCGTTGCGATAGTAACCGATGAGATCTCCACATCTGCCGGTGAATTTGATCTTTCCTGTTAGAATGGCCATACAAAATGATTTGTACTTAATCTACTCAAAACAGACGTGAAGGTTTTGGAAGAGATTGTTAATATTGAATGTTAGGGTTGTCTGAAACCCTGTAGCACCAAGGAGTTATCCCAGTTCGGGAGCAACATCATTGTCCGGCCCTGTATACTGTATTATGCTGATTCCTGAAATCAGAAGGAGCTTTCCCGATCTTCTTTGTCAGAAATGCCGTAAATGCCAGCGTCTCTTTAAACCCTAAAGTATAACCGATTTCCTTAACCGATTTTTGTGTTCCGAGCAAAAGCCTCTTGGCTTCGAGCACCAATCGGATATCGATCAGTTCTTTTGCTGAGGCTCCGAGATATTGTCTTGTAAGTGTAGTGAGATAATTGGATGTAAGTGCAAGCTTTTCAGCGTAGAAAGAAACAGATTTTTCTTTGAGAAAATGTTGATCTATCTGTTGCAGAAATGCTGGTATTGCCGGATGGATATTTTTGTTTTCATGCTCCTGTCTGATATCCATTTCCTCGCTGATGAAATCGAGTATGATCTGAACCCTGAGGTGAATGATGTTGCTATATTTTTTTTCGGGGTCTTCAATCTCTTCCCGCAGCAATTCAAATTCCCTGCTGAGCTTGGCTGCGGTTTTTGATAAAAGCTCTATAACCGGAAAGTTATTGGACCGGATACCGATAAACTTCGTCAGCGGAAGCATCTGTTCTATATAACTTTTGGAAAGTATGAGTTTATGTCCCCGTGCTCCCGGTTGAGTATCCCATGAGTGGATCTGCCCTGGAAAGGAGATATGTATCTGGTTGTTTCCATGAGGGTATTTTGTAAAGTCTATCTCATGCCATCCTTTAGCCGCTTCGAAGAAGATGAATACAAAAGAGTCCGGAGCGCGGAAATTCGATATGGTACTTGCGCCAGCTATCGGAAAGTAAGCGATACTCTCGTTGATCTGGTTCTCCAGATCGAGGTCCTTATCAATCTTCTGGAATGGCATGTTAAGAGCCAGTAAGACAAAATTGGTGCCGATCGAACATTTCATGCCAATAAAAAAGGGCTACCCCCTCTCAGGAGCAGCCCATTGCTTGTCATGTCAGTGTACCAGAATTCTTTTCTATTTAACCGTCAAAAGAGAACTCTGACACTACTGTCCTTATCTCAGGAATAACATTTCGCGATACTTAGGCAGTTGCCAGTACTGATCTGCTACCAGCAGTTCGAGTTTGTCTACATGGTAACGGATCTCATCGAAGTAAACATCTTTCACCTGGCTTTGATAAGCGATTGCTTTGGTGCGTGAGTTGGTCATTGCATTCGCTACTTTTCTTGCCTCGATCATTTTCTCTACGAGATCAGCTGTTTTGTTGATATGCTCGGAGATCTTCACCAGAATCTGTTTCTGATTGGCGAATGAATCTTCTGAGAGGCCGATCTCTTTCAGTCCCTTGATGTTGTTGATCAGAATATTCTGATACTTGATGGCAGCAGGGAGAATATGGCTGGTGCAGAGCTCACCCATGATGCGGGCTTCGATCTGTACGTGTTTGATATATTTTTCCAGTTCGATCTCGTGACGTGCTTCGAGCTCAACATGACTGAGTACGTTGTTGCTTTCGAAGAGCTTTTTGGAGCTGTCGCTAACCATAGCATCGAGTGCGAGTGGTGTGGTGCGAACGTTAGGCAGACCGCGGCGTGCTGCTTCGTGGTGCCATTCTTCGCTGTAACCGTCGCCTTCGAAGAGTACTTTTTCGCTGCTTACGATATACTCGCGGATCACGTGCATGATGGCGATCTCTTTCTTCTCTCCTTTATCGATCAGTGCATCTACTTCGGCCTTGAAGTTCTTCAGGGTCTCAGCCATGATGGTGTTCAGTGTGGTCATCGGGTTGGCACAGTTGGCAGTAGAACCTACAGCGCGGAACTCGAATTTGTTACCGGTGAACGCAAATGGCGAAGTACGGTTACGATCGGTATTGTCGAGCAGCAGCTCAGGGATGCTTCTGTGGAGATCGAGTTTGAGGATGGCTTCGTCCTGTTCGTCGAATTTGTCGCCTACTCTTTGTTTCACATCTTCCAGTACTTTGGCCAGGTACTGACCGATGAATACGGAGATGATGGCAGGAGGCGCTTCGTTTGCACCAAGGCGGTGGTCGTTACCTGCCGATGCGATAGATGCGCGGAGGATCTCTGCGTAATCGTGTACGGCTTTGATGGTGTTCACGAAGAACGTGAGGAACATCAGGTTGGTCTTCGGTGTTTTACCGGGAGCGAGCAGGTTAATGCCTGTATCTGTTGCAAGGCTCCAGTTGTTGTGTTTACCGCTGCCGTTGATGCCTGCGAATGGTTTCTCGTGCATCAGTACGCGCAGTTTGTGGCGGCGTGCTACACGGTCCATGATGTCCATCAGCAGGGTATTGTGGTCTACCGCTACGCTTACTTCTTCGAAGATAGGTGCGCACTCGAACTGTGCAGGCGCTACTTCGTTGTGGCGTGTGCGGAGAGGGATACCGAGTTTATAGCTTTCTTCTTCGTAATCTCTCATGAAAGCGTAGATTCTTTCAGGGATAGATCCGAAGTAGTGGTCTTCGAGCTGTTGTCCTTTAGCGGGAGCATGACCGAACACGGTTCTTCCACCCAGTACGAGGTCGGGGCGGCTGTTGAACATGGCTTCGTCGATCACAAAGTATTCCTGCTCCCATCCGAGGGTAACTTTTACATTGGTGATGTTCTTGTCGAAGTAGTTGCAAACGTCTACAGCTGCTTTATTGAGCGCCTCTACTGATTTGAGGAGGGGAGCTTTGTAATCGAGCGTAGCGCCTGTGTATGATACGAAGATGGTGGGAATGCACAATGTTTTGCCTTCGCCGATCTCCATGATGAATGCTGGTGAAGAAGGATCCCATGCTGTGTAACCGCGTGCTTCGAAAGTAGCGCGGATACCGCCGTTGGGGAAGGATGATGCATCAGGCTCCTGCTGGATCAGTCCGTCGCCGTCGAATGTTTCGATAGCGCTGCCGTCACCTTTGATGGTGAAGAAGGAATCATGTTTTTCAGCCGTAGTGCCGGTGAGTGGCTGGAACCAGTGAGAATAGTGAGTAACACCTTTGCCCTCGGCCCATTGGCGCATGCCTGCAGCGATCTGATTGGCCACTGCACGATCGAGTTTTTTTGCTCCTTTAATAGAAGCGATCAGGCTTTTGTAGGCTTCATCACTTAAATACTCGCGGGCAGTTTTGAGGGTGAATACGTTTTCCCCGAAAATGCCGGTGATCTTGGTCGTGGTCTTTTTGGAGTGACCATTGGCGTTGCTCGACAGGTCGTTGATGGCTTTAAAACGTAAGGATTCCATTATGTGTGTTTTGCTTTATGCAAATAAACTACATATCCTTAGTTCAGGGAAATATTTTGGGCAGAATGTGAATATTTTTGATGGAATGGTGAAAATAAGTCAATTTTTTACGACAAACCACGGAAAACTAACGATCGGGAGTCTGTAATATCAAATATGTAATTTTTTATTATATGTGTAGGCGATCCAGCAGAGGAGAAAGAGTTCGGGAATTACCTTGTATCTCACTATTGCACCCGGAAACGGAACCGTAAAACCGGTGAATATGAATAAGGTAACAGCCGTTACCAGCAGAAATAACAAAAAAGGATGGTTGAACCGCTGCTTCCAGGCGGCCCGGTTGCGGAACAATGCCAGAAGTACCAGCAGCCAGAAAAAACATATGTCTGCTGCTGATACCAGTTGCAGCATCCCTTTGGCCTCCCATGGGGCAGGACGGAAAAACACATTCAACGCCGCTTCCGGCAATACTTTCAAAAAACTGCCAACGGTTGGCTGCAGTTCTCCCAGCTGATAGCGGGTATTTCCGTGGAGTGCAAAAAAAGCGGCCTGCCGGTCAGCTATCATTTTTACAGGATTGAAGGACGGGGATAATCCCACCGACACAAAAAAGAGTATGGCGCTGATACCATATACTATTATTACAGATTTCCAGGGTTTGACATTATACCTTACCGTAATGAATACACTCAGCAGGGCAGGCACCAGCAACATGGCAACGGGGTCGCGCATGATGAATGTACCGATGAAACCCAGCACTGCCCACGCTAACGCCCATCCGCTGCGGGTTTTGAGCCATCGGTAACCCTGCAGCAAACAGAGGCTGAGAAAGAAGAACAGCAGTCCGTCTCCACGAAAACCGCTTAACCAGAATAAAACGGGAGGAAAGAAAAACACCAGCAGAAACCATTTTTTCCGCTGGTCGGGGAACAGTTTTACCAGCAAACTGAAAAACCAAAAATGTCCCCAGAAGGTTATGAAGCTAAAAAAAACTATATTTATGTAATAATTACCACCACTGACCAGGTTGAAAAAGGCCTGGGGTTTGACGGTGAGATTGTATTCCCAATCGTCCACCAGATTCCTCAAACCCGCTGAGAGCGTAGCATGCTTCCTGATAGGAA
Source organism: Pseudoflavitalea sp. G-6-1-2 (assembly GCF_012927185.1). Taxonomy (GTDB): domain Bacteria; phylum Bacteroidota; class Bacteroidia; order Chitinophagales; family Chitinophagaceae; genus Pseudobacter. The sequence continues at coordinate 487,840 of NZ_JABBGB010000003.1, forward strand.
CCATGGGATTGAAGTCCCGTAGAAACAGATCCGTCTGATGCAACAGCAGATCTTTTTCCATTAAACCTTGTTGGTGAAAACTCCAGGTATCATCTCCCCCGAAATACCGGTAGAATATAAAGCCATACAAGGCTGCAACAAGAACCTTTACACCAAAAGCCGTAACCAGTTCGTTATTACTTAAAATAACGTTCTGCCTCTGAACCATTCGTTTGAGCAACCAGCAACAGACTGCTGATAGTACTATAATGTATATGATTGTGAGCATCTGACTGCTAAATATATCTGATAAATTATAATTTTGACGTTAATATCAAACAATGACGCGGCATCCAGCAAAAAATAAACTGATCGCATTCGTCTCCAACAGTGCATGGTCGGTATACAACTTCCGGATGGATGTGATCAGTAATCTGCTTGGTCAGGGGTACAATGTATTGATCATTGCTCCCGATGATGCACATTCGATCTATCTCAAAGAGGCCGGCTGTCATTTTCTGCCCATCGATTTCAACAATAAAACGGCCAATCCTATCAGTGACTGGCTTTTTTATCGCCAGTTGAAAAAGCTGTATCGCCAGTATCGTCCTGATTTTATTTTTCACTATGTGGCCAAACCGAATATCTACGGATCACTCGCGGCCAATGCCGTGAAAATTCCTTCAGTGGCAGTGATCACGGGGCTCGGTTATCCGTTCGCCAAAAGAAACTGGCTCTACTACACGCTTCGTTTTCTGTACACAAAAGCGCTTCGCCATACCAATGAAGTATGGTTTCTCAATAACGAAGATGCCAAGGTTTTCATTACCGAGAACATCGTTAATATCGAAAAAGCCAAAGTGCTTCCCGGAGAGGGGGTGAACACAGATTATTTTTCTCCTTCTTTCGAGCGTATCCGAAAGAAAGATGATGTGTTTACGTTCACGCTGTGTACCCGTCTGCTGCGAAGCAAGGGTATCGGCATTTATGCGGATGCTGCGCGCATTCTGAAGAAGAAGAACTATATCGTTCGGTTCGAGCTGGTAGGCTTCTTCGAATCGCATCATCCTGATTCCATCACACAGGAAGACCTGAAGCGATGGGAACAGGAGGGGCTGATCCACTACTGCGGATTTGCGGAGGATGTGCGTCCTTACCTCGAAAGGGCCGACTGTTTTGTATTCCCATCATTTTATAACGAAGGCGTTCCCCGCTGCCTTATGGAGGCTGCGAGTATGGAGCTGCCCATCATCACTGCGTTCAATCGTGGCTGTAAGGAAGTGGTGCTGAATAATTCCACCGGTTATATCTGCAAGGGGCAGGATCCTTTCGATCTGGCCGACAAAATGGAGAAAATGATCAACCTGCCCGCCGAAGATCGTGCCCGCATGGGAAAGAATGGCCGCTCGCTGGTGGTGAAGAAATTCGGTGTGGAGCGTGTGATAGAAGAGTATATCAGCACCCTGAATCAGGATATGCCGGATTAGAACTGCAGGGTATCGTCGAAAGTTCCTCCCCAGTGATCTTCGATACAATCGAGAACGCCGCTCTGGCGGATCTGCTGCTCCCATGTCCAGTTTTTAAGGTCGGGACTTGCATACATTGTGCCGCAAACCCGCTCCCATTGCAGGTCTGAGAGATCCTGTTTTATGTAGCAATATTGTCCTCCGTACTGTTGTTCGAATTGCATTATCCAGTGATACTGCGTGCTTACCACGGGCAGGCCCACGGCTGCGTATTCCAGAAATTTAGTGGAAGTCTGGCGGTTCAGCGGTTCTTTATCCATCATAAAATTGATGCCGAACCGGGCCCGTTTCAGCTGATGCGGGATCTGCTCATAGGGCAGGGGGCCAATGAATTGAATATTGTTATATCTGCTATATCTGTTCTTCAGTGCGTCGTATTCTTTTCCGATCACCAGCAGGCTTTGTTCGCGGAGATTGCCGGAAGCGAAGCAGTCGAGCAGTTTTTCGGGTTCGCGGATAGGACTGAGATCGCCCAGGTACACGAAATCGAATTCGTTGGTGGAAGGTTGGTGGGCTAACTGCATCCAGCTGTCGGGGATGCCCATATCGCGGTAGCCGTATTCCACATCATCTTCAAAACCGAAACTGTTTTTTACGTATTCGTTGAGAAAGAGGCGGTAATCGGGTTCAACGTTCAGCCATTTTTTACCGAGGTTCTTCCATTTGCGCCAGGGTGGGATGGAGGTGGAAGTATATTCGTGAATTTTCAGCACGCCGCGGCGGCGGGGGGAGAGGTCGGTACCCATGAGGCGCCACTCCACATCGCAGGGCATCTTTTTTATTTCTTCTTTATTCACGACCACGCAATCGATGCCATATCGGGCAAAAAATCCGCGATAGGCTTCGGTTTCAGAGAGAAAGGCTTTATTGTTATGTACAAATGCGATGCGCATGGATGGTGGTAACAAAGGATAAATTTATGGATAAGATTGCAGAGTGGTTCGTACTTTTGCAGCTTCCTGATCCAAACCCAATTCCACCGGCGGAACAGGGACAAAAAATCACTTCATGGAAATAACAGTTAAAACGGCGCAGCAACTGCGTTTGACAGCAGAGGAATTTGAACTGATCAAAGAAAAGTTAGGACGTACCCCCAATTTCAATGAACTATGCGCCTTCAGCGGCATGTGGAGCGAGCACTGCAGCTACAAAAACTCCATCAAATGGTTAAAAACCCTGCCTCGTGAGGGTAAAAAGATGCTCGTAAAAGCCGGCGAAGAGAATGCCGGACTGATGGACATCGGCGACAACTACGGCGTTGTATTTAAAATCGAATCACATAACCACCCTTCTGCCATCGAGCCCTTCCAGGGAGCGGCAACCGGCGTAGGTGGTATTCACCGCGATATTTTCACCATGGGCGCACGCCCCATCGCGAGCCTCAACTCACTCCGTTTCGGTAACCTTGCCGAAGCCAAGACCCAGCACCTGCTGGCAGGAGTGGTGCATGGCATCGGCCACTACGGCAACTGCTTCGGCGTTCCTACAGTGGGCGGCGAAATCTACTTTGAACAATGTTATCATACCAATCCGCTGGTGAACGCATTCAGCGCAGGGATAGTTAAGATCGGCGAAACTGTTTCCGCCACCGCTGAAGGTATCGGCAACCCCGTAATGTTTGTGGGTTCTGCTACCGGTAAAGACGGTATCGGAGGCGCCAGCTTCGCTTCTGCAGATATCACTGCAGAATCAGCACAGGATCTGCCTGCGGTGCAGGTGGGTGATCCCTTCCAGGAAAAGAAACTGCTCGAAGCCTGTCTCGAAGTGATCAAAACCGGCGCTGTGGTTGGTATGCAGGATATGGGTGCAGCAGGCATCATCTGCTCTACTGCAGAAATGAGTGCGAAAGGTGGTGTGGGTATGCGCATCGATCTCGATAAAGTTCCTACCCGCCAGCAAAACATGAAGAGCTGGGAGCTGCTGCTGAGCGAAAGCCAGGAGCGCATGCTGATGGTGGTGGAAAAAGGAAAAGAAAAACTGGTTGAAGAAGTATTCGAGAAATGGGATCTGCCTTGCTCCGTAATCGGAGAAGTAACAGGCGATGGCATGCTCAATTTCTATATGAATGGTGAGCTGGATGCAAGCCTCCCCGCAGAAGCTCTCGTACTGGGTGGCGGCGCTCCACAATACACACGCGATTACAAAGAGCCAGCTTATCTCGCTAAGGTTGCTGCATTCAATGCAGACAGCATTCAGGTTCCAACCGATCTGCGTGGTGTGGCTGAGCAGATCATCACTATTCCTAACATCGCATCCAAACGCTGGATATATGTACAATACGACAGCATGGTAGGTACCGGCAACGCTTCTACCAATGCGCCTTCCGATGCAGCTGTTGTTATTGCAAAGCCTACCAATAAAGGCCTGGCGCTTACAGTAGACTGCAACAGCCGTTATGTATTTGCAGATCCATACAAAGGAGCACAGATCGCTGTAGCGGAAGCTGCGCGTAATATCGTTTGCTCTGGTGGTGAGCCTCTGGGTGTTACCAACTGTCTCAACTTCGGAAATCCTTACGATCCTGAAGTGTACTATCAGTTTGTAAATGCCATCAAGGGTATGGGCGATGCCTGCCGTAAGTTCGATACACCTGTTACCGGCGGTAACGTATCGTTCTACAATCAGAACCCCGAAGGTCCGGTGTATCCTACACCAACTATCGGTATGGTAGGTCTGCTGGATAACGTGAACAAGAAAATGACCATGGACTTCAAGAACGAAGGCGATCATCTTTTCCTCATCGGAAAGAGCCGTGCAGATCTTGGTTCATCTGAATACCTGAACAAGGTGCAGGGCGTGGAATTCAGTCCTGCTCCGCATTTCGACCTCGAAGAAGAATTTACGCTTCAGGCGAAAGTAGCTGAGCTCATCAAAGCCGGCGTGATCGAATCTGCGCACGATGTGAGCGAAGGCGGTCTCTTCGTAACCCTGATGGAAAGCAGCTTCAACCGTAACCTCGGCTTTGCTGTAAAAGCAGCAGATGCCAGCATCCGCAAAGATGCTTACTGGTTCGGCGAAGCGCAGAGCAGGGTAGTGGTGAGCGTGTCTCCTGCAAAACTGGATGCATTCAAAAAGTCATTGGGCGGTCATGCAGCAGAAGAGCTGGGTGCTGTTACCAAAGGCGGCGTTGAAGTAGACGGAAATTTCTGGGGACCCATCAACAGCTGGAAAGAAAAATACGACAATGCCATTCACAACCTGCTCGCAGCCCACGAAGCCGAGCACGCGATGAGCGCATTGTAAGCAATACATTCCATCAGCTTAACTAAAATAAAGCATGGACAAGAATACAGCCATCGTGGTTACAGGCGCTGCCGGTTTTATCGGCAGCTGCCTTGTAGGCTTCCTGAACCACCATGGTTTCAACAACCTGATCCTCGTAGATGATTTTTCGCGCGAAGACAAATCGCATAACCTCGACGGAAAGAAATGGTCTGCAGAAGTAGATCGTGAGCAGTTCTTCGACTGGTTGAAAACGAACAGCACATCTATAGGTTTCATCTTCCATATCGGTGCAAGAACCGATACCACTGAGTTTGATTATTCCATTCACGAACGCCTCAACGTGGAGTATTCCAAAAAGATCTGGGAATACTGCACCGCCAACAACGTACCGGTAGTGTATGCTTCCTCTGCAGCCACTTACGGCAATGGCGAGTTCGGTTACGATGATAATCATGAGCTGCCATACAAACTGCAGCCGCTCAATGCCTACGGCATCTCCAAGAACGAATTCGATAAATGGGCATTGAAAGAAACAACGCAACCTCCTTTCTGGGCGGGTCTCAAATTCTTCAATGTATACGGACCGAATGAATACCACAAAGCGCGCATGGCGAGTGTGATATTCCACTCGTTCAACCAGATTGGCGCTAATGGCGTAGTGAAACTTTTCAGAAGCCACAACCCGAATTACAAAGACGGTCAGCAGCTGCGCGATTTCGTGTATGTGAAAGACGTGATCAATGTATGCTACTGGCTGATGGAACAGTGGTTCGCTCAAAACAAATTCGAAAACGGATTATACAATCTCGGCACGGGCGAAGCCCGCTCATTCGAGGCCTTGGTAAATGCCACATTCGCGGGCATTGACAGGCATCCCAAGATTGAGTATATTGATATGCCGGTAGACATCCGCGACAAATACCAGTATTTCACGGAAGCCAATATGAGCAAGCTCAGACAGGCCGGTTATTCAGCGCCATTCTATTCCCTTGAAGATGGGGTTGATGATTACGTGAGAAATTATCTGAGTACAGGGGAATACTATTAAACTGAATTGCTATGAGCAGAAAAATTGCCATCATCGGTGGCGGTAACCTCGGAACCGCTATCGCGGAAGGACTGATCAACAGCGGGTTTTCGCTTCCTGAGCATATCCTTATCACCAAGCGCAATACAAAAACGCTGCAACCGATGCTGGAGCGTGGAGTGCTGGTGAGTGATGACAATGAAGAAGCGATTCGGTTTGCAGATCTGATAATACTCGCCGTGAAACCCTTTCAGGTGAATGATCTGCTGGGCAAGCTGCAAGTTAATTTCGATCCCAATCGCCATGTACTGGTATCTGTAGTAACAGGTGTTTCAATAGAACAAATTCTCAAAGCACTCAATAAAAAACTGGCTATCATCAGAGCCATGCCGAATACGGCTATTGCGATTCAGCAAAGCATGACTTGTTTGTCTGCGCATGAAGTAAGCAAAGATCAGATCAGCTATATCGAAGATTTGTTCAATCAGCTGGGTCGTGTGGTGTGGATCGATGAGAAGCTGATGGATGCTGCTACTGTGCTTGGTGCATGTGGTACTGCGTATGCGATGCGATATATCCGTGCGAATATTCAGGGTGGTATTCAGATTGGATTTGATGCAGCAACTGCAAGTCTGATTGCAGCGCAAACTGTTCTTGGCGCAGCGGAATTATTGCTGAAAAAGGGTGCACATCCTGAGCAGGAGATCGATAAGGTAACTACGCCGAAAGGCTGCACGATTGCGGGTTTGAACGAGATGGAGCATCAGGGATTCAGTTCGTCGCTGATCAAGGGGATTGTGGCGAGTTATGATAAGATTCAGAAAGATTAGAATTAAGTCTAAATATGTTTTTCTTTGAAATAGCCGTGAGGCTATTTTTTTTTGCCCATAGGATAGATCCTAAAATTTGAATTAATTGATTTTTTGAAAGCCTGATACAACGGGTTAGGGTATCGAAATGCAAGAGGCTGGCCTATTCAAAGGCCAGCCCCTTACTTTTACTTTGTACCCTTACTTCTTCAAGAACTTCGCAGTCTGCCGATTTCCCTGCGCATCTTCTATCTCAATCAGATAAAGCGCTGCCGATAAATGAGACACCGCAATACTCACCACCTGATCATTCACTGATCTATCAGACTTGTATTTCACCTGTCCCTGCATATCTGTAATTCTGATAGATCTGATCCCTGTATTGTTTGCCGTGATATACAGTACATCATTCACAGGATTAGGCCCCACCTGAATTCCAGCTGATGTTTTCATATCCACTATCACAATATTGCTTAATTCACTATGCTCATTCAGATCTACCTGACGCAGGCGATAAAAGTTTTTTCCATGCACCGGTGATTTATCTGAATACGTGTATTGCTTTGTGGTATTGGTGTTGATGGCGCCATCCACCCATCCGATTTTTTCAAAGCGGTTTCCATCTGCACTGCGCAATACTTCAAACCCTTTGTTATTGATCTCCTGGGAAGTTGTCCAGCTAAGCTGAACTTCGTTTTTGTTTTTTACTGCTTTAAACTGTGTCAATGTAACTGGCAGCGTTTGATTTCCTCCCAGTACACCGAATTCGGAGAAGGTAGCAGTCGTGCCTTCGAGATAGAAACCTGTTGGAGTGAAACCTTGTGCAACAGCAGTGATGGCGTCGCCCTGATTGGTATTGTTGCTCATATCACAATCTTCATTGGCGCCGTTGTAGTGGCCGAGTTTCAATTGGTTTAAGCTGAGCGCAGGTTGACTGGTAGCCAGTTTGTAATCGGCGAACTCGCTGTTCTTAAAATACAATCTGATCTGAACAGGATTGGGGAAATTCCCTCCGGGATACGCCGATGAAGTGAAGTTGAAATACCGCGGCATGTATCTTTTCTTATTTACAGGATTGGTAGGAATATTGCTGCTGCCATTTCCGAAATGCCTGATAGATACAGTAACGGTACCGAGGTTATTGCCGTTGGGATTGATGCTGGCAACGATGTTGTTGTTTCCATCGGTTATATCCAGCCACTGATTTCCGGTTGCCTGGGGCAGGTCAAAACTGAAACAGTTATTGGCAGCAAATTCATAGATGCTGCTATCTGTTTTTTTCAATTCAGCTGCAAGCATGCTGCCTCCGGTACCTTCCACCAATCTGAGTTCCACTTTTGATTGTGCATTTAGTTTGCCGAGATTCACTACGTTGCAGCATCCACCGGTGTAGACTTCCACATCGTTTACACGTATCTGTATGATGTCGTCGATTGTGGTGGCAATGAATTCATATGTGCCGGCATCGAATCCTTTTCTCCGGCCAGAGAGCGTGAAGTTGTCTGCGTTTACAGGGCAACCAAGATAGCCGGGTGCAACAGAAGGCGAAAAGAATAAATACCAGTGGTTGGCTGTATTTATTTTCAATCCTGTTGCAGAGTAGTATCCACGATATTTAGCATTGGCGAGGCTTGCTTCGTTGCCATGGAAGGCGTAGAAGTTCCACGCATGGAATGCATATTGGGCGGTATCTCCGGCAATGGCAGCCACATCGATCTTTATTTCATTGCTGTACGCTGCGGCATTGGTATTGTCGGAAGCTTTTCTTCTGAACCATTTTGCAGCATTCAGAATAGGCGATTGATAGGTAGCTGCTGTTGCGGAAGGTATATTCTGCCAGCTTCCATTGGCAACAGAATCCTGCCACTGATAGGTGATGCTTGTAGGAGCGGCACCACCATAGGCGGATGTTTTGTTGGTGAACAAAGCAGGCATATCGTAATTGCAGAGAGACTGGCTGGCATCGATAGCGCCACCATTGAGGTCGGATACAGAAAATTCTATTTCCTGATAGAACCTGCTGTCGCTTATTTGCCTGAATTCCACTTCTGAGTCGGGCCCCAAAAAGCCCAGTGAGACTGTGGTATTGCAACAGTTTCCATCGGTAATGAAATTGCCGTTTACAAATATGCGTATCGGCATGGAAGTGCTTTTGAGTAGTATGGTATAATTCCCTGCCGGGAAACCTTTTCGTTTAGACACGAATGTGAAGTTGGTGTGTGCCACTGTACAGCCACGATAGCCTGCGGCTGGTTCCGGCGTTCCAAAGACGTTGAAGTCGTCGGAGGTTTTTATGTTAAGGGCCGTTCTGGAATAGTATCCTCTGTAGGATGTTCCGTTGAGATCGATGGACTTGTTGTTGTACACATAGAAGTTCCATGCATCGAGTGGAAAAACAGCGGGATCGCCTGCCTGCACGAGATCCAATTTCACTTCGTTGCTGAGAGCTACGGTGTTGTCTAAAGTTGCCTGCCTTCTGAACCAGGTGGTCTGAGAAAGCAGGGGTGGCTGATAACCTTCGCTGACGGCGCCTGCAATATCCTGCCAGGATACTCTGTCGGTTGTCTGCTGCCACTGATACACTACGCCGGGAGCGCCGGAAAATCCGGGTTCTTCACTCGATATTGCATTGGGCACGGTGGAGGCACAAATGATCTGATCGTCCTTGATCTTTCCACCTTCCGGAGCTCTGTCGATACCCACCGCATCGATCTCATTCCAGCCGATAACAGCAGGCGAGTTGATGGCTATGCGGATCCTGCTTACCGGAAAAAGAGTGGTAGGGAAGATAACTGTCATTACTCTCGGACAGCCGGATACAGCAACTGCGGTTCTTGTGAAAACCTTTTCGTACAACTGTGTATTCGGATTTAAGACATACACAGTGTCTACCGCACCAGGATTGAATATCTCATAAATGAATATCCGGTTGATAGGAGTTGGATTGCTGTATTCCAGTTCAAGAAATTCGCGCTGGCCATCAGCTGTCAGTGAAGCCCAGGCTTCTTTTATGGATGCACAGCTTTTTACGTTGGGGATACCTGTGGCCTGTTGTGCAGACCAGTCGGTACTGGTCCATTGGCTGCTGAAAGCCCTTACTCCGGATGCAAACTGCAACTGGGCTTTTGAAGTGAGTGACACAAAAAAGAGCATCACACTCCAGCAGAAAGTAAACACATACTTCATAGCGAAAGAATTAATGATTGAAAGAATTTTCAATCATCAAAGGTAGACAGGTACTCGCCTGAATATTGTGTAATGAAGGTCTGTAGCGGCTTTCGGCCGAATCAACTGTGTATTATTTTTGCCGGATTGCTGAATTCGGGCTGTGAACACCCCTATAATTTGTGAGCATTATCCATTGCAGTGCAGGTCGGTAAATCGTTGTGCTGAGAGGATGTTTTATGCAGCAGGGGTGAGCATAGTAACACAACATAACCATTTGCCATTTATCTGCACAAAAGTGCTGGCCGACCATTCGTATAAGCTGAATGGCTGTCCATCATAAGTGCCGGCGCTGGTTCCTTTGCTGATCACTACAGCAGTGCTGCCATGCAATATCACGTGGTACTCATCCGAATCCATTCTGTGATGGGTGAGTTTGCCGGATTCGATATCTGAAAGAAATGCCGCTTTGGTAGTGATGCCGTTGCTGCCGGCAATCACCCAGTCGTCTGTAATGAAAGTTGAAATGGCGGTGGCATCATTTTGAACGATGGATCGGTCCCATTGCATAAATGTTTCGATAACTGCTTGCTGGCTCATAGTTTTATTTTTTTGCTGAGCGGGCAGGGGATTGGTAAATATACGTTGTTCATCATCGCATATTTTCATGCGGTTACATAATACTAAACCGGTCTTGAAAAGCGTTTATAATGGTACAATAACCTGAACCAGTAATCAACTATGAAAACCAATAGGACAAGCCTGTTCATTCTCGCCGTTGAAATTCTGCTGATTACAACGCTCCATCTGGCAAAAAACACTGCCGCCGATCCGTCGCCTTCCATGGTAAAACAAAACTCGTACAAAGCCGTTCGCAGTTATAGTACCATCAGCCTCATTGGGTTAACGCGATAATTCCAAGCGTCATTTCTCCCCATCTTTTCCCCCTGCTGCCAACGGAATTTTTTCCGCTTGGAGATTTAATGTAGCTTTGCATGACCTCCCGGAATTATTCTTCTTTTGATTTTCCGTTGGTCAAATGGGAAATGGACTAGTCAATCAAGCAAAAAGTATAAACCAATAATGCGGACGTCGGATTCGATGTGGCGGAATTTATTTTTTGTACCTGTCCTAATCAGCCAGTTTTCCAAAACAACAGACGAATTTGTAAACAGATAACCATAGAATATGGCCAAGTATATATTTGTTACCGGAGGGGTAACTTCTTCATTAGGTAAAGGGATTATTGCAGCATCGCTGGCAAAATTGCTTCAGGCAAGAGGCCTGCGTGTAACCATTCAGAAATTCGATCCCTATATCAACGTGGATCCTGGAACGCTGAATCCGTATGAGCACGGTGAGTGTTATGTAACTGAAGACGGTGCTGAAACCGATCTCGACCTCGGACACTACGAGCGCTTCCTCAACATCTTTACCACTCAGGCCAACAACGTTACTACCGGCCGCATCTATCAGACAGTTATCAACAAAGAAAGGGAAGGAGCCTACCTCGGTAAAACCGTTCAGGTTATTCCTCATATCACAGACGAGATCAAACGCAGGATGCTGCTGCTCGGTCAGAGCAAAGAATATGATGTGATCATCACCGAGCTCGGCGGAACGGTGGGCGATATCGAGAGCCTTCCGTTTATCGAGGCGCTGCGTCAGCTGCAGTGGGAGCTTCCCGAAGAAGATACTGTGGTGGTGCACCTCACACTTATTCCTTACCTCAAAGCTGCGAAGGAACTGAAAACAAAACCAACCCAGCACAGCGTTAAAATGCTGAGCCAGGAAGGTGTTCACCCCGATATCATCGTTTGCAGAACAGAGAAACCACTTTCTCCTGAACTGCGCCGCAAAATTGCCCAGTTCTGTAATGTGAAGCCCGATGCAGTGATCGAAGCTGCCGATGCGCCTACGATCTACGAAGTGCCACTGGCCATGATGCGCGAAAAACTCGATGTGATCTGTATGAAGAAACTTCAGCTCACCGAAGCGAAGACCAAAGAACCAGATCTCAACCGCTGGAAAGAATTCCTCGACAAACTGAAATACCCCAAGAGCCAGGTTACCATTGGCCTCATTGGAAAATATATCGAGCTGCAGGATGCTTACAAATCCATCCTCGAAGCTTTTGTACATGCAGGCGCCATCAACGAATGCAAAGTGCAGGTAGTGAATGTGCACAGTGAGTTTATCACAGACGATAACGTTGCCGAGAAACTCGCCAACCTCGACGGTTTGCTGGTTGCTCCCGGTTTCGGACATCGTGGCGTGGAAGGAAAGATCACTGCCGTGAAATACGCGCGTGAGAACAATCTTCCGTTCTTCGGTATCTGTTTGGGTATGCAGATGAGCGTGATCGAATTTGCACGCGACATACTCAACCTCAAAGAAGCACACTCTACAGAAATGAATGCTGCCACTCCCGATCCGGTGATAGACCTGATGGAAGAGCAGAAGAATGTAACTGCCAAAGGCGGTACCATGCGTCTCGGAGCTTACGACTGTGAGATCAAAGAAGGCACCCTCGCTTACAGGATCTATGGCAAAACCATGATCAGCGAGCGCCACCGTCACCGCTGGGAGTTCAACAACAAATACCTCACTCAGTTTGAAGCTGCCGGAATGGTGGCCAGCGGTAAAAACCCTGCGAGCGGACTGGTAGAGATCGTAGAACTTCCCAAACATCCTTACTTCATCGGCGTGCAATACCACCCTGAGCTGAAAAGCACGGTGGAAAACCCGCATCCGCTGTTTGTAAGCTTCATCGCAGCTGCCAAAGAATACACCGAAAAGAAGAATGCGGTTAAGAACCCTCAGATGCAGGGTGAAATGATCTAATCTAACATACTGGTTCTCCGGCAGTTGGCGCTTCACCGAAAAGCTGACTGCCGGGAGGCCAAAACCCCTATCTTTGCTCCCTCAAAATTGATAGTATAATGAATATGGACCGCAATACGGTGATTGGCTTTGTGTTATTAGCCGTATTATTATTTGTGTACCTGTTTACTTCCACCAAAAATTCACAGCAGGCGCAACTCGCCAAACAGCGTTTTGAAGACTCTGTTGCGCTGGTGAAATTCAAAGCTGATTCCATTGCTGCGCTGAAAGACGCTGCAACTAAAACAGCTGCATACGACTCAACCGTTCAAACTCCTCAGACCGAGGCGCTGACCGTTGTTGAGAACGAAGTACTCAAAATCACTTTCACCAACAAAGGTGGAAGACCCGCAAAAGTTGAACTCAAAAATTACAAATCTTACGACAGCTCACTCGTTGTGCTCAACGGCAGTAGCTTCGATAAGATCTCATATGGTGTGAATGTGGCGCCCAATCAGGCATCACAAACTGCCGAACTGTATTTCTCTGCAGGCACTGTAGCTAAAAACGCAGACGGTTCACAGACCGTTGCTTTTACGTTACCAACCGTTAACGGAACTGTTCAGCATACTTTCGTTGTGAAGCCCAACGCTTATATGATCGACTGGAACGTACAGCTGAACGGTGCAGACAAACTGCTTACTCAGAACACCATCAACCTCACCTGGCAGTCCAAGCCAATGCAGCATGAGAGTGATCTGAGATACGAGCGCCAGATGTCGAATATCTGTTTCTACGAAGACAACAGTTTCGACTACATCATGGCCAAAACAGAAAAGAAATTCGAGAAGCCAGTAGAGTGGGTGAGTGTTGCACAGCAATTCTTCAACATCACACTGGTGAGCAAGAACAAGTTCTCTGCCGGTGAGATCAACTGGTTCCGCACTACAACAGACGATACAAAAGAACTCGCTCAGGTAACAACTACGCTGCAAAGCAAACTGCCCATTGGCGCAGTAGCTACATTGCCGATGCAGTTGTATTTCGGACCTACCGATTACAAAGTGCTGAAAGCGCAGGATGCTCCTGAGATGGATAAGATCGTGAACCTGGGCCGCGATATGTATGCCTTCGTTCGTCCGATCAACAAATACATCATTATGCCGGTGTTCAACTTCTTCGGAAGTTTCCTCGGCAGCTTCGGTCTGGTGATTGCATTGCTGACGCTCTGTATTCGTCTGATCACTTCTCCGCTGGTGTACACCAGCTATCTGAGCGGCGCCAAAATGAAAGCATTGCGTCCTGAGATCGAGAAGATGAAAGCACGTCTCGGTGGTGATCAGCAGGCAGTAGGCATGGAGCAGATGAAACTCTTCCGCGAAGCGGGTGTAAATCCGTTGGGAGGATGTATCCCTGCACTGTTGCAGATCCCGATCTTCTTTGCATTGTATAGTTTCTTCAACTCCAACATCGCACTGCGCGGACAGGAGTTCCTCTGGGCCGATAACCTCGCTTCTTACGATATACTGTTCCATTGGAAAACGTATATCTGGGGCGTAGGAACGCATATCAGTCTGTTCACCATCACAGCGGTGTTGACCAGCTTCCTGATCTCTATCTACAATATGAACATGACTCCGGATCAGGGCAACCCGATGCTGAAGTACATGCCGTATATCTTCCCGTTTGTGTTGTTCTTTGTGTTCAACGGATTACCGGCGGCGTTAACATGGTACTACACCGTGTCTAACCTTATTACACTGGCATTGCAGTGGGTGATTCAGAACTACATCATCGATCACGACAAAATTCTGGCGAAGATCGAAGAGAACAGAAAGAAGCCTAAAACGCAAAGCAAATGGCAGGAGCGTCTGAGCCAGATGCAGGAACAACAGAAGAAAATGCAGGAAGAGAAAGCGAAACAAAGGAAATAAGTTTTAGAACAGAATATATTCCGGAAAGGTGTGCCATTTGGCGCACCTTTTTACTTATTGCCTTTCCATCGAATTGTATATTTTAGCAGAATAATGTCTGAACTAACCGCTTGACTCTTCCTTCTTCATATCAGCATGATCTTTATCTGCGGGTTGCTTCCGGAAATGAATGTGCATTCAGGGAGTTGTTTGAACTCTATGTGCCACGCCTGCAGGCAATGATCACCCGTATCACCGGTTCTGCAACTGTTGCAGATGATCTTGTTCAGGAAGCATTTCTGAAGATCTGGGTGGCGCGTGATCAGATGACCAACCTGCATAATCCTGGTGCATGGATCATGAAAATCGGATTTTATCAGGCATTGAATTTTCAACGAAGGCAAAAACTGCATCAGCAGGTGATCCGTGAAGTGCATTACAATCACGAAGAGAAATTGCATGGCATAACAGGCAATGAAACCATCGATTTTCAGCAGTTGCTTCACCTTGTGAATAAGGCTGTACAAAGCCTGCCGGAGAAACAAAAGCAGATCTATCGCATGAGCCGCGAGCAGGGGCTCACTATTTCTGAGATCGCTGCTGAAATGAACCTGGCTGTGAGTACCGTTAAGAACCTGCTGGTAATGGCATTGAAATCTATCAGGGAAACATTGCAGCAGTCTGGCCATTTGGGATGGCTGATTGCCTTCTTCCACCTTCTCTA
This sequence comes from Pseudoflavitalea sp. G-6-1-2, assembly GCF_012927185.1. GTDB lineage: Bacteria > Bacteroidota > Bacteroidia > Chitinophagales > Chitinophagaceae > Pseudobacter. The sequence goes on from NZ_JABBGB010000003.1 coordinate 503,031, forward strand.
AAAAAATCTTTCCTTTTTTCGGTACTGTTCCATCTCCCGTTTGTCTGGTAATAACAGACCGGAAGTTTTTCCGGCTACCGATCAATAACACCAAACCATTACTGTGGAGCTCAATACAAGACTGCATTATTTACTGGATCAGCTTTCATCGCAATCTGCCACCATCGCAGAGATGGACGAACTGAAGTTATTGCTTGAGCAGGATGATACTGATCAATCCATCGGATATGCAGAAGATCAGTTAGTGATGAATACCCCGTTCGACCCTGTGCCTTTCAACAGAGAGAAGTGGATGCAGGTAGCGGATATGATCATCAATGCAGACAAGGTTAGTGCAGTGAACAATGAACCAACGGTGCTGCAAACCCGGAAATTCTTCATCGGATGGCGAGGCATCCGCCGAATAGCAGCAGCTGCCATACTGCTTGCTGTCCTTTCAACTTTTTACTGGTTGATGAACCGGCATTCAGCCCGGCCAACAATTGTAAAAGTGTCTGCTGAGAATAAGGTGGAGCCGGGCAGAAGCGGCGCTAAGCTTACACTGGCCGACGGCAGCATTCTGGTACTGGACAGTGCCGGGAACGGAGTGGTTGCACAACAAAAAGGAACAAGTGTACTGCTGCATAATGGCAGTTTACGATATGATGCTGCGCTGGCATCGCAGGCTGCACTCAATACGCTCGAAACTCCCCGTGGCAGACAATTTCATGTGCAACTGCCCGATGGCACAAGAGTTTGGCTCAACTCAGGCAGTTCTATTACGTATCCCACTTTCTTCACGGGCCCCGAACGACGCGTGAGCATGAAAGGTGAAGCCTATTTCGATGTAGCAAAGAATGCTGCCAAACCCTTTCGTGTATCAGTAACTGACGAAGCCGAAGTGAATGTTTTGGGCACTCAATTCAATGTGAATGCCTACAAGGATGATGGAAGCATCAATACCACACTGATTGAAGGAGCAGTGGAGTTGCAGAAGATAACCGGTAAACCCGGAGAAAATTTTTCAAAACATGCGTTGAAACTGAAACCTGGGCAGCAGGCAAAGCTGACAGATGAATTGCAGCTGGTCAGCAATCCCGATATCAGTAAAGTACTTGCCTGGAAGAATGGACTCTTCAATTTTGAAGGTGCTACCCTTATCGAAGCTATGAAACAGCTGGAACGCTGGTACGATATAGAAGTGATTTATCCTGCAAAGATCCCTGACTTTACCTTCTTCGGAGAATTGAGCCAATCTACCTCCATGGAAGGTATGATCCGCGCATTGGAAAAGTCAGGTCTTCATTTCAGAATGGATGGGAGAAAACTGATCATCGAATGATCTGAGAAAACGATATAAAAAAACCGGAAGTGATTGGAGCCACTGCCGGTAAGTTCAGTTACTGTAATATTTCGCTTAGAGAACGATTTACTAACAACCAAACCAAATGCAAATTATGGAAAAAAATCCTTCCCGGGATGGAAGGACAGCTATTGTCCTGACCAGACGATGGCTGTGTAATCCCCTATTCACCAAAACTCTGCTGGTAATGAAATTGACCGCATTACTATTCACTGTAGCATTGACGGCAGCGCATGCCTCAGGTCATTCGCAACAGGTGAGCTACACCGGAAAAGATGTGCCGCTAAAACAGCTATTCCGTGTGATCAAAGAACAGACCGGCTATACGGTATTCGGAAATGCCCGATTATTGCGGGATGCAAAGAACGTTACCGTCAATGCCCGGAATGTGAACCTCACAGACTTCATGAAGCTGATCCTCGATGAACAGGCGATCGGCTTTGTGATCGATGGAAAGAATATTCTGCTCGAACTGAAAAGGACCATCAGGCCAGAGCTGCTTCCTGTACAGCGTTTATCCCTGGAGGCAGACAGCATCGTTCTTACGGGAAAAGTAACCGATTCTGCCGGTCTTCCTCTCAGCGGCGCAACCATTGCTTCCAAAGGAAACAAAAAGCGCATAGTAGCTACCGATAGTAAAGGAAATTTTTCCATCAGGGTAAGCCTGGGAGAAATGCTTCAGATCAGTTTTATCGGATATGTTACCAGAGAAGTTAAGGTAAGTTCTCAGGGTCCGCTGCTCATTGCATTGGTTGCCGATGAGAAGGCGATGGACAAAGTGGTGGTAACCGGAATGATGGAGCGCAGAAAAGAAAGTTTCACCGGAGCTGCTGCTTCGTACAGTGGCGATAAGCTGAAATCGATAGGGAACCTCAATGTATTGCAAAGCCTGCGTTCGTTAGACCCTTCATTTGTATTCATCGATAATAATCTGGCAGGCTCCAATCCCAATACCCTTCCGGTAATTGAACTGCGCGGGCAAACGAGCATTTCCACCGCCACTGTCAGAGATAAATTCACCAACGATCCCAACCAGCCGCTTTTTATCCTCGATGGCTTTGAAACATCACTCAAAACCATCGCCGACCTCGACATGAATACGGTTGCCTCTGTTACCATTCTCAAAGATGCTGCTTCTACTGCCATGTACGGTTCCAGGGCCTCCAACGGAGTGGTGGTGGTGGAAACCAAAAAACCGGTACCCGGAAAAGTAAGGCTCAGTTATACATCGGACCTCCGGCTTGAGCTTCCGGATCTTTCGAGTTACAATATGATGAATGCAAAAGAGAAACTGGAGTTCGAGAAATTATCCGGTGCTTATGATGATACAAGGGATATTTCAGATCGTCAGCTGGTGCTCGACAGCCTGTATAGTTACAGGTTGCAGGAAGTACTGCGGGGCGTGAACACGTATTGGATGAGCAAGCCGTTGCGTACTGGTTTTTCGCACCGTCATTCACTGAATGCAACTGGTGGCGATAATATTGTCAGATACGAGATCGGTGCAAATGTGCGCAGCAACAATGCCACTATGATCGGATCGGAGAAGAAAGACTGGGGCGCCAATCTGGGGATCACCTTCCGGAAAAAAAATGTGAATGTCTCCAACAGGATCTATCTCAGCGGATCACAGGAAAAAGAATCTCCCTACGGTAAGTTCTCCAGCTGGGTAAATACCAATCCTTATTATCGGCCACTGTCGTCAGATAATATGTTCCTTGAACGTTTCATTACGGCTGATGCCAGTGTTTACAGTCAGGTAACCAATCCATTCTACAATGCAAGTCTGCCCAGTTTCGATAAAACCAAAACATTTGCGCTGCAGAACAACTTTCAGATGACCATCGATCTCAGCCGTTCGCTGCGGTTTCAGACCAATGCCCAGATCATGAAGACAACGGCAGATCAGAACATCTTTTTATCTCCGCTTCATACATCTTTCAAAGACGAATCGGACCCTGTTAAAAGAGGTTCCCTCGATTTTAAATCGATCGACAGATTCAGTTATACAGTGAATGCCTCTCTTACCTTCTTCAGGTATTTCGGGCAGGTGCATAATCTGAATGCTTTTGTAAGAACGGAAGCATCGGAGAACACAGATAAGAGAAATGGCTATGTTGCCGTGGGCTTCCCTAATTCCGGCAACGGCAATCCGGCTTTTGCGTACGGATACCAGTCGGGCAGTGCGCCTGCTGCCAGCAGCGTCATCAGCAGAAGGGCATCTTTTGTGGGAACAGTGAATTATTCTTATGATAACCGTTACAATGCAGACTTCACAGCCAGCATGGATGGTTCTACTTCTTTCGGGGCCAGTCATCGTTTTTCTCCTTTCTATTCAGGAGGTCTGAGCTGGAACCTGCACAATGAAAGGTTCCTGAAAAGATATCCTCACCTGTCTACCCTGCGGCTGAGGGGCAATATGGGCCTTACCGGCAACCAGAATTTTTCGATGATCATCAGTGATCCGGTATACAAGTATTTCCCCAATATCAACAGTAACGGACAGGGAGTTTTTCTGTCTGCTCTGGGAAGTCCGGACCTTAAATGGCAGAATACCCTGCAAACCAGTCTGGGGATGGATCTTGGATTATGGAACAACCGCCTCACACTTCAGTTGAATGCTTATGAGAAGCTCACAGATCCGCAGATAGTGTCCATCACTTTACCTTCTTCAACTGGTTTGAATAACTATCCGTTCAATGTAGGGCAGTCGCGCGTTCGCGGATGGGAAGGAACGCTCAGTTATGCTCCCGTGTTCAGGCCCGGGGTATTTGTATGGAATATCAGTGTAAGTGGCGCCGGTCTTACACAGCGGTATGATAAATTCAATAACAGTCTGCTGGGGTTGAATAAAGAATTGAAAGAAAGCAAGGCCCTGACCCGTTTCATGGATGGATACAGCGTTTATGATATCTGGGCTGTGAAATCGCTCGGCATCGACCCCGCAACCGGCAGAGAAGTATTGCTGAAAAAGAACGGCCAGCAGACTTTCGTGTATGATGCAGCAGACATCGATGTGGTGGGCAGCAGCAGGCCGGGGGTAGAAGGAGTGATCTCATCCTCCGTAAATTTCAAAGGATTTTCTCTGGGCTTTTACTTCAGGTACATTCTCAACAGAGGATGGTTCAATCAGGCCCTGTATCAGAAGGTGGAGAACATATCTTATGCTTCACTCGCATACAATCAGGATAAACGGGCATTGTACGATCGCTGGAAACAACCGGGCGATCAAACTGAATTCAAAGCCATCTCTGCTACCAGCACAACTCCGATCACTTCAAGGTTCATTCAAACAGAGAATTCTCTTTCCGGTGAATCTGTTTCTATGGGATACGAATTCAAATCAGGCCGCTGGCTCGATAAGGCAGGGCTCTCCATGCTCAGTATCCAGTTGGTGAGCAATCAGCTCTTTTATTGGTCGGGTATCCAAGCAGAGCGCGGCATTGAATATCCTTTTGCACGTTCCATATCCGCCAGTATCAGGGCTTCATTCAAATAATTTCCAAACAAGAGCAATGAAATATATCACCTATACATTACTGTTTATTTGCTTTCTGATGGCTTCGTGCAGCAAGTGGCTGGATGTTAAACCTGAGGACCGTACTACAGAAGACCAGTTGCTTTCCACACCACAGGGGTTTGCAGACGTTGCAAATGGTTTCTATATCAGAAACGGCAGCAATGAACTTTACGGCAGAAACCTCACCATGACCACCATGGACATTCTTGCGCAATTATATCTTGTCAGCTCGCAGAATAAGGAATATGCAATTGCCAATTTCAATTACGCAGATGGCAATGCCCGGGATTTTATCTCAAATACATGGGGGGCATTATATACGCAGATTGCCAATGTGAACAAATTCATCCAGAGCCTCGACCAGTACGGTAACCGGATTTCTGAAACACTCAAAGGCCGGTATCTGGGAGAAGCTTACGGACTGCGTGCCTTCTATTATCTAGATCTGGTAAGGATGTTCACACCAAAGTATACTTCGCCCGATTCTGTAAACAAAGTGATTCCCTATTACGATAAGATAACACCGGATATCCGTTCGTATACGGCCACCAATGATATTATGCAGCAAATTCTGAACGATCTGAAAACTGCTGAAGAACTGTTGCTGAAAAATGATGCGGCTGTAAGTCAGAGCAGGGTTAGTGCAGAGACCACTGGTCCGGACAATAGTCGCACAAAGCGCAACTACTTTATGAATTATTATGCCGTGCGCGCACTCAAAGCACGCGCTTATCTGTGGATGGGTAAAACTGCCGATGCACTGGAAGAAGCGAAATTCCTGATCAGTGTGCAGCCGAAGTTCAGATGGATCTTACCGGCAGACCTCAGCACACCTTCTACCTGCAACAAGATATTCTCTACCGAACTGATCTTTGCAGTGGAGAACCCGATATTGAATGATGTGTTCAATGCAAAGTTCAGTCCCACTTTGTTCGATGCTGATATTCTGGCGCCGAATATCAGCGGCACTTTCATCAACAACACCGTATTTGAAGGATCTCCGCTCGATTACAGGAGTCAATACAGCTGGAAGGTAGCCGGCAGACCATTCCCTACTTTCTTCAAATATCAGGATTTACCAAGCAGTGGACTGGCAGCCAACAGAACAGTGCCCTTGATCAGGATGGGAGAAATGTACCTCATAGCTGCGGAGTGTGAACCCGATCTTCCTTCAGCTATTGGTTACCTCAATGAACTGAAAGGCCATCGCAATACAAACCCGCTATCGCCTTCTTCCACCACTGCGCAATTAACGCAGGCGATCCTGAAAGAATACAGGAAGGAATTCTATGGAGAAGGACAGCTTTTCTTTTTCTACAAGAGAACCGGTGCTACTTCCATCATTGCTGCCAAAAACAATGGTTCAATGGCGATCAATGCAGCAAACTATACTTTCCCTGTTCCTTTTTCAGAAACAGATCCCCGATAATATTTTTCATCCTGAAAAAAAGAAACTCATGAAATATTCATTTGTTTACCTGGCTGGCTTCTTTTTCTGCCTGCTTACTGCCTGCAAAAAAGACAGACTACAGGTGTATGATGATGAGGCTTCCGGCAACAGTATCTACTTCCCGCTTGCTGAAAGCACCAATCAGCTCAGTTACTCATTTGGTTATGATAAATCAGCTGTAACTCAAACCACCCTGAGAGTAGTGATACGCGCCATTGGAGCACCCAAAGATTTCGACAGACCTTACAAACTGGTGATTGCAGACAGCAGCACCATGAAAAAAGAGGTGGACTATAAAATACTCAATACAGAAACCAGTATCAGAAAAGGAAAAGTAGCAGACACTATTCTGATTCAATTGAACAGAACACCAGTATTGAAAACAGCACCTGTTTTTCTGTATCTCCAGTTGCAACCGAATGAACATTTTGAAAACAATATGCTTACCAGAACAGTGATCACTGCCGGTACAGTAACGGAATATCATTTCAACCGTTTGCAGATCAGTTCGGATGATATTGCGGGACCTCCTCCTTTCTGGATGGAAAAAAGCCCTTATTACAGCTGGACCTTTAATTATCTCGGCACTTTCAGCTCATTGAAATTTCAGTTACTGATCAACCGTTTCAATCTGAAGGTAGAAGAAGTGGTATCGCCAAACTGGTTCACCACCGGTGGAAATTATTATCGCCTGTCTGGTTGGGGATTTGGCATGCAGGCCTGGCTCAACAGGATGGAAGCAGAAAATAATACCGTGTATGAGGCGGATGGCGTAACAAAAATGAAAATGGGCGCCGGTGTTCAATAGTTCTTCAACATTTATCAAACCATTATGCAAAATAAATTATCAGGCCATTGCGGCATCATCTGTCTGCTGCTGCTGTTGGTTACTGCATGCAGTAAAGATCTGGGCAATTATGATTATAAAGAGATCAATCAATGTACCATCAATGGCATCAGTGATGAGTATACGGTATTGAGGGGAGGAAATCTGGATATTACACCGGAGCTACAGTTCTCGCAGGACAAGAACTTTGACAGGAATAATTATTCGTTCAAATGGCAGGTGGCAAATGATAACCAGCTGGTGTTGTCGGATAAACCCGAGCTTCACGAGATCATTACATTGCCTTCTCAGACTGAAGCCTACACGGTTTATTTTATGGTTACGGAAAAAAGCACGGGAGTTTTGTGGCGGTCAAAATTCCGCATTCGCGTATCCACCAATATTTCGGATGGCTGGCTGGTGCTGAGTGAAGCGAACAGCAAGGCGAGGCTCGATTATCTCAATTACCTCTCTGACAATGAACCATACCAGCTTTATAAAGATATCTTCACGCAGCAGTCGGGTCCTAAACTTGAAGGGAAGCCACTCTTTGTAAACTTCTATTACAGGATCGATGCATTCTCCAATGTTCGGGGAAAAACTGTAGTAGTGGGAACGGATAAAGACACGTACATAGTGAATACGCAAACCAACACATTCACTTCATACATCAATCTGGCAGATGCGATGTCTGTTTATTATCCACCTCCTTATCATGCAGAATCTGTAAAGCCCCTGTACGCAAGCCGTTCATATATGTATGATAATCTGGGACAGCTTACCTATGAATATCCAACAGTGGGTACGGCATATGGCAGGGTAGTGAACAGAACCATCACCGGCGAAAAGATCAATATCTCTCCGATATATGCGGAAGGCATTCAATCGAGTCTGTATGTTTTGATGTATGATGTGGTGAACAGGAGGTTTATGGAGCACAAAGAAGGCAACGAGGTTTCATCTGTACCGGCTCTGGCTCCTTCGCCGCTGCCTCCGAAATTTGATCCCGGCAATATGGGTATGGATCTGATGTATATGTGTGCCACCAATGCTGTAACTCTTCAAACCTATGCACTGCTGAAACATTCTTCAGGTAAAGTTTATCTGGCAAGGATACAATGCGATGGCACCGTATTCAATCCACTTGCGTTTGATGAGATCACAACTTACGCTCCGATGATAGCGCAGGCCACTCAGTTTGCCATCGAACACAGCCAGGGTTACCTGATTTATCTGGTGGGGTCAAAGATCTACCGGTACAACCCATACGATAACACCAATGAAATGGTGATTGATATGGGGAGCAGAACGGTTAGCCTCATCAAGTTCCAGCGGCTGTTGTATAATTTTCAGAACCCCCGCTATCTGGACGAAACCTCAAAGCTGGTTGTGGCATCCTATGATCCCGCATCACCTGATAATTCGGGAACGCTTGATCTGTATACAGTGCCTGCCCTGAATGCACCAGTAGTGAAATACAGAAGCTATAATGGTTTCGGCAAAATAGTGGATGTGAGCTATCGTGAAAATTAACCCTCTTAATCAATATCATTTATACAAATAAAATGTTCAGAAAAATAATATTTGCGATCATCGTACTGATGGTGGCACAACAAGCAACTGCTCAAAAAGCAGTAACCATCAGCGGTTCATACGATAAAGCGGGAGACGGAGTAGTAAAGTTGTTCAGGGTGGAAGACGGAAAGATTGTGCAGGTTGCTACCTGCCAGGCAGGGCAGAACAGGAAATTCGGTTTTCATTTCTTTCCTGCTTACAATGGCTGGTATGTGATCGGAACAGGAAATGAAAGAAACAACTCCGATAATTATACTGTTTACCTTAAAGAGGGAGATGAACTTGAAATATCCATTAAACAGAACAATTATTCGCTTTCCGGAACAAAGAATACCCGCGAAAGCAAGATCGTTCACGATTGGCAGACAATGGCTGATCAGGTGTACCAGAAGTCTGTTAATTTCTCCCGGAACAGCAGCACTTTCACTGACTTTTTTCCGCAGCTGGAAAAATTAGTGAATGATGCACAGGTTTTCCTCAAAGCCCATGCAAACAGAAATACACCGTTCTCCCGCCAATTGAAAGAACTGGTATCGATGGATCTGCTGAATTACAGTAATCAGTTTCTCAACACGCCCAGATCGGTACATCCCGAAGTGGCGCAGTTCAGCGCTTACTACAATACCATCAGAGTGGAAGAACTGACAAGCCATGCAGCATCGTTTTACAATTATCCGTGGGGTAACCGCACGCTCAGTTCAGTTCTGATGACTGCGATGAGACAGAAAGGGATTATTCCGGGTGGCGGACCCAAAGGGTTTTCTGGCATCCTTTCAATGGTTTCGAATGATACACTCAAAGGAGATCTTGCATTGGAAAGAATGGCATCTGTGAAGGGGTATGATGAATACCAGCAATATCTCGACCTCTTTGGAAAATTCATGATCACTGCCAATCAGGAAAGGGAGAAATTAAAACAACTGCAGGCCCTCGAACCATTCAAGCCAGGAATGAAAGGATATAATTTTTCTGCAACAGATAGTGCAGGAAATACAATTCAACTGAAACAACTGGCAGGGAAACTGGTTCTGGTCGATTGCTGGGCTACCTGGTGCGGCCCCTGCAAAAAAGAAGAACCTTACTGGGAAAAGCTGACTGAACGGTTTGCGGGGAAAGATATCGTTTTTACCGGTCTGTCAATCGATGAGGATAAGACTGCCTGGAAAAAATATATGGCAGAAAAGAAACTGAAAGGCCTTCAGCTGCATATCGGAACAAAAAATGAATTCAGCTCCGTGTATAAGACCAGCGCTATTCCGCGGTATTTGCTGTTCGACCGGTCAGGAAATGTTATTACAACAGATTCGCCACGTCCCAGTGATGAGGCACTTGCCATTCTGATTGAAGAATGGTTGAAAAAATAGCTGCTTCCATTCCCATGTTAAATGGAAAATGATCCTTTCAAAAGGGGCTGCACTTTTCAGGCAGCCCCTTCATATTCGGGACATTTGATGAGATACGTCGAAAAAGCACTTCTTAATATTTCCTTTGCAGGATTTTAACAAGTGGTTACTGTAACATTTTTATTGGCCATCCGTCTCATGTGCCACATGAGACCAACTATATTCCTTCTACTGCTTATTTTCTCTTTCATGGATTCGCAGGCCGGCCGCATAACCGGCAGAGTTACCAACGAAAAAGGCGAAGTGCTTCCTTATGCATCCGTATTCGTAAAAGGTTCTACCAAGGGAACCACCACCAATAATCAGGGTGTATATTTTCTCGATCTCGATGCCGGCAGCTACACATTGGTTTGCCAGTATATCGGCTATGCGCGCGCAGAAAAAGCCGTGAAACTCGAAGCCGGCAACAGTGCTGTAACAACCGACTTCAGTTTAGTTGTTCAGCAAACCACCATGAACGAAGTAGTGGTGCGGGCCAATGCAGAAGATCCGGCCTATGAGATCATCCGCAATGCCATCCGCAAGCGGAAAGATTACCTCGAACCGCTGGACTCTTTTACCTGTGAGGCTTATATCAAAACACTGATGAAGACCCGCAAACTCCCCAAGCGTGTTTTCGGTATGAAGATCGAAGACAAAAACAAGCAGGAGATGGGCGTTGACTCCGCAGGGAAAGGCATCATCCATCTCTCTGAATCGCTCACTAAGATTGGTTTCAAAAAACCGGGAAAGATAAAACTGGAAGTGCTGTCGGGGCGCGAAAGCGGCTCAGGCGGCTATGGTTTCAACTTCCCCACCTTCATCAATTTTTACAAGAACAATGTGAACGTATTATCCGATCAGCTGAATCCGCGCGGATTTGTATCGCCCATTGCTGACGGCGCATTGAACTATTATAAATATCAATACCTCGGATCTTTCTGGGAAGATGGAAAAGAAGTGAATCAGATAAAAGTGATCCCCCGCCGGAATTTCGAGCCACTGTTTTCGGGCACCATCAATATTACGGAGAACGATTGGCGCATTCACAGTCTCGAACTGATGCTCACCAAACAATCGCAGCTCGAAATGCTGGATACGATGACCATCCGTCAGATTCATGTACCCGTTTCGAAAGATGTATGGCAAACCAAAGATCAGACGGTGTATTTCACGTTCAATCAACTGGGCATCGATGCGGTGGGTACCTTCCTCAACGTGTACAACAAATACGAACTGAGGCCGCAGTTCGAGAAGAAATATTTCAACAACGTGATCGTTCGCTATGATACGAGCGTGAACAAGAAATCAAAAGCATACTGGGATTCTATTCGTCCGGTTGCACTTGAGCCCGAAGAACTCAAAGACTACAAAGTAAAAGACAGTTTGCTTGCGTACCGCAGAGACTCCGTGTGGTCGCCGGCTTATATCGATTCCATGCGCAGAAATCAGGGCAAGATCACGCTCGATAAAGTATTCTGGGCCGATGGATTGCGCCGCTATAATTTCAATAAGGAGCGTCCTGCTGAAATCACCTGGAAGCCGCTGCTGAAGCAGGTTCAATACAATACTGTTGAAGGATTGGTGGCAGGAGTGAGCGCCACATACCGGCGCTGGTGGCCCAAAGCAGGATCTGTACTGAGTTTTACGCCGAACCTCCGGTACGGATTCAGCAACACGCACCTGAATGCATGGGGTACATTGATTTTTGCGAAGAAGAAATTCGAACGCGACGGAGATGGCATCACTTCTGAAAACAGTTCATGGACGCTGAACGGAGGTAAGCGTGTAAGCCAGTTCAATCAGGCTAATCCGATATGGCCGCTGTTCAATAGTGTGTACACTTTATTCGATCGCCGCAACTACATGAAGATCTATGAGAACTATTTCGGCGAACTGATCTACAACAAACGTTTCGATAACGATCTCCGCTTTTCAGCAGGTGTATTGTACGAAGATCGCATGCCGCTGGAGAATACCACCGACTACTCGATTTTCAAAGACAGGAATAAGATCTTCACTCCCAACTACCCAACTGAAAAACTGGTTACTCAGTTCACCAGACATCAGGCTGTAGTGGCAAGTGTAAAGCTGGAATACAAACCCGGTCAGCAGTTCATCGAATATCCGAACGGAAAGCAGGCTGTTGGCTCCAAATATCCCACCTTCACTTTAAGTTATCACAAGGGGATAGAGAAAGTATTGGGAAGTGATGTGGACTTCGATAAATGGAAATTCTCCGTTTCAGACGATATGAATTTCAAATTGCGTGGAATGATGAAATATCGATTATCCATTGGCGGTTTTATCAACGACCGGAAAGTTCCGATTCAGGATTATCAGCACTTCAATGGCAATCAGTTGCTGTTTGCGAGCGAGTACCTGAACAGCTTTCAGCTGGCTCCGTATTATGCAAACAGTACAACAGCATCTTTCTATGCAACAGGCCATCTGGAGCATCATTTCAATGGAATGCTCACGAATAAGATTCCTTTGTTCAAGAGACTGAACTGGCATTTGGTAGGCGGCGGCAATGCTTTCTTTGTGGATCGAAACAACAACTATGTGGAAGTATTTGCAGGACTGGAGAATATCTTCAAAGTATTGCGTGTAGATGTGGTGGCCAGTTATCTCAATGGGCATAAAGGACAGGTAGGATTGAGGCTGGGATTGGGTGGATTGCTGGGTAGCGCTATCAATTTCCAACGGAAATAATACACGAACAAGGCTTTTAACACACACTCATATAAAAAAGGGTGCTTCTGATAAGGAGGCACCCTTTTACTTTTCGTAAATCTATGATCAGGAAAAAAACAGCAACTCAGCATGACACTGCACTCTTAGATTGTAACCGTTAGAATGTAACCCTCCCGACAACCATTCTGGATGCAGCCGGAAAAATACAATGGGAGCAGCCATGTTCAGATCTGCTGCCGGATCAAATACATTTAAAATGAATATGAACAGATTCAGCAAGGCCGCTTACATTTTGCAGATAAAACTGTAAGATGGCACGCTGTATCACGAGAAGTTCATTAAACGGTAGTGTAGAAGGTAAACTCCATATTAAAAGGGGCCTGGCAGTTGTTAAAACTGCGGGCCCTTTTCTGTTGCAATCACCTATCTTGTTATAAATCTGTTTTTTATTATTACTTTAGACAACGGTTAAGGCGAATAACCGCGTCTTACTGGTTATAATCAACGTGCAAGGCATCATGAAAAAAACTACCCTTTTAGCATTCGTTTGTTTACTGTTCACGGTATCTGCCATGGCGCAGAAAAAAGTATCGGAACTGACGCTGGTCTACGATGCATTTGTATCTACCGGCAATGCAGACCCCAAACTGGCCGATGCATTCGATGGCGCTACAACTACGGTATACATCAAAGGCAATCTCAGCCGTTCGGAAATGGTGAGCGCTTTATTTTCTTCTACAACAATTCACGATTCAAAAACCGGTACGGCAGTGGTACTGCGTGAGGTGAGCGGCCAGAAGCTGCTGATCCGCATGACGTCTGCAAACTGGGCTGAAAAGAATAAAAGATATAATGGTATCAGCTTTGCAAATACCACTGAGACCAAAACCATCGCAGGGTACAAGTGTACCAAGGCAACTGCCACACTGAATGATGGAACAGTTTTTACCGTTTACTACACTGCTGATTTAATTCCGGAGAACCGCGATTATGATTATCAGTTCAGGAACCTCAATGGCCTGCCGCTGGAGTATGAGTTGGTTCAGGGGAATCTTACCATCAAATACACGGTGAGCAATATCAATATGAACCCGGTGCCGGCGTCGAAGTTCGACCTGCCGAAGACGGGGTACAGGGAGCTTACCTACGAGGAAAGTAAGAAAGCAAGCATGTAGGGAGTGATCAGGTGCCTATCTGGCTGATTTTCATACCCGAAACACTTGGAATCGGCATCAAGTCCACATCAGGAGCACCTCATCTCCATAAATTTATGCTACTCAATTGGTTATTACCTGTTGAATACCTGCGTTGAATGTGCAGAAAACTGCCGGAGGCGTGCCTGAGCAGGGTAAAAGAATAGCAATAGTTGCAGGGAGAAAAGGACAAAGAAGATCAGCAATAGCTTAACAGCATCAAATAAAAATGCCAGCCCGAAGGCTGGCAATATTTTTTGGGACAAATACCTGCTTCTCCCGAAGCACGGCATGCTGCCAGAGTAATTTTTCTCATCAGTGCGGTTACTTCCGCAGACGGACCCGAAGGTCGATTACATTGAGGTTTGAGCGGAACATCGGCTTGTTTGTATTGATCCTCACCTGATTAGGAAGGATGAATATTTTGTTGCCCTGTTCGTAGGTAACCACTGAGTTATAAGTAACATAACTTCTGAGTCTTTCGCTGCCGGAAAGCTGACTTCCGGTGTAGAATGGACCCGCTTTCAGTGTGAAACCGTTGGTTGTTCTGATTGGAGTAAATTCTGCCTTGAGCGGAGCTACCGACTGGTTAGCATTCTTCTTTCCACCACCACCTCCGCTACTGGCCAATGCAAGCGCCACTGTCCCAATCATCGCGCAACAGATGATCGTTCTTCTTAGCATTTGGTTAAGTTTTAGCGTAAAGTTTGCCTGCATAATTAATGCAAAAATATATAAAAAAATTGGGATTCCTTTAACCGTTCATCCCGTGAATTATAAATCTTTTAACGTCTGAGATGCAAAAATGTTACAGATTGCATAAAATGACCACAAATTTTACTCAACTGTTGCATTCCGACCTAAATTGTTGGGTTTCAATAAAACTTATACACCGGTGTCAATAACAAAAATTGGACATCCGCCCTTATTGGGGTACTTTAGAATAACCATTACAGTTCAGAATGAGCAATAACCCATCGAGCCAGAATAACGACGAGATCAGAGAATTGGTGAGGCAGTTCCAGAATCTGAAAAATGGCAGAAGCCACTCTTTCCTGGATGAGGACTCCTTCGAAAAGATCATCGATTACTTCGACGATGAAGAAGATCTCCAACAGGCACTCGTAGCCGCAGAACTCGGCATCGAGCTTTTCCCTTACTCTTCCATATTGCATATCAAAAAAGCGGATCTGCTGATTGCCACCCGCCATTATAACGAAGCGCTGCAGGTGCTGAGTCATGCGGCTGTGCTTGACAGTAACGATATCAATCTGTACATTCTCAAAACAGCGGCCTATCTCGCCCTCGACCAGCAGGAAAAAGCCGTGGCCCTTCTCGAAAATGCCCTCGAACTATTCGAAGGCCAGGAGCGCATCGAGCTGCTCTTCGAACTGGCCGACGTGTACGACGACTACGAAGAATTCGACAAAATATTCGATTGCCTGAAACTGATCCTCGAACAGGAGCCTACCAATGAAGAGGCGCTGTACAAGATCTGTTTCTGGACCGATTCCACCGGCCGCAACGAAGAAAGCATCCGGCTGCACATGCAGATCATCGACGACAATCCTTATTGCGAACTCGCCTGGTTCAACCTGGCTGCCGCATATCAGGGACTGAAGCTGTACGAGAAAGCCATCGACGCTTACAAATATGCCGTGGTGATCGACGAAAAATTCGATTACGCCTACCGCAATATGGGTGATGCGTATATCCGTCTCCGCAAGTTCAAAGATGCGATCGAAGTGCTGGAGAAAGTGCTCGAATTATCACGCCCCGAAGATGTGATCTACGAGGCCATCGGCCATTGCTTCGACCGGATGAAGAATTATGCCCAGGCAAGATTCTACTATCGCAAGGCATCACACCTTAATCCCGAAGACAGTAAGCTGTATTTCAAAATTGCCTGTACCTATATGAACGAAGGGCAGTGGGGTACCGCTATCAAGCAACTCGAAACCGCCATGCAGATCCATCGCCTTCAACCGGAATACAATCTGGCGATGGGCGAATGCAAGATGCAGATGGGCGAATACAAAGAAGCTATTCAGTATTTTTCTAATGTGGTAGGTCAGCGCCCCCGCAATGTAACCAGCTGGGAGTCGCTGATAAGGTGTTTGTATCATGGAGAATTTTATGAAGAAGCGCTGGAACAGATCCATGCGGCCCTTCATATAACAAATAATAAACCTGTTTTCAGATTTTATCTTACTGCCGTATATCTCGCGCTGGGCAAGACGAAAGAGGCCATGCTTCAACTGGAGAACGCCATGAGTCATAGTCCCAGATTGTTGAAAAAAATAGTAGAGCTCGAACCATCGTTGCTGCAGCATCCGCTGGTGGCCGAAATTGTGGCGAGATTCAAAAAGAATAAATAAGGCTGCGTTAAAGCTGTTACGCGTTTTATCAATCTTCCCTATTTTTGCGGCGACTTTAGAATTCCTAAGTGTAAAACCAGTCGAATGAATTTCAATCTCTCTCAGATCCCCGAAAGAACGGCCAGACCCCGTACTGATGGTATAACCATGGTGATGGACAAAGGCCTCAGCATTACAGAAGTTCATAATTTCATGGAGATTGCGTCTCCCCATGTAGATATTGTGAAGCTGGGTTTCGGAACCTCTTTCGTAACACCCAACCTGAAAGAAAAGATCAAAGTATATCAGAGCTACAATATTCCCATTTATTTCGGCGGAACATTGTTCGAGGCATTCCTCATCCGTAATCAGTTCGATGATTATATCAATGTCTGCAAAGAATATGGCATCTCTTATATGGAAGTAAGTGATGGTTCAATCACTATCCCTCATGCCGAGAAATGCGGTTATATCGAAAAACTCACCAAACACGGAACCGTGTTGAGCGAAGTGGGCAGCAAGGATGCGGCTCATATCATCCCTCCTTACAAATGGATCGAACTGATGCGCGCAGAACTGAATGCCGGATCTACTTACGTGATCGCAGAAGCGCGCGAAGCAGGTAACGTAGGCATCTATCGCGGATCAGGTGAAGTGAGAGAAGGTCTGGTACAGGAAATTCTTACACAGATCCCCGGCGAAAAAATTCTCTGGGAAGCTCCGCAGAAAGCACAGCAACTGTACTTCATAGAGCTGCTCGGATGCAATGTAAACCTCGGCAATATTGCACCTACAGAAGTAATTCCTTTGGAAGCGATGCGTGTAGGCCTTCGTGGCGATACCTTCAGCTTATTCCTCGATAAAGAATTGACTCAATGAGACAATTTGGCCTGATTGGATACCCACTTGGGCATTCTTTCTCACAGCCTTTTTTTACGGAGAAATTCAACAGGGAAGGTATCACAGATTGTGTGTACCAGAACTTTCCGATTGCTGAAATCGGGGCGTTGAAGACAGTGCTGCAAAATCATCCCGGTCTTGCAGGACTGAACGTAACTATTCCTTACAAAGAACAGGTAATTCCTTTCTTACATCATATGCAGCCGGTGGTAGCAGCTATCGGCGCATGCAACTGCATCCGTATTGAAAATGGTGAGCTCACCGGTTTCAATACGGATGTTATTGGTTTCGAACGATCTCTGGCAGAGAAACTGCAGCCAACCCATACGAAAGCGCTGGTGCTGGGCACAGGCGGAGCCGCCAAGGCGGTTTGTTATGTGCTGGAGCAAAAGGGGATTGCATACTGCATTGTTTCCCGCAATCCTTCAGGGACCAATCAGATCGGGTATGAAGATGTAACACCTGCTATCATCGATGATCATACGCTGATCATCAACACCACTCCATTGGGGATGTATCCGAAAGTGGATACTTTTCCGGATTTGCCGTATGAGGCCATGAGCGCAAAACATTATCTGTTCGACCTGGTGTATAATCCGGCACAGACGCTGTTTCTCCGCAAAGGAGCAGAGTTTGGAGCAGCTACAAAGAATGGCATGGATATGCTGGTGATACAGGCCGAAGAGAGCTGGCGGATCTGGAATGAAAAATAATAGAGCAGCTGATGGATTAGTTGCTGATCATCGAATCTATCAGGAGGTAATTATTGCGCGGTTTGGCGGAATCGAGTATCACTAAGAATCTGGCGCCTTTGCATATTTCCTTATCTGGTTTCTTACGGGAAAAATAATAGCCGTCGGTGTATTTTTTCCCCTTGTAGTTGTAAGTATATCGCAAATAATGTGTGGAGCTTTTGTAATCCGTATGACAGGTTGTAGTGGTTCCAACTACTGTAGCTTTCCGTTTGTAAATGCCCTCGCTTTCGGCTTCATTGGATGCTACGATACAATAATTGATAAGCGCAGCTACAAGTATAAAAGAAGCTACAAGCAACAGATAGAACCTGATATTCGCCGACAACTTCATGCTTATTTTGCTTCGAGCTTTTCGCGGGCTTCGGCAGGGATCGCCGCTACTTTTTTCTTCTCATAATCGAAACAAACCATACCGGTTTTGGCAGCCGCTACCAGAATAGTTTTTCCATTCTCCTCTTTTTCCAGTTTGTAATAAAGATCGAAAGAGATCTTAGTGAAGTCGCCTGCAACAACAGATACTTTCACCACATCGCCGTAATGCAATTCTGCTTTGTATTCGATGCCAACATCTGCCATGATGAGTCCGGTTCCGGCGAAGCTGAGTTCACCATATCCGAGTGCATGCAGGTATTGAACGCGGGATTCGTGAATGAGGCTGAGGATGGTATCATTACCTACGTGATTGCCGTAATTGATGTCTGTGATACGTACAGGTATAACCGAAGTGAATGCAAATTCAGCAGGGAGGTCGATCTTGATGCGTGGCATAGGGTGCTTATTTATCCTGAAGGAGTTCCTTCAGTTCCATGATATCGAGAAAATTTGTGGCCGAAGGTACGAAAGATGCCTGTTGTATCAATTGATTGCGCCACTTCTGAAAACGCTGTTTGAGGGTGTTGTTGAATTGTCCGTTATCAGCGCCGGTATTGAGGAAGGTAAGCACCGGAAGGAATTTTTTGTTGATGCGTGTCTGTTCTCCGTTAGGCGCCGTAACCGTTACGTATTGTGTGCCGGGATTGTTGAGCAGGTTCATGTCCATCACCACCTTACCTCTTGCATCGCGATATGGGCGATCCGGGATAGTTGCCGGAGCTTCTGTTGCAGTTGCTTTTACGGTAACCGGGTTGGCAGGGGTGATTTCTTCCACAACAGCATCATTGCCGATATCTGTACTGCTGATGGCAGTTGCTGCATTGATGGATTGTTCGTTTTTATCTGAAGCACGCAATGGCTTTACTGCCTGATCATGTTCTTTCTGTGCAATCACCGGTGGCGCAACTGCAGGTTGCGGGATGGATGATGGAGAGGCAGGTTGCTCATTTTCTTTCTGGGCTGCAACGGATTGCTGAACAGGCGGGATGCCTGCACTGTTTGTGCGAAGGAGGTACCAACTCCCGAGGGCAATGATGCCAAGCACCGCAGCGGCTACTGCTATTTTCTTCAGTGAGAAGGGAACCACTTTTGCAGGTGTTGCTTCTTCAGTGAAAGTGGGTTGAATGGTTTGTTTCGGCTGCACCGCTTCAGAAGGGATGGCAGCAGCGATAGCGGCCCATGCATTGGCAGGAGGCTGCAAAGCAGCGGCATCCAGTTTTTGCGCGAGGGCGATTTCGGGGAGATCATACTCCGCGTCCAGTCTGGCAGACAGTTGATCCCAGGAGCCCTGAGGGGGCGCCATTTCGAGATTGGCCAGTGTGTGTTGGATGTTGGAAGCCATGATTACCTTGTATAAGATTTCCGTGTATCGCTCAAATATTGACTGATCTTTTTCTGCAATAATGCTTTTGCTCTTGCGAGCTGGCTCTTGCTGGTACCTTCGCTGATACCGAGCATTTCGCCGATCTCCTTGTGAGAATATCCTTCCACAACATACAGGTTGAAAACAGTGCGGTATCCGGGAGACAATTCCTGGATGATGGCGATGATATCTTTTTCGGCCAGTTGATCCAGGGCCGTGATATCACTGTCTTCAATCGTATTTTCTTCTTTCTCGCTTACACTGGAGAGTTGAGCCGACTTCTTTCTGAAATACTCGATGGAAGTGTTTACGAATACCCTTCTCATCCAGCCTTCGAAAGAGCCTTCGGCCCGGAACCGGTGAAGGTTCCTGAATACTTTAATGAATCCTTCCTGTAAGAGGTCCTGCGCATCGTTGGCATTGTTGGCGTACCGGAGGCAGACTGCATACATTTTAGGTGCGAACCTGTTGTAGAGTTCCTCCTGCATCCGCCTGTCGCCGGCTACAGCTCCCTTAATTAAGTCGGGTTCCGAAATGGTATAGTTGCTTTTGTTATTCAAGTTTTCTGAATGGTAATGATATGGATTTGCCGCAATCAGGCATTTTGGGTCTGATTTTGCAGGAAAAGCACCAATTTATCGGCGGCTTTGCGGCGATGACTGTACTGGTTCTTTTCTGCAATGTTCATTTCTGCAAAACTACGGTTGCTGTTGTCGGGTACGAAAATGGGGTCGTAACCAAATCCGCCCTCGCCTTGTCTTTCGGTGAGGATGCGACCTTCGCAAACTCCTTCAAACAGGTATTCCTGCTTGTTCCAGATGAGGGAGATCACAGTGCGGAAGCGGGCGCTGCGATGGGTGGTGTCGCCCATTTTGGAAAGAACCTTGTCGATATTCTTGCCAAATGCTTTGTCCTCCCCGGCATATCGGGCGCTTTTTACACCTGGTTCTCCGTTAAGGGCATCAATTTCCAGGCCGGTATCTTCACTGAAACAGTTTTCGCCGGTGAGCTGGTGAATAGTGCGGCTTTTTTCTGAAGCATTGGCTTCGAGGGTATCGTGAGGTTCGGGAATATCTATATCGATGCCTGCTTCGCGAAGGCTGATCACATCGAGCGAACTGCCAATGGCAGCCTGCATTTCAGTGACTTTATTGGCATTATTGGTAGCGAATACTATCCTGATCATAATTATTCATCTGTTATGTGCAAACGACAAATCCCTGCTGAATTATTCTATCCTAAATATTGAACATTTTTTTCAAACATCCCCATAATTTTCCTTTCAATAATTTTCCTTCTTCGGTGGGTTGGTTCATATCGGCCAGGGAAGTGGCGAGGAGATAGGTGCATCCTGCATATTCCTGTTCCTTGAACGGGGGGAAACTGAGCGGAAGACCTGTGAGTTCCGGCTGAATACCGAAAAGGATTACGCGTTTCGGTTGCAGTTGCTCCGCAAGGCGGCTGAAATGAACAGGCTGGGTGGCATGGTTGATAATGGCAACGTCGCCGAGATTGAGACGGCAGGCGTCGAGCATTTTGGTGAGCAGCGCCAGCTGGTCGTCGGGGAGGAAGGGCTCGGTAGGTGAGAACACCACAATGGAAACATGCTGCGCATTCTTACCGAGGAAACGATAGGGGGCGCCGGGCGCGTCCGAAGCGGGCTGAGGACGGGTATTTTGTTGGGTGCTATATGAATCTTCGGATTGAACAGGCTGGGAGACTATCGGAGTCGAAACGATGAGATTTTCCTGTGCCTTGGTTGCGAAGCCAGGGATCGAACTTGGCTTAGGTTGGGCAGGCTCAGGCTGATAGGCCTCCTGTGAAGTGGTTTGTGGCACCGG
Source organism: Pseudoflavitalea sp. G-6-1-2 (assembly GCF_012927185.1). GTDB lineage: Bacteria > Bacteroidota > Bacteroidia > Chitinophagales > Chitinophagaceae > Pseudobacter. The sequence continues at coordinate 524,604 of NZ_JABBGB010000003.1, forward strand.
TTGTTCGGCGGCTTGTACGGGAGATTCTATAACCTCTGCTGTTCTTTGTGCACGATTGCCATTGGGCATGCTTGCATGATCGTCGGTTACTACAACCTGTTTGAAGAGGTTGGATAAGACGGTGGATGGCAATTGAATGTTCTCGAAACTCATAGCGCGGTAAAGATACGAAAGGGGAGGGGAAGATGGCTAGCGATGAAGCATTTCGCGTAAACTTTCCACGGAGAGGTTGTCGATGTCTTTATGGAGTATGCGATGGCAATTAGAGCAAACTAAGGCTAGGTTATCGATTTTGGTAATGGTGTTGGTTTCTAACTTTGACAGGGGTACACGGTGATGACATTCGATAAACCCGCGCCCAAGTTCACCATAATGCTCTTCAAAATCAAAGTCGCAGACTTCGCAGGTGAGTTTGCCGAATTTCGACCATGCCCATTGGATCTTTTTCTTTACGATACTGCGAGAGCGTTCGCGATACTTGTGAATTTTATAATGAGCTTGACCTTCAACGGCAGCATCATCCCATATGGTTTCGTCTTCTTCGATGGTGGAGATAGCTTGCACCAATGCTGCGTCTTTATTGATTTTTAGAATTGATTCGGCAAGTTTTTTTAGTTGAGGAAGATCATTTCTGTACTTCTTGAATAATTCTTCATCCAGTTTGGATCCGCCAGTCATGCCCTTCTTGCCTTGCTTTGTGTATTCAGGATCGACGGCTCGGAAATTCGAGAGCTTTAGTGTTACTCCATTGGGGTTACGGAATTTTTCTGCATCAGGACGATTGGTAACAATTTCCAGGTCATTCAGTGTTTGGCTGAGTGCTATGATCTTTGGGTTTTTGCTGTCGATGCTTCCTCGGTCTGGAGAGAAATACAAATTCAAGGCAAGAATGATCTCGTCGGATTGCCATTTGGGATTGCGCGTGCTCATTAAATAGGTTTAATGCTGATAGCTTTCAACAGGTTAGAAGTTGCTTAGCTTAACTGTTGATTTCTGAAAGCTAACTTATTTTTCTCGTACTATAATTCTACAATAGCGAATGCAAGCTTCCATCAGCAAAATCAATCTCTCCAAGCAAGTCATATTAAAAGAGGCGGGCAAATAGATTTTTTTCAATCCAGTGCCCCTTCAATTAAACAACTAACATTTGTTAGCAATTTAATCCTCTTTTTTTGCCAACCCCAATCTTTGTTCGTTTCTTTGTAGTCCAAAAATTTCGGAATTATGATTGATGCCTATAGCATTCCTGTTACGAAAATCGAACGTAGCAAGTTGAATGACACGCCCCTGGAGAATATTCCCTTTGGTAAGTATTTCACTGACCACATGCTGGAAGCAGACTACATCAATGGCGAATGGACCAATGTAGAAATCAAGCCTTATCAACCCCTGCTGCTGAGCCCGTCTCTCGCGGCCATTCACTATGGCCAGTCGATTTTTGAAGGTATCAAAGCTTATAGGAATGCCGCAGGTGAAGCCTTTATTTTCCGCCCTCACGATAATTTCAGCCGCTTCAATCTGTCTGCCAAACGCATGCAGATGCCCGAAGTGCCTGAAGAGATCTTCATCGAGGGTATGCGCCAGTTGATCGAGCTCGACAAGAACTGGATCCCCAATCTCACAGATCATTCGCTCTATATCCGTCCGTTCATGTTCTCTTCTGACGAAGTGATCGGCGTTAAAGCGTCTGATACTTACAAGTTTATGATCATCCTCAGTCCTACAGGACCTTACTATAGCACGCCTGTTCGCATTTATGTGGAAGAAGTGTATACCCGTGCGGCTCCCGGTGGAATCGGTTTCGTAAAAGCTGCCGGCAACTACGGCGCGAGCATGGCTGTTACGGCTGAAGCCCGCAGACAAGGGTACGATCAGGTGCTGTGGACCGACGCCTTCGAGCACAAATATGCGCAGGAGATCGGAACCATGAACGTGTTCTTCGTTACCGGCAAAACCATCCTTACACCCGATCTTGAGCAGGGAACCATCCTCAACGGAGTTACCAGATCAAGCGCCATTACCATTTTTAAAGAGATGGGATACAAGGTGGAAGAGCGTCCGGTGAACATCGAAGAAATGATCGAACTGTACAAGAAAGGAGAGCTGCAGGAAGTATTCGGAACGGGTACAGCGGCAACCATTTCACCGATCAAGGAACTGAAGTATAAAGACTTTGTAATGACCTTCAACGTAGACGAGTGGAAAGCGGCTCCGGAGATGAAAAGAAGGCTTACAGACATCAGAGAGGGTAGAGCGGCCGATAATCATGGCTGGTTATTTAAAGTATAAGTAGCTCATTTTCAAGTGGTCATAACTTTCTCAAAATATTTTCAACAAAATCAATTTTCAAAATTTGGTAAATAACCGGTAGGGGGTTACCTTTGCCGTCCCAAAAATAAAAGGTTTAGAATGCCTACAATTCAACAACTGGTAAGAAAAGGAAGAGAGATCATCAAGGCAAAGAGCAAATCACGTGCTCTTGATTCCTCACCATTCCGTCGCGGCGTATGTACCCGTGTTTATACTACAACTCCTAAGAAGCCTAACTCTGCATTGCGTAAGGTTGCGAAAGTGCGCCTGACCAACAAAGTTGAGGTTATCGCTTATATTCCGGGTGAAGGTCACAACCTCCAGGAGCACTCAATCGTGCTGGTAAGAGGTGGTCGTGTGAAAGATCTGCCAGGTGTACGTTACCACATCGTTCGTGGTAGCCTGGATACTGCAGGTGTGAAGGACAGAAAGAAGAGCCGTTCTAAGTACGGTACGAAAAAGGAAAAAGCTAAAAAATAATAAGTACGCATTTATAAATAAATCATAAATGAGGAAGACAAAAGCCAAGAAGATCGCCCCGGCGCCGGATTCTAAATACAATGACGCTCTGGTTACGCGCTTCGTAAACAACTTAATGTGGGAAGGTAAGAAGAACACTGCCTTCAACATTTTCTATGATGCGATGGATCGCGTGTCAAAGACAACCAATGAGAATGGTTATGAAATTTGGAAAAAGGCGTTGAGCAACGTTACACCTGCTGTGGAAGTACGCAGCCGTCGTATCGGTGGTGCAACCTTCCAGATTCCTACCGAGGTTCGCCCTGACAGGAAGATCTCCCTCAGCATCAAATGGATGATCCGTTACAGCCGCGAAAGAAACGGACGTAGCATGGCTGAGAAACTGGCTAACGAGATCGTTGCTGCAGCTAAAGGTGAAGGTGGAGCTTTCAAAAAGAAAGAAGACACTCACCGTATGGCAGAAGCCAACAAGGCATTCTCTCACTTCAAGGTTTAATTCAATCTTGAATCCATATAATTGGAACCCCCGCATCAGCGGGGGTTTCTGTTTTGCAGTTGACTCAAATTGTTTTACAGTTGCCTGAAATGTTTCTGGCAATCCGAAGTCCGTCAATTGATTTCGCAGATTGTATCGCTCACTTACGAAAGGCTTTTATTGCTGAAAGCCTATTTTAACTGCAACCATTTATCTACCCGCAGCCATTGATGGAGGTTGTTCGATAGTATGCCGCAGCTCCTGTTGGGAATTGTTCCATCATTTTCTGGCAGCCCCGCTTCGAGTCGCAGTTCCTTCATCATTCGCTGTGCAATGCAGCTCCCTGGCCACAGAAATAGTCAGTTATTCCATCTGATAAACGACGAACTGCATCCGAATCAGATCTGCATCAACCCTTTGCAAATAAAACTCACTTCGTTTCACTGGTTTTTAACTTTCATTGTTTGCCGGGGCAGGATAGTTCAGGTAAATTTGCGTTGGAACTTTAGCAATTCTTCACCCCCTCAACCGAATGCTGTATGATTCGTTTGCTGTCCGTTTTACTGGTCATTTCAATTTTTGCTGCCTGTGGCAACAGGTCGGGCAATGATCAACCTGCACCAACGGGCGACAGTACCAATCAGGCGTTCTTCTCCGATAGCCTCAACCCGGATTCCGATACAACCTGGCAACCCTCTTATGCAGACCTCCTCGCAGGTTCCTGGGCCAGAGTTGGACACAGAGAAGTCTCCCTCGTTTTTCGCGAACAAACTGTTTTCTTTCCCGATCAGCAGATATCAGCCAATTATCAGATCAGGAATGATAGCCTGCTTGTAGATCAGCCCGACTGGCAGGCAGGAGGAAAATGGAGAATGATTGGCATCGATACTTTCGAGCTGGAATCAAATGAAGAAGGTATCGCAAAGTATTATCGCATCAGTCAATAGAAGATTCTCAAATTCATCGTACCACCACGGCTTTCCGGTACAATTGTTTCCCGTTTTTCGATACCACCAGAAAATACAATCCATTCTTTAGTCCTGATAACGAAACCGCTTGCGGGAATTCCGTCAATGGCTGTTGTTTCATCAACTGCCCCTGCACATTGTACAACTGTATCAATGCCGGCAGAAAATCTGCTGCATAAACTTTCAGCGTTCCCGTTGCTGCAACCGGATTCGGATACGCCAGGTAAGCGCCTTCTTTCAATGCGAATACTGTCTGTGGCTCACTGTACACCCATTGCCCGTTCTGCAACTGGAGTTTCAGCCGGTAGGTATTTTCTCCCTGCTGCAATTGTTCATCTGTCCATTCGTACAAAAGCAGGGTAGGAGCAGTTACCTGTTTCAGTTGCTCACTGCCTTTGCGAAGCAGTTTTTCCAGTACAATATTTTTGATCTGATACAATGTTCCGAGTTCTGCATTGATCCGGATGGCGCCTGATTCTCCCAATACCGCAAGAAAGTTTCTGATATAACAATCCACTCCCTGTGCCGTATAATCGAAAGCAAAGCTTTTTATGCCGGAAGTGTTGCCGTTGATACTAGTTGCCACAGCATAATGCAATGCCGGATGTGCTGATTTTTTCAGCACAACGTTCGTATCGGAAGTGGTAAGTATTGGATGAAGATATTGATCGCCCAGTTCATACACCGTAAACTGTTTGGTGTTTGCAGATTTGTTCCAGCTCAATAAAAATGAGTCTGCGCAATTGAAACCTGTAACAGCATTGAGTTGCCCCGAAATCGTAAAGGGATCACTGTCGAAATGTTGCCCGCCGATACTCATGCGCAGCTTCGCTATGCAGACCGTATCTGGTGTTGTCCATTTAAACCATGATTGTGTCAAAGCAGCCGCCCCTACTGGCTTCCAGCTGCTGCCGTTATCGGTCGAATAGCTGAGTTGTCCTGCCGCCACATCAAAGGATGATGACCAGCGAAGCGTATTGCTGCTTCCATTCAGCAGGTTGTCTTTTCTTCCCGGATAATACCAGCGGAACCTGTTCGCCGTATCCATTTGAAAGGCTACTGCATAATCCTGATAGGCCGTTGTTATATGCGTGCCTTTGACTGCAATCTGATAGGTACCGCCAGCGGGATTATCGATAGTGATCTGTTCGGTATTATTGAGCGTATCCACTTTCCTTACTGCTGCTTTCTTCAATGAATCTGCATGCGGAAAATGGGATGCTACCCATGGGTGTAAGATCTCTCCTGTTAGTGTATTCGTTAGCGTTAGATCGAGATCGTTCACCAGCGCTTTGCTGGCTGCAGGATCTCCGGGAGGGTCCGTCCAGCAGAGCGTGACTTTGAATTTCTTCAGTCCGGCAGGAAGCGCAATGGTTACCTGATCTGTCTGCCCTGGTGCAAGCCTGTTCTGCATCCAGCTGATCCAGCTCATAGCCTCCAATGCGCGCAGCACATTTACATTTCCATAGCCATATTGAAAATCGGGGCCGGGTGCGCCCATATCATCGGCTGAGTTGATGAGGAATGCTTTTACCAGCGAGGCATTGGGATACACGCTCCGTATCTGTTTGTAATATTGCTGCAACAGCAATGCTGCACCGCTCACGATTGCTGCTGCTCCGGAGCTTCCATCCTGACCGAATGCTACGAGATCGGGTTTTAACCTTCCATCGTATGTGGGACCCCGTGAGCTTCGTATTTCGAGCTGATGCAGAGAATCTGTTGCACCAACTGTAATGATGTTTTTCGCCATCTTGAAACTGCCGGTAAGATTCGCGAACGCCGGTATGTTTTGATACGGCCCACTGGTACTGGTTACATTGCCGCTATTGCCTGCCGAGAAAACATGCAGCAACAATGGATTGGCTGATACACTGGCATCATAGGCCAGCGCATCTGCACCGTAATAGTTTTCAATGCCCGTTCCATAACTGTGATTCTGCACATTGATTGCATACTGCTGATACACTGCATCGGGTTCAGGCAACAGGCTTTCGAATGAGGCCGAACTGATCCCCGCAGCCCATGCTGCTCCTTTACTTGTGTAGTGTGAGTTTCCACCTCCGGCAGCGATAGTACCCATGATAGTTGCATGCCCCGAAAACGTATTGGAAACGAGATGGGTACGAAGATAGCGTCCCTTAAAATCTATATCGGTAGTATCGAAGCGATTCTCCTTCACGGAGAGCACGGTGCCCTGTCCATTCAGTGTTTCAAAGAAATTATGGGCGGCATTGATCTGATTGGCGGTGGGGTCGAAGCCCTCGATGCTGAGTTCTTCTGTCGGGATCCTGGGCCGGTCTACCAGCTGCAGCAGCCCCGGTACTGCCAGCAGTGAATCGATCACTTTACGGGTGGTCTTAACCACAACGAGTCCGGTTGCGGGATAGCGCTGCAGAATGGTTAAGGGAACCTGTTTTTTAATGATGTAATCCTTCAGCAGGGTGGTATCTTTGCAAAGAAGCCACCACGTAGTGGATTGATTATCAGAGTTAATTTGGATAGCCGACGGAGATATGCGTCCGATACCGGGTTTTGACGGTTGCGCAATACCGGGCAAAGCCGGCAGGAGTAAGGCTAGCAGAAGCGATAAGTAGATTCTCATAACAGCGGCACTATCCTTTAAAGTTAAATAATTGCGGCATGCGCATTTTGCATATATTTTTCGGGTCGCCGCACGTGTTTTTCCGGGTTATTTGATTACCTTTGCGCACCAAATTCAGGGAGCGTTGTTCCCTGTTCACATTAAAAAGCAAATAAATCAAGTCATGGCAGACTTACGACTACAAAGAAATTTTGGTATTGCGGCGCACATCGATGCCGGCAAAACCACTACCACAGAGCGTATCCTGAGGTATACCGGTATGATCCACAAGATTGGTGAAGTACACGACGGTGGCGCTACCACTGACTGGATGGAACAGGAAAAGGAGAGAGGTATTACCATTACTTCTGCTGCTGTTAGCTGCCAGTGGCAATTCCCTACCGTAATGGGTAAGGCTGATGCAAACACCAAGAAATACTATTTCAATATCATCGATACTCCAGGTCACGTAGACTTCACCGTAGAGGTTGAACGTTCTATGCGTGTACTGGATGGTCTGATCGCATTGTTCTCTGCCGTTGACGGTGTTGAACCTCAGTCTGAGACTGTATGGCGTCAGGCTAACCGTTACAAAGTTCCACGTATCGGTTTCGTAAATAAAATGGACCGCTCAGGAGCCGACTTCCTGAACGTGGTTAAACAGGTGAAAGAAATGCTGGGTGCTAAAGCAGTTCCCCTGCAACTTCCAATCGGCGCTGAAGATGATTTCAAAGGTGTGGTTGACCTGATCACCATGAAAGGTGTTATCTGGGATATGGCAACTGAAGGTATGACCTTCCAGTACATTCCTATTCCGGACGACATGAAGGAAGAAGCTGAGTTATGGAGAGCGTCACTGATCGAAGCAGTTGCTGAATACGACGACAAACTGATGGAGAAATTCTTTGAAGATCCCAACACCATCACTGAAGAAGAGGTTCACGAGGCTATCCGTAAGGCTACCATCGACCTCAGCATCGTTCCGATGATGTGTGGTTCTTCATTCAAGAACAAAGGTGTACAAACTGCACTCGATGCCGTTTGCCGCTACCTGCCTTCTCCTGTAGATATCGACGATACAGTAGGTATCAACCCTGAAACTGGTGCTGAAGAGGTTCGTAAAGCCGACCCTAAAGCTCCTTTCGCAGCACTGGCCTTCAAGATCATGACCGATCCTTTCGTAGGTCGTCTCGCGTTCTTCAGGTGTTATAGCGGCCACCTCGATGCCGGTTCTTATGTTAAGAACATGCGTTCTGGTAAAAACGAGCGTATCAGCCGTATCATGAAGATGTTCGCCAACAAACAAAACCCTATCGACTTCATCGAAGCTGGTGATATCGGTGCGGCTGTTGGTTTCAAGGAAATCAAAACCGGTGATACCCTTTGCGACGAAAACCATCCGATCGTTCTCGAGAACATGTTCATCCCTGAGCCTGTAATCGCGATCGCTATCGAGCCTAAAACTCAGGCTGACGTCGACAAAATGGGTATGGCTATTGCCAAACTGGTGGAAGAAGATCCTACACTCCGCGTTAATACAGATGAAGATACCGGTCAAACCATCCTTCGTGGAATGGGTGAGCTGCACCTGGAAATCATCATCGACCGTATGCGTCGTGAGTTCAAAGTAGAAGTAAACCAGGGTGCTCCTCAGGTTGCTTATAAAGAAGCGTTCCGCAAATCTGTTGAACACCGTGAGGTGCTGAAGAAACAGTCTGGTGGTCGTGGTAAATTCGCCGACATCGTATTCGAATTCGGTCCTGCCGATGAAGAATGGCTGAAAGCGAACGAAGGACAGCAATTCCAGTTCGTAAACGATATCTTCGGTGGATCTATCCCCCGTGAGTTCGTACCTGCGATCCAGAAAGGCTTCCAGACTTCAATGACCAGCGGCGTTCTCGCAAACTTCCCTGTTGAAAACATGAAAGTGCGCGTATTCGACGGTAGCTTCCACGCAGTTGACTCCGACTCTATGAGCTTTGAGCTTTGTGCTAAAGCAGGTTTCCGTGAGGCAGCCCGCAAAGCACAGCCAGTGCTTCTTGAGCCAATCATGAAAGTAGAAGTTATTACTCCGGACCAATACATGGGAGACGTAACAGGTGACCTTAACCGTCGTCGTGGTATGCTCGAAGGTATGGATAGCCGTAACAATGCACAGGTGATCAAAGCTAAAGTTCCACTGTCTGAAATGTTCGGATATGTAACTCAGCTGCGTTCACTCAGCTCTGGCCGCGCTACTTCTACCATGGAGTTCTCTCACTACAATCCTGCACCTAACAACATCGCTGAAGAAGTGATTGCAAAGGTGAAAGGAAAAGCGAAAGTTGAAGACTAAATAGCAAATTCCGCTGCATATTTTCCAAAGGGGTGTATCGAAAGATGCACCCTTTTTTTGTAGCATTCGTACTGAAAGATTCTCTAGTTTTACAACTGAACCAATCGCTGCTAATTGCCCCCTGATCCCATTCATACAGAAAAAGAATTGCTATCCCTCATCGCAGCAGGTGATGAGTACGCTTTCAAAGCGCTGCATAGTCTGTACTGGAATGAAGTATATTCTCTCGCTATCGCTTTCACCAAATCGCCTTCAACGGCGGAAGACATCGTACAGGAAGTATTCCTGAAATTGTGGATCAAACGCCATTCCCTCGATCATATCGCCAACTTCCGAGCATATTTTATGATCATGGTGAGAAACGAACTGATCTCCGCACTCCGGAAAAATAAAAAGCAGGAAAAAGACCTGCAGGTGTTTATCAAAACCGCCGCCCCTGCTGATATTCAGCCTCATCACAGCGACATCGGCGCTGCATCGGAACTGGTGAAAGAATCATTGCAGCAACTGCCCGAAAGGCAGCAACAGATCTTCAGAATGAGCCGCGAAGAGGGTATGGATCACAATGCCATCGCCGACGAACTCAACCTCTCGAAAAAGACGGTCTCCAACACCATCACAATCGTACTGGCACATATCAGAAAACAACTGCACAAATACGATCTCCTCATCGCGGTGTTTGCGGCAATGAGCATCTTCATCATGCCATAAAAAATATTTCTCCTTTTGTCGGGTGTGCCGATATGAAACTGCGTCTATACCTAAGTAACCTTTCCTTTTCTGTAAGCCAATCAAAATACCCATGCAACAATCATTACAGGAATTGCTCGAAAAGTATTTGTCTGAATCCCTCACCGGAGAAGAACTGGTCCTATTCAAACAAATGCTGCAAGACAATAACCAGCAGCAAACGCTGGAACAACTCATCGACGAATATGCGAATGAAAAAACGCTCCTGGGAGCCGATGATGAGGAACTGAAAGCACAAAGCTTTCATCGCCTGAAACAACAGATGCAAATTGCAGATCACAACGATCTTCAATCCCGCAGGCCGGTAAGGAGATCACTTATCCTGAAATGGAGTGCAGCTGCTGCTGTATTGCTGATGGCCGGTGCCGCCTGCTATATCTGGCTTCGGCCCGCACCTCAAAAGAAGGCGGAGACTGCATTGGCTGATAAATCAAATACAACGGTGCCGGGCGCCGGCATTGGTCCCGGAGGGAACAAAGCAGTGCTCACATTGGCAGACGGACGTTCCATTGAGCTCGACAATGCAGCCAACGGAACCCTCGCTATGCAGGGAAGTGCAAGGATCAGCAAAACCGGTAATGGCCAACTGATGTACGAAGCAGATCGCAAGAATGAGGAATTGCTGATGAATACCATCAGCACACCAATTGGCGGACAATATCAGGTGGTATTGCCCGATGGATCGACAGCCAGATTGAATGCAGCTTCGTCCATTTCATTTCCGGCCAGCTTCTCCGGAAAAACAAGGAATGTGAAGATTACGGGAGAAGTATTTCTGTCTGTGGCAAAAGAGCCGAATCAGCCATTCATGGTAGAAGCAAATGGATCAACCATCAAAGTGCTGGGAACGGCTTTCAATATCAATGCCTACAAAGATGAGGCATTCACGCGCACCACGCTGGTGGAAGGCGCTGTATCCATCGGGGCAGGCAGCAACCAGTTGCTGCTGAAACCTGGTCAGCAGGCCGCTATACCTGCCGATAACTCCGGTATAAAACTGGTGGAAGCGGCAGATATGCAAAAAATACTGGCGTGGACAAATGGACTTTTCAATTTCGAGGGTGCCGAATTGCCGGCTGTGATGCGCCAGCTCGAACGCTGGTACAATATCACTGTGGAGTACGAAGGCCATCCGCCCACGATCCATTTCAAAGGAAAAATGTACAGAAATCTGAATCTCCCCGATGTGCTGGAAAGCCTCAAAGGAATGGGACTTGAATTCAGAATGGAAGGGAGGAGGCTGATTGTGAAATAAACATGCAGAATTGTTGATCAACAAAAAAAGCCAGAAATGCTGTCACATCTCTGGCCGAAAGTTGGGCAACTCTTAATAGTCATCTGGACTGCTTATTTATCACCCAAACTTTGCAAAACTATGCAAAATGTAATGATTTGCATGCCGGCAACCTGCTGGAGGTATCGGCGCGTCACCAAATTTCTGTTAGTAATGAAACTAACTGCTGTATTTCTTCTGGCCGGAATTATGACTGTATCTGCGAACGCCGTTTCGCAACAGATCAGTTTTTCGGGTCAGCAGGTTTCTCTCGAAACTGTGATTGGTTCTGTTGAAAAACAAACCAGTTACGTATTCATGTACACAGACCAGCAGCTGCGTACTGCCCGGCCGGTTACCATGAAAGCGGTGAATGTTCCCGTCGAAAAATTTCTGGCTGATGTATTCCGCGATCAGCCTCTCAGTTTCACCATCAAAGGCAAAAGTATTTTCATCGCCACCAAACCCGTACCGGGCGTATCTTTCACCGAGTTACTGATTGCCGTTCAGGATCCTGTGGCAGGGCGCATTCTGGCTGCCGACGGCAAGCCATTGTCCGGCGCCTCTGTTTTGGTGAAGAACAGCAAAAACTCAGTGATGACCGATAACGAAGGCAATTTCAGATTGCAGGTGAAAGAAGGCGATGTTCTTGTTTTCTCCTTCGTGGGATATGAGCCGCGCGAGCTGAAGGTCACTGCTTCCATCCTCGAAAAAGCAAAACAACAATCCGGAATAATTCCTGAGCTCACTGTTCAGCTTTCATTAAGCAATTCGAAGCTGGACGAAATACAGGTGATTGCCTATGGCACCACCACCTTGCGCATGAACACCGGCTCCGTAGCCAAAATAAAAGGAGAGGATATCAGAAGACAACCCGTAGACAATCCATTGCTCGCATTGGGAGGCCGTTTGCCGGGTGTGCAGATTGTACAGACGAATGGCTTGTCGGGCGCTCCGGTTAGCGTACTGATCCGCGGCAAAAGTTCGCTGGGCGCAGCCAACGATCCTTTATATGTGATCGACGGAGTTCCCTTTGCGCATTCCCTTACCAATGTTACGTTGGGAAACGGCATTCAGGTGCAAACCCTTGGAGGACTTAGCAGCGCCAGTTTCCGTACCAATCCGTTTGTAGCTATTAATCCTTCTGACATTGAAAGTATTGAAGTATTGAAAGATGCCGATGCAACTGCCATCTACGGCTCAAGAGGCGCCAATGGTGTAATTCTGATCACTACCAGAAAAGCAAAGGCAGGGAAGATGTCTGTGGACTTCAACTTCTACACAGGATGGGGAAGGCCCACCAAACTGCCTGAGTACATGAACACGCAGCAGTACATTACCATGCGTAAAGAAGCGTTCAAAAATGATAACATCACACCTACTGCTTCCAATGCAACCGACCTGATGGTATGGGATACCACCCGCTACAACAACTGGAGCAAGCTGCTGATGGGAAACAAAGCCCACAGCACAGATGCACAGGTTCGTCTGTCTGGCGGCAATCAACAAACGCAGTTCGGATTGGCTGCCGGCTTCCATCGCGAAACGCCCATTTTTTACGGCAATATGTATAACAACAGGGTGAGCTTCCGTGCTAATGTGATGCATCGCTCAACCGACAATAAATTTCAGGTGTCTTTCAATGTCGGTTACAATGCAGATAAGAACAGCATCGTTACCACCGATCTTACTCAGTTGCTCAACACCATTCCCAATGCACCTGCTCCATTCGATGAAAAGGGCAATCTTGTATGGAGAGACAAAGGCATCAATTTCTCCAACCCAATGGCCTATCTCTTTAAAACATACCTGGGTAAAACCGACAACCTGATCGGTAACATCAACATGCGATACAACATTGCAGAAGGGCTGCAGGTTAGGCTGGATGCGGGTTATACAGCCATGACACTCGATCAGAGAACTGCAAACCCTATCAAATCTCAAAGTCCGTACAGCGCTAATCTCATCAGCAGTGCAGACTTCTACAATCAAACGCATAAGAACTGGATCGTAGAACCACAGGCAGAATACACCAAACGCTGGGGCCGCGGTAAACTGCAATTGCTGGCGGGTCTCAGCTTCCAGGAACAGGTGAATGAAGGCACTACCATCAATGCTTCGGGTTATTCAAACGACGACCTGATGAAAACACCGGGCCTTGCTTCGAACAAAGCTGTATCGAATTCTTACGCCAAGTATCATTATGCGGCCTTGTTCGGTAGAATCAATTACAACTGGGACAGCAAGTATCTCATCAATATTTCTGCGCGTCGCGATGGATCGAGCAGGTTTGGTCCTGGTCGTCAATTCGGCAATTTCGGAGCCATTGGTGCCGGCTGGATCTTCAGCGAAGAAAACTTCATGAAGAATCTGCACTTCCTTCACTTTGGTAAGCTGAGAGCAAGCATGGGCATTACCGGAAACGACCGTATCGGCGACTACCAATACCTGGCCAGCTGGTCGTCTTCCAACGCTGCTGTTCCGTATCAGGGACTCGGAGGTCTCTATCCATCGAGATTGTACAATCCTGATTTTGCATGGGAGCGAAACAAGAAATGGGAAGCCGCCATTGAATTGTCTTTTTTGGAAGACAAAATTTTCTTCAGTGCAGATTATTACCTCAACAGAACCGATAATCAGCTCACCGGACTGGTACTGCCTTCTCAGGTTGGTTTTACCAGCGTGCAGGCCAACAGAGATGCCATTTTGCAGAATACAGGATGGGAGTTGATGCTGAACACCACCAATATTGCAAAAGATAAGTTCAGCTGGAAATCGTCTTTCAATATTTCCTTCCCCAAAAACAAACTGATCGCATACCCGGGACTGGAAGATACTTACTACGCAAGTGTGTGGAGCATCGGTATGCCTATCACCATCAACAAATCCGTACCCTATCTTGGTGTTGATCCTGCTACCGGCATTCATAAACTGGCAGGGATCTCCATTCCGAAAGACCAGACTTCTGTAAATGATATGGCTATGCAATACTACGGCGGTCTTCAGAACACTTTTGAATACAAAGGATTCACACTCGATTTCTTTTTTCACTTCGTGAAGCAGAAAGGTAAAAGCAGTATTCTGTTTCAGGCACCCGGTTCGCGTGTGAACCAGCCTGTGGAGATGCTGGCCCGCTGGCAAAAGCCCGGAGATCCTACCAATGTTCAGAAGTTCTCTACAACAGGCGAGGCTGTTACAACATACAGCTACTATGCCAATTACTCTGATGCACGTATCGTTGATGCGTCTTATATCAGATTGAGGAACGTATCGCTCTCTTACCGTTTCAATAAACAGATTGCACAGAAAATAAAAGCGCAGGACCTGAGGGTGTATTTCCAGGGACAGAACCTGCTTACGATCAGTCCATACGAGATCAGTGATCCGGAAACCATGTCGCTTTCTTCAATGCCTCCAATGAGAATGCTCACAGTTGGCCTGCAGGTTGTTTTTTAATCAACTCAATCAAGTTGCAATTATGAAAAGTATATCATCAGTTATCAAATATAAAGTTTCAGTATTTAGCAGGAGAGCAGCGCTGACTTGCATTGCTGCGGCATTGCTGCTCGGCGGATGCAAGAAGTTTGTGGAGGTGGAAGATCCTCCGCATCAGCTCACCGGCGACAAAGTTTTCACCAGCGATAATTCTGCAACATCTGCCATGTTATCGATCTACATCGACATGATGAACGATCAGTTTGGCAACAGCGGTTCATTCGCGGTTTTTTCCATGAGCTCACTCGCCGGCATGTCTGCCAATGAAATGACATGGACGCAGAACAATACCACTGCTCCGATATTTCAGGAGTTTTCGGATCATAATCTCACTCCGGAGAATTCTTATGTGCAGCCTTTCTGGAGAGATGGATACAAATACATTTTCCGCACCAACGAAATTCTGAATGGATTGGCCACAGCTACGGGAATGACAGATGCTGTGAAGATCCAGTTACAGGGTGAGGCTAAATTCATGCGTGCATTCTGTTACTTCTATCTGGTGAATCTCTTCGGGGATGTGCCGCTGATTATGCAGACCGATTACAACCAGAACATGCTGCTGCCGCGCACTGCAGCAGCTAAAGTGTGGGAGCAGATCATAACGGATCTCAAGGAAGCTAAAGCGATGCTGAAAGAAACTTACCCTACGGCAGAAAGGCTTCGCCCCAATGCTTACACAGCAGGCGCATTGCTGGCACGTGCTTATCTCTATACAGGCAAATGGGAAGATGCAGAAAGAGAAGCGGATGCCATCATCGCATCGGGCAAGTATGGTACAGGTCTGCCAGCATTGAATCAGGTGTTTAAGATGAACAGCCCGGAAGCGATCTGGCAATTGCAGCCAGTACGCGCCAATTCCAATACAACAGAAGGTGCGCAGTTTATGGTAGTTGGTACCACACGCCCCAACTATGAGCTTACGCAGCAGATGTTGCAGGCCTTCGAAGCAAATGATCAGCGCAAGCTGGAATGGATTGGCTTCAGTGATCCCGTGAATAATCCAACTTGGGCCTTCCCGGCGAAATACAAAGCAGGAGCGGGTTCTGTAACGGAGTATTACGTTGTGTTCAGGCTCACCGAACAATATCTTATTCGCAGCGAAGCAAGAGCGCAACTGGGAGCAGCCAAATTACCGCTGGCGAAAAATGATCTGGACATCGTTCGTGCGCGCGCCGGATTGTTACCAACTGCAGCGGCAGATCAGACCTCACTGTTGCAGGCAATTGCGCAGGAACGCCGTGTTGAGTTCTTTGCTGAATGGGGCCATCGCTGGCTCGATCTCAAACGAACCAATATGGCTGAAACGGTGCTCAAGCCGCTGTCGCCTGCCGGTACCTGGAAAAAAGGTGATGACCTGTATCCCGTACCCGGACTGGAAATCAGGGCCAATCCCAAACTCGATCAAAATGAAGCGTACAGGTAGTTCACCTCAAAAAATTACACCATGAAAAGAAGATCCTTCTTCCTTCCATATAATTTCATACTTACAATGTTTGTATGTTCAGTTGCAAACGCTGTGCAGGCACAGGGCATTGAATTCATGCATAACCTCGACTCGGCTTTCGCAAAAGCAAAGGCTGAAAATAAAATGGTATTCGTTGACTTTTATACCAGCTGGTGCGGGCCATGTAAAGTGCTGGCCAATGAGGTGTTTCCGCAAAAGCAGGCGGGCGATTATTTCAATGCGAATTTCATCAATTGCAAAGTGCAATGTGATGATAAAGGAGCAGGTGAGATTATCGGAAAGAAATATAACGTGAATGCATATCCTACATTGATGTTTCTCGATGGAGATGGCAATACCATCCATTCAACCGCAGGTACTCCCGATTGCAATGGGTTGATAGAGCTGGCAAAAACAGCGCAGGACCCCAACAAAAATCAACTGTCGATGGTGCATCAGTGGGAAAGCGGCAATCGCGATCATGCATTCATGCTTAAATATTTCGGTGAACTGATCGGGAGCTACCGGAATCAGAAAGCCACTACTGAGTTTGAAGCATATTTCAGTCAGCTCGACAAGAAGAAGAAAACAACCAAAGAAACTTTCGAACTGATACAGCTGGTAAAAAGCGCACCATTTTCACTGCCATTTGAATACATCGGAGCCAACAAAAAGGCATTCGGAAAAACAGTAGGAGAGGCTGCTATCGATAGTTTTATTGCTAAAAGTTATCTCTGGTATTTCAAGGGCACTCAGCTCAGCGGGCAGATCAATAAAGACCTCTCTAAGTTCAATGCTGAAATGGAGCAATTCAAAGCAAAGAAATATCCTTACTATCAGGAGTATGCTGAATTTTATGCAGTGTTCGATTCAAAGGACAGCAATGGTAAGGATGATATTAAAGAATACATGCGGAGAGGAACTGCTTTTCTGGAAAAATATGGTAAGAAAAATGACAGCTATGCATTGTCATTGTCGAGCATGCTGGGAAACTGGACGGGTGGTAAAGACAAAGGCGCTGCCGGCATTCAATGGATGGAAGACTTGCTGAGCAGAAACAGAGATCCTCGCTTTCTCAATACCTATTTGTATATCCTGTGGAGGAACCATCACTGGGATAAAGCCATTGAAGTAGGAAATGAGATTAAAGAATCACTCGCGCGCAGCGGAAAAGAAACAGGGGATATTGAAAAACAGATCGAACAGATCAAAGGGTATAAAGTAAAATACGGCGATTAGGCTGCGCAAACAATTCATAGCAAAGGGAGTTACCGCAAGGTGCTCCCTTTGTTTTTTCGCCCGCCGCCAGTTCCCAAAAAATAATAATGTCCGGATATTATGTCTTTTCCCGAAATGTTATATGTTTGAACATACGTACATACTAATTGCCCGCTTTGTACCTACCGATAGCCGGCAATTTCAGTGATGTGCGCAAACCAGAACGATAAAAACTCGCCGCATGAGAAAAGTATTTGCACTGCTGAACCTTTGTCTGCTCTGCATTTCAGCATCAGCCCAATCCAATATTCCCTGGCTGGGCAATATCAAATGGATTACCGGATATGCCCATGAAGTCGGTGGTGAGAATATCGGCTACTTCTCCATCTATCCCGATCACGCACCTATAGCATTACTCACCCGCGCCTCAGACGGCAACAAAACCATCGAATGGGAAACCGCTGCGTTACCAGCATCAGAAAAAGGCCCCTACGTTTATTTCAGCTGGGTTGCGGCACACTCCAGCGCTACCAGCGGAGGGCCCCGCAATTTCGACCTCTATGTGAACGATCAAAAATTGCTCACCTTTACCACGCAGCCGGGTAACCGAAATCCTAACTGGACCTTCGCCGCGCCTGACAGCTCCAGACTTGTATTCATTCAAAAGAAACTCGATGGAAACAGCGATGCACACGGCCTTGCTTTTCTTCGCCTGCCCTTAACACGCCTCACTCTTGGTAAACCGGTGAAAATAAAAGTAACCGGACAAGCACAGCAAAGCAACGACTGGTTCATGACCTTCAAATTTTCTTTTGAAGAAAAAGCGGATGTGATCGCTACACCCTTCATGCTGAAGTCCGGAAAACAGCTGCTTTCCTTTACTGCACTGCATTTCGGCGCTAACGATGTAATGGATGTGCATGCCAATAAAAAAGCTTTCAAATTTCCTGTTAAAGAAGGGATCAATCAATACGATATCCCTGTTGATATTGTACAAAAAACAGACAGCATACTGGTAACAGTTTCATCGCGCGGAAAAGAACTGTTTCGCAGGCAGGTGATTATTCAACCTGTTGTGCATCGACAATTGTATTTTGTTCATCATTCCCATACCGATATTGGCTACTCACACCTGCAACCTGAAGTGGAAAAGATCCACAACAAAAATATCGATGATGCTCTCCGCATGATCGAGCAAACCAGGGCCCTGCCTGCAGCTGCAAGGTTTACATGGAATGTTGAATCGTTATGGGCTGTTGAAAATTATCTGAAGCAGGCGAGTGCCGGTCAAAAAGAAAAATTCATTGCGGCAGTGAAGAGCGGAAGCATCAATCTGTCTGCACTCTATGCGAATATCTTAACCGGATTGAGCCAACCGGAAGAAATGTTCCATTACACTGATTATGCAGCCCGTCTGAAAAAGCAGTATGGACTTGATTTTTCAGTAGCCATGACTTCCGATGTTCCAGGCTTCGCATGGAGCACTGTTTCAGCATTGGCAAAAGCCGGTGTAAAATATTTCTCTGTCGGATCGAATTACATCGGCGAGCATCATCCATTCCTCGGCGACCGTGCAGGTCATTTTCTGAAAGCATGGGGCGATAATCCTGTTTGGTGGATGGGGCCCGACGGAAAAGAAAAGATCCTCTTCTGGGCTGGAGGTAAAGGTTATTCCTCCTGGCATGGAACCGGCCCCGGTGCTGTGTTCGACAGAGGCCCGCAACGCATAGCCACCTACCTCGAAGAACTGAACAAGAAGAAATATCCTTATGAGATAGTGCAGTGGCGATACAATATCGTGGCTGATAATGGTCCTGTCGATACCAGCATCTCCCGATTCGTTGCCAGCTGGAATGAAAAATACAGTTCTCCAAGGATCGTATTGAGTACTGCTGAAACCATGTTCAAAGATTTTGAGCGTCGGTATGGAAAGCAGATCCCTGTTGTAAAAGGAGATATCTCGCCGTACTGGGAAGATGGCGCCATGTCAACCGCTGAAGAAGAAGGAAAGAATCGTGTGAACAGCCTTCGCCTGCAGCAACTCACAACTTTGTACAGCATGCTGAACCCCGGAAAATACAATGAGCAACTGTTCTATGAAGCATGGAAAAATATTCTCCTCTTTCATGAACATACATGGGGAGCACATAACAGCATCACCAGTCCGGATATAACTTTCGTTACAGAACAATGGAGAATCAAAAAGCAATTTATGCTGGATGCTGATGTGCGAACCAATCAGCTTGCAGATGAATTGATGAATACTATCAGTGATGCACATTCGAAAATAATAGCAGTATTCAATACAAGCTCATTTCCGAGAACCGGTGCGGCAATGATTCGTATTAATGGATCGGCTCAATCGGTAAAAGCGGCTAATGGGAAATTGTACCCACTGCAAAAGCTGAGCAACGGAAGTTTTGCATTTATCGCGCACGATGTGCCTGCCTTAGGCACGGCGATGTTTGAATTGTCTGATGAGCCTGCACCCGCAGCCAATCAAATAACGCAAACAGAAAATTCGCTTTCGAACGGATTGATCAAACTCAGCTGGGATGCCACTGACGGAAGCATTACCAGCCTCACCAAAGACGGTGCTTTCAACTATGCAGGGCGCTTCAACAAACAGGGACTGAACAGTTACTGGTATGTTCCCGGAACAAACCCGGAAGATGCCACCTCCAATAATCCCATCAAAGTAGTATTGCTGGAATCGGGACCTGTACTCACGCGCGTATCGCTCAAGTCTGCGGCACCGGGTGCGAACAGTCTCGAACGCAATATCACATTACTGGCAGGTGAAGACATCGTTCGGATCGAAAACATCATCGATAAGAAATCAGTAAGAAGCAAAGAAGCGGTACATTTTGGTTTTCCCTTCAACAGTCAGCTTCAGCAAACCACGCTGGATGCGGGTTATGGCATTATCAGATTTCAGGCAGATCAGTTGCCAGGCTCCAACAAAGATTATCTCTATGGCCGCCGCTGGCTGGATGCAAGTTCCACTGACAAAGGCATTCAGCTGTTGTGGATTCAAACCCCGCTTACCGAGCCCGGCACTATGATCGATGAAAGACAAACCGCCGGCAATGCGCATAAGAACTGGAAGACACACGCAGATAATACGAGTAACTGGTTCAGCTATGTGATGAACAATTACTGGCATACCAACTACAAAGCAGATCAGGAAGGAAAGAGTCAATACAACTATGCGTTGCGTCCGCATGAGAAAGTAAACAATGCAGAGATGGAGAAGGCTGCTGCTGCTTTTACGCAACCATTGCTTGCAGTACCCGTGAAGCAGGGTTTCAGCAACACCACAAATCTTTTCGGATTAAGCAATAACAATATCGTGGTAACGAGTATTCAGCCAGATGGAACGAACGCATTCATGGTGCGTCTTTTCAATCCGGAACCGATTGCTGCGGAAACATCTTTCCATTGGGGAAGATTGAAACCAAAACAGGTAATTGAAAAGCAAACGGGTAAAGTACTCCCCGGAACAATAAAGCTGGCGGCAATGGAGGTAATAGAACTGAAGCTGGAATTGTAACGGCGTTAAGATCCGCGCAACAGCTTATGCTGGCTTGCAGTGAAAAAATTCCGCCAGATTCTGTTGGCTTCCGAGTTTTCGTCGGCTGCCATCATACCCAGTACTGGATACAGTTCCTGCATCAGTTGTTTCGACACTGCAAATAGGTTCGTACTGCACTTACTCACCGCCGTTAGTGTATCTTCTGAGATGTGCCCATCTTTCACGAGCATATCCCATGATTTTTCGACCTGCGTATAAAAAAGATCACGGGTCATGAGTAGAGCAGCTTCGTGTTTTCCGGCGGCTTCCATTTTTGCCGGTGACGTGGAATGCTGCTGCAATAAGATTTCCAGAAAACGAAAAGCCATGCCGCAGAAATTGATGCCCAGTGTGGCTTCTGCAAATTGATGGAATGGATATTTGAACACCGCATGTGGCAGCACTGCATGTTCTGCTTCGATGAGAAACCGGCGGGTCTGCGGAACAGCTATGGGCGCAACTTCAAAGCTGATGCTGCCTGTAGCTTTCATGCCCATCATATGCCAGTCTGGTATCTGCTTCACTTCATCTGGCCGGAGCCAGAATGCTTCTGTTACCGGGTTGCCATTGCTATCGCGTTTCACCACTCCATTCTCTTTTATTACGCATGCGACTGTGAAGATGGTAGCGTGTGGTGCGCCAGTGGCGTATTTCCATTTGCCTGCAATTTCGTACATGCCGTTGCGGAGTGTGGCGGTTCCAGTCGGCGCGCCGCTTCCTGCCAGACAAACTTTGGGGTTGGAGAAAATACCCTGCACTTCGTCCGGATGCAAAAAGCCGATGAAGAAATTAGCTCCGCTGCAAAGCGTAACTGTCCAGCCGAGGCTGCCATCTGCCCACGCCAATGCTTCTTCCACCCGCAATGCTTCGGGGAGTGATAGTTCCAATCCGCCATTAGCTTTCGGAACAAACAGATTGAACCAGTTGTTTCGCCAGGCGAGTTCGAGCTGTGCCTGATGAAGACTGCCCTGCAACTCAGCTGCAGCAGCCGTTTCACGAATGATGGCCACTGCTTCGGGCGCAATGATTTTATCGAGGGGTATGATCATTATTATTCAATCGAGGGTACCAGATAACTGTCTTCTTCCTTGTTCTGCTGCGCTGTTTTTCTCCACTGGAAATATCCCATCACCGCGATGATGAATAAAAAGATAGTGAGGAAAGCATACAGTGGTAGCTGCTTGTGGAACAACAAAGGAACAGCCACTGCATTCGAAATGTTCAGCAGTATCCAGTTCTCCACTTTGCGTTTGGCCAGCAACCACATGCCTGCCCATGCCGTAGCGCTTACAAATGCATCCATTACAGGAACTGTAGATGGAGTGAAATATTTCAGCGAAGTGTAAAGCACTATAAATCCACCTACAACTATCAGCATCACATTCAGCCAGTCGCGTTGATTGCTGAAGCTTACTTTCACTGCGGGTTTGTCGCGCTTCTTCACCCAGAACCACCAGCCATAGATGCTCATAACGATGTAGTATAGGTTGAGCAGACATTCTGCAAACAATCCTGCTTCGAAGAGAATGAAAACCGAAAGAGCCGTAGCGGCAATGCCGGCAGGGTAGAGCCAGATCTTATTAGCTCTCGCGAGCAGCACTTCCGCTACACCTAATGCAACTGCCAGCCATTGAAGCATTGCAGTTTCCCTGACCTGCTGCCAGAGTAAATGGAACCAATCCTGTATGTTCATATTTTTTGTTTATCCCTACGCCGGCATTACCCGGATCAGGTGGATGAAGAAAACTTTTGAGTGGTTTTCTTCAAAGGGTATAATCTCAGCCTGTAAGGCACCCCCTTTGGAATGATGCGAAGATAGTACAACTATTGCACAGATATGCCTGTTTCTGCACAGTTAATCAACCGGCTGTCACACATGCAAATCGGTGCTGAGTTCAATCACCTAATTGCGTTCTTTTGCAATGTTAACCCCTGAAGCAAATTATTTCTATGCAAAAATCCTACTTACGCAACGCATAGATCTGTATGATGGCTAGTAAGGTTGACTAAACCTTAACCTCCAAAGTACCGGCCTTCTGCTCCTACAGAGGGCCTTTATTTTTTCCTTTTATCATTCTTCTTTGTTGCCCACGTGGTTTTGTACTAATTTCCAGCCCTAAAATTTCGCTGGAAATGCAAATGAAAAGAACCATTAGCCGATTGATAGTTTTAGCTATCGGCATGCTTGCTACCGATTCGCTCTTCGCTCAGGATGGACTTCAATGGGCAAAGGACGGAAACAGTTATTACGAAATGACTGATAAAGGAATTGTACAAAATGTGCCCAAAGCTCCTGCTACCGTGGTGTTGACCAAAGAACAGCTTACACCCGCCTCTTCTAAAAGTGCACTGGCTGTAAGCAGTTTCAGTTTTTCTGAAGATGATCAGAAAGTGCTGTTGTTTACAGATACCCGCAAAGTATGGCGCCTCAATACCAAGGGCAATTACTGGGTATTCGACAAAAAAGCGGGCACCCTCAAACAATTGGGTAAAGGCCGCGCAGCGAGCTCACTGATGTTCGCCAAATTCTCTCCCGATGCAAAAAAAGTGGCTTATGTAAGCGAATTCAACATTTATGTGGAAGACCTCGCTACCGGAGCCATCAAACAACTTACCAAAGACGGCAACAGAAAGCTGATCAACGGTACCTTCGACTGGGTGTATGAAGAGGAATTCTTCTGCCGCGACGGTTTCCGCTGGAGCCCCGACAGCCGCCAGATCGCTTACTGGCAGATCGATGCCAAGAACACCAAGGATTATCTGATGGTGAACAACACAGATTCTATCTATCCGGTAGCTGTGCCTGTTGAATATCCGATCGCAGGAGATGCTCCTTCTCCTTTTAAAATCGGTGTGGTGGATATCACAGCTGGCAAAACCAACTGGATGAATGTTCCTACCGATAAAGTGTTGCAGAGTTATGTTACCCGCCTCGAGTGGGCCAGCAGCAATGAACTGATTCTTCAGCATATGAATCGTCGCCAGAACGAAAGCAATATCATGCTCTGCGACGTGAAATCAGGAAGCGCCAAAAGCATCTACACCGAAAAAGATGCAGCGTGGATCGATGTTATCCAGCTCTGGGACGAAGACTATATCTGGGGCGGATGGGATTGGATCAACAATGGCAAAGAATTCATCTGGCCTTCTGAGAAAGACGGATGGAGACATCTTTACCGCATCAGCCGCGACGGCAAAAGCGAAACCCTCATCACCGTTGGCGATTACGATGTAATGGATATCGCCTGCATCGATGAAAAAGGCGGTTATGTTTATTTCATGGCATCACCCGGCAACGGAACGCAGAAATATCTCTATCGCATTACCCTCGATGGTAAAGGAAAAGCAGAACGCCTTTCTCCCGCAAACCAGCAGGGTTTCCATAATTATGATGTATCTCCTAATGCGAAGTACGCGGTGCATTCTTTCTCCAACTATTTCACTCCGGCTTCTGCCGATTTCATCACCCTGCAGGATCACAAACCTGTTGATGGCGAATCGAAGATCGATGCAGCAGTAGCGAAAGCAGATAAATCAAAATCAACACTCGAATTCTTCAAGGTTACCACTTCCGAAGGTGTTGAAATGGACGGATGGATGGTGAAGCCAAAGAACTTCGATGCTTCCAAAAAATACCCTGTGGTATTCTACGTGTACACAGAACCATGGGGACAGAACGTGAAGGATCAGTATGGAGTTGGCAGAAACTTTCTCTATGCCGGCAACATGCCGAACGACGGATACATTTACATTTCTATGGACAACCGCGGAACACCGGTTCCGAAAGGCCGCGAGTGGAGAAAATCTATTCACCACAATATCGGTCAGCTGAACATCAAAGATCAGGCGCTTGCTACCAGGGAAGTGCTGAAATGGAATTTCATCGATACCAGCCGCGTAGCGGTTTGGGGATGGAGTGGTGGCGGTTCTGCTACACTCAACCTGATGTTCCAGTATCCGGAGATCTACAAAACAGGTATCGCTGTTGCAGCAGTAGTTAACCTGAACACATACGACAATATCTACGAAGAAAGATACATGGGCCTTCCTCAGGAAAGACAGGCTGATTACGCAAAAGGATCTCCGCTCTCACACGCGAAGAACCTGAAAGGCAACCTCCTGTACATCCATGGAACCGCCGACGACAACGTGCATTACAACAATGCCGAAATGCTGATCAACGAACTGGTGAAACACAACAAACAGTTCCAGCTGATGAGCTATCCTAACCGTTCGCACAGCATGCAGGAAGGAGAGGGTACATTCATGCACCTGGCAACCATGTACACCAACTACCTGAAGCAATATTGCCCTCCGGGAGCAAGATAATTGCAGGGTAGATTTGATATAGATCATGTCATTCAAAGGGGCAGAGCTTGTTGCAAAACAGTTCTGCCCTTTTTCTGTGAAGGATGGTTTGCTGATCAGTTTACAGATAATTGCATTTCGTTTTTCGTTAACAGGGATGCCGCTTTATTATGATTATCTTGATGTGTAAACCTTGTTTCGTATGAAAAGAATTTTACCCCTGCTGGCAGTGATAGCACTAACTGCAAGCTGTAACCGCTATCAGTACCTGAGTTTCGATAGTAAGCACATAAACAAGAACGACCAGAAAGATTTTGTGGTGGACACAGATAGTCTGAAGATCATTTACAGTTTCACCGGCGTGAATGCCCCCGTGAATATCCGCATCTACAATAAACTCGATCAGCCACTCTGGGTTAACTGGCGCCGGAGTGCACTGGTGATCAATCAGCGTGCAATCAGTTACAATGGTTCACTTACCAGTATGCCGGACATCGTTGCTGCTGCAAGAACCGGCGATCCTGAGCCTGTTGCATTATCAGATGAGCATAACAATGATGATCTGCCTGCAGCAGAAACATCTTATACGAATCAGAAAGGCGAGCTTATTCCACCGCACAGTTATATTTCCAGATCGCCGATGGGGCTTACCAACGACTTTTTCAATGAATTGCCAAAGTCGGCCTTCAGGGTTACTTCGCGCATCATGTACGACGGTACGGTTGCCCATGTGAAAGAGGCGGAATTTTCAGAAGAGAATTCACCGCTTCGTTTCAGAAACTATCTCAGTATTGTGGGGGAGGATAGCGCAGCAAAGCCAATAGTGTACCAGCATACTTTTTATGTAGGCCAACTGATAAGAACTGGTATTGGTCCCGGACAATTCGATGCAGGGCAGGCCTGGGTGAAAAAAGAAACAGGATTAGGAAAAGGAATGGCCACCGGATTTGGCATCGTCGCCGAAGCTGCTATTGTTGGGGCTGCAGATGCATTGACAGAGAAAATGACGGGCAGGCCGGTTATACGATACTATCCCTACGATAAACCATAGTAATTATTTCTAATGCCGTATATGTGCAGACGAAAAAGTTAAATGAAGCATTCTTAACAGATTGTAAGAAAATTTCTTTTTACTTTTCGGGCACAAACCTGATTATGAAGAATTTAATACCCCTGCTCCTATTAATAGTATCCTTTACCGGTTGTAAATCCTACCAATATATTTCAGTTAACAGTACCCAGCTTCTGCGAACCGGCAATGATGAATTTGTTGCCGAGAACGACAGTGTGAAGATCACCTACAATTTCAACGGAAAGAACCTTCCTGTAAATATCCGCGTAATGAACAAGCTGGATAAGGTGATGGTGATCGACTGGAAGCGAACTTCTCTCATCATCAATGATCAATCCTACAGTTTCTTCAGGGAAGAAAAAGTAACAAGGGGAAGGGCAGAAACATCTACCCTGGCTTTATCGAGAATTGCCAGCAGTTCATATACTGAATTCAGATCTGTAACTCAAATGCCTCCTGATGGCGAAACAGTTCCTCCTAAATCTTTCGTAACCCGCAGCTCTCAGTTTGTTACGGACAATTTTATAGAACCTGCTCCGGGACATCCGGGATTTGGGAAAACAAAGTACTCCATGCCTCATGGTCCCAGAGTGAGAGTAAGGATGGCCAGCTTTGAGCAAAGCAATTCTCCTTTAGTGATCAGAACTTACCTGAGCATGCTGATTGAAGAAGGGGGGAAGATCCAGACCATTCCTCTGGAGCATAATTTTTATGTATCCTCTCTGATCAGGACCGATAGAAATCCCTTTACCACTGGTTGGAATGGGGCATACGTAGTGCAGGCTGCCGGTGTTCAGTAGATAACCGGAAGAATTCCACTACAAACTGAACTGTTGTATTACAATGCCAGCCCGCATTCTGTAAATATACCGGGAACGTATCGGATGGTTTCGCCTGATCGGCGAAGCGCATTTCTGAATGATCCCGGACCACAAAACCCGATTATGAAGATTTTAGCATCTCTGCTCTTTTTAGTGATTTCCGTTTCTGGCTGCCGCACCTATCAATACGTTTCTGTGAAAAGCAATCAGCTTCAGCAGAACGATAAAAGTGAGTTTGTTGCGGAAAACGACAGTGTTCAGATCAGTTACAGTTTCAAAGGGGAAGACTTCCCGCTGAGTATCCGTTTTATGAACAAACTGAATAAGGCGATGGTGATCGATTGGAACCGGAGTTCTCTTATCATCAATGGACAAGCCTATGGCATGCTGCCGCAGGAAGCGAAAACAAAGGGCCAGGCAGTGACTGTAGGATCAACGATTCCAAGACCGGCGCCTGTATCCTATACCGATTTCTCTGCAGTTACAACCATGCCTCCGGATGGAGAGACTGTTCCTCCGATGTCTTTTGTAGCCCGGGAATCTAAAAAGCTTACCACCAGATTTCTGGAACTGCCGGCCGGCAACACCATTACACCTGTGGCAACAAAGGTTGAAATGCCGAAAGGATCCACGCTGAATGTGAAGATGTTCAGTTTTGAGGAGAAGAATTCTCCGATGCTGGTGAGAACCTTTCTTACTACGCTGATGGAGACAGATGGCAAGATTCAGACGGTGACGCATGAGCATGCATTTTATGTATCGTCGATGTTCCGAACAAACAGAGACCCTTACCGTACTGGTTGGAAAGAAACCTATACGGCCAAAGCGTCGGTAGGGGGAGAAGTGCTGGCGGGAGTAGCGGGAGCAGCGGTGGTTGGCGTGCTGGTGATAGCGGCGGTGAACAACTCTGAAAAAAAATAATAAAAAAAATCAGGTGTCCGGAATAAGGCAGACGCTCAAAAGCGGAAATATTAGCACCTGAAATACAGTAAGATACAAACATTATTTGCGGCAAAGGCAGTAAACACCTACCTTTGCCGCCTATTTTTTTAACCAGTGGGAGCAAAAGTTTTCGTTATTTCTTTTGTTAATAAAGAAACAAGCCCTTACCTTTGCATCCCCATCGAAAAATGGGTTTTGGAATATGTCTCAACGAATCAGAATCAAATTACAATCATACGATCATAACCTGGTTGATAAATCAGCGGAGAAGATCGTGAAGACTGTGCGAAGCACCGGCGCTGTAGTTACAGGCCCTATTCCTTTACCTACAAGGAAAAAGATCTTTACAGTTCTGCGTTCACCGCACGTGAATAAGAAGAGCCGTGAGCAATTCCAGCTCTGCACGCACAAACGCCTTCTGGACATTTATACTTCCAGCAGCCGTACAGTAGATGCGCTCAGCAAACTCGATCTGCCTTCAGGGGTAGAGGTAGAGATCAAAGCGTAAAATTTTTGAGGCCTTGTCCGGATTTAAGATCCAGACAAGGTTTTTTCATAGTTCTTTCCAACCTATTCTGCAAACTTGGTCCGGTAAAACGGCCGATAAAGCAGCGCTGGGTAATTATAGCGGGTCCTGAGCAGAAAACTCAGAGATCCGGATAGAAAAAACATTTAAATATGAACTAGCCCTTCGAGGTTAGTTTACTATCGGTACTTCTATCACCCGCAGAGCCATATGCCTCATTGAGGCTACTTAACAGAAAGGCAAACACGGGCATCCCGGATGAGGGATGAACGAAGCAAACAGCAGATCGCAGATCAGGGCAGCTTCGGTGAACAACAGAAAAGGTCGGTAGCAAACGGGGATTGAAGTCCTGATGGTCATCCGTCATCAACTGTCTCTTCAACCTTTCGAAGGCATAAATTAAAAACGATGAAAGGAATTATTGGAAAAAAGGTCGGGATGACCAGCATCTTCAGTCCCGATGGTAAGCAAACTTCTTGCACCATCATTGAAGCTGGTCCCTGTGTAGTTACCCAGGTAAAAACAAAAGATACCGATGGGTACAACGCACATCAGATCGCTTTCGGCGACAAAAAAGAGAAACACACACTCTTAGCCGAGAAAAATCACTTCGCAAAGGCAAATACTCCCGCCAAAAAAGTCGTAAAAGAATTTCGCGACTATTCTCTCGAAAAAGCATTAGGTGAAACTATCACTGTAGACATCTTTACTGAAGGCGAAACCGTAGACGTGGTTGGTACTTCAAAAGGTAAAGGTTTCCAGGGGGTAGTTAAACGTCATGGATTCAGTGGTGTTGGTGAACAATCACACGGTCAGCACGATCGTCAACGCGCTCCAGGTTCTATCGGTAACTCTTCTGACGCATCACGCGTATTCAAAGGCATGCGCATGGCAGGCCGTATGGGTGGCGACAGAGTGAAAGTGAAAGGATTGAAAGTGGTGAAAATTTTCGCTGAAAAGAATTATATCCTCGTGAGTGGTTCAGTTCCTGGCCACATCGGTGCTGTTGTAATTGTTCAGAAATAACATTAACTGAAGAACTGACCTCCGGGTCAAATCAAAAACAGAGTAAGATGCAATTAGATGTATTAAACATAAAAGGTCAGAAAACAGGTCGCTCAGTAGAGCTTCCCGATGATATTTTCGGAATCGAGCCGAACGATCACGTGATCTACCTCGCTGTGAAACAATTCCTGGCTGCTCAGCGTCAGGGAACACACAAAGTGAAAACCCGTCTGGAAGTGAAAGGTTCCAGCAAAAAGCTGCACCGTCAGAAGGGTACAGGTGGCGCCCGTAAAGGTAACCTCCGTAACCCGCTGTACAAAGGTGGTGGTACTATCTTCGGACCTAAGCCCCGCGATTACGACTTCAAACTGAACCGTAAAGTGAAGGACCTGGCCAAAGTAAGTGCACTGGCTTACAAAGCGAAAGAAAATGCAATTGTGATTGTTGAAGACATGAACTTCGACACTCCTAAAACCAAAACTTTCGTTGAAGCTCTTAAAGCGCTGAATATCAACAATAAGAAAGCTCTGGTTATTCTGCCTGAGTATAACGATAACGTATACCTGAGCCTCCGTAACATCCCTAAGGTGAACGGTACGCTGATCGCAGACATGAACACTTACGACCTCGTTAATGCGAACGTTCTGGTGTTGACTGAAACCACTGCCAAACTCTTCTCTGAAGAAGAAGCAGTAGCTGAAGCGTAACGAAGCAGGGGAGTACCCGCTTCACCAATTGTATAATTTTTCAAATTGAGTTATATGAAACTCTCAGAAGTATTAGTAAAACCGATCGTTACCGAAAAGAGCAACAAGCTCACTGATGCCAGGAGAACTTACGCTTTTCGTGTAAATCGTAAGGCAAATAAACTGGAGATCAAGAAAGCTGTTCAGGATTTCTACGGTGTAAATGTAATTGATGTGAACACTATCGTAGTTCCCGGTAAAGCTAAAAACCGTTTCACTAAAGCTGGTTTCATCTCTGGTGTAAAACCTGCTTACAAAAAAGCTTACGTAACTGTAGCTGAAGGTGAAGCAATCGACCTGTACGGTAATATCTAATTATATATCTATCAGGAATGGCGCGTCAAACGCCGCAAAGCATTGACAAAGATTTTTAAACTGTTTAAGTAACAACAAATGGCACTTAAGAAATACAAACCGATCACCGCAGGTACCCGTTGGAGAATTGGGAATGCGTATGCTGAGATCACTACCAACGAACCTGAAAAATCACTGCTGGAATCTACTTCCGGAACTGGTGGACGTAACGCACAAGGCCGCAGGTCTATGCGCTATATCGGTGGCGGTAACAAAAAGATGTATCGTAAGATCGACTTCAAGAGAAACAAAAATGGCATCAAAGCCGCTGTAGCTTCTATTGAGTACGATCCAAACCGTACTGCATTCATCGCTCTCCTGAACTATGTTGATGGTGAGAAAAGATATATTCTGGCTCCTCAGGGTCTGCAAGTAGGTTCTACCGTTGAAAGCGGACCTGCAGTAGCTCCTGAAGTTGGAAACGCTCTCCAGATGAAGAACATCCCTCTCGGTACCAACATCCACAACATTGAGATGCAACCTGGTCAGGGTGGTAAACTGGTTCGTTCTGCAGGTACTTCTGCTCAACTGACCAACAAAGAAGAGAAATATGCTGTGTTGAAAATGCCTTCAGGTGAACTGAGAAAGGTACTGATCAACTGCTTCGCTACCGTAGGTATCGTGAGCAATGGCGATCATAACCTCGAGATGATGGGTAAGGCCGGCCGTAACCGTTGGAAAGGTATCCGCCCACGTACCCGTGGTGTTGCGATGAACCCTGTAGATCACCCGATGGGTGGTGGTGAAGGTCGCGCTTCAGGTGGTCACCCACGTAGCAGAACCAGCAAATACGCTAAGGGTCTGAAATCACGTACACGTGGAAAAGGCAGCGATAAGCTGATCATCCAACGTAAGAACGGTAAAAAATTAGCAAAGTAAATTCTCAACTTCAAATTAATCAGATATGGCTCGTTCGATAAAAAAAGGTCCTTATGTGGCGGCGAAACTGGAACAAAGAGTTCTGGCCATCAATGAAGGAAAAGCCAAGAAAGGTGTGCTCAAAACATGGAGCCGCCGTTCTACCATCACTCCTGATTTTGTAGGACATACACTGGCTGTGCACAACGGTAACAAATTCATCCCTGTATACGTGACTGAATTTATGGTAGGTCACAAACTGGGCGAGTTTGCACCAACGCGCAACTTCAGAGGACACTCAAGTAAAAAAGTAGCTTAATCAAAATAGTTACTGGTTGCAGGTTACCTGGAGAAACAGGAAACCGGTAACCGGGAACCAGAAACAAGAATTACAATGGAAGCAGTAGCTAAACTTAGAAATTATCCCACGTCTCCCCGCAGAATGCGTCTGCTGGCCGATGAGATCCGTGGCATGGCAGTAGAAAAAGCGCTGGCATTGCTGGAGCACCATCCGCAACATTCTGCAACGCCATTAGGCAAATTGCTGAAAAGTGCAGTAAGCAACTGGGAGCAGAAGAATGAAGGAAAAAGTGCAGCAGATGCCAACCTGGTGGTAAAAACAATCTTCGTTGATGGAGCCCGCACCCTGAAAAGGATGTTACCTGCACCTCAGGGAAGAGCGTACCGCCTTCGCAAGCGCAGCAATCACGTGACGATCATTGTAGACGCTAAAAACTAAACGAAAAAGATCTGTGTACGATCAGTGCAGCATGAGCGGTGGTAAAAGCAGATCAACAAATTTTCAAATTTTCAAATTCTAATAAATGGGTCAGAAAACAAATCCTATTGGTGCCAGGTTGGGAATTATCCGCGGTTGGGAGTCTAACTGGTATGGAAACAAGAAAGATTTTTCTACCAAGTTGATCGAGGATAACAAGATCAGAACGTACTTGAATGCCCGTATCAACAAGGGAGGAATCGCAAAGATCGTTATCGAGCGTACGCTGAACAAGCTGATCGTTACGATCCACACTTCCAAGCCCGGTATCATCATAGGTAAAGGCGGTGGCGAAGTAGACCGTATCAAGGAAGAGCTGAAAAAGCTGACTGGTAAAGATGATGTTCAGATCAACATCCTCGAAATCCGTCGCCCTGAGCTCGATGCCATGATCGTAGGCGATACCATTGCCCGTCAGATCGAAAATCGTATCAACTATAAAAGAGCTATCAAGATGGCGATCGCTTCTGCTCTCCGCATGGGTGCTGAAGGTATCAAAATCAAAGTTGGTGGCCGTCTGGGTGGATCTGAGATCGCCCGTACCGAAGAAATCAAACAAGGTCGTACTCCTCTGCATACCCTGCGTATGGATATCGACTATGCTAACGTATTTGCACTCACTGTTTACGGAAAGATCGGTATCAAGGTATGGATCTGTAAAGGTGAAGTTCTTGGCAAACGCGACCTCAACCCCAACTTCGTAGCAGGTAAGGGTGAAGGAGATGCACGTCAGGAAGGTGGCCGCTCACATCATGGTGGAGACAGAAGAGACGATCGTCGTGGTGGTGGAGACCGTCGCGGTGGTGGAGACAGAAGAGACAACCGTGGTGGTGGCGGTGGACAACGCCGTGACAACAGGAAAGCATAACCGAAGCAAAAGGGCAGTTTGAAGGATGCCCTGAGAAAAAGGGACCTTCAGATTACCAAATTCACAAATTTTCAAATTGTTTATAAATGTTACAGCCTAAAAGAACGAAACACAGGAAAGCGCAGAAAGGACGCATCCGGGAAGTAGCAAAGCGTGGCTCTACCATCGCTTTTGGTTCTTTCGCTTTGAAGGCCCTCGAACCAATCTGGTTAACCAACCGTCAGATCGAAGCGGCCCGTCAGGCAATGACCCGTGCTATGAAGCGTGAAGGTAATGTGTGGATCCGCATTTTCCCTGATAAACCAGTTACCCGCAAACCACAGGAAGTGCGGATGGGTAAAGGTAAAGGTAACCCTGAATTCTGGGCTGCTGTGGTTGAACCAGGTCGTATCCTGTTTGAAGCAGACGGTGTTACACTCCAGACCGCTAAAGAAGCACTGGAACTGGCTGCTCAGAAACTGCCGATCAAGACCAAGTTCATTGTACGCAGAGACTATCAAGCATAATTTGATTCATGAGGTGCAGCGTTAGCCGCCGATTCAATCAAATCTTCAAATTCTCAAACAGAGTATTATGTCTAAGAAAATAGAATTCGTAAAGAGCCTGACAGACCTGAGTGCTGCAGATCTGAAAGCAAGGATCCAGGAAGACGAGCTTCGTCTGAAGAAACTGGAGTTTGCTCATGCCATCTCTCCACTGGAGAACCCCATGAGCATCCGCAGTCTCCGCAAGGATATTGCACGCCTGAAAACAATGCTGACACAAAAGCTGGCACAGGCTTAAATGTAAGATCTGAAAGCCTGATCTGAGGAGAAGAAAAGGTGAGTAGGTTTTCAGACTAAAACAATCAAACTTTCAAATTACTAAGATGACTGAAAGAAATTTGCGGAAAACAAAAACAGGAATAGTTACCAGCAACAAAATGGTAAAAACTATCACTGTAGCCGTAGAAAGAAAAGTAAAACACCCTATTTACGGCAAGTTCGTAAAGAAAACTACTAAGTTCCACGCTCATGACGAAAAGGATGAGTGCACAGTAGGTGATGTGGTGAGAATCATGGAAACCCGCCCTCTCAGCAAAACAAAACGCTGGAGACTGGTAGAAGTGATCGAGAAAGCGAAGTAGTAAAGAAGTTAGCTATTGGCGATTAGCGTAGCTGACACCTCAATTATAATTTATCATTAGCTGTTGGCTGCAATGCCTGATAGCTAAAAGCTAAAAGCTAAAACAATGATTCAGCAAGAAAGCAGATTAAACGTAGCTGATAATAGTGGCGCCAAAGAAGTGTTGTGCATTCGTGTGCTGGGTAACAGCGGACAGGATTATGCCAAGATCGGCGATAAGATCGTGGTTACCGTTAAAGACGCCATCCCTGCAGGCGGTATCAAAAAAGGTACTGTTGTTAAAGCGGTGATCGTTCGCACAAAAAACAAACTGCGCCGTAAAGACGGATCTTATATCCGTTTCGACGACAACGCAGTAGTACTTCTGAACGCATCCGATGAGCCACGTGGTACACGTATCTTCGGACCAGTTGCCAGAGAGCTGCGTGATAAAGGTTACATGAAAATTATTTCACTGGCACCTGAAGTACTGTAAGCGAATTCACTCCACCGCAAGGTGACAGCGAATAACGAAGAACAACATTCTCATACGAGATAAAGCATAAGAAAATGAGCAACAGATTCAAACCTAAGTTCAACATTAAAAAAGGCGATACAGTAGTTGTGATTGCCGGAGACGATAAAGATGCAACCAAGCCCCGCAAAGTGCTGGAAGTATTTCCAGACAAAGAGCGTGTACTTGTTGAAGGCGTAAACATCGTTACCCGTCACACCAAGCCTTCTGCGCGTAATACCAAAGGCGGTATCGTTAAGCGCGAAGCGGCTATTCACATTTCCAATGTGATGCTGTTCGACGCCAAAAAAGGTGAAGGTAGCCGAATCAAGCGTACACGCGAAAACGGTAAACTCGTTCGCGTTACCAAAAAATCCGGCGAAATCATTAAATAAGTTAATCTGTCCGCCGGCTCTCATCCCCTGCAAGGGACTGATGAAAGCACTTAGTCCGGGCAGGGCCGATATAATAAAGGATAAACTTTACAGACATGAGCACAACAAAATATACTCCGAGGTTAGCAGATAAGTACAAACAAGAAGTTGTACCTGCCCTCATGAAACGTTTCAGCTACGGCACTGTGATGCAGGTTCCAAAACTGGAGAAGATCTGCCTGAACCGTGGTGTGAACGGAGCTGTAACTGATAAGAAACTGGTGGACATTGCCATCGACGAACTGACCAATATCACCGGTCAGAAAGCGGTAGCAACCCTGTCTAAGAAAGACATCTCCAACTTCAAACTCCGTAAAGCAATGCCAATCGGAGCAAGAGTTACCCTCCGTGGTGTAAAGATGTACGAATTCCTCGACAGACTGATCGCAACTGCGCTCCCACGTGTACGTGACTTCAAAGGTGTGAACGATAAAGCGTTCGACGGAAGAGGCAACTACACCCTGGGTGTTACAGAACAGATCATCTTCCCTGAGATCGATATCGACAAGGTAAACAAGATCACCGGTCTGGATATCACTTTCGTTACAACTGCAGGTACCAACGAAGAAGCTTATGAGCTTCTGAAAGAACTGGGAATGCCGTTCAAGAATATCAGAAAAGACAATCAGTAAGTAAAACTCGTAATAATTCAATTATGGCAAAAGAGTCAGTAAAAGCCAGACAAAGAAAGAGAGAACGCATGGTAGCTCAGTATGCTGAAAAACGTGCTGAACTGAAAGCTGCCGGTGAGTGGCAGAAGCTGGATGAGCTCCCTAAGAACTCTTCTAAAGTTCGTCTGAAAAACCGTTGTCAGCTGACAGGTCGTCCTAAAGGATACATGCGCTACTTCGGAATTTCACGTGTTACTTTCCGTGAGATGGCTTTAAATGGCAAAATCCCAGGAGTAACAAAAGCTTCCTGGTAAGCAAAACAATACGATATCTGCCGGGTTGGGCATAAACCCCTTACCGGTATGATCCTATTAACAAAATTTAGAACAGTTTAATTACAATACAATGGTAACTGATCCTATAGCAGATTTTCTGACCAGAATCCGTAATGCGCAGATGGCAGGCCATAGAATCGTGGAAATCCCCGCTTCTAATCTGAAAAAGCGTATGACCGAGATCCTGTACGATCAAGGCTATATCCTGAAATACAAATTTGAGGATGATAACAAACAAGGCGTAATCAAAATCGCCCTGAAGTATGATGCTCAAAGCAAAGAACCAGCTATCAAGTCGCTCGAAAGAGTTAGCCGTCCGGGTCTGCGTCAATACGCCAGCCCAGCTGAATTCAAACGCGTGAAGAACGGTCTGGGTGTTGCTATCGTTAGCACTTCCAGAGGTGTTATGACCGACAAGCAGGCGAAATTGCAGAATGTTGGTGGAGAAGTTCTCTGCTACATTTATTAGTAGATTCAGGAGGGGTGCTGAAATGTGCTCCTCTTTTTCTATATTTGCGCCCCCAACCGGAAGGGAGGGAGCAGAAGCTGACCTGACAATTAAGTTTTCTATGCGGAACTGAACACAGCCGGCTTCTTTCAGAACACATTACTTAAACAAACAAATCGCATTACTATGTCTCGTATAGGTAAACAGCCGGTAACACTTCCAGCAGGTGTTACAGCTACCTTAGGTAAGGATAACGTGCTTACAGTGAAAGGCCCTAAAGGCGAACTGAAACAAGCTATCGACAGGGATATCACTGTAGAAGTGAAGGATGGAGAAGTGACTTTCGCACGCCCTACCGATCAGATCCGTCACCGCGCTATGCACGGTCTGTACCGTTCACTCGTTGCCAACCTGGTAAAAGGTGTAACAGAAGGATTCACCAGAAAACTGGAACTCGTGGGTGTAGGTTACAAAGCCTCTAATCAGGGCAACCTCCTCGACCTGTCTCTCGGTTATTCTCACAATATTCTCTTTGAGATTCCAAGCGAACTCAAAGTGGCCACTGCCCAGGAAAAAGGTCAGAACCCCCTCATCACACTCGAAGGGATCGACAAACAACTGATCGGGCAGGTTGCAGCAAAACTCCGTAGCCTCCGTAAACCTGAGCCATACAAAGGAAAAGGTGTTAAATACGTTGGCGAAGTTATCCGTCGTAAGGCTGGTAAAGCTGCTGGTAAATAAATTTGAAATTAAAAGATCCCCCCGGCAGTATCGGGGGGATATAAAATAAAGTCTCATGAACACAAAAGCCGAAAAGAAGCAGAAAATCCGTTACAGGATCCGTAAAAAGATCTCTGGCTCTTCTGCTAAACCCAGACTGTCAGTTTTCAGAAGCAATGCTGATATCTATGTTCAACTGATCGATGACAACGAAGGCAAAACACTGGCTTCAGCATCTTCCAGAGATAAAGACATCGCTGCTCAGAAAGGAACTAAATCTGAAAAAAGCAAACTGGTTGGCGCGGCAATCGCCCGTAAGGCAACAGAATTGGGAATCAGCGCTGTAATCTTCGATCGTGGTGGAAACCTTTACCATGGCCGTGTGAAGAATGTAGCTGAAGGTGCACGCGAAGGTGGTTTACAATTCTAATCTCAAATCAATTTAGAAATTATCAAATAGCAATAATGGCAAAAGTTAATTTAAACAGAGTTAAAGCCGGTGACCTTGAGTTGAAAGAAAAGGTTGTAGCCATTAACCGTGTTGTAAAAACTACCAAAGGCGGTCGCGCATTCAGCTTCTCTGCCCTCGTTGTAGTTGGTAACGAAAATGGTGTGGTAGGTCATGGTCTGGGTAAAGCCAAGGAAGTTCAGGAAGCTATCACAAAAGGTATCGAAGATGCCAAGAAGAACCTGATCAAAGTACCCGTAATGAAAGGTACCGTTCCTCACGACCAACTCGCAAAAGACGGCGCTGCGAAAGTGCTGATCAAACCAGCCGCTCACGGTACTGGTGTGATCGCAGGAGGTAGCATGCGTGCTGTGCTGGAAGCTGCCGGTGTAACCGACGTTCTGGCTAAATCTCTCGGTTCTGCCAACCCACATAACGTGGTAAAAGCTACTTTCCTGGCTCTCGCTATGCTGCGCGAACCAATCACTGTAGCTAAAACACGCAGGCTGAACCTGAAGAAAGTATTTAATGGTTAATATTGCACCCGAAATATTTAATAACATGGCAAAGATCAAAGTAACACAGGTAAAGAGTGCAATTGACAGACCTGAGCGCCAAAAGCTTACGCTGAAAGCACTCGGACTGAACAAAATGCATGCTACCAGAGAAGTAGAAGCTACTCCTCAGATCCTGGGTATGATCCGCAAGGTGACTCACCTGGTGAAAGTAGAAGAAGCATAATTATTTTTTAAAAGCGAGGGGAGATTCCCCGTTGAGTTAAAATCAAATTACGATGAAATTACATGAGATCAGGCCCGCAAAAGGGGCAACACATAGAGAGAAAAGACTTGGCCGTGGTGAAGCATCCGGTAAAGGTGGTACTTCTACAAAAGGTAACAAAGGTGGTCAAAGCCGCGCTGGTTACCAACGCAAGAACGCCTTCGAAGGTGGTCAGATGCCAATTCAGCGTCGTCTCCCTAAACGCGGTTTCAACAATATCAACCGTGTTGAATACAAAGTATTTAACCTTGGTCAGGTAGAAACCCTGATTGAAAAATATGCACTTACAGACTTCTCTCTCGAGACACTGTATGTAAATGGTCTGGTAAGCAGAACCGACCTGGTGAAGATCCTCGGAAACGGTGAAATCAAGACCAAAGTTAATTTCCGCGTAAATGCAGTAAGTGATAAAGCGAAAGCTGCTATCGAAGCTGCAGGTGGTGCTGTGGAAATTGTTAAGTAATTCGTAAATTGCAAGACGCATTTAACCATGCGTCTTTTTTGTGGATCAGTTTTATTGACTTAAATTGATCGCTCAAAAAAGAAACAGGTTTGCAACTAAAGTTCTTTTGCGGCAAACCTGTTTCTGATTTTCAACAAAAAGGCATCATCTAAAACATCTGCGTTTCGTGAAAAAGTTCATACAAACCCTTAAGAATATCTGGAGTATTGAGGAACTGAGAAGTAAAATTCTTGTTACCCTTACCCTGGTAGCTGTTTATCGCCTGGGTACGCATATCGTACTGCCAGGTATGGACCCCACCAAGATCAATACTGCAGGCGGCGGAACAGGCATCATCGGCCTGATCGATGCATTTGCAGGAGGCGCATTTTCACAAGCCTCTATCCTCGCATTAGGTATCATGCCGTACATCTCTGCATCGATCTTCATGCAGCTGATGACCATCCTTTATCCTCCTTTCCAGAAACTGCAGAAAGAAGGTGATTCAGGAAGAAAGAAAATCAATCAGTATACACGTTATCTCGCCGTTGTTGTAACCCTCCTTCAGGGCTCAGCTTACGTTGCATATCTGCACCAGACTAACAGCGCTGCCATGATCCCGGCATTCCGCGATTATTTCTGGTTGTCCACCACCGTTATACTTACGGGAGGTACCTTATTTGTAATGTGGCTTTCTGAAAGAATCACAGACAAAGGTCTTGGTAACGGTAGCTCAGTGGTGATCATGGTTGGTATCCTCGCACGTCTGCCACAATCTATCTGGCAGGAGTGGGGCGCTCAATCCGCCAAAGGCGGTGCAGGTCTCCTGTACTTCGTGATCATGCTGGCTGTACTCGTAGCTATCATCATGGGTCTGATCGTACTGATCCAGGGCGTTCGCAAGATCCCCGTTCAATACGCAAAACAGATTGTTGGTAACCGTCAGTTCGGTGGAGCTCGTCAGTTCCTCCCGATCAAGGTTAACAGCGCTGGTGTAATGCCTATCATCTTTGCACAGGCAATCATGTTCCTGCCAACCCTGCTCAGCGGTTTCAAAACCACTCAGGGTATTGCAAAAACTTTCAGCGACCACAGTAACTTCGTTTATATGCTGGTGTACGCTGTAATGGTGATCGGTTTCACCTTCCTGTACACAGCTCTGATCTTCAATCCCAAACAGATCGCTGACGATCTGAAACGCAATAACGGATTTATCCCCGGTGTAAAACCCGGTCAACCTACAGCCGATTATATCGGAGCTGTAATGGATAAAATCACCCTCCCCGGCGCGGTACTGCTGGCACTGGTAGGTATCCTCCCAGGCTTCGCTCAACGCCTCGGCATCCAGCCAGGATTCTCTACCTTCTTCGGTGGTACATCCCTGCTGATTATGGTGGGTGTTATCCTCGATACACTGCAACAAATTGAGACTCAGCTGCTGATGCGTCAGTATGATGGCCTCATGAAGAGCGGTCGTATCCAGGGTCGCCAGACCGTTTCACCGGCATCTATGTAAAATATTCTATTTTCGCATAGCAAACCTGACAACTGTAAACTATAGTTGTCAGGTTTTGTTTTAATTAGAGTAATTATCAAAAAGGAATTTCTCAATGATGCATTTCAAAAATCCGGAAGAGATCGAACTGATGCGTATCAGCGCCAGACTGGTTAGCCAGACCCTGACCGAGATCGCAAAAATTCTCAAACCCGGCATCACTACCCTCTATATCGATCAGCTGATCGGCGATATGATCAAAAGTTATGACGCCACTCCATCTTTCCTCGGATACAGCGGTTATCCGTTCAACAGCTGCATTTCGGTGAACGATGTGGTAGTACACGGTTTCCCTACAAAAACAGAACTCAAAGACGGTGATGTTGTTTCCGTTGATATCGGCGTTTACAAAAACGGATACCACGGAGATCATGCGTATACCTTCGCCATCGGTGATGTGAAAGAAGAGCATATGCAACTGATCCGCGTTACCAAAGAATCGCTGTACAAGGGAATCGAAAAAGCTATCGCCGGCAACCGCGTTGGCGATATCGGATGGGCTATTCAGGAACATACCGAAAAACAATATGGATACGGCGTAGTGCGTGAACTCGTAGGCCACGGCCTCGGCAGAAAAATGCACGAAGATCCGCAGGTGCCTAACTATGGCAGACGCGGGTCAGGTGCTAAACTCCGCGAAGGTCTGGTACTCGCTATCGAGCCGATGATCAATCTCGGAGTGAAAGAAGTGTACACCGAAGAAGATGGCTGGACTGTTCGTACGCTCGATCATAAATGCTCCGTGCATTTCGAGCATGATGTAGCTGTAGGAAAAGGAAAAGCAGACATACTTTCCGATTACAGTATCATCGAAGCCGCGGAAGACGCCAATCCGAATTTGAAAAAAGAAAGAGAAACAGTAGCATAAAGATCTTGCAAGGCGCGTCGGGAGATGCGCCTTTTTTCTTTGAATGGCTTTGTTGTTTTTGTGATTGAGCTTTGTTTGGTTGATTTTTTCGCGGCCGGTTTGTGAGGGCAAGTTTTCAGGTCGCGAAACCAGACCGCCCAAAATGAATGCTGTGGAGCAGGGGAATGGAGGATTGAGCTATTGGAATTCTCTTAGGGGGCTGGGCAACTGCTTTCAAGGCCCTGAAAACTTGTCCTCAAAACCTGGCCGCAGCCCGCTGAATGTGCAACATAGAAAAAGGTCTTACTATTTTCAACTTTTTAATATTACGGGACTTGAGTTCAAAACAATTGATTGTTATTGGTGGAGGTGCAGCAGGTTTCTTCTGCGCAGTGAATGCTGCAAGATTGCATCCGGGACTGAAAGTGAGCATTCTGGAGAAATCATCCAAAGTGCTGGCGAAAGTGAAAGTGTCGGGTGGGGGAAGATGTAATGTTACGCATAACTGCGATTCCATCAACGAAATGGCAAAGAAGTATCCGCGCGGAGATAAGTTTGTGAAGAAAGCTTTCCATCATTTCTTTACTACCGATACTATTGAATGGTATAAGCAACGTGGCGTAGAACTTAAAGCTGAAGCGGATAACAGAATGTTTCCGGTTACCGATTCTTCACAAACGATCATCGATTGCCTGATTGCTGAACTGAACCGGTATGGCGCAGAAATATGGATGAATACAGACGTGAAGGAAATTGTGGTGAATAGCTCAGTTGGTAACGGGGAAGCACAATCGAATACGGAAAGTGATCAGAAAAATAATGCGGCTGCAAGATTCACTATAAAATCGGCTGATGGAAAAATATTCGAGGCGGATGCTGTATGTGTGGCCTGTGGCGGGTTTCCGAAATCAAGCATGTTCGACTGGCTGAGGCAACTGGGGCATAGCATTGAAGAACCTGTGCCTTCTTTGTTTACGTTCAATATGCCGGGAAATGCTATTACTCAGCTGATGGGTGTGGCAGTCTCGGATGCGCAGGTACGCATTACCGGTAGTAAACTGGTTTCTTCAGGTCCCTTGCTGATTACGCATTGGGGAATGAGCGGCCCGGCGGTACTCCGGATGTCTGCCATGGGCGCGAGGGATTTTGCAGCTGTGCAGTACAAGTTCACTGCTGTGGTGAATTGGGTGCCCGAGTGGAATGAGAACAGCCTGAGAGAAGAGATGCAGCGGCTGCGTTTTGAACTGGCTGCACAGAAGATGGGACAGCGAAATCCTTTTCAGTTGCCGCAGCGTTTGTGGGATTATCTGTTGCAGCAGTCTGATGTAAAAGCCGACATGCGATGGGCTGATCTTCCAGGTAAAGAACAGAATAAGCTGATCAAAAATCTTTGCGCACAGGAACATGCGGTGAATGGCAAAACCACTTTCAAAGAGGAATTCGTTACGGCAGGTGGAATAAAGTTGTCGGAAGTAGAAGCGAGTACCATGCAGAGCAAACTGGTGCCTGGCCTGTATTTCGCGGGAGAGATACTCGATGTGGATGGCATCACCGGCGGATTCAATTTCCAGCATGCCTGGACGAGCGGATTTATCGCAGCGCAGTTAAGCGGAACTGTATAGGTCCCATAAAAAACAGGTGAACGAAGCGATTGCCCCGTTCACCTGATCCATAAAAAAATTAAGCCTGTGTAGCAGCTACTTTCGTTGCTGCAAGTCTCCTGTGATAGTTGATCTGACCGATATGGTAGTTCAGATGCGACAGGAGATATACCAGCATATACTCTGTTGTTACTGGTTCGTCGAACAACTGAATGGGATATGTTTGCTCAAGCGTTTTCTTGCTCAGCTGCTCCAGTGTATCACGCACCGACATTTTGGTAGCTTCCACTTCGTCGAGCAGTTTCTTCTTGGAGATATTCTTCAGAGAGAATTCCGCATCGCGGTTCCTCACATATCCCGAATCATTCAGTACAGCTCCCAGAAAATGTTGCAGATTGCCATTCAGGTGCAAACAGAGGTTTCCACCGGCATTGGTGATACCTTCAAGCGGTATCCATAAGCTCGCATCATCGGGATACTGATCGATTTCATTAGACAGTTTCGTTAGCCCTTGCTCAAATAGTTGAATCAGGATCGGAGTGATCATAAAAAGTATTGATTAGAAAATTGGCCCTAAATGTAGTGAGAAAAGACTTTTAGGTGGTAGTATTTTTGGAAAAATAATAATGCACAGTCCCGATCCATGTGAAAAAAATATCTTCTTTTGCAATTGAAAACCAGTCGATTACGGGTCTAAAAAACGCCCTGAAAAGCTGTGTTTTCCAGTATTTTGGCGTATCTTTGCTGCCCCGAAATCAAAAACCTTCGGGTATTTATCATGAATTTCATTGTTAAACAACTTAACGCTGATGCTCAGGAGACTTCTGGAGCTGCAGAAGCTACAGCGACAACAAAAGCACCTGTGCAGGCGCCTGTAGAAGATACAGGAGCTCACGACGACTTCGACTGGAGTATCGACAAACGCAATGTTGCTACTTACAGCAAAGAAGAGAAAGAGAAGTATGACACCGTTTACGAAGGTACCTTCAAAGCAGTAAGCGACGGCGAACTGGTGAAAGGTCTCGTAGTGG
The DNA here is from genome assembly GCF_012927185.1 of Pseudoflavitalea sp. G-6-1-2. Classification (GTDB taxonomy): domain Bacteria; phylum Bacteroidota; class Bacteroidia; order Chitinophagales; family Chitinophagaceae; genus Pseudobacter. Next base: position 568,661 of record NZ_JABBGB010000003.1, read on the forward strand.
CAATGACCAAAACTGATGTTGTGATCAATATCGGTTTCAAATCCGACGGTCTGGTTTCTCTCAACGAATTCCGCGACCTCGTTAACCTGAAAACAGGTGACGAAGTTGAAGTGATGGTTGTAGAAAAAGAAGACAGAGACGGTCACCTCAACCTGAGCCGCAAACAAGCGCGTATCACACGTGCATGGGAGCGTATCGTTGAAGTACACAAAACTGGTGAAGTTATTACCGGTACTGTTACCTCTAAAACCAAAGGCGGTCTTATCGTTGACGTATTCGGAATGGAAACCTTCCTTCCAGGATCTCAGATCGACGTTAAGCCTGTTACCGACTACGATCAGTTTGTTGGTAAGACTATGGAGTTCAAAGTGGTTAAGATCAACGAGGCTATCAAGAACGCTGTAGTATCTCACAAAGCCCTCATCGAGAGCGATATCGAAGCACAACGTGCAGAGATCATGAGCAAACTCGAAAGAGGTCAGGTTCTCGAAGGAACTATCAAGAATATCACCGACTTCGGTGCGTTCATGGACCTCGGCGGTCTGGACGGTCTGCTGTATATCACCGATATCAGCTGGGGCCGTATCAGCCACCCAAGCGAAGTACTGAAACTCGATCAGAAACTGAAAGTAGTAGTACTGGATTTCGACGACGAGAAAAAACGTATCAGCCTGGGTCTGAAACAACTCACTCCACATCCTTGGGATATTCTGCCAGAATCTGTGCATGAAGGAGCTGTTGTGAAAGGCAAAGTAGTGAACATCGAAGATTACGGTGCATTCCTCGAAATCATGCCTGGTGTAGAAGGTCTGGTTCACGTAAGTGAAATCACATGGGCTAATACTCCAATCAACGCCAAAGAGTTCTTCAAACTGGGCGACGAGTACGAAGCGAAAGTGGTTACCCTCGATAAGGACAATCGCAAAATGAGCCTGTCTATCAAGCAAATGAGCGAAGATCCATGGACTACCATCGAAACCAAATTCCCAGAAGGAAGCCGTCATAACGGTCTGGTTAAAAACATCACTCCATACGGTGTGTTTGTTGAACTGGCTCCCGGCATCGGCGGTATGATCCACATCTCTGACCTGAGCTGGCTGAAACGCTTCAACCATCCTTCTGAGTACACTAAAGTTGGTGAACACATCGACGTAGTGATCCTCGGAATCGACAAGGAGAACCGTAAACTCCAACTCGGACACAAACAACTGGAAGAAGATCCCTGGAACGCACTGCAGGATACATTCGCTGTAGGCTCAGTGCACGAAGGAACTATCATCCGCAGAGATGATAAAGGTGGTATCGTTCAACTTCCTTACGGTCTCGAAGGATTCGCTCCTAACCGTCACCTCCAGAAAGAAGACGGCAAAGGCATGGTAGCTGATGAAGCAGGTCAATTCATGGTGATCGAATTCGATCGCAATGAAAAACGCATCGTAGTTTCACACACACGCCTGTGGGAACAATCTAAAGTAGAGGAGAAAGAAGCTGCACGCAAAGAAGCTAAAGCTGTATCTGATACAACCAAGAAAGCTGTTAAGAACATCCAGCAGAAAGTAGAAAAAACTACTTTGGGTGACCTCGGCGCTCTGGCTGAAATCAAAGAAAAGCTGAAGCAGGAAGAAAAGCAAAGTGGCGACACTCCGGCTGCTCAATAATAATTGAACTCATTCAATTATACACGAAGGGCCGTTACGAAAGTAACGGCCCTTTTTTATTGGAATGCTTTTGCTGTCGGATGAAATACTCTACTTCGCTATATCGATCTTTACTTTCTTTCCTTTGATCTTCTGATCTTTGATCAGCTGCAAAGTATGGCTGGCCCTGGATTTGCGCACCGCCACAAAAGAAAAGAAATCTTTCACTTCTATCAATCCGATGTCTTCTTTCTTCAGCTGGCCTTTATTGGTGAAGAATCCTACTATATCCACCTTATTCACTTTGTCTTTTTTGCCGGCGGCAATGAAGAGGGTGGTCCATACCGGTTTTTGAGGAATAACAGCTGTTTCCGGCAATTCAATTTCAGTTGGCGCAGGAACGATGTATTCAGGAATTCTTTCACCCGGTGCTAAGATCAGAATGGCAGTGCCACTGGCATCCATACGCGCAGTACGGCCATTGCGGTGTGTGTAGATATCCTGCGATGTGGGCAATTGATAATGTATTACGTAACGGATATTGGGAACATCCAGTCCGCGTGCAGCGAGATCGGTTGTTACCAGCACATTTGAGCTGCCGTTGCGGAAGCGGCAGAGCGCATTGTCGCGTTCCTGCTGTTCCATGGCACCATGATAGAACACACTCACAATACCTCTGTCTTTGAGTGAGCTGTTTACCTGCTCTACAAACTCCCGTTGATTGCAGAAGATCACAGTACTGCGGTTTCCCAATGCACAGATGAGTCTGAACAAGGTCTCCGATTTATCTTTCTCATCACTATGCACCATCTTTACTTCCAGTGCAGCAGACTTTTCTCCTGTGAGGAAATTGATCTCCACCGGATTTTTCAATCCTACAAATTCAGGTACTTCCACGGCCACTGTTGCAGAAGTGAGTATCCGCTTTTTCAGGGCAGGCAATGCGGCGATGATGTTAGACATCTCTTCGTCGAAACCTTCTTCCAGCGATTTATCGAATTCGTCGAGCACCAGTGTTTCGATAGCGCTGGTATCGATATTGCCGCGGCGGATATGGTCGGCTAACCTGCCGGGTGTTCCCACAATGAGAGCAGGCGCCTGTTTCAGGTTGTTCTCTTCCGTTTCTCTCAGGTGGCCGCCATAACAGCAGGTGATCTTGAAACCTGTGCCCATTTTTTTGAATACCTGTTCTATCTGAAGCGCCAGTTCGCGGGAAGGCACAATGATCAATGCCTGACAAAGCTTTTTATTGTTATCCAGCACTTGTGCGATGGGCAACAGAAAGGCGAGGGTTTTACCGGAACCGGTATCTGCAAGCAGTACAATGTTGTCGGATTGCTTATTGGCTTCGAGCGATGCCTTTTGTATTTCATTCAGTTCGTCGATCCGAAGATTGTTCAGTGCAAGTTCAATTGAAAATGGAGGTTTCTGCATTCGGCAAAAGTACGCTCTTCCCGCCATTGCCAAGCTTTCTGTGGCATAAATGCCTTTTTCAGTGCAGATTTTGTAAATTGACTATCAAAACCAAGCAACATATGATTTCCAGCAAAATTGAAGAAGCCCTCAACAGGCAGATCGATCTCGAAGGATACTCATCTATGTATTACCTGGCGATGGGGTCGTGGGCAGAAGTGAAAGGATACAATGGAATTGCCCAGTTTCTGTATCATCACTCAGATGAAGAGCGCATGCATATGCTTAAACTTTTTCATTATATCAATGATCGTGGCGGGCATGCTATTGTGCCGGCATTTGCAGCCCCGCAGAAAGATTTTACGAATATCCGCGAGATCTTCGATATCGTTCATTCGCACGAAGTGAAAGTATCCAATGAGATCAATGCGCTGGTGGAACTATGTATTCAGGAGAAAGATTACACTACACATAATTTTCTGCAATGGTATGTAACCGAGCAGATCGAAGAAGAAAGTCTGGCGCGTCAGATCATCGATAAACTGAATCTGATTGGTGAAGACAAGGGTGGCATGTATCTCTTCGACCGAGATCTGGGCAATATGCCGGGAGAAGGGGGCAAGGGCGGCCACGGCAAACGTTAGCAGGCAGACAAATTCGAGTTGTATTATATGAATAATCCCGGTATGCCAATGCCGGGATTATTTTTTTGGATACCAGAACGACCGCTTTCAGGTACTTCCACCCCGAAATGGGAAAAACGGCCTCCAGTATGAACTTACCGTTATTACCTCAAAGTAGTATAGTTATATATTACCGGAACTTAGTATCTTCACTGTCCCCAATCGTAGAACCCATTAGGTTCCATAACCCCTCTCTTGAAGTAGCGATCACGGTTAAAGCTTGCACAACACAATTCCCTGATGCCCGGCCTTTCGAAAGAAAGCTGTTTGGTAATGCTTAAACTCATTGTTATGAAAGAAGAGAGCAAACAAGAAGAAACCACCATCAAGCCATTCTATCTGTTTCTGGTGATCCTGGTTATTATTTTCTTTTTCCACTACTGCGGCAGCAGTCATTAAGCAATTTTTACAGTGCTTCGATCATCGAAGCAGTAACCTGTTCGAGCGATCTCAGCTTGATATCGGCAGCATCCCATCTTGTTTCGGCATGCTGATCGGGAGCAGGTATAACAATACATTTCATTCTTGCTGCTTTAACGGCGATCATGCCGTTGAAACTATCCTCAAAACAAATGCATTGAAGAGGAGAGACGCCCAACTCTTTCGCGCAATCGAGATATACTTGCGGATGTGGTTTGCCATAGGGCAGAAATTCCGCTGAAGCAATGGCATCGAGGTAATGGCGGATATTCAGTTTTTCTACAACAACATTTACAAGAGACAGAGGCGATGATGTGGCTATGCCGATTTTGCATCCCTGATTGCGGAAGAATTCGAAGATATACTCCACGCCAGGCATGGGCAATCCTTTTTCTCTGATCTTGCTGATGGCTTTCTCCACAATAGTGGCTTCGGCCTTCTCCGTAAATTTCATATCGATACCGAAATATGCAAACCAGTACTGCACCCATTCTTTGGTACGGAGGCCGGTGGTTACATGATATTGTTCGGGTATCAGAGAAACGCCGTATTCTTCCAGGGTTTCTTTGCCTGCTTCTTCCCAATAGGGTTCGGAGTTGATCAGCAGACCATCCATGTCGAAAATAACTGCTGTAGCATTCATAGGCGGCAAAGATAGGGAAGCCGCAGAAATAGACCGGGCCGCATTTAGCGGCCCGGAGAGTATTAACAATTATGTAGAATTATTTATTTGAGAGCAAACACTGCATTGATCTCAAATCTCATTTTGATCTTTTTGAATTCAACACCAGTTGCAGAAGGAGCTGCTCCATCCATCGCATACAGGGCATTTGACTGTGCTCCGAGTTTGTACTGGTATGGCTGGAAAATATTCTCAGGCATTTCCGAAATGCTTACTGCTGCACCAACTGTTTCATCAACGGCAGCGGCGAGGTAAGTTGCTTTTTCTTTCGCGGCTTTCACTGCATTGATCTTAAGTTGTTTTCTGAATTCCTGCAATTTGCTGTGAGAAGTTTTCACTACCTGAAAATTGTTGGTGGCTTCGTCGTCGAGCAGATTCACTAATTCATCGATCTTGCTGCTGCTGGAGAATTTGATCTGGTAAGCGATAGAGGCATACAGTTCATCCTTCTTTTGTTTTTTTCTGCGGATCCAGTAATAATCGGTGTATCCGTCGTAAGAAGCAATGGTAACTGCTGAATCGGGGATTCCGATCTTTTTTACTTTCTGTAGAAAATCTGCTTTGATCTTTTCGAGATCTATCTTGCCTTGTCCTTTCTTTTCGTATTCTTTCAGGTCTACCTGTACATAAATTTCATCGGGTACCACTTCGATTTCTGCGCTTCCTGTTACTGTAATTGTTTTGGGGAATGGATTCACTGTGTTAGATTGTGCAAAAGCTCCCATCGTTGTAATCATAATTGCACTGATTGCCATAATCCTTTTCATATACTTTGTTTTTATACTGGTCTGGATGTAAAAATAAAAGGGATTACATACGAAAGGGACGAATAAAACGTATATGCCTTCTTTCTTAACAAATCATTAATTTCGGCACTGACCGATAATAATATTGTACATGAGTCCATTCTGGGAAAAGGTTAAGCATATCAGCATTATTCGAAAGCTCATCTATATGGTGGTTGGTGTAATCACTTATCCGGGACTCGCGATCTTCAACAAACTGCAGATCAGCGGAACCGAACATATTGCCAAACTTCCCAGAAAGAAAGTATTGTTCGTGAGCAATCATCAGACCTATTTTGCGGATGTGATCACTTTTCTGCACATCTTCTGTGCCGTGAAATGGAGAAAGCAAAATAAACTGGGTGTTCCGTATTATCTGCTGAATCCTTTCTCCAATGTGTATTATGTGGCTGCTGAAGAAACCATGCGTGCTTCATTTGTAAGCAAATTGTTTACAGTAGCCGGCGCTATAACGGTGAAGCGTACCTGGAATAAGAAAGCCACAACAGAAGGACAGAAAGGGCTCGATGTTTCCGACACCAGAAAAATTACCAAAGCACTCGATAACAACTGGGTGATCACATTCCCGCAGGGAACTACCAAACCATTTTCTCCGGGAAGGAAAGGAACGGCGCTGATCATTAAAGTAGCAAAGCCAATTGTTGTACCTGTTGTGATCAATGGATTCTGGCGCGCATTCGATAAGAAGGGATTGAAGTTTAAGAAAAAGGGCACCTTGCTCACTGTTCGTTTCAAAGAACCCCTGCAGATCGATTACGAAGCACCTGCGGAAGAAATTCTGCAACAGATTATGGTGGCCATCGAGCAGAACAAAGAGCGGCAATTCAAATACCAGAAACCCGAAACAGGAGAGAAGAAGGAAGAGGGACCAGTTGAATGATTATTCCCTGAGTAACTGAATGGGACTGGGTTTGATGGAATACTGAACAAAATAAATTTGAATATAAAAATGGCTGCACCATCCTCTGGTGCAGCCATTTTTTATGTGAAGCAGCCATCTTGTGCTGCCTGTAATCTTTCGGAAACTAGTCTTTTTGAAAAAGCGCTTTCAGTTCTGTTGCATCATCCGGTTTCATCTTTCCGCCGAGGATGAGACGAAGCTGTCTTCTTCTCAATGCTCCATCAAACAGCACTTTCTCTTCTTCGGTTTCCGGAATAATGCCGGGCACCGGGCGTGATTTACCATTAGGATCCAGCGCTACAAAAGTGTAGTAGGCTTCATTGCTTTTGTATTTGTATTGCTGAATGGCATCTTCACCCCACACGCGCATATGCACTTCCATGGAAGAGTTGAATGCGCGGGATACTCTTGCCTCGATATGTACAACGTTGCCGAGTTTGATAGGATTTTCAAAAGAGATATTATCCACTGAAGCAGTCACAACCGGAGCAGCACAATGCTTCATGGCAGCGAGCGCTGCTGCTATGTCCATCCAGTACATCAGTCGTCCACCCATCAGATTTCCAAACATATTGGTATCGTTGGGAAGCACCAGTTCTGTCATCACTACAAACGATTCTTTAGCGGTTTTCGCTTTTCGTTCCATTTCTAAAATTTTGGCAAAGATATCATCTCCTGAGCATTACACCGTAACGTTTGTTAGTGTATGCAGGAAAGCTTCGTCTGCATCGGCTCCAATGCCGGGCGTATCGGGTGTTTCTACCATAAATCCGTTGTAGCGCACACCGCCGGTTACGGGGTCGAGCTGATGGCCGAGCATGCAGGTATCCATATCGTAAAACACTACATTATCGTGTGCGAGGGCAAAATGAGCGAAGGCGGTCAATGCCACGCGGCTTTCGAGCATTCCGCCCATCATGCAGGGGATGCCGGCAGCGGCGCAGGTTTCATTGATTCTGATGGCTTCGAGAATACCGCCCGATTTGGCGAATTTGATGTTCACATAATCGCAGGCGCCGGCGCGGATAAGGCGTTGCGCATCGTGGTGATTGAAAACGCTTTCATCGGCCATGATCTTAACCGGAGACGCTTTTCTCAGTTCCGGAAGAAAATGATCGTTCCAGTGGCGCATCGGCTGTTCGCAGAACTCGATATGGTATTGTCCCAACTGGGTGAGGGCGAATAAAGCATCTTCATAACTCCATCCCTGGTTGGCGTCGATGCGCAGACCGATATTGGGCCCTACGGCTTCGCGGATGCGACGGATCCTTTCTACATCCTCCTTTGCATCTTTTCCAAGTTTCACTTTGATGATGCGTACACCTCTGGCAACGAAGTCGATGGCTTTTGCAGCCATTACTTCAGGTGTATCGATGCCGATAGTGAGATCGGTTTCGAGTGGCTTGCTGCCGCCGCCGAGGTAAACGGAGAGGGGCTGACCGGCTTTCTTTGCAGCCAGATCGAACAAGGCCATGTCGAATGCGCTTTTGATAGTGGCATTGAAGGCGGTGAAAGCATGGAGCTCCTGCATTCTGATCTCGATCTGTGAGGCATCTTTACCCTTCCAGAGCGCGGCAAAATCCTTTGCCATTTCGAAGCAGGTAGCCTGCGTTTCGCCCGCAATCATGGGAAAAGCAGAACATTCTCCTACGCCATACATGCCGGCATCGGTATGAACCCTGATGAAAATATTCTGTGCATAATGCATTGTGCCCGTTGCGATAGTGAAGGGGTACATGGGAATGCTGAACTTCCAGATCTCAGTTTTGGTAATGGTCATGTTTAATAGTATGTGAAATGGGCTGAAAGATAACAAAAATTGTCCTGTTCGTCCCTCCGGTATAGTTGTCTGCATAATGCATAGTTTCTTCAATATCTTTCCCTTACATTTGCGCCGAACATTCGTTAGTAGTATGGATAATCCAGCACCGGTAAACACAATATCTTTCGACAATACCGAATACGCTTTTGCTTATAAAAGCGATAAAGAACTCAAGAAGGCAAAATTCCTCTTTTCCAGCATGGGCATCGAAAGCCTGGTGAGAATCGGCACCAGACTTACACCTTGGGCAATCCGGGTGGGACTGCCAGTGAAAGGAATCATCCGCAACACTATTTTCCGTCAGTTTGTAGGAGGCGAAACACTGGAGCAGACGGCTGTAGTGGCCAATAAACTTGGAGAATTCAATGTACAGGTGATCCTCGATTATGGTGTGGAAGGCAAAGAAGGAGAGGACAATTTCGATCATGCCACGGAAGAATTCATCCGTGTAATCAAATATGCAGCTACACAGCGCACGATGCCTTTCATGAGCATCAAAGTAACGGGCTTCGCGCGTTTTGCACTGCTCGAAAAACTCGATGCCGCCGCAACAGACCGCAGTGGTTATCAGGGTACTGTTCATACAGAAGTGTTGAATGATGCCGAGAAAGCAGAGTGGGACCGCGTTGTGAACCGCATGGAGCGCATCATCAGCGCCGCTGCAGATAATAAGATCGGCGTACTGGTAGACGCAGAAGAAACTTGGATTCAGGATCCGGTGGATGCACTCACCATGCAGATGATGGAGAAATACAATCGCAACAGAGTGGTGGTGTTCAATACCATTCAACTCTATCGCCGCGACAGACTGCAGTTTCTGAAAGACAGTTTTGCACAGGTAGCGCAACGCGGATTTATCCTCGGAGCAAAACTGGTTCGTGGAGCGTACATGGAAAAGGAACGCAAACGCGCAGCCGAAATGAATTACGAATCGCCCATCCAGCCAAATAAAGAGGCCAGTGATCGCGATTACAACGAAGGCGTGGCTTTCTGTCTCGATCATATCGATCAGATCTCTCTGATTGTTGCATCGCATAACGAGCATAGCAATCTCAGAGCAACGCAGATACTCGACGAAAAGAAGATCGCACACAATCATCCGCATGTGCATTTTTCACAACTGTATGGCATGAGCGATAACATCACTTTCAATCTCGCAAAAGCGGGCTTCTCTGTGAGCAAGTACCTGCCTTTCGGACCGATCAGTGATGTGGTTCCTTATCTCATGCGCAGGGCACAGGAGAATTCATCTGTAGCCGGACAAACAGGCAGAGAGCTGGGACTAATCAAAAAAGAAGTGGAAAGAAGAAAAATGAAATAGAACTAATCTTTGATAGAGCCGAAGGCCTGCATTGTGCAGGCCTTCGGCGTTTTTATTCCACAAAGCATACAACTTTCCGGTAGTTTTTGAACATTCCGGACTAATACGGCACGCGAATACAGCTGTAATTTGTATTTTGTATACCTGAACTTCAGTTATTATTCAGGGCTCTCACTATTTCCAATACGGTCAGGCATTTCAGGCGATACTTCTCTGATTAGATTCACTTCCACGATTTCGACCGATCCGGGATCAGTCGATGGTGCTATTGCTGGTAACAGCGATGGCGGTGTATTGTGTGAGTTTTTATGAAACAGATTCATCACTATTTTTTATAGGAAACACTAAAATTTCAACACATGAAACCATTCATTAATGCACTGCTGATGATTGCATTGTTTGTATCAGCCTGTTCCAAGTCGGGCGATCAGGGACCCAAAGGAGATCCCGGCAATGCCAATGTATCTGTATTTGAAAAGGATATTTCAACGGCCACCTGGATTACCTCCGGCACAATGGCTGCAGGATATCTTTATCTGGATATCGCAGCGCCGAATGTGCTCACAGCAAAGGCACTCGAAGAAAATACGATACTGGTATATGTTTACACTTCAGATTTTAGCGGATGGGGAATTGTTCCATATATGACTGAAAGGAATATCAGAGTTACTGCTATGGTAAATACAGGTGTGGTAAGAATTATTAAAGAACAGAACGGAAAGCCTTCCACTCAATCGTGGCATAACAAAATAAGAGTTGTATTGGTAAAAAATGCCGGTGCTCCCGGAGCATTGAATCTAATAAAAGAAAGAGGGATCGGTGCAGGAACATCACACATCGGATCGCTGCAATAACCGGTTTCATTGCCAAATCGGTTGCATCAGAATTCTGCAACCGATTTGGTTATGAGTTTGCGAAACAATTGTTTTGTCTGCTACGGATTGGATGAACTGTTATTTTAGCCTGCTGCCAAAGAAATTCAATGTGCGTTCCCATGCAAGTTTTGCAGCGGCTTCGTTGTATCGTGGCCCGGATGTATCGTTATGGAAAGCATGCTGTACGCCTTCATACATATACAATTCATATTGTATACCTGCTTTTTTAAGGGCTTCTTCATATGCAGGGATGCCTGCGTTAACGCGTTCGTCCATCTCTGCGTAATGGAGCTGCAGCGCTGCTTTTATTTTGGGTACATCAGCTGCACCAGGTTGTCTGCCATAGAAGGCAACAGCTGCATCGAGCGTGGGAACATATACTGCAAGATAGTTTGCCATAGCGCCTCCCCAGCAGAATCCAACACATCCTGTATGTCCATTGCAGTCGGTTCTCGATTTCAGATAATCGAATGCTTTTATGTAATGATTTACGGTCTTTGGCATATCTAGTTTGCCGATAAGCTCGCGTGCTTCATCAGGGTTTTCGGGCGTGCCTCCCGATGCTGACAATGCATCGGGCGCGAGAGCAATGTATCCTGCATTGGCTACTCTTCTTGTTACATCTTCGATATGAGGATTTAAACCACGGTTCTCATGAATTATCACCACGGCTCCATATTTCCCGGCGGCGGATGGGCGTGCGAGATAACCTTTCATGGTGATGTCATCAGTTGAATAGGTGATGCGTTCGGTGATGATGTCGTTGCTGGTTTCTGAAATGGTTACAGCGTTATCGTATTTAACTTCGAGCTGTGCGAGAGTGGACAATGCTGCCGTCATGCTGCCGGTGAGCAATGCGAGACGTTTGATGAAGTCGTCGCGACGGAGTGGTTTGTGTGTGTATTCGTCGAACAGATTGATGATCTTTTGATCCATGGTTGCAGGTTTGTAATGGTGATGGAAAAAGATGTGCGGGGTACAGGTAATGAAATATACTACAATTGACGTGCCCGGTAAAATCAAATCCAAGCATTGTTGATAAGGCCCTGTTTTGTTGCCTCGGTGATCATTTCGGCTACATTTCTGGCTTTCAGTTTCTGTAAGAGATTCTTGCGATGATTGTCTACAGTGAACTTGCTGAGGAATAATTGTTTGGCAATCTGCGAAGAGGTAATCCCCGAAGCAATCAGTGTGAGTATTTCTTTTTCCCTTGCCGAAAGGCGAATCACATTCTGGTCATCGGGCAACTGTTTATCAGATTCAACAATTTGTTTTACTTCAGAGCTAAGTGCTGGTTTGCCATCGATCGCGTCGATAATGCATTCGATAATTTCTTCCGGTGGCGTGCTTTTCAGGAGGTAACCATCGGCGCCCTTGCCCAGCATCTGTGTAATGGCGCTACGCTCGCTGTGATTGGTGAAAATAAGTATCTGTGTATCGGGAGATATTTTTCTTATCTGGTGAAACAGCTCCATTCCGTTGAAGTCCGGCAAACCTATATCCAACAAAATCATGTGGGGGTGATTGCCTGATAAGAAATCGAGCAGACTTTTTCCGTTTGTGAAACTCCCGGTTACGACAAACCTGCTTTCGCTGTTCAATAGTTTTACGAGTCCTTCCAACACAATCGGATGATCGTCGATTACTGCTATGGTTGTTTTGTTATGCAACATGCAACTGAATATTTACGGATGTGCCATTGCTACCCTTTATCGGGCTGATATCTATGCTGCCATTGAGATAATGTACCCGACTCCGGATATTCCTGAGGCCGATGCCTGCCTTTTGATTGTTAAGCTGCAGCCCTACGCCATCATCTTCCACAGTTATCAGCAACATATCAGACTGACGTGCACATTGAAAGAATACAGCAGTTGCCTGAGCATGTTTCAGAATGTTGCTGAACAACTCCTGAACAATCCGGTAAATGATCACCTGCTTTTCTACTTCAAAGTTCTGATCGAGATTGATGAACTCATTTTGTACAGATAGGCCTGCAGATTCGAGCAGATGGCAGAGGTCTTTCAAAGCCGCTTCCAGACCAAGTTTGAGTAGCATTTCAGGCATCATATTATGGGCAATGTTCCGCAGCTCCTGAATGGAAGTGCCTAATTGGATGGTTGAATGGGCAATACCATTTCTTACATCGCCCTCTTCCAGATTGTTGGCTATGATGCCGAGATTGATTTTGATACCGGAAAGTGTTCCTACCAGGCCATCGTGGAGGTCGCGTGCTATTCGTTCCCGCTCTGTTTCCTGTGCATGCAGCATTGTTTCGGCGATCTTCAGTTTTTCTTTTTGCGCAGCGGCACGTTTGTTATTCCGGAAGAATAAATATCCCCAGCCAAGTATTATCAGCAAAAGCAGACAGGTTACTCCCAGTAGAATATTGGTGAATCTTTGATTGCTGATCTGCTGGGATGTTCTTCTTTTATCGAGCTCAAGCCTTGCTATCTTCTCTTCTTTTTGCGAAGTGCGCAGTAGTGCTTCGAGCTCGTTTATCTTTTGAGTATTTTCCTGTAACTGCACACTGTCTTTTATTTCGTTGTATTTCTTCATGTACAGAAATGCAGTTCTATAGTCGCTTAACCGGGAGGAATAATCTGCAATATTTGCTGCGGAGACAATGATCCTTTCGGTGTAATTATCTTCAATGGCCATCTGATGTTCTTTGAGTGCAGCATCTCTGGCATTCTTATAGTTTTTCAGGCTGTATTCCGCAGCACAAATGGCCTGCAGGGCCATGTACATATTCGATCTCTCCGGATATTTTTTCAGCAGGTTTATTGTTTTGTTTGCATCAGCTATGGCCCTGGCTGGTTGCCCGATATTGGCGTAGTACGATGCCTGAAATGCATAGTAACGTGGCCATAGCGGAGATTCGCCGATCTGATCGAGCGCATGCCTGGCTTTATCCAGATACAGTTTTTGTTCATCGAACTTTTTGAGGTTGTCACATACAACAGCAGCATTGATAAAGGCGTAAGCCTGATTGCTGGGGCTGGTTCCCGGTTTGTCTGCAAGACCTACATCCTGCAACATATACCGGTAGGCTTTTTCATAGTCGCCCATCATTACAAATCCTGTTGAAATATTACTTAAAGTGGCCTGATACAAATTATCATCACCAATTGATTTTATCAATGGAAGGTTATTGATCAGCACTTCCATGGAGCTTTTCATATTGCCACTCGTAGAGTAGGCGACAGCGATGTTGTTATTAGACATCACTTTTAATCTGATTGCTCTTGCACTCGTCTCATGCTCCAAAAAGGCAAGCGCTTTGTTGGCATAGAATAATATGCTGTCGGTATTAGCTTCCGAAGCATACACATAGGAGCCAAACTGGTATGCTGATCCTTTGTACAGGTTGTTGCCGGTTTTATCAGCAAGTGGAAGCATTGCATGCAAGGTGGCTTTGGCTTTTGCGATTTGTCCGGTTTTGATTTCTTCTCTGATCAGCTTACCTAAGATGGTAACTTTTGCAGTATCGGATTTCTCCTGCCCATAAGCGGCTTTCAGGCTGTCTGCAACGTTTTGCTGCGCAAGAACTGGGCTTGTGCAAAGCATCAGTCCCAGTATCGCTTGTAGTACAGATTTGATTGTCATATAGTGTTCTCTGCTTTTATATGATCCTAATCTTTCCTAAATGTATAAAAACAATAAGAGTAAGAATCAGCATAGCCCTAAAAATGACCATTTATAGCTATTGCCCTGATTGCCTGTTACAGGTAATTTTGAGATCGCAACATTTGATGGCACACAACTATTTCTGATTACAATTTACTGTGATGACAAAATACGTAACCCTCCTGATTCTCTTCAATGCATTCCTTCATGCGAATGCTCAGTCGGGTTCATTGGCAGAAAATGCCTGGAAGAATCTGACGGAAGCCCGCTTCAGTTCTGCAAAAGGTTTGGCAGCAGAGGCAATTGAAAAGGACAATAGCGATGCCCTGGCATATGCCGTTCATGGATATACGCTGATTATAGAAGGAAATAATAGAGATGCTGAAAAGGATCTGGAAAAAGCCGTGGCGCTGAAGCCTGCACAGAGTCCATATCTTGCGCTGCTTGCCTGGTGTTATTTTATGAAGGGGGAAGACAAATCTGAAGTGGATAAAATATGCCGCAAAGCGGAACAATCGGAAAAGCCATTGAAAGATTGTAATCTGGTTGAGTTGTTTGGCAAGCTATTGAGAAGGGCTGTATCCAATCCCAGTTCAGGTGGTGGGGACTATGGTTTGGATGAGGCTACCAACCTGATACAGAAGAGTCCGAAGTTTGTTCATGCCTATGCCATAAGAGCGAATATTTACAAGCTCCGCAAAAAATACGACAAAGCAATTGCGGATTACTCAAAAGCGTTGGAGATCAATGCTGCATTTGCGATTGCCCGTCTAGGGCGCGGAGATGTATATCAGGAGATATCAAAATACGATCTGGCGCTGAAAGACTATCAGAAATTACTGGAAGCTGCTCCGTCAAATGCCATAGTACATAACCGGATAGGGAATGTTCAAATGGATATGTACGAATATGAAAAAGCCATTGAATCTTACTCCAAAGCCATCGGATTGAATGCCAATTATATCAATGCCTACAGAAACAGAGCTATTGCATTCGAATCGGTTGCACAAACAGATTGGGCTGATAAAGATTGGAAGAAATACCAGGCGTTGGGTGGTACAGATATTTCACGCGAAGCTTTTCAGCCGAGGATTTACCCGCAGGGAAAGTTCGATGCCGCGCTGGCAGGTAAGATGCTGAAAAAAGGAACAGCCAGTATTTCGGGCCGTGCCTGCACTTCGAGGGATGGATATCAGTGGAACGCAAATGGAATGTACATTACCCTTTATCCGGCTACACCCTATGTGGAAGAGTGGTTCGAACTGCAAAAGAAAAAGGGCAGGAAAACTGCAGTGTACATGGCAAACGCTGCTTATCAGTATTCCATTACAGTTAATGCCAATCAAAACGGTGAATACAGGTTCGATGAAATCAGTCCGGGAAGATATTTACTGATTGGCGATTTTGCCCTGGAGATCACCAATACAAAAGATGTGTATGACGGTGCTCAGCGGGAAGGGCCAGCAATGGTTCATTACTATCACAAAGAAAAATATGTAAACAACTATAACGACAAACTGTTTCGTTTTGTAGAGGTGAAAGCGAATGGAGAAGCGTTGAAAAAAGTTTCGCTGACCAGAACAGGAAGAGGCGGATGTTATGGGTGGTAAGCCTTATATTGCAGTCTTTCAGGGACTGTTAGCTCAGTTGGTTTAGAGCATCGCCTCGACAAGGCGAGGGTCGACGGTTCGAGCCCGCCACAGTCCACAGATCAATCAAGCCCTGCAAATGCGGGGCTTTTTCATAGCGGTGCTCATTTTTCTCTCGGGTCATATTCCCAAATGACTGTTTCTGAATAACTGTTTTGCAATGGTGCGGCAGTTGGCGGCCAATTGATCCAATGTGCAGGACAATATTCTGATGTTGGCGGGAAGATTGTTTACGGTTTCTGTAAGTTCCATAAATAATACATTGCCGTTGTCTGAGTTGCTGTTCCCTTTCAATTGACTGAATAAATCATAAGCTGCTTCTTTGTTGCTTCCCAGATCAAACTTTCCGAAGCTTTGCAGTTCGCCCTTGATCCTGATATGAATTATGATAAAAAATTGCTGAGCCATATATTCAGGTTTTGTTGCAAAATGGAGCCATTGCGGTTTCTGTTTGAAGCATATTAAAAGAATAAGGGAAGATGCTACTCCTCCCTTATTCAGATTAATGGGAACCGGATTACTGCACAGCAATGGTTCTGCTTACTTTTTTCGCTTTTTCGCTCTTGGGCAAGATCAGATGCAATACTCCATTCTCGTATTTTGCAGAGATATTGCCGGTGTCGATAGAGTCGTTGAGATGGAAGTTCTGGTGGAACGACTGGCGTTTGAATTCACGCCGAACATAGTTCTCTTCTTTTTCTTTTGTTTCTTCAGCATCTTCATACGAAACAGTAAGAGAGTCATTGGTGATCTCCAGATTCAGTTTTTCTTTCTGAATGCCTGGCATTGGCAGTTCCATTTCGAAACTGTTGCCGGTTTCAAGGATGTTCACCGGTATCCTGCCTGTTGAATCGAATCCTTTGAAGCCCCAGAAAGAGTCGTCAAAGAATCGGGATAAATTATTCTGGAAGATCTGATCTACTACACTTCCAAAAGTTGCAGGCGTGTGGCCATTTTCTTTTTTGATGATGTTTGCCATAAATCCTCCTTTTATGAATTGTAAGAAAAATCAATATTCCATTCCGGGCATTGCAGGAGCGGCTGCAGGAGCAGGTTCCGCCTTTGGATTTTCACTGATCACACATTCTGTAGTGAGCAGTAAACCTGCGATGGATGCAGCATTCTCGATGGCAATCCGAGCTACTTTTGCAGGATCGATCACTCCTGCTTCCAGCAATGGTTCATACTGTTCGGTACGTGCATTGAAACCGAAATCATTTTTTCCTTCGCGCACCTTCTGCACTACAATGCTTCCTTCCAATCCACAGTTCTTCACAATCTGACGAAGGGGTTCTTCCACTGCACGCTTAACAATGGCAATACCGGTTTGCTCATCTTCACTGGCTGCATTCACTGCTTCCAGTGAATCGATGGCGCGTATGAACGCCACACCACCTCCAGGCACGATGCCTTCTTCCACTGCTGCTCTTGTAGCATGCAGTGCATCATCTACCCGGTCTTTCTTTTCCTTCATTTCCACTTCTGTTGCTGCGCCTATATACAGTACTGCCACACCGCCGCTGAGTTTGGCAAGCCGTTCCTGCAGTTTTTCTTTATCAAAAGTTGAAGTGGCATTCTCCAATTGAGTCCTGATCTGTTTGATGCGTGCCTGTATCTCTTCTTTGCTGCCCTTTCCACCTACGATGGTTGTATTGTCTTTATCGATAGTTACAGAGTCGGCAGAACCAAGGTAATCAAGGTCTGCGTTTTCGAGTTTATAGCCTTGCTCTTCACTGATCAGACGGGCATTGGTTAATACAGCAATATCCTGCATCATTTCCTTTCTTCTGTCTCCAAAACCA
Source organism: Pseudoflavitalea sp. G-6-1-2 (assembly GCF_012927185.1). Lineage (GTDB taxonomy): Bacteria > Bacteroidota > Bacteroidia > Chitinophagales > Chitinophagaceae > Pseudobacter. The sequence continues at coordinate 586,302 of NZ_JABBGB010000003.1, forward strand.
GGCGCTTTCACTGCTGCCACTTTCAGTACGCCGCGAAGCTTATTCACTACCAGGGTGGCCAGTGCTTCGCCTTCAATATCTTCGGCAATGATGAGCAGCGGACGTCCGGATTGCGCAGCTTTTTCCAGCAGCGAAATAAGATCTTTCATTACCGTGATCTTCTTGTCGAAGAGCAGGATATACGGATTATCCAGTACTGCCTGCATCTTGTCTGCATTTGTAACGAAGTAGGGAGAGATATACCCTCTGTCGAATTGCATGCCTTCCACTATGTCTACAGTGGTTTCAGTACCGCGTGCTTCCTCCACTGTTATTACTCCTTCTTTGCCTGCTTTGCCAAAGGCTTTTGCGATGAGTTTGCCGATGGCTTCATCATTGTTCGCAGAGATGGTAGCTACCTGCGTAATTTTTTTATTGTCGTTACCTACTGTCTGCGACTGTTGTCTGATGGATTCTACTATCGCCTGCACGGCTTTATCGATCCCTCTCTTTATCTCCATGGGATTGGCGCCGGCAGCAACATTCTTTAAACCCTCATGGATGATGGATTGCGCCAGCACTGTTGCCGTGGTGGTGCCGTCTCCGGCAATATCAGCTGTTTTGGATGCTACTTCTTTCACCATCTGTGCACCCATGTTTTCAATAGGATCTTCGAGTTCGATTTCCTTTGCTACACTAACCCCGTCCTTGGTGATAGTGGAGGTGCCGAATTTTTTTTCCAGCACTACATTTCTACCCTTCGGACCCAGGGTAACTTTTACTGCATTGGAGAGGATGTCTACACCTCTCTTCATTTTGTTTCTTGCATCTGTATCAAAGAAGATCTTCTTTGCCATAGTTGCAGATTTTTAAATTAAAGGTTTAAGTGAAAAAATTACAGTACTGCGAGAATATCTGATTCGCGCATGATAAGAAGATTGTCGCCATCCAGTTGAATTTCAGTGCCGGCGTATTTTCCATACAATACAGTGTCGCCTGCTTTTACGGAAACGGGCTCATCTTTTTTGCCCGGACCTGCGGCCACAACTGTGCCGCGCTGGGGCTTTTCTTTGGCGGTATCCGGGATGATAATTCCTCCGGCAGTTTTCTCATCGCCCGGAGCGGGCTTTACTACAACCCTGTCGTGAAGTGGAGCGAGCTTTACATTGTTTGCCATAATTCTATGATTTTGAATTGTAAAAACAAATTCATAAAAAATGAAGAACAACCCTTGTGCACAGGATGCAAAAACGGTATTTTCAACTCGCATGCCAGCACATAAAAAACTGACAACTATTACAATGGTCTTGCAAAACTGACACTGGCAAAATCGGAGTGCACAGAAATTTTGACAGCAACTCAACAGAACAATGTCTTTTATTTTTACAGGAGCTGCGTCACCCGTATTGTTTTCCTTATTTTTAACCTTACTCAACTGCTGCTACCTGAACTCTGCCGAAGAGATGCTATGCTTTATTTTTATCTGTAAAACCAGTCTATGCTTGTGAGGCTTCAAATATTTCTGTCAGTTCTTCTTCTGATAACTGTTTGCAGCTGCAAACCTTCAGGCAAGCGTGCAGATGATAAATTGCCGGCCCCGCTTCCGTCTGCATTTTTAGTGGTGCTTGGCATTGCGCAGGATGCGGGGTATCCGCAGATAGGCTGCGAAAAGGATTGCTGCAAATCATACTGGGAAGGCAAAGAAAGCAGGAAATACAGCACCTGCCTGGCATTGGTAGACAAAACCAGTAACCGGTACTGGATCTTTGAAGCCACTCCGGATATCACTCCGCAATTGCATGAAGTACAGAAATATGTGGGAAATGTGGCGAACTATACTCCCAATGGAATCTTTATCACACACGCGCATATCGGACATTACGCCGGATTGATGTTTTTAGGAAGAGAAGCCATGGGCGCAAAGAATATCCCTGTCTATGCCATGCCCCGCTTAGATACTTTCCTGCGAAGCAATGGTCCATGGAGCCAGCTGGTTGCTTTGCAAAATATCGACCTGATAAAAATGACACCAGACAGCAGCATGAAGCTGAGCGACAACATCACTGTTACACCAATCAAAGTGCCTCACAGAGATGAATATTCTGAAACAGCAGGATTCGAAATACAGTCAGGTAAAAAGAAAGTACTCTTCATTCCGGATATAGACAAGTGGAATAAATGGGAGCGTGATATAGCTGAAAAAGTAAGCAGTGTTGACCTTGCATTGCTCGACGGTACATTTTACAAAGATGGAGAAATCAAAGGCCGAAGCATGAGTGAGATACCGCATCCCTTTGTGGAAGAAACCATGCAGCTGTTCTCATCTTCTCCGAATGCTGTAAAACAAAAAATAAAATTCATACATTTTAATCATACCAATCCTTTACTGAAAGCGCAATCGCCGGAAAAGGATAAAGTAAAAGCAAATGGATTTTCCGTTGCATTCCAGGGAGAGATCATTGAGTTGTAAAACCCGTGGAATGGTTAACTGGCATAATTTTTTCTGAACACTCATACACAACACCACAATACACTGTTATGGGAATCTTCAAAAAACTTTTTGGGAAAACATCAGCACCTTCCACACCTCCGCCATCTCCGGTTTCCAGCGTAGAAAAAGACAAAGTGCCCGTTTATCCTATGATCAAAGATGCGGGCTGGCAGGCATTGCAGCATGCAGCGCATCTTCCTTTTGTGAAAATTGGCGATACGCTCAATCTGGCCATCGTATTTCCGCAGGATGCAGGAGACAGATTCGAGTACATCACCAACGCCGATCTGAATAATGAAGCCATCAAAGAGAACCATAAGAAATGGCAGGCGAATATCGATCAGTATCCCTTTGAGCTTGAAATATCCCAACACCTCAACAAAAGGGTAGTGTTTGCATCCGGAAATGATCATTCCTCCGAGAAGATCTTCTCTGCTGAGTTTCTTGCAGCGGCCTGCAAAGCATTGAATACGGATAAACTGATCATATCAGCTCCGCGCAGAAGATGCCTGATGATCACCAGTTATCACGAAGAATTTCAACTGCTGGAAACCTTCTTCCACCTGCATTTCATAGCCTGGCATGAAGACGATTATGGCAATGAACCCATTACCGAAATGGTGTTTGTAGCTGATGCCGGTAAAGTACAATATGCAGTGCCATTAGGTTTCCGAATCAACATGTATGAGAAAGATGGACAAAGGCAACTGGTGTATTCTACAATGGATGATCTGTTCGCAGAAAACGGACAGATTAATTTTCAGAAGATAATAGAGAGAAATAAAGTCCCGGTGTTGTATTGAGTTTGTAAAATAAAAAGGGTACCTCCTCATTGGGAGATACCCTCAACTGTTATTGCTGAAACCGTTTTCAGATTCTGGCGCATCATTCACCAAACAACTGTCCTTCTTTGGAAACCTCCCAGCTGCCTTCCACTATTTCTTCTTCGAGATCCTGATGATCCCAGCCGCAGTAGCCAATCAGCAGCTTGATATCTTTTTCTGAAAGTGTTTTGTTATTGATCAGGCGAACCGCCTCTTCGAAGTCTCCGCCTAAGTAGATATTGCCTGTAACAAGCGTTCCGCCGGTGATCAGATCCGGACGCTGATGTATGAAGAAAAGCGATTCTCTGTCCATGGGTCCACCATCATACATCGGAAATGGAGCACTGTGTTTGAACTCTTCCAGTTCATTGAATTTATAAGGGAACAACTCATTCACTACAAATCCCATCGCTCCGTTTTCATTGTATTCTGTGATGAAAATCTGCGTATTCTCGAAAAACGTGTCCTTCAGCAAATCAGTGCTGTTCAAAAATATTCCTTGCATAGTGAGCAAAATTACTACAGTAAGAGCATACATAAATTTCGTAACTGTGAAAGTTCAATGAAATGTCTGAAATGCAAAAGCGGCTCTCATATGAGATGCCGCTTTGCTATGTAACCCACTGCTTTATCTTACTGTTACCATGTTCTTTGTTTCATGTAGTTGTCCAATTGTTGTCTTGTCATGGGTACTTTGGATGGATTTTCTTTTACCCATTGCAGAAAATCATTTCGAATGGCATCTGTCCAGGATGCATCGATTTGTCCGGGAGTGTACACACCGGCTTTCAGACGCGCGCGACCGAACTCATCTTTCAGCGCAATGAATTCGCAATACACAATTGCAGCTTCTGCCAGATGAGCAGGTATGAAAACAACGCCTTCTTTTTTACCGAGCACCAGATCGCCGGGAAGTACAATGGCTCTTCCGATCCGGATTGGATAGTTGATGCCCGTCATGGTTACATCTTTGAGAAAAGATGGATCGAAATCTCTCACGAAACCCGAAAAACCATCGATGGCCTCCAGTCCCTGCAAATCTCTCACGCCTGCATCAAATACAACGCCAGTCTGTGTTTTGGTGTAAATGGAATTGCCCAGATTATCTCCGATCAATGTACCGTTGATCACTTTGGAGAATCCGTCGGCAACATATACATCACCCCGTTGCAACAGATCTATCGGCCAGGAATTGGTTGCGCCGATGCGGCCTTCCGATTTTCCTTTCGCGCGGATGATGCTGTCTACATCCGGCCGGGATGGCATGAACTGCGCAGTAAGCACACGGCCCGTTAATACTTTTTCGGGATGAATTATTTTCCAGCCTGCTTCAAACTGATTTACGTATCCCTGATTCTGCAAATACTGCCAGCAATCTTCGAGTGAGATATTGGCGAGCCGTTTGATGAGACTATCAGAAACTTTTGGCCTGCCATCGGGAAAACGTTCGCCTGTCCATTTTACAGTCAGCGCCATCAGTTGCTCTTTCGGCATCGATATTTGCTGTGCATGAATGGCTGATGCAAAAAAGCATGCGGCAAACAAGCAAAGGACTTTTATCGGATGAAGCAATTGTTTCATAATTGTAATCATTGTGGGATCTGAGTTATTGTGCAATTCAATTATTTTGTCAGTGCGGCATTCAGGTTTTCGGGCGCACTCTGAGTATCAACAGGAGGTTTCCTGTGCCAGTACGATGCAAGTATCGAACCTGTAACATTCATCAGTGGCCCGAATATCGCAGGAGCCAAACCAACGGTAGCAATCTTGCCCATCGATTTAGCGAGACCTGATGCCAGTCCTCCATTCTGCATGCCCACTTCGATGGCGATGGTTCTGCAATCCCGCTCATTCATTTTGAATAATTTTCCACTCCAGTATCCGAGCGTATATCCGGCAACGTTGTGAATGAGTACCAGCAATACCAATGCGGGGCCGATAGTGAGCAAACTGTTGCGGCCTGCCGCGGTGATGATCACAATGATGAACGCAATGCCCGCCATCGATACCACAGGCATGGCCTTATCTAACCATCCGGCTTTGCCGCTGAAGAATTTGTTGAAAAGCAATCCTGCCAGTATGGGTATGATCACCATCTTGAAAATATCGAACATCATATCCATAATGTTGATCTTGATGAACGCTCCTGCGAGCAGGTTCATCAGCAACGGTGTTACAAACGGAGCAAGCATAGTGGAGATGGCAGTGATAGTCACCGATAATGCGAGATTGGCTTTTGCCAGATAGGAGATCACATTCGATGCCATGCCATTGGGTGAGCAGCCTATGAGAATAATGCCTGCTGCGATCTCAGGATGGAACCCACTTACATTGGCCAGCGTAAAGCCTATCAGCGGCATAATGATGTAATGGCTCAAAACGCCAATCAGTACGCCTTTCGGCATTTTCACCACGCCTACAAAATCTTCAAAGCTCATGGAGGTGCCCATGCCGAACATGATCAATTGTATCAGCGGTGATATCAGTACTGCAAATTTGAATCCGTTGTACTCGATGAAATAATGAGGATAGAACAGCGCGGTGGTCACTGCTGCAAATATGATCACGGTGTAGGAGAATCCTTTCAATGTTTTGTACCCTCTGAATCCTACAGCCAACAGAATAAAGAACAAAATGTACAATGGACCTGCCTGCTGAATCTCTCCGAAAACTGTAATGCCAATAGCTGTCAGCAACAGTACAAACGACAGCCAGAAAGCGATCTTCAAAACAGGTTTGGTTTTGGTAGGTGATGCGGTTTGTTCAGAAGCCATAACTGATTTTTATTGCTGAGCATTTTGTTTAATGGTCGCTGTGATTTTTCCCGGCGTTCCATGGCGCGGGGCGAGGAAGAAATATCGGTGTGGCGATGCCATTGAGGTCGTACACGATCTTTCCTGCACGGATGGTCATGGCACATTCCAGTTTTTGTTTGCCTTCGATTTTGTATCCGGTGTAATCATAAAAACCGAAAGTTCCTTCGCGAAGACTGAACAACGCTACATCTGCAAAACTTTGCGGAGAAAGGTTGCCGATATCTTCCTTCTGAATCACCTGCGACGGAGTGTAAGTACTGGCGCGGATTACAGCCGGAAGGTCCATTCCCATTGCCAGAAAAGTAGACATCACATTCAGCTGATCTTTCATGGCATTGTTCATGCTGCCTGTGTGCAAGTCTGTACTGATGGTGGAAGGATAGAAGCCCTGTTTCAATGCAGGTATCGCCTGAGAGAAACGGAAACTGAGTCCGCCATAACCTACGTCGAATACGATTCCGCGTTTGCGGGCTTCGAACACAAAAGGTTTTACGATGCCCGCTTTTTCATCAACGATGGCTTCGCGCGTAGGGGAGAGGTTACCATAGGCATGCGTGAATACATCACCCGGACGCAGGTGTTTCATAAACAATTCTTCGATGCTCAGCGCCGGCCTGCTTCCTCCGAAATCGATCATTACAGGAAGATGGGCCAGCCGGCCTGCTGCTACTGCACTGTCAACAGGCCTCCAATCCGGCCCCTGATAGTGGGCCACTTTGATGCCTACAATGATGTCGCTGTTCGTTGCGGCTGTCATGGCAATCATCTTGGGATTGAGGTCACCTGCATCCTGTTCGTATACACCGCCGCGCATTCCTTCGCCCATTACATTCAGCATGCTGAGCACACGGGTTTTGGAATGTTCGATGATATTCTTTTTGAAGATGGCGAAGTTCTTCCAGCCTGCTCCGCCTGCATCTACCACAGTAGTTACGCCTACACGGAATGTGAAACCGTCTGGTGGTACGGCTTCCAGCCCATTGCTCAGATAATGATCGGGCTCTGTGCCGAAGAATACATGCGCATGCAGGTCTATCAGTCCAGGTGTAACAATCAGTCCTTTTGCATTCACTACCTGCACTGCTGAGCTGGCATCGATGTTCTTTGCCACTTTTATGATGCGCCCATCATTGATGGCTACATCCAGTACTGCATCGATATTGTTTTTAGGATCTATCACACGTCCATCTTTGATAACGATGGCGTATGTCTGGGCAAGCAGATCGCATGTGCCCAGCAAGGGCATCAATAACAATAATAGAATTTTCATTTTCTATATTTCTCTTAATAATTTTGATGTAGAGGCTCTGCTCAGGAGCCCAAAATCGCAATGCAATCCATCTCTACCAGTGAATCTCCGGGAACGCCTCCTTTGGCTACTGCTACTGTTGTACGCACGGGAGGATTCTTTCCGAATCGGCCTTTGTATACTTCATTCATGCCTTTGTAATCAGCGATATCGTTCAGGTATACATTTACCTTGATCACTTTATCCATGCTGGAACCGGCTTTGATCAGTTCTGCTTCCAGTTCTTTCAATACGATCTCTGTATGCGATTTGATATCGAAAGGTGCTACGTGTGCTCCCTTTCCTGCGATGTACACGAGGCCATTGTGTTTTACGTGGCCGGAGAAAAGCGGCACTTGTTGCTGATCATCTGCATAGGTGATATTGCCTGCAACTTTCTCTGCCGATGCATTCGATGCATCTGTGTTGTCTGCTGCATTCGCTGCAGCGCTGATGCCCACTACTCCTGCTGCTGAGGCCAGTAATCTTTTCAATACGGATCTTCTTTGTTTTTGCATAAAATGTATTTTAGGTATGAATAAACTGTTGATGATTTACATGGCTTTGGTGAGCACTTCTTTGATCCTTCTGGCTACGATCTCCACCTGATCGGGTCTCAGCAAAACCACGCCGATACTCAGTTTGTCTTGTTTCCTTCCTGCGAAGATGCTGGGCCTTCCGTCGAGTAATTGTTTCACTGCTTCTGCTGCACTGATTTTTATTTTGGTTTGATCCCAGCTCAGCAGCATGCCCGGAAATACATTGGCTACTCCTTCGGGGATCACTGTTTCTGCTACAAGTGTTGGAACGGACTTCAGATAATCGCTGATGAATTTAGTGCGGTCCAGCCATTCCTGCCACTCCTTTTTGTGATCTTTTTGGAGATAGACTTTCAATGCGGCATACATGCCGAAAATTTCTTCTTTGTTCACTTTCATCGGACGGCCGATGGGACTCTCATGTGGACTATGATTCAGTTTCGCAGCTTCGATCAGATCTTTTCTTCCGAAAAGAAGGCCAGCGCTTTGCGGGCCGCGGATCATTTTGCCTCCGGAGAAAGTCACCAGATCGAAACCGATCTGCTGGTATTTGAAAAGATTTTCTACGGGTGGCACATCAGCAGCGGCATCGATGAATGTAGGAACCTTACGACGTTTGGCTACTGCCACAAATTCTTCGTGTGTGATGCTGCTTTCATCGGCAGCATTGAAGAACAAAGCCATCACGGTATTTTCATTGATGGCCTTTTCCATTTCTGCGGCTCCGGTTACTTCAACAATCTTCACTCCGGTTGTTCTCACTGCCTGATCGAACAAATACCGATGTGTTTTTTGCATGATCACTTCTTTCTGTGGTCCGGGAAGATTCGGCAGCGCTTTGATCTTCTGCTGATCGTTGCCTGTGATGCAGGCCGCGGTTCCGAGCGTGAGCGCGCAGGCTGCGCCTGATGTGACCATCGCGGCTTCCACTTTCAGCATGGCTGCAATTTTTGCGCCTGCCTTATCCTGCAAATCGTACATATTGGCGAAGTCGTGCGATGTGGAGTTGATGGCTTCCAGCACTTCGGGCAGCATCAGCGATCCGGAGAGAAAGGTCATGGTCACCAATGCATTGATGATGGGTGTTACGCCCAGTTCTGCGAAGAGATCCGTTTTCGGATCGAAGTAGGGTGAAGTAGTGGCTGCTGTTTTGGGTGGCGCTGCATGCAACGACTCCACAGGAATTACTCCTGCCAGTGGCAGCAGGCTAAGGTTTCTGAGTACATCTCTTCTTTTCATACAGAAAAAATTGAGAGGTGGTTGAATGATTATTTTTTGCGAAGCATCTCATATTCACGGCCCGGATCATCTGCGAGAAAGCTTTCGATATTGCCTTTGTCCATCAGCGTTACGTATACTGTACGGCCGTCTTTCCCTCCGAAAGCCACGTTGGTGGTCTGTTTTCCGCCAACAGGGATTTCTTTCAGTATCTCACCTTTCGGAGAGATCTTGGCCACTACACCCTTGCCGAATCTTGCGAGGTAGATATTGCCTTTGATATCGCAACGCATGCCATCTACGGTATGATCCGGAAATTCTATCAGCACTTTTCTATTGCTGATATTTCCGTTGGAGAGATCGTAAACCCAGATGAATTTTCCTCCGTTCACGTACAGTGTTTTTTCATCCGGACTCACTTCGATGCCATTGGCAGCGCCATTGGTAACGCTATCGAGAAGGGATACTTTTCCATCTGGATCGATCCTCCAGATGCGTCCGCTGTTTTCTTTCCAGTTGGGATCGCTGGCATAGATCCTGTCTTTGCTGTCGATGGCAATATCATTCGGCTGATACATGGTTGGTTCATGTGCGAGTACAGTGATGGCCTGTGTTGTTGCATCCACCTTCAGAATATTGTGACCGGTGTAATCGGCAACAAGCATATTGCCATGACTGTCGAAACGGATGCCATTGCCTGTACTGCCCTGTGGAAGCGTAACGTAGACGGATGCAGTGCCGTCTTCCAGCACTTTTCCGATGGTGGATTGCTTCTGAAAATTCACGGCGTAGAGCACGCCGTTCTTATCTACAGCCGGGCCTTCCACATCGCTGGTGAAACTGTTCACCGGTGTAAGAACTGTGGCTTTGAATAACTCTTTGGCGGGTTGCTGCGCGCAGGCATTCAGGCCCAGCAACAGTACCATTGCTGTAAGTGAAAAAATAAATTGGGATGTTCTCATGTATAAGATTGTTAGTTGGGTAATGCAAATGCCATAACCATTCCGGCGGGATGTTCTTTGTTGCCGCCTATCGATACTGCGATATATTGTTTGCCATCTACTGAATAGGTAGAAGGAGTTGCAGACAGATATGAAGGGAGTTCGTACTCCCATACCAGCTTCCCTGTTTTCTGTTCGTATGCCATCAGTTTTTTGCTTCGGCCACCTCCGAGAAAGATCAGTCCTCCGCGCGTAACGATGGGGCCGGGTGATCCCGAAACACCTGTTGCCGGTTCTCCTTTTTTCTGGAGTTCGGGCATATTGCCTGCAGGAACCGTCCACAAATATTCTCCTGTGTTCAGATCGATGGCATTGAGTGTAGCGAATGGAGGTTTGATCGACGAACGTCCTTCAATATCGCGCCAGGGCATGTAGGCGAGGGTATTGAGATAAATAGTGCTGGTGTCTTTGCGTGTTGAATCAATTTTGCCGATCTTATTTGAATTCCGGTTGGCATGTATTTCGTTGAGATCCTCGCTGCTGGCCACGTTGGGGTCTTTCCATTTGTCGTAGAGATAGTTGATCACGGCGCGTTCTCTTCCGTTGAGAATCTTCGCAAATGGCGGCATTTTCCCTGCGCCTTCGCGCACGCGTTGCAATGCCTGCTCTTCCGACATTCTTTTTCTGAGATCGATGAGAGATGGAAACTGCGGCTCGATTCCGCTTCTGTCTTCTTTGTGACAACTGGCGCAATAAGTGATGTAGACTTCTCTACCATTCACATCCTCTGCTGCCGGACCAGTAAGTTTTGAATTATCCACTTTTAGCAGCTGACTGATCTCCGGCGATTCATTCGATTTCAGATAGAGCACACCTGATGTTGGGTCGTAAGCTGCACCGCCCCATTCAGATCCTCCAATGGTGCTGGGGAAATTGATGGAACCGCGGACGGAAGGAGGCGTAAATAATCCATCGTATCTGTATCGTCGGAACTGCGCCAGCAGTGAATCATGTGCATCCGGCGAAAAATCAGCCAGATCATTTTCTGTAAGTGTATGCCGCGCGTATGGTTTGGGCCTCGTTGGGAACGGTTGTGTGGGCCATGCCTTTTCGCCGGGCACATCCGATGCAGGAACCGGTTTCTCTTCAATCGGAAATATTGGTTCGCCGGTTTCGCGATTGAATACGTAGAGAAAACCAACCTTCGATGTTTGTGCCACTGCATCGATCTTTTTTCCATCACGCTCTACAGTTACGAGATTGGGAGGGGAGGGAAGATCGTAGTCCCAGAGATCGTGGTGCACCGTTTGAAAATGCCACACGTGCTTCCCTGTTCTGGCATCGAGCGCTACAACACAATTGCCGAATAGGTTTTGTCCTTCGCGGTCTGCTCCGTAAAAATCATAACTGGGTGAGCCGGTGGAAAAGAAAACCATTCCGCGTTTTTCGTCGATGGCCATGCCTGCCCAGCTGTTGGCGCCGCCAGCATATTTCCAGGCATCTTTGGGCCAGGTCTCATAACCGATTTCGCCGGGAAGGGGAATGGTATGGAAGGTCCAGGTGAGTTTGCCGGTGATCACATCGTAGGCGCGAACGTAGCCGGGTTGTGAGCCGTAGAGCTCAGAGACCATGTTGCCGAGAATGATGAGATTGTCGAAGATGATGCCCGGCGATGTTGGTTTTACGGAGATGAGTTTGGGATCGTCTCTGAGACCAACGTTCATGCTCACGCGCCCGTTGTCCCCGAAGCTGCTGATAATTTTTCCGGTTGCTGCTTCCACGGCAAAGAGCTGATCGTCTGCTGTAAAGAGGATGCGTTTATCGTTGCCCGATTTATCTTCCCAATACGTAACGCCTCTGAATGGGCCTCCGCCGGGGCCTCCGTTGAAGGGATCGAACTCCCAGATCTTTTCTCCGGTCTTTGCATCGATGGCATAGATCCTTCTTCGGGCGGAGGCAGTGTACATCACATCATCCACGATAATGGGATTGCACTGGCTGTTGTTGAATCGCGAACCTTCCGCTGCGTCGTTGGGATAGAAGGTCCAGGCAACCTGCAGTTTGTTTACGTTCTCCGGATTTATTTCGGTATGCGGAGAATAGCTGCTGCTGGCCTTATCTGCTTTGTAGGCGCTCCAGCTACGGTCTTTTTTTTGTTTGCAGGATTGAAGCAGCAAAGCTGCGACAAGTAAGCAGGTGCAACCTGCTGTATTGATGCTGAGAAACCGATGTAGGGTTTTCATAAAATAAGCAATCACAATTTTGTTTAATAAAATTATTTGACTGCCTTCCGCACATAGTCGATCAGTTCCGGGTTTCCGGGTTCAGGTTTAATGGAGTGAGGAAGTTTCCTCAACATCCATTGCATGTTCCATACGCACGACTTTCCGGGCGGCAGTTCAGTGAATGCTCCCTGATGTTCTATTTCAACATAACTTTTTTCCTGTCTGTCTTTGTTTGCGTACAATTCTACTTCGCCTTCCTGGGGAGCGAGTTTCTCAAATGGGATATCGGGAAATTTCTTGATGAGAATAAAACCATGGTTCACTTCTGCGAACCAGCCTTCGCTGCCATCTGCATAGAGTTGCATATCGCCTTTGTCGGGAATCTGCTGCTGGTTGTAAGTGAACCAGCAAACACCATCGATGATTTTTGTCTGTGGGATCAATCCTCCGCGGAGTGCGCCTTTTCCCATGGGAAAGAAGGAGAAACCGTTGGTGTGCACCCTGGTTACTTCCCAGGGTGCAACGTGTTTCACAACGGCGGAATGATTAGCGATGATGTATGTTAGATTATACCATCCATGCTGTACATCGGCAGAGAAGATCTTGGTAACGGAAAGCCCTGTATTGCGATCAGGTGTGCTTTCCATGATGATCTTGTGCTCTTCGGTCTTCACTGCATAAGGTTGATTGTCCCATGCAGCAGGTGGTGGCCAGTTCCAGTCGCTTTGCGGACTGGGCCAGAAGGTAGATCCCCAGTTGTCGCTGTTGACTGTACTGTCCGTCAAAAAATTACTGCCATCGATAGTGAGATGCGTAATGCGCCCTCCTTTGTCGGGAGCAATGCCCATCGACTGGCCTTGCATGCAGCTTAGCTCATACCGGTTTCCTTTTTTAACAGGCAAAGCTGTTTGTGAGAAGCAGGCCGACGAAATGCAGATACTGCAGGCGGTCAGCCACCGATTGAATTTCATACGGCATTTTTTTAGGATCTAGTTCCAGTCGTTGGCAACATCACTTGCCAGCGCCTGATTGGTTTGCCGCTCTCCCAATGGAATTGGAAGCAGCAGGTGCTTGTCTTCAAAGGGATGTTTTCCCGGGCGTGGCGGATTCTCCGTATTCATGGTCTCTTTGGCAATGCCCCATCTTCTGAGATCGAACCAGCGCGATTGCTCGCCTGCAAATTCGATCTGACGTTCACGCCTGAGCGCAGTTCTTGCATTTGTCTGATTGAGCGCCGGATAATTCACAGCCATTACAGACGGACGGTTCCGTACATCATTGATCAATCCAACGGCTTCGGTGAGTTTTAGCCCCTGTTCGATGTAACACTCTGCCAGCATCAGTTTCACGTCAGCGAAACGTACCACATGCGTGTTGATCTCACTCATGGGCGCTTCTGTTTTTTCCTGAAACTCATAAGGCTCATATTTCCGCCAGGTGGTTGGCAATGGATGCGGAACATCTTCCCATATTTCGAGGTCTTCGTACAACTGAGGGCCGGAAGAACAATGATCGCATACATCGATATCGCCACCGGAGCCAGCCGGACCGTAATATGTATAGGCTGCACGTGGGTCGATGTACGGCGTTCCATTCACAGGGTTGGCATATTTGAATGCAGCTACCTGCGTGCTGGAAACGCTCACGTTGTACCAGTCGTTGAATCCGTATTCCTGTGCTCTTCCTGTATGGGCTGTTTTTCCATCATCACCTTCCCATCCCTGAAACATATAGTATTGGGTATTGGGCGAAGTGTATTTGTGATTCACTGCAAAAACAATCTCAGGAGAATTGTGATTGTCGTCCGAGAAAAGATGATCGAAGCTGGGATCGAGCTGGTACGTGAAAGGCGCTTTGGTGAGCTTTTCGAACTGTACAGCTGCCGGGCCGTATTTTTTCTGTGTGAGCAGGGCTTTGCCGAGAAATGCGATGGCAGCGCCTTTTGTTGCACGGCCGGTATTTGCATCATCGTATTCTACAGGAAGTCCGTCGATGGCAGCAGTGAATTCGTCTTCCACAATTTTCCATACATCAGCTGCATTGGCGCGTGGCTCTGCATTGCGAAGCGATGCGTCGAAATCCATTTTCAGCGGAACACGTCCCCAGCAGTTAACGAGGTAGTAGTAACCGAATCCGCGGAACCAGTGTGCTTCTGCCACGTATTGTTTTTTTAAAGCTTCTTCTTCTGCTCCTTTGGGTACCCATTTCTCCATCACTTTCAGTGCGAGGTTTGCTCTGAAGATCATTCGATACAGCGATGCCCACATGAACACCAGATCTTCGTTAGAGTTGGAATAGCTGTAATCCCACAATGCCAGTTCTACGCCTACCAGGGCAGCTACAGGAGAGGCGTCGTTCGACATCAGATCGAAATTGAAATACCATTCGCGGCTCATCATGCCACCATGGTTGAACACAGCGTAGCAGGCAATGATGGCTTCATTGAATTCTTTCTGTGTTTTGAAGTATGTGCTTGCGTTATACGTGTTTTCATTTTTCGTATCCAGCAGGCTTTTGCTGCAACCTGATGACAGTATCAGCGCTGTGCAAAGGATCGAAAATATTTTTGTTTTCATCTTGAATATTTTATTGTTGAACACCTGTTGGAATCGGTTAGAAAGCTAAGCGCAGACCCAGCTGAAAGCTGCGGGAATGCGGATATCCGGCTCTGTCAACTCCACGGTCGAGAATTCCTCCGCCTACCTCCGGATCAAATCCGCTGTAGCCGGTAAATGTGAACAGGTTCTGCGCCGTTACGTATACTCTCAGACTCGACAATGCATTTCTGGTAAGTGTTCTGAGCAGATCCTGTGAAAATGTATAGCCCAGCGTGATGTTGCGCACACGCAGGTATGATCCGTCTTCTACGTACCACGAATGCATGCGGTCGGTATTGTACAATCTGTTCTGCCCGATCTTGGGGATGTCTGTAACATCTCCGGGTTTCTGCCAGCGTTTGAGGATCTCTGTTTTGCCATTGAATGGAAGCGGAAATCCCTGCATGTAGAAATTGAGACCGTTGATGAGATCTACGCCTGCCAGTCCCTGAAGACCGATCATGAGATCGAAATTCTTCCATCCCAGATTGATATTGCCACCGAAGCTCCATTTGGGAATGGGATTGCCGATCACTGTTTTGTCTTTTTCATCCACCACACCATCACCATTAACGTCTTTGAATATGCGATCTCCGGGAAGCAGGCCACTCTGATATACAGCAGCGTTGTCGCCGGTAGTTTTTCTTGCATACTCGTTGTATTTGTCGATGTCTGCCTGATCGATAGCTACGTGATCGTACACATATCCGTAGTAAGATCCGATGGGGTAACCCTGACCGGTGTAGGTAGATGTGGGTACGTCGAAGAACTCACCACGCTGAATAGGAACTGCGCCCTGTGTACCGAGTGTAGTTACTTTGTTTTCGTTGTAAGCCGCATTCAGACTGATATTCCAGTTGAAGTCGCCACGGCGGTCTGCATATCCCACAGTAGCTTCCACACCTTTGTTGTATACCGATGCAGCATTGATCAACTCTTCGGTAGGTGCACCTGAAACGCCTCCGTACCCTCTTGAGTAAGGAATGGGAACACGCACCAGCAGATCGCGGTTGTCTCTGTTGTAGTAGCCAAGGCTGAGAGAAAACTTATTGTCGAAGAAAGTTGCATCGATGCCGATGTCGGTGGAGTAGGTGGTCTCCCATTGCAGATCCGGTGAAGGTGGAATGGCAATGGTGGCTCCGGTGAGCAGATCTTTCGACTTGCCGAATGGATACACAATGCTGTTGCTCGATCCTTTCCACACATTGCTCTGGTACGCAAATCCATCGATTTTGGAGTTGCCGGTTTTACCATAGCTTCCGCGCAATTTCAACTCGGAAATGAAACTCAGGTTACGCATGAATTTTTCGTCGGACAATCTCCATGCTACACCAACTGAAGGGAAATATCCTACGCGATGATCGGGCGCAAAGAGTGAAGTAGCGTCTCTTCTGGTTGTAACCGAAAGAATGTATTTGTCGTTGAAGGTATAATTGAGGCGTCCGAAATAAGAGATAAATCTTTCTGTTGAGTTGGCGCGTGCCAGTTTGATGGCGGCATTGATGGCTCCTCCGATCTGGTGAATATCATCGTTGGGGAAATCGCTTCCGGTGAGCTCCACACTTCTGTAGAGACCATCATCCTTGTAACTCATACCAGCTGTGAGATTGAAGGCATGTTGTCCGAAAGTTTTATCGTAGTTGAAATAGTTCTCGAAAATATAACCAAGGTTGTAGCTGTACGATTCGCTGGTTTGGGTGGCAGTCAATAACTGATTGGCTCTGTAGGTAGGATTGAAATTGTAGTACTGATCGAAGTCGAACGAAACACCAATCTGCGAACGGAATTTCAGTCCGGTGAGCAACTGCACTTCTCCGAACAATTGCAGGTAGCTGTTCATGCCACGATCGCGTACATCGCGGATGCTGGGCCCGATCAGCGGGTTCTGTGCATCGTTTCCGTCTTTCTGACTGGTAGCGATGCCATAGCCATGACTTTCAGGATTGTTTGGATCGTACAAGCCGATGTATGGCGGCATGCGCAGGCCTTCGGAGATATTGGCCGGTGTACCGCGTGTTAAGCGGTATCGCATGCTGAGCTGTTGCCCGAATTTGAAACGCTTTCCCACTTTTTCTTCGAGGTTCACTCTGAGGTTCATCCGTTGAAAATCGGAGCCCACTACCTGTCCGGCCTGTTTGGTGTAACCGGCAGACACAGTGTAGTTCATGGTTTCGGAAGAGCCGCCAACATTCAGGTGATGTTCCTGCAGTTTTCCGGTCCGGAACATGGCATCCTGCCAATCGGTTCTGGTGATCAATGAAGCGGGATCGTTGATATTGGATGGCACCGGAGATTCCGGATTCATCAGATACCATTCTTTTACGATGGATACATATTCCGCAGCATTCATCAACTTGAATTTTTTCCATGGACTTGAAACACCTGCATAGGCATCATAAGAAACCTGCGGACGTTTGTTTCTTGGACGGCGTGTGGTGATGATCACTACGCCATTGGCGCCCTGTGCGCCATAGATGGCAACGGAAGCGGCATCTTTGAGCACAGTGATGTCCTGAATATCGTATGGGCTGATGGAGTTGAAAACAGTTTCGTTGCTCTGGATACCATCGATCACATAGAGTGGTTCGGTGCTGGTGAAAGATCCGGTACCGCGCACCACTATGCTGCTTCCGGCTCCGGGACGTCCTCCGTTATCGAGTACCTGAACGCCGGCCATCTTGCCCTGGATCAGTTGCGATCCGTTGGATGTGGCTACATCGCCGAAGTCTTTGGAAGAGGCTGTGGTAACCGATCCTACGAGATCTTTCTTTCTGCGCGATCCGTAACCAACCACCACAATTTCGTTGAGGTCGTTGGCAGCGATCTGCATGGAGATGTTGATGAGATTGCGGCGGCCGATGCGTTCTTCTTTTGTAGCAAGACCTGTGTAAGTGAATACCAGTACATCATTGGAGCCGGCAGTGATGGCATACGTGCCATCGTCGTTGGAGAGGCTGATGGTGCTCTTGCCTTTCACGGCGATGGTAACGCCGCCAAGCGGTTCGCCATTCTGATTCTGTACGCGGCCTTTAACAACAATGGAATCGGGAACGATGGGTACGGGCTGCAGCATCAGCAGTTCCGTTTTTTCTTTGTCTTTGCGCACCCGTATCAACACCATATTGTCGATGATGGAGTAGGAGAGCGGTTGACTTTTCATGATGGCAGTCAACGCATCCTGCAAAGTGCCGGCCGTTATTCTGATGGTAACGGGCTGGCTCATGCGAATGGTCTTTTCGTCCCACATGAACGATACGCCGGTTTGCTTTCGGAGTTCCTCGAACACTGATGTTAAGGGTGCATTCTTAACATTCAGGTTCACTTTCTGTGAGAAACCCTTTGAGCTGGCCTGCAAGGCAAAGCAGAGCAATAGGATAGCAGTTAGTTTCATTGCCAGTAAGGTTTTCCTGATGGTTGGGTGAGGCGGTTTCCGGTGTACGCCGGAGGCACCACCCCATGTTTGGGCTAACCCCTTCAGGGAAGGGGCGGGTAAAGCCATAAATTGCATAACTTAGCAAAGTTTTGGTTAGGTAATAAATGCAGCTCGTATTTATGAGAATGACCTGAACTTTCCGCCAGAAATGTTGCAACCATTTCTGGCTTTTTTCAGCCCATCCGTGATCACTGAATAATCACTCTTCTGTTTTCGATGCGGCTTTCGATGCCACTTTCCTGAAGGGCTTTCAGCATGGTAGAGAGATTCACATTCCTGCTGATGGTTCCTCCGAATTTTCTGTCGGGTACCGTGGATTCGAACACCACCTGAATGTCGTACCAGCGGGCCATTTGACGGGCCAGCGCATCGAGATCCATTCCTTTCATTACAAAGGTTTCGTTCTTCCAGGCGATCACCGCTTCCGTATCGATATTGTGCAATACCTGCAAGGATGAAGTATTGTTTACACTGGCCTGTTCACCGGGTTTGAGTTGTACTTCTTTTCCATTTTTATAATGTACCTGAACGCTTCCCTGGAGCAGGGTTACTTTCATGGAAGGCTCGTCTGAGTAGGTATTGATGTTGAACGATGTGCCCAGCACTTCGGTGGTAAGTCCATTCGAGGTAACACTGAAGCGACGCTTCGGATCTTTGCTCACTTCGAAATACACTTCGCCTGTGATCTCTACCAGGCGTGCGTTTGCTGCGAATGCTACAGGGTAGCGGATGGAGCTTTCTGCATTGAGCCATACCCGGCTGCCATCGGAAAGAGTTAGGTTCACAACGCGGCTTCCGCGCGGAACTGTAAGCAGATTGTATTGAAGTTCATTGGTTTTTGTTGCGGATTCGTAAACGAGGCCGTCTTCTTTTTTCACCAGTTTTGCATTGCCTTCGTAGGTGATGGCGCCTTCGGAAAGACTATCCAGATAAAGCTGTTCTCCATTGGCCAGTGTGATAACGGCACGCGCTTGCTGCGGTGCATGCACTTCTTTCGCAGCTGCTATTGTTGTTGCAGGAGGTATTTTTTTTGTGGGTGAGGATGAGAAGAAATAGTAGGCGCTGGCTCCGGCTATCACTATCAATATGGCTGCAGCTGCCTGCCACCATTGAGCAGAACGGCGGGGCAGTTTCATGAGGTGGTATCTATCCTGTTCAATCTTTTGCTGCAGGCTGGCGAAGATCTCTTCATTCATTTCCTGGTTGGTAACAGGTTGATCGACCAGTACGGTTTCTGTATTGCCGGGATTGATGGTGTCGTACCAATTGTGCAGGAGGGCGCATTCCTCCGCGGTTGCGGTACCCGCGATGTATTTCTCAGCAAGCCGGCTGATCTGCTTCTTCGTTAGATGTTTACTGCCCATATCTGCATGGAGACATGAGCAATCAATTCACCCGCAGCATTTCTAAAAAAAGTTGGAAAAAATTGTGGCGCCCATTTTCTGGAGACGATGGCGTATGATACTCAATACCTTGCTAACGTATCTTTCAGCAGTTCGGGGCGATACGCTGAGCTGTGCTGCCACCGATTCGAGCGTTTCGTCTTTCAGTTTGTGATGCAGAAATACCAGGCGGTAGTTTTCGGGAAGGTCCTCCGAGAAATGCATCAGCAGATCGAGCAGCTGTTTGTTGTCGATGTCGAGGTAATCGCAATCCTTGTGCTGACGGCGGAATTTGGAGAGCAGTCCTGCCTTTCTTTTTTCGTTGTCGAGATGCCGGTAAACAGCATACCGCGTCATTGCAAAAAGATATACGGGAAGGTTCTGAATCTCAAGCTGGGTGCGCTTTTGCCAGAGTGTGAAGAATACGTTCTGTACTATTTCCTTGGAGTCTTCGGCAGATTGTAAGCGTTTATGAGCAATGAAGTACAGCTTTTCCCAATACAGTTTGTAGATCTGGGTAAAAGCCTGCTCATCGCCTGCCCTGAGTAAGGATAAGAGTGTAGTTTCGGTATCGTTGATGATTGGCGTCAAAAAAGACGTCTTTGCATAAATATAAAAAATCTGTTCCAGATTATTATCAATCAACTTGGCGAGTTAGTGGCTCCAGTATTCTTTCAGATGAAATTCAACGTTAATGGCTCAGCGATGAAAGGTTGGGTAACCGGTTGTTTGTGAATGTGCAGCAATAGCTAACATTTGTTCATTGGTGGCGTGGTCTGTGGTTTGCTTGGGTTTCGATATGCCGGAAGGACCATCGATTATCATTCTGAAAGAACGTGTTGCTCCCTTTGAGGGTAAGAAATTGCTTGCAGTGGGCGGCAATACCAAAGCCTTTGACATTCAAACGCTGAGGAATAAAAAAGTAAGTTTCAAAAGTTGGGGGAAACATTTCCTCATTTGTTTCCCGGAATTTACTGTGAGGATCCATTTTCTGCTTTTTGGCTCTTATCTGGTGAATGAACGAAAAGAAGCCGCACCAAGGCTTCAGCTTGGTTTTGCTAATGGAGAAGTGAATTTCTACGCTTGTTCTGTGCTGAAGATGGAGGAGCCGCCCGATGAAGTGTACGACTGGAGTGCAGATGTAATGAGCCCTGACTGGGATGAGAAAAAGGCGCTTAAGAAATTGAAAGCAGTTGCTGAAATGCTGGTCTGCGATGCCATACTCAATCAGCACATATTCGCGGGTGCAGGCAATATCTTCAAGAACGAAGTGCTGTGGCGCATTCGCGTGCACCCTGAAAGTAAGATAGGAGATATCCCTGCGGCAAAACGAAAAGAGCTGGTGCGTGAAGTAGTAAAATACGCATTTGATTTTCTGAAGTGGAAGAAAGCCTATGTGCTTAAAAAACACTGGCAGGTGCATACAAAAAAAGAATGTCCGCGTTGTAAAATACCGCTGCATAAGGAATACCTGGGAAAAACAAACCGAAGGACATTCTTTTGTGAGAACTGTCAGAAGAAATACTGATCTGGGTCTACAAAGATCATTTCTTCCTGAAATAGCAATCCAGCCGGGAATGCCAACAACGGCATCATACAGTCGCTCTATCCCGGAAGAAAAGTGATTGGCATAGACTGCCGCAACTTATTCGCTAACGGAGGTATGGTGCATTGCGTAACACAACAGCAACCGAAATAGCCGCTGTCTATTTCTAATCAAATATTCTCCATCGAACGGAAAGCTGCAAATTGAATGGACGGAACTTCCTGTCTTCGCGCTCTGCAACCGGAGTAACAGGAAGCAAACTGGAAATGCAAAATTGCAGCTTTCTGATTTGATAAGCGAGCTCCAGCCTGGCAGCCAAAAAACCTGAAGGAAGATTTTTTTCGTAGGCCCCATTGCGTTTAACTTCCTGCAAAGGAATTTTTGATTGTTTTGTGGTGTGAATGCCGGCAGTGTCTATTTGTATCAATGCAGTTCTGGTGAGATGGTATTGAACAGCAATACCGGCAGACCATGCATTAGTCAACTTGTAATTGTACTGTATGGCTACACTGCTGCCTGAAATGCTGATCAGGTTTTCGTCAAACTTTAAATGGCTGCTGTCTTCTATTGGTTTTATATAGTTGGTTGAATCTACCAGTTTGCTTTTGCCTGCAAAATATCTGTTGAACAGGCTGGCCTGCAACAGAATTTCATGTTTGCCATTCCACGATTTCCCCGCCCAGAGTGTGGGAACCATTTGCCTCAGGAGTTGGGTCTGATTATCGATCCCGAAATAATAAGTTGTTCCGTATAATGGTATGTCTGCGTTCCATTGCAGCCCCCAGCTGAGTCCGCGGAGATCAGGAAGAATGTTCCTGAGTGAAATTGAAAGTCCGTTCCTGCTTTTACGTGGTGTTTTGAATTTTGTAGTTGAAGAGGCTGGCAGGAGTTCGGGTTCGCTGCTATCTGAAGGTATCTCCAGTGATCTTGAATGAAGCAATGAATCTTTGAAAATGATTTTGCTGATGGAAATGGATGATTCTGCTGTTTCTTCTTCTTCCATTTTTTTTGAATGATCGCTGACAATGGAAGCAGGTATGTTCTTTTCCGAAACGATTCTATTGCTTACCTGCTGCTGAACAGATTTTTCGGTTTTTAAATCGGCCACTAATTTACTATTGCTTTCTTTTGATGCTGGCTTCGGTGAAATCAGCAACGGAGGCTTTTCTTTTGCTGCTGATTTATTTTCTTCAGGTTTCTTATGAGTATCTGCAAAAACATAATATCCCCTGAACTCCGTGAAGTCGAGGGATGTATGTTTTCTGATATGGCTAAGCAACTGGCTGGCTGTGTAATGGCCTTTCGGAAAAAAAATGCTGGTCGATTTATTCAATCTGGATGAGTTGAAAGATATACGGATGGTGCTCATCCTATGGATATATTTCGTCAGAGAATCGAGTCTGATAGTGCCTTCCAGCGGAAACACCGTTTGCTTTCCAGACTTTGTGGTACTGAATTGTGCTGATGTACAGAATGAACATACTATCAGCAAACAACAACACAGCAGATACCTGATCCGGTTTTTATGGGCATGTATTGGTTCCATCGATCACAACTACTTTTTTGATATCATCCAACGTGTAATCAAATCCGATTGTAAAGGCCATGATGTCGAGTATTTGGCGGAGCGGCATGTTCTCGAATTTTGCAGAGATCCTGCAATTCTTCATCCCGTCTGATTTCAGTGTGATACCGATATCGTAAGCTTTTTCGAGATAAGGGATCACATCATGCAGTGGCGTTCCGTCGAACTCGAATATCTGCGTGGCAAAACTCATTTCGTTGAGGTTGGGTGGGGGAGCAGCTTTCAGCTCTCTGGAGCTGGCATCGATCCGGAAAGAACCACCGGCGTTGATGGTTGAAGTAACACCTCTGGTAATGATGGTTGCGCTGCCTGTTTGCACAAATACTGAAGTAACCGAATCTGCATGGTTATGCGTTACGAACAGTTGAGCAGAATCGGTGGTGATTTCAACGGATCCGGATTGTACAATGAGGTGGCTATGCTGGTCGTTTGTCTGGAAGTAAGCTGCTCCATTTTCGAGTACAGCTGTCTGTTGTGGTTGTTCGCCACGGATAATGAGCCTGCTTTGCTGATCGATAATAATGGTTGTGCTGTCTGCCAGCATGGTTTTGTTGGTATGGTCTGCAGTTTGGATAACGATGGCTTGTGCCGGCTGCAGTTTTTGATGGCTGGGTTTATTGGTGAAATACAATACGGTGGCTACGCCTGTGATGCCTGCTGCTGCCAGCAGTTTAGCGCCGTAGCGGAATACGAAGGATCCACTTTTGGATGCAACAGACTTTACTGCTGCATGCCCAACAGGAGCCATGTTCAGCAGCTGATCCATTTCGGACCAGGCGGCATCTGCAGGAATATCCGGCTCCGGATAATCCTCCGGATTGGACGAATACCTATGTAGATTTTTTTCATTCACCGCTGTTGAGTTTTTGGTTTTCAAATATTGCTTTCAGTCTGCTGCGGCATTCACTCAGGTGCCATTTTACGGTGCCTTCTTTCATATCGATTGCCGAAGCAATTTCCTTTATTGAGAATCCTTCCAGATAATAGAGGGTACAAACATATCGGGTATTGGACGGCAGTCTGCCCAGATACCAATAGATATCGGACCATTCATGATCGTGAAAAGGATTGTAAGAAAAAGCTTCTGTATGACTCTCTTTTATTTCGAGGGTAACGATGGTCTTTCGCTCATTGATCAATGCAATCGCAGCATTTCGGATGGTGGTATAGCTCCAGTTGAAAAAATCCCCTTTTGCTGCATCAAACTGATGGATATGTTTGAATACCCTCATCATGCCGTTGTTCAGTGCCGTGAGTATATCGTGTTCATCGGCAAAGAATCTTTTGCATAAAGAGAAAAAAGCCGGATAGAAATGTCTGTACAGTTCTTCCTGACTTTTACGATCCATTTTTTTGCAACCTTCTATCGTCTCGTTTAAATCCATCAGCAATATTTACAAAAGCAGGGCCTCACTGTTCAGTGAAGGCCCTTGTTTTTTCCGGTTCCGGATCATTTTGGCAAATGCAGCCTGGTAAACGTTATACCAGATGTATATGGCCACACAAAAGTAATACCGGTATTATCTTGTGTAATGCTTCCATTATAAACAACTCCGTTGAGTTTAATGGAAATCGGATGTGTTCCGTCTGCTACAGGGTAGAAGGGAATACTGGCGTAAGATTTAGCTTCTCCCGCATAGCAGGCACTGTCCGGAGGAATTTTCACTCCCAGGAAATCGATGGAATACCCTGAGGCGTTGAATACAGTATCATACTTGATGTAATTGTTGAGGCAGTGGTAATTGTTTTTGGTACGAACTGAAAGAATAACACCTGAAGTTGCCCCTGACCACAGGTTGGAGTCGATCTTGATAGGATCGATCTTCAATTCATCGCCGGTAAGCGGAACAAGATGCCAGGTTGTGTCGTAGGTAGTTGAATGTACTTTGTTGCTTACACTCACTTCACGTCTTTCTGCTGAGCTGCCTGAAGTTGCTGTTACAACAAAGTTACCCGACCTGCTGAAAGTGATCGATGCTGTATTCCCGTTAGGATTGATCACTACAGCCGTATCTGGCCATACTTTCCATTTTACATCACTGCCGGCGGCCGCATTCAAAGTGAAAAGAACCGGCTCTCCCTGTGAAATGGTGGACGACTTGTTCAGTTCCAGATTAGGCGATGATTTGTCGTTGTTGTTTCCCTTTTTGCAGGCATAAAATCCCAGCACTGTAATAGCTGAAATACAGATCCCGTAAACGATCTTCATAAAAATGGTTTAATGTGTTTGATGAGATTGATCCTGCAGGATAGATCAATGCTGATCTCTACAGATATATATTCACGGGAGTAAGCGAAAGGTTGGAATGCCGTCTTAAGAAAACGTTAAAGCAGATTAGGTCTTTCCATCAGGTAAAGATCGAGGCCCTTGCCCCAATGATCTTTTTCAGTTCTTACGAGTACGTAACCGAATTTCTGAAAGAATTTCCATGCAAGCTGGGAGGTTGTTACCACCAGTTTTTCAATGCCGGGTTGGGTGTTGAAGATGCTGATGAAATGCTCCACTGCTTTTCTGCCAAGCCCTTGTCCGGCAGTTTGTGGATCAAAGAAAATCCAGGTGATCCTTCCGGAATTATCTGCTGAGTTGATGTAATAACCGGCGCCACCAACGATGTTGCCATCATGAATTATGGTGAAGTAAGTATCGCCATGCTGCGATAAGTAGAGGTGGAAATCATGCACTTCCTCCGGATCGAAATACTGAGGTGTATTCTTTAGAAAGATTGCCGTGAGTGGGTCTTTATCTGAAATATCGAATGGACGCATGATTGATAATTTTACTGCTCATTAAATGAAGCCGAGAAATTTGGCTACGCCTGCAAGTATGGATAGGGCGCCGGCAATCAGAAAAATATTGGGCAGGTTCTTATTCGCGGCATTTTCAATCATGAAATTTTTAGGATCATTCCTGTCGTAGATAACTGTTACTTCATCTCCGGATGCATACTTGCCTTTCTCCCGTGCAATATCGCTGACCTCTGTGATCCAGTTATCATGTTCATCGAGGAACCTGATCACGGGAAACTCCAGGTTTCCATGTTCCGGGCTGCCGGTGTCTTCACGTAACTCGAAAACTATACCGCTGGTTCTGATGCCATTTTTTGATAAGTGATCTGCCTTTTTATCTGCCTTGATTCCAATAATGAAAAACAAAATTCCCAGCGCTATGAAAGTGATGAATGCCATTGAGTTGCGGGTTTAGGGTGCATGCCTGAAAAGCGGGGCAGCAAAGTAAATATAAGCTGCTTTCCTGTAGTAAGCAACGAACCATTACCTTCGCGGCCAAATTACAAGTGATGAATAACCGGATTGAGCAGTTACAGCAAACTATCGAACCCCTCAAGCAACAGATTGTAAACCATCCGTTGTATTCGGTGATCGATGGTATCGGAGATGTGCGCATTTTCATGCAATACCATGTGTATGCAGTGTGGGATTTTATGAGCCTGCTCAAGAAATTGCAGCAAAACCTAACCTGCACAGCAGTTCCCTGGTTTCCCAAAGGTGATGCAGAGACCCGTTACCTGATCAATGAGATTGTGGCAGGAGAAGAATCTGATGTAGATGAGAACGGCACCCGTACCAGCCATTTCGAATTGTATCTGCAGGCGATGAATCAGAGTGGCGCCGACACTGCCGTGATGCAGCAGTTCTGCCAAACGCTGCAACAATCTAATTTAGCAGCAGCTTTTGATGCAGCCAATGTTCCGGCAGCGGCACGCGAATTCGTATCCTTCACCTTCGATACCATTGCTTCCAATAAAGATCATGTACTGGCAGCGGTGTTCTGCTTCGGGCGTGAAGACCTCATCCCCGGCATGTTCCATTCCATGGTGCAGGATCTCAGTAAAGAGATGCCTGCCAGCATCAGCACTTTCAAGTATTACCTCGAACGCCATATCGAAGTAGACGGAGATCACCACAGTGAACTCGCACTTCGCATGACAGCCAATCTCTGCGGCAATGATGAAGAGAAGTGGAAGGAGGCCGAATTGGCGGTGACCGCAGCGCTCAACAAACGCATTGCACTCTGGAATGGCGCTTATGAAAGCATCAAGGCGCAACAAGGAATTACAGCATAACAAACTCCGTATTGGCGGACGGTGAACCCCTATCCGCCAGTACGGAGTTTCGTCCGCCAGTCATATCAATGTTTCCCGCATTTACTTATTTGGACCGTTTCCTCTAAAAAAACGGCTTCTCTGACGGTAACGTTCTGATTATCGGCATAGTTTTTATAGATTAGCGCAGCAAAATCAGCTAAATGAAAAACCCTTTGCGCCGACTTTTAACAGTTAGCCTTCTTACCCTATGTTGCCTGGCATCTTTTGCCCAGGACTCAACCCGTACTGCCGGAAATCGTTCAGATTCCACTAAAAAACAAACAGATTCCATACGTCCTGGACGGGATACCGCCCGCAGAAACAGTCTGGCCGCCATTTTCGGCGATTCTGCCAAACTCACCACGCGCGATTATCAGCTCCGCCTCGAGAAAAGTTATGTGGTGCTCGATGATATCGACAACAAATCAGAACTCGGTTTCGACATCGATCACGTAAAAGAAAGAGCAGCAGACAGCGACTCAGTACTTTTCGTTCTCAAAGACAATATTCTCAATAACAGCAGCGCACTCAATCTCCGGAATCTGCAGGTGTTCAGAACCCTGTTGCAGAATATCCAGCGCGAAACCAAAGACCATCGTGTTATTCTCGATAGCAATGAAGCAGTGTTGAACGGACTGAAAACAAATCTCAAAAATCTGATGGCAGATACGGTGCTCCGTTCGCTATTCAGAGACTCGGCGCTTCGTCAGCAATTTGCTTCCCAGCTGAAAGACATGCGCGAGAACTGGCGTTCCGGCACCAATCACCTGAAAGAAAGTCTGGCTACCATCAGCGGCCTTCAAACTAAAAACTCTTCTCAGAGCATTGCTGCTACCATGTTGCTGGAGAAAGTGAACATGCTGCTCAATACATCCACCAACCGCATTTTCGGAAAAGAATACAATTATATCTGGGAGCGCGATACATCCAACCTGAGCAGCAGTGCAAAATCTTCTTTCGCGAAAGCATACGATGGTGAGCGAAAAGCATTGAACTATTATTTTAAGGATAGCGGCAACAAACGCCTGTTCCTCCTGCTCATAGGTTTTCTCTTTTTCATCTGGATGTACAGAAATATCCGGGCACTGAAAAAACTCAACAGTCTCGATATACTGAAAGAGATGGACTTCGAGTATCTGCCTTCGGCATACATTATTTCGGCATTCATCATTATGTTCAGCATTGCACCGCTGTTCGATCTGCATGCGCCTTCGGCGTATATCGAGTCGATGCAGTTTCTGCTGCTGATCATTCTGTCTATTCTTTGCTGGAAGAAATGGCCAAGAAGATTATTCTGGTACTGGATAGCGATGGTACTGCTCTACATCTGTTTTTCATTCATGCACCATGTGGCGGATCCCGGACTGGGTGAGCGTCTCTGGCTGATTCTGTTGAATCTGCTCAGCATTTTCTTCGGATTACTTTTCCTGTCGAGAATGAAGGAACACCTCAATCTGAAAGGATTCCTCCGGTTTGTGATTATTCTGCACAACGTGATGAATGTGCTCAGCATCCTCTTCAATATCTGGGGGAGATTCTCGCTGGCACAGATCCTTGGCACTGCTGCGATCTTCTCATTCACGCAGGCAATCGGACTGGCGGTATTCAGCAAGATCGGAATGGAAGCCATTCTGCTGCAAATAGCAACCGGCCGCATTAAACGAAACGTTACTTCCAAATTCGACTATCAGCCAATACTGAGTGGATTCCGCAGACCGATCTTCTTCCTCGTGGTATTGCTCTGGCTGATGGTGTTCACCACCAACCTGAACATCTACACAAATGTGCTGAACGGCCTGAGTGATTTTCTCGCAACGCCAAGGCATATCGGCAGCGCCTACTTCACTTTAGGCGGCGTGCTGCTTTTCTTCATGATCATCTGGATAGCCCACCTGCTGCAGAAATACGTAGGTTATTTCTTCGGCGATACCGGCAGTGACGATGAAGTGTACAATAAAGGTCAGCGCTCGCGCCTGCTGATTGCCAGATTGATTTTGCTCTGCCTCGGTTATTTGTTGGCGGTAGCTGCTTCCGGTGTACCTGTTGATAAGATCACCATCGTGCTCGGTGCACTGGGTGTTGGTATCGGTTTGGGTTTGCAGAATATCGTAAACAACTTCGTGTCTGGCATCATCCTCATATTCGACCGGCCATTGCAGATCGGAGATTCTGTTGAAGTAGGCAACAAAACCGGAAGAGTGCGTGAGATCGGCTTACGCTCCAGCACACTCGTTACGGGCAATGGCGCTGAAGTGATCATTCCCAACGGTGATATCCTCGGTCAGCAGATCGTGAACTATACTTTATCGAACAATCATATCAGGCTCGAAATGGCCTTTGCTGTAAAAGGAAGTGATGATATGGAAGTGGTAGGCTCTGCGATCAAGAAAATTATTGCACAGTCTCCCTTTGCACTGAAAGGCAAAGAACCCAGTATTCTTTACACAGGTGTAGTCGACAACGGATTTGAACTGAAAGCGTATTTCTGGTGTGCCGATGTTTTCAAACAGGGCGATGCCAAAAGCGATGTACTGATGAGGCTGCACAAAGAACTGCCTGCATCCGGACTTCAATTCGATTAAGACTCAGCTGGCACCGATATTGCATAAGAGCAGTTTCTACAATGAGACTGCTCTTTTTTCATTCAGCACATTTTGTGATATGTGTTGAAGTATCACTTACATTTGCATCATCAACGGAAATCACCCCCCTCGCAAACTTCCGGATTATCCCCCCACTTTATCGCATCCCCGAACAGTAGAAAACGGCATTTTCTTTTTTCACTAAACAGTACACCTATGCGCCGAATTCTTTTGTCAACGATTGCCTGCTTTTCATTTGCCATTATCACTAACGCCCAATCAGGAAACGGAAAATTTTACATGAAAGTTACCGGAGGGTATTTCTTCAGTGTTTCTCCCGGACAGTTTCCGGATGTTGGTCCGTATGCTCCGCGGGATGAAGTTCATACCTACAATCCCGGAACCGGCGCTACCACCACAGTGAGCGAGAAAGTACTCACGGGATCTTACGGAGAAGGCGTCCGTGGCGGCATTGCCGGCGGATACAATATCAACAAATACATTGCAGTGGAGCTTTCTGTGAACTACTATCACAGCAAAACCAATCTGATGACCCGCAACGTTACCACCGTTCAGGGAACCAGCAACGAACTCGGAAGAATTGAATCGAACGGGCATGTGCAGGCCATCGATATTGCTCCGAGCGTTGTGATCAGTCCGGGTTACGACAAATGGAACCCATATGTTCGTTTGGGATTTGTGGTGCCTGTATGGGGCCGTCTCTACATCGAAACCGATGCCAGCAAAACCAGTCCGGTTCCCGGCCAGCCCGCTGCCGTAGTTGCCAAAACAGCCATCCACAGAAAGGAAGAAGTGAAGCCCAATGTTACTTTCGGATTTCAGGGAGCGTTTGGTGTTGTGCATCCGGTAAGCAAACGCATATCCATCTTTCTAGAAGCTGAATACAGAAATGTGCCTGTAAAGAGCAAGAGCAAAGAAGTGACCACTTACAACGAGAACACCAAGATCGTGAACACTGCTACTGGTCAGCAAATAGGGCCGGACAGGCCACGTGGGCTCAACGATCTCAGTGTGGCGGAACGCAATACGGATTATGTAACCACGCTCGATCAGAGTTCGAACACACCAACAGGTACATCGGGTACCACCACCAATTACAAGAATAACAATGCACCCGCCAACGAATTGAAATCGTTCATCAATATCGGAGGCATGGGTGCCAATCTGGGTATTAAGATCCGGATGTAGAAATACTTGCAGACAGGTTTCAGTTCCGGTGGAGGCAGCAATGCACCACCGGATTTTTTATGCATCATTATTTGCCTGATGCGGTAATGACGGTGACGCTGCCCGTTTGCAATCTCGCCTGAAGCCAGCGCTGCATCTTTTCCTTTTCGCCACTTGGCAGTGGCTTGCTGATTTTGAGCACTGCGAGCCAGGTATGTTCTACAGCGCTGTCGCTGATAGCATTGCCGGGTTGAAGAAAAGCGGATTGCAGCAGCGGATACTGCGCTTTCAGTTCTTTGAATACCTGTTTACTGAGTAAATTTTGTGCATGTAGACTATCGACGATCAGCTGTGCTGCATTGGTTTCGTTCTGACGGGCATTGATGGCAGCATTGAGGTTCTCCTTCATTTTGTTGTCCGATTCGGAGAGTGCAGCAAAGCCCTGCCTTATCTGGAGAGTAGCATTACGGAGATCGTAGTATTGCATGCGGCTGCGCAATGTTTCAATCTGTGAAGAATCGATTTGTTTGCCGCCATAGACCAGCGTAATTTTTCGGGTTTCGGGATCGATATTTTTACTGAGCAGGTAATCACCTTCAATGGTTCCTTCCTTTTCGATAAAGTTGGAAGCGGTTTCTTCGAACCGGGCTTTGCGAACTACGAGATAGCCAAAGTAGATGCTTGGTGCAAGCGTGAGTATAACGATCAGCCAGATGATGCGCTGGGAGCGGGCTTCAGCCCTGGCATCGTCCAGATGCAATCTCGGAAACTTCATAGTACGCACTGCCAGCAAGGTTGCCCATGCGATAAATACCGTATTGAGGAAGAAAAGGTAAAAGGCGCCGAAAAAGAATTTGAAATTCAGGGTCGCCAATCCAAAACCAGCAGTGCAGAGCGGAGGCATCAGCGCTGTTGCAATGGCAACACCGATAATTACGTTCCCCCGGTTCTTGCTGCAGATGGCTACTGCTCCTGCGAGACCGCCGAAAAAGGCAATCAGTACATCATAGATATTGGGAGAAGTGCGGGCGAGCAATTCTGAATGCGCTTCATTCAGGGGAGAGATGAGAAAGTAAATGGTGGATGCAGTAAGGCTCACACCGGTTGCAAACAAATAGTTCCGAAGTGATTTACGCAGCAGGGGGAGATCGTTTACGGCAACACTGAACCCCATTCCAAGAATAGGGCCCATCAGCGGAGAGATCAGCATTGCGCCGATGATCACGGCGGGGGAGTTCACGTTCAGGCCAAGAGAAGCGATGAAAATAGCGAAGATCAGGATCCAGAGATTGGTACCTCTGAACACAACGCCGGCGTTAATGCTTTCTTTCACTGTTTCGAAAGCTTCTTTCTCTTTCAGCAGTTTGAATCTCTCGAGGAGGGTAATAGCCATAATCTGGGATTGATGGTGACTACGGATGAGTGGGGGAGGCGATACATATTAAAGATAATGAAGTTTAATCGTCTGCCGGTCAGCACAAAGCGATGTCTCACCATCGTCGCCGGTAGGTTGATGTTTGTTGTTTATTTGCTTCAACCTTCTGACCGTAGGTTTTTTGCCAGCCACAGGATTATTTTTCCGATTTTTATCCTGCATGAAAAGATTTCTGGAACATCTCGCTTTCTGGACCATCTACACCCTGCAGGACGCCCTGCTGGAGATGGTATGGATGGCGCCCGCCCTCAAGGACTATTCCCCTGAAAGCCAGTGGTGGATATCGGTGCACATTGTAATGGCACTGAATATTCCCAAACTGCTGATCGCTTATTTTGTGATGTACGTTACAGTAACCAAAGTGATCAATGAAGAAGGCAAACTCTGGTGGAACATTACGCAGGCCTGCATCGTAGCTGTTTTTTCGGTGGTACTCTATCGCGTGATCTTCAATTATTATGTACTGCCCATAGCAGCACACAATACACTTGCAGTAAAGCCGCTGTTCGAGCTCAGCAGAACCCTGCTTGCCGTGATGGACATCGGGTTCGGAGCCGGAGTTGCCATTGCACTTCGTCTCGCACGCATTCAGCTGGCAGGCAAGGAACGCGAGAAGAATCTGCTGCGGGAAAAACATTCAACCGAGCTGAAGTACCTGCGCAATCAAACCAATCCGCATTTTCTTTTCAATACACTCAACAATATCTACGCGCTTGCGCGAAAGAAGTCTGATGAAACCGCCGAAGTGGTGATGAAGCTGTCGAAGATACTGCGCTTCATGCTCTACGAAACCAGCAAAGACCAGATAATGCTGTCGCAGGAAATAAAGATGCTCGACGATTATCTCGAGCTCGAAAAGATCCGCTACAACGAACGGCTTACCATCACATTCGATAAAGATATCGACGATGAGTCTCAACCCGTTTCGCCTTTGCTGCTGCTGCCTTTTGTTGAAAATGCATTCAAACATGGCGTGAGCGAAACCCGCTTCAATTCTTACGTGTACATCGCATTGACCCTGCGCGATGGGATGCTTACCTTTACAATAGAAAACACCAAGGAAGATAACGGATCTGATGAAGTAACGGACAGTATCGGCCTGAGCAATGTGCGCAGGCAATTGCAGCTGATGTATGCAGACCATACGCTCGAAGTTTATTGTAAACCCACCACATTCAAAGTACATCTCACCATTAACCTGAACAGCCATGCAAACCTATCGTTGTATCATAGTGGAAGATGAGCCGCTTGCGGCCGAAGTGCTGAAAGATTATGTGCAGCAGATCCCTTTTCTGCAACTGAAAGCCATTTGCAGTGATGCAATCTATGCGCTCGAAACTTTGCAGCAGGAGCCGATCGACTGCATCTTTCTCGATATCCATCTTCCCAAACTGAAAGGCCTGGAGTTTCTGCGCTCGCTGAAAAATCCGCCTGCAGTTATCATCACATCGGCCTATCAGGAATATGCGTTGCAGGGCTATGAACACAATGTGGTAGATTATCTGCTGAAGCCGATAGAGTTCAGTCGTTTTCTCATGGCCGTTAACAAACTGAAGATGCAGGCCGAACCGAAGAGCATTCCTTCGGAAGCCATCCTGCCTGCGAGTACCAACCGCACGTACTTTTTTTTCAATGTGAGCAAGAAACGTGTGAAAGTGTATCTCGATGAAATGCTCTATATCGAAAGTCTCAAAGAATACATCCGCATCACAACAAAAGGAAAGACCATCCTCACTAAATTTCAATTGGGGCAAATTGAAGAACTGCTGGCCCGCAATAATTTTCTCCGCATACATCGTTCTTTCATTGTTGCCAAAGACAAGATCGATGCATTCACTGCCACCGATGTGGAAGTGAATGGCAAGCAGATCCCCATTGGCAGAAGCTACAAAGAACTGGTGTTGCGTGCATTGGAACAACAATAGCAGCGGGAAGTCGAAACCTGTTGTTCGTCGACGCAAAACAGTTGCCGGTTGAATACTGCTGCGGCCATTACATCCGTGTGGTAACTTTAAGTAAATCCCTGGCAATATGTCAACCATCACTAACACGGCGCCTGTTCAGACTTCGGGCCGCGGTCTCCTCAAAGCAATTCTCTGGGCAACCCTCATCGCAGGAACGCTCGATATAATATCAGCCATAGTCATTAGCGGAGCTGTTTCCGGAACGTTCGCGCCCATCCGTCTCTTACAGGGCATTGCCTACGGGGCAGTTGGCAAGTCGGCCTTCGAGGGTGGATTGGGCATGGCTTTGGTTGGCCTTCTTTTCCATTATTGTTTCGCACTAATCTTTGCCACAGTGTTCTTTTTGCTGTACCCCGTTCTCCCTATCCTGCAACGTAATGCAGTGTTATGGGGAATGGTGTACGGCGTTGTGGCATGGTCCATTATGAATGGTCTGGTGATTCCATTATCCCATATTGGCCCTGTGCCATTTCTGTGGTGGAAAGCGCTTGTGAATATTGTAATTCTGATGTATGCGATTGGAATACCAATTGCACTGATTGCGAGAAAATACTATAGCCGCAAAAGGCTCAATACTGTTGAGGGTTAAGATTGTTTAGTAGTAAGCCAATATCATGGCGTCTGATACCGGCAGAATTCTGCTAATTTGAAGGGTAATCAGGCGCCATGATCAAATTAATTGCTTCCGTATTGCTTGCCGGCATCATTGCATTGCATCCGGCCACACTCAGCTCCCAAACTGTAAACCCGGTTTCTCCCGATTTACGAAAGCTGGTCAGCGCTTCCGACCTGCATTACAACAGCCCTGTCGGCAGAAGCGAAGAAGGAATGCCCACCGGCAACGGAAGAATGGGTACATTGGTGTGGACAGTTCCTTCGGCCCTGAAGTTTCAGCTTAACCGTGTGGATATTTTCGGCAACAATTCATCTTCCCATAATTTCTTTGAACGCCACACCGACTATTGTGGTGGCGCAGGCGCGCTCAGCCTGAATTTCCCTGAGGCTGTTTTTGAACAGGGCTCATTCAGTCAGCACCTCCATTGTTTCGATGCAACAGTGAACGTGAAAGGAAAGGGAGTGGAAGCCAATATTTTTACATGGAGCGACAGAGATGTGATGAGCATCACAGTATCGAATAACCGAAAAGCTGTTCTTCCGTTTTCGATCGATCTTTCATCACTTAGGTTGCCCGATGCTAAACGTGGCGATCATCGTGCCATTTCCCGCGCCTTTGTTCAGAACAAATACATTGTGCTCACACAGGAATTCAGGGAAGGGAATTATTACTGCGCATCGGCCGTAGTGATCAGCGGCGGACCCGCTGTGAAATTTGCTGAACAGACAGATAAAGGATCTGCGAAATTATTGTTGCAGACTGCTTCACAGGCGCGCATCCTCATTGCCAGTGCAGCCAGTTTCGATTCTACGGAAAACATCACCAATAAAGCCATTCGTGAGCTGGAAGCCGCACAGGCGCTGGGTTCCGAAGCCATGCTGCAAAGCCATCGTAACTGGTGGCATCAGTTCTGGAGCAAAACTTACGTGCAATGCAGCAGCAAAGATGGCGAAGCCGATTTTGTTCAGCAGCATTACCAATATTATCTCTACGTGATGGGCGCGTCTTCGCGCGGAGCATATCCCACAAAATTCAATGGCATGCTCTGGACTACCGGAGGGGACGACAGAAAGTGGGGTGCACTCTACTGGGGAGCCAATCAGAGCTGCCTTTACAATGCTCTCTTTGCAACGGATCATACAGAACTATTGCAACCGATGTTCAATCTGTACAGCAATGCATATGATTCCTACGAACAGGCTGCCATTCAGCAATGGGGAAGCAAAGGTGTATACATTCCAGAGGTAACAGGGTTCGATGCCACGCCGGCATTGCCCGACGATATCGCTGCCGAAATGCGCGATCTCTACCTTTGCAGAAAGCCCTGGAGCAGCCGCTCTCAGCGTTTTGTCGATTATGCCTACACGCAACTACCCTTCATCAGCCGCTGGAACTGGAAGAAAGATGAAGGATGGAAACAGGGAAGATGGTACTCCGGAGACAAAGGCGGCGGTGCATTCGGCCATGTTACGCATATCTTTTCACGCGGTGCAAAAATCGCTTACCAGTACTGGATGCAATTCGAGTTTACGCAGGATACCAGCTTTCTCCGCAAGTATGCTTATCCCATGCTCAAAGGCGTTGCTGAGTTCTATGCCAACTTCCCCAATTTCAAACTGGAGTCCGATGGGCTCTATCATATCCGGCATGTAAACGATAACGAGTCTATCTGGGATGGACATAACACGGTAGAAGAAATATCCTCCATGCGTGGCATTTTCCCTGCTGCCATCAAAGCCGCAGCTATGCTGAATACAGATGCAGATCTGCAAAAGCAATGGAAACATATCATCGATCATCTCAGTCCGCTTCCGCTCAATAACGAAGGCAATGCATGGGCAGGATCTATGCTTCCGGTATTGCAGGGCAATCCCATGCGCAGGCCAGACGGCAATACCATGCCTGTTTGGTTCTTCGATCTCTGCACTTTGCAGAATACCGATTCGGCCACTATGCAGATTGCGCGAAACACCTACAAGATCTACTATCCTCAGGGCATCGATACCGCTTCGAAAGTGTATGTGCTCTCCAAATTGCCGGTGGCTGGTACCACATTGGGAATTCCCGAAGCTACGCAGTACCTTATTCCGGCACAGCTGCGCACTGCCGAAGTGCCCGTTCTCCGCAACAGGATGGATCTGCGCGAAGGCTTTCAAACCACCAGCGTTCAGCGTATGGGAAGGGCCGCAGAAGCGCTCCAGCTGGCGCTTTGCCAGAGCCTGCCTGCAGCTCCGGGTGAACCTCCGGTGATCAATGTTTTCCCCGCCTGGCCCAAACACTGGAATGCAAATTTTCAGTTGCTTGCCAGAAGCGCTTTCCTCATATCTTCCTCTTTCGCTAACGGACAGGTTGAATATGTACAGGCCACGGCAAAGGCTAATTCAGTGCTTCGTATCGTTAATCCGTGGAAAGGCAGGCCCGTTGCCGTTTTTAGCGGACAAAAGCTACTGAAGACTGTTAGGGAAGACCTCATCGTATTGCCTGCAACCAAGGGCACTGTGTTTAAACTTCAGCCTGCACAGTAAAATATAATTCCTGATTTTTAACGACTTGAACGATTATTTTCGCTACTTTTAATTACTGATTATCAATTCCCCACTCTTTACCGGATAGCTCCCGACCGGCTGCCAGTCTGCATCCGGCAGAAATCTTAGCGTACAGCAACTTTTCAATTCATTCCCTGACAGTCGTTCTATTGCCGGAACTTTCCGGTAATCGGTTTTGCATTGGCGTTAGCAAAACATTACAGTTACATTTCAGCATCGGCTGCAGCGATTTGCTTTTTACATCTGGGTCACATTGGTTACATGGATAACTAAAATATTACTGTATGCAATGGTTTGTACACGTATTTCAGCAGTATCCCGAACTGGCTATTTTTCTTACGCTGGCGCTGGGTTTTGCTATTGGTCCGCTTAAGCTGGGTAAGTTCTCGTTAGGTACAGTAACGGCTGTATTGCTGGTAGGCGTATTGATCGGACAGATGAAGATCGATATCTCTCCCAATGTAAAATCTGTTTTCTTTCTGATGTTCCTGTTTGCTGTGGGCTACAGTGTTGGTCCGCAGTTTTTTCGTGGATTGAAAAAAGATGGGCTTCCCCAAATGGGCTTCGCCGCTGTGGTATGTGTGCTCTGTCTCATCTTCCCCTGGATCTGCGGAAAAATAATGGGGTACGATGCCGGACAAACAGCCGGTCTCCTCGGCGGTGCTCAAACCATCTCCGCCGTAATTGGTGTTGCCAGCGATACCATCACCCAACTCGATATTCCGCAGGAAGCCAAAAGCAAAATGATCAACTCCATTCCGGTCTGTTATGCAGTTACCTATCTCTTCGGAACAGCAGGCTCCGCCTGGTTTCTGGCGAGTGTAGGGCCGCGGCTGCTCGGGGGCATCAACTACGTGAAGCAAAAAAGCAAGGAGCTCGAAGCCAGCATGGGAAGCGGTGATGCTTCAGGCGAACCGGGCATGATGCCTGTAAATCCAATCGTAAGTTATCGTGCATTCAAAGCAGACAACGTTTGGTTTGCCGATGGAAAAAATGTAATGGAGATCGAAAAATATTTGCAGGATAACGATCGCAGACTTTTTGTAGAGCGCGTTCGCGTGGGAACAAAAGTGATTGAAGTAGAACCCGGTACCATTGTGAAGAACGGAGATGAAATAGTACTCAGCGGACGTCGCGAAAACTTTGTGGGAGAATCACACCTCGTCGGTCCCGAAGTGATGGACGATGAACTGCTTCACTTCCCCGCAGAAGTGCTTCCCGTACTCGTCAGCAAAAAAGGATTGGGAGATATGACGGTGAAGCAACTCCGCCAACAATCATTCATGCACGGCATTTTCATCAGAACCATCAAACGTGCTGATATTCCGGTGCCGGTATTGCCTGATACGAAAATCGACAGAGGCGATACGCTCGAACTCGTCGGTTCAAAGAAAGCAGTGGACAAAGCGGCTGTGGAGATCGGTTATCCCGATCGCCCGACCAACAAAACCGATATGATGTTCGTGGGCCTTGGCATCGTAATCGGCGGACTCATCGGCGTGCTCACCATCCGTATCGGCGGTGTGCCGCTCAGTCTCAGCACAAGCGGCGGCGCACTGATCGCCGGACTGGTATTCGGATGGCTGCGCTCGCAGCATCCCACTTTCGGCCGCATTCCCGAACCAGCATTGTGGATGATGAATAATGTTGGACTGAATATGTTCATCGCTGTGGTAGGCATTTCTACCGGTCCCAGTTTCGTGGAAGGATTCAAACAGGTTGGCATCAGCCTGTTTCTGGTGGGAGCAGTGGCCACACTCGGCCCATTGCTGGTGGGCGTTCTGCTGGGAAGATATGTTTTCAAATTCCATCCCGCGCTCAACCTCGGCTGTACAGCGGGCGCGCGTACCACCACTGCTGCACTTGGCGCCATTCAGGACGCACTCGAAAGCAAAACTCCCGCACTCGGTTACACCGTAACCTATGCAGTTGGCAATACCCTGCTCATCATCTGGGGCGTGGTAATTGTGCTGCTGATGAAATAATGCATCATCAATCAAAACATAATTCAATTCTATGTCTAGCACTATTGCAAAAATAAAAACCACCCGCCGCCAGGAGAAGAAGCTCGAACAGCTGAGTCCGTTCGAACTGAAGAATACCCTCATCAGTCTGGCTAAAGATGAAGCTGAAACGGGCTCATTCATTATGCTGAATGCAGGTCGCGGCAATCCAAACTGGATCGCCACTACGCCACGCGAAGCATTCTTCACACTCGGACTTTTCGGATTGCAGGAATGCCGTCGTGTTGCAGATATTTCCGGAGGGATGGCGGGCATTCCCGAAAAGAAAGGTATTGCCAAACGATTTGAGAAATTCCTCAACAGCAATAAAAAAGCGCCGGGCATCGATCTGCTGAAAGGCATGTACCGGTACGGCATCAGGCAACACAAGTTCAATGCAGATGCATGGGTGCACGAGCTGGCCGAAGGTGTGATCGGCGATCAGTATCCCGTTCCCGATCGTATGCTCTCGCATATGGAAGTGATAGTTGGGGATTACATTGTACAGGAAATGTTCGACAGAAGCGAACCCAAGGTTCCATTCAATCTGTTCGCAGTGGAAGGCGGTACTGCGGCCATGTGTTACATCTTCGATTCGTTGCAGCAGAATTTTCTGGTGAAGAAAGGAGACAGCATTGCGTTGATGGTGCCTACCTTCACTCCTTACATTGAAATTCCGCAACTGGACAGATTCGAATTCAATGTGATCAATATCGAAGCCAGCTCCATGAATAAAGATGGAAGGCATACCTGGCAATATCCCGACGAAGAGCTGGAGAAACTGAAAGATCCTGCGGTGAAAGTGTTGTTTGTGGTAAATCCCAGCAATCCGCCATCGGTGGCCATTCATCCGGGAAGTTTGTCGAAGATCGTGAAGATCATCAAAAACCATAATCCCAATCTGATAGTGGTAACGGATGATGTATACGGAACCTTCGTTCCTGAATTTCGGTCGTTGATGGCTGTTATTCCGGATAATACCATCTGTGTGTATTCTTTCTCCAAATAT
The DNA here is from genome assembly GCF_012927185.1 of Pseudoflavitalea sp. G-6-1-2. GTDB lineage: Bacteria > Bacteroidota > Bacteroidia > Chitinophagales > Chitinophagaceae > Pseudobacter. The sequence continues at coordinate 626,612 of NZ_JABBGB010000003.1, forward strand.
TTCGGATGCACCGGCTGGAGATTGGGAGTGGTGGCCATCAGTGAGAAAAATATATTCGATAAAGGCATCGCAGCGCTTCCCGATCATGAGAAAGCGAAGCTGGCCATCCGTTATGGCACGCTCTCGCTGCAGCCGGAGAAAATTTCTTTCATCGACAGAATGGTAGCAGACAGCAGGGATGTGGCGCTCAATCACACAGCAGGCCTCAGTCTTCCTCAGCAAACACAGATGCTGCTGTTCTCGGCATTCTGTCTGCTCGATAAAAAAGACAAGTACAAAAAACTCACGCAGGATCTGTGCCGCAAACGCATGCAGTTATTATGGAAAGAGCTGGAAATACCACTGGTTTCCGACCCGATGAGTGCGAGTTATTATTCCGAGATCGACATAAAGGTATGGGCGCATAAAGTGTATGGCGATGCATTCACCAAATGGCTCACCACACATTTCGAGCCGGTGGACATACTCTTCAGGCTGGCAGAAAAAACAGGCGTGGTGCTGCTGAATGGCGGCGGTTTCGATGGACCCGAATGGAGCATCCGTGTGTCGCTGGCCAATCTTCCTACGGAATCGTATCCAGTGATCGGTAAAGCCATTACGCAGATCATGCGCGAATACGTGAATGCATGGAAAGGCAAATGATGAAACAATCAGTCAATTCAATTCAACAATATAATTTTTCCCTTCACTTAAAGTGGAAGACCATGAAACAATCCATCCTTCTTTTATTCTTATGTACGGCGCTGCTGCAGCCGCTGTTTTCGCAACAACAACAGAAACTGCCCCGTGTGATGATACTGGCCACCGGAGGTACCATCGCAGGCACAGGAGCTTCGGCAGACCGATCTGCTTACAAAGCAGGTGAACTGCCCGTGAAGGATCTGATAGCTGCTGTACCAGGTATCGAAAAAGTGGCAGATATCAAGGGCGAGCAGGTTTCCAATGTAGGCAGCCAGGATATGACGGTAGATATCTGGATGAAACTCAACAAGCGGATCAATGAAATTTTCAAGAACAATGAAGCCGATGGCATTGTGATCACCCATGGAACCGATACACAGGAGGAGACCGCTTACTTTCTCAATCTGACGGTACGCTACGATCATCCTGTTGTGCTGACCGGTTCCATGCGGCCTTCCACCGCCATCAGCGCCGATGGTCCCAAGAACCTCTACGATGCCGTTACAGTTGCTGCCAGCCCCAATTCACATGGCCGTGGCGTAATGCTCGTTTTCAATGAATCGATCTTCGATGCACGCGACGTTGAAAAAGTGAGTACCACTCATGTGAATGGTTTTGCTGCTCCCAATGGAGGACCACTCGGTCAGGTGTACGATGGTAAAGTGATCTACTATTTCAAAACATTGCACAAAGCCAATAAGAACACTCCGTTCGATATTACCGGCATGACCAAACTGCCCCGTGTGGCAGTGGCAGAGATCTACTGCGATGCGCCCGCAACTGCCGTGAATGCTTATGTGGCAGACGGAGTAGATGGCATTATCACTGCCGGAATGGGCAATGGCAATCTCAATAAAACCAATACCGAGGCTGTGGTGAATGCAGTGAAAAAAGGTGTGGCTGTATGCCGCGCATCGCGCGTGTTCACAGGCAGAGTTACGCTGTACGACGAAACCGACGATACCAAACTCGGCACATTCGTGAGCGATAATCTCAGTCCTCAGAAAGCAAGGATCCTGCTGATGCTGGCGCTTACACAAACCAAAGACAGAGACAAACTGCAGCAAATATTTTTCGAATACTGATTCCTGGTTAGAACCAAAACGGCCAATCATATGAGAGCAATATCCTTATGTTTACTGCTGCTGATCTCCGCAATGGCACTGCATGCACAGGACAAGCCGAAAGGAGAGAAGCAGACCGATACATTTTCCAACAAACCATTGATACCTGAAATAAAACAGAAGCTGCTTAGCAATATCGATGTGATCGCCAATATGCAGGCCAGTCAGCGTAACGAGTTCACAGATGGAGACTATACCCGTGGCCGCTTTTTGATGAATCAGTTCAGGCTGGAGATAAAAGGCAAGATCCACGACAGGGTATATTTCCGATTCCGCGACCGCTACACCAGAAACACCGTGCCGCAGTCCGAAGACAATATGAGTTCTTCCACCGACCTCGCTTACATTCAGGTGCTGGCATCCAAAAAAGTGAATTTCACCATCGGTAAGCTCTGTGCAGACTGGGGTGGCATCGAGTTTGATCTGAATCCCATAGACATTTACCAATACGCAGATATCGTAGACAATTCAGACAACTTTCTGCTGGGAATGGGAATGGGCTGGCAAGCCAGTGAGAACCATGCTTTCAACTTTCAGGCGCTGAACAGCCGCACACGTACTTTTAAGGAAATCTATGGCAATATTCCCGGCATCACCGAATCGAAATTCCCGCTTGCCGGCGTTGCCAACTGGAGAGGAAAAATGTTCGATGGAAAATGGCAGACCATCTGGAGTTACAGTGTTTTCAAAGAAGCGAAAAGCACTTACATGCACTACATCGCATTGGGTAATCAGCTGAACTTCCATCGCTTCAATCTTGCTTATGATTTTAAACTGAGTCTCGAAGACCTCGACAGAAAAACCATTGTGAGCAATATTGTTCCCGATGTAGGCGGGGTAGCCAATGCTGCGCAGGACGTGAGTTATCTCAGTCACTGGCTAAAACTCGATTACAAAGTGCTGGACAATCTCAACCTGAGCTTTGTTGGTTTTTATGATGTAGCACGATGGAAAGGAAACCCCGATCCGAACAAAGACAGCAAGCTGCGCACCGCATGGGGCTTTATTCCTGTAGTGGAATATTTTCCTTTCAGGGATCTCAACCTGAAATTCTTCGCCAATTATGTAGGCAGGGTGTACAGGTTCACAGATTATGCAAAGGATAAACTGGGTGCGAAAAATTTCAATACAGGTGTGATCTCCATCGGCTTCATCAGTCCACTCCATGTGCTCTGATGAGATGGATGATTTCATAAATATTCTTCATCTAAACATTGAGATATGAAAAATTTACTCATAGCAGTTTCGGTTTTCATCACTCTCGCTGCTGCATCATCCTGCACCAGCACGGAGTTGCTCAGCTCCTGGAAATCGAACAATGCAAATCTGCAGAAATACAATAAGGTACTGGTGGTGGGCCTTACAGGCGATAAAGATCGTCAGTTGAGAGATAACGTAGAAAGCTCCATGGTCACTGCGCTGAAGAACAATGGCATCGATGCGGTAGCTGCGTCGGAGAGTTACGGCCCCAAAGCATTCCTCAAAATGAATGATGCAGAAGTGGTGAGCCAGGTGAAGGCCGATGGTTATGATGGTGTAATGATCCTCGCGCTGCTCGATAAAGAAAAAGAAAAATATTACACCCCCGGCCGTGTGAGTTATACTCCTTACATGACTTACTACAGCCGCTACTGGCGCCAATGGAGAACCATGTACGATCGCGTGTATGAGCCAGGATATTACACCAACACTACCAACTTCACACTCGAAGCAAACCTCTACAATGTTGGTCTCGATAAACTGGAATACTCCGCGCAGGCAAAATCTTTCGATCCGAACAATGCAGGATCATTAGCTACGGGATTCACCAAAACTGTTGTGGCAGATATGGTGAAGAAAGGAGTGATTCCGGCCAAGTAAGCCGCTGATACCGGATAAAATAATACAGGTCCGCGCAGGTTCACAACATTCGTCGATAGAGTGTGAATGAACCTGCGCGGATTCTTTTTAGTTGCTCCCGGCACTGTTTTTACGAATTGAACATTCTTCGGGGATGGCTGTTAATTCACTTCACATAAAATAACAATTCATGGATTACAAACTGAAGGATAAGAAAGCGCTGATCACCGGATCAACCGCAGGCATTGGCTTTGCCACTGCAAAACAATTGTTGCAGGAAGGTGCGGAAGTGATCATCAACGGACGCAGCAAAGCACGTATCGATGAAGCCATCGCAAAATTACAGCAGCTTGTGCCCGGCGCAAAAGTGAGTGGCATTGCAGCAGACTTTTCAAAAGCGGAAGAGGTGAAAGCGCTGACGGAGCAATTGCCTGAAGTGGATATACTCATCAACAACGTAAGCATCTTTGAACCGAAACCATTTCTCGAAATTCCTGATGAAGACTGGCTGCGGCTTTTCGATATCAATGTAATGAGTGGTGTGCGTCTCTCGCGTCATTATGTAAAGCCAATGCTGGCGAAAGACTGGGGGAGAATCATTTTCATCTCCAGCGAAAGCAGCATCGATACGCCGGAAGATATGGTGCATTATGGCATGACCAAAACTGCGCAGCTCTCGCTGAACAGAGGAGTGGCCCTGCTTACGAAAGGTACCAATGTAACGTCGAATGCAGTGCTGCCCGGCCCTACAGCTTCTGAAGGAGTGGGCGTATTTGTGCAGGAGCTGGCGAAGGAAAAGGGAATTTCAGCAGCTGAAATGGAAAAGAATTTCTTCAAAGAAGCAAGGCCGGGTTCGCTGTTGCAGCGCTTTGCGAATGTGGAAGAAATTGCCAATCTGATTGTGTATGTGGCCAGTCCATTATCATCAGCAACCAACGGAGCAGCGCTTCGCGCGGATGGTGGACTCATCAAAAACATCTACTGATCTTTTTTCATAATGTGGATAAAACCTCATGCAAATGAGGCTCCTGTTGCTTTTTTGGTATCATTCTTGCAAAATTTTCTACGACATTCATCTTACACCCTCACCGTGTACTCATTTTAAAATTGAAGACGCTGGATCTTCCGCTGTGTCTGCTTTGTGAATGAAATAACTCTACGTAAAAAATTTTGAATGATGTTGTATCTGCTCGTATCTCTCTACGAGTTCAAACAGTTTTTGCAAATTGTGTTGTGGATTGCTGTGCCATTAACTGTTGTAGCCGTAGGAATGACTGTCTATCTGCATTACCGTCGCCGTAAAAGGCTGACTGAAACTCAGGATATAGAAGATCCGCTCGATACCACCCAGTGGAAACTCGCACTGGCAGGCGCTTCCGAGCCATCCACATCAGCAACCTCTGAGCCCTTACCCGACTGGTTGGCGAGTTCCAATCCGGATAACACTACGCTTCTGAAAAAATATGAAGCGGAAGTAAGGAGGTATAAAGAAGATTACAACACCCTCAAAGAAGACTTCAAAGAGTTGGAATTCAAGTATGAAGATCTTCGCAACAAAGCCTATAATGGCGCCAAACCATCCGCTGAAGAAAAGCCTTTATCCGAAAAAGAAAAAGACGATCTGAAAAAACAATTGCAGGATGCAGAGCAGGCTGTAGTGAATGCGCGTGCGGAGATCGAGAAACTGCAATCCTGTTTTTCACAGCAGGTGGAAGAACTTGGCGGGCAGCACAGAAAAGAAAAGGAAGAACTGGTGGCAGACCTTGCTGCACTGCGTGCCCAACACGAAGCTTTGCAACAACAATTCACTGAGCTTCAGCAACAGCCACCATCTGAGGAAGGCATTGTTGTACAGGCCTCAGAATCAGCCTTATCCTCAGACGGACAATTACGCATCGAGGAGCTGGAACAACAGCTCGCCAAAGCGCAGGAAGAGAATAACACGCTGAGGAACAAAATAAACGAAGGTGAATATTTGCAGGATCTCGCGCAGGAAAAGAAACTGCAGGTAGATTTTCTGCAACAGCAACTGGAGCAGCGCATCCGCAATTTCCATCAGCTGGAAAGAAAAGCAGATGAAGCGGCTATGCAACTCCGTGAGATGAAGGAAGTCTCCGAAAAATTCGAATACCGCATTCAGATATTGTCCGATGAACTAACCGAAAAACAACTGGAGGCAGCTAAGATTCAGGATGAAGCCACTGAATGGCGCGCCACTGCCCAGATCAGTCAACAGGAGCAGGAAATACAGCAACATCATCTCGAAGAAAAAACATTGCAGATCAATCAGCTGGAAAGCAGTCTCAGGCAAATGGAAGATGAGCATGAGAACCTGCGTAACACCATCACCTCCAGACAAACCGCAATGGACACGCTTCGTGATGATCTGCTCAAGGAGCAATCCAAGGCAAAAGAGCTTGAAAACAAATTAGAGCTCAGCAGTCAGCTGCTGGTACGCATCTACAGTGAACTGGCCCGCTCGCTCAATGCCGGATGGATGCAATGGCAACAGGGGCAGGACCCCCTCGCCATTGAAGCTCAACCTGCTACCTGATTTTATCTTCCTGATATAGTAGCCCGAACCTGTGCTACGGCCATTGCGCCGTGCGCAGGTTTTTTATTTCGGTTCGTTTATTCTTTTCTTCTGAAACCCAGCGGCGGCGCCTGCTTTTTGATGTTTCGGATCGCAGCCAGGTCGTTGGCATCTCCCAGAATTTCATCGACAAATCCAAACTCCTTTGCTTCTTCGGCATTCATGAATTTGTCGCGGCGGTACATCGATTCAATTTCTTCATACGGGTGACCGGTATTTTGTGCGAGCAGGTAGAACAGCTGATCCTGTAAACGTTCCTGCTCCTGATAAGCTATGCGCACATCTTCGGTATAACCTTTGGCTCCGCCGCCTGCCGGATGCATATGCACGGTGGCATGCGGCAGAGCGTACCGCTGGCCTTTTGTACCGGCTGAAAGCAGTACGGTTCCCATGCTGCCGGTGAATCCTACGGCGATGGTGCTCACGGGCGACTTCAGCATTTTCATGGTGTCGTAGATGGCAAAACCAGCATAGATCACGCCTCCCGGAGAATGTACGTAGAGGCTGATCGGCTGGTGGTTTTCACTGTCGAGATAGAGCAGCTGCGCTACTACGAGATTAGCGATATTATCGTCGATGGCGGTTCCGAGAAAAATGATCCTTTCTTTGAGCAACAGACTGTAGATGTCATAGGCACCACGCGTAGTGGTGTCTATCACTGTAGGAATGATAGGCATAAAAAAATGTAAAGTGGATTATGAAAAGATTTGCTGTATCTGCTTGCTGAATGCAGGTTCCTGCATCAGTTGGGCATGCATGTTTTCGAGGGCGGCTTTTAATTTTTGCCTGGCCATGAACCGGATCACCCGGTAGCTGCATTGCTGCAAGGTTACCTTCTCGTAGAATGCAGGCTCAGTCAGCATCCTGAAGCTGAACTGCTGCCGGGCTTCTTCACTCAGCTCTCCGCTGAGCCATTGTTCGGTAAGCTCCATATCATGCAACAACTTCCTCATACAATACTGAGTTTTTGAGTTGGGCCCTGAGCTTTTCGAGGCATTTGAATTTCTGTACGGTGGCCGATCGGCTGGAGGAGAACTGAAACTGTGTGGCTATCTCTTCCATATTCTGCTGATCGTAGTAGAATGCCTGCAGCAGTTGCATGCATTTCTTACCGGTGGTCTGCAGCAGATGGAGCAGGGAGGTGGTAATGAGGTATTGATCCTGCTGGTTTTCTTCGTAATACAATTCTTCTGCAGAAGGTTCGTCGAGTGAAGTAAGTGGAAGCTGATGGCGGAAGCTCCTTCTCCACAGATTTCTGGCGATGCCTTTCAGGTAAGCTGCCGGAGTATGATCGATATGCAGGGTTCCTGCATGGTGTTTTTCCAGATAAATGATCAGGGCATCATGAAAGAGGTCTTTCGCGGATTCGGGGTCGGCACCCAGATCGCGCAGCATAGCTGCCACAGCCGGAAAGGTTTCCCGGTAAAGCTGCAACATTTCGGGTGCTGTTTGTGTTTCCATTTAACACCAGGGTTTTATACTTAGTGCCGGTTACGGCACAAAGATCACCCAAAAAAGGTAAAAAAATCTTTGAACCTACCCGGTACGGGTTTTTTATTAATTTGCGCCCATGCAACAATATCTGGATCTCCTGCGCCATATTCTCGATAAAGGCGTGTCTAAAACAGACCGTACCGGCACCGGTACCACCAGTTATTTTGGTTATCAGATGCGTTTCGATCTGAGTGAAGGTTTCCCCATGGTAACCACCAAGAAGCTGCACCTCAAGAGCATCGTATACGAACTGCTCTGGTTTCTGAAAGGAGATACCAATGTAAAATACCTCAACGATCACGGCGTAAGCATCTGGGACGAATGGGCCAATGCAGACGGAGATCTTGGTCCGGTTTACGGCAAACAGTGGAGAAGCTGGGAAGGAGCCGATGGAAAAACCATCGATCAGATCAGCGATGCGCTGAAGCAACTGAAAAATAATCCGGATAGCCGCCGCATCATCGTAAGCGCGTGGAATGTGGCCGAACTGCCTTCGATGGCACTGATGCCATGTCACGCACTGTTTCAATTCTATGTTGAGCCGGCAAAAGAGGGAAGAAAGCCCCGACTGAGCTGCCAGCTGTATCAGCGATCGGCCGATGTGTTCCTCGGAGTGCCCTTCAATACTGCATCCTATGCACTGCTCACCATGATGATGGCGCAGGTTTGCGATATGGAGCCCGGCGACTTTGTACATACATTCGGCGATGTGCATCTCTACAATAATCACCGCGAACAGGCACTGCTGCAACTGAGCAGAACGCCGTTCCCATTGCCCACCATGAAGCTGAACCCCGATGTAAAAGATCTGTTCGAATTCAGGTTTGAAGATTTTACACTCGAAAATTACCATAGTCATCCGGGGATTAAGGCACCCGTTGCCGTTTAATTATCAAATTATACGTAGTTTCGCTGGCTTAAAGCGCGCATCAAGGATATGACCATCTCTTTCGCCGTGGCGGCCTCGGAAAATAATGTGATTGGAAAAGACAATCAGTTGTTGTGGAGTTTGCCCAACGATATGAAGTTTTTCAAAAACACCACCTGGGGTATGCCGGTGATCATGGGAAGAAAAACCTATGAATCGCTGGGTAAGCCACTGCCTGGGAGAAAGAATATCGTAATCACCCGCCAGTCTGGCTTCTCCGTAGCAGATGGTGTAATCGTAACCTCCAGTCTGGAAGAAGCCATCAAAGCCGCAGCTGATACCGATGCCAATGAGGCATTTGTGATCGGAGGCGGAGAGATCTTCAAACAGGCTCTGCCCATTACAGATAAGATCGTACTCACCAGGGTGCATACCATTATAGAAGGCGATGCCTTCTTCCCCGAAATAAACCCAATGCAGTGGGAAATGGAATGGCATCAGGATTTCAATGCAGATGAAAAACACGCCTGGCCATACAGTTTTCAGATATGGCGCAGGAAACCCGGCCTTTAAATCTAGTACTAACCGTTTTATCTTTTTATCCGTTACCACCTTTGCTTATGAGAACAAACAATCATAAACCTTACCCGATTCTGCCTTGTTCCAGCCATCCGATGTAACATTCTTCTGACCCAAAAACAATTTGACTTAATTCTCATTACATATTGCATGTATTCCCGCTGGCAACAAGCACAAAAATTTATCCGTTACTACCTCACTGCACTGAATGGAAAAGGGCATGGTGTACATTCCCCTTTCGTATTCGAATTCATCACCCATGTATTGAACGATAGCAGGCATTATGCAGCCTACGACAAAGTGGAGGCGCTCCGCAGAGAGTTGCTGGCCGAAGATGCCGTGATAGAGGTGGAAGACCTCGGCGCAGGCTCCACTGTTGCCAAAACCAATACGAGGTCTATCAGTTCCATTGCAAAACATGCGGCCAAGCCCGCCAAATATGCGCAGCTGCTGTACAGGCTGGTTAATTATTATCAGCCCGAAACCATCATGGAGCTGGGCACATCACTGGGCATTTCCACTTCGTATATGGCCATGGCCAATCCGCATGCCTACGTAATAACTGGCGAAGGAAGCAATGCCATTGCTGCGGAAGCCACCCGCAACTTCAACGAAATGAATCTTCCCTTCATCGAACTGGTGGAAGGGAATTTCGACGATACACTCAAAGAAATGCTCGCCAGCATGCCCATTGTGGATATGGCCTTCATCGATGGCAATCACCGCGAAGAGCCAACGCTGCGCTACTTCAATCAGATACTGCCACATACACATAACTTTTCTATGATTGTGTTGGACGATATCCATTGGAGCAGCGAAATGGAAGCTGCCTGGGAAACCATCAAGGCGCATCCGCAGGTAAGAATGAGCATCGACCTCTTTTTTATCGGCATCGTTTTTTTCAGAGAGGAATTCAAAGTGAAACAACACTTTACCATACGCTTTTAGGCGAAATATTTCCTATCTTGAACCCATAACTGAGGAATATGACGATCGGAATTTTAAAGGAACCGGTATCCGAAACCCGCGTATCCCTGCTGCCCGAAGCGGTAGCCACACTCACTAAAAAAGGGATCACGGTACTCGCGGAACAGGGTGCCGGAGAAAGATCATACAGCCAGGATGCAGCATACACACAGGCCGGAGCTCAGATAAAGAGCCGGCAGGAGATCATCCAACAGTCTGATATCCTTCTTGCAATCCATCCCCCAACTGACTCAATCCCGTCTTCCAAAATCATTATCGGTGTTTTCCAGCCATTGTTTGCTGCCTCAACCATGCAGCAATGGGCCGGAGCAGGCATTACCAGCTTCAGTCTGGATATGCTGCCCCGCACCACGCGCGCGCAGAGCATGGATGTGCTGAGCTCGCAGGCCAACATCGCAGGCTACAAGGCCGTGCTGCTGGCTGCGAATAGCTATGGCCGTTATTTCCCCATGTTCATGACCGCCGCAGGAAGTATCGCACCGGCCAAAATGCTGATCCTCGGAGCAGGAGTAGCGGGCCTTCAGGCCATCGCTACCGCCCGCCGCCTCGGAGCAGTGGTGGAAGTATTCGATACACGCCCTGCAGTGAAAGAAGAAGTAATGAGCCTTGGCGCCAAATTCATCGAAGTGGAAGGAGCCGCCGATGCCAGCAAGGCCGGAGGTTATGCCGTTGAACAGAGCGACGATTACAAGAAAAAACAGGAAGAAAGGATCGCGGCCAGTATCGCCAAAGCCGATATCGTGATCACCACGGCACAGATCCCCGGAAAGAAAGCGCCGATACTCATCAGCGAAGCCATGCTCAATTCCATGCGCGATGGTTCGGTGATCGTAGATCTGGCAGCAGCCACCGGAGGCAATACCCCCGTTACTAAAAACAACGAAACCGTGCAGCACAACGGCGTGCGCATCATTGGCGACAGCAGCCTGCAAAGCAGCATGCCATCCGATGCCAGCAAGCTCTACGGAAAAAATATTCTCAACTTCCTGCAACTGATCATCACAAAAGAAAATACCCTGAACCTGAACTGGGAAGATGATCTGGTAAAAGGTGCCTGCATCACGCACGAAGGAAACATCGTGAATGAAAGGGTAAAACAATCTAACCAATAAACGCATTTCGATATGGAATCTGTATTCAACTGGATTGCCATCAATCAGCAGATGATCTACATAGTGATACTGATGGTGTTTGTAGGCATCGAAGTGATCGGCCGTGTTCCCAGCGTACTGCACACGCCTCTGATGAGCGGAGCCAATGCCATTCACGGTGTGGTGATCATCGGGGCCATCATCGTAATGGGAAAAGCCGAATCCGATAACTACGTGGCACTGGCCCTCGGCTTTCTGGCCGTGGTGCTCGGAACCCTCAACGTAGTGGGAGGATTTGTAGTCACAGACAGGATGCTGGAAATGTTCAAGAACAAAAAAGCACCCAAGTAGATTGTAAAAACTGAACCGGAATACAATGCTCGATATAAACATACTTTCGCTCATATACCTGATAGCATCCGTTACTTTCATTATCGGCCTTAAAATGCTGAGCCATCCGGCTTCTGCCCGCAAAGGCAATCTGGTAGCGGCTTTCGGCATGGGCCTCGCCATCATCGGAACCATCTTTCTGTATCGTGATGATAATGGCAACAAGCTCCACAACTATGCATGGATCTTCTCCGGACTACTGGTCGGAGGCATCATCGGAACACTCTCCGCCAAAAAAGTGAAGATGACGGCCATGCCGGAAATGGTGAGCCTTTTCAACGGAATGGGTGGCGCCTGTGCTGCACTCATCTCCATGATCGAATTCGGACATTTTGCGAAGATGGGTTATCTCGATACCATCGTTCAATCATACGAAGCAGGAGAAGTGGTGCAGGATGCCATTCTCACACGCCCTGTTCCCATCGAAACACTGCTCACCATCTTTGCCGGACTGGTAATCGGAACGGTATCATTTGCCGGGTCGATGATCGCCTGGGGCAAACTCAACGGCAAGATCAAAGACTTCTCTTTCAAAGGTCAACATATCGTAAACCTGGTGCTGTTCACAGCAGTGCTGGCATTATCGGCTTACCTCATTGTGATTGTTGCTACGGTAGAACCCAGGCCCGATCCCAATATCGACGTAATTGTTCCGAAACAACTTGGCTCTGCGCCACTGATATTATTCTACCTCACATTCGCACTGGCCATCGTGTACGGTATCTTCTTCGTGATGCCGATCGGTGGTGCGGATATGCCGGTAGTGATCTCATTGCTCAACTCCTTCACAGGGGTGGCCGCAGCCTGCGGTGGCTTCCTGTACGACAATAATGTAATGCTCACAGGTGGTATCCTCGTAGGTGCCGCAGGTACATTGCTTACCATCCTCATGTGCAAGGCCATGAACCGTTCGCTGAAGAACGTACTCATCGGATCTTTCGGCGCAAAGAATACTGCAGGTGGCGGTGGCGGAAGCAAAGATCAGGGAGCGTACAAAGAGATCACACTCAGCGATGCCGCAGTACTGATGAGCTATGCCAACAAAGTGATGATTGTTCCGGGGTATGGTCTCGCTGTAGCCCAGGCCCAGCATGCCTGCCATGAGTTGGAGAAACTGCTCGAAAGCAAAGGCGTAACTGTAAAATATGCTATCCACCCGGTGGCTGGCCGCATGCCCGGACATATGAACGTGCTGCTCGCTGAAGCCGACGTGAGCTACGATAAACTCGAAGAAATGGAGCAGGCAAACGAAGAGTTCCCTACAACCGATGTAGTATTGATACTCGGCGCCAACGATGTGGTGAACCCTGCTGCCAAAACAGATCCTTCTTCCCCCATCTATGGCATGCCCATACTCGATGTGGAGCTGGCGAAAAATGTGATAGTGAACAAGCGTAGTATGAAACCCGGATATGCCGGCATTGAAAATGATCTTTTCTTCCAACCCAAAACTTCTATGTTGTTTGGCGACGCCAAAAAGGTGTTGCAGGATCTGATCAGTGAGATCAAAAACTTATAATGGGGAGCAAAATGGAATTACCGGTTGCATTGCTGCAATCGCTGGAAGGAGTACCCGGCTTCAACAAAGAATCATTCGAAGCCATTCACCGCTCCGGTGAACAGGTAACTTCTGTACGGATCAATCCCGCCAAAGCCGCACTGCTGGCCGATGGCATGGAAAGTTTCAGAATCAGTCTGCCCGTCAGCGGCAGCATTCCATGGACCAGCAACGGATTTTATCTTTCAGAACGGCCATTCTTTACATTCGATCCTTTACTGCATGCAGGCGCTTACTACGTGCAGGAGGCGAGCAGCATGTTTGTTGAACAGGCTATGAAGCAGACACTCGATCTGCATTCGAAGCTTCGTGTGCTCGACGGCTGCGCCGCACCCGGAGGCAAGAGCACACATCTTCAATCGCTCATCTCGGCAGACAGCCTGCTGGTGAGCAATGAAGTGATCAAGACCCGTGCGTCGATTCTCGAAGAGAACCTCGTGAAATGGGGAGGAGCGAATGTGATAGTCACCAATAATGATCCGGCTGATTTCAGCGGACTGAAAAATTTCTTCGATGTGCTGGTGATCGATGCGCCCTGCAGCGGCAGTGGTCTCTGGAGGCGCGAACCCGAAGCAATCGGAGAGTGGAGCCCGCATGCGGTGCAGCTTTGCAGTCAGCGCCAGCAGCGGATTCTGGCCGATTACTATCCCGCACTCGCAGAAGGCGGCACACTCATCTACAGCACCTGTTCTTATTCCAAAGAAGAAGATGAACAGATACTCGACTGGCTGATGCAAAATTTCGAGCTGGAATCGTTGCCGATCCAAACAGACCCATCGTGGGGAGTGGTTACAGTACAAAGTTCCGAAGCAAAAGCATTCGGGTATCGTTTCTTTCCAGATAAGTTGAAAGGCGAAGGATTTTTTCTCGCCTGCTTCCGCAAAAAAGACGGCGATCAGTTCCACTACAAACCCTCCAAAAAATCGAAGCTGCAAAAGGCCTCAAAGGCAGAAGCGGCGGCCATCATGCCCTGGCTGAAGCCCGATGCATTTGTGCAGCTGTGGAAACAGCAGGAACAGGTACTGGCATTTCCTGCATTATTGGAACAGGAATTGCAGGTGGTTGCAGATCATCTGTACATCCGCTCGGCAGGCATCACCGTAGGAAAACTGGCAGGGCAACAGCTGATACCAGATCATGCACTGGCCATGAGCACGCTGTTGCAGCCTTCAATTGTTGCGGTATCGTTAAAAAAGGAAGACGCGTTACAATATTTGAGGAAGGAACAAGTTATCATACCAGACGCACCTGCAGGATGGGCTTTGGTGAAATACGAAAACCTGCCTTTAGGATGGGTTAAGATACTTCCCGGCAGGCTCAACAATTACTATCCTTCATCCTGGCGAATTCTGAAAAGCGGAAACAATTAATAATATTCTACATTTGCACGGTTACGAAATAAGCAACCTATGACAAGCATCAGAGGATTTCTTTTTATCTGTGGTATTTTATTGGTTCAGTTGTTGAAGGCACAGAACCCGCTGATTGTTCAGGGAGCTACTCCGCAATTGTACCTGGTACATACGGTGGTGGCGAAAGAGAACTGGTACAGTGTGGGAAGGATTTACAACCAGAGCCCGAAAGATATTGCTCCTTTCAATGGCACTTCTCTGGAGAAGCCATTGGCGATTGGGCAGCATTTGAAAATTCCTCTGAATGCAATGAACCTGTCTCAGGATGGATCGAAAGCAGCCGACGAAGTGCTGGTTCCATTGCACCACGTAGTGGCCGATAAAGAGTGGATGTACCGCATCAGCATCGGACATAACAAAGTACCTATCGCCAATCTCGAAAAATGGAATGGCCTCACCAACGACCAGCTGAAAGCAGGCATGAAGGTGATCGTAGGATACCTGAAAGTGAAAACCGGCCAGAGCCCACTGGTGGCAATGGCTACCAATAAACCTGTAACCGGCGAACCTGTTGCGAAGAATGATCCTCCTCAGCAACCTGCCAAAGATCCTGTGAAGGAGCCGGCAAAAGAACCGGAAGTGATTTCAAATCCTCCTGTTACCAGACCTCCGGATCCGGTTAAAACCGAGCCCACTCCGGTAAAAGAGCCGGTGAGGGAAGAACCGAAACCTGCTGGTCCGGCTACAACAGAGCCTGCTCCATCCAACAACACACCTGCGAATTTCAAAGGCGGTTATTTCAGAAGCAGTTACAGCAATTCCGGAAAAGGAACTGCCGGCAATGCCGCTATCTTCCGCAGCAACAGCGGATGGAAAGATGGCAAGTACTACGCGCTGATGAACAATGTGCCGGTGGGCACAATCGTAAAAGTATCTTTCTCTTCTACCAATAAAACAGTGTACGCAAAAGTATTGGGGCAACTTCCTGAAATGAAGGAGAACGTAGGTCTCAATCTCCGTCTCAGCGACGCCGCAGCATCTGAACTGGGCGCCACCAACGGAAAATTCTATGTGAATGCTGAATGGTAATCAGCCATTGAAATGTCAGAAGCGGTAACCGCGGAGGAAATCTTCAACAGTCATTCTTTTCTTGCCTTCCAGCTGCAGTTCCAGCACATGGATGTAGCCATCTGATGTTGCAAACTTCAAAAAAGTTTTGTGATCGGTGAGCACTGCGCCGGGATGCAACTCTGGTTGCTGATGTTCTTTGCTGGCGCGGAAGATCTTGAGGGTCTTATCCTGCAGATGCGTGAAAGCGCTGGGGTAGGGCGATAATCCTCTGATGAGATCGAATACCTGATCTGTTTTCATTTCCCAGTTGATCTTCGCAGTTTCAGTAAAGAGTTTGGGTGCATGTTTCAGATCGGCTTCATTGGCAACAGTTTGCTGAGGTATTGGTTTGATGCTGCCTTCGGCCAGTTGCTGAACGGTACGAACCAACAGATCTGCTCCGATATTTTTCATGGTATCATGTACATCACCTGCGGTATCATTATCTCCGATGGCGAACTTTTCCTGCAAAAGAATATTGCCTGTATCGATGGCGTGCTGCAATTGAAAAGTAGTAACGCCGGTATATTTTTCTCCGTTGATCACAGCCCAGTTGATGGGCGCTGCACCGCGATAATGCGGCAGCAATGATCCGTGTACATTCAACGTGCCCATGGGCGGCATGTTCCATACAACTTCCGGCAGCATTCGGAAAGCCACTACGATCTGCAGATCTGCCTGCAATTTTTGCAATGCTTCGAGAAACTGCGGATCGCGTAATTTTTCGGGTTGCAGCAGATTGAGTCCGCGTTCGGCTGCGTATTTTTTTACGGCACTCTCCGTGAGTTTCATGCCGCGGCCTGCGGGCTTGTCAGGCGCTGTAACAACTCCAACGATATTGGCTCCTGCCTGAATCAGTGCATCCAGCGATGCCACTGCAAATTCAGGTGTTCCCATGAAAACGATTCTTAACTCCTCAAATGATTTTTGCATAGCAATTTGTTGTGTACCGGTTTAGAAATCGGCGTATATCAAATATTTTTTTCTGATGGTTTTGAAACGGCTCAGTGCGGGTTCCCAGCTGGCGCGGATCTCCGCTTCTGTTTTTCCTTCTTTTATCTGTTGCTGCAATTGTGAATTGCCGGCGAGCTTGTTGAAGAAGCTTCCATTGGTGAGGAAGAAGGAATCTTTTTTTGGAAACAGTTTGTATGCTTCGAGCAGCCATTTCAGCTGGATCTTTCCGTCGATCTGATGCAGTACTTCTCCGGGAGTTCCATTGATCTCCCATCCATAACAAAGCTGATCTTTCAGCTTGGGATTGGTAGCGCCCGGAACACCGCGCGGGGTAAAGCTTTGCAGAGAATTGGGTAATGATGGATGGCCGAATAACTGAAAAGGTTTTGGCGTGCCACGGCCTTCGCTTAACACTGTGCCTTCGAAGAAACAGGTACTGGGGTAGCAGTAGATACTTTGAATATCCGGCAGGTTGGGAGAGGGTTTTACGGGAAGCACATATTTTTTTGAATGATCATAACCGTTGCAGGGCACGATGATCATGCGGTATGGCGTTGCTTTTTTGGTGATCATTCCCAGATCATGCCATGTATCGAGTATCTCTGTTACCACACCACCGCGGACGCTGGCTTCTTTGATCCATTTTTCTCCGGCTACCATTCTGGCATATTCACCGATGGTCATGCCATAAACGATGGGCACGCGTTGCATGCCTACGAAACTGCGATAGGTTGTATCGAGTACAGGGCCATCCACATAGAATCCGTTGGGATTGGGTCTGTCGAGTATGATCAGTGGAATTTTGTTTTCAAATGCTGCGGCCATGTATTCTTCCAGCGAAGAAATATAGGTGTAGAACCTTGTGCCCACATCCTGAATATCGAAGAGCATGAGATCCACGCCGCGCAGATCTTCTTTGGAAGGTCTGCGTTTGCTGCCATAGAGTGATACTACGGGGATGCCGGTAGCAGCATCGGTATAGTTGCCTACTTTTTCGCCGGCATCTGCTGTGCCACGGAAACCATGTTCGGGACCGAAAACCACTTTGATATCAACGCCCAGTTTGTGGAGCGAATCTACCAGATTCTGTGTGCCTATGGTGGAAGTATGATTGGCAAAAACTGCAATACGCTTGCCTTTCAGGAGAGGCAGGTAAAGGTCGGACCGGTCTGCAGCCGGATGAATATCACGGATTTGTTCCGCTGCGCTTTTGATTTTTCTGTACTGGTTCTGCCGGGCAAAACTGCCGGTTGCGGCCGTCATCGCCATCAGTAAAATCACCACTGTTTTCTGCATTGATTTCATTTTCATTTCAATGCCCAAATATAGGTACAAACCGGCGCTGTACATGCAATTGAAAGGCTGCGTGAGGCCCGAATTCAGTTTTGGCGGGGACCAATTATTCCTGTTACTTTGTAGCATACCTAAAAAAACTACAATATGCAACAAGCTAAGAACGGCGATACAGTGAAAGTGCATTATCATGGTCGCTTAACCGATGGTACTACCTTCGATTCTTCAGAAGGCAGAGAGCCATTGGAATTCCAGTTGGGAAGCGGTTCAGTGATCGCCGGTTTCGATCAGGGTATTGAAGGCATGGGACTTGGTGAGAAGAAAACGATCAATATTCCGGTTGAACAGGCTTATGGTCCAAAAGATCAGGGAATGATCGTTGAATTCCCGATTGCAAATTTCCCTCCGGATATGAAACCCGAAATTGGCATGAACCTGAACATGACTAACGGAGCCGGACAAATGATCCCTGTAGTGATCACAGCAGTTAGCGCCGAAACAGTTACACTCGATGCCAACCATCCGCTCGCAGGTCAGGATCTGATCTTCGATATCGAACTCGTAGCAATCGACAGCCCCAGCCGCATCATCATGCCTTAATTGGCAGATCTACGGCGGAAAAGCTGCAAAAAACATAGTAGAATCCCGGTATTGTACAATACCGGGATTTTTTATAGTTTGGCAGCAAAGAATAACAATCCCTATGAAAGCCTCTAAACAGCTTGGCCTCACTCTGTGCGTATGCCTCATGTGTTTCACTTCCTTCTCTCAGGACACAGCCGCTATTTCCCAAAGAGCTAAATTTTATGCCGACAGCATGTGCCGCTCCTATTTTTATGAGGGATGGCAGGCCTTTTCGGACCTTACCATGTACAGCGCCATCAAATATTACGGAGGGAAAGATGCCTACACTTCACATTTCAAGATGCTCTATTTCCACAATGCACCCGACAAGGACGTTGACAAACCAGAGCAGACATCGATGATCACCCTCATGAACAAGGGAACAGATGAATGGCAGTGCGTACTGGAAAAAATCAGGTTCACACAAATCGACAACCGAAGGGCAAGGATCTATTCCTACCTCGTTGGCCAATCGAAAGATGATGGCGATACCTGGAAATTTGTGGATGCCGGACAAAACTCCGAAAAGAATATCATCTACATTTTCCCGGATGTATTCGGCACACTGGCCATTCCGGAATACAGAGTAGTGTATGAAGATGAAGAAGCAGCAAAGATCGCCGAAGCCGAACGTGCCGCCGCAAAAGCTGCTGAAGCCGCCAAAGCAAAACCGGTGAAACGCGCTACCCCAAAGAAAAAGTGACGATAAATAATTTCATTAACGGTTAGATGGATCGCCCCTGTAGTGCCCTGAGCTGCAGGGGTTTTTTAGGTGTTGTCCGCAGCCTTTCTTTTTTCAAAGGCGAGGTACAATATCATGATGGAAACCAGCGACAATACAGTGAACAGTATGGACCCCTCGAACCCGAAACTGCCTCCCGTGAGCAACGGATTACCGTGCAGTTCCGGTTGCAGCACATTGTTGATATCGAGCCCGCTTACTTCGTAACCGAGTACCGGTCCCTGAATGAAATTCCATCCGAAATGGAAGGCAATGGAGAACCAGAGATTTTTAGTGTAGATATAATTCAGTCCGAGTAAAACACCGGCGATGAAGAGATTGAATATGGCAATCACATTGATGCCTGCATTGCTTGCATGCATCACGGCAAAGAGCAGGGCACTGATGGCAAGCGCCGCCCATTGGTTGGTAACGGTGAGCAGGTTATTGAGAATATAGCCTCTGTACACCATCTCTTCTCCGAAGGCTACGAGCAGCATAAATCCAAACAGCAGAAAAAAGTTGCCCGCATCGAAGGCCCAGTCTGTCCATAGCAGGTTTCCGCTGGCAAAGAGAATGAGTGTGCCGATGCCCATGATGGCGATGGCCAGCATCAAACCCAGCAATGCATCTTTGGTAATGGGGATCAGTCCGAGTGAAGGCACGGACTTCTTATCGAGCAATATTCTGAAAAGCGATACCAGCAGCAGGCTTACGAGCGCATTCAGCACTAATATTTTCATGGTGATGCTGCTCATGGTTTCGGGCGAAACCTGTATTTGTCTGGTCACCATCATCATGCCTAATACCGTTCCGATCACCGTAAAACAGATCACATAGGCAAGAATAAAGAGCAGGATTCGTATCCATCCGTTCCTGATTGCAGGTAATGGTTCCTTCATCTGTTGGTTTTAATATATCTTGCCAAAAATACAATTCCATGTTCGATAAGTATGCATTTACCGTTAAGGAAAAATTCCTGCAATATGTAACCATCGATACGCAGAGTGATCCGCATTCGAAAACATCGCCATCCACAGATAAGCAGTTTACGCTGAGTCGCCTGCTGGCAAAGGAATTGGTGGCGATGGGCATCGCAGATGCAGCAGTTGATCAGTACGGATATGTGTACGCCACCATTCCTTCCAATACTGAGAAGAATGTGCCGGTGATCTGTTTCTGCTCTCACGTAGATACAGCGCCGGATTGCACGGGAGCGAATGTAAAACCTATCGTACATGAAAATTATACCGGTGCTGCTATTGTGCTGCCCGACGATCCCACACAGGTGATCACCGTTGAAGAACATCCTTACCTGCGCCAGCGTATCGGCGATGATATCATTACCGCAAGCGGCACCACTTTGCTGGGTGCTGATGATAAGGCAGGCGTAGCCATCATCATGGATATGGCCAATTACCTCATCACTCATCCCGAAGTGAAACATGGTGCCATCCGCATTCTCTTTACAACAGACGAAGAAATCGGACGTGGTGTAGACAACGTAAATATGCAGCAACTCGGCGCTCAGTTCGGCTACACGCTCGATGCTGGCGAGCGCGGCGTAATTGAAGATGAAACCTTTTCGGCAGACGCAGCCACTTTCACTTTTCATGGCGTGAGCGCTCACCCCGGTTACGGAAAAGACAAACTGGTGAATGCCATTAAAGTGGCCTCTGCATTTATCGATTCGCTGCCCAACGACGAACTCTCTCCCGAAACAACCGATGGCCGTTATGGATTTGTTCATCCGGTACATATCGAAGGCATCGGCGAAAAAGTGAATGTAGAATTCATTCTCCGCGATTTCAATACAGGCAAGCTCGCTGCTTATGCAGAATATTTGCAGGATAAAGCAGAAATGACCATTAAGAAATTCCCCGGAGCCAGCTTTGCCATGAACGTGAAAGAGCAATACCGGAACATGAAAGAAGTGCTGGATCAGCATCCGCAGGTGGCGGAGTTTGCGAAACTTGCCATCGCACGTGCAGGAATGGAAGTGATTGCATCGAGCGCACGAGGCGGCACCGACGGATCGAGACTGAGTTTCATGGGACTGCCTTGCCCGAATCTATTCACCGGTGAGATGGCCTTTCACGAAAAACATGAGTATGTGAGTGTGCAGGATATGCAGAAAGCAGTGGAAACGATTGTGCATCTTGCAGCAATCTGGGAAGAGAAAGCCTAACGGCGGAGAATGGCGTCGATGATCATGCCCGCATGTATGCGAGAGTTCTCGATGAACCACACGTGCGTATTCATCCCTCCGCAAACAACACCTGCGAGATAGATTCCCGGCAGATTGCTTTCCATGGTGTTGGGATCATAGACGGGTTGTCTTGTTTCATCATCCGACAACTGTATGCCAATATCGGTGAGGAAGCGAAAGTCGGGCTGGTAGCCCGTCATAGCGATCACATAATCGTTGGGGATGGTTACTGTTCCATCGGGTGTTTGAATATCCACTTCGTTTTCTCTGATGGCACTAAGCGATGAATTGAAGAATGCATCTACACTGCCTTCTTTGATGCGGTTTTCGATATCGGGTTTCACCCAGTATTTCACACGTTTGCCGATGGAATTGTCTCTAACGATCATGGTTACCTGCGCACCTTTGCGGTAAGTTTCGAGTGCGGCATCCACAGCCGAGTTATTTGCGCCCACCACCACTACGCGCTGCATGGCGTAGAAATGCGGGTCTTTGTAGTAGTGTGTTACTTTGGGGAGATCTTCTCCGGGCACATTCATCAATACGGGTATGTCATAGAACCCGGTAGCAATTATGATGTAGGTGGATAGGTATTGCTGTCGGCTGCTTGTTACAGTATAACCGGCGTCTGTGCGGAGGATGCCCGTTACGCGTTCCTGCAACCGGATATTCACTTCATTGGAAGTGGCCACCCGGCGGTAATATTCCAATGCTTCGGGCCGGGTAGGTTTCACATTGTTGGAAACGAAGGGAATACCGCCAATCTCGATCTTTTCGGAAGTGGAGAAGAAGGTCATGTTACTGGGGTAGTGGTACAGCGAATTCACCAGGCATCCCTTTTCGAGAATGCAGTAACTGAGCTTTGCTTTGGCTGCTTCGAGTGCACAGGCAAGGCCGATGGGGCCGCCTCCTACAATTATAAGATCATACCGATTTTCCATAGCCGACTGATTATCCCAAAGATACCCACGCACTCTTTTCTCTGATCAAAAAAATGTATTTTGGTGCAAATTATTTGTTTATGCAACAGCTTTTGTCCAGCTACTGGTGGGTGATAGTAATTGTTCTGCTTGTTTTTGCAGGGCTCAAAACCATCAATCAGGGCTTTATCGGAGTGGTTACCATGTTCGGAAAATACCGTCGTGTGATCAGGCCGGGTCTGAATCTGCTGATCCCGTTCTTTGAGCAGATCAGCCGCAAAGTGAGTATCCAGAACCGGTCTGTAGAAATGGAATTCCAGGCAGTGACTGCAGATCAGGCCAATGTATACTTCAAAAGCATGTTGCTGTATGCTGTGCAGAATGCAGATGAAGAGACCATCAAAAAAGTTGCCTTCAAATTCCTCAGCGAGCGCGATCTGATGCAGGCGCTCACGCGTACCATCGAAGGGACCATCCGTTCGTTCGTGGCCACGAAGCGACAGGCAGAAATTCTGGGTCTCCGCAAAGAAATAGTGGAATACGTGAAAGAGCAGATCGATCATCTGCTCGAAGACTGGGGATACCATCTGCTCGATCTTCAGATCAACGACATTACATTCGATAAAGCCATCATGGACAGTATGAGCAAAGTGGTGGCCAGCAATAACCTTAAAGCAGCAGCCGAAAATGAAGGACAGGCATTGCTGATCACCAAAACCAAATTCGCAGAAGCGGAAGGTAATGCCATCAAGATCGCAGCAGAAGCGGAGCGTCAGGCAGCACAGCTGCGTGGACAGGGTGTGGCATTGTTCCGCGAAGAAGTGGCCAAGGGTATGAGCCAGGCAGCAGAGCAAATGAAACAGGCCAATCTCGATACCAATGTGATCCTCTTCAGCATGTGGACGGAAGCCATCAAAAATTTTGCAGAAGTAGGAAAAGGCAATGTGATCTTCCTCGACGGAAGCAGTGAAGGCATGCAAAAAACAATGGGGCAGATCATGGGCATGTTGCAGATGAAACCCGTTAACGACAAGTGATCATAACAAACTTTTAAGAAATATATAAACAGGTGCAAGCGTTTTAGGCACGCATTTGATTACATTTACAGCTAAATCAAACTGGATGAATTGGTTCTTCTTACAGATTGGAGCAGCATCTGATACCCTCAACAAGGTGGTTGGTGCTACGGCTAACGCTGAACATTCAATGAACATAATGGATCTGCTTACAAAGGGTGGAGCGCTGATGATCCCCCTGGCACTGTTGCTTGTACTGGCTGTTTTCTTCTTCTTTGAAAGATTGATAGCTATCCGCAAAGCAAGCAATATCGATCCTAATTTCATGAATATCATCCGCGACAATATCCTCAGCGGAAATGTGCAGGCGGCCCGCTCCCTCGCAAAGAACACACCCAATCCTGTTGCAAGAATGATCGATAAAGGATTGCAGCGTATCGGCAAACCCATCGATGCCATCGAAAAAAGCATGGAGAATGTAGGAAAGCTCGAAGTGTACAAGATGGAGAAGAATCTCTCCGTTCTCTCTCTGGTGTATGGCATTGCGCCGATGTTCGGCTTCCTTGGAACTATATTTGGAATGTTGCAGTTGTTCTACAATATCAATGCCTCCGGTGATTTTACGCCTGCACAGATTGCGGGTGGTATCTACACCAAGATGATCACATCGGCTTCCGGTCTGATCATTGGTCTGCTGGCTTATGTGGGCTATAATTTCCTGAATGCACAGATCGACAAGAATGTGAACAGGATGGAAGCCGCCAGCGCAGAGTTCATCGATATTTTACAGGAGCCTACGCGATAAGCAGGCATCCACACTGAAAAACATCATCTCATGAATTTAAGAAGAAGATTGCGATCACATCAGGAGCTGCATGCAGGTGCGTTGAACGACATCCTGTTTATTCTCCTGTTCTTCTTCCTGATCGTTTCTACCATCGCCAATCCCAATATCGTGAAGGTGAACAATCCCAAGGGCACCAAAGACACGAAGGCGAAACAGCATATCACTATTTCCATCGACAAGGATCAGAAGTTCTATCTGGGTACAAAGATGATCGATCAGACGATGATCGACACCATGCTCAAAGCGGAGATCCATAAATTCAAATTGAGCATCGATACACCGGTGGTGGTGATCAATGCAGATACTATTTCTTATTACGGCGAAGTGTTCCGCATCATGCGCATCTCAAAGAATGCCGGTGCTAAAGTGGTGGCTAACGTGAAGTAAGCCCGGATGCTTTGATCATTCTGTCTTTCCCCTGCATATCGCGTATTAGTTGGGTCTGAGCAAATCCATATTGGCTGAAAAGCTGCATGGTGGCGGGCCCCAGGTCTTCATGGATCTCTGCGTATACAGTTCCGCTGCGGGCGAGTTTTGTTTGCG
This sequence comes from Pseudoflavitalea sp. G-6-1-2, assembly GCF_012927185.1. Taxonomy (GTDB): domain Bacteria; phylum Bacteroidota; class Bacteroidia; order Chitinophagales; family Chitinophagaceae; genus Pseudobacter. The sequence continues at coordinate 651,405 of NZ_JABBGB010000003.1, forward strand.
CAAGCTCGGCAATGGCGCGATAGAAAGTAAGCGGATCCTCGTTGCTGACGAAGAGTGCGAGATGTGGTTCGTATTCCAGCACATTGGTGTGCATGGAGGACTGATCGCTTTCCGGAATGTATGGAGGATTGCTTACGATGATATCAACCTCCGGCAGTTGCTGCCATAATGTAGCGTCTAAAATATCCTGCTGAATGAATTGAATTGCTGTTCCCAAATCTTTTGCATTCTTGCCAGCTACTTCCAATGCGCCGGCGCTCACATCGCAGGCATAAATTGTTGCCTGAGGAAGATTGTGTTTGAGTGAAATGGGAATGCAGCCGCTACCCGTTCCGATATCGATGATGCGAAGCGCAGATGCTGCATTGCTATGGTCTTCGATGATCAGATTCACCAGTTCTTCTGTTTCGGGGCGGGGGATGAGTACGTGCTCGTTTACATAGAACCGTAAGCCATGGAACCAGCTTTCGTGCAGCACATACTGAACAGGGCGATGTCGAATGAGCTCGGAATTGTAATGCTTCAGTGTTTCGATCTGTGCTGGACTTAACAGGTTTTCTGTTTTCACAATCCGATCCACGCGGCTGAGGCTGGTAAGGCTTTCCAGCACCCAGTCTGTAATGTTTGCGGCTTCGCGCGTGTCGTACACTGCGCTCAGTTCTGCCATCAGAAATTGTTTGGCTTCCCGGAGGGTCATGCGGCAAAGATAAGGGCCCGGCGGCTTCCGGCCTGCCATAACCGTGGAATGCGTTATATTTGCTGCGCGCAAGCCTTCATTCCTTCTATATTTTCTAAATGAGTTATTATCCATCATCCCATCAGGTGCATGAAATTTTCATGCAGCGCTGCCTCGAACTGGCTGTTCTGGGAGCAGGGCATGTTGCGCCCAATCCTATGGTGGGTGCGGTGCTGGTGCATAATGGACGCATCATCGGAGAAGGATATCATATGAAGTATGGCGAAGCGCATGCAGAGGTGAATTGCATCAACAGTGTGGCATCGGAAGATCAGCATCTGATCGGTGAGAGTGTGATCTATGTTTCGCTGGAGCCCTGCGCACATCACGGCAAAACGCCGCCCTGCGCGGATCTGATCATCCGCCATAAGATTCCGAAAGTAGTGGTGGGATGCCGTGATCCGTTTCCTGAAGTAGATGGCAAAGGCATCGAAAAACTGCGTGCAGCCGGCATCGATGTAATTATAGGTGTTTGCGAAGAAGCCGCTAAAGCGCTCAATAAAAGATTTTTCACGTACCATACGGCCTGGAGGCCTTATGTGACACTCAAGTGGGCACAAACGGCGGATGGATATATCGCCGGTATTCCCGGTGAACGGCTGCTGATCAGCAATGCCCTCACCAACCGTTTTGTACATCAATGGAGATCGGAAGAAGCAAGTATCCTTGTCGGCACCAACACTGCCATGCAGGATGATCCGCAGCTCAATACCCGCTACTGGCAGGGCACCGATCCCGTAAAACTGGTGGTGGATCTCGATCTTCGACTGCCTTCCTCACTCAAACTCTTCAATGGCAATGCACGCACCATCGTGTTCAATGCCTTGAAGCACGGCGAAGAAGAAAACATTTTCTTTTACGAAGTGGAACGCAGAAAGAAACTGGTTCCGCAATTGCTGCAGGCGCTCTATAAGCTCAGGCTGAACAGCGTACTGGTAGAAGGCGGAGCCGTACTGCTGCAGTCTTTCATAGATGCAGGATTATGGGATGAAGCGCGCGTGATCACCAATACCGCGCTCACAGCAGGGACCGGACTTCCGGCACCGCAACTGGCGCAGGCAACCATGGTGCAAACCGAACAAATTCAAACAGACATTATTCAGGTCTTCAGCAGACCGGTGGCTACATTATGACAACAATGATTGAACAGGACTTCTATAGTACCATCGAGAAATCAGGCATCGCGGAATTCAAAGACCGTGGCAGCAAGTTTATCGGATATGCGTTTCCGATATCGAGTGTAGACGACTTCAAGAAAAGGCTCGAAGAAGTAAAGAAAGAACATCCGAAAGCTACGCATCACTGCTTTGCTTACCGCCTGGGTACAGATAAGAACGTTTATCGTGTGAGCGACGATGGCGAGCCATCCGGCACCGCCGGCAAGCCTATCCTCGGCCAGATAGACAGCAAAATGCTCACCGATACCCTCATTGTTGTGGTGCGTTATTATGGTGGCACACTGCTCGGCGTGCCCGGATTGATCAACGCCTACAAAAGCACCGCGAGCATGGTGCTGCAGGTAACGCCCGCCATTCAGAAAGCCATCGAAGCCAATTACACGCTCACATTCGATTATACCATGATGAATGATGTAATGATGATAGTGAAGCAAACCAACTGCACAGTGATAGAGCAGGAAGCGATGCTGTTCTGCCGCATTGTTATCGGTATCCCCAAAGCCAGACTGGATGAGGCTTTGTACAGATTCGGAGATATCCGCGGAGTTGAGATAAAGAAGGATGCCTGATCAACGGATCGCTCTGCTCAGCTGCTTCAGTGTTACATACATCAGCGTCATCATAACAGAAAAGCAAAGCACCATTCCCCACGCATATTTGTTTTCCATCGGATGCAGCAGCATCGGAAAAATATCTGCCAGCAACTGAAAAGGATTGGATACCAGATCCCATGTATTGAATCGCAGGAACCTTCCGATATACACGCCCCATGCATTGAGGAACATCACGGGCGCGATAAACCACCAATCCTTCACTTTCGGAAAACGAACCATCCAACATTTCTCCATCTGGCGAACGGACAGAAGCCCCATCAGCAGGCCATTCCAGGCGCAGCTCATATACAATGCAAGATCGTACCAGTGCGGCACATCGGGGTTCTGATGCAAATGAAAAAGATCGGTGATAATGTAAAATGAGTTGGGCACCCAGAAAATCCAGAGCAGGAACGCGATCACAAAATTCAACCTGGATGCTGCCCATTTCGGCTCTCTGCTCATGGTACGCGTGATGAGGTAGGGGAGACTTCCAAGAAATAAATTCCAGATCATGAAGAGTGAGTAGATCTTGCCTGTATAACCCACTCTCGCCAGAATCAGTGCGATGCTGAAAAGTATTGAAACAACCAGTGTTTTTTCATATTCTCTTGCCACTAAAGCATGCCTTTTTACATTCAGGCCAGATTGTATAACACTCATAATATTGCCAGTATTTTAGGAATGAAAATGATAGCGCCCGCAACGAGCGCAGTGATGGCTGCTACCAGTACGGCGGCAGCGCCGAGGTCTTTGATCACTTTTATTTGAGGAAGTCTTTCTTTGGATATGAAGTCCATCGTGCGTTCGATGCAGGTGTTGAACAGCTCCGCCATCCAGACGATACCGATGCAAAAAACAAGTGCGATCCATTCTGTACGGCTCACCTGAAAGAACATCCCTGCGCCGATGGCAGCCAGGCTGGCCACCAAATGCAGCCAGGAATTATGCTCTTTCTGCAACAGCGCCCGCAGCCCGCTGATGGCATAACCGAAACTGCGCAGTCTGGCAGCAATGGAAAATTGTTGATTGCTCATGACCTTCTGTTTGATGAAAGAAAAACCGATTTTCTCTTTTTTAAAAGTACTTTGCAATTCAAAGTAAAGAAGGTTTTCTAACATGAGCAAGCAAAAAAGAACGGGTGTTCCATTTTTAACATTTGGAACACCCGTTTGCGGCTGAATCAGCCTGAGGATTATTTAAGACACCGGATCGGTGCTTTGCTTGCTATTATTATTACTGGCTTCGTTTCTTTGCAGAAGATTTCTGTGGTTGGCGCCGGAGGCAGGTTGAGTCTGCTTCTGTTCAGCCATGCAATATAGTATGGTTTTATTTGCTGAATCTTGAACTAACTACCAGATCCTTGCTGCCCGCAGTGTATTTGTAAAACCCTTCGCCGCTTTTTACGCCGAGGTAACCTGCAGTAACCATATTGGTGAGCAGTGGGCATGGAGCATATTTCGGATTGCCGAATCCATCGTGCAATACGTTGAGGATAGAGTAACAAACATCGAGTCCGATGAAATCCGCCAGCTGCAATGGTCCCATGGGATGGGCCATGCCGAGCTTCATCACGGTATCGATGGCTTCAACATCAGCCACACCTTCGTACAGGCTGTAAATAGCTTCGTTGATCATCGGCATCAGAATGCGGTTGGCGATGAAACCGGGATAATCGTTCACCACACAAGGCACTTTACCCAGTTGCTTGCTGAGGGCAACAATGAGGTCGGTCACTTCTTTATCGGTAGCATATCCATTGATGATCTCTACCAGTTTCATTACCGGTACAGGATTCATGAAGTGCATGCCGATCACTTTATTGGGGCGTTTGGTAACGGCGGCAATCTTAGTGATGGAAATGGAAGATGTATTGGTAGCCAGCACTGCGTTGGGATTGGAAGCTTCGTCGATCTGTTTGAAGATCTTCAGTTTCAGTTCTGTATTTTCTGTTGCGGCTTCAACAATCAGTTCAGCAGTGCGAACTCCTTCTTCAATGGAATTGAAGGTGGTGATCCTGCCGAGCGCTTCTTTTTTCTGCTCCTCGGTAGCGCCGCCTTTTGCAATCTGACGATCAAAGTTTTTGGTGATTGTGGTGATGGCTTTCTCCAGCTGTGCCTGGTTTACATCTACCAGGTTCACTTTAAATCCGCTTTGTGCAAATACGTGTGCAATGCCGTTGCCCATAGTGCCTGCGCCTATGACGGCTACCTGTTGTACTGACATACATTATTTTTTAATCACCTGAAAAGTTCAGGCGGGGCAAATGTAGCCAAAAAACTAACAGTTATTTGTTTTTGAAATCACCCCTTTTCCAGGCATTTACGAACTCGGCCCAGGCGAAAGGATTGAAGATATTCTGGGGAGGCGCCTGTCCGTAATAGTAGTAACGGCTGGCATTGTTGCGGAGCATCATGCCACTGGCTTCCCGTCCGTCGGTAGGAAGGGTGCGGGCCAGAATGCGGCGTTTGGATTCATCATTATTCTGACGGGCTATCTCAAGGGCATCAGCCGGAACCTGAATATTTACGAAGTCGCGCTCAAACTCCTCCCGCGTAGGGCGGGGTTTGATGATGGTGGCAGGCAGGTGTTCAGCATCCTGCACCAGCAACTGGATCATGCTGTACTGATTGCCTTCGATATTTCTGGGAATTTCAGCCAGTTTTGGCTTGTAACCGATCGAAGTGAACTCGATCACGTCTCCTTTCATTACTACAATGGAGAATACACCCTGTTCGTTACTCACTGTACCGCGGTTCTGACCTTTAATTACGATACTCACCGAAGGAATACCCCTCAGACTGTCAGCCGTCATCACAATCCCGTACAACTGTACTACGGAATCTTTCAGTTTCTCAAATTGGGCGTTGGCCGCAAATGGAGCAATGATGCTGACTACCAACAGGATTAGTAAATGTCTTTTCATGCAATTCAAATATACAGACAATGAATAAAATACACTCAACAAAATACCCTTGTTAATGGTTAATTTTGCAGCCAATTGATTCTTTTAACAAAATAACTAGACTGATGACCCCGGAGCAAATATTAAAGGCTTTGAGCAATGTACAGGAGCCTGATCTTGGTAAAGACTTAGTGACACTCAATATGGTAAAGGACATTGCCATCACCGGGAACAATGTTTCTTTCACTGTTGTGCTCACCACTCCGGCCTGCCCCATGAAGGACCTCATCCGCAATGCCTGCGTAAATGCAGTGAAGCTGCTGGTGAATAAAGAGGCCAATGTAACCGTGAATTTCACTGCCAATACGAGCAGCACCAGAAAAGACACACAGAGCGTTCTCCCTAAAGTAAAAAATATCATTGCCGTAGTGAGCGGTAAAGGTGGAGTAGGAAAGAGCACCGTTGCTGCCAACCTGGCGCTGGCCATCGCAACCAGCGGAGCTTCTGTAGGATTGATGGATGCCGATATTTACGGCCCCAGCGTTCCCATCATGTTCGGCGTAAGAGGGCAGCGACCCATGATGCGCCCCGTGGAAGGAAGCGACAAGGGTATGATTGTTCCCCTCGAAAAATTCGGCATCAAACTGATGAGCATCGGACTGCTCGTAGATGAAAAAAATGCCGTGGTTTGGCGCGGACCGATGGCCAGCAGCGCCATCCGTCAATTTGCCACCGATGTGGATTGGAATGAACTGGATTATCTCGTAATAGATATGCCCCCCGGCACCGGCGATATTCACCTCACCCTGATGCAGACCGTACCAGTAACCGGCGTAGTGGTGGTAACCACCCCGCAGGAGGTGGCCCTGGCCGATGCTAAAAAAGGGATCGCCATGTTCGGTCAGGCTCAGATCAAAGTGCCTATCATCGGCCTGGTTGAAAACATGAGTTACTTCACACCCGCAGAACTGCCTGAAAACAAATACTACATCTTCGGTAAAGAAGGTGGCAAGAATTTGGCAGAGGAATATGATATTCCTTTCCTCGGTCAGATTCCGCTGGTACAAAGTATCCGCGAAGGCGGTGATAACGGAATTCCTATCATGGCCGGCGACGATAACGTAACCAAGAGAGCATTCATGGAATTTGCTGCCAATGCTATCCGCAGCATCGCTATGCGCAATGCAAACCTTGGCGCTACCAAAGTGGTTGAAGTGATCGAGTAATAGTTTTCAAAAAAATATCCATACTATGAAATCATTGATTATTTTGAGTGTAAGCGTTTTAGTGATGATCGTGGCAGGCAGTTCGTGCAGCACCACACATTCGCACAGAAGAGTGGTGGTGGTAGATTCGAAGCCGCTTCCTCCGGGGCAGGCGAAGAAGATCGCGGGTGCACAATCTGCCAAAGAGTTTGCTCCCGGTCAGCAGAAAAAGAAGAAGCACAAGAACAAATATTGATGTATAACCTCCCCCAATATGTTGAGAAGGATGCGGCAGAGCTGCTGTCCTTCATGCAACAACACCCCTTTGCTACACTGATCGGCAGCGATGCCGATGGTTGCCCGGTGGCAACTCAGGTACCGCTGCTGATCAGGAAGGAAGGAGAAGAGATAAGGCTGCTCGGCCATATCATGCGTAAGACAGATCATCATCTCGCATTCGAACAGAACCCGCGTGTATTGGCGCTTTTCACCAGTCCGCATTGTTACGTAAGCCCTTCGTGGTACAGCAATCAGCGCTCCGGCGGCACCTGGAATTACATGACGGTGCATGCGCGCGGAACAGTAAGCTTCACCAGCGATGCTGAGCTGGCAGCGATCCTTCGCGAAACACAGAATTCATTCGAGAATAATCCTGCATCTCCTTCCAATTTCGAACAGCTCAGTGAAGGATATGTAGCTCCATTGCTCAAAGCCATCGTAGGTTTTGAAATAAAAATCACTTCACTCGAAGCCGTTTTCAAACTCAGTCAGAACAGAGATGAAGCCAGTTACCACAATATCATCCATCACCTGAAACAGGGATCATCCGATGCTCAGTACATTGCATCGGCGATGGAGCAACGGGCTTCACAATTATTTAAAAAGGATACCAACAGCTGATACATTTTTTATACAGTACTTTGGAGCCATGAAGAAAACCCTGTACTCCTTCGCTGCCGCATCTATGCTGATGCTCGGATGCGCATCCTCAAAAAAATCAAGCGTGCAATTACCTCAATACGACAGAGAAGGCCACCGCGGCTGCCGCGGGCTGATGCCGGAGAATACCATTCCCGCCATGCTGCATGCCCTCGATCTGAACATTACCACATTGGAGATGGATGCAGTGATCACCAAAGACAGTCAGGTGATACTTTCGCACGAGCCATTCTTCAATCATCATATCACTACGCTGCCCGATGGCAGTTTCGTTTCAGAAAAAGAAGAGAAGAACCTCAACATCTTCAAAATGACCTACAACGAAACGCAGCGTTACGATGTAGGACTGAAGCACCATCCGAATTTCCCGAAACAGCAAAAAATCGCCGCCACTAAACCGCTGCTCAGCGATGTGATTGCGCAGGTAGAGGCTGCCGTAAAACAAAAAGGGAAACAACCGGTGTTCTATAACATCGAAACCAAGAGCAATCCTGTAACCGATAATTTATTTCATCCTGAACCGGAGCAGTTCGTAAACCTGCTGATGAGCGTGATCAACAGAGCCGGCATTGCTGATCGTGTGATCATTCAGAGCTTTGATTTCCGCACACTGAAGGTATTGCATGCAAAATATCCGAAAGTGAAGACTGCCGCGCTGATTGAAGGCGTGAGCCAACGCAGTATGGAGCGGCAACTCGAAGAACTCGGTTTTACTCCAACTATTTACAGTCCCTATTTCATTAATGTTACGAAAGAAATGGTGGAGGAGGCTCACAAACACAATATGAAAGTAGTGCCGTGGACGGTGAATGATAAAACCGCGATCGATAAACTGCGTGAGTTGGGAGTCGATGGAATCATCTCCGATTATCCTAATCTGTTTTAAGTAGAACAAGCAAAAAAACTGTCGTATATTTAGTGAAATATGACGACTGAATCTAAAAAAGGAATTTGGGATTTTTTTATCAAGCATCCGTATTATTTTATTTTAGCTGTTTTGTTGCTTGTAGGCGGAATATCATTTGCAATATATTGGGGCATCAAGAATAAAGCAAAAATAACTACTCCGTGGGTCTCAATTGATCCTCAAAATTCAATTCCAACAAAGGACACAGTATATATTGCAAATCCAACGGCTCATGAATCAAAGGATAAAACAAGTTTTAGAAAGATTGAAAAAGCTGGAATTAGCAATTCTTCCCTTGCACCAAAGAAGGATACAGTCTCTGTTTTTCATGTAGAAAGCCATAATCAACAAGGGGGAATTACTGCAGGTAAAATAGAAAATATAAATATTGTAGACCAACCCAGAGAGTTTGATGGAGAATTCAAAGCTTATTTTGGAGCATTTTTGAGAACTCAAGATATTAACTCTCCAGTCAGGATTTATTCTCTTTTGGGCGACAATGAAGCATTGCGGTTAGCAAATCAAATAAAAGAGTACATTATTCAACAAGGTTTTTTGAATGTAAAAGATGCGCAAGCTATTTTTGATAAACCGATATCAAATGTGCATGTCGATACATCTAACTCAATGCTAACAATTAGAGTTGGTTCTAAGCTATAGTTTTGAAGGATGTTTTTTTGATTATTTGTAGCTAATTAGTTTCTTCTTAAAATCGAAAACTCTTGCTGGAGCTTTAAATTTTCACCTAGTTAAATTCAGCCAGTTCATTGCATTCCTGTACAGCAGTTTCTCTTTCACTGATGCATCCAGCTCCATTTCTTCGATCAGTTTTCCCGGATAATGTTCTCCTAACGGAAAAGGATAATCGCTTCCAAGGCAAACCTTATCTTCTCCCATCACATCCATGATGTATTTCATCGCAGATGCATCATGCACCAGACTATCCACCCAAAATTTTCCGATGTAATCGCGCGGTGAAACTGCATTATCGATCGCTACCAGATCGGGACGAACATCATATCCATGCTGTATTCTTCCGATAGTGAACGGGAACGATCCGCCGCCATGTGCAAATGCCACGCGCAGCTTCGGGAATTTTTCAAACACGCCGCCGAATATCATCGAGCAGATGGCGCGGCTTGTTTCAGCAGGCATGCCCACCAGCCATGGCAGCCAGTAGCGCTGCATCTGTGTTTCGCCCATCATTTCCCAGGGATGTACAAACAGCGCACAACCCAGTTCCGATGCGGCTTCATAGAAAGGAAAGAATGCAGGATCCGATAGGTTTTTCCCATTGATATTGCTGCCGATCTCCAATCCCGGCAGTTTCAGTTCTTTTACGCAGCGTTCCATTTCGCGGATAGCGAGATCGATATCCTGCATAGGAGCAGTGCCCAGCCCGATAAAACTCTCCGGCGCATCGGCCACTGTTTCTGCGATATGGTCATTGAAGAAACGTGATGTTTCATGTCCATCTGCAGGCTTCGCCCAGTAGTTGAACAGCACCGGAATAGTGCTGAGCACCTGCATGGTAACTCCGGTTGCGCGCATCTCTTCTTCGCGGAGGGTGGCTTTGAAGCAATTGTCTTCTACTTCGCGGAAGAGCTTGTCGCCCTTCATCATGCAGGCTTTGCAGTTGCGATGTTCTACATGAATGAACTCTCCGTACCCGAATTTCTGCACCCAGTTGGGCATCTTTTCGGGCATGATGTGCGTGTGTATGTCGATCTTCATAAGGGTATTACTTTTTCACAGGTGGCTCCATCACCGTGCCGCATTTTTTGCAGGTGCGAAGCTCCGTTGAGCTGTAGAACTTCTCCATGATGGGAGGCAGTTGCTTCACGATATCTTTTACAAATACAAATTCTTCAAATAGTTTATTGCCGCAGTTTTCACAGAACCACATGAAGGCGTCTTTCTCATTCTCTTCGTCTTCACGGATCTTTTCGATTACCAGTCCAACCGTGTTGGCAGGGCGTTGCGGCGAATGCGGTGTGTTGGGAGGAAGCAAAAACATATCTCCTTCATTGATAGGAATATTGCGTGGTTCACCATTGTCGATGATCTTCAGCACCATATTCCCTTCCAGCTGATAATAGAGTTCTTCGCTTTTGTTGAAGTGATAATCTTTTCGTGAGTTGGGGCCACCAACCACCATTACGATAAAGTTCTCGGCATCTTTGTAAACACATTGATTGCCTACAGGAGGTTTCAGCAGATCGCGGTGTTCATCGATCCAGCGTTTTAAATTGAAAGGAGCAGCAATTGGCATATGACAAGTTTTAGCAATGTAAAGAATAAGGTGAAGTGCGGTAAAGTTAATGTTAATCTGTGTACATTTGATTCCCTATAAATTGCTTGTTATGAATCTTTCTCTCGAAGGAAAAAATGCCCTCATTTGCGGAAGCACACAGGGTATCGGATTGGCGATAGCAGAAGAACTGGCTTTGCTTGGAGCGAATTGCACGCTGATATCGCGCAATGAAGAATCGCTGAAACAGGCCATCCTCAAACTGGATATCGCGCTGCGCCAGCAACACAATTATCTCGTAGCTGATTTCAGCAAACCCGAAGAAGTGGCTAGTGTGGTTCGTACACTTGTTGCAACAAATCCCATTCATATTCTCATCAATAATACTGGTGGCCCGCCAGCCGGTCCCATCGTGGATGCAACACCCGAACAGTTCCTCAATACCTACAACCAGCACCTCATCTGCAATCACCTGCTCACGCAGGCGGTAGTGCCGGGTATGAAGGCTGCGAAATTCGGAAGGATCATCAATATCATCAGCACTTCTGTGAAGATCCCGCTGAAGAATCTGGGGGTATCGAACACTACACGCGGAGCCGTAGCGAGCTGGGCCAAAACCATGAGCCTCGAACTCGGACCTTTCAATATCACCGTTAACAATGTATTGCCTGGGGCAACTGCTACTGCAAGACTTGCAGGACTGGTAAAGAATATCGCCGGAAACAAACAGATCAGTGAAGACGAGGTGATAGAAGACATGGCGAAAGAAGTACCACTGGGCAGAGTAGGGCAAGCCTCGGAAGTGGCTGCAGTAGCGGCTTTTCTGGCATCGCCTGCGGCGAGTTATGTAAATGGCGTGAGTATCCCTGTTGACGGAGGAAGAACAGGTTCCATCTAATCCCGAATTATTATGCAAGCTGAAATACCTTTTCATTTAGAGAATTTCATCGGCGGCAATTTCATCGGCCCGCTGAGTGGCCAATTCATCGACAACTTCGATCCATCAACCGGTGAAGTAAGTGGCAAGATCCCAGATAGCAACGAAAAAGACGTTGCCGTTGCAGTGGAAGTTGCTCAGAAAGCATTCAAAACCTGGTCTGTAACGCCGCTCGAAAAACGATTTACCATACTCAACCGCATCGCGGATCTCATCGACGAGAACTTAGAATTGCTCGCACGCGCGGAAACTAACGACAATGGCAAACCGCTTTGGTTGTCGCGTAAGATCGATATTCCGCGCGCCTCTGCCAATTTCCGTTTCTTTGCCACGGGCATCATGCACTTCGCAGCGGAGAGTCACCAGATGGAGAACACGGCTATCAACTACACGCTTCGTCAACCGATCGGAGTTGTGGGATGCATCTCTCCATGGAATCTTCCGCTCTATCTCTTCACCTGGAAGATAGCGCCGGCGCTGGCTGCAGGCAACTGCGTAATTGCAAAGCCTTCAGAAGTTACGCCGGTTACTGCTTTCCTGCTGGCACGCATTGCAAAAGAAGCCGGATTGCCAGATGGTGTGCTGAACATCCTGCACGGAACTGGTCCGGTTACAGGAGAAGCCATTGTAACGCATCCTGCCATTAAAGCCATCTCCTTCACAGGAAGCACAAGGGCAGGAGCGCGCATCGCGTCTGTTGCGGCGCCTGTATTCAAAAAATTATCGCTTGAACTTGGAGGGAAAAATCCCAACATCATATTTGAAGACTGCGACTGGGAGAAGATGATGAACACCACCATGCAATCATCCTTCGCCAATCAGGGACAGATCTGTTTGTGCGGAAGCCGCATTCTGGTGCAATCATCGATCTACGAGAAATTCAAAACCGAATTCGTAGCCCGCGCGAAAGCGCTGGCGGTAGGCGATCCGCTCGACGAAAAAACAAAGCAGGGCGCTATTGTGAGCAAAATGCATTTCGACAAAGTGATGGGCTGCATCGAAAAAGCAAAAGAGGAGGGAGGCACCATTCTCTGCGGAGGCAATGCCGTAAAGCCGTCCGGACGTTGCGCCAATGGCTGGTTCATAGAACCCACGGTGATCGAAGGCCTCGGCCCCAACACCGTCAGCAATCAGGAAGAAATTTTCGGACCCGTTGTTACGCTGCAAACGTTTAACACCGAAGAAGAAGCCCTGCAACTGGCGAATGCCACTCAGTACGGCCTTGCTGCCAGCATCTGGACCACCGATCTCTCCCGCGCGCATCGCGTAGGAGCGCAGACAGAAAGTGGTATCATCTGGATCAACTGCTGGCTGCTCCGCGATCTCAGAACACCGTTCGGCGGATTGAAGAACAGCGGCGTTGGCCGTGAAGGCGGATGGGAGGCATTGCGCTTCTTCACCGAACCAAAGAACATTTGTGTGCAACTCTAAAAGCAAAGTATGAGCAAGGATATTGTACAAACAAATGAAGCTGCCAAACCATTAGGCGCTTATCCTCATGCGAGGAAAGTAGGCAATCTTTTATTCCTCTCCGGTATTGGTCCGAGAAGTTCCAAAGACAATTCCATTCCCGGCCTCGAACTCGATGCTGCAGGCAACATAGTGAAATATGATATCGCAGCAGAATGCCACGCAGTATTCGCCAACGTGAAAGCCGTGCTGGAAGCCAGCGGCAGCAGCTGGGACAAGATTGTTGACGTAACGGTTTTTCTCACCAATATGAAACAGGACTTTCCCATTTACAATAAGATTTACGCCGACTACTTCACCAGTGTGCAGGCTTGCAGAACAACTGTTGAAATCAAAAGTTTGCCTACACCGATTGCCATCGAACTGAAAGTGATTGCCACCATCGATTAGCAGTAAAGAAAAGTACCTAAAAAAAACAGACCCAAAACGATACTTGCCATGAATTATCAAAATACGCTTGAATTTGCGCAACAGGCCGATCAGCAGGATGCATTGCGTGAATTCAGACAACGTTTCTTCATACCACAGGTGAACGGAAAAGACAGCATCTACTTCACCGGAAATTCACTCGGACTTCAACCGAAAACAGTTCAATCATATATCCAGCAGGAGTTGAACGACTGGGCTCAATACGGCGTGGAAGGCCATTTTCATGCGAAAAACCCATGGTTCTCCTACCATGAGATCTTTCCTGCACAGGTAAGCAAAATTGTAGGAGCCTTACCGGAAGAAGTTGTGGTGATGAATCAACTCACGGTGAATCTTCATTTGCTGATGGTAAGTTTTTACAGACCAACCAAAGAACGATATAAAATCATTTGCGAAGCAAAAGCATTTCCTTCCGATCAGTATGCGATCGAAACGCAGGTGGCATTTCATGGTTTCTCCAAAGATGCCATCGTTGAAATTGCTCCGCGTGAAGGTGAGCATACACTTCGTACGGAAGATATTCTCTCCGTAATCGATGCTCATAAAGATTCAACGGCGCTCGTGCTCTTCGGAGGTGTTAACTACTACAGCGGACAAGTGCTGGATATGCGCACCATCACGGAAGCAGCACACAAAGCAGGTGCGCTCTGCGGTTTCGATCTCGCACATGCAGCAGGAAATATTGAACTGAAATTGCACGACTGGCAAGTTGATTTCGCCTGCTGGTGCAGTTACAAATACATGAACTCCGGTCCTGGTGGCGTGTCTGGTGCATACATTCATCAGCAACACCTGAACAATAAAACATTGCCGCGCTTTGCAGGCTGGTGGGGGCATACAAAGGAAACACGTTTCCAGATGAAATCCGGTTTCGATCCCATTCCAACAGCCGAAGGATGGCAGCTGAGCAATGCGCCCGTGCTCTCGATGGCGGCGCATAAAGCAGCAGTAGATATTTTTGATGAAGCAGGAATGCCTGCATTGGTGATGAAAGGAAAACAATTGTCAGGATACCTGCAATTCATACTCAACGAAATGAATGAGCAGTCCGGACAAAAGGTAGTGGAAGTGATCACTCCTTCGGAGGAAGCAGCGCGAGGATGCCAGGTATCGCTGCTGATGCTGGTTCGCGGTAAAGAAGTTTTCAAAACGCTGATGGATCGTGGCGTGATCGCAGACTGGCGTGAGCCGAATGTGATCCGCGTTGCGCCTGTGCCATTGTACAACAGGTTTGAAGATGTGTGGCAGTTTGGTCAGATCATCAAAGAAGTGCTGGCAACTGCGGCGGTTAGTTGATCTACAAAAAACAGTAAGTTGTTTGAATAAGAAAAGGGAGCATTTTTCGATGCTCCCTTTTCAATTTTTCTATTCATTTTCAATATTGAGGAAGAGACTCAGGTCGGTGCTCATTGCAGGCGTTACATAGATTTCATCAAAATTCTCCCCACCAAATTCTTCGGCTATCGCTATTTCACCCACATGCCTTTCACCGGGAAGGAACATCTTAGTATCGCCCCCCACCAGAAAAAAGATATATCCGGATTTCCCCTCTGCAGGTTTAACCGTATACGCAGGGGTATTGCTGAGATACGCGGCTTCATTGGTACCTTTTTTCAGAATGTCGAATGTGTACACATGATCGGCAGGAGGCGGTGGCAACTCTACCGTTACGAATAGCTGCGTTGCCGGTACTGTTACGCGAAGCTCAGGTTCTATCCTGCTCACTTCTCCTGTATTCAGGTCGCGCATGTAAAATACCAGATCGAGGTCCCCGCCTAAAAAGGTAGTTTGACCAAATTCCACATTTTGCTGCAACGCGAAAGTCATCGACATTCCCTGCGGATTTTTCAATGCAGGAATTTTTATGCTCTCTACCACAGTATTTCTGGTGAGAAAGAATTTCAATACTTTGTTTGAGTCCGCCTGAGTGATGTCTCTCGTAACAAGCACAGCCGTTTCCCCTTTTTTCTTTACCGTGAGTATTCTTTGCTGCTCTTTGTTGATGGGGATTTTCAATGTGCTCAGTATAACACCTCCATAGAGATCCTGATAGATAAGTCTGTCGTCCAGATAAAAATCCAGCGGCCCGTCTTTTGCAAAGATCATGAGGTTGTAGTTGATGCCCGCATCGTATATTTTCCCATCTTCGTAAAAGATGCCAAACTCTTGTCTGTAGCTGGCTGCATCGATGGTGTATGATTTCAGGATGTCTGATTTGCCTTTCTCACGGACATATATTTTCTGATCACCCTTGCTTATGTTCAATTGAAATTTTCCGGGGATCGAATTGAATTGACCGATGGTGCTGTCCACCACATCGTTGTTATACACGAATTCCAATGGCACACTGGATGAGCCGGTAAATGTCACTTCTACGATGCTGGGATCGTTGGTGTAGTAAAGCTCTCCTTTCTGACAAGCCATCATCGCCATCATCAGGATCGCTAACAGGATCTTATATTTTTTCATCAGAAACAATTTGATTGCGTACTTAAAATTTATAGCTGATCGACACACTGAAGGTTCTGCCGAAACGCTGCCTGAATGTGTACAGATCTCCTTCTTCGTATTTGTCGGTGAATCCTTTCTTTAGTCTCAATGCATTGCTGGCATCGGGTTGACTCTGATTATCCGGATTTGTTTCATAGCTGCCCCTGTTATTGTAAAACACAGATGCTGCATTCAATAAGTTGCCTCCACTGATTCTGATCTCCACACCGGATTTGATGAATTTGTAGCTTATCTGAGCATCCAGCTGTTCACGGGGTTGTTCATATTCTGTGTTGGAGGGAGCATTCGTAACGAAATATGTTTTTCTTCCGGATTTATTGTAGACGATATTCATACCGAGCTTTTCAGTCTGGTATTGAAGTCCGGCGTTGAGCAGGTAGGGGGCCTGTCCATAGAGTGCGCGTGTTTGTTTCATGGCAGCCTTGATGGGTTTGCCTGTTGCAGCATCATTTTGGCCTGTAGGGTAAAGGCCTTCCACGCTGGATTTTTGCAGAGACAGATTTCCATAGGCAGTCAGGTTTCGCAGTATTGCTGCATCTGCGATGAAGCCCAGGTTTTTCCTTGCTTCCAGTTCAAGACCATACACTTTTGCCCAATTGGAATTCTGCAAAGTATACCGGAAACCAAAATCGAGTGTTTCCATGGCAATCATTTCAGCCGGTTTGTCGAAGTATTTGTAGAAGCCTCCGATGGACAAAAGTTCTCCTGGTCCGGGGAACCATTCTGCTTTGAAATCGTAACTGGTGATGCGGGTACTGCTGATACCTCCGCTTCCCACGAGTCCTTCGTAAAATGCGCTGTAGCGGAAGAACTGGCTGTTGTCCATCATTTCCGGGCGAACTACCGTGCTGGAGTAAGCGACGCGAAGGTTCAGAGAGTTGACAGGACTGTAGGTGAGGTTCGCAGAAGGCAGCCACTGCCATTTCTTGTCCGCTGACCGGTCGAAGTTTCCATTTGCACCTTCTTTCGGTGCATTGGATGCATTCCGTATTTCCTGATAGTTGAAATATTCTGCGCGCAATCCCCACACAAGCCGCCATTGGTTGTTGAATTTATTGTCGAACATGAGATAGCCTGCGTGGTTCTGACTTTTTCCTGCATAATAATCGTTGCCCCATCCGTCGAGCAGGAGCATGTATCCGTCTGCACGAATGTTTTCAGGTTTCAGCCAGTCTTTTATGGGCAGTCTGATGAGGGCGGGATCGAGATCATTCAGGATAACCACCAACGGCAGAATTTGCCAGTCGAATCTCGATTGACGCTGCGTACCAAAATAACCGGCTTTGGCGATGTTTTTGAGTTTACCAAAATTCCATTGCCTTGAAGCAGAAACATTCCAGGAATAATGCGTTTCACTGTTAGCATAGGAGTGACGTGAGATAGGAGTGAACCTCGGTTCGGAGAGCTGGTTCGGCGTATAGAAGAAGAAAGTGTCTTTCCCAATCACTCTGGCAGCCTTGGTTGCAATGCCGATATCTTTTTGTTCGCGTTTGATGCCTGTGCGCGCGAAGTCCCAGTCGAGTTTGAACTTCCCCAGCTGGTGCTGGCCCATCAGCTTGTTCTGGATCAGCGTTGTGAATGCCGGATCATCGGCTTCACGGATCTGGTTGGGCATACCGGCAAGGTTGTCGTCTGCATCCACCCCCTTTATTTGTGTGAAGGTGTTATCGAACAAATGCGTATACATATTGCGGAGACTGATGCGGTGTTTTCCCAGCTGCAGTCCCATGTTGAGCACAGCTCCGAGTGTAGTGTTGAAGTTGTAGGAATTTCCAGTGGCCGGGGTTACAGAATTGGTATTCCATCTTCCGCGACGCATCTCTTCGATATTGTTGATGGTTTGATTATTTCTGTAGTTCAGTGCTCCGGTGAACCCGAACTTACGTTGATTGTCGTCGCCGAGCCTGAACATTTTTCCGATAGCGAACTGGTAATTCTGTGAGGGCATTGCCTTGTATTTGTACACGCTGAAGTCGCGGTTGGCAAAACGTTTGCTTTGTTCAACGATCTCGCTTACGGGCGCTGCATTGTTCATCGATTTAAGTCCTTTCGGAAAGCTCCTTCCTCCGTCGTCGAAACCGAGATAATCACTTGAGCCGCGTTTGCGGCTCAGGAAATCTTTTCCGGTGGAGATATCGTTGAAAGAGGTTCCGAGACCAAGTGTCATGAAATTTTCCGAAGGAATATCTTTCGTATTGATCTGAATGGCTCCGCCACCGAAGCTCATGTTCATGTCCGGCGTGATGGTTTTCAAAACCACCACATTATCCACCAGAGCATTGGGGATCATTTCAAAAGAGAAACTGCGTTTCTGCGCTTCGGTACTGGGGAGAGCTGTACCGTCGAGCATCGCGGCATTGTACCGTTCGCCTATGCCGCGTACAATAACAAATTTATTGTCGGCAGAATTTACGCCGGAGATCCTTTTGAGTACTTCTCCTACGTTTCGGTCCGGGGTTGCTGCGATCTGCTCGGCTGAAATGCCGTTGCTGATCGATGCCCGGTTCTTTTGCTCCGCATACAATGCAGACACCGTTGCTTTTTTATAGCCGGATGTTACCACTACCTGATTTAATGTACCGGTTTGTGCTATCATGGAGATGTTGAGCGGCGTATTGCTGTTTGCCTTTACTTCCACCTCTGTAATGCGCTGGGGTTGATAGGAAATAAAACTAACTTCCAGCGTATAGATGCCGGGCTTCAGACTAAGGCTGTAACTGCCGTCAGGAGCGGATTTCGTGGCATGGCCATTGTTGCCTGCGACGCTGATGGTAGCCCCCGTAAGCGGATCACCACGACCATCCATTACCTTCCCGCTGATACTGCCCGGTTGACGGGTCGGCGCCTGCGGTTCTTGTTTGGGAGCTGCAACCGCAACAGGTTTTTCATCGATCATGAGATGATATCCTTTTTGCGTGTACCGGAGTTTGGTTGCCTGCAATACGCGTTCTACAGCGAGTAATACAGTGTTTTCTTTTTCGGTAAGGCTTACGCGGATATGATCATAACGATCTACATCCTGCCCGTAAAAAAATTTTACTTCACTGTGCTGCTGTATTTCGCGCAGGGCATTTTTGATGGAGATGTTCTGTGCTTTTACTGATATTTTCATCGTAGCCAGGTTCTGGCCACTTGCTGTTTGCGTAGCTGTGGTGAGTACCGCCATCAGTATCACCGGAAGTAACAACATGAGCCAATACCGGTATGCCGGCCTGGTTTTGTAAAGCAGGTAAGTGCTTTTTTGCATAATTTCGGGAATTGTTTATGGATTAAGTTTCATTGATCTGTAAACCTGTTCATAAAGCCCCTCGGACTACCAATCGTAAAGGCTTTATGTGTACAGTATTCCTGCCCTGTGGCAGGAATTTTTTTTATGAGGATGTACCGTTATTTCGCATGCATGCTGTTGTTTTTTGTGTAGAGCGTGAAGAGTTGTTTTTTGTTATCGTAACTGTATTGGAATTTGCCTACATAAGCCAGCATCTCCATTACGTTTGCTATTGGTTCGGTAGCAGAGAATGCAGCGCTGATGCGGCTCAACGGAAGCGTAGATTGATTGAACCTGAAATGAACGCCATAAATCCGATGGAGCTCTTCTGTGATCCTGTCCAGTCGTTGGTTTTCGAGACTCACTTCACCGGCCGCCCATTTTTGGAGCGTTGCGGGATCTGTAGTTTGCTGCTCCAGTGATCCGCTTACAGGGTCGTAGCTCATTGCCCGGCCTTTGGAAAGAACTGCCAGCTTCTTCGATTGTCCTTTCTGATGATCCGTTACCTGCACTTTGCCGGATGCTACTGCAACCTGCAACGGTGCTCCTTTGAATGCTGTTATCCGAAAAGATGTACCCAGTACTTCGGTATGTACTTCGCCCGATTGAATGATAAATGGTTTCTGATGATCCTGCCTTACATCGAAAAATGCTTCTCCATCGAGGAAGACCTCTCTTGTATTTCCCTGAAAACTGATTTCATAACGAATATGGCTACCTGCTGCCAGGTAAACGGCTGTGCTGTCTGGAAGCAGATGCCTTACAGGCGCTCCGCCAGTATTGTGCTGTACCACGTAAGTTGGTTCGGTTTTGGATTTTTTCAGGGCGAGGAAACTGATGCCACCAATGATCAGCAGTCCGGCTGAAACTGCCGCAATGTTTCGCAGGTTGCGTTTCCATATCGATCCTACTTTTCCCTGAGATGTTGCTGCTATGCGTTGATTCAGCTGGCTCTTCCATTGCTCAACGGTTGACTGCAGCGTTTCATCGGCATAACCGGTATTTTCCCAGTCGTCGGCAGTCTGTTCGGCGATGAGTTTATCCAGCAACTCGTTGTATGCCGGTAACTGAAGCAGTTGATCCACCTGTTCCAGTTCTTCCGGAGTACATTGGTTGTCTAAAAATTTTTTCAATAGCCCGATATGAGGTTCTTTCATTGTTCGCTTGCTTCTATCTGGGTAGTTGCAATATTGGTATGGCTACCACCCAGCCGAAGTGATATTTTTTTAAGAAATTTTTCAGCAGGTGAAGAAGAAAGGCAGAAAGAAGGGAAGGGGCTGCTATTGAGGCAATACAAACATTAATGTAATGCAGATATGAGTGGTGGTATTGTGGAGGTTCTTGCGAAGTGTTGCCAGAGCGGCCACCATATAATTTTCTACAGTGTTGAGGGAAAGTCCGGTTCGTTCGGCGATGGCTTTGTAGCTGAGATTTTCTTCCCTGCTCAGTTCAAACACAAGTCTGCGTTGAGGACTCAGGCGGGCAAGGTTTTGATGATACAGCAATTCAGCCTGTTCGAGAAGGAGGTTGGCATCAGCGGTTTTGCCAGAAAGCGGTATTTCGTTTTCCGTGATCTCGTCGATAGGTTTTGTGTGCGGAATGTTTTTGCGAAGCTGCCCGATAAGCTTGTTGCGAAAGGCTTTGAAGAGATAAGCGGAAAAACTGTATTCAATTTTTATTTCATGCCTGCGCTCCCAGATATTGAACAGCAGATCCATCACCAGTTCTTCTACTACGAATTTGTCTCTGAGATAACGAAGTCCGGCTTTGTGCAGGCGGGGAGCATAACGATCTACCAGCTCATTGTATGCCTTGATGTCATCATGATAACAACAAAACAACAGCTCATTATCAGATGCTTGCTTATAGTTCATCAGCGTGGTTCATTGCCTGCGCAAAGTTGATAGTTTCAATATTACCGGATGGTTAAGTTTCCTGAAGTGATATGGAGGGGAGTTTGTATTTTAGATTTTCAAAACGATTTCTTGTCCATAAATTCTTAGCAGTGCAAAAAAAAGAAGTTAGCATCATCGGCGCAGGCCTTGTTGGTTCGCTCTTATCTGTTTACCTCGCCAAACGGGGACATAAAGTAAAACTCTACGAACGCCGGCCCGACATGCGCAAAGAAAAGGTCGCAGCAGGAAGGAGCATCAACCTCGCACTGAGCGACCGCGGACTCAAAGCACTGGAAAAAGTAGGGCTGGCAGATGCCATCAAAAGCATCTCCATACCCATGCATGGGAGATACATCCATCATATCGATGGCAGCAGCGCTTTTCAGCCTTACGGCAAAGAAGGTCAATTCATCAATTCCGTATCACGCGGAACACTCAATAAAAAGCTGATGGATCTTGCCGAAGAACATGGTATCGAATTGTTCTTCGATCATAAATGCACCAATATCGACTGGAAAACAAACACCATCACCTTCGAGCATCAGGGAAAAGAGGTGAAAGCTACTGCCGATCTGATCTTCGGAGCAGATGGAGCTTTCTCTGCAGCCCGCCTCCAGCATCAGTTGCATACAGATCGTTTCAACTATCAGCAATTCTACATCGATTGTGGCTACAAGGAGCTCACTATTCATGCAAACGCCGAAGGGGACTTCGCCATGCATGTGAATGCATTGCACATCTGGCCGAGAAAAGAATTCATGCTCATTGCACTGCCCAATCTCGATAAAACATTTACCTGTACTTTATTCTTCCCATTCGAGGGGCCGCTTTCTTTCTCTCATCTCGACACCAAAGAAAAAGTAAAAACATTCTTCGAAACCACTTTCCCGGATGCGGTGCCGCTGATGCCCACCTATCTCGAGGATTTCTTCAACAATCCCACTTCATCACTCGTAACGGTGAAGTGCGAACCATGGGTGCGGGAAGATAAATTCGCATTGATCGGAGATGCAGCGCATGCCATCGTTCCGTTCTTCGGGCAGGGCATGAATGCCGGCTTCGAAGACTGCAATGTGCTCGACGATCTGATGCAGCATCACGGCGATCACTGGGATGCCATTCTCGAAGAATTCCAGTTGCTGCGCAAGCCCGATGCCGACGCCATTGCCGATCTCGCCGTGAACAATTTCACGGAAATGCGGGACAGGGTAGCGGATCCAAAATTCCTCCTTCAGAAAAAAATAGAGGCGAAGGTGAGCGAGAAGTTCCCCGATCAGTGGATCCCGGCTTACTCACTGGTAACTTTCAGTCCGCATATCCGCTATTCCGAAGCGTTGCAGAACGGCCGGAAGCAGGAAGCCATCATGCAGCAGATAATGCAGCGCCCCGACATAGACCAGCGCTGGGACGACGATGCATTGCATCAGGAAATTGTGAATATGCTGTAGGATCGTATCTTCGCGCCCATGACACGTCAACAACTGGTAGAAGAGATACGCCGCAAAAAAACTTACCTCACTGTAGGTCTCGATACTGATATTACCAAGATCCCTAAGTTCCTGCTTAGCGAGAAAGACCCGGTTTTTGAATTCAACCGCCGGATCATCGATGCCACCAAAGACTTTTGTGTGAGCTACAAGATCAATACCGCTTTCTATGAAGCCAATGGTCTGCGTGGATGGGAGTCGATGGAAAAGACAGTGAACTACATCCCCAAATCGCATTTCACTATCGCAGATGCGAAACGTGGCGATATCGGCAATACCAGTACCCAGTATGCAAAAGCATTCTTCGAAACACTCAACTTCGATGCTATCACGGTAGCGCCTTACATGGGGGCAGACAGTGTAAAGCCATTCCTCGAATACAAAGATAAATGGACGATACTGCTGGGACTCACTTCCAATCCCGGTTCTCAGGATTTTGAACTGCAGCCCGCAGGCAATGGATTGCTCTACGAAAAGGTGCTGACAACCGCTGCTCAGTGGGGTACACCCGAAAACCTGATGTATGTGGTAGGAGCAACGCAGGCAGATTCTTTCACTGCAATTCGCAATCTCACACCGGATCACTTTTATCTCGTGCCTGGTGTAGGTGCGCAGGGTGGAAGTCTCAAAGAGATCTCTGCAAAAGCAATGAATAAAGAAGTTGGTCTGCTGGTGAATGCAAGCCGTGCCGTGATCTTCGCTTCGTCTGGTGAGGACTTTGCTGAAAAAGCAGGCGCAGTAGCGAAAGAGTACAGCGAAGAAATGGCAGGTTATCTGAAGTAATCATCCTGAAAATATCAATAAGAGAAGCCCTTGAATCCGAAAGATTCAGGGGCTTCTCTTATGATGTAACGTTACGCCGAAGTAGCGTTTGTTGAGTTTACTTAGCGACTGGGCACCTCCCATAAAAAAAACGGGGCACTCATTGCTGAGGCCCCGCCATTGAGAGTTTCCAATTCGGTAACTCTGCTAACTGCTCGTTTGTATTCGCTGAAATTGAT
The DNA here is from genome assembly GCF_012927185.1 of Pseudoflavitalea sp. G-6-1-2. GTDB lineage: Bacteria > Bacteroidota > Bacteroidia > Chitinophagales > Chitinophagaceae > Pseudobacter. Next base: position 675,117 of record NZ_JABBGB010000003.1, read on the forward strand.
TCGTCTGATTAAACCTGAACCTTGGACTGATACTGGTGTAATTTGTTTAATTGCACCATTAGATTTCCCTGGCTTTACTTTTCTTTTCTTCTACTTTGAAGGGAACATTATGTCCTAAAGTAATATCTCCGAAATTTGTTTTCACATTGATGGGCGTCTCTCCATTTCCTGCTTTTCCTTTCCAGTCGAAATCGAATTTCGGTCCGCGGCTTTCTTCATCATCTCCGTCCTTTGCAATGCTGAAGTTCGATTTGTTCTTCACCTTCGCAAAGCTGGTGTGGATATTGAAACTGGCATTGAGATTGGAAGCCAGATCGAGTATCAGTGGAGTGAAACTGTTTTTGATGGTGAGTTTTTTGATATCGTTGTCCACTACCAGTTTGGTACCGCCACTGTGTTCGAACTCTGCGGTAATATCTCCGCTCAATCTGCGAACCTCGGCCTGAGAGAACTTCACGGTAAGGTTGCCATTGTTCATGCCATCGAGTTGAAGCGATCCGAATTCTACCACTACTTTTTTGGCTTTGCTCAGCTTTCCTGCATTGAGGCTGCCGAACTTCACTACCAGAGTGGCTTCGCCGCTATGGTCGCCCATGGTAACCGGACCGAATTCATTGCTGAGGATGAGATCGTTTTTGGCAGGCATGTACACATCGTAGTTGATCTGGAAACCCGTTTTCTCACCTCTGTCCCATTTGCCACTGTTGTTATTGGAGTTGCGGATATTTGTTTTCACATACACGCCACCGTTGCCTTTTCCTTCGCTGATGGTGATGCCGTCCAGAATATCCTGAGCACGTTCGTCGGTACGGGCTTCGGCTGTGATGGTTACTTCGATCTTGAATTCATTCTTGCTCCATGTATTGATTTTGATGGCGCCGAACTTATTGCTCAGTGTTACATTGTCGTCGCTGCTGAGTGAATAGCTTTTGGCGATCACTTTCTTTTTCTCTGCCATTGGAACCGGATCGCCCGATGCCATTGCATTTGCGGTGAAAGCGAAGCTGAGAACGAGCAGGAGAGCTTTATATAAGTTTACCATTGCTTTGTGTTTTTGATTGTTTGATCTGCTGGATGATCTGAAGCTGTTGATTGAGCAGGTCTGTCTGCACTTTCAGGTTTTCGATCATGGCTTCCAGCAATTGTTCGCGATTGGGGTTAGAAGGAAGTTCTTTTTTCAGGTTGTTATAAGAACTGTCCAGTTTGCTGATATCCTCCAGAAACTGCTGATAGAGTTCAGGATTGTCTTTTTCTATTTGTTTCAGTTCTTCCTGTTTCAGTTCTATCAGTTGTGTGAAGTGATATACCTCTTTTGCATACGTAGGGTTGATCTTCTGCAGCAGGTCGTCGTTCGACTTGATAGCCGGATTGCCTTTGGCAACTTCGGTACCGGTGGTTGGTTTGTTCATCAGGTGAAATACACCGAATGCGGCCAGTACCAGAATTGCGGCTGCAGCGCTCCATTTGAGGATGGTCATGGGGATCAGTCTGCCACCCTGCTTCACTGCTGGTTGGGCTGGTTGCAGTTGTTTCTCCAGGTCTTTCCAAACCCTGGGTGAAGGAACATCGCTGTCGAAATCTTCGCGATGATCGTTGATGAAATTTTCTAATCTGCTCATGATAATCCTCCTTGTTTCAATAGATTCACTAATTTTTGCTTTGCACGGATATATTGTGTGCGAACGGTGTTATGCGTGATGCCGAGGATCCCGGAGATCTCTTCATGATCATAACCTTCCAGCAGGTAAAGGCTCAGCACTGCGCGATAACCGTCCGGTAACTGCTGAATACATTTTTTAACTTCGGCCACTTTGAACTGAATGTCTGCCTCATCGACTCCTTTCTCTTCCGGTATCTCTTCCATGCCGTTTTCGTCGAGCTCGGAGAGATGCATTTTCCTTTTTCGCAGCACATTGATCGATTTGTTCACTACTATCCGTTTCAGCCATGCGCCGAATGTAGACCGGTAGTGGAAATCGTTCAAAGATCTGAAGGCATCCAGAAATGCCTCCTGAAGTACGTCCTCTGCGTCGCCTGTGTTGTTCACAATGCGCAGACTGGTGTTGTACATGGCCTTGGCATACCGCTGGTAAAGGGCTTCGAAGCTGGTGGGGTCCCCGCGTTTACAGCGTTCTACCAATTCATCCTGGACAATGGTTGCAGTTAGCTCCAAAATGATTGTTTTTATTTGTTATTGTTATCAGAAGAGACACAATTGCTGAATAGATGTTGCATCTCCCATCTTTATTCCTACGGTTTTTCTTACATTAGCACATTCTAAAACGCTCGCCATGGCCTCAAGAACCGATCTTTTTGTTAGTCCGGACTATTTCAATCTCGATGAACTGCTCTCTGAAGAACAGAAACTGGTAAGGGAATCTGTTCGAAATTATGTAAAGAAAGAAATTTCTCCAATCATAGAAGACTATGCCCAAAAGGCCGAGTTTCCGCAACATATTGTAAAACAACTGGGAGATCTGGGCTGTTTTGGTCCTACCATCCCCGTAGAATATGGCGGCGGAGGCCTCGATTACATCAGTTATGGCCTTATGATGCAGGAATTGGAGAGAGGCGACAGCGGCGTTCGTTCCACTGCTTCCGTGCAGGGTTCTCTGGTGATGTTCCCCATTTATGAGTTCGGAACCGAAGAACAGCGTAAAAAATATCTTCCCAAACTCGCCAGCGGCGAATGGCTGGGCTGCTTCGGTCTCACTGAGCCCGACCATGGCTCCAACCCCGCAGGCATGTTGACCAATATCAAAGATGCCGGCGATCACGTGATTCTCAACGGTGCAAAAATGTGGATCAGCAACGCCCCTTTTTCACAGGTGGCCGTTGTTTGGGCCAAAGATGAAGCGGGTGAGATCCGCGGAGTGATCGTAGAACGCGGTATGGAAGGGTTTTCTACCCCCACCACCCATGGCAAATGGAGCCTTCGCGCATCCGCCACAGGTGAGCTGGTATTCGACAATGTAAAAGTGCCCAAAGAAAATATACTCAATGTAAAAGGACTGAAAGGTCCGCTCAGCTGTCTTACCAAGGCACGCTTCGGCATTGCATGGGGAACAGTAGGGGCAGCGATGGACTGTTACGATACAGCCCTTCGTTATTCACAGGAGCGTGTTCAGTTCGATCGCCCCATCGGCGGCTTTCAGCTGCAACAGAAAAAACTGGCCGAAATGATCACCGAGATCACCAAGGCACAGCTGCTCAACTGGCGCGTAGGCGTTCTGATGAACGAACACAAAGCCACCCCACAACAGGTGAGCATGGCCAAACGCAATGGTTGCGAAATTGCCACCAATATTGCGCGCGATGCACGCCAGATGTTAGGCGGAATGGGCATCACCGGCGAATACTCCGTGATGCGCCATATGATGAACCTCGAAAGTGTGATCACTTACGAGGGTACTCACGATATCCATCTCCTGATCACGGGAATGGACGTAACAGGCTACAACGCATTCAAATAATTGCACAATGAGGATCTTTCTGATCGGTTTCATGGGAGCGGGAAAAACCCACTGGGGTAAGCAGGTTGCAAACCGCATGGGACTTCCTTTCTTTGATCTCGACGAACTGATAGTTGCCCACGAAAACAAATCCATCGCCGATATCTTTGCCACCCATGGCGAAGAATACTTCAGATTGCTCGAAAAGCAATTGCTCGAAGAACTGGTAGAGCGCGAAGACAGCATGATCATCTCCTGCGGAGGCGGCACACCCTGTTTCTTCAACAATATCGATTTCATGAAACGCTACGGCATCGTAGTATGGCTGAATACCCATGTAGAAGTGATATTGCAGCGACTGCTGAAAGAAAGGGTTCACCGTCCATTATTGAAAGACATAAAGGATGAAGACCTCCGCAATCATATCGTTCGCAAGCTCAATGAAAGAAGAATGTACTACGAGCAGGCCGATGTGATCATCGACAAAGAAGATTCCATCTCCATGAACGATTTTATTCAAACAGTTTTACATGCATAAAGGATATCTGAAAACAGCTGCATTGCTGGCCGCACTGGCAGTGGCACTGGGTGCGTTTGGTGCGCATGGACTGAAACAATATGTCCCTGCCGAAACGGTTTCAACGTTTGAAACAGGGGTGAGGTATCAGTTCTATCATGTATTTGCACTGCTGGCAGTGGGCATGCTCTACGAAAAGTTTTCACAGAAATGGCTGAAGAATGCAGCGATCTGTTTCATTGCAGGTATCGTTCTGTTTTCCGGTTCATTGTATTTTCTCACAGCGATGAAAGCGACTGAAACAGTTGGACTGAGCGGCATCGGCGCCATTACACCACTGGGCGGATTGTTCTTCATTGCAGGATGGCTCTGCCTCTTCCGATCGTTCACTGCTGCGAAATAAGCACACAATCTGGTTTCTGAATAAATGCACCCACTCATGCGATCTGTATCCTTCGTACTGGCATGCTCTGTACTGATAGCTGCCTGCAACAATGCTGAAACAAAACCTGAAAGCGTTGCTAAAGACAGCGTAGCGAAGACTCCTTCAACACCTGCAATTACTCCCTCCGATACTACGCTGCATCCTGATCCACTGATAAAAGAAGTGACCACGCTCGACAGCATCGAAGCTGCCAACAACAAATCTGTTCTCGCCTCCGGCGATGATGTTACCAAAGCATGGGTGAATCTCAGCAAGGGCGACAGCGCAATCCATCTTCAGGCAAACATCAGAAAAGACCACCGGTTTTATGGTTATGCTCAGCCGGATACCAGAGCACAGCGTCTGATACTCTTTTCCATCTTTACCAACGATGTACAGGATAATCCTTTCAAATTAAGACTGGGAGCGTATTACAGCATCGAATCGCCAGACAGCCTCACAGTAAAATATCTTGCAGCAGATAAAAAGTTTGTGAAAACAGTCATTACCGATAAAACAAATAATACTTCAGTAGTTTACTTTGAGAAAAAGTGGATCGATATCGAGTAGAAGAAATGGATCGGACCTGGTTAAAAAGTAAAATCAGTTGATTGCAGCTTTATCGTAAACAAAGCTCCTTTTCCCGGTTCTGAAGTTACCTGTAACTCTCCATTGATCTTATCGATCATTTCCAGAATAATAACACTTCCCATCCGGCCATTCTTTACAGCTTTATCTCTGTTCAGGAAATTTTCTATCTGAAAAGCATTCAGCCCCTTTCCTGTATCTGATACCTGAATTTGCAAACCTTCGGGTAGAACTGTGGCCTGTATGCTGATAATTCCATTCTCTGTATTCTTATTGGCATTATCTACCAGATTCCTTAAGATCAATACCAATATTTCCTTGTCGGTATAACACTGAATAGTTGTTTCGGTGATAGAGAATTTATTGTTGTTTACCTGTAATATCTCTTTGAACAATGATTCAATATCCACAAAAAGTTGCTGCAGGGAGAACTTTGTCTTTTGTACTTTGAAATGCTCCTGCTGGCTTACTGCCCAGGAAAAAAACTGATCGGTAAAACGGCTCAATTCTCCAATTTGCTGATCCAGGGCTATTGCCTGATGTAAGTTCTCCTCATTACTGTTATTCCAGTTCTTTACCAGCGATTTTCCGGCGATCCTCAGAGAGAACAGGGGAGATTTTATATCGTGCAAAACAATAGCTGTTATCTGTTCTTTTACGTGATTGCTTTGTTTCAAAGCTTTTTCTGAATTCTCCAGTTGTTGAATGGCAGCATTCAGCTCCTCTGTTCTGAGTTCAACTATTTCTTCGATCCTGATATTTTCTTTTTTGAGTCTTGATAAACGTATTCTTGAATACCAATATCCCAGGCAAATTATCAGCAGCACTACACCTGCAAAAAACCAGGCTGTCTGATAGAAAAAAGGAGGAACTATTATTTGAATTGCAATACTGCTGTTGAGGGTGTCGCTATTGTTGCCGGCTTTACGGATCATCAATGCGTAATCACCTGCAGGTAGTGTGTTGATAGAAATGATCCCTGAAGCAGGAACGGGAAGCCACTGATCGTTATTCTTTCCGAGATTGTATTCGAGCCTCAGATCTTCTTTATTGCCAAAAAAGGGACAGGTAACTTTAATGGTCAACGTGCGGAATGTAGGTTTCAGCTGAATGGTTTCATCGATGCCGGTCAATGCCACGGAATGCCCGTCAATTGACATTTCATCGATAAAGATCCTTTCCTGGGGGAAGACCGATTGGAGCCGGGTAGGGTAGAATTTTATCAGCCCATTGATGGATGGTAAAATCAATGCACTATCCTGCAGCCATTGGTAATTTGGGATTGCTCCACCGTTAAACTCATTTGTTCTTAATCCATTGGCATGATTGAACGTAAAACAGAAAACAGATTTTGATCTGCCAGTTGCAAAATCAGCTAATGCATCGACCGGCACTTTATACAACCCGTTATTGGTAGGCAACCAGAAATTACCATTGGCATCTTCTATAAAAGAGTGAATGGAACCAAACGCTCCTTTGGGGCCCGGTGGCAAGGGAAATAATTCTTGTTGTGCATATAAAAAAGAGCCCTTGCCATCTGTACTTATCCATAACCGGTTTTGTTTATCCTGATATAAAGTTCGAATAGAAAAGGAATCGAGTATCGACCGGGTGATGGTATGATTTTTCATGTCATACCATTTTACTCCCTCGGTTGTTCCCAGCAGCAATTCGCCGTTCTTTAATGGCAGTAAGGTGGTTGCTGTTAGTTTTTGAAGGAATTTGTGCTGCCAGATAATTTCCCCTTCCTTGGTTGTTTTGTATATGGCATTATGGGTGAATAACAACAAAGTACCATCTTCAACAACAGGTAAGATTGCCATCAGACGATTATCGAGCTGCAGCATATTCTCATCCAGGATTTTGGTTCTCGCATTATACCTGCATAGTTTGAAATCGTGTTCATAATAGACCCTGTCGGCACTATCTGTATAGATTGCTCTGCTGTAAGTGTTATGCAGAGGTACATAAGATGAAGTGTTATCCGGATGCACTATTGCATTATTGACAATGATGTCGTCCTCCAATGTCTTTCCAATTGTATAATAGTTTTCAGGGCCGGATTCTGCGGGGATCTTAGCATAGATGAAGTCCGATACTTTAACAGCGAATAAACCTTGCGTACCAGTTCCAATAAAATACGTGTTGAGATCAGGACGATAAGCAATGCACAGCGGCATTTCGATGTTGAAATTGCTTAGCACGCACCTGCTATTCACTTTCCCATTGTTGTATGTGAGTTCGTAAAGACTTCCTCCGGAAAAAATGAATGCGCCCTGCTCGCACCACAATGTTTTAAAATCCCCTTTGAGAAAATTTTTATTGCTGGCAATGTCTCCATCGATACGTCCTTCCAGACCAATTCCTTCATTCCAGCTTGTTATCCGGTTACCTGGCCAGATCTGTAAATAATAGTAGTCGTTGAGCACCATACTGCCAACGGGCTCAATTGCATAAGGCTTCAATTTTATTGCTTTGGATCTACGGATAAACCAGGCATCATCTCCCTGGAAAAGATAGATGTCTCCGTTTTTCAAACCTCCCGGTTTTTTTACTACAGGTATTGTTTTGGTGCGGGAGATAACCTGCCACAGACTATCCAGTGTGGGGTTTATTGTGATATATCCGGTAGTAACAAAGCTTAAACTGGTATCCGTTAATGCGGGTAAATAAGCATACAGGGTAGAGGAGGAGCCTATTTTGATGTTTTGATAATCGAGCCCTTGTGCCACAATGGTTCCTGCAGTATCCATCATCATGGCCACGATCCTTTCACTGTTGAGTCCTTTTATGTTCTCACTTCCATAGGACTTAAAATTAGTATTGTCAAACCTCACAATTCCTGATTCTGTTGCCAGCCAGCAAAATCCACTCCTATCGAATTTAATAGCCTTAACACTGTTTTGCGGTAATCCGTTTTCCGAATTGTACTGTTTTATTACATAATTGTCTTTTTGCGGATATGCTGTGGTCTGTAAAAAAAGAAAGCAGCAAAATAACAAAAGGCCTTTTTGCATTCTGTATGAAGAAGAGCAGTAGTTGGTATTGGGCATGGGATCAGTTAAAGCTCAGACAAATATAAACTATTCACCAGTATGTAGAAGAAGCAGAGCTGCTGTAAAATGTACAGCAGCTCTGCTTTCCTGCAATGCAGGATCCTGATTGATCAGGGTAGATCATTTCTATTGAACATTACCTCAGTTTGGTGATCTTATAACTTGAGGAATGCCCGTCGGCAGCCATGATCACAATATGATAGATGCCTTCCGGAAGATCGGAAATGCCTATGCTTTCCTGCTGCAAACTGCTTTTGACCTGTTTTAATAGCCTGCCCGTTACATCAGATACCTGGATGGTTTCATTCCCCGCTAATCCTTTCACTTTGATGGTATTTCTGGCCGGATTCGGGTATACAAGAATGTTATAACCATTCATTTTCACCTGACGGATCGGGCTATGCTTCCATTTCCCATCCCGGTCTACCTGTTTCAACCTGTAGAAGTTGACGCCATTGGCCGGGTCGGTATGTTTGTACTGGTACGATATTGGGCTGACGCTATTCCCTTCTATGGCTTTCGAGGCCTGGAAGGCGATCATTTTCCAGGTGCTGCCATCAACTGAATGTTCGATCTCAAAACCCCGGTTGTTTGATTCGGAGGCAGTGGTCCAGTCGAGCACTACACCACCTGTTTGCTTTGTTGCGGTAAAATCTGTTAAGGTTACCGGTAATGCGCAGGTGATATTGAAAGCCACGGTATCCTTTCCTACACAGCCACCCAAAGGTGTTGTGATATTCCAGGCAAACCTGTATTGACCAATAAGATCAAGATTATTGGCCGTTGTGGAACGGTTGGTGGGCGATACAATGGTTGGACTGACTCCTGCGGGACCGTCCACGAATGTCCAGAGACCAGTGCCGGCACCGGTTGAATTACCCAGTAGCGGTACAGAGTGGGTGCAGGCTGTTTGGCCAGAACCTGCATTCGAATTTATCATTTCTTCTACGTGTACCGTGAATGTGCCTGTCAGCGATGCACCGGTGCAGCCATATTCTGCGGTCAGTATGGGACCGGCGCCCGGTCCGTTGACTGCTGTAATGCTGAACACATAATCACCTGGCATGTTGAGATTTGAAATGGTGGTTGTTGCGCTGGTAAGACTGCGCAAACCTGTGGAAGTGTATGTAGGTGTAGCAGAGCCAGCTGGTTTACTTACTACAGCGAAATTGTAGTAGCCTCCAAATTCCTGCAAATAACTTGGATTCACCGCTCCCTTGTAAACGGCCGGAAGGGGAACAGTGGCCGATATTACAGCTCCTGCTGCAGTATAACAGGCACTGACATCCGATACTGCAACACTGGTGCGGCCATTATCGGAGATATGTATAAAATAATTCTGGTTATTATTGCAACTTCCATTGGAGGTAATCACTGAAAATGCATATGTTCCTACTTTCCATCCTCCCGCAGGAGGTGTTACAGTTGCTATTCTGTCGTAAGTGCCTGCTCCGGACAATGCAATTGTTGGAGATCCTCCTGGTGGTGCGATACCCCTGTTTGTAACTGTTGTTACTACAGTTGCAGGATCTGAAGGATCGATACTGAAATAGAAATTTTCAGGAGTTGTAGTGCCTGCCATACTATTGCAATGGATCTCTGCGCCCGAACCCACATTTGAATAGGTCACCAGTTGTTCGGGAGCTCCATGGCCGGCAGGTTGAAAATTGACATTACGGGGTTTGATACCATTAAAATTGTAAGTCAGTGTTGGCGTTGTATGGGTTCCGCAACTGTTTGTAACCGTTAGCTGAAACTGGTAGGTGCCAGCAATGTTGGCTCCTGTAAAAAAAAGTCTTCCTTCGTCACTGATCCGGTCAAACGTAAGGTTGGCACCGGCTGGCTGGCTGATCACATTGATGGAAATGGTGGTACCGGAACCAGCTGCACCGGAAGTGTTGGTGTAATTGGTTGCCAATATGGGAGAACCGGCAGAGGGAACAATAAATGGCGTATTGTTTCCTGCATCCCGGCACTCGGTGGTGGTGGCGGGATACAACAACACAGGGTTAGGTACAAATCTTACAATTGCAGTGTCTTCATAACTGCAGGTGTTATCGGCAGTAGTGATCCTCAGGATGGCATAATAAGAGGGATCGATCGTATGATTGGCCTTACTGATCAATGAAAACACTGGGGTAGCAGTTGTTGTATTGTCAAAAGTGGAATTGGTATTCACCGTTGTACTATACCTCCTCCAAGAATAAATATTCACTGCCCTCCATGAACCTGTAAACCCAGCTGGTATCACACCAGCAAGCGGGGTTGTACCAGTGGTTGCACAGACATTGGTTATATCCGGTCCGGCTGTAAAACCCGCAGGGCGTGGATGTGCGGTGATGGTAACCGTTGAAATAGCAGTGCCGGTTCCACAGGCGCGGGAAAGCCGGAATACATAATTACCGTCGGTAGTCATTCCCGTAACATTCGTTATCAGTGAATTGGGGGTGGCAATAGTGGGAACCACTGGTCCGGATAAAAATGTCCAGACAGGTGTTCCGGCGCCTGTTGTGCCGCTTTCTGTTCCTGTTAAAGTGGTGGAAGAGCCACAGACGGTCGCATTTCCGCCTGCGTTTATCGAGCAATTCTGAGCTTGTGAGGTTGGTGCACTAAAAATGAAAAAAAGTAGAAGTAGACCTGAAATGATTTTTTTTAAGAAGTTTCTTTTAAAATGTGATTTCTTGGTAAACATAAGCCAAGGTTTGATATGGTGACGGTAGGTATCATAATTCATCCAATTGAATAATGCCGTTCTGCAATGCAAACTTGATAACCCCTGCTAAATTCCTGGCTCCGATACGTCTGGTTATGCTGCTCCTGTATTGCTCTACGGTGCGTTCAGACAGATATAAATGACTGCTTATTTCTTTGTTGGTCATTTGTCTGCACAATAATCTTATCAGCTCAATTTCCTTTCCGGAAAATTTTGTATTGGCTATCAGATGCCTGATGGTATGGTCTTCATCGGAGTTTGAAAAGCGGTTCAGTATATGCGCCCGCGCCTCGCTGCAGAAATAATCCCTGCCTTCCATCAGTATTTGAATGGCCCGTATGAAATCATCGTCATTCTCTTTTTTTATCACATAACCGTTGATCCCGGATTGGAACATTTTTACGATCGTTTCCGCGGAATAGGTATAGGAATATGCCAGTACTCTGGTTGAAGGGATCTTGTATTTCAGTTCCCTCACCAGTATCTCACCCGTAGTGTCTGGAAGGGAATAATCAACGATGATCAGTTTAGGGAAGTGCTGCAGGGCTTTACTCATGCCGCTTGCCCCGTCATGCGCCATATAGAAATTTTCAAAGAGATCTCCTATCAGCAATTTTATGCCATTGGCCACCATCTTATGATCATCTATGACTAATACTGAATTGTATTTTGCCTGTTTATTTTCCATTGGGTAGGATGATATAGGGGTTATTCTGAGCCATCGCATACACTTGCTGCAGAGCTACCAGAGGTAAGAGTATAATCAACAGGGAAATACAGGTCATGCAGAGGTAGGTTATGGATATATACCAGACAAATCTAATGAAATAACGCTATGGTACTCCGCAGTATATAATTAATTGAGTATGGGAGTTGAACAATTACTATACCTTTTTTTGAAGGAATACGCAGTTGATTCCTGCCGATTAACCCATGATTTTTTGTGGCCTCCCGGCTGAGCGTAACGGGAAACCCTGATCGAATGCGGCATTTGCAGAAAAAATCATTTGTGGGATTTTTGCTGCTTTTCCTGCATCGAAATTGTTAGGGGATATCCTTTATTTCGATCTACGGGTTTACTATTATGTGGATTGTTCAGTTTGCAGCTTCAGGTATTACTGTATCTGAAAGCGAATCCTCATAATATGTCTAGTTTTAATACGAAATCTATTTTCGGACGGCTATTATCCATTTTCCTTTTCTAATTCCATCTTCTATGTACAAAAAATTGATCTGCTCTTTCGGGCTGGCAGGCATGTTGCTGCCATCCCTGTCCGTAAAAGGACAATCACCCGGCGGCGTTTCTGCAGCAGCCTGGTACCGGGCTGATATTATTTCAGGATTGTATACAGACAATGGTACCACTCAGGTATCCGACAACAGTCCGGTTTACAGGTGGAACGAATTCACCAACAAAGGATTTAATTTATTGCAGGCATCTTCCGGTGCAAGACCGGTCTACTCCAATGCCACTACCCTGGCAAATTTCAACCCAACCCTAACATTTGATGGCAGTAACGACTGGATGCAGTTCACTGCCGGAACTGGTATCAATATAATCGACAGAGCCGAAGGCACATTGTATGCAGCCGGCTTTATGAATGTTCAGAAACGCAATGGCCTGCTGGGTTTTCATCCTTCCATGGATTATCCCGGCCTGCATACTTTTGCATCTAACTTCAATCTGCTTTTCTTTACCGGCGGACCGGGCTATCAGGGACAAAGCTCAGCACCCATGGCAGCCAGGTCTTTTTTCACAGCAGGAGCAGGCTGGAAGAACGGAGCAGGAGCATCTGCCGGTTATGCAGCAGCTACTGTATCACTGAATGGCAACAGAACCGACTATTCGGGCAGCCAGCTCCAGAATGCAAATCTCTCCACGGGTGCCCGCGACCTACGGATCGGAGGAGATAATAATTACGGCGCTTTCAGCGGCCAGTTGAATGAGATCCTTGTTTTTGAAGACAAACTAACTACCACTCAGATGGACCAGGTAGAAACTTACCTGGCAATCAAGTATGGTACTACCTATGCCAATGGAAGCAGGGATTACAGGAACTCAACAAATGCCACCGTGTGGAATGCCACTGCCAATGCCGGCTGGCGCTACAATATTGCGGGTATAGCCCGGGATAATAACGGAGCGTTATATCAGAAACAATCCTGGAGCACCAATGAAGGGCGGCAGGTACTCATCGGCGTTGGATCGCTCGCCAATACAAATGCAGGCAACACAGGCAGCCTTACTGATGGGCAGTACCTGATCTGGGGCGATAATGGTCTTGCAAAAACAGCCACCGTTGCCATTCCCGGGATCACGGGTATCAGCCACAGGTTTGCGGCCACCTGGAAAGTGCAGAATGTGGGAGCTGTTGGCACAGTACGTGTTGCATGGCCCAAAAGCCTCATCAACCTGAAACTGATCCAGAGCTCTGATGCGGTATTTGATGCAACTGATATTGTTTCGGATATGGCTTCCAATGAAACAACTATCAATGGCATTGTTTATAATTATGTTGATGTAACTCTTGCGAATGGACAATTTTTTACTTTCGGTGCGAAGATTCCTGCTCCCGGTGGAGTAGTGGACGGATTGCTGATGTGGCATAAGGCCAATGACGGCGTAGTGACTTCAGGAGCAAAAAATAAATGGCAGGATGTTTCAGGCAATGGCAGAGACGTTACCCAGAACAACAATGCAACCTATCAGCCTTTGCTGGTTACAGACAATGCTTACAAGGCCGATAACAAAACCTATAATTTCAACTTCAATCCCTTCTATTATTTCGATGGGACCAATGATTTCTTCTACAGAGAAGGGGATCTGTATTTCCCCACCATCAATAGTGCCGGTTCCACATACGGTGTAATGTTCAACTCCGGCAGAGGTGGCTGGAACACGCCTTACGGATGGGCTGATGATGATCCCAATTTCTTCAGGTGGGATGAACGATACGAATTGTGGAGAGATAACGGACGTGCTATCATGACAACCGATATGGATGCACGTACACTGCCTGCCAACATCGGAGGGATGTCGTGGCGGGGAAATGGTATCAATGGCGTCTACATGAACATCAATGGTAAAACGTACAGCTCCACTACCACACATATCGGAACATTGAACGATAACAGAACTCCGCCCAACTTTGCCATCGGATCAGAAGGGCATAATGTAAAGGGAACTGGCAATGAGCAACATCAGGGAGGTATCTCCGAAGTATTCGCTTACAGTGTGGACCATCAGAATTCAGGGGGGAATGAAAAGCAAAGGATCAACTCCTACCTCGCTGTCAAATATGGTATCACGCTGAAAACGGAAGACGGAACATCCGTGCCCAATTACCTGAACAGTGCTTCCGCCATTGTGTGGAATGCCACCACCAATGCCGGTTATAACCACAATATTGCCGGTATTGCCAGGGATGAAAGCAGCGCCCTCCATCAGAAACAATCACAAAGTAATGAGGCCGGTCAGCAGGTACTGATTGGAACTACCGGTCTGGCCAATACGAATGCATTAAATGCTGTTCAGTTAACAATGAGTCAGTGGCTGGTTTGGGGAGATAACGGGCTTTCCCGATCTCCATCGCACGCCTTCAATCTCCCCGGCCGCCCTGGATTGAACCTTCGTTTTCCTGCAATCTGGAAAGTGCAGGTCACTTCATCTGCACCCACAGTTCGTGTAGCATGGCCACAGGGTATTTCCAATCTCCACCTGGTTCAGAGTTCCGATGATGTGTTTGATGAATCAGATGTATTTACGGATATGACTGTCAACACAACTACCATCAACGGAGTAGGGTACAATTATGCGGATGTTACGCTTTCCAACGGACAATATTTCACTTTTGCCGGTTATGTTGTAGGTCCGGGTAATGTAGCTTCTGCTGCCTGGTACCGTGCAGATGCAGACGGTCAGTTATTCTCTGATGCAGGGACTACAGCAGTTACCGACGGACAGGATGTTCAGCAATGGAATGAATACCGGGGTACGGGACATAATTTCGGTCAGTACGCAGGCCAGCAACGTCCTCGTTTCTCCAACGCAACAACTCTGGCGAATTTCAATCCAACCGTTACTTTTAATAATAATGCACGCTTATATTACAATCCGGATATTGCAAATCAGGTAATCGACAGAGCGAATGGATCGCTGTATGCTGCAGGGTATGTAAATACCCTCACACAGACAGGTTTCTTTGGATTTAATGAATCCAATGATGATGCGGGGTTACACATATTCGGCCCACAAAACAAATTGTTGTTCTATACAAGAACGGGCTCTGCATACACGGGATATAGCAGCAATGCATTTGCCAGCAAATCATATTTTACTGCAGGAGCAGGGTGGCAGAATGGAACCACTTACCTCGATAATGCCACTGTATCACTGAACGGTATCCGCACTGAATACACAACCACAGATAATATTCTGAATGTATTGAATACGGATAATAATGGCCGTGACATGATGATGGGGCTTGATGGTAATACTGGTGCATTGAACGGTCAGCTGAATGAACTGGTGGTTTTTGAACACAAATTGGATGTTGCGGAAATGGATCGCGTAGAAACATACATGTCCATTAAGTATGGAACTACTTTTGCCAATGGAACACGCGATTATAAGAATTCAATGAATGGTACCGTATGGAATTCCACATTGAATAACGGATATCACTATAACATTGCTGGTATTGGCCGTGATGAACTTGGCTCTTTATCACAAAAGCAATCATGGAGCACCAACGCAGGCAGACAGGTGCTGATCAGCACTACTGGCCTGGCCAATACCAATGCTACCAACACCGGTGTATTATCGAACGGTCAGTACCTGGTATGGGGCGATAATAACCTGGCCAAAGCACCCTCTGTAGACATAACTGGTATAGCTGGCATCAATAAGCGCTTTGCAGCTATCTGGAAAGTTCAGAACACCGGCAGTGTCGGTAATGTACGCGTAGCATGGCCAAAAGGGCTTACCAATATGAAGCTGGTGCAAAGCCCTGATGCAGTGTTCGATGCCACTGATGTATTCACAGACATGGCAGGAGCACAAACTGTTAATGGAGTGGAATATGCCTTTGTGGATGTTACATTAACCAATGGGGTGTATTTTACCTTCGCAGCTTTTGTTCAGGCACCCGGTGGTGTAACTAACGGACTGAGTCATTGGTACAGGGCAGATAAGCTCACTGAATCTGCAGGAACCGGTACCAGCCTGATAAAATGGACTGACTTCACTTCCGGCGTTGTTGCAGCCCAGCTTGGAACAGGTGCACTGCCTCAATTCAAAACCGGAGATTCCGCTTATTTCAACTTCAATCCCGGTATCAATTTTACAAATGCCAATCAGTCGCTCGGCAATATTGCAGAACCAACGCTCTCGTCTACTGACTTTGACATTTTCACATTAACGAAGGAGGGAATGGGCGGTACCAGGTTCTTTAATATAGGTATGAATAATACCACACTCAATGGAACTAACTGGGATCACCCTGGCTTATATGCCAGCGGTACGGTAGCAAGAAGAGATAATACGGGAGGTGCCCTTGTAGTTCCAAATCCTGGGAACATTAACTTCCTCTCCAATGTTTCCAGCATCATGTATCATCGTTTTACCAATACCTCAATGAGTAAAGGGCTCAATGGAAATGTTATGGGAACAGCTTCCACGCATTCTGCCAGAGGGCCTGTAACCGGAGGATTTATTTTCGGTTCCAATGCTGTTGATGTAGCCAATGGTGACGACGCAGGCTTCACCGGCAATATCGGTGAGCTGATCATCTATGGAAACGGAACCATTACAGCCGCGGAAAGGAATAAGGTTGATGCTTATCTGGCAATTAAATATGGTGTTACCCTCCATAACAGCAATAACTACACTACTTCGCAGGATGTAATTGTGTGGGATGCTGCTGCCAATTCCGGTTTCTACAATAACGTGGCAGGCATTGGTCACGATTTCAACTCAGCCCTGCTTCAAAAGCAAAGCAGGAGCCAGCATGCAAACACCAATGGACAGGTGATTCTGGCGCTGAACGCTATCGCTCCAACCAATGAGGCCAATACCAGCACAATTGCTGATGGTAAATTCCTGATCTGGGGAGATAACGGCAATACGCAACCTATGTCCAATACCTCCGGCACCTACACTGCATTCAGCTATGCAGGCAGCATCAATAACGGGCGCCGTATGAACCGCGTTTGGAAAGTGCAGAACACCGGTATTGCAGGTCAGTTGTTCATTCGCTTCCCGCAGGCTTCAGTAGGCACTACCACGCTCACAAACGACGCCTGTGCAGACTATGCCATCATCTTTGCCGATGATGCAGGTTTTACCACCAATGTTACTGCAGTAGCTCTTACATTGAACGGAACAAACTATGAGGCCACACACAACTTCCCCAATGGAGCCAGCTATTTCACTTTCGGAAGAGTAACACCGTTAAGTACAGGAACTGTATATCTGCCAGAAGTTGTAGAGACCACGGGTGAATACAATGATAATTGCGGAACAGGGGAATGGGCGCACTTCAATAAGGCCGGAGATGCAACACAAAAACTCCTGGGGCTTTCAGGTCTTACCAGCACGCAACTGAATAACCTGGATGTAACCATCACTCCTGAAGGTGTGAACTATAGCGGGCCGGTTCATACGTCTAACCTGATGCCGCGCATTGCATCGGTTGTTGATAATAATGCTTCTCCGCTTTCTACGGGTAAAATAAGGATCTATTACAGTGCAGATGAAATGAATGCAACCAATGTTCCGGCTGCATTAACCAGTGGCTGGTTCAGGTATAACGGTAATGCGGATGATGTGATCACTGATGTGTATGCAGACGGCCGTTTCACCGGAGGAAAAGCTCAGGCAATTGCTCCCAATGCCTCCGGCGTAGAAGATGGAATTTATTATGTAGAGTTCCATAATGTTCCTCTGGGTTCCAGCTTCGTTTACCTGTCATCCACAGAAAATCTGAGTGCAGTACTTCCGGTTACGCTGCTGTCATTTACTGCTCAGGCAGCAGGGGAGGCAGTAACGCTTAAATGGACCACCGGAAGTGAACAAAATAATAAAGGATTTGAAATAGAACGAAGCGCCGATGGCAATAACTGGAGCAGCGTTGGCTTTGTTGCATCCAGCGCTGTGAATGGCAATAGCAGCAGCCGGAAAGATTATGTGTATACAGACAAGATGCCGCTCACGGATAAAAATTACTATCGGTTAAAACAGATCAACTTCGACGGCGGATTCTCGCACAGCGCGGTAACTATGGTAAGATTCTCTTCTTCCCTTCATATTACAATTGCTCCGAACCCGGTGCTGAGTGATCTCAGGATCGAAGGGCTGAAAGGAAAGAATACAATCACTGTTACCAATGTATCCGGACAGATATTAAGAAATGTATCTGTTGACAGGGAACAAACTATAACAATCAACTTATCAGGATTTGTGCCGGGCGTTTATTTCTTAGCTATCCAAAATGAAAATGGTTCATTCAGCAGGCATAAAGTTCTGAAACGATAATTGGTCAGGTCAATCTCGGGTGGTTTTTCGGGGCCAGCGGCGTGAACGCAGCAAACTTCATCGATGAAGTTGACATCCTAGGTCGGTTAGAAAATTTGGTAGGTATCTTAACCGACGGAAATTTGTCTTTGCTGTTAGTATTGCTGCTGGCCTTTTTGTATTGGTCGATTTGCAGATCGATAATGCAGGTGTACAGAATTATTACAATGGAAGTATAAACAGCAGCACGGCACCGCCATCATTTTCTATCGAGAAGGTTCCTCCAATCAGTTCCATTCTGCGTTTCATATTGCTGAGACCGTTTCCGAAACGACGCAGTTTTTCTGTATCGATGCCCACGCCATTGTCGGCAATGCGCACCATCAGCTGGTTGTCGCGTGCAATGATTTCAATAACGAGTTTGGAGGCTTGCGAGTGTTTTATTGCGTTGTTCAATGCCTCTTTGATGCTGAGGAAAATATTGCGGCGTTTCTCTCCCGAAATATCCGATTGCGGAATTACAGCAGGAACACGCACGGTACAATCGATATGTGTATTGTCGAAATATTCTATCGCATGCGCGCGGATGTAGGCTACGAGACTCTCCACCGTATCATTCGAACTCTTCATGGTCCAGATGATGGTGTTCATCTTTCCGAGCAGGTCGTTGGCCGAATTGGAAATTTTTTCCAGCTCAGGAAAGCTTTGGTCTTTCATGCGGCTCTTCAATATCTCACTCATCAGCCGGATGGCTGTTACGCCCGATCCGAGTTCATCGTGCATGTCTGCGGAGATGCGGTCGCGTTCGTGTTGCGTAGCTGTTACTACGGCCATCTGCTTCTCGAATTCTTTTCTTTCGTTCTCCAGTTTCAGTCTTTCCCGCTCCTTTACCCGCTCGATGATATCGCGCCGGTTCTTGTAAGCGAGTCCCGAAAGGAAGAGGATCAGTTCTACCACCAGTCCCATTTCGTAGTAGAAGAGGGCGCGGTTCAATAGCTGCATTTCTGAAAAGGTCCAGCCGAACATGATGATGCCCTGTGAAATGATGGAGAAGAAGATCAATGCAAAACTTCCTCCTGCGAGGTAGTTCAGCAGCGTGTCGTTCTTTTTGATGCTGTACACAATGAACATGATGGCGATCAGGAAAAAGAAGATCTTGATCACAAACTCCATGTTGTTGAGTACAATGTATTTGTTGGTAGAGAAGTAGAGTATGGTGAAAACCAGACTGAGTATGCTTAACGGCCAGAGCGTGATGCGCAGGAATTTATCCAGCCATGGATGGTTTTCTTTGGTATTGAGAAATTTTCTTACAAAGATCAGATAGGTGAATACGCTGGCGATCATGATCATGAAATCCAGGTATTCCTCATAAAAATAATGGAACCAGGATGCCGACAGGCTCATGAACGATTTTAGAAAGAGCAGCGTAGCAGTACAGAGCGTGTAAATGGCGTAGTAAATGAATTCTTTGTTTCTGTTCTGTACATACACGGCCAGCGAGTAGAAGATCATCATCAGCATTACGCCTGCTACAACATAGGTAACTATATCCAGCTCGTAGTCGAGGCTTCGTTTGCGCATGATCCATGCGTTCATGTAATCTGTTCTGATCAGATAAGGCGTGAATATGTTGATGTTGGTTCTTACGAAATTGAAGCGGCAGAAATACACGGCACTTTCGTTTGGGCCGAGATAGATGAGCCGGGCGCCTTTGAATCGCTCACACATTTCTCCGGCGGGTTGCAGCTTGTATCCTTCTTCGGGTTTGTCTGCAGTGAATTTGTACAACATGATGTCCCTGCAATAGATGCCGGGGAGAAAGAACATATACCTGCCGGAGTCGCTGTTGTTCACAATGGCGAAACGGAGGTAGTTATCCTTTTCCATCAGTTCGGAGGATGGCGGATAATGCGGCATGTACCTGCCCAACTTTCCGGGCTTGAACGGCAGATAGGGAATGGCCGAATCGGCAATCTTAGTTCCTTTGGGGAGGGACGCAAACCAGCAGTTCTTTCCAATAGCGGAATCCAGCCTGATCTTCGCAATATCGATCACAGCACTATCATTCTGAGCCTGTCCCCGGAGGGCAAGAACCAGCGTGAGAAGCAGTAAGAGAGGTTTCAGGTAATGGTTGTTTGTCATCCTGGGTTTGGTGCCGTCCGTTATTTGACATTGTAAAATACAATTTTTCCAATGCTGGTAAAGCTTTTATTTGTTATATGACAGTTGTTTTCTACTGCTTATCTTTGTGCCCATGGCCAATCGCTTAAAGGGTAGCAAAAGCAAGGCACCCGATCCGGATAAACTGAAACCTGAAACCGAAGTACAGGTTACCGTAAAGGAATTGGTGAAGGATGAACGTACTCACAAGATCGCCGGAACGGTATCCCTGTTGCTCTGCGTATTTTTCTTTATTGCATTCGTATCTTATCTGTTCACCTGGAGTGAAGACCAGGACAAGGTCTTCAAAGGTGCATCCATACTATTGCCTTCCACCGAAGTGAAAACCAGCAACCTGCTGGGCAATATCGGTGCTTACGTATCACATCAGTTTTTTTATAATGCCTTCGGCATCGCATCCTTCCTTTTCTGTTCCTTCTTTTTTGTACTGGGGGTAAACGGATTATTCGGAAGGAAACTGTTCTCCGTATGGCGTAACCTGCGTTATCTCATCGCAGGCGTGCTGTATTTCAGTGTGGCCGCTGAGTTCTTTGCGGGTGGAAGCGATTTCCCCTGGGGCGGTGCACTCGGCAATATGCTCAGCGGATGGCTGGTGAAGATGATCGGGAATATCGGTACGTTCATTCTGCTCTTCGCAGGTGGACTGGCCTATATCATCTGGCGTTTCAATCCCACCTTCAAGGTACCGAGCAGGCCCAAACGCCCTGTACCCGTTCCTGCGAATGTAGATGCAGAAACAGGTGAAGTGCTGGAAAATGCGCAGCCCGAAGAGAAAGAAGAACCCAAAAAGCCCGGCAGAAAGAATGGACTGAAAAAAGATGCAGGCGCCATGGTAGCACCTCCGCCGGTGGTGGAGGAAGAAGAACCCATGGAACTGCAGATGATAGAAAAAGACGAAGAGCCCGAAGAAGAGGAGGAGGAAGAGGAAGCTCCGTTCGATGAAGAGGAAGAAGTAGAGGAGGAAGAAGAAATCGAAGAAGAGGAAGACGTGGAGGAGGAAGAAATTCCCGAACCTGTGGCAAAACCGGTTTCGAAGGGCAGGATCCCTGTTGCTCCTGAACTCGAACTCGAAATAAAGAATCTGGGTGAAGGCGAAGAAGGAGAGGAAGCGGCAATTGCAGAAGAAGAGGCGGTAAATCCTGCTATTCTGGCGCCATACGAACCGACCCTCGATCTGCGCGATTACAAATATCCCGGCCTCGATCTGCTGGAGCAGCACGGAAGTGAGAAGATAGTGCAGGATCCGGCAGAGCTGGAGACCAACAAGAACCAGATCATCAACACGCTGAAGAACTACGATATTCATATCCAGAAGATCAGCGCTACGGTGGGTCCTACGGTTACTTTGTATGAGATCGTTCCTGCGGCGGGTGTACGTATTTCGAGGATCAAGAATCTCGAAGACGATATCGCATTGAGCCTTGCGGCACTGGGTATCCGTATCATTGCGCCGATCCCCGGAAAGGGCACCATCGGTATCGAAGTACCCAACGTAAAGAAAACGGTGGTGAGTATGCGCACACTGCTGGCTTCGGAGAAATTCCAGTTCAATAATCATAGTCTGCCGATTGCCATCGGTAAGAAGATCGATAACGACAACTTCATTGTAGACCTGGCTACCATGCCGCACTTGCTGATGGCGGGAGCTACAGGTCAGGGTAAATCGGTTGGTCTCAACGCCATTCTGGTGTCGCTGCTCTACAAAAAACATCCGTCGCAGCTGAAGCTGGTACTGGTGGATCCCAAGAAAGTGGAGTTGAGTTTGTATCGTACCATCGAGCGTCACTTCCTCGCCAAACTGCCCGGGGAAGAAGAAGCCATCATCACCGACACTAAAAAAGTGATCAATACGCTCAATGCCTTGTGTATTGAGATGGACAACCGGTACGATCTGCTTAAAGAAGCAGGTACCCGCAATATCAAAGAGTACAACGAAAAATTTGTGAAGCGCAGACTGAACCCGCAGAAAGGGCATCAGTACCTGCCATTCATTGTACTGGTAGTGGATGAGTTTGCAGATCTGATTATGACGGCTGGTAAAGAAGTGGAAATGCCGATAGCACGTCTCGCGCAGCTGGCGCGTGCGGTGGGCATTCACCTCATCATTGCCACACAGCGTCCGTCTGTGAATATCATCACCGGTACCATCAAGGCCAACTTCCCTGCGCGGATCGCCTTTAAGGTATCTTCAAAAATCGACTCCCGCACCATTCTCGATACCGGCGGCGCTGAGCAGCTGATCGGTAAAGGGGATATGCTGATCTCTTATAATGGAGAGCTCACCAGACTGCAATGTGCTTTTGTGGATACGCCCGAAGTGGAAAGTGTCTGCGAAACCATCGGCAATCAGAATGGCTACCCGCAGGCATTCCTTTTGCCTGAATACGTAGATGAGAAAGATATGGAAGGAAAGGATTTCGATCTGGGCGACCGCGATGCCCTCTTCGAAGATGCCGCCAGAGTGATTGTTCAGAATCAGGTAGGTTCCACCTCACTGCTGCAAAGGCGCATGAAGCTCGGATACAACCGGGCAGGCCGCCTGATGGATCAGCTAGAGGCAGCCGGAATTGTAGGCCCAAGTCAGGGTTCAAAAGCCCGCGATGTGCTTATCAAAACCGAAGTGGAGCTCGAACAGCATCTGGCCAATTTCATCTAAGCGTTTGACTGCCATTCTCTAGTAAAATGTTAATGTGGGAACCCCCATGCAAACCCCCGTGTATAATTTACGTCTAACTTGTGCCGCCTAAATAATATCTTTGCGGCCCTTACGAAAAGTAAACCAGATGAAGAAAATATCTTTATTTTTTGCAATTGTTATTGCTTCTTTCTCAACGTTTGCTCAGGGAAATGACCCTGCTGCAAAAAAAATCCTGGACGCGGTTAGCGCTAAATTCAAATCCTTCAAAGGAGTTCAGGCAAACTTTACCCTGAAAAACGAAGACGAAAAAGGGAAAGTGCTCGGCACCAAAAAAGGAACCGTTGCCATGAAAGGCAACAAGTACAAAGTGAATATCACCGGACAGGAGATCTTCTGCGATGGTGTTACCGTTTGGACTTACGACAAATCTGCCAATGAAGTAACCATCACCAAGGCAGACAACGGAGCAAGCACCCTCACTCCACAAAAATTATTCACCAATTTCTACGATAAAGATTTCCTCTACAAACTCAATGGTGAGAAAAAAGAAGCAGGAAAAACTGTGCAGGAAATTGAAATGACACCCGTTGACAAAACCAAACTCTTCCACAAGGTTTATCTTCAGGTAGACAAAGCCACTTCAACACTTTACAGCACCAAAGTGCTCGATAAGAATCAGAACAGATTTACTTACACGGTTAATTCAATGAATGGTAAAGTTGCGCTTGCAGATGCCAGCTTCACTTTCGACAAGAAGAAATATCCCGGCGTGGAAGAGATCGATCTCAGGTAACAGAACCCGCACTGTATGCGGGTTTCAGCGGAACAGATTTATTTGCTTCCCCACCTGAAAGTTTTGATATCGAACCCGGCCAGATCGAGCATTCTGTCGGTAACAGTAGCGGCCACTTCTTCGATAGTAGTGGGTTTGCTGTAAAACGACGGAGTAGCAGGGCAGATGATGCCCCCGGCCAGTGTAAGCGTTTCCATATTACGGATATGAATCAGATTATAAGGCGTATCTCTCACTAAGCAGATGAGGGTACGCCTTTCTTTTAAGATCACATCTGCCGCGCGTGTGATGAGGTCCGAAGAAATGCCATTGGCAATTCTGCCCATGGTTCCCATGGAGCAGGGAGCAATGATCATCGTATCGAACTTACCTGAGCCCGATGCAAAGGGCGCAAGGAAATCTGTATTGGACCAGGTAGTGATATTATGGGCAGGATTGTGCAACAATTGCTCGTAGTCTTTATTATCCAGCTCCGTTTCCCAAACCTGTTTGGCATTATCCGTCATCACTACCGCCAGCTCCGACCACTGATCGGGGATAGCCAGCAATTTTTCTATTACCTGCTTCGGGTAGATGGAACCACTGGCTCCTGTTACCGCCAGCACTATTTTGCGCATAGTATTTGAGTTATGTTTGTATCTTATTCTAAACAAAAGTAAGTATGCAAACCCTGAAACTTGTGATTTTGTTCAGTTGGGTCACCATTTTTTCCTGTGCACAGCGACCCGAAGAACGCGGAAAGGTGAACTGGAGAACGCTGGAAGACGTGGCAGCAAAGTTTAAGCAGGAAAAGAAACCAGTGCTCATCGATTTGTATACCAACTGGTGCGGATGGTGTAAAGTGATGGATAAACGCACTTACGGCAATGCCAAAGTGAGTGCATACATCAATGAGAAGTTCAGTGCTGTGAAGCTGAATGCAGAGACTAAGAAAACACTCAGCTGGAATGGCAGGGATTATGAGTTCAACCCACGTATGGGGACAAACGATTTTGCTGTCTGGCTTACAAACGGACAATTATCCTATCCCACTACAGTATTCATACCTGCCGATGGAGAGCCGCAGGCGATACCAGGTTTTCTGGCGCCGGCAGAATTTGAGTTGCTCGTAAAATATTTCGGGGAAGGACAGTATGGAAAAGTGTCTTTCGAGAAGTGGCAGAAAGAATTTAAAAGCAGCTGGTAAAGCCGAAAAATCTCAGCAGATAATATTTGCAGAAACTGTATAACCAGCTTGCAGTTTCCGATCGGAGCCTTGCTTCGGATCTCTTGTCTGGACCAATCATTCAACAAATGCATAAAGTTGTTGAATGATTTTTTTTTGATGATGTGGCCGCTGATTTTCTGTTTCACTTTTTATTATGCAGGTGTTGAACTTCTTCAACAAATTTTTTGAACTGATGATGCTGTACGGTTTGCATTATTTCATGCTGCAAAATCGAAAACGCTGAAAGCCTTTGTTGGCAAGTGTTTCAGCGATTCTGTTGTTTTCTGCTTTCTTGATATTTATTAAGATTTTATTAAAACAAGTTCTATTTCCAACAACTGAAGATGCTTACAAAATCGTTTACTACACGATTTTGCAAACACTGAACAACTGTTAGTGTGAATGAAGGTATCTGCAAACGATTATGCATTTATCCGATTTAGTTTTTATAGAAAAAAAAAGTAAGCTATGCAACCATTGTTTCACCACTATCATCTTATATTTGAATTTTCATAGGATAAGGTTTAATGGTTAATGGTATTTGATTAGTGCGGCCTCCTTTCCAGGAGGCCTTTTTTATGCCCATACTGCATGGTTGCTCTCAAATTATAACTGACTGATCGCATTCTCCTGATGCAAAAAAAATTACAGATACGGTTATACTTCACTGTCACTTTTTCAACTATTTCTACGTCTTTAAGCTGTCTGTCTCTCTCTTCAGATTTTCTACAATTTCTTCACTGAATTCTTCCTTCGGATGCTGCAATTCTTCACCGCATATCCTTCGTTTTTGCCCAATTTCCATCATTTAGCATGGGCTTCATTTTCAACTACATCCAGTCATCAAGTCCACATCAACTCCACCTCATGTCCAGCTTAACTCCACTGGGCGCCGACTAAGCGTTATGTCTGCCTGCAGTGAACTTGCACTGAGCCTGCAATAACAAGGCAGTAAATAAGCATAAAGCAGGCAATTCTGAGTGCTGCTGCATAGGTGTAATCGGGTGGGAGCTTATAGTGAGCAGGAGGGATACAAAAGTAAAAGCCGCCTCTTTCGAGACGGCTCTGTATCTGGAATTTCTTCTTTCTTATTTTGCTTCAGCCATATCAGGGATAGCTGCAACTTTGTACTCACCTGCATCCAGTTTCTTCTTCGTGATCTCGAATGCATTCAGCGTTGCCTGAATATCCTCATCGGTATGCACTGCTGTAGGAATGAGGCGGTAGATGATATGTCCTTTCGGAATTACAGGATACACCACAATCGAACAGAAGATGCCGTGGTTCTCGCGGAGATCCATTACCATCGCAGTAGCTTCTTCCACACCACCTTTCATGTACACGGGCGTTACCACTGAATCGGTTTTGCCGATATCGAATCCTTTTTCTTTCAGACCCTTTTGCAGTTTCAGTGCATTGCTCCAGAGTTTTTCTTTCAGTTCAGGATTGGTACGCAGCATTTCCAGACGCTTGAGGTTGCCCATTACCAGTGGCATTGGCAGGCTCTTCGCGAAGATCTGGCTGCGGATATTGTAACGAACGTAGTCTATGATTGCTTTCGGTCCTGCGAGGAAGGCTCCGATGCTCGCCATAGATTTAGCGAATGTAGAGAAATACAGATCGATCTGATCCTGCACGCCCTGCTCTTCGCCAGCGCCGGCGCCGGTTTTGCCGAGGGTACCGAATCCGTGCGCATCATCGAGGAGAATACGGAAACCGTACTTTTCCTTCAATGCACAGATCTCTTTGAGTTTGCCCTGATCTCCTGCCATTCCAAACACACCTTCGGTGATCACGAGAACACCGCCGGCGCCTTGTTTGCTGATGATGGCATTGGCACGCTGCAATTGCTTTTCAAAATCTTCAATATCGTTGTGTTTGTACACGTAGCTATGTCCAACATGCAGACGGAGACCATCGATAATGCAGGCATGGCTTTCTGCATCGTACACAATCACATCGTGACGGCTGCACAGAACATCGATGATGCTCACCATACCCTGATAACCGAAGTTGAGCAGAATAGCGTCTTCTTTTCCTTCGAATGCCGCCAGCTCCTGTTCGAGTTGCTCATGGTTATTGCTGTTACCGCTCATCATGCGGGCACCCATCGGGAGTGCAAGGCCATACTGGGCAGCTGCGTCCGCATCTACTTTTCTGATCTCCGGATGATTCGCCAGTCCGAGGTAATTGTTCAGGCTCCAAACAATCATTTCCTTGCCACGAAACTTCATTCTGTTCGCGATTTCGCCTTCCAGTTTAGGAAATGCAAAATATCCGTGCGCTCTTTCGCGGTGCTGGCCGATTGGACCACCTGAGTTTTTCAGCAATCTGTCAAAAATGTCTGCCATATTAAAGGATTATTAAAAAATAGAATGTTTCTAAATGCTTTTCTGCTGATCCCTAACTGCCTCACAATCTGCTGCTCACCTATGGATGAGACCAACACAATTGCGCAAAAATAACGTTTTTTGAATTGATGGGGTGTGATTTACCTTTCCTGCATTCATCCTTATATTTGCCCCAAATCTCAACGAATGCGTAAATTCTTTCCCCTGATGGCCCTGGTTCTGATTGTTTCTCAGGCCATTGCCCAATCCAAAAAAGGTTCCGCCAACGTTCCCAACCGCCCTAAACTTGTAGTTGGCGTGGTTATCGATCAGATGCGTTGGGATTACCTCTATCGTTATTACGACCGCTATGCAGGCGACGGCGGATTCAGACGCCTGCTCGATAAAGGATTCTCCTGTGAGAACACCTTCATCCCATACACACCCACTTACACCGCTTGCGGACATACCTGCATCTATACAGGAAGCGTGCCATCCATTCACGGCATCACCGGAAATAACTGGTATGATAACGAATTGAAGCGTAGTGTTTATTGTACGGAAGACAAATCTGTTAAATCTGTAGGCACCACTACCGATGCCGGAGTGATGAGCCCTAAGAATATGCTGGCCACCACCATCACCGACGAGCTGAGGCTCGCTACCAATTTCAGAAGCAAGGTGGTAGGCGTGGCCATCAAAGACCGCGGCGCTATTCTGCCTGCTGGCCATTCGGCAAATTCTGCTTTCTGGTACGATAGCAAGACCGGAGATTTTATCACTTCTACCCACTATATGAACGATCTCCCTCAGTGGGTGAAAGATTTCAATGCACAAAAGCTCACCGATAAATATTATGCGCAGGGCTGGAACCTGCTCTATCCCGCAGACAGCTACACCCAGAGCACTTCCGATGTGAAGGATTATGAAGCAAAGCCGTTCGGCGCCGATCAGAAAGGCTTCCCGTACGATCTCAAACGTTTCATCGGAAAAAGTTATGGCACGATTTCCAGCACACCTTATGGCAACACGCTCACTGCTGAAATGGCCAAAGCTGCTGTGAAGAACGAACAACTTGGCGCAGACGCTATCACCGATTTCCTCGCAGTAAGTTTTTCTTCTCCTGATTATATTGGTCATGCTTTCGGCCCCAATTCAATGGAAGCGGAAGATGGTTACCTGCGTCTCGATAAAGAACTTGGCGATCTTTTCAGATTCCTCGATGAGACCGTTGGCAAGAACGATTACCTGCTCTTCCTCAGTGCCGACCACGGCGTGGTGCATGTACCCGGATTCTCCAAAGAGAACAGACTGCCTGGCGGAACCATCGACGATGCAGTTTGGATGAAAGCTCTGGAACAGCCTCTGCAGGCGGCTTTCGGCGCATCGAAGATCATCACCGGTACATGGAATAACCAGGTCTTCCTCAATCACTCACTGATCGATTCGCTGAAACTGAACGAAGAAGACATCAAAAACTTCATTGTAAAATACATCAGCAAACAGGAAGGTGTTGCGCGCGTATTCCCTGTGGACGAACTGATGGAGGTACCGCTGCCTGCAAAAGTGCGCGATATGATCGCCAGCGGATACTATCCAAGACGCTGCGGAGATATTCAGTACATTCTGCAACCAGGCTGGATCGATGGCGGCCCAACAGGCACCACACACGGCCTCTGGAACCCTTACGATTCCCATATTCCGCTGGTGTTCTACGGATGGGGTATCAAACCCGGCAAAACAAACCGCGAAACTTACATGACCGACATTGCACCAACCATCGCTGCCATGCTGCGCATTCAGATGCCCAGCGGAACAGTGGGCCATGCGATCACGGAAGTGGCGCACTAGACGATCATCGTTTATTTGAACGGTGCACATAAAATTTTTATCCCGGTTGCTGATGCAACCGGGATTTTTTTTTACTGCGGAAGGTTATTCTTTATGGTCACATTCGTTCTATGTGCTGAGTATACATCATTCCCGTTTTTCCCATTCGCAAATGAATTGCACCGGTTTGCATTTCAATTGCCGGTGTTTGTGGAACTGCGCGCTGAAGTGTACGCTCTACTATGTATTTCAGCGGACTACTGACAGACTTTTCATGTTACGTTAAACAAAACATAAAACGTCCGGAGGATATCCTTCAACTTGTTGGTCCGCTGCGTTTTTAATTACATCAGCGGAGACTAACATATGTTTGCATCCGTTACATTTGCACCTACAAAATTTATTCTTTTATGCTCAAACCTGTTACAACGCTGAAGCAATGGGCCGTGCTGGTACTGATGGTTCTCTGCGCCGCAGGCGTTACTGCTCAAGTGAAATTGAACGACAGGATCCCGCTGGATCCTAAAGTGAAGACCGGCAAACTGCCCAACGGTCTCACTTATTACATCAGGCAGAATAAGAAACCCGAACAGAAAGTAGACCTGCGTCTGGTACTCAATGCAGGCGCTATCAATGAAGACGACGATCAGCAAGGCCTCGCGCATATGGCCGAGCACATGGCCTTCAACGGAACAAAGAATTTCAAGAAGAACGAGATCGTATCTTTTTTGCAGAATATCGGAGTAGGTTTCGGATCTGATCTCAATGCATACACTGCATTCGATCAAACCGTATACATCCTTCCCATCCCAACTGATAAACCCGGAAACCTCGAAAGCGGTTTTCAGATTCTCGAAGACTGGGCACACAATGTATCTTATCTCACGGAAGACATCAATAACGAGCGCAACATCATCATCGAAGAAGGCCGTCAGGGCAAGAGCGCTGATGAAAGAATGTTCAAGAAGATCTATCCCGTTCTTTTCCAGGGATCGAAATATGCCAACAGACTGCCTATCGGTCTGGAGTCGCTGATCAAAACTTTCCCTCCCGATGCCATGCGTCGTTACTACAAAGACTGGTACCGTCCGAATCTGATGGCAGTGGTTGTAGTGGGTGATGTTGATCCTGCGAAAGCAGAAGCCCTGATCAGAAAGCATTTCACCGGTTTAAAAAATCCAGTGAAAGAACGCAAACGCGAGTATGCCGATGTACCTGCTTACACAGCAAACAAAGCAGCGGTGATCACCGATAAGGAAGCTACTACCTATACTGTTTCTCTAAACTATTCTCCGTTCAAAACAACCCCAACAGTTACTGTAGCCGACTATCGCAAAGACCTCATCAGAAACCTCTTCATCAGCCTGGTGAATCAGCGTCTGGGAGAGTTGGTGCAAAAAGAGAATCCCCCTTATCTGATGTCTCAAAGCAGCCTCAGTTCTTATGCAAGAGGATATGCCCAGTTCAGTGCTTTCGCCGCCGCTGGTACCGGTGATGTGAGCCGCTCACTGAAGGCAATGCTCGAAGAACTGGAGCGCGTTAAACGTTATGGCTTCACCGCTACCGAACTGAAACGCATTCAGCTGAACTTCCTGGCTAACTACGAAAGAGCTTACAACAACCGCGACAAAGCTGAGTCTGATGGTTACACCGAAGAGTATATCAATCACTTCCTCGAGCAAGCGCCTTCTCCCGGCATTGCCAAAGAATTTGAATATGCAAAAGCACTCGTGCCTACCATTACTGTAGAAGAAGTGAATGCATTTTCCAACGAACTGAAAAAACACAGCAAATACGTTGTGTACGTAACAGGCCCTGAAAGCGCTGCCGGTACACTGCCTTCAGAACAGCAACTGCTCAACATCGTAGACGGTGCTGAGAAAGCTGATGTAAAACCTTACGAAGAAAAGAACCTCGGCGAGAACCTGCTGAAAGAAATGCCCAAAGCAGGAACCGTTACCAATAAGACCACCAATGCCAAACTCGGTACTACCGAACTCACACTGAGCAATGGTTTGAAAGTAACACTGAAGCCAACCGATTACAAGAACGATCAGATCCTGATGGCCAGCTCTGCATTCGGAGGAAAACAGAATTTCGATGCACCTGCCGACAAATACAATGCTGAATATTTCAGCGCTGTAGTGCCTACCATGGGTATGGGAGATTTCAGTCCGATCGATCTCCGCAAGATGCTTTCCGGTAAGGCAGTAGGAGTGAAGGTATCTGTATCCGGCTACTCTCACGGACTGAGCGGAAGCTCTTCTGTGAAAGATCTGGAAACACTCTTCCAATTGGTATACCTGCAGATGACTGCTCCGAGAAAGGATATGGAGCTGTTCAATTCTTTCCTGCAGCGCAACAAATCGCAGTTCGCCAACATCAATGCCAATCCGCAGGCGTACTTCGTAGACAGCCTCTACAAAGTGCTGTACAATAACAATCCTAAAACGCCTATTCAGGTTCCGCACAGCGAGTTCTTCGATCAGATCAACGTAGACCGTTGCATCGAGATCTACAAAGAGCTCTTTGGTAATGCTGCAGGCACCGGATTTGTATTCACCGGAAGTTTCAAAGAAAGCGAGATCATTCCGCTCATCGAGAAATACATCGCGTCTCTGCCTGTTACCGGCAAACCATTGCAGGTAGTGGACAATAAAGTGCGCATGATCGAAGGTGCGAATGATTTCAAACTGAACAGAGGTACAGATCCGAAGAGCCTGATCCTGGCGATCTACGAAGGCGAAACACCCTACAGTAAGGATATGGCGCTGAAAGCAGCTGCAGTGAGCGAAGTGCTCAACATCCGCATCATCGAAGAGCTCCGCGAAAAAATCCAGGGCATCTATGGTGGAGGAAGCAGTGCGTCTCTCGACAAATATCCTTACAGCTCTTACAGCTTCATGCTGCAATTGCCTTGCGGTCCTGAAAAAGCAGACACGCTGATTAAGGCCGTGAAGAAAGAGATCAAAGATCTCACTGAGAAAGGGATCGACAACAGCTATCTCGACAAAGTGAAGAAGCAGTGGATCGAGAGCTACAAGGCCAACTTCAAAGACAATGGCACATGGCTCGGTCAGTTGCTCGATGCTCAGATCGAAGGAACTGATGGCGATCGTTTCCTCAACTACGAAAAATACGTGAACGCGCTTACTGTAAAAGATGTACAGGAAGCAGCGAAACTGATCTTCGGAGGAAAGAATTCTTTCTACGCATTGCTGATGCCTGAGAGTGCAGGTTCTAAATAACCGCAAATACATAATACTGTGCAGAGGCTGACCCAAAAGGTCAGCCTTTTGCATGTAGCTGCGAACAACATTCTAATAACTCAATAGAGTTTATCAACAAATATTTACAAATTGAAATAATGCAATGCCGTTTATTTGTGCCTTCCTTCCTTCTAACAGTTTAACAGTAGCCACGAAAAACAAATGCGCACAATCATTTCCGTTAGTTGATGAATGCAACTTGTAACCCCTCTATGTCCATAATATACGCGCATCATTATACGTCCATAAAACACGACTGTAGTTTTACGAATATTTTTACGGACAACCGCTGAAACCCTTGCTGTGCCTAACTCTTTCAATATCAGTCTATCAAACTGGTGCACTTGAAAGTTGCAACATTGTTACAATAAAATTGCAAATGAGATGTTAACGCGTATCAGGATAAGTACTAACTTACACGTATAGACGTGTATACTATTCTCCTTCCCCCTGAACGACTTTTTTTTCTTTAGTAGACATCCCCATAGGGTATGTAGTAACCCTGCATATTCAAACGTAGTAACCCTGCGTAAGTGGAATACCATTTTCTAATTGACAAAAAAAACATGCACATGAGAAAGCTAATCACCATCACAGGGATCCCTGTGTTATTATGCTTCGTTTTGTTAATCTCCTGTAAGAAAAGTAACAATGAACCAACAGTTCAGCCAATTGGTGATGAGGTGTTGGCCAAGATCAAAAACCTGGGCTTCAGCACTGAGAATGTTCAGGCACATGAAGGTGGATACCTGGTTGAAGGCGACATCGTTCTTACCAATGAAATATTGAATGGAACGCTCGATCCTAAAACCCTGCGTATTGCAGAAGTTGAGCAGTATCGCACCACTGCCCTGGTAACAGGTCTTCCCCGCACAATTTCCATTCGCGTGAACGCTTCGCTTCCTGCAAGATATGCCCAGGCGGTGGATGGAGCTGTTGCCCGTTACAATGCGCTCAATCTGCAACTCAGATTTGCACGTGTAACTTCAGGTGGTAATATTGTTATCAACCCTGCGCCATCCGGTTCCGGTTACCTGGCTTCTGCCGGTTTCCCTTCAGGTGGCAATCCATACAGCCAGGTGCTGGTGAACAGGTCCTATCTGGATACCTGGAACATCAATACTGTTATTTCTATTATTGCCCATGAGGTTGGTCACTGTATCGGCTTCCGTCATACAGACTATATGGGTCGTCAATACAGCTGCGGCGGATCTCCTGTTAATGAGGGATCAGCAGGTGTGGGCGCTATCCATATTCCAGGCACACCAACAGGCCCTGATCCGAACTCATGGATGCTGGCTTGTATCAACAATGGCGTAAACCGTCCGTTCAATGCGAACGACGTTATTGCGCTGAATTATCTCTATTAAGCAAAATGGGTTACTGCATACCAGACCGGCCTCTTCAGACGGGGCCGGTTTTTTATTGCACAAAAAAGCCGCACAGAATTTCTGCGCGGCCATATACTTTCCGTAAAAGCTGATTAAGCTATGGTGATGTCTTTATCGAGATACACATCCTGTGTGGTGTGCAGCAGTTCAACACCCTCCTTGAAAGGACGCTGGAATGCTTTACGGCCCAGGATCAGTCCCATACCACCTGCACGTTTGTTGATCACGGCTGTGTACACTGCATCTGCCAGATCACTCGCACCCTTGCTCTCACCGCCACTGTTGATGAGACCTATACGGCCACTGTAACAGTTGAGCACCTGATAACGGTTGAGGTCGATCGGGTGATCGGTTGTGAGTTTGTCGTACACCAGCGGAGAGGTCTTGCCATGTTTGGTAGCCAGGTATCCGCCATTATTGGTAGGAAGCTTTTGTTTGATGATATCAGCCTGCAGCGTAACGCCAAGGTGATTAGCCTGTCCGGTAAGATCGGCTGAAGTATGATAATCCACTCCATCCACTTTGAAACCGTTGTTGCGGGTATAACACCACAGAATGGTAGCCATGCCCAGCTCATGCGCATATTCGAATGCTTCGGCAACTTCTTTCAGCTGACGTGCACTCTCGTTGCTGCCCCAGTAGATAGTTGCGCCTACTGCAACTGCGCCCATGTTCCATGCAGACTTCACAGTGCCGAACATCGTTTGATCGAACTTGTTGGGGAGGCTGAGGAATTCGTTGTGATTGATCTTTACTACAAACGGAATACGGTGTGCATACTTGCGGCTCATCAGTCCGAGTACGCCATAGGTAGAAGCTACGCCATTGCAACCGCCTTCCATGGCGAGTTTGATGATGTTTTCGGGATCGAAATAGATGGGGTTGGGAGCGAAGGCCGAACCACCGCTGTGCTCGATACCCTGATCTACCGGGAAGATGCTGCAATAACCGGTATTGCCCAAACGGCCATGTCCCAGGAGCGTCTGCATGCTGCGCAGCACCTGGTTGTTGCGGTTACTGTTGATCCAGGTTTTCTCCACGTGATCAGGAGAAGGGAGCTGGATCATGCTCTGATCGATAGTCTGGCACTTATGGTCAAGCAAAAAAGCGGCTTTATCGCCGAGAAGGTCAACAATCTTTTTAGAAGGCATGGTAAATATTGAGTTATTGGTTATGCAATCGCCCCGCAAAGATAGGGGCAGCGGGGTAGGATTCCCAGTCCGCCTGCATCACCACAGCCTTCCTGCAATTGACTTTCTTTAGCGTCAAAGCCGCTTGATCAGAGGAATTCTAAGTATTATGCGTTTCTGTTAATGCAGTTTAAATCGGTAAACGCTATTTCTAAACGTTTTATAAAGTTTTCCTCACCCTTGCGAAGCCATACGCGAGGATCGTAATATTTCTTATTGGGCTTCTCTTCGCCTTCCGGATTGCCCAGCTGACCCTGCAGATAACCTTCGTTCTTTTTGTAGTATCCCAGCACACCTTCCCAGAATGCCCACTGCAGATCGGTATCGATATTCATTTTGATAGCGCCATAGCTGATCGCTTCCCTGATCTGATGCTGAGGTGATCCACTGCCACCATGGAATACGAAGTACACTGGTTTGGGACCAGTCTTGAATTCCTTCTGAATATACTCCTGGCT
Source organism: Pseudoflavitalea sp. G-6-1-2 (assembly GCF_012927185.1). Classification (GTDB taxonomy): domain Bacteria; phylum Bacteroidota; class Bacteroidia; order Chitinophagales; family Chitinophagaceae; genus Pseudobacter. The sequence goes on from NZ_JABBGB010000003.1 coordinate 710,670, forward strand.
GTTGCGCAGGATCTCAGGGCGCAGTTCCACATTGCCCGGAGAGTAAACGCCATGCACGTTTCCGAAAGCTGCCGCCACACTGAAGAGGCTGCCAACCTTGCCCAGTTGCTCGTAAGCATAGGCCACGTGCTGAGGCTGTGTGTACAGTTTGTCGTTCTCGATGCCGCTGTTGTCTACGCCATCTTCCTCACCGCCGGTTACACCCAGCTCTATCTCGATGCCCATTCCCAGTGGCTGCATGCGTTTGAAGAATTCAACTGAGGTGCCGATATTCTCTTCGATCGGCTCTTCTGAAAGATCCAGCATATGTGAACTGAAAAGAGGCTGGCCCTTCTCTTTGAAATATTGTTCGCCTGCATCGATCAGCCCGCTGATCCATGGAAGCCATTTCTTTGCAGCATGATCGGTATGCAGCACCACCGGCACTCCATAATATTTGGCTACGTTGTGAATATGAAGCGCACCGGAAACGGCTCCGGAAATATTTGCCTGCAGCTGATCGTTGGGCATTCCCTTGCCAGCAATGAACTGTGCACCTCCGTTTGAAAACTGGACGATGACCGGAGAATTTACTTTCGCTGCTGTTTCAAGTGTGGCATTGATGGTATCGGTACCAATGGTATTCACAGCAGGGAGGGCAAACTGATTCTCCAACGCATCTTTGTACAGCGCTTCCAGTTCTTCTCCGAAAAGTACTCCGGGTTTGTATTTCTTCATGATTTAATAATTTTTCTTGGGTCTTAATTAAGAAAGGAAAGGAGAGGTTGAAAGAAATTCAACAAATCAGACCTTTCGTTGAATGCGGCGCTAAGATAAGTACTGCTTCGCGTTTTAAAAACACAAATATTGAATTCCCAGGATATGTGAAAGAAGAAAAATCAACCAGAAACCAACCGAAACTGGTTTTGAAGGGCCGGATAACCAAATGAAATGATCTTGTCGAATAGCAGCATACCATTTGAAGCAGCAGGTGTAACTTGTTACTGACTCACCCGTTCAAACCTTATCTATGAAAAAAATAATTGTCTTTTTGGGAGGTCTATGCCTTTTCATGGCAGCAGGCGCCCAGTTGAAAACACTCAGCGGCCGCCATATCAGTCCACAGCAACTGGAGCAAGTCCTCCGGCATCAGATGGATTCACTTCATATCCCCGGAATTTCCTTTGCCCTCATCAATAATGGTAAAGTTGTTTTTCATCGCGCCATGGGCATAACCAATGTAGATACAAAACAGAAAGTGAATCCGCAATCCATTTTCGAAGCAGCTTCTCTCTCCAAACCTGTCTTTGCTGTATGGGTATTGAAAATGGTGGACGATGGATTGCTCTCTCTCGACACACCTTTGTACAAATACTTTCCATATCCTGATATAGAACACGATGACCGCTACAAACTCATCACAGCCAGAATGGTTCTGGCCCATACCTCCGGATTCCCCAACTGGCGATGGTTTCAGCCCGCGGACTCATCACTGGATATTCCACCTGCACAACTGTATCTTAAATTCACGCCGGGCACACAGTTCAATTATTCCGGAGAAGGATACCTCTATCTGAGCAGAGTGATTGCGCATCTCAATCACGTTAGCATTCAGCAGCTCGATCAGCTCTTTCAGCAACAATTGGCAACGCCGCTGCATATGCGCTATGCGTGGTTCAGCTGGAACGCCAAAATTCGCGGACACAAAGTGACCGGGCATAATGCTGGAAAAGCCAATTACAGAACATGGCACGTATTCCCCGGTCAGGATTCCACCTGGTTCGGCGCTGCAGGAGGACTCAACACAGAAGCGCTCAGTTATTCGCAATTCATCATCCATCTGATAAACCTCAAAGACACCCGCATGTTCAATGTGCAGGTGCAGCTACCGACTGACGACAACGGAGAAAAATCCGATACTGCCTGGGGACTCGGCATCGCTATCAGGCCAATGCCTTTCGGAACAATCTACGAACATACGGGAGACAATGGCGATTTCAAAGCCGGGATGGCCATCAACAGAAAAAATAAAACCGGTTATGTGGTCTTCACCAATTGCGATAACGGGAATATTTTCAATAAGCAGCTTCGTGCATATCTGTCGATGGGAAGCGGAGCATCAATCATCCATTCGCGAAAGAAAAGAAGTAAATAGAGAGTACATCAATCTTCAAACTTGCCCAGGTTCTTTTGAATCAATGCCAGATTCTTCTGCAGAGTCTGCTTCAGCTGACGTTTCACCAACTGCCCCATAGACTTGCATTTGAAGAAAGCAGCGCTCTTGAAATACTCTCCCAGTTCGGTTTTCAGCTGAGTGAGCTTTTCCTCGGTAGAGATCTTATCCTTCGCCATGAGGTTCAGCAGTTCCATTAACCTGAATCTGGTGCTCGCCACGCGGAATGCCATCATGGTTCTTTCTTCCGTCTGGTACTGTTCAACACTGTCTTTGTTGAGCAGCTTGGTGCAGAGTTCCACCATCTCCCGGTTCTCTTTGAAGAACTGCGGCAGGTAAAGATTCTTTCTTCCCTCATAAGACTGCTGATCGAAATCGATAGCGCGTATGCGATACTGAAAGTCTTCGATATCGGGCGTAATATCGATCACGAAATTATAGGATCGCATATCTCCGAGCAGCCGCACAAAGCAGCGTTCATTGAATTTCACGAACTCTTTTGCAAGCCTGATCTTATTGGTGCTGGGCTCATTGAGGTGTTTCTCTATGAATACATCACCGGGGATGCCAGGAATATGTTCTTCCACCAATGTATTGAGATGCGTGAGATAGGTAATGCGGTTGGGAGAGAGCAGATGTTCGAGCTCCAGACCGTATATGCGCGAAGCATCGGCTATTTTGATATAGTAGTGATCGTAGTTGTCGTTGAACTTGTTTACGATGCGGATGCGGAAAGGATTCGAATTGCCGAAACTGCAATAGTCGATCCGCGATACATCGAGGTGTTTGGTGAAAGTAAGATCGCCTTCTGTTTTGAGGATGGCATACATGCGTACCAGTCCTTCCCGGATGAATTCAAACTCCTTCATATCATACACCACTGTTTGCCAGTAAGTGTCTTTACCATGTTTATCCATCAGCGGAATGGAATAGGTAAAATGCAACAGGTCTCTGTAAGACACTGGCAGCTTTACTTCGCGGCCATGAAGCTTGAGGTAACCGCGCAGACCATCCTGAACAGGGAACATCGGCTTCTTGCGCGATGGCTTGTTCGGCTCATTCAGCGCCGGATCTATATCGTTGATAACAGACATGCCCAACTAAATTACGAAAAACCCTGTAACGGCAATTGCCTGAAATATTCCGGAGCATACTGAAGGCGGCTGCCATACCAGCTGAACATTTCCCCATCTACCAGCAGAATGCGCGTATCGGGAAGATGCGATTGCAGTTCGTCGATATGCTGCTGCTTAAAAGGGTAGGGCTCCGAAGAGAGCAGCAGCAGTTTGCATTGAGACGATTGCAGCTCTTCGATGCTCACGGCAGGATATCTTTTCGATTGCCCAAAAACGTTAGTGAGGCCACAGCGGGCCAGCATATTGCTGATGAAGGTATCGCCACCCACCGTCATCCAGGGATTGCGCCAGATGAGATACGCAGCGGGAATGGGCGGTGCATCCGGTTGCTTTGCCAGCTCATCGAAACCCGCAGCAATGCTGTCTGCTATCGCATTGGCCTGTTCGGTTCGGAAAGTGATTTCACCTACGCGGCGGATCATATCCAGCGAAGTATCAAGATCATGAATATCGCTTACCCAAACGGGATACTGCGCTGCCAGTTCCAGCACCTGTTCCCGTACATTTTCTTCTTTATTGGCAATGATGAGATCGGGTTGAAGCTGCTGAATAATTTCCGGTTTGATGGCTTTTGTGCCGCCTACGCGTGTTTTGCTGCGGAACCATTCGGGAGGATGAACACAGAATTTGGTGATGCCTGCCACCTGCTCGTCGAGCCCAAGATGATACAGCAACTCAGTCTGCGAAGGAACCAGTGATATGATCCGTTTCGGAGGAACCGCTATTTCGAGCGCTCTGCCGGTTTGGTCAGTGAATAATGGCATGCATGAATTTCATGCAAATTAAGAAAGGATGAAGCACGAAGAATAAATAAATGCGGAGGTTGGATTACAGGCCTGTTGAGTAATTGCCCTCCCCTGCGTTAGAGGGAGCAACAGGGTTAAAGGATGTCGTTGGTACCGCTGCTGTCCTCCTGCAAAAGAATAAGGATTGTTTTGCAGGAGGGTATTGGAGTTAAAGCAGACGGTTCTTAACACACAGGATTTGAACTTGACGGTTTCTTTCGGACGTTGGATTTTACTTCGGACGGTTAATCAAGGATCAATTGGACGTTCTTCACGGACGTTGGACTTGGATTGGTTTGTTCATCGGATCTGGACAATGGTCTTTTCTACGGATAATTGGACATTGGTTGATCAAGGACTTTGGACACGGTTTGATCATTTGGATTTTGGACTATTGAACTCTTTGAACAGTTTTCCGGATATCGGATCGGACTTTGGATTTTTAAAAAGAAAAAAGAAGTTGACTGATACTGGATTTTTTGGATTCTCCTGGATATTGGATTTAGTACACAGGTTATTTTCGGATATTGGACTGATTGATTTAGTTATCAATCAACTTCTGAAACAAAAGTACTGCCGGAGACCTTGGTTCGCAAGAGCAGAACAACTCGATTTAAAATGTTCGGCATTTACTGCTGTTATCGTAGTGTTTCAACCCATCATCTCGTATTCTTTGTATGCACGCATCGTAGAATTACCTGAAATGCCCTGTTTTAGCGGGTTTTGATTGATCTGTATCAAATGTATAAGCGCTTTCATATATGCGTTTGGGTTATTAACACAAGGTTACGTAACGGGAAAATGCGTTTTTACCTGTCCTCCTTTTGGGTACTTTAATCGCTATTTACTGTCCGTTGATCGAATAAACTTCATGTTGCGAACGGGCTTTTTCATCTTGTGAACGCCTGCATTTGCATGTGCATTTTCCCTTTTTGGTTCCATAACCCTGTTCCGTAGAAAAGTATTCAGGGCTCTAAAAGATTACAGGCCGGTTTAAAAGAGGTTGCCTTCCGAGGGCAGCCTCTTTGTTTTTAAGTGTATACACGTATATGCATGAGGTGCAGTCTGAGTATTTACACGCAGCCGCGTAAAATTGCCCGCAAATAAAAACGCCTGTGAGTTACTCACAGGCGTTTTCACTATTGAGACAGTGATATCCTATCGCTTCACTATCTTCTTTGTTATGATCGGTTTCTTACCGGCATTGTAAATGCTCAGGAAGTACACACCATTTTGGTAATGACTTAAATCGATGCTGAATTCGGTCCATCCTTTCAGAAACGTGAAATGCCTTTTCTGCAATTCTTTTCCATGTACATCGGTGATGATGTAGCTGCTGAATGGCGACAGATCTTCTCCCAGCAACAGCTTCACTTTAACCTCACCGGCGGTTGGGTTGGGGCCAAGCTGGAATGATTTGATGGGTCCGGGTTGACCACAATATTGCAGTATGAAAGTCTTGGCAGTGCTGCCGATACATCCATTGGCGGCCGTATAGGTGTAACTGATAGTCTGCGCTCCGGGCAACAAAGTTTTGAGGCTCCAGGTATCTTCGGTAACGCCATTGCCGGAGAATACACCGCCGGAAGGCAATGCAACAAGCTTCAGCTCTGTGTTTTCGAGGCATACCTGATCTGCCATATTGAATGCAGGAACCGGCACTTCTCTGATGCTCAGTATGGCAGGAGATGATGTAACACTGCTGGCACCCGCACTTACCACACAACGGAGCAATAATTTGCTGAGCGCTTTCAGTGAGTAACCGGACTGTTTTGCATTGGCAATATCTTCCCAGACATTTCCATCGGTGCTGCGCTGCCATTGATAGGTGATCGGAACATTGGCTGTAGCAATCACATCAAAGTTAACATTGTCGTCCTTGCAGGCATCCACATTGCCCGGATGCTGAAGCAGCGCCAGCGATGGACGCGTTTCGTATACGCCGAGATCGATAATGCCATCGCGGATGCGGAGGTTGGAAGCAAGATCATGTGTGATATCAGACAGATCTGGTGTTTGTCCTGCCTGGAAATACTGATTGTTGCCTATGTTGAGTAATGGGCTTTGCGGAGTAAGCGAATAATCACCATTGGCAGCATCAGTGAACAAAGGAGTGAGTGTGCCACTGGGATTATTATTCGGAATATCAGCTGCGGCTCCTTCAACATAACTGTATTTGATGCGGAATGTACCACTGCTGTTTGCGAGTGTGCTGCTGTTGCCGTAAATGATAGTGTTGCGTATCTCAGGTGAAGCCGATGCAATGCTCAATGCGCCACCCGAACTAACAGCGCGGTTGTTCGCGATTGTAACGTTGGTAAAGATGGGATTGCCATCTTGTGCTGCAAATATGGCTCCGCCTGATGCTTTGGAATAGTTTCTGGTGAAAAGAACATTGGTGATGGAGGCCGTCGATCCATCTATATACATCCCCGCACCATTGAGCGATGCACTGTTACCGGTTATGATCAGATTGCTGAGTTTCGGAGATGATCCGGTTATGTAAATGCCACCTCCGTTTTTTACCCAAACGGGATTGCCGCCGATCATTTCAAATTCACCGGCATTCATGGTTCCGCCGCCACCAGTGATGGTAAATCCATCGAGCAGTGCATTGCCTGCGTCTCCGGAAGAGATCACTACGTGAAGGGCATTCTCCATATTGTTAGAGATAGTGAGTGTGCCTGCATTGCCAGATATCATATCGTCGTTACTGTGATCGCCGTTGAGTATTGTCTCATTGGCTGGTATGCCGAGGTTGCGATTGGTATGCGAACCTTCCGTGCCCTCAAATCCGCCATAGATCTGTACATTCTTCACCATTCTGAAAGCGTTGTTGGGGCCGCCATCCATTCCGAAATATTCATCGGGCGCATGATAGAGTGGTTTGTATTCTCCTGCCGCCACATATATTTTTAGAGGATTGGCGGTGGTCCAGTCAGCTTCTCTGGCCTTTGCCCAGCGCAGTGCATCGGCCAGCTCATTCAGGGCATTGCCCCAGCTGCTGCCATCTCCGGGGCTCGGATGATCTTTCTTTACATACAACACATTGGATGCCGAAGGCGCAATGCTGCGTACTGTCATCGTAAGAGGGGCCGGCACTGTGATGATGCAACCATTTTTTTCTACTGCAACTGTAACGTTATCGCCATTATTGGGGAAGTAGGTAAAGTAAGGTGATGCATCATGTTGTTTGCCTGTATTATTCACATAGAAAGTATAGCTGTCGAATTCTGATGAAGCGAAGAACATTACCGGTGTTCCGGCCATCATATTGGCGTCTGCTGTGCTGCTGAAGTCCGATCGCATAGTCATCATCAATCCGATTGCGGGAATGCCGAGATCGGTCCTTTGTTGCTGATTGCCGGCATTGATATCGCTGGTGTATACCAGTGCAGGATCTACAACAGTTGCATTGGCGCTGGCCAATGGGGAATGCCCGCTTGCATTGATGGAAATACCCGACAGAAACAGATTGTCGCCGGGCACAAAAGTGGCAGGTGCCGTAAAAGGAATTTCAATCTCTGTTCCCAGCATGGCTGCCTGTATCACCAGCGGATCCGATTGCGTAAAGATATTGCCGCTATGATCGAAAAGCACACTGGTAATGCTTTTCCCAATACTCGATGCGTCGTTGCTCAGTTTCACCGTAACGCCGTTTACCTGTATCGGCACTTCCGGCACCGGAAATGCCACTGCCACAATTCCTGGCCCGCTGCCCGAACCCACGGCCATATTTATGTTGTCGTTCACGGCATAGCTGATTCTGTCGCAGCTGATATGCTGGGTAATGCTTTTGCTGTTATTGCTTTCGTTTTCATCGATGGGAACAGATACCTTGATGGTTTGAGTTCCCTGATCCTGTACGGGAAGTATAAAAGTTACCGTGGTTGTTTGTCCAGGTGCCAGCGAAGGGATGGCCTTTGAATCCGATTGCGTATTGCCTCCTGTGATGGAAAGCGATACAGGAATATTATTCTGCACCTGCGTTCCTGCGTTCCTGATTTTGGCACTGAGGGTCTGCTCTGTATTCCAGAGTTTATTTTGCGTGCCATGTGTGGCATGTACCCACTCCACTTCAATGTCGTGAAGCAGTAAGCCGGTTGCAACTGTTCTGTTATTGGAGAAGGAGGTGGCAGCAAGTACATTAAGAGGTTGGGCTGTGGCAGTACAAACCAGCACGCACAACATCAATGCCGCGGATACGGATGCAAAAACAGGGTTCTTCATGGTTCAGAGGTAAAATTTTATCATAAGCATTTACGCGATCGACATTTCCCACAACGCTGGAACATCAAAATTATTCTATATGAGTGCGAAAAAAGAAACCCACAGGGGTACAAAAAGTGGCCAAAATCAGCAGTTTGAACATTCAAGTGACAAGTTTTGCCTGCATGCAGAGCCTTGCCGGAAAATGCTTTATTTTACCCAACGATCTCTACAGGATGCCAGCTCTCCGGCAAACGCATCTTCATTCCAAAACGGATTAATCACATCACATGAAAAATTTACTGCTCGCAGGATGCCTATGTACCATCTCTGCTGCTGTGGGCGCCCAGGAAGCACGACTGCTGCGCTTTCCTGCTGTTAGTGGCAACACAGTTGTTTTCTCTTACGCAGGTGACCTCTACACCGTGGCACGCTCAGGAGGTGTAGCCCGCAAGCTCACCAATCATCCGGGTTACGAAATGTTCCCCAAATTCAGTCACGACGGAAAAACCATTGCCTTCACCGGACAATACGATGGCAACACCGAAGTATTCACCATCCCCGCTTCCGGCGGCGTTCCCAAACGAATCACCTATTCGGCTACACTTACGCGGGATGATGTATCAGATCGCATGGGCCCCAATAACGTGGTGCTCGGCTGGAGTCCCGACGACAAACAAGTGGTGTTCCGCAATCGCGGCAACTCGGCCAATCCATTCAAAGGACAGATCTATCTGGCTCCGCTCAATGGCGATCTGGCCAAAGAACTGCCCTTCTCCGTAGCAGGATGGGCCAGCTACAACGAAGATGGAAGCAAACTGGCCATGAACCGCGTGTTCCGTGAATTCAGAACATGGAAACATTACAAGGGAGGCATGGCCGATGATATCTGGCTCTACGACGTAAAGAGCGGCAATTCTGAAAATCTCACCAATAATCCTGCACAGGACATCTTTCCGATGTACAAAGGAAATACGGTGTACTTCCTCAGCGACCGCGATCATACCATGAACCTCTTTGCGTACGACATCAATACAAAACAAACAAAGAAGCTCACCAACTTCACCGAATACGACTGCAAATTCCCTTCACTGGGAGATAATGCCATCGCATTCGAGAATGGAGGATATATCTACCTCTACGACCTTGCTTCGGGTCAGCAACAAAAACTGACCATCAGTTTCTCCGAAGACTTTTTGTCTGCAAGACCTAAGCTGGTAGACGGTTCCAAATTCGTTGAATCATTCTCCGTAGCGCCAGACGGCAAGCGCGCTGTATTCAGTGGAAGGGGAGATGTGTTCACCGTTCCTGAAAAGAATGGTGTAACGCGCAACCTTACTCGCAGCAGTGGAGCGCACGATCGCTCTGTGGCCTGGAGCCCCGATGGGCGCTGGATTTCTTTTATCAGCGATCGCAGTGGAGAAGATGAACTGTACATCCAGAAACAGGATGGATCAGAACCAGCCAAAGCGCTCACCAAAGGTGGTGGCAGCTACAAGTTCTATCCGGTCTGGAGCCCGGACAGCAAATGGCTGCTGCTTGCCGACCGTGCACAGGATCTCTATTATGTGAACGTAACATCCGGTGCAAAAACACTGATCACTCACTCCGAAAGTGCAGAGATCACAGAGTACAGCTGGGCGCCTGACAGCAGATGGATCGCATACACACAGCCCGGAAAGTCGAGAGGTAGCGATATCGTTCGCGTGTACAACCGCGAAACGAAAAAAGATATTGCCGTTACCGACGAATGGTACGATAGCAATGGCGCCAGTTTCAGTCCCGATGGCAAGCTGCTCTATTTTATCTCGCAACGCGATTTCAATCCCACTTACAGCCAAACAGAATGGAACCATGCGTACGTAGATATGAGCAAACCATACTACGTCCGGCTCACAGCTTCCGGCAAATCTGCTTTTCAGCAGGAAAGCGATGAGGTGAGCATCAAAGAAGAATCAAAAGCTTCCGATAGCAAAAAAGCATCCGACTCGGTTGTTGTAACTATCGAAGAGGAAGGGCTTGCAGACAGAATAGAAAGTCTTCCTGTAAATCCCGGCAATTACAGAACGCTGGTTGCAACTAACGATGGTGTTTACTATGCCTCCGGATCAACACGCAATGCTCCTTCCCTGAAATTCTATAGCCTTAAAGACAAAAAAGAAAATGATCTCGGAATTTCCGGAGGATTCGATATCAGCGATAACAAAAAGAAAATAGTGTTTTCACGTGGCGGCGATTTCTATCTCGAAGATCTCGGCACATCGAGAATTGAAGCTCGCAATGAGCTCAATCTCGATGGACTGAAATTCATCACCGATCTCCGCGCAGAATGGACGCAGGTGTATGATGAGAGCTGGCGCCAGATGCGAGATTACTTCTACGATCCGAATATGCATGGTGTTAACTGGAAGAAAGTGCACGATCGCTATGCGGAGCTGCTTCCATACGTGAACCATCGCAACGATCTCACTTATCTGATCGGTGAAATGATTGGCGAACTCAATATTGGTCATGCTTACGTTAACAGCGGAGATCGTCCGGATGTAGAGCGAATCAAAACAGGTATGCTGGGCGCACGTTTCTCTCGCGATAAATCGGGTTACTACAAAATAGATTCTATTCTCAGCGGAGAGAGCTGGGATAAATCGTTGGTGTCGCCGCTTCGTCAGCCAGGCATCAACGTAAAAAAAGGAGATTACATCATTGCCATCAACGGTACTGATGTCAGCAAGCTGAGCAATCTCTACGAAGCATTGCTCGGTCAGGCTGATCAGGTGATAGAGCTTACGACAAACAGCACTGCATCTGCCAGCGGAGCGAAGAAATATCTCGTGAAACCCATCGCCGATGAATCACAACTTTATTATCACGAGTGGGTGCAACAGAATATCGCCAAAGTAACGGCCGCTTCCGGTGGACGCATTGGTTACCTGCATGTGCCTGATATGGGACCAACAGGGTTGAACCAATTTGCGCGTTACTTCTATCCTCAGCTCGATAAAGAAGCGCTCATCATCGACGATCGTGGCAATGGTGGAGGAAACGTAACTCCGATGATCATCGAAAGGCTTCGTCGCGAAGTGAGTCAGGGTACGATGTTCCGCAATGGCAAGTTCAGCAGCGTGCGCCCCACGCAAACGCAGATCGGACCAAAAGTTTGTCTCATCGATCAGTACTCTGCATCAGATGGCGATCTCTTTCCGTTCACTTTCCAGTTCCATAAGATCGGGCCATTGATTGGGCAGCGTACATGGGGTGGAGTAGTGGGCATTCGTGGATCATTGCCGTTTATCGATGGTGGTGATCTCCGTAAACCAGAGTTCGCAACCTTTGCAGCAGACGGATCCAGGTTTGTGATCGAAGGAGAGGGTGTGCATCCGGATATCGAAGTGATTCAGGATCCGCATCAGGAATGGCTCGGCAACGACCAGCAACTGAAACGCGGCATCGATGAATTGCTGAAACAATTGCAGCAGAAAGGAAAACAGGGTGTGCCGCCGATTCCGGCTTTCCCCGACAAGTCTAAATAGTTGTCGATAGTCTATTGAAAAGGGTATGTGATTACAGTGTAACCTGTAAGTTCGCATACCCTTTTCCGTTAAAAATATGTAATGGCGGTTGTTCATTACCGGGATAAATCGAAAGTTTGGAATTACATTGCATATTCAAACTTTAACGAATGCTCTTAGACAAGTACGACTTTGAAGCCAATGATACTTTCGATAGTTTTTCTTTTGAGAGCCAGGGTAAGAATGGTACTATAAAGAAAAGAATTGACTATCGTGCCTTTTCCCGTTTGCCTAATGGCGATCCCGTATATAACTTGGGTTTTGGCGATTGGACTGAAGAAACCGAATTATTGGATGATACTTCAATTTCGAATAATGGCGACAGAGATAAAGTGCTGGCCACTGTTGCATACACTTTAATCAGCTTCAATGAAAAAAATGGGAACATTCCAGTATACGCAAGAGGAGTTACTCCCGCAAAAAACAGATTATATCAGATGGGGATCAACGCCAATCTAAAGGAGATCAAAACGATGTTTGATGTGTACGGCTCAAAAGATAACCAATGGGTTGAATTTGAACCTGGGTGCAATTACGAAGCCTTTCTCGTTATTAAAAAATAATCGTAAATTCGGTTTCGAAAAAAAGGAGGTATTATGTTTTCTAATGAAGAAAAAGATAAAAGCCCGAAGGTGAATTGTACTCCCAAAATAACGGTAAACAATTCCATGCCAGATTTGACCAACGATCCGTTTCTTATCAGAAAAGCAGAAGCTGCTGCAAAAATGATCGAAAAAAATGGTTTTCCCGAAGCGCTTCTCAAAAGAAAGTAAGTAGTTCATCCTAATGAAATAATTAAAAGCCCCGCAGCTCAAACTGCGGGGCTTACCATTTTTATTAACACCGAACGCTAGCTGCCGAGCGCCTGAATTACGTCGTACTTGGTAACAATATGGAAATTGCCCGCATCATCTTTGCCGAGCACTGCGCCATTGTCTTTATTGATCAGGCTGCGCAGTTTTTCCAGCGGTGCATTGAAATCAACCACCGGAAAAGCAGGCTCCATCACCGTTTCCACCTTTGCGCTGCGGATATCCGGATTGGAGAATACTTTCTGAAAGAGTCCGCTTTCGCTGATAGCACCCACAGGGCCATTGCCATTGATCACGGGAATATGTTCGATATCGTATTTCTTCATCAGTTCCACTGCTTCAGAAACAGTATGCGACGGCTCGATGCTTACCAGTTTGTGTTTGGCATTGCGGCCACTCACGATGTCGCGGAAAGTTTTCACATCGAGGAAACCGCGTTCCATCATCCACTGATCGTTGTAGATCTTTGCAACGTAACGGCTGCCATGATCGTGGAAGATAACTACCACCACATCATCTTTGGTAAGCTGGCTGCCGAGTTGCATCAGGCCCTGCAGGCAGCTGCCTGCGCTGTATCCGCAGAAGAGTCCTTCTTCCTTGGCGAGGCGGCGTGCCATTACCGCACCATCTTTATCTGTTACCTGTTCGAAGTGATCGATCACTTTCATATTGTAGTTCTCAGGAACGAAATCTTCGCCGAAGCCTTCCGAGATATATGGATGCACTTCGTTCATATCTATCTCACCGGTTTTGAAATATTTGGTGAGCAGTGATCCGAATACATCTATTGCCCAGATCTTGATATTGGGATTTTGTTCTTTCAGGTACATCGCAGTACCAGTTACTGTTCCGCCGGTACCTGCCGTGCATACGAGGTGTGTGATCTTTCCGTCGGTCTGTTTCCAGATCTCTGGTCCGGTTGATTCGTAATGCGCCTGGCGGTTGGCGAGGTTATCGTATTGATTGCAAAGGAATGAATTGGGGATCTCTGCTGCGAGCTTTCTCGCTACAGAATAATACGAACGTGGATCGTCGGGCTCAACATTGGTAGGGCACACAATTACTTCTGCGCCTACAGCTTTGAGGATATCCATCTTTTCTTTGGACTGCTTATCGGTAGTAGTGAAAATACATTTATATCCTTTCACACAGGCAGCAAGTGCAAGGCCCATACCGGTATTGCCGCTGGTACATTCGATGATGGTACCTCCGGGTTTCAGTTTGCCTTCTTTTTCTGCCACTTCGACCATCTTTACTGCCATCCGGTCTTTGATGGAGTTGCCGGGGTTGAAATAATCAACCTTGGCCAGCACGGTGGCAGGCAGATGTTTGGTGATCTTGTTGAGTTTGATCAATGGCGTATTACCAATCGTTTCGAGTATGTTCTGTTTGATATCCATATTAGTAGATTCTGTTCCGGACAAAGGTAAGGTTTTAGGGTGGCCGGGAAGCTGGGCAGGAATGCGCCATCTTCATTAAATTTGGGTAATGAAAATCTCCAGAGTTTATTTTATCAGCGGACTGGCGGCAGATGAACGGGTATTCAGGCATATCAAACTACCCGAAGGTGTTGAAATGGTGCATCTTAACTGGATAACCCCCAATAAGAACGAAACCCTTGCTGCATACGCTATGCGGCTGGCCGAAAAAATCGATACCAGCAAACCGTTTGCGATAGCCGGACTAAGTTTCGGTGGTATGCTGGCCACGGAGATCGCTAAACGATACCAGCCCGTTCAGACAATTCTTATTTCGAGCATACCTCTATCCGACCATTTGCCGAAATATTTCAGAGCGGCAGGAGCTATCGGCCTGCATCGCATCATCCCCATTGGTTTTGTAAAAATGATGGCCAGAAGCAAACGCTTCTTCACCACAGAAAAAGGAGAGGATAAGAAACTGCTCTGGGAGATCATCAACGACAGCGATAACAATTTCATCCGATGGGCCATGAATGCCATCCTTAGCTGGAAGAACACTCAATTGCCCGAACCATTGATGCATATTCACGGAACAAGGGATGAAGTGCTTCCGGGCCGCTTCACAAAGCCTACGCATGTGATTCCGAAGGCCGGACATCTGCTGGTACTCACAGCTCCGCAAAAGGTGAATAAATTGTTGGCCGAAGTGGTAAGCAGCTAATTAAAACAAACTTTTTTCTTTCACTTCAACCCTTACATTTGCTCCCCCGATTCAGGAGTGGTTTTTACCCTGACCGTTCAGTAAAATCAATTTATCATGGAACCTAAGTACAGTCAAAAGATTGCGGAGAAACTGAGTCTCACCCTTAAACAGATCAACAATGTGTTCGACCTCAACGCTGAGGGCGCAACCATTCCCTTCATGGCGCGTTACCGGAAGGAGGCTACCAACAATCTGGATGAGGTGGCAATCGGTAACATCGTTGAACAGATCAACTACTTCAATGAGCTCGACAAGCGCAAAGAAACGGTGATCAAAACCATCGATGGCCTTGGTAAACTCTCTCCTGAACTGAAGCAGCGTATCGACGATTGCTTCGACGCTACTGAACTGGAGGATCTCTATCTTCCTTATAAACCCAAACGCAAAACCAGAGCAACTCAGGCCATTGAAAAAGGGCTGGAGCCACTGGCCAAACTCATATTCGAACAAGGCAACGACGATCTCTCTGCCGAAGTGGAGAAATACCTCAACGAACAGGTGAAAGATTCCAAAGAAGCCCTGCAGGGTGCACGGGACATCATTGCAGAATGGGTTTCCGAGAACGAACAGGCACGTAACAAAGTGCGTCAGCTTTTCAACGAAACAGCTACCTTCTCTTCCAAAGTGCTCACCAGCAAAAAAGAGGAAGAAGAAGCACAGAAATACCGCGACTATTTTGAATTCAGTGAGCCATTGGCCGACAGCCCTTCTCACCGCATCCTGGCCATCCGCCGCGCAGAGAAAGAAGGTTATCTGGTGATGGATATCAACATAGATCAGCAGGCTGCTGCTGACGATCTCAACAGGATCTTCGTAAAAGGATCGAGCCCGCTCGCAGGCGAAGTGAAGAAAGCGGTGGAAGATTCACTCGATCGTTTGCTGAAACCTTCCATCGAAAACGAATTCCGCCTCATCAGCAAGAACAAAGCCGATGAAGAAGCTATCAATGTATTTGCGGAGAACCTCCGTCAGTTGCTGCTGGCATCACCACTCGGTTCAAAACGTGTGCTGGCGCTGGATCCCGGCTTCCGTACCGGTTGCAAGCTCGTTTGTCTCGATGCACAGGGTAATCTGGTGTACAACACTGCAATCTATCCGCATCCTCCGCAGAACGATTGGAACAAAGCAGTAGCGGAACTGAAACATCTCGTAGACAAATATGATATCGAAGCCATCGGCATCGGTAACGGAACAGCAGGGCGTGAAACAGAGCAACTGGTTCGCAGCATCGACTTCGGAAAAACAGTGAGTGTGTTTCAGGTGAATGAAAGCGGTGCATCTATCTACTCCGCATCGGAAGTAGCCCGTGAAGAATTCCCCGATCAGGATGTTACCGTACGTGGTGCAGTGAGCATCGGCAGAAGATTGCTCGATCCGCTGAGTGAACTGGTGAAGATCGATCCAAAGTCAATCGGTGTTGGACAATACCAGCACGATGTAAACCAAACCAAACTCAAAGACGCACTCGACAGAGTAGTGGAAAGCGCTGTGAACTATGTAGGAGTTGATGTGAACACTGCATCCAAACACCTGCTGGTATATGTATCGGGATTGAGCGCCACACTCGCCAAAAATATTGTTGAATACCGTGCTAAGAACGGTGCATTCAAAAGCCGGGAAGAACTGAAGAAGGTTTCTCTGATGGGCCCCAAAACTTTCGAGCAGTGTGCAGGTTTCTTACGCATTCCCGGTGCTGAAAATATCCTCGACAACTCTTCCGTTCACCCCGAAAGTTATTTTGTGGTGGAGCAGATGAGTAAAGATCTGCAGGCATCACCCGCAGAACTGATTCAGCAGGCTGATCTCCGCAAGAAGATCGACCGTAAAAAATACATTTCCGAATCCATCGGTGAATTCACCATCGACGATATCCTGAAAGAACTGGAGAAGCCCGGTCGTGATCCACGCGCACCAATAGAAGAGTTCCGTTTCGATGATACCATCAAGGCTATCGAAGATGTGAAACCCAATATGGTTGTGCCTGGTATCGTAACCAATATCACCAACTTCGGTGTGTTTGTAGACATCGGTGTAAAGCAGGATGGACTGGTGCATATCTCACAACTCAGCAACACGTATGTTTCTGATCCGAATGAGGTAGTGAAACTGAATCAGAAAGTAACTGTTACAGTAACTGAAGTGGATGTTGCGCGCAAGCGTATCAGCCTGTCGATGAAAGATGCCAGCAAAGGCAGTAGCAGCAGGCCTTCCGGCGGCGGCGGCGAAAGAAAACAGCCGAACATTGGTGGAGGAAACAAATCGGCACAGCCTAAAAAAGCAGAGCCTTTGAATCCTTTCCAGGCCAAACTGGCGGAACTGAAAAAGAAGTTCAAAGACTAAGCAATAATTGATTTATAAGAAAGGAGCAGGTTAATGATCCGTCATTTCCCTGTTCCTTTTTTGTTTTTTACGCAATGTCATATCCAGCAGCATCAGGGCCATTACTACAGTGGCGATGATCATTCCGTTGATCACAGTAGGGCTGAGGTATTTGTTCAGATCCACTTTAGGTAAATCGAGTGATTTGCCTGTGTTGGGAGCAGACCAGTTCACATTCGCCAGCATCCAGATTACTAATGCAGTAATGCTTAGTATGAAGAATCCGGCGATTACGCGGATCACCGATTTTTTTATATAGCTGCTGGCGGCAGGTGCGATCTTTTCATTGGCAACCAGATCCATCACATTCTGCGTAAACCGCATGGAAGGCTCATCCAGCTCAATATTGTGTTGCATCAGCTGATGTACATCGAGCAGTTCATGGTATTTTCTTCTCCATTCAAGATTGGTTTCGATCAGCTGTGCAACAAAAGATTTTTCTTCCTCGCTGCTGAGGCCGTCGATATAATCCCACAAACGTTCTTCCATATTTTCAGGCTTGTTCATAGCTGCCTTTTTTGAATGATGATCAAATGTTGTTCTTAGTCTGCGATGTTCTTTACTTCTTCTGCAAAATGTTCTTCCATTTTGTTTCTGAGTCTTTGTCTGGCCCGGTGAAGTTTCACTTTCACCGTGTTGGGATCGAGGCCGATGATGCGGCCGATCTCTTCGAGTGATTGTTCTCCCTTGTAGAAGAAGGTGATGATCTTTGCATCATCCGGACTCAGCATCTGAATGGCCTGGTTCACCATCTGCATCCTCGATTTCGCTTCTACCTGATTGGCTTTGAAGTCGGAATTCTGTGCGTCCGCCACTTCAAAAACATGCTCCTGATCCAGTGAATGTACAGCCAGTTTCTTCTTTCTGAGAAACGAAATGCAGGTTGTATTGGTGATGGTGTACAGCCAGGTGCTGAATTTGGAGTCTCCACGGAAATCGGCCAGATTGCGATAGGCTTTCACAAATACGTCCTGAGCAATTTCCTCTGCATCTTCTCTGTGCGGGGTGAACCGCATAGCGATGGTGAACACGAAGTTCCGGTATCTTTCCACCAGTGCCGCGTACAGGTTGTTTTCTCCATGCAGTACCCTGCTAATGATCTCAGTATCAGTCGTTGCAATGTTCATCGCAAGGGATTAGACTACAGTTGTGCTTGTTAGGTTACAGGTAAGGTACAAATATTTGAAATGGGTAGTATTCTTATCCTGATCAATTTTTTTATTATTTTCAGCAAACCTGTAACCTCCCGGAGAAAGGGGTAGTCATAGTTGTTGTAAGGAGGCCGGCAAAAAAAACTTCAAAAGCTGTAACCTGGGATGAAGAAGCCGCGTCAGATCCTCCGGAACCCAATCACAACAACCTAATAAAAATAGTTTTATGGAAGGAATATTAGTACCGATACTTATCTGCCTTGGTTTCTTTGCAATGGTTTTCGGAATTGTGTACATGAGTAAAAGAGAGAACCTCGCGATGATCGAAAAAGGCATGAACCCAAAAACGTATTCAGCTGCACCGCACAGAAGTTTGAAATGGGGATTGCTGCTGGTAGGAGCAGGATTAGGATTGCTGCTGGCATTTATGCTGCATCATTCCGGGATATTCAAAGTGCAGGATGAAGATGAGTTTTCAGCCATTTACTTCGCGCTGATCGGTATCGGTGGTGGTCTTGGACTCATCCTTTCTTACAGAATTGAAAAGAAGGATACAGAGAACAACAGGATCGAACGATAAGCATTCATCGCCTCAAATATCATATCCGGATCAACGTTGTTGATCCGGTTTTTTTATGCTTCGTCGATCCATTGGGCAGTTGATCGGAATCGACCGTAATGCAGGCTACACTGCTGGTAATATTGTTGCATGAAAATTTCTATCCTCTTTGCTGCATCCATTCTTTGTATGGCTGCAGCTTGCGACAAAAAGAACAGGCAACAGTCGGAGACTGAGAACCCTTATCCTGATGGTATCAAAGCTTCGATCAATCAGCCGGGTATAGGGCCTACTCCCGGCACACCAAACGGAACTCCATTTGTGCTTCCTCCCGGCGTTAGACTGGTAGACCGTCCGAACTTTCGTTTCGATCCCGATCTAAAAAGACTTCATGGCAATGCCAATGCATTTTATGTTGCATTACATTTTGTGAACGACAGCACGAAAGGAGATAAACTGATTGAACTTCCTGATGCGTTGGTAATGCTGAGTGCAGCATCTGCAAGATATCAGAACGGAATGCTGATGGATCGGATAAGAATCACCATTCCTGCGAATGGACAGGGACCTGGAGGTACCAATGATACCACCACCATTTATGTGGGAGTGATTTGCCTCAATGAAAATCTTCCGAATCCTTTCATGGAAAATCCGCATCCCGATGCAGAGATGTACCCTATTGCGGATGGCACATTCAGGCCTTTTGTAGTAAGCAATGACCCCAATCTGCTGAAACTTATTAAACTTCTTCAGGGATATGATTTAAGTCTGAAACGCCACTACACTGTGCCCGAAGGAAATGCAGAAGAACAGCCGGAAGATCAGAAGATCTATACACTCATTCAGCAAATGGTATGGAAGATAACCGACGATAATTTCGGAATCACCAGTAAGGATATGGAAGAACTGGTGGAAGCATTGAAGCCCTACAGGAAAAAATAATGGTTTTGGAAAAAGAGAAGAGGCTGTTTCATTTGCGAAACAGCCTCTTCTCTTTTATGGTGTTACCGGTGTCTGATATTTGTAATCATATTCCTTCAGAATATTTCCATCGGTATCTCTTACACGCTTTAATCTTTGCATCTGATCGTATTCATAATAACTGATGTTTCCGTTGAGATCACTCATGCTGGTGATGCCGATCAGCGGCTCGCTGGTGAATGATTTCATCTGGGCATCTTTCGGATACAATCTCAGTTCATCTATCAGTCCACTTCCGCTGATGGAAAGGCTGGTTGAGTTGAGCGTAACCTCCTGTTGGTAATACTTCCAGCCATTAACGGTTTTACCGGTTTTTGTAGTTGCTGTGCCACCGGCAATGGTGTAAGGGGCTGAGAGGTTTTTACTCCAGTAAGAAATGATATAGGTTTTTCCGGAAGTGAGATTGTTACGGCTAAGGTTACCGTTGATGAGATCGTAGCTGCGGGTACCGGTGATCCTCTCTGTTGTATTACGGATGGCAGAAGCGATGTTCCAGTTACCGGCGCTGTTCAACTCGAATGAAGTATAGGCTGATTGATTGTTCTTTGCGTTCACGATTTCTGCCATGAGTTCGATGCCTGCATCGTCCCAGATATAGTTGCTTTCTACGTTGTCTTTTTTAGCCTGACTGAGCAGGTTGCCCTTTGCATCGTAGTTGATGAAGAGTTGAGTTTGTGCATCGGTGCTGTTGCCGATGGTTGTAGAAACAGAAGCGGGGAGGAGAAGGCCGCCATTCCATTCTTTGAACTCGGTTTTGGTTTCACTCACTTTGTTGCCTGCAATGGTTTCTGTGGTTTGAAGTGGAGCTGCAACCATGTTCTGCTGGATCATTTTTAATCTGGCAGCTTCCAGTACAGGATCAGTAAAACTCAGATCCTGTGGGTATTTCAACTCGGTGATTTTGGTTTGGTTTTTACTGTTGATCTCTTCTATTCGGGAAGGCAGCACTTTATTTACGCCATCATAGAAGTAGTTCTTCTGGGTTGTGAGTTGTTGTGCAGGCGTTTCTGAGTTGCCAATGTAGGAATATTGTATTTGTCCATCAGAAAGAATCCTGGAGTAAAATTTCAGGAGTGAATAACGTCGGATTTGTGAGTAAATAAGCCAGGTTGATAATTGAGTGTCGTGTTCTGAGCCAAAAGTGTTCGGAAATTCAGGAAACATTCTTTGAGGAGAAAAAACATCCTTTAGAGAATAGCTGTAATTTGTGTTTAGGGGAGCCCCAGAGTAAGATAAGTCAAGGTTCTTATACTCTTTGCTTATTATTCTATAAGCCCCATTTGGTAGTTTTTCGTAAAATCCTTTACTGAGAAGCTGTCCTTCGTGCTCGGCCCTTGTCAGATCTATAAAGAAGTACGGATAATGGTCAACTTCTTCTACCTGAGGTTGAGCAAATTCATACCGGATTTCTCCCGCCTTTCCCTGATCACCATAACGCTCAGTTACGTTCAGGTATTTAATCGGACTACCAGATGTGCTCAATGCATTGCTGTTTGATATGGTGTAAATAGATCCGCACATTCTTATGCAATCGAAAACCTGTACCGGCTCATAGTCTTGTTTACTCAGGTAATCAGGTGTTCCTCTCCAAAAATAATTGTTGTAAAAATATTCCTTGAAATATGAAGGACTCCCAACGCTGTTGAATGTCATTTTTTTGATTCTATGACCACCGACTGGTAAAATCACGGGAGCATTGGGAATTACTGTAGCGTGTTCAACAGTCAACTCAAGTCGTTGGTTATCTCCGGTTGATTCAATGTTGATGGCATGATTGCCGGCCACAACATTTTCAATTCTATAATTTCTTTCCACATATAGTACTCCGGGAGACAGTTCCTCTGTGAATTCATTAATATTCCGGGGGTCAATATACAGACCGTTATAGGAGATGGATGGTTTTGGATCAGATTCGTTGTACACCCATATTTCAGTGATGTAAATATTCCCATTTTCAGGCATTGCAATTGTTTCCTGTTGAGAAGCAGTGTAGTTCCTTTGCCAGAGAAATTGCCTGGGTGGTGCTGGTATTCCGCTTTTCAGATAGGAAGGAACCTGTTGAGGAGAACTGTATGTTATCTGATTGGGTTCATACTCAAATATTGTATTCCCTCCTGTTGGGTATTGAATTGATTTTAACATGCCTGCGATAGACATTGATGGAACCGCTCTTCTTTCAGCTCCGGGGATATCATAATTATTTGTACCGGGATAACCTTGATAGGAGTAGGCTGGTACGAGTGAGCTATTGGAGAAGCCATTGAAGTATCCCCAATGATCTTGCTGGAAAAATGAATTACCCCGGCGATCGAGGGAAGGCATCGGAAACGAACCTTCATAATATTCAAATTGATATGATTGCCCCTGGCTTACCGGCTGTCCGATACTCCTTTCCTGTACCTTCTTAAGCATTAACCGACTGGGATTATTATCGTAAGTGAAGTCGAAAGCCTTTATCAGCATGCCTTTTGAATTATACACTTCAAGCATATCCAGTGCATTTGACCAGTTGATGCCTGGCCCGTTGTAGGTTTGGATCAGTCTTACATCTTCTCTTGATGTTTGGGCTTTGAAGACTACTTTATTGTTGTTGTACCTGATTTCGTTCAGCAGATAATTCGGGATTTGTGTTTTTGAGGCAGTTTGAACAAGTCCTTCTCCCAGACAATGGCATTGCCAGTCTGAGTATCTGCTGGCCTGATAAAGATCAGAAGTTGTAATGGTTCCCTGAGTGTATGTGAATTCTACTATATTTCCTTTGGGTGAAGTAACTTTTGAAAGATACCAGCTTGAGCCATTGAATTGAGATAATGCCTTTGGCCCTCTGATGTCGGTGATGGTGGTTTCTCTTACATTGAACAGATACACAAAACCATTTTCATCTTTGATAGTAAATGCCTCAATAAGCCCTCCGTTTGGATTGCTTGTAAAACTTATCTTCAGATTATTATTGGTCAATGGCTCACATTGCCCATTTTGATCGATATAGAAAGTGCCTCCCTGGCCCAGAAAGGAGAAGGAAAAAACATCATGTTGGATATCTGCTCTGACTTCATCCACCAATTGAAAAAAATTCCCTTTTTCATATGATGGCAATGTTTCGAATTTCTTTGCGTTCAAACGCTCATTCTGGGTTCTGAGCATCCCAAAGTCATCATCATCTGGCAGCCCTCTTACCTGCTGGGTAACTACTCCACCTACCTGGAGGTCCCAGCCATGCCCTACCCATGATGGAATATCTGCCAACTTTAATCCTGTGTTGCTATAACTCAATGAAATCGGAATAGTGATATCACCTGCCTGCACTGTATATAATGGAACACCGGCTCCAACCTGACCCGTATAAAGATTCACAGGTACGTCGAGGTATTTCATCATTGACGCTACATTCGGTGATTTGAATGTAGGAAAGTTGTTGGAAGCCTGCCCATTGAACTGAGCATTGGATACACATGCAGATCCTGTCAGGATAAGCAGCAATAGAACTTTTCTCAAAAACACTTGTCTGAAGTTTAGGGTTAATGATCGTTTATCAGTCGGGGCTGGTTCAAAACAAAGTTGCCAAAGCTAGTAAATAAAAAAGCCGGTACAAATTTCCTGTACCGGCTTTCCTGAATTTCTTTTTGATTATTTCTTCAACACGTCCAACGCCTTCTTCACTTCCTTGTCGTAGGTATTATTCACTTCATAATATCCTTCCATTCTCCAGATCTGTCTGGCAGTGTAAGCATGAATTCTTTGCATCAATTCTTCCTTATCTCTTGCAGGTATATTCTGCAGATTGATATTATTCTTCGCTGCATAAGCAACCAGACTATTGTACGCATCCGTAGGATCGAATCCTTTCGCTAATTCAGCTGCTGTTTTGAACTTGCTGAAATAGTCTTTATGCTGCATGTAATTAGTGAAAATGAATCTGCTGAATGTTTGTGTAGTGAACAACGACACTGCTTCTTTTGAAAATGCTGCCGTATCGAAGGGAACAAATACATCAGGAGTGATGCCACCTCCGCCATACACAGTTCTTCCTTTCTTTGTTTTGTAAGCAGGGCCGGTATGCGTAGCGGCTGAATCGCCATGGATCATTTCGCCATTTGCAAAACGATTGTCGAGTTCGCTTCTGTATGCTGCACGGCCATGATCGTATGGTTTTTGGATATTGCGGCCAAGTGGAGTGTAGTATCGTGCTACTGTTAAACGCAGTGCTGATCCGTTGTTCAGCTCGTACTGTTCCTGCACCAATCCTTTTCCGAATGTGCGGCGGCCTACGATGGTAGCGCGATCCCA
This sequence comes from Pseudoflavitalea sp. G-6-1-2, assembly GCF_012927185.1. Taxonomy (GTDB): domain Bacteria; phylum Bacteroidota; class Bacteroidia; order Chitinophagales; family Chitinophagaceae; genus Pseudobacter. The sequence goes on from NZ_JABBGB010000003.1 coordinate 734,874, forward strand.
ATCCTGCAATGCTCCTGCCAGCACTTCACTCGCAGAGGCGGAGTTCTCATCTACCAGCACTACCAGTTCTCCTTTCTCAAAGAGGCCCGGACGCTTGCAGCGATACTCGGTTTTCTTTTGATGCGTTCCCTGCGTGTATACGATCAGTTTATCATCGTCGAGAAATTCGTCTGCGATATCGATGGCTTCTCCGAGGATGCCACCGCCATTGTCGCGCAGATCGAGTACCAGTTTCTGTAAATTATTCTTTTGCAATTCTTCCATTGCAGCCATGAACTCTTCGTAAGTGGTGCCGGAGAATTTATTGAGATGAATATAACCGGTAGTATTGTCTACCATGTAAGAAGCATCCACAGAGAAGAGAGGAATATTGCCGCGGGTTACTACGGTATTCACTTTCTTTCCGTTGCGGAGCAATGTGATATTTACTTTGGAGCCGGCAGGGCCGCGGAGGAATTTCTTGATCTTATCGCCATTGATATTGCCGGTAACTACAGAATCGTTTACAGTGAGGAACTGATCGCCGGTCTGGAGACCTGCTTTGTCGCTCGGTCCGCCAGGCAGTACATTGCTGGTGAAAACAGTATCGTTGAGTATGAAGAATTCCACGCCGATACCTTCAAAGTTTCCCTGGAGATCTTCATTCACTTCGGCGAGTTTCACTGCGGGGATGTACAGAGAGTGCGGATCGAGGTGGCCCAGCATGGCCTGTACGGCATCATCGCTGAGGCTGTCCTGATTTACGGAATCCACATAACGGATATTGATCAGGTCCATCACTTCCTGAACGGTACTGGGGCGGGCGGTATCAAACAGTCCTTTCGAGAATGGAATATTCTTTCTGAGTCCTGAACCGATCCACATACCAACGATCAATACCACCGAAAAGAGCAATGGCAGCCATACCTGTAATTTCTTCATGCAAGGGTCTCTTAAATATTAAATTTTCCAAATTTCGGGGCGAAGTTCATAATTAATTCTCAATTCCGCGCTTTACCTTCGTTGAACGGTTGTTAAATGGTAGGAATGTTAATTCCACACCGGTAGTTTTAAAAGTAGTTTTATGGCAATATTGATAGCAGACAGTGGTTCAACAAAGGCAGAATGGGCGCTTGCAGGCAAGGGCAGGAAGACCAGGACAGTATTTACGCAGGGTATCAGCCCTTATTTTCTGAATACGGCCCAGATCGAGGGCGTTCTTCGCAATGAATTGATCCCCGGTTTCAAAAAAGCCGAACTGGAATCTATCGAAGCCATCTACTATTATGGTACAGGTTGCAGCAATCCCGAAAATGTTAAGTCTGTAAAAGCCGCACTCAGCAAGGTTTTTAAAGGAATCAAACCGATCGAGGTTACTCACGATCTGATGGGCGTGGCCCGCGCATCCTGCGGACATGAAAAAGGCATCGCCTGCATTCTCGGTACCGGCAGCAATACTGCTTTCTACAATGGTAAGAAGATCATGAAAGTGAGTCCCGGACTGGGATACGCACTCGGTGACGAAGGGAGTGGCGCTTACCTCGGAAAAAAAGTGATCCAGTACTATCTCTACGGCACATTCGACGAAGAACTGCGCTACCGTTTCGACCAGAAATACCATACCAATTCCGCTGAAATTCTCGATAACGTATATAAAAAGCCATTGCCTAACCGCTACCTGGCTTCGTTTGCGCTCTTTCTCGCAGAGAACAGAGACCATTATATGATCGAGAACATCATTGAAGACGGCTTGAACGATTTCTTCTTTACCCACCTCTGCAAACTGAACGAAAGCTGGAAGATGCCTATCCACTTTATCGGCAGTGTAGGCTTTGCATTCAAAGATGTACTGGCCGATCTCTGTCATGCCTACGAATTTGAACTGGGCAAGGTGCTGAAGAATCCGATGGCGGGACTGATAAAATACCACCTGGGATAACCAACAGAACCAGCCCGTTTATTCATACTGAAATTGTACGCTCATGTCAGCGGCCTTTAACAAGATCACTGAGCAGGCCAGTCCATACCGGCATCTGGAGAAAATGAGTATCCGGGAACTGCTCACCAATATCAATACAGAAGATCAGCAGGTACCGATGGTAGTGGCCAGTGCCATACCTCAGATAGAGGCATTGGTAACCATCATCAGCGATAAAATGCTGGCCGGAGGCCGGCTGTTCTATATCGGAGCCGGCACCAGTGGCCGCCTCGGCATACTCGATGCCAGCGAAATTCCACCTACTTACGGATTGCCTCAGGGCCTCGTTGTCGGCATCATTGCCGGTGGTTCCGAAGCCATTCAGAAGCCCATCGAAAATGCGGAAGACAGCTGGGAACAGGGATGGAAGGATCTCGAAAAACACCAGATCAGCGATAAAGATGTAGTGGTGGGAATCGCAGCCAGCGGCACCACACCCTATGTGATCGGAGCGGTGAAAGCCGCGCGGGAACAGGGCATTCTTACCGGATGCATCACCTGCAATTATCAAACGCCACTCGCAGATGCAGCAGCTTATCCCGTGGAAGTGGTGGTGGGACCGGAATTCGTAACCGGAAGCACCCGCATGAAAAGCGGAACTGCACAGAAGCTGGTACTGAACATGATCTCCACTTCTGTGATGATTCAGATTGGAAGGGTGGAAGACAACAAGATGGTGAACATGCAACTCACCAATGCCAAACTGGTAGACCGTGGCACGCAGATGCTGATGGAACGAACCGGCATCACCAATTACGAAGAGGCCAAACAATTGCTGCTCAAATACGGAAGTGTAAAAAAAGCGGTGGACGCGTACAAATCTCCTGCCAGCTAAATCCCCGGCCATTGGGCATTCTATACGAAATTTTTCACAAAAAAATATTTGGAAACGGCTGGTCGCTGAACGTAAATTGTAGATAGCTATGCATGATATCGAACCATTTTACAATTGGCGTCACATCTATACAAGTGAGCAGGATGAACGGAGCCCGTTCTACGGACGCGTATACTCGGAGTTTGAATTCACTCAAACCGTTTACAATTATTACATCCATCCGCAGTGGGATGATTTCGGTAGCCGTACCATGTATCTTAAAACACTGATGGTAGATTATGATGAACATTATGCCATCATCGAACTGATAGGAGAGTGGAATGATGCCATCGAAAATGATATCATGGAACTCAAACGCGAAGTAGCGGATCCATTCATCTACGAAGGCATCACCAAATTCATTCTCATCGCAGAGAACGTACTCAACTTCCACAGTAGTGATAAAGAATATTACGAAGAATGGTTCGACGAAGTAACTGATGAAAACGGATGGGTGGTGATACTCAACATGCCCGAACAAACACAGCACGATTTCAAACGCGCCAAACTCCATCGTTTCTTCGAACTCAAAGAACTCGATAACTGGCGTACCTACAAGCCTTTCCACCTCTTCAGGAAGATAGATGAAGAAATGACGAACCGTCTCGATTAATCCACTGAAAAAGTGGACTTAACAAACAGTTGTTCGGATAATATTTTTCAATTCACCAAAAATTTATTTTGCGTTTCGCGTTTTGTGATTACTTTTGATTCAATGAACATCAACAAGGCATACGGATTCTTTTATTTTAGCTTTTACTACTTTAGAAGGTGGCCGGGAATGCTTTTGTTGAAAACAAACTAGAAATAAAAAAATCAACATAAAGAGTCCCGGCCGAAAAGCCGGGACTTTTGTTTTTACTAATCACTACAGATCAGTCTGATATGGCAAAAGTCTCGATACAAGGATACGAAGGCAGTTTTCATCAGGTAGCAGCCCAGCAATACTTCGGCAAAGACGTAGAAGTGATACCCTGCGCCACTTTCCGTGAAGTAGTTAAGATCGCCGGCAACAAAAAAGAAAGTGATGGCGGACTCATGGCCATCGAAAATTCCATCGCCGGAAGCATCCTCCCCAACTACAGCTTACTGCAGAAAAGCAATCTTCAGATTGTTGGAGAAGTTTATCTTCCTATTAAACAACACCTGCTGGTTAATCCCGGCGTGAAGCTCGAAGATATCCGCGAAGTACACAGCCATCACATGGCTATTCAGCAATGTTTGGAGTACTTAGATAAGTTCGACTGGAAACTCGTAGAAACCGAAGACACAGCCCTCAGCGCAAAAAAACTGCATCAGCATAAAAGCAAACATATTGCGGCCATCGCCAGCAAACTCGCTGCAGATCTGTTTGAGCTGGATGTTATCACACCAAACATCCACACCATGAAAAGCAATTACACCCGTTTTCTGGTGATCAAACGGCCAGACACAGCCGAAGTTGTCGAAGATGCGAACAAAGCATCTGTGAACTTCAACACCGATCACTCAAGAGGCAGCCTTGCACGCGTGCTTACCCGCATCGCAGATGGTGGCATCAACCTCAGCAAACTGCAAAGCTTCCCCATTCCCGGAAGCGACTGGCAGTACAGCTTTCATGCAGATATGGAATTCGAAACCCTGCAGCAATTCGAAGACGTGATCAATGAAATAACACCTATCACAACCGAACTCAAAGTATACGGAGTTTACAAAAAAGGCAAAGCGATCGTATGATAACTACATCCAAAAGATTAGAAGGAATCGGTGAATACTATTTCTCTCAGAAACTGAGGGAGATCGAAGGCCTCAACCAGCAGGGCAAACAGATCATCAACCTGGGCATCGGCAGTCCTGATCTACCGCCGCATCCCGATGTGATCCGCACCCTGCAGGAAGAAAGCGCCAAGCCCAATGTGCATGCTTACCAATCTTACAAAGGATCTCCTGTGCTGCGCAAAGCAGTGGCAGACTGGTATGCGCAGTGGTACGGTGTAACACTTAATCCCGATACCGAGATACTGCCGCTGATCGGCAGCAAAGAAGGCATCATGCACATTTGCATGACCTATCTCGATGCAGGCGATATGGCCCTCATTCCCAATCCCGGTTATCCTACCTATAGCAGCGCCGTGAAACTCGCAGGCGGAACAACGGTTCCATACGAGCTCACAGAAGCCAACGACTGGTACCCCGATTTCGAAGCATTGAGCAAGCAGGTAACTGCGTTGAATGCTGCCGGTAAGGGCACAGTGAAACTCATGTGGGTGAACTATCCGCAGATGCCAACCGGCAAACTGCCCGATGCCAACCTCTTCACAAAACTGGTAGCATTCGGCAAAGCACACAACATTCTTATTTGTCACGATAACCCGTACAGCTTTATTCTCAACGATTCTCCAATGAGCCTGCTCAGCATCGAAGGTGCCAAAGACATCGCACTCGAACTGAACAGCCTCAGCAAATCGCAGAACATGGCAGGATGGAGAGTGGGCACACTCAGCGGCTCCAAAGAACGCATCGAAGAAGTGCTGCGTTTCAAAAGCAATATGGACAGTGGCATGTTCCTTCCGCTGCAACTCGCAGCAGCAAAGGCTTTGGGCTTACCCAAATCGTGGTACGAAGAAGTGAATGCTACTTATCGCAAGCGCAGAGTGAAAGTATTCGAACTGCTCAGTCTGCTCGATTGCGTGTTCGACCAAAACCAGGCTGGCATGTTCGTATGGGCTAAGATCCCTGCGGGATATAAAGACGGATTTGCACTCAGCGATGAAGTGCTCTACAATGCCAACGTGTTCATCACACCGGGTGGCATCTTCGGAAACGCAGGTGATCCCTATGTGCGCGTGAGCCTCTGCAGCAGCGAAGAAAAACTCGCAGAGAGCATACAGCGTGTGCAGCATTTTTTATCAACAGCAAAAGTTTCTCAATAGCATGTTCAATGCAGTAACCATAGTAGGAGTGGGGTTGATTGGAGGAAGCTTCAGTCTCGCCCTCAAGAATCTCGGCCTCACCAAAAAAGTGATTGGTGTGAGCCGCACAAAAGCCAGCGAGCTGAAAGCGCTCGAACTGGGATTGATCGATGAGGCCATGAGCCTCGAAGACGCAGTGCGCAACAGCGATCTCATTTATGTAGCCATCCCCGTAGACACTACCATTCCGGTAATGAAACAGATCATGGATCTGGTAACCGATCAGCAGATCGTAGTGGATGCAGGCTCTACAAAAATGGCCCTCTGCGAGTCGCTCCATAATCATCCGATGCGCCATCGTTTTGTAGCAAGCCATCCGATGTGGGGTACGGAGTATAGCGGCCCCGAAGCCGCAGTACAGGATGCTTTCACAGGAAGAACCTGCGTGATCTGTGAAAAAGATAAATCAGACGCAGCAGCTGTAGAAAAAGTAGAGAATGTATACCGCCAGCTGGGTATGCGCATGACATACATGGATGCAGACAGTCACGATATGCACGCCGCATACGTGAGTCATATTTCACATATCACATCCTTCGCCCTCGCCAATACGGTGCTGGAGAAGGAGAAAGAGGAAGATGCCATTTTTGAACTGGCGGGTGGTGGTTTTGAAAGCACGGTGAGACTGGCTAAAAGTAACCCTGCCATGTGGGTGCCCATCTTCATGCAGAACAAAGATCATGTGCTCGATGTGCTCAATGAACATATCAGCCAGTTGAGAAAATTCAAAAGTTGCCTCGAAAAGGAGAACTTTGAATACCTGCAGGAACTGATTGAGCAGGCCAACAAAATCAAAAGGATCATCAAATGAACTGGAGTTTCGACGTGTTATTCTTTGCCGGATTCGGTATTATCTGCCTGTATCTGGCATTCAAAAGATCGAAATGGCTTTTCTGGGGCTCTTCAAAGTCCGAAAGACTGGAGCTTTCCCTGGGAAAACATTATAAGTTCTGGGTCAATCTGACTGCAGGACTGCTATTTTCAGGCATCGCAGTGTACTTTTTGCTGCACTAGCATTGCTTTTCAGCTCTTTGAGAGGATAATTTAGGCTGCCCGCGCGGTAAATGGTACCTTTGCGCAAATTTTTTACTTTATGACGACTTTCGACGCATTGGGTTTGGATGCGAGATTGGTACAGGCTACCGATGCACTTGGCTACAAAAACCCAACACCTATACAGGAACAAGCGATTCCTGTTCTGCTTAGCGGCACCAAGGATTTGGTGGGCCTGGCACAAACTGGTACGGGTAAAACAGCTGCATTCGGTTTACCCCTGTTACACCTGATCGATGAGAAGCAGAAATTCCCCCAGGCGCTGGTTGTTTGTCCTACCAGAGAGCTGTGCCTTCAAATTGTGAATGAGATGGAACAGTTCAAGCAATTCATACCAGGCATGTTTGTAGCTGCCGTGTATGGAGGAACTTCTATCGGGCAACAGATCCGCGAACTTAAAAGAGGCGTTCAGATTGTAGTGGCCACACCAGGCCGTCTGATCGACCTGATTGAACGAAAAGCAATTAATCTGGAAGAGATCAAATATGTGGTGCTCGATGAGGCAGATGAAATGCTGAACATGGGATTCAAGGAAGACATTGAATTCATTCTGCAGAATACGCCCAACCGCGGCGCCACCTGGCTGTTCAGCGCTACCATGCCACCTGAGATCAAGCGTGTAAGCAAACGCTACATGAAAGAACCTTTCGAGATCACGGTAGGCAAAGTGAACACAGCCAATAAAAACATCGACCACCAGTATTACATCACATCGGCCCAGTACAGATATCAGGCATTGAAACGACTGATCGATTTCAATCCCGGCATCTACGGTATCATCTTTACCCGTACAAAAGCAGATGCGCAGGACATTGCAGAGAAACTTACCCGTGAGGGATACGATATCGATGCATTGCACGGAGATCTCACGCAGCAGCAGCGCGACAAAGTGATGGGCGAATTCCGCGAAAAAACTTTGCAGTTGCTCATTGCTACCGACGTAGCAGCGAGAGGTATCGATGTGAAAGACATCACGCACGTTATCAATTACGAACTGCCCGACGATGTTGAGGTGTACACACACCGCAGCGGCCGTACAGGCAGAGCCGGTAACACAGGTATCTGTATGTCTATCATACATGCACGTGAAACAGGCAAAATGCGTCAGATCCAATCCATTGTTCAGTCTCCGTTCCACAAACTGGAGATCCCAAGCGGAAAGGATGTTTGCCGCAAGCAGTTCTACCACTTTATGGACAAACTGCTGCAAACCGATATCAGCCATGGAGGATACGAAACCTATGTTCCGATGCTCGAAGAGAAATTCGCAGACATCACCAAGGAAGAGATCCTGAAACGCCTGGCAGCCATGGAATTCGACAGATTCCTCAAATACTACGAGAATGCCGAAGACCTCAACGTTCGCGAAATCAAACGCGGAGAAAGAGGCGAACGACCAAATGATCGTGGAAGATTTGAGCGTGGTGGCGAAAGAGGTGGAGATGGCCGCCGCGATACCAGAGGACGCACATTCGGTGGCGGTGGCGATTACGCACGCCTCTTTGTGAACCTCGGAACCAAAGACGGATTCTACAAAGCCAGCTTCCTTCAGTTTATTCTCGATATGAGCGATCTCCGCAAAGAGGTGCTCGGAAGAATCGATATGAAAGAAATGAATAGCTGGATCGAAATCGATAAAGGCGCTGCGCAGCAAATGATCCGCGCTATCGACGGTAAAAATTACCGCGGAAGAAAGATCAGAATGAACGACGCAGACAGCAGACGATAATTCAATTTCAATGTTTGAAAATTTGAATACGTCTGTTGCCTGACTAACAAACAAAATCAAGACACAGACATATTCAAATTTTCAAATTCATTGTATGACAAGTACAGAAACAACCATGAAGGAAACAGTGCAGGCAGCATGGAACAAACGCCCCCTGATCATCTCAGGCCCCTGCAGCGCAGAAACCGAAGAGCAGGTAATTGAAACAGCACAACAGCTGGCCAAAACAGGTAAGGTAGACATGCTTCGCGCCGGTATCTGGAAACCCCGCACCCGTCCCGGCAGCTTTGAAGGGATCGGTACCAAAGGTCTCCCATGGATGCAGCAGGCAAGAAAACTCACCGGCCTCCCTATCACTGTAGAAGTAGCAACCGCCAAACAGGTGGAAGACGCTCTTCACTTCGATGTGGATGTTCTGTGGATCGGCGCCCGCACCACTGTTAACCCCTTCAGCGTACAGGAAGTTGCTGATGCACTCAAAGGCACCAACGTTCCCGTACTGATCAAGAACCCCATCAATCCCGACCTCGAATTATGGACCGGTGCAGTTGAGCGCGTGGCAAAAGCAGGCATCGATCAGATCGGCCTCATCCACCGCGGATTCAGCGCATACGGCAACTCGGAATACCGCAATGCCCCCATGTGGCACCTCGCTATCGAGATGAAACGCCGCCATCCGAATATGCCTTTCATCAACGATCCTTCGCATATCTGCGGAAGAAGAGATATTCTGCTCGATGTGATGCAGAAGGCAATCGACCTCGACTACGATGGTTTCATCATCGAATCACATATCGACCCCGACAAAGCATGGAGCGATGCCAAACAACAGGTTACTCCTGAGCGTCTCACAGAAATGCTCAACTCGATTGTTTGGAGAAATGAAGATTCCAGCTCCGAAGAGTTCCACGCAGCGCTCGAAAAACTCCGTCAGCAGATCAACCACCTGGATGATGAACTGATGCAGATTCTCGGTCAGCGCATGAAAGTGGCAGAACAGATCGGTCTCTACAAAAAGAACAACCAGATCACCATTCTGCAAACCAACCGCTGGAACGAAATCCTCGAACGCGCATTCAAACAAGGTGATAAGATCGGCCTCAGCAAAGAATTCATCACCAAGTATTTTGATGCCGTACACATGGAAAGTATCAACCACCAGAACAAGATCATGAACGCATAAGTGACAGCTAACAACCATAAGATCTGGCTCTTTGTTCATGTGATCGTCACCGTTCGCGAGCGCAAGGCATTGCTGAAGAAACCCATCCGTACTGTACTCTTTGCACACCTGCAGAAAGATGGATCGGAACGCGGTATCAGGCTCACGGCCGTGAATGGTGTGGATGATCATATCCATCTGCTGGTGCAGTTGCATCCCGCACAGAATCTGTTGCAGGTGATCAAATCACTGAAATCGGAATCTGCTAACTGGATCAACAATTCCAACTTCCTCGCAGAACCTTTTGAATGGGAAGAAGCTTTCGCCGCTTACACGGTGAGCCCCTCAGGAGTGAAGCAGGTTGCGGATTTCATCGGCAGGCAGGAGGAATACCACCAATCGAAATCGCTCGAAAGCGAACTGGAAGTTTTCGATAAAGTACAACTGTAACATGCAAAAAAAATCTTGTCAGTTCTCATCAAAGAAAGTTGATTACTACTTCGATGCTGACTTTGCCCTGCTTGAGAAATTAGTAGGCAAGGAGCATACCGTACTGATCACCGACGAAAATATTTACGGCCTTCACGCCAAAAAATTCAAGGGCTGGAACAGCATTGTGCTCAAGCCTGGTGAAGAGTTCAAAATTCAACCTACTGTAGATGCAGTGATTGAAGAACTCATCGAATCCGGCGCAGACCGCAAAACAACCCTCGTTGGTATCGGTGGGGGAGTTGTTACAGATATCACCGGTTATGTAGCGGCTATCTTCATGCGTGGCATCCGTTGCGGCTTTGTACCCTCAACAGTACTGGCCATGGTGGATGCGAGCATCGGGGGAAAGAATGGTGTAGATGTAGGCATCTATAAGAATCTCGTGGGCACTATCCGTCAGCCGGATTTTCTGCTCTACGATTACAGCCTGCTGAAAACACTGCCCGAAACTGAGTGGATCAACGGCTTTGCCGAGATCATCAAACACAGCTGTATCAAGGATCTTCGCATGTTCAAAGAGCTGGAGGAAAAGAAACTATCATTCTACAAAAAAGATAAAGCCGCACTCGGCAAACTCATTCTCCGCAATGCCATGCTCAAATCGAAAGTGGTAGAGCAGGATGAGTTCGAAGCCGGCGACCGCCGTCTACTGAACTTCGGACACACGCTTGGCCATGCCATCGAGAATATGTACGAGTTATCGCACGGACAAGCCATCTCCATCGGAATGACCATGGCCTGCCATCTCTCTGCAAAACTCGCGGGCTTCAAAGACACAGACCGCGTAGTGCGCGTGCTGGAGCAATACGGATTGCCTACTTACGCGGAGTTCGACAAGAACGCAGCATTCGATGTATTGCAGAAAGACAAAAAGAAAGAACGCACCACCATGAACTATGTGCTGCTCGATAAGATCGGAAAAGGAATTGTTCAGCAGGTGCCCATGAATCAATTGAAAACATTAATAGACGAATTACCGGCATGATCGCAATAGTAAAACCTCAATCCATCAAAGGGCATATCATGGCGCCGGCCGGCAAGAGCTCTATGCAACGTGCATGTGCAGCCGCTTTGGTGAGAAAGGGTATCACCATCATTCATAATCCCGGCCATTCCAACGACGACAATGCTGCGATCGGTGTGATCACTGCACTTGGTGCAAAACCTGAGCTGCAGCCTGACGGCACGTTGAAGATCACCAGCAATGGTGTGCAACCTGTTAACGATGCAGTCAATTGCGGCGAGAGTGGTCTCGGCATCAGAATGTTCACGCCCATCATTTCGCTGAGCGAACGCACCATCACCATCAACGGTGAAGGCAGTCTCGTAACAAGGCCGATGGATTTCTTCGATGCTATCCTTCCGCAACTGAGCGTAGGCATTCAATCGAACAACGGCAAACTGCCGCTGGTGATCAAAGGCCCCATGAAACCCGCCTCCATCACTGTCGATGGCAGCCTCAGTTCGCAATTCCTCACCGGATTGCTGATGAGTTATGCAGCCGCAGGTGCATCTGATGTGGAACTTACTGTAACCGATCTCAAAAGCAAACCATATATCGACCTCACGCTAAAAGTGATGCTCGATTTCGGATGGAAAGTAGAGAACCGCAATTACGAATCTTTCTACTTCCCACCTAATCCCGCTGCACCGAAGAACGGTACGCTGGAATACACGGTGGAAGGAGATTGGAGCGGCGCTGCATTCCTGCTCGTAGCTGGTGCAATCGCTGGCGATATTACCGTTAAAGGATTGGATGTATTCTCTACTCAGGCCGACCGTGCAGTATTGCAGGCGCTCATGAGCAGCGGTGCAAAAATATCTGTGCAGACCGATAAGATCGAGATTGGTCCGGCTCCGCTGAAGGCATTTCATTTCAACGCCACTGAATGTCCTGATCTGTTCCCGCCGCTGGTAGCGCTTGCTGCTTACTGCGATGGCAAATCGGTGATAGAAGGTGCGCAACGCCTCACACATAAAGAAAGCAACCGTGCTATCACTTTGCAGGAAGAGTTCGGAAAACTTGGTGTGCAGATAGATCTGCAGGATGATCTCATGATCATTCACGGAGGCAAAGGATTGAATGGCGCCACTACGTATTCGCATCACGATCACCGCATCGCTATGGCGTGTGCTGTTGCTGCACTCAAAGCAAGTGGAGAAGTAACTATCGAATCGGCGGATGCCATCAATAAATCCTATCCCGATTTCTACCAGCACCTGCAACAACTGGGAGGATCAGTATCTTTAAAGTAATGAACTGAAATTTTATGAACGCATTTGGAAGAATATTCAGGGTAACCATCTTCGGTGAATCGCATGGAGAAAGTGTGGGTGTGAATATCGATGGATGTCCTGCCGGACTATCCATTACAGCCGACGATTTCGTTACCGATATCGAACGCAGAAAAGGCGGCACGCAGAAGGGAACCACTCCGCGCAAGGAAGATGATCTCCCGCTTTTCAAAACCGGCGTCTTCAACGAAAAGAGCACGGGTGCCCCGCTCACCATTCTCTTCGATAACAAAAATACCCGCTCCGGCGATTACGAGAAGCAGCGTGCAGTGCCGCGTCCCGGCCATGCAGACTTTGTTGCCCATCAGAAATTCGGAGGCTTCGAAGACTTCAGAGGCGGCGGCCATTTCAGCGGACGACTCACTGTATGCCTCGTTGCAGCAGGCGTGATCGCCAAAAAACTCGCAGCCACTGCTAACGTTCAAATAGAAGCGAAGATTCTCGAAATCGGTGGCGAAACAGATCTCGACAAAGGATTGCAACGCGCCATCGATGCCAAAGACAGCATCGGAGGAATTGTGGAATGCCGCGTAACAGGATTGCCCGCAGGCCTCGGAGAACCTTTCTTCGATTCTGCAGAATCACTGCTCAGCCACGCAGCATTTGCTATACCTGCAGTGCGCGGAGTAGAGTTCGGAACAGGCTTCGCAGCTGCGCGCATGTTCGGAACAGAACACAACGATGCCATCGTAAACATGGAAGGACAAACCGCCACCAATCATGCAGGCGGCGTTGTAGGTGGTATCACCAATGGCAATGAACTGGTGTTCCGCATTGCCATCAAACCAACATCCAGCACACCAAAAGAGCAGCAGACACTGAACTGGGAAACCGGACAAACAGAAACTTTCTCCGTGAAAGGCCGTCACGATCTCTGCATTGCGCTCCGCGTACCTGTGGTACTCGAAGCAATAACAGCCATTGTGCTCACCGATCTCTTAATGCTGGAACAACATATCAAAAGAGTGCTTTAATCATGCCAATTATTTTCCATATCACAACAAAACCCGAATGGGATGCTGCGCAGGCCGAAGGCCGTTATGCAGCCAGCTCACTGAAAGAAGAGGGCTTTATTCACTGCTGTCAGCAGGATCAGATTGCAGATGTGCTGCAACGTTATTTTGAAGGAAAGAAAAATTTGCTGCAACTCAGCATCGATACAGCAAAGCTGAAAAGTCAGCTGATCTATGAGTGGAGTGCGAGCAATGCTGCAACCTATCCGCACATTTACGGGCCCATCGATACAGATGCAGTGATCGCAGTGGATGCGATCTGAGCAAACAGTAGTTGCCGGCTTATGGCCGGTTACTGCTTCCGTACCCGCTTCAGCACCTCAAAAGGAATATCCAATACTTCGTACTCCCTGTTGTTAGGCCAGCTATAATGCCACCATTCGGTTTCGAAGGCCTTGAATCCGTACTTTTCCATCAAAGCCCTGAACATTTTTCTGTTATCAATTGCCTGCTGAGGCAATTGGGTAAAATCGTGATGGGCAGAATCGGTGAAATTGTCGAATCCGGTGCCCATATCCAGCTCTTTTCCGTCGGAAAGGCGGATGATGGTGCAGTCCAAAGCCAGGCCCCTGTTGTGTCCTGAGCCTTTGGTGGGTTCGGCCACATAACGGGGATCGCGCACCAGCTCCCAGAAACTCACCGTAACGGAGTAGGGGCGGTACGCATCAAAAATCTTCATTCCGTAACCTTTGGCATTCAATTCGTACAGTATTTTCTGTAGTGCCAGGGCCGCCGGAAGGCGGAGAAAACTAATATTTGTATTTTTGGGATACATTCGCCGGTTCATGAAGTTATTCTGAGTAGCATACCGGAGGTCATACACAACGCCTGGAACTACCGTACGAAGTTCAACCATCCTATGCAACGAATCTTTTGAAACACCCTGCTCATACTGTGAAAAATGCCTGATCACTGGCACTCCATACGCGCTGGTATCGGTTTTTTGAGCATGCACTGTTAGAGTGAGTAGTTGAGATAAAGCAATAACCAGTAAGGTGGTATTTGGAAAGTAACGGTGAAGTAGTATTTTGTTCGGCATTGCAACTGGGTGATGATGAATTACATCAATAAGGAAGGTACAAAAAATATAAATCAGGGAGAATACATGAATAAGCATTTGAATGCAGGCACACGAAGTTGCATGTTTGTTTTTTTACTGGCCCTCGCAGCCTGTGGTGGTGGTGAAACTGAAAAGCCCAAAGTAAAAGACATCGTAGAATCACCGGAAAAGTTTGAAGCCCGCGTAAAAGAGAATCTCACAAAAGCGCTTTCATTCATGCTCGATAACAAGGGCAGACTGAACGATACCGTGGTACTCGCCGACGATGTAATGGTAAACGAAGTATACGTTCGCCGCGACCACCAGCCCATCTGGAGTGCACGCGAACAGTGGAATGCCATCGGCGAATCGTTCTTCCAGTTCATTGCAAAATCAAAAGAATACGGATTATTTCCTTCGGATTATCATTTCCGCGCATTGCAGGGAATCCGCACACAGATTGAGCGCGATACACAATCGCGCAGAGATGCTGCGCTCTGGAGCCGCGCCGATCTGATGATGACAGATGCCTTTCTGCTCGCAGCCCGCCATCTGAAACAGGGGCATTTCAAAAACGACAGCGCATGGATCCGCACCGATTCTGCACTGGGCCCCGATTTCTATCCAAACGTTCTTGCCAACTTAATCAATACAAGAAACCTCAACGGAGTAATCAAGGAGCTGGAACCAACTTATGCAGGTTATGCAGCGCTGAAAGAAGGATTGAAATCTTTCCTCGACTCCATCCAGACATTCAAACGATACACCAAATTATATTACAGCTATCCGCTTCGCGACAGCGTAGAGTTCTATCATCAGCTGCAGCGCCGTCTCTTTGAAGACGATCTGGTAGTGTCTGCTACGGAGCCTCTCGATACAACCATGTGGCGGCAGGTACTTACCGATTATCAGAAATCGAAAGGGCTGAAACCAACGGGACGCATCAACGAGAATACGGTAAACAGTCTCAATTACACCAGCTGGGATAAATTCAAGCGGGTAGCGATTACGCTTGATCGTTATAAGATGGCAACGGATTCATTTCCTGAAACATATATCTGGGTGAATCTGCCTTCGTTCTATCTGCGCGTATACGATGCCGATACTGTTGCGCTCGAAAGCCGCATCATTGTTGGTCAATCGAGAACAAGAACGCCGCTGCTCACATCGGCGATCAGCAACTTCATCACGTATCCGCAGTGGACGGTCCCTTACAGCATCATCTACAAGGAAATGCTGCCGAAGATCAAGCAGAATGTGGATTATCTCCGCAAGCAGAACCTGATGGTGGTAGACCGCAACGACAGCATACTCGATCCTGCACTGATCAACTGGGCAGCGCTGGGCAAGGGCAATTTCCCTTACCTGCTGAAGCAGCGTCAGGGCGACGATAATTCACTCGGCGTACTCAAATTCAATTTTCCGAATAAATATGATGTGTACCTGCACGATACCAATGCCCGCTGGTTGTTCAGCAATGGCAACCGCGCCATGAGCCATGGATGTGTACGTGTGAAAGAGTTTATGAAGCTGGCAGATTTTCTGGTGAGGAACGATACTGCCAAGTATCATCCTGATACACTTCGTGCATGGATCAAACGCGAAGAGAAACATACGGTATGGGGTTTTAAGAAAGTGCCCATCTATATCCGTTATTTCACATGCGAAGGAAAAGATGGAAAATTGAAAATTTATGAAGATATTTATGGGGAAGACAAGATTCTGAGGGAGAGATATTTCGCCGATAAAGCCGTCCAATAAAATCCCCTATCTATGAAAAAATGGGCTCTTATTACTGTCTTGAGTACCGTTATCCCTGCTGTTGTATCCGCCCAGGCAGCAGAAGACAGTGTTCGCATGTCTAAGAAAGCGAGGGTTGCCAAAGTTCAGTATGGCATCGCAAGTTTCTACCACAACAAGTTTGAAGGCAGAAAAACCGCCAATGGCGAGATCTTCAGCCAGAAAAAATTAACAGCAGCCTGTAATACGCTTCCACTTAACTGTTGGGTGCGTGTAACCAATATCCGCAATAACAGGTCTATCATTCTGAGAATTACAGACAGAATGCATCACCTGAATAAAAGATTGATCGATTTAAGTCATATAGCGGCTAAAACACTTGGGTATACCGGTCATGGGCTCACGCGCGTGAAGGTTGAATACCTCGGAAAAACAAAGCCGGTAGAGCTTAGCCTTATCGAAGGCGCCTCACAACCGGCTACCCAAACACCGTAGCTCGTATTGTTGTATCCGTGAGTGACTTGTATTAACGGAATCTTAATTATCAACCACAGTTGATAAATTATTTTTCTGTTTAATGGGTACCCCATTAATTTTGCTCCCTTACGAATACAAAATGTCCCGATATGAAGAAAGTACTACTACACCTTGTATTGTTGTTAACCCTAACCCAGGTTTCGTTTGGTCAGAATAAAGACTATATCCAGAATCCTTCGTTGGGAATTCACTTTTTCATGCACGATTTCCATTCTGCTGATTACATCAGAAAAACCTCTCTGGGAGCCGCTTTCAGAGATAAGGAATTCGGAAGAATCAAAGAAATGTCTCCAGGTCTCGCTATCAGCTACACCGAAGGCCTGAGCAATACATTCGATTTCGTTTCTACATTGGCAGGCGCTTTTCTCGACTATCCAAAGAGAGATGGTTCCACTTACGGAAAGGATAATTTCCTGCTGGAACTCGATGCATCGGCCCGTGCAAAATTGTTCTCCAATAAATATGTAGTGTCTCCATTTGCTTCAGCAGGTGTGGGTGGTTCTATGTATAAAGGAACATTCGGTGCGTTTCTGCCACTGGGCGCTGGTGTTCAGTTCAATCTGGGCGACGAAGCTCACCTGGTAGTGAACTCACAGTACCGCGTACCTGTAACCAACACCGTTAACTATCATTTCTATCATAGCATTGGTTTCACCGGAACCATCTTCAATAAAAAGAAGAAGGCAGAACCGGCACCAGTTGTTGTTCCTCCTCCGCCAGCTCCGAAAGACACAGACGGAGACGGAATCGTTGACAGCCTCGACGCATGCCCTGAAGTGGCCGGTCTGGCTCAGTTCCAGGGTTGCCCTGATAAAGACGGAGACGGTATTCCTGATAAAGATGATAAATGTCCTGAAGTGGCAGGTCTCGCCCGTTACAATGGTTGCCCAATCCCTGATACAGACGGAGACGGCATCAACGATGAAGAAGATAAATGTCCTAACGTTGCAGGTGTTGCCCGTTACAACGGTTGCCCGATCCCTGACCGTGATAAAGACGGAGTGAATGATGAAGAAGATAAATGTCCTGATCTTCCCGGAACTGTTGCCAACAACGGTTGCCCAGAGATCAAAGAAGAAGTGAAGAAACGCATCGATGTAGCTGCGAAAAACATTTTCTTCGCAACAGGATCGTTCAAGCTGCTCGCTAAATCGAACAAATCACTGGATGATGTAGTGAAACTGCTGAACGAAGACACCAACCTGAAACTCGATGTAGAAGGTCATACCGACAATACCGGTAAAGCAGACAAAAACCTCACGCTTAGTGAGAATCGTGCTAAAGCTGTGTACGATTATTTCGTGAAGAAAGGAATCAGCCCTGAGCGCCTGAAATCAGCAGGTTACGGTCAGGAACAGCCGGTTGCAGACAACAAAACTGCTGCAGGCCGTGCTAAGAACCGTCGTGTTGAACTGAAGCTCCACTATAATTAATCGCATTGCGACTAAATAGAAAACCCCGGCAATTTGCCGGGGTTTCTTTTTGTATTGTTGTTTGTAGTTGCCGGTTATTTTGCATTCAGCAATTGTCTTTTATACAACTGCACTGCATTTTCATATCCGAGATACAAAGCATCACATACCAGTGCATGGCCAATGGAAACTTCTGCCAGCCCCGGAACCTGCTGTGCAAAGAAAGCAAGATTCTGCAAATCCAGATCATGCCCTGCATTGATGCCTAACTTCAGTTCCTGTGCGCGTTTTGCAGCTGCAATATACGGTGCAACAGCAGCTTCTTTACCTGCAGCAAATGCACTGGCATATCCTTCGGTATACAATTCAATTCTGTCTGTACCTGTTTCTGCTGCGCCGTTCACCATTTCAATCACCGGATCTACAAAGATGGATACACGAATGCCTGCCTGCTGAAATACACCGATGATCTCTTTCAGATAATCTTTGTATCTGATGGTATCCCAGCCGTGGTCTGATGTAAGCTGACCTTCAGCATCGGGTACCAGTGTTACCTGATCGGGCTTTGTTTCGAGTACCAGATCGATGAACTTCTGTTCCCTGCAATTGCCTTCTATATTGAATTCTGTGGTGATGATCTTTTTGATATCGCGTGTATCCTGATAGCGAATATGTCGTTCATCGGGTCGGGGATGTACGGTAACGCCATCGGCACCGAATCGCTGTGCATCGATTGCTGCTTTCACTACATCGGGATTGTTGCCACCGCGGCTATTGCGCAGCGTTGCGAACTTGTTGATATTGACACTAAGTTTTGCCATACCCAAAAGTATAAAAAAAGCTGCCTCGTTTTGCAAGGCAGCAGTGGACATGGGTAGGGATCAAGCAATAAGTTACGGTTTTGGGTAAGGGGTTAATATTTGCCATGAAAAAAACAAGTACGGTTTCGGGTAAAGGAGTTAAGGGGACGGAGTAAAAAAGGGCCTTGAGAAAGGCGCAGCTGGTGCTGCGCTTGTTTGTTTTGGGTACGGCAGTGTTTGAAAAATAATTTTCTACAGCGAAGGGGAGGGGTCAGAGAAACTGCTATCAGTTTGATTGGGTCACATCAATTGTATGCAACAGTGTTCCATCCTGATTGATCACATCCAATCTGCACTTTCCACCTACTGTTGAACTGATGTCTTCGATGCTTGTGATGTTGGCCCCTTTGAGCAGGTACCAGCTGAACAATTTTACAATGCGATCCTCTGCATTGATGAGCCGGACAATGGCGTGTAAATTCTGGTTACAATTGATCTCCAGTGTAAAGGCATTTGTAAATGGATCGGGATTGACCAGTACTTCATTGATCATTGGTTATTGTTTTGGTCATGTGTTGGAAGATGCCAATCCTGTGCCGGGAGTTGAACTGTTTAATAATCAATGTGTTAGAAGCTTTGTGCCAACTCAGTTTTTCCCTTTTCTGGAATAGCGTGGGAAAAGGGAATTTCGATCAGGTGTTTTTGCTCACTTTGGAAGTTGCTGGTAGTTCGCGAGTGCCCGGTCGCTCGCATCCCGCGAGTGACTTCTATTTCTTCGCCTCTGGCGAAATTCTTATGCGCCGCCGAACGAAGTAGCAAGAGATGGCGACCATAAACTCTATCATTCCTAAAGGGCAGGTCGCTGCAACGCTGCCGGCTTGCGAGTTCCATAAAACAAGAAGGCCGGCCCGTTTACCGGGACGGCCTCATGTGACATCCATTATCGGATGGCTCTAACCATAAACCATTTTCCAATAATCATTAAACTTGCCAGTTATGCTTTAATCAGAAAACCAATAACCATTAACCATTAAACCTTATCCTATGAAAATGCTTGTACAAATGAACAACGTACTTAATAAAATGCACTAACCAGAACCATTAACCTTACCTTATCCTCTATTCAATTTCTTTAATCAGAATGCCTGTAACCTTAACCAATTTGCTACAACCAGAGCCCTAGCCTTACCTTATCCTCTATTCAAATTCGTATAGTTCGATTGATGATTATCAATTTGCCAATGGAATGCCAGAAAAGTAGTATGCTGTGAATCAGATTGTTAGAGAGTTGGCACGGACTCGATTTGTCCCGTAATTGGAATGACGTGGGAAATGGGAATAATGCGAAGACCGTAAACGGTCTTATTTAATGGGGAAGGATTGACGTAAACAGATGTCTGCCGCCGCTTATTTATTATGGAGATATGGGAATCCGGAACTTGCCTGAAAACGGATTAATGATTCTAACGTTCTGCCCAGAACGAACTATTGAAGCCAGTTTTCTTACTAATAAAAGAACGACTGTTATCGGTTTCTTGCCTGAAACAAATTAAAATAATTTACCCAATCCCCCTGACAACTAATAAAATATAAATTAGCGTCTTATTCTAACTAATTTCTACACACGTATGCCAAAAGCTCTATTCATCATCAGCTTTATGCTGTTGTCATCACTCAGTTTTGCCCAAACTTCCAAAATCGATTCCCTCTCAAAAGTCAAAAAAGAAAAACAAATCCTCCAACTGGAAGAACAACTCAAGGAATACCGTGCAGATTCTACTTCCATTGAAACCGATCTCCAGCAAAAGAAAATCGATCTACATGCCCTGCAACTCGAATCTCAGAGCTCTGCTAACAGGAATTATGAATTGGCAGCCAAACTCCGGAAAGACGCCCACGACAAATCTGCCGCAAGACAGGCTGAGAAAGCAGCCCGCGAAGCAGGGAAACTGGCTAAGAAAGTGAGAAGCGCAGACAATGCTGTTCAGAAATACGAAAAGAAACTCAGGAAGCTCACAAAAAACATCTCCAGTGATGAAAAGAAACTGGCAAAGCTGAAAGCCGCGCTTCAGTTATTGAACAATGCTTCCGCATCACAAACTGGTTCATAAAGCAAACCCGGCCTCAATTGTAAGATTTTACCAGGCCCGGAATGGGCTTGGGTTTTTGTTTTGCAGGAGTAAGCAATAAAGGATCGAAGTTGACCGTACCCTTTTCTAGAACCTCGCAATCAGTTTCAGGTTGATCAATCTCGGCGTCAATCGGTTCGGCATTGCAAATACCGTATTCGAGAAGTCTTTGATCAGCATGTAAGAGATGGTATTGTTGCGGTCTATCAGATTGAATACTTCCAGCGTAGCCCAGATATTCTCGAAGTTGCGGAATGGATTATGGCTGCGTCGGTTTGCCTTATCGCTGTCGAGCAGCAGCGCACTAAACCCGATGTCTATGCGCATGTACGGATCGATCTCCAGTGCATTCCTGTACTTCACACTGTTCGGAATATTGTAAGGCAGATTGCTTCCGTACAACATATTCAGGTATACTTTGAAGTTCTTATTGGTAGAAAGATAATCCTGTAAGAACATACCGATGGTCAGCAATCGATCGCTCGGACGGCGCAGCCATCCCGCTTCGGTCTGAGTACTGTCGATGGGTTTGTTATTCGCGTCGAGTGTATAGTTGTAGTAAGTGTCTTTGTCGAGATCTTCGCGGGTACGCATGAGACCAATGCTCACCCAGCTTTCAGCGTCTTTAACCAGCTCGCCGAAGAAGCGGAACTCAACTCCCGTTGCATACGCTTTTGCGCGGTTCTCGCCGAAATAACGGATGCGCACATTGTCGATATCGTAAGGCACCACATCCCACATTTGTTTGTAGTATGCTTCTGCCGTGAATCTGAAAGGACGATTGCCCGATTTGAAATTGTAATCCATTCCCGCTACAACCTGCCAGCTCTTCTGTGCTTTCAGATCTTTGTTGATTGTGCCATCATATCTTCTCAGTTCACGATAGAAAGGTGGCTGATGATAGAGCCCCGCAGCTCCGCGGAAGATCACATCGCGTTCCCAATTCGCAGGCTTAAAACTGAAACCGAGGCGGGGAGAAAGCAGGAACTCTTTGTTGAGTGTATTGTAATTGTAACGAAGTCCGGCCTGTAGCGTAAAGGCAGCCGAATCGTGGAATATGATATTGTCCTGTATGTATCCGCTGAGTCGCGTAATATCCAGACTGGCGCTTGCTTTCAGCACTTTGCTGAGATTGAGCATATTCGGATTGTAAGGAAGACTATATCCCGCAGAATCCTGATACTCCCATTCGTTGAGTCTGTCGCTGATGTTCTGACGTTCGATGGTTTGTCCCCACTGAATAAAATGTTTGCCCTGATCATAACTTCCCTTATGCGAAAAATTCCAGAGCGCTATGTTGAGTTTGTTGCGCGCGAAATTCTGGTATACACCAGCACCCAGCGGATTGGTGATGGTTCCGAAATCGGGCTTGGCCTTGTCGAATGCGCGATCGCCAAAAAGATAAGCACCGGTAATGTCGAGCGATTCTTTCTCATCGTTCTCGAAACGGCTGGCCATCCATTTGAGGCGAAGTTTTTTATTGAGTTGCTGCACCCATGCCAGACCGATCATATTGGTACGATACCGGTCTTCCTCCCTTCCTTCAAAATAAATATCGAGTCCGAGATTGGCGCTGAAGTATGGTGAGAACACACTGGAGGTGAGCTGGCTGAACTCTGGTGTAAGCGTGAATTTGGTTTGCGAAATATTTCCCAGCAACTCCAGCGAGTTGCGGCTATTGATCTGATAAGTCAGCTGCGCCTGCAGGTCTGATGAAGAAGGTACGTAGTTGCCTTTTGTATCCTGACTCTTCAGCAGGTTTCGGTTGCTTCTGTTTCGAACACCGATGAGGTAAGTGAACCTGCCGTTCTTCGAAGCGCCTTCGAGATGAAGTCCCTGTTCGAGTAATCCCACATAGGCTGACCCTCCGAATGTTTTGGGTTTCTTGTACTGGATGTCGAGCACAGAGCTCATCTTATCACCGTAACGCGCCTGGAAGCCGCCATTGTAGAAACTCACGTTTCGCGCGAGTTCCGGATTGATGAAGCTGAGACCTTCCTGCTGTCCGCTGCGTACAAGGTATGGACGGAAGATCTCAAAATCGTTCACATACACGAGGTTCTCATCATAATTTCCTCCGCGTACATTGTATTGAGAAGTGAGTTCGTTATTGGAGCCTACCACCACTTTAATGAGACTTTCGATACCACCGCCGGGAGCAGGGATATTGATGGCGTTCTTGGGATTGAGCAGTATCAGTCCGGCTTCGCGGCGTTGCCGCTGATCGGTCACCACCACAGAATCGAGCATGCCTGATCCGCGTTCCATGCGGATCACCACGTATTCGTTTTCTTTCTCGCTCAGCAGAAAATTGCGCTGAACAGTTTTATATCCTGTAAAAGAAAACACCAGGGCGAAGGCTTTGTCGGCGGGTACCTGTAGCTGGAAGGTACCAGAATCGGAAGTGGAAGTGCCGATTCGTTTACCCAATATGGTTACGGAAACATTTCCCAGAGGATTCTCATTGTCGTCGACCACTTTTCCCGTGAGGGATGCTGGTTTCTTTTGGGCAAATGCAGCCTTGGGCAGGATTGGCAACAACAAAACCAACAGTAGCGGTATGATTCTCACCGGCAGTATTTTTAAGTGCAGTCGAAATTAACAGATTTTATCGGTTCACCAAACCGGTTGTTTCCTTTTTCAGCTGGGCGATGGTAGCCGCAGGGTCGGGTGATTTGAATACGGTATTCCCTGCCACCAGCGCGTCTGCGCCTGCCTCCACAATCTGTGGCGCATTGGCGAGGGTAATGCCTCCATCTACCTCGATGAGGGTAGACAATTTCTTCTCGTTGATCATGCCGCGAAGCTGCCTGATCTTTTCGAGGGTATGGGGTATGAAGGTTTGTCCTCCGAAACCGGGGTTCACGCTCATGATCAGCACCAGATCGATATCCTGAATCACATCCTGCAACAGACTCACAGGAGTATGAGGGTTCAGCGCCACGCCAGCCTTCATGCCCAGGCTTTTGATCTGCTGCAGGTTTCTGTGAAGATGCACGCAGGCTTCGATATGAACAGTGAGAATGTCTGCTCCGGCATTTTTGAATGCTTCGGCATATTTCTCCGGTTCGAGTATCATCAGGTGTACATCGCACACTTTTTTGGTGGCTTTGCGGATATGCTCGATCACGGGAAGTCCGTAACTGATATTGGGTACAAATCTTCCATCCATCACATCCAGGTGATACCAGTCGGCTTCGCTGTTGTTGAGCATATCACAGGCTTGCTGCAATTGCAGAAAATCGGCTGATAACAGTGAGGGTGCAATGATGGCCATGAGTTGATATTTATTTGCTGAGGTTTTTGATTCTTTCTCTTGCTTCTTTCAATGATTTGTCGAGCGCGTATGCCTTTTTGTAATTTTCGATAGCTTCATCTTTATCTCCTGCTGCTTCGTAGCATCTTCCGATCCAGAACCAGGCATCGGCGCTGGTAGCTGATACGGTTGTAGCGAATTTGAATGTTTCCAGGGCTTTATTGAAGTCTTTCTGCTCGTAATAAATGATGCCTTTTTCGAGATAGGCATCGGTGAACTTCCAGTCGAGTTTGATGCTTTCGTCGAACTCGTGAATGGCTTCTTTATACTTGTGCGTATCGGAATAGTACATGCCTTTAACGAAGTGCGGCTCTGGTTGCGATTTGGCGCTATCCCTTGCTATCAGTGTATCGCAGAAGGGGATGGTTCGCGCATCGAGCGAAGCTGCATAAATATTGGCGAGTGTATTGCCGAAGAAAAAGATGGGTTTAAGATGATAGGCATTTTGCAATGCTGTGATGGCACTGGCTGTATCACCAGCTCTTGCGAGCAGCACACCTTTTTCGTACCAGGCTTCGAAATTTGATGAATCTTTACTCAACATATCATCGAACTGCTGCATGGCTCCTGCATTATCGCCGGTTTGTGCCAGCACTTCGCTGAGCCTGCGTTTGAAATCGGGATTGTCGGGATATTTTTGAATGCATTCTTTCAGAAATGCCAGTGCATCATGAGGTCTGCCGGTGAGCATGAAATTAGTGATGTATTCCTGTGCAGTATTCTCATCGGGCGCCAGTTTCCATGCCTGTTCGTAATCGGCTGATGCCAGATCGTGCTGATTATTGAGAGAAAGCAGTACCGCTCTTTTTTTGTACAGCGCAGCATCTTCAGGAAAGCGTGCAATGCTGTCTGTAAGCCCTTTGAATGGGGGAGCTGAAAGTATATCGCCGGGGTTTCGCTCCGGCTTATCGCCACAGGCTGCAAGTTGAACAAGCAGCAGGCAGATAGCAAAAAAGAATCTAGTCCTCATTGTCATATAGGCAACAAATCTAACCGTTTTTAAGCAAGTGTGTTATGACAATATTCTGACAAAAATGGCAGTTTACAAAAATACCTTTGCGCCGCCTTTCTTCCCGCAATCTAAACGAACAAATAATGAGAAAGCTCTTTTGGTTACCGGCATTTGCACTGATCGTTGCCGGGCTCTTCACTGCATTCAGAAAACCTTCCTTACAGGCCGGACTCAACATTTCAATGGCCGACACGGTACAATTTCCCGGTGAAACGCATTTCAGGAATATTCGGCAGCTTACTTTCGGAGGCGATAATGCCGAAGCTTATTTCAGTTATGATGGCAGGTACCTGGTGTTTCAGCGAACCAGCGCTGCGAATGGACTGCCCTGCGATCAGATCTTCGTAGGACGAATCCCTGAACCCGGAAAACCTTTCGAGTACAAAATGATCAGTTCAGGAAAAGGCCGCACCACCTGCGGATTCTTCACCAAAGACGGCAAACATATCATCTATGCTTCCACGCATCTGGGCGGCGATGAATGCCCACCGGTTCCCGACAGATCAAAATATGGCAACAAATACATCTGGCCATTGTACAACAGCTACGATATTTTCATGGCCGATCTCGATGGCAAGATCGTAAAGCAACTCACCAGCAGCGCCGGTTACGATGCAGAACCCACCCTCAGTCCCGACGGAAAGAAGATGGTGTACACCAGTGTAAAAGACGGTGATCTCGAACTCTACGTTATGGACCTGAAATCGGGAAAAGAAAAACGCATCACACATACGCCCGGATACGATGGCGGTGCGTGGTTCAGTCCTGATGGCAAAAAACTCATCTGGCGTGCTTCCCGTCCGAAGACCGAAGCAGAGTTGACAGAATACAAATCTTTGCTCAGTGAAGGATTGGTAGCGCCTACCAATATGGAAGTATGGGTTTCGGATACCGACGGCAGCAATGCCAAACAAATTACCAATCTGGGACAGGCCAACTGGGCGCCTTCTTTTATGCCAGACAGCAAACGCATCATCTTTGCAAGCAACCACGAGTACAAACGTGGTTTCCCATTCAATATGTATACGATGAACGGAGATGGAAGCAATCTGCAGAAAGTGAGCAGGGATAAAGGTTTCGATGCCTTCCCGATGTTCAGTCCGGATGGAAGGCAGATCGTTTTCTGCAGCAACCGAAATAATGGCGGTACACGCGACACGAATATCTTCATTGCCGACTGGGTAGATTAATTACCGGATTTGGTTTGCGGTATTCATGCAGATTATTCGGTTTTTAAAATATTGCGCATTACTTTTGAAGCAAATCTCTTGTTATGCATGATGGTCTTGTTCATTTGCACAGTATTCTGCGCTGGGTGATCCTGGTGCTGCTTATTATTGCCATTTTCCGGCATTTATCGGGCATGAATAACAAACGCCCAATAAGTGCGCAGGATAAAAAGATCGATCTTTTTCTGATGATCTCTGCACATACCACCTTCCTGGTTGGATTGATCCTTTGGATCATGGGTCCATGGGGATTGAAAACCATCCAGACGATGGGAATGGGAGGAGTGATGAAGAACAGCGTTTTTCGTTTCTTCGCCATAGAACATCTGGTAGGGATGCTGATCTCCGTGGTACTGATCACTGCAGGCCGTTCATTTGTGAAGAAATCATCGGATGCCGGTGTTCACAAAAAGGCGTTCTGGTTGTTCCTGATTGCATTGATCATTATCCTGGCTTCCGTTCCCTGGCCTTTCCGTGTGGTGGGTGCAGGCAGAACCTGGTTACCTGGCATGTAATTGCTCTTGCTCTGAAGTAAAAAAATTGCAAAGGTCGTCCTGGAAAGGACGACCTTTTTTGTTACACCAAATGAAGGGAATAAATTAGCCCTTGCATCCATATCATCAATCAGGTAAATCAGTTCTTGTCTGTTCGGGTGAAGATCTTGCTTACGATCTTCCATTGTCCATCTATCTTCAGCAGGTTCATATAATCTACAAAGATCACTTTCGGCGTTTCGATGCGAAGCTTTGCCTGCGCTGCATTGCCATCGATATTGTAGCTGAGTATTTCTGTTTTTCTTTCACCCGGTGCGCCATTCTTTCTCACGCGCGCAATGAAGTCTGCAATGGGCAGGTCGGTGAATTGTCCGGTTTTGTTGTCGATATATTTCAGTGATGCAGATGTATGGAATGCCTGTTCCATTTTATCGGCCTCACCTGTGAGATACAATTGAAGTACAGTTTTCAGCGCTGCTTCTTCGTCGGGCACTGAAGCCGGAGTGCTTGCCAGCAACACCGTTGCGAGCGAAGCAGTGAAAAGCATGGAGCCAAGTTTTTTCATATGAGGTTTGTTTAAATGATAATTCGGAGATGCTTCCAGCCGCTACCGGTCTGCCCCCGCATCCGGTAGCGATGGTGTCGCAAAATGTTGGAAGCATACATGGCTATACTAAACTTCGTACAGCAATATTACCGGAACACACAAGCGATAGAAAATCAGTTCTGTGCACTGGCCGTTTTTTTCGACCGATCCTGCCACTCAGCATGGATCGAAAAAAGAACAGGATCCGTCGAACCGGAACGTTCAGCCATCCTTTATCGATTACTTTGCGCGATAAGGGTTGGCAACCCATTCTATTCCCTCATAATTTTGTATTTTGACCTGATGCTGAAAAAGACCAATGTAGTGTTTACCAGGAAGATGTTGCTGCTGCAGGCCGGATGCTGGTTGCTGTTCTACGTGTTTCTTGTGCTTTATGCCGTTCAGAAATGGGGTACATGGTCTGGTGCATTCACAAGCACCACAATCGGAATGAGCTCCTATGTGCTGGCTGTTTATGGCAATGCACTCTGGCTGATGCCACGCTTTTACCGGACCGGTAAAAAAACAACGTACTTTTTGCTGGCATTCCTGTTTCTCGCATTTGTGATCGGAGCGCGAATGATGGCGGAGTTTCTGATTCTGTATCCGATGCATGGGAGACTTCCTTTCTACAATCTATCCGTTGCTCAGTTTACATTTTGCACCATCTCCGATTTTCTGGCCTTCTTTTTCGGAGCGATGTTGTACACTACTGCCGATTACATCACCCTGTTACGTAAGCAGGAAACCATGCGCATGCAGCAGGCTGCTGCCGAATTGAATCTGCTGAAAGCACAGGTGCAGCCGCATTTCCTCTTCAATACACTCAACAATATCTATTATCTCGCCTATACAAAAAGCGATCTTGCGGCTACAGTGATCGCACGCCTTTCGGGCATCATGCGCTACTTTGTAGATGAAGCTCCGAAAGAAAAAGTACCGATCACCACTGAGATCAATTTCCTTAAAAATTATATGGAGCTGGAACAGATCAGAATGCTACATGCAGCTTCCCTGCAGTTTACACACGAAGGAGTGGATGAAATGATCCGCATTCCGCCAATGTTGCTGATTCCGCTGGTAGAGAATATTTACAAACATGGCGTAGACAAATCAGTTCCTGAAAACAATGTGAATCTTCGACTCCGCATGGAGAACGGATACCTGAAATTCAATACGGTAAATACTGTTCAGCCAGCCGAAGCCGGCGCCGGAAGCGGCGTGGGCCTGGATAATTTACGCAAGCGGTTGACATTGTTATTCGGAAATGATTTTACTTTGAAAACAGAACAGGAAGGTCAGCTTTACAAGGTGGAACTTCAATTTCCCGTAAAATGAAAATACAATGTCTGCTGATAGATGATGAGCCCTATGCGGTGAGCCTGCTGGAAGAATACATCGGGCAGGTACCTTATCTGCAACTGCAGCACAAGTGTTACAATGCGCTCGAAGCATTGGAATGGCTGAAAGGCAACCGGCCGGATCTGATCTTCCTCGATATCAATATGCCACATCTCTCCGGCATGCAGCTCGCAGGATTGCTGCCTCCCAATCAGCTGTTCATCTTCACTACTGCCTATTCCGAATTTGCTGCGGAGAGCTATGAGAAAAATGCAGTGGACTATCTGGTGAAGCCCATCACTTTCGATCGTTTTCTGAAATCGGTGATCAAAGTCTCCAATCTGCTTTCGGTGAATGAAGAAAAATGCCAGCAACCTGCTATTGCTCCGCAGAAATTATTCCTTAAGACAGGCCGCGCCATTGTACAGCTGGAGTATCATGATGTGCTGATGGTAGAAGGACTGAAAGATTATGTGGTGTTCCATACCAGTTCGGGCAAACATATTGTGTACAAACGCATGAAAGAGCTGGAAGAATCATTGCCTGCCAACTTCTCCCGCATTCATCTCTCATACATCGTTAATCGCAATCATATCCGCAGAATCGAAGACAATCATATTCACATAGGGCAGGAGCGGGTTCCGGTAGGAGACAAATACCGCGAGCAGTTTCTGCAACGCATCAGCAAAGATCTTTTGTGATGCTGCATTCCTTCTATCTTATCAATACCATTGCGCCTTTGGCGAGATAGGTGTTGCCTCTGTAGTCGATTCCTTTGAGCATCCAGACAAATGTGCCGGAGGGTTGCGGCGCTCCTCCGATATTGCCATCCCATCCGGGCGTTGGATTGGGATTGTTGTATACCAGTTGTCCGTACCGGTTGTAAATGCGGAAAAATTCTATGCTCTTCATGCCTGCTGCGATATACCTGAATACATCATTCTTTCCGTCTCCGTTTGGCGTAAATGCGTTGGGTACAAATACCGATGGAACTGCGTCGAATACTTTCACCGTAACATAGGCAGAATCCACGCAGTTGATGGCATCGTACACACGCAGCTTGTAGCGGATGCCCGATGATGGCAAGCTATATGTGCCAACCGGATTGCCGATGATGCCCGACGATAAATCTGTTGATGGAGTCCATTCGTAACGCGTTCCACCTTTGGCGTTGAACTGAAGCGGTTGATGAACCACCACACTGGTATCGTTTCCTGCAAAAGGAATTATCCTCGGCATCATGGTTACCATCACTGTGTCGAAGGATGGTTTGGGGCAACCTTTATCGTCGTTTGCACGGAGAACATACATGGTATTGCCGAATGGTTTTGCAATCGGATGAAGTGTAAGCGGATCATCGAGTGTAAACGACGGAGACCACGAAAACCTTATGCCATCTGTGTTTCCGTGGAGTTGTGTTTGAGTGAGGTAGCAGATGCTGATATCCGGTCCGGCATTCACAATGGGGTAGGGCACGGTGAGCACATCGAGCGATGCTCTGGTGTTGCAACTGCCAATGGTTGCCACTACCTGATAGGTTGTGCGCGTTTGTGTTACCACGCGCGGGAAAGCAGCGCCGGCATCGAGCACATTCGCTGAAGGCGACCATGCATATTTCAATCCATCGGATTGAAGACGGAGCCGGATGGTATCGCCCTGGCAGATAGTGGTATCCGGCATTACACGCAGACTTACATGATCTACCACATTGATCAATACGGAATCGGTATTGGTACATCCGCCTGATGCAAGGTTTACATAATATTTTGTAGTACTGACTGGGTTTACGGTTGGCGTTGCTGTGCCAGCTCCCGTGATGCGGATATTGGGCGACCAGCTGAATACGCCGCTGCCTGCAGCCCGCAACTGCACTGCATCCGGGATGCAGATGAGGGTGTCTCTGAACGCCATTGCAATGGGTGGTTTGTTGATGATGCTGATATTTCGCATGGCCGTATCCACGCAGCCGTTCTCGTTGGTAACGGTCATCACTACCTGCTTTGTGCCGGTTGAATTGTACGTGTGCTCAGTATTGGGTTGATCGGCGCCGCTGCCGGCATCTGCGAAGTCCCAGCTCCAGCTGACGAGTCTTCCGTATCGTGTGGTACTCCGGTCTTCAAACTTCGTTGGCCTGCTCACACAGAAGTCGGATGCTTCAAATGCCGGGAACATGCCGGGATACACATAAGCAGGCGTAGTGGCCGAATCGCGGCAGAGCTGGCCGCGGTTGATCACCAGCTTCACCATGTATGTGCCGATTGACGGGAATGTATAGTTTGGTTGTACTGCAGTGGAGGTAAAAATGAGGTTATCGTCTTTATCGCGTATCTCCCAGTTGTAGGTTCGTATCAGCGGACTCTGCGAATTATTCTTCAGCATGAGTGTGAAAGAGTTCCTGCATGCCATGAATCCGATGGGCAATACTGCTGCTGCGATGGAGCAACTGGTGATTTTTATTTGCAGGTCTTTGCGTTGCGTGGCAATCACGTGTCCGTTTCTGATTTCTTCCACACAGACCGTTACCACATACACGCCTTCGGCGGGAGCGAGGCCTGTGATCAATCCGGTTGCAGCATCGATGCTCACCGATTTTCCCAGTGGAGTTGTGGCAGTGTATCCATTGCCGTAAGGAACAGCATCATAAGGTGGTGGGCCTGCGACAGGCGTTCCGCCACCACCGCCATCTGTTTGCCAGGCTTCGCAAAATGAGTAACGAAGCTGATCGCCATCTTCATCCTTTGCTTCAAAACTGTAACTCATGGGATGTTCGGCACAAACTGTTACCAGATCGTCTCCGATGAATTTTGCACTGTTGTTTGCAGGTCCGTCTGCTGCTGCATCTGTGCCGGGTATCTCAGCAGTGTAGGTGGCGCCTACTTCCCGGTAACCGGATATGAGATTGCTGAGTGTGTAGATGCGGTAATTTACCTGCGATACGATGATGTATCCATCCGGACTACCCGCGAGGTCCGTATCGAATTCATAGGTGCCTATCCGGTAGCAAACGTCCGGCGGATTGGTGATGCACGGACTTTGATTGGTGAGTTCGATGATATTGGTTCCATCGAGATTCTCTCTGAGCCTGCGTATCAGCGCATGTGACTGCCGCGAAAATATGGAGACGTTGGCGGGATTTTCAAACCTCCGGTCGCTCCGGCAATCCATGAACATTTTGATGGTGATATGGTATCGGTACAGATTATTGCCGAGACTGGTGTAAGTGTAGTAGATCTCTCCGCCGGTGATATGATCGGCGCGAACGTAAAGGGAGCCAGTCAGCAGCAGCAGGAGAAGCAGCATGCTTTTAAAGACATCTTTACAAGCAGTGTTCCGGACTGGTTTAGCAGTAGTCGTATAGTTGGTTTGTAATTGGTACAGAACCTTAGGGGTTCTATTATAATTTACGACTATTTGACGATAAGGTTGGCTCTGCCTTGCGGAATTTCTTAACGTTTGCCGAGCTCGATCACCTGGCAGTCTTTCATGTTGGCGCCGTCGATGGAGAAAGTGATAAGGGTGCGCACTTTATGCCATCCCTCTTTGCCGGCAGCGCCGGGGTTCATGTGGAGGCATTGCAGTTGATCGTCATACATTATCTTCAGAATATGAGAATGTCCGTCGATAAAGAGGTTGGGAGGATCGGCTTTCAGTTCGCGTTTGGTTTCCGGATTGTACCGGGGAGGGTAGCCGCCGATATGCTTCATGTACACTTTTACTCCCTCACACTGAAAGTGGAGTTTCTCCGGAAACTGTTGACGGATCTCCACTCCATCGATATTTCCCCATACGCCTCTGAGTGGCCTGAAGGCCGCCAGCTTCGCGGCAATTTCAGGATTGCCGAAATCTCCGGCATGCCAGATCTCATCGCATTGTTCAAAATGGCGGAATACAGCCTCATCGAGGTAGCTATGGGTGTCCGAAATCAGTCCGATACGCGTCATATGATTGATTCAGTGAGCGGCAAAAGTCGGAATAAATTGAGCCACAACCAGCGGAGGGCCCATAAAAGATTGTATCTTTAATGCACGATTGAAATCATATGCCACTCTTCCGCAACTTCACTTACTGGATCGATAAACGCCGCTGGAAATATTATTTCCTGATGGTGTCTTTGGAAATGGATAGTACCAGCTAATAGCTTCCTGGTTCAACTTCTTTACTCAGACCTGTCGGGTCTTATTATTTCATTCAGTCAAATTAATTGAAATGCCATACTATCATAAGCTTGGACAAATTCCGCATAAACGCCATACACAGTTCCGCAAACCAGATGGTGGATTGTATTCAGAGCAACTTTTCTCGACAGAAGGATTCTCCAATGATTACTCGTTGTTGTATCATGTGTATCCGCCTACACAGATCATCTCTACCGATGAGCCGGTGAATGTGATGCCAACAGTAGCAGAAGAAAAAATGCTGAAACACCGCAGCTTCGAAGGCTTCAAAGTAGCGCCAACAGAAGATTACCTGAAAAGCCGCAAACCGGTGCTGGTAAATAACGATCTGCATATATCACTCGCTGCGCCAACAGGTGGCATGAAAGATTATTTCTTCAAGAATGCAGATGCAGATGAAATGATCTTCATTCACGAAGGATCGGGTGTGCTTCGCACCATGTATGGCGAACTGCCGTTCGCGTATGGCGATTATCTTGTAATTCCGCGCGGAACCATTTATCAGATTCAGTTCAAAGACGATCATAACAGGTTGTTCATTGTGGAATCATTCAGTCCGATCCGTTTTCCAAAACGGTATCAGAGCAAGTACGGGCAACTGATGGAGCACTCACCATTCTGCGAGCGCGACATCCGTGCACCGCAGAACCTGCCTACGTTTGATGAGAAAGGAGATTTTCTTATCAAGACAAAAAAGAAAGGGGTGTTGTACGGATTGCATTATGCCACACATCCGTTCGATGTGATCGGATGGGATGGATGTTGTTATCCGTTTGCATTCAGCATACACGATTTTGAACCGATCACTGGTCGTGTTCACCAGCCACCACCGGTGCATCAGACATTTGAAGCGCATAATTTTGTGGTGTGTTCATTTGTGCCGCGTTTGTTCGATTATCATCCGCAGGCCATTCCGGCACCATACAATCACAGCAATATCGATAGTGATGAAGTGTTGTATTATGTGGATGGAGATTTTATGAGCCGCAAAAATGTAACGCGGGGAATGATAACGCTGCATCCGGCGGGGATACCGCACGGGCCGCATCCTGGTTCTGTGGAGAAGAGCATTGGTGCGAAAGAGACGAAGGAACTGGCAGTGATGGTAGATACATTCCATCCGTTGCAATTGACGGTGGAAGCGCTGGATATCGAGAATCCGGGATATACGATGAGCTGGGCTGAGTAGGGTTGTCTCAGTTGGAAATAATTGTAAAGCGTCGCAGGTTGCGGCGCTTTTTTCATATATATGTAACCGTTAGGGTGACAAGCACTCCTTGAAAAAATTATTTCTTTATTATTGAATAGTACAGCAAGTGAGTTTGATTGTTTTAAGTATTGAAATAATCAATTGCTCAATGCAACAAAGCAGATACATTCCTTTATCAGATTCGGAACATGAGGCGTATGAGTTTTTGGGTTCCGGACCAAAAGGAACCATCAAGAAGATTATTCAGTTTGTCGCAATTGATGCAAACATTTATAACCTGCAATTTGGAGATTGGGATGAGGATACACAAATGATCAGAGATGATGTGCGATCTAATAATGAGGACAGAAGTAAGGTGCTGGCAACAGTTGCTTTTACTGTTTTTGATTTTATGAAGCATCACCCGCAAGCAATAATTTTTGCACGTGGGAGCACTATTGCCAGAACGAGATTGTATCAGATGGGGATTTCCGAAAACCTGGTAGAAATCAAGCAAATGTTTGATATTCAGGGATATATTGAAAATGGGTGGGAGCCATTTAGAAAAGGAAAGAATTACCTGGCCTTTTATCTGAAGGCCCGATAAATAATTGTAAATTTGATTATTCACTAAAAGAAGATGTTATGTCAACAGCCGCAGTTAAAAAAGGGAGAATGGATGAAGTGATTGTAGTTAAGAAAATGCGAGACTACAGTAATGATCCTGCTTTCAAAAAGAAGGCTGAGGAAGCTAAGGCATTCATAAAAAAGCATGGCTTGCCTGATACTTTTTCTAAGAAGAAATAATACAGTAATTACACCGATTTAATATTGATCCTGCATGTAACAGCATGCGGGATTTTTTTTCGTTAACTTACAATACTTCTTCTCCCTGCCGCTTCATAGCTCTGAATTCCTTTCATCGTATTCATTCATCGTAAAACCGATTCATCGACTATGAAAAGGAATCTACTGCTATCATTATGCATTATTGCCTCCATTGGTCTGCAAGCGCAATCCACCATCCTCATCAACAATGTTCAGATCTTCGATGGTGTACATGAGAAACTATTCACCGGAAACGTGCTGATCCAAAAAGACAGTATCGCAAAAGTATCAGCTTCTCCCATTCCTACGAACAAAAGCGCTGATACGCGCATCATCGACGGTAAAGGGAAATACCTGATACCTGGATTGATAGACGCACACTGGCATTCGATGATGTGCGCTGTTCCCCAAATGGTGCTGCTTACAGCTGATGTAGGTTATCTCAATCTCGTTGCTGCCGGGGAAGCGAAGAACACCCTGATGCGGGGATTCACTTCTGTTCGTGATCTTGCCGGCCCCAGCTTCGGTCTCAAGCTGGCCATCGACCAGGGGCTGGTACTCGGACCGCGAATTTATCCCAGTGGTTCCATGATCTCGCAAACCGGCGGCCATGGCGACTTCCGGCTTCCCTATGAAACGCCTGCCGCTGCCAATGCACCACTTAGTCATGGCGAAGCTATTGGCGGAGGTGCCATTGCGGACGGTCCTGCTGCCGTGCAGCAGAAAGCGCGGGAGCAACTGATGAAGGGAGCCACACAATTGAAACTGGCAGCGGGTGGGGGAGTATCATCGAGCTATGATCCCATCGATGTAAGCCAGTATTCCGAAGCAGAATTCAAAGCAGCGGTAGATGCAGCAGAAAACTGGGGAACCTATGTTACCGTTCATGCCTATACGCCGCGTGCCATCCAGACTGCATTGAGGGCAGGAGTGAAATGTATCGATCATGCACAGCTGATGGATGATGCTACGGCAAAAATGATTGCGGAAAAAGGAGCGTGGCTCTGCCTGCAGCCTTTCCTCGATAACGAATATTCCAATCAGCAGACAGGTGAGAACAGAGAGAAACAAAAAATGGTGCAGGAAGGAACCGACAGAGCCTATCAGCTCGCGAAAAAATACAAGATCAAAACAGGTTGGGGAACGGATATTTTGTTCAATCCCTCGGCTACAAAGAATCAGGGCGCTATCCTCACAACGCTCACGCGTTGGTATACACCTTTTGAGATTCTCAAAACAGCCACATCTACCAATGGTGAACTGCTGGCATTTTGCGGACAGCGGAACCCATATCCCAAACCATTGGGAGTGATCCGTGAGGGCGCCTATGCCGACCTGATTCTGGTGGACGGTAACCCGCTGGAGAACATCAAGCTGGTAGCGGATCCCGATAAAAACTTCCTCCTGATCATGAAAAATGGAAAGGTCTACAAGGAGATCATCGAAAAATAAGTTTCGTTAATTGCTGTTTATCAAAGTTTTGTCGGGCCACAAAAAATAATGCAGGAAACCCTTGCAGGGAATTATCGTTTCCTGTACTTTTGGTTTAACTATTTGGTTAAACTATATGGTTGACGAGAAGGAAAAAGATTCCACCGAACAGAAGATCATAGCTGCCGCCAAGCAGGTATTCCACGAAAAGGGGCTCGATGGTGCACGCATGCAGGATATCGCCGACAAAGCCGGCATCAATAAAGCACTGCTCCATTATTACTTCAGAAGCAAAGACAAGCTCTTCGAAATGATTTTCCGCGAAGCGGTAGCCCGTCTCATCCCCAAAGTGGGTATCCTTTTTCTGGAGGATGTTCCGCTCTTCGAAAAGATCGAAAAATTCGTAGACTTCTATATCGCGATGCTGATTGAAAATCCTTACCTGCCGCTCTTTGTAATGAACGAAATTCAAAAAGAATCGGGCAGGGAATTTCTCGAAGGCATTTTCAATGGAAAGAAACCGGCCGTGCACGTTCTGGCCAAACAGATCGAAGAAGAAGTAGCCAAAGGAAATATCAAACCGATCAAGCCGATGCAGCTTACCATGAACATGGTGAGCATGTGCATCTTCCCATTCATGGGCCGTCCGATGATAAAACTGCTCTGGGATATCAACGAAGAGCAGTTCATGCAGGCAATGGAAGAAAGAAAGAAACACGTTGTGCAATTCATTATCGACTCAATTCGTAAATAACAATATATGAATCTCCTTATCGCATGGTTGAAAAGAATGTTCCGCTGGCAGCTGGCTGCCGGCGTTTTTTTTGTGCTGCCCGCAGCTGCGCAGGAACAAAACACGCTAACCCTCGAACGGGCCTATCAACTGGCAGAGCAGCATTATCCGTTGATTCGTCAGCGTGATCTGGTGAACCGTACATCGGCACTTACTATAGAGAATATCGGTAAAGGGTATCTGCCCCAGCTGGCCATCAACGGACAAGCTACTTATCAATCTGACGTAACATCTGTTCCGGTAAAGATCCCCGGCATCAATGTCGATCAGCCAAATAAAGATCAGTACAAGATCACAGCGGAACTTTCGCAGGTATTGTACGATGGCGGCAATATATCTTCCCAGAAACAAATTCAGCAGATTAGCTCACTGGTAGAAGATCAGAAGGTAACGGTGGATCTGTACAAAGTGAAGGAGCGCATCAACACACTTTACCTCGGTACACTCTTACTCGATGAACAACTCAAACAAACCGAACTGCTCAAACGCGATATCCGCATAGGCATCGACAAAGTATCCGCGCAAGTGCGCAACGGAACTGCACTCCGCAGCAACCAGCAGGTGCTCGAAGCCGAGCTGTTGAAAACCGATCAGCGGAGCATCGAACTCGCCGCCAACCGCAAAGGACTGCTCGATGTACTGAGCCTTTTTCTCGGAAAGCAGCTGCCTGAGAACACCACATTGCAGCAACCAGCGTTAAACTCGACTGATATAACCGAAACCATTAACCGACCTGAGCTTCAGCTCTTCTCTTTTCAGGATAGTCTTTATAAAGTGCAGGAGAGTCTGATCCACGCAAAGAACCGTCCCAAAGCCAGCGCCTTCATTCAGGGCGGATATGGCCGTCCGGGACTCAACATGCTCGAAAACAAATTCGATTTCTTCTACATTGGTGGTGTTCGTCTCAACTGGAATCTCGGCGGACTTTACACTTCAAAGAAAGAAAAGCAGCTACTCGCATTGAACCAGCAAATGGTAGGCGTTCAGAAAGAGGTGTTTCTCTTCAATACCAATACCCAGCTGAAACAGCAACAGGCCGAGTTGAACAAATGGCAGAAGCTGATCGATACAGATCAGGCGATCATCGATCTCCGCGAAAAAGTGAAGACCGCTGCCAACGCACAACTCGAAAACGGAGTGATCACGGCCAACGATTTCCTCCGCGAAGTGAATGCTGAAGATCAGGCGCGTCTCCAGCTGATTGCACACAAACTGCAACTGCTGCAATCTCAGATCAACTATCAAACAATTTCAGGAAAACAATAAATAACCACCTACATGAAACAATATATTTTCCCGGCACTGATATTCGCAGGCTTTCTCGCTGCCTGCAATGGCAACGGCACTGTAGCAGATGCCTCCGGAACTTTCGAAGTAGATGAAGTGATCGTCAGCTCCGAGCTTACAGGAAAAATCCTTTCTTTCGATGTGCAGGAAGGCGACTCTATTGCCAAAGACAAAGTAGTTGGTCTTGTTGATGCCGAAAACCTCAACCTGCAGAAAGAGCAGGTACAGGCCAGCATTGCAGCGCTTAGTCAGAAGACCGCCGATCTCAATCCACAGGTGAAACTGCTCGAAGATCAGCTCACTGTTCAGCAGGCGC
The DNA here is from genome assembly GCF_012927185.1 of Pseudoflavitalea sp. G-6-1-2. Lineage (GTDB taxonomy): Bacteria > Bacteroidota > Bacteroidia > Chitinophagales > Chitinophagaceae > Pseudobacter. Next base: position 774,054 of record NZ_JABBGB010000003.1, read on the forward strand.
AACTCAAAAATCTCCTGCACGAAAAGCAACGTCTCGAAAATCTCATCAAAGCAGATGCAGCCACCGGCAAACAACTCGACGATATGGTTTCTCAGATCGAAGTTGTGCAACGGCAAATGCAGGTAACCCGCCAGCAGATGCAGGTGCAGCGCAGCAATGTGGGAACGCAGAACCGCAGCATCCTCTCCGAAGGAAAGCCACTCGAAAAACGTGTAGCACAACTCGATGATCAACTGAAACGCGCCAGCATCACCAATCCCGTTGGCGGAACCGTAATAGAGAAATATGCAGAAGCGGGTGAAATGACGAGTACCGGCAAAGCCCTCTACAAAATTGCCGACCTCTCCGTAATGACGCTCCGCGCCTACATTACAGGCACACAGCTTCCTCAGGTAAAATTAGGACAGCAGGTAAAAGTGCTGATCGACAACGGCGCCAAATCGTACAAAGAACTTGCAGGTACCATCACCTGGATCGCCGACAAAGCGGAGTTCACTCCTAAAACCATCCAGACAAAAGAAGAACGCGCCAATCTCGTGTACGCCATCAAAGTGAAAGTAAAGAATGATGGCTTCCTCAAGATCGGCATGTACGGAGAAATCAAATTGCAGTAACCTGAATCATCTTGTATGTCAGCCATCATTGCAAATAATCTTGTTAAGACCTACGGGAAGAAGAAAGACGTGATGACCGCATTGCACGGCATTTCTTTCAACGTGGAAAAAGGGGAGCTGTTCGGAATTATTGGTCCGGATGGAGCAGGGAAGACCTCGCTCTTCCGCATCCTCACCACTTTGTTGTTGCCCGATGGAGGCAATGCCACTGTAAACGGATACGATGTTGTGAAAGACTATCGCGCCATCCGTCAGCAGGTAGGCTACATGCCTGGCAGGTTCTCGCTCTATCAGGATCTCACCGTTGCAGAGAATCTCGAATTCTTCGCCACTATCTTCAACACCAGCATTGCAGAACACTACGATCTCGTGCGCGATATTTACGTGCAGATAGAACCATTCAAAGATCGTCGTGCAGGCAAACTCTCCGGCGGCATGAAACAGAAGCTTGCACTTTGCTGCGCACTCATTCATGAACCATCGGTACTGTTTCTCGATGAACCCACCACCGGTGTAGATGCCGTATCACGCAAAGAGTTTTGGGAAATGTTACGTGGACTGAAAGAGCGCGGCATCACCATTCTGGTATCCACTCCCTACATGGATGAAGCCAGTCTCTGCGACAGAGTAGCACTGATTCAGAATGGAGGCATCATGAGCATCAATTCTCCTGAAGGCATCATCGCTTCATTTCAAAAACCTTTGTTCGCCGCACGCACCAGCCGCATGCTGAATATGCAGCAGGATCTGCTGCAACTCGAAGGTGTGGAAGAGTGTTACCTCTGCGGAGAATACTCGCACGTAGTAGTGAAGCCAGCACTCGATGCCGCACAACTTGATAGCTACCTCCGCAACAAAGGCCACGAAGCCGTAGAAGTAAAACCCGTAGCTCCCAATATCGAAGACTGTTTTATGGACCTCATGAAAAATTAATGCACCAATGACAAACAACAGGATCATAACAGCCAATCAGCTCACCAAAATATTCGGCGGCTTCAAAGCCGTGGACAGCATCAGCTTCGATGTGCACGAAGGTGAGATATTCGGATTCCTCGGTGCAAACGGAGCAGGCAAAACAACCGCTATGCGCATGCTCTGCGGATTGTCGATGCCCAGCTCAGGATCGGCCACCGTAGCGGGTTTCGATGTGTACAAAGAACCGGAGAAGATAAAGCGCAGCATCGGATACATGAGCCAGAAATTCTCGCTCTACGAAGATCTTACCATTAAGGAGAATATTCGTTTCTATGCCGGCATCTACGGAAAGAGCGATGCCTTCATCAAAGACAAAACAGCAAAGCTGCTGCAGCAACTGCATCTCGGATCGGAAGCCAATAAGTTAGTACGCTCATTGCCGTTGGGATGGAAGCAGAAGCTTGCTTTTTCGGTGGCCATCTTCCATGAACCGCGCATCGTTTTTCTCGATGAGCCAACGGGTGGGGTAGACCCGGTTACACGCCGCGAGTTCTGGAATATGATCTACGAAGCAGCAGCATCCGGCATCACCGTATTTGTAACAACGCACTACATGGATGAAGCTGAGTACTGCAACCGGGTGAGCATAATGGTGGATGGAAAAATAGAGGCACTGGATACGCCGTCTGCACTCAAACGATCGCTCCATGCAGCCTCGATGGATGAAGTATTTCTGAAACTGGCACGCAAGGCCGTTAGAAGCGGAGACTGAACCTAAAACACAGTACATGAAACAATTTCTGTCCTTCGTTAAAAAAGAATTCTATCATATCAGGCGGGATAAGCGAACGCTGTTCATCCTGCTGGGCATGCCGGTGATGCAGATCCTCATCTTCGGGTTTGCGCTCACCAATGAAGTGAAGAATGCGAAGATCGCTGTGCTCGACAATTCAAAAGATGCCAGCACACTTGCACTCAGCAGCCAGCTCGAAGCCAGCCGTTATTTCGATATCGCGCAGGAACTGCATTCGCAGGCGGATATCGAAAAAGCTTTCCGTGCAGGGAAGATCAAACTGGTAGTGGTATTTCCTCAGCAGTTCGATCAGGATCTCAGTCATTTCAACAAATCGCAGATACAGCTGATTGCAGATGCATCGGATCCGAATGTAGCCACTACGCTCACCAATTACGCCACTGCCGTGATAATGGATTATCAGAACAGGATCACCAATGAACGTAAGCTTCCTTACACCATTAAGACAGAATACAGGATGCTCTACAATCCGCAGCTGAAAGGAGCTTATACTTTCGTGCCGGGAGTGATGGCGATGGTGCTGATGCTGGTTTGTACATTGATGACGGCCATCACCATCGTTCGTGAAAAAGAAACCGGCACCATGGAAGTGATGCTGGTATCGCCTGTGCGTCCGCTGAAGATCATTGTGGCAAAAGCAGTCCCTTACCTGCTGCTCTCGATCATCAATATCACCAGCATTTTGTTGCTCAGTGTTTTTGTGCTGGATGTGCCGATCCGCGGAAGCCTCGCCCTGCTTGTGTTTGAAAGCATCCTGTTCACCATCACCTCACTGGCGTTGGGATTGCTGATCTCTTCGGCCACGAATTCGCAGCAAACTGCCATGTTCATTTCTCTCACAGGATTATTTCTTCCAACAGTGATGCTGAGCGGTTTTATGTTCCCTATCGAGAATATGCCATTGCCGCTTCGCGTGATCTCCAATGTGGTACCGGCAAAATGGTACTATCATATTGCAAGCTCGGTGATGATTAAGGGGCTTGGACTGGCGGCCGTTTGGAAAGAAACCCTGATACTAACAGGCATGACTGTATTTCTGCTGGCTGTAGCCATCAGGAAATTCAAAATAAGATTGGCGTAATTGTAAAACATAACGCAGATGCGCACGCTAAAATTTTTATTGCAGAAAGAATTCAGGCAGGTTTTCAGAGATCCTGCCATTCTCCGGATGATTTTCATTATGCCGGTGATTCAACTGATGATTCTGCCATGGGCCGCCGATTACGAAGTAAAGAACATCAGGTTGGCGGTGGTAGATAACAATCATTCGGATTATAGCCGCCAGCTGATTTCCAAAGTTACCAGCTCCGGTTATTTTCAATTGCAGCATTACAGCAGTTCCATGCAGCAGGCGATGCAGGAGATCGAAGCGGATAAGGCAGATCTTGTTCTTGAGATCCCTGCACATTTTTCCAAAGACATCGTAAAAGAGGATGAAGCCTCGCTGATGATGAGCATCAATGCCATCAACGGCGTAAAGGCCAACCTGGGAGGAGCCTATCTGCGGAGCATCATTCAGGATTTCAACCGGGAGATCCGCCTGCGATGGATTCAGTTCCCAAGATTCAATCCCGAACTGAATATCGAAACCACCAGTTCCAACTGGTTCAATCCGCATCTCAATTACCGGTATTTTATGGTACCGGGGATACTGGTGGTATTGGTAACCATGGTGGGCGCTTTTCTTACCTCCATGAATATTGTACGAGAAAAGGAGATCGGTACTATCGAGCAGATCAACGTTACGCCGATCCACAAATACCATTTTATATTAGGTAAGCTGATCCCGTTCTGGGTACTGGGGTTGTTTGTTCTTGGCATCGGGCTCACTATAGCGCGGCTGGTCTATGGAATTGTGCCGGTGGGTAATGTGGCTACCATCTTCTGTTTCGCGGCGCTTTACCTGCTGGCGGTACTGGGACTGGGGCTGTTGATCTCCACCTACACATCGAGTCAGCAGCAGGCGATACTGCTTTCATTCTTTTTGATGATGGTATTCATTCTGCTCGGCGGCCTTTATACGAGTATCGACAGCATGCCTGCCTGGGCGAAGGCTTTCACCAAAATCAATCCTGTTTCTTATTTTATTGAAGTGATGCGGATGGTGGTGCTGAAGGGGAGTGGTCTTTGGGATATCCGGTATCATATGCTCACAATGGCGGGTATTGCCGTGGTGCTGAACAGCTGGGCAATTTTCAGTTACCGTAAGCGGGCTTAGAATTGCGCAGGTGAAAATAACTGCATTGCCTACCTTTGCGCTTCAAAATCGCAACGCATGGAATACAGAGTATTAGGAGAAACAGATGTTAAAGTATCGGCCATCACATTCGGTGCATGGGCTATCGGAGGATGGATGTGGGGAGGAGCAGACAGAAATGATGCGGTACGCGCCATCCGCGCCGCCTATAATGAAGGAGTTACCAGCATCGACACCGCTCCGATCTACGGAATGGGCGTGAGTGAAGAGATCGTGGCGGAAGCCATCAGCGGTATCCCCCGCGATAAAGTGCAGATACTTACCAAGTTCGGTATGCGCTGGGATGTGAAAGAGGGCGATTTTGTGATGAAGTCCAAAGACAACTACGGCAACGAGATCGATATCTATAAACTTGCATCGAAGCAGAGTATAATAAAGGAGTGCGAAGATAGTCTTCGCCGCCTCAAAACCGACTACATCGATCTGATGCAGCTGCACTGGCCCGATGTAACTACTCCGATCTCCGAAACCATGGAGGCGATGGAGATGTTGCTGCAGCAGGGCAAGATCCGTGCGGCGGGGGTGTGCAACTATAATGTGGATCAGATGAAAGAAGCGAATCAGACGCTGAAGCTGGCTTCCGACCAGGTGAGTTACAGCATGATCTACCGCGATATAGAGCAGGAGCTGGTTCCTTATTGTATCGAGAACAAGCAGTCGGTGATCGCTTACAGTCCGCTTCAGAGAGGATTGCTTACCGGAAAGATCAAACCTGGTCACCAGTTCGGTGAAGGGGATACCCGCGAGGGTAATCGTTTTTACACAGAAGATAATATCATCAAAACTAATAAGTTCCTCGATTCAATTCGTCCATTGGCTGAAGTGAAGAGTGCAACTCTGGGGCAATTGGTGCTTCGCTGGACCATCGATCAGCCGGGCATTACGGTGGCGCTGGCAGGAGCGAGAAATGAGGAGCAGGCAGTACAGAATGCACGGGCAATCAATGTGAAGCTGAGCAATGAAGAGTTGTTGTTCATCAGTACCAAACTGAAAGAGCACGGATTTTAAGGTGGCGGTGCCGGTTTATTTAACACAGAAAAATAATTCTTATATTAACTGTGTTTAGTAAATTAGGGAACACTTTAAAACTGCTGCCATTATGATCAAACTTTCAGAGCTCAGATCGGGCGACCTTGTAAAGGCCAAATATGAAGGCCAGATGATTGAAGGCGCTGTAACCGAAGTAAACAGAGAAGACAAAGAGGTAGGGGTAGAGACGGATGTTCAGGAGTACTTTTTTACGCCTGACAGTCTGTTTCCGATACCACTCGATGAAAATCAATTGTTTAAGCTGGGATTTTCCCGGAATGTGCTGGACGACGGAGCCGTGAAGTATATGCGGAATTCCTTCAGGCTGATGATCCCGAAAGATGGGGATTTCAGTACGATGGAGCTCTGGTGGAGGGAGGACAGGAGGCATTTGGTTCAGCCGATCAATGTACATGAATTGCAAAATCATTATCACCAGATGACCAAGGTAGATTTGACTCCTGCCTAGGTTTTCCCAAAAAAAGATGCCAATTTCAGGCCCTGAAAGGCTTATTCAGCCGGGATTTGAGGATTTATGAAAATTGCTGTGTTATTTTTTTCATATTTCCGGCTGAATATTCCTATCTTTGCGCCTCCTTAAAAGTGTATGGGTAAACAACCTTTAATCAAACAAGATGGACAAATTACAGAAGCACTGTCGAACGCTATGTTCAAAGTGAAGCTGGAAAACGGCCACGAAATCCTGGCCACCATCTCCGGAAAGATGCGCATGAATTATATCCGTATTCTTCCGGGTGACAAAGTAGGGGTGGAAATGAGCCCGTATGACTTGTCCAGAGGAAGGATAATTTTCAGGTATAAATAGCATCGCTGTAAAGCCGTTGCATAAAAACAAACGTTATGAAAGTTAGAGCATCAATTAAAAAACGTAGCGCTGATTGCAAGATCGTGAGAAGGAAAGGGCGTCTTTATGTGATCAACAAAAAGAATCCCCGCTTCAAACAACGTCAGGGATAATCAGCAATCATTCATCAACTACAAACAATAAACAGTAAATATGGCACGTATTGCCGGTGTAGACTTACCTAAGAATAAGCGTGGCGTGATCGGTCTTACCTATATCTTTGGTATCGGTCGTTCTACTTCTGAGTACATCCTGGATAAAGCAGGGATTGATGTTAGCAAGAAAGTTCATCAGTGGAATGACGATGAGCTGAATGCTATCCGTACAATCATTACCAACGAGTTCAAAGTAGAAGGACAATTGCGTTCTGAAGTACAGATGAGCATCAAGCGTCTGCTTGATATCGCCTGCTACCGTGGACTGCGCCATCGTAAAGGTCTGCCTGTTCGTGGTCAACGCACCCGCACCAACAGCCGTACGAGAAAAGGTAAACGTAAAACAGTTGCCGGTAAGAAAAAGGCCGCTAAGAAATAGATTGTTAAGGCGCAACTCACCGTTGCGTCTTTCATCATATTCAGACCTGTTGTTCTTACAAGCAGCATAACCGTGAACCGGTACCGGATCGCAAGGGTCGGCAGGAGGATCGGTTCCACTCACGCAAGTGAGGATTTTTAAAAAACAGACTACCTTTTTATTTTATGGCTAAAGCACAAGGAAATCAGAAAGGCGGCGCTAAAGCAGCTGCCAAGAAGAGAGTGGTTAAAGTTGACTCTTACGGAGATGCACATATCTCTGCGAGCTTCAACAACCTCATCATCAGCATCACTAACAAACAAGGCCAGGTTATCTCCTGGAGCAGTGCCGGTAAAATGGGCTTCCGTGGTTCTAAAAAGAACACACCGTATGCAGCTCAGATGGCATCTGCTGATGCAGCAAAAACTGCGATCGACGCAGGTGTGAAGAAAGTAGACGTATACGTTCAGGGCCCAGGTGCAGGTCGCGAAGGTGCGATCCGTTCACTCGCTCAGAATGGTATCGAAGTGGTGATGATCAAAGACGTAACTCCGCTGCCACACAACGGATGCCGTCCTCCAAAGAAAAGAAGAGTTTAGTATTTATACCGGCTTTCAGCAAAGGATCAGATTTCGTCTGCCTTTGCTGAAAGTTTATTTTATAACCGGGTCTGCGATTCATTTTTATTGATTTTTACTGATCGCAAGGCCGTCAACAAAAAATCAATTACACAATTATGGCACGTTATACTGGACCGAAAACAAGAATCTGCCGCATCTTCGGCGAGCCTATCTTAGGCAATGGCAAGTACCTCAGCAAAAACAGCAATCCTCCAGGTCAGCATGGACCAACCAAAAAGCGTAAAGCTCCAGGTGAGTATGCATTGCAGCTGAAAGAAAAACAAAAAGCCAAATACACTTACGGTGTACTGGAGAAACAATTCCGCAGAACTTTCGACGAAGCTGCACGCCGTAAAGGTGCAACAGGTGAGAACCTGATGAAGCTTCTGGAAGCTCGTCTCGATAACGCTGTATACCGCCTCGGTATGGCTGCAAGCCGCCCAGGTGCTCGTCAGCTCGTTAGCCACAAACACGTAACCGTGAATGGCGAAGTGGTGAACATTCCTTCTTTCCAGCTGAAACCCGGTGATGTTATCGGTGTTCGTGAGAAAGACAAATCAAATGCTTCTATCACTGGCACTTTCCGCGGAAAGAATGCAAAATTCACATGGATGGACTGGAGTGAAGGTGAAATGCAGGGTACATTCGTAGCTTATCCTGAGCGCGAAAGCATCCCTGAGAACATTAAAGAGCAGTTGATTGTTGAATTGTATTCTAAGTAATCATTAAACTGAAATTTTAAAATATGGCCATTTTAAATTTCCAAAAACCAGACAAGATCGTTCTGCAAAAAGCAACGGAGTTTGAAGCTCAGTTTGAGTTTCGTCCGTTGGAACCCGGCTTTGGTGTTACCATCGGCAACGCCCTCCGCAGGGTTCTGCTGAGCTCACTCGAAGGTTTTGCGATCACTGGTATCCGCATCGAAGGTGTAGACCATGAGTTCGCTACCATCAAGGGTATCACAGAGGACGTACTGGAAATCATTCTGAACCTGAAACAGGTTCGCTTCAAGAAGAAAGTGGAGCATGAAGTGGCCCAGGAAAAGATCACCCTGAGCATCAAAAATAAAGCAGAATTCACTGCCGGCATGATCGGAGAAGCTACACAAAGCTTCGAGATCATGAACCCCGAGCTGCTGATCTGCACACTCGACAGCTCTGCCAAACTGGATATCGAACTCTCTGTATCCAAAGGCCGTGGTTATGTTCCTGCAGAGGAGAATAAAGTAAAAGACGCACCATTTGGTTATATCCCAACTGATGCTATTTACACTCCGATCAAGAATGTAAAATACGCTATCGAGAATACCCGTGTGGAACAACGTACCGACTATGAGAAACTCATCATGGACGTTACCACCGACGGTACCATTCACCCTGAAGAAGCGGTGAAACAAGCCAGCCGCATCCTGATCCAGCACCTGATGATCATCACTGATGAGAACATCACTTTCGACAACAAAGAAGATAAGAAAGAAGATGTGGTGGATGAGCAAATGCTGCAACTGCGCAAGATCCTGAAAACTCCGCTGGAAGATCTGGATCTCTCTGTTCGCGCCTTCAACTGTCTGAAAGCCGCTAAGATCAACTCACTCTCTGAGCTGGTTCAGTACGAGCAGGAAGACCTGATGAAGTTCCGTAACTTCGGTCAGAAATCTCTGGCTGAAATCGAGCAGGTGCTCGCAGAAAGAGGCCTCCACTTCGGTATGGACCTCAGCAAGCTGGGTTTAGACAAAGAAGAACTCTAGTAAATATTCACTTGTAGGCTGCAATTCCTGACACGGTGCAGCTGAAATTTAAAACTTAACGTCATGCGTCACGGAGACAAGATCAACAATCTCGGCAGAACTGCCAGCCACAGAGCGGCGTTGCTCAGCAACATGACCTGCCAGCTGATCATGCACAAGCGTATCGTAACTACCCTGGCTAAAGCCAAGGCACTGCGTAAATATGCTGAGCCACTGATCACTAAAGGAAAAGAGAACACTACTCACCAACGTAGAACTGTGTTCAGCTACCTGCAGGATAAAGAAGCTGTTACCGAACTGTTCGGACCAATTGCAGAAAAGATCGGCGGCCGCCCAGGTGGTTACACCCGCATCATTAAGCTTGGTATCCGTCAGGGTGACAACGCTGAAAGAGCAATGATCGAACTGGTAGATTTCAACGAGATCTACGGTAAAGGAAAAGGTGAAGTGAAAGAAGCAGCTAAGAAAACACGTCGTAGCCGCTCTACCACTAAAAAAGCTGATGAAGCTGCACCTGAAACTCCTGCAGCCGAGTAATCATAATGATCAACGCATCAATCATATTAAAGCCCTGCTTGCAAAAGAGCAGGGCTTTTTTACGGCCCGTTGGGAAACTGTGAAAATTTAGCAGGCTACATTCCCTGATTTTATTGTTTCTTTGCAAAACTTTTTTAGAAAAATCATGTCAACACCTCTTCACAAGCCCGCCATACTCCTCCTGGACGACGGTACGGTTCATTATGGTAAAGCATTTGGTAAGATCGGTACTACCACCGGCGAGATCTGTTTCAATACAGGCATGACCGGTTATCAGGAAGTATTTACCGATCCCAGCTATTACGGACAGGTCATCATCATGAACAATGTGCACATAGGCAACTATGGTGTAAAGGATAACGAAGTGGAGTCTGACAGTGTTAAGATCCGTGGACTGATCGCGCGCAACCTCGAAGAGCTGTACAGCCGCAAAATGGCCGACGGATCGCTCGATGCCTACATGGAGAAAAACAATATCGTGTGCATCGAAGGCATCGACACCCGCGCACTGGTACTTCACGTTCGTGAAGCTGGCGCCATGAACTGCATCATCTCTTCAGAAATCACCGATGTGGAAGAACTGAAGAAGCAACTCGCACAGGTGCCCAGTATGGACGGTCTCGAACTGGCCAGCTTCGTTACTACCAAAGAGCCTTATACGCTCGGTGATCCCAATTCTGATGTTCGCATCTCCGTAATCGACTTCGGTACCAAACAGCACATTCTGCAATGCATGGTCGACAGAGGAGCACACCTGAAAGTATTCCCTGCAAAATCGAGCATCGCCGATCTGAAAGCGTTTAACCCTAACGGTTATTTCATCTCCAATGGCCCCGGAGACCCCGCAGCCATGGATTATGCCATCGCAACCGTGAAGGATATCATCAACGAAAACAAACCCACTTTCGGTATCTGCCTCGGCCATCAGCTGCTGGCACTCGCCAATGGTGTGGACACTTATAAACTGCATCGCGGTCACCGTGGCCTCAACCACCCGGTGAAGAACCTGCTCACAGGCAAATGCGAAGTAACTACACAGAACCACGGGTTCGGAGTAGATCCCAAGTCTGTAAAAAATGCAGCCAATGTGGAAGTAACCCACATCAACCTGAACGACGATTCAATTGAAGGTATCCGTCTTAAAGACAGACCTGCCTTCTCCGTACAATATCACCCGGAAAGCACGCCCGGCCCGCACGACAGCCGTTATCTCTTCGATGATTTCATCGAAATGATCAAAACGCAGAAGCAATAAGCCGGAGCTTCCGAATTTTTACTGAACCAGCCACCAATGCAAGCGATTGCAGGTGGCTGGTTTTATTTTAAACTGAACATCTAATGAAGATTTTCTACATCCCCTTAGCCATTTTCCTGCTTTTTGTTTCCTGCAAAAAGGACAATGAAAAAGAAGAGAATTACAATACTTGTGGTATTGTAAAAGTCACAAATCAGTATACGAATTCTCAAACACAATCAGCACTGCTTGCTTTCAATACGAAGGGACAGCTGGATTCTGTTATTTCCGACGTATACGGTTCGAAACTACTCAGGAAACTGATCAGAGACCCGCAAACCGGACGGATCAATGCCATTCGGATCTATGGCAGTGCGGATGCAGTTCTTACCTACAATGATGCTGGTCAGCTGATCAAAACAGAGGCAGGGGCGGCCCGTATGACCTATGAATATGCCGAAGGCAAATTATTGAAGGCAACCTATCATACCCAGAAATTCGAAGCTCCCCCCGGATTAACTCCAAGGTCGGAGTTCTATCCCGAATTCAACACAGAGGGTAACATGACCAGGCTCACTGAAAAAGACCTTTACCATGGATTTCGTTTTGTAACAACCTTCGACTACACCAATATCCCCAATCCCTGCCGGGATCTCGGCTATGTAAACATGCTCGCAATGGCAGGATTTGTTACTCCAACCAATTTTGTTTTTCAGAATGGATTCACCGGATGTTTCGATAACGGTCCATTTATGGTAAAATCATATCGCAAGGTTGTTTATAATGAACGGGGCGTTGAAGAGAATATCACTGAGGGAACGTTGCAATATACTTTTGATGAAAAAGGAAGGATGCTTACCAGTCAGCCTATCATTAAGGATCTTACAACTAACATCACTTTAGCTTTCGATAAGCAGACATATGCTTATGGGTGCAAATAATGGAAACTAATTCTATACCGAGAGCCTGCATCATTTGTATGCAGGCTTTTTTGTTGCTACCCATTTACCATGAATTTTTTTCTACCATTTTCCCTACCCATTGATTCTCAATAACAAAGCATCCTGCCTCCAAATTTCCTCAAAAAAACTCCCGATTTCTTACGTACAAACATACCCGTAAAAGCTCTTATCTTATAGAGCCATAACCCCGAACTAACACCGAAACTGCAACGTACTAATGAGAAAACCGGCTGACTGTAACATACAGGATCTGGTAAGGCGTCTGAAACTTGGAGACGAAACCGCCTTTACAGCCATCTACAATGTGTACTGGAAGCAACTCTTTTATGTAGTGCATAAAAGACTTCATTCGTTGGAAGATAGCAAAGAGATCATCCAGAGCGTTTTCTTTACCCTTTGGGAAAAGCGCGCACAACTGGAGATCGCAGACCTTAACCTATATCTTTCCGCCATGACCCGGCATGCCGTATACAAACACCTTGCCCGGCAGAAACGCGGAAGAACTTATCTGCGCGAACAAATCAATCAGCACAACAAATCAGTATCGAACACTACAGACTACGAGAACAAATTCTTTCTGCAGCTCCTCAATAAATTCTCCGATTCTCTGCCGGACAAATACCGGATTGTATTTGTACAGCACAAGCTTCTGGACAAACCTATCGATGAAATAGCTACGCAGCTGGGTGTTTCTCCCCGCACTGTAGAAGGATATGTTTCTAAGGTTATGACAATTATGCGCGATCACGGAAGAAAGATCGCGTTCTAAAACGAAGGCAAAATAGTATGAATTACGATCCCCGAAATATCGATATTGGCCAGCTCGCGCGCAAATACTTCGATGGTACTGCCACCGAAGAAGAGATTGCCATCCTTCACAGGTGGTATCAGGATGCAGACGAAACAGATGCAGCTATCGTTGATATTACTCCGGATGAATTTGAGACCTTCGGCGCATCCATGCTCGAAGATCTCCACAGCAAACTGCATGCAGATAAAGCTGTTGCTCCCGTAAAACGTTTTCACTTCAATTCTAAATATGCCGCTGCCGCCGCAGTGCTGATCGTACTATGTAGTACAGGATATTTCTGGTACAGTAACAGTAATGTACATCCGAAAAAAGACATTGCTGCTGTTGTTCAGGCAGATCCACTTCCGGGAAAAGACGGTGCGATACTGAAACTCGCCAATAATCAGCAGTTCAATCTCGACGAACTGCAAGACGGTGTTGTGCTGAAAGAAAAAGGCGTTCAGATAGTTAAAAACGGCAACGAAGTTAGTTATACCATTTCAGCAGAACACACTACAGAAACGGGTTTCAATACCATCAGCACTTCGAGGGGACAGAAGTTCAACATCACTTTACCGGATGGCACTTTTGCCTCTCTCGATGCAGCTTCTTCATTGAAATTCCCTTCCCGCTTCGATGGAAATATGCGTAAGGTATTTGTAAGCGGACAAGTATACTTCGATGTAAAAGCAGATCAGCAGAAACCATTTACCGTAAGTGCAAACGGTTTTCAGGTGAATGTACTCGGCACCCGCTTCAATGTGAATGCTTATGAGGGTGATCCATACAGCCACGTAACACTATTGCAGGGCTCTGTTCGCCTGATGGAAGAGAAAGGCGGAACCGCCAGAACATTGGTGCCCGGCAATCAGGCGCAGCTGGATGCACAGGGTAATTTATCAGTTGTGCCTCAGGGTGATCTGGAAATGATCATGGCATGGAGAGAAGGCGCATTCCAGTTCAGAAATACTGAGATCAGTCAGGTACTGATGCAACTGAGCAGATGGTACCAGATAGATATCGATCTGCAACTAAAAGACAATGAACCAAGATATTTTTCAGGAAGGCTTCCCCGGAGCAGCAGTCTGAGCGACATTCTCAAAATACTCCGGTTGAGCGACGTTAATTTCAAACTGGAAGGAAACAAGCTCATTGTGCTTCCCTGAAAAATTATATGACCCCATATACTTCAATTTTTTACTAAAACTACGTTCACCATGAGATTAGTTATGGCGCATGTACACATGCTCCTCATGAACTGCTTTGCCCGGAAGTACCCGATGCCGGTTCCCGTGAGACAGCCAGGTCTGAAATTGCCGGGAATCTTCATGCTGCTGCTCATCTGTAGCATGCAGAGCTTACGCGCAAATCAGGGAGAGCCTGTTACCCTCAACGAAAAAAATGCTTCATTAGAAACAGTCATGAAAAAGATCGAACAGCAAACGGAATATCGTTTCTGGTTCGAGAAAAAAGTTTTGGAAACTGCCAGCAAAGTAGACATCAAGGTCTCCGGCGTTTCTTTGAAAACCGCACTGGACATTTGTTTCGAGAAACAGCCGCTCACGTATCAGGTGGTGGAGAAAACAATTGTGGTGAAAAAAAAGACAGCCACACAGACCCTGGCAACAGAAGCCAATGAGCTGATTGTTACTACGGCTGCTTTTCGTGAAGAAGTGAAAGGTGTGGTTAGAAATAAAGACGGTGAACCGCTTGTTGGCGCCAGTGTTCGTGTGAGAGGTACCAGCCATGGTGCATCCACCAATGAGAAAGGTGAATTCACGCTCGCTAATGTACAACCCGGGAACGTGCTCGAAATTTCCATGACGGGCTACAAAACGTCCACCGTTAAATACACAGGGAATAACAGTAATCTCATAGTTGCTCTTGAGCAGGAAACCAGAGTAATGACGGATGTAGTGGTTACCGGCTATCAGAACAAGAACCGAAGCGAGTATGCCGGTGCCGCTACTACTGTAAAAACAAAAGACATCAAAGTGGCCAGCCTTGGCACACTCGATAAAATGCTGCAGGGCCAGGTGGCAGGTGTTGCCGTTCAGAACACTTCTTCCACATTCGGTACTGCACCCAAGATCAGAATCAGAGGAAGTGCATCGCTCAGCGGCATCAACGAACCACTCTGGGTACTCGATGGTGTTCCGCTCGAAGCGCCACTGAACATCGTTCCATCTGAACTGTATGGCGGCAATGCCAGAAACCTGCTCGCCAGCGGACTCAGCAATGTGAACCCCGACGATATCGAGGACCTTACCATTCTCAAAGACGCCACCGCTACTGCCATGTATGGGACCAGAGCGGTGAACGGCGTTATTGTGGTGAACACAAAAAGGCCCAAATTCAATACACCACTGCGCATCAGCTACGGATTAAATACCACATTAAGCATTAAACCTTCCATCAAAGATTTCGATGTACTGAATTCAAAAGACCAGATCGATCTGAATGCAGAACTGTTTGAAGTGTATCAGGCAACCATGATGAACTTCTCAGCAGCTACTTCAGGTCCATATGCCAAAGCGGTAGATCTGTACAACAGAAGAGCCATCACCGAACAACAGTTCCGCGAAATGGTGCGCGACCTCAAAACAACCAATACCGATTGGTTCGATGAGCTGTACAGGAATTCCATTCAGCAGCAGCACTCCATTGCGCTGGCCTATGGCAGCGACAAAAGCGCTACACGCATCTCATTCAGTTACCTTACCGACCCCGGTAAAACAATCGGCGAAAAAACAAACCGCTTCACTGCCAACTTCGTTAACGTAATGCAGCTGACGAATAATTTCAGTGGAGAGGTTTTGCTGAAATATGCAAAAAGAGATCAAAAGAATCCCGGTACAAGTATTAACCCCTTCTCCTATGCAAGAGACGCCAGCCGTGCAATGAAACCTTATAGTGCAGATGGCAGATATGAATTCTACAAAAGAGGTTTTGCAGATTTCAATATCATCAACGAGATCAATAACAACTACATCGATCTCAGCAATAACGATTTCACTGCGCAGCTGGGTCTCAATTTGAAGGTGAACAGAAAACTGAAACTCACCGGCTTGTTCAACGCGCGTTTCTCCAACTCTGCCATCGACGAAATTCAGACGGAGAACTCCAACTACGCCAATCAGTTCAGAGCAGACGATTTCAGAATCAGAGATGCCAATGAGCGTTTGTACAAGAGTCCGGGTGCACCTTCTTACGATCTTCCCAAAACAGTGTTGCCCGAAGGCGGCATTCTCGATCGCGAAACCAATACTGCACGTTTTTACACCATCCGTGGACAGGCAGAATGGAATGTGCTCGACAAAGGCGACCACAAACTGGAGCTGATGGGCGGTATGGAAGTAACACAAAACCGTCAGACCGGAAACTTCGGAAGAAACTACGGTTATCGCAGCGGAAGCAAAACCTTTGCTCCTGCTGATCTCGCATACGAGCGCTTAATGCTCAGCACCAATCTTCCCGAAGATGAAAGAAGAATGTACAATGGAAGAAATCTGCTTCAGGGTACTTCAACCTATGTAAGTGAATTTACCAGAAATGCTGTATCCTACTACGGTAGCGCATCTTACAGCTATCTCGGAAAATATATTCTCGATGCTTCGCTCCGCAACGATGCAACCAACGTTTCGGGAAGAGCAAGCAGAAACCGTTTCCTTCCAACATGGGCGGTTGGCTTTGCATGGAATCTCTACAAAGAGAACTTCATGGAAGGTTTCAGCAATGTGATCTCCGATGCACGTGTACGCGCATCTTACGGCCTTCGCGGCAATGCCGGCTATCGTGGAGCAGAACTGGTAGCTTATTATGAAAACATCCTTCGATTATATCCCGGCTACAACGTAACAGGAGTGAACATTGTAGAATCAGAGAACTCAGCTCTCGAATTCGAGAAAGAATACACGCTGAGCACCGGCTTCGATATCTCGTTCATCAACAAGATCGATTTCAGTGTAAACTACTATACCAGAAAGAACTTTGATCTCGTAGGATTCAAACCTGTACAATCTTCTTCAGGTTATCAGACCAAACTCTTCAACTGGGCTGATATGAAAAACGAAGGAGTGGAAGTGTCGCTGAACTTCAGGCCGATCCCTATCGCAGGAGAATTCAAATGGTCTGGGAACTTCAATCTCGGTTACAACAAGAATACTGTGGTGTCCGACTATCAGGGCAATATGCCTTCGGTATATGATGCTGCTACCGCTGATGGTTATCCACTCAGAGGAAGACCCGTTACCGGCATGTATTCCTTTCAGTTCGCTGGTCTGAACGATCGCGGTCTCGCTACATACAACTCCGGCAAAGGCAATCGGGTAATGGGTTTCAGCGAAACAGACAGAGACCTCAGCAATCTGGTATATCAGGGCAGCAGAGATCCGCTGGTATCGGGAGGATTTGCGTCCAACTTCATTTACAAGAATTTCACATTGGGTGTTTCACTCGTGTTCAATACAGGGCATGTGGTGCGTAAGGCCGACTTCTACAAAGGTGGAAGCCTCAATGCACTCTATCGCGACGATAGAAATGCGAATGCCGATTTCGCCAACAGATGGCGTGCAAAAGGCAACGAGACATTCACCAATATTCCGCGCCTCATTTTGCAGGAAGATATCAACGATTACAACCAGGCAGGTTTCTTCGACAAGTCGATTTTCAACACCTACAATATGGCTGATATCCGCACTATCAATGCATCGTTCATGCGCCTGCGCAACGTAACACTGCAATACAATTTCGAGCGTTTCGCAAAACGAATGAAAATGCAGAACCTCACAGTAGGGCTCGAAGCATCCAACCTGGCTGTGTTTGCTTCGAAGAGACTGAATGGAATGGATCCCGAAACATTGCTCACCGGACTGAACATGCCTCCGGTAAAATCATTCACATTCAATCTGGCAGCCACATTTTAATCAACGATCCACACAATTATCATATGATGAAGACGAAAATAATACTGTGTCTGCTGTTGATCTCCGGTCTGCTGGGAAGCTGTAAGAAGTTTCTCGAAGAGCAGGTAGACAACAGAACACTGATCATCACCATACCGGATATGGAGAAGAACCTGAACTTTCTGTTACCTCACTCAGATCATCATTTCACCGATCTGATGACGGACGATTACATATTCAGGGATCTGTCCGGACATATTGTGGCAACTGCTGCAGAGCAGGTACTGCCGATTTTTGAACTGGCCATTACCAGAGAATCGATGCCTGCAACGCAGTTCCTTTCTTCGGGCTTCAATCCCGTAATGGCATTCCGCCGCAACTATTACAAGATCATCAACTGCTGGATGCTCATCGAAAGAGCCAGCAAATACAAACCTGTAAACGATCAGGAAAAACGCCGGCTCGAAATAATCATTGCAAAAGCAAAGGCCACCAAAGCATACTGCAATTACATGCTTGCATCGCTTTTCGCTAAACAGTATGATCCGGCAACAGCTGCATCTGATAAGGGTATTCCGTATATCGACAAATACAATGGCGAACCTGTTGTAGGATATAAGATCGTTTCTTTGAAAGAGATCTTTGCAAGTGTGGAAGATGATCTGCTGAGCGCATTGTCTGTTGTGGATGATGTTGAACCGGAAGGCGCACCTTTCACCTTCAGCAAAGAGGCCATCCTCGGCCTGCTGAGCAGATTGTATCTCGATAAAAGAGACTGGGACAACTGCATCAAATATTCAAATGATCTGCTGAGAAGAAGAGGTACGCCACTTAATGTGAAACAGCTGAGAAGCTCTATCACAGACTATGCGATGTATTCAGATAAATACTTCGATCCCGCCAATTCATCTTACCTGCTGATGGGCGGCAACACCTATCAGCTGATCGCATACTTCTATTCGGGCATGTATCCTTATCCGGCTTTGCAGCTGATGCAGAACGCCGGTGCGGATGACGATGGAAGCTACGTGATACAAACCAGTGCATTGTTCAGAGATTTTGTGCCGCAGAAATTCGGGAAATTCTTCACCACTGCTACCCGCAATTTCAACCTTCCGCTGATAACGGTAGACGAAGTGTATTTCAATCGCGCAGAAGCAACCATCATGAAGAATGGCGGATTGACCAACGCATCGAAGGCCGATCTCGCACTCATGATCAAAAACCAAACCTTTATCGATGATGCCGCGGATTTCTATATCGCATCCATGGAAGATATGACCGGAGTGGAAGAGCCGCTGGATCTGCTGCTGATGGTAAAACGCATTCGTTTTTCCAGCGAAGGCATGCGTTGGTTCGATATGAAGCGACACAGAATTCCCGTATCGCATGTAGGCCGTTCCGGAACCTACACCATCGACGGTACAAGCGCTGATGCGTATGTGATAAAACTTCCAACAGAAGAGATCACCCGTAACCCCGATCTGGAATAAAACCAATTACCGATTAACTGAAAATATTATGAAGAAGCATATTCTCTATTTACTGGTGATCTGCAGCTCGCTTGCCACTGCAGGTTGCAGCAAAGAAGCGAAGCTTACAGCTGAAGTAGATCCTGCTCTCACATTCGATCTCAACACTCCACTGGGAAGAAAACAGAAAGAAGTGTTCGACAAATATGGAGTGATCTACGAATACGAATGGAACAGGTATGCATTTGCTCCGAACGTTATTGCCGATCCCGCAAAGCAGGCCGATGTGTTGCCTTACATAGAACTGGTGGAAGAATTGTTTTTCCGTGCCATGGATTCTGTTGGCGCTCCGGGTGTTACCAGCACCAAAGAAACACCGGTGCGCATAATGCTCATCGGAAGCGGCATCAACTATGGCGGCTCTGAAAGTTTTGGTGAAAGCACAGCAGGGCAGGCGGGCAATATTCAGCCCAATCGTCTTACGCTTGGTGGATTATCGGCCTTCGGCACTGTGCTGCGCGCAAAGGGAGCTAACGCAGATGCTAATTTTCTGCGTGCCATTTATGATGTAGCGCCCAACAGCAACCCCAGTGATGCCGGCCTTGTTGGATTTGTTTATCACGAATACACACACTACCTCGACAGTAAACACCAGATCCCCAAAGGCTTCGAAGCGCCTGCAAAAACCAACTACCTGCGCGGCAGCGATCAGTATCGCCGCAAAACCTTGCAGGAGGCCATCAACGCAGGTTTCTTCATTCCCTATGGCATGCAGAACGAACACGAAGATTTTGCCACTTACGTACAAACGATGATCTGGAAAACCGATGCTGAAATGACCAACGTGTATCTCACCAACGAAGCTACCAGAACCAAGTACAAACTGGTAACAGCATATTTTGAGAAACTGGGCATTCCCATCAAAAGCCTGAGAGATTATCTCAACAAACCATCAGTAAGAGAAAGGCTGATTCAGCTGAAGAGAAAATATGAATAGCCATCCATTTTATGACCTTAGATCATCATCATATGACGCAATCTAATCAACGCATCACCGGCGGAAAACTCACTGCACTCCTTGTTCTGGTGCTGGCGCTCACTGCCTGCGAAAAGAAAATCGAGAGCACCATACCGCCCGACGCCAACACGCTGAAAGGCGATATCGAAAAAACATTCAACGCACTGAACGATAATGTGCCGGTCTGGTACTGGGATGTACCCGTAGCACTCACTCCCGGACACCTGATGTCTTCTTTCAATAAAGACTCCACATCGGAACTGCTGATTCTGCAACGATACTCTTTGATTCAGCAGTTAAGTCAGCTTTATAGCAGGGGCGGATTATCGCCCGATGAACAAGATGATATTCTCAATATTGCCGGATACGTTAACACTTACGGCGATGCCACATTCAAAGCCATCGTAGAAGACCCTGTGAATGCGGGTTTCAAGGCATATGTGCAGTCTTATCTTCCTAACTACCTGGAGTATTATGGTTATTCGAGACTGGCATTGGCAGAACGGCCAACCTATGTAGTGAATGGCACTGTTCAGCTGAGCCTTACTTTCAACAACAGCACTTTGCTGCCGCAGTTGAAACAATCGCGACAACTCGATTACGATTTCAGGGTATTCGGATATTCAAAAGACAGTATCAGCCTCAACGGATATTACAACACCAGCAGCAACAAAGTATGCAGACTGCTGGCCATTAGAAATGAGCAGGGGATTGTCGATTACAACAACGGTGCGACCATGATGGCGAATTGCTTCTTCACCAGAGTGCCGGTTTCTTTGAAGATGGATGGCGCAAAACTGACTGTTCCTGCCAACTTCCGCAATGGCCTCAGTTATTTTATTTCCAAATTCAGAGATGGCATAATGAACAAGCAGCTGCTGGAATTCAGTTACGAACTGATGAATCCCAAAGCTCCTGATCTGATCGAAGCGTTCAAAGATCTTCGTTTCTGCACAGTTAAAAGCAGCTTCGAAGGCTCTTATGCCAGCGCACCCGCGGGCGCAACATTGATAACCATGAACGCCTACACAGCAGGCGGTACCAAAAAAGTATTGGAGTTCATCAAAGAATAAAGGCAGTTTTTAATAGTAGGATCCTCCCAAACAGCCGGCCTTATGGTCGGCTGTTACAGCTTTAAGGAGAGGGTGGATTAATTGCCCCAAACGCCGTATTTTAGCGGAGCTTAAAACTACCGATATGAAGATCGCCATCATAAACGGACCCAATCTCAACCTGCTTGGACAACGTGAGAAAGGGATCTACGGAAATATGTCATTCGAAGATTATTTCGCCTACCTGAAAGAGAAATACAAGCATGTGCAATTCCACTACTACCAGAGCAATGTGGAAGGTGAACTGATCAATGAAATACAGCGGGTAGGGTACGAGTACACCGGTATTGTACTCAACCCCGGCGGCTATACACATACATCCGTAGCAATTGGTGATGCGATCGCTGCCATCACTACACCAGTAGTGGAAGTGCATATATCGAATGTGCATGCACGTGAGGAATTCAGAAAGATCTCCCATGTATCGGCAAAAGCAGCAGGCAGCATTATCGGATTGGGATTGAAAGGTTATGATCTGGCTGTAGAATACCTCACAGACAACAAATAACAGAGCATACCCTTGTGCGGATTGTTCGCTCAAACCGCACAAGGGTGTATCGAAAATGAACAACTGAACAGGAAAAGTTTTCGTCTATTGTGCTCATAACCAGCCTGTTTCAACTCTGGCATTTTTTCTGGAACTGATTTCCCAATCAATTGACAATATGTTCCGGAACTTCTTCAACACCACTTTCAGGTTCCTGCTGAGGAACAAAACTTTCAGCATCATCAATCTTGCAGGCCTTGCTGCGGGCACTATCTGCTGCCTGTACATGGTACTGTATGTGATGGATCATTACAGTTACGACAAACACCATCGCCACGCTGAAAATATTTACCGCCTTACCACGCAGCTGCAACTGACCGGCGATAAGCACAATATGGCAACGGCATCGCCGCCCATTGCGCCGGCCATGCGCGAAGAGTTTCCTGAAGTGGAGCAGTTCACCCGCGTAATTCCGGTGATGAGCGGCGGCCACCAACTGCTGCATTACAATGGCAAATCCATTTATGAGCAAGGGCCGTTTCTGGTGGACTCTACTTTCTTCGAAATGTTCAGTTACCACTTTGTGAGTGGCACTGCAACCGCTGCGATGGCCAATCCGAGTTCCATTGTGCTAAGCAGTGAAGTTGCGCAGAAATTGTTCGGCAAAGAAGACCCGGTAGGCAAACTGGTAGAGCTCGAAAACGGATGGGGCAGAGACCCGCTCACCGTTACAGGCGTTATCGACGAAAGCCTTGGTAAATCGCATATTCAGGCGCCGTTTTTTATTTCGCTCAGCGGATACGGAAATGAGATCAGAGACAACAGCGTATGGACGGGCAATAACTTCACCTATTCGTATATCCGCCTGAAACCCGGTTCCAGCGCGCTTTTGCTGGAGTCGAAGTTTCCGGCTTTTCTGCAAAAACATGCCGCAGAGGAACTGAAGAACAGGGGAATGGCTAAGATGCAGCATCTGCAACCGGTTACGGAAGTGCATACTACCGGAGGGTATGAAGTGGAAGCAGGAAAAGTTGTAAGCGCTTCGTTCCTCAAATTGTTGTTGCTGGTGGCTATTCTCATTCAGGTGATTGCCTGCATCAACTTCATGAACCTGTCTACTGCCAGAGCATCCAAAAGAGCCAAGGAAGTAGGCGTGAGAAAAGTGGCAGGAGCGGGAAGAGGCAATCTCGTGCTGCAATTTTTGCTGGAGTCTTTTTCACTGGCATTGATCGGTGTGCTCATTGCAGTTCCATTGCTGATAATGGCACTCCCCTGGCTGAATCAGATCACCGAAGCGAATATCACTGCATCTTCGCTGTTGCAGCCCGGCGTATGGCTGGCACTTGTTGGATTGGTGTTTTTCACTGGTCTGCTTGCAGGAAGTTATCCGGCTTTCTATCTGCCTGCATTTGATGTGATACGTGTTATCAAAGGAAATTTCAAAAATCAGATATCGGCTGGCGGCATCAGAAAATTTCTGGTAGTGTTTCAGTTTACGTTGTCGCTTATTCTCATTATCAGTATCATAGTTATTTACAATCAGCTTCACTATATCCGCAATCGAGATCTGGGCTTCGATTCAGGGCAGAAACTGGTGTTCAGTTTCCATACACCCGAAATGAAAAAGCAGATCCCTGCATTCATGAACGAACTGAATCAGCTGACTGAAGTAAAGTCTTCTGCGCTTTCCACCGGCATACCCGGGCAACCCACTTATTACAACTGGGGAGTGTTTCTGGCAGGTGGTGATCTCAGCACTTCGGTGAATCAGGAGAACATCAGTACGGATATCAATTTCATCAAAACCATGGGCATTCATATGCTCAGCGGAAGAGATTTCTCCACGCAGGATTCCGGCCGTGTGATCATCAATGAAACACTCGCAAAAAGACTGGGACTAACTGCTGAATCTGCCATCGGCAAAAAATTGTTCACGGAAGATGCCAACAGAAATTATGAGATCACGGGTGTGATGAAAGATTTCAATTATCAATCGCTGCACGAAGCGATCAGTCCGTTTATGCTCATCTACAATCCGAAATCACCATCGGCAGGAAGCGTAGTGGCGAGCGTGAACACCAGCGATTATGCATCATTCCTCGATAAAATAAAAACCATCTGGAAAAAGCATATACCTGCACTGCCATTCGATTACCGTTTCATGGATGCACAGGTAGAACAGCAATACAAATCAGAGGCAACACTTGCACGCATCATCAATGCGTTTACCGGAATGGCCATATTGATTTCCTGCCTGGGATTATTCGGACTGGCAGCTTTCAGTGCAGAGCAACGTACACGTGAAATTGCGGTGCGTAAAGTATTGGGAGCAGGCCTGCCATCGTTGGTGAAGTTACTTTCCGCGCATTTCATCAAACTGGTAGCGATTGCATTTGTAGTGGCAGTGCCCATCGGCTGGTATGTGATGGATCAGTGGCTGCAATCTTTTGTGTACCGTGCAGAGCTGAGCTGGTGGGTGTTTGCGCTGGCGGGAGCCATTGCTTTGCTGATTGCGTTGTTCACGGTGAGCTCGCAGGCTATTCGTGTTGCGATGGGAAATCCTGTGAAGAGTCTTCGTTCAGAATAAATGATTTCACCGCGCGGTGAATTCTGCTAACATGCAAAAAAGGGTGTACCTGAAAAGATACACCCTTTGTGTTACATTCAAATTTACGTTATTATTTTTCTGCTTTTTCGAGTGCTTTGGAGGCGCTGTCGAGGGCTTGCAATGCAGAGTCGCTGGTGGCCTGCATGGCTTTGCTCATACTGTCGAGTCCTTTGTTCATTTCTTCCAGCGCTTTGGTAAGGCTGTCTGCTGCTTTTTTCATTTCATCTGCCTGTCTGGACGCACCCATTCCGCAAGAGAACAGTGTGAGTGAACAGATAGCGAGGGCAAGCAGCATCATTGAACGTCTTTTCATGTTGGATAATTATTAGTTAAAGAAAAATACGCATCATAAGAGCATATCCGTCTTTCTCCTCAGGGTCGTCTGTTTTGCGGATGATATGCAATCCGGCTGCGGTCCACACTTTGAAGATCTCACCCTTCTTTCTTTTTTTCAGTTCTTTTTCTATTTCGGGTATCATAGCGCCGACAGCAATCCAACCGAGATCTCCCTGGGTGGCCGATTCTCCGCCCATCGAATAGGTTACTGCCAGATCTTCAAAACTCGCACTGCCTTCTTTTACGCGGTTAATGATACTCGTTGCTACTGAATCTGCCACTTTTGGTGCAAATACGCTTGTGTCGAGATAGATCTGTCCGATATGATTGAACATATTCGGGTTTTTCGCGAGTATCTGAACGAGGAATTTCCCTTTATCGTATGGCCCGTAAACTTTATTGATTTTTCCATGGTATGCGAGGCTGTCTGCCAGTCCGAGAAAGCCCCAGGTTCTGCGAACGATAATGGTATCGAGCTTGAATTTTTTCTTCAGCACATCCTTTACATACAGAGGACTGTTTCCTGATTGCTCGATGGCAGTTTTCATCTGCCCGATGGTCATTTTCGGAGAAACTGTTTTTGCGGGAGCCGGCTGGCTGCCCGGTTGCAGGGGCGTCCACTGGCCACCTGTGGAAGCTGGTTTGGGTAATGTTTTGCCGCCCTTCTGTTGCGCTGAAGCTGTTGCAGAAATGGCGGTGAATAAAATGAAAATGATCACTGCTGCTCTCAAACTGAATCGATTAAGACGTACAAGGTAATAAGCTCCGGCCAGATTTTTGGAACTGTAGCCCCGATTCATCCATATTTTTCAGAATTTGACCGGCTAAGGGTGGAGCAGCTCCCTGTGCAATGAACCGGCAGGTCTGGCGTTATTATTGTAATTTGCTATCATAAAACCGCTTATCATGCGCTGGTTAGTTTTTATCTGCCTGTTCTTCGCTGCCAATGCAGAAGCACAGCTCTGGAAAGATTACAAACTCAATGCGAACAACGACACGTTGAATCGCATCGATATGAAGGGCCGCAAACAGGGCCCCTGGATCAACCGCTACGAAACTATGCGCGGCGAACCCGGCTATGAAGAAGAAGGCTGGTACAAACACAACCGAAAAGAAGGGGAGTGGAGACTCTACAGCCTCATGGGCGATCTCGTAGGAACCGAAAATTACAAATGGGGATTGAAAGATGGTATCTGCCGCTATTACAACAATCTCGGACAACTCAGACTCGAACAGAGCTGGCTGGCCATGAACCCCGACAAAGAATTCGATACACTCGAAATCGAAGACCTCGATAAACTCGATACCTACCGCACCGTGATCGTAAAAAACGAAGGAGCTGCCATCAAGAACGGTTTCTGGAAATACTACGATGCAGAAACAGGCACTTTGCTGAGAACAGAGAACTATGTAGTAGGCAAGCTCGAAGGAGAAAAAAATGAGTCGGTAAAAGTGCTCGAAAAGAAAGCCGGAGCCAAACCAAAAGAAGTGATGGATTTTGAGAAGAAGTATTCAGGGAAGAAGAAAGTGAAGGTTAAGGATGGCAGTACCAATTGATACAAATACATCTTTATAAAAAATAACCCGGATGATGAATCCGGGTTATTTTTTTATCAGTTATTTGCTTCGGCGCCGTCAGGGCTTCGCTGCAGCTGCCTTATCGAACAGTTTCCTGAAGAAAAGCAATTCGTAGTCCACGGTGTTGCCCCAGTATTCTTTGTTATGTCCACCCGGACGTTCGGTATACACGTGATCGATCTTCTTCTCCAGCAACTTCTCGTGTATCAGCCTGTTCACTTTGATGAAGAAATCACTTACACCACAATCGATCATCAGGTTCATTTCTCCGTTCTTCAATTGATCCACCACATTGATCACGGTATGTTTTTCCCAGTTCTCTTTGCAGCAGGTTGTATCGCCGAGTCTTTTTTTCAGGTCCCAGCCGTTGGGGAATTGTCTGATGTCCATGGCACCGGCCATGCTGCCTGCGCTTCCGAAAAGTTCTTTATTGCGAATGCCAATGTACATAGCGCCATGGCCTCCCATGCTTAAACCTGCAATGGCCCGGAATGTACGGCTGTTGCGGGTCTTATAGTTTTTGTCGATATACGGAACCAGCTCTCTGGCGATGAAAGTCTCGTAACGAACGGCGGAATCGAGCGGAGCATCGAAGTACCAGCTGTCGTAGCCGCCATCCGGACAAACGAACATCATCTGCATTTCATCTGCCAGGCGCGGCAGTTGAGGAGATGCCTGTATCCATTGTGCATAGTTTCCACTCCATCCATGCAGCAGGTACACTACCGGCATGGCAGTCATCTTTTTATAGTTCGATGGCCTGATAACCACGGCCTTCACCTGTTTTTGCATGGAATTGCTGAATACAGAAATTGTGTCTACCGTGCCTGCAAAAGAACATAGGGTAAGCAGCAGGCATGCTGTG
The DNA here is from genome assembly GCF_012927185.1 of Pseudoflavitalea sp. G-6-1-2. GTDB lineage: Bacteria > Bacteroidota > Bacteroidia > Chitinophagales > Chitinophagaceae > Pseudobacter. Next base: position 801,331 of record NZ_JABBGB010000003.1, read on the forward strand.
AGGGTAAGAGAGCCTTTCATAATAATAAGTTTTCCGTTCGTAAAGATAGGGCTTTGAATAATTCGGAACTTGATGTAGATTTGATATTGAAATGATATCAAAATAAAACACCTTCATATGGAAAAGATCTTTAAGCCCGTGAGCGGTTATCTCGCCCTGATCATTGCCCTGGCAGCGTTGATTTTCGGAATCGTATTGTTTGTGAATGCCGGCAATTATGAGAACTCCGGTGCGATGGTAGTGAGCGGCATCATTGTGTTGCTCATCAGTATTTTTGCCTTCAAAGGCGTAATGGTGGTGAATCCCAACCACTCGCGGGTATGTGTTTTCTTCGGAAAATATATCGGTACGGTAAAGGAGAACGGATTGCTTTGGGTGAATCCGCTTTATTCCACCATGAGAATATCCCTTCGTGCGCAGAATCTCGAAAGCGCCAAACTGAAGGTGAACGATAAACTGGGCAACCCCATCGAAATTGCAGCTGTAATTGTTTGGCAGGTGCACGATACTTACAAAGCAGCATTTGAAGTAGCCGATTACGATCACTATGTGAAAGTGCAGAGTGAGGCTGCCATCAGGCACCTGGCGTCTACCTGTCCGTACGATCAGTTTGAAGATGAGAATGCTTCGCTTACGCTCCGCGATGGGGGTGAAAAAGTGAATGAGATGCTCGAAAAAGAATTGAATGAAAGACTGTTTGCTGCCGGCATTCTGATCCGCGAAGCGCGCATCAGCCACCTCGCTTATGCAGCAGAGATTGCGGGCGCCATGCTGCAACGTCAGCAGGCAACGGCCATCGTAGCGGCACGATACAAAATTGTGGAAGGTGCAGTAGGCATGGTGGAACTGGCGCTGGAGCAGCTTTCCAAAAAAGCCATCGTTCAGCTCGATGAAGAAAGGAAAGCCGCCATGGTAAGCAATCTCATGGTTGTGCTTTGCGGCGAAAAAGGTGCGCAGCCTATTCTGAATACCGGCACATTGTATCAATAAACCAATTCAACTCTTTACCATGAGAGTAGACAAACCCCGCGGAAAAAAACTCTTCTCCGAAGAGCAGCAATTCAGGCAATGGTGGCTATGGCTATTGTTTGGCGGAACACTTTTGTCAGTGATCATTGGTAACATTATTTCACCTCCTTCGCCGCACATGATGAAAACAGGGGAGGGAATTGCTGCCATTCTGGTTGGTACAGGCATTCCGATGTTATTGATGCTTTTCTTATACATCACCCGTTTTGAAACAACGGTTACTGATGAAGGCGTGTATTTTCGCTGGTGGCCTTTTCAAAAGAAATTCACGGAAATAAAGTGGGACGAAGTGATAGAAGCTTCCGCCCGCGAAAAATTAATTACAGGCCTGGGAGTTAAATACCAGATCGGATTTGGATGGAATCATCAGGTATCGGGACAGAAAGGAGTTGAACTGACATTGCGTAACAGAAAACTTTGGATCGGAACCTGTAAACCCGAACGTTTTGTAGAGGCTATCAGAGAAGCAAGGCCTGAAGTGCTTCGATAGAAAAATGTAAAATCCAAGCTCGTGAGCAACAAAAAAAGTTTTGTATTGCGGATAGACGAAGATGTGTACAAAGCCCTTGAGAAGTGGGCTTCGGACGAATTCCGCAGTGTCAATGGCCAGATAGAGTGGCTGATAGATAAGGCGCTGAAAGATGCCGGGCGACGAAAAAAAGCTGAAAAAAGCGATCGGGCAAATGATAAAAAATAATTAAATACCGTTTAAGGGTATATCAACTGAGAAACTGCGGTATTACCTTTGGTTTCTCAAACTTAACCGCAAAACCTGGTCTTTATGAACAATCAAACCACCCTCTTTTTACTTCCGCTCATTATCGGGCTGCTCACCATGTGCCTTAAAGCATGTGCCTAAGCCAGCTACTTTCCCATTAACTGATTCAAAAAAAGAAACCTGTCAGTATTGCCCGGAATATCCGGATGCACCACTGACAGGTTTTTTATTTCGAAGCGAAATTGCTTAGAATCCTTTCTTCTTTTCTTCTGCTTTCTGCATTGGGTTGATGCCTGGAGCAGCAGCTCTTGGCACATTTGCATTCTTCGCTTTGTAGAGCGCGAATCTTGATGGTGCAGCGATCTTGCCCCAGTTGTTGTTGCTTTCGTCGATATCAGCGGTTTCGCGATATGGATCGAGTTGAACACTGGCCACTTCCTTGTCTTTCATGAAAGCTTTCACGATGTTCTTTTCGTTCATTCTCCATACCTGAGCAGGAATGCGGTCGATCTCTTTAGTACCGTCTTTGTACGTCCACTCGATAATCACCGGCATTACCAGCCCGCCTTTGTTGCTGATGGCTACTTCGTAGAAATGCTTGCCGGCAGCGCGTTCCAGGCTCGCAGCATCTGCTGCGGTGATCTGAGAAGGCACCTGCACTTTGTAAGTGGTAGTGTCGTACGCTTCTTTGCCGCGTGCATAACGATAGTAGAAATCCTGCAGCTCAGGATCTTTGTCTACCGGGTAGGTGATCGATTTATCGGCGAGGTTGCGCTCTTTGGAAATATCAGGGTTGGTAGATCCCATCGGAGGATCGAGCTTTCTGCTTTCTGTGCGGTCTTCTGTTCCGCGAACGGCGAGGCTGCCATCAGCTTTGAAATATTTCACACTGTCGAGGCTCATGTCGCAGGGCTCGGTGCCGTAGAACCATCCTCTCCAGAACCAGTCGAGATCTTCTCCAGATGCATCTTCGAGTGTGCGGAAGAGATCAGCAGGCTCGGGATGTTTGAATGCCCAGCGGCGTGCATATTCTTTGAATGAGTAATCGAACAGATCGCGGCCCATGATGGTTTCGCGGAGAATGTTCAATCCGGTTGCAGGTTTGGTGTATGCATTCGGACCGAAACGCGCGATGTTCTCGGAGTTGCTCATGATGGGCTCCAGCTGATCTTTCGGAAGTTTCATGTAGTCTACGATTGCCCATGCTGGTCCTTTTCCGCGAACAGGGAATTTGCTGTCCCACATTTCTTCGGTGAGGTATTCAACAAATGAGTTGAGGCCTTCGTCCATCCAGCTCCATTGGCGTTCGTCGCTGTTGATGATCATGGGGAAGAAGTTATGGCCTACTTCGTGAATGATCACACCGAGCATTCCGTATTTGGTAGCTTCTGAATAGCTGCCATCTTTTTCGGTACGGCCGTAGTTGAAGCAGATCATCGGATATTCCATGCCGTTACTGGCTTCTACACTCTGTGCAACAGGGTAGGGGTAAGGAATGGTGAAATGAGAATATGTTTTGATGGTATGTGCTACTGCCTTGGTAGAGAACTTGCGGTAGAGGCCGTAAGATTCTTTGGGGTAGAAGCTCATGCACATCACTTTGCGGCCTTCAACGAAAGCGGGCATGGCGTCCCAAACGAATTTGCGGGATGATGTCCATGCGAAGTCGCGAACATTATCTGCTTTATAGATCCATGTTTTCTTTGCTTTGCTTTTGTTGCCTTCGGCAGCTTTTGCTTCGGCCAGCGTTACGATCTCAACGGGCTCTTTGGAGGTCTGAGCCTGCGCCCAGCGTGCTTTCTGAGCTGCGCTGAGATTCTGCGTGTAGTTGAGGCATTCGCCGGTAGAGCCGATCACGTGATCGGCAGGCACCGTCATCTGCACTTTGAAATTGCCGAAGGTGAGGGCAAATTCTCCGCGGCCTGTGAACTGGTGGTTCTGCCATCCCTGAAAATCGCTGTACACGCAGAGGCGCGGATACCATTGTGCCATGGTGTAGAGCGTATTGCCGTCGCCAGGGAAGAACTCGAATCCGCCACGACCGCCGTAAGTGCTGCGGTCTGCGATCTTGTAATCCCAGTTGAGCTTGAATACGAACTGCTGTCCGGCTTTCAGCGGAGCGGGCAGTTCTACGCGCATCATGGTTTTGTTGATGGTGTATTTGAGCGATTTGCCGGTGATATCGCTGAGGCTGCGGATATTGAAACCGTAGCCATTGTCTTTTCGTGCTGCTTCCAGCCGGTCGATCAGCGCCTCGTTCAGTTGAGAAGGCATGTTGTCGCTGTTCTGGTAGTTGGCGTTGTTAACGGTGCTGTGCTGATTCTCATCCAGCTGCAACCACAGATAAGTGAGTGTGTTGGGCGAGTTGTTGAAGTAGGTAACCGTTTCGCTGCCGGTGAGTGTATTCTTCTCTTCGTCGAGCTCACATTTAATGTCGTAATCTGCGCGCTGCTGCCAGTATTTGGGACCGGGAGCGCCGCTTGCAGTACGGTATTCGTTGGGAGTAGGCAGTATGGTGCCCAATTGCTCGAACCTGTTGCCATGGTTGGAGCCTGGGTTGTTTTGGATATTCTGCGACATCGCACTACTGCTGCATAGCAATAGCAGAACGGCCGCCGGAAATGACAACTGTTTCATCATTTGTTTTTTGATTATGTGGAAAGCGCTGATACGCCCATTCGAGTGAAAAAAGTAATATGATAATAGATGCCGCTCTCAGCCACCAGATCCTCGGCACTTTTACAATCTGCACCAGCAGGTAAGAAACCAGCAATACTGCTATCACTACCACCAGTTGTGCAACTTCGATACCGACATTGAATGCCAGCAAATGCCCTACCAGGCCTTCTTTTCCTTCGAGCGACATAAACTCTCCTGCGAATGCCAGCCCATGGATCAATCCAAAGAACAGCGCAAAAAAGTAGATGATTGGAAGCTGCCTGGCAGTGGTTTCCTTCGGTTTCTGGAAAATATTGTTCACGCAGGTGGCTGCAATGGTGAGAGGGATGAGAAATTCAATCCAGCTTCTGTCGAAATTTACATAACCCAGTGCGCTGAGTGCGAGTGTGATGGAGTGACCAATAGTGAAGGCCGTAACCAGTATCACCACTTTTTTCCAGTCGGCCCACAGATAACGGAGGCAGAGGGCGGTTACAAAAAGAATATGGTCCATAGCATCCAGTGAAAGGATATGGCCTATTCCCAATTGAAAATATAAATTAAAATCCTGCATACAAATCGGAGTGCTACAAAATAATTAAGAGATTTGTAATATAAAAATCAGAAGGTTTAATGGCGATACTACTGTATAAATGGCTCTGGGCCGCTTCCTGCATCTTGTTTGCGCCTGCCGGCAAGTCCGTTGCACCTGCTGAGGTGCATCCTTTGTATATCAGCGTAACCGAGATCAATCACAATAATACGGATAAAACTATCGAGATCAGCTGCAAAATTTTCACGGACGACTTCGAGAAAGGCATCTCCGAAGTACTCAAAAAGCATGTAGATCTCAGCAAACCTGCCAATCAGGAAGAAGCCAATAAACTGGTGGCTGAATACATCACGCGGCATCTGCAGCTCAGGGCCGATAACCGCGATCTGAAATATGAATTTGTAGGGTTTGAAAGGGAGCGGGATGTGATCTGGAGCTACTTTCAGGTGAGTGGCGTTCCCAATCCTCCCAAAACCATAACAGTAAAGAATTCCATACTGTACGAGACTTACGATTCACAGATAAATATGATGCATGTAACGGTGTCGGGTAAGCGGAAAAGCTACAAGGTGAGCAATCCGAAACCCGATGCAAGTTTCGAGTTCTGATATCTCACAAATCATAATGCGATACTGAGTTTTACTGAACCGGCTGCATTCCGCGCGAATGTGTGCCTGCGGTCTGTGTGTTTTTCCATACCTGCGTAGGGGTAAGGCCTCACTTGATTGTTTATATAGCAAGTACTTTATGTTTTACACTTCCCGGAATGCGGGCGGCTGGAGGGCTGCTTGCATTTTCGGTTTTTATCACCATCGTCCCCGTAATTTTTTAGTAGCCGGAATAGAAATGAATTCCTTGAAAACTGCTGTCGATAACAGCGCCATCCTCCGGATTATTCTGGTGGGTGGCGCCATCACTGCGCTGTTATTCAGTAAGAGTGGGAATTAATTATCGTCCATATTCTCTTTGATCTCATCCGAAATGTGCACCAGCACTTTATCGATGCGCTGTGCATCCATGTCGATGATCTCAAATTTGAATCCCTGCCAGTCGAGGGTATCGCCGGTTTGCGGAATGCGTTCGAGTTTATGCAGAATAAATCCGGCGAGCGTATCGAACTCCTGTTCGCCTTCATTCATCCATTCTGTTTTTTCGAAGTGTGTGAGGAAGTCGTAGAAAGGTATTTGTCCGTCTACAAGATAGGAGCCGTCTTCGCGTTCGCGCACTTCATAATCTTCGATATCCATCTGCGGCAGATCGCCCACGATGGCTTCGAGGATATCGTTGAGGGTGATCATTCCCTGCAATGTGCCGTACTCGTCCACAATAAAGCAGGCATGTATCTTCTGTTTCTTGAATTTCTCCAGAACAGTGTAAGCGGTAATGTTTTCGGGTACAAAGAGTGCTGGTTTCATGATAGCGCCGAACACGGTGAGATCATTGGTAACGTACAAATCTTTCAATGATACCACGCCTTTGAGGTTATCGAGGCTTCCTTCGCAGATGGGATATACCGAATGAGGTTCGCGAATAATCTTTTCCTTCATCTTCACTTCGTTGTCCGAACTGTCGAACCAGATGATGTCGCTGCGGTGCGTCATTATCGAAGTGATATTGCGGTCTCCGAGATGGAAAACCCTTTCGATGATTTCCTGCTCAGCTTCTTCGATGGTGCCTTGTTCGGTTCCTTCGCTGATGATGGCTTTGATCTCTTCTTCCGTTACCTGTGTGTCTTTGGCTTTGATGCCTAAGAGTTTCACCAGCAGGTGGGTGCTTTTGGTAAGCAGCCAGATGAATGGATAGGTGGCGAGACTGAGCAAACGCATGGGAGCCGCCACATTTTTTGCAATGGCTTCCGGGCGCGATAGCCCCAGTCTTTTGGGAACCAGCTCTCCGAGCACCAATGAAAAATACGTAACGGCCACTACGATGATGGCAGTGGCGAGTCCGCTTGAATATGGTCGTGTAAGGTCGAATTGCTGCAACCAGATAACGATACCTGATTTCAGTTTCTCACCGGAGAAGATACCGGTAAGGATACCTATGAGTGTGATTCCGATCTGTACTGTACTGAGGAACGTGTCGGGGTGACTGGCCAGTTCTAGTGCTTCCCTGGCTCTTTTGTCGCCCTTATTGGCCTGGGCTTCGAGCCTTGCCTTGCGTGCTGATACCAGGGCGATCTCTGCCATCGAAAATAATCCGTTCAGTAAAATCAATCCCAGTATTATAAAAACTTCTCCCATTGCCGGCTTTATTTGTCTAGACTTAGCGTACCTATCTGTCGGTTAAACATTTTTCCTGTAAAATATCCTATGCCACAGCCTAATAATGATCCACAAAATACGTCAAAAGGATAATGTACGCCTACATATATTTGAGTGTACCCGATAATAAAAGCCCAAAAGAAGAAAATCCATGCGAATTTTCCTATAACCGGCCTCAATGTTAAGAAAAAGAACATAGCCTGCGCAAAATGGCTGGTGGCATGCGAAGAGGTGAAACTGGAGCTTCTGGGGCAATACTTGATGAAAAATCTTAATTGCTGAGACAGTTCCGGATCCTGACAGGGACGGGTACGCATTATAGTCTGTTTGATGATCTGACTGCTGAACACATCGGCCAGAGCCGCAGTAACAACAATGCCCAGAAACCACCACCAGCCCTTCACTTTGAAGTTGAAGGCCACAAAAAGCAGCAGGAAAAGATAGAGGGGAATCCAGAAAAGCGTTTCCCGCATATAGGGGAGAACGGTGTCGAAGAAGTTATTTCCCCAGTTCTGATTGATATGTTTGATCAGCCAGCTGTCTGCCGGCTGAATTAGTTTCCAGAATGTTAAGAAGCATGTGCCTGAGTCGAAAATCATAACTACAAAAATAAAAACTATAATTTTAGCGCCTATTTTCTTTCTATGAAACAATTTATCAGAAGATTACCGGCCCTGGTTCGCTGGATCGGCTCGATCGGATTGATCTTTTTCATCCTCTTTACCCTCATGCGCCTGGGGATGTACCTCTTTTTCAATAAGCAGGGATACAGCCTCGGACAGCTTACGGATGCCTTTTTTCTCGGCGCCCGCTACGATCTCCGGATCATCAGCCTCGTACTTCTGATCATTTTGCTGCTGGGCAGTCTTCCCTGGCTGCATCCGTTCAAAAGCAATTTCGGCAGGCGCTGGTGGAATGTAATATTAACGATTGTCTGCTTCTTCCTGTTGTTCTTCTTTGTAGTTGATTATGCGCACTATGCTTATCTCGTACAAAGATTGAATGCCAGTGTGCTCAATTACCTCGAAGATGCCGGCATCAGCACCAGCATGGTATGGCAGAGTTATCCCGTTATCAGACTGGTTCTTGGCCTGCTGATCGGAACCTGGTTCATCGTTTGGCTCATCAAACGCTCCTGGCGCAGGATTCAGGCCAGCGCCCAACCCGTAAGCAAGAAAATGCGCATCGGATCTTTCATCGGTTGCTTTCTGATCTTCGGTTTTCTGATCTTCGGAAAGTTCAATCAGTATCCGCTTCGCTGGAGCGATGCATTTGCATTGGGCAGCGATTACAAAGCCAATCTCTCACTCAATCCATTCGAATCTTTCTTCAATACACTCAAGTTCCGCGCTAATCAGTACGATATCAAAAAGGTGAAGGAATTCTTCCCTGTGATAAAACAATACTACAACCTCGATGCCAATACTCCGGAGTTGCAGTACGAAAGAAAAGTGCTGCCGCGCACTACCAATACGCTCACATCGAAACCGAATATTGTTCTGGTGATCTGTGAATCGTTCAGCGGATACAAAAGTTCCATGTGGGGCAATCCGCTCAATACTACACCTTTCTTCGATCAGATGTGTAAATCGGGGATGTTCTTCGAGCGCTGCTTCACGCCTACCTACGGCACTGCCCGCGGTGTATGGGCCACACTCACCGGAATGCCCGATGTGGAGATGCCGAAGACTGCCAGCCGCAACCCGTCTGCTGTGGATCAGCACATCATCATCAACGATTTCACCGACTACGAAAAATTCTATCTCATCGGTGGCAGCACCAGCTGGGCCAATATGCGCGGACTGCTCACCAACAATATCCAGAACCTCCATCTCTACGAACAGGATGATTACGAAGTGCCCAAAGTAGATGTGTGGGGAATCAGCGATAAGAATCTTTTCCTCGAATCGAACAAGATACTCGCAAAGCAAACCAGGCCGTTCTTTGCGGTGATCCAAACGGCCGATAACCATCGCCCGTACACCATTCCGGAAGAAGATCAGAAAGAATTCAAAACCATCAATGTTCCGCAGGATTCCCTTCGCAAATACGGATTTGAATCGCTTCCCGAAGTGAATGCTTTCCGCTATACCGATTTCTGTTATCAGAAATTCATCGAAGCAGCGAGCAAGGAAAAATATTTCGATAACACTTTATTCGTATTCATCGGCGATCACGGCATTCCCGGCAATGCAGGAACCATGTTCCCCGATGCATGGACGGAGCAGCGTCTCACATCTGAGCATGTGCCGCTGCTGTTCTACGCACCGAAACTGATTGCGCCCGAACGCCGTTCGCAATTATGTTCTCAGATGGATGTACTGCCCACTATCGCGGGTCTCAGCAATATCCCTTACGTGAACAGTTCATTGGGAAAAGATCTGCTGGATACCACTTCCAAAAAGTTTGCGTTTATCTTTGATCCGGACAATACCCTCATCGGTGCCGTGAAAGGAGATTATTTCTATCGCGAACAACTGAAAACGAAGAAAGCAGAATTCGTATCGGTGGTTAACAACAACAAACCCGGCACTGACGCTGCTACGATGGCCGAGCGCGAGCAACTGAAGCAACTGAGCGAGGCCATTTACGAAACAGCGAAATATCTGTTGCTGAACAACAAGAAGAAAGTTCCGCCTGCGAAATAACAGCGGCATCAACTTCTATCAAAATATATCCGGGTTTCGTGAAAGCGAAACCCGGTTTTCCAATCCTGCAGAAGAGCCTCATACACATCCGGTATCCCTCACTGCCCATGGCAACCCTAAACAAACCTGCATGAAAAGTGGATTCACCGGATTACTGATCGCATTCGCATTCATCGCCTGCAATGATGCCGACAAGTCTGCATCGAAAAACGCATTGGCCGAAAATCGTCCTGCACCCTGCAATTCTTCTTCGAAGATCACCACCATCACTCCCGATGATGTGTATGACCTGAGTGGTTATGCGCACATCTCGCGCGTGAGTCCTTACAATCTCTTCGACGAAAATTATTTCGATCCGAAGGATCGCTTTGCCACCGAATTCCCGAAAACTTCTCCGCATCCGAAGAAGGGAATCAACTTATATTTCAAAGATGGCGGAAGCCGCATTGTAGTTGATCTCCGTGCGCCGCATAAATTATCGAACATCACGCTCTACGATCGTTCAAAACAATCCGACAGCGTATTCATCTACACTGGCACCATGCGCAACTGGAAACTCAAAGCAGCATTCAGTACCAAAGGAGATCCTGCAGGGTGGGGCTGGCGCAATATCAGTATTCAGGACAGCACTCAATACGTAATGTTCCGATTCAGCAGTCCGGAGGCCGACATCACCGAAGCAATTATGTACGGATGCCCGCTCGCAACGCTTCCTCCACCAGCACCAGCCGAGTACACCGGTCCGCGCCTCGAACCCAAAATGATGAAGGAATTCCTCGGCGTCAATTGCTACCAGGGCACCGATATCCGCTGGATGAAACCATTCTACTACTCCCGCGTATACACCAGCATCAGCCGCATCGATGTAGACAACGTAGACAACTGGCCCAACATAAAATATTTCATCACACCACATGGCTGGTGGAACAATGGCACCAACGATTACGTGCTGTATGCAGACAGCATCACCCGCGATGTGGGCAACAAAGTCTGGTATGCCTATCTCGGTGTACCTGCATGGATGGAGAAGAAGGGATTATGGAATGAAGACAGGCCCGTTACCAAAATCGGCATGAACCCCGAAGATCCGATGAGCTACGCACGGCATGCCAACATGATGTGGACCATGGCCGCCTGCTACGGCACCACCAAAGTAGACACCAATCTCATTCGCTCGATAGAACCACATCGATTCTCCGGCCGCAACATCATGACCATCTATGAAAACGGCAATGAAACCGATGCCGCCTGGGGAGGCAACAAATATTGCAATCCTGTTTCTTACTTCGCGCAAAGCACAGCAGATTACGATGGCAATGAAGGCCGCATGGGATCTACCTTCGGCATCAAGAATGCAGATCCCAACAGCAACCTCATGCTCGCCGGATTCACCAGCTTCGATGTAGATCGACTGCGCGTATTGCAGTTCCTCTGCAACACACTTCGCGACGATAAAAAATTCCTCTGGAATGGGGGCATTCAATACCACTATTACTCCAGCAATGGAAAAGGCGATCACCCCACAGATATCTTCACCAGCGCCACAGCCGGCATAACACCTGAAGAAGATAGCCTGCGTCAGAAAATGACCAAAGCACGAAACGAAACCTACAAGCTGCAACCCAATGTAGAATGCATTCTCGGAGAATATGGATACGACAAAAGCCGCACCAGCAAGGTATCTGCGCCACTCGTTCCGGGCTACAACCAATCTGAAAGTCAGGGACTGATGCTGGTCCGCGCCATCAATCTCATTGCCTTCTCCGGCTTCGACAGGTACATCATCTATTGGGTGAAAGACGATGCCGACGAAAATGATCCGGGCCTCTTCATCACCAGCGGTATCCTGCGACAGACGGGCAATTTCCAGTTCTCGCCATATCCCGCCTGGTTTTACATCAACACTTTTGTACATCATCTAGGCAACTACATTCCCGAAAAAATAATCAAAGAGCAGGGTGATGTATGGATCTACAAATATCGCAACAAAGTCTCTCCTGATTCAGCAGCCTACTTCGTATACTGTCCAACGCGCAACGGAAAAAAAGTGAATGCATTCACCTTGCAAACCGGCGGAGTATCTGCTACTGAAGTATCACTGAAAGATAAAATGCCGGAAGGAATAATCACTCCGCTGCAAATCAGCAATGGCACTGTAAACATAAACGTTAGTGAGGCGCCAAAGCTAATACTGGTGAAGGAAAAATAGTATGCAGCCGGAGGCGGGGCAGCAACGCGGCAGACAAATATGCCCGGCAGAGCAGTATCTCCGATGGGCGTTGGTCAAATCGGATTAAGCGATAGTAATACTTTTCAGCTTTCGCGCAACATATTTGAAGGCCTGCGTTGCTGAACCCCGCCTCCGGCTGATCGCTGAATGTGCAACAGTAAACTTTGAAAAGGTTCATGCTTCTTCTGTTGATCATGTGATGCATTGTGCTGCTCATTATTTTGACATTCATTCATCAGTTGCCTTTTATCTGCTGCACCTTCAGCGACGTGCAGCAAAGGGATATGCAACGTTGGCCTACAAATATGTTGTACTGCAGTTCAGCCTTGTGTCGAAGTTCCATCCGATTCGATAATGTCGATCGGAGATACTGCTCTGCCGGGCATATTTGTCAGCCGCGTCTCATATCCCTTTGTGAAACCATTCCTGCAATAGACATTCTAAACATGCCATTTAATGAGTCTGTAATTACTCAGTAACTGATCATCCAAACAATCGATTGATAACATTTCTCATATCCGCCTGTTGCCTTCATCCGGGCCTCCAGCCGCAAAAAACAGGGAAATAGGGCATATTTAGGGCTCCAATGTTGGTAAAATACCCGGAACTGGTAATCAGAACCTGCTGGTAAACACTTATTTTTGTACCCTTAATTTTGGAACCTTGGCATTGATAAAAAGCATATCAGGCATTCGCGGAACAATTGGCGGCAACCCTGGCGATAACCTGACACCACTCGACATCGTAAAGTTCACTGCTGCTTATGGCAACTGGATTCTCAGCAAAGATCTTCCCAAAAAGATTGTGATTGGTCGTGATGGACGCATCAGCGGCGCTATGGTGCAGCAGCTGGTTGTGAACACACTCATCGGTCTGGGAATCGATGTGATCGATACAGGTCTCAGCACAACACCAACTGTTGAGCTCGCCGTTGTCTGGGAAAATGCAGGTGGTGGCATCATCATCACAGCAAGCCATAATCCCAAAGAATGGAATGCACTGAAACTGCTGAACAATGCAGGTGAATTCATCAGCGGAGAAGATGGAGCAATCATCCTCGAATCAGCTGCAAAAGAAGATTTCAAATTTGCAACGGTGGACAAACTCGGACAGTACACTGTTAACGAAACCACTTTGCAAAAACACATCGATACCATCCTCCACTATCCACTGGTTGATGTAAATGCTATCCGCGAAAAGAACTACAAAGTAGTAGTGGATGTGATCAACTCCACCGGTGCACTGGTAGTACCCGATCTGCTCAAAGCACTCGGCGTTGGCGAAGTGATTGTGCTCAACGGAGAAGTAACCGGAAAGTTTGCACACAATCCCGAACCATTGCCTGAAAATCTCACTGAACTTGCCAATGCCGTACGCTCACATAAAGCAGACCTGGGCATTGCAGTAGATCCGGATGTAGACAGACTCTGCTTCGTTTGTGAAGATGGCAGCATGTTCGGAGAAGAATACACGCTGGTTGCAGTGGCCGACTATGTGCTGAGCAAAAGACCCGGCAATACCGTGAGCAATATGAGCAGCACCAAGGCACTGAAAGAAGTGACCATCAAACAGGGCGGCGAATATTTCCCCTCAGCAGTAGGAGAGGTGAATGTAGTGAAGAAGATGAAAGAGAAGAATGCTGTTATCGGTGGCGAAGGCAACGGAGGCATCATTGTACCCGATCTGCATTACGGACGTGATGCACTGATCGGTATCGGTCTCTTCCTGAGCGCGCTGGCAGCACATAAGAATGGCATCAAATCGTTCCGTGCAAAATATCCCGATTACTATATCTCCAAGAATAAGATCGAGCTCACCAATGGCATCGATCTGAACGCCATTTTCGACAAGATCAAGGCGAAATACAAAAATCAACCGGTAAACACTGAAGATGGACTGAAGATCGAATTCGACTCGGACTGGGTGCATCTCCGCAGTTCCAACACCGAGCCGATCATCCGGATCTATGCCGAAAGCAGCTTCGAAACAACGGCCAATAACATCGCTTTACGCCTCATGCAAGACATAAGGGAGTCAATCTAAGGCTATTAATGTACTCAAACTCCGGTTTTGTACAGGATAATTTCCTTTTCGTCATACCCTTTGATGTAATGAGTGTGGTTTAGAAATAATTTCGGAAATTTGCGCCGGAATTATAACGGGCAGTCAGCCGGAAGGTCAGCTGTCAAATAAACTACACGCAATGACTCAACGTATCTATTTCGATAATGCGGCAACCACACCATTGGATGCTACTGTGCTGGAAGCAATGATGCCTTACCTTACGGATAAGTTCGGTAACCCGAGTTCAATCTATTCATATGGACGAGAGAGCAGACTGGCTATCGAGAATGCCCGTAAATCCGTAGCAAAGATCCTCAATGCACATCCTGCAGAGATCTTCTTCACATCAGGCGGAACGGAAAGTTCCAATACCGCTATCTGTGCGGCAGTGAGAGACCTCGGATGCAAACATATCATCACATCACCTATCGAGCACCATGCTACACTCCATACAGTAGAAAATCTCTACCATCGCGGAGAAGCAGCGCTCAGTTATGTGAAACTCTTACCAAACGGACATATCGACCTGGAAGATCTGGAGCAGATCCTCGCGGGCAGCGAAGAGAAATGTGTGGTAACGCTGATGCATGCGAACAACGAGATCGGCAATATGCTCGACATAAATGCAGTAGGGGAGCTTTGTAAAATGTACAATGCCATTTTCCATTCAGATACTGTGCAGACAGTAGGGCATTTCCCTTTCGATCTGCGCAATACACCAGTGCATTTCATCACCGGAGCCGGACATAAATTCCACGGACCCAAAGGAGTGGGCATTCTCTACATCAATGAGAATGTGAAGATCAAGCCTTTCATTCAGGGAGGAGGACAGGAGCGCAACATGCGTGCCGGTACCGAAAACCTGTATGGAGTGGTAGGTTTCGCGAAAGCGCTGGAAATGGCTACCGAAGGATACGAAACAGAAAGCGCCCATATCAAGGGACTGAAATTATACATGATCGAGCAATTGAAGAAGAACATCAAAGGTGTTAGCTTCAATGGTGATCCGCTTGGCCGCAGCCTTTACACGGTGGTGAGCGTATCATTCCCTAAAACAGAGAAATCTGAAATGATACTCTTCAATCTCGACATCAGCAATATCTGCGCAAGTGGCGGCAGCGCCTGCACCAGCGGAGCCGATGCCGGTTCGCATGTGATCCGCGCCATCAACAACAACCCTAATCAGGTTACCGTTCGTTTCTCGTTCAGCAAACAGAACACCAAAGAGGAGATCGACTTCGTAGTGGAGAAATTGAAGGAGATGATTTAACTTGGTTGCTCTAATCTGAGCAAACCATGACTTCATTCATACAACGTATTCTGGCGATGACTGCAGTAACAAGCTGCTTCATCGCCAGTTGTGCTTCCGGCCCCGACAAAGAGAAAGCAACAGAAAACAACAGCGGGAAAGATACCATTGCCGTAGCGCCGCCTCCGGATTGGATAAAGCAATCCAACGTCTACGAAGTGAATGTGCGCCAGTACACCAAAGAAGGAACCTTCTCAGCGTTCTCCTCGTCTCTGCCCCGACTGAAAGAAATGGGGGTGGATGTTCTGTGGTTCATGCCCATAACACCCATCAGCAAAGCAGACCGCAAAGGAACGCTCGGCAGTTATTATGCAGTATCGGATTACACTGCTGTGAACCCTGATTTCGGTACATTGGAAGATTTCAAAAAGCTGGTGCGCGAAGCACATGCGATGGGCTTCAAAGTGATCACCGATTGGGTAGCCAACCACACCGGCGCCGATCACAAATGGCTGGCCACACATGCCGATTTCTACAACCGTGGTAAAGATGGTCAACCCATCTACGCATTCGACTGGAGCGATACCCGCGATCTCAATTACGATAACAAAGAGCTGCGCGACAGCATGACCGCTGCCATGCAATTCTGGCTTCGCGAAACCGATATCGATGGCTTCCGCTGCGACGTAGCTGCTGAAGTGCCCGCCGATTTCTGGAAGCAATGCATCGCGGATCTGAAGAAAACAAAACCCGGTATTTTCATGCTCGCCGAAGGCGATAATGGTGAATTGCACCGGGCAGGATTCGATGCGAGTTATGCATCGGATATGTTCCAGCATACCAAAATGATAGTGGCCGGAACCCGCGATGCACTTACCCTCGACTCTGTGCTTACCCGCGAAGATGAAGGTTTCCCCAAAGGTGCCATCCGCCTCTATTTCACCAGCAACCACGATGAGAACAGCTGGAACAAAAGCGATTTCGGCACTTATCCCGGTCAGTCACATTGGCCATTTATGGTATTCACGCAAACCATGCGCAACGGTGTTCCATTGATCTACAGCGGACAGGAAGAACCGATCCTTCGTGCCATTCCTTTCTTCGAGAAAGACAATATGGATATGAAGCACTTCAGGCGTGCGAAGATTTACAAAACCCTGCTGGAACTTCGCAAGAGCAATCCTGCATTGAGTACCGATGCCAGTTTCAAAAAGATTTCTGTGGGGGATGATAAAGCTCTCTACGCATACGTACGCGAAAAAGACAATCGTAAAATTCTGGTGATACTCAATCTCTCTCCCAAAGAGCAGACGATCCAGATAAAAGATACTTCCCTGGCAGGCAACCCGATGAATATTTTCATGGGCTCCAAAGAACCCATCAGTGTAGGGCTCAGCTTCGGCATCGAGCCCTGGGGATATATCGTGTACGAATATTAATACAAGCTAACGCGTTCATGCAATTCATTATCGGACTCGACATTGGAACAACGCATACCAAAGCAATCGCCCAGCAAAGCGATGGAGTTGTGGTGGCCGTAACATCCGCAGGATACCTGCCCATCACAGCCCCCGATGGACGGTATGAACTGGATTGCGAAGAGCTGTTGCAGGCCGTTACCAATGTATTGCAACAACTGATGCAGTCGCTGAAACAGCAGGGCATTGCGCAGGCCCCGTCTGCACTGGCTTTCAGCAGTGCCATGCATAGTCTCATTGCAGTGGATGCGCAACTGCATCCGCTTACCAACTGCATTACCTGGGCCGATCTCAGAAGTATTGAACAGGCAGAACGGCTTCGTGCAACCGATATGGCGATGGAGCTGTATCGGAACACAGGTACTCCTGTGCATGCGATGTCTCCGCTCTGCAAGCTCATCTGGATCGGAGAGACCATGCCGGAGCTTCATCGCAATGCAGCGTCTTTTATCGGCATCAAGGAATATGTGATGGCGCATATGACGGGTGAGCGCATAATCGATCACAGCATAGCTTCCGCAACTGGTTTATTCGATATCCATAACAGAAGCTGGTTCAGGCCAGCGCTTGCATTGGCAGGTATCGACGAAAATCGGTTGTTCGACCCAGTTAGTACCGATCATATCATACAGGGCATCACAGAAGAGTGGGCTACCTGCACGGGTCTGCCTCAGAATATTAAGCTCATTGCAGGTGCCAGCGATGGCTGCCTCGCCAATATCGGTAGCAATGCACTCTATCCCGGCGATCTCAGTGTAACGGTGGGTACATCAGGTGCAGTACGGATGTTATCGGATACGCCTCAGACTCACCCGCAGGCCAGCGTGTTCAACTACATTCTCGATGATGAATATTTTGTCTGCGGAGGTCCGCTGAACAATGGGGGAGCGCTGTTGCAATGGTATGCAAAACAATTGCTGCAACGCGATGTACAGGCAGATACAGACATGCAATGGTTCTTCGATGAAGCAGCCACTGTGCCTTCTGGTTCAGACGGATTACTTTTTCTTCCTTACGTGCGCGGAGAACGCGCACCCGTGTGGGATGCGGGCGCCAAAGCCGCATTCGTTGGTCTCGATCACCGGCATACGCGTGCACACGAGATGCGTGCACTCATCGAAGGCATCAACTATTCCATCTGCGATATCACCGATGCAGTTGCACAAACTGCCGGCAGCATTCAAAATGTATTTCTGAGTGGTGGCATCACCCGATCACCTCAATGGATGCAATGGCTGGCCAACGCGATGGGTAAGCCATTGCAGGTTTCCGGTAATGCCGATGCATCTGCACTTGGCGCGGCTATTCTAGGATGGAAAGCGCTAGGGCATCTGAAGTCCCTGACAGATGCGCGGGATTTTTTTCAGGTTGCTCACACCTATCAGCCGGATAGGCTCACCCACCAATTGCACCAACAATTTTTCAGCGTCTACCGCAACCTCTACACATCACTGCAAAGCAGCTTTAAAGCTTTGCAAACTATCCGGCATACGCATAATGATTTTCTTTAACATTTTATTCTGTTAAGTTATTGCCAACTGGCGTGGGGATTGAACTACGGGCTGCGTACAAGAGCGGAGTTTTCCGCGTCTTACAATTCTGTGGTTAAGTTTGAATTGGTCATCGCGCAACGTGACCAGGACTGCCGGGCGAAAGTCCGGCAGTTTTCTTTTGTCCAATGCAAAAAGCAGCAGAGCCGAAGCTCCGCTGCTATTCCACTTTTTTCCTGCTCCTTATGGCATCACGATCGCCTGTTTGAGCACCAGCTCATTACCGGCAAATACATGCACCACGTAGGTTCCTCTGGAGAGAGGCGTTTGTTGTAAAGGCAGGGTTGCTATCTGTCCACGGGCCATTGAGCCCAGATCTTTTTTCAGCAATTGCTGTCCTGCAATATTTCTGATCACCACCTGCAACTGGCTATGATCTTTTTCTGATTGAATGAAAAGCTGTTTATGCTGATCGAGTAAGGTTGGGTAAATTTTTGCCGATGTGGAAAGTTTTGTGTTGATGTTTACGATGGCTGAATATTTTTCAGGACCATCCTTGTCGATGATCTTCAAACGATAGAAAGCTGAACCTGATGGGGCATTGCGATCGTTGTAGCTGTATCGTCTGCCATTGGGTACCGCCACTGCTTCGGTTGATTTTACTTCTCCGATTGCATTGTATTGTCTGCCATCCGTACTGCGTTCGATCACAAAGCGGTCTTCAGTGCTTTCCTTGCTGGTGGTCCAGCTGAGGGTTGAGCCGCTGCCGGTATTCCTTCCGTCGAAACTGATGAGGTTAACGGGAAGGGTTGACCCATAATTGAAGAACACACGGTTAGGGCCATGATTGCCGTAATATTCAAGCACCATGTTGATGTAACCTCCGGTCAGTTTTATTGCTTTGGAAGTCATATTGAAAGCAGCCTGATCGGCCCATTTGTCGATGATCCAGGTTGCGCCACCATCAAGGCTGAGACGATAACCGTCGTCGCCACCGGCAGTGAAGAGGAACCAGCCTGCGGCGAAACTCTTTCTCAGCCTGAAGCGTACGCTGAAAGTTTCTGCAATAGGGCGGCATGCATTGGTGGGAATAGTGGCTGTGGGGCCTCCCCAGTCTTTATCGATCTTTGAATTGCCATCACTTCCCCAATCTTCACCCATGTAGGTGTTGAAATTCTTTCCATCGTAGTAATAAGCTTTCCAATAGGTATCCTGGCCGTAAGTTTCTGTAGGGATAGTGCTCATACAGCTGGAAACACTGTAGGCAAAACTTACCCTGTTGGTAGATTTATTGCCGTAGTATTCCACTACGAGATTATGCGCACCGGTGGTAAGCAATACAGGCATCGTATAAACAGTGTAGGTCTGATCGAGCCATTCGTCGATCATCAGAATGCCATCGACATACAGCTTTACACCGCCACTGGAGCCAACTTTAAAGTCGTATGTACCTCCTGTAAAATTGTGTGTAAGCCTTGCGCGCATACTGAAATTACTGCCATTTGCAGGGCATGTAAAAGTTGATGGCGAAGGTTTGTAGTTTCCGCTGAGTGTGATGTCGAATGCAGGATTGCCGATGCTTGCGCGGGCGTGATAGTTGGTTAAATTAAGGTCGCGATAGAAGTAGGCGTACCATACATTGCCTGATGGTGAAACAGATTGGTTGTCGGATTGTGCTGGGCAGCTTTGGCCATGCACAGGAGTTAGGGCATAGAGCAACAATCCACTGATAAATACCAGCAGTAGTTTACTTTTCATAACGGTTTAGCGTTTTACGGGCACAAGGGTTTAAAAAAAGGGCATAACAATCCTTGTTGCTGTTTGCAGCATCAGTTTAAGGGCATAAACTAACGCATACGCAGCAACGCAGAATACGTTCGGTATCAGGTTTAAATGATCAATGCGGGTAAGTGCGCGTCAGGTGTAACCATGCGAGTGACCTATGCAGCAAACTGCTTAAATAGCACTACATGCCTGAACAACGTTCAATAAGGTTATTGTGGTTAGCATCGCTGGTAAGCGGGCGATGTTTCAAAAGGGCAGCTTAGGGAATAATGGCAGTTATTATAAGCCAGGATATTAGTTATAAGTACGGTTGGAAGCACGAATGTAACGCACGGATTTTACTTTTTAGTATACCCATGCACTTAACTCTTTCATTTATTGAGATAAAGCAAGAAATGAAAAAAATTAATTCACTTTGCTTTTAATTTCCTGCAATTTTAATAAGGCCTCTACGGGAGTGAGTCTGTTGATATCTATGTTAGCGAGTATTTGCCGTATATCGTCGAAGGTTTCGCTATGTGCATCGAAAATTGATAATTGGAATTTCTCAGTCGCTATGCTTTTTACCTTCTCATTGGTGGCTGCAACAGCAGGACCATTTCCATCTACATGCTTTTCTTCGAGCTGATGCAATATCTCGTTTGCACGTTTGATCAGTGAAGGCGGCATACCGGCCATCTTGGCCACATGGATACCGAAGCTGTGCGTAGTGCCGCCCGGCGCCAGTTTGCGCAGGAAGATCACTTTATTGCCCACCTCTTTATTGGTGATATGATAATTGCGGATGCGGGGCAGTTTATTCTCCAGCTCATTCAGTTCGTGATAGTGTGTTGCGAACAGTGTACGTGGACGGAAATCCGAATTATGCAAATGCTCCGCAATACTCCATGCAATGGAGATACCATCGTAGGTGCTGGTGCCTCTTCCGATCTCGTCGAGCAGAATCAGACTGCGTGCCGTGATATTGTTGATGATGCTGGCCGTTTCGTTCATCTCCACCATAAAAGTAGATTCGCCTCCGCTCAGGTTGTCGGATGCACCTACCCGTGTGAAAATTTTATCGGTCAATGGAATATGCGCACTGTCTGCCGGAACAAAACTTCCCATATGCGCCATCAATGTGATCAGTGCTGTCTGACGAAGTATCGCACTCTTACCGCTCATGTTCGGACCAGTAAGAATTATGATCTGTTTGCCTTCGGGATCGAGCTCTATATCGTTGGCGATATACGGTTCTCCCACCGGCAGGTTTCTTTCAATCACCGGATGGCGGCTTTCTTTCAAGCTCAGCGAATGCCCTTCGTGCAGTTGCGGTTTTTTGTAGTTGTATTGCAAGGCATTGTTGGCAAAACAGATGAGGCAATCGAGTATGGCCAGCACACTGCCGTTGAGCTGCATCGCTGCGAGATGCGGTTGCAGCGCACTGAGCAGTTCGTCGTAAAGTGCGGCTTCGATGTTCAGTATCTTTTCTTCTGCACCTACGATCTTCTCTTCGTATTCTTTCAGCTCGGGAGTGATGTATCGCTCCGCACTGGTGAGTGTTTGCTTGCGGATCCAGTCGGCAGGCACTTTGTCTTTATGCGTGTGGGTTACTTCGAGGAAGTAGCCGAATACATTGTTGAATCCGATCTTCAGGGACGAGATGCCTGTTTTCTCTGCTTCTTTCTGTTGCAGGGCATTGAGGTAATCTTTTCCGCCGCTGGCAATGGCGCGCAGCTGATCGAGTTCAGCATGGATGCCTGCTGCAATTACACCTCCTTTGGCCGCAACGGCAGGTGGGTTCTCACCAATGGTATGGTTGATTCTGTCGCGGATAGCGGCGCAGGCATCGAGCGTTTCGCTTAGTCTTTTCAGATAGGCGTTGGGACTGTCGATGGTGAGCTGCTGCAGTTCTTCGATATGCTGCAATCCTCTTGCGAGCTGCAATACTTCACGTGGACCGATCTTTCTCGTCGGGATCTTGCTCACGAGGCGTTCTACGTCGCCGGTCTGTTTAATATGATGAGTGATCTTATTGCGCAGATCCACTTCTTTGATGAAGTGCTCCACCAGATCGAGTCGCTCATTGATGCGGCCCATATCTTTCAATGGCAGCAGTATCCAGCGTTTCAGCAGTCGTGCTCCCATAGGGCTCACGGTATGATCGAGTACTTTATGCAGACTGTTGCCCAGTTCGGGACCTCCGGTGAGTTCGAGGTTGCGGATAGTGAAGCGATCCATCCAGAGATAATCTTCTCTGTCGATGCGCTGCACGCCGGTGATATGCTGCAGATTCGGATGTTCGGTATCGCGCAGGTAATGCAGCACTGCACCTGCAGCGATGAGTCCTTCGCGCATGCCTTCCACACCAAATCCTTTCAGTGAATGCGTTTGAAAATGTTTCAGCAAACTTTCCGTGGCATACGCTTCGTCGAAGATCCAGCTCTCCATGGTGTAGGTGTAGAACCTGTTGGCGAATTGCTCTTTGAACATTTTCTGGTAACTGCGCTGGAAGATCACTTCGGCAGGTCTCAGCGTCTGCAGCAGCTTTTCGATATATTCCTGATTGCCTTCGGCAACATAGAATTCTCCGGTAGAGATATCCAGAAAGGCGATGCCGCTCTGTGTTTCGGTATAATGAATGCCTGCGAGGAAGTTATTGCTGTTATGCTCCAGCATCTTGTCGTTGGTAGCGATACCGGGGGTAACCAGTTCGGTTACACCACGCTTCACGATGCCCTTGGCTGTTTTGGGATCTTCGAGCTGATCGCAGATGGCTACGCGATGGCCGGCCTTCACCAGTTTATGGAGATAGGTATCCAGTGAATGATGGGGGAAACCTGCCAGATCCAAAGCGTCGGGATCGCCGCTGTGGCGCTTGGTAAGCGTTATGCCCAACACCTGGGAAGCAACGATGGCGTCGTTGCCGAATGTTTCATAAAAATCACCTACGCGAAATAAAAGAACAGCATCAGGATACTTCTGTTTGATCGCTTTATGCTGTTGCATCATCGGGGAAACTGTGCCTGCTTTAGCCATGGGGGCAAATATAAAGGCTTTGACGGCCTCCAAAAAATCCCGGAACCGGGTGTGGAGAATTCGTGGATTGTTTCTGACAACCAATATCTTTGCAGGATGCGTAAACTTGAAATGGATGAGCTCAACCGCCTGAGTGTAGACCAGTTCAGACAGAGTGAGAAAGTACCTGTGGTGGTGGTGCTCGACAATATCCGCAGCATGCATAACGTGGGCAGTGTATTCCGTACCTGCGATGCTTTTCTGCTGCAGTGCGTGTACCTTTGCGGATATACACCGCAACCGCCGCACCGCGATATCAATAAAACCGCGCTCGGCGCTACGGAGACCGTGGAATGGAAATATTTCGATACCACCATCGCTGCGGTAGAGCAGCTGAAAGAGCAGGGGTACAGCATCTGGGCCATCGAGCAGGTACAGGACAGTGTTCCGCTGCATCAGTTTACTTACGATGCTGAAAAACCACTGGCCATTGTATTCGGCAATGAAGTGGAAGGCGTGGATGCCGATGTGGTGAAAGCCTGCCATGGCAGCATTGAAATACCTCAGCTCGGCATGAAACATTCGCTCAATATTTCAGTAGCGGCCGGCATCGTGCTCTGGGAATTGGTGAGAAGCCGTAAAAACCTTTTTAGTTCAGACAAATGACTACAGTAAAAAAATATCTCTCGCTCGTTAAGTTTTCGCATACCATTTTTGCGATGCCTTTTGCTATGATCGGATTGGTACTGGGCCTGGTATCGGAGGAATATGCACATCAGGCAAACCCCTCACCATGGTGGAGAACATTCATTCTGGTGGTACTCTGTATGGTGTTTGCAAGAAGCGCTGCCATGGCCTTCAACCGCTGGCTCGATGCGAAATTCGACGCACTCAATCCGCGTACCGCCATTCGTGAAATTCCCGCAGGTATTCTGAAAGCCGACAGCGTACTCTGGTTCACCATCGCCTGCAGTCTGCTCTTTATGGCATGCACCTGGTTCATCAATCCTATTTGTTTCTTCTTATCGCCGGTTGCGCTCTTTGTGGTACTGGGATACAGTTATACAAAACGATTCACTCCGCTTTGTCACCTGATACTCGGATTGGGATTGTCGCTGGCTCCCATCGGCGCCTATCTCGCCGTTACCGGAGTGTTCAGCATGCTTCCCATTTTCTTCTCCATTGCAGTGATCTGCTGGGTGAGCGGATTCGATATCATCTATGCTTTGCAGGATGAAACCTTCGATAAGAACAACAATCTCCATTCCATCCCAGCTGCACTGGGCGGAGCCCGCGCGCTGCGCGTATCAGAACTGCTGCACCTGATCAGCGCCGCCTGTGTGATCGCAGCCGGACTGTACGGCCATTTTGAAATGCTTTACTGGATTGGTGTTGCCGTGTTTGTGGGTATGCTCATTTATCAGCATTCCATTGTAAAACCAAACGATCTCCGCAGGGTAAATCTCGCATTCATGACGGCCAATGGCATCGCCAGCGTAGTGTTTGCGGTATTCGTAATTGCAGATCTCACCATCAGGCACGCATTGGCCTGCTGTTAATTCATTCAACAATATCTCATGGCGCGCATACTGGCAATAGATTATGGTGGAAAGCGTACAGGGCTGGCCGTTACGGACCCTCTGCAAATAGTGGCAACCGGATTAACCACCGTTGAAACGCCGCAACTCTTCAAATACCTCAAAGATTATATCAGCAAAGAACAGGTAGAGCTGATCCTCATCGGCATGCCCACCAACTGGGACGATTCCGATACCCACGCCACTCCGCTGGTGAAAAAAGCCATTGAAAGACTGAAAAAAGAATTTCCCGCAATACCCCTCAAAGAAGTGGATGAACGATACACTTCCAAAATGGCCAAACAGGCGATGATCCAGATGGGGCTTGGCAAAAAGCAACGTCAGAATAAAGCGCTGGTCGATGAAATTGCTGCCACCATCATGCTGCAGGAATATCTGCAACAGAACGTGTAGCTTCTTCCTCATTCCTCAAGATTATTGAGCTGAAATCATGAGAATAGCCACTGGAAACCCCGCCTTTGCAATTCCATGACCGATGCGGCAATTATTTTGTTATCAACCACTTATCTCAATGTGGGTCTCAAAAGGAACCTCAATCCCCTTGCCGGTACTGAATTTTGGAGTAAATTTGCAGGATTCACAAAAAACAAGCAATCAAGCAATTACTATACAATGATTCTTCCAATTGTAGCTTACGGTGCGCCTATTCTGAGAGCAGTGGCGAAAGATATTGAACCTGATTATCCCGGTCTGCCAAAGCTGATCGAAGATATGTGGGAGACCATGTATTCTTCCAATGGAGTAGGGCTGGCAGCTCCGCAAATAAATAAAGGCATCCGCATTTTCGTAGTGGACAGTGCGCAGATTTTCGAGAATCTCGAACCCGAAGACGAAAAATATCCCGATGCTCCAGGCATCAAGCAGGTGTTCATCAATGCACATATCAAATCGCTGGGTGGTGATGAATGGGCATACAACGAAGGTTGCCTCAGCATCCCCAAGATCCGCGAAGATGTTTACCGCTCGGAAGAAGTAACCCTCGAATATATGGATGAGAACTTCGTAGCACATACTCAAACATTCATTGGCGTTACTGCCCGTGTAATTCTGCACGAATACGATCACCTCGAAGGCAAACTCTTTATCGACTATCTGAAGCCGCTGAAAAAGCGCATGATCAAAGGCAAGCTCGACGATATCTCCAAAGGGAAAGTGCGCGTAGATTACAGAATGACTTTCCAGAAGTAGCCGTCGGCAACACTGCATGAAGTTACTCTACACAATATCCTTTCTTTGCATCGGTTCTGCTGCCATGTCGCAGCAGGATACGAGCCATGTAAAGAAAGACAGTGCCATCATCGGCAACAAGGCCGTTACGCTCAAAGAAGTGGTGGTGCGCAGCAATCTCAATGTGCCGGCCTTCATCAACCGGATAAAGGAAGACACCACTTTCTACAAAGCTTTCCGCAATCTCAAAGTGCTGGGATACACTGCTCTCAACGATATCCGCATGGTAGACAAATCCGGTGAGCCCGTAGCTACCCTGTACAGCCGTACCATTCAGCAAACCGGCAAAGGTTGCCGCTGGATGAATACCGTTGAAGAACAGACCACCGGCGATATGTACAACAAGAAGCACAGTTTCAATTACTATACCGCTGAAATGTACGCCGGGCTTTTCTTTGCGCGCGATACCATCTGCGGCGAAAGCAATATCGTAAAAGGAACTTCCTTCACCATGGAAGGAAAATCCGGTATCGAAAAACACAAAGAGCAGTTGAAGATGCTGTTCTTCAATCCCGGCAAAAAGATCCCCGGCATTCCATTCATCGGCAACAAGATCGCCATCTTCGAAGAAGAAGCTGCCGCGCTATACGATTTCTCCATCGATATGCAGGAGTTCAAAGGGGAGATGTGTTACATCTTCAAAGTGATTCCCCGCGACAATCTCAGCAAATCTGAAAAGGACCAGATAGTGATCAACGAAATGACCACCTGGTTCAATGTAAATACCTGGGATATCGTGGCAAGAAACTACGACCTCAGCTACAATACCGGGTTCTACAATTTCGATGTGCACATGGAAGTGGAAATGACAAAATTCGAAGACCTGATCGTGCCCCGCGTACTCCGCTACTACGGCGGCTGGAACGTAATATTGAAGAAACGCGAACGCGGCCTCTTCACTGCCACACTGTTCGATTTCAACAGAAAATAATTTGCACCTGCATAAAAAAACGGAGCCCGCAATCTGCGCGCTCCGTTTACTATTTTAATGAACCAGTGTTAGATGATATTCTTCACCTTCACATAGTTTCTCCATTTCTCTATCAGCGCCGTCATATCAGCCGGGATCTCACTTTCAAACTGCACATGCTTGCCTGTGCGCGGATGTTTGAATCCGATGGTTCTTGCATGCAGTGCATGTCTGGGGCAGAGTGCAAAACAATTGTCTACATACTGCTTGTACTTGGTGAACACGGTTCCTTTCACGATGCGGTCGCCTCCGTATAATTCATCGCTGAACAATGGGTGGCCGATATGTTTCATGTGCACGCGGATCTGGTGTGTACGGCCTGTTTCCAGTTCGCACTGCACCATAGTTACGTAGCCCATGCGCTCCAGCACTTTGTAGTGGGTGATGGCTTCTTTTCCGTAATCGCCATCCGGGTAGGCGTCGAAGATCTTTCTGAAACGCTGGTGGCGGCCGATATGTGCGTTAACGGTGCCGCTTTCTTCAGCTACATCGCCCCATACCAATGCAACGTACTGACGGTGGATAGTGTGATCGAAGAATTGTTTGGCGAGACTGCTGGCGGCTTTGCCGGTTTTGGCCAGTACCATCAGTCCGGATGTATTCTTATCGATGCGATGCACCAGACCGAAACGTGGAAGTTCGTCGGTGTTCAGATTTTTATTCTGCTGCAACAGGTACCAGGCCACTCCATTGATGAGCGTGCCGCTTGGGTTGCCGCTTGCAGGATGCACTACCAGACCAACAGGTTTGTTGATGATGAGGATATCGTCATCTTCAAAAACAATATTGAGCGGCATTTCCTGAGGAATGATTTCTTCTCCCTGCACTTCTTTATCGGAATACACAACTATCTCTTCTCCGGGCTTGATCTTATGGTTGCTTTGAACCTGTTTTCCATTGATCAGCACACGGCCGTTTTCGATAGACTGCTGCACTTTGTTGCGGGAAGCGCCTTCGATGCGGGCCACGAGGAATTTATCGAGGCGCATCGGTTCCTGGCCACGGTCAACCACCAGGCTCATCCGCTCATAGAGCTCTTCCTGGCCATCTTCCTGGTTGTCGTCGAGTTCATTCAGCGCATCATTATTGATATTCGTAGTCATAGCGTGTAGAGGGCAAATTTCCGCAAAGGTAAGGGATCGCGGGGAGGTGCCGAATTTTGCGTAGTTTGCTGCCCTATGAAAGCTACCCTCATCCTGTGTTTGCTCATCGGAAGCCTGTTCTCAGCTCAGGCTCAGTCAGATCCGTGGACCGGCATCTGGCAATTCAGCCGTAAACCCTATGCAGGGGCATTAAAATCCATTGAGATGCAATTGCATATCGGCAAACCCGAAATGGGCATTCTCTACCCGGCGGTTCTTACCCTCAAATTCGGAGAGTTCACCGGCATTTACGAACTGCTGCTGGCCCGCAAGAACGAATACCAGCTCGGCATCAGCCGCGCCAAATACCCGCTGAAACAATCTCCCTACAAACTCGGCATCTGGATGTGGTATCTCAATGGTACCCTCGATATGAACAATAAGAAGATTTCCGTTAACCGCATGTACATCGATAAAAGCGATTTCTGGATGCGCGGTCTCTACGACGACGATGAGATCTACGTACACTCCAAAACTTTCCTGCGCGATTTTTTGTATCGCGACAGTATCACACTCAGCAAAACCGGCAATGGACAATTGCCCGATTCAAGTGTAAAACGCATTCTCGATCCCGGTGTAAAAAAAGTGTACTTCGGCATCTATGATCCCATCGTTTCCAAACAGGCCAGCATTCCCATGAAAGTGGAAGACGACGAACGGTACGACAAAGACACCGTAACACTCCTTCACAATGGCCGTGCTCTCTTCTCCAAAGAGCAGATCACAGACAGGAATCGCAGGATGGATATCAAACTCGATAGCGGCAGAAATTTGTTCATCTTCTTTGCCGACAATTACGGGAACATACAACCGAATACGGGCTTGCTCCATGCCACTATCGATGGAAAAGAATATGGGTTTGGATTTGCCAACCGCTCCAATGCCTACGCTACTTTTCTGGTAGCGGATATCTTATACAAACCTTCGCAGGTTTCAGTTGCTAAGGCAATACCTCCTGTGTTGCCTAAAACAATAGAACCCGCTCCGGCACCCGTTGTGGCTGCGCCACCGGTTGCAAAACTCACCGGAAAAGACACGATAACAAAACGCCTTACATCTTCTATTGCCACCTTCAAAGTGGATACAGCTGATGTTGTACTCGAATTGCGTGATAAAGAAATTCAGGATGGAGACAGCATCTCACTCCGCCTCAACGGAGAATGGATACTGAAAGGATTTGCCGTGAAGAAGGCTGTTCAGTCGGTGAACATTCACCTCAAACGCGGAGAGAACAGATTGCTGTTCGTCGCGGATAATCTCGGAAGCATACCGCCGAATACAGCGGAGTTGCGCATTCGTTACAAACGCGAAACGAAAGTATTGTCGCTGAGTACCGATCTCGCGAAGAACAATGAGATCATTATTGATTTTGTCCCTTAGCAGGAGGTGTGTAATCCTGTACCATCACGGGTAGTGGCTCAGCGATAGTGTTTTCAAAAATGATTGATTTCATTATTTTGAGGCCAATGTCTTTGTACTTGTCATAGGTATCGATGCGGGTAGTAAGTGTCAACACATACGACATATTTCCTTTCGCAAAACAATGCTGTGTAATCCTGATATTGTGTACGCCATATTTTCCCTGATAATCCAGAACATAGAAGGAGCGCCCATTCTCTGTTACGGTTTCACTTTTAAGAATAGTAACATCAGCCAGCATTTGGTTGATCTGGGTCAGGTTCGATGCTACGGCTTTTTCCAGATTGAAGGTAGTGCTGTCTATAGGTAACAAAACAACATTTACGTTTTCGCTAAAAGGGTCAGTTGCATCCTCTTTAGGAGAAAAGAAGTAGAGATCGCAGCCTCTCGTTTGGGAACTGTCTACCCTCCATTCATGCGGAGCCAGAATGGAATACGTGGGCCTGAAAATTCTGCTCCATCCACCATTGTTATTGGTTTTCTGCTGAGCATGCAGCAGGGCAGGGGTGGCCAGTAACAGTATCCATACACAAATGGAGGCTGAAAAAAATCTGCTGGTTTTACTTGCAGAACTATGCAGAGAGAATGCTTTCATAACTTCAATATTGAGCCAATATAGATCAAAACGTGAAAAACACCCTATACAGTTTCACTATTTTTTTGTAAGCTGCACAACGAAATGCAAATAGCGATCCAACCAGCAATTACTTCCGCCTGTGAATGATAGCCGCTAAAAATGCGATCAAAGCGGATAATCCCCCCAATGAAAAAAGTACAGATTTGATAGTGGTGAAATTTGCCACTGCAACATTTACGTTACCCTGTGGGTGCCAGAGATACCATGCAAAACTGATATTCTCTCCGAGGTCGCAGGCTACGCAGATGATCATAGCTGCTCCGAGAGTTCTGTAAAACCCTGTACCCTTCCAGTATGCAGCGAGACCCAGAAAGAAAGCACAATAAATAAAAGGATAAAACAGATCGAGGAGGAAAAAGCTGCGCATGTAGAGCGACCTGTCGTATTGTGCAGATGCCAGTCTCACATAGTCGGCATCGAATAAACGCCGGCTCCAGTCACTGAAAGAGGCATCATTTTTTTCAGGCATCAGATGCGAGTCGATGATATGCGTTACTGTTTCTGTGGGGGTGAAGAATCCGTTCTTATGTATCAGCTGAAAGCCGGCAGTAGCAGCAATAAAGAACAATGTGTTGATCAGCAGCCGTCTGGTGAAGATGCTTTTTTTCATAAGCAGGTTGTTGATTCAAATTATCAAAACTTAACTAAAATTCAAATAGTATGAGCAACGGTTTTCCCAATGCCAGCTTCAGGCAATACTGGTTATATCTGTATGCCGAAATAAAAGAAGAGGATGATGGTTTCTTCCGAAAGATCTGGAAAGGCCTGCGGATACTGGGTAAACTAACTTCAGAAGTGCTTTGGGATGCCTGGCTCGAATTGCTCTTCCTCGCGCTGTTCTGGCTGGTGATCGCTAAAATGGGACAGGGAAGAGACCTGATCGTAAGCCTCTTTGAACCAGACGGACTCTATACCGAAGTAAGGATCTTCTTTACCATCGTAACTGTGATCTTTTACTCGATGTCCATGTGGATCATCCCTGCGGTTTTCTTTCAGCAGAAAGATGATTATGCAGACAACAAACCTAATTATGAATCGAGCTTCCACAAACACCTTTTCTTTGCACATCGCATACTTCCGCTGATCCCTTTCTGGCTGATGTCTACAGTGCTGTTCAGACAAGCTTATGCCGACTGGATTTTCGCAGGTTTTGCGCTGATCGAGATAGTGATACTCACGCTTTTCAAGGGCTCGGAATATGAGCCCAGAAAGAAAGAGGGGCGTGATCTGCAAGCCGTAGAAAAGAAACGAAGAACCGGCCGGAAATGGCTGATGATCATCGTTATTGTTTTGCTGGCTGTTTCATTAGTTTGGTTTGCCATCATCTATCAGAAAAAATATACAGAAGCGAAGCGTGTGTTTGCGCTGATCCTCTACCTGATCTCTTTTCTCATGTACTTCTTCTACAATCGTAAAGATTCGCAGCTGATTGCAGTGGTGAAAGAACATGCAGGCCAGGAACCAAAACCTAAAACTAAAAGGTACAACTGGTGGGCAACTGTAAAAACATACAAAGCCAATAGTCTTTTCTTTGCGGGATATCTGATAATTCAGCTGGCTATTGTAGTATACATTTTCAAGTGGCGGCCGAATATCGATTTCGCTCCGGAATCATTACTGCTATTTTTATTCTCCTTCTACGTACTCATCATCGATCTGTTCTTTTATTTCATCAACGTAAGCAATGCACGGAGATTTGTTGCCGGATTTGTTTTTGTAATACTGGTAGTGCTCTACAACAGCAGTGCCGGCATCAATCTTAATCTGCGGCATTACAAACTCGATCCGAATCCCGAAAGTTCATTGGTAAATCAGTATGAACGGCTCGATTTTCAGCACAGGTACGAAATGCTGAGAGACAGCATCAACAACAGAGACAGCATTGCGCCTTATCCCATCATCCTCGTAAGTGGCGAAGGTGGCGGATCGCGTGCAGGCATGTGGTTCAGCGAAAACCTCATTGCATTCGACTATCTCACAAAAGGAAAATTCAGAGACCATATCTTTTCTGTTTCTACAGTATCCGGAAGCTCCATCGGGCTGGGAACAGTGATGGCATTCTGGGAGCAACCGATGAAGGGCGACAGCATCGACAAACGATGGCTGAACCTTCCTGCCAAAGTATTCTGCAATAATTTCGTAGGAAGTTCCATCACCGGATCGTTGCTCACCGATCTCTGGAAAACCTTTATACCGGTGGACCTCAGTACCCACGACAGAAACAATATTCTGCAGGATGAAGAAGCATTCTTTACACAGAAAGCACTCATGGAAGTTACGCAGGAGATCAGCACAGGATCGGATCAGGAGATCAAACTCCCCCGAAATATTCAAATTCCCGCAAACGAAAGAATACTCGCGCACGACTTCATGAGTTTTTTCTACGAGAAAGATCCTTACCATAACGGCATCCGTTTCAGAGCGCACATGCCACTTGTTTTTGTAAACACCTGCAGAAGCAACGACGGAAGAAGAGGCATCTTTTCTCCCATCAGATTAAGCGGAGATTATTTCAACGATGCAGTGGATATCACGGCATACCTGTACGATAAGGATGTGTATGATGAAGCCGGAAATAAAATTCCTGCATTCCGCAAACGAAATATTTCACTCGGACAGGCATGCAATACCAGCGAGCTTTTCCCGGTATTCAGCGCTTCCGCTTACATCGATAGTCTCGGTAATTTTGTAGATGGAGGCTATCACGAAAATTCAGGCCTCAAAACCACGCTCGATGTTTACCGCAAGCTCAGTGAGCAATTGGCGAATGATACTAAGATCAAAAAAGGGAGTTACAAAATCTATATCCTTTACCTGAAAAACGGAGAAACAGACAGGGATCTCTATAAATCGCAAAGGGCCGAACCTCCTTTGTTGTCGCCAGTAAAAGCCTTCTTCAATCAGCCATTCACTGGCAGCGCTGCCTACTTTGAAGAGAAGGCCCGGCATATAGGACTCGATAGTTCTGTGGAGTTCGTAAATATAGCGCTGAGCAATAGGGTAGCGCTCGATACATCCATTACATCGCAGCGTAGCAAGAAGGTTGGACTGGAACTGGAAAAAGAAATGCTCAACGATCTGGTGATGGAAATAGACACTTCCAAAAAGCAGATGGAACTCAATTTTCCGCTTGCGCGATGGTTGTCCCACGCCGTGATACGAAGAATCAGAATGAGTGCTCAGATACCTTTGACCAATAATCCCAAGCTGATGCAGCTGCTGGGTGCAGTGAATGCTATTTACATACGCAAATCGCAGGAGAATCATTTTCAGGAACTGCAGCCAATGCAGATTGAAATAAACAGCGATACATTGTTGCCGCTGCCGGATAGGGCAGTGCCTGCAAACTGATTCACCTGCATTGATTACAGTTGAATATTGGCAGCAATCTTCGCCGCAAATTCATCGAGGCTGATATTGCCCGTATTGCTGAGCAGTATAATGGTAGACCCTGTTCCTTCGATATGGAACAGCATGCTTTGTGCACCCATTATCATGCCCGGCCTTTTGATAATGCGGTACATGGTTCCTTTGATATCATAATCTTCGTACACCCAAACGCCATAACCGTATTCTCCTTTTCCGGATAAAAACATCTTGTCGAGCGATGCGGCTTTCAACAGTTTAATTCCGAACAATGCATTGCTGAACTGAAGCAGGTCCGCAACAGTGGAGTACATGGAGCCGGCGCCATACCAGTTTTCGGGATACACCGGAAAGTCTGGTGCAAGCCTGCCGAGATCATCCCGATAGAAGTAAGTATCAGCAAGGCCTGCGGGCATATCCCGTTGATGCAGCACTCCGGTATTCTTCAGCTGCAATGGCTTCAGTATATTTTGTTGCAGCACCGAATCGTACGATTGGTTGTACAATTTCTCGATGATCCTGCTGAGAATAACATAATCTGCATTGTTGTAATCGAACCGGCTTCCCGGAGCCTTTACCAGTTTGCCGCTGCAGAATTTATCCATCACTTCTGTTAAGGTATAGGGATGCTGATAAGGAGGCAAACCATTGTTCAACGCACTTTCAAAACTGGTGACGGTATCCATATTGCTGATACCCGAAGTATGATTCAGCAACTGATGAACAGTTACTTTATCCTTCGCCTCCCCTTTATATTCCGGAAGATATTTTCCGATAGTGCTGCTGAGCTCAAGCCTGCCCTGCTCGTACAGTTGCATAATCAGAACTGAGGTGAATAGTTTTGTTATCGAAGCAATCTTATATTTTGTATCGACGGACGAAGGAATTTTAAACGAAAGATTCGCATAACCAAAACTCTTCTGATAACTCAGTTTGTTCTTTTCCTGAATCAGCACTACGCCGTTGAAGCCTGCCGCTTTTGCAAAAGAATCGATGTACGTTACATACGACTGTGCCTGAGTGCAATGCAGGGCAATCAGCAAAAGCATGCTGCAGAGTATTCTTTTCATATGCCGGATGGTTTAAAGGAGTAAATCAAAATATGACATAAATCCCGGAAAACCTACCTCGGCCCGCAGATTTGAACCATTGTCAATTTCCTGTGTTTTATACAGTGTATACGCTATTTTTGCAGCATGAACACGCCACCCATCCCCGTAATTTTTGAAGATCTCGGCAATATGAGCTACCAGGCCGCCTGGGATTACCAGGAGCAACTGCTGAAGCAGAAGGTAGAGCGTAAGTCGAGGGTATTCGCCAATTCAGGGGAGCCGGTGGTTGAAGAAGACAATTCGCCGATTCCTCACCACCTGTTGTTCGTAGAACATCCGCCTGTGTACACGCTCGGAAAGAGCGGCAAGATGGAGCATGTGCTCATCAGCGAAGAAGAGCGCAACGCAAAAGGCATCGAATTCTTCAAGATCAATCGCGGTGGCGACATCACATTTCACGGCCCGCAACAATTGGTGGGTTATCCCATTTTCGACCTCGAACAATTCTATACCGATATCGGCAAGTATCTCCGCAATCTCGAAGAGGTATTCATCCTCACCATGGCAGAGTACGGTTTGAAAGGAGAGCGTTCGCCCGGAGAAACAGGCGTATGGCTCGATGCCGATGATTACACAAAAGCAAGGAAGATCTGCGCAATGGGCATCCGCTGCAGCCGCTGGATCACCATGCATGGATTTGCTTTCAACGTAAACACCGATCTCGATTATTTCTCTTACATCGTTCCCTGTGGAATAGAAAACAAAGCCGTTACATCTTTACAAAAAGAAGTAGGCCATGCGCTGGACATGGAGGAAGTAAAAGAAAAAGTAAAGAAGAATTTTGAAAAGGTCTTCAATATTACTGTAGGCTAGAAAGCAGTATCCATCAATCTTTCGGGATGAACACTTTGTGTGTTTCTTTCAGCTTCCCATCTTCATACAATTCAAATCTGAACCATCCTGAATGCAGGAAGGTTACTTTGTCGATGAGCAGCATAGGATCGCGTACTTTCTTTATTTCGAACAGAAGACTCTGATCGTCTTCGAAGAATTTCACTTCGTAATCTTTTTTGAGTGCATCGTAGAGATCAATCACCACATTGCCATCTCTGTCTGTAAACACAAAGCGCGATGGTTTGTAGATCTCGCGTGGTATATAGGGCCTCAGTACAATGGTGTCGAGGTTTTTGAAAGCGAGTGTGTCTTTGGTTTTGTACACGATGGAGTCGCGGAATTTTTTGAATCCTTTTTCGGGAATGGAGAACAGCAGGGAGTCGCGCTTCTTTACCACAAAAAACTTCTCCGCCGGTTTTACAGGAGTGGCGGGCTTTGCAGCATTTTGCTTCAGCTCTGCCGGATCTTTGTAATAAGGATTGGTGGCCTTGATCGATTGCTTTTCCGATTCTTTGGTTGCTTCGCGCAGTTCTGTTTTCAGTTGCTCCACATCACGCTGGCTCATATTGTCTGCTACAACAATGCGGTGGTTGTTGTTCTCTCCGGTGAAATTGCCTTCTCTTGAATCGGGCCTTGCTCCGGCAACGGTATCCCAGTAAGGGCGTTTAACCGGACTAAAAACATACTGCCCGCCTTCGAGCATAATGAAGAGACGATAGAAGAGATTGGGTGAATATGATTTTGTATCCACGAATCCGTTTTGCGGAACGGTGGGATCGGCAACATTCAGAATAGTGCGGAAACCTTTTGTACTGTCTGTAGAACGCTGGATACTTATCTGCGCAACATTCCGGTAGTTGTTGGTCCAGCTGATGATAGCTTTATTATAACCCCTGGTGGTTACGGTGAACCGGGGCAAAGTATCCTGTGCAAGGGAAGGAACGGAGATCAACAACAATAAACACACCCACAGCCTGTTCATGATAGCAATAACGATGTTTTTGTGTCTGTATTATTTAAGTTACAAATATAACGATCGTATCGTTGTCAAAATCCCTGCCATTAATAACTCAGTAAACCGGCCGGGAGACTGCGATTCCCCTGTAATCCACCACTATGTATCATCAATACGCGGTTTCCGGATGTGAAGAAGTTTTTCTGCAGCAGGTCGTTTAATCCGAAAGCCATCTTGCCGGTGTACACAATATCGGTGGGTATTTTGGTCTGCAGGTACAGTTCGCGCATGAAGCTGATCAGCTCCGGTTTATGTTTGCCGAAACCTCCGGAATGATAGTCGTAGATGAGCTGATACCGGTCATTCAACGCATGTTTGCTGAGAAATTGCAGCAATGTGTTGTCGTTGGTATTGCTGAGTTTGAGGCTGCTGAAACCAAGTATCTGCTGATGCGGGAGGCTGCTGTTGATCAGTCCGGCCATCATGGTGGCAGTGCCCACTGCACAGGCGATATGCGAGTATCGGGCAAGATCGGGAACGAGTGTAAGTATCTCTGATGCGCCGAGAACGCCTTCGGCGCTTTGTCCACCTGAAGGGATCACCGCAAAATCCGGAAACTGTTCCTGCATTTTAATTTGCAGCATTTCTTCCTCACCATATTCAGTTCTGTTAACGAACAATAGTTCCATTCCGGCATTTTCTGCATCCTGCAAAGCGGGATTAAGGGGTTCATTTCTTTCGCCTCTTACAATACCTTTGGCAGCAAAATTGTTAATCAATGCAGCTTCCGCTACTGCAACAAGGTGATTGCTCCAGGCGCCCCCGAAACTGAGGATGCCTTTGAAACCCTTGCTCCGTGCGGATTGCAGGTGATATTTCAGTTTAAACCATTTGTTGCCGGAGATAACGGGATGAATGAGATCGAGGCGAAGCACATCAACAGGAACAGCAATTGTTCCCCATTGTGAAAAATCCACCGGCTGAACAATTGCCCTGCTCAGATCAACTGTCTCGTATGGTGGTCTGGTGAACAAGCGCCTAATATCGCATATTTTTATATTTTCGTGCGTGAATTTTTAAATCAAAACAGACACATGCAACCAACGCTCTTAATACTGGCAGCCGGGATGGCATCGCGGTATGGCAGTATGAAACAGATACAGTCTTTTGGACCTGGAGGCGAAACCATCATGGACTATTCGATTTATGATGCAATCCGTGCCGGTTACAAGAAAGTGGTGTTTATCATCAGAAAGGAATTTCATCAGGATTTTGCTGATATTTTCGAGCCGAGGCTGAAGGGCAAAATTGAGATCGATTATGTGTATCAGGAAGTAACCGATGGCAGAACCAAACCATGGGGTACAGCACAGGCGGTTCTCTGCGCCAAAGACGCCATCAAAGAACCATTTGCCGTAATCAATGCAGATGATTTCTATGGCCGTGATGCATTTGAGAAATCATACAAATTCCTCACATCCGATGTAAAGCCTGATGTATACAGCATTATCGGATATGAGTTGCTGAAAACATTGTCCGACAACGGAACCGTAAACCGCGGTGTTTGTCAGGTGAATGCAGAGGGCAACCTGAGTTCTATCGCCGAGCGACTGAACATTGCCATGAAAGATGGAAAGATCCTTTGTGACGACGATCAGCAGCCGAAAGAGCTGGATACAAACTCTAAAGTATCCATGAACTTCTGGTGCTTCGATGCATCTGTGTTCAGCTATACAGAAAACCTGTTCAATGAATTCAGAGCTGCCAATGCCGGCAATCCGAAAGCGGAATTCTTTATTCCGCTGATGGCCGATCAATACATTCAGGAAAAAGCGGGTGTTATCAAAGTGATCCCTACTTCATCCAAATGGTTTGGCGTAACGTACAAGGAAGATGCTCCTGAGGTGAAAGCTGCGCTGGAAGCGCTGGTGAATGCAGGTGAATATCCTCCTGCGCTCTGGAAATAATCAATTGATACAAGCATAAATAAAGCCCCGTGCAGAACTGCAACGGGGCTTTTTTACTATCAGAGCTAAAACGGAAACTTTACAAGAATGCAAACAGAGTTTTTGATCAATAGCTTTTAACCATGAACACGCAGTCTTCGATCTTTTTGATCTGCTGAACCCGGTCCATGCCCTTTATCTGGGTATTGGAAGGCAGTTTCAGATTGCGAAACGTACTGTCTTCTTTTTTAATTGTCTCAAGTGTGCGGATAATGTTTTTTGCAGTGAGGG
Organism: Pseudoflavitalea sp. G-6-1-2; assembly: GCF_012927185.1. Lineage (GTDB taxonomy): Bacteria > Bacteroidota > Bacteroidia > Chitinophagales > Chitinophagaceae > Pseudobacter. Next base: position 839,991 of record NZ_JABBGB010000003.1, read on the forward strand.
CAAACACCACACCTTCGGCCTGTTTGAGGCGGGTATTGATGATACCGATCACTTCGCCATTGCGGTTGAACACGGGGCCGCCTGAGTTGCCGGGATTGGCGGGTACACCAATCTGGCAGGTGAGCGTATCGCCGTTGTATCCGGTCTTGGCGCTCATATATCCTTCGTTGTAAACGATCTCTTCGCGGGGGAAGCCCAGTGTGAACAGAGGCTCTCCGAGATCGGAACCTCCTTTGCGGAAGGAGTAGGGAAGAACGGAATGCACTTTAAAATCGTCGTCGCTGATTTTGAGGATCGCCACATCTGAATTGTAGTTCACGTAGGCGGTCTGAGCGCGGAATTCCTGTCCTTTATTATTCTGAACAATGAAGGTAGAACCTCCCTTAATAACGTGTGCGTTGGTAACGAGGTAACCTTTACCGTCGATAAGAAAGCCTGTACCTCCTGAAATGGGTTCGGCGTCGACCGGAGCTTTGGAGATTTTGGAAATCACTTCATCCAGTACTTCATTCTTTTTATTGGCTACTTCTATTTTGAATTCGCGGCGGAGCTGTTGCAGCTCTGCATTGCTGGCCTGGCGTGTGTACCAGCTTACGCCACCGGCGATGAGCAGGGTAGTGATGCCGGCTATGGAAGCGGCAACACCCATTACTTTTTTGTATTTGCGGAAGATGGAAACCACTGTGGCTTTTGGAGCGGTTTCGGTGATCTCACCCGATTCGGTGAGTTGATGATGTACATCCTGCAGGGTGGATTTGAGATTTTTCCACTCACCGAACTGATCCATCTGCTGTAAGAACATGGTATGTTCCACTACCAGCTGGTCGATTTCGGGATTTGATTTCCGCAGTTGCTCAAAGTGCGCTTTTTCTTCCTGAGGCATTTCGTTTCTCAGGTAGCGTTCAATGGCATCCATCAGTTGAAGATCTTCCATCACAGGTTATTATTGTTTTTGTATGCACTGAAAAACAGTTTTTTCAGGCGCATCAGACATTTGTATTTCTGGTTCTTGGCATTATCGGCATTGGTGTAGCCGAAGTTGCCTGCGATCTCGGTCATGCTTTTCTTCTGAAGGTAGAAGGCATCGATGAGGCTCCGGCATGGTTCGCCGAGGTTCATCATGGCTTTTTCCATCATCTGGTAGGCGATATTCCGTTGGCCGAGAGCATCGAGTTCTTCTTCAACGGGTACCAGTTCTTCCAGACCGTTTACATCTGACACGAATTTCTGCTGCTGTTGCAACCTTTTGAGCCAGAGGCGTCTGCACACGGAGTACAGATAGGTTTTGAGCAGGCAGTTGAGCTCGAAGCTGTCGCTTTTTGCTTTTTCATACAGTACGATCATGGCTTCCTGGAAGATGTCCCTTGCGTCGTCTACACTGCCGTTGTTATTCAGTATCAGGGCCTGTACCATATTATAATGTTGCTTATAAATGGTTTCAATGGCCTGTCTGTCGTTTTTTGCCAATCCTTCCAGTAATGCTATTTCTCTGGGGTCTGTTTTCACGCGTAACCTTTTATTAATACCCAAAATGAGGAGAAGTAACCCACAAATTCCTTGTTTTTAAGGAGCTTTTCCCGCTCGCAAGATCGCTAATTCCGGGCCAAGGAAAAAAAATTACAATTTTTTTTAACGGGGCAGGTTACCTTTTGGGTGACCGGGGTATTAATCTTCAAATCATTCGATAACAAAACAAAAAGAAACAATGAAAAAGCTCCTGTTTGTATTCGCTGTAGCTGCATTTGCTGCTTGTAACGATTCTGGTTCTGCTGAAGCTCCTAAAACTGATTCTCCTGCAGTAAACACTCCTGCTGTTGATACTACTCAGAAAGTTGACACTAGCGCTACTATCAAAGCTGACACTACTGTTAAAGCTGATACTACTGCTAAACCAGCAGCTCACTAAGAGTTTAGTTCACTTTATTCATATGGCAAGCAATCGTTAGAGGCCATCCTGTTCGCAGGAGGGCTTTCTTCGATCGCTTGCCAATTTTGAGTAGAATAGCCGTTTCAAAAGCTGAAACGGCTTTTTTGTGCCTGCACATTGCTGAATGGGTTTCTTCGTTGGGAGGAATTTTTCAGGGCTGCCAAATGTGCCGGCCAGTATTGTAACTCCGATGGACTTAGGTAGGTAGGATTGGGCGGTGGTGCTACACCGGGCTTTCGTGCAAAACATTCGAAGGCCCTGAAAAATTCCTCCCAACTCCGAAACCCGCAGTTTCGCCGGAGGTGCAGCAAAAAAAGACCTGTTTGCAGCTTTTGTTTTTTGGGGAGGGAAGAGGTCTGGGAAGCATCATAAACTGCATAAAAACTGCAGAGCAATACCTGAAGTATTGCTCTGTAATGGCACTGTACTGGCTGACTTCCCCTTTAAAAGCGCTGAAAATAGGCTGAATACTGGCTGAAAATAGGCTGAAATATGTATGTCAACGTATGGACTCTGTGAGTCCATCCATACAGCGGGTTCCACCCTCCATTCATTTCTTTTCCTCAATCGAAGCCGGTATAAAATAATTGCAGAGTCGATTCCACTCAACCAGACTTTAAAACCAGCCCCCGCAGCGGGTGAGGGGCAATGGGGTATGCCTTTGGTGGCCTTCGGGCATGGTGCACGAAAGCCTGGCATAGCACCACCGCCCAATCCTACCTACCTAAGTCCATCGGAGTCACAACACTGCCCGGCATGCCTGTCGACACCAAAGGCATACCCCTTTGCCCAACAGAACAAAACAAAAACATCCACCACCCAATACCCCATCGCCCAAAAACAAAAAGTCTTTCTCACAGTGAGAAAGACTCGCAAATATTTTATAGCCCGGAGTTCGATTGCTCTATCTTCCGCTGCCGTAGCCGTAGCCAACGAGATTACGGGAAGAAGCGCATCCGCCCTTAGAAGCTGTGCATGAAGTGATCAATACTCCCGCCAATAATACAACGGCCAGGATAACCAGTGTCCTTTTCATTTTTGTGGTATTTAGAATGTTTACAGATTGCCTGATGATGCGGATAATCGATCTTCAGGTAATTCAGAGGTAGCGGATTCCGGTTAAAAGAGTTGTGGGGAGATTTTTAGAGGATTGGACGGGTTGATGGATCAAAATAACAACATATTTCCGGCTTATGCAATACCCCCTGCAAAAAAACGTTACGGGCAAATCAGAAATGTTTTGAACACTGAAATTGCCTATTTTCGATCCTTATTTCCAGTATGAACGTACATTTTATAGCCATCGGCGGCAGCGTAATGCACCAGCTTGCTCTTGCCCTCCATAAAAAAGGATACCGCGTTACCGGTAGTGATGATGAGATTTTTGAACCCGCCCGCGGCAACCTCCAACAGGCAGGCATTCTCCCCGCAGAAATGGGATGGTTCCCCGAAAAGATCACCGCTGATCTCGATGCCGTGATCCTCGGCATGCACGCCAAAGGAGACAATCCCGAATTGCTCCGCGCTAAAGAACTGCAGCTGAAGATCTATTCTTTCCCCGAATACATTTATCAGGAATCGATCGGTAAAACCCGTGTAGTGGTAGGCGGCAGCCATGGCAAAACCACCACCACAGCCATGATTATGCATGTGCTGAACCAGTCAGGCAAAGATTTCGATTATCTGGTTGGAGCAAGGCTCGAAGGTTTTGAGCAGTCCGTTCGCATCACCGATGCACCGATACTCATTGCAGAAGGAGATGAATATCCTGCAAGTGTAATCGAAAAACGCCCCAAATTCCATTTCCTCTTCCCGCAGATCGCCATCATTACCGGCATCGCCTGGGATCATATCAACGTATTTCCAACGTTTGAGATCTATCTCGAACAGTTTGTGATCTATATCAACAAAATTGAGCAGGGTGGACTGCTGATCTACAACGAATCCGATCCCGTTCTGAAAGAACTGGTGGAGAAGAATGCGCGTACCGATATTCGTTATCAGCCGTATTCCATTCCGCAGCATACCATTGAAAACGGACAAACCACCGTTACCATCGATGCGCAAACCACCCCGCTGGCAGTGTTCGGCGATCATAATCTGCTGAACCTCCATGCAGCCTGGTATGCCTGTGAAGAACTGGGCGTAGATGCAGCTGCATTCACTGCAGCCATTGCCAGCTTTACCGGTGCAGCAAAAAGACTCGAACTGATGGCAAAAAGCGCCGGCACAGCCGTGTACCGCGATTTTGCACACGCCCCCTCGAAAGTGAAAGCCACTATCGACGCAGTGAAACAGCAATATCCTGAGCGAACACTCATTGCCGTACTGGAACTGCATACCTACAGCAGCCTCAACGAGCAGTTCATGGAGCAGTACAACGGCGCCATGGAAAAAGCTGATAAAGCTGTGGTGTACTATTCCAATCACGCACTCGAATTGAAAAGACTGCCACCATTGGATGCGGCCCGCATCATAGCCGGTTTCGGTAAACCCGATCTGCAGGTGATGAACAACAAAGATGTGCTGATGAAATGGCTGGCAGAACAGCAATACCAGAACAGCAACCTGCTTTTGATGAGCTCCGGCAATTATGATGGAGCAGATATGCTTACATTTGCAAAGAACATAGTTGGCTAAATAAATCAATCAAGAGTTTCGATGTTACAGTTATCAAAACCATTAGCAATCCTCGACCTGGAAACTACCGGCGTTAACCTGGGTGTTGACCGTATTGTAGAAATTGCAATCGTAAGGATCTCGCCCGACGGAACAAGGCAGGTAAAAAGAAAGTTGCTCAATCCTGAAATGCCTATCTCGGCTGTTTCAATTGACATACATGGTATCACCAACGAAATGGTGAAAGATGCGCCAACTTTCAGACAGGCAGCCAACGAAATCAAGCAGTTTCTGGAGAATTGCGATCTGGCAGGCTACAACTCCAACCGTTTCGATATCCCGATGCTTGCAGAAGAATTCCTGCGGGTAGACCTCGATTTCGATTTCAAGGGCAGGAGACTGGTAGACGTTCAGAAAGTATATCACATGATGGAACAGCGCACACTCAGTGCCGCTTACAAATTCTACTGCAACAAAAATCTCGAAGACGCACACAGTGCAGAAGCCGATGCCAGCGCTACATGGGATGTACTGCAGGCGCAGGTGGAAAAATATCCGCAATTGGGAAATTCCGTGGAGAGCATCCTCAAAGTTCTGGGAGAAGATCCTGTGGTAGACTTTGCCCGTCGCATGATATTTGAAAACGGTGTGGAAGTATTCAATTTCGGTAAACACAAGGGAAGATCTGTTGCCCAGGTGTTAAAATCCGAACCCCAATATTATGATTGGATGATGAAAGGAGACTTTCCGCTTCATACCAAACAGAAACTCACTGAGATATTCAACAGAACCCTGTTAAAGAAGGGATAAATTGATCATGTGAGCAAGAAATGCTGGCCGTGAGGCCGAAAAATTGTACATTCGCTTATCTACAAGGGCCCTGATTTTGGAAAAGATAGTAATCATACCAACGTATAACGAGCGGGAGAATATTGCCAATATCATTGAAGCAATCATTTCCCTGCAACAGGGTTATCATATTCTTGTTATTGACGATGGTTCACCCGACGGAACCGCTGCCATCGTTAAAGAATTCCAGAAAAAATATTCCGGACAGGTATTTCTCGAAGAAAGAAAAGGCAAACTGGGCTTAGGCACTGCCTATATCCATGGTTTCAAATGGTCGCTCGCAAGAGGTTACCAGTTCATCTTCGAAATGGATGCCGATTTCTCTCATAATCCGCAGGATCTCGAAAGGCTGTACAATGCCTGTAAATCAGGCGGAGCAGCCATGGCCATCGGAAGCCGCTACGTAAAAGGTGGGGGAACCATCAACTGGCCATGGGATCGCATCTTTCTGTCAAAAGGCGGATCGCTCTATACGCGCATCATCACCTGGATGCCCGTAAAAGATACCACCGCCGGCTTCGTTTGCTACCGTCACGAAGTGCTCGAAGCCATCAATCTCGATCAGATTCACTTCCTCGGCTACGCCTTCCAGATAGAAATGAAATTCGCCACCTGGAAACTTGGTTTCAAGATCAAGGAAGTTCCCATCATCTTTCAGGACCGTAAATACGGCGCCTCCAAAATGCACAAAGGCATAGTGAAAGAAGGGATACTCGGCGTGCTCAAACTTCGCTGGTACAGCCTATTCAAAGATTACCACAATCGCGTGAAGAATACCAATCCTCCGCCTGCCTTTCGCTCGTTTACGAGAGACGAAGTGGTAAAATTATAGTTGCCGTTAAGGCATATTAACTTTGAATAATTATTCTCATGCGAAAGGCATTCATTCAATTACATACAGCTGTTTTTATAGCTGGCTTTACAGCTATTTTAGGACGACTCATTACACTCAACGAAGGTTTACTGGTTTGGTATCGATTGCTCTTTACCATCATCACCATGTGGCCTCTCTTTGCATTTCAGAAAAAACTGCAACGCATTTCGTTTAAAGAAATGATGAAGATCGGTGGGGTAGGCGTTATTGCTGCGCTGCACTGGGCAACGTTCTATGCCAGCATCAAATACTCCAATGTATCCGTTGCACTGGTTTGTTTCTCTTCCATCGGTTTTTTCACTGCCATCTTTGAACCTATCATTACGCGCAGCAAATTCAAGATCATCGAAATTCTGCTGGGACTGATAGCGGTAGTGGGCATTTCATTGATCTTCCATTTTGATCCGTCGTTCAAAGTGGGCATCATACTGGGCATTATCACGGCTATGCTGGGCAGCCTCTTTCCCATTCTCAACAGAGGATTGCTGAAAACACATTCAACGGAAACGGTTACCGTGTACGAACTCACCGGAGGTTTTGTATTTCTCACTCTGGTGATGCCGTTCTACCTGAATGTGTTCCCTACAGACAATCTGATACCTGGCTGGCAGGATCTCATATGGCTGCTGATTCTCGCATGGGTATGCACGGTACTCGCATTTCAGATGTCGATGGAAGCATTGAAAAAGATCTCCGCATTCACTGTGAACCTCACGTATAATCTGGAACCGATCTATGGCATCTCACTGGCCTTTATCATGTTCAGGGAAGATAAGATGCTGACCAACGCATTTTATGTGGGACTGGCACTGATCGTTTGTTCGGTGCTGTTTCAATCTTTCCTGGTATACCGGTCTAACAGAAAACCGGTATACAGAAAGTAAAAGCGGCTGATTTGTCGATCTAACTTGAGTTGTGATGAAAGGTTGTTTAATTTTATAGGATAAACCTAATCACATTTCCAATGAAAAAGATCCTAGCGTTAATGTTATGCGTTGCTGCATCAACCTCTGTTTATAGTCAGATTCGAATCGGAGTGAAAGGAGGTCCAAACCTTTCCAATCAGCGGACCCGCACCAGAGGCATGAACAGCGCCGGCAACCTCGATTACATAACAGGTTTTCAGACCGGATTAACCAGTGATATCAAACTCACCAGTACGCTTCACCTCAGACCGGAACTGCAGTATACAGCCAAAGGCAGTCAGGGAAAGGGGGATGGAATAAAAGTAAAATCCAATCCCGGTTATCTTGAACTGCCATTGAACCTGGTGGTTTATCGTGAGGGGGCGAAGCTCAGTTACTATGCAGGTGTTGGTCCGGTGCTTGCTTACGGGATATCAGGCAAATACAAATTCAACGACAGCAGCAACGATCTATTCGGTAAAGACGGAACGTACCGCCGGTTCGAGCTTGGGTTCAATATCGTTGCAGGCATCGATCTGCCTGGTGGATTTACCGCAGCACTGAACTTCAACCGGGCAATAACGAAAGCATGGAGCAATACCATTCATGTTACCGATATGCAGGGAAATGACAGGGGTACATTGCATACGTATGCCAGGAATTTCTCATTAGGCATCAGCGTTGGATACTTCTTCTACAAAAAGTAGATAACAGAACATACAGAAGGGCGGATTTTTCCGCCCTTCCTTTTTGGTGCAACATTGACCTGAAAAAAGGTATATTTAGCCCATACTACTACTAAACATTCATGGTATGACTAAAATGCCCCTTTTATTCATGGCAGTATTGTGTTCTACTGCCGCCCTGGCGCAGAAAAAGCCGCTGGATCATTCGGTATACGATGGCTGGCAAAGCATCAGCGAAAGGGTTATCAGCAACAATGGAAAATATGTGGCCTATACCATCACGCCACAGGAAGGCGATGGAACATTGGTGATCCAGGCAACAGACAAATCGTTCAAAAAGGAATTTCCGCGCGGAGCCAATCCCGTTATCACGCCGGATAACCGGTTTGTACTGTTCAGAGTGAAGCCCTTCTTCAAAGACACACGCGAAGCGCGCATCAAAAAGAAGAAACCGGAGGATATGCCCAAAGACACATTGGTGGTCTTCGAATTCGGCAAGGACAGCATCCTTCGTGTACCCAATATCAAAGGTTTCAAAACGCCCGAAAAAGGAACAGGGCAATGGATGGCTTACCTGCTCGAAAAAGCGGCGCCACCCGTTCTTCCCAAACCTGCGCCTGATTCACTCGCACAGCTGAGCAATCTGGAGAAGATGGCCGACAGCCTCGTACGTGTGAGCGACAGCCTCCGCAAAAAAGCAACAGAAGCCCGCACGAAGGGCCTCAGCATATTGCAGCCTGCAAAAAAAGAAAGCAAGTCCGCACCTAAACCCGGCGATCCTGTTGAAGAAGGAACCGAACTGGTGCTGCGCAACCTCTACACCGGTGAAGAAAAAAGATACCAGTTGGTATCCGACTACCTCTTCAGCGAAAAAGGAAATGTGCTGCTGATAGAAACAACCCGCAAAAATTCCGATACGCTCCGGCAGTCGCTGGTACTCTGGACGAAACTTCCGGAAGGGACCACTGATACGGTTATGCGCAAATTCAACGAAGCACGCAACTACTCCTTCGACAAGGAAGGAACACAGTTATCCTTCATGGCGGAGCGCGACAGCGTTTCCAAAGCGCTCACCAAATTCTTCCGTCTCTGGTACTACAAACCTGGCTACGACAGTGCACGCATCCGTGCAGACCGCAGTACGGCGGGCGTTCCATCGGGATACACCGTAACGGAAAATTATCCTGCCACATTCAGCAGAGATGGAAAGAAACTGTATTTCGGATTATCGCCCATCCGCAAACCGAAAGACACTTCGCTGGTAGACTTCGAAACAGCACGCCTCGATATCTGGCATTACAACGACGATTATCTGCAACCTCAGCAACTGGTGAATCTTTCCCGCGATCAGCGCAAAGCATATATGGCGGTACTGAATTCTCCGGAGGCAAGTACAGTGGTATCGTTATCGAATCCTGATTTTGATAATGCCGCATTGGTGGATGAAGGCAACGCAGACTATGTACTGGTTACCTCCACCAAAAACAATCGCGTAGCATCACAATGGCAGGGATTCACTATGTCTGATGCCTATATCGTATCAACACAGGATGGATCGCGCAAACTGGTGAAACAGAAGATCCGCGGCGGTTACAGCGCATCACCCTCCGGTAAATTCATCATCTGGTACGATGCTGCTTCAAAACAATATTTCACTTACGAAGTAGCTACCGGAACCACGCGCAATATCACACAGAAGATCACTACACATCTCTGGGACGATGAAGATGATCATCCCGATGATCCCGATGATTTCGGTATTGCAGACTGGACAGAAAACGATGCAACCGTACTCATTTACGATCGTTACGATGTATGGCAATGCGATCCCACAGGCGCTGCGGCCCCCATCAATGTAACGGACGGATATGGCAGAAAGAACAGAATCATACTTCGCATACAAAGCACAGATAAAGAAGCCAGATTTGTGAAGCGCGATGAGCAGCTCATCATTGGTGGCCTCAACAGAAACAATAAGTACAACGGCATATTCACTAAAAAACTGGATGTAACCGGCGAGCCGGTACAACTGTATCAGGGCCCTAATGCATTGGGGCTTGCAGGAAAAGCCAAAGATGCATCCATGTACATGCTCTCAGTAGCAAACGTGCAGGAACCTGCGAACATCAACGTTTCTGCTGATCTGAAAACTTTCACCAAACTCAGTGATATCAATCCGCAACAAAAAGAATACAACTGGCTCACCGCCGAGCTGGTGAAATGGAAAATGTTCGACGGAAAAGAATCTGAAGGACTTCTCTTCAAACCCGAAAATTTCGATCCTAAGAAAAAGTATCCTGTGATTCTTTACTTCTACGAACGCGATGCAGATGGTTTGTACAATTACCGTAATCCGGCGCCAAGCGCCTCAACCATCAACATTCCATGGTTTGTGAGCAATGGCTATCTCGTATTCGATCCCAATATTTACTACAAGAACGGACAGCCGGGAGAAAGCGCTTACAACTCCGTTGTATCTGCAGCGAAGATGCTGGCCAAACTTGGGTATGTAGATTCAACCAAAATGGCCATACAAGGCCAGAGCTGGGGAGGATATCAGGTTTCTTATCTCGTAACAAGAACGAATATGTTTGCAGCTGCAGGCGCCGGCGCACCTGTAGCGAATATGACCAGTGCTTATGGTGGTATCAGATGGGGCAGTGGCATGAACAGACAGTTCCAGTACGAGCGCACGCAAAGCCGCATCGGCGCTACATTGTGGCAGAGACAGGATCTTTATCTGAAGAACTCTCCGCTTTTCCATGCACCGAAAGTAACAACGCCATTGCTGATTATGCACAACGATCAGGATGGAGCAGTGCCATGGTATCAGGGTATCGAATACTTCACTGCACTGCGCAGACTGGGCAAAAAAGTATGGATGCTTCAGTATAACGGAGAAGATCACAACCTCGTAGAACGCAGGAACAGAAAGGATCTGAGCATTCGTCTCAGTCAGTTCTTCGATCATTACCTGAAAGGTGCGCCTGCAGCAAAATGGATTGCAGAAGGAGTACCTGCGATAGACAAAGGAATCGATTGGGGAACGGAAGTGAAGGGAGAAACGAAAGCGGGTTTCTGATATCAGTAAAAATAAAACATAACACAACGGGCAGACTGATTGGTCTGCCCGTTCTTATTGGTTGAAAGTATAAATTTATTGTGCATCACGCTGCAGTGGACAAATACCTCACCAGACATCGCTTCGCAACGGGCAACAACGTCTCATCCAGCGGAAAACTCAGATCCGTTTCTATCGAATACACTGCCGGATTCGGAAGATCTTTTCTCAACCGCAACAACTCCGTCTTAATATTCTCATACGAATTCGAAATATTCCGCGTCCACTGATCTAAATACTCTGTTCTGATGGCGCGGTATTTTTCTTCGTGATTCTCAAAGATACTGAGCTTGTACTGATACACACGCGTGATGCGGTAAGAGCCGTCGCTGAGAAAGAAATATCCTTCGTGGCTGTCGAGCGGAATAAGTCCAACAGGAAAGATCGTCAACTGATCTTCCACAAACTCATAAATGGCAGTTCCACTGCTGATGGTGGTTTGTATCTCTGCCGTTGCATAATTGATGATGTCTTCCAGCTCCTGCATCAGCTCATCGTCTTCAATGATCTGTTCGTACAGCAACTGCAATTGTTTTATCTGAAAGCCGGTAAGTTTTTTGGGGAAATGCTCCTGCAAATACTTTTTGTTATTGCGCAGCGCAACAAGATTGTTGTAATGAAAGATCACATCTGAAAGTTGCGGATAGAGCCGGTTCTCATTGAAATATTTATTCACTTCCTGCAGATAGGCGAGCAGGGTATATTTCTTCAGTTCAAAATCTACATATCCTTCGGCAAACCAGGTTTCGGAGAGTGTAACCATAAATAAAAGTTTTATGACGCTCTGCTATCCTGAATATACGAAGATTAACGGATTATTCCTCTATCAGTTTTTTGCCTTCCACCTTCAGATTGATATTGCCGGAACTCAGTACGCGCAGGATGCTGCTGAGCGGAAGATTTCTTTCGATCTTTCCCGAAAAGATTTCGGATGAAGGATTGCTCTTGTACTCCAGCTCCAGATCGTACCAACGCGCAAGCTGACGCAATATGCTGCGGGTATCTGTTTTATCGAACTGAAAATATCCTTTCACCCAGGCGGTGGATAGTAACGGATCTACTTCTTTCACGCTGATATTTCCCTGGTTTTGCAATTGCGCCTGTCTCCCTGGTTCGAGCAGGACAGACTTCTGTGTATTGTTCACTTTAACGGATCCTTCGAGCAGTGTAACCAATGCCTGTGGTTCATCTTCATAATTCATCACATTGAAATGCGTGCCGAGCACCTGTATATTCATCTGATTGTTCTTCACAATAAAGGGCATGTCTTTATTGGCTTCGACCTCAAAATATGCTTCGCCCGTGAGTTCTACTCTTCGTTCACCGTCTTTGAACTGAACCGGATAACGAAGCGTGGATGCCACATTCAGCCAGACTCTTGAACCATCGGAAAGCGTGAGCTGATAAGGCCTTCCTCCACGCGGCACTATCACTGTGTGCATGGCTGTAGTGGGTGTAATGGGGGATACGTTATATGCAATGGACCCATCCCGGAGTTTCTTTACTGTAGCATGGCCGGCTATTTGTCCATTTGCCTGTTTATCGAGCGCAAGCTGCTGTCCGTCTTCAGTTACAAGGATGGTCTGAGCAGTATTTGGTTCTATCGCTGGTGGATTTTGCTGCTCCTTTTTTTCAGCAAGAGGAGTGGTGCTGGGGCGTTTCATCAACCAGAAAACAGCCAGTGCAGCTACAAGAAGTAGAGAAGCTGCAACAGCTGAAGGCCACCAGCGGCGTGCTTTTCCGATGGATGGTGTTTGCTCCTGATGCTGCACTATCTGTTGCAGCATCTGATCCCAGTTAACGGTTCGTGATTCATCGCGCAGCTCACCGGATTTGGCACGTTCCCATAACAACTGATACTCCTCCGGCAATGCAACATCCTCCTCATCCATGCCATGAACAAGTATCAGCAATTCATCCAGTTCTCCGGAGCTGATGGTTTTGTTCTGATAGCGGGATAGGAGATACCTTACCCTGTCTTGTATTTCCATACAATAGGTTTTATTTGTTGTTATGGGGCCGTATGCACAGTAAAGACAGTCGGCACTGTAATTATAACTATTGATCCAACATATTTTTTTTCATCACCTGTGTATATGATTTTTTTAGTAAACTTGCCCTGGAAGCCGCCCAACCAAAATGAGTACTCACAACCATACTGCCCCCGGCTATTCAGAATTTCTGCACCTGTTCAACACATACAGGGAACCGGTACTGGCGTATATCCGTACCATTACGGCAGATCATGATGTGGCGGAAGAACTCACACAAAACATCTTTCTCAAACTCTGGCTGAAACGCCTTCAATTCTCCGAAATAGAAAACAAAGACCAGTACATTTTCCGCATGGCACACAATGCCAGCATGAACTGGTTCAAGAAGCTTGCACTCGATGCAAGGCTTGCCGGCGAAGTGAAACGCCGCATGAAGCTTGAGAACAATAATGTAGAAGACCATATCGCACACAGAGAAGCCAATGCGCTGCTCGAAAAAGCTTTGAACACTTTACCTCCTCAGCGCAGAAAGGTATTCGAACTCAGCAGAAGACAGGGCATGAAACTTTCCGAGATTGCGAGCCATCTCAATATATCGAAACACACAGCCAACAATCATTTGGTTACTGCCTTATCCCAGATCAGGGAATACTTCGCAATGCATTGCGGAGATACCGCCTTTCTTATCCTTGTATTGTCGCATGCATTATAGTGCGCAGAAATTATTTTTCTTTCCCTTAGCTACAATTCTTTTCTCATGGGTCTATGTACGTAAAGAGGCCACGTTTTCGGATGCATCTGCAAGGCATCCGAAAAAAAGAACCGCCACAACTGTAATTGCGGCGGTATTGTTCCGGGGTCTCTGATAATAACTAGCAGGCTATTATTTAAAACCCAAAACTGGTGCAAATTATGCATTTCCTGAATTCCAGGGAACGGCGCTTTTTCTGCATGCGCGCTGCCCCTGCCAAAACTATCTGGTTAGGTATGAGATTAACTGCCCTTCTGCTTACTGTACTTGTATGCCAGGTTGCTGCCAAAAGCTTCTCGCAACAGGTTACGTGGTCCGGAAAAAATGTTCCGCTGGAAAAACTCTTTCCGGTGATCGAACGGCAAACAGGCTACGTGGTATTTTACAATTACAATGCTTTAAAACAGGCAAAACAGGTAACTGCCGAGGCGCATAACATGCCGCTGAAACAGTTTCTGGAACTCTGTTTCAAAGAACAGCCGCTCAGTTTTACCATCGAAGGCAAAACCATTGTGGTGGCGCCGAAGAAAGAACCGCAGCCCATTCTGCAATTGTTTCCCACACTGATCGATATCAGGGGAAAAGTGGTGAACGAATCCGGTGAACCCATCGATAATGTTACCGTTACCGTAAAGGGAACCAAAACAGCCACCACTACGGATGCCGATGGCATTTTCTGGCTGAGGAATGTAAAAGAGCAATGCATCATTGTTTTCTCCGGCGTAAATATCGAAGTGTATGAGCTGGAGATCAAAGGCAATCGTGACTTTGCCATTGTGCGGCTCAAAACAAAGATCACTGCACTCACCGAAGTGAGCATCAGCATCAACACCGGTTATCAGACAATCTCCAAAGAACGCAGTGCGGGCTCTTACTCTAAACCTGATATGAAAGTGCTGCGCGACAGATCGGGCACCATGAATATCCTGCAAAGACTCGATGGCCTTGTACCAGGGCTCACCATCAACAATGCTCCCGGCGCCAGACAAAACCCACTGCTGATACGCGGTCTCTCCACCATCGGCATACCCGACGGTGAAGGCGGTTATGCAGGCACCAACAGAAGTCCTTTGTATGTGGTGGATGGTATTCCCATGGACGATGTATCTTCCATTAATCCGCAGGACGTTGCAGATATTACTGTTCTCAAAGATGCCACTGCTGCTTCCATCTGGGGCGCCAGAGCTTCCAACGGAGTGATTGTGATAGAAACAAAAAAAGCCGGAGAGAACGATAAACTCCGCATTCAGTACGATGCTTTCGTGAACTTTCAGGGCAAGCCCGATCTCGGTTACATCCCCACCATGAACAGCCGCCAGTTCATCGAAACATCCAAAGAAATGTTCGCTCCGGAACTGAATCCATGGAACAGCCTCACAGGCGATTCCGACAATGGAAGAACCGGCGTAGCGCCGCATCAGGTGATCATGTACAACCGGTACAGAGGATTGATCACCGAGGCGCAGGCCAACAAAAGTCTCGATAGTCTGGCCAGCCTCGACAACAGAGGCCAGATCAAAGATCTCTGGTATCGCAATGCTCTGCTGATGAATCATACATTGTCCGTTTCAGGAGGAGGCAGAGTGCATTCGTTCTACGGATCTGTTGCCTATACCAACACACAATCCAACCGTCCCGGTGAAAAGAACAATGCCTATAAGATCAATCTTCGTCAGGATCTGCGTTTCAACAGACATATCAATTTCTTTCTCATCACAGATCTTACCAACACTGTAACGTCAGCGAAGAACAATCCTGCAATAGACAACCGTTTTTATCCTTATCAGTTATTCAGAGATGGCAACGGAAAAAATCTGAGTGTGCCGTACATGGGTATGCTCAGCGATTCTGTACGCATATCCAATCAGGCAAGAAGCCGCATCGATCTCGATTACAATCCGCTCGATGAAGTGGGCAGAGCAAAAACAGAAAGCAATGCACTGCTCGCCAGAATTACCGGAGGGGTTACAGCGAAGCTGCTGGACGGACTGCGGTTCGAAGGTGTTTACGGCTATGTGCGAGGCGCAAACAAAACCACTTTTCTCGAAGACCTCAGCAACTATGGTGTGAGAACTGAAATAGTACAGTTCACCAGCGCAGGTGCTCCGGGCTCGACACCTGTGTACTATCTTCCTATCAATGGCAGCAGGTACACGGCTTCGGAAGCATCTCAGCGAAACTACACGGTTCGCAATCAGCTCATCTACGATCAGGGCTGGCAGAACAGGAAACATCAGTTGATAATGATGGCCGGACAGGAAGCGCAGGAGGCGCTCTCCATCTCCACCCGAAGCCTTGTGCGCGGATACAACGAACTGCTGCAAACCTACGGCTCAGTAGACTATCTGAAACTGGGATCACAAGGCGTGCCTTCACCTGTGATCGCCAACAACATCGGCAGAAGCGTACTCACCAATGATGCATTCCGCAAATCGGAAATACAAACCCGATTCACCAGCTGGTATGCAAACCTTGCTTACACATTCGACAGAAAATATGCGCTCAACGCCAGCTGGCGTATCGATAAAAGCAATCTCTTCGGATTGCAGAAATCTGCGCAGAACCGCTCTGTATGGAGCGTTGGCGGAAAATGGACCATCAGCGACGAAGCCTTCATGCAGGACCAAAGCTGGCTCGATATGCTGGCATTGCGCGCTACCTACGGCATCACAGGAAACTCTCCTGCGCCAGGCACTGCATCGTCCTACGATATCCTCAGCGCACAGAGCAGCAATTTTCTGCCCGGCGGTGTTGGTCTGCGCATCACTACTCCCGGCAACGATAAACTCACATGGGAAAGCACGCAGACCATCAATGTCGGATTCGATTTCGGCATCTTCAACAACACCCTCACCGGTTCGGTTGACCTGTACAGTAAGAAAACTGAAAACCTCATCGGCGATCTGGCCGTGAACGGATATACCGGTTATGCCTCCATCATCGGAAACTTCGGCGATATGCAGAACAGAGGAATCGAGTTGAGTCTCAACTCCTGCAACATCCGTTCAAAAGACTGGAAATGGAATACCATTTTCACCATGGCCTACAACAAAAATGAGATCACACGCCTGAACAGTGTAGCGCCGATCACCACCGGCGATCAGAAAGTGATGGAGTCTTACATGACGGGTTATGCAGCCTTCGCTGTATTTGCCTACAAGTACGCAGGTCTCGATGTTATGGGCGATCCGCAGATCTATGCAGGCGATAAATTAACCAAAGAAAGAAATGTTGCCAGCCTCGACGATATTCAATACGCAGGCACATTCCAGCCGATATGGAGTGGTGGCCTCAGCAATTCTGTTTCGTACAAAGCCATCAGACTTTCTGTAAATGCTGTGTACAATCTGGGGCATGTGATGCGCCGCGATGTGGATCCTTTCTATGCTGTCAACTGGATCTATGCAGGTTGGGTAGATCATGGAAATGTACTGAGCCTGAGCAGCAACAGCGGTTTCACAGGAGGCAACTTCAGCCCCATATTCCTCAATCGCTGGAAGAAAGCCGGTGATGAAGCCATCACGGATATTCCTTCTTATGATCCGAATTCTTCGGAAGCCATGAGCAGACGCGACATCGAGTATTTCAGAAAGGCCAACAAAAATGTTGTGAGTGCCTCCTACATCAAGATCAGGGATATCACACTGGCCTACAGTCTGCCGCAACAACTGATCCGCAGAATAAAAACGGATGATATTACGCTGCGGGTTCAGCTCTCCAACATCATGCTCTGGAAAGGAAACAAAGACGGCATCGATCCGGAGTTCCACAATGCTGCCTGGGGCGTAAGATCTGTGCCGGTAAATCAGGGATCTGTAACAGTTGGACTGAACGTCAGATTCTGATCCATTCACTTCTAAAACCGAAACAATGTTCAGAAACATACATAAGATCGTCGCATGCGTTGTGGTTGCTGCCACGATCACTTCCTGCAAAAAAGATTTTCTGGAGATCACGCCGAAGGGAAAACTCATTGCATCAACAGTATCGGATTACAATCTGCTGCTGAGTAATCTCGACCTGCTGAACATGAGCGCCGGCAGCGGTCTTGCGCAGGTTATCATGGGCGATGAAGTAGCAGCTGCTGCACCATATTTTGCAGGAGCAGATCTCCGCACGCAAAGACTCTTTCGTTGGGATGATGTGATCTATCAGCCAACAGAGATCGCTACCGAGATGAAGGTTTTCATGGAGAACCTGTATACCTACAACAAAATAATCCATGAGATCGATGATGCTACCGGTGGTTCGGAAGAGCAAAAAAAATCCATCAAAGCAGAGGCGCTGGCAAGCAGGGCATGGACCTACTTCTCACTGATCAACTACTATGGCAAGCCATACGATGCGGCAACTGCTGCCAGTGATCCGGGTTATCCCATCATTACTGTGGCAGATGTTACGGAGAGCAAATTCACGCGCGCGAGTGTGAAAGAAGTATATGATTTTATTGTGAGCGATCTTCAGGCGGCCATTCCGCAACTGCCTGCTAAAACAACACACCGGCTCAGAATGTC
Organism: Pseudoflavitalea sp. G-6-1-2; assembly: GCF_012927185.1. Classification (GTDB taxonomy): domain Bacteria; phylum Bacteroidota; class Bacteroidia; order Chitinophagales; family Chitinophagaceae; genus Pseudobacter. The sequence continues at coordinate 858,231 of NZ_JABBGB010000003.1, forward strand.
CAAAGCCACCGGAGAAGCCCTGCTCGGAAAAGTATGGATGTTCATGGGTAAGTTCGATGCCGCAGAACCATTGCTGGCCGCAGCTTTGACGGGTATTGCCAATGCAGAGATATCCGTTCAGTTATATGATTACAATGTTACGTTTGGGCCCAATGGCGAGTTTATGCCGGTTGGCTTTTTCGGTCCGAATTATCCTACTGCTCCGAATATCAAAGAGAACCTGTTTGCCAAGCAATTCATGAACAACTGGACGTTCACCAACTCCGAACTGGTGCTACATCCGCAGGCGGTGGCCTTGTACAAACCATCGGATCTGAGATTGAATTTCTATTCAACACAACCATTTCCCAGTGGAGACGATTACAAAGGCGGAGCACTCAGAAAAATGGGTCCCATCAGTGCACAGTTCGGCATCACGGTTCCCGATATCTATCTCCTGCTGGCAGAATGCAAAGCCCGCAACAACGATCTCAGCGGAGCAGTGACCACTACTGAAACACTTCGCAAAAACAGAATGCCTGCGCAGGATGTTGCCATCCCGGCAAATATCGCTACCAACAAAATATCGCTGGTGAAATTCATTCTCGAAGAGAGGATCAGAGAGTTTGCCATGCAGGGATACCGTTGGTTCGATATGCGCAGACTGTCTGTAGATCCCGATTACAAAAACACCGTAAAATACACGCACACATTATTCGACGAAGCTGGAAATGCCAGCTCATTTACACTCAGACCCGAAAGGCTGGTGATGCGGCTTCCGCAGCTGATCATTACACAGAATCCGGGAATGCAAAACAATCCATAAACAAATACACGTCATGAAACAGAAACTTGTTATGCTGTCGCTCTGCGCCGCAGCATTCAGCCAGCTCCATGCCCAGGAGAAATTCACCATCAAAGGAAAGATGGCAGGATGGAAAGGGAACACCAAAATATTTCTCGAATACAGAGATGGGGGAGACGGAACAAAAGATTCCACCATCGCCAGAAATGGTGTGTTCGAGCTGAAAGGATCAGTTGCTAATCCTACCAGAGCCACGCTGCTGGCGGCACCCATGAAAGACGATGGGCCTATGACCATAGAGAAATACATGAACCGCGACCTGCAGGAGTTCTTTCTCGAAAAAGGAACCATCACTGTAAAAGGCGCCAAAATTAAGAAGGCGATCATCACCGGTGGCAGCACGCAAAAAGACCTCGCATTGCTGCAGCAGCAACTGAAGCCATTGGAAGATAAAATGCGTCCATTGAGTGAGAAAATGCAGAAGCTGAAAACTGAGAAAGAAAGAGATGAGCTCTTTCCGCAATTGCGCGCCATCAGATTAGAGATGAACAAAGTGGAGGAAAAATTCTACGAAGATCATCCGGATTCTTATGTAAGCCTCGATATGCTGGAAAGCAGATCAGCAATGATCGATGTAGAAACTTTTGAGCCCCAGTTCAACCACCTGAGCGATCGCCTTCGCAGTTCAGCAGCCGGAAAAGAGCTGGCAGAGCGGCTTAGCATCGCCAGAAAATCTGCAGTAGGAAGAACAGCTGCCGACTTTACGCAAAACAATACAGAAGGCAAACCTTTCACGCTGTCTTCACTCAGAGGCAAATATGTGTTGCTCGATTTCTGGGCAAGCTGGTGCGGTCCTTGCCGTGCAGAGAATCCCAATGTACTGAAGGCATACAATCGGATGAAGGGAAAGAATTTCGAGATCGTAGGTGTATCGCTCGACGATAAATTGGCCAACTGGAAAAAAGCCATTGCCGACGACGGACTTCCATGGATCCACGTAAGCGATCTCAAAGGATGGAAGAACGACGTAGCCATCGAGTATGGCGTAAAAGCTGTTCCTCAGAACCTGCTCATCGATCCCAACGGGGTGATCATTGCAAAAGATCTTCGCGGCGAAGAGCTGGCTCAGAAACTCGAATCACTGATCAAATAATGTTTTAACTCATTCACAGATGAAAAAAATAGTATGGTTGTTGCTGCTGTGTTTCTCCATGCTGCAATTGCTGGCGCAGGATGGAATACAGTTTGAACATGGCAGCTGGAAGGCAGTGCTGGCAAAAGCCAGGCAGGAAAACAAACTGGTGTTTATCGATGTATACACCAGCTGGTGCGGTCCCTGTAAAAAAATGGTGAACGAAGTATTCCCCCGCAAAGATGTAGGGGAGAAATTCAATGCCTCTTTCATCAATTACAAACTCGATGCAGAAAAAGGAGAGGGAATCGATATCGCAAAATCCTTCGACGTTAAAGCATATCCTACCTATCTCTTCGTTAACGGAGATGGTGAACTGATCTATCGTTTCGGTGGATACAACGAACCCACTGCATTTCTGAAAGAAGCATCAGTGGCACTGGCAGAACAGAACTCTCCCAAACCACTGGCAAAATGGATCGCAGAATATGAATCAGGAAAACGCGATAAAGAATTTCTGTTGGGGTATCTTAAAAAAAGAGCCGTAGTGAAAATGCCCTCCGCCGCTATTATTGAAGAGCTGATGCCGATGCTGAGTACGGCAGAACTGGAGAGTAAAGAGGTGTTGGCAGTTATCGCCTATTACGATACCAATATCGAATATGTTCCCGGAGGAAAGTTCTACAACTACATTACAGCATCGCATGCAAAAACAGATGCGGCAATAGGCGAGCAATCCGGCTATGCATTGCAGTTGCTGCAGTTCGGCATAGGCAATTATTTCAAGAAGCAATTGATCCCTGCAAAGAACGAAGCAAAGGCTGCGGCTGCAGTAACCGCTGCCAGAAAACTGGCGGATCTGATGAAGGATGAAAACGCCGATGCAGCTTCGAAAAGAATGTGGATGAATTTCTATGCATCCTTCGGTGATGAACAGAAACTGATCAAAGCCTCCAATGATTATGTGGAGAATGGATTGCTGAAAATGAATATTCAGAAGATGCGCGATTCTGCAAAGGCGGCATACGACAGGTTCATGCAGCCATTTATTACGGGCAAAGAAGATTCTGTGAACAACGAAAATTTCACATTCTCCAAACGCTTGATGCAGGCAGGAGATCTTATCGAGCTTTCCTACAATATGCGCGATGCTGCCGAAACTGTGTTCTTCCATGTAGAAAATAAAGCAGCTGTTGCAAAAGCCATCGGTTGGGCAAAGCAGGCGAATGCTTTCTTTCCGCATTTCTCCACGCAGGCTGTGTATGCAGCGCTGCTGTATAAATCAGCCGATGCAAAACAGGCTGCTGCCTGGATGAACAAGGCGGCAACAGATTCTTTTCTGGCCGGTCAACCTGATTTGAAGGGTTTATTGATGGCCAATGCCGGTAAAATCGGCAAAGGAGAAGCCCTTACTGAAATCTGGCATAGGAAGTAATAAAGGTTGATAAACACATTTGTAACATGCGCGGATATTATCAAATAGTTATACGTGCATGTTTTGTTTTTTATATACGTAATCCGCCGCAGTTTTGCTAAATTCAGGAAGAATAACCCTGAATTAAATACATACCATGAGAATTGTTACATTGCTGACTGCTGCTGTACTTGTTTTGTCGTCCTGCTCACACACTTACTATGTGGTAAGGCATGCTGAAAAAAATGTTCCTGCTGAAGGAACCGTGATGAATACACCTAAAGATCCTCCGCTCAGCAAGGTCGGCGAACAACGCGCCATTGCACTGAAAGAACTGATGCACGATAAAGGGATCAGGTACATTTATTCTACCAATACCATCCGAACAAAGTCTACTGTGGAGCCAACGCGCGCGCTGCTGGGGTTAACAGTACAGACCTATGGACCGAAGCCCGATAGCGCGTTTATCAATCAATTGAAGCAGTTGAAAAAGAATACACTGATTGTAGGGCATAGCAATACCATCGATGATATTGCCAATGGATTGGCAGGTGAGCAGAAGGTGGAGGGCGATCTGGATGAATCGGTGTATGATCAGGTGTTTATCATTCACTATAGAAAGGGCGGGAAGAAGATTGTGTTTGAGAGAGTGAGTTATTAATTCAGGCGAGCATCAGCACTTTTCTCAATATCACTCAGAATCTGCTCTGCAATGGTGGTTGAAATATCCTCTATTTCAGGTTCAGTAAGATATTGATTGCACAATTTCTTGTAAAAGACCTCATTGTTATTGTAGCCGCCCAACTTCAGGCCGTACCAGTATTTTTCCACTACAAGGTGAAGAGTTATATTAATGTCAAAGGTTTCAGTGCCTGCAAATTTGAATCCATTAAGCTGATAATAATATTGAACTCCTCTGAATGTATCAAAGGCACTTTCTGTTTTCCACCTTTGTTCGAGGGTTGATAGATCATTGACAGTATTGGTTCCTGTGAACCAACTGTAATTGTGAGAAACAAAGCTTGGGTTGAATTCTTTTAGAGTTGCTGTGAGTTTTTCCATCAATGGTCTAAAACTATTATCAAATATTTTACAACAGCCAGCAAAATCAAGGGCTGCTTCAATTTCTCCAGCACTTCTGACCGCCAGTTTTTGTTTCACTTTTTCCAATCTTTGTGCAATGGGATCGGCTACCGCTTCAATTTCCAACCCCAGATTTTGTTCGATTTCTTCAATGCTGGGAAGCTCTCTTTGGATATGTTCCGGAAGCTCTCTTTGGATATGTTCCGGAAGCAACTCATTTATCTTGTATTCTGCTATTCCGATTGGAAGCTTGGAATCTCGTAAAGCATATTCCGCAATAACTCCATCCTTGGTTTTGCATAGTATCAAACCAATACTGTTCCCATCATTTTTATCCCGCAAAAGATCATCTGCCAGCTTCAGATAGAAGTCCATCTTGCCAATATGTTCGGGTTGAAAATCGCCGATTTTCAACTCTACTATTACATACCGTTTGAGTTTTGTATGATAGAAGAGCAGGTCATAGAAAAACTCTCTATCCCTCAGGTTCACTTTATATTGCCGCCCAAGGAAGGCGAACCATTGGCCCAGCTCCAGCAAGAATTTTGTGATTTGTTTTGTCAGCGCTTCTTCGAGGTCCTTTTCTCTGGATGCATCTCCCTGATAAATGAATTCAAAAAAATAGGGGTCTTTGAAAATCTGCTGAACAAGTTCCGATTCTTCGGGCGGGAGAGCAGTAGCAAAATTTGAAGGTAAATTTCCCTGTCTCTTAAATAGATTGGCTTCTATCTGATGTACCATTACATTTCTGCTCCACCCTCTTTCAGCTGTTGTACAAATGTAATAGGCGCGTTCATTACTATCTTTTACCTTGTCCAGCAAGGTGATATGATGATACCAACTCAATTTTGCAAGTGGTACTTGCAAAATTGTCTGACCAACCGAATAATTAATAACGGGGAATTCCGGATATGCTGTAAAGAAATCACGCATATAACGCAGGTTGCGTGGCGAAAAGCCTTTCATATCATTGAATTCCGATTTCAGATCTTTTGAAAGCTTATCAATTACCTTTGATCCCCAGCCTTCATTGATCTCCTGTTCTGCAATAATCTTCCCTGTCTCCCAATGTATTTTCAACAATTCGGTATTTACCGTATCAGTGGCTCGCCGTCTAGCTTCTCTGATTTTCTCTTTTAGTATACTCAGTACCGTTTGATATTTTTCTATGGCAGCTTGATTCATAAGCCGCAAATGTATCTTACAATACCATACGTGAAGTAAACATTTATCTACAAATAGGGCTTGGATATATGATTGTCTTTATATAGAAAAGGGTACTGTTTTTATCCAATAAATAAGTTTGGCAAGTTAGTTTATTCAAAAAAATACTCTCCGTTGCGTAACTCATAGATATACTCACTGGCAGTAATACCATTGACATCAAGAATTCTAACCTGTACGGCCGATTTCTTCATTGCTTCAGACTCTGTAGTAATATTTACATCAACACCAATAGCTGCCATTGAATACTCTTTATCGAGAATTCCTTTTCTGATTCTTTCTTCCAGCAGTCTGAGCACTTCACTTGCATCCGGGTATTCTTCTCCAGTGAAAAAGCCGATAGGCCTTAACTCCTGATGCATATTGATAGCAGCGCCGAATGGATAGAATTCTCCGGCCTCAGCGAGAAAGTATTTTTGCCTGAGATAAAATGTTATTGGTGAGTGCAGTTCGCTTTTCTTCTAATGTGTTATACATCCGTATGAGATTACTTATTTTCTAAAATACTTTCAGGCATTTAATGCTATCGAGGGCACCGAGGTAAAATTCCCAATGCCCTTTGTCTTTCAGATTAAGCCTGCCAATTATCTGCACTTTCTTATCATGCAGTGAATCCAGTTTTTGAGAAGGTATATTCCCGAATTCACATCCTAACCATATCGCTTCTTTGGAAGGTGCATGCTGTGCGGGATAAATAGCTACATCTTCAAAATTGGTATGCAGGTATCCTTCAAGCTGTACCCATTTCCCATCGAGGTTTTTGATCCGCTCAACATCTTTCAGCGATACAATTTCTACCGGTTCGGGAGCTGGATCACAGATGATTGTTACAGGTTCTCTTGTCGCAGATTTGCAACCAGTGATCGCCAGCAATAAAAGAATGGATAAGGCCTTGGTTTTCATCGCATCAAATTATGCATTTTTGGGAAGCTGGCATAACGCCGGCTACTCATAAAAAAAGCTGCCTTTGCAGGCAGCTCTTATAGCAAGTAACACAAACATTTCTATACTGTTCTCGCCGGATCGAATTGCTCCAGCTCTTTTGCCACAGCATTCAGGAACGTGGCGCCAAGCGCTCCATCCACAATTCTGTGATCGTAGCTCATGCTGAGATACATCATATGCCTGATGGCAATGCTGTCTCCCTGCTCTGTCTCGATCACTACCGGGCGTTTTTTGATCGCACCAACAGCGAGTATCGCTACCTGTGGCTGATTGATGATCGGTGTTCCCATCAGACTGCCGAATGTTCCCACATTCGTGAGCGTAAATGTTCCGCCCTGCGTATCATCTGGTTTCAGTTTATTGTTGCGGGCTGAATTGGCCAGTCCGTTCACCTGCTTGCTCAGTCCTACCAGGTTCAGCTGATCTGCATTCTTGATCACCGGAACAATCAGGTTTCCCGAAGGCAGGGCAGTGGCCATACCGATATTGATATCTTTCTTGATGATGATGTTATTGCCATCCAGACTGCAGTTCAGCAGCGGATATTTCTTCAGGCAACGTACAATCGCTTCTACGAACAGCGGAGTGAACGTGAGTTTTTCTCCTTCTCTCTTCTCGAAATCTTTTTTCACGCGATCTCTCCACAGCACCATATTGGTAACGTCTGCTTCGGTGAAGCTGGTTACGTGCGGACTGGTGTGTTTGCTGCGCACCATGTGATCTGCGATCAGTTTGCGCATGCGGTCCATCTCGATGATCTCCACATTGCCGCCATAAGATGCAGCGGGCGTTGAAGTGGTTGCTGGTGTGCTGATCACATCGGCTTTCGAAGCAGGCTGAGCAGCAACCGGGCGTGTTTCAGTTACTGTAGAAGGAGCAACAGCAGGTGTTTTTCCTGATTTGCGACCTTCAACATAAGCGAGAATATCTTTCTTGGTTACGCGGCCTTCGTTGCCGGAACCGGGGATGTTTTCGAGTTCGCTCATGCTTACTCCTTCACCGGCTGCGATATTCAGTACCAGCGGAGAGTAAAAACGATTGGCTGTTCCGTTTACAACAGGGCGGGCAGCAGTGCTGGTCTCTACCTGTGCAACGGCAGCGGGTGCAGTTTCTGCAACAGTGGCAGCTGGCGCTGTAACCGGAGCAGCAGCAGGGGCAGCAGACTCGGCAGCTCCCGTACGAATGCGCGCAATCGGCGTTCCGATCGGCACCACATCGTTCACATTAAATAGTATCGCTTCAATCACACCTTCGGCAGTGGATGGTACTTCGCTGTCTACCTTGTCGGTAGCGATCTCCAGGATCGTCTCATCCATTTTCACCGGGTCGCCGGGTTGCTTATGCCATTTGAGGATGGTGGCTTCCATAATACTTTCACCCAGTTTAGGCATTATTAAGTCAACAACTGCCATAGTTGATCGGAGGTTTTATTGTTTTTGTGTACTTGATTTGATCTGATAACGGGCCAAAGGTAATGATTTTACTAACAACCGTTCGCACTCTGCTCAATGATAAACTTTCTCAGCAGATTCAGTGCATTGATTGCCGTCATTTCTATGTTTCTGGCCCGGTCGAACCGGAAATGGAACTCCTGCGTAACTAGCGCATGTTTATTGCCTGCCGCCACCCATACCGTTCCTACCGGTTTTTGTTCTGATCCGCCCGAAGGGCCCATGATCCCGGAGGTGGCCAGTGCAAAATCGGTCTTCAGGGTGCTGAGCGCTCCTTCTACCATCTGCATCACGGTGGCTTCGCTCACTGCACCATATTTTTGCAGGGTTTCGGGCGATACATGCAGCACATTTTCTTTCACTTCATTGGCATAACTCACTACCGATCCCTTGTAAAAATCGCTGCTGCCGGATATGCTGGTGATCAGGTGAGCGATGTACCCGCCTGTGCAGCTTTCTGCGGTAGCCATGGTGGAATTGGTTTTCCGGAGCAGATCGCCGATGGCTTCCTGCATGGGCTTGTCTTCATCCACCACTATATAGGCAGCAACCAGTTGCTTCAGTTTGCTGAACTCGTTATCGAGCTCCTGCTCCAGTTGATTTTTGTCGGCGCCCGATCCCGTGATCCGCAGACGCACCATGCTGTAGTGCGGAAGATACGCCAGTTTTATATGTGCAGGAAGTTTTGCTTCCCAGTCTTTGATGATCTCCGCCAGAAAGCTTTCTCCGACCCCCGCAGTGAGCAGGGTACGATGGCTGATCACCGGCATCGTAAAATGCTGCTGCAGTCTCGGCAGTACTTCTTTCTGCATCAGTCCTTTCATCTCGTGGGGTACGCCGGGAAGGGAGACAAATATTGTTCCGTCCTTTTCGAACCACATGCCCGGTGCGGATCCGCGTTCGTTGAAGAGTACGGTACATACATCCGGAACCAGTGCCTGATCGAGATTACGTTGAATGATGGGCCGGCGGTATACCTGCTCGAACAGATGATAGATATGCGCCAATACTTTTTGGTCCATCACCATCTTTCCGCCGAAATAATCATTGAGTACTTCTTTGGTGATATCGTCGTTGGTAGGGCCGAGGCCGCCGGTCATGATAACGATCTGCGTATCTTTTTTCTGTTCATCGAGTGCATGTACGATCTCTTCGCGGAGATCACCCACAGCCACTCTTCGCTTCAGCCATACGCCGATCTTGTTCAGTTCCTGTGCCATCCACGGACTGTTGGTGTCCGTTACCTGTCCTATCAGTAATTCATCTCCGATTGTTATGATGCTCGCAAATACCTGCTGCATAGAATTTGAAATTGGGTTCAAAGGTAGTCACAAATATGTATTTTCATGGTGTAATCGAACATCGCATGAAGAAGATCCTCTACGTACCGTTTTTATTGCTTTTTGCCATTCGCGTAAACGCTCAGGTGGCGCAGAAACTGGAAGAAGCCATTGTGCAGCTCGAAGCCGATCCTGTGTTCAAACATGCTACCATCAGTCTCTGTGTGGTGAATACAGCTACCGGAGAACAGGTGTTCGGGCGCAATGAACAAACCGGACTTGCACCGGCCAGCACACAGAAACTCTTTACCAGCGCAGCTGCTTACGAATTGCTGGGGCAATTGTTCAAGTTCCACACCGCAATCGGCCGCGATCAGCAGGGTAATATCTTCATCACAGGTGGAGGTGATCCCACACTCGGAAGCTGGCGCTGGGCCGCTACCAGAGAGAAAGTTATTCTTCAACGCATCACCGATGTGCTCAAAAAACAAAAGATACAGGAAATAAAAGGTGATATCTGGATCGACGATCTCACTTTCACCAAAGATCCTATGCCCGGTGGCTGGATCTGGACCGATATCGGCAACTACTACGGAGCAGGATGCTGGGGACTCAACTGGCACGAAAATCAGTACGATCTCACATTGTCCGCCGGTGATTGCTGCGGTGGTCTCACTACCATCAAAAGCATTTCACCTGCCATCCCTGATTTTACCATCAGCAACGATATCAAAGCAGGGAAGAAGGGCAGTGGTGACAACGGTTATATTTTTTCCGCACCGTTCAGCACCAAAGCATACACATCCGGCACCATCCCTGCCAACGAAAATAATTTCACCATCTCCGGTTCCATGCCGCAACCTGCTGCTGTTTTCGGAGCCGCACTGAAGAGCGCAATCGTTCAGGCCGGCATCAAATTCTCCGGTAAAGTGCAAACCTCTGCTGGTGCTATGATCAATCAGCAAACAATCCGCAAACCTTCTGCGATACTCGACATACTCGCTTCGCCTACACTTGATAGCCTCAATTACTGGTTCCTTCAGAAAAGCATCAACCTCTATGGCGAAGCGCTCGTAAAACAATTTTCTTTTAAACAGGGAGGCGATGGCAGCACCGAGGAAGGTGTTGAACTGCTTCGCAAATTCTGGGAATCGAAAGGCATCGATAAAGGCGCTGTGAACATTATGGATGGAAGCGGACTATCCCCTCAAAATCGTGTAACAACAGACGCACTGGTGCGCGTACTGCAGTATGCGAAGTCTCAACCCTGGTATGCATCGTTCTACAATGCCTTGCCGCAATACAATGGCATGAAGATGAAAAGCGGCTCCATCGGCGGTTCCCGTGCGTATGCGGGCTATCATACAGCAAAAGATGGAGCGCAGTATTCATATGCCATCATCGTCAACAATTACAACGGATCTGCAGGAGATGTAGTGAAGAAAATGTACAAAGTGCTGGATAATCTCAAGTAGGCATAAAACAGAAAAACATCCGAAAGGATGTTTTTCAAAGGACGTTTTGGACAAAAGCTTGTTTCCAAGGTCCGGTTTTTGGACGGTCTTCTTCTAGGATTGGACAGGTTTTTCGTTTGGACTGGATCGTTTGGTTTTTCAGGAATTGGACAGTGCAAAGAAATTGTTTTGTTGGCTTCTTTCGGACATTACCCGGTTAAGTAAATATTAATTCGGACGTCCGCAGTATCGATGATAAAAATCAACTAAGCTTCTACGTTAAAGAAAGGTTCGAGCCTTTCGCGCAATGGTGCAGGCATCAGAGTGCGTTCTCTCGTTTTCGAATCGAGAAAATACAGCACCACATGCCCAACAGTAAGCAGTTTGCCTGCTTCATTGAAAACTTCCTGATGAAATTCAATTCTGTGATTGGATGGCAACTCGCGCAGAGTGGTCTTTACGGAGATGAGATCATCATAATGGGCGGGACGTAAGAACTTGAACTGTATTTCTACAATCGGCATTATTACGCCCGCCGCTTCCATGTCTTTATACGTAAACCCCAATTGCCGGATGCTTTCTGCTCTGGCCACTTCAAAATACTGGGCATAGTTACCGTGGTAGACGATGTCCATCTGATCGGTCTCGGCATATCGCACACGGATAGGAGTTGTAGTGATGTACATAGGAAGATGTTCTCTTATTTTCCGGCCATTCCGTCAACACTGATTTTACCAGGTCCCATAATGATGAGCGCGAGGTAACCTGAGAGATAAAGAGCAGCCATTTCGCCTTCTCCGAAGATCTGTCCGCCATGCGCTTTGAACAGTGCCACGCACATAGTGATGATCAGCGGAACACAGGCCAATCTTGAAAATAATCCGATCAGCAGCAACGCGCCACAAACCAGCTCGGCAAAAATTACCAGGCCAAGAGTGGTGGACTGGCCAATACCGAGAAAGCTCATGAATTGTCCTTTATACGTTGCGAAATTCACCAGTTTATCGTATCCGTGGTGAATGATCAGGCCGCCGCAGCCCAGGCGTAACAAAAGGGTTGCAAGGTTAAAGGAGCCTGTTGTGTAGTTGGTTGACATTAGTTTACTCATGGATAAAATGTTTGCTGCGCCAAAAATAGTAGTTTGAATCTGGAATTTCCTACTATAAAAAGAAAAGTTAAACCTGCCACTTATCCACAGGTGTTTGGAACGATGTTTGGTTGTAGATGAAATATTTAGAATCTTTACCACGTTACAACAGCGTATTCACTGTTGAGCTCTATTTCAAACGGATATTGGAATGAAAAAAATCACAGCCTTTTGCGTCCTGGCTCTTTCCATTCAAGGTTCTATTGCACAGCAAACCCGATTCATCAACGACCCGCAGGGTACTTTCAAGCAGGCTAAAGAATTTTTCCAGCGCGAACAGTACAGTCTTGCGTATCCGCTGCTGAAAGATCTTCAGCTGCAGATGAAGGATCAGGATAGAACCAATCTTGCCATCACCACGCAGGAAATCAAATACTATACTACTGTCTGCGCACTCAAACAAAATGAGCGCGGAGCCGTAGACAAGGCGAAAGATTTTATCGATCTCGAAGACAATACGCCGCGCGTTCAGATGATGAGCTTTCATCTGGCAGAATACTATTTCCGTCAGGGTGATTATTCCAAAGCGCTCGAACTCTACGAAGCCACCAATATCGAGAACCTCAGCAACCGCGAAATTGCAGACCTGAAATTCCATCAGGGCTATGCGTATTTCAACGCCAAACAGTTCGATAAGGCTAAACCCTTATTCGATGCCATCCGTCAGCTGAAAGACGATCCCAATTACATCGATGCCAATTACTACTACGGCTTCCTCGCGTTCAACGATAAAGAGTACCGCAAGGCGCTCGATGCATTTGCCATTGTAGAAGATCATCCGCAATACGGTCAGGTAGTGCCTTACTACATCGCAAACATTTATTATGCACTCGGCCAGAAAGATAAAGCCCTCGACTATGCCGAAGGCAAACTCAAAAGAGGCAATCTCTATTACGATCTCGAAATGCGCCAGATCGTAGGCCATGCTTATTTCGAGAAGAAAGAATTCAGCAAGGCCCTGCCTTATCTCGAAACCTACGTAAACAAATCAGATAAAGTAAGAAAGGAAGATCTGTACGAACTGAGCTATTGCTACTATCAGGCAAACAATCTCAACAGAGCCATCGATGGTTTCAAACAGATCAGCGGCACGCAGGATTCACTGGCACAGAACGCCATGTACCTGCTGGGGGATGCTTACCTGAAAACCGATCAGAAAGCCAATGCCCGCAATGCCTTCTACATCTGCGCTACCAACAGCAGCAATGCAAAGCAGAAAGAGATCGCATCGTTCAACTACGCCAAACTCTCCTTCGAGCTCGGCTATCAGGATGTGGCGATCACCGAACTGCAGAAATTCCTCGCAACATATCCGAACAGCGAATACAATGCAGAAGCAAAAGAGTTGCTCATCAATGTACTCGCCAATACCAACAACTACAAAGATGCACTTGCATTGCTCGAAGGTTTGAAAACACCTTCGCCCAATGCAAGAAAGCTCTATCCTAAAATATTGTACGGCCGCGCTACCGAGCTCATCAACGATGGCATGCTCGTAACCGCCAATGAACTGCTCACGCGCGCAGAAGCAATGCCCGATAACAGCAGCGTGCTGCCTTACATTCAGTTCTGGAAAGGAGAGATCGCTTACCGCCTCAACCGTACGGACGAAGCCATCAAGTACTATTTCGATTACCTGAAAACCGGCGTGGTGGCCGATGAAGCCAACCCGGTGAGTGCGAAATACAACCTCGGTTACTCCTATCTGCGCAAAGAAAATTATCGTCAGGCATTGACATTCTTTGAACAGATCGTAACCAATCCCAAACTGAATTCAACACCCATCGAGCAGGATGCCTATGTACGCGCAGCAGACTGTTACTACATGAGCCGCGATTACAAAAAAGCGCAGGCCATGTACGATAAAGTGCTCGACTATTCATGGCCGCAGAGCGATTACGCCACTTTCCAGAAAGCGATGATCGCCGGCGTTAACAATGGTAAGGACAAGATCGCTGTCCTCAGCGGCATCAGCAGAAAATATCCGTCTTCCGGTCTCGTGGGAGATGCCAATATGGAGATCGCCACCACTTATCTCGCCAACGAGCAGTTCCGCGAATCCATTCCGTATCTGAAGAATGTGATCAGCGATCCCAATTCGTCGCTCAAGCCAAAAGCTTATCTCAAACTCGGTATTGCCTACTACAATCTTGAGAACGATAACGAAGCGCTGAATCAGTATACATCCATCATCAAACAATATCCCAACTCACCCGAAGCGGAAGCAGCGCTGGAAAATGCCCGTACCATTTTTGTTGAGCAGGGCAAAACCAGCGAGTACGTTACATTCGCGCGCAGCATGGGCAAAGAAGTGAGCGGGTCACAGGAAGAAGACCTGGCCTATCAGGCAGCCGAAGTGCAGTTCAACAACGGCAACTTCCCGGCAGCCGCCAAAGCCTTCGAAGATTATATCAAACGATTCCCTGAAGGAAGACATTCGCTAGAAGCGCTCTATTACAAGAGTGAGATCTATTTCAATCAGAAAGACTGGAACAAAGCCATCGTGGGATACGAAGCGCTGGCCGACCGCGTTCCGCACAAATACGGAGAGAAATCTCTCATCAATGCAGCACGCCTCAACTTCTTCGATCTGAAGAACTACGAGAAAGCGGAGAAATATTTCAGAAGGCTGAAAGACTTCGCCACCTCACAGGAGAACAAGCTCGAAGCCATGCGTGGTCTGCTTCGCAGCCAATACCAGTTGCAGAAATGGAGCGATGCCGTTGAAAATGCACGCGACCTGCTTGCACAGAAAGGTATCGGTACAGACGATAAAACAATGGCGAATATGGCCATCGCCAAATCATATCAGAACAATAATCAGTTAGATCAGGCCATTACACAATTCCGTTCAGTGGTAGCGCTCAGCAAATCTGCCTACGGCGCTGAAGCCAGATACGAAATTGCAGCTTCCCTCTTTGCCCAGAACAGACCGAAAGATGCTGAGAAAGCAGCCTTTGAAGTAATCAACAAAGCAGGTTCTTACGAGCAGTGGGTAACCAAAGCCTACATTCTGCTGGGAGACATCTACTTCAAGCAAAACGATTACTTCAATGCCAAAGCCACTTTCCAGAGCGTTGTAGAAAATGCGAGGATCGAAGAACTGCGTCAGGAAGCTCAGCGCAAACTCGATCAGACCATCGAAGCAGAGAAGAAAAACAGTAAGATCAACAACTGATTACAATGAAACGCATCCACATATCACTTGCATCTCTCATTGCTTTTTGTGCGGCAGTTCCGGGCATGGCTCATGCGCAGGATACCACAAAGAGAAAAAGTATCGATATCACCAGCACCTTCAAACCCGTGCTGCGCGAAGCTGCCAAGATCAATTTCAACGCAGCGCCGCCTTCCGTTGATACCAGCAAACCAAGACTGGGGTATTCCATCCCGGTGCAGAATCTGTTCTTCACTTATCAACCCGCCGAACTGAAGCCGGTTGCTTTGCAGATGGATTCTATCACTGCATGGCAATACAGCAATTTCATCAAGGTGGGCATCGGCAATGTGCACCAGCCCTACGTGAAGGCAGGATTCAGTTTCGGAGATTTCAAGAATACTTTCTTCAATGTATTCGCCGATCACTACACGTCGAAAGGCAGTCTCGATTTTCAGAAGAACAGTCTCACCAGCGTAGGCGCCGCTATGACCTACAAAACCAACAGCAATCTGGAGATCAATGCCAGACTGGGTTTCAAGAGCGACGACTACTATCTCTACGGCTTTCAGCCTAAAGATCTTCCATTCAAGAAAAGTGATCTGCGCCAGCGATTCCAAACCATCGAAGGCAAAGTGGATCTCCGCAATATCGAACCCACTGAATTCGGGCTGAACTATCATCCCAATCTCCGCATCAGTGTGTTCAACGACAATCATTCACCCAAGGCCAACGAGACCAACACCGTGCTGAACCTTCCGCTCGAAAAAACATTCGGCGAAGATTTTGCCTTCCATCTCGGAGCCACAGCCGATCTCACCCGCTACGAGAGAAAGCTCAACACATCCAATGGCAGACCCCGTCTGGAACAGATGAACAATCTCTATCAGGTGAATGCGGCGCTCGAATACAAATCCACCAATCTCTTCATCCATGGCGGCATTACGCCGAGCTGGGAGCAGAAGAAATTCCATATGCTGCCGAACATCATGGCAGACATCACTACAGACGATAAGCAGCTGACCCTGCAACTCGGCTGGATCGGTTACTTCGAGAAAGGATCTTACCAGCGCTTCGCAGGCATCAATCCCTGGCTGGCGCAACCAGACAGCATGCTGAACACCCGCGTGGAAGAACGTTATGCCGGCCTCAAAGGCTCTGTAGGCAATCATTTCACCTACTCGGCCAAATTCGGATTGCTCACTTACCGCAATGCACCGCTGTTTGTGAACGATGATGTGGATGGCAAAACCTTTCTCGTTCGCTACGAACCTAAGTTCCATGCCATTCAGCTGCATACCGAAGCCGCCTACAACGTAAGCGAAACCTTCGGCGCAAAAGCAGGCTTCACCTTCAACAATTACTACAATATGAAAGTGGAGAAGAAAGCATGGGGAATGATACCTGTAGAACTCAATGCCGGATTGCACTGGCAGGCTATGAAAGACCTGATGCTGCGTACCGAATTCTGGCTCTGGGATGGCGCCCGTTACCTGAAGAACGGAACCGACTACAAAACCAAAGCCGGTCTCGATCTCAATGCAGGGGCAGAGTTTCGTATTACACGCAATTTGAATCTCTGGGTGCAGTTCAACAATATCCTGAACAACAAATACCAGCGCTGGAACCAGTACGAAGTATTCGGCTTCAACCTGCTGGGTGGAATTACCTATTCCTTTAACCAGAAATGATTTTGATTATACAACAAAATACTGTTGTTTCGCAACTTTAAACAACGTCTCATGACGGAAGTGCTGACCAGTTACTTATTGCAGAACAAGAGCCTATCCATTCCGGGTTTGGGTACCATCTATATTGAGCGTATCCCTGCTCAGACGGATTTCGTGAACAAACAGATACTGCCTCCTGGTTATCATTTCAGGTTCGATAAATATTTCGATGCGCCAGATAAAGATTTCTTTACCTATATCTCCAGAGTAAAGGATATCGCAGACTACGAGGCCATCAAATGGTACAACGAATGGGCTTATGAGTTTCGCGGGCGACTCCGCAACGATACCGAAGAGGTATGGCCCAATGTAGGATCGTTCAGAAAAGACAGTTCCGGTGAGATTGCCTTTCAGTCCGCCGGCGCAATTCCCACATACGAGAAACCATCTCCTGCTACCAGGATCGTAAGAACGCATACGCAGGCCACCATGCTGGTAGGCGATCGCGAAGTTACCCGCGACATCATCCATCAGGATGGCGAGAACTTTGCCGAAGAAACCGTTTACCGCGAAAAAGACAGCTGGTGGATCTATGCACTTATCATCGGCGCCATCGCTGCCAGCGCATTATTCTTCCATTTTTACAAGAAAGGATTCAACCCCGCATCACTGGGCAACCAGCAAAGAATCGAAATATCCGGATAAGCCTTTATTGCTGACTGATTTTCCTTTTCTTTGCACCTCGGTTATTTACAATGAAAGCTGTTATTACGTATACCAACTGCCCTGTATGCAGTGCCGCAACCATTCACGAAGCTCTGATTGCCACGGATCATACCGTTTCAGGAGAGCAATTCAGCATATGGGAATGTGCATCCTGCACGCATCGTTTTACCCAGTCTGTTCCAGACGAAGCAAACATCGCTCCCTACTACAAAGCAGACAGCTATATTTCGCATTCCAATACCAGCAAGGGTTTGGTGAATACTTTGTATCATCAGGTTCGTAATATCACACTTCGCAGCAAAAGAAAACTGGTACAGTCCACCACCAACCGCACCACCGGGCAGCTGCTCGATATCGGCGCCGGAACGGGCATGTTCGCCGGCTTCATGCAACGCAGCGGATGGCAGGTACTGGGCCTCGAACCAGATGCCAACGCGCGGCAAACTGCCAAAGAAGTGAACGGCATTTCATTGCATCCTACCGACGAACTCTTTGACCTTCCTGCAGAACATTTCGATGTAATTACCATGTGGCATGTACTGGAGCATGTTCATCGCCTGCAGGAATACATGCAGCAGCTGAAAAGACTGCTCAAACCCGGCGGCGTGCTGCTGATAGCCGTTCCCAATTACACCAGCTTCGATGCGCAGCATTACGGCCGCTTCTGGGCTGCTTACGATGTGCCGAGGCATCTCTATCATTTCTCACCCGCATCCATGCGTACACTGCTGAAAAGGAACGATCTCAAACTCGACTCCATCAAACCCATGTGGTTCGACAGTTTCTATGTGAGCATGCTCAGCGAAAAATGCAAACACGGAAAAGCCAGTCTGGTGAAGGGTTTCATCACGGGTCTCCGTTCTAACCTCAAAGCCGGCAAAGGCAACAATGCAAGATGCAGCAGCCTGATCTATGTGATCAGACCATAATCTACTCAAGGAATTATTTATTGGTGTAATGTGATCTCGTACATCTCAGGCCATTTCTTGCCCGTGATCATGTACCTGCCTGTTTTGGGATTGTAGGCAATGCCATTCAGCTCGCGATACACGATGAGCTGCTTATCTGCTTTCTGCTGCAATGGACTCAGATCTATTTTCCCCTTCACATAACCGGTGCCTGCATTGATCAGCAGAATATTATTCGTGAGCCACTGATTGGCGAAGATGGTTCCGTTTACATATTCCAGTTCGTTGAGGTTTGTAACCGGACCGTTTTCATCGCGCACTTCCAGCACTTTGTACCGAATGAGCGAATCGGGGTGGAGGTAGTAAAGCCGGTTGGTTCCATCGCTCATGATGAGATGGGTAGAGTCGTGAGTGAGTCCCCATCCCTTGCGTTCTATGGAAGGAAGCTTGAATTCTTTGAGTTTCTGCTTCGACTGAAGATCGTATACAAACCCAACACCATTATCGAGCGTGAGCCAGTACAGTTTATTGTTGAAGAAAGTAATGCCTTCTGCAAAGTATTTGCGCCTGTCGAGCAGTATCTCGGGATCATTGATGCCCTTCTTTGTGTTCACCACGCCAAGCACAGATGGGAAGGGACTTTCAGCGAGATTGCCTCCGGACGATTCCCAGAGTTTATCATCAAAATATTCAAGGCCTTCAGTGAAGTAAGTGGTATCGTGCGGATAACTGGCAAACACCGTATACCCGATATTGATGCTGGCTGGTATGCTGCTGTCGCTTTTGGTTGCGGAAGTGGCGTGTTCCGGATTGGAACATCCGGCCATGGCGATCAGCAGTGCAAGCATATCGGGAATAAGGTTTTTCATGATGCCTTATTGTATTTTGATCTCGTATACCTTCGGCCACTTTTTACCGGTAATGTAGATCTTGCCATTGGCGCTGTCGAATGCGATGCCGTTCAGCACATCGGCTTCGGGAGCTGTGTTGCGTATTTCATTGGTAAGATTGGAGAGGTCTAATTGTCCTACTACCTTTCCGCTGTTGGGATCGATCTTCAGAATGTAAGGTGTTTCCCACTGGTTGGCATATACGAAACCGTTGATGTATTCGAGTTCGTTGATATTCGCCACCGGACCATTGTAATCGCTCACGCTGACGATATTGAGCATCTTCAGTGAATCAGGACTATAGAAATACAGTTTGTTGCTGCCATCGCTCATGATGAGATTGGTTCCATCGTTGGTGAGTCCCCATCCATCGTGGTTATAAGTGAATTGTTTTACCAGTTTGAAATCCGGCAAATCATACACAAAACCTGCTTTTGTTTGCCAGGTGATGTAGTATGCTTTATTGTTGAGGATGGTACTGCCTTCTCCGAAATGTTCGGGAGCGAGTTTGGCTTTATGTTCGGCTTTGCCGGTGGCAAGATCAACAGGTCCGATCCAGGAGCCATTGTTCTTAATGCCTTCGCCGGGGCTGCCGGTGCTCTCATACATTTGTCCGTTATGAATAGTGAGGCCCTGCGTAAAGCTTTCTGTATCATGCGGAAAAGCATTCACTACAGTGTACTGCAGCCTTGGAGTACCTGCTTCAACGGTGTTGCCTGAATTGTTGTTGTTGTCTGTATTGTCGTTACTGTTGCAGCTTCCGAGAATAACACTGAGCAGGAGACTGCTATAAACTAAGTTTTTCATCATATATCGCTGGGTCTGTATGATCAAAAATACTGTTTTGGTGGTAAGAAAAAAGTGAAAATCATGTCGAATGGGAGGGGACTTGCATTTATTGGAAAGATTTACTTGTTTTACATCAGCTTACTGTACCATGTACAAGTTCAATATCCCACCTGTAATTCCATTTCCTGTTATTCTTTCGTTAAGTAACGCATAATTCATTCCTGTGTATGAACCTGGCAGCTGATGCCGGAGATTCAGGCAGCAGCTGTGGCTATTCGCTCACGAAAGCTGAACTGATGAAACACATTTTACTTGCCGCCTTACTTTTACTGCTGGTTTTTGCTGCAGATGCACAACGTGTCTGTCACACTATTTTCGATTCACCGGCAAAAGCACAAGGTGGAGTAAATAAATCATATACTTCAAACACTACAGCATCCATTTCAACACGATCCGGCACAGAAACAAACGGAGAGCTCCGCCTCATCCGCATTCCGGTTGTTGTGCATATTCTCTACAACAATGCACAACAGAATATCAGCGATCAGCAGGTATACTCACAACTCGAAGCGCTCAACAAAGATTTTCGCAAACTGAATGCCGATACGCAGTTCATACCTGCTGCGTTCAAAAGTATCGCAGCAGATTGCCGAATAGAATTTCAACTGGCCAGTTCCGATGCAGTGGGGCGAGCCACCACTGGCATTATTCGTAGATACACGCGCATCAAAGCATTTGGCATCGATGAAGGGATCCGTTCCACTACTTATGGAGGCAGTGATGCCTGGGATGGCAAATACTATCTCAATATCTGGGTGGCAAATCTCACGCAAGGCATTTACGGATATGCCACAGCGCCCGGCGCAACAGCTACCAATGATGGGATCGTAATTTCTTTCAAAGCTTTCGGCACTACCGGCACGGCGCTCGCACCCTACAACAAGGGCCGCACACTGACCCACGAAACCGGCCACTGGCTTGGTCTTCGTCATATCTGGGGAGACCGCGACTGTGGCAACGACTATATCGACGACACGCCTCCGCAGCAAAGCAGTACCCGTGGCTGTCCTTCGGGCATGCGCTCTACCTGCAACAATGGAGCTAACGGCGATATGTATATGAATTTTATGGATCTCACCGACGATGCCTGTCTGGGCATGTTCACTGCCGGTCAGTGCAATGTTATGCGCAGCCAGTTTGCACAAGATGCAGCACGCAGTTCTTTGCTTCAATCGAAAGGGTTATCGGCCCCCACATTACCTGCATTGAATGCCGAAGAAAATATGCCACGTAGTCTGGCATTGCATGTATGGCCTAATCCTGCAAAATCATTTGTGCAGTTATCGGGGTCGGTTGCTGATGGAACAGTTGTACTTGTTCAGCATGGCAACGGACAAACAGTATTGCGCACAACAGTGCGGACAGGAAAGATCTATCTGAATGGATTGAATGCGGGATTGTATTTTTTGAAAGTGGGGATGCATCCGGTTATCAAACTCATAAAGGTTGATTGATATAGTTTTTTATCAACGGCCGTGCCCGGGATATAAAAACAACGTCGAAAAACAGGCCCAGCAGGGGTTAACTTCGATTGGGCTATAAGTAAGGAGGATTGGGCGTTTGAATGTATCCGGGCTATCACGCAACCCGTTTTAAGGCCGTGTTTTCATATCCCGGTTCCCGGCCTTGCTTACTATTCGTATGTGCGTAAGAGTGAATCACCAACAGCTATTCATCATCAACTCCGACCTTTCTCCCTTCCTCCAACTCACAGCGCTCGTTGAATAAGATATTGCTAAAAAAAATGTTACACCTTCACGGGCATAGGGCAATGGGATATGATAATATCCGGCCTTGAAACGGGTTGGGCAGACGCCCGGTTTTATTCTATCGCCCAATCCTCCATTACAAAAGCCTCATCGGTGTTAACCCCTGCCCGGCCTGTTTCTCGACGGTATTATCATATCCCTTTGCCCAAAATTACCTAAGCCATTCTCTTTGCAATATCTTCTCCAACGAGCGCCGACAACGCCACACCCATGCCGCTCATGCGCACTGCGCAGAAAATGTTTGGTGCAACTTCCTTAATGATCGGCATTTTCTCAGAGCCCATTCCCATGATGCCGCTCCAGCGATCTGTAATTGTGAAACTTTTTCCGGGGATGATGTACTGTGAAAGAAAATTCTCCAGCTCCTGCTGAATGGTTTGAGTGATCTCCATCTCTGTAGTGGCTTCTTCTTCAAAAGCCTTGTTGCGCGCGCCTCCCAGGAGTATGCGGTCTCCAAGATCCCTAAAGTAATAGAAACCTTCGTCATAATGGAATGTGCCTTTGAATGGCAGGTTTTCGATTGGTGAGGTTACCAGAATTTGTCCGCGCGCGGGAACGATATCGAGATCGGGAAGCAATTGCTTTGCAAATGCATTGGTGCAGACAAGCAGTTGTTTGCTTTTGATTGTGAGTGATTGCGGAGTATCGCTGATCCTGTAATGGCAGTAGATATTCACTCCTTCGGGCCCTTGCTCGAAATGTGTAACATTGGTGGCATTCAGAATAGTTACGCCCATGGCCTGAATGCGTTGCATCAGTTGCTGGCAAAGCATGCCGGAATGAAGTCCGCCTTCAAATTTATTTTCGAGGAGATGCGCGGTTTGCCCGAATCCGAACTTCTTTATTTTGTTGCCGGCAAATCTGAAAGTGGGAGAGGAGCCGATGATGGGAGAGAGTTTTTCGTTGAGATAATCCATCTGTTGCTGCAGTACAGCTTTGCCCGGATCTTTTGCTGCAGTGATCATTTCATAGCCTCGGCTTAACTGAAAACCGATGGCTTTTTCACCGAGTATTTTTCTGGTTCGCTGAAGTCCGCGAAAGCGCATGTCTACCAGTTGAAGCATGGCATCTTCACCGGATTTTTCCATGTCTGCCATCAGTTCGGTTACGCTGCCGAAGCAGGCGAATCCTGCATTCCGTGTGCTGGCTCCTGTGGGGATGATGCCACGGTCGATTATTGTAATTTTGCTGGCAGGTTGCTGCTTCTTCAGATGCCATGCACACCATAGCCCAACCAGTCCGCTACCAAGGATCACCACATCATTGGGGGCGAAAAAACTTTCCTTTTCCCAGACAGATATTTGCATTGAATAAAGTTATTTGATAATATGCACCCGGAAAAATTGTAATTCAGTTTATTTGATCAAATCACTACCAGATGAAAAAGTTTATTTACCTGTTGCCACTATGTATTGTTTTGTTTTCAGGATGTGAAACCACACAGCAGATTCTGAAAGATATCGGACAAACCACGGGCTCGGGAACAGGCGCCGGCAGCAATACAGGATTGAGCAATGGCGATATCATTGCCGGATTGAAAGAAGCCCTCTCCGTAGGCGCTCAGCGCTCTTCCAATCAATTGTCTGCCATGGACGGATTCTTCAAAAATGCAGCTATCAAAATATTATTGCCACAGGAAGCACAGAAGGTAGAGAAAACGATGCGCGATCTCGGCATGGGAAATCTGGTTGATAAAGCCATCCTTTCATTGAACCGCGCGGCAGAAGATGCGGCTACATCAGCAGCGCCGATTTTCATCAATGCCATCAAGAGCATCACTATCACAGATGCACTCGGCATTCTGCGTGGAAGCGATACGGCTGCTACTTCTTTCCTCAGAGGAAGAACTACTACCGCACTCACCAATGCATTCAGACCTGTGATCGATAAATCACTTGCTAAAGTGAATGCTACAAAATACTGGAGCGATGTATTCACTGCATACAACCAGTTTGCTGCGAAAAAGATCAATCCCGATCTCGCAGGATATGTAACTGAAAAGGCATTAGGCGGCATTTTCTATCAGGTAGGGCTTGAAGAACAAGCGATACGTAAGGATCCTGTTGCAAGAACAACGGAGATCCTGAAGAAAGTATTTGGCAGCCGGTCATGATTACGGCTTGCTGAAATCCGGGGAGTGCCTCTGCAGACGGTACTCCCTTTTTTATGCCCGGATGATTCAGAATGAATGCATTAAGATGTTAAACTGTTCCGATTTGTTCTATGCCGGTTTCGACTACGGCGGTATTTTTGTAAATTGAAAATCAATTCAGAAACAGACAAATCCACGATGAAGTACCAGGAGATAATTCCGGGCAACAGACTGAAGCAGTACGTTAAATGCTATTACATCTATGAGTCGTCATCAGATGCAGCATTTGACGATACAGTGTTTCCGAGCGGATGCCTGGAGATCATCTTCAACCTTGGATCAGGCCAGTGGCAGACGGGTACTGCCGATGGATTTGTAACCAATCCTCCCATTGAGTTATGGGGACAGATACTGCGTCCCCTGCAAATAAAATCTGTAGGAAAGAATACCATGCTTGGCATAAGATTCTTTCCGCATGCAGCTGCTTACTTTCTGCCGGACAAAGTGGATCTCTTCAATAATCAGGTGGCTGATTTTACAGATCATTCAGGTAATGAAGTGAAGGGACTGCATAATCAGTTGCTGGAGACAGCTTCCTGGCAGCAAAGGATTGAACTGATCGAAAGATTTCTGACGCAGAAACTCGCGCGTACCGAAAATAAATTGCAGAAAGGAGTAGTCGTCAGCGGAGTGATGCATGAAATGATGCAGCGCGATTTCTTCGACAATATCGAGAATGTTGCGTCTAAGTACGGCATTACGTCGAGATACCTTCAAAAGTTGTTTCTTCAGTATACGGGCCTTACGCCGAAGCTGTACAGCAAGATCAACAGATTTCAGAACAGCCTTAAACTGATGTCTAAAAAAGAAAGTTCCCTCACTTCGATAGCCTATGACCTTGGCTATGCAGACCAGTCGCATTTTATCAGGGAGTTCAAATCTTTTACAGGATTAACGCCTTCCGGTTATTCATTCGAAAGTTCTCCCGTAACAGCTGCATTTACCGGCAACTAGTTGTTCCGATTTGTACAATTCCACGTTTTGATGCTGATATAATTTTGTTCCTGCAATAAAGCATACACAACAAAAAAGAAATATCATGTCATCATCACTCGCACAATTCAAAGCACTGCATCAGGCATCGGAATTATTTGTATTGCCAAATGCATGGAATGCAAAAAGCGCAGCAAGTTTTCAGGAACAAAATTTTTCAGCAGTGGGAACATCCAGTGCGGCAGTAGCCAGCAGCCTGGGTTACGACGATGGAGAGCAGCTTCCGTTTGAAGAGTATCTGCTGATTGTAAGAAGAATTCTCGCATCGGTAAAGATCCCTGTTACGGTTGATATCGAAATGGGATTCGGCAATACCAACGAAGCCATCCTGAAAAACATTCAGCAACTGGTTGATCTCGGCGTAGCAGGCATCAACATCGAAGACTCTCAGATCATCGATGGAGTACGCACACTGAAAGATGCGAAGCAATTTGCCGCTACCATCGAATACATCAAAAACAAACTGGCGGCTAAAAATCAGGATATCTTCATCAATCTCCGCAGCGATACTTATCTGCTGAATGTTGCCAACAAACATTCAGAAACTGTTACCCGTTTGAAGCTGTACAACAATACCGGAGCAGACGGCATCTTCCTTCCCTGCATAACCGCAGAAGAGGATATTGCAGCAGCAGTGGGCGTTTCATCGCTTCCGCTGAATGTAATGTGCATACCTGGGCTGCCGGATTTTGAACAGCTGAACAAGCTCGGCGTAAAACGCGCCAGCATGGGACCATTCTTCTTCAGCAAAGTGTACGAAGAAGTAGGGCAGCTGGCCAATGCAGTGCGCAGCAGTTACAGCTTTGCATCCATCCTTAGCTGATTTCAATTTTTCAACTTAAATAATCAATCGATGAAATTGCCAACCAGAGCCGAAGATGCACATGCGTCTTTAGCAGCAGCTTACAATACCGGCGATCTTGCTACCGTATTGAGCATGTACGATGTAAACGGAATAATTGTACCAGAGCTAAACAGGCCGGTTTCAGGAAAGGATCAATTTGAAGAAGCGGTGAAAGGCATTCTCTCCATCAAAGGAACTATGGAGATCAGAACAGTGTACTGTCTTCAAACAGGCGATCTCGCCGTTGGAAGATCGGAGTGGAATATCACCGGTGGAAATGATGTAAAAGTAAGTGCCAAAGGAATTGAAGTAATGAAACGCCAGGCTGATGGTACCTGGAAGATAGTGATCGACCATGCATTCGGAGCGCTCGAAGCGCTCACGCCATAAAAAACAAACATCAATTTTCTCTTGTGACCATGAGGCCTGATTTTTTGATCAGGCCTTTTTTCAAAATTCCCGGCCCCATTCTATTGCAGTCTCCCAATGCTCGCGTTATGCTGATCTGACACAGCGACTACAGATCAGCGGCTCACCAGCATCTTCTCTGCCAGAGTTGCTTCATCCGCATAATGGTACACGGCGCGGAGTCGGCAGAGGACACTTCGCGAACTGTTTGGTTGGGCCGGGGACCTGCACACTTAGACCTGACATCAAGTGATTCGGAACAGGAGCCGGGTATTTTGATAAGGCGCTGCCGTAATGCAGCATCGAACAGGGTTTAGGGAGCAGGGGTTAAACTTTCAGAACATACTGATACATATCGTTTATGATTAAGCGAAAACGATCGCTAATAATATTCTTTCAGACCCGATGGGCCGATAATGTTGTGTTGTTGTGTAAGGCAAAGCCCGTTGACCGGAAAGATCAATGGATAAAGAACATGAAATGGTTATCAAGGAAAAATGAGGAAGGTAATTGCAAAGGATATTTAATCTGAGGAAACTGACAAGGATTCCCGTGGAAATGATTGAATGAAACGTGGACGGGATATATGGTTTAAACGAAAGCGCTTGATGCACCGGCGTTTCCGCGTAAACAGGTATTGAATAGTGCTATTTCAAATATACAATCATTTTTAATATATAGTAGAAATACGCAGTTTTTTGTTTGACTTTTTTCACGCAAACGATTGCTTCTTATCATGATAAAAAAGCTGCCCCTTTGCAGGAGCAGCTGGTTTAACCATCACCTTCCAAAAGGAAACCACACTACTTTACCATGATCTTTCTGGTAATGGTTTCACCTGTAGAATGGTGTTTGATATTCAGAAAATACAAGCCTGTTTTAAGGTTGTGCAGTGTATACTGATTAACGCTGATACTTCTTACTGTTTGTATCTGCCTTCCGCTGCCATCAGTAACCTGAATGTCCTTCCCACTGGCATCATTGAACGAAATATTCACATTGCCATCCAGTGAAGGATTGGGATAGATCAGCACGGCCAGGCCTGATGAAGTATTGCCTTTCACTATCACCACTTTGCTGAAAGATTTCCTGCCATCGAGATCTGTCTGAGCCAACCTGTATTGCGTATTGTTGTCGGCACTGTTGTTATCTGTGTACTCATAGTTGCGTAGACTATTGCTGTTGCCATCTTTCGCAGATGATGAAATGAAGGTGATGGTTTCAAAATCACCACTGCCGGTTTTTCTTTGCACTTCAAATCCTTTATTGTTATGCTCGGAAACTGTTTGCCATTTTAGTTTTACCGATGAAGTGTTCAACCTGGTTGCGTCGAAGGAAGTTAGTTCAACAGGTAAAACCGGACAGGTATTCGAGAGTAATTGCGTAATGGAGAATGGTTGCCCGGTAACCTGAACGCGCACCCATAGACTTGCATTTTCATTTGGAGAAAGCAGTGGGAGCGCAGGAGAGGTGAA
The DNA here is from genome assembly GCF_012927185.1 of Pseudoflavitalea sp. G-6-1-2. Lineage (GTDB taxonomy): Bacteria > Bacteroidota > Bacteroidia > Chitinophagales > Chitinophagaceae > Pseudobacter. The sequence goes on from NZ_JABBGB010000003.1 coordinate 885,986, forward strand.
AGAAGTGCCCACCGCAGGAATGTTAACCAGCACAGAAGTGAAAATCACCGGGTCGGTTGCATCGAGCACACCCAACACTGCATTGTCTGCATACACAGTGAAGATGGCTGTCTGAGCTAACGACTGAGATGCAATGTTCACAGTGTACGTGCGCGGTAGTGGGCAAAGAATTTTGCCGCTTACCAACGGATCATTAACTATAAACGGATTTTTGGGCGATACACACTGCGTACCGTTATTGCTGTTTGAGTTGCTGCTCCATACATCGGCTATCAGTTTAGTTACATTGTTGCACGCACCCGGTATGGTCAGTGCAATACCTTTAATGGTAAAGCGATTGATGGTATTGATGCCTGTTCCGCTGACATAAGTTTTGGTAATGCCGGTGGCAGAAAGAATAGGAGAGAGTGTTGCATTCTGATATTGTGTACCAAGTGTTGGTGTGGCTAATGTTGGGTTTACCACTAAGATGGTTCCTAAAACATTGGCCAGATCTGTTGCATTGGGAGGATGCGCATAAGTGAGTTGTGGATTGGGATAATTCGCTTCCGTCCAGATATGTACAGTAGTGAACTTGTTTCCGCCATTATTACGCTGATCCCAGCTGAGGTCGATATTGAGTTGACAATTGCCGCCGCTGTTGGTGGCGCTGTTCAGTTTGATGGTGATGTTTGTTACATCACATGCCTGTGCCATTGCCTTTTGAAGGGAGGATGTAAAAATGAGGGCAATAGTAAGACAGGCGAGTAGTACTTTTCGCATAATGTGTGTGTTTTTTAGGTGACGAATAGGTAATAGAATATCGGTGCGTCAATGTATGTGTGGTATAACATTGATACACAAACGAAAAGTTCGGGCAATACAATTCCAGCAGGACTTCCGTCCTTGTTTTTTGGTGGCCTTGAATGCCTTAATTATGGAAATAGGATGGTTTACTGACGATTATGTCAGCGTTTCAGTGATGTTACTACATAGCGGGACACCGGGAGGTATTCCTGGAATTGCAAAGGATGGATGGATGGAAGGATAGATGGATGCGAAAGGAATAACCAGTAAAGGTTAACAAAGGATATTTGAATGCAGAGTGCATTGTGTAATAGACTCAGGTTAGCGAGTCATGTGGTGTGTATTGCAACGTAGGCTGAAGGAGTAAGGTAGGTATTGTGAAAAGTGGAGTGCCGGTTTATTAAGGTCGAATGCCGGGGTTATATATTAGCCAATTCAAAAGTACAAACAAATTTGATATATAGTAAAAATACTGTCTGCAAAATGGGGTGATATTTATCAATAAAAAAGGGCATTCCGTACAACGGAACGCCCTCCCTTCACATAATACCCTTATCAGATTATTTATAAAGATTAGGGTTATTCTGTTCTTCTGCAAGCGGAATTGCAAACAGGTAGTATGGACTATTAGGAACATAATCACTGCCATCGATAAACTTCGTGGAAGTATGTGATTTCGATGGAACCTGAATGGGAGTACCATCGGGTGTAATGGCAGTTACTACAATTGGTTTCTTATCTGCATCTACATACGGTTTGCGCGAAACAGCCTGCTGATTGCGGATGATATCGGAGAGCGAAAATCCTTCACCCCAGAGTTCCTTTCTGCGTTCGATCAGGATCTCTTTGATCAGATCATCTTTGCTGATTGCAGGATCTGCAGGCGTGGCGCCACGTGCATTGCGTAGATCGTTCAGCGCCTGCACAGCTTCTGCTTTTTTATCGGCACGTGCGAGACCTTCAGCTTTGATCAGATGTGCTTCAGCGCTGCGCATCAGCACGAGATCAGCCGTTTGATCGTCTCTGAAACGGAATTTCTTGTACTGAAGAAATCCCTGACGTCCCGATCTGCCATCCCATGAGAACAGCGATTTACGGATATCCCCATCATTGAACAGCAGCATGAAGAAGGGATCTGCACTGAAGCTATAGTAGTAAGAAGAAGCAGAAGATACATCGAGGAAGTGGAAGCTGTAGCTGCCATCACTCTGAGATGGGATCTCCGAATGGCCCCATATCCATTCTGAATTTCTTACATCATTGAAGCCCTGTGTGTAGTCTGCCTGCGTCATCAGCGGATAATATTTCAGCGCTTTGCTGGCAGCAGTTGCAGCTTCGTCCCATTTACCTGTGTTGAGGTATGCGCGGGCCTGAAGACCAAATACCACATTGGTATCGATCTTATACTTGGCTGTACGCTGATATCCATCCAGCAAAGGAATGGCATCGCCGAGATCTTTCAGAATCTGCGTATAGAGTTCATTCAGAGTGGCTCTTGGTTTGCCTTCCGTTTTATCGGTTGTAGGCTCTGTGTAGATCGGAGCTGTTTTCGCATTCGGATCTTTCAGATAAGAGAACTGATAGAAAGAAGCAATGGTGAGATAGATATTCGCACGTTGTGCCAATGCCTGACCTTTCGCCACACGCTTCAATCCTGCATCTCCCTCTACTTTATCTACATTGGCCAGAATGATGTTCTGGTTATTGATGATTTTGTAAAGCTGATTCCAGATAGCATTTACGCGGCTGGTTGTTTTATCGTGCAGCTGATTGAAACTGTATACAGGGTTGTAGCTGTATTTGTTTGGATTAACCGCTACATCACTACCCATCGCATCGCTTACGAGTGCAATGGTTTTGAAACCGGGGTTACCGAATGTGCCTCCATAGAAATCGTCCATGAAAGATGCCCATGCACCTTCTGAAATGGTATTGAGGTTGCCGATATTCTTCAGAATAATTTCTTCAGAAACGGCATCGGATGGAGAGGTGTTCAGTTGTTTGTTGCAACTCGCCAGGCCTATGGACAGTGCTGCAATATATAAAAGATGATATTTCGTTTTCATGATGCTTGATTTGAATGTGTTCATTAAAGTCCTACCTGTAAGCCAACTGAAATTGTTTTCATCTGTGGATACTGATAGTAGGTTGTACCGCCGAGTGATTGCTCAGGATCCATACCCTGGTGACCGTAGAAAGTGAGCAGGTTCTCGCCCAGCAGGTACACTTTGGCTGTTTTCAAACCAGCACGCGATAACAGTGTGCGTGGCAGATTGTAGCCTAATGAAACCTGTTTCAACCTTGCATATGTGGCATCGTACAAAAATCTGGTTGAAGTAGACGTGAAGTTCAGATTGTCTGTAGTGAGAATAGGAACATTGGTGTTCTTGTTCTCAGGAGTCCATCTTTCTTTCAGCTCCACACCCCAGTTGCGGCCGGGAGAGGTACCACCGGTAAGCATGTTCACGTAATCGAGATCGAGTACTTTACCACCGAGGCTGTATGCGAGGATGAACGACAGTTCAAATTCCTTATAGTTGAGGGTGTTGGTGATACCGCCGGTAACATCAGGAAGCGCAGTGCCGGCTTGCGTAAGCGTTCCGTCGCTGTAAACAGAAGTTGTTTTTCTTGCACCTGTTGTTTTGTCGTTTGTATACCAGAGTGGTTTGCCTGTTTCGGCATCAACACCAGCCCACTCGCGGAGGAAGAAATCGTAGATCGATCCGCCAACTGCCAGACGTTTTGTTCCGCTGATGATCTCTTTCTGTGGAAGTTCAACAATTTTGTTTTTGTTGTGTGCGAGGTTCACACCTACTGTCCACCTGAAATCTTTATTGCTTACAGGAACCGCATTCAGTTCTACTTCGATACCGGTGTTGCGGAGCTTTCCGATATTGGCGCTTACAGAAGTGAAACCTGTAGAACCTGCCAGTGGTTTGGCATACAGCAGATCTTTACTGGTTCTGATATAGTAGTTAACGGAACCGTATAAGCGATTTTTGAAGAAACCGAAATCTGTACCTACGTTAAAGTTGAGGTTGCTTTCCCATTTGAGGCCAGGCGTTGGAAGGCGGGATGTGATAACACCACCGTTGCCGAGGTTGGTCTTAATGGAATACAAAGCCAGATAGTTGTAAAAGCTGGTAAGATTATCGTTGCCTGATGAACCATAGCTGGCTTTCAGTGTGAGTGCGCTCAGCCAGTCCACCGACTTGAGGAAGTCTTCTTCAGACAATCTCCAGCTTGCACCTGCAGACCAGAATGTTCCCCATCTTGAATCCGGGTGGAAGCGGCTGCTTCCGTCTCTGCGAACCGATGCGGTAGCGAAATACTTTCCGAGATAGTTGTACTGCGCCTGTCCGAAGAAACTCAGCTTAACATAGTTGTCTGCGGTACCGGAGAAATCGTTCAGCTGTGAACCAGCTACCGGCTCGTACAGATCGGGCAGTACCATTTTCTGGCGGCTGCCATAGATGCGGTTCTTGTTGAGATAGTAGTATTCATGACCAGCCAGCAGGTTCAGGTGGTGACCCGATTGCAGGTTGAGATCATAAGTAAGAATGTTGTTCCATGTATAAGAAAGAAAACGGGAATTCTCTCTGTACACAGTGCCTTCGATCTCGGCATCTTCACCCACCAGTGGATTGGTGTAGTAATGTGAGTTGGCGTTGATGTAATCGAGATTGAAGCTGGTTTTGAACTTAAGCGCAGACGTAATGGCTGCTTCGAGGAATGTTCTCGCAGAGATATTCTCGTTGGTGTTTCTCGATCTGTTCAACGGCTCTGAACCGATGAGGTTGTAACGAGCCAGTGCAGAAGATGGACGGTAATCGCCATAATCGTACTGTGTTTTTCCGTTTGCATCGGTAAGGAATGTGCCATCAGGGTTGCGTTTCCAGATAGGGTAGAAGCTTGGAATGGTTCTTCCGAACAGCACAATGTTGGCTTGTTTGGAATCGGAAGAAGTAGGGTAGTCCTGTGTGGTAGTTGCACCATTGAGGTTAAGGCCTACTTTCAGCCATTTCTTTGCCTGCAAAGTGAGGTTGCTTCTGAAGTTATAGCGTTTGAAACCAGAGCCGAGGAAAGCGCCTTCATTGTTGGTGTAGCCACCGCCGAGGTAGTAAGTTGCTTTTTCAGTGCCGCCGCTGAAACTCAGCTGAGCCTGTGTGTATTTGGCGTTTTGCTGCATCGCATCGGCCCAATCGTCGTTCCAGAGCGGAACGGCGCCGGCAACGATCTTACCGTCTCTTCCAACCGGTTCGGCAAATTTGGGACCGTAAGGGTTGATGCCAAGATCAGATACAATGCGGCCGCTCGCAATTTCTGCTGCTTTTGCAGGTGTTTCTTTATTGCTGAGTGCTTTGTTGCGGAGTGCCTCCCAGTAAAGCTCGAAATAATCGTTGGTGCCGATCTTGTCGTAGTCTTTCACTGCGCGGCTGCTCGAGCCCTGATTAACTGTAACATTGATTACGCCATCTTCTCCTTTCTTTCCTGTTTTGGTGGTGATGATAATTACACCATTAGCAGCGCGTGAACCATACAGGTTGGCAGAAGCGGCATCTTTGAGGATACTGATAGATGCAATGTCCGCAGGGTCCAATGCGTTGATGTCTCCATCATATGGCGCACCGTCTACCACAAAGAGTGGAGCACTGGAAGCATTGATAGATCCAACACCGCGGATGCGGATGGCAGAAGCATTACCGGGTTGTCCGTTCTCAGAAGTGATCTGCAAACCGGGAGCAAGACCCTGCAATGCGTTGGTGATGTTGGGAGTAAGCCTGTTGTTGATCTTGTCGGCACTGATAGTGGCAACAGCACCGGGGTAACCGCTACGTTTTACAGTGGTGTAGGCAACTGCTACTACTTCTTCAAGTGTGGAATTCGATGCCTTCAGAAGAATGGTAAGATCATTGTCTGATTTTACTTCTGTTTCGAGCGGTTCTCTTCCTACAAATGTGATAGTGATAACGGTTTTCCCTTCGGGAACTTCCAACTGAAATTTTCCCTGCTGGTTGGTGGTGGTTACAATGGAAGTTTTGTTGACTGTAATAGTAGCCCCTTCTAAGGGTTGTTTGCTTTCAGCAGTCAGCACAACTCCACGCAACTGTTTTTTTTGTGCGTATACTCCAATGCTGATCAGCAGCGCCAGCATGAGTATTACATTTTTCTTAATAAGCATACGTATTGTTGAATTAAAAGTAGACACGGAATATCCCTTCCGATGCCTGGGTTTAGAATTGGCATAGCATCGGTTACAATGCTCCTTGAGGAGCTGTCAGTTTTTTACTTAGCTTGATTTGATACAGGAAGTAACTATCCCATACAACAGCAACAACAGCAGCGTTGCATGCTATGGGGCATCAGTTGACACATTCGTGGGGCAGAATAAATAGCTTTCATCACTTTCAACTTTACATGAGACAACCATTAACCAGAAAATGCTGCGGAGCGCTCAGAAGAGTTTTGAAATACATTCAACTATCTCATCTTTCTCCTTTTCAGGAGGAGGAGTTAGCACCTTATACATGGGTAAGTACAGGTTGCCAAGACGTCGCAGGGCCCTTCCCTCAGTCTGTTCTGGATAAGTGTTGTAAAAGATCTATTGTGTTTGGAGGTGCAAATATAGAGCGCATATTTTAGTCTACCAAAAAAGTAGGGTTATGTTTCAGGATAAATTTTCCGGACTGCTGCAAAAGGTTTCCAGACACTTGCAAAAGTTTCCTGAAGCGAATATTGGGCAGGTAACTCCCCACTATCCAATAATGCAAAAATGAATGGAGGTTTATCGGCTATGAATGCGGTTTTCAGACCTTTTAACGGTTTATGATCGACGTTAGTATCGGAATGATCTGTTCAGACTGTATTGCATCATTACTTATCAATATATTTTTATATTTTGTCCGGGAATAATCTAAATTTACCGAAGAGCGGGAACTGAGGCATATCAAAGCGAAGTACACTTTCAACCGTACAAACGGATTCAGCAAGCTGGTGTATTACGAAAAGAATGCATGGGAGAGTGAGCCGAAGGAGATTGATATCAAATAATCCGGATCGACGGATTCAATAAAAACAAAAGTCCCGCATCAGCTGATGCGGGACTTTTCTTTTATGCAGATAAATGCAATTAAAGGTGGATAGCTTCGCCATAAGCCACTTCAATAGCATCTTTCACGCTCTCGCTGATAGTCGGGTGCGGGTGGATGCTGTTGAGTACTTCGTGGTAAGTAGTTTCGAGCTTGCGGCCTACTACTGTTTCGATGATCATTTCAGTTACGTTGTAACCGATCATATGCGTACCGAGCCATTCGCCGTATTTAGCATCGAAGATTACTTTTACGAAACCTTCTGTATGGCCTGCAGCAGAGGCTTTGCCCGAAGCGCTGAGCGGGAATTTACCCACTTTGATTTCGTAGCCGGCTTCTTTGGCTTGTTTCTCTGTGTATCCAACTGAAGCGATCTCAGGTGTGCAATAAGTACAACCAGGAACGTTGTTGTAATCGATAGCTTCCGGCTGGTGATTGAATTTCTTCTCGTTGTATGCAATGCTCTCTACGCAGATGATGCCTTCTTTGCTTGCTACGTGTGCGAGTGCCTGGCCAGGAGCACAGTCACCGATTGCGTAGAAACCAGGAACATTCGTCTGATAGTATTTGTCCACTGCAACACGGCCTTTCTCAGTTTTGATGCCCAGTGTTTCCAATCCGATATTTTCGATATTGGCAGTAACACCTACAGCGCTGAGAACAACGTCTGCTTCGAGCACTACGTCGCCATTGGCAGTTTTGATAGTGGCTTTAACGCCATTGCCGCTGGTATCAACGCTGGTAACTTCGGCATTGGTCATTACTTCGATACCTTGTTTCTTGAAGTTCTTCTCCAGTTCTTTCGATACATCTTCATCTTCAACAGGCACGATGCGTGGGAGGAATTCAACGATGGTAACTTTTGTTCCGAGAGCATTGTAGAAGTAGCCGAATTCAACGCCGATAGCGCCTGATCCTACTACGATGATGCTCTTGGGTTGGGTAGGAAGGCTCATGGCTTCGCGATAGCCAATGATCTTCTTGCCATCCTGTTTCAGGGCTGGCAGTTCGCGGCTGCGGCCGCCGGTTGCTATGATGATATGTTTTCCTTCAACGATTTGTTTTTTGCCGTCAGCAGCAGTCACTTCAACCTGACCTTTTGCTTTGAGCACGCCGTTGCCCATCACAACGTCGATCTTGTTCTTTTTCATGAGGAACTGAACGCCCTTGCTCATTTTCTCTGCTACGCCGCGGCTGCGTTTGATCACAGCAGCAAAGTCGTGCTGACCGGTGGCTTCAATACCAAAATCTTTTGCATGTTTGATGTACTCCATTACTGAAGCACTTTTCAGGAGGGCTTTGGTAGGAATACAACCCCAGTTGAGGCATATACCACCGAGGCTTTCTCTTTCAATGATAGCGGTCTTTAAACCTAACTGAGATGCACGGATAGCTGCCACATATCCGCCGGGGCCACTTCCGAGTACTATTACGTCGTATGCCATATTTGGTTTGTGATTTTAAACATTATGATTTTGGGTCTGTAAGATAAGCTCTTGTTCCTCATGGGGCAGGAGGGGTTTCTTACGACCTGCGAAGCTAGTCGAAAATGGAGAAAAACCCAAATACGGGCAGGAGAGGGAAATGTTGTATCATTATTAGAACAAAATTTGAAGTAAAAAGTTGATTATCTGAATGATATGCTTATTTGATTAATTCTTCTCCCTGCTCAAAGTCATACTTCGCTATTCGGAGTAAGGCAGCAATTAACAAAAGTGCTTTATCAATTGAATAATCGTGATACTCATAATATGAATGTGCAACATTATTCCTGATATTAGGGCCACCTTCATTCAGAAAAAGATATTTGAAGAAAAAAACATCATCTTCTTCAAAATATTTCAGGAATTCTTCTTTCTCCAGAATGTTGTTAATATACAATTCCTGCATCCCTTTTTGTCTGCTAATGCTGGTGCTAACATTAATGTATTCGCAGAATTTGCGCAAAAGGCCTTCGAATTTTAGGGTTAAGCTATCAATACACAAAACAAAAGACGGTTGGTAGTATTTTGAACTGGTCCACGCCTGAATCTGAACAAAAAACTCAATGATTGAGGGGATAATTAACGGACTGGTATTTAATTCAAGTTCTTGTCCGCTTATGTCTTTGTAAATAAAACTTTTGCCAATCCAGCTGTCATTAACAATAAAGGAAATGAAATTTCTAAATGTCAAATGTCCTGATTGAATTCCGGGTATAATAATGTACCGCAGTTTGGGAAGAAGGCTATGTTGAACATAATAGGAATAGAATGTGTACAAATGGTTAGTCTGAATGTCTAAGGCGTTGTTCTTAATTATGTTTTTGTTTTTATCAAATTGTATATGATTAAAATGGTCAAAAGTTGTTTTTGCTAGTTTCTTAACCCCTTGTTGAGCAGCCTTGTAATTCGGCAGGATAGGCTCATTAGCTAAATAGGAGTAAATGCTTCTGGGCGTACACATTAATATTTTCTCTGCATTTCCTTTTAGATATTCATCCCATTTTTCAATTGCATTAACTGTTTTTACATCATAGTTTATACTAAAGGAGGTTAATCTGATATTGGATTTATGGGCATGATATAGTTGTTCGGTTTCCTCCTTTTCTTTAGTATTATGCGCTAATGTAAAGGCCTGGATTGCCTTGGTGTAATTATATTGCTTAATCCAGGCTCTGTCTTCGGTTGATTCCCGGTCGGCCATCCTCCTGTTTGCAAATCCAACTTCATTATGCCATTCTTTTAAATTTTCTTTCGTTTTTTGTGCTACTTCGATTGCTTTAGGAAAATATATTGATGTCCAAAGAAAATCACTTATTCTAGGGTTCTTATTTAGTTCGCTTTCGTAAATGTCAAGCACTCCCTTAAAGTCAATAGCCTTAAAAAGTTTTGGGAAGGATAACATATCTTCAACAATTCCCGACTTCACAAAAAAGGGAATTCCCGAAACTCTAAATAGTAAGTGGTTAGCTAGCTTTTTAATTTGCTCATGTTCAGTGTTAATTTCATTGCAGAGGCTCGATGTATTTTCGAAATAGCGTCCAATTAGGCTTGCTTTGTCTTCATCATAATTAGGGTGAAGCTGTTTAATAAGGTCATTAATACAATCAAAATAATTTTGGATTGCTTTAATGCCGTACTTCCTATTCTTAACACCAGAAATAGCTCTCCATAGTAAATGATAATACCTTGCCTTAAGTAAACTGGTTTTGCAGTTCTCCGCTCTTTTTTTTATGTAAGAAAATGCATTGGTTTGTATCTGATCTAAGGAAGGAAATTGACTTACCTCACCAATTATTGCACCATTAGAAGAGGAAAGAGAAAATAACCGGGGACCATTAATTTCAAAAATGAAGCATTCAACCTCCCATTGGGCCCACTGCTTTTCTTCAGGGGAATTTGTGAAATTTCTATACTTTATGAAAATATCTGAGATTTCCGAAAATTCCTCCAATTCCATCCCATTAGCTTCAACAAACTCATACAGGTCGTCAATTGTAGAAAATTGTGTTGCATCAAAGTCCTGGAAAGAGTTTTTATTCATAACTAACTTGCGCTGAGTTTTAATTGTTTAGAATCTTAATTTGTAAATTATATTAAAATAAAATAATAACTGATCTTGTCTTAAAAATCCAGGAAATTGATATGCATTTTGGGATTGTTGGGCAGTTAAAAATGTATCTAACAAAGTCATAAGAAATCCTTGCTTGTTTTTGGCTAAATTGTTATTAATTAGCCTTGCATGAAAAAAATCAACCGATACTTGAGTTATTTTGCCTACTCAATTGTAATTCTGCTGATTGCATTTGCAGGTTATGCATTCATCAGCGGCAAAACCTATCTCTTTAAAGTTGTCTGGTACAATTTCCCCGGCATCGACGATTACAAACATTTCAACAACAATACTCTCACCACCGGCACACATCAGCCATGGGCGGTGAGCACGGATTACAACAAACCTACACTCCCCGCCGATACACGCAGGCTGCTCACAGACCTGCAAACTACTGCTCTCCTCGTTATAAAAAACGACTCTGTTTTATTTGAAGAATACTGGGATGGATATTCCGATTCTTCCTGGTCCGGCTCTTTCTCCGTGGCCAAAAGCATCACCGGTCTGCTGGTTGGATGCGCGCTCAAAGACAGCAGCATCAAATCTCTTCAGGACCCTGTCGGAAAATATCTTCCGGAATTCAAAGAAGGAGAGAAGTCGAAAGTGAAAATCATCGATCTGCTCACCATGAGCAGCGGCACCGATTTTCAGGAAACCTATTCCAACCCGCTCAGCATCACTACTGAACTCTATTATGGAGATGATGTATACAAAACTGCCACGGGCGTGGGAATGGAGGCTGAGCCCGGTAAGCTCTTCGAGTACAGATCCGGCGATACGCAACTGTTGGGTCTCATCGTAGAGAAAGCCACCGGAAAATCGCTCAGCGCCTACTGTGCAGAAAAACTCTGGCATCCGCTGGGGGCCGAACATCCGGCACTCTGGAGCACCGATCATACGGGCGGACATATCAAATCGTATTGCTGTTTCAATTCCAATGCGCGCGACTTTGCAAGATTCGGGCAACTGATGGTGGACAGCGGCCGCTGGAAAGGGCAGGAGATCATTTCCCCCGAATACTACACTCAATCCATTACACCCAATATGATCCCCGACAGGCATGGAAAGCCCTGCGACTACTATGGTTATCAGTGGTGGATCATTCCCGGCAATGAAAAAATATTCTATGCCCGTGGAATCCTTGGGCAATACATCATTGTTATCCCTTCCAAAAAACTGGTGCTGGTGCGGTTAGGCAAAAAAAGAGCCGATCCCGTTCCTGCATTGCATGCCCCCGGAGAAGTAGCAGAATTGATCAACTGGGGAATGCAATTGTGAACAAATCCCTGATTATCTTTGTTGTTCGCACATCAACGATTATGAAACTAGATATACTCGCCATCGGCGTCCATCCCGATGATGTGGAACTTGGTTGTTCCGGAACACTCATTAACGAAATCAGAAATGGAAAGAAGGCTGGCATTCTCGACCTCACACAAGGGGAGCTTGGAACCAGGGGAACCATCGAAACCCGGTATGCCGAAGCGGCCAGTGCAGCAGCCATCATGGGCGTGCATGTGAGGGAAAACCTCAAAATGCGCGACGGTTTTTTCCGGAATGATGAAGCGCATCAGTTGCAACTGATCAGCGCCATCCGCAAGTATCAGCCGGATGTGATCCTCGCCAATGCGCTCGACGATCGCCACCCCGACCACGGCAGAGCGGGCCACCTCATCTCAGACGCCTGTTTCCTCAGCGGTCTTGTTAAAGTGGAGACCCGCGACGAGAACGGTAATCTTCAACCAAAATGGCGTCCCAAATATGTGCTGCACTACATGCAGGACTGGTATCACGAACCTAATCTCTTAATCGACATAAGCGATGTATTTGAACAGAGAATGAAGGCTGTAGAGGCTTATTCAACTCAGTTCTTCAATCCTATCAATGGCGGTGAAGGCACACAAACCTATATTTCCACCCCCGACTTCCTCGACAGTGTAATTGCGCGTGCGCGCATGCTCGGAAAAAGAATTGGCGTGAAATATGCAGAAGGGTTCATCAGCGAAAAAAAGATCGGCATCCGCAATCTCGATTCGCTGGTATTGGTAGAAACATAATTAGCAAGGTTTTAAGGGTTTGTAGGTATTATAATCGTAACTTTGCGCCTTTATTAATTTCTTTTAGTCCCCCTGTATTAAACAAAATGGCGACACCAAAATTTGCGAATGTTCCTCACTCATTCCATTCAGAACTGAAGCGCAGGATCAGTGAGTATTTTCAGGAAGTGGGTACATCCCAAACCGGTAATTACAGCCTTTTCATAAAAGCTGTGGTGCTGATGGTAGGTTTTCTCGCTGTGTATATTCACCTGGTGTTCTTTACACCCAGCCTCCTTTTTCAGATACTGGAAAGCGTTATACTGGGCGGACTGGTAGCAGCTATCGGCTTTAACGTAATGCACGACGGTGCACACGGAAGCTTCAGCAAATACAAATGGGTAAACACCCTCGCTTCTTTCTCTCTCAATATTCTCGGTGGCAACAGCTTCATGTGGAATGTGAAACATAACGTGATCCATCACGCGTATACCAACGTAGACGGTGTGGACGACGATATCGATATCCAACCATGGATGCGCATGAGCTCCACTCAGAAAAAATACAAACTGCACAAGTATCAGCATATCTATTTCTGGCTCCTGTATTCACTGCTCTACGTACTGTGGATCTTTGTACTCGACTATCAGAAATATTTCAAGAGCAAAGTAGGCAGCATGCCTCTGAAGAAAATGAAACTCAGCGACCACCTCGTGTTCTGGGGCTTCAAATTGCTGCACCTCTTCATGTTCGTTGGCCTTCCCATTTACATGGTAGGTTTCTCTTCATGGCTTATCAGCTTCCTCATCTTCACACTGGTGGCAGGTCTTGTACTGAGCCTCGTGTTCCAGCTGGCACATACGGTTGAGCATACTGCTTTCCCTGTAGTGAATGAAGATACCGGAAGACTGGATGATGAGTGGGCTATCCACCAGATCAAAACCACCGCAAACTTTGCTACCAACAATAAAGTAGTGAGCTGGCTGGTAGGTGGATTGAACTTCCAGATCGAACACCATCTTTTCCCCAAAATATCGCACGTACACTATCCTGCTATCAGCAAGATCATTCGTAAAATGTGCCAGGAGCACGGTCTCCAGTACATCGAATATCCACGTGTACGCTATGCGGTAGCTTCTCACGTGGCCTTCCTGAAACAAATGGGAACCGCAATGCCTTCATAGGCACGGAGTTTTAACACTAAAATTCCTGTTATTGCATAACTTTGCAGCCTCAAAGTTTAAACCATCATGTCTAAAGTAAAAGTAGGACTGGTGCAGATGAGTTGCACCGCCAATAAAGAAGAGAACCTGCAAAAGGCAGTTGACAAAGTAAGAGAAGCAGCTGATAAAGGTGCTCAGATCGTTTGTCTGCAGGAATTATTCACTTCACTGTACTTCTGCGATGTGGAGGATTACGACAACTTCAATCTGGCAGAAGCTGTTCCCGGACCATCCACTGAAACCCTCGGAAAGGTAGCGGCGGAGAAAGGTGTGGTGATCATCGCTTCACTTTTTGAAAAAAGAACACAGGGGCTGTATCACAATACCACTGCCGTGATCGATGCAGATGGTACTTACCTCGGCAAGTACCGCAAAATGCATATTCCCGATGATCCGGCTTACTACGAAAAATTCTACTTCACTCCCGGCGACCTGGGATATAAAGTCTTCAAAACAAAATTCGCCACCATCGGTGTGCTCATCTGCTGGGATCAATGGTATCCCGAAGCTGCGCGCATCACTGCACTCATGGGCGCAGAAATTCTGTTCTATCCCACCGCTATCGGCTGGGCCACTTCACAGGACGAAGCCACCAACAACGAGCAGTACAATGCATGGCAGACCATTCAACGCAGTCATGCTGTTGCCAATGGTATCCACGTGGTGAGCGTAAACAGGGTAGGCCTCGAACAGAACGGCGCCATGAAATTCTGGGGCGGCTCTTTCGTGAGCAATCCTTTCGGTAACCTCACTTATCTGGCAAGCCACGATAAAGAAGAGACCCACGTTCAGGAGCTCGATCTGAAACTGAGCGATCGCTATCGTACGCACTGGCCATTCCTGCGCGACAGAAGAATCGACTCTTATCAGCCGATCACCAAAAGATATATCGACGAAGATTAATCTGCCCTTTACCGCAGCATAAAAAACATTCCATGGAATCAATCACTCCTGCACAGCTGGGCTATGTGTTCCCTGCTGAATTTGCTCCGCATACCGCAACCTGGCTGAGCTGGCCTCATAAAGAAGCGAGCTGGCCCGGAAAGATCAATGCCATCTATCCATACTACAGCCAATTTGTAAAAGAACTGGCGCTGAGTGAGCTGGTGCGCATCAACGTGGCTGATGAAGCCATGAAACAGTTCGCATCGAAGCATCTCAACGATGCAGGTGTTGATATGAGTAAAGTGGAATTTTTCTTTCATCCCACCAACGACGCGTGGTGCAGGGATCATGGTCCGGCTTTCCTCATCAATCCCGCAGCAGAACAGAAAAAAGTGATCGTCGACTGGGGCTACAACGCCTGGGGCGGAAAATATCCTCCATTCGATCAGGATGATGTAATTCCAACCCTCATCGGAAAACATTACAACCTGCCTGTGTACAATCCCGGTATCGTAATGGAAGGAGGATCTGTAGAATTCAATGGCGCCGGCACTTTGCTCACATCAACAGCATGCCTGCTCAATCCGAACCGCAATCCGCATCTCAATCAGGATCAGATCGAAAACTACCTTCGTCAATATTACGGAGTAGAGCAGATCCTCTGGGTTGATGAAGGCATTGTAGGTGACGATACCGATGGACATATCGACGATACCATCCGCTTCGTGAATGAAGACACTGTGCTTACGGTTGTTGAATTCAGCAAAGAAGATGAGAACTACGAACTGCTGCAGCAGAACCTGCGTCAGCTGAAACAGATGCGACTGCTCAATGGCAAACAGCTCAACATCATCGAGCTGCCCATGCCGGATGCAGTGGTGTTCGACGATCAGCGGCTGCCGGCTTCTTACGCTAATTTCTATATCGCCAATAAATCTGTGATTGTTCCAACGTATCGCTGTGCAGCGGATGATGTGGCATTGCAGATCATTCAGCAAAGTTTCCCCGACAGAAAGGTAGTGGGTATCGACAGCACGGAGATTATCTGGGGACTGGGAAGTTTCCACTGTCTGAGCCAGCAGGAACCTGCGGTGTAGGGCAATGTTATTCCGCTAATCATTTATGGCAATAAAGAATGCTTCGGCGCCCTGTCTCGGCTTGATAGAGTTGCGGCAGGGCTCCATTTTTTTAAGACGCAGCTGTTGCTGGAAGATTGGCATATACGATTCGATATGTCCTCCATAAGGCGGCGCTGAATCAAAATCCCTGTTGAACAACACACCTGCAATTGTGCCTCCCGGAGCGAGCAATTCTTTCACTTTCTCTGCATATTTCGGCCTCATTGCAGGAGGAAAAACACAGAAGAAAGTCTGTTCGAGAATGAGATCATACTGGCCTGCATGCTCAAAGAAATCTCCGGTTATGATGTTGAGTGAATTGCCAGCATAAGTTTTTAATCTTTCTGCCAGCTGTGCTGTGAGAACTGAAGAAATATCAATTACTGTAAGGTGCTGAAACCCTTGCTGCATCAGGTATTCAGCTTCGTATCCGTTGCCGCATCCGGGAATGAGGATGCGAATGTTCTTATCTGTCAGCTGATCGATGTATTCTTTTAATGGAGTAGAGGGATAACCGATATCCCAGCCTTGTTTTTGCTGTTTGTATTGATCGTCCCAGAAGTCAGCATCGAAGATTTGATCCGGCATGGCATATCGTTTATGGATGGTTACTGCTTTGTTCTTTTCTCTTTCAACACTCTGGCTAGATTAGTGATCATCAGGTGATGTTTCTCCATCTCTGTACTCGTGGCAGGCTTCCCATCGATATAGAAAAATGGAGGCGCATCTCCATTCAATGTGAGTTTGTAAACAGTTCCACTTGGGTCTTTGATGGTGATGGTATTCTCCGCTGTTTCCTGTTGCATGCTTGGTTGTTCAAGCGGAGCAGATGTACTGTCTTTGGTACGTACCATCGTTTCTACTTCAGCCGGCAGAACGGTATCTCTGTTCCAGTATAGAAAACCCAGAATCACCAGCAACAAAAAAGAAGCTGCCATCCATACGCGTGCTGTGCGTGCACCGCGTCTTTCTGATTTCGGGCGAAGTGAAATTTTGTCACGCATGTTGTGTGCTGCTTAGTTGTGTTGTAGCCTGTTGCCTGATGATCGCATGCAGCGCACAGCCGTATGCCGGATCATGAAGCATTATTTCAAATCCAAGGTACGTTTTTTTGACAGCTAAGGTTAAACTACAGGAAACCAAATGGAAGGGAAAGCTCCGAAACCTGCTATGGTAGCAGGTTTGGAAGGAAGAAAAATATTAGGATGAGTCGGCTAAAGATTCTGCAAATACTTATATCCACTGCCGGTATTCAGCAGCAATATCTTTTCGTTGCGATCTATTTTGCCGGCATCAAGCAATTGCTCAAGTGCTACGTAAAGTGCGGCACCTTCCGGTGCGATGAGCATGCCTTCTGTGTTGGCGATCATGCGAACTGCATCGAGCATCGCCTGGTCTTCAACAGCAACCGGGAATCCGCCCGATTCCTGCAATACGCGCATGATCATCTTTTCCGCAAACGGATGCGGCACTGCCAGGCCGTTTGCCAATGATGGTGCGCCGGTATATTCTTTTACGCTGCTGATCCTGCCTTCGTAGCGTTGCACGATAGGTTGACAGTTTGCCGCCTGCACTGCAATCATTCTCGGACGATCAGGCCCAATCCAGCCCATGGCCTCCATTTCAGCGAAGGCCTTCCACATGCCGATCAGTCCGGTTCCGCCGCCGGTGGGGTAGAGGATCACATCGGGCAATTCGAAATTGAATTGCTCCGCAATCTCATAACCCATCGTTTTTTTGCCTTCGAGCCGGTAAGGCTCCTTCATGGTGGAGATATCGAAGTAAGGATATTGCTGTTTCAGCTCGGCCACTTTTTTTGCGCAGTCGCTGATCAATCCGTTTACCAGTAAGAGCTTCGCTCCGTACAATCTGCATTCTTCCTTGAATACTTCGGGGGTATGTGTGGGCATCACTACGATGGCCTGCATGCCTGCTGCTGCGCAATAGGCTGCCATAGCTCCGCCTGCGTTGCCGGCTGTGGGAACAATGCATCCTGAAAGTCCGAATTCTTTGGCTTTGCTCACCGCTACACTGATGCCGCGTGCTTTGAACGAACCGGTAGGATTTCCTGATTCATCTTTGATGTACACATCAGGCGTTCCGAGTTTTTCGGTTAGCCGTTTGGGATAGATGATGGGCGTCATGCCCTCACCAAGGCTCACGATATTGGATGCATCCAGTACAGGAAGCACCTCCGCATATCTCCACATGGTTGATGGCCGATGCTGCAATGCAGCAGGAGTGAAGCTTTCAGGATATTCGTATTCCGCTGTCAGCGGCTGCTGACAACAGGGAGAAAATGTCTGAGGCTCAAAAATCGATACTGGCTGACCGCATGATGAACAGATCAGCCGGGCTAATGTGCTTTGTTGCTGTGCTAGTTTCATATACTCACAATGACCCTGTAAAAGTAACAAGTCGCTGCACTGCCGCTAATGCTGATTGCTTATACGCTATAACTTTTTGTTATAACCCTTGGCCAGCTTAATGAATAACTGATTGAGCTTATCTGCTTCAGAATCTCTTCTTTGTACAAAGTAAAATGCACGCTGGATGGTCATTCCCGGTATATTCAGTTTTACCAGCTCTCCATTCTTTAACTGTTTCACAACAGATCGCAATGGCAGAAATCCGAGACAGGTATCGTCGAGCAGAAAATTTTTGAGGGCTTCCGTACCTCCGAGCACTATTTTATGGCGTATATCCGCAATGCTCATTTTGCATTTCTGCAATGCTTCGGTAACGGCGGCGAGTGTACCCGAACCTCTTTCGCGCAATGCTACAGGGATCTGCTTCAGCTCATCGGGCTGAATGGTTTTTCGTTTCACCAGATTGCTGCGCGCACTGCATACCGGCACTACTTCGTCGGAAATGAAGAACTGGTATTTCACCGCCGTGAGTTGTTTTTTTCCTTCGGTGATGCCCAGATCGATTTCGTGATTGAGCAATGCTTTCAGAATATTTTCGGAATTGCGGTTCACCAGCGTGAGCTCGATGTTGGGATATTGCTGATGGAATGCAGAAAACATGGGAGGAATCACATACAGCGTAATGGTGGTGCTGGTGCCGAGGGTGAGCGATCCCTTCGCCTGATGGATGTCTTCCTGTTTGCTAAGATCGAAGGCCAATTGCCGTTGCAGCTCTCTGCCCTTCACCACATAATTCAGCAGCAGTCTGCCTTCCGTGGTAAGCAGTACTGCATTGCCTTTGCGCTCGAAGAGGCTGGCCCCGTAATTTTTTTCGAGGGTCTGAATATGCCGCGTAATGGCGGGCTGACTGATAAACAGCACTTCCGCTGCGCGCGAAAAACTCAGGTGAGTAGCTACTTCAAAAAACACTTCATGACTGAAACTGATCATATCAGGCGCTTGTTCTCCCAAGATACGCAATAAAAAAAGGCCACCCTAAGGCGGCCTCCGAAGCAGATAGTTAATGTTGTATAGAACTCAGGTTTACTCGTGGATAGCCACAATCGGAATATGGCTATGATAAGCCAGCTTCTTCGTATGGCTTGTTTTGAACAGGCCACTCAGGAATGAATTTCTTTTCGGTACAATAATGATGGTATCGATCGCACGATCGATGCTGAACTGGCTGATCGCCTCCTGAAAATCATATTGACGGATGAAATAAAACTCAGGACTGTAACCGCTGAACATCTTCTCCATTTTCGCCTTCTCAGACTTGTATTCATCGGTAATATCAACGTAATGCTCACTGTCTACATTCACAATATGCAGTGAAGCTCCAAAAAGTTGCAGCACGGATCTGATAGGAGCCACCGGTGTAGTGGTTTCCACATCTTTCAGATCGGATGCCAGTGCAATATTTTTGATGGAATGATAAGTTGCATCGGGAGGAACAATCATCACAGGTCCGATACCCTTATCAACCAGGTTGAGGGTATTGCTTCCCATGAAGATCTGTTCGAGACGGGTAGCGCCGGTGATGCCCATTATCACGAGGTCGATGCCATGATGTCTCACATATCGTTCCAGACTATCTACCAGAGATGAACCTGCTTCGAGCACAATTTCGATTTTCACATTGCCGAGCGTAAGCAGCTCTGATTTCAGATTTTCAAGCGCATCGGTAAGAATAACCAGCCGGTCGTTCTCCGTTTCGGTCAGCAAAGAACCGTCTGATCCTGCAGCTACTACATCATGCAGATTGTACAAAATGATGGTGGAGTCTTTGTCTTTGGCATTGGCAACGGCTTGAACGGCAAACCTGGCAGCATTTTTCGAAGTGTCAGAAAAATCCGTTGGAACGAGGAATTTTGTCATACGTAACAGTTGGTTTTTTTGGAAAGATACATAAACGGGATTAAAAAAATATGCTCTATGATTGAATGAATACAATCCCCTAATTTTATTCACTCCATTCACTTAGCCCAATTAAGTTATATGAAAAAAATCACTATTGCGTTTGTATTGCTTGCCTGTTCTATGATTGGCGCAGCACAAACCTTACCTGCGATTATTCCACAACCTGTATCCCTCGGACTCCGTACCGGGAATTTTGAGCTGAATGCGCAAACGCGTATCGAAGTATCCGGCTCTCCCGAAGCGCTCCGTGTAGCTGAAATGCTGGCCACACAGCTCAGACCCGCCACCGGATATGCCCTCCCCGTAGGGAATGGCTTTACTAAAACGGTGAAATCGAATCTTATTGCATTTGAACTCAACAAATCTGCCGACATCACACTCGGCAATGAAGGGTATTCGCTCGACATTCAGCCTTCTTCCATCTCCATCAAAGCCAATAAGCCTGCAGGCCTGTTCTATGCCGTACAGACACTGTTGCAGATCTTCCCCAAAGAGATCGGCGGCAAAACCCTGATTAAAAAAACATACTGGAGCCTGCCCGGACTCAGCGTTACAGATCAGCCCCGCTTCGCATGGCGTGGACTGATGTTCGATGTAAGCCGCCACTTCTTCACCAAACAGGAAGTGAAAGACTTTATCGACAATATGGTGAAATACAAATACAACCTGCTCCACTGGCACCTTACAGACGATCAGGGATGGCGAATAGAGATCAAGTCCCTGCCCAAACTCACCTCTGTTGGTGCATGGCGCGTAGACAAGACCGGCAACTTCGGAAGCTTCTCTGCACCCACCGAAGACGAGCCCAAAACATACGGAGGTTTCTACACACAGGAAGACATCAAAGAAGTGATCAAATATGCAGCCGACCGTTTCGTTGACATTCTCCCCGAAGTGGATGTGCCCGGCCATAGCAGCGCTGCCATTGCTTCTTATCCCGAACTCACCTGCGACCCCGCCAATGTGCGTGTAAGCTCAGGAGAGAAATTCATGCAGTGGCATGGAGGTGGCAAATTCGACGCACTGGTTGAGAACATGCTTTGCCCCGCAAAAGAAACCACTTACGAATTCCTCGATAAAGTATTCACCGAAGTAGCCGCACTCTTTCCTTTTCCATACATCCACATGGGTGGTGATGAGTGTGCCAAGAACTTCTGGGAAAAAAGCAGTGCCGTAAAAGAACTGATGGAGCGCGAAAAGCTGAAAGACATGCACGAAGTGCAGAGTTACTTTGTTAAACGTGTAGAAAAGATCATTCTCGCCAAAGGCAAAAAAATGATCGGATGGGATGAAATCCTCGAAGGTGGCCTCGCACCCAGCGCTGCAGTGATGAGCTGGCGCGGCATGAAAGGCGGCACCGAAGCCGTGAAGATGGGCCACGAAGTGATCATGAGTCCCAACACCAATGCCTATCTCGATTTCATGCAGGGCGATGCCAGCATGGAACCTCCTGTATACAATTCACTTCGTTTGAAAACATCTTACGAGTTCGATCCCATGCCCGAAGGTGCAGATCCTAAACTGGTGAAAGGCGGACAAGCCAATCTCTGGACAGAGCAGATCTACAACACGCGTCACATGCAGTACATGCTGTGGCCACGTGCATTCGCCGTTGCTGAATCTCTCTGGAGCCCCAAAGAGAAGAAGAACTGGAAGAGTTTTGTGGAAAGAACGGAGCAGCATTTCGCGCGCTTCGATGAAGCTGAAATAAAGTACTCACCTGCGATGTACGATGCGATTGTGAAGCCCACACTCACTGAAGCCGGACAATTGAAAATCGATCTCAGCACCGAAGTGGATGGCCTCAATATCTACTACAGTTTCGACAATTCGTTCCCCGATCGTTACTATCCGAAATACACACAAACACTTACGCCACCCAAAGATGCCAGCACCATGAAGCTGATCACCTACAGAGGCAAGAATGTGGTTGGCCGCATGATGGTGATTCCCATAGCTGATCTGCAGAAAAGGGCAGCTAAAAAATAATGAGTGACCTCTCTGTGAATTTTTTTCAGAAACAATGCAACGCTCTGTAATTGAAGGGTGTCAAGGTAACCGGACGCAAGGAGAGCGTTCATTGGTATTTGCTTAGGGGTTATTACCAATTATGTCTACGTAGGGGCTTCCACCGTCTGAATGGAAGCCCCTTTTTTTATTTGTATACGCGAACGTAATCGATCTCCATACGAATGGGGAAGATGGTATCATCCACGCCTTTTTGTCCACCCCAGAACCCGCCCACAGCAATGTTCAGCAGCAGGTAGAACTTATTGTCGAATGGCCAGGCGTCATTGCCGGTATGCTCGTTGCGGAAAGTAAAATAAGTATTGTTGTCGACGCTTACACGAATGGAATCGGCATTCCAGTCGAGTGCATATACGTGAAATTTTTCCGATACATCGTTCACGCGGATCGTATCGGTTTTTTGTGTGCCGATGGTATGAAAATATTTCTTAGTGTGTGCGGAACCGTGAATCATTCCCGGGTTATGGCCAACGTGTTCCATGATGTCGATCTCGCCATCATCGGGCCATTGTTTCGGATTGGCATTCAGCATCCAGATGGCAGGCCAGCTGCCGCGGCCTGCGGGCAGTTTGGCACGCACTTCAATTCGTCCATACTGCCATTCGCCTTTTCCTTTGCTCACGAGTCTGGTGGAAGTGTATTTGTTCCCTTCCCAATCTTCTTTTCTTGCTTCGATCACCAGCCGGCCGTTTTCTACCCACACATTTTCTTTTCGTCCTTTGGTATAGAACTGCAGTTCTTCGTTGCCCCATCCGGAACCGCCCACATCGTAGCTCCATTTGGTGGAATCGGGAAGGCCGGTATAATTGAATTCGTCGCTCCAGGCGGGAGCAGGAACTACAGGTACCTGTTGCGCATGCGCAAAGGAAGGAAGAATAAGACTGGCTGCAATGCAGCAGTGGAGCAGAAAGGAGCGGGGTTTCATGAGCTATTATTTCAGTGTGTGTTACTGTAAAATACGGCAATATCGCAGCATCACTTACGAACGGCTGTTAAAATCCTCGCAAAAAAATATTTTGCAGTTCACATTCAGGTGTTACCTTTGCTCCACATTATGTTACAAAACACACATATCCATCATCATCATACTTACCGAGAGGTAGGCCAGTGATGTTGTGTATATGTACCAACAATATTCAAAGGGCTTACCACACGGTGAGCCCTTATTTTTTTGCTCATACTCCAAACACATAAAAATGGATCAGACAAAACTGCGAATCGCCATTCAGAAATCAGGCAGGCTCTACGAAGATTCAGTGCAACTGCTGAAAGAATGCGGCATCGACCTTCGCAATGTAAAAGACAGGCTGAAGACCGAATCTGATAATTTTCCGCTGGAAGTTTTCTTTCTCCGTGATGATGATATTCCTCAATATGTGGAAGATGGCGTAGCCGATATAGGCATCGTAGGCGAAAACGTACTGCTCGAAAAGAACAAACAGGCAGTGGTAGTGGAGAAACTGGGCTTCGGAAAATGCCGCCTCTCGGTTGCCATCCCCCGTGCCATGGAGTATGAAGGCGTGAAATCTTTGCAGGGCAAACGCATCGCAACCAGTTATCCTTTCCTCGTAAATAAATACCTCACCGATAATGGCGTGCAGGCTGAAATGCACGAGATCAGCGGATCAGTGGAGATCGCTCCCGGCATTGGTCTCGCAGATGTGGTGGCCGATCTCGTGAGCAGCGGATCAACCCTCTTCATGAACGGATTGAAAGAAGTGGAATCGATTCTGCAATCGCAGGCCGTTCTGGTAAAGAACAATAGCCTCGCACCTGCGCAATTGCAGCTGCTCGATAAACTGCTCTTCCGCATCCGCGCCGTGAAGAAAGCCAAGCGCAACAAATACGTGCTGCTCAACGCACCGAACGAAAAGCTGAAAGATATCATTTCATTACTGCCGGGTATGCGAAGCCCAACAGTTCTTCCGCTTGCAGAACCCGGATGGAGCAGCGTTCACAGCGTACTCAGCGAAGACACTTTCTGGGACATCATCGAAGCCCTGAAATCAGCCGGTGCCGAAGGCATTCTGGTAGTACCTATCGAAAAAATGGTGATCTAAAAACTGCACTATGAAATTATACCGATACCCGGAACAATCAAGCTGGAAGGCGCTGCTGCAGCGGCCTGTAGCTGATGCTGTTTCGTTAACACAACGTGTACGAACTGTATTGGACGATGTGAAGCAGAACGGAGATGCAGCAGTAAAACACTACACCAAACAATTCGACAATGTGGAGCTGAACACCGCACTGGTGTCTGCTGCTGATTTTGAAGAAGCAGAACAATCATTGTCCGAAGAACTGAAGCAGGCTATTCTCACTGCAAAGAATAACATTGTTTTATTCCATGAACAACAAATATCCCAACCGGTAATTGTGGAGACCATGCCCGGTGTGCAATGCTGGCGAAAGTCGGTAGGCATCGAGCGGGTAGGGCTCTACATTCCCGGCGGATCTGCCCCGCTTTTCTCTACCATTCTGATGCTGGGCGTTCCGGCTGTGCTGGCTGGTTGCCGCGAGATTGTGCTCTGTTCGCCTCCTGATGCTAATGGTAAACTGCATCCTGCCATTTTATTCGCAGCCAAAATTGTAGGCGTTACAAAAGTGTTCCGCATCGGTGGCGTGCAGGCTATCGCAGCAATGGCTTACGGAACAGAAACTGTTCCTTCGGTGTACAAGATTTTCGGTCCGGGTAACCAGTATGTTACCTGCGCCAAACAACTGGTGCAGCAGGAAGGACTGGCCATCGATATGCCCGCAGGTCCCAGCGAAGTAGCGGTTTTTGCTGACGATACGGTTCCTGCAAGTTTCATCGCAGCTGATCTGCTCAGCCAGGCAGAACACGGAGCAGACAGTCAGGTTTTGCTGGTAACCTGCTCCGAAAAACTCATCGGAGAAGTGGAAGCAGCTGTTGCTGAACAACTCGCACAACTGCCACGAAAAGACATTGCAGCACAAGCACTGACGCACAGCAAACTGATTCTGATGCGCGATGAAACTTCTGCCATGGATCTGCTCAATGAATATGCAGCAGAACACCTTATTCTCAGCTGCGCCAATGCTGCTGAACTTGCAGAAAAAGTGATCAATGCAGGATCTGTATTCCTCGGAAACTATTCTCCGGAAAGCGTTGGAGACTATGCCAGCGGCACCAATCACACGCTTCCCACCAATGGATATGCACGAGCCTACAGCGGCGTGAGCGTGGATAGTTTCGTAAGAAAGATTACCTTCCAGCAATTAAGTTACCAGGGGCTGCAAAGCATCGGCAGCACTGTAATTCAGATGGCAGAAGCAGAAGGGCTGCAGGCACACGCCAATGCAGTGAAAGTAAGATTGCAATAATTGAATTCTATCAATCAAAAGATCATGAGTTTTAATCTCGATAATCTCGTTAGACCGAATATCAAAAATCTCGTTCCCTATTCATCCGCACGCGACGAATTCAAAGGCAGCGCAAGTGTTTATCTCGATGCCAATGAAAACGCTTACGGTTCACCACTCACCAAATGGTACAATCGTTATCCCGATCCTTTGCAGTTGCAGGTGAAGAGCAAAATCAGCGAAGTGAAAGGTGTTCCGATGGAGAATATTTTCCTCGGCAATGGCAGCGATGAATGCATCGATATTCTCATCCGCGCATTCTGCGAACCGGGAAAAGACAATATCATTATTTGTCCGCCTACATACGGCATGTACGAAGTAAGCGCCAATATCAACGATGTGCAGATCAGGAAAGTGCCGCTCACACCTGAGTTTCAGCTCGATCTCCCTGCCATCGAAGAAGCTGTGGACGACAATACAAAAATCATCTTCCTCTGTTCTCCCAATAACCCTACGGGTAATTCACTCGATCGTGAAGACCTCGAAATAATTCTCAACAACTATTGGGGTATTGTGGCGCTCGACGAAGCCTATATCAATTTCTCCCGCTTCCGCAGCTTTACGCAGGAGCTTGCAGATTATCCGCAGCTGGTAGTGATGCAAACACTCAGCAAAGCATGGGGACTGGCAGCGCTTCGTCTCGGACTGGCCTTCGCTTCCGAGGAGATCATAGGTGTGATGAATAAAATAAAACCGCCGTACAATATCAACCAGGCATCGCAGGATCTTGCACTGAAAGCACTGGAAGAAGTAGGGATGGTGAACGATATGATCCGCGAGATCGTAAGTCAGCGCGGCATGCTCGAAAAAGAGCTGGCGAAGCTGCCTGTTGTACAAAGAATTTATCCCTCAGACGCCAACTTTCTGCTGGTGAAAGTAACAGATGCCAAAGGCATCTACAACTACCTGCTCGAAAAAGGAGTGGTGGTGCGCGATCGCAGTGGCGTTACCCTTTGCGAAGGCTGCCTCCGCATAACCGTTGGAACTGAGGCGGAAAATAAAGCCCTATTGGCATATTTGCAAAGTTACTTGGCATAAATAGCTTAGTCTGGCCAAATCATTTAATTTAGAGACGTACATAAAAGTCTTCAAAATGAATGCGATAATCAAAATGCTGCCGGTAGCCCTGTTATTGTCCGTGCAGACCCTTGCCAACGACTCAACTGTGGTGAAGAAAAAAATCATCAAAGAAGAGAATGGAGGCATCACGCTTCCCAAAGGTTTCAAAGCTGTAGTAGTGGCTGATAACCTTGGAACAGTGCGTCATATCGTGGCCCAGACCAATGGCGATATCTATGCAAAGCTCGATCGTGTAAAGAATGGAAAAGGCATCCTTCGTCTCCGCGACACCAACAAAGATGGTGTGGCAGATGAGATCCTCGGATGGGGCAACTACAGCGGAACAGGCATCACCATCAAAAATGGTTATCTCTATGCATCGTCCAACACAGATGTGTATCGTTACAAACTCGACGATAAAGGAGATGTGATCGATACTGCCAATGCTGAGAACATCGTAACGGGGTTGATCAACCGCAGAACACATAACACCAAATCCATCGTGCTCGACAATGATGGAAATATCTATGTGAACATTGGCGCTCCGTCCAATGCATGTCAGCTCAGCGACCGCACCGTGAACTCTCCCTCGATGGACCCATGTCCGCTGCTCGATTCAACCGGCGGCATCTGGCAGTTCAAAGCCGACCAGAAAGGGCAGAGCTACCACAACGGCATCAAATATGCCACCGGCATCCGCAACGTAGTGGGCCTCGACTGGAACCAGACCACCAATCAGCTCTACGCCATGCAGCACGGCCGCGACCTGCTGAACACGCTCTTCCCAGGCATGTACAACGAAGAGCAGAGTGCAGAGCTTCCTTCGGAAGAATTGCTGCGCATCAAAAAAGGCGACGACTATGGATGGCCATATTGCTACTACGATCAGTTCCAGAAGAAAAAAGTACTGGCTCCTGAATATGGTGGAGATGGAAAGAAATTGGGAAGATGTGCGGACAAATCTCAACCTATCTACGGATTTCCCGGACACTGGGCGCCGAACGCATTGCTGTTCTACACCGGCAACCAGTTTCCTGAAAAATATAAGAATGGCGCATTTGTGGCTTTCCACGGATCATGGAACCGCGCACCACGTCCGCAAAACGGCTACTTTGTAGTATTCCTTCCATTCAAAGACGGAATGCCTGGCGGAGATTATGAGATCTTCGCAGACGGATTTGCCGGAGAAAAGATCGATCCGAAAAATGCACGCTTCCGTCCATGCGGACTGGCACAGGGACCCGATGGATCGCTGTACATTTCCGAAGACAAAAAAGGAAGGATCTGGAAAGTATCTTACAACAAATAATTACGAACCTGAAAACTTACAAAATGAAAAGATTATTCTTTGCAGGAGTGGCAGGTATCGGATTGTTCTTCCTGAGTGCATCTTATCGTAATCCAGATCAGACGAAGCCCAAACAAACCAAACCTGCACAAACAAAGCAGGCAGCCATTTCAAAGAAAACGCTTGCCGATGGCAAGAAGATCTACGATACGTACTGTCTCGTTTGCCATCAGGCAGATGGAGGAGGCGTTCCGCGCCTCAATCCACCATTGCAGAAAACAGAATTTGTGCTGGGCGATAAAACCAGACTGATCAACATCGTGCTCAAAGGCATGAGTGAAGAAGTGGAGATCGACGGAGAAGTATACGACAACAATATGAGCGCTCACGCCTTCCTTACGGATCAACAGGTGTCTGATGTGCTCACTTATGTGCGCAATAATTTTACTAACAAAGCCAGTGCGGTTACACCCGCTGAAGTAAAGGCTGTTCGTGCAAAGCTGAAATAATTCAATAAGGGTCAGCTTGCCGGATCAGTATTTTTAAGTTGCTATGAAAAGGATTTTATTTATAGATCGCGACGGCACGCTCATCAATGAAGCGCCGCCTACTTATCAACTGGACTCATTCGACAAGCTGACCTTCTATCCCAAAATGTTCGAATACATGGGGAAGATCGCCAGAGAAATGGATTATGAACTGGTGATGGTCACCAATCAGGATGGACTCGGCACGGATGCCTTTCCTGAAGACACTTTCTGGCCGCTGCACAACCTGGTGATGAAGAGCCTCGAAGGCGAGGGCATTCGTTTCAGCGCTGTGCATATCGACAAATCATTCCCGGCAGAAAATCTTCCTACCCGCAAGCCCGGAACGGGCATGCTCACGCAGTATCTCAACAATCCGGCTTACGATATCGAAAATTCGTTTGTGATCGGAGACCGCATCACCGATGTGCAACTCGCCAAGAACCTTGGCTGCAGGGCCATCTGGCTGAATGAAGATTCAAGCCTTGGTGCGGCAGAGATCAGCGATAAAGTGGCTGAACTGCAATCGGTGATTGCACTTGAATCGATCGACTGGGCGGAGATCTATTCTTTCCTGAAACTCGGATTACGTCAGGTATTGCACGAACGCAATACGAACGAAACGCAGATCAAGATCGAACTGAATCTCGATGGCAGTGGCAAAGCAAAGATCATGACCGGCCTCGGTTTCTTCGATCATATGCTGGAGCAGATTGCACGGCATGGAAAATTAGACCTCACAGTTCGTGCAAACGGAGACCTGCATATCGATGAACATCACACAATAGAAGATACAGGCATTGCACTGGGTGAAACATTCGCGCAGGCGCTGGCAGATAAACGCGGCATGGAGCGTTATGGATTTGCATTGCCGATGGATGATGCAGAAGCAAAAGTGCTCATCGATTTCGGAGGAAGGAACTGGATTGTGTGGAATGCAGAATTCAAGCGCGAATACGTAGGGGATATGCCTACGGAGATGTTCTATCATTTCTTCAAATCGTTCTCCGATGCAGCGAAATGCAATTTGCAGATAGAGTGTCATGGAGATAATGAGCATCATAAGATCGAAGCGATCTTCAAGGCATTTGCGAAGGCCATCAGAATGGCGGTGAAACGCGATCCGATGAGCAATTATCTGCCGAGTACGAAGGGGGTGTTGTAGGGTCAATAAGCAGAAACACATATCTGAAATAGAAAAAATACTTATCCAGATATTCTGACCAAAAGACGTCAAACTACTTGATCTAAATAAAGATGAGTATTGAGCATGTATCATATACTCATCTTTTGGATATTAATAAAAGGTGGATTTTGTCTTATTAAAAGGTTTTTTTTATACCAAGGTGAAGAAGTAAGAATCCTCCCAAAGCCCAAATAGCCTCCGAAAAAAGATTTATTAATATGTTCCATATTGTTTCCACGAAACATTTGTAACTATATGAAGATACCAAATTTCAAGGCATTTGCGAAAATGGTAAAGTTGGCGGTGAAGTAAAATCTTGTACACGATTAGATGCGAGTAGGAAGGAGAAAATTCCCAATTGTAACAGATTCAGTTGGATCGAATCCAAAATTATTGTGAGTTTTGATTATCATAGATTGATATTTATAGATAAATATCAATCTTTCTACGCTTGTAATTCGATTTATATCCAGTACTTTGAATTAATACTTGTTGATTTTGGTTATTGTTTTCTGATTAGCAGTAATAAAATTAACCAACATGAAAAAAACACTTCTCATTACTGCAGTTTTGATGTTTTCGATCATTACCTTGAACGCACAGCAAAGCCCAAAAGAAAAGGAATCAACTGAAAAATCTAAACTTGAGGCATTCAGTTTAAAAACAGGAAGCTTAATAAAAAAAGAGTTTAAGACCCTCGGAACAGTAAAAAAGGTAGAAATAAAAACTCTTATCTTAACAGATGTGCTTTCTGATTCAAAAATTTCTGGAATAAAACTCGAGACCTCTGTTTACAAAAGTTATGGTTCTACAACCAAAAGCTGTTTTCTGGATTCTGACGAGATAGAAGCATTTCTCAAATCGGCTAACTACCTTATGAGTTCAATTGGTTCTCCTGGGGAGTTGTATTCTGAATTTCAGTTTACCAGTAGGGATGGATTTCAAGCAGGATGTTATAAGGAGAAAGACATTTGGAAATATTTTATCAAACTGGAAAAGTATGATGGAGATTCTTACGTTTTCCTTGATAAAGATGACTTTCAGAAGCTTATTGATACTATCCAATCAAAAGGGTAAGAGAACTTAACTCAAAATAAATTTGGTGATTCCTACTCAATCCCTACTTTTGCACTATGACATTTCAAGTAATAAACAAACAGTGGTGGTGGCATACAAACTCTATTCGGGGCTTGTAATCCACTATTGTTGTTTATTATAACACCATATTAGAAGGGCCTCGATGTACAATCGGGGCCCTTTTTCTTTTTCCCAAATACCTGAAGTCTCACTAATGAAAAAAATTACAGTTCAAACGAAATGCAAGAAAATGCTGGCGGATGTTTATACGCCGGTGGGGATCTACCTCAGGCTGAGAGACAGGTTCCGTGATACTGTGCTCCTCGAAAGCACCGATCACCACTCCGCAGAGAACAGTTACTCCTTCATCTGCATCAATGCCATCGCCGGCATGCAGATCAGCTCCACCAAAGAACTGGAACTGAAATATCCCAACAAGAATCCCGAAACACTACCTATCAAAAATGTGCAGGATGTACCTAACATCCTCTGGGACTTCATGCAGAACTTCACCATGCAATCCAACGAAGTGAAAGAAACCCGCTTCGCACAGGGACTGTACGGTTACACCACTTTCGATGCAGTGCAATTCTTCGATACCCTGAAACTGAAATCGGCGAACGAAACTCCTGCCATTCCTTTCATGCGTTATCGCCTGTATCAATACGTGATCGTTATCAATCACCATAAAGATGAACTCTTCCTCTGCGAGAATCTGGTAGACGGGCTCGAAAGCGATGTGAACGCAGTGGAAAGCCTCATCCGCAGTAAAGATGTTCCTGTTTATCCGTTCAAAGCCGTTGGTACCGAAACTTCCAATATGGACGATGAAAGCTACCGCAGCATGGTGAACGAAGGCATCCAGCACTGCTTCCGCGGCGATGTATTTCAGATAGTGCTCAGCCGTCGTTTTCAGCAGCAGTTCATCGGCGACGAATTCAATGTATACCGCGCACTCCGCTCTATCAATCCTTCTCCATACCTCTTCTTCTTCGATTACGGCGATTACAAACTGATGGGCTCTTCACCGGAGTCTCAGATTCTGATCAGCAATGGCAAGGCTGTTGTACATCCGATTGCAGGTACATTCAAACGTACCGGCGACGATGAAACCGATCAGAAAGCAGCAATGGATCTGCTGAAAGATCCGAAGGAGAATGCAGAGCATGTGATGCTGGTCGATCTCGCGCGCAACGATCTCAGCAGAGTATGCGACGATGTAACTGTAGCTCACTATCGCGAAGTGCAATACTACAGCCACGTAATTCATCTGGTAAGTGAAGTAAATGGAAAGGTTCGTGAGAATGCCAATCCTTTTGAACTGATGGCAAAAACATTCCCTGCGGGAACGCTCAGCGGTGCGCCAAAATTCAAAGCCATCGAACTCATCGACGGGCTGGAACCCACCAGCAGAAGCTATTACGGCGGAGCCATCGGATATATGGGCTTCGACGGAAGCTGCACGCATGCCATCATGATCCGCAGCTTCTTCACCAAAAACAACACACTCTACTATCAGGCAGGCGCCGGAGTGGTTGCTGCGAGCAAGCCCGAAAGCGAATTGCAGGAAGTGAACAACAAACTCGGTGCACTCAAAAAAGCCATCGTGTTTGCAGAAGAGATCGCACAATAAAAACTTTTAAAAAATTCCTTGTGAAAATATTAGTATTCGATAATTACGATTCATTCACCTACAACCTGGTTCATCTCGTTGAAAAGATCCTGCACCAGCGCGTAGACGTAGTTCGCAACGACCAGATTCCGCTGGAAAAAGTGAAAGACTACGATAAGATCATTCTCTCTCCGGGTCCCGGTATTCCCAATGAAGCCGGACTGCTGCTGCCGCTGATAAAAGAATATGCTCCCAGCAAATCGATACTGGGCGTATGTCTCGGCCATCAGGCCATCGGCGAAACCTTCGGCGGAAAACTGGTAAACCTCAGCACAGTGTATCATGGTGTGGCCACACCGGTGAACATTACCGACAGAGGAAGAAAGGGAATGGATCTCTTCGAATCATTGCCCGATACCATTGAAGTTGGTCGCTACCATTCATGGGTAGTGAGCGATGAAAATTTTCCGGCAGAGCTCCTCATCACTGCACGCGATGAGAAAGGATATGTGATGGGATGTCAGCACAAAACCTACGATGTACAGGGTGTGCAGTTCCATCCGGAGAGTGTGCTTACTCCGCAGGGCGAAACCATCCTCCGGAACTGGCTGAAAAAGTAAACCCGGCACAAACCCCATTTCTGAATCAGTGAACAGTTTACAATGAAAAAGATCTTAGAATTATTATTCGCACATAAATCCCTCAGTCGTGCTGCAGCCAAAGAAGCGCTGGTGAATATCGGCAAGGGAATGTACAACGAGCATGAAGTAACTGCGTTCATGACTGTGTATCTCATGCGCAGCATCACCATCGAAGAGCTGCAGGGCTTCCGCGATGCACTGCTTGAACTCTGTGTGCCTGTTGATCTCAACGGACACGAAACCATCGATATCGTTGGTACCGGAGGTGATGGCAAGAACACTTTCAATATCTCCACGCTCAGCTGCTTTATTGTAGCGGGTACAGGTCAGAAAGTGGCCAAACACGGCAATTACGGCGCAAGCAGCATCAGCGGTGCATCCAACGTGATGGAGCAGCTGGGCTACAAATTCAAAAGCGACAAAGACAGCCTGAAACGCGAAGTGGAAGAAACCAATATCTGTTTCCTGCATGCACCATTGTTTCATCCTGCCCTCAAAACCGTAGGGCCGATCCGCAAGAACCTGGGCATCCGCACCTTCTTCAATATGCTCGGACCGATGGCCAATCCCGCTTCTCCGAAATTTCAGCTGGTAGGCGTGTACAGCCTCGAAATGGCACGCATCTACAACTATCTGCTGCAACAATCCGGAACAGCATTCACCATCATTCACGGCCTCGACGGATACGACGAGATATCCCTCACCAACGATACCAAAGTGATCACCAACAAGGGCGAGCAGATCATGACGCCGGAGCAACTTGGCAAGCGCGCTGTAACGCCTGCAGATATCTACGGAGGAAATTCGGTGGAAGAAGCTGCCAAACTCTTCGTTAAGATATTGAAGGGAGAAGGAAGCTGGGCACAACATGCAGTTGTGCTCGCCAATGCCGCCATGGCGCTGCATTGCACAGGAACACACAAAACCTACGATCAGGCATATGCCGCAGCGGTGGAAAGCCTGGAGAGCGGTAAAGCCTATTCGACATTCCAAAAACTCATTGCGCTGCAATAGCGAAAACCTTTGCACATGAATATCCTGGATACAATAATTGCACATAAAAGAATGGAAGTAGCGGAGCGCAAAGCAGCCACACCTGCCAGCGCTCTGGAACGCTCGGAATTATTCAAAAGAAAGGTGTTTTCCCTGAAAGAATTCCTGCTCGATGATGCTCGTACGGGCATCATCGCGGAATTCAAAAGAAGATCACCCTCCAAAGGACTGATCAACGGAAACGCAGACGTGGTAGGTGTTACAGGCGCATACGCGAAACATGCTTCGGGCCTCAGCGTACTCACCGACGAACAGTTCTTCGGTGGTGTTACTGCAGATCTGATGGCTGCGCGCATCAATCAGATTCCCATTCTTCGCAAGGATTTCATCATCGATGAATATCAGATACTCGAAGCACGCGCCATGGGCGCCGATGTGATTCTCCTGATTGCGGCCTGCCTCACGCCCGCAGATGTAAAACGGTTGGCTACCTTTGCTACTCAGCTCGGACTCGAAGTGTTACTGGAACTTCACGACGAAGAAGAGCTCGCCCATATCTGCGATGAAACGGTTTTGGTCGGCATCAACAACCGTAACCTCAAAACCTTCAAAGTGGATATCGAACGCAGCCTCGCCATGGCAAAGAAAATCCCCGACAACCGGGTAAAGATCGCAGAGAGCGGAATCAGTTCTGTAGACAATATCCTGCTCTTCCGCAACAACGGTTTCAGAGGATTTCTGATCGGAGAGAACTTTATGAAAGAATCCGATCCCGCCATTGCTTTTGAAAACTTTGTACAGGAGCTGAAAGCGGCATCAGCACTGTAGTTCAGATTGCTTGCCGGATACACGCTTAACACTTAAAATCTGAACAATATGAGAGTAAAAGTATGCGGCATGACCCAGCCAGACCAGGTGGAGAAACTGGCGGACCTCGGCGTTTCGTTTGCGGGATTCATTTTCTATCCCAAAAGTCCGAGGTATGTGTTCAAACACATGACCACCACGCAGATCCGCAAGGAGAATCGTCTCAACAAAGTAGGCGTTTTTGTAAATGCCCCCATTGAAGAAGTGCTCCATATGGTGGATGAATGCCGGTTGCATCTTGTACAGCTTCATGGCGATGAACCACCCAAGTACTGCGAGAAACTCGCCGATTACGTAAGCGTGGTAAAAGCCTTCAGACTCAGCGATAACGACAGTGTGGAATGGATGATCCGGCCCTATCAGGATGTCTGCGATATGTTTCTCTTCGACACCATGGGCGCAGGATACGGGGGCACAGGAAAAAAGTTCGACTGGAGCGTGCTGAAAAATACCGACATCGGAAAACCATTCTTCCTCAGCGGAGGCATCGAACCCGGTGATGAAGAACAACTCAGAGAGTTCGAAAAAGAACCCGCTGCAAAAGCACTTTTCGCGCTCGATATCAACAGCAAATTCGAAACCAGTCCGGGTTTCAAAGACCTCGACAAAGTGGCTGAATTTGTAAATAAGATGAAATAAAAAATATCAGTTCATAAATAATCGGATGGATCATGGCAACAACAATTTATCAGCAACCTGATGCACAGGGATACTACGGAAAGTTCGGCGGCGCATACATCCCCGAAATGCTGCACCCCAATGTGGAAGAGCTGCGCAAACAGTATCGCAGCATCATTACCAGCAAAGACTTCAAAGATGAGTATCAGGCCCTGCTGAGAGATTATGTAGGACGTCCAACGCCGTTGTACTTCGCATCGCGCCTGAGCGATCAGTACAACACCAATATCTACCTCAAACGCGAAGATCTATGTCATACAGGTTCACACAAACTCAACAATGCGTTGGGACAGATCCTGCTGGCACAGCGGCTCGGAAAGAAACGCATCATTGCCGAAACAGGAGCCGGACAGCACGGCGTAGCAACCGCCACTGTATGCGCACTCAAAGGCATCGAATGCATCGTGTACATGGGAGAGAAAGATATTCAGCGTCAGGCTCCGAATGTTGCCCGCATGAAGATGCTCGGCGCTACTGTGATTCCCGCTGTCAGCGGCAGCAAAACGCTGAAAGACGCTACCAATGAAGCAATCCGCGACTGGATCAACAATCCCATCGATACGCATTACATCATCGGATCGGTGGTAGGTCCACATCCTTATCCGGACATGGTGGCCAGTTTCCAGAGTGTGATCTCCGAAGAGATCCGCAAGCAACTGAAAGATAAAACCGGCAGCGAATTGCCCACGCATGTACTCGCCTGTGTAGGTGGAGGAAGCAATGCTGCTGGCGCCTTCTATCATTTCACGGAAGAACAATCCGTGAAGCTGGTAGCAGTGGAAGCTGCGGGTCATGGGGTAGACTCCGGCATGAGCGCCGCTACAACACGCCTCGGGAAACCCGGTGTACTGCATGGCAGCAAGAGTCTTGTAATGCAAACAGAAGATGGACAGGTGGTAGAGCCACACAGCATTTCAGCCGGACTGGATTACCCAGGCATTGGACCACTGCATGCAAATCTGTTCGATAGCGGCAGAGGCACCTTCCTCAGTGCAACGGACGAAGAAGCGGTACGCGCAGCTTTCAATCTTACGCAGCTCGAAGGCATCATTCCCGCACTGGAATCATCCCATGCACTGGCAGGTCTCAATCAGGTGGCATTCAAAAAAGATGATGTAGTGGTGCTCTGTCTCTCCGGAAGAGGAGATAAAGATATGGCCACTTACATGCAGGCAATGGGAGTATAACAGTCACGGACATACTATTTCTGAAAACCGGAATCAATTATCATGAGCAGGATACAATCACTTTTCAATACAAAGAACAAACAGGTACTCAATGTGTACGTTACAGCAGGCTATCCGCAGCTGAACAGCACACTCACCATCATGTCGGCACTGCAGAAGAGCGGCGCTGATCTCATTGAACTCGGTATGCCGTACAGCGATCCGCTGGCCGATGGCCCTGTGATCCAGGCCAGCAGCACCATCGCATTGCAGAATGGCATGACCATCAAAACACTGTTTGCACAGCTTAAAGACTTCCGCAATACCATTCATGTGCCGGTAATTCTGATGGGCTACATGAACCCCATATTGCAGTACGGATTCGAGAAGTTCTGTGCGGATGCAGCAGCAGTGGGCATCGACGGACTGATACTTCCGGACCTTCCGGAGTTCGAATTCGAATCGGAGTACGGAGCCATCATCAAAAAGTACAATCTCGATTTTATATTCCTTGTAACGCCTGAAACAAAACCGGAGCGTGTACAGCGATTGGATAATCTCAGCACAGGTTTCCTGTATGCAGTATCATCCAGTTCCACCACGGGTAAAGATCAGAACATGGATGCAGTGAATGCTTACCTGCAACGACTGCAATCGATGAACCTGAAAAACCCAGTGCTGGTAGGTTTCGGCATCAAGGACAAAGCCAGTTTTGAAGCGGCTTCAAAATATTCCAATGGAGCCATCATCGGAACGGCCTTTATCAAAGCGCTCGAAGGAGCAACCGATGTTACGGCCGCTACCGAAGCCTTCATCAAAACTGTAAAATAATTTTACCTGACATTCAGAAAATAAACACCGTGGAATTAGCCATCGTAAAATACAATGCAGGAAATATCCAGAGCGTATTGTATGCGCTCGAAAGGATCGGCGCAACAGCTGTGGTCACCGATGATCACGAGCAATTGCGCAAGGCGGATAAAGTGATCTTCCCCGGAGTGGGAGAGGCCAGCAGCGCTATGCGTTATCTGCAACAGCATGGCCTCGATACAGTGCTGAAAGATTTGCAGCAGCCCGTACTCGGCATCTGTCTTGGCATGCAGCTCATGTGCGCATACAGCGAAGAGAACAATACACCATGCCTTCGCATCTTCGAGGAAAAAGTAAAACATTTTGAAAGTGTGACCACTGCTGAAGGCCCGCTCAAAATTCCGCAGATCGGCTGGAACAATATCTGGAGCCTGAAAACAGACCTCTTCAAAGGTGTGCCTGAAAACAGCTTCACGTATTTTGTGCATGGATACTATGCAGCGCTCGGTGAACATACCATTGCCACCACCACTTATGGCCATAGCTACAGCTCTGCGTTGCATCGCGGCAATTTCTACGGCGTGCAGTTCCACCCGGAGAAAAGTGCAGCTGTTGGCGAAACAATTCTGGGAAACTTTTTGAAACTTTAATCAGATACATGCAGATTATTCCGGCCATTGACATTATCGAGGGTAAATGCGTGAGGCTTACCCAGGGCGATTACCAGCAGAAGAAGATCTATAACGAACATCCGCTCGAAGTAGCGAAACAATTTGAAGATGCCGGCCTGCAACGCCTGCATCTCGTTGATCTCGACGGCGCAAAAGCCGGCACAGTAAAGAACTGGAAAGTGCTCGAATCCATTGCCGGGAAAACCAGACTGGTAGTGGATTTTGGAGGAGGCATAAAAAAACGGGAAGACGTTGATATCGTATTCAACTCCGGTGCGGCGCTGGCCACCATCGGCAGTCTCGCTGTGAAAGATGAAAGCACTTTTGTTCAGTGGCTCCAATCCTACGGAGCAGAAAAATTCCTGCTCGGAGCAGATGTGAAAGACGAAAAGATCGCAGTAGCCGGTTGGCTCGAAACCACCGATATCTGGATCTATGATTTCGTTCAGAAATACATCGAACATGGCATTCAGCAAGTGTTCTGTACCGATGTGAGTAAAGACGGATTATTGCAGGGGCCATCCACCGAACTGTACAAAAGCATTCTTACTAAATTCGATGGGCTGCACTTCATTGCCAGCGGCGGTGTAAGTTCAGTAGCCGATCTCGATGTTTTGCGCAATATCGGATGTGCCGGTGTAATCGTTGGGAAAGCCTTCTACGAAGGACGAATAACACTCGACGAACTGGTGCAATTCAACAGAGGCTAACACATAATAAAAATCTGCCGGTACAAGGTCTGATCAAACTCAGACCCTATACTGGTTTCATAAATTTCAGCAATGCTTTGTAAAAGAATCATTCCCTGTCTCGATATCAAAGACGGACGCACCGTGAAAGGCACCAACTTCGTTGATCTCCGCGACGCCGGTGATCCTGTTGAACTCGGCGCCCTCTATGCAAAGGAAGGTGCCGACGAACTGGTGTTCCTCGATATCACCGCTACCGTTGAAAAAAGAAAAACGCTTCGCGAGCTGGTGAATAAGATTTCGCATCATATCAATATTCCCTTCACTGTTGGTGGCGGCATCAGCAGTGTGGAAGATGTAAGTGCTTTGTTGCAGAACGGTGCCGATAAGATCTCCGTAAACACAGCTGCATTCAAAAATCCTGCACTGATCAACGAACTGAGTAAGGAGTTCGGAAGTCAGTGTGTGGTGCTGGCCATCGATACACGCAAAGAAGACGACGGAGAATGGTACGTTTACCTCAATGGAGGACGCGTAAAAACTGATATCCGGTGCATCGACTGGGCAAAGCAGGCCGTTGATCTCGGAGCCGGAGAAATTCTGCTCACCAGTATGAACCACGATGGAACCAAGGCCGGATTTGCCATCGATATCACTCGTGAACTGGCCACAACGCTGCCGGTTCCTGTGATTGCCAGTGGCGGCGGCGGTACCAAAGAGCATTTTGTAGAGGTGTTTGAAACCGGAAAAGCAGATGCAGCGCTGGCTGCAAGCATTTTCCACTTCAAGGAGATATCCATTCCGGAATTAAAAGGATATTTGCAGGAGAGGAAGATACATATCAGACCAGTTTAATGTATTTGTCATGCGTTTTCTTGCTCATATTGTTGAGATTATTGTGGCGTATTACAACGCCAGACCAGGTGCCTTACAACTGAGAGGCAGAGCTAAAAGGCATGCAAAGTGGGAAAAGAAAATTTCGAAATTGAAAACTGAGTCCGAAAAAGAAAAGTACCGGCACAGCAAAAATAACAGCGCATGAAGTTCCCTATTTTTATTCCACTGCTGGCAATCGCAATAACGATGTTTGTTTATTTCAAGAACAAGCAGTCAGATAAAAGCCGACATCGTCGTGAACGCTTTCAGGAAAAACAGGAAGAACTGCTCGAAACGTTGAGAAAACAAAAAGAAAAAAAAGATCAACAAAAGGATAGTCAATCGTAAACAGCAAACCATGAAAATCGATTTCTCCAAATATGCCGATGGCCTCGTTCCTGCCATCATTCAGGATTTCACCACCCACAAAGTACTGATGCTTGGTTTCATGAATCAGGAGGCAGTAGACAAAACCATGGCCGAAGGAAAAGTAACTTTCTTCAGCCGCAGCAAACAGCGACTCTGGACCAAAGGCGAAGAGAGTGGTCATTTTCTGCTGGTAAAAGAAGTGCTGAACGATTGCGACAACGATACCCTTCTCATCAAAGCCAATCCGCTGGGCCCAACCTGCCATACAGGTGCGGATACCTGCTGGGCAGAAAAAAATCATTCCGAAGAATTCCTTTATTATCTTCAGGATATCATCAATCTCCGCAAACAAAGCACCGATGCAAAGTCGTACGTGCGCGATCTTTTTGGCCGGGGAATCAATAAGATAGCTCAAAAAGTAGGGGAGGAAGCCGTGGAGCTGGTGATCGAGGCAAAGGACAATAACGAGGAGCTTTTTCTCAACGAAGCTGCCGATCTGCTCTTCCATTATTTGATTTTACTTAACGCAAAAGGACATAAATTGCAAGATGTGGTTGATATACTAAAATCAAGGCACTCAAAGTAAATTATGAAACTATTTTTCTCCCTGTTACTGATCGTTCCGGCAACCGTGTTTGCCCAGCAGAAAGGATTTGTGATCAACGGATCGATAGCCGGGTTGCAGGATGGATCGCTGGTTACCATCAGCGACGCCAACAATCCAACGGATACCCTCGCCAAAGCCATTGTTTCTAAAAATCAGTTTATACTCAAAGGCTCACTGAAAGAGCCGAATGTGCACTATGTAAATTTTCATGGCCCGAAAAAGAAAACTGTTCTTTTTATCGGCAATGAGAATGTAACCATCAAAGGCGATACGGCCGATGTTACCAAACTCGATGTAAAAGGTTCGCCGATCCAAAACGATTACGAAGCTTTTGCTCATCAGTTCAATCCGATGTTCGAGCAGCTTACCTTGCTCACGCAAAGAATCAACAGCAAGCAGGATATTCAACCCGGAGACACACTGCTGGTGCAGCATCAGGCCCTCATCGATAAACTGATCAGCAATATCGAGTCTTTCGTAACATCGCACAATACATCACCGGTATCTCCATTTTTGCTGGTGATTACATCGCAGCTCGATCAGGATATCGCCACTACAGAAAAAAGATTCGCCCTGCTGAAGCCCGCTGCGCAGGAAACCTTCTACGGTAAAATGATCAAAGACAGAATTGAAAAAAGCAAAATAGGACTGGTTGGATCACAGGCGCTCGACTTCACGCAGCCGGATGTTGATGGAAAGCAGGTTTCATTGTCCTCTTTCCGCGGAAAATATGTGCTGGTAGATTTCTGGGCAAGCTGGTGCAAACCCTGCCGCATGGAAAATCCCAATGTGGTGGCTAACTACAACCAGTTCAAATCGAAGAACTTTACTGTACTGGGTGTATCGCTCGATCGCGAGAAAGCCGACTGGCTCGAAGCCATCAAGGCCGATAACCTCAGCTGGACGCATGTGAGCGATCTTCAGTTCTGGAAGAATGCAGTT
The DNA here is from genome assembly GCF_012927185.1 of Pseudoflavitalea sp. G-6-1-2. GTDB lineage: Bacteria > Bacteroidota > Bacteroidia > Chitinophagales > Chitinophagaceae > Pseudobacter. The sequence continues at coordinate 927,515 of NZ_JABBGB010000003.1, forward strand.
GCTGTGCAATACGGCATCGAAGGCATTCCTGCAAACATTCTGGTAGATCCGCAGGGCAAGATCGTAGGGAAGAATCTTCGTGGAGAAGAACTCACGGCCAAACTCACAGAATTACTCGGAAGCAAATAAGCGGCATACATTCAGCAGAAGAAACCACACATGAAAATATTGATCACCGGAGCAAATGGATTGCTGGGACAGCACCTCGTGAACGAGTTGCTGCAACAGCAGTTTCAGGTGGTGGCCACCGGCAAAGGCCCGTGCCGCCTGCCTTTTGAGCCATCGGAAAAATTCAGCTATCGCAGTCTCGATATCACAGACGAACTGGAGATAGAGAAAGTGCTCAGCGAAGAACGTGCAGACGTTATTGTTCATTCCGCTGCCATGACGCAGGTGGATGAATGCGAGAAAAATCCTGAGCTCTGCGAAAAGATCAATGTTTACGGCACCACACAACTGCTGGTGGATGCCGAGAATTACAGCAAATACATCATCTATCTTTCCACCGACTTCGTTTTCGATGGATTGTTTTCTCCCTATCGCGAAGACGATGATCTTCGTCCTGTGAACTTCTACGGGTTTACCAAAATGCAGGCGGAAGCCATCATGCATACCAGTGAAATTCCATGGGCCATCGTTCGCACCTGTCTGGTGTATGGCAATCCATTGGAAGGCACGCGCACCAATATCGTGAGCTGGGTAAGAGAAAGCCTGCAGGAAGGAGAGCCCATCAAAGTGGTATCCGATCAGCAACGCACACCTACGTATGTGGAAGATCTTGCCAAAGGCATTGTACTGATGATTCAGAAACAGGCCACCGGCATTTATCATATCTCCGGCAAAGACCTGCTTACGCCTTACGAAATGGCCATGCGCACTGCCGACTATTTCAGTCTCGATAAAAGCCTCATTACAGAAGTAACTTCCGAAACATTTACGCAGCCTGCAAAACGCCCTGCCCGTACCGGTTTCGATATCAGCAAAGCCGTTAAGGAGTTGGGTTACAGCCCTTCGTCTTTTGAAGATGGATTGAAGCAGATGTCTCAGTAATTATTCTCCAGAAAGGTATTCTGCAGCATCCCGCCACTTAATGGACGGTTCATTGTCAAAGCCTGTGAAATGCCACAGAAATTGACTAATTTACTATAGTCACATACCTTTTCACATGAGAAAAATCTACCTTCTGCTGCTTTGCAGCATGCTTTCTGTGTCGCCATTGTTCGCACAGATCAATAATCAATCTTCCGCACTTCCGCTGGGTACTGTTAGTTTTGTACTCGAAGATCGCACTATCAATGACCGGCTGCATCCGGATATCGTAGGCTCCGCCCTGCTTACAGACGACTGGTCGCAGGGTGCTGTTACCATGATCAACGGACAACATTTCTACAATGTGAATCTTCTCTTCAATATTTACGACAACATTCTCTATTTCCGCAGAGGCGAGAAAGAAATGTGTGAGTTCACTATACCTGTGAGGGAATTTGTGTTTCGTTACCTGAAAGGAAATGATTCCACCAGAGTGCTGTACAGAAGCGGGTTTCCGGCAACAGGAAAGAACACGGAGAATACTTTCTACGAAGTGCTGGCAGACGGCAAATTCATTCTGCTGAATTTCCACTACAAGAACCTGGTGAAAGTAAAAGGCGATTACGTTCGCAAAGATGCCTACAACAAATTCGAAGACAGGAGCCAGCTGTATCTCTACGATGCAAAGCAGGGCAAGCTCATCCGCCTCGATGCCATCGAAGATCTCAAAACGGCAGTAGGAGCCCCGGCCGATGCTGCTGCGCAGGCACTCGGCAAAACAAAAATCAAACTAAAGAATGAAGATGATGTAGCAGCGCTGGTGGCTGCCATCAACAAACAGCTGTAGTCGTCAGTTCATCATCAGCACATTCACACTGCGTTGCAGAATGTTGAATGCAATCTCACTCATGAGGTTTTCCTTATCGAGCGTGGGATTCACTTCCGTGATCTCGAAGCAGCAGATCTTGCGGTTTTGCATAAACTTGCTGATAAGATCTTCGGCTTCGCGCTCGCGGAGACCATTGCTCACGGGAGTTCCTGTTCCTTTGGAGATCGACGAATCGAGACTGTCCACATCGAAGCTGATGTAAATATCGGTGCAGTCGGAGAGATAGCGGATAACGCTTCTTACCACATTCTCCGGGCCTTTGCGGCGAACCTCGTTGGTGGAGATCACCTTCATGCCATATTTATCGATGAGGTATTTTTCTTCTTTCTCGAAGTCGCGAAGTGAAATGAATACCACATCTTCGGGCAATACTTTGGGTGCGATCTTGCCGAGATTTTTCAGGCCATTCCATTGCTTTTTGGTCTCTTCGTCCAGTTCATGAACGGCCATGTCCTCATTGTCTTCATTGATGGAAAGCGCCAGCGGCATGCCGTGCATATTGCCGGAGGGAGTGGTGTAGGGAGTATGCAGATCTGAATGTGCATCGATCCAGATAACGCCCAGCCTCGCTTTCGGCTTGGCCATTCTGATGCCTGCGATGGTAGCCCCGGCCATGCTGTGATCGCCACTGAGCACCACAGGAAAGAAATTATTCTTGATGGTATCGTGCACAGCCTTGCTCACGCGCTCGTACATGGTAGCTATACCCTTGATGCGTTTGGCGTAAGGAGATTCGATAGGCTCGTGCAGTATCTTATTTTCGTTGGGAACTTTTTCTGATGGAAAATGAATGAAGAAGTTACTCATGAAATCCAGCGCTGCAATCTTGATGGCATCGATTCCGAGGCTTGCTCCTCGTGTTCCGGCGCCAATTTCGGACGGTACTTCTATCAGCTTGATATTTTTCATATATAAACGTTGGTAACACAATCAGGTTTACTGAAATGAAAGCAGAAGGTCGGGAAGAAAGTAATGGATGGAACGCTAGCCCGGAATGTAGTAGTTCACCGGCAGCACCTGCTGGGCGAATGGCATAATCAATATGGGTTTCCGTGTGCGGGTCGACATAACAACAGCGTTACGGCCTAAAGATAGCAAGTCTTCATCAAAAGAAAAACGAACAATTGTTAGCAGGTTAGCGCATCTCCATTATATTTGTGTTCCGTCCAAAACCAACCATTCACAGAAAATCAATCTTTTTCACTGTAGGACGGCCAAAAAACAAGCGTCAATATGCAATTTCAATTATCAGAAGAACACCTCATGATCCGTCAGGCTGCGCGCGATTTTGCCCAGCAGGAATGCTTACCCGGCGTTATTGAAAGGGACGAACAGCAGAAATTTCCCTATGACCAGGTTTACAAACTTGCAGAACTGGGCTTTATGGGAATGATGGTTGACCCCAAATACGGTGGTTCCGGAATGGACACCATCAGCTATGTACTCGCCATGGAAGAGATCAGCAAGATCGACGCCAGCGTAAGCGTTTGCATGAGCGTGAATAACAGTCTGGTTTCATGGGGCCTCGAAGCTTTTGGTAACGAAGAGCAGAAACAAAAATACCTCACACCACTCGCACAGGGAAGAAAAGATGGCAAGCTCTATATCGGCGCTTTTCTGCTGAGTGAGCCGGAAGCGGGCAGCGACGCCACTTCGCAACGTACCACTGCTGAAGACAAAGGCGATCATTACCTGCTCAACGGAACCAAGAACTGGATCACAAATGGTTCTTCTGCATCTGTATACCTCGTAATGGCACAAACAGATGTTGCCAAAGGAAGCAAGGGCATCAACTGTTTCATCGTAGAAAAGAACTGGCCCGGCGTAGTAGTGGCGGCTAAAGAAAATAAACTCGGTATCCGCGGAAGCGATACGCATACTATCATGTTCAACGATGTGAAAGTTCCGAAAGAGAACCGTATCGGAGAAGATGGATTCGGATTCACATTCGCCATGAAAACATTGAGCGGAGGCCGCATCGGCATTGCCTCTCAGGCACTCGGTATCGCCAGCGGCGCTTACGAGCTGAGCGTAAAATATGCCAAAGAAAGAAAGGCATTCGGCAAAGAGATCATGCATCACCAGGCCATCCAGTTCAAACTGGCAGATATGGCAACACGCATCGAAGCAGCGCGTCTGCTCTGTCTGCGAGCAGCATGGGATAAAGACCAGCATCAGGATTATGCGCTGAGCTCTTCCATGGCCAAAGTATTCTCCAGCGAAACAGCGATGTGGACAACGGTTGAAGCCGTTCAGATCCACGGAGGATACGGATACGTAAAAGAATATCACGTAGAACGCCTCATGCGCGATGCCAAGATCACACAGATCTATGAAGGTACTTCCGAAGTACAGCGCATCGTAATCGGCAGATCTATTCTCAAATAAGTTTTATTTGAAAAGAAGAAAAGGCCTTCTCCGCAGGGAGAGGGCTTTTTTCTTTTCAGTAGCTTTGCCCCTTCAATTTTCTATTATGGCTGTGAATATTGCTGCATACAATCAGATACTGGCAGAGCTTCAACCCCAGGGCGTAACACTGGTGGCGGTTTCCAAAACCAAACCGGTGGAAGACATTCAGGCTTTGTACGATCTCGGTCAGCGCGATTTCGGTGAGAACTACGTACAGGAGCTCACAGAAAAACAGCCTCAGCTGCCGGCAGATATCCGCTGGCATTTTATCGGCCACCTGCAATCGAACAAAGTGAAATATATCGCTCCGTATGTGTTTATGATCCACGGAGTAGACAGCGCCAAACTGCTGAAGGAGATCGATAAGCAGGCGGCGAAACTGGGCAGGGTGATACCGGTACTGCTGCAGGTGTTCATCGCACGCGAAGAAACCAAGTTCGGGCTCGATGCTGCTGAACTCGAAGCCATCCTCACCGGTGATGAAACCGCCGGGTTGCGGAATATCCGCATCGAAGGGCTGATGGGCATGGCCTCTTTCACAGACAATACCAATAATATCCGCGAAGAATTCCGTTCGCTCAAAGCCCTGCACAGCAGGTGGAGTGGGCATCGCACCCACAATATTGAACTGAAAACACTGAGTTTCGGCATGAGCAGCGACTATGCCATTGCCATCGGAGAAGGAAGCAATCTGGTACGCATCGGAAGCCTGCTTTTCGGCGCACGTGGCTGATAATCATCGTGGAATTGAAGCCATTCAACCCGTAATCGGGGCCAAACGTCGAATAAGTTATGGATGATGGCCGTTGCGCAGTAGTTTTACTCCTGTAATTAAATAGTGTTTTTCATAGGTTATTGATTAATGGTAAGGAGCTGTTTCTACAGCTCTTTTTGCTTTTGGTACATCACCTCCTTCCGCTTGGTCAGCCAGCTTTTAAATAGTAAATTCGCAGCATACGAATTAAAACGCGCAGCTCAATGACAGAGACACTAAAAGAAGCAGAAAAGAGTCGCAATTTTTTGGAGGAGATCGTTGAAGAGGACCTGAAATCGGGGAAGTACCAATCCATCACCACACGTTTTCCGCCGGAACCCAACGGCTATCTTCACATCGGCCATGCAAAAAGCATTTGCCTCAATTTCGGTCTCGCCCTCAAATATGGCGGTAAGACCAACTTACGTTTCGACGATACCAATCCTGTTACAGAGGATACTGAATATGTAGACAGCATCAAGTCTGATGTCCAATGGCTCGGTTTCCAATGGGCTAAAGAACTGTATGCGTCTGATTATTTCGATCAGCTCTATGCATTTGCTGTAGACCTGATCAAAAAAGGATTTGCCTATGTAGACGACTCAACGCCAGATGAGATCGCTGCACAGAAAGGCACGCCTACAGAACCAGGCATACGCAACAAATATTCCGAACGCACCGTCGAAGAGAACCTGCAGTTGTTCGAAGAAATGAAGGCAGGAAAATATAAGGATGGAGAGAAAGTGCTTCGCGCGAAGATCGATATGGGATCTCCGAACATGCACTTCCGCGATCCGATCATGTATCGCATCAAGCACGCGCATCACCATAGGACCGGTGATAAATGGTGCATCTATCCGATGTATGACTTCGCTCACGGACAAAGCGATTCCATCGAACAGATCACACATAGCATCTGTACGTTGGAATTTATTCCGCATCGTCCGCTGTACGAATGGTTCATCGAAAAGCTCGATATCTTCCCATCGCATCAATATGAGTTTGCACGTCTCAACCTCACGTACAACGTGATGAGCAAACGCAAACTCAAACTGCTGGTGGCAGACAAGCACGTAACAGGTTGGGATGATCCCCGCATGATCACCATCGCCGGTCTCCGCCGCAGAGGATACACGCCGGAATCCATCCGCGAGCTCTGCGACAGAGTAGGTGTAGTGAAACGCGATAGCCTCATCGAAATGAGCCTGCTGGAATTCTGCATCCGCGAGCACCTGAACAAAATTGCACTTCGCCGCATGGTGGTGTTCGATCCGCTGAAAGTGGTGATCACCAACTATCCCGAAGGGCAATCGGAAATGCTGCACAGCGAAGACAATCCGGAAGATCCGAATGCAGGCAACCGCGAAATTCCTTTCAGCCGCGAACTCTTCATCGAGAAAGAAGATTTCATGGAGGTGGCTCCGAAGAAATTCTTCCGTCTCGCACCCGGACAAATGGTGCGTCTGAAAAGCGCGTATATCATCAAGTGCGACGAAGTGATCAAAGATGCTGCCGGCAATATCACCGAGCTGCATTGTTCATACATCCCTGAAAGCAAGAGCGGTGCGGATACCTCCGGTATCAACGTAAAAGGAACCCTGCACTGGGTAAGCGCTCCAACGGCTATCAGTTGCGAACTGCGTTTATACGATCGCCTGTTTCAGGTAGAGGATATGCTTGCAGATGATAAGCCATTTACGGAAAGCATCAATCCGAATTCGCTGGTAATAGTGAGCAATGCGTATGCAGAACCAGCGCTGAAGACAGCGAAATTCGATGATCGCTATCAGTTCCTGCGCAAAGGATATTTCTGCCTGGATAAAGATACCAGCGAAGAGAAGCTGGTTTTCAACAGAACAGTTACATTGAAAGATGGCTGGGCGAAAGAGCAGAAAAAAGGATAATAATGTAAGTTGAATTGATTACAATAAAGGAGCCGCTTCGTTTTTCGGAGCGGCTTTCTTATTTGAATTGCTCAGGATCATAATAGCTTGTGGGTCGAAGAGAATTCCTTCCGCCGGACCGCACAAAAAAAATAACTAGAATCAGGACAAGAATGAACATAATAAAAATCAAAAAGGAAGCAGAAATAAAATGCCCCAGCAGAGGAATGAAAATAAACAATGGGGCGATCAGCCACCAGTAAAGGTTATTTTGCTTCCAGCTATTTCCGCGCATTTGAACAATTTGAAATGGGCCGGGTAGTTCATCTGCTGAAGGCCAGATTTCCTTAGGAGGAATTGCACTGAATACCTTCTGATATTTGTTGATCGTATCTGCATAATATTCATCAAGCCAATAGTAGCCTTCATCATCATTGTATCCGCTGTATTTTATCAGTGGTTTTTTAAACAGAAGTACCTGGGTACATAACTCTTTCCAACCAAGTGGATAAAAGCCCTCATAGGTTTCCCATGCCAGCTCAACATCAGGAGGAGGAACCAGCATAGACTCCTTTTCAATTGTTATCAGAAAAAGAAAACGTTTGAATTCTTCGATTACTTCAGCAGTGTATTCTTTTGTCCAGTTTTCCTGATTTGCTAATCTGTCGGAAAATCTTTCGATCAGATTGGGTGCATCGAATGGGAATGCATTCAGTTGGTTCCAGATATGAGCTGTTTCGTTGTTCATGGGATCAGGTTGTATTTATTCAGGATCGCAATAACCGGTTGTATTCACAACACGCCATCCTTTGGTATGGCGTTCTCCATAGAAATGAATCGATGCCAGCAGCGCAATCAATATCACAACGGTGAAAGCAGAGAATGCGCTAAGGCTGAAAAATAAAAGAACCAGTAACGGGGCTTTCAACCAGAGTGAATTGAATCTGATTTTTCCTTCCTTGAAAGGATTGGGAAACTCTACTTCCTGCGTATAACTTCTTCTTACATCGGTCCAGATTTGCGGTGGCGGCTCGGAAAGGAATGCTTCGTAATATCTCGATCCGGTAAATTCATAGTACTCAACAATCTTCCTGTAATACCAGGATGAGGTGGAATTGCTGTTTCCAAGGAGGCCAGCCAATTCTTTTGATTCTCTTTTCAGGTTTCTGTTCAGTATGGTTCTGCAGATTTCTTCATATGCCAGAGGGTAATAGTTCTGATGGATAACCCACGCGTAATCTACATCCGGAGGCGGAACCAGATAACTGTTCCGATCAAAAACAGTGAGGAAAAGAAATCGTTTGTATTCGATGATCACTTGAGTGGTAAATTCTTTTGTCCAGCCTTTGGAGTTTGCCAATCTATCGGGGAAGGTTTCTATAAGGTTGGGTGCATCGAATGGATAGTCGGTTAGTTTGTTCCAGACGATAATATCCTCGTAATTCTTCATGTCTGCATTCGTTAGGGTTTAATCTCCGCCGCCACATCCGGAACATCCGCTGCTGCAACCTCCGTCGCCACTGCAACCGGAGCATCCATGTGCGGAGTTGCATCCAGAGCCACATCCTCCGATGCTTCCAGACCTGCCGTTGCCGGTTTTACTGGAGATAACCAATGCAAGGAAGATTCCACCGATCATTATTTCACCGTGCTTTGAAAGCAATGCAATAATCAGAAAAATAAACAGTACCAGTATTGGTAAATGCCATATTTTTTTTCGGATGATCCAGTGATCGGCAGCGGTTATGTGCGGGGAATTGCTGCTGCTGAATCTGGCTTCCGATGCCGGCCAGATATTTTCCGGAGGTTCTGTTTCGAATGTGGTTCTGTAAAGCGATAGTGTAAACTCGTAGAAGCTGAAGAATTTCTCTGTTTCCGATTGGCCGCCTTCTGTGGGATTGTGGTGTATTTTCTTTCCCAGCAGGTTTTCGCAGAGATCGTTCCAGTAAGACTTTGTGTAAGATAAGTGAAGATGCCAGGCCTGATCAACATCGTGGGAGGGGGTGCAGGCGAGGTCCTGAATGGCGCAGAGGAAAATGAACTTTTTGTACTCGTGAACTACTTCGGCAGCGTACTGCTCAGACCAGCTGTTTTCTCTCGCCAGTCTTTGTGTGAACGTGAATTGCACATCGGGCGGATCAATGGAAAAGATTTCGAGCTTTTTCCAGAGAGGGTTTGTCTCAATTTTCATAAAGAACTCTTTTACAAAAATAGCTCGCCAATATTACCGGAAGGTTATGTTAATGGTTTCAGTCCATCCACGCATGCTGTCTGCTGTGCGCGGATTTCCCAACCTTATCAGGCTGGTCAGTATCATGAACAGAAGAAAACCGATTATCAGAAAAGGAAGGAAAACAGGATGGATGCCTTTCTTCAATTGAAAATTACTTTTTAGCTGCTTTCAGTTTTGCATAATCAAACACCAGCTGGCAGAATGTTTTCACGCCGAGATCGAGCTGGCTATCATCGATAAAGAAATCAGGTGTATGATGTGGAGGGGCTTTCGATTTATCCGATCCTTTGGGCATGCCTCCGATGTAAAAGAAAAATGCAGGCGCTTTGGTTCCGTAGAACGAAAAATCCTCTGCACCGGTAACCCATTCTCTTTCTTTCACGTTATCCTTTCCGGCAGCGGATTCCAGCGAGTTGGTCATAAGCTTCACCAGTGCAGGATCATTGAAAGTGACCAGTGTTTTTGTATCGATATTTACCGTGGCCGATGCTCCGTAATCAGCGGCAATGCCGGTAGCCATTTTGCGGATGCGTTCGTGGGTTTCCTGTTGCATCTTGCTGTCGAGTGTTCGGATAGTGCCTTCGAGTACTGCTTCTTCGGGCATGATATTCGGGCGCACGCCACTGTTGAATTTCCCTACAGTGATTACCACCGGCGCTTTGGTGAGCTCGCTCTGACGGCTCACGATAGTTTGCAATCCGTTGATGATGGCAGTTGCCGCAACGATCGGATCAACTCCTTTCCATGGCTGCGAACCATGCGATTGTTTGCCTTTGATATGTATGGTGAACCAGTCTGAGGATGCCATGAAGGCGCCGGGCTTGTATTCCAGTTTACCCACTTCTATGTCCGACTGAATATGCATTCCGAAAACAGCGTCCACTTTGGGATTGTCCATTACGCCTTCTTTCACCATCAAAGGAGCGCCGCCTTCCTCATCTCCGGGAGGGCCTTCTTCGGCAGGCTGAAAGATAAACTTCACGGTGCCCGGCACTTCACTTTTGATCGATGCCAGCAACTGCGCTGTGCCCAGCAGCATCGACACATGGCTGTCGTGGCCACATGCGTGCATCACCGGAACATTTTGTCCGAGATAGTCTGCTGTTACCGTCGATTTGAAAGGAATATCTACCCGTTCTTTTACAGGCAATGCATCCATGTCGGCGCGCAATGCCACAACAGGACCGGGTTTGCCGCCTTTCAGTATCGCCACAACACCGGTTTTGGCAATGCCGGTTTGTACTTCAAGTCCGAATGATTTGAGGAGAGCGGCAACGTATTCGCCTGTTTTCACTTCGCGGTTGCTCAACTCAGGATGTTCATGGATGTATCGTCTCCATTCTATCAGTTTGGGACGCAGTGCTTCTGCTTTGGATGGGAGACTGGCAGGGATTGTCTGTGCATCGGCCGTATTATTGATAGCAGCCATACACAGCAGGGTAGAGGCGATAAGGATCTTCTGCATGAACGTTGGGATTTGGTACGCTGAATGTACTCAAAATTTTCGTCAGCTCCAATCCCAGGCAACTACTGCCCATTCATCGAGTTCATCCAGATGGGTATGAATTATTTTGAAACCAACCCGCTCATGCGCGCGCATCGAACGGAGGTTGCGTGTAGCAATCTCGGTAACGATGCAGTCGAAACTTGCACCATATGTAATTTTGTGCTGCTGATAGAGTTTATCGAAGACGCCTTGCCCGCGATAGGCTTCTGCTACACAAATTTGCCCCATTACATAGAACTTACTGTCACGCAACGATTTTCCCTTCCAGCTTACTTCGTCGAGCAGCGCAAACATAGGTTCGAGATCGGACATGAGGTAGCGGCATTCGCGGGTTTGTGTGAGCGCATAGCCAGCCATGATATCGCCGTCTTTTGCGATGATGCTGGGACTGGCTTCATGAAGTTTCTGAAGATCGGAGAGTGAATGTGATAAGCTCACAAACCCTTGCGACTGGCTGGTTTCAGCCGAAATGTTGTAACGCAGATTTTGTTGCTGCAATTGCAGTATTTGCTCCAGTTCTTTTTCGGAGGAAACGGTTGTGGTGATGATGGCCATACCTAAATTTACCGGAATTTTTCGGGATCCTTAGCCTTTGTATTCTCCGAATACCTCGCGCAGCGTATCTGCAATCTCTCCCAGCGTACAGAGATTTTCAACTGCTTCAACAACAGCAGGCATGATGTTCTCACCGTTCACAGCTCTGTCCTGCAACAACTGCAGCATCTGATCGCAACGGGCGGGGTCGCGACGATTGCGAAGGCTGGCCAGCTTTTCAGACTGGAGTTGTCTGATGCTGTCATCTATCTTGAACAGCGGAATGCTGTCTGTTTCTTTCACCTGAAATTTGTTCACGCCCACAATGATCTTCTCTCCGGTTTCGATCTCACGCTGGTAATTGTAGGCGCTTCGCGCGATCTCATCCTGAATAAATCCTGCTTCAATAGCGCTTACACTTCCTCCCATGGCATCGATGCTGTGGATGAGTTTCCATGCCTGTGCTTCCACTTCGTTGGTGAGGGCTTCCACGTAGTAAGATCCTGCAAGCGGATCAACCGTATCAGCTACGCCGCTTTCGAATGCTACGATCTGCTGTGTGCGAAGTGCTATGCGTGCTGCTTCTTCCGTAGGGAGACTCAGCGCTTCATCATATCCGTTGGTGTGTAAAGATTGAGTTCCGCCCAAAACAGCAGACATGGTCTGCACTGTTACACGTGCGATATTGTTAAGCGGCTGTTGCGCTGTGAGCGTGCTTCCTCCGGTCTGTGTGTGGAAACGAAGCATCTGTGCTTTGGGATCGGTAGCGCCCAGCTCTTTCATGATGCTTGCCCACATGCGGCGGGCAGCACGGAATTTGGCTACTTCTTCAAACATATTGTTATGTGCGTTGAAGAAGAAGGAAAGCCTTTTGCCAAATACATTGATGTCCAAACCCTTTTCCAGTGCGGCTTTCACGTATGCGCGCCCATTGCTGAGTGTGAAGGCGATCTCCTGAACGGCAGTGCTTCCTGCCTCACGGATATGATAGCCCGATATGGAAATGGTGTTCCATTTCGGCACTGTTGTACTGCACCACTCGAATATATCGGTGATGATGCGCATGCTCGGTTTGGGTGGATAGATATAAGTTCCGCGTGCGGCGTATTCTTTGAGGATATCGTTCTGGATGGTGCCTGAGATCTTTTTCAGATCGGCGCCCTGTTGTTTGGCCAGTGCTGTATAGAATGCCAGAAGAATGAAACCGGTGGCGTTGATGGTCATGGAAGTGGAAACATCTTCGAGTTTGATGCCTTTGAAAAGTGTTTGCATGTCTTCGAGACTGTCGATGGCAACGCCTACTTTTCCTACTTCGCCTTCGGCCAGCGGATGATCACTGTCGTACCCGATCTGGGTAGGAAGATCGAATGCCACACTCAATCCCATTACGCCCTGTGAAAGCAGATAGTGGTATCGTTTATTGCTCTCTTCGGCCGTGCTGAAACCTGCGTATTGACGCATGGTCCAGAGTTTACCGCGATACATATCGGGCTGAACGCCTCTGGTGAAAGGGAATTCACCGGGCTTTTCGCTCATAGGTACCGGATCGGTATAGAGTTGATTGATCTCGATTCCGCTATCTGTAAACACTTTCTTTTCTTCTGACATGGCAAGCTTTGTTTGTTCTTCTATTTCATCAGCTTCTTGGCTTCGAAGCTGAGTACATCCGACACTACGGTGTGCAGGGTGGCTTTGGGGTTCTGCATCAGCATTTCGAGCAGTGCGCGGCTCAGATCCTGGCCGGAGGCTTCTGCAGGCAGGAAGCTGGCTACCTGGTTTATGATAAGGATGTTCTGATCTTTCAGATTGCGCACAGCATCCCACGATTCTGCGCTCACATAAATCTGCTGGGTTACGTTGTGCTCAAATTCCTGTTTAACATGCTGGGTAAGCACCATCTGCATATCCCTGGCGCTGAGGCCGGGCTGGTTCACCCTGTTGATCAGGTTCGGGAGGGCAATGCGGTCTGTGAGCAGAATAAGGCGCTCATAGGCCTGCAACTGAAGCCCCTGCACGTTGGCTGATTTCTTGTCGTCTGTATCCTGTCCGGCCTGTTTGCGGGCCAGCAGCTCCTTCATATCTTTTCTCTGTTTCCAGAAAACAAAGGCCAATGAGCCGCCAAGAACAAAGGCAATAACCAGCGCGATCAATAATTCGTTTGTCGATAATGACATTCAGGGTTGTTTTTAGGTGCAACAAATGTAATAAAATAACGGGTAGTCGTATTTTTGTATTTATGGAAACGAAAAATGTATCTCCCGTGTTGTTCACTGCCGGTGCTATTGCTGAGATTAAGAGGCTGATGGCAGAGCCTGGATTCGATCAGAGCATGTTGCTGCGCGTTGGGGTGAAAGGCGGTGGCTGCTCCGGATTCAGTTATTTGCTGGGCTTCGATCAGAAACTCGAAGGGGACGCGGAATATGAATATGAAGGATTGAAGTTTATCATGAATCCCTCGCATGGGTTGTATTTGACGGGTATGCAGATCGACTGGACGGATGGATTGAATGCGAGAGGGTTTTCGTTTGATAATCCGAATGCGAGCAAGAGTTGCGGATGTGGTAGTTCGTTTGGAGTGTAACTCAACACTTCACAGTCTTTTTCTTCTTCCCAATCACACCTTTCTCTTTCACCTTCAGAATGTAATCCGGTGAAAAAGGAACTTTGCATGCTGTACCATTCATATCCACACTGATCACGCCAATCATGCGCCCCAGCTGAATCGATTCTGCAGTTAAAGCAGCTACATAACTTCCGGCTGCAATAATAAATCCATTCATCGTATACTTAACACGGTTAGGAGCTGTCTGAATTTCATCTTTCACACGATCCATCAATCGACGGATGTTTTCTATATCCAGCTCAGCATCCGGCCGGAGTGAAAGAATGCCAGATAAAGTATTCCATCCCGCAGCAGCCACCAGTTCTTTTTTGGAGTCGATCCATTTGAGTGCAATTGCCCAGCCTTTAGGATTTTCTGCGGTTACCCATGGCACGGTGTATTCGCTGAGAGAAGGGGAGTTGGCATTGTTCACCCAATGCTGCAGTTCTTTTTCAGTCATCTTTGCTCCATTGGCCATGAGCCCTGCAAGGTACATGGCATCTGCATTGCCCGAATTGTACAGCTCCATGGCAATGGACTGTGTGTCTTCTTTGATTTCTTTCTGTACTTTTTTGAGGTCTTCCACTTTAACACCAAAGAGCGGTTCTTTGGCCCCGTGCTTCATCAGTATCTTTTTGATCTGGTCGCTGCCGAGTGTTTCGAGTTTTGAAAGTACTTGTTCCGCCGTCATGGTATGCAATTCTGTTATCCTAAATGTAGGGTGTTTTCCTAATTCACCAATCCGGTTTTTGTAAGCAGTTTTCTGTTTTTTCTGTTGTGGATGATGCGGAATACCAGCGAATAGATCACGGGAAGAATCAGCAGGGTAAGAATGGTGGCGGTTACCAGTCCTCCGATCACTACAATGGCCAGTGGTTTCTGCGTTTCGGATCCGATGCCCGAAGAGACGGCTGCGGGCAGCAGTCCGATCATGGCCATGAGGGCTGTCATCACCACAGGTCGCACGCGCGAGAGCACTCCCTGCCTGATCGCATCCTCGAGGTGCAAGCCTTCTTCGAGATTTTTTCTGAATACGGAGATCAGTATCACGCCATTCTGGATACATACACCAAACAGCGCAATGAATCCGATGCCTGCGGAGATGCTGAAATTGAAACCGGTGATATGCAAAGCGAGTATCCCTCCGATCAGTGCAAACGGTACATTGAGAATGGTGAGCACGGCATCTTTCGCATTGCCGAATGTGATGA
The DNA here is from genome assembly GCF_012927185.1 of Pseudoflavitalea sp. G-6-1-2. Lineage (GTDB taxonomy): Bacteria > Bacteroidota > Bacteroidia > Chitinophagales > Chitinophagaceae > Pseudobacter. Next base: position 942,566 of record NZ_JABBGB010000003.1, read on the forward strand.
AGAGTATGAGAAAGATGGCCAGCAAACAAATGGGTACCACATGCGAAAGTGTTTTGCTGGCGCGTTGCTGATTTTCAAATTCTCCGTTCCAGGTCATTTTGTAGCCCGATGCCAGATGTACGCCGGCATTCACTTTTTGCTGTGCTTCTGCGATGGTGCTGCCGAGATCGCGTTCACGCACGGAGAACTTCACGGCGATGTACCGCATGTTGTTGTCGCGGAAAATAAAAGCAGGTCCGGTTAAAGTTTGTATCGAAGCGATTTCTTTCAGCGGCACTTTGGCCCCGTCGTTCGAGGGGACCATCAGGTTTTCGATGGCTTCCTGTGTGGCCCGGTATTCTTTCTGATAGCGAATACGTACATCGAATTTTCGTTCGCCTTCGTAGAGTTGTGTTGCGGCTTTACCTCCGATAGCCATCTCGATCACTGCATTGGCATCGGCGGTGTTAACGCCGTAGAAAGCCATCTTGCGCTGATCGAGTTCGATGCGGAATTCCGGTTGACCGAGATTGCGCAATACACCGAGGTCTTCGATGCCACGAACTGTTTTGAGAATGTTCAGTACGCTGTCGGCCTTGTCGTCGAGCACCTGAAAATCTGAACCGAAAATCTTTACTGCAAGTGCAGCATTCACGCCTGCAACGGCTTCTTCCACATTGTCGCGGATCGGCTGGGAATAGTTGTAAATGATGCCGGGAAGTTTGCGCAGCTGCTGATCCATGGCATCGATCAGTTTGTCTTCACTGAGGCCTTTGGTCCAGTATTTTTTCGGTTTCAGATCTACCTGTATCTGCACGTTGAAGAATCCTTTTGGATCGGTACCATCGTTGGTTCTGCCAACCTGCGATAAAGTTTGTTTCACTTCAGGGAACTTAGCCAGAATATCGATCATTTTGTTGGAGATATTGTTGGCTTCTGAAAGTGAAACACTCATGGGCAATTCTGCTTCCACCCAGAGTGCGCCTTCATTCAGTTCGGGTAAAAATTCTGTTCCGAGGAATCTGGAAGAGAAGAAAGTAAGTGCCATGATCAGCAATGCCACAAGCACACTTTTTTTCTGATTGCTGTACACGATGTTGAACAGCCTGCCAACACCACGTTCAAAGAACCGCACTATAGGATTATGTTTCTCTCTCACATTCTTTCGCAGTAAGATGCTGCTGAGTGCAGGCACCAGCGTGAGGGTAAGTATCAATGCGCCCAGCAGTGCAAAGCCCAGCGTGTAAGCCAGAGGTGAGAACATCTTTCCTTCCACTTTCTGAAATGCGAATATGGGAATGAGACAAGTGATGATAATGAGCTTGGAAAAGAAAATGGCCTTACCCATTTCAGTCCCCTTGTTCTTGAAGAGCCCCAGTTTGGCGAGGCGATTGAATTTCTCCATGCCTACTTCTCTGGCTTTGTGATCGAGCGCTACGAATAACCCTTCCACCATCACCACCGCTCCATCGATGATAATGCCGAAGTCTACAGCGCCCATGGAGAGCAGGTTTGCGCTCATGCCTTTTATGCGCATGCATATGAAGGCGAACAATAGCGAAAGTGGAATGATGATGCTTACGATCACTGTAGTGCGCCAGTCGGCCATGAACAGAAAAACGATCACCGTAACCAGAAAGATGCCTTCGATGAGATTATGGATCACGGTTTCCTGTGCGTAATCCATCAGATTGGTGCGGTCGTAGAAAGTGCTGATCTTAACATCATCGGGAAGGATGGAGTTGTTGAGCTCATTCACTTTTTCCCGAACACGATCCAGCACTTCGCCGGGGTTCTCGCCTTTGCGCATAACGATGATACCTTCAATCACATCTTCCTGCTGATCCCGCGCAACCTGCCCCAGCCGTGGCTTTCCGGCTTCCACTACGGTAGCCACATTCTTCACCAGCAAGGGAACGCCGTTGACTTTATTGATGATGATGTTCTCGATATCCGCAATATCATTCAGCACACCAATGCCCCGAACAACGTAGGATTGGCCGTTTCTTTCGATCACATCTCCGCCTACATTGATATTGCTTTTCTGAATGGCCGAATATACATCCAGCGAAGTGAGATTGTATTTGATCAGCAATTCAGGATTCACACTTACTTCAAAGATCTTTTCTTCACCTCCGAAACTGTTTACGTCTGCAATGCCGGGAACGGATTTGAACTGCCTGTCGAGCACCCAGTTCTGAATGGTGGTGAGATCGCGGATGCTGCGTGTATTGCTTTTGAGTGTGTAGCGGAAGATCTCGCCGGTGGGGCCATAGGGTGGTTGTACGTCGGGCTTTACGCCATCGGGAAGGTCTGCTCCTCCGAGCCGGCTGAGCACCTGCTGGCGGGCGAATGCATCGTCTACATCATCGTCGAATATGATGCGTACGTAACAAAGTCCGAATGCGGAAGTAGTGCGCAGATTCGATTTCTTCTGCACCGAATTCAGTACCGTTTCTATGGGGATGGTTACAAATTTCTCCACTTCTTCTGCGCTTCTTCCCGGCCATTGTGCAATGATGATGATCTGTGTATTGGTAACATCCGGGAAAGTTTCGATGGGTGTTTCTTTGTAGCTCCAGATGCCGAGGGCTACCAGTACCGCCGTCATAAAAAAAACAAAATAGCGGTGGCGGAGTGAGAAGTATATGATTCGTTTGATAAACTTGTTCATGGCCGCGGGATTAGTTTTCTCTCAATGCATTGAAAAGAAGTACCTGGTTTCTGGAAATGATCAGTTCTCCGGGGACCGCGCCACCACTGAGATAGGTGCTGTTGCCTACTGTGCGCAGCACCTGCACTTCGCGTATGGCGAGATCGCATTTGCCGTGATAGACGATCACGTAGTTTTTTCCGTTATCGCTGATCACAGCTGTGCGTGGAATGGTGATGGCCTGCGCTCCCTGTTTGTTTTCGATGAGGATGTTCGCGAACATCTCAGGTTTGAGCAATAGTCCGCTGTTGGGGAGCCGCACTCTTATCTTCATCACTTTTGTTTCGGGATCGAGTTGCTGGCTGATCTTGTCCACTACGCCGTTGAAGGTGGAGTCGGGGTAGGCGAGTGTGGTTACTTTAGCTGTATATCCTTCTTTCACTTTTGCTATATCGCTTTCGTATACATTGGCCCAAACCCATACATCACTGATATCGCCTACGGTGAAGAGGTTGTCGTTGAAATCGCTTCTGATGAATGATCCCTGTCCGATCTTCTTCTCCACTACGTATCCGCTCATGGGAGCCTTCACCACGTATGTTCCGTTGGGACTGGTTTGTCCGCCTCCATTGATCGCAATCTGCTCCTGTATTTTTCTCGAAGCAGCCAGCGACTTGTTGTAGTTTTCCTTTGCTTCTACATATTCTCTTTCACTGGCGATGCCATTTTTGTAGAGAGATTCCGCATTGTCGAGTTGCTTTTTTGCGATGGCGATATCATTGCCTGCCGTTGCCATGTCTGCGTAATTGCCTGCAACATCGGCGGACTTGATGATGGCGAGTGTTTGCCCCTTCGCCACTTTATCTCCGAGCGAAACATTCACCTGCAATACCTGTCCGCTGCTGAAAGGAAATACTTTCACTACTTTATTGTCGTCGAAACTGATCTCACCTGAAAGCTTCAGCTGGTCGTCGATACGGCTGGTTATCACCGTATCGATACTGATCATTTTTGCCAGTGAATCGCTGATGCAAACATCTTTGGGATCGCCGTCTTTGGGAGCATTCTCTTTGCAGCTTGCAAAGGAGATCACGGCAGAGATCAAAAGCAGTTGTATAAAGATTTTCATAATTGACCTGATTTCTGGTAACAAAAAAATGATGGTCTATGGCAGAGCCACCACATTGGCGCCGGTACTGAAATTCAACTCTGCTGCTGCATTTCTGAAAGCAGCGATTTGCTGTTGCTTTCTGATAAGCACCTCTTTGTACGAGTCGAAGAAGTCGATGAATTCTACGAGGCTTACCTGTCGCTGCCGGTAGCTGCTGATCATGTTCTGCAACAATTTGTCGAAGGGTTCATTGAGGGCGGGATCGGTTTGCTGCAAAAGATTGGCGGCAAGCAGGAATTTTCTGTAGGAAGCTGTTACATCCTGACTGATCTGGGTTTGTGCCTGTCTGATATTTAGGTCTGCCTGTTTGATGGATTCCTTTGCTGCGTTGATATTTCCCTTGTTCTGATTGAGAATGGGTAATGGCACACTCAGCTGAATGCCCCAATAATGCGGCACATAACTGTTGAGGCGGTCATATGCTACGCCGGCTGTAACATCGGGGGCCACCAGCGATTTCTGATAGGCAAGATTGTGCTGCTGCTGCAACAGACTGGTATTGGCCAGCTGCAGATCGGGGCGATTGTTCATCGCAGTATCAATCAGATCTGCGAGAGGCGGTAAAGGCGGGATAGTAACTTTGATTTCAGCAGGTATGATGATGGTCTGATCGTTCATCTGCAACAGTACATGAAGGTCTTTCTGAATATCGGCGATCTGTTGCTGCAATGCAGCCCGATCGTTCTGCAAAGAGAAGAGAAGCGCTTTGATGCGGAGGTTCTCTTTCTGCGAAATATTTCCTGCCTTGAATTCGGCATCCATCCCCTGTACCAGTTTTTGCATGGATTCCAGCTCGCGGGCATAAAGCTGATCTACTGCAGTAAGTTGCCCAAGGGTACTGAACTGTGTGGCAAGAGTGAATTTCAGATTGCGGAGCAGATCGCTGAACTGCTGACTGGCGCTGAGGGTAGCGTCTTCACTGAGTTTGATGAGTTTGTTTCTTTTGCCGGCGGTGCGGATCACCTGTTGAAGCTGGAGGTAGATCTCTCCGTAGGTTTGTCCGTTGGCGTTCTCTTTGCTGTGGCGAAAAAATTTTCCGTCGTAGAGTGTCTGATCTGTGTTGAGGGTGGGGTTGTCCCAGTATCTGGCTTGTTGTTCCAGCGCTTTGCTGATGGAGATATTGTATTGTTGCGCAAGGAGGACAAGATTTTTCTGAAGGAAGATTTTCTCAGCTTCCGGCAGATTGAGTTTCAGTGTATCGGTTTGCGCCTGCAGCTTGCTGTAACCCATAAAAACCAACAGCAATGCAAGCCACCTTAATGTGAACTGCATCTTAGTTAAGAATTTAGAAGTGATTGCTACTGCAAAGCTGGCAGCTTATTTGGTTAAGCCGTCATTAACCTCGGTTAATGCACCGTTAACTAACATTTGCGTTGAAGCGAAATCCAACGCCATGAATGGTTTCGAGAATTACGGAAGGGTCTGATTTAAAATACTTGCGGAGTTTGGTCATGAATACGTCCATGCTTCTGCCGAGGAAATAATCGTCTTTTCCCCAAACGTTCAGCAGCACTTCTTCGCGCCTGAGAATGCGGTTGGCGTGTTCGCAGAGGAACTTCAGGAGGTCGGCTTCTTTCTGGGTGAGGGTGTGAATGTCGCCGGACGCATAGAGTTTGAGATCGGTATAGGAGAAACGCATATTGCCGATGCCGTATTCCTGCACCTGATCGGCCTGCAGCTTGCGTGTGCGGCGGATGAATACTTCCATGCGCAGCAGCAGCTCCTGCATGCTGAAGGGTTTTACAATGTAGTCGTCTGCGCCTGTGAGAAACCCTTTGATCTTGTCCTCTTCCATGGAACGCGCCGTGATAAAGAGAATGGGTACTACATCGCTTTGTTGTCTGATTTTCTTTGCAACAGTGAACCCGTCTTTGAAGGGCATCATCACATCGAGCAGACAGATATCCACCTGTGTTTTATCGAAATTGTCGAGGGCTGTTTGTCCATCTGCAAAAAGATGCACATCATATCCTGCTTCTGTGAGGTTGTCTTTTATTACATAGCCGAGTGAGAGATCATCTTCGGCCAACAGTACTTTGATCTTTTTGGGTGCCATAGGTCCGTTGTTTAGTTTCCTGGCAACAGCAGTCTGAATTCGGTTCCGATACCCGGAATGCTGTTGATGTCGATGCTGCCATGATGGGCATCGATGATTCGTTTAACAAAGCTCAGCCCCAATCCGAAGCCTTTTACATTATGCACATCGCCGGTAGGTACGCGATAGAATTTCTCGAACAGTTTCTTATGGTATTTCTTATCGATACCTATCCCGTTGTCTTTTACTGAAATAAATATATGATCATTTTCTTTACCGGCACTCACAATTATGCGGGGATTGGGCGAGTATTTAAGGGCGTTCTCCAGCAGGTTCACAATGGCCAGCTCCAGGTGGGCCCTGTCGGCCAGCAGCTCATAGTTGTTGTCTTCGGGCAATTGCAGTTCCAGCACGGCTTTCTTCTCCTGTGCCAGCGGTTGAATTTTGGTAACGGCCTCTTCGATAATGCCGTTAACGGTAACCGGGGTACGCTGAATCGGTAATTCCTTTCTTTCGGAAGTGGCTACCTGCAATAAACGTTCTACCTGCTTCTGCAGGTGCATCGTTTGGTTCTGAATAATGGTAGCATACTGATGCAGCCGGTCTGGTTGTTTTATGATCTTCTCCTGCAACAATACATCCGACGATATCTTCATCACCGCCAGCGGTGTTTTGAATTCGTGCGTGAAGTTGTTCACGAAATCTTTCTGCACTTCGGCCAGAAATTTCTGTCGATAGAAATAGAAAAGACTTACCGCCAGTCCGATCAACACTACAAACAATACCACACTACTGATAAACCAGAAATTCATCTGTTGCAGCACATACCTGTTTCTGTGCGGAAAGTACAGCAATACATAATCGTACTGGCGTTCGAATACGGGGAATGGCGATACCACGGGATCATATCGTGCAGCGGCAGCAGCAACATATTCCCGCGATGTATATTTCTTTTCCCTGGAACTGTAAAAACCTACATGAGCATCGGTGAGCACATCAAAATCGTTCAGTTCATCTTTGAGATACCAAACGAGTGAATCTTTCTCATATACGCCACTGGTGCGGAAGAGAAAGTAGTCAGGCGAAGGGTGCTCGATAATATCCTGGAGGTGATTCACCGGAGAGTCCATGATGTTCACATCTTCGTACAATCCTCTGATGCTCTTCACCACATTGATGTTGAAGGTTTTCTGCTCAAGTGAATAGATCATATTGAGCCAGTAAAGCTGAACCCCCACTATCACAATGATGAGCAGGGTAGCTGTAAGCACAATCCATTTCAGGGTTTTAGAACGCATACCATCTATATAATCGACTATGACAAATTTGCTGCGCATTATGGATAATACATTTTTTTACTGCTCAAACAACATATCCTTAACAGCTGTTAACCGCCGGTTAAGGGTGGCTTCAAATAGCAATAGGGCAGGTTTATTGAATAGATTTAGGATGTAAATGTTTTTTTGAAATCAAACACCACTATCATGAAAAAGGTATTAATGGCTGCTACCCTGGTGATTGCTCTGGCAGGTTTTGCTACTGCACAAACCAAGCCTGCAGCTGATCAGAAGAAGCCTGCGAAAAAAGAAGCTAAAGCTCCGGCAAAGGAAACTCCTGCAAAGGATTCTACCACCAAGCCAGCAAAGAAACCACACGCCAAAAAAGGGGCGTAATCTCTGAGATGTTTTAAACGTTTGAGTATCGGTATGTTTTGGTTTTTTTTGCGCCGCTCCCTTGCGGAGCGGCTTTTTAAGAATTAAGTTTACTCTATCATATTTCTCCCAACTCTCTTAAAAATTAAGGTATGAAAAAGATCATGTTAGCCCTCGCATTGCTGCTTTCTCTGTCTGTTATGAGTTATGCTCAGACAGCTGCACCTGCAAAGCCTCAGCAGAAAGAGCAGAAAAAGAAAGCAGAAAAAGCTGAAAAATCAGCGAAGGACGCCGCTGCAGCAGCACCGGCAAAAGCAGCTCCTGCAAAGGAAGCAACAGCACCTGCCGGAACCCATGTGAAAAAAGATGGCACTCCCGATAAACGCTACAAAGAGAACAAAGGAGCTCCAACAGTTCACGTAAAAAAAGACGGTACTCCCGATAAACGTTACAAAGAAAATAAGAAAAAGAGCTAAGGTTGGTTTTAATTAGCGTCTATGCTGTGCCGCCTGCATCAGGCGGCATTTTTTTTGACCCCTCTTCCGCAGTTTTCTTATTCGCTTCTTTCAGCTTCGCTTCGTCTCTGATCAGCGACTGCAATAACCTAATCTGATCTGCCTGCGCCTCCATCAGTTTTTTGAATTGCTCTTCGAGCAGCAGATCCATTTTCTGATGCAATGTTCTGATTTCGATCTCTGCCTTCAGATTCACGATATAATCGTTCTCATTCCGCTTACGGTCTTTTTCTTCCTGCCGGTTCTGACTCATCATAATCACCGGCGCCTGTATTGCAGCCAGACAAGATAATACCAGGTTCAGCAAAATAAAGGGAAAGGGATCGAATCTTTTTCCTTCCGGCAATTGCATATTGATGATGATCCATCCGATCAGTATCACCGCAAATGAAATGATGAATTTCCAGCTGCCTCCGAACCTCGCCACCTGATCGGCGATGCGTTGGCCCGTCGTCAATTTTTCGGACGAAGGTTTTTCGATATTCTGCAGTATCAACTTTTCCTGTTCCACAGCCTGGCATACTATCTCATGCAATTTTTTCAGATGATCATTCTCCGTATTCATCAGATCATGTATATACCTGCCTTTTTGTGGATTCATACTGCAATAATTTGTACTGAAGTTACAGATTCGGCAGCATACCTGAACAGGCCCGTCTGATGGGCCTTTTAGCCAATGGTTAACGGTTGTTAAGCCCCGGTTAAGCAGCCGCCAAATTATTAATCGGCTACATTTATTGAATAGCTTTACGACGTAATCAATTCTCTCATACATAAAATCTAGTAAGATGAAAAAGTTATTGATCGTTGCAGGATTTGTATTAGCGATGACAGGATTGGCCGCAGCCGCTCAGACAGAGCCTACAGCTGCCACCACAAAAACAGAAAAAACAGCCATGGCAAAAGGACAAAAACATGGCAAAAAACATCATCACCATAAACAACATGCAGCAAAGCCTGCACCCGCAAAAAAAATGAATTAGAAGTGTAACAGCTTCTTAAAGAAGGTTTGTATTAGGGGTTTTTTATAAAACGTCGTACCGGGATAAGTACGGCGTTTTTTTATTGTCTTCGTAGGTGGCTGCCGGGGCGGGTTTTTGAATGTAAGATGAGTGTTTGATAATGCGGTGGAGCGATTTGTTTGTGTGATTTTTCCTGTGCTTCTTTCCCGGCTGCCGGCAGGAATATGTAACCGAGTCGAGAAATTAGCCAGGCAGGGATCTATGTTTCAGCTGATGTAGGTAGGATTGAACTGTGGTAATTCTTATGGACGGCCACGCAACTAATTTCAAGGCCTCAGGTAACATATCCCGTGACCGGCAGCATCGCTGGAGGTGAGGCTTTGTTGAATCGCTGATAGTGCAACTCAGACAATATATGTGGGGGAGGAGGAGGGGTTTCTGTGCAACGCTCTAAATAATTGCAGTCTTTGTTTCCGTGATAGATTGTTTGCCTTGTGTTTTGCTTTCGCGTTATTCCGCCAATATTTGTGAGCATGCGCATGCTTCAGTGAGTACGGGATTTCTTTTCATTGAGAAATGAATCCGATGAATATGATTGCGCATGATGGGCTTTTCAATCTTGCATTATCTGCATGTAATATTCTGTGCGCAAGGGCCTTCGTCGGGGTATAAATCACAGCCTTAAAACGGGTTGCGTGAGTGCCCCCGGATATATTCTATCGCTCAATCCTCCTTTTTATATGCTTCATCGGAGTTAACCCCTCCCTGGCCTGTTTTTCCGCCGTGCTTTATACCCCGACGAAGGCCCGGAGATGGCCTCATAAGCCCTATAAAACCCAAACGATATCAGACAAAAAAAGCCCCGGCAAAAACCGGGGCTTAAATATATTAAATCAATACTCGTTACGCTTTCTTAGCTACAGGAGCACTGCCTTTTGCAGCAGTTGCAGCAGCAGCTTTCTTAGGAGCTTCACCGAGTGGCTTGTCTTTTGCAAAATCAACAAGGATCGGAGCTGATACGAACATAGAAGAGTAAGTACCGGTAATTACACCAATCAGCATCGCGAATGCAAAGCCTTTAGTTACCTCACCACCTACCAGGAACAGGATCAGAATGGTCAGGAACACCGTGAATGATGTCATGATGGTACGGCTCAGTGTATCGTTGATCGCCTTGTTGATGATAGTGGTCTTATCGGCACCAACCATCTCTCTGCTGTACTCACGGATACGGTCGAATACGATTACCTTATCGTTCATCGAGAAACCGATCACCGTAAGGATCGCCGCAATGAAGTGCTGGTCTACCTCCAGTGAGAACGGCATCACATTCTTCAGGAACGAGAATACCGCGAGCGTTACAAGAATATCGTGCAACAGTCCTACGATGGTACCTACTGAATATCTCCAGTCGCGGAAACGGAGGAGGATATACGCTGCAATGATGAACAAGCTCCAGAAAGTTGCCCACTGAGCGCCTTTCTTCAGGTCGTCGGAGATCGTAGCGTCTACACGCTTGAAGCCCTGCAGATTCTTGGCTGCGAAATCAGCCTGTGAAATGCCTGGTTTCAGGAATGGCTGCAAACCTTCAAACAGTTTGTTCTGTACGCTGGAGTCGCCTGCTGTACCGGATCTTTCGATCAGATAGTCAGTAGTGATGTCGAGCTGATTGGTTGCACCATAAGTTTTCACTACAGGTGTTTTCTGGAAGGTATGCTCGAGGTTCAGACGAACTTTTTCGAGATCTACAGGCTGATCGAATTTCACTACGTAGCTACGGCCACCGGAGAATTCAACACCATATTTGAAACCATTCACCAGCGCGCCGATACCCAGTGCCAGGATCACGAAAGAAACCACATAAGTTTTCTTTCTCAGCTCGATGAACTTGAAGCTGGCATGTTTGAATATCTTCTGGCTGAGCGGAGTGAAATAGTTGAAGTGACGATTTTTTCTTGTCCAGAAATCGCTGATCAGTCGAGATACCAGGATACCGCAGAAAAGCGACAGCAGGATACCGATGATCTGAGTGGTAGCGAAACCGAGTACTGGTCCGAGACCGAAGTAGAACAGAATGATCGCAGTTAACAGGTTTGTGATGTGGGCATCGAATACAGGCGCCATTGAACGCTTGTAACCATCAGCCACAGCCTGTGAGTAGCTCTTTCCTTTGCTCAGCTCTTCTTTGATACGCTCGAAGATCAGTACGTTGGTGTCTACCGCGATACCGATAGTGAGTACCAGACCGGCGATACCAGGCGCTGTAAGCGTTGCACCCATTGCACTCAGCACACCTACAGTGAAGAGGAGGTTGAGGATAAGGGCGATATTCGCAACCCATCCACCAGTGTTGTAATACAGCAGCATCAGGATGAAGATTACAATGAAAGAGAGTGCGAAAGACATCATACCACCTTTAACAGCGGCTTGTCCGAGCGTTGGACCAACTACCTGCTCCTGAACAATCTTCGCTGGTGCATCCAGTTTACCGGATTTGAGGATGTTGGCAATGTCCTGCGCTTCTTCGATCAGAATCTGACGATCCTGATTGCCTCTGCCCATGGTGATGCGCGAACTTCCACCGTCGATCTTCTGCTGAACGTTCGGTGCAGTGTACACGATATCATCGAGCACGATAGCGATTGGCTTGTGAATGTTCTTCTCCGTCATGCGCGCCCATGCACTTGATCCCGCAGGAGTCATGTTCATGGTTACGAGCACTTCGTTGGTAACAGGGTCGAACTCCTGTTTTGCATCTTCGATAGCATTTCCTTCCAGCTCTGCACCTTCTTTACCGGGAACGGTTTTGATGGCATAGAGGTTAAGGGCAGGAACGAGTGTACCATTGGCATTTCTTTCCTGTTTGCCCCAGAGGAATTTAACGTTACCTGGGAAATTATTGCGAACTGCAGGGATGTTGAGGTAGCTGTTTACGATACCTGTATCCTGCAGACGGCTTGTTCCGATAAAGCTGTAGTAAGAAACACGGCCTGTTTCTTTATCAGGCTGCGGCTGCGCAGGGAACAGTTTCTGGAAGAGCGGGTTCATGTTGGATGAATCCACTTTAGCAGTTGCTGTGCTGTCGATAACCACATTACCGAGTGAGTCTACTTTTCTGCCACCGGAGAGATAGCCTTCGAGGGCTTTGTCGGCAGCCTGCAGCGGACCGGCAATGGTTTCGAGAGTGTATACTTCCCAGAATTGCAGGTTGGCAGTTGATTGCAGGTATTTTCTTACACGCTCAGGATCGCTTGCACCTGCCAGCTCCACCGTTATGATACCTTTGGTTTCATCGAGGCTGATGGTAGGTTGGGCAACACCGAATTTGTCGATACGTTTTCTCAGAACCTGGAAGGTCTGCTCCATGGCGTTGTTAGCCTGAGTGCTGATGTAATCGAGAATGGCATTGTCGCTCGCAGATGTGTTGAGCTTATTGTTGGCATTAGCAAAATGAGGAGCCAGTGCAGCGCCATTGTTCACCTTTTTGAATGCAGTTCCGAAAAGTGTGATATAATTCTGGTCGCTGTTCAGTTTTAACCGGTTAGCTTCTTCAATAGCCTTGATGATCTGGGGATCTTTGGAATTGTTGGCCAATCCTTTGATCAGACCATCGAGTGCAATATCCAGCGTTACGTTGATACCACCCTGAAGGTCGAGACCAAGGCGCAGTTCGCTTTCTTTTGCTTTCTGATAGGTTTGACCCCACCAGGTGATCTTGGTGTCAGCTGTACTGTCAAGCAACTCTTGATTGCGTTTTTTCAGCAGTTGGTCCAATGTGTCCTGGTAAAGTGCCCCTGCTTCTTTGTCGCCGGGATACTTCGTCGCGGCTGTAGGGTAGGCTCTTTTAATCTGCTGTAATGCTTTCTCACCCATGGCCTTTTCGTGCTTGTTCACGAACCAGGTAAAGGAAAGCTGGTACAGCGAGATGCCTATTAAAAGGGCAGTAAAAATGCTAACCAGTGCTCTCATTTCAGTGTTGTTTATTTTTTTAGGAGTTGGCAAAGATAGGGTTTTCAGGCAGAATCGGAAATACGAAAATCAGGGTGGATAAGGGGGATACAATGGCCGTCCGGACTGGCATTCCGGGGCCCTCAACTCCAATTTCAATATGACCTGCAACTGTTGTCAAACTTTGCGTGGATTTTGTATTTTACGGCAATGAAAATACGTGTTCTGGCTCTGATTTGCTTATCCTCTTATCTTTTTTTGTCATGTAAACAGCAGAAAGAGATACAAAAGCTCGCCGAAAAACGAATCGCTGATTCCGCTGCAACGCAGCCCCCGCCTGTAATTCCGGCTGCCATCCCAACCGGAAAAACTGATTCTCTGCTCGTGGCAGTTTTAGCGCAATACCCGCAGTATTTCGATTCCATTCTTCGAAATCCCGACCAATACAGGGTACAGATCATCTATACGCAGATCGATCGGGGGGCCAATAATATGCCTTCATTCAGACCATATTATTATCAGGTGGATCCCAATAAATACTTCTATCCCGCCTCCACCGTCAAAATGCCCACTGCTCTGCTGGCATTGCAGCGGCTCAGGGAACTGAACAAACCGGGTCTCAACAAATACACCACCATGATCACCGACAGTGCGTACAGCAAACAAACCGCGGTGTTCAACGATCCCACTACGCCCGACGGCCGCCCCAATATTGCGCAGTACCTGAGAAAGATATTCATGACAAGCGATAATGATGCGTATAACCGTTTGTATGAATTCCTTGGCCAGCAATATCTGAATGATGAGCTGAGGAAGAAAGGATACAGCTCGGCTGAGATCGTCCATCATCTCGAAGTGGTGATGAATGCCGATGAGAACAGGCATACCAATCCGGTTACCTTCCTCGGCGCCGCAGGCGATACCATTTATCATCAGCCCATGCAGGTGAGCACACTCGCTCCGCAGCCACGGCACGATTCCCTCGGCATTGGGTACGAGAAGGATGGCGCCATCGTTCATCAGCCATTTGATTTCTCCCGCAAGAACCGCATCAGTCTCGAAGACCTTACGGGCGTGCTGAAATCCATCCTCTTTCCACAGTCCATTCCTGAATCGCAGCGTTTCGATATAGATGCAGACGATTATCGTTTTGTGTGGAAATACATGAGCCAGTACCCGCAGGAATCTGTGTATCCTCCCTACGATACCAGCTTTCAGGATGCTTACTGCAAATACCTTTATTATGGAGGGGAGAAGGGGAGTCTGCCCAAACAGTTCCGCATCTTCAACAAGATCGGCGATGCATACGGCTTTCTGGTAGATGTGGCCTACTTCGCAGACTTCGACAGAAATATCGAGTTCATGCTCTCAGCTACCATCCTCAGCAATAAAGATGGGGTGTTCAACGACAGTCAGTACGACTACGAGACCGTCGGGTTTCCATTTATGAAGCAGCTCGGACGCGTGATTTATGAATATGAATTAAAAAGACCCCGAAAAACAGCGCCTGATTTGAATGAGTTCAAATTGTTGTATGATAAGTGAGAATCCGGTAACCCGATTCGGCGTTCTTCCGTACTTTTGCGGCTCACGTAAAGCAAGCAACAGACAAACATTATGCAACTATCAACCCGTTTAGATCTTTTCAACGAACCAGAAACGTTGAAAATGGCAAAGCTCGGCCGCGAACTGCGGGCCAAAGGCTTCGATGTAATTGACCTGAGTTTGGGCGAACCCGATTTCGATACTCCCGAACATATCAAGGAAGCTGCTAAGAAAGCAATTGACGACAACTACAGCCACTACACACCTGTGGCAGGTTATCCTGAACTCCGCGAAGCGGTTTGCCTGAAGCTGAAGCGCGACAATGGTCTCGAATACAAAGCCGAGAACATCATCGTATCTACAGGCGCCAAGCAAAGCCTCGCCAACGTGGTACTCGCTACGGTGAGCAAGGGCGATGAAGTAGTGATCCCCACTCCATACTGGGTAACTTACTCCGAAATTGTGAAGCTGGGAGAAGGCGTTGTGAAACTCGTTCCCACTTCTGTAGAAAACAAATACAAGATCACACCTGCTCAACTCGAAGCAGCGATCACCGATAAAACCAGATTGTTCATCTTCTCCTCACCCTGTAATCCAAGCGGCTCTGTATACAGCAAAGCTGAACTGGAAGGGTTGGCAGAAGTATTCCGCAAGCATCCGAAAGTATTCATCCTCTCCGACGAGATCTATGAATACATCAACTTTGTAGGCAAGCACGAGAGCATCGCTCAGTTCGAAGACCTCAAAGACCGCGTGATTGTGCTCAATGGTCTCAGCAAAGGTTTCGCCATGACCGGATACCGTCTCGGTTATGTAGCAGCTCATCCTGATGTGGTGAAAGCCTGCGAAAAACTCCAGGGACAATTCACCAGCGGTACCAACTCCATTACGCAGCGTGCTGCGATTGTGGCGCTCACTGCCGGTCTTCGTCCTACAGAAGAAATGGTGGAGGAATTCGGAAGAAGAAAGAAAAGAGTACTCGATATCATCGCCGCTATTCCCGGCCTCCAGCTGGCAGAGCCCGATGGCGCATTCTATGTGTTCCCCATCGTGAGCGCTTACTTCGGTAAGAGCGATGGTAATGAAACCATCAAAGATGCCGATGATCTTTGCATGTACCTGCTGAACAATGCACACGTGTCTACTGTAACCGGCCGTGCATTTGGAGAGCCTACCTGTATTCGTATCTCTTTTGCGAACAGCATGCAGAAGATCGAAGAAGGATGGAAGAGAATCAGTGAAGCACTGGCAAAATTGAAGTAAGAAACTTCTTGCATAAAACAAAAAAGCTCCGGCAATTGCCGGAGCTTTTTTGTTTTATTTACTTCTTAAAAATATAGGTGCCGGCTCCTCCATATTGCCGGGTTTCTACCAGCAAATCATTAGTGTAATCATCTTGTTTGGTGATGAATGAAAAAATTTTCAGTCTGTGATCAGGGTAATAGTCATTTAGGAAGTTTGTAAGCTTTTCTGTTTTTCTGTTGAAGGTGGTAGTTATACTATGAAACTTCGCAGGGTTATTCTTTGACAACAGCAATGCTTTGTCTATTCTTACCTGCTGCAGCACATCAGCGATAAGAAAGAATTCTCCCAGACCATTTTCTCCAAGTACATTTTTCATGTTATCATATTCAAACTCAAAATTGCCTGTTCCCTCTGTATTGCTATAGTTGTCTATGATAAGATTGCCTTTACTGTTGTATTTGTAGGTTTCGATATCGGTATCTGGTCCAAAAGTGGTTTCTGATCTGATCAATCTGTTCTGTTCATCATATTGATAAATTGAATGCCTTTCTACTGGGATATCCCGATAGGTATTTCGTTTTTTGATCGGCTTCCCTTTTGAATTGAATTCAAAATAGATGGTTTCCAGATGTTCCAATTCATCCTTCAGATTGTCTTTGAAATAGTATTCAATTTTCTCCGGATAATTAGCTGTTGTATTGTTGTAAGTAAAAACTGCGACCTCATTGAAGTAAAGTGGATCATTGTCGTTTTCTGTGCGGAGATTGCTTTTTGTCGGCCGGTTTTGTTCATCATAAGTAAGATCGATGATTTGATTGTCGAACTGAATTCGGCTTATTTGAGGGATCTTTTCTGGTTCTTCGACCCCGTTCTTATCATTTTTTTTGCTGCAGGATGTAATTGCCAATAGTATAAAAAAAGCATGCAGGATAACCTTTTTCATAGTAGTTGAACCTTGATTTGAATGGATGAATAACAAGGAACGTTTTATCCTGCCTGGAGAGATCATAGGCTGAAGCAGGATCCTTAGAGGTAAGTTGCATTATTTTTTGCAGAAATCCAAATATGGAGACACTCTTTGTCAGCTGCTATCACTTGCTTATTCACGATTGGCATATAAAAAGCTCCGGACATTACCGGAGCCTTTGCAAATTATCAGAATTGTCCTTTATTATTGATACTTGTTGAAAAAATACTTTCCTTCGCCGGAACCAACCTCAGTATACTGCAGCATATCATTCCTGTAACGCATTTCCTTTTTGTTAATGGTATAAGCACTTAGTTTGCCATTCGGTTCAAATTGATTGGTGAAATCGGTAGTGCTCTCCACTCTGACGTTATCGTTCACCGTTACTTCTGTAAATTTCACCGGATTATTCTTCGATAGATAAATCGCCGGTTCGCCCATAATGCTGGGTAACACTTCTATGCTGTACAGCAATTCTCCCAGATTATTTTCGCTCAGCACATTCTTCTTCGTATCATATTCATAATTGTATGTGCCGCTGCTGGCGCCATCCGAGTAATTCAGTTTGGTGATATTTCCCTGTGCATCATAATTGAATATGCTGAAACCATAGTAAGACCCCAGCGTAACATCCACTCTGCTCAGTCTGCCTTTCTCATTGTATTTGAAATAGGCCATTTGCCCAGCACTGCTAACGGAATTGGACATTTTCCTTTCGATGATCCGTCCGTTGCCATCGTAGGTAAAATAAGCGGTGTTTCCCAACACGAAATTGCTGGTGCCTGGTTGCCTGCCGAGATATTCAACACGAGCCAGTTTATCTTTATCCCAGATCAATACTGCTGTTGAATGCGCAGGCTCCAATACATTCAATTCCCTCCTGCGAAAATGGCACTTTACTGGTCTGTCGTTTTTGTCGTATTCGATCTCAACCAATTGGTGATTGTACTGAATGCCGGTGAGCAGGTTGGGGTTTGTTGAATGATCGTTTTTCTTACTGCACGATGTGCCTGCCACCACTGCAGCAATCACATAAAATAAAATCCTTTTCATAAAACAGGTTGTGGATGGGAATTATGAATGATGCGTTACATGCATCCTGCACTGAAGGATCAGTGGCTGTAGGCAGGAGGAATGATTACGAAACGAAATTACTTTGCCTGCTGTATGGTGCAAAAAAATGGTGCACCAATCTGGTGCACCTAACAATAACTTAATATAGGACAGGCTTACTTCTTCCTGCTCACCAATCCACCTTTCTTACTGTCTACTGTAATGGTGTAACTGCCGGCACCCTGCACAATCCATCTCACCGTTACCGTACTCACGCCGGGGATATTCGATACCTCGATATTCGCCGGATCGTTCTTCTGCTCTTTTGAAATATTCAGATCCCTGTTCTCCACCACCATTCCGGCCAGCACTTTGGCTCCGCTGATACTTACTTTATCAGGTGTTTCGATCCTGTATTTCAAATCCTGACTCGCATGCGTAGGAATAACGCGCTCGTTGGATATGATGGCTGTTACTTCTTTCAATCCATCTCCGAGATCGCGCTCCATGATGCTGTCGATATTCAGTTTCGGTGTCTGATAACAATGGAAAACACTAAAGCTCATATTGCGATGTGCATCTGCTTCGAGCAGAAAACCCGGATGCATGCGGCCGAAGTTTTTCTTGAATCCGCCAATCTCGATCTTTCCGTATTGCGGATGATCGTAGGCATGCCATTCAACAAATGCATCTTTGAAGAGCAGGTAACGATCGAACATATACGAAGGATCCTGCGCGCCTGATTCTTCATCATTGCCCTTGTTGAACATCAGGTAGCCCGTCCAGAGTTCGTTGGAGAAAGTGTAGATGCCACGGCCTCCGTAAAACCAGTCGAGCTCACCTCCGTACACCGAATACATATCTTTATACACTACCAGGTAGCGGTATCCGGGCATGAGGCTTTCGCCTTTTTTAGCGAGGAAATCATAGATGGAAATATCAGCCTGATTGTATGTGCCGATGTCTTCGATGGCACCGGGACCGCGAAGGATCATGCCACCGGAGTTGTGGTAAGATTGTGCTGCTGCGATATTCGGATGTTTCATCACAAACTCCATCACAGCGCGGTTTTCAGGAATGGAGAAAGGATATTTGTAAGCGCCGCCCTGAATGGGATTCGGCTGCCAGTTCCAGCCCCAGTCGCGGTTGGGATCGTACTGATGCGTGGGCGCATCTTCGTTCACCAATCCGTCGCCATCGTTGTCGATGCCTTCGGCGCCGAGCATATCGTATTCGCCTTTTTCTTCGGGACCAACCATTATCATTTTACGTGGATCAACGGGATCCTGTTTCCAGCGGCCATTGGGATTTTTGCGGCGCATCATGGTGATGCTGCCATCATTGTCGAGATCATCATAAGGATCCTCGTCGATGGTTCCATCGCGGTCGTTGTCGATAGGGATGAGGCCCGAACGTGGTGAGTGCGCAGTATTGGGTTCATGAAAGAAATAATCCCGCGCATCCGGGTTGATAGTTGGCACAATGTAGAATGTTTTATCTGCCAGCAGGTCTTTGATGAAAGCATTGTCCGCAAAGGATTCCAGCAGGTACCAGGCAGTGTAGAGCGCGAACTCGCTGCCCTGTACTTCATTGGAGTGGATATTGCCATCGATGTACATCGCAGGCTTGCGGTTGGCATCGCCTTTTTTGAGATCGGAGATGGTGAGGCACCAGAGATCTTTCCCTTTGAACGATTTTCCCAGCGACTCCAGTTTGCAGAGATTGGGATGCGCTGCTGCCAGTTTTTTTACGATCTCTGTAATGGCTGCATGATCGTTGTACCGGTTCCAGCTCACGGGAACCTTGGGATTCACCGGTGTGCCGGATGCTTTGAACACCTGATTGGGTTGCTGCGCCTGAACGGACATGCCGGTTACCAGTGCAGCTGATATGATGATGGAACGTATGCTGAATGTCATAGATCAGTTTTTACGCGTGAACACTAGAGGTTGATGTCGATTCCGGAATTGCCGGAAGTAGGGCAGGCCGCTTCGATGCGCAGTTTGCCGCTGCCTTTGATCAGCCAGTTGAGCGTTTGACTGCTGTTGCCTTCGAGCGTTGGTAGCAGTTGTTTGCTTTTTCCGCTTACGACCGATTGGTTGCCGCTGGTATTTACTTTCACCGTGATGCGTTTGGTGAAATAATTGCGCTCACCCATTTTGGTATGTGTGGCCAGCAGCCCTTTGTTGGTGAGATCGAGTGTTACACGGGTAAGTCCGTTGCCCAGTTTTTCTGTTTTCACATTGAGCAGTTCGAGAGTTGGTTGATATCCCGCGAGCTTCACCAGAAAGTTCGTATGCTGATCTACGATAGGCTGTACTAATTTGTATGGAGGATTGATCAGCACATAGGGATCGAGCCCGCCCACTTCCACTTTCTGATCAGGGAAATCGGGATGCGATACGGGTTTCCAGTCCGTGAATGTATTGGTGATTCCCTGCTGTGCCGCCCATCTCAGATAATTGGCAGAGGCATCTTCTACTGAAAATGCTTTTTCTTTTTTGGCGGTGTCTGGTTTGGCTTTGGGAACCGCCCAGCCGGGTGTGCTGAAACTGTATCGCGCATAATGATAGTACGCCCACGAAAGCAGGTCGCCTCCGGTAGGCGTGGTTTTCGGCGCATCTTTCAGCGTTACTGTTTTGTTGTAGAGATCAGACACACTCGCATTGATCTTTGCATCTGCTTCCTGATAACCATTGGTGAGCTTCTGCGAAGCAGCTGCCGCATTGTAAGTGAATGGTACGGACAGGTTGTTGTTTGTTCCGAAACTCACTACTGCGTATACATTGAAAAGTTCATAGAGCTGATCGAGCAATGCACGTGTTTCCAATTCGGAAACGGCAAACTCTCCTGAGCCGGGAACGAAGGGGGGATAGTTGTGCGTGAGATTGCGGTTGAACCAGATGCCGCCTTCGCCGTCTTCGTTGAAGCGGCTGTCTTTATCGTTGTCGGTTCCTTCGGTGTAGAGGAGGTATTGTCCTTTTTCTCCTTTGGAAAGATCTGCTTTGATGAGCACACGCGCATCATCAGGATGTGTCTTGTATTCACCCATGGGACTCTCTACGCGCATGAGCGTGATCTTTCCGTTATTGTCGAGATCATCAAATCCGTCCTCATTGTTTTTGCCGTCGCGGTCGTCGTCGGTAATGGTGGCATTACCCTGACGTTCGTAACGGAGTTTGGAAAAATATTGCTCGGATGCATCCGGACTCATATTCGGGAACACATAGAAAGTAGTGTTGCTGAGCAGGCGGCTGATGGAATCCGACTTGCTGCCGGCGAGCAGTTTTTCTGCGAAACCGAGAGCGAGCTCCGATCCCAGCAGGTGATGGCCTTCCACACCTCCGATAACTGCGATGGCTGATTTGGCAGAAGCGGGGGATGTGCCGATGGTGAGCATCCAGATATCTTTTCCGCCGGATGTTTTAGTGATCGATTTTACTTGAACGAGGCCGGGATAAGCAGCCTGAATGGCTTGTATCCGCCTGCTCTGTTGCTGATGATTGCTGTAATCAGCAGGGCTTTGCGCCGCCAATGCAAATGGCAGACTGCACAACGCCAGGGCTGTCAGGGTTTTTCTCATGCAGTGTTTATTTGTGGCTAAATATAGCAGATTGCACCACAAACAACAAAAGGAATGGATGAGTGGAATGAGGCAAAAACATCATATGTGCGCATGCTGCGATCTGCGTGTAATGCAGGAGTGGATCAGTTCTTAGCCGCTGCCAGTTTCAGCAGTTGCTGATGCAGTGCAAGCACCTGAGGAAGTACGGGATGCTGCTCATCATTCACGATTACAAAATCGCATAAGCGCATTTTGATGTTTTCGTTGATCTGTTTGCTCATGCGTGCGATTACTGCTTCGCGTGAGATATTGTCGCGCTGCATGGCGCGGTGAATGCGGAGTGCAGTGGGAGCGTATACGCCGATCACCAGATCGAGGGATGATGCGGAACCGCTTTCGAAGAATAGCGCTGCTTCCTTGAGCGCGTAGGGAGTAGTTTGGCGGAGCATCCAGTTCTCGCCATCGAGAATGGTGGCAGGATGTACCAGTGCATTCAGCTGTTCCAGTTTTTCTTTGTTGTTGAACACTGCCGAAGAGAGATAACTTCTGTTGAGCTGACCATCCACATAACTTTCAGCGCCGAAGGCTGCAATGATGGCTTCGCGAAGTGAAGCATCTTCATTCATCAGCCGCTTTGCAGCATCATCGGCATAGTAGACAGGAATGCCGAGTACTTCGAAGATTTTTGCAACAGTACTTTTGCCTGAGCCGATGCCGCCGGTAATGCCAATGCTGATCATGGGACTAAGTTAGCTAAAGGAGCCGATATACTGCGGCGCTGGTAAAAATTCGGGGTAAAAATACGGGTATTGATGTCTGATAAATTAAAGAAAACAATTGGAGAAAAATTGTAATTTGCGCACCTGTTCTGTATATTTATTTCAGAAAGATGACGCTTTCCTACAGCCCATGGAACTCATTTTTCTGTAATGCCGCGATAGCAATTTTTTATTTAAACCCCTTTCAATGAACAACACAAGACTCTATTTGAGAGCCATATTCCTTGGCCTCTGCATTCCACTTTTGATGATCAGCTGTACGAAGGAAACTCTTTTAAACAAAGTTCCCGTAGTGGATGCCGGTCAAACGCAAAACGTAAAGATTCCGGAAGTAACGCTAACTGGTTCTGCTTCTGATTCAGACGGCCATGTGGTGGCCTATTTATGGAGCCAGGTTTCGGGCCCTGGCGCTTCTACTATCCTGAATGCAGGTTCTCCCTCTACCAAAGTGATGGGGCTGTCCAACGGTAGATATGTATTCCAGTTGATGGCAACAGACAACAATGGAGCAACCGGAGTTGATACGGTTTCTGTTTTCGTGAATGTTCCCAATGTGGTTACCAAAACTCTTACACTGCAACCGATAAATAACACTGCAGAGTATAAGTTGAACCTGCGTGGTTCAGACTCGTGGGCTCAGGGCGATAATTTTGAATTTGTAATTTGTGCATGGACATGGGATGGTGCTACTTTCAATAACAGAATGGCCCTTAAGTTCGATATGAGCCAGATCCCTGCCAATGCAGTGGTGCAGAGTGCAAAGCTGGCTTTGTATTCATATCCGGTAGCTCCATTGAATGGCAACCATGTTGATCCGAACTATGGTACATCCAATTCATTTACCATCAGACAGATCAATGGCAACTGGAACCCGTCAGCCTTTAATTGGGCTACGCCAATTCCGGTTACTGAAGCAAATAAGGTTACTGTGCCTACTACCAACGAAAGCAGACTGGATCTTAATCTGGACGTGAAAGGGATGGTAGCGAGCCAGATCAATGGCAATGCCAACTACGGTTTCCATATGATGCTGGATAATGAGGTTACTTACAACTCCCGCATTTTCGTAGGCAGCTACAGCGTGCCTTATGCCGAAAAGAGACCCAAACTGGAAATTACGTACCAGGTTGCTCAATAATAGCTGACTTCAGATGAACGTAATATTCATAAAAAATCCCCGGTCGATCTGACCGGGGATTTTTGTTGTATTCAGTTGTGTATCTGCTGTTATTTTCCAGCTTTAGCTGCTTTCTCGAGTGCTTCGATTCTCTTATTCTGCTCGATAATATAAAGTGTGAGCTCTTCAATTTTTTTCAGCAGAGCTGCCTGATTGGACCCTACATCGAGCCCTTCCTTGCTTACTTCTTTTGCCGAAGGCATATCCGGGAGATGCTGATTATTTGCAATGAATTGTTCCAGCTCACTGAGCGGCATCAGCTGATAATTGCGGCTGAACACATAATCGGGCCAGTTTTGCTGATCGACTCTCACTTTTCTTGCTCTGATATTTCCTGATACATAGAGCTTGTAATCCGTGCCGATATTGTTAATGCCGATACCTACATTACCGTTGCTGGATATGCGCATTCTTTCAACGTTATTGGTAATGATGGGAAGGTCGAAGTTATCGATGGTTCCTAAGAGTTTCACTGCACCCACGGTGGTACCGCCTTGTCCCCAGCCACTGCCTCCGGCAGCAGGTGTTTGCCAGGTGGCGTTACCTGTTGCATCACTCGTAAGCACTTTGCCGGCACCCGCGCCTGCGGTCACCGTAAGGGATCCCAGTTTTGCATTGCCCGTAATGATGGAAGAACCTGTTACATGAAGGTTAGTGGTAGGGTTCCATGTGTTGATGCCTACATTGCCTTTGAAATAGCCATTGCCGGTTTCTGTGATCTGTGCTGTGAGTGCATGTGCTGTATCTCTCCAGGTCATTGTTTTGTATAAGGAGTTGGGAGCAAATTTAGTGAGTACTCCAAACTCGTTGGAGGGCCTGTCAGGTACATATTCTATTTCAGCAACAACGGCCTGTGCGCCTGGTTTGGCAGTAATGGTGAACTCCAGTTTTTTCAGGTAGTTCCAGTTACCGGGTGTGGTTCCTCTCCATACGGCATAGTTTGGAAAAGTGGAGATATTGCTCCAGTCTGTAATGTCGTACCAGGTTTCGTCGTTCTTCTGCGCACGGCCGGTTACTGAAAGAGGAACGCCAGTGTAGTAAAAATGAACATAGACTTTCCCGCCCGGGTAGGCGATACTTCCCAAACCTCTGCCGGTAAAATCAACGGTGATTTTGCCTGTTTCGCCTGCCGGCACTGTTACAGCGAGGCTTTCGTAAGATCCGTCGAACAGCAGGGCTGGCGAATTGGTAGTGCTGCTTGTTTCGGAGGTAACAGTAAAGCGGCTTGTACCTGAGAAGAGGTAATTGTCTACCAACTGATAACGCACGGTTGGTTGTCCCCAAACGCCGTTTGAGGTGAGATAACTTTTGTAGGGAATGTATTCCTGTGCCAATAACTGAATATTCATTAAAAGCAATAGCAAAGGAATAAGGGGTAATGATCTTTTCATAATCAGGGAGTAATTGAAGATGCAATATGAAAAAAAATCCCGACTGAATTTCAGTCGGGACCAGAAACTTTATAACTGTGATGAATTACTTGGCAGGCGTTGCAGCTGCTGCTTTGTTGATATTGTTGGTCCACTCCATGGAGATGGCGCTCTTTTCGATTTTGATGTAGCTGCCAGGGCTGGTTTCCAGCTGAATGGTGCCATCTTCGTTCATTTTGTATACAGTTCCGTGGATACCTGCGATGGTAACAATCTTGTCACCTTTCTGCATGTTCTCCTGGAATTGTTTGGCAAGCTTGGCTTTCTTGGCTTGTGGACGGATCATGAAGAAATAGAAAACCAGGATCATACCGCCCAACAGCACGAAGTTCATCATGGAAGCTGATCCTCCTGATGGTGCCTGTAAAAAAATCGCTAACTGTGTCATTGTATTGAATTTGAGAATTTGTGTTTGAATAGTATGTTTATTGTTTCGCTTGCGGTACTACTTCCACATCGAAAGATACTTTATGTGATTGTGTTCCGTTGGTATTGGCTTCCACATCTATCTCCTTGTGGTTGCTGCCTTCTCTGCCCTTGCTGTTGAAAGTAGCTTTGATCTCGCCTTCTGCACCCGGAGCGATCGGCTCGGCAGGAGGGTTGGCCACTGTACATCCGCAGCCGGGATGAACGCCTCTGATCACCAAAGGCTTCTTGCCTGTATTCTTGAACCTGAATACCACTTCTACCATTTGTCCTTCGGTGATCTTACCCAGATTTTTGGTGGAATCGATCCACTGAATATCCGTCAGCTCTGCACTGGTATTCAGTTCAGGTTGTTTGTAAGTCTGATCGCTGTTATTGCAGGCTGTTGCCAGAAGAACCGCGAGAACTGCTATGGACAGGAGTTTCATTGGTTGAAGGTTTTTGCAAATCTAGTGAATGAAGTGTTTGATCAGCTTTGTTTGTTATTAGGATTCGGTGAAAATGCCACTTTTCGCATTTTGTTTTCACTTACAAGATCTTTATGGATGTTGTCGAGAATGCCGTTCACAAACTGTCCGCTTTGCGGCGTGCTGTATTCTTTTGCCAGATCGATGTACTCGTTGATGGTCACCTTCGGCGGAATGGTTTCGAAGAACAGGAATTCTGCAATGCCCATGCGCATCAGCATCATATCCAGCACGGCAATCCTCTCTGCGTCCCAGTTCTTGAGCTTGGGGCGGATGAGTTCCATGGTCATTTCTTTCTTATCAACCACAGTCTCCAGCAGGGTTTTGGCGAAATACCATTTTTCTCTTCCCAGCAGTTCCTGAAAGTTGAAGCCAACGGGTTTGGCGAGGAGGGTCATCAGCAATTGACTGAGCATATCTCCATCATCGTCCCAGTTGTTGAAATGCTCTTCAACATAACTGTCGAACCTTTCGCTGCTGAGCATCAGTTGAGTGAAGATGAATTCGATGATGTCTTTCTCCTGCTTCTTATCCCTTCCCTGAACAGCAATGTATTCTTTATACTCCGGCTTTTCTGTCAGCTCGATGTATACTTTCTTTACCAGGTCCTGGTCGGTGATGGAATAGGGTTTTGCCTCTTTCTTTGCCTGCTCCCATGATGGAGATCCGAGGATCTTCCAGAGGAGTTCATTTCCTGCAAGCTTGATATTTACATTGAGGTCTTCTGCCGAAGGAAGGTGTTTGGCTGCCCGGTTGCGCGCATCTGTTTCTGCATAGCGGGCTACTTCTGTGAGAAAATGAACCATGAATACAAACAGTTGCTGGCTCTGATCAAACTGTTTCTGCAATAACTTAACCTGTTCTGCTGTTGATGGTCTTTTGTCTTCACCTGATTCTGTAAACTGGCTTTCCACAGCATACAAGGTCTGCATTACTTTCACACGAATATTTCTTCTGCTGATCATTTTCTAAGAACTTATTTTAGAGCGGGCAAAGCTAACTCATTTAAAGGTAGCCCCCAAAATTTGAATGGGAGCGGGATTGCCGCATTGGCTGAAAATTTGGCATTGGATATTAAGGAGATACAGGGTGTTATTGTGGAGTTTCTGGCAGGCTGGCCTCCGAATCCGGAAAAAATGGCTTTAACCGGAGGCCGTTAACCGATTGGTACGGAATTCGTGTACCTTTGGCAGCCTCCGACCGGCAGGGCATCCCATATGCCGGTCAGATCATTAAACAAAATCATAAAAACTGATACAACATGGCTAAGAAGTTAAATGTTACCCCACTGCACGACAGGGTAATTGTGAAACCTGCTAAAGCGGAAGAAAAGACTGCTGGAGGTATCATCATTCCTGATACTGCCAAAGAGAAACCCCAGCGCGGAACCATCGTAGCTGCCGGCCCCGGCAAAAAAGATGAGCCCGTTACCGTTAAAGTTGGAGACACTGTACTGTATGGCAAATATGCCGGTACTGAGATCCAGATCGAAGGTGAAGATCTCCTCATCATGAGAGAAAGCGACATCTTAGCAATTGTCTAAGTGTATCCGTTTAGTTCCCACCAATTTTAAAAATTACAAATTACCAGTATATGGCTAAGCAACTGTTCTTCGACATCGAAGCACGTAATAAAATGAAGAAAGGGGTTGATACCCTCGCCAATGCAGTGAAAGTAACACTGGGCCCTAAAGGCCGCAATGTGGTTATCGAGAAAAAATTCGGTGCACCTGCCGTAACTAAAGACGGTGTGAGTGTTGCCAAAGAAATCGAACTGGAAGATCCCATCGAAAATATGGGTGCTCAAATGGTGAAAGAAGTAGCTTCTAAAACTGCAGATATTGCAGGTGACGGTACTACCACTGCAACCGTTCTGGCACAGGCTATCATCGGCGAAGGTCTGAGAAACGTAGCTGCAGGCGCCAATCCAATGGACCTGAAACGTGGTATCGACAAAGCTGTTGCCAAAGTAATCGACAACCTCCGCGCTCAAACGCAGACTGTTGGTACCGACAGCAAAAAAATTCAGCAGGTAGCTTCTATCTCTGCCAACAACGACGACACTATCGGCAAACTGATTGCTGAAGCGTTCGGCAAAGTAGGTAAAGAAGGCGTTATCACTGTTGAAGAAGCCAAGAACACCGAAACTACCGTAGACGTAGTAGAAGGTATGCAATTCGACCGTGGATACATCTCTCCATACTTCGTTACCAACAGCGAGAAAATGGAAGCTGAACTCCAGACTCCATACATCCTGATCTACGACAAAAAGATCAGCGCTATGAAAGATATTCTGCACATCCTCGAGAAAGTTGCACAAAGCGGCCGTCCTCTCGTGATCATCGCAGAAGACCTCGAAGGCGAAGCACTCGCTACACTCGTAGTGAACAAACTGCGCGGAACACTGAAAGTAGCTGCTGTTAAGGCTCCTGGCTTCGGCGACCGTCGTAAGGAAATGCTTCAGGATATCGCGATCCTCACAAAAGGTATCGTTATCTCCGAAGAGCAAGGATACAAACTGGAAAACGCAGACCTGAGCTACCTCGGAACATGCGCCAGCATCACTATCGACAAAGACAACACTGTTATCGTTGGTGGCAAAGGCAAGAAAGATGATATCAATGCCCGCGTTAACCAGATCAAAGCACAGATCGAAGCAACAACTTCCGATTACGATAAAGAAAAACTGCAGGAGCGCCTCGCTAAACTGAGCGGTGGTGTGGCAGTTCTCTACGTAGGTGCTGCTACCGAAGTAGAAATGAAAGAGAAGAAAGACCGCGTAGACGACGCTCTTCATGCAACACGCGCTGCGGTTGAAGAAGGTATCGTACCTGGTGGTGGTGTAGCTTATATCCGCGCTATCGAATCTCTGGAAAAAGCGAAAGGTGCAAACGAAGACGAAACCACTGGTATCGCAATCGTTAAACGCGCACTGGAAGAACCAATCCGTCAGATCGTTGCCAACAGCGGTATCGAAGGAAGTATCGTGGTTCAGAAAGTGAAAGAAGGTGCTAAAGATTTCGGTTTCAATGCCCGCACTGAAGTGTATGAAAATCTCTTCAAAGCTGGTGTAATCGATCCTACTAAAGTTACCCGCATCGCTCTCGAGAATGCAGCTTCTATTGCCGGTATGGTACTCACTACCGAGTGTGTTATCGCCGACAAACCTAAGAAAGAAGAAGCACACGCTCACCCTGCTCCTGGCATGGGCGGCATGGATTATTAATCTGGTCCAACTTAGTATAAAGAAGGGCGGCCCAATGGGTCGCCCTTTGTTTTTGCATTTATCGGCGTCCTTTCGTCATAATTAACCTTACTGCCATTGGCACCCATCCCATTTTTCGATAATATTGACCTATGAAACCATTAAACACTATCTTACCCGCCGCTGCCCTGGCAGCCGCCCTCGCCATCACGGCATTTGCTCTGCCCGCCAAACAGGAGCAGACTCCGTCTTTCGCAGATAAATACTGGCTCATGGAATCGGGCAGCATTGTACCTGCCACCGATCTCAATGCCGACGGCAAACCAGATTCCGATCTCCGCAACTTTTTGGAAGATTGTGAGAAAGACGATACCGAAATGTTCAGAAGCAATGGCAAATTCGTGAAGAACCTGGGCAAACAAAAATGTGTTGAAGGAGAAGATGCAGAGTATGAAGATGGCAGCTGGACCTACAACTCCGCCACCAAACAGCTCACCATCAAACAAAACGAAGTGCCTCAGCCAATCGTAATAAGTATCAAAGAACTCACTGCTACCAAACTGGTGGGTACGTTTGAGTTCACTTCACCACAGGGGCAGAAAGTGATGATTACAGGCGTGTACAAACTAAAGCAGTAGTAGGGAATTGTTTCGCTGCAGTTCAGCCGCCTGATTATGCAGTTCGTCTGAATACGTCAGACACAGGTTTCAGCCGGCCAGTGGTTTTCTCTAATATTGGACCATGAAACCATTCAACCAATTATTGACCGTATCGGCAGTGGCAGCAACCATTGCCATCACTGCATTTGCCATCCCTTCGGCAACTGAACAAAGCGCACCATTCACCGAAAAATTCTGGGTGCTCGAATCCGGCTCCATCGTTCCTGCGATCGATGTAAGCGGCGATGGCAAACCCGATAAGGATATCCGCGCCATGCTCGAAGACTGCGAATTAGATGATGCAGAGATGTACAAATCCGGTGGCAAAGTGATGAAACACCAGGGCAAAGTAAAGTGCGATGAAGAAGATGAAACCACAATGGAGTCCGGCACCTGGAAATACAATGCCGCTACCAAACAGCTTACCATCCATCACTACGATACCGAGAAGCCGCAAACCCTGATTGTAAAAGAGGTTACGGCCACTAAAATGGTTTGCACCTACGAGTTCACCACTCCCAAAGGAAGCAAACACCTCATCACCGGTGTCTTCAAAGTAAAATAACGCTCGCTTAATCCGAAA
This sequence comes from Pseudoflavitalea sp. G-6-1-2, assembly GCF_012927185.1. GTDB lineage: Bacteria > Bacteroidota > Bacteroidia > Chitinophagales > Chitinophagaceae > Pseudobacter. The sequence continues at coordinate 972,581 of NZ_JABBGB010000003.1, forward strand.
TAAGAAGCGCTCCGGGCATTGTACGGGGCGTTTCTGTTTTTTATAGACAGTTGACTACAGTACTGCCCCCAATGCTTTTGGTTTCCATAAAGAAATTGTAACTTTTGACTTACTAAGAAACCCTGCTATGAAAAATTTTCTATGGTGCCTGCTGCTGTTGGCTTCAGCCGCCTCTGCTCAGACAAGCACACCTAAATCGAGTGACGAATACGACGGCGTTGCCGGATCTCCCTATCTTTTCAAAGACTGGCTCAGCGGTACCGTGTATTATAAAAACGGAAGAGTGGTGAATCAGTTCAAACTTCGGTTCGACTGCTGCCGCAATTACCTGATGCTCGAATTCAAAGGACAATCATTTGCTCCGCAAACGGCCAGCATAACATCTTTTGTACTCAACACCAAAGAAGGAAAGAATGCAGACTCGATGGTATTCCGCAAAGGATACCCCAGTGTAGAAAACTGGAACGAAGAGACCTTCTACCATATTCTGCTGACCGCAAAATCTCCGGTACTGCATATTCTCACCAAATCCATCGTGGAAGAAAAAGGATTGCTGCCATCGAGCACCCGCAAGTTCTTTGAAGATGAAGAACATTTCTTTCTGCTGCACGATGGTAAAATGATCCATCTGCCCAAAGATGAACGCGAACAACTGGCAGCGCTATTCCCTGCACAGCGCGAAGCGCTGCTGAAATTTATGCAGGATCAGGACCTGAAAATGAAGTCCCCGGCGGATTTCATCAAGTTGGGGAAGAAGTTCAACGAACTGGTTCCTTAAGAAAGTGAATTGCACCTATTCATCGATGTTAGATAGATGATATTCAAACAAAAAGGCCAGCTTGCCGGCTGACCTTTTGTTGATATTATGCAGTAATCAATCTTTCAGTTTTTTCAGCTTCAGATCTTTCCATCTCACTTTGATACCACCACCATCGTGGATCTGCAATGCAATGAAACCATTGGCTGCACCGATCTTTTCATCATCGATGGTAACCATTTCATGCCCGTTCAGCCAGGTGGTAACTTTACTGCCTTTTGCGATTATTTTCAGCGTATTCCATTCTCCCTGCTGCAGGTAAGCTTCTTTTTCTTTGGCAGGCTGTATCAGCCAGCCACGTCCGTACGACTCATAGATGCCGCCCGTATGATTGTTGAGCGGAGCCACTTCTACCTGCCATCCGCTGATCTTAACGCCTTCGATCGATGATCGGAAGAATACACCGCTGTTGCCATTAGCCTCCTGTTTGAACTGGCAGGAAAACTCAAAATTCTTATAAGCACTGGTGGTAGACAAATAACCATACTGTTTGTCCGGGCCGCTTTCGCAGACCAGTTCACCATTATCTACGTACCATTTCTCGGTTCCGTGGATAGTCCACCCACTGAGGTCTTTGCCATTAAAGAGTTTCACTGATTTCTGGGCCGATGCAGCAAGCGTGCAGCAGCAGGCGAGGAGTAAAAAAAGATGTTTCAAAGCCTGGGATTTTATCAGATTAAGATAGTAAATTTCAGTATAACCTCCCCATATGCAACGATTTTATGTTGATCCGGATATCTCCGTAGCGAAGACCCTGCACACAGACTTCTACACAGATACTGCAATGTACCAGCTGGCAAAGGAGAAAATATTTGCCCCTTCCTTTCAGTTCATTGGCGACCAACAACAGGTGCCGGAGGCAGGCAGCTGTTATCCTTTCACTTATCTGGATGGTTATTTCAACGAACCGCTGCTGCTCACAAGAAGCAATAATGGTGCCCTGCATTGTTTGAGCAATGTGTGTACGCATCGCGGTACCATCGTGGTGCACGAAGCCTGCAAAGCAGCTCAGCTGCGCTGCCGCTATCACGGAAGGTTATTTCATCTCGACGGCAAATTCAAGTCGATGCCGGAGTTCAAAGAAGTGAAAGACTTTCCGGCAGAAAGCGACAACCTCACGCAATTGCCGGTATTCAAATGGGGGCCGCTGCTGTTTGCATCCCTGCAACGGAATTCCGATCCTGCCCCTTACCTGCAGGATATGATCGATCGGGTGGGGTGGTTGCCCATCGATGATTTTGTACTCAAACCCGAACTCTCCAAAGATTACATCGTTCAATCGCACTGGGCATTGTATTGCGAAAACTATCTCGAAGGATTTCATATACCCTTTGTACACGCAGGGCTCAATGCAGTGATCGATTTCGGCAATTACACCACCGAGCTTTTCAGGTATTCCAACTTACAGCTTGGCATCGCCAAAGACGATGATGATACATTCGATCTTCCCGCAAGCTCGCCTGATTACGGAAAGAAAGTAGCGGCCTATTATTTTTTCGTATTCCCCAATATGATGTTCAATTTCTATCCATGGGGACTGAGCATCAATATCGTTCAGCCATTGGCGATAGATCAGTGCAAAGTGAGTTTCGTAACATATGTCTGGAACCCGGATAAATTCAATACCGGCGCCGGTTCCGATCTCAATACAGTGGAGATGGAAGATGAAGAAGTGGTGGAAGCAGTGCAGCTCGGAGTAAAGAGCAGGTTCTACGAACATGGCAGGTATTCCGTTACGCGCGAACAGGGAACGCATCATTTCCATCGCATCATATCATCGATACTCAACCCATAACTCAACCCATAACCTAACCTATGTCTGCACCTCCATCGCATCGCCTGCTGGGGTTCTGGTCTGCAACCAGCATAGTTATTGGCAGCATCATCGGATCGGGTGTTTTTATGAAACCCGCTACCATGGCGGCACAGGTATCGTCTCCCATATGGCTGGCGATGGTGTGGGTAATTGCAGGCATCTTCTCTCTCTTTGGCGGATTGATCTATGCAGAAGTAGGCGCGATGTTTCCGCAAACCGGCGGACTCTATATTTTCTTCCGTAAAATGTTCGGCGAGTTCTTCGCCTTCATGTACGGATGGGCAGCATTTGCAGTGATCAATACTGCTTCGGTTGCGGCCATCTCTTTCGTATGCGCGCAGTACGCCGATTTCTTTTTGCATCTTCCAAGGTTTACAACTGTTACAGAGCAATCGGTTGTGTGGCATATTCCGTTTCTCGGCAATCTCTATCCCTTGCAGAATGCCGGCGTAAAATCGCTCGCCATTGCACTGATTCTTGGTCTCACCTGGCTCAACTACCGCAGCGTAAAAGCAGGAGGCGTGGTGCAGGTAGTATCCACCATCATCAAAATAGGCGTGATAGTGCTGCTGGTATTCGGCATCTTCTTCAGTGGCAAAGGAACTGTATCCAATTTCGTTTCACCTTCTTCCCACTCTAAAGATGGATGGCAGCTGATCGGCGGCATCGTTGCCGCACTCACCGGCGCTTTCATGGCATTCGACGGATGGGTGAATGTAACTTTTGTAGGAGGTGAGATAAAACACCCGCAACGAAACATCCCCAAAAGCCTGCTGGTGGGATTGCTGGTCTGTATCGGCATTTACCTGCTGGTGAATCAGGCATACCTCTACGTAATGCCTGTGGATGCGATGGCGGCTTCTCCGCTCGTAGCTGCTGATGCCATCGGCATCGCCATGGGCGAAACCAGCGGCGCCATCGTAGCAGCCATGATTGTGATCTGCACTTTCGGCGCCATCAATGGCAATACCATGACGGAAGCCCGTGTTACCTACGCCATGGGAAAAGACAAACTCTTCTGGGCCTTCACCGGAAGGCCACACCCCAGATACGGAACTCCCGGCAACGCACTCTGGCTGCATTTCGCATGGGCTGCAGTGTTGGTAGTGAGCGGCAGCTTCGATATGCTGGCCGATATGTTCACCTTCATTGCCTGGGTGGCCTATACTTTCGGTGCAGTAGGTGTTTTTGTATTGAGAAAAAAAATGCCTGATCATCCAAGACCCTATCGCGTATGGGGATATCCGGTAGTGCCGTTATTGTTCCTTGGTTTCGCAGGCTTCTATGTGGTGAGTACTATTGTGAATGATATCCGCAAATACAATGCAGGTGAAACACCGGTGGTGAATTCGTTGCTCGGATTATCCGTTGCAGCGCTGGGAGTGCCGCTGTACCTGTATTTCAGAAAAGTAAAGTCTAAGGCTCAATCTGAATCTTAACGGGCTTTCCGCCATAATACCAAACGTTCAGTGAATCTTTGAGGCGGGTGGTATCTGCTGCTTCTGCCGGAAGGCGAACAAAGATGGTGAAGTTGAGGGAGTCGCTTGTTTCCATCTGTATGCGCGAACTGAGATTGTGAACGAAAGCATATCGCTTCAACGCTCTCGATTTTTTATCCGTTCTCTCGAATACGAATTTGTAAGTGCCGGGAACAGTTGTGGCAACAGTAGCCGGAGGCGTTGCCTGCGGACTGTCTGGCAGTACGTTGGAACTGGTTGTATCGGGTGTGGTTACAGGAGTAGCTACCTGTTGTGTATTGTCGGGCGAATTGTGATTGTCGCTTTTGTTGTAGAGCATGTATCCGCCCCAGAGGATCACTACCAGTCCGATAACGGCCAATGTACCGATCAGCAATATGCGGCGTTGACTGTTGTGCACTTTATGACGAACCTGGTTCTCATCGTACACGGGAATATGGCGGGTAGATTTATCCGGCGTTCTGTCCTCCGTATGAAAATCGAGTTTCTCGATGGTGGGTTCTCCGGGAGTGAAAGCCAGTTCACCATCTTTCAGTTTCTGCAACGATCCGATACCTTCGATGGAGAAAGGTTTGCCGATATTGAGCAGCAGCTTGCCATCGGCAAGATAACTTTCGAGATCGGCTTCTGCCAGTGGTTTGATCTTACCGGTTTGTGTACGGATAAATTCAATCAGCTCTTCATCAACTTTCGCAGCAGGCTTATGGGTGAATTGAATATACTTCAGCACTTCCCTGAAATTCTTATCGCTGAAATCGGGAACGGTTACGGCTGCATCCAGATGCAATTCACCGATACCCGGCAGGCTAAGGCGTTTATTGGTGTAGAAGTATTTCGCTAACAGAACGGCAAGTTTCAAGATATCATGGATTTTGTTGCCCACAAGTTAAACATAAATTGTTGGTATGCAAACAAACAAGCATCACAGGTTGTAATTTTGCAATATGACAGAAAGAGAGATACAATTCATGCGTTACTGGGAAGAGAACAGGGAGCGTGAAAGCAAATGGCAATATCAGCTCGTGATCGGCATACCAATAGGACTGCTTTTTTCGTTACCCATTATCGGCATCGTATTCACCAGCCGCTACTGGTACGAGCGTGCAGACATGGCCGTCAATGCAAGCCTCAACCCAACAGTATTGATGGTGGCGGTGTTCATAATTTCGGTTTTTGTAGCTATCTTTTACAAGCGGTACCAGTGGGACAGAAAAGAGCAGCAGTACAAAGAACTGAAAGCAAAGGAAGATCGTGAGCGGAAGTCGGGTAGTGAGCCGGTGCAGCAATAATATTGAGACGATTGTCTATATGTGCATTCCGTGCATTACCAGCAATAATAACCATGCTAAGACCACTACTGTATCTGTTGATTGTAACTTTCCTCATCGCCTGTTTCAAAAAGGAGAATGATTGCGCCCCTAAAAATGTAACTGCTCCTGCATCCGAAGTTCAGGCAGTAAGAGATTATCTCGCGGCCAACAGCATCGAGGCCGAAGCGCATAGCAGCGGAATGTATTTCCAGATACTCGCACCGGGCAATGGAGTTCCTCCTCCCATCTGCAGCAGCATCCGTGTAAAATTCAGTGGCAAACTCGTAAACGGAACCGAATTCGAAAGCAGCAATGATGTAGTGCTGAATCTTAAACTGATGCTGGAAAGCTGGAGAATCTGTTTGCCGATGATCAAACCCATGGGCAGGATCCGTTTTTTTGTTCCGCCTTCACTTGGCTACGGCTCCGAAGGCAAGAAAGACAAGGTATCCGGAGCCATCCTCGTAGCCCCGCATACTCCCGTGATTATCTACGAAGTAACCCTGTTCGAAGTGAGTTAGGAGGTTATCCCTTTTCAACTATCTTTGTAATAAATTAAGCTCACTTGCCACACGAAGCCATTTCAGTTTTCGATATGTTCAAGATTGGTGTAGGTCCCAGCAGCTCCCATACACTGGGGCCCTGGCGTGCCGCACAACGATTTCTCCAGGCCCTCGCAAAACGTCAGCCTCTCTTCAACGTAATGTCTGTTCGCGTACTGCTCTATGGCTCTCTTGCCAAAACCGGTAAGGGCCACGGAACGGATATCGCCGTTCAGCTCGGTCTTTGCGGAGAAGATCCGGTAACCTTTGATGTGCATCAGATTCAACCCCGCATCAAAGACATCAGGGAGATGAAGAAGATGGTGCTGGATGGCAAACACGAAATAGATTTCGATCCCGCTGAAGATATAGAACTGCTGATGACGGAAAGCCTGCCTTTCCATCCCAATGCACTCACTTTCCTCGCCACATTCGAAAATGGCGATCAGGTTGCAGAAACTTACTACTCTGTTGGTGGAGGTTTTGTAACGCAGGAAGGAGAGGAGACAGGTGGAGCCGATGCAGTTCAACTGCCTTTTCCCATCGATACCGGTGATGATCTCGAACACTGGTGCCGCAAAACCGGACTCAGCATCAGCGAAGTGGTGATGGAGAACGAAAACTGCTGGAGGCCCGAAGCTGATACCAAAGCCGGCATGCTCCGTATCTGGCAGGTGATGAAAGATTGTATCTACAGAGGTTGCCATACACAGGGCATCCTTCCCGGTGGACTCAATGTAAAACGCCGCGCTGCCGACCTCAACAAAAAACTGATCGGCGGAAGAGAATACCACAACTACGACAGCTGGCTGGAGGCTATCAGAGCCGGAGGCCAGAACTTTCAATATACCCTCGACTGGGTGAGCTGCTTTGCACTGGCCGTGAACGAAGAGAATGCATCCTTCGGCCGAGTAGTTACTGCGCCCACCAATGGCGCTGCAGGTGTGATCCCCGCAGTGCTGCAATATTTCGTGACCTTCTGCGATGGTTATAAAGAAGACAGGATACTGCAGTTTATGCTCACTGCAGCAGAGATCGGAAGCATCTTCAAAAAAGGTGCAACCATATCTGCGGCTATGGGTGGCTGTCAGGCTGAGATCGGTGTATCATCTGCAATGGCTGCTGCCGGCCTTACCGAGGCAATGGGTGGAACCCAGCGCCAGGCTATGATGGCTGCAGAGATTGCAATGGAACACCACCTTGGGCTTACCTGCGATCCGATTGCGGGCCTCGTTCAGATCCCCTGCATCGAACGCAATACCATGGGCGCCATCAAGGCTATCACTGCTTCTCAACTGGCCTTACAGAGCACGCCTGATTTTGCCAGGGTGTCTCTGGATGGTGTGATCAGAACTATGTGGGACACAGCAAGGGACATGAGTTTCAAGTACAAGGAAACCGCCGAAGGCGGGCTGGCTGTTCATATTCCGATCAGCCTGCCGGAATGTTAACGGATAAGACCGTTGATTGGATTCCTGCCACTGACCTTCTCCGACATCGACTGCTTTTCGTTGCGTTTACGACTCCCTTAGTCCCGTTGTTCATTCTTTAAAAACAACAGGTATGACTACAGAACGTAACTTCAACACCATTAGTCCATCAGCACGCGTATTGCTGCTGATGAAGGCATTAACAGACATTCCCTTCGCCAGGGAAACAGCCTCGCTTATTCTCGATCCGGAAGCATTCGACCGGTTGCTGCAGCAACAGCATTCCATTACATTCCTCATGCGCGTAGTGCATTTCGAGAACAGGTACAAGACCATCGATCAGATGCTCGACATCCTGCTGCCGCATAATATTCTGGAACTCTCATCGGGCTTCAGTTGCAGAGGACTGGCCATGGCGCAGCACCAACCGGTGATCTATCTCGATACCGATCTTCCTGAGTCGGCAGGCAATAAGAAAACACTCATCACCGATCTCATCCGCATTCACCATGTGCATCGCAGAGGCAAACTTTATGTGCAGCCACTCAATGCCATGGACGAACATCAGTTTGAAAATGCGTTGCAGTTTTTTCCACCCGGCCCCATCACCATCGTAAATGAAGGACTGCTGGTATATCTCAACGATGAAGAAAAACGCGAGTTATGCCGAACCATACATGCCATACTCAAACGCCGCGGCGGGCATTGGATAACCGGAGATATTTATCTGAAGAATCCAGATCACGAACCCGGTAACAGCAAGGTAACGGCAGATGATAACAGATGGAAAGAATTTCTCACCGAGCATAATGTAAACGATAACAAGTTCGGCAGTTATGAAGAAGCGGAGACTTTCTTCAACAGCTGCAAGTTCCGCGTAGCGCACAAAGCGCCCACCCTGTACAAAACCATCAGTGCGCTGCGATATTTCTCAGAGCCGGTAACAACAGAAATGATCGACAGGTGGTTGCAGTTCAGGCAAACATGGGTGCTCGAAGCGGAATGAGAAGAGCTTGCCTGCTAAGACAATGGCGCCGGATCTGATACCAGGCGCCATTGTTATTGGTAAGTATATTCTTTTTTGAAAATTCTATCGGCTTTTCTTTTTCTCTTTCCATTACTCTTGATGGTGACCTCAAAAATCCGCATCTCTGTACAATTGCCAAAGCTGTCATAGTTGTACTCATAGTCGTAATTAACTTCGGTACCATTGAACTGTTTGGTTGTCGAAGTGAGGGCATCACCGTGCTCATTGTACGTGACCCCTTCTTTGGGAAACTTACTGCCATTTTCAAAATTCAAGGTGGCGGTATCTGTCAGCAGTTTTCTGCCATCCGGATGGTAGGCCGTTTTTACATATTTGTTCTGATCATAAAGATATTCCGCACATTCGGTTCCGAAAGGGGAACCACTCTTATCGTACAGTGTAAACTTTACCGGATCCCCGTTTTCATTGTTGACAATATCGGCATACTGATACATGGTTCGGTAAGCATCCTGATAGATTTCCTTTATAAGAAAACCTTTGCTGTCGTATTCGAACACCGTGGTTTCTTTATTGATGCCGATGCTTGTAAGGTGCTCGCTGTATGAGGATAACCTTCTTCTGTGAATAGTGTCGTTGGTGCAGGTGAGTTTGAAAATGAGCTTGTCGTCTTTATCATATCTTTCAACCTGAGCCAGCATCCCGGCTTCAAACAACATTATCGATCGCTCAATCTTTTTTCCGCTGGAACCATAGAATATATTGGTAGCAATGATTTTTTCCGGCCTGACGGTTTTGTATTCAGGTCTGTCGCGTTGAATAGTCGAATAAAGACTTTGTGCCTGTAATACTGAACAATACAATATAGAAAAGCAGAAAGTAAATAGTCTGATCATGAAAGATTGTACATTGAATATCATAACTGCAAGATATTACGGATCTGTTACTGCTGCAAGTGATTTTATGGAACCGGCACCCAGTAAGTGCGTACCATTCTGTCGTTCACATTGTCGTAGAGCTCGGCATTGAAAATGCCACCATTATTTTCGATCACTTTCATAGATCCGATATTGGTGATATTGCAGCCGATGAGTACGCGGCTGTTTTCTTTCTTATCGATCTTTTGCAGCAGCAGCTGGAGCATGATGGATGCGAGGCCTTTGAGTCTGTGCGAAGGTGCGATGTCATATCCGATATGTCCACCAATGTTGGCGAAGTATTCGTTGTCTAATGATGGCCGGTAGCGGATGGTGCCGTAGATGGTATTTGTTTCGTCTGTAAGCCAGTAGGAATGCATTTTTACGAAGCCGGGTGGGAGGTTGATGCCTTGCGATTCATCGAGACGGTCTTGCACGTATTGGGGAAAGTTGTCGAGGGCGGGTTGGAAGATGTTGTATTTGCGCGTTTCGTTGTGGTGGAAGAAATCCAACACAAAAGCTGAGAATTCATTTTCATATTGAAGAGCTGGTATGGTAAGGAACTGTTGCATAGGTTTGCTTTTTCCTTCTGTAAAGGTAGAGCCTATAATTTCACTTTATCCAAAAAACCTTGAGCCAGTTTCAAAAGCATTTCTGCTCTTTCTTCTGATCGCTCCGATTTGGAAGTGTAATGGACAGATTTATCATTTTCAAAGTACCAATCCATTAGTAATTCCTTTCCGTCTGCGGTTACTTTTTCTTCTACTTTGATCAGTTTGTTCTCGTTGAAATAAAAAGCACTGATAGCATGCATTTCAAGGGTCACTCCATTTTCCTTTCTTTTGGAATGAATATCATTGATGTATTTTTTCAGTTCTTTGTTCTTTACCAAAGCGGTAAGATAAGTGCGGAAAGACATTTCATTTGCTAGATAATCTGTTTTGACGCTGTCTTTTAAAGCGTTCAGGTCTGCATTATTGATTAGTTTTACCATTGCATCAATTCTCCTGATTGCAGTACTGTCCTGAGAATAAGCATTGAATGAAAAGCAGGAAAACAAGAGTATTGAAATAGGGATGATGCTCCAGAACTTCCACCATTGTTTTGCAGCCTTCGCTGTTTTTTCATTCTTTGTACGGGGTTGCGATTTCTTCAACTGGCTAGTCCATAGTGTATGAAATGTTACCCCTACGTAGCTATTGTCGGGCAAAGTATAAGGCAGATTGAGCTTCTCCATGAAATCATGCAATTGCCACTCCTCTTTTCCGTATTCATCACCGGGATATGCTTTCTCCTCATCTTCATCATTCCATCGTACGAGGTAGTTGCTGATGCTGTCCGCTTTCACATTGGGCAAATACTTTTCGATAATGGAAGCATTGCCTTTCCAACTGTCAAGCTCTTCGGGAGAAAGGCTATCGTCCCAATAATCAGGAATGGGATTGAATTGATCAACCACCTCACCATTATGATAGAGTGTGTACATCCAAAGGTCACCATCGTGAATATGAAACGAAAATACAGACGTGTTAAGGTCTTTTGAAATGAAGGCTGAGCTTTCGTCCCATTCAAGGTATCCGCTGGGATAACGAACCGTAGTGTTTCCAAACGCCTGAATTACTATAGTGTGGTTATCCGATTCTTCATCGGCAACAGAATCTGGTTCAAATCCGCCTGAAACCGAAACTGCATATCTGGCCATGCTTTCTGTTACCTGATTTGCAGGTTTGCCTATTACTGAAGAAAGTGCGATAAAGTTACCCATTGCAGATTGAGATCAATTTGTATATGATTGTTAGCAATAATAACGTCAAAATTCCATTTGTAGTTTCTGCATAAAAAAAATCACCGGCCAGAACCGGTGATTTCATCATATCATAATCCTTACTTAATTCAGCAAAGGATTCATCTCGATCTCTTTTATATCCAGCTCAGAATAATCACGTACTACATTATACAGCGTATCGCGCTCAACAGGCTTGCGTTTCACCTGCTTGATCAGCGTTACCAGCTGCGCTGTACTCATCGCCGGCGTCTGCTCTTCAGAACCCGCCATGGAGTAGATCTTCGTAGAATCATCGATGGTGCCATCGATATCATTCACACCAAATGAAAGCGACAACTGCGCATTGTTTCTTCCCAGCATCGGCCAGTAAGCTTTCAGGTGCGGGAAATTATCCATGTAAAGACGTGCGATGGCATACAGGCGCATATCTTCTATGATGCTAGTCTCAGCGATATGGCTCATCTCATTATCGCCGTTTCTGAATTTGAGCGGAATGAATGTATTGAAGCCGCCGGTCTCATCCTGAAGACTGCGGAGTTTTTCCATATGATCCACACGGTCTGCATAGCTTTCAATATGACCATAGAGCATGGTGGCATTGCTGTGCATGCCGAGCTGGTGAGCTGCTTTGTGAATGGCCAGCCATCCTGCACCATCGATCTTATCGTCGCAGATCTGTTGACGAACTGCCGGTGCGAATATCTCTGCACCGCCGCCAGGCAGTGATTGCAAGCCTGCTTCATGCAGATACGCCATTCCTTCTTCCACGGTTTTCTTTGCTTTGCGGAACATATAATCCAGCTCCACTGCAGTGAATCCTTTCACATGCAGATCGGGGCGGTGTGCCTTGATCTTTCTGATCAGGTCTGCAAAGAATTCGAGGTTCATCTTAGGGTGAACACCACCCACAATATGCACTTCGGTTACGGGCTTGCCGTCGTATTTTTTAACGATATCGAGCATCTGTTCGGTGCTGAGTTCCCAGCCTTCTTCGCGGTGTGCGTACAGGCGTGAGTAAGAGCAGAATTTGCATGCGAACACGCATACGTTGGTAGGCTCGATATGGAAATTGCGGTTGAAATAAGTTGTATCTCCGTGCAGGCGTTCTCTTACGAAATTGGCCAGTGCGCCCACAAAGGGAAGGCTGGCATGTTCGAAAAGATAGATGCCGTCTTCGGGACTGATCCTTTCCTTCCGAACTACTTTTTCTGCGATGGTCCTGAGTGCCTGATCGGGTTCGGCTGCGATGAGCTTTTCAATAGAAGTATTCATGGTATTAACCGCCTTTGAGTGAATGTCACAAAGGTACAATAGTGATGTAACAGTTGAAGCGCAATATTGTTTGTGATGATGAAAACAACCTTACACCTTATCGAACAGTGCACCGGCGATACAGCCGCACATGAGGCAGGCGATGGTGCCGCCGATGAGGGCTTTCACGCCCAGCTCCGTAAGGTTTTTGCGTTGATTGGGCGCCAGCTGGCTGATACCGCCGATCTGAATGCCGATGCTCGCAAAGTTGGCAAAGCCACAGAGCGCATAAGTGGTAATCAGTATCGACTTGGGATCGGAGATGGCTCCCGATGTTTTCATATTGCCGAAAGAGATATAGGCAACAAATTCGTTGAGGATGGTTTTCTCTCCCAATAGTTGCCCCACCTGCACCATCTCCGGCGAGTTGACGCCGATCAGCCAGGCAACAGGCGAGAACACATATCCAAGTATCATCTGAAGTGACAGAGAATCGTAGCGTCCGTTTGTGTTGCGTGCGATGGTTTCATTGAGGTGCGTCCAGTGACCAACGCTGCCCAGAATATAGTTGGCGAAATACATCAGGGCAGTGAATACAATCAGCATGGCGCCAACGTTCACAGCCAGTTTGAGACCATCGGTAGTGCCGAGTGAAATGGAATCGAGGAAATTATCGCCGAGCTTTTCGCGGGGAACTTTCAGTTCGCGCATATACGGCTCGGTTTGAGGGAAGAGAATTTTTGAAACTACAATGGCAGCTGGTGCACTCATGATGCTCTGACTGAGCATATGCAGTGCAAAGAATTTCTGCTGATCGGGATCGTTGCCTCCGAGAAAACCCACGTAGGCTGCGAGTACGCTGCCGGCTGTGTTGGCCATGCCACCGATCATGATACAGAGTATTTCCGAGCGGGTCATCTTGTCGAGGAAAGGGCGGATCATCAGCGGAGCTTCTGTCTGGCCGAGAAAGATATTCGCGCCCGTGCTCACACTTTCCGGTCCGGATATGCCGAGTTTTTTCAGCATCCATGCAAATACATACACTATTTTCTGCAGCACGCCCAGGTAGTAGAACATCGCACTTAGTGCGGAGAAGAAAATGATATTGGGAAGAACCTGTACGGCAAAAACGTATGCCCATGATCCCTGTGCATTGGCCAGATTTCCGAAAAGGAACTCGATACCTTTGTGACCGATATTGATCACATCCACAAACTTCTCGGAAAGCCATACGAAGATGGCTTTGATGAAGTTCACTTTCTGCACACCAAGGGCGAAGCAAACCTGCGCTACAACGCCGATGATCACAAGCCTCCAGTTGATGGCCCTTTTATTATTGCTGAGAAGAAAACACACGAAAATGAGGAAGAACATGCCAAGCATGCCACGGAGAATATTTTCCAGTACAGGACTCATGTATCACGGTTTGGATGAAAAGACCGGCCAATATAGCCAAAAATCATAATCAGAGGATGGCAGGGCGGCAAAAATAGGCAGGTTAAGCCGGATATGTAAAAAAAATCGACTGCAATAGCCCGGTAGGAGGGGCGCTAAGCAACAAAAAAGCGCTTCAGGGGTGAATTGAAGCGCTTCGAATGGTATACGTTAACCGGATGTTATTGAATGCAGACGCAAAACAAAAAAGACCGGCTCTCAGAACCGGTCTTTTCATTCAGCAGTATACTGCTTCTATATTGCGAATACTACATATGCTGCTCAATCTTCTTAACGAAGTTCGCTTTAGGCTGTGCACCTACCAGCTTGTCTACGATCTTTCCACCTTTGAAGAAAAGGATCGCAGGGATAGATGTGATGCCATAGTTGATGCTGATCTCAGGATTGTGGTCAACGTTCACTTTACCTACATTCACTCTTCCTTCGTATTCTTTATGCAGATCTTCGATAACTGGTCCGATTGCACGGCAGGGTCCACACCATTCAGCCCAGCAATCCACTACAGACAGTTTATCGGAAGAAAGAACTTGTTCCTGGAAGTTCGCATCTGTAAATTCTAAAGCCATAAATTAAATTTTATAAAGATGATAATTTGAATAAAGACCGTATAATGAATAAAACAGGTAAACCTTCGCTTTTGTTCATCACCCTTCCGGCCTCTGTTTCATGGGGTCAAGAGTGCAAATATAAAACCATTTCCATTTTACTGAAACGGTGACATTTCCACATATCCACACCTGCTAGAGCGTCACTACAGACACTTCTACCTCAGGCTTTTCGTGCAGCCAGGCAGTCATTTCGTCATTCATGGTGAAACGCCCTTCCAGACTGTACAATCCTACTTTGAATTGTGTTTTCGGCTCCACTATGTTAAAGCGAAGACCTGTTCCGCCTGGATTCTTTTTAACATTATCTTCAAGGAAATCGATCATCTCCGCACTCACATGCCTCGCCTGAATATCCAGTATCAGCTGCTTTGTGTATTTCGCTTTCACTGTTTCGAGCAGCGTGATCTCCGATGCCTTGAATTCGAATTCCGGTGGTTTGTTGGGATCGGTATTGAAGCTGCGTTTGGCCGCGAAACTTCCTGTAACCAGCAGGTTCAGTCCGTTCTGGAAGAAAGAACTGAAACGCGGATAGTCGTTGCTCCAGAAAAGCAGTTCTGCATTGCCTGTATAATCTTCTATCACCACTTTCGCAAAGTTCTTACCTGTTTTGGTTACGCGATGCTGCGCATCGGTCACCAATCCCGCAATACGGATGGTTTTGCCCACGTTTGCCTGCATCATCAGCTCCGAGTTCTGGATCTCGTTGTAATCCTGCAATGTTTTGATACCGTAATGATGCAGCTCAAATTTGAAGTGATCCAGCGGGTGACCGCTCATGAAGATGCCCGTTACTTCCTTCTCCTTGTTCAGCAGATCGGTGAGCGTCCAGGGTTCGCAGGGTGCAATCTTCGGTGGTTGAATTTCTATATTGGTGCTTAACGCTCCGAACAATGTATTCGAAGAGTTATTGCTTTCTGCCTGTAAGATGTTGCCATACTTGATGATCTTCTCCAGACCCGAACTGGTATCGCCGGGAGGGATGGTAAAGTATTGCGCGCGATGCAGTTCGGGGAAGCAATCGAATGCTCCTGCATACACCAGACTTTCCAGCGTTTTCTTGTTCACGGTACGCTGATTCACACGCTTGGCCATATCGAAGATGGAAGTGAAGTGCCCTTTGCTGTCTCTCTCTTCGATGAGGCTGTCTACTGCGGCTTCACCTACGCCTTTCAAGCCTCCCAATCCAAAGCGGATATCGCCTGCTTTGTTCACAGCGAAACCCTTTTTAGATTCGTTTACATCCGGACCAAGTACATTCAATCCCATGCGCTTGCACTCTTCCATGAAGAAGGTGATCTTCTCGATATTGCCGGCGTTGTTCAGTACCGCGGCCATATATTCAGAAGGATAGTGCGCTTTTAAGTATGCTGTCTGATACGCCACAAATGCGTAACAGGTAGAGTGCGATTTGTTGAAGGCGTACTGTGCGAAAGCCTCCCAGTCTGTCCAGATCTTCTCCAGCTTGTCTGCCGGATGGCCCTTTGCCGTGGCTCCGTTGATGAACTGGGCTTTCATTTTATCCAGTACCGATTTCTGCTTCTTACCCATCGCTTTACGCAGTACGTCTGCATCACCTTTGGAGAATCCGGCAAGCGATTGTGCCAGCAACATCACCTGTTCCTGATAAACCGTGATACCGTAAGATTCTGCGAGGTATTCTTCCATCTCCGGAAGATCATACGTAATGGGTTCGCGGCCATGCTTACGATCGATGAAGAGTGGGATGTAAGCCAGTGGACCGGGGCGGTACAGGGCGTTCATCGCAATGAGATCCGCAAACTGATCCGGTTTGAGATCGCGGAGGTATTTCTGCATACCCGGACTTTCAAACTGGAAAGTACCGATGGTATCAGCTTTCTGGTAAAGCTCGAATGTTTTTGCATCGTCGAGCGGAACATCATCGATCACAATATCCACTCCGTGGTTCTCCTTGATCATGCGGAGTGCATTCTTGATGATGGTAAGGGTTTTCAAACCCAGAAAGTCCATCTTGATTACACCCGCATCTTCGATGATGCTTCCTTCGATCTGTGTTACCCAGAGCGCAGAGTCTTTGGCGGTACACACAGGAATCAGTTCTGTAAGGTCTTTCGGTGCGATGATGATACCAGCCGCGTGGATACCGGTGTTACGAACAGATCCTTCGAGACGTTCCGCTTCGTGCAGCACTTGTGCATTGAGGTTATTGCCACGATATACTTCGCGGATGCGTCTTACATTCTCTATATCATCAGGACCTAACTGGTCTTTTTCTTCGAGTGATTTTTCTCCGTCTTTTGCGGTGATGGGCGCTTTCAGTACACGGCCCAACTCGATGCCCGGTTTGTCGGGAACAAGTTTGGCGAGTGCGTTTGCTTCAGCCAGCGGCAGATCGAGCGCACGGGCCACGTCTTTGATACTCATCTTGGCAGCCATGGTACCATAGGTGATGATCTGCGCTACCTGGTTCTTTCCGTATTTTTCGACAACATAATCGATTACGCGTTGACGGCCTTCGTCGTCGAAGTCCGTATCGATATCCGGCATGCTCTTACGATCCGGGTTAAGGAACCTCTCGAACAGCAGGTTGTATTTGATGGGATCGATATTGGTGATGCCGATGCAATAGGCCACGGCACTACCCGCAGCAGATCCACGACCCGGCCCGATGAATACACCCATGTCTCTTCCGGCTTTGATGAAGTCGCTCACAATTAGGAAGTAACCGGCAAATCCCATCGTTTTGATGGTGAAGAGTTCAAAGTCGAGACGCTCCTGAATATCGGGCGTGATGTCTACATATCGTTGTTTGGCGCCTTCGTAGGTAAGGTGCCTGAGGAACTCCCACTGATTGAGATTGCTGTCGTTGGTAGTCTGGAATTCTTTCGGCAGCGGGAAGGCGGGAAGCAGGATATCTTTCTTCAGGTTCAGCACTTCCACACGATCAACGATCATATTGGTATTGTCGATGGCCTGCGGAACATCAGCGAACAGTTTCTTCATCTCATCCTGAGTTTTGAAGTAGAACTGATCGTTCGGGAATTTGAAACGACGGTCTTTGATGAGGGTATCATCGTTTACAAAGTCGTCGAAGCCCGGCGTTGATTTCTTTTCGCCGGTGTTGATGCAAAGCAGGATATCGTGGGCATTGTAATCGTCCTGATCGGTATAATGGCTGTCGTTGGTGGCGATCATCGGCACATTATACTTGAGGGCGAATTTCATCAGCACCTCATTGATCTGAATCTGTTCTTTGATATCGTGCCTTTGCAGTTCGATGAAATAATCTTCTCCGAAAAGGTCGAGCCACCACTTGAATTCTTTCTCCGCTTTTTCTTCTCCATCGTGCAGGATGGTCTGCGGAACGTAAGCACCGATGCAGCAGGTGGTAGCGATCAGGCCTTCGTGGTATTTTTCGATCAGCGATTTATCAATACGCGGGTACTTGCTGTACATACCCTCGATATATCCGAGAGAAGTGAGTTTGATGAGGTTCTGGTAGCCGGTGGCATTTTTGGCCAGCAGCACCTGGTGGTAACGTTCGTCTTTTACTTCTTTGGAGAAAGTTTTGCGCGTTCTGTCTTCCACCACATAGAATTCGCATCCCACAATTGGTTTTACTTTGAGGGAGCCGTCGTCGTTCTTGTGTTTGTAAGCTTCCGATACAAACTCAAAAGCCCCGAACATATTGCCGTGGTCGGTGATGGCAATAGCGGGTTGCCCATCTTTGATGGCCTTTTTGTAGAGGCTCTGGATGCTGGCTGCACCATCGAGTAAGGAGAACTGGGTATGTACGTGGAGATGCGAGAATTTACTCATGAGTCTGGATCTGTCGGTTCTAAATCAATCAAACAGCAAATAACGCTACAAAGTTCCTGAAAGGGCGCAAAACTCTCCACAATTTTAATCCACAGCAGCTTAGGTAAATGTGAAGATTGCAGCAATGCCGCAGAATTGCTGACGAACAGGGGAAGATTGGCTGTGGAATGGCACTGTAATGGCTCGTTACTGGCTGGATTCCCCTTTAAAACCGCTGAATTCAGGCTGAATAATGGCTGAAGATAGGCTGAAAGTTGCGACCCCTTCCCGCGAAGTAATCCCGTCATTCAGACTCATTTGGCAATGTATTTGTTATATTTGCTCACTTACTTACTAACCAGATCTGAAATAATGTTTTTTACTGTGAAGAACAGCTTATTGGTAGCTACGATCGCAATTTCAGCTACCAGCTGCGGCACTTTTAAGCGATCAACCACCAGTAGCCCTCCGGCTGGCGGCTCTTCGTCGACGGCAAAAGCTAGCCATCCTCCCAAATTCATCGAGAATATTTCCATCAACAGCAGTGATTTCCACGGCGCGAGAACCGAAGGAAGCAATATGCCCACTTTAATTGCACCCGCTTCGAATATGGAATCTGTTGCACCGATGGCATTCAAATATGCCATTCTGCTCGATGTGCCTGTGGAACAGATAACAGATGGCAGGCTCTTCGATTTTATCGAAAGCTGGTACGGAACCCGTTATCGGTATGGAGGCAACGACAAGAGTGGCATCGATTGCTCTGCATTTGCGAAAACATTCATTTCATCCATCTACAATGTGAATCTGCCGCGTACATCTGCCTCGCAGTACGATAACAGCGAACGCATCAGCAAAAGCGAATTGCGCGAAGGCGATCTGGTGTTCTTCAAAACAATGGGAAGAAGAAAAGGCGTATCGCATGTAGGCGTGTACCTGAGGAACAATAAATTCCTGCATGCATCTACTTCAAATGGTGTGATCATCAACGATCTCAACGATAATTACTATGCTACGCATTTCGCAGGTTGCGGAAGAGTGAAGTAGAAGTACAACTCATAAAAACAAAGGCGTCCCGTTCAATTGGGACGCCTTTGCTTTTTATGGCTGAAAATTATAAATGATCCCAGCCGGTGCTCCAGCCAAATGGTTCATAATACCATAAGTGCTCGAGATTACCAGCGCTGCCAGTTGCTACAATGTTGAAGCCTGCATTATCTCTTGTTACCACATATGATTCAGAATAGAGGTAACCGCCTTTGTTCTGCCAGCTTCCCCAGAGGGCAACGGCATTGTCGTAGGTTCTGAATGAAAGTGTATTGCCTGTACTGGTTGCTGCCACATGCAAAATGCTGCCATGGGTGCCACGCACAGAAGCATGTGGTTTAGAAGCAACATTACCTCCGAGATTTTCCCAGGTACTGGTCCAGCCCGTTGGATCTGTATACCACAGATGCGCAAGTGTATTGCCGCTTCCTCTGGCAACTACATTGATGTCTGTACGATTCTGACCGCGAACAACTGCTGTAGGAGCAGAGTAGAGATAACCACCGAGATTATTCCATTGTGCAATCCAATTGGTAGCATCTGTGTACCTTTTTTGAACCAGATTGTTGTTGGCTCCTAATGCGAATACATCGATTCTTTCCAGATTGGCGCCTCCTGCAACAGCGAATGGTTCAGAAGTAATATAGCCACCGAGATTATCCCAGCCTGTGCTCCAGCCTAAGATATCTGTGTACCATAAATGCACCAGGTTGTTACTGGAACCTTTGGCAAATATGTTGAAGCCATTCAGGTTAACACCTCTGGCGATTGCCTGCGGAGCAGAAGTGATATTCCCTCCTTTGTTCTCCCAGCTTCCCCATCCAATACTGTCTTTATAAGCAATATGCAACAGGTTATTGCTGGTGCCTTTTGCAAATACATCGATAATATTGCCTGTTGCTCCTCTGTACACCGCATAAGGATCAGAGGTGAGATTACCGCCCAAATCTACCCATGCAGCCCATCCTGAACCTTCGTGATAATTGCGATGCAGCAGGTGATTGTCTGTACTCCTTGCAAATACATCCAGATTGGTGAGGTTGCGCGCGATGGCAACAGGATTGCCGGTGATGGAACTGGTTGTAATAGTTCCGGTTAGTGCTTCTGCAACCGCATTGTCTGCTGTTAATGCTGATTTCTTGCAGGATACGGCCATTACACTGCCGGTGATCAGGGAAAATACAATTCTCAGATACATTCTTCTTTTCATACTGAAAGGTTTTGATAAATGAAAATGGATTGATTATAGAAATAGATTACCCGTCAGGCAGAAAACGAACTTCTTCCTGATCCGATAAAACTTTCTGAATGAACAAACAATCCATTACACTCCGCATTTTTCCAATGCATCGTTACAAATGAAAACGGGGCTGACAGAGAAATAATGAAAAAAGCAATTGTTGTGTAGCAAGTGCCTATAAACAGATGGGCTGATAAGAGATATTAAGGTACGAAAGTTCTGATACTTCGAATGCTGGTCAACGTTTATTTTTAAATTTTTGCGGCTAACAACATTGCAATAAAAAACAGGGCCGCTCATAATGAGCGGCCCTGTTTTCGGTTATACCTGAGTGATACGGGTAACCGTAATTTATTCCTTCACTTCTTTAGTAGTGATGTAGAAATTCTTATCTGCTTTGAACACCTTACCTGAATAGCCGTCTACTGAAACACTCTGCCATTCGGTAGTTGGGTTGATCCATTGTGTTTTTCCTCCCAGATCTGCCTTTACCGGCATATTGAAACCATCCACCACATTGTTCCAGCGGAAGCTGATTTTGCCTTCTGTGGTTTTATATTCCAGCACAGGAATTTTGATGGTACGCAGATACTGGTCAAATACCTTAGAGAAATCTTTGCCGGCTGTTTTGCTGATATATTCTTCGATCTGCTTTGTAGTCACAGTCTGATGATAGAATTCTTTATTCAGTCCGCGCAATATTTTTCTGAACAGCGTATCATCGTTGATCACGGTGCGGATATTGTGGATCATATTCCCACCCTTGTAATACATATCGCCACTGCCTTCCTGGTTCACACCATATGGCCCGATAACAGGAATATCATTCCTGATATTATTTCTCGTGCCAATCACATATGCCTGTCCGGCTTCAGTTCCATACTGGCAACCTGTGTAGATGGTCTCTGAATAATTGGTTAAGCTTTCATGTATCCACATATCCGCGATATCTTTTGAGGTGATGCTGTTGGCAAACCACTCATGACCGCTTTCGTGAACAATGATGAAATCCCATTTCAGTCCCCATCCCGATCCGGAAAGGTCATTGCCTTTGTAGCCGTTCTGATAACCGTTACCATAAGCCACTGCACTCTGGTGTTCCATACCCAGGTGTGGACTTTCCACCAGTTTGTAGCTGTCTTTATAGAAAGGGTAGGGACCAAACCAATACTCGAAACACTTCAGCATCGGCGCTACCTGTTTGAATTGTTCTTTTGCTTTGTCGAGATTGTAATCGAGCACATAGTAGTCGCAATCGAGCGGACCCTGTTCTCCGAAATACACTTCACCGAAATGCACATATTTGCCGATATAAGGAATGATATTGTAGCTGTTGATGGGATTTCTTACCGCCCACTTGAACACTTTTTTATTGGTACCCATTTTGTGTTCAGCCAGCAGTCTTCCGTTGCCCACGCCTACGAGATCAGCGGGGGTAATGATCTCCAGCATTGCACCATTATCCGGTTCATCGCTCTGATGATCTTTGCAGGGGAACCAAACGCTGGCACCTAGTCCCTGACAGGCAACAGACATCCATGGATTACCGTTCTTGTCTTTCTTCCAGATCCATCCTCCATCCCATGGTGGGTTCACTGCTTCGCGTGGCTTGCCACTGAATTCAATTCTGATACTCTGCTCTTTTTTGGGCAGGTCGTCTTCAAACGTGAGATAATACACATTGCCATCTCTTTTCAACGGAAGAGGAATGCCGTGGAAAAAGGCTTTGTCGATCACCATCGGTTCCTGCAGATCGATCTGCATAACTTTTCCTTTGCCGGTGGGCTTAAAAAAAATAGTATTGGAGCCTTTGATGGTCTTTGTGTTAAAATCCGGTTCAACAGAGATAATATATTGCTGTACATCCCACCAGGCGCGTTCGGGTGTAATGCTCCCGCGAAGCGTATCCTGATGTGTAAATGTTCTGCTGCCATGCAATGGTTGCGCGTGGCAACTGCTGGAAACGCCCGTCAGCGCTGTGATTCCGATAAGGCTCGCCACAACTGCTGTACTGCGGATAAGAGGAAGGGTTAACATCACCTGAAAGTTTTAAGGCTCTAATATAGGGCGTTTCGTTAAATTAGTCGCTGTATGCGTAAACAGCTCATCATCTTTCCCTGTTCCCTGCTGCTATTGCTCTCTGCCTGTTCTGGTGGCGGAGGCAATAAAGAACAGATCTTTCACTACAATGAAGCCACCGGCATAGCATCACTCGATCCCGCATTTGCGAAGAATCAAAGCGTAATCTGGGCTATCCATCAGCTCTACAATACACTCGTTGAAACCGACGATCAGTTGCGCATTGTGCCATCCCTCGCATATCGCTGGGATGTGTCCGACGATAGAAAGGTCTACACTTTCCATCTCCGCAACGATGTATATTTTCACGATAACCCGGCCTTCCCCAATGGAAAAGGAAGAAAGATGACGGCCCATGATGTGGAATACAGTTTCCGTCGAATCATCGAACCCGCAACCGCCAGCAGCGGTGCCTGGATCTTCAACGATCGCATCGATGCCGATGAAGGATTCAGCGCCATCAACGATTCTACTTTCAGACTCATTCTTAAACGCCCGTTCACACCCGTACTCGGATTGCTCAGCATGAAATACTGCTCTGTTGTTCCGCGCGAAGTAGTAGAGAAGTACGGTCACGATTTCCGCAACCATCCATGCGGTACAGGTCCGTTTATGATGAAAGCATGGGAAGAAGGACAAGCGATGATCCTTCGGCGCAATCCACAATATTTTGAAAAGGACAGCAGCGGCAAACCCTTGCCCAGACTGGATGGTATCAAGATCTCTTTTTTCGATAGCCGCGCCACAGAGTTCATGCTTTTTCGTCAGGGCAAACTCGATTTCATCAACGATATCGATCCCAGTTTCAAGGACGAAGTACTCACCAAAAAAGGCGTGCTTCGAAAAGAGTGGGAGGGGAGAGTGCGTTTATCGAAACATCCTTACCTCAACACAGAATATTTAGGCATACTGGTAGACAGTACAAAAGATATCGTGAAGCATAGTCCGCTGCGGCATCGCGCCATTCGGCAGGCTATCAATTACGGGTTCGACAGAAGAAAGATGATGATGTATCTCCGCAATTCCATCGGAACGCCAGCCGAGAGCGGATTCATTCCCGCAGGTTTTCCCAGCTTCAGTGCAACCAACGTAAAAGGATATTCCTACGATCCCGAACGTGCGCGCAAACTCTTGTCCGATGCAGGTTTCCCCGATGGCAAAGGATTGCCCGTAATCAAATTGCTCACCGTTCCCATCTATGCAGATCTCGGCAGTTTCATAGCAAGGCAGCTCGAAGAAGTGGGCATAAAAGTGCAGGTGGAAGTAGTGCAGAAAGCGTTGCTGCTGGAACAGACAGCCAAATCTGAAGCGCTGTTTTTCCGTGGCAGCTGGATTGCCGATTATCCCGAAGCAGAAAACTACCTCAGTGTATTCTACGGCAGGAATCCTGCGCCGCCAAACTACACGCAATACCACAATCCTGAGTTCGATAAACTCTATGAGTATGCGCTGGAAACGGAAAACGATTCGCTTCGCTATCTCATGTATCAGCAGATGGATCAGCTCGTAATGCGCGATGCGCCTGTAGTGCCGCTCTGGTACGACGAAGTGATACATCTCGAACAACTGAAAGTAAAGGATTTCATTCCGAATGGATTGAACCTGCTGGAGCTTAGGCGAACCTATCTGCAGGAAGATCCTAAAAAATGAAAGTGATGTTGTACAGGGAGTATGCACCGGATCCGTTGTTGAGTGCGCATATCGATGCGTACTGGACACTCACGCATACGCAGGAGGATGTGCAGCAGCAGATCATTCTGCCAGACGGATGCATGGATATCATTTTCAATTTCGGCGCAACCTGCAAAACCAGTTCCGGTTCGCAAACTTTACAGCAGGGCCGCACTTATCTCGTTGGAACCATGACGCGTTTCACCGGCACAGAAATGCCGCCCGGTACGGATTTGCTGGGAATCAGATTCAGGCCCGCCAGCATTCAGCAATTCTTTTCTTTTGGAACTATCTGTGAAATCACGGATCAGACCATCGGGATACAATCACCATTTGATTTTGATGGCGATCCGCGATCGAAACCATCATCCCAATTTCTGAACAACTTCCTCGGCAGAAGAATGTCGTCCTCCCGAAATGAATTCCGGCAGGTGATCGATGTGTGCATTGCTGCAAGGGGACTGATCAGTGTAAAACAACTCGCGGCACATTGCTGCATTTCGTTGCGTCAGCTCGAAAGAAAGTTTCTGCAACAGACAGGCATCCATCCCAAGCAGTTCATCAGCATCATCCGGAATCGAGCAGCGATGGCTGCTATTAAATCAAAAAAAGCGGATACCACTTTGCTGGAAATTGCGCTCGACTTCGGTTTTTATGATCATGCCCATCTTTCCAATGAGATAAAAAAGTTTTCGGGCCGGGTACCGTCTGCCATTTGAATTTGTCGTTTTTTTCCAAACAGCGTAGCAGGGGAGCGGAATAATTTTGAGGCATGAAAACAGTTCACCTCTTAATCACATTCGTTTGTACAATTGCAGCGGGTGCTGCATTTGCACAGCAAAAAAAACAACAAAATCATCCGACAATGGAACAAAGGATCAGTGTGCTTACCATCGCAGCCAATGATGTGGTGGCCATGAAAAAATTCTATGAAGGAACGCTCGGCTGGAAGCCTGTTACACAAAACAAAGACCTCAGTTTTTATAAGATGAATGGTTTTTTGCTCAGTATCTGCAACCGGAAGTTCTTATCGGATTTCATTGGCGTATCGCCCGAAAGCAATGGCTCGCGTTCTGTAGTGATCAGCTATAACCTGCCCGCCGAAGCCGAAGTGCGGGCCCTGTTTGAAGAACTGAAGGGCAAAGGTGTGAAGATCATCAAAGAACCTACTGTACCGTATTTTGGCGGACTCTTCTTCTATTTTGAAGATGTGGAAGGGAATATTCTCGAAGTGGCTTTCAACAGTCTTATTCCGCTTGATGAGAAAGGCAATGCAACAGGTCACAAGCCCATCGAACATCTCTAATACCGGCAGGCAGCAATATTTTTTCGTGTATTTTTGCTCCCTAAATAAGTTTCTATGGGTATTGCTGATAAATTATTCCAGCTGAAGAAAGAGAAATCTGAAGCGAATCTCAAAGCCGGACAAGAGTTCCTGGCTGCCAACAAAACCAAACCCGGCATCACCGAGCTCCCCAGCGGATTGCAATATGAAGTGATCACCGAAGGTACCGGAGCTAAGCCAACTGCGGCCAATACGGTTACCTGCCATTATCATGGTACACTGATCGACGGAACGGTATTCGACAGCTCCGTAAAACGCGGACAACCGGCCTCTTTTCCGCTGAGCGCTGTGATCAAAGGCTGGACGGAAGGAGTAGCCCTGATGCCACTCGGCAGCAAATGGCGTTTCTTCATCCCTCCACATCTGGGGTATGGCGACAGACAGGTAAGTGCACAGATCGGACCGAACAGTACCCTCATTTTTGAGGTAGAACTGCTGGGCATCAAATAACTAGTGCCTGATCTTGTTCTTGAAAACTTTCTGGAATTTTTCGAGCTTGGGACGGATCACGTAGTAGCAATAAGGCTGTGAGCCATTATTGTTGTAGTAATCCTGGTGATAGTCTTCGGCAATATAAAAAGCGGTGTATGGCGATATTTCGGTCACGATCGGATTGTCGAATGCACCGCTTTTATTCAGTTCATTCTTATACTTCTCCGACTTTTCTTTCTGTTCCTGATTGTGATAGAAAATAGCGCTGCGGTATTGTGTACCAACATCATTGCCCTGACGGTTCAGGGTGGTAGGATCGTGGGTTTGCCAGAACACCTCGAGCAGATCGTCGAAACTGATCTTTTCAGGATCGTACAGAATCTGCACTACTTCTGCATGACCGGTAGTGCCGGTGCTTACATCTTTATACGTAGGATTGGAAATTTCGCCTCCGCTGTATCCTGAGGTTACTTTCAGCACACCATCCAGTTGCTGGAAAATGGCTTCGGTACACCAGAAACAACCCGTTCCAAAAGTAGCTGTATCTATTTTACGGGATACGGCACTATTAGTCAGTGAGTTAGACATCGGCTCATTACTCATATTCTTTTGCGGATTTTCTTTTAATGCGCAGGACATCAAGGTAACAGAAACGAGCGCCTGCGTAATCAACAGTTTCATACCACTTCGGTTTGATAGAACGTTCATGCCTGAAATCAATAATTAAGTGCAAAGTTAACTACTGGAAAAGGGCTTCCATAGCCAATTACCATTAGGTTAACAGTTAGAATAGTTGCATCATTTCATAGGAGGGTAGCTATCAACGTTGTGCCAAACATCAATAATACGCAGTAAAAACAATTTCAGCAAATGAATGGTTCAGATTGCGGTGCACCGCCACAAAACTTGTTTTACCTTTGCAGGCGGTAAAAAGATTATTTTAGCATTATGAAGTTTTTCCCCGAATCGGCCCTTGTGCAGCTGGAATTTGATAAAGTGAAGGCTTTGCTGGTAGAACATTGCAAGAGTGTGTATGCCAAGGAAAAAGCACAGGATCTCCGTATTCATACACGTAGAGAGTTTATAGAACTGGAGCTCAGTCAGAGTAACGAATATAAATTGCTGCAGCAGAATGGGCAGTACTTTCCCAACGATTATGTACTGAACCTGGCCCGCGATCTGAGGCTGCTCGCCATTCCCGGCGCTGTGCTCAGTGGTGAGCAATTTATCCAGATCCGCAAGCTGGCAGACAGTATGTCGCAGATCTTCCGCTGGTTCGACAACGAAAAGCGGATTGCCTATCCTGCCCTCACCAAAGTGATTGCCGACACTTACTACGAAAAAGCCATCCTGGCCATGATCGATGAAGTGCTCGACGAGCAGGGCGTAGTGAAAGACAATGCCTCCGAAGAGCTGGCCCGCATCCGCCTCAGCCTCTACAAACGACGCAACGACCTGCGCCGCATGTTCGACCGCATTGTGAAAGGCCTCGGTAAACAGGGCTATGTGGCCGATATCGAAGAAGCCTTCCTCAACGGAAGAAGAGTGGTGGCCGTTTTTGCCGAGCAGAAACGCCAGGTACGCGGCATCCTTCACGGCGAGAGCGATACACGCAAAACAGCTTTCATCGAACCCGAAGAAACCATCGAGCTCAACAACGAAATATTTGCACTGGAGAACGAAGAGAGCCGCGAAGTATACCGCATCCTCCGCGATCTCACTGCCAGCGTATCGGTATATGCAGCGCTGCTGCGCACGTACCACGATATACTCGGCGAGTTCGATTTCATCCGCGGCAAAGCAAAACTGGCCGTTGATATCAATGGCAACTTTCCGCTGCTCTCCGATAAAAGCGTAATCAAACTGATCAACGCCTATCATCCGCTGCTGTATCTGTACAATCTCCGTTCACAGAAACCTACCATCCCAACGCAGATCTCACTGAACGAGAAAGAAAGGATACTGGTTATCTCAGGTCCCAATGCCGGCGGTAAAACCGTTACCATGAAAACGGTAGGGCTGCTGCAGATAATGCTGCAGGCGGGTTTGCTGATACCGGTGCATCCTGATTCCGAGATCGGCATCTTCAAACAAATGATGATCCATATCGGCGACACGCAGAGCCTCGAATTCGAACTCAGCACCTACAGTTCGCATCTCAAGCATATGAAACATATGATCGAGAATGCGAACGGCAGAACGCTGTTCTTCATCGATGAGCTGGGAAGCGGATCTGACCCCAATCTCGGCGGATCTTTCGCGGAAGTGATCATGGAAGAGCTGGTGAAGAAACATGCTATCGGCATCGTTACCACGCACTATCTCAACCTGAAAGTGATGGCCAACAAAACGCCCGGTATCATCAACGGCGCCATGGCATTCGACGAAACCAATCTGCTGCCGCTGTACAAACTCATCATCGGAAAACCCGGAAGCTCCTATACCTTCTCCATCGCGGAACGCATCGGTCTCGATCCTTCGCTGATTGCGCGCGCACGCAAGCTGGTAGATGAAGATCATTTCCGCCTCGATAAACTGCTCAACCGCACCGAACAGGATCTCCGCGAAATAGAGAAGAAAGAAACGGAACTGAACAAAGCGCTCAAAGAGAACGAACGGATGCGCAAAGAGATGGAAGCGCTCATCAATAAAGAGAAACACCATCAGCAGGTAGAGTTGCTGAAACATCAGAACAAGATCACTGAAGACAGGATCGCTTACCTCAAAGACATGGAGCGCAAGCTCAAACAGATTGTGCTCGACTGGCGCAAAACTGAAGTAACCGAAGATCGTAAAGAACTGATCAAACAATTGCAGATACTGCTGTTCAAGCAAAACCAGCAGCATGCGAACGAAAAAGTGAAGAAGAAGATCGGGTCGAAGTACGATACAGTGGGTGGAGAGGTCGTTGTAGGCAATAAGGTGCTGATGAAAAAGAACCATCAGGTAGGAGAGGTGAAAGAGATCAGGGGAAGGAAGGCAGTGGTGCAATTGGGGCTGATGCCGATCACTGTTGATCTGGGAGATCTCGTAGTGGTGGCGGAGAAGCCGGAAGATGAGAAGCAAAAGGCGAAATAGCGGATCACAATTTTTACAATATGGATCAACCCAAAGCCACAGTAGTGCTGAGCGGTGAGAAGCAGATCGTACGCACGCAAAACAGCGAATACGTTTTTCATATTTCTTCGTATACGACCAATGGTAAGCTCAGCATTTACGAAGCAACTTTCAGAACGCCGGGGAAGAATAAGAACCTGCATTATCATAAGATCATCACCGAAACATTTACTGTTCTGGAAGGGGAGTTCTACTTCAATCTTGCAGACGAAGAAATGGTGTTGAAGCCCGGTGATTCTCTGGTAGTACCTCCCACTGTAATACATGGTTTCAGGGCAAAATTACCTGGCAGCAAGCTGCTGATAGGGTTTACCGACAGCCCTGAAAGAGACGATTTCTTTGTTAAGTTGGCGCAGATCGTGAACGGAGAATTGGTGTTGAATGAAAAGGAGAAGGAAGGGTTTTATAATTCGTACGATCAGTATTATCCGGTGTGAGAGCCGGGTAAGTGAAAATAAAACAAGAGGACGCTTCATAACAAAGCGTCCTCTTGCAGTCTTATGATGGAATCCACAAGCCCTACAATCCCGGCTTGTCTACTTTGTGATCGTACAAAAACTTCGCCTGCTGCGAAATAAAAGTAGCCAGTCCTTCCCCTTCAACTGCCAGCTCTTTCAGCTTATCCACTATCGGTTTTCCCGCGCGCGGATAACTATAGCTGTAACTCGTATCATCATTATACCACACAGTGATCCTTTCGTCTTCAATCTGATACTTCGAAATAGGAGAATTGCCGCTTTTGTTCAGATACTTTTCCATCTGATAAGATTTGGTTTATGGTTAATTGAAAATTGTCGGGGGATTAAAAAAGCCCTCCTTGCAAGAGGGCTTCCGCTGCACGGGTACTGCAGCCATGAGTAATTTATCTTGAACTGTGCAGATAATCTTTTAACTGCGTAATGGTTTCTTCATGAGAAAGAATGGTTTCTTTCACCACATCGTTGATGGAAATGATCCCGATCACATGATCTAAATCAAATACAGGCAGATATCGGATATTTTTATCGGACATCAGCTGCATGCAGTAATCGATGGAGTCGGCTGTAGTTACCCTGGGGTAATCCGACGTCATTATTTCCTCCACTTTTGTATCGGTAGAGGATTTTCCTTTCAGGATGATCTTACGGCTGTAATCGCGTTCGGTCATGATACCGGCATACTTTCCATCTTCCATAACCATTACAGAACCGATATTGCGGTCGGCCATGATCTGCAATGCTTCAAGTACTGAAGTACCAGGGGTTACTGTAGTGATGTTGCTTCCCTTTCTTAACAGGATGTCGGTTACTTTTTTGTTCATACAGCATGTTGGTTTTAGTGAAGAATCGTTATACGTAATTTACAAAAAAACATCCACTTTTTTACTAGATTTATGGTCTCATTCCGGGAATTTCCAATTTCATACCCATCGCTATGATTGCTGATGATAATAGTTTCAATATGGCTGAGTTTCAGCAGGGTAGCCCCCTCGCTGTAGCAAGGCTTTTCGAAATGCTCTACCGTCCGCTGGTATATTTTGCCGTTTCCATCACCCACGATAAAGCCGAAGCGGAAGACATTGTGGTGGAATGTTTCGAAAAGGCCATGATCAAAAAAATGGATTTTGACAGTCTCCCCAATCTCCGTTCTTTTCTGTATGTAGCCACCCGGAACGCCTGCTTCAATTACCTCAGATCACTCAAAGTAGATGCCCGTTCACAGCAGGAACTGCAGTATCTGTACAATCCAATGAATAACGATAATGCAGACCTGCAGCAGATTGAATCGGAAGTGCTGAGCAGCATTCTCGCAGAAATTGAATCCCTGCCCACACAATGCAGGCAGGTATTCCGCCATGTGTATTTCGGACAGCTCGATACCCGCGAGATTGCCGGAAGAATGGGCATCAGCATCAAGACCGTACGCAATCAGAAAGCACGTGCTATCCGTTTGCTGCAGACACGGCTACTGAAAAAAGGACTGCTTCCGGCCGTATTTCTGTTGCAGATCCTCATCAACCAAAGGATGCTGGCCGAACAGCCTGCCTCCCTGCTTGCATAGCAGCAAAAAAAATATGAAAATGCTTTGGGCGTTTCGCCCTTCTCCTTGTTACACTTACAGGATCAGCGCCGGAATGCGCTGTCTGCAGGCATACACCACAGTTGGCGCATATCCGTACAAGTATAAATCATGACAAGAATTACCTGGCTTATCACCCGTTACCTGCGAGATGAACTCAGTACTGCCGAAAAGCAGGAACTGGAGGATTGGATTGCTGCAGACCCAAACCGCAAAAAATGGATGCAGCGGTTTGAAGAGCCCGGAATTCACGGTCTCCTTTATAATATGAGTGAGATCAACTGGAAAGATGGACATGAAAAATTCCTGCAAAGGAACCCGCAATACAGAGAAACTGAACGAAGGCCAACAGTGTTTTTTCATAAGTGGATGGCTGCTGCAGCCATCCTGCTGCTGATACTGGGTGCAGGCGCCTGGTGGATCCTGCACAGGCAATCAATTCCGTCTGATCCTGTGCAGCGATCTCAGCAACCTTATGCACAGGATGTTCAGCCGGGTTCAGAGAAAGCTACGCTAACTACCGGAAATGAACAGCCGGTATTGCTTGACACATTGAAATCGGCCAACGGAAAATATACCAATGAAAACGGTCAACTGAATTATAGCCATGATCAAAACATTGATGCCGCCGTGTCCATGAATACCGTCACCACGCCAAAAGGCGGCACTTACCGCGTAGTGCTGCCCGATGGCACCAAAGTGTGGCTGAACGCAGCTTCTTCCATCCGCTTCCCGTCTGCATTCACCGGCAACGAAAGAAAAGTGACCGTAGATGGCGAGCTGTATTTCGATGTGGCGAAAGACGCGCAAAAACAATTCATCGTACAAAGCAATCACAGCACCACAACAGTGCTGGGAACGCAATTCAATATAGCTGATTACAGCAACGACCCGTACACCAGTACCACATTGGTTCAGGGAAAAGTGGTCGTGAGCAAAGGCGATAACAAAGTGATGCTGCAACCAGGATCGCAATCTGTAATCAGCAACACAAACGATGCAGCACCGATCAGCATCAGAGATGCCAACCTCGAAGAAACAGTGGCCTGGAAAAATGGCTATTTCATTTTCAATGATGCACAACTCCCGGAGATCATGAGAATGGTGGAAAGATGGTACAATGTCTCCGTTATCTATGAAGCAACTATCAGCAAACAATTTGTGGGTGTGATAAGGCGTAATGAGCCGCTGTCGAAATTGCTGCAATTGCTTGAGCTCACCGGTGAGGTGAAATTCAGCATCAACGGTAATACTGTAAAAGTCAGCCGCTGAGCTGATTTACATACTGATCTGTTCATTCCATTAATGCAACCATAAACCAATCCTTGCAGTACTGCGGCCGCGGTACTGGTGTATCCTTTTCGAAGATTGATAACAACAATTGCACAACCCAAAACACAACGCTACGATGAAATGCTTTTTTCACGTTGGCGATGATCGGTTGCATGCCGGCTATTACTGCAAAGCCGCAGCATGTATGGTTGCCCGTTCATCGTTCAAAAGGTTCTGTTGTATAGCCATCTGCTTTACACTGCTGCTTTTTATTGCCCAACAGGCAAATGCTCATACACAGGAACAACCAATTACGCTTAAAGTAAAGAATGCCTCTCTCGAATCGGTTTTTGCCGAAATCAAAAAGCAAACCGGCCTCAATTTCATCTACACCAGAGACCTGCTGCAGAAAGCAGGCAAGATCACCATCGATGTAAAAAACGAATCACTCGAACGCGCACTTGAACTTATTCTCAAAGATCAGCCACTCACGTATTCTCTGGTTGATCAGTACGTGGTGATCAGAAAAAAAGAACCTCCTGCAAAATCAATGGAAACAACCGATAGCAATCCACGCATTGTGCAGGGATCTGTTATCAATGGCAAAGGCGAAGCTGTTGTAGGCGCCACCGTTTCGGTAAAAGGAAGTAAGAACACTACTTTCACAGATGAAACAGGAAGGTTTACATTGCGCGATGTACAGGCAGGGGATATGCTGGTAATTACGAGCATTGGTTATGCTTCGAGAGAAGTGGAAGCGATGAAGAATGGTCCGTTGATCATTTCGCTTCAGCCGAGGGTGAATGAGCTGATACCGGTTGCGGTGGTGATCAGTACGGGTTATCAACAGGTATCGAAGGAAAGGATGGTGGGATCATTTTCACAGCTTGACAGCGCAGCGTTTCATCGCAGGGCAGGATTGAATATCCTCGACAGATTGGATGGAACAGTAACTGGTGTGCTGTTCAACAGAAACAGTGC
Source organism: Pseudoflavitalea sp. G-6-1-2 (assembly GCF_012927185.1). Lineage (GTDB taxonomy): Bacteria > Bacteroidota > Bacteroidia > Chitinophagales > Chitinophagaceae > Pseudobacter. The sequence continues at coordinate 1,005,995 of NZ_JABBGB010000003.1, forward strand.
AAATGTACCCATCCAGATCAGAGGTATCAGCACTGTAGGAATGGCTGGAGCCAATGAAGCGCCTGCTTATGCTCCGCTGATTATTCTCGACAATTTTCCTTACAATGGAACACTCGAAAATATCAATCCAAATGATATCAAAGATATTACTGTATTGAAGGATGCAGCTGCTGCATCCATCTGGGGAGCAAGAGCCGGCAATGGTGTTATTGTGATCACTACTAAGAGAGGAAGTTTCAATCAACCGCTAAAAATTACAGCTACTGCCAACTTAACCGTTACTTCCAAGCCCGACCTCTTTCATATTCCACAGATGACCAGCAGCGATTTTATAGATGCAGAACGTTTCCTTTATGATCAGAGTTTTTATGATGGGGAAATCGATAATTCAACCCGGCCGGTAATTTCACCGGTGGTTGAAATTCTGGAGAGGAAAAAGGCCGGAACCATCACTGCTGAAGAAGCTGAACAACAAATAAACTCACTACGTAAGAAAGACCTTCGTAATGATCTGAACGATTATGTATATCGCACCGGCGTAAATCAGCAATATCATGTAAGCCTCAACGGAGGCTCCGAAAAGATTAGCTATCTGCTGAGTGCAGGCTACGACAAATCCACCCCTGGTATTCAGGGATCCAGGCCCGACCAGCGTTTCAGCCTGCAATCACAAAATACCTTCCGCATCAGTCCGACTTTCGATCTCAATGCCGGAGTTCAACTCTCGCAAACCAATAACAGGTCGGTTGATTTTGCTTCATTTCTCCTGCCGGGTGCAGGTAAAGCAAACTATTACCCATATGCGCAATTAAGAGGTACAGACGGATCTGTTCTTGCTACTCCTAAAGAATATCGCACACTGTATACCGACACTGCCGGCGGAGGTAAATTGCTTCCCTGGCAATATCGCATGCTGGACGAAATAAGCATGTACGATAGGAAGAGTGACAATCTCTTTGTACGGTTAGACCTTGGCGCAGCATGGCGGTACAGAGATTGGTTGAAGGCTGAGGTAAGATATCAGTATACAACCCAGCAGATCGAAAGCAGGCAGTATTTTAGTCCTGATACCTGGTACGCAAGAAATATGATCAATCTCTTCTCCGCACCTGATAATAATAAGATCGTAAGAAATATTCCGATGGGTGGTATTCTTGATGCAGCCAATGTACGCGGAACTACGCACAACGCCAGAGCCCAGGTGAATATCCGGAAAACCTGGAATATTCATGAGCTGGCAGTAATGGTTGCAGGTGAGATCAGTGAAACACGCAACAGCTCGGGGCAGCGGAGAATGTACGGCTATCGCGATGAATGGGGCACTTATTCTTCCAATCTCGATTTCAGTAAACCATTCGATACATGGGAGGGATTGGCGGGATCTCTCTATATCCCTTACGGAAATGACGAAGGGGTTTCGACATTGAACCGTTTTGTCTCATTGTTGGGAAACGCTTCTTATACATTGATGGGTAGATATTCTGCCTATGTAAGTGCAAGAAGGGATGGCGCCAATGTATTCGGTGTAAGAACCAATAACAAATGGAAGCCTTTATGGTCGGCAGGTGTCAACTGGGATATCGCCAGAGAACCTTTCTATAACGTAACATGGTTGCAGACGTTGAAACTTCGCCTTGCCATGGGATATATGGGAAATGTAAGTGTAGGGCGGTCTGGATTCCCAACCATAAAATTTATCAGCACCATTTCTCCAACAGGCCTGCCATCTGCTGTTTTGGGAGCCCCCCCCAATCCTGATCTTCGGTGGGAATCGGTCAAAACAATCAACGTTGGAGTTGATTTTGGATTACTCAAAGGAAGATTGTCCGGAGGTTTTGAACTGTTTACAAAAAGATCAGATTATCTCATCTCGAATACACCGCTCGACCCTACTTCGGGTGTAAGCAGTTATGTGGTAAATAGTGCGCAATTGAAGGGAAATGGTTTTGAGTTCACCCTTAATTCTGTCAATATCCGGGTGCCGTTTGTCTGGGAAACAAGAGCAGGATTTAGTTACAACAAAACCATTGTTCAAAAATATTATCAACCACTTGGAAACTCAATAATCAGTCTGTTCTTCAATCCGGATGTAAATCCGGTGGAAGGAAGAATGGCATGGGGACTTTCCAGCTACCGCTGGGCAGGGCTTGATCCGGAGACCGGTGATCCGAGAGGCTATCTGAATAAAACCATCAGCAACGATTATCAGAAACTTGCTCAGGATTCGGTAGAGAACCAGATCTTCAACGGATCTTCCATTCCACTGATTAACGGATTTCTCACCAATACCTTTCATTTCCGTGGTTTCTCTCTTTCAGCGAATATCATATACCGGCTGAATTACTATTACCGCAGACCTACCATCAACTATTCCAATCTTTTTTACCAATGGCAGGGGAATGCTGATTATGCAGACAGATGGCAGAAATTGGGTGATGAAGCACTTACCACCGTACCATCCATGATTTACCCTGCGGATGATCGAAGGGATCAATTCTATACTTATTCAGAAGTGAATGTAAAAAGGGCAGACAATATCCGGTTGCAGGATATAAGGCTCAGCTATCAGTGGAGCAGGATAAAACAACTTTCCATTCCGGTGCAAAGCGTGCAGGTTTACTGCTATGTAAACAACCTGAACTGGTTTCTCTGGAAGAAAGATGGCGGCAGGCTGGATCCTGATAACCCGACACAGAGCTATCCTGTATTGCGTGCTGTTACTTTCGGAACCATCATTCAATTCTGATTAACGATTTAATGTACTTTTTATGAAGCCTTTTTGTTCAATATCGATACCACGCATGGTGCGCAAACTGTTGGTAGTACTGATGCTGCCTGTTTGCTTACTCTCCTGCAAAAAATATCTCGAAGAGAAACCCGACAAATCTTTGGTGCTGATCACCAGCCTTGATGATATTCAGAAACTGCTGGACAGGTTTGATGTGATGACAAGTGGAGGAACATCCGGACTGATTGAACTGGTAGCAGACGACTACTACCTCACGGATCAGATCATAGGAAGACTGCCGCAGAATGAAAGGAGTAATTACCTCTGGGATCCCACCGCTCAATACGCTAATGGCTGGATAGGGTCTTACTCTTCCCCTGTATATTATTCTAATGTGATACTGAACCAAATGCCAAAAATAACAATCAATGCAAATGAGCATGAGCGTTATGATCATTTGAAAGGAGCTGCACTTTTCTTCAGGGCATGGGCTTTTTTTCATGTTGCCCAGTTGTATTGCCAGCCTTATGATGCATCGGTACTTCAGTCGCCCGGAATTGTTTTGCGACTGACTGATGCCATACTCGACAAATCAGAAAGGGCAACAATTGCTCAGACCTACGATCAGATAATGAAAGACTTTGCAGAAGCAGCAAAACTGCTTCCGGAAAATTCAGATTATCAGACCAGACCCACTAAGGCTGCAGCTTTCGGGGCAATGGCACGTGCAAGTCTGGCTATGCGAAAATATGAGGATGCCGGCAGGTTTGCCGACAGCTGCCTGAAAAGAAATGCAAATCTGATCGATTATAATTCGCTCGATACCACTGCTGCTGTGCCGATCGAAAGATTCAATAAAGAAACCGTATTCTATAGTATCCTCTCATTGCAAGTTGCCATAATAAAAGACTATGCAAGAATAGATACAAATCTGGCTGGTTCCTATGCTGCAGATGATCTTCGAAGAGGGGTATATCTGAACAAACGCACAGATAACAGTTGGGAATATAATGGCTCCTATGAAGGAAGTTCATTCAGACTGCTGTTCAATGGAATTGCTACAGATGAAATGTACCTTATAAAAGCTGAAGCAGCCGCAAGGGCAGGCAACACACAGAAATCGATGGATGTGCTGAATGCACTGCTTTCATACCGGTGGGTAACAGGAACCTGGCAAAACAGAACTGCCGGCTCTCCGTCAGAAGCAGTGGATATGATTCTGGAAGAACGAAGAAAAGAATTGCTGTTCAGAGGACTTCGCTGGACCGACCTTCGCAGGCTTAACCTTGAAGGTAGAAATTTCGAACTCAAAAGAAACTACAACGGACAAGAATATCTGCTGAAGGCAGGGGATCAACGATGGGTAATGCTGGTACCCGACGTGGTAATCAAATTAAGCGGCATACCTCAGAATCCAAGATAATCAATCAAACAATTACGATCGGGCCATGAAAAAAAACAGCTACAATCCCGCTTGCAGGAAGATATCCTGCCTGATAGTGTGTGTATTATTTTTACTCAAAATGCATGCGCAGGATAAGAGCAAACCTGATTCAACTTCTAAAGCATCATTGGGAGGCAGCCCTGTGGCTTATAAAACACTGATCACAGATAGTGCGAAAGCTTTCAAGGGATTGCTGACATTCCATCTGCTGAATGATCGCTGGTATCTCGAAATTGCTGATTCAATGCTGAATGTGCCTTTGCTGCTGGTGAACCGGATTTCACAGGGAGCAGGAGGAGGACAGTCACAGGGACTTGGATACGCCGGAGATCTGATCAACAAAGATGAAGTACAGTTCATCAAAGGCCCTGGGAATAAGCTTTTTCTGCAAAGAATGTTTCAGTACATACGTGCAACAGACAGTTCAGAAAATGGTTTGTTCAAAGCAGTGAAGAGATCAGATCTGCAGCCGATCATCTTCGCTTTTCCGGTAAGATCCTATGGACCTGGTGGAAGTATGGTAGTTGATTTCACTGATTTTATGATGAGTGATAACAACTCATTCTCTTTTGATGAATGGACGAGAGGACAATTGAGCATCAAGAGCTATTTCCCAGATCGTTCATACATCAGGTCTGTAAAATGTTTCCCTTTAAATGTAGAGATCAGAACCGTAAAATCTTTCACCAGGTTAGCTGAATTTCCTGCCACTTATGAATTTAACTTATCGATTGTTCAATTACCCCGTACACTCATGCGTTCACGAGCAGGGGACAAAAGGATCGGGTATTTTGAAGTAGAACATGAAGATATAGATGCAGATCCGCAGGATGTAAAATTTCCGACGATGATCACACGATGGAGATTGGAACCAGCTCCCGAAGATGTACAACGTTATCTGAAAGGAGAACTGGTGGAACCCATAAAGCCCATTGTGTTCTACATTGATCCCGCAACACCCAAGAAATGGGTACCCTGGCTAATCCAGGGAGTAAACGCCTGGCAGAAAGCTTTTGAAAAAGCCGGATTCAGGAATGCGATCTATGCATTGGAAGCACCCTTAAATGACAGCAGCTGGAGCCTTGAAGATGCACGTCACAACGCAATTGTATACAAACCTTCCTACATAAAAAATGCCAGTGGACCACAAATCAATGATCCAAGAACCGGTGAAATTCTTGAAAGCCATATCAACTGGCATCATAATGTAATGAGCCTTTTACAGGATTGGTATTTCGCTCAGACAGCTGCAGTAGATCCCAAAGCCAGGCAATTCCCAATGGACGATACACTGATGGGAAAACTGATCAGATTCGTTTGCACGCATGAGGTAGGGCATACATTGGGCCTTCGGCATAATTTCGGTGCGTCTGTAAATTATCCGACTGACAGTCTTCGCAACCCACACTGGCTGAAACAAAATGGCCATACTCCTTCTATTATGGACTACGCACGTTTCAATTATGTGGCACAACCCGGTGATAAGGTGGAGCAGGACGAACTGATTCCTAAGATCGGCGTATATGACGAATGGGCGATTGATTATGGTTATCGTTGGCTTCCTCCGCTTGTCAAAGGCGAAGAAGCGGCTGTTATGAAAAAATGGCTGGGACAGACAGTGAGCAGCGATCAGCGACTCTGGTTTGGAACAGAGGTTTCCAAATTTGATGCAAGATGCCTCTCAGAAGACTTGGGTGATGATCCTTCCACAGCTGGTACCTATGGCATCAGAAATCTCAAAATAATAATGAAAAACCTGCCGGAATGGACGGTAGACAAGAATACGGATGATGCATTTGAAATCACCAAAAGAATGGAAACTGCTGTAATGAATCAGTTCGACCGATATATGTTTCATGCTGCAGATCAGATTGCAGGAGGAAATATCAACTTCCGCAACCGGTCACAGAAGGGAAAAGTAATCGACTTCGTAGTAAAGGAAAAGCAGGAAAGAGCATTGGCATTCATCAACAGAGAACTGTTCATTACCCCTGAGTGGTTAAAGAACCCTGGTGTATATGCATTGGTAGGAGGAATGGGACATGTATACAGGATTGCACAGTGTCAAAAGAAAGTGATGGACAAGATCATCAGTTATGCAAATTTTGAAAACATGTCGTATCATGAAGAAATGAATCCGACAACTGCCTATCCGTTTACAAAATTTATGAATGATCTCCGGGGCTATATTTTTAATGATCTGAAAAGCAGACAACCGATTGATGCAGCAAGAAGAAATTTGCAGAAGAGATATGTTGAAAGACTAAACCTGTTGCTAACCTTTTCACCTGATCAGCGGCCCCGGGATGTGTACTATACTGACTTCACTTCGATTGTTAAACAACAACTGAGGCTTTTGAGCAAGCAAACTGCAGATGCGAAACAATTGCATTACGATAGTGCAACCCTCATACATCTTACTGATCTCAGTGAAAGGATCAATGAAGCGCTTTCCCTTCCTGAAAAGAAAGTAGAAAAACCTGAATAATTACAAAGAGACCCTCCATAAAATGGAGGGTCTCGTTTATCTTTCAAACCCGATTAAGGTTTCAGATCAACTCTGCCAGGAAGTTCGGCAACATTAGAGCCGTCAAGGCCTGTTGCATTGAGGATATCATTTTTCAGAGAACCTGCAATATCAACCTTAGGCAGACCAATGTTAGAACCTGAAGTGTATACTTCAGAAGCCACTACATTGATTGCATGGAGGTTAATGTCAGGAGTTTGCTGAGTAGGCTCGGTAGTACCAAAGTACTGGTAGTTCTTTGGATCTGTAACGTCTGCAACGGCGCCAGTTGCAGATAATTTGTAAGTATACCATCCTGCAGCAAACTTAGGAGCTGGAGTTTTGAAAGCGAATGCAGCTACGATACCACCTGCTACTACAACAGCAGCGAATGCAAATTTTGCAATTTTCATAAAATAAAATTTAAACGTAATTATTAATTGTGCCTACTCTATCGAGGGTTTTCGGCATACCCCTGCGTCTGCCTGTTTTAAGGAGGAAGCAAACAGCCACCTTTCCGGATGCGCTTGCAATCACAAGCCGGTGTTGTACAACAGTATGTTCAAAAGGAAAAACGAAAACAATAAATGAATAAGTGAAATATCACTGATGGTGTAAATCAACAACAGCAACAACAGCTGTCGAATGCAACAGTAGAGGAGGAGAGATGAAGAGAAAACACACACATCAGATTCTGTTTCATAACATCAGGTTTTTAATAATTGTCCGGTCAGGAAGTTGCCGGAACTGGGCCGGCAACAGTCCAGAGACCGGTTTTGCCGGGTTACTTCCCGCATTTGCTACATCAAAGCACATAACCCTATCTTTCGCAAAAAAGCGTTGGATCATGGTTCAGCACTACATGGCTTTCCCATGTGCTGGCACAATATTGTATTGGGTAATAATCCGGCAGTCCGGTTGCGTACAGGCAATAGCCGTACAGGTAAAAATCAAGGCAATGGCAATGTGGAAATTTTTTGCGAAAGAGAGCTTGAAAGATGCAGTGTGAGCGAGAAGCGATATGTTATTCACAACTGCCCTGTAAAAATAGATCAGGAAATGAGATTCCTGTTATGAATTCGGGATAATCTTCTTTCGAAGATGTACAGTAGAATGAAGTTGATGCATCGATAAAAGAACGTGGAATTGTTTTGCGAAAAGATGCAGGAGTAACCGGCAAGGTAATGATCAAGGACAGTCTGGACCTAATAGAACTCTGTCGACCAATTCACCCACGTTTGAGCCATCACAGCCACTTGCATTCAGAATGTCATCACGGAGCGCTCCACTCACATCTACTTTTGGCAATCCGGCTTTGCTGCCCGTTGAGTATACCTCTGTTGCAGCGTCAACATGGATATATTGCACGTGAATGTCGGGTGTTGTAGATGTCGGAGTAGTGTAACCCACAAACACATAGTTAAAAGGGTTTGAAAAGTCAATGCATTCACAGTTTTTGACCCGGAACCATTTAGTAAGTCCCAAAACTTTGTCAGGCGGCGTTGCTCCAATCATAAGTGTACTCAATATACTTATGAGAGTAAGAGATAAGAAATTCTTCCTGTTCATAACCTAAAATTTAAAATGAATAAAAAATTTGACAACGTAAAATTGCTCACTCATTTTCTTCTTAGGTTTCGAATGCAGGAGCATTTACTTTCATTTAAAAACAGCAAGGCGGCATTGGAATCTTCCGACTCCAATGCCGCCCTCTTCAAATGCTTTCTCACAGATCCTGCAACAGTTCCTGCGCCTTCCCATAATTGCCCGATGTGGCCGGGATCTGCTGCAACCATTTTTTACAATTCTCAGTATCCTTTTCTTTCAGGTAACTCAGCGCTACATAAAAACTTGCTTCATGCTGAAATGCTGAACTTCCCTTGCTTACTGTTATCAGTGTTTGTCTTGCTTTTTCTGTTGCGCCGCTTTGCAGCAATGCAATGCCGTAGTAGTATTGTGCAAAGCTGTTGGACGAATCCTTTTCAACTACTTCATACAGATAAGTAGCAGCAGAAGAATATTCCTTTGCATTGAATGCCTTGCTTGCCAGCACCAGCACACTGTCTGTATGGCTTCCTCTTTCAACAGGGCTCTCCATTTCGTTCACTGCATACTGGCTATACGGATCTTTATTCCAGGGCTGCCATACGAATACTGCTATCAATATCGCAGCTGCTGCAGTGATGGCTACCTTCCTCCACATCATCTTCACTACAGTTGCCTTGTAAGCAGAAGCTGGTTTTGAAACAGTAGCCGCAGATGCATCGTTGCTGAAGAATTCACCGCGCATATCTTTCAGCGTTGCGCGCAATTGCTCTTCATTTTCTGCTGCTGTGAAGGATCGCTCCAGTGAACCGTTTACTTCTTTATACAGATTCAGCTGCTGCTGCAACTCACTGTCTTCGGTGAGCGCAGTTTCGAATTCCTGCTGTTCTTCTGCCGACATCAGCCCTTCGGCGTAACGTGCTGCATCTTCTATGGTGAACTTACTCTTCATGTTATTGCCATTTGGAAAGTTGTGATTGAATGTTTTTGGTCAGCGAAGCCATGCACTCGGCTTTCTTCTTGCGAAGGTATCCGTAAGTGATCTGCAGCGATGCTGCAATCGACTCCTGATCTCCACCACCAAGGCAGCGTTTCAGTATCTCTTTGCAGCTGCTTCCCAGCTGTTCAAAGCATTCGAGAAACACTTTCATGCGATGATCCTGCTGCTGCATCTGTTCGGCAAGTGCAAAAACATCTTCACCTACAGATACATCATCCAGTTCTTTTGTTACCGGCTGACGGCCCGATTTTTTTAAATTATTTAACCATTTGCGTTTGCAGATAAGTAAGAGGTAGGGTTCAAATGGACAGGTAAGCTGCAATTGCTGTTCACTTGCCTGCCGGTAGATATCTATTAATGCCTCCTGCATAATATCGGCAGCATCATCTTCACTGCCGCTGTTGGCAACAATGTATCGCTTGATATTACCTGAATATTTCTGATAGATCTCCTTTACTACAAGGGTATCATTGCTGAGCAGGGCCGTTACATAGCGTTGATCAGGGTGTGTCATTGACAATGGAAACGAATGAGTTAATGAGGATGCAGCAATAAAAATAAAAAAACTTTCCAAACAGGGGGTAACAAAAGAACTGCCCCGGTGATATACCTGTGAATCAAATCTTTTTTTATGAAAAGTACCTTCAAATCTGCCGCGATAGTAATGGCGGCCATCATGAGCACTGTAGCTTGTAAAAAGAATAACGACAAACCTGTATTTGTGAAGGCAGATGAGGTTCTCGCCAAGAATGCAATTCCTTCCCAATCCTTCACCGGTAATGCCGGCACGGGTTTCACCATCATCGGTGAGAAAGGAACCAAAATAGTTTTCCCTGCCAATTCAATGGTCGATGGCAACGGAAATCCGGTTACCGGAACTGTAACGGTAACCCTCAAAGAAGTGCTGAGCAAAAAAGACGTCATTTTCTCAGGTGTTATGACGGAGTCTAATGGGCAAATTCTGGAATCAGGCGGAGAGTTGCTGGTTAAAGCACTTAAAGACGGGCAAGAGCTGAAAGTGGCTCCCGATGCGGCGATCAAAGTTGAAGTACCTAAAGTGATGAACAATAAAGACATGGGTCTGTTCGTACTTGGGAGAAGAGAAAAGCAACCAGGCGACAATGGGGGCCAGCAACCTCCGCAATTCCAGAACACATGGATCCCTGCACCTTATGCGCCTTTCGGCAACGGGCCAAACAGCTACTCTTTCAATCTGCCTTCTTTCACATGGGTGAACTGCGATCGCTTCTACAGTGATCCTAATCCCAAAACAACCATCACTGTTTCTCCTGTATTCGTTGATAATAATCAGGTAGGAGATCTTCAGGTGATGCTGGTGTTCAAAAATATTCAAACTGTTATCACGCTTCCTTTCAACTCAGGCATCAACAAGTTTGAAAGTTATCCTTACAGCCTTCCCATAGGCCTTCAGGCAGATCTCGTGATCATCGGAAAAGACAATGAAGGATACCTGCAGTTCGGAACTCAATTGATTACCATCAGCGCCAACATGCACATCAACGCAAATATGCACCGCGCTAATCAATCTGAGGTAGATGCCTTCCTGGCAACCGTGCACTAAGAAAACTCTGAAATCACGCTTCAGTCCTTCATAGCCCGGATCTGCTTTGCAGGTCCGGGATACTTTGTAGTAAACAATCGTACAGATTCATTACATTTACAAACATCACTATATGATCTCATACAAACCCTTAACAGCACTGATCGTATTGCTCTGTATAGTGAAAGGACTGAATGCGCAGGTGAGCGACACGATCCCCCCCGAAATTGAACCGGGAATAGACAGTAATCAGGTTAAACTGAACGCCGTTCTGCGGCCGCTAAGGCAGATCGCAGGGGCTCCGGCTGCCTTCTACACCTATTTCTGGGAGTTCGGCGATGGCACTTACAGCTTCGACAGATCACCCGTACATCATTACAGGGATACCGGCGATTACGATATCCGGCTCTTTGCCACCAACAACTATGATGATGGCAAGAAGCCGCCCACCCGTCTCCGCCGCGTTCGCGTAGAAGAAAAGAAGAAGCGAACCATGCTGGCCATGAACAATCAGCCATCTTTCTTTTCCGGAACCGGCTCGCTGGAGATCCGCTCCAATCAGCAACCCAAACCGGGTGAAGACATGGTGCTGCTGCTCGGTTACCGGAACAGACCCGGCGCTCCCGTGTCGAACGTAAGCGGTTCCGTGATGCTGCTCTACAACGAAAAACAGTTCTCACAAAACGCTTTCGATTTTGCCGATGCAAGAACTTATCATCAGGAGAAAACCATCGGATATGATTCACTGATTGCAATGGCGCCTGCCGATGCTTCTACCTACATGGCCGGAGAACCAGACAGGACGGGACTTTTCAGCGTAAGCGGCACCGAATATGATCCGCTTGCCGGAAAAAAAGAACTGCTGCAATGGCTGAAGCAGGAAACGGAAAGCTTCCGCACACAAAAGATCTGGCGCATCGATAATGTAAAACCGGGCGAAGAAAAATTCATGTTCATTTCCATCAATACATTGCCGGGAATGATCAAAGACACCAATGCGATGGTCACCATTGCCGGATTGTTTATTCCGGATGATCCCAGCATGGAACCAGAACGTTTCAACCTCGAAATGCAGATTGTGGCCTCGCACGATCCCAACAAGCTTCAGCTGCGCAACCGCCGCCTCAACTATCGTTTCACTACAAAGAATAAAGACAATACCTACAAAGTCCGTTTCCAGAATACCGGCAAGGGACCCGCCAAACGGATTGCCATTACAGTGAGCCTTCCCGGCATGCTCAATTCAGCCACGTTGAAAGTGGTGGACATGAAGCCTGCCTGCGTCTGGTGCAGCACTGCCTATCCCAATCAGAGCTGCATCGACACGCTTGTTTTCAAAGACAGCATTCAGTTCATCTTCAAAAATATTTACCTGCCCGGCACACAGCAGGAAGGAGTAACCGACCCGGATTCTACCATGGGCTACATAAAATACGTGCTCAATTTCAACAAGGGTATGAAGAAGCTGCCCTTCACCAGCAGCGCTGCCATTGTGTTTGATAAGAATGAACCGATCTATACAAACCGCTCTGTGGGCCGCTTCCGCAAAGGATTGTCTCCGGGAATTATGGTTGGATACAATACGGCGCTGGGTGCCAACCTCACCGAAATACCGAAGCAGAACTATACAATCGGATTTACACTTTCCGAATATTCGCCGTACAAACCTTATCTGCAATGGGAGCTCTATCTGCAACCATCGCGCAAACAGGAAACCTATCTCGGAAGAAGAATGGGAGGTGATACGGTGATCGATGGGCGCGGACAAAAAGTAGAGTACCGCGATCAATACCACAGGGTAGAGGTACTCGGCATCGAAGCGGTACCCATTCAGGTGCGATACAATCTCAAATCCTGGATCGGTACAGGTGCAGGATTGCTCGTAGCCGGAGAGATCAGCCGCAAAACATCGCAGTATATCGAAGCCAATGTGATCAGCGCAAATGGTGTATCCGCCATGCTGAAAGGTGTGCAGAATGCCAAAACCGAAGCCTTCTCAAAATGGAGGGGCGCAGTGTTTGCGGATATACAGCTCGGAATGGTTCGCGTAGGACCAGCACTGGGCGTGCGTTTGCTGCATTATATCAATCCAGCTCAGCAACGGATATACTTTTTTGCTACCTGGAGAATTTAATGGCTTCAAACGACTATCTTTAGGCAAACACTGGCTGATGACCCGCCGCCTGTGCGCTGCCCAACTACTAATTACATTTCTCTTTTTGCTGCTGCATGGCAAAGCCAATGCAGTGGCCGACTCCACTGCGCTGCCTGCCGCATTGCAGCAGCAGCTGAATGATTTCAAAAATAAGAATGATCTCACTGCCTGGCTTTACGCCCGCATCGATTATGCAGAGAAATCACCTGCTGAACGAACTGCTTTTCTCATGAGGACACAGCAGGAGGCATGGCGCGGATACCAAACCCTTCCCGAACGCGCAGCATGGTTCAATCTGCTGATACTGCAAGGCTACAATCAATTGCAGACAGGCAACATGCTTGCCAGTATCCATGCCTATGAAAAAGCCATGGAGTTCTACGATGCCTATCCAATCGCCGATACCGACGAATATGTTGAATATGTGCTGAAGCCGCTCGGCAACAATTACACCCGCCTGGCCGATTACGATGCCGCATTCTACATCCACCAGAAAACATTGCAGCTTCAACTGAAAGATTCTGTACGATTGAGCAGGGCAGGACTCTACGCCAATCTCGCCACCTGTTCCCGATGGAAAGGAAACCTGCCACTCGCAGCCTCTTACTGCAAACTCGGATTGAAAGATTGCGATAAGAATGCCGCTCTCTACGGATTGCTGCTGAACAATTACGCCGATATTTTGCAGGAACAGAATAAACCGGACAGTGCATTTCATTTCAGTCAGCTTGCATTGCAGCAACTGCGCACATTCAAAACCCGCTTCAACACCGATCCACAGGCATTGTACTGGTATGCTGCTGCGTTGCAGATCAATGCCAGATTATTGCTGCATCGTCAGGAGTATGCAGCCAGCATCAGCAATGCAAAGGAGGCAATGCAACTACTGCAGCAGTACTTTCCGGTTACGCATCAGCGGGAGAAAGCAAAGCTGCATGTTTTGCTGGGAGATATTTATCAGCAGCATCAGCAGGCGCCACGGGCCATGGATCATTACCAGCAGGCGATGTTGTTGTTATTGCCCGGATGGAAACCTGCCAATGCACAGCAGCTTCCTCCCGACGAACTGCTTTATCCCGAAAATACCATCACCGATGCACTGGCCGGAAAAGCAGCTGCGCTGGCTTCCATGCAGTACGATGATATCGCACTCGAACACTATTTCTCCATGTTTCGCGCCGCGCGTAAGCTCCGCGAAGCATTCGCCTATACCAGCTCGCGTGTACGCGATATGCAATTGCTCAGATCGCGCGCAGAAGCGGCGATGGATCTCGCATGGTCGCTGCATTCCAGATCTTCTGTTTCTGCACTCTACAAGAATAAATTGCTGCTGGTTACCGAACTGAGCAAAGCCCAGGTTTTGCAGGAAGAAAGATCGCTGCGCTGGCAGTTCAGATCCAATGCTTCTTCGGATGTACTGCAAAACAAAAAACGCAGATTGCAGGAAGCCATCATCTACTATCAGCACGAAATAATCGAAGCGCGCGGAAAAGAAAAGGAAAAGCTCAGCGCACTGGCTGAAGAAACAGAATACGAACTAACACTACTGAATAAACGCAATAACGATTCCTCTGTCACTGCTTCCTCCGGTTTAACATCCGCTGATTTGCTGCAGATGCTCACCGCCATTCCTGCAGGTACGAGCATGCTCAGTTTTTTTGAAGGAAGAAACAACAGCTACGTTATCCGGTTCAATGCACAGGGTGTTACGGATCTGATTCGTTTGCAGGGCGCAGATCAGCTGGCGGGCTCCATCAGGTCATTCGTTAAAAAGTGGTATGGCAGCGGAGCGCAGCCCATGATCAATGCTCCGGTTGTTTATGCAGCTGAAAGTTATCATCTCTACAATACCATACTCGGTCAGCTGAAATGGGCACCCGGACAGCAATGCATCTTGTTGCCCGATGGCAGTTTCGGCCAGCTTCCGTTCGATGCACTGCTCACAGAACCCACCGAAAGCAGCAATGCCGGTAACTGGAATATGTTCTTCAAAAAATGTCTGCTCAGTCAGGCATGGAGCCTGCAAACCTGGTACGAACAACAGAAAGCAAACTATGCACAGGGGAATTTTGCTGCATGGTTTGTGGCAAAGAGCAGCAACAATCAATTACCGGAACTGGAGGTGGAGAAAGAACAGCAATGGCTCGAAGCACAATTCCCCGGAAAATACTATCTCAATGAAAAGGCCAGCTGGCAAGCCTTTCAGCTGAATGCAGACAGCGCTTCCGTGCTGCATATCGGCACACATGCAGTGGCTGCGCAAGCGGGAAACGATCCGTATCTTCAGTTATTCGATCAGCCTTACTACCTCTTCGATCTGCAATACAAACATTTCGCTCCGGCCCTCGTTTGGCTGGGTGCGTGCAGAACCGGCGATGGCGAACTGATGGAAGGAGAGGGTGTAAACAGCCTCAGCCGCGCCTTCACTGTAGCCGGCGCTGGTGGCGTTGTTGCCGGCATGTGGAATGTGAACGATAAAGCCTCTGCTGAAATTATGGAACAGTTCTATCAGCAGGTAGCGGGTGGACAAAATGCCGCCCTGGCACTGCACAGCGCAAAAGACGATTATCTCTACAGGCATCGCAAGAATCAATTGCTGCAACTGCCTTATTATTGGGCAGGATACACGTACAGCGGGCATCTTCAATCGATCTACATGCCTATCAAAACACCTGCTTTTGCCTGGATACTTGCCATGATCAGCATCATGATCATGATTGGATTTTTCCTCTGGTTCTTCAAAAAAGGATACCAATAAAAAAGACCGGCATTGCTACGCAACACCGGTCCTGAACAATGAACATATACGCATCATGCAAAAGCCTCGTTCACTACTTCCATCACCTTATACATTTTTTCGCCGGCCGGCATTTTCCAGTTCACTGTCTGCCCTTTACGGTAACCAATAAGTGCAGTGCCGATTGGGGCGAGTACAGACACTTTGCCATCGTTGATGGCAGCCTTCTCAGGCAATACCAGCATGAGGTTGATGAGTTTGCCCGTTCGGTGATCCTGTATGGTAACAGTTGAGTTTAGTCTGATTACATCAAGTGGAAATTCTTCCTTGCTCAATACGGTGCCTTTGGTTAATTCTTCTTTTAATTTCTCTGCATTTTTCTGATCGAAAAGATTAAGATAGTTGCCGCCTTTGATATAGGAGGTCAGCAATTGCACGTCTTCTTTCAACAGAATTAATTCATTGGTCATTGCTGTATGATTTAGTTTAGTAATGATTGTCTGGTATTGCTTACTGCAGTCTGATGCAGCTGATAGATCTCTGCAAAACTTTGCGTGTTGAGCGCATCCGTTTTGCGGAAGAACTTAGTGGCCGTTACATCGCTGAGTCGTTTGAATCCGCAGGCTTCCATCAGTTCTACCACTGCTTTGATGGTACCGGTATGGAAATTGGCCACACGATGTTTTTTATCGGTGATATCGATGCCCTTGTACAGTCGCGGATCCTGTGTTGCCACGCCTGCAGGGCATTTGCCGCTGTCGCATTGCAAAGCCTGCACGCATCCCAGAGAGAACATCATGCCTCTTGCACTGTAGCAGGCGTGTGCACCCAGCGCCAGTGTTTTGAGAATATCGAAACCCGTAATGAGACGGCCTGCGGCGATGATGCGCACAGCATCCTGCAGATCGAACTCGCGGAGTGTGCGCGATGCAAAAGCCAGTGCATCGTGCAGAGGCATACCGAGGTGATCGGTGAACTCCAGCGGCGCAGCGCCTGTTCCTCCTTCGGCTCCATCGATGGTGATGAAGTCCGGTAAAATGCCGGTAGTGATCATAGCCTGACAGACAGACCTGAACTCGTGTTTGTTCCCGATGCAGAGTTTGAAGCCTACGGGTTTTCCACCGGAAAGATTCCGGAGTTTCGAGAGAAACCATAACAGTTCCTGTGCATTGCTGAATGCACTGTGAGCAGGAGGGGAGGCAACGGTTGTGCCTGGCTCTACATTTCTGATAGCTGCAATTTCAGGCGTGTTCTTCGAGGCGGGAAGAATGCCGCCATGGCCGGGCTTGGCGCCCTGAGAGAGTTTCAGCTCAATCATTTTCACTTCTGGGCGAAGGGCATTGTTGCGGAAATGTTCGTCGGAGAAATGTCCATCTGCATCGCGGCATCCGAAATAACCGGTACCGATCTGCCAGATGAGATCGCCTCCCATCAGATGATAACTGCTGATGCCACCCTCACCGGTATTATGTGCAAAGCCTCCGATAGCGGCGCCTTTGTTGAGGCTTTCTACGGCGGTTCTGCTCAGTGCACCATAACTCATGGCGCCGATGTTGAGGATGCTGGCATGATAAGGCTGTGCACACTGCGCATTGCCGATCCATACACGAAGGTCTTTTTCGGCTACGTGTGCAGGATAGAGTGAATGGGCCAGCCATTCGAACCCCGGTTGCATGGGGTCTGCCTGCATGCCAAAGGCTACAGTCTGTTTTTCATTTTTCGCACGCTGATACACAATCGAACGCTGACGGCGGTTGAATGGTCGCCCATCGAGATCCGATTCGAAAAAATACTGCCTCAGTTCGGGCCTTACTTTTTCGGACAGATACCTGAAATACCCGAGTACCGGGTAATTGCGAAGCACAGCGTGCTTCTTCTGAATACGGTTGTAAATGGCAAGCAACAATAAAGGCAGCGCCAGCAGCAATACAGGTAACCATGATCCTCCGAGGTAGGCCTCACGAAGCATGATCACATTCAAAATTGCCAGTAACGCAATAATACTGCCGCTCGCCGAAATCCTGGATTGATTTCGCTGCATAGCAATACCATTTTAACTGTAGAGAATAAATAAGAGGTGAAAGTCCCCCCGGGTCTGCCGATCAATGGCGGATATAGCCGGGGCTTAAGTATTAAAGTCTTTAAAGCTGGAGAAGTAGTACAGCTTCTGTGCGAAACGAGGGCTCATTACACTTGCATGCACGCAATTGTTGTATGCAAGCGCAATGGTGTGCGCCGCAACAGAATGCCTGCATGATATGGTGAATGAATTGTTCACGTTGTACAAATATAGCCCTTACCGCATGGTGGGCAAGGGCAGGGGAGTTTCCTAATGAGATTTTAACTTAGTTGATCTCTTCGAAGATGCCGGTGCGTTTGTTCTTGCGAACATTGTCCCAGTCGAAATATCTTCCGTTCATGCAGATGTACACGCCATGTGGAAGCGTTTGAGCAAATGCGAGTGCGCCGCCGAGGTTGAAGAATCCGTCGGAGCTGCCGAATTTGTAGGGGATCATGGCTCCGGTGATTACGATGGTTTTGTCTTTTACTTTTTCGGCCAGCACTTTGGCAGTAACCGTCATGGTATCGGTACCATGGGTGATCACGATCCTTTCCTCAGGAGAATTGCGTACCTGATGGGCTATCAGTTCGCGGTCTTCGTCTGTCATCAGCAGGCTGTCGATCATCATCAGCGTTCGAACAGTGGTATCAATTGTACTGCGGGCGCGCAGCAACATCTCCGGAAGATGGGTTTCCTTGAAGAAAAGTTCTCCGTTCAGTTCGTTGTACTCTTTGTCGAAAGTTCCGCCTGTGATAAAGATTCTGATAGACATTTGAAGGTGTTATGGTGCGCAAATTTAGCATTCTGCAAGGGAATATGCCAGCGGTTTTTGAAGCTCTCCCGGCTGATTGCCATTGAGTTAGGCCGTTGTATAATCAAATTGCCCGTTTGTTGGATAAACTGCAAACATCGGGGGCTGCAACCGAACAATATTCAGCAAAGGGGGCTGAGAAATTGAAAGCGATCAGCGCCGGAATTTTGTGCCTTTTGCGAGGATGAAATGCCAGTTGCGAAGCCGTTTTCAGCTTAAAAAGTATGCATTGAACCATTCAAAGGTTATATCGGTACCGAAATAAAGTATTAAGCAAACCAAACTCATTTTCGCATCATTCTAATGGCTTTATTTACATTTCGCAACTGACTATGGAAAGAGATCCAAGGTATAAAGCAGTAAAATTAATGGTTGAAAAGGGAGAGATAACCGTATTCAATGAAATGTTCAGAATCATCCCTAAAAGTGTTGTGGCAGCGGACCTGGGTAAACAGAATATCCGGTTCACTATGCTCATGAACCGCATTGACAGGTTCACATTGAAAGACCTGTTTCTACTCGGCAAGTTCTTCGATCTCGACGAACGCATGATCTTCGAACTCGCTTATCAACAATATTTGCAACAAAAGGCCAGAAAGAGCGATTGATGCGGAAGCATTAAAACATTGTGCATCAATTTTAACCATTAACCTGTTCCTGCAGCAGCTTCCGACTTTTCCATCACTCAAACGATTAGTAGCCTGTAAAAAAGCAGGAGACTGCACCAGAGATTGGTCAGTCTCCTTTTTTATTTTTCTTTCAAGCCTTAGCTCAGTTTTTACCCGGCTTTTTCCGGCTCATACCCGAATAACTATCGGCTCTTTCCGGCTCATAGTCGGCTAACTGTCGGCTCCCCATTGGAAACACAGGCCTATAACCAATGCAATCACTTGTTCATACTCATTGAATGGGGCTGAACTTGCTCAGTCTCGGAATTTCCCTTTATATTGCAAGCGGTAGGCATCCATAAACTATTGTTGCATACACCCCTTCCACAGAAATTTTGAAAAGTTTGATTGTCATATGTGATCTCCGTTCAGAGAGATCGGTACACGCTTTTTGCCGCGTGGCTGTGTTATTCTTTGGACTGCTTTTATCGGCCGCTGTTGCCTTCCCGCAATCCAGAACGGATAGCCTGCGCAAGCTGCTGAACAGTACTTTGCCGGATTCTCAGAAGATCAGAAGACTCAATCAGCTGGCCACCTGGCTCAACCGCGATTCCACCAACGAAGCGCTGGTGCTCGCCAACGAAGCTTACCTGCTGGCGCTGAAAACCGGAGACAAACAATCGCAGATCAACTCACTGCTCAACCTCTCTGAAGGATACCTGTACAACGACAGTTACGAACAGGCCCTCGAATACGGTCTCAGTGCGCTGGACCTGAGCCGCGCTCTCAATAACGAAGCAGACCTTGCCTCATCCTACACCAATCTCGGCTGGATATTTTACGATACCGAAAACCTCAACTTCGCCCTCCAGTACCATAAAGACGCCTATGCCCTCAATAAAAAAGAAGGCAATAAAGCGAAGGAAGCCGTTTCGCTCAACGCGATCGGACTGGTGTACCAGACAAAAAACGATTACGATTCCGCCCGCAAATATTTCGACCAGAGCCTTCAGCTGGCCCTCGACGAAAACCTGCCCGGCGTTTCAAGCGCTGCATACAATAATATAGGTATATGCGAGAACGCCAGGGGACGGCATACCGAAGCCGTGGAGTTCTTCAAAAAAGCCCTCGAGCTGGAAACCGTACTGAACGGACCACTCAGCCAGGCCGAGACCCTCAACCAGATGGCTTACAGCTATCTGATGATGAAGCAGTACGCACAGTGCGAAGCATTGCTGAAGCAATCCCGCGCCCTCATCGAGGGAGCAAGCTCCAATACCAAGAAAGAAAAACTGCTGGATAACCTCAGTACATCCTCCCAGCTCTATCAGGCACTGGGCGACTATAAAAAAGCCTATGCAGATCTGCAGGAGTACACGGAAATCAGAAATCATATCATCACCCGCAGCAAGTCCGACGCCGTAGCGGCCCTGAAAACCAAGAAGGAGACGCAGGAGAAAGAAACCGAGATCAGGGAACTGGCCGCAGAGAAACAATTGCGCGTATTTCAACGGAATGTGCTGGCGCTTTGCATAGTGCTGATACTCATCATCGGCCTGCTTTTCTACAGCAAAATGAAACAAAAGCAGCGCAAGGAAAAGGAGCTCGAAGAGATAAAGCAGGCGCTGATCCGCAAGGATCTCGACAATACGCTGCTCGAAAAAGCCGCCCTTCAGGATAAGCTGAAGTATAAAGATGCCGAACTGAAGAATTATGCCCTGTTCATTTCCCAGAGAAATGAACTGGTAAGATCGTTCATCGAAGATCTCGGTGCTTTGAAACTGGAAGGAGAGGGGAAGAAGGATCGGTTCAATAAGATGATCCAGAAATTCCAGCACGACCTCGACATCAATAAAGAAGCGCAGGATTTCAACCTGTCGGTAGACGAGATTCACAAAGATTTCTTCTTCAATCTGCTGCAGAAATACCCCGAACTCACCGAAAACGAACGGAGGCTCTGTGCGCAGATACGGTTGAATCTCTCCATAAAAGACATTGCATCCTTGAATAATATCTCCGTAAAATCAGCCGAAATGGCTCGTTATCGCCTCAGAAAGCAGTTCAATCTGGAACATGGCGATAACCTTAATGATTTCCTAAAACAGTTTTAACAATTTGATAATCAATGGTAGTTTGAGTGTGTAGAGGTTAAATAGAGGTGTGTGGAAGGCCATTGTAGGTGCTGATTTCATTTGTTTTGGATGAGACAGGGGTAATTTCCATGCACCAAATAAATTAACCCAAGAACTCTCCAGGAACAATTAAAAACAAAATCAGCAACATGCAAATGCTAAAACGATTGCTACAGAAATTGACCCCTTTGTGTTTACTCCTGTTAGGTTGGCAATTGACTTTCGCTATGCCCACCGACTGGACCATCAAAGGTGTGGTTACGGACAAAAAAGGTAACCCCGTTGAGGCGGCTTCCATTTCAGTGAAAGGAAGCAATGCGGGAACCAAATCGGATCAGGACGGAAAATTCTCTCTCTCCGTACCTGAAAATTCTACCCTTGTAATTTCTGCGGTAGGGTTCGCAACCAGAGAAATTAAAGTCACCTCTGAAAAAGAGCTCAGCATCAGCCTCGAGGCGAGTGCCAATGATCTCAACGAAGTAGTGGTGATCGGTTACGGAACCCAGAAAAGAAGTGCCATTACTTCTGCCATTTCCACTGTAAATACCAAAAACCTCGAAAAGCAGCCTACCGCCAACATAGCGAATATGCTGCAAGGTCAGGCAGCCGGTGTATCGGTTTCAACCGGTTCAGGAAACCCTGCCGGATCTCCCAGCATCCAGGTGAGAGGTTTCAGCAGCATCAACGGTGGAAAACCATTGTTTGTGGTAGATGGTATTCCTCAGGACTATTCATATGAACTCAATCCGAACGACGTTGAAAGTGTCAGCATCCTCAAAGACGCATCTGCAGGTACCATTTACGGTGCAAGATCAGCGTCTGGTGTAATTCTCGTTACTACCAAAAAAGGAAAGAGCGGTGAGCCTAAAGTGAATTTCAATTATTTTGTAGGCAACCATAAACTCGAAGACAAGATCAAATTGCTGGATAAAGTGAGTATGAACCGTGTGGTGAAAACCGCCTACAGCAATGATGGCGACAATGCTCCTGCATATGCGCTGGACGATAACAAATACGCCAACACCAACTGGAAAGATGCTTACTTCAAAAAAGCTACCGAGCAGAAATATGATATCGATGTATCGGGTGGCAATGAAAAATTGAATTACCGTCTCTCTTATGGTCACTGGGAAAATAACGGAACAATTATCAACTCCGGTTCCAAAAGAGACAATATCAGGCTGAACAGTGAGATCAAATTGCTGAAGAACCGCCTGAAGATCACGCCAATCATGTCTTATACCAGATTCAACAATAAGAATTTCGGTGATGTGAATGGTGATGGCAACGCAGGCTATTCCGACATCATGCGCCTGTATGAGATGAAACCTCACAAAGCTGTGTACGATCCAACAACACCCGATGGCTTTGCAAAGCCCCCTGTTGAACTCGGCGACGGTAACCCTGTGGGTGAGCGCATGCTGACAGACAGCAGAACTTCCGATGATTACTTCCAGTTCAATCTTACGGCGGATCTGCAACTCTACAAAGGTCTTTCATACAACTTCAGTGTAGGTAAAACCATTTCAAACACTTTCGACTTTACTCAAACGAAAGCATACGACTTCGGAGCACAGGCCTTCAATGAAAACAATAGCAGAGCAGAAACAAGAGCCAGAGTTGATTATACTGTGATGGTTCATTTGCTGAACTATGAAAGAAGCTTTGGTGATCATAACTTCAAAGCCATGTATGGTTTCTCACGCGATAAATGGACCAGAGCAGGAACTATTGCCAGTGGCAACAAACTCAGCTCTCCATTGATCGAATCGTTGAGAGGCCTTATTATCGAATACCCAACCGACTTCGTTCGCGTAGGTGGTTATAACTCCACCAATACCATGCAGTCTTATTTTGGTCGTCTGTCTTACAACTACGACGAGAAATACTTCCTGCAGGCCAACTATCGCCGTGATGGATCTTCAAGATTTGCTCCTGACTACCGTTATGGTAATTTCTGGGGTATATCTGGTGGATGGGCACTGAACAAGGAGAAATTCTTCAATGTTCCCTGGGTTGATGAACTGAAGATCAGAGGTAGCTATGGCGAATTGGGCAATCAGGAGATCGGAGACTTCAGATTCCTGAATCAGATCTTCCTGCAAGGTTCAAGTCCGTTCCTCAACTATCCTTTCGGTGGCAAAACAAGCCAGCAGGTATTCATCGGTGCCATTTCAGCTGAACTGGCCAACCAGGCTATCAGATGGGAAACATCCGGTACTGCCAACTACGGTATCAACTTCAGTGTGCTGAACAACAAATTCAGCGGTAGCTTCGATTACTTCCAGACCCGTACAAGAAACATGCTGGCTGTTACACCGGTTCCACCTTCTTCCGGTGTAACCATCAACCCAACTACCAATATCGGTTCTATGGAGAATCAGGGTTGGGAGATGTCGCTCACTTATCGTCAGTCGTACCCTTCAGGTTTCAACTTCGATGTAACAGGTAACCTTACTCATACAAAGAACAAAGTACTGAAACTGGGTTCTGATGATGGAAGAATCATCGATGGTGCTGTTGATTTCGAAAACAGATATACCACACTCACCACAGCAGGTCAGACACTCGGAGCTTTTTACATGTTCAAAAATGGAGGCATCTTCCAGAATCAGGCAGAGATCGATGCATACAAAAACAAAGATGGTCAGCTGATTCAGCCAAACGCTAAACCCGGCGATCTGAAATTCCTCGATACAAACAATGACGGCCAGCTTACAGATGACGACAAAGTGATTGTAGGATCACCGCTTCCTAAATTCGAGTTTGGTCTCAACATCAATGCTTCATACAAAAACTTCGACTTCACCATTTTCCTGAACGGAAAAGGAGGACTGAAAATGTACAATGGTGCCAAAATGTTCATGTACCGTCAGTACCGTTCAACTGATCTGGAAAATGCATGGACACCACAGAACGCCAAATCAAATATCTACAGACTGAGCAATAATGATGAAAATCAGAACCAGCGCGTATCTGATTACTTCCTCGAAGATGCATCATTCATCCGTCTGCGCAACATTCAACTCGGGTATACACTGCCAAACGATCTCGTACGCAAAGCATACCTGAACCGTGTTCGTGTATATGTTGGTGCTTACAATCTGCTCACCATTACCAATTATGATGGGTTCGACCCTGATCTCACTTCAACAGGTGTTTTCAGCCGTGGAGTAGACAGAGGATACTATCCGCTCAGCCGCTCATTTGTAGCTGGTGTAAACATTGGATTCTAATTGGTAACCATTAAAAAAACTAGTATGAACAAATATAAAATGGCATTGCTGGGATTGGGATTCAGCGCCATCACACTCGGTGGATGTTCTGATAAATTCCTCGATGTTGCAGACAAAGGAAATCTCTCTGAAAGCACTTTCTGGACCAATCGTCAACAGGCTATCTGGGGTATTACTGCCACTTACGGTGCTTTGCAGGGAAACACCGGCGACAAGTGGGCTTTTTATGAGCAGCTTTTCGTAGGCCTCACCTATAAATCCGATGAAGTAGACAACAATAAAAATGAACCATACGGAAAAGAACTGGCTGCATTTGTGAACGGTGCAGATGATTATGCTACAGCCGGCGTATGGTCAACTTTCTATGCTGGCATTGGCCGTGCCAATCAGGTAATTGATAATGTACCTGGCATCACAGCAATGTCTGAAGCAGAAAGAAAAGAACTGGTTGCCGAAGCCAAATTTCTTCGCGCATACAATTATTTCATGCTCGTGAATGGTTTCGAGAATGTACCACTCGTAACCAAATATGAAAAGGATATTACGAAGTTGAAACGCAAAGCAGCGCCACCTGCCGAAGTATGGGCGCTGATCGAAGCAGACCTCAAGGAAGCAGAAGCTACTCTTCCGGATAATTACGTTGATGCAGGCATGCAGGGCCGTGCAACCAGGAATGCAGCTAAAGCAATGCTCGGTAAAGTGTATCTCTATCAGGAAAAATGGCCTGAAGCAGAAGCCAAGCTGGGAGAGGTTTATGGCAAGTACTCCCTGCTTACCAACTTCGTTGACAACTTCAACGGTAAAGCAGAGAACGGACCAGAATCCATCTTCGAAATTCAGTTCTCCGGCGACCGTTCTGTTGCCGATGAGCGTCATCCCCTCAACTTCGAGCTCACTCCTTATCCACTCGGTGGATGGGATGAGATCAGCGTATCTCCATGGCTCGAAAGTGAAATGAGAAAAGACCTGAAAACAAACGGTACCTACAGCGACCGTATTTACAACAGCATTTTCTTCGATGATCCGAATTCAAAAATGCTCGATCTGGGTTCTCCTCAGACCCTCACCAGCTATGCAGATGTGAAAGCCGATCTCCGCGAGAAAGCATACTTCACCAAGTATACGTATCCAACCGATAAAGGTGGAAGTTATACCGGCGTTAACATCACCATCATCCGTTATGCAGATGTGCTGCTGATGCTGGCTGAAGCTAAGAACGAGAACGGTAAAACTGGTGAAGCTGTGGACCTGATCAATGAAGTACGCAGACGCAGCCATGCCAAAGAACTGGTGGCAGCTGATTTCAATAAAACTACCCTGCGCACGCATATCCGTCACCACGAACGCCCTGTAGAACTCAGCATGGAATGGGGTATCCGCTGGTTCGATCTCGTAAGATGGGGAAGAGGCAACACTGCCAAAGAATCCATCAAAGCAACCCTGCAATTGCACAACAAACCTTTTGCGAATAATTTCGACGACAAAAAACATATCCGGTACGCTATTCCCTCTGCGGAACGCGCCGCTAATCCCTTAGTGGATCAGAACTTCGGTTACTAGGCAGCATACAGTAAGCGCGTGGTCATCCCGTTTGACTGCGCGCTTTTTTTCCCGCATTACAAGTGAAAACTGATTAACTATCATGCAAAAACAGGTTCTATCTCTTCTGCTGGCAGCGATGCCATGGATGGCTATTGCACAAAAGACAAGCAATGACTGGGAAAATCCCCAACAACCTTCCCTGCATACCACTGCACCACATGCATGGTTCATTCCGCACACCAGCGAAACAGCGGCTTTGAATCAACAGCATTCTTCCAACGTACTCTCTCTCGATGGTACCTGGAAATTCAATGTGGTTACTACTCCCGATCAAAGGCCGAAGGATTTTTACAAAAAGAATTTCGATGTAAGCAAATGGAGCAATATGCCCGTTCCTGCCAACTGGCAGACCGTAGGTAAAGACACTTACATCTTCACCGATGTGGAGTATCCCATCAAAGTAAATCCTCCTTTCGTACCAGAAGATTTCAACCCTGTTGGTTCTTACAAACGCAGCTTCACCATTCCTGCCAACTGGAAAGGAAAAGATGTGATGCTTCGTTTCGGTGCCGTGAACTCATTCTTCTATTGCTGGATCAACGATCACTATGTTGGTTTCAGCAAAGACAGCAAAACTCCTGCAGAATTCGATATTACCCCTTACCTCAAATCTGGCAGCAACACCGTTTCTGTGCAGGTTTTCCGTTTCAGCGATGGCACGTATCTCGAAGGACAGGATATGTGGAAACTCAGTGGCATAGAGCGTTCTGTTGAACTGATCGCCCGCCCCAAACTGAGCATCTACGATTTCTTTGCCAAAGCCACGCTCGACAATAGTTATACCAATGGCGTTTTTGATTGTACCCTTACACTCAACCGCAATCCCCAAACTCAGAACCAGCTCGCGCTTCAGGTGAAGATCCTCGACAATAATGGAAAGCTGATCTGGGAGCAGAAAAAAGCTACAGACACCGGCAGAAATTATCAATTCACCACCAGCATTCCGGCAGTAAGAAAATGGTCTGCTGAGACCCCTGAACTTTATACCCTTGTGATCAATACCCTCGATCACAAAGGAGCAGTAACGGAAAGCATCATGCACCATATCGGTTTCCGCACTGCAGAAGTGAAACATGGCCTGTTCCTCGTGAATGGTGTTCCCGTTAAGATCAAAGGCGTTAACCGTCACGAACACGACATGCACACTGCCAAAGTAGTGAGCAAAGAAAGCATGATCCGCGACATCAAAGTGATGAAAGCCTACAACATCAATGCAGCGCGCAACAGCCATTATCCCAACCGCGAAGAATGGTACCAGCTCTGCGATCAGTACGGCATCTACCTCGTTGATGAAGCAAACATCGAATGTGATGGCATGGACTTCCACGAATGGAAAACACTCAGCGACCGTCCTGAGTGGAAGAATGCGTACATGGACAGAACCCGCCGCATGTTCGAGCGCGATAAGAATTTCTGCAGCATCGTTACCTGGAGCCTTGGCAACGAAAGCCGCTTCGGATCTAACTTTATTGCTACTTATCAATTCCTGAAAGAGAACGATAAAACGCGTCCTGTTCAATACGATGAGGCACGTGATAATCCATATACAGATATCATTGCTCCGATGTATCGTCCGGTAAGTACTTTGCTGGAATATGTGAAGGAGTGGAGAAGCCGCCCCTACATCCTCTGCGAGTATGCGCACATGATGGGCAATGGTGGTGGCAACCTCAAAGAATACTGGGATCTCATCTATGCCAATAAACAATTGCAGGGTGGATTCATCTGGGATTTTTCCGATCAGACTTTCGAGAGAAAAGACGCCAATGGCCGCAGCTTCTGGGCTTATGGCCGTGATATGGGCAATGTAGGCGCAACAAGCGATACCAGCTTCTGTGCAGATGGTTTGTTCGATGCCGCGAGAAATCCGCATCCGCAGGCGTTTGAACTGAAGAAAATTTATCAGCCTGTCGCATTCAGCACAGCTGATTTTTCTACCAACGTAATCCGCCTCACCAACAGAACAGATTTTACCAATCTCGAAGAATATTCTATCCATTGGTATATCCGTGGTGATGGCAAAACTGTCGCTTCAGGTGATGCTACCATCGGCAGCATTGCTCCACAGGAATCAGGTGATGTAACACTGAAGATCCCTGCATTCACCCGCACACCCGGCACTGAATATTTCCTCACTGTAGAAGCAAAAACCAAAAAGGCAACCGAAATGCTGCCTGCAGGTCATGTTGCTGCATGGGAACAATTTGCATTGCCCGGAACAGTGGAAGTAGCCAAAGTGGGCATTCCACAACAGGCTCAACTGTCAAAGAATACAGAGAACGGACAACTGAAGATCTCTTCCAAAGATTTTGCTGTGAGCTTCGATCAGAAATCAGGATGGCTCACTCAATATAATTTCAAAGGCCTCGACATGCTGAAAGGCAGCCTGCAGCCGCATTTCTGGCGTGCTCCAACCGATACCGATATCGGCAACAGCATGCAGATCCGTTGTGCAGTATGGCAGGATCCGCTTCGTTTGGCAAGACTGGATTCTTTCAACATCAAAGAACTCGGTTACCTCACGGAAGTAAGCACTGTTCATTATCTCCGTACACTCAATGCATTCTACAAAGTAGTATACGAAGTGTATCCCGATGGCGATGTGAAAGTGAATGTTGCCATGAAAGCAGGCAATAACAACCTCCCCGAAATGCCACGTTTCGGCATGCGTGTATTGCTGAATGAAGCATTCAGCAATGTAAGCTGGCTGGGCCGCGGACCTTTCGATAACTATGAAGACAGAAAGACCGCTGCTGCAGTAGACGTTTACAGCATGCCTGCAGATTCGCTGTTCTATCCTTATCCACGCGCACAGGAAAGCGGTTACAGAACCGATGTTCGCTGGATGAGTCTCCGCAACGCACAGGGAACCGGACTGATGGCCGTAGCCGCATCAAGTATCAGTACAGGCGTTCTGCATTTCGATATGAGCAAACTCGAATTCGACCGCAACGCCAAAGAGAATAACCACGGTGGTTCTATGGCCAATGATCCGCTGATCTGGTGGAATATCGACTTCAAACAAATGGGTGTTGGTGGCGACAACAGCTGGGGATCGAGAACCCACGCAAAGTATATGTTGCCTTATAACGATTACAGCTATACCTTCACACTCCGGCCTGTTAACTCAACAGATCAGCTCACAGAAAAAGCCAAATAGATGATGATGCGTAAAACAGCTGTTTTCTTTTCGTTTCTGATATCAACGGTCACTGCAACGGCGCAGAGCCAACGGATGAATTATCCCGATGTGCTCGATCTGCGTACTTCCGTAACTAAACCAAGATTTATAGAGCCTTCCGTATTCAGCGATATGGGCGCATGGCATGCCTATGCACTGCCCGAAAAAAATGCTGATTACGGCAGTTTCATTGGTCCGCTTGTGATGGACATGGACGGCAAATGGCTCGGCAATAATTTCACCCGTCTTCAACTTTCTGAAAACGGAAAAGCAATCGACCTCAGCGCTGCCACCATCTCGCAGCATTACTATCCGGGATTGCTGGAACAAAAGCTCACTGTGGATGGCCTCACCATCCGCATGCAGCTGATCTTCATCTCCAACAGAGAGTCGATGATCAGAACCAGCATCACCAACAATGGTGCGGCAAGAACCCTGCAGCCTGCATACACAGGCTGGGCCTACAACAGAGGCATTGCGCTCAAAGCCGATGGCAACACAGTGCAGGTGGGATACACCAAACTGATGCAACGCTTTGATCTGCGTCTTCCAGCAAAGAATGAATGGAATATTCAGATTGCTGACAGCAGCTATTCAGCAACCGGCAAATCGTTCGCCATTGCAAAGGGCGCTACTGTAACCTGGGATCATACCGAAGCATTTTATCCTTCGGTAAAACATACACCTTCCGTTGCGAAACCAGATTTCAGCAAAGCGCTGACGCAAAATCAGCAACGCTGGGACGGATACCTGAAACGCTATTTCTCTTTCACCAAAGCGCTGAGCAAGGATGAAAAAAGACTGGCAGTAAAAGCGATGGTAACCCTGCTCACCAACTGGCGCAGTGCCAACAAAGACCTGCTCCACGATGGAGTGTTCCCATCCGTGAACTATCAGGGCTTCTACGGCGTGTGGAGCTGGGATAGCTGGAAACAGGCTGTGGGACTGAGTTTGATCAGTCCATCCATTGCCCGCGACAATATCCGCTGCATGTTCGATTACATCGACTCGGTAGGCATGGTACCCGACTGCATCTACAGCGATAAGTCTGAGAACAATCTCCGCGACACCAAACCCGCACTCTCCGCCTGGGGCGTTTGGGAAGTGTACAAGGCTTCACCCGATAAGAAGTTTTTGCAGGAAATGTATCCGATGCTGGCGAAGTATCATCGCTGGTGGTACATCTACCGCGATCACGATAAAAACGGTCTTTGTGAATTCGGATCAACCGATGGTACACGCATCGCAGCTGCATGGGAAAGCGGAATGGACAATGCCGTTCGCTTCGACAGCGCCGTAATGCTGAAGAATGGTCCAGGCGCATGGAGCCTCGATCAGGAAAGCATCGATCTCAATGCATACCTCTACAAAGAAAAGATCTACCTCGCGCAGATTGCCGATGTACTGAATATGGCTGATGTGGCTGTACAATGGAGAAAAGAAGCATTCGAACTCAAAAAGTACATCAACGAAGTTTTCTACGACAGCGAAAAAGGATACTACTACGACAAACGCATCGGCAAAACAGGGCATGTTACTGTAAACGGACCGGAAGGCTGGATCCCGCTCTGGGCGGGCATCTGCAATCAACAGCAGGCAGGCGCCGTTAAAGATATGATGGCCAGCAGCAGCACATTCAATACGCTGGTACCTTTACCAACGCTGGCAGCCAATCATCCTGCATTCGATCCGATGAAAGGATACTGGCGCGGACCCGTTTGGCTCGATCAGTTCAACTACGGCATCGACGGACTGAAACAATACGGTTACAACATGCTCGCGAAAGAACTGGTGCAGAAACTGCTGAAGAATGCACAGGGACTGCTCGGCGATTCGCCCATCTGTGAGAATTATCATCCGCTGACAGGAAAAGGACTGAATGCAAAGAATTTCAGCTGGTCCTCAGCGCATCTTTTACTGTTATTAAAGACTAAATAACACATGAAATTTTCTACCGAAGCTGCATCATCCTTAGTGAAAGAATATTTCGGTATCGATGGTGTTGCGAAAGACCTCAACGGATACGACGAATGGAATTATCTCTTCACATCTGCTGAAGGCAAAAAATATATTTTCAAGATCGGCAACGAAGAACATGGAGCATCTTTTCTCGATGCACAGGTTCGCATTACCAGTCACCTCGCTGAAACAAGCGTGGGCAGCAAGGTGCAGCAGCATGTTCCTGCACTGAACGGACAATCTCTGATCCCCGTTGCGATCGACGGTAAACAATATTTCCTCCGCCTGCTGACCTTCCTCGAAGGAACATTCTGGGTAGACAATACAAGCCGCCCTGATGGTTTGTACGAAGATCTCGGCAGCGTACTCGGAGCAATGGATAAGGCACTGATTGGTTTTTCTCATACTGCCATGCATCGCAGGTATACATGGGATATCAGCGCAGCAGCTGATGCAAATAAAAAACTGCATTATATCCGCGATCATCATCAGCGCAGAATTGCAGGATACTTTTTGCTTCAGTTCGATACGCTGGTGCAGCCGGTGATCTCCTCACTTCGTCATGCCTACATTCACAACGATGCCAACGACTACAACGTATTGGTGCGTGATGGAAAGATTGCGGGCATCATCGATTTCGGCGACATGGTGTACACCGCGCTGATCAACAATCTCGCTATCGCGTGTACCTACGCTATGTTCGATACAGCAGATCCGTTAAAGGCAGCTGCACTCACTGTGAAAGGTTATCACCAGCAATACGCGCTCACAGAACAGGAAACTGATCTGCTGTATTACCTGATTGCAGCAAGACT
This sequence comes from Pseudoflavitalea sp. G-6-1-2, assembly GCF_012927185.1. Lineage (GTDB taxonomy): Bacteria > Bacteroidota > Bacteroidia > Chitinophagales > Chitinophagaceae > Pseudobacter. The sequence continues at coordinate 1,038,077 of NZ_JABBGB010000003.1, forward strand.
CTGCATCAGTGTAACACAATCGGCCTGGAACAGCGCACAGGGCAGCACCAACGAGCATCACTTCATAACAGAAGCTGCTGCATGGAAACTGCTGCATTACCTGATAGAGCTCAATCCTGTAAAAGCGCAGGATGCCTTCCGCAAAGCCTGCGGATTCAGCAGCCTCATCAACAAAGAAGATAATTACACAGACCTGCTCACCGAACGTAAAAAACTCATCGGACGCAATCTTAGCATCAGCTACGATAAGCCGCTGAAAATAGTTCGTGGTGCACTGCAATATTTGTATGATGATAAAGGCGATACCTATATCGACTGCGTAAACAACGTAAGCCATGTAGGGCATTGCCATCCTGTAGTGGTACGCGCGATGCAGCAACAAATTGCAACACTCAATACCAACACGCGTTATCTGCATGATGCGCTGGAAGAGTTTGCAGCGCAACTCACCGCAACGCTTCCTGGCAAACTGAAAGTGTGTTACTTCACCAACTCAGGAAGTGAAGCGAATGATCTCGCGATCCGCATGAGCCGCCACTTCACTAAACAGCAGGATGTGATTGTGCTCGATCACGCCTATCACGGCACATCCACTGTTGCCATAGAACTGAGCCCATATAAATTCGATGGAAAGGGCGGACCGGGACAGAAACCCTGGGTGCACAAAGCCATCTCTCCCGATCTGTATCGCGGTGAATATCAGTATGGCGATGCGCAGGCGGGAGAAAAATATGCAGCCGATGTTCAACGCATCATCGAAGGATTGCAGAAAGAAAATAAAGGTGTTGCAGCTTTCATCTGCGAAACCCTGCTCGGTGTAGGTGGCCAAATTCCGCTGCCCGACAACTACCTCAAAAATGTGTACGCACACGTGAAAGCTGCCGGTGGCATCTGCATCGCAGATGAAGTACAGGTTGGTTTCGGAAGAGTGGGCGACAAATTCTGGGGATTCCAGTTGCAGGATGTGGAACCGGATATCGTAGTGCTCGGAAAGCCTATCGGAAATGGCCATCCGCTGGCAGCTGTTGTGGTTACCGAAGAAATCGCCAATGCATTCAACAACGGCATGGAATACTTCAACACATTCGGTGGAAACCCTGTGTCGATGGTTACCGGCGCAACCGTGCTGAATGTGATTCAGCAGGAAGAAATGCAGCGTCACGCCAAAGAAACCGGCGATTACATGCTGCAGTTGCTGAAAGAGCTGATGCCGAAATATCCCATCATTTCAGACGTGCGCGGGCATGGTCTCTTTGTGGGTGCTGAACTGGTGAAAGACCAGACCACCAAAGAACCTGCTGTACCTGAAATTGATTTCATTGTGCAGCGCATGAAAGAGCGTGGCTTCCTGCTCAGCACAGACGGGCCTTTGCACAATGTGCTCAAAATTAAACCGCCATTAGTGTTCACAAAAGATAATGCGTCTCAGATGGTGAAGCACCTCGATGAAGTGCTCGCTGCTATGCAGTAAGGTTATTGATCATAAAACAGGGGTCTTGCTGAAAACGATGCCAGTCGTGCAGCAGCTCCTGTTTTAGTTTTTGCAGGTCTGCGTCATGTTTATATCTGTGGTGCAGCGTTTCGAGCCGCATGATATGTTTGATGAGGTTGTAGCAAGCGGTTAATTGTCCGGATGCAATCACCTTATCGCGTTTGTCTTTCGATGATTCATCAAACCAGAGTGTGGTGCCCATGGTGCGTGCTTCGTCCACCAGTTGTTGCATGGCAGGAGAGGGCATCAAAGTTTCTTTCATTTCATCCCACCATTTTTTATCCCTGTCTTCGAGATTTCTCAATCTTCTGGCCTCATGTGCCGAACTGAATTCATAGATCAGGCATACCTGTGCGCGATTTTTCATTACGGGTTTACTCAGCAGGTTTTCATATTGTGCTCTGCGGATCTGTTTCAGAAAGAGATCGCTTACCAGCATGAGTGAACTGCTCAGTCTTTCTTTTACCATGGGCATGAGTTTAGAAAGTGGCAGCCGCAGAAAATAATCGAGGTATTTGAAAGCTACGGCGGCGGAGCCTCCGCTCTTTTTTGCAGCGCGTTTGAGTTTCACAAACCCGAACCAGTAAACAGCCGATAAAGCCAGTGATGGGATGAGCAGCAGGTAACCCGCAACAGGAGCCAGTTTCAACACTATCGATGCAATACAGGCAAGCAGCAGGATGTTGGCATACTTGCATACATTGATCAGTCGTTGAATGGTGAGAAATGACAGTATGCCTCCGTGTGAACCATTCTTTTCTTTGTACGGATTATTGAAATAACTGCTCACATCGCAGGAAAGTATCAGGTCGAATGGTTGATTGCGTGCCGCTTTACCATTGGTGGGATTGGCATTGAGCCGCCGGCTGTCTTCGAGCTGAACAGCACGTAAGCCCATGTTATCGCAGATGCCGCCATCCATGAGGGCGAATGCCTTTTTGTTTACATCATCCAGATCGAGTGGATTGTTGTGGCTGAAGTCGAGCCCTTCAAATAATTCGTTCAGATCCCGGTTGTTTTCGTGCACAAAATCATTGGGATACAATAACGGTTCAAACCCGCTGGGGAAGCAGGATGAAGCGGCCACCACATCACTCAGCTTTAGTTTCTTCGCTGTTTCCGATTTGCTCAGCTTCAGGTACCCATTGCCGTTTCTGTAAACGAAATGCTGATGTGTGTTTATCTGAAAATAAAAATTGATGCCGTTGTTGAACTCGGTAGTGTTGAAGCAGACTTTTTCGAGATGGGGTTTATTAGCTCCACGATGCGCATCTGCTATAGCACCCAAAGTAGCATGATTGAACAAAATCTTATCGTAGGATTTCGCAAATGCATTGATGAGATTGCGTTTTTTATGTACGATATGGATATTCCCCGATGCATCTTTGAAGGATCCGTTCTCCGTCCATGCTTTTTTGTTTCGCAGCGTGCTGAATGCCTCCTGCAATAATTTTTCTCCTTCCATCTCTTTGCGCAGCTGCTGGTAGAATTCCAGGAAACTGTGTTGTGGATTGAGATAGAGGCTGCTTACATAAAATCCGTTGGTGATGGAACCGCCTGAAGTGGAAGTGATGAATTTTACTTTTTCGAGCAGTGGTTTATCCTGAAACTGAATGCGGAAAAGATAACTGAGAACGCCGAGTGAGAAACTCGCGGCCCTGAAGCCACCTCCGGAAAAGGTAAGCGCGATATTCTGCAATGGAGCATGTGGTTCAATCGGTGTGCAGTCATCAATTACCTTGATCAACTCCGGCTGGCTGGTTACTGGATTCATAGAAATGGTTTAAGTGGCTCAGCTGAAAAGGTAGTAAAAATTTTTGCAGCGAAAAAGGAGGTATCTTTAGATTATCTCAAACATAATACAATGGCAAAACTGATCACAGGCATTCACCACGTAACCGCTATTGCTGCCGATTCGCAGCATAACGTTGATTTCTACACCGGCATTCTCGGATTGCGACTGGTTAAGAAAACCGTGAATTTCGATGCGCCGGATGTTTACCATTTTTATTATGGAGATGAAAACGGAAGTCCCGGCAGCATACTCACTTTCTTTCCGTATGCAGGCCTCGTTCGGGGCCGTCACGGAAAGGGAATGTTGAACACCACTACGTTTTCTGTTCCTTCAAATTCTATCGGGTATTGGGAAGAACGCTTCAAAAAATTCAATGTAAACTATAAACCTGCGGAAGACCGCTTCCATGCTGAAACGGTAATTTATTTTGAAGACCCTGATGGGCTCGGTCTGGAGCTGGTTTTCAACGATAAGGATGCCCGTGCAGGTTTTTCGTATGGACAAATCCCACCGGAGCATGCCATCAAAGGATTTTACAATGTAGAGATTTGGGAAGAAGGATATGAACGAACAGCTGGATTGCTCAGCGGTCAGCTCGATCATGTGCTGATCGCTGAAAGAGGAAATCGTTTCCGCTTCGCTGCCACCGATGCTCCCGGCAATTACGTAGACATTCTCTGCACACCTGATAGTCTTCGCGGACTCGGAGGAAGCGGCACTGTGCATCATATCGCCTTCGCCACTCCTGACAAGGAATCGCAGACAGCCGTTCAGCAAAAGTTGCTGAGCATTTCCCTGAACCCCACACCGATACTCGACAGAAATTATTTCACTTCTATTTATTTCCGCGAACCGGGCGGTGTATTGTTTGAAGTAGCTACATCCGGACCAGGATTTGCGATCGATGAAACGCCAGATCATTTGGGAGAATTGCTGAAGCTTCCACCACAATACGAAGCAAGGAGAAGCAGGCTGGAAACTGAATTACCACCTGTGTCGCTGCACATAGATCAATACAAATAGGCAACTGCATTTCGGAAACTGACAATTGACCTTCACCTAATGATCCATTCAATTGTTAACCGAAAAATGAGCAAATGCCCATCATGTACATTATTGCCGGATGTAATGGCGCCGGCAAAACTACCGGAAGTAAAAACATACTTTCCGCACTCACTCATTGTAACACTTATGTGAATGCAGATGATATTGCCGCGGAGCTTTCTCCTGAGAACCCTGCCGCTGCTGCGTTTGAGGCCGGAAGAATAATGCTCAGTCAGCTGGAAGAACTACTGCAAAGCAATGCAGACTTTGCTTTTGAAACAACACTTTCCACCAGATCATTTGCTGGGATGATCAGAAAAGCGAAATCCAAAGGATATGCAATCAGGTTATTCTTTCTGTGGCTGGTATCTCCCGAAATGGCGAAACAACGTGTGGCGGCGCGAGTGAAACGCGGCGGGCATTCAATTCCGGAAGATGTAATCGAAAGAAGATACTACAGAGGCGTTGCAAACTTCATTCACATATACCGAAATATCAGTGACAGTTGGGTATTGATGGATAACAGAACGGCTGAACCGGTGCAGATTGCAGAAGGGTATCTCGATAAAGCTACCGATATAAGAGATGCTGCCTTATGGAGCCTCTTTGTTGAACATAGCACAATGGTGGAAGAGCCTGCTGAACAGTATGGTGAAGGATTCACAGACAGACTCATTGCCGCTATGATGAAATCCAATTACCAAATGCTTATCGAGGCTGCCGCCATCAACGAATCGCTGGTAGTGGGCGACGGACCGCCTGGATTCAGGCATGCGCCTGCAATAGAGTTGTTACAGGAGTTTGAGCGATCGGAAAAATTCAAATCTCTTTTCGGCATCAATGCTTAACGCTTGCATAAAAGAAATCCTTATAGTAACTTGGCTTTACAACCTCTGCTATGTCTGAATTCATCACCTACCAGAAATTTTACAATCAGGGCGATGCAGAAGCATTTGCTGCATTTCTCGATGTGAAAAATATTCCATTCGAATTGGAAAGGCAGCGTGCGGTGCTCGATCCGATCTATATTGGCGAGCAATCGGAGCCTACTTACATTGTGAAAATAGCGCCTGAGCAGTTTGAGAAAGTGAATGTGCTGATGAAAGAAGAAGCTGCAAAACAACTGGACAGTGTACCTGCAGATTATTACCTTTTCGAATTCACGGATGATGAACTGAAGAATGTACTTACAGAAGCCAATGAGTGGAGCCAGCTCGATGTGCTGCTCGCAGAGAAATTGCTGAAAACCCGTGGAGTACCGGATGCTGCCATTCCGCTTGAAGCGCTTGTGGCTCCTTATCAGCCCGCAAGGATCGGAACCTGGGCCTTAGTTGCAGGATATATTTGCTGTGGCTTGTTTCCCGTGTATTCCATTCCGATGGGAGTGGTGGTGATGGTTGCAAAGAAAACTTTACCTGATGGAACAAGAATCCCGATGTACGATAAATGGTCTTACAATCATGGGCTCGCAATCACTGTAATCGGTACCTTGATCGTATTCTCCTACCTTGGCAGTTTACTCCTCAGAGGGGGCTGGCAATATTACTGGTAATCGCTTTCTGTACGATCCCGGCGAAACGCCCGTTACTTTCTTGAAATACCGGTTGAAATAATCCGGATCGTCGAAGCCGAGCAGATAGGCCAGTTCTTTCACGGGCAATGTATCATGAAACAAATACCGTTTTGCTTCGAGCATGATCCTTTGTTTGATGAGGTCTCCTGCCGATGCATGTCCATATTTCCTGCTGATGGTATTCAGGTGTTTTAACGATACATGCATTTTCGCTGCATACACATTCGGCTGATGTGTATTGCGAAAATCCGATTCTATCAGCATTTTGAACTGCCGGAACTGCCGTTGTCCGAAATCCTTATCCGGATTGTCTTCCCTTGTTTTTTGCTGTCGCAGCTGATAGATATGCAGTAAGAAGATCTTCACATAACTCATCAGGATCATTTTCTGCATGCTGCCCGAAAACTGCATGGCGCGCTGCATTTGTCTGATAGTGGAATCGAGCAGCATGGCCGATTCCTTATCTACTTCGAGAAATGGAAAGCAATCGATATTGTCGAAAACAGATTTGAGTGAAAACGAATTGCTGTGCGGGTTTTCCCATTCGAAGAAACTCTCCGGAAGCATCAGCATATGGCCTCGTGCATTGGTGCTGATATCCATCTGGTGTACCTGATTGGGCGATAGCAGCACCAATGCCGGGCCTTCCGAAAGATAGAGTTTGAAATCTACCTGTTGTTTTCCGGTTCCTTCTCTGAAAAATATCACCTGATAAAATGTACGGCGATGCGGAGAGAGTTGCCAGATATTGGCTTTCTCGAAGCAATCCACATAAAAATCGCCGGGGATTCCTTTGCCGGAATAAACGGGTATTCCTGATGATGTAACCGATTTCATGGTTCCACTCATTTTTTTTGTTCAACCAGCAAAAGAAGAAATTGTTCGGTGTCAGCTGATGAGGGTTTTCAGCGCCAATGCCGCGAGGCCACCCACAAACGGACCTGCAATGGGTATCCAGGCATAGCCCCAGTCGTTCCCCGATTTGTGTTTGATGGGAAGCAATGCATACACTATGCGCGGGCCCAGATCCCGTGCGGGATTCATGGCACAACCTGTTGGTCCGCCAAGGCAAAGCGCAATGGCCAATACAATAAATGCAACGGGCAATGAACTCAGCGATCCCAGTCCTACTTCGGGTTTGGCGAGGTTCAGCACTGCAAATACGAGCACGAACGTGGCTACAATCTCTGTGAGCAGATTGCTGCCGGTGTTTCTGATGGCAGGATCAGTACAAAAGCAGGACCTGTTGGCGATGCCATCCGACGTACTATGAAAGTGCGATTTGTACGCGATGTATACCAGCCAGGCACCCATCATGGCACCGCCGAACTGGCCTGCTAAATACACAGGGACCTGATTGAGCGAACACATACCTTTCAGCACCAGTGCCACTGTTACAACGGGATTGAGGTGAGCGCCACTCACCGGTGCCGAGATATACACTGCGAGATAGGCCGCCATGCTCCATCCCAGCGCAACAACTATCCATCCGCCATTCTCTCCCTTACTATGTTTCAACACTACATTCGCCACGCTTCCATTGCCCAGTAAAATCAATACGGCTCCTCCGATAAATTCTCCCAGAAATATCTGTAACGCAGTCATGAGTGATGAATGATGTTAGAATGATTGGTAACGATGATCAATATACGCGGATGATCTGTCCATGTACTCCGCCGTCGATGCTCCTGATATATGCATTGATCACGCGATGTACAGACACCGGTGTATGTCCGGGCATATTGGGTCCGTTTACATCCACGGTATTGTCGGTGAGGCCGGGGCTCACTACGTTGATCCGCACGCTGCGCGGGAGTTCGAGTGCAGCTGCGAGCACAAATCCGTGCAGGCCTGCATTGGCAATAGCGTAGTCGACTGATCCGGGTACGGGCTCATCTGCAAGTATGCCAGATACAAGCGTGAAGGAACCGCCATCGCGGATATATTTCAATCCTTTGCGAACAAGATTGATCTGTCCCACCAGTTTATCGTGAATGCCCGCATAGAGTTGTTCATCGGTAAATTGTTGAAATGGTCCCCAATAGGCGCTGCCCGCAACGCTGGCCAATGCATCGAATGGACCAACCTGTTCGAAGAATGCATCGATCGACGCGGGCTTGGTGATATCGAGCTGATATTGGCTGTTCTTTCTGCTTGCCTGGATCACTTCATACTTCCTGGCTTCCAATGCCTTCACCAGTTCTTTTCCTATCGCACCTGAAGCGCCTGTAACGATAATTTTCATAGCTGTTTTTTTATGATGATAAATGAATTGTTCATCAAAGGTAGCAGCGGCGTCAATTGAAGAGATGGATGAATGGTACTTCTAACTGGACTTTTGAACCCGGGCTTACTTAATGGCCTGAATCCGGGAACAGCCCATCAGCTGTACTGTCTGTATCTGATGCCGGCTTTTTTTGTATAGTGGGATGAATTGCTCCAGGCTTCTGCCAGGTGTTACGGTATTGCCAGATAATGCCTGTGATCAAAACTATGATAACACCTGCATAGGCGAGCTGTCTTCTCAGGCTTCCGGCGTGAATATTCTCTTGTTCCTCCTGGTTTTTTTGATCCGCTTCGCGGATCGCCAGCCAATGTTCTATAAAACGTTTTTCTTCCTCCGTTGCTTTTCCTTTCAGATAGCGGTTAAGGATGCGCTCAAATTCAAACAAATTCATACACAACCGGAATAGGCTTGTTCAAAACAATAAAAATATAGGTGTGCATCCGAATGTGCTGCCTATGTGATTTTACTTTATTATTAATTTCGATAAGATGGCCGGGCCACTTAATTGTGGTAACTTCCGGTACAACCAAATACCGGGCATCTATGATACAGCAACAATTTGCGGAAAAGGCGGCTGCCATTGTGCTGGAAGATCCTTCTGCAATCGGATTGGCAGCAGCAGGGAGCTGGCTCAGCCATGAGCTGGACGAATTCTCCGACCTCGACCTTATTCTCGTTACCAAACACAAAGCAGGTGGCGATAAAAAAAGGATGATGGAATGGGCAGCTAAATTCGGTCAGCTGCTCTCTGCATTCACCGGCGAGCATGTGGGTGAACCAAGGCTGCTGATCTGCCTCTACGATAATCCGCTGTTGCATGTGGACATTAAATTTCTCACCCTCGAAGAATTTGCATTCAGAGTGGAAGAGCCGGTGATACTCGCCGATATGTACGGACAACTGGAGCAAAGCCTTCAACTGACAGAAGCAAAATTCCCGATGCCCGAATACCAGTGGATCGAAGACAGGTTCTGGGTTTGGATTCACTACGGCCTCACTAAAACAGGAAGAGGGGAATATTTTGAAGCGATGGATTTTCTGTCGGCCATCCGTTCGATGGTACTGGGCCCATTGCTGCTGATCAGACAGGGACAGCTGCCACGTGGTGTACGCAAAGTAGAATTTCGTTTACCCGATACTGTATTGGAACAACTGAAAGGAACAGTGGCGGATTATGATCCTCAATCGATACTCAAAGCCATGCATCAATGCGTGCACCTGTACCGTGAGCTGCGCGATCAATTATATGATGCCGGCATTCAACGGCAGACTGCCAGTGAAAAAAGAGTACTCGCCTACGCAGAAGAAATCAGGATGATTGCTCAGCGAGTAAACAGTTGATCCGCAGGCCTGTACTGTTTTGCATCAGGATAATTTCAATAACGCTGCAACGGTTTCCGGCAATCCGGAGTCAACGCCGGTATGCTTATGAGATTGCTGGCGCTGGCGATTGTCATATTTTTCGCGTCCCAACTTCAGGGACAGCGATGCACCATACCCGGACAGACACCTGTAACTGCATTTCCGGTTTGTGGCAATGCTGTGTTTAATCAGCGAAGTGTATCTGAATGCACCAATGGTGAAATACCCGTGCCGGGTTGTGCAAGAGGCGTAAACAACTACGCTGATAAAAATCCCTACTGGTATAAATTCTATTGCTATTCCGGAGGAACGCTGGGCTTTCTCATCAAACCCAATAACGGAGGTGATGATTACGACTGGCAGCTCTTCGATATTACCAATCATCATCCGGATGATGTGTATACGGATGCCAGTCTGGTAGTTACCGCTAACTGGACGGGCAATCCGGTCGGCAATACCGGCGCTTCCGCAGATGGCGTACCGTATCTGGTTTGCGGCACTATCAACAGGGAACGCAGACCTGCTTTCACTGCCATGCCAACCCTGATCGAAGGACACCAGTATTTGCTGCTGATCAGTCATTTTACCAATTCACAAAGCGGTTATTCACTTTCATTCGGAGGAGGCACTGCAGTGATCACAGATCCCGATCCTCCAAAACCAGACAGGGCATGGGCCGGTTGCGGTGGCGTTACTGTTACGGTGAAGCTCGATAAGAAACTGATCTGCACAAGCCTCGCAGCCGATGGCAGTGATTTCAGCATGGTGCCGATGCCGGCAGGCGTGAAAATATTGTCCGCATCCAGTTCCCGGTGCAACGGGAATTTTGATATGGATACTGTGCAACTTCAACTCAGTACCGGATTGCCTCCCGGAGATTATCAGGTATTGTTCAAGCGCGGCACCGACGGCAATACACTCACGGATGAATGCGGCAGGGAAGTGGCCGAAGGGTCGGTGATCCCATTCAAAGTACTGCCCGTTCCTTACACTCCGATGGACAGTCTGATGCCGGTAGTCTGTGCTCCGAAATATGTGGACCTGTTTTTTTCAAAACCCATGTGGTGCCCATCCATCGAACCGGGTGGCAGCGATTTCCGCATCACCGGAACAACTCCTGTACGCATACTGAAAGCCTATGGCAACTGCGTAAACAAATTGTCTACCACCATCAGAATTGAATTTGATGCACCCATTTTACTGGAAGGCAATTATATCATCACGTTAGTGGAAGGTTCTGATGGCAATACCATCGAAGATGAATGCCGGCAGGAAACTCCCGCTGGCGCTACGCTTAGGTTCAGCACGAAAGATACGGTGAATGCAGATTTCAATTACAGCATACAATGGGGTTGTAAAGAAGACATCGTTCATTTTACGCAGCATGGGAAGAATAAGATCTCCTCATGGAACTGGAATTTCAATGGAGAAGGATCGAGTACAGCGCAGAACCCGGTCTTTGGGTTTAAGCTGTTTGGTGATAAGAAAATTCATCTTACTGTCTCCAATGGATTCTGTACTGCCGGAAAAGACACCCTCATTCAGCTCGATAATTACATCTATGCCGCATTCTCCGTTCCTGATTTTGTTTGTCCTGATGATGTTGCTGTGTTCAAGAATCAGAGCGCCGGCAAGATCGTATCATGGGAATGGAATTTCGACAACGGTTACATGAGTACATCCAAAGACCCGCCTCCGCAGAAATATCCTCCCGTAACAATCGGAAGAAATAAATACTACAATGTACAACTGAAAGTAACGGACAAACTCGGCTGCACGGATACGCGAACAAAGCGGCTGCAGGTGGTGTATTCCTGCTCTGTGGCGGTTCCCAATGCCTTTACTCCCAATAATGATGGGAATAATGATTACCTGTACCCGCTGAATGCATGGAAGGCGACTAATGTCGATTTCTCCGTGTTCAACCGGTACGGACAACTCATTTTCCACACTACCGACTGGACCCGAAAATGGGATGGCACATTCAAAGGAGCGCCACAACCAACGGGCAATTATGTCTGGATGTTGCAGTACACCGATCCTGAAAGCGGAATAAAAGTGGTGAAGAAGGGAAGCACGATACTGATCCGCTGATGATGCTCCCCGTTATTTCCAGAATCCCTGCGCCTGCACCTGGTGTGCGGCTACACCTTGCTGCTTCAGCATCTTGCGAAGACCATGCACCATGTAAGAATTTCCTGCAAGATAGAACTGTTTGTCGCCACGCTGCGAACAGCCTGCAATGAACGATTCAGCTTCTGCCGTAGTGCCCAGCGTTCCGATGCTTAGACTGGGGAATGCCTGAGAAAAATCTGCTCTGTATTGCGGATTGCTTACAATGATATTTCCGGTGATGTTGCCAAGACCATTGGTGAGTTGCATGAGTGCAAAGAAATGTCCGATAGCGCTGGGGTCGCCGAGAAATACATGCGTGCTGCAATCTGCGGGTGGCTTTCCATACGAATCCATACCGAGATACACAAGCTGCTGACCGGGCTGAAGTTTGCGTACCCACTCGCTTCCAGGGCCTTCGTGTGCGGTGTCGATGTAGATGGAGCAGCTTTTCGTATGCTCGTCCCAAATGGCTGCTGTATAGTCGCGGTACTTGCCTGCGGCCACTTTGAATTTGATATGCTGGGGGCGGTTCCATGCATCCATCCTTGCTTCGGGCAGATGCATGCGCACTTCGTACATGCCGGCATAATGCTGCAATACATAGAGCACTATACCTTTCTTTGCGATGGCAGATTCGAGCAATCCTGTTATTCTGTGTTTAATGCTGGTTGTTTGTTCCACTGTTGATATTTTATGCAAAGCAACGAACAGTGGATGCTTCAGAAAATAGAGGATTAGCGGTTTTGATTGGACAAATCGAGGTGCATGATGCGGAAGTCGAGCGGCGAAGATCCGGTTACTTTTTTGAAGAGTCTGCTGAAATAAGTAGGATCGTCGTAGCCGGTACGATAGGCAATTTCTTTTGCGGTGAGATCGGTATGAACCAGCAGGCGTCTGGCTTCGAGAAAGATTTCCTGCTGAATCCAGTAACTCGCTGTGAAGCCGGTATGAAGCTTCACGATTTCGTTGAGGTAAGAAGTGGAAATGTTCAGCATCAGTGCATATTGACCGGCACTCCTTGCCATGAGAAAATGTGCTTTCACCAGTTTTCTGAATTCCTGCACCAGTGTATCGGTGCGGCCTGCCTGCCTGTTGTTGTTGCCCATCCATGCATTGTCTACTGCTGCGGCCAGCATGCCTGTGAAAGCCTGCAGTAAGGAAAGCTGTGTACTCATCTGCAAAGGATGTGTGGCAGATTGCTGAAACTCATTGAGCAGTAAAGACGCACATTGCATGAGCTGCGAATTTTCTTCGAGCCTTACGTACTGGCAGGCGGGACGGCCGTGCTCCAGCAGACTTCTGGTTTGATTGTTCAGTACAGATGCATCGGCGGCTACAAACCAGCCGCTGCTGTTTCTGCCGATATACTGATGAATCTGACCTGGACAAATATACCCGGCGCCGGTTCCTTCGAGACGCATTCTTTCGAAGTCGATCATCACTTCGCAGAAGCCCTGGTGCTGAACGTAGAAAACATAGTGATCGTCGCGATGGGCTTCGTGTGCAGGATCATGGAGCTCTTCGGTACTCATATCGAAGTATTCGATTCTGAATCCCGGAGAGCCCGCCAGTTCTGCAGTGTGAAGCGGTATCGTTTGCTGTTTCTTTCTGTTTTGTTTGCTCATGCCTCTGTGCTTGTTCACGAATGATGCAGCAATTTAACGGAGTATGCGCACAGAAGTTTACGAATTGGGGAAGATTCGGTTAATATTTGGTAAATCTCTTACGATGCCCATATCGGCAGTTTTGTACAGCGCCTCCGGTATCTGCGCAAGTGTGGAAGCATGTACCTGTTCCCCCAGCGTGTAGAATTGCTGAAAGCTCATGATGAGTGGTTTCCATTTATCTGGGTCGATGCGGTTGGGATCGTTGTTGAAGAGTATGGATGGATGAAGATGCACGCGCTGTATCCGCAGCTCGAAAGTGATGATCTTTCCCTGCTGCGCAGGCTCATCTTCACCAATAGGATGAACCGCTGCCAGCGCGGCTTCCAGCTGAACCGGACATTCATTGGCGCGTGGTGCTTCAACGGTGAGGGAAGGAACCGGAGTAAAGCCCGCCAGTTCGAACTTTCCTTTCACATGGCGGTAGCCTTTCTGTTGTTTGCCTGCCGGAACAGGATCGCTGCCCGTTGTTTTTGCCAGCAGGTTCACTGCCGCAACCTGATCGACGGAAGGAAGATTGAGCAAGCATTCGCGCGTTCGGAGGATGTTCTGGGTTGTTTTGCTCGATGCCGCCAGTCCGATGATGCAGCGCCATCCGAGCCAGAAGGCAGACGACATGGGTGCGAGATTGAAACTGCCGTCTTCATTAACGGTGCTGATAACCACTACGGGAGTGCCGAAATAGAGTATGGGAGGTTCGCTTTGAATGTGCATGATGTTGCTTTTTGAAGCAGCAAATCTATCATGGCATAGAGTGGAAGGGAACCCGGTTCTTGCGGAATTATGGAAAGGGTAACAGCCCGAATCTCTTTACAAAACCTGTTGCATGAGAAAAAAAGGATACCTCTTTGTCGCATTGACTGCTGCTTTGCTTTCCTGCGAAAATGATGGACCAACCGCCATCCGCGATCTCCGGACGGAACTTGGTCCGGCACTTCAGGTGATCGTTTCCAGTACAGTGTTCAATTCATATCACGATACGGCTGCTTACAGGTTCATTACGAGATCTGCCGGCAAAAAAGATTTGCTTAGCATGAGCCGTTCGGAGCATCCGCGGATCAGGGCGCTGGCTTATCATCTGCTCACCAAAGATGCCGGTGAGGACGGGTTTGCATTCATGATGTCGCATCTGCAGGATACTGCGAATCTGATAACTGATCTGGGTCATATGGGTGTAGAATGGGAGCGCGTTGCTGATTTTATGATCAGGAATGCCCAGTGGAGTTCATTCGAAAAAAGGGATAGCACCATCAGGCAGATCATTTTGCATCATAACAACCTCAATTCAGCCTATATGGGTTTAAGAAAAATTGAAATGACAGAAGATCTTCATGCTGCTGTACTGAGCATGTGTTATCGCGAGCCATATTCTTCTGAACTATGGGAAGAACCATTGGTTGCCCTTGCCAGATTCAAACGGGAAGAGGATGTGGCTGTTTTGCATGATATCTTACTGAAGAAGATCAGTTGGCTGGGACGGGAATCATTCGTGATGATGAAAGAGTATCCGCATGCAGCGTATATCGATGTATTGAAAGCATTCAGCAAAAGGATCTACAAAATATTGGGCAATGATTATACCGGCTACGTAAAGGTGGAGAGTTATTTAAAAACGCTCGTGGCATACAGAGATCAGGAATGTACGCGTATACTGGATACTTTGCTGATAAAGCCCAGGAATGTATTGGAGTCGAAGTACGATGATGTAAAGGACATCATTATGCGGGCTGTTTTTGAGAATCCGCACCCCGGCAATGCAGCATTGAGAAAGCAACTGCAGCGTGACTATCAGGAATACAGCAAATGGCAATTTGAATTGCCGGCCACGGGGAGGTGGGTGAAGAAACCTTTGGATTCTGTGATCACCTGGCGTTCCTCACGGGCAGATACCCTTGGTTATGAATCTATTTCTTCCCCGGTTTCATATAATGTGCTTTCTGTGCCGGACTCAACCGTTCGATCGCATACCGCAAAAAAGTCCGGGGAAGTTTTGCCGCATATTTGTCGAGGAAGGCAAGCAGTTGCTTCGGTTGCTGAGAACCCGCCATGCGCAGCCATCCGCCGGCTGCTTTCTGAATCAGGTCTTCTTTATCCTGCATCAGCATCTCAGATATTTTGAAAGTTTCCGTGGTATCGCCTTTACGAAGGAAGTAAGCCGTGGCAACGATGGCAGTTCTTCTTTCCCACATATTCTTCGATCTGGCGAGGCGGTACAGTGGATCTTTCGGTTTACCATCGAGGTAAGCTCCTACAACAAATTGAGCGGCAAGGTCTACCAGGTCCCAGTTATTGATGCGGTCGTGACGGCGGAGATAAAGCTCGTAAAGAGCTTTGCGTTGTTCCGGACTGGTTTTCCTGTTTCTTCCCTGTTTGTCCATGATGCTCATGGCGCCGGCCCGCAGTTCGTGAATGGGGCTGTCCATAAGTATTTCGAGCTGGTCGGGCGTCATGGCAATGAAGGTCTTTGCCAGATCGAAGAGATGGCCCATACGAACCCCGATGAACTGATCACCTTCTCCATACTGACCTTCGCCCGATTTGAAGTAACGTTGAATTTTGCGGAGCTCTTCATCAGACTGAAGCAGGTATAGTCTCCGGGTAAATTCAGCGGCGCTGAAATTGCCTGAAGCTCCAGTTGGGGTCTTTGCGGAAGACTTTGCTGATTTTGCTTTAGGGGAAGGGGATGTTTTGGAATTTACTGCTGCTTTGGTGGCTGCTTTACGGGGATGGACAGCCGTATTCACTGAACCAGAGCCTGTTACCTTTGGAGAAATGCCTTTGCGTGAAGGAGAAAGCGGCTTAGCAGACTTCGAAGCCTGTGCCGGCTTTGTGCCGGAATTGGGTGTTGCGGAACCGTTAGCCCGGTTGCCGGATGCTTTTTTGGAAGTTGTTGCAGCTTTCTGCTTGTTTTCACTTCTGGTTCTTGCAGCAGAAGTTGCAGTCTTTTTTTGCGAAGAAACTGATCTGGCGGAGCTTTTGCCCACTTTTCCGGTAGACTTTTGATTTTTGTTGCGGAGGGTGGCCATAACCGAAAATTTTTCGTTGTTTTTCCAAGATACACAATTTGGATAAGCACTAACCCTTAGTGAGACTTGAAAAAATAATAAAGCCTGAAAAAAATCAAATGAACTAACGTCTTTATTTACAATGCAAAGCGCTGTAAAGTACGCCGGATGCGATTTGCATGATAAGTTTTCTGTAGAAATTTTTACTAAATTTATTGCCTCAGTTACTGATAGTTTCAACACTGGGTTGTATAACCGAAATGTGAAACACGGCTGAAAAAACCTAACAATTATAACCTTATGCTATCCAAACTGACCAATGTGGCTATTGTAGATGATCACACGTTATTCCGTAAAACGCTCAGAAACTTTTTATCTACACAGGCCAATGTGAATGTGGTAATCCAGTCTCCCGACATCGCGGACCTCCTGAGCAAATTGAAAGACGCCAATGTTCATGTACTGCTGATGGACATATTCATGCCGAAATTATTCGGGCATGATGCGGTGAAAATCATCAAAGCAGAGTATCCTGAAATCAAGATTCTTATTTTGTCTATGTGCACCGACATGGAGCTGCTGAGCAGCCTCCTCGATGCAGGTGTATGTGGCATCCTCTCCAAAGCGGATGAACCCGAAGAGCTGATCCATGCCATCGGCGCTTTGTCTGAACAGCGCATCTACCGAAGCAAACTGTTCACCGAAGCGATGTACTGGAGCAAGCAGAACATCATCAAGAAAAATGCAGGCGCCGAGATCCCGCTCAATGCACGTGAAAGAGAAGTGCTGCAATTGCTCTGGGAAGAAAAGAGCAACAAAGAAATTGCAGATCATCTTTTTTTAAGTGTAAGATCTATCGAAAAGATCAGGCAGGATATGAAAGAAAAACTGGGATTGAAATCCACAGTTGGTTTGCTCAAGTACGCCATCGCCAAAAAGATCATACGCCTGTATGAACCGGAGGCTGATATGAGCGTGCATCTTGCATCCACTCATTTCTAAACTAAAACTTATAGCAGCAGGTGTTTACGGAAAGCGGCTCAGCTCCGATCTGAATACCAGTGTTTCCGAACTGATGGATTTGAATATAGCCGAATCCATCAGTCTCTCACCTGCATTCCAGGTAGGCTCCATATCTGCCCAGCTGTCTGAACCGATCAGCAGGTACCAGTGGTTGAGGTTATCTCCATCTACTGCTTTGTAGGTGCGGAAGTATTTGATACCGGGTTTATCCTGCAATTTGTTGCGTAATGTCCTCACTCTCCATTGTGCGCGATAGTCGTCCCGCACTTCAAGAGCTATCATTTTCATGTATTTTGTTTTCAGCCCAACTTCAAGGTTGTAGCTGACAGCTGGTATGGCCTGCCATTTCATGGCGCTTTGAAAATCTGCGTAGGGTTCGGTATTTTTCTCGTTGTCTTCTCTGTCGCCCGATGGGTTCACCGGATGATCAAAATCAGCCCATGCATGATCGATGGTAGCATCCATAAATTGTCCGGCCCTCGGCCCGGAAATGAAAGTCCATCCATACCATCCCCATGTATCGCCGTTATCCGCATGCCATCCGAGATGGCGTTTATATCCATCCTCAAATTTTTGTTCCATTCCGGCTTTGGGTTTCCAGGTCACAAACTGCGCGAGGCTTTTGCTCTGCGCCTCACTGATCAGAGGAAATATCAGCAATAGTGTAAAAAAGGATCTCATGGCTTTTTCTTTTAAAGATAAAATAGTGCGTTGGCTGTTTATCGTTGCTCCGCCTGATTTATAGGTTGCTTAACAAAATGAGATCGGTATTGGTTGCAGTTTTATTACCGTAAATGAAACTGCCCCGGAAGCGGTTGCTTCCGGGGCAGAGATCAAAAATCATTTATTGAAAAGATGATTAATATTTAGCTGGTTGACCTGCCTGTGGTAAAGAGGCTTTGATGAATTTGCGAACATCTTCGTTCGAAGTTTCGAGATCGGCTTTACGGAGATACATCATGTGCCCGCTGCGGTAACCCACAAAGCTCAGTCTGTTCTTCAGCTTGCCGCTTGGATCGATATTCCACATGCTGTACTTGGCGTTGAAGTAATCGCAGGCGCCATCGTAATAGCCACTCTGGATCATCACTTTCAGCCATGGGTTCTGTGCCATAGCCTGACGGAGATTCTCGCCGGTGCGGTCCTGCGTGCGATCCCACGGATACACCGATCCGAACATATTGTACTTGAGATCGGTTTTGTATTTCAGTTCATCACGCAGATACATATTGATGGGAGGCGTAAAAGAATGCAGCCAGCTGGTAAGCTCTGCATTAAAATCAGGAGAGTTGCCGCCATCGCTGCGGTCTACGCCGAGGTAACGGCTGTCGAGCCTTCCAACGGTAAAGCCTTTATCGCGCATGAGCTCTTTCCAGAAGAGATCGATGGGCAGAACGAGATTGTTGCGCAACACCACCTCTTCCGAAATTCCGGAGTAGCGCGCCACTTTTGCAGCGAGCGCTTTCTTTTTCGATTCTTCGAGAAAGCCGCCTTTAGCGAGTGCAGGAAGCAGTTCGTTTACAGTAAACTCTTCTACTTCGGGCAGCATATTGGTGAGGTCTTTCTGCTGAAGTGAAGACTCCAGTTTTTTATGAAACCATGCAGTGGCAGCGAAGTAGGGGAGGCGGTTGGCTCCGCTAACGGGACCGTCCCTTTCGATATCGAGGTCAGTGGGAGATACGAGTATCACACCATTGAGATACATCCAGTGTGCGTTCTGCAGTTCGAGTGCGAGGCCCGAAACTCTTGTGGTACCATAACTTTCGCCGATAAGGTATTTGGGAGATGCCCAGCGGTTGTTGCGGTTCACGAAAGTGTTGATCCATTCACCGAGATATTTGATGTCGGCCCTGGTGCCGAAGAATTTTGTAGCAGGAACATTCTTATCGATGATGCGGCTGAAGCCGGTGTTCACCGGATCGACGTACACAATGTCTGCCACGTCGAGAATGGAGTAGGGATTTTCTTTGTATCCGTATGGCTGAACGGGATAACCTTCGTCGTCGATATTCAGCAAACGTGGACCAGTATACGCAATATGCATCCATACCGAAGCGGAGCCGGGTCCGCCGTTGAAGCTGATCACGAGCGGGCGTGCAGCTTTGTCCTTAACATCGGAGCGTTCGTAGTAAGTGTAAAAAACGCCGGCGATCACTTTACCATCTTCATCCCATACAGGAATGGTGCCGGTAGTAGCGCGGTATGGAACTCTTTGTCCTTTGATGGTTACAGCATTTTCAGTAACAACATTCTGATCGGGATTCAGTACGCGGCTGCCTGCGGCCGGCTTCTCTTCTTTGGGAGGGGGCGGTGTTTCTTTCGGGGGATTGTTTTTAGGTTGTGCATTGGACTGTGCAATTGCCATGCAGCAAAGAAATACCATCAGAGCAGTTTTTTTCATACAGTGTGTGCGTTTGGTTGGTTCTGGAAAACAGCAATCTACTCAATAATGAATAATATCGGTAAGAAGCGGTGGCAGCGGTTTTTTTCAGGTATTTGCGGTTGGAGCAGGCCATGTGCGACGCGAAAACCGCGCAGACACCTCATTGTAACGAAAAGACAACTGCATAGAAAAAAATTTAAATGTGCTGATGTTTGAACGTTTTTCGAATTTTATTTTGAAATTTGTTTAGATAGCCCTCTCACTCTCCCCCTCTGCATATTTACAATCCATCCCATTAAAACGATCTTGTTTCTTCAATAGCTATGTGTGCAATTCCTGCTCCGGAAACGGTGCATCGGTTGTACTGTCTGATACATACTATTAACCATTAAACCTTGTTTTATGAAACATGAACATTCCGTTCAGGTAGCAACCCGTATTGCCCTGATTAGAGTGCAGCAGGACTATGCCCAAATGGTAAAGACCTCTACATTCTCCCTTCAAGAACTTTTCAATCCGGATGATTTTAGTTTGATGGAGTATTGCCGTGCTTATAACCCTCACCCACAAACGGAGTTGCTGGTGGATGTGGTAAAAGAGTTCGGCGAGCGATTCAACATCTGGCTGCCGAATGCAAGGCATTATGTTACCAGTGCACTGTTTCTTTTTCCCGATGCCGATTATCAGCGTGCAACTGCGCTGGTGAAGAATCTGGCCACCGATTATTTTCTCAACGACACTATGGGCAGAGAGATCTACAAGTATCTTTCCAAAGAACAGCAGATGGGAGCGAAGGAACTGATTGGCCGAATCACTTCGCTCGACGAAGAGCTCTCCACCATCCCCGCTGCATTAGGCATCGAGCTGGCCAATGTGGAGATGCTGAAAGAGATCAGGGATATTTCACCGCTTCCCTGGTTTATGGAGTTTCTTAAACTGTACCTGTATCACATCGAAGTAACGCATAAAGATTGCTCGGCTGCTGCGCTCGGTTATATGCCAACGGTAGAAGAATATATCAGCATGCGCAATCATACTTCGGGTATGCCGCATATCATTGCACTGGCAGAGTACAGCGACAACCGGTTCCTCGATTGGAACTGGCTGGCCGATATGAAGCTCGACGCACACCTGAGAAGAATACATCGCGCCGTGGCCCTGTTCGGTTGCCTTACCAACGACCTTTTCTCATTCGAGAAAGAAGTGATCGACAGAAATGCCGACCCCAATCTGGTGATGGCAGTGGCAATGAACAATCCCGAAATGAGTTTTGAAGAGATCATCCGCTTTTCGGCAGGCATTGTGAAGAATGTACTTACAGACTTCCTTTCGCTCACCGAACGCATTTACGAACGCATAAAAAACCTGCCTACATCTGAAGAATCAGAAACCCTGCGGATCCATATGGGAACTATGGAGAAGATCGTACAGGCTTCCTGGATGTGGCAGGTATATACAAAAAGATATAAACGCGAGCAAAGCATCTGGACTGAAACCAGGCTGCAGGAAACAGCAGCTGTTGTCAGCTGATCTTTTCTTTAACAGCATTTTCTTCGGCCAGCCCGTTTGAAGCAGACAGGGCTCTGCTGAGCACTTTTGCCAGCGAGCCCTGCTCTATTGGCTTGAGAATATAATCATCGGCGCCGGCAGCCAGCAGTTTGTCGAGCGAATCTGTATACACATCTCCGGTTGTAACTATCACCGGAATGCTGCGCAGCCTGGCATCGCTTTTCAGCAGGCGGATGGCTGTTTCGCCATTCATCAATGGCATATGATAGTCCATTATGATAAGATCGTAATTCATGGATGAAGCTTTCAGCAACAGCTCTTTTCCGTTCTCCGCAATGGTAGCCTTGCAATCCAGCGCTTCGAGGCTGATGCAAAGTGCTCTTGCATTGAGTGCATCGTCTTCGGCGATCAGCACTTTGGCTCCGTTGAAACTTGCTGGTGTATTGTCTTCTTCGGGCAGTTCCAGATCCACTTCTTTGAGTTTGCCGAGATGGAGTGGAAGAGTTACCGTGAAAATGGTATACCCATCGAAGGTGCAGTCGAATCCGATATTGCCTTCGAGTGATTCTACTTTGTTACGGGTGATGAATAAACCGAGGCCGCTGCTTTCCGGTACCAGCGTGCCATTCATGCCACGCATGAAAGGATCCCAGATGGTCTCTCTTTTCTCAGGCGGAATAGGCTTGCCCTGATTCTTCACCTGAATGATCCATCTGCCATTGGATTCGTCTACACTTACCAGCACTGTTACTTTGCTTCTCTTGGTGCCGAACTTGATGGCATTCGACAGCAGGTTGTTTACAATATGACTGATCTTATGCGGATCGGAAGAAATGAGCGAAGGAATATTATCGAACAGCAATCCGATACTGATCTGTTTCTTCTGAGCCAGTACGCCTCCTACACTGATCAGTTTGGTAAAGAATTGTTTTACGTTGAATGTAGAAATGATATTGGGTTCTGGCTTGCCCGCTTCAATCTCAGACAGGGTGAGTACGTTGGAGATCACCTGCTGTGCATTGATGCTGGCCATATTCAGCATATGCGAATACCCCTCCAGATTTTTATAGTTTTCGTTTTTGGTGACCTCTGCATGCAGTTTTTTGGAGAGCAGTGAAATGGCATTGATGGGGGAACGCACTTCGTGTGTTACGTGCGCCATATAGTTCTTGATATAGCGGTTCGATTTTTCGAGTTGATAGCTTTTGTCCTGCCGAAGTACAAAACCTGCTGAAGTGAGCAGTACGATCACCAGAACACTGATCATAGCCAGCAGCTGAATAGTGCGGATATAATCTGCGTGTTTGATAGGATCGAGAAAAACAAGAGGTTTTCCGTAATTATACACGCATTGTACAAATATCAGTACGCCGATAGCTGTTGCAAATGCAAGCGCTCTGTTGCCCGGCTTGCGGAACAACTGAAATGCAATGGCCAGCATAAAGAATACCATGAATTGCAACTGAAGCACTTTGCCCATCATGGCGCCGAAATAAGCTACGGCCGCGCAGGTAGTGGCAAAGATGGTGAAGGCGGCGAGGTTTTGCTTATGCCATCTTCTGTTGAGTTGTGTGGCGAAATAATTCAATGCAGCATACAGCGCAATGGCGATGGTGATGCGCCAATCGGCAACGGGCAATGCCCAGAGATGAAATACAAATGTAAATGGAACCAGCACCCAGGTGAGGAGAAGACCGAATTGATTGATCTTTTTGAACCGCTCTTTGTCTTCCTCGTCGGGAAGAATTTCGCTGCCTTTGGTGATCTTGTTCTGCCACCACTGCCTTACAAAACCTGCTACATTAGTACAGGAGGTTGCGATTCGCTCCCATAAGCGGATTACCGGGTTAATGACAGTTGTAAGCATACCGTTAATTTTGATGGATGATTAATAAATAACAGATGCCGTGGGTACGAACATCATCTTTCAATTGCATCTATCAGAGCTAACCATGCTATAGAGGATATACCTGCGTGTTCCTGTTGCAAGGCATAACGGTATTTACTGCTGTGAACGTAGTCAAATATAGACAATTCTTCCATATTTTTTCTTAGCATCAGATAAGAGTAACTGCTTACATGGGTTTTATACCATTCGGTTTAAAAACTTCTGCTTCCCGTTTCAGTGGATTAAACAAAACAGGTTTGAATTATTGTACGGAATAGCCTCGGATTGCTCTTGCATCAACACCGGCTTACAGCCTGAAATGATGGCCGGATCACTGTTTGCAGAGAAATAGATTTGTTCCATTGCAATCATTTTCATTTAGTTATTGATTGAGTCGATAAGAAGAGGCAGGCGTCGCAAAATTAGTTGCCAATAATTAGCGGCGACACCGCTGAAACTGTTCTGCATCCTCCGGAACAGCTTGGCGGCTTACTGAAATTTTTTTTCAGAACGGGTATTTCTACCCGGTAAATTCTTCCTTCCCGCTCTGCGGAAACGGGCACGCAACTATGCAACCAGGCATCACGGGTAGGAGGGAGCGCGAATGTTTTTCCTGCCGATGAAGATATCCTTCGCTAACCGGATATACATTTATCTTTGAACGGCAATTGGATTGAACAGATTTTGAAAATCTTTGCGAACCCCTGACGATGAATTATTTTCTGCTGACCCTCCGGATCATCTGGATAGTGATTGTTTTTGTTTTTCTCACGGCCCTTACTCAAGTGGGAGGAGTTATTTACCTGCTCTGCTTTCTGGCTCATCCCCTCATCAATAACAAAACTGAACAATGGTGGATGCGCGCATTGCTGAAAACCGTTTTATTTCTCATAATGTATTGCTGCATTTCCATCTGGGTGGTACCCATTGCAGCCAAACCTTTCGGCAGAGTGCAGTTGCCGGTATTTACAGGTGGACCGGTACGCCCTTTGAATTTTGCATTCGGATTATGCAACCGGAATTATGTACGTCCCGAACTGAAAGAAACTTTGATCAGCGCAGGAGCAACACTTCGTCAGCAATATCATAATGCCACCATCTGTTATCTCGACGCAGGTTTTCCGTTCTTCGACGGTTTCCCATTGCCTCCACATCGCAGTCACGACGACGGAAAGAAACTGGATCTCGCATTCTTCTATCTCGATGCGCGGCTCGAACAACCCGTTACAGACGCGCCATCACCCATCGGATACGGCATCAGCGAAGGACCGCGAAAAGGAGAAGTGAATATGCCTTTGCTCTGCGCATCGAAAAAACAATGGCAGTACAATGTGCTCGACAGTCTCGTTCCGAAAGGGAACAAAAAGAATTACATCTTCGACAGTGTAAGAACAAAAGCCCTGATAATGGCTTTTGCAAAGCAGGATGCCATCGCTACCATCTTCATAGAACCTCATCTCAAAGCAAGGCTCGGCATTACCAGCAAGAAAGTTCGCTTCCATGGATGTGCAGCCATCCGTCACGACGATCACCTGCATGTACAAATGAAGTGATTTGCTTCTGCGATCGCTTTCATCAAAGAAAAAGATGTACTATATACAGGTGTTACACTGTTTGCATTAAGCATGCTCATCGCGAGTTTACTCACATAATTGGATAGGTCCGCCGATTTTGTTTACTTTACGAAAAAGCATCAACTGATGGCTGTTTCACCGAAGATCGATTTTGATGATGTTTATGAGATCGAACCTATATCCGAAGACCTTCGCTACAGTTATTTCAAATCGAAACTGGAGAGTGGAAGGGAAGTGAGCCTTAGCGTAAAGATCAGCAACCAAAGTCATGCACTGCTTCCGAATGTATACAACCTGAGTTTCGGGCCACTGAATGCAAAAGGAAAGATCAACGACAAAGCGGAGCTTACTCACGACGATTATTCAAAGGTTTTCTCAACCATACTGCTTACGGCATACGTGTATCTGAAGAACAATCCCGACCATTATCTGGGGATCGACGGCTCAGACAATGCCCGCGCCTATTTCTATTACAGGGCCCTGCAACGAAATTTTAACTATCTCGACAAATATTTCAGGATGTTCGGGGTAAAATACTTCGTCCGCATAACCCGATTTGGCAAAACGCAATACGATAACCCCTTTGATTTTGAGGATATTATGCCATATCCCTTCCGCATAGAGAAAGGAAGCTCAGTATCTCAGGACCATATGTACAACTATTTCATCTTTAACCTCAGGCAAAGGGGTGAAAAGACACATTAATTAAAAAAAACCGTACATTTGACTTGAACCCGTGAATTTTTTTGGTATGAAACAAACAATAGCCCGTAAGGTAGCCGCACTTACCCGCAAAGCAAAACAAGAGGGTAAAAAGTCTGAGCCAAAGCCAGCAATGGCCAATTCGTCACTGCATCAGGTGATCAAAACCAAGGAACAGGCCGCTTTGTTTATGAAGCTGTTGAAAGAAGCATAATGAAATTGTCCTAATATATTTGATCAGCCCGCAATCAAAGCGGGCTTTTTTTATGCCTGCCATTCAACTACAATTGAAAGGATTTATGAAAAAGAATATCAGGGAGACCCTTTGCATTATCGGGATCATCCTGCTCTATATTATCGGGGAGTTTATCGCAACGTTTCCGGTAGCTATTTGTACGGCTGCAATTGTTTTTCTTTTGAAGATATGGATCGAAGGAATCATCCATCTCATTAACCAGAAATTTGGCGTACATGCAGAAGGCACAATAGTAAAAAGTATTGAACGAGAGTTTTCGCCTGTGCCGGACAAAACACACTATCGCCTTAGAGTGGCTTTCCAATCGCCCATCGATCAGCAGTTGTATAATATTCCTTTCAACTTTTATGGAGATCCTCCTCCGGCCAAAATGGTGATACTCGTGAACAGAAAGAATCCATTAAGATCTGTGGAGTTGCAGAAAGAAAGTTTCTGGCTGGTGGCGCTGTACACTGTGCTGCTGCTTTGTACTGTAGCGCTGACGATTTATTTCTTCAATGAGATGTTTCATACTGCTGCGTTACCGGATGAGGTACCGGTTGAGATTCCTTCGGGCGATTAATCGAGTAATGCTTTGTACAAATCATAATTCTCCTTATCGAAACAAACGAACACTACACGTTTGATTGAAGTTGTCTTTTGCAGATATGCTTTCACTGTACGCACTGCAATTTCTGCTGCGAGCTGTTTCGGAAAATGATAAATGCCGGTACTGATATTCGGGAAAGCAATCGACTGCAGTCCGTTCTCCTCCGCCAATTTCAAACTGTTCTCATAGCATAATGCCAGCAGCGTTTCTTCATTACTGTTACCTCCGTTCCATACCGGTCCAACAGTATGTATCACAAACCTCGCAGGCAGTCTGCCTCCGGTGGTGAGTACCGCTTCTCCGGTTTTGCATCCTCCCTGTCTGTTTCTGATCTGCACACAGGCTTCGAGAATGGCCGGTCCGCCGGCTCGGTGAATGGCTCCATCCACACCGCCACCGCCCAGCAGGGAAGTGTTGGCGGCATTCACGATAGCGTCGGTATCAAGTTTAGTGATATCTCCCTGGATCAGTTCGACCATGCTGAATTGTTATAGAAGGGCAAATCTAATCAAACCCAGCCGCTTTCACATTTCACGCTTTAACAGTTTGAACAACATTTTTTCTATATTTTCGCGGACCGGTGAATTATGAAAACAGACAAGCATTCAATTTCATACAGAATTGGCGCGCAAAATAGCTCTGGACCCCTGGTTGTGATAGCGGGGCTGGTGCTTATTCTGCTTTGCAGTTTCTCGTCTGCTCATACATCGGCCCAAAAGGCAAAAAACAGCCTGCCCGGATGGCTTCTTCCTTCAGCCACCGGCGCTGAGCGCTTTGCAGCTTGGCAGGATGCAGGCGATCCCAACGGCGATCTTCATCTCTCTGTAAGAAAGCAAACCAAGGTGAAATGCGTAAAGAAACTTACGCTCAATGCCATGTATGCCGACAGATCGGAGAGCCGCTCAGCTGCTGTTTTACATCCCATCGCAGGTTTTGATACGGTAAAAAGGCCTGCTTACTACATCTTCCTCTTCCGGTATACATTGTTCTGATCTCTCACTTCATACGGAAACCTCCGTTCACTACCTCCGTTGCGGAGGCCGCGAAACGCTTTTGCTGTGCACTTTCCACAGCCATTGTATACCCTCAAATTTGAAAACTATGAAATGTCCGAATTGCAATGAGACCCTGCTCATGACCGAACGGAACAAAATCGAGATCGATTATTGTCCCGCCTGTCGCGGCATCTGGCTCGATAAAGGAGAGCTGGATAAAATGCTCGAATACGCAGAGCAGCAACAGAAACAGGTACAGCAGCCAGGTCAGAATGGGCAACATCATTATCCTGATCATAAAAAAGAGCATTACAAATACGATCAATACAAGCAAGATCCCAACTATCACAAGCATAAGAAGAAAGGATTTTTGGGCGATCTGTTTGATTTTGATTAGGCCTTAACAAAACCAATTGGAATAACTAAATCGTAAGTAGTATGTCGGCATTGTTGGAACTGTTTCACAATCTCACCAACGCAAATTGGATCATGGCACACGGTGGCCTGTACATTGTAGTGTTCATTGTGTTTGCAGAAACAGGTTTGTTTGCAGGTTTCTTTCTCCCCGGTGACTCCATTCTTTTCATTGCGGGGATGATCATTGCCCAGGCAGCCGTTCCCGGTACTGCACCGGTACTGAGCCTGCTCTATTGGGTAACACTGATATCGGCAGCAGCCATCATCGGAAATTACCTGGGTTACTGGTTCGGAAAGCGTTCCGGTGAAATATTGATGAAACGGAAAGACAGCTGGCTCTTCAAAAAGAAGTACCTTATACAGGCCAAAGATTTTTACGAAAAGAAGGGTGGAGGCGCTATCATGATCGCACGCTTCCTGCCGGTTGTACGTACCTTTGCTCCCATAGTGGCAGGCATGGTTAGTATGGATCGCCGCAAATTCACTATCTACAATATCCTCGGCGCCGTTGCATGGGCCGGGAGCATCGTAACAGCAGGTTTCCTGCTCGGCAATTACGAAGTAGTGAAGAACAATCTCGATATGATCATCATCGGAATCGTTGTGGTAACCACTGCGCCCGTACTGATCAAAATGATCGCAGGAAGAAAAAAGAAAGCTCCCCTCCCGGCCGATCAAATAAACTCATAACAAAATGACCGAATTTCTGATGCCGGATTTTGCAGATCCGGCGATATGGATCAGCTTGCTGACCCTCTGTTTTCTCGAAATTGTATTGGGGATCGACAATATCATTTTCATCTCCATCGTGGCAGGCAAACTGCCCGAAGCACAACAGCGCAAGGCCCGCAACACAGGTCTGCTGCTGGCCATGGTTTTCAGGGTACTGCTGCTGCTTTGCATCAACTGGATCATCGGCCTCAAGGAAGCAGTATTCACCCTCCCGCATGTGAAAGGCATCACCGATGCACCGATCGGACTGAGCTGGAAAGACCTTATTCTGATCGCAGGCGGTATCTTCCTCATCGTTAAGAGCACACTGGAAATTCACCATAAGCTGGTAAAAAAAGAAGAAGAGACAAAGAAAGGATCGAAGAAAGCCTCGATGTCCGTTGCGGCTGTACTGGGACAAATAATATTGGTGGATGCCGTGTTCTCCTTCGATTCTATCCTCACGGCAGTGGGGCTGGTAGAGAATGTGATCATCATGATCATCGCCGTGATAGTATCGATTGGTGTAATGATGTTGTTCGCTGGTCCGGTTACCCGTATCATCAACAAGCAGCCTACCTTGCAGATGCTGGCATTGAGTTTCCTTGTAGTGATCGGTGTGGTGCTGGTAGCCAGTGGCTTCCACCAGGAAGTGGCCAAGAGCATCATCTACTCCTGTCTGGCATTCTCGCTGGGTGTTGAGTTGCTCAATATCAAGCTGAGAGGAAGACAGAAAAATATCGAACTGAACGATGGAGAAGAAGTGATCAGCCAGCAGGAGAAAAAGTAATCACCTGATTTATCATAGCAATCCCGGTTCAGGCGAACCGGGATTTTTTTGCGCTGTGCGGCAGTGCGGGGCCGTGTACGGCAATCTTGCAGCAGCGCTTTTATTTGCGTAAAACCTGACGTAAATTTCTGGTATGGAATTACAAATAGTTGAAGGAGGACTGCATCAGCGCGATCAGTTATTGCGGCTGTATCAGGCTGTGGCGGCCATTCCCGGCGGATTGATCCGTCAGCCTGCAGAAGTTACACCTGCCTATATCGAAGAGTTCACCAGCGAGTCTGTATCGCATGGATTGATGCTGGTGGCCATGGAAGGAGAGGAGCTGGTAGGCGACATACACGCGCATACGCCACCCATCTATGCATTCAGTCATTTGCTCACCGATCTCACCATAATGGTGCATCCTGAACATCAGGGGAAGGGCATTGGGAGGAAATTGTTCAATGCGTTTTTAGCACGGGTGGAGAAAGATTATCCGCATATTCTGCGGGTAGAACTCTACGTTAGGAGACACAACACAAAGAACGTACAGTTTTATACCAGCCTTGGTTTCGAAACGGAAGGCGTGCACGAACGAAAGATTTTTGCAGGAAATGGCCGGTTTGAAACGCCGCTTCAGATGGTTTGGATCAATCCGGGCTATCGCGGATAGGATGAAAAGATAAAAATCCGGTAGCCTGTAAATCAGTTTGGGGCTGGTTTTGGGGTGAATGGTAATTTTTTGAATTTGCGAAAAGAAATTTTTAAAAAATATTTTTCTCTTCATTCAGGAATTTTAGTGTTGGCTGAAATGCAGTACTGTACTGTGTTCCGGAAGATCGTAAAATTCTTAACTGCCTCGGTATCTTTCACTAACGAAGATTTTTTTTTCAAAATAATTGCAGGAGATTTTGTCAATTTCAAACGCAGACTTACATTTGCCCCGGAGAGATGGCAGAGCGGTCGAATGCGGCGGTCTTGAAAACCGTTGACTGTTACAGGTCCGGGGGTTCGAATCCCTCTCTCTCCGCTGGATAACTTATCAAATCGTATTAAAGGGCTCATAAAACGCTGGTTTTGTGGGCCCTTTTTGATTTTTCCACCTCAAATCGCATCAAACGAAATCAACCTGAAAGGTGGAAATTCGGTGCACCTGGATCTTACTTAATTTCGGTGCACCGAATTTTCCGGAAACGCCCTACTGGTGAGGGTTTGAAGCGATAGAACTTTTAGTGACGGATTTTAATCATTCGTAAAACACAAAAAAGGAGGTGAAAGATGGAACACCGGATCAGTATTCTTTTTTATGCCCGCAAGTCTAAAATGACCAAAGGGAATTTGACTCCAATCTATGCCCGCATTACAATTAATGGGCAACGTCTTGAACACAGCATTCAACGGTATATCGAGGTCGCGCGTTGGAGTGCGGCGGCGGGCCGCGCGCGGGGTAACAGCGTGGAGGCGCGGCAGCTCAATACCTACCTCGACACCCTTACCGGGAAAGTATTGAAGCTGGAGCGGGAAATGGTGCAGGATGGGCTGGAAATTACTTTTGAAACATTCCGGGAAAAATGGATGGGCAACCAGGAACGGCCCCGGATGTTGATTGAAATTTTCCAGCACCACAACGATCAACTGGCGGCTTTGATTGGGAAAGAGTTTTCCGCCGCTACCCTGGAACGATATAATACCTCAAGAGATCACACAAAAGCATTTTTGCAATGGAAGTATGGGATCAATGATATTGATATCAAACGCCTGAATTATGAATTTGTATCCGATTATGAGTTTTGGCTGAAAACCCAAAGGAACTACAATCACAATACCGCGATCAAGTATATCAGCAATTTCCGGAAGATCATCAATATCTGTATTCGCAAGGGCTGGCTGCAGAAAGATCCATTCGTGGGTTTTAAGATGACCAAACACGAAGTGGAAAGGGACTTTCTGACGGAAGAAGAATTACAAACTATTGTTTCAAGGGATTTTGGTACTGATCGACTAAATCATGTCCGCGACATTTTTGTGTTTAGCTGCTTTACCGGCCTGGCTTATGCAGATGTGCAGAAATTGAAGCGGTCTGAGGTGGCCCTTGGGATCGATGGCGACTACTGGATCTTTACGAGTCGGCAGAAAACGGAGACTGCCTCCCGTATTCCTCTTTTGCCTACAGCCGTAGAAATATTGGACAGATATAAGGACTACCCTCTTTGTGTGAGTTCGGGCAAAGCCCTACCAGTGTTGAGTAATCAGAAAATGAATGCCTACCTGAAGGAAATTGCCGATGTATGCAAAATTCATAAGAACCTTACTTTTCATATTGCCCGGCATACTTTCGCTACTACCGTTACGCTCAGTAATGGCGTGCCGATGGAATCGGTGAGTAAGATGTTGGGGCATAAAAATCTGAAAACGACGCAGCATTATGCGAAAATCCTGGACAAGAAGGTAAGTGATGATATGAAAGTTTTGAGGGAGAAGTTTGGCGGTAAAGGTAACGGAAGTTTGAAGCCCAAAACGGCTGGATAATATTCTTGACAAAAAAGGCATTTCCGGCATTAAATGTGAAGACTGTCTTGGCAACCCCCAAAACTTGTATAAACAAAATTTAACTGTTCCTGCTTTAATCTCAGGAAATACTTCTTTCAACTGCTCCGGGAAGGCTGCTTTAAATATTCTTTTTGTACGTGGTGCTTCAGACAAGCCGAAATAAACGGTTTTCTTGTCTTTGTACCAGTCAAAACTCAATATGTTGAACAACAGATTCTGCACAGTGTATTACGCTTTATGAAATAATGGGTTTAAAGTTTCTATTCTTGATTTCATCGTCATATCTGCATTTTGCAAATTATTGAAAACGATGTTTAAATTTCTCACATCAATGATTATATCCCCGGAGAGCATAGCCGAAGGAATAGAAAATGTCGCATCAACAGCGGATGAATTTACCGTTGCCGGATACAGTAAAAGCACATTACTGCAATTGCGTCTTAAAGCATAACTAATCATCTGATAAAGGTCAGACTGAGCTACACCAGCCTTCAGGCCATCATTAGTTGAACGGATTTTGTACTTGGTGTCAATTATCAGCTTATCGGGAATGTAGATGTCATTACGAATTTGAAAAACAGAAGAACCTTTGCTAAGAGCAAGATAATCGGTACTCTGACTTCTGATGTTTGATGTTGGCCACTTATCTGAAACAAAGCCAAAAATAAAATCCTCAAAAATGTACTCCATTGGCAGCAAAAAGCAGAAGTTGTTACTATCCTCATCTTCTAAATCAATTACCTGATTGGACAGGTACAACCTGCACAGATCCAGTATGTGTTTATGTTCGGCAAATAAAGGATTCAGTTTGACTTTATCACAATCATTTGCCGAGCAAGGAATATCCGAAACGTCATTTAGGATAAAAAGAATCTCGTTTAACCGTTCCTGATTCAGATAGTTTTCGCTGACAGCAAGCAATCGCTTTGTAACGTACTTTACTATCCGATTAAAAAGATTATCGTAAACAAACGGTTCATGGTTGCAAAAGAAATTCTGCCATTTGCCGGTTGTAAGGTTGCTTTTGGTGTACTCCTCAAATGAAATACGCCCTTTTAAAAACGGGGTTTCTTCACCTACCGTTTGGTATGCCTGAAAAGGCTGATTGGAAATAACGTCTTCGGTAAAATTGGCAAAAATGTAAATGAGCAGTTCCAGAAAGTCATCGAATTGCAGCTTAGAAACATCGGCAAATGAAAAAGGAAACTTCACCTTCCGGCAATAAGAAAGCCAATACAACATGTTAAGTTGCCACTGCTTTGTATTTTCTGCTTCATCATCTGCAAATATTTTGGGGTACACTTCAACACGGATTCCATCATATTGTACTACGCCCACATAGTTTCTTGCAGAGATTTTACCATCTATCGTGAAATCAAAAAAACGCTGCCTTTGTATTTTCTCCTCCTGCTGTTCTTCTTCTGTTAGTTCTTCCGTTGATTCGACATACCGATTCCTGTTTTGCCAAACACCAGAAAGGTAATTGACAAATCCCGGCAGCTTTGATTGATGACCGGCAAAAGAAACGCTATGCCACTCGAATAACCTCACTCAGCAATAATTTGAAAATTTTCTTTGATGCCTGTTGATTTTAAAGCTACACCTGCCTCACTTAAAATGTTTTTCACTGTAGCCGCATTACTTTGACAGTATTCATAAAGCAGGGGTATAATCTTTGTGTTCAATATCCTGGCTCTGTCTGCCTCTGGTTTGTTTATAAAAAAGGCATGGCCAATAAAAAAATCAGGGTTCTTCTTCCAATTATAAATAGCCTGATTCAAGGCTTCCAGCAGTGATGCCCACCATTCGGATTCTATGTATTCAGGGTAGAGTGACTTAAACTCAAACCTTCTTCTCAAAGCAATATCCAATAAAGCAATTGAGCGGTCGGCTGTGTTCATTGTGCCAATAACATACAAATTCCCTGGCACACTGAATTTCTCATTTGAATAAGGCAATTCTAACCACATTTCATTGTCTGCTCCTATACGTTTGTCATCTTCAAGCAGGGTGATGAGTTCGCCAAATACTGCTGAAATATTCGCCCTGTTTATTTCATCAATAAACAAAGCAAACTGCATGGATGGATTGGATTTTGCCGTTTCAAACTTTGCAATCCGGTTTTCTACTGAATCCTGATAGCATGCTTCAAATGAATCATAACCCACTAAACGCAATGCTTCCAGACAGCTATTGTAGAAGATACCTTTCTTTAATTCAAACTGCAATTCACCTGACTGTTCCTCTGCATCTTCACTGCTAAGCAACGGCTTAATGCCTTCGATAAAATCTTCATAGCTGTATTTCTGGTGGAACGTAATGAAATTATACCGGGTTTTGAAAGTGGAACTTTGTACTGGTTGCTGCACCGGATTGGCGGCTATGTCTAATAATTCCTGATCAATAATGTCAGCCAAATCCGCTTTCTTATCTTCTAAAATTGACCATTTGCTATCATTACTCTTCTTAAACAACTGTATAGGACCCTTATACTTTACATCCATATCTGTTGAAGCACTATCGGCGTAGGATTGAAGAATACGCCATACAGTATTTCTTGGTGTTTTAGCGTCAGGATTTATCTTTGCTTTAATCAATGGAGACTCTAAAATTTCACTTACAGACATAGAAGCACTCCTTGATCCTAATACCGCACCTAATACTTTCCAAAAGGGATAAGCATTTACCTTACCCTTTAGCACATCTTCTGCACTGTTGGTAACACCTCTATCGGTGAAGTAGGTTTCTTCGTATTGGTTGAGTTTGTATGTTTTGCCCGTGCCGGGAGGACCATACAGTATTGTATTGATGTACAAGTCTAATTTCTTGCCCATATTCTGAGTGTTTGCTTCAATTAATTTTAACAGGGTGTGATACTGCTTTCTGGTTGCTGAAAAGTTGGTTCCCTGATTGCCAACTTTCAATTCCTCTAAACCTTTCGTGGATTTAATGTTTTGCCACAGCAACGGATTATCGACCAGGTTGTGTGTTAATTCAATACCTGCTTTTAATGATATTTTCGGCTCTGATTTCCAGAGATGGTTGTCGGGAGATATGCCTGTCTCAGCAGGGTCGTTGGTAATACGTGCCAATGCGTAACAACCTGCTCTTTTGCCGGTAAGCCAAAGAATGACCTTGTCGTTAGTCTTGATTTTATCTTTATGAGCCGCTACTGTCCAATCGTGTAGCAAATTGCTTTTTACTGCCTTTGCATAATCAAATTCTGCCGGGTTGCATTGGAATACCCAATAATTGATAAAGCGATCATGCCAAATACCTAAAACAATATTTTTGTAGGGAGCATGTACCCTGCATATTCCTTGTTGTAATGGATAAGTAAATACTTCGTCTTCTGACAATTCATACCATTCAACTTTGGAGATATTTACATTGCTATCATATTCAATTTTGTGGTTGTCGAAATCGGCTTCATACTCCGGGAAATTAACAGATGGTGACGGTGCTTCAAGAACTTTGCCGATTGATAAAACCGTTTGCCCCTCTGTAATGATCACCAAATCGCCAATGGAGTACATTCTATCATTTACTCCAATAACCATTGAGTGCTTTTTGATGAACTCGTAAAAACTCGGAGCACCTTTCCCCCAATTACAGCCCAGCTTGCAAACATTACCAGTGAGGTTAACAATAGTACCAAGGATCTGAACAAACCCTTCTTTGGTGGCCGGTATTTCAGGTTCTTCTCCTTTGGGAACAATTTCAAACTCAAACTTCCTTAGATACTTGTTTGTGGGTTCGCCACCACTGTATAGCCAATCCTTTGTACCATTGGCAAGCAGGTTGGCATACCGCATTATCTCTTTGGGAGGATACGCCTTCCCGTCGATAACAACATCATAATCTCTCGATCGCTTCAGTTCAATACCTTCCCGTTCGATCTTATCAACCGCATCTAAAACATGTTGCTTTGTGATTTTATCAATGCTCATAAAAGACTACGGTAGTTATTTATTTGGCTGAATATTGTGGTTTTGTTTCCAGATTCTGTCAAACACAAAATCGAGGTATTGCCTTTTGAAATCGGCATCATCTGTAAACTTCTTGTATAAATCGGTATAGGTGAAAATGACATCCTGCATCAGGTCTTCCACCTTTTTATCAGAGGTGATTTTTGCATTTTGTTTATCTGAATTAATGACTGCATTAACCGTTGCCTGGTCTCTGGCTAAGTCGGCAGGCAATTGTTCAAATAGGAACCGCTTTACCTTGTCATCATCTGTCCAGTTATCAATGCCAAAACGGGTA
The DNA here is from genome assembly GCF_012927185.1 of Pseudoflavitalea sp. G-6-1-2. GTDB lineage: Bacteria > Bacteroidota > Bacteroidia > Chitinophagales > Chitinophagaceae > Pseudobacter. The sequence continues at coordinate 1,074,046 of NZ_JABBGB010000003.1, forward strand.
TTGAAATCATTAATGATGGCCTCCAGTTCATCAAACTCATTATCGCCTTTCTTGCCTTTCATTATTGCCGGGGTGGGGTCTAATTCTTCACCGCCCTGCAATTTGATGTTGTCGGTTGTTGTTTTGCTTAGCCTGTAACTATCCAGGTCTATGGCTTCCAGTATGCCTTTTGCCAAATCCTCATTTTCCTGCTGCTTAATTTTTGGCATCAGGAATTTCAAAAACCAATACAGCCTTTCCCAATAAGGATTATTGAAGGATAAAATCTTTGAAAGGAAAGCGTAGGTTCGGTTAAAGGATTTTGCCTTTACATAAAAGTCTACCTGAGCATCGGGATTGAGTTCTGTTTTAAACTGATGCACACAGCCGTCTATAATGGGGTCTAATTCAGTACGGTCTGCATTTTTGAAATACAGGTCGGTAAAGTTGATCACATCGTCTTTGCTGTACACCTGTGCATTATCCAACGCATCCTGCAAATCGTTCAGCTTGTTGGCATCGGTTTCTTCACTCAATACTGTTGTGGTGTAGAAAGGCTCAAACGATTCCTTAATGTCATCTACAGAGTTGAAGAAATCAAGCACAAAAGTGTCTTCCTTATCAGGCTTGTACGCCCTGTTTAATCGTGAAAGCGTTTGAACGGCCTGCACATCGGTTAGCTTCTTATCTACATACATGGTATGCAGTAAAGGCTGGTCGAAACCTGTTTGGAATTTATTGGCCACAATAAGGAAACGATATTCATTTTTCTTGAACAACTTTGGAATATCTCCACTTGGGAAACCGTTGAGTTTGGCTTCATCATATTCCACGCCATCAATGGTTCTTTTACCGGAGAAGGCAACGATGGCTTTGTATGGCGAATGAATTTCTTTGAGATACGTATTGAATGCCCTGTAGTACTGAATGGCATTGTTGATGGATTTGGTTACCACCATCGCTTTTGCCTTACCCTTAATCTGCTTTTTTACTTCGCTGTGGAAATGGTCCACCATTACTTTCGACTTTTCCCTAATGGAAAAGGCATGATTCTCCACATAAGCCCTTAGCTTCTTTTGTGCCTGATGGGTTTCAAATTCCGGGTTTTCTTCAACTGCCTTATTGAGCTTGTAATAGCTTTGGTAGGTGGTATAGTTTTTCAGCACATCGAGAATAAATTCTTCCTCGATGGCCTGTTTCATGCTGTATAAGTGGAATGGGTAAAACTTACCGGGTTCTCTTGCGGTATCATCCGGCAATATGCCTTTGCGGCCAAAGGTTTCCAGTGTTTTGTTTTTGGGTGTAGCCGTAAAAGCAAAGTAGCTGGCATTCTTCAGCATCTTGCGTTGCTGAATCATTTGGTTTATCTGGTCTTCGGTATCTTCCGGTTCTTCGTCAGGAATTTTATCTTCATCACCGTAAGGTTCGCTGCGGTCGCTGAGTACCCAATTCATTTTGGATGCGGTTTCTCCGCTTTGGCTGCTGTGTGCTTCATCTATAATGATGGCGAAACGCTTTCCTGCCAATTCGCCAATTTCATCCATCACAAAGGGAAATTTCTGTACGGTGGTAATGATAATTTTCTTGCCATCTTCCAACGCCTGTTTCAACTGCTTGCTGCCTTTATCAATGGCTTCCACCACTTTGGCCACTTGTGCAAACTGTTTGATGTTGTCCCGTATTTGTTTGTCCAGGACTTTACGGTCGGTTACTACAATTACGCTGTCAAAAACAGGTTGTGTATTGGCTGCTTCGTGCAGGCTTACCAACTGATGGGCCAACCAAGTAATAGAATTGGATTTGCCAGAACCTGCGGAATGCTGAATTAAGTATCGCTGCCCAACACCGTTTGCCTTTGAATCGGCCAACAGCTTTTGCACCACTTTGAGCTGGTGGTAACGGGGGAATACCAGTTTGCGTTTAACCTTGCCGGTATCTTCATCCGTTTCCTCTACAATCTGTGCGTAGTTTTCAATGATGTTGCTCAGGCTGTGTTTGGTGAGTATCTCCTTCCATAAATAATCACTTTTCAGCCCGTTGGGATTAACCGGATTGCCTGCACCGTTGTTTACGCCTTTGTTGAAAGGGAGGAAAAAGGTAGAGAAGCCCGACAAGGCGGTAGCCATGTACACCAAATCGGGGTCAACAGCAAAATGAACCATGCAACGGCCAAAGGCAAACAATGGCTCTTTAGGGTCACGGTCGGTTTGGTATTGGCGAATGGCATGTTTAACATTCTGCCCTGTCCAAGGGTTTTTCAATTCAAAAGTAATTACAGGAAGGCCGTTGATGAACAAGGCCATGTCCAGCGAATTGTTGTTGCTGAGGCTGTAATGCAGTTGACGGGTAATGGAAAATATATTGGACTGATACAGTTTGGTGGCTTTGGCATTGAGGGTGGAGGCAGGGCTTTTGAAATACAGCCATACATTGAGGTCGAGGTCTTTAATGCCTTTACGCAACACATCAATAATGCCCCGTTGTTTGATTTGCTCGGCAAGGCGTTTCAGGAATTTTTCTTCGCCCCGCTTTTGTATGGTATCCCATGCATCGGGTTGGGTGCTTTGCAAAAACTCAAACAATAGTTTTCTATTCAGGCATAAATCCCTGTCGTAATCCGTTGGGTACGAAATACGAAACGCCTGCTCCTCTACCAGGCTTTTTTCGATGAGGGTTTCTAACCCTTTTTCTGATGTATCTGTACTCATAGATTATGCTACTTTAATTTTACCTGTTACTACCTCAGCAATCAGGCTATTTTTAAATTCATTGAGCTTCTGTTTTTCAACTTCAAACACCTTGACTAACTCTTCAAAACGGATAAAATCCTCCATCATCATCTTTACATCATCTTCAGTTGGAATTGGTATTGGCAATTCAGCAAAGTCCACCCAATTAACATTCTTACCATCTCTAATTCCTGTAATTGCTGTATTCAAAAGCGAAATGAACTGGGGTGTTTTAAATAAATATTTATAATACTGAGTCATCCAAGGCGATTCATATTGTTCTCTTAAATTGAATATTGTGTAAGCAGGACTAATAATCCCCCTATACGGTGAATACTCAATACCACCTTGGAATGAACGAAGGCTAATTACAAAGTCATTTTCACAAACAAGTTTTAAGCCCGATAAATCACCGGCTGGTGAAACAAAATTTTCAGAGCACATGTCTTTAGGTAGAACTCCTCGATCCTGTGTGGATGCCAATAGTGCTTCTGAGGATTTATTCTTTATGTTCCTCTCTATAAAAATCCGTTTAGCCTTTTCAACTTTCCACGTTTTAGGTATTGTAGGCCAAAATTTGGAATCGTTTAATTGTTCTCCCTCTATTGATTGAACAATGACATCAATCTTCTCCCTAAGGCTTTTAATCAGCTTTTCTTTTTTCTCAATAAAGCGGTTGATTTGTTCGGTTTTGGCATCGAGGTAGTTGGCAATGGCGGTTTGTTCGGGCAGTGGGGGGAACGGCAATAACGAATCTTTGAACTCAGCATAGTCAATATTCTGCCCTTCCCTGATGCCGGTTACAAAAAGAGTCAATGAATTAATGAAAGGATGTGATTTGAATAAGTGTCTGTAAAAAGCCTTATTCACTGGCACTTTATTTTTTTCATAAAAAATGGTGTATGCCGGGCTAATAATACCCCTGTGATAAGCATACTCAATGCCGCCCTGAAATGAACGTAAGCTGATAACAAAATCTTCTTCTTTGACCAGTTTCAGCAAATGAAAATCTTTTTGTGCCGTAACAGTTCTGGTCTCATATTCTTCTTTCCTTACTACACCTTTTGTTTGTGTGGCAGCCAACAAGGGTTCATTAGGATAGCCCTTCTCTGAACGTTCCTTAAAAATGTGCTTAGCCTTTAATGCATCCCAATGCTCAGGCATTTCAGGCAGCCAGGGGATAGAAGTTGATTTATATGTAGGGTATGATGCTCTCATTATTCAATTAAATGGGGTCAGCGATATTTGCAGGGTTACGGGGAATGGGCTTATAACCATTGGCAGGGTCAAAACAATTTGTTGCCGTACCTTGGATAATTGTATTATCAGTTAGCCTTTCCATAACCAAAGGCTCATTCATAAACTCTTCGTACCACAAGCTAAAAAAGCCGCTATCTGCTGCTCTTCTTGCTATATCTGTAGCAACTACATTAGCATTATATGTGGGTGAAGCAACAGCCATATCATACACCTGCCGGGCTGATTGGACAGATAACATTGCAGCCTTACGTTTTAAACTTCGGATGTCAACAATAGCAGGCCTTTCATCAATGTTATCCAACTCAAGAAGGTCAATGGTGTCCTCTGCTTTTTGTTGTTGAGCAGCAAGAACGTCCGGAACTGCCTTAGCGGCTACTATTGCATGATCCGGATTTATTGATAGCACTATTGAAAAGGGTAAATGTGTATTATGCTCTTCTGGCAGATAATAGATGTTTGCATCTACCGGGTTATTACTTTTTGCATTGTTACATGGGCCACAAGCAAGCAGCATATTTGACCATGCAATCGGATCGCCTGCAGTGTAACCCGGAGGAGGATTCTTTGGAACCACATGTTCCACTTGCAGACTATGACTTAACGGTTGGTTACAATACACACAATAATAGCCAATCCGTTCAATTAATGCTTTACGCCAATTTTTATAATCGGTAGGTGCAATTACATTACCTGTTGCATCAGTAGGTGTATTTCCTTTATTTAATGGCCTCATTTCCCTTTAGAAATTTTTTGTAGTTCAAGAAATGCTCTTACTGCCGGGTCTGAAATATCATCCAGTTCTTTTTGAAGCTCATCCACAGATTTATTTGATTCGAGGTCTTCCATGAATTTTTTGCTTTTATTATAAAGGCCCTCGTTAGATTCAGAGTAAGCACTTGAAACGCCCATTATCTCGGTTGCTACGGTATCAATCTTTAACTCGTCTGGAGCTACATCCATTAATTTGTCAAGATTCCAGATTTCATCACTTTTTAAGGATTGAACAATGAATGGAGAATGGGTAGTAACGACAAATTGAATATTTGGGAATGCTTTCTTTAAATCAGCAACAACATGCCTTTGCCACTTAGGATGAAGATGGAGATCAATTTCATCAATCATAACAACACCCCTTGTTTCCTCAACTGCTTTTTCTTTGTGATGCCCGTTCAGGACTATACAGCGATAGGCAATTTCTGCAACCATTTCAGTGAAATAGTGAATACCATCGCTGTGCAGACTTAAAGGAAGCATGTTAGATTCATCCCCATCTATCTTTACTTTTACCCATAACTCACCATCGTAAAACTCCATTTGGGTAATAAATGAATTTGCAGTTTTCACGGCATGGAAGAAAGCCTCTTTTGTACGAGGGTACTCCTTTTCCTGATTAAGTAATACTTCATAACGTGCAAGCCATTCCGGATAATGAAATTTTACCGCTTTCATTTCCTCCCAATCTTGATAACCTTCACGGAATAGCATTTTACCCAAACGCTGTATGCGACTTTTCTTAGTGACACGTCCCGCACCAACAGCCCGTGATATTCCATAAAATGCGATGATAGGCAAGCCCACTGTATCGTCACCATCTTTTGTAACTTTCTGATATTTGGAAGATGCTATCGCCTTGATGTTACCAACATCGGAATTTCTAATAGTTGACGATGAACTGCCCTCTAACCACTGCCTACGCCATATAACAGGCTCATTAATTCCAGGAAAAAAAGCCTTTGCTTCTACTTTCACAGGATACTGAGGCAATAACAACTTACCAGATTCATCCATCCTAATTTCATCCTTCTGAATATGCCGGGATTTAACATCTGGAATAGCAAGAAAATAAGAACCACTCGCCACCCGTAAGGCATGGAGAATGGTTGATTTACCTTTACCGTTAATACCGATAAAAGCTGTAAAATGCCTATTCAGGAGAAAGGTTCGTTCCTTTCCAATATTCCTGAAGTTTTGTATGGTGATGCTTTCTATATTCATCGTTTAAGCTATTATATCGTTTAATAAACCTTCAGTTTCTCTTTCCAGCTGCATTATCTCCTCGGTGATGGTAGCCACACTTCGCAATGGTTGGTAGCGATAGAAAATTTTGGTAAAGGACACTTCATAGCCTTTAACCGTTTTTGAATGGTCAATCCATGCATCGGGAACAAAGGGCCACACTTCCTTTTCAAAATACTCCTGCACATTTTGCTTTACAGGAACACTCTCGTAATCCCGTAATTCAGGGTCGGCTTCATAAATTACTTCGTCTTTGTCCTGCTTTTTGATAACAGGTTGGGCTTCTTCATCACGCCATGACAGTGCATCTAAAAAAGTTTTCTTCTCTTTTGGCTTCCACTTCAATGACAATTTCTTTAGCTGCGTATCTAATGCAGACAATAGTTGATTGAAGTCGTTTTGAACAGCAGTGCCAAACTGCTTTTGCAATGCTTTGAGTACCGGCAAATAGTAATCAGTATCCTCAATTGCAGATAGCTTTTCTTCTGTTAGCTGCCATGCCAAACGCAAAGGCCGTTCTACCGTAATACTCCAATAGGCAAAGTCATCGTTTTCAAAATTTCTGCTGATTTCGTTCTGTTGAAAATCTTTAAATGCATCTGCAATTTGTTGGATATGGGTTTCCGTCAATTCATTTGACTTGCTGCCTAAACCCTTTCGCATTTTGCTGTAGATGCTAGAGGCATCAATCAATTGAACTTTACCTTTTCTTCTTTCCTCTTTTTTGTTACTCAACACCCATATATACGTTGCGATGCCAGTGTTATAAAACATATCATTGGGCAACTGAATGATTGCTTCGAGTAAATCGTTTTCAATGATGTACTTTCTGATTTCGCTTTCACCTCCACCAGCTTCTCCTGTAAAGAGTGATGAACCGTTATGAACAGAAGCAATACGGCTGCCTATTTCACTATCGACCTTCATTTTGGAAACCATGTTCATCAAGAACAGCAACTGGCCATCACTTACTCTTGGTACACCAACACTAAAGCGACTATCAAGAATCTCTTTTGTTTTTGAATCAACAATGCTGTCCTGGTCAACCTTCCATGTTTTACCATAAGGCGGATTGGACAGCATAAAGTCAAACTTTAGCTTGGGAAAGCCATCATTTGACAAAGTAGAACCAAAAGCAATCTTCTCAGGGTCTTCCTCTTTAATGAGCATATCTGCTTTGCAGATGGCAAATGTTTCAGGGTTCACTTCCTGACCGTATAAATGGTAGGTTGCTTTGGGATTTATTTCCAATGCAAAATGTTCGGCTTCCGTTAACATACCACCACTGCCACAAGCAGGGTCATAAATGAGATAAGTACCTTCCTTTATTTTGTTTTTGACGGGTTCAAAAATGAGGTGGGTCATCAACTTAATGATTTCCCTTGGTGTGAAGTGTTCACCAGCTTCTTCGTTGTTTTCTTCATTGAACTTGCGAATAAGCTCCTCAAAAACATAGCCCATTCCCAGATTACTCAATCCTTCATGCACAATGTTTCCATCCTTATCTTTCACCGCTACCGGACTAAGGTTGATTTGAGAAGAACAGAATTTTTCAATCAATGGGAACGTGATATTGCCTTCTTCAAGCGTATCCAACTGATTACGCAATTTGAATTTGCTAATGATGTCCTGCACATCTGAACTAAAGCCATCCAGATAATTTTCAAGGTTCTGCCGAATGTTTGCAGGGTCATTCAGTAACTTCTTGAAAGTGTATTTAGAAGTGTTGTAAAAAACGTATCCTGATACCTTTCTTAGCTGTGGTGACTGATTTTCGATTTTCAACTTATTGAGTTGCTCATGCATTTCAATCACCTTGTCTTTTGAAGGCTCCAGCAAAGCATCTAACCTGCGTAATACCGTGAATGGAAGTATTATATCTCTGTATTTGCCTCGTGTATAAACATCTCGAAGCACATCATCGGCAATACCCCAAATGAAATTGACAATTTGATTATGTTGGATATGGTTCATTTCTTCTTTTTAATCTTTCGTGAAACGGATTTTAAAGCCTCATCAGCCATGTTTTCATCTTTGATAACATCAAAAACCTGGTCTGCAAGCCAAAGGGTAATGAGTTCATCCTTATCAGCTTTCAGGATTTCGGCAAGCAAAGGGATCTGCTCCTTCTTCAAATGGCGTTGCCCTTTTTCAATTTTACTAAGCTGGGCGGTATCCATCTCAAGTAAGGGGGCAACCTGCCGCAAATACAGTTTCTGCTTTTCCCTCAAGGCTCTAACCCTATTACCAAACTGGCTTTCCATTGTCTTTTTTTGACTTGTCAATATTTGGCTAATATAGGCAAAAAAGAAATTCCTGACAACAAAAAGAAAATAATCCCAAACGTCTGGTTTTCACTATTTTAAGCAAGCGGAGGAAGCTGAGTGCGGTTACCTCTTACCTTCTCTTAGATCCTGAGTTTCCTTAGCGTTGGGATTCAGGTAATGCTCTTGCTTTTCTCTATGAATCAGCCTCCCGTTTGCAGGAGTCGGTAATGTAACCTTCGGCTGTTTTATCGAGTTTGGACATAGAGGCGGCAATTTCTTAGGTACTCCTACCTGTTGAAGCTGGCAAGTAGGGCATCCAGAAACCTTTCCTTTTGGTTTTTACGCTTAGGCATTGGTGTATCTTGGAGTAGTTCGGAAAATACCTTACTGGCATGTTTCACCAATACCCGGACTATCTCCAACGGGGTTTGAAATTCTCTTTCCTCACAAATGATGCGTTCCAGCAATCTACATGTTCCATAATCCGAGAAGTGCATTTAAAAGATGTACGTGGTTGAAGGGATACAAATTCTGGGCAGGAAGGTGAGTGAGGATATGAAGATAATGCGGGAGAAATTTGGCGCGAAAGGTAATCGAAGTTGGACGCCCAAAACGGCTGGATGATAATGATAACATCAGATACCGGTTATGAGAAAAACTCTTAAATTGTAGTATGAAAAAGAATACCCAAGTAAAAGGTCGCAAAAGGGTTCTGGCGACTAAAAAACTTGTTGGCACTGCAACAGTGAAACAAAGTACACCATTAAAGTTCAGACAATTGTCTGCATCAGAGTTATCTGCTAAGCGTAATTCAGCTTATGCATATATCATTCGTTAATGTTTGATTCCCATCTACCGCACTTACTTCTTAGTAAGAAAATTCAAGAAAATCCCTCATTTCTAAAGACGACGACTTTTTACAAGATAAAACCTGTTGGGGGCCTTATATTAATGAAACTGAAGAATACCTGATACTTTTATTCTGAAGCATGAATAAGTCAGGCATGGAAAGGAAGTAGCCCTAAGGCGGTACGCAACTTATCAGCTTCTTCAGCAGATAATTGACGAACAACTTCGAAATCATTTCCAGATTCGTTGATCTGTTCTATGGTTATTTTGCCATCCGCATATTCCATGTAACATTGGCGCGACGTACCGGGAAACCGCGACATTTACCAAGGGAGCATAACCATCAGCGTAAACAAAGATGTTACGGATGGCATTTAACTCTTGTACCTAGGTAATCTGCCACCTTTTCCACAAAATCACGGATATGCTCAATATAAGCGAACAGTCCGTCGTGAAAATAGAAATGGTATGTATAAGACCGGTGCTGTTCAAGATCGAAAGAGTCTGCATTACTATCCATAACAACATCATGATAAGAGATAAAAACTTTGTTAGAAGCCCTTGAGAAATACAGGTTAAAGCGGGTTTAATTCTTTAGCTTTTTCTCATGTAGTTTATGAAAATTAGGAATAAAGGTAAACTCTACATTGATCGCTTCAAGTGCATCCATTGATTCATATGTTAAACAGAACCTATCTACATGAACCAGTTCTCATAAAAGATATGGTTAGTAAATGTAATGTAAAGAGATTATTACAGGGGCCGGGAGAACAGTACTTTGAATTTTATTCTTGGAAAAGATGTAATTTCGTCTATTGTCACAGAGGTGGCAAATTCGGTGCACCGGCCAGTAACAGTGAGTCTAAATCTTTGATAATAAACTAAATTAGAGAGTAGGTTCAACTCCCTCTCTCTCCGCTGAAAAGCAAAAGCCTTCAAGTCATAGATTTGAAGGCTTTTTTGTGTTTGAAATATTTTGGATTGCTTATGCAGAGAAAATAGATCAAACAGCATTTTGCTTTGGTAAGGGTCTTTATTGAATTAGTAAAAGACCATTTATTTATTGCGCTTTTTTCAAAATACCTGATCGAATGTTGAAATATTATGTGTTATTGCTGGCTCTGTTTGCCGCGAATGGAGTGTTTGCCCAGGATTGTAATTGCGAATCCAGTTTTCTTTGGATGAAGAAGACTTTTGAGGATAATGATGCAGGCTTTACCTATATCTTGTCCAAAAAAGGAAAAGATGCTTACGAAATGCACAACAGCGCTTACCTTAAAAAGGTAAAGAAGATCACCAGTGATAAGGAATGTGCCATTGTATTGGATCGATGGATGAGATTCTTCAGACAAGGCCATATTGGGGTGGATTACATAGCAAAGGATACAGTAACCGGAGCAGTTGTCGGGAAATCGGAGACAATTAAAGTGGATACCAGGGAGTTTGAAAAATACCTGACCGATAAGAAAGACCCGGGGTATGAAGGGATCTGGTTGTCTGAGCCCTATAAAATCGGAATCAAAAAAACAGGCGATCACTATGTAGGTTTTATCATAGAGACCACTGCCGAAAATTGGAAAGCCGGTGAGGTTAAAGCGAAATTCAACGACGATGGAGGTGCCTACTACACCAGAAACAAAACAGAAGTGAAATTTGCTAAATCGGGACTTAAACTGGAAGGTAAGAATGATTTGCAGCTAGGCAATTTTTCGTTGAAGAGAACATATCCGGTATTAAAGAATGATGCTGAAACAGAACTCGATCTAAAGCTATTGAGAAGCTCTAAACCGTTTCTCGAAAAACTGAATGCAACCACTCTTATCCTCCGCATTCCCTTCTTTGAAATTACAGAGAAAAAATACATCGATAGCGTCATCAGAGTAAACAGGGCAACAATTCTGGCAACGCCTAATCTGATCATCGATCTGCGAAACAACCCTGGTGGCAGCGACGAAAGCTTCGAAGAGATCCTTCCATTCCTCTACACCAATCCTATTCGGTCTGTGGGTGTAGATTTTCTTTCTACAAAGCTGAATAATCAACGGATGCTGGATTTATCGAACAACACGGAGTTTGATGAGGATTCCAGAAAGCAGCTAAAAAAATATTACGAAAAGCTGGAGCAGTCTTTGGGAAAATTTGTCAGCCTTTCTGATCAAAAGGTTGAAATTTACAAGAGAGACAGTGTCTATACCTATCCACAGCAAGTGGGTATCCTCATCAATGAAAAGAATGGCAGTACAACCGAACAGTTTCTGCTTGCTGCAAAGCAGAGTAAAAAAGTAAAATTGTTTGGAGTAACAACATACGGTATGCTCGATATTTCCCATGTACATACCCTGGCTTTTCCCTGTGGGAAATTTGAGCTTTTCTATGGACTGTCCAGGAGCTATCGCATACCGGGAATGGCAATAGACGACATTGGCCTTCAACCCGATTATTATATTGATGGGACTATTGAACGCAATGGATGGGTGAAATTTGCCAATGAAGTACTGAACAATAAATAGTCTCAGGAGAATCCCGACTCACTTTCCCTGCTGAAAAGCAAAAGCCTTCAATCTTGGATTTGAAGGCTTTTTTTGTGCCGAATATTCTGATTGTTTTTGGACTATGCCCATGACCCTTCTCTGGAAATACATTTACGGAATTATCTTTTTTTGCCGCATCTCCTCAAACAAATTATAAAACATGGTCTCCGTCTCGATGTATTCATGAAATCCGAATCGTCTCGACTTGCTGCTATCCCCAAACATATCATAGTCCCAACTGAACACCACGTCTCCGAATCCCCATGAAGAAACAGCATCATAGCTGTGTTTTTCAAGTCCGTATTTTTCCTGCATTGATTTCCATAATTCGGCTTTATCTGCCATAATAACCTGCAACTGCATTGGCAATGGAGGAGCAGTTTCCAGGTCGAACCAGGAAGCCAGTTTGGGCCATAATTCTTCCCACCTGAAAAGATCTCCATTGGTGATATTGAATGCCTGGTTGGCACAACGTGGATCTGTAGCCGCCCATACGGTGGCTTTGGCGAGAAGCCCGGCATCAGTCATTTCCAGCAGTTTGTTATATGCTCCGGGTTTACCGGGAAAACGTAATGGAAGTCCCAGTTCTTTGGAGATACTGGCATAAACGGCAATCACCATTGCCAGGTTCATCGGGTTGCCTAATGCTGTTCCTCCTACAACTGAAGGCCTGATCGCAGACCAGGTCCATTGTTTCCCTTTTTGCTGTTGTTCCAGAAATTGCTGCTGATCAACATTGAACTCAGGAGGCATATGTGCTGCATCTGTTTCGCGCGCGGGTGTTTTGAAAGGGCCAAGATGGGCTCCATACACTTTATATCCCTGCATCAGGCTGATATGCTGCAGTCCATGAGCAATGGGTTCAACTGCCGACACAACATTCACCAGCATCGCAAGATTGGGAGCCACCAGTTCTGCCCATGTTGGTCTGTCCTGAAAAGCTGCATAAAAGATATGTGTAACGTCTGTAAGATGTTTCAATTGCTGTTCGGTATTCTCCCGGTTCAGAAGATCCACACTTATGTACTGAAGTCTTTCCTTGTTTTGTCCGCCTTTGCGTGAGAGGCCAATTACCTGCCAGTCCTCAAGCGTAAGCAAATGATCGATGAGACTGCTCGCGATTACGCCATTGGCTCCTACAACCAATGCTGTGTATTTTGTTTTCATCTGTTTGTTCTTTTTTGTTTTACCGGAATACGGCGGCCATGTTTCCGATGTAAAATTGAACAAAACCCCGTTTACAGCGTTTGTATAAATCGGTCTAAAAATTGTACAATTACGTTATGAAACAATACAGGCAATTCGAACCGGTACTGATTGCTGATTTTGAATCGGAGGAGTGGCTGCATCCTTTGCACAGGCATAATCATTATGAGATCATTTACATCAGCAAAGGGCGTGGTGTTCATCATGTGAATCAGTCTGAGATCCCATACAGTGCAGGAAATGTTTTCTTTGTTGGTCCGGATGACGAACATTATTTCGATATTCATCAGTCAACGCGATTCGTATATGTAAAATTCACTGATGAGTTTCTGCATCAGCAGGATGCTCATTTTTATCGGGGAATACAATCTTTGGAGTACCTGATCAAAAGACGGGACCTGCATTTGTCAGGATTTCAATTTTCTTCGCAGGACCAGAAAATTCTCAACAATCTTTTTAAAGTGATCATTTCTCTGAAGTACGATACTGCGGGTAATGAGCCTTTGATCTGGCTGCAGTTGATTGCTGTTGCGGGGATACTGCAAAGAAACCTGCCTGAGATCACTGATATGAATGGGCAGTCAAAGAATATGCAGGCGATATTCTGTTTTATTCATAAACACATTTATGACCCAGCCAGGTTGCGGGCGTCAGAGCTGGCAAAACAGTTCAATACAACCGAAGATTATATCGGTCGTTATTTCAGAAAACATGCAGGTATTACCCTGCGGGATTATGTGCGGGGATATCGAAATACACTGATCAAAAAAAGACTCAATAACGGCGCGTACAGTCTCAAACAGATCGCTGCTGAGTTTGGGCTTACAGACGAAAGCCATGTAAGCAAACTGCTGAAAAAGGATAAGGTCAATGCAGGCAAAAGTAATTAACCAAAGACCTGAAACAGAGAGTGCACATCATACTGATGCGCACCTTAAAATCAGGCAGCATAGCAGTTAATTGCACCTTCCGCCGAAAAGACAAAAGCCTTCGGAGCCTGAATCCGATGGCTTGTTTACTGTAAGAAATTATCCAGGTATTCAAATATCTTTTTGGTTTGCTTCATCAGGCTAACATGGCTTTCATTGGGAACAATGGCCAGATGTGATTTTGGCATTGGTTGAAAACCTGCAGAAATTCCACCTCCCAGCAACTTGTATGTTTTTGCCAGTTCGATTTTATCCATACCATCATTGTCTCCTGATATGATTAATACAGGTGCTGTGATTTTTGCGATATTGTCATCCCCCAAATTAAATGGCTCTCCGGCTGAGGCAATCATCTGTTCGAGGAATTTATTCCATTTTGTTTTATCAGGCGCTACTGCATCATAAGCCGCTTGCAGGGGAGAGTTGGCAAAAAACTCAGGCTTCATATTTTTGAAGGCGCCTCTTACTTCCGGTACCCAACCTTCACTTTTATGAACAGAAGAGATAATCACCAGCTTTTTCAATCGCTTAGGACTTTGTATCGCAAACTGATAGGCAATCTGACCACCGAAACTATAGCCCACTATATCTGCACTGTCAATTTTCAGATGATCCATTACCTGCTCCACATCGCTGGCTAAAGTTGCCCGTGATAATGCCCTTTCTGAATAAGGTGTATGCCCATGACCTTGCAATTCCAGCGCAATTACTTTTCTTGTTTTTGCCAGTTCCGGTATCAATTCTCCCCAGTTCATCGCGATGGTATAGTACGCACCATGCAACAAAACTATTGGCTCGCCGTCGCCATATACTTCGTAATAAACTTTGGTGCCATTTGCTGGTGCGTAGCCACTGCTGGTAGGTTTAATTTGTTGAGCATTGGAAGTAGGAACCATAGTAATGATAATTGCGATTAGGAATAGAATATTTAAATATCGTGGTTTTATTATTTTTTTCATAAACCAGTTAGGTTTGATTGTTGGTGATAATGCAAAGATCAGCAGCTGACTATTATTCTAAGTGGTATAAAAACGACAAATTGGGGGTAAATCATGCCAATACTCTTATGAAAACTCACAATTTTGTTCGATTTGCCGGTTCATTCGCTGAGCCTTTTCCCAGAAAGAATTTTCGAAGTGTTTCTGCGACTATCATTGGACTTCCACTGTTGTCAGCTGCACAATGACCCAGTTTTTCAAATTGGATGCGCTTAACATGCGGAATAGACCTTTCCAGACAGTCTAATGCAACGGACAAATAATGATGGCTCCTGGTGCCACCCAGCAATAACACTTCTGCTTTGATAGTTCTTGACTTTTCAATCAGCGGCAAAGATTCGCTGACCACTCTGCTGTCGTACCGAAAAGTAGGAACCAGTTCCGCTAATGGCAATTCAGTTTCATCCTTTTTCTTCTCTTGTTTTTTTATCATGAAATTGAGCAGGGGACTGATAATAAAAGCTGGCAGAATAGTAAACAGTGATTTGTCTCCGGGATCACCGGTGCCTTTGAGTATTGTCACAAACGCTTTCCCTGCATTTCCTGTACGCATAGCGTTTGTATAATCGACCTGTGTTTTTTTCAACAGCTCAATATCAGCTTTTCGCAGGAGTTTATTATCCACCTGAATGGGTGGTTCGTACAGCGCAATCTTTTGCAGGGATTGTCCCATTAATGCTGCTTGCAGCGTAATGATGGCTCCGCTGCTCAATGCAAAAATTTGTTTGGCGTCTATTGTGTTTATTAATGTTAGCAGGTCTTCTGCTTCCGTCAACAGATTGTCCTTTTCCTGGTAAGGGCTGCTTAAACCTCTTCCACGCCGGTCTGGAACATATACCGTAAAATCGGTTGAAAGCAATGTCGCAAGCGTTGTGAAATTCAGGGAAGACTGAAGTCCGCCATGCAGTAAAATAAGTGCCGGACCGTTACCAATGATCCGGTAACCAATAGTAGTCCCATCAGAAACTGTTACAAAACCTGTTCGGAATTTTTTTAGGACAGACATGAAACCAAGTTAATGAATATTCATTAACTTGGGTACGTTGAAATTAATTTAACCATCTTATGACAAAAGCAGGCTCAACGGAGATAACTATTCGGGAACAAGCCATCCATATGATTGCAAAGGAGGGGTTTGATGGTTTTAGCATGAATAAGCTTGCCAAAGTATCCGGGTTTTCTGTAGCGGCGATCTACATTTACTATAAGAACAAAGAAGAACTATTAAGCAGGATTTTCAATTATGTACAAACAGATTTTTCAGATCATATGCTTAAAGGTTTTGCTGCCGATGCGTCATTTGAAAAAGGCTTATGGACACTTTGGGAAAACTATGTTGCGTTTGCGCTTGCAAAGCCTTCTTATTTTTTGTTCTTCGATCTTTTTCGCAATTCACACCTTGTCAATAGCGCTGATATTGAAGTGTCTTCATTCAACCAGTCGGTGGAGAAGTTTGCACGGAATGCAATTAATAAAAAGGAGATAAGGGGGATGGAGCCAGAACTATTCTGGTCGCTTGCTTTCGGACCTTTGAATGCATTGATCAGGTTTCATTTTGAAAAGGAAAATGTGTACACCCATGAAATGTTTGAAATCACAAAAAAGAATTTGAAGAGTCTGTTCAGCATGGTAGTGGCTGGCTTTCAAAGAAAGAAATGAGCTGGTCTGCTGCGATCTGGTAAAAGATCGAAAAGCCTTCCACCTGATCCAATTATGACCAAAGCCTTCAAATATTCTTTGAAGGCCCTGGTTTGTTCGGATTTATTATTTCTAATTACTCCAGCTTCCGATATTGGAGAATCCCCAATGATCGGGGTTCGCATGCCTGAAATCCGATTTATATCTTTCTGGAATTTCATTCAGAAAAGAACCGGTTTCATAGGAAGGGAAGATCTCTTCATAAGTGGACATCGATTGAAATGAAATCCTTCTGTAAATATGCGAACGGGTAATATTTTCTTTTCTTTCGAGCCCCGATGCACCTAACAATTCTACAACGCTTTCAATGGTATTCTTGTGAAAATTGGCGATCCTGGTTTTTTTATCTTCCACAACCAATCCTACAGTTAATCTTGGATCTTGTGTGGCTACGCCTACAGGGCATTTATTGGTATTGCATTGCAGAGCCTGGATACATCCTACGGCCATCATCATGGCTCTCGCAGAATAGCAGGCATCGGCTCCCAGTGCCATGGCGCGTATGATATGGAAGCCGGTGACGATCTTTCCGGATGCCATTATTTTGATATGTCTGCGGATATTCAGGCCATTGAGGATATTGTGCACGAAATCCAATCCGTCGAGCAAGGGTGCACCCACATAGTTGGAGAATTCCTGTGGTGCAGCACCAGTGCCGCCTTCAGCTCCGTCGATGGTGATGAAGTCGGGATAAATGTCCAGTTCCATCATCGCTTTACAGATGCCGATGAATTCACTTTTATGGCCGATACATAATTTGAATCCGATTGGTTTGCCACCTGAAAGCTCTCTGAGTTTCTGAATGAAGAGCATCATTCCCCTTGGAGTGCCAAATGCTTTGTGGAAGGGTGGGGATGCTACCACAGTATGCGGTTCTATATTTCTGATGGCAGCAATTTCAGGCGTGTTCTTGGAAGCAGGGAGGATACCGCCATGGCCGGGCTTGGCTCCCTGAGACATCTTTAATTCGATCATTTTCACCTGAGGCAATTGCGCTTTTTCACGGAACAGTTCTTCACTGAAATTGCCATCGGCAGTTCTGCATCCGAAATATCCGGTACCGATCTGCCAGATCACATCTCCACCATGTTTCAGGTGAAAAGGACTCAGGCCACCTTCTCCCGTGTTATGGGCAAATCCTCCGATTTTGGCGCCGGCATTCATGGCTTCAACTGCATTGGAGCTAAGCGCTCCATAACTCATGGCCGAAATATTATAGATGCTGCACGAGTAAGGCTGCGTGCAGTCTTTATTGCCGATCATAACTCTGGGATTGTGATCGAGCAGATTGAAATCTTTTGGAGCCATGGAATGGCACATCCATTCGTATCCTTCTGAATATACATCCAGCTGCGTACCGAAAGGCATGGTGTCGTTTTCCTTTTTCGCACGCTGATAAATAGTGGAACGATCTATTCTGTTGATCGGTCTGCCATCGATATCAGACTCGATGAAATACTGATAAATTTTTGGACGGAGCTCTTCCATTAAAAACCTCAGTCTGCCAAAAACCGGATAGATCCGCATAATGGAATGTTTGGTTTGCAGCATATCGTAATATCCAATACAGGTAAGGATAATTACAATGGACAGAACAACATACCAATTGGGATTCAGGTACATGGCAAGAGCAAGGGTAACAACAATAAGCAATGTAGAAGTGAGGATGAAACTCCGTCTCATAGTGATATTTTTTGTTTCAACTAATCTAAAAATGTACGTTTTTCCAGCTGAGTTCTTTTTCTGTTGCTGGAAAAGGCGCTGCTATGGGCTATAATCTGCAGTATATGTTGGGAGAACTTCAGGGTAATCTTGCACGCGAAAATAGCATTTTTTATTCTTTGCAAGCTTGCCGGGGTTATGGAAAGACAGTAATGCAGTTTGTCTGGATTTATAAACGTAGTTTAGCGGGCTTGTATAACCTTAGTGTTAAATATACTTAGCTTAAGCATACACGATGACCCATCAACAAATAATTGACAAGCTTGCAGCCAGACATCTGGTTCAATCTATTGACGAGGATCTGGCAAGACTGGTATACACTGCCATGTGTTTTCATAAGGACGATAGCAAACAGGCTTCATATATCCTTACAAAACTTTTACTTCGCTGGAATTGTGTTTTAAAAGCCGGCGATACTGTTTCGGTACACTACAAAAAGAAAACAGTACTTGCATTAGCCGTTTTACTGCATAAATATGGCTTCACTGACAATAACATCACTGCCGAATCACTCCAGGCAATTGATGATCTGAATGCTGATGTTGTTTTGGACGACGACTTTTTCAGGAAGTCTGAGGAAATAAAAAAATTCCTGACAGCCGAACCAGTAAAACTAAAGCGGAAACCTACAGTTCCTGAAAACATCACTTTTTACCGGCCCAAAGATGTTATTTCCATTCAGCTGGATAACCGATATTATGCGGCTTATATTCACCGGCTTTCGGCTCCTAATGAAAGTACGGTCATAGAATTTTATGATGGGATTTTTGACCATGTGCCCACACTGGCAGAACTTGAAAGACTGCAGGCAAAAGGGCAGAAGTTCAATGATGGACTTGAAAGAGTTGCTAACTTTTCAATATGCGGGCTGAAATTCCTGCCAGACCTGGCCAATCAGGTTCAGCTGATCAGCGCATGTATTGAAACAAAACCTTCAAATAGTCACCTCAGTGAATCAATCGGATTGTATACTGTTAAAGATATTTTTATGATTCAGGATGATATAACGGCCATGTTCCAATAAGCCGTTCAATTGTAATTGATGCATTTCGGGATGTGCTTCTCTGCGCTGATGAGTGCTTTCAGTGTGCCTTTCTCATTGTCCAGATAAACAAAACGAACATAATCTCCCGGTGCAAAACGATCGTCGTCTATATTCCCCGGGATTATCTGACTACCTATCCGGTACCAGTACAAACAGGTGTATGCTGCGCCATCTCCATCATACCGGGAAGCAAATATTTCAGTGATAAAGCCAGTTATGGATACTTTTAGTTTTGCATTTTGGGTACGTCGGTTGATTAGTGCGAATGAAACTGCAAAATATGCTGCTATCGCAAGCAATGGCGTTGCGATCAGAAAACTGGCTTTCAGCGGGCTGGTCCTTACTTGTTCAATCAGTAAGAAACACACAATCAAAAAGGCGAGCGTAATGAATAGGAATATTTTGAGCAGTTGCAATATTGATTTGGAGGACGCCATAAAAGGCTGATTCATGGCTTTGTCTGCAGGGGCTGTTATCACCGTAGGTTCAGGTACTTCTTTGTAAGTGATGTTCAGCAGCAAATTGCCTTCTCCCGTGAGTGGAAGTATTTCCAAAATTACCGGCACCTGAGCTATATAATTGCAGCTATTAATACTTCTTAACGGATTGCTTGTTTTTACGCTTATTATGCTGTCGCCGATGGTATAGGTGATGGTTTTTTTATGCAGCCCCACTGTTATTGCCTGAAGTGTACCGGCGATTATTTGTTTGTTCGAGACGGACAATGTTTTGTTTATTCTTAAGAAATGTTGCAGCGAAACAACCAGCTTGCAGGTAAAGAACAATCCGAGCGGAGCAACACAAACAATAGTCAGTATATTAATCAATAATTCTTCTTCTTTGTCAGTGGACAAATGAAGCCATGTAGCACCAACAGCAAGTAAGGTGATTGAACCAGCCCAAAGCCACATCAATCCGGCATATTCCATTTTTCTCTGGCGTACAAGTATTTTGTCGGTATTGCTTAGTGGTTCAGTTTTGGGCTGATGACTAAATTTAGTTGAAACCGGCATAGTCAAAAATAGCAATGACAGAGGGTTTGGGTATCCCTGAAAACCATTAATTTATAAATCGCGGTATTCACTTGGAGAAAAGCCACTCTTTTTCTTAAAGAATGTAGAAAATCCGGATATGTTCTCGAATCCGAGATCAAACGTAATTTCTTTTACTGATTTGTCGGAATATCTCAGTTGCGCTTTTGCTTCCTGCATAATTTTCTGATGAATCATATCTGTGGCTGTGATGTTTAGATGCTTCCTGCATAGGGTATTCAGGTAAGTTCGGTGTTACAGCAAGTTGTTCGGCATACCAGCCGGGAACTTTCTTTCTGGAATAATTTTCACTGATCAGATTCCAGAATCGTTTAACGGTTGGGTTAGATTTGGATAACAGGTTTTCTTTGATAAAACTTTCTGCTTCCCTTCGCATAATGGAAGCCAGAATATCCATGCGAAGTTGAATGATCTTATTCCATGAGTTGTCGTTTTTCAGAAACTGAAGGTCTCTTTCAATGCTTTCAACTTCATGATTGACCACCTGAAATAAAGGATCGGAAAGCCTGAACACCGGATTCAGGTTATGCCTGATAAAGTGGAATTCATCCGTACTTGAAAAAGATTCAAATACTTTTCTGCCTACAATGATTTTATGCGCAAATGTCTCGGGACCTGTAACCCAGTGGTGATGCTGCCCCGGGAATAAAAAGTGCAGTTGGTTTTTCCCGATTGGAAACTCTTCACCGTCAATATAGTGAATGCCGCTTCCCTCGCTGAAAAGTACAACCAGAAAATAAGAGCAGTGGATAGTTTTGTTGAAATCATCGATTCCCCTGAGCATTTTATGCACAACCTCATAGTCTGGCAGTTTACCTGCCGGTAAATTCGCTTCCATACCTACATATTTAACTAATCAAAATTATTAATTTGGGGGAGTGAATTGTTTACGATAGCCAATTATCATGCATTTGAACGCTAATTCTACACCCATGAAAATTGCTTCTTATTACTTCTGACTGCATTGTCAATACTTTAAGTTCGATTAAGGATAGGCCAAATCAAAACGGCGGAACTTTCTTTACGAAGGCTCCGCCGTTTTATTTTAATGATGTCAGTTTGTAAGCAATAAAACTTAATCTTTCAACTCCAGAATAACAAGCACCGGCTTATGATCAGATGCCTTCGCATCGATCACCTTCACCTCCTTTACTTTCCATTTGTTTTCTTTACTCAAAAAAACATAATCCAGTCGCACTGTTGGTTTATCCGAAGGGAAAGTCAGTTCAGGCTTGCCATGCAGCTCGGCTGCATCTTTGTAAACAGTTGTCAGATACTGATAGGGTTGGGTATCTGGTGTAATATTCAGATCGCCTGCCAATATCGCCGGTACTTTTTTAGCGGCAAGCGTGGCGGCGATTTCTTTCACCTGCGCCATTCTGTTTTCTTCGTATTCATGACAAAGGTGTGTTGCTCCGAACACAATCTGTCTGCCATTCGGAAAGGTATGACGGATAGCAATCATAGCCCTCGGTTCTCCTCCCTTGGGGATAGGAAGATGATACACTGCTGATGTATCTGCATACCTCGACAATAATCCTTCTCCGTATCCACCATTGCTGTAGTCCATGGCCTTCCCATAATAGCCATACATGCCTGTTAGAGCGGCCAGTTCTTTCACCAGATCTTTGCGTGTACCGTTGTTGAACCTGGCTGTGCGGTCAGTCATGCTGTCCACTTCCTGCAATGCCACAAAATCGGGTTTGTATTGTTTGATGATGGCGGCAATATCTTCCAGATTGCTTTTGCCTTTATCGTATCCCTGTTCGCCATGATAAATATTGTATGTCAGGATCTTTATTTCCTGCGCGCTGATCTGGCTGAAACCAAAGCCTGCGAACAAACAGAACAATCCGCGTTTACCATATTTTTTGATACCTGTGAACATCGACATGATATAGATTTTTACTGAACTATTACTTCTTTTTGATTGTCACATCATCCAGCACAACCTGTGTTTTGCCCGTATTCTCAAAAACAAGCCTCACCGTTTTCTTATTGTTTACATACTCCGGTCCTGTAGTGAAACGAAGAGTGTTTTGTGTAAACTGATCTTTCCCGCTTGATTGCTGCGTTATGATTTCCGATAGTTCGCCATTGACCATCGTTACATTATCTATTCTGGCTTTTACAGTGCTCTTGCCCTTACTCCAGTACTCCAGGGTGTAGGCTGTGCTATTGTCGAGGTAAATATACTGCTCCAGTTTTTCTCCTGCGTTAAGAATTAGTCCTGTGCTGTGATTGCGGCCAGTACCGGGTTTCAGACCTGCGCCTCCTTCCCATGGCTGCAGGCCGCTGCTGTATTCGAAACCGGGATTGGGCAACTCGTTGCCATCCTGCAATGGCCAGTTGTATGCACGGATATAATCAACTTCCATACTCACCGTTCCGTCGGAGCCATAGCTTCCGAGGAAAACGCTCATCAGGTGATTGGGGGACATGATCTTTCGTTTGTCTGTATATGCTTTGATGAGATTGCCGTTGATGTAATGTTGGATGCTGGTGGGCGTCCACAAAATGCCATGCGTTACCCATTGATCGCGATGCTCATATCCCGTGGCGATATGTGTGTCGATATTGTGTTCGAAGCGTCCGTTCTTATCAACATGACCGTGCAATACAAACTGTGCTGTGAGGTATTCGAATATGTCTATTTCGAATACCTGGCCTTTAGGTCTGATGCCTTTTACACCGTCGAGCTCTGTGCCTTGTTCGAGATAATACTTTAGATCAGGGCCGGGTGAATCGAACCAGAAAGCAGTGTTCAGTCCTTTGGGATTACCGGTGCTGCTTCGTTTTACCCTGGCTTCAAAGTAGCCACCACGGCTGTTATCGAGCAACTGCTCATTTGTTCTCCAGTCGTAGGTTTGGATGCTCGATATTTTCTGATTCCCTTTTGGAGTGAACAGTCGGGTAGGGAGGGTATCGTTTACATACAGTTCGATGGTGCGACCGTTCAGGCGATAAGCGGGCTGAGGGAGCTGATCCGAAAGCATTTCTGCTTTCGATGTTTTATCCAGATAATTGAATGAAGAAAAATAATTGGTTGTCCATTTATTGCGATCGAGCAGGGAGTCGTTGAATTCATCCTGCCAGAACAATTGCATGCCGGATGGAACAGCAGCCGAGCTGGGGTTCAATTGCAGCTCTGTCAGTTCAGCCGGTTGCAGGTACCATTGCCTGGTGGTGACTATTTCCTGATGGGTTGATTTCGATACGCCTGTTTCATTGAATGTTTCGATCCAGATATGGTAATGGGTTTCCGGCAAGACATCCTTGATGTAGAAATGCTTTCTGCCCTTATTCAGTAGGGCATTGGGCATCGGTGGCTTCTGGTTGTTGTTACTCCAGTATAGATTGTATCCTGCTATCTTTCCTTCCTTGTTTTTCAAATCAACCCTGATCCAGCTTCTGGTGGCATAGATACTGAAGTTGTCAGAAGAAACCGGGGTCTGTGACCAGGCCCCGGATGAAAGTATAAAAACGACAAACACAAAAACGTACTTCATTGCTAGTTGTATCCAAAATTTTGTTTAATAATTCCATTGCTTTGAGTAACTGCCGTGCGTGGTAACGGGTACAGTACTTTGAACGATTCTGCGGTTGAAGAACCATCATTGGCTGCACGCTGCGTAAATAGATTCCATCTGATTAGATCGTCTCTTCTCCAGCCTTCGCCCCATAATTCAAAGAGACGTTCATCCTGTATTTTGGCGAGGAACTGCGCTTTGTTCAAACCCTGTGGCAGCGCTGCTACTCCCGCACGTGTGCGTATCAGATTGATGGCATCATATGCATCACTGTTGGGGCCTCCGTTTACTTCGTTGATGCTTTCTGCGAGCATCAGCAATACATCGCCATAACGATAGATGGGCAGATCCACTGCACTCTTCTGCGAATTGGCTTTTGATGGATCAGGACCGAACTTAACCGGCACTGCGCCCATGTCGCCGGCGGTTCTTGCATTTTTATAGATGATGTTGCCGGAGCCGTCCTTGCCGATCGGATAATTTTCCAGCACCACTTTCAATCGTTTATCGTTTGCAGCAAATTTGTCGTAGCTGCTCCATTTCATTTTGTATCCGCCCCATGCTGTGAGTGTGATGCCCGAAGGATCTTTGTAGTCTGCGGGCAGCGCATGCGCGAGCCACATATTGGTGTACTGATCACCTCCGGTGGCTGTGCATACAACGGCGAGGATCATTTCAGGGGATGCTCCGTTCTTATTGGCGATGCTGAACAGGTCTTCGTATTTATCCTGCAATGAATAACCCATTGTTTTTATTTTGTTGCCGGCAGCCACTGCTTTCTCCCACTGCTTCTCGTGCATATACAGTTTCATCAATCCGGTAAGTGCTGCGGCTTTGGAGAATCTGCCGTAGTTGCCTCCGGTGAATCTGTCGGGCAATGCGTCTGCGGCTTCGAGAAAATCCTGCTCTATCTGTTTCACCATTTGTTCGGCTGTAGGCCTGGGTACGGGCGCTGCATATGGATCGGCGGCTATTTTCGGATCGGTGATGATGGTCAATGGACCGTATGCGAAATAGAGTTGTTCTGCATATTGTGCGCGTAATGCCTTCAGTTCTCCGATGAGTCTTTTCTTGAGTGTTTCATCGATCTGAATTGTCTGGATATCTGCAAGTGTGATAGTGATGCGCGAGATGTAAGGAAGATAACGTGTATAGTTATGCGTTACCCAATCGAAGTCCGGTGTAAAATTCAGGGTATGCATTTTGCCCCAGTCGTTGCCCCATGCGCAAACACCTTCGTCTGTGGTCATCATAGCCTGTGTTCTCCATCCGTAAGTGCCGGCGCCCCAGCCGCCCTGCCAGTCTGTACCGCCTGCGAGGCCGGTATAGGCGGCGTTTACAGCTGCTGTAACTCCTTCGGGTGTTTTTACTACAGAGTTGAGATCGCCAAAACTTACATAGTCGAGTTTTTTCTCACAGGCGCTGAAAAGAATCATGCCACCACATACGCAGGCTAAAGAAAAATATTTATTAAGTGTTCGGTTGTTTATCCGTTTCATAACAAGTTCTTTTTAGATCAGAAAGATGCATTGATGCCAAATACATAGCTTTTTACCAGTGGGTAATAATTGGTAGTGCTCAACTCCGGATCGAGGCCAGGATACTTTGTGATAGTGAAAGCATTCTGTACATCGAACGAAACCCTGATGGCTGAGAAGATCTTCTGATTAGCCAGCAGTTTAGCAGGAATGGAATATCCCAGCGTGATGTTCCTTGCACGAAGAAAGTCTGCATCTACAAGCCAGTAGGTGGAGTTGTTCTGATAACCGCCATAGGTATCATCAAACAAAGCAGTAGGGAAATTGCCGCCGGTATTTTTGATGCTCCAGCGCTGGTCTTTGGTTGGCATGGCATTGAATCCGAATGTGAGCATGTCTTTCTCTGTTGCTCTGCCAGCCTGCACCGGCGACCACTTCTGTTGTTTTACACCAGAGAAATAAATGTTGAGATCAAAACCTTTGTATTTGAATGTATTTCCGATGCCAAAAATGAAACGCGGGTCCTGATTGCCGATGTAAGTGCGGTCCGCATCTGTAATTTTCCCGTCGGGTCCGGTGAGATTTCCATTTGCATCGTATCCGTGAATGTCTTTGATGATCACACCGCCGGGCAGCATGTTTGCCATCTGGGCAGGACCTTTGCCTGCATTACCCTGATATATGCCTTCTGCAATGTAGCCCCAGAAAGGAGTGAAGAGTGCATTACGTCCTTTTTCATTTTCGTATTTGGGCAGCACTTTCAATGCTTCGGGAGAACGCTCTACCCAGAAGTTGCGGTAGTGTGAGAAGTTGATATTGGTAGACCAGCTGAATCCACCTGATGCAGCAGCACGGATGTTCTTAGATTCGAGACTCACTTCATATCCGGTAGATCTTGTCTTACCTGCATTGCCATACACACCATTGATGATGAAACCGGCAGGGTAGGGAACAAACGCAATAAGGTTGCGGATGGTTTTATTGAAGTAATCAACCGAACCGGTGATTCTGTTATTGAAAAGGGCGAAGTCTGCACCTACATTTATTTCACCGGCAGTTTCCCAGGTGAGGTTCGGGCTTTCTGCGCGAATGAGCGCCAGGCCCGATGCTACACTATTGTTGCCGAAATATGCGTTGAGACTGGTTCCGTATTGTGCAAAGGCCGCAGATGCAAATGAACTGTTGCCTGTTTCTCCATAACCAACGCGGACTTTGAGGTAGGAGACTGGCTTCAGCGCACTCATCCACGATTCATCAGACAGTACCCAACCTGCTGACACAGCAGGGAAGTAGCCCCATTTTTTGTTGTTGGCAAAAATGGATGATCCGTCTCTTCTTACCGATGCCTGCAGAGAGATATTTCCGTTGAATGTATAGATTGCACGTGCAAAATAAGAAGCCCATGTAGTCTGGCTTTTGCTGGAACCTACAATTGGTTTGTCCGATTGGCCTGATTGCAGCGCGTAGTATTGTGATATGTCAGACAGGAAGTTCTGATTGCCTGCGTTGAGACCTTCCCAGTCTGTTTGCTGGAAAGTATAACCAGCCACTGCATTTACGTGATGCTTCGCACTGATCTCTTTATCGTAGCTGAGTGTGTACTCATACAATTTCGATTGAGAGCCGGACTCGATGATTTCCGCAGATCCGTTGGCTTGTGTGCCGTACAGAAATGTCTTGGGGAAATAAGTAGATCTTTTGGAGGCCGATTGGTCGTAGCTGAAACCAGCTCTGGCTTTCAGTCCGCTGATGATGCTCCATTCTCCATAAGCACTTGTAAGGAATCTGTTTGTTTTGGTGAGATCCGATATCGTTGCGTAAGACAATGGGTTGGGGATGTTCGGATAGTATGGACTCAATGGATAACTGCCATCTGTGCCGCGCAGCGGGATATTCGGAGCCCAGTAAATAGCGGCTGTTACGATGCCTCCGTTTTCCAGTGTTCCATTGGTGATGGTGTTGTTAGATTGAGCATTGGACACCACTATATTGGCGCCTATCTTGATTTTTTTGCTCAGAATATGATCGATATTCAGTCGGCCGTTGTAACGTTTGAAATCGGTTCCGATCAGCACACCTTTCTGATCGAAGTAGTTGCCGGATGCGAAGAATTTTGTTTTGTTATTGCCTCCGGTGAGCGAGATATTGTGCTGTTGTGTGTTGCCCGATTGAGTGATGGCATCCGTGGCAGATTTGCCTGTTGGAGCATTGTCGATTTCCTGCTGGGTGTAAAATGGTTTGTAGGGAGTAACAGTAGAACCATCGACTGAGCCATACCAGGGGCCAATCTTGTTGTCTTTGTACCATTTTTCTTCTCCGAGCAGATTGCGTTCCGTCATGTATTCGCGGGCGCCATACACGGGATACATTTTATCTACCCGCTGAATGCCGTAGGTGCCGGTATATTGAAGCGTTGATTTCCCTTCAACTCCTTTTTTTGTAGTGATCAATACCACGCCGGCACCTGCACGTGCACCGTAGATGGAAGCTGCACTCGCATCTTTCAGAAACTGAATCGATTCAATGTCATTAGGATTGATGAAGTTCATCGGAGATTTATCCACCCCGCCTGATTTGTACTTCGATCCTACGCCGGCATTCATTTCAGGCTGACCCGCATTGTCGTTCACAGGTACTCCGTCGATTACATAGAGTACACCTGCATTGGCGAATGAGGGGTTGCTTCTGATCTGTACGGTAACGCCTGCGCCCGGTTGACCGGTTGCCTGCAAAACCTGCACCCCGGCTGCTTTTCCCTGCAGTGTCTGCTGAAAGCTGGATGCCACGCTGCTGTTCAGGTCCTTGCCTTCCACTTTGGAAACTGCACCAGTTACATTTTTTTGTTTGATGGCGCCGTATCCGATTACGATTACACTCGACAACGATTTGCTGGCGGAAACCAGATTGATGTCGATGGTTGACTGGCCACGGTAGATCCATTCCAGTTCCTCATAACTCACGTGTGTGATCACCAGAACATTTCCGTCCTCGAGGTCGAGGCTAAAGCGGCCATTGTTATCGGTTTGAACGCTTTTGCCGGTTCCTTTTATGGTGATCACAGCGCCGGGAATGCCGTTGCCGTTCTCATCTTTTATTTGTCCGGATACTGCGGCACGCTCTGCATACACCAGGGTACCGGCGGACTCCTTTTCGGATGCCTTTTTTAATACAACAGTGCGCCCTTTGATCTCATAGACCAATGGCTGATTTTTCATCAGTTGATTCAATGCTTCTTTCAGTGGAGCATTTTTCAGATCGAGTGTAACGGGTTGCGTGTTTTCGAGCAGGGAAGCGACATAAAAGAAATTGTATCCGCTTTTACTGCGCAGCTCTTCGAGCGCTTTCTGAAAGGAGGCATTTTTTACAGCCAGCGTAATAGTTTGCGCAGTGGCTGCAAGATTCATTTGCAACAGAGACGCAAGCAGTAAGATCCTGGCGCCGGAAAGCCATTTGCGGAAAGGCCGCTTGCATGGCATGGACGTTAATTTCGGTTTAGTTGATCTCATAAATTTTCGATTGGTTGGAAACTGTTTGCTGAATTACCCGGAGGGTCAGTTTATTATTGTGTGGAGTGGGTTAGAATTTGCTGATGTAAATTTTTCTTCCTTCCTGTCTGCATCGCAGCAGGCTGGTGGTTTGTATGATCTCGAGTATTTCCGGGATGCTCTGACGGAGAGCGAAATTTCCGTTCATTCCATCCATTGGTATATGGCCTTCATAGATCACCTGTATATCGTGAAAGCGGCTGATCTTACGCATGATGCCATAGATGTTTTCATTCCTGAATTCGAGATTGCCTTTCTTCCAGCTCACTGCCATGGCGGTGTCTGCCTTGCGGATGGTGAGTTTGCCTGCATCATCGAGCAGTGTTTGTTCGCCGGGTTCCAGCGTTATCTGATTGTTTACTTTAACTGATCCTTCGAGCAGAGTAGTCTGAACAAGCGGATCATCACTGTAGCTGCTGATATTGAAATGAGTGCCCAATACTTTTACTTCCTGATCCCGCGACTGTACAATGAATGGTTTTTCCTTATCCTTCGCCACTTCAAAATATGCTTCACCGGTCAGTTCCACTCTTCGTTCAGTTGTTGAAGCGAAACTCGCGGGGTATTTCAGGTGCGATGCTGCATTGAGCCAAACATTGGTTCCGTCGGGCAATGTAATATGGCGTTGTTGACCTTTTTCAGTGGCAAGTATATTGTAGGGCATTGATGGTTGTTTGCTGGAAATGTTTACTGAAAAGAATCCTCCGGACATATAAAGTATCAGTACTGCCGCCGCCGCAGCTACACCCGACCAGATGATGAGTTTTCTGTAGCTTTTGCCTTTGATACGGCTTTCAATGTTTTGCAGCATCTGTTGTTGCCTGTCGGGAAAGTCAGCAGGCATGGGGCTTTGCTGCTCCTGTGCTGCATTGCACCAGTTGTTGTACAGCTCAAGATCCTGATCTGTATGGGTGCCGGCTGCAATTCTGTCGATGGCTTGTTGTAATGCTTCCTTACTCATAGTGTGCAGTCACCGGGTTTGAACCGGTTTCTGTATGATAAGGAACATGAACGAAGTGTATCCCCTAAGACATTCAAAAAAATATTACAGAAAAACTGACCAGAAAGACATTTTGCCCAAATGCAGTTTGAGTTTTTTGAGGGAGATGGTCATCTGTGCTTCTACCGTTTTTTCGGAGATGCCAAGCCGGGCGGCGATTTCCTTGTTGGAAAAATATTGTTCCCTGCTCAGCTGATATATTTCTCTCGCCCGTGGCGGCAATGTTTTGATGAAGTCTGCGATGGTTTCGCGGAGTTGTTTTATTTCGAGGTCTTCACCGGTAGAAAGTGTATTGATAGCAATGGGATGTGATGAGAGTATTGCTTCTTTTCTCTTGCTGCTCACGATGATGCGCGACAGCTTGTATTTGATAGCTGCAAGCAGATATCCTTTCAGGTTGCTGATGTTGAGCTTTTCGCGGTTGGTCCAGAGCCAGACGAATATGTCCTGCACTGCATCTGTACATTCTTCATCATTTTGCAGAATATGAAGTGCATACCTGTACATCATTTCGGAGTACCGGAAATAAATGGTGTTGAATGCATCCATGTCTCCGTTACGGAGCTGTTCAGTGAGCAGCAAATCAGTTTGCTGTTCCTGATTGTGGGCTACAGAAAGGTATGGCAGTATGGCTTCTATTTGAATCGTTTTTACGTCGCTGGGAATGACGAATTTTAAACGATACTACCAACATTTATGTAAACTAACAACAGCAAATGGCACGCAAACGATTGTGCTATTTATTATCCGGAATATGTCAATCAGAAAAGGCCGATCTGCTTCATGATACTGGCATTGTCGATCAGGTTCCAGGTCTCGGCAATCTGTCCTTCTTCATTGAAAAGATGCAGGTCCCAAAACGCTGCAGTGATTGGCTTATGTGTAGGTGCAATACCCATTACAGCCTTGTTATGGATAGCTGTAGCGATACTGCGACCCATTACCCAGTTGTCTTCCGCCACTGCATGTTCAACGGTCAGCTGAAGATTGTCCCAGGTGTTGTGCAGCCCCTCGAAAAACTGTTGAATTACCTGCCGTCCTTTCTCCGCAGGCATGGATTTCACGATATGATCAGCAGCATAATATTCTAAGCACCCGGCAATATCTTTCCGGTTGAATGCTTCTTTGGCGGCAAGATAATTGGCTTTGTTTCTTGCTGCCTTGTTTTGTATTTCCATTAAGGATGGTTTATATGAAAGCAATGTTGTTGATGGTTCGAACCATACTCATAAAATACAAAAAATGTATCAGCCGGGAACTTTTTTTTCAGCGTTGTTTCAGTGTTGATTTCAATAGGTTTACTGCCGCTTCCAGCTCTTTTTCGTCCATAGAGGCAAAACCAAAACGAAACGCGTTCTGTTTATTGTAAACCCTTGCTATTCTTAATTCCGGGATTTTTGTGAGTTGCGCAACTGAATAACCCGGCTGTAACTTAACCCAGATGGCCATTCCGCCGGATGGCATCGACCAGGTGATGTATTTGCTGAGGCAAGCTTTCAGCAGGGAATCCAGAAAATCTCTGCGCTGATGGTAAATCTTCTTCGCTTTTTTCAGGTGGCGTTTGATTTCTCCGTTTCTGATCAGAGTGGCGAGCGCGTTTTGCATGTAACCATCACCTCCGGTGTCTATCAGTGCTCTGAGTGCAGTGCATTGTTCGATGAAGTTGGCAGGTGCCACCATAAATCCTATGCGCAGTCCGGGATCGAGAACTTTGGAGAAGGAGCCGATGTAAAGAATATTGCCTTTGTGATTACTGCTGGCCAAAGGCAGATAAGGAGAGGATGTATAATGATAGTCGTAATCATAATCATCTTCGATTATGGCAAACCCATATTTGTTGGAAAGCTCCAGCAGCTTCATTCTTCTTTCCACACTCAATGTAACGGTGGTTGGATAATGATGATGCGGAATCACATACACCGCTGTTATTTTTTTCTTTTTGCAAAGCGTTTCAATGGCAGTTGTATCGATACCATTCTCATCGATATTAACTTCGATAACGTTTGCGCCTGTTTCTTCGAAGGCCTTGCTGGCTACGGGATAGCCGGGTTTGGCTACAATGATGTTCGAACCCGTCTGCAGCAATAACCGGGCGGAAAGATAAATGCTCATCTGTGCTCCATGCGTGATAAGGATGTTCTCTGCACCCATATTCAGCCCTCTTGTTTCGGATAAGTATCGAACCAGTTCGGTACGCAGCATGGCCGTTCCCTGATCTGTTCCGGTATGTGCATTTTTGATGGCGTATTTTCTGGAGGTAAATGTGCGATAGGTTTTGAGCAATTCATCGATGGGCGATAAGCGCACATCGGGATAGCCGTCGTCGATAATCAATGTAGGAATGGACGTTTCAGACTGAGCTTTTACCTGGGCCACTGTTTTTCTGAAGGGCAGTTTGAAATTTCCTGCGAATGGAGAAGCGGATTCTGCCGCATTCCATTTCTGTGGTTTGAGCAACGGGATCCGCTCAGATACCGAAACATGCTTTCTCGGAACAATGGTGATCCAGTCCTGCGCATTCAATTCTTCATACGCAGCAATGGCTGTTTTGCGATGGATGTTCAGTGTCCTCGCCAGTTCACGACTGCCCGGAAGATGCACGCCCGGCCTGAGTGTACCGTTCCTGATGGCGTTGATAATGCTTACGGCAATCTGTTTGTAGACGGCTGTTTTGCTGTTTTTATCGATGAGTATGATCCGTTCGAATGGTAGCATATCTGGACTACTTGATAATTGAAAACTGGATTCCAAAGGTAGTCCAATTAGAAAATACTTTTGTGGAACAAATCAAATCGGTACAACTATGAGTTACAACATCAGAAAAGCCAGTCTGGAAGAATTGGACGAAACCGCGGAATTATTCAATCTATACCGGATCTTTTATCGTCAGCAATCAGATCTGGAAAAGGGCAAAGCCTTTCTGAAAGAACGGATGCTGAACAACGAATCGGATATCTTTCTGGCTTTTGCAGATGGAAAGGCGGTAGGATTTGTGCAGTTGTACAAATTGTTTCACTACACGAAGCTGCAAAAGCAATGGTTGCTGAGCGATCTGTTTGTGCATCCCGATTATCGTGGACGGGGATTGTCTGTGGCACTGATCGACAGAAGCAAGCAGTGGTGCGAAGAAACAGGCGCCTGCGGCCTGATGCTGGAAACCGAAAAAACAAATGAAATCGGCAACCAGCTTTATCCACGTACCGGTTTCGAATACGACGGGGCGCATAATTACTATCATTGGTGGAAATAACAGACCGGCAGCTTAATTTTGACGCATGAACATCTTCGACCTGATCATCAAGAATAAAGAAACCGTAGCCCTCAGCGATGTAATTCTCGATAAGGAAAACAGCGCGAGCATCCGTCAACTGATCAAAGAGCATTCGTATGCCGATGAACTCGCCAAATACGGACTGCCTGTAAACAATAAAGTGTTGTTGTACGGAAGTTCAGGATGCGGCAAAACGATGACGGCTAAAGCCATCGCCGGTGCACTCGGTAAAAATATTCTGATACTCAATCTCAGCAATATCGTGTGTTCACGGATCGGGGAAACGTCTCAGAATATTCAACAGGTATTTGATAAAGCAGCGAAGGAAAAAGCAGTGCTGTTTCTCGATGAGTTCGATCAGATCGGCAAAACAAGAGGAAATGGTGTGCAGGATGTGGAAGAAATGCGCAGACTGGTGAATACACTTATTCAGCTCATCGATTATTTTCCGTCTTATGCGCTGCTGATCTGTGCCACCAATTTTCCGGAGATCATCGATGTTGCATTGATGCGCAGGTTTCAGCTGCGTATTGGATATGAGATGCCGCCAACAGAAATACTCGACGGATATTACGATAAACTGCTGGCCGCGATGCCGGAACAATATCAGGATATCCCGCGCAAATATGATATTTCCTTTGCAGAAGCGAGAGACTACGCATTCACACTGGTGAAATCCTTACTGATCGAAGAGCTGGAGCAAAACAAAAAATTACAGCAGCATGAGTGAAGAAATCCGGAATAACCTGCATAACATCCTTACAAGAATTGAAAATGCCTGCATCAGCAACGGGCGGCAATCCGGTGAAGTGAAATTGTTGCTGGCCACAAAAACAGTGGATGCAGAGCGGATTGCAGTAGCGCTGCAAACCGGACAAACACTGATAGCTGAGAACAAGGTGCAGGAACTCAAGGAGAAATATGAAGCACTGAAACCCATCCCGCATACCAATCATTTTATTGGCCATCTGCAAAGCAATAAGATCAAAGATCTGCTGAAGTACGAAGTGGCCTGTGTGCAATCGCTCGACCGGCTGGAGCTTGCTGAAAAGCTGCATCAGCGTTTATTGTTCGAGAAGAAAACAATCGAAGTGCTGATACAGGTAAACACATCCGGCGAGGAAAGCAAATTTGGTGTTCATCCAGATAATGCTCTCGAACTTGTTCGACAGGTAGCGAAGCTGGAAACCTTACACATAAAAGGACTCATGACCATCGGTCTCTTCAGTTCCGAAACAGAAAAGGTAAGGCAGTGTTTCAGACTGTTGAAAGATATTCAGCAGGCTGTTATCGCGGAAAATATTCCGAATGTGGAGATGAAAGAATTATCGATGGGCATGAGTGGAGATCTGGAAACGGCGATCGCGGAAGGTGCTACCATCGTAAGAGTGGGCACGGCTATTTTCGGAAAACGGATCTATCCTGATAGTTATTACTGGAACGAAAATCAGTAAAGATAAAAAGAAGAAAGGGCGGTTATCATTGTGATAGCCGCCCTTTCTTTTACGCGGGATATTTTAACGTACCATCTTGAATGCTACAAATCCTTTTTTGGTAGCGCCGTACACGCTCAGCCAAACCGGCAGCATCATTTCCGATGAACGGGCATGAGTGATATCGCCCATGTCGATGATATCATTCCATCCAAACTGTTGCAGCAATTCAGTAACGCTTGCTTTGGCAGTGGTGTTGTTTCCTGCCAGCAGCATAGTGGCGTCGCCTCCGCATTTGGAAGCGTTTACCATTACTTCGCAGTTTACGATGTTGAGGGTTTTCACAACATGCGTGTCGGGCAGGAACTGCTGAATGCTTTCACCCAGTGAATTGGTGTTGCAGAGTCCAGGCATGAGCGCGGGCCTTTTGCCAGGCTCGAACAGCAATGGATTGCTTACGTCGATCAGAATTTTGTTGCGGAGATTTTCATTGCCGGCCTGTTTCATTACTTCGAGTGAAACATCACCCTGCGTGCAGTTGAAGACGATGTCTCCGAAAGCCGCAGCGGAAGCGAAAGTGCCGGTGGATGCGTTGTTGCCTTGTTGTTTCGCCCATGCGAGGGCCTTTTCATTGTCGGGAGTGCGCGATCCCATCATTACTTCGTATCCAAGCTGAACCAGTTTGGTGGCGATTGCGTTGCCAACCATGCCTGTTCCAAATACACCTATCTTTTTCATTTAATCGTTGCTGTTTAGTGGTGATGGCCTGCCAGTTCTTTTCCTACATTGTCAGCAGAGAGACCTACCATGAACTGACATCCGTAATCGGGATAGGCAGTTAACATCACCTGTTCAAATTGTTTTCTGGTTTCGTCGTTGAAGATGCCGGTTCCATTGGTGGCTTTCAATACTTCTGAACAGTAGTGGAGGAAGTAAGCGCGCTGTTTATCGAAGTCTTTGAGTTCGCAAACCGGTCCGTGTCCAACGTAGAAAGATTCGTAGCTCTTCAATGAGGGAGCCAGGTTTTCGAGGTTGGAGAGCCAGCGGAGGATACCGCCATCGTTCATGTAAGTGTGGTTGTTCTTGTAGAGGAGGTCGCCGGCAAATACAGCACGGTTCTCATCTTCGAGCAGCCAGATGGAGTTGGCATCACAGTCTCCACCGGCACCGATGTCGAGCACTGTGAAATGCATGTTGCCAATTTTCACCTGATCGTTGTTGTGTACGATTTCGGTAGGGTAGGCCCATTGGGGGATCCACTCATCTCCGAACATGCCGGACCATTGTGCATGTTTTGCCTGTTCGGTATCGAGCATCAGTTGTTTTACTGCGGGTACGGCAAATACAGGAATATCCTGATCCTGCTTCACATTGAAGGCGCCCGCTATGTGATCGGGGTGACCGTGTGTGAGAATGATGCCCGAAATGGGTTTGCCTAAAGAATCAGCCTGTTGACGAAGCGCAAGGCTATCGCTTTTTGTGAGGGTTGTATCCACAATTACCAGCTCATCGTTACCTTCTACAATGAAGGCCTTTACTTGCAACATCGGTTCTTTTGATGTATAAGTATGAATTTTTCTTTTCATGTTATATTTTTGGGTCCTTGTAAAGAAGACCAAAAGTAAACTGAACCCAAATCGTGCACAATAGCTGTCAATTCTGACAGGTGCAAAAAATAATTATGATCATCAACGGAAAAGAAGCCGGGTTTAAACTGCATGGGAAAACCTACCACTGTGCGATGGATATCACCATGGATTATATCGGAGGCAAATGGAAGTCGGTAATTCTATGGTATCTGCGTAACAACACCATGCGTTTTATGGAACTGAAACAACGCATTCCGGACATCACTGAGAAAATGCTGAGCCTGCAATTGAAAGCGCTGGAGGGAGATGGACTGATACAACGCGCATCATTCGGAACCAAGCCACCGCTTCGCGTGGAATATTCCTTAACCGAGTTCGGAAAAACTTTGATTGAACCGCTTGAAACCATTGCCAGATGGGGGCGGACGCTGGGTGAGACTGCAGGGACCATTCAAATGATGGAGTAGAGGAAAGGCTATTTTTTGTTCAGCCAGTCAGCTGCTGCACTGAGCAATAACTTGGGATCTATGTCGGGATTATGCACCAATCCAACAAACCTGGCAGACTGTTTTGGAGTGGAATGCACTATGCTCAACTGCACATTGTTTTCGTGAATTACCAATGCTTGATGCTGTTTTCCGGATTGCAAAAATGCGATGATTTTTTCCGAAGATTCAATGGCAGTTTTGGTGGGAAATCTGATGGGAGCAGTGATGGTCATCACAACAGTGGCTCCTTTTGGAACATCATTTTGCACAGCAGCTCTGATATCTCTTAACAAGCGAATAACAACTCCGTCGAAGCGAAGGCCCATTTTTTTGACGGTAGAACCGGCGAGGGCGGCAATTTCGAGACCGTTTTGTTTTTCTGATTGTTCCATAGGTTTTATTTGGCTCTCTAATTTAATGATAAAATAAAACGGGAAGCTCACTACGCATACGTTTGTTTGAAATCTTTCTGCGCATACCCCTGCCTGCATCTTTTTAACTACTTTTAACCACCAACAAAAGTTTAGTACATGCGAATTGTTTTCAGTTTATTAATGGCTATAACCTGCTGTGCGGCTGCATCTGCGCAGACAGTGAATATTATTCCCCAGCCTGTTTCCGTGAAAACCGGTAAAGGACAGTTCACCGTTTCACCATCAACAGTACTGGTAGTGCAGGATGAAGGCGACCGGAAAGCTGCCGACTTCTTAAACAAGTACCTCAGACAATATTATGGATTCAGTTTGCCGGTAAAGAAACAGGCAACAAAGAATGCCATTCGTTTCAATACACGAAAATTCATCAGAAAGCCGGATAACGATGCATATTCTTTCAGCTCAACCCCAGCAGGAGTAAGCATCGACGGCGATACGTATGAAGGAACCTTCTACGGAATGCAAACCTTAATTCAACTGCTGCCGCTCACCAAATCAAAATCACTGGCTATTCCTGCCGTATCGATTCAGGATGAACCCCGCTTTGGATATCGTGGTATGATGCTCGATTGCAGCCGTCACTTCTTCGATCTGGCATTCGTAAAAAAATACATCGATTACCTGGCGCTGCACAAATTCAACTATTTCCACTGGCACCTTACCGATGATCAGGGATGGCGCATAGAGATAAAAAAATATCCTGAGCTGATGAGCAAGGGTGCATGGCGCAATGGAACGGTTATTGGCCGTTATCCCGGAACGGGCAACGACAATGAACATTACGGCGGATACTACACACAGGAGCAGGTGAAAGAAATTGTGCAATATGCAGCAGACAGACATATCACAGTTGTTCCCGAAATTGAAATGCCGGGCCACGCAAGCGCTGCCATCACGGCCTATCCTGATCTGAGCTGTTTCCCTGAAACACCCACTAAGGCATACTATCCGAAAGAATGTGCCTGGGCTGGCGACAGTACCGGCAAACAGGTGGTACAGAGCTGGGGTGTATACGCAGATGTATTCTGCGCAGGAAAAGAAAATACATTTAAATTTCTGCAGGATGTGATCGATGAGATCCTTCCATTGTTCCCTTCACAATACATTCACGTGGGTGGCGACGAATGCCCCAAATCGAACTGGCAGAAATGCGCCAAATGCCAGCAACGCATGAAGGAAAATAACCTGAAAGATGAACACGAGCTTCAGAGCTACTTCATTCAGCGCATGGAAAAATACATCAACGAAAAAGGCAAAACCCTTATCGGATGGGATGAAATTCTCGAAGGTGGTCTCGCTCCCAATGCATGGGTAATGAGCTGGAGAGGGGAGAAAGGCGGAATCGAAGCTGCAAAGCAACACCATAACGTGATCATGACACCCACTGATTATGTATACTTCGATTACAATCAAACGAAGAAAGAAGACTCTGTTACCATCGGCGGGTACATCAATCTGGAAAAAGTATACGGCTACAATCCTGTTCCGAAAGAACTGACAGCAGAGGAAGGAAAATTCATTGTGGGAGCACAGGCCAATCTCTGGACCGAATACGTTACCAATCCAGGAAAGGTGGAATACATGGTGTTCCCGCGTATGACGGCCCTTAGCGAAGTATTATGGACACCGCTTGAAAAGAAGAACTGGCCTGCATTTGAGAAGAAACTCAAAACCCAGTACAAACGCTACGATCGCTGGGGATCCGATTATCACAAAGAGCATTTCAAGGCTACTGCAGCCAATAAATAGGTAATTAACACTAATGTTCGTGCCGCTGGTAATTATTATCAGCGGCTTTTTTGTTTGGTGAAAGTGCTTAATTTTAATTCACCATGAAAGAAGATATCATTGTGCAGATCAGTAACCGGCTGAAAGAAAGCCGTAAAGATAAAAGCATCACGTTGCAGGAACTGGCAGACTCTGCCGGTGTAACAAAAGGACTGCTGTCGCAGATCGAAAACGGAAGAACCATTCCTTCCCTGCAGGTGCTGCTCAATCTGATCAAAGAGCTGAAGCTCGATCTGAATGAATTCTTCAAAGACATCAATCTGCATGGTCCCGAAAGCAAAGTACTGGTGAGACGCAGGAGCGATCATCAGGCATTCGAGAAAGAGAATGCTATCGGCTTTCATTACAAACGTATCTTCTCCACCACCATTCAGGAGCATATCGTAGACTTTGTTATTCTTACATTGGACCCCGGTTGTTCACGTCCACCTGTAGAAACGGAAGCCTTCGAATTCAAATACATCCTCTCCGGAAAAGTAACATACACTGTCGCCGATCAGCAATATGATCTCGAAGCAGGCGACTCCATTTTCTTTGATGCAGCAGAAACGCATAACCCTTACAACAACTCAAAAGAGCCGGTAACAATGCTGGTTATTTACTTCTTCAAAAACCGGAAGTAATTGATATACAAGGTGTTTTAATGTGTTTTTAATGCCTGAATTTGTTTAGTATATGTAAACAAATGGCGTTTATAAAGACTTTAAAGTTTAGTATATCTTAACTTTAACGTAATTTTTGCAACATAACAAGATAACATAGCAGCAATAGTTTTGGGGCCAATTCTTAAAACTCATTGCTAGTATGTACAACCAACTCCAGCAGTTTATGCTGGCCATTCTTTTCCTGATTTCAGTACCGGTT
The DNA here is from genome assembly GCF_012927185.1 of Pseudoflavitalea sp. G-6-1-2. Lineage (GTDB taxonomy): Bacteria > Bacteroidota > Bacteroidia > Chitinophagales > Chitinophagaceae > Pseudobacter. The sequence continues at coordinate 1,113,747 of NZ_JABBGB010000003.1, forward strand.
ACTGCCCTTGCGCAGCAGGATGTAAATGGCCAGGTAATCTCTGCCGAAAACAGGCAGCCGATAGCAGGTGCTACCATTACTTTAAAAAACAATGGCAAAAGAACTTTAACCGATGCAGGTGGATATTTCCGCATCCATGCCAATTCCGGCGACCTGCTGATTGTTAGCAGCGTTGGATATATGGTGAAAGAAGTTGCTGCCGGAAGCGACACCATCATTTCTCTCGCTACAGATCCTAAGAACCTCTCCGAAGTAGTTGTTACTGCATTAGGCATCAAAAAAGAAAAAAAGAAACTGGGTTACTCCATTCAGGAAGTTCGCGGTGAAGACCTCGTGAAAGCACGCGAACCAAATCCACTCAACGGTCTCGTTGGTAAAGTAGCAGGCCTTACTGTGGGCGCTTCCGCCGAAATGCTTGCTGCTCCTCAGTTGATCCTTCGCGGCCGCAATATCGATCTCTTTGTTGTGGACGGTGTTCCTATCAATTCCGATACCTGGAACATTAGTCCTGACGACATTGAAACATACACTGTTCTAAAAGGCGTTACTGCCGCTGCTCTCTATGGTTCCCGCGGCCTCAACGGCGCTATCATGATCACCACTAAACGCGGCTCACGCGATAAACGTGGCTACGCCATCGAGTTCAACAGCAGCACCATGGTGGACAAAGGATTCAATGCAATTCCTAAAGTGCAGGACGAATACGGCCCCGGCGATCACGGCAAATATGCTTTCAAAGATGGAAAGGGTGGTGGTACCAATGATGGCGACTATGATGTATGGGGACCAAAATTCGAAGGTCAGCTCATTCCTCAGTACGATAGTCCTGTTGATCCGAATACCGGTGAAAGAAAAGGAACACCATGGACCAACCGCGGAAAGAACAACCTTACACGCTTCCTGAATCCTGGAATTCTTTCTACCAACAACGTAGCTGTATCAGCACGTGGTGATAAATATGATCTCCGTTTCTCACTATCGCATACTTACCAGAAGAGCATCGTGCCTAACATGAAGCTCAACATCACCAACTTCAATATTTCAGCAGGTTACAATTTCTCTGATAAGGTGAGAATGGAAGCCAACTTCAACTACAACCGTCAGTACACACCCAACTTCCCCGATGTAGCTTATGGTCCCAACAGCCTTATCTACAATATGGTGATCTGGGCAGGTGCAGACTGGAATGTAGACGATATGCGCAATTACTGGCAGCCCGGTAAAGAAGGCAGACAAAGCATTTACGCAGAATACCAGCGTTATCACAACCCCTACTTTGTGGTATACGAATGGCTGCGTGGTCATTACAAAACCGATATGAACGGTTATGCCAAACTGACCTACAAACCAACTAAAAACTGGGAGATCCTGGCGCGCACACAGGTTACTACGTATGATCTTTTCCGTGACGAAAAAATGCCTTTCTCTGCTCACCCTTATGGAAGAGAAGAAGGCCGTGGTGATTATCGTGAAGACAAGCGCTCACTTTTCGAGAATAACAGTGATGTGCTGGCTACTTATACCAACAATATCGGAGCAGTTAGCATCAAAGCTTCTGCCGGTGGTAACATCCGCAGCTTCAGATATAACTCCAGCTTCGTAACAACTGATTATCTCAATGTACCAGGTTGGTACAATTTCAATAACTCACGCAATCCGGTTAAAGCCTCTGGCTTCAATAGTGATATGCTTGTGTTGAGCGGATATGGCTATGTAGATATCGGGCTCAGCAAATACGCTACTGTTTCATTGACTGGTCGTCTCGATAAACATTCTACACTCCCTTCCGATCACAATGTGGGTTTCTATCCCGGTGTGTCTGTGAGCACAGTGGTAAGTGATTATGTGCAGATGCCTGAATATATCTCCATGGTGAAACTGCGTGGTTCATATGCCAACGTAAAAGGTGGTATCACTGCAACGCAGATCGGTGCTACGCCGCAGGCCAGCTATCCAATCGGTTATGGAATGGAGTACCTGAGCAGCTATGATGGTCCGTCTTATCAGAACTCGGGTTCTTACACTGTTCGTCCGGTTTACAACAATCAGCCTGGTGCATTTTTCACTGATCAGCTGCCTAACCCTGAGATCAAACCCTTTACCAGTACTGCTTATGAAGCAGGTGCAGATATCCGCTTCCTCAGAAACCGTGTAGGTATTGAAGCTACTTACTTCCTTACCAATGATGGTCCCCGTATCTTCTCTCTGCCTCTTTCAGAAACCACCGGTTATACTGGTGTGCTGAAGAATGGTATCACCACACGCAAAACCGGTTGGGAAGTTTCTCTCACCGGAACTCCGTTGAAAAGTGCCAAGGGACTCAACTGGGATGTAATGGTGAACTGGTCTACTTTCAAAGAAGTATATACGAAGTTCTATGATGATGTAAAACAACTGGATCTCTACACCAAAATCGGCAGCCGCGTAGATCAGTTCGTTGGTTCTGCATTCGTAAAAACGCCTGAAGGAAAAATCATTTACGATGGTGGTGGATTGCCTATCCGCAACCCCATCAATCAGATTCAGGGATATACCAATCCCGACTGGGTTTGGAGTGTGATTAACAATTTCAGCTATAAGAATTTTCGTCTCGGTTTCCAGTTCGATGGACGAGTAGGTGGAAAGATGATCAACTATATTCAACAGCAAACATACCGTGGCGGCCGTCACATAAACACTGTTGAAGGTGCTATGGGCGCAGCACGCTATCAGGATTACAAAGGGGTAAAATCATGGGTTGGTGAAGGCGTAACTGTGAACAATGGTGTAGGTATCAACTACGACAATCTCGGTAATGTAACCAACTACAAAGACCTCGCTTACGCACCAAACACCAAAGCCACTTACCTGCAGGATTATATCAGCTTCTACTACAGCACCAACGAAGCGAACCTGATCAGTAAAACATTTGCGAAGCTGCGTGAAGTAACACTCACTTACAGCCTTCCTCAGACTTTGCTGAAGCGTTCATTCTTCAGACAGGCGAGCATTTCACTGGTAGGCCGTAACCTGTTCTACTTCTCCAAATACAAAGACGTAGATATCGATCAGTATGCTGGTCCGCAAGGTTCTTCCAACCTGCAGACACCTACTACAAGAAGATATGGTGTAAACCTCAACCTGGTGTTCTAATCACTTCAAAAAAGAGAAACATGAAATCAACCAAAATACTCCTGACACTGATCACTGCCGGAGCCCTGGCAGCAGGTTGTCAGAAAAAGTTCAACGATTACGAAGCAAATCCTAATCGCCCGTTAACTGTACCTCCGAATCTGCTGCTGACCGGTGTATTGTCAGACATGAACGGAGATAAGCCATGGAGCAATGTCAGCCGCTGGAATCAGTTCGATAACTGCAATTACAATTATTACGGCGATCAGCGTTATGACTGGACGGGTGCTTCCCTCAACTACCTCACACTGAAAAATGTAGTGAAGATGGAAGAAGAAGCGCAGAAGATCGGCGAAGAAGAGAAGAAAGCGTACCTGGCCATCGGCAAATTCATCCGCGCCTGGTATTTCTACCGCATGACCAATCTGGTTGGAGACCTTCCGATGACCGAAGCATTGAAAGGTATGGATAATACCAGACCTAAATATGATTCGCAGAAAGAGATTTTTGTGCAGATACTGAAATGGCTCGATGAAGCAAACAATGAACTGGCGGCACTTACAGCCGGTTTCAACGGAAATGCAAAGATCGACGGTGATATTTATTTCAACGATAAAACCTCCTGGCGCCGTGCTATCAATACGTTCCGTTTGCGTGTGTTGATTTTGCTGAGCAACAAAACAGCCGATGCCGATCTGAAAGTAAAGCAGGATTTTGCTGCAGTAATGGCGGATGCTGTCAAATATCCGTTGATGCGCAGCAATGCTGAAAACCTTCAGTACATCTACAACAATTTCAACAAGTATCCCAGCAATCCTGATAACCTTGGTAACGATGCTACGAGATACAACATGTCTTCGAGCTACCTCAATACACTGGTTGATCTGAAAGATGCCCGCGCATTTGTAACGGCAGAGCCTGCAACACAGCAGTTGAATGAATTCCATAAAACACCGGCTGACATCACTGCATATGTAGGTGCAGAATCAGGTGAAGAGCTGGCTGTGATGTCTTCAAAAATGTCGAACGTAGATACGGCAGCGTATTCAGTTCGGAGCAGAAGCCGTTACTATTCAAGTTATACAGCTGAACCCGGAACATTGATCGGTTATGCAGAATTGTGTTTCAATATCGCTGAAGCCATTAACCGCGGCTGGATAACAGGCAATGCTGAAACATGGTATAAGAATGGGATCAAAGCTTCTATGACACTCTATGGAATTCCTGTAGATGCAGCTGGCAATATCTCCAAGATATACCCATACGGCTCGCCTAAAGCTGTTACCTATACTATCCCTTTCGATTTTGAAGCTGTTTATTATGTACAGGGAAAAGTGAAATATGCCGGCGACAATGCGGATGGCCTCAAACAAATTCTTACACAGAAATACCTTGCATTCTTCCAGAACTCAGGCTGGGAAGCGTATTTCAACTGGAGACGTACTGGAGTACCAACCTTCAGTACCGGCGTAGGTACAGGAAACAGCGGCCGTATCCCCAAAAGATTCCGCTATCCCAACTCTGAATCAACTACCAATACCGACAATCTCAAAGAAGCACTGAAGAATCAGTTTTCCGGAGCGGACGATATCAATGCAGATATGTGGTTGCTGAAGTAAAATAATTGTTACCAATCAAACAGAACTGATGAAAAGAATATTCGTGGCCTGCTGTATGCTCATGGGAATGAGCAGCAGCATGGCACAGACAAAAAAAGCAGCAAACGTAGTAGTGGTTACGCTCGATGGATTCCGCTGGCAGGAAATGTTTGGCGGAGCCGATGAACAACTGATCAATGATCCGTCGTATTCATTCGACACTGCTGCGCTGAAGAAAAAATACTGGGCGGCAACTCCGCAGGAGCGCAGAGCAAAACTGCTTCCTTTTGTGTGGAATACCATTGCGAAGCAAGGACAGCTGCATGGCAACCGCACACTCGGCAGCAACGTGAATGTGAAGAACAGGTATTGGTTCTCTTATCCCGGTTACAATGAGATCTTCAGCGGATACCCCGATACACTGGTCAATTCAAATGATCCCACGCCGAACGCAAATGTTACAGTGCTGGAGTTTCTGAATAACCAGCCTGCGTTTAAAGGCAAAGTAGCTGCATTCACTTCATGGGATTGCTTCGATGGCATCTTCAACGAAAAGCGTGCAGGGTTTCCGGTGAGTGCAGGATTTGATTCACTAAAAATGAAACAGCCCGCATTCAGATTGCTCAATGAAATGCAGTTTCTTTCTCCGCAGCCCTTGGGTGAAGGAGTACGTCCTGATCATCTCACCTATACAATCGGCAAAGAATATCTGCGCCAATATGCGCCCCGCGTGCTTTACATCGGATTCGATGAAACAGACGACTATGCACATGGCGGCCGATACGATTTCTATCTCAATACTGCACATGCAACCGACAAATGGCTAGCCGATCTCTGGAACACGCTTCAGTCGATTCCGCAATATCGCAATAACACAACCTTGCTGGTCACCACAGATCATGGTCGTGGTGATATTGTGAAGAAAGATTGGAGAAGTCATGGCAGTGAGATCGAAGGTTCTGATCAGATATGGTTTGCTGCAATCGGTGTTGGCATCAAAGCCGAAGGCGAGAGCAATAAATCGGAGCAATTGTATCAGGCGCAGATCGCATCCACCATTGCAGCGCTGCTGGGACTGCGGTTTACACCGCCACAACCTGTGGCAGCTCACCTGCCGGTGATCATGAAATAATCAAACAATACATGACGCAACAACAAGCTATAGAAACGGTCGCTGATATATTCTCACTCTACGAGTTATTCGGTAGTGCGGATTATATCGGCGAACCGGTTTCGCAAATCGAACATATGTGCCAGGCAGCAGAACTGGCCGAAGCCGAAGGTTATGATGAAGAAGTGATACTCGCAGCATTCTTTCATGATATCGGCCATCTCTGCGAATACATCATGCCGGCAGAGCAGATGAACGGATACGGCGTAGTGGATCACGAAGTACTTGCCGGCACTTATCTGCGTGAAAAAGGATTTTCTGAAAGAGTGGCAAAGCTTGCCGAAAGCCATGTGCTGGCAAAGCGTTACCTCACTTTCAAATATCCTGCATACTTCGAACGACTATCGGTTGCCAGCAGGGAAACATTGCAGCAACAAGGTGGTGTGATGAATGCAGCCGAAGCCGCCGCATTCGAATCAGATCCATTGCATACACTGTTCATCAAACTGCGCGAGTGGGATGATCTTGCCAAGCAGGAACATAAACCACTTCCATCATTACAGAAATACAAAGACATGGCCATTCGCCATCTCTCCAATAACCTCGATCACAAAACAGCAAGAAACGATGATTAAACTAGCGGTATTCGACATGGCGGGCACCACCGTGGTGGACAATAATTTTGTAGGCAAAGCCTTTCAGCAGGCCTTCAGCAAAAATGGATATGAAATTGCATTGGCAGACTTCAATCACCTCATGGGCTATCACAAGCCCACTGCCATTCGCATGGTGCTCGATAAAATAGGCGTTGATGCAAACGATCAACTGATCGAAACCATACACGATGCATTCCAAACCGAAATGCTCGATTTCTACAAACACGATCCTGCAGTAAGCGCTATTCCCGAAGCAGAAAATATCTTCCTCTACCTGAAAGAAAAGGGCATCCGCATTGCGCTGAACACGGGCTTCTCGCGCGAGATCGCAGACAGCATCATTACGCGCCTGAAATGGAAAGAGCGTGGACTGATCGACGATTACATTGCCAGTGACGAAGTAGAGCAGGGGCGTCCGCAGGTGTTTATGATGCAGCAGCTGATGCAACGCGCCGGCATTACCGATACAACACTGGTGGCCAAGATCGGCGATACCGAAGTGGATATCAATGAAGGCCGTAATGCAGGCTGCGGGCTGGTTGTAGCGGTAACAACAGGTGCTTACACCCGCGAAGAACTGGCAGCTTTTAACCCGGATCATATTCTCGACAGTCTCGATGAACTGCCGCAGCTTATCGGCATTGCATAATCATTGCTCACATTAAACAGCAAAAGCTTGTCTGAACAATTAGCAATATCAGCAAGGCCTGCAGGCCGGCAAACAGGCACCGCACTGTACGTTGCCGTAGTGGCGTTTCTTACTTACGCATCGGTGTATGCATTTCGGAAACCCTTTACTGTAGCTACTTTTGAAGGCATCAGTTTTTTGGGGATACCGTATCAGACCCTGCTGATCATCAGTCAGGTGATCGGATATATGGGCAGCAAGTTTGCCGGCATTAAACTGATCGCAGAGCTGAAACAAAGCGGTCGCTGGAAAACAGCCATGATACTGATCGGTGCTGCATGGATCTCGCTGCTCTTCTTCGCACTTGTACCCGCACCTTTCGGAATGATCTTTTTACTGATCAATGGCTTCTCACTGGGGTTCATGTGGGGCATAGTGTTCAGTTATGTGGAAGGAAGAAGAACCACTGACTTTATCGGCTCCACCATGGCGGTGAGCTTTATTTTCGCAGGAGGATTCACACGCTCCGTGGCTAAATGGCTGATGCTTGAATGGAGCGTTTCTGAAAAGTGGATGCCTTTCATGACGGGGCTCGTTTTCATTGTTCCGATTATGCTGTTATTCCTGATGCTCGAAAAAATTCCGGCGCCCACATCGGAAGACGTCCGGGAAAGAACAGCAAGAGTGCCACTCGATAAATCAGGAAGAAAACAACTGCTGCGCAGGTTCGGTGGCGGATTGATAGTGATCACCATCACTTATTCTTTTCTTACAGTGATGCGCGATGTGCGCGACAACTATATGGCCAATATGTGGAATGAGATCGGTTATGGCAACGATGCAGGCATTTTTGCCCGTTCTGAATCTTCTATCTCAATTTCTGTACTGGCGCTGATGGCGCTGCTGGTGCTGGTTCGCAGAAATCTTACCGCATTCAGATTGATTCATGTGGTGATAGCTGCAGGTTTTCTGCTGGCAGGTGTCAGCTCATGTCTGTTTGTGAATGGTCGCCTGAACGGCGCACTGTGGATGCAGCTTACAGGCCTTGGCCTCTACATGGCATACATCCCTTTCAATTGCATTTTCTTCGAGCGACTGATCGCAACTTTCAAAATAGCCGGCAATGTGGGCTTTCTCATTTACCTCGCAGATGCCTATGGCTATCTGGGAAGTGTATCGGTGATGCTGGGAAAATCTTTCCTGGATCTGAAACTGAACTGGAGTGGATTTTTTTCGCATGGCGTAATTTTGCTTTCTGTAATCGGCATCGCCGGTACCGTAGCTTCCCTGTATTATTTCAACAATAAATTCAAACAACAAAATTTATAAAATGGCGCAAAGAAGTGCGATAGTGATCGGTGCAGGCATAGCCGGACTGGCAACCGCCAGAGCCCTTGCAGTTCGTGGATACAAGGTTACTGTAATTGAAAGATCAGGAAGGGCAGTAGGTGCTTCCATCCGCAATTTCGGAATGATATGGCCGATTGGTCAACCCGATGGCGGCATGTACGAAACTGCCATGCTGAGCAGAAAGATCTGGAAAACGGTTTGCACAGAAGCAGGGATCTGGCATGATGAAGTGGGCTCACTTCATCTGGCATACAGCGCCGACGAATTTGCTGTGTTGCAGGAACTGTCGAAGGTCTATCAGCATAGAAACTATCAATTGCTTACGCCCGAAGAGATTAAGGCATCCTCTCCGAATGTTGTTACGGAGTCTTTGATAGGCGGGCTTTTCAGCAGCGACGAACTGATTGTTGATCCACGCGAAGCGATTGCAAAAATACCGGACTACCTCAGTGATAAATTCGGTGTTGAATTCAAATGGGGAGTTGCAGCAACTGATATTGCCTATCCTTCGGTATTCAGTGCCGGAGAAACATTTGAGGCCGATGATATCTATGTGTGCAGTGGCGCAGACTTTGAAACACTCTATCCGAAAGTATTTGCAGCATTGCCGATTACCAAATGCAAATTGCAGATGATGCGCATGGCGGCCCAGCCCGAAGCGCAGCGTATCGGACCTGCCATCTGCGGGGCCTTATCTCTTGCGCATTACAGCAGCTTTAAGCAGGCGACCTCTCTCGATGCACTGCGTAAGCGCTTCGAAGCGGAATATCCTGAATATCTGCGCTGGGGCATTCACGTTATGGTGTCGCAGAACCAGTCGGGTGAACTGACTGTCGGAGATTCACATGAGTATGGCCATACGCATGATCCTTTCGATAAAAGATTCATCAATCAACTGATACTCGATTACCTGAAAACATTCGCCCGGTTTGCCGATGAAACAGTGATCGAAACATGGAATGGCATCTATCCCAAACTCACCAACGGCGAAACCAATCTGGTGCTGGAACCAGAGCCGGGAGTAACTATCATCAATGGATTTGGTGGTGTAGGAATGACCCTGGCATTTGGAGTCTGCGAACAGTTGATGAAGTAAAAAGAAATAGAAAAGCCCGGAAGTACAGCTTCCGGGCTTTTTTTTATGCAATAGTTTAGAATCCCATTTGTATCGCTACCGGCTTCTGAATCACATTCAGATGCGTTTCTGTAAATGAATTAGAAACGGTGTTGAACAAATAAAATGATCCCTTCATGGCTTTGGATGAATTCGGATCATACGTGCATACGCCGATATTTTCCATCGAAACTGTTCCACCTTCGTTGAAAGCAAACGCTGCAATATCGCCAGATTGATCTTCGGGCAATGTGAATACCTTCTGCAATTCCATGCCCATCACAGTAGTGCGGTAAACGCTGCGCCCGATTGCGAAATACCAGAAGTTGTTGCTGAAGTTGAAATAAGGCATTATCATTTTATCCAGATCGGGGACTGTGGCTTCTGCAATCTTGGTAAGACTGTTCACCGATTGATATCCATTCAGTGTGATGAGGAAGGAGGCAAGCTTATCGCCTTTCTTCATCAGAAATACGTAGCAGAATCCACCGTTTATGGATGTTTCAAATCCTTTGATGAAAGTGTATCCGGCGAGTATCGACTGATCGAGTGGTCCTTCTGCACTGGTGATATAACTGTCGCTGGCTGCCTGATTGGCTGTCATCAGAATGCGCACTTTGTTGTTTCTGTAATCCCATCCTGCCAGGAGTCGTGAGTAGAGTGATCTGCTGGTGAATAATCCCTGTGCACCAAAATCATAGTTCTGAGGATCACCGGGGTAGAGCACACTTCCTATCGCACCCTTATTCATCAAATGCGCTTTCCCATCTACCAGAATATAATTGTGGGTGGCGGATACCAACCGCACATATTGGGTGATGTTGAAAGAAGCGGAAGGTTCGATGAAGCTGGATTTGTTGTAGAACAGTATCGGCTTCATTTCGTTCACAAATACCTCCATCACATTGGCGTCGGATTCTCTGGCCGCCGTCATAACTGTGTAGGTGTAGTTGGTAGATGAGTTGCCATAATTGATTTTGAGTCCAAGATCAACAGGGTATTTGCCAATTGCTTTATCATTGAATGCACTGTAAGGCCTGAACAGGTTGTTTACACTGAGCGCTGAATGCATGTACAGTATTGCATTGTGGTCGGCATCTTCAGCGAGAATGTAAGTGCCTCTGCTTGCGGCGTTGCTGATTTCGAGCGTGAAGTTGTAAGTGTAAACAGTGTTGGTGGTGAGGTCTTTAACGAAGTAATATCCCACCAGTTTACCAAAGCCCATATTGGCAATGGTATGCAGCTCTTTGGTTCTTGCGATGGTATCTTTTTCAATCACCCATGCGAACCTGAGATTGGTAGTGTCTGATCCGGATACGGTACCTGTAATAACCGGTGTGAAATTAAGAGGATCGCCATTCACCACACGATAGATGCGCTGTGAGTTGTGATCTCCCAGCAGCATGTTGTCGATACTGATCTTGTTGATCTTTGTATAATCATAGTTTCCCTTATCTTTTGAGCAGGCGCCCGCGAGAACGGAAACAACCATCATGAAATATATAAGAATTCTCATTGCAGTTGATTTATGGTAAAAGAATGCGGGGCTGGGTATTATCTCCGTTGGGATACACCGGATGCTCGATGAAGTATTGCTTCAGGTAGTTCACGTACATGAATGTTACCGGATACCAGCTCGAAATGGCAGAAGTGGGCATGTTGTTCCAGTAGTAAATGGGGCCCGGAGCTGCTGTGATGAGATCGGGTGAAGGGTCTGCACCAAGGTAGTAAATCTGAATCCATCTTTCGTAGATCTCAGGATAGAATGTGCCGAACTGATTGCGCCAGGTGAACCACCACTTGGGTTCAAGCAGCTGATTGGTGAAGATGATCCGCAGTTTTTCGTTGTATTTGTTGCCTATCGCAAAATCATTGTTCTCTTTCAGTTGCAGGGTGAACCACATGATATTGTTGCGCAGTGCTGTTCCTTTTTTGATCCTGATGTAGAGGGTATCCGTATATTTTCCTGATCCGATTACGGGTTCGGAAAAAGATACCAGCGAAGCATCGAAATTACTGCTCTGTGCAGCAATGCTGTAAGTATAACTGCGGCTTTGCTGGCTTGCTCCCCCTGCAATTTTTACAGGTATGGCAAATGTTTTCTCGTCGAGGTTGGGATTGTCCATCGCAAAGGAATAGTTCAGACTGTCGATATACAACTCTACCGCTCTGTTGTCTGTATTCCGCTGTGCGAAATAGATGTAAGACTTGTTTGTATTGAATGTCTCAACCACTTTGTTTTTGGAGCAGCCGGTGAACATTGAGCCGGTGAGCAGTATTATCAGGCTGCTGCCTATATGTTGGATGATTCGTTTCATGATAAATGTTTTAACCTACTTGGTGTTGTTGTAAATGGATTCATCAACAGGCAATGGCAGATGATAGATGGTGAGATCGGCCGGAATGGTTCCGGTGGGCCTCACCAATGGCCTGAACATCCTCTTGTACATCAGGTACACGTATCCTTCGCCGGGATATTCTTTTCTGCTTTCGTCGATGATGAAGTTCATCACCACCTCCGGAGTGGTAGTTGCCGGATCGTATGGAATTCCGGTTGTGAGGTTTCTGCTGAAGCGAAGCTTGTTGAGCAATTGCATGGCCAGTGCCGGATCGGTGGCTGCTTTTGCTTCGGCCATGATGAAATACATTTCGGGCAGTGCCAGCAACGATACTTCATACTGATCTTGTGATGAAGAGGGCAACGTGTCTATCTCGAATTTGGTGAACCTGTACTGGCTGGTGCCGATCACTCCGAACCAGTTGATCCATCTGTAATCGTTCACACTTCCGTGAACGCTGTTCTTGTACAGATTGTTCATGAGATAAGTGTACTGCGGAACAAGTGTAGGTGTTGCTGTAGCTGAAAAATCGGGCAGATAACCGGCCAGCATATCACGGTGATTGTAAATGTAGAGCCCGAAAAGATTCTCCACTGAAAATCGTTTGTTTCTTGCACTAACATCGGAGCTGCCTACGAGGCGGATAGCTGCGTCTCTGTTGGTTTCGAGTTGTGTTATCACTGCATTGGCGCGGGTGTATGCTTCGTCAGTTTTGCCTGCCCACATGGAAAGCCGGGCCTTCAATCCCAGCACTGCATAGTAATTCATACGGATGCCTCTGCGGTCGATGAGCGAATTGTATCGGATGGTACCGAATCCATTACCGTTGGTGCTTCTGCCGATTGTTTTGATGGTGTCGTTCTTCAGCAGCAGCTCTGCATCGGCAAGATCTTTATCGATGCGGCTGATCACTTCTCCTGCGGAAATCAGCGGCTGGGGCAGGTTTCCGGCTGCGGCATAGTAGGGGATGGCTTTTGCTCCCGCACCTTCCTGGCTGATAACAGGACCAAATAGCCGAAGCAGCTCGAGATGTGCAAATGCCCGCATGCCTGTTGCTTCTCCTTTGATGAGATCGTAATACTGATCTCCTTTGATGTTCTCGATATTCTTGAGTATCGTATTGGTTTTGTTGATGGCAGTGTAGAGGCCGCTCCAGATATTGCTCAGCATCGTCTGATACACGGGCAGCTGGTAATTGAGGCCAATCACATTGGAGTATGGGTTCTGCTGTGCAGGGATATTCCAGTAACCGGCCATTGCATCCAGCATGCCGTATTTCAGCTGACGCCCATAGAGATTGGGATTGGTGATGCCGTAATAAACATCGGCGAGCGCACTCTCGAATCCGTCCCGGCTATTGAAGAGCTCATTTTCGAATACCTTATCGTTCGGGGTAACATCGAGGAACTTCCTGCATCCTGTGAAGGTCACCAGCGCGAAAAGGGCTATATGAATATATTTCATTGTGATCTGTTGTGTGGTGATTAATATTCAACGGTCAATCCGAGGTTGTAAGTTCTGGCAAACGGATAATCGATGCCACGCTCCATTCTGATGGTGCTCAATCTGAATACATCGTTGGTGGAGAAGTTAAGCCTCAGTCGCTGAATGCGGTATTTGGCCAGCTTCACTTTCATGAAATCGTAATTGACATTGAGGCTGGCGAGACGCAGCGTGTTTTCTTTCTGAACAAACCTTGTGGTAAGCTGAGTGGCTGTCTGATCGGAAATGCCTTTGTACATCGCCACATCACCGGGCGTTTTCCAGCGCTGTTCAAGGATGCGCAGATCTGCATTCATATATGGGCTTGCATTTTCTACTTTATCAACCAGAGTGGTATTGTAGATGTCTGCTCCGAGCGTATAGTAGAAGAACAATCTTACTGACAGGCCTTTCCATGACAGATCGGTGCCGAAAGTTCCGCTGAGCCTGGGTTCTTTGTCACCAGCCACTATCTGATTCTGGGCGTTCCAGGTGTAGGTTCTGTTGCCGTTGAGATCGAGGTACAATTCACGTCCGGTGGCTGGATCGATGCCGAGTGAGCGCACTGCACGGAAAACGCTGAGCGACTGATTTTCTTCATAGTAAGCAGAGATCCTTTTGATGTCTCCGTTGCTTTCTTTGGCAACCAGTGATTCGTTCAGCTTCTTCAGCTCATCGGAGATCTTCACCAGCTTGCTTTGATTTTTCACAGCAGCGAAGTTGAGGCTCCAGTAAAGTTGTTTTTGCGGATTGGAGTACACCATTACTGTACTGCTGAGTTCAAAGCCGCGGTTTCTTACTTCGCCCAGATTCTCATAAAATCTGTTGTCTGCAAATCCCAGACTCGGTGCAACAGTGATGGCCGAGATCATTCTGTTGGTGGTTCTTTCGTATACGTTCAATCTTACGTTGATGCGCTGGTTCCAGAAGGCGGCATCGATACCGGCGCTTTTCTGGAAGATCTTGGGCCATGTGAGTGAGGGGTTGCCCTGGCTCACATACATGGTCGTATTTTTTTTATAGTACCGCGCATCAGGAGAGAAGAGATAGGCAGTGGTGGTCATGTCTGCAGTGAAATTCTCGTTGCCTGTTTCGCCGAGGTTGGCGAATACGCGGAACATATCTACTCCGTTCACGTGAAAGAATTTCTCTTTGTGCAGGTTGTATCCGAGACCCACACTCCAGAACGAACCGAAGCGGTTGTCTTCTCCGAATTTGGATGATCCGTCTACGCGATAGGAGAAGTCTGCCAGGTATTTCTGATCATAGTCGTAATGCAGGTTGGAAGCAAGTCCCAGCAATCTTTCCGGAACACTGGTGTAAGTTGGTCTCATGCTGGAATAACCAAGGGCGAGGCTGGGGCTTACGAAACGATCGTCTACAAATCCACGGAGCGTATCCGATCGTCCATCGATCTTGCTCGATCTGGCTTCTCCGATCACAGCTGCATTGAGTGAATGCAATCCTAATGTTTTGCCGTATTGCAAGGTGAGGTTGGCCTGATACTGTGTGGCTCCTCCATTGTTCACTGCATACAATCCTTTTCTGGTGTCGGATGATTCGGAGATGAAACGGGTATTGTATGGCGAGATGTAGAGTTCTCCATCATTGAATGTTTTTGAGAGCACACCAACGGCATTCAGTTTGAAGCCGCTGCCGATGAACCATTCGATGCTCAGATTATTGGTAAGGATGGAACTGTTGTTGAAGTTTTTATAAGGAAGACTGGCATTGTAAAGCGGGTTATACGAAACGCCGCCGGCGAATGAAGTGAAATACTGGCCGAGATCATTGTAACGCGGAATCAGCTTTCCGTTATCGTCATAGATGCGCTCGTAAGGATTCATTTTTGTGTAGAGCGAGAAAGAGCCATACGGAGAATTGTATTCTTTCGTGCCCTGAAAACTGGCATTGTTTCTGAAAGTGACCTTATTGGGAATACGGTAGATGAGGTTGAAAGCCGCGCCGTATCTGGTTCTTCCCGATCCTTTCATAGCTCCTTTGAAATCGGCGTAGTTGCCGTCGATGCTGTAACGAACTTCCTGATTGCCTCCTTCGGCGCGGATACTGTGACCGGTTGAGAAGGTCGATTGCACAGGTTGTTTCAGCCAGTAGGTGTTTACGCCGCTCTGCACTGCGAGTTGTCTGTCGCGGTACAGGTTGTTCAGCTTCATGGTGTAGTCGGCCGTCCATTGCGGATCTGCTGGGTCTTTGTACTGATAGATGCCTGCGAGTTTTTCATACTCGAGTTTCTGTGAAGCATTCATCAGGTTGTAATCGGAGAGATCAACCAGCGTGGCTGATCCTTTGAAATCATAGCTGACAGTGAATTTGCCCGATTTCGGCAATCTCGTTTCAATTACCAGCACCCCATTGCCTGCGCGGCTTCCGTAGAGAATGGTAGCACTGGCATCTTTGAGAATGGAAATGGATTCGATGCGGTTCACATCCATGTCGTAGAGTTGCTGCAGCGTGCCCTGAAATCCATCGATGATGATGAGCGGCAGGTTCACATTGCTTCCTACGCTGCTGATGCCACGGATATTGATATCGGGCAACCGGTTGGGGTCGGAACCTGCAATATTGTTTTCCTGTACCCTGAATGCAGGATCGAGGGTTTGGATAATGGAGAAGATATTGTTGTTGTTGAATTTCTGTAACTCCTTTCTGGTAATGGTAGTGGATGCTCCGGTGAAGGTTTCTTTCTTTCTGGTGAAATAACCCGTTACCACTACATCTTTACCTGCGAGTGATTCTTTGAGGTTTACTTCAGCTTTAACACTGGTTTGATTGTCTGAAAGCCTTACTGCATACGGTTCTATGCTTACGTGTGTAATGATGAGTGTTGCTCCTGTACGCACTTTGATGCGGAACTCGCCACGCTCGTTGGTGGCAGTTGCATTGCCGTTTACACCTTTCTCGCTGACAGTAGCGCCGGCAAGGGGAGTGGGGGCGCCCAGACCATCTTTGAGTTGCACCACACCTGTTATCACCTGGGCCGGAATGGTATCCGGTGCTATGAGAAGGGAGAGTGGTGAAGGCGCTGTTTTTTGTTGAGACAGCACGATGGTTCCTTCTTCAATTCTGGCTTTGATGCGGGTACCTTTCAAAGCCAGCGTGAGAAACTGCTCCAGCGGCATATTCTCTGCATGCACATTGAGGCAGCAGGCACTCTGAAGCAATTCTTTATTGGCCCAATAGGTATAACCCGTTTGCTTCTGAACGGCCAGCAGCACGGTTTTCAGCGATACGTTCTTCGCAGAGAGCGTAACGGTTTGGGAAGATGCCATTACTGATGCACTCAGCATGGCAATGAGCAGAACAGCAGTCGACAATTTCATAATGAACTTGATGGGGAGGCGTATCCAGTCATGCATGAAAACAGACCTGTACGTAGGGGCATGACGTTTTCTCCAATTAACAGTTAATTGCATACATTCGCATTGTTTGGTTTTTTAAAAGGTGCCTAGCCTTGTATAGAAATCAACATCGCCGGGAATGCGTCAACATTTCCGGTTTTTGTTTGATAACAGCCTATTGTTTCTTATTGCTGATGATCAGCATTCTGCCTTCCTGCCTTGCATCCACATCCATGTCTTTGAGCGATTTGATGATGCCTGAGAGTTTCATGCTTCTCGGTACCATGCCTGCATATGTTTCTGTGGGAATGGCGCCTTCGTATTTTACATCTACATCGTACCATCTTTCTATCAGTTTCATGATCTGCTGAAGGGTGAGATCATCAAAACTGAAATAGCCATTCTTCCACGCGAGTATTTTATCGAGATCCACAGATGGTATTGTCTTAATGGGTGCAGAGGGCCGGAAACGCGCCTGCTGACCGGGTTTCAGCGTTGCAGGTAATATGCCTTCAGCCGAAACTTTTACCGAACCGGATACCAGTGTTGTATTGATGGTGGTTTCATCGTCATAGGCATTCACATTGAAAGATGTGCCGAGTACCTGCACTTCCATATTCTTAGTCTGCACTTTGAAAGGAGCCTCCGGTTGAGCCGCAATTTCGAAATACACTTCTCCTGTAATTTTCACGGCTCTTTCATTGCCGGTGAAAACTACAGGATATTCCAGTGAGCTGCCTGCATTCAACCATGCTTTGGACCCGTCGGAGAGTACCATCATGTATTGCCTGCCTTTGGGTGTGCTTACTGTGTTTCGGGTAATTTCTGTGGATGAACTCCAGTTGTGACCGGCTACCAGATGTCCGTCTTTGATGTTGATATTTATTCCACCGGAAGTATTGGTGGTGCCGTCTTTCAGTGTATCGAGCAGAACGGTAGTTCCATCGGCAAGTGTAAGTACAGCGCCGTTCGATGCTGGATTTCTGTCTGCGATCACCGGAGCATCGGGTGTTGTTGTTGTAGTTGCAGGAGCCATGATGCGCCAGATGCTGAATGCCCCGATGATGATGGCCGATGCAGCCACCCACCACCAGCGATAATTTGTTTTGCGGGATGGTATGATGCGGATAACTGCTTGCTGCTCCTGCGTTTCAGGCGCAAGTATCGCTGCTATGATCTCATCCGAACTCTGTTGCGGCAGTAAATGCGGGCCAGCTTTCTTCGCCGCCATAATGTGCGAGATCGCCTCCTGTACAGCGGATTTATTGGCCGGGTCTGCCAGGTATTCCATCAGTGTCTTCCGGTCCGGTTCAGAAAGCTCAGTTCCGGAAAGCTTACTCAAAAGCTCTTCGAGTTGGTTTTGGTGCATCGCAGTCGATTAATAATGTTGCTGTGAGTAAAGAGTAGGGCAATAGTTGCCCCGGGTCAATAGGTTGAAAAAATATTTTTTTATCGCACCTGCATGCAGATCAGCAGGGCAATGGCCGGTGTGAGATCGAGGTGCAGCAGGCAATAAGAACGGATGGTTCTGGTAGCCAGACTCAGATGCCGTTTCACCGTCTCGGGTTGTAATCCAAGCCTGTCGGCCGCTTCGGCGCGTGAAAGCCCCTGCTGCCTTATCAGCACATACACCTGCAGTTGCTGCGGTGGCAGTTGCTGTATAGCCCGCTGCAATAATCTGTTGTAGTCTTTTTCGAGAATGGTGGACAGCAGATTGTCTTCGTGCTCTGTGTCTGCAGTCTGCTCCTGCCAGGCTTTGTGTTTCTTCGATTGCTGCGCCTGCGCATGAAGACTTCTGTACACGGCATTTCTGGTGATGATGAAAAGGTATGCATCCCAGTCCGTTACTGCAGCAACTTTTTCTCTGCTCTTCCAGATCTGAAGAAAAACATCCTGCACAATCTCTTCGGCAATATTGGTGGAAGTGGTGAACAGCAGGGCATTCGAGTAGACCCTGTGTTTGTATCGGTTGAACAGCAGACTGAAAGCACTATGGCTTCCAGATCCCAATTGTTCAAGCAGTTCGGGGGTATCCTGATGATCTTTTTTATTCTCCAATTCTACAGCAGTTTGGTTCAGATGATTACAGGATAAGTATCCGGGGCATGGAACCAAAGATGGCTAATTTATTGGAATAATCAGGATGAAAAAATGAACGCTCTGGTATTCAGAGCGTTCATCGGTATTCAGCAATACACTTTCAATATCCTGCCATTTACAGCGCCCTCCACACTGAGAACGTAGGCATTCACCACTTTTTTCATAGGAGCAAGGTTGTAGCCGGGAAATAACTCCCCATATCTTTCAAAGCTGTCTTCCACCAGACCGGGACTTACTGCATTGATACGCATGTCCTGTTTCAGCTCCTGTGCGGAAGCCAGCACAAAGCTGTTGACAGCACCGTTGATCATGGCCACTGCGGTTCCATTTTTTGCAGGATGTTCTGCTGCAATGCCGGATGTTAACGTAAAACTTCCTTCTCTGGAGAGATAATCTTTTCCGATGAGCACCAGGTTCATCTGCCCGATGAGTTTGCCTTTGATGCCCGGCATCATATCGGCTTCCGTCATACCATAATAGTTGCCATAGAAACCAGTACCAGCTGTGCAGATGAGGGCGTCTACAGTTTTGAGTTGTTCAAACATCTGCAGAATGCTCTGCCTGTCTGCAATATCCACCTGAACATCTCCACTGTTCCTGCCTGCAATGATGATCTCGTGTTTTGGCTGTAGTGCTTCTTTTACTTTCTTTCCGATTGTGCCATTGCCTCCGATAATTAATACGCGCATAGTTTTTTATGCAAAGCTATCGGTAAGCATAGGCTGGCTGTTAGTACAAAAAGTTCATTCAGTATAACGATTAGCCCGGAACTCGGTTGGAGTGATGTTGTATGCCCGTTTGAACAGTTTGGTGAAATAGGAGGTAGCTTCAAACCCACACTGATCGGAGATCTCCGAAATTCTGGTGTCGGTATTGTTCAATAATAAGCGGGCATGTTCGAGCCGCTTCTGAGTGATCCATTTTTTGGGAGAAGATTGATAGAGGGAAGTAAAATCTCTTTTGAATGAACTCAGACTTCTGTTGCAGAGTTTGGCATATTGCTCTACCGATAATTTCTGGAACAAAAACTTTTCTACGATACGCGAAATATCAGCTGATTCTGCCGATGTGAGGCTGGCCCAGAAAGGGGCTGTCTTTGCAAAGGGAATTGTTTTGAGGATATAGAGCAGTATCTCTTTCTGCTTCAGCAGCAGTATGCCCTTGTCTTTTAGAGTATTGTTGGTGAAATATTGAAGCAGTTGTTTTTTGAAACCATCGATGGTTTCATTGGATGGAAGTTTCAGGTAATGGGAGTCTGAAACTGTAGAGGGAAGTGTTATTTTGTATTCAGCGATCACTTCCTGCACAATGGAGGGAGTGAGAAAAAGGAGGATGGCTTCGAAGTTCAGTCCTTCTTCAAAATATTCAGCCATTGCGTAGATCCCTTTCTTCAGGAAAATGATTTCCTGTGAACTCACTTCCACTTTTTCATTATCTATATGCAGGTGTTTTTCTCCTTTCAGAATAAATACCAGTGTATCTCTGGTAAGGAAAACCGTTTTGGTGTTCTTCTTGTTTTCTGTTTTGTGTTTGGCGAAAATAGAACCATCTGCGGTGAGAAAGGTTCTGTCGTCAGTTGCTGCCTGTACTGGTGGAAATTCTGTGATAGACAACGTAAAGAGATTTTATGATTATCCTTCAACGGGTGTGGGCTTACCGTTATCATCCAGTGCCACAAAGGTGAATACGCCGTTGGCTACTTTTTCTCTTCCTTCCACATGCAGGTGTTCGAGAAATACTTCTACCTGAATTTTGATGCTGGTATTGCCAACGGTGTGTACGTTGCCAACAAGTTCAACCATAGTGGCAGCGGGGATGGGCTTTTTGAAATCAACTTGTCCGCTGCTGACCATCACGAAGGTTTTTCTGGAGTATCTGGTAGCTGTCATGAAAGCCGTTTCAGACATCATCATTATCACCCTGCCACCAAACATGGTGTTGTGGTGATTGGTGGTATCCGGGAATACGGTTTTGAATACATGCGTTTCTGCGTTGGCTATTCTTTCTGCGGATGTCATCTGGTAATTTGTTGATCAGGTTATTGGCTTTGCGGCAATGGAGCCGGAGGTGAAATTAAGAAAACCTCGCCTCAAAGGAAATAATTTCCGGTGAAGCAAGGCTTTAAACTATGGCAGAGGGATAAAAAATGATACGGGTGGTTGCAGAGGCAGACTAGCTGGTTCTTTGGGGTTCGGGCCTCACTGCTTCTTCTTCTACTGAAAAGATCACGCTTACGATCTTCCATTCGCCGTTTGTTTTGATCATTCCCCAGCTTTCGGCTCCCCAGTTAAGTTTTTTGCCACTAAGCCAGAAACTGTAATCGAAAAACACAGTAGCTGCATACCCGTCGTGGTTGATGCGGATATTGTAGAATTTCTCTTCACAGTTTGCTTCGTATATGCTGCGGATAAAACTCTTGTAATCGCTGGCGAAATAATCGCGGGCTTTTTCATTTCTCTTCAGATCGTTCTGATGGGTGGCCGGCATGATCGATCCTGCCCACGATACAGGATCTTTGTGAAAGAGTGGATAGAAACGGGTACTGTCTCTTTTGATGATGCAATCCATGAATGTATCCAGCACTTTCCGGATGGCTTCTTCATCGTTGGATCCTTGTGCAAAAGAAAACTGCAGACAGAACAGCAGCGAAAGCAGAACGGAGATCTTCTTCATGTAAGGGGTGTGTTTTATAGGTATCTAAGTTACACTCACCGTGAATGCAGAACTATACCTGCTTCCCGTGAATTATCCATTCGTCCTCCCGAAAAATTTAGGATATTTGACGCCTTTTATTGACGGAATCATGAAGGTTTGCATTGCAGAAAAGCCCAGTGTGGCACGCGATATTGCTGACGTAATCGGCGCCAAACAGCGCAGGGACGGCTATTACGAAGGCAATGGGTACCAGGTTACCTGGACCTTCGGGCATTTCTGTACCCTCAAAGAACCGCACGATTATACCGATCAGTGGAAGTACTGGCGCCTCGAAGACCTGCCCATGATCCCACCAAGCTTCGGCATCAAACTCATCGAGAACGATGGTGTGAAGAAGCAGTTCAAAGTGATTGAGAATCTCGTGAAGGCCTGCGACGAAGTGATCAACTGTGGTGATGCCGGACAAGAAGGAGAGCTCATTCAGCGATGGGTATTGCAGAAAGCGCAATGCACGGTTCCCGTGAAGCGGCTTTGGATATCATCCCTCACAGAAGATGCCATCCGCGAAGGTTTCCAGAAACTGAAAGAAGCCGAACAGTACAATAATCTCTATGCTGCAGGCAGCGCCCGTGCCATCGGCGACTGGCTGCTGGGCATGAATGCTACCAGACTCTTCACCAAAAAATTTGCATCGGGCAAAACCGTACTCTCCATTGGACGTGTGCAAACGCCCACGCTGGCCATGATTGTGGCGCGACAAAAAGAGATCAATGCTTTTGTGTCCGAAGAATATTACGAACTGAAGACCATCTACCGCGAAACCGAGTTCACTGCTACCATCGATCGCATCAAGGTGCTCGACAGAGCACAGAAAGGATTGGCTTATCTCAAAGAACATCCTTTCGAGATCACATCAGCGGAAAAGAAAGAAGGGAAAGAAGGAAACCCGCGTCTCTTCGACCTTACAGCCCTGCAGGTAGAAGCCAATAAGAAATATGCCTATTCGGCAGATGATACACTGAAGTACATTCAGAATCTCTATGAGAAAAAGATGGTGACCTATCCCAGAGTAGATACCACGTATCTTTCTGAAGATCTCCATCCTAAGATCGAAGGCATCATGCGCGATATGACGCCCTATGCTGCACTCACTGCGCCGGTGCTCGCTCAGCCGATCCCCAAACTCAAAACGGTGTTCGACGATAAGAAAGTAACGGATCACCATGCGATCATTCCTACGGGCGTATTTCCATCAAACCTCAATCCGGAGGAGAAACGGATCTACGATCTCGTGGCTCGCAGATTTATCGCTGCATTCTATCCTGAATGTAAAATATCCAACTCCACTGTGATGGGCAAAGTGGGACAGGTGGAATTCAAAGCCACCGGAAAGCAGATACTCGAACCGGGATGGAGAGAAGTGTACGCACATGAAAAGTCCGAGAAAAAAGAAGGGGAGGAAGAAGAAAAAGTACTGCCTGAATTCGTAGCCGGCGAAACTGGTCCGCATACACCGCGCGTACATCAGGGAAAGACCACCGCGCCGAAAGCCTTTACTGAAGCGAGTTTGCTGCGTGCCATGGAAACAGCAGGCAAGCAGGTGGATGATGAAGAAGTACGCGAATTGCTGAAAGACAACGGTATTGGCCGCCCGTCTACACGCGCGAATATCATCGAAACATTGTTCCGCCGAAAATACATCGAGAAGAAGAAAAAGAATATCTACGCTACGCAAACAGGCATCGATCTTATCGATACCATTCGTACCGAACTGCTCAAGAGTCCTGAGTTGACGGGTATCTGGGAGCGTAAACTTCGGCAGATTGAGAAGGGAGAATATGCCATCGAAACATTCAAGCAGGAGTTAATTCAGATGGTGATCGATCTCACGATAGAAGTAAAAACTGCTACTTACAAAGCCATTACTATTGCTCCCGATAAAGCGCCTGAGCCCGAAGAGAAGCCAAAGAAAGAGGCAAAACCAAAAGAGCCGAAAGAACCTAAGAAGGCAATGGTAGTGGAAGAGCAGCACTGCCCGAAATGTAAGGAGCACCTGCTGTTGAAAGGGAACTCGGCTTATGGTTGCGCTAATTTCAAGGTTTGCGGATTCAAAATCCCATTTGAAATATTCGGAAAGAAATTAACAGACAAACAAATTGCTGATCTCATTGCAAAAGGCAAAACCACCAAAGTGAAAGGATGGAAGCTGCCGGGTAAGGAAGAAGAGATGGAAGGCAAGCTGGTGCTGAATGCTGCGTTTGGTTTTGAGATCGGAAACTGATTACTGCAAACGATAAAAGAAAGGCTTCCCTCAGTAGAGCGGAAGCCTTTGCATTTCTGCCTGCATTACAGATGCAGGAATTCAGTGTTCTACTGAACCGGGTGCTGCTGGTTCTGAGCTGCCGCCCGCAGGTAGGCGCCGGTAAGTGATGCTGATGCTTCGAATATTTCATTCGGTCTTCCTTCGAATACAACCTGTCCTCCTTTACTTCCTCCTTCCGGCCCCATATCGATTATCCAGTCCGCATTGCGGATCACATCTGTATTGTGTTCTATCACCAGTACGGTATTGCCTCTGTCTACCAGGTGATCGAGTATCGTCAGCAGATGCCCTACATCAGACATATGCAGCCCTGTAGTTGGTTCATCGAGCACATAGATGCTGCCTTGCTTATGCAGTTCTCCGGCGAGTTTTATGCGCTGGCATTCGCCTCCGCTCAATGTGCTGAGTGGCTGACCGAGTGTGAGATAATCCAGCCCGACATCATAAATGGATTGCAGTTTCTTCTTCACTTCTTTCTTGTCGAAAAATTGAAGCGCCTGCGCAACGGTCATTTCCAGCACTTCCGCAATGGATTTTCCTTTCAGTTTGTATTCCAGCACTTCTTTGCTGAAACGCTTGCCACCACAGGTTTCGCAGGTAGACCGGATAGCTTCCATGAAGGCGAGATCGGTATAGATAAATCCCAGCCCTTCGCAATCCGGACATGCTCCTTTGGAATTGAAACTGAACAGCGAAACATGCACATCGTTTGCTTTGGCAAATTGCCTGCGGATATCATCCATGATGCCTGTGTAAGTAACAGGGTTGGAGCGGATATTGGTACTCACTGCCGACTGATCGATGTTGATTGCTTCAGGAAATCGCTTCAGAAATTCTCCGTTGATGAGCGAACTCTTGCCGGATCCTGCAACGCCTGTAACAACAGTGAACATGCCCGAAGGAATATTCACCGTTACATTCTTCAGATTATTCAATGTTGCATTCCTGATAGTGATATATCCATTGGGTAACCTGTATTGCTGCTTGAGCGGAAGCGACCGGTTCATGAAGCGGCCGGTGAGTGTGGGTGCATCGAACAATCCTTCCACAGAACCTTCGTATACTATTTCGCCGCCGCGTGCACCTGCATGCGGACCAACATCCACAATATGATCAGCGATGCGGATCACTTCGGGATCGTGCTCCACCACAATCAGTGTATTGCCTTTGTTGCAGAGTTTGCGAAGCATATCATTCAGGCGGTGCACATCTCTGGGATGCAGGCCGATACTGGGCTCGTCGAAGATATAGATGGTTTCAACAAGACTGCTGCCGAGATGCCTCACCATTTTGATGCGCTGCGATTCGCCACCGGAGAGTGAGGAAGTTTCTCTGTTCAGGCTCAGGTAATCGAGACCGATATCGATCATATGCTGCAACCGCTCTGCGATGGCGGGCACCATGGTTGCCGCCAACGGATCATCGATGGCATTGATATGCCCGATCAGCTCGCTGACTTCCATGGCAGTGAAATCTGCGATGTTGAATCCATCGATGCGGCAATTGAGCGTTACCTTGTTCAGCCTTGCTCCGTTGCATGTTTCGCAGGTGGCAGATTTGAGATACCGTTCCAGGTTGCTGATGGTAGACTCAGCCAGGGCGCTGGTATCGCGCTTGATGAAAAGCCGGTTGAATTTTTCAATCACTCCTTCGGGTTCTGTTCCATGCAGCAGCTCCTGCCATTCCGTGTCGGAATAATCTTCGAGCTTAAGGTCGACATCGAACTTGCCGCTTCCGGCGTAGGCTTTCCAATAATATGATCCTACCGAGAAGGCAGGAAAAATAATGCCCCCCTGATTGAGCGATAAAGATCTGTTGAATAATTTCTCCTGATCGGCTTCCACTGTTCGTCCCAGTCCATTGCATGCAGGGCACATGCCCGCAGGATCATTGAATGAGAACGCATTGCTGTAACCCGCATGGGGCTTGCCTATGCGCGAGAACAGCAATCTGATCAACGAATAAATATCTGTGATGGTCCCAACAGTGGATCTCGAATTGCCGCCGATCTTTTTCTGATCGATGATGATGGCTGTGGAGAGATTTTCTATCGCATCGGCATCGGGCTTCTTTGCCGATGGCATAAAATTCTGAACAAAAGCGGTGAAGGTTTCGTTCAGCTGGCGCCTTGCTTCTGCGCCGATGGTTTCGAAAGCAATACTCGATTTGCCTGATCCTGAAACGCCGGTGAAAACAGTGATGGCATTGCGCGGTATGCGCAGCGATACGTTCTTCAGATTGTTTTGCCGTGCTCCTCTGATCTCTATGAAGGTTTGTTGCATATAGATGGTTTTAGGCTGATGTGTGAATGGTGTTGCTGTAATCGGGAGTGTGCAAAATTGAAAACACCTGAATAATCAGCGCCTTCCACCACGGATTTTGAACCCGCCAAAAAGGATTTTTAACATCGGCAGTTTATGTAAACAAACAATTAGTCTTAACTTGTGTACCCATTTTTCCCCATTCATTATGCGCAAAAAAGGTATGACCGGTTGGTTGTTTCCTCCGGGAGCACAACAGTGTTGTTTCGTGGATGCACGTGGAGTTTCTGCTCAGATCTTACTGAGTGAAGAACATCTCCCCACATCCACTATTTTCTTTGGATGTACACAGCAACAGGAAAAAATTACGTTGCGTGAGCAATATGATACACCCATGCTGTCCCTTTATTTTTCGCTGGAAGGGGATACTTCTTCACTCTCCAATGGCGAGGTGTTGAGTGTATTGGGACAACAGCATATTGTGAGTTACAAACCATCTTTCGATGGGTATTATGTTTTCGATAGTCCGTCTGTAAAGAACTTCGGCGTATTGATCAATGAATCGTTCTTCGACAGACTGCATATGGATGATCTTGATTGCCTCAAACGTTTCTGGGATAAAGTGCATGCAAATCAGGTGGCCGATATTTCTCCGGCACCCATGAACATCACAGCACGCCAGCTTTCGCTGATTCATGATATTGCCTATTGCCCCTTCAATGGCAAAATGAGGATCAATTACCTCGAATCGAAGATCGTAGAGTTGTTTATTCTTCAGGCGGCGCAGGCAGAGAGTTTGCGCGGAATGAATGCCGGATCGATATCAAAAGCCGATGCCGACAAATTGCAGGCAGCCCGTGTTTATATTCGCGAGCATATGTTCGAGCCGATGAGTTTGCACGAAATTTCAAGAGCATCCGGACTGAATGAGTTCAAACTGAAGAAAGGGTTCCGCGAATTATTCGGAACTACCGCATTTGGCTATCTCAATGAACTGAGGATGGCTTATGCACGACAGCTGATACTGAACAGCGACTGCAGTATTCTGGAAGCCGCGTACAGCGTGGGTTATGCTGAACCATACAGTTTCACCAGAGCATTCAGAAAGCATTTCGGTTATCTGCCGAGTGAATTGAAAGGGTAGTTATCTTTTGATCAGTGTCAGTTTTGAACCATTCATTATTGCAAAGTATGTACCGCCAGGCAGGTCTTTGATGTTTATTGCATTAATGCCTGTTTGCAGCAGAATATTTTTAACGTTCTTTCCATCGGCTGAATAAAGATGAACCGTGCCTGGTTCATTGGTTTCAAAATAGATCATTCCGTTTGAAGGATTGGGATAGGCGAGTAATCCCTCATTTATTTTTTGTGCAAGCCTTATGATCTGACTGTTTTTGCTGCGTGTATCGATATCCACCATTTTCAACCGGTAGAAAGCCACGGCTTCTTTCTGTGGCAGTTGAAGCGTGTACTTTCCGGATCCTTTTGCGGGCACTTTTGAAACGGCCTGAAATGCAGCACTGCCGGTACTTTTCTCAATCTCAAAATAATTGAAATTGATTTCCGCAGCAGTGGACCATTGCAAACTGGCAATGCCATTGTTCAATACACCGGTAAAACTGATCAGCGTTACAGGTAATGCACTGCTGTTCCGTTCATATGCTCCTATGTCTATTGCAGTGCCCAGAATGCGCGGATTTCCTGCAATGTCTGTATCTCCCAGAAAAAGGCCGGTAGTATCGGGTGTTCCTGCATTGATGCAGGGACTGGTTGCATTGGGATAAATGCCATCGTCGGCTGTTTTCCAGATGCCATCGGCTCCGGCGGGTAATGAAACATCCACAAACGGACTGCTGGCTCCGGTAATATTTCCGGTGCCTGCACGGCTGGTTTGTGTGAAGCTGTTATTGACATTCATCGTACCGGTTTCGTGCCAGATATCGGGATTGGAGGCTGCAGTATTTCCCCAGAAAACAACATTGGTTGCATTCACATTGTTGTTGTAGTGATCGATTGCTCCGCCTCCGTTATTAGCATGGTTGTTGACGAAGGTTACATTTTTCAGATCGAGATTGCTGTTCATGTTGGCAATGGCTCCTCCATCTCCTGTACAGATGTTTCCATCAAAAACACTGTTTTTGATGGAATAGGAAGTAGAACCTGAATTATACAATGCACCGCCGTAAGCCGAACGATTATTGGTAAAAATGCAATCACTGATAATTGCATTAGCCGTCCAGCTTGAAATAGCACCGCCACCGCCTAAAGGTGTAGTAGAGGCAGTGTTATTGGAAAAGATGCAGTTGCTGATACGGGGTAACGAGAGACTTCTGTTGTAGATCGCGCCACCTGATCCATCTTTTGGAGTTGCTGTATTGTTGATGAACCGGCAATTGCTGATAACAGGAGATGAATATATATTGTACATGCCTGCACCATGAAGTGCGGTTCCGTTGCTGATGGTAAATCCATCTAATAAAGCAGTTGCATCGATGCTTTCATTGAAGATGATGCTTTTGCCATTCCCGTTCAATATAGTTTCGTTGGTGTTGGTATTGCGTTGAGCCATACTGCCGCCGCCGGTGGGAAAGCCACCGTAAAGATTTAGATTGTTCATTAAGCCGAATGACGTGCGTAGCGTTGGTTTGTAAGTGCCTTTGGCTACATGGATGCTGCTGACAAGGGGTTGCTGGCCGGCAGCCAGCATGGCTTCATCGAGTGTTTTGAAAGCGTTGGTCCAGTTACCTCCATCTCCTGATGCTGCTACTGATCCGTCAACAAACAATGTATTGTAGGCATTGGGAGTGAACGACGTTTCGTAAGCTCCCATATCGATCTTATTCCCCTGTACTCTCACCGCTCCTGTAACATCAGTGGCTGGCAAAACAATGCCCGGAATAGTATTGGTGCCGCTATTGGCTGCAGGACTGTTGTTCGGTATTTTCAAACCATCGTCTGCAGTGCCCCAGATATTATCAGGGCCTATCGGATTGGCAATATTTACAAAAAGCGGGTTGGTATTCCAGTTGGCGTTATAGCCATCCTGAATAATGGATTGCGTAACTACAGTTGGAATTAATGTATTCTGAATTACCATGGCAACGTGGTTTCCAGAGATGATGCAGTTCTGAATCACCGGGGATGAACGCGCCCCGCAATAGATTGCTCCGGCACCTCCGTTGTTCACAAAATCATTTCCCCAGAATGTGCAGTTGATGATCCTGATAGATATAGGAGCTACGTCATCTATGTAAATTGCTCCTCCCCAGTACCCTAAATTCTGAGAAAACACGCAATTGATCACTGTTACGTTCGGAGATCTTGCATTGGTGATGCCACCTCCGTATGTAGTGAGGGTGTTGGGCTGATTACCTGCAAAAACGCAGTTGATAATACTTGCGGATGAGGAAGCATTGTACATTCCACCTCCATGATTATCTGAAAAGACACAATTGCTGATAGTAGGGGAGGCCTGGTTATTGAACATTCCTGCTCCATAGCTGGCAGCTCCGCCGTTAATGGTGAAACCATCCAGTAAGGCCGCTGTTGTGATGCCTGCACCATTCACAATCGTGCGACCATTATTTCCCCGCAGTATTGATTTGAATCCCAGTTGCAGGTTTCTTTCCATCAGGTAAAGCTCTGTGCCTGCAAAGCCACCGTAGATCTTTACGCCTTCTTTCATCGAAAACGATTGTCCACTTACAGCTTGATAGGTGCCCTGCATCACAAAAATACTGTCACCAGCCTGTGCAGTGCCGAGGGCATTCGGAAAGGTGATCGGATCTGCCCATGACAGCCCTCCGCCTGTTACTGATGCTGTGGATGTGACGAACCATTTGGTTTGCGCATGTACTGAAAAAGATATGCAAAATGTAAGCAGTAGGGAGGTAGAGAGCCTCTTCATAAGGATAGAAGTTTGATTGCTTTATGGAACTATGAAATGAATCCGTAAAGCTAATCACAGTGTAACGATGCCGGAGGATGAACCTTGTCCTGACTTATAAAGCAGGACAAACTTCAGACCGTGCAGCATCACTTATTCAACTGCTGAAGGTATTCTTTGGGACTGATGCCCGTTTCTTTCTTAAATGCATTGTAGAATGCGCTGCGCGAGCTGAAACCTGCATCGTGAGCCAGCATTTCGATGGTGTATTTGCGCAATGTATCTGCATTGGACAGCTGTTCTTTGATGCAGTTGATCCGGCATACATTTATATAATCTGAAAAACTCTGATGGTAGTGATTGTTGATCAATGAAGAGAGCCTGTGTTTGCTGATACCCAGTTCTGCCGACAATACGGTGAGACTGATCTTTTTGTTTCTGAACAGTTGTTTGGAGCGGATATGATGATCAATTTGTTCGCACTCTTCTTCTGAACGCATCCTGCCCGGAATCTGACTGGTATACTGTTTCTTCAGCCTTGCCAGTGTCAGCGGTTTGATGTTGAGCAGTGAGGCTACATTCTCCTCCGGCAATCGTTCAATATGTCCGGGTTTGGTTTGAACGAAATACATATATCGTTCCAATGCATTACCTATACGGATGATGTAAGAACGCTCTTGTGCATCCCGGTAATAATGCTCTACCATTACCCGGAAAATGAAATTGAAATCGAAATAAGTATTGAAGAGTCTTTGCATCACATCGTTGTGCATGGCCAGCAGTACCGAAGATTCGATGGCCATCACGGTTTCTTTGGATGGCGTTACGCCGTGCAATCCGGTGATGGAACTGACGAACTCGTTCTCGATGGAAATATAAGTGGTTATCTTTTTCTGGTGGTGTACCGAATAACCCATCATGGCACCTGTTTTGATGAAATACATATGCTGACAGGTTTGTCCCTGCGAGAGCAGTACCTCATCTTTCTGCAGCCTGATGGTTCGAACATTGTCGTAAAATTCCTGCTGGAGACTTTCGCTTAACGGGTAGATGGAAGTCAGCATCTGCAGCAGCTGCGCTACATCATTTCTGGCAGCTTTCCGGTACTGATGGCCATTTGTCATTTCTTCAGGATAATCGGTGAAAAGTAAAGATAGCAGCTGAATTTGTAACTTTAATAACAATAAAATCCATCCAATGCCTGAAATACCTGATCTGGAAGTTTTCAGCAGGCATCTCGGTAAGATGCTTGCAGGCAAAAAGCTTCAGCATGTAAAAGTGTCGGCTGCTGCGAAACTGAATGTATCCCGCACAAAACTGGCAGGCGCCATCACGGGGCATACGCTCCAAAAAATATATCGCACAGGAAAAGAGCTCCGGTTTATTTTTTCCAACAAAGAAGTACTTGGTTTTCACCTGATGTTACATGGGAGGTTTGATTGGGAAGAAGAACTGACGGGTAAGCTGAAGCCATTGCTGGTGCTTGATTTTGGTAAAGACCGGAAACTGGCGCTGTCGGATTTTCATAAACAGGCAAGAGTGATGCTGAATCCAGAGGAAAGTGATGTGCCCGATGTGCTTTCTCCAAAAGTGAATGTGGCTTTCTGGAAGAAACAGCTCAACTCTCATACGGCGGTGAAAAAAATCATTACTGATCAGTCTGTAGCAAGAGGGCTGGGCAATGCATACTCAGACGAAATTCTCTGGCACGCAAAGATCTCTCCTTTTTCTTTCGGAGACAAAATTCCGGCTGCAGCAGCAGGCAAGCTGTCAAGGGCCATCAAAAGCACTTTGAAAAAAGCAACCAGTCATATCCTCAAAAATGATCCGAATCCGATAGGAGTTGTACTGCGTGATTTTCTCCTGATCCATAATTCGAGGAAGAAACTATCGCCGGGTGGTGCTCCGATTTTGTCGAAATCTTCTGGTGGCAGTAAAACTTACTACACAGATGAGCAGGTTCTTTATACATGAAATTTAACAGGTTATCCATCTGCATGCTGCACCTGAAAATTGAAAGCATTTTCCAGGCATCGAACAATTCCTTTTGCGATTATTTCCTGAGGGTCTTTAGTGGGGTTGTAGCCTGTGATGCTCATCCCTGCTACTTTTCCTGTTTGCAGCATGCTGTTGATGATAGCGCTGGCTTCTTCAAAACGGAGGCCTCCCGGAAGTCTGTAATCCACAGCCGGATTGATATCATCTGCCAGCACATCGGTGTCGAAATGTATCCAGTAGCCTGCCACTGTCATATTATTCAGCAGGGTATGGATGTATTCGACAGTAGCAGCTATCCCTTCAGTCTGAACTTTGTTGATCCCAATGCAATGAATTTCTGTTTCGCGGATCTCCTGTGAGCGGTATTTGATGGTTTCTTCCTGATCCCGCTGCCCGATATGAATTACATTTTCATCTTTCACGTAGGGTTTCAGTTCATGGATATTGGTGAGCACATCGGGGCCTCTGCCTGTGGCTATTGCAAGCACCATGTCAGCCACTTCGCCGGTGGTTGATCTTTCGGGCTGATAAAAATCTGCATGCGAATCGATGTAGATCAGTGCATAGTCG
The DNA here is from genome assembly GCF_012927185.1 of Pseudoflavitalea sp. G-6-1-2. Lineage (GTDB taxonomy): Bacteria > Bacteroidota > Bacteroidia > Chitinophagales > Chitinophagaceae > Pseudobacter. The sequence goes on from NZ_JABBGB010000003.1 coordinate 1,146,288, forward strand.
GAGATCTTTTTCAGTTCGGGCAGAATGCCCAGCAGAATGCTGCAATCACCTCCGGCTACCATCGCAAAATGATCCTGGCTGAGCGTGTCAGCTACCGGTTGCATGAGTGTTTCTGAAAAATCTCTCAGGAGCACAGGGTTGAGACAATTGGTTACCGGATCTCTGTTGGCGCTGTAAAAAGTATTGAAGGTCGGAACCTCTGTCACGGGAGGATGAGCTCCGGTTCTTTCAAGCAGACCATTGTTCAGCAATGCCGTTGCCTGCATTTCGGCTGTGTTGGGTCTCAGTCCGAGTATGGATGGCGCTGATATTATCCTTATTTTGTAGGGAAGGTTTTTCATGATGCAAGGTTTTGTTGCATCGACCTTCCAAAATAATGCCCACCCTCTTTATTGAACGCTTTCTCCCGATAATCGTATGCGCTGCAGCCATTTTTTTCTGAATGAATCGGTTGAATTTTTCATTACGGCGATATAAGTCACCTTTACAGGTGATATTCCGCAGAATTGGAGTGTCCCTTTTTTGAACTGATTGATGGCGGGGCGTTTCATAACCAGCCAATGGTACCATCCCGGAGTGTCTGCTGTTACAATTATGTGGCCTGTTTTCCCTTTCAGCAGTTTATTGGGTAAGGGCTTACCCGGTATGTTTTCGTAGGTAATGCCGGGAAGGAATACCCGGTCTATGAATCCTTTCATGATGGCAGGATAACCATACCACCATACCGGGAAAAACCATACAAGATGATCGGCTTTTTGGATCAGTTCTACTGACGCTTTGAGATCGGGTTCCAGCTCCATTCTTTTTCTGTAGCCAAACTGCAGGCTGGGATTGAATTGCAGACTGCCGATATCGATACGGGATATTTTTACGTCTGTTTTGCTTAATCCCTGAAAGTAGGCATTTGCCAGTGCGTGATTGAAACTTTCTCTATCAGGATGTCCGTTGATGATGAGTACATTTTTCATTTTGCCTGTTTGCAGCAAAATAACAGGGTAGATTCATGGGTAAAAAGGACAAATGTCTAAATCGATTTGCGTAGTCTGCTCAGGTGCCGTTGTGTAATGCCCAGATATGAAGCCAGATGATTCAGCGGAATTTGCTGAACATACTCAGGGTGGTTTTCCAGTAATCGTTTATAACGTTTCTCTGCAGGCTCTTTCAACAAAGAGATCACGCGTTTTTCCATGGTGATGAACTCTGCTTCTGCTATCGCTTTGCCGAAACGAAGCCAGTTGACGTGTTGTTTTTCCAGTTGAATCAGGGCCTGATGCGGGATTACAAATATCTCCGTGTCGGCCGCTGCAACAATGTTTTCTTCGGTTGGAGTTTGGGTGATGAATGATGCATACGCTGTAATAAACGATCCCGGAAAGAAAAAGCAATAGGTGATCTCTTCTCCTTCGCTATTGATATAATAAGACCTGAATAATCCTGATTTTACAAATGCCACTGACTTGCAGGTATGGCCCTCAGTAATAAAGAGTTCGCTCTTCTTTAAGGATTTTTCATGTCCTGCCTGAACGGCAAGTCCGATCTCTTCATTGGTGAGAATGTTGAATGATTGCAGGTATTCTTTCATAGATGAATAGGTGCAATATACTTCAGTTTATTTCTTCACCTCGGTAACCTTTAGGTTTGTGCCGTCCCAGGTGTAGGCTCTGCTTTTCTTCTCTGTTACTTCAAGAATGGGTTCTCCGTTCTTGTCTAATTTCTTTTCGTTGCTTTCTTCTGTTTTGCTGTTCCAGAAGATCATATCAGGCTTGCCATTCTTCTCGTTGGGGAAAGTGAAATTTTCATCGTGATAATACACGCCGGCATCTCCAACAGTCATTTTACCGGGGAGTTGCACCAGCTGATTGTTTTTGGTGAATGCGAGGTAATGATACATGGTTGGGATGCCGCAGGCTTCTCCGCTGAAAGTGAACACGAGGATCTGCTGAACATTGGTGAGCCCCATGCCGCTCATGATCTTGGCTTCGCTCCAGTTGGCGCTTTCATCATCGGGAGTGGCGAAGGAAGCTTTCGCAATGATCTGGCCATTCTGCACCACTTTCAGTTTCATCAGAAAGTAAGATAATTTATGTTTTCTTCCATCTGCCACTATGGTGCTGTCGAATTTGCGTTCGGGTGCATACACGTATTTGATATCTCCTCTGCGCAAAGGCATGCAGCTGACTAGTCCCTGCCAGATATAACCGGTTTTCTGTGAGCCGTTCTTGGTGTAGTAGACAGCCAGCCAGGGACCTTGCATGCCACGGATGGTAAGGGCCTGTTTTTCAACTTTGGCTACCTGAATATTGTCTCCGGCAAATAATGTATCCAGTGGCGGTTGTTTTGTATCGGGTGAAATGCGCACGTAGGCTGTATCGGCGAAAATATATCTTTCGATGGGAGTGTCGCCGGGATAGAGGCCCCAGCTGCGGAAATCGGAATAACGGGTATCATCGTCCTGTGCATGTGCAGCAACAGTAAATGCGAGGCAAAGAATAGCAAATAGTGTTCTCATGAATTAATATTCTGGCCTCAAAACTATTACATTTTTCCGGGCTGTGCTATCCCGGAAAACAGGTAGAATCGATGTTGGCATCAGTTCCCCGATGCAGTGCTTTTTGCGAGTTTGTTATGATAGAGCAGGTGTGCAATGAGTGTAAGCAGCGTAAAGCTCATGCCAACGAATACCACGCCATTCCACTGATAATGATTCCACGCTTTTGCTGCGAGCCATGTACCGGTAGATCCTCCGATAAAATAGCTGAACATATACACGGTGTTGAGACGGTTCTTGGCGCCCACATTCAATGCAAAGAAAGTTGATTGATTCATGATATGCATCGACTGCAATCCGAGATCGATGAGTATGATGCCGATGATCAGTCCGATATACGTAAAACCTCCGAACCAGAAGATCACCCAGCTGAGCACCATCATGAGTATGGAATACAGAATAATATGGAACGATGAGAATTTGTTGGAAATGCGGCCCACCACTGCAGCTGCTAGTGCGCCAACTGCTCCGATGATGCCGAAAGATCCTGCTACTGCCGCACCTGCATGGAAGGGCGCTTCTTCGAGATGAAAAACCAGCGTGGTCCAGAATGCGCTGAAGGCTGCGAAACCCATTGCTCCGCGGAATGATGCGAGCCGCAGCACGGGCTGCGTGCGCGTGAGCTGCACCAGCGAACGCATCAGTGCTCCGTAATTGCCTGCAAAGTTCGGATGCACTTCCGGTAGTTTGGCTGCAATGAGTATAGCCAATATCGCCATGCAGACAGCTGCTACGTAGTACATGGCTCTCCATCCCCAGATATCACCGATAAATCCGCTGATAACGCGGGAAAGGAGAATGCCGATCAGCAATCCGCTCATCACCATTCCGATGCTGGCACTTTGTTTTTCGGGAACGGCCAACTCGGCAGCCATCGGTACGAAGATCTGTGGCACCACCGATGTAAATCCTACCATGAAACTCAATGGCAGCAGCCATTTCACGGAGGGCGCCATGGCCATGCCGGTGAGCGATAATATGATGAAGATAAAATCGAAGAGAATAAGCCGCTTGCGCATGAACATATCACCCAGCGGAACTATCAGCAATAACCCCATGGCGTAACCGATCTGTGTTAACATGGCGATGCTGCTGATGGTGTTTTCCGACACGTTGAGATCGCGTGCCATCAATCCCAGCAAGGGCTGGTTGTAGTAGTTGTTGGCAACTACCAGGCCCGCGGCGATGGTCATCAGCCAGAGTGTGGAGCGGGTGAGTACGGGTTTCCCTGAATACTGGTTCATGCGCAAAATTGAGAAATTTATCCGAAGACGCCGCTACAAATCATTTACCGCCTGCTTTTTCAAGCACGGATACTATCCCTGAAAAACCGCGTGATCTGGCATGCTGCAGTGGAGTGATACCGTCGTGGTCGGGTATGTTCACATTGCAGCCTGCGTCTATGAGTGTTTGAATGATGTTGATATACGTCTGGCTTCCGTTGCCGAGTACGATGGCTTCCATGAGGCCCGTCCAGCCAAGCCGGTTCACATGATCGATGGGAAAGCCTTTGGTGCTGGCCAGCAGCTTTACCACATCGAGATGCCCTCTTTCGCAGGCGGGTATCAATGCAGTTCCATTGTACCGGTTGAATACATCGAAACGTGCGCCATTGCTGAGGTATAGCTTCACCAGGTCTGTATAGCCCGATGCGCCGGCAAAGAGAAAGGGGCTGTCCTGAATATTGTCCTGCATGTTTACATCTGCCCCGTGAGCAACCAGTATCTGTGCCATTACCAAATTGTTTGCATGTGTGGCAATGAGCAGCAGATTCCGGTTGTTTTTGTCACGGGTGTTCACGTCTGTTCCGCGCTTCAATTCAGCTTCAACCGCCGCCGTCTGATTATTCATCACGGATTCGATGATGGAAATCTGAGCGGCATCTGGTTGATGAACGTGGTTCTTCATAGTACAGGAATTGAGCAGGTACACCGAGAGGATTATAAAAATGTTATTCATAGGGATGGATTTTAGTACACCACATTTCCGCTATGGACCAGCGACCGGACCGGCGAAATTCTCGAAACTGCTTCCGCAGAGCAGCTGGCATCCACCAGCACAAAGCTGGCTGTGTCTCCGGCTTTGGGCCATTGACGGTTGCCTTTTTCATCCAGCGGAAGGAGATTGCAGGTAGCTAACCTGAGACTTCTGTTGAGCTCGAATTCTGTAGAGTATCCATATAGTTGCGCCATCAGGTTGGCTTTTTGCAGCACACTGCCTGATCCGAAAGTATTCCAGTGATCGATGATGCTGTCGTTGCCCGTCATCACTTCTACTCCGTATTTGTAGAGAGTTGGGATGGGCATGGTGATGCCTCCGAATGGGATGGTGCTCACTACGCCGATCTTTGCATTGGCCATTTTCTCTACTGTTTCCTGCAGTTTGGCAGGTTCCAGTTTTGCCAGCACAAAGCAGTGGCTGAGCCATGTTTTACCTTTCAGCACAGGGTTTTCATTCACTTTACTGATGAGATATTCCACGGTCTTCAGTCCGGGTTCGCCTCCTTCGTGCAGGTGAATGTCGATGCCTTTGTTGTGATCGAGTGCAAGCTGAACAACTATGTCCATGCTCTTTTCGATATTGCCATCCACTGAATTGGGATCGAGGCCTCCGATGAAATCGATATCCATCTGCGCTGCTTCCTTCATCAGTTGTTCGGAATGCGAATAGAGAATGCCATGTTGCGGAAATGCCACCAGCTCTGCACCGAATGAGTTCTTCTTATTCTCCAGCGCCTTCTGGAGGTTCTTCAGCGAATCGAGTTTCGAAGTAGGATCGATGTTCACATGGCTGCGTGCGAAATTGCTTCCTTTCGATTGCAGCAACTCTATCAGCTTCTCCGCGCGGTAGGTAGATGTCTTCAGCATCTCCGGCAGTATTTGCTGTTCGAGTGCAATCATGTCTTTTACGGAACGCTGCTTTTTGGAGCGCGCTTTCCATGGACCACCGTAAAAAGTTTTGTCGAGGTGAATATGCATGTCCCTGAATGCAGGCAGCATCAGCAGTCCTTTGGCATCGATGCCTTTTGCATTGGGTTCGTTGGGCTTTACGGATCTTATTTTCCCGTCGCTGATTTCGATGGTGAAGAGTTCTGTGCGTGTTGCAACGATCTCTCCGTCTTCCGTTTCAAATCCGGTTTCGAGTCTCACATTTTTTATTAGAGAGACTTTGCCCGGAGCGATGGTTTCGGGTGTAGGGGCTGTATGTGCACTGGCAACGTTACCGGCCAGTATGCCGCCGCCTGCCAGAAGAATAGAGGAGTTTCTGATAAAATCTTTGCGTGAGAGGGGTGAGGTCATTTACTCAGATTTTTTAGATAATCAAAGTTACCCACACCCTGCGCGGATTTGATGTGATGATTATGCCATAACTTGTAAATTTTATAACTGTTCCCTGAATTCGCGGGGCGAAACGTTGGTTTGTCCTTTGAAGAAATTGGAGAAATAAGCGGGATCATTGAAGCCAAGCCCGAAAGAGATCTCCTTGATCGATTTATCTGAAGCCTGCAGTAAACGCTTGGCTTCGAGTGTAATGCGGTTCTGTATCAGGAACATCGCAGGCACATTGAAATGCCGCTGGCTCAGTATATTGAGGTAATTGGGTGTGATGTTGAGCTGTGATGCGTAGAAACTTACAGATTTCTGTTCTCTGAAATGTGCATCCACCAACGTGTAGTATTGGTGCAATATCGGTTTGGTGCGATAAATGCTCATGTCTTTGAATTTCTTCTCTGCTTCGCGGCTTACCATTTCTGCAATCAGCCTGCTGCGCAGATTAACGATGCTCCATTGCACAGGTTTCTTCTGCAATTCTTTTTTGATAGCGAAGATCTCATAATGCAGCTTGCTGTACATCTCTGCAGAAAGATTCACTACCGGGTGCTTCTGATAAAGTATATAGGAGAGATCTAGAGAAGAAGAGAAGGACTCATAGATGCGCCTGCTGATCATGAGCTGAAAAGCCCTGGTGCTCTTGCCTAATTTCCAGGTGTGCACCTGATCAGGAAATAGCAGATGGATCTGCGAGTCCTTCACTTTATAATCAACGAAATCGATGGTGTGTATGCCGCTTCCTTTTTCGAATAGCTGGAAAATGAAGAAATCGTGTTTGTGCGGTTTCTCTATCAGTCTTTCTCCGATAATATCGTGGTACTGCAAACTGTCGTCTGCTTCCAGTTCTATCTGAAATTCCCTGATACCGAATGTGGGATACTGTTCCTTCTTTTTTTGCTGTCTGCTGCTTTTAGTCATTGGCTGATTTTATGACCGGATATGCATCATGCTGCAAAAATAGTCAGTGGAACTGATATGTGCTACAACGATTATTTCAGGGTAATGGTAGTGTTTTATCAGGCATTCCCGTTCAGGATACTTTTGTAATGCGGATTGTACATGATGCCGAGTACATTACCGAACGGATCGATCACTGAAGCGGTAATGAAATCGCCGTTTTCTCCTCTTGGTGTAACAGGCTCCAGTTCTTTTGCGCCCATGCCGATCAGCTGCGCGAACGTTGCCTGTACATCTTCCACATGCCAGTAAGCCACACCACCGCCACCAATGCCTTGTGCAAGGCTTTGAGGTGCATATTTGCGATCGATAAATCCGAGTTCATGTTCATAATCGCCGATGCGGAATTCAATGTATGCAGGTGCTTCGGCATTCGGAAATGCGTAGTATGCCTCAATCCCCAGCAGTTGGCTGTACCATTTTTTTGCTGCTGCGATATCATCTGCGAAGAATGTTACTGTTGCCAGTCCTTTCAGGTTTTTTGAAGTTGCCATATGTATTGTTTTTTGTTTGACAGATCAAAACTATCATGGCGGAGTGACAGCAGTATGTCAGCAGGATTTTCTAAAACTGATTTTTTTTGAAAGGTATTGCTCCGGAAATACGAATGCTTTTTGCGTATATTGCTTTGCTTATCTTAAAATAGTCACATGCAGATTACAGTAACACCAAGGCTCGTGATCAGAGAACTGGTTCTTGAGGACGCACCATTCGTTCTCAGCATTCTCAATACTCCCGGATGGATCCGCTTTATTGGCGACAGAAAAGTACACGATCTCGCTGCTGCGGAACAATACATCGATACAAGATTCATCTACAGCTACAACACTTACGGATACGGCATTTACGCCATCGAATCTTCCGAAGGAAAATTACTGGGCCTCTGTGGACTGGTGAAAAGAGACTACCTGCCGCATCCTGACCTCGGTTATGCCCTGATGCCGGAGAACGAAGGACAGGGGTATGCGCGTGAAGCTGCAGCGGCAGTGTTGCGTTATGCCGTTGAAACCCTGGGGCAGAAAGTGATTCACGCGATTGTTACACCCACCAATTCACGATCTGTACACCTGCTCGAACAACTGGGTTTCAGTTTTGAAAAAGATATTATGGATACAGGAGAGCGGTTGCTGCTATTCAGCTATCATGCGAATGGATCAGCAGAGCAATAGGGAAAGATAATTACGAGTTGTGCATATGCTTCCGCCTGAATTCCTGCGGACTCTTACCGGTTTGTTTTTTGAAGAAGCGGCAGAAATAACTCTGATCTGCATAGTTCAGTTCACCTGCGATCTGTGTAACTGTGTGCTGCGTTTGTATCAGCAGGCTCTTGGCTTCGGTGATCAATACCTCGTAAATGAATTCACTGGCAGGTTTGCCGGTAACGGCTTTCACCGTATCGTTTAGGTAATGCGGCGTAACATACAGCAGCGCTGCATAATCCGATACCTGCCTTTTGCTAAGGTAGTGTTCCGCCACCATTTTTCTGTACTGCGTTACCAGCTGCTGGCTTTTGGGAATGCCGGACTGTTCTGTTTGTTTTTTGTGGCGATAGATGCGTTCAATTTCTATCAGCAAAATGTTGAGGTATAATCTTACCAGCAGATCGTCGTTGATGCTTTTGCGTTGGCTGTATTCGAAACTCATTTTCTCAAACAGCTCAATGATAGCGTCCGCCTCGGTTTCGGATACTTTCATGAACAGATCGTTGTCTGGCTGAAAGAAAGGGTAGTGGTTTAGCTTCACCTGATGGCGGAGGCAGAGCAGAAAGTAATCGGCGTCGAAGATTACATGATATCCTTTTACATCATTGCTCCAGTGTTCAATAGTGTGGAGTTGATTTTCGGGAACGAAGTATAAAGTGTTCGCACCAAACTCATAGCTTTTGAATCCGATGGTCTCCTTTACTTTTCCGCGAGTGACCAATACTAGTGTATAGAAACTTCTGCGTGTTGCAGAGAACGGATGCTCCTTGTGAAAGGTTTTGAGTTTCTCCAGCGGCATCACTTCAAAGAAGTTCTGCGTACGCGCCTGCCCAAAATCGCAGCTGATCTGTCCGGTTTCAGACAGGTACTGCTTTTTGAAATCCTGTGGATTCTTTATCAGCTTAGGCTTTCTGGTACTGCTCATAATCCTGCATAATTAATCCGCCGTTGCAGGCGATGCCTGCCTTGGTTCCTGAAGATGCTGCAAATATCACCTGATGTGCCATTGGGTGCGACAGATCTCCAACTGCAAAAACGCCGGGTACGGTTGTCTGAAAATGTTCATCCACCACCACTGCGCCTTCTTCTGTGAGACTGCATCCCAGCTGCACTGCAAGTTCGTTGTGGAACTTATATCCGGTGGCTCTTACATAAACAGCCGTAACCTGTGATTGTTTGCCATCTGCTGTTTTCACAACCACACCTGCCGGATAATCGATCAGTTCGGTAACAGTAGATTCAATCACAGGAATATTATTGCCTGCAAGCCATTCTTTGAATTTGGGCGATAATTCTGCTGTTCCGTTGGTGAACAACTGCACTTGTTTATTGAGATTATAAACAAGTGGCACCACATGCTCAGCAGCTTTACCATTATTGATCAGTGCAACGGGTTCGTCGCGCACTTCCCATCCATGGCAGTAAGGGCAATGGATCACTTTGCCACCCCATAGTGCTTTAAGGCCTTTGATTTCGGGAAGCAGATCGGTGAGGCCGGTAGCGAGTATCACTCTTCTTGCTGAAAAAGTTTCTCCTTTGTTATTGGTGATTATGAACCGGTTGCTCTGTTGTGTTATGCCTGTTACGCGCGATTGGCTGAATTGCACACTGGTATAAGGTTTCAGTTGTTCTCTTGCAATGCGCAGCAATTCTAGCGGCGGTGTTCCATCGCGCGTAAAAATATTTTGTGCATGCGCTGCAGGTTTGTTGCGTGGTTCACCTGCGTCGAAAACAATGGTTCTTCTGCGTGCACGGCCTAGTGTGAGTGCCGCTGATAATCCTGCTGATGCGCCACCGATGATGGCTACTTCCTGTTCCATATGCCGATGTTTTTTGAGGTAATCCTGCCGAATTGATCAGGTACAAACCGTCTGGTAGCTTTTGGCTCTCTGGATGAGTTTGCACCTGGGTTCCTTATCTGAAGGCAAAATTAGGCAGTATTTCTGTGCTGGAGTTGGATTATTCGTGTGAGTTTAGGTACAAATCGCCGGTAGTGCAGTGCAGCCCTGAAATACAAAAGCCCCCGGAACTGCCGGAGGCTTTTGCTGCACTTGATTCTTGTATGAGAATGTTTACCAGTTGAATTTTTTGAGGTTCACCAGTCCGCTCATGTTGAGGTTGGTGAGTGCGCAATCATCTGCATTCAGATCTACCAGTTTTCTCAGCTGCGTTACCTTCAATGTTCCGAGTTCTTTATTGTCCCAGATCCAGAGCATCTCAAGGTCTTTGAGTGATCTTGCATCCAGAGATTTCAGGTTGTTGCGTTGCAATTGCAATTCCTTGATCTTGGTAACTCCTTTGAAAGTAAAAGTGCGGATCTCGTTATCGTTCAGCTGGCATTTTTCGAGGCTGGTGCATCCGCTTACATCCACATCGAACAGCATATTGTTGTTCAGTTCCAGCTCTTTCAGTTTAGGCAGATCTGTAAGATCGATTTTGATGATGCCATTATAATTGATGTAAAGGCCTTCCAGATTGGAGCATCCTTTTACATTGATGCTTTCCATTTTGGTGGAGAAGCCATATACTGCTCTCAGTTTTTTCATGCCTGAGAGGTCCACATTGCGGATATCATTGTAATAGAATCCAAACTCTTCGAGATTGGTAAAACTCTTGATGCCGGTGAGGTTGTCGATGCCGCGTTTATCTACATACAGCACTTTTACTTTCTGTGCTTCCGCTACAGAGATTTCACCATCGCCATTCAGGTCTACATTGGCGTACACGCAGGCTTTCTTGAAATTGGGATCGAGGAACTTCACGTTCTGTGCCATGGCGGTTCCGCTAAAGATCAATCCCAGACTGATTTGTATGATTAATTTCTTCATTGTTCCTGATTTAGTTGGTTACTACTACTGTTACACGTTCGCCATCGGCTTTTACTTCCACAACGGCAGAAACTTCCATCTCTACATCGTATTTGTAGGTATAGGAAGTATAAATAGGCCAGGAAGAAACTGCCTGTCCGTAATAGTTATAGCCTACCGATGTTCCGGTCTGCACTGAGTAACTGGCTGATTTCTGATAGTCGATCCAGGTAACGAGATAATATTTGCCCGGCTTCAGTCCTCTGAATTCAAAAGTGCCTCTGTCGTCCATCGTTCTGCCTTCGATGCGATAACTGAAGGCATCATTGGTCATGGTAGCAACCTTCTTTCCTTTTCTGTATTTCTTGTTCAGTTCCGCAAACTCCATAATGTAGGGAGTAGCAGGGAAGAGGTTGATAGGGTCTTTCCGACCGGGGTAGTAAGTTGTTCCTCTCTTTTTTATTTTGGCTGTTCCTGAAATAATGGCTGTTCCTTCTTCCATTTGTTTGGCAGTGGTTGCTTCATCGAATGGCGTTTCGGGATACACATAGGTGGGTGCCTTCTGAGCCATGGCTCCCAGGCCGGTCAAAAGCAGGCCTGCTATGATGAAAGCCTGTCTGGTACTACGTTTCATATCTCTTCTTTTGAGGTTTTTTTAAAAGAAAAGGAGGCTGCGGAAGGGCCGCAGACACCTGGATACTTTGATTACAAAGCAAAATACTGTAAGCAACTGTACCAATACCACGAAAACAGGTATTTTTTGTACTGGTTTACCGGTAGTTCGTAGACTGATTTCCGGCAATATATTAATAATAAGATAAAACAGACAGAGGGTGGTTTCATTTTCAGTGCCTCTACCTTTGCCCGCGATCCTGAAAATTATTTGTGATTAAGCGGACCCCATGCGAAACGCCGGACTTTCAGATATTGAGCTGTTGGATCTGATCAAGCAACACGATGCATCGGCATTTCGTGTATTGTTTGAAAGGTATTGGGAACAACTGTATCTCTTCGCCTTAAAAAGACTGAAGAGCAAACAGGATGCTGAAGACGCCGTTCAGCACGTGTTCATGAGTATCTGGGACAAACGATCTGTCCGAAACATCCACTTCTCCCTTCAGCATTATCTCTACAAATCGGTTTCTTACGAATGTATTGCAGCGCTCAAAAGAATGCTCGATCGTCCTTCGGACATTGAAGCGGTCGACGAAAATATTCTTCCTCTCTTCAGTGATGTGCTCGAAAATATGAGCCTGCAGGAACTCAATCAGCTCATCGAAACCGAGATCAGTCGACTGCCGCACCGCATGCAGCAGATCTATCGCCTCAGCAGGGAGCAGGATCTCAGCGTGCGCGAGATCGCCGTATCACTGAATGTATCTGAACAAACAGTAAAGAATCAACTCACCACTGCCTTGCATCGTTTGCGCAAACCTGTTACGGATGCCATGCTGTTGCTGCTCGCCAATGAGTTAATGATTCGGTAACATAGACCACTAGTACCAAACTTCTTTTTAGGGCGCTTATAATAAAGCGCCTTTCTTTTTTACAGAAACAGACATTACGCAACAATGAATAAGGAAGCACTGAAAAGCATTGCCGAAAAATACCTGAACGGCACTGCTTCAGAAAAAGAAATAAAAATGATGCAGGCATGGATGCTGCTTACAGAACAGGAGGATGCTTCCCTCACTGATCAGGAACGCCTGTCTGCCAAAGAAAGGATCTGGTTGATGATCGATCCCGATGCGCAGGATTCTGCGGAAACCACTGCCAAACCTATGTTCCGGAGGATCAGTAAAAGAATGATGCGCTATGCAGCTGCCGTATTGCTGCTCACAGGTCTCGGTTCTGTTGCCTGGATCTATCGCTTTCCCATACTCGATATGGTAGACCCTATTGCACTGAAGAGTATGCAAAGTGGTCCGTATGAAATAAAAGAATGTTGGTTGCCGGATAGTACGCATGTAACATTGGCGGCAGGCAGCAGCATCAGTTATCCCGAAAAATACCGCGGAGCCAGAAGATTTGCCACACTGCGTGGTAAAGCATTCTTCAATGTAGCGCGCGATGTTGCACATCCTTTTGAAGTGGAAAGCCATCACATGAAAATAAAAGTGCTGGGAACATCCTTCGAAGTAGATGATGCCGATGGCCGGGAACATGCACTGGTAACCGTTGTAACCGGTAAAGTGCAGGTGAATGCAACCAGGCAGCAGCCTGCATTGCTCGGTCGTAATCAGCAATTGAAATTCAACAAAAAATCAGGCAGCATTGCCATCGATGATACAATCGACGCCGGTTCGGTAACCGGATGGACAACCAAATCTTTATCCTTCAATGAAACACCGCTTGCAGAAGTGCTGAAAGCCGTTGCAGTTGCTTATCAGCTGGATATTCAGCCTGGCCAGCAGGTGGTGAAATCATCAGCCACATTCAGTGGAAATTTTTCCAGATCGGAGTATTGGAAAGATGTGCTCGATATCATCTGCATGTCGTCGGATCTCTCCTGGTCTGTGAACAGATCAAACACAATTGTGATCAAAAAATAACGCCGGCAAACTTAGTGTAGTCGCCAGGTTGCAGCAGCAGCCCGGCAGGCGGTCTCATTCTGCTAAAACAGGATACGGGATTGTTTTATCCAAAAAAGTAAATGCAAATGCACAAAATTCTACCGTTCTGTTTCAGACGGGAACCAACCAGAACCCGGAACCTTCCCGGAAGATTATGGCTCAGTCTGGTGCTGGTATTGTTCAGCACTATCATGCAGGCACAACAACCTGCAAAAAAGATCAGCCTGGAGTTCAGCAATGAAGATGTTATCAGTTGCCTGAAGAAGATCGAATCTGCGTCAGGCATCAATATCTACTATCAGCCCAGTGAACTGAAAACCGTTTCTAAAAAGTTCACCATCAGTTTCACCAACCAATCCGTTACTTCTGTACTGAATACTTTGTTCAGCAATACCGGCTTCACCTGGCAGGAGCTGAATGGAAAGATCGTCATAAAAAAAAAGGCAGCAGAACCAGCCCCCGCGAAGGAGCCTGAAACTGTAAAGCCTGTAAACCAGCAACCATTCAGGGTTTCGGGCCGTGTGAAAGATGAAAAGAATAAACCGATGTCTGGTGTTTCTGTAAATATCAAAGGAACGAAGTCTGGTACATTGACCAATGCCGAAGGACAGTTCGATATCAGGGTTCCCGGTAAGAATCCCGTGCTGGTGTTCAGCTATACCGGATACGAAAAAACAGAAACAGTAGTGGAAGACAGTGCTGCTATTACTGTTTCGCTTCTTCCCGGTAATGCAACACTCGGATCTGTGACCGTTTCTGCCAGAAGAAAACTGAACACAGAAGCATCACTGCTCACAGAAAGAAAGAACGCGAGCATCATCTCCGATGGTATCTCTGCACAACAGATAGAGAAAACAGCGAGCATCACCACTACGCAGGCTTTGCAACGTGTGTCTGGTGTAACTGTAACGGATGATAAGTATGTGGCCATCCGTGGACTTGGCGACAGAAGTGTAATCGGACAGCTCAACGGTATTCGTCTTGCTTCCTCCGATCCCGACAGAAGCGCTATTCCATTGGATCTGGTACCTGCATCGTTGCTGGATAATATCACCATTTACAAAAGCATCACGCCAGATAAACCTGCGGATGCAGCAGCGGGTATCGTGGATCTGAAAACAAAATCAATCCCTGATAAAGAAACATTCACCATCTCCGCGCAAACCGGAATGAACACACAGACCGGCAGCAAGGTGAACAGTTTTTACAATAGCGAAATGGGTTTCCTCGGAGGAAAAGTAAAAGATAAATCGCTGAGCAACGAGTTTCAGCAGCTCTCCAAACAGTATCCCGGAGGCCTGCGCGACATACAGCGAATGATTGCCGACAGCCGTAATGATCCATCATTGCTTGCAGAAGCCAATCGCATCAACCGCATCATGCATCAGTTCGATCCTGTACTGACTACCCGATACAAAAATGCACCGGTGAATCAGAATTATTCCATCACGTATGGCAACAATTATTCTGTGTTCAAAAATCATCAGGTGGGATTGATAGTAGGCGCAAACTATTACAACCGTACCAGTGATATACACGAGGGAACCCTTACCCAGTACAGTGTTTATCAGGGTGTGCTTACGGGGAACAATCATGTGTTCAGCCCGCGCATCATCCCCAACTATATCACGCCGAATAATATCAACCTTGGAAAATACCTGAACTACAAAGAGAATACAGGAACACAAACCATCAACTATGGTTTCCTTGGTGGACTTACGTATCGCTTCTCGCCGCAGCATGAGATCAGTATGCAGTATCTCGGAAGCCGTGGCGCAGAATCGAGAGCTTCCAATTTGTACGGAGCATACGAGTACACGGGTATTCCGGGTAAAATATCCAACACCATTTACTCGCTGAGGCAGGTGTACCGCACGCTGAATACTTTCAACCTGCAGGGCGAACATAAATTCCTGCAAAATGAATATTCTCCGAGACTCAGCTACAACCTCGCGAGTTCGGGCAGCAGTCAGGATGATCCTGATTATCGTTTCGTGAACCTCGCAGACTATACGCCCAATAATGGCGCAGCCATTCAGATGCCTTCCGATATTCCGAACTCAGTAGGTGGCATACAATACACGCGCAACTTGTATTCGCTGGTATCTGGTTATGTGAATGGATATGGTCCGTACGGAATCATTCAGGCAGATCCTAACGGCCGGAGGTTCAGAAAACTGAAAGAAGAGAATTACAACTACAAAGCTGATGTATCGCTTCCTTTCAAATTCCTTGGCAACAAACAGGAATTCAAAACAGGGGTGAACTACCTGCATCGCAAGAGAAATTTCACCGAGAACGTGTTGTACCTGCCGGGTTCAAATTACTCATCTGAAAAGAGTATGCCGTTGTACGAAGTAACCGGCAATCTCGATAAACTGATTGGATACGATCGTATCGGTATCCGTTCGCAATCGAGTTTCAACGGAGAAGGTGCTCCGAGAATGGGCGGCTTCCTCTACAATATTCAGAAATCACCGAACAACTACAAAGGATATTATGAAACGCGCGCCTTCTACGGCATGCTCGATCTGAGATTGACGGAGAGCCTGCGACTCACTGGTGGTGCACGTTTTGAGATGACGGATATTCAGGCAGCAGTAGATACATCGAATGTATTTCTCGATGCCAGCATCACTACCATTGACGGTGGTGGCAACAAAGTGAACCTGGTGTATACCGAACCGAACTCCGTATACAAAACCAATTACGAACCTTACTATTCGGCTAACCTCACCTACACATTCAATAAGAACATGAACTTCAGGCTGGGCTACAACAATTCGCTGAGCCGCCCTGAACTGCGTGAACTTACAAACGTATTCGACTTCGATCCTTTCCAGTTTGCACTGGTAGTAGGAAATCCGAAGCTGAAAAACCAGCAAACAACCAGTTATGATTTCCGTTGGGAGTGGTTCCCACGTTCCGGTGAAGTGCTGTCTGCATCTGTGTTCTACAAGGAGATCGACAATCAGCTGACGAAGGTTTTCAAAATTAATTCAACCGGCCTGGATGCAAAATTCCCTGAGTTTCCTGCCATCGAGTTTCAGAACGATCCCAACAAAGGACGTGTTTATGGTATCGAACTGGAAGCAGTGAAGAACCTGGGGACTTTGCTTCCTGCGCTGAAGTACTTCTCACTCGGCACCAATCTGTTGCTGGCACAGAGCGATATCAAAAAATCTCCTGAGCGACTGGAATCATCGCGCGCTATCGACAGAAAAGCTCCATCGAACAGTCCATTGTTCGAGCAGGCGCCTTACAGCATCAATATCTTCCTCAACTATAACAACAAGAAACGCGGAACGGATCTCACTGCCACATTCAATATGGTAGGAGAGCGACTGATACAGGTTAATCTGGATGGTACGCCGGATCTGTATTCCAGACCAAACCCCGTGCTCGACATCGTATTTACGCAGCAACTGCTGAAACGCTGGCAGCTGAAAGGCTACGCGAAAAATATTCTCGACAAGCCGGTTGAAGAAGTATATGCCAACCCCGGAACAGGAGGCAAATTCTATGGTAAGAAATATGTGCGCCGCAGTTTCTATCGCGGTACAGAATTGATGATCGGACTTACCTACACGCTCTAAAAAGAAACACTGATGAAAAAATCACTCATATATTTTTGCAGACTTGGGTTGGCAGTGATACTGCTGACCGGTTGCAAAAAGAAACTGGATTTTGAATACGATAACCGTCTCAGCAAAGAACCTATCGCAGGTTCCATCACGCGGATAGTGAACATCACCGGTTCAGATCAGCTGAGGATCAACAATACAAAGCTTACGGCTTTTATTGCACCTGCTATCGACGGAAGTTACGGTGAGAAGGAAACCCGCGGCACCATTTACTTTCCGGAGAACGGAAGAATTGGAGTTGGCACTGCCTTTACTGTTCCGCAAATGTTTGTAGGAGCTGATGGACAGATAAATAACATTCAGTTCAGCTCATTGGGCAACAGGCAGGCGCTGCCACCATCGAGATCATTCGTTGCGAAGAACGATCCCAATAACGCTACAGATTATTACTACGTAAGATATCGTCCGAACAGAGAGAGCTATCTCGATTCACTTATTGCTGTGCCGAGATCAATTTCTCCCTCTTCCAATCCGGCCAGTTTCAGAATCAGGCTGGTGAACCTCTCTTCAGATGCTGACCGGAATTCACTTCCGGGTATGTTCCGAAAAGGAGCGATGACACTGGCTTTCGCTGATGGAACACCGCTCGCCGGAATGGCAGCAGTAGAGCCCGGAAAATATTCTGAGTACATCGATGTGCCTTATGGTACTTATCAGTTTAAAGTATTAGACAGTGATGGAAAAGAAGTGCCCTCAAGCAGTTCTTATGTGATGAATCCGCAGACAGGTACACTGATGGACCTGTACGGAGAACCCGGTATCGGTGGTAAAATGGATACCTGGCTCACTTACGCACCCATCAGATCTTACCAACCTGGAGGTGTGTACACTATCGTAGTGAGCATGAATACCGATTGCTCGATCCCCACCGGAAACCCCAACGGTGAAACGTACAACGCCGAAGGAAATACATTCCGCATTATTGCTGATATAGCTGATCCTGTGAATATGACATATGCCAGAATGCAGGCTGTTGCTGCAATACCGGGCACTACGGTGCAATGGAAAACAGGTAATGGCAATCTTGGTAAGCCTATCGGTTTTGCTGAGGCAACTGCTTATCAATCTTTCATCACCGGAGTACAGTCGGTGAAAGCATACGACAACAATGGAAAGTTGCTGGCAGAAAAAGAATTGAAACTGGAACCCGGCGACAATATCACTGCCTGGCTGTTTACAGCTGCCGACGGCAAACCTGCTATCAGTTTTGTTGCCAATAACCTCAGCGGAAAATTCTTCAATGGTAAAGCAGGAGAGGACGGAAGCTACAGCATGTACAAAGATGGATTCCCTACCTGGATGAGGTTGATGAATTTCTGCCCTCAGTTGAACGAAGTGAGTTTCAGAGCAGACAATGGTCAGCAATTTATTGTTGGTGCGGGTTCGAAAGCCGCTTCTGCCACGGATCATATTCTGCTGGGAAAACCAGTGGTGTCCGATGCTTACGTGCAGTTTATGCTGAATCATCCGGCAAGGGTACTGGCCTACGCTTCTGCTCCGGGCATCCTTCCCGGAAACTTTATGACGCATGTGGCACCACTCGAAAACCGCCGTTTTATCGCAAGACCTGATCTGTACAAAACAGCCAGCCTCCCTAATAAAGAGCCGGGCGTTTATACGGTAGCGATAGTAGGGGAGACAGTGGCAGCAGCCCGCATGATCATTGTTAAACACAATCAATAAACAGTCAGCAATGAAATATAAACTTAGTTTCTGTACCGCCTTCCTGATGCTGCTGCTGTTGGCAGGATGCCGCAAAACAGATTTCGCAGCAGTGGAAAGTCCCGCATATATCCGGGTGTTCAACAGCCTTGATTTCAACACCACTGTAGATAATAAAGACGCACCCCAGCCATTTCTGGTGATGCTGATAGACCCCGTGCTCGATAAAGACGGTATTCCTGAAAGCGCCGCCATTACCGGCGACTTCCTCGATAAACGCGATGCCTGGGCCAGACCTTACCCCGATGCAGTGAACACTACACTGTGGCAGAAAGAATATCCCGGCACACTCAAAGTGCTGGCTGCTCCCATCCTCAACGGATACGATCTCAGCAGCTGGGCGCAGGTTCCATCGGGAAAACACCGCATCATATTTCAGACAAGACCTTACAACCAAACACCGTTTTTCAGTCTGGAGAAAAAACTCCGCGGCGTATCCATCATCGATACCACTATCGAAATGGGCGTAAGAGAAGTATATACCATGCAGGTGTTGCAGAAAAATTATCAGTCGCCCAAAACCATCCTGTATGTGCGCAACGAAAATTTTGTAAAGCAGCCGCTCAGCGATTCGATGGTGTATGTTAATTTCTATAACCTCAGCTCCGAAGGATTTTTTGATGTGGCAAAAACAGAGAAAGATCCGAACGATGTTCCCAATAAACTGATGGGAGACAGAATGGGCGTGTATTTCAGCCTTACCAGCAGTAAGAGCAACAGCCCTAAACCTGTAGCCGGTTTCACCAATGTACCGATGGGAGCCATTATCAGATCGCATAAACCGGAGGCGGCGCCTTATTACAGTTTTCCATTATTTGCCGATACCAGCGCTTCAAAAATATTCACCGGCAATATGGGACAATATTTCGCATTCTGTGCGCCGGGTTATACACCAGATATCATTCCTCCCTTCGAAACACCGGTAGGCGTATTTACAGGAGTGGCATTGGGCGATTATGGAGATGATGCCGGAAGCCAGTTCTGGCCTTACAAGATCAAAGGAGATCTGCGTACCGGCATGGTGGTGAGCATCCATTCCGGAAAGGACAATCCTAAATCTTTCTCAACCATCAATACAGTTGAATACATCAACAAGAAATTCTATCTCACTACCATTCAGCGCAAATTTGAACCGCCTACCTACTAACAAATCAATCATGAAAAAAATATCCAGCATATCAATTTGCGCACTGCTGATGCTGATGATGGCAGCAGGTTGCAAAAAAGAAGATCTCACTGCGCCGGCAGACAGAACAACGCTGCCGCGGAATATGGGAGAGTTTATCGAAAACAATTATGACCTGAGCATTCTGAAAGCTGCCCTGATTAAAACCGGAATGATGAACGACCTGAAACAGCCGGGCGCTTTCACCATGTTTGCTCCGGATAACAAAGCTTTCAATCAGATCGGTATCACGGAAGAATCAATCGCTGCAATGAATACCGATAGTCTGAAGTTCATACTCCAGTATCACCTGATTGCAGACAGGTATTATGTTTCAAACTTTCCGGTGCAGTTGGACAATGTGTATAAAACGCAGAACGGAAAAGAGCTGTATGTAAGCATTTCAAAGCAACAATCGCAGGGAGCCAACAATAAAGATACCTATGTGAACGGAGTACCTGTAATGCCCGAAGCCAAAAGAAATATCCCTTTATCGAATGGCGTGCTGCATATACTTTTTCGTCCATTGAATATTTCAACCGGAACGGTGCAGGATTACATCGCATCCAGATCGGAGCTGTCGCTTTTTGCAGCCATCATGAAAAAATTCAATCATTGGGATGATCTGAAAAGCAAACCGCTGCTGACCGTGTACGCTCCGGTGAATGATGCATTCTTAGCTTATGGATTAACAGCCGACAGCATTGCGAAGATCAATCCTGCTACATTCAATCCGCTGGTGTTCGATGTATATCTGCTGCAAATGAAGTCTGCCAGAGTGTTTGCCAGTGATGCCGCTACGCTTACGGAGAACGGCACTCAGCCTATCAGCAATGGCATTATGATACAGCCAGATTATGCAATGAATCCGGGCTATACGTTTTCTACCTACAATTTCACGGAAATCGCCACACTCTGGATCTACAAAAAGGCCATAAACGGAATCTGGGACGTAAACCCCCACGGCAACGCTACTGTGTATTACGCAGGAGGATTGAACTACTCCAATAAACTCAACAGCAATGGCGTGGTGCATACGATCGATCAACTGATTTTCGATCCAGCCAGGTTCCGCAAATAAAAAAACTTACACATGATCTATACAATACCACATAACAAATTCTTTACAGCGCTGCTGGTGCTGGCGGTGGCCTTCGTTGGTTGCCGTAAAAAAGATGTAATGCCTGAGCCGGTAGGAGAGCCGGTGCCATTTACCGGCGCCACCAAAAAATGGCAGCAACTGATTGAGGAAGGCAACAACTTTTCGCTCTTTCAGGCAGCCCTCAAAAGGTCGTCGCTGAACACCATTATCGAAAAGAGCGGCTCGGCATTTTTAACCTTCTTTCTTCCGGTGAACAAAGCCATGGAAGAAGCCGGCTGGACTTTAGACAAGATCAATGCTGCAGATCCGAAGCATCTGGACAGCATGCTTACCTATTGCATCGTTGCCGGACAAACACTTCCCGGCGCATTCACAAGCCCCGGAAGTAAAACACTGGCCACGCTTTCGAAACGCGATGATGTGCCCAATTTCTCTTCTTCACAGTTGTATACCGATTTTCTTTTTGTGGGTTCGCACAATGACAGTGTTTGTGTAAACGGACAAACACAATCCAAATGGAGCGAAGCTCAGCTGGCCACCAACGGCGCGATATATCCGGTTAGCAGAATGGTGCCGCGTCCCACAAAGACACTTATTCAATATATCGCTGAAGATCCCAGACTGGAATTTTACAGTGAAGCAATCCGCATCAACGATAGTTTGTATACATCCGAATGGCGCGATATTCAGGTAGTGATGGCGCTCACCGGTGGCCCTTCGGTAGCACAGCATACACTTTTTGCGCCTTCAAACGAAGCATTCAAAAAAGCAGGCTTTCAGTCTGTAGACGATATCAGAAATTATTCTCTGGCCACATGGCCGATCCCCTGGCCTGAAACTGGGGAAGATGGATACTTTCATGTCCCTGTTACTTCCATGGATACATTGTTGTTCCCTCATGGTACTGGTCTGTATCAGATATTGGGAGGAAAAGACCTTTCTGGTCCGGTTTTCTTCACCAACGATCTCATCGATAACGGAGCTTCATTAACGGGTATGCCACTCACTACTTCCAGTCCGGGTTATCTGCCTCCTTTATTTATTCCGCTTGCATTCAGTAGTCCGGATAAAGAGCCGCTGATAAAACTGCTGAAATCGAACAGGCAACCGGTGCCGATCGCAGATAAGAATATCCGAACGCTGAATGGCGTGATCCACGTGGTAGACAACCTCTTTATGCCTTAGGCTAAAAACACTGAACAATGAAACAATTGCTATACACCTGCATGGCGGCGCTTGCACTCGCAGCCTGCAGCAAGAACGATAAAACATTGCCGGAGAAGGAGAGTGATCTCTCCAACCGTCTCACTTTTATCATCGACGACAATAAATTCAATTTCTCTTACTTCAACACGGCGCTTGGCCGTACAGCTTACAAAAAGAAGCTGGGAGAGGAAGGGCCTTTCACTGTGCTGGTCCCCGATAACAACGCTTTCATCCGAAATGGATATAGTACTGAGAATTCAGTGCTCACCGAAGATGCAGCCATACTCAACAACATCGTTCCTTATCATATTATCGATGGTATCTGGGACTTTACTAAACTGCCTTTTGCATTCAATCAGGAGATCAGCTCCATCACAGGTGCAAGCATGTACATAACGCGATGGGTAAAGAATCAGGATACTGTTCTTACCATCAACGGATCGCGCGTGATCAGCAGAAACCTGAAAGCCAGCAATGGCACCATACAGGCCATCGACCAGCTGCTGCAGCCGATGGTGCACAAGCGTCTCTCAGATCTGGCAGCAGCTGATACTACACTCACCTGGTTTAATGTGGCGTTGCAACATGCCGATATGAAATCGTTGCTGGAGACCAACAAAGCTTACACTGTATTCGCACCATCGAACAAGGCTTTCCGCGAAGCGGGATATCCCACTATCGAATCTGTATTGAATGCAGATGCAACGGTGATAAAGAATCTCCTTCGCTACCAGCTATTCGAAGGCCGCCGATTCGTTTACGATTACATACTCACTACCGGCGCTGCTGAAGTGTCTGATCAGGCGATGCTCAATGGCAATCCCATTCAGGTATCGCTGACCAAAACAGGCATCAACTATACAGGCATTAAAGTAAAAGGACTGAGCAATGCCACATACTCAAACATTCTAAAAGGCAATCTGCTGGCAGGCAATGGCGTGATGCATATCATCGACCAGGTGCTGAAAGAAAACCAGTAAAAATATTCCCCATGAAACAGATCCTGCGTATTTGCTTTCTGCTTTGTATGGTACTGATTGGCACACATGGCTGGAGCCAGGAAACCAACGGCGCTATCACCGGAAAGATAACAGACGATAAAAAAGAACCATTGGCTGGTGCATCTGTCACTGCCATTCACGAACCATCCGGAACCAGCTATGGCATTGCCACAGGCGCCGATGGAAGATATTATCTCCCCGGTCTCCGTATCGGTGGACCTTACACCCTGAAAATTACAATGGCTGGAAGAGCACCGCAGGCGATCAGTTCCATAACCGTTCGTCTCGGTGAGCCATTGCAATTGAATGTAACAATCACTGCTTCGGAAAAAGAACTGGCTTCTGTTGAAGTGAAAGCCCGCAAAGGAGCTGCCAGAGCCAATTCTACAGGTGCAGGACTCAATATCGGAAGAACGCAGCTGAATTCGATGCCCACCATCAGCCGCAGCATTCAGGACATCACCAAACTTGTTCCGCAAGGCTCTAAGGACAATTCATTTGCAGGAACCAATTTCCGTTACAACAATATTACCATCGACGGAGCTATCAATAACGATGCGATCGGGTTCAGTCCTTCGAGCGGAGGCATCACCGGCAGCTCAGGCATGCCCGGATCGAGCACGCGCTCCAATGCCATTTCGCTCGATGCCATCGAAGACATGCAGGTATATCTTGCACCCTACGATGTTAAGATCGGCAACTTCACCGGAGGCAGCATCAACGCTGTAACACGCAGCGGTACCAACAAAGTAACCGGCTCCGTGTATGGATTTGGCAGAAATGCCACCATCACCGGAAAAGATAAAACCGGATCAACCGGTAAAATGAAATCCGACTTCCACGATTATCAGGCAGGTTTCAGAGTAGGTTTCCCCATCATCAAAAACAAACTCTTTTTCTTCACCAACGAAGAGATCACCAGTCGCCGCGATCCGGTGCAACTGCTGGCCGGAAGCCCTGAAACTGCGGGTATTCTCAGTGCCGAAGATGCAGACAAGATCCGAACGGAAACCGTGAAGCGTTATGGCAATCGTTTCGATCCCGGTACTGCAGGTGATTACAATGCCTGGTCGCGTTCACAGAAATTCTTCAACCGCATCGACTGGAATATCAATGCCAGACATCAGCTGAGTCTTCGCAACAACACCATTTTCTCCAAAGCGATGAACATGGATCGTGATCAGCAGGATTTCCGGTTCAGCAGCATGGCTTACGAACAAAGCAATAACCAGCATTCAACTGTGCTCGAACTGAAGAGCCGTTTCAATGGAGGATGGAGCAACAGCTTCATCGCAGGATACAGCGCCGTGCATGATAAACGCTCACCCACCGCAGACCCTGCATTGCCGCAGGTGCAGGTGGCAGGCCGCACTCCGGGCACTACCATTTATTTTGGTACCGACCGCGAAGCGAGCATCTTCAATATGAAACAACGCACTATCGAGATCACCGATAACGTAACGCTGAGAAAAGGAAAACATACTATCCTCATCGGAACGCACAACGAGTTGTATCGCATCAACTACGGATTTGTAAACAGCTGGAATGGCCGTGTAGACTATCTCAGCGTGGAAGACTATCTCGCCAACAAACCATACCGCGTTCGCGGCAGCTACAATTTCAACAACAATAACCGCGATTATATTCTTGCCAATCCCGAAGCGGTGTTCAATGTGAACATGCATAGCCTGTATGCGCAGGACGAAATTCAGGTGACAGACAAACTGAAGCTGATCCCCGGTCTTCGTGCAGACTACACCTGGCTTCCTCAAAAGCCAGCCATGAGCGAGCAGGTGCAGAACGCCATTACCGATAACGCATTCGGAACAACCTACACGTACACACCGCTCAACAGAATCAACAACAACTACCTCAACAAAGTGCAGTTGTCGCCACGACTTGGATTCAGGTATGATGTGAAAGGAGATCAGAGCATCATCATCCGCGGTGGAACAGGATTGTTCACCGGCCGCATTCCATTCGCATGGCTGGCATATGCTTACTACAACAACGGCATCAACTACGGATCATTCGATCAGAAAGCAGACACGAAAGTATTTGTTCCCGGTTCTGATCCATTACTCGCTGGGCCCAACGGCATAGCGGGATTCATTGAACAGAACGGTGCTGTGATCAACAACAGAAATTCAGGAAAAACACAGGTGGATGTAATCGATAACGGATTTGTAATGCCGCAGGTTTGGCGCAGCAGCGTAGCGCTCGATTACAGTACTGAAAGCGGATACAAATTCGGATTCGAAGCCCTCTTTACCAAAACGCTGAAGGATGTGATGTTTCAACAGATCAATATCAAAGACGATCCAAAATATTATCCTTACGATAAAAACAAAGAGCAACCCATCTACAGTGGAACAGTTGATCCCCGTTTCTCCAACGCTTATCTGCTGAGCAATACAAAGCAGGGTTATCGTTACAGTCTCACTGCAACTGTGAGCCGCACATATGCGTTTGGATTGAATGCCTCGCTGGCCTACACCTATGGTGGATCGAAAGATATCTCCAATGGTATCCGCAACTCAATGGAAAGCAACTGGCAGCTGAATCAGGCGCTGAGCCCCAACAATCCCGGACTGGCATGGTCTAACTTCGATCTTCGCCATCGTATTGTTGCCAATGCCACTTACAGAAAAGCCTGGAACGATCATTGGACAAGCTCCCTCACTGTATTCGCTACGGCTCAGTCCGGAAGTCCGTTTACCTATGGTGTTGTCAACAACAGCGTACAGGGATTGCCACAGCAAACAAGTTTGCTTTTTATTCCGCAACGTGAAGAAGCAGTGAAATTCTTTCAGGATTATACTGGTCAGAATGGGCATTCAATCACAGCAGCCGCGCAGGCTGCAGCATTCAATGCCTATATCGATGGCGACAAATACCTGCGCACACGCAGAGGGCAATTCACAGAACGCAATGCAGGCCGTACACCATGGAATGTGCAGGCAGACCTTCACTTTGTACAGGAGTACAAACTCACAAACGGACATGCCATCAGTTTCACCATCGACATCATCAACTTCACCAACCTCATCAACAGCAGCTGGGGAAGGATCTATTTTTCACCGAATACATTCAACTCAACAGCGAGTGTAGGCTTAACACCTGCATTCCCTGCGAAGCAGAATCCTGAAGGTTATCCGGTGTACACATTCGATAATCCGGGCAAACCATATTCTGTGGATTTCTTCAATTCGAGAGCACAGATGCAGATGGGCATCAGGTATTCATTCTAGTACAATCAATACAAGACAATGAAAAGATATTTTGGACTGCTGGCGTTGATGCTGATACTGGCCTTCGCCTGTAAAAAAGACAATCACGAAAATGCAAAACCTGCATTTGCGGTGAAAGCATTCTGGCCTAACGGCGGAAATGCGGGAACCATTGTAACCATCCGTGGGCAAGGGTTTGGTGCCAAAGCATCCGATAACGAAGTAAGCTTCAACGGAACAATTGCCACGGTAGTGAGCAGAAACGATTCTACGCTGATGGTGCAGGCTCCTGCAAACGGAAGCACCGGAACACTCTCCGTAAAAGTAGCCGATAAGAAAATCGATGCAGGTACCTACACGTATCAGCAGTTGACCGTAAAAAATGTATATCCGCTCAACGGACCTGCAGGAACCAATATCCGCATCAGCGGAGAAGGTTTCGGCAATACAGGAGCACCTGCAAAAGTGATGGTGAATGGCAAAGAAGCCATCATTACCGATCTCTCAGATACCTTGCTGATTGCAGCAGTACCTGAGGCTGCTGGCAGCGGAAGCATCAAAGTATTTGTGAATGGCAAAGAAGTGACCGGCCCCGGATTCAGCTTCCAGCATATCTCCGGCATCAAACCATTGAAAGGTGGTGCAGGAACTGAAGTAACCATTCTCGGTGAAGGGTTCAGCACAGATGCTGCAAACAACCTGATAGCCTTCAACGGCAAACCCGCGGAAGTGCTGAGCGCCAGCAATGGTAAGCTGGTTGTGAAAGCGCCTGCGGAAGTAGCCACAGGTTCAATCTCGGTGACCATCAACGGACAAAAAACATCCGGCAATGTATTCACCGTTGTTCCTAAACCAGTGCTGAAAACAGTCACTCCACTGAGCGCTCCTGCAGGAAGAGATATAGAATTTACCGGTGAATATTTCAGTGAATTTGCCGATGAGATCAATATCACATTCAATGGCAAACCCGCTACCATCGTTGTTTCAGCAGAAAAGAAAATGACGGTGAAAGTACCAGCGGGTGCAGGTGCAGGCAATATACTCGTAACGGTGAACGGACAACAAACCGGCGGCCCGCTTTTCAAAGAACAATCTCTCGGCGTTGTGAAACTCACGCCCGACAATGGATTGACAGGAACCGACGTAACTATCGCTGGCATGGGATTTGGCTCGCTGACTGCGGATAATCAGGTATTCTTCAATGGCGTTGCTGCAACTGTAGTGAGCGCCACTGAATCTGAACTGAAAGTAAAAGCACCTGCTGCATTCACTACTGGCGCCATCACTGTGAAAGCCGGTGGGCTCGATGCAACTGGTCCGGTTTTCAGAAGGGCAGGTGTGATCACCATCGCGGGTAATCCATCTGCGAATGAATTCAGCTACCCTGAAGGAATTGCAGTGGATGCTTCAGGCAATGTGTTCGTATCCGATGGTAACCTCATCAAAAAAGTAACACCAAACGGAACCGTTTCTGTATTCGCAGGAAGCACTACCTCCGGTTTTGCAGATGATATGGGGCCCAATGCCCGCTTCAATTTTATTACTACGCTCGCAATGGGTGAAAACGGCATACTGTATGCGCTGGATGTTTTAAACAGGAGAGTAAGACAGATCACTTCAGACGGAAATGTTAAAACATTCGCAATACTCGGCTTTACTCCGACAGGCATGGGGGTAGACAAGAACAACGTTGTCTATGTAGGATCGCAGTACAGTTCGATCTACAGATTGGATGCATTGGGAAATGCCACCAAAGTAAGCAACACCTATGAATCCGCTACCGGATTGATTGCGATTGATAATGCAGGACAGATCTTTTACAATGGCGATTACAGCTACAATGATGTGTTCCATATATTGCCTGATGGCCGCAAAGAAGTATTTGCAGGAAGTACCAGTTACGGATCTGTAAACGGACCATACAGATCGGCCATGTTCGGCACATTGAACGGAACCGTTATCGACAGAAACAGCGGCATCATGCATGTTGTTGACGGCAATGGAATAAGAGTGCTGGCAGACGGAATGGTGTCCACACTCACCGGCTGGAGCGGCGGCTTATCACCAGTATCCGGATACAAAGATGGTACGCTGAACGAAGCGAAATTTTGGGATATCAAATCGCTTTGTATAGACAAGGAAGGAAATATCTATGTGATCGAAAGGAACAATAAGGCTGTTCGTAAGATCATAATGAAATAAACGATGTAGTTATATTCGGACTGGCAACATGGCAAGATCAGCAAATCACAACAGTCAAACCCGCTGATCTTCCATGTTTGCTTTTTTATGTATTAGTGCGGAAGTTTTTCTCTGAAATATCCATACACCCAGGTGCCCGCAATTGCAGACAACACCACTACAATCACCACATACACACCTGTTCCGATCTGCGCGAACAATGGGCCCGGACAAGCGCCTGTGAGCGTCCATCCCAAACCGAACAGCAGTCCGCCATAGATCTGTCCCTTGCTGAATTTCTTTTTCTGAAAACTGATCTCCTCTCCATGAATGGTTTTCACTTTGAACTTTTTGATCAGCCATACGGAGATCATGCCCACCACTACTGCGGTACCTATCACGCCATACATATGAAAACTTTGCAGGCGGAACATCTCCTGAATTCTGAACCAGCTGATGATCTCTGCTTTTACGAATACGATTCCGAATACTACTCCAACCGCCAGGTATTTCAGGTTGTACCAACCGGGATGCTGTTGCTGCGATTCATTCACGCAGATGGTATCCGTTGATCTTACTTCAAAATCTGTATCGGGTGTTGCTTGTTGTGTTTGCATTACTCAGGAGTTTAGAGACGAAGAATGAAGGGGAGGATGAGATTGGCCATAATGAAACCTCCCACCATGAACATGATAGTGGCTATCAATGAGGGCAATTGCAGGTTGCTCAGTCCCATGATGGAATGGCCGGATGTACAACCTCCAGCCCATCTTGTTCCGAAGCCTACGAGAAAGCCACCGCCGATGAGCATGATCAGTCCACGCAACGTAAACAGACTTTCAAACGAGAACAACTCTTTCGGAAGCATGCCACTGTGATCGTTGATATTGTAAGTGGCCAGTTCTTTTGCAAGATCGGGATGGATCGCTACAGGATCAGGATTGCTCATCAACTGCGTGGCAATGATGGCGCCGATTATGATGCCACCGACGAACACAAAATTCCAGATCTCCTTTTTCCAGTTGTATTGAAAAAATTTTATGCCTGCAGGAAAGCAGGCTGCGCATACATGCCGCAGATTGGCGGATATGCCGAAATGTTTATTGCCCAGCAACAGCAGTGCCGGTACTATCAGTCCGATTAGAGCGCCGGCTACATACCAGGGCCATGGGGCTTGGATCGCTTGCAACATCAGGGTGTATTTATTTTGTAAAACTCTTACAAAATAATACTTGTTTTGGTGACATTGGTCACACTATGCTTCTTCGGGATGTTTTCTGGCAGTGACGAAATAGTCGAGGCAGCCGGAGTCGAGCGGTTTCAGCTGAAAATCAGTGTGCAGAATACCCGCAGTGATATCGGGCGATTTGCGGGCGAGTTGAAGCCTGTTGTAGTTATTCATCAGGCTGTAAACGCCTCTGAGCAATGCGGCTGGCAGATTGTGCTGAAGATCGAGTACATCGAATTTCAGTATTCGCTGTACATTCTTCTTATTGGCTTCGTAATAATCCATCACAATATCATTGCCATAGATTCCTTCGACACTTGCACGGTGGAAATGTTTCGCAATCAGTACCTGCATGGAAACGGGTGCGTATTCGCGTACGTGAAAAGGATTTCTTGTTAAAGACATCATTTTGTTGGGCGTGGTGAGATACAATGTACCACCCGGTTTCAGCACGCGTTTCATTTCGCGCAACAGCGCATGATCATCTTCGATATGTTCTATCACCTGAAAACAAATAACGGTATCGAAATTATTGGAGGGAATGCCGGTGAGATGGGGGAGAAGACAATATTGAAACTGTTTGTGATCGTTGAACTCTACACGTGCAGGTTTTTTCTTGTCGATTGCCAGCCATTGCGCTGCCTGATGATGCAGCATCTCCATTCCGTACCCTTCGCCACAGCCCACTTCCAGTACGGTTTTCCCGTGAAGGCTGGAAGACGGTATGGCCTTGTAGGCAAACACGTGGCGTTGATAGATATAATTGTTGGCATAGGTATGGCTGTCCGCTCTTTCGGCGGTTTTCAGTATTGCGATCATGGATGTATCAGTGGTTTCAATATGATACACGCATCAAAAGGAAAACCCTTACCGTTGTTCGAAGAAATTCAGGTTAAAAAATAAACCTGCCTGAACGCCTATCCAGCTCATGCGGAAACTGCTGGCATTCTCATCGTAATTATTGGTGAGATTGTAAAGTGGAGGTGCGATGCCGAATTTATCGTACATCTCCGATTCTGTCATATTGAATGGTACGAGACTACCGCTTTTATCGTGCTTCAGGTGCTGCATATGTAAAACCGGACCGAACTGCAACTGCAGGTTACCACTGATCTTCCACGATGCCAGCAGACGAACTGTATTTAAACGTTGTGTAACGGTTTTCGGAGCAGAAGGCAACGAGTCTTTTTTGTAATCGAGACCACCCGTGAGAAACTGTGCATGGATGCTCCAGCGGTGATTTACAGGCACTGAACTTCCAAGCCCATACCGTGGTCCACCATTTCTGAAATTGCTGGCCACACTGCCGATAGCGTACAGCCATGTATGTCCGGCCAGTATGGTTGTTTGTGCATAGAGCGCATCATCGATTGTTAAGCCGGCAGCGGCAAAGAGGCCGGTGTAGCCGCTTCCGGATTCCGCACGGCGTTCGGCCCGGAACGCACTTCTGGCAAGCCTTCGGGAAGCCCGGTCCGGCCTTGAATTTATCTTTTCTTCCTCATCTCTTTTTGATGAAAGATCTTTGAGAATCGCAGGCGCCGGTTTATCGGGAGTAAGTAATTTGTTGTTGACGGAACTGATGGAAACAATGCTGTCTGTTATGGTGCTCTTTTCTTCAAATGATGAGGTGATAGCCGGTAATGATGCCGCCATTTCTTTCTCCCTTATTCCGTTTTCCGCGAAACGATTTGCAGCTGCATTCTTCTTTGCATCGGTTGCGCTTTTAGGAGTACGATGACTGTATGGCCCCCGTGTTAGGCCAGCGATGGAAGGCCTTACAGAAGTGGGTACCATAGTTCCGACTTTGTCGGCAAAGATAATATGCGATCCAAACTCCGCATAGTTAACACCGGTAGTTTGTCTGGTCTCTTCGAGCAACGTGTAAACAGTGTATTTGCGCTTGCTTAATTTCAGTATTTTTTCCGGAGGGAATTTCTTTGTATTCACGGAGAACTTTACTGCTGTCTGCTGTGTGATCTGTGTGAGCAGTTCCTGCAGTGTCCATTGGGTTTTGGACAATTGCACAGGTTTCTTCAAAGCCGGATTCGTATGCTGCGAATGGGTTGGTGCAGCAACCAACAGAAGGTAAACGATCAATGATGCACAGTATAGAAATCTACTCGCAACTCTTTCCACTTAGATACACGGTTTTATGGTCTTTTCTAAATTGAATATTGAGTGTAGCAGCAATCACTTCGAGAATATAATCGAGTGACTGTTTGTCGAAACTGGCGCTGATAGTGCAGTGTGCCAGTTCTCTGTTCTCATATACAAATTCTACACCGAAGTGCGCTTCGAGCGACCTCGTTACTTCTATCAGCGAAGTGTTCTGAAAGTTCATCTCCTTCACGGCTTTGCTCAGTGGCTTCACGTATGGCTCAACAAGATCTATCTTTTTCTTTGCGATATCATAGATGCCTTGTTGGTTTGGCAGTAAGGTAAGACTGTCGCCGCCTCCATACATGCGCACTTTACCTGTGTGCACATTTACTTTTATTTCCAATGAATCCTGATACACAAAGAAGTTGGTGCCCAGTACTTTGATGGTTACCGGTCCGGCTATCACTGTAAACGGATCAGCAGCAATGTGCCGAACATCAAAAGAAGCCATACCGGTAAGGGTAATTGTTCTGTTACCTTTAAACTGAGCAGGGTAGCTGATGCCGGATTGGGTGGCCAATGTAACCACGCTGCCGTCTGAAAGTGTGTCGTTGATAATATTATCTGAAGTTTTTCTCTGCACCAGTTCTGCTGTTACAGAAGACGGATTGTTTTGAGCCGTATTGAAATATCGGATGAGCAGGGAGATGATCAGCAGAAAACCTGCAGCAATGCCAATACGAACGAGCCATATTTTTTCGGAAGCAGATTGTGTTCTTTGTGGATGCAGCTGCTGCTTTACCGAGTTCCAGAATAATTTTTTATCGGGAAGCTGATGTGGCTCGCCCGCACTGAATTGATTCCACGCAGCACTGATCTGATCGAATATCGCTTTGTTGTTGGGGTCTGCTTCCAGCCAATGCTCCACCTGAATGGCCTCTTCGGGCAAAGCTTCGCCCGACAGGTATTTAGCCAGCAGCTGATCATCGATGATATATGGTTGTTGGCTCATTTTATAGGGTTGCGTAAAGGATGATCATTACCAATACCTGCGATAATTTTTCGCGCAATATCTTCAATGCTTTTCCAATCTGTGCTTCCACTGTTTTGATGGAAATGTCCAGCTCTGCTGCAATAGCCGCATACTTCATGTTCTCGAAACGGCTTTTGTGGAAGATCAGTTTACATTGAGGCGGCAGGCTTTCGAGCGCATCCCTGATCTGTTGCTGCTGTTCTTTGCTCAGTAAAGGATCGGTGTAAACTAAAGTGGTCGACTGAAACTGCTGATCAGCTGTGTATTTGATTCTTACAGCTTCATTGCGCTTCACATTCAGGCAGTAATTGTACACGGAGGTATAGAGCCAGCTCTGCACGGATTGCTGTTCATCGATAGTGGAGCGTTTTTCCCAGAGCTTCAGAAATACTGTCTGCACGGCATCGCGGGCGGCTTCGTTGTTGCGCAGTATGGTCCATGCGTAACGGTGCAATCCTTCCATATGTTTATGGAAATACTGCTCTACAGCCTTTGCGAGTTTGTCGTCCGCGTTAGGTATGCCTTCAACTTGTTTCAGGGCAGGCGATTGAAATGGTATTTAGATATGATACACTCCAGGTGGAATATACCCTTACTCTGTTTCAAAAAAAATCCGGAGCTGGTTATCCCGGCTTTGATATGTCTGTGCAGTAAATCGCTGCACGATGTACAAACAATAGCGGTATCTTTTTGTTGTGCTTCCGGAACTTCGCGCTGGAACTTAAGTGTTCGGGAGCAGAGCAAAGATGCTGTAATCTGTAATCAGCCGCAATATTTACTGGATGAATGGCAAGGCCTGCAGCGCCATTTGCAATAGCAGATCGGCTTCTTTCTATTGTAAAATCTGCCATGCAGGGGCGCCTGCGTGGAAAATGACATAATAAAATATTAAATACAGGCTCAGGGGCTGTAGGCCAGGATAATATATTCTTGCTTATCCTTTACCTTTGCCTAAAATTTCCCCGGTTGAAGCATCTAAAGGCGATCAATAAATATTTCTGGAAGTATCGGTGGCGGTTTCTGTTTGGTATCCTCTTCGTTATACTATCCAATTACTTCAAAATTCTCTCACCACAGCTTACAGGTTTTGTGATAGATGAAGTACAGCTGGAGCTTGTTCAGAAGAATGCTCCGGATCACTTTCCTGCACGCGCGGCCAATGTGGCCGAGAAGCAGAGCAGGTACGATATTTCCGTGCAGGAACTGATACATACCTACAATCATGGCGATCTCAGCTTCGGCCAGAAGATCGTATGGACGGGTATTGTGTTGCTTACACTGGCTATACTCAGTGGATTCTTTCTGTTTCTCATGCGGCAGACCATCATTGTGATGAGCCGCTACATCGAATACGATCAGAAGAATGAAGTGTTCAATCACTATCTGAAACTCGACAGCAATTTCTATAAAACACATAGCACCGGCGATCTCATGAACCGCATTGCGGAAGATGTGAGCCGTGTTAGAATGTATACCGGTCCGGCATTGATGTATTTCATTAACCTGGCCATTACCATCGGCTTCAGTGTGTTCTTCATGTACAAAACCAGCAAGATGCTCACGTTGTATGTGCTGGCGCCACTGCCATTGCTGGCCATCATCATTTATTGGGTTAACACCATCATCAATAAGAAGAGCGAACGCATTCAGAGCCTGCTGTCCGATCTTACCACCAATGCACAGGAATCTTATTCCGGCATCCGTGTTATCAAATCATTCGTGCAGGAGAAAGCGATGTTTGCCTTCTTCAATAAGAACAGTGAAGAGTATAAGGATAATGCCATCGGGCTTGCGAAACTCGAAGCAGTATACTTTCCCACGATGGCATTGCTGATAGGGCTCAGCACCTTAATGACCATCATGATCGGCGGCATCTATGCCATCAAAGGAAATGATCCCAGCATCACCATCGGCACCATTGCAGAATTTGTGATGTATGTGAATATGCTCACCTTCCCGGTAAGCGCCATCGGCTGGACCGCCAGCATGATACAACGCGCAGCGGCATCGCAGAAAAGACTGAATGAATTTCTCTATACCGATACTGCCATTCCAAATCCTGAGCAGGCACTCAAGCCTTCGATGGAAGGAGCGATTGCATTCAACCATGTAAACTTCGTTTATCCGAATACAGGCATTCATGCACTGAAAGACTTCGATCTGCACATCAGAAAAGGGGAGAAGATCGCCATCATCGGGCATACGGGCAGCGGCAAAACCACCATTGCACAATTGCTGCTGAGAATGTACGACCCAACAGGCGGAAATGTGGAGATCGATGGAACCGATGTGCGCAGGATCGATCTGCAGACATTGAGAAAGCAGGTGAGCTATGTGCCGCAGGATGTGTTTCTGTTCAGCGACAGCATCAGCAGCAATATCAGCTTCGGCCTCGATGGCGAGCCGGATATGGCCAAAGTGCAGCTGGCAGCGCGCCATGCATCGGTGGAGAAAGAGATCGCCGGATTTCATGAGCAGTACAATACCATGATCGGCGAACGGGGCGTAACACTCAGCGGAGGACAAAAACAGCGGATATCCATTGCACGTGCATTGATCAAAGATCCGCATGTGGTGGTGTTCGACGATTGCCTCAGCGCAGTGGATGCCAGAACAGAAAAAGAGATCCTCGGCAACCTCAACAGATATCTTAAAGACAAGACTGCTATTATTATTACGCATCGCATATTTACACTATTTGATTTCGACCAGATCATTGTAATGGAAGAAGGCAAGATGGTGGAGCGCGGAACGCATTCCGAACTCCTGGCCCAAAACGGGTATTATGCTTATCTGTACGAACAGCAATTGTCTGAAAGATCCGACGCTCCTGACGATAACTGATTTATTAGCTTACTGACGCCCGGTTAAAGAAAACCACGTAAATTCAGGCCGGAAATTTTGCCGGTTCGAAAACAATATTATATTTGTGCCTACTTTTTTGTAAAACTGCCAAATTATTAAACTGCAAAAATCAAAATGACTGTGGCGTACGAAAACAACGACAAACGAATGGAAAGCGTTTACAGTAAGCGCATCAGGGCTGGAAAAAGAAGGACCTACTTCTTTGATGTGAGAGCTACCCGCGGCAATGACTATTACATTACCATCACGGAAAGCCGTAAGAAATTCAACGAGAACGGTTACGACAGGCACAAGATCTTCCTCTACAAAGAAGATTTCAACAAGTTCCTGAAAGCGCTGACCGAAGCTGTTGATTACGTGAAGACCGATCTGATGCCTAACTTCGATTTCGATGCTTACAACCATGAGAATGATGGTGAGCACGGAGGTGATGTTGACGGAGGTGAAGAGTCTGTTGCTGAAGCTACAGAAGTTGTTGCAGTTGCTGCCACAGCTGCCGCCCCAATTCAAAGCGCTTCTGCTGAAGCCAGCGAAGAGGTGGACAAATGGTAATCCCAACGCTGTACTAACTAATTCAACAATAAAGCCCCGGATCTTCCGGGGCTTTTTATTTTATGAAAGGGGCAAGGTCCCTTTGTTGTTTACAACTTCATTTTCTTCCAGGCATTGATCAGTCCATTTGTGCTGGAATCGTGGCTGGACACAGGTTTCGCATCTTTCAGCTCCGGCAGAATGGCATTGGCCAGTTGCTTGCCCAACTCAACTCCCCACTGATCGAAACTGAAGATATTCCAGATAACACCCTGTACAAAGATCTTGTGCTCGTAGATAGCAATGAGCTGTCCGAGTGTGTACGGAGTGATCTTTTTGATGAGTATGGAATTGGTAGGACGATTGCCGCTGAATACCTTGAATGGCTGAAGCGCTTTGATCTCCTCTTCATTCTTACCGGCAGCGATCAGTTCGGAACGAACAATGTCTTTGCTCTTTCCGTTCATCAGCGCTTCAGTTTGTGCAAAGAAGTTGGAAAGCAGTTTCGCATGGTGGTCGCCGATAGGATTGTGACTGATAGCCGGTGCAATGAAATCGCAGGGGATCATCACCGTTCCCTGATGGATCAGCTGATAGAATGCGTGCTGGCCGTTGGTGCCAGGCTCGCCCCAGATAACCGGACCGGTAGCATAATCCACCTTTTTGCCTCTGCGGTCGGTGCTCTTGCCGTTGCTTTCCATATTACCCTGCTGAAAGTAAGCTGCAAAGCGGTGCAGGTACTGATCGTAGGGGAGGATAGCCTCCGTTTGGGTACCAAAGAAATCGGTGTACCAGAGCCCGATGAGGGCGAGTATCACGGGGATATTCTTATCGAATGGCGTATTGCGGAAATGCAGATCGGTAGCGTGTGCGCCGCGAAGCAGCTGCTCGAAATTATCGTAACCGATAGTGAGCGCAATGCTCAGTCCGATGGCGCTCCAGAGCGAATATCTTCCTCCAACCCAATCCCAGAACACGAACATATTCTCTTTGTCGATCCCGAATTTCACTACTTCTTTTTCATTGGTGGAGAGCGCCACGAAATGTTTGGCCACATGCGCTTCTTCTTTCGCAGATTCGAGAAACCAGGCACGGGCAGTGAGCGCGTTGGTCATGGTTTCCTGTGTGGTGAAAGTTTTACTCGCAATGAGGAAGAGTGTTTCTTCGGGGTTTACTTTCTTCAGTGTTTCGGCAATATGAGTGCCGTCTACATTGGAAACAAAGTATGGTTGAATGCCATCCACCCAATAAGGTTTCAGCGCTTCGGTAACCATGTATGGACCGAGATCGCTGCCACCGATACCGATGTTGACGATGTATTTTATTTTCTTGCCGGTGTAGCCGGTCCACTCACCATTGTGCACGCGCGCAGAGAAGTTTTGCATCTGTTTGAGCACACGCTGCACTTCGGGCATAACATCGTGTCCTTCTGCTTTTACGGGCTTGCCCGAGAAGTTGCGGAGGGCGGTATGAAGCACAGCGCGGCCTTCGGTTTCGTTGATGGCTTCTCCGTTGAACATGGCTTCTATGGCGGGTTTCAGCTCAGACTGCTGTGCCAGCTCTTCCAGCAGGTGCAGGGTTTTCTGAGTGATTCTGTTCTTGGAGAAATCAACCAGAATGTCTTCGAACTGAAGAGAGAATTTATCGAACCTTTCGGCATCATCTGCAAACAGTTCTTTCAGTTCTGTGTCCTTGATTTTCTTATAGTGAGCGTTCAGTTTCTTCCACACTTCGGTACGCTGAGGTTTAATTTTCGGTAGCATCTGGTTAATATTATGATCAAAAATAATAAGGTTGTCAATAGTAGTTTCTAGCAAGGTGTAAGAGTAAACACGTAGGTCGGTTAAATAACGGTATCGAATATTTGCAGTAAGATTAAAAACCCTTCTCTTTACGTAGTTACAATTTTTACCCTACGTATTTCCCCTAAACCCTGCAACCTACGTGAATGAGGTAAGGTTCGGGCAGCTAATAACTGCCCGTTCTTTCATTTAAGAACTTCCTGCTTTCGATAAATTTCGCATAGTATCTACAGTTATGTTCACCATTTCTTCGGTGATGCCCAAATGAAATACCAGTCTTATCTGGGTAGATGAAACAGGCAAACACAAAATACCTTTTTGTTTCAGTACTTCTGTGAATTGAGCCGGTGTGTACCGGTTGCTCACTTTGGCTATTACGATATTGGTGCTCACGGGCAGCACAGATTCGGCGAGTCCGTTTTGCAGCATGGCTTCGGCAACAATGCCCGCATTGCGGTGGTCGTCGGCCAGCCGGTCGATATGGTGGTCGAGGGCATAGAGTCCGGCTGCAGCCATATACCCTGCCTGCCGCATACCGCCTCCCAGTACCTTTCTGATACGCCTTGCTTTGGTGATGAATGATTTGGTGCCGAGGAGAACACTGCCGATGGGGCAGCCAAGTCCTTTATTGAGACATACGGAGATGCTGTGGAACAGTTCGCCGTATTGCGATGGCTGATGCTTTTGAGCCACGATGGCATTGAACAACCGGGCGCCATCGAGGTGAAGGATAAGCCCGTGGGCATCGCAGACCTCCCTGATTTTGCGGATCTCCTCCAGTTCGTAGCAGCTGCCGCCTCCGCGGTTGCTGGTATTTTCGAGGCAGACCAGGCTGGTACGGGCCCGGTGGACATCATCCGGATTGATGGCTTCGAGAACCTGTTGGGCATTGATTCTGCCGAGATCACCGGGCAGGGTGCGGGCCTGAGCGCCTGAATTGAAGGCGATACCGCCTCCTTCATACACAAACACATGGGCGTTCTGGTCGCAGATCACTTCGTCGCCGGGCTGGGTGTGCGCTTTGATGGCGATCTGGTTGCTCATGGTGCCGGTAGGGCAGTAGAGGGCGGCTTCCATTCCAAAGAGAGCGGCCATGCGCTCTTCCAGCTTGTTTACGGAGGGATCTTCTCCGAAAACATCATCCCCAACAGGAGCACGCATCATTGCCTCCAGCATGCCGGAGGTAGGAAGGGTGAAAGTATCTGAACGAAAGTCGATCATGCTCAAATAATTAGGGTACGAATGTACACATTGAAAAATCGCAATCCAATTCCTGCTGAGTTTCGTAAGTGTAGAATAGAAAGCTTACCCAAAAAAGAAAGTTTGATCCGTTCCCCGGAAATAGCCGGTCACTCATTACAATGGGAGACCGGTTTTTGTTTGTAAAGGGCCTGATTATTAACATTCCATCCTGAATTTGAATGCTGCCGATTCAGTAAATTCATTACAAATATTTAATATATGGCTATCCTTACAGGTAAGGTTAAGTTCACTGGCAGGGTCGGTGATCTGATCGGCTACAAACGTAATGGGGTAGATTGCCTCCGCAGTATGCCGCTTGAAGTAAAACAGACAAATGCTACATGCAAAGCCGCGAAGCGATTCGGAGAAGCCAGCCATACCGGCAAACTGATAAGACAAGCATTTGCTCCATATCTGTTGGGAAAGACAGACAGAAGCTATGTTAACCGCCTCAACAAAGCCATCATTCAATCAGGAGTGGAAGGGCTCAGAGGCTACCGGTTCAATCAACAGTCGCATATCTCAGATTTTTTGCAGTCTCCCATACTTGGGGATGATAACATACTCCGCATCACCAAAATCCTCCAACCTCGACACATAAAGGTCACGCATATGGAGTACAGGCTCATTGCTATGAGGATTGATATAACAACAGGAAAAATTCTCCAATCTCTTGAACGGTCTTACATGCACGAGTTCGTGCGTTGGTCTGCAGATTTCAAACCAATAGAATTCGATGCAAACCTTCCCGGCAAAGGCACGCTGATAGTGGTGTTGCAGGCAAATCCTTATCAGGGAAAATATCCTTTGTACGATAAGCGATACCTGGCCACCGATATTATCAAAGTGGAAATGCCTCCGGCAAATACTGTTTCTAAAAAGCAACGCAGATTACAACAGAAACGCGATGCTGTTAAACAACAAACGGCACAAAATTCGCAGTACTTTGGAGACAAACAATTACTTCAAACTTCATCAGAATTAATAGTTCCAATACGCAACGATAC
The DNA here is from genome assembly GCF_012927185.1 of Pseudoflavitalea sp. G-6-1-2. Taxonomy (GTDB): domain Bacteria; phylum Bacteroidota; class Bacteroidia; order Chitinophagales; family Chitinophagaceae; genus Pseudobacter. Next base: position 1,186,766 of record NZ_JABBGB010000003.1, read on the forward strand.
ATTCCACAATTCTCGTCTGAAAGAACAGCGGGAATAGAAAATGATCATCGCAGCACTGCGCTTAAAAATCTAAGGCAGATTTTATTGATTCAAAGATTCGATTTCTCACTACAGAGCAGCGCTCTGAGGATACTCATTTTCGCAACCATCGTTTTTCTTCAATGTCCACTCATATTTTCTTCTTCATGGTATCTTACTCACCATTTACTTCACTCAAAACGCAGTTGCATATACTCCGCAACATCAAAACTGCGACTTCAAATTGCAATTACATCGAAGAAACCTCATCGGCAGATCGCTTCCAGATCAAGTCCACGTCAACTCCGGCAAAACATTGAGCGTACTTAAGCTTTAGTCGCTACTTACCTGCTTCGTACTCCCTGTGAGGAGCGGGGCGGGTCCGTGGTAAGAGTATGTAACGTCCGTGCTGTATATCTGTTCAGCAGGTATTGCTTGTACAGGATTGGGAAAATGATTTTACAGGAGACGTAAGTGGTAGAAAAACCGAGTTTTTTTGATCGTAGAAAAGGAAGGAAAGGTACATCAGTAACGAGTTTTAGCGATTACTGGTGTATCGAACCTAAGTTAGTTGAAGTCTTGAAAGCATGATACAACTTACCGGGCTTGAAGACTTCCAGGACCAAGGTGTATCGAACCTAAGTTAGTTGAAGTCTTGAAAGCATGATACAACGAAGACTTCCAGGACCAACAACTTTAACTTGGTGTATCGAACCTAAGTTAGTTGAAGTCTTGAAAGCATGATACAACAGACTGGATTCAATCTCGCTACAAATGGGCGAAGCATCAAACCTGAATTCGTTGAAGTTTTGAAGGTTGGATACAACAACGAGTGGAAAGAACTTACCTAATGTTTCGAATCTGAATTAATAAAACAAAAAGTTTGCAAAGTAAACATTGTATAGAGTCATTGGTGTAAAGAAATAACCATCGGTTTTACTTTTTACAATACCAAGTTCACCATACTCAATATCTTCTACTTCAACATTGATTAAGTCCGCTGGGAAAATATCAAACTCTGTGAATTCGGATCTGATCAAGCCCTCAATTTCGTTGCTGATCTCACGCTCTTTAATAGAAAAATTCTGAAATAGCACCGGAGAGTCTGATTCTGAAAAGTCATATTTCTCAGCTATAGAATAAAGCGAAAAAAACGGTATCAATTTACTCATTGTAACTACTATAAAAGGGAATAAAGTCCCTTTTTTTCTTATTGCTATCCTGAAGCTTCTTGGTGGTCTTTCCTCATATCCAATTTCTTCTATTGAATATCCTAATCGCTGAAATACGTTGAGTAGCGAATGCCATTTCCTGCTCAATTCTTCTGACTGAGAAGTTACTTCGACCAAATGCCTGAATTCTTTTGAGCTTTCGAAAATCAGTTTATCATCATAACTCAAACCTTTCGGAAAAAAGGTATAGGCAAGTTGAATGAGTGTTTCTTTTTCCATATAAAAAAAGGAGCGCCATCCGGCGCTCCTTCAAATTGTACTTATTTCTCCATCGTTTTTGTCGCTTCAAACTTCGCAAGCGTATCGATGCCTTTTAATAACATCAGCCATCGCCCGCGAACATAATACCCATCCGTATTATTCAGGGACTGCATCAGTCCGTCTTCCGCCTCCATTGCACCTTGGCAGAACATCTTGGTACTCGCCACTCCATTGAACCTGAGCCCGGTTCCATTAAGACTGTAAGACCCGAAGTACCTGTTACATCCGCCGCTTCCGAATACCCGTCCGGTATCGAGGCGGAGCGTAATCTCCCGCGGCGTCTTGGGCAATCCTTTGGGTAAGCTGCTCAATGCAGTGAGTTTCCAGTTGGTGCCTTCTAGCGAATGATTGCTGCCCGATGAGCCGTTTCTGCTGTAACTGCAGGCGGCCATTACCAGTACAGCTGCCATTCCGGAGAGCAGGAATGATAACTTTTTCATGCAAGTGAATTTTCTGGTGAAAGATGTGTTCAATTCCATCTTTCTACGGTATGGGCGTACCAGCTTAGATAGCGTCGAACACTACCAGCAGGGCATACACAACACCTGGGATCCAGAACAGGAGCGTAAGAACCAGGCTGAGCCAGAACTTACCATTGATCTGACCTTCTTTCAGATATACAGCCAGTGGTGGCAACAGAATAGCGAGGATCGCCAGCAATACCTGATTGGTCTCATCTGTTGATTTACCTGCACGTTTGTCTGCACGGTACTCTTTCATCAGCTTCTTTGCATCTCTCATTCTTTCTTTTCGCTCTTTGCGGGGCAGGGCCTTGAAGCTTTCGAGTGCTGCCTTTACTTCTTCAGGAGTAGGCTCTTTTGAAGCAGGTACTGAAACAGGAACGGGTTCAACCATTACAGTAGCCAGTACTGGTGAAGAAATAGTGAGTGTAAGAAGAAGGAATGCAAATAGGCGGGTGTTGAGTTTTTTCATAGTTCGACGTTTTAATAGTTATTGGATACAATGTTAATGAATTTGTAATAATAAAAAAAGCTACCGACTGTAGTAACAGTTCGATAGCCTGGTAAAATTGGGACTATAAGCAGGTTTACAGCGTGCTGGCCTGCTCCTTAATGCTGTTTCCACTGGCTTTGGTGGCATTGATCAGTTGAAGCACCCGCTCTCTCACATCGTCTTTCAGCCCGCTGATCTCCTGCTCGAATACTTCTTTCAATTCATCCAGTTCGTCTGCAGTATGGCCCATCATACGGTTCCATCTCTTTCTCAGCGACGCTGCTGAATCTGCCAGTTTCTGCCTCGTTTCGCTGCCCGATGCCGGCGCCACCAGCAATCCGATAGCTACTCCTGCCAATACTCCTGTAAGCGTGCCGAGCATTACTTTTTGTGTACTCATAACATGCGTATTTAAATGATGAATAATCGGTATAAACGGAAGAGGACTACCTCAGTTTTTCAAGAATCCTGCCAGAACGGTCAAGCGTATTAAAGGGGAATTAAATCTGTTACAGCAATTTACATATAATAATTGTTCAGCGGTTTTTCCCCACTCTTTTTAACCGAAATAAAATCAGTGACTTCTGCGTTACTGTTGGCGTTCCTTATCCTGTAAACAGCTTTATATGCAAACCTGCGGCCAGGCCCTGCTAAAGCATTGGACGGTTCTCTGTACCATGGGCGTGTATTCAGGCATGGAAGAATACGAAAGGCGCAAGCTCATCATATTCAACCAGCTCAACTGCATCAGCATGTTATGCGGACTGCTGCTCATTTTTGCGGGACTCGCAAGTACAGAGCATCTCCCTCCGCTCACATGGTACGTGGCTATCAGTCCGATGCTCATTTGCACACTTGTTCTTTTACTCAATAGAAAGTACCGCTACCGCAATGCGCGACTGGCTTATTTCGGATTGTATCCGATGGTTACCTGCATTGTGTATCTCGGTAGGGCAGATGTGGGCATCAGCCTCTTCTTTCTGCTGTACATTGTGATGGCCGTTTTCTTTCTCCATCACATGACCAGCATGATCGTAAGCTTCTGCTGGAGCAGCAGCTGTTTTGTGATTGCGGTTGTTGTGCCCCGTGAGTACGAGTTCAGGCTCGCCGATATCAGCTACTGGATATTCGCCGTTAATCATATGCTGGCATTGGGATTTATCTTTTATGCGCTCTTCCTCATCAAACAGGAACATATGCGCTATCAATACACGCTTGTTGTAAAAAGCCGCGAGCTGCATCAACGCAATACCGACATCGCTAAAAAGAAAAAAGAGATCGCTGAAAAAGCCGCCCTGCTCGAATTGCAGACGCAGGAACTTACAGAGCTCAATCAGGTGAAGAACAAACTGTTCTCTGTAATTGCCCACGATCTCAAAACGCCGATGTATGCACTCCGCAACCTTTTTCTCAACATGCAGCGATCGAAAATGTCTGCACGGGAGCTGAAAGAACTGCTGCCCGGTATTTCAAATGAAATGAACTACGTAACCAGTCTTATGGAAAACCTGCTCGTATGGAGCCGTTCGCAAATGAAACACGAATCGGTTCAACCCGAAGTACTCGATCTTCAAACGATGATCACAGAAACTATGTCCCTGCTGGGCCTTCAGGCCGATAATAAAAAGATCTGGCTCGAAGCCACGCTCGATCAACCCGTTTACTGCTATGCCGACCGCGAAATGCTGCGACTGGTGCTGCGCAATCTCTTATCCAATGCCATCAAGTTCACGCCTGCTCACGGCACGGTATGGATTGGCGCTACCGAGCATTCCGATGGGGTGGAGATCTCCGTACAGGATACCGGCATCGGCATGACGCCCGATACCATCAGTCAGCTTTTCGGCGAAATCTATTTCAGCACAAGAGGCACGCACTCCGAAACCGGAACAGGATTAGGACTGAAACTCTGCAAAGAATTTCTGGAGAAGAACGGAGGAAGCATCAGAGTAAATTCAAATCCGGGACAGGGGAGTACCTTTTCGGTTATTTTACCGCGTTATGAGTTCGGCAGGATCGCTACGGCCTCCTGAATGGCTTTCCGCCGCCGTTAAAACTTCTTTAAATTCCATGAAGCGTCAGGCATTTTTTTTAGCTTGGGAGCTAAACAGTCCTGCCGGAAATGACAACCTTCCTGTTAAACTTATTCAGAGCATTATTCGTAAGCCTGCTGCAATGGCTGCTTGCAATTGGAACTCATTCATTGCTGTATAATCACTTCACAGAATTAACAGCCGGTGGAAAAGGAGATATAGGCTGGGGGCTTTATATCTATTTCGGATTCTATTGGCTCTTTGCCATTGCTGTGTTCATTCTTAATCTTCTCTGGAATATAAAAATGCAGGTAAAATACAAATGGATGGTACTGATGGGTATAATTCTTTTGTATTCGTTAACCTGGCTCGATGGCTGGAGTTACAGACCTTACAAAACCCTGCTGGTAATGAGTTGTGCCGTGATGGGCTTTGCGAGTATCGTTCTGTTCCGTTACAAAACTTTGCGCAATGCCATAACTATTCCGGAGGAAACACAAGCAGCTTCCTGATCATCTCAACTCTTCAACTTTCTTAATGCAAAAGCCCCCGCAACAGCAGGGGCCAAACTCTATTCAAATATTGTCCTTTTTTACTTCAGAACCGTCTTGAAAAAGTCCTGCATATCCTTCCACGAAGCAGTATCCGCTGCTCCGTTATACGCAATCTGCATATTGAATTTCTTCCCCAATTCCGTTGCCGCAGGATTGCTGAATGCATGCAATGCGCCCGGATAATTTTTAAAAGTATACGGCGCTCCAACCGAATCGAGTTGCTTTTTGAATACCTCAATATCCTTTGCCGGAACATAGGTATCTGCTTCTCCATTGCACACCAGTATATTTGCTTTGGTAAGTCCTTTTTGCGGTACTACACTGCCTTCGAGTCCGGCATGAAAACCAACTACTCCTTTGAAGTTCGAGCCGAGTTTTGCTGCATTCAAAACCATCGATCCGCCGAAGCAATATCCGATGGCCACCAGCTGGCTGCTGTCTGTGTTGGCATTCTGCTTAATCAGGCTGGCAGCGGCTTCTATGCGACGCTGTGCTGCCACAGGATCCTGATACCAGGGCATGGCATACTCCAATGCCGTCTTAGGATCTTCTGCTATTTTTCCTTTGCCGTACATATCGAGTGCCATCGCAACGTAACCCAGTTTGGCCAGTTCGCGTGCACGGAATTTTGAGTAGTCGGTAAGGCCCCACCACTCGTGAACAATTAAGACGGCAGGGCGTTTTTTATTCACCGCCGCATCCCATGCAATGAACCCGGTAAGGGTATCACCTTTATCTGTATAGGTTACTACTTCTTCCTTAATATCTGGAGTAGTAACGGTGGTTGCCGGAGTACCGGATTCACCTTCTTTTTTAGGATCGGCATTGTTGCAACTAACCGTAAAACCGGCAGCTGCCAGCAGTAAAACGTAGATTTTCATGATGTGGTTGATTGTGAAGACTGAAGATCGGAAAAAGTGATCAATACATCCGTTTTTTTGTACCTTGCGCCCCTATGACACAAGAACAAATCAAGGCTATGAGGGACCGTGTTGTTGTCCTGAGGAGGTTTCTTTGACGTCGATAACAGACGTGATAAGATAAACCAGGACAAACAATTGTCGCTTTCCCCCGGATTCTGGGACGATAACAAGCGTGCCACAGAGATCCTTAAAAACACCAAGCTGAACGAATACTGGGTGAAGTTGTTCGAGAATACCGAAACTTCGGTAGAAGACTTCGCCGTTCTCTTCGATTTCTGGAAAGCAGGAGAGGCTTCTGAAGAAGAAACCAAACTTGCTTATGACGCAAGCATCCAGCAACTCGAAGAAGCTGAGTTCAAAAGCACCCTTAATCAACCGGAAGATGAATTGCCCGGCGTGCTGCAGATCAACAGCGGCGCGGGTGGAACGGAGAGTCAGGACTGGGCCGAAATGCTCGCCCGCATGTACCGCATGTATGGCGAAAAGCAGGGATGGTCTGTTACTGAACTCGACTGGCAGGATGGAGACAGCGCCGGCATCAAAAGCGCTACCCTTCAGTTCGACGGTCCGTTTGCCTACGGCTTTCTGAAAGCCGAAAGCGGCGTTCACCGCCTCGTGCGCATCTCGCCATTCGACAGCAATGCCCGCAGGCATACCAGCTTCGCTTCTGTGTACGTATATCCGTTAGTGGACGACAGCATCGAAGTGGCAGTAAGCCCCGCAGATCTCGAATGGGAATTCTATCGTTCAGGAGGTAAGGGAGGTCAGAACGTAAACAAAGTGGAAACAGCTGTGCGACTCAAGCACATCCCCAGCGGTATCATTGTGGAGTGCCAGAAAGCACGTACACAGGGTGAGAACAGGGAGATGGCTTTGCAGATGCTGAAAAGCCGCCTCTACGAAGAGGAAATGCGCAAGCGCGAAGCGCTGAAAAACGCTGCCAATGCCAACAAGAAAAAGATCGAGTGGGGCAGCCAGATCAGAAGCTACGTTTTCCATCCTTACAAAATGATCAAAGACCATCGTACAGACTTTGAAGTAGGGAACGTACAGCCCGTTATGGACGGAGAACTGGACGGATTCATCAAAGCCTATCTGATGAACGAAAAAGAAGAACAGGCAAACAGCTAATACCTAACGATCACCATAAAATTATAAGAACATGAATCTTGGATATTTTTCATACCCTGTGCCAGCGAATGAGCCGGTATTAAATTATGCCCCCGGATCACCGGAAAAGAAACGTTTGAAAGAAGTTTTGGCAGAGCTGAAAAATACACAGGCCGATATTCCCATGTATATCGGTGGGCAGGAAGTGCGTACAGGCAAAACCGTTACACTCCGTCCACCTCACGAAATAGCCCATACACTCGGTGTTTTCCACGCAGGCGATGCTTCGCATGTAAGCCAGGCTATCGATGCAGCCCTCGCTGCACGCGAAAGCTGGAGCAACCTCAGCTGGGAAAACCGCGCTAATATTTTCCTCAAAGCCGCTGATCTGATCGCTACTAAGTACCGCCCTTACATGAACGGTACTACCATGCTCGGCCAAAGCAAGAATGCTTACCAGGCTGAGATCGACAGCGCCTGCGAGATCATCGATTTCCTTCGCTTCAATGTGCATTACCTCAGCGAGATCTATCGTCAGCAACCTGTGAGCTCTCCCGGTATTCACAACCGTCTTGAGTTCCGTGCACTGGAAGGTTTTGTACTCGCTGTAACACCTTTCAACTTCACCGCTATCGGTGGCAACCTGCCTACTTCTGCAGCCATGTGCGGCAACGTAGTGGTTTGGAAACCCGCCAATACACAGGTATTTGCAGCGCAGATGTTCATGCGCATTCTCAAAGAAGCAGGCCTGCCCGATGGTGTAATCAACCTCGTTTATGTAGATGGACCTACACTCGGCAGCGTATGTTTTGCGCACCGCGACTTTGCAGGTGTTCACTTCACTGGTTCTACCGGCGTATTCAACAATATGTGGGAGACCATCGGAAAGAACATGAGCAAGTACCGTTCTTATCCACGCATCGTAGGTGAAACAGGCGGTAAAGATTTTGTGCTGGCACATAAGAGCGCCATTCCCGAAGTAGTGGCAACAGCTCTGCTCCGTGGTGCATTCGAATACCAGGGACAAAAATGTTCTGCAGCATCACGCGCATACATTCCATCCAACATCGCAGAAGAAGTGAAAAAACTGCTGGTAGAAGGAGTGAACAGCTTCAAAATGGGTACGGTAGAAGACTTCACCAACTTCATCAATGCGGTGATCGATGAGAAGAGCTTCGATAAGATCAAGTCTTATATCGATAATGCGAAGAACGATCCCAATGCAAGCATCCTCGTTGGTGGCAATTGCGATAAGAGCAAGGGCTGGTACATCCAACCAACTGTGATCGAAGCAAAGGATCCTAAATATGTAACCATGTGCGAAGAGATCTTCGGACCAGTGCTCACCATCCACGTATACGATGCTGAGAAATTTGAAGAAGCCATTGAACTGGTGGATACCACTTCTCCATATGCACTCACCGGCTCTATTCTCGCGCAGGATAGAAATGCAGTGGAACTGGCTACCAACAAGCTTCGCAACGCAGCAGGCAACTTCTACATCAACGATAAACCAACAGGTGCAGTTGTAGGTCAGCAGCCATTCGGTGGTGCAAGAGCATCGGGTACCAACGATAAAGCAGGATCTATCCTGAACCTCTACCGCTGGTTGAGCGCACGTACCATCAAGGAAACTTTCAACCCACCGGTTGATTACCGTTATCCTTTCATGAACGAGGCATAGCCGCAAACAATAAAAGTTATATAGAGGCGCTCCCTGTGAGCGCCTTTTTTATTGCATGCATTGTGATTAATTCACGATCCCGCACACGTTTGAATGCGACAGAAAAACATGCTGAATTGTTAAAAATAAATACAAAATAAAATAATGGGTTCGTCGTTGCGGCAATGGTTAAAAAATAGTATGACTACTTGAAATGCAGCGTGGTAGCAGTGTTGAAGCAAAATTAATTATGGCAGAATTGAAAATCTGGCATGAATATTTCTGGTGGGTGATCGGCGATCATTGCATCAATGCAGATCGCAATATATGTTTGCAGGCGATTTTACCGGATGTAAACAAAAAGAGGAACTATAGCATATTCATGTAGTTGTTCCGAAAGTTGAAGTCCGGTCGATTTGCGTGTTAATCAATAAACAAAACAAGAAGAAACATGAAAAGGATTTTTTTGCTGCTTGCATTTGCAGGAACATTTGCAGCGGCCAAAGCTCAGTCAACATTTGGTGCAAAGGCAGGTCTGAACGTTGCGAACATTGGCGGTAAAGATGTGCACAATAACAAAGCCCGTATTGCTTTCCACGGAGGTTTGTATGGTAATTTCAGTCTTGCAGATAAACTGAGCATCCAGCCAGAACTGGTGTATTCTCTTCAGGGTGTAACCTTCGATTACATTGGGGATGATTCCAAAACCAGATTGAATTACCTGAACATCCCTGTAATGTTCCAGTATGAAATCGCTGAAGGATTTTATGCGCAGGCAGGTCCGCAATTCGGCTTTCTGCTTAGTGCCAAGAATAAGTTAGGGAGTGTTACAAAGGATATTAAAAACGACCGCAAGAAATTCGATCTTGGGTTAGGACTTGGTGCAGGATATAAATTCCCTAAATCTCCGCTTGGTATCGATGCACGTTACATTTTCGGACTTTCCAAACTGGATGAAAACAATGATCTCAAAAGATACAACCGTGTACTCCAGATTGGCCTGTTCTATCAACTGGGCAAACTCAAATAAGTAAAGCAGTTTAATAATTGAATATGCCGGCGAAACCAGCCACTGTACCGAAAGGTGCAGTTCGCAGGTTTCGCCGGTTCTTTTTTCGTCTTAATTCATCCTTTCAGCCTATTTTTATAAAAATTTTCCTGTTTGAAAACTGTATTGAACGAACAGCAACTGGCCATCACCATTAAAAGATTAAGTCACCAGATTCTGGAGAATCATACCAATCTGGAAAATACTGTACTGATCGGCATTCAACCGCGCGGCGTGTATGTGAGCGACAGGGTAGTGCAGGAGATCCGGCAGCTGGTTCCTCCCAATACCGTGCAGTACGGCAAACTCGATATCACGTTCTACCGCGATGATGTTCGTACGGAACTGCATGTACCCAATCATACCGATATTCCTTTCAGCATCGAGAATAAAAATGTAGTGCTGGTAGATGATGTGCTCTACACGGGCCGCACCATCCGTGCTGCACTGGATGCCCTGCTCGATTTCGGCCGGCCGGCCAAAGTGGAGCTCTGCATACTCGTAGACCGCCGCTTCGGACGTGAGCTGCCCATTCAGGCAGACTATGTAGGAAGATCCATCGATACCATTATCTCCCAGAAAGTGAAAGTGTTCTGGAAAGAGAAAGATGGAAAGGATGAAGTAGGCCTCATCTGACCAACTGATGGGCTGTATTGTTTTTTACCCTAACTTCGCTGCCTGAAATGCGACTTTCTGTAAAACATCTGCTCGGTATCAGAGATCTCACGCGTGAGGATATTCAGATTTTATTGGACACAGCCACAGAATTCAAGGAAGTACTCCAGCGACCTATCAAAAAGGTGCCTTCCCTGCGGGATGTGACAATAGTAAATCTGTTCTACGAGAATTCCACCCGTACAAGAATATCCTTCGAGCTGGCCGAAAAAAGGCTCAGCGCCGATACCATTAATTTCACCGCTTCCGGATCATCCGTTTCAAAAGGAGAAACATTGTTAGACACCGTCAACAATATCCTGTCTATGAAAGTAGATATGGTAGTGATGCGTCACAGTGCCACCGGAGCGCCCCACTTTCTCAGCAAACATATTCCTGCAGCCATCATCAACGCCGGCGACGGTATCAATGAGCATCCCACACAAGGATTGCTCGATGCCTTTTCCATGCGCGAAAGACTCGGCAAACTCGAAGGGCTGAAAGTGGCCATCATCGGAGATATCATGCACTCGCGCGTAGCGATGAGCAATATGTACCTTCTCAAAAAAATGGGTGCCGAAGTAATGGTGGCTGGTCCGCCCACACTCATCCCCAAACATATCCAGCAGGCCTTCGATGTACGCGTGGAATACGATGTACGCAAAGCGCTGCAGTGGTGCGATGTGGCCAACGTGCTGCGCATCCAGCTGGAGCGTCAGAACCAGGTGCTTTTCTCTTCACTGAGAGAATACAACCTGGCTTATGGCATCAGCAGAAGACTGCTCGAAAGCCTCAATAAAGAAGTAGTGATCATGCACCCCGGACCAATCAACCGTGGCGTGGAGCTGGACAGTGATGTGGCAGACAGCGGGCAATCCATCATCCTCAACCAGGTAGAAAATGGCGTAGCTGTTCGTATGGCAGCGCTCTATCTGCTTTCCGGTGGAAGAGATGTGGCCAATGCCTGATCATAAACTGAAACTTTAATTGCATCGATATGCAAAGAATTGCGCTATTTCCCGGAACCTTCGATCCTATTACCATCGGTCACCTAGATATTATCAATCGTGCATTGCCGTTATTCGATAAACTGGTGATCGGCATCGGCCGCAATATCAACAAAGTTCCCATGTTCTCCGAAGAACAGCGTGTGGCCTGGATCAGAGAGATCTACAAAGACGATCCGAGAGTAAGCGCCATTGTGTACGAAGGCCTCACCGTTACTGCCTGTCAGCAAGTAGGAGCGCAATTCATAGTGCGTGGTATCCGCTACGTAAACGATTTTGAATATGAGAAGGCCATCGCGGATATGAACCGCAGCCTCGATCAGCATATCGAAACAGTATTTCTCACCTGTCTGCCGCAATACACATCAGTAGCATCCACACTCGTACGCGATGTACTGAAGAACGGAGGTGATGTAATGCAGTTTCTGCCTAAGGAAGTGGCCAACAGCCTTCCCAAACCCACGCTTAAAAAGTAATCGGTATGATCTGGTTCAGGAAAGACCTCACATTGAGCGATATTCACCATCTCCGCAGCAACAATATGGCGGAGTATCTGGGGATTGAATTCACGGAGCTTGGTCCTGATTTTCTCAAAGCCACCATGCCGGTGGATCATCGTACCAATCAGCCTTATGGCATTCTGCATGGCGGCGCCAGCTGCGTTCTGGCAGAAACACTGGGCAGCATCGGCGCTGCGCTGGTGATGGACGATACCCAATTCATTTGTGTAGGGCTGGAGATCAATGCCAATCATATCCGCAGCGTACGCGAAGGATTGGTGACCGGCACTGCAACACCTATCCATCTCGGAAGGTCCACGCAGGTATGGGATATCAAGATCCACGACCAGCAGGAGAAATTGGTTTGCATCAGCAGACTTACGGTGGCTGTTCTTCCAAAGAAATAATTACAATCCCGCTTTCGAGATCACTTCTTTCACTGAAGGGAAAGTGTTCTTCATATACTCTTTCAATGCTTTCGCATCAGCCCATACCAGTTCGGTGATCTGTTCTTCTGTCTGAGGTACCAGCGCCTGACCGGCAGTAGCATTCATCCTGAACCAGAAGGTTTCTTTCAGAATATGATGGCCGCTATCATTATAGGTATGATAAGTGGTAACGAGTTGTTCTCCCAGCGTTGCTTTTATGCCGGTTTCTTCTTCAACTTCCCGTAATGCGCTCTGTGCGGGCGTTTCACCGGGATCCATCTTGCCTTTGGGAAGGTCCCATTTGCCGCGGCGGAACATCATCAGCACATGATTGTCGGGGTTCTGAACAAGGCCGCCCGCCGCCTGTACCAGTATGAATTTTCTCCAGAAAGCATGTTTCAGCTGTTCGATATCATCATGAAAATAGATGCCGGCATGAATTTTTTCCTGATTCATTTCGTGGATCATGGAGTTTACACCGGGAGCGGAGAGCTCATCCATAAACACCGCATCATCGTGATGGGCATAGGGAGCAATTTCATCGGTGATGGTATCGGTGAGAAATAATGGTTTGTCGTTGAAGTAGATGGTAATGTGCATAAATAATTTTCCTTTTTCCCTTTTCAATGGTCAATTTCGCCGCAACCAGGAATAAATCAACATTATGGCACCGAACAAAAAAGCAGTAGCTGAAAAGTTATTACAAATTAATGCTATTAAATTAAATCTTGATCAACCATTTACATGGGCATCAGGATGGAAGAGCCCTATTTATTGCGATAACCGTAAAGCGCTGAGCTTTCCGTATATCCGCGAATTTGTAAAATCTGAGATGAGCAATGTGATTTTTGAGGAGTTCCCTGATGGCGAACTGCTGGCCGGTGTAGCAACAGCGGGCATTCCATGGGGCGCAATGGCGGCTGATCAGCTGAAACTTCCTTATATCTATGTTCGTCCAAAACCCAAAGAGCACGGGCTGGGCAATCAGATCGAAGGGTATTACACACCCGGACAAAAAGTGGTGGTGGTTGAAGACCTCGTATCTACCGCCAAAAGCAGCATGCAGGTAGTGGATGTACTGAAAGGAGCCGGATTGAACATTGTAGGTATGATAAGCATCTTCACTTATGGCTTTCCTGTTGCGGATCAGAAGTTTGCAGAAGCAGGCATCGCATACCGCTCGCTCACAGATTATCCCACTCTGATTGAACTGGCCATCGAGAAAGGAATGGTATCGAAAGATGAGGAAGGCATTTTGTTAAAATGGCGCGAAGACCCTGCGAACTGGCAAGGGAAATAAGTACATTTGGGTTAAATCGAATTCTATATGAAGAAACTCCTGTTACTGTTGGTGGCTGTTATGGGCATCGCTTCGATGGGTTTTGCCCAGGCGAAGAAAGGTGTACAGACAATGACCATCAAAACCCCGACCGTACAATGCGAAATGTGCAAGAACCGCATTGAAAAATACCTGCTTCGCGAAGAAGGTGTTCAGAAAGTGAATGTTGATTTCAGAAAGAAGGTTACCAAGGTAACGTATATTACTGATCGCAATAACGAAGACAATATCAGAACCGCTATCGCCAATATCGGATACGATGCCGATGATATCAAGGCCGAAGCGGAAGCCTATAAGAAATTGCCAAAATGCTGTAAGAAGCCGGAAGACGGCGGAGGCCAGTAGTTGAGGTAAAAGTTTTGAAGCCGCTCCAGGGGAGCGGCTTTTTTATTTCAAGGATTGTCTGTAATGTATGCTGGTAGCGGCTTTCATAGTTGTGCTACGCAACTCAGGCCAGTTCTGCACTGTGAACAGATACAAACCCTCCCTTTGCAGAATATGCGTTGATGCCGAAAGCATCGAATCCATTTCGCTGCAACCAATCCAGCGTTACTTTTTCGCCATTGAGAAGGCGAATATCGCCCTGTGTATCCTTCATCGTTGCCTGCTCTTCTTCATAATCGATATTGAAAAAAGCTACCGGTACGATCTCGAATACCTCATTGCCGGCACTGTCGCGATAAACTTTATCTGCTACTCTTTTATTGGTTTCTTCCGTTAACCATTCATCACAGAATAGGTTGTTGTAGCCATGCACGCAGCCATCGAAAAGCAGGATCTTTTCGCCTGAAACAATATCTACTGCGTAGATAAGTTCGGGGGCGAAGTCTGATCCCGCAATCAGTCCTGCGAAATGTTTTCCGTAGTTTTTCTCATGAAATTCGCGGTGCTGAGGGGTGTCTTTTACCGGCCAGTTATAGAGTTCATTATAATATAGGATGCGGAAGAGACGTCCTCCGTGGGAAGATTGCAGTTGCGCTCTCCATTCTATTGCATGCATTTTATTGAAATAATCCGGGTTATCATACACTGAAAATGGAGCGAGATGATCGGGTGCCTGTTTGTTAGCATTCATTGTTTTCTTTATTTATTCGCCTCCCAGCTGCAGCCATTCTTCCACTTTTGAAGGGGAGTTCAGCTGGAGGGCGCGGTCGTAATTGGAGCCATCCGGCGGGTTGATTTCTACGTTCAGAAACCAAAGCTCCCGCATTTTGCCGGTACCAAAATCGCCGGCGTCGATCAGCTTTTGGAGGGAATTGATCATAGCGCCGAGCCGGAGATCAGCTTCTTCTTCCCACGCTTTTTCACAGAGTTCGTCGATGCCCGGGCGATGAAGGAACCACTCGTTAACCGGTCCAAAGAATGGTTCTCCGATGTAAAATAGCGGAGAATCGGCATAGCTGAACCGGAGCAGATTGCACATTTCCGCAGGGTCGGAACCCTGTTTTTCGGCAGCCTCTATGGCTGCTTTTTCAAGGAGTTCTGTGCTCCAGAAACTATGTCCGGGTGTTAGAATTTCCCCGGTTGTGGTAAGAGCAAAGTAATAAAAATGGTGCTTAGGATAGGTGGATTTCACCAGATCGAGGGTGCTCCGGATAGCCGGAATGAGGAGGTTTTCAAGAGCAGCCTGTGCTGAATTCATGCTCAAAAATAGCCCAATGATGCAGGAGAAGTACTCCCTGAGAACAGGTAAAATTGATCGGAGCCAGTAAAAATTAGAGTCAAATCAGGAGTGTTCCTGGGAAAATTGAGGGGATGATTGCAGGGCAAAAAAGCGAAAAAACAGAGCAGGAAGCTGGCAGACAGGCTTCAAATTTTCTGAGAATTATTAGCAAAAAAAATAATGGATGGCGCCTTCGCGAACCAAAAATACCACGAAAAAAGACTTGTTTTAGTCGCTTAAGAAACGGGAAAATAACGCTGGTTTTCCGGAATTACGGAACGGTAAAAGAAAGGAGCAGATCGTGGATTGAGGGAATTCTGGCAATAAAACAGAGTCATTTTTCTGTTGAAATACTCAGAAATTTTGAAGATTCCGAACACTGATTCTTCAGAAATCCGGTCCAAAATGTGGTGGTTCAATTCCCGGATTTTCCGGAAAAATGGATCAATTCTACCGGATGGAAAAGGCAAAAATCTGCTAAAAACGGGGCAGTTTTATGACTTTTTTTTCAAATTTCTTCGCTGAAAAAACGCCTCCAAAACGAATAATTATTGCCAGTTTGACATATAAAATGAAAATCTCCGTAAGAGTCGGGCTATGCCCATTTGCCGGATTTATGATTTCCGGCAGCTGAAAATTACCCGTTGAGCAGGAGATATTTTGGATCTGACCGGTATGACTGATCTATCAACCCGACAGAAAAATGTCTAAGAATCTGCCAATCCCATTGCCTGATTTCTCCTTAATTCCCCGAAATAATATGATTTGGCGACAGCAATTTCCTTCTGGTTTTTCAACATCGTTTTCAAAAAAGATGGACAATCTTGCACAGTTAATTTTTATCATGTGTGGGAGTATCTACCGACAGCACCCCAAAATCCGAGCAGTTTTTTCGACCTGATGGGCCCATTTTTCCGGGAGCTTTCCTGGCTGTGTGGCACAAAAAAACACCATGCTTTTGAGTGAAAATTCCGGCATCGCCGATGCCTTTTCCAGATCGGAATGGAAGCGGATCCTATCCGTAGACCGACCCCTGGTTTTTGAAAACGGGGCCTCCGGGCAAAAAAAATCCGGCGGTTGTCCGCCGGAAAATTATGTGTGAAACAGGAGCAAAAAATCAAAAACTGAGCTTCTGTTTCCGGGTGTAATTGATCGGGTAATTGATGAAAATTCCGCTGCGTCCAATCTTCGCATTTCCCTCCAAACGGAGCAGCACTTCCTCGGAACTGAGGTTTTGAAGAAAGCCGATTCCCACCGTTGCCATGTCGATCGTCAGCTTCACCGGCACCAGAAAAGTATCCTGTTTGGGAATTTTCAGGGTGCTGTCGAATGTGGATTTTCCGAGGTATTTGTCGTTCACGAAAACGTTCACTTCCGCTTTTTTCATGGTCAGCGGGTAGCGGTTCGGATTGAAATATTCCACGTCAACTGCCACCGTCGATTCCTTCCAGCCCATGCTCAGCACCTTCACATTACGGATTCCGAGATAATCTAAAGAAGTAGGTTTTGCACATCCTGACCATCCCAACCAGAGGAGTGGGAGCAGGAGCCACCAGGGCGTTTTTTTCATGCGGGAGATTTTATGGAGCACAAAGTAGGGGATTAATTTTTTCTGCCAAAAAACGGTTGTACATTTAAGATTTTGTTTGCTAATTCCTTTAGAAAAATACAGTGCAGAAATGGCAGAACGCTGAAAAACAGCCAACTACTAAATTTAGTATTCAAATTTAATTGTAAGTAGCTATTTATAAATGCAATTATGTGGAATAATGATGATTTAAATCAAAAGAAAAAAGTAGAAAAAATGAATGCATTTACCCTTTTTTCTTTCAAGATTCCACAGAATATTGCAAAATGAAACAAAGATGAAGTTAATAATTGATTGTCAGTATTTTACACCGGTTATCTTACACCAGATTTCTACAGATTTCACACATATTGTTTTTGATGCATATGATCGCTATCAGAAAGTGAGTTTTCGCAACCGGGCGGTGGTGCTTGGTGGCAACGGTGAGATCATGCTGAGTGTTCCCCTGATCGATGGCCGGGAACAAAGACGACCGATGAAGGATGTCCGCATCGCCAATAATGCCGACTGGCAATCCCAACATTTCAAGACCCTCAAGAGCTGCTATAACCGCTCCCCCTGGTTCCAGTTTTTCGAGCACGAGCTGCTTGCTTTATATGAGAAAAAATTTGAATGGCTGATGGATTGGAACCTGGCCTGCTGGGAATGGTCGGTGAAGAAAACCGGTGGTACATTTACTACGGAAATCACCGAAAGCTATCAGGAGGAATATGATCCCGCAGAGTGGCTCGACCTCCGGAACCGGATCCGGGTGCAAACCCTCAATCAGGATTTTCCGAACCCCGTGAAGTACAATCAGGTCTTCGAAGACCGACATGGATTTGTACCCAATTGCTCCGTTCTCGACCTCATTTTCTGCGAAGGAAAAAATGCCCGGTCGCTGCTGATGAAGGCACAAAAACAGCTGTGAAAAACCGGGGTTGGTGAAATATCCGACTACAGGTAGTATGGCAAATAATCAATATATTTAGTGTAGAGCCGGGTCCTTAATACCCGGCTTCTTTTTGCTTGCATGGCTAAAATCCAACTACTGATCCTACTGCTGACTGGCTGCTATTTTGCCCATGGGCAGGACTTCACCAATAAGGGTAAAGAGTTCTGGCTGGGCTTCGGAAACCATCAGGATATGTACACGGCCAGTAAGCCGATGATGGACATTTATATTACTTCCGAAACAGACACAAGGGTAACGGTTGATGTACCCGCACTGGGTATCACAATCGGTACCTACAATGTGAAGGCAAATAAAATTACTGAGGTAACCAGCTTCCCCGATCTGTTATGGCTGGCCGAAGAAGGAGTGAGTGGTAAGGGTATTCATATTGTTGCCGAGCAACCGGTGGTGGTGTACAGTCAGATCTTTCTTGCCCAGGCTTCGGGTACTTCTTTATGTCTTCCTGTCAGTACTTTAGGTAGCGAATATTACTCCGTAAACTTTACTCAGGCAGCAAATACGGGCCCTACGAACGCTACGTCTTACAGCTATTTTTTTGTGGTGGCCACCTCGGATAATACCAGGCTTGAAATCAAACCGGCCGCTACGGCTTTGAATGGTTCGATGGTTGCCGGACAAACGTATACAGTCAACCTGAACAAAGGGGAGGTTTTCAATTATCTCAGCCGGACCGATCTCACCGGTTCGATGGTTCGTTCCGTAAATTCCGGAACGGGTTGCAATAAAGTAGCGATGTTTTGCGGAAGCGGAAAAATCGGGATTGGATGCAGTGGTGCCGTCCAGGGCAGCGACAATCTGTTTCAGCAGATGTATCCGATGGTAACCTGGGGTAAAAAATACCTGACGGTTCCGAGTCTCACAAGGCCGAGGAATTTTTATCGGGTCATCCGTCCTGATCCATCCATTCAGGTTAAAGTGGATGGCGTGCAAATTCCGGGCAGTTCATTTATTAATAATTTTTATTATCAGTTCGACGATTCGAATCCGCATTTGATTGAAGGGAACGGACCGATTGCAGTTGCTCAATATTTTACTTCCAAAAACTGCGGCGAGCCGACCGGGAATGGAGATCCTGAAATGATTTTTCTGAATCCTGTAGAGCAGGTGCTTAATCATACTGCGCTCCCAACTATGAGAATGGGGACTACAGAGTTCCGGCATCACTACTTTAATGCTGTTGTAAAAAACAACCCTGGTATCATCAATTCCTTTACCATCGATGGTATGAATGTCTCTGGTTCATTTCGGCCGCATCCTGCTGATCCTGCGTATGCATATGTGCAGCTTGAAATAGGAGCAGGCGCTGAGGCAGAACCAACTTCTCATGTTATCAACTGTGATTCCGGGTTCAATGCTATCGTCTACGGATTCAGTGAAAACGAAAGCTACGGATACTCCGCCGGTACCAATCTCTCCGACCTCTATCAATACATCACCGTTCAGAACGATCACGGAGCCGTCAACTTCCCGGCAGGATGCAAGAGCAGTCCGTTTTCCCTCGCCATGACCTTCCCATATGAACCCACCCGCATCCAATGGATTTTCGGACCCAGGCTGAACGCGATGGGGGTGCGGGACAGCATCATCAATAACCCGGTCTTCGATTCCAGCTGGACACTCGACGGAGGGCTCACCCTCTATCGCTACAAACTTAAACGTCCCGATAAAGTAGCTGCCACCGGAACCTATCCCATCCGGGTAAAAGTGATAAACCCTACTTTGGGCGGATGTTCAGGTGAACAAGAGTTGGGTTTTGATTTTCAGTTGTTTGATAAACCTGTCGCCAATTTCAATTTTACGCATGCCGGATGTTTTACAGACGATGTAATGCTCGTCGATAATGCAATTCCAAAAGGGCGGCCCGTCAACAATTGGTATTGGGGAATGGGCAATGGCGCTACTATTTTAAAGCAATCATCTCCTGCATACCGATACCCGGATGCCGGTACTTACACTATCAGCCACGCCGTGATCACCGATATCGGATGCACGTCTGATACTATCAAAAAGGACATCACCATCTATGCACTTCCCGAAGCGAAGTTTGAACTGAAAGATGCCCTCTGCGAAAAAGCAGCGGTGCGGATGGTTAGTCTGAGCAATGGCTTTGGAGTTCCGATCAATAACCTTACCTGGGATTTCGGAGACGGGAACACCGGTGCCGGTACTCAGGTAACACATACTTACGAGACTACAGGACCTCAAACCATTAGCCTGCAGGTAACAACCGCCAAAGGATGCAAGAGCCCGGTCTATGTTCAACGGCTTGCAGTAAACGCTTCGCCGGTGGTGGATTTTACGCTGCCGGCGATCTGTGTGCTCGATCCTGCATCGTTCAGAGATGCCAGTACCATCTCCGATAATTCGGCTTCCCGGTTCAGCTGGCTCTGGAAATTCGGTGACGGCAATACGGCCACCGATCAGCACCCCGTGTACAATTATGCCAATGCCGGCGATTATCAGGTGGCCCTTACGGTTAAATCGGGAGATGGGTGCGCCACTACGCTCACCAAACCATTTACCGTTAATGGGGTGGTGCAGGCCGCCGATATTGTGGTGGATGCCACACAGAGTTTCTGTGCCAATCAGGAACTGGTTATCAAAGATGCCAGCCGCATTGAAAGCGGCCACTTACTGAAAACAATCGTCTGGTGGGATTACGACCGCGATCCTGGTCTCGGATTTACCGATGCAGAACCCGTTGCCGGTAAATCATATGCGCATCAATACAGTGATTTTGGTACTCCTCCAACAAATAATTACAAAATTGTATATCAGGCGTATACCGGTACTGCCTGTTATAAAAGTGTAAGTAAGATCGTTACCCTCAAATCGAGTCCGCTGATTGTTTTTGGCTCCCTGCCTGCGGTCTGTGAAGATGCTGCTCCGCTGCAAATTCCTGCCCGCGAAAGTCTTGGTATTGGTGGGACCGGACTGTTCACCGGACCGGGAGTAAGCGCTTCCGGACTCTTCGATCCGCGGTTAGCCGGCCCCGGCCGTCACGATATCACTTTTAGTTTCCGGTCGCCAAACGGATGCAACGCATCCACCACTCAGGTGATGCAGGTAAACCCTTCGCCGAAGGCAGATGCCGGTCCGGATAAAGGCGTACTTCCCGATGGCTTCGTATTGCTGCAGGGTGGTGGAACCGGCGATGGTTTGCGATACAGCTGGTCGCCCGTTGCCACACTCAACGATCCCTTCCGGGCGCAGCCCACGGCCGCTCCGAAAGAAGATACGAAGTATACACTCACTGTTACCTCACCCGAAAACTGTTCGGGGACCGACGAGGTGCTGGTGAAAATATTACCTAAGATAGTAGTGCCTAATGCCTTCACTCCCAATGGAGACGGCATCAACGATACATGGGTGTTGCAGTACCTCGAAACCTATCCGAACTGTACGGTGGATGTGTTCAACCGCTATGGTCAGCGCGTATTCACTTCCGTTGGATATGGCCGCCCATGGGATGGAAGAACCAATGGCAACCTGCTTCCGGCAGCCACTTATTACTGGGTGATCAATCCGCGAAACGGTAAAGACGTACTCAAGGGATCGGTCACCATCATACGATAACCGAATAACATGAAGCTGATCTGTAGCTTTTGCCTTATGATAATGCTCACCGGTCTGCGGGCGCAGCAGCTGCCGCATTACAGCCAGTACATGCTGAATCAGTACATCATCAATCCGGCGTTAACGGGCATCGAGAATTATATCGATGTGAAGGCCAGCCATCGCCACCAGTGGGTGGGCATCGACGGTGCGCCCGTAACCACTTACCTCAGCGCACATGCGCCGATCGGCAAGAAAGATTTCCGTACATCCGCTACAGGTGTTCGTATTCCGGGAGAGAATCCGAGAGGAAAACAATGGTGGGAAGATTATACGGCGTCGGAGCCGCATCATGGCATCGGCATTCAACTGATCAATGATAAAACCGGACCGCTAAACCGGTTCTCAGGATATCTCACCTATGCCTATCATGTCGGCATCAGCGGAAAGACCAGTCTGGCAGCGGGTTTCGGGGCAGGACTCACCAACCTGAGGCTGAATACCGATAAACTGAATTTCGGAGTGATCACACCGGTGGATCCGGCTGTGTATGAGAACCGGTCCCTCAATTATATCAGGCCCGATTTTACAGCGGGATTATACCTGTACTCGGCATCTTATTTTCTCGGTCTTTCTGCGCAGCAGATCATCCCCCAGAAAATAAAATTCTCCGACAATGCCGTGAGTCCGGCAGATGGAAAGCAGGTACCGCATGTTTTCGCAACGGCAGGCTACCGTTTTCTGCTGACCGAAGATTTCAATTGTATGCCTTCGGTGATGGTGAAATACATCAAACCACTGCCTGTGCAGGCCGATCTGAATGTGAAGCTGCAATACCACGATCTCGCGTGGATAGGCGCCAGTTACAGAACAGGGGAGGGTTTTGCCGCCATGCTCGGCATGAATATTTCCAGCTCACTCAATATCGGATACGCATACGATTATACTACCACGCGACTGAATACCGTGAGTAAGGGAACGCATGAGATCCTCATCGGATTCATGATCGGCAATAAATACGGGAGCTGGTGCCCGAAGAATGTTTGGTAATAGAATGGAATTTAGATGTCGACCACTTTTTTGCGAACCTTCGCCTTCATCTCAGGCTTGATGTTCTCCAGCAGTCTTTCTTCTATGATCTCCTGACGGAGCTGATCGCGCTCTGCTACCTTGCGTTGACGCTGACGCTGGTAGTTTTCCAGTTTCTTCTGCCATTCGGCCTGTGCTTTGGAATACATGGCTGCTTCTTCTTCGGCATTGCCCTGCGCGTATTGGCTAAGTCTCAGGCAGGTGATTTCGAGGAAGGCTTTCTGGAGTTCTTTGCGGATCTCGGTGCCGCTCATTTTTACGCCTTTGTCAGACAATTCGCGTTCGAGTTTGGGCCAGTCGATCTGACGGAGAGCAGCCATTGCTTTTTCCATTGCCTGGCGTGCCTGCAGTTGTGGGGAAACAACAGGGTACTCTTTGGGAGTGGTGGAATCCTGCATGTACTGATAATAAAAAGTACGGGCAGGTACATACGCTCTGATCTCGGCAGTGTACACCGGAGCGGGATCAGGAGCGGCCGCCGCATAGCTGATCATGGTATAATCACGTTGATCGAAATTGTTGTTAACCTGTATGTTCAGCTGTGTTTCAACGGCTTGATGATGTTCGATTTTTGATGCAGCCTGAATGTCGTAGGCCAGTTGCAGAATTCTTTCTGCATCATCTGCACTCAGTTCAACCAGCGAAGGCATCATGTCGGGGTTGATGCTTTCTTCTTTTTTGCAGGGTTTTTTCTTGCCCGCCTTGCATACCTGATGATCGGATTTTTTATCTTTTGCAGCAGGTGTTTCGAATTTCACCTGACGCAGATCTCCGTTGTTATTGAAAATATACGGATATACTTTTTTCACAATCACATTGCCAGGGTTGTATAATCCGATGAATCCGAAAGTGAGGGCGGTGAGCAGATAGGCGATCATGCGCTGGCTAACGGGTGTGCTCACCTGCGGCTGCTGCAGAATGCGTTTTACGCGATGCAGCAGTACGGGCGTTTTACTTCCGGTGGCAGCAACGGCCAGATTGCAGCCGGGTGCTGTGCGCTGCTGTTCGAGAATCAACAGGGAAGTGGCATATTCTGCGGGGTCGTAGCGGAACTGGAGTACCAGGTCGTCGCAGCTGTTCTCGCGTTCTTTGCGGATAACATTGGAGAGCCATTTCGCAAAGGGGTTGAAGAACAATATCACTTCCACACAGGCCATCAAGATATTGATGAGGTAATCGTTGCGTTTGATATGTTTCAGCTCGTGCAGCAGAATGGCTTCTGTCTGTTTGATGCTGAGGTGGTTCACGATGGCCAGAGGCAGCAGTATCACGGGTTTCCAGAAGCCCATGGTCATGGGTACTTCAACGGCTGAAGAAAGCCGGAGTACCACATTCTTTTTGATGCCCATATGTGCGGCGGCCTGCTGCAGAAATACGCGCAGTTCAGGAGCGGCCTTAACGGTCTGGACTTTCAGTATCTGTTGAGTCTGACGATATCGGTGATAGAAACGAATGAACAACCAAACCGCTGCCAGCAGGTAAGCCATGCTCAGCAGGGGAAGGGCCGATTCGATGAGACGTGAAGTGTGTGAGAACAATCCGAGTGAAAGCTGTTCGTCGGGATAGAGCGAAATCACGGCGGGGGCGGAAGCTGCATTGTAAAAATGCATGGCCAGCGTGATCATAAACCAGACTGCACCTCCGGCCAGCGACAGCAGCGCGATGGTATGTCGCTGACGCGATTCGTACTTTTTGCCGTTGCCGGTGAGGATCACATAAACCAACCACAACAACCCCATCTGCCAGAGGCTGTCGATCAATGACCATCCCAATGCCTTCAGGAAAGCGGACTGGTACACTTCATTCATGCGTCTATTGTTTTTTCAGGTTGTTGAGCATTTGCTGAATGGCCTCCAGTTCTTCGGGGGAGGCTTTGTGATTGCCGAGGGCCTGCATCACCATGGCGGTGGGAGAGCCACCGAACAGGGTATCGATCATTTTGCCAACGAGATGTTTCTGCGTTTTTTCCTTGCTCACGGTTGCCTGATAGATATGCGTTTTGATGCTGTCATCCCTTTTCACCAGCCCCTTCTCGTGCATGATCTGCATCAGCTTGAGTGTGGTGGTGTAACCGGCTTCCTTGTTCTTGAGCAGCTCTTCGTGCACTTCGCGCACGCTGGCTGTTCCTCTGTCCCACAATACCTGCAATATCTCCAGCTCGCTCTCTGTGGGTTTGATAGGTTTTGTATTTGCCATAACCAATGGAATGATTTGCCCCAATATACGATATCTTTCGTAACAAAATGTTAAGATGCCCTTACAATTTGTATAATCAACATGATAAAAAGAAGGAGAGATTGCCCGGACGGAGGTATTCCGGGCTAAACGGCGGGAGGGGGCGCGATCCGATAGTTATCCGACTGTTATCCGATGATCAGGCGTAGGTATCCGATGGTTAACCGACCGGGAGCCGAAGATCAGCCGACTATTAGCCGGAGATATCCGATGATCAGCCGGAAGATATCCGGCGATCAGTCATTCAATAAGTCCAGTATCCCTTCATTATTGATGATCAGCATACCCTGCCTGTCTTCCGTAATGCCCCTTTCCAGCTTATACGGATAGCGCGGATGCAGCCCCTCCATTATAGTAGGCATATAAACAAACTGAATATTGTTCTTTCCTTTCAATGCTTCTCCTACTTCTATAATATGTGTAGATACGATGAACAGGCAATCCCTGTAATCTGCAAAACCTTCCGTCACCGCCAATGTACCATCATAGGCGTCTTTCACATTGGTGCCTTTGAAAAGCTCATCAAACATGAGCAGTAACCGCTTACCACTGGCAGCGGCTACTGCTGCTTGTTTCACACGCACAACTTCTGCATAAAAATGGCTATACCCTAATCCGATATTATCGGCAACATTGATGCTTGAGTACAAACCTTCCCTTACGGAGAACTCCATAA
This sequence comes from Pseudoflavitalea sp. G-6-1-2, assembly GCF_012927185.1. Lineage (GTDB taxonomy): Bacteria > Bacteroidota > Bacteroidia > Chitinophagales > Chitinophagaceae > Pseudobacter. Next base: position 1,212,251 of record NZ_JABBGB010000003.1, read on the forward strand.
AACTGGCCGCTACCGGAAAACCCATATGAGCGAGATAGAAATTTATACCGATGGCTTTCATCAGGGTGGATTTACCGGCCATGTTGGCGCCGGTTAAGAACAGTACATTGGAGTTGTTGTCCATTTTCAGATCATTTCCAATGGCACGATCCACGCAGGGGTGGGCGAGGTTCCTTGCTTCGAGTTTGTTGATGGTGGGCGGCAGGGCCGTGGCGTAATGGAATCCCCGGCTTGTTGCAGTATTGCCTACTGCAATGTTCACATCGAGTTCATTGATGAATTCATTTACGTTCAGCAGCTTTTCTTTCATCCGGCCTTTCAGCAGGTATTCATAAAAAGCGAGGGTACTGGTGGGAAGTGCCTGATAGATATCGATCAGGCGGAGCCGCTCCAGCTCCGGTGTTTCCAGAATGCTTTTGATGGCACGGAACCTGCTCTGGAACGGACTTTCAATACCGGCTAGCGGCTCTATGAACTGATGGCATTTGTTCAGGGTTACGATGGTAGCCTGCAGCCCCTGCATCATTTTTTTATAGCGTTCGTCGCGGGTAATGGACGAGAGCAGTTTTTTTATCAACGTGGCTGCCATTACCAATGCCTTATTTTTGCCGGACTCCGTATCCAGAAATTCACGCATCAGCGTTAGTTGAGCTGCATCGAACGGGAAACTCAGTTTTTGTTGCTGGAAGAATTGAAAGATGCTGCTGCGCTGATTGATGGCCTGCGCATCCTGCAGGGGATTGCGGAACATATGATCCAGCAATTGCTCTCCGCCACGGGTCTTTACCTGAGCAAATAATCCATACACAGAACCCTGGCGGAACTTGCCGAGGATATTCAGTTCTTCTATTGTTTGTTTGTCGTTGTTAAACATGGCGTACAGGTGTTTGAGCATTTGTTGAGGAGGTACTTTCTTTTTTTCCTTTCTCCAGAATATCGAGAATGCCTTCATTGCGGATGATGATCATACCGTGACGATCATCAGTGATACCACGTTCGAGCTGATAAGTGTATTCAGGAACATGGCCCTTCATTCGGGTGGGCAGGAATTGAAAATCTACATTGCTGCTGTCTTTCAGCTGCTCACCCGCTTCCACAATGTGAGAAGACACGATGAACAGGCTGTTGCTTTTACGGGTAAATCCTTTGATCACTGCAACAGTTGCTTCATGCGCGTCTTTCACATTGGTGCCGCGGAACAGCTCGTCGAAGAGGATGAAGAACGAGCCGCCGCTGCTGAGTTCCTGCGCCATTTTTTTTACGCGTAGTACTTCCACATAAAAATGGCTGGCGCCGATACCGAGGTTATCAGGAAGGTTCACGGTAGTATAGATCCCATCGAGTACGGAAAATTCCATCGAAGTGGCTGCCACAGGAAAGCCCATATGCGCAATGTAGAGCGCCGTGCTCAACGATCGCAGGAAGGTGGATTTGCCGGCCATGTTAGCTCCCGTGAGGAACAATACATTTTTGCCGCCATTCATCTGCAGATCGTTGGCTACGGGCTTTTTGAGTGAAGGATGATACACGCCCTTCACATTCAATATGGCCTGTCCTTTTTCCAATGCCTTCGGGAAAATGAATTTCCGTTCCAGCGCTGTCATCGCAACAGACATATACACATCGAGATGATAGATGGCTTTGAGCAGTTGCTGTATCTTTTCTCTTTCGGCTATACGGAAGAGTGAATCGAATGCAGTAACCGCACTATAGGACAGCCGGGCTTTTTCCGATTCTTTGAGTGCAGGTTCAAATGCCGGAGCAGTGATGAGGTTGTTGATCGCTTCCCGTTCCGCATCATAATCTGGAATTGCTATGATCTTTGGTTGCTCAATAAACGCAAGTGTAACCCTGAAAATTTCAAGGATGGCATTAACGCCGTTTTGAATTTCTTTTTCGCCTAACGTCATCCGGTTGCCCTTTGCTTTCATTTCTTCTTCCGTATGACTCAGGTATTTCTCTGCCGTATCAAAAATGGAAGTATGATAGGGGAACGGTATGTTCAATCTCGCAAAACTCCCGATGATGCTGCTTCTGCGATTGATGGCGTCTCTGTCCGACAAAGGCTGGCGAAACAGTTCGCCCAGCAGCGTTTCGCCTCCGCGCGTATGCACATGGTTATAAATATCGAAGATGCCTCCACCGCTCTTCTTTGAAAATATTTCCAGATCACTGATGGTCTGGTCGTCTGTCCGAAGTAGGTTCATTGCAGGTATTTTTTATCGGATTACTATTGTCGTTTTCTTCTGATGAGGAATATGATGGCTACCAGTAACAACAGGCCGGGTATTATCCATACAAGGATTATTTTTTGAATGTGTGCACCGTGTTCAGAAATATCCAGCAGTATATCTTTCTCTTCCATTTTCGTTAACCTTACCGGAAAGTGATTGTAGGTGAGCCAGCTATTGGCACCTCTTCCAAACCGGATATTGGGTTCGTTCAATCTCAGATTGCTCAGGAAATCGGCGCTTCCGCAAACAATGATGCGTTGTTCTTTCTGATGGATGTTTCGTGTAAGCTGTACTGCTGTTGTGAAAGTATCTTTCACCTGATCACCAGCTCTGGCATCTAATGGCGGCAGTATGGAATCTACCACAATGTTGCCGGCTTTGAGCCATGTTCTGCCGGGTTGCGTTAATAGTAAGGGCCGAACTGTAAAAACTCCGGACTGTTGCTCAACACCCGTCACTGTTGGCATTCCTAAGCCATTTATGGATACTTCAAAACTAAGATTGCGGGCTTCCGGAGTGGTGAGCGCTACTACTTTTTCAGGTGTTTCATCATACGTGGGCTGTAGAATCTGTCCGTTTTGCAGTTGCACTCCCAGTTGCTGCAACAGTGGATTGAGCACATATTGCTTGCCTGGTTTGCCGAGGATGATCATATTGCCACCAGCATCGATATGGCTCCTGATCTTTCCCTGAACTATCGCAGACAGATCCATCACAGGATCTGCGATTATCAGCGTGGCCATATCTTTTGGAATAGGTTGGGTATTCAGATTCAGGGTATCGATATCCAGTCCCATGTTCACAATGGAACCACGTACACTTCTATCCGCGAGGTTGAAATAGCCGCGGTCTCCTATCTTGCGGATATCGCGTTCCAGATCGCCGGTAAGGAAATACACTTTGGAGATCTTCTCTGGTTCCAGCAACCGTTTCAATACCGATGCAATAATGTAGAAGTCTGGCCAGACATTCGGATCGTTCAGGGTACGTAAGAATTCAGTGCGCCCTTTGTATTTCAATTGCATCACCATGCGGTTCCCTTCAGGTTGCAGGTTGATGAGTTTGCGGATGGCAGCCGGCGATTTGAACATGCTGAAGTCAACATCCACTTTCTCACGTTCCACTACTTTAGCTGCCAGTGCATCCACAGACAGGCCGGGATATTTATGGAACCAGCTGGTATCGGCAGTTTGCGGATCTATATCATAATAATATTCATAGTTGAATCGTATGCCTGGCTTGAAGCGCAGGATCGGATCCCACAATTGGGTGAGATAATCCGGATTGCGGGCCTGCGGAAAGCCACGCTTGGCTTTCGATGTAGTGCTGAGCAGATTGGTGTAGAGGGTTACTTCCAGATCACCATCTTCCATTTGTTTCAGCATGCTTCTCAGTTCGGGTGGAATGGTTTTCATTTGGGTAGCAGTGGTATCCCAGTAAACATTCAGCGTTGGCCGGGAGCTGACATAACCTGCAAGCAGTGCTGCCGCCATTACCAGCGCATAGCGGCTGAATGGCACATACCATGGTTTGGACTCCCGTTCAGTACGGAGTTTGATGATGGTAAAACAAATGAAGATGCCCGTAATCACTATAAAGTAAACGATGTCTCTTGTTTCTATGAGACCGAGCATCATTTTCTGTGTGCGGTTTTGCAGAGAAAGAAACCAGGTGAGGTCTCTGAGTATATCATATTGCTGCCAGAGCATGCCAATACGGTCGAGCAAAAAGATAGTGAGAAAAACACCCAATGCCGCAATGATGGGATGGATGGAAAGCGCAGACATCAGCATACCGATAGCTGAATAAGCACATACCAACAGGTAGAATCCCAGCAGTCCGGACAGAAACACTCCGGCATCTTCATCACGGATATTGAATGCGCCGATAATCATCAGCAATCCTATAACGGCCACCAGCATCAACAGGTACATCATCATTCCCAGATATTTGCCCAGTACAATTTGTCTTACAGTAGCGGGCGAAGAGCTTAGCAGGCGCATGGTGCCGGATGTTCTTTCCCGGCTGATCAAACTCATGGTGAGCAAGGGTATGAACAGGTAGAGATAAGACACTGCCGATTTGTACACATCTCCGAAATATCTCAGGGTCAGAAATCCCGGATGCCAGTGCCAATGGGGATCGCTGTTTTTGATCATCACCTCCTGAAAATTAGCGTCGCCATGTACCGGATAGGCATAAGCGATAGCGCTTAAAACCCAGAAAACGATGAGGGTGCACCATGCGATGGGCGAGTAGAAGAGATAGCGCAATTCGTTCTTTGCTATGGTAAGAATCAGGCGCATGTAATATTATTTTTATCAGGAATAATGTTGTTTTATTTTCTTTTTCTCCTTATCAGCAATACCATGCCCAGCAGTAATATCAGCGAAGGGATCACCCATACATAGAGCAGTTTTTCGAGTTTGGCCCAGCCGGGTGTCATGGTCATCCAGTTGTCCTTTGCTAATGGGAAGTTCAGGAAAAGCGGATACTCGTTGTAGTTGAGCCAGCTGAAAACAGAGCGGACCAGCGTGAAACCCCGCCCGGCTGTTACTCTTATTTTGCTTGGGATGTCTGCATCGGCCATCACCACTATGCGCTGTTCTTTTCCGTTGAGCTGTCGTGTAAGCTGGATGGCAACCGGGTAACTGTTTTCTTTCAGATCGCCCTCAGCTGCATTGAATTGGGGTGCAGTGGAATCGATTACCAGCTTTCCCATTTTCTGCCACACTTTTCCGGGTTCTGTCATCAGCAAAGGTTTTATGGTGAAACCACTGTCGGCGGTATAAGAAATGCGACTGACCTTTTCCGTTGTTTCATAGCTCGTATCAGATCCACGCAACTGATCATTATTCGTAGCAAGAAAACTGATGTATAATTGATTGAGCCCTTCTTCCGACAGTTTGTATGCATCAGGCGCCCGGTAATATTTGATCTTATCCGCTGTTTCGTGGAAGCTTGGCTGTACCAGTTGTCCAGGCATCAACTGTACCCCCAACTGCTGTAGCAGCGGATTCAATACCTGCTGCTTACCGGGTTCTCCGAGAATGAAGAGGTTGCCTCCGCTATGTATGTATCGGTTCAGTTTCTCCATTACTGTCGCACTGAGATCCTGTTTGGGATCGGCAAGTACCAGTGTGGTAATGTCTGCTGGTATCTGCTGCGTATTCAGGTTCAGTGTATCCATATCGAAGCCGAGCGGATACAATGAATGCAGCCAGGCATATTCCCTTTCTCCGTTTTTGAATATGCTGCGTTCGAGTTGTCCGGAAATAAAGCCCAGCTTCGGCATCTTCTCTCCCTGAAGTCGCCTGAAAGCAGCGTTGAAAGCCGATTCACTGGCTGCCTGGATATTGCTGAAAGAAGGTTGGCCTGTTTTGAAAGGAAAGAAATTGATGAGTATGGATTTGCCTCTCCAGCTTAGCCGGCTTCCTCTCTGATAATTCAGAGAATCGGGGTCTACAAACTTTTTGATTTCCTCCGGTCCCATGAACAGGGATGAATCTATTCTCAATGCTTTGGATACCAGCACCGCGATCTCTTTCAATGTTTTCCCCGGAAAATTATAATACAAAGTGCTGTCGCCTGGCCGAACCGCATAGTAGTACACATATTTGAACCGGATATTGTTTTTGAAACGCCGGTAGGGTTCCCACATATCCATATAGGTATTGATATTCTGAGGAAGGCCAAGAAAGCAGTATTCTTCACCTTGATTGAAAAGATTGGTGTAGAGCGTCACTTCAAGCGGATCGTCCCCAAAGGCTTTTAACTGTTGTTGCGTTATGTGGTGAAGGGTATTGGTTTTCCCAACAGTAGCATCGAGGTATCCGATTGCAGGCTGACGCGAAGAAAGATAACCGATGCTCAAAGTAACTGCGATCACCGCCAGATATTTTCCCGCCCTTACGTACCATGGGCTGGATTGCATTTTGCCTTTCATCACCAGCATGGTGAAGGCGAGGAACATTGCAATGATAGCCAGATAGTAAATGATATCTTTCGTTGTAAGCAGGCCACTCAGCATTCTTTTGGTACGGCTCCTGAGACTCAGAAAATAAGTGAGGTCCCTTACAAAATCAAACTCCTGCCACAGCATGTGGATATTTCCCAGAATAGTGAGAATTACAAAACTGATAATGGCAGACACTATCGGGAAGCGGGTAAGACTGGAAGTAAAAAAGCCGATAGCGGCATAAGTGGAAAGCAGTAACCACACACCAGTAGCGGCAGACAGCATTACGCCAACGTCTACTGATTGTATGTCGAATGCTGCAGTAACCATCATCACTCCCAGTATCAGCATGAACAACATATTGAAAAAACAGATGCCGAGATACTTCCCAAATACCAGCTGTCGGATGCGCAGGGGAGAAGAGTACAGCAATTTGTAGGTACTGCTGTTGAACTCTCTGCTGATCACACTCATGGTGAGCAATGGGATAAAAAGATACAGGTACTGCAATACATCTGCGATCATTCCCGATTGAGGGTGCGTAACGAAACCTTCTGTGAGCGACACGTTTCTGAAGTATACCGACCAGGGTTTTTCTTTGAGTATATTGTACATTCTGGGGCCCATCACATATACACGCCCCACATAGAAAAGTGCACTGAGCACCCAGAATATGATCAGCAGAAACCAGGCTACAGGCGTGTAGAACAGGTTCTTTAATTCGTTTCGGGCTATTCTGAAAATTAGGTTCATCCGAATTCTTTTAAAAGTTTTTGTTGGCCGGAACTTCACACGGGCAGGCAACTTTGTGATGAGCATGCAAGGTTCCTGTGAGTGCAAAGCATGGCCTGTCCGCCTTCGCAGGGCAGACTATATTTTTACTGATTCTTTCAGGAAATGCTTATTGTCCTGCTGTGTCGGATAACTGTCTGAATACTTCGTCGAGCACTCCTTTGTCGGGATTGATTTCCCTGAGACGCCAGCCGCCGTTCACACTGGCGGTAATCAACAGATTGGTGATCTCTTCTTCGCTGCCTTCAAAATGGATCCTTGCCTGTTTGTTTGAAATGAATTCCGCACGGAGCACGCCTTTGATGCTTTCCAATGTGGCGGCCGGTGGCGGATTATCCATCAGCATCAGCACAGCGCTTGCCTGTGCGTAGTTATTGAATGCATCCATGGTATCCGAGAAAACAATTCTGCCTCCTTCGATCATGATCACTTCCCTGCAAAGCAGGTTTACTTCAGACAGTACGTGCGATGAAAAGAGCACGGTGTGTTCTTCTGCAATTTCCCTGATCAGTTTTCTTACTTCGATCATCTGATTGGGATCGAGCCCGTTGGTGGGTTCATCCATCACTACCAGTCTGGGTTTATGGATAATGGCCTGCGCGATGCCCACACGTTGCCGGTAACCGCCAGACAAATTCTTGATCAGCCTCGAACTGAAATGCGCGATACCGCATCGTTCTTTCACTTCTTCAACAGCCTCTCTTATTTTCTGCTTATCCATCAAACGAAGCGCTGCGCAATACACCAGGTATTCATCGATGGTAAGATCGGTATAGAGTGGAGCTGTCTGAGGCAGAAAGCCAATTTGTTTTTTAGCTTCCAGCGGATGTTTTCTTAAATCGATATCATTGATGAATACATTGCCTTCGGTAGGGTTGAGGGAGCCGCAGATAATATTCATGGTAGTGGACTTACCGGCGCCGTTTGATCCAAGCAAACCGATAATGCCGGAGTCGGCAATGTCGATATTGATATCGCGGATGGCCCAGCTGCTGCTGTATTTGTGCGACAGGTGTTCGGTTTTGAGTATCATATTTCTTAATGTAGATGTTTAAAGTATTTGGAATCCGATCGACCTGAGCAGCGTACGTGCAGCTCTGAATTTATTCCGTACTACCGGGTACGAAGCATAATCGGCATCGAAAGCTTCTATGGTTTCATAGGTAAGTGCTGCTTCGAGATAAGTGAGCAGATCATCCTGCATCATCGGCATGGATTTTCTTCCATACATGATCAATGAATAACTGGCCCTGATGAATCCGTACTCTTCAAAAATTACCGGTACTCCGGGAGAAAGGGCAGACCACAGGTCGCCATAAATTCTTTTGCCCGGAGCAACGTTCTTAGTGAGGCTGTAAAACTCAGTTTGTATCTGCTGAAGGTGTTCGCGCAATAATCTTTTGGAAGCCAGTTTTGCCAATACCGAAGCAGCGTATGTTTTCTTACCTGCTGCCGTCATTGTATCGGGATTCACAGCAGGAATGAGGATGGTATTGAAAGCATTATGCGGCTTATTCGAAACCCCTGAAAACCCCGAATTGTCTGCATTGCTTATTCCTCTTAAAGTCAACGATTTTACAATCAGGATACTGTAAACCTGCATGTTGGTGGGTACCCGTGAAAGTACTTCCTCCCTGAGCAATGGCAATAAAGGAAGTGCCTGTTCTTTTTCCGGAATCAGTTTATAGGAGAGCCCCGGCTGAATGCCGAATGGCGAGTAATTGGTTGCCAGCCTGCGGTAAGAATAAACTGGTATGCCGGAAGTATCGCCAACGTGTATGCGCTCGATGGTATCGTTGTAAAATACCGGCACTCCTGTAGTCTGATAGAACTGGTAAATGGCATGATCCACCGGGTCTGAAGGATTGTCTTTTACTTCCAACCGGTTTTCATCTTTCTCATCGGGTTGCAATGGTGCTTCTTTTTTGCAGGAAGCGACCCCAAAAAACAGCAGTAGCAACAGGCTGTTGTGGATGAGTTGTATTTTATTCACTGCTTGCATATATGTTTTTTTAGGAGTTAGCATGCATTTATGGAATCAATGGGCGGTCGGGGCGAGGCTCATTTGTAATGGCTCCCTTATTGAATTCAATTTCTTTTGAAGGGATCGGTTGCAGCCAGGCTGAAGGTTCCTGCGAGTATGGTTTCAGTTCATAATACCCCGATTCATAACGCCCTGAACCATCAAAAGCAAATGCACGGTGGCGGATGGATTTTTCATAAGGGAACCTGCTGTTGACGGCATAACGCCGCAGATCGAACCAACGGTGCAGTTCAAAGCAAAGCTCCCTTCTGCGTTCATCTCTGATGAAATCTATCAATTGCTTTCCGCTGAATGGCAAGTCTGTGAGATCGGCCGGCTTAAAACGTTTCTTGCGTAATTCCTGAATGGCTGCAATGGCTTCTTCATTTTTTCCGGATGCAGCCAGCGCTTCTGCTTTATTCAGATACAATTCCGGCAATCTGATCATGGCCAGATCGCATGCATCGGATTTGTTATCATCTCCTGATTTTTTGGTGATGAAATCCCCTTCATCCAGTTGTTTGAAAAAAGCCCCAGGTCTGAGATCAGTGGTGGAGTAGTTGCCAAGCAAGTCTTCAGACACCCGGTAGTTATTGATATACTGAGACAGTAGTATTGCCGGATCGATCATTACCCGGTACATATTATTGCCGGTGGCATTTGATGTGAAAATGATTTCAGCCGAAGCGCGTTCCAGAAAGGGAGACGAGGCTGGCCAGTTATTCAGATCCTGCAGCTGATAATGTTTTTGCAATACTTTATCGGCTACGGAAACAGCTTTTTCATACTCCTCACGATAGAGATAAACCCTGCACAGTAATGCCTGTACCGCAGCCTGATTGGCTCTCAATACTCCTGTTTCATTGGCGCCGGCCAGTTCTTTTTCTGCATCCAGCAGATCGCTTGTGATCTGATCATATACTTCTTTTACACTTGCTCTTTTTAGCGGGGTGGTTTGCACTTCAGGAGTGATTTTCAGCGGAACTCCATTATCGGTATTTGCCGTAGAAATATTATAAGGTTTACCGTAGAAGTTCACCAGCAGAAAATAATAGTAGGCTCTAAGAAAATGCGCTTCGCCTGCTATGCGTTGCAACGCGTTTTCGGGCTCATTCTTTTCTCTGAGGGAAGGGATGTTGAATAAGATAGTGTTCAACGTTGAGAACCTTTTGTAAAAAATCTCATAACTGCCATACCCAGGATTAAGCGATCCGTTTCTGTTCAATGCAGGATCTTTTTGCCAGTAGTGTATGCCGAATTCAGGGTAACTGACGAGGTTGGATGTTTGTGTAATGGTAGGATTTTGCTCCAGATCATCATCCAGCAGCAACATTTCAGGCCAGAGTCCAGATAAAGGATAACAGCTGCCTATCAGCAATTCGTCCAGATCGGCAGCTGACTGAATGAAAGTCTGGTTCTGTGAATACTGCGCCAGGAATTTTTTGCAGGAAGGGCTGATAAACAAAACAGCCGCAATGAATAAAATATGAATGGCTTTCATGTGTCTGTGTATTAAATCAAAAACTCACATTTATTGAAAGGGCGTAAACAGGTCTTATCGAGAGATTGATATTGGGACTTGTTCCCGATTGTGTAGGATCTTGTCCCTTCATCTCTTTATGTGCCCAGGTAACAAGGTTTGAACCGGAGAGACTAATGCGGGCGGCTTTCAAACGATAACGTTTGCAAAGTTCCGGTGGACAGTTGTAGTTAAGTGCGGCGGATTGCAGCTTCAGGTAATCTCCGCTTACTACGCGCAGGTCGGAATAATCGTACATCTGGAAATAATCCAAAGCAAATGCGTTGTTGGCTCCCCACCACGCGCGCTCATTGCCTGCCAAAGAAAACAAGCCGGGAATGGTTGTTTTTGTTTCATCGCCGGGATAACGCCAGCGATCGACATACTCTTTGCGAAGGTTCTGCTGGGAGCTGGGTTGAAAGGTTCCATATTCTCCAGAGGCTATTTTCAGCAGTCGGATCTTGTTGCCGAGACTATAAGTGAAGTTGAGGTTGAGCGACCAGTTGCCATAAGCCAGATAATTGGAAATGCTCCCCTGCAATACCGGTTCACGCCTGCCGGATTCTGTCATCACTTCTCTGAATATATCTTCTGTGCTCATCTTGCTGTACTTTGCTTCGAGCGCTGCGGCATTTTCGGGTTCAGCCCCATAGAAAACGGGCACACCTTTGTTGTCGATTGATTTAAACCGATAGGCGTAAAAAGTGCCTACCGGTTTACCGCTTGTTGGTATATCTCCATTCAGATAAGTAGTGTAGTTGATATTTTCTCCTTCGTTTGCATTCAACGTTAGCCTGTTGTTGCCAAGGGCCCTGTCGAGGATCTTGTTGAATACCTGTCCCAGCTGCGGATCGATGCGCCAGATCAGCCCTTTCTTTCCGCCATTCATAGCGTTATTGATGGGAGTGAAATTAAAGCTGAGTTCAATGCCCTTGTTTTCCAGATCGCCTCCGTTAACGGTGTAGTAGTTTACACCATTCACAACCGAAACGGAGCGTGTCAAGAAAGCGTTGGTGGTCTTTTTGTAGAATACTCCTACAGAGCCAACGAGCCTGCCATTTAAAAGGCTGAAATCAATGCCTGCATCATAGTTATCTGTTTTCTCCCAGCGGAGATAAGGGTTGGGAAGATATGCGATAGTGGAACCAAAGGCGCCATAATCACCGATCAGATCTCCTTTCTGAATAATGGCATAGGGTGTTTGGTTCTGCAGCATATTACCCTGTGTTCCGTAGGAGAGCCGAAGCGCTGCGGTGTTCACCCATTGAAGGTTTTTTAATAAATCTTTTTCCATGTTCCACCGGGCAGAGATCACCCATGTTGGCATGAAGCGTTCATTGCTTCTGGAGCCAAAAGCATTGGAATAATCGCTGCGTGCATTTGCGGTGAGCACATAACGATCATCATAGATATAACTGGCCGAAGCATACACCGAAGCAAGATTTGTAAGCCCTTCAGTGATGGTGGGTTGTCCGGAATTTTGCAGCCAGTTGGCATAAGCAGTATAAGTGGCGAGGTTGATCTGGGCAAAACTGTATCCGCGTTCGGGGTAATACCCTCTGCGCGTTTGAGCGAGCGCACTGTTTTTTGAAGATGATAATTCCGTACCCAGCATCGCATTCAGAAAATGCTTTTTGCGTGCATCTGCGTATCGGCTGTATTCAACATCACCCCGCATTGTGTAAGCCTGTACGCGATTGTTTTGTTGCCACAGTTCACCCCCAAACGGAATGGCATTTGAGCTGGGGTCTCCCGGTGCAGCGCTTCTTAACTGATCAATGTAACTGGTTTTTTCGTCATACCATTTGCGTTGCTCGGTATTGGAAGCTGTGTAGGATAGTACAGCTTTCAGTTGAAGCCCCTGCACCAGCTGATAATTGAGGTTACCTGTAAATGTATAACTGTTCCCTTCTACCGTTTGGCCGGAGTGGTTCATCTCGTTCAGAACATTAAAAGCGGGTCTTAACGAAGTGGTGCCATCCGGCAGGGTAGGAGCATAGAAATACAGGCTGTCTTTTTCTTTGTATAACGGAATAGCGCGGCTGGTGCCATAAGCGTATTTGAGAATGCCGAGGTTTTCCGGCGTATAGCGGCGGTCGTTCCTGTTGGCAACGATGCTGAACTGCGCAAGGAAATTCCTGTAGTTCAGGTTCAGTTTCAGCAAACCGGTATATCGTTTACTGTATTCGCCTTTGATTACGCCGCGTTCATTGGTATAACCTACCGATGCATAATAACTGCTTTGTGCACTGCCCCCTGAAATGCCGAGTGTTTGATTGGAGGACAAAACATCCTGAGTTACTGCCCCCAGCCAATCGGTATTCATGGTCTTTGCGCGGTTTACCCGTTGCAGATAGGTTGCATAATCTATTTCGCCATTGTAGTAAGCGATCATGGCTTTTTCATAGGCTTCCGGTACTCCTTTGGTGGGAATCTGACGGTCGAACATTTCTTTGGAAACGTCTATCCGTTCCTGTGAGTTCATCATGTACACATCGTTGTCTGTGTATCTTGGCCGCCGGGTATAAGTGATATTGTTGCTGTAGCTGACTGTTGCCGGGCCCGATTTACCTCTTTTAGTGGTGACCACAATTACGCCATTGGCGGCCCTTACACCATACATAGCTGTAGCGGCAGCATCTTTCAGTACACTGATATTTTCTATGTCGTTGGGATTAAGTCCTGATATGGCGTTTCCTACGAGGTTTACAAAATCGTAGTCGTTGATGCGGTTGGCTTCTATTGGTACGGGATCCGTTTGCACGATGCCATCTACCACCCATATCGGTTCACGGGAACCGAGTATGGTGGATGTTCCGCGGATGCGCAGTTTTGGTGCAGCACCAGCCTGTCCGGAATTCTGCATCATGATTAATCCCGGCACACGGCCTTCGAGCATTTTATCTACGGTAGTAATGCCGGGCTGGTAGAGGGAGTCCATCTTTAAACGGGTAACGGCTCCCGTCATGTATTTTTGTTCGATCCTCTGGTAGCCGGTGGAAATGGTTACTTCATCCATAGCACTGATGTTGGCTTCCAGTATCACATCGATCACTTTTCTGCCTTTTATGGAAATGATGTCCTGCTTATAATTTACATAGGTAACGATCAATTGATCATTTGCTTCAGCAGTAATACTGTATCGCCCGTCGTCGGCCGATTTGCCGCCTGTAGATTTACCTTTTACGCGGATGGTGGCGCCTGCAAGGGGCTGACCTTCCCTGCTGGTAATACGGCCTGTTATCAGCTGTTCCCGAGAAGAACCATTCTCCATATTGGTTGAATCGGATACTGATCTTTTTACCGGAATCAGAGAGATGGTGATAATTTTCCCGTTGATGTTGTAAGTAAAGGGCTGTCCTTTACAGATCAGTTCCAGCGCGGCTTTCAACGAGGTATTGGTAATGTCTATGTTCACTGGCCGGGCGCCTTTCAAGGCATTGGCCGGATAAAAAAAAGAGAAGCCGGTTTGTTTCTTGATTTCATCGAAGAGTTTCTCAACAGGTACGTCTGAACCTTTCAGGCTTACACTTTGTGAAAATCCTGCAACGGACCATGCCATCAGTATGACAAGCAGCAGTGTTCTGGTAATTTGTTTTTTCATAAAGCAGTGCAGTAATGTTGGCGTTGCATAATGCTCCATTATGCAACAATCGTTTGTTGTTATCCGGTATCCACAATAAGTATAAGGTTTGATGGCACCAACCCTTTTGACAGCGGGTTAGTAGGAGGATGTTAAGGTAGAATGGTTATTTTTTTCGCGTCTTGCTGGAAGTGAACTCCCGTTGTTTTCAATGCTTCCAGCACCTGAGAAAGTGTAGCGTCCATTGGGATGGCGCCTTTGAATTGCAGGTGTTCAGGCGCACCGGTTTCGTAGGAGATCTCCAGATCGTACCAGCGGGCCAGTTGACGCAATACTGTTCTTAGATCGGTAAGGTATTTGAAATTGAATTCGTTGTTTTTCCATGCCAGTTCTACTTCCATATCGGATTGCTTCAGCAGTTTGAGTTGTTTGTTTTCATTCACCTGCGCTTGCTGTCCGGGGAGCAGTTTTTGCTGCTGATTTCCCGTACTCACTCTTACTGAACCCTGAACCAGCGTGGTTTTGATGATGGGTTCATCGTTGTATGCATTGATGTTGAACTGAGTGCCGAGCACTTCAACTTCCACGCTGCCTGTTTTTACTTTGAAAGGCTTTCCGGCATCTTTAGCCACATCGAAATAGCCTTCTCCTTTTAACTCAACAGTACGGCTTTCGCCATTGAAGGCAACAGGATAGGTAATAGAGGATCCGGCATTGAGCCATACGCGCGAACCATCGGCCAGCGTCATATCCATCACGCGGCTTCCTCTGGGATTGGTAAGTGTGTTGTATTGTATTTTTTCCATCGACGCTCCGGTACCTTTCTGATAGGCAAACTGACCATTGCTCAGTTTCACCAGTTTTACGTCTCCCTGCAAAGCCAGTTGCCCATTTACAGTACTATCGAGTAAGATGGTGCGGCCATCTGAAAGCGTAACGATAGCGCGGTTTTGCCTCGGGGCCGTAATATCTGTGGGAGTGGTTTTGGCAATAACCGGAGCATCCTTTTTCTGAGAATGCAGCCACCAGTAAATTCCGATACCAGCCAGTGCTACGAAGGAAGCGGCTATGCACCAGCGGCGCCAATGGATATGGCGGACAGGAGCTGTTTTGGATATGTTAGTTTCCTCCTGCTTATCGATATTGATAATGGATCTGAACAGCTCTTTCCATGTATCATTTTCTGCATCTTCAAACTCCAGTTTTTGTGCTTCGTAATAATCATTCATGCAGGAAATCACCTCACCAGACTGATCGCTGTTCATCAGCTGCAGCAGCTGCTCACATTCTTCAGAAGTAGCAGTAGCGGCCTTAACCTTGCTCAATAGCTGCCTGATCGTTTCCTGTTGTGCATTCACGTGCTTCAGTTTTGGGTATCCTCACAGGTAAAATAATTCCTGCTTAAGGCACAGGTTTGTGCCCTGTACATCTATACGATCCCTGAGCAGTAAAAATATACTCAGTGAAAAACACTTTTTTTATTGCATGGCTAACGCGATAAGGAGCAGGGGAAGTGTGATGCCCTGATGTTGCAGATATTCCTTCAGAAATTTCCCTGAACGTGTCAGGGAATTTCGAACACTTTGTACGGAGATACCCAACTGATCGGCTATCTCCTGTGGTTTATGTCCCTGGATGCGGTTTAAACGGTAGATAAGGCCCGATTGCGCCGGCATTGCCTGTATGCCGGCCTCTATCAGCCGGCGTACTTCCGTCATGTCCAAATGCTGTTCCAAAGATGGCGCAAGATCATTGCCGCCCTGATCAGCAGCAATCTGCAGCGCAGCTTTTTCTTCAGTCAGCTGCTTTTTCAGGTATTTGAAGGATTGGTTATACACCATCCGGAAAATATAGCTTTTGGGTTCCTGAATCTCAGTGAGTTTTTCCCTGTTAAGCCAGAGTCTTAAAAATAAACCCTGCACCAGATCTTTTACTACCGCTTCTGATTTCACAATCTGGAGTATCACAGGCTGGATGAGTGGGAGATATCGGTCATACAATTGTTCGAAGGCGCTTTCATCGCCTTTGGAAACCAGGAGCAGCAATTCTTTGTCAGTATAGGTCGGATTGTAACTCAAGAACGTTTATTTAGGGCAAGAAGAGGCATAAATTTATTGCTTTTTGCAGCAGGATCATCGATATTAAATGGGAGAATGTGAGAGGATGAATTTAGGCAAATTCAGGGAAAATGGAGTGTTCATTTATTTTTAGCGCAGATGGGAAGTGGTTTAAAAGAAAAAGTCCCCGTATGGAAATACGCGGACTTTTGGTATTTGGTATGATATAGTGCTTAGTTATGGAATGCAAATATAAACCTTACATCAGATATGAACCAAGCATATCTGTTAAAAAATTTCAGGATTAATTTGCATGATATGTTGCTGTATTGCTGGCTGTTGTCACAGTTTTAGCCTGTGCAGCGGCAGTAAGCTCCACTTTTTTGGCAGGTGTAACCTTCACTTCAGGTACGCCGTATCCATGGATCTGTGCCAGAGTAGGCGCCACCACCAGTGATACGATCGACATCAGTTTGATGAGGATGTTCATAGACGGACCAGAAGTATCTTTAAACGGATCACCTACGGTATCTCCGGTTACAGACGCTTTATGCGGCTCAGATTTTTTGTAGTAGATCTGTCCGTTTATCTCAACGCCTTTCTCGAACGATTTTTTAGCATTGTCCCATGCACCGCCTGCATTGTTCTGGAACATTCCCATCAGTACACCACTTACAGTAGCGCCTGCGAGGAATCCACCCAGTGCTTCTGGTCCGAAAAGGAAGCCCATGATCAGCGGAGAAATGATGGCAATTGCACCGGGCAGCATCATCTTTTTGATGGATGCATCGGTAGAAATGGCCACGCATTTTTCGTACTCAGGTTTTGCTTTTCCTTCCATGATGCCGGGGATCTCACGGAACTGGCGGCGAACTTCTTCCACCATGCTCATCGCTGCTTCGCCTACCGCACGGATAGCGAGAGAAGAGAAGATGAAAGGGATCATGGCTCCCACAAAGAGAGAAGCCAGTACATCGGCTTTATAGATATTGATCGCGTCTCCGAGATCGTATCCGTTGTTTTTGATCACCCCTACATAGGCAGCGAAAAGAGCCAGTGCAGTGAGGGCGGCAGAAGCGATGGCGAATCCTTTACCCGTTGCAGCTGTGGTGTTGCCCACGGCGTCGAGTACATCGGTTTTCTCACGCACTTCTTTGGGCAGTTCGCTCATTTCAGCGATGCCACCTGCGTTATCTGCAATCGGACCGAATGCATCGATGGCCAGCTGCATGGCAGTAGTTGCCATCATACCGGCTGCTGCGATTGCAACGCCGTAGAGACCAGCACAGGCGTATGATCCGTAGATACCGCCGGCGAGTACGAGAATAGGAAGGAGGGTAGACTCCATACCCACTGCCAGGCCTCCGATCACGTTGGTGGCGTGGCCGGTTGCTGACTGACGAACGATACTCATTACCGGGCGTTTACCCATGGCCGTATAGTATTCGGTGATGATGCTCATCAGTGTTCCTACTGCGAGACCAACACCAATAGCGCCTAGTACACCCCATTTGGTGAATGTGTGACCACGGAGCTCCATTGTTTCGGGGAGAATGAAATACACGAGACCAACAGAAGCGATCGCTGTTAAAACGATCGATCCCCAGTTGCCCATGTTCAGTGCTTTCTGCACAGCGCTGGTGCTGATGCCTGCTGAATCGCTGATGCGAACGAACCAGGTACCTACGATTGAGAAGAGGATACCCAAACCTGCAATCAGCATCGGCAGCAGAATGGGAGCCATGCCACCAACCGAGTCTACAGAAATGGTTTCTTGTCCAAGCACCATTGTTGCCAGAACGGTAGCCACATAAGAACCGAACAGATCGGCACCCATACCGGCTACGTCGCCCACGTTATCACCTACGTTGTCGGCGATAGTGGCAGGGTTACGCGGATCATCTTCAGGGATGCCTGCTTCCACCTTACCTACCAGGTCGGCGCCTACGTCGGCCGCCTTGGTGTAGATACCCCCACCCACGCGGGCGAATAGGGCGATGGATTCAGCTCCGAGAGAGAACCCGGTCAATACTTCGATGGCCTGCACCATCTCGTGGCCATTCACGGATGCATCACCCGGAACCAGCCACGCCTTTAATATTATGAAGAGACTGCCTAAGCCGAGTACAGCCAGACCAGCTACACCGAGACCCATCACAGAACCACCTGTGAAAGAAACGGCCAGCGCCTTGCTGAGACTGCCGCGGGCTGCATTGGCTGTACGCACGTTCGCCTTGGTGGCAACACGCATACCAATATAACCTGCCAGTGCACTGAAAAATGCACCAATAATAAAGGCAATTGCAATAGACCAGTGTGAGTGAGGATTGGTAGTGGCCATAAATCCGAGGAGGAGCGCCACCACTACTACGAAATAACCCAGAATTTTCCATTCTGCTTTGAGGAAGGCCATGGCTCCGTCTGCAATGTAGGTAGAGATCTCTTTCATCCGATCGTTACCGGCATCCTGTTTTGATACCCATTTGAATTTTACCAAGGTGTACAGGAGCCCGATGATACCCATCAGAGGAACCAGATAAATCAGTTTATCCATAAGCGCAATCTTAGTTCTGTTAGTTTTAAGGAGGTCAAAAATAGGGGAAAAGGTCTGGAATTAACTTTTCCCCCAGTTATTTTTTGGATTTGTGATTATTGCTTCGTACTATCCGCAGCGTTTTTCTTTTTCTTGAACAGGCTGTTGATGAGACCTTTCCCCGTATTCTCCAGATCTTTCTTCGGATCTGGCTTTGCGCCGCCTGTGGTATCTTTTTTACCGAACAGTTGTTTGTTCAGCTCATCTTTCAGCGCTGCTGCCGCTTTTTTCTTCGCAGATTCCAGTGAGTCTTTCGCCTGCTGCTTCGCTACGGCCAGCGCACTGTCGGCCGCTTTCTTCTTCGCTTCCACAAACTGATTGGCCTGATCTTTCATGTCTGCTGCCAGACTTCCTCCGGCTCCCTTCAGATCTGTTTTCACGGTTGGATTGCCGATAGATCCGCCCAGGTTCACTTTGAAGTTGATGGTTTCGCTGATGTTCACCGGAATGCCTTTCGCCGTTGCCTGCGAAGCAAGATTGTTCACCAGCGCATTCGCCTGTGAGCCCAGCTTGGCGCGCGGCACTTTCAGATTGATCACATAATCGAGACTCTGATCGAGACCGTGCATGCCGCCGATCTCCATATCGATGTCCTTTACTTTTACATTGAATGGCTTCACCAATACCTTTCCGTTGGCGAACTCGAAATAGTTCTTGATGTCTTTTACGGAAATGTTCTGGAGATCGTTCAGGTTGAGCGTGCTCGCCAGCTTATCGAGTGGACCGAATTTGCTGAGGAAGCCCTGCAGCAGAAACAGCGTTCCGTCGCCGGTGAGCGTGCTGAGATCGGGCATCATGTCCCCGCCGAGTTGTCCTTTTACAGTCATCTTCGAAGTGAGCTTACCTGCAATGAATTTACCGATCGGCATCAGCTTCTGAACAGTGTTGAAGGCCATGAAGGTTTTCTGCACATCGAGGTTCTGCACATCGTATGCAAGAGAAATATCGGGTTTCTTTTTGTTCACTTTGGTAGAGTAGGAGCCATTGAGACCGATGGTTCCGTCGAGCGCATCGAGCTTCACATCTTTCAGGTACACGGTTTCGTTGTTCAGTTGCAGACTGCCGTTGATATTGTTGTAATCAACTTTATCGTAGTGCAATTGATTCACTTTGGTGTTGAGCGTGAAGTTGATATTCTTTGGTACAAGGAATGGATCCCCCGCCGCAGCTGGCGCAGCAGCGCTGTCTTTCTTTTCAGTTGCAGCCGGAGCAGCAGTTGCAGTTGTTCCCATGAATTTGTTGAGATCAACTTTATCTGCATTTACATTGAGCGTACCTGCAAGCGGTTCATCCTTCATCGCATATCCGATGAGGTTATTGAAAGATCCGTTGGCGTTGAAATTGGTCTGCATGAAATTGCCGGCCAGGTTGTTCACCGTTACGTTCTTCGGATTGAAGGTAAACAGACTGTTGGTGATGTTCACACCATCAGGATAATCTTTCGATTTGTACGATATGTTGGTAGCCTGTACCGTGCCGGTTGTATTGATGGCATCGTACTGGCTTTTGTCGATCATCGATTTCTTTCCTTTGAAAGCCACATTCGCATTCACCTGACCCGCGAGTGAAGTGCCGGGCGTGAAAGTGTAGAACTGGCCTACGTTTGCGAGGTTGAATCCGCCTTTCAGCGTTCCGTCGAATGCCGGGTCTGAAGCAGGTGTCTGCAACAGCAGCGTAAGATCCGCTGCATCTTTTCCTACCTCTACGTGTGCTGCAGGAATATGCACCACTGTATGATCAGGTACGCCATCAGGATTGGTTACATTGATGCGCGCACTGGTATTCTGGATCGGTGCAGGAAATGCTGTGGACGAATAGAAGAGTTTGCTCATATCGATAAAACCCTGCGCGGCAAATTGTCCGGGTTTCTGCTGCATTATCACAGCGAGATTGCCTTTCGCCTGCACATCCGCATCTACGAGACCTGCGAGTTTTGTACCGGCCGGCAGTTTCACAAACTGTGTGATGCCCGCGAGATCGAGCTTGCCTTTGGCAGCAGCATCGATGTATCGGTCGGTCTCCGGTTTTTTGAACAGCAGATGGAAGTCGAAAGGATCACTTCCGAACTCGATATGCGCTTTCGGAATTTCAACCACCGCATTATCGGTTACGCCATCCGGATTATCCACTTTCACCTGCAGGTTGATATTCTGCACAGGTTTTGGAAGATCTGGATACTGGAAGAAACCGTTCTCCACCTGAAGGTTGAGGTTGTATGCGGGGATCTGTTTTCCGTTATAGGTTCCTTTTACAAATCCGTTGAGAATGGCTTTGCCACTGGTTTTCACCTTGGCGAAATCATTGGCGTACACAGCGGGGATCAGACTGAGGATGCTTTTGAAATCTGTCGACGGCGCTTTGAACTTGATGTCCATATTGTAGGTGCTGTCGTTCACCAGCTGAAAGAATCCGTCGGCTGCGATCTTCAGATCGTTCAGTGCTATCTCTTCGGTATTGAAAGTGTATTTGGAAGATTTGCTGTCGATATCGATATCCAGGTCGATATTGGTTTTGGTACGTGCGAGATAGGGGATGCCTGCATAGGTGAACGTCACTTCATCGGCTTTGGTACCGGTGCTGAGCTTGAAATGATCAGAAGTGAAATCGCCTGAACCTTCGTGATTGAGGTTGGTGATCTCGGTGCTCATGCCGGTAGTGGCATCGCTGTACTGCACATAGCCATTGCTGATGGCGTACTTCTGCAGATTGAGTTTGAAGGAAGAAGGTTCTGCAGGCGCCTCCGGTGTTTTGGTGGTTGTATCGGGTAACATGATATCCCAGTTGGCCTTTCCTTCCTTATTCAACAATGCATGGATGCGCGGCTGATCGATGCTCACTTTCGTAACACGGATCTGATCTCCGAACAGGCTGAACAGGTCTACCGCTGCAATCAGTTCTTTCGCACTTATCAGCGTGTCCTTGAGAAATGGTTCAGGGCCGGTTACCTGCAATCCTTCCAGTGAAACGGAGGCTTTGGGGAAGTTGCGGAAGAAACTCAGACTGAGATCTGTAAAATCAACTTTTGCAGCAACATTTTTGTTGATCTGTTCTTTTACAATCTTTGCAATCTTGTCTTTGAATAGGTAGGGGGCTGTAAACAATAGCACCAGCAATACAAGGAGGATAATTCCGAGAATGCGGAAGGTCTTCTTCAACATAGGCCATATTGGTTTAGTGGCATAAATATCGGACGAAGATAATAATTTAAAAATAGCACGTAATATTGCCGCCGGGCCTTAACTTATCAATATTTTACAAATATGACACCGGAACGTTACGATCGATTGTTATCAGTATTGAACAAGCGTCAGAATGATCTCTGCATAGTGCTGGAGAACGTATTTGATCCGCATAACATATCTGCCGTGATGCGCACCTGCGATGCAGTAGGAGTGCAGGAGATCTATGTTCTGAACACCAAAATTCCGCGACATAAGAAGTTTGGACCCAGAAGCAGCAGCAGTGCAGCGAAATGGCTCACCGTACATCAGTTCACCGATGCGGCGGAATGTTTTGCGCAGCTGCGTTCAAAATATGATCGTATCTTAACAACACATCTCAGCAGCGATGCCATTGATCTGTACAACATCGATTTCGCCGCAGGCAGCATAGCGCTGGTTTTCGGCAATGAACACAGTGGCGTGAGTGATGAGATCAGGGCGATAGCCGACGGCAATTTCATCATACCGCAGGTAGGCATTATTCAATCACTGAATATTTCAGTGGCCTGCGCAGTAACCTTGTATGAGGCGCAACGGCAGAAGAAAGTGGCCGGGCATTATGATAAACGACGCATGAGTGGCGAACAACTCGATGGCCTGCTCGATCAATGGAAACTGCAACTCGATGAAGCCGATCAGAACGGATAAGAAATTTGCTGCCTGATATATTTTCAATTTACATAAGTGTATGAAGCAATTTATCTTTTTGTTATGCGGGATGTTTGTGGTGTTCACAGCATCATCCCAATCAGTGAAACGCGTGAAGATCGATGAACTGACTTCGTATATCCAGAACAGTGATCATCCCATGGTGATCAGTTTCTGGGCTACCTGGTGCGCGCCCTGCGTGCAGGAGATCCCCTGGCTCGAAGACGGAGTAGGGCAGTTCAAAAATGATAAAGTAGAACTGATACTCGTGAGCCTCGACTTCGAAAAAGAATTCCCGAAAGGCATCGAAACTTTCATCAAAAAGAAAAACTTCAAAGCCAGTTTCTTCTGGCTCGATGAAAGCAATGCAGATTATTTCTGTCCGAAAATAGATTCCGCATGGAGTGGCGGCATTCCTTCCACGCTCTTCCTCAATAATGCAACAGGATATCGTCATTTCTTTGAACGCCAGCTCACCGACAGGCAGATAGTGCCGGAGATCAGATTGCTGGTGGCTCCTAAAAAAGATGCCGGAAAGTAATTCCGGTTACTCATCACTGTAATCCTTCATTACAGTTGGCTGAGAGGCTGTACAACTGTGGTCTTCGCTACATTTGAACAGTCGTTCCTGCATACCCCTCACAGTAGACCCTCACTGATTGCTGTAACGTCAGCTGCTGTTTTTTATCATCAAAAAATAGAAGTATGAAATGTGTACAACATGCAGTCGGACTCACTGTATTGGCAATGTTATTTGTTGTCAGTTGCAGAAAAAACGATGCAACGGCAGTGCCTGATCCAACTGGCGCTGATGCCAATATTTTTTCGCGGGTAGAACATATGTATCATATCAAAGACAGCCTCTCTGGCCGTACCTGGGATTTTGTGTACAATAAATATCAGGACCCTGAAGCCATTATCACCAATGTTGTTACCGACGGCAATCCCAATCAGTATTTTCTGTACGATTGGCAAAAGCGAATGGTGCAATATATCAGGATGTTCGAATTTGAGAATGGCTTCGAGACCTTCAGAGAATTTGTATACGACCCCATCAAACGTAACCGGATCATCCGCGATACCGGATACAGTTTCGGCAGAATTGTGAACGGAAGACCAGTAGAGTATACGCAGAAATTGCTGAGACGTTATTGGTACGATTCGCTGGACAGAGTGATTCAGGAACGCTGGAATCTCCTTGAGCCGCAGTATCCCGATTCCATGACCTTTACCTACCAGTACGATCAGCGTGGCAACCTTATCAGAAACGGTGTGGAGTACGACGATAAAGTGAATATCCATCGTGCCAGCAGAGTATTCATGTTCCTCGACAGGGATTACAGTGTGAACAACCCATTCCGGTCTCGGGCATATACACAAAAAGGAATGCCGAAACATATGGAAACGGGGCTTCACAACGAGCGCTACTTTCTTGATCTTGATCTGGACGACGCCAACATCACTTATCCTTCAGACGGACCTCCCGTTCCATTGCCATAAAAAAGCAACACAATTTTCCAGCCAATCGCAGACCGGGTAAAGCGCTGTGCGCAACCCGGTTTTTTATTTCGCTTACAAAGGAAGCGATCTGATCCATGCTTCAGCAGTGGCAGGGTCAGTAAAGAATTGCTCGCGGTCCGAACTGAAACTGGTTTGATATAAAGTTATCTTGGTCTCGTCCTGATGTGCATGAGCAGCTCCCACGCATTGAATGCCTCTGATATTTCTGAACACCATTTTTTGTGCTTCTTCTTCAAAGAGGCCGAGGTAGCCGGTTCGCCAACCATAGTCTGCCAACGTCAACGGAACAATATCTCTGAACTTTTTATGTGCTTCGAGGTTCACTGCTTTGAAGCCATGGAGATTTACAAATATCTTGAAACGGGCATTATCCGGAAGCTGCTGAAATGCAGTGTGGAAGCCGGTTATCCACTGTTCAATATCGCTGAGATCGAGCAGGCCGCTCACTTCGGTGACCATCAGATGTGCATCGGGGTACCAGTTGGTAGCGGTTATTTTTGTATTGTTCATGGCGTTGAAATTTAGTGGACTAATGTAACCAACGCTGCAAAATGATCTTGTTAAATTGGCTGAAAGGCATAACCGTTATCATGAGGTGCTTTTATCAGCTGATCGATGCATGTATCACAAAGCGAAACTCCCGCAAAGTAGTATTGCATTCTTACGAAAGAAACCTTATTTTTATTTTACCACACATGCCCGTGTATAGGAATGCATCGTCTTTGTATCCTTTCTGCTGATCCGTTTTAAGTCCATATTTCCTCCAGACGCACGATGTTTTTTTATTACCTAAACCTATACATTTATGAAAAGGATCAGAAAGATTTCCCTGTTATTTGCATTGCCATTGCTGCTGGCGCTTCAGGGCTGCAATAAGATCTGGGATATCATCAAAAACTCGCCTGATGGTGTGTATTCCAAATGCCGTATCAGAGAGATCACAGATATCGGAGAGCCTAAAAAACTCAGTTTCTTTTACAACAAATATGGAAATCCGGATAGTATCGTTTCTTCCAATGTCAGCACAGGTTATCAGAGTTTGCTTTTCCGTTACGACAATAAACAACGAATGATCGAAAGCCAGTACTATCCTGAAAATCCCCGTTCATTCATCTACTGGTCTAAATATTACTACGATAATAAAGGCCGCATTGCAAAAGATACCAGCCATCTCTGGGGCAGCATTGTAAATGGACAACCCACCTGGCATTGGGGCGATTATTTCCATAGCTATGAATACGACAACAAAGACAGAATAATCAAGATCACCAGATATTGGCGCGCAGCAGGCAGTACTGAGCCTCCGGCGTTCAGCGATGTTCAGAATTTTGCTTACAATGAAGACGGCAATTTAACACGCAGTGGTGTTGTGTATGATAACAAACTGAGCATGTTCAGAACGCATAAGATCTGGATGTTCATGGCCAGGGATTACAGCATAAATAATCCATTCACTGCAACCGGTTACAATGATAAGGGATTGCCAACGCGCATAAAAGCACAAGGAGATGTTTACAATGTGCCTTCAAGTTTTCTGAATTTCCATGGCAATAAGATTACTGATGCCACAGTAGTGTGGGATTGCAAATAGATCTCAATAGTTCCGATACAAAAACAAACAGCCTGTATGCAGTGATACAGGCTGTTTGCAACAGATTTTAAAAACGGGGCTTAACCTGCTCTTTTGATAGAGCATCCTACAGACCTGGAGGTCTTTACAGTCACGTCTTTTCCATTGCTTACTTCAGTGATGGCAAGTTGCAGGTGTTTTCGGGTAACGGCTTCTGCTTTATTGGGGTTGTCGTCGATAGCTCCATGATATACCAGTTTGCCTGAGTTGTCGAACAGAAAGCATTCCGGTGTTTTGGTGGCGCCGAAGGCGTCTGCCAGTTCATTTTTTTCGTCGAGTGCATAGTACCAGCTGAATTTTTCTTTGGCTGCGTAAGCCTTCATGGCATCCATGGACTCATATACTTCGCGTTCTGCAGCATTTGAATTGAGGAATATCACCCCCACTTTATTTTCCAGTGCAAACTTCGCAATGTCGTTGGCACGTGCTGCATTATTGAGAACAACAGGGCAGGTGTTGCAGCTGAACATCACCAGCAATCCGTTTTGTTTGCGTGCTTTATTCAGACTAATATCCTTGCCTGAAACGTCGCGCATTACTATATCACCTTTAGGCATAGCCGAACCGATAGCAAGTGGCTCGGAACCTGTTCTGAATGCCATTGCAGGCAGCAACAGGCAGAGGATAAGAAATTGTTTCATATCTGTATGATTTTGGTATACAAAGTTTACGAAAAAATCAGGGAACGGGAATGCCGCTTGTCTCGTGTCTCGCCCTTTCATCCGCCAATGCTTTGAGGGAGTGTATGCTCACGTTCAGTTCGTATCCTATCAGCAGAACAAGCGCATTGATGTAGATCAATATCATTGCCACAATGATGGTGCCAATAGATCCATACAGCGCGTTATATTTTCCGAAATTGCTCACGAAGAAACTGAAACCCAGTGTGGCCAGCAAGCTGAGGAAGGTGGCCAGAATGGAGCCGGGAGAGATCAGCCGCCACCTGCGTTTGGTGGCTGGTGCATATTTGTAAATGAATGCTATTGCGTAGAATACCAGACCGATGATGAAGATCCATCTGAACGAACTGATCAGCGCTGCCCACTTTGGGCCGATGCCCAGCCATTTAAGCACTACACCCTGCATGGCCAGCAGCACAAGGCAGGCAACCAGCAATCCTAATATGATAAAAGTGAGCTTGATGGCTGCCCATCTGCTTTCGAGTCCGCTGCGTTTTTCAAATCCGATATAATTTTTGTTGAAAGAGCGCATCAGTCCCATCATGCCATTGGAGGCGAAGAAGATGAGCAATACAAAACCGAAGGAGATCAGCCCCACGCGTGCCTGATTCAGAAATCCATCTACAAAATCGATGATGCCTTTATTGTATTCCTTCGCCGGGATCATATCATTGATCAGGTGATGCAGTTGCGTTTCAATGCTGTCTTTCGGAATAAAGGGCAGGTGCGGAATAAGCGTGAATATGAACAGGCAGGTAGGAGGGATGGCCATGATGAAGTTGTAAGCCACAGCAGAAGCGCGTTCTGTGAGCCCTACTGTTTTCACCTGCTGCAAAAAGAATACGATCACATCGTACAGCGGCACTTTGTCGAAGCCGGGCAAAACGATATGTTTGGTTCGTTCTGTAACGAACTTTACAGGAGGCAGGTTCAACAGTATTCTTTCGAGTTTGGTCATGCCGTTTAGCCGGTTTTATTTTTGTGTGCCGATGTCTTCCTTCGCCGGTTTTTTCAGCGCCTGCACAGAGTCCAGCGCTTTCTGGAATGCCTTGGCATTCACCAGATGCTGTTCGTAGGTTTCGCTGAAGGTATGCCTTCCGGAGAAATCGCTTTTTGCCACAAAGAACAGATAGTTGGTGGCAGGCTGGTTCAGCACTGCATCGAGCGTTACCAGCTGCGGCGTGCAGATGGGGCCGGGAGGCAATCCCACTACACGATAGGTGTTGTACGGAGACTCCGCCAGCAGGTGTTTCTCATAGATCCTGCGGAGCGAAAAATCGCCCAGCGCAAACTTCACGGTCGGATCGGCCTGCAGCTTCATGCCTTTTTTATAGCGGTTGTAATACACGCTGGCAATATTGCCTTTCTCTTCATTGGCATTGGTCTCTTCTTCCACAATGCTGGCGAGGGTGTAAGCCTGTGTGGCTGTGAGTCCCAGCGCAGCGGCTTTGTTCTTCCTTTCGTCGGTCCACACTTTTTTGTATTCGGCGAAGAACTTTTTGAAAATGCCTTCGGGTGTATTGTTCCAGAAATAAGTATAGGTATTGGGATAGATGGCCGTCATGATGCTTACAGAATCGAATCCGTAGGCGCTCATGGAATCTTTGTTGTTCATGTAATCCATCACGGAGGCGGAGTCGCATTCGAATTTGCGGCCGATCAGCGACGCCAGGTCCGCACGGGTCCGCAGTTTGGTGATCACCAGGTTTACGGCACTCTGACGGCCATTGCGCAGCATGCGTGCGATGCTGAAAAGGCTCATGCCTTTGCGGATCTCATAACGGCCGGGTTTGATCTTTTCGTCGAGATCCATGCGATGGCCGATCCATTCGAATGAACCGGGATTGCTCACGAGATTACTGTCCTGCACCGTTTTCACCACTTCCGCGAATGTGGCATGGCCGGTACGGATGTACAGGTATTTATGATTGCTGTTAAATGGAGTATTGGAGGTGAAGAACCTGAAACCGATAGCAGCTGCCGCCAGCAATACCACTATGAGCGTTCCCCAGATCAGTTTTTTGAACATGATGTACCGGATTGATACTGTAAATTAAAAAACCCTGCTGAAATCAGCAGGGTATATTGAAAAAGTTGAAAAGAATCTTATTTGGTAGCAGGAAGCGTAGTAGTTCCGGGCTGTGCAGCTGGATTAGCTTGTGTTGGAGCAGGAGCTGTTTTTGGAGCAGTTGCACCAGGAGCTTCCACACCTGAACTTACAGCAGCACCACCGCCAATGAAGAAAGAAGAGAAGAGGCAGAGCAATCCGATTGCTACAGCCATTACCCATGTTCCTTTCTCAAGTACATCAGTTGTTTGCTTCACACCCATGAACTGGTTGTTGAATCCTGCAATGTTACCTGCCAGGCCACCGCCTTTGGGGTTCTGGATCAGGATGAACAAACTGATCACAACAGTAAGAATGATGATCAGCGCCAGGAATAAATAAATCATATTACAATGCTTTTAATTGTTGTATACGGTCTGCAAAATAAGGGCTTTTGACGGGATTCTGCAAACTTAATTTCTCGTAAATGGTGATGGCTTTCCGGTAATTGCCCTGTTTAACCCAAACTTCTGCCATTGCCTCAGTTACAATGTCTTTCAATTCGTTCGAATTGTCGGCAATGCTCTGAATGGCATGCTGCGTACTGTCGTCGAGCAGGGCATTGATGGCAGCAGGACCAACCCTCTTCATGCCGCGCAGCCACTCGGTGAAACTCTTCAGTTGCTGCCCCAGTTTGTCTTTGGCCAGCTCTTCGAGTTTCAGCTTGATGCCCTGCGATGCAAAGTAGTCGATGGTATGGTAAGGATCGAATCCGATTTCATTGGCAGGCGCCTGATTCACAGCCTCGGCCAGCGCTACGGCAGAGGTATGAGTGGCTTCCGCAGCAGGTTTCGGCTCTTCTCTGGTAACTCCTTCGGAGAGTGAAACGTTTTCGGCTGCTATAACAGTTGCTTCAGCAGCTGTGATGGTGAATGGAGCTTCTTCCTCTGTTTCTTCATCGGCAGATAGCTCAGTGGTGAGCTCCTGCAATCCCGGAAGTGGTTCTTCCGACATGGTGATAGCTGCTTTCAATCCCTCCAGATTGGCTTCAGGATGTTCCTGCAACTGCCAGTACAACCAGGCCGGATTGTTGAAATAGAGCGAAGTGCGAAGCGCCTGATCATGGAACTTCTCCTGGTTATCGTGCCGCATTTTTTCTGCCAGCAGAAACTGACCGATGATGGCATACGGATAGTCGCTGGTGAACTGTTGCAGCTCGGCCTCAGCTACCTCATGCAGACTCTCTTTCTGAAAAAAATGTTGTACGATGGTTTGAATGTGTTGTTGCATTGACAGGGCTTGTGTTATACGCTTTTGTTTGGCTTACCAGTTTGAGAACACACGGTTGAACATATCATCAGTCATTCCCTGAATGATGGTTTCTGTGAGCTGTGCTTCCGCTGCCTGCAAACTGAGGTTGGCGGAGAAATCAAACGGTCTCGAAAGCGTTGCTTCAAAATTCTTGGTAGGATCAAGATTGTTCTTAAACACCAGATTCACCGTTACTGTCAGGCGGTTATTCGCTGCCTGCTGATTGCTGATGCCCGATGTGCTGATGGTATAATCAGTGATGGTTCCACTGATATCGTAATGCGCATCTTCGCTCTGCACCAGGGTGAGGCGTGTTTGGTTATTGATCTTCTGACGCAGCTTGTCTGTCAGTTGAGGACTCAGCTGCGGATTGATATACCTTGCTTTGTTTTCGATATAGTTCACACGCACGGTCTTTACTTCTTTCGGGATCTCGCCAATATCCTTGAAGGAATAGCATCCGCTGAAAAGCAGTACCAGCGCACATCCTGTGATCATCATCGCAATGCGTGCAAATGTTCGCATGCCCGATATGTTACTCTTTGATGTCATATTCTTTCAGCTTACGGTAAAGGGTTCTTTCACTGATGCCGAGATCTGTTGCAGCATCCTTTCTTTTGCCCTTGTGTTTTTTGAGCGCTTTTATGATCAGTTCTTTTTCCTTGTCCATGATGTTCAGACTTTCTTCCACCTCTTCGTGATGATGGATATCGTCTTCGTGATGGATCATCACCTGCTGCACCGGCGAATTGACCGTGGCAGGTTGCATATGAGGGATCAATCCGGTTCCTCCCAGTATTTCCTTGCTCTTCAGTTCATTGATGATGGCTGCCTGATTCTGCACCGCCATTCCCGGATTCTGAATGATCTCCACAAACATCTTCTTCAGTTCTGTTACATCTTTCTTCATATCGAAGAAAAGTTTGTACAGGATCTCCCGCTCATTGGCAAACTCATGCCCGTTTGCTGCCGCACTTTGCGTAGGGCTAACCAGCATCGGTAAGCGATTGTTAGGATCGCGTTCCGGCAGAAAACGCCTGATCTCCGTTCCACTTACCATTTTATCCTGCGCCAGTACGCTCATCTGCTCTGCAATATTCTTCAATTCGCGCACATTGCCGGGCCAGGAATAGTTAATTAGCAGGTCTTTTGCTTCCTCATCCAGCTGAAGAGGGGAGGCTTTGTATTTTTCTGCGAAATCAACTGCAAATCTTCTGAAGAGCAGACTGATATCTTCTTTTCTGTCTCTCAATGCCGGAACACGGATGGGCACGGTACTGAGCCTGTAATAAAGATCTTCCCTGAATTTTCCTTTCTGGGTAAATTCCAGCAAATCTTTATTGGTAGCGGCTATTACGCGCACATCGGTCTTCTGCACTTTGGAAGAACCCACCCGAATGAATTCGCCCGTTTCAAGAACACGCAACAAACGTGCCTGTGTACCGAGGGGCATTTCACCGATTTCATCGAGAAAGATAGTACCGCCGTTGACAGTTTCAAAATATCCTTTGCGGCTGTCCACAGCGCCGGTGAAAGAACCTTTTTCGTGACCGAACAGTTCCGAATCGATGGTGCCTTCGGGGATGGCGCCGCAGTTAACTGCTATGAAGGGATTATGCTTCCGGGCAGACAGTGCATGGATCACCTGGCTGAATGCTTCCTTACCTGTTCCGCTTTCGCCGGTAATCAGTACTGTAAGGTCTGTATTGGCTACCTGCGAAGCCACCTGCAATGCATAATTCAGTGCAGGCGAGTTGCCGATAATGCCGAATCGGTTTTTGATTGATTGGATATCCATATTCACAAGTCGTTTAGCTCCTAACAATTGATCTTATACAATCTCACCCAGCAGGGTGGCCACTGTGCAATCTGTGACTTTAACCATCACATAGTCTCCTTTGTTCACATCGTGACTGCCTTTGGGAAAAACAATCGTTTTGTTCTGCGATGTTCTTCCTTTCCAGTCGTTGGCGCTTTTTTTAGAATCGCCGTCGATCAGTACTTTGAAGGTTTTGCCCATATCCCGCTGGTTGCTCTCATGGCTGAGTCTGTTCTGCAGTTTCACAATTTCATCGAGCCTTCTTTTCTTCACTTCTTCGGGTATATCGTCTTCATAACGGCGGGCTGCCAGCGTACCGGGCCTTTCGCTGTAGAAGAACATATAACTCATATCGTATTGGCTGTATTCCATCAGGCTCATCGTCTCCTGATGCTCTTCCTCGGTTTCTGTGCAGAAGCCTGCAATGATGTCGGAACTGATGCCGCAATCGGGAATGATGCTGCGGATCCTGTCCACTTTTGCGATATACCACTCACGCGTATACGTGCGGTTCATCAGCTGCAATACACGCGTGGAGCCGCTTTGAACGGGCAGGTGTATGTAGTTGCAGATGTTCTCGTATTTGGCAATGGTATGCAGTACGTCGTCGGTAATGTCTTTGGGGTGGGAGGTAGAAAAGCGAACACGCAGATCGGGATTGATCAGCGCTACCATTTCGAGCAGCTGCGCAAAGGTTACGATGGTGTCGTTCTTTTCATCTACCCAATAGTAGCTGTCTACATTCTGGCCAAGCAGGGTCACTTCTTTGTAACCGTTGTCGGAAAGCTGGCGGCATTCGTTCACGATGCTCGCTGCATCCCTGCTTCTTTCTCTTCCTCTGGTGAATGGCACCACGCAGAACGAACACATATTATTGCATCCACGCATGATGCTCACAAAGGCGGCAATGCCGTCTGTGTTGAGGCGAACAGGGGCGATGTCTGCATAGGTTTCTTCGCGGCTCAGCAGTACGTTCACTGCTTTTTGTCCGGTTTCGGCTTCCGCTATCAGTCCGGGTAAAGTACGGTAGGCATCGGGGCCCACCACCAGATCAACCAGTTTTTCTTCTTCGAGCAGTTTGCCTTTGAGGCGCTCTGCCATGCATCCGAGCACGCCGATGAGGGTGCCGGGGTTCCGTTGTTTGGCTTTGCGGAGTTCGGTAAGCCGTTGGCGAACCGTCTGCTCTGCCTTCTCACGGATAGAACAGGTATTTACAAGAATGAGATCCGCCTCTTCAAAATTGCGGGTAGCCCCAAATCCGCCCTCATGGAGGATGCTGGCCACTACTTCGCTATCCGAAAAGTTCATGGCGCATCCATAACTCTCGATATAGAATTTCTTGGAAAATTGCTGCACATCAACCGCCTCCGGAGCAAAAGCTTCGCCCTGGCGGTTCTCGTCATGTTTCTTCTGGGAAATGAGATCCAACATCTGCAATCTGAAATTAAGAGGGCAAAGATAGGGAAAACTCTGGTTAAATGACAGTATGACAGTTGATTGTTATGAGGTTAGCCGCTATTTCTTCAGCCATGCTTAAACTTTTCGGACGGCCGCAGTCTAACACGGGTTTATATTACCTTTATCGTATGCCCCTGATTCGACCCCTATTGATCGTTTTCTGCTTACTGCTGATGAGAAACTTGACGTTAACTGCCCAGGATAGGCCCGCGAAAGCGGCACCCGGACTGATCACGGGCAATGTTATCGATCCGCAGCAGAAGGCTATTGCCGACGCAACCGTAACCCTCCGCCCGTTAACCGATTCCCTTCCTTCCCGGAATACCCGTACAGATAAGAACGGAAATTTCGAGTTCGAGAACCTGAATTTCGGATTGTATCGCCTTACCATCAGCTTTGTGAGCTTCCGGCCACTCACGCTCGACAGCATCCATATCCGATCCGAACGATACGATTTCAATCTCAGCGATCTTACGCTGAAACCCAATACCGATTCGGCTTTGGAAGAAGTAGTGGTCTATGCGGAGAAGCCCCTTATTCAGAGTAAGGATGGAAATATCACTTTCAATGCCGGCGAATCCGCGCTCAGCGCAGGTTCCAATGCAGCCGAACTGCTCAAAAACGTACCCCTCGTGGCCAACGACCCCGACGGAAAGATAGTGGTACGCGGAAAAGAACCTAAAATACTCATCGACGATAAACCCGTTGAGCTCAACGCCCAGCAACTGGCCGATCTGCTCGAATCCCTTCCCGGCAGCATGATCGAAAAGATCGAAGTAATGACCAACCCTCCGCCCCAATACGCCAATGAACAGGGCGGTGTTATCAATATCGTAACCCGCAAAGGAAAAGTAGGAGTAGGGGCGAGACTCACCCTCACCGCCGGTACCCGTGGAGAATACGGCGCCAGCGGAAATATCAATTACAGAAAGAAAGGACTCAGCGTTAACTTCAATATGGGCTTCGCCTACAACGAATTCGATGGCAACGGATACAGCAAACGCCAGAACTTCAACAAAACACTGGACACCATTACCAGTTACAACAACTCGCTCAACAATAACCACAATAAAGGTATCAGGCCCAATGCGCGATTGAGCATCGATTATGAAGTGGATAAACGCAACGCTTTCAACCTGGCAGCGAATGTAAATCAGAGCATCACACGCAACAGCAATTTCAACGAATACACCAATCTCAACCGTAACGCAGATGTGTACCGCAACTGGAAGCGGGAGATCGCCAACAGGGGAGATAATATCAGTCCGGTCTTTAACCTCACGTACACGCACAAGGGAAAGAAACCGGGCGAAACGCTTCGCGTGATAGCCGGCGCCAATTTCTCCAATTCCAGTAGCGACAGAACATGGGAGCAGCAAACGCTTTTCCCGGTTTCAACCATCACCGGACCAGACTCTTCGCAGCAGATCGTAAACGGTAATCGCAATACAGGCCTCAACCTGCGTGTGAACTACGATAAAATGCTCGATAATAAAAAGACCACCATCTCTACAGGTGGTGCGGTTGTCAGCGATCTCAACAGGGTAGACCTCACCACCAGGTTCAGGGATAAGAATACCGGTGAGTATATTCTCGACGACAGGGCCACCACCGATTTTCGGTTCCGTCAAACAGTGAGCAATATCCGCGTGGCAGTGAAACAGCTGCTTACGGAAAATTTCAGTGTAACAGCGGGCGTAACAGCCGAAGCAGCCGATCTCGGCTTCTCCTTCAAAAACAAAACGGAGCTCAACAATAAATTTTTCACCTGGCTTCCGTTTACCACATTCAGCAAGAAATTTGGAGATGTGCTCAACATCAATCTGAGTTATCGCAAAACAGTACGCAGGCCGGGCATTGCGCATCTCAATCCTAACGTAGACAGTACCGATCCGAACAATCACCGGTTCGGTAACCCCGGATTGCAGCCAACTATCTCGCATAACTTCGATCTGGTGTTCGGAAGAACAACTGATAAGTATTACACCAATCTCGGTTTCGGATACAATCAGGTGAAGGGCAATTTCAGCCAGATCCGCAATCCGAATCCATTGGACAGCGGAGTGATGGACATCACCTGGTTCAATATCGACGACCGCCATGAGTACGAAGTGAGCAGCTGGAGTGGTTACACCTTCTCGAAAGCCCTCCGCATCAATCTTAGCGTGAGTTATACGTACAACAGATACAGTTCATTCGACCGTGAGCGCAACAAGTACCGCGATGGAGGAAGTTTAACTTCCAACTTCAACGGCAACTACGTACCCACCGATGTGTGGAATTTCACCACAGGCATAACGTACAATCGATTTGCCAATCCGCAGGGTACTGTCCGCAGCAATTTGCGCATGAACCTGGGTGTGCAGCGTAAGCTTTTCAAAAAGAAACTGGTGATTACCTTCAATGTGGTAGATCCGATTGCGAAGCAGGAGTATCATAGTTTTACTTATGGCGCTACTTACAATCAGGAATCATTCAGCAGCACCAATACGCGCAATTTCAGATTAACGGTAGGGTACAACTTCACACAATTAGGGAAATCGAAAAAGAAGCCGGCACAGTCGAAGAAGAAATAATACTTGGTAGGTGTCCGCCCGAAAAAAATCCTGCATGTTTCCATGGTTATTACTAACCGTTGTCAGTAACATGAAGCAAAGTGGTATCGATTACTGATAATTTAGTTTGCACTTGATCACAAACAACTTTATGGAAGTTTTTTCCTTTTTTCTGTTGCTGATTTTGTTGAGGACACTATTTTCGCAATCAGCTATACGGCAAGGCTTGTCGCATTAAACTCCTGATGATTGCGGTTGCGCATCTTTCATTTCATTGATCAATCAATCACTTTCTTCTCTTTGATTTCCGCTCAGCCTGAATCTGGTTGTAGACGATGGTAATCATTTTGAAATCATCAACACCAAAATAATCGGCGATGCTGATTATCTTACCCATGCGAAGGCGGGAAGGATTGTTGATATGACTGGTAAGAGTAGCGTGATTGGTTTTGAGGTGAAGTATAACAGGAGTGATATCGTAGAAATCGAATATCTCTTTGAAAAGCGTGATGTCGCCTTTGTCGATCATTTGTTTGATCAGCTTTTGACGCTTTTCTTTATTCATGAAGCAAATAAACAATGCAGCGGCGGATTGATTCTTATATAAGTACAATTAGTACTTAAGAAAGGAAGGAAGTGTAAGTATTAAGTATAAAATTTACTTTTTTTAGAATGAAATTGTACTTAAATTAGTGTTGCTATATCGATCTGATCTCAACAAAGATCAGTAACCGGTTCCGGTAACATCCACAGCATCTTCCCCAGCCTTTCAAGTCGAGTATATTCATTCCGAAATATAAAGCATCCTTCGGCACTGCCGATGTGTTGTAGATTAATGGAAAATAGAGGACTCTATTTCTATGGAGTCCTTCTTTAAAAATTCCCCAATCATCATAAAAATATTTAACCGGGCCGTCTATGGGTAGGTCCGGTTAATAGGTTACGCTCTGAAAAGTGCAACAGCAGCCCATTTTCATGAGGCTTCTGCGGCAATCTGATAACACAGATTGATACTTAGAGATCGCCGGTATAGGAGCCGGCCGATTGATATTTACTCTTGAATTGAACGTGAAAGCAAAAAGGATGTACCACCTAAGTACATCCTTTTTGTTATGTTGGTTTGCAACCATCTCAACCGATCACCAGCTCAGTCTTCCCTGATAATAATCGATGATGCGTTTACGCAACACATACTCGTATCGCGCGATGATGAGATCTATGTTCGCAAAATCAAGTTTGTTCTTGGCAATTAGATAATCCACCGAGTTGATGGCTCCATTCTCAAACTGCACTTCCGCTGCGCGGAAATTTTCTGAATAACTCGCCACCTGCTCTGTCAATACCTGATACCTGCTAAGCGTTGCCGTCATATTGAGATAATCCCTCTCGATATTCTGACGAAGCTGAATGCGGATGCTCTCAGACTGGAACTCCGCTTCTCTCTTCGCCACCCTCGCCATGCTGAGCTGGTTACGTGTTCTGAATCCGTTCATCAGCGGAATATTCAGTCCGATACCGGCATAGGTACCACGGTTATTCTTCAGCTGATCGAAATAGGGGATAGACTTGTTATCTGCATCTTTCTGCACTTTCGAGAAGTTGGTATTGTAACCGCCTACCAGACTAAGCGTAGGCCAGAGTCCGCCTTTCGCCGACTGAACAGATTTGTCGAAGGACTTGAGGCTAAGGTCCACCGATTTGATCATCGCCAGTTGATCCAGCGCTATCTGGTAAATGGAATCTGCCCCTGCAGTACTGCTGATCTCGAATTGTTCGAGATTAACAGGTTCCACCGTCAGACTTTCATTGTAAGTTGTATTCATCAGCTGTGCCAGCTTGAGGCGGGCATTGTTCAGCGCATTCTTTGCGTTAATGATGGCTACCTTATTGCCGGAGAGCTGTCCCTTCACATCATAAAACTCAGAAGGCTTGATGGCGCCCTGCTCATTTTGAATGGCCAGACGGCTCACCTGTTTTTCGGTTACTGCTGCCTGTGCTTCACTTTGTTTCAGCACATCCGAACTGCTCAGCACATCGAGGTAACTCAGTATCACATTCAGCACCAGCAGATCCTTTGCCTGCTGAATTTCCATTCTTCCCGCTTCTGCATTCAGCTGATTTGCCTTGAGGTTATTGAATAAACGGAAACCATTGAAGAGGGTGAGATCTCCCTCTGCATTCACCGATGCTGTGGTATTGCTGCTGTTGATATACTGGTTGGTGGCATTATCGATGTTGCGGCCCTGGCGAAGGTAATGATACACACTGGCGTTCAGCGATGGCAGCATCGCTCCCTTCGCTCCGCGGAGATTGATCAGGTCGCGCTCACTCTCGAAGCCGGCTTTCTTTACATCCGGATTATTTTTCAGAGCTGTTTCTACGCACTCACGGAGTGTAAGTACTGAAGGGGTATTCTGAGCTGACAGGTCGCTGGCTGCAATCAGGCATAAACAGCCTGCTGCCAGGATTTTTCCGATACTCATGGCGTGATCTTTAATTGAATTGGTCTCAAATTTTTTACGGTTGTTGTTCCTGCTCTATTCTTCCATCGAGCAGGTGGATGATGCGGCTGCCATATCCGGCATTCTTCTCCGAGTGCGTTACCTGAATAATGGTTACGCCTTCGTTGTTCAGCTGTTTGAACAGATCCATGATCTCTTCTCCCTGCTTCGAATTGAGGTTGCCGGTTGGCTCATCGGCCAGCAAAAGCTGCGGCTTGGCTATCAGCGCACGGGCAATGCCCACCAGCTGCTGCTGTCCACCGGACAGTTGCGTTGGGAACAGGTCTTTCTTTCCCACTATCTGAAACCGGTCGAGCATATCCGCTACGATCGCTTTCCGCTCAGAGGATTTTACATTCTGATAGATCAGCGGCGTTTCGATATTCTCATACACGGTGAGCTCGTCTATCAGGTGATAGGCCTGAAACACAAAGCCGATATGTTGCTTGTACAATGCAGATCTTTGCTTCTCTTTCAAAGTATGCACCGGTTGATCCATAAACAGGTACTCGCCTTCATTGAAATCGTCGAGCATGCCGATGATATGAAGAAGGGTGGATTTCCCTGATCCTGACGGACCCATGATCGATACAAACTCGCCCTGGTTAATAGTGAGGTTCACATCTTTCAGCAGAAAGTTGGGCTTCCCTCCAAGTGTGATCCATTTTGATATATGCTTCAGTGATAACATGCTGATGGTTTTGTGATTATTGTGCCAGAACGTAAGTTATATGATTTTCAACACTGTACATAATTCTTTGCGCATATGGCAGTACGTTTCCGATACAAAAACCGTCCGGTACTGATACAGTGCTTTTATTCGCTTTTCAAACTCTTTACCGGATTGGCCAGCGCCGCCCGAAGCGTTTGAAAACTGATGGTGACCAACGCAATGGCTATCGCTGCTGTTCCTGCCAGTGCAAAGGGCCAGGCATTCATCTGTACACGATATTCAAAATCCTGCAGCCAGTTGTTCATGGCCCACCATGCAATCGGACAGGCTATTACAAACGCAATGAACACCAGCAGGAGGAATTCTCTGCTCAATATCACAAACAGACTTTGCAGACTTGCTCCCAGTATTTTTCTGATGCCGATCTCCCGCACGCGCTGTTCGGCTGCGAACATCGCCAGTCCCAGCAAACCAAGACAGGAGATCACAACCGCCAGCAGAGCAAAGGCTCCGCTCAGCCGCTGCATCAGTGTTTCGGTTCTGTAAGACTGCTCAAATCCGGCATCTGCAAACTGATAGTTGAAAGTGAATGCAGGATTGAGCCTGCGAACCAATGATTCGAGTTGATGAAGCGCCGCCTGCGTTTTTCCTGCTTCAATTCTTGCCACTGCAATGCCCCATGCCGGATTGCGTTTCAGGTGCAGTACCATCGGACCAATAGGTATGTGCATAGATCGGAAGTGGTAATCGCTGATTACTCCGATGATCTTTCCCGGCCTTCCCTGGTAGGTGAATGGCCGTCCTACCGGATTGGTATACCCGATCTTATTTACAGCAGATTCGTTCAGGATGAACGAAGCAGAATCGGTTCCGAACAAAGGAGAGAAGTCTCGGCCTGCTATCATCTTCAATTGCATGGTTTCAACAAAATCGTACCCTATGCCTATATGCGTAAATTCAGGTTTGGTATTGGGGTCTTTCCCTTCCCAGCTGATACTGGCTGTGGTATTGCCCAGATCGAGCGGGTCGTTTTCTGCTATGGTAATGCCACTTACGCCAGGTATCTGCAACGCCTGCTCTCTGAACAGCTGCGTTTTTTGAGCGAGTTCTCCGGTAATTTCAATTTTTACGAGATTATTCCGGTTGTATCCCAGATTCTTTTCGCGGATATAGTCCACCTGTTGCGATACTACTACGGTACCTATTATCAGCAGGCTCGATAATGCAAACTGAAATACTACCAGTCCCTTTCTGAACCAGTTGGCTGAGCCTTTTATTTTCAGCACGCCTTTCAATACCAGTATAGGTTTGAAGGATGATAAGAATAAGGCAGGATAACTCCCTGCCAGCAATCCTGTACAGAAAGTGAACACCGCAATGGCGGTCCAGAATTTCAGGTTCTGCCATGGGAAAAGAAGTTGCTTTTCTGTAAGCAGATTGAACACCGGCAGTAACAGCGAGAGCAGCAATATGGAAACGATCATGGCAATGGTAGTTACCAGTATGGCTTCTCCCAGAAACTGTTTGATCAGCGAATACCGCATGGCACCCACCACTTTTCTTATGCCGATCTCGCGTGCGCGTTTTACAGACCGGGCTGTAGTAAGATTCATGAAGTTGATGCAGGCAATCAGCAATATGAATGCAGCAACGATGCTGAATAACCTTACATATTCTATTTTGCCTCCGCTAATTACTCCGTTTTTGAAATTGGAGTACAGGTATTGATCTGAGAATTTCTGTAGATACACTTCTGCTTTGAACCCGGCCTGCTCACCGGTAAAGCTGGTTATGATATTTCTGATTTCCTTTTCTGTATGCTCCGGATCTGCTCCGGCACGGAGCATTACATGGGCAGCCGGACCATGATTATCCCAGTCCCGTACCCAGGGACTCGATTCCAGTTTATCGTTCCAGTTCAGAATATAATCGTACTGCCACGAACTGTTACGGGGCATGTCTTCAAAAACGGCTGTTACAGTAAAATCTTTTCTGTCGTCTACCCTCAGCACTTTACCCATAGCCGCATCAGGTGTTCCGAAAAGAGCAACGGCCATCTTTCTCGATACGGCCACACTCACTGGTGAGGAGAGGGCAGTACCCGCACTGCCATGCAGCAGCGGATAGCTGAACATTTTGAAAAAATCACTGTCGGCATATGTGCCGGGCATCTGCAATATCTTATCGCCATACCGGAATGTATTTTGCTCATTCCAGGTCATTGCCGTAGAATATTCAATGTCGGGATAGTTCTTCTTCAGCTCCCTCGCCAGCAGTCCCGGTACATTGCGCTGACCACTGATCTGATTATCGAAGTATTGCTTTTCATAAACAGTATAGAGCCTGTT
Organism: Pseudoflavitalea sp. G-6-1-2; assembly: GCF_012927185.1. Classification (GTDB taxonomy): domain Bacteria; phylum Bacteroidota; class Bacteroidia; order Chitinophagales; family Chitinophagaceae; genus Pseudobacter. The sequence goes on from NZ_JABBGB010000003.1 coordinate 1,253,422, forward strand.
TCCATTGCTATGAAACTGATTGATGCTTTTCTCATCCAGTACCCATAACATTATCAGCAGGCTGCAGGTGAGGCCCAGCGCCAGTCCGATGATATTGATGGATGAAAAAAATTTGTTGCGCGTAAGATTGCGATACGCAACCAGAAAATAGTTTCTAAGCATTATTATGTGTTATTCACTTTTCAGTGATGTTACCGGATTGGCCAGCGCCGCACGTATTGTCTGAAAACTTATGGTGATCAGGGCGATGGCCATCGCTGCTATTCCCGCCAGTGCAAAAGGCCAGGCATCGATATGTATGCGGAATTCAAAATCCTGCAACCAGTTGTTCATCATCCACCACGCAATGGGGCAGGCTATCACAAACGCAATGAACACCAGCAGCAGAAATTCTTTGCTCAGTATCACAAACAAACTTTGCAGACTTGCGCCCAGTATTTTTCTGATGCCGATCTCGCGCACGCGCTGCTCTGCAGCAAACATCGCCAGACCAAGCAATCCGAGACAGGAGATCATTATCGCCAGTGCTGCGAAGCAATTGCTCAGCTTGCCGGTGAGAGTTTCACTTTTATAGGCTTTCTGAAAATCATCATCCGCAAAAGTGTAACTGAAAGGAAAGTTCGGATTGAATTCTTTGTGCAGTTTTTCCAGTTGCTGCATAGCCGCCATAGTTTTGCTGCCTTCGAGCCGGAGCAGCACAAAGCCGCTGTTCTTATCCCGGTCGAGACGCAGCACCAGCGGATTGATGGCAAAATGCAGGGAGTTGAAATTGAAATCTTTTACCACACCAACAATGGTTCCTTTGGTTCCCCAGAATGTGAATGGTTTGCCGATAGGATCTGTATATCCGATCTTCTTCACCGCTGTTTCATTCAGCACATAGGAGAGTGTATCTGTTCCGAAAGAACGGGAGAAATCTCTTCCTTCTTTCAATTGGATCTCCATTGTTTTCAGAAAATCGTACCCTACTGCAAGTTGTGTGAAAGTAGGTTTTGCATCAGGATCTTTTCCTTCCCACGATACTCCCATTGTGATATTGCCAAGTCGTATGGGATCCATGTTGGCAGATGAAACCGAGCTTATGCCATTCACCTGCGATGCCCGCTGCATAAAGCTTTCATAATGTTTGGGAAGGTCTCCCTGCAGGGTGATCTTCAATACATGATCCCGGCTATAACCAAGATTGCTGTTTTGTATGAAACGCACCTGCTGCGATACCACAATTGTACCGATGATCAGCAGACTCGATAAGGCAAATTGAAAAACTACCAGTCCTTTTCTGAACCAGTTGGCCGATGCACTATTCACGCGCAGCACTCCTTTCAGTACCGTTATTGGTTTGAAGGAGGATAGGAAGAGGGCAGGGTAGCTGCCAGATAAGATACCCGTGATCAGCACCAGCGAAGCGATGCAGATCCAGAACAATCCGTTGCTGAAAGGAAATTCAATCTCTTTTTGGGTTAACTGATTGAATGCAGGTAAAGTGAAATAGAGCAATATCAATGCAAAGACCATCGCTATTGCCGTAACTACCACTGCTTCTCCAAGGAATTGTCTTATCAGTCTTCCGCGAATGGCGCCCACTACTTTTCTTACACCGATCTCGCGTGCGCGTTTCATCGATCTGGCTGTAGTAAGATTCATGAAATTGATGCAGGCAATCAGCAGAATGAAAACCGCTATGATGCTGAAGAGACGAACATATTCAATTCTTCCTCCCGCAATTACTCCGTCTTTGAAATTGGAATGGAGGTATTTGTCCGTATACTTCTGCAGCCCAAGCTCTACGCGGTATCCGGGAAATTCACCGGCTATTTTGGTGATGAAATTCTTTATCTGTGCTTCGAACTTCGATACATCTGCATCGGAGCGAAGTTGTACTATGGTGAGGGGATCGTTATTGCCCCATTCTTTGAGCCAGGAATTTTTGTCGAGAAAATCTGTCCAGTTGATGATGTAATCCCATTGTATCGAACTGGTGCCGGGCATATCTTCATAGACTGCAGAAATGGTCATGTCTTTTCTGTCGTCTATCCGGATTATTTTGCCGAAGGCCGCCTGCGGCGTTCCAAAGAATGCCACCGCCATGCTTCTGCTGATGGCAATACTGTTGGGACCTGCGAGTGCTGCCTGTGCATTTCCTTCGAGCAGGGGATAGCTGAACATTTTGAAGAAGTCGCTGTCCGAACTGTTTCCCTGAAACTGCAGTATCTTATCTCCGAGTTTGAATGTTGCGCGTTGCTCCCATCCTATTGCCGTAGAGTTTTCGATGGCAGGCAATTGTTTTTTCAGTTCGGCTGCGAGTATGCCGGGAGTGTAAAAACTACCCGTGACTTTATTGTCGTAGTACTCCCGCTGATAAATGCTGTACAGATTTTCTTTGTTTACATGAAAGGCATCTTTTCTGTATTCATCCAATACCCAGAGGGTTATCAGCAGGCTGCAAACCAATCCCAGTGAAAGCCCGATGATATTGATGGATGAAAATACCTTGTTCCGTTTCATGTTACGGATGGCGGTAAGAAAATAGTGCTTCAGCATAATGGATAAGGTTTTATTCGCTTCGCAATGATTTAATAGGATTCGCCAATGCCGCCTTCACCGTTTGAAAACTGATGGTGAACAACGCAATGGCCAGCGCTGCAAGCCCTGCAATCACGAAGGGCCATGCATTGATGGTTGTACGGTATTCATAATTGTGCAGCCAGTTGTTCATGGCCCACCATGCAACCGGACATGCAATGATAAATGCAATGAATACCAGCATCAGAAACTCCCTGCTCAGCAGCACGAACAATGTTTTAATATCGGCTCCCAGCACTTTTCTGATACCAATCTCACGAACACGCTGCTCGGCAGCAAACATTGCCAGGCCAAGCAGTCCAAGGCTCGATATCAAAATAGCCAGTACGGCAAAGCAATTGCTGAGTTTATTGATAAGTGTTTCGCTCGCATACAACTGGCGAAACCGTTCATCGGAAAAACTATAAGTGAAAGGGAACTTTGGATTGAGTTGATTATTGATCTGTTCCATTGCTGCAACTGCCTCTTTGGTTCTGGCTCCTTCAATCCGAACCAGTGCAAATGCATGCTTCGAATTATCTGAAAGATGTATAACCAGCGGCTCTATTGCATTGTGCATCGATCCGTAATGAAAATCTTTTACTACTCCGATAATGGTGCCTTTGGTTTCCCAGAGCGTAAACGTTTTCCCTATCGGATCTTTATACCCGATCTTTTTTACCGCTGTTTCGTTGAGTATGAATGCTGCCGAATCGTTACCATAATCTCTTGAAAAATCCCTGCCTTCAACCAATTGCATCTGCATGGTTTTTATGAGATCGTATCCCACTCCCAAACTTGAAAAGATAGGTTTGGTATTGGGCGTTTTGCCTTCCCATTCAACATCGGTGGTGGAATTGGCTATCTGCATCGGATCCTGATCCGCTGGCGTTATGGAAGTTACGCCAGGGATAGCGGTTATCTTTTGTCTGAAGGTTTCATAATGTTTCGGAAGCTCTCCCTGCAACAATACACGAACTATATTCTCTCTGTTGAAGCCTAAATTCTTATTCTGTATGTATTGTACCTGACGGGCCACTATGATGGTTCCTATTATCAGCAGCGACGATAATGCAAATTGAAATACCACCAGTCCCTTCCGGAATCTGTTGGCAGATGCACTTGCTTTCATCACTCCTTTCAATACCACTACCGGTTTGAATGATGAAAGAAACAATGCGGGATAGCTGCCTGCAAGCAATCCGGTGAGCATGGTCAATGCAAATATGCTCCCCCAGAATGCCCATTGGGAAAATGGAAGTTCAATCTCTTTTTGAGTAAGCTGATTGAAGAAGGGCAGCGCTATGAAAAGCAAAATAAGTGCAGCAGTCATGGCTATGGCAACCACTACAATGGCTTCTCCGATGAACTGTCTGATCAGTGCCGGCCTGATGGCTCCGGACACTTTTCTTACACCGATCTCCTTGCTTCGCTTGATAGATCGGGCAGTGGTTAAGTTCATGAAGTTAATGCAGGCGATCAGCAGAATGAATACAGCTACAATGCTGAACAGCCGCACGTATTCTATGCGGCCTCCTGCAATAAATCCATCCTTCATATTCGACCAGAGATAGCGGTCTGCATATTTCTGAAGGTAGAGCTCAACATGCCATCCTTCGTTGCCGAGGTGACGGTCCATATAGTTTTTGATCCTTGCTTCGAACTGCGCAACATTGGCATCGGAGCGAAGCAGCAGCATGGTGGCCGGACCATTATTAGCCCATTGTTTTACCCAATCGTTGTATTGCTGCAGGTAATGCCAGTTGAAGAGATAGTCCCATTTCTGCGTACTGTTTTTGGGCATGTTCTCAAACACGGCAGTGATCACCAGATTGTCCCGGTTTTCTACACGAACAGTTTTTCCGATAGCGGCCTGCGGGCTACCAAAAAATGTTTCTGCAAAATGGCGTGATACTGCCATTCCCGAAGGATCGGACAATGCCGATTGCGGCTTGCCTTCGAGCAGCGGATAGCTGAACATTTTGAAGAAATCACTGTCTGCATGATTTCCCTCCATCTGAACAATCTTATCGCCCACCTGAAAAGTGAGCCAGTCGTTCCATGCAAGGCCGGTGGAGGCTTCCACTTCGGGAAACAATTTTTTCAGCTCCTGTGCCAGCATGCCGGGTGTGTAATGTCCGCCGGTTGTTTTGCCGTCGGAATACTGCCGTTGGTAAACGCTGTACAGTCTGTCTTTGTTAGCATGGAACTGGTCTACGCTGCGTTCATCCAAAACCCAGAGCATCACCAGGAGGCTGCAGGTAAGGCCCAGCGCCAATCCTGCGATATTGATCACGGAAAATACTTTGTTCCGTTTTAGATTCCGGATGGCTATGAGGAAATAGCTCTTCAGCATACAGTTGTTTTATTCGCTTCTCAGCGATTTAATAGGATTCGCCAATGCCGCCTTCACCGTTTGAAAACTGATGGTGAATAAAGCAATGGCCAGCGCTGCAAGCCCTGCCAATGCAAATGGCCACACCGTCATGGTTACACGGTATTCGAAATCGTGCAGCCAGTTGTTCATGGCCCACCATGCGAGCGGACACGCAATGAGGAATGCCACAAACACCAGCATCAGAAACTCTTTGGAAAGAATAAGGAACAGGCTCTGCAAATTAGCGCCCAGCACTTTTCTGATACCGATCTCACGCACCCGCTGCTCTGCGGCAAACATGGCCAGTCCCAGCAATCCGAGACAGGAGATCACAATGGCCAATGCTGCAAAGCAGTTGCTCAGCCGGTGTATCATGGTTTCGTTCTCGTACAATCTTTTGAACTCGTCGTCTGCAAAATCATACGTGAATACAAACTGTGGATTCATCTCCTTTGCGATCTTTTCTATTGACGCAATCACCGATTTTGTTTTGGCTGCTTCTGCGCGTACGAATGCATATCCGTAACTGGAACTATCGGCCAGGCGGAATATCAGCGGCTCGATAGGATTATGCATGCTGGTGTAATGGAAATTCTGCACCACACCAATGATAGTGCCTTTGCGGCCCCAGAGTGTGAACGATCTGCCTATCGGATCTGCATAACCGATCTTTTTGATAGCCGCTTCGTTGAGAATATATCCTGATGTATCGGTTCCGTAATCCCTTCCGAATTCTCTGCCCGCCACCAGTTTCATTTGCATGGTTTTTATGAAGTCGTACCCGATACCTGTTTGCATGAACAGTGGTTTGGTATTGGGCACTTTCCCATCCCAGTCTACACCGATGGTGCTGTTGCCCATCCGCATGGGGTCTGCTTCCGATCTGGTAACGGCCGTTACTCCGGGAATATCGGCTATCTGTCTTCTGAACAGCTGCGATTTCTGATTCAGTTCTCCCTGCAAGGTTACTCTGATGATATTCTCGCGGTTGAATCCTAAATTCTTGTTCTGAATATATTGTACCTGCTGCGACACTACAATGGTGCCGATGATCAGCAGGCTCGATAATGCAAATTGAAATACCACCAGTCCTTTTCTGAACCAGTTGGCAGAGCTGCTCACTTTCATTACTCCCTTCAGCACCACAATCGGCCTGAACGAAGAAAGGAAGAGGGCAGGATAGCTTCCTGAAAGCAATCCTGTTACGAAGATCAGCCCAATGATGCTGGCCCAGAATGTCCAGTGCTGCACAGGAAACTCAATTTGTTTCTGTGTAAGAGTATTGAACATGGGCAGAAACAGAAACAACAGCGCCAGTGCTACGATCATGGCCAAACCCGCTACTATAATGGCTTCTCCGATAAACTGCCTGATCAGTGCCGGCCTGATAGCACCCACTACTTTTCTAACACCTATCTCACGCGAACGTTTTATCGAACGCGCGGTGGTGAGGTTCATGAAATTGATGCAGGCAATCAGCAGGATAAATATGGCTACAATGCTGAATAGCCGCACATACTCTATGCGGCCTCCTGAAATATATCCTTCTTTGAAATTCGAATAGAGGTATCTGTCTGAAAATTTCTGCAAATAGAGTTCTATTTTCCAGCCGGCATTTCCTTCGAGGTATTTGTCCATGAAGTTTTTGATCTTGGCTTCGAACTTTTGCGCATCGGCATCGGAGCGGAGCAGCAACATGGTACTCGGACCGTTATTGTCCCATTCTCTGATCCACTCACGGATCTCCTGCATGTAATGCCAGTTGAGCACGTAATCCCATTTCAGTGTGCTGTTATGCGGCATATCTTCATACACGGCAGTTACCTGAAAGTCTCTGCGGTTCTCAACCCTGATGGTTTTGCCGAAGGCAGCCTGAGGACTTCCGAAAAAAGCTACCGCCATTTTGCGTGAGATAGCGAGACTGTTGGGAGAGGACAATGCATTTTTTGCAGAGCCTTCGATTATCGGAAAGCTGAACATCTCGAAGAAGTTGCTGTCGGCAAAGTTGCCGTCCTGCTTCAGTATTTTATCTCCTACCTGAAAAGTGAAGTAGTCGTCCCAGGCCATGCCGGTAGACATTTCCACTTCCGGAAATTGTTTCTTCAGTTCCTGCGCCAGCAGTCCGGGAGTATAGTGTCCGCCCTGTGTTTTGCCATCGGTGAACTGTCTTTCATATACGCTGTACAGCCTGTCTTTTTTCTCATGGAACTGATCGGTGCTGCGTTCATCGAGCACCCAGAGCATGATTAACAGGCTGCAGGTAAGTCCCAGTGCCAGGCCAACGATATTGATGGCAGAGAACACTTTGTTCCGTTTCAGATTCCGGATGGCAACCAGGAAATAATTTTTGATCATACGAATAAGTTTGTGGGTGTTTCGGTTTCAGAACCTTTATGAATTGTCTTACTCTGTTTTCAAAGAGCGTACTGGGTTTGCAATGGCCGCTCTGATGGCCTGCGTGCTCACCGTAACGATGGTTATGAGCATGGCTCCGCCGAATGCTGCAGCGAAGATCCACCACGAAAGTGTTGTATGGTATTCGTAATCCTGCAACCAGTTGTTCATGAAGTACCAGGCTGCAGGAGCAGAGATGATCATGGATAATAGAACAAGTAAACAGAAATCTTTCGAGAGCAGTTGCCAGATGCCGAAAACAGAAGCGCCTAAGATCTTTCTGATACCGATCTCTTTGATGCGTTGCTCAGCAACGAAAGAAGCTAATCCGAAAATGCCGAGGCAACTGATGAAGATGGCGAGCCCTGCAAAAACACCGGAGAGCTTGCCTACCTGTTCTTCAGCAGCAAATTTTTGTCCGTTCAACTCATCGGCAAACTTGTAATCGAAAGGAGCGGAGGGATCGTATTTCCTGAATACATTTTCTATTGCAGCAATGGCATCAGGTAAACCCACATCGGGTTTGATATTGATGAAGATCACATTGCTCCATGTATAGCTGAGCAGATAAACCGTAGGAACAGGAGGTGTATAAGGAGAAGACATCACCATGTCGTTTACCACACCGATGATCTTGTAAGGCTGATCGTTCCATTGAATGATTTCACCTACTGGATTTTTGAAGCCCATCAGTTTTACGGCAGACTCGTTGAGTACAAGAGAAGCACTGTCTGCACGGAAATCCCTGGAGAAATCGCGGCCTTCTTTCAATTTCCATTGCACTGTATTCCCGTAATCGTGGGTTACTGCAACTGTGCCGAATACGGGAATGAAATTGGGATCCTTTCCCTGCCACGTGAAGCCGCTCTGATTGCTCCAGATGTCTGTAACAGCGGAAGAAGATTGCGCCATATCGCGCACCATACCGGTTTTCAGCAGATCATTGCGGAGCGCATCGTAGTGGCCCAGCGGTTCTCTGGTGAGCATTATATTCTGGATCAGGCGGTTGCTGTTGTAGCCCATCGGCCTGTTGCGCGCATGCTGCACCTGCCTGAATACTACAATGGTGCCGATGATCAGTATAATCGATACCGTGAATTGCAGCACCACCAATACTTTGCGGGGAACTGCCGCATATCTTCCTGCCTTGAATACTCCTTTCAGCACTTTGATAGGTTTGAAAGAAGAGAGATAGAATGCAGGATAACTGCCGGCCATCAGTCCGGTTACAATAGTGAAGCCGAGCGCTGCAGTCCAGAACAGTGGCTCGTTCCATGGAATGCTGATCTTTTTCGCAGCCACCTGATTGAACCATGGCATCGAAAGGGAAACCAGCAGCAGCGATAACAGCAACGAAAGAAAAGCTACCAGCAATGATTCCATCATAAACTGATATATCAGCTGCGTTCTCATGGAACCGATGGTTTTTCTCACGCCTACTTCCTTTGCTCTTTTTTCAGAACGGGCAGTTCCGAGATTCATGAAATTGATGCAGGCCAGCAGCAGTACAAATCCTCCGATGATGCCGAACAGCCAAACGAATCTGATCTGACCGCCTGCCTGTACACCGTTTTTGAACTCGCCGCGCAGGTGCCAGTCTTTCATCGGAAGAATGATGGTCTCTTCTCTCCAGTTATCGTCTTTGAAATATGGTTTGGCAATATCTCTTATTCTGTCCTGAACAGTGGCCAGTTCGGCTCCGTTCTTCAGTTGTACGAAACATTGAAAAGAATGGTTGTCCCATTTACCGGCACATCCTTTCACCCATGGCTGTATGGTTTCGTACGATTCCCACGACGCGAGATACTGCACTTCGTGCAACGCAGTATTCATGGGAAGATCTTCATAAACACCCGCCACAATTACATCGTATGTGTTGTTCATGCGCATGGTCTGTCCCATGGCATTGCTGTTTCCGAAATAGGCTTTGGCCATGGACGCAGAAAGAAGAATGGCTTTGGGTTCTTTCAGGGCATTGGTACTTCCTGCAATCATTTTCAGCGCAAACATTTCAGGGAAATCAGGTTCAACCCACATGCCATTCCTGATCAGTTTCTTTTCTCCCGATGTAATGAGGTTGTCGAGCTGCCAGGAGCCCATTGCCACCCGTTTGAAATCTTCGCCGTATTTGGTTCGGAGTTCATTGGCAAGAGGATAGGCTATGGCAACACCTGTATTGATTTCGTTGTTCCTGTACTGCTGAATCATCACCTGACCAACCGAATCGTAAGTAGCATGATACTTATCGAAGTTCAGCTCATCTCTGATCCACAAGGCAATCAGTATAACAACAGCCATGCCTACAGACAGGCCTGTGATATTGATGATGCTGTTGATCTTGCTTTTCTGCAACGATCTCCAGGCGGTTTTCAGATAATTTTTCAGCATGTAAGGGTGTTTGTTTCGGTTATATGAAACAGTTGTTATTCGTTTTTGAGACTCTTCACCGGATTGGTGAGCGCAGCCCTGATTGCCTGGAAACTCACAGTAAGCAAAGCAATCAGCAGCGTAACTATCGCAGTACCTGCAAATACCCACCAGGTGATCTGTGTACGATAGGCGAAATGCTGCAGCCAGCTGCTCATGGCCCACCATGCGAATGGTACAGCAATGAGAATGGCCACTGCTACCAGTTTGATGAAATCTTTGGAGAGCATTTGAATAATGCCGCTCACAGAAGCGCCCAATACCTTACGGATACCGATCTCCTTGGTGCGTTGTTCTGCTGCATATGCTGCCAGGCCGAACAATCCGAGACAGGCAATCATCACTGCCAGAATGGAGAATGCCATGGAGATCTTTCCGGTACGCTGTTCGCTTTCATAGATAGCATTGAAATCTTCATCCATGAAAGAATAGGCCAGTGGCTGCTGAGGCGCCATCGATTTCCAGATGCTCTCGATTTTCTGAACAGCTTGCTGAATATTTCCACTCTGCAGTTTCAGTGCCATCCGGTCGTTATCTCTTCCAAACTGAAGCAGCAACGGTGTTACTGTTTCGCGCATGCTGTTGAAGTTGAAATCTTTTACTACGCCTACAATGGTGTAGGGAGAATTGGCGGAGCCAAGGCGGCCATCGGGCATGTACACCATTTTGTTCACGGGATCGGTGTAGCCGAGCAATCTGGCAGCCGATTCGTTGATGATCACAGACATCGAATCGGTGGGAAGGTCTTTGGAGAAATTTCGTCCCGCAGCCATTTGCATGCCAAGAGTTGGAATATAGCTGTCATCCACTTTCCAGAGTTGCAGCGTGATGCTTGCATCCGCACTGGCGGTGGCTTCTTTAAAAACAACATCGGTGTTTCTGCTGGAACCGGTTGGCAGGTAACCTGTAACGGTAACCTGACTGGCAGCGCCCGATGCGAGTATTTCTTCTTTGAATGTTTTGAGTTTTCCTTTCAATACCTGCGTATTGTTGAGCACCATTATCTGCTCTCTGTTGAAGCCGGTATTCTTATTGCGGATATAATTCAGCTGATTGTAGATCACCACAGTGCCCACGATCAGAAAAATCGAAATGCTGAACTGAAATACTACCAGCGAATTGCGAAGCCAGCCTGTTTTGAAACCTGCTGCCAGCTTCCCTTTCAGAACTTTGATCGGCTGAAACCCACTGAGAAAGAAAGCGGGGTAGCTGCCTGCCAGCAATCCTACCAGCGCAGCAAAACTTATCAGCGACAGCACCGTCAGCGGCGTCAGCTGCTCCTGCATGTTAAGCGTTTTTCCGGCTAGCTGATTGAACCATGGAAGACTGAACCAGGCTAGTACCAGCGCCAGCAGCAGAGAAATAAAACTGATCACCATCGATTCTGCCAGAAACTGTGTGATGAGGTTCCATCTCAGCGATCCCATCACTTTTCTGATGCCCACTTCACGGCTTCTGTTGCTCGATCTGGCTGTTGACAGATTCATGAAATTAACACAGGCAATCAGCAGAATAAAAAGCGCCACTGCCGAAAAGATGTATACGTACACGATATTGCCGTTGCCTGAAAGTTCGGCCATGCGTGCTGAATGCAAATGTATATCCAGCATAGGAGTGAGGCTGTAGCGCAAATACTCGCCGCGTTTCTCCATCTCTTCGAGTGTGCTGTTTACTCCTTCTTTCAGTTGAGGCGCAACATATTTGATCACTATCTGATCGAGGCCGGCCTTTATCTGATCGACACTGGCTCCTTCCTTGAGAAGTATGTAGGTATTGAAATTATTGCTCAGCCAATTGTTTCTGCGGGCTTCTTCGAGGCCAGCCATGGAAAAGAAGAAATCGAAATTGAAATGTGAGTTCTTCGGTATGTCTTTGATTACGCCAGCTACTTTCAGTGTTTGGTTATCTCCTGTTTCGAGGAACTGACCTGCAACATTGGTGCGGTTGAAATATTTTCTGGCAGTTTTTTCTGTAATCACCACCGTATTAGGCTCGGTAAGCATTTGCTGCGGATTGCCATCCACTACGGGTAGTGTAAATACTTTGAAGATAGAAGCATCCACATATGCCAGGTTGTTCTCCATGATGCGGTCGTTCCCTTTTTTGAACTGCATGTTTTCGGGCGTGCGGAAACGAACCGCAGCTTCTACCTGAGGGTAATCTTTCAAAAGTGTTTCTGCCAGTATATCGGGAGCAGAAGCCAGATTGAATAAAGACCCGCCAAATTTGATATCGGGGTCTACGCGATAAATGCGTTCCGCGTTTTTATTGAACCGGTCGTAACTCAGTTCGTCTTTTACATACATAACAATGAGCAGACAGGCTGCCAGACCAAGCGCCAGCCCCGATATATTCAGTGCAGAAAAACTCTTATTCTTCCACAGACTTCTGAATGCTATTTTCAGGTAATTCCGAAACATTGTTATTGTTTTATTCAGTTCTTAAAGATTTCACCGGATTAGCCACTGCTGCTTTCACAGCCATGAAGCTGATGGTGAACAATCCGATCAGCAGGGAGAGTGTGCCTGCGAGAGCAAACATCCACCAGCCGATATCGATTCTGTACGCAAATTCCTGCAACCATTTGTGCATGAAGAACCATGCAATGGGCACACCGATGCAGAAGGCAACAATTGCCAGCAGCATAAATTCTTTAGACAACAGGTGAAGAATGTCGGTTACACTGGCGCCCATTACTTTTCTGATGCCAATTTCTTTGGTGCGTTGGATGGTGCTGTAAGAAGTGAGGCCCAGCAAACCAAGGCAGGAGATAAGTATGGCAAGCACTGCGAAGTTGAGGAAGAGCTTTCCGAACTTCTGCTCACTGCGATACTGATTGTCGAGCATTTCGTCGAGGAAAGTGTAGGAGAAAGGCATGTTTGGAATCAGCTCTTTCCATTTCTTTTCCACTGCTGCCATCGTTTCCGGTATATGATTGCCATCTACATTTATGGTGATCTTCGAATAATTTTTGCTGCCGTCTTTTTCCATACGGAAAACAAGCGGCTCGATGGCTGATTGCAGGGATGTGTAGTGGAAATCTTTCATCACTCCGATGATGGTTCCTGCCCGGCCCCATTGGTTGAATTTTTTGCCGAGAGCATCCTGCGGTTTATCGTATCCGAACATTCTGGTGGTTGCTTCATTCACCACCATTGCCTGTGTGGTATCGGTCATGAAGTCGCGGGAGAATCTTCGTCCGGCCACCATTTGCATATTGTACTCGTTCATGTAGTCGAAGTCAACAAAGTAGAGGTGAAGATTGGCTACCTGCATTTCTCCGGCTTTGTTTTCTATTTCGGAATAAGCGCCAAGCCAATCACCGCCGGGAACGGTGGAGCTGAGGGTAGATGATTTTACACCGGGCACATTGCGCAATACATCACGAAGCGTTGCCTGTGCTTTGTCGCCTTCTGTCTGCAACACCACCATCTGATCTTTATTGAATCCTACATTGAAACTACGCATGTACTGCGTTTGAAAATACACTACCAGTGTGGCTATGATCAGTGCAATGGATATGGTGAATTGTGTTACTACCAATCCTTTTCTCAGCAGTATGCCTCTGGTTCCGGTAGCGAATCTTCCTTTCAACACCACAATGGGCCTGAAGGAGCTCAATACAAGAGCAGGGTAGATGCCTGCCAGTAATCCAAAGAAAGCAGCTGCACCAAGGAGCAGTGCAATGTAATGCCAGTTGCTGAAAATGCTTTTGCTTACAGTAACGCCTGCGAGCGTATTGAACATCGGCAGCAAACCTGCAGAAAGAAATAGAGTCAGTGCAAATGCTATGAATGAAATGATCAGCGACTCGCCGAGAAACTGTCTGATGAGTTGTGTACGATCTGCACCCACTACTTTTCGAACGCCTACTTCTTTGGCACGTTCCGTTGATCTTGCAGTGGTGAGGTTTACAAAGTTGATACACGCGATCAGCAGAATGAAAGCAGCGATGATGGAGAAGATGTAAATATTGGTGACGAGTCCACCCTTGTTTTCGTCTCTTGTAGAATACAGATGGATATCCTTGAAAGGTTCGAGGTAAATGGTAGGGAACATTTTGGATCTGCGCTGCTCTTCTCCGTTGTTCTTTTCGAGGAAGGCAGGAAATTTCTTTTCCAGCGCTTTGGGATCAGTACCGGGTTTCAGCAGAAAATAAGTTTGTGAACCATAACTTCCCCAGTTATCGTTCATGCCTTTAAAAACTTTGCTGAAGCTGGCCATCGAGGAGAACATACTTCCTTTTACCAGTGTGTTTTCGGGAAGATCTTTCATTATACCCGTAACCATGGTAGGGAAACCTTCTTCTGTGAGAAACACTGTTTTGCCCATAGGATCTTCGTCACCGAAATATTTCTTTGCTGCAGATTCAGTCAGCACCACAGTGAAGGGATCGTTAAGAGCAGTTTGGGGATTGCCTTTGATCATTTCCCATCCGAACATATTGAAAGCAGTGGAATCGGCTAATGCAGAAATTTCTTCTTTGAACTTTTTATCGCCATAACGCACAATCAGATGGTTTTTCTGAATGCGGCAGAACGATTCGATCTCCGGCATTTCCATAGCTGCATGTGGACCAACTGCATATGCAACAGTATTGGCATTGATGGTTTCAGAAGGTGTTTTCAGATCTGCTACTGCGCGATAAATGCGATCGGCTTTCGGATGGAATGCCTCATAACTCATCTCGAATCTCACATAGAGAAAGATCAGAAAACAGGCCGTCATACCAATGGTAAGGCCCATTACATTGATCAGAGAGAAAGTTCTGTGTCTCCAGAGATTGCGCAGTGCTGTTTTGAAATAGTTTCTGAACATTTCGATCAGGTTTAGGTGCAGTTAGTTCTGTTATTATTATTTGATGTTACTCACTTCTCAAACTCTTGATCGGACTGGCCAGTGCTGCCCTGATGGCTTTGTATCCCACCGTGATCCATGCAATGCCCAATGATATTACGATTGCAACGAAGAACACGCCGATACCGATATCGATGCGGAACACAAAATCCTGCAGCCAGTTGCGCATCAGCAGCCATGCAGCCGGTGTGGCAATCAGAAAGGCTACACTGATAAGTATTGTGAACTCTTTTGAAAACAGATACACTATGTTTCCTGTAGATGCTCCCAGTACTTTCCGGATTCCTACTTCCTTGGTTTTCTGAACGGCCATGAAAGATACCAGTCCGTATAAACCGAGGCAGCTGATGAAAATGGCCAGTGCCGCAAAGAACTTGTAGAGCCTGCTCAGCATTTCTTCCTGTCTGTAGAAATTGGCAATCACTTCATCGGGGAAGAAAGGATTGTAGGCATATTCGGGATAGAACTTTTCCCAGGTTGCTTTTATCTTTTCCTGTGTTGCAGGAATATTGCTGGTGCGCAGTTTCAGCGCTACTTCATCATACGCACTTCTTGCGGGTGCAATCATCAGCGGTTTGATGCTTTCGCGCAGTGAATTGGTCTTGAAATCTTTTACCACACCAACAATTTTTCTCCATTTGCCACGGCCGGTGCGAAGTTCTTTACCAATCACTTCCTCTGCTGATTTGGCGCCAACTTTTGATACAAAGGTTTCGTTCACTACTGCTTCTTTGATAGTGTCGCTTTCACCATAGGAACCGCCTGCTACAAATTGAAGTCCGTATGTTTTGAAATAGTCTACATCTCCTTTTTTGTGGAAGAGATCGAAGCTTTCATCATCCGGACCATGATTGTAGGTGAAGTTAGATGCCGAGTTATTGTCGGAAGAAGGCACATCACTGTTGCATGAAACGCTCACAACTTCCGGAATTTCCTGAAGGGCGGCTTTAAATGCTTTCTGACGGGAAGTGAGAATACTGTCCACCTGCGACGTGAGCACAATCACCGCTTCTTTCTTGAAACCCAGATCTGCATTGCGTACAAAATTCATCTGCGTAATGGCTACGATGGTTCCGATGATCAGCACCTGAGAAATGGCAAACTGCGTAATCACCAGACCACGACGAATGGAGATGCCTCCAACAGATGCAGACGTGATCTTATTCTTCAATGCCAGTGCGGGGCGGAAGCCGCTCAGCACCATGGCAGGATATGCGCCTGCGAACACCGTAACCAGTACAGTTACTGCAAGCAGGAAGAGAATATTTTCAGTGGTGAAGATGGCAGGCGTTTCCTGAATGCCCACAAAACTTTTGAGATAGGGGAGCGCAAAATAAGACAGCAGCAATGCGATGGCCAGCGCTGCAAGTACTATCACAGCTGTTTCGCCCATCATCTGCCAGAAAAGCTGCCAGCGGTTGCCGCCCAGTACTTTTCTTACTCCTACTTCTTTCGATCTGCCAACTGCCTGCGCTGTGGAGAGATTCACGAAATTGATGCAGGCCATCACAATGATCAGCAATCCGATAAACGATAAAGTGATCAGCGTAGCTTTGCTGGTTACATGGTCTCCGAAATTGCCCAGCTCACCATCGTAATGGAAAGTGGCAAGCGGTTGTGCGATAGCCTGACGGCTGCTTTTATTGGTGTCTTTCGGATAGAACTTGCTGCTGAAGGCTGCAAGCTGACTGTTCAGTTGCGCTTCTGTCATGCCCTCCGGACGAAGCAGGTAGATCTGGTTATTGCTGCTCACACTTCCTACGTCTTTTGTGTACCCGTAATCATTGATAGTGGGCAAAGAAATGTAGGAAGATATGATGTTGAGTGGAAGATCTGTATTCACCGGTTGATTGTCGATCACACCAGCCACTTTGAAAATGTATTTGTTGTCGAGACGCAACAGCTGACCAACGGCATCTTTCCAGTTGCCGAAGTATTTTTCAGCAGTGCGTTTGCTCAGTACCGTTACATTTGGGTCTTTCAGTACAGCCGGCGATCCGCTGAGCCACTTTACATCGAAAATGCTGAAGTATTCCGGTTCCAGAAAATAGGTGCCGGTTTCTTCGATGAATTTCTTTTCGATATTGCTGCCAGCTTCGTGCTGGCCAACTACGGTGTACTGGCTGCCGAAATGGGCCGTCATGCCTGCGAACGTAATGTTCGGCATCTGAGCCCGCATGGCTTCGAGCGCGGGAACAGAAATGCCGGGGTTGTAGCCGATGCCATCAGCATCTTTATCCTGCGTTACTGCACGATAGATATGGCTGAAGTTGCGGTTGAACTTCTCGTAGGAGTTCTCGTATCGAACTACCAGAAACAGCAGCAGGCAGGATGCAATGCCGATGGCCAGACCGGCCACATTGATGGCAGAATACCCTTTGTACCTGAGTACATTTCTGATAGCGATTTTCAAATAATTCTTTATCATAGACTTCTGGCTTATTTTATTCTGATCTCAAGCTTTTTACAGGATCAACGAGTGCGGCTCTTACAGTTTGAATACTGAGGGTGAGCAGGGCTACCAGCAGCATCAATCCTCCTGTGGCTGCAAATAACCACCAGCTGATAGTGGTTCTGTAAGCGAACTGCTGCAGCCAGTGATGCAATCCCATCCACGAAACAGGAATGGCAATAAGCAACGCAATACCTACCAGCAGGAGAATGTCTTTGCTCAGCAGTGTTACAATCTGACTAACAGATGCGCCCAGCACTTTGCGGACCCCGATCTCTTTGGTGCGTTGCGTGGTAGTGAAGGTAACCAGACCAAGCAGTCCGAGGCAGCTGATGAAAACCGCCAGTCCTGCTGTCCAGAGCAGCAGCTTCGACGCTTTCTGTTCGGTATCGTAAGCTCTTGCGAGCGACTCATCGAAGAACGTGGCCCTGTAATCCATTTCAGGAAAGATCTCTTTAAAAATGGTCTCCACTTTTTTGAGTGCAGTGGCCCATGAGGTACCTGATGCATTTTGCGGGCGAAGTAAAATATGGATGATGCTCTGACTGATGGCATCGTTGCGCAACACCAGCGGACGGATACCGGAGTGAAGCGATTTCGAATTGAAATTCTTCAGCACGCCGGTTACAGGCAGATAGTTGTTGTCCCACATTATATTCGCACCCACTGCATCTTCGGGGTTTTTGAAGCCCAGCATCTGCGCAAAAGATTCGTTTATCAGCAGCTCACTCATTGTGTCGCTGGCATGGGGACCGCGGCCGGCAGCCAGTTTCAGGTCGTAGAGGCGTATGTAGTTGGTATCGCCCACTTTGATCTCTGCATTGATTTCGAGATCTTTCTTCTCCCCATCTTTATAGTTGATAGTGCTTGTCCACATACCCTGGCTGTTGGGAGGATTGCCACCCATGCTTGCCATAGCCACTTCAGGAATGGCAGCCACTCTCGAAAGGAATAATTTTTTGTTGTGATTCTCCTTAGCAGCAAAGGGCGTTCTCACAAACACGATAGCGTCTTTGCGAACACCTATATCTTTTGAAAGCGTAAACTTCACCTGTTTTCCCACCAGCATGGTTGCAGCAATGAAAACCTGCGCTACAACAAACTGAGAAATGGTGAGTGTTTTGCGGAGCGTAGCTTTTCTCGTATGTGCATTTCCGGAAGGAGAGTAGTTCTTCAGCACCTGAATAGGCTTGTATCCCGAAAGCACCAATGCAGGGTAGATGCCCGATAAAAAGCTTACCACCAAAATCAATATGCCCAGGAAACCGAATGTGAGCCATGCATTTTCTCCGGGAAATTTCACTTCAGGAGGAATAAAATCAGCAAACATTTTCAGCAGTACAGGTGCGAGTATGATGCTCAGCGCAGTGGCCATCAACGTAAGCAGAAATGTTTCGCCCATGAATTGCCATACCAGCTGCTTCTTGCTGCTGCCCATAGTTTTGCGGATACCGATCTCTTTGGCGCGCTTGCTGCTCTGTGCAGTGGTAAGGTTGATGAAGTTGATGCATCCCAGTATCAGCAGAAATCCTGCGATCACCAGCAAGCCGATCAGCGTTGGTCTGTGCGCCATCCGTTCATCGAAATTGCCATAGTCGGCGTTGAAATGAATATCGGTGAGTGGTTGCAGCGTATAGTTCTGATCGTCGGTGCTGTTGGGTTCTTTAGGTTGATTCTTACGGTAGAAACCGGTGATGGATTGTTCGATGAGCTTCGGATTGGCGCCCACCGGCAATTTCACCAGCAGTTGCTGGGCGCTGGTGGTATTGTCCCACAAAAGCCAGTCCCTCGGTTGAAGTTTGGTACCGGCAATAGTGCTGTAAGAAACAAAACCTTTGAATCTGAATTCGGTATTGTAGGTTGGATCGGCCACCACACCACTGATGGTAATTGTAATGCTGTCGTCGAAATGTAAAACCTTTCCTCCCAGCTGATCCACCGGAACATTAGGGAAATAGATGTTGGCAGTCTTGCTGGTCAGCACCACCTTATTGGGTGCGCTGAGTGCAGTTTCAGGCGATCCCAGCAGCCATTTGTATTGGATTATTTTGAAAAACTCCGGGTTCGCGTACAGGTATTTTTCCTGGTTTCTGAAGGTCTTTCGCTGATCGCTGTTCGGCTCTACCGTTACCTTCAGCAGATCATTCACTTCGCGATAAGGTGCAACAGCTTCGAGGCCTGCAATATTGGTAGCCACACTATTTGCAAGTGGAGCAGTGATGCCTCTGTTGTGCATCTTATCGTCGATCGATGTGAAGTCCGACACTACCCGATAGATGCGATCGTGATCGGGAACGCCTTTCTCATAACTGAAATCGAAAGTCACCAGCAGGTAGATCACCAGTGCGGCACTGATGCCGATGGCCATGCCCAGCATGTTCAATGCAGTGAAACCTTTGTTTTTCCAAAGGCTTCTGAGTGCAGTAAAAAGATAAGTTTTGATCATGGGAAAGGTTTAGTTGTTTTATTCGTTCCTCAATGATTTTGTTGGATTAGCCATCGCAGCACGGATGGAATTGTAACTAACGGTAGCCAGTGCAATCAGAATCGACAGTACACCTGCCATTGCAAATACCCACCACTGAATTGTTACACGATAATTGAAATCGAGCAGCCATTTGTGCATTGCCCACCATGCAACAGGTGTTGCCAGCAGAATGGATACAGCCACCAGCACCAGAAAATCTTTACTGAGCAATGAAGTGATATCGAGCACTGATGCACCCAGCACTTTGCGTACACCAATTTCTTTCACTCTGTTCTCCGCCATGTATGTTGCCAGCGCAAACAAACCAAGGCAACTGATGAAAATGGTGAGACCGGCAAAGAGACTCGCCAGCGTTGCAATGCGTTGTTCATCGTTGAACTTCTTTTCGTACTGTTCGTCGATGAAAGAGAATTTGAATGGAAAATCGGGGTTGTATTTTTTGAATACAGCTTCTGTTTTGCGGAGATTATCTGCTGTACTGTTGGCGGGGTTCAGACGAAGGTGGAGTGCATTGAACCATCCGGCCGGACCTTCGAGCACCATCGGTTTCATAGGATCGTAGGGCGATTCGAGAATGATGTCTTTCACCACTCCAACGATGGTCCATCTTTTGTCATTGTCTTCAAAGGTCTGTCCGATAGGGTTGGAGAATCCCATCACTTTAACTGCAGATTCGTTGATCAATGCAGACAAAGAATCGCCGGGAAACTCGCGGAGATTGATATCTCTACCCTTCGACAGCGTGAAACCTGCTGTGGTAACGAGATTGCCATCTGTGCAATAACGGTCTATTACAATTTTCCGGCTGGGATCTTTTCCTTCCCATTGGATATCCCAGGTGTTGCTCCAGTTTTCGGTAAGCGGTGAGCTGGTTTTGCTCAGTGAAACCACTGCACCTGAACTATAGAGTTGCTGAGAAATAACGTCATAATTCTGTACGATATCTTTTGAGATGAAAACATAACCGAGATTCTTTCTGTTGTAGCCGGCATCGCGCTCCTGCGCGTATCTGATCTGCTGACGGATGATGATAGTTGCAGCGATCAGCACAATGGCAACAGTGAATTGCGTAACCACCAACACTTTTCTTGGTGTGATGAGTGCCTGCACTTTATGCATGGTTCCTTTCAGTACGCGTATGGGGCGGAAAGATGAAAGATAGAATGCCGGATAACTTCCTGCCAGCAATCCTGTAAAAAGCAGGAAGCCGATGGCGATCAGCCAGAACATGCCACTGCTGTAGGGAACGGACAATACTTTTTCTGTGAGCAGGTTGAATGAAGGAAGACTCAACTGAACAATCAGCAATGCAAAAACGCCACTGATGAGCGTCAGCAAAATGGATTCTCCCAGAAACTGTCCTATCAGCGAAGCACGTTGTGCACCCACTACTTTTCTTATCCCCACCTCCCTCGCTCTTTTTTCACTTCTCGCAGTACTGATGTTCATAAAATTGATGCAGGCGATCAGCAGAATCAGTCCTGCTATGATGAAGAATAGTCTAACCAGAGCAATTCTTCCGCCTACGCTAATGCCATTCTCAAACTGTGAATAGAGCCGGCCTTTGGCAACAGGGAAGAGAAATACTTTTGTGTCTTCTACATTTTTGGAATGAGTGATGGTTACATTCTCTATCTTTTTATTGATGGCTGATTCAGTGATGCCAGGCTGGAGTTTTACATAAGTGCCGATGGAGTTATTGCCCCAGTATTCATCATCCCATCCCAATGATCTGAAGTACGACCAGGTAAGGAGGTAGTCGAATGCAAATTGAGTATTGTTCGGGAGATCTTTCAGCAGGCCGGTTACCGTAAAATCAGTGGGGGTTGCAGCAACAGGTCGAAGTGAAATGGTTTTACCGATGGGGTCTTCTTTGCCGAACAATCTTTTCGATAATGATTCTGTAATCACGATGGAGTGAGTTTCCGACAGTGCCTTATCGATATTTCCTTTGAGCAGCGGAAAGCTGAACATCTTCAGAAAATCGGGATCGGTGAACATGCCATTGGAACTGATTTTTGTATCACCCACTCTGAGAACGGAACCATCGATATCGTTGGCGCGGGCTATGTACTGAAAATCGGGATACTCGGCTTTAAGCGTGGGACCGAGGATCTTGGGCGTTGCACCCCAAACCTGCACTTTGCCATCGAACTTACTTTTGTTCATGGCTTTGTAAAGCTGGTTCTGATCCTGGTGGAATCTGTCGAAGCTCAGCTCATGCTGTGTCCATAACAAAATCAGAATAGCGCTGGCCATTCCGATGGAAAGTCCCAGCAGATTGATTGCGGAGAAGCGTTTATTCTTCCACAGGTTTCTGAATCCGGTTTTGAAATAGTTGAGCAGCATGTGATGAGTTTGAATGAGGTTTAATCAGTTTTAAGGCTTTTTACAGGATTGGCCATCGCTGCCCTGATAGTTTGCGCACTGATGGTGATCAATGCAATCAGAATGGCGATGATGCCCGATGCTACAAAAATCCAGATACTGATATTGGTTCGGTATACAAAATCCTGCAACCAGGTTTTCATGGCATACCATGCAATGGGCGATGCGATGATCACAGCTATCAATACCAGTTTCACAAAGTCTTTGGTGAGCATGCCTGCGATGGTTCCTACAGAAGCGCCGAGCACTTTGCGTATGCCGATCTCGCGGGTTCTCACCTGTGCAGTGTAAGCAGCCAGTCCAAATAATCCGAGACAGGAAATGAGGATGGCGATCACTGCAAATATGTTGAACAGGTTGCCCATGCGCTGATCTGCGCGATAGAGCCTGTCGAATGTATCGTCGAGAAAACTGTACTCGAACGGAAACTCACTGTTGTACTGTTTGAATACTTTTTCAGCAGCTGCGATGGCCTGTGATGCATGCTGGCCTTCGGTTTTCACATACACGTAGCTGAGTTGATTGCTGCCGGTATAGAAGATCACGGGCTCGATGGCTTCCTTCATGCTGGCGCAGTGAAAATCTTTTACCACACCGATGATGGTGCCGTTTCTTTCCCAGAGCGAAAAGCGTTTGCCGATCGGATCGGTGATGCCTGCATTTTTTACAGCAGTTTCGTTGAGGATGTAATAGTTGCTGTCTGCAGGTGTGCCGGTGAATTGTTTACCCGCTACCAGCTGCAGTTTCATCAGGTTCATAAAATCTTTATCCATATTCACAGGATGGATAAGAAACGAACGATTGGCTTCTTTGCCATCCCAATCGGTATCTCCGGTATTGCCATCCACTTTCACAATATTGCTGCTGCAGGTGCTTACGCCCAGCACACCGGTTTGGTTAGCCAGTTGCGCTTTTATGGTAGCTGCGTTCTTCAGCAGGTCGCGCATTTGGAAACAAAAAACCTGACTTCTGTCGAAGCCCAGTTCTTTGCTGCGAAGGTATTGCAGCTGTTTGCCGATGATGAGGGTGCTTACGATCATGATCACTGCCAGCGTGAACTGGGCAATCACCAATACTTTGCGGAATGAGTTGTTGCCGATACCGGCTGTAAGTTTTCCTTTGAGCGCCAGTATGGGTTTGAACGAAGTGAGCAGCAGGGCAGGGTAGATGGCGGCTGCAATGAGAGTACCTGCAATGGTTATTCCGATTACACCGAGTGTGCTGCTGCTGAATAAACTGAAGCTGGACGATTTACCGGAAAGATTGTTGTACACCGGCATCAGCAGGTAAATGATGCAGATGGCGAGCACCGATGCAATCACAAAGAGCAGCAGTGTTTCGCAGATGAACTGCATAAACAATTGCAGTTTGCCGGCTCCTACGATCTTTCTTACACTCACCTCACGCGCTCGCAGCATGGCGCGGGCAGTGCTCAGATTTACGTAGTTGATGGAGGCGATGGTAAGCAGCAATATGGCCACTCCGAGAAAGAGATTCACCATCTGTTTGTTGCGCTTATTGCCGTCGATGCCATACAGATGCATGTCTGCCATTGGCTGGAGATGGTAACCTCCATTGGCATCGAACTGATTGTTCTTTCTGTGAATGGCAGTAAGCTTGCCTGATATGTCGGCAAGGCCTGCATTGGGTTGCAGCAGCAGGTAGGTGGAGCAGTAATAATTTCCCCAGTCTGTTTCCATGGTTTTCCAGTAGCGGTTTGGTGTATATTCTTTGGAGAGAATATCGATGGGGAAAAACATATCCGACTGAATGCTCGAATTGGATGGCAGATCTTCTACCACGCCTCTTACTGTAAAACTATACTTGTTGTCGGCAGTGATTGTTTTGCCGATGGGATCTTCTTTACCAAAAAACTGAGTGGCTGTTTTTTCTGTGATGAGTATGGAATTGTTGTCGGGGAACGGTAGATTCTTATTGCCGGATTTCAGTTTGAAATCGAAGATGGTAAAAAAGGAAGGATCTACAAACGAGCTGTTGATGGCGCGGAACTTCTGGTTGTTCCAGGTGTAGAAATTGAACTCATCATTCTCAACAATGCGAACCGCATTTTGTACGCCGGGCACACCGTTCATGGCTGCAAGTGCAACAGGGGCGGGGGTGTTGGACCAGGTTTGTTTCGATTCTCCTGACCCCAGGTCAGCAATTACGCGATAGAGCTGCGGTGCATTGGTATGGAAGCGATCGAAACTATTTTCATCATTCACCCAAAGGAGAATGATGAGGCCGACAGCCAGTCCGATGGCCAGTCCGGCAATATTGATGGAAGTGTAAAACCTGTTCTTCCTCAAATTGCGCCAGGCTGTTAAAAAGTAGTTTCTCAACATGATGATCCGTTTGTTTGTTCTTCGGGCTAAAAAAACATGGCTATACTTTATGATCAGATCCGCCGGGCGATCAAACCATTATATTCTCTGTAACGGCCTGGCCGTCGAGCATTCGGATAATGCGGTGGCTATACCTTGAATCGTGCTCCGAGTGCGTTACCATTATGATAGTAGTTCCCTGTTCGTTGAGATCGGTGAGGAGGGTCATTACTTCATTACCGTTCGACGAATCGAGGTTACCGGTGGGCTCATCCGCCAGTATCAGTTTGGGATTGTTCACCACAGCTCTGGCTACTGCCACACGCTGTTGCTGACCACCCGATAATTGTTGCGGATAGTGTTTGCGACGGTGCATGATCTGCATCTTGTCGAGCACTTCGTCTACGCGCTTTTTGCGCTCTGCAGATTTTACGCCTGTATAGATGAGCGGAAGCTCTACGTTTTCGTAAACAGTCAGCTCGTCGATGAGGTTGAAGCTCTGGAAAACGAAGCCAATATTGTGTTTGCGGAGATCAGCTCTTTTTCTCTCGTTGAAATGAGCTACCTCGATGCCATTGAATACAAAGCTGCCGGCATCGGGATCGTCGAGCAGTCCGAGTATGTTCAACAGTGTTGATTTGCCGCAACCGGAAGGGCCCATCACAGATACAAATTCGCCTTCCTTCACTTCGAGCGATAATTTGTTGAGGGCTACGGTTTCCACTTCTTCCGTGCGGTAGACCTTTTCGAGATTGGAGATCTTGATCATATTGTTTTTTTTGAATAAACGATTTAGTGAATGTTTAGGTTACAGGATGGTAACAGATCGAAAAAAGGTCTGATGTCGTCCGATTCGTCGTCGGTCTGTTCTTCTTCCTGTATCTGAATCATGTACCGGGTGCTGTCGTGTTTTCCGTCGGTATTCTTTCCCATACTGTTGGGCCATGCCAGCAGTACGCATCCTAACAACAGCAAACCAGTATATGTAATCCTGCGTTGAATTTTCATAGCATGATGCTTTATTCTTTTTTCAATATCAGCTCCTGCATGGTTCCGTAGTTCTCATAGCTGGAGGTGATTACCTTGTCGCCCACTTTCAGTCCGCCTGTAACTTCGAAGTAGTCAGGGTTCTGGCGTCCCAGCTGGATATCCACTTTGTATGCAGTGCTTCCATTCTCTGTGAGTTTGAAGATCCAGTTGCCACCGGTTTGCTGATAGAATCCGCCTCTTGGCACCAGCAGCGCTTCTGTTTCGTCGCTCAGTGCGAGTCGGATGCTCAGGGTCTGACCACGGCGGATGCCTGTTGGTTTCTCTCCTTCAAATTCCATATCTACCTGAAAGCGTCCGTTGGTTACCTGCGTAAATACTTTTATGATGCGGAGCTTGTATGTTTTGTTGGCGAATGTGAACTCGCCCATCAGCCCGTTGTAGATGCGTGAGATATAGTGCTCATCGATGTCTGCACGAACTTTGAATCCGCTGAGTACGTCGATCTGACCAAGGCGTTCGCCTTTGTTCTTGTTCTGTCCGATCTCTGCATCGAGTGAAGTGAGCTGTCCGTCTACCGGTGCGCGAACAATCAGGTCGCCTACTTTTTTGCGGGTCAGTTCCAGCGTTGATTTTGAACGCTCGAACAGTTCAGTGGCCTGTTGCACGCTCTGGCGTGTGGTGATGCTATCCTGTTCCATGATGCGGTCGGAAAGTTTTTTCTTCTGCACCTGGTAGATATAATTGTTCTCAGATTGTTTGAATTCCTGAGAGCCGATCACTTTTTCGGCGTACAGTTTTTTATTGAGGTTGTATACGCGTTCTGCTTCTCTCAATGTATTGTCTACATCGGTCTGCTGCGTCATTTTGGTAACTGTGTTCTGCAATGCAGCGTTCTTGGCGATCTGCATCTGCGTGAGCAGGTTGTACACGGAGGTTTCCTGATTCACGAGATTGAGTGCGAGATCGGTATTGGAGAGGCGGAGGATGGGTTGGCCCTTGGTCATAACGGTTCCGTCTTCCACGTATTTTTCTTCTACGCGTCCACCTTCGAGGGCATCGAGGTAGATGGTTGAGATGGGGAGTATCACGCCGGTAACCGGTATGAATTCTTTAAAGGTTCCTTTCTTTACTTCGCTGATGGTAATTCTTTCTGTGTCTACATTCAGGCGGCTTTTGCCGGAAGTGAAGTAGTAGCTGGCTGTAATGAGCGCTAAGAGCACAACGATGCCGAAGATGGTCAGCAACTTCTTAGAGGTCCATTTCTTTTTGGCAATAACTCGATCCACGGTATGATAGTTTTAAGATTGTTTGTTTTTCAAAAGTCACCCGGAGGTTCAGGCCGGATGACTTTGGGACCAACACTTCTCATGGTGAGAAAAAAATCAACTGCATCCCTATTATTACAACGCTGTGCCAGTTTAGAAGCTATGTGAAAACCAGTTAGTTAGGTGTAACCTCTCTCGATCCATGTACAGTTGCGGTACACTTTGTGTCCGCTTTTGATACAGTGTACCTCCGGCGCGGAATTGCCGTAAAAAATTGTTTGCCATGCCTTTGTAATTATGGTATAATTGTAGTTGGGTTATGTTGCATAAACCAGAATATTTATTTTTTTACCATGTCGCTGAAGAATGCCTCGATATTAGTTATAGACGATGACCAGGATGTATTGACCGCTGTAAGATTACTGCTTAAAACAGAAGCCAGGGAAGTGGTCACAGAAAAGAATCCGGAAAATATCCGCACCCTTTTATCCAAACAGACCTTCGATGTGATATTGCTCGATATGAACTTCAACAGTTCGATCAATACGGGCAATGAGGGCATTTACTGGTTGGGAAAGATCAAAGAATTCAAATCCGAAGCGGCGGTGATCATGATCACGGCTTATGGCGACATCGACCTCGCCGTGCGTTCACTCAAAGAAGGCGCTGCCGATTTTGTAGTGAAGCCATGGCATAACGAAAAGCTGCTGGTCACTATCCGCGAAGCAATGAAGCGTAAAGGGAAAGCCGCAGCCACACCGAGTTTCAGGGCCGATTCAGTGATCGGTTCCGAACTGGTGGGAGAGTCGGAGATCATGCAGGATATCTTTCATAAGATTGAAAAGATAGCCCCTACGGATGCCAACATACTCATACTCGGAGAGAATGGAACCGGTAAAGACCTTATCGCCAAAGCCATTCACCAGCAATCGCTTCGTTCGGATAAAGTGATGGTGAAAGTAGATGTGGGCGCACTCACCGAAAGCCTTTTCGAGAGCGAATTGTTCGGCCATAAGAAAGGCGCTTTCACCGACGCGCGCGAAGACCGTGTAGGACGATTCGAAGCGGCCACCGGAGGCACATTGTTTCTCGATGAGATCGGCAATATCGGATTGCATCAGCAGGCCAAACTGCTGAGCGTTCTGCAGAACCGTCAGGTTGTGAAACTGGGTACCAATACGCCGGTGGATATCAATATACGCCTCATCTGCGCCACCAACGTGCCATTGGCTGAACTGGCCAATGAGAGCCGCTTCCGCAAAGACTTGATCTATCGTATCAATACAGTGGAGATAATGGTACCGCCACTGCGCAAACGTGGCCACGATATTATTCTGCTGGCCAAACATTTCAGCCGCGTTTACAGCAACAAGTACCTCAAACCCGTGCTGGAGTTCGATACCAAAGCCATGGACAAATTGCTGAGTTATCATTATCCCGGCAATATCCGTGAGTTGCAGTATACTATCGAACGCGCAGTGATTATGGCAGATGGCAATGTGTTGCAGGCAACAGATCTCATCTTCTCACCCATAGAATCGTCACCTGCATTGAAAGACGATGAGCCGGATGAACTGAAGCTGAGTGCCGTGGAGAAGAATACCATTCTGCGCGTGATAGAAAAACACAATGGCAATATCACCAAGGCCGCCAAAGAACTGGGACTTACGCGAACTGCACTGTATCGCCGTCTCAGCAAATACGATATTTAAACAATGGACTTTTTCAAAAGAAACGAGTGGAGAGTTCTGGTAAGGGTACTGGCACTGTTTGTGACCATTACCATCTCATGCCTTATCATCATCAAAGGATGGTATGTGTATCTGGTGGTGATGATTCCCGTCATCATTGCACAGCTGATAGATTTTTACAAACTGCAACGCAAAGCGCATGATGAACTGAAACAGTTTGTAGAGTCGGTTCATTATCGCGACTTCAGCAGGTATTTCGATGTAAAACACGCCCCGGTTGAGTTACAGCCCTTACGGCAGGGATTCAACGAAATCAATACCACCATCAAGGGCATCACGCGCGAACGCGAAACACAGTATCAGTATCTGCAGAAAATTCTGGAGCTGATCGATACCGGAATACTGATGTACCGCGAAGACGACGGAACTGTAATGTGGATGAACGAAGCGCTGAAGAACCTGTTGCAGCTTCCTTATCTCAAAACCATTCACTCACTCGAACGCCGCGATAAAGAACTCTACATTCAGGTAGAAGCATTGCGACCCGGCGACAGCAAAATCGGAACAGCACATCTGGATAAAGCGCCATTTAAAGTATTGCTCTCTGCCACTGCCTTTCAAACAGATGGCGTAAAATACAAACTCATCGCATTTCAGAATGTGAACGAGGCGCTCGACGAAACAGAATCGAAAGCATGGCAGAAACTGCTGAGTGTAATGACGCATGAGATCATGAACTCCATTGCGCCGATCTCTTCACTGGCAGCCACGCTCAAAGGCAGGCTGCATGAAGCTGCCAATGAACTATCCGCTACTCCCGGTGCACTCGACGATCTGGAACTTGGCATCGATACCATCAAAAGAAGAAGTGAAGGCCTGCTGAAATTCGCAGAAACCTATCGCAATCTGAATAAGATCACGGCGCCTAATCTGCGTAAGGTATATGTGCGTGATCTCTTCGAGAATCTGTACAATCTGATGCTGCCGACTTTGTTGCAGAAGAAGATCGAGCTGGAGATCAATCTGAAAGATCCTGATCTGATGCTCGATGCAGACACTAACCTTGTGGAACAAGTGCTGATCAATCTGGTGGTGAATGCGATGGAAGCGGTGAAAGATAAACACGAGCCGCACATCATTTTATCGGGTTATCTGGCATCGAACCGGAAAACAGTTATCCGCGTGAGCGATAACGGATCGGGCATGTCGGAAGAAGTGCTGGAAAAGATCTTCATTCCATTCTTCAGTACGAAGAAGAGTGGTAGCGGAATCGGGCTGAGTTTGTGCAAGCAGATAATGATGCTGCACAGAGGCCATATTCAGGTGCAGTCCGTAGAAGGAGAGGGCACTGCATTTATTTTGCAATTCTGATGATACATTTGTCTTATGAAAAAACCACTTGGACTAAGTTTGCTTTTGATGCTGGGTTTGATTGCCAGCTCATTCGCTCAGGTAAAAGACGCATCCAAAAACCTGAAACTGCAGGCAGAAAAAATGGGAGCTGCACTGGTGAAGGGAGATTTTAAGACCTTCTCAACATACAATCACCCAACAATTCTGCAAATGATGGGAGGTGCGCCGAAAATGATCGAACTGATGAACAAGGCCACCAGCAATATGAAAACGCAGGGCATGAGTTTCAACAAAGTGAGCTTTGGCGAGCCATCGAAATTTGTAAAGAGCGGAAAAGAATTGCAGACAACCATCCCGCAATTGATTGTGATGAAACTGGCAAAGGGCAGATTGGAAAATGCATCTACCTTAATTGCAGTTTCTTCGGACAATGGAGCAAACTGGGTATTCATCGATACTTCCAATAAAGACCTGGCCACCATACAGAAATTTATTCCTTCCATCAGTTCGTCGCTGGTGATTCCTCCAACGAAGCCACCGGTTAAGTACGATAACTGATCAGAAAAAGAAAAAGCCATCGACTGTGCTGAAAATTCAGACCAGCCGATGGCTTTGTAGTTATTTCTGATGATCAGTTTGCGGCAGTGAGCACGCGTTTCGCGAGCCAGCTGTCTTTGAGCGGCACCATCCAGTTATTTTCAAGCTCCTCTTTTGTCAGTACCAGGTTATTGAAATAAATGGTATCTGCATCGATGAATTTATTCTCCAGTGCATATTTCACCTGCGACATGGGCAATACCTGCACTTTATCTTTCACCACAAATGCCAGGCTCTGCCTGTCGAACATATTCACTTTATAGAGTGCTTCGATGTCTTTGATGAGGCGAACGGAACTGTCGGTGCTGCATCCGCTTACACCGGTAGCAGATTCATCGGCCATGAGAATGATAAACTGACCGAAGAACAAGGTTCCGAAACCTTTCACGGGAGTGCCATGCGATTTCCAGTTGGCGGCGAAATGATTCAGGAGATCTTCCAGTTGCAATGCCTCGCCCATGGTAAACAGGCGGCTGCTCTGGTATACCCATACGCGGGAGTCTGCTGCAAAATCAGCCGGTAATAATTCTTTGTAATTCCAGTTCATGGGGGCAAAGATACGAAATGCTATTCCATGGATTGTGCAACAAGTTCGGCAACGTCGAGAACCTGAACATCGCCTTCTTTTTCCCTGTTTTTCACCCCATCGGTGAGCATGGTATTGCAGAAGGGGCAGGCGGACGCGATCACGTTTGAGCCGGTTGCGAGGGCTTCATCGGAGCGTTCGATATTGATGCGGGTGGTTCCTTTTTCTTCTTCTTTGAACATCTGGGCGCCACCGGCTCCGCAACAGAGACCTTTGCTGCGGCAGCGTTTCATTTCCACCAGTTCTGCATCGAGCACTTCGAGCACTTTGCGGGGTGCTTCGTAAATGTCGTTGGCACGGCCAAGGTAGCAGCTATCGTGATAGGTAATGCGTTTTCCTTTGAAAGCGCCGCCTTCTTTGAGACGGATCTTGCCTTCGTCGATCAGTTGCTGTAAAAGGGTGGTATGATGCATCACTTCGTAGGTACCGCCAAGCACGGGGTACTCATTTCTGAAGATATTGAAACAGTGAGGGCATGTAGTAACAATTTTCTTAATGCCGTATCCGTTCAGGATCTGGATATTCTGATAGGCCATCATCTGGAACATGAATTCGTTGCCGGCCCTGCGGGCAGGGTCTCCGGTACAAACTTCTTCTTTTCCGAGGATCGCGAAACTGATACCGGCCTTGTGCAGAATAGTGGCAAATGCCTGGGTGATCTTCTGAGCGCGCTGATCAAAACTTCCGGAACATCCCACCCAGAACAGAATATCCGGGTTTTGGCCATTTGCCATCATTTCGGCCATGCTAGGTACATGCATTCAAAAAATTTTTGTAAATCTACAGCAAAACTTCAAACAGGCCACATTTTACAGTACATTGAAATACAAATGAAAAGCTGGCACGTTATTTATAGTTCTACTGCAGAGGCTCCTGGTCTGATCTCCTGAAAAACCATGTACTTATCCATCCGGCAGTACATTTTTTCGCAAAAAAACCAACCTACCGATGCAATTACAACAAGCTGTCAGCAACATTTTTGTTCAGCTTGCGGGGACTTTGGAACAATTGTCCGGGCAAGAATACGTTTGTCCCTGCCAGTCTTTGTCCGATCATACCATCGGGCAGCATGTACGCCATATCATAGAACTGTTCCAGTGTCTGGAGCATGGTTATGAAAGTGGTACCGTAAATTATGAGAAACGCCCAAGGGACCGCAAGATAGAAACCGATAAGCTGCTGGCTTCGTTGCTGCTGAAGCAGATCCATCGCGATCTTGGCCGTTCAGACCGGCCGCTGCTGCTGGAAGCGTCTTACGATCATCAAGCCATGCAGCCTGTTCAAATCCACACTAATTATTTCCGCGAAGTAGCCTACAATCTGGAGCATACCATTCACCATATGGCATTGATCAGAATCGGCATCCGCGAAGTATCATCATCCGTTCAACTGCCGGAAAATTTCGGCGTAGCATCCTCTACCGTTAAGCATAAGCAACAATGTGCACAGTAACTTTTGTTCCTTCAGGAAAAGAACTCTTCATCACCTCAAACAGAGATGAAAAACAATGGCGTCCGTCGGCCATTGCACCGGAAATACTCAGTTTCCCTTCGGGAAGTATGTTGTTTCCGAAAGACCCGCATGGTGGTGGCACCTGGATCGCGGCCCACGAAAATGGCAATGCCATCGTATTCCTCAACGGAGGTTTTGTAGCGCATACGCCCCAACCACCGTACAGGAAGAGTCGCGGACTGATTCTGCTCGACCTGCTCGACAGCATTTCGCCCGTAAACAGTTTTACCGCAATCAATCTCAATAATATCGAACCATTCACGGCAGTGATCTGGGAAGATGAACTGCTGTTCGAATGCCGCTGGGACGGCAAGCGCAAACACAGTACCGACCTGAATTCCGGCAGACCGCATATCTGGAGTTCCGTTACGCTCTACGAAGAATCTGTGTGCAGCAAACGGCAGCAGTGGTTCAGGGAGTGGCTGCAAAAGCATCCTGAACCATCAGGAGAGGACATCATCCATTTCCATCGTTTCACCGGCGATGGCGACCAGCACAATGATCTGCTCATGAACCGCGCCGGCAAAGTAAGCACCGTGAGCATAACGCAATTGAAGATCAATCCCGAACAAACTACCATGTGGTATAACGATCTGCAGCAGGATCATGCTGTATCAGTATCATTATTGCAGGAAAAAACAATGGCCGGCCGCTGATGAATTTTCTACAAGCGATCTTTCACCGACCTTTCTTCATCCGTCTGATGCACTGGGAATACTGGAGCCAGAATGCTGTATATATCTGGATCTATCCCATTTGGTTATTGCTGAGTATCCGTGCGCGATCGCTGTTCTTTTTTGCTGCGGCCAATCCACGCATCACCAATGGAGGATTCCTCAACGAAAGCAAGAAAGATATCGTTCCGCTGATACCCGAAGCGCTTCATCCACGAACCGCTTTTTTTGAATTGCCTGCCAATGGAGACATCGTGCTGGCTGAGCTGCAAAAACATAATCTGCAGTTTCCGCTGATCGGCAAACCCAATATCGGCGGGCGCGGACGCGGCGTAAAAGTGCTGCCCGATGAAGCCGCTGTGCGCGCGTATGTAAGCAAAGCCTATCTCGATTTTCACATACAGGAGTTTGTGCCTTACAAAAAAGAAGCGGGCATATTTTATTGCCGTTATCCCGGTGAAACCCGTGGACGTGTAACCGGTATAGTGGAGAAAGAATTCATGTCGGTTACTGGTGATGGAAAGCATACCATCCGACAGTTGCTGCAACAAAACTCCCGCGCATTGATGTATCTCGAAAGTTTCTCCAACATGCACGGTGCGCGGCTCGATCTGATACTGCCCAAAGGGGAGACGATGGTGGTCTCGCCATTCGGCAATCACGCGCGGGGCGCAAAATTCCTCGATGTCAGCGATAAAGCAGACGAGACTTTTAACGAGATGATCGATACCATCTGCCAGCAGATTCCCGACTTCTACTACGGCCGGCTCGATATTCGATACCGCAGCTGGGAAGAACTCAAAGCGGGCAAGCATTTTTCCATTATTGAAGTGAATGGGGCAGGAGCGGAGCCCACGCATATCTACGATCCGAAACATTCCCTTTTCTTTGCATGGAAGGAGATTGTGCGGCACTGGATCATACTTAACAGAATCAGCCGTGCAAACAGAAAGCGTGGCCATCCTTACCTTAGCTGGAAGGCAGGTGTGGAAATGATGAAGCTCGATAAGATCATTTCAGCGAAGCTCGCCGCCATGTCGGAATAGTGCACCAATCACTCAAAAATTCATCCATGCAATTACTGCGCATATTTGGTGTTGGACTATGCATCAGTTTTCTCGGCACACTTCCGCTGGGAACGCTGAATGTAGCTGCCATGCAGATAGCGGTAACGGATGGCGTTAATCCCGCACTGGGGTTTTCGCTTGGCGCATTGCTGGTGGAGATCTGTTATGTGCGGCTTTCATTGGTGGCGATGGATTGGGTGAGCAAACAAAAGAAATTGTTCCGGTTTCTGGAGTGGTTTACGTTAGTGATTATTGTTGCGCTGGCAGTATCGAGTTTTATTGCGGCGGCGCATCCGTTGGGTGAAGGAAAGAATGTGATACTCAGTAACAGCATGCCGCGATTCTTTCTGGGGATTACAATGAGTGCAGTGAATCCTGTGCAGATACCATTCTGGTTTGGATGGAGTACGGTGCTGTTTACGAAGCAGATTCTGCAGCCGAGATCGGATCATTATAACGCATACATATTGGGGATAGGTTGCGGTACATTTATCGGAAATGCGGTATTTATTTTTGGAGGAAGGATGATGGTAAACTCGCTGAATGCGAACCAGCATGTGCTGAACTATGTGATTGGAGGCGTGTTTGCGGTTACTGCGCTGATTCAGTTCTGGAGGATGATGAGAAAGAAGAATATACCGGAGCCGATGCAGGAAATGGATAAGAGGGCAACCACGGACTAAGCTCGGACAGACCAGGGAACAACCACGGATGGACCACGGAACAACCACGGAAAAATCATTGCAACTCATAACTAAAAGCCCCGGCTGGATTACCAGTCGGGGCTTTGTATTGAATATCTTTTGAAGTTTAAGATTGCTGAGAAAGCGTTTCCGTCCATTTATCGCGGTCGTCCGGACTGAACTTCCAGGGCGCAAAGTTATTCTCGATATTGCTGAACATCACATTCCATTCCTGCGGTGCATTGCTCTCATCCATGATGAGGTAGCGGCGCAGTTGCAGGATTATTTCCAGCGGGCTGATGCTCACCGGACATTCCTGAACACAGGCATTGCAGCTGGTGCAGGCGCGGAGCGCTTCCTCTGAAATGTAATCGTGGAGCAGTGATTTGTTATCGTCTACAAAGCTGCCGTTCTTATCGATATTGCGGCCTACCTCTTCGGCGCGGTCGCGGGTGTCCATCATTATTTTGCGGGGAGAGAGCACTTTGCCGGTCTGTGTAGCCGGACAAGCAGCGCTGCATCGTCCACATTCCGTACAGCTGTACGCATCCATGAGATTGCGCCAGCTCAGATCCATTACATCTTTTGCACCGAATTTATCGGGAGCTACTGCATTGGCCGGAGCCAGTTCGGGCTGCATGGCATACAGTACTTCGTTCTGGATAGATTCCATATTGTGCATCTTGCCCATTGGTTCCAATCGCGCGTAGTACGCGTTAGGAAATGCAAGAATGATGTGCAGGTGTTTGGAATATGGCAGGTAATTGAGAAATGCCAGTACACCGATGATGTGCAACCACCAGCATCCGCGTTCAACAGCCACCAGCGCTTCATTGCTCATTCCGTTGAGCAGAGGTTGCAGGTGTTGTGAGATCACAAAATTGCCGGTGAGGTGTTCGCCGAAATGTCCGTATCTACGCTGCTGTAGCAAAGTGTCTGAAGCATTGAGGAAGAGGAACAGCAGCATCAGTACAATCTCCGTAATGAGAATGTAATTGGCATCGCTGCGTGGCCATCCATCGAGATCGCGGCTGATGAATCTTTTCAGTTTAATGATATTCCTGCGGATGAGGAATATGGCGCAACCGAGGGTAACGCCAACGGCCAGTATCTCGAATGAATTGATGAGAAAAGAGTAGAAGCCTCCTAAAAATCCTGCGAAGAGGCGATGCGTTCCGAATATGCCATCCAGAATAATCTCCAGCATCTCGATATTGATGATGATGAAACCGGCATACACGATAAAGTGCAGTACAGCCACCAGCGGGTTGCGGAACATTTTCTTCTGACCCAGTGCAAGCAGCACCAGATTGCGCCAACGGGCAGACGGATTGTCCGAAAAATCTTCATCCTTGCCCAACAGGATATTCCGGCGGATCTTCAAGATATTTTTTGTGAAAAACCAGATGGCAAAACCGGCGGCTATCACAAAAAGTATTTGCTGGAGATATTGCATGAAATATAATGGTTATTAGCCGCTAAGATACAAGTTTTCAGTTTTGTTACTAGATTTGAAAAAAAATCAGATGCCAAGGAAGTATATACTGGACCAGGACACTGCGAAAAAGAAACTGCAACGCATGGCCTATGAGATTGTGGAGAATAACCTGGATGCTCCGAAGATCATCCTGGCCGGTATTCGTGAGAATGGGAGCGTGATTGCCACCATCATGCAGCAGCTGCTGCAACAGATTGTTGAAATACCTGTTGAATTACTGCATATTTCCCTCGATAAAAAGAATCCCGGAGAAGTGGTGCTGAGTGCACAGCCCGATTTCAATGGTCAGGTGATCATCATTATCGATGATGTGGCCAATTCCGGAAAGACCATGCTGTATGCGATGCAGCCTTTCCTTTCCTATCATCCCAAGAAAATGCAGACGCTGGCCCTGGTGGAGCGTACACATAAGACCTTTCCGGTGAATACAGATTATGTGGGATTGTCGGTGGCGACCACATTGCTGGAGCATATTTATGTGGAGACGGATGGAAAGGTGGTAACGGGCGCTTATCTGGAGTAAGTCACTTTACTGTTTCCAGAAAAAATGCTGCAACTCCTTCCGCTATTGCTGCCGGTCTGCATCCTGTGAGATTGGTAAGCAATATCACCGTGAGGTCTTCTTTCGGATAATAATTCACTACAGCCCGCCCGCCTCCAAGCGCTGATACATACGGATGCTTCTCCTGATCGAGCACCGACCAGCCCATGGCATATCCGGTATAATTATCTCCGAATCCCTTTGTTTTTCCGTTGTTGAGTTTTACAGGTGTCCATAAAGTTTGGAGGCTTCCTTGTTTTTTGAGGAATGTACCGTTTTTTAGTGCGTGCATCCAGTTTGCCAGTTCTTCTGAAGTGCTGAATACGCCTGCATCTGCGCGTGCCATATGCGGGAAGATCTCGTAGCAGGTGAGCCATTTGTTTCCTTTTTCCAATTCTCCTGTGGCAGGGTTGCGGGAGTAGAAACTATAGGTAGGTCCTTTGTCTTTGATGGCTTCGTTGGAGTTGGCATAGAAAGTTGATTTCATGCCGGCTGGTACAAATTGCTGTTGTGTGATCCAGTCTTCATAATTCATCCCGCTATATTTTTCAATCAGTTTTTGAATCAGCACATAATTGGTGGTGATGTAATTGAATGTTTCGCCGGGTTTCGCAAGAAGCGGTTGTCGCTGAACGAGCGCCCAGGCTGTGTCTGGTCCCTTGCCTCCAATGAGTTCTTCGGTGATGTCGTCTTCAATATTGGGTAAGCCCGATTGATGGGAGAGGAGTTGCAGAATAGTTACCTGGTGCCAGCTTTGCGGAAGATTAGGTAAGTGTTTGCCAACGGCATCGTTCAGTTGCAGCTTGCCTGCTTCTGCGAGCTGCATGATGGCTACACCTGCAAATATCTTGGATGTGGAGTTGATAGAAAAAATGGTATTGCTTTTTACCGGCGACTGAAAGGAAATTTCTGCAAGCCCTTTGTTAGTGGAGTAAATGGTTTTATCACCATGCATCACCAGTACCTGTAATCCGGGAATTTGCTTTTGCGTCATTTGTGCATCGAGGTAGGCAGATACTTTTTCAGAAGTTTGTTGAGCAGATGCGGCAATCGAAGCAGCAAACAGCCAGAGGCAGATGGCAATGGATTTTTTCATGAAAGGAAGTTAATCAATTGCTGTGAGCACAAGAGTCTGCTGAAATGGAATTTAAGCCGTTGATGTAATCAGGCTAGTTAACAGGTTTTATCGGAGGTGGTTCAATGCCGCGTATACGCATAATTTCACGGACCTTCCTTTTCCAGCTGCTTCGGGCAGTTCTCCAATCTTTAAGAGAAGACATTATGGATATTCTGTCGTTGGAATGTGAGGGGCGGAGCGGTAGCACATTGTAATCGATGTTATCGAATTCCAATAATGCACCTAGGTTCTCGATTGGGTTTGTTTCGTGATCCAAATCGAAGAGGCATCTGTGTTCCGGGAGATTATATCTTGTTCTTTTTTCTTCCAGCGCATTCAGCAAATAGTCTAAATTGATTTCATCAGTAATGAAATCGAGATCATAAATATCTTTGTTAGCCTTTCTGTTACTGGCACTCATCAACTTGAACAAACCAATATCGAGTTTCGAAACTAATCTGATATTCTGAAACTCTTCAAAAGGCTGAATGGTTTTCATGTTTTGAAGCACTTCCACTTTTACTACTTCATCAGTTGTTTTTATAAATGCTCTGAGAAAGCAAAACTGATCTCCCAGATCTGTATTGATGACTTCACAATACATTACTGCATCCTTAAAATGTGCTTTGAGGCTTTCTTCCATTTGCTTCATGCCAGAAATTCCTACAATCTCTGAACTGATTAAATCTATATCCTCAGATACGCGGTGATTATAAAGAAGTGCAAGATTTGTCCCTCCTGCAAGTGCAAAATTGGCAAATGCAGGTAACGATTGGATTTCAATAATCAAGGATTGAAGATCTTTGCTTACAGCTTCCAAAATCAAGGAATTTAGAGAGAAAATCTGTGAAAAACCGGGATGGAATATCGCTTTGAAACCAATTCGCATACCTCATTACTGATTCGTTCTTTTGTAGCTTTCAAGACCGTAATAATTTGATCGGAGCTATAAAAGTTTTCGAGTTTTGAAATATCCTTATCGAAGCTGGACTGATTGGTCATGTAAAGTGCCCTTGGAATTATCAGGTCCTGATCCTTTTCGGCATCGAGTTGTTGATAATCCATATCCCAAAAAAGAAACTTTGGAAAGATGGAGGATATGCTGGGCTTATTCATAATGTTGAAGTTACTTCTTTTGACAAATTTTTTTGTCAAAAGTTGCCAAAAAATTGGCAAAGGCCTCATTTAGAGGCCTTTGAAAAAGATTAAACAAGTATCTGAATTGGAGTTAATTACATTCTCTCGGGAACTCGGATCCCTAACAGTTTCATTCCGTTCTTAATAATCCTTGCTGTAATTACCGCAAGTTTCATTCGCAGAAGTTTTTGATCCATTGATTCTGCATGTAAAATGTTGTGTTCTGCAAGGAAAGAGTTGAAGGTTTGAGCTAATCTAAAAACATAGCTGGCAATAACCGATGGATTATGTTCAATTCCTGCTTGATTAATAATCGAGGGGAATTGTTCTGCAAGTACAATAATCTCTTTTTCTTTAGGGAACAATTCCACGTTATTATTAACCTCTTCACTAAACGTATAACTTTCCGAATATTCTATCTTTTTTAGAATTGAATTGATCCGCGCATGCGTGTACTGAATAAACGGACCCGTGAATCCCTGAAACTCTATCGACTCATTCGGATCGAACAACATCTTCTTTTTCGGATCTACACGAAGCAAAAAGAACTTCAGTGCACCGATACCCAGAATATCATACAGATCGGCCAGTTCAGCAGGAGAGAAGTCCTTCACTTTTCCGAGCTCCTCTGTTTTTGCTGCGGCGATTTTGATCATTTCATCCACGAGATCATCGGCATCCACTACAGTGCCTTCGCGTGATTTCATCTTTCCGCTTGGCAGTTCAACCATGCCATAGCTGAGGTGATAGATGCCGTCTGCGGAAGCCAGTCCGAGTTTCTGTGCAATCAGCTTGAGTACTTTGAAGTGGTAGTTCTGTTCGTCGCCCACCACGTAAATGCTCTGATCGCTTTTGTATTCTTCGGATCTCTGAACAGCGAGGCCAATATCCTGCGTGATGTATACCGATGTGCCATCTTTTCTTCTCACGATCTTTTCGTCGAGGCCATCGGCTGTAAGATCGATCCATACACTGCCATCTTCTTTCGCATAGAACACGCCTTTCGCAAGGCCCTGTTCTACGAGGTCTTTACCAAGCAGATAAGTATTGCTTTCGTAGTATGTTTTGTCGAAGTCGGAACCGATGCGTTTGTAAGTGGCATCGAAACCTGCGTACACCCAGCTGTTCATCTGTTTCCAGAGTGCGATGGTTTCCGCATCTCCCTGTTCCCATTTGAGCAGCATCTGACGAACGGCCTTCATGGCTTCGCTGCTGTTGCGCGCGATCTCTTTCAGTTCGTCTTCCGCTTCTTTCTTTTTATCGCCGCTTAGTGTGGCGAGTTTATTGAGGATGGCCTGCGCTTTAGGCTGATCGCCGGATTCCACGTCTGTAAGATCGCCGGTAAGGATCTTTTCGAGGATGGGGGCGCTCTGCTCTTTCAGCAGGTTCTCGAACTTTACATAATATTCACCTACGAAGTGATCACCTTTGATGCCGGTGCTTTCCGGCGTTGCGCCATTGGCGAAACGCTGCCATGCCAGCATCGATTTGCAGATATGCACACCGCGATCGTTCACGATGCAGGTTTTCACTACTTCATTGCCATTGGCTTTGGCGATCTCGGCAATGCTCCATCCGAGAAAGTTATTGCGGAGGTGCCCCAGGTGCAGGGGCTTATTGGTGTTGGGGGAGGAGTACTCCACCATTACTTTATGTGTGTTGCCTGAATGATAACCGTAGTTTGCTTTTCCGGCATTCTCGTCGAGGAATTGCAGCCAGTAAGCTTCTGCCACAGTAAGATTGAGGAATCCTTTGATCACATTGAAAGCAGTGAAAAGCTGCGGATGTTGCTGAACCAGCCGGGCTCCGAGTTCCTGTCCGAGTGCTTCCGGGCTCTTTTTCAATGGTTTCACCAGTGCGAAGAGCACAACGGTATAATCGCCCTCGAATTCCGGTTTGGTTTCGTTGACCAATACGGAAGATGCGGGAAAGTCTGTCTGATATAAAGCCTTGATCTCTATATGAACTGCTGACTGAATTGCTGCAACAATGCCCATTTACGCTGTTTAAGGGGGCAAATTTAATGCATTAATTAACAATAGCTAGTGGGTTGGGCATAATCCTGTGACGGCTTTCCCCTAAATTTGCACGGCCAAATGGAATTTGAATGCTGAAAGACTGGATCATACAAACCATCGACTTCTTTTATCCGCCATTCAAAAAATGGATGCCGAAGCAGACTTTTCGTTATGCGGCCTGTGGTGGTGGCAATACCCTGCTCGACATCTTCATTTATTATATCAGTTACAATTTCATACTTAATAAACAGATCGTGCACACGCCGGTGGGAGCCATCAGTCCACACGTAATGGCGATCTTCATGGCGTTTATCGTGAGCTTCCCGATGGGGTATTTTCTGAATCGTTTTGTGGTATTTCCGGGATCAACCCTCAAAGGACGAGTGCAGTTGTTCCGGTATTTTCTGCTGGTAGTAATCTGCATCGGCCTCAATTATATCTTCATCAAACTGTTTGTGGAGCAGTGCCATATTTATCCTACCGTGGCCAAAATCCTTACCACTGTTATTGTGGTCAGCTTCAGTTATCTCACACAAAAGCAGTTCACTTTTAAAGTGGAGCCTGCTGAGGTGAATAACGAGCAGCAGTAATCAAATTGCAACGATACATTAATGCATTTTGGGTTCCGTAACGCTGAACCAGTTGCCGCAACCATCGAGCATTACGGCTTCGATGCCATAGAACTGTTCGCGTGGTTCGGATTTGAATTCAACGCCTTTTGCTTTCAGTTCTTCATAAGTAGCTCTGCAATTGGGAGTGGTGAAAACGCCGGCACCCATGATGCCACGATCCAGCAGTACCCTGATGGCTTTTCTGGCTTCCTCATCA
Source organism: Pseudoflavitalea sp. G-6-1-2 (assembly GCF_012927185.1). Taxonomy (GTDB): domain Bacteria; phylum Bacteroidota; class Bacteroidia; order Chitinophagales; family Chitinophagaceae; genus Pseudobacter. Next base: position 1,295,248 of record NZ_JABBGB010000003.1, read on the forward strand.
AAACCATCGAAGCTGTTTACACTCATGATGATGATTTCGAGATCGGGCTGATCGGGCGCATTCAGCGTTAGCCAGCGCATCATCACCTGTTTCGCTTTTTCTTCTTCATCCCCCTCACATTCGCCCTGTGGCATGGTTACATCGGTATGTACTTTAAAACCAAGTTTGTTTACGTAGAAATCATAGGCTTTGTCCTGATCAGTTACGAAAAGGGTAGTGTGACTCATTTTTGTGATCATACTTGTTGTTTTTGATGAAATGAAGGTAGCTGAATCGTCAGCGGATCATGTATCGGATATTGCTATTCTGTGCCGGAAGTTTTTCTTTCGAGATAATTCTGCAGAAAGCAGGAAGGGATGAATGTGCGGGGCTGCACTTTTGCCTGTTGTTTTTTTACCATCCATTGCTGACGGTAACTCTGTGGTGGCAGTCCGGTTTCCTTTTTGAAGAGCAGGCTGAAACTCGCCGTGCTTTCGAAACCTACTTCCGTGCAAACTTCGGTGATGCTCAGGTTTTGCTGCAGCAGTTCCTGTGCTTTGTTGAGGCGCTTGCGCGTGAGATACTGATGGGGAGTTTTACGGTACACCCGGCAGAAGAGGCGATGAAAATGGAAGCGGGAGAAAAAGGCCTGTTCAGAAATGCCTTCGAGACTGATGGGTTCATGGAAGTGCGTATCCATGTACAGTTTGGCAGCAACGAGGCGCTGAGCGGTATGTTCAGTCAGTTCCATTCTGCTAAAGTTACCAAATAGAAGTGATGAGGTACCAGAGCATCATAAAACAAACCACGATCTTGAGAAACGAACCGACGAGAAAGCCGATGAAACTGCCGAAGGCGGCGCGGAGGGAGCGGTTGGAGTTTTGTCCTCCCAGCATTTCACCCACGAAAGCGCCAATGAATGGTCCGATGATAACACCCCAGGGCCCCATCCAGAAGGCGAGGAGAAAACCGAGGGTGCATCCCCAGGCTCCATACTTTGTTCCCCCGAATTTTTTGGTGCCATAAATTGGCACAACATAATCGAGCACAATGGTCACCACCACCACAATGGCCCAGATCACCAGAAACCGGGTGCTGAAAGGATTGGGATCGCGAAGCTGCTGAATCAGCAGTCCGAACCAGGCTATCGGCGGACCTGGCAGAACAGGCAGCAGACTGCCCGCCAAACCGAGTAAAATCAGCACAAATCCGAGTATGATCCACAGCCATTCCATCAGAAAAAAGTTTAGAAAGCCCAAGTTACTGCCAATTTTTCACCTTTCGGCCAATGGGCATAATGATTGATAACCAATATACGAACTTAAAATTCAGCATAATTATGGGAAAGATTATAGGAATTGACCTGGGTACCACCAATAGCTGCGTAGCGGTTATGGAAGGTAACGAACCTGTGGTTATCGCCAATGATGAGGGACGCCGTACTACCCCGTCTGTGGTGGCTTTTTTGAAGAATGGAGAAAGAAAGGTTGGAGATCCGGCCAAAAGACAGGCCATTACAAACCCACAAAACACTATCATGAGCGTGAAGCGTTTTATGGGACGCCGCTTTGATGAAGTGTCGGAAGAAATCAGCCATTGGAGCTACAAAGTTGCCAAAGGTGACAATAATACTGTACGTATTGACATAGATGGTCGCTTATATACACCGCAGGAAATCTCTGCCATGATTCTTCAGAAAATGAAGAAGACTGCAGAAGATTATCTCGGTCAGGAAGTAACGGAAGCGGTGATCACCGTGCCTGCCTACTTCAACGATGCACAACGTCAGGCAACCAAAGAAGCCGGTGAAATTGCCGGTCTCAATGTTCGCCGTATTGTGAACGAGCCTACAGCAGCAGCGCTGGCTTACGGTCTCGATAAAGCTAAACATGATGAGAAGATCGCCGTATTCGACCTTGGTGGCGGTACCTTCGATATCTCCATCCTCGAACTGGGTGATGGTGTATTCGAAGTGAAATCTACCAACGGTGATACCCACCTCGGTGGCGACGATTTCGATAAAGTGATCATGGACTGGCTGGCCGACGAATTCAAAAAAGAAGAGAACGTTGATCTCCGCAAAGACCCAATGGCACTGCAACGCCTGAAAGAAGCAGCAGAGAAAGCAAAAGTGGAATTGTCTTCTTCAAGCGAAACAGAGATCAATCTTCCATATATCACCGCTATCGACGGAGTGCCTAAGCACCTGGTGAAAAAACTGAGCCGCGCTAAATTTGAGCAACTCGCCGACAAACTGTTCGAGCGTTGCCTCAAACCATGCGAGCAGGCACTGAAAGATGCCGGCCTCAGCACTTCAGATATCGACGAAGTGATTCTCGTAGGTGGTTCTACACGTATCCCTAAAGTACAGGAGATCGTAGAGAAATTCTTCGGAAAGAAACCCAACAAGGGTGTTAACCCCGACGAAGTGGTAGCAATCGGTGCAGCTATTCAGGGCGCCGTACTGACCGGTGAAGTGAAAGATGTACTGTTGCTCGACGTAACACCTCTTTCTCTCGGTATCGAAACAATGGGTGGTGTAATGACTCGCCTCATCGATTCGAACACTACCATCCCTACACGCAAATCAGAAACATTCTCTACTGCCAGCGATAATCAGCCTGGTGTACAGATCCATGTATTGCAGGGCGAACGTCCGATGGCCAATCAGAACAAGAGCCTCGGAACATTCAACCTCGATGGTATTCCACCAGCGCCACGCGGCGTTCCGCAGATCGAAGTAATTTTCGATATTGATGCCAACGGTATCCTGCATGTAACAGCCAAAGACAAAGGCACAGGTAAAGAACAGAAGATCCGCATCGAAGCAGGTTCCGGTCTCAGCAAAGACGAAGTAGAAAAGATGAAGAACGAAGCACGTGCCAATGAAGCATCTGATAAAGCTGCACGTGAGCTGGTAGACAAAATCAATGCTGCCGACAGCATGATCTTCCAGACAGAAAAACAACTGAAAGAGTTTGGCGACAAGATCCCTGCTGATAAAAAAGCACCGATCGAAGCTGCACTCAACAAACTCAAAGAAGCACATAAATCACAGGATATTGCTGCCATCGATGCCGCAACCGCAGAGATGAACAATGCCTGGACAGCAGCTTCAGAAGAGATCTACAAAGCGCAGCAGGGTGGAGCACAGCCCGGCGCTGATCAGGCAGGTGCCAATGGTGCCGGTCAGAACAACAATGGCGGCGGTGAAAATGTAACCGATGCCGAGTTCGAAGAAGTGAAGTAATTCGCGAAACACAACCTCTTCCATAAAATAGGCAAGGCCGCTTCCAGTGATGGGGGCGGCTTTTGTTTTTGAATATCCTCCAAAAAAATAAGAGCAGTCCCGGGTTAAGACTGCTCTTCGAACTTGTGTGGTTAATGGTTCAGGTCAATGGAAAGGATCGCATTCAGATCCATTTATACGTATGAGAACACTTTACAAAAATTGAAATTCCCGCCGATGGCAGCAGTCTACCGGCGTACTACGAATACACGCCGGCAAAACTGATCAGCCATTGATACCACCCTTGTACCAGTTGAGAATTGAATGTTTAGCCTCCTATAAAGGACTGATGCTAAGGTAGCCCGGCTATGCTGGGGAAAATGGGGATTGTAGGCGAACAACGGCTTTTTGTATGTGAAGGAAGGCCTTCGTATGCCCGGCGTATGCTGTTGAGTTATCGGAATCTGAACTGATTCAGAAACTCATCCTTATAACTTCTTCCAATTGGCAACTGCTTCTGCGATAAGTTCACTTCCTGATCGGAAAAACTCTGAATCATATTGATGTTTACAGCGTAGGAACGATGTATGCGCACGAGTGGTTTGTAATTGATCTTTTCGATCAGCTGATTCAATGAAAGCCGCAACAGCAGCTTCTTTTCAGCGGTTACCAGCTGCACGTAATTATTGTCTGCTTCTGCGTAGAGAATATCATCCAGCTTCAGTTTTACAAAAATATAGTTGTGCTTCACAAAGATGTAATCATTCATTTGCAGAATGGTTTCTTTCTCCGTGAGTTCGGCAGGGGATGCCGGAGGTTTGTTGTCGATGGGTACCAGTTTACCGGATGCCTGTTCTGTTCTTACTGCAAAATTGCTGATGGCAAGTTCAATCGCTATCCGCACATTGGTGATAGTGTATGGCTTTGCGAGAAATGCTGCGGGGTGCGTAGCTTTTGCGCGTTCGAGCGTCTTCGTATCGGTGAAGGCAGTGAGATAAATGAGCGGCACCGATCTGTGTTTCAGCAACTCCGTGGCTGTGTCGATCCCATCTTTTTTGCCGATGATATTTACATCCATCAGCACGATATCGGTTTCGTATTCCTTGAAAAGTTCCAGTGCTGTTTCGGCATTGTCTGCGATGCCGGTTACTTCGTAGCCATCGCGTTCGAGCCCGGCTGCGAGATCCATGGCTACAATCGCTTCGTCTTCTACCAACAGTACTTTTATTTTCTCTTCCATACCGATGTTTAGGCCGCCTGCGCGGGAATATTGATAATGAAATGTGTGCCGTTCTCTACCTGCACCTGCTGCGTGGCGCGCAGTTGTTTGCAGAGTGCTGTTATCAATTGTTTGCCAAAACTGTTGTGTGCTTTCTTCCATTTTTCCGGATCGAGGCCTGTGCCATTGTCGCGAATATCTATCACCAGCGAATCTGTGCCGGTGTTGTAGGATAGGCTGATGCCCAGCATCGGACGAACAACTCCCTTGTAGGCGTACTTCAGCGAATTGGTGACCAGCTCATTGATGATAAGACCCGCGGGCAAAGCTTTGTCGATATCGAGAAATTCACGGCTTACATCGATGTGCAGATCGAAATCATCGCGCTGGTATCCGTAGGATGCCACCAGCGATTCTGCCAGATCGGTGAGGTATTCTCGCATGTTCACCGTAGTGATATTGTCTGTTTTGTATAGACGCTGATGAATAAAACTCATGGCCTGTACTCGCAGCTGGCTTTCTTTGAGCACAGCAATGGCATTTTCGTCTTCGAGACGATTGGTCTGAAGACTGAGCAGGCTGCTTACGATCTGAAGATTGTTCTTCACGCGATGGTGCAGTTCTTTCATCATTACCTCCAGTCGTTTCTGCTGTTGCGAGATCTCTTCTTTCTGCCTGCGCATATTCCGGTAGAGAACAGAAAGCCAGATCATCACACCGGCCAATACGCCGATGCCGACCAGCAGCCAGGTGATATTGCGGCTTCTTGCTTCGCTCTGCAAGGTGAGTTTGGATATCTCTCCTTCTTTCTTGTTGGTTTCGTATCGTGTCTGCAACTCCAGCATTTCAGCGGTTTTGCTGAGATTGGTGAGGGAGTCGTCGAGTTTGTCCTGAAGAATGTAGTAGGCTAACGCTGAATCGAGATTGCCCGCGCCTTTGTAAGAGCGGTACATCTGCCCGTATGCATTCTGCATGCGGTTGGGGTTGTTAAGGGCCTTGCAGGCTTCCAGCATTTTATAGGCGAACTGTAAAGACAGCTGGTGTTTGCCCAGCATCGTATAGGCGTAAGAGATATTCCCATAGTTGTGCGAAATGCCCAGATCGTAGTGATTGAGCTTGTTGATCTCTAAGGCTTTGAAAAGATATTCGAGGGCTTTGTTGTAATCGTTCCGGTATTCGTTGTACACCTGGCTCATATTGTTGTAGAGCTTGCCCAGCAGGTGTTTGCCAACAGTTCCGTTTTCTATGAGTGCAATGGCCCGATCGTAACAAATGATGGCGCTGTCGTAGTAATATCGTTTGTTGTATTGCTTGCTTTTATCGCGCAGACAGATGCCCTGCATGTTGAGTGCATCAGCCATTTCGGTGGTGTCTTTGAGGGAAAGATTGATGTTGTATGCTTCGCGTGCGTAGGCAATGGCTTTATCGAGATAGGCTTCGGTGTTGTTGCTTCCGGAAAGATCTTTATGCAGCTGCGCCAGATCGAGCAGCAGGTCTGCTTTTGGCGCGGACAATTGCAGAGAGTCGTAGATGCGGGCCGCAGCCAGTCCGGCTTCCATGGAACCATTGTAGTCTGCCTTATTTCTGAGGGCTACGCAAATATGATGTAAGGCTCCCGCTCTTCCCTGAGGGTAGTTGTTGGCTTCAGCCAGCAGTTTGGCTGCATTGGCATAATAGAATATGGTGTCTCCGTTATGGCTTCGCCAGCTTTTGGCGATGGCAATGAGATTGTCTGTTTTTTTTGTTGGATCGTTGCTGCTGCGGAGTTGCCGGTGGAGGCTGTCGAGTAACCGGGATGATGGTTGCGCCTGCACATGATACATGCACAGCACTACGGCTATCAGCGGCAGGAGTCTTAGTTTGTGTTTCTTACACACAAGGATAGGCGAGGGGTTTAGGCCCCAAAAATAATGAATTGGTGGTTTTTATCAGATGATCTCCATCTTCTTCATCAAAAAAGATGCATTCTTGTTCTTGGCAACCCCGCGCTGGAGGGTGTAATCGAATAGCAGTTGTCCATCCCTGATAATGCTCTCAAAGCAGTAATTGCTTACCCGTCCTTTGAGTTCCTCTTCGAGTATGCTGAGGGCAAGATCGTGTGTGGCAAAGAGCGTAACGCAATTGTACTGAAGCAGTTTGCGGATGAATTGTTCGGAGCCATGGGTTTTGTCTTCCGAGTTGGTGCCCCGCAATATTTCATCGATCAGTATGAGTGAGGGAGCCTGCTGCGCCTGCAGAAAATGGATGATCTGCTGCAGTTGCTTCAGTTCGGCCATGAAATAAGAAGTATGCTCCTGCAACGAATCGCTTACGCGGATGGAACTGAGGATATTCATCGGCGTGAATCTGAAAGATGCTGCACAAACCGGCGCCCCGCACTGCGCCAGCAACAGATTGATGCCGATAGTGCGCAGGAAGGTGGTTTTCCCACTCATATTGGATCCGGTAACCAGCATCAGTTTTTCCGCTTCTCCGATAGTGAAATCGTTGGCCACTCTGCTGCCCGCAGGTATCAGCGGATGGGCCATGGCAGTGGCTGCAATCTGCGGTTCACCGGCACTGCTCACTTCCGGCTGAATAAAATCAGGATTGTTGAAACTGAAGGTGGCAAAGGAATTCAGGGTTTCGATGGCGCCTACGCCATCTATCCACTCATCGAATTGCTCTTTGTGATTTGTTTTCCATTTGTCCAGCGCATACATGCACTGAATATCGTAGAGGAAGAAACTGTTGAGGAAAAGATTTACCAGCAGGTTCAGTCGCTGATCGAACATGCCGCTGAGGCTGCTCAGTTGACTGATGGACTTATTAGCTGATTGCGCACGTTTCTTTTCATCGATCAGCACGGCTGCATCACCTGTTTCGACGCTGCTGAACAACTGAAGTATGGTGCCGTATTGTTCCAGTATCGATTGTTTTTTGCTTAGCAGATTATGCTGATGCAATATCTTCTTTGCAAATAAACCGGTTACAACCCAGCTGATGAGAATGCCCGGCACCAGCCAGGTATATTCCATGGTGAATGCTACCACGATAAATCCGATGATGCTGAGCACAGGCAGGGCCCAGCGTACAATGCGTATCCATCCGATATGTTGCAGTACGGTGGGCATTTGCAGCCAGGCGAGTACGTCGTGCAGGTTGCCTTCTTTTTCTCCGTGCAATAGTCCGTTTGCCGTGAGCAGCTGACGCAGTTCGCGCTGCCCCGCCATTTGCTGAATGGCCTGCTGATTGGCGCGTATGGATGCTGCATCGGGATCAGGACGAAGCAATGCCTTTTGCAGTTTTTCTGTTCCGTGCGAAGTGGTGGTACGGTTCAGCAGATGATACAGCGATCCCTTGCCGAATATATCGAGATCTGCTGCATAACCCGCTTCGGATGCGGCTTCCCGGCCATCAGGGAACTGGCTGGGTTGCTGTTGCAGCATCGCTGCCTCATTGGTGTTTACGAAAAGCAGTTTGGTGGTAAGGGCTTTATCATCATTCAGTTTAAATGCCTTTCGAACCAGCATTATGAAGATAATGAGAATACTAACGGTAATGCCCAGCAGCCATGTTGGTTTATCGTTCCTGAAATAATAATATCCGGTGGCAGCTACTCCGAGAAAACTGAGCAGTCTGAACATCGATACCCACAGTAATTGTTGATGCAGCTGCTTCAGGCGTTGCTGCAATGTGGTGATTCTTTGCTGATAATATTCCAGGGGATTCATGGCTGAAGGATAGGTTTATTGTTGCTGCATCAGCACCTGCACCGTTTGCGGAGTCTGCTGCTTCAGTTTTATTTGTTGCCCTTTGGTGAGTTGCTGAAGCACCGGCTCTTCGTAGTGGCGAACAGTGAGAAGGGTGAGACCTTTCTCTACCTGCACTTCAAAGAAATCCGATGCATCGAGGGCGAGCTTTTCTATTTTATCTGCTCTGTCGTCCAGACAGATCTGAATGCTTACAGCGCCGGTCTGAATGAGGTTGGGCTTTATCTTGATGTCGGTAAAAAGCTGATAGAGATCTGCTACCGGCTTTTCTCCCACGAAAGAGAAATCTTTTGAATGCAGGTGCAGCAGCGCCTGATTGCTTTTGAGCACAATAATCGGAGGGAGGCCTTTCACCTGTTTGTTATGAATGATGGTGCCGGGCAGGTTTTGATCGAGAAAACATTTCACCAGCAGGGGAATGCCTTTATTCTGCAATGGTTTGATGGTTTTCGGATGGATCACCTGTGCGCCGTAGTAAGCCATTTCGATCACTTCTTCGTAATTGAGTTCGGCGATGAACTGCGCATCGGGAAATTGTTTGGGATCGGCATTCATCACACCTTCCACATCTTTCCAGATGGTTTGGCTTTCTGCATCGAGCAGGTTGGCGAAAACGGCAGCGGAGTAGTCGCTTCCTTCACGGCCGAGGGTAGTGCTTTCGTTTTCGTCGGTAGATCCGATAAAACCCTGTGTGAGCACAATTTCTGCTGTTTCGAAAAGCGGGCGAATGTCTTCCAGAACGCGCTGGCTGGTGTAGTTCCAGTCGATAGCGGCATCGCGGAAATTATCGTCGGTACGGAAGATATCACGAACATCGATCCACTGACTGCGGAGGCCGCTTTCGTTGAGGTATGCACTAACGATAGCGGTGCTGAGCAGTTCGCCTACGCACACGATCTGATCGTAATAATAATCGTATTCGCGAACAGGCTTATCGTGAAGCAGCCATTCCACTTCGGTAAAGAAATGACCCAGTTGCTCCATCAACGGATTGAAATGTGTAACCAGCAGGTATTTGGCGGTGGTGATATGGCTTTGTTTGATGGCTTCGAAGAGTTTCAGCGCTTCGTCGGTATGGCCTGCAAAGAAGGCTTCGGCTACTTTTTCGAGGGCATTGGTGGTTTTGCCCATGGCAGATATTACAATCAGTATCTTTTCGTTGGGATAGCTTTTGAGAATGCTTGCTGCATGCTGAATTCTTTCCACCGTCTGCACACTGGCACCGCCAAATTTGAACACCTTCATAGTACACTCAATAATTTCTGTAATGGATTGGTTATTAGACGGGGCAAATATACAGTTCGGCTGACACAGAAAATAAACCTTTTCGTCAATACAAACAGCGTATTAGCGCTCTACCTTGTTCGATTTTGTGCGCTTTTGCGGCCTTTCCCTACATTTGTGCCCGACAAGCTAACCTTAAAACTTGCCATCTATGAGTATTGTCAACAGGAAAGTACTGACCTTAGACGAATTTACGATCCAGCAATTGCGTGATTTCCCACATGCTACGGGCGAATTGAGCGGACTGCTCAGGGATATCGGCCTCGCCGCCAAACGCGTGAATGTAGAAGTGAACAAAGCCGGCCTGGTAGACATTCTGGGCGATGCAAACACCGTGAATGTGCAGGGCGAAGATGTAAAAAAACTCGATGTATTTGCCAATAATCAGTTTACGGGCGTGCTGCAGCACGGTATCAGCTGTGCCGGTATCGCATCCGAAGAACTGGATGAGTTTGTGGCTTTCGACGATGCAGTAAGCAAAAATTCAAAATACGTTTGCCTTTTCGATCCTCTCGACGGCAGCGGCAATATCGATGTGAATGTAAGCATCGGTACCATTTTCAGCATTTACCGCCGTGTAACCCCTCTGGGCACCATAGCTACGGAGGAAGACTTCCTCCAGCCCGGCAGCAAACAGGTTGCAGCAGGATACATCGTGTATGGTTCATCCACCATGCTGGTGTATGCCACACGCAGAGGGGTGAATGGTTTCACACTCGATCCATCGATCGGGGAATTCTGCCTGAGCCATCCGGATATCAAATGTCCGGAATGGGGCAAGATCTACTCTGTTAATCACGGAAACTTCTTCCAATACTCAAAAGGCGTTCAGCTGTATATCGATGCCTGCCAGAAGCGCACCAAAGATAACGGTGGCCCCTATACGCAGCGTTATATCGGCAGCATGGTGGCCGATGTGCATCGCAACCTCATCAAAGGTGGCATCTTCATGTACCCCGGTACATTCGATAAGCCGAAAGGCAAGCTCCGCCTGCTGTACGAGAGCAATCCATTTGCCTTCATCGTTGAAGTGGCAGGAGGAAGAGCTACCAACGGTAAAGAGCGCATTCTCGATATCATACCTACCGAACTGCACCAGCGCACGCCGCTGTTCATCGGAAGCAAGGGCATGATGGATGAACTGGACGCCTCTCTGGCGCAGTATTGATTGAATTTTTGCAGAGTGTTATTGTTTTCTGGTACGAAATTGGAGTAGCAGCAGTAAAATCAGTATCAATGACTAAGAACCTGTTGAATGTGCGACCTATGTTACTGTTGATGATCGGTGGAATTGCAATGGCAATGGTTGCCTGCGCCAGCAAACCGGCATCCTCTTCTTCCTCCAAAACTAATACTACCACTCCGGCTCCTCGAACTGTTACCACTGCGAGTACAGCAACGGGGTTCGAAGCAGATATATTGGCGCTGATCAATAAGCATCGCAAGGCAAAGGGATTGGCGGCATTGCAAACGCATCCTGCCATTACGGAAGAAGCGAGAAGGCATAGCATGGCTATGGCAACTAATCGCATAGCATTTGGACACGGAGGATTCAATATCAGAAGTAAAATTGTGACGTCGAAAATACCGGGCACCAATGCAGTTGCAGAGAATGTGGCGTATGGAAGCACTTCTGCAAAAGAAGTGGTGGATGGATGGATCGCCAGTACCGGACACAGAAAGAATATTGAAGGGAATTACAAGTATACCGGGATAGGAGTGGCGAGGGATAAGAAGGGTGACTTGTTTTTTACGCAGATATTTGCGAAGTAAGAAATTAATTAAGATATTGTGGAACAGCCTTTGTTTGACGGATGTCGGATAAAGGCTGTTTTTTTTCACTACCTTGTGCCCTCAAACTCCCGGAACCATGAGCAATGTCATCATCTCCGTAAAAGACCTCGTTAAAAAATACGGACAATTCGAAGCCGTAAAAGGCATCAGTTTTGAAGTGTACGAAGGGGAGATCTTCGGCCTCCTCGGTCCAAACGGAGCCGGTAAATCAACCACCCTCGAAATCATCGAAACCCTCCGCGAAAAAACATCCGGAGAGGTTACCGTAAAAGGTTTCAACCTCGACAACGAACCCGAAGAAATCAAAAAGATCATCGGGGTTCAGCTCCAGACTTCCGGATTCTATCCTGGTCTCAATCTCATGGAACTGATCGCACTCTTCAGCGGGCTCTACAACCGCAAAGTAGATGCAAAAGCATTGCTCAGCAGCGTGAACCTGCTCGATAAAGCAAAAAGCAAATTCAAAGATCTCAGTGGTGGACAGAAACAACGTTTCTCCATTGCCACCACGCTGATCAATGAACCCGATATAATTTTTCTCGACGAACCCACAACCGGCCTCGATCCGCAGGCCCGCCGCAATCTCTGGGAGCTGATCAAGGATATCCGCTCCAAAGGCACTACCGTGATCATCACCACCCATTACATGGATGAAGCGGAGATACTCTGCGATCGCATCGCCATCATCGACTCAGGAAAAATAGTGGCGCTCGATACCACCGATAAACTCATCGACGATCTCGTGGCCACCGGTTTTGAACGACCCAAAGAAGTGAAGAAAGCCAACCTCGAAGATGTATTCATTCATCTTACAGGACATACGCTTCGCGAAGAATAAACAATAAGCTCATCATATGGATCTACGTTTCCCGATCGGACATTATGAACCACAGCCTTTCAGTGCAGCACAAAAACGCAGCTGGCTGCAGGATATCCAGTTTCTTCCTGGTCTGCTCGAAAATGCCATCGAGAACCTCGATGAACCTCAGCTCAGCACGCCCTACCGCGATGGCGGCTGGACGGTTAAGCAGGTAGTGCATCACGTAGCCGACAGCCATATGAACGCCTATATCAGAATGAAGCTCGGCCTCACCGAAGACAATCCTGTTATCAAAACATATGAAGAAGGGCTCTGGGCCGAACTCGATGATGTAAAGAATGTGCCCATCAACATGAGCATCACTTTGCTCTACACCCTGCATACACGCTGGCATGCAGCCCTGCTGCATCTGACGGATGAACAATGGAAACGAACCGTCTTCCATCCTGTAAAGAAAGCCAATGTAGACCTCTGGTACATGCTCGGAAACTATGCCTGGCATGGCAAACACCACGTAGCGCATATCACTTCCCTGATCGAAAGAAAAGGCTGGTAAGCATCTAAAGAACGTACTATGACCAAAGACCTCCGCTGGAAAACCATCCACTCAGAATATCTTTTCAAAGACACCTGGTTCACCGTTCGAAAAGACAAATGCGAAACTCTCGATGGAAAGATCATCGAGCCTTACTATGTGTATGAATTCCCAACATGGGTAACTGCGCTTGCGCTCACAGAAGACGGTAAGGTGATCATGGAAAAACAATATCGTCATGCACTCGATGTAACTGCCTGGGAACTGCCGGGAGGTTGTGTGGATGATACCGATCCGTCATTTGAAGCAGCTATCGCAAGAGAGCTGATGGAAGAAACCGGCTATGAATTTTCGAAGTACGAATACCTCGGCAAAACATCCTGCAACCCCAGTACCAACAATAACTGGATGCATATGTTCCTCGCCACCGGTGGCAGAAAAGTGAAAGAGCAGGAGCTCGATCACAACGAAGAGATCATTGTGGAATTATTTAGCATCGATGAACTGAAAGCCATCATGGACAGACAGGAAATTGTGCAGAGCATGCACATCACCACCATCTTCTATGCCTTGAAGAAATTAGGCGTATAACCTCAATCGGGAATCACTACTTCGCCCACTACAAATATGCTTCCGCAAACAAGCACCAGATCATCTGCATGTGCTGCATGCATGGCTGCCTGCAATGCCTCATTCACCGTTGGATAATGATTGCCCTGCAATCCGTATGCATGGCCTTTTTCAGCGAGTTCATCCTCCGGCAATGCCCGCGGGATCTGCGCCCTGGTGAAATAATACACCGCTTCTTTGGGTAGAAGCGCCAATGCATGATCCACATCTTTATCGCGCACCATACCTGTAACAATATGCAGGTGACGGTATTCTGTGAGTTCGAGTTGAGCTACTATCTGGCGGATGCCATCTTCATTATGTCCCACATCCAGCACCAGCAGCGGTTTGGTGTGAACCACTTCCCAGCGGCCATGCAAGCCTGTTAGTTTCTTCACTTCACGGAGCGCCTGCTGCACTACCGGTGTGGGCAGTTTCCATCCCTTGAGTTGCAGTTGGTGCACAGCTTCGAGTACCGTGATGAGGTTTTTTGTTTGATAATATCCGGGAAGATCGAGTGTGTACGTAGTTCGGTTGTCGCTGCCTTTATGCGCTACATCCACCACCAGCTCGTGATGCTGGTATTTCCAGTCGGCAGCATAACGGAGATATTCAGCCAGCAGGAGAGGAGCCTGCCTTTCTTCCGCTGCTTTCTGAAATACCGGCAAGGTTTCAGCGTTGGTTTCGCCTACTACTGCGGGTATGCCGGGCTTGATGATACCTGCTTTTTCAAAAGCAATTTTATCGAGCGTATCGCCCAGCAGATTCATATGATCATAACCGATATTGGTGATCACAGAAATTTCGGGCGTGATGATATTGGTGCTGTCCAGCCTGCCTCCGAGGCCTGTTTCGATTACTGCGATATCCACTTCTTCCTGTACAAAATAGTCGAAGGCCATGGCCACAGTGATCTCGAAGAAACTCGGCTCGATGGCATCGATGGCAGGTTGAATGCGTTTGGTGAAATCGATCACAAACGATTCGGAGATCATCTGGCCATTGATGCGGAACCGCTCACGGAAATCGCGGAGGTGCGGCGATGTGTAGAGTCCGGTTTTATAGCCTGCACTTTGCAGAATGGCTGCCAGCATATGACTGGTAGAGCCCTTGCCGTTAGTGCCTGCAATATGGATGGTTTTGATCTTCTGATGCGGATTGCCCAGAAACTCGCAGAGGGCAAGCGTATTGGTGAGATCTTTTTTATAGGCGGCTGCTCCGAGCCTGCTGAACATGGGCAGGCGATTGAACAGGTAATCGATGGTTTGCTGGTAAGTCATTTGTTGTAATGGATCACAAAACTAAGGATCAGATAAAGCTGATCAAAAATTTTAATGCGTAGGTACTATTTTGCCCGGAATTTGCATTTTATGAGTGGTCTTGTTAATTTTGGCACTTACCGCCGATCCGTATCCTGTCAGAAAAACGATTATACCACCCCCATTACCTACGGCAATAGCAGTTTTGTACCGCCGTGTTGAACATGGATCATGTTCATATTACTGGCCCGGACATATTGTTCAGGCAGTCTCCAGGCGGAGTCCATACAAAGCAGCAACACCTGATGCCGTACATGCAGTATTCTTATTCTGCATGAAAGTATCTCCCGGTTGAAGCAATTGAATATCTACTACGAACAGACAGTGCATTGTGCTGACGCTGCACATTGCACTGGCTTATGCTATGCATGCATGCGGATATGCATGCGGACAATTCTTTAACTGAATCAAATTTTCTTTTGCTATGCAATACCTGAACCCTTCCGGAAAACTGAAAACCCGTTTATCCCGTCCGAAAAACATGATTGGCCGTTGCATCAGAATAATTACCTTATCGCTGCTGGGGATGTTTGCCACTCATCAGTTGCTGGCGCAAAAGCATTATGCAAACGGGGAGAACAATACAATCAATGGTATTTGTGTCGGATGCGGTGTACTCAATTCCAGTATGGCTGTAACAAATACCGATCTCACAGACTTCTCAACCATACTGGTGGTGCCGGGGATAAAGGATGGATATGCAAAGCAAATACTGATCTTTCCGCAGGTATCACAGGGAGGGAAAGACAGCATTGTGATCAGGATCGGTACAGTATCCCGTTACACTGATGCTGCTGCTTTCCAGAAGGTTGAAGTAACTACCTACAATGGTGTTACTTCCAATAACGACCGTTTAAGTCTGACTTCTTCTGGTGTAAACCTTGTACCAACAAATGATCCATGGACATGGGAGATCAGAATAATGCCTGTCCACGCTTTTGATCGGGTAGAGTTGCGGGTGAATTCTGATCTGGTGAGCTTTGTCAGCGCTGTTCAGGTGTATTATGCCTATTACAAGCAGTATGTATTACCCGATGCCAATGGCGTTGTATATGTAAAGAAAGGAAGTACCGGTAACGGAAGCTCATGGGCCAATGCCATTGGAGAGCTGTCTGATGCACTGCTGTACGGAGAGTTCAACCCCGCCGTAAAGCAGATCTGGGTAGCCGGAGGAACATACTATCCAACCTATAGTGCCGTGGATGGTGCCGAAGGAACCAATGGCGGCAAAACAAACAGCTTTGTACTGCCAGACAATGTAAAGATCTACGGAGGTTTTGCAGGAACCGAAACAACACTGGCCCAACGTGATCTCGGCATATCCGCCAACAGATCGGTACTCAGTGGTGATCTCGATAACAATGATGATCCGAATGGAGTTATCTTGGGCCTCAATGCCACGCACGTTGTAATTGCTGCAGGTGGTACTACCCATCTGGATGGTTTTTCCATCTGGGGTGGTGTAGCTGAAACCCTTGCAGGCTTCAAATGGGTGAACGGACTTCAGGTGCCCATTCAGTTTGGGGCTGGTATTATGGTGGAGTCTTCAACTGCAAACCTCAGAAACCTGTTCATACAAGGCAATATGGCAAATATCGGTGGAGGAATCTGCGGTCGTAACGGCACTTTGATCATCGAGAATGCTGTAGTCACCGGTAACTATGTACAAGACTGGGGAGGTGGTATCGGTTCAATCGGGGCGAGTGTCACTATTATCAATTCAACCATCAGTGGGAACATCGCAGGTTCTTACCCCAGTATCTTCCATACCAGCGCAGGAGGTGTGATTGTTTCAAATGCCATTATTGCCCAGAATACTTCAATAAAGGGAAATACCGCTTCATCGGGTGTAACCGTAGAGTATAGTATAATTGATGAACCATGGATGGGCCCAACCAATCTGATACAGGTTGATCCCCTTTTTAAAAACAGGCCTGTCAGTAATGTTGCCTATACTGGCGGTGATTTCAACGTAAAAGCAAACAGCCCTGCAATCGACAACGGAAATAATAACAAAGCTACTTTTACTACAGATATTACAGGTAAATCCCGCATCGTAAACGGAAAGGTAGACATTGGCGCCTATGAGCGTCAGCTCCTGTCTCAGACCATCGATGCAACCGATATCACCAAACTCTATAGTGATCAGCCTTTCCTGAGCAATGCAACTGCATCATCTGGTCTTGAACTGAACTACTCCTCATCAGACAACAGCATTGCTGAAGCCTTCCGTGATGCAGCCGATGGCAACAAATGGAAAATACGCACCTTCAAGGTAGGGCAGGTAAAGTTTACCCTTACACAACCCGGAGGTAATGGTTATGAGGCCGCCACTCCCAAAATATGGACGGTAACCATCGAACGCAAACCAGTTGCCTTTTTCCTGAATTCTACAACAGTATTTCAGCGAAAATATAATGGTAACAATCAGACCGTAGTTCAACCTTCGGATTTCTCTTTTGTATCGGGAGGTATCATCAACAATGATGAGGTAGGCTTTCAACTGAACGGAGTGATTGCTACTTACGATGACGCAAATGCAGGAACAGGAAAAACTGTTACGGTCAGCACTTCAGGCATTACACTGAATGGCGCTGCTGCCGGCAATTATGTGCTCTCCAATTTAGGACAGTTTTTCAACCTCAACACCGGTGTGATTCTTCCCAAAGAGCTCACTGTAACTGTAGCAGGCGTAACTAAATTCTACGGAACCCCTGATCCCGGATTCTTCTATTCCGTTCAGGGTCTTCTCCCCGGAGATAACGTCACAGGCGCTGCTTCAAGAACACCCGGCGAAGATGCAGGTACTTATCCGTTTACCCAGGGAACCCTCACTGCCGGCCCGAATTATACACTCATAATGGCGGACAAAACGCTGATCATTACCCCAAAGCTGGCCGTCATCTCCTTTAATGCGAATGCTGTTATTCAGAAAACATACGATGGCAATACCAGCGCAACTATAAACGCCGGTGATCTTACCATTGGTGGCATTGTAAACAATGATCAGTTAGGGATTGATCTCTCCAATGCGAATGCTACCTACAGCAGCAAAGATGCAGGTCTGAGATCCATTACATTGCCTTCAGCAGGTATCACGCTTACCGGAGCCAAAGCAGGTAATTACAGTCTCGGCAATGTGCTTATTGTTCATAGCGGAAACAATATTGCCATTCTTCCCAAACCATTGACGGTAACAGCAGCTCCCGCTACAAAAGTGTATGGTAGTGCTGATCCTGCTCTTACTTACACCGTATCACAGATGGTGGCTGGTGAGCAGCTTTCGGGAGGGCCGTCCAGAATGGCTGGTGAAGATGCAGGCATCTATCCAATCAGTCGCGGTTCCATTGCTGCAAGCTCAAACTATGCACTTACTTTCATAGACAATCAGTTCACCATTACCAAAGCACCACAGGTGATCACCTGGTCACAGAACCTCAGCATCGGGTGCAATGGCATCAATCCTGTTGCATTGTCTGCAAGCTCCAACAGCGGAATGCCGGTGTCATATATCGTTGGCAACCCGGGGCTGGCCACTATCAATGGCAATATTCTTACGCCACTGAAACCAGGACAGACAACCATTACGGCAGTACAACAGGGCGATAATAATCACGAAGCCGCTACCCGCGTGTCGCAAACATTCCATTACCAAAGTCCCGATGCCATCCGTCAACGCTGGAACGATGTTCTCGTATTCGACAACAGCAACAACGATTACGTACAATGGCAGTGGTTCAAAAACGGAACAAGCATCAACGGAGCCACACAACAGTACTACAACGAAGCAGCAGGATTGAAAGGTGACTATTACGTGATCGCCACCACGAAGAACGGAGAACAGCTCCAGTCCTGCCCATTGACAGCCACCGGAGCAGCTTCAGGCGGACAGCTGAAAGTAGCGCCCAACCCCGCAAAACCGGGATCAACCATTTCCGTCAACTGCAACTACGATGCCTCCCTGCTGACAGGCGCAAAACTGCAACTGACATCTGTTACCGGAACAGTGATGCAGCAGGTAACAAACGTACTGCCGCTGACAAAACTCGATATGCCGGCTACAGGCGGACTGTACATCATTACACTGGTACTGAACAACGGGCAAAAAGCATCCCTGAATATACTCGTTAAATAAATTCTGCTACCAAAACCATTATATCATGTCCCGAAACCTGCTTTATCAATATTCATCATTGCTACCTGCTTTGATAAAAAACAAAGCAGTGCTGCTTTGCCTGTTACTGAGCCTTCAACTGCCTGGCTTCTCGCAGATAGAATATGCCGATCGGCAGCAATCGCCCATCATCGGAGGGACCTGCCTGCTATGTAGTGTACAAGACCCCTCAGCAAGTATAGATGGAGATCTGAATACCGGGTCTGTTATCAATGTTACCGTGGGTTCAAACGGTACTGTGGGACAGCTGCTGAAATTTTCCAACCGCAGCAACGGAGGCAAAACTGACAGCCTTGTAGTAGCATTGGAAATACCGGGAGCAATACCGGATGCCAACCTCCTGCAAAATGTTTTTTTGACAGTATACGACGGCTCTGCGCCTGTTGATCCCGCTGTGGCGCTAACCAGCCAGTCCATGCGGCTTACAGGAAACGGCGGCAGGTTTGAAATATCCATGCTGCCTGTAAAAGGCTTCGATGGCTTGCTTGTTTCCATGAACGGGTTCAACGGTACTATAGTGCTGAAAATATTGTACGCGTATAAACGACCGGCAAAACATCCGAATGCAGCAGGCATTCTGTTTGTAAAAAAAGGAAGTTCAGGCACCGGTGAATCCTGGTCCAATGCATTGGGCGAACTGGCAGATGCCATGCACTATGCCAGATCAGCACCAGGTGTAAAACAGATCTGGGTATCAGGAGGCACTTACACACCTAAGTATGGTTATGAAGATGGACAGGCATACACAGCCAGTACTCCATTTCAGGGCTTCGTACTGCCTGATGATGTAAAGATCTACGGAGGATTTGCAGGAACCGAATCGGCTCCCGCCCAACGTAACCTCAGCAATATTTCAAACAGAACAATACTCAGCGGAGATATAGATAACAACGATGTGCCCGGCGAAATTCCTACTTTAAGCAACAGCCAGCACGTAGTGGTGGCCGCAGGAGGTACAACCCATCTGGATGGCTTCTTCATCACTGCAGGAGTAGCCTGGCTTTCAGAATCAACACCCCGCATAACAAAGGGTAAGAATAATTTCTCCGATCGCGGCTCAGGCATTTATGTGATTGGTGCTACGCTCGAACTTTCCAATGTGTATATTCAGGGCAATCATGCCGGCATGGGCAGTGCATTGACAAATGAAAGCGGTACAGTAACCATGTCTAATGCAGTGATCGCAGGTAACTATTCCTATGCAATAGCGGGTGCAGTGATCAACAGATCGGGGAGTTGTGTGATTTTGAATACAACCTTCAGCGGCAACTATTGCACTAATGGCCCTTCTGTACTGAATAATAATGCATCCTCCACCAGCATTACCAATTCAATACTGTACGGCAATCACGGAGCCTTGGGTACAGTGGACAATAATGCTTTGCTGGAGATCAGCTACAGCATTGTGGAAGGAGGATATGCAGGAACCGGAAATATCACCGGTGATCCGAAATTCAAAAACATGCCCGCTGCCACCACACGTGGATTCACTGGTGGAGACTACAGGCTTGGATCGGGTAGCGCAGCACTCAATGCAGGCAGCAATGATCGTTTGTCCGGTACCGGAATCATTTTCCCCCGTAACATGGCAAACCAGGCATGGGGCAATCGGTGCAACGGACAGCAATGTGCCGTTATCAATTTCGATAAGGCCGTCATAAACAACAGATTTGACGATTATGCCTTACTCGATCTTCCGACTGTGACGGAAGGAGTAATTGGAACAGCCGAATTTACCGTTGGATGGAACTCAATGCCTTCAATGAAAACCGGTACTTTTATCGGTTTCATCATCGGACAGCAGAGTAACCCACTCGATGAAACCCTATTGAACAAACTCAGAATAGAGCTGAAAATTGGGAGCGGCACAACAGTTTATACAATGATAGGGTTCAGTGAAATGCAGAAAGGTACCCTTAACGGGCAGGAGGTGAATTATGTTGGAGTCAAAGCGCCCGTTGATTTTGGGAATGCAATGTTCCAGCTCACCCAAATACAAGGAGCACCAACCAATATAAGAGTGCATGGAGCTTTTTATCAGCTACCGGGACTGAACACCACACTCGAAACCGATATCGCCGGAAACCCCAGAATATTCAATAAAGCCAATGGTGGTATTGTAGATATGGGGGCTTACGAAATGGGCTTGAACGCCCAGCAGATCAACGTGAACGATCTCACCAAAACCTACGGTGATGCAGCTTTCGCGCCGGGCTTCACCGCCACTTCCGGTCTCGAAGTAACCTACGCATCATCCAACAATACCATCGCAGAGCCTTACAGGGATATCAACGATAACAACAAATGGAAGATCCGCATCAAAAAGTCAGGCAGCGTAAACATCACTGCAAGTCAGGCAGGAAATGATGAATGGGAAGCGGCCCCTGATGCCGTATTCACGCTTGGCATCAGCCGAAAACCAGTGACTGCCTCCTTCAGCTCAACAGCTGTATTGCAGAAGAGTTACAACGGCAATGAATACCTTCAGTTACAACCTTCGCAACTTGTTTTTGCAGCGGGCGAAATTGTGAATGGAGATGATGTGCAGCTATCCCTCTCCAATGCAACTGCTGTCTTCGATAATAAAGATGCCGGAACCGGCAAGCTGGTTACATTGCCGCGCGGAAGCGTAACCCTCAACGGTACTGCCGCTTCTGAATATCAGATCAACATCACAGACGATATCACCAGCAACAACGGCATCATTCTGGCAAAAAATGTTACTGTAACCGCCAGGCCCGCCACCAAAGTGTACGGCCGGGCAGATCCTCCACTGGTATATGATGTGAATGGATTGTTGTTCCAGGAAACGCTTTCGGGTACCCTCACCAGAGATCCCGGCAATGAAGCCGGAAGCTATGCCATCAAACAGGGCACACTCACCGGTTCGCCCAATTACAGCATTACGTACACAGGTAATCAATTTGTGATCACCAAAGCTACGCAGCAGATCAGTTGGTCGCAGGATCTCACAGTGGGCTGCAATTCAACGGTCAGTCAGTTAAACCTGTCTGCCTCTTCCAATGCCGGCCTTGATATAGTTTATTTGATTGCCAACAGCAACCTGGCCTCCATTGCAGGCAATGTGCTTACTCCGCTCAAACCCGGAGAAACTACCATCACTGCCACACAGCCCGGCGACAAAAACCACGAAGCCGCCAACTCCATTGTACAGACTTTCCGCTATCAGAAAGCAGATGCCATCCGGCAGCGCTGGAATGATGTACTCGTTTTCGACAACAGCAACGGAGATTACGTACAATGGCAATGGTTCAAAAACGGAACCAGTATCAGTAATGCAAATCAGCAATACTATAATGAACCTGCAGGGCTCAATGGCAGCTACTACGTAATTGCCACCACCAGAAACGGAGAGCAGCATCAGTCCTGCGCCGTAACAGCCAATGGCGGTACCGCAACTGCACTGCTGAAAGTAGCGCCCAACCCTGCAAAGCCAGGATCAACTGTAACGGTCACCTGCAATTATGCGCCTGCCTTACTCACTGGGGCAAAACTGCAACTGACATCAGTAACCGGAACAGTTGTGCAACAGATCAATAATGTAACACCGGTAACACAGCTTACAATGCCGCCCACAAGCGGGATGTACGTGATCACATTATTGCTGAACAACGGACAGAAAACAACTTTGAACATACTGGTAAAATAATCAACCCCTCACTTAACTACAGAACAATATGAAACTCGTAAGAACAATTACAACGTTGACTTTGCTCGCAGGTATTACCAATGCCAATGCGCAGGAATTCGGCGTAGAGCTGAATGGCGGCTTGCAGGGAATGCAGCACAGCCCCAAAAATGCCAGCAACAAACTGCAACCCGGTGGTGGTATCGGCCTGAATTACACTTTTCATTTCGGCAAGAGATGGGGATTGTTTACAGGCATCACTGCAGGCAGTTATCTTTCCAAATCCACATTGAATAACGGAACTGTTTTAACCTCTAATGAAGTGGATGAGGAAGGCTCTGCATTCGAGTACAGAATCAAAGCAAATAATTACGAAGAGAAGCAATCTTTTCTGGCAGCGGGTATTCCCATTATGGCGCAATACCATACCACCGGTAAAACGCAGTGGTATCTGAATGCAGGAACTAAGATATTGTTTCCTTTCAACGGAAAAACAAAAGGCTCTGCCGATCAGTTGGCGCTCACCGGCTACTATCCGGACTTCAATGTAGAGTTTACCGATCTTCCGCAACACGGATTCGGTACCATCAACAACTGGAAGAACGATGCAAAGCTCGATTTGAAACCAACAGCCACTATCAGTGCTGCAACGGGTGTAAGCTTCATGCTCAGCGAAACCATGCGTTTGTATACAGGCGTGTATTTCGATTACGGCGTAAATGATATGCGCAAGAATAAAGACGAAGGTGCATCGCTTGTTACCTACAGTTCAACCGGTGTAGAGAAAGCTGAAGTGAAGGGAATGCTTCCGGCCAGCAGCAATGCACATCTGCTTGCATATGGCGTGCAGGTGAGATTGGGCTTTACCAAAAAGAAAGCTGCGCAACCGGTGTATGTTGATGTGCCTGTCGCCATCATCGAAACGCCGAAACCCAAAGATACCGTTGTGGCAACAGCTCCGCCACCACCTCCACCGGCCCCTGTTGTTGAAGAGAAACCTGCTCCGGCCCCTGCTCCAAAGCCAACCATCACCGCTACGGAAGAAGAGGTAGTGAAGCAACCGGTAACTTTCTATACCCTCGGCAAAACAAGTGTGCCTGAAGGGATGAAATCACATCTGGATAGCGTTGCGAACATCCTGCAACAATACCCCGACCTGAAAGTGTCCATTGTTGGACATACCTGCGATATCGGCTCTGAAAAAGAAAATGAAAAGATCGGTACACAGCGTGCATTGGCAGTTGCTGAATATCTGAAGAGCAAAGGTGTTGCTGCAGATCGCATTGAAACCAGCACTGTAGGTGAGGCGCAGCCGATTGTTCCGAACGATTCAAAACGTCACAGAGGTGAGAACAGAAGAGTAACTATTACTGTGCAGTAAGAATTGAACTGAAGAAATATAGTTAAAGGGCGTCTGATGCAGGCGCCCTTTTGTTTTTGAGATAATTTGATTGAACCGCTTAATCGTCTGTTTTTTAGGACAATAGGGTGTTTGGAGAAACATTCAATTAGACTTAAATTTGTTGAAACGAATTCAACAATTATGCAGGTAGCCAATATTCGTCAGAAGCTTCATCAATATGTTGACAAAGGTGATGAAAAGTTACTGAAGCTGATGTATGCAGTAGCTAAGGAATATAATGAGGAAGATGACTTTGAATATGAATTTACTGAAGAAGAGATCAAGCTTCTTGATGCCCGCCGATCTAAACGTTTAAGTGGTGAGAGCAAAACACTTAATTGGGAAGATGCCAAATCCATCATAACCGGTAAAAAGAAGCTTTAATGCATAAACTCGTGTTGCAGTCTGAGGCTGTCAATGATATGCAGGAAGCATTTGAATGGTATGAACAACAAAAGGAAGGATTAGGCTTCGATTTTATTGATGAAGTGGAAAACAGTTTTGAAAAGATAAAAAAACATCCTCACTATTATACTGCAATTAATGCAAGGTATAGAAGGCTTAAAGTAAACAGATTTCCTTATCTGGTAGTTTTTGAAACGGAAGCAGAGACAGTGATTGTCAATTCAGTATTTCACACAAGTAGAAGGTCTCCAAATGATTAATTGAGTTAACCAGTTAAGACAATAATATTAGTCAAAACGAAAGAGGGTATCCGTGGATACCCTCTTTATAATTAAGCTAACGCTTATATGAGTGAGGATTAGTTGCTGACTTTGAAATTGAACAACAGTGTTCCCACCGATTCCTGTCCACTCGGACTGAACTTCACCTGCAATGCTTTCTGCACTGCAATACTCTTGAACTGTGCTTCTGTAGTGGTAGATCCTCTTGGCTGGAATACTGCTGAAACCACTTTTCCTGTTTCATCTACCCGTATATCAACATACACTTTATTGTTTTCATTGAAATCGTCTTTGAAAGAGGGGAGTGCTGTTATTCTTCTTCCCTGCAATCCTTTGGAGATGCTTACTCCGCCTGATCCTCTTCCGCCGCCAGTGTAGTTGTCGGAATTAGGATTGCCGCCAGGTCTTCCCTGATCGCCTGTACCACCAGCTACACCCTGATTGCCTCCTTTCTTGTAACTGTCCGCTTCATTGCCTCCGGTGCCGGTTCCGCTCATTCCTTTCATGGTGGCTTTCGGTTTGGGAGGTGCCGGTGCAGGAGGTGTTTCAACAGGTTTCTTCGTGGGCAATGCTTTCACTACTTCCTTCTCAGGTTTCTTAGTGGCATTGGGTTTTGGAACCACGATTGGTTTCTTTACTTCAACGGCTTCCTTATCATCATTCTCTTCGGGATCTTCTTTTACATTATCGTCGGGTGTATTCGCTGCAGGTGGAGGAGTGTAGGCAGTCTGCTCTGCGGGTGCCGGTGCACCGGGCTCCATTGGCTGATCATCGCCAAGACCCTGATCGCTGCTGCCGAGATTTACCTCTATGCCTTCTTCGGCAGGAGGTTCGGGTATGGGTGGCAGTGACCATCGTACAAACAGGAATATCAGCAGCATCACACCACAGATGATGGCGGTGTAAGTACCTGCCTGCAGATTCTTCTTCGATTCAAAATTATCTGTCATACGCCTGAGATTCTGTGTACGAATGTACCAATGTTTCACAAGAACGTTGCAAATACTATGCTAATTGTTAAACGGTTTCTTAAAATCAGTTATTTGAAAAAGATGTCATATGCAAACCGGAGGATGGTAGCGCATACTACAATCAGAAAGAAAATGCGGATGAATGAATTGCCTTTGAGCAACGCCAGCTTTGCACCGAGCCATCCTCCCACCATATTGCAGGCCGCCATCGGCAATGCAATGCTGAAGAGGATCTTTCCGCTTAACAGAAAGAATGATATAGAACCCAGATTGGTACTGAGATTCACAAATTTGGCATTGGCGCTCGCATTGAGAAAATCGAATCCGAGTATGCTGATGAAGGCGAGTACGAGAAAGCTGCCTGCACCCGGACCAATAAACCCATCATAAAAACCAATCACCACACTGATGATGGCAGCATACCACCATTGCTGTTTTTGCGAGTGCTGCTTCTCGGTATGTGTGCCGAACTTTTTATTGGTGTAAGTGTAAAGGGCCACCAGCACCAGCACTACCAGCAGCAGCGGTTTCATAAAACTGTTGCTCACCATGCTCAGCAGTTTCGATCCGCAGAAGGCTGCTGTGAAAGCGATGCAGGCCATCAACGCCAGCATTTTATAGTTGAGCGTTACCCGTTTGGCATATTGATACGCAGCTACGGATGTGCCGCTGAATGCGGGTATCTTGAGTGTGCCGATCACCGTTGCTACCGGATGTTGCGGCAGCAGCACCAGTGCGGCAGGCGTTTGAATCAGTCCGCCACCACCTACAATGGCATCGATAAATCCGGCGAGGAAAGCAACTATGCAAAGTGCGAGCATGGGAAAGTTCAGCTGTTTGGGGTAAGAGAAAAAAATATGCCGGTAGCGTAGGGTACCGGCATTAAGCGTTTAGTGTGCGAAATCAACTTCGTAATCTCCTTTGATCCTTTCCATCGGAGGATTGAAGTAACCGAATTTGAGATGAGGGAACTCTTCGCGGATCAGTTCCTGCATCTGTTTAACACCAAGCATTTCAGTTTCTCCGTGGTAACCGATCTTGCCCAGGTACCAGTCCGGATCGATATTGAAATTGCGCCACTGTATCATGCTGAGATCTGTATCGATGATGAGCTTGCGGAGCGCTTCGTATTCTTCCACACTGTCCGTCATGCCCGGAAATACGAAGTAGTTGATGCTTGCCCATCCACCATAGGAGCGCATTACTTTCAGGCTCTCGATGATGTCTTCAAACTGATAGTTATTCGGACGATAATACGGATCGTAAATATGTTTGCGTGCCGAGTTGGTGCTCACGCGGATGGAGTTCAAACCCACTTCGCACAATGCTTTCACGGCATCGGGTTTGGAACCGTTGGTGTTGATATTGATCGATCCTTTGGACGTGTGCTTGCGGATTTCGATGATGCTTCTGCGGATGGTTTCCCACATCAGCAGCGGCTCTCCCTCGCATCCCTGACCGAAACTTACGATCGGGAATGGTGCTGACTCAAGATGCGGAACCGTGAATTCCACAATCTCTTCGGCCGAAGGTTTGAAGGTAAGGCGATCCTGCGTTGATACAATCTCTTCGTCTGTTGGCTGGAAGGAGATGCAACCAATGCAGTTGGCATTGCAGGCAGGAGAACTGGGGATAGGGCATTCCCATCTTCCCATAAAATAGTTCCGCGCAGCCGGGCAATTATACGTAAGGCAGCATTTCTCTGCCAGGTGTTTCACCAGTCGGTTATGCGGATAGGCTTTGAGGAAATCGGCCACGCCTGTCTGGATCTTCACATCGTTGAACCCGCCACATTCCTGACGGATATCCTGTTCGATGCGAACGGCGGGAACATAGAATTTATCGTTGTGCCATGCGGCAGCGGTATAACAGAAGAGTGGGAGCGTAGGTGCATCGTGTGAAGTCTCATACGCGGCCAGGTAGAGGCCGGTATGTGCGGGAGGAATGAAAGCCGCGGCGGCCCATCCTTTTTCACAGAGGCGCATTTCGCCGGTGTTCACATCGATGCCGATGGCGCGCCTTCCAGGCAGTTCATAGAGATTACCGCCTTCGGGCAGTTCTATCCAGTCTTCAACGGGAACGGGAAAAGCATCCCATCCTGCACGGCCCACGGCATAAAGGGAGGTATCTTCAAAAATATTTCCCTTTCCATCTGAATAGAGTAAATACGGACTTTCTTGTAATACAGCCATCGGGATCCTTGTTTTTTGCGGCTCCGGCGGGGC
Organism: Pseudoflavitalea sp. G-6-1-2; assembly: GCF_012927185.1. Taxonomy (GTDB): domain Bacteria; phylum Bacteroidota; class Bacteroidia; order Chitinophagales; family Chitinophagaceae; genus Pseudobacter. The sequence continues at coordinate 1,322,895 of NZ_JABBGB010000003.1, forward strand.
CGGGCCGTCCCGATCCATCGCTTATCGCCTGTTTATTCCTAAGTAATGCCTGCAAAATTCGTGAATTTGATCCAGTTCTTCGAATTCCAGATTCTTTTGCAGCTCAAAATGATAAGATTTATTTCCGGAGGTCTGTACCGTGATGCTGTCGTACTGTGCTTCTATCTCATTGATATTGCTCCAGATAAAGAATTTTTGCTCGGGCAGATCGGGGATAGTGATGCCGGTATGATGGATGGCAATATATTCATCGGTCAGCAGCTTTTTTTCGCAATAAAAGAGGTAGAAACAGGCGGCGCTGAGTATCAGGTGCACCAGGCCGATGATATATCCTCCTTCGGCCAGCATCGTAATGCCGATGCCGAAGAAGAAAAAGAATTCAACCAGCCGGAAAAAGAGGTTCACTTTGGGCAGGGCCTTGAGAATATTGGCCCCGGCAAATACCAGAATAATGATGTCTACCGCAATCAGCAGCAGGCAACCGAGATAAAAATAATTGGCGTGATGTGAAAAGAAATGAGCCACGGCATGTAAAAGAATGAAAAATGCGGCAGCAAGATGCAGAAAACGCCCGGAGCGTTTTAGTTTTTGGAATTCGGGATGCACAACCGGGAGTGATAGGGAGTTCATAGCAGTGCAGTTTCTCCCTAGATGCAATCCGTGATTTATTCCACAGAACTTTTCGACGAAATTTTCAGCCGCTCCTGACAGTAGTTGTTGAACTCGTCCTCATCGGCTTCATCTTCTTCATCATCTTCCACTTCGCGTTGCAGAATTTTGTTATCTGTAAAGTCGAGCGTGATCAGTCCGTCTTTGAGAACGATGTTGCTGAAGCGATCCCATGCGTATCTTTTTTTGAAGAGGGAATTGATCACAACCGCATTATCGGAGAAGCCGATCTCAAGTGAGTATTTCGCCTGGTATTCGAGCAGGGCCAGTACGATAAATAAAAAGGAAAGCCATTGCATGTAAGGCATCTTCATCCACACCAGCGCGGCTATGAGCAGGGCACGGCTGTAATAGACCTTCTTTCCTTTGGCAGATTGCCAGATATTGAACACCAGCACGCCGGTTACGAAAATGGCGCCTACCAGGTAAGCAAAGCTGAGATGCTGCTGCATCACCAGTTCTTTTACGAAAAAGATCACGGAAGCTGCGCTCAGCAGTATGCCGAATATATCGATGGACCTGTGATGCTGGTTCTTGAGGCTTACAACGTACTGATAAACCATGCCAATGGAATAAGTTATGAATTACTTGCCGTCAGCAAATTACATAACTTCCACAAAACACGCGCACCTACGTTTGCATCCCATTCAATATCTCCAACACCTACTTCACTGAGGTCGAAACCGATGATGGTGCGTCCGCTCTGGATCACACGTTTCAGCAGGTAGAAGATATGAGCAGCCTCAAATCCACCGGGAACAGGCGTTCCGGTATTGGGGCAAAGTTTCGGATCGAGGCCATCGATATCGAAACTTACGTATACCTGTTGGGGTAATTGTTCAACTATTTCGTCGGCAATTTTTTTCCAGGTTTCGCCTTCGAATAATTTCTCTTTGATGTCTTTATCGAAGAAGGTAACTACACGGTCTTTATTGGCCTGCAGATAATCCCATTCTTCCTGACAATAATCACGCACGCCCACCTGTACCAGTTTGCTGAGTGCAGGAATTTCGGTGAGAGCATTGTACATGATGCTCGCGTGGCTGTACTTGAAATTCTCGTAAGCCTTGCGAAGATCGCAGTGCGCATCTATCTGCAGAATACCAAAATCCGGATGTTTCTCGGCGATGGCTTTGAAGTAGCCGAGTGGGGTAGAGTGGTCGCCGCCGAGAAGGCCAACGAGCTTGCCCTGTTGCAACAGCTGACGGGTATGTTCGTATACCCAGTTGTTGAGATACACACCACCTTCATTGATCTCCTTGAGAGATTTGCACATGAAGTTGTTCTTCTCTACGATCTCACCTTTGGAAGTGTAATCGATATAGAGCTCTGCCTCTTTGCGGAGGTAATCGCTTTTGAGCAGAATCTTTCTGTCGGGGCTTCGCATATGAAAGCCCTGTTTCCAGGCCTCCTTGCAGTCGGCATCAAAAAGATCCACCTGCATGCTTGCCTTAAAGATATGATCTGCCGCCCTTGCAGTACCAGCGTTGTAGCTGACTGTAACTTCCCATGGAATGGGCAAAATTACCAGCCGGGCATCTTCCTCTGAGAAGGGTAAGCCAAAAATGTTGTTGTTCGGATTACTCGCCCCATTGGGATCGAAATGCGATAAGTCTGTCATTGTTTGAAGGAACTCCCCGTTTAAAAAGCCGTGCAAGTTACACACGTATTACCAAGAAGCAAAATATTGTGGATAGGTTGCAGGGAAAGAATCGCTGCAAAAGGGAAAAGGGTGGCTGTAGGACCTATTAACGGAATGAAAGTCAGATTATTGTATGATACTCTGATTTTGGTAAAATGAACAAATTTCTGGGGATAACCTGCTTCGGAAGAGCGCAATTTACCTGCGGCATGTCCGAATGGTTTCATCTGTGAAAAGGAGCTTTTCATGCGATAAAACGCATAATCCTCCTGATATGCTGCAACATATCTTTTCTTCAGGCGACCTTCCCTGCATGAGAAAATTGCTGTTCATTGTAATCATCCTCCTGATGGCTTCGGCAAGCCAGGCACAAAACCAGGCCTGCATTACGGAAGACATCCATCGTTTCTGGGAAGCTTACGAAAAAATCATCACTACTTCAGATTCTGTAAAGCAACTCGAATACATCAAAACGATTTATATCGATAAAGGCACGCCAGGGCTGAAAAGCATCATGGCTGCCCGGCGATACACTGCCGAAGAGTATGTGAAAAACATCAACAGTTTTCCCCGCTTCTGGAAATCCATCAGAAGCAATACCCTCAAAGCAGACAGCGTTGCCAGAGAGATCGAAAAGGAGATCGGCAAACTGCGGAAGATCTATCCTGCGATGAAACCTGCACCGGTTTATTTTACTGTCGGCGCTTTCAGAACCGGCGGTACAGTAAGGGATGGCATGGTACTTATCGGAGCGGAAATAGCCATGACCGACCGGCAAACAGTTACGGATGAGTTTCCGGAAAGTATGGCACATCTCAAAAACATTCAATCGGACAGAATAAAAGAAATGGTCTTTCTGAATTTCCACGAGTACGTGCATACGCAACAGAAGGTAGCGTACGGCAATCACCTGCTGGCACAATGCCTGATGGAAGGTGGGGCCGAGTTTGTAGCCGAGAAAGGAAGTGGTCAGAAAACCACTGCAGCCTCCGTGATATATGGAAATGCCAATCGGGACAAAGTAAGAAACGTTTTCAGCAAAGTGCTCTTTTCTCCCAATTTCGGCTACTGGTTCTGGAGCAACGAAAAAAATGAATTCGGTACCCGCGATATGGGCTACTATGTTGGATATGCCATCTGTGAAGGCTATTACAAAAAACAAAAAAACAAAGAGAAAGCCATCAGCTCTATCATCGAACTCGATTACAACAACGATACGGCCATCGCTGCATTTGTAGATCAGTCCGGTTATTTCTCCGAACCGCTTTTTGCACTCCGCAAAAAATACGAAGCAGCACGACCGGTAGTAACAGGCATCAAAGAATTTGCAAACGGAAGCACCAGTATTGATACAGGCATCAAACAAATCACCATTCAGTTCTCTGCACCAATGGATACCCGTTACAGGAGTTTCGATTTTGGTCCGCTGGGAGAATCCAATGTGCTGAAATTAGTGAGCCTGATCGGCTGGTCCGAAGATCGGAAATCTGTAAGCTTTATTGTTGATCTGAAACCCGCATTGCGTCAGCAGATATTGCTGAACTACGGATTCAGAACTACGGAAGGCTTGCAGCTGGTGCCTTACCTGATCGATATCGAAACTGCGAAGTGATTATCGGGTGAAGCAACGGTCTGTTGTTGCCTTTTTTGCCCTTTGGCAGACTTTTCTTAAAAAATCTTTTCTGTGTCTCAACAAAATCGTTAACACGCTGTTAAGTGCAGCGGAAACGGGTGGCTCACCCTAACTAACTGGTAATGAATACCTATTTATCACAGGTTAAAAATTGGGCCGCCTACTTAATTTCACCCCCGGGGTAGGGTTTTTTGGACTAATTTTGCCCCCGGAATTGTTCCACATTATGAAAAAAACGCACGTTGTTATTTTGGTGGCCATTGCAGCCGGTATTATGATCCTGCTCAGCTTCATGGGCGATCTGTCTACGTATGAAACCCTCGCTTCTGCCCGTCAGAAAGAAGGAAAAACCGTAACAGTGATAACGCAGCTCGACAAATCCGTGCCTGTGCCCATCGAATACGATGCAGTAAAAAATCCAAATCTCACGAAATTCCATGTAGTGGATTCTCTTGGCAACAAGGCGCAGGTGATGTACTATTTCGAGAAACCGATGGATATGGAAAAGAGCGACCGTATTGTACTCAAAGGAAAAATGAAAGGAGACGTTTTCGAGATCTCACGCAAAGACGGTATTCTCATCAAGTGCCCATCCAAGTACAAGGATGATCCTAAAGCAGCCTACAATAATCTCACTACAAAAAGCTAATTGAAATCATGAACTATATCGGCGAACACCTGTTTCCGGGGCAGCTCGGTCATTTCCTGGTGGTGCTCTCTTTTATTGCGTCCCTCATTGCAACGATCGCTTATTACAAAAGTGCACAGGCGGTAATCCCCGATGATGCTGCCCGATGGAAAAAGCTGGGCCGCATGGCCTTCGCCGTGGACTTCGCTTCCATTCTGATTGTATTCGCAATCATCTTCTACCTCATCTGGAATCATTACTTCGAATACTATTACGTTTATAATCACTCCGATATTTCTCTTGAACCGAAATATCTCCTCAGCAGTATCTGGGAAGGACAGGAGGGAAGTTTTCTCCTCTGGGCTGTATGGCATGGTGTACTCGGAATGATTCTCATGCGCACTGCAAAAAAATGGGAAGCTCCTGTTATGACCGTGATCAGCTTTGCACAACTTGTGCTCGCTACCATGGTGCTGGGCCTTTATGTGTTTGATCTGAAAGTGGGCAGTTCTCCATTTCTGTTCACCCGCGATCAGTTTGCCGATGCTCCGATATTTCAACGTGCCGATTATCTCAGCCTGAGCTCCATGCAGGATGGCCGTGGTCTCAACCAGTTGCTGCAAAACTACTGGATGGTGATTCACCCACCCATTCTCTTCCTCGGCTTCGCTTCTACCATTGTGCCTTTTGCATATGCTACTGCCGGTCTCTGGAAAAAAGATTTCGGTGGCTGGACCAAAGACGCACTCCCCTGGAGTCTGTTCTCTGCAGCCATCCTTGGCCTTGGCATCATGATGGGCGCCAAATGGGCGTATGAATCACTCACTTTCGGGGGATACTGGGCATGGGATCCTGTAGAGAATGCTTCGCTGGTTCCATGGCTGATAATGATTGCAGGTTTGCATACACAACTGGTGTACAATTCAACCGGCCACTCACTCAGACCCACATATTTTTTCTTCATACTCAGCTTCATCCTCATTCTGTATTCCAGCTACCTCACCAAAAGCGGCGACCTGCAGGATACATCCGTACACGCATTCACCGGGTCGGGTATGAACTGGCAGCTGCGCCTTTTTGTTGCTGCATTTGCCCTTCCTTCTTTATTCCTTTTCATCAAACGATACAAACAGATACCCACCATCGCGAAAGAAGAAAGCACTTATTCGCGCGAGTTCTGGATGTTCATCGGATCGCTGGTACTGCTGCTTTCCGGCATGTACATCATCACCGCCACTTCGTTACCGGTGCTCAACAAGATCTTCGGCACCAACTGGGTGATCGGTGAAGACAGAGAGTTCGCTTACAACCGCATTCTGATCTTTGTAGCGATTGTACTGGGCCTGCTCACTGCATTCACGCAATTCCTCAAATACAAGAATACAGCGAAGAAAGAATTTCTGAAAAAGATATTGCCGGCAACTGTGATCGCTGCAGCTATTGCAGCTGCCATCAGCATCTGGGGCGGTATCAATTACGATAAATATGGCATGGGCTTTCTTTTCTCCATTCACCTGGCCATCTTCGCCGGTGTGTATGCTGTGATTGCCAATGCCGATTATATCCGTGTTGGACTGAAAGGCAAACTCAAAGCTGCCGGCGCTTCCGTTGCGCATATTGGTTTCGGTATGATGCTGGTGGGCATGCTCATCTCATCTTCCAAAACAGAAGTGCTGAGCAGGAACTTTCTGAACCCGCTCGATTTCGGTCCCGAAGCAAAAGAAAAAGGCGTAGAGAACATGACCCTCTATCAGGGTGTGAAAATGGATATGGGCAAGTACTGGGTAACGTATGTACGCGACTCCACTACTGCGAAGAACAAGATGTATTACTTTATGGTGGAGTTCGAATCGAAAGATGGCAAAGAGAAGTTCACACTCAAGCCGGATCTCATCAAGAACACCAAAGGGCAGGAGCAATATTCCAATAACCCCGATGCCAAACATTACCTCACGCGCGATGTATTCAGCTATATCAGTGCGGCGGATAAACTGGCTGAAGGTCCGGATACGGCTCAGTTCAAAAGTCATATCGCGAAAGTGGGAGATACCATTTTCTATTCAACCGGACTGATGCGTTTCGACAGCGTAACCGTTAATCCGAATAACGACAAACACAAATTTACTTCGAACGATACCGCTGTGATGGCCAACTTCACGCTCATCACCCGCGACCAGCGCAAGCTGAGAGCCAATCCTGTATTCTACCTCGAAGATGGTCAGCCACGTTATGCTATCGATACTGTGTTCTCACAGAGCATGGCTATTGCGTTGAGTCCGTCTGAGAAGCAGGGATACTTCAATATTGGTGTGAAAGAATCCTCCAAACTGGTGCCTTTTGTTGGATTGAAAGTATTACAATTTCCTTTCATCAATCTGGTATGGTTAGGAACTGTGATAATGGTGATCGGAACGGGAATGGCCGTTGTATGGAGAGCGAGGCGGCTGAAATAAGATTTTCACATTTCTTTTACATTAAGCATGGCTCTTTAGGGGCCATGCAGCTATTTGCTGTGGGGGAATTGTCTTATTTTAGTAACCGCCAATGAACCCTGCGCGAAACATATCATTCAATGTATTGTCTTCAATTGTACTGGTGCTGATTTTCGGTACGCAGTCTGTTGCGCAAACGCAGGATACATCTATTCTCAAAAACATTCCGCCTCCGGAGCTGGGTCCCAACGACACCATTCTTGTTTCAGCGAAAATAGTCGATCACGAACTGGTGCCTGCCGGAACACTTGATTGGTACTGGGTAAAAGCGCCCTATCCTAAAGAGCTGCTGAAACGCAGGCAGGAGTGGAACAGGCTGCGCAATGCTATTTATGTCACCCTTCCTTATGCGAAAAGAGCGGGCGCTATTTTGAATGATATCAATGCAAAATTGCGCGGCGTGGAGGATAAAGACGAACGCAAGAAGATCATCAAGAGCCGCGAAGCGGAGCTGAAAAAAGAATTCACACAACCATTATCGGATCTCTCCATTTATCAGGGCAAAGTGCTGATGAAACTCATCAACCGGCAAACTGGCAATAACTGTTACGAGATCATCAAAGAATACAAGGGTGGACTCACTGCCCGTTTTTATCAGACAGTTGCTTTCTTCTTCAACAGCAGTCTGAAGCAACCGTACAATGCCAACGGCGATGAACGCGAGATGGAAATCATTGTACAGGAAGTAGAGCGGATGTACCGGCTTTAATTATTTTCCCGACTTCATTTTTTCGATGGTGCCTGTGGTAGAGAATCCTTCCACGATGGGGTTGATCACTACGCGTCCGCCATTAGCGATCACTTCTTTTGATCCTGCAATTTGTTCAACGGTGTAGTCGCCGCCTTTTACCAGCACATCGGGCATGAGAGTTTTGATGAGTTCGAGCGGAGTATCTTCTTCGAAGATCACAACGGCATCTACCATCAGCTGGGAGGCGAGCAGCAGCGCACGGCTCTGTTCGTCGTTCACCGGTCTGGATGGGCCTTTAAGGCGTTTGCAGCTGGCGTCGGAGTTGAGGCCAACAATGAGGTAATCGGCTTCTACAGCGGCTTGCGAAAGAGAGAATACATGCCCGCGATGCAGAATGTCGAAGCAGCCATTGGTGAACGAAATGGTTTTGCCGAGCAATCTCCATTGGGCGATTGTTCTTTTGGCGTCTTCAATGGAGAGGATCTTTGTTTCAATTACCTGAGGCGATTTCATTGCTTTCTTTTTGTTTGTTCAGGTAGGGCAGGAGTACGAGTGCGATAAGTCCGAATACGAGTATCTGGAAGAACTGAACGGTCCAGAGTAGCCATCCGAAGGCTTTTCCGTAGGCTTCGTTGAGGCCGTAGAGTTCCAGTGTTTTGTATACCAGTATGGGGTAAGCGCCGATGCCGCTGGGGGTGATGATCATGGCAATGCTGCCGCTGAAAAGCACGGCCATGCTGGCGCCGATGCCGAGGCCGGATGTTTCTTTGAGTGCAAACATGCCAACCTGAACGCTACCGAGGTACATCGTCCAGATAAACAGGGTATGGAAAATGAACCAGCCTTTGCGTTTGATATGGCGGAAGCTGATCAATCCCTGCCAGATGCCATCCACAATTGTTCTGATCTTCTGGATGAACTTCACATGGCTGAATCTTTTGAAAACCCAGATGGCAGCGAGGAAACAGAATACGACTATGCCTGCGAGCAGGAGAATTTTTGTTAGGGAGATGCCCTTGGTTTTGGAACCGAAGAGATCGGCGGCCTGGCCGTATAGAAAATCTCCGATAATGCCAGATTGGGTAACGATGGTGATCACCATTACGATGATCAGGCAGATAAGATCAAAAGCGCGTTCAGCTACGATAGTGCCTACCAGTTTATCAGCGGGAACCTTTTCATAACGGGCCAGCACAGTGCATTTGAGCACTTCGCCCAAACGGGGCAGGGCGAGGTTGGCGGCGTATCCGATGAGCACGGCCATATAGGTATTGCCGAGCTTAGGTTTATAGCCCATTGGTTCCATCAGCATTTTCCAGCGGATGGCCCTGCTCAGATGGCTGGCCAGCAGCGCAAGTACCACAGGTACCAGCAACCAGTAATTGGCGTTGGAAAGTGATTGTTTTATCAGCGGCCACTGATCGGCGTTGATAGTGCTGAGAGACCACCAGCAGAGAAATACAACCAGGGCCAGGATGATCGCATACTGAATAAGGCTTTTGAGCTTTTTGTTCATAAGGGGCAGACCCTGCTGTTTTTTTTACAAGATATTACCTTCCTTGGGAAATACGATCCATGGTTTGAAAGTTTTTGCCTTTTCAAAATCCATTCTCGCATAGGAAATGATAATAACTGTATCGCCAACGGCGCCCTGGCGGGCTGCGGGCCCATTGAGGCAACAAACGCCTGAACCACGTTTTCCTTTGATGAGATATGTTTCGATACGTGTACCGTTGTTTACGTTCACTACCTGTATCTTTTCGTTCTCGATCATATTGGCCGCTTCCATCAGATTTTCGTCCAATGTAAGACTACCTACATAATTGAGATTTGCTTCGGTAATTACTGCCCTGTGTACCTTCGATTTGAGCACTTCGATATCCATGATCGGGTGGTTTGTTGTTAGGTGTAGGCGGCATATTTCAAAAGTCGCCTGTAATAAAACGGCCGCAAGCTAAAAAAGTTTGCTGACATAAATCGCAGCCTGCGGGCAATTATCATTTTCAATTGGTTACAATCATATTATCGATCAGCCTCACGCCTCCGATAAAGGCTGCTACCAACGCTACCAGCGGCGCTTTGCCATCCCAGTTCTCTGTCAGCTCCAGATTGTCTGCATTCGCGATCTCCACATAATCCACAGTGAACCCTGCTTTTTCCAATGTTGCCACTGCGTTCGATTTCAGTGTTGCAACAGGTTGCTGGCCCAGATTGGCTTTGATCTCTTTCAATGCCTGCGAAATGGTGGTTGCTGCATCTTTTGCTTCGGCGCTGAGACGCATATTGCGACTGCTCATGGCAAGTCCGCTTTCCTCCCGAACCGTAGGAGCGGGGATGAGTTGCGTTGAACTTTGCATGATCTCCAGCAGTTTTTTCACCACCATGCATTGCTGAAAATCTTTCTGTCCCATGAACAGCAGATCGGGTTTTACCAGACTGAGCAGGCGGAACATCACCTGACATACTCCCTGAAAGTGACCGGGACGGAACTTCCCTTCGAGAATTGTTTCGAGGTAACCCAGCTCATAATGTTCAAGATTTGTTAAACCGGTTGGATAAACCTCCTCAACGGATGGTAAAAAAAGTATATCTGTTCCTGCTTTTTCGAGCAGCAACACATCTTGTTCAATTGTTTTTGGATACTTGTCGAAATCCGATGGATCGTTGAACTGCGTAGGATTCACAAATATGCTGCAAACCGTTATGCCAGCTTGTTTGCGGGCTTCTGCAATGAGCGAGATATGGCCCTGATGGAGGGCTCCCATGGTTGGTACGAATCCGGAAATCAGTCCGCGTTCAGCCTGTTGCTGAAGGTATTGCTGCAGGCGGGCTGCTTGTTTGATAATAAGCATTGGTCTGTTATGTTATGGGCGGAAGGCCGGGTCTGGCCCCTTGTTTAATTAAAAAACCTTAACTTTGCACCCTGTTTTTCAAGGGTGGCTTAAACAATTAATATCATAATGCTGACAAAGAAAAGAATTTTATTTATTGCCAACGAAATGTCTCCTTATCTGGAAATGACAGAATTTTCAGAAACTGTCAATCGTCTGGCGATAAAAGCAAATGAAAATGGATATGAAGTACGTTGCATTATGCCCCGGTTCGGAGTGATCAATGAACGCAGGCACCGTTTGCACGAAGTGGTGCGCCTTTCAGGGATCAATGTAAGTGTTGATAACGACGATTACCCGCTGCAGATCAAAGTGGCTTCTCTCCCCAATGCCCGTTTGCAGGTTTATTTTCTCGACAACGAAGATCTTTTCAAACGCAAGTATATTTTTCATGATGAGCAGGAAAAATGGTTCGACGACAATGGTCTCAGAGCTGTTTTCTTCGCAAAAGGCGCCATGGAAACCGTAAAAAAATTCGGATGGCCGCCAGACATCATTCATTGCTCAGGCTGGATGACCGGCCTCATACCCCTGTTCCAGAAAACAGCGTATAAGAAAGAACCCGTATTTGCCCACAGCAAAATGATCTACACCATCGGCAATACCACTTTCAAGGAAAAACTGGGTGCAGACTTTCTCAAAATCTCCAACATCAACCCAAACATCAAGGAAAAAGACCTTGAACCGTACAAGGATGCCAATAACGTGGGTATGATGAGAGGAGGTGCCACTTATGCCGACGCCATCACTTTCGGTGCCGATAAAGTTGATAAGAAACTGATAGAAGAGTTTGGTAAAGTGAAGGGAAAGAAAGTGTTGACGTATAATGCTGAGTCTGATTTAACAGACTATTTACAATTGTATTCCGACCTTGCTAAATAAGCATTCAATTTCTGTAACCTACTTTTATAAATAACCATCTCTGCGTGAATAGGAAAATCTTTGCCCCGGTTGTAACGGCTATTGCCGGACTGTTGATTTATAGTTCCTGTACAAAACCTGATGCTACTGACCTGGGCACGGATCTGATCCCCGCGGTAGACAACGTGCATACGTTCGAGACCATTCTGGAAGTGGAAACCGATAACTTCCTTTATCCGGATACCACCCGTCTCAACTATAACGATATCTTCCCGCTCGGCCAGATCGGAGACGACCCTGTTTTCGGAAACACTACCGCAGACCTTTATGTAGGTTTTATCCCCACTTCGGCGAATCCTTTTATCAATAAAGACTCTGTGACGATCGATTCGGTGGTGGTATCACTCGCTTATCAGGGACTCTACGCAGATTCCACCTCCGTACAAAACATCGATGTTACGCAGATCAGCAATGCAGGTTCTAATTTCTGGGAGCCCAGCAATTACAGAATCAGCCATGCTCCATTTGCCACTACAGGCGGTGTGATCGGAACAAAATCGGTTGACTTCAGAACCCTCAACGATTCTGTGTACTACGTTAACAACGGAACCGACTCCATCCGCACAAACAATGAACTGAGAATCCGTCTCGATAACAATATCGGTCAGCAACTGCTGGCTCTCGATACGGCTACCGATTATAAAACAGATTCCAACTTCGTAAGAAAGTTCAGAGGCCTGGTTTTCAAAGCCAACAATGCTTCTCCGGCAAAGAGATCACTGGCATACTTCAACCTCGCTGCCGACAAGAGCAGGTTAATGGTTTATTGCCGCGTGATCAAGAATGGCATAAAAGATACCATTTCTCCTTACTTCGTTGCGGGCGCCACCGGTTATCCTGCCTACAGATATGCGGCCAACTACGCATCGCTGATCAGACAGACGCCTGCGCATGATTACAAAAATTACCTGCTGAACGGCAATGTCAAAGACGATAAAGTGTTTATCCAAAGCACTCCCGGATCTTATGCAACCGTTACCATTCCTGGCCTGGATACCTTCAAAACAGTGAACAGAGTGGTGCATAAAGCAGAACTCATATTGCCGCGCATCGATGCCACGGACGATAACCTGTATACGCCGCCATCGCTGATGTTTATCGATATGGTGAACGAAACACGCGACAGTTCATTTACCGTTCGCAACGATTTTGTGTATACCGGATCTGCCCCTAACTATTATGATGTGGCTAACCAGGGCGGTTTCTACAGTACCTCCAACAAGAATTACGTATTCAATCTTACCCGCTATATGCAAAGCCTCGTAACCAAGAACCTGCGGGCTTTCAAAACGATGCGCGTGTATGCTCCGCTCGAAACGCATCCGCATATTTCCACACCAGACGGAAAATCTGTGGCAAACATCAATTTCCCGTCCCTTACGATCAATACCCCCATTTCAAACGGAAGGGTAGTGCTGGGTGGAGGCAATCATGCCACACAGAAAGCGAGGATTCGAATTATTTATTCCAAAATCTGATCTGGCCACTTATATTTGCGCCACTATCTAACTAATTAAATCATCATGCCTTATTTATTTACTTCTGAAAGTGTGTCTGAAGGCCATCCTGATAAAGTAGCCGACCAGATCTCCGACGCGTTGATCGATAACTTTCTCGCATTCGACCCTCAATCAAAAGTAGCCTGCGAAACGCTGGTTACAACTGGTCAGGTTGTACTGGCCGGTGAGGTGAAATCTTCTGCATATCTCGATGTTCAGGAAATTGCAAGAGGTGTGATCCGCAAGATCGGATACACTAAGAGCGAGTATATGTTTGAAGCACATTCCTGTGGTGTACTGTCTGCTATTCACGAGCAATCATCAGACATCAATCAGGGTGTTGATAAGAAGAAGAAAGAAGAGCAAGGTGCAGGCGATCAGGGAATGATGTTCGGATACGCTACCAACGAAACCGAAGATTACATGCCGCTGGCACTCGATCTGGCTCACAAGCTGCTGATCGAACTGGCTGCTCTCCGTCGCGAAAATAAAGAGATCACTTACCTCCGTCCCGATGCAAAAAGTCAGGTAACACTGGAGTATGATGATAACAATAAACCTGTTCGCATCGATGCTATCGTGATCTCCACACAGCACGACGACTTTGCCACTGAAGCTAAAATGCAGGATAAGATCAAGAAAGACATGATCAATATCCTCATCCCACGCGTTCAGGCTAAATACAAGAAATACGCTCACCTGTTTGCAGGTAAGATCAAATATCATATCAACCCAACCGGTAAGTTCGTAATTGGCGGACCACACGGCGATACCGGTCTCACAGGCCGTAAGATCATCGTAGATACTTACGGTGGTAAAGGTGCACACGGTGGTGGTGCATTCAGCGGAAAAGATCCTTCCAAAGTAGACCGTTCAGCTGCTTACGCAACCCGTCACATTGCCAAGAACCTGGTAGCTGCCGGTGTTTGCGACGAAGTGCTGGTACAGGTTTCTTATGCAATCGGCGTAGCACAGCCAATGGGCATCTACGTTAACACCTACGGAACTTCCAAAGTGAAGAAAACCGACGGTCAGATTGCGAAGATCGTTTCCGAGTTGTTCGATATGCGTCCTTACTTCATCGAACAGCGCCTGAAACTCCGCAACCCCATCTACAGCGAAACTGCTGCATATGGTCATATGGGCCGCAAACCTGAAGTGGTTGAGAAAACCTTCAGCACGCCCGGCGGAAAAACAATCAAGAAAAAAGTAGAGCTCTTCACCTGGGAAAAACTCGATTACGTGAGCAAGGTGAAAAAAGCTTTCGCTATCAAATAATTTTGTCGGCACAAAAAAGAAAAAGCCTCTTCTTAACTGAAGAGGCTTTTTTGTTGGGGTAGCTTTAACTGATGCCCTATAAAGCAAAAGGATTGTTCGGAAAGAACAATCCCTTTGGTATGATGTGCAGGCAGTTTGTTTTACAGTGCCTCGATGGAGATTCTGGTATACTTCTCCTTTTTGTTGTATTCCGTAATGAGTATATGACCATCCTTGGCACGGGTTACCCCTCTTACGATATTCTTGTCGGAAGTAGGAATGCTTCGAACCACCTTCTTGGTAGCAACATTATAAATACTGCTTTTATTAGTTTCATTCACCACCAGATACTGTTGTTTAAGATCACTGTTGGCTACAGGCAAGTAGCTTTTGGAACCTGTATAATACAATGGTGATCTGGCCGGGTACCATTTGCTTTTTTCTCCCTCGAAAATAGTGCTGGTTGTAAGCTGCCCGTTAGCCCCCAATTTATAAATCAGGGGATCGCCCAGTTTCGCACTGCGGGTACCTACTGTAAGAAGAATAACGGGATTGAATACAGAAAGTGGTACAATAAATAAACTGCCGATAATTCTTCCGGGACGTACTTTTCTTCTTATTCCATCAGCAGCAAAATAAGTGTTGCCTTCAAAGTCTCTGAAAGAGTTTTGTATCAGCGGATAAGAATTATGCTCGATGTTGAATCCTTTTTGTGTGATCTGCGCATTGGAATTATCGTCCCAGTAGGTAAAGGTTTCCTTCATATCCTGTTTCTGGGTTCCTGTGATATCGTATGTGAACAGTCCTGCATATTCTCCTCTCATCAGAGAATTGGGAGAATAGTTGCTGGCTGATCCTCTGGTGCCTTTCAGCACTCCACTCATGAACGGTTTGCCTGTTGCAGGATCTGTACCGAAAGCCAGCAGCTCAAGCTGATGTCCCTTCTTGTCTTTGATCACTCTTTTGGCATAAGCGCTTCCTTCTTTCACATTGTATCCGAGTATCTCAAACGAGTTGGGTACATCGCTTCTTCTGATGTTCTTATTCTCCTTGCCATTTGTAAGCAGGTATACGCTGCTGTCTGAAGTAAGTATGCTGATATCACCAGCTATATCCTCTTCTACTTTTTTCTTCCAGATCTGTTTTCCCTGAGAACTGTAGAAAGAAAGTTCAACACCTTTTTTATCGCCGAATACACTTACAAATCCATGATTCGGTACCGACATTAATTGTGGCTTGCTCTTAAATTTTGCTGCAGGGCCAGTTTGTTTGAGTTCTGAAGCTCTCTCCACTACTACAGTTACAGGGATTGAATCAGTTCCGATTATCTTTCCATCCAGGCTAACAAACTGAAGCAACAGGCTGTTTTTGCGATCCGGAGCTGGTTCATCCTTCTGCTTCTTTTTTCTGACAACCCTTTTGCCCCAATCAGGTTTGACATAGGAGAGACAGATCACATCCTGCTCAAAGGCCACATGCTGCAGCATAAGATCCTTTTCCTTGAAATTGATTGTACCTATATCATTAAGGTTTTCATCCATCAGTGATATTCTGTAATTGAATTCCTCGTCAGTAATTTTTTCAAGCCGTGTAAAAGCCAGGTATCCGATCACTGCGCTATTCTGTGAGATAGCGCTTACCTGTGTGGAAATACCGGAATTGACTTCGTTGAATACTTTTGATTGCGAATAAGCCGTACTGGCTGCAATACCGATTGCCAGCAGGAGAGTGGTCACCTTTTTCATGTGAATTTCAAAGTGGGGGTTAATTATTTCTTTTCAAACGGGCTGGCGAATTCTATATATGGGCTGGTTGGAAATGCCTTGATAAATTCCTCTGCGGCTTTTGACCTGTTTTGACGGGAAACATCTGCGTCAAAAGTGAGCGTACTGAGGAAACTCTTCAGCGATTTTTCATCGGGCTGCGCCTTGCTCCAGAAGGAGGCTGATCCGAGCTTTTTAGCAATAGTTTCCAATTGCTCCCTCGGTATTTGCTCCAGCATGGTCTGCAGCTGGTAGTATTCCGAAGACACATTTTCTTTTTTCACCATACCGATGGTACCGAACCGGTGTAACTCGCGGTCTGCATAATACAGGCTGGTTATTGCATTGGCAAACATGAGATCGTACCAGTTGTTGTTGTTGCCTTTATCTTTCTCCAGAAGTATACGGTATAGTGAGCCGGTAATAACATCATTCCGGTAGAGATTCCAAACAATGATTCTGTTAGCGCGTTCTCTGATGGCTGCCGGAACAGGAGTGAGTGTTCTTCCTGCATCGGTAAGCAACTTGTTGCGTTCGTACCTCTCCTTACATTCAGGGTGGGTCTTCAACGAATCATCATTATTGGTGGAGTCTTTGAAATTATAGTTGCGGGTTGATAATCCTTTGGTGCGCTTCTTTGTCCAGGCATCGTCGATGGTGATGTCGTATGCCGCGAAATACTTACCCAGCTCCAGTTTCAGCGGTGTGTGATATTCCATATCGGCACTGTCGAGACGCAGAAAAAAACGGGAGTCGAAAGCAATATTGGCCTTTTTCATGAGCTGGATGGCCAGTGAATCTGCATCACCTTCGTGATAACGCTGGTGTTTTCTTCTGTTGAACGTGAAGTTCTTCAACACCTTGTTCAGCCTGGTAAGGCGTTCGTATTTTGATTTCAGGATAGCATTGAGCGAGTCTTTGTAGGCATCCGAAGCCAGCAGCTCCGCTCTGTCTTTCATAGAATTCTCAGCATGTGAGAGAATATTGTGAGACAGCTCATGCGCAATCACCAGCGACAATTCTTCCCGTGTCTGGCAGAAATTAACCAGTCCCATATTTACAGCGATGATGCCATTTCCGATGGCATAAGCATTCACTGAGCTGCTGCGATCGAGCAGCAGCATGGGTTTCGATTTGAAATGTGCAGGATTGGCCTTCATCAGCTGATCTATGATGCCATCGATATAGGCCGCAATCTCTTTTTCATAGACATAATCGTTATCCTCCAGTGAACCGGTGATAAACTTTGTGCGGCCGTCCCAGATCTCCTTGTATTTCTTCTGGGTTTCACGATCATCGAATACAGACGGACATTTCCATGCTTTCTGAATGGAGTCCGACTGATTTTTATAATATGTTTTGGAGAGATCCTGGTACTTGTACAACATTGGCTGCTGCGCCTGTGCAACGGAAATAAGAAACAGCAATGAAAGGAGGAGCTTTGAACAGGGGTTAAGGGAAAACATAAGGGTCAGAAATTTTCAGGGATATTTCTAGTAACGTAAAACTACCCGCGAAAGTACGCGAAGTTTAGGATAATTTTAAGTTTGAACAGACCTGGCTTTGCCTCAACTTTGCATACACGAAAATCTCACTATTAATTTTTACCCGCAATGAACCGCGCTATCCTAACCAAGATCACATTGATCGTTTGCCTTTTTACTGCTTCTTTTTCAGTTGTTGCCCAGCATGTGGAAGAACCCGCCAATCCTCCCAAAGAATGGACAACCTCTTATAAACCCTTCAGAATAGCCGGTAATCTCTACTATGTGGGAACTTATGATCTGGCTTGTTATCTTATCACCACTTCCGAAGGGAATATTCTCATCAATACCGGCATAGCTTCTTCTGCATCGCAGATCAAAGCGAGTATCGAAGCGCTCGGTTTCAAATACTCAGATACCAGAATTCTGCTCACCACGCAAGTGCATCACGATCACGTAGGCGCCATGGCAGCCGTAAAGAAAGCTACAGGAGCAGTGATGATGGTGAACGAAAAAGATGCACAGAACCTCGTTACCGGCGGCAAGAACGATTACTATTTCCATGCCGATCATGCCATCTTTCAACCCATCAAAGCAGAGCGCATGCTTCGCAACAACGATACCATCACGCTCGGCGATACAAAGCTCACCATGCTGCATCACCCCGGCCATACTCCCGGCAGCTGCAGCTACCTGCTCGATACAAAAGATGAAAAAAGAAGCTGGCACGTACTGATAGCAAACATGCCCAGCATCATCATCGAAAAGAAATTCTCCGAAGTGAAGGAGTATCCCGATATGCTGCGCGATTATGCTTACACGTTAGGCGTGATGAAAGACCTCAAGTTCGACCTCTGGTTAGCCTCCCATGCCAGCCAGTTCGATCTGCACGGCAAACGCAAAGAGACCGACGGTTACAAACCCGAAGCCTTCATCGACCAAAATGGTTACATCGAATCTATCGCCGAATTCCGTAAAGCTTTCGACAAAAAACTGGCCGAGGAATAGCCCGTCTGCAAACTGCCTCCATTATTGTACTTTTGCGCCATGAATGAAACTGAGAACCCCTGGAAGATCCTGAGTTCTGAGGAGAAATATGGCAATCCCTGGATCGGTGTCACCGAATTTCAGGTGATCAACCCCTCCGGCGGAAAAGGCATTTACGGGAAAGTACATTTCAGGAATATCGCAGTAGGAGTGGTTCCGCTCGACGAAGAACTGAATACCTGGCTCGTAGGCCAGTACAGGTTTACCATCGACCAATACAGCTGGGAGATTCCCGAAGGGGGAAGTCCGGAAGGCACTGATCCCATCGCATCCGCACACAGGGAACTGCTCGAAGAAACCGGACTGGTAGCTGCGAGCATGGAACCCATTCTTGAGATGCACCTCTCCAATTCAGTGAGTGACGAATATGCCGTAACTTACCTCGCCAGGCAGCTGACGCAGCAAACAGCCTGTCCCGAAGAAACAGAGCAGTTGCAGATAAAGAAACTGCCCTTTGAAGAAGCTTACCGGATGGTAGAACAGGGCCTCATCACAGACTCCATGTCGGTGGCCGCCATCCTGAAAATAAAACTCATGATCGCAGATGGAAGGATTTCATAGAAAACAATCGCCGGGTATCAAGAAATCGTCGATGATCATCGGCCGGCAACCGATCATCGAAGCAATAGAGGCAGGAAGGGCCATTGACAAGATCCTTTTCCAGCGCAATGTTACCGGAGACGCTATCGGCAAGATCCGTCAGCTCTCCAGAGACCACAATATTCCCATTCAGCAGGTGCCTCCTGAGAAGCTGAATGCCATGACAAAGGCCAATCATCAGGGAACCATTGCCATTGCCGGACTGGTACAGTACATGGACCTCCAGCAGGTGATCGATCACGTAGTGGGATCGGGCGAAGTGCCCTTGTTCGTAATGCTCGACGGCGTTACCGATGTACGCAATATCGGCGCCATCGCCCGTACCGCACTTTGCTGCGGAGCGCAGGCCATCATCATACCGGACAAAGGAGTGGGAGCCCTCAACGAAGAAGCCATCAAGAGTTCCGCCGGCGCACTCGAACGCATCCATATCTGCCGCGTAAACAGCCTCATGAAAGCAGTGGACAGCCTCCATCTCAACGGCATCAAAGTTTTTGCCTCCGAAATGACGGCCAATGAAACTGTTTTTGAACTGGAATACCGTGAGCCTTGTTGTATTATCGCAGGCAGTGAAGACAAGGGTGTTTTTTCGGGATTGCTGAAGATCAGCGACAGCATCTTCAAAATACCCATGGCTGGTGGATTTGAATCGCTGAACGTGTCCGTAGCAATGGGCATGATTCTGTACGAAGCAATGAAACAGCGCCTGTTCAGTACAGCACGCTAACCATAGAAATCATTATCCATGTCAACAGTGCATCTTGTAGAATGTCCGCGCGACGCCATGCAGGGCTGGCCAACCATCATACCGGTTGAGCAAAAGATCGAATACCTGAACTCCCTGCTGCGCGTAGGTTTTCAAACACTCGATTTCGGCAGCTTCGTATCGCCCAAAGCCATTCCGCAAATGGCCGATACGCGCTTTGTGCTGCCGCAGCTCGAACTCCACGATACCAAAACGGAGCTCCTTGCCATCGTAGCCAATGTTCGCGGTGCACTCGATGCGCTGGAATACGAACAGATCCGTTACCTCGGATTTCCTTTCTCCGTTTCTGAAACTTTTCAGCAACGCAATACCAACAGCTCCATTCAGGAATCATTGGCCACTGTTGCCGAGATGCAGACACTCTGTGTTCGCAAACGCAAGAAGCTGGTGGTGTATCTGTCCATGGGTTTTGGCAATCCGTATGGCGATGAATGGAACGAACAGATCGTATTCAAATGGGCGGAGAAACTGGTGGATATGGGCATCACCATCATCTCACTGGCAGATACCGTAGGGCTTGCTACGGCAGATCAGGTGGGCACTATCACCGGCTATCTCATCAAAGCCTTGCCCGATACGGAGATCGGCGTTCATCTTCATTCCACCCCATTCAACTGGCAGGAGAAAGTGGATGCAGCATTGCAGGCAGGATGCCTCCGCTTCGACGGTGCACTCAAAGGCATAGGCGGATGCCCCATGGCCGACGATGTGCTGGTGGGCAATATGAACACCGAACTGATGATACCTTATTTTGAAAGCAAAGGCATGCTGCCGCCACTCGATCAGCATGCACTCACATACAGCCTCAAACTGGCCGACAGGATCTTTGGAAAAACGCATAGGTAGTACTGTTATGAACTTCATGGTAGATATCAATATCACAGCTCCCGATCAGCGGATCGCCTATCAGCAACCTTTAATGCTGGTGGGTAGCTGCTTTACCGAACATATCGGTAACAGTTTGCAGGAGCTGAAATTCGACGTACTGCAAAATCCGAACGGCATTCTCTTCGATCCCATGAGTGTGGCCAACAGTCTCGTGAGCTGGGTGCAGAACAAACAATACACTACCAACGATCTTTTTCAGCTGAACGAAGTATGGCAGAGCTGGCATCATCATAGCCGCTTCTCCGGAATGGATGCGAATGCCGTTGTTGAAATGATCAACGCTTCGCAAACCGCCGCACATGAGTTTCTCAAAAAAGCGGAGTGGCTGGTGATTACGCTGGGCAGCTCTTTCAGTTATCGCCTCACAGACAGTACGCCTGCCAATCAATTCGCCGGCGTAGCGGTGGAAGGAGCTGTGGCCAACTGTCATCGTGCACCCAACCAGTGGTTCAGAAAACATATGATGACCATCGAAGAAACCAAATCGGTGCTGGATAATGCCCTGCATCAGGTTCGTTACTTCAACAGGAACATCAAAACCATCTTCACCATTTCTCCCGTTCGTCATCTCCGCGATGGCGTTACCGAAAACAACAGAAGCAAGGCACGCCTCATAGAAGTGGTGCATCATCTGGTGAATAAATTCGACAGGCTTTATTATTTCCCCGCATACGAACTGGTGGTGGATGTGCTGCGCGATTACCGGTTCTTCGATATCGATATGGCGCATCCGAATTATGCAGCCACACAATTTGTGCTGGATAAATTCATGGGCAATTTTGTGGAAGAACCTGCACAGCAGCTGGCGGCTGAACTGCGCAAGCTGGCGATTGCGCGGAAGCATAAGCCCTTTCATGCAGAAACAAATGCGCATCGGAAATTTCTGCAATCGCAGCATGAGAAAGCCAAGGAACTGAAGCAGCAATTTCCTTTTCTGAATCTGGACGATGAGCTGCAATATTTCGCAAAATCCTAGCGAAATCGCTCATCACATTCCTTTACTCCCGATAGAATAATCCTGTATCTTTAATACGATGAACGTAACTACCAAAGGAATGGAGATACCCTTGTATCTGCCTGCAAAAGATCAGGTGCCTGCAGAAGGTATCAATATCCTCGCAGGAGATATCGGAGGAACAAAAACACATCTCGCCATCTTCAGGGCCACCCCCGGAGAAATGGTATGCATCCGCGATCAGAAATTCAAATCATCGGATTATGCTTCTTTGCAGGATATCATTTCGGAATTTCTGAAAGGAAAGGAGGAGCATCGTCCGCAAAGGATCTGTTGCGGTGTTGCCGGTCCGGTGCTCGATGGGACTGTTGAACTCACCAATCTCAACTGGGTGCTCAGTGTGGCCGATCTGCAGCAAAGCACCGGTGTTGAAACTGTTCGTCTCATCAACGATCTGGAGGCAACCGCTTACGGGCTTGCCGCATTGCAGCCTACCGATTTCTTTACCCTTCATGGCGGCCATGAAAATGCAAAGGGGAATATGGCCATTCTGGCTCCCGGCACCGGATTGGGCGAAGCAGGGCTCTACTGGAATGGAAATCACTACTTTCCCTTCCCAACAGAAGGCGGACACTGCGATTTCTCGCCAAGATCGGGCCTCGATTTTGAACTCACTCAATACTTGCAGGAGCTCTATGGCGTTGTAAGCTGGGAGAAAGTGGTGGCAGGTCCCGGCATCTGGGACATCTATCAGTTTCTCCGCGATGTACAAAAAATGGAGGAACCCAAATGGCTTACAGAGGTCTGGAAAACAGAGGCTCACCCTTCAGCCCGCATCAGCAATGCCGCCGCACTCAACGAAGCAGAGATCTGTGTGCATACAATGAAACATTATGTTCGTTATCTTGGGCATGAAGCAGCCAATCTGGTATTGAAAATGAAAGCAACAGGCGGTCTCTTCCTCGGAGGAGGCATACCGCCGAAGATTGCCGGACTTTTACAAAGAGAGAATTTTTTCAGTCATTATATGGATAGCGACCGCATGCAGCATCTGCTTGAAGGTGTACCTATCCGCATCATCAACAACGAACAGACAGGATTGTCGGGCGCAGCATGGTTCGGCGCATACGGACAATCCAGCTAATTTCAACGATCATCAATAACCGCCTAAAGAGGGTAGAACATGAAGTGCTTTTCTTTTTTAAACCGTACATTGCTTGCAGGTGCCACCATTAGCCTGTTCAGTATCTCCGCTTTTGCACAAAAGAGCAAAGTGGCTGATAACATCGATCTGGTCTTTCACAATACCACCGGCATGCTGCAGCAGATCCATTATGCGCCGCAACCGCTGAACGATCATTTCTCCACGCAGGTGTTTAACGAATATCTGCAGCAGCTCGATCCCGGCAAACGTTTTTTCCTCAAAGCAGACATCACGCGATTCAAACAATTCGAATGGCAGCTCGACGATGAAATGCGCGGCAAAATGGTGCAGTTCTACAAAGTGGTGAACGAGGTTTACAAGCAGCGCGTGAAAGATGCTGAAAAGCTCATCAACGAATTGCTGGCACATCCATTCTCTTTCTCCAGCGACGAGTACTTCAACGATCAACCTAAAAATATCCTCTACAGCAAATCTGCGGACGAACTCAAAGCACGCTGGAAGAATTACCTCAAATACCAGGTGCTTGTTCACTTCGATGATCTTACCGAACAGAAGAAAAAAGATACAGCTGCCAGCAGCGAAGCACAGCTCGAAGCAAAAGCCCGCGAAACCGTTGGCCGCATCGAAAAACGCAGCATCGAAAATATTCTCAAACTCACAGTAGACGAAGAGGCATTCAATCTCTATCTCAACAGTGTGATAAACCTCTACGATCCGCATAGCAGCTACTTTCTGCCGGTTGACCGCAGAGAGTTTCAGGAAGGCATGAGCGGCATCTACTACGGCATCGGAGCGCTCTTGCAGGAAGCCCAGGGTAAAGTGAGCATCGCCGAACTGATGATCGGAGGACCAGCCTGGAAATCCGGACAAGTTGAAAAAGGCGACGTGCTCGTGAAAGTATCACAGGGTGGATCAGACAAAGGCACCGACCTCGCAGGTCTCGCCATCAGTGAAGTGATCAAACTCACACGCGGACAAAAAGGAACCACCGTAGTGATCACCTTCCGCAAGAACGATGGCTCGCTCCGCGAAGTGACCATGAAAAGAGAAGCGCTTCAACTCGAAGACACATTCGTGAAAAGCGCTATCATCAACAACGATTCAGGAAAGATCGGTTATATCACTTTCCCTAAATTCTACACCAACTTCGGCGATGCCAATGGCAGAAGCTGTGCTACGGACATGGCCGTTGAGCTGGAAAAACTCAAAGCGGAAAATGTAGATGGAGTAGTGATCGATATCCGCGACAATTCCGGAGGAAGTCTCTCCGAAGTGATCAACATGGTAGGACTCTTCATCAAGGAAGGTCCGGTGGTGCAGGTGAAATCCGCTACCGGAGCGCCTTACGTGAGCCAGGTGCGCAATGCCAATGTACTCTACGACGGACCGCTGGTAGTGATGGTGAACGAAATGAGTGCATCCGCTGCAGAGATCTTTGCAGCCGCCATTCAGGATTATCATCGCGGCATCGTTATCGGTGCAAGCTCTACCTACGGCAAAGGCTCCGTGCAACGCGGATTTGGCGTGAGCGACAACAAACAGACTTACAGCATCGACAACATAGATCTGGGAACCATCCATATCACGCTGCAGAAATATTACCGCATCACTGGCGGCACTACACAACTGAAAGGAGTGTCTCCGGATATTCTGCTGCCCGGAATTTATGAGCCATATAAAATTCAGGAGAAAGACAATCCAACTGCATTGAAATGGGATACCATCGCGCCGGCGCCATTTGTTGTATCCAATCACAGCGAAGAAGTGAAGAACACTATCGCTGCCGCAGGGAACAGGCTAACACAGGATTCGCTGCTGCTGGCACTTCGCAGGCAGATCAGCTGGCTCGATAACAGAAGCAGCATGCATGCCATGCAGCTCACCAAATTCAGAGCAGAGAAAAAACAACTGCAGCAGAACATCGCGCAGATCCGCAAAATGCTGATCACAACAGACAGCCTGCCGGTGATCAATACTGCCGATGTGCAGGAAGAGCTGAAAAACAAAGAACAATTCCGTAACGACAGCAATCGTTCATGGCTCAACAGCCTCAAGAAAGACCTCTTCCTCTCCGAAGCAGTTTGGGTAATGCAAACCTGGTTCAGAAGCAATCGTCATAACAGTTAAGCTGTTTTCACCTCATACATCATTGGCATCTGCGGCTGTTGAACGGTCGCAGATGCCAATCATTCCTTAATATTTTTGCTGCGCGCATACTTTGATAATCAACTGACGTCAATTGGGGTGATGAAAAAAATACTCTTCCTTCTTCTTTCTCTTTTCTTCGCATGGCAATCTTTCAGTCAGGCAATTACACATAACGAAAAACCGAAAGGCCGTTTGTACGGCAAAGTGGTGGATGGCAAAACAGGTAAAGGCATCGATGCAGCCAGTATCCGCCTGTATCTGTTATCCGGCGCGGGCGATAGCCTTGCCGGTGGAATGCTCACCCGGCAGAACGGCGACTTCAGCATCGATCAGCTGAATGCTGCTGATTCGTTTCGTTTGCAGATCACTGCTATCGGATACAAAGAGATCAGCCAGACAGTTGCCTTCAGCAGAAAAGGAAAAGGCGAGGGACCGGTAGAAACGGATCTCGGCAATATCAGGGCCGAAGCCGAAGCGCAGTACCTCAACACCGTAACGGTTGTTGGTTCCAAACCTGCATTGCAGATGGGCATCGACCGGAAAGTATTTGATGTGGAACGCAATATCACATCCAGCGGAGGAACAGCCATCGATGTAATGAAGAATATCCCTTCGGTGAATGTGGATGTGGATGGAAATGTAAATCTGAGAAACCGTGCACCGCAGATCTTTGTGGATGGACGCCCCACCATTCTTTCACTCGATCAGATACCAGCAGACAATATCGAACGCGTAGAGCTGATCACCAATCCATCTGCACAATTCGATGCGGCAAGCACCGGCGGTGTGATCAATATCATTCTGAAGAAGAACCGCAAACTCGGACTGAACGGACTGGCCACAGCAGGCATCGGAACACCCGGTATTCTCACCGGTGGATTGAGCCTGAATCTTCGCCAGAACAAATTCAATTTCTTTGTGAGCGGCAACTACAATAAATCCGGAGGCACAGCCAGAGGCGAAACCTATCGTACCAATTTCGCGAAAGGCGAAGTGAGCAATTACTTCAATCAATTCTCCAGAGGGGATCGCAGCAGATCGTTCACCTCACTGCGTTTCGGCGTCGATTATTTTCTCGATAACCGCAACACCATTACGTTATCGCATAACTTCACAGACGGACGTTTCACTACCGGCGAACGTCAGGAACAACAATATTTCACGGCAGCGAAACTCGCAGATCATTTCGGATACAGAACTTCGGACAACGAAGCAAAATTTCTGCGCAACAATTCTCAGCTGCTGTACAAACATAAATTTGCATCGCCCGGAAGAGAGCTGAGTGCCGATGTGAACTACAGCTGGAGCGACAGCCGCGATTTCACGCGCATCCTCAATACTTACCAGAAGCCCGATGGCAGTGCGTTTGCAGCCGACAACCTCGTGCACAACGATGGAACCAGCAATGGAGATCAACTCACCGTTCAGGTAGATTTCGTGAATCCGAAAGGAGAGCATGCCAAACTCGAAACAGGCGTGCGCAGCTTCATCAACAATTACACAACACGCTTCGATGCATTGTCGCTCA
This sequence comes from Pseudoflavitalea sp. G-6-1-2, assembly GCF_012927185.1. GTDB lineage: Bacteria > Bacteroidota > Bacteroidia > Chitinophagales > Chitinophagaceae > Pseudobacter. The sequence continues at coordinate 1,349,562 of NZ_JABBGB010000003.1, forward strand.
ATACAGGTACACCAGTGAAACTGCCGCTGAGCAATCACTACAAGTATCGTGAGATGATCAATGCGGCTTATATAACCTACACCGATAAGATCGGCAGTATCGGTTATCAGGTGGGGCTTCGTGCAGAATATTCAAGGTTCGATGGCGATCTGATAGATAGCGCAAAGAAATTCGGGTACGAGTATCCAAAGGAGATCGGCAATTTGTTCAAATCGCTTTTCCCCAGTGTGTTCCTCACTAAAAAGCTCACAGATAACGATGAGCTGCAACTGAACTATACCCGCAGGATCCGCCGTCCGAACTTCTGGAACATGAATCCATTTGTAGACATCAACGATCCGTTGAACCTGCGTATGGGTAATCCGAATCTTACGCCGGAGTTCACCAATTCGTTCGAGTTCAACTACAATAAAACCTACACGGGAGGCAGCTTTCTTGGTGTGATCTATTTCCGACATTCAACCGACGAGATCACACAATTCAGCGATACTCTCACGGCAGAGCAATACAAGCAGCTCAACAATGCAGCGGTGGACCCGAATGCGATTCTCAGCACATTCATCAATGCCAACAGCGAACAAAATTACGGACTGGAATTAACGCTTCAGCAAAAGATCGGCAGCAGCTTCGATTTTACACCAACAGTAAATCTGCAATACACCAAAGTGAATGCAAAGCTTGCCCATACCGATCTCAGCAATGAAGGTTTCAACTGGGAAGGAAAGATCACTGCAAACTATAAGATCAGCAGCCGTTCGCCGATATGGAACAAACTGAGTTTTCAGGCGATCGGAGAGTATGAATCTGCTGAAGTGATTCCGCAAGGTAAGCGCAAAGCCAGGTACGGCGTGGATTTGGCGCTGCGCAAAGATTTCCTGAAAGATAAGGCTTCTGTAACCGTTGCCGTGAATGATGTGCTCAACTCATCGCGTTTTGGCGCCATCTACGATACGGAGAATTTCTATCAGGATTTTTACAGAAGAAGAAATATCCGATCCGCACGTATCACTTTCACCTGGAAGTTCGGGAAGAACGATTTCTCGCTATTTAAAAAGGAGCGTGGTGGCGGCGATGAAATGTTCAAAGACTAATTGACCGGAAAGAAATATAAAACAGCGGGCCCCGACATAATCGGGGCCCGCTGTTTTATTAATTATTTATACAATCAGAATGGAATACCTAAGTTGATATAAGATTGCAGCTTCTTCGTCTGATCGGAATACATAGCCGATATCTCCAAAGGCCCCAGCGCGAAATTGTATGCGAACGTGAGTGAATATCCCGAAAAGAAATCAGGATACTGGAAATACAAACTCTTCGAGAAAATATTGTTGAATAATGTATTTGCTCTTGCTGTGATGTAGGTATTGCTCAACATCATCACACGCATGCCCGCCTGCAGAGCCACCACACTGGGTGTGTAGATGGTTCCTTCCTGAAGACCTGCAAAAGTGATCTGATTGCGGAATGTTTTGGTGAGTCCACCTACCACAAACTCATTCATGATATTTTTACGGTAGCTGAAATTGGTGCCGCCCTGTGCCTGAAACAGCAAAGTGGTGCGTCTGCTGAATGGCAGGTAGCTGTCTAAATTGAATGATATGCGCGGATAGGAACTGCCCGATACCAGGTCTTCTGTTGCCGGTACGGATGTATTGCCCTGAATGAATTTGATGCGCGGACTTTGTCCGGCTATATAACCCGCCTCTGCCTCGAACCTTACGCCACGGCGCGGATACACGGCTTTATCGAGCGAGTTATGTCCGATATAAGCATAGTTGGTTACCCAGGCATTGCTTCCTTTGAAAGACAGGTCCGAAGACAGGGTAGGATCGTACCGGATCCAGTCCCAGCGCGAGCCCAGACCGATGGTGAATTGCCTGTTGGCGGAGAACTGAAAACGGCCTCCTGTTCTGAAGAGATTCTGCTTGTACAATCCATCCTGTTTGTACTCAAGCGTGTAAGTAGATACATCGAATCTGTCGAATTGCAGATCGGCAATGATGGCAAAATTCTTACGTCGGCCTAAGTATTGCAGGTGCTCACCCTTCACCCGGAAACTCTCACCGATATTCAGTGTTACGAGGCTTCTGGAATTGGTGATAAAGAAATTACGTGTGGTTAAGTTGGCAATTACACCAATGCCGCTGAACCGGTTGTAATGCATGCCCAGTTTGGCAAACGTGAGTGGATTCTCCGTTACATCGAAGATGATCTTTACGGTGGAGTCTGGTTGCGGGATCAGTGAATAGGCCACGCGTTTGTAATAGCGGGTGCCTACAGCCTGACGCACCATATTGGTGAGTTGTTTTACTGTGTACGTTTCGTTGTTGAGGAAGTTCATGGTATGCGTGAAGAAATCGGGAGATGTCTTTACGGTTCCGTTCACTTCGTAGGAACTCACTTTCACATCATGTACTTCGGGTAGCCTGTTGGGAACTACGGGCTCAGGTCCGTAAATGGCGTCCAGTGAATCTTTCAGTTGTTTGAGACGTGGATAGAGTTTCCTTCCTTCTTCCAATCCAACTTTTATGATGGCACCTGCATCGGAGAAGCTGCCCATACTGAATTTCTCCATGTTGAAGGGGATGTAGATATTGCATTGGGGAACTTCAAGTTTATTATCCTCCGCTTCGCGGAAGAATGCTACCTGTAACAATATCTGTAAAGCGTTGCGCACTTTATCGGAAGGAAGCAGTCCGCTCGATACATTGCTGCCGATCACAAAATCCGCACCCATCTCCTTCACATCACGCACGGGGAAGTTGCGTACCACACCACCATCGATCAGTTTCTTTCCGTTGAAATCAACGGCAGTGAATACCGATGGAATGGCCATGCTGCTCCGGATGGCAGAAACAATTTCGCCTTCCTTCATTACTACGGCTTCTCCATTGCCTACATCGGTACCGATGCATCGGAAGGGTATGCTGAATTTTGAAAAGTCTTTGACATTGTAAACCGGGAAGAAGAGTTCGGAGAATTTATTCCAGAGTTCCTGTCCTTCCAGTACACCGCTTGGAAGGCGGAAACGATGGTTAACCCAGGGGAGCTCCAGTATGTATTTGGAGTACTCATCTTTTTCTTCCATGAAAATGCTTCGGAGCGAAGATTGATTGCTGAGCAGCAGATCCCAGTCGATGCTTCTGGAGATCTTTTCGATACTGTCTGCGGAATACCCAATGGCATAGAGGCTGCCAATGATGCTTCCCATGCTGGTGCCCGTTATGTAGTCTATTTTGAGACCGGCAGAGTCAATAGCTTTCAGAATACCGATATGAGCCAGCCCCTTGGCCCCGCCACCACTGAGGGTTACGCCGATTTTCGGGCGCGCGGATGGGGTCTGAGCCTGCACTATCAGTAAGCAACACATGAAAAAACCGGTCAGCACATAATTCCTGGCTAAGATTTTTGACAGCATAACACCAAATTAAGAAGCTTTGGCTTACCGTCCATCTTCGCAGGAGGAATTATTTGTTATTTGCCCGCCTGTTCTTCCAGCTCCATTACTTTCTCGAATATTACTTCGTACTCGGCATTGAGTTCCTTGAGGGAAGCATTGATGGTTTTGAGACTGTTCTCGGTCTCCATGAATTTATTTTTATCGGCATATGTATCCGGAGCGGCCATGAGGGCTTCTTTCTCCGCTTTCTGCCTGTTGAGGTCTTCGATCTTCTGTTCCAGCTCCTTGAAAATGCGCTGCTGCTTCTGCAGTTCTTTCTTCAGCTCTTTATTGATCGGCGCATTGGCCACGGGCTTTGCTGCAACCGGTTCAGGTTTGGGAGCTGCTACAGGAGCGACTTCACTTTTTTTTTCAGATTTCTTTTCGGGTTTGGAACTGGCGGCTGCGTTCTTTGCCATCCTTTCTTTCCATTCTACCCATTCTTCGTATCCACCGCTGAAAGATTTCAGTTCGTGGTCTTCAATAGCCCAGATCTTGTTGGCTACTTTGGAGATGAAGAAACGATCGTGGCTCACCATAATGATGGTTCCCTGATAGCGGTTGAGGGCATCGATCAGCAGCTCCACTGAGTGGAGGTCGAGGTGGTTGGTAGGCTCATCGAGCATGAGGAAATTGGCCTTGCTCACAATGGTTTTTGCGAGCGCTACGCGGGCTTTCTCACCACCGCTCAGTACTTTGATCTTCTTATCGGCATCGTCTCCGCTGAAGAGGAAACAACCGAGCAGGGTACGCAGTTCCAGTTCGGTTTTCTGGGAACCTGCTGTTTTCATTTCTTCGAGCACGCTGTTGTTGAGTCCAAGACTTTCGAGCTGGTGCTGTGCATAGAAACTTTCTTCTACGTTGTGGCCCCAGCGGCGGTCTCCGCTGAATGGCTCGATGCCTGCAATGATGCGGAGCAGGGTAGATTTACCTTTACCGTTGGCTCCGATCAGCGCAATTTTATCGCCTCTTTCGATCTCGGCTGCGCCGTTCTTCACAATAACATTCTCACCGAATTGTTTGGTGATGTCTTTCAGTTCTACCAGCACTTTTCCGGGCATTTTATCTACCTGGAAATTGATGCGTATATCGGGGCGCTCGATTATCACTTCTTCCACACGATCCAGCCTGTCGAGGCGTTTTACGATACTCTGTGCCTGTGCGGCTTTGGAGGCTTTGGCTTTGAATCGCTCGATGAATCTTTCCTGCTGACGGATATAATCCTGCTGGTTCTCGTAGGCGCGTTGCTGCAGTTCGGTACGGATCTGCTTTTCTTTCTCGTAGAATTCGTAGTTGCCGTTATAGATATGCAGCTGACGCTGGTAAACTTCCACAATTTTGTTCACCATGCGGTTGAGGAAGTATTTGTCGTGGCTCACAATTACTACCGAGCCCTGATAATGCAACAGGTATTTTTCCAGCCATTCGATGGATGGAAGGTCAAGGTGGTTGGTAGGCTCATCGAGCAGCAGCAGGTCGGGTGCCTGCAGGATCATTTTGGCCAGCAGCACGCGCATGCGCCATCCACCGGAGAACTCGCGGTAGGGGCGTTGCACATCGGCATTGGAGAAGCCGAGACCCTGCAGTACTTCTTCTGTTTTGTGATGAATATTGTAGCCGTCGAGGGTATCCATTTCGTGGAGCCTGTCGGTATATGCGATGAGGGTGGTTTCGTCGCCGGTTCTTTCCAGTTCCTTACCCAGTTCCTCGATTTCTTTTTCCAGTTGCAGCACGCGTTCGAATGCGCCGAGCGCCACCTGAAGAATGGAGTCGCTGGTATCGAAGCTCAGCAGATCCTGATGGAGGTATCCGATAGAGGTGGTCCTGCTACGTTCCACCGTTCCTTCGGAGGGGGAATATTGCCCTACCAGCAGTTTCAGCAGGGTAGATTTTCCGGTTCCGTTGAAACCGATCAGTCCTATGCGTTCATTGGGTTGGATATGCCATGTTGCATTCTCAAGAAGCGCCCTCGCTCCAAATTCAAAAGTTACGTTCGTCAGGCCGGCCAGCATAAATGTTCAATTTTACGCCGCAAAAGTAACACAATCACGCGGTAACACGCAGAAATGTTACATTTGGAAAATTTTATTCGGATGAAAAAAGGCATACTCGTTATTCTGGTTCTGGTAATCCTCGGTATTGCTGGTTGGATGATCTGGGGAGGCAAAAAAGAAGCTGCCCCCGAAAACAAGCAACAGCCCCTGACTAAAGCAGATAATTCCGATGCTTTTAACAGCTCTTTCGGTGTAATGCTGAATGCTTATTTCAAACTGAAAAATGCCCTGGTGGCCAGCGATTCGGCCCAGGCTTCCGCTGCCGCACTCGAACTGGCAACCGCTGCCGACAGTCTCAAAGTGAATGAGATCAAGGGCGACAGTACCGGCGCCATCAAACTCACGGCACAGGATTATTCCGGTACCATTAGCGGTTCAGCAAAAGCGCTGGCAGGAGAAAAAGGGCTCGATCCCAAAAGAAAAGAGTTCAAAATGATCGCAGACGCCCTGTTCACCCTCTTCCAGACCGTTCGCTACGATGAACAGAAAATTTACTGGATCAACTGCCCCATGGCATTCGACAATACCGGCGCCAACTGGATCAGTGAAGATTCTGTGGTAAGGAATCCTTACTTTGGAGACAAGATGCTCAACTGCGGAACAGTTGAAGCAAAACTTGACTTCACACAAAAATAACTATTGAGATTAGCCCCTGTTCTGGTAAGCGTTCTGTTGTTTTCACTGTCCGCATCAGCCCAAACCAAACATACGCTGAGTGGATTTGTGAGAGACTCGCTATCGGGCGAATCGCTGATCGGAGCCACCATTCAGGTGATCGATGATGGAAGCGTAGCCAGCAACCAGTTCGGGTTCTATTCGCTCACCCTGCCCGCAGGGCAATACACCCTTCTTGTTTCATTTGCAGGTTATCAGCCGCAACAGCTGCCGCTGAATCTGAACAAAGATTTTAGTCTGAACTTTCAGCTGCTCCCAAGGGGCATGCTGCAGGAGGTTGTGGTCAGTTCCAAAAGAAAAGATGGCAATGTGATGAATGCCCAGATGGGCAAGATAGATCTGAGCATGCAGCAGGTGAAAGCAGTACCCGTATTGCTCGGAGAAGTAGACCTGCTCAAGACATTGCAATTGCTTCCCGGCGTTCGAAACGCCGGTGAAGGCAATACAGGCATGTACGTGCGCGGAGGCGGTCCCGATCAGAACCTCATTCTGCTCGATGATGCCATCGTGTACAACACCGGCCATCTCTTTGGATTCTTTTCCATCTTCAACAGCGATGCTATCAAAAATATTTCGCTCATCAAGGGCGGCATGCCTGCGCAGTATGGCGGCCGCCTTTCCAGTGTGCTCGATGTGGCCATGAAGGAAGGGAACATGAAAAAGTATGAAGTGGAAGGAGGGATCGGCGCCATTGCATCCCGCATCTCCGTTCAGGGACCCATCAAAAAAGACAAAGCCTCTTTCATTGTTTCTGCACGACGCACTTATGTTGATCTGCTGGTGAAACCCTTCATTAAAAAGAGCAGCAATTACTACGGATCAGGTTATTATTTCTACGACCTGAATGCCAAAATGAACTATCGCTTCAGCGATAAAGACCGGCTCTATCTCAGCGGCTATTTCGGGAGAGATGTATTCGATTTCAAAAGCGGGCAACGTGCTTTCAGTGCCAATATTCCATGGGGCAATTCAACCGGTACGCTCCGCTGGAACCACATCTTCAGCAAAAAGTTATTCGCCAATACCACGGTTGTTTTCAACGATTACAAATTTGCTTTCGGTGCAACACAACAGGATTTCTCTTTGAACCTCAGCTCCGGCATCCGCGACTGGAGCGGGAAGATTGATATCGATTACTATCCATCGCCCAATCATAAAATGAAGTTCGGCGGCATGTACACCTGGCATCGTTTCACACCCAATATTCTCCGCGGCAATCAGGGCGAGACGCAGCTCGAACCCAATAACGAAAGCAGGAAGTACGCAGCAGAAACGGGCATCTACGTGCAGGACGACTGGAGCGTCAGCCGCCGCCTGCAAGCCAGCATGGGACTGCGTTTCAGCACGTTCTCGCAACGTGGTCCGTACAAGATCTACGAAACAGATGCACACGGCAATAAAACCGACAGCGTTGTATATGGCCGGGGCAAAACGGTAAAAACCTATGCGGGGATCGAGCCACGTGTCACACTCCGGTATATCATCGATGATGCCACCAGCATCAAAGCATCTGCCGGGCGGAACATGCAATACATCCATCTCGTAAGCAATGCCGGATCGACATTACCCACAGATCTCTGGGTGCCCAGCACCTATCGTGTGAAGCCGCAGATCAGCTGGCAGTATGCATTAGGACTGTTCCGCAATTTCAACAACAATATGTTCGAAACATCTGTGGAACTGTACTACAAGCAGATGGAAAATCAGATAGAATACGGAGAAGGATATACGCCATCGCTCAAAGATCCGGAGAGTGAATTCGTATTCGGAAAAGGATGGAGTTACGGATCGGAGTTCTTCATCAACAAAACCCGCGGCAGGTTTACCGGCTGGATCGGATACACCATCAGTTACACCTGGCGCAAATTCCCTGATCTCAACGGGGGAGAAAAATATCCCGCGAAGTACGATCGCAGGCACGACCTGAGTGTGGTGAGCATGTATCAGATCAGTCCTAAATGGAAAGCTTCGGCAGTGTTTGTGTATGGCACCGGCAATGCCACCACGCTTCCGGAAAGGTTCTATGTGGTAAGCGGAGTGTTAACGCAGGAGTACGGAAAACTGAATACCTACAGATTGCCGGCTTATCATCGGATGGATCTGTCGGCCACGTATACCCCAAAGAAAAGAGCAGGGCAGAAGTGGGAACAGAACTGGGTTTTCAGTGTGTATAATCTGTATAGCAGACTCAATCCTTACTTTATTTATTTCGATCAGGAGGGAAGCCCTTACAGTGGTGAAATGACCATTCAGGCGAAGCAGGTTTCTTTGTTTCCGGTGATACCGGCAGTGACCTGGAATTTCAAATTCTGAGACCAACTGCTTACTTCTCATTTCTTATTTACAAATAATCCTACGCAGTTTACCGCGAAATTTCATAATTTGAATTTAACCAAAACTAGTTGAGCCAATGGAGTCTGCAACATTGCAATTAGACTGGATCCTGCAACTGATTGCATCTTTGCCGGAAACGAAAAAGATCAGGAAAACAATTTTCGATATAGCGGGGTTCCCCCGCTGGGAAAACGTAAACAGCAATACGCTGGCCTTCTACCTCGACGAAAATGAAGAACACGGCTTCGGAAGATTATTCTTTGATAGTTTATTGGAAATTCTGATTGCGAAAGGAGCAATAGAAAAAAGGGATCAGGAACGATATGAAATCAACTATACAATAGAGCGAGAAACCTATGCTGATTCCAAAAGGATCGATATTGTATTAAGAAGTGCAGAAAGCAAGGATAGCAATAAACTTTGGGCAATCATCATTGAGAATAAGATCGATGCAAAATTGTATAACGATCTGGAGGCGTACTGGAAAAGCATTCATGCTGAAAATAAAACAGGTGTTGTGATTTCTTTGCACGATAACCAGAACGTTTTGCAGGAGTTCGAAAAAAATAAAGGGATCAAATTCACCAATATCCTCCATGACGAACTCATCAAAGTTGTATTGGGTAAGCTTTCCGAATATTACCTATTCTCTGACGATCGACATCTCTTAATGCTAAAGGATTATTTTCAAAATATTTCAAACATGACCCAGCAAACAGATCATGAATTGCTTCAGACACAATGGGAAATTTACAAGAAATATGCGAATGAGATTGAGAAATTGAAAAAGGTAGAACAGGAGTTGAAGGACTATACTGCCAAGTGTCTTTATGAAGGAGTTAAGACCTTTGGATTTGATCCTGCAACGATATACGCAGCCAAAGGGAAACATTTTTATGCAACTGATACATTTGTCAAGGAAACTGGTTTAGTGTATCTTAAGTATTTCAGGTTTTATTTTGCATATGAGAATCTTGTTTCAAACTCGGCGATATCAATCTACTACGAACTACATGGCGAGTTTGTGTCAAAAGGAAAGGACGTGGTTGATGGGCTGAAAAAAAGGATGAAAAAGAAAGAATTTTCGCTTTCAGAAGATTTTTCGGTTAACGAAAGCGGTAGCGCTTCTTCAGCATTCTTTCATCTGATTACTTGCAATAAATTCAAATTTAAAGGTGCTGATCCATTACAAGAGCAGGTAACTCAATTAATGAAGCGAGTTTTCTTCAATGATCAATTTAATATTGTTCTGCAATGTGCAGATGTGCTGAGGGAAGCATTAAATGAACCATCACTGGTAAAAGAAGCGCTACAACAACAGACCATAACATAAACAAATGCCTGAAACACTGCCCATACGTTTTATTGCCATCGATGATAATCCTGTAGACCTGATGATCATCAAAGAATTCTCCGCCGCATATCCGCAATTGCGCCACTGCGGCAGCTTCCATGCAGTAGGAGAAGCGTTGCAGGCATTGGACGAAATCAATCCCGACCTTATTTTCCTCGATATCGAACTACCCGGACTTTCAGGAATAGATCTCCTCCGGAAGATCAGAAACAAAGTGCCTATTGCCGTATTCATCACTTCGCATGCAGAGTTTGCATTGGAGGGCTTTGAATTGTCTGCCTTCGATTATATTCTGAAGCCACTAACCGAAGAAAGGTTTGCTCAGAATGTCCGCAGGATCGAAGAATTCTGGGAAATGAAGCAGAAAGCAAATGCATACGAAGTGTTGTTCGAGCAGGAGATGCTGATCATCAAAGAAGGGCATACTCAGATCAGGCTGCCACAGCAGGATATCATCTTTCTCGAAGCCATGCAGGACTATACCAAAATAGTCACCGGCAAGAAAAATTATATGACGCTCACCACGCTCAGTGCATTTCTTGAAAAACTGCCTGCAGACCGGTTCCTGCGTGTACACAGAAGTTACGCAGTAGCAAAAAGCAGAATCAAAACACTGAGTGCGGGTAAACTGGTTTGCGATAATTACACCATTCCCATCGGAAAAACCTACCGCTCGCTTTTATCGAATCTAAATCTATTGCATTGAAAAAAATCTGTGTATTAATTGCATGCCTGTTTTTTCTGCACCAGTTGTTGGCTCAAACACCTCCCGATTTAAGTAAGATCAATACGCTCGCTGACAGAATTGAAGCATGGAGAGTGTATTGCAATGAGTTGCTCTCCTATTCGGGAGAAGGCACAGAGCCCTATAAAAAACTGGTGCTGGAAGCTAAGAAAGGCCTTGCGATGGTACCTGATGACAGTGCCAGGATTAAATCGATGTTCTCCTTATTTACGGGAGTTGCCTATGAATATACCATGCAGTACGACAGCGCCATCGTATACCTTAACCAATCTGCAACGATTGCCAGAAAGCTCCGCAAAACTAAATATGAAATGACGGCGCTCAGCCGTCTGTACAATATCTACGACTACCTCCGCAAACCTGAACTTTGTGTTCAGATGATGAAGCGCATGGAACAGATCGCAGATACATCCACCGACATCAAAATAAAAGAACAGGCAGCCACCATGCTGGGCGGGTATTACAGGGATATCAACGATTATGAGAAAGCTATCAGCTACAAGGTGAAGAGCATCGATCTGTATAAAGAAGGATTGAAAAAAGGCAGTGATGAATTCGAACCTGTAAACCTGGGATACGAACTGAGCAATATAGCGCAGGTGTTCAGCGAAATAGGACAATTCGGGCGTGCCATCGATTATCTGGAACAGGCAAGACCTTATCTCAAAGACAGGGCCTTTGTAGGGATCGAAGAAACCTACTACGTAAACTATGTTCAGGCTTTTCTGGGGTTGAATAAGATCGATAGTGCAAAACATTACTACCGGCTTATCTACGATGCCATGAAGGGAAGGGATACGCTGTTTCATGTGCTCTGCACTGCCAATTATCTTTTCGGGTCGTATTATTATGATCGAAAGCATATAGACAGCGCCAGCTATTTTATTGAGCGGGCCAGAAAAGAAGGAGTGAAGTCGTTGTCCAGATCAGCACCCTATATTCAGGCTACGGAAATGATGGCCATGATCAATTTCCGGAAAGGGAATTATGCATTGACCATCAGTCAGCTCAACGAGACATTGAAAAACTCTTACGATTTCGAGAAAAGAGCTTATGCAGATATTCATAAAACGCTGGCCGAATCTTATGCAGCATTGAATCGTTGGGACAGCGCATATAGTCATTATGTGATATTCAGCAATCTGAATGATACTTTATTGCAGGCAGCAGGCAATAAGAATTTTGCCAATGCAGAGGCATCATATCAGAACAATGAGAAAAAGCTGCAACTTAAAGTACAGTCCGGAGAACTGGCAGCGGCCCATAAACAACGAATGTGGCTTATCGGCGGATTGGCGCTTGCTGCGCTGATAGCGCTGTTGCTCGTTATCATTTATCGCAACAAGAAGCGTGCAGCCGATACGCTCAATCAGAAGAACAAACAACTGAACGAACTCAATGCAAGCCTCGATGAAGCCAACAGAACGAAAGCAAAACTGTTTGGTATCATCAGTCACGATTTACGTTCTCCGATCAGTCAGGTGTATCAGTTTCTGAAACTGCAACAGCTCAATCCAACAGCATTGAATGATGAGCAGAAAGCAGCGCTGAGTGGAAAGATCCAGCTGGCAACAGGTTCCCTTCTCGAAACCATGGAAGACCTGCTGACCTGGAGCAAAACCCAGATGAATGAATTCTCTGTAAGCGTTCAGCCGGTGGAAGTGCAGGAAATAGTGCAGCAATCTGTTGAATTGCTGCAACTGCAGATCGGCGCAAAAAAGCTGAAAGTATCCAACCAGATAGCCCCTCATTTTATTTTACAGACCGATTTCAATTGTCTGCAAACCATCATCCGGAATCTGTTGCAGAATGCAGTGAAAGCATCGCCTGATGATGGCAGGATAATTATCACAACAAATGCGCAGGCCATTCAGCTGGTCAATGAAGGCCCCTTGTTCACACAACAGCAATATGAAGATGCAATAGAGAACAGCCAGGCATCCACAGGCCTTTCCGGCTTCGGTTTAAAACTGGTGGATGAGCTGAGCCGAAAGATCGGAGCAAAGCTCTTCTTCGATCATACTGACAATGGCTTTACCAGAGCCAACCTTCAGTTTTAGTGTCGCTTCGGGTAGTTGATTTCCGTTTAACGATTATGTACCTCCGTTGGTCGGTTGTATTTCAGGTTGGCTGCCGGTCTGAATAGTTTTACGGAAACCACAACTCATGAAAAAATACCTTTGTTTCTGGATACTGTCACTGATAGTTTCAGAATGTGCAATGGCACAATCCGGCGGGATCAGGATCCCCGGCAAAAAAAACTCACAGGGACTCAATCTGCTCGATGATCCCAAATTCAAAAAAGCACCCATCAATTTTGTACCGCTTGTACCCGATGTAAGAAGAGGGTATGATCCGGAAAAGATCTATACCTGGAGCGATCCCGGCAATCCACGCAAGAAGTACAGTGCAAAAGGAAAAGATATTCTCGCGCAGGTAAATGAAGTGGAAAGATCGTTGAATGAACGTGGACATTCCCTGAGAGAAAAGAAGCCATTCATTCAGCTGAATCTCACGCTGCCGCAAATTCAAAAGAATGATCTCAGCAATTGCATCATTACAAACCGGCTGAACAAGTCCATTGCTGTGGGCGGGTTTGGAAAAACCGGCGCCAATACACCGGGGATACCGAACACTATTCCAAAGCCATTTTTGCGTGGAAGAAGAATGCCTCCTGTTCGCGCAATTGGAGATATCACATATACCTATACCGGTACGCTGATCACCAACGCCGCTGAATTCAAATCAGGCACATTCACCAATACCTCGCAAATCGAATGGAGGAACGGTACACCATATGCGAAGCTGATGATGGGCATTCCTGCTGCATTATGGAGCAAAGCTGCCTCCTGCAAAATGGACCTTTCACAATCTGAAGGTGGACCGGTTATTACTTCGGTACAGGTGAATATCAAAAGTCCGGAAAGTACAGTAGCGCTCAATGGCGGCTACAATATCGAATATGCGGACTGTGAGAAAATGTCTGCTTATCAGGCGGGGCAGCCATTCAGGGTTTATAGTGTAAACCTTGCAGGGAGCGGTTATCAGTTGCCTGCAGCAGGAAAAAAAGAGCAATTCTATTTTGCCACCATCCGCTTTTTCGATGCAGGAGGCAACGTGCTCAATACGTATCAACCGAATTCACTGGCATTCAATAATCAGCTGCCATTTCCCATCAATATTGCATCGGAAGGCAACAGAACTTATAATGGTTTCAATTACGAACTGCTCGATCCGGGTATACATGCATTCGGCTTTTTTGCAAATTCCGGAGGGTTCAACTCCAAATATTACTACACAGGAATAATGTACGACGGAGTGAAGAAATCAGCAGCAGTGAGCGGAGACATGCGTGTAGGACTGAAGTATTTCAACTTCAAACATCTTGTAAACAGCAGTGAGCCGCTTTCTGAAGAATTCATTTTGTTTGGATACAAATTCAATTCCGAAGAGAACTATTACAAAGGAGATGGAATGCCTGGTATCCGCAGACCGGGAGGCCGGATAGATCCCGACTACGGCATCGTTACTTTACTGAACAAGGAATTCGATCTGAGCAAGACAGACAAGACTTACTTTTCGGAAACAGTTACGCAACACTTGACTGGTTTCAGGTTTTTTATCGGACCAATTCCATGTTCCATCAATGTGAATGTCGACGGAACAGTAAGCATGACTGTAAATTATCAGAGCAGCAGCGCCTGCGACATCAAAACAACATTTACGCCGAGAGCCGAAGTTAATCTTACAGCATCGGGTGGGATAGATGCCTTCGATATTGCCTATGCAAAAATTGTAGCGGGCATCAACCTGATCACTATGGAAATGCCTTACACACTGGAAGCAAATGCAAACGATAAAGTGGCGGTGATCAATCCCGTGCTGACAGTAGGTGGTTTATCTGGTCAGATCTATTTCCAGGCGGGACTCTGTATTCCCATTCCTTTTGTGGATGATATCTGCACAGATTTTCGGGTTGATATCCTCAACTGGAACGGATTGCAGAAATCGCTTAAGATAGATCCCGCAAAAGGTATCTCATTGTAAAATCTTTTGCCGCTATGAAACGAATAACACTTCTGCTAATAATACAGGTTCTGATCTCAGGTGGTTTTTTCATACAGCATGCACGCGCAGGTGAGTCGAAGAATGCAGGAACAGGTCAACCGGCGAAAGACTCCCTGCCTGCATTCCTGTATCCGTTGCTGCAGGCAGACAGCAATCTGCTGGTGGCTGCTTGCACCTACAAAAGTGAGCGCTGGTACGCCTTGCATCAGTATTCTGATAAAACGGTAACATCATCCACCAATATTCAGATACGTTATTACAATGCAGCAGGAGAGCTGAAAGCCACGTTCAAAAGGCAGGGTGGATTTATCAGTAAACCAACAATGGAACCTGCAAACATCCGGAAAGATTCCATTGTGTACTATGTTCCGGATACTGTGTTGAAACTATGCAGAAAAGCTGGTGCAAGGATGATAGAGATCTGCAATCATCATCAGCAAATCATTTATCTGATCAGGAAATCTGACTATGGAAAAACTACCCGGAATGCTCCGCTATTTACTGATGCCTATTACGATGATAAGGGGCGGGCAGTGACTACATTTCAATACATCCGTCAATGGAATCTGCCGCGGCAGCATCTGAACATTTACCGGCCTGTGTGCACCGTGATTCCGGCAAAGCCCCTCCCTTAACCGCTCCATATTTACGAAACTAAAATTACAACAGTATGAAAGTTATACTCTTCCTGTGCGCGCTTGTGTTGGTGAATAATCTGCAGGCACAATTCTGGAAAGAAAAACTAAATCAGGCTAAAGAGTTAGCCAAACAAAAAGGAGAACAGAAGATCGATCAGAAAATTCAGGATGGCATCGATCAGGGCCTTGAAAAAACAGACAGTGTGGTGAGTGGAAAGAAAAAGATCAGCATCCTGAAAAAGAAAAAGACCGGAAATAAGAATGGAAAAGAGGCTGATCAACCCGGACAACTCAACAGCAATGGTGAGTACCTCATCAAAACAGATATCAACTGCGAAGCAGGGAAAAGGCTGATCAGTAATATGCTGGAAGAAGAAGAGGGGATTGAAAGCATCACCATCAATATTGAAACAGGA
Source organism: Pseudoflavitalea sp. G-6-1-2 (assembly GCF_012927185.1). GTDB lineage: Bacteria > Bacteroidota > Bacteroidia > Chitinophagales > Chitinophagaceae > Pseudobacter. The sequence goes on from NZ_JABBGB010000003.1 coordinate 1,365,288, forward strand.
TTGGTTACGCTGATTCCTGTGAAAGGTCAGACCGATGTTTACAACAAAGTGGTAGACATCATTTGCAAAACCGGTTTTACTGCAGACAAGAAACGGATCGGGACAAAAACAAACCCCTGTCAATAATTATTTAAATCGAACAATTATGAAGAAAGCAATATTGTTTCTGGCATTCACTTCAGTGTTGTTATCCTGCAATAATGAAGCAGATAAAACAGCTGCGAAAGTGTTGAAAGAAGAAGCCGGCATAACCGTCAACGACGAAGAAACCAAAATAGGAGAGTTCTCCTTCGATGATAAAAAAGTAAAAGGCGAAGTTAGCACGCAGTATTTTGGCAGTGATAAGGAAAAATCAAATTTCTCGGTGTTGTGTCAGCACGACGACGGAAGGCCTGGTGAAGCTGGTTACGAGCTATTACAGATCACATTCCTAACCAGAAAGGATGCAGCTTCCGGCGTTGATTTCAAGATCTACGATGGTGGCTCCATATTGCCAATGACGGACCCGATTCCGGGCGTTGTAACGGTATCCCTCAAAGGGATCGGCAGCAATCTGGGAAAGCTGGAATTTACGGGGACAGGCAAATCTGCAGGCACCATCAGAGTGAAGAATGATGTAGTGGAGATCAATAACCTGTTACTGTTCAATCGTGATGGGGAGAAACGAACGGTTAATGCAAAGATTCCTTTCTAAGCAATATCATAGGAGTTACCGCAGCTGCAAATGATGCAGCTGCTTTTTTGTTTTACAGATCGTACCTGAAACGTACTACGGCGCTCTTCTGTTCGCTGGAAGATATTCTGATCTCATATCTTTTCTTTCCAACCGTTACAATCATCAGTGAAGTGTTCGGAGGAATGCGTCCCAGATTTTCTGCGTACATCATCAGTTCATAATCTGTATTGGGCATGGTATTGATGGAGAGCGTAAGCGCTTTATCGGTGAGTCTTTTTTTATAGAGCAGCAATGCGCCATTGAGAAAAACACTTACGGTGTCGTCGTCGATCTCTGCATTATCGTAGAGATCGATTTTTATGAGCGAGGTATCGAGCTTTAATGTTTGCACTACTTCCTTTTCGCGTTGTTTCAGTTGCAGTTTCTGTTGAAGCAGTGCGAGGCTGTCGGATTGCGGAATGGTTACCGGAAAGATGGGCTGCGGTTCCATATGCAGCGTAATGTTGCCGGGGATGCAGGCATTTTTGTTGCCCATTTCGTGGCCGGTCCACTGACCATCTAGCGTAGGCTCCTTGCCTTGCTTCGAGAAACTGAGCTGATATGTTTTGATGCAGGGAATGCAGGATGCCGGTACATTGTAACTGAGCACACTGTTTTCGATCAGTACCAGTCTTTTTGTTTGCGGATTGTATCGCCCTGTGAACAGGGTTTTCACATACTGTTCTTTGCTTACGTAGGTGTAAGCATTGCCCATTATCGTTTGTTCGTTACTGAAATAGATATGCAGTTCGAGGCCATATTCGGGAAAGCATCCCTGTGCGCCCTGTGTTCTCTTGCCACGCCAGATGCCGGTAAGGTTCTGGGCTGAGCCCGTAACGGTTAAGAGCAGCAGGAGTATGGCAATTCCGGAACGCATGAAGAGCATTTACAGAAATTTCCTACTTCCTCTTCAATAAGATGGTCAAATTTATGTGAGCGGTGTGCTTTGGGGTTGCGAGGTGCTATGGTTTCGTTTTATCGAATTTGAATACCACCACTGCGTTCTTCTGTTCGGTGGAAGTGATGCGCACTTCGTAGTATTTGCCTCCTGCATTCACTACCATCAGTGAAGTGTTGGGAGGGATCTCTCCGAGGTTCTCGGCAACCATTACCAGTTCGTGCACGGCATCATCTTCATTCAATTCGAATTCGATGGAGAGCGCGCGGTCGGTGAGCCGCTTTTTGGAAAGCACCAGTTTTTTATCGAGATAAACAGAAATGGTATCGTTGTCGATGGCGCCGTTATCGTAGATGTTCACGGTTATTTTGCGTGCGCCTGTGGTGATGGTCTTCACCAGTTCATTGTCGCGAGTGGCCAGCACTTTTGGTGTTACGATCACTGGTTTTACTTCGATCTTTTTCGGAGGTTCAACCGGTTTGGTATCAACCACCACTGGTTTGGGATCGGGTGTTTTAGCCGGAGGGGGCGGGGTTACCGGTTTTTGTGGTGTATTGGTTTTGGCGGTATTGGTCTTATTGGGTGTTCCGGGTTTGGCCGGAGTGGTAGTTTTATTTCCTGTGCCTGGTTTCGGATTGGCAGTAGGGTTCTTTGCCAGAGGAGTGGTGGTTTTCGCTGTTCCGGTAGTCGGATTGGCCGGAGCAGGGGCCGGTTTGGTTGCAGTGGCTGCTTTCTGAGCCTCTTTTTTTACGAGAAAAGGTTCTTTGTAAAAATCGGAGGTCACCACTTTACGGAGGAAAACGGTTCCGCGGCCGCAGCTCGAAGAGTCGCGGTTATTGACGCTGGTGTAGCTTCCTTCGAGGAATTCTTCGTCACCGATCTTGGAATATTGCAGAAAATAGGTCATAACGCAGGCCGATGACTGCCCGCTCATTCTTACTTCCACAATCTTCAGTTCTTCGAGAAAAACCTTTTTGGTATTGGGGTTCACGGTTCCACGGCAGGTAGCCTTGCCATAGAATACGGTGGTAAGGTAGGAGTAGGTGACTCCCGAAAAGGCTTTATTGGTCTGATCTACCTGTAATTCGATCTTATAACGGCTGTCTTCGCCCAGCGCTTCGAGATAGCGGGCATTTTCAGATTTGAAACTCCCTCTCCAGATGCCTGTAAGGTCTTGAGCAGACGCCGAAAAACCTATCCCGATCAATACTAAGAATAAAAATCGCTTCATGGTGAACCCTCAGTGTAGCAAATTAGTTAAAACCTTGTTTTACGACAAATATCGTAAATGGTCGTCTGCGAATTCTTCGTTAAATTTGCAGACCCCGGTTGTATACAGGGTAGGATTAAAAAAAATTAAAGCCGCCAAGTTACAGCATTTGCGGGGATCGGCCTCATAAAAAAGATACACGGAGTTAAAACTTATGATCAGGATTACATTCCCCGATGGAGCAGTTCGGGAGTATCAAAAAGGAATTACTGCACTGGAAATAGCGAAATCAATCAGTGAAGGGCTGGCCAGAAAAGTGCTGGCTGCCAGCGTGAACGGTCAGGTTTGGGACGCTACGCGACCTATCGAAGACGATTCGGCGCTCAAACTGCTCACGTGGGATGATGCAGATGGTAAATCAACCTTCTGGCATTCCTCTGCGCACCTGATGGCCGAAGCTGTTGAAAGCCTTTTCCCCGGCGCCAAATTCTGGGTTGGTCCGGCTATCGATAAAGGGTTCTATTACGATATAGACCTCGGTGGCCGTCAGATCACTGAAGAAGATCTGGCTAAGCTCGAAAAAAAGATGAACGAACTGGTAAAGCAGAACAGCAGCTACGTTCGCAAGTCTATTCCCAAAGCCGAAGCCCTCGCGTATTTCACTGAAAAAGGCGACGAATACAAGCTCGACCTCATTGGTGGCCTCAACGATGGAGAGATCACGTTCTACACGCAGGGCGCCTTCACCGACCTCTGCCGTGGACCGCATATCCCCAGCACGGGCCCCATCAAGGCGATCAAACTCACCAATATTGCAGGTGCATACTGGAAGAACGATTCCAACAATAAAATGCTTACCCGCATCTATGGCGTAACCTTTCCTTCTCAGAAGGAGCTGGACGAATACCTGGCGATGCTGGAAGAAGCTAAAAAGCGTGATCACCGCAAACTCGGCAAAGAGCTCGGCATCTTTACCATGGATGATGATATCGGCCCAGGTCTTCCTCTCTGGATGCCCAACGGAACCATCATTATCGAAGAGCTGGAAAAACTGGCCAAGGAAACCGAACAGGCTGCAGGCTACAAGCGTGTGGTAACACCGCATATCGCCAAGGAGAACCTGTATCTCACCAGCGGTCACCTTCCATATTATCAGGATGGCATGTTCCCTCCAATGGAGCTGGATGGTACGAAGTATTATCTCAAAGCCATGAACTGCCCGCATCACCATAAGATCTTTTCTGCGGAGCCCCGCAGCTATAAAGACATGCCGCTTCGTCTCGCAGAGTACGGTACCTGCTACCGCTACGAGCAGAGTGGCGAGCTTTTTGGTCTCATGCGCGTGCGCTGCCTGCATATGAACGATGCGCATATCTATTGCAGCCGCGAGCAGTTCGCTGCCGAGTTCCGTGCCGTGAACGATATGTACATCAAGTATTTCAAGATCTTCGGCATCGAGAAATATGTGATGAGGCTCAGCCTGCACGACCCTGCAAAACTGGGACAGAAATACATCAACGAGCCCGAACTCTGGCTCGAAACCGAGGATATGGTGCGTAAAGTGCTGATCGAATCGAATATCCCATATGTAGAAGTGCCCGGCGAAGGCGCCTTCTACGGGCCTAAGATCGATGTGCAGATCTGGAGCACTATTGGCCGCGAGTTCACCCTCGCTACCAATCAGGTAGACTTTGCACAGGGAAGAAGATTCAAACTCGAATATACCGGGGCGGACAATGCACCGGCTACGCCACTGATCATCCACCGCGCGCCGCTGGGAACGCACGAGCGTTTCATCGGATTTCTGCTGGAGCACTATGCGGGTAAATTCCCCACATGGCTGGCGCCGCTGCAGGTGAAGATCCTGCCGATCAGCGACAAGTTCATGGACTATGCAAATACTCTTTTGCAATCCCTGAAAAATGCGGATATTCGTGCAGAGGTCGACGACCGTAACGAGAAGATCGGAAAGAAGATCCGTGATACAGAGCTGATGAAAGTGCCTTATATGTTTGTGGTAGGAGAGAAAGAAGTGAATGAAAATAAGGTAGCGGTACGCAGACAGGGTAAGGGTGATCTGGGATCGATGGATATCGACACCATCATCAATCAGCTGAAGCATGAGATCGCAACACGGAGTTCAGATCAGGAGTAACTGATCCGTGAAAAAAAGAATACTCCATTTTAACATCAAAAATTGTAAACGTAAAAATTGTAAATGGCATTTCCACCAAGACCACCGAGAGGTAACTTTAATCCGCGTTTCAGAAAAGAACAGCAACAGGAACATCGTACCAATCACATGATCAGGGTACCGCAGGTGCGGTTAGTAGGAGATAATGTGGAAGTTGGCGTCTATAACACGCAGGATGCACTGCGTATGGCGCAGGAGCAGCAACTTGATCTGGTTGAGATTTCCCCGCAGGCGGATCCTCCGGTGTGTAAGATCATCGATTACAATAAATTCCTGTACGAGAAGAAGAAGAAAGAGAAGGAGATGAAGGCCAACAGTAAAACGGCTGAGGTTAAAGAGATCCGTTTTACACCAGGAACCGACGATCATGATTTCGATTTCAAAGCACGTCACGCAGAGAGCTTCCTGAAAGAAGGCAATAAAGTAAAGGCCTATGTGCAGTTCAAAGGCCGCGCCATCATGTTCAAGGAAAGAGGAGAGCTGGTGTTGCTGAAATTCGCAGAACGTCTTTCTGAATTTGGTCAGCCTGAAGGTCTGCCCAAGCTCGAAGGAAAGCGTATGCTGATGATCATTGCGCCTAAAACCGCGAAGAAGAAGAAAGAAGGTCAACAGGGTTAATCCTGCCGGAATGATATTTAGTATGGAGGTCGTCTTGAAAAAGACGACCTTTTTTTGTACAAGACATTCCGTGGTTTTTCCGTGGTTCACCCGTGGTTGCTCCGTGGTTCTTCCGTGGTCTGTCCGTGGTGGGGCCGTGGTTACCCCGTGGTTTTTCCGCAGTCTGTCCGAGGTGGGGGCGTGGTTGTTCCGTGGTTGTTCCGCGGGCTGTACGTGGTAGAGCCGTGGTTCCTCCGGGTCTTGTCCGTGGCCTGTCCGTGGTGGAGCTGTGGTATTTCCGTGGTCTGTCTGTGCTATCCGAATGCCCGAAGTATTTGTTTCATCTCCCGTCAGATTTCCTCTTCAGAAACCGATCGGTTACACGTAAATTTGCTGCAAATCCCCGTTCATGAGACGCGATGTATTTCAGGCCATTGCAGACCCTACACGCCGGCAGATTCTCGAACTGCTGGCCAGCCAGCAGCTCACGCTCAACGGAGTGGCCGCCTACTTCGATATGAGCCGTCCCGCCATCTCCAAGCATATCCGCATACTCACTGAATGCGGACTGGTAACCATTCAGCAGCAGGGCCGCGAAAGGTATTGTCAGGGCGAACTCAACAAACTCAAAGAAGTGGCCGACTGGCTCAAACCTTACCAGCAATTCTGGAATACCAAACTCGATGCCCTCGAAAAATTCCTGTACGCTCCGGAAACAAAGAAAGGCAGATCAAAAAAGTAAATAAGTTCCTTCTCAATTATTTTTCCGTTTTTCGATAGTTAAATCGATGCGCAAAGCATAACACTATTTTACGCGAATTGCCGTCGCCGGTGGAGGTTTTATACAAACTTTGATTATTTTTAGTAGACCGTACTCCATACCATTCTATTTGCAAAAATTCATCCTTCACACTAGTCGCTGTGATCAGTGATTGACGGGCAATTCCTTATCCTGCTTAGCTATCACCACTAATTCTAATGCTTACATGGTTTATTCAGACGATGAATTGCTGCAATTGTACAACGATGGCACAGATCGTGGCTTCAATGGAGTTTACGAAAAATTCTGGCTGCAGATCTACCACTACGTACTGCGACTGGGCCTCACTGTGGAAGATGCAAAAGATATTACTGCAGACACTTTCATAAAACTGTTCAAAAAGCGTAAGACCTTCGATCAGCTGCAAAATATTTACGCCTATCTGCTCACCACCGCCAGAAACGGCAGCTTCGATTTCGTTAGCCGCAATATCAGAATGGGCAAACTGATCGATGAACTCGAAATACACGAAGGCAATCAATACGAAGAAGAAGATCCGCAAACAACTGCGTCCTACAACGAAGAAGTAGTGCAGGAAACCATTCGTGCCGTTCTCGAAGAAATAGAAAAACTCCCCAATCAGTGCAGAACTATCTTCATGCTGGCTTTTCTTCACGGAAAAAGCAATCCTGAAATTGCAGCCCAGCTGAATATTCAGGAAAAAACTGTGCGCAATCAGAAACATAAGGCGAGGCAGCATCTCCGCATGACCATCCCACTCAGAAACTGGCTGAAATGCTGGGCCACATTAGTTGTGATGGCTTAGAAAATACACCGTTACGCTGCTCTTATTAATTTAACCATGCCCTTCCCGCGGAAATAATCATAAAATAATTTGCAACATTTCTCCTGAAATCTATAGGACAAATGCACCTGATGCCTGTTTATATATACGTGCCATCAATTCTAATAACCTTATGCCAGATACAGTCAAAAAGATTGCAGGGCTGATATTGAAGTACTGGAGGCAGGAACTGGAAGAAGAGGAACAGGATGAACTGATCGACTGGGCAAATCGCTCAGCTGCCAACAAACAGACCTTCAACAGGCTTACAGACCCTGATTTTTTGGTGATGCATCTCAGAGAGTTGTCCGCCATCAAACAGGAGATCAGAGACCGTATCTGGGCCGATCTGGATATCGTACAAACAGAAGAAGTATCCGAATTACCCTCCGGAAATAGTCCTGCCAGGCTCATTCCATGGAAAAGACTTGCTGTTGCCGCGATCATCATCACTGCTGCCGCATTGCTGGTTTTCCGTTTCATCCGGAGCGGATCATCCGAACCTGCCGATGTGCTCCTGGTTGAAACAACCGAAGCAATCAGCCATGCCGATTCTCTGCAAGGTGATTATGCTAAAGGAAATGTGCGGTTCGGTGATGGTTCTTTTGTGAATCTCGATACCATGCAGAACGGATCGGTGCTCACAAAGAGCGGCCTGCGGCTGGAAAAACATGCATCACTGATACAGTTCACCAGATCGGGCAGCGAAAATAAATCAGACAGCAATCAGATCAGCACCATCAGCACACCCAGAGGAGGCAACTACACCGTACAGTTGCCCGATGGAAGCAGGGTAAGTCTCAATGCCGTATCCAGTCTCAGTTTCCCGGCAAATTTCGGCAACAATGCACGGGTAGTTACCGTAACAGGTGAAACCGGTTTTAAAGTGAAGAAACTTACTGTTGGCGGAAAGAATATTCCCTTCATTGTAAAAACCAGCCGAATGAATATGGAAGTGCTGGGAACAGAGTTCAACGTAAACGTATACCCGAAAGAAAAACTGGCCCGCGCCACACTCATCGAAGGCAGCCTCCGTGTTTGGAAACAATTGCCCGATGAAGCAGGCAAACCCACTGCCAATGCAAGGCTCGATGTAATTCTTCAGCCCGGTCAACAGGCACAGGTAAGTAATAACGATGAAGGCGCCGCCACCGGAGGCATCCGCGTAGAGAAAGTGAATACCGGCGATGCCATCAGCTGGAAGAATGGCGTATACATCTTCTCCGACGTGGATTGCGAAACACTCACCAGAGAACTGCAGCGTTGGTACGACGTGAAATTTGTATATCCCGAAGGAAAACCAACCATTACTTTCTCCGGAAGGTTCAGCCGCAACACTCCTCTGGAGACCATACTCGAAAGAATCGGAGCATCCACCAATGTGAAGTTCGACCTGCAGCAATACAATACGGTGTTTGTTACCCCAGGAAAATAATTCGGATCTGTCCGCGAACGCATTTTGCACATTGCACCACTAACCATTAACCTGCCTATGTAGTCACCGCCCGAAAGGGCGGTGCTTAAACTATTAGGCAGATGATACAGCACTTTACTATCTCATTTCTGCAAAAGCCTCTGAAACCACTATTGATGGCTATTCTAGGGCTCCTCTCCGCCACCGGCTATGCACAGTCGAAAATCACCCTCCATTACAAGAATCAACGTTTAGACACAATCTTCAATGCCATCGCCAGGCAGGCCAACATCGATTTTATCTGCGATGGCCGCAATGTGGGCGCCATCCTCATTCCACGCATCAGCCTCATCGGTGTGGGGCTCGAAGAAGCTGTTCAGAAAGCATTACGCGGCCTGCCCGTTACTTATGCGTTCATCGGCAACAGCATCGTTATCCGCCTGAATCAACAGTCACCTGCCATTTCTGTTGTGCACCGAAGCATTCGTTGTACTGTTACCGGAGCACAAAAAGAACCGCTGCCCGGCGCCAGCATCGAACTGATCAAAGCCGCATGGGTATTAACTGCCGATGGTTATGGGAATTTTGAACTGCAGGGCGTTGCTGCCGACGAAATGCTGCTGATCAGCGCTCAGAACCATCTGCCCATGCGTGTTCCCGTTAGCATGCTGCCCGATACCATTGCATTGAAACCAATTTACAAACCGCTGGATGCCGTGGTAGTGCTGAGTCTGGGCAGGCACGCAAGAAGCGAATCGGTCTTATACGAACCAGTCTTTGCCGGCTCGGAAGTGTTTGCGCCCGGTGATCAGAATATTCTGCAGGGACTGAACGGACGAGTGGCGGGCCTCAGTCTTCAATTGAACTCCGGCATGCCGGAAGCTTCTCCCAATGTTGATATCCGGGGTGGCAAAACCATGGACAGGCTGGTATCGTCCAGCGACCCGCTGCTGGTGATCGATGGTGCGCCCTTCGATCCCGGCATTGCTCCGCTGAACCTGCTCTTCTCACCCGCAGGAGGAGGCGATAACAGCAAGGGCATGGCCGCACTCAACTGCATCAACCCAATGGATATAGACAGTGTAACGGTGCTGAAAGGTCCGGCTGCAACCGCCCTCTACGGCTCCCGCGGCGGCAACGGCGTTATCGAATATTTCACCAAAAGAGCGCGATCCGATAAACCGGTATTTTCTCTCAGCATCCTCAGCGGAATAAGACAGGTGGTCCATCTGATGCCGATGTTCAGTTTGCAGCAGTACCGCAATTCGCGGACCGAAGCATTCAGCAACGATGGCATTAGCATCACCGATAAGAATGCTCCAGATCTGAACTCCTGGGGCAACAGCTATACCGACTTCGGTAAACGATACACCGGCCATAACAGCGGCCTGATAAATCTGCAACTGAATTATGCAGGAGCACTGCATGGCATACGATACTATCTCGGCGCCGGAATGAAGAAAGAGGGCGCTGTATCCGGCCTCGGCCTCGGCAGCCGGCAATTCAATCTGCGCGTCAACCTTAGTCGTGTTTCTGCATCGGGCAAGATCGAATGGCTGTTCAATAATTATCTGTCGGGTCAATCGCTGAACACTACTCAGTACGATCTTACCCGTTATATCATCATGCCACCGAATTATCCGCTGTACGACAGCAGCGGGCGCTTATTCTTCACCGGTTTCAACAGGCTTCCGAACCCCGATGCCATGGCCATGAAACGCTACGATTTTGCGAACAGCTACGGTTCTTCCAATCTGCGGGTAAATGTGAAACTGCTGCCGCACCTTGAGTTGCACAGCACCATCAGCCTCTCGAAACTGGTGATACGCGAGCACTCCACCAATCCCGCAGCATCCAATGCGCCATCCACCCAACCGATGGGAGAGGCTGCATTTGCCAGAACCGTAATGAAAGGACTTTTCCTTCAAACCTATGCCAGCTATGAAATTATTACAACCGGCTTCGAAGCCAGGCTGATGGCCGGTACCAGCTGGCAACAGCGGAACACCGGCACCTGCACGCGATACGGATATGAGTATAACAGCGACGAACACCTGAATAATCCCGACAGCGCAGGCAGACTGGATAAACAGGCTCCCGTGAACAGCCGCTACAAATACGGATCTGTGTTTTCATCGGGTATGTTCTCTTTCAAGAAGAAATATCTGCTGCAATTCACGGGCAGAGCAGATGCCAGCAGCAGGGTCGGTCCAAAAAAACAACTGGCGCTCTTCCCTTCAGCAGCTGCCGGCTGGATTGTTTCACAGGAGAACTTCTTCAGAAAATGGGTAAGCTTCGTTAATTTCCTCAAGCTCTCTTTTACTGCCGGCAGAAGCGGCAATGATGTGATCGGCGATCGAAGGTTCGACGGCTCCTGGGTGGAAGACGGTACCATGGAAGGTATGATCATCTATCAGCCTCAAACACCCTACAATCCTGCATTCGGATGGGAGCTGAACAAAGAACTGGAAGCAACGCTGGAGATAGGTTTGCTGAACGAACGCCTGCAGGTGATCGCCAGCGCCTACCGCAATCGCAGTACCAATCTGCTGATGCGCACCCGCCTCAGCGACCAGACAGGTTACAGAAGTATGGTGTCGAATGTGGATGTAGAACTGGAAAACCGGGGCATCGAGCTCACCACGAGTTATCGCGGGGACAGAAACAAAAAGCTGAACTGGGAAATCTCCTTCAATATAACTCTTCCGGATAACCGCTTACTGAAACTGCCTGCAGAGGTAGCTGCCGAATATCCTGGCTTGTTCGAGGTGGGCCGTTCGGTGCAGGCATACAGCGCCTACAAATGGCTGGGCGTTGATCCGGACAATGGTAATGGCCGTTTTGCCGATGAAGACAAAAACGGACAGTTCCCATCTGCCGGAGATCTCCGTTTTCGTGGAGACCTCGATCCTCGTTTCTACGGCGGATGCAGAACGGGTCTCCATTACAAAGGCTTCAGCCTGATGCTCGATCTCTATTTCAGAACGCAGACCGGCAGAAACTATCTCTGGTACACCGGCAATCTGGTAGCAGGCCGCGCCAATAACCAACCATTGGAAGAATGGGACCGCTGGCGCGAAGCGGGCGATCTCAGTGGCAATATGAAATTCACTACTGCCGGCGCTGGCGCCATTCCGGATGCCAAACGCTGGAAATCCATGTCCGATGCGGCATACAGCGATGCCAGCTATCTGCGTTGCAAAGCTGTTATGCTGAGTTACGACTGGAATATGAAACAATTCAAAATGGCCGGCATTCAGTCGGCGAGGATCTATCTCAATGCAGCAAACCTATTCACTATTACGGGGTTTAAGGGCCACGACCCGGAAACACAGGGCCTCTTCAGCCTGCCGCCGCTCAGGCAACTGACGGCAGGCATCGAACTCCGGTTATAAATTCAAACTGTTTTATGTTCTACAGGTTAAGGCTCAGATCGATGGCAGCAACAGTAATGCTCGCGGGATGTCTCCCGGCCGGCATAACATCCTGCAAAAAACTGGTGGCCGTGCCTCCGCCAGACGATAAACTTCCTACCAGAAAAGTATTCACCAGTCTGCCGCAGGCAACCGGTGCAGTGATTGGCATGTATGGCGCCATCACCAGCAGTCCGCTGTTTATTTCCAATGCCGGGCTCTCCGTATATCCGGCCCTCGTAGCAGATGAATTCACCGTTAACAATACTTCGGACAAAGACCTCAGGGGCTTCGCCGCAAACGATATCAGTCCGGATGACGATATCGGACTTGGCGCCAATCTCTGGTCCGCCAGTTACCGCATCATCGGTCATGCCAACAATGTGCTCGAAGGACTGCTCGGCTCTCCCTTGCCGGAAAGCGAGAAAGCGCCCCTGCGCGGAGAAGCACTGGTGATCCGTGCCTGGCATTATTTCTATCTCTGCCTTCTTTTCGGCGATGTACCGTTGATTACAGACACCGATGTGGAACGCAACAATAAACTGCCCCGCAGTCCCAAAGAGCAGGTGATAGCACAGGTGCTCAGCGATCTCGAGGAAGCGCTCGGTCTGCTGCCCGACAATTACCGGGGTGATGGAAAACTTCGGGTGAACAAAGCCGTGGCAAGAAGTCTGCTTGCAAGGCAGGCATTGTTCAATCAGCGATGGGAGCAGGCCGATTATTATGCCGGTACCGTGATCAATGATGATCGCTTCAGGCTCGAAGAAAATCTCCGCACTGTTTTCAGTACCGGCAGCCGCGAAGCCATCTGGCAGTTTACGGCAAGGCCGGAAGATCCTTTTGCTACGGCAGCAGCAGGCGTGTTTGTGCCGTCCACTCCGGCAGAGCAGCCTCACTTTGTTGTAACCAGATCATTGAACAATGCATTCGAAACCGGAGACCGCCGAAAAACAGACTGGCTGGGACAAAGCGCATCCGGTCAGCCACTGTATTATCCTTTCAAATACACGCAGCGCGAAGGTTTTCCGCGCAGGGAAGGCAATGTGCTGATCCGGTTGGGAGAAGTGCTGCTGATACGTGCCGAAGCGAGGGCAAGAATGGACAGGAGTGAAGAAGCCTGGCAAGACCTCAACAGGGTGCGCCTCCGCGCGGGATTGCCTGCTCTGTCGGGTAACAAACAGCAGCTGATCCGTGCCGTTATCAACGAACGCAGGCTCGAACTGATGGGGGAGAATGGCAGCCGCTGGTTCGATCTCAAACGAACCGGTGAAATAGATAAAGTGATGCGCGAAGAAAAAGGCAGCAGCTGGCAATCCACCGATGCGCTGTTTCCCATTCCGGCGAGCCAGATCAGGATCAATAGCAACCTTACGCAGAATGCGGGCTATTATTGAGGTGCAGATTATTACGGGTAAGCCTTGTAGATCACTTCATCGCCATACGAGTTATCGGGGAAGCTGGTAAGCGGATACACAAATCCCCGCATGCATTCCACCGATTCGCCGTTTCCGCAGGCGCCGTATTCCTTGGCATACGACCTGGTACGGCGGCTGGCGAAGGCCAGTGAATAAGAATATACATATCCGTCGGAAGCCACATAATACCAGTAGTATTCCGCTACGTCGTGCTGCGTTGAGGCAGCAACTGGTTTTTCTTTTTTATCCAGCACTTTAAAGGCAATGAGAGAGAGGGAGAGGAGAAGGGCCAGGAGGCCGGAGAAAACAGATTGCTTTTTCATACCCATAGGTTTAATGGTTGGAGAATAGCAGTACAAATACCGTGTATCCGGAAGGCCATTGCTGACAGATCCGGTACACGGATTAAAACCAGGAAGGGGCTAAAAGTTGAATAAAATGTGTGGTGTTACGCAGGTAGTAAAGCCGGTGCGGAGACAGGGGCGGGAACGGAATGCGTATAACGCGGGTGCCGGTAGTGCAGGGTAAGAATATTACCCATGTATGGATTGCCGGAGCGACAGGGCTTTCCAAAGTATGGCTACGATCAGCCGAAAGACATTTGATTATGTTGACCCTCTGCATCCTGAACATAATCAAAAAATCATCCGGTATCACATAGTTTACGCACCACCGGCAACCCGGTTAATACAGCTACTTCTCAAGTGGCCTTATAGTGTGATCGACATAAATGACTAATGTTGAAAAGAACGTTCACAGTGCTTTCGGCAAGGTCGCTTTTCAGCCGCTGTTCAATTCAAATTTACTGGCAGTATCATCAATGCAGTTATGAAATCGGGAGTAAGACTTTCGTTAAAAATACCATTGAGTTTCAGCGAGAAACCTTCGTTTTAACACCTAAGTGATAACCCGTAGATATTCGTATAGGCTTAAACGTAATCAGTGGATTTACCGGATTTTCTTTCGGTGTTTTCACGGTTTTTTTGTAGATTTATGCATCGTCAAAAAAGATCCTGATATCCATCGGAAAATACTGGTTAAGGCTCTACTTTTTCATGCTCCCTCATCCTTCTTCATTTCCCCAACTTTTTTCAATAGTTCTACGTAAGTGTTTATTACCTGTTGCCATTTGCTGTAACGCAGGATTATGAACATTCAATACTGATTTGTATCTTGCCTCCGCTTATGCAGCTTACCGCATTTTGGCGCGAATATTGCGACCAATGGCCAGACTATTAACGGCCATACCCCCAATCTCCTCTGACCGTACCAATCCAAGCCCTGGCTGAAAAACTGCCTTACTTTACTGAAACCAAAAACAATCCCTGTATGCGCAAGCTATTGGTATGGTGCCTCCTTTTACCGGCGGCAGGATACTCTCAGTCTAAATTCAGCCTCAATCTTTTTGGTGGGTTCTCCAGTTATCAGGGGGATCTGCAGGACAAACGTTTTACGCTCGATCAGTCGAATCTGGCCATCGGAGCGGGTCTTCAATATGATTTTACGCCGAACCTTGCCGTTCGCCTCGGCTTCGTTTACGGAAAGCTCGAAGCAGACGACAAGCAGAACAGCGGCCTCCGCAGATTGCGTAACCTCAATTTCCAGACAAGCCTTTTTGAAACGCACCTATTGATGCAATACACATTATTCGATCTCTCTGAGAAGAGGATCTCTCCTTATGTATTTGGTGGTGCAGCACTCTTCCATTTCAATCCGTACACCCACGATCTGAATGGCAATAAATATTACCTGAAGCCGCTCAGTACAGAAGGGCAGGGTATCATTGCAGGAAGAGACGAATACAGCCTTACCCAATTTGCCATTCCTTTCGGCGTTGGTGTTAAATTTCAGGTATCCGAAAAAGTGGGACTCGGCTTTGAAGTGGGCCTGAGAAAAACATTCACCGACTACATCGATGATGTAAGCACAACGTATGTAGATCAGTTTCAGCTGGCAGCTGCAAAGGGCCCCATGGGTACCAAGGCAGTTGAACTGGCCTATCGTGGAGATGAACTGAAAGAGGGTAACCCTGTTTACCCTGATGCGGGCACAGTGCGCGGAGGATCCAAACAGAAAGACTGGTACTATTTCACCGGCCTTACCCTCTCCATCAGACTGGGTAGTGGAAACGGTGGCGGTAGCAGCTACTCCGGTTGGAACGGAAGAAGAAGCAGGCTCGGATGCCCACCCGTTCGACAATAAGAATCAGTAATATAATTTCCCTTCCTGAATCGCATGCAGCGCTGTGATGATCTCACGTGTATCTGCATGCGATTTGATTATCATGCCCTCGATACCCAATTGTTTCAGGTCGTCTGCAGGTACACGATCATCAAATAACGTAGTTAGAAGTATTTTTACTGCAGGGCAATTTTCGCGCAGCCAGCGCAGCCCCGCCAGGTTATCCACCCGGCTCGATTTGAAGGCGATGATGGCGATATCCGGCAGATCGGTGAGGTCCACCATCTGCTCCAGCCCGGCATCCAGCCTGAAAGTCTGGATCACTCTGAATCCGTTCCGATCGAGAAAATCTCTCAATACGTCACGGTAAAGGTCATGATCATCTGCTATCAAGATTCTGATCATGGTAAATAGACATTAAATGGTTAGTGATCCCGGATGCTGTAAAAAAGGGTACGGATCAAAAAAGTACGATCAACAAAATATTACGGAAGCCCAGGTATTCCGGGCGGAAAAATTATTTGACCTGATAAGGGAATATCTACCTGAAATGATGAAGGAGAAGGTTTACTTTGTGCGATGCAGCGAGGCCACTGTATGAAAACAGTTTCAATATTGAAATTACTATTACTTTGGTAGTCAGCAAAATAATATGTCAGCACTTGTATCAATTCATTGAAGATGGCGTAGTTTATTCCGGAGAAATGTAAAAGTTCAACTAATTGAATGAACATCTTCAGGTGTCGGTCAAATTCACTATATTGCTGTAGGCATCAGGTTACATTTTTAGCAGTTCAAGGCTCTGGTAAAAGGCATAAACCTTTTTTCCATACTTACCAATTAGGAACCTATGAGATCATGGATCCCTGTATCTCTGATTGCGTGTGCATTGCTAATTTTCAGTTCTCCGGCAGCAGCCCGAAATAACGACAGTCTGCAAATTTTTATTCAGCAGTTGCAGCAACGGTACGAAGCCCGCAGCATTCCCGACTCGCAGTACATCAAAGCCATCGACTCCATCATTTTCTATTGTTTCGACCGTACAGACTTTCCGCAGTTTCTGGAGAATTACCGGATCATCACATCCAACAATGCCGCATTGCGCGAACATAAGATCATCTACTTCCAGTATCGGGGCATTCATGCCGTTAACAATGGCAGTACCGGGCAGAGCATCTTCTTTTTCGAGAAGATGGGTGAAGAAGCCAGAGCGCAGAAAAACAGACCGAGAGAATTGGCTGCAGACCGCGCCATCATTACCATTCTGGCCGATAACGAGAACTTTACCAAATGCCTCGAACGATACCAGAAGCTGCTTCCTCAGCTCAAAGCGGAAATAGATTCAGTTACTGCCGGAAGATCCAGTGGCATAATGATGGAAAATGTCAGCGGCATTCTGATCACCATGATCAGGAATTTTTATGAGAAAGGGAAAAAAGAAGATGCCTATCAGACAGAAGCGTTGCTCAATAAGATAAAGACCGCCGTACAAAAAGATCCTCCTAAATACGAGCCTTTCCTCGCCAAGATCAACGTAACTTTTGCGGAAGGCGCCAAATTCAAAGCCATTTACGATGCCAATGATCCCAGAGAAGCGGGGGCAAAACTTTCTGAAGCCATCTGGGAGATCAATCACAAAGGCATGAACGAATCGATGAAACCTTTCTTTCTCTACGATCAGTATACCACCGGCAGCAATTATTTCATGAAAGCCGGCATAACAGACAGCGCTTTCAAATACCTGACACTGTTGCGGGATCTCGAATTGCCGATGATCAAAGACCGCAAGTACCAGTTCTATCACGAACAAATGGCTACGTTGCAGGCCAGGCAGGGAAACTGGCAACAGGCCTATGAACACGATCATCTGGCGCTGAGGCTGAAAGACTCCATTCTTACCAATCTGCAGCAGGACAGGGACAATAACCTCTATGCACAATCGGAATCCGAATTCAATCAGCTGCTGCTGAATCAAACGCAACTCGAAAAAGCCAAAGCCGAAAAAAGATTAACCTGGCTGCTCTTTGCTTTCGGCATACTGTTGCTGCTTGGCGTCGGCAGCTGGTTCTGGCTGAGACAACGCCAGCTCAACCGCTTTTTGCAGGATAAGCTGCGCATGGCCCGCAACATACACGATGAGATTGGCCCGCTTTTACTCTACATCAAATTGCTGGCACGCAAAGAAAAAGAGATCGGCACCGTAGATTCTCCTTACATGCCGGAAGTGGAGACGAGTATCAATCACGTGATAGAGACCGTGCGTGGATTGTCGCACGATCTCAAATCCACCAAAGAAGCTACCACCGATCAGCTTTATGAAGAGATCAAAACCCTGCTCGATAAAACGCAGGCCCTCACCGGCATCACCTACCAGTTCTATTACAACAAAAAAGAAAAGCCGCTCAATTATTTCCAGTATCAGCACCTGCGGAATATTTTTTCCGAACTGGTGAACAATACCATCAAACACGCGGAATGGAACAGCATCGATTCGATGCTGAAAGTGGAACCTAAAAAAATAATGATCGTGTATACCGATAACGGATTGGGCTTTGAACCATCTTTCGAGGAAAAGAAAGGCATTGGTTTGGCCAATATCCGCGAAAGAGTAGAGAAGCTCAGAGGTGAGCTCGAACTCCGCAACCATTATCCCGAAGGCTATACAATTGAAATAAATATTCCTTTCTCATGAACAGAGAACCTTATCAGTCAGTATTGGTAATTGATGATCACAAAATGATCATCAACGGCATCCGTGTAACCATCGAAAATCTCTTCGAGCAATTCTATGAAGCCTATACCGGCGAAACCGGTGTGGAGCTGGCGTTGAAGCATCAGCCTCAACTGGTGATCGTAGATTTCAGGCTGCCCGATATCGAAGGCAATATGGTAGTGAAAGAGATCAAATACAAATTGCCGCAGAGCAGAATACTCAGCTACAGTTTCAATTTCGATGAGAATGCCATCAACAAGATGTTTTCGGTAGGTGTAAATGGCTATGTGCTCAAAAGCGAAGACGATGCTGAATTCCTCCGGGCCATAGAGCTGATTATGAGCGGCCGCGATTATTTCTGCAAGGAAGCCCGCAATCATATCATCAACCGCATATCGTTTCAGGACGATAATACCCGCCTGCTCATCGCCAATATGGAGTTCACCCACAAAGAGGTGGAGATCATCCGGCTTACCTGCTACCAGAAGACCGCCAAGGAGATCAGCGATCAGGTTTATCTCTCCGAAAGAACAGTGGAGCAGTATCGCAGCAATATCAATAAACGGATAGGCGCCCGCAACCTGGTAGGCGTTATCAAATTCGCCCTGAAAAACGGCCTCATCAGGATCGAGGAGTTGTAGTAACTTGCGGGCCATAATCCGCAAAAAATGGCATTCAGCAATCAGCAGCAATTCATAGACGTACTGGAGAGGGCAGGAGAACTGATCCGCATCAAAACCTATGTAGATCCCAAGCTCGAAATAGCCGAGATCACCGACCGTATCAGCAAGGAACCCGGCGGCGGCAAGGCCCTGCTCTTCGAGAATACCGGCTACGATTTTCCGGTTCTGATGAATGCCTACGGCAGCGAACGCCGCATGTGCCTGGCGCTTGGCGTGGAAAAGCTCGACGATATCGCCGCCGATATCGAAAACCTGTTCAAACTGCTCACCGGCCCAAAAGAAGGCCTGCTCGATAAACTGCGGCTGCTTCCCAAACTCAGCGAGTTCGCCTCCTGGATGCCCAAAGTAAAAAAGGGCAGAGGCGCCTGTCAGGAAGTGGTGATGGCCAATCCCGATATCACCAAACTTCCCGTGATCACCTGCTGGCCTAACGACGGTGGTCCGTTTGTTACGCTGCCCGTGATCCACACGAAAGATCCCAATACCAATATCCGCAATGTGGGCATGTACCGCATGCAGGTATTCGGCCCAACGCTCACAGGCATGCACTGGCATCGCCACAAAGTGAGCGCCCGCCATTTCAGCGAATACAAAAAACTCAATAAAAGAATGCCCGTAGCGGTAGCGCTCGGCGGCGATCCCGCATACGCTTATTCCGCCACGGCGCCATTGCCCGATAATGTAGACGAATACATGCTCGCCGGTTTCCTTCGCAAGAAGAAAGTAGAACTGGTGAAATGCATCACCCAACCCGATATCGAAGTGCCTGCCGATGCAGATTTTGTGATCGAAGGATATGTAGATCCCAATGATGAACTCATCTGGGAAGGTCCATTCGGAGACCATACGGGCTACTATTCACTGCCCGACTGGTATCCGCGTTTTCATATCACGGCCATCACGCATAAAAAGAATCCGGTTTATCCTGCCACCATCGTAGGCATTCCTCCGCAGGAAGATGCATGGCTCGGAAAAGCAACAGAACGCATTTTTCTTGCACCCATCAAAATGACCATGGTGCCTGAGATAATGGATATGGACATGCCAGTTGAAGGCGTATTCCATAATCTGGTGATCACTAAAATTCAGAAAGATTATCCGGGACAGGGACAGAAAGTGATGAATGCCATGTGGGGTGCCGGACAGATGATGTTCAATAAAATTCTCGTGCTCACCGCAGGTGGACAATTCCCCATCACCGATTACAAACAACTGGCACAGGATGTGTTCAGAAACCTGAACCCCGCTACAGACCTGAGTTTCACGCAGGGCCCGATGGATGTGCTCGACCACAGTTGCAGCAAACTCGGCTTCGGTGGAAAGATGTGCATCGACGGTACCAACAAATACGACGAAGAAACAGACCACA
This sequence comes from Pseudoflavitalea sp. G-6-1-2, assembly GCF_012927185.1. Taxonomy (GTDB): domain Bacteria; phylum Bacteroidota; class Bacteroidia; order Chitinophagales; family Chitinophagaceae; genus Pseudobacter. The sequence continues at coordinate 1,385,694 of NZ_JABBGB010000003.1, forward strand.
GATATTTATCATCCAATAAGCGATTGATGATAAACGTTATGGAATGGAAAAATAAATACCCCGAAATAAGTTCTGTTAACGGCAGCCTTACTGCAATTGATATTCCCTGCCTCATCATTAGCGTAGAAAAGAACCGAAAAGGGCATATAAAAGAATTGCACCAGCAGCTCTGCAGCGATGCAGCAATCGAAGGTGTAAAAATGATCCTCTACGTAGAACATACCGTAGATGCCAATGATCTGCCCGTTGCACTCTGGCGCTTCTGCAATAACCTCGATCCCAAACGCGATCATGTGCTGAGCGAACAACCATCCACTCAGGAACCCGGAAAGATCTGGGCCTGCATGGGACTCGACGGTACGTTGAAAACAGCCGCGCTCGACGATTTTTACCGCGACTGGCCGAACATTATTGTTGCAGATGATGCTACCATCATTGCTGTAGATAAAAAATGGAAAGAGCTTGGCTTAGGCAAGCTCATTCCATCTCCATCGTTGAAATACAAACACCAGGTGTACGGCCAGGATGCCGTTGCCCGGAGCTGATTATGATCAGGCTTTCTTTTTGAATACGAACTGTTCGCTCAGCTTGTCGAACAGCAGTTTGTAGAATTCCTTGAAGTCGGGATATTCGTCCGGATTGTAGAACGGACGCCTGAACTCAAGCGTAATTCTGTATGCCACTGCGCCGGGTTTCACTTCCACGATACGGCGGAAGATGATGCTGGTATCGGGCATTATCATCGCCATGTTCTTCGGCGGCTGCTCAAACTCATACCCTTCGGGGATTGTGATATTTCCTGTAAGCACATAGTGTTGGTTGTAGCCGAAATCTACCATCGACTGACGGGTGTCTGCCGTGAAAGGATTGCTGCCTAAACCTGCAAACATATTCGCAGTAAGGAACATATACTCGCCGGAGCTGTTCACTGGTGCAGCAAATTTGAAATGCTGATTGAGCGGAAGCGTATCGTCATCAGCATTCTCAATTTCAAGATCGGTGATCTTCATGTTGGAGGATTGCTGCAGGTACCGGTCAGCATATTTTTCTTTTCCTTCTTTCACATAGCTGGCGCGATGTTGTCTGCCATAATCGTAGCTGCTCACATGGGCTTCGCCTTTCAGCTGGCCTTCTGCATCTACGGCGCCATTGAGTGTAATGAACTGACGGTAAGTGTTCTTATTATTCCAGAGCGTTACGAACTGTGCATTCTCTTTATCGGCGAGATAAGCTTCTGTGCCCAGCACTGATTCGGGAATAAGGCGCGGCGAATTCAGTTTCGAGCTTGCGTCGAGTACAAAAGCATCGTTGTCGAAATTAACCAGTACCATCACGTTGTTGAACTGCGAAAGAAAAGGGTAGGTAGCGTTTACCAGTCCATGGTCGCGGGTGCTTACCAGCAGTGGCTTTGCGGGGATGCCTGCATCGTTGAGCAGGTTCAGCAGAATGAGGTTGATATCGCCAGAGCTGCCTGTTTTTTTATTGTAACATTCTTTTACGTTGGTGCAATAGAAGTCTTCAATCCCATCCCATGTCATGCTGTGTTGCACATGGTAGAAAATGGCATTCATCTTTTCTTCGGGTGTTGTGGCTTTGGCGAGAATGGTATTCATCGCATCATTCTTCAGCAGGTTGCGTTTGATCTGCTGCCCGAATAAGGAGCTTTCCCAGAGCGATTTTGTGAGCCCCGGCCAGGTGTTCTTCACATTCTGAACCGGCTGCTGAGGAAACTGAACGGAGTTCAGCTGAAACTCCACTCTTTGCAGGTAATCCCTTGCAGCGCTCATGTAGGGCTCATCTTTCAGGGCCGGAACATTCTTCATCTTGTAGAAATATTCCTTGGCTGTATAGTTGATGATGTCTCCGCTGATGGCAATGCTCTGGCGAAACTCATCTTTCTTCGTTTCAGCCGGAAAGCTCATCTGCGAATTGGTGGTGAAGTTGAAATATTCCGGAATGGCGAGCCTGAAAGCGCTTACGCGTGTAGGAATGCGATCCTGAAATATCCATGGGTTGATGCTTTCGATCGTTTCGCGAACAATGGTATATCTGTATTCGATGATGCTGCCCACTTTCACTTCGGGGAATGCGAACTTGAGTGCAGATACATTGGCATTTACCTTCTCTTTGAAGAACGATTTTTTGTCCACCTTGCTCTCCACTATGTTGCCCGCTGCATCGAGGTTGTAGGTGACTGCATCTACATCCATCAGTTTTTCATAATTGTCGTCTGAGTAGAACCGGATCTTTACGGTAGCACGGTCGAGCCCTGATTTTTTGAGGATCTTGATTCTTACGCGGCGCTCATTCTTGATGGCAAACACGAGGCGGTTGCCGCGCTGGAATTCGGTATTGCCATATTCGAGCAGAACCATCGCTTCTGCGTCTTTATCGAATTCGCAGGTGGTCATCTGGAGATCAGCCTTGTCGATTTTGCCGAATGCCGGCAGGTCTTTGTCTTTTTGTGCATACGTCAGTGCAGGCAGCAGGGCTGCCATCACCAGCGTGATCAGCATTTTCATGTTGGTTTGTTTTTATGGTTCTTACCTGGGGCTGACAGGCATTTTTTACTCTCCGATAATTACCAGTTTTGCCATATCTGTTTTGTTCACCTTCTGAAAGAATTCTGCCAGTGCATTGTAGTCTTTTGCAGGTACGATATGGTTCTTGATATTCAGTTGTGTTACTACTTTGATACGGTTTCCGTCTGCTTTGGTTACCTCTTTACGGTAATATCCGTAGGGCGAATCGTACTCCACCAATGGAGGTAGCACATCGGCATTGAGACCTGCAGGAAGCAGGTACTCGGTAGTATCTGTTCTTTCATAGGGATAAGAGAAGAGATAATCGCGGGTGCGTTTGGCATCTGATTTCAATTCATGATCGTTGATCTCGTTCATGCGGGGGCGGTAGAAGTACTTGCTGCCCGCTTTGAAATCATAGACCTGATCGTATGCGAACACGGCGTTATAACGTTGCAGATGGGCGCTGTCGGTATCCGGCTTAAAAGTGTAATTGTCCGGTGATTTGTAGTTGAGCCATTTCACCAGAAAATGTTTCACTTCGTCTTTATCCAGTTCGCGCACCTGCAGAAAGTAATTGGCGAAAATACCGGTGCAGGCAAAGGATGTTTCCATTTTTGCATCGCCTTCCTTGCCTACAGTAATTATTGAATGAGTGATGAGTTTGTTGCTTTTGCTGCTGCTGCGCGGTGTGGAAACCAGTTTGCCTCCGTTCTCTGTTATCAGCAGTGCGTTTTTGTTCTCTGTGCTGCTGCCCAGTTCTCCAAATTCGTTGGTGCTGCTGGTGCATTCGAGCCAAACGGTATCCTTCTGCATAGGCACACAGAGTATCACGTGATTGAATCCGTCGGCGATAAAGCCGGGGTCAACCGGTGGTTCATCCGCATCGGCATTGATCAGTGCGGGATACGATGGTATGTCCACCGCTTTCAGCAGATAACGCATGTAATGGGTGAGGGCTTTGCAATCGCCATATTTCTTATCGTCTACATAACTTACGGGGAATGGCTTGATGCCGCCAATGCCCAGCTGAATGCCCACATAACGCATGGTTCTCTTCAGGTAATTGTAGAGTACGGTTGCTTTCTCTTTATCGGTGGTGCAGCTGGCCACCATTTTTTTGATCTCCGCAGTACGCGCTGCCGTGAAGGGAGCAGGATCTTCATAAAAAGGGTAGTAGAATTGTCCGTATGTTTTCCAGCTGCTCATTTCGCCTTTGAATCCATCGAACTCGAACTTAACCGGTGAGAGTTCGATCATGCCATTGCTCACCCATCCGGCATAACCGCCCGATTCGTGTCTCAGCGCTTTCAGATTATTGGCATTCCACTGATAGGTTTTGATGCCGTCTTTTTCGGAGATCACCGGCTTGATATCGCTGTTGCGCGTTACGTGCTGAATATCCAGTCCTGCCGGCACTTTTACCGTTAAGCTGAATTTCTCCGTGCTCTGCGAAGGCATCTGAAAAGTAGCGGTAGGCAATACAAGTGTACCGCTGTTTTTGATGGTGTAATTGATTTCGAGTGTGCAGGGATATTCAGCCACGGGCAGATAAGCTCTGAGTTTCTTTGCGTCGGAGTGCAGGCTCATCTGATCGTCGTAGTAAGATTCTTCAAAATCTTTTCGTTTCACTTTTCTTATTTCCTGCCCCATGGCGCTGTAGAGCTTTACTTCGAGCTCATCGATTTTTCTGAATTTATCGAACACGTAGATCTGATGCAGATAAGAGGCTGCATCTTTATTCAGCAGGGTAACTATCTTATGAACCGAGCGGGAAAATTTAGAAGGGGAGCTGATCTCCACTACTTCTTCATGCAGGCGCAGTACCGCATCTGCATCTTTTTTTAAACTATCCGGAATACCGAGTGCCGAGTATTTCAGCAGGTCGGAAGGCGACTGTGCAATGGCTCCGGTAAAAGCAGTGCATAACAATGCAAGCAGTAAATGTTTTTTCATAGCGGTTATTTTTTGTTCCGGAGAATGATCTGCTCATTGAGCACATTCACCATTTTTTTATAGAATTCTTTCAACGTTGCATATTCCGCAGCTTCAAACACACTTCGGTTGAATTCGATCCGGAACAATACATTGAGCGTATTATTGTTGTACGTAATAAAACGGGTACAGCTGATGCCATTGCCGGGGGTGATCAAACGGGAATCCTTTGGAAGGCTCTCCGGTTCGAGGTCCGGCGGCAGTGTGATCATTTCCAGCAACTCCAGACTTTGATTTACGCCAAAATCCACATTGGTGAATCGGATATCCGAAATAAAGGGATTGGCTGTAAGACCCGTGAACAGGTTCAGTGAAAGCAATTTGTATTCAGCGCTCGCATTGATGGGAATCTGAAAATTGAATTTCTGCTCAAGCGGCAATGAATCGTTGTTGGCATTCAATACTGTGAAACTGTCTGTTTTTATTCCGGGATAATCGTTGGTGAAATAGTCTTCGAGTAATTTCTCTTTGCTCTTGTTAAGAGATCCAACCCTGATCAATTTTCCATAATCATAACTTCTTGCAGTAGTTGCTCCGGTGAGAAGCCCTTCCTTGTCGAGAGACGCTACCACCACAATGCGGTTGCGATCCATGCGGTCGTCGTCGAGAGAAACGATGCCGCCCTTCTTTCTGTTCACTACAAATCCTTTGGTGTTCACTACTGCAGGCGGTATCAGATGTGGAGGGGTGTAGGATGCTGCTGCATCCAGCACATAGGCCTTATCTCCGATGATCACTCTGGCCATTACGTTGTTGAACTGATCGAGAAAAGGATATCCTTCCTTTACTTTTCCTACTTCACGGTCGCTAACCAGCATGGGATATACTTCCAGATCGGCAGCCTTCAGCAGATTGATCAGCAGCAGATTCACATCGCCGCTGCTTCCCAGTTTCTTAGACCATACTTCCTTGACGCCGTTGAGCGACCAGAAGGTTCTGGCATTGGCGAAAATATTCTTCTGAACATAACGATAGATCTTGCTCATGCGCTGGAACGGATCGCTGATGGCTTTGGCTTCATTGACGAGATCATCTGCGCCCGAAACATTCTTATTCAGTTGTCCGCCAAACTCAGGATAGCCCAGCAGTTCTTTTCCCAGATCTTCCCAGGTGGTCATGAATTTTGTTCTGCCACCGAATGTTCCCTGATAACCTGCCAGCTGAAATTCTACCCGCTGAATGTAATCTTTTGGAGCATCCATGAAGGGCTCGTCGCGCAGTGCAGCGATGTTCTTCATCTCGAAACAGATCCTTCCCGAATTCTTGTTGTTCTTTATGTCGATGGGGCAATGATGGTGATTTGTACACCTGGTAAGCAAACTCCAGATTGGGCATTATTTCGAGATCGAAAGTGCTGAGCATGATGGGGAGGCTCGACTGAAATTTCCAGTCGTTCAGTCCATTGTAGTTTTTGGCAACAATGGTGTATTCGTATTCGAAAATGCTTCCTACGCGCACATCGGGGACGGCGAATTTTGCGATGGAAACCCTTTCGTTGATCTTCGATTTGAAAATAGCGGAGGAGGCCAGCTCTTTGGTGTCTTCAGCGCCGGAAGGAGATACATTGCGCACAATTGCCTTGATGCCTGAGATCTCTTCAAATTCATCTTTTGAATAGTAGGGGATCTCCACATTGCCCCGCTCGATACCTTTTGCTTTCAGAACCTTGATGCGGATTCTTCTTTTGGTAATGAGGTTGCGGTCTTCGTTATGTGTGGTGTAAGCCTGATCGAAAATGATCACTGCTTCTGCTTCGGGATCGAACTCACAGATCTGCAGTTCTTTTTCGGTGGACAGAAATGTTCCGTACTCCGGCACCTTCGTCTGTGACATTGCGTTGCTCATCAGCAGGATAAGCGCGCAACAATACACGAATCTCATAGATTTTTTTTTAGGAGTTAATGGCTGGTCCTATGTAAATGCACGATCAGTAAAAGCGGTTGGGAAACGGTGGTGAACAGCACGCGTGGCGATGCCCGTTATTGGTCAGTAAAGGAGAAGGGTGCATAGGGGGTTAATTTGCACAATATTAGTAAAAATTTGTGCAGCATTCAATACCGGCGGGGGCTAAGCCCAAAAAGAAAAGTTATTGTTTTTTGAGCGCGGCGAGCACTTTCCGGCCGCGGCTGCGGAAGGCAGCTGTTTCTTCGTCCCAACGGTCTTTGATGATGAATGCCAGCTCGTCCCCGATTTCAGGATATTTACCGCTCAGCTGATGCAACAGCGTGATAGAGAACGCCTTCACAGCCGCCGGAGCGGTGATGTCGGCCATCCAGTCGAAGCAGGCCGTCATTATTTCGCCGTGGTATTTTTCTGGGAGTGGCACATACTGCAGCAGCCGCAAGGTATTTCTGAGCACCGAATTGTGAACGCCGGGCTCCTTCATTTTTTGCATCAGTTTACCGTACCAGGGCTTCACTAGTTCCGGATGATTGATGCCGCAGATACGCATCGGCCATGCTGCGCGCTGGGTAACCCGGTACTCGCCTTTGAGAAAGAGGTTCATCAGATCGGCAAAGCGCTTTGGGTCTTTGCCGATATATTTTACGATGAGATCTGTTTGTTCTTTTGAATGTTTGGCAAGAATGGTCGACAGAAGATCCATGCATCAGCTATTTGCAAAGTCCAGTAATTTCTTTTTCAGTTTCGCACGTCTCTTTTCAGGGATCACAGATTTCAGCCAGAGTTTTACCCGTCCGCTAAAACTGCTTCTCTGCTGCTGCAGCACATGCGCATTGTGTTTTTCCACGTAGTAGCAGCGGTAGGGGTTGGTTTGCAAATATCCTTCATCCAGCACAATCTGCCTATAGGCCATGAACAATTCTTTGTTCAGTGGAAGATCGGCATCCGTATATCGGTCCTGCTGTTTGTGGAAAAGCAGTCCCTGCTTAATTCCCACGCTGCTGAAGTGATAGATGCTCAGCGGGAATTGCTCATTGATGAAGTATTGTCCGTTGTACTCACTGAGGGTTCTTTCCTGCAAATTCCAGTAAGCCACGTTGTAGCCGGGATGTTTCAGTACAAATACACTTTCGAAGAATACCGGAACCAGGTTAACCCATTTCTGGTCTACGAACAGTCCGCTTGGGAAATCGAAATAGCAGAAGTGACGGAGACGCTCACTCCACCAGTCGAGAAAAGCAGTGGTATTCGGTCCCTGACGAAGAGAGAGGAAACCAAGATTGAACGTACCCGTTGAGAGATAAGAGATCTCTGTTGGGTTTTTGCCATCGAGCTGCATCGGATGCAGAATATGCGGCGTGAGCAGAATTTCATATTGCTGATGGCCTTGTTCGAGTTCTTCGAGACGGCGGTAGATGAGCATATCCGGATCGAGGAACGTAATGTATTCCGCGTCTGGATACTGTTTGAACAGGTGCTGAAAATAAAAAGGCTTGAGGGCCGTATTGAATTCAGCGATGCTGTATTTCAGCGCTATTTCTTCGAGGTCGGGAATACCTATCTGATCGCAGGGAAGAATGGTGAAACCTTCGTACCAATCTTTGAGCTGGTCGTCCATTTTATCTACCAGTCCGATAATGAAATGATAGTCGTTGCCGGTAGCAGCCAACGTTTTTCCCAATGCACGGGCGAGGCTCAGGTAGTTGTTGGAACAGATAGTGAATGCGATCTTCATACAATCTAATTAATAAGTTGAATGGCTGTTATGCCGCTGGTTGTCTGATTAGTTTTTTTCTGAATGCCCAGATATCACGATAGCTCTGGATAGTGTACTTCACAATATTTTTTACTTCGAGCTGAATTTGTTTTTTCAATACAAAGTACATGATGGCTCCGCCGATCACACTGTTGATCACAGTGGCATAAGCAGCGCCCATTCCTCCCCATTGCAGCAGGCAGAGCCAGGTGGTTACCAGGGCAATCACCATCATTACGGCGCTGGTGTAAAAATTCACTACCGGCTTGCCGATGGCATCGAGCGTTGATCCGTACTGGTAGCCCAATGGTTTAACCAGACTGGTGAAAATAGTGATCTGCAATATGGGAATAGCTTCGTAATAATTGGGGCTCGCTATAACGTAAATGATCAGTTTCGGAAACAGAAAAATGAACAGCGTAATAGGGATAATGATGGCGAGAATTGTACCCACCATTCTTTCAAAATAGTATTTCACTTTCGCCATTCCATGTTCTTCCATGCTCTCCACATTCTTGGGGAACAATACATCGGCAGCGGCCAGCGACGGCACGTCGATCATATTATTGATGCGCGCCACCGTGTTGTAATAACTCACGTATTGCTTGCCCACAGCAGCACTCAGCGTATTGGCCGTAATGAAGTGATCGAAGCTTCGCGTAACGTTCGAACAAAGATTGGTTCCGAAAATATATTTGCCGAAATGGAACATCCGGATGATGATGCTCTTTTCGTAATGGAATTTTTTAACCAGATAAGACCTTGCCGGCAGATACAGCAATATGGTTCCGGCAATGAGTGATATCACCTGCAACAGCAGCAGGTTCATTAGCGTAAACTGATGAGGGTAGAAGAAATACAACACCACAATGCCAATAAAAAAACTTCCCTGTCTGATGAAGTAAGCCCAGAATATCTGCTGAAACTGATACCTCGCCTGCAGCAATATTTCAAAGTGATTGAAAGGGATCAGCAATACAATGAACGCTGCACTCCAATGCAGCAATGGCACAAGGGATGGCGATTTGAGCATGCCGCCGATCACTCCGCCTCCAACTACCAGCGCAATCAATGCAATGGCGGAGAAAAGCAGATTGATCACCAACGAAGATGATTGCACGGCATATTTCTTCTCAGCATATTCGTTTAAGCTGAGGAATTTGATGGTAGGATTGCGCAGCAAACCCTGTTTGATGGTTTCAAACAGTGAGAGGATAGTGAGGTAGAGCGCCCACACGGCATTCACTTCTTTATCGAGCCCGCGTACGAGCACCATATAGGCCACTGCGCCAAAAAAGAACAGCGAAAACCGCTGTAACAGTGTATAAAAAATAGAATGCAGCCAAAATGACGATTTCAACAGTTTCAAGGCATAAGCTTTGGGGCGTAGAATGGTTTCGCAATGTTTGCTTTAAGAAAACGGGCTACATCATAAATTATTGGATGGGGAGGATATCAGGATGGATATGGGATGAGGATCTTTCTTTTACGCCCGATTTTGTAAATGAATTCCCGGCAATATTACGATATTTTGCCGTAACCTGCAATGGGGTCTGTGGAGGGGGGCATTTATTGCTTAATTTAGTTTCCCAAATCTTCTTCCATGAAAAAGTGCTGTTTGATTATTGCATTGCTGATAATCTTGTTCGCATCCTGCTCACGCCCTGCAAAACCTGCCGTTGTATTTCAATCGGACTTTGGATTAAAAGACGGAGCTGTCAGCGCCATGAAAGGTGTAGCGAGTGGCGTATCTCCTGAACTCAAACTCTACGATCTCACACACGAAATCCCTGCTTACAATATCTGGGAAGCCGCATACCGGCTCGAACAAACCGCAGCGTACTGGCCGAAGGGAACCGTATTTGTATCGGTAGTGGATCCCGGTGTTGGTACCGTCAGAAAATCGGTAGTGATGTTATCCAAATCAGGACATTACTTCGTTACACCAGATAACGGCACACTTACACTTGTAGCAAAATCGATGGGCATTGCAGCCGTCCGCGAAATCGATGAAGCTGTAAACCGCCGCAGTCAATCCAATCAATCCTATACTTTTCACGGACGCGATGTATACGCATTCACCGGCGCCAGACTGGCTGCCGGCGTAATTTCATTTGAACAGGTAGGAAAACAACTACCCGATACCGTTATCAGCATTCCTTTTCAGCAGGCCGCTAAAAACGGAAATCAGCTTTCCGGCATGATACCGGTGCTGGATGTGCAATACGGCAATATCTGGACGAACATTCCTGACAGCCTGCTGCACAGCCTGGGTGTAAAAGCCGGTGATTCTTTACAGGTGCAGCTGCTGCATAAGGACAGTCTCGTTTTCAATCAACCCATACCTTTTGTGCATACTTTCGGAGATGTGCCCGAAGGAAATGTGATGGCTTACATCAACAGCCTGATGCAATTCTCCGTTGCCATCAACATGGGCAATTTCGCATCCCACTATCAAATCGGTTCCGGACCTCACTGGAAGGTGAAAGTGGAAAAGGCTTCAGTTAAATAGCAGGTCTCGTGAATGATTGATGTTTTTTCGCCGGAGAAAGATATGCTGATCAGGTCTGAAAAATATGCCGGCCAGCATTGTATCTCCGATGGAACTTAAGGTAGGTAGGATGGGGCTGTAGTGCTATGCTGATCTTTCGTGCAACATATTTTAAGGACCTGATCAGCATATCTTTCTCCGGCCTGGCTCGCTGATAGTGCAGCTTTTCCGGACTTCAGCAATAATATTTCAGCTGCACTTTCACGGAGCAGGCCAGGGCGGCGGAGGTATTGGAAAACTGCCCTTGAAATGTGTTGCACAAAAGCGTGGCTTTGTACCAACGCTCAATGCTGCCAACGGTAGTCTTCATCGGAGATACAACTCTGCCGGGCACATTTCGCGGCATGTTTTTCAATGCCTCCGACGCCCGGCCGGTGAGATCATCCCCGCAACTTCTCTACATAGACTTCCGCAAAATGCGGGATCTGCTTTCTTCTGTACTGCATCACCCAGCGCGGATGCGGCAATGGAATGATCTCCTTGAAGAAGCCATGCTGTTTATTCAGCTTCTGAAATATTTTGAAATTGGTGCCTTCACCCAAACAAAAACAGGTGTCGCTGTCTGAACGGATATTGCGTTGCTGCGTTCGGATGGTATCAATTATGAATGGTTCGCTGGCTTTCAGCAATTCTTTATCATCATAATAATTAAGGTTGAGACCATTTTTTGTGAATCCGAGCGGAGAGAGTGCCGTTATAAAAAAGTTGTTGTAGAAGGCAGTTGCTCCACCGTATAATTTAATCACTTCGTAGATAAAAATGGAGCTTAGCTCGGCTTTTTTGGGCATATCGTTTGGAATTGCGCAATCGATTTCGAGGCGTATCGGGTCTGTGAATGGAACTCCGGTTACACCACCTCCAAAGCGTCCGGGATTGATGCCGAAGATAAATTTTCTCGGATGGGTATCGTTGTAGAATTTGTTGTAGAAGCGTGTTGCCAATTCGCTGGAAGCCTCATCTGCAAAGGGATTCATAATCTCTACTCCTTCGGGCATCGCGAAGTTTGGTTGCAGATTTTTGTAGAAATTGAGTATCGCATACGATTGCGTAAGTTTTGTTGTCATGGCGTTGGTTTTACTCAAATTTGGCTATTATTGCTGCCTACAATTTATACAAATTTAACAGCATGGATCGCAGATCATTTGTAAGGAATACCGGGATAGCTACCGCTGGGTTTGCTTTCCTTCCTTCGTCGCAGTTGTTTGCACAGCAACAGATAATCAGGATTGGAATGATAGGAGTAGGACTGAGAGGACAGAACCACCTCAGCAATCTGCTGCGCAGAAAAGATGTGAACATCACCGCTATCTGCGATATCGACGATAACATGCTGCAACGTTCACTCGATATTTTCAAAAAAGCCGGCAAGGCCGAACCAAAAATATTCAAAGGCGATCCGTTTGCATGGAAGAAGTTGCTGGAGATGAAAGAGCTCGATGCGGTGATTATTTCCACACCATGGGAATGGCATACGCAGATGATTGTAGGATCTGTCGAAGCCGGGATCAAATATGTAGGTACCGAAGTAATGCTCGGCATCACACTCGAAGATCACTGGGAAGTGGTGCGCGCTGCTGAGAAGCACAAAGCACAGGTGATGATGCTCGAAAATGTTTGCTACCGCCGCGATGTAATGGCTGTACTGAACATGGTTCGTCAGGGAATTTTCGGTGAGATCATTCACCTGCAGGGCGGCTACCAGCACGATCTTCGTGGTATCAAACTCAACGACGGAACCAGCAACAAAGAAGGGGTGGAGTTCGGTGAGAAAGGATATTCTGAAGCAAAATGGAGAACCAATCACTCCGTGCATCGCAATGGCGATCTCTATCCTACGCATGGTATCGGACCTGTTGCACAGATGATCAACATCAATCGCGGCAACCGTTTCATCTCATTGAGCTCATTCTCCACAAAAGCGCGTGGACTGCATAACTACATCGTAGATCACGGAGGCGCGCAACATCCGAATGCAAAAGTTGAATTCAAATTGGGTGATGTTGTAACCACTATGATCAACTGCGCAAACGGCGAAACCATTTTGTTGCAGCACGATACCAATCTTCCACGCCCATATTCACTCGGCTTCAGAGTGCAGGGTACAAAAGGATTGTGGATGGATCTCAACGACAGCATCTATCTCGAAGGCACCAGCCCGAAAGGACATACATGGGAGTCTGCCGATCCATACCTGGCGAAGTTCGATCACCCGCTCTGGGCGCGCTGGAGCAAAGAAACAGAAGGGGCTGGTCATGGAGGAATGGACTTCTTTGTGTTGCATGCTTTCGTAGAAGCCATCAAACGAAAAACCGCTACACCGCTCGATGTATATGATGCAGCAGCATGGAGCGCCATCACACCGCTCAGTGAAACCAGCATCGAAAGGGGCAACACCGTTGAGTTCCCCGACTTCACCAGCGGACAGTGGATGTACAGGAAAAATGATTTTGCAGTGAACGACCAATTTTGATCCGATGGATAATCACCAGCTTGTTGAAGCAGCCCTTCAGTTCGGAAAGGGCAAACCCTATATGGAAATTCTCAAAGGAGGTCTCATTCATCATACTTACAAGATCTCTTACGACGAACAGGATGAGCAGGTGGTGCTTCAGTGCATCAACCAGACCATGTTTCATTCTCCCGAAGACATTGTACATAATTACCAGCTGATCTATGAAGCGGTTCATGGAAAGAATGGCATCACCATTCCACCTTTGATCCCTGCGCGCGATGGGCAATTGTTTTACATCGATGCACAGCAGCAGTTCTGGAGAGCAGTTAGGTTTGTAAAGAATTCATACACGGCCTCAGTGCCACAGGATGCAGCAGCAGCAAGGCTTACAGCCGACTGTTTTGCGCACTTCACCAGCGCGCTCGCATCGGTGAAGCTGGATGATCTTAAACCGGTGATCCCACGCTTTCATGATCTGGCCATGCGATACGATCAATTTGAAAAGGCCGTAACTACGGCTACGCAGCATCGCCTGCTCACTGCCACGCATGTGATTGCAGAGCTGAGGCAACGCCACCATCTGGTGGACTTCTACAATGAAATACAGAAAAACCCAGACCAATACAAATTGCGGGTGATGCATCACGATTGCAAACTCAGCAATATTCTTCTCGATGTAAATACGCATCAGGCTATTTGTCCGGTGGACCTCGATACTGTTATGCCCGGACTCTTCTTCTCCGATCTCGGCGATATGATCCGCAGCATGGCCTGCACGCTCGATGAGAACAACACGAGCTGGGAAGCCATCACCATCAGGCCCGATTTCTACGAAGCTATTGTGGACGGCTATCTCTGTGGCATCGGCGATCAGCTGACTGCATCGGAGCAGGCGAATATCCACAAAGCCGGACTGATGATGGTGTACATGCAGGCGCTCCGCTTCATTGCCGATCATCTCAACAACGATGTGTACTACAGAATCAGCTACCCCGAACAAAATCTCAACAGGGCATTGAATCAGTTGCTGCTGCTGGAGCGGCTGGAAGACTATCTGGAAAGCAGAAAGAATTAATGCATTCTGTCTCCACGCACTTCGAGGCGCAGCATGAGGTCGGCTTCGTAGTCGAGCCATTCCTGCCAGCGTTTCCTTACTTTTTCGGGATTTGAATAGGTGTCTGCCAGTTCGATGAACAGGCGGTAATGGCCTGCTTCACTTTCCATGAAACGGCGATAGAAGTTGCGGAGATATTCATCTTCGAGTCCTTCGCTCAGTCTTTTGAAACGCTCGCAGCTGCGGGCTTCGATGAGGGCGAAGATGAGCAAACGGTCGAGCAGCACGTCTTCGGGATGGCCGCCTTTCTGCTGGAAATTCATCAGCGCGTTCACGTATTCGTCCTTGCGCTGCTTGCCGAGGCGGAGTTTGCGTTTGTCCAGTTCCGCGAGTACGAGTCGGAAATGTCCCCATTCTTCCGTTACGATGGGAGCCAGTTCTCTTACCAGCCTGTCTCTGTCGCTGTATCGTTGGATCAGCGAAATGCAGCTGGTGGCGGCTTTCTGCTCGCAATAGGCATGGTCTGTGAGAATGTATTCGAGGCTCAGGCCTGCGAGATCAACCCAGCGGGGATCCGTAGGCAATTGAAGCCCAAGGATATTTTTGGTATCAGTAACTGGCGTACTCATGCTGCAAAGGTAGTAAAACCGGCATTATTGGTTCATGTCAAAAGGGCTTCTACCTTTGTGGTATGAGTCAGGAAAACTTTCTGGAGAAAAAATTGCAGGAACGCAGGGATCAGCAGGCCTTCCGCACACTTCGGCTGCCCGAAGGCAAAACCGATCTCTGTTCCAATGATTATCTGGGCATCATCCATAACGGACTGCTCGAAAGAACGGAAGCTCCCTGGCTGAAGCATGGTTCCGGCGGTTCCCGGCTGCTCGCGGGTAATGATGTGCTTACAGAAAGTACCGAGCAGCTGATGGCAAAATTCCACGAAAGTCCGGCAGCATTGCTGTACAATTCCGGATACGATGCCAATGTAGGATTGATCAGCTGCGTTCCCCAGCGTGGCGACACCATTATATACGATTACCTCAGCCATGCAAGCATCCGCGATGGCATCAGGCTGAGTTTCGCGCAATCATTTTCATTCAGGCACAACGATCTGGAAGACCTGGAGAAACGATTGCAATCCGCTACCGGCAATGTTTTCGTAGTAACCGAATCTGTTTTTTCGATGGATGGAGATATGGCGCCGCTGGTAGAAATGCTGGCGCTCTGCGAAAAATACAAGGCCCATCTGATAGTGGACGAAGCGCATGCAACAGGCGTGGTAGGAGAGCAGGGGGCAGGATTGGTGCAGCATCTTGGGCTGCATACCCGTGTATTCGCGCGCGTGCATACATTCGGCAAAGCCGTGGGCTGCCATGGAGCGGTGGTGCTGGGAAGCAAGCTGCTGCGCGATTACCTCATTAATTTTTCACGGGCATTCATCTATACCACCAGTTTGCCGCAAAGCAGTGTACGGGCTATCCGGGACGCATATGCGCTTTTCCCGCAGATGAAAAGTGAACGCGAATGGCTGGCTTCATTGATAAAACTATTTCAGCAAGCAACTATCCGGTTTGAGAAGCTGGTATCGGAAACACCGATACAGGTGGTGATCATTCCGGGCAATGAAGCAGTGAAACAGGTGGCCGCTCAGTTGCAGGATGCCGGGCTGGATGTGCGGCCGATACTGTATCCCACGGTTCCCAAAGGCGCCGAGCGATTGCGCATAGTGCTGCATGCATTCAATACCGAAAAAGAAGTTCGCGCATTGCTGAAGTTGTTGCAGTAACCAGCTTTAAGGGCAGGTTTATTCTTTGGGCGTTTCTATGCCGTGCTCCTGCAATACTTTTTGCTCATCTCCTGCGATGTACGCGAATATTTTCAGTTCGTCTTTCAGGTGTTGGAGAAAGTAGATCACTTCAAAGTTGATGGGCTCATCCGATCCGTCCTTTTTGCGGTACACCGAATTCCAGTGCACTTTCACCATGTAGTGCAATTGATCCAGCGGAGTAATGTCCAGGGAATGCACTTTCATGGAAACCATGCCGGATCTGCGGTACATTTCATTACCCTTGGGAATCATATTTCTGAACTGCTCATTGTTTTCTCCGCATTGCACTCCGGCAGGAGAGGCTTCGAGAAAGCTGGATGCGAAGGCTGCGGCAGTGGCTTCCACATCATCCTTACCTGCAAGTGCTTCAGTGAACCGCTGCTCGTACTGGCTGAAAAATTCATGGATCTTTTCGTTCATCATAGTATTTTGTTTTGAAGTGGATTGTTTCGGCTCCGAACGGTGGCCATTACACGCGGACATACATAACAGCAGTAGCCCGAAAATGCCGATCCGCGCGGTTTCCGCCAAATGCATTATTTTTATCATGTATTGTTCTGGAACTGTCATTTCATTATTTTTTTACATAAGAAATCGGATAGTGATGAAGGATATACAACTATAAAAAAAATGATTACTTTTATCCGATTCTTTAAACCCTTCCGAGTTTATGCGACTTGTTCCCTTGCTGGTATCCGGCGTAATTACAATAGGTTTGATCCTTGCATTGAACAGGCCCTGGGGCAGCGTGCCGCCACTGGGCAGTTTCCTTAGCCCGCAGCATGGCTGCTGGCAGAATGCAGAACCAGTTGATCAGTCTTATTCCCTCGACCTCGATTTCGATGCGCTCAAAGAGAAAGTGTCGGTTTATTTCGATAACCGGATGGTTCCGCACGTATTTGCGCAGAACGATCACGATCTCTATTTCGTTCAGGGATACCTGCATGCTAAGTTCCGCCTCTGGCAGATGGAGTTCCAAACCCATGCCGCAGCAGGCCGCCTGGCCGAAGTGCTGGGAGCCGGGCCCGATAACGCCATCCTGAACAACGACCGCAACATGCGCCGCCTCGGAATGGTGTACGCCGCCAAAAATGCCCTCACTGTAATGGAAGCCGATACCACCACCAAAACGGTGATGGACAGCTATACCGCAGGTGTGAACGCATTCATCGAAAACTGCACTGTTGCTGAATTGCCACTCGAATACCGCTTGCTGAATTATGTCCCCGAAAAATGGACCAATCTCAAAACAGCACTCTTTCTCAAATACATGAGTTACGATCTGTCTGGAGAAGAAAGCGATATCGAATACACCAATGCAAAAGCTGTGCTCAGCAGAGCTGTGTTCGAGAAACTCTATCCGATTCAGCCGGATTCACTCGATCCCATCGTGCCCAAAGGCACGGCCTTCGATGCTCCGCTGATACACGATGCTATGCCTGCAAACGCAGACTCGGCTTACTTCGACTGGAAAGAACCGGTGCATATTCAACCGGTTGCCAAACCCGATAAAGACAATGGCAGCAATAACTGGGCAGTGAGCGGAAGCAAAACTGCGAGCGGCGCGCCCATCCTTTGCAGCGATCCGCATCTCGGCCTCAATCTACCTTCCCTCTGGTTCGAAATGCAGTTGCATACACCCGGCAGCAATGCATATGGTGTGAGCTTTCCCGGCGCACCTGCCATCATCATCGGATTCACCGATCAGGTAGCATGGGGCGTAACCAACAGCAGCCGCGATGTGAAAGATTATTACAGCATCCGATTCAAGGACGATTCCAAACAACAATACTGGTTCGATAGCAGCTGGAAGAGTTCCGTGATCAATATCGAAACCATCAAAGTAAAAGGTGGCGCAGATGTGAAAGACACGGTGGCTTACACTGTTTTCGGTCCTGTTCAATACGATGCCAGCTTCACCGGCAGTGGCAGAACCAAGGGCGATCTCAACCTCGCCGTTCGCTGGAAAGCACATGATGCCAGCAATGAACTCAGAACTTTCTATGAGCTCAACCGCGCTGCCAATTACGAAGATTACCTGCATGCGATCCGCAATTTCTCCTGTCCCGGACAGAACTTTGTGTTCGCTGCAAAGAATAACAATATTGCTATCTGGCAGCAGGGTTCGTTCCCTGCCAAATGGCGTCGCCAGGGCGATTTCATCATGCCCGGCACCGACAGCAGTTATCTCTGGACGCAAAAGAATATGATCGATTCCACACAAAACCCGCATCTGATCAATCCTGAGCGTGGATTTGTGAGCAGCGCCAATCAGCTTCCCACCGATTCTACCTATCCATATTATTTAGGTGGAAGTTATAATCTGTATCGCGGCATCTCCATCAACCGCAGGTTGCATCAAATGAGCAATATCACGGTTAACCAGATGGAACAACTGCAGACAGACAATCTCAATGTGATGGCAGAGACCGTTGTGCCTGCATTGCTGAAACATCTCAATGCAGCAGGATTATCCGCCGACGAACAAAAATACCTCGGCATTATCTGCAGCTGGAATTTCCGCAACGAACCCAAAGAAAAAGCAGTAGCCATCTTCAACAACTGGATGCGCCTGCTCGAATCGGAAGTATGGAGCGATGAATTTGCAAATGTTCCCAAACCATACGAGTTCCCTACCAACTACACGCTGGTGGAAGGCATACTGAAAGACAGTGCCTTCACTTTTGCCGATAACATCACCACACCGCAGGTGGAAACACTGAGCGATGTGATCACTACCGCTTTCAAAAAAGCAGTGCCCGAAATTGCGAAAGCAGAACAGGAAGGCATGCTCGAATGGAGCAAGTACAAAGATTCCGGCATCAGGCACCTGTTGCGTCTCAGCCCGCTGAGCCGTTTCCATCTCACCACAGGTGGAGGTGCAGATATCATCAATGCCACCAAACAATACCATGGTCCAAGCTGGAGAATGGTTGTGCATCTTACAGATAAGACCGAAGCATTCGGCATCTTCCCCGGAGGACAAAGCGGCAATCCAGGCAGCAAGTACTACGACAATATGGTGAACGACTGGAGCAAGGGCGCTTATCAACCACTCTGGATAATGACCGAAGAAGACGCCAGCAACAAGCAGGTAAAATATACAATGACCTTTCAAAAATAACCGCTCAGCATTATGAAACTCATTATCTCCATTCTCATTACAGCGTTGCTGAGTTTTACTGCCGGGCTTTACCTGCCCTGGTGGAGCATTGCACCCGCAGCTTTGCTGGTAACGGTGCTGATACATCAATCGCCTTTCAGGAGCTGGCTTACAGGCTTCCTCGCCATATTTCTGTTATGGGGATGCATGGCCATCTGGATCGATATCAGAAACCTGCATATCCTTTCAGGCAAGCTGGCTGAGATCTTCCCGCTGGGCGGATCTTCCGTTTTGCTGGTACTGGTATCGGCAATAATTGGTGGATTGGTAGCGGGTTTTGCTGCACTAACGGGCAGCTACATCCGCAAACGCTGATACATTTTCTTCCGTATGTAAAAATGGTGTGAGTGCCTGGTACAACTGGCGATAATTGAACCGGTCGCCGATGATGCCATCTGCCCCTGCGGCCAACAGGCTGGCAGAAGGTTCGTTGTTGTCTTCTTCCGAAGTTACCAGCACAGGAATGGCTTTCAGCACTGCATTCTTCTTCAATCTTTGCAATACTTCTTCTGCACGGATGGCGGCCAGATGATGATCGATGATGATCACATCGGGCACATCATTGCTTACCATGGCCAGTACTTCATTGCCGTCGGAAGCGCGGCTCACGCGGCATCCCATGGTTTCGGGAAGGTTCAGCAGCCCGTGAGGCTGCTGCAACGGTCCGGCCAGGAGCACATGCGTATGATGCAGCTCGCTGTTCTGTTTGGCAGCAGGCAGCGCCTGCATGTCTTCGGGATGTGCTCCTTCGAGCAGTGGTAAGGTAACCGTGAAAGTGGTGATAGCACCGGGCTCGGAGCAAACCCGTATTTGTCCACCCATCGATGCCACTTTGGTTTTTACGATGTAGAGTCCGAGCCCGGTTCCCTTGCGGTGTTTATTGCCTCCGGTAACGAAGGGATTGAACAGATGTTCCTGCACTTCCTGCGAAATGCCCTGTCCGTGGTTGCTTACGCGGATCTGCATGGTATCGTTCACGCGAACCACTTCCATTTCTACTGTAGTGTTTCTGTATGCGTAGTGTATAGCGTTCGACAATAGGTTGGTGGCGATCTGATTGAGCTTCAGAGAATCGCTGATGATGAGATCGGGCAGTCTGTGATCGATTTGCAGTTTCAGTTTGATATTGCGCGTACCGGAAATCACTTTGTGCACGTGCACGATATTGTTGAAGAATTCCCGCACAATGAAAGTGCCGGCTTCGGGTGTTTCCATTTTTCCTGCTTCGATCTCGGCCATGGTGAGCACATTGTTCACGAGCGTATTGGCGCTGATGCCGGCTGCCTGCAACTGTTCCAGCAGGTCGTCCACTTTTTTATGCGGATGCTTTTTCTTCAGCTCCTGTTTGATGAGAGATGCGGCGATGGTCATTACATGCAGCGGAGTTTTGAGATCGTGCGTTACCTGATAGAGATATACTTTTTTGTAGTGGTCTGCTTTGATGATGGCAGTATGAACGTCGTTGCTCATCACATAGGGCCTGCAGATCACCATCAATACACCAAACACGCTGATGATAACCACGGAGTGTATGAGCAGGGTAGTGTTCTTATCCATTTCCAGAACGGCAGGCATGGCATTGTAGTAATTCAGTTCGAGAAACAGCAGTGCGATGAATGCGCAGGCGATGCAGAACCTTCTTTCGAGCCTTGTCGGAAAAACCAGGTACACCACTGCAATGAGGTACACCACTGCAAACTGCAATTGCACGGCGCTGCCCAGCAGATTACCGAAATACATGATGGCAGCGCATTGCAGCAGAAACAACCAAACAGCGGCGAGGGAATATTGCCTGTAATGATTGGCCACCAGCACCAGATTGTTCAGCACCAGTTCAACTACCATGGGCAGCATCAGGGCAGATTCCCATCTGGTAGGCATGGCGATGGTGCAAAGCACCAGAAAGAGCGCTACCGAAAATGTAATGCATAATGTGTTAACGGTGGTGATGCGTTTGATGAGCTCCTGATCCTGCAGGTCTTCCGTACCCGTCATACGCAGCTTTGCAGCAAGTGTTCTGGCTTGTTGAGCGATGTTCATAGCAATGGATTTTAAGATTCATTCTCGTGAATGAACAGCAACAAGTGGTGTTGTAAAAAATAGACGTGGGTATTTGAAACAATCGATGCCAAACGGCTACGGGAGCAGGGAGGAAAATGATCTTTACGAATATATCAAAAACTTTCAGGAATAATGCCGACGTGCATATTTCTGGAATTACTTGTGCATAACGGTCCGATTTGTGGAATCTATCAGCTCCTCCGGCCACGGGAGGTTTAACAGCGATGTTGTATCTTTGCCCTGTTTCAAAATTTTGACTGTCACGCAAACGGTCACAAAATTTTAAAAAAATGGCATTACTGCACAACCGTGTCTCCCAGAAGGAGCTGAAAGAATTATTGTATCAGGAGACTGAACCCCGCACTACCATTTCGTTCTACGAGTACTTCCCCATCGAAGATCCGCAGCTTTTCCGCGACGAACTGTACAAAGCGTTGAAAGAACTCAAAGTGTTCGGGCGCATCTATGTGGCCAATGAAGGGATCAACGCACAGATCAGCGTACCCTCCGGCAACTTTGAAGCGTTCAAAGCACACCTGTATTCGTTACCGCACCTCAACGGCCTGCGGTTGAATATTGCAGTGGATGATGATGGCAAATCTTTCTGGGTACTCAAGATCAAAGTACGCCCCAAGATCGTAGCCGACGGTATCGAAGATGCCAGTTTCGATATGCGCAACAAGGGAAAATATGTTTCCGCAGCACGCATGAACGAGTTGCTGAAAGATCCGGAGACCATTGTGGTGGATATGCGCAATCACTACGAATTTGAAGTGGGGCATTTTGAAAATGCCGTGGAAGTGCCCAGTGATACATTCCGTGAGCAATTGCCCATGGCAGTGGATATGCTGAAGGAAAAGAAAGATAAGAACATCGTGATGTACTGCACCGGTGGCATCCGCTGCGAAAAAGCCAGTGCGTACATGCTGCATAATGGATTCGATAATGTATTCCATCTCGAAGGAGGCATCATCAATTATGCACAACAGATCAAAGAGCTGGGGCTCGACAGCAAATTCATCGGCAAGAATTTCGTGTTCGATAACAGAATGGGGGAGCGCATCACGGAAGATATCATTTCCAAATGCCACCAGTGCGGCAAGCCTGCCGATACGCATGTGAACTGCTCCAACGAAGGATGTCACCTGCTCTTTATTCAATGTGAGGAATGCGCAGCAAAATACAAAGGCACCTGCAGTGATGCCTGCCACGAAGTGGTGCAACTGCCGGAAGAAGTACAGAAAGAAGCACGTAAAGGAGTGAGCAAGGGACAGACGTTCAATAAGTCGAGATCAAGGCTGCGCCCGCGTCTCGACGAAATCAACAAAGAAGAAGGAGAGCACTCGGACAAGTAATAGGAACTAATCAAAATACAAACGGCCTGAACAATTTTGCTCAGGCCGTTTTTTATGCAATGATCTTATTCTAATTACTGAATCCATTTCAGACAAACGGGATTGCCAACTTCTACTGATTGTTGCAGTAAAGTGAGTGTTCCTGTTTTCTTATTTCTTTTATACACTACAATTTTATCTGAAGTCTGGTATGCAGCCAGCAGGTAATTTCCTGAAGGGTGAATCGTGAAATTTCTGGTGCCGGTACCTTGCGCGGGTTCATTGGCAACATGCCTGAGCATGCCCGTAGGATCTTCTGTTCTGAAGATGGCGATATCATTCGATTGCCCACGGTTGGAACCATACACAAATTTGCCGTCGGGGGAAACATGAATATCGGCGCTTCCGATATCTCCATTGTAATCTTCCGGTAATGCAGATACATTCTGAATAGGATTGAAGCGGCCCGTATTGTAACGGAAGGTTACGATATCGCCACTCATTTCTTCCATTAAATAAGCGATGTCTTTTCTCGGATGGAATACCAGATGCCGGGGGCCGCTGCCGGCGCTGGTAGCTGTAAATGCAATGGCCGAATCGGAAACACCAGTGTCAGCAGAGAACGCGTAGGTGAAGATCTTGTCTACACCAAGATCCTGAACAATCAGGAATTTGTTATCAGGAGAGAAAACAGTTGAGTGTACGTGTGGGCTGCCTTGTCTTTTTTTATCGGCGCCCCAGCCATAATGCCGGATGGTTTTTGCTGCAGGTTGCAGGCCGCCATCTGCATTCACGTGATACACAGAGAAACTGCCGCCGGAGTAATTGCCTACTGCCACCCATTTGCCGGTTTTGTCTACCGAAACATAACAGGGATGGGCGCCATTGGTAGGCTGCTGATTGATCAGGCGCAAAGTGCCTTTGGTTTTATCGAAGGCATAAGCGCTTACCTGGGCCTGATCTTTAGGCTCTTCATGCACCGCATACACGAATTTCTGGTCGGGCGATACTTCGAGATAGGAAGGGTTGTTGGTCACTACCTTGCTATGCTGCGTGAGTTTGCCCGATTTCTGATCGAATTTGTACACGTAGATGCCTTCACCTTTGCCTTGCGTGTAGGTGCCAACGAGCAGGTACTGCGTTTGCGAAAAGCCTTTCAGAGCAAGGAGGAGAAACAGAATACTGGCCAGTAGATTTTTCATATTCCTAAATTAAGCATCATTTCAATGGCTGCAAAACGAAGGGAAGCGATTCACGGTAGTTTTATTAACCTCACTGCTGGAATTCCCGTTCCTGATAAAATCAATTCAGTATCAGTCGGCATGCTTACATCGAAAGTAAGTTTCCCTATTTGAAGCTGCTTCCCGTTATTTAGTAATTTATAGGTATTTTTCTCTGATTCTGTTTTGCCGTCTTTTTGAATTTTAGAGGTTACAAATTTTGCATCAAAAATGTACCTCAATGATTGGTAGGATAGTTTGGCTTTGGCATTCGTTTTAGCTGCATTCTTAACTTCTTTCGGGAAAATAAAATTGCTGAATTTCCATGTGCCGATAAGTTTAGCATTAATAGAATTTTCCTTTTGAAAAGAAGCTGCCATTAAAGCTATAAACAGCAGGAATATCAGGTGCAGGTTTCTCATGAATGATCTTATGAGGTTAACATCTAAACTCAACCAGTAGGCTGCATCTTTTGGGATGCAGCTTGTTTGAAATCAGTTTTTCCTTGTGAATTTCATTGTCATCTTCGCTTTTGGGTCGCCTGATTCTATCTCCATAATAGTTTCAAGCACCATGCTGGTATCGTTGAGTTTGATGATGGAGGAAATTCCTTTTTCCATCTGAATTTGAAAATTAATGCTGGCTGGAAACCCACAAAATAATAAAAAAAGGTTGCAGTGTTACCTGCAACCTTTTATCTGTGCATATATCTTTTGTTAATACTTAGCCAGTGATTCCGCTACTTTTTCGAATGTAGCCGCTTCGCTCAGATTGCCGGGAATGAATTTTTCTCCGATCACCTGCTCGTACAGCTCGATGTAGCGTTTTGAAATGGTGTTGATCCAGTCGTCGGGCATTTCAGGTACTGTTTGTCCTTCTTTACCCATGAAATTGTTAGCGATCAGCCATTCGCGGACGAACTCTTTGCTGAGTTGTTTCTGGCGTTCGCCGGTTTGCTGGCGCGCTTCGAAACCAGATGCATAGAAGTAACGGCTGGAATCGGGAGTATGGATCTCATCCATCAGATAGATGGTATCGCCGATCTTACCGAATTCATATTTGGTGTCTACGAGAATCAGTCCTCTTTGGGCGGCAATTTCCTTTCCTCTTGCGAATAACTGCAAAGCGTAGTCGCTGAGCTGTTTCCATTCTGTTTCGGTTGCGATGCCTTTGGCGATGATCTCTTCTTTGGAGATATCTTCATCATGGCCTTCATCTGCCTTGGTAGATGGGGTGATGATGGGAGTGGGGAAGAAGTCGTTTTCCTTCATTCCTTCCGGCATTTCAACACCACAGAGCATACGTTGACCGCTGCTGTAGGTTCTCCAGGCATGGCCGGTAAGATTTCCTCTCACCACCATTTCGATCTTGAAGGGTACGCATTTTTTGCCGATGGATACATTGGGGGCAGGTACTTCGAGCAGCCAGTTGGGACAAATATCCTTCGTGGCATTGAGCATCCACGCAGCGATCTGATTCAACACCTGTCCTTTGTATGGGATGGGTCTCGGAAGAATAACATCGAATGCAGAGATCCTGTCCGATGCAACCATCACGAGTAGTTGATCATTGATCGTATACACATCACGGACCTTTCCTTTGTAAAACTTTGTCTGACCTTGGAATTCGTACGATTTCATGGGGGCGAAAATACAATAGATATTAACATCCGGCCATGAATAATTCATAAATAAAATTTTCAATTGATGAATACAATTGTTATTTTCAGGTACAATACGCTCACCAAATCTGCCATTATGAGAAGAATGTTTTTTTTCCTGGCGGTCTTATCCTTTTTTACCCTCCCGACCGCTTTGGAAGCCCAGCAAACCTATACTGTAACCGGATCTGTCAAAAACAGCCTGAATAAAGAAATTGTTCCTGCTGTGTCTGTGGTGATCAAAGGCACTACTACCGGCAGCTTCACCGATGAACGTGGAAATTTCCGCATCATCAGTCCTAAAGCTCCTCCCTTTGTACTTGTATTTTCATCCATCGGATTTGCTACGCAGGAAGTGACCGTTACCGATGCGTCTGCCCCTGTAGAGGTAAAATTCGATCCTGCTTCTGCACTCGGCGCCGAAGTAGTGGTTTCTGCCAGCCGTGTTGCTGAAAGAATACTCGAATCGCCCGTATCGGTTGAAAGAATGAGCGCAGCCAATGTGCGGGCATCCGCCGCTCCCAACTTCTATCAGGGCATTGCCAATCTGAAAGGGGTTGACATGACAACTTCTTCCATTACTTTCAATACCGTGAGCACCCGTGGATTCAACGGGAGCGGAAACCTTCGTTTCAATCAGCTGGTAGATGGAATGGATAACCAGGCACCAGCGCTCAACTTTGCGGTGGGCATCATTCTTGGACCAACCGAACTGGATGTAGACAATGTGGAACTGCTTCAGGGCGCTTCCTCTGCGCTCTACGGTCCGGGTGGTACCAACGGTACTTTGCTGATGAACAGCAAGAATCCGTTCAAATACCAGGGCCTCAGCTTTCAGATAAAGCAGGGCATTATGCATACCGATGGCAAACAGCGCAACGCGGCTCCTTACTACGACTGGGCCTTCCGCTGGGGCAAGAAAGTATCGGAGAAATTTGCATTCAAGATAGGTGGACAGTTTATCCAGGCCAAAGACTGGCAGGCGCAGGACTACCGCAATCTGAACCGAAACAACGTGCTTAGTTCGGTGAAACCCGGCGACCGCAAGTCAGATAATAATTATGATGGCATCAATGTATATGGTGATGAAGCAAGCGCCAGCATGGCGGGCATCGCACAGGCAGGGATCTTTGGTCCGGCCAACTCATCGCTGCCTGGTGTAATCACATATCTGTCCGGTCAATTGGGCCGCCCTCCTACACAGAATGAGATCGTAGGCTTTTATGCAACTGCAGCCGACCCCGCACTTACTCCGCTGAAACTGCTGGCCAATGGCCTCACACAAGGCTTTTATGGCCAACAGGTAGTAAGCCGTACAGGGTATGCAGAAAAAGATATTGTCGATTACAACTCATACAGCGTAAGACTGAATGGTGGTCTGTACTACAAGATCACCAACGATGTGGAAGCATCACTGGTGGCATACTGGGGAACTGGTACCACTGTTTACACCGGTGCTGACCGTTATGCATTGAAGAACTTCAAACTCGGCCAGTACAAAGTTGAAGTGAAAGGCCGCAACTGGTTTGTGCGCGGATACACCACGCAGGAAAACTCAGGCGACTCCTATACTGCAACAACAGCAGCGCTGGCAATAAACAATGCATGGAAGCCCAATGGCAACTGGTTCGCCCAATATTCTGCTACCTACTCAGGAGCAAGATTGGCAGGCGCCCCCGATGCACAGGCGCATATTGCAGCAAGAACAGCTGCTGAAACAGGAAGATATGAGCCCGGTACACCTCAGTTTCAGCAGGCATTCGATAAAGCCATCAACACCAATATCAATGATGGTGGCGCTAAATTCGCGGATAAATCATCGCTGTACCATGTAGAAGGTCAATACAACTTCTCTGAACATATTAAAGTATTTGAACTGATCGTGGGAGCCAACTACCGTTCTTATCATCTGAATTCAAACGGAACCATTTTCGTTGATACCGCAGGTACCATCAAGATCGGTGAATATGGCGGATACGTTCAGGTAGCCAAAAAACTCTTCAACGATGTGCTGAAACTCACAGCCAGCGGTCGTTACGACAAGAGCAAGAATTTCGACGGCCGATTCACTCCAAGAGTAACGGCACTGATCCAGGTGGCGAAGGATAATAACCTGCGTCTGTCTTATCAGAACGCTTATCGTTTTCCTTCAACACAAGATCAGTATATCAACCTGAAAACACCGGGTGCCCGACTGATCGGCGGTCTGCCTTCCTTCCTCGATTATTTCCAGTTTGGATCTAACCCGGCATATACTGCAGAAAGCATTGGTGCGTATCGTGCAGCGATCGCAGCCGGACAAACACCACCGGCATTGGAGAAAGCGCCTTTTGCTCCGCTGAAACCTGAGACGGCCAACTCTTATGAGTTCGGTTATCGCGGTCTGCCTACCAAAAGATTGCTGATCGATGCGTATGTGTATTACTGCGAGTACAAAGATTTCATTGGCCGCAGAGCGGTAGGCCGTGCAACCCCCGGAGGAAGTATTGCCAACCCGCTTACTACCGATAACTTCTCTTATCCTGAGAACAGCTTCCAGAAAGTGAAAGCCATCGGATGGGGTATCGGTTTCGATTATCAGCTTCCACAACGCTACAGTATCAAAGCAAACGTTTCCGGCGATCAGCTGAATGACGTGCCAACCGGTTTTGTTACTTTCTTCAATACACCGAAAGTGCGTTACAATATTGGTTTTGGCAACGACGGCATCAACAACGGAAACTGGGGCTTCAATGTACTGTTCCGCTGGCAGGATAAAGTGGATTGGGAAGGAACATTTGCTTCCAGCCAGATCCCTGCATACAGCACACTGGATGCACAGGTTAGCTACAAGTTCCCTGCTATCCGCAGCATGGTTAAACTCGGCGCATCTAACCTCCTGAACAAGTACTATGTGAGCGCACTCGGTAATCCTGAGATTGGCGGACTGTACTATGTTTCATTTGGATACAATATCTTCTAGTAACGGTTCTCTGAAAATAGAAATGGCGGCAGATGATTCTGCCGCCATTTTTTATTGAATGTGTTTACCATTCGGGATCGGGTGGAGGAGGTGTTGCACCTCTCTTAACCTTGAACCAGCATGGGATCTTGTAGCCAGTATCAGGATCCAGTTCGGATGGCATCAGGTGATCGAGCTGTTGTACCAGCTTGCCTTCCATATATCCTGGAGTGGTGGGGACAAACGAAAATTCATCCGGGTAAGAAGCAAGATCAGCACTGCCAAAGGTGATGCCCATGATATTCCCGAATGATCCACCGGAATAGGTAGAAATTCTTACTGTAACAGACGGATCACTTGCCATGGAAAATGCATATTCACCCATCTCCATCATGGGTTCCCACCAGAAACCAAAATTATCTGTAGGGGTTACCATTCTGTAATGCACACCATTGACCCTGAAAATGAAATACTGATCCGGAGGAGTGGTTTCACAGGTGGGGGTATTCGCCATTACCGCGATAGTGGTATCAACGGTTTGCCCTTGTGCAAAAGGACCGAAGCCTCTTTCGTACAACATAATGCCGCAATGACTGATGATCTCCAGCCTTGTGGCGGTGTTCACAGGGATGTTTGCATTCACAAATCCGTTGGAATCTGTAACAACTGAATCTTTCATAGCATTTCCACTTTCTGTGTAGTACCATCTGATCTTTGCATTAGGAACAGCCAGGTTCTTTTGTTTTACAGTGAAATTGATGTTGCCGGGAGTGGGAGTGAGTTCTGTTACAGGTTTAGGATTGCTGTTTTCTTCCTGAGGAGGAGCTGCGTCTTTTTTACAACTCGCAAATACGAGCAATGATGCGGCCATCGCTGTAAGAACAAAATTCTTGCGTTTCATACAAGGGGTATTAAATTAAGATATTGGGCTGGAATGCAAACCTCTGCAACTTTCGCTGCTTTGTGAAATTTTCTGTATCAATTCGTTGTTTCCTAGGTGAAAACCCTTAGGGGTAACCGAAGATTTCCGGAGATGTCAACAAAAGCAAAGAGGCCGCATATAGCGGCCTCTTTGCAAATATTTAATATCTGATTAATGCGGAATGTTGAGGGTATCTACCACAACAGGGTTGCTATAGAGTGGCCCGATAGTTTTTTCTTTCAGCAGTGTACCTGTATTGGTATATACTTTCAGCGTTGCAGGAGTGGCATATGGAATGTAGGTTCTCAGTTTACCGGTTTTGTCGGCATAGCTCACATACGTGTTGGTGACGTCTTCTCCGGTATAGGTAACGGTAGTATATGCAAAAGGCACTACATCAGAAGAGTTATTGCCCATATTCACCAATGCTTTGTATTGTACGATAGTGAATTTATGATGCAGCTCCCAGTAAGAGAACTTAGTTACTTTACCGATGAATTTTGAGCTGGCATAATCTTTAATGGCAACGCCGGCTTCCTGCCACATGCCGGTAGAATCGTTCAGCTGCGACATGGAGAATGCGGCCGGCAGATCGGGAAATGCTTCCGAAGCAAAAGGAAAATACATGCTGGCAGGTGTTTCTGGTTTAACCTGCAGTTGCTCTCCGGCACTGCCTGTAAGTGATGTGTACATCATGGTGTAAGGCAGGGTTCCGAAAATAGCACCCGAAGTAGTAGCACCAGTTAAAGTGCCGGGAATGTATTTAGGGAAGTCTGCCGATGAAACATCGATCAGCTGCGCAATAAACGACACTGTTCCGGTATAAGCTGCACCTGTGGCGGCATTGATGATGCTGTTGGCAGGGAACTCAATTGTAGCAGTGCCACCCAATGGAAGCGTAGCTCCGGCCTGAGCGCTGAAAGTGGCGGGCGTTGCTTTTTTGATCATTTGCAGGCTCACGAAATTCTCACTCGCCGAATCTACAATGTATGTTCTTTTTCCTAAGAGGTAATTGTCTTTGGTTACGGTAACCACTCCGCCATTTCTGGCGAGCGTAGCATCGGCCAGACGGAAATTTCCGTTTGCATCGGTAACACCTGATTTTTCTCCTGCTTTTACAGCTGCTCCCGCGAGCGGATTGCCCAGTTCATCAGTAATACGACCGCTGACAGACGCCACTACTGTAGGTGATAAAGGAGTCGGAGGAGGTGTCTTTGTTCCGGAACCATTTTTATCACAGCTGTTCAGGATCAGGGCTGATAGGGCAACGGCTGATAGAGCAAGGAATTTTTTGTTCATGTTTACTGATTGCAAAAAAATAATATATTATCAAAATTTATGATCACAAATCCGGGGCACCTCGTTGCATGCGCGGCAAAGTTGCTAAAGATAAAGCGCAATTAAAAGAAAGCTGTCCAAAAAATACCGGTTCCTGCCGATAAATTATTGAAACTGGCAGATTATGGCAGGTTTTAACTTCTTTTTAAAGAAAAACCCCGGATGGTCCGGGGTTTGCTATTTTTTCAGGGACTGAAAATGATGTTATACGTTGAAACGGAAATGCATTACATCTCCATCTTTCACGATGTATTCTTTGCCTTCGATGCGGAGCTTTCCTGCATCACGGGCAGCAGATTCTGATCCGAACTGAATATAATCGTCGTACCCGATCACTTCTGCCTTGATGAATCCTTTCTCAAAATCGGTGTGGATCACGCTGGCAGCCTGTGGCGCTTTCCATCCTTCATGGATAGTCCAGGCTCTTACTTCCTGCACGCCGGCTGTGAAATAGGTGTAGAGGTTGAGCAGTTTATAGGTAGAACGGATCAACCTGTTCAGTGCGGGCTCCGTCATTTTATATTCTTCCATGAACAGTTCGCGGTCTGCAGGATCTTCCATTTCTGCGATCTGCGCTTCGATATTGTTGTTCATGATAATCACCTGTGCATTTTCATTGGCAACGGAAGCTTTGAGCGCTTCGGAGAATTTGTTGCCGGTATGCATGCTGGCTTCATCCACGTTAGCTACGTAGAGTACAGGTTTTTCTGTGAGGAGGAAGAGATCAGCAACGGCAGCTTTGTCTTCTTTGGAAAGATCGAGGCCGCGGATGCTCTTGCCTTGTTCGAGATGCGCTTTGCAGCGAAGCAATACTTCGAGCTCTGCTTTCATTTTGGGGTCGGTGCGGGCCATCTTCTCAGTTCGCTGGATCTTCTTATCTACACTCTCCAGGTCTTTCAGCTGAAGCTCCGTATCGATGATCTCTTTGTCGCTTACAGGGTTGATGGCGCCCTCATCGCGGAGAACGTTCTCGTCTTCAAAGCAGCGGATTACGTGAATGATGGCATCCACTTCACGGATATTGCCGAGGAACTTGTTTCCAAGACCTTCGCCTTTGCTGGCGCCACGCACCAGTCCGGCTATATCAACGATCTCGATCTGAGTAGGAACGATCCTGTCCGGAACTACCAGTTCTGCCAGTTTGCTGAGGCGGCTATCCGGTACATCCACCAGGCCAATATTCGGCTCGATAGTACAGAAACGATAGTTGCTGGCCTGCGCTTTTGCGCTGTTGCTCACTGCATTGAAGAGGGTTGATTTCCCTACGTTCGGTAGTCCTACGATACCTGCTTTTAAACCCATGATAATAAATTTGCTGTTTTTGCGCCCGCAAAGATACAGTATACCATTGATTTTACATTTTCCATACGCTAAATGGTTACATTACTGTAGTTTCTGCTATCTTAGGCCATAATTCCGGAATCAGCCATCAGGCCGTTCCGGCCCTCCCTTAAAACCGTAAACAACAAATCTCCGGCAATGGTATTAAACTTTCTCTGGATCGCATTCTTCCTGATTGCATTTGTAGTGGCACTGATCAGGTTGTTGATGGGCGACACAGAAGTGTTCAAACACATTATGGATGGCGTATTCGAATCGGCCAATACAGGAGTTACCATTTCGATCGGACTGATCGGTGTAATGGCGCTCTTTCTCGGATTCATGAATGTGGGAGAGAAGGCAGGAGCCATCCGTTTCCTGAGCCGGATAGTTGGTCCATTCTTCAGCAAACTCTTTCCCGAATTGCCCAAGAACGATCCGGCAATGGGGCATATGATGATGAACTTTTCCGCAAACCTGCTGGGGCTCGATAATGCGGCCACGCCATTCGGATTGAAATCGATGGAGAGCCTGCAGAAATCCAATCCTAATCCGGATACAGCTTCCAATTCACAGATCATGTTCATGGTGCTGCATGCATCGGGACTCACCATCATACCCGTGGCCATCATCGCGCAGCGGGCCATCCTCAAATCGAATAATCCTACAGAGATATTTGTACCTGCCATCATCTGCACATTTGTGGCAACAATGGTAGCTATCTGTGTTACGGCTCTTTGGCAGAAATTCAATTTCAAGCAGTGGAGAATGATCATTCTTGTGGGCGCGATCGGTTCTATCATTCTCGGCAGCCTCGGTTATTTTCTGCGTTATTATCTCAGCAACGAATCTGCAACAGCTTTCTCCAATATCATCAGCAATGGATTGATAATGCTGTTCTTTGTAGTAATGATACTGGGAGGGATGTGGAAGAAAGTGCATGTATACGATTCATTCATCGAAGGAGCGAAGCAGGGGTTTGATGTGGCGGTTAAGATCATACCGTATCTCGTAGGAATGCTCGTTGCCATCAGCGTGCTGCGCAATTGCGGAGTATTCGACATCATCGTAAATGGCATGAAATGGCTGGTGACTGCACTCGGTTTCGATACTGCATGGGTGGAAGCCTTGCCAACGGCGTTGATGCGTCCGTTCAGCGGAAGCGGTTCACGCGCAATGATGATCGATGCGATGAAAGTAAATGGTCCGGATTCATTCATCGGAAGACTGAGCTGTTTGTTTCAGGGATCTGCCGATACAACCTTCTACATAGTGGCGCTTTATTTCGGATCGGTGGGCATCAAAAAAACGCGGTATGCGATACCTGCTTCGCTGATAGCGGATCTGGCGGGGATTATCACGGCGATATTGATTGCGTACAACTGGCCGTGGAGTAGTTAGCATCCAATTTTATTGCGATTATTTATTATGCATCTGTGCTGGGAAAGCATGGGTGTAGATGCTATGTATGATGATGATGATGAAAGCTGGCAATCAAAATCGTAATATTTGATTTAGTGATGTTGTTGTACATTTGTTCATTACTGTTAGAGCCAGCCCCGGCACTTTTATATGTCACCAGGAGAAATTCTTAGTGAGCAACCCCTAATTACCTCGAATGCGCAGATTTTTACTTTATCAGTTCTTACTGGTTTTATTTTTTCCATTTGTTTCAAAATCACAAACTCCGCGGCCTGTTCCAATCAATTATCCTGCTGGTGCCAGGATCAACTATGTGCGAACTTGGGATGCGAGAGCACCTGTGCAGGACCCCGCCTTATTGGTCACAAGGCCTTTGTCTGATGTAGTGCAGACCACGGCCTATTTTGATGGTCTGGGGAGGCCACTGCAAACTGTTGTCAAAGAAGGAGCCATGCAAACGGATCATAATCCGGTGGACCTGGTTAGCCCGGTGGAATACGACGCATTTGGCAGAGAGGAGTTCAAATACATGCCTTATGCAGCAACTGCCGTTGGTGGTCTAGCAGCTCAGAGCAATGGTAGTTTTAAAATCAACCCTTTTCAGCATCAGGCAGCTTTTGCTGCACAGCAATACGAAGGAGAAACTTTCTATTATTCCAGAACGCAGTTTGAAGCTTCTCCGCTCAACCGCCCGGAAAAAGTATTGGCTGCCGGGAATAATTGGGTGGGAGCAGGCATCGGAGCTACTACAAAATACTGGATCAACACAGCAATCGATGCAGTGAAGATATGGACAGTGACAGAGAACGCAGGTGGACTGGCCAGCTACAGTGTGAGTGGAGACTATGTTCCCGGTAGCTTGTACAAAACAGTACTGGTGGATGAGCATGGCAAACAGCTCATCGAGTTCAAAGACAAAGAAGGCAAAATAATTTTACGTAAAATTCAACTCACCGCCACTGATGATACTGGTGCCGGGCAGGGTTATGCGGGTTGGCTAAGTACCTATTATATGTATGATGATGTTGGCAACCTGCGCTGTGTACTCCAACCAAAAGGAGTAGAGTTGATCAGCAGCAACTGGCTGTTAACAGATCCAACCATATTGAAAGAACAGTGTTTTCAATATACCTATAACGGTCGTCAACTCCCGGTGATCAAAAAAATGCCGGGAACAGAAGAGTCCTATATGATATATGATTCCCGCGATCGGTTGGTATTTGAGCAGGATGCCAATATGCGCAGTTCAAGTCAATGGATGACTACACTTTTTGATGTTCTCAACCGCCCTGTAATTACAGGTCTTATCACTTATAGCGGTACAAAGGAACAACTCCAGACCCTGGTTACCGCGCAAACCTCCTCTGCATCCGGAGGAACTTCAGGTGTAACAGCAGATCTTATTTTAAATAGTATCACTGCCTCCGGCATCTTTTATGCTACTAACTCCATTTCCCTGGAAAATAATTTTGAGTCTGCCGCTAATGCAGAACTGTCTTTTGAAATCATCAATGGAAATGGAAACTCTGATGAAACACCTGCACTCATTGAAGGTGCAGCCGTCAACCGCAATCCCATTCCTGTCGGTGTTACGCTCAATGTATTGACAGTTCAGTATTATGATAACTATGAGTGGGCCAGCTCATTGAGCACTAACCTCAAAACATTTGATGTAAGCAGTATTAATACAAATTTTTACATCCCCGGTACTTCATTTCCCTGCCCTAAACCAGTAGCTGCTTCAAGCCAGGTAATGGGGTTGACTACAGGAGGGAAAACTAAAATTCTGACAAACGATCAGTCTGTGCAATTTAATTATTCAGTTAATTTCTATGATGAAGATGGTCAATTGACTCAGACGAGATCTCAAAATATCACAACCGGGATTGATGTGCTAACAACTCAGTTCAGCTGGTCAGGCGTTCCTCTTGTAACCGTACAGCAGCAACAGAAGAAGGGTGCCAATGAACAAACTCATACCATTGTTACCAGCAATACTTATGATCACTTATGGCGTGTGTTGACAGTAGATAAAACAGTTCAGAGTGATATTGCTGGCGTTTCCGTCAATAAAGCAAAGCAGGAGATTGTGCAACACAAGTATAACCTTGTTGGGCAGATTC
The DNA here is from genome assembly GCF_012927185.1 of Pseudoflavitalea sp. G-6-1-2. Lineage (GTDB taxonomy): Bacteria > Bacteroidota > Bacteroidia > Chitinophagales > Chitinophagaceae > Pseudobacter. The sequence continues at coordinate 1,421,255 of NZ_JABBGB010000003.1, forward strand.
AAAGCAAAAAAATCGGAGGGGGTATTGCTGACCTCGTGCATTCATATAATATCCGGGGCTGGCTTTTAGGAGTGAATCGCACTTTTGTAAAGGATGGTGGAAATACCGGCTACTTTGGCTACGATCTGGGATACGACAAAAAGCCAACTCCGATAAGTGATAAGAATTATGAGGTTCAGCAGTTCAATGGTAATATCAGTGGAGTTACCTGGCGAAGCGTGGGTGATAATGAGGTTCGAAGGTATGACTATACTTATGATGCGGCGAACAGACTCACCGGAGCAGATTTCAAACAACTGGCCGGTGGAGATTTTACCAAGCCTGATGGATTAAATTTCAGCGTAGAAAATCTCAGTTATGACGCCAATGGCAATATCCTGACAATAAAACAGTATGGTTGGAAAACGCTTGAACGTGGTGCATTGATCGATCATTTGCAATACAACTATTACGATAAGAGTAACCGCCTGCAAAATGTAATTGATGCAAACAATGATTCAAAAACCACATTGGGCGACTTCCGGAGTTCAGCCCGTTACATGAGTACCTTCAATCAGAACAAACTTCAATCGGCCACTGACTATACGTACGATGCTAACGGCAATTTGAAAAAAGACCTGAACAAGGATATTGGTGATGCCAATACCAATGGCATCGAATATAATATCCTTAATCTGCCTGAAACTATTTCTGTTCGAAATTCAGATGGATCTGAAAAAGGAACGATCAGATATGCTTATGATGCGGCAGGTGTGAAACTGTCCAAAACAGTAATCGATAAAACGCAGAATAATAAAACTACTACCACTTTGTACCTGGGCAACATGGTTTATGAAAATGATGTATTGCAGTTTATCAACCATGAAGAAGGGCGCTTACGTTATGCAAAGCATTATTTTGTTAAAGGGGATAATGCAATGGAATATAATTATGACTATTTTCTGAAAGACCATCTTAGTAATATTCGAATGGTGCTTACCGAGCAAAAAGATACAACAAGGTATGCAGCTACCCTGGAAACTGATTTCAGAACAAAGGAAAACCTCTTGTTCAGTAACATAGGCACAACAGCGGTTGCTACGCCCGATTGCTACCCGGATAATGATGTAATGATCACTAACCCCAACAATTTTGTTGCGCAACTGGATGGAACGCCTGGCAGGAAATTTGGCCCTGGCATAGTTCTTAAAGTAATGAAGAATGATGAGGTCAGCCTCTTTGTGAAGAGTTTTTACAAACCCGGAGTACATACTGCAGGGGATAACAATATCGAAGAACTTATTGCATCACTTGCCAATGGTTTGGTAGGAGCAGTGGGCACTTCCAAAGGAACACTGGAGCAACTTACGAACTCAGGCAGTCCATTGGGATTAGGACTCAGCTCATTCCGTCAGGGGCAGGAATCACTTCCCCCATCCACTCCCAAAGCCTACCTGAACTGGATATTGTTTGATGAGCAATTCAAACCGGTTGGCGATAATGCCAGTAGCTACAGTCAGGCGAATCAGCCCAATACTTTACAGGCACATTCAAAGGAAATGACAATTACAAAGAATGGTTATCTGTACATTTATACAAGTAATGAAAGCAAGAACTGGAATGTATTCTTCAATGACCTGATTGTTGAACACAGGTCAGGAAAGATTGCTGAAGAAACCCATTTTTATCCATTCGGACTAACGATGGCAGGGATCAGTTCAAAGGCTCTGAACAATGCGCCGGATAATAAATATGGCATTACCGGGAAAGAATTACAGTCTAAAGAATTTGCAGATGGAAGCGGATTAGAGTTGTACGACTTCAATGCAAGAACGTATGATCACCAGATTGGAAGATTTTTACAGACAGATCCTAATTCTTTTAAGTACAATGCATGGACACCGTATAATTATTGCGCCAATAATCCTGTTATAATTATGGATCCTACAGGAATGGATTGGTTTACTGATAAAAACGGAATGTATCAATTTGACCCAAATGTAAATAAGGATACCAAACTAAAGGAAGGAGAAAAATATGTGGGGGTTACACATCAGGTGAAAGACAAAAAAGGGAAAGTCACAGAAGACTATCGAAAAGACGGAAGCATTATGTATGCAAATGAATCAAGCGCATATTCGAGAATGATTGCCCGAAGTGAGCAAACCGGTAATGAATCAATGGCTGCTATGACTGATAACGGTACGCTTGTTTTGCCCGATTACAAAAACAATAATTCTACAGTTAGTTTGGCAGACTACGGGTACAGTGCCAAAAATGGAAATATAGTGGATGGTTCAGGAAAAGAATATAATACAACTGCTACTGTACACACGCATCCTGATGGAAGCCCTCCAAGTACATATGCCGCAGGTGGTTATGGAGATCTTGGGTTTGCTTCTTCTCAAACGCCTTACAAACCTGTATTTGTTATTCAATTGAAGAAAGGGAATAAAACGCCAGCCCCTATCAGCTTTATTGTAGCAGCACCAAACCCATCCGGGAAATCTGCTGCTTATAAATATCAGGTTGTTCATTTTAGCAGTATGTCTAAGGACATGCAGAAAATAAATGGCCAAAGCATTCAAAGTTTGCCCAATTCAGAGAATCTCAGGCAATTTGCAAAGCAGAATAAAGATCTTATATTGAAACTTGTTAATAAATGAAAAAGCAGCATCTACTAATTGGCCTTGCTATTCTTCTTGTCTCTTGCAGGCAAACTGCCGAAGCGCCTGCCTGTGGATTATTGGAACCCCGAGCTGAAATAAAAGCGTTGTTGGATTCCTTTGTAAAAGTGAACGGATCAAAAAACGCAGATTACGGATTGTATATTGATAAAACATCTCCCCATGAGTATGACTTAATCATATACACGGGAAAAGGAGCTCTTACAAAAAAGGAGGATGCGCTAAATCATCAATATCCCGTCAATAAAGTGTTGGCTTCTGAAGTTGAGTTCAATGTGTATTCAGGTGTGGAGCACTATTTTCTGCCTTTATGCAAAGATGGGAAACAAAGTCTTCCTCAAAAGACTTCAGAAAATGATGATTTTGTAATTTGGGCAGTCAGAGATAGTTTCGGTATTCTTACTACTTATGAAGCTTCTGGTGCATACCCTTTTATTGGGCTGCCTGGCAAACTTCCTGAGAACTTAGAGTTTAAATTGCCAGGCGGATCTCGCTGATTCGTTTCTGAAAACATCATAAAAATGGCGTTCCAAATCAATTGGAACGCCATTTTCTTTTCTCATGTAACCCCTTCCGGAAATGATCTAACCCGGAACGAATATCTTCCTATAAATTAAACACGAAACTCAGGTACGGTCTTCTCGTATCAGGAGACGCCAGCCCCAGATACCCCGATGTAAACAAAGTAAACACCCGTTGGTTCGCCTGTGAACTTATCACGCCTGCTTCAGTAGTATAGGTAACCAGTGCGGCGCCTGTTGTTACACCTGTAGCTCTTACCCACCATCCGGCTTTAGCAGCAACCAGACTGGCTGGTTTGGTAAATATCTTCGTCTCTTTGTATGCTACATTCTCTGCCACCAGTGTTGAATCGTAATAGAGATTCAGGGCCGGTGAGTTGGGCATGAGGTTAACGAATCTGTATCTGACAGTGCTGGTGTCTGGTCTGTTCAGATCATCAGTTACCATTGTGCTGAAAGTATTGTCTTGTCCATTGGTGATTGCAGTATCCGTAATATGCAGTGTCTGATATTTTCCTCCTTCGAGACTAATGCTTGTTTTGTAAAGTACCAGCGAATCTTCATTGGTGAGTTTCGATGGAATGATCACCGAGAAATTATACGTACCAGAATTGAACACCATGTAATTGGCTGTTGAGCCTCCACCAGTGTTAAGACCGCCACCGGGGAACGGTGTACGGGCTGTAATAGGATTGTTCACTCTCTTACCATCGATACTGAATACTACCGATGGATTGGTTTTGTACTGCGACAAAAAGTTCACTTTAAAGAGTGCCTGGTTGGCGCCCACCAGATCGAAATCGCCATATTTTATTTCATTCTTTTTGCAGGAGGCGACCATCAGTACGCCTGCCAGCAAAGCCAATGAAGAATAGATTACCTTTTTCATGCGAAATGTTTTTGTAATTACTAATCAGGGAAGATTTGACCAGGTTTCCTTTGTATTGTAGTCAACATCGAGCCCCCCCCATTTTGCCAGCTCGTCTTTATTCCATACATACTCTGAATTGTAGCGGGGTCTGAATCTGTAGCAAAGTTTTCCTTTATTTCCGCTAACAATATCTTCGGGTAAATAGGCGTACAGTTGTTTGAATACATTGATGTCGTAATGGTATTTTCTCAGGTCGGAGAAGGTTTCCATTCCTGCCCATCCCCATTGTGCAATGTATTTCTGAGTCATGATGTCAGAAATGCCGAGCTCTGCCGGTGTTTGAGCTACTTCGGAACTGAGCATGTAAGCATCGATCTCTGCTTGTGTTATCTTCTTGTCTCCATTGCCTGCAGTTCCGTACAGGTTCACGAAATCCATATGTCCCTTGATGCCATTCAGGTAAGCCTGGTGTGCATTGCCTGTTTCGCCTTTCACAAAGAGCGCTTCCGCTTTTGCAAACTGAAGTTGAGCATAAGAGAGAATAGGGTAGCGGCTGTTGGGATAATACAGATACTTGCCTACCCATGAAGTGGCATTTACTGCTCCCCATACCAATGGTACACGCTTCACAGTTGCCGGGTCTCCGAAGGTGGGCACTACACCACGGTACACACTGTCCTGAGGGCTGTAGGCCATCATGCGACTCAGTCTCGGATCCACTGAGCTCTTCGGATTTAAAGTGGGTGTTCCGCGAACACCGCCGGTAAGCATGTTCACAATAGTTGAAGTAATTCTTCCTGTGTATTGCTGTGTTGCGGTGGTTGTAATGTTCACCAGATTGGCAGGCCCGTTTGGTGAGAACACATTACCGTCAGCAGAAGAGGTTGCTGCAAATGGAACAGTAGCATCTTCTGATGAATTGGCAAAAGAAAGATCTACATACTTCACCACACTGTCTGCATACTGACTTTGGAAGAGCGATTTATTTCTCAGGTGGCTATATTGCTGTGCCAGCACAGCATACACAAACTTCCTCCATTTGGCACGGTCGCCTTTGTAAAGCTGATCACCTGATGGTCCTTTGAGGATATCATCGTAATTGATGGCATCCTGGCGGGTAAAGCAGGCGATAGAAGAATCACACCATTTGCGCACCTTGGCATACACTTCATTTTGCTCCTGATAATTGAAGAAGAGGCGGGTGGAATCCATAGCCTGATCGAGGATAATTGGACCATGCAGATCTGTAGTGAGCTGATACGCCCACGCTTTCATCGCATAGCCGATGCCGGCGTAAGTCCATTTACCTTTTGCAGTAGCATCCTGTATCATCTGCTCCATGTTAGGACCGAAGTTGATATAGGTCATTCTCCAGATGGTACCACCATTATCGTTTCCGGGTTCATAGCCATGTGCTTCCCAGAAGTTGTCCGCAGCCTGACTGCCCCAGTTCTGAATGGTTTTGAAAAGAAAACGATAGTCGTTGGCTGTTCCATTGGCCATATGAAACTGCATGGGAGGCAGCATTACTTCAGCGTTTCCGTAAGAAGGTACAGTTGGGTTGAAGTTAATATCCAACCATTTCCTGCAACTGGTGATGGTCGATGCCAGCCCAGCTGCCAGTATGATGAATTTAAGTTTTTTCATAATTCAGTTCTTTTGTAATTGCTGAATAGATTAAAGTTTCACACGCATGCCGAAGTTGATACCAATAGGGCGACCCATATTGCCAATATCAATTCCAAATCCGCCAAGTCCGCCTGTGGCAGGTGTTGTTCCATTGCTTTCAGGATCGATGCCTGAGTAGTTGGTGATCAGCAAAACATCCGTTGCGGTAACAAAGAGACTGAGATCTTTCAGCCATTTTACACGCTCTAGTGATTTTTTGGTGAAGTAGTACGAAAGTGTGATGTCCCTTACACGAAACGCATTGATATCTTTTTCAACAAACATTTCCGGTGCAATACCGTTGGTGGTGGAGGTGTAGAATGCACTGTTGTTGTACGGTGTAACTACAATGGTATTCTGGGTTGGGTTCTTGCTGTTTTCCAGTCCATCTTTCAGCACACCTTTTACAATACGTGGTGTTTCACGGTCGAGTGTTTTAGTGCTTAGGCCGGTGGTATACAGCGTATATTGTGTAGCGTTATAAACGTCTCCACCTTTTCTCAGATCAACCAGCATGGACAGGCTCCAGTTCTTGTACGAGATTTTGTTTACCAGACCTATCTGAAAATCGGGTGTTCTGTCTCCGATGTAGTAGAAATCACCGCCGGTTTTCAGAATAGGGAGACCATTTGCAGGATTGATCAGTACATCGCCGTTGTTGTTGCGTTCGAGTATCCAGCCGCCCATAGCCCCTGTGCTTCTTCCGGGGAATACCGAAGCGCGAACACCATCTTGCAGCCAGGTATCGGAGCTGTAATATTCAGGAAGTTCTTCCGCCACTTTTTTAATTACTCCTTTGTTTTTAGTGAAGTTCACGGTTACGTCCCAGGTGAAATCTTTTTTGCTGATAGGAGAACCTGTCAATTGCAGTTCAATACCATTGTTCACCAGTTCACCACCGTTGAAGATCTTAACAACATAACCCGTTCCGTAACTCAGGCGGGGGTTGATGATCTGCTTCATCGCGTGCAGTCTGTACCATGTGAAATCGAAACCCAGCCTGTTTTTGAAGAACTGCATTTCGAGGCCTGCTTCAATATTTCTGGAGTATTCAACTCTCAGCTTGTCGTTCCCGCCGTTTGTAATATTGTAAGCGAAACCACCACCGGTACTGTTTGCAGGTTCCAGAAAGGGAGCAGTTTTGTAAGATTGTCTGGGCTCTTTACCTGTATATGCATAAGAGGTCCGCAGCTTTCCTGATGAAAGCCATGAAATATTCTTAAACTGCTCCAGGTCTGTAAAGTTGAAAGCCAGACTGGCAGCAGGGTAGAAGAAGTATGGGTTATTGCTCATCAGCCGCGAAGCTGCATCCATACGTGCAGTCAGTGTCAGATATAAAAGCGACTGATAACCGAGCACTGACTGTGCAAAAACACCAAACTGTCTGAAACGCTCTACCGAGTGTTTATTTCTTTGAGTAGTGGTAAGTGTGTTGTTGATGTCATAGAAATTAGGATCATACATTTTTTCACCCAACTGTGCCGTAGTATTCAAATTGTAATCATTGAAGTTGGTTCCAATGATATAAGTATTGTTGAACTTGCCGAAGTTATGTACCGCGGTAGCTGTCAATGCACCATTGATGATCTTATTCAGTGCCTGGTAAGTTTCAATGCGGCCTCCCGTTGGTGAGGCTGATGAACCTGAGCCTTTGTAAGACTGGGCATGATATACAAGCATGCCATTGGTGGTAGAGATGTCTGCACCAATAGTACCTGCAACCGTAAGCCAGTTGGTAGGCTTTAGTGTGATGGTTCCGTTTCCAAGAAAACGGTTTACCTTGTCTTCTCCGATATTTTTGTATACATCCCAGAACGGATTGTCCGTTTCTGTGAAAATAGTACCCGTATTCAATACGCGGTTGCCATAAATATCCTGCCAGTTATTCACATCATATCTCGAAGGGAAGGTCAACAGTCCCATCAGGTATCCTCTGTCTCCTTTATTGGCTTTCTTGTTGCTGGTGTTGATATAGTTCAGCGATGTATTTACCGAGAGTATGGGATTGATGGTGGCTGTTGCAGATAAACGCGAGGAAAACCTTGTGTAGCTTGTATTCGGGATGGTACCGGTATTGTCTGAAAACTCGTTGGACCATCTATAACTGAGACCACTGTTTCCGCCTTCTATTGCCAGGTTGTGTTTCTGGCTGAAACTGGTCTGGAAGAACTGATGGATATTATCGTAGATCTGCATCCCATCGGCATACTTAGGACCAAAATACAACCTTGTATTTCCATTGTAAACGCCATTGCTTGTACCCTGACTGTACACTTGCTGTACTTCCGGGAAATTCAATTGCTTTTCAAAGCGGAATGAGTTGTTGTAAGTAACGGCACCCTGACCAGCTTTTGCTTTTTTGGTAGTGATAACGATGGCGCCCGAAGCTCCCATATTGCCATACAAAGCAGTGGCTTCAGGTCCTTTCAGGATAGTATATTTCTCAATGTCGGCAGGATTAATGTCGATAAAGCGGTTGGAAAAATCCTGGTCCCTGTTGTTACGGTTTCCGGCAAGTGTTCCGCCATTCATGATTGAGTTGTCGATAGGTAATCCATCGATTACTATCAGTGGCGTATTATCCTGATCGAGTGAAACGATACCACGAAGGATAACCTGTGATGATGCACCCGGATTACCTGTAGTGGAGTTCACCGTAAGACCCGGAACGCGGCCCATCAGACCATTCACGAAGCTTTCGCGCTGCGTTTGTGCTACCTCATCACCTGCAACTACCGGAGTGGAGTAACCGAGACTCTTCTTGTTACGGTTAATGCCGTGAGCCGTAACGATTACTTCTCCCAGTTGTTTGTCGGTAGACAGGAGCTGCACATTCAGCACTTCATTTTTTACCGGAATGGATTGTGATGAAAACCCTACAAACGTAAAAGTGAGTACCTGACCGGCTTGTGCCGAGATCGCGTAGTACCCTTTTTCGTTTGTAAATGTTGATTTTTTGGTGCTTTCGTTGTACACCGTAACTCCCTGAAGCGGAGAGTTATCTGCGCCGGAGACGGTTCCTTTGACCGTTTTTTCCTGCGCGAATAGGGAGCCGAGCGACAATAGCATTGCTATCGCCACCAGCCGGAGCTTTTTACTCATAAGCGGGTGATGTTTGACGTTAAAGTATCAGAGATGTATGCAGTCTATAAAACTTCTATTCCAGCGTCTTTGTATGGTTTTAGCAGAGGATCATCGGGTGGTAATTCGGTAATCAGTGTATGGATCTTACTGATGTCATCGATATGGATCGGCTGCAGCGAATTGATCTTCTCAGCAATGGTAAGGCATACCACTTTCTGCGCAGATTCTATCATCGCCTTCTTCAGTGTAACAACATCCCAGTCGTTATCTGTTATTCCGTTTTTGATATCGATGGCATTGATGCCAAGGAAACAGAGGTCGGCACGGATCCTTTTGATCTGAGCAATCGCTTCTGCACCCACTGTGATCTTGGAGTTCTTGTTCACCTTGTCTCCAATCAGTATCACTTCGATGCTCGGATGATGCATGTACTCCAGCACTACAGGTATGCTCCCCGAAATGAACGTGGCCTTCAGCTGAGGTGGCAACGCTCTTGCCAGCTCGATGATGGTGGTTCCTCCGGTGGTAAGCACAAACATGCCATCTTCTATCAGCGATGCCGCTTTCTGTGCTATTATTTTCTTGTTGTCGAGAGAGTAAACGTTGTTGGAAGGATAATAAACCTGGCTGAACGAATGGGAGAGGGCCCCGCCATGCACTTTTATGATCTTGCCTTCATCCGCCAGTTCCTGCAAATCTCTGCGGATGGTGTCTTCAGATACACTGATCTCTGTACTCAATGAAGAGGACAGCACTTTGTTGTGGAGATTAACCTGGTGTAAAATATACGCCTGTCTTTCCTTTTTAAGCATATCGTTAGCTGGGTTACGCGGTAAAATAAAGTAAATTCCTGCATAAAACCGCACGAAATGTTAAAATTATGGATTAAACGCGCATTTATTTTTTATCTACCGCAGGTACTTGCAGGTTTCTAAAAAGTCAGGCCGTGTTTTTGCCAGTTCGGTTGCAGTTTATTGCAGAAACAAGATACTTATTTCAACGTAAACCGCACAGTCAATGCAAAGGCATCCGGTACAAAATTGATGGAAGGGATGATGTCCAGCTCAGGTTTCCAGTCTGCCGATACCGCTATCGGTGCGCTGGGAAATGTATATTCGATGCCGAGTATGCCGGTTGGACCAAAATAAGTGTTCTTATCCTGCCAGCCCACATAGGCGCCACCTCCATAGAACCATCGAAGTCCTGGTGTGGAGAAATTCTGATGAAGCTCCAGCAATGCGCCCATTCCAAACCTCGATCCGAAACTCACCATGCCTTCCACGGAACTCCTTTCCGTTACATTGTATTTTCCGGTTACCGAACTGTTGAGTGTAGGAGTGGAGTTGCTCAGGCGAAGACCCAGCCCGAACCGATAATCCTGCGCATGGCTCTGCATGCCCGTTAGAATGATGGCTACCGTGAGAAGCAGCGCTACCGTTACCCTTTGCATATTTTTGTTTTATCTGGGGAAACGAAAATAGTGCCAGTGTACAGATAACTGCCCTGTTAAAATTGGTGCAACGAAAAGTGAAAAAAAGGTGAATGCAATCAATTGCCGAATAGCTCGAACTTGGTTTTCGGTCTGCGTGCATCGCGCCATTTGAAATTGCGCAATCTGCGTTCCTGCTCGGATGCCTGATTAACGGGGATCATGGAACCTTTGGGCTCGCTGATCACCACCACTTTATCCAGCTCCTTGTTCACAAAACGAAGATCGATGATATCGCCATACACATTGTTGATGGCCACCAGCGCACTGTCTTCGTCCTTCACATAATAGATGCTCTCTGCATTGCCTTTTGAGCGCATGTAGTCGAGATTGCCATCCGTGAATACGCCTGTGAGACGGTTGCCTTTGAGCTGGTTGTACATATCCGGACCCGTCTTGTTCACCGCCAGTGCATTCTCCCAAACAAAAAGCCTTTCGGGCTTTTTGTTCTTCGTGTGCATATAAATGGTATCGCCGGTGAGTTGATTATCGCCCGACCATACGATGGGATCGGTAAATAAACGGAAGATGGAATCCTTTCCGGAATAGAAGAGGCTGTCGGAGACTGCCTGCAGCGAATCGGAGAATATGCGTACATGGTGATATGCCATGAAAAAGCGATCAGCGCTGTCGTTGGTCTTAGTGGTATCCCTAATGATCACCGGATTTCTGCCCCGGTTATTTGCCGGAGCACCCGCCGGAGACTTTGGAGGAGCAGGCTTCGCCACAACTGGTTTTGCGGGTGCAGTTGGTACTTTTGCGAGGTCTACCGGTATGCGTGCCGTTGAATCGATTATCTGTTTTGTACTGTCTGTTAGCCGTTTGATATCACTCACCGGGGGCGCTGCCTGCCGTGCCGTATCAAGCAGCATATTCCGCAGTTTGGCATCTCCACGATCTTTCAGCGCGCTTAACTGCGAAGGAACCAGCAGGCTGTCGCGCTCTGTTCCTTTACGGTTGTTGATGGCTGTGAGCTCCGTAGAATCGGTGATTTTTTTGGCCAGCTTTGCTGCTTCAGCTACCGCCAGACTGTCCCTGCGGGCATTCACGGCTGCAATGGAATCGAGCTGCTGCTGCAGTTTGCTCATGCGTCCGGAAAAGAGGGTGTCGGCTGCAATGTAGAGGGAATCTGCATCCTGCTTGATGATCATCAGCGGCTGCTGCGTGGCAAAGAAAGTGCCGTCGTGACTGCGTGCTTCGATGAAGTTGGCAAGTATGCTCACTCCCTGTGCAGAATCGATGTACACGGCATTTCCCCGAAGGGTATTGATGCCCGTTGCATCGTCGCGGTCGATCTGATTGGCCACAATGCGGGTTCTCGCTTTTGCATCGGTGATGATGGGGCGGCTTCCGAAATTGGCTTTCTTATTCTTTACATCGTAATTGCCTTCACGCGTTTGAATGGTGCGGCCCGATGTATCGGTAATTACTGTCTTTGTTATAAAGGTAGAGATCTCCGTCTCGGTATTATAGAGCAGCGAATCTGTTTTCAGCGTATAGGCAGGGTCTTTCAGAAATACATTCCGTTTGAAATATACGTCTTTCATCTCTCCGTAATAAGTGCCTTCTTCGCTGGTGAGCACGGTCTTGCCGTTTTCAACACGGCCTCCATGGTAGTAGTCGCCGATCTTCTCATTGGCATCGTAGCGAAGCTCTTCGGTATGGAGTGTGATCTTTCCGTCGGTGAGCTTTACCTTCTTTTTGAGATTGGCAATGCGGCTGTCTACATAATACAGCAGGTACTGACTGTAGGTATGCACACTGTCGGCATCGTTGATATGTACATTGCCGAATGCTTCTACCTGACGGGCTGTTTTATTGTATATGGCGCTATCGCAGTAAAAAGTGGTGTTGTTCTGTTTCAGGATCACTTTGCCCACCATTATCTGAAACTCGGTTACGGAATCCTTTCTTTCGAAACGGAATTTTTCCGAGTTGATCCATTGCACAACCTTCCCGCTGGTATCGGCAGGTACATTCTGTGAAAAGCTGTTGAAGCAGATAAGCAGGCCCGCAATCAGCAGTGCTGAGATTTGCTTCATCTTATTGCTGTGCTTTGGTAGCCGTTGAGTCATAGATTGGTGCCTTGAGCGGCCCGGATTTATCTTTTCTTCCGAACACTGAGATGTTCACGTAGCGTTTGGGGTGTACGCGAAAATCGTCCAGCAAAGTAGTTAAACTCCTGTTGGTCTGTAAAAGCTCATCGTACAATTTGCGATCATTTAACAGCAGCCCCATGGTGTTGTCTTTGGTGGTGGTTTTGGCTATTGCTGCATTCAGCTTGCTGGTTACTCCTTCGAGATTATCGATGGCTTCTTTGATCTTCGCGTTGGCGATATTGTTAGATGTTTTCTGCAGATTGTCTACAGTGGCAGTGATCTTCTCATTGCTCTTTGCGAGATTGCCTGTTACCGATTCAACATTCACCAGAGATTTTGCCAGCATGCCGGTTTGCGCATTCAGCAATTGCTCCAGCGATTTGGTAGAGCGGGTGAGGCTGGCAATGATGCTCGCGAGATTGTTCTTTGTATTGGGATCGAGCAGACTGTTCAGATTTCTTACCAGAGAATCCACCGAGTGCAAAGTAACGGTTGCGCTGGCGAGGGCAGGGTCGAGGCTGGCCTGCAGCTTATCGGTGAGCCCTTTGGTTCTTTGCGTGGTGAGTGTTCCGCCATCCGGCACCATCTCCTTGCTGTCGCCCAGTGTGATCTTGGCGGTAGTGGAAGATCCGAGCAGATCGGTGGCCAGGCTGGCAAATGAGTTATTGGGAATATTCACATCCTTGGTAAGGGTCATGGCCACTTTGATACCGGTGAGGTTCTTGTCGGTTTCCTCGATCTCGGTAACTTTCCCTACCTGCAGGCCATTGATCATAACCGGGTTGGAGATCATCAGTCCGTCCACAGATGGAAATACGGCATATATGGTATGCTTGGCAACAAAGTCTTTTCCCTTCAGGAAGTTATATCCCAGGATCAGTATGGCTATCGCTATTGCTGTAATCGAACCTACCTTGGTCTCATTAGAAATTTTCATGAAAATGATTTTTAGCGCTATCTCCTTTCAAATCAGGAAGCAAGATGCAATATTTTATATGCCGCAGCAAAAATAAAACAATTGGGGGAAGATGCGGGCGGCATCATTTCGGTTCCGTGCTTTGTTTATACCGTTTAACGGCCTGGAATATCTGCCGGGCAAGCTCTTCCTGCCCCTTTGCATTGTTGAGATAATCCTCATCTTTTCTATTGGAGATGAAGCCGGTTTCTACCAGTATGCTGGGCATGGCGGTTGCCTGCAATATCCAGATGCCTTCGTTATTGCGTTGTTTTACTCCCCGGCTGCTTCTTCCTCCTTTCGTAAATTCGTCTTCCACCAGCGTGGCCAGGCGCAGACTTTTGTCGAAAAACTTTTTGGTCCAGAGCAGACTCTTGATCTTGAACTCCGGATCGTGGATATTGGGGGTGTATTCTCCCTTCTCCGCTTCTTCGGAAATGCGTTCTCCTACGAAATCTCCTTTTTCGTCGTCCCGGTCTGCCGCCCAGATATAAGTTTCGGTACCATGGGCCGGATTAGGGGATGTATAAATCTTGTACCGGGGTACTATGCGGGTCTTCTTCTTCCTTTTCTTTCCCTTGCCCACGTAATACACTTCTTTTTTAGTGCCGATCTTTTTCTTTGTAACCGAAGGAGGAGCGGAGTTGGCATGGATGGAAATATACAGGTCGCCTTTGTTGTTGTTGGCCATGGTGGCCCTGTAACGGTTATCTACATATACATCGCTGGTGCGTGTGTACACCACTCTTACTCCGGGTATCTGATCGAGCATTTTACCCAGCTTCAATGCGATAGCCAGACAGACTTTCTTTTCTGTTGAATATTTTCCACGGGCGCCGATGGCTTTGCCGCCATGACCCGCATCCACAATAATGGTTTTGAGTGTTGGTTTCTGAGGAGGCGCGGGCGCATTTACAAATGAGGTGATAGCTGTGAGAGCAATGCAGAGGCTCAGTGTGCAAATGGCTTTTTTGATCATGCTGTTTCGCTTCGGTTCAGAATTTATTTTCGGTTGGCTCCCGGAATCTGCTGCCCGGTCTGCTGTGTTTCCCGGGCGCTGGACGATGAGTCTGGTTGCTGTTCTGCCGGATGATGACTCTTTCCTTCGAGCAATGCTTTGTATCGGATGAGGGATTGCAGCACACTGTTCACAATCTCTTCCTGACCCTTTTCACTCATGATGTATTGCTCCTCTTCGGTATGCGTTACAAAACCGGTTTCTACCAGCACACTGGGCATTCCGGTTGCCTGCAGCACCCAGATCCCTTTTTCGTTGCGCTGTTTAACGCCACGGCTTACACGACCGCTCTTCACAAATTCTTCTTCGATCATCGTTGCCAGCTGGAGGCTCTTGGCGAAATATTTTTTCTCATACAACTGAGCACGGATGCGGGCTTCAGGAGAATTCAGGTCGAGTACGTTGGCGCTGTCCTCTACATTCTCGCCACCTTCTCCGCCTTCTTCCTGCTTCTGATTGATGGCATCACCTTTATATCCTACACGGTCGGCCGCCCAGATAAAGGTTTCGGTTCCGTGCTGCCAGTTCTTTACCCAATATGTTTCGTAGATGGGTTCTCTCACCACCTTCTTTTTCTTCTTTTTTCCTTTGCCAACCAATATGGTTTTGTTCTTATGACCCACCACACGTTTGGCATACCAGCCACCGGGTTTCAATCCGGCTGCATTGCAGTGGATGCTCACAAACAGATCGCCTCTGGCTTCATTGGCCATCGATGCCCGGTAACGAAGGCTCTGCTGCACATTGGTGCCACCACCCGCCAGCACATCGGTGGTGCGGGTGTAGATCACTTTCACATCCGGCATCGCTTTTTCTATGGCCTTGCCCAGTTTCATCGACACTGAAAGTGCAATCGCTGCCTCGGTTGAATTCTGACCTCTCGCTCCCGGATCAACGCCACCATGACCGGCATCGATAATAATGGTGCTCAGTGCGGGCTTCTGCGGTTCGGTATGTTCGGGGCCTTTTTTAGTAAAGGCTGCCAGGGCTATCAGCGAACAAATAAACAGACTCACTTTTAATAAGCTCTTGGTCATTGCTGGTACAATTTATCAGGAAACGAAACCTTCACAACATCTTAATGCTTTAATAGTTATTTTTGCCACCACTGCATTATGACTAACGGACGCAAAAATAGCTTAAAACAGGGTTCAGCGTGGATTTTATTCGTATCACTTTTGCTAATAACGTCCAATGTACGCGCGAATTACGAAACAGATTATCTTTTTTACAATTCATTAACTGCTTTTCAGGATACGAGCAAGCTCCCCAAAAAGGATACGATCCCTGTAAAGAAGGATAGTGCAGCATTGAAAAGAGATACCTCAGTCGTAAAAACCGACACCTTCTCCATAAAGATGAGTAAGGATTCTCTGGATGCCCCCGTGCATTACCAGGCTTCCGATTCTATGGTGCTCGATGTAAAAACCAAGCGCATCATCCTCTTCAGCAAAGCCAGCGTGAAGCAGAAAGATATGGAGCTCACTGCCGACAGCATCGAGATGGATCAGCCATCCCATATTGTTACCGCCGTATTCCGGCGCGATACTTCCGGCAAAATGATCGGCCGCCCGAAAATGGTACAGGCCGACTCCAAAATGGAAGCCGATGTGATCCGATACAACTTCGAAACCCAGCGGGGCCTCACCCAGTCTACCATCACCACCCAGGGTGAAATGATTGTTCAGGTGGAGAAGATGAAAAAGATCAACGAAAATGAGTACTACGGTCTCCGGGCACAACTTACTACCTGTAATCTCGATACACCGCACTTTGCCTTTCGGGTAAAAAAACTAAAACTGGTTAATAAAAAACTGGCCGTGAGCGGACCCGTTCACCCCGAATTCGAAGGGGTGCCCGTGCCCATCTACCTGCCATTCGGCTTTTTTCCCATCTCTCAGGGGCGGCATTCCGGATTGCTCCCGCCAACGTTTACAGCGAGTGAACAGTTTGGTCTGGGACTCGAAGGACTGGGCTACTACCATGTAATCAACGATAAGTTCGATGTAAGAGTACTCACCAATATCTACTCCTACGGAGGATGGACCGTTAACGTGTCGCCCACCTACCGTAAGCGTTACCGTTATAATGGTGGTATGAGTTTCAGCATGACCAATACCCGCATTCTCAGCAATACGGGTAAACAGGAATTCACCACCACAAGGGCCTTCAACATCAACTGGAACCATACCATGGACAACCGCGCAAGGCCCGGAACTTCATTCACTGCCAGTGTGAACGCAGGTTCTACCAAATACAACCAGCTGGTGACCAACAACCCCACGCTCAACTACAACAATCAGATGAGCTCTTCGATCACGTATCAGAAGAACTGGGACAATAAATACAACCTCACGCTCAGCGCCAACCATAACCAGAACAACGTTACACAGCTGATCAATATGAGCCTGCCGACGGCAGCATTCACGGTAAATACATTCTATCCTTTCCAGTCGAAAGATTTTGTGGGAGGAACCAATACCAAATGGTATCAGAAACTCGGTCTTGGTCTCAATACCAACTTTGCCAACCAGATCAGTGTATACGAAAAGGACTTCAATATGTCGAAGATCCTCGATACACTGCAGTGGGGCGCACAGCACAGCATTCCCATTCAGCTGGCATTGCCGCCGCTGGGGCCTGTTACCATTGCTCCGGGTATCAGCTATCGCGAGAACTGGTACAGCCGAAAGTTGAGAAAAGGATTTGTTGCTGAACATAACAAAGTAGATACATTAACCAACTCAACTGGTTTCTTTCAGTCGCGCGAAGTAAGTTTCAGCCTTGGTTTCAATACTGCCATCTTTGGTATGTTCAATAAGTTCGGAAAGAACAGCAAGGTCACTGCCATCAGACACGTGATACGCCCGAACGTATCATTGAGCTACAAACCCGATCTGGCCAAGAAAGATTGGTACGATGCTGTAATCGACAGCACAGGAAGAAAACAGCGCTTCTCTTATTCGGAAGGAAGCATCTACGGAGCTTTCGGCGAAGGGGTGTTCGGTGGTTTGAGCTTTGGTATCGACAATAACCTCGAGATCAAAGTGCGCTCCAAAAAAGATACCGCCAACGGCGGCATCAAAAAAGTGCGCATCCTCGATGGTTTCGGTTTCAACAGTAACTACAACCTGGTAGCCGACTCGTTCAGACTGGGTAACTTCAACCTGTATGCGCGAAGCACCCTTTTTGAAAAGATCAATATCTCTGCCAGCGCTACCCTCGATCCGTATAAAGTAGACGAAAACGGATACCGTACCAAAGAATATATGTGGTCTGGTGGCGGCGGATTCAAACCCGGTCGCATCACCAACGGAACGGTATCGGTATCTACCTCATTCCAGAGCAAACCCAAAGACGAGAAGAAAGCAAAAGAGGCGGAAGAAGCAGCCAAAAACAGCGGACTGCCACCACTTACCATGGAAGAGCAGCAGGCGCAGTTGCAATATGCACGCCAGAACCCTGCGGAGTTTGCCGATTTCAATATTCCCTGGTCTTTGAACATCAACTTCTCCTATAGTTTCTCCCGGCATTTCCGTTCGGATTACAAAGGGTGGGAAACCACTACCAATGCGAGTCTGGGCCTCAATGGAGACTTTAACCTCACGCCACGCTGGAAACTTGGCGGCAACACATTCTACGACATCAAGGCAAAGAGCATTCAACAGCTCACCATGTCGCTGTCGAGAGAAATGCACTGCTGGCAGTTGTCCATCAACGTTACACCAGTGGGAGTGTACCGGTCGTTCAACATCACCATCAACCCGAAAAGTGGATTGCTGCGCGATCTGAAAATTAACAGAACAAGATTCTTCTACGGCAACTAGTGGAGCAAAAAATTGCGACTATGTCAGATAAGTCTTCGGTTTCTTACAGACCGGCACGTTTGCCACTCGATGAAGCAATCCTTCATGTGAGAGAAAATGCTGCAAAGCAGCATATTCCCATTGGGGATAATGATATAGCGCAGGCGCTTGGTATTTCTTCTGAAGAATTCCGGCAATATGTTGCAGACAATACTATGCCTGATGCCCTGTTTGGTAAGTTTGAAAAGCACTTCAGTGCATTCTATACTTTACTTATTGCTGTATCTGTTCAAAATGAAGAAATCCCTGATCCTTTTGATGAGGAAGAAGCAGAATAGCAGCCAGATGTTTTCCATCTATCTGTTCTTCACATAATATGCTTCCATGATCGCGTGAACCCTGTCTCTCAGTTCCGCTGTAGTTTCATTGGGCAATGGAGTAATGGCAGGAAGGAAATCTATCTTTAATCTGTGCGGCATCAGATAGAAGGGAATGGATGCCGGCAATACTTTTCTCGTATTGAAGATGATACCGGGAATGATAGCTTTACCCGTTTCGATGCTCAGTCTGAAAGCCCCGTCGTGAAAGGATTTCAGCGGCTGATCGGTTTGGTTTCTCGTGCCTTCGGGATAGATGCACATATGCAGTTTCAGGTTCTCCAGCACATTCCTCATCTTCACATAACTGTCTTTCCGGCTCTTCTCGCTCTTGCGATCTACCAGCACACTGCCTGTTTGATAGAGCAATCCGAATACTGGCACTTTAGCCATCTCGCTCTTGGCAATGGTTTTATTTCCACCGGGAATCGAAGGGGAAGAGATAGGCACATCCATCAGCGAATTGTGATTGCATACCACCACATAATTCTCACCTTTTTTGAAATGCTCTTTACCTCGCACGCGAAGCGGACAGCCAATGGACGTGAGATACACTGCCATCCATACACGGGCCATGCTGATAAAACGGGATGTCTTCTTCGGATCGGGCTGAAAATAACCGAACAGCAGAAAGGGGATCATGAAGATCAGCAGGGTGATCACAAACATCAAAATGGCCCAGGTGGCCATTATTCTTCCGAGTATTGCTTTTAGGATGCGCATAGGTAAACGCAAAGATAAGGTCAAAGCGCCCAATCGATGGGATCGATGCCGTTCTGAACCAGAAACTGATTGGTTTTGGAAAAATGTTTGCATCCGAAGAAGCCGGAATCTGCCGAGAAAGGAGAGGGATGCGCTGCCTTCAGTATCAGGTGATGGCGTGTTACATCTATCAGCTCCTGCTTTTCCTGTGCAAACTTTCCCCAGAGAATAAATACCACATGCTCTTTCTCGTCGGAGATCTTTTTGATCACGGCATTGGTAAAAGTTGCCCAGCCGATCTTGGCATGGCTCATCGGTTCTCCTGCGCGCACGGTGAGCGATGCATTCAGCATCAGCACACCCTGTTCGGCCCATTTGGTGAGCGTGCCATGATTGGGGATCGGCAATCCCAGATCACTGTGCATCTCCTTGAAAATATTCACCAGCGATGGCGGTGGTTTGATGCCCGGCGCTACCGAAAAGCAGAGCCCGTGCGCCTGTCCGGCACCGTGATAGGGATCCTGCCCGAGTATCACTACTTTAACCTTTTCAAATGGCGTAAGGTTGAATGCATTGAAGATCTGCCCACCCGGCGGATAGATGGTTTTGCCTGTCATCTTCTCGGTACGGAGAAAAGTAGCGATCTCCAGAAAATAAGTTTTCGTAAACTCATTTTTGAGCACATCCTTCCAGCTGTCGTCTATCTTAACATCCATTGCGGATTGTTTTTTGATTGAAAATATTGGATCATGCGGCTTTTCAGCCGGCAAGGATTGCATAGATACGCATTTTATCGGAGATGATGCATCAACGTCTCGTGAGCTTCGGCAGATTCACGGGTGTTACCACCACCGGATATTTTTCTACGGTTACGTTGCTGGGATCGAGTCCGAAATTCACTTCTTCCTTCACACTCAGCATACGGAGATTGAAATAACTCTTCATGATGAAATTCTTCCCGAAGGTCATATCATTCTCGAACGAGAGAAAACTATCCATCACCAGAAAACGGAGATCGCCGATTTGACTTTCCTGATAGCTCTGCTCGTATCTTTCAGACACATCTATTTCCTTATTCTTCACCATATCTTCCACCACCTGTTTGAAGTAGTAGTCGATGCGCGGATCGATGCGGAATCCGAGATTGAATTCAACAAAATACACATCGTTGCGGGCCAGTGTGTCTACGTGATAGTTCATCGCATAGGGCTCATCGAGCACATTCACATGCACAAACCAGTAGATATCCGCACGCTTGGGAAAACCGGAGAGTATGGAATCCACCGCTGTCTTCTCGATCTTTCTCGAAGTACCCGATGCCGTGAGGTAAACCAGATTGGTAGCGTATTTCGGAATATGTTCATCCGTACTCAGCTTCTGCAGCAGGGTTACATAATTTTCGATAGGTACCAGTTTCATCAGCGAGCGTTTGATCAGTCTACCCTTATGCCATACGAACATGATGGTAAAGAGCACTGCGCCGATCACCAGTGTTATCCATCCGCCTTCTTTGATCTTTTGCAGATTGGCCAGTAAGAAAGAGGTTTCTATTACGAGGAAGATGGTGGTAAGCAGTGCTACCCAAATGAATGGAACACGTTTGGCATGCAGGTAGAAATTGATCAGCACCGTACTCATGATCATGGTGAGCGTTACACTCAATCCGAATGCCGCTTCCATTTTGGTGGATTCTTTAAAGTACAGCACCATGCCGATGCATCCTGCCATCAGAAACCAGTTGATGAATGGTATGTAGAGTTGCCCCTTGATATTTCCGGGAAACAACACGCGGTGTCTTGGCCATATATCGAGACGGATGGCTTCGTTGATGAGTGTAAAACATCCGCTGATCAGTGCCTGGCTTGCAATGATGGTGGCCATCGTTGCAATGATCAATGCCGGTATGTAAATGCTGTCTGGTACGATATGGAAAAACGGACTCAGCTCTCCGGTGGTTTCGCCCACGTGGTTGAGCAGCCAGGCTGTTTGTCCGGCATACGCGAGTATCAGCATCACTTTGATATAGATCCAGCTCACGCGGATATTGTTTCTGCCGCAGTGTCCCATATCGCTGTACAATGCTTCTGCTCCCGTGGTACAGAGGAAAATGCTGCCGAGCAGCCAGAACCCTCCGGGTACTTCGCGCAGCATAACATAGGCGTAGTAAGGGTTCAGGGCTTTCAGTACAGATGGATACTGCGCCATCGCCATTACACCGAGCACACCGATGAAGGTGAACCACACTGTCATAACCGGACCGAAGATCTTACCGATCTTATCCGTTCCGAACTGCTGAAATGCAAACAATCCAACCAGTATGGCAATGATGATGGGAACCGTATTGATATCGGGATTTACTTTCTGCAATCCTTCCACCGCCGAAGCCACGGAGATAGGAGGGGTGATAATGCCGTCGGCAATCAGAAAGGCGCCGCCTGCCATGGCAGGTATCAGCAGCCACTTGCCCCAGTATCTTCTGATGAGTGCATATAAAGAAAAGATGCCGCCTTCGCCCTTGTTGTCGGCCTGCAGCGTGATGATCACATATTTGAGGGTTGTTTGAAAAGTGAGCGTCCAGAAGATGGCGCTCAGCGCGCCCAGTGCAACGTCTTCAGTAATCACTCTGCCATGAAAAACGGCATTGAGCGTGTACAGTGGCGATGTGCCGATATCTCCGAATACAATACCTGCTGCAATGAGAACGCCGGCAGCTGTTACGCGTTTATGAAACGATGCCGTGGAAGTTGAGTTCATTGAAATTCATCATTAAGTGAATCATTGGTCGTAAATGAGCGACCAAGGTTACAAAATAATGATATAAAACTCAATAATTATTTATTGATCGCTCAGCCTCTTTGTGGTAAACACTATGTGCGCCGGGATGTTTCCTGCAAGGGTACGCCATTTCAGTTTTCCCTGCGGACTGAAGCAAAGCACTTCGCCCGATGTAACATAATTCTTTGCATCCGTTACATAGATCTCACGTGTTTCGGGATTCACCGCAATGCCGTAAGGGATCTTGATACTCTTCTCCGTTCCATCTGTAATGAAATTGCGCGATACCACTTTTTTTGTTCTGGTGTCAACAATGGCATAGCTGATCTCATTTTTCTGTGTTACATGGCTCCATTCTGTGCTGTACACGTATGCCGAATCTCCGCAGATGGTGATATTGCTGGCTGGCAGATCCAAAACATCCGATATCTGATCGTTGGCATCGAGGATGAAAGTATTGGAATGAACGCTTTTGTAATCGCCGCGCGATGTAACGTAGATATTGTTTTTGTTATCCAGCTCCAGCCGGTGCAGATTGATGGCTACCGGTATCTTTTTGGTTTCTTTGAATGTGTTGAGATCGATCACGGAAACCGTGTTGTCGTAATTCGGAAAACGATAACCACCCGAATTGGCCACGTAGAGTTTTTTATCTCTGATCACCATTTCTTCCGGCTGATAACCCACCACACAGGTATCGATCACTTTGAGGTTGGTGGTATCGAATCTTGCCACATAACCCAGGCGGGCATTGGGATCGAGCTGAACCGGACCTGCATAGGAACTCACATAGGCCATCCCTTCGCTGAACGTAATGTACCGGCAGTTGGGAATGGAAATGGTAGCTATATGTTTGGCCGTGTTCACATCCATCACTTCCACCAGATGGCTTACGTTGATCACTGCATAGAGTTTATTGCCGTATATCTGGATATCATTGCCTACATCTCCAAGCTCGCGCGAAACCGTAGGATTTCGGCTGGGGAAGAGATTCAGACGATAGACACCCGTTTCGTAATCGAAATAATCGATGCTCGATTTGTTGCTGCCCATATTGGCTTCGTTCAGCAAAAAGAAACCTTTGATATGGGTATTGGGACCCATACCATCCGTTACACCCTTGGGTTTTTCCTTGAGGATGGGCTCGTCTTTCCGGCAGCCACCCAGCAACAGTAAAAAAGAACAGGCGGCAATGAATGTATATTTCATGATTCTGATTTCGTTTGTTGGTTATAGTGAAATGCTGGCAGTAAGTCTGTAGCTGATGCCGGGCATTGGATAATTCAGCACCACATCGTACTGCTGATTGAAAACATTGTTGAGCTCCGCGCCAAGTCTGATGATTTTCTTCTTCAGCTCCAGTGTTCTGATCACTGCCACATCACTGGTGTACCAGGATCTGACGTAGTTCACATCGTTGTTCTCACCCGGTTCCCAGCGCTCGCCCGTATAGAGGAAACTGTAATTGAAGTTCCATTGCTTGTGTACAAAACTGAGAATGGCCGATCCGCTATGCTCAGGTGCATAGGGGAGAAGATGACCATAATTGATCTCGGTTTTGTCTGTGTAATCGACGGCGCGCTGCCAGGTATAGCTGAGCCTTGCATTGAGGCCGAGCTGTTCGGCCAGCTGCCATCCTGTTTGAACGGACATATCCAGTCCGTGGATCTTTACATAACCATAGTTCATCATCATCCAACGGTACAGATTTCCGTTAGGCATGGCAACAATCTTATTGTTCACTTCATTGTAATAGCCATCAGCCTGCAGTTCGATACTGCGGAATGCGCTGGTAGACTTACGATGCGCAAACGTGAAACCGAGGTTATATTGGGTGGTATATTCAGGCAACAGTTTTGCATTGCCGATGAAAGTATAATACAGATCATTCATCGTTGGCATTCTGAATATGCGCTTGTAGAATGCACGCAGGTGGAAATCCTGCTGTTTCCAGGGCTGATAAGAAAGAATCAGTGATGGCGTGAATTCTTCTTTGTTCTTTGCAGAGCTGAGAGGCAGCTTCGTGTCTTCATTTACAAAAGTACCCAGCATGGATGCCTGAAATTTCAATCTGTTCCATTGTATGGAACTGGCCAGGGCTGCGAGTGTGGTGAGTCTGCGGGGATACACGAAATTAATGAGGTTCGCATCCAGCTTATTGTACAGCAGGTCTGCCGATGCATTCACACTCCACCAGTTTGTTAGCGTAAACAGGTTGGCTGCGGAAAAATAGCCTTCCTGCTGTTTGAATGTATTGCTGACGTACATGGTGGTTACATCTACTCTGGGATCGGATGTATAGTGCATGTAATCGTAAGCATATTTGCCGTTCAGCTGAAGGCTGTAGAATTTGCTGAAGTTTTTGCGAAAGCCGGTCTGAAAGAAAAAGTTGTTATCCAGCTGCCTGTCCTGATGATAGAACTTGCCCGGTTCTTCTCTCACCGAAGCGCCGGGATATCCGCGTTCCGAGTTGTACCAGTACAATTTTGCTTTCCATTCTCCGTCCTTTATTTTTCCGAAGAGTCCGGTTTCGATGCGCACCGAATACAGGTCGCCGTTATATCTTCGTTGTGTGGTATCGTACCCGTCTTTCTTTGCCATCCGGAATTTGTAATTGCCGTCTGTGCGCATGTATTCTGCATTGAAAGAAGTGCTGATCTTGTCACTGAGCTGATGTTCCCAAAGCAACGCAGGGTTGATGGTACCGAATGATCCGCCCCGAATCCTGAACGTATAATTATTTTTGCTGTCTTCTGTGAACTCCGGAATGCGGCTGGTGAGATATACCGAGCTTGCCGATGCGAAGTCTTTCGCCGGTTGAAAGATATTGCTTTTCTGACCGTTGTACAGCGATACCGATACCATATTGTCCAGTGAAAACCTGCCCAGATCTACTGTTCCGTTCTGTGCATTGCCCAGTTCGATGCCGTCGTAGAATACGCCTACATGCTGTGTGCCCAGATTGCGCACGTTCACTGTTTTCAATCCGCCGATACCACCATAATCCTTTACCTGCACGCCTGCAAAATAACGTGTGGCATCTGCCACCGACAACACACTGAGATTTTTCAGCGCAGCACCGGACAGTGTTTGTACCGGAATAATCTCTTTCCTGATTTTTTCAGCAGTCACGATCACTGAATCAAGATTGCGCACTGCACTGGTATCCTGCTGTGCCGACACAGTTGTTGCTGCTGCAAGCAATAGCCATACAGCTGCGGCATATTGAAGAATGGTTTTCATTTGCGCATTTAATTGGTGCGTAGCGGAAGGGAAGAAAATATCAACGAAGAAGTTTAAACATGCAGATGCGCATGTTTTCGTCCTTACACCTTTCACCCGAAAGCTACGACTAATGCAGTTGGCAGGTCTTCTGACTTATTCCGGTTTTTCCTGCCTTCCCATTTCGCGGAGAACGAAAACAGTGGCTTTGTCTGGAAAACTTTGTGTGGAATTTACAGCTACGGGGATAGTCCCGGATTTACACCGGGTTCCCATTTTAATTCTCTTCCTGTTGGGTTGAGAAACCAAATGCGGGGCGAAGGTAGGCAATTATTCAATGCGCTAAGGCCCTCATTACGGCTGGCTTGAATTGCCGGCCTATCGGGAGTTCCAGCGCGCCAAGTTCGATGGTGGTATGATTGAATGCAGTAATGCGATCGATGGCAATGATGTACGAACGATGAATTCTTAGGAACTTTTCGTCGGGCAGTTTCTCTTCCAGCGAAGTGATCCGCTGCCAGGTGATGATCTCCTTCTCCGTTGTTTTTACACGGATATAATCTTTGAGGCTTTCGATATAGAGTATGTCTTTCAGAAACACCTTTACCATCTTTTTCTCTGCTTTCAGATAGATGAACGGCGCGTCTGAGTGAGTAGGTACAAGCAGCGATGGCAGGGCAGCATGTACATCTGATGTTGAATGATATTTGTTCACGGCCGCCAGAAAACGTTCAAACGAAACGGGTTTCAGCAGATAATCCAGTGCATTCAGTTCAAACCCCTCCACTGCATGGTCGCGATGCGCCGTTGTGAAAATCACTTTGGGTTTTGCAGGCAACACTTTCAGCAGATCGAGGCCGTTCAGTTTCGGCATCTGAATATCGAGGAACAACAGATCTGCTTTGTTCTTTTGCAGAAAGGCCATTGCTTCCAGCGCATTCTCACAGCGGCCTGCCAGTTGCAGGGTTTCCACCTGTGCAATGTATCCGCTCAGCACATCGAGCGCAAGCGGTTCATCGTCCACAATCAAACACCTGATCTTACTCATGTTGTGCGATTAAATTATTTTTATTTTCATGTACACCGAATATCGCCCCGGTTCCTTTTTCTTTATCAGTTCGTGCTGATTGCTGTAAAGCAACGATAACCGTTTCTCTACATTCTGCAATCCTATTCCATTTCTGTACTCCTTGTTGGGCACCGGCTGCTCTTCATAACTGTTCTCTACAATCACTGTGAGCCAGTCGGACTTTACTTTTACATCGATGGTTACCCATACATTATCGGTATGATTGCTCACGCCATGTTTGAAAGCATTTTCCACCAACGGAATCAGCAACAGCGGTGCAATGCGGCATTGTGCGGTTTCGCCCGATACATTCAGTGATACATCCAGCCTTTTACTGTACCGGATCTTCTCCAGTTCCAGATAATTGCTGATATGTTCGATCTCTTTAGTGAGTGGCACTGTGGCCTGTTGCGCATCATACAACATATAACTCATCAGCTCCGATAATTTCAGCACTACTTTCGGCGCTGAAGGCGAAGCCTGTAATGTAAGCGCATAGAGATTGTTCAGTGTGTTGAAGAAAAAATGCGGATGCACCTGCGCTTTCAGATAATTCAGTTCTGCATGCAGTTTCTCGCGGGAGAGCGCCTGGTGCTGCTGCTCCTGCGCATACGATCGCTGAAAAATTCTCAACGCAAGGGTGAACAATAAAACCGGACTGAGAAACCACAACATCCCCTTGAAAATATAATACCAGATAAACACCTGTTCGTAGGGTGTGGTGGTTCCTTTCTGAAACAAAGGCTCTGTAAAATATTCAATGAAAACCCTGTTCAGCAGGGAGGATGCAAACAGCAGCAATACCGCTGATACAACATATTGCCAGTATTTTTTTGTTGCGAAGAAACCCGGATAGAGCAGATACAGATTTACATACGCAACCAGCATAGCTGAGGGCAGTCGCTCCAGTTCTCCGATGAAGTAAACGCGCATGCCATCTTCTCCTTCGGCGTGCATGCCTGTGTACGTCAACAGGTAGGCAATCCAGAACAACACGTGTGTGAGCAGACGGTTATTGGCGATATAGAAGTTCTTCATCATCAGAATAGAATAGGTGCACTGCATTAAAAGTAACCAAATATTGCAGCAGGTAAAATGGCTTTCTGCCAACGGCAGGTTTTGTTCCGTTTCCGGCAAATAGCAACCGGTTTTCGGCAGTGGACTATAAAGGGAAGTTATATGCGGAAGAAGGGGAGATGCCTGCCGAAATTCAATACAGGTGCGGACTTTTGTTTGTTGTTTGCAACAAACTTCCTGCATATGCTCCCGCCCATTTCCATAGACCATCCTGAAAAAATAATACATCCCTTATTGGTTTTCATACTGATGCTGCTTTTGCTGTTCGGTGATGTTGCTGCGCAGGATACAGCAATGAATTCCAAAAAGAACACCCTCCAGACGGTGACTGTCACCGGCAGAAAAGCAGCCATCGAAAGAAGACCCGACAGAACCATACTGAATGTGGAAGCATTCCTCAGCAATGCCGGAAGCAACGCGCTCGAACTGCTGGAGCGCGCACCGGGCGTGCTGGTGATCAATGATATCATCAGCATCAAAGGCCGTTCGCAGGCAGCAGTGTATATAGATGACAAACCCCTGTATTTGCAAGGTTCTGCGCTGGCAGATTACCTGAAATCTTTACCAGCTGCATCGATAGCAAGCATAGAAATACTGCCCAACCCACCTGCACAATACGATGCTGCGGGAGCAGGCGGCATTATTGTATTCAGAATGAAACGCAGCAATGCCAGAGGTTTCAGCGGCAATATCGTTTCGGAAAATATCCGGGGAAGAAAAACCCGTTTGATGCAAACAATGAACCTCAGCTGGAGGAGCAACAAATTGTACCTCTACACCAATGCCAGCAATTACGATGGAGCAGGTTTTTCGCAAATAAGATGGCAGCGGGAGTTCATTCCCGGAAAAACAGACTGGCCGATACTTTCCTTCAATCAGAACAGTTACCGGTTAGCTGAAATTCATGAGCCCTATTTAAAACTGGGAATGGAATGGCAGGCAACTCCAAAGAATTTTTTCTCATTCGCTGCAAGCGGCTCTCTTCGCAGGAACAACAATCATACACAAACGGATGCACGGAAAAACTTTATCCGGCCCGAAGAAGACAGCATCATTGCTGCCAGCAGCAGCAACAGGCGAAGGGTCAGCAATTTGCTGGTGCATGCAGGTTTGCGGCATCTCTTCGATACTGCCGGTCATGAGTTGATATTGGATGTGGACTATATCAGGTTCAACACTGCATTCAATGTGTTCAACACGGCAGAGACCAGCAATGCCCGCTACGAAAAAATTTCATGGGATCAGTTGAATGGAGATCTTCCTTCAGACATCCGCATCTGGAGTTTCAGGGCAGACTACAAATATCCGCTTTCAGCAAAGAGCAGTATCGAAGCCGGCGTGAAATCGGCAGGCACCACAGTGGAAACGGCTGCTACTTACGACATAATGCTCAATGCAGATCATCAGCATCTGAACCGTACCGGATTCAATTACCGGGAATGGATACACGCAGCGTATGTAAACAGTAAAACAAGATTCGGGAAATTCAGTGTGCAGGCGGGTTTGCGGGCCGAATACACCAACACTTCACTCAGAAAATACACCAATTTATTTCCTTCTGTATTCCTTGGCTGGAAACCCACTGTGTTATCGAAGCACCAGTTCCAGCTCAGCTGGAGCAACAGGATCAGCAGACCCGATTATGCAGATCTGAATCCTGCTGCTGCTCCCTACGACAGGTTTCAATACAGAATCGGCAATCCATTACTGCAACCCCGGCTGGCAGATAATATCGAGCTGGGATACACTTTCAACAATGCATATTCCCTTTCTGTATTCTACAACCGAAGCCGCAGGGATATGGACGAACTGAGGTATATTAAAAATGATATTTACTACTCTATGCCAGTTAATGCCGGCAAAAAACAGTCAGCAGGATTTACAATCGATGCCACTACTGAATTTTGCAAATGGTACACCAGCATCAGCAATATTTTGTACACGCATTCCAACGGCATTACAATTTTGCCGGATCAAACCCTGCATGTACGCGGAGGAACCTGGAACTTCACTACTACCCATCAGTTCAGATTTTCAAAAGGATGGAGCGGTGAGATCACAGGCAATTATGTTTCTTCCCAACCAGCGTTGCAATACATTCAGCAGCCATCCTGGTACGTTCATGCCGGTATAGGAAAAAAGATATTGCAGGATAAAGGAGCCATCAAACTGAATTTCCGTGATATATTTTATACAAGGGTAGATCAGCAGCAAATGCTGAATTATTCTTACATGCATATAAATGTAAACCGCAGGTGGGACACGAGGAGTGTTACCCTATTATTCAGTTATCGTTTCGGTAAAGAAACAAAAGCAGACAGGCGGAAGGAGCGGAGCGCTCCGGAAGAGCGAAACAGGCTGCCGGGAGAGCAGTGATATTTGTGCAACGATTACTTTTTGGAGATCAGCGAAACTTTATTGCCTTCAGAATCGATGAAGGTGGCGATATAACCTACTATCTTAGATACGAATGTTTTTGGTGTAATAATTACCCCACCTTCTTTTTCAACACGGGCAAGTTCCTGGTCAATATCCTGTTCGCGCGAATTCAGGAACACCAGAATATCACCGGTTTTGTCTTTATCCGACTGGTGAATAAGCGCCCCACCTGAGCCGGTTTGCTCCATAGTTTCAGGGAAACAGGCCATTTCTACATTGCCGGTAGGATATTTAATCTCCTGTCTGGCCAGCTTGATATTGAATACGCTCTCATAAAACCGGATAGCCCTTTCCATAATTTTTACAGGGATCTCAAACAGAAAATTCAGGTTCTCTTTCATGCGCGTGAAACTTTTTATCAACATTGCAAATGCGGTGCCAGGGGCTGCTTTGCCGTATTTGTGCTTTAATCCGACGCATATTAAAAAACTTAATAATTTTGAACTGATACGGGTATATTTCCACTTGTATTTTAAAGTACCTTTAACATGATAGCGATAATTGTATCAACTCTCCCTGTCCTGATACGCAGTTACTTTTAGTTAATTCCCCAACCAAACAAAGCTCTGTTCCTCGGCTCTCGATTAGTGTAATGAGGTGTTATCCTTATTACCGGTATTGCTATTTGTCTAAATCCCTCAGGTCTGATTGAATCTTTTTCTGTGAACTCATTGTTGTTCGCGTGCGACAGCAATTGTGTTTTCGGTTGTTAGTATCTGTTATTACTCATTGTTAACTAAACAACGTACATATGAGAATGCGAACCTTTACAAAACTTGCCATGCTCATTGTTACTGTTCTGTTTGCCGGTTATTTGCCTGCGCAATATAACGGCCCTCAGTTCAATGTGCATGCGGCTCCTGCACCTCCGGCCAAAGGCAATTCACTCCTCACTAAAGAGTTGCCCGAAGGCATTTCGCAGGATTGGTTTTCGTCCACAGTTGAGAACCTCAAAAAGATGGAGTACAACTTCAGGCCCGGCAGCCAGAAGACTGTACAGGTTGTAAACACTGCCAACCGTGTTGGATTCGATGTTCAGCACGATGCCCTCACGGTGAACAATGTGCTTTATTCACCCAAAGATGTTAAGTGGTCTTCTACCTTCGCTATCCAGGGTATCGGCCGCGAAAAATTTGATCTCCTCAAATCCTTGTCTTACACAAAAGAGATCAATGGAAGCGAAATGGTGTACAAGTATGCCAATTTCGATATCCAGTACCTCAATGATGAAAAAGGATTGCGTCAGAATTTTATTGTGAAAAATGCACCTGCAGGCGAAGGCCAGCTGAAAGTGCATATGAGCATCAAAGGCGATCTGCAACCCGAATTGCAATCAGCCAACAAACTGGTGCTTCAGACGAAGAACAGGAAACAGGAAACTAAATTCATTTATGATGGACTGAAAGTATGGGATGCCAATCAGCAATTGCTTGCAGCTCATATGGAACTCGATCAGCATTCAAACGCACTCACCATTGTTGTAGACGACAAGAATGCAGTGTATCCTGTAACCATCGATCCGCTCACCCATACTCCGGACTGGGCTACTTCTGCAGATGGCGTACTGCCTGGTATCCTCACCAGCCTGCAACTGCAGGTTGATGCTGCTTATGGATATGGTGTTGCAGGTCTCGGTGACCTCAACGGCGATGGATTCGATGATATCGCTGTTTATTCTCCTACCTGTATCGATGTTATCGGACCCACTAATTTCGCCAGTGCCGGTGCTGTATTCGTATATCTCGGATCAGCAACAGGCCTGCCATTGGTCCCTTCAAAAGTACTCCGCTCACAAACTCCCATTGCAGGCGCCCTCTTCGGATGGAGCGTTGCAGCTGGTGATGTAACCGGTGATGGCCGTCCCGATGTAATCGTAGGTGCACCACTCGATATGGTGTCTATCGATTTCGGAGGTCCTCTTGGCATCCTTTCAGGAACTGTTGGTGCAGTGCACGTGTTCAACGGGGCAACTATTACCACAGCTCCTAATCCGCTTGCCAGAATTACTTTCAACACAACTACCATCACCAACCTCGGAATCGCCAAGAATCAACTCTTCGGTTTCTCTGTAGGTTATGTGAATGATATCAATGCTGACGGTAAAGGTGAGATCATCACCGGTACACCGGTATATGAAGGTGTAAGCCTTACAACCGGTGCCAAGATCGGTGGTGCATTCATCTACCTCAGTAATCCTGGCAATACCTTCACCAATGTGGTTTCGCTGAAACCGCCAACCGGTACTCAGCTGGGATTGTCAGCTGCCGTACAGGCCATACTGGTTCCGGTTATCGGAAACGTATTATGGACAACGGTAGTTGCACCGCTGGTTAACCCTATTCTGAATGCACAGCAAATCGATGGTGTGCTCTACGGATGGGCTGTTGATGGTACCGGCGACTATAACAACGACGGTATTCCCGATGTGGTTGTAGGCGCTCCCGGTGGCGGCTCTGTAACAGCGCTTCTCGGTGCTGTACTCGGTAGCCTCAGTGGTGCAGTTCAGGGTGCCTTGAGCGGACAGGTACTCGGTGGACAAGCTTATATCTACAAAGGTCTTGGTACCGCTGCTGGCGCCGACCCTGATTATATTGCACGCCTGCAGGCGAGCTCTTCGGGTCTGCTCAGCAATGCAGCCAACTTCTTCGGCTTTAAAGTGCTCGGTGCACGCAATGGTGCCGGTGTAAGAACAGGTGCTGTACTTGTTGGAGCTCCGCTGGGTGGTACATTAACCAATGTGCTTTCACTCGGTCTCAAAGCCGGTAATATCCATGTGTTCAAGAAAAGTGTTGGCGCTATTCCTACACCTGTGGTGTCTGATCAGCGTCTCGAAACTCCAAGAAATACAAGTATCCTTACACTGCTTTCTTCACTCGCCATCAAACCTAGCATCCTCTATGGTACTGCTATGGATAATATGTACGACGTGAACAAAGATGGTATCGGTGACCTCATCGTAGGTGAACCACTCTCTACCGGCGTAGACGTTGCCGCACTGAGTGCAGATGCATTAGGTGGTATGGCACACGTTTATCTCGGTAAAGCAGATGGTACTTACTATCCATATCCTGTATGGAGCGTAGGCGCCAGAAACGATGGTATACTTTCTCTGAATGCCGCATCTATGCTGGGCTTCAGCGTAGCAGGCGCAGGCCATGTACGTGGCGCACTGGCACGTCCGAGAGCACTCGTTGGTGCACCCGGCCGCGCACTCGATTTCTCTTCTCTGTTGAATATTCCCGGTTCGCTTGGCACACTGCTCGGTTTTGCAGCAGGTGGCAATGGCCTGGGTAAAGCATATACATTCGATCTCGGTTCCGTACTCGATCACGATGATGATGGTGTAACAGACTCCGTAGATGTGGATGATGACAATGATGGTATTGCTGACCGTTATGAATTCGGTACCAGCTTCAATGCCTTCTTTACTCCAACCAACGATCCTGCAAAGGATGATGATGGTGATGGCATTCCTAACTACATGGATCCAAACAACCCGCAAGGTGGTGGCCTCAATGCTGCCGGTATCTGCGTTAACTACGATACTGATGGCGACGGCGTTCCAAACAACTTCGATCTCGACAGCGACAACGATGGCGTTGCCGACGTAATTGAAGCAGGTGCAGTGGATGCCGATGGCAACGGACGCATCGATTGTGTCGGTGGATGTGACGCCGATGTAGATGGTCTGCTGAATTCCGTGGATGTTGCTCCGGCTACACCGGCCACTTATGCAGGTGCCGTTTCTAAAATGTCCAACGGAACCGTACCAGGTTCGGTGAACAACCGCATTCTCGATACCGATGGTGACGGTGTTCCGGACTTCATCGATATCGACAGCGACAACGACGCCATCTTCGATATCATCGAGCTCGGCGGCGCTGACTTCGATGGTAATGGCAGGGTAGACTTCGTTGGCGCATTCATCAACAGCGATCCTGATGAAGATGGTTGGATCAACCTCTACGATGCTGATACTGATAACGACGGACTGCTCACAGGCCCAGGCGAAGGAACTGCCAAAGCCCTCGTGATCTCTACCGATGCCAATACCGACGGTATTGCTGATGGTTGGAGTGATGGCCCGGGTACCAATACATTCCAGGTTGATTTCGATAACGATCTCCGCATCAACAGCCGCGATCTCGACAGCGACAACGATGGCATCAACGATGTTCTCGAAGCCGGTGGCGCTGATCCCGACGGAAACGGTCTTATCAATACTGGCACACCAACTGTTGGAGCTTCAGGTTATGTAACCGGATTAACCAATCCGCTGATCATTACCACACCTGATTCTGATGGAGATGGTCGTCCGAATGATAATCCTGATCCAAACATTTCAGATTACCAATCCGGAAATCCTGCTCCGTTCAGCTTCCGTCCTGATCAGGATGGCGATACAAGGCCAAACTTCCTCGATCTCGACAGTGACAACGATGGCATCGACGACCTCACCGAAGGTGGTGTAGACAGAGATGGCAACGGTGTTGGCGATGCTGAAACACAGGATGCCAATAAGGATGGAATGATCGATAACCTTGCAGACGCTGACTTCGACGGTATCGCAGATGCTGTTGATTTCAACGATGCAGCATACGGCGATGGAAAAGCTCCAACCGGAACATCAGATCCAAGAAATACAGATGGTGTTGATCCTAATCCAACATTGCCAGATTCTGACAACGTGCCGGATTACATGGATCTGGATAGCGATAACGACGGCGCATACGATGTCTATGAAGGTGGTAACCCATCTACCGATGCAGTACACGATGGTATTGTAGACTGCGCAGGCGGTAATGCAGCTTGTGATACTGACGAAGATGGTATCAGCACACCTGTAGATGCTGCACCTGCTTCCATCGGCGATGGTTCCGGACCAACACTGCCTGATACAGACGGTGACGGTACGCCAAACTACCGCGACCTCGACAGCGATAACGATGGTATGCTCGACGAAAACGAGTACCTGCTTACAGACATCGACCTCGATAACGACGGCCGTGTTGATGGAGTAGATCTCGATGGAGACGGTCTTATCAACGTACTCAATGTAGATGCGAACACAGTATTCGGTGGTAGTCCACAACTGCTTTCGCCGCTGCCAATTACACTCACTGAGTTCAAAGGAACTGCCAACAACAAAGCTGTATTGCTGAACTGGTCAGCCAGCCTCGAATTGAACGCAGACCGTTATGAACTGCAGAGAAGCAATGATGGCAATACATTCGAGAATATTGCATCAGTGCCTGCGAAGAATTCTTCTGTTGGTAATGATTATGCTTACACAGACTGGACAGCTTCCAGCGGCAATAATTATTACAGACTGAGAATGGTAGATAAAGATGGTACTTACAAATTCTCAAACATAGTGGTGATCAAGTTTACCGGTAACCTCAGTGCCAATATCGAAGTGGCTCCGAATCCGGTTCAGACTCAGTTCATCATCCGCTTTGCAGGACTTGAAAAAGGCATCTATCGCATGCGTCTCTTCAACCAGCTTGGTCAGGAAACATTTGCTCAGGAAATTTACCTCAACAGCAATGTACAGACACAAACGATCGCTCGTCCGTCTGCACTGCCTTCCGGTACATACTGGCTGAGCATTACTGATAAGAACAACAATCGCGTTAAATCAATGAAACTGCAATTCAGATAAAAGAACTGCAGATCAATTAAGATGTACTAAAGAAGCGGCCGCCTGAAAAGGTGGCCGCTTCCTTTTTTATGCGGCAACAACTGCTTTGCATATTTTATTCAAATAGCATTTACTTTGCAGGCTTACAATAAAGCCCATGGCAGCACCTCCCGAACTACAGCATATCGAAAGACCTGGTTACTCCATCGATCTGTTTATTCCCGATGCAGCAGAAGTTCAGCAGACTTACCTGTTGCAGAAAGAAGCAGGAGAGAAGCCTCATTTTCCATACTGGGCTAAACTATGGCCAGCTGCAATTGCAATGAGCGATTACATTCACCAGCATCCCGAAACTGTACAAAACAAAACAGTGCTCGAACTCGCTGCCGGATTAGGCATGCCCGGCCTGCTGGCTGCACGTTATGCGAAATCTGTTTGCTGCAGCGATTACCTGCAACCCGCAGTGGACGTTATGGCTGCATCAGCCGCTCACTCAGGGCTTTCCAATATATCCTGCGCACTGCTCGATTGGAACAATCTTCCCCCAGCTATCGAAACAGATGTACTGCTGATGAGTGATGTTAACTACGACACTGCTGAATTCGATCAGTTGTACAAAGTGTTGCTTTCTTTCCTCACTCGCGGAACAAGCATTCTTCTTACTACACCGCAACGGCTCATGGCCAAACCTTTTATTGAAAGCCTGTTGCCATTCTGCACGCAGCAAACTGAAATGGTAGTGGACTATCAGGAACAGCAAATTGCCATCAGCATTCTTCAATTGCAACAGTTTCGATAGGCATAATTTGAGTATGTTGATCAACGTTATGATACTGATTTCCATTAATGGGAGATTATTCGGTTGTATTTAACTGTGTGCGGTTACAGTTATTCCATTTCTGAATACTATCCATAACCGCAAATAAAAAACCGTGAAAAAATCCTTTTGTTATATCTCATAAATATGTAGGTTAGCATCACATCAGTGAAACACTTGCATTCAATGCAATCCCTGTAAAATGTTTTCAACTGATGCTTTCAAGTCTCCGGTAAGATTCTGATTATTGCATTCCGATTTTTTATTACGACTCTCCATCATAAACCATGTTCAGGTTTTCGAAACGGGATAACATGAACATGCGCCAACTCCTCCGTACTTACTGATTTGTCAGGTTATCTCAATAGCCTGAATGCAGAACACTGCAGCATATTGCGCACGCAATGGGCAGGGAAATGTTTTGCCAAAACATATAATCATTAAAACCTGAATATGATAACACTAAAAAGTGGTAACAGTACTTTTTTGAGTATCTCCATTTGCCTTACCGGATTCAGTGAAATCGAGTTGCTGAGTACCGGCAAGCTGGATACCTATTTCAATGTTATGCTCGATCAAAGCAATCTGGCAGTTGCAGAATCATTTCTTAACGAAGCTGCCGCATTGCTGAAAAAGTACAAAGATGATCCTGATACACTGCAGGATGAAATCAACACCAATCTGATGCCCGATTCGATGTATGGAGGGATCGCCAAAAACATTATCAGAATGTGGTACCTGGGCTGCTGGGGCAATACAGTGATTGCCCCTCAAACCTACACTCAGGGCCTAATCTGGGGCGTTGTGGGAACTCATCCTCCCGGTGCCAAACAACCCGGCTATGCTTCCTGGAGCCAGGCTCCCTTTGAATCCACTATCAAATAACCAGTAAACAATATCGTATATGAAAAGCAAAGTTTACGATGTAGTGATTGTAGGATCCGGCATCGCAGGTTCCGTAATGGCTAAAACACTTTCGCAGGCAGGCAAATCTGTTTTGCTGCTCGAAGCAGGGCTTACTGCCGGACTTAACACCGACAAGAACGGCGTCTATTATAACTACATGG
This sequence comes from Pseudoflavitalea sp. G-6-1-2, assembly GCF_012927185.1. Lineage (GTDB taxonomy): Bacteria > Bacteroidota > Bacteroidia > Chitinophagales > Chitinophagaceae > Pseudobacter. The sequence continues at coordinate 1,458,618 of NZ_JABBGB010000003.1, forward strand.
ATTACCTGAACACATTTTACAAAGCGGGAGCCAAAACGCCCAACTCTCCGTATCCCAAAATCAAAGATGCACCCAATCCCGATGTACTGGATGTTCAGGCGATCACCGCTACCAATAGTCCCAGTACAACTGGTTACCTGGTTCAGGCAGGCCCGCTGCCTTTTGCCAGCGATTGCCTGCGTGGCCCCGGCGGAACAACGCTTCACTGGCTGGGATCCACTCCAAGAATGCTGCCCAACGATTTTAAAATGAAAACACTCTATGGTCAGGCAGTCGACTGGCCTTTCACATACGACGATCTCAAACCATATTACGAAATGGCCGAATTCGAGATCGGCGTTTCCGGAGATGTGGATGGTCTCGAATGGCCCAATACTCCACCAGACAAACAGGCTGCTAAAACAAAACAGGCCTACGGAAAGGATTATGTTTTTCCGATGCAGAAAATCCCTCAGAGTTTTCTCGATGCACAGGTGATGAAAATTGTTGACGTGGTAAACAAAAAGAAACCTGTTGAGATGGGAGGGAAAACCTATCAGATCGAATTCGCTGTAACACCACAGGGGCGGAATTCCATTCCCAATCCTGCTTATCCGTTTGTAGAAGTTGTTTGGGATAAGAAGCAAAAGAAACTGCTGTTGCAAAAAGATATGTGGTGGAATGTAGAAGAAAATAAACTGGAAGTGCTGAAGGATAAAAGCAAATACGAATACCTGCCGGTTGGTGCAGTATGGGATCCGCATACCGGCCGCCGTTGCGAAGGAAATGCAAGCTGCGTACCTATCTGTCCGGTTCAGGCAAAATACAATGCACTGAAATCGTTGTACAAATCGAACAAGAACAAGATCACCATCAAAACGCAATCTGTTGCATCGCGGGTTCTGTATGAAGATAAAACCGGAAAGGTCACCGGTATCGAATACAAGACCTACGCCATGGGCGATTCTCTCACCTATGAAACCAATATCGCCAAAGGCAAGATCTATGTGCTGGCAGCAAGTGCCATCGAGAATGCAAAGATCCTGCTTGCTTCCAACGCCGCCAATTCGAGCGATCAGTTAGGCAGAAACCTGATGGACCATATGTGCCTGCTCACATGGGGACTGCTTCCGGTGAAAGCTTATCCGTTCAGAGGTCCGGGGTCTACTACCAATATCTCCAGTTTCAGAGACGGACCTTTCAGAAAGGAGCATGCCGCCTGCATTTGCCCGGTAGACAACTGGGGATGGGGATGGCCCACATTCGCTCCCGGTTCCGATCTCGAAAATGCACTTACACAAAATATCTCAGGCAAAGCATTGCGCAACAGACTGGCCGATACGGTGCCTCGTCAGATTTTGCTGCATTACGAGTGCGAACAATTGCCGGAACCTGATAACCGCGTAACCATCGATCCCAATTACAGAGATCAGTTGGGTAATTATCGTCCCGTGATCCATTACGATGCATCGGAGTACATGAAAAAAGCATTTGCCTCTTACAAGCATGTAAACGATCAGTTGTTTGCAGCAGCCAATATTCAGGATTTCACCGGCTATGGAGCAAATGTAAATCCCGACTTCGTTGGCTACAAAGGCAATCCATACAATTTCTGGGGAGCCGGCCATATTGTTGGCACACACCGAATGGGAGCTACAAAAAAAGATTCAGTGGTGAACAAAGACTGCCGCACATGGGATCACGAGAATCTCTATCTCGCGGGTTGCGGCAATATGCCAACATTGGGTACATCCAATCCAACACTCACCACCACAGCACTCACCTTCAAAGCTGCAGAAGCTATTCTTAAACATTTAGAAAAATAATTTATGCCTACAGGAAAACTCGAACAGAACGAAACCGATTCAAAACGTCAGTTGCTGATACCGGATAACTGGGATGCGCCACCTGAACCCGGACAAACTGAAATGGCTGCGTACTACAGTGATTCTCCAGCCATGGAGCCGATCGGCAATGATAATTTTAAAGTGAAGCTGGAAGAATTGAAAGATCAGTTGCAGACTGCACTGGAACTGGAGCACTCTACCATTCCACCTTACCTCTGCGCACTTTATTCCATCAAAGCGGGCACTAATCTGATGGCAGTTGAAATAATCAAAAGTGTGGTGCTCGAAGAAATGCTGCACATGATTATGGTGGCCAACCTGCTGAATTCCGTTGGTGGCAGTCCGCAGATCGGGGAGAAGGAGCTCGATAAGAAGAATAAATTCATTCCCGCTTATCCTACCAGCCTTCCCGGAAATGTAGATCCCACGCTGGTTGTAGGGCTTGAACCCTTTTCGAAGCACAGCATCAAAACATTCTGGAAAATAGAACACCCTTTGGGAGGTTATCAGCTTCCTGTACAAATTGATACCGATGGAATAACCTATCCGAGTATTGGTGCATTCTATGAAGCGCTGGTTCATAACCTAAAAGAACTGGAAGCTGTTGCGCAGAAAAAAGGTAAAACCATCTTCACCGGCAAGAAAGAAAAACAGGTAGGTCCCGAACATTACTATGGTTCCGGTGGCAAATTGTTTACGGTTGAAAATCTTGAGGATGCATTGAATGTGATCAAGGAAATAGTAGGACAGGGAGAAGGAACCCTCGGTTCCATATTCACAGAACCATTCAGGGATGGAAATGAAGACTATCTCATTTTCGGATCCGATGTGGAAGACTTCGCGCATTACTTCCGCTTCAAAGAAGTTTACTACGGACGATTTTATGCCACCACCGACTCTGCCCACAAAAAGAGCAAGAACAAAGGACTTCCTACCGGCGAAGAGTTTGCTGTGGACTGGGATGCAGTGTACAACATGAAGCCCAACATAAAAATGAAAGACGTTGCAAAGGGGCCTCTGTACGATAAGATGGTTGATTTCAACAAAACCTATTCAGCGCTGCTCGATAATATCAATGCAGCCTGCAACGGTAATCCTGCTATTCTTCAGGAAGGCATCATGCTGATGTATCAGCTGAAATACAAAGCAGTTGAATTGATGAACATTCCTATCGGCGACGGATACATGGCAGGGCCAAGCTTCGAGTACATCACCACAAAAAAATAGCTTATGTCGAACAACGGAAAGAATCCGCTGGACCTGCTCAATATTGCAGGCCAGCGGCAACTGGAAAGTATCATCGATCTGGAAGAAAACAAAGCGCCTGGAATAACAGGCGCACAGGAAACAGTACCTACAACAGCCACATTGGGGTTTCTGCAGAATTTACCGGGCACATGGGTAGGTACAGGTTTCAATCTGATTGAACTGCCCAATATGAATCAGATACAGCCCGGGCCTCCGCCACCTGAAAAGTTCAAGGTGATGATGAATGCCACTTCAGAAACATTGGTCATTTCAAAGATCGCGGGAGAGATCATCAACCGGGGAAATGCACAGGGAGATATTGGGTTTATGGGGCTCCACTACCTGCAACAGATAAATGATGTGAATCTGCCACAGGGCCAGAATGGCATCCATCTCGAAACCGGCCTCTGGCTGAATGTTCCAGCCTCTACTTCTCCGAATGTGCAGGCAACCGTTGCCCGTCTCGGATCGATCCCACATGGTGATTCTTTGCTCGCAACGGGTTTGGCCCTCTTCGGCCTGGGAGGGCCTTCAATTCCCGATATAGATTCAACTCCCTTTACAGTTGATCCGAATTATAATTCCCGGGTCAACGATCCGCATCCCACCTATCTTTCCATCCTTCAAAATGCAGTTCCTCCACCAGGCATTCCCAAAGAAGCGATCATGAATCCCAACATCATCCTTAAAAATGCCATCGAGGGTCAAACCATCATTGATACCACTACCATTTTTCTGGATGCCAATTTTATTCTTGGAGTGGGAAATGTATTCGAACCTGCCAGTCAGACCGGCAATATCGTCAACATTCCATTTGTTGACACCAATGCAAATGCCATGAGCTTCACCGCCATCTTCTGGATCGAAACTGTGCAGGGACCCAATAACACCACCTTCCTTCAGTTGCAATATTCACAGCAGGTGATCCTTGATTTCCCTGTGTTCGGTAGTGATGGTAAAACAGTAACAGATCTGAAATGGCCGCATATTTCCGTGGCAACACTCAGGTTACAACCATAAAAACATTGCAGATCACTGCTCCATTAAATCAATATTCTATGTCACCACAAGCACCTATGCTGCTGCATAGCACCTACTTCAATCTGGGTATCAACAATACGCCCGATATTCAGGAAGCCTACATGGCAGAAGCGCTCGAATATCTTTCCACTTCCAAAGGAATGATCTCTTTCTGGATCGGCATCAGAGCCAAAGACATGAACCGCTCCGAAAACGATATCAATTACGATATCGCCATGCATCAGTTGTTCATCAACGAAGCTGCTTTCAATATCTACAACAGCGACGATACACAGCACTCGCAATTTGTTACGGATGTAAACAGATGGGCGCCCAGCACCACCAGAAGAGTGATGGACAGCTATCTCACCAATCTCATCATCGGCGGCAATGGCAGCACTGCACAATCCATCGGCGCAGATGGAAATATGCCACAGAGCATGTATCACAGTCTTTACTTTGCGCTGGTTGATAAATCTCCCGGCAACATTCAGAAGTTTACTGACATCTGCCTGAAGTATCTTTCGCATCATCCCGGCATTCAGCAATTCAGTGTTGGTGGACTCACCGATATCAAACGCGATGTTTCCGTGCGCAACTTCGATGTGAACGTAGATATCATTTACGAAAGCAAACAGGCCTACGACGATTATCTGCAAAGTCAGGATCACCATGATTTCTTTCCTGCAACACAAGGCATGATCAGCAATACCTACATCTTCGATTCCTACCTCAAATACCAGTCGAAAGTCTACTCCTTAACACGATAATCATTTCAAATAAAAATTATTCTTATGCTGTCTAACGCAATCAGAGAACTGGCCAGCCAGTTAAGCGGATATATATTGCAACCAGGTGATCCTGCTTATGAGAAAGCCATCCAGATCGATAATGGAAGAATACAGTTCAGGCCGCGACTGATCATATTTCCGGCAGTGGTGAATGATGTGAAACTTGGACTGAAATTCGCCATCGCACATCATCTTCCGCTCTCCATAAAAGGAGGCGGACACAGTGCCGCCGGATACTGCATGAATATCGATGGGGTAGTGATTGCCATGAAAGACCTCAACAAAATCACCTTCGATAAAAAGAAACAGGCCGTTACTGCCGAGATGGGAGTGATATGGTACGATATCTACAAATTCATGCAGAATACAGGAACAGGTTTGGTGCCAATTGGTGGAGGATGCCCTACAGTAGCGCCGCCCGGATTCATGCTCGGAGGCGGATACAGTTTTGTTTCGCGTTCCTATGGCATGAGCATCGACAACCTCATCAGTCTGAAGATCATCACGCCCGATGGAGAGTTGCGGCATATCGGCCTGCACAGCACCCATAAAGATGATGTAGATCTTTTCTGGGCCTGCCGCGGAGGCGGTGGTGGAAACTTTGGAATTGTGGTGGAAATGGAAATGAAAGTGCAGAAACCACATGCTTCAACCATGCTGGTAGGACAAATACATTATCCGCTCGAAAAAGCAGAAGAAGTGCTGGGAGTTTATAACGAGTGGGTGGAAAAAGTTCCCAACAGCATGGCTGTTTACGGATACATGGGCAATCAGAAAGACCTGGTAGATCAAACTACCAATGTAAAAGTACTGGGCCTCACACCTGTCTTCAATGGTGAATATGCGGAAGGCATCGATTGGCTGAGCGGATTGCTGAAACTGAAACCTATCAGCACAAGCCTTTTCAATATGACGCTGCCCAACTGGGAATTTTATAATGGCAATTTCACCAAAGTTGCAGGCAGGGCTTCTTATATCCGTTCCACTGTTCTTCCCAAAGGAGGCATGAACAACAAAGTAGCCAAAGTAATTATCGATGCCATGAACGACGCGCCATCTCCCGAAAGTTTTGCTGTATGGACACATACCGGAGGCGAAATGGAAAAAGTAGCGCCGGATGCAACCGCATATGTGCATCGTCATTCACGGTTCGTTCCCGAAATAAAAGCAATCTGGGATCTGCAGAAACCTGAGGACACATTGAAGAACGTTCAATGGGCGCACAGCTTCTTTGAAAGTTTTGCCGAAGCAGGCAAAGCAACAGGTGCTTACGTGAACTACATCGATCCGCTGCAACACGACTGGCCGAAAATGTACTACGGAAGCAACTACAAAAGATTGCAGGAGATAAAGAAGAAGGTAGATCCTCATAACTACTTCAACTTTCAGCAGGGGATCGGTTCTGAGTTCAATCCTCCGAAAGGACAGGTAACCGATCTGAGCCCGTTGAACAGAACGCAATACGATCCTCCTAAAAAATAAAACTTCAACCTATGGATGCAAAGACAATCATCGACTGGTTCGGAATGCAGCCGAATACAGCAGAAGGCGGTTACTATGCCCCGGTATACACTTCAAAATTTACCGTCAGCAATAAAGAGCTGCCTGGTTTCAAACCAGTAAAACCAGACCGTCCCATTTGCAGTGCGATCTATTACCTGATCGATGCTGAAAGTTTTTCAGCGATGCATAGAGTTACCGGCAATATGCTTTATCATTTTTACAGTGGCGATCCGGTTCAGGTGCTGTTGCTGTATCCCGAAGGCTCTCCCAATCGCTGGGAAATATTCACTTTCAGCAATGATGTGGCAGCAGGCGGCTGTCCAATGAAAGTGATCCCCGGCGGAACCTGGATGGGATCGAGGATGATAGCAGGAGGAAATTACGCATTGATGGGCGTGTCGATGGATTCTGGTTTCAATCCGGCTGATTACACCATTGCCAAACGGAAAGAACTGATCAAAGAATATCCCGAACAAAAAGACCTGATCACTGCGCTGACGAGAAGCTAAAGGGTTTTCATGATGTGGTGTTTTTGAATAGTGTGTGGCCTGATGAACGGTTTCAATTTTAGCCGTCGTCAGGCCATCATTTTATTGTTCTCACCCAACAGAAAATGAAGCTGTACAATCCGGGAAAGGGAATTGTTTTTCATTATTAGAAGTATCTTGCTGATTCAACAACAAGCTCCCTTTTATGGCTGACATCAAAGACGTGTACAGCAAAGAATTCTATCAGCGATTTGCAAAAATCATATCACCGGTAGTTCCGGGTTTCGATGAAAAACAATTCATGCGGCAGGTTCTTCCCAAAAACTTCGTGAGCATGGAATGGAAAGAAAGGATGATCCACACTGCCGATACCTTGGCAACCTTTCTCCCGGAATCTTTCAGCAAAGCCGCTCCAATGCTGCTGAAAATTCAAAAAGCACTGGTGGATGCAGGGGAGGAGACGCGCAGTTTTCCGTACATATTTCTTCCGGAAATGGTGTCGAGAGCCGGACTTGAGCATTTTGACCTTTCAGTGAAAACCATGGAGTCGCTTACACAACTGATCTCAGCTGAATTTGCAGTAAGACCATTTTTGTTGAAGTATGAGGGAGCAATGATCAAAGAAATGATGGCCTGGTCTACCCATCGCAACGCCGCTGTGCGAAGACTGGCCAGTGAAGGTAGCAGGCCGAGGCTTCCGTGGGGATTGGCCATTCCTTTTCTGAAGAAAGACCCTGCACCTATATTGCCGATTCTCGAAAACCTGAAACAGGATCCCAATGAAATTGTACGCAGAAGTGTGGCCAATAATCTGAATGATATATCCAAAGACAATCCGGCAGTAGTGCTGAAAATAGCTGCACAATGGAAGGGGATCAGCGCGGAAACGGATGCCATCATTAAACATGGCAGCAGAACTTTGCTGAAGCAGGGACATACAGATATTCTTTCGCACTATGGTTTAAGATCTGCACATTTTGAAGTGACCGGTCTGAAAGTAACAACGCCGGTTGTAAAGATGGGCGATCATCTTTCTTTTGTATTCGATATAACTAACAAGGATAATCGAAAACAAACCGTTAGGTTGGAATATGGAATCCATTATCTCAAAGCAAACGGTACCTTATCCCGAAAGGTATTTAAGATCAGTGAGAAGGAAATGGCTGCCAAAGCTGTGTTGCAGGTACAGCGAAAACAATCCTTTAAGCTCATTACCACCCGTGTTTTCTATCCGGGCAAACATGAGTTGAGCATTATTGTAAATGGAGTGGAAATGGCCCGCTCTTCCTTTCTGCTGAAATAAATGCAATTGTATGAAACACTGCTTACCGCGCAGCTTTTGATTCGGATCTTGTTCCGCTGTACAGTTCATATTCCAGCAACCGGCAATCGATGGTGCTGGTATAAAATTCGATGCGTCTGGTAGCTTTCAATCCTATCTTTTTTGCAAGCTCAAGGTTGCCGGTGAATACATAGCCGAAGTAGCCGCCACATTTTTGTTTCATGAAGTCTCCTATGCGCGCATATGTTTTTTCCAGTTCTGCTATTTCTCCTAATCGTTCGCCGTATTCGGGGTTCACATAAAAGATGCCGGGTACATTTTGCGGAACTTCCGTTGCTGCAAAATCACAAACATCGAAGTCGATCAGATTGGCCACACCGGCGGCGATGGCGTTCTTGCGGGCGTTCTCGATAGATCTTGCGTTGTAGTCGGTAGCGATGATGCGAAGCCCCGGAACTTCCGTGATCTGGTCCTCGAGACGTGCGTCTTCCTGCATGTACACCTGTTCGTCATAACCGAGTAAATGCATGAAAGCATAGTTGGTTCTGAAGAGACCGGGTCTGCGGTTGGTGGCAATCATAGCAGCTTCGATGGCAACGGTTCCGGAGCCACACATGGGGTTTACAAAGGGGCTCACTCTGTCCCATCGCGAAGCATAGATGGTAGCAGAGGCCAGTGATTCAAGCATGGGCGCCTGTCCTGGTATTTTACGGTAGCCGTGACGGGCAAGCGAATCGCCGGAAGTATCTACGAAAACTTCTGCATGTTTATCCTTCCAGTAAAGATGGATTACAGCGCCAGTGAGCGCAGATCCGGTAGAGGGGCGTGTTCCTTTTTTGTCGCGGAATCTGTCGATGATGGCATCCTTCACGCGCAGGTTTGCGAACATGCTGTTATTGATGCTGTCGTTGCTTACATTGCTGGTAATGGAAAAGTAGCCACCGTCGGGTATGATGTCTTCCCAGGGAAAATGAACCAGATTATTGTACACGTCGTCGGCATTGGCAGCTTCAAAAGATTGAAGGCTGTACAGCACCTGACTGGCACAACGAAGGTTCAGGTTGAGCCTGATGCATTCGTTCACCGAAGCTTTCAGTTTCACCCCGGTAACGAAGGTTTCAATGGGCTCAAAGCCAAGCTCTTTTACTTCCTGTTCGAGGTAGGCCATGGTACGCTTATGGCATGTAATGGTAACAGTTCCCTGGGTGGTGTAGATATTCATACAGCGCGAAAGTAAAACTTCGGGATGGTTGCAGCAAAAGGGATTGTCCAAATTACCCCATTACAAAGTCTGGTTTGCACCCCTTTCATCGGGTGCCGGCATTGTAGTTTTGTGCAGGATTTCTTCATAACACGGCTTCAACAGCCAATTCAATACAATATCATGATACTACGCAAAACAATCCGGATAACAGCACTGATGGCAGGGATGCTGTTCTTTCTTACAGCAGCGGCGCAAAGCAGACAGAAAACGGCCAGCGTTCATAAAATTGAAGCTTTGCCAAGAGATGTAGAAATTAAGTTAGCGCTGAGTGCACTTCCGCCTTACCTGCGGGACAGTGCAACAGTATACGTTTTGAACCCGGATAGCGGTTTCGAAGTTGCCCGCAAAGGCACCAATGGATTTCACACTTTCGTTTCCAGAAACGGGGATGATGCCATGAGAGGATCCTGGCAGTTGAAAGAATACAGAGATGATATTCTTTATCCGATCTCCTTCGATGAAGCAGGTGCAAAAAACATCATGCCTGTATTTTTCGATATCGCAAAAATGCAGGCCAACGGCACAAATCCGGATGAACTGAAAAAGATCATTCAGGATCGTTACAAAACAAAATATTACAGAGCGCCTGAACGTGCCGGGGTTTCGTATATGTTGTCTCCGATACTCAGAACCTATACCAATCCTGATGCCGATGACAATGTAGTTACAGCAAGTGTTCCGCATGTAATGTACTATGCGCCTAATGTTACCAATGAAGAGTTTGGTGGCGGGAAACCTGCACCGGGAGCTACTTATTCATTTGTAATACTGCCTGGACCGCATGGATACAGCATTCAATTTCTCGGAAAAACAGAAAGTGAAGCAGTAAGAAAAGAAAACAAGGAGTTGCTCGAACAGCTTTGCAAAATCAATAAAGAGTGGTGTTTGCCCGCTGTTGTGGAAGAGCAGACTTCTCACGCACATCATCATTAGAAATATGCTTTAGATTATTCTTGTAAGACTCTCAATGGGAAAAGTAAAACCTGCGCTTAGCGCAGGTTTTACTTTTTTATGAATCAGTATGGAATGCTTCAAAATAGTTATGTGAAGTCTGTACAGGAAAAGTATATGTTGCTTAACAATCGCTTCTTAATGATTCTGACGAAAACGCAAAGCGAGTGATACAGGAACCATATCTTCGATCAGCTCGTCTTTCAGAAACCCCAATACACTGCCTGAATTGTAAGTGATACCCCATTTAATGCGATCAATGGAGAGTGAGGCTGTAGCTGCAATATCTTCTCCATTCCTGATAATCGTGGCCGGAAAATGGATCTCTTGTGTAATATCCCTTAAGGTTAGTTGACCGGAAATTTCATAGGAAGAATCGCTGGTGGTTTTGAATGCTTTAATTAATCGAAATGTACCCTTTGGATATTTCTTCACATCGAAAAAGTCCGTGTCTTTCAGATGCGATACCAGTCCATTATCGCTGCTGGTATCTTTTTTATCGGTGATGGTAATTGTATTCATGTCCAGTTCAAAATACCCTCCTGCAATAATGCCCTGGGCATCAAGAGCCAGGGTGCCTGCCAAAGGTTTGATATATCCCTGATGTCCATTTTTCCCTATAACATTTTTGCCTTTCCAGTTGACAAAACTTTCCGGAATAACAAGAGAATAGCCCGTTACATTTGCTGCAGGAGTGTAAGGGGCCGTCGATGTAGCAGCAATGGAAGTATCAGCGACAGCCGCTGCTGAACTATCCCGGCAGGCGATGGCGCAGGTGAGGCACAAGGATGTGCAGACTAACAATAAGATGATTGACCGCATCAGATGTTGATTTATGAGATGATAAAAACGGAAATAATGAAACCCGGCCGGGCTAATGATACAAACCTAAACCGTCTGTTTGCGGCAGTGGTAAAACCGTAGTAAAATCTTTGTAAACGAATGTAAATTCTGCTCTGAGACAGCGGTGCTTACAGGGAATGCTGTACTTTTAAGTATGAGTTGGAAAGCCTTGCTGGCAATGGGCGCCGCCCTGATAATTATTGTTTCCTGGACCGCCATCCGCGGCAGGGCTACGCTATCGGATACCGACAAGGAAACTGAAAAGCTGGTGATCCGGCAGATCGGTCATCAATTGCTGTTGCAAAGCGGTGATTCCTCCTCGCGCATCCTCCCGGTGGAAGAACGGGCGAATAAAGAGTACCTGATCCGGTTTTCAACACCTTTTACGTTTTATCCCGATACATTGGTGTCAACTGTGCGCAGGATAGTAGCAGAAAATGGACTGCCATCCGGTTATCTCGTGGAAATGGTCCAATGCTCTCCATCATCCGAAGTGATATATGGATTCCAGATATTTAAAGATAGTGCGCGAAATATAGTGCCGTGCCTTGGGCGCAAGCAGGAAAAAGCATGCTACAATTTACTGATCAGGTTTACCGGGACTGAAGCCGCTGGTATAGATCCATTTTCTCGCGGCCTGATGGCAGGCGGCCTGGTGGTTCTTCTGGTGAGTTTATTATTCCGAGCATTGTATTTGAAAAGAAAGTTTGCGGGCAATAAAGCTAATTTGCCGGTGCAGAGCGTCTCCGCCGAAATAACGATGGATAGTGAGTCGCAGGAAAATATTCAACCGGATCTGCCAGAAGAAGAAGTGAAATCAGAAGTCCCGGTAGAATCAGGTATTGCAATTGGTAATCTGCTTTTCTTACGGGAAAGTCAGCAATTGATAGCCGGGTCTTCTATCATTACGCTCACAACAAAAGAAGCCAAACTGTTGCATGTTTTTGCAAAAGCCCAACAGGAGGTGATTGACCGGGATCAGTTGATGAAAGAAGTGTGGGAAGATGAAGGTGTTATTGTGGGGCGAAGTCTGGATATGTTCGTATCGAAATTGCGGAAAAAGTTGCAGGCGGATATGAGGATAAGCATTTTGAATGTACATGGGAAAGGGTATAAGCTGGTGATTGGTCAGATGGTGCAATGACTATTGCAATGATGTGGAAGGACAAAAAACAAAGAATCAATTAAATTTCAGGAATTTAGAAATAAATACCTATATTTGCCGCCCACTACCGGACCGGTAGCTCAGCTGGATAGAGCAGCTGCCTTCTAAGCAGCAGGTCATTGGTTCGAATCCAATCCGGTTCACTCAGCAAATCAAACCCGTGCTAGTCGCGGGTTTTGTATTTTAAGGAATTGCCATCTCTTTGGTCAGCAAATTCAAACCCCATTATTTTTTTTACTTTTCAATCTCAGTACTTTGCTTCAAGAGAATTATTAAGCACAAGACTCCAGATATACTTTTTTTGTTCCTGAAATAGCACCAAGCCTTATGCAAAACGAAGAACTTCACAACTGCCGGGATGTAAATGCACTTCTGAAACAGACTTCTATGAACATTGAAAAGTTCGGACTGCAGGTCATACAGGTAAAAGCGACATCATATTTGCCATCATTTGCATACAGTACGGGCTTATGGCAAAGCTACAAGCACCCGGAGGTAATTTGTTTTGGACTATCGATCGAATTGATGCATCAATTGATTAACGATCTTGCTGATCTTATCAGGCAAGGTGAGGAATTTACCATCGAGAAATCATATTCCAGTATTTTCCAGAGCTCGCAAGCAGCTTTTTTGAGAGTAGCGCCAGAAAATATTGGAGACTATTTTACGCTTTCCATGAGATATTATGGAAATGTGGAATTTCCTGCTATTCAACTTGTTTGGACAGATCGTAATAATAATTTTCCGTGGGAAAATGACTTTGAAGAGGAGTTTTTACACAGGCAACCTTTATTGGACAGGAATAACACCTTCAAGTTCCGGGAAGCCAAAAACTTAGGAATCTTTACAACGAGGCAATGGTTAGATTTGGAGCAGCCGATACTTCGTGTTGTACATGATCATGATGGCGATTGGCAATTCCTAACCGGAGATCAGTTGCCGGAGGATATACGATTGGTTTGTTTAGAGGAAATGGTTCAAAAAGATCAAACTCTAAATGAATTGTTTAGTCTTGATTATGGTGAATCAGCAGAAAGATTATTTGTTGGCGACAAATGGATACGATATAAAGAAGAATCTGCGATGGACGATTAGTCAATTTTGCTCTAATTACTTTCCAAGCCATAAAACGCAGCAATTACAATAGCTTTGCGTAAAAATAGAAGATGGCATTTTCCGCATTGAGTTTGTCTGCTCCATTATTAAAGGCTATAGACGAACAGTCATTTACACAGCCTACGCCTGTGCAGCAGCAGGCCATTCCTGCTATCTTACAGGGTAAGGATATACTCGGCATATCTAAAACCGGCTCCGGCAAAACTGCCGGTTATGTATTGCCAATCCTGGAACTATGTCAGCGCCGGGTAGAAAAGAAAGACAGGCATGTGCGGGTATTGGTATTAGTGCCTACTCGTGAGCTGGCTATTCAGGTAAATGATGTTTGTAAAACTTTCAGCACTTACCTGACGAACAAGATAAAAACAATGGCGGTGTATGGTGGTGTTTCCATCAACCCACAAATGATGGCCCTGCATGGCACTGAAATATTAATTGCAACTCCGGGCCGCTTGCTCGATCTGATAGACCATAATGCTGTGCACTTGTCACAAGTAGATATTCTGGTGATGGATGAAGCCGATAAAATGCTGAACCTGGGTTTTAAAGAGGAGATGGATAAAGTGATTCAGCTGCTTCCGGCTAAACGCCAGAACCTGTTGTTCTCCGCCACTGCCAGTGATGATATTAAAGATATGCAGCGTTACCTGCTGCACCAGCCGCTAACGATTGAAGTGGTAGAGGAAGAGCAAAGCATTGAACTGATTGAACAACTTGCCTATAACGTAACCGAAGCTCGTAAGGGACCGCTCTTACGTTATCTGATCAAGAATGAGGACATGCAGCAGGTGCTGGTGTTTACCTCTGCCGTAAGAACAGCAGATAACCTTACCGGCAAGCTTATCAAAAATAATATACAGGCAGCTTCGTTGCATGGCCATTTGAGCCAAACCGCCCGCCTTGAAACACTGCAACGTTTTAAAGCAGGCAAGCTGCGGGTACTGGTAGCATCTGATCTTGCTTCGCGGGGTATCGATATTCAGCAATTGCCTGTAGTGATTAACTACGAATTGCCGCGTTCTCCAAAAGATTATATTCATCGGATCGGACGTACCGGCAGGGCAGGAGTTTCGGGCAAAGCTATTTCGCTGATATGTCCTGACGATCAGCATCATTTTAACATCATCCAGAAGAAGATGGGGAAGAAAGTAGAAATCCGGGAAAGCGATGATATTAATCTGCAGGGCTTTTGATAAATATGCTTATAAAGTTTCAAAAACTTTCCACCCTTTCATACTGCATTTAAAACCCGCGCCCGTCGCGGGTTTTCCGACTTTTAAAAATAGATGATGATACATCAGGTTGCGTCTTTTGGGAAGAACCTAACTTTTCGACCTGTGCTTCCTATCCTCTGCCCGGAGGAAAGACCTTGTTTCGGTTAAATCTGTATCAGAAATAGGAAGATCCTGTACAATACCAATTCGCTTCTAAGCGTTTTCTTTTTCTAACCCCTTATTCCTATTGCCACATGAGAGTAATTTATACTTTTATTGCCCTGCTACTCACGCAGTTTTCCGTTGGTCAGGTGAATGAACCAATTACAGTTACAAATCAATATCTCAATATTACTGGCGCTCTTGTAGTGGGATCCTGGAAGAGCGAACATCCCAATAAAGCATACCCCGATTACCCCAAAATGTATTATGGTTTTGCAGAAGGTGACGAATTAATTCTTGATTTTTCTACAGAAAATAAAAAAGGCACACAGGCAATTGAAATAACAGAATTCGAATCCAGATCAGTTGTTTATTCCAATAGCGGATTTCAAACACTGAATGGGATCAGAATAAAGGTTCCAAAAACTGCTGTTTACAAATTCGAATTTGCAACAAATCATATTTTCGACCGGCAGGCTAAAGTGATCATTAAGCGGATCCCTGCTTCAGATGTTACTAAGAATTTTAATTGCAATGTTACCTGGAAAACAGTAGTTGATACAACCTTCACTTTTGTAGAGGAACAACGAAAAGTAAGCAGTTCTTATGAAACGGTGACCCTGCAAGCTCCGATTGATCAGTTTGTAAATAGTGGCTCGAATGCCGATTTCAAAGGTGGAAAATCCCGGATCCTGTGTAAGGTGACTTTACCACCCAACACAGTGGAATGGTATTATTCTTTTGCCGCTTCCCGTAACAAGAATGATATAGCAAAAATAAGATCCGGAATGAAGCTGTTCAGTGAAATTGCCGGAATAATTGATCGGACCGGCTTTCTTTCTCTCGGCTTAAATGCACTTACCCAACCTCCCGGAGCAGACTATTGTCATGTTTATTTATTGAAACCACAATATATTCAGGCGTTTTTGGCGAAAGATGATTCAAACTGGATGTATATGGCTGAGGGTACAAAAGAAAATCTGAAGTCAGGATTAGTGAGAGTAAAGAACTGTTGTACCCAAAATGTTTACTATCTGGGATTCAAGAACCCCGATTACACTGTCGGAGTAAGCATCATGTATGAAATTGTTGCTGTTGTTGAAAAACCGGAATATGAAATTGTGCAGGTGAAGAAACCTGTTTCTGTCAATACGAAGAAAATACCCTTTTACGGCAACTAGTTTTTCTTCTTCAAGCATACCTTGTATCTCCCGAAGGCACCACGTAATCTCCCGGACCCGTTCCCGGCTGCACATTCCACCACGCATTCGCCTGGCTCGCATCCGGCGTTCTGATCACATTGGTACCACAATGTATTCCACCGCTCCTCACATGATAATACCATGAATCTACCCAGTGCACATTCACATGCAGCGACTCCAGCATTATCTGCGTATACAACTCAAACAGATCCACCTTGTTTTCCGGAATCTCTAACCTATGCCATCCTGCACGCAGATTGCCATTCGGCATAAACTTCCCGGCATTCGCAGGCGCTCTTCTTATTCTTCTTTTTATTTCGTCCAGGTCTTCGGTTTCAGGAAAGAATCCATCTTTGAACTGCTCCGCCAGATAATCGAGATCAACGTGCACCGGACGATTATACGGACCTGTAATTACATGGCTCAATTCATTGATGGTATCTACCGTCCAGTGAAAGGTTCTATTCAGTCCGCGTTGAATAATGTAACGGCGGTTGAGATACTGATGATATCCTCTGTCCATAACATTCGTCAATACTGCAATTGCATCGGGTATCGACATCCGTGGGCCATTCGGACGTGGGATCAGTATATGATCATTCACGGTTTGAAAGTTCACCAGGTCTGGTGTAAAGGCAATTGTTTGCTCATAATCCGGATTGTATTCATCGAAGAATACCGGTAGTTCAATCATCGGCATTTCTCCAAACTCTCTTTGCAGCCGCTCTTTGGCGGTATCTATTTTTTCCTGTACCAGTCTCGATGAATGGGCACTGAAATACAGCATCTCACGAACACTGATGCGTGCGTCGTAGTAATGATCATCGGGCCATGGAATGGGATAATATCTTCTGGTGCTTACTCCCAAATCACCATAGTAGCGGTTCATCCAGGTGTAGATCGTAGGAGGTGGGGTAGTGAAGCTGCCGGAGGTATGATAAGTCTGCAACCAGTGCTTGCCTCTCAGTAAACGTGTTACAGGATGCGGCCCACGCGCCATCGAATAATCGCCTAAATGATAGGGGGCACCATACAGTTCACTCATTGGATCATTTGCAGATAAGTGAGCTGTATTCAGCAGAAAAATTTCTTCCAGTATGCGTTGCGCAATGGCCGGAGAGGCGAGCGTGGTGGCAAAGAATCCTGTTACACCGGGTGAAGAGATGAAGTTCACCATCTCATCTACGTGGCCTACTTTCAGCCACGCTGTATCGAGTGTGATGATGGGCTGCTCTCCCTGCACCAGCAGAAAATCCGATAACTGCGGATCGAGCAATGAGCGTGCATTTGCTCCGGTGGCATCTCCGATTACAATTTTTCCTAACGGAGCGCCGCCATAGGAAGGTGTTACTTCGATATTGCCGCCATAATTGTGTGAGCTGTGCAATGCATCGAAGCGTTCCTGAATCTGTTCTATGTCGTCTGGCTCCAGTGCCAGTCTGAGATTGGCCGTTCTTACCGCAAGTGCTCCGTCTGATCTGAAGTTGATTTCACGAAGCAGGGCGGGAACGCCGGCAGTAATATCTGTGATGGTGTTTTGTATTCTTTGTCTTCGTACAGCATCCCGTTCGCGGGCTTCTGCTGCGTTCAGTAATCGAAGTACATCGTCCCTGAAATCAGGAAGATTATTGATCACCGATGTAAGATCGAATCTGAAATAAGTAGAGTAGAGGCGACTTGCCTCAGAAGGCGCTGCCTGTTGCCCTACACTCAATAAATAACTATTCACTTCCATCACGCGTTCGAACAGCATGGTCACTTCCACTGTTTGGGTGAAAGGAATATTCACCGTGCCTGCATCAACATCACGAACAGGTAGGGTGCGTGTCCAGAAATCGTTGCAGGTACCCAGACCGGTAGAGGGAAAATGATCCGTAGCAATACAGAATAGACTGTTGGTGCCCGAAAGCCTTGTGTCTGTACGCAGACGTGGCAGATGGAGAATCACTTTCATGGCGCCGGCGGCAGTTTGCGCATATCCCAGCTGAAACTGATCCTGCACCCATGAGTCTCCGTTGTGAACAGCCTCAGGAATGAGGGTAAGTGCCACTCCGCGAACGGTGCGCATCACATCGCGCACATCGGTGAGCGAAGGCGTATTGTCGGAGAGCGAAGCAGTGGCGCCGGCAACTTCGCAGATGTACAATCTTTCTGCCGGCATATGATCGCCCATGAGAATGAGTGGTGAAATGGATACCAGTCCTGTGTCGGATTCAATCAGGTTTCCCTGCACTGCATCGAACACATCGATGCTAATGTTGAATCTGTTGGCAGCAGGAGGAGCCAGCAGCAGGGCCCGTAAGCTGGTGCCTCTGCCGGGCAATGCGGGTGATCCGGTGAACGTAATCACTTCCAGAAATAGATCTACCCTTGTGCCGGTAAAATTGAGAACGAATTTTGTGAACCCTCCGGCTGAAACACCCGTTAATCTCGATCTTCCCGAATCATACACTTTTACATTCACTGCATCCGCATCAGCTAATTTGAATTCAACACGATGCTGCGCAGTAACGGTTCCTGTGTTGGCAATGATGGCAACGGGCAGCAGATCATTATCACCTCCGCTTTTGGTAGGAGGCCTGTAATCCAGTGTGGGAGGGGAACCGCAGGAAACCGTGCCGGGGAGCGCCGTTCCATCAACGTCGATGTTGGGCATTATCAGCGCTCCCGGTACATAGTTTCGCGCCTGGTATTCGGATGTACTCGCATTGAGTACTCCGTTCTGGTCGTAATCTGCATGCAGGCTGTATAAAGGCATATCGGTAAGATCTGCTTTAAGGATTGAGATTTCTGATATCGATATTGTTGCCGGTAAGAATATCCCTGATATTGGGAATCTCTTCCAGATCCTGCACCAGTACCAGTGAAGTTGGTACTGTTACTTCCCATGGTGTTGAATCAGCCGGATAAGGAACACCTTCGTCGAGCTTACCGAGATTTTCTGAAATCTCTTTGATGATGGGCACATACAACTCATCGCCTATCAGTGGCACATCATTTCCATCCCAGATAATTCCTGTCTGGCAGAAATAGGCAATCGCTTTCTCAAAGCCCGGTCTAACAGGTATCTGCACCCGTGCTGCGCCGGCTTTCAGGAATGCTGCGAAATCCAGATCAGGATCTGTAAGATGCAGTGCATTCACCCATTTTGCATGACGGCCCCAGAAATATGGATAGAACACATAGAGGATGTTATGCCATTCGAATGCATTCTCGAAGAATCGGATGTAAGATCCGTTCTTGCAGATCTTGTCCAGATCCATCAAGGGTTCTGTGGAGGATGTGTAGGAATTGATGTTGAGGAAGTTCGTCTGCGTCAGCACCATTATGATGAGCTTCTTCAGCTCTTCCTTCTCGATCCTTCTGTTCTCGATAGGGTTTCTGCCTTCAATGGCGATGCCTTTCTGAATATCTTTCTGTTCGATCTTTGCATCGTAGGTGGCTTTCTGATCGAAGTACGCCTGCATGATGGCATCATACATTTTGTGCTGCCATTTTGCAAAAGCTTCGTCGGTAAGACTGCAGAATACATCCACACTGAGCGCGAAGCTTCTGATTTTCATGTATTCGACTGCTACGGAAATTTCACCACGATACCTTCTTGAGAACGTTTTGTATTCTGCGCCCCAGTATGGTGTTCTGTCGTAGTTGGTGCTGCCTACCATCAGTCTGATGCTGTGGCTTGCGCCTTCTTCGTACACATAGTCGCTGCTTACAGTGGCTGCATAGGCTTCATATCCGTCGGGCAATGCGATGGCGGAGGATCGGCCGATATTCTGGTTGTCGTTCCCATCCTGCTTATCGAAATAAGTTTTTACCGTGAACTGTGATGGCGGCTCAGGCGCATTGGTTACATGGTAAACGCTTACGTAATTCTGGTAGTTGGTACGGGTAAGGTTGCCGGGTTTCAATGGAGCTCCGTAGTATTCAGGTGGCTCAGGTTTGATGAGCTCCGTATCCTGCGGAGGATTCTCGATGGTGGCATAAAGAAAGAATGCAGCCGGTTCGGGCAATACAAATTCATACATCATCCGTTGGCCATAGTTGAAGATCTGTGCGTCGTAGATCTTGTTCAGCCAGCGGTAGATGCCTCTGATATGTCCATTCGATGCGTCGGAGTTGTTGATGCTGTGTTTGTTGATCTCTTCGATCTGTTCCAGCGTGCGCACTCTTCTTTCTTCCCTTACTTTTTCTCTGATCTTCTCTGAAGATTTTTCCGTTACCTCTCTTGAATAGGAAGTGGATTTCTTCTGTGTTTCTTCCACGGATGAAGAGAATCCTGCATTGAGAGTAGCTGTGAAACTGATGCTGGGACCGTAGCTGCCGCTCACCTGCAGGCCTGCATCTACATGCGCCTGCTGCTGCACTACTTTTTCTGCTTCGTTCTGCATTTCGTTGCGCTCCGTGCTTTGCAGGTTCCTTTCTTTTTCTGTTTCTCTTTCTGTTTCGGTAGTAGTGATCTCTTCGCGCAGATTGAGACGGCGATGTTCTCTTTCGCGGGTCTCACCGGCCAGTGCATTTTCTACGTGCGCGAACTCTGCCAGTTCGTATGCTTTGAGTTTCTGACGAACGATCAGCAGATCGCCTACGCCTGCTTTGAAGCTGCATTTTTTGAGAAAGCCCCATGCGGTTCCTTCTCTTCCTCCGGCAGTGAGTACGGCATTCTGGAACTTGGTCTGGTCGATATATCCGCCCCGGAACGGAACCATCTTTGTGTAGTTGATGGTGGAGTCGAGACCGGTTTGCAGGTAATTGATTTCTTTTTCGATAGTTTGCACAGTTCCTTCGATATTCATCTTAGCTGCATCGATATTCATATCCTTCAGAACGAGTTTGGTATCGTTGCTGAGGCCTGTGGCTGCTTTCTCGGAGAGAATGAATTGTGCTGATGATTTGTGCGCTCTGCCTGTTGCATTGCCTTCGATGGTGAATCGTTTGTTTTCTTTCTCATCGGGACATTTTCCACTGAGCATTTCAAGTCTTGTTTCGATGCTGCGCAGGCGGTTATCATCGGCTGTCTGATCATCTTCGGTGGCAGCTCTGTTGTTCTCGTTCAGCACCAGCGCAGATAACTCACGATGCGCTTTCTCGAAACTGGCCAGCCTTGCTCTTTTGGCTTCCTGCTCTTTCTGACGATCATTCACAGGCGGTGTAGTGGACGGTATTGGTGTGGGAGTATCCTGCTGACCAGCTTTTGTTTTCATGAAAGGAAACACAACGGTACTGCGACCGAAATAATCATTGATGATTTCTTCATCAAGGCCGATCTGTTTGTTCTGCACAAATGCGAGCAGTGTGTAGAGTATCTTGATGCTGCTGATCTTTTCCTCTTTCTCTTCCACAGGCGTAGCGCTGAGAATATTGGCCAGCACAGAATCGCGCAGGTTATTGTAAGCTTCGGTGAAATCTTTGTCCCTTGTTGCTTCGGGCAGTTTTTTGCCGACGATGCCTTCTATTGAATCAACAAATTTTCCTTCGCCGAATGTTGCTCTGCCATTGTCTGTTATCCAGTCGAGTATTTTTTCGAGCGGAAATTTAAGCTCTCTGATGCTGGTAACGTAATCTTTCGTTTGCTGAAAACGAATGGCGATTGCTGCAAGCTGTTCTCTGGAAGCCCCCTGTGATGCTGCTTTTGACAGTTCGTTGTAAAAAGGAGTGAGCGTGTCTTTTGCGTATACATGCAGATTCAGTCTGCTTTTGGCCCTTTCTAATTTTGTTGGGCGCACCGATATGAACCGGAAAATATTTTCTGTGGCCATAGATTGGTGTTTATGGTTGAAATAATGGTTGAAGAATACAATGAGTGCTGCGTTTGCAGAACTTAACCTGAAAGGAGGGACAACGGGACTAAAAAAACAGGGGGAAGGAAAATCGACAGCACAAAAGTACATGCTTTCGTATGATGAAAAAATACCACTTAACGGTAGTTTTTTGCTGGCCATACAACCATTTGCAATTGATCTATGTTATTTTGATTTCTGCTGCAACTATTTACATTGCAGCTCTTATACAACTATCAATGAAAAAAACTATCATGGCAATTGTAAGTGCAGTTTCGCTCACGGGCAGCCTGGAAGCACAACAGAAATCAGGCGGGAAAGAGAATACTGTTCAGCTTATCCGCAGTGCAACTTTGAAACTGAATTATGCAGGCAGAACCTTTGTGGTAGATCCCATGTTTTCAGCCAAAGGCGAATTCATGTCATTTGCCGGGGTGGAGAAGAATCCTACGGTAGGGCTTCCGATGCCGGTTGAAGAGATCAAAAAGAATGTAGAGTTCGTGCTTGTTACGCATACACATATCGATCATTTCGACCCTGCGGCATCTGCAGCATTGGATAAATCATCGCAGTTGTACATTCAGCCGACAGATGTGGCATTCTTCGAAAAGGAGAAATTCACCAAAGCAAAGCCGGTGAACGATAGCATTGTTGATGGGAATATCACTATTCACAGAACTTCCGGCCAGCATGGTAAAGGTGCAGTGGGAGCGCGGATGGGAAATGTATCGGGTTTTGTGTTGAAGTCGCCCGGACATCCTACCATCTACATTGTGGGCGACTGCATTTTTACAGATGAGATACTGGGTAATATCAAACATTATGATCCGGATTATATCATCGTAAATTCAGGAGGTGCATTTATCACCAACTTTCAGGTAGATGGACCGATAATTATGGATGAGTCTCAGGTGGTACAGACAGCAGCATCTTCTGCAAAAGCAAAAGTGATTGCGGTGCATATGGAGGCGTTGGATCATTGTCCGGTTACAAGAGTTTCGCTTCGCAACAAAGCGAATTTTCTGCAAATCAGGGAAGATAAGTTGCTTATCCCAAAGGACGGAGAAGTGATCAGATTGTAGAATAAAAGTGCTGCCAAAAATATTTAATGAAAGCTAAGAGGCTTGAGTATGGCAATGCCAGATAACTCAAGCCTTTTAGCATTCTGAATAGTGAGAAGGCAGTCACCATTTAAAGCCAAAATCCTTTTTCCTGATTTTGACTCTTCTGCCATCGGGATGATACCAAACAAAGCCTTCGATATTGGCTTCTGCAAAGTATTTTTTCAGATCTTCGAAATTGCGGGGAGGGTTCTCTATCACTTCATTTCCATGTGGAATCAGAAAGTGTTTTTCAAAACCATCCTTATTGCCATTGATGCGTGGCACTACCAGTTCAAAAGTTCCGAAGGCAACAAACTTGTCACCAATACTGTTTGCGTAGCCTTCCCGAAACCATTTATCTTCCGGGCCTTCACCTACTTTCAGCCAGCCGGGCCAGTGACCTGTAATTGGGTCTGGGTCTTGTGCAGGCACAAATTCTTCAGGCGGTGTTTTGCCATGCTTTGCGTCGAAGCGTTTGTAAAAAATACCGTCTTCGATTTTGCAACAGGTGCCATCCCATTTTCGTGTAGCGAAACCTTCTCCGTTGATTACCCATTTTGCGCCTGGTACAACTTCGTCCCTTACCAGTTTGTCGCCATCATAATTACGCTTGAAAAGCGAAATGATCTTCTTCATAAAAAAAATTTGTTGATAATGGCATATGCCATTGTTGATGCTACCGGACTTGAACCGGTAACCTTGTGCGTATAAGGCACCTGCTCTGACCAATTGAGCTAAGCATCATTTTCTGATCAGTAGGGAAAACGCTGGAATTGAGTGCAGATAAGCATTACAGGAAAGAACAAACCCTCGTGCTTATTTGCTCCGAGGGTTTGTTCCTTGTATCAAGCTATTTGGTTCATAGCAACAATAACCGACCTCCCGAAAGCTGTTTGCTTCCTATCTGGTATATGTTTGCTATGAGTTGAAGTCGTTTCATTGTGATGGCAAAATTAGAATCTTTTTTGTGTAATCAAAATTTCCGGCAATAATTTTCTTTGAAAGAACTGCTCCAAAAAAACAAAACAGCCAAGCCTGTTTTTAACTAAATTCGGCATCTAAACCGATTTAGCTATGAGATTGATCCGGCTCCTTGTGGTTCTGATGCTGCTTTCCTCTGCACTAAATTCCACAGCACAACCAGTAACAACATCGAATAATGATCGCGTGCAATGGTTTACCGATGCACGTTTCGGCATGTTCATTCACTGGGGGCTTTACAGCGCAGCTGAAGGCATCTGGCATGGCGAACGTCTTCGCAACGGCAACAACTATGCAGAATGGATCCGCTACCGAAACCGCATTTCGCGCGAAGAATATGGCGCACTTGCCAAACGGTTCGACTGGAGTAAGATCAATCCCGAAGAATGGGTGCTGGCTGCAAAGAAAGCCGGTATGAAATATATAGTGATCACTGCCAAACACCACGATGGTGTTGCCATCTGGAACTCCAAAGTAAGCGACTACAATCTCAGCAAGCTCTGCAATACCAACAGAGATGTGATCAAAGAATTGTCTGTTGCCTGCCGCAAGCATGGTATCAAACTCGCATTTTATTACTCTCACTGGCTCGATTGGGAACATCCTTTCGGTTGGGATCATAATCAGGAAATTACAGGCAGGGTCACCGATGAGCAATACAATCAATACTGGCAGCAAAAAGTATTGCCGCAACTGAGGGAGCTGCTCACCAACTACGGCGATATCGCTATGCTCTGGTTCGATATGTGGGTAGATCACAAAACCACTATCGTGAAGAAAGAGCAATTGCAGCAGGTGATTCAACTGATCCATGAGCTGCAACCCAAATGCCTTATCAATTCCAGACTGGGATTGAGTATCGACAATCCCGGCATCGATTTCGAAACTATGGGCGACAATGAATTCGGTGCCATCTACCAGAAACATCCCTGGGAAACGGCCGGCACCATTGCACATAGTTGGGGATACAATGCGCTGGAAAACCAATGGAAATCTACCAGTCAGCTGTTGCAATCCCTCATCGATAATGTAAGCTTAAACGGAAATTTTACGCTGAATATCGGACCACGTGCCGACGGTTCTATTCCATATGAAGGTATCAGAAGGCTCGAAGACATTGGTGTGTGGCTCGCTAAAAGCGGAGAATCGATTTACAAAAGCATTGGCGTATCGCTCAGACCTTCGCAGCATGATTGGGGGCGCATCACTACTCATAATACCGGCACCGGCAATCAGAAAATTTACCTGCAGGTATACAACTGGCCGCTCGACCATATACTTCGTGTAACCGGCATCACCACTGCACCGCAGCGGGTTGAACTGATCCGGAAATCCGGAAGGCAATCGTTGCCGTTCACACTGAATGGCCCCTTGCTGCATATCAGGTTGCCGCAGGAAGCTGGTGATCCGTTTGTGTCCACTATCGAACTGAGCTACGATGCTGCTCCGGCAATCGAAGCAAAAGTTATTGCAGAATCCAGCTTCGGTGGATTTGCATTAACAGGTGAAAACATCACCGGCGATCCATCAGAATTTGAATTGGTGAAGTATGATGGATTACGCCCTGCCCATATGGTGATGAATAAGCCCGGTACAATCAGCTGGAGATTTTATGCGCCAGAAGCAGGAAAATATTCAATCGATGTATCGTATCATAATGGGGCCAAAGAAAAAATATTGTGCTCAGTTGAAATGGATGGAAAACAGATCCAGCAAGCACTTTCACCCACAAGCAGGGTAGTGGTGGAACCCAACGGACAATACACGGATGAATTCGTGAATGTAACCATGGGTGCCATCGAAGTAAGCAAAGCAGGATATTATCAGGTCACTGCGAAGTTTGATCCACGAACAGGAGATAAGTTTCTGTTCAACAGAATCTGGCTGAATAAACTGCCTTAAAAAAAACAGCCTCCCGGAAAGGAGGCTGTTATCATCATATCTAAAATACATGAGAACTATTTCAGTATCTGTCCATCATCGTTGATGTACACACTCTTCATAATCAGAATTGTTCCATCCTTGTTGGCTTCTTTAGCCGGGAAACCTACTCTGAATTCTCTGGGCATCGGATCCTGGAAGTTAGGATAAGCAGCTTTCGCCTGTGCCAGCCAGTCTTTGATCCCATTGCTGGTGAACCACAGATTGCCGTCTACATAAGCATGGAATACGTTGTCGGCATCGATAGAAAAACTCAATGCTTTCAGTTGTCCATCTGCAGATTGCAATGCCGGGTATCTTCCTTTTACAGGATCAGCCAGTGCACCCGGATCGGGGAATACCGCATTTTTAACACTGAATTTGCTCACGTTGGTTGAAGGAATATAAGTCTCGAAACGCAACTGGAAGTTATCAGTTGTGCCGGGATTTACACCTGGCCAGAACTCCCATCTGATCTCACGAATATAAGGAACGGTGGTCGCAGCTGGTGCACTGAACAGCAGGTTGATGGTAAATGCCTGATTGTTTCTGATATAAGTTTTCCATCCCAGTACTGTTTTGATGGAGAACGGAATTTTAAGCGGTGCGAGATTGAGGTTCCTGTTGATACGTGGAGCGCTGGTGCTCGTTGCTTCCAGCTCCAGCCTTGAATCTGCAGGATTGGGCAAAGAGATCAGTGCCTGACCGGTATCATGTATATTGGTGAAACTCCAGCCTGTACCGCTCTTGGTATACGGACTCTGAAAATCGTCGAAGAAGTAACGTGTTACTTTCATCACAGTAGACTTCGATGAGTTGCTGCCTGTATTTTTCGCTTTGGCAGTTACCGTATATTCTCCTGGTTTGGTGGGAGCGATCCATAAATTTTCGAAGAGGTTCTGCGTGCGCCATCCGTCAAAAGTTCCGCCGGTGGCCGACCATTCGTAAGAAATGCCTTCCTTTTCTCCATTGGTAGAAGCCCATACAGGAACTTTTTCTCCGTAATAGAATTCTTCTCCGGGTTTGTTCAGGCTCACAATGTCAACATCCAGTTTTTTCTTGCAGCTGAGTGCTACCAGTGCAAGGGATGCTACAGCAGTATTTATAAAAAGATTTCTCATAAAGCAAATTGATTAGAATTAATTATTCCTGATAGCCTCTCTGGTGGGTTGAAGAAACCAGCGGTTCACAACATGCACAATGCCATTGGTGGCATGCAGATCCGGTGTACGTGGTGCAATATTATCCCATTTCACTGGCAGCCCCCCATATTCTACCGGAGGTCCTGGATTTGTGTATGCGTTGATCCGAAGGTTTGCTTCACGCACGTTTTCGAGGAATAAGAAAATCTTTGCAGAGTCGTTTTCTTTGGATGTTTCAAATGTCTCCACCCATCTGCCTGTTGAGTTCAGTGTTTTGTAGGTTTGTTCTCCTTTAAGTACATGATACCGCAGCAGGGATGCTACGGAATCTGTTGTGTATTGCGACCAGTCAGTGCCTTTCTGTTTTACTTTGGGGCCGCCGGGGTTGAGGGGATCATCTCCCCACACTCTGTTGAGCGTCCACCATGATGCCGCATCATCCAGATTCGTCAGTGCATTGTTGTGCATCAACAGAAAAGTATTGCCCTGGGTGCTGTACATTGCCTTTACGTCTTTGTGTTTCGGATCCTTGTCTACATATTCGATGGCAGCCAGCATGCCGGAAAACATATCCTTGCGTGAATTCATGAAATCCATCACGCTCATATTGAGTTCTGTTTCGTAGAACGATTTTTTATAGTTGTACCCATCCTGCAGCTTGCTGCAACCGGTAGCGAATATGATCGCTGCCAGTATTAGAGGGATAAAAAGCCGGAGATTCTTCATCATAAAAATAATTTGATGTGTTCAGCAATCATTATTCGTCATAAGGCAGGTTCTGATCTTTCAGCAGCTCTGGGTTTGCATCGAATGCATCCGAGTTGATGGGATAGAGAATTCTGTTGATGTTGATGCCTGTGAAAGGAATACCGCCAATTCTTTTGATAATGAGCGGGTTCATGATGGTGCGCATATAAAGGTATCCGGCATCTGAGTAATCGTAGATCTTACCGATGCGGCACATATCGAACCATCTTTTTCCTTCTCCCAGAAACTCAACCTGACGCTCTTTGAGAATGGTGATTTCAATCTGATCTTTCAGCTGTGCAGGATCATAGTCTGCAAGTGTTGCAGGAATGGTGTAACCAACTCTCGCTCTCACCTGGTTTACGATGTCCAGCGCTTCCTGATGTCTGTCCAGTTTGTTGAGTGCTTCCGCTTTCAGCAGCTGCACATCAGCATAACGATAGATGGGGATTTTTGCAGAACACTCACCCGCGCCTTCGAATGTGAATTTGCCGCCTGGCTTATCAGCCCATGGATAGAACTTGCCCATTTGCGGTCCGCCTTCGTCATACAACTCAGGGAGGTTGTAGGTAACAGTATCCCACTGAGCCCAGAAGCGTCCGTCGATGCGTTTGCCGCTTACAGGATCTGTATGGTCTCTCAGTGCAGAGAAGATAGATGTTGAAATCGCATATTGATTGGTGTTGGAGCTGGAACCCAGCTTGCCGCAGATGCCTACGCCTTCACCGCGTTCGATGCTCGACCAGTACAAATTGAAGATGGTTTCTTTGGATCTGGAAGGATCGATGAACATATCTTTCCATTCTGTAGCATTAGCCACCCAGGTACAACCGCTTGCTGCAATGCAGTCGTTGGCTGCTTTCAGTGCCTCCGGATATTCCTGAAACCACATATGCACATCAGTTTTCAAGGCCAGCACTGCTGATTTCTGCATGTAGTATTTCTGTCCTGTTGCTGATCCGATATTGGCCAGCGCAAGATCGATATCATCCAGTATGCGTTGCTTAACTGCTGCAATATCCGAACGTTTGAAGTTCTTCGGTTGATCGATGGATTCTACCGGTACTGTATGCAGTGGCATTCTGCCCCAGACACGCATACCATAGAAGTACATCAGCGCTCTCAGTCCATAACACTGGCCGAGGTAGTTCTTGTATTTGGTTACACCGCCTTTGAAGTTTGTTTTGATCAGATCGGGATAATACTTGATACCATAATTGCAAAGCGATATGGTACTGTAAAGATCCGTCCAGCGGGTGATGCCGTTGATGTCGTTATCATTTGCGGAGAGTGTATTGCTCACCATGGTGAGCTGTGCATTGCCGGTACCGGCTGCCCGCACATTGTCTGAGCGAACTTCGCCCCAGTCGAACCAGTTGTTGCGGAGTGTGCTTTGCAGCTGATGATACACACCAGCCATCCAGGTGGTGGCATCTGCACTGTCTTTCCAGAAATCACCGGGTACGATGGTGGAGATAGGTTCTTCATCGAGGAACTTGTCACATCCTACACCCATGGCGAATGTGCCGGCGATGAGAATTGCAATCGTGAATTTTATGATGCTTCGTTTCATGGTCTGTAATAATTAGAATGATACATTTAATCCCATACCTACTTCTCTTCTGCGCGGGTATCTTCCTGCGTCGTTGCCTGGTGTGGTTACACTGCGTTGAGACACTTCAGGGTCGAAGCCTGTGTAGTCTGTCCAGGTAAGCAGGTTGGTTCCATAGATATACACGTTCACCAGTTTCATGGCTGCTTTGGCGCTGATGCGCTGAGGCAGCTGATAGGCCAGTCGAACTGCCTGAAGACGAACGAAGTTGCCGTTCTCCAGCCACTGACTTCCGCCGCGGCGCATATTGTCTGCATCTTTGTTGCCACCTCTGTACGAGTCGGTGATCTGTCCGGGATACTTCCACATATTCTCGATGAAGTATGCATCAGGGGTAGTGTTGCTGTTGGAGAACGAAGCAAGGTTTCTTCTGTTCTCGTTGTAGATCATACCTCCGAAGTTGCCATAAAGGTTGAACGACAATTGAAATCCTTTGTAGTTGAAATTGTTGATCAGACTGAGGCTCCAGCGTGGTTGTCCATGGCCGAGGAACTGCCTGTCTTCATTACCGATGTTCTCGTTGTACACGCCTTTTGCATCGGGCAGGTTCTCCCAGATCACATCGCCGCCTTTCAGAGTTACACCTGATGCTTTCAGCTGTTTTACATCGCCGGTATATTTAGATCCGTCGGGGAGGGTATAGCCTTCCACAATGGGTCTGTTGTCTTTGCCGAGCAAAACATTTCCCTGCGCGTCTTTTCTGAGTTGCAGATTCAGTCTGGTGCTGTAATCCGATGTATAGGCATTCGATTCGTCGTACTCATAAATGCCCTGGAATTTATAACCGTAAAAATTGCCTGCTTCTTTTCCCTGATTTACTGTCCAGATATCATCAATATAATCAAGTGGCAGTTTGGTGATCTTGTTTCTTACCTGAGAATAGTTGGCGGTTACCTGCCAGCTGAATTTTGCTGTTCGGATAGGGAAGCCCGATACCATCAGTTCGATACCCTTGTTTTCGAGACCGCCTGCATTCACACGAACCCTGTCCGGGAATCCGCTTTCGAGTGAGAGCGGGAGCTCATACAAAAGGTCGGTGGTTTTCTTGATGTAGTAATCTCCGGCGAAAGTGATTCGTCCGTTGAGGAAAGTAAGATCGATTCCGAAGTTGGTCTGAGCGGTAGATTCCCATTTGATATTTTCGTTACCCATCTTCTGATTGGTACGAACACCGCTGGTTCCCATGTACACATACGGACCAAACACAAATTGCTGGTAACGGTCGTACTCGCCGATCTCCTGATTACCGGTGATACCCCAGGTTACCCTCAGTTTACCATCAGTAAGGAAGCCATCGAATTTTCTCATGAACTTCTCATCGCTGAAGCGCCAGCCTGCAGATACTGATGGGAAATAACCCCAGCGGTTGGTTCTGCTGAATACAGACGATCCATCACGACGGATAGTACCATTGATAAGATATCTTCCCTGATAATCGTAGCCCAGTTTTCCGAAGAAGCCGAGCAGTGAAGAGGATTTTGCTCTGCCGTAGAGGTCAGAAAGGTTATAACGACCGGCAGCATTGAGCGTTTGTACCAGCTCAGTTACGAAGAACGAACCGGAGAGATTCGTTTCATCCGTTCTGTTCTTTTCGGCATTCATACCAATCAGAGCAGTAATTCTGTGCTTTGTTGCAATTGTTCTGTCGTAGCTGGCATAGGCGTTACCCTGCAATCTCCATGGAATGGACATGGATTCATATCCCGTATTTACAGGTGGGTTGCCACTGTTGAGCAGTTTGGAACTGAAAAATGAAGTTTTTCTGAACTCCAGGTCTGCAGAGGCATCTACGTGCAATACCAGATTATCCAAAAGTTTGTATTCGAAACCCTGGTAGAAAATGCCTTTATAATTCTTTTGAACATTCGAGCGGAGATAGGCTTCAGCAATCGGGTTTCTTCTTCCTCCATTGAAGTATAACAATTCTCCGTTGGGAAGATAGAGCGCCATGCCCGGAGGGCGTTGCAGTGATTGCCTGATTACGTTGCCTTCATCGATCAGACTGCGGTTCTGAAAAGTGAAGTTGATACGTGAAAGCATGCTGAAACGCTTGTTAGGTCTGTATTCAACATTGCTTCTGAGAGACATTCGTTTGTTGAAACTGTTAATGATGATACCAGTTTCGTCGAGGTACTGAACACTGTTGAAATAGTTGAGTACCTGCGTACCGCCTCTGAGACCGAGATCCACCTGAGTACGTGCCGCTGTTTGTGTGATCAGATCCTGATAATCGTTATCGGAGTTTCTGTTGAAGGAGGTGGAGTCGTCGTTCTTGGGATCGAGTCCGAGATTGCCTCTGCGATCGAACATCTGTCTTTGCAGACGGTTAGCCTGACTGATTCTGTTGCTCAATCTGCTGTAACTTCTCAGGATATCGATGTTCACCTGTGGTTTTCCTTCTGTACCGCGTTTGGTGGTGATGATGATTACACCGTTGGCCGAACGTGATCCATAGATGGCCGCAGATGCCGCATCTTTCAGTATTTCTATAGATTGTATGTCTTTAGGGTTGATAACACTGATGTTCTTCATCGGTGCACCATCTACAATGTACAGTGGTTTGATACCGGCATCTGAGAGCGTGCTCAACCCGCGGATAGCGATATCGGATTCTTCACCGGGAGATCCTGATTCATTCATTACCCGCACACCCGGCGCCATGCCCTGAATGGCATCGAAGATATTCACCGGTTGACGGTTTTCGATCTCTTTGGCGCCGATGGAACTGATAGCGCCTGTTACATCGCGCTTGGCTACTTTCTGTCCGTAGCCCACTACAATCACTTCATTGAGATCGTTGAGTTTTTGTTTGAGTGAGATCCGCAGATCGCTCGATGCACCTACAGCCTGTGAAAATGGTTCGTATCCTACACGGGAATAAACCAGTACTGTTTTGGCTGATGGCACACTGATGCTGAATTTTCCACTGGAATCCGTGGTGGTTCCATTGGATGTACCCTGAATGGTAACGCTTACTCCGCCGAGAAAGTTTCCTTTTTCATCGGTGATCTGTCCCTTTACCGGGATTAGATTCTGAGCAAAAAGTGGGGGAGAAAAGTACACCAGAAATAAACTGAGAAGAATCATTCGCCAACGAAATCCCGTTGACAGCAAGGCAGTCGAGTTACATTTCATATGCAATAATTGGTCTTTCCGGTATGCCGGAACAAGCACAGGCATACACAGATAAGCAGTTAGTTAAATGAGCAATTAAACCTGCGCCATCCTCTGGCGTCTAAACGGATTTTGCTCCGGCCTAAATATACGTGCGGAAAATACCACAGGTCAACAGGGAGATTGTACAAGTAGTAAACTATTTTGTCATGTTACCGGTATAGAAGCTATCCGGAACCGGTATTCTTGCTTTTGGTCAAAGATTTGATAGCAGAACCCGTTTCGGAAAGGGGGAGATGGCTGCCAAAATCCCGGCTCTGGCGCTTCCCCTCAATTGACGTAATTTTGCATCAAATTACCCGATTTGAGCGCTACTGTTTTTTTGCTGACACCTCCTTTTACTCAACTTAATACGCCGTACCCGGCCACTGCCTACCTGAAGGGATTTCTCAATACAAAGAATATCTCCTCCTTCCAGGCCGATCTGGGTATCGAAGTAACGCTTGCCCTGTTCAGCCGTTCCGGCCTGCAGGATCTGTTCGATCATATTGGTCGGCACCTTCCGGAGAATCCTTCCGAAAACATTTCGAGGATCATTGCTTTGCAGGATGAATACATCACCACTATAGATGATGTGATCGGTTTTCTTCAGGGACATAATCCCACCATGGCGCACCGGATCTGCAAACGCGACTTCCTTCCCGAAGCCAGCCGCTTTGCACAACTCGAAGACCTCGACTGGGCCTTCGGTTCCATGGGCACGCAGGATAAGGCAAAACACCTCAGCACCATGTATCTCGAAGACCTGAGCGATCTCATCCGCGAATGTGTGGACGAACATTTCGGATTCAGCCGTTATGCCGAAAGGCTGGGCCGCTCCGCCAACAGCTTCGACGAACTCTATGCAGAACTGCAGAAAGAATATACCTATATCGATCACCTGCTGATCCGGCTGCTGCAACAGCATATGGATAATGTGCAACCGAAACTGGTGGCCATCTCGGTTCCATTTCCCGGCAATCTCTATACCTCACTTCGTTGCGGGCAATGGATCAGAAAGAACTATGCAGACGTGAAAGTGGCCATGGGCGGAGGTTTTGCGAATACAGAACTTCGTTCGCTCAGCGATGCCCGCGTGTTTGAGTTCTACGATTTCATTACGCTCGATGATGGTGAAGCGCCGATCGAGAACCTCATTCATCATATCGAAGGCACCAAATCGAAGGAAGAACTGAAGCGAACTTTTACATTGGTGGATGGAGCAGTAACCTACTTCAACAATAAATCCTGCTCCGATTACAAACAGGCGCAGGTAGGAACGCCCGACTACAGCGATTTTCTGCTCGAAGGATACATCAATGCCATCGAAGTGGTGAATCCCATGCACCGCATGTGGAGTGATGGAAGATGGAACAAACTCACCATGGCACATGGCTGTTACTGGGGCAAATGCACGTTCTGTGATATCTCGCTCGATTATATCAGACTGTACGAACCGGTTGCTGCATCATTGCTCTGCGACAGAATGGAGCAACTGATAGCGCAAACCGGACAAAACGGATTTCACTTTGTGGACGAAGCAGCTCCGCCTGCGCTGATGCGCGCGCTGGCGCTGGAGATCATCAAACGCAAGCTGGTGGTGAGCTGGTGGACGAATATCCGCTTCGAGAAAAGTTTCACCCGCGATCTCTGCCTGCTGCTGAAAAGATCGGGCTGCATTGCGGTGAGCGGTGGGTTGGAAGTAGCGAGCGACCGCCTGCTCGAACTGATCCAGAAAGGAATCACCGTGGCGCAGGTAGCACAGGTGAACAAGAATTTTACAGAGGCCGGCATAATGGTGCACGCGTATCTGATGTATGGATTTCCTACACAGACTGCACAGGAGACAATCGATTCGCTCGAAATGATCAGACAGATGTTTGCCGCAGGCATTCTGCAATCTGCCTTCTGGCATTTGTTTACTATGACGGCGCATAGTCCGGTTGGACTCGAACCTGCAAAATTCAATGTGAAGAAAGAAACAGAAGCAATTGGCAGTTTTGCCAACAACGATATAGTGCACGTAGATGAATCCGGTGCAGAGCACGAAGCATTCAGTTACGGACTGAAAAAATCATTGCTGAATTACATGCACGGCATCGGGCTCGAAGAGCCGCTGCAGAAGTGGTTCGATTTTAAAGTGCCCAAAACGAAGATCGCGCCAGATCATATCACACAGGTGCTCACGCATGATCTGTACAGCAGTTCCAAACCAACTTCCAAGATCGTATGGCTTGGCCGCAGCCCGGTGGTAGAACATTTCACCAAATCGAAAAAGGGTAGCCAGTGGGAGATGACTTCTCTGGTATTTCAGGATAAGAAAGGAACGCATAGCATCAGTGTGAATAAAGAACAGGGCGATTGGCTGGCAGAGATGCTGGGCAAATTATCTGTGTCGAATGCAAAGACCTATACGCTGCAGGAAGTGATGGATAGCTACCATGCGAGCGGGTTTGAAGACTTTGAATTGTTCTGGGACAACAAACCGGTGAATACCTTGCACAAGGTGGGATTATTGAAATTGTAACAATCGAACTAACCATATGCGAAGCCCGCAGGATCAATTCCTGCGGGCTTTTTTAATGTATTCAATGCGGCTGTGGTTCTCACAAAAAGCAGGGGAGAAGCTAATAATCCATGCACCTGATAAGTTGATTGACGCACGTCAAAAAAAACTTTTGGATACCAAATGGAATCCTATATTTGTACTAGAACAGACCAGACTAGAACTGTAAATACCAAACAACAATGTCCCTTCTATGGGCCAAACCAAAACGATTGCAATGAAAGCAACTCCTCCGCGCGCCTGCGACAGCAGCTGACTGCCGCATTTTCCAATTTTTCTTTACTACGCATTTGTCTTAAACCCTGATAAGCTATAACCAAAAAACAAATTATGAGATATTGTTTTTACGGGAGCCGAACCCTTGCTGGTTCAGTCTCCAGGCGATTGCTCTCAACTGTATTTCTGCTGCAGTTGTTGCTGTGTGTGGGGGCTCCTGTGCTGGCGCAGAACAACATTCAGATTCGCGGTACCATCACCAATCAGAAAGGAGAGCCTGTAGGCGGGGCTTCCATCACTGAGAAAGGAACCAGCAATGGTACTGTAACCCTCGAAGATGGAAAATTCTCCATCAACGTGGCTGGTACTAAATCCATCCTCCTCATTTCTTTCACTGGCTATGCTGGTCAGGAACTGATGGTTGGAAACAACACTACGCTCAACATCACCCTGCAACCCGATGGTAAATCACTCAACGAAGTGATCGTTGTAGGATATGGTGCACAAAAGAAAGCCACACTCACCGGTTCTGTTGCTACCGTGAAAGGATCAGACATCTCCAAAAGCAGTTCTGTAAACGTTTCCAACGCTATCGCAGGTCGCATTCCCGGTGTAATTGCCAACAATCGTTCAGGCCGCCCCGGCGACGACGGTTCTTCTATCTACATCAGAGGTTTCAACTCTTTCAGCGGTGGTACAAGTCCACTTATTCTGGTAGATGGAATTCCCGACAGAAGCATCAGCCGTTTAAATCCCAACGATATTGAAAGTATTACTGTTCTGAAAGATGCATCTGCAGCCATCTACGGTGTGCGTGCTGCTAACGGAGTTATCCTCGTTACTACAAAAAGAGGTAAGTCCGGTGCACCCAGCATTCAGTACGAAGGCACTTACGGCATTCAGCAACTTACAAGAATTCCCACCACCACCAACTCATGGGAGTACATGACCTGGTACAACGAAGTGAAGCCTGGCACTTACGCACAGACTGAGATCGACAAGTACAAAGCAGGCAATGTTCCCAATTACACAAGCACCGACTGGCTGCGCGAAGTATTCCGCACCAGTGCTCCGCAAACTTCTCATGCGCTGTCTGTAAGCGGTGGCAATGAAAATGTGAAATACTATTTCTCTGGTCAGTACACAGAGCAGAGCAGCAACTTCAAGAACAGCATCGAAAAATACAAGCAGTTCAACTTCCGCTCGAATATCGATGCAAGGATCTCGAAGAACCTGAAAGTGAACCTCGATATCGCGGGTCGTCAGGAAGACCGCACGTATCCTTACTGGAGCGTAGGAAGCATTCTGCACGAAACAAGATCGATGTATCCATACATCCCCACCTATTGGGCCAATGGTTCACCCAGCGCGGGTTTGGCCGGAGGCAGAAACCCTATTCTCATGACCAGCGGTGAACCTGGATACGACAGAATCAAGAACTACGTGATCAACCCGCTCGCCGGATTCGAACTGAAGCTTCCTTTCATCACACAAGGGCTTGCGATCAGCGGATATGCTTCCTTTGACGTGAACCTTCGTCACGAAAAGATCTTCAGCAAACAATACGACGCCTGGGATTTCAATAAAACCACCGGCACGTACACCAATATGCGTACCTCTACCGGCATCGCCAGCATTACGCAGGATGAAAGCATGATCAATGCAAACACGCAGTTCCTCAAACTGTCGTACGACAGACAGTTCGGTCGCCATACCATCGGCGCTTTTGTTGGATATGAAGCCACTTCTTCCAACAACTGGGGAACTTATGCATACAGAAAGAATCTGCTGAGCGATCAGATCGATCAGATCTTCACCGGATCTACCGAAGGCCAGCTCGCAACCGGTTCTGCTTCGCAGGATGGCCGCGCCAGCTATCTCGGAAGAATCCAGTACGATTACGATTCCAAATATCTCGCCGAAGTAACCATGCGTTACAATGGATCTTTCAACTTCCCATCCAACAACCGCTGGGGCCTGTTCCCTGCCGTTATCCTCGGATGGAGAATCTCCGAAGAGAAATTCTTCAAAGACAACGTGAAGTTTATCGATCAGCTGAAACTCAGAGCCAGCTGGGGTTTGATGGGTAGTGACGCCGTTGCGCAATACCTCTTCCTTACTCGCTATCAGATGGCTACCAGCAGTGCTTACTTCCCTTATTTCGGAGACAATTTCCAACAGGCTCCTTCATTGGTGCTGAGCAGCACTCCCAATGAACTCATCACATGGGAAAAACAGGATACCAGAAATATCGGTTTCGATGCCACTTTGCTGAATGGCAAACTGAACATCACCGCTGATTATTTCCGCTATCTCAGACACGATATCCTCGCAAAAAGAAATGCCAGCATTCCCATCTACACCGGCATGAGCTTGCCCAATGAAAATATCGGAAGAACACTGAACAGAGGTTTCGATTTCTCTGTCAACTACAGCAACAACTTCGGTGAATTCATGTACAATATCGGCGTGAACGGAACCTATGCAAAGAGCAAGATCCTGTTCAGTGACGAAGCTACCACAGTTCCCGAATGGCAGAAATCTGAAGGTCATCCGATCGACTCATGGATGCTTTACCAAACTGCCGGCATCTATCGCAGCCAGGCTGAGATCGATAAATCCACCCACCTTCCCGGTGCAAAAGTGGGCGATATCATCATCATCGACCGCGACGGAAACAAAGAGATCAATGCCAATGATATGGTCAGAAGTTTCGAGTCTGCTACACCGAAAGTGGTGTACGGCATCATCCTCGGTGGTTCATGGAGAGGATTCAGTGTGAACATGGTTTGGGCCGGACAAGCGATGGCCAAACAAACTGTGAACCCGCAAGCACAGAGTGCAGCGATGGCTCCTGCAAAATGGCAGTACGACAACCGCTACACTCCGGAGAATCCGAACTCTCTCTATCCACGTGCATACAGCACCAGCAGCCCCAACAGCGGTTACTACAACAGTTCAGATTTCTGGCTGAGAAGTGCTGCATTCCTGCGTCTGAAAACATTGGAAATTTCTTACAACGTTCCAACAAAACTGTACAGCAAATACGGGGTTAATTCACTCCGCGTGTTCGCAAGCGGATATAACCTCATCTCCTTCGATAAAATGAAGAAGTATGATGTTGACCCTGAAACAAACAACACTACCGGCGTAAACTATCCTCAGACAAGGATCTTCCGTTTCGGTATCAATGTAGGATTGTAATCATTCCCGTAATTCAAAAATCAAATTATGAAGTCCAACATATTTCTGGCACTCGGGATCTTCTTCGGCAGCGCAACTGTGGTGAGCTGTTCAAAGGTCCTTGACAAAGCGCCGCTGGATTCCTATACTGATGAATCTGTATGGAAAGATCTCAAGCTGGCTGAGGCTTATGGCAATAATATCTACAACGTACTGCCCACCATGACCTGGGATTGGGGCAACTCCATCAACAGAAGTTTCATGCTGTCTGCCGCCTGCGACGAAAGCTTCAACAAATTCGATTATGGCGAATGCAGAAGCGTGTTCAACGCCGGACTGCTTTCTCCCGACAACGCAGGCGATTTCGATATCTGGGCAAGATGTTATCATCATATTCAAAATGCGAATGTGTTTCTGTCGAGAATCGACAATGTTCCCGGCGACGACGCATTCCGCAAACGCATCAAAGGTGAAGTAACTTTCCTGCGCGCGTACGCTTACTTCATGCTCGTGAATGATTATGGTGGAGTACCACTCATCAAAGAACCATTCAAACTCAGTTCAGATTTCAAAGTTGCAAGAAGCAGCTACGAAGATTGTGTGAAGTTCATCACTGCTGAACTCGATGCAGCCGCTTCGATGCTTCCTCCCACCAATGCTCCCAAAGGCCGCATCACCGGCGCTTTGGCCATGGCCATCAAATCGAGAATGTTGCTCTATGCAGCAAGCGACTGGTGGAACGACGGTAAAACACCCACTGAAAGAACACCCAAATGGCAGGCCGCTTCTGACGCTGCCAAAGCTGTGATCGATTTGAATGCATTCTCTCTGTTCACCGGTAAATTCGAAACCATTTTCACAAGCTTCAACAATGAGCTGATTGGTGTTCGCCTTTCAAGCAAACAATACCTGAATGCTTTCGATGGGGTGGAAGAAATGTGCATGCCCAACGGATACCGCGGATGGTCTGCTTACGCACCTACGCAGGATCTCGTGGATGCATTCGGAACCGCCGACGGAAAATACATCACCGATGCCACATCGGGATACAATCCACAGAACCCTTACGTGAACCGCGATCCGCGTTTCTATGCCAGTATCATTTTCGATGGCAGACCAACAGGCAACCCGGCTTACTATCCTGACAGAACTACCAATCAGGCGCAGTTCTACGAAGGTGGCTACGAT
Organism: Pseudoflavitalea sp. G-6-1-2; assembly: GCF_012927185.1. GTDB lineage: Bacteria > Bacteroidota > Bacteroidia > Chitinophagales > Chitinophagaceae > Pseudobacter. Next base: position 1,498,284 of record NZ_JABBGB010000003.1, read on the forward strand.
TCTGATCAGGGATATGATACCTGGAACAACAGCCTCACACGCTACACTTTCAGAAAATACATGGATACCACTTACAACTACAGAGTGGATAAACAAACCAATAAATTCTGGATCCTCAGCCGTCTCGGTGAGATCTATCTCAACTATGCCGAAGCGCAATTCCATCTCGGTCACGAAGATGTTGCCAGAGAATATCTCAACAAGATCAGAAGCAGAGCGGGCATCACCAACCCGATCACTGAATCTGGCGATGCGCTCCGCGACAGAATCAGAAATGAAAGGCAGGTAGAGCTTTGCTTCGAAGGACATCGCTATTACGATGTGCGCCGCTGGAAGATCGCCAACGTTACCGAGAACAGGCCTTGCCGTCAGGTGATCATTCAGAAGAATCTCACCACCGGCGTAAGAACCTTTACCTATCAGACTTTGGAAGATAGAGCATTCGATGCATCGAAACACTACCTGATGCCGATCCCAAGAACAGAGATTAACCGTACAGGCCTCAAGCAAAACGATAATTATCAATAAAGCAGCAGCATGCGCAACCCTGTTTACAGTGCGGGGTTGCGCTCTTTTAAAATTACCCGCAGTATGAAAATATTGTATTCACTGATCGCAATTCCGGTTTTGCTTGCATCCTCCTGCAAAAAGGGAGACGACAAAAAAAGCGAACCGAAGAACACCCATACCATCAGTTTCAATACGCCAGGCAATGAACCCGGATTCATTTATGTAGATGGACAGTACACCGGCTCCAAAACTCCGGCCAGCATTGAGCTGCAGCCCGGTAATCACACCATAGGTATAGCCCTGCAAAACTCCTTCACTTATTTGCGCAAAGAAACCAACGTTAGCGGCAACGCCACCATCGATTTCACTAACGCAGACAAACCTGCACCAAAGACCTGGAAGGCACTCTGGATAGGCCTTTACGAAACAACAGGCATTTCTGCCACCGGCAATTGCAGCACGCACTTCTCTCAATCTGAACTCGATGCCGGATACGATTTCTTCAACTGGAGCCTGCAGCAGCACTTCGAAAAATATTCCTACGGAACCATGAAATGGGAAGTAGAAAGAAAAGATATTTCAGTACCGGTTTCTCTCACGCGCGCCAATGCAAACTGGTTTACGGTTGAACCCTCTACCATCACAGCGCTGATGCCGCAGATCCAGCCAGGCGTGTACGATTGTGTGTTCGTGTTCTGGAGAGAGAAAGAAGGAAGCTGCAGTTTTCAGAGCAACTATTTCGGTCTCGCATGGACCAATCCCATCGCCGAGCCTATCAAAACAGGTTATGTAACCGTCAAGTTCGATGCCGGTACCAGCATTACAGACAGGATCAATTATTACAAAACAACAGATCCCGGTGTGTACATCCACGAATGGCTGCATACTACAGGGGAGAACTTCTATCAGAATAAAGGACTGGCATTGCCTGCGAAGGCCGGAGGTTATTCCGTGCATGCGGCTGAAATGTACAACTACAGCTTCCCCTGGATGAACTGGTATCTCGATTTTGTATCGGGCCGCGTGCCTAACCCTTCCGGAGAACCGAAATACCTCGGTATTGGTCCGGATGGATTGCTCCGATGCACCGTCCGCGAAACCGCTGTCAACAACAACTGCCGATAAGATCAATACATTCGCAAATTCTCACATGAAAAAAGTAACTACAATCTTCGCTGCATTGGCTTGTTCCATCACCATGCAGGCACAGAAATTCGAGGGACTGGCCAATACGCCACCGATGGGCTGGAACAGCTGGAACACTTTCAACACCAACATCAACGAGGCCATGATCAAGGAAACTGCAGATGCGCTGGTGTCTTCGGGCATGCGCGATGCAGGCTACGTTTACCTCGTACTCGATGATGGCTGGATGGCGATGCAGCGCGACAGCAACGGCAACCTCGTTCCCGATCCGAAGAAGTTTCCCAGTGGCATGAAAGCCCTGGCCGATTACGTGCATTCGAAGGGCTTAAAGTTCGGCATGTACAACTGTGCCGGAACGCTTACCTGCGCCAAATATCCCGGTACCCGCGGCTACGAATACCAGGATGCTAGAAATTATGCGGCGTGGGACGTTGATTATCTTAAATTCGACTGGTGCAATACTGCCGGCATCAACGCAAAGGAAGCGTACACCACCATGAGCAAGGCGCTCCGCGCAGCAGGCCGCCCTATGATCTTCAGTCTCTGCGAATGGGGCGTGAACAAACCCTGGCAATGGGGAGCTCCTGTTGGTCAGCTCTGGCGCACTACCGAAGATATCTGGCAGGTATTCGATTCTGTTCACAGCATGGGCACATGGGATGCACTCAGCGTAATGCGCATCGCAGACCTGAACGATTCTTTGAGAAAGTATGCAGCGCCCGGTGCATGGAACGATCCCGATATGCTCGAAGTAGGCAATGGCATGAGTTATGTGGAAGATAAAACACATTTCTCCCTGTGGGCCATGATGGCCGCTCCGCTCATTGCAGGCAACGATATCAGAAAGATGAGCCAGCAAACCAAAGAGATCCTGACCAACAAAGCCATCATCGCTATCGATCAGGACCCTCTGGGAATTCAGGGTTTCAAATACGCAGATACAGACAGCATGCAGGTTTGGTTCAAACCATTGCAGAACGGAGACTGGGCAGCGCTTTTCCTCAACCGCAGCAGCAGAGTGAAAGAAGTTTATTTCAACTGGAAAACCGAACTGGTTACCGACAAGATCTTTCATCATGAACTCGACAGAAATGCCAGCTACAAACTCACCAATGTTTGGACCGGCAAGGAAGAAGGCACCACTGCCAAACCCGTGAAAGCCATGCTGAATCCGCATGATGTGATCATGTACCGATTAAAGAAATGATAGTAAAGAACACTATAGTGACTTCATCAAAAGTTTTTCTCTTGTTCGTCGTTCTGTTAGGGCTAACCGGATGGGGGAGGCTGCATGCGCAGCATTCCTCCATCCAATTCCTATCGTCTGACAATGCATTGCAGACTGCATTTTACAGAGCGAAGGAAATGGCGCTTTCTTATCAGGGCAAATCAACCGATCCGGTTGGACCATGGTACGAAGCTGCGCTTCCTGAAAGAAGTGCATTCTGCATCAGAGACGTGTCGCATCAATGCATTCCCGCTGAGATGCTGGGCATGCATCGGGAGAACAGGAATATGTTCACGCATTTTCTGTCGAATATCTCTGAAAGCAAGGACTGGTGCACTTTCTGGGAAATGAATAAATACGGCAAACCAGCTCCCGAAGATTATCGCAACGATACTGCTTTCTGGTACAACCTCAATGCGAACTTCGAACTGGTGCATGCCTGCTGGCGCTTGTATAACTGGACGGGCGACAGCAGCTATATCGCGCACCCTGTAGCGAAGAAATTCTTTCAGCTCACCATGCATCAGTACATCGACCGGTGGATATTGCAGGTAGATTCGTTGCTGAAAAGACCGCCCTTCCCCAATGCGCCGCAGCCGTTCAATTTCAACGATTATTTTCATCGTTGCAGGGGACTGCCTTCTTATTACGAATCACTCTCCGATATGCAGATGGGAGTGGATCTGGTGGCTGCCATCTATCGATCAATGATCAGTTATGCAGGCATACTGAAAACATTGGGGGATGATGCAACAGCATCCATCTTTCTTCAAAAAGCAGAAGCCTATCGTCAGCATCTCGAAGCCAATTGGTGGGATGCCTCGAAACAGCGATACAACACATGGTACAATAACAAAGGCGTATTCGGAAGAGCGGAAGGAGATGTGTTTCTGCTCTGGACCGATGCATTGACAGATACCAGCCGCATTCGCGGTACGCTCGATGCAATGCGCAGTGGCAACTGGAATGTAGAGAATCTTAGCTACGCACCATTGCAATACTGCAAGTACGGAAAGCGGAAGGAAGCATACGAAATTATTCTTCACCTCACCAATCCTGCAACCAAACGCAGAGAGTATCCCGAAGTATCTTTCGGTGTGCTCGAAGGCATTGTGCAGGGGCTGATGGGGCTGAGTGCCGATGCGGCAAAGAACCGGATCAGGAGCATCAATAACCTCGGTTCTTCCCGTTTCTCGGAGATCAGCAACCTGAGTATTTTAGGAAACCGCATCCGTTTAAAACACTGGATGAAGGGCGCCAGCTTCACCAATGAAGGCCGGAAGCCGCTCTGGTGGCGGGCCGCATTCCATGGAAAACTGAGCTACATTACTGCCGGAGGAAGAAAAATTAAAGCCTCCCATGAAAGAGACCTCATGGGAAACTGGATAACTTATGTAGATTTACAGGTAAGCCCCGGAAAAAAGATTACGGCCTCTATACCCTGAGCAGTCAAAGTATATGCAACACTATGAATGTATTTGATAAGATAAGAGAGTTGGAACAGGTTGCTTCCTATTCGAAGCACGACAGGTTGGTACAGGGAATCATTAACACCATTAATGATCAGATCCTGCTGCCCGATGATACACTTCCATCAGTGAACAATCTCATACGTGAGCTGGGATTCTCGCGCGAAACCATCATGAAGGGTTACCGCGAACTCGTGAGCAGGGGGATAGTGGAATCGAAGAACAGGTTGGGCTACTACGTGGCCAACAGCAGTACCGAACAGTTGCTGAAAGTGGCGCTGCTGATGTACAACCTCGACAGCTTCGAGGAGCAGTTCTATCGCAATTTCCGTCAGACCCTGGGCAATGGCATCAGTCTGCAGGTATTTTTCCATCACGGAAATATCGACATATTCGAAACCATTCTGCAACGGATCAAAGGGCAGTTCGGCATGTATGTGATTGCACCGATTCCGCATCCCAGAACAAAGGACCTGTTGGAAGCCGTGCCCCGCAACAAGTTGCTGATGTTCGACAGATTCGAGCCGCTGGAAGGTGAGTTCAGTCATATTACACAGGAGTTTGAGCAATCATCCTACAAAGTATTCACTGAGCTGGCAGATGAGATCAGAACCTTCAATGAGTTCGTGTTCTTCCATTCGCCCGATTCACTCGATCCGAAGGAGATAGTGCAGGCATTCAAAAAATTTCTGAAAACACATAAGGTGAAGGGAAGCATCGTAAAAGAATTCGTTCCCGGAACCCTCGAGAAGAATAAAGTGTATTTCACGCTCGACAACTTTGCGATGTGGGAAATACTGAAAGAATGCAAACAGAAGAAATTCAAGCCCGGTAAGGATATTGGCCTGCTCTCACATAACGATGAGCCTGCCAAAGAGTTCGTAGGCATCACCACTTACTCGGCTGATTTCGCATTGATGGGAACCATGGCCGCAGAGGCAATTCTTAATAAAGAAATCGTACAAGTTACCATTCCCACCACATTGGCAAGGCGGGGAACACTATAGCATAATATCCCAAATACTTAAATAAGCATCTGATGAAGAAACTGATACTGCCGGCATTGCTGCTGGCCGGGAGCACTTTGTGCGCCCAGCAGAAATACTGGCAACTGAGCAAGGATGGCGGAATTCAATTTAATGTGAAGCAGGGCCAGTCGCATTCCGATCATTTTGAAATGAGTGGAAAGCAGCTGTCGGCCATTCTGAAGTATGGAGTGAAAGACGGAAAGATGATGATCAGCAGAAAGTTGGTATTTCCGATGCTGCGCACCATCCCCAATGATACCAGAGGAAATCTCATCAGAGAGTTTAATGGAAATTTTGCTGAACAGATTCTCATCGATGGGGCAAAAGCTATAGAGAAACCCGTTTCGTTTTCCATCAGAGGTGCGTTGCAAACCACCGGCGAACTGCAGCAGGGGCTGAGCCTCCGCAGGAATGTGTTTCCTTCTCCGGACAAAGCAGCGTACATCGAATCTTACACCATCCGAAATAACAGCACTGTGGCGGTTTCTGTAAAGATCCCGGCCATCGACAGTGTGAATGTAACCGACGAAAAGAAAGGCGTGTACGGGGCATATGTGATCGAACATAAAGTATATAACAGTGGCGACTATACGCTTCAACCCGGCAATGAACTGCATTGCTGGATCACCATCAGCGCAAAGAAAAAAGCAGAAGAATCTGTGTATGTGAGCGATACATGGGAATGGCAAAAACGAACTGCTTTGGTGGATGAGTTACAGCAGAAGCTGGTGCTCGAAACACCTGATCCCGTGATCAACCGCATGTTCTCTTTCGCCAAGATCAGAGCGGCGGAAAGCATTTATGAAACTAAAGCCGGACTGATGCATGGTCCCGGTGGCGGCGAATACTACGCAGCCATCTGGGCGAATGATCAGGCAGAATATGTAAATCCTTTTTTCGCTTATCTCGGAAACAGCGCTGGGATTGAATCTGCGCGAAACAGTTATCGTTTGTTTGCTTCTTACATAAATCCGGAATTCAAATCAATCCCCAGTTCCATCATTGCCGAAGGTGTTGGTTTCTGGAATGGGGCGGGGGATCGTGGTGATCAGGCAATGATCGGTTATGGCGCTGCGCAATTTGCACTCACCCTCGCCGATACAACCGAAGCCAGAAATCTCTGGCCCTTGATAGAATGGTGCAATCAGTACCTGCTGAAAAGAAAATCTGCCGATGGTGTGATCGAATCAGAGTCGGATGAACTGGAAGGAAGATTCCCTGCGGGCCGCTTCAATTTATCTACCAACTCACTGGCTTATGGCAGTTTCATCTACAGCGCAAAACTGGCCGAATGTCTCGGCAAACACGGTACTGCTGCTGCTTTGAACTATGAGGCGAAACAGCTGCGCGCAAATATGGAAAAGTATTTCGGCGCAAAAGTAGAAGGCTTCAATACTTACAAATATTATGATGCCAATGATAAACTGCGTTCATGGATCTGTCTTCCATTAGTGATGGGCATCTACGACAGAAAAGATCAGACGCAGGCGGCCTTGCTTTCTCCGAAACTATGGTCGCCCAATGGATTGCTCACGGAGTCTGGTTCCAAAACTTACTGGGACCGTTCAACGCTCTATGCATTCCGCGGACTCTTCAAGGCAGGGGCCACCGACACTACCATGAAGTACCTGAGCTATTATTCCGGTATGCGATTGCTGGGTGCGCATGTGCCTTATGCGATAGAGGCCTGGCCGGAAGGCAATCAGCGTCACCTTTCTGCCGAGAGCGGACTTTATTGCCGTGCTCTCGTGGAAGGCTTGCTGGGCTTCGATCCTGAAGGTTTCAGGAGTTTCTCCCTTGCTCCGAAACTGCCCAAGAACTGGGACAAGGTTTCGCTCAATAACATACATGCATTCAATACCATATTCAACATAACCGTGCAGCGGGTTTCCGGAAAATACCGTGTGACCGTGGAAGAAAAAGGCAAGGCGGCTCAGACGATAATATGGAACGGAGAAAAACCGCTGCACTTTACGCTCTAAATGCTAGATTTAGCGAATGGATAGGCTTGCCCTGCTGACATTCATTGTAATTACGGTTGCAGTTGCCTTCTTCTCGTGGTTCATGACCCGGAAGGAGAAACTGAATACTTTGTCCGGTTTCTTCTTCGCCAACAGAAAGCTGGGCTTTGTATCTGTAGGCTGCGGGCTGCTCTTCGCCAATATTAATACGGCCTCCTTCATCGGCGAGAACGAACTTAGTTTCACCAACAACATGAGCGTAATGGCCTGGGGAGTGAGCTCGGTTGTGGCGATGTTGCTGGTATCGGAATACATCATCCCCGTATATCTGAAAACAGGCATCGCCACCACCCCCGATTTTCTCGAAGCGCGATACGACAAGTCGGTGAAAACCGTGGTGTCGCTGATGTTCCTCCTCAACTACATCATCAGCCTGTTACCGTCTGTGCTCTATGGCAGTGCCATAGCTTTTGATGGACTGTTCGGGATTTCCGAACATTTTAAAGCCGATAGCTGGATCACGCTCTGGGTGCTGGTCTGGATCATGGGGGGACTCGGTGCTTTGTACGCCCTGCTCGGAGGACTGAAAGCCATCACCGTGTCTGAAACCCTGCTTGGCTTCGCCATGTTCACCGGCGGATTGCTGCTGCCATATTTCGCATTGAAATATCTTGGGAGTGGAGATTGGCATCAGGGTTTGCAAACCGTTCTTACCACCAAAACCGAACACCTCAACAGCATCGGAGGAGCAAAGGATTCCATACCATTCAGCACCATCTTCACAGGAATGCTGCTGGTGAATTTGTACTACTGGGGAACTGAACAATACATAGTGCAACAAGCGCTGGGTTCGAAAGATCTGGCCAGTTCTCAAAAAGGAATTGCACTCGCTGCATTCGGGAAACTCTTGCTGCCACTGCTTTTGAATGTACCGGGAGTAATTGCAGTGCATATCTACACCTCCATGGAAAACCCTGCAATGGTGTTCTCCAAACTCACCGGCGATGTGTCTCCGCCCGTTTACAGCGGTTACTGGGGAGCATTGCTTTTTGGTGCAGCGCTCACCACCTTCAATGCAGGACTGAACAGTTCAAGCACCCTCTTCGTATTCAATATTTACAAACCATTAGCGATAAAAAACAACTGGCAGAATACGGAAGCGGCCTGCGTGCGTGTCGCAAAAAGATTTGAAGTGCTGGTTTGTTTGCTGGCAATGTTCATCGCACCTTTCATCATGTTCGCGCGCGGAGGTTTCTATACTTATCTGCAGAAGATCGGAGGTTTTTTCAGTGTGCCTGTTTTTACGATCCTGCTGATCGGAATGGTCACCAAAAGAGTGCCGCCGCTGGCTGCCAAGTTCGGATTGGCATTCTTCATTGTATGTTATGGTGTCACGCAATTGTTCTTCGAAACAGGGTTACATTTTCTGCATATACTGGCGATACTCTTTCTCATTACCTGTAGCCTGATGCTGCTGATCGGGCGTTGGAAACCAATGGCTGTTCCATACCAACTGAAACTGAATAACCACGTAAATATCGATCCGTGGAAGAACCGGAAGATCTATGCAGCATTGCTGCTGCTGATCACTATACTTATCTATCTGGTGTTTTCTCCCTGGGGGCTGGTACGGAAAAATTAATGGTTTCCCGTGATAAACTGCTCTGTGGCGTCGACTGGCTTGTGCTCAGCAAAATTGTTGCTATCTTGACGCCGAAATTCACCTTTATGAAAAGAATCATTTTCCTGTTAGTTGTGCTCATGGGTAGTTCTACACTGTTTTCACAGGAACTGCCGAAGTGGGAGGATATTGTGCTGGTACAACCATCACACTACAATGCAGAAGCTGAATCTGCTGCACTCGCAGCGGCCAATTATATTCTGGGTACCTTGCCTGAGAACGGCAATACAACAAGAGTTCGCGCCTCTGCCTACCTGCTCAGATGGATCAGTGGCACACCGGATTATGCATTCGATATTCAGCCCGAAGCTGCAAAACTCACTTACAAGAATACCTGGGTGCTTCCTGTGTATCTCGCAGCAATGGCCCGATACAGCATGGAGCATAAGAAAGAATCGAAAGACCTGAAGAAAGTACAGGAAAATGCACTGAAAGGAGTAGCCAGCTACATGCGTGGATTCAAAAAAGCCCTGAAACTGAATTCCACTCACAAGAAATTCATCGAAGCAGATGAGAAAGGTGAACTGGAAGCTTTCATGCAGCAATAATATTCTTTGTATCGAAGACCTGCCTCAACCGGGCAGGTTTTCGTTCAATCCTTTCCATAGACTATAACACATAATTATCAGCAGGATGCCGAAGGGTAATCCTGTTATTATCGTTGCTGTCTGCAATGCCTGCAGGCCTCCTCCCCACAACAATACCATAGCAATGGCTCCCTGTATCACGGCCCAGTATATGCGCTGACTGGCAGGCGTATGATGTTCACCTCCTGATGTGATACTGTCCACCACCAATGATCCCGAATCGGAACTGGTTACAAAGAAGAACGCAATCAGCAGAATGCTCACTACAGACAATACGATGCTGAAAGGGAAGTTATCCAGAAATGCAAACAAACTCACAGCCACATTGCTTTCTGCGGCATCGGCCACGGCTGTATTGCCCTGCAGCAACTGCCGAAGGGCCGTGCTTCCGAAAACAGTGAACCACAAAAACGTGAGCAGTGCAGGAACCAGCAGCACACCAGTGATGAATTCACCAATTGTACGGCCGCGCGAAATCTTTGCAATGAAAATACCCACGAACGGAGACCATGCTATCCACCAGCTCCAGTAGAAGATGGTCCAGCTGTTTTGCCAGCCGGTATCGCCGAAGCTGTCGCTCCAGGTGCTGAGGCTGATGAAATCGTTGAGGTAACCTCCGATATTCTGAAAGAAAGATTTGATGATGAAAGCAGTTGGTCCGAATACAAAAATGAACAGCATCAATGCCAGTGCAACAATCACATTCCATTTGCTGAGGATCTTCACGCCTTTGTCGAGCCCGCTTGCAACGGAGAGAATGGCAACGAAAGATACCACCACAATTATGATGGATTGCATAGCCGAACTGTCTGCCATGCCGGTTACTTCGTGAATGCCTGCGCTCATTTGCCGTGCTCCGAAACCCAGTGTGGTGGCCAATCCGAAGAGAGTAGCCAATGCAGCGAGAATATCGATGCTATGTCCGAGCCATCCGTTCAGTTTGTTTTTCCAGATAGGGTAGAAAAGCCAGCGGAAAGTGATGGGTAGATTTTTGTTGAAGCTGAAATAAGCCAGGCCCAGTGCCACCATCGCGTAGATGGCCCATGCATGTACGCCCCAATGCAGAAATGTAAAACTCATGGCCTGCCTCGCAAGCGCTGCGTCTGATTCTTTAGGAAGAGGAGGATGCCTGAAATGTAGCAGCGGTTCTGCAATGCCATAAAAAAGCAACCCGATTCCCATACCGGCGCTGAAGAGCATCGAGAACCAGGCGCCCTTGCTGAATCTTGGTTTTGCATCGGGGCCACCCAGCCTGATATGCCGGAACCTGCTCTGCACAAGGAATATGGCGAAAACCACCAGCAGGTCTACTGCAATGATGAGTATCCATCCGAGGCGGGAAGTGATATAGATTTGAACTTTGCCGAGTGCGGTTTCAACGGAGTTGTTGAAAAGTCTGCATATCACCAGCGCGATGATCACGATGGCGGAGACAGTAAAGAATACCGGCTTGTTGATGATCCATCCTTTGGTTGCCTTCACAAACGAGTGGTTTGGTGATGAAGTATGAGCTTAGAATGAAGGGGAGGAAGGAATCAGAGCGGGCGTAACTGGCTCTAAGTGTTACATTACACGTGATGCGTATTAAAGATATGGAAATTATCGTAAAGGAGGATGGCGGAAAAGTAAGCTGCCCCGGACCTTTCAGTTTGGGGCAGCTTGCAAAACATGCTTAATTATGTAGGTGATATTACTTTTTCGGTTTCTCCTGCTGGCTATTTACTTTTTTAGACCAGCTTTCGAAAATAGCCTTGATACTGTCTGGAAGTATTACTGGTTCGTACTCCAATGTCGTCGCCATAATATGCTTCAGGTCGTACATCGGAAGGTGCATTTTATAGACAAATGCATTATTAAGCCGATCTGATAATGCATGGCTGAGCTGTAAAGGAAAATTGATAACTGCCGGATCAGCCCAAACCTGCGCTAAGCTTGAGTATTTTACCTGAAAACTATCCCTGGTGTGATTAGTTCTAACAAGTTTTAGTGGGCGGTTATTAATAATTGTGTCCACTATGCGTAGTATAGAATCTGATGCATTAGTAAAAAGATCCGATGCAGGGTTTCGGACGAAACTCGTTTGTTCATCGAACGGTTTGATACTTGTTACCTCTGAAGATGCTGAAAATGACTTGAAAGTGGCAGATTTTTGTGTATCGAAATCTAAGAAGATACATTCGGGTGTATCAGAGTTTATGTATTTCCCCGAATCAAAATGATCCATTTCCAGAATATCGATCACCTGATGGTTGTTCACATACATCCGTCTGCTCTTACTTGATGCCAGATCATTTTTGTTTTCTATTGGATTGATAGGTTCGCCTTTTTCGTTGATGTCCTGATACATTTTGAATGAAAATGTTACATATCCTTCTGCTCTATTCTGCGAGGGCAGGCTATTCAGTTTTTTGTGCGAACTGCATTGGACGAATACAAGAATCAATACAGAGAACAGAAGAATTGTCCTTAATTTCAGAGAAGTCATAGGGTAAAGCAGCTGATTGTTTTTGATCAGATCATTTCAAATATAAGTTGTTTGGCTTGAAGTTCGGATCGTAAAGCCCGGTAACTCTTACTCCAGCAAACTCAATCGCTTCAACCTCGCTATTATCGCACCCTTCGTGCGTTTGAACAATTCCGCTATCTCTGCTACTGAACTACCACCTTCATACCAGTTGATCAGATCTGCATCTTCTTCAGCACTCCAAGGTTTGTAAGCAGCCTTCGCCTGATCACGTTTCTGATTATTGAGGTAAGTGGTCTTATCCACCGATGTGCGAATGGCTTTCTTCACTGGCGCGGGTGTTGCAGGCTTCACAGGCTTCGCTGCTTCTTCCTTCACATCTGTAAGTATGATCCTCGGCGAAACCGGAAACTGTTCCGGCACCAACGGTTCAGGTATATGCAGCGTATTCTTCGCACGTGTAAGCGCCACGTACAACAGGTTGATTTCTTCGTTGAGCTTGCCTTTATCCAGCGGCTGTTTTGCGAATGCAGCTTCGCCCTTGGCGCGTTTGATCTTCGACTCCGATATGAAATCATTCACCAGATGAACAGTATCGTACTCCATTCCTTTGGCACGATGCACAGTTGAGAAGATCATATCTGCTTTATCACGATGTTCGTCGGTTAATTGCAGTTGTTTCAGTTTGCGGAGCAGGTCGTAGATCTCATCGCCATATTCTTTTACGATCTCCACCATCATGGCCAGTTGCGGATCTTCTGTTTTTTCGATGTACTCTTCCAGCTCTTCCATGCTGCGCATGCCGCTGATGAGTTTATCGCGGATATGATCCGGTTTATTGTTCTGCAGGTTCAGTACATCGTAGAGCGATGCACCTTCATCAGCATAAGTGTAAGAGTTGAAGTTTCCCTCGAAGTAGATGCCGCTGATCTTTCTGTTATTGGTGATAAATTCTATGGCATTGAGCAACAGACCAAGATTGGTACGCGCAATGGTGGCTTTCAGCTTCGATTTCAGTCCTGATCCCTTTCCTGTAATGCCGACAGACTGATGATCCTGCAAATGATTCTTCCATTCGAGAATCTCTGTAGCGAGACTCGCGATCTCCTGCGGAAACCGGAAGCTATTGGAGAGTTGAAGCGTTTCGAAGCCTGTTTTTTCGAGTGAGTTCACGGCATGTCTCCATCCGTAGATCTGCTGATGGGTATCGCCTACTATCAGTTTGATGGCTCTTTGTTTGAGTATCACATCGAGCATGGCAGCAGACGCATCCTGCGCCTCATCGAAAAGAATATAGTGAAAAGGAAGCTGTGGCGCGGCAAGCTGAAATTTCTTCAGATAGAAATCGTGCGTGATCTCTATCTGAGCCTTGTCCATTTTTGCCAGCATTTGTCTGGCGCCGTGTTCGATACTGGTATAATGATTCTTTACAAATGTTTTGGCTGTTTCATCCGTAACAGTATCGAGATAATTCAGTTCCTGCACTTTCTTTTTATCGCTGTTGCAGAAATAACTGATGAAGCGGATGATATGCGTGGCAATCACGTATTCGTTGTGCTTTTCACCCTGACCGGTGAGGCCAAGCATATCAACGATCTCATGTGTTTTGTATTCTTTCTGCCGCACTTTATAGGCCGATCTGCGAACGATATGATCAAAAGCAAGCGAGTGCGCAGTTTCCACGCGAACGTTGGACAGTCCACGTTCTTCGAATTTGCGCATAGCTTCTATTTTCACTGATCGGTTGAAAGCAAGGTAAAGTATCGACGGCTTGCCGGGTCTGGAAGCAGCATATTCGATGATGGTGGTGGTTTTGCCGGACCCTGCCACTGCATTGATGGCAATATTGCCTGAGGAACTGATCACTGCCAGCTGTTCTTCCGTTAATGTCTTTTTTCCTTTACTCATATCCTTGCTTGTCGGCCGGCAAATGTCGGATAGTTTTCAGGGATTGACAACAATCCTCCCCAGATCTTACAAACCAAGTTCTTTCAGAAAAGCGTCTTTGTAATTGCTTCCTACAGGAATCTCTATCAGTTGCAGAAAAACGCGGTTGCCTTCGAGATGGGAGATGGCAGTTTTGTTGATGATGAAAGACCGGTGCACTCTCACGAATAACCGTTTCGGCAGTTGCTGCTCGAATTGTGAGAAAGTGATGCCGGGCATGTAAGTTGTTTGCCTGGTTACAATTTTGGTGTAATTGCCATTGGCTTCCGCATACAAAATATCGGCACAGGGAATTCGGTAAATCTTATTGTCCGATCTGATGAACAACGCTTCTTCAGTGCCCGTATCAGCCACGGCTGCTGCCGGTGTTGCGGTTTGCAGCTCACGTTGCAATGCAGCGATCGCCTTATCTACAGCAATGATAAAACGATCCAGTCCGAAGGGCTTCAGCAGATAATCGCAGGCTGCGAGATCGAATGCAGAATGCGCAAATTCCTTGTAAGCCGTTGTGAAAATCACCTGCGGCGGATGGGAAAGCGTTTTCAGAAAAGAGATGCCATCGAGCACCGGCATATTGATATCGAGAAAAAGTATATCCACTGAATATTGCTGCAACGCGGCCTTGGCTTCGAGTGCATTGGTGCAGCTGGCCACCACCTGCAATTGAGGAAGATGTTTGCAGTAACCCTGCACTATTTCACGGGCAATGGGTTCATCATCTGCTATCACGCAATTGTACAATGCCATCTATTTTGTTTTTAACTGCAGCAATACGGAATAATGTTCCGGTTCGTTCTGAATATTCAGTTCATACTGGTAAGGGTAGAGCAGGGCCAGCCTTCTTCTCACGTTCTCCAGTCCGAACCCACCAATACTTTGCAGCATTGCGCTCTGCGAAGACTCCTGGTTGTTTGAATTCTTCACAAAGAAAAGCACCTGGTCGCCCCAGACCGCGATCTTCAATTCTATCTGAATGGAATCTTCCGTGGTGTTCTTGGCATGTTTGAATGCATTCTCTATGAACACGATCAGCAGCAACGGTGCAATTTTCACTGAACTGTCCACCGGATCTTCGATACTCACTGTCAGTTTCAGTTTCTCTCCGATTCTGAGTTGTTCAAATTCCAGGTAGTTGCGGATATATTCGAGCTCGCTTTGCAGCGGTACAAACCGCTCGCGCGCATCGTACACCGAGTAACGAAGCAGATCGGAAAGTTTCAGCAGCAGTGGCGGTACTTTCTCATGTCTGGTGAGGCTGGTGCCGTAAATATTGTTGAGTGTATTGAACAGAAAATGAGGGCTGAGCTGACTTTGCAGCAGCTGCAATTCGCTCTGGCTCTGGGCTGCGTCGGTTCTTGCATCCGTTATCTGCGTTTTGATGCTTGCCCTGATCAGTTTGATGGCGATGCCGGTTGAGATGCTAAGCGTCAGCAAGGGTATGCCCATGAAAAGCTGCACGATGAATGGTTCAGAGGCTCTGGGAGTAAGGGCCGCAGCCATCAGTACAAAGAATATGGAAATGAAAATGATCACGGCCAGCCAGATAAAAGCTTTTCTGCTGATTAACGGCGTTCTTGCCAACCAGATCTGTCCGATCATTCGGCCCAGCCAAACGCTCATCATCACAAAAACAGTAATGAGAAATGCGTACAGCAGGTGGCTGTGCTCGGTAACGGAACGGGTGAAAATATTGGCAACCAGAAATACAATGAAACCCGCGCCAATAAAGCCCAGTATCATCAGCAGACTTCTGCTGAGCTCCGATTTTCTTTCTGCTTTTTTACTCATTTGATGCGGTTAATTCATTGCAAAACTGCATTCAGGTACCAAGATAATCAAATCAGGCTGACAGACCAGCGGCAGATGCTGATGAAACTGCCTTGTTTGCTGATGAAACATTTCATCATCCCATAAATGCTTTCCAACATTGTTCCGGGGCATTACAACATCATTATTTCTTCCACCTCCAAAGGCTGGGCATTTTTGTGCTGTACAAGTATCAAACCAAATAAACTTCTACATGAGAGCCCTTTTCTTCATTCTGCTTGCATCGATATTTCCTTTATTAGGTTTAGCCCGTCAGGATGTGGGTTTCAGCATCAGCGGCCGCATACGTGACCTCCAAAACGAACCGGTTGCAGGCGCTACGGTTCGCCTGCTTTCCGCCATCGATTCATCGGTGGTGCAAAGCAAATCTGCAAAGGATAATGGTCAGTTTGAATTTACCGGCATGCCCGCAGGACAATACATTATTGCAGCAACGGCCACAGGCAGGCAGCCCTGGTTCAGCAGCAGCCTTTCGATAGATGCGCAACAACGCCGACTGGTACTGCCCGCCATCGTACTGAAACCAAAGAAAGAAGCCAACCTGAAAGAAGTGGTGGTCACGGCAAAGAAACCAATGATTGAGCAGGATATCGATAAAACCATCGTGAACGTAGAATCCATGGTGGGAGCGGCTTCCGGCAATACGCTCGATGTGCTGGAAAGGAGTCCGGGTGTGATGGTTGATGCCAATGGCGAGATCACGCTCAGCGGCGCATCAGGCGTACTGGTGCTCATCGATGGTAGGCCCACCTACCTGAGTGGCCGCGATCTGGCAGGCTATCTTCGATCCCTTCCCGGAGGTCTGCTCGATAAGATTGAACTCATCACCAATCCTCCTGCCAAATACGACGCCAATGGCGGAGCCATCATCAATATAAAACTGAAGAAAAAAAGAACACAGGGCTATTCCGGAAACCTTAACCTGAGTTACAGCTTCGCCAAAACAAACAGAACCTACGATGCCCTCAGTCTCAACTACCTCAACAGAAAACTGAATTTCTTCGGCAACTTCAGCGTTGGACGTTACGCTGATTACACCGATGAGATCAACAACAGATCCGTTAACAGCAAAGGCAATTCTTCTTCAACGATATTCAAAAATTACGCTACTTCCGGCAATAACGATTATTCCTGGCGTACAGGCGTAGATTACATGACCACCTCCAAAACCACCATGGGACTGATCTTCAACGGAGGAGGCAATACCAGAAAAGATATTTCCGATTACAGCAATGAAATTTTCAGCGCCGGCAAACTGCCCGATTCAACGGGAACAGGACATACGGATAACAGGCGTGCAGGTACGCAGTTAGGCGTCAATGCCAACATACAGCATCGCTTCAACGAACAGGGAAAAGAACTGACTGCCGACATCAACTACATCCAATACAGAAATACCGGTCACCAGAATATGCTCAGCGCCCTCTACAACAATACCGGCGCATTGAAACGCGCCGATGAATTTTATTACGATCTCCCCAACGATATCGATATCTACACCGCCCGTGCAGATTATTCGCTTCCGCTGAAGAACAAAGCCAGTTTCGCCGTTGGAGGAAAAAGCAGTTATGTGAAGAACGATAATCCCTCCGGATATTTCAATGTGGAGGATGGTGTGATGATACCTGATCATGGAAGATCTAATCATTTTATTTACAAGGAAACCATTCATGCTGCCTACGTGAACGGAAGAAAAGACTGGAAGCGATTTGGATTGCAACTCGGATTGCGCATGGAGAATACAGACATCAAAGGCACACAGTTAGGAAATGCAAAAGTGGAAGCAAGTGCATTCTCCAGAAATTACACCAGTCTTTTCCCATCCGTATTCACGTCCTACAAATTAGATAGTGCCGGCAATCACTCACTGGTACTGAGTTATGGAAGAAAGATCAATCGACCGGGGTATCAGCAGTTGAATCCTTTTCTGTTCTTCATCGATCAGTATTCTTATTCGATGGGTAATCCATATCTCGATCCATCGTTCAGCAACAGAATGGAATTGAAATATCGTTACAAACAATTCCTCACTGTTACACTGATGGGCGAGCGGAACACAGATGGATTTTACAATGCCACCAGAGTGGAAGGCAATACGGTGATCACGCGCACAGAGAATCTTTCTTCACGGCAGGTACTGGTTCTGATGACCACACTCAATTTCAATCCGGTGAAATGGTGGTCGGTGAACTATATGATTGCCGGTGGCAGGTTCGATATGAAGGGGCAGGTGGATGAAGAGAAATTCAGACTGGAGTCGTGGTCGATGCAAACCAAATGGCAGAACCAGTTCAGGTTCGGTAACTGGACGGCAGAATTGTTCGGAACTTATACCAGTCCTTATGTGAACTGGCAGAAGAATATCAAGGCGAGATATTGGGTGAATGCAGGTATTCAGAAAAAGATCATGAAAGGAAAGGGTTCGCTGAAACTGAATGTAGATGATATCTTCCGCACCAATCGTTTTGATGAAGAGTTGCAGGGGTTGAAGCAGATCTACAATACAAGGCAGGCTATACAAGATACCAGACGCGTTGGGGTTGCATTCACTTACAGCTTCGGAAAAGAAACATTCTCCCGTAAGCGGAAATACAATGATAATACCGCCGATGAGGTGAAAGAAAGGCTTCAGTCGCAGCAGTAGTATCCTGCGAGCTGATGTTTGATAAAAACAAGGCGCCTGGAAACAGGCGCCTGTATTCATGAGACTACTTAAAAAACTTGAGTAAAGTTATTGGGGAATGTAAAGCCGGACAATCCCTGAAAATCAGGATATTTTTTCGTTATTCAGCAATGAAGTCTTCTTCGTATCCCGCATCAACAAATACACTGCCAGCGACACTCCAATACAAGCTGTGATATACCAGTAGAAATATTCCTCATGTCCGATCTTCTTCAGCCAAAGCGCCATGTACTCTGCGCTTCCTCCGAAGATGGCCACTGTAAGCGCATAGGGAAGCCCCACACCAAGCGCACGCACCTCAGCAGGGAATAGCTCCGCTTTCACCACTGCATTGATACTCGTATATCCGCTTACAATCAGCAACGCGGCCATGACGAGAAAGAATGCCGAATAAATCGAACTCGTCTGACTCAGTGCCTGCAACAACGGAACTGTAAAAAGCACACCAGCCACGCCGAATCCGATCAGCAGCGGCTTGCGCCCGATCTTATCACTCCATCCTCCGAAAATAGGTTGCAGTATGGCGAAGAGCAGCAGTGTAATAAAACTGATCATTGTTGATTCTTCCTTGGAAAGATGCACCGTATTCACCAGGAATTTCTGCATGTAAGTAGTGTAAGTGTAGAACGCTAAGGTTCCGCCCAGCGTGAGCCCTACAACCGTGAGTACTGCTTTCGGATGTTTCATCAACTCACCAATAGACCCTTTCTTTTTTCCACTTTTTTGTTGCTGCTCGAAACTCGGTGTTTCATGGAGGTTGCTTCGCAGATAGAGCGCTACCACAGAAAGTATGGCACCGATAACAAATGGAATTCGCCAGCCCCATTCGTGCAATTGTTTATCTGTGAGCAGGAATTTTTGTAGGATGATCTGAATGCCTAATGCAATCAGTTGTCCGCCAATCAATGTTACATATTGAAAGCTGGAATAGAAGCCCCGCCGCTGTTCTGTGGCCATCTCACTCAGATAAGTAGCAGATACGCCGTATTCTCCGCCAACGCTGAGGCCCTGCAACAGGCGGGCAAGCAGCAGTATCACCGACGCGGCAATGCCGATGCTGTTGTAGGTAGGAGTGAAGGCAATCATCAGCGATCCGAAGCTCATCAGCAGTACGCTGTACGTCATGGATATTTTACGGCCTTTGCGATCGGCGAGCATGCCGAAGAGCCATCCTCCGATGGGGCGCATCAGAAAGCCCAATGCAAATATGCCGGCTGTATTGAGCAGTTGTGCCGTTGGGTTTCCTTCCGGGAAAAATGCTCCGGAGAAATACAGTGAGAATGCGGAATAAGCATACCAGTCGTACCACTCCACGAGGTTGCCGATAGTGCCGCCAATGATGGCTTTCAGTCTGGATACTGCAATCTTTTCTTGCATGGCAGTTGAAACAATTCGGCTCAAGATAGACGAAAAAAGCCGGATGAAGAATCATCCGGCTATAGTGTAATTCATGGTTAACTGACACTGTTACTTCCGTCTTCTGTAGAATAACAGTAAAACTCCTCCGATAAAGATCGCCGCAGGCAGGGCATAGAGATAGAAGATCTTCAGCCAGGTGATGCCTTTGGGATTTAACGTAATAACATTATCCACCGGCTCTTTATTGGGAATAGTAACGGGATATTGCCCATTGCTGAACCAGTGGAAAATACTGTTGTAGAACTGTGTGTTCTTGTTGCCATTTGTCTTGCGGAACGTGCTCAGTTCGAGATTGCTGATGAAATCGGCATCGGAGATCACGGCAATCCTCTGGTGTTTGCCATTCACTTCGCGGGTGAGCGCCCATGCTGTTTGCAGGGGCATTTGCAGGTCGCCTTCGGCTGCATTGAATGCAATACGGAGCGAATCCGTTTCGATCTTCTTTGCTTTCAGCCAGCTTTTGTTTTCGTGCGTAATCAATAAGGGTACGGATGAAAAACCAGCTACGGGTGTGTAGTTGAGCGCAGTTGCTCCCAGCATAACCACTTTGAATGTGGAATCGGTTGACTTGTTCTTGTTCTCTTCACCGAGTATGCCTGCCTCTGCTGTATAGTAACTGTAAACGATATTGGCAGCCATGCCATCGTTTGTCTGTGCAATGGTTCCTTTGGCGAAACTCAATCCCAGCGGGGCTATGATGGGTTGCAGGTATTCCTGAAACTCTCCTTCGCCGGTAACCAGCAGATTGCCTCCGTTGTTGATGTAAGCCTGGATCTTCGCCAGTTCCTCTGCACTGAAACTGCTGCGCGGATCTGCAATTACAAGTGCCTGAATGCCCTGTGGGATCTCCTGTTTTTTAAGATCTACAGACACGGGCTCGAAGCCATTGTTCACCAGCGTATGACGCTGTGATTTTTCGCTGGTGCTGTTGCGATAACCTCTGTCGCTGTTGTCTTTGATGCTGCGGAGATCGTTACCGCTTACGAATGCAATCTTCGATGCGCCTTCTTCCAGTCGCTTGATCGCTGCAACAATGTTCGGCTCGCCCGGATGTTTGAAGAAATCGTTGTACAGCCGAAGGAAAGTCTGGCGGTCGCCACTCTTCATGATGCGTACAAAACGATTGCCTTCGCCGGACAGATCGATCTGTTTACGGATCTCTTTCGGAGGGAGAAAGTCGTCGAGGTTGAGTTTGTAACTCTCAGCAACATTGGCTGCTACGGACTTGAGATCGAGACCGGCATTGATCTTATTGCCGAACAGCGATTTGTTATCGCAGCTGTCGTAATAGTACACGTACTTCATGCTGAGTTCAGGATGAAAGCGCTGGTACTGTTCGAAACGTGCGAGATCGTTGTTGCGTTGTTTTTTAGCGCCTACATTGTAATCTTTATCCAGCAGATTCACATAGGTGGTTATTTCCAGCGGCTCTTTCAGACGTTGAACAACCTCCTGCGAAACAGGAGATAGGGTACGGATCTTCTGTGAGGTAACGTCTGCGTAACCGGTGAAATTTGGTAAGGAGCTGATATATCCGATGCCGATACAAACGGCAATGAGAACAGTGTAACGGGCAGCCTGGAAAGCGAATGACCTGCTTTCTCTTCCTGATAATAATTTGAGCATGGTGAGTCCGAGGAAGAGGGCAATCACCACAATAAAGTACACGAGGTCTTTGCTTCTGATGAGGCCTGCGATCATGCTATCTGCCTTTCCTGATACGGAAAGGAAGTAAGTGATATGGCGAACGAAATCGATGTCCTGCCAGAGACTGCCGATGTAATGCAGGAAAGTCAGTACTGCCAATGTGCTCAATGCAGCCACTACCTGATACGCTGTAAGACTGCTGAGAAACAGGCCGATGGCCGCATACGCAGCCAGCAGCAAAAACAATCCCAGTATGCCGGACATCATCCACGCCATTTCAAAATGTGGAATGAAGAAAGATGCCGTGAACACATATGCCAGTAACAATACGATCAGCAATAAAGCATATGCCATGATGCCCATGTATTTTCCGAAAACGATCTCGGCAACACTGATAGGGCTGCTCTGCAGCAGTTTGATAGATCCGCTGCTGATTTCACGGCTGATCAGTCCCATAGTGATCAGTGGGATGAACAGATAGAGCTGGGATTGAACCGTCAGCAACAAGCCGGGTGTTTGCGCACTCGTGAATATGTAATCGGTGAGATTGAAAGTATTGTAGCCAAGGTTCTTGTAGCTCACATACATTTCCATTTTACCGGTGAATGCAATGCCGAACTGCACGGTGAAGATCACCAGAATAAACCAGGCGATAGGTGAGTAGAATAATGAAGCTAATTCCTGTTTAGCTAACCGTAAAGACACGCGCATAGTTGAAAAAGTTATGATGCCCTAAGAAGACAATTGTTTGAAAATATCATCGAGAGAGCTCTTTTCGAGACTGATCTCTCTCATCCGCCAGCCTGCCTGCACACTCAGTTCGATGATGCGTTCGCAGATGCCTGGTGTGCGTTCTATCTCCAGCCGAACCAGATTCTCTGTCTGTATCACGGCATCGATAACGCCCGGAATCCGCAGCAGTGCTTCTTTTGGTGGCATCTTGCCAAACCATATCTGTACGCCGTTGGGTTCGATGTAATTGTTGAAAGCCTCCATGGTATCTGCAAACACCACTTTCCCTTTTTCGATCATCACGATATCGCGGCAGAGCACCTGCACTTCGCTGAGGATGTGCGTAGAGAAGATCACTGCACGTTCTTCGGCGATCTCTCTTATCAGCTTGCGCACTTCGAGTATCTGCACGGGGTCGAGACCGTTAGTAGGCTCGTCCAGCACCACCAGTTGCGGTTTGTGAATGATGGCCTGCGCAATGCCCACACGCTGGCGGTATCCGCCGGAGAGGTTCTTCAGCAGTCTGTCGCTGAAATGCGCCACACCACATTTTACTTTCACTTCTTCTACAGCCTGCTTCACCTGTGCCTTGGGAATGCGTCGCAGATGTGCGCAATGCGTGAGGTATTCGTGAATGGTCAATTCGAGATGCAGGGGAGGATGCTGCGGAAGAAATCCTATCTGCTTCTTGGCTTCTTTCGGATGCCTGCGCATATCGATACCACAGATGCTCACATTGCCTTCCGTTTGATTGAGTACGCCACAGAGAATATTCATGGTGGTGGATTTGCCGGCGCCATTGGAACCGAGCAATCCGAGAATACCCTTGCGATCGATACTCAGATTGATATTGCGGATTGCCCAGGCAGCAGAATACCTGTGGCTGAGGTTTTCAATTGTTACGATATTATCACTCATAATCTGGGGTGTGACAGATAACCGGGGTGAGACAACTTCTCACCCCGGATTTGTCTTATCTGGGGTTCTGGGTGTAATTGTTTGCTTCGATCTCATTATCCGGCAACGGAAATGTATATCGTGGACTGTTTGGTTCCAGTGTATATTTTGCTCCATTGATCATGCGGGTGAGCGTGCTTGCGAACTGAGGATCTCTGTTCAGGCGTCTGAGATCTTCCCAGCGTGTTCCTCTGGAATACAGTTCCATCCTGCGTTCCCTGATGATCAGTTTGATGGCTTCTGTGGCATTGGATGCAGTGAGTGGTTGAAAGGTATCATCGAACCTCATGCTGCGCAGCAGATTGAGATCGGCCATTGCCTGATCTGTCTGGTTTAGTCTGGCATATGCTTCTGCACGCATCAGCAACACTTCGGTGGTAGTGATGCCAGTGAAGGCGTTGATGCCGCTGGCCGGACTTCCTTTGAAAGTGACGAAGCCTTTTATATCTGTCAGGAAGAAGCCGGTTTTACGGAGATCGCCTGGTTCAAAAAGATCCATCACTTCGGGTGTTACATTAGACTCTACCAATGCAAGCCCTGGCCTGATCGATTGAGCATGAAATAATACTTCAGGATTGCTTTTGCCATAGTCCGAAGGGTACAATGGATTTTTACCCATATCTGGCAGCCTGAATTTGGTAATCGTTCCATTTATCTTCATAGCCATTTCTGCATATTCAAACACTTTTTCATAGTTGTTCATTTGCAGATAGGTTTTTGCAAGTAATGCAGCAGCTGCCGCTTTACCGGGGCGGGTCACAAACTCCTGTTTGTCGGGAAGCAGTCCTATGGCCTCTTTCAGGTCTTTGATGATGAAGTCGTAAACCTGTGCAACATTCCCTCTCGGCAGTTTTACCGTAATATCATAATCATCTTTAAGTGGTACTCCCGGATCAGAGGAAGCGGTAGCTGCGTTGTATGGCTGACAGAACTGCTGAGCCAGATAGTAGAAAGAATAAGCTCTGAAGAACAATGCGGATCCCCTGGTGTTGTCCAGTGCAAGTTTTTCAGCTGCATTGGCGGGGTTCAGTTTACTTACTTCGAGTGCGAGATTCGCAATCATGATACGGTGATACGCCTGGTTCCAGTCCATCCCTTCCTTTCTTTCATAAATTTCTTTCTCCCAGATATGGGCATTCGTCTGATAGGGAAGAGCGCCTTTGTAGGTATTGAAAGTTTTATCGGAAGCATTGAATTCATCAGCTGAGCTGAGGGCGAGATGGTTCATTGCATTGCCACTGTTCATTACAGAGGTGTTGTCGAGCAGTGACTGATAATCCTGAATAGTTTTAGGAATCACCAGTTTCTCATCCCTTTTCTTTTCGAGGAAGTTTTTTCCGCAACTGCCCATCAGCAGGGCGGCTCCTAATAATATGCTGTATGATTTGATTGTCATGTTAGTCAGTTTAGAAGTCCAGTTGAATACCGAGCGCAAAAGTTCTTGGTGTTACATAATCTGCATCCACAAAATCAGGATCGATGCCGAACTTGTTTGCTTTCCAGAGCATGCCCACATTTCTCACATTGGCTATGAAATTGATCCTTTCGGCAGGCAGTTTGGGGAAGTTGCGTTTGGTAAGCGCATAAGAAAAACTGATATCCTGCAAACGGATTACATCTCCTTTTGTGATCAGCACTTCTGAATTGTTGTAAATGGAAGATCCGTTGATATTGTATGTGCCGGCAGGTACATAAGTGTTTAACTCATCTCCGGGTTTTTGCCATCTTTTGAAATAATCCATATGATAAGTGCCGAGGTATTCAGCTCCTGCGGAGATCGACTTGCGGCGGAACACATGGCCGGTTTTCCAGGTAATGAGAAAGCTGAGTGAAAATTCTCTCCAGCGCAGGTCGTTGCGCAATGATCCGAAAAGGGTAGGTACAGTAACACCTGATCTTATCAAATCTTCTGAGGTGAATTTTGCCATGTATGCCCGGTAGTCTGTGAATTTTTGTCCTTTGTAATCGGCAATCATGGAACCATCGTTGGCATCCAATCCATACCAGGGGAAGCTCAGAATAAGATCTCTGCTTTCGCCATTGATAGGAATGAGGCCAGCCGTGATGAAGTCTTCAATCTTGGTGGTTGGGTTGCTCCACACATTGGTGATCTTGTTCTTCACAGTGCTTAACAGTATGGTGCTGTTCCATTCAATTGGGCCGGTGAGGTTCTTGGTATTGATTCTGATATCAAAACCTTTTGTATTCATATCGGCATAATTGATGAGCCTGCTGTTCAGGCCAGATCCACCGGTAACGATGCCGGTACTGGGAGCAAGTACATTTTCGCCGATCAGATCCACAGATTTTTTATAGTAATATTCAATGCTGCCGCTGATCCGGTTGTTCTTCAACGTAAAATCAAGTGCGGCATTGAAAGTGCTTACTCTTTCCCAGCGAAGGCTCGGATTGCCTACACCCAGCAGTTTGCTCCAGTCGAGTCCATTGGGGTTCTGCGATCTCTGCTGAATGGCAATTGTGGGATAGTGAGTGAGTGAGTTGTTCACGTTCCCTGCTATGCCATAGGTTGTTCGCAAAGTCAATGCAGGCAACCATTTGCTGTTGTAGAAGCTTTCTCTGTCGATATCCCATTTGCCACCTACCGACCAGAGCGGTGTCCAGCGCTGATTGGTTTTGATGCCGAAGAGATTCGATCCATCCCAACGTACCGAACTGCTCAGCGTATATCTGTTCAGATAAGTATAGCTGGCATTTGCATAGTAGCTAAGGAAGCGGTCAGTGAATTTAGATTGATCTGTAATTGGTCCGGGAATGAAATTGTTGCTCTTATCATTCCTGATAACATATCGTGTAAGGTAATCTGGTCTGGGGTTGCCGGTGAGGTACTCCGGATCGTAATCATAGATGTAAGTGCCTACACCACTTTCGCGAACACCTTCTCTGATTTCAGCACCTGCCAGAGCATTCACTACATGGTCTGAACCAAACTTTTCGTTGTATCCGAGTTGGGCACGCAGTGTGTTTGATTTTGACTGAAAAGCAGGATCCATCTGAAGGATATCCTTGAGTGGAATTGCTCTTGTACCGTTCGCTTGTGTATAGAGGTTTACGAGATTGCGAACATAATATCCATCCTTCATGTAATGTTTCTCTGATGAACTGTTACCTGTGATATTCTGATATTGAACACTCAGGTTGAAGCGTTTCAGGAAACTGTAGTTGACTGAAGCATTGATGCGGAGCTCTCTGCTTTTTGAGGTGATATCACGATAATCCCGTTCGGCAAGCGGATAGAAATTCCAGTCTGTCAGCTGGCCGGTTGCTACTTCTTTGTTCTTGAAATCTTGTCTGTAGTCTTTTACGATGAAGGCATTGCTGCCATCTTCATTTTTCAGTCTCATGTATGGCGAGAGCCCAATGCCATTGGTTGCTGTGAGATCGCCCATAGTGATACCGTTGTTCTCGCTGTTGATCTGCGAATAGGCCATGCCAGCCTGGATGGTAACGTTCTTCACCGGTTGCAACGTGTTGTTGAAGCTGATGTTGAAACGATTGCTCTCATTGCCTACATACAGTCCTCTTTCCTTATCATATCCTGCGGAGAGATAGTAGTTGTAGTTTGATCCTCCGCCGCTGAAGTTGATGGCGTATTGCTGCAGT
Organism: Pseudoflavitalea sp. G-6-1-2; assembly: GCF_012927185.1. Taxonomy (GTDB): domain Bacteria; phylum Bacteroidota; class Bacteroidia; order Chitinophagales; family Chitinophagaceae; genus Pseudobacter. The sequence continues at coordinate 1,525,191 of NZ_JABBGB010000003.1, forward strand.
GCAGTGCGTTGCATGAGGTAATCCGAAATTTCATTTCTTACATCACGCCTGGCTCTCAGTTTGGCTTCCTCGATCAGAAATTGTGCATGATCGGCACCGCTAATGGTGTCTTTTCTGAGCAGCTCTGCATATTCCGGGATAACAATCTTTGAATTGACATCGCCATAGTCGGTTCTGTTGAAGAATTTGTACTTCTCGATATCCATAATGGTAGAGCCCGGCAATCTCGACTGGCTGTAGAACAGGTCGGGTTTGTTTCCGATAGTAGTGGTGGCATTGAAAGAAACGCGGGGCTTCTGGTTGAGCTTTCCTTTTTTGGTGGTGATCACAATCACGCCGTTACCTGCTCTCGCTCCCCAGATAGAAGCTGCCGCAGCATCTTTGAGTACATCAATGCTTTCGATATCGTTCGGGTTGATAAAACTGAGGTCGATAGTAGATGGATCATTTCTGTTGGAATAGTTCCCTTCGTATGGAAAATTATCTACCACAATCAATGGGCGGCTGTTTTCGCGCAGGGTGGAAAGTCCGCGTACACGCAGGTTTTGCGGATCATTGCTTCCCGGCTTTACAAATTGAAGACCGTTGGTAATTCCTTCCAGCCTGCTGAGAATGGTATTGCCTGTAGTACGATTCAGCAATCTGTTGTCGATCCGCTCAAACGAGCCTGTGGCGCGTTCTTTGGGGATATGCTGATATCCGTTGTAATAACCTGTAACCACTACTTCTGTTTCCACTTTAGGCATCAGTTTCAGAGAAACGGATTGTGTGCCTTCTTTCAGTCGGTAGTTGAGGGTTTCGAGGCCCACGTAAGAGATCACCAGCATATCACCGGCTTTGGCGTCGATGGAGAATTGTCCGTTTGCGTCTGTCATAACGTGAACGTCTTTTCCTTTCACGCTTACAGTGGCAGCAGCCAGCGGGTTGCCGATGCTGTCAGTTACTTTACCGGTAATGGGGTCGGGGGCGATGGCCACTGTTTCTTTCTTTTCCGCAGCCGGAGTAGGAGAAACAGTTTTCTTTTTCAGGATGATCGTTTTGTCTTTGATGAAGAAATCGATCAGCTGATCTTTCAGCAATTCTTTGAGGAATGTTTCGAGTGGCATATTGCGCACATTGAAACTTACCTTCTTTGCGTTGTCGAATACGCTCAGATTGGCAAAGAGCACATAACCTGTCTGCTTTTCAACATTATTGAAAACGGTGAGCAGGGGCAGGTCTTTGCCCGACATCGAAATAGTTTGCGATCTGGTAGCCGCGCTCAGGGTGAGAGAAGCTGCCAGCATAAAGAACATCGTCAATCTCATGATTCGGAAAATTTTCATTCCGGCTTCCGCAGAACGGGGTACATTCCGGCGAATGCCGCCACCAGCCAGCGATTGGCGGTGTGATTCTTTTTTCTTACATTGCATTGTTTGGTTTTTTTAATCTGTTAACACCGGATTGAACGATCACCAGACTCCGCCGCCTTAGTGGACCAGACCAGGGCGGCTTTTTTGTGATCAGTATTTTTGTTCTTACTTCGTTACTATCAGTTTTCTTCCCTCGATCCTGAAATTCACACCTGTGCTGTCGAGTATCTGAAACAGCTCGTTCAGTGTGATATTCCTCGTAAGCTTTCCAACAAACTTTGTTTCAGGAATGCCTTTTTCATACACAGTTTCTATGTCGTACCAGCGTTCGAGCTGGCGCATCACTTCGGGGAGGGTGGCTTTTCCGAAATTGAAATAACCGTTCTTCCACGCGATGATCTTATCGGTATCCACATCGTTCACTACTGCCAGGTTATTGGTGCCCTGCTGAATGCTGGCCTGTTGGCCGGGCTTCAGAATGGCAGACCTGCTGCCTGCATCCACCGATACTTTCACAGCTCCTTCGATAAGGGTAGTGCTGATGTTGGCTTCATTTTCATAGGAGCTCACATTGAAGCTGGTTCCCAGTACTTCGATATTAGCTCTGTTGTTCACATTCACACGGAAAGGCATGTTAATATTGGGTGCTACTTCGAAATAGGCTTCGCCGCTTACTTCCACTTTTCTTTCATTGCCCGCAAATGCAGTAGGGTAGCGGATGGAGCTGGCTGCATTCAGCCAAACTCTGGAGCCATCCGGCAATTGCAATCTGAACTGGCGGCCTCTCGGTGTGCTGAGTGTGTTGTATGCCGGTTCTCCCGATTCGTTGCCCGAATAGCTCAGTGCGCCGTTTTTCAGCACTGCATTGCTGCCTTGCTGCGAAGCGATCACACCGTCGCCCACACTGTCCAGCACAATCTGCGAGCCGTCTGCCAGCGTAAGCAGTGCGCCGTTCTTGCCGGGCTGGATAGTGCGCTGCACAACAGTTTGCGGCGTTGCCGGCTGCTGCACTTTTGTGGGATTGTTGAACAAAAAGAGCGCGCCACCTGTAAGCAAAACCACTGCTGCAGCTGCCCAACCCCATTTTTTGAAACCGGACATACGCCTTACCGGCACTTCTGCAGGATGAGGTTTGTCGTTGCTTCTGAAAGCTGTTAGCACTTCCTGTGCGCCATTTGCCCAATACGCGCTTTGGAAATCAGGCAGGGCCTGCCTCTTAGCTTTTTCCGTATGAAATTTGTCAATGAACTCCGTTACTTCTCCCGACTCATCTGCACTGATCAGCTGCAATAACTCCCAGCACTCCGCCTCAGCAGCCTGCTGCTTTTCGATCTGCTCTAATAAATATTGTAGCCTGTGATTCACAAACTGATTTTAAATAGTGAAAAAGAATAATGGTTTGATGGTATCGAAAGGCATTTGGAAGATGCCTGTATTACAAACGTCTCCTGAGGAATCGAAAAGTAATCATCGGTGCTGAAAAAAAATTATTGGGCGGCTATGAAGAGGGCTATGGGGATGATAATGCCGCGTGTAGCCAGGTAGGTTTTGATGGTTTTGCCCGACCGGTAGAGAGAATTCTTCACCACCTGCACATCCATTTGCAGTAAATCCGCTATGGCAGCGGGTTTCAGGCCTTCTTCCCGGCTGAGGCGATAGATCTGCTGAGATTTGGCAGCAAGCTGGCCAATAGCTTCCTGAACAAGCCGGCTGGCCTCGGAAAATGCAATGGCATCTTCCGTTTCTTCGGTGGAAATATTTTGCTGCGCCTGTTGCATATCGGCAGCGGCCTTCTCCCGAACAATCTGCTTCTTCACCCAGGAATAGGAGCGGTTATAGGCCATCCGGAAGATCCAGTGGCGGGGCTCTTCGATGCCGGACAGCTTCTCTCTGTCCATCCACAGGTACAGAAACACTTCCTGGATAATATCTTTTACCACCAGTTCAGTGCGCACCACCTGCATTATCACGGGATATAATTCCGGGAGGTAAGAATGGTACAACTGCTCAAATGCCTGTTCATCACCTTCTGCAATGCGTGCGAACAGTGAGCGGTCAATATTTGAAGTAATGGGCTGCAATATTCAAATACGGATTAACGGGGTTAACGCCGAAATTACGCATAATTGCAGAGTATACCTTCATAATTATGTGTGCGGTACAGCCGAAATGGCTGCATAGGTCAGGCGGCAGCCTGCATCGGATAGAAGCGTCAGCTATTTCCAGTCGATGGGAATGTCCCTGAATTCAACATTGAAGGGTTCGCCCCAGCTGTGTGTGTAGTCGAATTTGAAAAGTTTGATCATTTTTACGGCAGGAAGAATACCTCCAAAAGTATAGGTGCATTTGATGGGTACTCCTGTATTTAGCTTTATGCTTGAACCATAATCCTCTGCGCCTAATGTGTAGGACTTTAATTTGTACTCATTGCCATCGAGGTCGATGATGGAGCGGATATCAGAATTGATGTACCAGTTCGCTGCGCTTGTAGTAAGTACAAAAGTGAAAGTAATAGACTGTGACTTGGAATTTCCTTCTGCTTTCAGAAGTTTGAATTCTATATTGTCTGATGTAACTGCATAAACTGGTTTGTTGATCTTCAGCGAATTTTTCAGGTATTCATTTTCCTGTTTTATTTTTTCCAGTTCAGCTTTGATCTGATTGCAATTGGCAGGAGCCTGGCCGAATGTGGAAATAGCACCACAAATCAGCATAGTGACGAATAAGGATTTCATACCAGGAGGTTTTTGTTAATGGTTCCACTAAAGATACAATTTTAGTTTTTGAAACCATCGCATACTCCCGGCCGTTTTTTTCGTGTATCCATTACCCAAATTAAGCCAGTTTTGCTGCTTCAGCACTTCAGTTGCTGCGATATATTTTCGAGTCTGCTGATCATGGATTCTATTTCTGCGGACTGCTTGCTGATAGTACGAGGGCGAATATAAAACCACACAAAGCCTATCCAGCCCAGTGTGAGTGCATAACCTGCGATAAGTGTCCACAGGTTGTTCTGTAAGAATTCGAACATGTAGAGCATGATGCCTGCCCCCAGCAATGCAAAATAAATGCTGATGCCTTTGGTATGGATGAACCGCATCCTTTGCTGGTACTTTTTCAGCGATGCAAGATACTGGCTGTTATCGCCTGCATCATCTGCCTGCTTCATCAGAATAGTGAACAGATTGGTATTTACGATCATGGCCGCTGCCAGCGCAACCACTCCCAGTACTATGCCGATGGTAGTGGTGATCATCTTAAACTCATAATGGAACAGCAACAACAGAATGAATATTGCCGTGAGCAGCAGTAACAGTGTGAGCCCTGCATTCTTCAGCAGCATGGCGCTGCGTTTCTTTTTCATGGCTGCAATGGCTTGTCCGATCTCCGGAATATCGTTGGTATCCGGTTGCTGCCAGAGCTGCTGTATATCTTCAAAACTGTTCATTTGCCTGTAGTTTTTTGAGCAATTTTTCTTTGATGCGATGCACTTTTACACGGGTGTTCCCTTCTGATAGTCCGGTGATGGATGCGATCTCCGCATGCGGCAATCCATCGAGCACCAGCGCTATGATGATCCTTTCGGGCTCATCGAGTGTGGCGATGCATTGGTACAATTGCCGGATCTTTTCTTCGCGGTCGGGCTCCGGAATATCCGGCAACTGCACGGGCAGTTCCGCAGCGGGCATGCGTTTGCTGATCTCCATACTGCGAAAGCAGGTATTGGATGCGATGCGGTAGATCCATGTGCCGATGGATGATTCCTGCCGGAATGTGTGCAGCTTCTGCCAAACGATGATGAAGGTTTCCTGCGCCAGATCCTTCGCCAGTGCTTCATCATTCACATATCCCATGCAGAGCCTGAAAATTTTAGGGTACCATTGCTGGTAGATGGCTTCAAATTGCATTACTGTAAAAATGAGGCAAGCTGTTGGAAAAACCAATCTTTATCGTCGTACATGATGAAATGAAGCCCTTTTGTTGAGTAGGCGATAGTTTTATTGCTCAGCTTCGCATACTGCTGCTGCATGATGGCATCGTTGTCTTTGAAGTTTACTTCGAGCAGTACCAGCGATGGACATTTCACCTGCGCTATCTTCTCTCTCAGATCGGTATTGGAGAACTGGCAATAGATGCGGCCCATGGTGTTTCGGTCGCTGCTAATTGTCCAGTCGATTACCGTGCGCTGGCGTGCAGTATCGGCCACCATGGTAGGAATAATCTGTTGCTGCATTTTCAGAAACTGTGCTTCCGGCATGGCCGTGAACTGGCCCACCATCGCAGTACAGTTGAGATTTTCTTTGCTGGTGAAAGCCGGATTGAACATGGCTGCCAGACAGGGAACAGCGTCTGTAACCACTACCTGTTTCACCAGTGTTGGATGATCTGCTGCAATAGACAATGCCATGCCTCCGCCAATGCTGTGTCCGATAATGATGGCCGGTGATATTTTTTGTGTGGTGATATAATCCGCTACGGCTGTCTCCCAGTCTTTCAGATTGGCTTCGCCTAAGGCAGGTGTTCCGGCAAATCCCGGAAATGTGATCACATGGCAGCTGTATTTTGAAGAGAGCTGCTGTACGGTTTCTTCCCAAACCTTTCCGGAACATCCGAAGCCGGGGAGTAAAACAATTGACTGCTTTCCTTTGCCGCTTACCTCTGCGTGCAGTTTCGGACTTTGCGCAAATACATTCAAAATAAGCAGGGTAAATGCGAGCAGCAGCAGTAAAAATTTGTATTTATTCTTTTGCATATTTAATCGTTTTAGGGTTGTTTGAAGTTTGGATACAAAAAGGAGAAAGATGTTACAGCCTGCTCCATATTTTTTTAAATATTCCTGAAACATTTATCTGTACTGCGTTTGATGTGCCAGTTGGTACTATACAGTTCCAAAAGATAATATTGCAGTAATAAATAGCTGACTACTTTAGCAGTCATTTTTTAAGGAATGCAATTCTTTTCTGACCAGGAGCTTTGGAACAGGGTAACCAATAACGACAGTGCGGCTTTTGCCATACTGTTCGGGCAATATTGGGAAGAAATGTTCAGTCTGGCATGGCGGAGAACCGGCGATGAAGATCATGCAAAAGATATTGTTCAGAATATTTTCATCCGCTGCTGGGAGTATCGCCAGGAGATCACCGTAACAGACAGTCTCGCTCCTTATCTGATGACCGCCCTCAAGTACAGCGTTATCCGTCATATTTATCAGTCTGCAAAAAAAGGATTGGCGCCGCTTCCACTCTCCGTGTACGATATTCCCGAAGAAGAAAAATCTTTTCTGCAGGACTGGGAAGAGTTTCAACACGTGCAGCAACTTATTCAGCAGGAAGTGCTGAACATGCCCAACCGGATGCAGGAAGTTTTTCGTTTGCACCGCGAGCAGCAGCTGCCTGTAAAAGCAATCGCCCTTCGTCTGTCCATCTCCGAACAAACAGTGAAGAACACGCTTCACAATGCTATTACCCGGCTTCGTACCAGATTGAAATCTGTTGATGCTACCTGGGTTCTCTTCATTTGATCTCCGTGTTTACAATTTGGTAACATTGGATGGCTAGTACGTGATTTCAAATCCTGTATTTATTGGTAAGTGCGGGCTATATCCGCATTGCGAAAGAATTTTAGTTACACAACAAACAAAAAACCATACAATCATTTTTTAAAATCTGTTTAGATCATGAGCTGGTAAGGCATGGTTAGTGCAAATAGAGCCCGCCGCGGAGGGCTTTATCTAAGGGTATCATCATGTTCATAATTTGGTAACATCATATGAATAGTACCCGCTATCAATTATGGTATGTACTTGTAAACACAGGTAATGTCCGTAATTCGAAAGCGGTTGAAGGTATTGCACCGATACCTCAAAAGCAAAGGAACAAAAGAGGAAAAGATTGTAGACAGCTGGTACAATTCAATAGACGATACACAACCCATTCCACTCTGGCAGGAAGAGGGGAAAAAAGCTGCTACGCGCAACAGCATCTATCAGTATGTATTCGACCATATAAAAGCTACAACACTACAGCAGGTACAACAAATGCCCTCCGCAGCATACCGTTGGCGGATGGCTGCTGTTGTTGCCGGTTTACTGTTGGGTGCTTACCTTCTTTATTACCTGGTTCAGCCAGGTGTTACTTATACCACCGTTTCGGTTCCACTTGGAAAAGTAAAAAAAGTTCAGCTGCCCGATAATTCCATCGTATGGCTGAAGTCTGGTTCCACACTGCGTTTCAGCTCGGAGTTCAACGATGAGTCGCGCGAAGTGGAACTGCCCGAAGGAGAGGCTTTCTTCGAAGTGCAGCGCGATGTTACTAAACCTTTCATTGTAACTACAGACAGCGTACATACTCAAGTACTCGGTACCGCTTTCCTTATACAACATTATACATCCCGGCCTGAAACACAGATCTGGGTAGAGCATGGATTGGTTGAAGTAAGCCAATCCAAAAAAGTATTGCAGCTGCTCAGCAAACATCATCGAATTCAGCTGAACAGAGAGACAGGGAACTTCACAACAGACAGTCTTCAATGGCAGCAGGCAATGGCCTGGCAGAAGGGCGTATTGCTGCTGAAATCGGCCAGCTTTGATGAACTGGCAGCTGCTTTATCAGACTTCTATGGCGTACAGCTTGTATGTACCAATCCAAATATCCGGGCATTGCATTTCGATGCCAAATTCTTCATCAATACTCCGCTGGATCAGATTCTTCCATTGATCACGGAGTTGCATCACATCAAATACAGCAAACAGAACAATCAAATTATTTTTCATTGATCTAAATTTTATGACACTCAAAACGACCATGGTGCCGGTATTTGCCAGAATTACCGGTGCCCTCCTCATCATGCTCATGATCTTGTCTCCCGACCTGCATGCACAAGGTGGAAAAGAGGCTAAACTCAGTATCAGTTTTTCTGCTTCAACATTGGATGTGGCGCTCGAAGCGCTGAAGCAGCAATGTCCGGTAAACATTGTTTACGATGCGTCTAAACTCAATCTTAAAAAGTATACGATCAGTGCAAAAGAATTCAGCAATGTTCCGCTCAAACAGGTGCTGGATCATCTTTTACAAAACACCGGACTCGTTTTCAATGAACGCGGCAATGGTATCGTAATTTCAAAATCAGAAGAGCGGGCAGCTCCTGCTCCGGTACCCGCTTCTCAGGCAATCACCCATCTGAAAGGCAGGGTAGTGGACTTCGAAACTTCACAACCATTAGGAGGTGCAACAGTCCGGATTGAAGAGCTGAACAAATCCGTTACAGCAACTGAAGATGGTTTCTATGAAATCAAAAACATCCCTTCGGGAAAATACGCCCTCACTGTAAGTTATGCAGGCTATCAGGTGAATAAGCTGCCCGGCATTCGCATCAGTGGCGAAGTCTTCAACTTCGATATCAAAATGCAGGTAGGCAATGCGCTTACTACAGTGGTGGTAAGTTCTGCAGGCAGAAAAGTGAAAGCCGTAACACACAGTACGGAAAAGCAACTGGTGGCCGAGATCAAAGCTGCTACCGGTGTGGTTTCTGGCGTATCGAACGAATTCATCAATAAAACAGCCGACCGAAATGCGGCAGATGTAGTGAAAAGAATTTCAGGTGTTACCGTGGTAGATGATCGCTTCATTGTTATCAGAGGAATGAACGAAAGATACAACCTCACTTACCTCAACGGCAACGTTGCTCCAAGTACCGAGCTGTATGGAAAAGCATTTGCATTCGATCTGCTGCCTGCGAGTATCATCGATAAGATCATGATCCATAAATCTCCGGTGGCTGATCTCGTAAGCGATTATGGTGGCGCTGCAGTAAAAGTGTACACCAAAAATACTATGCCGGTTAAACACCTCGATATCGGATTGCAGTTTGGGCATCGTCCCGGATCTACGCTCTCCAATGTAAACGGCTACAATGGTGGTAAATGGGATTTCCTCGGCTTTGACGACGGAACCCGCAAGGAGCCCGGATTTTCCAAAGACGCTACTTTGCCGAACTCCGGAAAAGACGGCAAAACGCAGGCTGAACTGCTGAAATCTTTTTCTCCCACATTGGACTACGGCACAAAACGAAGCCTGCCCGACATGCAGGTATTTCTGAATTACTACGATACATGGAAAACCGGAGAGAAGGGAAGACTCTTCAACCTCACTTCTGTAACCTACTCGCACGAAACAAAGAACCCAACTGTTTATTTGCAAACGGGAAATACGTACGGGTATGGTGCAGATACAAACGGATACAATTACGGTAGCCTCAATCGTTTCAGAGTAAGCCAGCAAACCCACGAAACAGGAAAAATAAACCTGCTGGAAAACCTCACCTGGAAATGGAATGAGTACAACAGGCTCATGTTGCGTAACTTTTTTGTGAATGATGGAAAAACGTCTACCTCTGTAGTCGACAGCCGGCTCAACGCTACAGCAACTACGGATACCTTCAGCAGACTGCGCAGAGGCCGCGATATCATGCTCAGCTTTCAGCAACGAACGCTCTACTCTGCAAACCTTGGTGGTTTGCATCAGTTCAGAGGCAGCAAGGAAGCTGAACTGGAATGGAATCTTGGCTATACTATCAATCAGCAAAAGATACCCGATCAGCGCATCTCGCATTTCAACAGTTTCGAAGGCGGAGCTTTTTACTCAACAGGTTCTAACCTTGGTACAGTTGAAACCCAGCTGCCGGGCATGATCTCAAGACAGTTCATTACCAACAAAGAACAGGTGTACAATGCGTCGGTCGATTTCACTTATCATGTGAACAAACAACTGACTGCAAAACTGGGTACCTACCAGATGTACAAAGTGAGAGAAGTGAACAGAAGACTCTTCCGCGTAAACCGTGGTGGTCTTACTCCTGAAGATGACGGCCCTCCAGGCGATTCTCCCAACGATCCGGGATATGAAGATGGATATGGATTATCCGATCGCAATAAAACATGGTTCACGCCTGCACAATTGGGTTCAATCTGGAGCCCGCATTACTTCGCAGATGATAATACCGGTCTTAAAATATATGATATTACAAAGGCCAACGACAGCTACAAGGCCAGTGAGCAAAACAATGCTGCTTACGTGATGGGTGAATGGAAAGCGCTGAACGAACGCATCACCCTCAATGCCGGACTTCGTGTGGAATATGATCTTCAGCTCGCTGCCAGCGTGATTGATTTGTCTGGCCGTGGTAAACTGGCTTATGCCAATCATCCGCTTACCTCCTGGCTGCCTTCAGTAAACCTGAGTTACCGTCCCTTCAACTCCATTGTTGTTAGAACTGGATATGGTAAAACAGTGAACAGGCCTGAATTCAGAGAGATCTCCCGATATGTGGAATACGATTTCCCCAACAATGAAATCATTTTTGGTGATGAGTCGATTATTTCCGCAACGCTCGACAATTACGATTTCCGCGCAGAGTGGTATCCTAAAAGTTTGCAGCAGAATGAAATGATTACAGGTGGTGTTTTCTATAAACGCATTAAGAATCCTATCGAGAAATTCCGCAGAGAATTGTCCACCCCTGATGCAGGCACTTTCACCCGTATCACTTTCGGCAACTCCGTTGAAGCAGAAGTATTTGGTGTAGAAGCAGAGATCAGAAAGAACCTGGGCTTCCTGAGTGCCCGTTATCTGAAGAATTTCTCCGTAGTGCTCAATGGCGCATGGATTGAAAGTAAAACAACCCAGATTGTGCATAATGGTTACCTGAAAGATACTGTTAAAGGCAGACCACTGCAGGGGCAATCCCCTTATGTACTCAATGGTGGGCTCTTCTATGAAAAAATCGGATGGGGTACTAAGATCGGTGTGATCTACAATGTGAGCGGACCGCGCATCTATGCTAAAGCATCGTTCAATTCAGCATCAGACGTATTTCAAAAGAACGAACGCAGCAATATAAGACCAGATCTGCTGCAGCTTCCTACGCACCTGCTCGATCTGGCCATTACTCAAAGGATAGTGAAATCGTTGCAGGCAAAATTCACCATCCAGAATTTATTGAACGAAAGCAACAGGATTGTGGAGGACCAGAATTTCGATCAGAAATACCAGAAAGAATACCCGATGAAACTTTCAGAGAATGGCCCCACTTTTTACCGTGGCGACAATATCTACAACAAGTTCAATCCCGGTATGTACTACCTGCTTCAACTGACCTATTCATTCTGATTCTGCCACCAACAAACGAAAAACATTGTATGATAACGCTGAATAAAACCTGCCTGATACTAGCCACAGTACTGGCATTGGCAGGATGCAATAAAAATGTAGACCCGCGTGATGAAAGCATCGATCCTGTTACAACAGGCCTCGCATACGTGAATGCGTCTGAAGACATCACCAGACAGATAAAAGACGATGCCGGAGCCAAAAGCATTGTTTTGCTGGATAATACCGACACAACTTTTGGGCGTGTACCAGATATCCGTAAGCCGCTTTTTCCAATCTTCACTCAATATTCTCCGTTGCAATATCCTTCGCAGACGGGAAACATCAGGCTGGAGCAGCCCTGGCTTCGGTACGATGCAGTTAGTGCGGGCAATCATCAGCTTATTCTGATGGATACTGCGCATAACCCTGTACTGAAACAGCAAATCAGTCTGGAATCAAAAAACAAAGCCACTATTTATTATTCGGATGTGCTGGGTAAATATTCCTCTCTTGTATTGAAAGATACACTCGATAACAAACCCGGTTATGCAGGTATCCGGTTTGTGAATTTTTGTGGAGACGCAGACATTTCTTTTACCATCAATAAAGAAAAGAAGGCGGGATTTCCGGCTTCGATGAAACACGGGCAATATTCATCACTGGTGCAATTGCCTTCCACCGGCTCCGATACTTTCAGAATCAGGTTATACAGAACCGATGATCCTGAAAACATCATTGCCAGAGCAACATTGTATACAGAACCTGGCCATGGATATACCGTATTGATTACCGGTTACACGCAGGAGCAGAGCTATAAGGCGCCTTATGGCAATAGCTGGGTAACTATTCCTGCTTATCCAAGAATTAAGCTGTACAAAAATTATTGATCTAACAAACAAAGAGATTAAAATATGAAACAGATAAACAGGCGTTGGTTGCCATTGATTTTCTGTCTGCCTATTCTGCTTACAGTTGCACAGGGTTGTAAAAAAGTAACCGAGCATGCGGATTACATCGAAAATCAACCATGGCTGGCCAGGGTAATTACCATGAATGGGATGTACAACCTTTATGAATACCAGTATCGCAACAGATTTCTTACTGGCGATACAGCCATACTGGTAGGCAGATTTTTTCTCGAAGATCCCACCAGCAGTATCCAGATAGGCAATGTAAAAGCAGTAGTGCATGAGAGCCGGAAACTGTTCACCAATACTCAGAACGATCGTACCGGCATAAACGACTCTGCGGATGTTGTGAAGTTTGTGATCACCAAAGAAATGGGAACAGGCAGCGGCATTACCCTGGCCGTGAAAGCCAAAGGCGTTACCGTTTTCGGAGAGCCGCTCACCATTACGGCACTCAAACTGAGTGATAAACGAACAGATTCCACATTGATGGTAGAACATATGCTCAACTGGCTCCCTGAAAATGTGGAAGAATACAAGCAAAATAATGCATCATTCGTGCATAGCAGCAGTATCAGCGATGCAGGTGAACTGTATTTCGATAATCCATTCGGCATATTCAGAATTCCGGATAATAAGGTATTGCCTGTAATAAAACATGATCAGCAACTCAACGATCAGCAATCCACTTTTACCATCGACTGGATTATCAGCAGCGTTATTTCTACTGACGGCAAAACGCTGACGTTCTCTGCTATTGTGAAAGAGCCGATCCCTGGTTCGGATACCCTTGTGATTACGCGCCTGTGTCAGATGAAAACTGCAGATCAGACACTGAAAACCCTGAATCGAACAGTGATGTTCAGAGGGCGTTCAAGCTATTCGGAACCTATCGGTCCGCTCAGTGGAAAAGTTGATCAGCTGAATCTTTCAGCCATGTACCTGCAAACCGATATCAATGGCAATATCTGGATGGTGAATGGCTTTATGCCGAGAAATGCAGACGTTCCGCATACTCCCGTCAGATTTTATGATGATATAAAAGCAGGGGATGATCCCAGCTTTGGCGGAATTTTTACCTATTGCAAACTTACACCCGATGGTAACTTAACTGCTTTGCTCAAACATTACTGTGTTCCAGCTCCGACTACTACTCCATATAGTATCCCGCTCCCTGCCATTTCCACTTCCTATGGTCCTGGTTTTATGCTGAGCAGAGATGGCCGTTATATGTATGGATTCGGATATTCTGTAACCACATGGAACATGGATCTGCTGAAGTATGATGTGCAGGAGAATGAGATAACAGGTAAGATAAGTGCATATACAAACAATATCGCTTTTATATCTTATGATGATGATCCGGCTACCAGAATGCCCACCAATAGTGCATTCTGGCTTCAGGGAAGCGCGTGGAGTTACTGGTGCCCTTATCAGCTTCTGCCCAACAACGATATGTTGTTTACAGATATGGCTTCCATCTATGCATATGATTTCGATAATATGAGCTCATACTGTTTCGCCGGTACTGAAAATCAAAATACTGAAGTTCAGAATCAAAAAATAGGAAAGGCGAAGTATGTAAACTTTGATGGATTCGGGTCCTTTAAATTTCTTGGTGCCGATAAAAACAGTGTTGTATACTACTGCATGGGCGGAACCAATCTTGGCAGCCAATTCATGGATTATGTAAATGGCGCTAAGTTCTACAAAATTATTTCCCGTAAAAGTTAGTGTGTGATCCTATAAATCAATTGCATGCAGAACCCGCTACTGAGCGGGTTTTGCTTTTTTATACCTGTTCTGTTCGCTCTTTACAATTTGGTAATATGTTATTAATAGTACCCACTCTTAATTGCGGTATGTAATGGTAAGTACTCACCCATACCTACCACCCTAGGTCTGCAAGTATGATCACCAAATTATTACCGATTTAAAATTTATGACACTCAAACAGACTCAGGAACCGGTTCCGTTTTTTTCCAAACTCGCCGGCGCCCTTATCATTGTGTTTATGCTGTTGGCTCCAGGCCTTCGCGCACAGGGTGGGAAAGAGGCAAAGCTCAGCATCAGCTTCACCGCATCCACCCTCGATTTTGCACTGGATCAGCTGAAAGAAAATTGCCCCGTGAATATCGTATACGATGCATCAAAGCTCGATCTGAAGAAGTATTCCGTGGCTGCAAAAACATTCAGCAATGCGCCGCTGAAGCAGGTGCTGGAATTTTTGTTACAAAAAACCGGATTGACTTTCAAAGAGCTCGGCAGCGGCATCATCGTATTCAAACCGGAAGAGCGCACAACGCCTCCGGCGCACGAAGCAGGCGCTCAAACGAATGCCATTCTGAAAGGAAGAGTGGTGGACTTTGAAACTTCTCAACCACTCGGCGGAGCCACCATTCGCGTGATGGAAGCTGCGAAAACAGTTACATCTAATGAAGATGGGTATTACGAAATCGGAAATATCCCTTCAGGAAAGTACACACTGATTATCACTTACGCGGGCTATCAGGAAAACAAATTTCCTGGTGTTCGCCTGAGTGGTGGCCTGTTCACGTTCGACGTGAAGATGCAGGTGGGCAATGCTTTGAGCACTGTGGTGGTAAGTTCTCTGGGAAGAAAAGTAAAATCAGTGACGCACAGCACGGACAAACAACTGGTGGCCGAGATCAGGGCTGCCACAGGCGTTGTATCTGGCGTGTCCAACGAATTCATTAATAAAACTGCAGACCGCAATGCGGCGGATGTGGTGAAAAGAATAGCCGGTGTTACGGTAGTGGACGATCGCTTTATTGTGGTACGTGGTATGAACGAAAGATACAATCTTACCTACCTTAACGGCAACGTGGCGCCTTCCACCGAACTCTACGGAAAAGCATTTGCATTCGATCTGCTGCCTTCGAGCGTGATCGATAAAATTCTCGTGTATAAATCTCCTGTTGCAGATCTGGTAGCTGATTATGGTGGCGCCGCCGTGAAAGTATTTACGAAAAATACTGCACCGGTAAAACATCTGGATATTGGTTTGCAGCTGGGGCATCGCCCCGGTTCTACACTCAGCACCATCAACAGCTATAATGGCGGCAAATATGATTTCCTCGGATTCGACGATGGAACCCGCAAAGAGCCTGGCTTTTCGCAGGATCAAACATTGCCCGGCGCCGGAAAAGATCGCTTATCGCAGGCAGAAATGCTGAAGTCTTTTTCTTCCACACTGCATCTCGGTACAAAGCGAAGCTTACCCGATATGCAGGTAAACATCAATTATTACGATACCTGGAAAACAGGAGAGAAGGGAAGACTCTTCAATATCACTTCTGTTACCTACTCGCACGAAACAAAGAATCCAACTATCTCCATGCAAACAGGCAACACGTATGCTTATCAACTGGATCCTGTGTATGGCAATTATGGAGGACTCAACCGTTTCAGAGTTAGCCGGCAATCATCTGAGAACAGCAAAATAAATGTGCTGGAAAACCTCACCTGGAAATGGAATGAGTACAACCGCCTTATGCTTCGCAACTTCTTCGTTAATGATGGCAGAGTTCTTACTTCTATTGTAGATGCAAGCCCCAATGCCGTTCATCGTTTAGACAGTTCAGGGCAGTACAAAAGAACAAAAGACTATATGCTGAGCTTTCAGCAAAGAACTTTGTATTCTGTGAACTTAGGCGGAGCACATCAGTTCAGAAAGAACAAATCATCGGAATTTGAATGGAACCTGGGTTATACTTTCAATCAGCAAAAAGTTCCCGATCAACGGATACTGCATTTTCAGAGCTATAATTTCGGGCCTTATTATTCAGTGGGATCCAATACCGGCCTGATGGAAAACCAGTTCTATGGCATGATATCGAGGCTCTTTACCACCAACAGAGAACAAGTGTACAATGCGTCCATCGATTACACCATGCATCTCACCAAACAGTGGATGGTAAAGGCAGGAACTTATCAGATGTACAAACTCCGCGAAGTGAACAGAAGATTCTTTCGTATAAACCGGGGAGGATTGATGCCTGGTGATCACGGTGGTGCAAATGGTGCAGCCAATGAACCCGCTTACAATGATGGATACGGTTTGTCTGACAGAAGAAAAACATGGTTCACGCCAAACCAACTGAACAATCTGTGGTCGGAATATTATTTCCCTGAAAACAATTCCGGCCTGAAAATATACGACGAAACTTCTCCCAGCGACAGCTATAAAGCCAGTGAGCAGAACAATTCGGCTTATCTGATGGGAGAATGGAAAACCACCAATGAGCAATTCACGGTGAATGCGGGGCTGCGTGTGGAATATGATCGTCAGAAAGCAGCCAGCGGCGTGCAGCAGGATGATCGCCTGAAGCTTTCATACGCCAACCATCCACTCACATCCTGGTTGCCTTCACTGAATATCAGTTACCGGCCATTCAGTACAATTGTTGCAAGAGCAGGGTATGGCCGTACTGTGAACAGACCGGAGTTCAGAGAGATCTCCAGCTTCAATGATTTCGATTTTTCCAATAATGAAAGAATAAATGGTGATCCTTCTGTTGTTACTTCAACTCTGGATAACTACGATTTCCGTGCCGAATGGTATCCGAAAAGTTTACAGCAGAACGAAATGCTCACTGCCGGTGTGTTTTACAAGCGCATTAAAGATCCCATCGAAAGATTCCGCAGAGAGCAGACCAGTCCCGATTTGGCCAATTTTACCAATATCACTTACGGCAACACTTTCAGAGCCGAAGTGTATGGTGTAGAAGCGGAGATCAGAAAAAATCTCGGATTCATCAGCAAACGCTATCTGAAAAATATTACGCTTGTTCTCAATGGAGCATGGGTTGAAAGCAAAACAACGCAGATCATAAAGAACGGATTCAGGAGAGATACCCTTCCGGGAAGACCATTGCAGGGGCAGTCGCCCTACGTACTCAACGGCGGATTGTTCTATGAGAATATCGGCTGGGGTACCAAAGTTGGTGTTATCTATAATGTGAATGGCCCACGCATCTATGCCAAAGCGCCATACAATCCCAAAAGCACTATTCAGGATCCCAGGGAACAACAACTCAGCAGACCAGACCTCGTTCAATTGCCAATGCACCTGCTCGATGTGGCTATCACTCAGCGACTGGTAAAGTCGCTGCAAGCTAAGTTCACCGTGCAGAACATACTCGATCAGAGCAGCCAGATCATCGAAGACCATAATTACGATCAACGATATGATAAGGAATATCCGATAACAAATCCGACAACCAAAGAGGTTTACTATGGAGGTGATAATTACTACAGCAAATTCAAACCCGGACTGTATTTTCTGCTGCAGTTCACCTATGCATTCTGATATTCCCAACTGAAAATAAATATTATGATACTGATAAAAAGATCCCTCTTCATATGTGCTGCAGTATTCGCAGTTGCAGCCTGCAAAAAGGATGTGTCGCCACTTCCGGATGAACCGCAATCTCCGGGAGGTGAACTTAGCTACGTGAATGCATCTGAAGACCTCATCAGGCAGATCAGAAGCAGTAGTAATATAGCCTTTACCAGCTTTGTGCTGGTAGACAGCAAAGACACTACTTATGGCAGAAAAATACGGACAGTACTAAATGTATTTCCTTTTTTTAACCAGGAATACCAGTTGCAGTTCCCTACCGATTTAGCCAATCACAAACTGGATGTGCCCTGGATGAGATACGCGCCATACACGGTTGGTGAACATGAGATTACACTGATGGATACAGCGCATCATCCTATCCTCACCAGGAAAGTAACTACAGCCACTAACTCACCTGCCACTGTTTATTTTTCCGATGCACTAGGCAGCTACAATGCACTGGTATTGAAAGATACGCTGGTATCCCAACCCGGAAAAGTAGGACTGCGGATTGTGAATATGTGTCCCGATGCCGACCTGACATTTACGATCAACGATATGAAGGTAAATTCATTTCCTGCAATGATGAAATACGGAGAATATTCTTCGCTGGTGCATATCAACAGTGCAGCTGCAGACACGTTCAAGATAAAAGTGTATCGGGCGGATGATCCTGAAAATATTATTGCGAGAAATACATTGATCACCGGAACCGGCCATGGATATACAGTGCTGATCACCGGGTATGCGCAGGATCAGCTGTACAAAGCGCCTTACCTCGATCAGTGGGTAACGGTAAATGCCAATCCGCGGATAAAATTCTTCACCAATTATTGATCAAACAAATAGTGTCAGCATATATGAAACAATATACAATTGCAGCAAGGCTGCTGGCTTGCATCCTGCCATTGGCAACCATCGTAATGCACGGGTGCAGTAAGGTAGACGCGCATGCTGATTATATCGAATCCCAGCCATTTCTGTCAAAAACGGCGCAGATGGCCGGCACATACAACATGCTTCAGTACGACTATCGTACAAAATATCTTACAGGAGATACAGCGATGCTGGTAGGAAAACTCTTCCCGGAAGATCCGGAAACATACATACAGGTAGGTGATGCCAAAGCTGTAATCATCGACCGGAAAAAGGTTTTTATTCATTCGGCCAATGAGCGTTCCGGAGTAGGGGATTCGCTTGATGCAGTTCGGTTTGTGATTACCAAAGAAATGGGAACAGGTACCGATATCCTACTGATGGTAAGAGCGAAGAGCCGTTCAATTTATGGTGCTCCACTTACTATTAATGCACTTTATCAGGGAGGGAAAAAAACTGATCCTGATCTGGTGGCTGAATTGATGGCTACCTGGTTGCCAGAAAACGTTGAAGATTACAAGCCGCAAAATATTGGTTTCACCAATAACAGCAGTGTTACAGATGAAGGAGAAATTTGGTTCGATAATCCATTTGGTGTTTTCAAAGTTGGAGCGCAGGTAACGCCTGTGATAAAAAAAGGGCAGGTGATCACAGATCAGAACAACTCGGTTTTTTCTGTAGACTATATCATCAGCAGTGTGATCTCTACTGATGGCAAAACACTTACATTCTCCTCACTTGTAAATGAAGCAGTCCCCGGTGCAGACTCGTTGTATATTTCCCGTCTTTGCCAGCTGGATATTGCTGCCAACTCTTTCAAAACCCTTAACCGGACTGAAACGTACAAGGGGATAGGAACTTATGAGGAAGCGCCGGGGCCATTCAGCGGACCTGCGGCAAACCTGAAGATCGCGGCTGTCTGCCTGCAAACCGATGTAAAAGGAAACATCTGGTTCACCAATGCTTACATGCCGCGTTATCCGGATCTTTTTGGATCTTATAACACCATTGAGACTTTCTATGCAAAAATTGTCAAAGGGGATTTTCTTGAACAGGGAGGCGTATTTGTTGTTTCCAAACTTACGCCGGATGGAAATGTTCAGGGTGTAATGTGCTATCGCAACAGGTCTATCGATCTGTTCACACCATATACTATTTCGTTGCCTGTATTGAAAAGCACTGCCGGACCGAATTTTACATTGAGCAGAGATGGCCAATGGATATATGGATCACTGGAGCCTGCAGGTGGTTTTGATTTCGACCTCAATCAATACAGTGTAGCAGAAAAGGATTTTACTGCAAGAATCAGAAACAATCAACCCAATTTTACTTTTGTTTCATATGACGATAATCCTGCTACAAAACTACCTTCCAACAATTCATTCTCATTTATGAGTACAGATTATCCATACTGGCGCAAGTTTCTTGTAATGCCTAATGGGGATATGCTAATAGGAAGACAAACCAGTATTTATTCTTACGATTTCAAGAATATGACTGCCTATTGTTTCGCAGGTATTGAAAACGAAAACCGGGATATTCCCATTCAGGCAACAGGTAAAGCCAGCCTGGTTAATTTCGACGTAATTCAAAAACTCTGCCTGATTGGTGTTGACAGAAATGGTAGCGTTTATTATTCGATCGGAGGTGTAACCGGTGGGGCATATAAAGCAGATTTTGATAACGGTGTAAAATTCTATAAACTGGTTTCTAAAAAGAAATAGTAAGAAGATATTCCGGATAAACTTATTCATACCCAACAAAGCCTGCTGTAACAGCGGGCTTTGTGTTTAACCATTCATCTGCCGGAATCTGCGCGCACAGCTCATATTATGTATTTTCAAATGCATGCAACACGCTGAAACCGGCAATCAGCCTCAATGATATGGCAATATAAAGGAGTAAGTCCGCAGCGGATTACCGCACAATGTTGTAATTTACTGCCTCCCCAACCTTGTCAACCTATGAGTAAGCTATATCTGTTTGTTCTGCTGATCATTGTCTGTGCCTTCACAGGCAGTCCACGCAATCAAAACACCCATACAGATCCCGGCAAACCGGCAGCTTTCAAATGGGCAGGAGCCTGGCAGCCATGTCGCAAAAGCGCCGGTGATGGCATCACCAAACTAGATACGAAGATCGGCCAGTTCATCACCCTGCCAAAAGAAGGCATGGCAAATGTGATCTTCAATGTAAAGAACAAGTTTCCCGGCGCACGTGCATGGGCCACATGGGCCGTGGGCGATCTCAGTAAAGCAACACCCGCTTATGCAGGCATACCGGACATTACACACGAAGCGTATCTGCATTATATGGATAAACTCGGTGTGCAGATCTATCTAGAAATATTCCCCTTCAAAGCAAACGCAAAAAAGAACATCGTTGCAACCGATATCACTGCCACCATCGATACATGGCTCGGCAAATTCAAACATCATCGCTGCGTAGTGGGCATGAGTATTGAGCTTGAGTATTTCGGAAAGGCTACAGATTCTGCAGTGGCTGTATGGGATGCGAAAATCAAATCGCATAAAAGATCATACCGCCTTGCATTGCGTCATTACAATCCAGACCATATGCCGCCAACCTATCGTGGAAGGGGCGATCTCATTTTCATCAGCGATGCATCTGAAGGGAATATCGAAGAACTGAACAAAGGTTTTGCTGCATGGGCCAATCGTTTTTCACCCACTGCTGTTGCCTTTCAGTTGGGTTATCCTGCCGATGAAGATGGCATGAATGGCAGTGCGGATCTGGGCTGGTGGAAACTTACTGATCCGGTGAAAGACTGGGGGCAATCGATTCTCCCGCTCATTAAAAATCCTAAGCAGGAACTGGGCTATATCTGGGTTACGGCTCAATCGGGCAAAACTTACAATGGAGAATGGGATCTCACCAGAGGAGCAAAACTCCCGCCGGTGAAATAACATTTCGCATAATCATTCATGAAACATTGACTTATCGCAATGCCATCTGAAAGGGCAGGAGCCTATCTTTGCGGCTTCCTAACCTGAACCCATGTTGCTTTATCTGTCCCTTTCCGGTGCCCTGTTATCCTTGCTGTTATTGTATTTCAATGCAAGGGAATTTCGGAGCAGCATCTATCTCGGCATATTCTTTTTGCTGGTGAGCTTTTATTCGTTCCATCATTACATATTCATTTATGCAAGGGATCCGTTCTGGATTGCCGTGCTGTATGTGAATACCACCAGTGTTTTCTATCTCACCGGGGCCATGGGCTACTTCTATGTTCGAAGCATTCTTACAGATAACAGCAGGCTGCGTTGGAGAGATGCATGGCATTTTCTGCCGGCCATCCTTCACTTTGCAGCAGCGATGGCATACGTCGTAAAACCATGGAGTTACAAAATGGAGATCGGTGAAACAATTGCCGGCAACCTGGGTTTTATGGCGCATCATAAAGTGAATTATTTCTCACAGCTGATCGGCAGTACGCGTCCGGTTTATCTCAGCAGACCCTTGCTGGCACTGGGTTATACAGTGGCGTGTATTGTGATGTTTGTGAGATACAGGAAAAAGCAGCGGGCCAGATCCGGCAATACATCCACTCCGCAACAACTGATAATGATGCGATGGTTGAAAGTATTTTTCGGATTTCAGGTAATGCTGTTTTTTAGTTTCGCATCGTTGATACTGATCCGCTGGCCGGTAAATCCGGTTTTGCAATTCCTCAATTTTAATGATATGGAATTTATTGTGGGAACGTCACTGGTTGGATTGCTGATCACCCCATTTCTGTTTCCTCAGATCTTATACGGATTGCCCATTCTCAGTAATCATATCACTTTACCATACCGGGACGAAGATCATGAACTAACACCTGCGCACATTGAGTTGGAAGTAGCAGTTGTTCAAACTATGCCCGCAGCAACCGTATTGCAAACGATGATTGCTCCGGTAGAAACCATGCAGGAAGAAGTGGAAGAAGAACCTGAGGAGGCTGACAGCAAATCATCAGGCATACAGCTCGAAGAAGAATACCTCGCCACGCTCGGCATCAGAATACAGGAACATATGGAGCAGCAAAAGCCATGGCTCACTCCAGGTTTTAATTTGCTGAAACTGGCGCAGCAGATCAGTGTGCCCGCGCATCATCTTGGCTATTACTTCAGAGAAGTGAAACAGCAAACGTTCAACGATTACCGGAATGCATGGCGTGTGCAACATGCGGTAACCATGATTGAAAACGGAATGGCTGATGAGCTCACACTCGAAGCAATCGGCATACAATCAGGGTTCAGTTCCAGATCGGCCTTCTTCAAAACATTCAGAAAGGTAACGGGGCATACACCGGGAAATCTGCTGGAGAAGAAATCATTGTCGCCTGAATAATCCGTTGTTTTCTTAGTTCAGGTATTCATTGTTACTTTGCCAACCTATGTTGCATCCTGATATCCGCATAAGTCCTTTGCTGCTGGCTGTTCTGGCCACGCTGCTGGTGATTCTGCTGGTGAGTGTTCAGAAGAAAAAACTCACACTGTCAGGAGGCATCGTTGCCATGCTGCTTGGGCTGCTGGTGTTAGCCGGAACAGGCTTTGCAGGAGTGCTGCTGTTGCTGTCGTTTTTTGCGATGGGCGTATGGGCTACTGCTCACAAGCGTTCAGCAAAACAGCAGATCAGGGCAGGGGCTCCGCACAGTCAGCAACGGAATGCACAGCAGGTGCTGGCCAATGGAGGCGCGGCAGGAGTATGCGCATTGCTGGCCATCCTGTTTCCTGCACAACTGCCTTTACTCACGGCGATGCTGGCAGGCAGTCTCGCAGCTGCCAGTGCAGATACTGTTTCATCTGAGCTGGGTATTGTGTACGGAAAAAGGTTTTACAATATCCTCACACTTAAAAAAGAAGTAGCTGGTCCGGATGGAGTGATCAGCATAGAAGGTACTGTCGCAGGCGCTATAGCTGCGGCCATCATTGCATTTTTCTACGCATTGATGATGGGGTTCGATATAAATTGTATAGTGATACTGGTAGCCGGCATTACCGGAAACCTGGTAGATTCTCTGCTCGGCGCATCACTCGAAAGAAAAGGACTCATCGGAAACGATATGGTCAATGCCTGCAATACAATCACAGGCGCTATTGTGGCACTTTTGTTGTTCAGCTGATTTTGCAGGTACTTCCTTATATTTACCGCAGAATAAATACAAACCCAATGAAGCAAATCAGAAACTGGATACTGGGATCATGTGTGCTAATGCTGGCAGGTACAGCCACTGCCACTGCACAGGAAAAAGAAGCGCCTGCTCCAAAGACCATCCGTGAGGGAGAGCATAAATTCTCATTGCAGTGGATCGGCTGGGGCGATACTTTCGGTAAAGCCACTATCAAGAAACTTACAGACAGTACTTATCAGATCGAAGGCCGCCATCTTTCTGACACCAGCGACGATTACGCATACATCAACGGAGTACTCACGATGGTAACTCCACGCAGACTGAAGTTTACAGGTACTATCGAAACATATGTGAAGGATCACTACGAATCGCAGATCTGCAGAAAAGAAGGCAATTATACTTTCCATGCAAAAGACCAGCGGAAATACTGGAGATTGCAGGAAATGGAAAACTGTCAGGGTAATAATCTGGTAGATTATGTAGACATTTACTTCTAAGCAGTCCTTCAATAATATTATCAGATGCCGGGATTGATTTCCGGCATTTTTTATTTGTACAACTACTTCGCTTTTGTAAATGCCATTTTCACGGCCATGCCGGTAAGCACGCTGGCCATAAACCATTTCTGCACTCTCACCCAGCCTGGTTTTCTTTTGAAGAAACCTGCCATCTTAGCGGCTGAAAAAATAATCAGTGCATTCACAGTAAAACTCACACACATCTGAATGGCGCCCAGTTCCAGCGCCTGAGCCAGTACAGAACCCTGTGCGGGTTTGATGAACTGCGGAAAGAACGACAAATAGAACATCGCAGCTTTCGGATTCAGCACATTGGTGAGCAGGCCCATGGTGAACAGCTTCCAGGGTTTATCGTGTTGCAGATCGGTTCTTGCTTCAAAGAAATTTTTCCCTGATGGCTTCACTGCCTGATAGGCCAGATAGAGCAGGTAGGCTACGCCCATCATCTTCAGCGTGAAATACGCATAGGGTATAGCCATGAAAATGGCGGTGAGCCCAAAGGACACCATCAGAATGTGAAAGATAAATCCGAGGATCACACCGGAAAGTGAGATCATGCCCGCCTTCTTTCCCTGCGTGATAGACCTCGAAATAAGGTAGATCATGTTTGGCCCGGGAGTGAGTACCAGTACAAGGCAGGCGAGGACGAACAACCAGAGATCAGCGGCTGGGATCATGGCAGTGAGTTTTATTCAAATCAAAATTGAGCAAAACCCTCCATCAAAAAAAGACTCAGTTTCAGAAAAAAGGGGTGTATCAGATGCACCGGACAGATGTTATATTTGAAGTCTCTTTTCAATACAAACCAATACATCACATGAAACGTTTCACTATTGCAGTTCTATCGGCAAGCGCCATGCTGTTCTCTTTCAGCAATCCCGGCAATCTTCCGCTCAAGGGTACATGGAGGCTGATCAGCGGAACCACCATCAATAAGAAAGATACCGTAGTAACTGACTACACAAAAGGGCAGAAGATGCTCAAGATCATCAACGACACGCATTTTGCTTTTCTCCGCCACGACCTGTCCAAAGGAAAGGACACAGCCATTTATGATGGCGGCGGTGGCACTTATACTTTAAAAGGAAACCAATACACGGAGAATCTGGAGTATTGCAGCTACAGGCCATGGGAAGGAAGATCATTCCATTTTACAGTGAGCATCAAGGGCGATACGCTTGTTCAGTCCGGCGTTGAGAAACTGGAGGATCTGGGAGTGGACAGATTCATTATCGAGAGATATGTGAGAGTGAAATAAACACAGCTTATCCAAATAAAAAAACGTTGTGAGCGGATGCTGGCATGCCCTCACAACGTTTTTTGTTTTATGGATGTTTAATCGATCAGTTTAACTTCCTGCTCCTTTATGTATTGCTCAACATAGGCTTTAATGCTGAGCTTTTTGTTTTCGTCGGAAATGAGTTCGTAGATAGGTATCAGTCCGTTTCTGTTGATATCTACAAACATGGCCTCCTCCCGCTTAACTGTTTTCAGCCAGTCGGTGATGTTTACACTTACAGGGTTTGTTTTATTCTCTTTGATGGCAGAAAGATCTCCGCCCACCACTTCATATACAAGTTTCGCTGCGGATAATGATTTGTATTCGGAAGCAAGTACAACCGGTCCGAAGCCCCATGTGTATCCGAGTACAGATCTGAATGCCACTTCTGCACCGGCTTCCGCAGATCGCTTCCGGTTTTTAGCATCGGATATTGCCTGATACACACCATGCACTTTCGCTCCAAGGCTGATGCCATTGAGAATATGTGTTCCATATTTCTTCACCAGATCTGCGCTGCTTAGCAATTGAATATCATTTTTGAATTCGGTGCTGAGGTAGTTATCCATGTTCCTGGGATCCCATGAAAACCGCAATACCCTGAACTGAAAAAGCTGTACAAAATCTCCGTAAACATATTTGGTGGATAAGGCAGACTGATCGGGGAAAAAAGCCGTGACCGATTTTCTGAAAGATTTTGAATTCACAGTGGTGTTCAGTCTGTCAGATATCTGTGCGGCAAGGTCTGCTGCATTCATCCCGGCAATGGCCTCGCCGGTTCCTCCAGCTGAATTGAACATATTCACAACTCTGTCCGGAAATGCTTTTGCAAGAGCAGCCACATCGAATGCCATTGTTCGTACTGAAGCAGTATCTGCATATTTCCCGGTTATGTCGTAACCATAACCAAGAAAATTGTAATCGCCATTTCCCTGTTTTACAGGTTTATTGATTTTGCCGGTAGGCCCGGAGACTGTAATCTCGATTTTGGGAAACACTTCTTCTTCTTCCGGAGCAGGGCGGGTATCTGGTCTGTTGTCAACTCCGGATTTATTACAGGAAAGTGCAGTGAGCATAAGGCTTGCAAAGCATAGGGTGTAGATACGGTTCATAGTCAATGATTGTGGAAGTGAAGATATACTGGTGGAGTATTCTTCGCATATCAGGCGCTGTTAAGTTTCTTGTAAAAGGAAGTGTAGGTAGGGGCTGTGTTTGGTGAGAATCTGTTTGGTAGTTTTATTAAGCCGTTTGGTCGGTAGATCGAAAGAAATTGTTAAAGCAAAAGCACATTTGGAAAAATGTGCTTTTGCTGGTTATGCCAGATATCGTTTGCAGAGTTCATAATATTTAAGTCTGTCCTGAAGCCCATTCCATCCGCCATTGATCTTTTCAATGATGCGTTTCATTTCATCACGTAAAGCTTCGTCGTTCAGTCCTTTCGATATGGAGAAAATCCAGCAGGCGGCGTGCATGCCTGTTTCTGTATCCGTTCTGATCGATCTGGCCCATTGATGTACCGGTTTGCTGATATTAAACTTCCTGTCCATCCAGCTTGCAAAAAGAGTAAAGTTGCTTTTGCCTGTCATTTGAATAGGGCCTGATCCTCTGTACTCCCAGCCATCCAATGGTTCTGTATTGCCCATTCTGCCGTTGTAAACTTTGCATGCAAGCTTTTGAGGGTTATGAGCGAATGGCAGCGCTTCCTGTATTGTTTTGAATCGGAGCGGCCATACCTGCATCAGTCTTTGAGCGGAGTAATGCAGGTCTTCTTCGTACTGCCTGAACTCGTTTGATTCATGCAAAACATTGGCAAGAAATTCGTGCAGTATCAGAGTACTGATGCCATACAATGGACAAACCTTGTTAATCAATTCTGATATTTCACCGGCATCAGGGCAGTTGCTCTTCCAGCAAATATGCTTCAATGCAATTGCTGAAATCAGTGGCGTATTCATGGCTCAATGTTTTGCCACTGCCTTATGGCAGCTCTGTTATGTCTGATTTTATTTCCGAACCAGAAACTGAATGTTACAGTAACTGCACTACCTGCCCATACATACCAGGGGACGCCTGTTCTACGGATCATTCGCCGATGTTGTTGCTGTCTGCGTTGTTCAATAGCAGCTAACCGGTATTTACGTTCGGTCTCCTGCACGTTGAGCCGATGCAGGCTATCCTGATGAGAAGACTGTTGAACGGAGAGATCTTTTCTGTTTCCCCGCTCCCTGATTTTTCTGGTAGTACGTACCACTTTGGTTGAAGAAGCAGCGTCGGGCAGCAGACTATCCCTGCGTGGAATGCTGTATTCGAGCACCTGCTCTTCAATCTGCCTTTCTATGCCGTTATCCGATCGGGTTAACTTTGACAGGTTGGAGTATTTCACCTGTGAAGATTTGACCGACTGCTTTTTGGCAGCGCTGCTGGTAGCAGCCACTGTACTTTGTGATTCAGTAAACTGATCTTCTGTTGCTTTCTGAACAGTTCTGCAACTGAGCAAAAGCAGCATCAGTACTGAAGAGTTGAGGATCGTTTTCATGATGATCAATTTTTTGTTTTAGAATTTTGTCTGTACAGCCACCCGAATATCCCGGCTACAATGGCGCCTTGCAGCTGACCAATGTAATAAGTGGCTATTTCCTTATTCTGCTCCGGCAATCCTTTAAAGAAAAGGAGAAAGCCAATGGCGTTGAGGGTAACGATGCAGATCATAGCGATGATCACCTGCACCGAGACTTTGTTGATCTTCTCCCACATTGTATAAATTATTTAAGTGAAAGAATATTGAGATGCTACTAACCAGAGCCTATAACCGATGAATCTGTATGGGTTATGCTACGGCACTTTCCGCGTGTATCACATTCAGCGGATTGTGTTTTTCATCTTTCAGGATATACTTTTTCCCATTTACATCCTGATAGAACTCAATGCACAGCACCATCAGCAATGCCTGTTTGGTATTGGGGGTAAACTGATTCTCGATATCCGGAATGGTGATTTCCGTTTTTCCCAGAAGGATGTAATCAGACTGGGCTTCAGTTACAACCTTACTGTTGTTGACAAGATCCAGCTCAACCACTGCCGTTACTATTCTTACGTGCGTAGCCGCTTTAGTGGCAGTTACCTTTTTTACAGGGATGAAAGGCAATACCTTTAGCGTGAGCTTCCCGCTGGCTCTGTCAGCGGTTACCGAATACACCGGAAAGAAAATGTTTTCAAGTCTCGACATGGTATTGAACTCGAAACCTTTCAGAAGGCTCAGGTCTCCTTTAGCAACCTGACGTTCACCACGGTCGCTTACCGGATCGCTTTTGAGCACTTCCATCACCTGCTTCAATAAGCGCCCCGGCAGCGTTTTGCCGGCACTGGCATTCTTTATCAATTCTTTGAGAGCATCGCGAAGCTGGGTACAGGTCTGAGCAGCATTGTCGAACTCCTGCATGTTTTCGCGGGTACGATCAAATTGACTGTCAGACATAACTCTTTCTTTTGTCAGCTTCTTTGGGCTGACTTGTTGATTCTTTGCCATAAAAAGTAATTTTGAAATGAATAAATGGTTGACCGGTTCAACTATGATGATTCCTGGAATGCGTAGAAACGATAAGGCGAGGCTGCGTAATGGCACCGTACTGGCTGAAAACTCCTTGAAAACAGCAGAAAAAGCGCTGAAGAATGGCTGAATAATGGCTGAAAACATGCTCAGCAAGGCTGCCTGCAGAATAATTTGTTGATGTGTTTGCGTAGTGCGCATAAAAAAATCGTTGTGAGCACAAAACTGCGTTGCTCACAACGATCGGTTTCCACAGTCGGTCACGACTCGTGAAAGATTTTTGTATCCTTTAACTTACTCTTTACATTTTATCCGGCAGATCTGATTGTTCTGCATATTTCTGAAGTAAACTTGCTTTCATTTTATCGGTGAATTTTGTTGGCTCAAGCTTCCGCATTTTGATGTAGCGGAAGTGATCATAGAAGTTCTTAAGTTCGATACCAAAGGTTTTGCTGAGAACAGCAACGATGGTTTTAATATCACAATTGCCGCCATTGAAAGCCCGGCTGAGATGAAGGCCATACACCAGTTCTACAAATGCATACTGGCTTTCACTCCATATCAATACAGGTGCTTCCGTTTTTTTATTAAGAGGCACCGGAGGAGAAAGAAGCGATTGCAGCTGACCCAGCAGGTACTCCTGAAACTGATCATTAGCCAGCAATTTGGCCAACAGTAAATCTCTGGGTGTGTAAAAGCTGGGATCAGTGCCGCAAAGCAGGTGATCGGCAGTGGGCTCTACATCCTGCTGCCCACGAAGGAAGTAAAGATTGTCAAGGTAAGTGCTGCCAGTTCGGTAGTAGCAATAGAACTGATGATTCTTTTCAAAGAATCTCCTGATCTTATTCAGTTCTTCTTCCAGATAAAGTTGCTGCGTTTTTATATCACCCATTGGCCACGCATAATGCAGACGATACTGCATTACATAGAAAAAATAGTCGCCTACAAATTTCGGTTTTACATACTTGAAGAAATGGATTTCCTGTTCTCTGGGAATATTGCGAAATGTTTTCAGCTGCTTTCGCAATTGCCGCACATGCTCTACGCAAATAGGAATAGCTGCTTTTGATTGAAGAAGTGGGGTAGGGTGTGTGCTTTTTACATTCGCTAAATGCGCTTGTAATTCAGTAAGTAACTGTTCTGTGGTTTGTACTAATGAATTCATGACTAGCAGAATTTAGTGAGGAAAGGATTGCTATCGATGCTACTGCTATCAGAAGCCTGCTGCTTAATCAGAAAGGGGATTTGCTTTGCGGAAAATATGACGTGTTTGATGAAAAAACACCTACGCCGTTCAGAAAAGAATATTGGATTGAGCAGAATAGAAGGTCTTATATAACTGGAATAGGTAATTTTTACCAGTTCTGTTAAAAATGTTGCAAACTGTATACGATGGCAAATATGTGGAGAAAAGAAATGCAGATAATAAATCAATTTTCGATAGGGGATGTTTGGGTTTTCCTTAACGGTATTAGTTTCAAAGAGGGAAATTTTTTTGTGTAGATCTTACTCTTTGTAAAAGACCTGCCTGGGGTAATTGGGTGTTTTTGTAAAGCATCCTGTCAATAATATCGTATTAGTAAAAAAAGGCCTATTTTAGGTGTGGTATAGATTGTACCGCTAAACCTAATCTTATCGCTGTGAAATTTTCACACTTCTGTAACTTGATACCTGCATCAATTGTAGCCCGATCGCAATTGTATACTTCCTTTCTTGAACTCTTCCCTTTTTCGATTTTCTACAACTAAAACAAACAAAATGAAGATGCATTTTGCTCTTTTGTATGTTGCTATATTTGTTACTTTTCATTTGCATGCACAGATTCCTCAACCTCTTCAAACGATTCCTTCTCCCAATGCCTGGTCATTTGTTCAATACGGAAAAGTGCCGATTTCTGGTTTTACAGGAATGCCATCGATCGCAATTCCATTGCATAATCTCAATTATAAAGATCAGGATGTTGGTACTTCATTAACCTATAATGCAGCTGGCTTCAGACCCGATATGCATGCCAGCTGGGTTGGAACCGGATGGAATCTCACTGCAGGTGGAGTGATCACCCGGCAAGTGAACGGATTGCCAGATGATTTTCAGTATACCCTGGAAAATATTTGTGATTGTAATCCACAGATCAGCAACGATGCATCCCAAACATTCAAACTCGGCTTCATAAGGGATTATCAAAGTACTGAATATTCACTTCAAAATTTGTTGGATGCAACTTCTTATTTCGTAAATACCAATTCGGGCGGTACACCCAGTTGGGCCAAATACCCCAATCCATTGCCTTATAGAGCGGAATACTGGGGACCCAGTTGTTATGCTGTACAACGAATCTACAAAGGCTCAACCACGGAAATGTACTATGGAACAAAAGACCTGCAATCCGATGAATATAGCTTTAACGTAATGGGGTATTCCGGTAAGTTTTATTTTACCGATCCATTTAATATTACTGTTGTTTCTGATAAGCATTTTAAGGTATCACGCCTCACTTTTCAGGATATTCCGGACGAATTATGGAAGCCAATCAGTGGACCCAATGCCGGAGCAACCTGCAATCACTGGATGATGGAGTATTCTCCCTGGAAGGCCTATAACAAATACCCACAGGCATTGAGAGGATTTATGCTTGTAGCTGAAGATAATACAACATTCACTTTCGGAAATGATGAATACTGGAAGGATGCTGTAGAGTATTCAATTTCTGAAGCAAGCGCGCCTGGTCAGGCTGTTACTGGGCGTCAGGCGGAACAAGATTACTGGGTTGCCAATTCATGGTATTTATCGTCGATCAGGTTTCCTGATGGGAGAGTGATCGATTACGAGTATCAGCGTGGAGAAAATATCCGTACACTTTTTACCAGTGAGTTTTATTTCGGGATAAAACAAAACAATCCGGGCTGTTTGGCTGCAGATGCCTCTTACACTGTGAATAGTAATACCACCTCCAGTAAAATCACTTCACCTGTTTACCTGAAACGGATCAGCGGAGAGTTGCTCGAAGCAAATTTCAGTTGGTCGAACACCGATGAAGAGAATGCTTTGAACCATGATGCAGGTGCTGCCTTTCGATGGAAGAAATTAGATGAGATCAGCGTAAAAGACTATCAGGGACAACAATACAAATGGCGGTTCTCCTATTATCCGTTAAGCAAATGGAGCCAGCGCCTTTTTCTGCAAAGTGCCGAGAAGCTTACCTGGAATAACATATCTGTTGGTGAGAAATACAGCATGCTCTACGATAGCGCCCTAACCTTGCCCAATTACAATGCTAATCAGAATGACCATTGGGGATTCTGGAATGGAGTACCATCAGGTACTGCGGTTGGTTATACCAATGAACAACTGGATGTAAAGCGAAGTGCTGTACTGGCTAACACCAGGGCTGGCATATTGAAACGGCTTACATTTCCAACAGGCGGATATAATGAGTTTATCTTTGAACAAAATACATACGGCAAACGCGTAAAACTTCAGCGGGATCAGGGCGTGGAGCTAACAGGCACAAATAAGAATGCAGGAGGGCTTCGCATAAGGAGCGTTTTAGCCTATGAGCCTACAGCTGATAAAAGCACGACTACAGAATATTTTTATGTAGACGGATATACGCCAACACTTACACCAGCTCAGATAGCTCAACTTCCATCCAGCGGTGTGCTGAATCAGTATTCATATATCTATCAGTGGGACCAGATAACCACTAATATGTATACTTACCCAACCTGCACGCAAAATGTAAAAATCAATATAACCTCCAATCAACCAATGAACCCTGCTATGGATGATGCTCATCTGGGGTATTCAACGGTTATAGAAAAATATGGTGATGGCTCATACAAAAAGATGGTGTTTACCAATCATGACAATGGCCATCCTGATGATCCTCCACTTGGTGGCATCAATACATTTCAATCGCCATATAATAAGTTTTCGAGTCGTTCTATTGAACGGGGCAAATTGCAAAGTGAAGAAATTTACTCCAATACCAATAAGTTGTTAAGCAGTACTGAAACTGAATATACTGCAATTCCGATGTACGGATCCACTGATCAGAAATCTTATATACCCCGTTTTACATTGAATTTGCTGGATGCTACTGCACAGGCAAGCGGAACTGTACCTTACACGGTAATTCCGGTGAGCTATATTTTATCCAATCAATTTAAAGAGTATACCTATTTCTATAAGCCTGCTAAAGTTGTAACCAAAATATTTGATCAGGCCACCAATAATTACCTGCTTAATACCCAAACCATTCAGTACTCACAATACTGGCCATCCGTAATTACGCAAACAAATAGTGAAGGGAAAGTGGTGAAGCAGATCAATAAATATTCCTGGGATATCGGAGGCAACACTTTTATGATGAGCCGGCTTAGCAATGATTATCCGGCTACTGTTGTGGAGAAGATCAATACAATAAAAGAAAATAGTACTGCGGAGGAAATGATTACTTCGGCTTTTTTGGACGAGTACTATAAGAATCCCAATAGTGATTATGCGAAGCCTTTGATAGAGCGAAAATACTCACTGGCATTAACCAATCCGGTTCCATTGGCAAGTCTCTCTCCGTCTGTTGCCAATGATCTTCCTTTCTGGACTCCAGGGCCCTGGCAAAAAGACAATCGGTACGTTAAAGAAATAGAACTGCCTAAATATGACAAATATTTCAATCCGGTTGTCACATATTCCCGTGATGGACTCATTAATAACATAATCAAAGGTTACAGGGATCTGCGTGTTATTGCCGGCATAAACATGAATGGTACGGCATCTGATCTGTTAGCTGTTACCAGTTTCGAACATCAGGATATAATCAATGTAACGGAGGGTATTGGAGAAACTCAACGTATTCCAGATGCTGATCAATGGATATTGGAGGGTTCTCTGATATCAACCGAAGCATTTACGGGAGCAGTATCATTCAGTGGAAGGGTACGCTGCAAAAATTCATTTAGAGATGGAACATTATATGTCACAGCCAGGAGCAATGGTGCGGCTCCTTCTTTAGAAAAGTATGATGCAGCAACTTTTAGCTACCTGCCATCCAATATTTCTCCAATAATTGTGTCGGAATATGCGGGATGGAAAAAATACCAGTTTGATATTTCTACAACTCAGTCCTTCATCTGGGCTGTGAATTCGAATGGAAATATCATGGATGATGTGATTGCAGGGCCAAGATACGTAGCCCCACATTATTATACGATGTACGGATATAAAGATGGACTTCTAACTCATATTACTGACGGAAAACTCAGAAGAACCTTCTATGAATACGATGCAATAGGTCGTCTGAAACTCATACGTGATAAAGACAGCAATGTAGTAAAGGTGTTTGATTATCAGTTTCAGGCCCCAGGCCATGGAAACGCAATCTGGAATAGCACCAATGTCAAACGTTGCAAACCATGCTCACTGAATCCAACCTATATCACCGCTATAGAACAGCGAAAGGATATTGACGTCAACCCTCAAAGTTCAACTTATCAACAGGTTCGTTGGGTGGATATAGGTGCAAATAGTAGTTGCGCGGATATTTCTGCCTGGCAGAATACGGCTACCCCCCTGCGTTGCAGAAGAATTTATGGCAACAAGAATACTGGCGAACAGGAACAGGAGCAAATTGATGTAAATCCCTGCAGTTCTACTTATAATCAATTACGTTGGATAGTAGTTGGAGTGAATCCTGCTGCCTGCCCTTGTAACTATTGCACCGGGCCGGATCAGAAATGCATAGATGGTGTGTGCAGTGAGGGAGTGAAAGTATATACTGGAACATTCGGTTATGATCCCAGAACCCATATGTATAATTGTTACTATGTCTACCAATTTGGTGATGGATCTGTATCAGCAGTTCAATCTGAATGGCAATATCAAATTTGCTCTATAGAATAAAAAGCAAGTTGAATTCAAAAATAGTCTGAGTATGAAAATATTATTAACCATCGGTATTGTTTTTTTAACACTGTCAGTTTGTGCACAATCTCCGGGAGAACAAGTGGCTGCAAAAATTGCAAAGAAGATGAAAGATTCACTCGCATTGACAGAAGAGCAAAGGGTAGCGATCTATGATATCAATATGCAGATGCATAATAAGAAAATGCCTTTGTTCATCAAGTATAAAGGCACAGACTCCCTTCGGATTCTTTTGCAGCGGATAGAAAACAGCAGAGATACTTTGTACAGCGCAGTGCTGCCCCCTGAAAAGTATTTATTGTATAAACAAAAGAAAACTGTGCTGGTATATGATAAATAGCCATTTGTTGTTTCCAATTTCAAACCTCTTGAATGTCCGCTAAAGTAAAACATATGAAAGGGAAAGTTCTGGTCTTGTGTCTCATGGTTCAATGCCTTGCTTCCACTGCACAGCAAAAAGCACCAGCTGCTTATGATACCGCCGGCAAGATCAATTATATACGTACATGGTCAGCAACAGCTCCTGAAAACGATCCTTCGGTATTGGTAATAAAACCTTTGAAAGATGTAAAGCAGACAACGCAATTTGTGGATGGATTGGGCCGTTCGCTGCAAACCGTTATTAAACAAGGTTCGCTGATATCAGGTTCAACTGCTGTTGATCTTGTTAACCCGGTAGTATATGATTCATATGGCAGAGAAGTGTATAAATACCTGCCTTTTGCTGCCAATAACACCGGTGGCAATACTGCTATCAATAATGGAGCATTTAAACTCAATCCCTTTCAGCAGGATTCTGTTTTCAATAAAGGACAATTCCCTGGCGAAACTTTCTACTACAGCAAAACCAATTATGAAGCTTCTCCGCT
The DNA here is from genome assembly GCF_012927185.1 of Pseudoflavitalea sp. G-6-1-2. GTDB lineage: Bacteria > Bacteroidota > Bacteroidia > Chitinophagales > Chitinophagaceae > Pseudobacter. The sequence continues at coordinate 1,561,112 of NZ_JABBGB010000003.1, forward strand.
CAACAGGGTAACAGATGCTTATGCAACCGGCAACAGTTGGGCGGGGAGCGAAACCAATACAGACGCCAATACCCGTCGGAGCATCAGTCAGCAATACCTGATCAATGCTGTTGCGGATTCTGTAAGAATCTGGAAAACGGACGAAGCGACGGTTTCAACTTCTGCATCCTATGCAGCGAATACCCTGTATAAGAATGTAACCATCGATGAACAGAAACAAAAGGTCGTTGAATACAAAGACAGTGAAGGTAAAGTGATTCTAAAGAAAGTACAGATTGCTGCAACGCCCTCCACTGGCCATTCCGGGTGGTTATGCACTTATTATATTTATGACAACCTGAGCCGCCTCAGGCTGGTAGTTCAACCCAGCGGAGTAGAGCTATTGTTGAAAAACGCATGGACTTTAACAGCCGGGATATTGAACGAGTATTGCTTCCGTTATGAGTACGACGAGCGAGGGCGCATGATTGTGAAGAAAGTACCAGGTGCCGGTGAAGTGTGGATGGTATATGATCTGCGCGATCGAATGATACTGCTGCAGGATTCATTGAACAGAGGCAACAGTACAAAAAAATGGCTGTACACCCAATATGACAACCTGAACCGGCCTGTTATTACCGGATTGTGGAACAATGCCAATGACAAAGCTTATCACAAAGCACAGGCTGATAATCCTCCTTACAATGGCTATCCGGATTTATCAGGACAGACTTACGAAGAGTTAACAAATACTTACTATGATAATTACACCTGGGCTGCTACTCTTCCTGCGGCTCTCAAAGATTTTACTATCAGTGATGTTAATGTGTATTTGCTGTCCGCTTCCAACACTGTCTGGCCTTACCCTCAGGCGGTACAAAAAACTACCTCCACAACCGGACTGGTTACCGGAGGAAAAATGAAGGTGTTGGGCACTGGCAGTCAGTTGCTGGCCACTGTAAATTTTTATGATGATAAAGACCGACTGATCCAAACGCGGTCGCAGAATATCACCGGTGGTGTAGATGTAGTTACCACTCAATACAGTTGGAGTGGTCAACCATTGGTGGTGGTGCAAAAGCAGGAAAAGGCCGGAATCAATCCGCAAACGCATATCATCGTAACCAAAATGGAGTATGATGATCTCGGCCGTGTATTGAACATAAAGAAAACAATCAGCAGTACCATCAATGGCATCGTTTTAACCAAGCCTGAACAAGTAATTGTCAGCAACGAATACGACGCACTCGGTCAGCTGAGCAAAAAAATATTGGGGGGAGCAAATATCATAGACTCGTTGCGGTATGAATATAACATTCGGGGCTGGTTGTTAGGCACCAACAGGAGTTACGCGAAGGATGTTCACCCAAATAACTATTTTGGCTTTGACCTGGGTTATGATAAGGTCAACAATGGACTGATCGGCAATCAAACCTACACAGCAGCACAGTACAACGGCAATATTTCTGGTACAGTCTGGAAGAGCAGGGGTGATGGCGAAAAACGTAAATACGATTTTGGGTATGATGCTGCCAACAGACTGCTGAAAGCAAACTTCACCCAATACACCGGAACAACGTTCAATCTCACCGCTGGCCTTGACTTCACATCCAAAGACATGAGCTATGATGCCAATGGGAATGTTCTTTCGATGTCTCAACGTGGCTGGAAACTGGGTGGCAGCGCCACCATCGACAGCCTACTGTACACGTACAACAACAGCAACAAACTGCAGAACGTAATCGACCGCAGTAATGATGCGCAAACCAAACTGGGAGACTTCCGGAGTTCGTCCTTGTACATGACCGCCCTGAGCAACAACAAAACCACTGCTGCGATAGATTACGTGTATGATGGCAACGGCAACATGATCCGTGATCGTAACAAAGATATCGGCGATGCCGGTAATAACGGTATTGTGTTCAATCACCTGAACCTGCCTTCGGTGATCACCGTACGAACCACTGCGGGGGCTGTCAAAGGCACCATCACCTATACCTATGATGCGGCAGGCAACAAACTGAAGAAAACCGTTGCAGAAACAGGGCAGCCCACTAAAACAACCCTGTATCTCGGCGGAGCCGTGTATGAGAATGATACCTTACAGTTTTTGTCCCACGAAGAAGGCAGGCTGCGTTATTCTAAACAATACTATCAGAATGGCAGTAGTGCCTACAAATACTTCTACGATTACTTCCCGAAAGACCACCTCGGCAACGTAAGGATGGTATTAACGGAGCAGAAAGATACCGCCAACTATTTAGCCACAATGGAAGCTGCGTACCGGGCTAAAGAAACTGCTCTATTCTATAACATACCGGAGACGGCTTATCCGAAGGCTGCTGTACCGGGTGGTTATCCAGCCGATGCCACCACCAACCCCAATGACTCGCTGATCCGCGTTAATGGCAGTGGTCGCAAAGTAGGGCCTTCACTGGTACTGAAGGTGATGAGTGGCGATAAGATCGATCTTGGGGTAAAGTCCTTTTACCGGGGTAATGGAACTGCCGGTTCTACCAGTGATCCGCTGAATGATATCCTGAGCGTACTGGCAAGTGGCATTACCGGAGCAGCAGGAGAAACCAAAGGTGCTCTTGCACAACTTAATAACCTATCTACGAGCCCGCTGGTAGGAGCATTGAATAGTTTCCGAACCGGCAACAACAGTACACTTCCTTCCAAACCCAAAGCTTACCTGAACTGGATGTTGTTGGATGAACAACTCAAATACGTGAGCACCGGCAGTGGCGCGTTGCCGGTCGGCAATGCGGATGTGTTGACGGCTTTAGCTCCCCCTACTGTAACCATCCCTAAGAATGGATTTTTGTACATTTATGTAAGCAATGAAACGCAGAACTGGGATGTGTTCTTTGATAACCTGAGTGTGAGGCATTACACAGGGCCAATGACGGAGGAAACGCACTATTATCCGTTTGGATTGACGATGGCGGGGATTAGCTCCAAGGCGGCAGGCAGACTGGATAATAAGTATGAATACAATGGGAAGGAAAAACAGGAAAAAGAGTTCAGTGATGGCAGTGGCCTTGACTGGTATGACTTTGGAGCTAGAATCTATGATGCGCAGATTGGCAGGTGGCATCTTGTGGATCCTAAAGCAAGTGAGATGAGTTGGATATCTCCTTTTAACTTTGGATATAATAATCCATTTAGGTTCATTGATAAAGATGGAAGAGCACCAGAGGATATCGTGTACTTCAACACAAAAGGACAAGAAATTAGTAGAATAAAATCTGAAACAGAGTTTAGAGCAGTTGTTGTGTTTTCTGCAGGATTAATGCAGCCTCCAATGTATGTCGATGCTCCTTTGCCTAATGTAATCCAAAGAAGAGAAAATGAATCAGGTGGCTTTGAAGATGTGACAGGAGCACAATTTCAGCAAAATGATTACCAAATAGCAGCAAGTACTTTTTTAACTAATCTGGAATTGAAGTCTGGAAACATGGTAGTTGGGGATAAAGGAGGAGATATTATTCCTCAGGGAGAATTGGCTAAAGTTCCTGAAATATCTGTAAATACTGTCAAAGCGTGGAGTATGCAGGAGTCACATGCTGGAACAACCGGAGCTATATTGCAGGTTAATAAGAATGGAGATTTTACTCCAGACAAAACCTCAATCGGAATTAAAAAAGGTGAAAAATACTCAACTCATCAGGAAATAAATTTTGCAATCAGATACTTAATTGGAAAGGGGTTTAAGGCAACGGATGTAAAGTATACAAACGGTGGAAAAACTAAAGAAAAAAAATATGAGTGGCAAGGGTATGATACTGCCCTTGAAAATTATAATGGAGGGGGCGTAGACAACTATAAGGATAGGGTTAATACAATGAGAGATGAAAGTAAAAAACCGAATCCTAAAAATTATTAATCATGAAATCACTAATACTGCTTTTACAATTAAGCGTTTCTGTTAATTGTTTTTCACAGAGTCAAAGGCAATTCGAAGTAATAAGAACAAAGCTAAACTTGGAATTAATAAACAAAAAAATTACAAACAAAGACTCGTCAATTCTATTGGATAAGAATAGTAAACTTGTGTCAAATTATTTAGGTAATATAATCACAAGTAATAAGATCAAGTATCATGTTATAAAGACGTATTATGTTTATAATATGAAAGTTAGTCCTACAATCGAAAGCAAAATACTTCTCTATAATATAAAGAATAAAATAATTGGATACTATCCAGTTCCAACCCGTAATTATCTGCCTGAATCAATAATTCATAATTGTATGGTATTCAATTTAGTTGAAAAGGACTGTGACAAAAAAGTTCGTATAAGTTTTAAAGGAGGAATACCGAAAGCAATTAACTTAGGGTGTATTGCAAATAACTACATTGAATTCATACCCCAAAAATGATTCTCCGAATTCAATCTTTGAGATTGAAACTGAAAAAGTAAGAGAAAACTGAAACTTCTCTTGTTAGTACGCTCATTTTTAATCCAACAGTTTATTTTCCTTCAGGAAGTAGACCTTGTATTATAGATAAGCATCATTTGTCCAGATACTTCTATTATTACTTCCTCAAAGATCATCTCGGCAACGTAAGAGGGTATTAACGGAGCAGAAAGATACCGCCAACTATTTAGCCACGATGGAAGCAGCTTACCAGGCGCTAAAGAACCTGCACTATTCTACAACATACCTGAGACGGCTTATCCAAAGGTTGCTGTACCGGGTGGTTATCCGGCCGATGCTACCAAACCACATTCATGAAAAAAACAGATGCTTACATCAGAGCTACAGGAGCACCTCGATATTAAAAGTGAATTATGAAGAAAATAATCAATTTTATATTTCTATTACTTATCTGCTGGATTTGTCAATCTTGTAATTCGCAAGAAACAAGTAGTAATGAGAAGAATACAGCAATAAAAGTCGTAGCGACAGATAGTATTGATATCGATAACATTTATTTGAAATTATCAGATAATAGACCTCTTGGTTTTATTAAAATATCGGGGGAGTTTGTTTATGCAGAAAATGGTACAGATAGTACAAAATATGTTGCAAGATTTGTTTCAGATTCAATTATGAAAAATATTACCTATACAGGATATTCAAATAATAAAAATGATGTTCTGGAACTAGGAACAATTCCAATTAATTTGAGAAGAAAAATAAATCCCTTAGCAATTGAAATAAGCAGACTCCAGTTTGCAGGAAAAAAATACCTGGTTTTTGCAGGCAAAGCTCAATCCGCCTCAGGTTCAGGGACACAGATTACATACTTTGTTTTAGTGGAATTAAAGAGTAATGATAAATTAGTAAAGTTTTGGGAGTTTGAAAGCAGATTTGGTGACATTCATAGCATTATTGACTTCAATAAGGATGGAGAATTGGATTACATTAAGATTGTCAATGGGAAAAAGGCCGATGAATATAGTTTAACAGTTAATAATATTAAAAGTGGCAAACAGATTAACAATGGATTTATCTTGTTGAAACATACAGGAAATGATAGATTTGGAGTGCTGCAAGATTCACTTCTTAAAAAATACTAAGACAAATTTTGAGTTAGCTTATTAAGTGAAAATTTTTAGAATAGGTGGATAGTATCAACTGGGGTTGGAGAACCTGCTCTGGACTGAATTTTATGGAGCATTATATTGCTCCACTTTAGAAGATCGCCAGCTTTTAAATCCCCGCAAACATCAGATTAATAAACATATCCGCCAGCAAAAAAATATAGTTGAGCATTCTGCAAAAGGCATAATTAGAACTCCGGACCACTCACTACAACAGGCCAAAGAATGAGTTTTGAGGATTACATGAATTGGGCTCATCCTACTTATGTTCAAAATACGCCTTGAAATAATGAAATTGAAAAAGCTGCCCCTGAATGGGGCAGCTTCATTATAACGGGTCACATGAGAACTAATTTCGATGCTTATTGGTTCTTAGCATTCATACGACCCGGACAACGCGTCATCACTGCACGCATCCGCGCTATCTGATCGATAGTAATCGAGTTTCCTGCAGTCGGATACCGCGTATCATCCATGATATTATCCGCATAATATTTTTCATTATCGAGACCTACTCTCACAGGTGTGTTCAGTCCACTGTTGCGCGGATCGCGCACATCATAATCTCGGGTATCATAACAGAAATCATTGTACTGTCTGGTGGCATTGAAAGAAGGTGAGTACAGTCCATAGAACGGTCCGATGGCACTGAAGATCTCAATCTTTCTTTCAAAACCGGGGAAGAAAATGGTACGTGCGATACCGATTGTTGCATTTGCATAGTCGGTTACAAAATCATTCTCATCTGCTGCTGTTCCTGCAACACCGGGTATCGGTGTTTGTCCTGGTTGCGGCGCCAGCTGCTTCGTAGGGGCTGTATTGCCCATGGAGTTGTTCGATCCGAATGGCATCACATGCACATTCAGGAAGTTCTTAGGATTCCAGATGAGGCTTGCTTTGTTGTTATTGATAAACGTGATAAAATCATTCTGACTGAATATGGTCGCTGATGGATTTACTTTGATGTTATCGCTGTAGATCTGTCTGTCGAAACCAGGCTGGGTGAGCGTTGCACCGTTTTGATTCTTTGTCGCCAGTCTGAATACCACACCGGCTTCCGCGCCATTGGGAGACCTGCTCAGTTTGTTGCTGAGTATTTCGTTCAGGTAACGCACTGCCTCCTGCAACTGAGGATAAGTGATGGCCTGATAAGAACTGGGATCGTAAGTAGGGTGGGTGGTGTTGAGCTCCCACACATGGAACACTACATCGATATAAAGCACATCAGGTTTGGCTGGTTTCGCGCGAAGCGCTACCGGTTTAGTCGCTGATCTTTTGTTTCCGATCTCAGCATGGAATTTCACGGTATCAGTATTCATCACATTGGTAGAGTAGGTGGGGCCAACCTGTTGCCCTGATTTTTCTTCGATGATCTTCAACGAACCTGCGGGCAGTTGTTTGATGTCGATGATCATCATGGAGTCGCGGCCGGAGCTGAGATGTACTTTTCTGTATCCTTCCACAATAAATTGCAGGGTGGCTTGTCCATCAGCTACCATCATCTTATCGGTAGCTGAAAGATAGATGGAGTCTATGTCTCCGATGGTGGGTTTGTAGAGCTGATAATCGAACCCTGATTTCTTACAGCTGCTCATCAGCAGTAGGAGTAGTACAGCGCTGAATAATATCCTTTGCATAATTGCTGTTTCTGTATGTTGAACAATTGGGTTAGTATTCGATAGTGATCCATCCTTCGTTGGGGATCATGTTTTTGTTCTGCTGCAATTCTGCCAGCGGTATTGGCAATGCATAATGATAATCGTTGCTGCTTGCAGTGAGATCGTAATTCTTATTGAAGAAGCGCAGCTTTCGGTTGATATCTACTCCTCCGAATCGTTTCAGGTCGATCCAGCGTTTGTCGGAGTCGCCGAAGAATTCTTTTCTGCGTTCGTTGATGATCTCCTGCAACAGCGCATTGCCGCTCAATCCATCGGCTGTGCCTGCATTGCGGAACGATTTGAATTTGTTGAGTGTACTGATCGCTTCGCCTGTTGCACTGGTGCGGAACTGTGCTTCTGCGAGCATCAGATACGCTTCTTCGGGTTTGAACAGGCAGGTATTGCCGCGTTTCAGATTGCCATCATTGCTGTTGTCTGCAGGCCATCCCTGTGCAATGATCCTTCCTGTCGGACCAACCTTGCCGCCCGCACGCGAAGGATCCTGATTGAAGTAGATCTGGCTGCGGATATCGTCTGTAGAAAAGAGTGCGCAGAAATCTGCCTTCAATGGAACGTCGGCAGGGTTGATGCCGAGATACGCAAAACAACTTCCGTAGATAGCGCTGTTGGCACCCTGACTCAGTGTTTCCATATTCACGGCAGGATAGTTGGCGTTTCGTCCGGAATAAGCTTCCTTCATCGCCACTCCTGTGCGTGGCATGTTTGCTTCTACTCCATCAATTGCAATGGATGCATGTTTCTTCACCTGTTCGTAATCGCCGGATTCTTTCGCCGGTGATTCTGCCTTGAACCAATACACCTGTGCCATCAGGTGATGCAAAAAGCGCTGATTGTAGAGCACATTGAATCCGGTGAGCGGCTGTGTTCTGTTGAGCATGGTCTCTGCTTTGCCGAGATCGTCGAGAATGGTTTTGTATACTTCTGCATGCGGCCTGCGGCTCATGTCTACTCCAATAACAGCCTTTCCGGAATGCAGGTATACGGGAATGCCCAGCTCTGCTTTCTGATAGGGCGCAAAGTATTGGAGCAGCTTGAAGAAGTAGTAAGCTCTGTTGGTGTAGAGTTCGCCAAGCAGCTGATCGCGCTGTTCGTTGGTGGCATCTTTGATCTCTTCGTTCATCTGATCGATCAGTGCATTGAAGAATCCGATGAGTTCATAATGCTGCGTCCAGATGGCAGTGGGTGTAGCCACTTCATTCCACAGCAGCAGGTCTGCATAGCGCTTCTCCTGCGACATATGAATATTGTTGGGCTTCAGGTAACAGGCCGTGAGCGCGGTTTCCATATCAATATTGTCTGAATATGCTTCAAACATCAGGGTGGCTTCTATCGGAGCCAGCGGCATCAGACGGTCGTACTGATTTCTTACGCGCAGTTCGGCAATGGACCGGAGATAACCTGCCATCAGCGATTTCATATCGGTGGTGGTGGTTACCGTCCGCTGATTCTTTGGTGGAAGATCGAGGTATTGTTTGCAACCGGATGCAGCACCGATAGCCAATGCCAGCAATCCTATGATGAGCTTGTTCTTTTTCATTGCAGTCAGTTTTAGAATCCTACGGTTAATGATAATGCGAAGCTTCTGGTATTGGGATAACCAAATGGCAGTCGGCTCTCAGGATCTGTGCCGCTGTATTTGCTGATCACAAAGAGATTGTTCGCTACCAGTGTGGCTTTGAGTGTTTTCACGGCCGACTTTCCCAGTACTGTTTTAGGTGCTCTCCAGGATACCGACATCTCATTGCATTTGAGGTAATCGCCACTTTCGATATCGGTAGAGATCAGGTATTTCGTGTAGCTCGACACGCTGTTCCTGAATGCAGGGATATTTGTTACATCACCTGCCTGACGCCAGCGATAGAGATTCTCTTTGAGACGGTTGGTGCGGCTTGCATTGATATCGTCTGTAAATCCGCTGGGGCCCTGAGATCTGTCTCTGAAACTCTGGATCATATTGCCTCCCGCGTAAACGAAGCTGGCAGTGAATTCCATGGCTTTGTAAGTGAAACGTGTATTGAAACCGCCATACCAGCTGGCATCGTATCTGCCGAGATAGTAGGGGCGATAGCCTTTCAGATCGAGCTCACTGATCTTGCTCAGATTTATTTGCGCGTCTTCGAGAGTGGTTTTCACACTGCCGCCTTCTACTTTCGAATTCACTTTCTGTGCATATACGATCAGGTCGCCAGTTTCGGGATCAACGTGCGAATACTTATAGCCGAACCATCCGTTCACCGGATAATCCTGTATGTTGAGTGTTGTGGTATCAGGCACTTCCGGCATTTCTTTGCGGAATACGTTGGAGAGATTGTTGTTGATCTTAGTGAAGTTTCCGCCTACTTCCCAGAGCATGTCTTTGTTCTTAAGCACTTCCACACGTACATTGATCTCATATCCTTTGTTGGTGAGATTGCCTACGTTCACAGTGGCAGAAGAGCGGCCAACGGATGGTGGCACTTTTGTCTGATCGAGCAGATCGGATACTTCTTCATCGAAGTAGCGAAGCTCCGTATTCACTCTGCCTTTGTAAAGCGAGAGTTCCAGTCCGAGGTTGGTTTCGCGTTTCTGCTCCCATTTGATCACGGGATTGCCGTATTTGAAATTGGTTCCTACAGGCACTCCTCCGTACACATTGGTACCAACTTCGTACGTATGAAATGGCAATACCGAACGGTTGATGCTGCCGCGATATCCATAGCCGAAACTCAGTACCAGTCTGCTTAATACGCTTTCGTAATCTTTGAGGAAAGCTTCGTTGTGCGCATTCCATTTAACACCGGCAGACCAGAGCGGAGAGAACTGATTGTCCGATCCGATGATGTCTACACCATCATAACGCACGTTGGCATTCAGCACGTACCTGTTGTCGTATGCATAAGCTGCCGACCCGATAAAGCTGGCGCTTCTGTTTTCACGGGTAGATGTTCCGCCGAGACGCTGCAGATTGATATTCATGTAGCGCGTGTCTGGAACCAGGTCCCAGTTTGGATATCCGGCGATCGCATACTTCTGCAGATAGATCGGATTGAAATGCCTGAACTGATCGTTCTTCACTGCTCCGAATTCATTGGCGAAGAAGCCCTGTACAAAGTGTTTGCCTGCAAAGGTATTATTGTATTCGATGGTGTTGCGAACAGTGTAATCGAACGATCTTCCGCTGCTCTCTCCAAGAAAACCTCTGTTGTATTCCGGAAGGATATTGAAGTTGGTTGCACTGGTGTTGAGCCAGTTATTGGCCCATGAACGATAAGTGCCTGCATAGCTCTCATCTTTATCCTGCACGGATGTGTAAGACGCAGCCACATTGCCGGTGTACTTGAAGTTGCGGAGGAAACTGTATTCCAATGCAATTTGTCCACGTACATTTCCATACGTATTGGTGAGCTTGTTCTCTTTCAGCTCACGTATCATATTGAAGTTGGAATAAATGAGTGAAGAAGCAGTACCTACGGTATAGGGAATGGCGCGGTATGTATTGTCCGAAGCATAGGATCCGTCTGCATTATACGGCTTCTCGTATGGATTTGCAAATACAGCATATCTGAATGGGTCCATGCCCGGCTGTCCTTCAACATTCCGTTTGATGGTAGAGTAGAGGTTCACTTTGAACAACAGGTCCTGTGTAATGAAACGGGAAAGTTTCATGTTCAATCCTCCCGTCTGAAACCTGTTCTGGATAAGGCTTCCCTGCGCATCCTGAAAGTTCAGTGCGGCGTAGTATGTGGTTTTTGTATTGCCGCCGCTGAAACTGATATTGTGGCTCTGGCTTTGTGCAACACGATAAAGCTCGTTGATCCAGTTGGTATTGGTGTTTTCGAGTTCAGCGATGCGGCGCTCAGCTTCTTCGTAAGTGATGGCGCCTTTATCGGCGAGATTGAGCAGCTGATTCACACGTCCGCCACGTTCGTAGGATGGAAAGAAATCGTTGCGGATGCCACGCTCGAAAGCCACTTTCTCTTTCGAATCCATGAAATTGAAATTATGTTCCGGACGAAGTGTTACACCATACTTGCCGGTGTAGTTCACGTAGTCGTTGCCGATCTTTCCGTTTTTGGTGGTGATCACAATTACGCCGTTGGCGGCTCTCGATCCGTAGATCGATGCAGCAGTCGCATCCTTCAGAATGGTGATGCTTTCGATGTTTTCAGGAGGAATATTGCCGATGCCGTTGGTGATGAGACTATTCATGCCTCCCGATACTTCACCGGCCTGCAATGGCATTCCGTCCAGAACATAGAGTGGTTCTACGTTTCCGGTGAGTGTATTGATTCCCCGGATTATAATTGAACCGGTTTCTCCCGGTCTGCCGGATACACTGCGAACGTATACGCCGGGCATCTTTCCGGAGAGGGCTTTATCGAATGTGGTGATACCTGCATTCTCCAGGTCTTTTGCTGTAGCGGTAGCTACGGAGCCTACGGTGATGGATTTGCGCCTGTCCTGAAACCCGCTCACGATCACTTCCGTGAACTCGGTTGGCATTTTAGACAGCGAAACATTCGGCATCAGTTCTTTTACAACTGTTACGCTTTTGGTTTTGAAACCGATCATGGAGAAAACGAGTACATCACCGGGAGAAGCAGGCAGGTTGTAATGTCCTTCTGCATTGGTGATGGTTCCGCGTGTAGTGCCTTTCACCTGCACATTCACGCCGGCGAGAGGTTTGCCCTGATCGTCGGTGACCATCCCATTGGCAAATGCTGTTTCCGCGGTGTAGAGCGGAAATGCCGGAACAGCCGGAATAGCCGGAATACGATTCATGCGAATGAAGATCGTCTGGTTCTCGATGGTGAATCCGATCGGCTGATCCTGCAAAGCCTGTTTCAGAAACTGATTCAATGGCATGTTGTCTGCCTGAATGGTAACAGGTTTGCTCAGTTTTAGCAGATTGGTTTTCCAGACCACAAAGTATCCGGTCTGCTTTTCGATGGCAGTGAACACTTTGTCCAGCGACACATCTCTCCCCGAAAAGGAGATGGTTTGGGAGTGGGTCTTTGCACTCACATGGAGGCAAAGGGAAATCATCAGCAAAGCAGTGAGTCTCATAACTCGCAAAGTTTGGTGGAGGCTCTTGCGTGGAGACCTTGTAAACACACTGGCAACGGGCGTTTCGGAGGCCAGGGGTGCAGCAGTTTGATTACAAAGGAATCCCGCAGTAACCTGGGATTTCGCAATAGTTAATTGCATACTTTTGTAACAGTTTTGGGTTAAACAATAAATGCAAGTCTTGCCGGACTTATTTATGAATCAACTCAGAGCATCCAACTGTTCCGGTCACTACCCGGAGCAGTTTTTTATTTCTGAGGCAGTCATTCGCTTATGGTGATACAATCAGCTTCTTCCCATCTATTCTGAATTTCACTTCCTGATCCTGCAAACCTTTCAGCAGCTGGGTGAGGCTGAGATTGCGTTGCATCTTTCCCTGAAAAGTAAGTTCAGGAACATTCTTCTCGTACACGATCTCTACATCGTACCATCTTGCGATCTGGCGCATTACTGTGTGCAGACTGCAATCCTGCAGATTGAAAACACCATTCTTCCACGCAATAGCCTGATCGGTATTTACAGGTGTAATGCCGATAGGCGCTGCCTGCTTCGCTTTAGCCTGCATACCCGGATTCAGTGCTGCAGCTTCTTTATTGTTGCGTACCTGCACTTTCCCTTCGATCAGTGTAATGCGCACCGCGTCTTCATCTTCATAAGCATTCACATTGAAATGCGTGCCGAGCACTTCAGTGGAAATGCCATTGCTGTGCACCACAAATTTTTTGCGCGGGTCTTTAGCCACTTCGAGATAGGCTTCGCCTGTGATGTTCACTTCGCGTGTATCGGCAAATGCCACCGGAAAACGGATAGAGCTCAGTGCATTGAGCCATACGCGCGTACCATCCGGAAGCGTCAGCTGAAACTGGCGCCCATGCGGTGTTTGCATGGTGTTGTAGAGCACAGCAGCGCTGGTGCCCGTTTTTTGCCCATGCAGGTAATCGAGCTGACCATCTTTCAGTATGATCTGGTTATTGCCTTCATGTGCAATGGCGCCGGGTTGCAGACTGTCCAGAACAATGGTGCGTCCATCAGCCAGTGTGAGAATGGCGCCCTCCTTGCCGGGAGGAATATCATTCGGTGATCGACCAGATGGTGTTTGTTCTTTTTCCGCAAGTGGTTGTCGCTGATCGTTGCGCAACAACCAGAAAGTACCTGCGCATCCAATTAAGACAATGGCAGCGGCGTACCTGAACAACTTACTGCCGAACAGGCGGCGAACCGGTGTTTGCTGTTGCTGTGCCTCGATATTGTGCAATATGCTTTGCAGCAATTGCTGATTATGGGGTGCGAATGTCGTTTGGGCTGTGAGTGCATTTTCATATGCAGCCAGTACTTCACGGAATGCATCAGGAGTGAGGGTGCAAAGCCAATCGTTGAATGCTTCTCGTTCCTCCTCCGTAGCTGTACCGGCAGCAAATTTTGGTAGCAGATCGGAATAGTTCATAGTCGTTGATTACTATTAAGACGACACTGCTTAAAATTCATGGACGCCGATTCCTGAAATAATTTTTATGGGAGGATGGAAAGCATGGAGTAAAACAATTGTCCGAATTTTTTCACTTCGCCGCGCACGAACTTGTTGGCCAGATAGAGCTGTTTGATCACCACCGATTTGGAGAGACCGAGCTGTTCGGCAATTTCATCGAGCGAATGATCCTGAAATACATTCAGTTCATAAATGATGCGCTGCCGTTCGGGCAGTTGCGCAATGGCGCGGAGTGCGAATTCGTAGAATTCTTTGTGTTCGAGTTTGTTGAAGTTAAATGCTGTTGCGGCTTCAGATGTAGGATGGGACTCGGTTTCGCGTTGCAGGCGGGCACGGTTGCTCTTATGAAGATCGAGCAGGCGATTGCGGGCCATGCGGAAAAGATACTGATCGAAACGGCGGATGCTGGTGAGGGATTTGCGTTTGAGCCAGAGTTTCAGAAAGATATCCTGCACTATTTCATCTGCATCCTGCACCATTCTGAAGGGCTGGAGATAACGATGCAATACAGGTTGATATCGCTGATACAAACACTTGAAAGCAGTGATACTGCCTTGCGAAAGTTGTTGCAGCAGCTGATCGTCCTCCGGCATGGGATGGGGATTGCCCGTATGTAAACGTTCAGATTGCAATGTTGCATTATCAGTTTAAAGCCCAAAGAAATCACATGGTTTAATGGAAGGACAAGATCGTTGATGTAGAGATTGTAAACTTAAAAAATTCCTGCCGGAATTACGAAACTTTCTTCAGCTATGCTTTTAACCTGTTCAGCATTTTGAAGAAGTTTTCAGAGTAAGTACTGCCAATGGGTATGATGGTACTGCCGATATGGATCTCCTGTCTTTCTACAGCATTTATTTTATCGAGCGCCACCAGATAAGATTTGTGCACCCTGATGAAACGATTCGGCGGCAATGCCTCTTCCATTTGTTTCATCGACTGCAGGGTGATGATGCGTTGCGTTCGGGTATGAATGGAGAGGTAGTTCTTCAATCCTTCCACATACAAAATATCATCGAGTTCTACGCGAACCATTCTGGTTTCCACCTTTACGAAAATATATCCGCCTGTGGCAGGATACAGATCTGGCGCGGCCGGCAGCCTGGCAGCGGGGTTAGCTGTCTTCATGGCTTTTTCCACCGCACGGTAAAATCTTTCAAACGAAATGGGCTTCAGCAGATAGTCCACCACATTGTGTTCGAAGCCATCGAATGCATATTCCTGATATGCGGATGTGATGATCACCTGCGCACGGTTCTGCAACAGCTGCATAAACTGTACGCCGTTCAGCTGCGGCATTTGAATATCGAGAAAGATGAGATCAGCAGGCTGCTGATTGAATTGTATCAATGCCTCGAGCGGATTGGTGTTCACACCCACCAGCCTCAGAAAATCCACCTTGCTGATATGATCTTCAATCAGCTTGATAGCAAGTGGCTCATCATCTATCACCAGACAGTTCAGCATATTCGGTTCGTTTGATGCACTCATAAAGGTAATTGTAATTGTACATGGAATTCCTTTCTGCTGTTGTCGATGCTCAGAACGGGCTGATGATGATACAGCAGGGAAAGTCTGCGCTGTACATTTACGAGGCCGATACCGCCGGTCTGATCTTTCAGAAAATCATTCTTGAAATTATGGATGGAGAAAGTCAGTTCTTTGTTGTTTACCGCCAGATGAATGCTCACGGGCCGGTCTTTATCCTGCACAATGCCATGCTTGCAGGCATTCTCTATCAGCGGGAAAAGCAGCAGGGGTGGCACTTTCTTGCCAATGATCTCTCCTTCGATGGTGAAGTTCATATAGATATCGCCTTCGTATCGCAGCTTCTGCAGATCGATGTAATTGTTGATATGCGCAATCTCCTTATCGAGCGGAACGCGGTTCTGATCGTCTTCCTTTTCGTAGAGCATGTAGCGGATCATTTCAGAGAGTTTCATGATGCCATTGCCTGTTTTGCCGGCTCTTTCCAGCACCGCCATGCTGTAAATATTATTGAGTGCATTGAAAAGGAAATGCGGATTGATCTGCATCTTCAGAAAACTCAGCTCGGCTTTCAGTCGTTGATTCTCGAGGTCTTTACGCACTTTTTCCTGACTGTACCATACCAGCAGCAGGCGGTAGGAGAATGCAATGAGTATGATCGGAAAACTGAACCAGATATAGATCATCAGGTAACTGCCCATCGATGCCGGGCGCAGGGGAATGGCAGGCATCGCCATTTTAACGCCGGGTTTCACAGGAGTGGCGGCAGCAATGGCCTTTGCATTCTCAAGCTTCATGTCGTAGCTCCACATTTCAACCTTGAATTTGAGCAGGGTAAAGAGCAAAGCCAGTGCAATGCAACTGATCACCAGCAAAACGATCCTGCGTTTCTTAACGAAGACGGCAGGGATGAGGTAGAATGCACAAAAGTAGAAGAGCAGGAAATTCATGCTGCCCAGCACGCCATAATTGAAGAAATAGGTATCCCAGTTCCTGTACTGAGAAGCCAGTACCATGGGCAATCCCATCAGAAAGTACAGTCCTTCCCATACAATCCAGTGGACAATAATCGAGAGCAGCGGTCTTTTGATCAGTTCTACGTACATCTTTAATACCTGGTTTCAAACAATATGAAGTTTATAAAAATATGCTTCTTTTTGGTTATGGAATGACCAGTTTGGGTAAAGGATGGATGAAAAGGGGTAAACGATGTATGTAAATAAACCGGGCTGATTTCGAGTTGGTCAACCGGAAACCGCAATTGGTGTAATGGCGGCAAACCGTGAAGTGAATGCAGGGTATCTTCCCACTCAATTTAAATGCATTCGCAATAATGAAAAAGATTTTTGTATTCGCTTTAGCCCTTACTGCTGCGGCAACAGCAGGGGCCCAGACCAAAGCAAAGAAAAAGAATATCGTTATCAGCGGTCAGGTTAAATTCCTGAACCCTGAGAAATATGCCGCGAACAACAAAGTCTGGATTGGCTTCAGGGATGGAAGAGAGTACAAAGCCATCGATTCCGTAGTAGTGAAGGAAGATGGCAAATGGCAGTTCACCGTAGATGCCAGCCGTCCGAAATTCTATGATCTGGAGATCCTGAGATGGGACCGCATCACGGTTTGGGGCGATGCCGATATGAATATTCAAAGCCGTGGTTACGATACCGCCAAAATGAAGATCAAGAACAACCCTTATATTTTTATCGAGGGTTCTGATGATAACCAGTTCCTGAATCTGCTGAATCATACTATTTACAGAGATTATCAGACAATGATCGCTGTGAGCAAGGAAATGTATTATGCAGGTAAAGTGGCAGATACAAGCTGGAGCAGCTACCTGAAGGGGCTCGATCCATATCGTACTCTCGGCGATGATTTCCGCGACAGAATAAAAGTGCTGGTAAGCGCTTACAAAAAACGCCCGGTGGTACTGGCAGGTATCAAAATGATGAACTGGGAAAAGAACCAGGATTTCATTCTTCCCATATTGGCGGACCTGAAAAAGAACTATCCCTGGTTTACAGAGATTGCCGAATACAAGAAGAAAGTGGAAGACAATATCGCACAGGCGAAACTGCTGCAGCCCGGAAAACCCGCGCCCATTGTGGCTTATCCCGACCTGGATGGCAAACAGATCTCACTGGCAGATTACAAAGGCAAGTATGTGCTGATCGATTTCTGGGCCAGCTGGTGCGGACCCTGCCGTCAGGCCATTCCGAAAGTACGTGCATTGTACGATCAATACAAAGCAAAAGGCTTCGATGTGCTCAGCATCTCCATCGATACCGATCGCAAAGCATGGATCAAGGCGATGAATGAAGAAGGCATGCCATGGGCACAGACACTGAGCCCGGATAAAAATAAAACGATGGATACTTACCTGTTCAGCGGAATCCCTACACTCTACCTGATTGACAAAGAAGGAAAGATAGTGAAGAGTTATACCGGATACTCAGCAGATCTGGAAGCAAAGCTGAAAGAGATCTTCGTAAACTAAGCTTCGATTGCTTGTTGTTTTAGTGCAAAAAGGGCTGCCGTTTTCGGTAGCCCTTTTGCATGTATCAGTAATCTACTGCATAGTCTTTTGGAAATGGTTGTCCACTCCACGCTTTGCGTTGCGTCCAGTCTGCAAACGGAGCTGTCCAGAATGCAGCGGTGGCGGGCAATCCAAGCGGCATGAAAACCAGGCTGGTGATATACATGCTGCCCGTGTTGGAATAATAATCGGCAATATTGTTCTGATGATCACCAATCAGTCCGAGTGTGAGATAACCGTTCTTGGTAAAAGTGCCGGGGACGAACATCCTGCGCATCACGGCTGTGAGCGCGCATCTTACCTGTGCCGCACTGATGCCTTCGGGCAACGCATTATCGAGGGATAGTTTCGCCAGCGGCCAGAATGCGCCCATTCTGTAGGTGGATGACCGGCCGAATACCGGATAGGTTCCTTCGGGAGAAATATATCTTTCCTGAAACGATGCATAACGTTGCATGCGTTTGTAAGCAATATCAAATTCTGCTTGTTTTCTTCTTCCGTGTTTGCTGTTTATGCGGAGCACTTCCGTCATCATGGGATGCATCACATAACCGTTGTAATGATCGAAGTGGAATTTGTCGCCATCGCTGTACCAGCCATCACCCACGTACCATTGCGTGAGTTTTTCAATGGCGTTATCGATGCGTGCGGCCTCGATATCTTCACCAATGTTCAGCAGAAAACTTTCGATGATGGCTGCAAACAGCAACCAGTTGCTGTTGAAAGGTTTGATCTTCCGAAGGTTCTTGAACTGCTGTATGTATCGAGCTTTGGTAGTATTGCTGAGTGGCTGCCACAATGCATCCGGAGCATACAAAAATGCCTGAGCAATGTAGGCTGCATCCACCAATGGTTGGGCTGTTTTACCATCACCCCATAATAAGAAATCTGCGCTTTGCGGATCAACTGCATGCGCGAAACTGCTGAGTGCGTCTGCGCGGAGCCGCTTTCTGATCAGTGCTTCTTCTGTGTTATCGTCGGGGAGTGCGAGAAATGGAGCGATGCCGGCGATCAGTCTGCCGAATGCTTCCATATAACCCACTTCTTTAGGCCTGCCATCCCATGTGGGACTGAGTTGCATCTCCATATTCTTTTGCAGCAATCCTTTGCTCATATTGGACAGGACAGGACTGGCAATCTGATCGAGCAGTTTTATCCAGTATGCACGATCAGATAGTTTTGTGTTGTCGGGTGAATTTGGCTCATTGGCCATCAGTTGCGCAGCTGGCAATAAACCTGTAAAGCCCAGTAAAGAGGACCATCGCAGGAAGTTTCTTCTTCTCATGCACATCGGAATTTATAGAAATGAAATGGGTGTGATGATTATTTCAGGAACCAGTCTTTGTATCGTTTGAGTGCTTCCAGAAAATAGTAATCGGCATAGACGAGTGGAACATCTATCTCAGAATTGTAGGGCAAAGCACCAACGGAATGCTTCAGCAAAAAGCCGCCGTTCTCATATGCTTTGGCACGATACACATCGCTGGAGAGTGAACGGAGCATGGTTTCAGCGGATTCAATGTATTCGTTTCTTTCGTTATCATTGGTATACTGCGCAAGTTCAAGCAGGGCAGATGCGGTGATAGCACCTGCAGATGCATCGCGTTTGGCATCGGGAATATTGGGCGCATTGAAATCCCAGTAAGGTATTTTGTCTGACGGAAGATTGGGATGGTTCAGAATAAATGCAGCGATCTTCCGTGCGTGATTGAGATAAATTTTGTTCTTCGAGAAACGATACATCAGTGTGTAGCCGTATAATCCCCAGGCTTGTCCCCGCGACCAGGCCGAGTTATCGGAATAACCTTGTGCGGTGAGTTTGTTGCGTACATTACCGGTAAGCGTATCGTAGTCGATTACATGCCAGGAGCTGTAGTCTGGTCTGAAATGATTTTTCAGGGTAGTATTGGAGTGTGTGATGGCGATGCTCCTGAATTTCTGATCGCCTCCCGTGTCGCTTACCCAGTAGAGCAGTTCAAGGTTCATCATGTTGTCGATGATTACGGGACATGCAAATTTCTTACTGCTGTTCCACGATTGAATGGCTTTGATAGTTGGCCGGTATCGGGTGGAAAGAGATTGAGCGGCGTTGAAAAGGAGAGGCTTGTATTTGGGGTCTTTCGTAATGCGGTAGGCATTGCCGAAGCTGCAATACATCATGAAACCCAGATCGTGATTGCCTGTGTAGTATTGATTGGGCTCAATTACTTTGAGGGCACGTTCTGCTTCTGCTCTGATTGTTGTATCATGGTTTTGCTCATAGATGTACCAGAGTGTACCGGGATAGAAACCACTGCACCACCAGGTGATATCGCGGGCATCGAATTTTTTTGTGCTGTCGTTCCAGGATTGCGGCATCTTATCGGCTGGGGTAAGCGTCATCATAAACTTGTACTGGGTATCGGCCAGTGCAAAGTTCTGTTTGATCAATGATGCCATGGAAGGCTTTTTTGCGGTACGCTGAATGCGGGACTTTTGGGCATGCAGCAGGGTGGTGGTCAATAAGAGTGCACAGACAGCAGCAATTATTTTCATTGGTGTTCTTTTGCTTTTTTCAGGATGTGCTTCAAGATAATCAAATCATTTGTACTATAGTCCCACAATCGTTTGTGCAAATTTGAAAGACTTACCTTTTACTTATGACAAACTTGTATTGTCCCTGTTGTTGCAGTTTGCGGGCTTTGAGAACAATCCGGTAGAGGTATTGTCCCCAGATGCTTTTCAACCGCTGATCGGTTTGTTCGATAGGTTCGATAGTTGCATCGAAGGCATCTCCGCTGTATGTCAGCTGTACCATTGCTGGCCCATTGGGAATTTCGATAATGCCCTTGCCTGCGATCACCGGTTGTTTCCAGGTGATGAAGTGGATGGTATTGGGTGCGACGGTTTTGTTCAGTTCAAATTTATCTGTGATCAGCAATCCTTTGTCGGAAAGCGTGTATGCGCGTTTCCAGACTTTTGCTTCAGCTTCTTTAACGAAGGCAGGAGCCATATCGAGTGAGAAGCTGCGTTTCTGTGCATCGAATTGCACATCGGTGGCTTTGTATTCGGCGCCGAAATGTTCTGCTTCACCATTGATCATGGGGAGATTGTGGTAATTGCTCTGCATGCTCCAGATGCTGTATCGGTCGCTGCTGAATGTGCGTTTGGTGTAAGTGCCCACGCCAACGTCGATGAATACCGGCAGTGTATCGATGTAGAGCGAGAAAGTGCCTACATCGTTGTGGTTATGGCTTTCGTTGTTGAAACCTGCTTTGGCAGCCAGGAAATAGCCGCTGTTGTTTCTCATGTAACAGAACTGGGTTTGAGGGTACCAGGTGAATGGGGCGGAAACCAGTGCAGGCTGAGTTGCTTTCAATGCAGCATCGATGGAAATGTTTTCCATGGTGCGGTAGAAATTACGGCTGACGGAGAGATCGTTGTTGCCGTTTCTTTCTGCGAGCAGTGTTGCGGCGAAGCCGGTCATATCGAAGCTTTGAACTGCTTTGCCGTAGCGGTAGATGAGGCCGGGCTCGCCGTTCCCACGGGCGGGGGCATCGGCAAAGTTCACCATCCATCCATTGCCGACGTAACTGTATGCAATGTATTCTCCCATTCTTTTGATCATGGGATTATCGAGCAGGTTTATTTTCCCGCCGGTGGCCCTGTTGATCATTTCGAGGTAATCGAAGAGTTTGCCTGCGGCGTGCGTCCAGTAACCCGGACCTTCTTCACAGGCTCCATCGGATTTTACGTAGTTCATAAACTGATCGATGCTGCGCATGGTTTTGTACACACCTGCATGGAGTTTGGCAGTATCATTTTCCATCAGCAGAAAGCAGGCAAGTACATTGGAATTGCACCATGCATTCCAGTTGTTGACGATACCGTTCTGGTTGTTGAGGGCCTGCCACCAGTAATCGTTTCTTTCGAGATATGGGTTGAGGATGCGTGTTTCTACATTCGATCTGATCTTAGCTGCAATCACAGGATCGATTTTGTCGAATGTGTCTTTGAAGAAGTAATGAATCCAGGAGAGCAGCGATCCGATATCGCCGGAGGCGAGGTCGATGAGTTGTTCGCGATGATCGGGCAATGCTCGTTTGGTGCTTTGCGCAATCAGGTGAGCGGAGTTGGCCCAGCCGGTCATTTCGCAGGTCTGCCATACGCCGTTGATGATCTGATCGAGAAAGCGGCCCTTTCCTTCGGCGAGTTCTGCCAGCGTGAGTTGCAGCAGTGCATGGATGTTGGCGTTGCGGGGCGTTTCCTGAATCATGCGGTTGCCGTCTCGTTCGAATGCGAGGTATTCGGTAGCGAGTACGGGCTGCCATTTGTATTTCAGATTGGCTTCTCCGTCGCTGATAAGTTTATTGCGAACTGAACCGGTGAGCTGATCCCAGCCAGCGCGGTCGGCGTATGCGGGGTAGGTGATCCATTTGTTGCGGGGAAGCAGCCATGCGTCGAGTTGTGCATGGGTGGCTTTTTGTTGCAGCAGATTTCTGGGCTCCTGTGTAAAGCATGTGATGGTCAGCAGGAGTAAGGTAAGGGTAGTGATGGCTTTTTGCATACCACAATTTACCTAAATGCCTTGAGTGGAGGAGGAGGAACTATTACCCTGATTCAGCAAAAAAAGCAGTGGTAAAAGCATAATGCTGCCAATAGAGATGAATGCAGGTGTTGGGTGTAAAAAATAAAGCGGGACTGTTGAGCCCCGCTTTATCGCTTATGGTTTTTTCGGTTGAAGTTCTGGTGGCCAGTTAACTACTTTGCTGAGCATTTCTTCTACTCTTGCATGCTCTTCAGGAAATAGCGGCCCTTTTACTCGTTTTTGCGAGGCTGGATATACCATTACGTGTTTACGGAATTCTTCCGTGAGTTGAGCAAGTGTTTTTCTTTCCATACAATAAATTTACAGTTTTTTCTGAATTAAGAAGCCATCATAATTTACGCCCGCACTGAATATTTTTATGAACTTATAGTCGCGATAGTTTGTGAGGCCACGTAAATCAAAATCTTCTCTCAGCGATTCCAGGTTTGCAGTGATAGCCATTCTGTATAACCTTGTTCTTGCTTTGGTGCTTCCGCTGAAAGTCAATGCAATTTCGGGATACTTGGAAAGAAAATCAATAGCCGCCATGGCTACGGTTGCCAGCACTTTGTTCCTGTCCTGGTTTTTATTTTTTACCATATCATCTACATCTCCGTTTGCCAGCAAGTTTCCAAACGAAAGATTGAACACTTTAGGGTTACGTGTTTCTGTAAACTGAACTATCAGGTCTATTTCTCCATTGGGTCCATTGCTTTTGAAAATATATTCAAGGCCATCGTCAGCCATATAGGTGAAGTCATAGCGTTCGTATTGCATTCTTTCACGTTCTTTCCTTAGAAACAAAAAACGGTGTTTTTTGTACTAGTCACCTTTCACATTTCCTGGGAAAAATTATCGATTAACCACCACTGTTTTATTTGAAGTGGAATTATCAGTGCAGGTTTTAAAATAAACTTTAAAGCGATACCTAAAAGCAATCAGCCATCAAAAGAAAACAGCGCCAACCCATCGGGCGACGCTGTTCCTTTTCATGGCTATATTGATATTCTTATGCTGGTTTCTTAACGCGGCTGTAGGTTTCCCATCCTTCAGCACCGAGTGAACGAAGCACTACCGTGTAAGTGCTGCTTTCGAGTGTGATGTAATAAGCTGTGTTCCCATTGCTGCTCATTTCAAACAGATCGGAGATCCACTGATTCTGCTGCGTATTCTTCAGTTCGGCCTGAAGGGTTACAGGCAGTTGAGAAGTGGTGATGTTCCTGGTTACCGCCAGCAATTCTGCATCTGCTGTGTAATAAGCAAACATTACCTGATTGTTGAGTTTGAAAGTTGCTCTTACGAAGTTCTTTCCATTGTCCCAGCGGATATCCTGTGCACCGGTGAATTCTTTCATAAAGGCTTCGGAAATTTTCTGATCAACTGGTTCAACGGGAGCAGCAAAAGTTGCAACGGTTCCGGTGATGATCATTATTACGAGGATCAGTATACGCTTTTTCATAAAAGTATTTTTATAAGGGTGTTCTAATTGTTTTGTTGGTTTTCTTAAAGCATTTGCGCGTTTGCTTTCTACAGTTAATAAGACGCAGGTTTTTCAACGATGTTACAGTTTGGTTGCATCAATTTTTTACTTTAACAATTGCCCCCTTTCATACTAACCCATTGCCGTTCAAAGGCAATGTGTACGGTTCCGATACACTATTTTGGGGGCGGTTCTCCCATTCTTGCCCGATTTTTTAATAACTTGCGGGCGATGAGAACCTACGAAGATTCATACAGGCATAAAGGACTAAGAAAGCAGTTAGTAGATCTGCTGAAGCAGAAAGGCATTACAGACGAACGTGTGCTGGCGGCCATTAATAATATCCCCCGCCATTTTTTCCTCGATTCAGCGTTTGATAAGGTTGCGTATGAAGACAGGGCATTTCCCATTGAAGCAGACCAGACCATTTCACAACCTTACACAGTAGCGTATCAGTCGCAGCTGCTCGATGTGCGCTCCTTTGAAAAAGTACTGGAGATCGGAACTGGAAGCAGTTACCAGAGCATGGTACTCGCTGAAATGCAGGCGCAGGTTTTTACCATCGAGCGCCAGAAGAAATTATTCGATGTAGGTAAGAAGTTCGAACTGAGAAAGAAATACCTCAACATCAAATACTTTTATGGAGATGGCTTTGAAGGATTGCCCACTTACGGGCCATTCGATAAGATCATCATTACAGCCGCCGCTCCATTTATCCCTCCCAAACTGATAGAACAACTGAAACCCGGTGGCAAGATGGTGATTCCCGTAGGGGCAGGCGACGTGCAGCAGATGCTGAGACTCACTAAAATGCCTGATGGCACTATTCAGCGCGAGCAGTTCGAGAATTTCTCTTTCGTGCCTATGCTGGATGGAAAGAACGCTTAACAGCACCCAATTATACAATGAGACTGGTAATTATCGGAACAGGTAATGTAGCCACGGTACTGAGCCATGCTGCGCAGCAGGCCGGTCATGATATTGTACAGGTTTACGGTCGTGATGCAGCAAAAGCTGCATCGCTGGCCGCCAGCCGGAATGCGTTGCCCGTGCACAATATAGCAGAGATCAGCAGTGATGCAGATCTGTATCTGATCGCAGTATCCGATGGGGCAGTGGCTGCCGTAGCCGCTGAGCTTAATCTGGGTAATAAACTGGTAGTGCATACCGCCGGATCTGTATCGAAAGATGTACTGAAAGTTTGCTCCACTAATTACGGTGTGCTGTATCCTTTACAGAGCCTGCGTGCCGAGATGCCCGGAGTACCTGATATTCCATTGCTTATCGATGCCAATACGGGCGATGATCTGGCGCTGTTGCAACAAATTGCAGGTAGCATCTCTTCGCAGGTGCAGATAGCAGGCGACGAACAAAGATTGCAACTGCATGTGGCCGCAGTGATCGTGAGCAATTTCACCAATCATCTGTATGCACTGGCCGAACAATACTGCCAGCAAAGCGGACTGGATTTTCGCATGCTGCAACCGCTCATCAGCGAAGTGGCTGATCGCATCAAACACGGATCTCCCAAAGACTTGCAAACAGGCCCTGCCATCCGGAATGATCACACTACTATCAGCAGACATTTGCAGCTACTAAGAGATTTTCCGCAACTCAACTATCTCTATGAAGAATTGAGCAACAGTATTTGGCTCATGTATAATAAATAATTCTGGCTCAGAACTGCCTGTAATGCTGACTGAGAAAGCTGTTGAACGCATCCTTGTACGATTCGCCGATCGGGATATCCTTACCGGCTATCTGCACCCAGCTCTTCTCGATGCTGTCGATATGCCCCAATGCAATAATGTAAGATTTGTGTATCCTGAAGAAAGCATAAGGTTGCAGCTGATCTTCAAACTTCTTCAGATTCTGCAACACCATCATTTTCCCTTTCAGTGTATGAAGTGTAACATAATTGCCCGATCCTTCGATGTACTGAATTTCGGAGATCTTTACGCGTAGCGTTTTGTAATCCGTTCTCACAAATATGAAATCGTCGCTGTGTGGCGATAGCCGTTTTGTTTCTTCTCCCGAAATGTCCGGTGCCGATCCGTGCAGAATGCTTCTCGCTTTTACTATCGCCCGCTCGAAACGCGCAAAGGAGAACGGTTTCAGCAGATAGTCGATCACATCCAGCTCATATCCCTGCAATGCAAAATCGGGATAGGCCGTTGTGAGAATGATCTTTGTACTCTCCGGTAAATGCTGCGCCAGCGCCAGGCCATTCATCCTCGTCATCTGAATATCGAGGAATACCAGATGTATGGCCGATCTGGATGCCTTGATATACTGCAATGCCTTCGTAGGATCAGTAAAGGATTGCAGCAATTCCAGATCTGCAATGCGGTTTACGAATTCTTTGATGATGCCGAGTGCATTGGGCTCGTCGTCAATTGCTATGCATTTTACCATGGTTCAGGTTGAGTTGAAGCGTTGCTGTAAATCGATCGTTCTCTGTTGTGAATGCTAACCGGTATGCATCAGGATATAACAACGACAATCGTCTTTCCAGATTGGTGATGCCTATGCCACTGCTGCTGTCCTTTGAAATATTGACGGGGATATGATTGGTTACCTGATAATGCAATTGCCCTTTCTGCAGATCCAGCTGAATGGATACCGGCGTTTCTTCCGTTCCCGGCTCTCCATGTTTGAAGGCATTCTCCACAAAAGTGATCAGCAGCAGGGGAGGTATCTGCAACTTGCTGATCTGTTCATCGATATTGCGCTGCTGCAGCACCACTTCATCGGGAAACCTGAATTTATGCAGCTGAATAAACTGTTGCAGGTGCTCCAACTCTTTATCCAATCCCACCCATTCTTCTTTTTCGTTCAGCACATAGCGCAGCAGATTCGACAATTGCAGCAATGCATCCGGTGTTGTATCGCTTTTGATCAGCGCCAGGTAGTAAATATCATTGATGGTATTGAACAGAAAATGCGGGTTGAGCTGATAACGAAGCAAAGCCAGTTCACTTTGCAGTTTCTCTTTTTCGAGGATCCTTGCACGCCTGTCTTTTACGAACCAGTCTTTTGCATAGGCATACCCAATGCCGAATAGAAAGAAAACGAAAATGTTGAACATGGCCCGCACATCTGAGCCCTCAGCCTGACTTATTATTGCAGCGGGTTGCGCCACATTTGCGCCAGGTTGTTGGGGTGCATCCGCTTTTTTACGGAAACCGAATATGCTGCTGTTATCCATCTGCCAATCCTGCAAGCGGAACTGCAATTGTCCCATCGTTACCGATAACACAAGCAACACACCTGCCAGCCACCAGTATCTCTGTTTGCTGATAAAATAAGGGAAGAGCCAGAAGGCGCCCAGATAAAAAGCAACAAAACCAGTGGTATTCACAAAGAGCTGCTTGTAGTAGGCGAACCTGTATTCCTTCATCACAAATCCACTATTCGAAAGATAGTAGAAGATGAACCAGAGTACATGGAACACCAACAGAAAGAACAGGAAGTGCAAAACCCTCCGCAGCAGTGGTTTCAGTATTGATAGCATCGTACTAAGATATAGATTCAGCCTGTATTTTAAGCGCTATTTCCAGTGCTTTTGTAATGTGTATCGAATCCCGGTTTTCACCATTTTATTTCGCCGGTTCATGTAGAGTTTCCGATGCAGGTCCCCTTTTTTTCTAATTCTGTGAAGTTCGCAATTCCACCAAACTAACCAACTAACTAAATTATGAGAACAACCATGGTCTTATTGTGCTGTGCACTGCTGCCTGCAGTGGGGCAGGCGCAAACACCCATCAGAACCCAACCTGCCAGAACCGAACCTCAGCCCGATACACTGTTGGCTGCAAAAATTACGAAGCTGAGCGAAGTAGTGGTGGTAGGATATGGAACTACTGACCGAAAAAAATTAACAGGATCTGTGTCTACACTCAAACCAAATCCAACCGGAGCACCGCCACTCACGGTTGAACAAATGATGATCGGCCGCATGGCCGGTGTACAGATCACTCCTTCATCAGGTGTGCCCGGAAGCGCTGTAGCCATCACCATCCGCGGTCTCAGCACGCTGAGCAACAACGGCAATGCGCCGCTGGTGGTGGTAGACGGCATTCCTATCTATGGCATCGGACAGGAATCCAACAACGTAAATTACAATCCCGGTTCTACTCCCGGATTCGCTTTCGGCGGCACTTCCGTGGTATCAGGCTACACACAGGGAAGCAATTTTGAGAAGAATCCGCTGGCAAGCATCAATCCAGACGACATTGAATCCATTGAAGTATTGAAAGATGCCTATGCCACCGCTATCTACGGATCACGCGGAGCCGCAGGTGTAATTCTCATCACCACCAAAAAAGGGAAGGTTGGCAAAACGCAGATCAATGCACAGGTATCCACTTCCATCAGCAAACCCTTTGCTGTGCACGATGTAATGACTGGTGATGAATACGCCGATTTCTACAATGCATATTACAAAGCTGTAAATCCCAATGCACCGAAAGTGTTCCCCAAAGGCATCAATACGAATTGGGTGGATGCCATTACCAGAAAGGCTACCGGCGTATCCGCCAATGTGAATATGAGCGGAGGTACTGACAAGAACAGCTATTACCTCAGTGCGGGCTACGATAAAATGCCTTCCTGCATCATCAACAACAATTATGAAAGATACCAGGGAAAAGTAAGTGCAGATCAGCAACTGGGAAGCTACCTCAAAGTAGGTGCAAACATTGCCGTGTCTCATGCAAAGAACAGCGGGGCCGGGGCACAGGCCTTGTATCGCGAAGCCGTTCTGCGCGCACCCAATCTCCCGATTTACAATGCCGACGGTACTTATGCCTGGGGTAATGGCGCCAATCCTACCGGCCCAACTGAAGACCTGAACCCCGTTGCCAAAGCACGCAAAAACCAGAATTACTCCACCGACAGCAGAGTGCTCGGACTGGCATTTGCAGAACTCAAACTCTTTCCATGGCTCGTGGCCCGTTCCGAGATCGGTACCGATATGGTCAACAGCCGCAGCTACAGCAGAGAAGCAAGCCGCCCGCATCAGCTTACCGGCCTAGCTTCCGAAACCAGTACGCAAAACAGAAAATGGGTGACCAACAATACGCTCACTGTAAATAAAACGTTGGGTGGCGTGCATACAATAAATGCTGTACTGGGACAAAGTTTTGAATCGTCCGTAGAAAATACTTCCAGTGTAACCGGACAAGGATTTCTGAGCGACGATATCCTCAGCATCTCCGCTGCATCAGACCGCAGAGTTATCACAGCCTTTGAGAAAAAAACAGCGCTGGTCTCTTATTTCGGAAGACTGAACTATCAGTACATGAATAAATATCTCGCAGGTGTTACCTATCGTCAGGATGGGTCTTCGAGGTTTTCAAAGAACCGACGGTATGTTGGCTTTCCATCCTTCTCACTCGGATGGGTGCCGAGCGAAGAGAAATTCATGAAGAACCTCACTTTCATCGATCAGCTGAAATTCAGGGGCAGCGTGGGTTTCACCGGAACCGACGGTGGGGCAGGATACTACGGCAATCAGGGGCAATACAAACTGGCCACCTACAGCGCCACCTATGGCAATATGCAAACCATCAGTGTGAGCCAGCCAGCCAATCCAAACCTCAAATGGGAGCGCACCAATACGTTTGATGTAGGGATGGATCTTTCGCTCTTCAACAATCGCCTGAGCATCACTGCCGATTATTACAATCGTAAAACAACCGATGCGATTCTTACTTCTGCGGTTCCTTCATTCATGGGCTTCACCATTCAGCAACAGAATCTGGCAGACCTGAACAATCGGGGATGGGAGATTAGCATCACCAGCACCAATATCGAACACAGAGATTTCAAATGGAGCAGCACCGTGAACATCTCCCGCAACAAGAACATCATCAAAAAGCTGCATAAGATCGATCCTAACAGTCTTGCTGCAACTATCGAAAGCAATGGAGGCAATTTCTGGTTGCCTGGTTATTCCGCTTCTGAGTTCTTCATGTACCAGTGGGCTGGTGTAGACCCCAAAACCGGCCAACCACAGTGGACCGACAATACCGGAAAGCAGCTGGACAAACCAATCCGGGAAGTATATCCCAACGAACCCGATGAGCACCGCAAAGCCATGGGAGATGCTATGCCCAGTGTATACGGGGGCTTCGGCAACAATATCATTTATAAGAATTTTGAACTGGATGTGTTCTTCAGTTTTGCTGCAGGTCACAAAATGTACAACGGTGCAAATGCAGCGCTGTACAGCTATACAAGCGGATCGTTCTCCGGAGATGATGTGAACAATCTTTCAAGGGATCTGCTGAATTACTGGAAACAAACAGGAGACAATACCGGAGTTCCGATGCTGGTGAACAACAGCAATTCCGCCGGATCATTTTTCAGTAAATACGATTACACGGTAGGCCGCAATATCAGCCGCTTTCTTGAAGATGCTTCTTTCATCAAGCTGCGCAATATCACATTGGCTTACAATCTCAGCAAAGGATGGATGCAAAGAATGGGACTCGGCAGCATCACGCATGCGCGACTGTTTGTGCAGGCTGAAAATGTTTTCGTGATCACGGGATACAGTGGCATCGATCCTGAAGTGAGTGCATACGGATCATCGGGACTCAAAGCCGGATTCGACGAACTCACTTTGCCTAACCCCAGAATTTTCAGGTTCGGATTGAAACTAGGTCTCTAACCCTAAAAACAGCTATTATGTTCGCAAAATATATTCCTCTTGCATTGATCACAGCAGCGTTGTTCTCCATCACAGCCTGCGATAAAAAACTCGATCTCGCTCCCGAAGATACCATGACGGAACGCGCAGCCCTCACTAATCAGACAACGGCAGAAGCCGCGCTGGGCGATGCTTACATCAAACTCTACGAAGCCTGCAAAGCAGATGCATACGTAATGGGAGATTTCTCCACGGGTCTGTTGTCTAACTTCGCGGGAGAGAACAATCCGTATTACACAGGAGCCATCGATCCGCGTGATCCGAACTATAATCCTTTCTGGGAGAAGAATTACATCGCCATCAATCTGGCGAATGTGCTGATAGAAAAATTAGGCAGCATCGGCACATTCGATGCACAGCTGAAGAAGCAATACATCGCAGAAGCGAAATTCATCAGGGCTTACTGTTACAGCAATCTCATCAGACTGTATGGAGATGGCGCACTCGAAGCACAGCCTTCCAACATGGGCGTACCACTTCGTTTGCAGGGCTATGATGGCTATGATGGTTCTCAGAACATACCCCGCAGTACCAATGCAGAAGTGTTCGAGCAGATCTTCAAAGACATCGATGCTGCCATTCCCGATCTCAAAGCAAAGTTCGACGACCCAGTATCTACACGTTCCAGAGCAACCAAAGGAACTGCAAACGCGCTGGGAGCGAGGGTTTCGATGTATGCAAGGAATAATGATAAAGCCATCGCCTACAGCACGCAGGTGCTTACCAACACGCAATATGCGCTGGCTGGAAGCATACTCGATGTGTTTCCGAATAACACCTCTGCTCCGGCGAAAATAAATATCACCATACCGGAACTGATCATGTCGTTTCCTGTGAGCTGGAACAACAATCCCTACGATAATCATGGCATTTATTTTTATGATGGTTTCACATTCCTGTCTGATGCTTTCATTGCATCATATGCTTCGAAGGATATACGTGCCACGGAATTGCTCACAACCGGCGCGCCATGGTCTGTGCATCTCACGCCGATGAAATTCAGCCATCCTCAAAACCGCGATAACCTCACCGCCATCAGACTGGCAGAAATACTGCTCACGAAAGCCGAAGCGCTCACCAATAAAAATGGCGTGAATCAGGAAGCCATCGATGCATTGAACGCTATACATCAGCGCGCATTTGCACCCGCCGACAAACCTGCATTGTATACTGCGGCTGATTTCGCAGACAAACAACAACTGCTGAATGCCATCCTGCGCGAACGCAGATGGGAGCTGGCGGGCGAAGGATTCGACCGCTTCGATTTTATCCGTACCGGCAGAAAACCCAATGCTGTTTTACCAGCCAACAGGTATGTATTGCCCGTGCCTTACAACGAAACAGCCATTACAGGTGGAGTGATCAAACAAAACCCCGGATACAACTAAATGGATGTCATATACCCATCATATCAACAATTGAAATACAATGAAAATTCAGAAGTTAAGTTTTAGTGCAAAGCCCTGGCTCTTATCACTGGCAGTGATGGCCGCGCTGCCGGCAGCAGCACAGAAAAAAGCAGCAGGTCCCAAAAAATGGGTAACACTGAGTGGAAAGATCCAGTTCCAATGGCCCGAAGAAGAATGCAAACGCTTAGGCTATGATCTCAACAAAGTGTACATCGGGAAAGGATACGGATACGAATACAAAGCATTCGACTCCGTAAAAGTGAAGCCCGACGGAACTTACAGCATTAAGATCGATGCCACCGTGCCTACGATCTACCGTGTAGACCTTCTTAAATATGAGAACCAGGTAGAATTCTTTACCGATGCAGATGCCGAGATCAACGACAGAGGCTATGATACAGCGGCCATCAAGATCAAGAATCCTCCTTATGTCTTCATCAAGAGCAACTCTCTGAACAATCGCATCATCAATATGGTGAACCATATCACCTGGTGCGGCTATCAGGAAAGCATCTTCGTGTACAACGAGGACTATTTTGCAAAACGCCACAAGGCTATCGATTCCACCTGGTCGAATTATCTGAATGAGCAGGATCGCCTCAATAAGTTCAATGATATCGAGCGCAAGCGCATGCAGCTGATCATCGACAACTATGCCGATCAGCCTGCGGTAATCGCCGCGCTGCAACGTACCAACTGGTCGAAGGATGCAGACAAAACCCTCGCGATACTCGATAAGCTTTCTGCGAAATATCCCTGGTTCAAAGATGCACGTCAGATGAAAGACGACGTGAAAACCTATATCGTTCGCACAAAGATGCTGGAGAACGGCAAACCCGCGCCCGGATTCACTTATCCCGATCACAACGGCAACAACGTTTCACTGGCATCCTACAAGGGCAAGTATGTGCTGATCGATTTCTGGGCCAGCTGGTGCGGTCCGTGCAGACAAGCCATTCCGAAAGTGAAGGAACTCTATGCCCAATACAAAAACAAGGGATTTGAAGTGCTGGGTGTATCCATCGATCACGATAAAAAAGCATGGCTGAAAGCGGTGGACGAAGAAGCAGTAGCCTGGAAGCAGGTGCTCACACCCGATATCCGTAAAACACAGACTGAGTATATGTTCAGTGGCGTTCCTACATTGTATCTGATCGACGGAGAAGGAAAGATCGTAGACAAATTCCTTGGATATACAGATGAGGCAGAGGCCAGCATCAAAGCCATCCTCAACAGATTATAACATTTGAAAAACAACAGATCCATGAAAAAAATAATAATGGCCGGGATGATGATGGGCGCCTGCATCACAGCAACAGCACAGGGCTTCGTCACCATCAAAGGCAGTGTTACCGGTGATCTCAAAGGATACAATAAGATCTACCTGTACGGCAACGATGTGGCCAACGATTCTGCCGAAGTACGCAACGGACAATTTACATTTAAGCTGCCCTACAAAAAACCATTGATGGCGCTGATGTACGCAGAGTACACTATCAAGAACGGCAGCATGTATACGCCTTTCGGGCTGCTGATCGACAGAGCCGGTGAGGTAACCGTTTCAAATATCGATCTCACCAAAGGCATGGAAAGCGGCACTATCGGCGGCATGCAGTCTGCTGTAATGTATCAGCAATTCAATCAGCAATCCTACAAAGCCTACGAACAGGTGAATAAAGGACTGGAGGATAAATTCGGAACCGGCTGGATGCAGGAGTCTGATCCGAAATTCAAGGCATTTGAAGAAGAAAGAGAGAAACTGTCTTCAAAATATATCGGCGAGTTTGTACAGCAGTTCGTTACCAAACATCCTGATTCCTATGCCAGCGTGATGGCGCTTTCCGGGACAGGCAGATCTGTGCTATCTTTGGATGAGCAGGAAAAACTGTATGCCAAACTTTCTTCTGCAATGAAGAAGACAGAAGCTGCTAAGGATATTCCTGATTTCATCGAAGGTGCCAGAAACTCTGCTATCGGCAGCACAGTGAAAAACTTCACGCTGAACACACCTGAAGACAAGCCGCTTGCGTTGAGCGCCTTCAAAGGCAAGTATCTGCTGATCGATTTCTGGGCCAGCTGGTGTATGCCCTGCAAGCAGTCTTTTCCGCATATGAAGGAAGTGTACAAGGCTTACAAAAGCGATCAGTTCGAGATCTACAGCATTTCGATCGACAAGAATAAGGCTGCCTGGCTGAAGGCTGTAAAAGAAGAGGCTTTCCCGTGGCCGCAGTCGCTGGATAACATCAACATTGCGCACAAAGCATTTGCTGTAACCGGCGTGCCGTCTACATTTCTGATCGATCCCAGCGGTAAGATAATCGCGAAGGATGTAGGCTTCGATCCTGAAACACCCGGCGACATCGAGAAGAAACTGATTGAGCTCTTCGGAGAAAAACTCAGCAAAAAGCCAACAGAAAAGAAAAAGGAAGGGGAAGTTATTCCTGCTGCCAGATTGCAATAGGACATCAACGAATATTAACTATGAAAAAAATAAAACTCATTGCAGGTTTGCTGATGGCGGCTTGCGGTACAGCTACTGCCCAGATGGGCGAAGCACAGAAAATAACCTTCGATAAAGATACCACGGTGAACTTCAATGTGAGTGTGGATGCAGTTTGGAAGCTGGTGAAAGACCCTGCCAAATGGAACGAGCTCAGCAATGGCCATATCAGCAGCATCAGCACCAAAGGCAGTCTGGAAACAGCTTTGCTGCGTACCATCAGTTTTGCAGATGGTACAACGCGTACGGATGAAGTATCGCAGTTTATGCCCGAATACAAATTCATTGTGAACCGCGTCGTTGCTCCGTTACCCAAAGGCGTAACCGAGAATATCTATATGTTCTCACTGGTAAACGAAGAAGGAAAAGGTACACAGATGAAATACTCCATCAAGGTAGATGGCTCCGAACCAGGCAAACAGCAGCTGCTGGCAGCATTGATCAAGGAGATGGATGCATTTCTGCGCGGAGTGCAACAGGCGTTGAACAAATAAGGGACACCGAAAACCTGTTACATTGCATAGCTATGAAAAAGCGGAGTTCATGTGAACTCCGCTTTTTTTCTGAAGCTTTATGAGTTTGGCCAATAAGCCTGTCTGTTTATTTTCTTTTAGCAGCCTTCTTTCTTACAGGAGCGCCACCTTTAGGTGTAGCGAATCCTACATCTTTTTTCAGATCGCCTGTTTCAGTGGTTTTGCGTGGAGCCGATTTCTTCTTCGGTGTGTTCACCTTTTTCTTACCCGGCGCTTCCTTCTTTTTTACTTCGGCTTTTTTCTTTGCTGCATTTTTCTTTGCCGCGTTCTTTTTTACAGGCGCTGCCTGGCTTTTTTCCTTTGCAGGATATGGCTTCAGGTAGCGTTTTTCAATTACACCGATATGGTGGCGGAGGTGACCTGCAATTGCCAGCGCCAGTGCAGCCACACTCACGGTGTTATTGTTGGCGGTACCGGTTTGCAGCAACTGCTGTTCGTTGAGGCTCACGAAAAATAGTTCATTGGCTTTGCGAAGGAAGAAGAATTCTTCGATCAGGTCTTTCCATTTGCGTTCTTTACCACGTGATGCATCGGCCCAGTCGTTTTCTTCGAAACCCGGAAGGGCGGCGGCATCTTTACGGGCCATGTGCAGTGAACGGTAAACAAACACTCTTTCTGAATCGATGATATGCTGCAGCAGTTCCTTGAGCGTCCATTTGCCTGGAGCGTAGGCGTAGTCTGCTTTCTGCTTAGGTATGCTATTGATGAGTTTACGGAATTGTTTGGTGCTTTTCAGCAGACCGTCAACAGGGTTGATCTCTGTTACCAGGTCGGTATACCCTTTATAAGATTCGGGAATCACCATCTTCTCTCTCCTGATCATGTGATGTTTTATTTTAAAGCTACAGCAAAAAGCGCAAAACACAAAGGGCATATCCCTTCCGGAATATGCCCTTTGCTATAAAAAGAAGTGAAAGATTATCCTTTCTTATTCTTCATGGTTGGTTTCACCGTAGTTTTCTTTTTCTCCGGAACTGCACCACCCTGAAGGGTTGCCGCGATCTTTGCTGCTTCGTACACATTGATCACACCGCCATTTTTTGCGAGATCAGACATCGGGACCATTTCGTCGGTACCGGGTTTTCTAACCTGACCGGTTGGCGCCTGTACTGATTTCTCGATGCAATATTTCAGTTGCTTTGGTGAAAGTTTAGGGAAGTAGCTTTTCAGGAAAGCTGCTGCACCGGCCACTACAGGAGAAGCCATGCTGGTACCCTGTGCATCGCCGTAAGTGTTGCCACCGGGGATGGTAGAGTAGATCTTTACACCAGGTGCAAATACATCCACTTCTTTCTTTCCGTAGTTGGAGAAAGAAGCGGTGAGGCCACCTGCTGCTTCGTCGCCGCTGGCGCCTACTGTGATCCAGTTGTCTGCTTTTCCGCTACCACTCTGATAAACGGGGCTTGGGAAATTGTCCTGCACATCAACATCTTTGGAGTCGTTGCCTGCAGCATGTACAAGCAATACGCCTTTGCTGTTGGCATACTGAACGGCTTCGTCTACCCATTTTTTGTTGGGAGAATAATCTTTACCGAAGCTCATGTTGATTATCTGAGCGCCGTTGTCCACTGCATAGCGGATAGCCAGTGCAATATCCTTATCGTGCTCATCGCCATCGGGTACTGCACGAACGGCCATGATGCGAACGTTGTCTGCAACTCCGTCCATACCCTTTCCATTGCCGCGAACCGCGCCAATGATGCCTGCAACGTGTGTTCCGTGGAATGGTGTGCTGGCCATTACATCGGAGTTGCCGTAATATTTGTCGTTGATGTCTTTTTCGTTGTCGCCGGTAACTGCGCCACGGAGATCTTCAGGAGCATGATCTTTTGCTTCTGCTTTCTTCGATTCGCCATTAACGTATTCAGAGAAACCTTCGATGAATTCCTTGTTGGTGGTCTCCATCATTTTGTTGGCTCTGAAGAGATAGAGGAAACCGCCTTTGGCAGCTTTCTCCGCTTGTGTAGTGGCAGTGAATGTGTCGAGCTCATTGCCGGTGTAAACATCTTTCTTCATGCCTGCGCGGATAACGCTATCACTTTTCTCTGCATTTTTCAGCGCTGTTTTCAGCATAAAGAGATCGGCGCCGCTGTTGCCGTCGCCTTCTACTTTCGCTTTGGCTTTCGCCCACATTTTGTAGGTGATGGCTTCGTCTCCTGAGAGGGTAGTGGGATCAACCTTTTCGAATTTCGCTTTGTATGCATGATACACACGGGCGCCTTCGTAGCTGTCTTGTTTCAGGTTGCGACCATCTTTGTTGCCGAGGAAGTTCCATCCGTACACATCATCCACATAGCCATTGCCATCATCGTCGATGCCGTTGCCGGGGATTTCTTTCGGATTCTTCCAGAGCACTTCTTTCAGATCTTCGTGGAGTGTGTCGATGCCGGAATCGATCACTGCAACTATAACTGGTTTACCTTTTAAATTCTTTGACTTTACAAATTCATAGGCTTTACCAAGACTGATACCGCTGTAGCCATCTTTGGATTTATCAAGCAGGTGCCAACCTTTGGGCACGGTGCCCTGCTTTTCGCCTTCCACTTGTTGACCAATGGCAAGCATACCGGTGATCATAAGGGCGGATGTTATTCCAATTGTTTTTCCCAAGTTACTCATGTAGTAATTGTTTTATTTACTTTAACTAACAGATGAAAATCAGCAACGATCCGTTTGCTGTAAGGGACAAATATCCCTTTTTTTCGCGCTCAAATAACGTTAATTTTCAATAGATGAGGTAGCCAGAAAATAAATGTAGGCATTTTGTACCGTTGATGCCTGCAAACTACATGAGTGGCAACGGTTTCCGATACGTTAATGAAATGTTTTTAACTGTTTCTACCGGTTGTGGTTACCGGTTTCTGTGTAGAAATTTGTGCTGGCTAGTATGCTTTTATCTTTAGTTGTGCAAGGCAATTGCCTCTGGTGGCTTTACCAAAATAATGCGGGTTTTTATTGATGCCGGTTGCATCGGGTGCGGTGCAGAAAATCTTCCCCACCGGCAGCAGCGGCACTGCATGGTAATGGATATGTTCTCCTTTCTTGATATCGGCTGCCCATTGAAAATAATTGGTGTACACCATAATGCAGGATAGATTGCCGCTGGATTCTCCGCCTTGCAGGCCAATCTTCGAGGTAAACAGGGTATCCTGTTTGTAGGGGAGTGGTTTATCGCCTTCCGATCCGAAAGCTACCACTTTTACTTTCCCCGTGTAATTGATTGGTCTCGCCGCATCACTGCCGGCATCGCCATGATGATATACATTCAGGCCATGCGCCAGCTCATGCGCAACAGTGCTGCTGATCTCCTCCTGTAAGGTGTAAGGCATCTGGTCTTTTGCTTTTTTCACCACTGCTTCCTGTTCGGCATAAGATCTGGTTATTTCTGCCACGTCCACAATTGTTTTTTCGGACTCTCTGATGGTTTTGCCGTATTTGGGTTTGGGAAGATTGATGCCTGTTGTGCCATAGTTTTGCTTTTCCGATGCAGAACCGATGGGTTGATTCAGCAACAGCAGCGCGTACTGATCGCCGTTTTTCCCGCTGTTGCTGTTGATATTGAGCAGGCGGTTTTTGCTGAGTTCTTTTTCCGTCAATGGCAATGCTTCAATGCCCGCAGCGCTGGCAAGCAGGCTGAGTCCGGGTTTGAAATGCACGAGATCTTTGTCTGCAATCTGCACCAGCAATTCCTTTTTCTTATTGCTGAGCCTGATATGTTTACCCCCACTGAAAACTCCTCTGTATTCTTCATATGCAGAGAGCCCGTCCCCGTTGTTTTGATTGCCTTTGCTCGTTTCGTTGTCTTCTGTATCCGAGCTGCTCGGATCTTTGGTTGTCCAGGCGGATGCAATAAGGCGTTGTCCATTTCTTTTGGGAATCAGCACTTCGGTTGTTCCTGATGGCTTGAGCAGTTTCCCTTTTATCACACGGCCGTCCGTGAGTACAGCTTCGGCTGTTAAAGTGGTGTATCCGCCGCCGTCGTAGGAGGCGAGGGTGGCTTCGGCCGATTCGCCATCGTTTGCAGGCAGCGTTATTTGTTGACCGTTGTTCACTGGAGTGGATTGGCCTGCTGCGAGTATTCTGATATCCGGCAGATTCTTATCGGGCTTAACTGCAGGATAATTGATTGCGATGCCCGGCTCTTCGGAAGTATTGTTCAATATCACTTTAAAGGATGCCGCTTTTGCCTTGAGTGTTTGTCCTTCTTTGGGTTTCAGGTTCAATCTAACGTTCATGGTTGCTCCATGATCCTGTTCCGAGCTTCCTGGCTGCGGCAGCCATTTGTCGTAATTCTCCGGGGTGATGATCAGCTCCACATCATCGGGCAGTTTGGTGAAAGTCCATTTGAGAATGGTTTCAGAATAGCCACCAGCCTGCATCACAGGCGTGAGCTCCTGCCAGTAAACAAGTTTGTCAGAAGAAATGGTTCCACCATTTACCGTAGGCGGATTGTCGATTCTTTCAATGATCTCTCCGGACAAAATATTGGGATCTTTGAGAGGCTGAAATTCCACCTGAATCATGCCTTCATCCTGACCTATTTTTCCTGTGCCGGATTGGCTGGCGCCTGTGCAATTTTCCTGAATGGTGGTGGTGCCGGAAACAGGAGGGATGTAGATCCAGAAAGAATAGGCATCATCGTAAAAACTCACAGACATTTCTGTGGCTGCGCTTGCTTCAGCATATCCTTCTTCTGTTTTTACGCAGTTGGAGGGACTGCCATCGAACCACTCGGAGCTTTTATCAACTTTCTTCAGTTTGATACGGGCTGTGCCGGTTCCTTTTCCTTTTACAATCGTTGCTTCCATGGTGTATTCGGAAAAGAGGTCGTAGCCTCCAGAATTGTATTTTTCTTTCCAGCTATTGGTTCCAACACTGCGCGAAATAAAACTGGCGGTGCCTGTCCATTCACTTTCTTCTTCCTGCGCGTATAGTGATTGTACAGAAATGCAAACGAACAGCGATAATAAAATGCGGAATGATGCTGTAACGGAGATGATTGTTTTCATAATGTTTCAAAAACGGAAGCTACCAACGATTGCGTAAGCATGCGTCTGCGCACCGACGAACTGCAACTGGTGCAGAGTAATTCCATACTGAGCCGATGAATAAACAAGTTGAGGCGGCAAAACATTTACTAAATGCAGAAAGCGTCTCTGGAAAGAGACGCCTTCTGGTATTTTCAAATCAATCTATGAAGTGTATGCTGCAATTAGCGCGATGCTGCACTTGCTTTCCATGCTGCTGAAGGTCTGATATAACCCCAGTCGCTGGCGAGACGCAATTCAACACGACGGTTCTTTGCACGGCCTGCTTCTGTATTGTTGTCTGCAATTGGTTTGGACTGACCAAATCCGCTTGCATCGAGGCGCAGGTGTGAGATGCCTTTCTGAACCAGGTACTGCTTCACAGCATTGGCGCGCTTGGCACTCAGGTTCAGGTTCTTTTGTGCATTACCGGTATTATCACTGTGACCATCGATGGCCATTACCAGATGCGGGTTGTTGTTCATGATGTTTACTACTTCTTCCAGTGCGCGCATGGATGGAGCAGTGAGCCTGTCGCTCGCTTTGTCGAAGAAGATCTGTTTGGCTACATAGTTCACTTTATCTATGAGCTCTTTCTTCAGTTCGGGGCAACCTTTGTTGCTCTTTGGACCAGCTGCGGTGGGGCATTTATCTTCGTTGTCTGGAATGCCATCACCATCACTATCCGGGAGCGGACAACCATTGTTTAATTTGCTTCCTGCGAGAGTAGGGCATTTGTCTTCTTCATCGTTCACACCATCCTTATCGGTATCCGGGATGGGGCAACCTTTGTATTTGATAGTTCCAGGAACATCCGGACATTTATCTTCTTCATCGATGATGCCATCGCCGTCACGATCTGGTGGAGGACAGCCTCCGTATTTTCTGAGGCCCGCAACATCGGGGCATTTGTCAACTTTGTCTGCAACGCCATCACCATCTTTATCCGGACAACCGCCTGCGGCGAAGGTTCCGGGTTCGAGCGGACAGGCATCGTCTTTATCTATCACGCCATCATTGTCTTTGTCTTTCGGCTTGCGCTCGAAGAGCGGAGCCTTGTTGAGCCAGAACCCAACGGATGCACCCATAACCTGATTGTTGAATTTGGCATCGTAAGGAGCGGTGTAGAAATTATTCAGCCCCTGACTCATGAAACCGGAGATCAGCAGGCTTCCGAATTCGAAGCCGGCTCTGGCATTCACACCATAATCGATGGTCTTAACTTTCCAGGTTTCATTGCCCGTCTCGATGGGCATTTCATTCTTTTTGATACGAACCGAGTTGTTGTCGAACAGCTTGGTTTCGGTGGTCTGTTTACCCGTGTAGAAAAATCCGATATAAGGTCCGGCGCTGATGAAGAACGAGTTCTTCTTACCCAGCGGCAACTTATACGTGATGTTCACGGGGATGTCGATGTAGTTAGGAAAAAATTCCGACTTGAGCGAAAGGCTGTCTGTTCGGATAGCCGCCGTGTCGTAGGTCCGGGAGAATTTTCTTCCCTTGGTCATGTAAAAAATGCCGGGCTGGATATACCATCTTTTGTTTTCACTGATGGGGATCTCCGCCAACACTCCTACGTTGAACCCACCTCTTCCTGAATAACCTGGTTTCATCAGATCATCCCATCCGGGAAGGCTGTTGCTTTCCTGGATTTTAGATTGGTGAGGACCGCCCGCAATAGCCAGGCGCAATTGACCATAACCTACAGAAACAATAACAGTAAAACACAGGAGTGTAAACAGTTTTTTCATCTGTATATTATTTGTCTTTTATAAGATAGGATCGACAAAAAACTTCCAGACTGATAACCGTTATCCCTACGCGCTTTTGTGGCACGCAGTTTGCCTTACTTGGGAGGGAGGGCAGGGGGATCAGGATTAACAGAATGGCCGTTTCAACCGATATTAGATTTCCAATGCATATTAACGCATTGGAGGCCAGTAATATTTTGCCCTTCGTAAGGTTATTGAAATAATGTGAGATATATCAAGAAAACGAACCGTGCTGCATAAACGATAAAGCGTGTTTATCGATTGTGCAGCACGGTCCGTTTAAGCATATTTAATTAAACATCAAACTTAATGCCCTGTGCCAGTGGCAGTTGGGTAGAGTAGTTGATGGTGTTTGTTTGTCTGCGCATATAGGCTTTCCATGCATCGCTTCCGCTTTCACGTCCGCCGCCGGTTTCTTTTTCTCCACCGAATGCACCGCCGATCTCAGCACCGGAAGTTCCGATGTTTACGTTGGCGATACCACAATCGCTGCCTGCAGCAGAAAGGAATTGTTCTGCTTCGCGGAGATTGAGGGTCATGATACTCGAACTCAATCCCTGAGGAACGCCATTCTGCAATGCGATGGCTTCTTCGATGGTAGAGAATTTCATCAGATAAAGAATAGGAGCAAAGGTTTCGTGCTGAACAATCGCATATTCATTCTTTGCTTCTGCGATGGCTGGTTTTACGTAACATCCGCTTTCGTAACCTGCTCCTTCGAGTACGCCACCTTCAACGATGAAGTTGCCGCCTTCTTTTTTGCAGGCTTCGATAGACTGGAGGTACAGTTTCACAGCATCTTTATCGATGAGCGGTCCTACGTGGTTCTTTTCGTTCAGCGGATCTCCGATCGACAGTTGCTTGTAAGCCGCTACCAGTTTGGATTTCACTGCATCGTATACGCTTTCGTGTACAATCAGGCGGCGGGTGGTAGTGCAACGTTGTCCGGCAGTACCTACCGCTCCGAATACAGAACCAAGGATAGCGATATCGAGGTCAGCATCTTTAGAAATGATGATAGCGTTGTTGCCACCCAGTTCGAGCAGGGCTCTTCCGAGACGGGCACCTACAGCAGCGCCAACTGCTTTACCCATGCGGGTAGAACCAGTAGCAGATACGAGCGGAATACGGCCGTCGTTGCTCATCAGCTCGCCGATTTCACGGTCGCCGATAACGAGTCCGCATACACCTTCCGGTACATTGTTCTTCGTAAATACTTCTGCGATGATATTTTGACAAGCCACTGCACACAAAGGAGTTTTCTCAGATGGCTTCCAGATACAAACGTTTCCGCAAACCCATGCCAGCATGGTGTTCCAGCTCCATACAGCTACCGGGAAGTTGAAGGCAGAAATGATACCAACCAGACCAAGCGGGTGGTATTGCTCATACATTCTGTGACCGGGGCGTTCGCTGTGCATCGTGAGGCCATGCAGCTGACGGGAGAGGCCAACCGCAAAGTCGCAGATATCGATCATCTCCTGAACTTCACCGTATCCTTCCTGCAGGCTTTTACCCATTTCGTAGCTCACCAGTTTGCCTAAAGCTTCTTTTTTGGCGCGGAGCGCTTCGCCGATCTGACGAACAACTTCACCACGTTTTGGAGCAGGCCATTGGCGCCATTCAGCGAAAGCTGCCTGAGCTTTGGTGATCACTGCTTCATAATCTTTCTTGTCTGCTGCACGTACAGAACCGATCAGCTTTCCGTCTACAGGAGAGTAAGATTCGATTGTTGCGCCACCAGTATTGAGCCATTGGCTTCCGGTAGAAGCGCCGGCGTTGGTGGGCTGTATTTTCAGGGATGCGAGAAAATCCATTAATAATAGTTTTAGGAAGGGCAAATTTAAGGCAAAAATCAGAGAGGGGGTGTTTAGTATTGCTGTATGTATGTGAAGTGGTGGTAATCATGGGAATGGGATTAATAAGTTTTGGTGAATGATGGGATGCTGGGGTGGGTGGTGTTGTTTTGAGGGCCGTGCCGGGATATGCAGAACCAGTCCGACAACCAGGCCGGACAGGGGTTGACTCCGATGGGGCTTGGGGGAAGGAGGATTGGGCGGTGGTGCAGGGCCGGGCTGTGGCGCAACCTGGTCGAAGGTCCTGGTCAGCATATCCCGCTCCCGGCCCCGGAACCCGCTGAGTGGGCATCTGGCGGAATCCCTGTTTTTAGATTTTTGCATCAATTTGAGGGGGAGGGAGGAGGGGGCTTCTGTGCAACGAGCGGAGTAAAGGCGGTTTTGCTGCTGCAAATACTTCGCGGGTGCCCAGTCTCTCGGTCTCGCGATTGACTTATATTTCTTCGCCTCTGGCGAAGTTTTTACGATTTGATTTGGGCTGATATTGGAATCCAATTATCCTGCAAGCTTGTTGGCGATCGGTATAATTTTACAGGCTGCTTCTGATGCTTCCGGTTCTGGCGTTTTATCCGGGCATATAATCAGTAAGTCTTTGAGGGCAATCATTCGAAAATGCCCGTTGGCGGAGAAACCGCGCTCCATCAGCCATTTCCCTCTGAATCGGATATAAGGAATCTGCGTATCGCGGCCCGGCAGATAAACGCGGCTGGTGCTGAACCTGCGGGAGTACGGAACACCAATAAAATCATGCTGAATAAATACGGATAGAACCGAGCGGAGTTGCTGAACAGCCTCCAGCATTGTTTGAAATTGCGCTTCATTGGCTGCTTTCTTACTGACACTGATATTCTGAATAGCTTCTTGTTGTGCATTCTTTAGCATAATAAAAGAGTTTCATTAGGTTAAGAATAACTACGGTTTAGGGCGGGGTTGAGGCCGGTAAGGCCATTTTTGTAGGTGGCTTTTTAGCACGCAGCTCAGGCTGCGGCAATATGTTTTTCATTTTGGTAATGGAGGCGGTTTATGGCTTGCATGCAGAGGAATGTTGCAGTGCAATAAATAATGGAGGGGCACCGCCGCATAGGAATGGATCATCAATCTCGATGAATTCAGTACAACAGGAGACAAAAAACTGAAGAAGGTAAGAAGGGAACCCTAAGCTGGGGGAATGAATACAACTATAGGGTTGGACCTACTTACTCTTTTGCAACACTGGCTTCTGACGGCCCCCACCTTGCGGCAGGCAAACACAACAAAGGAGTAAAAGTAGGCCCAACCCTATAGTCG
Source organism: Pseudoflavitalea sp. G-6-1-2 (assembly GCF_012927185.1). GTDB lineage: Bacteria > Bacteroidota > Bacteroidia > Chitinophagales > Chitinophagaceae > Pseudobacter. The sequence goes on from NZ_JABBGB010000003.1 coordinate 1,606,024, forward strand.
TTAATATAGAGCAACCGGGCGCTACATTTAATCTTGCTGTGCTTAAATTGTCAGAATTGTGCTGCAAGACGTTTATGTATAAGCGCACTAAATCGTACAGCTAAAGTAGATAGAAAGGAGAGCATGGCAGCGGGAAAAATAACGCCAGTTTGCGTTTTTTTTCCCGCTGTTATTCGGAGATAATTTTGTATTGGACTTAACGGAGCTCTTCCGTAATAGCCCGCAATTCCAAATCCCGTAATGGAGGTATTCCCGGAAAGGGATAATTGCTGTTTTAAGTAACCGCATATGCAACACCGATACAGGTTTTAACATCTTCTGAATATTTATCGCTGCATCTCTTTATTAGATTCATATATCATTTCCTATCACATAAACCTTTAGTTATGGCTATTCAAACAGGAAAGACAAAGTTCAGCGGCAACCTCGGCGGTGACCTCATCGGCTACTATCGAAACGGCAAACATTGCCTGCGCAGCATGCCTGAGCATGTAGCACAAACAGAATCTACACGCAATGCAGCTAAAGCATTCGGAGATGCGAGCCATACCGGCAAGCTCATCCGGCAGGCATTAGCGCCATACCTGAAAGGAAAGAAAGATGGCAGCCATGTAAATCGCCTGAACAAAAAACTCATCGAAGAGGGTGTGGAAGGATTACGTGGGTTTCGTTTCAATCAGCAAACCCGCATAGCAAATTTTGTATCCTCCCATATTTTGGATACAGACAATATCCTCCGCATCAGATACATCCTACCTCCCAGGCTCCTGCGTGTTACACATATGGAGATCAAACTCATTGCCATGAGGATCGATCTGGCAACAGGCAAAGTCAATAACCTCAGGGAGCATGCGTTTACTCATGAATTTACAGCAAAGAACGAGGATAAGCCACTGGAAACTCCTTTGGTATGGAATGCGAATGTTCCCGGCAAAGGCACACTGATGGTAGTGTTGCAGGCCAATCCTTATCAGGGTAAATATCCTTTGTACGATAAAAGATTCCACTGTACGGAGATCATCAAGGTAGAAGTACCGCCTATAGATACGCTCAGCAAAAAACAGCGCAGACAACTTCGTTACAAACAACGTCAGCAACAGCAGCAAAAACAACAGGTAAAACAACCTGCCTCAAACGCAGTACTGGCACAATATTCGCGGCAATCTGATAGTGAAGAAAGCATGCAGCAGATACCTGATGCAATACGCAACGGATTATCTCACGATACTCGTCTGAAAGAACAAAGAGAATAGCACATTGCTTTCTCTCAGCACTTCGTTGAATAATTAAGCGAAGCATTTTAGGGCGAACCAATTCAATTTCTCACTCCGGAGCAAGCCTCCGCGAAACTGTATTATCTCAACCATCGTTTTTTGATCAATTCTACTCCAAATCTCTCCGAAATGTCATTGCACTCATCATCCATTTTACTCCAGCAGCTGCTGTATGCATCATGCAATAGCAAAGCTGTCCTTCCAAACACCTCTGCAAAGACGTTCACCTCAATTCCAGCTCGCTTCCAGATCAAGTCCACGTTATCTCCACGATGACCCGCACCTCACTCTGAGCTTACTCTCTCCTTACTTGATTAGTGCTTCGACTCCTATCTATGGTCTTTCCATGGTATGACCGTGGTCTGCAGGTGTAACCCTTCTTCAGAATGGCCATTGTCAAAACAAAACTGCCGGCTGAATCTGATTCAGCCGGCAGTTTTGTTGTTGGATAAATGCTTTAAGCAGTCTTCACTAATATTCTTTTCCTATGTTCCTTTCCCCAGCTTTCCAGTTCGAGGATTACTTTTTTTAACGACAGCCCATATTGAGTGATGGAGTATTCAATATAAAAAGTGGATTCGTCGTACACGGTACGATCGATCAGCTGGTTCATCTCCAGCTCACGCAAAACGCGGGCAAGCATCTTGGGGGTGATGCCGTGGATATGGTTTTGCAAATCTTTGAATCTTCGCTTTTCAAACATCAGCAGCATCAGAATCTGCAACTTCCACTTGCCGCCTAAAATATCCAGCACATCCCTGATGGGAAGCAGAGACCGTGTACATTCTTCTATTGATGCAGCTTTCATGTGTTTTACTTTGGTTTTATAGAGGCGCTATACTTTAGTAAAGCATCCGGTTTCAAGTGAGTATTGTAAATAATTTTGAGGCATCGATGATTCAGAGATCTCTTTTCAACGACGTTTTGAAGTATACAAACCTATCAAAAAATAATTGAAATAAAATGACACAAGTAGCGCCTATCGCAACAAGTCCGGATATGACAACGGAGGTATTCATTCATTACTTCAATCAGGGGAATGTCGATAACCTCATCGATGCCTATTACGAAAAAGGGGGAGTGATTGCCGCAGCTCCGGGAGTATCTGCGCAGGGAACAGACCTGAAAAATGCACTAATTCCATATTTTTCTATGAACGGAAAGATCTCAGGAAAAACAAGGCATACACTGATCAACGGAGATATTGCATTGCTGATTCTCGACTGGAGTGTTGAATATAAAGATGAAGCAGGGAATGATGCTACATACTCCGGCACTTCAACAGATGTGGTGAGGAAAGGAGCAGATGGAATCTGGCGTTGTATTATTGATAACCCACATAATATTAAATAACAGTTGGATGGAAAGGTGGGTGTGCGAACTGCTTTCAGGATGTTTTTGAGTTTGGTATGCCCCCTTATCTGTCCGCGTATCCTTACGCGTGCTTAGCAAATCATCGCTTTGATTGTAGCAAAACAGCCGGTCGAATCTGATTCAGCCGGCTGTTTTGTTTATGTGAATGAAAGATGCAGCTGACTACTCAATACTGCTCACTCTCATTCGGAAAATCATTCGACTTCACATCAGTAATATACTGCTTCACCGCACCTGTTACCTGCTCCGCAATATTAAGATACTGACGCAGAAAACGCGGCTTGAATTCCGTATTGATCCCAAGCATATCATGCATCACCAATACCTGCCCATCACAATGTTTGCCTGCACCGATACCAATAGTAGGAACAATAAGGCTTTCAGAAACTTCCTTCGCAAGCTGTGCCGGAATTTTTTCGAGCACCATCGCGAAAGCGCCTGCCTGCTCCAGCAGTTTGGCATCGTTGCGGAGTTTATTGGCTTCCGCTTCTTCGCGCGCACGTACCGTGTAAGTGCCGAATTTGTAAATGGATTGCGGCGTAAGACCCAGGTGACCCATCACCGGTATACCGGCTGCAATAATGCGGTTCACCGATTCTAAGATCTCTTCTCCGCCTTCGAGCTTCACGGCATGCGCGCCGGTCTCTTTCATAATGCGCACCGCAGAAGCGAGGGCTTCTTTGGAATTGGATTGATAATAACCAAATGGAAGATCCACCACTACCAGCGACCTGCTTACTCCGCGGATAACCGAAGAGGCATGATAGATCATCTGGTCGAGGGTAATAGGCAAGGTAGTTTCATGACCCGCCATTACGTTGGAGGCTGAGTCGCCTACCAGAATTACGTCGATGCCGGCCGCATCGAAAATGCGCGCAAAAGAATAATCATAGGCTGTGATCATACTCACTTTCTCGCCATTGGATTTCATCTTCTGAAGCGTGTTGGTAGTAATTCGCTTGATTTCTTTGCTGATTGACATAACTGGAGTTTTTAGCGTTGAGCGGGAGGGAATATGGCTCTGCATTAGAATAAAACACATTCATAATGCTCCTCGCAGTTTGTGAATAGACGGCGAAGGTAGGGGATTCAGCAATAAAATGATCCAATTGTGGAGCTGGGATATCAGAAACTCAGCTGGCGGCTTTTGGCCAGCTCGTCGTAGAGGTGTTGAATCAGTCCGTCCGCAAGGCCGATCTTGGGCACATAGATCTCCTTGATATTGGCCCAGCGCATGATGTTCACGTAGATCTGCAAAGCAGGTACGATCACGTCTGCACGGTCTTCGCGGAGTTTGTAAAGCCGCTGCCGGTCGGCTACGGAGAATGCGCTGAACTCTTTGTAATAGTCTTTCAGCATCTCGAAAGTAAGCGGCTTGCCTTCCTTTCTTTTGGAGAGGGAAAAGATCTTGTTGATGTTTCCGCCCGATCCGATACCGATGATATCGTCTGTGTGGCCGCGGGTTTCGCGGCGAACGGCATCTTTCATATCGTCCCACTGGCTTTCATCTACCTGGCGTTTGAGCAGGCGGATAGTACCAATATTGAAACTCTTGCGGTATTTCAGTTTGCCTTCGGCGAAGAAAGAGAGCTCGGTGCTGCCACCGCCTACATCGATGTAGAGGTAGGTATGCTCCTTATCCATTTTCTCGGCAATATGGTTCTCGTAGATGAGGGTAGCTTCGGTATCGCCGGTGATTATTTCGATATCGATGCCGGTTTCGTCTTTCACATGCTGCAGAATGGATTCGCCATTGTCTGCATCGCGCATGGCAGATGTGGCAGCGGCCTTGAGGTGCTGCAATCCCACGCCATAAGCATCCAGCAATAGCTTGTAAGCCTTGATGGTGCTGATGATCATCGACTCTTTTTCGGGAGAAATGGTCTTCTTTTCGAATACATCAAATCCGAGACGGAGGGGTACGCGCACAAGATTGATCTTCTGAAATTCTGGTTTCCCCTGCTCCGATTGAAATACATCGGAGATCAATAGCCGTGCTGCGTTGCTTCCAATATCTATTGCCGCCAGTCTCATCATTGTTGTTCACCGGGTGTTATGCAGTGAGCGCTTCAGCGTTGGCCGATTGCTCCGTGCCTGCATGAACAATTGTTTTTGAATGTAAATACTGATAGATCTCAAGCTGACTCCGCACTTTCTTCTGCTTTCTGTCGCGCACGTAGCGGTTGCTCAGTTCGTTGTCCAAAATTCTGGCTTTTACATTGTCCAGCAATTGAATTTCGATTATATTTTTCAACACACGTTTTATCTTGTCGTCCAATATCGGGCAAGTGGCTTCCACACGGTGATCCAGGTTGCGGACCATCCAGTCTGCCGATGAAATATATACCTTTTCATCACCGGCATTGTGGAAAATAAATACGCGTGCGTGCTCCAGATACTCGTCCACGATGCTGATAGCTTTAACCGGAACAATGAATTTATCGCTTTCGGAATACATGCAGAAGATGCCGCGGATCACCAGTTTTATCTGTACACCTGCGCGCGCTGCTTCGTAGAGTTTCAGAATCAGGGCCTCGTCCGACAGCGAATTCATCTTCAGTGTAATGCCGGCAGGTTTCTTGGCCCTTGCTGCTCTGATCTCCTTATTGATGAGTTTGTACAGTTCTCTGCGGAGACTGGTAGGGCAGGGTATCAGGGTTTTGCAGGCCTTGAGGAACTTGCCACCGTCTTTCGGATTTTCGAGATAGTTGAAAATGCGGTTCACGTCGGCCATGATAAAGCGGTCCGATGTAAGCAGGCAGTGGTCTCCGTATACATGCGATGTACGCTCGTTGAGGTTGCCGGTGCTTACGTATCCGTAGTGAACGGTATGGTTATTATGACGTTTTTTGATGAGGCAGATCTTCGCGTGAACCTTCATGTTAGGGATGCCGATCAGTACTTTCACGCCTTCTTCTTCCAGTCTTTCTTTCCATTCCAGATTGGCTTCTTCGTCGAAGCGGGCACGGAGTTCGAGCATCACGGTTACCTGCTTGCCGTTGCGGACGGCATTGATGAGGGCATTGATCACTTTGGAATTGGAAGCGAGACGGTAGGCGGTGATCTTGATGGCCGTTACCTCGGGATCGATGGCTGCTTCGCGCAGCAGGTCTATCACCGGGTTGAAGCTGTGGTAAGGGAAATTAAGCATGATGTCTTTTTCCAGAATCACATCTGTTACACGCATGGTATTCTTCAGCAGCTGATGCTGGAAGGGTTTCTTCCGTTGACCCTTTTTCTGGAATACATCGGGGAAGTCCATAAAGTGACGGAAGTTGTGGATGCGTCCGCCGGGGATCACGCTCTCTTTGCGGCTGAGATTGAGTTTGCGGATGAGGAAGTCGAGCAGGCCATCGTCCATTTCCTTATCATACACAAAGCGAACGGGCTTGCCTTTGCGGCGGTTGCGGAGCCCTTTCTCGATCTTCTGGATCATGGTGGTGCTCACGTCGTTGTCGATATCGATCTCGGCATCTTTGGTTACTTTGAAAACCCAGCTGCCGTAACGGTCGTATCCGAAATAGCTGAAGATGCTTTTGAGATTGAAGCGGATCACATCTTCGAGCAGAATGATGTGTTGCTCGCCATCGGGGGATGGAAGTTTGCAGAACCTTCCCACTGCTTTGGACGGTACTTCGATGAGAGAGTACTTGCGTTTGAGGGTGCCGTCGCGGCGCGACAATACCACACCCAGGTACAAAGATTTTTCGCGGAGATAGGGGAGCTGCGGCAGGTTCTCCACCATAATGGGAATGATATTGGAACGAACCTCTTCTTCGAAGTAGGTCTGTACAAATTTCTGCTGCTCTTTATTGAGTTGTTTCTCGTTGATGAGGAATATCTTTTCTTTCTCCAGTTCTTTGCGAACGTTTTCCCAGATGGTATTGAAAGAGATCTGTTGCTGAAGAACGATCTGTTGAATTTCGTCAAGGATTTTTCCGGGCGCCTGTTCGAGGTGCATATTCTTCACTTTCTTGCCTCCGATTTCGGTCATGCGTTTGAGGGTGGCTACGCGAACACGGAAGAATTCATCCATATTGTTGGAGAAGATCCCGAGGAATTTGATCCTTTCCCTAAGGGGCACACTGGGGTCGGCGGCCTCCTGCAGCACTCGTCCATTGAAGCTGAGCCAGCTGATATCCCTGGCTATCGTCTTGCGTTTCATTTGTTGCGTCATTTGGGGTCAGGCGTTTGATCAAAGTTAATCCGCCTGCCGGTAAGTCAATTTAACTCCAATGTTGTCAGATTCTTAAATATTTGTGTTCACTTATCTAAAACTACGCAATTATTGCGGCTTTTAATAATGTGATGAGCGGAAGAAGCAGGCTATTGCCGGAATAATTGCGATAAGTAATTTCCGCGTTTCGTGCGTCTTCTGTTATTCATCAGTAGGAATCTATTCACTAAAAACTCAGAACTGTGAGAAAAAGTATGCTTTCATTTCCGGCAACCTGTATGGCTTTGGTTATTTCATTGACGGCGGGTGCACAACAGAAAAAGGATATCATCTTCAAAGGCAAGGCCGATCCCAAATATAATGGCGAGAAGATGCAGCTGTACAATAACAAAACCGGAGAGACCGACTCTGCGGTGATCGTCAATGGTGGGTTTGAGCTCCATGCCTCTTATACAGAACCCACCAGGTATATGTTTGCGAGCAATTACGAAGCGAAGACAAAAGGAGGTTATGCGCCATTCGGCATTGTGGTGGAAGGACCGGGAACGGTGCGCATCGATGCTGATATTGCCAGTTTCAGCAAATCGAAAGTGAGCAATGCGCCTGCGCATGAAGCAGTGCAATGGTACAATCAGCAGACCGATTTACTGGATGGTAAATTCGAAGCAGCCCTCATCAAAAAATATGGCAAACCCGATCTGTTCACCAACCGTGCTTACGATAAAGAAGAATGGTATAAAGACGTAGAGCATGCCTATGATTCAGCCGGCGATGCGCATAGCAATCAGGTGATGGAAGTGATGGTGCGTAAATATCCGAACTCGATAGGGGCGGCGTATCTCATGTCTGTACGCAGTGGTTCCCTTCCGTTATCGTTGCAGGAAGAGTTGTATGGATTGTTCAAAGACAGGGTAAAACAGTCCTCCTATGGAAAATCAACACTCGAACTGATAGAGGCACGCAAGTACTCGGCCATTGGCCAGACAGCTTACGGTTTCACTATGAACAACGAGCTGGGCAAGGCGGTGGAGTTCGCTTCTTTCCGTGGAAAATATGTGCTGATCGATTTCTGGGCGAGCTGGTGCGGCCCCTGTGTTGCTTCCTTCCCGAAGCTGAAAGAAGTGTATGAGCAGTACAAAAACAAAGGCTTTGAAATTGTGGGAGTTTCAACGGACAAGAGTGAAGCAGCCTGGCAGACTGCCGTAAAGAAATATTTGAATCCATGGCCACAATTACATGATACGCAAAACATTGCAGGAAAATTCTTTGCGGTAAAAATGTTGCCAACCACCTACCTGATCCACCCTGATGGAAAGATCGTTGCGCGTGATGTGCATGCGGAAGAGCTGGGGGCGAAGCTGAGCGAACTGCTGAAGCAGTAAAAATCATTTACTTTCAGAAACGTTTGCCCTTTACCCGGGTATTTACTATATTTGCAACCTTTGGCACTGGGAGTTAAATGATTAAAAAGAAAGGGTTATTCACAATGTTGATAATCTTTGTTTGAAAAACCAGTATTTTCTTTTTGATAATTAATTGCATTTACCGACCTTTGCACTCCAAAAATTTTCAAAGTCATGGCAAGAGTATGTCAGGTGACAGGTAAAGTTCCGGTAACCGGAAACCGTGTATCACACTCAAATATTAAGTCTAAACGCCGGTTTTTACCAAACCTGCAAGTGAAACGCTATTACCTGCCCGAAGAAGAAAAGTGGATTACCTTAAAGCTGTCTACCGAAGCTATCCGCACTATCAACAAGAATGGTCTGTATAGCGTAGTGAAAGAACTGAGAGCAAGAGGTGAGAAAATCTAATTAGTCAAATTTTCAACGTAGATATATGGCAAAGAAAGGTAACAGAGTACAGGTGATCCTGGAATGTACCGAGCATAAGACTTCTGGTCAGCCCGGAACAAGCCGCTACATCACTACCAAAAATAAAAAGAACAATCCTGAGCGTATGGAGCTCAAGAAGTTCAACCCGATCCTGAAAAAGGTTACGGTTCACAAAGAGATTAAATAATTCTTTCAATTTAGATAATCATGGCAAAAGCAGCTTCTAAAAACGCGAAGGTAAAAGATGCGAAGGCTTCAGCTGAAGCTAAGAACTATACCAAAGTTATCCGTGCTGTTCGTAGTCCTAAGACCGGTGCCTATACTTTCAAAGAGGCTATCGTTCACAAGGAGAAGATCAAGGATTTCATGGCAAAAAAATAAGTGGATAGTAAGTACAATATTAAAAGCTGTTCTCCGTAGAGGACGGCTTTTTGTATTTTTGATTTTCACAAACTCGGACTATGGGATTTTTCGGAAAACTCTTCGGCAAGAAAGAAAAGGAATCACTCGATCAGGGATTGCAGAAAACCAAGGAAGGTTTCCTCTCCAAGCTCACCAAAGTAATCGCAGGTAAAAGCACCGTCGACGACGAAGTGCTCGATAACCTCGAAGAAGCGCTGGTGAGTGCAGATGTAGGAATCGATACCACGGTTCAGATCATCAATCGCATCGAGAAGCGCGTAGCAAAAGATAAGTATTTGAGCACCAGCGAACTCAATGGACTGCTTCAGCAGGAAATAGAGGCTGTGCTCGTAGATGCCGACGAAGCATCTTCCTATACTTTCACTTCAGAACTGCCTGCGAAACCTTACGTAATATTGGTAGTGGGTGTTAACGGCGTTGGCAAAACCACCACCATCGGCAAACTGGCCTATAATTTCAAGAAGGCAGGCAAATCTGTTTTACTCGGAGCGGCGGATACCTTCCGTGCCGCAGCCGTAGACCAGCTCACCATCTGGAGCGAGCGGGTGGGCGTGCCGATCGTAAAACAGGCCATGGGATCAGACCCCGCTTCTGTTGCCTTCGATACCGTTCAGAGTGGTGTTGCCAAAGGCGCCGATGTGGTGATCATCGATACCGCCGGTCGCCTCCATAACAAGGCACACCTGATGGATGAGCTGAGTAAAATCAAACGTGTTGTTCAGAAACATATCCCCGAAGCCCCGCACGAAGTGCTGCTGGTGCTCGACGGATCAACCGGACAAAACGCACTGGAGCAGGCTAAACATTTTACGGCTGCTACCGATGTTACTGCGCTTGCCATCACCAAACTCGACGGAACCGCCAAGGGCGGCGTAGTGCTGGCGATCGCCAATCAATTCAAAATTCCGGTGAAATTCATCGGAGTGGGCGAGCAGATGGAAGACCTGCTGGTGTTCGATAAACATGAGTTTGTAGACAGCCTCTTCAATCTCGACAAGAAATAACGCTGTTCCGGAGACATTGTCTCCATCAAATATTGAGCCCCGTGACCAGCTTTTCAAGGCCGGTCACAGGGCTTTTTGTTTTTCCGGCTATATGCCGGATAATGCGGAAGCTTCCTGTTGCATGTCGTGTGCAATCACTCCAAACCTACGCCAGCCGGCCCTTTGCGGATTACCTGTGTAGCTTTACTTTCCAAACCTGCTGAATGCTTCCACAAAAACTGCCGTAAAAAAGGAAGACCGGCAAAAGCCGGTCTTCGTTAGTGAGCCTTTTAGCTCCTGGGTAACACCACATGATCGATCACACGCTATAACTTTAAATGCCGGGTAATACCATGAAATCGATCACGTGCTATGACACCATTATATATCTACGTTGATTATTTACGAAAGCAATCCACCGATTGGATTTTACAGCGCACAAATTTTTTTACTATGTACATTTGCTGCAATTACAATACTTTAAAATACTCCAATCCGATCAGATATGGCTTACTGGCTGGTAAAATCAGAACCTTTCAAATACTCCTGGGATCAGTTTGTGAAAGACAAAAAGACCTTCTGGGACGGTGTGCGCAACTATGCTGCCCGCAATTTCCTCCGCGACATGAAAAAGGGAGATGAGGTGTTCTTTTACCATAGCAATGAAGGTCTTGAGATCGTAGGAATTGCCCGCGTGGTAAAGGAATCCTATCAGGACCCTACCACCGATGAGGATGCATGGGTAGTGGTAGATCTCGCTCCGGTAAAACGATTGCCCAACCCCGTTAGCCTGAAACAAATCAAGGCCGAACCCAAACTCAAAGAAATGGCACTCCTCAAACTGAGCCGCCTTTCTGTAACTCCGGTTACCCCCGACCAATGGGAGCAGGTGCTGAAAATGGCAGGGGAGAAAGGCTAAATAACCTTTAACATTCTTCATGGGTTACATGCTGCAGGTGAGATGTATCAATCAATTGTGAAATATCACAGTTCTGTGCATCTCAGTTCCATCACCTAAAAATTGCAGTATGAAAACCTTACTTACTGTATCAGCCTTTATGCTGGTACTGGCCAGCTCATGCGATCACAAAAACGCCAATCAAAAAGAAGCTGCTGCCACTGCTCCTTCAGAAAATGCAAAATCAGAAGAACTTGTTGTCGCATCAGCAACTGATTCTGCCGCCGGCTACGAACAACTTCCGATGCCGCAAACGGTTTCGCCCGAAAATCAACCCAATCAACCACAGCCTCAACAAAAGAATAATGCTCCCGCTCCGGCGCCCGTAAAAGCAGACTGGAACCGTAAGATCATCCGCCATGGCGATCTGGAGCTCGAAGTAAAGGATTTCAAAAACTTCAATAACCGCGTTTCGGCCATTGCAGGTAAGTATGGTGGTTATATCTCCGAAGAAACACAGGAAAGCTCCGATTACAGACTGATGTCCAAAGTTACTTTGCGTGTTCCCGTAGATCAGTTCGAAGCAGCGGTGAACGAACTGAGCAGCACAGCCGAAAAACAAATCAGCAGAAATATCACTTCGCAGGATGTAACAGGGCAGGTAGTAGACCTCCGGTCGCGGCTCGAAGCCAAACGTCAGGCAAGACTTCGCTATCTCGAACTGATGAAATCTGCAAAGAATATGGAAGAAGTATTTCAGGTGCAGAAAGAAGTGGATGAAATTCAGGAAGAGATCGAAGCCGCTGCCGGAAGAGTTAGTCAGCTTTCCAACCAGTCGGCCTACAGTACCATTACCGTTGTGTTCTTTCAGATAATCGATCCGTCTGCTCCCGTAACAGATAAGTCTCCTTCATTTGGCGACAGACTGCTGGAGGCACTCGGCTCCGGGTTCAAATGGTTTGGCGATGTTGTGATCGCATTGCTGACGCTCTGGCCACTCTGGACCATCGCCATTCTCGGAGTATACGGATACAGAAAATGGAGAAAGCAACGCCCCGCGAAACCCGCCACAGTAGCTGAATCTCCCGTGAAATAAGAATACGCTTTTAATAGCTCTCCCGAATGCAGATTGTGTAACCTCAATGTTCGCAATCTGCATTTTTTTGGAAAGATATGGATAGAAAAGCCATGCTGTAAGATGGTTTTGTAACATCCGTTTTGATTAAATTTGAGATATGGCAAAGAAAAAATTAGTGGTGCTTTCCGGTGCCGGCATCAGCGCTGAAAGCGGACTGAAAACATTCAGAGACAGCGACGGATTATGGGAAGGATATGATGTATACGAAGTAGCCACACCAAGAGGCTGGAATAAAAACCCCGCACTGGTGCTCGATTTTTATAATATGCGCAGGAAGGATGTATTGGACGCCCAACCCAACGAGGCGCATATCGGCTTAGCAGAATTGCAGAATGATTTCGATGTTCAGATCATCACACAAAATATAGATGACCTGCATGAGCGCGCAGGTTCGGAAAAAGTATTACACCTGCACGGTGAGATCTTTAAGATGAGATCGGTAGCGGATGAATCGCTCATTTATCCGATCAAAGGAGATATCAAACTGGGCGATGTGGCAGAAGACGGCGCGCAGCTGCGTCCGCATATCGTTTGGTTTGAAGAACCCGTTCCGATGATCGGGCAGGCAGTTCCGTTAGTGAGGCAGGCTGATTATTTTGTGGTGGTAGGAACATCTCTGGCAGTGTATCCCGCAGCTGGATTGGTAGATTTTGCCCATCATGCCATCCCTAAATTCATCATCGATAAGAAAATTCCTGGCGATGGAGTGAACGGAATACATGGTTTGAAAATTATCGAGAAGCCCGCTACGGAAGGAGTGCAGGAACTGATTGCATTGCTTCGCGGCATTTGATTTGTAGGCCATAACATCCTCACCATAGCATTAAAAAAGCTGTCACTTGCGCGACAGCTTTTTTTGTATCAGTTGAAATGCGGATAAGCCTTGCTGTTACTCAGCGTCAGCCCCGCATGGCTATCTAATCTTCGTGGAACTTCACGCCATGCGCTTCCAGTTCGGCGAGTACCGGCGTATAGATCTCCGGCAGAATAGGAATATGCAAACCGGTTAATGTGATCTTGCCCTGCAAAATCAGTTTGGCAGCAATGCCTAACGGTAATCCAACAGTTTTGGCCATGGCAGTACGGAGTTGATCTTCTCCCTTCACCAGCAGGCAGCTGCTGGCTTTGTGTGAAGAGCCGTTCAGTTCGTATTCCAGCTCGTGAAGCATTACGATCATGTCTTTGTCCTGTGGCTTCAGCACCAGTTTTTGTTCGAGAACAAACTGCATTACATCGGCAGCACTGCATTGGCCTTTGTTGATGAGAGTGGTATTGTCCTCCAGTCCGAAATACTGCAATTGCTGCATGAAAAGTGATGAAGGATCTATAGCCGCCACCGTTTCTTTCAGCGCATATTTTTCAAAGTGCTGCTGATAGAAATCGCGGAGCGACAATCCATCTGTATTGTATTGCACCGTTTCGTCGGTGAGTTTGAGTTCGATTATCTGTTTCCATCCTGAAGAGAATGCAGGATAGCGAAGGGTAGTGCGGAGGAAGGTGGTGGCGGATTCCAGTCCGTATACCGGAATATAACTGAGCGAATCGCGGTTGGCGTACCATGCAAGCGGACCTAGATCGGGGATCTCCACTTTATTCTCCGGGTTGAACAGGTGGTGGTAATCCACTTCAACCGTTTGGTTATTGTCTTTGTAGATGGCGCCTGCTTTTCCCGCCATTACCACGTTGCGGGGATTCCAGCTGATTTTGTAATGCCAGGGATTGTCGTCGCTTTCAGGAGCCACGAGTCCGCCGCAATGCGATTTGAAAGATTGGAAATTGCCACCTTTTGCGCGGATGGCTGCAATAAGCTGCATGGCGCTCATGTGATCGATACCGGGATCGAGACCCATCTCGCATAAGAAGAGCAAACCTTTTCCGGCGATCTCATTCTTCAGAGCGCCGATCTTATCATCCACATAACTTGCTGTGAGCAGGTTTTTTCCGAGGGCGAGGCAGTCCTTCGCCACCAGATAATGCAGCGCGGGCGGAAGCAGGGAGATCACGATATCGGCAGATTGCACCAGCGGGGTACGGGCAGAATCATGTTCTACATTAATGCTCACTGCGCGTGCCTGAGGGGCGCCGGCAATTTTGGAACTGGCCAGTTCGAGGTTTCCGTCCACTACGGTAAGTGTCCACTGATGAGTGGCGGTTTCTTTTTTCAGGTAATCGATCAGGCATGTAGCCGACTTTCCTGCACCAAACACGAGGATATGCTTCATGTGGCGCAAGATAGTAAAAACAGGAATAGGGGAATGCCTGCAATGGCTGAGAAACAACGGTCTGTAAGGAGCGGATTGATGGAAATCCGCCGTGCGGGCGGATCAGCGACGGAGATTGATAACGCCGATATCGGTAGTCTGACGATCCTGCACCTGCACTTCCATATCACAATCTTTCAGCGGATCTCTGGCATCGATACGAAGCTTCCAGGTACCCGGAGTAAGGTTACAATTGAAGTTGCCGTTCTCTGAGGAATAGACCCGCAGGGAATCATGGCCTTTGATGGCCCAGATGGCATCTGCTCCATAAGATGGCTGAACAGATCCGGCTACAGATGAGTGATGCATTGCACGGAATGCATGGAGACTTGCTACCGCAATAATAATAGCTACCAGCGTGGCAAGAGTATTCTTCATAGCATACGTGTTTTTATTTATTGAAGAATAAACTATTCATTTACAAGCAAGTTACAGCAGCTTAGTATGTGTCTGTGCTGTTTTAATGCCTTTTTAATACGGTAACGCGGGTGTTTGGGGGGGGATGGGAGTAACAATAAATCCATGCCAGGCTATCCGGGGAAAAGACAGCTGAACATTGATCATGGGAAAGGTTGATCAAAAACCTGCATGGGCAATGCCCAATGCTCTGGAATGGATACGGGTAACTACATAATCGATAGATACACCTCTGGAGGTACGGGGAGCTTCCAGTGTTTTTTGCGAACCTGCACTCAGGTCGCTGAAAAGAAGCCTTTGCACTTTCACTACCCGTTTTTCGGGACCGAGGTATTTTATCTCCAGTTCAACTTCATCGAGTGGAAATGAACTGTTATTGGATACCGTGAAATGAAGGTCGGAAATTCCTCCCAGTACACCAATTTTGAATTGGCTGGCTGCTACCTGAATCATCTGGTAGAGCTTTTCGCGGGTGGCTTCCGGATCGGCCTGCCGAACAGGGCGTGGCTCTTCTTTATTGGTAACAACGGCCTGGCTCACTTTCATGCCAGACTCATCCGATGGGGGAGTTGTGGTTGGATCATGCACGGGCATCACAGCTTTGGCAACCTGCTCTTTCGGTTCTGCAACCGGTTTGGATGCAGGGATCGCGCTGTGTTCATTACCGGCAACCGGTGGCTTCTCTTCTTTGTATTCAGCTGTACTGATTTGTGTGGAGTGCTCGTTTGGCGTGGCCTGCAGGGCATTCTTCGCATCGGCTTTTTGCTGTGCGTCTCTTTGCTGCAATCGAAGCACCAGCTCGTCGAGCGCTGCCTGATCACCGCTGTTCTGTTTGCTGTAGGTAAGTGCCATGCCGATAACGATGCCGCCGAGCAGAAGGCATGCTGCCACTATACCGCGCATCATCATGCGATGATTGCGTGCAGATGCATTGATCGGAATAACCGGCGCTTTTTCTTCCTGATTGCTTTTTGTGTTGATCAGGGTAGAGAAAGAAGCGGCTTTGCCGGATTGGGTTGTATGGGAAGTTTGAGCGCTTTTGGTGGTAACAGGTGTAGTTGCTTTGGCAGACGATTTATTGTCTGAAAGCTTCCCGGAATGCTGCTCTGTGGCTGATTTTGCCTGCTTGCTAACATCGGAAGATTGTACAATTGCTTTATTCTTTGCGGCAGCGGCTGCCTGCTGAACAGACAATGCCAGTGCTGCTGCACGATCTTCCAAAGCTTTGGCTGCATCCTGCGAAACTTCTGAACGGCTGGTTTTATTTTCTTCGGTTACAGCTGGTGTTTCTGCTTGTTGCTGAACACTTACTGTTTGTTGATTGGATTTCTGTTTGAATGCCTGACTGGCATTCATGCCGGCAGGAAGCGTTACATATACTTTGCTGGTTGCTGCAGTTGCGGTTTGTTGTGCAGCTGCCTGTTGTGTTGATTGATTGGCGGTGCCCGAAACCGTCTGTACAGACTGCATGGCTGCTGTTTGTTCAACGGCTTTTGGCTGCTGTGCAGGAGTATTTTCTGCTGCGTTTATCTCAATATTGGTTTGTGCGGTGGCCGTCTGTTTGATAACAGGAATGGTAACCTGTGCATTTTCGTTTCCTGCCTTCGTGTTATTCTGCTGAAGGGTGCTTCCCAGCTGTTGTGTAGCAGCATTGATCGCATGCTCCTGTGCAATGCTGCTTCTTTTGTAGAATCTGTCGTAAGGCTGTTCTTCAATAGCAGGAGCAAATGCCTTCAATTCCTCCATTTCACTGGGGTATCTCCAGGCCGCACTCTTTCCGTCGAGCCATACGAGATCGTAAGGCTTCAATCCTTTCGTAGCCAGTTCCTGAGCGGAATAAGGGCCCGTTTGTTTATTATCGCGCAGCAATAAATACTTGTTCATAGATCACTGATAAACGTGCTTGAAAATGGGATGTCCATTGGAATCACCGTTCAGATCCGCTAGGCGGAATGCTGTATTACGGAAGGGTAGGATCGAATAGAGGGATATTGGCTGATATCGGAGTTAACGTAAAGGGTACATGCAAGTTAACTGTTGAACAGGGTTAATCCAAAAAGCAGGCCACGAAAATTATGAAAACAGCGTTAAAAAACGAGGTGGCGCCACTTCCTCCCAATCCCTTGAAAATCTGCATAAGTTCCCCACATCAGTGGATAAAATAGAGGGGTAAATACTGGCCTTTTATCGCGGTTTTACGGTCATAATTGGATAAATTTGCAGCCTTCACGTTCCGCCTTCAGTGGCGGTAAAAAAACGGATCAAAAAATACAGGAAAGCAAGTATGGAAGAGAATCTTATACCACAAGAAACGAATGACCAGAACCGGATCGTTCCTGTCAACATCGAAGAACAGATGAAAACAGCCTACATCGACTACTCCATGTCGGTAATCGTAGGCCGTGCATTACCGGATGCGCGCGACGGTTTCAAACCCGTTCACCGCCGCATTCTGTATGCCATGAATGATCTGGGGCTTCATTTCAACAAGCCACATAAGAAATCTGCCCGTGTTGTAGGGGAAGTGTTGGGTAAATATCACCCGCACGGTGATAGCTCTGTATACGATGCCATGGTGAGAATGGCTCAGGAATGGAGCATGCGCTATACGCTGGTAGATGGTCAGGGTAACTTCGGTAGCCAGGATGGTGATCAGCCGGCCGCTATGCGTTATACCGAGGTGCGCCTTCAACGTGCAGCCGAAAGCATGCTCGAAGATATCGAGAAAGACACTGTAGATTTCCAGCTCAACTTCGACGACTCTCTCAAAGAACCAACTGTGCTGCCTACACGCTTACCCAACCTGCTCCTCAACGGATCGAGCGGTATCGCCGTAGGTATGGCCACCAACATGATGCCCCATAACCTCTCCGAGGTAATCGACGGCTGTGTGGCGTATATAGATAAACGCGATATCACGGTAGACGAAATAATGCAGTACATCAAAGCGCCCGACTTCCCAACCGGCGGTATCATCTACGGTATGGAAGGCATCAAATCCGGCATGCATACCGGTCGTGGAAGGGTAGTGCTCCGTGGACGTGTTCATGTAGACACCAAATCGAGCGGCCGCGAACAGATCATCATCACCGAAGTGCCTTACCAGGTAAACCGCGATTCACTCTGCGACCGCATCGGTCAGCTGGTGAACGAAAAAGTGCTGGAAGGCATCGCTCACGTGAACAACGAATCGAACAATAAGGAAGGCACCCGTATCGTACTCGACCTCAAACGCGATGCGATCTCCAACGTGGTGATCAATCAGCTCTATAAATACACCGAGCTGCAAACCTCTTACGGTATCAATAACGTGGCGCTGGTGAAAGGCCGCCCGCGTACGCTCAGCATTCTGGAGATCATTTCCGAATTCATCGAGTTCCGTCACGAAGTGGTGGTTCGCCGTACTAAATTCGAACTCAAAGAAGCCCAGAAGAAAGCGCATATTCTGCAGGGTTATCTCATCGCTCTCGATCACCTCGACGAAGTGATTGCTCTCATCCGCGCCTCTGCAACACCTGAGATCGCCAAAGAAGGACTCGTAAATGCAGGATGGGGCCTCGACGAAATTCAGGCAAAAGCCATCCTCGAACTCCGCCTCCAGCGTTTAACAGGCATGGAGCGTGAGAAGATCAAGGAAGAATACGACGAACTGATGAAGTTGATCAATTATCTCACAGAACTCCTTGGCAACGAAGGAATGAGATACGACGTAATTAAGAACGAACTCATCGAGGTAAAAGATAAATTCGGCGACGAACGCAGAACCGAGATCACTTTCCTCGACGACGAAGTAAGCATCAAAGACCTCATCAAAGAAGAAGATGTGGTGATCACCATCTCACATCTCGGATATATCAAACGTACACCGGCATCCGAATTCCGCGCTCAGCGCCGCGGCGGCCGTGGCGTACAGGGAGGCAAAACCCGCGAAGAAGATTATATCGAACACCTCTTCGTGGCAAGCACCCACCATACCATGCTCTTCTTCACCGAAAAAGGAAGAGTTTACTGGCTCAACGTTTATCAGATCCCCGATGGTGAGAAAACCGGAAAGGGCAGAGCCATTCAGAACATGATCCAGATTGCACCAGACGATAAGGTTCGTGCAATTATCGACGTGAAAGACTTCGCCGACAAGGATTATGTGAATGAGCATAATATTGTACTTTGTACCAAGCGGGGCATCATCAAGAAAACAGCCCTCGAAGATTTCAGCCGCCCACGTTCAACCGGTGTGAACGCAATTACCATCAACGAAGGCGACATGCTGCTCGAAGCAAGGCTCACAGACGGTAAGAGCGAAATCATGATGGCCGTGAAGAGCGGAAGAGCCATCCGTTTCCCCGAAGAAAAAGTAAGAGCAACCGGTCGTGGCGCCATTGGTGTGGCAGGTATCGAGGTAGACGACAACAATGATGAAGTGATTGGTATGATTTGTGTTAATAGTGCAGACACAACCCATACAGTATTGGTTGTGAGTGAAAAAGGATACGGAAAGAGAACACAGGTAGAAGAGTATCGTATCACTAACCGTGGCGGTAAAGGGGTGAAAACCATCAGTGTAACCGAAAAAACAGGCTCACTGGTAGGTATTCTCAATGTAACCGAGAAAGAAGATCTGATGATCACCTGTAAGAGCGGTATCATAATCCGCATGCCGGTTTCCGGCATCAGCGAACTGGGCCGCGCCACACAGGGTGTGAAACTGATCAGAGTGGAAGATGGCGACGAAATCGCAGCTATCACCAGTCTCGATGAAATCGACAACGAAGAAACACCCAATGGAGAGGAAGTAACTGAAGGAGCAGAAGGCGTTTCAACAGCAGAAGGAACAACCGAAGCAGCTGCTTCCGGTGAGGAACCTGCAACCGGAGAAGCCGATACTGCATCTGAAGAATCAGCAGAAACACCGGAATAATTCATCAACCGATAACAGTCTCACCAAAGACACAGAAAACCTCTTATACTATTAAATAAATAAGCAAACAATGAAAAAAGTATTGCTGTTAGCGTTGCTCGCCACACCAGGATTGGGTTTGTATGCGCAGAAGCTGGACAAAGCGAAGGATTATCTGACGAAGAAAAAGCTCACTGAAGCTAAAACTGAGATCGACAATGTTCTCACCGTAGATAAGAATCAGTCGAATTCAGAAGCATGGTATACCAAGGCAAAGATCTATGTTGCCATCGCCAATGATTCAACGCTCCGCAGTGCAACACCCGATGCACGTGAAGTTTCTTTCGAGGCGCTGAAGAAGTATATGGAAATGGAAGAGGCCCGTGAAAAAGATGCTACCAAAAGAAACCTGCTGCTGACAATGGATAACAGCCAGCCGCTGCTCGATCTGTACAGTGGTTACTCATCTGCAGGTGCTACCTTCTATAATGCAGGCAACTTCAACGATGCGCTCGCCAACTTCAAAAAATGCCTCGGCATTTTCGATTTCATGAGCAGCAAAAAGTTGACTAACCTCTCGCTCGATACCACTACAACCCTGTATGCAGGTATCTCTGCTGAGAAAGCAAGCAAACCCGATGAAGCAGCTGTATTCTACGGAAAAATCGCTGACGCGAAAGCAAAAGGCGAAGGATTTGCCGAGCTCTACAAATGGCTGGCAGATTACTACCGTCAGAAAAGTGATATCGCTACCGCTCAGAAATATTCTGCACTCGGAAGAGAAGTATATCCCGGAGATTCTTTCTGGACTGGCTTTGAACTGGAAATGCTTCGCGAGAAGGGTTCCAAAGAAGAGCTGTTCAAAAAGTACGACCAGGTGCTGACCGAAGATCCCAATAACCACCTGTTCCTCTTCAACTATGCTGTTGAAGTATATCAGGAAGGTTACAATCAGGATGCTACCAAACGTCCGGCTAACTCAAAAGAGCTGATCGCTAAAGCATCTGATCTCATCAAAAAATGCCTGACGCTGAAACCTGATTATCCCAATGCAAACATGGTAATGGGACAGATCATCTACAACCAGGGTGTTGATATTAACAATGAGAACAAAGCGATCCGTCCGCAAGGCGGCGTAAAACTCTCTGCTGATCAACTGAAAAAGAAAGAAGAACTTCGCGCACAGGTAGTAACCAAATTCGACGAAGCAGCTCCTTACTTTGAGAAAGTAGCATCAGCGCTGGAAGCTCAGGGCAAACTGAAAATGGATGATAAAGACATCCTGAAAAACTCTCTCGATCTGATGATCACCATCAACGAAGAGAAAGTAAGCCAGCTGGAGCAGAAAAAGAATGCAGCTGAAGCTAAGAAGAACGCAGCTGAGGTAAAGAACCTCGATGCAGAGATCAAAAAGCTGTCGGACAAAACCAACGAATACACTGAGAAGTTCAACAACGTAGACCGTAAGCACTAATCAGGTATAACGATAAATTTTAATGGAAAAACCTCTGAAGTTTCAGGGGTTTTTTCTATATTGGGCAGTATCGTAACCCCTTATCATACCCAAATAACCAATGCTGCCCGCATGTCAACATCATCAAACGATCTGCTGCTGATTCTATTTGTTTTGGTAACCGTACCATGTTTTGCTTACTGGATGGGTTATCGGAAAGGTGAGAAATCCGGAGAGTTGAAAGTGTATAAGAATCTGCAGGAAAAAGAGGAAGGATAATCCCGAATCAGGGTGTAAATAATTGAGGTCAGTTCTTATGGACTGACCTTTTTGTTTGTGCTGGAGAACAGGTGTTTGATGGAAGATCGATCGCTGAATGCCCTGAAATGACAACAATATACAATGGGCACGATGAATACAGGCAGCCAGCAAAATGGAAATTCCAGCAAACCGATATTGGGTTGTTTAAAGCCGAACTGCTGAATGGGCAAGGGGGACGACAATATCGCCATCAGAACGATGGCAGTGAGTGAAATCATTCCAATCAGGTTCCAGATCAGAAACGCATTCCCGCGAAATGATTGACCGGTTCTCCAAAACCGGAGTAACAGAAACAACGCGGAAAGCCCGAACAGGATATCGAAATTCCAACCTTCAAAAGTCATGAGTAAAGGAATCTTCTTCTGTTGATACAAACTATACAATACCAGTTCAACGGGTACACGCAGTGCATGAATGCCCAGCAGCAAACCAACCGATATGGCGGGGAACCGGAGTTTTCTGTAACAAAAGATGGTGAGTAAGATAGTGGCCAGCATCAATAACGGAAAAAATACCGGCTTGATTTTGAAAAGTCCGGTTGCACAGATGCTGCCTGTAAGAGCCAGCCAGAGCAATGCGTACAACAGAAGTGTATTGTTTCTTCCGGCAATCTGGTAAAAGAGCAACAGTATTATCGGGGCAATCAGGGAGATCGTAAGTGCAGCACTCATCTGCATAGGTTTGAATCATCAAAGCTACTGATGAAAGAGACAATTGTTATTGGTAGATCAGATACTGCTGGGATTGGGTGTTTTCACGGGGTTGAATTATGATCTGTTTTAATATGTTTGTAGCGACATTATCATTCTTAAGAAGCCGGTTCCGGGAAACAGGGCCTGGGAACTGAACTTCTGAGAATAGGTAGGATTCACGTAAGCCGGGTTGTGGAAACGCAACCCGGCTTTGTTTATTTCATTATTGATTGGTGTTGTATCTAATTAATTGTTAACTTATTATGATGTTTTGTAAAAATTCTGATTGAATAAATGATAGAATTATCGTAGGCTGTTTCTGACTATTTAGGGGCGATTTATGAGCCATATCAAATGCGTTTCTCTAAGGGCTAATGCGCTGACTTTAGCACTCAAACAATCATTTTCCAGGTCTTTAGAGGATGATTCCCGGCAATGAAAATCTATAAAAATGCCTACCAATTTGAAACCATTTCTACAGACAAATCGGATAGAAATTCGGGAACCAAATCACGGCTGAGGGAGTACAACTTACCGGCTTAATCAAAAACCTCAAGCGCCGGAGAATCCGATATACGGAACGTAGCCAGGGCAGGTTTGGAATATAGAATTCTACAAGGATTGCATTAGAGTTGTACCCGAATGGCGTGCTGGTTGTATGCAGAAACAGCTGCAGATTTCATGAAAACTTACTTGAAAACAAGCCGGAATAAGGTTAATTCATTTGGTAATAGTATCAGGCCGAAACAGGCTTCAGGACTGAATTTCAGGCTATTTCTCACCTCTTTCATTCAGCCCAGTTGTCATCATAATTGATATTATGTTAAATAGAATAAAAGCTAAAAACTCAACCATCCTATCTTTTCGTTTTGCCCCCCTGAAATCAGCCTTTACTGATTCAGGATCGTTTGCTCTTTTGAATATCAGGAACCACACCCTTGTGTAGATTTTCGTCAATTCCCTACCAATTTTTTAGTTCTAGAAAATCGAAAACCCGCATGAGTAACACAGCTTTTTAGCATGCATTCTCACCGGGCTTTCTGGCTCACCGAAAAAAAGAACTGATCAAATTATCCCCTGTATCTGAATCTAAAATCCATTTGATCAGTCCTGTTTGTCTATCTGTTCTGCTACAGGAATTTTTAAAGCGGGTTTCATAAAATATGGTCTCATCTCATGTGGCTATGTTGATTTCGTTCTGGCTCCACCCGGATAGTTCAGAAATCTACTCCCGGACCTCACTGATTTGTAGTGCTGCCAATGACCAGTTTCCCGGCCACCGGCAGTCTTGTTTGTAACCCCTCAGAGCCTTAATTCTAATGCTTCAGTGTTTGAATTCCCCGAATTCTCTATTTGATTTGATCTTCTTGCGAAATCCGGTGCGGATGCTGGCATTCTCATTATTCCGGAACCTGCTATCACTAATGCCGGCAGCAGCAAATAAGTGAGTTCTATTATGGTAATCATATGTGTTATTTTGTTATATGAGTGGGTTGATTTGATTCTCTGATTTGTGATCTGCTTCATATTTCCTCCTTCCTAAAACTGAATCCTGTACAAAATATCCGGGAAGAAACCGATCTGATTCACCTGGCCAACCCGGTTTTGCGCCCTGTTGTACCGTTGTGTAAACACATTATCCCTGTTACTCACATTCTGCAGATCGAGGTAAATGGTTTGTGAGATCTTCCTTTTGGTATTGTTGAGTCGGAATCCAACCCGTACATCGGCTCTGAAATAATCTGAAAACCGCTGTGCATTGAAATTGCGCTCATCGAGCTTTTCAACCCCTGCCAGTCTGGATACTTCGAGGTCTACCGGTGTGTAGTACCTGCCACCGGCACTGGTGAGTTTAAGGTCGGCTGTAAAGGCATTCTTCCCTGTTTTCCCGATCTTCCATTCCTTTCCCGCCAGCACATTTGCTACGAGTTTATTGTTGAATGTTGAGTTGCGCTCAATTCCATCACTTCCTTTATAGCGGGCATCGAACAGCGAAGCTGTTGTAAGCAAATAATATCCCCGGCTGAAAAATTTCTCGATCGTCAGCTCTAACCCTACATTGGTTCCCGTGCCTTTGCTTACCAGCCCTGCTTTATCGGGGAATGTGAAATCTGCACCTGCATTCAGGATGGAAAACCCGCTGGGCGTAGCTTCCACCGGCGCATCGAAGATGGATTGATAATAGGCTTCTGCTTTCAGCCTCCAATCCTTCGCAAAGTTCCAGTCGTAACCAAGTACGTAGTGATGTGCTTTGGTGAGATCGAGGTCCAGATTGCTTTGGTCATAACTGCCATCCGCTTTCTTTTGCTGGAACAGATAAACCGGCAGCGGTTGTTCCTGACTGTGAAGGCCATAACTGAATGTGATGGTTTTAGTTCCATCTATCGCATAACTCAGCGATGCCCGTGGCTCAATCGCGGATGTCTGGTTTAAGCCATAATAAATTCCATGCACCCCTGCATTAAGTGCCAGTTTCTCACTGAACCTGAATCTGCCCTGCACATAAGGCTGAAAAAGCACGGCGCTTCCATTGTAATCGCGGAGGCGACGCCAGTCTGGTGTTTCTTCGCGGCTATCGCGGTAGGTATCCAGCGACTCCACCTCGGCCAGTAATCCTCCCCTGATGGTAAACCTGCTGCTGAGTTTGGAGTTGAGGTAGGTGGATATGCGGAACTGATTATCGGTAGAACTCTGATTTGCTGTATGAATTCTATCTGCTTGTTTTTCAGGATACTTATAGAGATCACCTTCTGTATTGGTGTATGAATAAGATACCACGGATCTGAGATAACTTTTGGTGCCCAGGTCGAGGGTATGTTTCAATCCTACAATCGCCATCCGCGACTTGAAATAAGTGTCTTCATCTGTGTTTGCCCAGAAATCTGTAGAGTCCAGATCCTTGCCGATGAAGTCGATGCTGCTGATGCCCGCCATTCCAAACAGATTGAACTTTCCCAGTTTGGATGGAGCGAAATTGAAATTGAACACTACATCCTGATACTTAGGAACGGCATCGGTTCCTACATTGAAACCCATCGATTGGCCGATCTGTGCAAAGGAGTACCGGTATCCTACGAGGTACGATGATCCGTTTTTCTTCTTGCTCAACGGTCCTTCGATCATGGCTTCCAGTCCGCTGAACAGATTGAGTTGAAGTGTCTTCTCCGTTTTATCTTTATTTCCGGTTCTGAGCGAAAGATCAAAAACAGCTCCTGTGGCATTGCCATATTCTGCAGAGAATGCACCGGTGTAAAAGTCCGAGGTTTTCAGTGCATTTGTGTTGAGTGCGCTAACCGGCCCACCCGTTGTTCCCAATGCTGCAAAGTGATTGGGATTCGGAATGGGGATGCCTTCCATGCGCCACAGAACTGCGGTGGGTGAATTGCCCCTCACCACAATATCGTTTCGCGAGTCGTTGGTGGTGGCCACTCCTGCAAAATTGCTCACCAGTCGCGAAGGGTCGTTTCTTCCCCCGGCATACCGCGTTACTTCTTCCATGGAGAAAGACCTGGCACTGCTTCCCGCAAATTCATTCGAGGCCATGCCTTTTCGTACGCGCCTGCCGGTTATGGTCACTTCGTTGAGGGCGCTGATCTGCTGATCCATGGGAATATCCAGCACCACCTGTTTTCCCACGGTTACCAGAATCTCCGGAATGGTGATGGTTTTGTAGCCCACACTTGTAAACGATAATTGCTGTCTGCCCAGCGGTACATTTTTGAGTACATACCTGCCGCTGGAATCCGTACGTGTTGCGGTGTTGGTGCCTGCAAGCTGAACCGTAACGTTGGCCAGTGGCCGCTCCGAGGCCTTGTCGATAACCGTTCCACTGACGGTCTGTGTATTGCTCTGAGCCGCTGCTTCGGTATTGGCCAGCAAGAACGCAACAAGCAGCCAAAGCAGTGATCGGAATCTTTTCATAGTAAGATGTTTGATGGTTTGTGAATCAAAATTCTTACTGGGAAAGCCGATGGAAAACTGAAGTATATGAGGAAGGAAAACCCTGCGACCATCAGACTGATTCTGTAGACAACAGGTTTTGACGAGGATGTTTATTGATTTGTGCGCTCATCCGGAGTATCATTTTTCAATGTTCCGGGCGCGATGCGTTTGAAGAACTCATCCCGGTAACTATCACTCACCGGAATGATATGCTGCTCGATATAGATCCGGTTCTTCCGAACCGAATTCACGCGATCAAGCGAAATTATATACGATTTATGCACCCGCATGAACGCCCGCAGCGGCAGTTTTTCCGAGATGCTTTTCATGCTCATTCTCGTAATCACTGGCCTCGGTTGCTGATGCAGATGTATCTTGATATAATCTTTCAACCCTTCCACAAAACTGATCTCCCTCACATTGATGCGTACCAGATTGTACTCCACATTCACAAAGAAAAATGCAGCGTACACATTTTCATCGTTGTTGTTAGTTGATTGGAGATCAGCGGTATTAACCGCAGGTACTTCAACTTTTTCTGAATTGTCCGGCTGCTGCCTGGCATTTTCGGTTGAAGGAGTCAGTTGCACCTGATCCGCTGGTGTGGATGATGCAGGTTTCTCTCCGGCGCTCCCCTGCTGGATGCTCGCTGCCTGCTTCATGGAATGCCAGCTTGCCGCCTTGTTCACCGCTTTTACGAACCGCTCGAAAGGCACCGGCTTCACCAGATAATCCAGCACATCGAGATCGAAGCCATCGAGTGCATACTTTTTATATGCCGTTACGAAGATCACCATCGGACGATGCGAAGCAAGGCTCTCCAGAAACTGCACGCCTGTAAGGCCGGGCATCTGAATATCCAGAAAAATAAGGTCGATCCGCTCCCGCTGCATCACGCTCAATGCTTCAAAAGCATTGGAACATCTGGCCACGAGATGCAAAAAAGGTATCCGCCGGATATTGTCTTCCAGCAGATCCAACGAAAGCATTTCATCATCAACAGCCAGGCACCGGATCATGCATTTGTATTTTTAAGGATGCATTGTAATAAACGCCATTGCTTACCATATTCAGCATATGCCGGTTGGGATAGAGCAGGCCGAGACGGCGTTTCAGATTGGTGAGACCGATCCCCGAAGTTTTGTCCTTTGCTTCGGAGCCCTGCCGGTTGAACTTGTTCTGCACCATCAGCAGCACTTCGTCTTTGATCACTTTCAGTTGCACGATTATTTCCGGGTCTTCGATCATGCCTACTCCATGTTTGAAGGCATTTTCCACCAGCGGAATCAGCAGCATCGGTTCGATGGCAAAATCTTCCGGCGGCTGCTCCGCCTCGAAACTGATGCGCACGTGATGCCCGAATCTCAGGGTCTGCAGATCGATATAACTTTGCAGATAATCGATCTCGCGCTGAATGCTCACCTTCTCTTCATCGGACTCGTACAACATATAATGCATGAGGTTAGAAAGCTCCATCAGTGCGGGTTCCAGCTTATCCGACTTCTTCCTTGCCAGCGATACCATGCTGTTGAGGGTATTGAACATAAAGTGAGGACTCACCTGCGAGCGCAGAAATCCCAGTTCGGTGCGAAGGTTTTCCGATTGCAGCCGCTGTTCGCGCACAACATAGGTGATCAGCAGAAAACTGGTGCCCGTTGCCATCACGGCAATGGCTATCAGAAACTTCATGATCATGCCTGCCATCAGGTTCTGATACTCGAACTTTCCCTCGATGGCACAGTGAATGTATGCGCTCGACACTGCCAGTGCAATGCAAAGCACTACGATCGACAAAAGGTAGGTCTTCACCTTTTTCTTCAGAAAATACTTCGGATACAGATAATACACCATCAGGTAAAAAATGCCGATCTGCATAATGGTGAACGGCATTTTCCCTAACGACATATAGGAGTCTGGCCTGTACCCTTCTTTCAAAGGCATCAGTACCAGTGGTATGGCAATGCTTGGCACCCATAGTATGGTGTGCAGCAAAATATTAATGCGTTTATTCGACAACATCGGATGGAAAGAGAATGATTGCAATAAAATTACTGCTTCCCCTCCATCCTCTATAGTGATATGTGCCGCGCAGATGTAATGTTGCGACGAATGGCAGCTTTGTGCCGACCAACGGGCGGGCGCGAATTATTCGCGCACCCACATGATCTTTTCTTCTACCGCACCAGGTGTTCTCACGGCAGATGGCACACGGGCATATCCGAGATTGAAAAAGCCCATCAGCTTATCATCCGCTTCCAGATTGAACAGCGATTTCGCCTGCTCATAGAATGTAATGCCTCCCGTGCTCCAGTACCCGCCGATTCCATAAGCTGTGGCGGTGAGATAAATATTCTGCACTGCACAGGCTACTGCCGCGATCTCTTCCATTTCAGGAATATCCGCGTGGCGCTTCATTCCGATGGCAATTACATGAGAGCAAAGCATTGGTGTGATCAGCAACGAATCGTACCTGCCCTGTTTGAATTTGGTACCGGCATGCGCTTTGTATATAGCAGCCTGCTGGTCAGCCAGTTTCTGAAGGCCATTTCCGGAAAATACGGTAAAGCGCCATGGCTCTGTGAGTTTATGGTTGGGCGCCTGGTTGGCGTTGAAGAGCAGTTGATAAATGATCTCGTCAGGAATAACCTTGCCTGGTTCAAACTGGGATGTAAATGTGCTTCTGCGCTTTTCGATGATCTCATTGATCACCTGCACCTGAGATGTCTGTTCCATAGAGCCGTTCATATTTTTCATTTGTGCGCAAAGATAGGTTTATCTTTGCCGCCTTAATCCACCAATCAATGATGTTAAAAGTAGGTATTCTGGGCGGCGGCCAATTGGGAAGAATGTTGCTCCAGGCAGCAGCTAATTATCCGGTCGAAACTTTTGTGATGGAAAATGATCCCGATTGCCCTTCAGCTCATCTCTGCCATCATTTTACAAAAGGTGATATCAGAAATTACGACGATGTATTCAATTTCGGTAAAGGCCTCGATGCCCTCACCATCGAAATCGAATCTGTAAACGAAGAAGCCCTCGAAGCCCTCGAAGCACAGGGTGTGAAGATCTATCCAAAACCTTCCGCACTTCGTACCATTAAGAATAAGATTCTGCAAAAGGAATTTTACAAGGAGAATCAGATCCCCTCACCTGATTTTAAAGTAACACAGAATATTGCCGATCTGAAGCAACATGCCGATATGCTGCCTGCCGTAAATAAAATAGGTATGGGAGGATATGATGGCAAAGGCGTTCAGGTGATCCGCAACACCAGCGACTTTGAAAAAGGATTTGATGCTCCCGGTGTGCTGGAGAAAATGGTGAACATCCATAAAGAGATCGCGCAGATCGTTGCCATCAATGAAAAAGGCGAGACTGCCCTCTATCCTACTGTGGATATGGTGATGGATCCCAATCTCAACCTGCTCGATTATCAGCTGAGCCCTGCAGACCTTCCCCAGCAAACCGCCTGGAGAGTGGAAGCCATCGCACTTGCAGTGGTGAAAGCACTGAAAAGTCCCGGCATCTTTGCTGTTGAACTCTTCGTCGACAAAGATGGCAATGTACTGGTAAATGAAACCGCCCCCCGCGTGCACAACAGCGGCCACCATACCATCGAAGCCAATTACAGTTCGCAGTTCGATATGCTCTGGCGCGTGATACTCGGTTACCCTCTCGGCAATACCGACCATATTCTGCCTGCCGCTATCGTAAATCTTGTAGGCGCCGAAGGATATAGCGGCGAAGCAATATATGATGGACTGGATGAGGTTTTGAAGATGGAAAACGTTTTTGTACATATCTACGGAAAAAAAGAAACCAAGCCCGGCCGCAAGATGGGACACGTCACCATCGTCTCAAAAGACAGGCAGGACCTCAGTTTCAAGGCTCATCGTATTAAAAACATATTAAAAGTGATTGCTTAACTGAGACCCCCTGCTGCCGTTCATAACCTTTTTGCGGGTTGCTATTTTGAAAAGAGTAATTTTAGCAACCCGTCATTTTTTTTAAACTACTATTCCGAGATTCAAATGAAAGGTTTACGCTGGATAGCAACAGGCTTACTACTCAGTAGCGTTTTAATTGCGTGTAAAGAAAAGAAGAAAGATGCGGCACCTGTGGCTCCGGCCAGAGCGGGAGGCCCCCTGCAGGCCGAAGGTTTTGTGGTAAGAACTACCTCACTCAGTGAAAACCTCGAAATTCCGGGAACCATCTTACCGTATGAACAAACTGAGATCAGACCCGAAATTTCCGGTCGTGTTGTTCAGTTGAATATCGCCGAA
Organism: Pseudoflavitalea sp. G-6-1-2; assembly: GCF_012927185.1. Lineage (GTDB taxonomy): Bacteria > Bacteroidota > Bacteroidia > Chitinophagales > Chitinophagaceae > Pseudobacter. Next base: position 1,636,392 of record NZ_JABBGB010000003.1, read on the forward strand.
GGAAGTTTCGTTTCCAAAGGTGCATTGCTGGTAAAGATCTTCGATGGCGATCTGCAGGCGCAGCTCAAAAAACTGCAGGTGCAGCTGGAGATCTCCGAAAAAACCGCAGAACGTTACAAAGCCCTTCTCAAGATCAATGGCATCAGTCAGCAGGAGTACGATCTCAGCGAACTGAACAGCAATAACCTCCGTGCCGATATCGATCTGGTTCGCGTGAATATCGCTAAAACCGAGATCCGCGCTCCGTTCAATGGACGCATCGGATTGCGCAATATCAGTCTGGGCGCATACATCACCCCTACCACCATCGTAAGTACCATCAGCCAGGTAGCCCAGCTGAAAATGGAATTTTCCGTTCCCGAAAAATACAGCGACGAAATGAACAAGGGCCGCAAAGTGAGTTTCACCATTGCAGGCACCAATCAGCTATTCAACGCAAACATACTCGCCACCGAATCGGTGATCGAAGCCAATACCCGTACCCTCAAAGTGAGAACGGTGGTTAGTGGAAATCACGCTCTGCTGGTGCCCGGCGCCTTCGCCAAAGTAGCATTGCAGCTGGGAGAGAACGATCAGGCGATGATCATTCCAACACAGGCTGTAATTCCGCAGGCAAGAAACAAGCGCGTGATCGTCTACAAAGGCGGTTCTGTAAAATTCGTTGAAGTGAATACGGGCATCCGCGATTCGTCCTACGTGCAGATCACCAGCGGACTGAATGTGGGTGATACCATTTTAACCACTGCCCTGCTCGCCATCCGTGAGAACAGCAAAATCAAATTGTCGAAAGTTCAATAATTACCGGTTATGAATATCTCTGAACTGAGTTTACGCAGGCCGGTACTGGCAACGGTACTGAACATCATGATCGTGTTGTTCGGTATCATCGGCTTCACCTTTCTGGGTGTGCGCGATTATCCCGCCATCGATCCGCCGAACGTGAGTGTGGGCACTTCCTACCCCGGCGCCAATGCCGAGATCGTAGAGTCGCAGATCACAGAACCGCTGGAGAAAGCCATCAATGGTATCGCCGGTGTAAAGAATATCACGAGTACCAGCAGTCAGGGTACCAGCCGCATCAACGTAGAGTTCGATCTCAGCATCGACCTCGAAGCTGCGGCTAATGATGTACGTGATAAAGTGTCGCAGGCATCCCGTTCCTTGCCCGATGATCTTCCCGCTCCTCCCGTAGTGAGCAAGGCAGATGCCAGCTCGGATGCCATCATCTCCATGACCGTGCAGAGCAATACCCGCAATCAGTTGCAGGTTACTGAATATGCCAACAACGTGCTGGTGGAGCGTTTGCAAACCATTCCCGGTGTAAGCTCCATTCAGATCTGGGGAGAGAAAAGATACGCGATGCGCATCTGGTTCAATCCCGCCAAACTCAGCGCCTATGGCCTTACTCCCGGTGATGTGCAACAGGCATTGCAGCGCGAGAACGTAGAACTTCCTTCGGGAAAGATCGCGGGTAATGCCACTGAATTATCCATCCGTACATTCGGTCGCCTCTTCACAGAAGAAGATTTCAGCAATGTGATCATAAAGAATGTGGGAGGAAACGATATCAGGCTGAAAGATGTGGCCGAAGCTGTGCTCGGACCTGAGAACGAAGAAACCGTACTGAAAGAAAGCGGTACGCCGATGATCGCACTGGCGCTGATTCCGCAGCCAGGCTCCAACTATGTAGCCATCTCCGATGAATTCTACAAACGATACGATCAGCTGAAGAAAGAAGTTCCTGCTGATCTCAGTCTCAATATCGCGATGGACCAAACGAGGTTCATCAAACAATCCATTTCCGAAGTGGAAGAAACTCTCATCATCGCATTGATACTGGTGGTGCTGATCATTTACCTCTTCTTCCGCGACTGGCTGATTGCCATCCGTCCGCTCATCGATATTCCCGTAGCCCTCATCGGCGCCTTCTTCATCATGTACATCAGCGGGTTCACCATCAACGTACTCTCTTTGCTGGGTATCGTACTGGCAACGGGCCTTGTGGTGGATGATGGTATCGTTGTAACGGAGAACATCTTCAAAAAAATGGAGCAGGGTATGAACAAATACCAGGCTGCCAAAGAAGGTTCCAAAGAGATTTATTTCGCGGTGATCTCCACGAGCATCACACTGGCGGTGATCTTTCTTCCCATCATATTCCTGCAGGGATTTGTAGGAAGATTATTCCGTGAATTCGGTATCGTAGTGGCCGGTGCGGTGCTGATCTCAGCATTGGTATCGCTCACGCTTACACCGGTGCTCAACGTAAAACTTACCAAGAAAGTACATAAACATGGATGGTTCTATCGCGTAACAGAACCTTTCTTTCAGGGCATGGAACGCGGTTATTACAACTCGCTGCGCGCATTCCTGAAAGTGAGATGGGTAGCGGGTTTGATCATCGTAGGATGTTTCTGCATCATCTGGTTCATCGGCAGAAACCTGCAATCGGAACTGGCTCCGCTCGAAGATCGCAGCCAGTTCAGGCTCAGTGTTACCGCTCCCGAAGGGACTGCTTACGATTACATGGATAAATACGTTGACCGGCTTACCAACCTGATGCTCGACTCAATTCCTGAAAAGAAAATTGTGCTCAGCATCACAGCCCCCGGATTCAGCGGCGCAGGATCTGTGAACAGCGGCATGGTGCGCGTAACAATGGTGGATCCACAGGAAAGAACGCGCTCGCAGGAAGATGTGGTGAACATGGTGAACCGCAATCTCGGCAAGTACTCCGAAGGACGCGCATTTGCCATGCAGGAGCAGACCATTTCCGTTAACCGGAGAGGTGGACAACCCGTGCAATTTGTGATCCAGAACAACAACTTCGAAAAGATCAAAGCGATATTGCCTCAGTTCCTCGAAGAAGCAAGTAAGAGTCCTGCACTCACCAATGTGGATGCAGATCTTAAATTCAATAAACCCGAATTGCAGATCGATGTAGATCGTATCAAGGCAAGTCAGCTCGGAGTAAGCATTGTAGACGTATCGCAAACACTGCAGCTGGCGTTGAGCAATCTTCGTCTCGGTTATTTCTACCGCGAAGGAAAACAATATCAGGTGATCGGACAGGTAGCGCGCAACGACCGCGACGACCCTACCGATCTGAAGAATATTTATGTGCGCAATAACAGGGGCGAGATCATTTCGCTGGATAACGTGGTGAGCATCCGTGAAGAAACCACGCCTCCTACCCTGTATCATTTCAACCGTTACAAATCCGCTACCATCTCTGCAGGTACTGCGCCCGGAAAAACATTGGGTGATGGCATCAAAGCGATGGAAGATATATTCAAAAAACTGAATACCGATGGATCTTTTGAGTCTTCGCTCGCAGGCGCTTCGCGCGACTTTGCTGAAAGCTCCGGCAATACCAGCTTTGCATTCATTCTGGCGCTGGTGCTGATCTTCCTCGTACTGGCCGCGCAGTTCGAAAGTTTCATCGATCCGCTGGTGATCATGTTCACCGTTCCGCTGGCAATTGCCGGTGCGGTGCTGAGTCTCTGGCTCTTCGATCAAACCCTGAACATCTTCTCGCAGATCGGTATGATCATGCTGATTGGTCTGGTTACCAAGAACGGTATCCTCATTGTGGAGTTCGCGAATCAGAAGCAGCTGGCAGGTCTCAGCAAAAAAGATGCGGTAGCAGATGCGGCGCAGGCGAGGCTTCGTCCGATCCTCATGACCAGTCTCGCTATGTCACTCGGTGCATTGCCGATTGCGATGTCGCTCGGTGCAGCGGCGACAAGCCGCATTCCGTTGGGAATTGTGATCGTAGGCGGTATCATGTTCTCGTTGATACTCACGCTCTATGTAATTCCAGCCATGTACACCTACATGGTAAGCCGGAAACACAAGAGCGCCATGGAATTGCAGGATGGTAATGGCATAGCCACAGAAGAAACAGTGGCACATCATGAAACTACAGATGCCAACGGGCATAAATGAAAATGATTATGAGAATTGTTTGTTTAATAGTTTTTCTGTTCTCAGCAACGCTCGCAGGCGCACAGGAAGTGATGACACTGGAAGATGCCATCGCCGCGGCATTGAAGAACAATTACGATATACGCATGAGCCGGAACGATTCGGCCAGTTACGCTATCGATAACGATTATGCGTGGGCTGCATTCATTCCTCGTGTGAACGGAACTGCCAGCAAAGTATGGAACGTGAACGAGCAAAAGCAGGAACTCCAGAATGGCAATAAACCTTCTGCCAGCGGCATCCGCAGCAATAACCTGCAGGCAGCTGTGAACCTGCAATGGACCCTGTTCGATGGATTGAAGATGTTCGCCACCCGCGATAAGCTTGCAGAATTCGAACGCCTCGGTTCTCTGGGTGTGAAGAATCAGATCGTCAATTCCGTAGCCGCTGTGGTAACGGGCTATTTCGATATCGTTCGTCAGAAGCAGCAACTGAAAGCCATCGAAGAACAGATATCCATCAATGAAGAACGTGTGAAACTGGCCGATAAGAAGCTTTCAGTTGGTTTAGGCAGCAAGCCCGAACTGCTGCAGGCGCGTGTAGACCTCAATGCCCAACGTGCACAGCAATTGCAGCAGCGCACGCTGATAGCGCAGCTGCGTGATAATCTCAGTCAGCTGATCGGATTCAAAACAGGTTCGGTGTACGAGGTGCAGGACAGCATCCCCATCAATACCACACTGCAATACGGCGATATCCGCAACAATCTCGAACAGAGCAATCCCGGCCTGCTCTTCGCCAGAAAGAATATCGATATCGCACAGCTCACAGTAAAAGAAAGAAAAGCGGAACTCTTACCTACGCTCAATTTCAATTCGGCATACAACTTCAGTGAAACACGCAATAAAACGGTGATCAATTCTTTCACTACCCTGTTCAACCAGAATAAGGGATTCAATTACGGATTCGGACTCACCGTTCCGATCCTCAATGGATTCAACACCAACCGCCTCATCAAACAGGCGAGGCTCGAAGTGCAGTATCAGCAACTCACCTACGAAAACCAGCTCACCAAAATCGATGTGGGCCTCAGCAATGCCTTCAAGGATTATGAACTGCAGAAGCAGTTGCTGCAGCTCGAAGAGGACAATATCACGCTCGCAAAGGAGAATGTGTTCATTGCGATGGAACGGTTCCGTCAGGGTGTAAGCACATACCTGGAGCTGCGTGATGCCCAGCAGAGCCTCGAACTGAGCTATAACCGATTGATTGCCGCCCGGTACAATACCAAGCTGGCAGAAACTGAATTGATGAGATTAAAGGGCGATCTGGTGAAGTAAACTTGGTCCGCGTACAATTTTTTTCTTTTCTTTGCGGTTCAAACCTTGCTATACATGAGTCCTCAGGTAGGAATAATAATGGGAAGCGACAGTGATCTGAACGTGATGCAGGCAGCAGCGGATATGCTCAAAACCGTTGGCATACCCTTTGAATTGACGGTAGTATCAGCACACCGCACTCCTATGCGCATGGTAAATTATGCCACTGCGGCCAAAGAGAGAGGATTGAAAGTGATCATTGCCGGAGCCGGTGGCGCTGCACATTTACCCGGTATGGTGGCATCTCTCACTCCCCTTCCTGTGATTGGCGTTCCGATCAAATCTTCCAACTCCATCGATGGATGGGACTCTGTATTGTCTATCCTTCAAATGCCAAACGGCATTCCTGTAGCCACTGTAGCCCTCAATGCCGCTAAAAATGCAGGCATTCTGGCGGCCAGTATCCTCGGCGCTTTTGATGAAACCCTGGGTCAGCGCGTAGCTGCCTATAAGCAACAACTCGAAACTGAAGTTTTAAATAAGGTAGATAAGTTAAAATCGGAAGGCTGGAATAACAGCTTTGATTAACCGGAGAAGTATGAAAATTAAACTGTCTGATTACAAGGAAGTGCCATCATTTCCTTCAGGATCTGGTATTGAGTTTTATGATAACAAGGTGTTTCTTGTTGGAGACGATTCAAGAGAAGTACTGATTCTGAACAAAAGATGGAAGGAAATGGAGCGTGTACCCCTATTGCCGGGTACCGAATTGCGACTGCCCAAACAGACCAAATCGGATCTCGAAGCCACTACCATCGTAACTATCAATCGCATCCCCCGCCTTCTGGTTCTCGGCTCCGGCTCACTCGAAAAGAACAGAAACAAAGCCATCCTCTTCAATCTCGACAGCTACCTCAAAGACGAATTCGACCTCACTCCTTTCTATAACCGACTCACTAAAGCAGGCATCAAAGCGCTCAATGTAGAAGCCGCCGCAATGGTGGAAGATCATATTCTGCTGGGTAACCGCGGCAACCGCAAAAATCCCGTAAACCAACTGATCATTACCCGTAACGCTTTCTGGAAACATCAGTCGCAGGCAGAGATTTCTATCGTAGATCTCGAACTGCCGGTGAAAGACTCCAAAGGAATCGGCATTTCCGGCCTCGCTTACTCCCTCCTCAACGATACGCTCATCTTCACAGCATCTACAGAGCAAACCGATAACGCTGTAGACGATGGTTCCATTGGTGACAGCTATCTCGGCATCATCGAAAATGCATCCCGTAAAATCGGAAGAAAGAGCCTGAAAGTAAATGAACTCATCAATCTCGGTGAAGTGCACGAGCTTTTCAAGGGCTTCAAAATTGAATCGGCCTGCATTCAGTCCGAAAAGAACAATAACCTCAAACTTCATCTGGTAGCGGATAACGATACAGGTAAGAGCTACCTGTTCAAGCTGCGACTGAAGTGGTAAGCCAATCTCACAGGGTTTCAATTTTAGTGCACAACTCATTTACATGATCCAGGCCATATAGCAGGGAGCTGTTGTCTATTTGCATCCATTGGAAAAACTTCAGCACTATTGCATATTGCTCTCTCGCCGCGATAGTACATTTGATGGTATTTAACTCCTGTGCTAATTTTTGATTGTATCGGTAAAGCGTCATCGCTTTCTTTGTTTCACTATTCATGGCAATCAGGTACCTGTTAGTTCGCGGTACTGAAAAGACACGTTGAAATTCGCTAAACTCCATATTAATTATTTTGTGGTTTCAATTTTTTCCTTATCTTTGCTTTGAAGTTCCGGATCGCCCCTGAAGAAATTCAAGCTTTCCGGCTTTGTTTTTTTATACCCTCCTGCATTTTTCAGCTTTACTTCTTTTCATTTTACCAGTAATTTTTTCAGTCGTTTTTTTAAAGGATACATTCATCTCAGTAGTATTTATTGAGTGATACGGCATAACTATCCCAGGCAGGTAGCCGCATCATTTTTTTGAAGCAACCTGCAATGGAAATGCATGTATTGGGTGGGAGCTCTGGGGTATCTTTTTGCTCAGGCTATCGGTGACAGGCAAACGAATATAGGGGAATGAAACAATGTAACAAGGGGAAAAACAACGCTTGGAAAAGAGATTTTATTTACGTAAGAAGCCCTGCTGGCATACGCCGCAGGGCTTCTTCTTTTCATTCGATAACAAAAATATGCCTGGTTAGCTTTCTCTGATGATCACAAACTCCTGCTCTATACCCAGACTGCTATGGTACACGCAGTCGATGAACTGTCTCCCCCATTTCGCAAAATAGGGCATGAAGTTCTCTACACGCTCCTGCAGTCCGCCGGTTGGGAACAACGCCTCCCTGATCTGATGGATCTGCTGCTGCTCCGAACTGTACTTGCGTTTCTCTGCACGGATCATTTTCTTTTCCAGTTCCTGCAATGGCTTTACCGTTCTGGCTTTCAGCGCTTCGATATGCGCCAGCAGCGATTCATCTATCTGCCCCGCTTTTTCGCGGATCGAATCATAGAGCGCAGTAGTGGCACTGAGCTCACTGGTAAGCTTCAGGTGTCCATTGGCCTGTTTCGTTACCAGCGAAGTGAACAGCTGTTGTTCGGGCTGGAAGAAGTCAGCGATCTGCAATCCCATCCGGTCAATCTTCTCTTCCCATTTTTTTTCAACAACCAGGAACGAATTGCGGAGCACCAGCGCAGGGAATGGCACTTTATAATGATGAAACAAATCTTTCAGCTCGAGCCAGTAACTGGTTTCGCCACCGCCTCCGATGAAGGCGATATTGGGAAGAATGGTCTCCTGGTACAAGCCGCGGAGAATCACATTCGGACTGAATCTTTCCGGATATTCGTTCAGCTCTACCGCCATATCTTCTTTGCTGAACCGAATGCTGGTGTTACGCACTTCGTAGCCATCGTTCTTCCATTCGATCAGTTCTCTCACATTGTCTTTGAGATAGAAAAGATTGATGGCGCGTGGATTGGCCTGCACTTTATAATGTTCACCCAGCTTCGCAATGGTTTTCTCCACTACGCTGCCCGGTGTCTGATGAAAAAGATCGTCCTCAAACACCGATACCATCTGGCGTTTGAGTTTTGCGGTATCCGGGATGATAGTGATCAGACCATATTCCGCAAAAAGATTATGCAGCAGTTTGAATGTAGCGATCTGAATATTCGGGCTGTTCAGATAAGCATCGCGGAGCAGCTGTACCAGTTCCTCGCCATGCGGCTGTACCGATAATTCACCTGCTATGCGGTTGATCAGCAGATCGAGCCCCTTGGTGTTCATATGGCCTACAGCGCCCGTCTGGCGCGTATTCCATACCAGCTTCTCTCCATTCAGCCACACATTTCCCAACTCGTCGAGATCGGCATCTTCACTTCCCATCCAGAATACCGGAACGAAGTTGTTCTCAGGCATCTCCTGTTTCAGCTGATTGGCCAGCCGCACGGTGTGCAGTATCTTATAAATGAAATACAGATGTCCGGTGAAGATAGCAGGCTGATGCGCGGTGGTTATGGTAAAGGTATTATCGCTGAGCAGCAACTGAATATTCTGCTGCACTGCTTCCGAAGCAGGTACAATGCTGTACTGCTCCTGCAACGCTTCTACCAGCAATTTCCTATCCTGAATAAATTTCCGGCGATTGCTGATAGCTGCTTTCAGGCCATCCATATTCGGTAAATGCTCGTAGAACGGGCGCAGCTCAGGCGATTGATTTAAATAATCGATCACCACTTTGGAAAAAAATCCCGTTGTACTGTAAGGTAGTTGTGTAGTGCTACAATTCATAAGCGGACATAAAAGTACGACTTGCCTATCTTTAAAAAATCCTCTGGCCATATTTAACAAAGTCTATACGGATTTGTTCTCTCCGGCCGGTTTATTTCCTTTCTACATTAAATGCACTGCAATCGATACTGGTGGGTGAATGTGAAACCAGTTCTTCTACCAGTTTGCCGGTTCCGGCGGCCAGAGAGAGGCCCAGCATGGCATGTCCGCATGCGATCACCAGGTTGCTGTAGCGGCTGTGGCGCCCGATATAAGGCAGTCCGTCTGGCGTGAGCGGGCGGTATCCGCTCCATATTTTTTCTGTTGCCGGAAAACTTACCGGCAGATCAGGATAATATAGTTTGGCTGCATTGAAAATGGCCTGCGCTCTTTTGATGAGTGTTGGCGAGCCGAGTCCGCTTATCTCCATGGTACCACCCATTCTGAGATCGGCGCCCATCGGGGTCATCGCGGTACGGTGATCTACCAGTATAGCCGGATATTTCAGGTTCCTTTCTATTTTTTCAAAGGTCATACTATAACCCTTTCCGCCCTGCAGCAGCATGTGAATGCCCAGTTGTTTGTTGAGCTCGGGCAGCCAGCTGCCGGGTGTAAGCACCAATTCTCCGCAATCGAATTTGCCTTTATCGGTAAGAACAGCAGTTACTTTGTCGCCTTGTTTTTCAAATCCGGTGATGGTGGTGTTGAGTTGAAATCGTACACCAGCTTTTTCGAGATGGGCTTTCATGGTGCGCATGAAGTCGCCGGGATGCAAATGGCAATCGATCGGATAGAGCACTCCTCCCCTTACCTGCACTTCTACTTCCGTTTCCATATCCTGCACTTGTTTTGCATCGCAGACGATGGTTTCGAGGCCGAGCGCATTCGCTTCCTTCGCAATTTCGAATTCGTGTTTCTCCGTTGCGGCGTTTTTGTACATCATAAAGATGCCGATCTCCTGCATGCGGAAGTGATTGCCGATATCGTTCTTTATTTCACTGGTGAGGTCTCTGCTGAAAGAAAGAATATTGAATAGCGGCGGGATATTCCTATCCATGGTTGCCTGATTGGCATTTCTCCAGAATGCGAAACACCAGCGGATAAGATCTGCATTCAGCCTTGGTTTGATGTAAAACGGACTGCCCGAACTGAGCATCCAGCGAAGTCCTTTGGCTACAATGCCCGGCGATGCGAGCGGATGAATATGACTGGGAGAAACATAACCGGCATTGCCAAACGAAGTTCCGTTGGTGATATCGCCGCGGTCGATTACAGTTACTGAGATTCCTTTTTTCTGCAGGTAGTAAGCGCAGCATAATCCAATTACACCACCACCGGCAATTGTTACTTGTTGGGTCATGAACGTAGGGATAAACAGTCCAAACAAGATACTGAAAAAGGGAGAACTAACCTGCGTCTTTTGTCAATTGGTCGTTCACTGTTCGCCAGATGCCAAGCGGATTTGCCCGCTTCAGTTCGTCGGGCAGCAAAACATCCGACCAGTTCTGATATGCCACCGGCCTCGCGAATCTTTTGATGCCATCCGCGCCCACAGCGGTAAAGCGCGGATCTGTGGTTGCGGGAAATGGTCCGCCATGCTGCATGCTGAGGCAAACTGTTACTCCTGTAGGAACCCCATTCATGATAAATCTGCCGGCAATATTTTTTATGGATTCGAGTAGTGCAGGATTTTGCAGCAGGTCGTTGTCTGTGGCCATCAGTGAAGCAGTGAGCTGCCCTTCGAGCTTGCTGGTCAGAAGTCGCATCTGGTCTGCATCCTGGCACCTGATCACAATCGAGTACGGACCAAAAACTTCCTGATGCAAAACCGGGTTATTCAGAAATGCACTGGCAGGCGCCGTTGCGATAGTGGCGATTCCTTCTGCATTTGCAGCGGCGCTGCGGCTTTCTGCCACTTCGGTTACATCACGCTGTGATAGCGCTGTTTTTCTTTTTTCGGTGTATGCTTTTGCAATTCCCGGATGGAGCATCGTTGCCGGAGGCGTTGCTGCAATTCCTTCCCCTAATATTTCGATAAATCTGTTGAGTGCATCGCTTTCTATTCCGATGATCAGTCCGGGATTGGTGCAGAACTGACCAACACTCGTAGTTACTGATGCTGCATACATTTTCGCGATCTCTTCTGCACTCTGCTGCAGTTTTTCAGGAAACAGAAATACCGGATTGATGCTTCCCATCTCTGCAAAAACCGGAATTGGTTCGGGACGTGCATTGGCCCAGTCCCACAACGCTTTTCCGCCTCCGTATGAGCCGGTGAAGCCTACTGCTTTTACACGTGGATGAGTTACCAATGCTTTGCCTACTTCGTTCGAACTGCCATGCACATGCGCAAATACATTGGATGGCATATTGGTTTCTCTGGCTGCTTCGAGAATCAGTTGAGCCACCATTTCTGATGTTTCAGCATGGGCAGGATGGCCTTTCACGATCACCGGGCATCCGGCAGCGAGAGCGCAGGCCGTATCGCCACCGGCTGTGCTGTATGCGAAGGGGAAATTGCTGGCGCCGAAAACCACTACGGGACCGAGTGGTGTAAGTGTTTTTCTGATATCGGGCTGAGAAGTATTCTTATCTGTTTTAGCGGTATCGATCCGCGCATCGAGCCAGTTGCCGCGTTCACAGGCATCGGCATAACTGGTAAGCTGAAACACCGTTCTTGCTTTTTCTGATCGCAGCCTTGCTTCGGGCAGATGGGTTTCTGCCATCGCAGTCTGCAGCAAGGATGCTTCTGCATTATCGAGCTTCTTTGCGATGGCACGCATGAAGTTTGCACGGGCTTTCAAACTTAATAATCGATAGCTGTGAAAACTCTCCCATGCATTGTTGCAAATGGTGTCGATCGCTTCCAGTGAGACATCAGCGTATGGCATAGCAGCAAATTTGAATGAACCACAAAGGTAAGCATCTATCCAATGAAGAAGCCGCCCCTGAATGGAGCGGCTTTCTGCTATGATTTTTCACACTGATCTGATTAGTCTACAATCTCTCCTTCGAGATCGTAATCGTAGGCCTTGGTGATCTTCACATTCACGAACTCGCCGAGCGCGAGTTTTTTGTTTGTCTGAATGATCACTTCATTATCTACTTCCACACTGTCGAATTCAGTACGGCCAAGGTATCTGCCGGATTCTTTCTTATCCACCAGTGTTTTGAATGTCTGCCCTACTTTTTCCTGATTCTTCTCATAACTGATCTCCTGCTGCACTTCCATGATCTCCTGTGCACGCGCTTCTTTCTCTTCAGCAGGGATAGTGTCTTCGAATTCGTAAGCAGAAGTATTTTCTTCGTGCGAATAAGTAAAGATGCCCACTCTGTCGAAGCGATGTTGCTGGAGGAACGATTTCACGGTATCCACATCATCCCTTGTTTCGCCGGGGAATCCGGTGATGAGTGTGGTACGAAGACAAATGCCAGGTACCGTGCTGCGGATGTTTGCGATCAAATCATCCATTTCTGCCTTGGTGATCTGGCGGCGCATGGCCTTGAGCATATTGTCGCTGGCGTGTTGCAGCGGCATATCGAGGTAGTTGCAGATATTGTCGCGCTGGCGCATCACATCCAGAATTTCCAATGGGAATTTGGAAGGATATGCGTAGTGAAGACGAATCCATTCCAGTCCTTTTACATCGGCCAGTCGGTTCAGCAGGTCCGGAAGCATACGCTTCTTGTAAATATCGAGACCATAATAAGTGAGCTCCTGTGCAATCAGCATCACTTCTTTAACGCCCATGCTCACCAGCTTTTCTGCTTCCTTCACCAGATCTTCGATAGTGCGGCTGGTATGAACGCCACGCATCAGCGGAATGGCGCAGAAAGAGCAGGTGCGGTTGCAGCCTTCGGATATTTTCAGATAAGCATAGTGTTTGGGAGTGGCCAGCAGGCGCTCTCCTATCAGTTCTGCTTTGTAATCTGCTTCAAATTGTTTGAGGATGAGCGGAAGCTCCATAGTGCCGAAATAGGCATCTACTTCGGGGATCTCCGTTTCCAGGTTGTTTTTGTAGCGTTCGCTGAGGCATCCGGTAACATATACTTTGTCCAGCTTGCCTTTACGCTTCAGCTCCACCTGATCGAGAATGGTATTGATAGATTCTTCCTTTGCCTTATCGATAAAGCCGCAGGTGTTAACGATCACGATATTGTGGTCTTTCTTTGCATTTTCATGCACCACATCTATTTCATTGGCCTTGAGCTGACCGCTGAGCACTTCGCTGTCTACCATGTTTTTGCTGCAGCCCAGGGTGATGATGTTCACCTTATCTTGTTTGCGCGTTCTTGTTTTCATACTGAGCCTGCAAAGGTAATACATTTGAAATTTGGATGGAAGCTATTATATTTGCGCCCGGATAATGATTAATGCAGACTTATCGCATTGAATAATATACACTTAACTGGGTATTTGCCGATTTTACACAGGTTTGGCACAATTTTTTACAACAAGCATTCATCATTAAACATTTAACACGTATGAAACATTTATCGGTTGTATTGGGTCTGGCTCTGCTGCTGGGCGCTGGCACTTCAGCAAAAGCTCAGTCTATGGGCCACGATTACAAAACTTCAGCTGGTATTAAATTCTACCCTGGAGCCCTGACAGTAAAACACTTTATTAAAGACGACGCCGCTCTCGAAGGCTTGCTTACCTTCTGGGAATATGGTGCCCGCCTTACTGGTTTGTATGAATTCCATGGCGACATCAACAATGCCCCTGGCCTGAAATGGTATGCAGGTGGTGGTGCGCACGTTGGTTTCTGGAACAGCAAATGGAAAGATCGTTATTATGATCGCGACCATGGTGTTCAGATCGGTGTTGATGGCGTTGTAGGTCTCGACTACAAATTCAACAAAGCTCCAATCAACATGAGCCTCGACTGGCAGCCTTCTTTCAACATCGTAGGATATTCTTACTTTGAAGGTGGCTGGTTTGGACTGGCTATCCGTTATGCTTTCTAATCTCTGAAACATAATATTATTGCAGATCCCCGGCACAGCCGGGGATTTTTGTTTTTGGGGTATTCGGGGATTTTTACTGAACTACCTTTTTACATAATACAACACCCCCTAATTCCGTTACTTTTGATAGCAAATAAATTTTACGCAGTTCATCGGATGCACAGCCCCGCCCGGTAAATTATCTGTACGATTTTGAGGAAATTTACGTGTCACTCAATAAGCAACAAACCATGAAAGTATCCCGCATCCGTGCCCTTTTATGCATTCTGGGCCTCGCATTCATTTACTTCAGCTGTCAGAAAGACGACTACAAAGAACCACCTGTTCCCACCCTTCCTGTTGTAGAGAAAGTACAAAGCTCTGTGAGTGGACGAGTATTGGACGATAAGAATCTTCCGGTATCCGGTGCCACCGTAAAAGCAGGCAACGGCAGCGCTACCACCGATCTGAACGGAAAATTCGAGATCAAAAATGTTACCCTCAACGAAAATGCCGGTTTTGTAAGTGTTGAGAAATCTGGTTTCTTTAACGGCAGCCGTACTTTCAAGGCAATTGCCGGAAGTAAACATTATGTAGCAATACAGCTGATCAAAAAGAATGATGCAGGTAGCTTTAGCAGTGCATCAGGAGGAGATATTACTGTTCCGAATGGTGGAAGCATCAAAATCGAAGCAGGTGCAGTGATGAATCCGCAAACCAATACGCCCTACACAGGAACCGTATCGGTTAGCGCTTTCTTACTCGATCCTACAGCCTCTAATTTTCTGGAGATCATGCCAGGTGAATTACGCGGCATCGATGAACAAAGTAAAGAAGTTGGCTTGCAGTCATTCGGTATGATGGCAGTTGAGCTCACCGGTGCAGGCGGAGAACATCTTCAACTCGCAGCGGGTAAACCAGCTGTGATTAAATTTCCGATCGCTGCCGCACAGCAGGCCAGCGCTCCCGCTACCATTGCATTCTGGAGTTTCAATGATTCAACCGGACTTTGGAAACAGGAAGGCGTAGCAACCAGACAAGGCAATGAATATATCGGAAAGGCATCACATTTTTCTTTCTGGAATTGTGATGCACCATTCCCCGTGATCGATTTCAAAGCCAAACTGAAAGATCAGGATAGCAATCCAATCAAAAATACCAGAGTGGTGATGCAGGTGATCAATGAAGTGTATGGACCATTGTCTTCAGGCAATTCAGATACCGCCGGCGTTATAGCCGGAAAGATACCATCAGGCAAGAAACTGAAGTTTACTGTCTATAGCAGTTGTGGCGAAGTGATCGATACCAGGGAGATTGGTCCATTCTCATCAACAACGGATATGGGATCAATTCAAATCACCGTTCCGGTCAATGCGCGTGTTACCTTCACTGCTACTGTGGTGAATTGTCTGGGCGAACCTGTTCAGTCTGGCTACGCAGATATAGGTATACAGGGAGTATTTGAAAGAGCCGTCATTTCAAATGGCGTATTGAATTATTCTCTCGTTCGTTGCGGCAGCAGTGCAACGCAGGCTGTGGTGCGGGCAACGGATGTTACCGGCAGTGCGATCGGAGGGCTGAAAGAAGTAGCCGTTACCGGAACAACGGTGGATCTCGGACAGATCACAGTTTGTGGCAATGACCTCACAGAATATCTAATCTATAAAGTAGACACCATGTCCCGCCAGTTCCTGCCTCCGGCAGATGCTGTTAGCCTCAACGGTCAGGGCACAAGGTATTCCGTAGGATACTACACTGCTGATACCAGTAATAGCTTCAATCTTGGCTTTTCAGCCTCTGCACCAGGCCCCGTTACTGAAATTTATCTTGGCATGGATTTCAAGAAAGAAAGGTACGAGCCTGTTGGCGCCATTACCATGAACGTAACTGAATTTGGACCGATCGGTGGGTATATTGCAGCAACAATAAATGGCAGCGTACGGAACTTAGACATTCCCGGCTCTCCTGCCGTAAACCTGACCGGAAGATTCAGACTGAAACGAAATCAATAACATATTATCTGATCGATCTGATCATCTCATAACCCAGGAGGGCGTTCTGTTACAGACGCCCTCCTGGATTTTTGAGAATATTGTTCTTTTATGCATCGGATTGTATTTACTCAGTACCATACTGATACAAAGCATGCATATCATTCACTTTCTTTCTGATGCGCCGCACCAGATTGTTCGGAGACAATACCTTCAAACCTTCTCCAAACCCCATCAACTCCCGCTCCAGCTCAAAATTCGGAATCACTTCAATGCTGAAATTCGTACCACCCTTAACATCTCCCAACACCTGTTGTGATGCATGGATCGGTTTGGTTTTCACATAAGGCGCATTGTATGCATCCACCCAGAACTCAATAACAACGGGCAGTGCTCCTGCATTTCTGGTTACACCTACAATCGGTGCAAAGTATTCGTGGGCATCGAAATTCTTTGGTTCCTGAAACAGGTCTTTCAGGTAATCGATCTGTCTGATGCGATCCAGTGCAAGTATCATTATCTCCTTCCCTTTATTTTTCATCCCCAACAGAAACCAGCGATTGCGGTATTCTTTAAGTAGGTAAGGATAAAAGATAATGTCACCGGCTGAACGGGCTTTGAACGACTGATACCCTACCTTCAGTGTTGTTCTGGATACGATGGCTTTGTAGATCACATCGAGCCATTGCATGCCGGTAAGCAATTCATTCTTCTCGAAATCTATCACAGATACCTGCTGATGCTGTTCTGTATAGATCTTGTCTTCGAGCTTCTGGATCATCTCATTCACTTCGTTGAAATGACTGAATCCTCTGAACTGCCTAAGCAGCTGCGACACTTCCTGCAAAACATTCAGATCCTGCGGCGTTAGCGGAATATTGGTGATGGAGTAAGTGGCATCTTCATAACTGTAATATTTCTTATCGGTTACAATGATGGGTGCATTATAGCCGAGTTTGTCGCTTCTCATGGCATTGAGATCGAGGCGTATGGTACGCATGCTCACTCCTTTTTCGATACCCTCAAACTCGTACAGGGCTGCATTGCAGGCATCGATGAGGTCTTCGATGGTCCATTTTCGGCGACGGTTCTGCAGGCATTTATCGATGGTGCGATACCTGATCAGCGCATTGCGGTTTACGGGCATAAAACAGGTTTTTTTGTAAAAAAAGCGAATTATTTTTTACTGTGCAAAAAGACTGCACAGTGCGTTTGCAGCTTTGTGTTATCAAATCAAACGGAACACATCATGAAATTCAATCTTAAACTGGGAAGAAAAAACAGAGAAACTGTGAGCCATGCGGGTGAAAAAGCCTGGGTGCTGACACCCCAGCTTGAGTTGTATGCAGCAGTGGCAACTGCCGGACTGAACGATCAGTTTTACGAAAAGGCCGATACCCGTCTGCAAAGAATCCGTGAACTGATTGCCCAAAACGATGCAGGCTTCGTAGCCCGCCTGGCCATCTATGTGCGTGAACAGATGAACCTGCGCATTGTACCTCAGGTACTGGCAGTTGAACTGGCAAAACATCACAACGGCGATAATCTGGTGAGTAAAATGGTAGGCAGAACCGTGCAGCGTGCAGATGAGATCACCGAAATGCTGGCCTGCTACGCACAATCGAACGGGCGTACAGAAATGAAGCAACTGAACAAACTGAGCAAGCAATTGCAAAAAGGATTGTCCATAGCCTTCAACCGTTTCGACGAATATCAGTTTGCTAAGTATAACCGTGATGCTCAGGTTAAATTAAGGGATGCCCTGTTTCTGGTTCACCCAAAAGCAAAGGATGAAGCACAACAGACATTGTTCAATAAAATAATCAAAGACGAATTGCAGGCGCCCTACACATGGGAAGTGGAACTGAGCCGGTTGGGACAGCAATCCTATGCCAATGCAGCAGAAAAGCAGCAAGCCTTTCGTGACAAGTGGGAAGAGCTGATCTTCAGCAACAAGCTGGGTTATATGGCCACTTTGCGTAACCTGCGGAATATTCTTGAAGCAGAAGTGAGCAGTGAAGCATTGAACAAGGTTTGCGAATTTCTATCCGACGAAAATGCGGTAGCCAGGAGCAGACAACTCCCCTTCCGTTTCCTGAGCGCTTATCGTGAACTGAAAGATGTGCAGGATGGCCGGATAGGTAAAGTTCTGGATGCATTGGAAGACGCTGTACTGTGCAGCGCGCGCAATATCGAAGGGTATGATGCCGATACGCGCGTGGTGATTGCAGCCGATGTAAGCGGAAGTATGCAGACACCCATCAGCCCTAAGAGCAAAGTGAAAAACTATGATATCGGACTGATGCTGGCCATGCTGCTACAAAGCCGCTGCGAAAATGTAATCGCCGGTATTTTTGGAGATAAGTGGAAGACGATCAGCATTCCCCGGAAAAATATCCTGTCCAATGTGCAGGAGTTCTACAGACGTGCCAATGAAGTGGGATACAGCACCAACGGTTATCTGGTAATTCAGGATCTGTTGAACAGAAGAAAGATCGCAGACAAAGTAATGATCTTTACCGATTGTCAGTTATGGAACAGCAATCAAACCAACGATTCTCTTGCTGCCATTTGGAAGCAATATAAGAAGTTGGCTCCCGATGCAAAGCTGTACCTGTTCGATCTGGCAGGATTGGGAAGCACTCCTCTGAATGTATTGCGTGATGATGTATTTCTGATTGCAGGCTGGAGCGATAAGGTCTTCAACGTGCTGCATTCCATCGAGAACGGAGGCTCTGCCATCGATGTTATCAATCAAATAGAGTTCTGACATATTCAGCAAGCAGTCCCGGATGGCCGGGCTGCCTGTTACTCCTTGAATTTATTGAAAGGTGTCGTAGGATAGTGTTACTTCGGTCGAGCGGCATGCGCAATTGCCATGCAGGTGCTGGTTCAACCCCGGCTCACGCGCAAGCGCGATAGCTTAAATAATGGTCACTGTCCGCTCTTCTACCCTTTCAAAATCTTTGAATGATGCCGTTAAGCAAGGGATACTTCGTAATTCAACTGGTTAGAATGTTCCGGGAAACCGGAATGCTGCGGGTTCGATTCCCGCCATCAATTTCCCTGCTGCCTGTTGCTCGTTCATAATTGATTTTTTAGATGGTTAGTATTTTCAATTTATTCAACAGGTGTCGTAGAAAAGAGATACTTCGTAATCTATGGACGCCAGTTCGAGTCTGGCTCTCGCGCAAGTGAGATAGCTCAGTTGGTAGAGCAATTGAAATAAGCGCTCTTTTCGCCAGGTTACCCTGTTGATGTTTTTGTAGCCGGTCAATTTATTGACCGGCTTTTTTATTCGGGTATCTCATGAAAAACTACAACGTTGAAGCATACCCGCACCGTCGATACGGAATTCCACAAAATATAACGTTTACGTCTAAGTTTTTTTTGCGGGAGTACAAAAGATGTTTATTTTAGAAACTCATCCCTCTGCACCCTCATCCGGCCTGAGTTAAAGGCCGGCCATCAACTTTTACAGTTCATACAACAATTGTGATCTCCATCAACGGTAATCAGCTGTAGGCTTCCTATTGCATAGCCATCAGTTTATCCCGGCATGTGTGGCCGTGAGGATCCCTCATGCCTGTTCTTATATTTATTCAATTGTAAACCTTTTGTATGAAGAGAATTTTCAGCCTTAGTCTTTTGTTGTTGGTATTGGCTTCGGCCTGTAAAAAACAAGTGGCCCCGGAGCCGGCTGGTGAAGAGACCAGCAAACCCGTACTACACCCTAATTCGGCAGGTGACGGTCAGAACGATCTGCTCGGTTATGGTTATGATATCACCGGCGAATACGCCAACTCAAGCGCTTCTAAATTTGCAGTGATCGATGTCGCAAAACTGAAAGCTGCACAGCCTACCCGCGTTGAATGGGATCTCTCCTCCCGTCAGGAAGGTTACATCATCTCCGGCGAGAATGCACAATCTTACCTGAAACGTGTGAGCGCCAGAGTCTCCGCCGATTTCTCCTACGGATTGTTCAAAGGAAACATCAGCGGTTCCTACACCGGGTCCGAGTCTTTTTCTTCAAAGTATCTGTACAGCAGCTACAACCTGGTTATTCAGCAGAAACGCGTGAAACTGAATGCTACACTCGATCTGCTGAAACAATATCTTCATGCCAGCTTTGTGCAGGATGTGCAGACCCTTAGCCCGCAGGCGCTCGTTGCTGCTTACGGTACCCATGTGCTGAGCGATATCATTCTCGGAGCAAAACTGCAGGTGCTCTATCGTTCCGAATCTTTCGAGAGCGGAGAATTCAGAGCGAGAGCAGGCAAAGCAGGTGTTGGCTTCGGACTGAAAAAGATCTTCAATATTTCAACCGGGTATGAAGACAGTACCAGCAATACTGCAAAAAGCTTCTCTCAGTCTCTGCACTTCAAAACCTATGGTGGTGATCCTTCGCAAAGTCTCGTAGGGCAGCTTCCCGTAGGCAACAACAGCCCAACAGTGAATATTCAACCCTGGCAGAACAGCGCTACACTCGCCAATTCTGAACTGATCGAAATTCCGCAGGGCGGCATCATTTATCTCTGGGAGCTGATCGCTGATGCTGCAAAGAAACAGGCAGTGAAATCTTATATCGAACAATACCTGAAAGACAATCAGGTGGTGGTAACGCCTGTTCCTGTTCATGTGTTCTATAGCTCACGCGATGGCAATCACACTTACACGGTCAACAGAAACGACTGGCCTTATGAAAGCAATGGCTATACTTATCTGGGTGTAAATTTTGGCGCATTCGCTTCTCAGGTCGATGGCACGGTTCCTGTGCATGTGTGGTTCAGCCCGGTAATCGGCAATCATACCTACACTATCAACAAATACGATTACCCATACGAGCGCGATGGATATGTTTATCTGGGAGTGAACTTCTATGCTTACCCTTCACAGGTACCTGGCGCCTCTCCTATCCATGTATGGTACAGCCCGGTGATTGGCAATCACACTTACACTATCAACAAGAACGACTATCCGTATGAACGCGATGGCTATCGCTATCTCGGTGTGAATTTTTATGGAGTTAGATTGTAGTAAAACTCAAGAGGATGCCCTGTTAAAGCGGCATCCTCTTTCTCATTCACCTTGATTTGCACTAAATAAACGCTCGTTGCTTTCACCCCGATCACAACTTAACGTTCTGTGCTTCCCCGTATCCATAACTGCGTTATTCTATCATCGAACGCACTGCGCCGAAATTGAACTTCTCTGTAAAGTTCTCCAGCAATCTGAGCGATGATGGCAATGAAACATATCGAAATGCAATTGTGATCAATTGTGGTTTCGCCTGCGTTTTTGATCCTGATTTGAAATACTCCGCATTGTATTTGTAAAGTGGAACACCATTGTCGTAAAATTTCCAGAACCGATTGTTATCCGGTCCTGCACTTCTTTTGCGGAAGATGGATTCTTTGACTGTGCCGACACAATCATAGACAGTATCAAGGCAATTGGTATGAATAGTATTCTCTTCATAATTGACAATATTGCAAATGGAAACAGGTAAACTATTGAAGCATTTTTCTCAATGCATTCATGTTGTAATTCTTCTCGAAATTGCTCAGCAGCCTTTCCGAAAAACCTCTTCCCTCCGCAATTTCATAGCGAAACTGCACTTCCATCAATACGGGTTTCACAGGCTGATCGGTGTTGTTGCTGAAATAGGCGGGATTGTAGATGTAGAGCGCGGCTGTTCTTTCTTCTTCATACTCCCCGAACCTGCCAATATCCGCCAGCCGTTGATAAGCATCGTAGGTGCTGCTGTTAAGAGGCACTACAGCCTGTTTTTGCAGCCATTCGTTTGGCTGAGCAGCGAGCAGTTGTTTTACTTTCGCTTTTTTATCTTCATACAATTGTGCGTAAGCAGATTTGTCGGACTCCAGCACCATCCTCGCCTTTTTCGCACGGTCGGAGTTGTCTCCGGCATAATTTTTCATTTTCTCTTCGTGACTAAATTGAAAATTCACTTTTTCAATTTCGAAGTACTCTAACAGATCTTCCAGAAATTGTTTTCGTGAAACGGGTATCAATACCGGTATGCCTGGTTTTACAATGAGATACCTCCTGTCGATCCACTTGTACCCTTTGGCAGATGGTTTGTCGTACTGTGATCCACTCATCCAGTTTTCAACATATCCTTCTCCGGAAACGAATCGTAAGAAATTGGCATGTTTGTTTTTGTAATCCCCCGATCTGTTGGCTAATACATTTGCTTCTGAAATATATTGAGAGATGCGGCTTGGCTTAGTCAGTTGATCTTTGGAATAATCGGGTCCCAGCTTTGCATCAATGGGAAATGTATAACGTACGGTCATGCTTTTGTCGATGTAAAACTCCCCGGTTCCTGCAGGCGTGAGGTATCCTCCATTTACAAGAAATGGATTGATGTTTACTCTCATCACGGTGCGGTATTCATCCACTGTTTTTACGATATGCTGTGTTACATGACATACATTCTCATATACTCCCAACTGGTATTCGTATCCATAATGAGCGTAGCCTCTGAAATTGTTTTTTGCGCCACCGCTGAAGCTCACCCTGGCCACGCATCCTGTTAACTGAAAATTGCTGCGGCTTGCCTCTTCAATTTTTTCCAGTGCGATCAGTTGCTTTATCATGGCTGCTTTATCCGGCGTGTTGCCTTTCAGGCTCGATGGATATTTGGGATTGGTATGATCGGTGTATCTTCCCGGAAGTCCGTCTGCATCTCCATTGCAGGGCACTGGGGGTTCGTTGCTCATGTTCTTTTGAGCGAAGGATGTATCACTGCAAAGCAGTATCAGAAAAATGAAAAGATGATTTTTCATTGCCGGGTTCTATTTTAATGAATTAGGAAGGATAGCTGATCTGGATGATGCACCCTGCACTGCCTGCTATGGTTGTGCAGATGATGTGAACGGTTTGTTTTCAAAACCTGTTTTAAAACCAGGAGGATTGTCGATTAACGATGCTGATTTTTCCCGGAATGTATAACTGTACTCATTTGTTTCGGAGGGTGCATTTGATCTGCCCCCATCCCTTGCAGTAGTTTTTCCGGACCTGAGAATGAGCGCGTATTGTTGACTGCCTGAATAATATTTGATCCCGAAAGAGTAAGTCACTTTCTCCAGCGGAAATTCTGCTGCCTTTACCAGCTTTCCCCAGAGTTTTGTATTGTTCTGTGATTTGCTCCACCACCCTCCGCGCCCTTTTGAGGGAATGATGGTGAGCTGATCGCCGCTTACAGAATAGGTGCCGGTTTCGTATATGTACAGAATTTCTTTCATCAGGGTTATCCATTGTTTCGTCCGAAACAAATAAGTGCCATCCGGATAAAATGCATATTCCTTTCTCCTGTATCCTGCGGTGTATTGTGGCATCCCATTTACAAAACTTCCGGTAGTTTCGAGGTTATTGTCTGTCCACAATCCGATTACAGATGTTTTATCTTTTCCCTCTGTTGCAACTGATGCAGGTGGCTTTGTTTCATTCTTCGGAGGTGCCGCCAGTTCAATTGAGTTGATGAACGAAAGCAGGTCGTCCTGATAATTGGCAGAATTGGTCAGCAGAATCACACTGATCATTTTTCCGTTGGCAGAGGCTGTAATCAATGTTACCAGTCCTTTATTGCTGCCATCTGTATAGTTTGCCTGACCTGAAATGATGTCCCAGCCGTTTTCACGCTGAGGCTCCTGCATGGCAGGTTTTTCGTGTACAGTAACTGTTCCCTTCACCAGTTTTTCACAGTTGTTATGGAAGTTTTCTGTAGATGTTCCAATGGCTGCAACTGTACCAACAATCACGGCAGCGGCATATTGCCCGTTTCCGGGATCTTTTGTCGAAAGCTGTACGCCCGTGCTGCTTGTTTGCTGATCCCATCCTTTGGGAACAGTGTAAGTCAACAGATCAAAGGTTTGTTTCTGGGCAAAAGAATCCGATGCAAACAGCGTAACCATAAGCAGAAGTGTTAGTGGTTTCATCTGATTTATTAAGCGTGTGTTGTTAAAAATTGTTCCATTGTTGTCCGGTGACTGTATTCCAGCCCGATTGATTCGATCGGCGGTTGCCTTTGCTGTCGAAGCTGTAATAGACCCATCCGATTCTGCTGCCTTTCAGTTTGATGCGGGTGGTGCCAGTTGTGGCATTGTCGGTGCAGCTTTCTATGATCAGATCTTCCAGCACAATCTGACTGACAGTTCTATGGAGATACTGCGGAGGATTATTTTCGGTTACAGAGATCTCTGCTCTTGCAAGCCTGGGTTTGGCTGGTTCCATTTGCATGGTGGGCGATGGCCTTACTCCTGCATCTTTTCTGATAGTGGCAGGCTCAGCAATGGTTTTGGGGCTCGCTGCAATTACTTTGCTGCCATTGGAAACTGTGTTCATCAGATTGCGGAACTCTGCTACGTAAATGCCAGAAGGTACTTCAATCTCAATTGCACCACTGTTGTCGGAACCTCCGGTGTAGTTGCTGATGGAAATCTGATCTTCAAATCCTTTGAGCTTTACCGTGCCTTTGATTCTGCTGCCGTCGCTTTTTCTGAACATGCCATAGGTTTCTTTTGTCTGAGCAGCTACATGCATGGTTACCGATATAGCCAGAAGAAAAAGGAATGCTTTCATTTCAGGAGATTTTCATGATTGTTTGTATGCTGCAAAAGTAGATGGACAGAAGAGCGGGAACAATCATTCAAAAAGATGATTTTTTGTAAAAAACCAACCGGAAATCATTAAAAAAGATGAGTATAAATACCCGGTTATCGGCCTTTATTTGCAGTAGTTGAAATGCCTTAAATTAGAGAATGAAAAAATTACTGTTGATTTTGATGGTGCTGATGGCATCTGCCCGGTTGTTTTCCCAGACAACTCAGCTGGACAGTATCAAAGCCGTAATTGCCAAACATCCGCAACGCGATTCCCTGCGCGTAAGCATGCTGGTAGATTATGTGCTCACTGCCGTTAACACCAACACTTCACAGGCACTCCCCTTTATGCAGGAGATAGTATCCATCAGCAAAGAATTGAATTTCGCCAAAGGCATACAGTTAGGATACATCTACCTTCAGATCTATTACTCAGACAGAGGAGATTTCGCCGAATCTGCGCTTTATGGAGATACAGCCATTCGGGTGCTGCAAAAAGATACCAGTCTGTCTGCCACTATCAATATTGCTTACCTCTATAATAATCTGGGTGGAGACAGTTATAAAATGGGCGATTATTCCAAAGCCATCGATCATTACACGAAAGCCGCTGAAATAATGGAGAAGTACAAGCCGGAAATAATCGCTTCTGCATATAACGGTCTGTCGGTAGTGTACGAAGCATTGTCTCAACCGGAAAAAGCATTTGAATACGACAAGAAAGCAATAGCCGCTGCGGAAAAAAGCGGAAATAAAGCGTCCATTGCCAGGCGTTATCTGAATTATGCCGAAAGACTTTTCAACCTCAAATATTACAGGGAAGCAGACAGCATGCTGAAAAAATCGGCACCGCTGGTTTCGGAAACCAATGATGTTATTGCCATGGCTTTGTTCTATCAGTTGCGCGGTGGCAACAGCAGAATCAAAAAGCAGTATCCGCAGGCAATTGCCGATTTCAGAGCAGCCTACCAGATTGGGATCGGTAACGATGATAAATATCAGCAGATTAGCCTGCTCGATCCGCTTATCAAATCGCTGCTCGATGCAGGTGAGCTGGATCAGGCAAAAACAATGAACGATACGCTGCTGGCCAAATCCATCCTTTATCAAATGCCCTTCGGCCGCCTCAATGCCTACGACAATCTCGCTAAATGGAACCTGCTCCGGAAAGATTATGCCAATGCCTACAGGTACCTGGAGCTGAAAACTCAGCTCGCAGACAGCATCTCCTCCGACGAAACCAAAAGCAAAATCTCCATGATGGAGACCCGTTTTAAGGTTGCCGGAAAAGACAGGGAAATAAAATCATTGCAGGATGAAAAACAAATACAGCAACTTCAGCTCCGTCAGAAAAGCACTTTCATTTATATCCTGATAGGAAGTGCAATAGCACTACTCATAATTTCTTTACTCTCCTACCGCAATTACCGGCATCGCCAAAAACTTCAGCAGGCAATAATCGATGAACTGGAAACTGAAAAACAACTGACTGCCACAGAAGCCGTATTCAAAGGCGAAGAGCAGGAACGTACCAGACTGGCGAAAGACCTTCACGATGGATTGGGAGGCATGCTGAGCGGGATAAAATTTTCGTTAAGCAACATGAAAGAAAATCTGGTAATGACGCCCGACAATGCCCGCGCATTCGGACGCAGCATCGATATGCTCGACAGCTCCATTAAAGAAATGCGACGTGTAGCACACAATATGATGCCGGAAATACTGGTGAAATACGGTCTGGATACAGCTTTGAAAGAGTTCTGCAGTGAAATAGACCGCAGCGGAGCCATCCATGCAGATTACCAATCCGTAGGCATGGGTAACGTAACTATCGATCAAACCACCAGTGTTGCCATTTACCGCGTTGTACAGGAACTGGTGAACAATGCCATAAAACATGCGCAGGCAAAGTGTGTGCTGGTGCAATTGCATCATTCAGTGCAGGAAAAAATGCTGGCTGTTACCGTAGAAGATAACGGTAAAGGACTCGATGTAAATATGCTCAAAGATGCTGCCGGCCTTGGCTGGCGAAGCATTCAAAACCGGGTAGACTTTCTGAAAGGGAAAATTGATGTACATTCAAAACCCGATGAAGGCACTTCTGTGATGATTGAGATCGGGATCTGACTATTCATTGTAATACCTGCTGCATGATAACTAAATTATTCATCGTCGACGATCATTACATGGTAATAGAGGGCATCCGCTCTTTGTTGCAGCACGAAAATAATATCGAATGGATGGGCCACGCCACCAATGCCGCTTCCTGCCTGAGTTTCCTGAAACAACAGCTGCCGGATGTTGTACTGATGGATATAAACCTGCCTGATAAAAGCGGTATCGATTTGTGCAAAGAAGTGAAAGAATTATACCCTGCCCTGCAGATCCTGGGCCTCAGTACGTTTAATCAGCAGGCGGTTATTCAGCATATGATGCAGAACGGCGCCTCCGGATACGTTTTGAAAAATGCTACCAAAGAAGAACTGATGGAAGCCATTCAGGTAGTATCGGCAGGTAAGAACTATCTCAGTTTTGAAGCTGCCCTGTCGCTAAGAGAATCAAAACAATCGCAGCCACTGATCACCCGAAGGGAAAAAGAGGTGCTGCTTTTAATTGCAGAAGGACTTACCAACGCAGAAATATCGGAGAAACTTTTCATCAGCGTACCTACAGTGAACACACACAGAAAAAGCCTGCTGGAGAAATTCGGCGCCAAGAATACTGCCATTCTTATCAGTATGGCAAGCAGGCAGGGACTGATTTTGTAATGAAGCAGATCAATGTAATAAAAAAAGAAAGTCCCGGTAAACGATGTTACCGGGACTTTCTATTGTATGTATCCGGAGCGTACTCCGCATATCTGTTTATTTAGGATCCAGCGCTTTATTGATCACCAGCGTCAGCGCACCGCGATGCGCTTTGGTTTCTTCGTTCGTAGAAACGGCTGTTGCCAGTTGAGCCTTGATCTTTTTCAGTGTATTCAACGCCGCAGCTTTGGAGATATCATCAAAATCTTTAGAATCAGTGATAGCAGCCAGGCCTCTTACGAAGAGCGACTGCAGGTTCTGACGATATACATTCACATTAGTGGCATTGTCTGCGCTGAAGATGCCCTTTTGCAGATCACTCATTACATCCGCTACGCTGTACTGATTGCCATACAGGCGGGTGTTGGTGATACGCTGCAATGTGGCAGGATGCAGAATATGCGACAGTGCGCCGCCTGCCTGCAATTGCAGTACAGTCATGGTTGTGCGTGGATCATCACCGGACTGGTTCTGATTGAATCCACGACGCTGTGGCTGCAGGTAAGGGAATATCTGCGCATCTGCATCGAATGCATTGGGTGCAAAAACATATTTGGTGAGCACATCCATGGCTTTTTTCTGTGTTGCCAGCGGAACCGGAGTAAATGGTTTGTTGGTTGACTTCTGCTCTGGGAAGCTTCTGTCTACATACACACCACCGATATAGCGGCTCACTGCTGCGATCATGTTGATGCGCTGCGTTTGCATGTTGCCGTAACGGGCTCTCAGCTCTGCATACGACTGACCATTTTTTGAGTATTTGCCGATCAGTTTAGGAATAGCTGTGTTCACGATCTTGAAACGCTCTTCAGCATAGCCAATGGCGTCGTTTGTGTGATCCATGATGTTCACACGTGGGTCCATTGCTTTACCGGGAGAACGCATATCATCACCATCGTTACCGAAAGTGAGTTGCGGATCGTTGCTGCGGCTGAGGATCTTGTTCAGTCCTGCTTCTTCCTGACCTGCAGGGAATTCAGTATAACCGAACTCGATAGCCCATACATCATAAGGACCAGCCTTGGTGGTGTAGTAATCGCCCTGTTTGCTCTTATCGGCAGCGATGTTCACAGCTGGATAATCCATTACAGAGCCCATGGTACCGATCTTATGGGTGATAGCAGTATTGTTGATCTCTTCGGGGCTCAGCATCTGACTTGCCTTCATGTTGTGATTGAGACCCAGTGTGTGTCCCATCTCGTGCATGATGAGGTAAGTGAGAAACTGTTTGTGCATTACTTTCAGTTCAGCTGGTGGTGCGTCGTTTGCATCGAGGAAAGTAGATGCTGCGATGAACTGCGATTTCAGTTCCTGAGCGAGTGCGCAGGTTGCGAGGTGCTCGCGTTTGATGCCGGGGATATGCATTTCAGCCTCATCTTGCTGTCCGAATGTATGGATGAGATTGTTTTGCATGGTTGATGAAGCTGCTCCGTTGAACAGTTCATCCTGACGGATCATGCCGCTGCCGGTTGCCCATTCTACAGTGATGTCGGCTCCGAGAATTTCTCCTGTTCTTGGGTTAACGAAGCTGGGCCCGATAGCGCCGTAAGGCGGCTGTGCAGAAGCTACCCAGCGGATTACGTTGTAACGGATATCGTCGGGGCTCCAGGTGGCATCGTCTGGCATGATCTTCATCTGAACGGCATTCTTGTAGCCGGCTTTCTCGAAGGCTTCATTCCATTTGTGACCTGCTTCCAGAATAGCTTCGCGGTACTCAACCGGTGTGGTATTCTCGATCCAGTAAACGAGTGGCTGAACCGGCTCGCTGATGGCTGCACTGGCATCTTTCTTCTTCAGGTTCCAGCGATGGATCAGATCTTTGTATGGTGTTGGACTTGTAGAAGTGAGGTCCGTAACGGTTTCTGTGAAGTAACCAACACGCGGATCGTCATATCTTGGTTTGTAATCGTTCTGTGGCATTTCGATCAGTGTATGCTGAATGCGTACACGCACGTAACGGGCATCGGTGATGTCGGCACCACCGGAATTGATGGTATACGGATTGTCGTATGCCATATCCACTACTATATCGGTATTGTTCGGGAAAGAACGGATCGCAGCCACTTTCGATTTGCCGGGATTGAGGCTGCCCAGGTTGAACTGCATCGCGGCAAACGGACTTGGGCCGAAGTTTGGTTTAACAGCATCCATCTTTTCGCTGATGAACAGCGCGTCTGCATTGATCAGATAACCATCACCATCTTCTCCGCTTACTTTCTCTGCGTGGAAAATAGCTTCGGGTTTATCTACATTGGCAGTTTTGCTCACTGCATCATTCTTGTTATACCAGAAATTGGTATTCAGCTGAGAGAACTCCAGCTTGTCGAACGATTTCTCCACTTTAAACACAAAGGTTGAGCGATGCATACCCTGGTGCAGAAAGAGTGAGGTAGGTCCGTTGATGGAAAAGCTTTGATAGATGTACTCTTTGCCGAGCTGGCTTTTTTTGATGTACAACTGAACACTACCGGTGGCTGTATCCTGATAGATGGTGAAGAGGCCGTCTACTTTGCGGCTGCTTTTTACTTTGTCTGAAATGCCTGCGGGCTTTTTTGCTTTGGCTGTATCCGTAGCTGCAGCGGGGGCAGCTTTAGACTTATCCTGTGCATAGGAAACAATCGTCACGGTTCCCGAAAACACGAATAACAGTAGGAGTTTTTTCATTGTGTGATGCCGTTTTAGTGCTGATGAATATACAAATCATATCCAGATTAAAGGATAATAATTTGATAAATGGTCACTGCACTAACGGTATCACCAACCGCTGGCAAGTACGTCGGCGATATGCATGGTCTTCATGGAAAGTCCCTTGTGGCGGATAACCCCATCGATATGCATGAGGCAGCTGTGATCGGTGGAGATGATGGTGTCTGCGCCGGACTCTCTGGCGTTGTTCACTTTCTGATCGGCCATGCTGGTAGAAATGGCTTCGAATTTCACGGCAAATGTACCGCCGAATCCGCAGCAGGTTTCGTTGTCTTTCATCTCCATCAGATGGAGACCTTTTACATGGCTGAGCAGGCGGCGCGGTTCTTCTTTGATGCCGCACTCGCGGAGACCCGCACAGCTATCATGATAAGTAGCATTCACCGGAAGGGATGCGCCGAATTTTTCGATCTTCAGCACGTTCACCAGAAACTCGCTGAACTCGAAAGTTCTTTCTTTCATCTCCTTCACTTCGTTGTGGTGCGAAGAGTTGTCGAAGATCTTGGGATAGTAGTTGCGAACGAACCCGGTGCAGGATGCACTGGGCGCTACAATGTATTCTGCTCCGCTGAAGTCTTTCAGGAATTTGGAGCAGACATCTTTTGCATCATCCCTGAAACCTGCATTGTAGGCGGGTTGGCCGCAGCAGGTTTGGTTCGAATTGTATTCAACAGTACAGCCTGCTTTCTCCAGCACCTTTATCATATTGAAGGCAGTCTGGGGATAGAGCTGATCTATGAAGCAAGGTATAAAAAGCTGTACTGTCATTTTTTTATTGAATTGTTGAACACCATCATCTTCAGCGCAGTGATCGCTGCTTCTTCTCCTTTATGTCCGTGGCGGCCACCAATGCGTTCGTCGGCCTGCAGCTGGTTGTCTACGGTGAGTACACCAAAGATAACGGGAACGGGCAGTTGCAGGTTCAGCTGCAATACGCCGTCTGTAACAGCTCTGCACACATATTCGAAATGTGGTGTATCGCCGCGTAGCACGCATCCCAGTGTAATGAAAGCACAGGGCCTGTTGCTCTTTGCTTTGTTCGCTTCCCAGTAGGCTTTAACGCCGAAGGGAATTTCAAATGCGCCGGGAACGGTGATGGTGCGGATATCCGTGATGCCGTTTTCTTTCAGAATGCGGATGGCGCCGTTTTCGAGTTCATCGATCACTGCGGCATTCCATTCGGTTTTCACAATAACGATACAGGCATCCTTACTGAGAATGCCTGTATCTATTTGAAATAACTTGCTATTAGTTACATCTGCCATATGGTAATGGTTCTATTTTGTTTCACCCAGTTTGGCCAGATATTTATCGGCCTCATAACCTCTTTGGGTCAGGGGGAATTTTGCTTTCAGCTCCTGCAGCATGGTGATAGCTTCTTTGGTTTTACCCAGATCGGAAGAGAGCAATGCAGCACGGAAGAGGTATTCAGCAGAATTAGCTGCATCGTCAGGGAAAACGCTGCTGGCCTTTCTGTAGCTGTCGATAGCCTCATTCTTTTTGCCCAGTTCAGAGTAAGCATCTCCGAGCAGACCGTAAGCGCGAACGTTCACGGCATCAGAAGTGGTAGAAAAATCGTTCAGGTATTTTACGGCGTTGTTGAAATCGCCCAGTTGCAGGTAACATGCACCGGCATAGAATTTAGCCAGGTTACCTGTTTTGGTGCCGCCATATTTGTTGATCACTTTCAAAAATCCCTGATTGGCAGCAGAACCGTCGCCATTGAGGGCCAGTGCAAAAGAATCGTTCCTGAAATTCTCTTCAGCCTTCCACATAGCGTTGCCGGCTTTTTCGTTTTCAGGTCCTTTCACAAATTTGTTATAAGCAAAATATCCACCTACCAGCAGTGCAACCACCAGTATAACAGCTGACAATTTTTTGCCGTTCTTGTTCCAGAAACCTTCAAAAGAATTGGCAAATCTGTCTTCTGCCGTTTTTTGTACAGGCGCTGCTTGTTGTTCGGTTTGTTTTACTTCAGTAGCCATTAGGCAAGAATTGTTTAGGTTGTTTAATAGTGAAATTAGTCCACAATGAATGGATAATCGGGTTGGGTTACGATATCTTTCAGCACTTCATCGTCGTTTGGCCATGGTGATTCTTCTGCGAATTTCACGGAAGCATCCACTTTTTCACCTACCCTCTTGTCGATAGCATCCAGTTCTGCTTCGGTAGCGAACTTGTTCTTCAGAATGGTGTCTTTCACCAGCTGAATAGGATCGCGCTGTTTGTATTCTTCCACTTCTTCTTTGGTACGGTACTTCTGCGGATCGGAGATAGAGTGACCTTTATAGCGGTAGGTCTTGATCTCCAGCAGGGTTGGACCATCTCCTTCACGAGCTCTTTTCACCGCGCGTGCTACAGCTTCGTGAACGGCTTCTGCACTCATGCCATCCACTGAATCGGCAGGCATTTCGTAAGCGTCGGCCAGTTTATAGATATCCACTACGTTGGATGTACGCTCAACTGAGGTACCCATGGCGTAGTTGTTGTTCTCACAGATGAAGATCACAGGGAGCTTCCAGGTCATCGCCATGTTGAAAGTCTCATGGAGCATACCCTGACGAGCAGCGCCGTCACCGAAGTAGGTAAGGCACACATTGTCGGTTCCCTTGTATTTTTCAGCAAAAGCCAGTCCGGCACCAGTGCCGATCTGAGCGCCCACAATGCCGTGGCCGCCAAAGAAATATACATCCTTTCCGAAGAAGTGCATACTTCCGCCTTTACCTTTTGAACATCCGGTAGCTTTTCCATAGAGCTCTGCCATGCACGATTCTGGGCTCATGCCTTTCGCAAGGCCAAGGCCGTGATCGCGATATGCAGTAATAAAAGGGTCTTCCTGGCGGGTAGCGGTCATACAACCGGCAGCGATAGCTTCCTGTCCTACATAGGCATGGAAAAATCCGCGGATCTTCCCTTCCATCTTGTATTTTTCCTCAGCCATCAGCTCAAACTGACGGATCAGTTGCATCAGCTCGTACCAGTAGAGATAAGTTTCTTTTGAGAATTTAGTGGCCACAGTACAAAAATTTGAGGGGCAAAGATAAGGGGTTAAAGGGAAAAATGACCAATATTTGCAATTCGCTTTCTTCCGGTGCCGGAAGCTTGCTAAACGCTGATAACCTGTACAGTAAATTTACCTGATTGTTGTTCCTCCACTCCATATCGCTGTTTCAGTTCAAGAACTACGCCCGTACTGAATTTGCCTTCGATAAGCGCATCGTAGGCATCTGCGGCCGCAATGGTATGGGCAAAACCAACCTCCTCGACGCTATTTATTATTGCTGTTTCACAAAATCCTATTTCGGCAGGTCCGACGGGGCTCATGTGCAGCATGGAGCATCAGGGTTCCGGCTGGTAGCCAATATGGAGCTGAACGGGCGGAAAGAAGAGGCCGTGTGCATCCTCCGCGAAACCGGCAAAAAAGAGTTTTATCTCGAAGGAGAACTCTATGAAAAATTCGCACAGCATGTGGGCCGCTATCCCTGTGTGATCATCGCCCCGGATGATATCCGCATCATCATGGAAGGAAGTGAAGAAAGAAGGCGTTACATCGATGCCCTCCTCTCCCAGCTCGACAGTCAATACCTGCAACACCTCATCGATTACAACCGTGTATTGCAGCAGCGCAACGGTTACCTCAAATCGATGGCAGAAAAAAATATCCGTGATACCAGTCTGCTCGATGTATACGATCAGCAGCTGGTGCAATACGGCGAATACATCTTCAGCAAACGTGCAGAATTTCTGAAAGAACTGATCCCTTCGGTGATCAGTTTTTACAAACAGATCGCCTCCACCGATGAAGAACTGGAGATCGAATACGAAAGCCAGTTACTGCAACATCCATTCGCTGAATTGTTGCAGCGGAACAGGCAAAAGGATGTATTACTGCAACGTACAAACGCAGGACCGCATCGCGATAACATCGATCTGCAGCTGAAGAAACAATCCTTCAAAAATCTGGCATCACAGGGGCAACGGAAAAGCCTACTCTTCGCACTCAAGCTTGCAGAGTTTGAACTGCTGAAAAAACACAAGGGCTTCGCTCCTCTCCTGCTGCTCGACGATGTGTTCGAAAAGCTCGATGAACAACGCATGCACAATCTCCTCGCCTGGGTATGCGTACAAAACGACGGTCAGATTTTTTTGACGGATACGCACGAAGACCGTATCCGTGGCCACTTCGATGCACTCAACCAACCTTATCAGGTAATTTCATTGCAGTAAGATTCATCAATTGATTACCTTTGTGTTTCAAGCGAACAATATGGGTGAATATTCAATGGGCGATGCGCTCAAACATTTCATGAGGCACAGTCGGATGAAAGGCTCTATGCAGGCATTGCAGATCGAAGATGTGTGGGAGCAGATCATGGGTAAAACAATTGCCAAATACACAGAAAAGATTCAGATCTACGGAGGCACTCTTTATATCAACACAAATGTGGCTCCATTGAAACAGGAACTGCTGTATCAGAAAGATCAGATCAGAGAAAGAGTGAATGAAGCGCTCGGAGAAAACACCGTAAAAGAAGTGGTGATAAGATAATTGAGCTGAATGATTTGATAAATCATTGATCCCGCCTGCGGGATTTTTTTATGCCTTTATGAGTTGAAGAAGATAATCATGCTGATGCATCGGCCAATTGAGCATATGAGAAAACTGCGTTAACTGATCCTTACGCGCGGATCTACCACCCCATACAGCAGGTCGGCGAGAATGCCGATCACGATAAAGAAGAAAGAAGAGATCAGAACGGAGCCCATCACCACAGGAAAATCTAATTTCTCCAGGGCATCAA
This sequence comes from Pseudoflavitalea sp. G-6-1-2, assembly GCF_012927185.1. Taxonomy (GTDB): domain Bacteria; phylum Bacteroidota; class Bacteroidia; order Chitinophagales; family Chitinophagaceae; genus Pseudobacter. Next base: position 1,671,306 of record NZ_JABBGB010000003.1, read on the forward strand.
CGGTAACCTTTCCGATGCCTTTCCATCCGAAAATATATTCTACGAAGAAAGCGCCTGCGAGCAGTTCGGCGAACCATCCTGTTATGGCGGTGATCACCGGGTTGAGTGCATTGCGGAGACCATGGCGCCAGATCACCACGCGTTTGCTGAGCCCCTTTGCGTAGGCAGTTCTGATATAATCCTGCGTAAGCACATCGAGCATGGAACTTCTGGTGAGCTGGGTAATGATGGCCAGTGGCCTTATTCCCAGCGTAAATGCAGGCAGAATCAGGTTCTGCATGCTCCAGTATCTTTCGCCTGTTACTTCATCGATGTCGAACCAGCTGCCGGTCATATGCAGTCCGGTATAATCACTGAGCAGAAAGCCGAAAACATACGCCACCACAATGCCCATGAAAAACGATGGAGCGGATATGCCGAGAACACTCGTGAAGATGGCGCTGGTATCCATCCACGTATTCTTTTTCACAGCTGCCAGTATGCCGAGCGGAATGCCGAGCAGTATGGCCAATACCATCGCTGCAATGGCGAGAATGATGGTGCCGGGAAGGGCTTCCATCAAAAGCGTCCATACATCTTTCTTGGTTTGATAAGATCTTCGGAGATATGGAACCTTCAGTGCAAATTTGGTTTCTCCTCCGATAAAGATGCCTCTCAGATTCTTTTGTTGGATGCTTTCTTTCGAGTGTATGGCGATGGGAGAAATATCATTGAGATAAAGCACAAACTGTTTCCATTTAGGCTGATCGAGATACAGTTCTTTACGGATGTTCTCCTGCGTGGATGCATCTGCACGCTGACCCATCACCAACCGGCTTGGATCTCCGAAGCCCTGGAAAAGAAAGAACACCACCACTACCACGCCGAGCATCACGAGAATGCCGTAGAGTATGCGTTTGGTGATGTATCTGATCATGCTTTATTATTTACTGCGTTAGTTAGCCGGCACCTGAAATTAGATTGCCGGAGGCATTTCCGGAAGTGGTGTTGCAGGACTTTGCGCCGGCAGTTCCTGCACCGTTTTCAGTGCTCTGTCGAAATCGGTATATCCCCATTTGTTGAGGATGATGCCATTCTTGATCAGGAAAAGCGTAGGATTGGCTCTGGCAGCGGTTTTGATGGCAACTGCATCACAGGCCAGCGGCGTCATTACCGTGAATACAGGCAGCGGCGTTGCGATCAGTGTTTCAAATGGTATGCTGGTTACCAGGAATCCTGAAATGTTCTTGTCGTTTGCCGATTTCATCACCATGCTCATGATGCCGGGCCATGTGCCGGTTTTGTAATCGTTCTTCACAAAGAGATAGAGCTGATAACGGTCTTCACTCAGCAGCGCTTGTGTAGTATCGTTGTTGTAATACGTTTTCAGTAAGAAGTCTTTGATCTTCGGAGAAGCATTGCCTTTGCGCACGATCTTGTCGTATCGTTTTACAAAAGTATAGAGGCTGTCGTCGAAATCTTCAGGGAAATTATCGGCTGTGAACTCGATATCGTTTCCAGCCTTCTTGTATACGAAAGTGATCACTGTGCTGTCCGGAATGGAGCCCGCAGGCGGTTTCATTCCTTCTGGAATGCTCTTGCCGATTTTGTAAGGGAGGCAATCCACTGTTGGCAGATGCGCCATCACATGAAACTGAAAGGCAATGGTGAATACGGTAGAGAAGAACAGAATCAGCAGGCTGGCTCTGGCATTGAGTATGGGTTTTATTTTATTCCGGCTGATAAAGATCACGCCGATCAGTACCAGCAAAAAGAGATCTTTCATAAAGCTTTGGTCTGCCGTGAGCGGAATACAATCCCCGAAGCATCCGCATTCTTTCACTTTACCGGAGAAAACTGCATAGCCGGTAAGGAAGGTGAAGAACAGAATCAGCAGCAGCAGCAACCAGCTGAACAAACGCATCTGCCAACCTACGAGTACAGCCACTCCTGCAACGATCTCGAAGGTGATCATGAGAATGGAGAAAGCCAATGTGTAATCGTTCAGGGCATGCAGGTTCCAGATCTCGAAGAACTCCTGCATTTTGTAGCTGAGTCCGAGCGGATCATTGGCCTTTACAAGTCCTGAGAAAATAAATAGTACTCCTACGATAATTCGGCAAATGTTCAGGAAGGTTTTCATTGCTATAGAAATTTTCAGTGATGGGGCGGATCGGTTGAGATATGGAACGAAAATCAGTGCTGAATAGTATGGTCTCAGCCCTGATGTTTGCCTTCACCGATAAGGATGAGGGCAAATATGGAATAATTGATGATATCTACATAATTGGCATCGATGCCTTCGCTGATGATGGTTTTGCCATCGTTCTGCAGAATCTGGCGGATGCGCATGAGTTTGGTGAGAATGAGGTCTGTAAAGCTTTCCTGGCTGAGTGCGCGCCAGGCTTCGCCATAATCGTGGTTTTTGGCGAGCATCACTTCTCTGGTGAATGCAGCTTTGGCATCATACAATTTTTCTACTTCAGCAATCGGCAGGTCTTCTACCACAGCGTCTTTCAGATCGAGCTGAATGAGGCCGATGATACCATAGTTTACCATGGCCTTGAATTCGCCGGTGATATCCTCTCCTACTTTCTGGGTCTTTTTTTCCTGTATGGTACGGATGCGCTGCGCCTTGATGAATATCTGGTCCATGATGCTGATGGGGCGCAGTACCCGCCAGCTGGTGCCGTAATCGCGTGTTTTCTTCAGAAAAATATCCCTGCAGGCGTTAACTACTTCGTCGTATTGCTGATTGGTCATAGTAAGAATGATGGTACCTTTGGGGCCAAAAATAACGAACATACGCTAATGTTTACGCTGAATTGTTCAGGCAGAATACTTGTTGTGGAAAAACCGGTGGTGATGGGCATCATCAATGTAACGCCCGATAGCTTTTACAGTGATAGCCGGATGGCCGGCGATGCGGTGGTAATGCAGGCGGAGTGCATGTTGCAGCAGGGAGCCACCATACTCGATATAGGTGGACAAAGCACCCGCCCCGGCAGTGAACGCGTTTCTGTGCAGGAAGAAACTGATCGTGTGGTTCCCGCCATTGAAAATATCCTCCGGTCATTTCCCGGAACGGTGATCTCTATCGATACGTATCAGTCCGCAGTGGCGGTGGCGGCTGTTCGTGCAGGCGCAGGTATCGTAAATGATATCAGCAGTGGCGATATGGACCAGCAAATGTTGCCCACTGTAGCTGGGTTGCGCGTGCCCTATATCTGCATGCACATGCAGGGCAACCCCAATACCATGCAACAGCAACCGGCATACGAGGATGTTACCCGCGAAGTGCTCGATTATTTTATCCGCAAAATGGAAGATTGCCGTAAGGCGGGTATTCATGATGTTATTCTCGATCCCGGCATCGGTTTCGGAAAAACAACCGCACATAATTTTGAACTGATCCGAAACCTCGATGTATTCAGTAAACTCGGAAAGCCTGTGCTGCTCGGTGTTTCGAGGAAATCGGTTATCTGGCGCTCACTGGATATTACTCCTGAAGAAGCGCTGAACGGCACAACGGTGCTGAACACCATGGGGCTGATGAATGGAGCCGCCATTCTTCGCGTGCATGATGTAAAGGAAGCCGTGGAGGCGGTGAAGTTGTTTGAGTTGTATCAGGGATGATCCTCTCCCCTCATCTATTCTCTGAAAGCCGCAGATTCGGCATACCGGAAAATGATCATATGGTTTCTGTGAACATACCGGTATTCTCTGCATCCATCCAGGTCCGCCAGTATCTTCTTTCTGTCTTCCATGCTGATGTGCAGCTTCGGCGCAGTATTCAGAAACTCATAGAATTTTTTATCTGCCTTACAGTAGCTGGTATCACTTTTACAGGTGTACTGAAGTAGCCGTGTTTCCGCCCGCATCATGAACAAAATTGGATCAAGCGGCTCCAGTTTTATGGAAGAATCGAGATACACCAGCGCTGTACTGAAGTTGAGTTTTTCAGTTTCTGACAAAGCCATTCGCCACCAGGTTTCAGGTAATCCCGGATATGTTTCCAGCGCCTTTTGAAATTCCTTGTTCCGTATGAGTGACCTGTATGCTTCCAAAGCCGGGGCCACATAAGGACTTTTCTTTTTTCGGAGATCATACACTGTAGAGTCTGTCATAAGCCCCGACGAAGTATAGCTTGTATGGATTTTCTTATTGCCTTTCTTTTCGGTTCGGAACATCACCTGTCCATTAGGAAAATATTTTTCCCATAGCATCAATTCATTGTCTTCTTTTCTCATTCGGCCGAGCATCCGGCCAGCAGAATCTACTGAAACATTCTGCATATTGTTGTGCTTGTCGTAGGTATAGGTGGTGAAGGAAGTGGTTCCTCCCCACTGCCCAAAAATATGTTCGCCCGTCATTAATCCATCCGTGATATATCCGGAATGCCTGAGAGTTCCATCCATGAAAAAACTGGCGGCTTTTCCAGTATAAGGCTGGCCGTTGCGATAATACCGGCCGCCGATATGATTCAGCTGTTGCAGTGCAGGTATATGTTTCAGCGAATCGGGTCTTTGCATATATGAGCGGGAAAACAAGAACACAACGCTGTCGTACTTTCTATAGGTTGGATAAGTTTTTATTGCCGGAGCCTGCAACACATGCATGCTTGCTACTTCAGACGGAATGAATTCGCTGTTGAAAAAATGATCGGTTACCGGCAGTGAATCCACTACATAGAGTACGCGGGAACTGGCTGAAATATTTGCGACCTGTGCAGAAGAAATGATAGTGTTACCAAGCAGAAAAATAAACAACAAAAAACGAAACAGCATAATCCGATAAGATGAGGTCTGAATAATACGCCAAGATACCAATTTCAGCTTTCAATCAAAACAAAAGCGGCTGCACCTTTTGGATGCAACCGCTTTTTATTTTTCAGTAACCTGAATTAGTGTTTGTGTCCATCACCAGCGCCATGAGGAGCTGCGGGAGCTACTACTGCAGGTGCAGCAGATGGTTTCTTCACGTCAACCACTTCGATGTCGAAGATGAGGTTTTCGTTTGCTTTGATAGGACCACCAGGACGTGGATTTGCACCATAACCCAGTGTAGAAGGGATCAGCATGCGGCCTTTGTCTCCTTTCTTGAAATGCAGGATAGCTTCCACCATTCCGGGGATTGCACCACCTCTGCCCGCTTCAAAAGTGAAGGGATCGAGCGGATGCGGCTGGAATTGTTTGGTGCTGTCCATATTCGAATCGAAGTATTTGCCATCAGTGTTGTAACCAGAGTATTTGATAGAAACCTGATCGCCTGTATCGATCGCCTGACCATTTTGGGTAGAAGTGATCTCGTAGAACACCCCACCTGCAGTTTTGGTAGCGTTGATATTGTTCTTTTTGATGTAAGCTTCCAGTCCTTCCAGATCTTTCACTTTCTGAACTTCTGCTGCAGCCTTCATTCTTGTTTCTTCTTTCTTGAACTCTGCTTCGCGGTCTACGCTGGCGAGGCTGTCAGAAGAGAACACGTCTACGATTTTCAGGCAGAGCATGATCTTGTCTTTACGCTTGATGTAAGCAGGCAGCTGAGCACCTTTCTTGATCAGCGTATCGGGGAGCATCACAATGGTAACACTGTCTCCCTTGCGCAACAGCGGGAACACTTCAGCCGGATTGTAATCGGGACCTACGCTGTCAACCGGAGCATACATAGGCATCTGACCCTGGTTGGTGCTGAAAGTAGTATCTGCAGTTTTCTGCACATAGAAGAGTTTCATGATATTGCCACGTTTCACTGTCGGCTGTGATTTGTCTGAAGACTCTATCTTATACAGCAGGCCGCTTTTGGTTTTCTTGAAACCGCCACCAGAGCAGGCTGCGAAACCGAGCGCTACTACCAGGCTGCTGAGAAGAATGGTTGTTTTTTTCATGCTGGAATTTTATTGATTACCTTCTTTAATGATGTTAATGTTATGATTTTGTTGATGAATGCTCTTCCTGAAGTGAGGCTGCATTTTCGTGCACCACTTCTATGAATCTGGCTACTGTATCTTCCAGCGAAGCACTGCTGCGGCCGCCGGCTGCATTGAAGTGGCCACCGCCTTCAAAATATTTGCGCGCGAAAGTGTTTACATCGAAGTCGCCTTTGCTGCGGAAACTCCATTTTCTTTCTTCGTCGCGGTCTATCACAATGGCCGCCAGACGGATGCCCTGAATGCTCAGCGGATAGTTCACCAGCCCTTCGGTATCACCTGTTTTGATCTCGTAGCGCTGCAGATCTTTTTTGGTGATGGCAATCAGTGCAGTGTTGTATTCGTAATAGATCTCCATCCTGTGCAACAGTACATGGCCGATAAAGCGAAGCCTGTTCTCAAGATAGTTATCGTAAATATGCTCATGAACTTTGGTATGATCAAGCCCCTGATCTTTAAAATCAGCAATCATACGGTGCACCGCAGCGCTGGTTGCGGGGAACCGGAACGATCCGGTATCCGTCATTACCCCGGCATACAGGCACTGTGCCACTTCTTTGTTGAGCATGTGTTTGTAACCTGCATCAACAATGAAGTCGTAGATCATTTCGCTGGTAGAGCTTTTGGATGTGTCGCTGATGCCGTAGGCAAAAGTGGGCGTATCGGGCTCTGCGTGGTGATCTATGAGAATCCGCGTAACATTCAGCGCTTTCAGTTTAGGCGCCATATGTTTGGTGCGGAGCAGTATGTTGAAGTCGAGACAGAACACCCACTCAGCTTCGTCGAGAATGCCTTCTGCTTTTTCGCGGGTGAGTTCAAAGTCTACCACCTTATCGCATCCCGGCATCCAGTTGAGCCATTTGGCCCAGTTGGTTGGGGAGATCACGGTCACCTGATGGTTCAGCTGAATCAAAAAATGATACAATCCCAGCGCGGAGCCCATGGCATCTGCATCGGGTTTCTGGTGCATGGTGATCACCACTTTGCGGGGCGTGGTGAGTAACGGGTATATTTCCTGGATTGCTTGCATAAAACGGAGGCAAATTTGCATAAATAAAGCGCAACGGCCAAAAGGAATATCCGGCCGCCGGATGCGCTGCTGTATTTGTTTTGATGGAACCCGGCCAAAAACTGCGGGCCGTCAATATCAGTTGGGGAGCGGCTTTACCTTGAAGCCCTTCTTGCGAAGCAGGCTGATCACTCCTTTTTCGCCGCCGAGATGGCCTGCGCCAACGGCGAACAGTACCGAGCTCCTGCCCTCCTGATTGATATTGGTGATATCGTGGCTCCAGTTGGCATTGCGGTTGTAAAGAAGGATGTCCATGTAATCGCTGATGCCAGGATCACTTTTTTTGATCAGCTCATCCATCTTCTCCAGGTCCTGCTTTTTGTATACTTCGGTAAGATCTTCGGTGGCTTTTTTGTAGTTGCCGATGCTGTCGATATACGTTACCAGATCCTGTGCCTGCTTTTTATAGGGAATGCTGTCGAACAGGCCGGCCTGATAAGCCACGGTTTCGATGCCCTTCACTTCTTTATTGTACTTGCGGCCTTCGCTCATGATCGCTTCCTCCATGCTTTTCTTCTTCGGGCAGTCCATCAGCCGCTCACTGAGAAGGCTGGTGATGAACAGTGGCTTGAATTTGGTGAGCATGGCCAGCGGCATCATCACCTTATTATCCTGAAAGTATTTTTCGATGCGGGCGAATTCTTCGGGAGTGATGAGATCCTGCAGTTTCTGATCGTTGCTCATTTTGGCGTATTTCAGAAAACCGAGGGTTTCTTCCTGATTGTCCATATCCAGCTCAAAGCAGATGGCATCGCAGCTCTGGATGATCTTTTTCAGGTTTTCGCTGAGGGTGGCGTCTGTTTCGCAGAGGATGTGCATGGTGCCATACAGGTAAGATGGCTTGGCCATTCCTTTGCCTGAGATTTCCCAGAGCAGGGTTTTTTGGGGCGATTGTGCAGGTTTTTGGGCAAATGTGAACAGGGTACCGATGGTCAGCAGCACTGCCAGTCCGGATTTCTTCATAAACCGAAATTTTCAGCAAATTACTGAGAAACTGCGGGGAACTATTATATTTGTTACGAATCAAAACCGAAAGAATATGTCGTTAACGAGTAACAACAAAGGGAAGAACGATAAAAAGGGAAAGAAGAACAGTACCGGTATGCAGTCTGCAAACGGATCTAAATTCATCAGCAAACCCGGCGGTAAACTGGGCGGCGGCTTTTCCAAAAAGATCACCAAAACAGGCGGAACCAGAGGAAGTTAAGTAGTATGAGCACAGCAGCCGAAGACGGATTTGAAATTCCTGTTACCTGGAAGGGTAAAGAAATGAGTTTTCCTGCCAGTGTACAATCATTTGGCTATACTCACAGAATTCTGGTAGATGTGGAAGGCGTTGAAATACAGCTCGAACCAGATGAAGAAAGGAACTACCGTGCAATTATTGTGAATCCCGATCAGCCCGGAGCCAATCAGCCAGATACCGCATTGGTAGCGTTGATTGTGCAGGTGGTTGAATCAATTGTAAAATAGCGCCGATACAATATTTAAAAGGTGTGCCAGTTTGCTGGCACACCTTTTAGTTTTAGGCAGTTTAAGCAATGGCGCAGTGTTGTTGTGTTTACTGGCGAAAATGGCTGAGGAATTCAGCCTTCTTTCTCACGGATACTTCTGCAGTTTTTCCATTGGTCAGTTCTACATATCCGCCCTTTCCATTGTGGTATTTTTTAATATGATTGGCATTCACAATATAGGAGCTGTGTATCCTCAGAAACAAATGTTCGGGCAGCAGGGCTTCAAATTTTTTCAGTGTTCCCGATACCAGCATATTCTTTCCGCTGGATAGCTCGAACCGGGTATACGATCCTTCTGCAATGCAAAGCACTATATCGGCATAGTTGAAAAAGTACATTCCTTCCTGCGTGTGCAGGGTGATCTTTTTTTGCTGCTGTTGTGCGGATAATTCCTGCAAAAGCCCTTCCAGTTTTTGGTTCAGGTCGGCGCCGGCTGTTCGCTGGAGCACTTTCTTTACGGCCTCCTGCAGATCGTCGATACTTACCGGTTTCAGCAGGTAGTCGATGGCGTTATATTTGAATGCTTTGAGCGCATAGCTGTCGAATGCAGTTACGAATATGATGTCGAAATTCACCGGCATGATCTCATCGAGCAGATTGAATGCGTTCTGGCCGGGCATCTGGATATCCAGAAAAAGCAACTGAGGTTTCAGCGTCTGCAGTAAACTGATGGTTTCCGCTGCATTGCCGGCCTCTCCGATCACGCGTACTTCCGGACAATAGCCTGCCAGCATTTTTTTGAGAATGGAAATATTTCTGGATTCGTCGTCTACAATTATGGCATCTATCATGCAGGTATAATGTTTGGAGTAGTGATCAATGGCAGTTGCAAAATTATTTCAGTTCCTTCTACAGCATTATTCTTTATTATGTCTTTGATGAGCAAACCGGCCGGTGCGGAAAGGCTTTTTCCGAGCAGGGCAATTCTGTCTCGCGTGAGTTGCATGCCTCTGGACTGATGCTCTATATGCTGATCGGTTTTTAGTGCCTGCACCGCTTCGAAACCCAGCCCATTATCGCGGACACTGCAGATCAGTTGATTGCCTTCGATGCTGAACTCCACTACTACCCTGCCTCCCGCTTTTTGAATTCTATGCTGAATGCCATGGCCGATCGCATTTTCGATAATGGGTTGAAGCAACAGACAGGGTATGAAAATCTCTTCCGGATTTACAGACTCCTGTATAATGAACTCATAGTCGAATTGATGCGAGAACCGAAGCTGCTCCAGCTTGAAGTACGTGGTAAGGTATTCAATTTCTTCACTGAGCGACAGATAAGGCCGCATCGACTGATCGAGGGTTTGCCTGATAAGGCGGGCAAAGCTGTTGAGATAACGGTTCGCACTGAGAATGTCTTTATCGAGAATGAACTCCTGAACGGCGTGCATGCTGTTGAAAATAAAATGCGGATTCATTTGAGCCAGCATGGCTTTTTGTTCCAGTTGCTGAATGCGGAGTTTGGTACTGCGTTCCTGTTCTTTTTTGTTGTGCTCGATTCTGTTTTTTCTTTTTACGAGATAGCGGGTAAGCAGAATGGCGGCGAGCAATACGAGCAGCAGGAACCAGCCTTTCTGCCAGAATCTGGGATAGACGGTCCAGTGAAGATGAATGGTGTCGCTGTTTACATTGAATTTATTGGTGGCAAACAATTCAAGTTCATATTCACCGGGAGGAAGTGAAATGAATTCGAGGGATTGCAGCTCGGTTTGTTTCCATACAGTGTCGAGTCCTTTGAGTCTGTAATGATAGGTGATGTGACCAGCTGATTTGAAGGAAATGGCAGTGTAACGAATGGTGAGATTGCCTGCACCATATTTCATGTCGGGTATGCCTGCAGATTCAACTGATTTGCCGGCGGAGATAACTTCCTGCAAAATCAATTTGCATTGCGAATTGATGGGTACAGCTTTTTTGTTGAAGAGAAATATCCCTTCGGGCGTACCTGCAAAAATGGTGTCGCCTTTGCTGGCAACGGCGTTTACAAAGCCTGAAACGATGCCATCTGCGTATAATCTGTTGCTGACATTCGGTTGTCCGCCGGAGAAAGTGATATGATCCACTCCTTTATCGGTGCCTAACCAGATAGAGCCGTCATCGTCAGGTTCAATACAGTGAACGGCATCGCTGCTGAGGCCATGATTGCTGTTGATACGGTAAACGATGCGATTGTTCTTCATCGCTACCACGCCTTTGCCGGCGGTTGCTACCCAGAACTGGCCATATTTATCGACTTCGATGGCGGTAATTCTATCCTGCAGTTCAGGAGTGAGATCACCCAACCAATGAGAAACAAGATCATGTCCTAATCTGTAAAGTCCATGTACAGTACCGAACCAGCAGGTGTCATTGTGAATTACAATTGTGGTGGTACGACCTTTGTAAATAGGCGGGTATTGTTTAGGTTTGATTTTGGGAACAAGATACACTCCCGATGAAGTAACTGCAATCGGGTTATTTTCTTTGTTAAATGCAAATTCCTTGATCGATCCAAAAAGATTGTATTCAGCAAATCCCAATTGAGGTGTTCCTACAAAGAGCAGGTGTCCGGCACTGATATAGAATTTGCCATTCCGTTGATCTATATGGGTCACTTCTCTGTCGATACTTGGAGGAAGCGCTACAGGACTGAGTTTCAGGTTGGCATCCAGTTCAAATACTTTTTTGTCTGCACCGATGATAAGGCCGTTCTTCTTTTTGAAAAAGGAGGTAACGGAAAGCGGTTTTCCTGAAGGGTCTGAAGTAATGCATCTAAATTGTTCGGAGTGGATTCTCAGCAGACCTCCCGGTAATGTTGTAAGCCAGATATTGCTTTCATTATCCATAAAATAAGAAGCAATGTTCATGTCTGGCATCAGATGTCTGATGATTTTACCAGTACACACATTCAGCAGAAGCGCTCCTTTGACAGTATTGATGGAGAAGAGTGAATCATTGATCTGAGTGATGGTATTGATAATGGGGAATGGAATACTGTAATGCAGTTTTCGCTTTTCAGAATTGATTATAAGGGTATTGCTATTGTCTTCCAGCCAGATTTCTAAATCGTTGTAAACATATCTGAAGGAAATGGCAGTGGGTGACGTCTTTTTCAGAAAGGATATTTGCCCATTTCTAAATGTGAAAATGCTATCCATTATGATGAACTCTTCAGGAGGCGTTAATTCCGTGATACGGCTATCAAAAAAGTGTGAGGGGAGGACGGAGATCCAGTTCAGCCTGCCATTGGGTTTTAATTCCAGCAGATCCTGAAAGCTGAAAAAAAGAAGGGAGCCGCTTTCGGTTTCCCGGATTTTCAGAACCGGATTTTTGAAATTGATGGATCGAAGCAAGGAGTCGTTCTGCTGATTATAGATTTTGCCTTTGTAGTAATAGCAGATCGATTTATTGAAAGGAATGAGCCAAACCCTTCCTCTGGAATCAGTGAAAACTTTTATGATTGCATTGTCTGGCAGACCATCTTTGATGGTGAAATTTTTGAATTTTGAACCGTCGAACCGGCTGACGCCGGTTTCAGTACCGAACCAGAGAAAACCTTGCTGATCCTGGCAGATGGAATAAACCTGATTGCCTGCGAGACCGTCCTTGATGGAATATTGGGAATAGGTCAGCGTTTGAGCCTTGAGAAAGGCAGGGCACAGAATAAGGAGGTAAATCAGAACAGGAATCAGGCGCATAAAAAAGAAAGAAAGGCAATATACAGAGAAGGATTGAATGGATACAGGGTGGAATTTTTTTTGAGTAAATGGCTGAAGTATAGGTTGGTTATGAGAATACCCCTATATTTGCACCCCCGATTATATCGTTCGGGTGGTGGCGCAGCCCGGTAGCGCACTTGCATGGGGTGCAAGGGGTCGCTGGTTCGAATCCAGTCCACCCGACAGTTTTAACAAAAGCCTTGGTGATTCGCCAAGGCTTTTTGTATGTATACACAATTCTGTTGTAATGGATACCTAGTTCGATGAAGTCAAAATTTGAGCCTTTTCAAGCTGTGCCTTCAAGAGTTGCTCTATCTTAGCAAAATTATTCTTCGTGATTGGGAAAAAGTGGTCAATCAATTCTTGTTTATTCCCAGAAAAAAACAATTCAATTATTACCTTATAAAGTGAAACAGTTTTACTTTTCATTTTGGTTGTATTAAAATTTGCGATTTCATTAGTGTCAAATAATTCTTCTAACCTAGTTACCTGGGTCTCCGAAATTGTATCTAACAGTAAGAATCTATTTGCTTCAGAAGGGCCAAAGAGTTCTTTAGCTTTCTGAATTCTTGCCCGTCCCTCATCATCATTATCCCATAAAGCCAAGTATTGTTTCCCTAGGAATACCATATAAGGGATTTGATTAATTATTGAAGAGGCACTCACACATGGAAAGTAAGAGAAGAAACTAGAGGTAAACATTTTGAAGGAATAATAGTCATAAATTCCCTCCACCAAAATGATATTATCGTAGTTGTATTCAAATACTGGAGGCTTTACTTCTAAAGCATCTAGTATTGGCTGAAATGGCGAATTTTTAGATGATCTCAGTAATTGAGATTCATCTAATCTGCGTAAAGCAATTTTTCCTTGATTAATCTTTTCTGCTATCCTAATTGAATTGATTGGAATAAAATCAGGGTTCAAGAGATTATGAAAATGCGTACAATAAATCACTTTATTATTGGTAGATAATCTTTTCAGTTGTTCTGCAAGTTTATTTAGTGCGAATGAATGTAAATACGAGCCAGGTTCATCAAGTAAATAAATCGTATCTATATCTGTTCTATTTCTTTTATTAGGATTGAAATGCAATTTGAACATAAAATTAAAATACCAGTAAAACCCCTTACTTCTATCATGCAAATCGAAATATCGTTCTTCCCAACTACCATTAATTAATATTTTTTCTACTACCTTAAATTGAAGATATGGAGTTTCCAAACTCTGATACTCCATTTTAATTTGAATATCATCACTATTGTCAAACTGATATTTCGTCCACTCTGCTGTTAAAATCTTATTAAGCTTCTTTTCAACTTCTTTAACAATACTACGCCTGATGCTATCACTTTTGATTGGCAAATCATAGACCGAATAACCTTCATTTGTTTGGATGAATAACTCTTCAATATATTTTATCCATTTTGAATACCTACTTTCATCCTCTTCTTGTACAATGTAAACCCTTTCAGGAATTCTATCCCGAAAATCATCGAAGAATAAGATGTAGGGCAAACGAACAACAAACTCTATTGCCAACTCATTTAATTCATCTTTACTTAACAAGTTTCCTAATAAGTCAATAGTATACTTTTGAGATCTCAAATCTCTAGTAATTTTCACGCTATTTTTTGACCCGATAACATTTCCATGCAGTAATTGATATGCTTTTACAAAATGTCGATTCGTTATTTCATTTTCTTCTTCAACTTCATGACTTAATACATCAATAATTGTATCAGGAAAACGGGCATTAAATTCAGATTCGTAAATCTTTAATTTGTTCTGAAAAACTCCGATTAATTTTTCTTCATCATCTATATAAATTTCAGCAACAACTGCCACTGGAGTTTCAATAGTTGAATATAGATTTTCAAAATTCTTCAAATGCTTTCCATCATTTTCGTCATCATTAGAGTAGTCAAAAGAAAAAATTGCCTCAAGGCAAGTCGTCTTACCACTTTCATTTTTTCCAATAATTGGAATAATTGACTCCTTTGCTATATTGAATTCTATATCTTCACTTATTCCCTTAAACCCCTTTATAATAAATTTTTTGTAGCGCATTTCAGTTGTTTATCATTAAGTTGTAATTCTTTTTAGGAAAACCTTCTGTCCCTTAAATTACAAAATTTATTTATGCTATTTAAAGAGATAATTATCAAACTTCTTCTGTGAAAAGCTAATTTATCAAGGTAATGTTATTAAAACAAGGAGGCTATTTGATAAACACAATATGCTAATTCACAATAAATAGATACGTGGAAAGTTAGAAGCTTGTCGTTTAAAGAATTTAGGAGCTGTTTGGTTATCGACGATTCTCCTTTACTTGATTGACTCCTTTAAGAGATCAAATCTGTTAGTATGCTTTCGTATTTTCATAGCAAATGTGGAATTAATGCCTCTGTCCGATTTGAGTATTCAATATACTTTGTACCAAAAATTTCTATCAGCAATTTTTCTGCTTTTCAGCTTAATCATAGCGACACAAAAACTATTGATACAGTTATTATTGCTCTATAGTCGCCAACAATTAAAGAATTTTCAATAAATAGGGGCAAAAGTCCTGTATATGGCTGCAATTTTGACTTTACAATTGTATCAATGAGAAAATATTCAAAACCCCGAAATCTCAAGACTATTCAATGGCTTCATCATTGATTTAAAATATGTATCTTCATCCCGCCTCGGTTTATTGCGTCAAATAAAGCCTCCTTTCTATTGACGTTTCATGATTCAAGCTATTTATAAGATGCCGGTGGAATGTATCCGGTTTTGCCATTTGTTATGTACAGCAATTATTGAGTCTCAGCTTTTCTTAGTTCATCAGATGTTTTCAAGTGTAAGCAAGCCTTTGTTAGTTAACTTTTAAAATTAA
The DNA here is from genome assembly GCF_012927185.1 of Pseudoflavitalea sp. G-6-1-2. GTDB lineage: Bacteria > Bacteroidota > Bacteroidia > Chitinophagales > Chitinophagaceae > Pseudobacter. The sequence goes on from NZ_JABBGB010000003.1 coordinate 1,686,372, forward strand.
CGTTATGAAGCTTTCTGAATTTATTCTTTTAGATGAGATGGATAAAAAAAACGCTGTAATGAACAATGCAGTTGTTTTAGCTCAGAGAACTTATCCGGACATTATTGTTTTCCTTTTTCAGCTTGATTGTTATTATGTGGAAGCTTATTGCAACAAGGCCGATCATAGCATTGAAGAATACCGGATATTGCCGGATACAAATGCAATAAGGCATTATCTGGAAGCCATTCCAATCAATGGATTGCTCCCATGAATAGCTTGAAAACAATGGCCTTCCTGGTTGCAAAACCAGGAAGGCCATAAATATTAATTGGGAATTGATAAGAAAGTGTTATCTTCAGTTTGTTAATTTGAGCCTCGCATCAGTATTCATTAATTACATTGCTTAGTTTACTGCATTATAGTTAGTTCCTTACTTTTTGCCTTCCTCGAAATTTTTTTAATCAGTTAACTTTACAAATGAATATTTTTGTTTCAAACCTAAGCTTCAACGTACAGAATGAAGACCTGAAAGATTTTTTTACTCCTTATGGAGAAGTTGTTTCTGCCAAAATTATCACAGACAGAGAAACCGGTAAATCAAGAGGGTTCGGATTTGTTGAAATGGCTGATGAAGCCGCTTCACAAAAAGCAATTGTTGAGCTTGATGGCGCTACTGTGGAGAACAGAACAATCAGTGTTTCCGTGGCAAAACCTAAGGAAGAAAGATCTTCCCGTGGAAATGACAGAGGAAACTTCAATAATGGTCGTAGCTATAATCAAAATAGATACTAAATTAATTTCAGCCATAGGTCAAAGCCCCGAAAGGGGCTTTTTGCTTTTTTACACGCCATTGATCCTACCTGAATTCGGTTATAACAAACTGATACCAGAATCCAAACATACACCTCCACGTGTTTCATGACTTCTTTTATCACTTAAGAATTTCGTGGAAGCAGTCATTGCTTATACAAACCTACATTCAAATAAGAGAAACGATAATATACAGCTTATAAATAGCATACAGCTGATAATAAGTATGTAAATGGATGTAAGTTTTACAGACAGCTAATTTTTCACAGTGGAGTATAACGATCGGGTATTTGTGAGCCGTTGAATTCCATCAAAACGTCCAGGTACTGGTTCGGAATTTGCCCCCATACCGACAACAAAACCCGCAAGAAAATTGACTTTCAATTTTCTTGCGGGTTTTCTATTCCAATCTTTCCGGTATCGTTTCTTCAACACTCCCCTACACTCCTCCAGACGATACATTCACGGAATGAACCTAATAAAAAATACCTAACCGTGAAAACGCTCACGCCAGGATGTATAATGAATAGTGCTTACCTCTTCATTCTTGACTCGCTTCATTCACTTTGATAACGCGATTGTCTAGCATTACTCCATTCAATGCCCGAATAGCATTTTTCGCTTCTTCTGTTTCTTTCATGTCAACAAAAGCAAAACCTCGGCTCCGGTTGGTCACTTTGTCCATCACAATATTTACTGAAGTAACCTCGCCATACGTTGAAAAACGCTTTTGCAGATCTTCATTTCGCACGTTGAGGCCTAGATTTGAAACATAGATATTCATTCCTTAAAAATTTTACGTGAAGTTGATCAGATGAAACAGCAGGAATAAAGAAGCCGACTGATTTGATGTCAGGAAGGAAATGATATCGTACCTGATTTGATATCGGATGGAAGGTACGATCAAATATCGGGTTATTGTTTTTTATTTACCTGACTACCTCCGAAGTGCAAATCCCCGGAAATGTGATGCACAACTTCAATCAAACCAGCTGTATCCATATTTTAATAGCTATTGCCGATTAAATAAGGTACCTTTAATTACTTTCAGAAAGCATCTCTTACTGCTTCTTCTATTAAGTCCAGTCGATTTGAGAACAACGCCAACTACTGACCGTGTTCATTGTTGTTAAGATCAGTTAATTATCTATTGCGCTGTAAAGTGCATTAGCATGCTATGCTGTCTTCTCAAGCTTTTAGTCACACTCTTCTTCATCTTAAAAACACAGCTGCATGATAACATCTTCTCATCAGTCAAAAATCCTTTTCATCAGTACCTTTCCTCCTTCAAAATGCGGAATAGCCAGTTTTACAGAGGATCTGCTGAATGCAATCACACCTGCCAGCAACAATGATTTTGTGATCAATATTTGCGCTCTTGGCAACCCAAAAGTTTCCAATCACTTCAAATACCCTGTAACGATGGTAATGGATGCACATCAACTTGCATCTTGCATAGATACTGCTCAACTGATCAATAATGACAGTTCTATCGAACTGGTTTCCGTTGAACATGAATTTGGCTTGTTTGGCGGCGAAATGGGAGAATATATACTGGGCTTTCTCTCCATGCTGGAAAAGCCGTTTATCATTCGATTCCATACTGTACTGCCCGACCCCGATCAAAAAAGGCTGCAGATTGTTCGGGCGATCGCCATGCTGGCAGAAAAAGTAATTGTAATGACTGGAAACTCTTCCCGGTTACTGATTGAAGATTACCAGATTGATTCCGACAAGATCACTATCATCCCTCATGGAACACACGCCCGAACAGGACTGAGTGAAGCGGAACTGAAAATCAGCAATAATCTCGAGAATAAGCTTGTACTCACCACCTTTGGTTTACTGAGCCCCAACAAAGGAATAGAAAAAGGCATACTGGCAATGAAAGAGATCTGTGCCCGGATTCCCGAAGCCATCTATATTGTTATTGGGCAAACCCATCCTAATCTGTTGATCCGGGAAGGAGAGGCATACAGGAATTATCTGCAGCAGATAATCGACGAAAACAATTTACAGCAAAACGTACGACTGATAAATGAATATGTACCCACTAAGAAATTGATGGAGTATCTGGCTTTGACCGATATATATCTGTTCACATCAAAAGACCCCGATCAGGCAGTGAGTGGTACGTTCCTGTATGCAATGAGTGCCGGCTGCGCCATTATTTCCAATGCTTTCGTCCTTGCGCAGGAAATGCTCGATGAAAAAACAGGCATTATCCTTCAAACCAATGAAGTGCATGAATTGGCAGAGAATGCCATTGGCCTGCTTCAGGATAAAAATTCAAGAACTCAAATGGGCATCCGTGCCTTCATAAAAACAAGAAACTCCAACTGGAAAAATGTGGCAGAAAAACACATCGAGCTTTTCAACAAAACACTTGCAAGACCGTTGACGCCGGCAAAAGCTTTTTCCATTTTGTCTGTTAACCAGTAAAAAAAATATTAATGGCAACGAAAGAAGTTTCCGGTCCGGATACAACAATTTCTCTGGTCACAGCACAAATGCCGGATCTGAATTTTAAACATATCATTGAGTTGACTGATCTCACAGGAATTATCCAACACGCTGTATTTGCAACCCCAAACAGAAAAGAAGGGTATTGCATAGATGATAATTCACGCGCATTGCTGTTGACAGTCTGGGCATGCAAAAACAGCAGGAATCAGCTGGCAGCAGAATTACTGCCGGTATATCTCAGCTTCATTCATTACATGCAGACGAAGGATGGATATTTTCAGAATTTTCTTACATACGACAAGAACAGACCGGAGATTCGCGGATCCGAAGATTCTTATGGAAGAACGTTGATGGCCCTGGGGTTTCTGATCAATGATGGCACTTCACCGCTTCAGGTTAAAACAGGACAGGAAATTTTTGCAAAGGCCTACCCTCACGTTAATTCCCTTACTTCATTACGCGGTATCGCCAATTCGATCGTTGGCATTTGTCAGTTCATAAAATATCATTTCCCGGACGATCTTAAAAGAAACATGGTGATCCATCTGGCAGATAAGATGGTCAGGATGTATAAGGAGAATAAGAATGATGCCTGGCACTGGTTCGAACCCATTCTCACTTATGATAATGCAATGCTGCCGCTGGCTTTGCTGAATGCATACGAGATTACGATGCATGAAGAATATCTCTCCATCGCTTTTGAATCACTTCAGTTTCTGGAATCGAAAGTATTCTTCAATAATGTTTTTCGTCCGGTTGGCAATCAGGGCTGGTGCAAAAAAGGTTGTCCGCCTGCACAATTCGATCAGCAACCCATTGATGCGATGGCAATGATCCTGTGTTACCAGCAGGCTTTCAGATTAACGCGCGAACCAAAATACCTTAACCTCATGTATGCAAGCTACAGGTGGTTTTTAGGAGATAATGATCTGGGACATTCATTATACGATCCAACTACAGGGGGATGCACAGATGGCTTGCACAGCGACGGCATCAATTTAAATCAGGGTGCCGAAAGTACATTGGCATTCTGGATATCTCACCTTGTTGTTTCAGCGGCTTTATCCGAATGAAAGTAGCCATCCTCTCCCCCATCACATGGAGAACACCACCGGTAAGATACGGCCCCTGGGAACAGGTAGCTTCGGTTCTTACAGAGTCATTGGTAAAGTTGGGAATAGATGTTACATTATTTGCCACAGGAGATTCGATCACCGGGGCCAAACTGCAATCGGTTTGCGCGAAGCCATTGGGAGACTATCCGGATGATGCAAAGGTTTGGGAGTGCCTGCACATCTCCAACCTCATCGAGCAGGCATCAGAGTTTGACATCATACACAATCATTTTGATTTTCTGCCCCTGACCTATTCAAGACTGATACCAACTCCACTGCTTACAACAATACATGGGTTCTCATCCGATCAGATTATTCCGGTATACAGAAAATATAACGGGCATGCATTGTATGTTTCCGTCAGCAATAGTAACCGACATCCCGATCTCACTTACCTTGACACTGTTTATAATGGCATCAACGAACAACAGTTTCATTTTGGTGATGGGGCGGGAGAATATTTGTTGTTTTTCGGACGCATACATCCGCATAAAGGAGCATATGAAGCTATTCAAATTGCCATTCAATCGAAAAGCAGGTTGAAACTTTGCGGGTTGATCCAGGATGAAAATTATTTTAAAACCATGGTTCTTCCTTTTCTTGATAATACATACATAACTTATGAAGGAAATGTAGATCCGATACAGCGAAATCACCTGCTGGGAAATGCGAAAGCCCTGTTGCATCCTATCAGTTTTGATGAACCTTTCGGACTCAGCGTAGCGGAAGCCATGATGTGCGGAACTCCGGTAATTGCTTTTGAAAGAGGTTCCATGAATGAGCTGATCCTACATAAAAGAACAGGATTTCTGGTGCACACTATCGGAGAGGCAGTTGCTGCTGTTGGCAAACTAAATAATATCAGCAGAGAAGCGTGCAGAGCACATGCCCTTCACAAATTCAGCAGCGAGGTTATGGCAAAACATTATTTGAAACTCTACGAAAGGTCAACGAGAAGATCTGGATCAATAAAAGATTATTGATCTGTCTGCATAATTGCATCGAGCAAAGAATTAAGATGAACAGTGAGAAAAGCAGTTTTGTAATCCGAAATGGCATAAGGTATAAACAGATTCTCATTATGGATGATCGCTCCGCAAGTATATACGGCATTGGGAACATATCCGTGCCGTTCATGCTCATCAGGTATCAGTAATGGTTCTTTCAAACGGCCTGATTCCTTTGATGGATCATTCAGATCAAACAAACTGGCCCCCAGACAATACTTTCGCATGGGGCCTACGCCATGCGTAATAACCAGCCATCCTCTGTCTGTTTCCAGTGGAGAGCCTCCATTACCAATCTGAACAAATTCCCAGGAATACGCAGGTTGCTGCAATAAATCTGCCTTTTCCCAGAGGTAAAGATCTTCGGAGAACATAAGATAATTATTGATGCCATCAATTCGGGACAGCATTGCATATGATCCATTGATCTTTCTGGGAAATAATGCTAGGTTCTTGTTTACTGCTGCTTTCCCGTGAAGCGGAGAAGATTTGAAATGAAGAAAATCTGTTGTTTCAATCAAGTGAGGCAAGATGAAAGTTCCGTCGTACGCAGTATAGGTTGCAATATATCTGGAGGTTCCGTCATCTTCGGTGAACTTCACAAATCTGGCGTCTTCAATGCCATTCTTTTCAGTGAAGGTTACAGGAAAAATAACACGCTCGGAAATCTTTGAGTCAGGCAGAAAATGTATTTCATAGCTGGTATTTACCATACTGAGGATATCATACTTCAATTTATTCCTGCCCGTTCCGGGTTTTAGTTGCTGAAGGGCTGTTTTTAATATTGATTCAATAGACTGATAGGAAAACGTATCCTTCAGTTGATTCAGTATTTCCTGCTGGATAACAACCGGTAAGACCGTTTGAGACAACAGGTTTTCAAAATCGGATTTGCTGTTCAGTTTTTGTTGAGTAATCCTCCCCTCGTACATCAGGTTTCCGGATGGTTCAATATGGATCATGCTGTCTTTGTCCAGTTTCGCCCGTTTGAATACCAGCGATGAGATATGGCCCTCCCCTGCAGCTCTGAAACTCATGATTACTTTTTTTTCACCAGGCTCAGCGCCTGACTGATCAGGATCCTCAACAATGGATGGATTGAAAAGTGCAGCATGTTGCAGAGAATATTCCATTGTAAAATAAGCGCCGATCAGCAATTTTAGATCCGGGGTTATCGTCAGTTCTGCTTCAGGTGGCAATAACTGTTTTATCAACCTGAAATGTTTTTCGAAAACTGCCGGGAGATCCTTGTGGAATTGGGAGAATTCATGAAAGATCTGATTCAGTAAACTCTTTGCAGTCTCCTGAGGTATTTGGAGCACCCTGTTGATCAATATTATTGATCTTTCATTGCCAGGATTAAAATATCTGGTGATCACCTTTCGGTTATCTGGTGTCAGCTGCAGGTTTATCTTATTGATCTGAAGGCTCATAATGAATGGGAAGTTGTATTATAGAAGAAAAATTGAAGGTAGATCAATTCTGCTGTTAACCTGCTTCAATAATCATCGGAGATTCGATCAAATTCGCAACAGTACTGAATAGCATAGCATTATGTAATGGTTGAAAGAACTCCTGTTTCATATGTAAAATTAATCTGGTGTCAGCTATTCGATTGTGCATTTATTAACAATTATAACAGTACCTTACAACATATAGAAATGACGAATCACTAATTATGTAGTTCCTGCCCTCCGCTCGCTTCTTCAATATCAGTCTTCCGCATTCTATTAATTAAAATTCAAACTATGTGGACACTGATCTTGTTTATTCTTATTTGGTATTCTTCACTTTTCTGTCAGACTTTTTTCCAGCACAGATATGCAGCTCACAGAGCATTTAGGATGAGTAGATCCTGGGAGAAGATATTTTTTGTATTTACCTACATTGCACAAGGGTCTTCCTACATGAGTCCGAGAACCTATGGTATCATGCACAGAATGCATCATGCCTATACCGATACAATAAAGGATCCGCATTCTCCGGAGTTCTCAAAAAATGTTTTTGAAATGATGTTTCGCACGAGGAATATCTACAATCGTATCCACACAGGTAAATTTGAAGTAGAAGAGCGCTTTACACATAATCTTCCGGAATGGAATTCCTTCGACAGGTTGGCCAGTTCGCCTTTGTCGCGTATCCTGTGGTCGGTTGGATACCTCGCTTTATTTCTTCTTCTGTCTTCCTCACTTTGGTATTTATTGCTACTTCCTGTTGTAATTACAATGGGGGCATTTCATGGTGCGATCATTAATTGGTTCGCACATAAATATGGTTACCGGAATTTCAAATTGAAGAATACCTCTCAGAATCTTTTGGTAGTGGATGTGCTGATGCTGGGCGAATCTTATCATAACAATCACCATAAGAATCCCAGTGCAATCAACTTTGGAAAACGATGGCACGAATTTGATCCGGTTTTCCCTTTGATAAAAGCGCTTGCATGGTTCAGGATCATAAAAATTAGTAAGTGATAGTGCTGCCGGGAAACTACTCGTTATTTGTTAGTGGGAGACACAGAAATGATCTTCCCTTCAACAATTGATCTATCCAATAATTGTATAGCTTTTTCACCATCTTCTGTCTTCAGCATTTCAACCATTCCATTTCTGTTGGATCGCCCGTTGAATGGATTGCGTGAAACCTCTGCATTCAGAACAGTTCCAAAGGCTTCAAATATTTTCCGAAGATGTTTATCAGTGAAGTCGGGACTCAGATTGTAAACCTGGATAATCATACTATAGGTTTATTTTGAGGGAGGCATCTTTTGAAAAACTGAGACAGCAATTGCTATCCGGGGATACCGATTGCTGTCTCAGCAGTAAGAATTACCACCTGCGATTTTCACCGCTGTTGTTTCTATTGAAAGGTTTCTTATCAAAAGATCTTTCTGTTTTTGGTCTGGCTTCAGAAACTTTGATCTGTCTGCCATCTATAGAAGACTGATCAAGTTGCTGGATAGCTTTCTGGGCCTCATTTTCATTTGTCATTTCAACAAATGCAAAGCCCTTTGAACGACCTGTTTCCTTATCTGTTATTATTACAACAGAATTTACTTCGCCACAGGCTGCAAAACAACTCCTTAGATCTTCTTCCCGTACATTAAATGACAGGTTCGATACATAAATATTCATTGATGCGTTTTTTGAGTGAAATCTGAGAAAGGCAAGAAGTATAGGAATTAAATGCAGATGCTGGCAGATAAATGGCGATACTGATGCGAGGCTCAAACGAATTCATTGAAGTTAACTCTGATTACCAAGCCTGCCAATTATATTTTACAACTATTGCGACTTTATCTCTCAATAACAGTGTATTCGGCTGATCAGATACATATTAGCCTCCATAAATATTCGATTTATGTCACAAATTCTTCGCATTGGCTGAATGCCTGCGATTCTATTGCTTCCATCAAATACCATTTTTATGATCTCTATTGGCGGGTTGTTTGTGTCGCTACTGTATTTGTATTGCAGAATGTAAAAGGAAGAACCGTCATTATTCTTCGGACTGGCCGGTACTGCTGCTGATTAAAGTTGGAATAATTCAATTTAGCATCCTCAATATTCCCCGTTAACAATAGCGATTGTTTTTCCATCATAAACGAACATATTTTCTCCTTGTGCACCAAACCAAAGTTTGCCGGTTTTGTCTTCAAGGAGTAAACGAATACTGTTACCGGGGAATCCATCTTTTGCAGTAAAAGTTCGAAAAGATTTCCCATCGTAACGGCTAGCGCCAAACCAAATATTGCCGGCTTTATCTTCATAAATATGAAGAGCTGAATTACTGGCAAGCCCATCCTTTGTTGTAAAATGCTGAAAGGTTTTGCCATTGTAATAATAAACGCCTGAATCTTTGGAAGCGAACCAAAGATTTCCTTTTCGATCTTCCAGCACATCCCAGAAACTGGATACGCCGGGCGGAATTATTTTCCTTGTTAGATTGATAAAAGATGTTCCATCGTATCGAAACACGCCTAAGTAAGAAGCAATCAAAATGTCTCCGTTCCTGGCTTGCTTTACATTCCGAACCATACTCATAGGCACTTTGGCAGTGTCCGCCTCTTTAAGCTGAGACTCGGTGTAGTTTGCTCTATTTGCTCTGTTATTATTGGATGGTGCGTTTGTTTGGTTTTGCCCACAGGAACTGTAACAAACGGATACCATGAACCAGGCATATACGATTGCGTATTTCATAATTTTTTTTAATCACTTAAAAATTTCAGGAAAGCTGACTGTGCTTATCCAAACCTACGCTCTACCAGGGAATGCGGCGGTAAACAGTTTGTAAAAAGAATAAACGGATGTAAATTTTCGCAGAAACCGCTTGCAAAAGACTTAATGTTGCTGCTTCGCCACCAGAATAAATTCACCAATCTTCCGGAATTGATCAAAACGCTTATCAGCACCGGTAAAATCAAACAGCGTGAAATCAGCCTTGCAGTACTTTACCAGCAACCGCAGGATGTCTTTTTCTACGTTGCGTAGCTGCCAGTTCGAGACTGCTTCTGCTATAGTAAAATGGGAGTGGCTGATGAGTTTTTTTTAGCAAAGTAATGCCTCAAAAGAAATTGAAGGACTGCTTTGTTTTATCTTATCTGGTTGTTGTGAAAGTTCCTGAAATTTTGGATAGATAAAAGCCCTGTAGTTCTTTACAAATAAGAACTACAGGGCTTTTGATTGTGCTACAAATATCAGAACCAAAATGCTTAACTCTTTTCCAGCTTAACCACTTTCACTTTACCATCGTTCCAGGTTATTACCAGTACATAGTTGCCTGTTGGTAAACCACCCAGCGATAAAGGAATCTGGTTACTGCCGGGCTGTATGTTTATTGATTTTCCCTGCAAAAGCGCTCCCCTGCTGTCGTATAAGCGTAACGAAACCGGACTGGCAGTTTCTGATTGTATGCTTACCCAGCAATTATTCCGCACAGGATTGGGATATACTTTAATGCTTTCCGATTGTCCGCATTTGCTGATGAGTACCGGTGAATAGGTTTGGCGGCCATCAATATCACGCTGCGCGATCTGGTAATAATTGGTGGCTGCCGGTGTCTGCAGATCGGTAAATGTGTAGGACAAAACCGTCTGGCTGTTGCCGGCTGCAGGCATGCTGCTAATGTCAGTCCACTTGATACCATCTGTGCTGCGTCGTATCACAAAAGTAGCGGTATTCTGCTCCTGCTGTGTTTTCCAGGTAATGCGTGTTCCGTTGCTTATACATTGTGTATTGAACGAAACCCATACGAGCGGAAGAGCGTTGGAGGATGATGAAATTGTCCACCACGAAAAATCGGCCAGTCCTGATTTGGAAACGTAATTGGTAGCTGCATCGCGTGTATCGAATCCCTGACTATTCCAATGAACATTGTCCGTACTTTTATAAAGTACCAGGCTGTTTTCATCGAGTCCATTCAGCTCTGCATCAAAATAATTTAGCTGCAGCGTGGCATTGAGCGCAGCATTGTTATTTGGAATTATTTCGTAGTAACGCAAAATACTGTTGCCCGCGCCTAAAGGATTGGCTTGCGATGTATGTCCCCGCCGAATTATGGTGCTGCCAAGATTCTGCGGTGAAGTAATCACAGCTCCGAGATTACCGGCGTTCACCAGAGATGGTGTGTTGAGGTTATTGATGATCTGCACATAACCGCCATTGGCGCCTGTAATACGACTGGTTTCAGATTCACCATTCAATTGAGCAGCGGATTGCAATAAAATATTCTGTGCATTCAAATCAATGATGCCCGAAGTGAAAGTAATCTCCGAACCTATTTGCAGTCCCTGTTGCAGCGTTATTCCGGCACTGCCGGTTTTGGCAATTTGCAGTATATCGAACAAGGGAACGGAGGATCCGGAAATGGTATTATTGGCGTTGCCGTTAAAAATAAAAGTGCCTTGCCCGGCCGACAGGCTAATGGTTCCATCGTTGATGAGGTCTGCATTGTTCAGCGTAATAATGGCATGTCCCGAACATGAAACAATAGCGCCGGATTGCACTTTTAATTGAGCCTGCACACAGGTAGCGGTAAAGCTAACCATGCATAACAGCGAGGCTAATTGAGTAGCGTATTTTTTCAGATTCATAAGATTATTTTTTACCTAACTCTTCCAAACGTTTGAGCAGGTTAGCCATTTGTTGCTGCAGATCTGTTTTCAGTTTTACGTTTTCTGCTTTCAGGTTTTCTATTTCTTTTATCAATTGCTGCGTAGCGCTGATGTTCAGCGTGGTCAATGCATCGTAGTCTACATTCAACAGATCATTTACTTTTTTGCCATATACAAAAACGCCTTCAGCGATTGCTGCGGGGATTGTGAAACTATCGGGAGCAGTAACAGTTACAGTATAGATTTTTTCACCGCTTTTATCCAGGATCAGTTTTACTTCATCGCCTGTTACAAAGCCATGTGGCTTACTGGTAGTAATAACTGTGGACTTATCAATGATTTTTACCGACTTCGCTACTTCAAAAATATTGGGGATGCTTCCAGTGCTTTGGCTCACAGCAACAGGGTAAATTTCTTTTACCTGCTGTGCTATCACTTTCTTTTGCCGGCCACTGCCCTGGCTTATTTCATCTTTATAGGTGTAATCTGTTATCTGTATCTTTTGAAGCGTAGCAAGATCTGCCTGATTATTGGTAATGCCTATAATGTTTTTGATCCTCGCATCGGAGGTAGCCAGATAACCACCACCATTCGACCAGAACCAGCCATCGGCACGTACAACAATACCACCTGATGAGCTTACATCCTGAACGATATTTGAAGTGTTCACGTGAAAATAAGAACGTTGCTGATTGGGGGCTCCGGCTGTTGATCCTCCTGTAATATGCAATTGAGCGCCTGGGCTGGTTGTGCCGATGCCTACCCAGCCATTGTCGGTAATGGAGCTGTTCACTAACTGGCTGCCATTCCATTTGGCAACCTGGTTGCCACTCATGCCGGCTATTTTGGGATCTGCTTCCAGCCAGTTTATTGCGGCCCAGCTTGCGTTACCAGCTGCGTCTGTTCTTAATACATAATTATTAACTGCGCCCGCTGTCATTTGGAAATTGGTGGTTTTGGTAGTACCCAGCACATCGAGTTTGGTAGCTGGAGTGCCGGTACCAATTCCTACATTTCCTGCTCCTGACACATCGGTGTTGATAGCATAGATTACATTGGCGATACTTACCTGGTTGCTGGCTGAAGCACTCGGCAGCTGGGCGTTGTAACCTATAGCAGTATTGTTTGAACCGGCAGTAAGCAGTTGTCCTGCCCGGTTACCCAATGCAGTGTTATTGTTCCCTGTTGTGTTGTTGGCTAATGTTCTATCACCGATCCCGGTGTTGCTGGTTCCTGTAGTATTTGAGTATAAGGCCTCGGAACCTAACGCAATATTGTTGTTCCCTGATGTGTTTGCATTTAGCGCTAAACCGATGGCGATATTAAGACTACCGGTTGTGTTTTTAGCCAGCGTATAACCTCCGATAGCAGTATTGGCGTAACCAATAGTGTTGAGCTTTAATGCTTCCGCACCTATAGCCACATTACTCCAACCAGTAGTATTTGACAGCAATGTGTTGTATCCAAGGGCGGTATTGGATTCTCCGGTAGTAGTGGCTTTTAGAGAATTGGTTCCGGTTGCTGTGTTGTATCTCGCGGTTGTATTTGCAGCCAATGCATCTGCTCCGATCGCTACATTATTCCAGGCTGTGGTATTTGATGCTAATGCACCAGCCCCAACGGCTGTATTGAAGCCACCGGTGGTATTGAGCATTAAAGCATTTGTTCCTATCGCCGAATTGGAATTTCCATCAACATTTGATGCCAAAGCTCTGTAACCTACTGCTGTGCCGGAAGCTCCAATGGTGTTGGTGGACAATGCCCACATGCCAATAGCCGCATTGTAGAGTCCTGTTGTGTTGGCTGCCATGCTTTCGAAACCTACAGCCGTGTTCCCTGCCACTGTAGAGAGTTTTAAACTTCTAACCCCAACGGCAGTATTCTGACCGCCTGTTATATCCTCCGATAAAGCATCTGTTCCGATAACAGTATTTTCATGGCCAGAAATAATATTCTGCATCGTTCTGGTACCAATTGCAGTATTTGAAATACCTGTTTTGTTGAGGAACAGTGCACGGTAACCAAAAGCCGAATTCTCGGAAGTAAACACCTGATTGGTCAACGCTTCGTTACCTACGGCAGTGTTATAGCTTCCCGTTTGGTTAAACCTCAAAGCAAAAACGCCAATAGCGGTATTATAGCTGCCCCCTGAATTGTACTCCAGAGCACTGAAACCATTGGTCACATTCCCAGCTCCGGTAGTATTCTTATTCATGCTATATTGTCCCATCGCAGTATTTCCGTATCCGTTTGTATTCGAGTAGAGCGTGCGATGACCGATGGCCGTATTCCCGGATCCATCGTAATTTGAAAATAACGCTCCATACCCGACAGCAACATTATAAGAACCATTTCTTGTGTTGGCCAGGGCATCAGCTCCTATTCCGGTATTTTCTCCACCGTTAATGGGATTTTGTAATGATCCCCTGCCCAATGAAGTGCTTGAATAACCTAGCCTGCCGGATAATACTCCGTTCCTTTTTAAAAAGAAATCCATATCATCCGTTGTGCCAATAAAATGTGCGCCTGCACTGGTGCCTGCGTTACCATTGAGATTCCATACGGTACCGCTGGTGGCGCCTGTTAGCGATACCCAGCTGCTGCTGTTATTGTTCCAGTAATAAAATCCTGGCTGATTAGCCCCTGCTGCTGTGGTCAGGTATACCATCATGCCATGTTGAAGTATTGTTGGGTTCACTGCCGGAAATGCATCTATTCTGGGAATGATGATCCCATCCGAATTGGCTGGTGTGGCCGGGTTGGTTGCCTTGATCTCTAATGTGGCATTTGGCGTGCTGGTGCCAACACCTACATTCTGTGCAACAAGACCGCCGGAAAGCAGCGAACAGAAAAGAAACAGGTACAGTTTTTTGGGTCTCATGTTATTGGTTTTCTATGTGTGATTGGTTGTTATAGTGGATAAAGAATGTCGTACCGGCATTCTGCCTGTTCATCACTGTTTTTAAGAGAGAGATGATGAAAATAGAACCAGCGGTGTATGAAATACAAGGCTGGTTCTCCACCCTACAGTCATCATTCTAAATGACCGTTATGCGCGCAAAACTAATGGAAGAGGTATATCCTGTTGAATTTCAACGGTGGACAAACAACTAAAACACGGTGGACAAACGAAGAATTCGGGGTTGAGTGGACATATTTGAACTTTTTCCTGCTTTATCTTTGAGCATGTCCACCACTTTTCTGAAAAAAATACCTGGCTTTGTTTACACTCAGTAAAATTAATAAGAGGCACTGGCTGATTGTTCTGCTGAGTCTGGTGATGCATATGCCGGCTAACTCTCAAACTCAGTCCGCCTCTACTCCATCTGTAGGGGTGATACAACACCCCGGTGATTACGACAGCCTCTATACTGTCTGCAGTGAGGCAGCGCCCGACAATGTGCATCGCATCTGTACTATTTTCTTACGCAGTCATGGAATAAGGAAATTTCCCGAAGAGCTTGCCCGGTTTTGCAATTATGTAAAAGATCGTTGCAGAAAAGAAAATAATCAATCGCTGTACCGGAGAATGGCACTGGTTGAAATGTCCGAAAAACTGAAATGCCAGAAAGCCCCGTCTGAGCTGGCGGACAAAGAATTCGAAGCACTGTATAACGATTACACAAAGGAAGGAGATCATTCAGCCGCATTGGAAATCTTGTTTGAGCTGGCTCAATACCAGCATCGCACATCACGCAATATCCAGGCAATAAAAGTGCTGTTCTTTGCAGAGAAGAATGTTGTTAGATACGGATTGCAGCAGGATATCTCCTTTCAGGCAATCCTGCATAAGATCGGTTATATCTTATGGGAGCTTGATAAACCGCAACCCTCTATTGAATATTTTAAAAGATCATTGGCAACAGGCAAGGGTATACTGATGGATTCTCTCGTTTCACTGAATGGTATCGGTATCAATTACCAGAAAATGGATAGCCTGGCAGAATCGATGCGCTATTTCAATAAAGCATCGGCAACGGCTATCGCATCGGGCAGTACCGATTTCAACACTGTAGTGCTGGGCTGCGCCGCTGTTACCCTTTATAAAATGGGAAGTTATGCGGAAGCCTACGATAACATGATGAAGGAAAAAGAGCTGAGCTTTAAGGAAAAACTTTGGGGAAATGCGTCGGAGGATTTTTATTGGCTGATAAAAATAGAATTGCAGCGAAATCATTTGGCACAATGTAAATTATTGCTGGATTCATTCAATGCCATCATGCCCGCTGTCCGGATCAACGACTATGCTTCCCATAAAAAAAGACATGAAGCAGCTTACCTCTACTACGAAAAATTGCAGGACTACAAAAATGCATTGACGGCGTACAAAGCATTTGTTCATTACGATTCCCTGTTCCAGGATCATGGCAATAAAAACAAAATTTCAGAACTGGAACTGGATGCAGCAGTTCGTGTGTACGAAGATGAAATGGTTCAGAAAGAAAGAGCCAGAAAAAACAGCGCTATTGTAGAATTCATCATTGTTGCCGCAATAACCATTCTTATCGGCATCATTATCTACCTGCTCTACAAAAGAATAAGACGAATAGAAAAAGATAAGACCAACACGGAAAAGATTAGTCTTCAACGGGCGGCTGAAATTGAAGCGCTGAAAATTCAATTGCTTGCACAGTTGGAAACCATCAGAAATGATAATACGAACCTACATGCTCCCGCTGCAATAAAAAGTAATGGCAGCTCCGGGAAAGTTGCATATGATGAAGTAACCGTAGCATCACCAGAAGAAGAAGAAACTGATCAGGAACCAGAAAGCATTCTTTTCCTCAAAGAGTTCAATCTTACACAAAAGGAACAGTGGAGCGAATTCAAAAACTCATTCATCAGGATATACCCTGATTTTGAAAAAAGCATTGTTGACAGAATCGGCCCTGTTTCAGGTGCCGAACTCAGGTTGATGATGCTGCATAAACTGGGGCTCACCAACAAAGAGATCGCCCAGACATTACTCATATCCCCCGATAGCGTGAAGAAAGCAAAATACAGGTTATATAAAAAGATCGGCATCAATTCCGCAGAAGAGCTGGATGCTTTTCTGGAATAAAGTGAATTATCTGTTGAAGTAAAAGAAAATGACGGTGTGTTGGGCGATGTGTTTGCAGGAGGCGCGGTAGCAAAAGTTGGTCACGGTTTTTTGCAGGCAACCATTAGGGGCATACGCCCAGCAACTTAGCCGATGTAATACAAAAAACAAAGACACCCTTGTTTGCGTTAATTTCTGAGCTGAAAATAGTTTATTTTTCACGGCAGGATTGTCTAATTTCTATTAAATCGCGTCTCATGGAAGGCCTTATTAACTACTTATGCCGGTTCGGTCAGTTAAACGATCAACAAATTGAGTTGGTCAAAAACAAAGTCAAAATCATCCATCTCAATAAAGGCGACTCTTTTTCGGAAGCAGGTAAAATAGCCCGTCAGGTTGCATTCGTTTCTGCGGGTATACTTAGGGTATTCTATTATAACAACAAAGACAAGGAAATCACCCGCTACTTTATCGATGAACAAAATTTCGCTGTTGATCTGCACAGCTTTTCAGATCAGGTCCCTTCTTCTGAATACATTCAGGCAGTAATGGATTGCCGGCTGCTGGTATTTACCGCAGCCGATCTAAAGGAGTTGTCGCAAACAATAGTTGGCTGGGAAACCTTAATCAATAAGATCTCTGCAACATCTCTGCTCGAAAAGGTAAACCGCATCAGTCCAATGCTGGGTGAAGACGCGAGCTCCAGATATGCAAACTTTCTGGAACGATTTCCAACGCTTGCCAATCGCATCCCCCTATCCTTTCTCGCCTCCTATTTAGGCATTACCCAATCCAGTTTAAGTCGGATCAGAAGAAACTCCTGAGTTGCATTTTTTGCCAAATGGCAAATCTTTTCTGTTTCCGGTTTGTGAGCTTTGGGATAGCTTAAACCGAAGCTCAATGACCACATTTGGAATAACTTTATTACTGGTTGCAATCATCATAACAGGATGTATCTCCACTGCCATCGCACAAACCAACAGAAGAATACCATGCGTAAGAATTGAAGCAACTGTTATGGCTCCCGCTGAAAAAGCATTTAATTACATTGTGCCCATTAGTTTACCGCACATCTTTAAGCGATACAAGAAATTGCCAGCCGTCATAAAAACCGATGAATCTGAAAAGTGGAATAAACAAGGCCTTTCGAGAACTGTTTATTTTGAAGATGGATCTACAGCCAAAGAAAGTTTGTTAACGGTTATTCCTGATCAGTCGTTCTCTTACAAAATTGAAAACTTCACTTCGCAGTTAAGGTTTCTGGCAAAAAGAGTAGATGGAGAGTGGAAGTTTACGGACATAGGAAATGGGCAGACAAGAATCGAATGGACTTATAAAATATTTCCTAAGCATTTTATAGCACGCGGGATAATAAATCTGTTTTTGATAAGGGATGTGAGGCAACTACTCGAAAATGCGTTGATGATTATAAAAGCGGATCTGGATCCGATCTGAAATTTGAACCTGCATAGCAAATCTATAGATCTAACAAAGGTTTCAGCTCCGAAATATCCACTCTGTTAGTGTGCAGTCAGCGCATAATAAATCAGCGCGAATGTAAGTGCAGGATCATTCACATTCATTCCTGCCAGCTCCTTACGAAGAAACTTCAATGCTCGGTTCATCTGTGTTTCAATTGTACCGGTGGTTATTCCCAGCTGGTCTGCAATCTGTCTGTAACTTAGGGCCTGTTCTTTATGCATCCTGAATATCTTTTTCTGCTGTGCAGGTAATTTTTCAATGGCAGACTGAATGATAGTGCGTCTCTCCTTTTCTATGGCCAGCTCTTCCGCCGAAGCCACCGCAATATTCGTATGCAGGTTTGCCAGCAGAGATTCCCTTCTCGATATCCTGCGCATTTCGTCGAGAAACAGATTTCGGGTGTAACGCTTCAGCAGATAGATAGCAGTATCATCATCCTTTACCTGCTCCATATTGTTCCAGAATCTCACATACGCTTCCTGCAGTATGTCTTCACAAAGATGACGGTTGCTGGTAAATGAAAGTAAAACAGACAACAGCTGATCATGCGTCTGATCTATAACCTTCCTTAATCTGTATTCTTTTTCTGCTATCAAAAAAAATCGGCTTAATGGCGCAAATATAGTTTCACATCATTAAGAAACGGTTAAGCAATTCTCTCCGTGATGTATTTGATCTTCCATTGTTAACTAATTATTAAGTGCAAAATACCTGTACAGGCATTTTTTCTCCCGATCGTTTTTAATGCAGATGATTTTACTTCTATCAAACTACACAATATGAATACAGATATCATCAGGCGATATCTGAATGGAGAAGCCAGTGAGGATGAGATCGCACTTATCGATAAATGGATTGAAGCCGAAGGCGAATCCTGGCTCGATGATCATATCGACAAGATGTGGGATCAACCAACCATAGCGAGCCGCCAGGAAACCAAAGACGCCATGGCGTCGCTAGTGTTATCGCGTGTGGGTGCTGTTGGCAGGGTGAAAAAAATGAGCAGCAGAAAACGGCTCCTCCCCTGGGTGGCTGCCGCCAGTGTGCTGCTGGCTGTAACACTGCTGTGGCGGCAGTTTGCTGAACCTGCACATAAATCACTCAGTTGGGAAGTGTATCGAAACGATCAACCGGGGATTGTGAAGCTGCTCAGGCTTCCGGATAGTTCTGTCGTGTATCTCAATGCTGCTTCCAGTCTCTCCATTGCCAGTAATTTCAACGACAGTACCCGTGAAGTAGCATTGCAGGGGGAAGCTTTTTTTGAAGTTAAACATGATGCTGACCGGCCATTCAAAGTGAAAGTGGGATCCCTTACCACAAGAGTGTATGGCACAGCTTTCAATATCGAAGGTTATTCTGCATCCTCGCAGTTGCGTGTTGCGCTGAAGAATGGAAAAATTGGAATCAGGCAAGCAGCCATGCCTGAACAGTTGCTGAAACCCGGAGAGATGATGCTCTACCACAAAGCAGACAGTACCACCGAAATACATCAGGTGACGGAATCCAGCATCGGAGACTGGGCAACCGGACAGATCAGTTTCTACAAGACTCCGATACGCGATGCTTTCACCATCATCGAAAATAAATACGGAGTCAAATTCAAGTATCCGGGCTCCCTGCAAAATCAAACCATTACTGCCAGTTTCGGAAAAGAGTCCTTGCAAAAAGTATTGAAGCATTTATCGTTTGTATGGGATCTCCGCTTCCAACAGGAGAAAGACACAGTGTACGTGCATTGAACTATCCACATAAAATAAGAAGCGCCGCCTGGCCGGGCAACGCTTCAGTAACAAATTACTTAACAGAATAAATTGTTCAATTCAAAATTATGTCAAAAAAGTACGACGTAAATCATTTCCCTGCGTTTTACCGGCAAAAATGTTTCAGGAAATTTTTTCCGCTATTGATCATCCTGCAGTTGATGCTTCCTATAACATTATCTGCACAACAGGTAGAACTAAGCATTAAGAACGGCACCCTTGCCGGCGTAGTTGCTCAATTGCAGCAGAAGCTGCCACAGTACCGGTTTTCATTCCAGCAGGAAGTACTGGAAAAGGTGAAAGTAGCAGACCTTAATCTGAAAGCACCCACATTGACCGATCTGCTCGATCGCCTGAAAAGCCGATTCGGACTTCAGTATTGGGTGGATGGGATGTTCGTTTCATTCAAATATTCGTCGCCCAAAGACAGCTCCGCTCCTGACCCGAAAAACGAAAACGGATTGGTTACAGGAAAAATAATCGATGAAGAAACCAGTCAACCGGTATCTGGTGTGAGCATTCGCATCAATAAAAAAGGCACTGTTACAGGTGATGATGGATCTTTTACGCTGTCCCTCCCTGCTGGCAGCTATGCGGCGCAGATCAGCTATGTGGGATATATCGGAAAAGAAGTGAGCGGCATTCTTATCAAACCCAACGAATACTTTACACTGAACATTACGCTTAAACGTCAGAAAGGGCAGCTTGCCGAAGTTGTAGTGAAATCCTCCGCAAGAAAAGAAAGTGTAAATGCACATTATGCCCGGCAGAAAAATGCGGCATCTGTTACCGATGGCATCAGTGCGGAGCAGATTGCACGTACTCCGGATAATGATATGGGACAAAGCCTGAAAAGGATTTCAGGGCTTACCACAGTCAGCAATAAATCTGTAGTCGTGCGTGGAATGTCCGACCGCTATAATCAGGCGATGCTCGATGGTGTTGTAATTCCCAGCACATCGATGAACAAACGGAACTTTTCGTTCGACATTATTCCTACGGAAATGGTAAGTAATGTAGTGGTGAATAAAACAGCTACACCAGACATGAGTTCCGAGTTCTCAGGAGGTCAGGTTAGCATCAATACATTAGACATTCCTTCTGCAAACTTTACCAGTATCAGCAAAGGTACCGGCATTAGCAGCCAGGCTATCGGAAAAGACTTTTACAGAATGGGCGAACGCAATACCAGCGAAATGTTCGGCTTCTTCCACCATTCAGCTAAAAAACCAGCTGATCTGATGCCATGGGTTTGGAACAATGATGCTATCCGGTTGGATGCACCTCCGGGAGCCAGCAATGATCCCATGCTGGATAACTGGAAACTGAATTTCGAAAGGCCCGATCTCAAATACAATGATCTCGATGCCATTGCTCAATCGAAAAAACTGAATGCCGATGCATTGAAGATGCACAAATACAAAGTGCAGCCCAATCAAAATTACCGGTTCGCTGTGGGGCGTGTATACCGATTGAAAAACAATATGCAGTTCGGTTTTTCTGCCAGCGCCAATATTCGCAACGAACAGAATATTGTTGATTACAATAATGTTCGCGGACAGAATTACACCAATAGTTATATAGACAGTTCCACCTTTGGCCAGAACGGTGCCGGGAAATCTTACCGGTTCAGTAGTAGCAGTGGTCTTGTAGGTAATCTGGGATTGCAGGGAAAGAGCTTCAGGATAGCCCTGAAGAATATGTATGCAAGAACCTACAGCGATAATTTTAATGAAGCAGTAAGGCTGGATTACAGAGATGAAACTAATAGGATCCGAAAGGAATTGTATCAGCTGCCGGAAGCGATGTGGTTACAGCAACACCAGCTTACAGGCGATCTGCAATTGCCCGGTGGTATCAAGTTTGAAGGATTGATCGCCGTTAATAAGATCCATCAGGAAATACTGGATGAAAGAAAATTACAGTACCGCCTCTCGACCCGCATCGGTGACAAATATTATTTTCAGACTCCCAACCTGTTGAAACATTCAAGCTACTCGAACAATACCGTAGCATTGGATTCACGCATGTGGACCAACATCGATGAAATGGATTACAACTGGGGAGCCAACTTCTCTAAAATCATTGCAAAAGAAAGCTCATTTAAAACACTGATAAAAATGGGTTATCAGGGATGGACAAAAAAACGTTCACTGGACGTTTTCCGCATGCTGCCCATGACGCGCTCCGCTAAGGCCGGAGAGATACTTCCGGAAATTCAATTGCCATATGAAGTGCTGCTCAGTCCTGATAAAATCGGCGCAGGCACAGGCCAGGCATATTATTATGCAGAAAACATCGGTGGCCGGATTTTCAATGGCAGCATGAACTCGCACGCCATGTACCTGATGGCCGATCAGAAACTATTTGGCAAATTAAGATTGGTATATGGAGCGCGGCTCGAATACTACGATCTCAGCAACCGACAGGCTGAACTGCTGAGAAAAAGGTATGGCGATAATGTTCCCGACTACATGAAATTTCAGGAAGGAACCAAAGAGCAGGACTGGCAATTGCTGCCTTCCATCAATGCCACTTATAGTTTCACGAATACGCTCAATCTGCGCGCCAGTTACTCCAAAACCGCCATCAGACCCGATTTTAGAGAAACGTCCTTCTTTGGATTTTACGACTACGAACTGGATGCGCATGTATCCGGACAAGACGTAGTATCTACCCTTATCGACAATTATGATGTAAGGCTCGAATGGTATCCTAGTCCCGGTGAAATAATTTCGGTAACAGGTTATTACAAGAACCTCGACAAACCGATTGAACTGGTGAACAATCCTGCGTTTCAGGATGGCAGCTATTATGTGTTCGCCAATATGGCTGCAGCAAAGAACTACGGCGTGGAACTGGAGATCCGAAAGAATCTTTCGTTCGTTGCCGACAAATCGTGGTTGTCTGATTTTTTCGTGTATGCAAATGGCACACTGCTCAAATCAAAAGTAGACTTTGAAGGTCCATGGCAATTCAGAACAGTAGATGGGGTAATAGAAAGATTCAAAGACAGGTTACCTGGAATGGATCGGCCGCTCATTGGCCAATCGCCCTGGTTACTGAACCTCGGTATCGGTTACTGGGGAGAATATTTCGGTGCAACGGGTAGTTACAATCATCGTGGATATCGAAGTAACCTCATCAGAGCGGAGCCTATGAATATCGAATTTGAACAGGCACCCAGGCTGCTCGACTTTCAGGTATATGGCCGAATGATGAAGAAGAAACTGGAAGTAAAACTGAACATCGCCAATATTCTCAATGAATGGTCTAATTACTATGTGAATGCGAAAGGATATGAAACGACCACCACAGGGAGCGGTCCCCGCGAGTTCAGAAAACTGAACGGCAACAACGGTTATAACAAAAAAGATGGAGACCTGATAATGTATCGCAGCCGGGAAGGTCAGCGATTCAGCCTCACGGCCACCTATAAATTCTAACGCATAAAAACAGCAATAATGTTCACTAAGAAAATATATATCATTTCTTGTTTGCTACTGCTATCGTTCTTCGGGGCCTGTAAAAAAGGAGAACAGGTAGAAACCTGGACTGAATTCGTTGATGTACTTTTCGATGCCCGGAAAACCGCACTCGCCAATAACGGGAATGGAATATTCATTGCCGCCAAATACAATGGCTTCCCTATCGAATGGAGCATACCGGAACAAAAGATCAAAGTGGTGGAAGGAAAAGCGCAATTCGCATTCTATGATACCAGAAGCGGTAAAACCGTTGCAGAGAAAACCATCGAAGCAAAAGCAGGCAGCAAAGAAGCGTACACGCTTTTTCAACCAACAATAGAGTCTCCGGTGAGCTTTGTTGATCCCAAAGAACAGGAAAAGGAAGAAGCGGCTCCTGCAGGACATATCAAAGTAAAAGTTGCCAATTATGCGCAGATGCTCATTCCATTCAAAAAGGTAGATATGACTCTTTCTATTGTTTACTTCGATGAAGAATGGAATCAGCAGGAAGAAGATTTGGGGATCATCCGAAACGTAGCTGCTACTGTAGGTGAAGCTGACTATCAGATTCTGCCCAATGGTTTACGGGAAGGGATCGAGATATACTCGTATGTTTTCAAATTTACCGATCATGAAACAGGAGCGCCATTGCTCAATCATGGAGGAACCGCCTACAGTTCTTCTCCATTTACCTTAAGTGATTTTCAACCTGCACCTGTAAAGAATGTCTATACGCTTTTTGTTACACCATTTAAGGCATGGGGTGAGACACCGGCTTTTATCAAAAACGGGGAAGATTTCTATGAGATAACAACCAGCATATTATTTGCGAACTGATCGCAATTGAATTGATGGAAGTTTAGTGCACCAACGAATAGCGATCAGATTTTGGGTCGCTATTCGCTTTCACTGCATCATGTTTGTAATTATCTTTCAAGCCTTCTTTTTTTGCGTGCTTTTCTGTAAGCTGTAATAGAACCGAATATCACAATCAAACCTGATATTATTCCAACGAGTTCATTGAATCTGGTTAGCTTAATGTCGAAGAAGAAAGTATCCATCTCCGATAAATACTCCTTTGCACCTGCAAAGAAGCCTTTTTTAGACAGTTCTTCTTCAGAGTAAATGCGATATTCCATGCCTACATTGTAGCTCCAACAAGGACAAAAATCTGAAGCTTTCGCTGAAGTAAACAGGTCTTTAAACTCAAGGCCCCGGTAAGTATATTCATAAGTACCGCTGTTCATTTTTTTAGCTCTTATTCCTACTATATCGGAATCCGGAATAAAAGTAGTTTCATCATCAGCACTGGACAGTGATATGCAGGGAACATACTCCGGAGTAAACTTAACCTTCAGCAGCAAGGAATCGTGGGGAGTAACAGATGCATGTGAGAGCGTTACTTTTATGATGTTTTGTTCACTTCCATCGGCAACAAAAGAATTGATTGAATGGAAAAAGGCTCTGGCCTTTTCAACACCTTTTATCTTACTTACAATAAATGCTTCGGATGTGTCATGATCGCATTCGATACTGCAGTCGATACCTTCCTTAATACTCTTCGCAATTGCATCTCTGAAGTTATATCTGAGGAGGTTTCTGAAGTTTTCTCCAGTACTATTCTTATCAGCCCTCAATAGATGAATGGTAGTCCGAAAAAGATCATTATCCGCGTGGATGCTGAATTTGCTGATCTTGGCAGAGGAGCAGGATGAGAATGAAAAAATAATCCCTGATAGTAAGAGAGGCCAAAATAAAAGAGGTCTCAAACAAAAAAGTGAATTTTTCAATTCCGGATGGTTAATGGTTAGCTATGGTGAAAAATCCTGATACAGTTTAATACATTTCTACGAAATTTTTTATCGGGTTTGGAAAAACATTGGGGTAAAAATGCTCTTTGGGGTCAAACTGTGAAAATCTTGATTTTTATTAATGCGCATGAAGGCGAAAACTCCTTCATGCGCAGGTCTGCTATACAAGTAGGGAAAGTATTGCCGGTAGCTGCACTGCTCTAGTCCCTGAAATAATTACTGGCGGTTCGTGTTTTGTTTACCCAACAACCGGTTTGTGATCGCAATACATACTCACTTAGTCCTACTTCACGGCCATTCGGCACCCAGTCGTACGTATATCCCAGTCTGGTCCACGGATAATGAAAATCAGTGGCACCGGTAAGCGTATGATAATACGCGTAAATAATATAGTTGTTGAACCAGTTGCTATATGTTGCAGTGGCTCCGCTGA
Organism: Pseudoflavitalea sp. G-6-1-2; assembly: GCF_012927185.1. GTDB lineage: Bacteria > Bacteroidota > Bacteroidia > Chitinophagales > Chitinophagaceae > Pseudobacter. The sequence continues at coordinate 1,711,858 of NZ_JABBGB010000003.1, forward strand.
TCAATATCTCATTTGCTGATGTAGTTTGAATATCCGGATTGCCTGCCGGACGCTGCAGGCTATCCATCGGAACCCACATTTCTGAAATATGCGTATTCGTGCGACTGTTCACGGGAGGTAATCCCAATAACTGACATATGCGCATCAGGGTATCTGACCCTGGTTTAAAACTACCGCCAATGCGCATTTTCATTTGTTGCGGAATGAATAACCAGGCTTCACCCCAGGTGGTGGTAATAGAATCGCCTTCGGGATAACTGGAAGGGAAACGCATAAAAGTAGCCATCAATACATATTGCCTGCCTTTTATTGTTTTCCATTCCAACCTGCTATTGGTATTTGAAATAGGCCAGAGTGTGTCGATCCTTTCTGAGTTTTCGGCAATCATTCCATCTGCAATGGCATTGGCATATAGCTGGTTGAGATCTGGTGCAGGAGGTTCCGGATTGTCCATGTCTTTTTTACATCCTTCGAGTGTGAGGAGCGAAACTATCGCAAATAAGGCCACGAAGCATTGGCTGGTTAGTCTTTTCATTTCTTAGATTAATAGTTATTGGATTTTGGATGGTTTTCTTTAACCCGACCATCCTGTTGAGTTCAATCATAATAACCACCAAACCGATTTACGGTACTAATGGATGTTGAACTTTTTTTTGAAGAAGAAAAATAACTACATTGATCTCATGAAATTATTAATGGAAAATGAGTTGGTTATGTCTGCTGTTGTTGCCAATAACCGCATGAATCGGGAGCGGAATGCTACCGGGGTTAACAGCTATGAAAACGACCTCAGTTTCCATCCGGAGCAGGTTATGCGTCACTATCTGGATCAGTTTGGGCACGTAAAGTGGATGGACTTATGCTGTGGTGAAGGAAAAGCCTTGCTGCAAAGCGCTGTTTATTTAGCTGAAAATAGCCTGCAACATAGGGCCGCACTTATAGGCGTTGATCTGATAGATGGATTTCAGTCGATACCTGAGAATGTAACCTGTTTGCAATGGCAGGTGGGGTCTGTTGTAAATTGGATTGCTGATGATCGATATGATATCATCACATGCGTTCATGGTCTGCATTATGTCGGAGATAAATTAAGTGTAATTCAGAAATGCTGTAAGGCACTGACAGAACAAGGCTTTTTTCAAGGCTCACCTGGATCTGCAAAATATTAAGATTGCGAACCATTCCGGTCATAATCTGTTAAGAAAATTGCTGAAGAAAAATGGTATTGAATACGATGCCCGTAAAAAAGTAATTTACTGCAATGGGCCGCGGGACGTGGACTTTGAGCTGGATTATGAAGGAGCCAGCGATCTTGCTGGCCCTAATTATACTGGACAAAACGCCGTGGATTCATTTTATAAAATCATCATTGCTTCTTTGTAATCCCAGGGCTTGGACTGTTGTCTGATCAGTGTCCTGCCCGAATAATAATTTCAGGTATAAACGAAACGAGGATAAAGAGGATTGCAGCAAATAATAATTGTAATATCCAAATGATCCATGTTATCTGAACGAATCTTTTCTTCTTGTTTTCCGCTTCAAAATACTTTTCCCATCCCAACAGGCCCAGGCTATCTTGTGCATCGCCTAAAAATTGATCTTCAATTCGCCTTAAATAAATTCCTATCCACTTAATATTATCGTAAAGCGCCTTTGTGCTAATACCATAAATCAAGGTTGTGATGAATGGAACACCACTTACAGCTTTTAGTAGTGTAACGTTTTGATTGTTCAGATGAGTAAAAACCCAAACTGCAACAGCAGCCATTATGGTCAATGAATATTTTTCCCGTGATCGGGTTTCTGCCAGGAGTTTTTCAACTTCTGCATTAAGTTTTGCTGCTTCGCTTTTCAGATATTCGCTTTGTGAAGCTGTCAACGATACCTTGTTTGTAGTAGAAAGATTGATCATAAACAGTTTTATCACCCAAAATAACCTGGTTTCACTTTTGTTGAAACCGTTTTTTCACCCCCAAAAAGTATGTTGGATTGATATTACCGGAACTTTCGACGATCAGTCTATTGTATGCGCTTGAAAACAGAAATCGGGGTAGCTCCATCTGGTCGCGGCGGCACCCTCCAGCTTAACGTATCGCCTTTTATGGTGAAATTGCGCACCTGCGTAGTCTCATCCCAATTAGGATAAGAAGCCCGGTCGATATTGAAGGAGATGGTTCCTTTGCTACTATCCAAACCATACGTTCCAAAATGTACGCTGTGACTTAAAGTTGCACTCCTGTACTCTTCCGGTGTCCCGGTAGTCGCATTCCCTGATGCAAATTTTGTACGAACTGTCCCGAAAATTTCTACCACGTAATTTCCTTCGGTGGTAAAAATTGCTATGCCATGCGGAGCTGTTCCATAATCTGATACGCGCGACCCATCGGGCAGAATCTTATCGGCAGCGATCAGACGCCAGGAACCAATAAGTGGATTAGTCTGGGATGAGGCAGGTTTTGCAAGTAATAAAATCATCATGCAGAGAAGACCATTCTGTAAGATTCTTTTCATAAAAATGTTTTACGATTGATGGAATTGATGCAAATCTGCAGCTTACTATCCTCCCATAAAACTATTTTCAACAAACCGGTGTTTTCTCTCAACACAACCTGGGATCTGCTTAGAACGTTTTTTTGCGAACGAGCTCCATCAGACTGTCCCGGTACTTTTCTCCGATCGGTATTTTTGTTTCACCAATGTAAATATGATTATCCTGTATCCTTGTCATTTGCCGCATATTCACGATATAGGATTGATGCACTCTTGCGAAATCTGTTGAAAGCTGCACTTCTATGTCTTTAAGACGTCTGTAGGTAAGCAGGCTGAAAGTTGAAGCCACAACCCGTACATATTCCTTCTGGCTTTCAAAGAAAAGGATATCGTTCAGCAATATCTTTCGATGTTCTTTGCCTGATTTTATGAAGAAATAATCGTCACCCGGGCTTTCGTTCTCTTCCTTTGCTGTTATGCGTTTTACTTTGAAGTGTTCTTCTGTTTTTTGTACTGCTGCCAGAAAGCGCCTGAGTGTAATGGGCTTCAGCAAATAGTCGATTGTATGGTATGAATAACTTTCAGCAGCGTATTCGCTATGCGCGGTGGTAAACAGAATGCCTGTTTCCGGAGGTAACAATGCCGCCAGGTCCATTCCATTTATCAGAGGCATATTGATATCGAGAAATACAATGTCTGCTTCGTTGTTTTTTAAGAAGCTGATGGCTTCAAGCCCGCTGTAACATTTTGCAACCAGTTGCCATTCTGTTGCCTCAGCGATGAGCGCTTCAAGAAGGCTTACTGCTTTCGGTTCGTCGTCAACTATCATGCATCGTAGCTTCATGTGAGTGGGATTTTTAGAAGAGCTTCAAAATGTTCATCCTGTACTTCAGCTGTATGAAGGTGAAAGTTATTTCCATACAAAATTGTCAGCCGTTGACGAAGATTGCTTAATCCTGTCCCCTGCTTTCGCATTGGTTCAGCATTTCTGTTGAGAGAGTTTCTGGTCTGGAAAACAAGCTGATGCTCATTTTCGGATAACGAAATGCAGATCTTATTGTTTCCCGATATTTTATCTATGCCATGCTTGAAAATGTTTTCAACGAAAGTCATCAGCAACATGGGAGGTATTTTTTGCTGATCGTTTATGGTGCAGTGAAATACTATTTCGGGTTCAGGTTGTATGCGCATTTTTTCCAGTGCAATGTAGTTGTCGAGAAATTGAATCTCGGTTGCCAGTGGAACCGTTTCGTGTGTGCTCTGATCAACAAAATACCGTATCATATCAGACAGCCTATCGATGAGCAATGCAGTTCGCGGAGCTTCGAGAAACGCTTCATAATAAATAGCATTGAGCGTATTGAACAGAAAATGCGGCTGCACCTGCGCTTTCAGGAGTTTCAGTTCAATCTGGCTTTGCTGCAATAATATTTTCTCCGATTGTTGCTTTAGCGAAAAATAAGCCATTGCCAGTCTGAATACAAAGCTGAGTACAAATACAGTGGTAACGGCAAGCAGAAAGGTGAAATGAGTTGAGGTTCCTTGCCATTGAGGGGATGCAGCAAAATTTTCGTTACGTATAAACAATGACAAATATCCGCGACCAAGACCTGCCACGACCAGCAAGAAAATCGAGCTCAGCAAATAAAGGAGGTACTTTTTCTTTTGATAAAAACGGGGATACAGGAAATTGATATTGCCATATACGATGATCGCATAAAAAGCGCAACTGTTAAGAGCTGAGAGCGCTGATTTTGCTGGGCCGTCTGCCTGCAACATGGAGAAGAAACTGATAATCCCGATTGATACCCACACCAGGCAATGTAACCAAATCAATCGGGCGTTTTCGGAGAACAGTTTAGGTACCATCGCCAAACTAAGTTAAATGATTTTTGCTTCCTGTTGTCCCTATTCAATAAACAGGGGTAAAATCTGGCTCAAAGGCCGTAGTTTCTCAATGTTTACTGTGCAGGTGAAGGGGCCCTTTCACTGGTTCCAGGTCTTTGTTTGTAAAGAAGATTTATCGGACAGCTCCTGATAGCAAAATCGCTACCAGAAACTCGGGTCGCGATTTTGTATGTACTCAGCACATTCAAACAATATTCGATCATTTACCAGAAGGCGCATCGCCACTGAACGAGTCTCTGAACATCTTCCAGCCTTTTGCAGTCTTCTTCCAAAGCACAAGTATCTTTCCTTCACTCATCAGTTCTTTCTTTTCATTAAAAATTCTGCCAATTACTTCTTCTGTAACAAACTCTCTCCCATCGCCATATACAGCTACAGTAACAAACTCTCCGCCTCTGTATCCTTTGTTGTATGTTTCCCGAAAGAATCTGGCAAGTGCCTCTCTCCCACAGGTTTTAGGCGCCCCTGCCGGCATCAGGCAGGCATCCTCTGCATAGCGATCGATAAACAATGCTGAATCGTTGTTTGCAAATGAGGTGAAATAAATGGCGTTGCTTGCTGCGATGGCGGCCTTTGCTTCTTTCAGATAATCCTCAGTAGGGTTATTCTCCGGTTGAGCACAGGAGCCCAAAATGGGGATAGTGCATATCAATGCTTTAATTAAATTTGATAAAGACTTCATTTTACTACCTTTTTTGAGAAATGAAGATCAGGTAGTTTACTTAGCAGAAATTGTAAAAAAACGAATTGAATATTCAAACCTACTTGCCCTCTGAGGCGCTGCAACCTTATATAAAACACTATTGGGTTTTATATTCCCCTGCTAATCTGGTGAATGAAGTATTGTTCCCTTCTGGTTATCTGGAGCTTTCGATCAATATCTCCGACAAAAAAGTGAAAATTCAGATAGGCGAACAATCAGAAAATATGCCTGTGATTGAAGTGCTGGGGCATCTGCTGAAACCCACGCGGGAAACCGTCGAAGCCGGCACAACCATCCTGATCACCCGGTTTTATCCGCATGCCAGCTCTCTCTTTCTTCACAACTCAGCAACAGAATTCACCAATCACTCTACAGATCTTGGTGATGTGCTGAATCAGAACCTCTCAGGTTTTTACAATCAGCTGATGGAACAGCCAACCATAGGTAAAAAGATCAAAGTGCTGGAGGCGTTTTTATTGAAGCAATTAGCCAGAAGTCAAAAACGATTGAAAGCCATAGAACAGGTAGAGCGTGTATGTAACTACATTTCTGCCAGGCAGGATTCGTTCGATATAAAACGTATTGCGAAATTTGCTCAGCGTTCCGAAAGGCATCTTCAGAAACTATTCCTCGATCATGTGGGACTAACACCCCATGCATTGTTTGCAGTGCAGAGATTCGCCAGAAGTGTGCATCTGATAAGGACGAGTGCTGCTTCTTTAACCGATATCGGATATGAATGCGGATATTATGATCAGACGCATTTCATAAAGCAATTCAAGTCGTTTACCGGCGTTACTCCTTTGTATGTTAAGAAGGAAACGAAAAAGAGCTGGTAACCCGTTCTTGCCAGCCACTGTTTTCATCTGGTCGGCAGATCAGCAATAGTAAAGACTGTTGCGGTGGATTCACTTACCCGAATAGGCGTTGTGATTTTTCAGGTATTGCAGCCAAAAGAAAACCGCCGGGCTGAGATCGACGGTTTCCAATGCATGAAATCTGCATTGTTTCTTATGGCTATTACTTTCTCCTGCTACTGAGCTGTCAGCATACTAGGCATTCAATAATTCCAGAATTCCTTCATTGTTGATGATGAGCATTCCCTGTCTGTCTTCTGTAATGCCCTGCTCCAGTTTGTACGGATAGCGTGGGATACTGCCTTCCATGATGGTAGGCATGTACATGAACTGAATATTTTTCTTACCCTTCAATGCATCACCTACTTCAATGATATGGGTGGATACGATAAAGAGGCAATTGCTGTAATCTGCAAAACCTTCTGTCACTGCCAGTGTACCATCATAGGCATCTTTCACATTGGTGCCTTTGAAGAGTTCATCGAACATGAGCAGCAGCCGCTTACCACTGGCTGCGGCTACTGCTGCCTGTTTCACGCGTACCACTTCTGCATAAAAATGGCTATACCCTAAACCGATGTTGTCGGCTACATTAATGCTGGAATACAATCCTTCTCTTACAGAAAACTCCATGCTATTGGCTGCCACCGGGAAGCCCATATGAGCGAGGTAGAAGTTGATACCGATGGCTTTCATCAGGGTGGATTTGCCGGCCATATTCGCTCCCGTTAAGAATAATACATTGGCGGTTCCATCCATGGCGAGGTCATTGCCGATGGCTTTGTCTACACAGGGATGAAAGAGATTAGTTGCTTCGAGTTTGTTTATCGCTGGTGGTAATGCTGTAGCGTAATTAAAACCTCGGGTGGCGGCTGTGTTGCCGACGGCGATGTTCACATCCAGCTCGCTGATGAACTCCAGTATGTCGGTCAGTTTTTCTTTCAGTCGGCTTTTGAGCAGGTACTCATAGCCCGAGAGGGTGTTCACTGTGAGAGTCTGATAGATATCTACCATCCGCAACTGCTCCAGCTCCGGCGTAACGAGGATATTTTTGATGCTGCGGAAGCGGCTCTGGTATGGCCCTGGTTTGTCTGCCAGAGGTTCTACAAACTGGTAGCATTTGTTCAGGGTTACGATGGTAGCTTGTAATCCCTGCATCATCTTCTTATATCGCTCATCGCGGGTAACGGAGGCAAGTATTTTTTTGAGCAGCGT
>NZ_JABBGB010000004.1 GCF_012927185.1 Pseudoflavitalea sp. G-6-1-2
ACTCCGTTTTACCAGAGCATTTCTCCTCATCTACCACCGAACAACATTTAAAGAACTTGCTAATTTTGAATGGGTTGCAAAGGTAAGAGAAGGAATCATTCACACCAAATTTCTTTTCACTTTTTCTTCCTCTTTTTTCAAAAACCCTTTTCGTTTTCTAACAACCTAACCGGTTGTTTTCTAACGGGTTGCAAAGGTAGGAGAGTTAATCATTCACACCAAATCTTTCTTCATTTTTTCTCTCTCTTTTTTACTTCGCTTACTCACCGTATTCATTAAGAACTATACTAACTTTCCGACCTCTTTTCTTACTCTTCGTTTCTTCATTTTTAATCGGGGTGCGAAGGTAGCAGTCTCTGATATTCAAACCAAAATTTCTTTTGATTTTTGACTACTTTTTTTTCGCTGTACTGACTAGTAATGGGGAAAGAACTGTATCACTTTTTGAAGCGGGGTGCGAAGGTAGAGTGTTTCATTTTTACCACCAAATCTTTCTTCAACTTTTCACTCTTTTCTTTTCTACTTCCTTTATCAACCTTTACAAAGAACCTGTGCTTTTAAACGAATCTTCTGTTCTTCTTTTCTTTACTCTCTATCCGTTTTTCTCAAGCGGGGTGCAAAGATAAGGGTGTTCAACTTCCTGCCAAATATATTTTGAAACTATTTTCAAAGTGATTGTTAAAATGCAGTACCAGCAAGGGTTTCAGCGCGAATATTTTTTTGAAGATGTACGCAGTTGTTATTCATTCACGCTTATATACTATCATTATACACTACTATCGTATCGCTTTCTCAAAGTATCCGGCAGGGTATTCTACCTTTACTAACAGTAATCCATGACCGGGAACTGAAAAATCTGCTCCTGTACAATCCTTCGCTTCTATTACACTACGCAAATCATCCAGACTCATCTTCCCCCGTGCAACCTTCAACATCGTACCCGTTAATCCTCTCACCATCCCCCGCAGAAAACGGTTTGCCTTCACTCTGTATACCAGTGTATCTTCTCTCCTCACCCACTCACTATATATAATATTACAATTGAAGGTTCTTACCTGTGTATTCCGTTTGGAGAAACTGGTGAAATCGGTATACTCTTTTATGATGCCTGCCGCCTGCTTCAGCAACTCCTCCTCTACCGTATAAGGAAAGTAATATCCCCTGTCGGCGATAAACGGATTCTTCTCTTTATATACTGTATACTCATACTCCCGCGCGATGGCATCGAAACGCGCATGCGCCTCATCCGGCATCTGCCTGATACTGCGAATAGCTATATCCCCCGGAAGTATTGAATTGAGATTATAGATTGCCCTGTCGGGAACTGCAAAATCTGCATCGAAATGGAAATAGTTCTGCCAGGCATGCACGCCGGAATCCGTTCTGCTCGATCCCGTAAGATTCACCTGCCTCCTGAAATACACCTGCAACGCCTTTTCCACCTCACTCTGTATTGTCAATACATTGTCCTGCACCTGAAAACCTGCATAGCGGGTGCCTTTATAACTCACTTCAATAAAGTATCGGGCCATTATTACTCGGAGATTATGTCTGGTAGTCTGCTGAACTGCAATACAGATCAGTCTTTCATCCTGACGAGGGTTTTAAAACGGGCAATGTACGCATCTTCACTCAATAAGTTCCGCAACTGACGGAACTCGCTGGTATCGGCCGTAAGCGGATAACAGGTCTCGAAGAATTTATATCTGCCTTCATCATTGGTAAACAACTCACTCAATGCCCTGATCTGACGGGTATAGATGCATTTCGATTTAAGCAGCTTGCGGGTTGCAGCCAGCTTCGCATCCGTATCTGACATATCCATCAGTTTCACACGGAGCTTATCGATATCATTGTCTGTAGCGAAGTTCGCACAGTCGGAATTGATCAGTACCAGCTTTTTCTTTTCTGTTTCTGCGGGCTCTGTTGCCGGAGCAGTTGCCGGATTGTCTTTTGGAACTGTAGCCGTTACCGGAGTCGCAACTGTATTGACCGCTTCTTTATTATTGGTCTGTTCGGTTTTATTCTTAGCAGTTGCACCCGTAGCAGTTTCATTACCGGTTGTTGAAGTACCTGAAACCGGCTGTGATGCCGGTGTTGTGGCAACTGCGGCCGGTACCTGAGCTGCCCTGGTTACCGTTTCCTGTTTTTGGGAGGATGTATCAACCGACACTACCTTCTCAGGCGCTGCGGAAGGCTTTATCTCATCCGCCTCGAAGTCGATGATCACAGAAATGGTATCCCTGACTCCGCCGGTACTGTCTACATACCTCATATTGCGGGACTTTGCATAATCGAAATCCTGTATCTTATATATGGATGGCTTCGGAGCAGTATATACTAATATAGGTGTACCGGAAGATTCTGTTGAAGTGGTGCCGACTGCTTTGGGTGACACAGCTTCAACCTGACTGGCCGCAACCGATGCTGCTGAATCAACCACCTTCGATGCAACGGATGATGTATCTGCTTTTACCGGTTCTGCGATGATTGTATTCTTCACTACAGCTGTCGTATCCGGAGAAACCGGTTGTGCAACCTGCACAACTGTTGCTGTATCCTTGTTCTGAATGCTGGCGCTCACAGTAGAATCAATTGCTTTGTCGGCAACATTTATAGTGGTTGCAGCCCCGGAAACGGCCAGCACACTGTCTTTTGTCGCAGCTGCAGTCCCGGTTTGCACAGCCTCAGCAGCAATTGGTGTATTCGCCTGTGCAAATACTTCCTGCTGTGCAGGAATATTCTTCACCGACGCCACATACAGCACGGCGGAATCATTCACCACGGCTGCCATCAGATTGGTAAATGCACTTTCCTTCTTCTTTTCGCCATACCAGATGGCATTGCCACCGGAAGACGGAACCTGTTTGGCCGTAAGACTGGCGCCCGATTCCCAGTTGATCAGCTTCCAGTCCTGACCATCTGTATTTTTTAATGTATACCCAAGATCTTTCCGGTTGAAGGAAATCAGGTACTGCTGTTCGGGATATTTATTCAGTGGAAAACCAAGGGATACCTGATAGGTGCTGTCGCCCAGCGAAGGCACCACCACATGACCAATGGACGATGAACTGTAGGTTGTGTTCGCTATCCTCACATAAAACGGCTGCTGATCTGCACTCTGGATGCTCAGAAAATACCTGTCCTGTGCATATAAACCCGTTGTAGCCAACAGGCAGACTATTATAGCTATTACGTTTCGCATCATCTGCAGAAGGGATTGCTGTTCGGCAAATCTACTCATTTGCAATAATCGAGCCGCCACTTGTACATATTTTTGGAATGTTTAATAAGGCAGACGTATATCTTTACGCCATAATAAATTTTCATCATGAAGAAATTCCTCGTTGGAGCATTAGCACTGGCTACCGTACAGAACCTGGTAGCGCAGGACCATCAGGCAGAAGCACAGGACACTTCCTGGAAGAAGGAGTACCGTGGAAGCTACTCAATAGTTAATGATCTGGTTCATACCAAAGTAGACGTAAACTTCGACTACGACAAATCGTACATGAACGGTAAGGTATGGATCACCCTCAAACCCCATTTCTACCCCACCGACTCCCTGGAGCTCGACGCAAAAGGAATGGACATCCGCAATGTGGCCCTCGTTAAAGGAACCGCCACCAGCCCGCTCAAGTATGATTATGATGGCCAGAACATCCGCATCCAACTGGATAAAACTTACAAAAACGGCGAGAACTACACCATCTTCATCGATTATACTGCCAAGCCCAACGAAGTAAAAGTGAAAGGCTCAGCCGCTATCACCGATGCAAAAGGTCTCTACTTCATCAATCCCAAAGGCGAAGAAAAAGACAAACCCACTCAGATCTGGACGCAAGGCGAAACCGAAGCCACTTCAGTATGGGTGCCTACCATCGACAAACCAAACATGAAGACCACTCAGGAAACCATCATGACGGTTCCTGCCAAATACGTTTCCCTCTCCAACGGTACCCTGGTATCTTCCAAAAAGAATGCGAACGGAACACGTACCGACCATTGGAAAATGGATCTCCCGCACGCTCCTTACCTTTTCTTCATGGGCGTGGGTGATTACGCAGTGATCAAAGACACCTGGAAAGGAAAAGAAGTAAGCTACTACGTAGAACACGAGTACGCTTCAGTTGCCAGAAAGATCTTCGGCAACACTCCCGAAATGATGACCTTCTTCTCAAAACTCACCGGCATCGACTACCCATGGGCTAAATATGCTCAGATGACTGCCCGCGACTATGTGAGCGGTGCTATGGAAAACACCACTGCTACCCTCCATCAGGAAAGCGCGCAACAGGATGCACGCGAACTGATCGACGGCAACGCATGGGAAAGCACCATCGCTCACGAACTGTTCCACCACTGGTTCGGCGACTACGTTACTGCCGAAAGCTGGAGTAACCTCACCGTTAACGAATCTTTCGCCAACTACAGCGAAACACTGTGGGACGAATACAAATACGGAAAAGACGCCGGCGACGCTCAGAACTTCAGCGACATGATGGGATACCTCAACAGCGGCAGCGAGAAAAAAGACCTCGTTCGCTTCCATTATCCCGATAAAGAAGCCATGTTCGATGCCGTTAGCTACAATAAAGGTGGCCGCATTCTGCACATGCTCCGCAACTATGTTGGAGATGATGCATTCAGCAAAGCCCTCAACATCTACCTCACCGAAAACAGATTCCAGGCAGCTGAGGCGCATAACCTCCGCCTTGCTTTCGAAAAAGTTACCGGTCAGGATCTCAACTGGTTCTTCAACCAGTGGTATTTCGGAGACGGACATCCTCTCCTCGATATCGATTACGTGTACAACGACAACGCCAAAACCGTTTCTGTGATCATCAAACAAACACAGAAAACAGGCAAGGTATTCACACTGCCTATCGCAATCGATGTATACAATGGCGCTAAAAAAGAACGTTACAAAGTTTGGGTGAAGAACGCAATCGACACCTTCACTTTCAAATACAACAACAGACCAGAACTGGTGAATGTAGACGGAGACAAGATCCTCCTCACTGTGAAGAAAGACAACAAAACGCTCGACAACTACATCCATCAGTACAAAAATGCCGGACTGTTCCTCGACCGTCGTGAAGCAATCGACTTCGCACTGAAGAATCAGGACAATTCAAAAGCACTCGATCTGCTGAAGCAGGCGCTGAAAGATAAATACTTCGGCCTCCGCATGATGACCGTAAGCAGACTCGATCTGAAGAATGCTACCGTAAAATCAGCAGTAGAACCAATTCTCGCCGACATCGCGAAGAATGATGTTAAATCTGTAGTTCGTGCAGCTGCTATCGAAGCGCTGGAGAACTACGATAATGTTGCTTACAATGCCATCTACAACAAAGGCATCAACGATTCTTCTTACAGCGTTGCAGGTGCATCACTCGAAGCGCTGCTGAAAAAGGACAATGCAGCCGCTCTCGCAGCAGCTAAGAAAATTGCAGCAGGTGGCAAACTGAAAGGCGCCATGACTGGTTCAATCACTAAAGTACTGGCTCAGTCCGGCGACGAGAGTGCATTCAATCTGGTAGCAACTACTTTCGACAATATGCCGCTTTCAGAAGCTAAGTTCAATCTGCTCCCTACTTTCTGCGAATACCTCGGAAAGATCAACAACACTGCCGACTTCAAACGCGGAGTGGATGCAGTGATCAGCTTCAGAGAAGTGCTGAAACCTTACGGATACGATCAGGTGGTGAACAACTTCCTGTCCAATGCAACCATCAAAGCAAAAGAAGCTAAGATGGCAACTGCAGCAGATAAATCTGCTTACAAAGAGCAGATCGAATATGTGAAGTCTAAACTCGGTGGTCAGAAAGGATTCTAATCACTCAGGCATATCTTACAAAAGAGAGGCGACCCCACGAAGGTCGCCTCTCTTTATTTTGAAGGGAACACAGCAGTGCCGCCCTGTGATTTCGGTAACTGCTGGATGCGATCTATCACAGCTTCCACTTCAGTTGCTCCGTACTTTACTGGCTGCTTCTTTCTTCGGAGGAAAAGTTTTGATGGCCAGCTTCATCAACGACGTTGTGGCTTTGTTCAGTCCTGTGAAGTACTTCTTTTCTTTGAAGTAAGGAACGATATCTTTTTTGATGATATCAGCTGCTTTAATATTGGGGATGGCTTCAACGAGACCATCACCTATCTCGATCCTGATCTTTCGGTCTTTGATGGCGGCGAATATGAGTATGCCATTGTTCTTTCCTTTCTGTCCGATACCCCAGGTGTTGAGAATGGCATTGGCGGTTTCGTCGAGGTTTCTGCCTTCGAGTGAATCTACCAGCAATATGGCAATCTGTGTAGTGGTTTTGTTATCGAAGGCAACGAGTTTGGCTTCGAGTTTGGCAGCGGCATCTTTGCTGAGCACTTTTGCATAATCGTTCACCCTTTTATCGGGCATCGTGGAAATGATCACATCGAGATCCTGCGCGCGTGTGCAGATGGCGCCCATCAGCAAAACGAATAAGGCAAGAATTGATTTCATCTGAAAAGGTTAAGATGATTTTGATGCAGCCCAATTGCAGATCCAGGCTGTTGCTCACATAAATATGGGCAAAAAAAAGCGGGATCTTTCAATCCCGCTTTGAATATTTTTTACCAGCTGCCGCTTGCGCCGCCACCGCCGCTGCTTCCTCCGCCGAAGCCTCCGAAGCCGCCTCCTCCACCACCGGACCAGCCGCCGCCACCGCCGCCGCCAGACCATCCACCTCCGCCACTGGGCCAGAAGATTGTGGGGCCTACACCGCGGTAACCTCTCCGGCTCATGAATCCGCCACCACCGCTGCCGCCACCAAATCCTCCAATGAGAATTACGATAACAACAAAGATGATAATAGCTGCCGTTCCGATGCCGCCGCTGCGCTCTTTGCGTTTGTTATAATCTTTGGGCGCTTTGTATTCGCCTGCGGCTGCTTTGATCAACGATGCAGCTGCGGCAGAAAGCCCCTGAGCATAATTTCCGTCCCTGAAGTTGGGGCCAATATCCGATCTGATGATCTGGTTGGCTGTGATATCTGGTATCGCACCTTCGAGACCGTAGCCTACTTCGATGCGGATCTGACGGTCATCAATAGCTGCCAGAATCAGAACACCGTTATTGGTTTTCTTGTTACCGATCCCCCAGCTGCGGTAGAGCTGCAATGCAGTTTCCTCAATGGGTCGGTCGGAAAGTGTTTTTACCAGTACTACGGCAATCTGGTTGGAAGTTGAATCGTCATAGGCTACCAGCAGTTTCTCAAGATCCTGTTTATCGCCTGCACTCAGCACACCTGCATAATCATTTACGAGGGTGGTGGGTTTGCTCTTGATGATGGAGCCGATATCCTGTGCAAAGCCGGTGAAGAACACCAGCGATAAGGAAAGTATGAAAACAAGTCTCTTCATCAGATTGATTTCTGGTTTACCTGCCAAAGACGATCTCATCCGGCAATTCATTTTTATCGTTATCCCTGTCGTACGGGAAGTGCGTGTGCAGTGCTTCGCCGATATCGGTGATCACTTCAACGATGGCATCTGTTACATGATCCTGCAAAAAGTGTTTGCGCATGGCAGCCACTTCTGCATTCCAGAAAACATCGCCAACTTTTTTGTGAATGCCGCCATCGGCCAGTACAGCAAACTGATGATCTTTCACGGCAACATATACCAGTACGGCATTGTGCTCGTCGGTCTGATCCATTTTCAGACCAAGGAAGATCTCAGCAGCCCTGTCGAGCGGATCTACAAACCGGCAGCGGCTCTCGATGAATACACGCACTTCTCCACTGGTTCTTCTTTCGGCTTCTCTGATTGCATCAGTAATTCGCTGTTGCTCTTCCTGTGAGAAGAACACAGTTTTACGGAGGAAAGAAAATAATGCCATGAGGTAATTACTGTATTGATTAGAATTTTACATCTGGCGCTTTCTCTGAACCGGGATCAGCTTTGAATGGCTCTTTGGAGCTGAATCCGAACATGCCTGCGAAGATATTGTTCGGGAATCTGCGTACAGTTGTATTGTAGCCCTGAACTGCAGTGTTGAAATCGTTACGGGAAACCTTGATGCGGTTTTCTGTTCCTTCCAATTGCTTCTGCAGATCCAGGAAGTTCTGATTTGCTTTGAGGTCAGGATATTTTTCTACTGTTACCAGCAGACGGCTGAGTGCACCACTCACTTCGCCCTGTGCCTGTTGGAATTTGGCCAGGTTCTCCGGTGTGAGGTTATCTGCATTGATGTTTACTGATGTAGCTTTTGCTCTTGCCTCGATCACTTTGGTGAGGGTTTCCTGCTCAAAGTTTGCATACCCTTTTACAGTATTCACCAGGTTGGGAATCAGGTCTGCACGACGTTGGTAGTCACTCTGAACATTCGCCCATTTTGCCTTTACTTCTTCATCCAGCTTTACCATACCATTATAACCGTTGCATGCGCAACCGCCGAGAACAAGTATAATGCCTACAATAATGATAAGAACAAGATTACGCGATTTCATTTTGTATAATATTTGATTACGTATTAAAATTAAGGCTTTTGTTAAACAGGACAAGTAAATTTTGCCTTCCTGTACAACGCCTTACCGCAGTTGAATGTCAAACCAAACGGCTGCGGCACAGTTTTCGTATTCATTAGTGTACCAATAATCAGGAATATTACATGAAACCAATCCTTTATTTACTGCTGCTTGCTGCTGTCGCCTGCAAACGCAGCAGCGAAAAACCACCGGTTACCCCGGCCGATCTTACAGACAAAGTATTGACCAGCAATCTTTCTTTCCCATGGGAAATAGTCTGGGGGCCAGACGATCATATCTGGGTAACCGAAAGAGGCGGCAAGATCAGCCGCATCAATCCCACTAACGGAAATGTGATTCCGCTCCTTACCATCAATGATGTTGCAGCACAGGGCGAAGGCGGATTGCTGGGCATGGCCCTGCATCCGGATTTCAGCTCTACGCCGCAGGTATTTGTTGCTTACAATTACAATAATGCAGGCCTCTACAGAGAGAAGATCGTTCGGTACAGCTACAGCAACGGCAATCTTTCCAACGCCACCATTCTGCTCGACAATCTGCTTGCAGCGGCTAACCATAATGGTTGCAGGCTGGCTTTTGGTCCGGATAAAAAACTGTACATCACCACCGGCGATGCGCAACAGGGAGCCAACTCACAGAACATGGGTGTACTCAATGGAAAAGTGCTGCGCATCAATACCGACGGAAGCATTCCTGCAGACAATCCTTTTCCCGGCAGCGCCATCTGGAGCATCGGGCACCGCAATGCACAGGGATTGGTTTTCGGAAACAACCTGCTCTACAGCTCCGAGCATGGTCCCAATAATGATGATGAAGTGAACATCATTCAAAAAGGCAGAAACTACGGATGGCCCACCGTGCAGGGGTTCTGCAATACCAGCAGCGAGCAAAGCTTCTGCAATGCCAATCAGGTGGCAGAGCCCATCAAAGCATGGACACCAACCATCGCTGTTTCCGGAATGGATCTCTACAACCACGATCTCATACCGCAATGGAAAAATTCACTGCTTCTTTGCACACTCAAAGGAAGCACACTGTTTCAGCTGCAACTCGGCAGCAACAATATTTCTATCGATGCCACCAATGAATTCTATGCCAATAAATACGGAAGGCTGCGCGATGTATGCATTTCGCCTGCAGGCAAAGTGTATCTCTGCACCAGCAACGGGAGTAATGATAAGATAATTGAAATCAGTAAGGCCGCTGGAAAATAGAAACCACGTTACTGAACAGATGTTTTTAGAGCACTGGTTAGATAACAGATCACATGAGAAGAGTACCCAAACAAAAAGAGCAGGCCCAAAGGTCTGCTCTTTCAATATGGTAGTAATTCAGTTGTTATGCGTTCACAGCTGCAATACCAGGCAATTGTTTGCCTTCGAAGTATTCCAGCATTGCGCCACCACCTGTTGATACGTAGCTCACTTTTTCTGAAAACCCGAACTGGTTCACAGCTGCTACAGAGTCGCCACCACCCACGAGGGAGAAAGCGCCCTGCTGTGTTGCTTCAGCAACTGCAGTAGCGATTGTTTTGGTTCCGTGCTGGAATTTTTCCATTTCGAATACGCCCATTGGTCCATTCCAGAGAATGGTTTTAGAGCGTTTGATCACATTGGTGAACTGCTCGCAGGCATTGGGGCCGATATCGAGTCCCATCCAGCCATCAGGAATATTATTGCTTGGTGCGCCTGATGTTTGTGCATTGGCATCGAACTTATCTGCGATGGTGGAATCTGAAGGAAGATGGATGCAAACACCTTTGGCTTCTGCTTTTTTCAGCAGCTCCACAGCGGTTTGCAGGCGATCGTCTTCACAGAGTGAGTTGCCGATCTTTCCGCCCTGCGCTTTCTCGAAAGTATAAGCCATGCCACCTCCGATGATGATATCGGTTGCAACATCCAGCAGGTTTTCGATGATGAGGATCTTGTCTGAAACCTTTGCTCCGCCAATGATAGCGGTGAATGGCTTCTGAGCCTGATGCAATACTTTTTCTGCGCTGGCCACTTCGCCTTCCATCAGCAGACCAAACATTCTTTTGTCTTTAGGGAAGAACTGAGCAATAACAGCCGTAGAAGCGTGTGCACGGTGAGCGGTGCCGAAGGCATCGTTCACATACACATCACCGAGGGTAGACAGTTTCTTTGCAAATGCTTCATCACCCTTTTCTTCTTCTTTGTAGAAACGGAGATTTTCGAGCAGCAGCACTTCGCCCGGCTTCAGCATATTGGCTGTGAGGAAAGCCTGTTCGCCAACGCAGTCGTTTGCGAAGAGAACGGTAGTTCCGCCAAGCAGATCAGACAGGTGCTTTACCAGGTGTTTCAGAGAATATTTTTCTGAAGGACCATCTTTCGGTCTGCCGAGATGGCTCATGAGGATCACGCTGCCACCGTCTTTCAGAATTTTCTGAATGGTGGGAACGGCAGCTTTCATGCGGGTATCGTCGGTGATCTGAAATTCAGCATTGAGGGGAACGTTGAAATCTACGCGTACCAATGCTTTGAGTCCTTGAAAGTTGAATTGGCTGAATGTTGACATATTTTCTTTTTAAGAAGAAAAAAAGCGCCACAACAACAGGGCTGGTTATTACCTGCATAGCTGATGTGGCGCCTGAGATATGTTTAGAACGAAGTTATTTGCTGATCAGACCAGCAAAATAATGCACAGTACGAACGAGCTGGCTAACATAGCTCATTTCGTTATCGTACCAGCTCACTACGCGAACCAGTTGAGTGTCGCCTACTGTCTGAACGCGTGTTTGAGTAGCGTCGAACAGAGATCCGTAGTGGATACCGATGATATCGCTGCTCACGATTTCGTCTTCGGTATAACCGAAGCTTTCGTTGGCGGCAGATTTCATTGCAGCATTTACTTCTTCAACAGTTGTTTTCTTTCCGAGTACTGCAGTTACTTCTGTGAGTGAACCGGTGAGTACAGGAACGCGTTGAGCGGAACCGTCGAGTTTGCCTTTCAGGTTTGGAAGAACCAGACCGATTGCTTTTGCAGCACCGGTGCTGTTTGGAACGATGTTCTGAGCAGCAGCGCGTGCGCGGCGGAGATCACCTTTGGGGTGAGGAGCATCCTGGGTGTTCTGATCGTTCGTGTAGGCATGGATGGTAGTCATCAGGCCATTCACGATTCCGAACTGTTTGTCGAGCACATCAGCAACAGGCGCGAGACAGTTGGTAGTGCAGCTTGCGCAGCTGATGATGGTTTCAGAACCATCCAGAATATTGTGGTTAACGTTGAATACGATTGTCTTCAGGTCGCCTGTAGCTGGTGCGGAGATCACCACTTTCCTGGCTCCTGCAGTGATGTGAGCGGCAGCTTTGTCTTTGTCTGTGAAGAAGCCAGTGCACTCGAGAACTACGTCTACACCATGTTGACCCCATGGAATATCAGCAGGATTTTTCTGAGCATAGATCTTCACTTCGTCACCATTCACGATAATAGAGCTATCAGTAGACTTCACGTCAGCATCGAAGCGGCCTTGTGCGCTGTCGTACTTCAGAAGGTGAGCCAATACTTTCGGACTGGTAAGGTCATTGATCGCTACAACGTCAATACCTTCCATTTTGTAGATTTGGCGATAAACCAAACGGCCGATACGGCCAAAACCATTGATCGCCACTTTAACTGTACTCATTGTGAGGTGAAATTTAATTGGTGAAAAAATGCGGAGCGAAGTTAACGGTTTGCTGTTAATTGGAATACAGTAATTTGATGAAGTTCAGCAGGAATAAGCGTTCGGAAGAAACTGAAACCAACTGAAAGAAAAATGGCGGAGATTTTTGCCCATTTTTGATATTTTTTTTGGCGGGAAATACGTGTGCCCCTATCTTTGCACTCCCTTACAACGCCGCGTTCGTCTAAGGGTTAGGACACCACCCTTTCACGGTGGTGATACGGGTTCGAATCCCGTACGCGGTACAAAAGTCTGAAAGTCGCTCTGGTAGCGACTTTTGTCGTTTTTAGACTCTTCCGGAACCAGTTTAAAACCTGATCATAATCTACAAAATCACTGCCCCGGAAGAACTATTGTGCAACTTTTTCACAGCAAACTTCAGCTCCTTCTTTCCTGTTTTAGCATCACTTTTATTCTATTCTGAAATTTCTTCTCATTGTTTTCTATAAGCTGAACTCCCCTGAAATAAACTATTATTGAAGAAGAATCATTACCAAACCTGAATACAGAACTATGGGCTGGACCATCATTATGGAAGATGAAAAAGGGAATCCCATCAGAACAATGCCTGAGGAACTTAACCTTACCGGAGAAAGGATTCCCCGCAACGAAAAATTCCTGTTACTGAAAAAGGTAGTCCCTTTTGGAGATGCTACTTTCAACGCTTCTATGATGGATGAGCTGATTACAGAGCTGAAAGAACTGGCCAGCATGCTTCCCGGAGACAAACAACAGATCGATGAAGTGATCAGCTATGCACTGGAATGCAAAGCCTCCAAACTTACGCGCCTTACTTTTTATGGAGATTAGAGCAATTCGGGCCCGAATTGCTTACGCGACACGGAAAAACTCAACCCCCAATCATGAAACCCGCATTAAAAATGTGCAGAATTGCTCAATTCAGGGTGTTAAATCGGTAATAACACCCTCCGCCTTGTTCCATATGTAAACCGAAGAAACTATATTCGTTCCCACATGCAAGGCCTGATTTATTACATTTCGCTACCGTTCATCTATTTGTTGTCCCTACTTCCGTTTCCAATCTTATACATAGTTTGTGATGGGTTTTACTTTGTGCTCTACTATATTGTCGGCTATCGCAAAAAAGTAGTGATGCAAAACCTGCGCAATTCTTTCCCCGATAAATCGGAAGCAGAATTAAAAAGGCTGTGCAAGGATTTTTACCATTATCTCTGCGATCTCTTTCCTGAAACCTTCAAAACACTTACCATCAGCAAATCTTCCATGCTGAAGCATTGCACATTAAGTGCGGAGGCAAAAGAAATTTTCGACAGATACCACCAGGAAGGGAAAAGCATCATCATAGTAATGGGACATTATGGTAATTGGGAATGGGCCGGCAATACATTCAGCCTTACCTGCAAACAAAAACTGTTTGTAGTGTACCATCCGCTTTCCAACAAATACCTCAACGGATTGATGTATCATATGCGTACGCGTTTCGGCACCGGACTGATTGCCATGCGCGATACATTCAAAGACATGGTGCGGAATAAAACAATGATCAGCGCCACAGCATTCATCGCAGACCAAACCCCACAACCAGACAACGCCTTGTGGACAACCTTTCTCAACCAGGACACGCCCGTTTTCCAGGGAACAGAAAAGATTGCCAAAAAAATGGATTATCCCATAGTATACATAACAATAAAGCGCCTGAAAAGAGGTTATTATACTATACTGGCCGAAGTATTGTCGGAAGACTCTAAAAATACTACTGACGGAAAGATCACAGAATTACACACCAGCAGATTAGAAAAAGATATTAAGGAACAGCCCGAATTATGGCTCTGGACACATAAACGATGGAAGCATAAACGCCCGGCAGTTAAAAGTTAAATGTTAAAAATCCCCTTACTCTCAAGTTATGCAAATCAAAACGGGCAGGCAATTGATCCTTGCTACAAAACCCTTTGCTAAAGAAATCGTCTGGAAAAGCTGGTTATTCAGCATTTCTACCTTAGCAATTCTGACAGCCTTCTTTGCAGGCATTTATTTTCTGGAAAACAGTTTATTACGGATTGCCTGCAGTCTCGCCGCAGGACTTACCATGGTTCGTATGTTTGTGATCTATCACGATCACCAGCATCACACCATACTGAACCGGTCAATGCCTGCAAAGGTGCTTTTCACTTTGTATGGTATTTTCATTCTCGCTCCCACCAGCATCTGGAAGCGCTCACATGATTATCATCACAACCACAATTGCAAATTATTCAGCGCCAGTATCGGATCGTATCCTATCATGACCAAGCAACGGTTTCTGCAATCATCCAAAGCAGAACAGAGAAGCTACCTGGCCATCCGACATCCGCTGACTATTTTTTTCGGCTATATCACCATGTTCATTTTCGGCATGTGTGTACGTTCTTTTATGAGTGCGCCTAAGCGTCACTGGGATTCAATGATCGCATTGATTGTTCATTTCACTGCCAGCGTATTGATCTTTGTTTACCTGGGTTGGTTTACCTGGCTACTCGCTGCTGTAGTGCCTTTTATGCTGGCCTTTATGATCGGAGCTTACCTGTTTTATGCACAGCATAATTTTCCGGGAGCCACTTTCCGTGAAAAAGACGACTGGTGTTACGAAGAAGCAGCGATCTCCTCTTCGAGCTATATGGTGATGAATCCATTCTGGAAATGGGTAACCGCCAATATCGGCTACCATCATATCCACCATATGAATTCGAAGATTCCGTTTTATCGCCTTCCTGAGACCATGGCCAGTCTTCCGGAATTGCAGAAAGCAAAAACAACTTCATTGAATCCATGGGATATCGTAGCATGTTTCAGATTGAAAGTCTGGGACCCGAATGCAAATGCTTTGGTAGGATTGAAATAGATTTTTCATTGACAATATTCCAAAAGCCGCTCCGGGAGCGGCTTTTGATGTTTTAAAGAAGTGATGAATGTGATAAGATCTCAGTTGCAGAGCATGATCAGAAAAAAATTTTATGGAGTAATTGAAGTTTCCCTATATTTGCACCCCCTTACAACGCCGCGTTCGTCTAAGGGTTAGGACACCACCCTTTCACGGTGGTGATACGGGTTCGAATCCCGTACGCGGTACAAGCCTCTAAATTGAGGAGAACTTCATCGGGCTGGTCAACTTTGATCAGCCCTTTTTCTTTTATTTTAAGGTAGTTAGAAATGAAGGCGGGATTGATCATTGGTGTTCGAAGGCACTTTCCGTCGTATATGATCCCAACTTCGAACACCTTATTTAATAGCATCTGCTTCCCCTCCAAAGACAGTTCAGTATATAGTTTGCTTAGATTACACATTGCGGGAATCACTTCTTCCAACCGATCAAAAGTATTCTGCTTATTCTTTTTCAGCTCTGTTATCTCACGTTCCAAACTTCCCTTTTCACCGCTCAATTTTGCAAACCACTTCTTATATGTGGCATGTTCAATCTGATCGCTTATTAACTTTTCTTCCAAGCTTTCTATCTTTTTAGTCACCTCGGCAAGCGCTTGCTCCTTCATCTTAATTACACTTAACCGATAGGCAAGAACTTTGGTTAACTCTTCTTTACTATAGTTCCTGATCCTCTGGACCTGGTCGGAGGTGAAGCTGAGATCTACAAGCATAGACTCTACAAGGTCATGCAGAACTTCACCCCGATAGTTACGCCCACGTTCCTTTACGCACTGGTAATACATATAGTATTTCTTTTTTCCCTTGCTGTATGCAGCCGTCATATGACTACCGCAATTGCATTTCAGCACGCCCCGCAAAGGAAATTCATCCTTTGGCCGCGACCTGCGTCCTTTGCTTCCTTTCAATATATCCTGAGCCACCCAGTACACCGACTCCGGAATAATTGCTTCATGTAAGGCCTTTATGATCCGCTCCGGCTTTTCTCGATTAGCAGGTATTTTTATTAATCCGGCATATACACAATTACTGACCACCCGAACCAATGCACTATGCCCGCTTCGCTTAAACCCTTTGCTGGAAGCATTTTTCAGGATCAACTTATGAGATACACCAGCAATAAATTCATCGAAAATCCCCCTGACGATTTCGGCTTTGTCGGGATCAATTTTTAGAATAGGCCTATCTGCTTCATCACGCGCATTGACATAACCGAATGGCGCATTATTGACAACACGGCCCGCCTCCATCGCACTGCGCAAGCCTTTGGCGGTTCGCTTCCGGATTTTCAATAGCTCATGATTTGCCAGCATATACTTTAATGCACGACCTAAGAAAACCTCCGGATCATTAGTATCTAATGTAATTGGCTCGTCAACCGCCAAGACCTTAACTCCGAATTTCTTTTCAAGCTCTGTAATTTTAGCAAGCGCTTCACTCAGGTTACGACTAAACCGGTCGTGGTCCAGAATCAATAAATACCTTACTGCCCCTTTATGAGTTTTGATAAAGTTTTCCAGCGCCAAGTAATCAGGCCGGTCGAATGATTCGCTACACTCGCCATCGTCCCGGTAAACCGCCTGCAATTGCAGTTCATTTCTTACGCAGTATTCTTTGATGGAGGCTTCCTGAGCATCCAACGAATAAACAGACTGATCTTTGGCGCTAATCCGCACATATCCGATTGCTTTCATGATTCCTCATTTAATAGAAGTTGAACAATTAATGAAGCCACTAACCGCAACAACTCATCTTCCTTCTCTCCCATCGCCCATTTTATTAGGTTTCAATAAAAAGAACTATCCCTATCTTACATATTCGTAATGTAAGATAAGTTTGGAGAGAATAACAGAGTTATCCAAACATTTTACATAACTTTAAATTGCCTATGGCAAAGGAATTTTATAACGTCACGTATAAGACCTACCTGAATGATCGGGTAAAAGCAGTCCCATTCAGGGACTCTGAAACTTTCCCGTTATACATTCAGATCACTTACGACCGGAGAACAACTGCCATAAAGAGCTATTATTTCGAGATATTCCAGCAGGTCAAATACGACTACACAAACACTTCCCTCCGGGACATTGAACAACTGGAAAACAACGCCATTAACTACGTCATAAATTGGTATTCTGAAAAGTTCGATTTAAACCTGTTTCCTGCGTGGTATCGCATGTTCAGCAAAGACATTTTGGAGAGCTTGGATATACCTTTTAAAAACTGGCTTGCAGCATTCCTGCAGAAACAAAAGATTAGTGGTTTTGGCGCATTGATTGAAGCAGGCATTCACCAAGTTTCTGCACTGCAAATACTGGAAGAAATACACACAATTTTCCCTTCAGATTTGTACACAAAGATGTTGGCAGAAGCGGCGAAGGAAGCCCCGCCTTTTATTCCTTTATCTGCCTACGTCCGCACACGCAAGAACACCCCATTTTGCCTGCCCCTGCACGAATGGTTAACGCTTCAGAACTCCCAAGAGATAGACGACTTCATGAATGAAAGCCCGGAATGTTGGGGCTATGATATTCTAAAAATCATCCGCTACATCAAGCAATTATTGTATCCGAAAGGCTTTGAACAGTAACGAGCAATTTTCGGCAATTGCACCATTTCTGAACAACGAGGCGACGGCTGTGCCTCGCCCTGCCAGATGTACCGTTGTCGGACAACGGACACTGTCACGCCCTCCGAAGTCGGGCGTGAAACCCAGAATACCACCCATGCACACAGCATGATCAACAGTGCAACAATTAAACGAAACGGCAATGGGCAAGCGGTGTTATTGTAATGCAATAACCGCTTGCCTGCTGCTCCCGTTGGTCGCATCAGGGAAAACAAAATCATAAAATATGGATGAAAACAACATCATAAAAAGTGATGCTGACCAAAGAAAAAAAGACAGTATTTTTTCCACGGAATAGGGAAAAGGGGTTGCAAAGGCCCGCTAAAGCCAGAGTGCGTTTCCGGTGGTTTTGGAGCCGTCCTAGAAAGGCGTTTTCCGGTTGAGCTTCGGCAGCTTCTTGGGGTAGGTTGGGATTGGCTTTGGCGGCACAAAAACTATAGCAAAAAACGTTGCCAACGCGTATGGATCGTCTATTATCTTCCTCAGCATTTTTACCTGTTCTTCGTGTGAATATTCAGGTTTCAATCGGTTGTCAATTTCCAGTCTGTTAATTAATGCAGATAAGGATATATGCTCCAAATAAAAACGGATAATTTGTTCCGGTGTTCTATTCCAAAAACAGCAAAGAACTGCGAAGTCTTCAGTTATGTTTATTTTCTGTTCCCGGTACATGCAAGTTGTTTTTCATATTGTTTGTACCACTCGCTGATTATCCTTTTTCTTTCCACAGCTAATTCAATGGGGTTATGAATTTGTTCCTGCACCTTGGTCAATGCCAGCAGAAATGGTAAAGCAATTTTTCTTTTCAATTCAGAAGGTTCATCAGGCAGCCCATCCCGCGCATCGGTCATTGCATTGAAAAGCAAAGCAGCCGCAGCCTGCGCATTGGTTCTTCCTTGAAACTGCACTCCGCATAAGGATAGCTCAGCAATAAAACCTTCAATGGCAGATGCAGGCGCTATGCCAAGACATCTGCACAACTCCCTGAAGCCCGGAGGGTATACTGCAGATACCACAAACGGGCCAGCCTTGATGAATCCTTGTTTCTGTTTCATAGGGTAGCTTTTGGATAGGTCAACCTTCCGCCGCTGACCAGATCCTATTTATGCGCAAGTGGTATACATTGTATGAGCCGTTTCTATCAGGTTGCCGATCCTTCTGACAAAATCCATTAGCAACCATTTTTCCCCGCGCTCCAGGTCTCCATAACTTTCTGTAACCAGAGTATTTCGTAAATGGTCGAGTTCTTCTCTGGTATGATCAATTGTATCACCATTAAAGAACTGCTGAAGGTTAGTCCGGAAATCACCGGATAACTTGAACTCAGGCAAGGCTGAGGAAGTGTTAGCAGGTGTCATAGGAATTATATTGAAGTGAGAAGAAGGGTAAATAAAAAAAGACGTGGGTTAGTCCCTACGTCTCCAAGGGCTACGACACCCCGACAACGAATAAGGACGCCCACGCCGTAACGTGAGCGATTTACCTTATTTCTCGTTGTCAAACAAAAGGTCGTAGAATTTGGAGACCGAGAATAAAGCAAACACGCTTAAATATCTTATGTGTTCGCAAATCTATATTAAGAATCAGGAACTATCGTACAAAATCATTTTAAAGGAAATTAATCTCCTAATAAAGTTAATAAATGATATTTAAAATACCAAATACATACATTAAATATCTCACATTTCCTCAAATGTTCAGTTGTTCCTTTTTTTCTGTTAGTTGCCTTTGAATCATCATAAAAAGGCAAAAATGCCAGTAAGAAGAAAGCGATATAACAGAATAAAACTTGTTCTCTATGAGAATGAGAAAAGTAATGGGTGGCTTGCAGAAAAGGTAGGTGTGAAAACGGTTACCGTTTCCAAATGGTGCTCGAATGTGAATCAACCGTCAATTGCCACTTTGTATGTAATTGCGGACGCTCTGGAGGTGAGTGTATTTGACCTCTTAGTCCCCAATGGTCATGCAAAGAAAAACTAGGGCCAGAAAACTCCGCTAACATTGAGATTCCTCCTCTATCAAACAAGCGGTATACTATTTTAATTTCCTAAGATAACCACCTACTCTACCTCCTTTATTAAGAGCTATATCTATTAAAATTCGTATAATTGTTATCCACCGTTCCATTATTCAGATCATAGTTGCTACCCTTTATTAGCTCATTAGGATGCCATGCGGATGGCTTACATCCGTAAAGCGCCTTTTAGTTTATATTTTATTAAACATGACCTCATCTATGGAATACGAATTGCCGTATGATGCCTTCTTAAGGACCCTTAAACAGAATACCGATACAAGCCATGTTGTTCTTTTGGGAGCAGGAGCTTCCATTAGTTCAGGAATACAGTCAGCAGCAGACTGCATTTGGGAGTGGAAAAGGGATATATTCCTGACCCACAACACGCATCTTCCCAGTGAATACAAGGAGTATAAAAGTGATACGGTCCAGCGCAGTATTCAAAACTGGTTGGACAACCAAGGTGGCTACCCCATAGAAGGAGCAATTAACGAATATTCCTTTTACGCAGAGAAGGCCTACCCGATCGACGACATCCGCCGAAAATACTTCGAGAACATTTGCCGAAATAAGATTCCGAACACCGGTTACATGATTCTCAGCCTACTGGCGAAGGTCGGTATGGTTAGAACTGTGTTTACCACTAACTTCGACGACCTTGTAGAAAAGGCAGCCTACCTTTCAAACATTACTCCTTTTGCTGTTTCTCTGTCTAATCCCCAGGAGATACACCGGCCAGAAAGCAATGATCATGTGCTAACTGTTGCCCTCCATGGTGATTTTAAATACGGCCCTCTAAAAAACACGGCGCAAGAGCTAGATGCCCAGCATGAGGTCTTTACTCAGGCCTTGACTGACCATCTGAAAAACAAACATTTAATTATATGCGGATACAGCGGACGCGATAAAGCACTGATGACCGCATTAAAGACCGCTTATGAGGCTCCGGGATCTGGCATGGTGTTCTGGTGCGGATATGGTAGTTACATGAATAATGATGTAAAAGAATTTCTTGACCATGCCAGAACTCACGGTCGTAGTGCCTTCTATGTTGCTACAGAAGGATTTGATATAACTATGTACCAAGCAGCAATGACATGCTTTAAAGGTAATGCCCCTTATGAGGTGGAACTGGAAAAAATAATAAGGGACAGGCCTGATGAAACTAGAATAAATACTCCCTTTTCTATTACATCGGGACATTACCATAATTTATTGAAAAGTAACTTGTTTCCTATCATTTTTCCCACAGAAGTTTTCCAATTCAAAACAACCCATACAAATGAGACTGACCTATGGCAGTTTATCAAAGCCAATGCGCTCAATAGTAACATTGTAGCAGTCCCTCTAAAAGGAGTTGTTTATTGTTTTAGTACACAAACTACCATAAGGCAGATTTTTGGCTCAGTTATACTGGGCAATATTCAAAGAACACCCGTGACTTATAAGGAGGTAAAGAACGGAACTCAGTTTCGTAAGTTATTCTTATCGGCCATAATTCAATCAATTTGCAGCAAATACTCACTTCAGACTGATGGTTGGTCAAACATTTATCTGCCGCAAACAAAGAACCAAAAGATTCTTAACGGTGTAACATATGATGTTTACGATGCCTTTGAGTTATCCCTTTTTTTTGATGTTAATGCATTTGGAGCTAAGCCATATGCCTACATAAGTGTGAAACCTTCTTTTTATCTTCCAACAGATGTGAAAGTAAGTAAGGAGGTCAGGCTAGCGCTCGGCAAAGAACACCATCAAAAGATTATGGGAACAAGGCCAAATGTTGGTTACAGCAACCAAATTGAAGTTTTCCGCAATGCCATTTTCCCTAACGACAAATCAATTTCGTTGGAGTTTCCCAATGAACAGGCCTCTGATTTTAAATTTCAATTAGGAGCTAACCCAATGCTTGTGGCCATCACTAGCCAACAGGGAGGATATGTGATCAATTTCCCACAGGACTTTAATAGTAAGGCTATTGTACATCATGGCGTCCAATATAGAGAGCCGCTAATGCAGTTTTTTGACAGAACAACTGCTCGGATGGAACCTGATTTTCACCCAATGAGGGGCTTAATCAAACATGGCCCCTACGATTTCCCCCTTAATGGTAACCTTTACGACGCAGAAGTAAACCTAGGTATTATTTGTCCCTTAGGCTTTGAAACCCAACTATTCAATTTCTTAAACCGCCTTAACCGCCCACAGCCATCAGGCACTTATAACCCAGACTACCTGATTGACTACCCTGGCTTTAATGCTGCATATGCTGTGCCGCTCAACATTGCCGACCCTAAAAGTGATTTGTGGCAAACAATAGTAGATCCTTCTGGAAATGATCATTTGACAACCGCCAGAGATTTAGCAGAGAAAATAAAAAAAAGCCTTAATCAGTTTGATGGAATCAGCAAGCGCCACGTGGTAGTAATATTTATCCCAGAAAAATATGAGCCGTATACCCGTGTAGAAACCGACACAGAAGTGTTTAATCTGCACGACTACATTAAGGCTTATGCGGCTCAAAAAAATTTGGCGACACAGTTTCTAAGGGAAGACACCTTCATAGACAATTTATTTTGTCAGGTTAATTGGTGGCTATCTCTGTCTTTCTATGTTAAGAGTCAGCGAACTCCATGGGTACTGCAAGGACTTGACCAGCATACCGCTTTTGTTGGTATAGGGTACAGTGTAAAACGAAAAGAAAAGAATAGTCACGTTGCTCTGGGTTGTAGCCACATCTATAACGCTTATGGACAGGGGCTAAAGTATCGACTGACGAAAGTGGAGGATTGTGAATTTGATAGAAAAAACAACCCTTATTTATCGTATTCCGAAGCCTACAAATTCGGCAACATGATCAGGGATCTTTTTCTCACAAGTTCAGGGCAAATACCCAAAAGGGTAGTTGTACACAAAAGAACACATTTTAAGGAGGCCGAAATTAAGGGGATAACCGATAGCTTGAGAAAATCGGGTATTACTCTAATAGATCTTGTTGAAGTCAATTTTGAAGGCGATGCCAGATTTATACTTCAAAATATCTATCAGCAGAGCATTACCCCGAATTTCTTCCCATTACATCGAGGTTCTTGCTTTGTCCTCGACCGCACTTCAGCATTACTCTGGACGCATGGAGTAGCCCCATCTGTGAAAGATGAAGTCAAAAGAAGTTATTTTCTCGGCGGGAAAAGTATTCCAGTACCGCTTAAGGTCATCAAACATTACGGTTCCAGCAACATTGACACCATAGCAACTGAAATTCTTGGACTAACCAAAGTAAATTGGAATAGCTTCGATATGTACGCAAAACTTCCAGCCACACTGCAATCGTCGAACGAAATCGCGAGGATTGCTTGGTTGCTTAATAGGTTTGAAGGGAAGAATTATGATTACCGACATTTTATGTAACCCCTATATTTCATTGATATCCAAGCACTAATCACGCTAAACCATCCTCTATTCTGATTATAATCAATTAGTGGTTCACCCAAAAGTATTTTGTGAAAGAGTGTAATATTTAGGTACATTTAACTACTTACAATAAGATCCTCCGTTGTTTAGGCTAATAAACATAGTGTGATAGATTTCTATCTATATGAAAGTCGCCTCATTCAACGCCGTCCCTTTAGAATACGACCTATTATATCATTCCAATCTAGGGTTACAGGCGTAGCCTTAAATTCCCATATTTGTTAATAACAACACCGAAATGACACAGAAATCATTTAATAGTATTTTAGTGCTATTATCTTTAGGCATTATTTTATGTTTAAGTTTTGTAGCATTTACTGAATTAACTTCAAAAGAAACTACGTTACTTGGTATTGTTCTAACAGTGCTTTCATTTATCGCATCATGGTTAGTGTCAAAATATTTCGCAGATAAATCACATAAGCATGCGATCGAAGAAGTAAAAGAACAACATTTGTCTAACCTAAGAACGTATGCTTTGAATGCAGCAGAAAAAGTCAATAACTTATCTAATGAGTTAGCGCGACTATCTGTTTATCTTCAGCAAGAACTCGAGGAGGATGATGATGAGCTGAGCACAGAAGAATTGTATTTATCAAGTTACGAAAGACTTGAAAGTGCTGTTCACATAATCAATACTTTAAAATCCGTGAATGACACTTATTTAAGTGACTGGAAAGGCGTTATTGGAGAAGAATTAGACGAAAAACTTGAGGAACAGCAGGAAAGAGAAAACGAACTAAAAGAGTTGGTGGAAAAAGTCGAACAAATCATCAAAAACAAGCCACAAGAAAGCCAACTTAATCAGCTTGAAGTGCAAAACATCAGTAAACAAATTAATGACTTAAGAAAAGAGCTTAATTTAACATTAAATAGTGTTAGCGGAACATTTGTAAGACCCCTTAGAAACATCCCAAAAACGACAAAAGAAAATGTTCAAAATCATTGCCCTCAATGCAATACAAGCATTTCATATAAACAAAGACCCAAAGCATCAAGTATCAAGTTCTTAAACTGCACCCACTGTTCAATAAAACTATCCTCAACTTGGTCTAAAGACTTAGGTTTTGTTTTGGCAGGAGAGACATTCATTGAAGAAACAGTAAAGTGTGCAACCTGCCATGCCAATATTAGTACCCTTCTAAGCAACTTCCCAACTTCCAAATCTGTGACAGAATGTGCAGCCTGTGGAGAAGCAAATCAAATTGTTAGAACAGCAAAGAGTATAACAATAAGCAAAGTTAATAAACCCAAAAACCAACCGATAGTAGTCAATGCCAGCCAGATTGATAATTCAAACTTTGAGATTATCATTGATGAAAATATTCTACTACAAATACAAAATCTGCTTCCCGCTCAACCTTGGCCGAAAGGAACTCACAAGGAAATAAGCCAGAAACTGAATCTAAACCCCAAAGTCACTAGCAAACACATTCAGGAACTAATACGTCGAGGAATTTTTAAACCACAAATTGATGGTGTTCTTTATGAAGCCATTAGAAATGATTCTGCACCTACTCCCTCGTCAAATTAAGCAGCCTCACCAATTCAAATCGCGCAGCCCTAATTGTTCATTTTAGGGTAACCCTAAATCACATATTTCTTTTTTAATATATAAAATACTGTTCATAAACTTCACTAGGTGTTCGTACCAGCTCCCGTACGCGGTACAAAAATCTGAAAGTCGCTGTAGTAGCGACTTTCGTCGTTTTAGAGCATTTCTGTTTCTTACCTGAGCCAACTCCGTCTTCCCCACGCAACCAGTACAGCCAACAATCCAAAGAAAACATTTACACCAATCGAAGCAACTTCCCCGCGTGCCACAAGAAATACACTGACTGCCACCATCAGTACAATTATCCCCCAGGCTGCATAAACAGTAATTCTTCTCCATTTCTGCAATAAGGCCGGCAACACTAATCCAACACCAGCAAGTAAATCTATCACCCCTGTGAAGAGTCTAAGCGATTCACACAAATATCGAAAGAAGTAGGTGGTGTCACAGACAAAGTACTGTCCAAAGAATTGAAGAACCTGGAAGCGAACCGCCTGATCAAAAGGACTGTTTACGACACTTTTCCTCTTACTGTGGAATATTCAATAACAGCCCATGGCCTTTCTCTTGAGAATGTATTGGATGAACTTCATTTCTGGGGATTAGCTCACCGCAAGAAGATTTTGGGCAAGTAGTTCAATGGCCTATTTTTCAGTCAAACTGGCTCTATAAGCTATTGGAGTTAACCTGCCAATTCTTCTGAGTTGCTCAATTGGGTCACATTGTATCTTATGAACGTGGCCTTCCTTTTTTGCTAAGTCTGTGATTTGAACAAAATACAGAAATGCTTCCCTACCAAGCTCTTCCAACGTAATTACTTCATTCTCCGTAATGAAAAAGTCAACACTGGCAATTAACGACGACTTTACCTCAATGTATCTTGTTTCAATTTTTGTTGAACTGTAAATATCATAACCAGCCGCAGTATTCTTCACTGAAACCTGATCAACATATGCTTCCGGCTTTTTTATTCCGAGTTCTTTCAAACGTTGTATTTCAAATTTCATAGCAATTGCTTCCCCAACCTGCCCAATCTCTGTTTGAAGTTTTAAGCTATTCAACAAGTCTTGAGGAGTAATCAGATTTCTCTTTCTGCCTCTTGCCTTTCCAGTTACTTTCAACGAAATAAAAGAGGCATTATCAGTATTATAGTTGGGAAAGAATGGCGAAATCCAATTTTCAAAAGATTTCCTAACATCTTTCTTAATCACTTCGATTGGCGACCATTCAACTCCAGTAAGCCAGGCAATATGTTTCTGTGTTGTTCCTCCATCCGTTTTGTAACGAAACGATCGCAAATAATCTTCAACTATAATATTTTTGAAAGCACAGAATTTGGATAGGCCAAATACATCTATTCCATTGACCTTAACATGAACAAAATACCTGGGGCCATTACCGATTGCAGCCTTCCAAAATTCCGGCTTACCATAGAACTCTAAGGTTGAGCTTATGAGCTCATCGATATTATCAACAAATTCGTAGTTTGTAGTCATTGGAAAAACTCATGATTTTCTAAATATACATAACTCCTTAGCTTCCCGGAATATTAAGTAAAGAAGAGAATCAGGAAAGTTGAAATTTGGGAAAACCGTTTTTATATTACCCTCTTCATCTCAAACTGATTAATAAAATTCACCAGTCCCTGCTTCTTCAAAAACCATGACAGCTCTTCCCCCACCTCATCAACATTATTCATTTGTGCTTTCGCCTGCGGCATTTGTTGCCGCATCTCTGCAAAAAGCTGCGTTGCAATTCCTTTTCTCCGATGATCTTTCGATACCGCCAACTGATAAACCCGATTGTTACCCGGATTGAAAATCACATACCCCACCAGCACATCATCTATATACGCTCCCAATGCTTTAGGCTGTATGATCTCTATGCTTTGATGGGCATTCTGCCAGCTTGGTTCAATATCCCAAAACGATTGAAGCAGAGTCCACGAATAATCCTTCAATGGTCTGATGTCTGCAACTTTTGAATGATCATCAGTTTTGATCTCTCCGGCAAAACACAAAAACTTCCGACAAATCATGAATTCATTCTTCTCATATGCACGAATGGCAGATTGATTGCGCTCAATCACTTCGAGTTTCATCTCATCTACCTGCTGCTGTTTCATTAACGGCAGTAAATATTCATACATCTTCCCAACCAATCCTTGTCCACGAAACTCAGGCAGTACGCCCGTTCCAGCATTATAGACTATTTTGCTTCCATTTATTGCCCGCAATCCATGCATCATGGTCGCAACCATTCTATTCTGCTCAAAAACTCCGGCAGACAATTCCAACTGAATATGCTCCGAAGCCATTTTCAGCTGCAATTGATCCGTATTTAGTTGATATGGCACCACATAATCCGCAAACGCACCATTGATGGCAAGTAACAGATTGCCCGTATCCTGAACTGTAAGATTTCGTATTAGCATAATCAATTCTTGTAACGATGAACACTGTTACGATAATGCTGTAATGTACCTAATTGTTTGCTTGATGAATGTGTTTGTACATGAGCGGGGAATTCAGAAGATGGAGAGACTCGCCTTATTTTTGATGCATAACCAGCACAATAAATTGAATACGGGAGAATATCCATCGGTTTGTACCTTCAGGCATCATTGCATCACAATCCAATAATGCACGCCACATGCACAAACGATCATTTCTTTTATCCGGCATCCTTGCAACCCTGTCCCTGACTGGCTTAGCGCAGCAATCACCTGTATTGTTCCCCGACAAATCAACTGTCTGCTTTGTAGGAAACAGCATCACTCAGAACGGAGAATACATCCACTATATCCGAAGCTACTACGCAACAAGATTTCCTGCGAGACAAGTAAAGATGTTCAACTGCGGCATCTCCGGCGATGTTACCGGAGGCATTCTCGCACGCATGCAGCCAGACATCATGTCGCGCAAACCAGACTATGCCGTAATCATGATCGGCATGAACGACGTTAACCGCCCGCTCTACGACGCCAAATTCAATGGCAACGATAGTGCACAAAAAAAGAAAGCCGAAGCGCTCGCAACTTACAAAGCCAATCTCACCAAAATAGTCTCTTACCTCGTAGAGCATAAGGTAAAAGTGATTCTGCAAAAACCTTCCATCTACGATCAAACCGGCAAACTCGGCACCAACAATCTGTTCGGTGTGAACGATGCACTTAAAACCTGCGCTGGCTACATGCAGGAGCTCGCCACCAAATACAAATTGCCTGTTGTCGACTACTGGACCATCATGACCAACGTAAACAAGGCCATGCAAGCCAAAGACAGCACAGCCACCATCGTAGGAAAGGATCGCGTACACCCAGCATCACCCGGACATTTCACCATGGGTTATCAGTTCCTGCATACCACATTGGGTAAAGTTCCCGCTGTGAGCATCAAACTGGCTCCGGGCGTTAAGAAGCCTGAAGTAACAGGTGCAACTTTTACAGAGTTCAGCTATGGCAGCA
The DNA here is from genome assembly GCF_012927185.1 of Pseudoflavitalea sp. G-6-1-2. GTDB lineage: Bacteria > Bacteroidota > Bacteroidia > Chitinophagales > Chitinophagaceae > Pseudobacter. The sequence goes on from NZ_JABBGB010000004.1 coordinate 28,250, forward strand.
ATCATATCGGATTTACGTATAAGCCTGCTTTCCTTCCCTACTTTGTGAACCCTGCAGCAGCGTCTGCGTTGGAGTATATTCCTTTTACCAAAGAACTCAATACAGAATTGCTGCAGATCACTCATATGCCCGCAGGAAATTATGCGTTGATGATGAACAATGTAATGGCAGGAGAATTCACTGCGGAGGATTTCAAAAAAGGTATCGATCTCGCATCACTCAATACTCCTGAAACAGAGCAGGCAAAAAAAGTAGTGGAATATTGCGAAGCCATCCGCAAGCATGAATCAGACATGCGCCAGGTACGACATATGGAATACAGAGTGCTATCGAAACTGCCTAACGGAAACATCCCCGACAGCGGCATTGCCATTCTTAAGAGAAAACTTGCAGACACAGCAGTGAAAGGAAACGACCGCATAAACTACGAGCGTTACCTTAAAAACAAAGCTCACGAAACCGGGCTGTACAAAGAGTTTGACGCCATGTATAAAAAACTGTACAGCATCAACAAACCTGAAGCTATCAGGGTAAGAATTCAAAAAATGTAGTGTTGAAAAGATATTGTTATTACTAAGAACACAAATCGGCTGACTTATAAAGAGTCAGCCGATTTGCGTTTAATCCAGTATCAATTATGCGCGGAGAGGCGCTACCAGATACGTGATCTTCGAATGCAGTTCTCCTGGCCTGAAAGGTTTATGAATGAAATCAGTAAATCCTTTCTGCAAAAGATCGGACTGCATATTATCGTACACGGCTGCTGTAAATGCCAGCACCGGAATGGTTTCGTTCATTTTCCGGATCTCTTTGAGGGCTGTTGCTCCATCCATTTCGGGCATCTCCAGATCGATGAGCAACAGATCGTATGATTCGCGCTTGAATTGCTCCACCGCTTCTTTTCCGTTGGTGGCTTCGCTTACATCGATGCCCCATTTGGTGAGAAATCGTTTGGCAATGGAAAGGTTCACCGGATTATCTTCAGCAATCAGCACACGCACTCCCTGCAATGGCTCCAGCTGTCCTGCATTTTCTTCGTGGATATAACGGGGCTTGTTCTCATTCACTTTCAGCTCTACGGTGAAGTGGAAGGCGCTGCCTTTCCCTTCTTCGCTTTCAAGCAGCAGATCACTGTTGAAACGGTTGAGAATTTTTTTGGTGATGGCGAGACCGAGGCCTGTGCCTCCGTATTTGCGGGTGGTGTTTACATCCGCCTGCGTAAAGCTTTCGAAGATCTCTCGGTGTTTGTTTCTCGGAATGCCGATACCGGTATCCATCACAATAAACTGAATGGTTACCTGCGAACTGGTGGAGAACAGCTGCCTTACTGCCAGCGTGATCTTTCCGCTATGCGTAAACTTGATGGCATTGGAAAGCAGGTTGCTCAATACCTGATTAAGACGGGTTTCGTCGGTGATCAGTTCGGTATCGAGTCTTTCGTCTATATCACATTTGAAATCAAGATCACGTGCAATGGCCTGACTGCTGAACTGGGTGCTAAGCTTCTCTATGAATTCTTTCATGTTCACGGGAACGCTTGCCAGCTCCAGCTTTCCTGCTTCCAGCTTGTGATAATCGAGAATATCATTCACCAGCTGCATCATATGCCGCGAGGAGAATTTCAGAATATCGAGATGCGGCTTCTGTGCCGGCAGGTATTCTTCCTGCAGCAGCAGATTGGATGCACCGATGATGCCGTTCAGCGGCGTCCGCAACTCATGACTCATATTGGAGAGGAAACGCGATTTTGTTTTTGCAGCCACTTCCGCAGTCTCCTTGGCTTTCATCAGTTCAAACTCCGTCATCTTCACCTGCGAAACATCGAGGATACTGATCTTGGTATATCGGGTATCCTTGTAAGAGAAAGGCACCACACTCACGTATCCGTGGAATGTACGGCCGGTTTTGCTGGAGAAAGCCAGTTCGCCCTGCCAGTTTTTTGCACCCGATGCCACGGCTTCTTCGATGGATACGAACTGCCTGATATGATCTTCTTCAAACCATTTCTCGATAGTGGTTCCTTCGATCTCTCTTTTTTCGTCCACCTCGAACATTTCAAGCGCCCGCTGATTGCAGCTTGCGATGATATTGGTTTGTGCATAGATGATGAAAACCCCGTCGAGCGAAGTATTGAAGATGGTATCACCGAATTTCTTTTCTTCCATGATAGCACCTTCATTGTCGCGGTTCACACGGAGGATGGCATAAGAAAATACGATGGTAGCACATAAGCTCATCAGCAGATTGCTGCTGTACAGCCGCGAGTATAAAGCTTCGTTGATGTTCTGAATATTGTTCATGTAGGGCGCCACTTTTAGGCAGACCAACGAACTGAGAATGGTAATTGCATATACCAGCAACAATTCCCGCGCATGCCTTCGCATGTTCACCACAAATGTGAGGGCAAGAAAATAAGGGAAATACAACAGGTATTCGCCCGCGCGCAATCCTTCGAGGTAACTGATGAGGATCAGGTACAGATTCACATTCACAATGGCGATGATGCGGCCGGTTTCGATTTTTCTTTTAGATCCGAAATAAAAGGCCAGCAAAAAGAAATAGGCGGATGTGATATTAACGAGCGCGCTGATATATAGCTTATGGTAGAAGTAGGAGATTACGGAGTAAGAGTTCACCATCAGTGCAAGCATGATGAACTGATTGAAGCGGATGGTTTTCTTTCGCTGGTCTTTCGACACCCCATCCTGCACTCCCGAATAGACAATATCACGGTAAATTGACCATCCGAGATATAATAATTTCTGCTTCATACAGTTATTTAAATAGGCTATCGGATTACTTTTACTGCGAATCCTGAGTATAACGCAAAAATTTACAAACTATTTTCTTATGATTCAGCCGGGCCCAGGCAAAAATTTTGAATTCAGTGAAAAAATCGATGCCGATTATCTCTTCAGTTTATATGCAGATGATTATCCATACATAGAAGAGGTGTTTTCCATCACCTTAACTCATTTCGATGCCGATCTGGATACCCTTCGTTATGCATGGGCCTCCGGCAATATATCTGAATTAAAAAAAGCAGCCCATAAAATGAAGCCTGCCATGGGTTTTGCAGGGCTCACCCATTCCCAGCAACGCTGCCAGGATTTTGAAGAAGCCTGCCATCGCACCACTTCAGTTGCAGCACTTGAGGAGAATTATCAGCAACTTATTACTACTTTAGCCGAAAGCAAATTACTCATCGCCGCTGAGTATGAACGATTGAAAGCCCATAACAAACTCCCTTTATGCCCTTAACCTGTGTTATTGTCGAAGATCTCCAGGTAGCCGCTGATTATCTCACCAGATGTTGCGAAAAAAGCGGACTGGTAACCGTGCAGGCACATTATACCAACGTGGCCGAAGCGCTCGAATACCTGAATAAACAGGCCATCGACCTATTGTTTCTCGACGTTGAAATGCCCGGCGCTACCGGGTTTGAGCTGCTCGACCAGCTGGCCTATCATCCCAAAGTGATTCTCACCACTTCCAAATCGGAATATGCCTATAATGCTTTCGAGTACAATGTAACTGACTTTCTCAAAAAGCCATTCACTTACCAGCGCTTTCTCGATGCAGTGCATAAACTTAACACTGCCACGGAAACCATTGCCACTCCCAATCACAACGATCATATCTTCATCAAGAGCGATGGCAAACTGGTGAGACTGAAAAACGATGATATTCTGTTCATGGAAAGCATGGGCGATTATGTGAAGTTTGTTACCAACGACAAGAAATACGTGACCCACAATACCATCAAACACCTCGAAGAGAAGATCAACAAACAGTATTTCATTAAAGTACATCGCTCGTATATCATTAATATCACCAAAATCGATGATATCCGCGAGAACGATCTTTTCATCAAAGGATTTGAGATTCCTATCAGCAAAGCCCATCGTGCGGAGGTGATCAAACGGCTCAACATTATCTGATGATGATAGTTTTTGGGCAGTTCATCGGTTAAATAAGTCGTTTAGACGAAGAAAAGCGCTCAAACAACTAATATATTTTCTGTTTGAACACCCTTTTTTAATCTTTGTAATGTCAAGAACGAATAACAAGCTAACTAATTCATTATAAAGATATTATTTGTGACGGTTATCTCTAATACACCCTCCCGGACAGAGGACAAATGAAATCCGTACAGTATGAAAACTCATGAGTAACAGATCGATTACCCTACTCATAAAAGCTTAGGATTTCATTCAAGGGGGCTGACCAATGGTCTGCCCCTTTTTCATTTGTAATTATTTGTTTCTTTTTATATAAGAAAGATTCTGCATCTTTGAATGATCAGACCCAATTTGTACTTACCGGTTTCACGGAGCCACTCTACAATCATTTTCTCCGAAATCCAATTCACTGAAGAACTTTCGATAGCACATCTCCTCGGAGAAAAACCAACGCAATATCCATCGAAGAATCTACGGTATATCCCGTATCTGAAAGGCCCGTTATATCCACATCCCTATTGATTTTCTCTGTTATTCGTTTGATTACCCATGGTAAAGAATTAAAAAGCTGCCCCGTGAGGCAGCTTTTTTATGAAGTTTCATCGATGTTGAAGGAATGATGATCGGTTATCCAAGTCCGATTTCAAAATGCCGTTCAGGGATTTCGATATCGAGGAATCCTTTTTTCAGCAATCGCTGACGGAACTGCACCTGCACATCGTACTCCCCATGCACAAGGAATAATTTCTGCACTTTGCGGGGGTCCTGACCGGCCAGGAACTGGCTCAGATCTTCATAATCCCCGTGTGCACTCATGCTTCGGATAGCTCCGATCTCTGCATGCACTTCGTGCTCTACTCCGTAGATGCGCACTTCTTTCACACCTGCCATCAGTCTGCCTCCGAGTGAATGCGGCTCGCAATAACCCGTCATCAGAATGGTATTGCGGCTGTTCTCGATATTGTTGCTGATATGGTGCTTCACTCTTCCTGCATCGGCCATTCCGCTGGCGGAGATGATTACGCAGGGTTCGTTGCGGTAGTTGAGCAGCTTCGATTCGTCCACCGTTTTGATATACTTGAGCCCTTTGAATGAAAAAGGATCATTGTCTGTCTGCAACAGTTTCTGAATGGATTTATTGAAGTACTGCGGATACTTTTTCAGCAGCTCCGTTGCTTCGATGCTCAATGGACTGTCTACAAAATAATCCAGCGGCGGAAGCCTGCCTTCCAGTTCGAGCTGATTCAATGCAAACAGCAGCTCCTGCGTGCGGCCCACACTGAATGCAGGCATAATGAGCTTGCCTTTCTTTTGAAGACAGGTGCGCTCTATCCATTGCAGCAGCATATCAGGAGTGGTTACATGCATATCGTGCAGGCTGTTGCCGTAGGTAGATTCCAGCAGAATAAAGTCTGCCTGATCGAATGGCGCGGGCGACCGGAGTATTACATCGCGGTACCGGCCCACGTCTCCGCTGAAAGTGAGGCGGGTGGTTTTTCCGTCTTCGGTAATACGGAGATGAACGGCTGCCGATCCGATGATATGCCCGGCATCGGTATAGAGCAGTTCAACATTATCGTCTATGCGAAACCAGTTATCGTATTCAACGGATTTGAAATTGGTCAACGCAGCCAGTGCATCTTCTTTGGTGTACAATGGCTTTAGGTAGGGCAATCCTTCCGCAGCGCGACGTTTGTTGAGGAACTTGGTTTCATCTTCCTGAATCTCGCCGGAGTCTTCGAGCAGAATAGCTGTGAGCTCTTTAGTGGCGGGAGTGCAGTAGATCTTTCCTTCAAACCCGTCTTTCACCAGTTTGGGTATTAATCCGCTGTGATCGATATGGGCGTGGGAGAGTATGAGTACATCCACTTCGCGGGGCTCAAATCCCCATTCTCTGTTCATCGAATCCGTATCGCGGCCCATTCCCTGGAACATGCCGCAATCGAGTAAATACTTCCTTCCGTTTTTTAGTGTAAGCAGGTGTTTGGAACCTGTTACTGTTCTTGCCGCTCCGTGAAATGCGATCTTCATTGAGTTCCGGTTTAATGTACAGTTACCATTTTTTGTATTGCTCTGCTTCCAGCGCTTTGGGACTCCAGTTTTCAAAGAATGTCATTACACTCTTTTTGCTGTAGCCTTTCCCTTGTTCGAGCAGTCCTGAATCCTGTGTATGCAGGCGGTTGCCATTGGCATCCAAAACGAGGAATACAGGGAAGCCGAAACGTTGAGGGAATCCGTATTGAGCGAGGATCTTTTCGTTCTTGTTCTCTTTGCTGTAATTGAGGTGATACACCACATAATTGGCTTTCACCAGTGAATCGATCTGATGATCCTGTGTAGAGAATTCATTGAAACGGGCACACCAGATGCACCAGTTTCCGCCGATCTGAACAAATACATGCTTGCCTGCAGCCTTTGCATCTTTGATGGCTTTGGCCAGGCCTGCTTCAGCATTCTCGGTAGGGTTGTACAATTTGAAATTCGCCATATCCTGTGCACTGGCAGCGAAAGCCAGGCAGGAAATAAACAGGGTTAACAAAATGCTCTTCTTCATAATGATGCGCGTATTTAGTTCTTTAAAGGTAAGTAATTGAGATTATCTCTTGGTAATCTCAACAATCGCAGCCACCACCTGGTTCTGTGACGGAGCCGTTGTGAACTGCATTGTGCCTTTTCCGGTGCTTTGGAAACGCACATTGCTTACCTGTTTGCCGGCGAATGCAGCATTTACACGGCTGGCATAATCCGATGCAGGGTTGCTGCTGATCTTGCGATTGGTTTCGTACCAGTCGATCGGTTCGCGGCTAACTACTACGGCCATTACATCGCGTGTGCCGATGCTGTCGGGCGTCATGCTTTTATCGTGCGGGAATACGCGTGTTCCGGTGATTCCGCAGAAAGGAGAATATTTTGTTTTGGTAGCGTCGTTTGCATTCGGATAGGGGAAGAGCGTGTAACTGGTACCGTCGGTTTCTTTTCCGAAAACGTAGATGTAACATTCTGTGGAATTCTTCACTTCCATTTTGAAACGGCTGCCGATTGCAAGTGGACTAACGGTTTCAAACACGTTATTTGATATGCTTCGGAGCGGTGCATAACTTCCTGCCACCATCTTATTTCCCTGCTGGGTAACCTGCACCAGTCCTACTTCGCAGGTAAATGCGGCAGTGGCAGCAGCGCCGGTCTTAGGCATGGGTTCGAGGCCATATGCTTCGCGAACGAAATATTTGAAATGATTGTAGCGAACCCATCCGAAACCATTGCGGCCCCATTCGGGTCCCCAGCTGTTCATGATGAGGAAAGCTCCACCGAATTTGCTGTCGTCGTAACCAACTACGCACATGGCGTGGCCGCCGAATCCGCTCATCTGATCGTCACCGGCCTGGGGTTGCCATACTTCCTGTCCCATCATGCCCTGCATAAAGCTTGGGCCTACCATCATCCCGATCACTACCGGTGCGCCCTGCGCGAGATTCTCTTTGATGGCACGCAGATCGATGGCATCGTTACGGTCGCCAAGCGAGAGGCGGTTGAATCCGCGCATTTTGAATGCACCTGCATCACGGATCAGGCTTTGGTCTGGCTGACGCGAGCAATCGCGATCGGTGTAAGGAAATTTATCGTAAGGCACGGAGCCCTGTTTGGTCATGTATTCCATGGCGCGAAGGATGTAAGAGCCCTGGCATCCGTCGAGGCCGATCTGATTGTAGAGGAAAGCCGGACTGAATTTGGTGGCTTCACCCTGTTGCCCGCTGCGCGACGCTTCGAGAATGGTCCGTGCCGCATAAGCGCTGCTCCATGCAACACAGCTTCCCTGTTCGCCCTGATTGCCCACCGCAGGTGCGTAGGCCATGAGATTAGCTTTTTCGGGAATCGGGTTTTTAGTGTTGTCGTCTGCCAGCGGCTCGTAGATATTGGCCCGCTCAAATTGTTTGGGATCGAGGAAACCGCCACGGGCGAGACCTCCGAGATCGGATAGGTTGCCCATATTGCAACCGCCCCCACCCCTGCCGAACAGGAAGTAAGCGCCTGCGCCGATAATCAGCAGAAAAATGATCCCCTTGCCCCGGAATAATCCCAATAATAAAGGAAGGAGGTTAAAGAGACCACCGCCTCCACCACCACCGGGGAAATTACTATTGCCTCCGCCCCCACCACCGTCATTATTGCTTTCCTGAGGGTCCTGCGGGTCGTCAACCATGCGAATAGGCATAACAAATGTTTTGGTTATGAATTAAAAGTAACAAGAATTCGAGTATTTGAAAATGAAAAAATAGGGAGGATGGATGCCTGAACGGGAAGGAGAGCTAATGCTGAACATTTTGCAACAGGCACAAAAAAAGAGCTGCACCAAACCCAAGTGCAGCTCCAGTTGAAAACCCAGCAGTAAAGATCGTTGTAAAACCTATAGCAATCGGATATACGGTAATTGTAAACGCCCGGATTTAAAAAAAGCAATCTGTAAAAAGAAAAGATTTTGGTCGGAAGGAAGTAAGTTTTTTCCCTGAAAAAATGCACGTGAATTTACTGCCCGAATCCGCTCAGAATCAGCGGCGACAACAGCAATGGCACAACTGAAGCACATTCATTAATTGTACTTCGATACGTTATTCAAGGAATTCACCTATGCATTTCCGGGAGAAAATGTATGCTTACGGAATAGTGTAGGCGCTTTGAAGATTTGGGGGATGATGTATCACCTCATTCAGCTTCTGATCAGATATGCTATGCGCTTAATGTTTACAGCACTTCGATCTGATTGCGCAGCAGGTCCTCGAACTGATCGCGTTTTCTGATCAGGTGTGCCTTTCCATCGAGTACCAGCACTTCAGCAGGCTTGTATCTTGAGTTGAAATTGGAAGACATTTCGAAGCCATATGCACCGGCATTGTAGAATGCGAGGAAATCCCCTTCGCGCACTTCATTCAGTGGCCGGTCCCAGGCGAATGTATCCGTTTCGCAGATATTGCCGACAACTGCATACTTCTTTTCAGCACCTTCCGGGTTACTGATATTCACTATATGATGGTAGGAATCGTAGAACATCGGGCGGATGAGGTGATTGAATCCGCTGTTCACACTTACGAAAGTAGTGCTGGCAGTTTCTTTCATCACATTCACCTGCGTTATGAGATATCCGCATTCGCTTACGAGGAACTTGCCAGGCTCGAACCATACCTGAAGCGGCTTTCCGCCCGGAATGGCGTGCTCAGCAAACGACTCGTTCACTTTTTCTGCCAGCAGATCGATATCGGTGGAAACATCCCCGTCTTTATACGGCACTTTGAATCCGCCGCCAAGATCGATGAATTCGAGATGTTTGAAATGAGGGATGAGTCCAAACAGCACTTCAATGCCTTTCACAAATACTTCCACATCTTTGATCTCACTGCCCGTATGGATATGCAGATCGCTGATACGGATATTGTATTTGCTTACTAATTCGAGTATCCGGTCGATCTGATCAACGGGAATACCGAACTTGCTTTTATCGTGACCTGTTGAGATCTTGAGATTACCTCCTGCCATGATATTCGGGCGGAGACGAAGCCCTACCGGATAGCTATGGCCATACTTTACTCCGAATTTTTCGAGATTGCTGAGACTGTCTACATTGATGATCACCCCCAGTTCAACCGCTTCTTCGATCTCCGAAAATGCAATGCCATTGGAGGTATACAAAATTCTGGACGATGGGAAACCTGCATGCAATGCCAGTTTCACTTCGTTGATGGAACTACAGTCTACATTCGCTCCTATGGAACATATATACTTCAGGATATTGATATTGGTGAGCGCCTTGCAGGCATAGAAAAAAACCGTGTTGCTGTTGCGGAAAGCTGTGGTCAGTTTCGCGTATTGCTCTTTGATCTTCTCTGCATGGTAAACGTAGAGAGGAGTGCCAAATTCAGTAGCCAGTTGAGCCAGGTAACCATTGGATAGATGCTGTGACATAGTCTGCGAATATACGAAAGATGCGATTTAACAACTGTTAGCAAAGGGACAGGATCGGATATTTCATTTACGGGTCGGTTTGGGTATCCGCCAATGTCAGCAACATTTCAATAACCGACCAAAATTGCACACCTATCTTCAGATATTACACAGTTACCACTTTTGTAAAAGCATTAACGATGAACTTATCGGAATGCCGTGCCTGATATTATATTTTTGAGCCGGGTCAAATGAAATCCCTTGACCGTTACCTTGTATGAAAAATTTTTACTTCCCGATGCTGACGGCTGCCATGATACTCGTACTGGGCAGTTGTTCCAAAAAAGACAAGACAGAACCACCTCCTACACATACTAAACTGGCTGTTCGGATCTCGCATGATGTGAATCAGGAAAACACTCCTGCCATACAAATGAAAATTGATGTGAGTTACCTGGAAAATGGCACCAGTAAAGTAGAAACTGCTTATACCAATCTGCAGGGATTTGCCTACCTAAATCTGCCTGTGAAGACAATTGCGGATATTAAGGTATCCACCCCTCTTGGGTTACTGATCTATGATTGGAAAATCGGTCCTTTTGAAGTAAAGGATACAACAAAAAATCTCCTTTTACCTGTAAATCAATTTTCGATAGAAGAGCGAAAGCCTGATCAATTCCTGTCTCTAAGGATAGGTGGTGTAAATTACATCATTACGGATATAACGGATGAAATGGGCTCGGGTGCCAGTTCTCCGGCTCCTAATAAATATTACTATGCTTCCAGAATGGGAGAATATTTCAAATTTCAAATGTGGGGGCCAAAAGAAGGCCGCTGGCAAACAGAATTATATGCTACCCGTTTTAACTGGTTTAAAGCATCGCTGCCGGCACAGGATATTGTGGATGATGGTCAATATTTAACAGGAAACTTTACAATGGCTATGGACCATTTCGAGTGGCCATGGAATGATAAACTGCCAGATAACAAAATACAGGTCAAATTCAGATTCAAAAAATAAGACCTTTTCCAAAAGGCCACAGATCAGTGTTTCTGTTTATCTGTTTAATTGGATCAACATATTCAGATATATAAAAAGAACAGGGTATCGCCGGAAGGTGATACCCTGTTCTTTTTATGTAAAGCGCAATGGCGCTTTGTTCTTTTAGCCTGGAAGAAGTAGCAATTTATTTGGGCCTGCTGTTTTCGTCTTCTTCTTCATTGTCGTCGTTCTGGTCGTTGTCGTTGCTGTCGTCCCAGTCTTCGTCTTCTTTCTCTTCGCCGTCTTCGCTATCATCTACTTCGCCTTCCTCAGCATCTTCGTCGTCTCCGTCTTCATCTTCTTCTTCACCGTCTTCATCAGCGCTATCACCATCATCTTCTTCATCATCTCCATCCTCTTCTTCTTCCTCAGTTTCTTCGTCCTCTTCTCCGTCTTCGTCTACTTCTTCTTCTCCCTCTTCTTCATCATTTCCTTCTTCTTCACCATCCTCAGAGTCTTCTGCTTCTTCAGATTCAGTATCGTTGCTTTCGATCTCTTCGTGTATGGCTCCTTCTTCAGTTGCTTCTTCTTCACCTGCCTGCTCTATCAGCACGCCATCTTCATCAACAATCAGGTTCTTGTCTTCTTCCACTGCATCTACATCTGTTCCCAGTGCAGGCAGCACTTCTCCATTGGCTATTCCTTCGGCAGCGCTTTGTTCCAGTGCGCTTACTACAGAGGCGTCTACCATGGCTTCGTCGAACACTTCTTTGAGCTTCGGCAGATCTTCCGGAGAATTGATTCCGAAATAATCCATGAAGTTCTTGGAAGTCGCATATACGAGCGGGTGACCGGGCAATTGTTCGTTGCGGCCGGTGATCACTACCAGTTCTTTTTCGAGGAGTTTCTGAATGGCATAGTCGCTGCTCACCCCGCGAATGGCTTCGATCTCGGCCTTGGTAACGGGTTGTTTGTAGGCAACGATGGCCAGGGTTTCCAGTGCGGCTGAGCTCAGACGCTTCAGGAATTTATCGCCATTGAGCTGGGCAACGGTTTTGTGATAATCTCTTTTGGTGAGAAACTGCCAACCACCTCCGCTCTCGCGCACTTCAAAAGGATAGAACTCCGATCTGTATTTTTCAATAATGCCTTCCAGCGCAGATTCTACCTGGTCAAGCACGATCTTATCTTCCATAAAACCGAACGCATTGTTGATCAGTTCGGTGATCTCCAATGCGGTCAAAGGCTTTTCACTGGCAAAGATCAGTGACTCAATATGTGGTATGAGGTTTCCGATTTCCATGCAATAGTTTGGCAGATTTAATTAGGTGAAGCCCAACTACTATCCCTGCAGGGCTGCTGCACCACTCACGATCTCTGTAAGCTCGGTAGTGATAGCTGCCTGACGTGCACGGTTGTAGCTGATCTTGAGGCTGCGCAACATCTCGTTGGCATTCTCGGTAGCTTTATCCATCGCAGTCATACGGGCTCCATGCTCTGAAGCATTTGCATCCAGTACGGCTTTGAACAGTTGTGTGTTCAGGATCTTCGGCATCAGTTCAGCAATCAGCTGTTCTTTTGCTGGTTCGAAGATGAAGTCGCTCTTTTTAGCGCCTTCCTTATTTTCCACTTTAGGAATAGGGAGAAAACGTTCTGTAGAGAAACGCTGTGTAGCAGCATTCTTGAATTCGCTGTAAACAATTTCAACCACATCGAATTCTTTTGCTTCGAAGGCTTTTACTGCAGCCTGTGCACACTGCTGTACACTTTCGAAATTGAGGTGGAGGAAAATATCTTTATAGGTATCGCTTGTATTGAATTTGTTCTTCGAAAAATGCTCATATCCTTTTTTACCGATGCTCCAGATCTGCACATTTCCTTTGGCATCCTGAGCAGCGTATTGTTCGCGGATAGTCTGCTTAGCTCTTTTAATTACGTTGGCATTGTACGCGCCACAGAGGCCACGGTCGCTGGTGATCACAATCAGCAACACTTTCTCAACAGGTCTTTCAACTGCCAGGCTTCCACCGAGATCGCCTTCAGAGCTGCTCACGATATTGCTCAGCACTTCCTGCAACTTGCGGCTGTAAGGGCGCATCTGAACAATCGCATCCTGTGCCTTTCTCAGTTTGGCCGCACTCACCATCTTCATTGCCTTGGTGATCTGCTGTGTGTTTTGAACCGATTTGATCCTGTTACGAACTTCTTTTAATTGACCTGCCATGTTTTGCGTTTAAATATCTAAGGCTCAGAGCGTAAGATAGTATCTTCATTTGACCGCACAAAGCCTGGGATGTGAAACCTTAAAAATCGGCTGCAAAGGTATGCGAAAGGCTTGAAAATTCCATCCGGCCAACGAAAAATCCGCCATTGTGGATAGTTTTCGGATACCGCTCAATTGCTTTATTTTTGTTGGGCATGAGTAAAAAAGCAGAACAGGATCAACCTGTGATCCTGATAACCAATGATGATGGCATTACAGCGCCCGGTATCCGCAACCTGGTGGAAGCGGTGAAAGATCTCGGAAAAATTGTGGTGGTGGCTCCGGACAAGCCGCAAAGCGGTATGGGTCATGCCATTACCATCGGCCATCCCCTGCGCCTCCAGCACATGAATATTTTCGAGGGAGTGGAAGCCTGGCAGTGCTCCGGCACTCCGGTGGACTGTGTGAAACTCGCTGTGGATAAGATTCTCCATCGAAAACCCGATCTCTGCCTCAGCGGCATCAACCACGGAGCCAATCACTCCATCAATGTGATCTATTCCGGAACCATGTCAGCCGCCGTGGAAGCCGCCATCGAAAGCATCCCCTCCGTGGGATTCTCCCTGCTCGATTACAGCATCGAGGCCGACTTCACCGCAGCCCGCCAGTACGTGCATACCATCGTTTCGAGCCTGCTGGAGAATACCCTCGACCGGCACATGATCCTCAACGTGAACATTCCGGCCCTCCCGCCCGAACTCATCAAAGGTTTGAAAGTCTGTCGCCAGGCCTATGCCAAATACGAAGAAGACTTCCTCGAAAGAAACGACCCGCACGGCAAAAAATACTACTGGCTCACCGGCCAGTTCCAGAACATGGACGAAGGAACGGATACCGACGTATGGGCACTTGAAAATAATTATGTAAGTGTAGTACCCGTACAATTTGACCTTACGAATTACGTTCTAAAGGACAAATTGGAAAAAATGTGGAAACAATCCTGATGTTTAAAAAAGACAATCTCCGACTCGGACTGGTACTCGGCCTCATTGCGCCCCTGCTCAGTCTTACTGTTTACTATTTCGTGAAATTTTCGGATTTCGGCATAGGTGAATTCTTCAGCTATATCGGCTACAATAAAATGCAGATCACTGCCATTGTAGTGCCCTGCCTTATTCTGAACATCGTTTTGTTTACGGTATACATCAATACGCATCGCGACAAAACCGCCAAGGGAATTTTCGCCATCACACTGGTATATGCCATCATTGCACTGCTGCTGAAGTTTTTGTTGTAAAGAATCCCGCATCTTTGCAACTTAAATTGTTTCCCGCATGCGATATTATTTCATTGCCGGAGAAGCCTCCGGCGACCTGCATGGCTCCAATCTCATCAAAGAACTTAAAAAGCTCGACCATTCAGCAACCATCCGTTGCTGGGGAGGCGATCTTATGCAGCAGGCCGGCGCAGAACTGGTGAAACACTATCGCGATCTCGCTTTCATGGGATTTATCGAAGTGGTGCGCAATCTCGGCACCATCATGGCCAACCTTAAATTCTGCAAAGAAGATATTCTGCAGTTCAGGCCAGATGCCATTGTGCTGATCGACTATCCCGGATTCAATCTCCGCATAGCCGAATGGGCCAAAAAACAAGGCATCAAAGTGATCTACTATATCTCTCCGCAGGTATGGGCATGGAAAGAAAACCGCGTGAAGAAGATGAAAGTGAATATCGACGAAATGCTGGTTATCCTTCCTTTCGAAAAAGATTACTACCACAATAAATGGAACTGGGATGTAGATTATGTAGGCCATCCGCTGGTTGAAGTAGTGGATAGCTACCAGCAGGGAAATACACCTCCGGCCATTGCTGATACCACCAAACCCATCATCGCCGTGCTGCCTGGCAGCAGAAAGCAGGAGATTCTGAAGAAGCTGCCCATCATGCTCGAAGTGGCCCGCGAATTCCCCGATCATCTTTTTGTAGTGGCCAAGGCGCCGGGGCAGGAAGATGCTTTCTATGAACCGCTCCTCGCGCCCTATCCCAATGTGAGTGCGGTACGCGGACAAACCTATGCCCTGCTGCTGCAATCCAGCGCAGCCATGGTTACCTCCGGAACTGCCACCCTCGAAACTGCTCTCTTCGGCGTACCCGAAGTGGTTTGCTATAAAGGGAACAGCATCTCTTATCAGATCGCGAAGCGATTGATAAAAGTGAAGTACATCTCTCTCGTAAACCTCATCATGGATAAACTGGTAGTGAAGGAACTGATTCAGCACGATCTCACTCCCGCCAATCTGGTGCAGGAACTCAAACAATTATTGTACGACGATACCCGCCGTCAGCAACTCAAAACAGATTACACTGCATTAAGGAACCTGCTGAGTAAGGGTGGCCATGCCTCTGCGCAGGCCGCGAAGAAAACATATGATTTTGTAAAAGGATCAGGGAAATAGCAGCAGCGTCTTACTTGCCGGCTTTTGAAATCAGCTTGATGATCATGATAATAATCGCAATTACAAACATGATCAAAGACAAGCGGTTGATGCCGTGCATCATTTTCAGAGAAAATGTTTTTGGAGCATTCGGATCACGCTTCTTAATGTAGAGGTACTCGGCAAATTGTTTCCAGATTCCCATGATATGGTGGTTTCGAGGCAAAGTTAACCCAATCACAGGATTCGGAAGAACAGAACTTGTGCAACTGATCGCAGGAGGGTTCATTTGCCGTAACCCGCGAGCTTCAGCTGCATCACAGTGGCAATCGATACCGCCCGTTGTTCGGCCAGTTCGGCTTTATCACCCTCGAACAACTCACGCACTGTTTCTACAAACAATGTCTTCCATCGCTCGAAATGTTCCGGCTTCAGCGGAATACGCTCATTCAGCTGGCGGTGCACAAACATGGGATTGCCTTCATAGGCCTGCGTGTTGAAAAGAATGTCTTCCCAGAATCGGTACATCGTAGGAAGATGCTGGTCCCATTGATCGCCGATCACTTCATTGAATATCGGCCCTATCAGTTCATCTTTTCTGGCTTTATCGTAAAAAGAATCTACCAGTAACACTACGGTATCGTGGCCGGAAATGGGTTGTTTTATCATATCACTATCGTTCAGGAGTATCCGAATTATTTGCTTGAATATTTTTTGCCGGAGGCAGTTCATGATCCAACTCATGAATGAACCTCACTTTGAGCCGGTCGTAAAAAGAACGTTTGTCTATCAGCAAAGATACCAGACTGGCCACCATGGCGGCGAGCATCAGATGGAAGATCACATTGTGGCGATCCGTCATCTCCAGCACCAGAATGGCCGATGTGAAGGGCGTTCGCGTTACACCTGTAAGAAAAGCCGTCATGCCTGCCAGTATCAGCAGATTGGCATTCGAAGGGGTGCAGTGCAGCCACCCGCTCACTACAGATCCGATGGTAGCGCCGGCACTCAGCGCGGGAGCGAAAACGCCTCCTGCTCCTCCGGTAGTGAAAGTGAGCACCGATCCCAGCATTCTCACAAGCGGCACATACCAGGCAACATGCTTTTCGTTGGTGAACAGCACTTCGGTCATCACTTCCTTTCCTGATCCGATCATTGGGCTGCCCCAGCAATATGCAATGGTTGCAATCAGCATCGCGCATGCAACTACATACAATATTCTTTTCCCATTGCTTTTCCAGCGGGAGCTGATGCCCATGATCATCAGTATCAGTCTGCACATGCCACTTCCTGCAAGGCCGGCGATCAATGCTGTGAGCAAAACTGCGGCAAAAATCCAACCCGACAAATGACTTACGTCAGGATATCCCAAATACAAATATGGTCCAAGAAATGCCTGAGCTGTAAGGCCCGCCAGAATTACCCCTGTGAACAGCGCTGTTCTGAAATAACTGATATGTGTGCGGGTAAGTTCTTCAACCGTGAAAACAAGTCCGCCGAGTGGCGTATTGAAAGCCGCTGCCAGCCCGGCTGCGGCGCCCGTCATGATCATATTTCTGCGCGAGATCTTCGGCCACCATGCAGGCAGCCACTGATTGATGGTGCGGAAGATCGATCCTGCGATCTGAATGGTTGGTCCTTCCCTGCCGATAACTCCTCCGCCCAATGCCATCACAAGACTCGAAGTAATCTTCACCCAGATCACTTTCAGATTAAGCAGTTTATTGATTTTGAACTCTTCTTTGGGAGTAGCCAGTTCGATGGATGCGATCACCTGTGGAATACCGCTTCCACGCGCGAAAGGCGCAAATCTTTTTACAAGCCACCAACTGAGTAAAAAACATACCGGAGTACCAATGAACAGTGCCCATCGGGCATGATGTAGCATCAGCATAGCTCCTTTTTCAGCGAAAGAAAACAATGTGGCGTAGAGTACGGCAACCAGACCAGTAAGCAGACTGGCGATCCAGAAAGGAATTGCCTGAAGTATGTTCTGCTTCAGACGTTCGTTACTTATCCTGTCAAATTTCCGTTTCACCCGTATGCGCACTGTGCTCAGAAAATGCATCATCGTTCAGCTTTTTTGATCGGAGAAGAGTTGAAAGGTACTAATATCTTCATAATGGAATAAGGGGTAACTTTAAGGTATGCATACATCATCCGAAATAAAGGAGCTCGTTGGCACACAGGCCGCAGAGCTGGTGCAATCCGGAATGACCATCGGAATCGGTACCGGCAGTACGGTGGAATGGCTGATCAAAGCATTGGGGAAGAAAGTCAGCAGTGGGCTTGAAATCCGTGCTGTATCTACATCTCGGGCTACCAGCGCATTGGCAGCTGCGCACAATATTCCGCTGATCGATCTCAACGATGCAGCAAAGATCCAACTCACCATCGATGGTGCTGATGAGATAGATCCACAACTCAATCTCATCAAAGGCGGAGGCGGTGCACTGTTGCAGGAAAAGATCGTAGCCATTGCCGCAGATGAGCTGGTGATCATTGCCGACAACAGCAAACTGGTAAAACAACTCGGCGCTTTTCCATTGCCGGTAGAAGTGATGATCTACAACTGGAAACAGGTGGAGAAAATAATGATGCGTCATTTTGAAACGCCGGTAGAACTGAGGATGAAGAAGGATGGCACTCCTTTCATAACAGATCATGGCAATTACATCATCGATATACCTTTTCAGGAAATCATCAACCCGCAGCAGGTGCATCAGGAACTGAAAAATATCACGGGTGTGGCGGAAACCGGATTGTTCCTCGGAATGGCGCACCGTGCGCTGATCGGTTATCCGGACGGACAAACAGAATGGCTGCGCCGTGACTAAATTCCACCTCCGAATAGTTGCCATTTTTGTAAATTTGACTATATCAGATTTGCAATGAAACTGAAATTCCCCGGCGAAGACCACCTTTATCTGCAGGTTGCAGAAGGTGTAGAGAAAATGATTGGAGACGATATTCTCCGCATCGGCGACAAACTCCCATCGGTCCGCATGCTGAGCAAAGAGCATGGAATCAGCATGGGCACTGCGTTTCAGGCCTATTACCATCTCGAAGGAAAAGGATTGATAGAATCGCGACCTAAATCGGGTTACTATGTGCGCTTCAATCCGAGGCGTTTTGCCGATCTTCCCCAACAGATCGATCCGGGGCCAACTCCCATAGAAAAAGTTACCAATCAGGATATGGTGATGGAAATGATCTCCCGCATGACGTCGCACGAAATCATGAATTTTGCGCTCGCCTCTCCTTCCATTGAATTGCTTCCTGCCGCCAAGCTCAGCAAATCGGTGATGCATGCATTGCGTGCCGACCAGCATCACTGCCTTCAATACGAACATGCCCAAGGCAATCCCGAACTGCGCAAGCAGATTGCGAAACTCAGTTTCAACTGGGGAGGAAAAATAAAACCGGAGGATGTACTCATCACTTCCGGATGCATGGAAGCCGTGGTAATGGCGTTGCGCGCTGTAACCACAGCCGGCGATACCGTTGCAGTGGAATGTCCTTCTTACTTTGGCATCTATCAGGTGATCGAAAGCCTGGGATTGAAGCTCATCGAAATTCCAACAGATCCTGTAACGGGCATCGACCTCGACGGGCTGGAACAGGCCATCAGCAAGCATTCCGTAGCAGCCTGCCTGCTGGTACCGAACTTCAGCAATCCTTCGGGCAGTTGCATGCCGGACGATCGCAAAAGAAAACTGGTTCAGCTGCTCACACAAAAGAATGTGCCGCTGATAGAGGACGATATCTATGGCGAAATGTATTTCGGCAGGCAGCGTCCCCGCACCTGCAAATATTTCGATACCGAAGGCATAGTGATGTATTGCAGTTCGCTTTCCAAATCACTGGCTCCCGGATATCGCGTAGGATGGATCATTCCGGGCAAACACATGGCCAGGGTGAGTACCATAAAAATGATACACAGCATCAGTTGTGCAACTGTTACGCAACAGGCGCTGGCTCATTTTCTGAGTATCGGGCGATACGAATATCATCTGAAGAATCTCCGCAAGGCATTGCATACCCAGTGCCTGCGCTATACGCAGGCCATCATGCAGTATTTTCCGGAAGATACGCGCATCTCCAGGCCGCAGGGAGGATTTGTGCTTTGGATTGAACTGAATAAACATATCAATACCTATGAGCTTTGTGTAGAAGCCATGAAGCACCAGATATCCATCGCACCGGGAAGCATCTTCTCCAATAATGCCAACTATTCGCATTACATGCGGATCGGTTATGGCAAGCCATGGAGCGACAAGGTAGACAAGGGACTGAAAACCCTGGGCAACCTCGTAAAGAAGATGAGTTAAGCCGGCGGAAGCGGAACCAATAAATTATTACGGAAGGGGGGAAAGGGATTGAGTGCTACTCGAACTCGTACTTGAGCAGGTCTGCAGGATGGAGATTGAGGCCTTTGGCCAGTTCGTAGATCGTTGAGATCTGAACATTGAAACGGCCATGTTCCATCTTTGAAATATTACTGTCGTCCAGGTCACAGTTCTGCGCCACTTCGCGCAAACTAAGCCCCTTGTCGATCCGGATCTTCTGAAGATGTGCACCAAACTGCTGCTTCAGTTTAGTGTAATCTTTCTTGTTTTTGATTTTCTTTCTCATAGGCTTAATTGAACGGCTTTGATCGTTTAGCGAATTCAAGGTGAGTAAATTTTTAAAAAAATTTGCGGTAATATATAACCATGATGTGATTTTTTATTTATATATTTGTTCTGCATTCACGGTTCTACCCATCCCCGGAACCTTCTGGTATTCAGAACACATCCTCTTCCGAAATGTGTTTATGACTCAATTGCCGCTTCATGTATAGCGCATGTGGTCAACCGAAAAATTAACCTTAAAAAGTTCCCACAATGAGTCATGTTCATCGCTGGACGGGTTACCCGTTTCTGCCGGACCCTGCTTTGTTGCTGAAACGGCTCAGGGCGGGAGATCAATCAGTACTCGGTACACTTTTCTTCCACTTCTATCCTGCCCTCTGCTTTTTTGCAGAAAGGCTGATATCTGATGCCCCAATAGCTCAACAGATAGCGGAAGAAAGCCTCGGATCTCTCTGGCAGCATCGGCAAAGTTTCCATCAGCCACAGGAAATAAAACAATTCCTGTACATAAATACGTATCAGGCCTGCAATCAGTTTACCCGATCCGTGTCAAATACTGAAAAAACTATCACCGCCATCGCCTGCGCTGAACTTTTCATTTACCTGAGTGAAATAGCCGATGCATCTCAATGGTTACAACAACGATTGTTGCAGCTGCCGCCTGCTTAGGAAAGATACTATAACGGAAATCAATATACGCATTAAATATTAAACTAATTATATGCAGCCATCGCAGTACCCCGGAAAAAACGATCATAAAACCGACCCCTGGAAGGCGATTGCCGATTTCTGCCGGAGCTATCACCACCACGAAGTGCAAAGCATGCTCTGGGACTGGCTGGTTACAGCCGTATCCCGCACCAACAGTATTTACGACGATGGGAAAGAAAGAAGCAGTCTCTTTTTACTCTACGAAAATATTACGTTACTGGTAGCAGCCGCCTACACTTTTCATCAGCAACCCGGCGATGCTGCACCTAAAAAAAATAGCGGCAAAAATGCCAAACCAGGCGCTGAGAAGCCCTGATCCATACCGCTTTCATTAGGATAAGGTTTAATGTCAGTTAAGAAACTGATTAGTACGTTCCCTGCATTCTTGCAGGGAACTTTTTTTATGAATGTATGTTCATCCGCGCGGGAGCGCCGAAAGAACCTGTTGCCGATTTTGTACGCTTGCCACCAAACCGGTTCAGTCCATATGCAAATGTTACCATGTAATACCTACGCAAGATCTGCGAATAGGTATCCACGATACTCAGCTCAGTGATGCTTCTGTTTACATTGCTGTTCTTATTGAGAATATCCACTATCCCGAATCGCAGTTCGGCATTCTTCTTTTTGCCTATCGTCCACACCGCCGAAGCATCCCATAATGGAATCGCCTGATTGAACCCATCACTTCTTCCCGAATAAACCGAATAGTCGAAACTGCTTTCGATACGCAGGTCACTGATGATATTGTAACTCACATCGGTACTGTAATTCTGATTGAAGTAGCGGTTATTGGTCTGCGCCTGCAGGTTCAGACTAGCATCGTTGTACGTGAATGCTCCTGTTACGCCCACACTGAACTTCTCCACCCAGTAATTGAGCGTAACGCCCTGCATTATGCTTTTGGTAGTGTTGAAATTCTTCTGACTATTGTACAAACTCACATCTCTGTTATAATTCAGTTGTGTGTTGGTCTGCAGGTTCAGCGGGCTTGGTTTGCCGGATGTTGTGCGTTTCAGCGGCATCGCCAGATTACCCGAAAGGGCTATATTGAAAGAACCATTCAGGTTTTCTGGGCGCGTCAGCTGCTTGCCACCGTCGAGCAAAATGATATTGCTCACGATCTTATTACTGGTAAATCCTCCGCTCAGATCTGCACTGTAATAGAGAAAATTATCAGGATTGGTTTTGTTGTAGCTGATGCTCATCATATGCATGAACTCCTGTTTCAGATTGGGATTACCCTCGCGCATGAACAGCGGGTTCGATACATCCCGCACATCCTGCAACTCCAGTATCTGAGGCGATCTGGTATTGCCATTGTATCCGATACGCATATTGGATGTTCTGGTGAACCGGTAATTGAAACTGGCATTCGGCGCGAGGTTCACAAACTTCTGCACCATGGTGGTATCTTTTCCCTTCAGCGCGCGGAAACTCATATTCTTCAAAGTGGAGAACTGTGCCATACCTCCGATCTGAACATCTCCTTTCTTCAACTGATAACGAAGGTTACCACCGAATCGATTATGCTGGTTCTTGTTCTCGAAGTAGTTGGTCTGCGCTTTATCGACGCTGTCGTATTTGCCTGATATAGCGCTGTATGCCATCACATCCACATCATTGGTATTGCGATCGTTCATCCAGGAGTAATTCAATTCCAGCAACATATTCTCCATCAGTGGTTCTGTGTAAGAAACGCCGATAGTATTGTTGAAGCCTTTCGACACACTGGTGTTTTTCTGACGCTGATTGGTGAGCGTAGTATCACCATCTTTGCTGAAAAAATAATAGGGCGATTCTGTGCTGCCGCTGCCATCTGAATTATTGATGGAACTATTCCAGTTTACGCTCAGGGTTCTTCCTTTTTTATGGAACTGCCGGCGGATCGCCAGGTTGCTGTTGAGATTCAGTCCCTGCTGATCGTTGCTGCGCTGACTGTTCCTCGAAATGGAAGCCCACTCCTTTCCATCCATGCGCGTACGTGTGAAAGAGCTGTCTGTGCCCGAACTGCTTCCATCACTGAAACTCACCATTGGCGTGAACTGTATGCTTGTAAGGCTATCGATCTTGTAATCGAACCGCATATTGAAATTGTGATTGGCATTTCTGTTATTCGACACAGACGATGCATTCTCAAACGTGGTAGAATCTTTTGCGAAAAAGCTCTGGCGATAACTGCCGGTGCGCGTTACTGATTTTGAACTGTTCACATTGTAGCTGGCATTGAAGCTGAGCTTCTTTCCCCAATCGTTGGAGAAGTTGATGCCACCGCCCCAGGTGTCTGTATTGCCCACTCCACCACCACCGCGGCCACCGCCGCCGCCCATTCCCATGCCGCTCATTACCATTCCTCTCGTTTTGCTGCCTCCGCCGCCCATTCCTCCTCCAAAGCCCGAACGGTTGGTATTGCTGATATTGCCGACTACCGAAATACGTTGTGCATCGTTGAAACTATTCACAAAAAGAGTTCCTTCATAGAGATCGTTGTTGCCAAAGCCGGCCGACGCACGGCCGAATACTCCTTTACGTCTGTCTTTTTTCAATTTGATATTGATGGTTTTCTTGCGGCTGCCATCATCTATCTTATTGAATTTTGCCTGATCGCTCATATCCTCATAAAGCTGCACACTTTCCACCATATCGGCAGTGAGATTGCGGGTGGCCATCTTAGGATCATTGCCGAAGAATTCTTTTCCGTCTACATATATTTTGGGTACATCCTTTCCCTGCGATTTGATATTGCCATCACGATCCACTTCCAGTCCCGGTATGCGTTTCAGCAGATCTTCCACTGTTGCATTCACCTTTGTTTTGAAGGCCCCGGCCCTGAACTCCGTGGTATCTCCTTTTACAGTGATCGGCGGCACACGCACCACTACGCTGGCCAGCATGGCCGTATCGTTTTCCATGAAAATATCACCGAGATCAACCACAGGTTTTTCTGCTGCAATGGTGAGCTCACGATAAATTTCTTTGTATCCGGTAAAACTGAGAGAGAGCAGATAACCGCCTGCTGCCACATTCTTCACTTCGAAGGCGCCGTTCTTATCGGAGACCGTGAAGCCGATTACTGAAGAATCTTTGTTGTTAAGCAGCGTGGCTGTTGCGAGGGGAAGCACCAGTTTGTTTTGTTTGTCGAGCACTTTTCCTTTCACAGTTCCCACAGGCTTCTGTGCGTAAAGGGTGGCTCCAACTAAACAGGAGATCAAAAACAGTAAGGTACGATACATGCAGCTATACTTTGGTTGGTCAGCCACGAATATCAGTTTTTGAATTCAGCTATCCACAACATCATCAGCCGTTTGTCAAGAATTTAGAAATCTATAACAATTGATATCTGTCGGTTTTGCTGAATAAAATGCTGGTTGCGCTGAATAGTTTTTATGCAAAATGCCCGTTTCGGATTACGAAACGGGCATTAGTTTATCCTAAAATGAATTTATCGCAATACTTGCGTATGTGTGGCTCCGTTAGCTTTTGGCCGGAGGCGGTTTTACTGCCTGCCTTGCCAGGAGCACCCAATGATGTCGTTGTTTTTGCCAAACAGTCATGATCGACAATGCTACAGTTCCGGGTTTGCCATTGTCGTTGGTTGTGGCATTGAGTTTATGACGAACGATGGCTGTTTCCCCCGATACCGAAATGGTCTGATCTGTTAACTCGATGGTCACAAAGTCGGATTTGCCGCTGGTTAGCGCGGAAATGAACGTTTTCTTGTCTTCCACATTTCCTCCGGAATGGCCATAACTGAGTTGTTCTGCCGTAATGGATTCGAGCGTTTTCTGATCGGCATCGATCATTGCTTTCCGCAATGTTTCTACTGCAGTGGCTACTGCTTTTTCGTCTTTGGATTGAGCCATGATTGCATTCACAAAGATGGTGACAATGAATAAAAGGATAATCGATTTCCTGTACATGATAGTAAGATGCTGGTGAACAATTATCCTAAAATACATCATTGTCTGTAGCCAAGCAACCTTAGCGCATTCATCACTACCAGTAAAGTGCTGCCTTCGTGAACGGCAACTGCCGGACCAATATTGGCAATTCCGGTGATGGCCAGCGGCACCAGCACAGCCACCATTCCCAGACTGAACCAGAGGTTCTGCCGGATGATCCTTTTCGACGCGCGGCTCAGCCCGATTGCAAAAGGAAGGTTCGCCAGATTATCGGCCATCAGCGCAATATCGGCCGCTTCGAGCGCAACATCACTTCCTGCCGCTCCCATCGCAATGCCTACAGTGCTGCGCGCCATCGCAGGCGCGTCATTCACGCCATCGCCTACCATGGCCAGTTTGTTTTCTTCTTTGCGGATCTGTTCTATCGCTGCTACTTTCTCTTCGGGAAGCAGATCGCCCATCGCTGTATCGATGCCCACTTTTGCAGCTACAGCATTTGCCACACGCTGGTTATCGCCAGTAAGCATCACCATTTTGCGTATGCCTGTTTCTCTGAGTTGTTTTATCACTTCGATGGCTTCTTCGCGCGGAACATCCATCACACCAAGAATACCTGCAAACTGATCGCCTTTACGTACGATCATGGTGGTATTGCCTGCTTCCTGCAACGCTACTACCTGCTGCTGAATATTTTCCGGTAAGGATGAATTGATGCTTCTGAACAGCTCATCGTTGCCGATCAGGATCTGCTCTCCCTGCCAGCTTGCTTCGATGCCTTTTCCGGCAACGGCTTTGAGTCCGGATGCTTCGGGCACATCGATGTTTCCCAGTTTCTCCAGTCCTCCGTTTACGATGGCGGATGCAATGGGGTGATCGCTCAATCGCTCTACCGCCACTGTCATTTGCAGCAATTCTTTTTCATCGGTTCCGTTGAGTGCCACAACAGCATTGAGTTTCGGCCTGCCTTCTGTAAGCGTTCCGGTTTTATCGAATGCGAGGGCAGTGAGCATTCCGAGCTCTTCGAGTGGGCGACCACCTTTTACCAGCACGCCTTGCCTTGCTGCACGGGCTACGCCACTCAGCACTGCACTGGGCGTGGAGATGGCCAGCGCACAGGGGCTCGCCGCCACCAGCACCGACATTGCACGATAGAAACTCTGGCTGAATGTTTCATCGATCACCAGAAAAGCAAACATCAGCGCCACTACCAGTATCAGCACGGCGGGCACATAATATCTTTCTATTTTTT
Organism: Pseudoflavitalea sp. G-6-1-2; assembly: GCF_012927185.1. GTDB lineage: Bacteria > Bacteroidota > Bacteroidia > Chitinophagales > Chitinophagaceae > Pseudobacter. Next base: position 54,265 of record NZ_JABBGB010000004.1, read on the forward strand.
TAGTGAATTGTTGTGTGGGCGATTGCTGTTGCTCCGCTTCGCGCACCATCTGCATCACGCGCGCGAGTGTGGAATCTTTGGCTTCTTTGGTTACGCGGATCTCCAGAGATCCTGTTCCGTTGATGGTGCCGGCAAAAACTTTGTATTGTGCATCGATCTTTTTCTCGTCTGTTACTTTCATTTCAACCGGCAGTGGAGATTTATCAACAGGGATGCTTTCTCCGGTGATCGGTGCCTGATTCACAGCGCTTGTTCCCGACATCACCAATCCGTCTGCGGGTATTTTGCTGTTCGGGCGAATGATCACAATATCACCTGCCCTTAACGACGCAACAGGAACTTCTTTCACCACTCCGTCTTTGCGGATGGTGGCAGTAGTGGGTGCAAGCCCTGCAAGTGCTTCGATGGATTTACGGGCTTTGTCCATACTCAGTGCTTCGAGCGCATGGCCCAGGCTGAAGAGGAAAAGCAGCAATGCGCCTTCCGGCCACTTGCCCAGTGAAGCCGCTCCCACAGCGGCTACCAGCATCAGAAAGTCTACTTCGAATTGTCCTTTTCTAATGCTTCCGATGGCTTCCATCAATGTGTAATATCCGCCGAAGAAATAAGTGCCGATGAAACAGGCAGTGGGCAACCATGCTGGCCCTGCTCCGGATTTTTCGAGCAGGTAGCCGATGCCTAAGAGTGCACCGGCAGTGAGGGAGAAGATGAGATCGCTTCGCTTGCCGAAGATGCCTCCGTGTTCGTGACCGCCATCACCCTGCGAATGTCCATGTCCGCCGGTTTTGGCTGAATCGTTGCTTACATCATGGCCTCCATGATCGTGGCTGGTTTTACCCGAATGATCATGTGCGTTTCCTTTTGAGTGATCATGACCGCTATGGTCATGATCACTGTGAGAAGTATTATTCGATTGATCGTTACCGTTATCTCCTGCATTGGATGTCTTTGCAGGCTGACTGCCCAATTGTTTATTTTGTTCACTCATGGGAATTGTTTTTAGGTACGTTAATGATCGTGGCCTTCTTCCCCGCTGTTCTTCCATTTGCTCAGCAGGTCATAAGCTCCCTTGAACACTATCGGCGTAGCCTTCACATCGAAACCCTGTGGCAATTGAATAGCCACATATCCAAGTTCGGAAACGCCTGTTTGTACTTCTACGGCTTTGTAGTGGAGATGGGGTGCGCCGGCTTCTTTTTTGGGATCATCATGCCCGGCCTCTTCTTCTTTGATAAAGATATAGTTCTTTCCTTCATAGTTCACCACTGCTGTTTCAGGAACAGAAGGCAGTTGCTCATTTTTAGTTTCTACGAAAGCTGTGAGGTACATGCCGGGCAGCAACTCACGGTCTTCTTTATCGAGATGGCAATGAATGCGAACGGTACGGTCTGCACTGATCTCGCGTCCGATGAGATATACAGTTGCCATTCGTTCTTTCAGTTCGTTGGCGAGTATGAAACGCACTTTCTGCCCGATTTTCAGCTTGGGTACATCCTTCTCAAAAACGGTGAGCTCCGCATGCAGGTGCTCGGTATCCACTATCTCGAACATCACGTCTGTAGGATTTACGTATTTGCCGAGGTTTACGTTTACTTCGGTTACATATCCCGAAATGGGAGCATGGATATTGATGGTAGGCTGGATCTCTCCTTTCGACAATCTGCTCATATCTATTTTGGCCAGTTGCAGTTTGGCTTTCAGTCCGGCCAGCTTCGCCTGCATGGAACGATAATTCGCTTTCGCCTGTTCGAATGTTTTTTTTGCGTTGATGTTTTCTTTCAGCAACTCCTCCTGTCTTTCGAATTCGGCTTTGAGGAAATCGAGCTGACTGGCGCTTTCGAGATAGTCCTGTTGCAATTGAAGATATGCAGGGTCTTCGAGTGTGGCAATCAGTTCTCCCTTCCTCACATATTTTCCCTGCAGCATTTCTGAAGAGCGGAGAAAACCACCCATGGGTGCGCTAACGCTGAGCATCTGTTGCGGCGGCACATCGAGTGTACCATTTACTTTGATGGTTCCGCTGAGTGTGCGCACGCTCACGTTCCCGGTTTCAACGCCGATGCTCCGCGCCTGATCGGGCGTGAGTTCTACTTCTCCTTTTCCTTCTTCGTGATGGCCTTCCTGCCCTGCTTCTTTGGCTCCTGCCTCTTTTTCTACAGCCTTGCTGTTGCTGTCGCCACAGGCTTCCATAGAGAAGAGCGCTGCTGCAAATGCACCTGCTTTGAATAGATTGATGATATTATTATTGATGGTCATTACTCAGATTATTTAGTGGGTTGGAAGTATTCGAGGGTTACAACAGAAAGATTCATATCACGGATAGCCTGCAGATAATTCATTCTGATCTCACTGCCGGTCTGCAAGGCCTGCAGGTATTCGACATAGCTGATCTCCCCGGCCTGAAAAGCACGCTGTGCCTGCTTCAGCATCAGTTCAACATTTGGCAGAGCGCTGCTCTCGTAGTATAACAGGTTCTTCTTTTCTTTTTCGTACTGCTGCACCGCTTCGCGATACTGACCATTGAGATTGTTGCGGGCCAGTTCGAGATTGCTCTCTGCTATCTGCTGATCTACTTTCGCTGCCTTGATTCTGCTGGAGAATGGTTTGTTGAAAAGCGGAAATGCTACCGAAGCTGTTACTCCCTGAAAGCGTTTATTGCGATCATAGAATTTTTCTCCGTCGCCCACATTCTGAAATCCGTAGATCGATTGATTGAAATATCCGATGGAAAAATCAGGACCCGCCTTTGCTTTCTCCACCCGAACCAGTTGCTCATTTACTTTGATCTCCTGCTGAAGAAAAGCAGTGAGCGGATGATCGGCCGGCAACGATGCCGCAGGTGCTGCAACTCCATCGATTTTCTGAATGCCTTCGGCTGCAACTGTTACTGCTTCCGATGTATTGAGCAGTCTTTGCAGGTTGGTCTGTGCAATCTGAATATCTGCTTCATTGCGCTGTATCTGGTTGCTGTTTTCGTTCAGGCGTGTCTGCGCGGTGGATTGCTCCAGCATGCGCGTTTCGCCGGTTTTGTACCGCAGCTCCGCTGCTTTGAGGAAATTGCGGAACAGTGTATCCTGACGTTGCAGCAGGTACTTCACCGATTGCAGCCAGGCGAGCTGATACCAGGCAGCTTTCACCTGCATCACCAGTTCCTGTTTGGTTACTGCGAGATTGAGTTCGCTGCTTTTGATCTTTGCATCGGCCAGCTGTTTTTGTTTGCTGTAGAGACCGGGATTGGGAATCTCCTGCGTCAACGAAAAATGATTGTCCCATTTCACGGTGTTGGCTTGCCCGTATTGCCCGCTGATATTGGTTTTTCCGAGTTCGGTGGATGTGCCGCGAAGCACACGTTCCCGCTCTATCATCAGTTTGGAAGACTGCATCCCGGGATGCTGCTTCACAGCCATATCCACTGCCTGCTGCAAAGTGATGGGATTGGCAGACTGCGCATGCGCGCTCATGGCCGGACCAAACACCAGCAATGCAATCACTGTTGTTGCAGTGGCCAGTTTTTTACCTCCGCCTCCGATCTTTTCAAATATCATGTAGAGGCATGGAAGCACAAGCAGTGTAAGCAGCGTAGCTGTTACAAGCCCGCCGATCACTACGGTTGCCAGTGGCCGCTGTACTTCTGCTCCGCTGCCTCCGGACAATGCCATGGGAATGAAGCCCAGCGAGGCTACGGTAGCCGTCATTATTACCGGGCGCAAGCGTATGCGCGTACCCGTTATCACTATCTTCGTAAGGTTATCCATACCTTCTTTTTTTAACCGGTTAAATTCTGCGATCAGTACAATGCCATTCAACACTGCCACACCGAATAGGGCAATGAACCCAACACCGGCAGAGATGCTGAAGGGCATATCGCGCAACCATAATGCTACAATGCCTCCGATCGCTGAGAGCGGAATGGCGGTGAAGATCAGCAGTCCGTATTTCAATGATCCGAATGCGAAATACAGTAAGAATAAGATCAGCAGCAATGCTACAGGTACGGCAATCGCCAGCCGCTGACGCGCTTCCTGCAGATTCTCGAACGTACCGCCATATGCTGCATAGTAACCCGGACTGAATTTGATCTCTTTTTCAATTCTCTTTTTGATATCGGCAACCACGGTGGCTACATCTTTCCCACGAACGTTGAAGCCTACCATAATGCGTCTGCGCGCATCTTCGCGCTGTATCTGATTGGAACCAGACCTGATCTCCACATCTGCCAGCTGCTCCAGCGGAATCTGATTTCCGTTTGGTGCTGTAACATAGAGTGTGCGCAGGTCTTCGACAGTCTGACGGTTCGATTTATCGAGGCGGACCACCAGATCAAAACGGCGTTCGTTCTCGAAAACCTGTCCGGCTGCATCACCTGCAAATCCGGCGCGGATCACCTGATTCACCGTTTCGATATCGAGACCGAACTGCGCAATTTTATCGCGCTTGAATTTTACGATCACCTGCGGAAGACCAGTAGCCTGCTCCACATACACATCCACTGCGCCATCGATGGTGCCCGCGATCTTTCCGATACGGCGTGCATAGTCTCCGAGCTGATCGAGATCTTCTCCGAAGATCTTCACCACCACATCCTGTCTTGCACCAGACATCAGTTCGTTGAAACGCATCTGGATGGGTTGCTGAAATCCATAGGTAACACCGGGTATGTTTTTTTCGAGCTCTGCCTGCATTTTCGCTGCGAGTTCTTCGCGCGTATTGGCGGAGACCCATTCCTTTCTGTCTTTCAGTACAACAATGAGGTCGCACAACTCAACAGGCATAGGGTCTGTAGGGATCTCGCTCGATCCGATCTTTCCTACCACCTGTTTTACTTCGGGGAAATTCTTCAGCAGCACGTCGGCAGATTTGCCGGCAGCATCTACAGTTTTGGAGAGACTGCTTCCGGTGAGTACTCTGGTCTCCACCGCGAAATCGCCTTCTCCGAGTGTAGGAATGAATTCAGATCCCATTCTGCTGAAGAGCCACACACTGGCCACCAGCAGCACTACTGCTGCACTGATGGTAATGGCTTTTGCACGAAGTGCGCCACGAAGCATCGGTTCGTACACACGTTGCACAAGCGACATGATTCTATCGGAGATGGTTTTCTTATGACTGATCTTTTTGCTCAGGAATAAGGCACTCATCATCGGAACATACGTGAGTGAAAGAATCAGTGCGCCAATGATGGCAAACGAAACTGTCTGCGCCATCGGACGGAACATCTTCCCTTCGATACCCGTGAGTGTGAGAATGGGGAAATAAACTATGAGGATGATGATCTGTCCGAATGCGGCGGCATTCATCATTTTGCGGGAGGCGTTGCTTACCTGCTCATCCATTTGCAGCTGATCGAGCCGCTTCGCGCGGCTTAGCCCCAGCTGATGGATGGTTGCTTCCACAATGATCACCGCTCCGTCTACGATCAATCCGAAGTCCAGCGCTCCGAGGCTCATCAGGTTGCCGCTCACTCCGAAGAGATTCATCAGGCTTACGGCAAAGAGCATGGCCAATGGAATTACGGAGGCTACGATCAGTCCGCCACGAAGATTGCCGAGCAATATCACCAGTACAAAAATCACGATCAGCGCGCCTTCGATGAGGTTGGTGCTAACGGTTTTGATGGCGCTGTCTACCAGTTTGGTTCTGTCGAGAAAAGGTTCAACGATGATGCCTTCGGGTAAAGTTTTTTCGATCTGCGCCATGCGTTCTTTCACGCGGCGGATAACTGCGGAGGAGTTTTCTCCTTTGAGCATCATCACCACCGCTCCGGTAACTTCACCTTCGTTGTTGCGGGTCATGGCGCCATAGCGGATGGCAGAGCCTATCTGTACGGTTCCTACGTTGCGGATGAGTACGGGTACGTTGCCGGATGTGTTCTTCACCACAATATTTCCGATGTCTTCCATACTGCCGATGAGGCCCACACTTCTTACAAACCAGGCATTGGGATTTTTATCGATATAGGCGCCGCCGGTATTCTGGTTGTTCTTTGCGAGTGCATCGAATACTTCGGCGATGCTGATGTTCATGCTGCGCAGCTTTTCGGGGTTCAGCGCTACTTCGTATTGTTTGAGGTAACCACCGAAACTGGCAACATCGGCTACGCCTTCCACACCGAGCATCTGACGGCGGACGATCCAGTCCTGAATGGTGCGGAGATCCATGGCGGAATACTTTTGCTCGTATCCTTTTTTGGTATGGATCACATATTGAAAAATCTCTCCGAGGCCGGTAGTGAGCGGGGCCAGTTCGGGAGCGCCCATGCCGGATGGGATCTTATCGTTTACGCTGGTGAGCCGCTCGTTCACCTGCTGGCGGGCCCAGTAAATATCGATGTCTTCTTTGAAAACGATGGTCACTACGCTCAATCCAAAACGGGAGAATGAGCGTATCTCTTCAATACCGGGTACGGTGGCCATTGTCTGCTCAACGGGGAAGGTCACAAAACGTTCGATGTCCTCCGCTCCATTGGAGGGTGATACAGTGATCACCTGCACCTGGTTATTGGTAATATCGGGCACTGCGTCGATAGGCAGGCGGGTAAAAGAGTATACCCCCCAGCCTATCAGCATCAATGTAAATAATGCAACGATCAGTTTATTGCTGATGGAAAATTGAATGATCCTGTTTAGCATAATTCCTCAGGTAAAAACGGGTAGAATAAAATATACCATAATGATCAGCACAGGGGTACGTGCATGATCAGGCAATGGTGTTACAATAAAAGAAAGGGATGTTGGATCAGCCTAATTGCGGGGGTTGCCATACGGGAATGGAAACTTCCAGCACTTCATCCGTATATGGTGTAGCGTTATGCGCTGTATGAGTAGTGGGGGGAATGATCAGCTCCGGCACTTCGTGCGAAATGGAGGTGATGGCGCAGCAGCTGCAGTGGCAGAAGGGCGAACAGTACTCTTCGTGAGCATGCTCATCGGGCTGCTGAACGATTGTTAGCGACCTCGACGGACGATGCGTGTCTGAGCAGGGAACAAATCCCAGCACAATCACCAGCATAGCTATGAGGTATCCGATCAGGCGCATGTTGCAAAAGTAATAGGTTTGGCCGGCATTGGGTTATAACCGGTCCGCTAAAATATCCCGCCTGTTGCAAAAACCCAAAACTGTTTGACCAATGCCTCCGGATTCCATGTTTAGGAGGCTGTTTACGTTGATGATCAGGTTAAGAGGGGATTAAATCTAATGCGACCCTGCCGCTGATCCAGAAAAAAATTACAAAATCTAGTGACGTTCAATACCTTTGCCGTACCCCTTTCTCATTCTGAAGCTACTTTGCGAATCATCCACTCATCGGCTGCCCCCTCCGCATGACTGGAACAGGAATGTCTTTCTTTGTTCACGTAATAGATAAATGCGCTTTATGACAAAGTTGAATGCCATGGCTCAACACAAATGGAAAGTTATCATTCTGTCCTTTCTGATCTTACCACAATGGCTGCAGGCGCAGAGGCCTGCCGGTGATAGTCTTCTCGCAGAAGCTACACTCGATAATGTGATCCGTTATGCCATCAAAAACCAACCGGCCATTCAGAAAGCCCTCCTCAACGAGAGCATCACTGAAACAACCATAAAAAGCAAACTGGCCGACTGGTATCCTCAATTGAATTTCGCTTACAACCTGCAGCACAACTTCAAAGTGCAAACTGCAGTGATCGGCGGCAATCCTGTGAAACTGGGTGTGGACAATACTTCCAACCTTCAGTTCACTGCTACGCAGAACCTCTTCAACAGAGATGCGTTGCTGGCCAGCCAGACTGCAGGTGATGTAAGAAAGTTTGCGAAACAGAATACCGGCGCCAGCAAAATAGAGGTGGCTGCCAATGTTTCAAAAGCGTTCTACGATGTACTCGCCACCAAACAACAAATTAAGGTAACGGGCGAAGACATCACGCGACTGGAGCGCAGCCTCAAAGATGCCTTCCATGGCTATCAGGCAGGCGTAACCGATAAAACAGATTACAAGCGCGCCACTATCGCACTCAACAATACCAAAGCGCTTTTCCAGACAAATAACGAATTGCTGAAGGCCAAGATCGAATACCTGAAAGCGTTGATGGGATATCCTGTGAACGAAACGCTGAACATCAAGTACGATACCCTTCAGATGGAAAGTGAAGTTGTGCTCGATACCCTGCAGGCTGCCAACTACGGAGGCCGTATCGAATACCAGTTGCTCGAAACGCAGTACAAACTGCAACAGGCAAACCTGAAATACAACAAATGGAGTTTCATCCCTAACGTAGCTGCCAATGGCGCTTACAATTTCAATTTCCAGAACGATGAATTCAGCAAGCTCTACAACAAGAACTATCCCAATGCATTTGCAGCGCTCTCTGTAACCGTTCCGATTTTTCAGGGAGGAAAGAGAATTCAGAATATCCGTGCCGCTGAATTTCAGATGCAGCAGATCGAATGGGATATGCTGAGCCTGAAGAACAATATCAATGCAGAGTACTCGCAATCGCTTGCAGCATATAAAAGCAATCTCGCCAGCTATCTGGCGCTGAAAGAGAACCTGGGCCTGGCGCAGGAAGTATATGATGTGATCAATCTCCAGTATCGCTCCGGTGTGAAAACCTATCTGGAAGTGATCACTGCAGAAACAGATCTCCGGTCGGCACGCATCAATTATTACAATGCATTATACCAGTTGCTGTCGGCCAAGATAGATGTACAAAAAGCATTGGGACAGCTCAATTACTAAGACGAGACGAAAATTCATTCAAACACAAACACACACTTTCTATATGTTGATCCGACAAATTCAGCAATACGTAGGAATCAGTTGTCTGGTAATCATTGCTGCCTGTGGCGGCAATAAACAGCAGCAACCCGGAGGAATGCCACAAGGGCCCCAGGCTGTGAACGTAACTACATTCCAGGTAGAAGCTACCAGCGCCAGCTACAACGATCTTTATCCTGCCACTATCAATGCACTGGAGCAGACGGAGATCCGTCCGCAGGTGAATGGATACATAACAGGCATATTCTTCAAAGATGGCCAGCGCGTTTCAAAAGGACAAAAACTCTACAGCATCGACCAGCAGGCATATGAGGCAACTTATCAGCAGGCGCAGGCCAATGTTGCCGTACAGGAAGCCAATCTTGTGAAAGCACAGAAAGATGCCAACCGCTTTCATGAGCTGGACAAATACGACGCCATTGCCAAGCAACAGGTAGACAATGCAGATGCAGCGCTCGAAGCCGCCAAAAGGCAGGTGGAAGCAGCCCGCGCCAATGTACGCGCAGTGCAAACCAATGTGCGTTACACCACACTGCTGGCGCCATTCAACGGCACCATCGGCATCTCACTGGTGAAAGTAGGAACGCCGGTATATGCAGGACAAACCATCCTCAATACCATTTCTTCCAACGATCCCATTGCTGTTGACTTTCCGGTTGATCAAAGCAGCATCTATCAGTTCACCAAAATGCAGCAGGAAGGCAGCAAAGCGGGCGACACAACATTCAGACTCGCATTCGGGCAGGACATCTATCCTTTCAACGGAAAGATCAGCCTCATCGATCGCGCTGTTGATCCGCAGACAGGTTCCATCAAAGTGAGACTGGTATTCCCCAATCCGAAAGACATGCTGAAACCCGGAATGACAGGCACGCTCCGCGTAAACCGCACCAACAGCGATGCCGTAGTGATTCCGCATAAAGCTATCACAGAACAGCTCGGTGAATTCTTCGTATACGTAGTGAATGGAGATAAGGTAAGTCAGGTTAAAGTGCAGACCGGCCAGGCCATCGGCACCAACCTCATTGTGAAGAGCGGACTGAAACCCGGCGACGTAATTGTAGTGCAGGGTGTTCAGAACCTCCGCGAAGGAGCATCCATCAAAGTAGTGCCAGACACTACCGGTCAGAAGAAACCATAAGGAATTGTAATTGATAAGCGGATCATGCGACAGCTAAGCTTCCATGATCCTGGAAAAATGAGAAAACAATGATAGCGGATACTTTTATAAAACGGCCAGTTACTGCCATCGTGATCTCGATAGTGATAGTGCTGGTGGGGTTGATAGCCCTCACCACCCTGCCGATTGCGCAGTACCCGGATATCACGCCCCCGGCCGTGAGCGTTAGCGCCAACTTCACCGGGTCGGATGCCGAAACCATCGAGCAGACCACTACCACGGCCATCGAAACGCAGATCAACGGTACACCCGGCATGAGCTATATTTCCAGTAACAGCACCAGCGCCGGACAATCGAGCGTGAACGTTACTTTCGATATCGGCACCAATATCGACATCGCAGCCCTCGACGTACAGAACCGTGTGAGTGTTGCCGAACCTACCCTCCCCGATGTGGTGAAGAGACTGGGTGTAGTGGTGAGAAAACGTAACCCCAGCATTATGATGGTAATGGCGCTGTACTCACCCAATGGTACACACGATGCTACCTTCCTGGGCAACTACGCCAATATCTACGTTAAAGATGCCCTCCTTCGTGTGAAAGGGGTGGGTGATATCACTTCATTAGGAGATGATTTCTCCATGCGTATCTGGCTCAATCCCGATAAGCTCGCCAACCTGAAACTCACGCCCAACGAAGTAATGGCCGCACTCGCTGAACAGAACCTGCAGGTGGCAGGTGGTACCATCGGTGGTAATCCTCAGCCTAAAACGCAGACATTCGAATACAGCGTGCTCACCAACAGCCGCCTCAACCGTGTGGGCGACTTTGAAAATATCATCGTAAGAAGCAATCCTGCACAGGGTTCTATCGTATACCTGAAAGATATCGCCCGTGTTGAACTGGCGAAATTCAACTATGGCTTCAACGCCTACGTGAACGGCAAACGCGCCGCTTTCATGCTGGTGTATCAGGCTCCCGGCGCCAATGCCCTCGATACCTACGAAGGCATTATCAAAGCGCTGGACAAACTGAAAGAATCATTCCCTAAAGACGTCGATTATACCTCTCCGTTCGAAACGGTTTCTGTGGTGAAGGTATCTATAAATGAGGTGATCCATACATTGGTGGAAGCCTTGCTGCTGGTAACGCTGGTGGTATTCATCTTCCTTCAGAACTGGCGCGCTACCATCATTCCGATACTGGCGATCCCGGTTTCGATAATCGGTACATTCATCTTCTTCATACCACTCGATTTCACCATCAATACACTTACACTCTTCGGCTTCGTACTCGCCATCGGTATTGTGGTGGATGATGCCATCGTTGTGGTGGAAGCGGTGCAGCACTATATCGATCACGAAGGACTATCGCCGAAAGAGGCAACCATGGCCGCGATGAAGGATATCTCCGCGCCGGTAGTGGCCATCGCACTGATCCTTGCCGCGGTATTCGTTCCGGTAGGTTTTGTACCGGGTATCGTAGGGCGATTGTATCAGCAGTTCGCCATCACTATTGCGATATCGGTGCTGCTCTCGGCCTTTGTGGCGTTATCGCTCACACCGGCCCTGTGTATCCTGCTGCTCAAACACTCCAAAGGAGAGAACGATAAAAAGAACTGGCTCGAAAAATTCTTCGCAGCCTTCAACAGGTGGTTCGATCGCGTGAGCACCAAATACACACGCGGTGTAGGCAAATGGATCAAAGGCACTCCATACGTACTGGTGATGCTGGTATGTTTGTTTGTGGGACTCTTCTTCCTCTTCCAGAAAAAACCATCAGGATTTATTCCTACGGAAGATGAAGGAAGACTTTTCGTAACCTACGAAATGCCCGAAGCAACTTCCACTACACGAAGTGTGGCCATGCTCGACACCATTATGGCCCGCCTCCTGAAGATGCCCGCTGTAAAAGGCGTGGGTGGTGTAGCCGGATTGAACGCCATCAGCTTCTCCAACAAATCGAACATGGGTACCGTGTTCGTATCACTGAAAGATTGGGAGCAGCGTAAAGACAAAAAAGACCACGTAACCGGTGTGATCGGACAGATCATGGGAGGCATGGCTGATCTGAAAGAGGCGAGGATCCTCGCTATCGCGCCACCGGCCATTCCGGGCCTTGGGCAGACAGCCGGTTTTACGTTTGAATTGCAACAGACCACCAGTACCGATAATATTCAGCAGTTTGAAGCGGTGGCCAGAAAATTCCTCGGAGCTGTGAACCAGCGCCCGGAAATAGCCATGGCTTACACCTTCTTCAATACCAGAACGCCGAGCTACAAAGTGAATGTAGATCGTGAGAAAGCCAAGAAGCTGGGCGTGGCAGTGAACGATGTGTACAGCACTATGAGTACCTTGCTCGGTAGCTCGTATGTGAACGACTTCAACATTTACGGAAGAAACTTCCGTGTGATGGCGCAGGCCGACAGCAGCTTCCGATCAACACTCGAAAACCTCGGCAGTTATTTTGTGCGAAACAATCAGGGCAATATGGTGCCGCTGAGCTCGCTCATCACTTCGCAGGTGGTGGAAGCGCCCGCTGTGATTTCGCATTACAATATCTATCGTTCGATCGAGATCAACGGATCGCCCAAGCCAGGATTCAGTTCCGGTCAGGCTATCAAGGCGCTGCAGGAAGTGGCTGCACAGACACTGCCTGCAGGTTATGGGTATGATTTCTCCGGTCTGAGCCGTGAGGAGATCAAAGCCGGAAGCAGCACGGTCACCATCTTCATGGTATCGATCATATTCGTATTCCTCTTCCTGGCTGCATTGTATGAGAGCTGGAGTATTCCGTTCTCAGTATTGTTTGCAGTACCGATCGGGGCATTCGGATCGATCCTCACACTTACCTTCTTACCCAACCTGAGCAATAACGTGTATGCACAGATCGGTCTGATCACTTTGATTGGTCTGTCGGCGAAGAACGCGATATTGATTGTAGAGTTTGCGAAAGAACGGGTGGATCGCGGTATGGATATTCTGCACGCGACATTGCAGGCGGTGCAGCTTCGTTTGCGTCCGATCATCATGACCTCACTGGCGTTCATTCTCGGCGTACTGCCGCTGGCATTCTCATCTGGTGCGGGTTCCGAGGCACGTAAGACAATCGGCTGGACCGTATTCGGAGGTATGCTTGCCGCAACCACGCTGGCCATCTTTGTGGTGCCGGTGCTGTTTGTACTGATCACTAAATTATCATTCGGAAAGAATTTGAAGAAGTTACAGCAGAAAAGAGAGGAAGAAGCGAACATAGACAGGAATATTCAGCAGGGATAGGATTTGCTAATCCATCAACTATAAGGGGCGTACCGCATGCGGTGCGCTCTTTTTTTGTGGGATGTTGAACGCAATATTTGAGGACGGATTTTTGTTGAAGGTCGTTTACTGCAAAGGGTTATCCGGACAGTCCGCGAAATGTGCCGGGCAGCGTTGTGTCTCCGATGGGCTTTGGGAATGGAGGATTAAGCTGCAGGGCTATTCCGGGCTTTTGCGCAACACATTTCAAGGTCCGTGTCCGGATAACCCTTTGCAGCAGGTCGCTGAATGTGCGTGTTTGAATGATGTTACTTTTAAGGCTGTGCGATTACAAAAAAGAATGCCCGCAGTGGAAACTGCAGGCATTATACCCATAACAACAATTGCTGGCCAGCAGCAATATTTTCATCATATGTAGAGAGCGTTTCGCTCTTGAAATAATAGTCTACTAATTTTGTAGACTAAAGATACGGAGCATTTGCTTACCAGAAAAATATTGTCGGGAAAAATGCTGATATTTTTTTTCGGGCAGCTTGGGGAGTGTATGCCGTAAGCACATCCGATCAGCTGAAATACAAATGGGGATTGACTTTCATCCATCCCCATCTCATAGTATTCAGGTCTTTATGCAGGTATTGCGGCAAGCCGCAATACTGTTGGTTTATTTCAGCGCCTCTACACTTTCAGTAATCCTCTGAAAGACCTCGATGCATAGTAAGAATCCGCGCCATTGTGATACAGAAAAACATGATCGTATCGCTTGTCGCAGAAAAGCGCACCTCCCAGCTTTCTGATCGCTGCCGGAGTTTCGATCCAACTCGAAGTTTTTGTATCGAAGCTGCCCAGTTTTTGCAAAGCACGGTACTCTTCTTCGTTGAGCATCTTAATGCCCATTTCATCAGCCATGTTCACCGCACTGTCTTCAGGTTTATGTTGCTTTCTCGCTTCCAATGCTTCGTGATCATAACAGATACTCCGTCGTCCTTTGGGCGTTTCAGCTGAACAATCGCAGAAAATATACTCCCCCGTTTTCTTATCATACCCTATCACATCCGGCTCACCTTCGGTGGCTTCCATTTGGTGGATCGACCAGAGCTTTTCTGAATGCGCTTCGAGCTTTTTCAGTACGTCTGCCCATTCAATTCCTTTATGCCGGTTCTTGTTTTTATCGAATCGCGCCTGAAGGGTTTTGAGCAGTTCGTTGCGTTGTTCAGCGGACAACTTACGTGTTGTTGTTTTGGCCATGATGTTGATTTTTGGGTAAACAGGAACTTGTTTTGTTGCGTAGCTACCTGACTACAAATATAGGGCCAGCCATTGAATGCTTTCCGGATTCTTTCCTGTAAAACACCGGCATCCGGCCCGGATTATATGTTTCGCACCCCCACCCCAATTCAAAATAATTGATTACATTTATTAACAGGTATATCAAACGGTTACAAGCAACTCCCGCTCTGCTCTGCAATTTTTCCGAAACAAAGTTCAGGTCATCATCAGTAATACTCCCCTGCCCGTACCGCAGTACGATACTCTATTGCATTTATCCATTCAAACATATTCTCATGAGCAAAAATTTCAGGAAGGAACACGATTTCCTTGGAGAAAAACAAGTACCCAATAGCGCATACTACGGCGTTCAGACCCTGCGGGCCAAAGAGAACTTCGATATTACCGGCATTCCATTGAGCAATGAACCCCTGTTCATCAAAGCATTCGGTTATGTAAAGAAAGCAGCCGCCCTTGCCAACAAAGACTCCGGTGTGCTGGATAAAAAAATTACAGAAGCCATCGTGTACGCCTGCGATGAACTGATCGCAGGAAAATACGTGGACCAGTTCATCAGCGATCTCATTCAGGGTGGGGCCGGAACCAGCACCAATATGAATGCGAATGAAGTGATCGCAAATATTGGTCTCGAATACATGGGTTATGCCAAGGGCGATTACGAACACCTCCATCCCAACAACCACGTAAACTGCTCACAATCCACTAACGACGCCTATCCTACTGCATTCCGCATAGCGCTGTACTTCATCATCAACGACTTTACAGCAGCATTGACAAGATTGCAGCAGTCGTTCCTCAAAAAAGGAAAATCATTCAAAGATGTACTGAAGATGGGCCGCACCCAATTGCAGGACGCCGTTCCCATGACGCTCGGTCAGGAGTTCAATGCCTTCGCCACTACCATCGGGGAAGATGTGCAGCGCATGAAAGAAGTGCAGCTACTGATCACCGAAATAAATATGGGAGCCACTGCCATCGGAACCGGTGTGAACGCTCCAAAAGGCTACGCAGAAAAATGCGTAAAACATCTCGCCAAAGCCAGCAAAGTGCCCGTGAAGCTCGCAGCAGATCTTATCGAAGCCACTTACGATACCGGCGCTTATGTTCAGCTCAGCGGCACCATGAAACGTTGTGCAGTTAAGCTCAGCAAGATCTGCAACGATCTCCGGCTGCTCAGCAGCGGCCCGCGTTGCGGATTGCAGGAGATCAATCTTCCACCCATGCAGCCAGGTTCGAGCATCATGCCCGGAAAAGTGAATCCCGTGATCCCCGAAGCAGTTAACCAAACCTGCTTCTACGTGATCGGTGCAGATCTCACAGTAACCATGGCTGCTGAAGCCGGACAACTGCAACTCAACGTGATGGAACCCGTGATCGGTTTCTCGCTCTTCACATCACTCAAATACCTCACACGCGCCTGCGATATGCTTCGCGAGAAATGTGTGGACGGCATCACTGCCAATAAAGAACGTACCAAAGAAATGGTGATGCACAGCATCGGAATAGTTACACAACTCAACCCCATACTGGGTTATGAGAAATCTGCCGATATCGCCAAAGAAGCGCTCAAAACCGGAAAATCCATTCATGATATCGTAGTGAAAGAAAGAAAACTCATCACACAGAAAAAATGGGATGAGATCTACAGCATCGAAAATCTCATCAATCCGAAATTCATCAATCAGTAATCCAATACCTCACTGCCTATGCTTTGGATACAATTTGCTATTCTGCTGGCTGCTATCCTCATCGGTTCCCGAATGAAAGGGATCGGATTGGGTGTGATGGGAATGGTGGGGATGCTCATCTTCATTCTGATATTTCACATGAAGCCAGGCGACCCGCCGATCGAAGTGATGCTGATCATATTGAGCGTAGTGTCCGCCGCTGCCACATTACAGGCCGCAGGAGGAATGGACTACCTTGTACGATTAGCAGAAACTATCCTCCGGAAAAATCCATCACATATCGTATTCCTAGGTCCGTTGGTTACTTACTTCTTCACGCTGTTTGCAGGAACGGCGCATATCAATTATTCCATACTGCCGATCATTGCGGAAGTATCCACCAAGAAAAGGATCAGACCCGAACGGGCAATGAGCATTTCGGTGATCTCATCGCACCTGGCCATTACAGCAAGTCCGGTTTCAGCAGCTACTGCCACACTGCTTGGAATTGTGCGTGATGGCGGGTTTCAGCTCATCGATATCCTGAAAGTCTGTATCCCTGCCACCATCATCGGCACCATCGTTGGTACTATCAGTGTATTGAAGATGGGTAAGGATCTCGATAAAGATCCGGAGTTTCAGGAGCGAATGAAAGACCCCGAATTTGTGAAGCGGCTCGATCAGAGTTCAGAGTCCACGGCTCCATTGAAGCCCGGAGCCAAATTATCAGTGGCACTCTTCGGCATCGGCGTATTGCTGATCATCCTTTTCGGATCTTTCCCGCAGCTGCTGCCGAATTTCAGGGAGACGGAAAACTTCGTACCCAATTTCGCAGTAGGCGCCGACGGATCGATCCGCATGGCAGCGATGATCGAGATCATCATGCTTACCGTATCCGCATTCATCATCCTGCTTACCAAAACCAGTACAGCATCGGTTGCAAAAGCGAGCCTCTTCAGTTCCGCTGCACAGGCTACGCTCAGCGTATTTGGTGTGGTGTGGATGTCTGCCACATTCATGGACAATCACGTGGTGGCTATCGAAGCAGCTCTCGGATCGATGGTGCGCGACTTCCCCTGGACGTTCTCCTTTGCATTGTTCATATTCTCGATGCTGGCTTTCAGTCAGGCTGCCACTACCAAGGCACTGATGCCGCTCGGCGTGAGCCTGGGCATTGTGCCGCCACACCTGATTGCGATGTTCCCGGCAGCAAATGGTGATTTCTTTCTCCCCGGTTATCCAACGCTGTTAGCAGCGATTCAGTTCGACCCAACCGGTTCTACACATATCGGAAAATACCTGCTCAACCATAGTTTCATGCGACCGGGAATTGTGGCCATTGCCACATCCGTTGCAGCAGGTTTTATTCTGGCAGGAATTCTGTTATGAACATGAAGATTGTTTTCGTTTTTCTTTGCAGTTTGATTACCGGCTCTGTGATTGGTCAATCGCCTAAAAAACAGGTGAACGACCAATCGCAGAGCTGGTTTTCTGTAAACTCTACTTTTCGCCTCAACGAGAAGTGGGGAGTGGTAGGTGATCTGCATATCAGAAGAAGCAATTTCATGGCAGATCCGAATTTTTATTTCGTTCGCGCAGGAGCAGGATACTGGTTCAACAAGCAACTCAATTTTGTTGCCGGGTATGCGCATATGTGGCTGGCATCTGCAAAGAAAGGCGAGCGTGTATTTGTGAATGAAGACCGGCTCTATGGTCAATTAGCCTACAGCACAAAGCTTGGAAAACTCGCACTGCTGCATCGTTTCAGGAATGAACACAGATGGAAGGAATCGGTTGTGGGCGACGATCTTCCCAACAAAACAGGGTTCTCCACAAGGCTTCGTTATCTCATCAGTCTCACCTACCCTGTATTCAAAAATCCGAATCTGCCGCAGGCATGTTTGGCCAATGAGGTGCTGGTACAATTCGGTAAACCGATTGTGAACAATACTTTCGATCAGCTGAGATTATTTGCGGGAATCAGACAAACGCTGGGACGCGGATGGAGCTTCGATTGTGGGTATATGATGCTGTATCAGCAACGCGCATCGGGGTATCAGTACGATCGCAATCATACTTTCAGATTGTTCTTTTATTACACGTTGAATCCGAAACCGGTAGCGCCAGCTCCGGCTCCGGAATATGAAGACGAATGATGTACAATTTATCTCACCTGTCCATTGCCCCGCACCAGCCACTTTTCGGTAACCAGCTTCTCCAATGCAAACGGTCCGCGCGCATGCAGCTTCTGCGTTGAGATACCAATCTCTGCACCAAGTCCGAACTCTTCTCCATCAGTAAATCTTGTAGACGCATTCGTATACACCGCTGCAGCATCCACTTCATTCAAGAATCTTTCACAGTTCTTTTTGTTCTCCGACACAATCGCTTCTGAATGGCGTGTTGAATGCTCGCGGATATGCTCCAATGCTTCATCGATATCGCGTACCACTTTCACTGCACATTTCAAACTGAGGAACTCTCTTCCGAAATCTTCCGCTGTGGCTTTTTGCAGAAAAGGATATCCCTGCAATAATTTGTAGGCTTTAGGCTCTGCGAATATTTCAACGCCATGCTCCGCCAGCCTTGGATGTAATTTTTTGAAGAAGTCAGCTGCAATTGCAGCATCCACCAGAATTGTATCTGCGGCATTACACACCGATGGACGCGAAACTTTCGCATTCACTGCAATATTCAATGCCTTGCTGATCGAGGCTTCTTTTTCGATATACACATGACAAACGCCAGCGCCAGTCTCGATTACAGGCACCTGGCTGTTCTTCCTCACAAACTGAATCAAGGATTCAGATCCGCGGGGAATCAGCACATCCACGTATTTCGTAGCTGTGAAAAGTTCACTCACTACTTCTCTCTCTGAAGGAAGCAACGTTACACAATCAGGATCGAGCCGGTTATCCTTCAACACTTTTCTGATCAGCGCTACGGCTGCACGATTGGTATTGTCTGCTTCGCTGCTGCCCTTGAGCACACACGCATTGCGACTCCTGAGACAGAGCGCAGCGATATCGAAAGTTACATTTGGACGTGATTCATAGATGGCTCCTACCACTCCCAGTGGCACAGCCACACGCTCCAACAGCAAACCATTGCTGAGTTTGCGGCTCTCCAGCACTTTACCCGAAGGATCGGGCAGCTTGCTGATATTGCGGATGCTGGCAGCGATATTTTTGATGCGCTGCTCATTCAGCAGCAGTCTGTCGTTACGCGGATTATCGGGAGATTGCTTTGCAAGATCTTTCTTATTCGCACGTATCAGCACTTTTGCATTCGCTTCCAGCGCCTTTGCCATATCGGTGAGCGCCGATTTCAACTGCTTGTCTGTAGCGCGTTTCAGCGATACAGAGGCGTTGCTGGTTTTTTTTATCTGTGGTAAGATGGTGTTCATTACTGTTCAGTTCAATGCTTGTACTAAAATACAACAATGTCGTCTGCATGTGCAGCGATCACATTCTTCACTTTCAGGTTTTCTTTGATACTCGCTGCTCCCAGTTTTACTTTGGCAACACCGATGATGGTGCCTTCATCATCTTTCAGCTGCACCACTTCACCCTGTGTAAATTTCCCATGCACCTGCGCAATGCCCACTGTGAGCAGGCTGCGTCTTTGCAATACAGCTTTGGCTGCGCCGCTGTCAACGGAAATGCTTCCGAAAGTGATGCTGCCGCTGGCCAGCCATTTCTGGCGGGCTTTGAGATTGCTCTCTTGTGGCAGAAAGGTAGTGCCTTGTTCTCCGGCCAATGCTGATGCGAATGGCGCATTGCCTCTCAGCCCGGTGATGATCACTTTGATGCCGAGAGAATTGGCGAGTCGTGTAAAAGTCAGCTTGGACGTCATGCCACCCAAACCAAGGCTGCTCTTATCTGTGGTAACAAATCCGAGTATGTGGGTATCGATATTGGTTACGAGTGGAATGATCTTTTTCTCATCATCCATAAATCCGCCCACGGAAGTGCAGATGATCAGAGCCTCCGCATCAAAGCCAATAGCAATAAGGGTTGCAAGCTCATCGTTATCGGAGAACTTCAACTCCACATTGCTCACGAGATCGTTCTCATTCACAATCGGAATGATCTTGTTTGCCCAGAAGGTTTCGAATGTTTCTTTCAGTTGGAGAAACTGTGCACGTCTGCTGAAATGCACGCGTTCGGTAAGCGCCTGCGCTACCGGAATATCGTATGCGGTAAAATATTTCTGATAAAGACGAATGAGGATGGGATTGCCGATGGCGGCCGCCGCTTTTCTTTCTGTAAGCGTTCCCTTGTACTGCTTGATCAGCGATTTGCCGCTGCCAACTGCGCCACTGCTTACCAGCACTACGTTGTAGCGCTTCGATAAAGTCGCAATTTCCGCAGCTACTTTTTTGATGATGGCCTGACTGATCACGCCCTTGCTATCTGTGATCACTGCTGTTCCCAGCTTGATCACTAACACCGGTTTCTGCATGGTATAAAAAATAAAAAGGGTCAGGATAGAAATCCAACCCTCTTTTATAATCCAATATCCTATGAAAAACCATAGTATTAACGGAAAGAGGGAGGAGTTTATTGTTCCTGTTATTTCAAAATCCCTGAATCAACTACTCTGCGCAGGTACTTCTTGTCCTGAATGATCCAGGTTACTTCATAACTGCCGATCAGTTCCTTGTTCAGCATGTACACGTAAATGGTTCGTTTATCGGGAGAAAGGTACACACCGTTGTATGTTCGGGTGGTGCCTTTTTCGTCGTTGTAAGTGAAAACCGGACTGTACAGATCACCGTAGGCTTCCTTCGGGATCTGAACGGTGTCTTTGCCAATTGTCATTACCACCGAAGCGATGGAGTATTGCGGTGTAGCGCCATAGCTGCCGTAAAAGGGTTTGCCATCGATACGAACCACATGCTTCTTTTCACCGTACAATCCCATCTTATGTTTGCTTGCATCGAACGGACCAGACCTGATGGTTACTGCAATGCCATTGCCTTCAAAAGTGATGAAGTTGGCGCCATAGTCCACCGGCGGGATGGCCGGGAGCGGGCTCTTGTTCAGCCTGTCTTCCAACGCTGCCAGTGCAAAAGAAGCCACCTCACCTTTGAGGTCTTTCTCTGCCATTCTTGTATACCCTTCGGTTTTCTTTCTGTAATCGGGATACGTGTTATCGTCTTCCTGTGCAATTACCTGCATACTGCAACACATAAGCAGTAAACACCATACAAGTTTCATAGAATTAATTTGGTGCTAAGTTAACACATCTTTCAATGCCCGCTGAGCGGCGTGCAGACCACACATTCCATGTACACCGCCTCCGGGCGGGGTGGACGATGAGCAGATGTAGATGCCTTTGGCAGAAGTTCTGTAGGGAGAGAAGCGCAGCGCGGGTCTGGTGAAAATTTGACGGATATCAAGTATGCCTCCGTTGATGTCTCCACCGATATAGTTGGGATTGTATGCTTCCATGGCCTCCGTATCCATCACATGGCGTGCAAGGATGCGTTCGCGGAATCCGGGAGCAAATCTTTCCACCTGTTTTTCGATTATTTCGGTCATGTCTTTCCGTGAGCCTGATGGCACATGGCAGTAAGCCCATCCGGTATGCTTGCCTTCGGGCGCGCGGGTGTTGTCGATGATGCTTTGCTGTGCCAGCAGCACAAAAGGATGTTCGGGATGTATGCCATCCATCGTTTGCTGTTCGCTCCGCACAATCTCTTCGAGCGTATTACCGATATGCACGGTGCCTGCTTTACGGCATACATCCGCAGCAAAAGGAATCGGCGCATCCAATGCCCAGTCTACTTTGAAAACGCCCATGCCGTAACGATAACGCTCCAGCTGCCATTTGTATAAAGATGAAAAACGATGGCCGGCGATCGTCAGCAACTGTTTCGGTGTTATATCGAAGAGCACGGCTTTCGATGATGGCAATTGCGAAAGCGAACTGATGTATGTATTTGTCTGGATGGTTCCACCCAATGATTCGAAGTATGCACCCAGGGCATTGGCGATGGATTGCGATCCGCCTTTAGGTACTGGCCATCCTTTCAGATGTCCGGCTGCCATCAGCACCAATGCGATTGCGGATGTGGTTGCATTGCTGAGCGGCTGCATACTGTGTGCGGCCATTCCGGCCCATAACCCGCGCGCATCGCGGGTTTGAAAGCGATGAGCCAATGATGTGGCGGATTGTAAAGCCTTCAGCCCGAAGGAGGCCATCTTCAGCGGATACTTCGGAAAACTCAGCGGCCCCAGCACATCGGCAGCAATAGACGGCCAGTTGTTCACTACGGGTCTGATGAGTTGCAGGTAAGCCTGTTCGTCTTTTCCCAGTGCGGCAGCAGTCTGTTCCAAAGAAGGACTGAGCATGGCAGCAGTTCCATCATTAAAAGGATGGGCAGCCGCAACAGATGGATACAGAAATTCCAGTCCGAACTGATGCAGCGGCAGTTTGGAGAAAAACGGCGAGCCTGCCGCGAGCGGATGAATGGCCGAACAGATATCGTGATGAAATCCCGGCAATGTGCATTCCATAGTGCGCATGCCGCCGCCGATAGTAGGTTTGCCTTCGAGCAGCAATACAGATTTCCCGGCCTGCTGCAGACGTATTGCTGCGGCCAGTCCGTTGGGGCCAGCGCCCACCACTATTGCATCGTAGTCTGTTCTGTTCACTGCCTGAGTTGTTCTTCCCAATTTACTGCCAGATATCGAAACGGCCAGCATTTTTCGACAGAACTGCCTGCCACTGAACGGACGATGGTTCCGTACTTCCCTCAAAAGCCCATCCAATCGCTATTTCGAGGCCGATTGCGCGGAAGCTCAGGCACAAAAAAAACCGCCCCTTTCGGGAGCGGTCCACAACTATTTATGTCCGTTATCTTATTTCAGATTTGCTTTCAGCAGCTCGATTGCTTCTGTAGCATCTTTCTCTTCTGTAAGATCGAATACTGAAATGGTTTTGCCATCAACAGTAACGTTGGCATTGTTCACGATCTTTTCGATCTGCTCGTCGGTGAAGTTAGCTTTCAGTTGTTTACCGAAGCTGAAATCAGTGAAGGCTTTGATTTTGCTGTTGTCAGCGAAATCGGAGTTGTAGCGGCGCAGTTCAACCAGTGCTTCTACAGGACCTGCAGAAAGGTGAACACCGTTTACACCCTGAGATACTTCTGCCAGACCAAGTGCAGCCTGATTGTCGAGGAATTCGCGACGGAGGCTTCCTTTATTGGCAGTAGTTGGGTTGGTAGTTCCGATGAAGTTGTTGCGGGCATCGCTCCAGTTGAGATCGCCGCTGAGTGTCATTACAACGATGCTTCTTCCCTTCTCAGTGAAATGTTTCAGCTGACGTGGGTGGAAACCATTGATCACATATACTACTTCGCTGTCGATTTTGATATCTTCTGCATAAGTACCACCTGCGAGTTTCTTGTTCTCTTTGTTCTGCCAGAGGAAGTCGAGAGAATAAGCGTTGAACTGAGGATACTGATCGAGGAATTCAACACCACCGAGCAGTTTCACATCATTTACAGACTTTCCGTAGAGGCTGCTGAATTTCTCCACTGCTGCTTCAGAGAGGCTGTTCTTAGCATCAGAAGAGATCTTGTTGATTACACCATAGTGTTGGGCAATGATATTGTATTGCTCCAGGTATTTGGCAGAAAGTACTTTTACATTGTGGATGGTAAGACCGAAATGACTGATCCTTTCGCGCACCAGTTCCAGAACTGCTTCAATGTTGATGCTATCGCTGGCTAAAGTGATCTCAGGCTTGATAAAGAATAAGAACTCATTTTTACCAACAGGGGCAGCCGTATTGGAATAGACCTCTTCAAAGAAAAGTTTTTCTTCCTGTGCTTTTTTAATGCTGCCGATGATGCTGGCGGTGAGTTGATCGGCTGTAACCGTTGTATTGCTCATTGTTTTCTAAAAATTTTCGCAAAGATACCCGGTTTTTTTCTGATTTTCAGACCCTTTTTTTCCGTTGGGGATCATACGGTATTTGGCCCCAAACCCTTGCCAGACGGCCCTTTACATTTTCCGGGTAAGGGTTTACCATCCTGAAATATGCGTTTTTTTGGTTTGTGCCCTGGGTTTTGCGGGTGTATGTTTGCATTATCAAAATAACCACCCGGCCCAACGGTGTAGCTACAAAAAGCAGCAAGGTGCTGCGTTTCAGGCCGACTGAGTTTCCGATTGCCTCCATAGAAGCGATTCACTATTACGAACTGTAAACTTAAAAATATATTAACATGAAAAATGTTGCTAAAACCTCCATGTCTATTGTAGCCTTATTGGTTATCCTTACCCTTTCTTTCTCTACCTCTGCATTCGCAAACGGAGAAAAAGAAAAGGCTCCCAAAAACGAAAGCACCAACAGCATCGAGCTGAAACATATCGGTGATTATGAGAACCAGCCTATCTTTCAGCTGAATCTCACTACCTCTGAAGCTGATGAGTTCACCATCACACTGCGCGACAGCGATGGCAACCTGCTCTATGCCGACAAAATCAAAGGCACTGTTATTTCAAAGAAATTCCTTCTCACTACTCAGGAGATCGGAGATAATATTGTTACCATCGAAGTAAGAAGCAAGAAGAGTCCTAAAGCTGAAGTATACACGATTAACAGGAAACAGAATCTCGTAGAAGAAACTTACGTAACTAAGATCAGGTAACAAATTGTTAGGTTATTGTAGTTAAGAAATTAGTGTTTGAACGAAAAAGACTGCCCGTCCCCGGCAGTCTTTTTACGTTTAAAACAGTCCCGTCCCGTTATTCTGCAATCCATCGTCGAATTCAGTTGATTCGTCGCAAGCCACTGCTGCCAGCTGCCGCCATACTGTACTTTTGGCCGAAACGATACCAGGTTCAGTAATATCAGTAACTGAAAGGCAATGATTTGCAGCAATAGAAAAATCTACCGGAATGTAAAGGCGGCCGAGCTCACAGCATGGCTGCTCTATGTGCTGTTCTGGAGTGTGTTTTTCTATCTGGTGCTCGATATGAGCTATCATCCTAAAAATAAACTCACCTACGCCTATATCAATCTCATCGATTCTGCCATCAAGATCATTTTCACAATCCCGCTCTGGTGGCTCTTCATAGTAAAGCTGGCCAATGTTCCCCTACGCATCAAGCTGCTGCTGCATATCCCCGCATTGGCCGTTTTCTGTTACGTGTGGGTGCATGTGTATGGCTACACTATCACCAAACTCTGTCTCACTGTTTTTGATGTAACCACTTCCATGTGGGATGTTTATATCACGGCGCTTTTTTATTGCGGCGAATTCGCCGTATTTCATGGATACAATTACTGGCTTCGCACCAAAAAGCAACATATCCGCGAACAGGAACTGATGGAACTCAGCCACCGCAGCGAAATCAGGGCTTTGAAAGCGCAGATAGAACCGCATTTTCTTTTCAATACACTCAATAGCATCAGCGCTTCCGTACCGCCTTCACTCGAAGAAGCAAGAGTGTTGATTGCCAAACTCGCAGACACTTTCAGGTATGCACTGAAAGTGAGTGAACGCAGCGCCGTTCCTCTGGAAGAAGAGATCGGATTCGTGCGCACCTGGCTTTCACTCGAAAAACACCGGTTCGGAGAAAGACTGAAACTGGTGTATGATATCGACCCCGAAACCCTTTCCACATCTGTACCTCCGATGATTCTGCAGCCTTTGCTGGAAAATGCATTGCATCATGGGATCAGTCCACTTGTAAATGGTGGAACTGTTACCGTGAGTTGCCAGCTCGAAGAGGATCATGTTCGCATATCCATTTCCGATACCGGCATTGGTTACGATGGTCTGCTGACCGACCTGTTTCACAAAGGAGTAGGACTCAGCAATACCAGCAAACGCCTCGAATTGCTCTTTGGCGAACCGCTCAATATCAGCAGAAATACCACAGGCCTGCGGTTCACTTTCCGGATACCCATTTCCCAATCGGACAAAGAACAGGCCCTGTTTTATACGATGCCCAAATTATCAGGAACCCGCTCAGACAGGGTTTCATCCGAACAGTAATGAACGCAGACTGTTCCAAAACCGGACGAACAACCTACCCTCACATCTTCTTATTCGCTGATTTTCAATCCGCTGCATTTCCGGCACTTTGTTGGTAATTTTAGAAGTTCAAGTATCGTCTATGACTTCACACAGCCTGAAAATTACCTTCCGCAATATGTTCAGAAAGGGTTCCTGGAACCTGCTGAACATAGCAGGATTGGCCATTGGCATCACCTGCGCAGCACTCATTTTTCTATGGGTGGAAGATGAAACCAGTTACGACAATGTGCATCAGAAAAAAGAGCAACTCTACATCGCCACGGTGAATATGAAAACCGATGGAAGGATATTCACGCACAATTCCACACCCGGACCAATGGCGCCCGTACTTAAAGCGGAGCTCCCCGGTGTAAAAGAAGTTTGCAGAATGACCGAAGGGACTAGCACCTCCCTCTTCACCATCGGCAACAATGCGTTGTATGCAGATGGAAGATTTGCAGAGCCATCCGCCTTCAGCATGTTCACGCTGCCATTCGTAGAAGGCAATGCAGCAACGGCTTTCAGCCAGTTGCATTCGCTGGTGATCACGGAACGTACCGCCATTAAATTCTTCGGCACCTCCCATCAGGTTACCGGAAAGACCGTACGGATGAACAACAATCAGGATTACGTGATTGGTGGCGTAGTGAAAGACATCCCCACCAACTCAAGCATCAGCTTTGAATGGCTGGCCCCCTTTCAGCTGTTTTCCGATGAAAACCCCGGCGTAAAAAAATGGGATAATTTCTGCGTCAATACGTACGTTGAACTGGCGCCTGAAGCCGATGCAGATCAGGCCAACAAACTGCTCGCACAATTTGTGAAGCAACGAAATCCTGAAGGCAATTCATCCATCTTTCTCTTCGGCATGAAAGAATGGCGCCTCTACGACCAGTTTGAAAACGGTGTTCAAACCGGCGGAGGACGGATCACCTACGTGCGGCTATTCAGTTTCATTGCCTGGATCATTCTGCTGATCGCCTGCATCAATTTCATGAACCTCAGCACTGCCCGCAGCGAAAAGAAATCGAAGGAAGTGGGTGTTAGAAAAGTATTGGGGGCAGGCCGGTCCGGACTGATTGGCCAGTTCATCAGCGAGACCATGTTCATGAGTTTCATTGCAGCCATACTCGCCGTACTACTGGTTACGATGCTGCTGCCTGCATTCAATACTCTCGTGCAAAAAGACCTGAGCATATCCTTGAACAATCCCAGGCATATTTTTTCATTGCTGCTCATCAGTGTGGTATGCGGATTGGTGGCGGGCAGTTATCCATCTTTCTACCTTTCTTCTTTCAATCCCATTGCGGTTTTCAAAGGAACGGGAAAGCGTCAGGGCAGCGCCACTTTTATCCGAAAAGGACTGGTGGTACTGCAGTTCAGCGTTTCTATCATCCTCATCATCTGTACCGTGATTGTGTATCAGCAGATCGATCACGCCAGAAACCGTGAGCTCGGATTCGAAAGAAAAAAACTCATCGCTATGGATGTTCAGGGCGATATGGTGAAACACTTCGATGCCATCGATCACGATCTCCGGATGAGTGGCCTCATCAGCAGCACAGCGCTTAGCGATCATAATACGTTAACAGCAGGAAACAATACCACCGGCTTTTCGTGGGAAGGAAAAGACCCGGACAAAATAGTGCTGATCAGTGTGAGAGTGGTAACAACTGATTTCCTCCATACATCAGGAATGAAGCTGGCGGAAGGAAGAACTTTCGAAAACAATCCTTCCGATACACTCAATGCAGTGATCACGGCTTCATTTGCAAAACTGATGGGCGGCAACTCCGCCATCGGAAAGATCATCTACGACGACAATGTGCCTGTGCTCCGTGTAATTGGTGTAGTAAATGATTATGTGTATGGAGATATTTACAGCAACGCAGACCCCGTGGTGTTTGTCTGCAATAAAACACATGCAAACGCTGTGATGTACATGCGGATGTCTGAAAATGCAGATGCACAGCGAACACTGGCTACCATTGAATCTGTGATGAAGAAACATAACCCCGGATATCCCGTGTATTTCAGGTTTGTGGAAGACCAGTTCAATGCCATGCTTGGCAGTGAATTGCTGATAGGGAAACTCTCCAGAATATTTGCTTCGCTCGCTATTCTGATCTCCTGTTTGGGTTTATTTGGACTGGCTGCGTTCACCGCTGAACGCCGCACCAAAGAGATCGGTGTACGAAAAGTGATGGGAGCAAGCACAACAGGCATCACCACTTTACTGTCGAAAGATTTCCTGAAACTGGTGATCATCGCCGCCGTGATGGCGTTCCCTGTTGCATGGTATGCCATGCATCGGTGGCTGCAACAGTTCAACTACAGAGTGTCTGTGCAGGCATGGGTATTTGTAGCGGCAGGAGTACTGGCAGTGATCATTGCGTTGCTGACGATCGGCTTCCAGTCTGTGCGGGCAGCGAAAATGAATCCGGTGAAAAGCCTGCGTACCGAATAAAACCTTTTCCTTTTAATTACACTAAGAAAAGAAGGCCATCTGAATTCAGACGGCCTTTCTTTTTTGGTACACCTTTACGGGCTGGGACTATTGTTTAGCAATCCATTCTTTGATTGCATCCATATCAACATTTGCAAGCACGATCTTTCCTGATGGATCGATCAGAAATTTCTGAGGCACTGCTCCTACTGCGTAATTCTTTGCTGTGGCCGATTTCCAGCCATCCTGATCTACCACCTGCTCCCAAGGGAGCTGATCTTTTTCAACAGCTTTCAGCCAGGCTTCCTTCTTTTCGTCGATGCTGATGCCGAGAAAAACAATATCCTTTCTGGTGAGGCTGTTGTAATAAGCAAGCAGGTCCGGATTTTCTTTGCGGCAGGGACCGCACCAGCTGGCCCAGAAATCGATCACCAGATATTTGCCACGGAAGTCCGTAAGACTTTTGTTCTTGCCGTTCTTATCGGGCAAAGTGAAGGCCGGAGCAAGCTGCCCCGGCTGCACTTTTTTCCAAACTGCAAGACGGTTATTGATGATGGTAAGGAAATTATTGGTGACTTTCTTTTTGTTAATGGTAGCAGCCAGTTCTTTCATCTCTGTAAAACTGAACTGATAGTAATTTGAATACAACAGGTAACTGCCGATAGCATTGGCTGAATTTTCGCTGATCAGTTTGCGGAGCAACTCTGCCTCCTGCTTCTCTGCATTCAGTTCCATGTTGCGATAGAATTGCAGACTGTCGGTTCGCTGCTCTTTCTGAAGACGCGCGATTGCAAAACCTGCAATGCGCTTTTGCTCATATACAACCGCCTGAGCTTCCTGCACTTTATTCCATTGCTGCTGCAACTTACCGCCTCGAATAGCAGGTCTGATAAGCCTTCCGGAGGTATGCAGTGTTCCATCCACCTGATATACGGTATCGCTTAACGCAAAGAAAGTAAGCGGGAATTCGTATTTGCCATACTGAAACCGAACGATGCTGGCATTGCCAATTTTTCCTTTCAGTGAAAAAGAACCGTTGATGATCGATGCAGAATCGAACAACACCCAGTTTTCTCCGGATGGTTTCAGCAGGTATACTTTCGTTTCTTTCGCGTTGCTGATAGTGCCGTTTACAGTATAGGCAGATGCGGTTAACGACACAGCAGACAGGAGGGTCAGTGCAGGAATTAATTTTCTCAGCATGCTTTAGAGTTTTTCAATTTTGTCGATGATCGCCTGCGCCAGTTTCTGAATTTTGGATGTTTCCAGATCTGCGAGCTGACGTGCTTTCCGCGCTGCTTTCAATCCTTCTTCTTTGTATCCGAGTACATAACAGGCTTCAGCAAGTGTAGCCTGATTGCTGTATTCTTCAGGTTCGAGCATTGCGGCGAGTCTTGCCATTTCATAACATTGTTTTTGCACTGCCGTGTCGCCATTGGACATATAGCCTGCGCGGCGGGCAATGAAACTGAGATCATCAGGATTATTGCGCAAAGCTCCTGCCTGTGCAGTGCGGGCGGTTGCGAGAAACGCTTCTGTGTTCTTGTTGGTGAGATAGTACTCCACCTGCAGCATCACAGCGTTGCGTTGCGCCACTGCGCTGGTATCACGAAGAATAAGTGTGAGCTTATCGAAAAATGCTTTGTCGTTTTTGGAACGGATCAGTCCATACATGGTAGAACTGGCCAGCTGACTGAGTTTGGTGCGGATCGACGCCTCATCTGCAAATGCTTTGAATGATTGCTGATGGGCGATGAAGTAGCTGCCCAGTTTATCTTCTTCCTCACGCGCAAAGGTTTTAATGATGGTCCAGCCGAGTGGGGAATTCAGCTCTTCTTCTTTCACACGGGTGATAAGTTCGGTACGCACCTTATCGAACTGGCCGCCGTTTACGCGTTGCAATACAATTGCATAATCGGTGAGCAGCTGAAGGGATCGGTCGCCTGCATTGAATTTCTTTTCCATGGCAGCGAGTGTGCTTCCCGGATCATTGGCGCGTTTGGCTTCGGTAAGGAACTCCGCCACACTCATTTTCGATCCGGTGCGGTGAATCTGATTGCCTTTGGCATCGAGAAAGAGATAAGTAGGGAAGCTGGTTACTTTGTATTTTTCGCGCAGCGCAATACCTTCTCCTTTCTCCATATCGATTTTGAAGTTGATGAATTGTTTGTTGAAATACTGATGTACAGTATCGTTCACAAATACAAACTTCTCCATCCATTTGCAGGGAGCACACCAGCTGGTGTAGCAGTCTACGAAAACAAGCTTGTTGCTTTTCGCAGCGGCCTGCAACGCTTCGTTAAAGCTTTGATTGGTGAACTGAATGGTGTTCTTTTCCTGAGCAAAAAGGGAGATGCTGCTGAAGATCAGCAGCATCATCCCCGGTACGTTTTTGAAAACTGACATACGGGTAATTTATTAAGAGAGATCTAATAATCAGGGTTCTGCGCCACCAGCCCTTTGGAAAGTTGTACAGACATTTTGGGAATAGGCATAATATACCTGCTCGGAGAAATTACACCGGGCCTGATGTTTTTGATAATGATATCGCCGAGGCTTGCATAACGAACCAGATCGAACCACTCTTCTCCGCTTTCAGCGCCCAGCTCGCGAATTTTCTCACCACGGATCAGCTGCAGCAGTTCAACGGGATCATCACTGGTGAATTCAGCCATTTCTACCCGTTTGCGAACAGCATTAATGGCATCTCTTGCATCCTGCAGATTTCCATTGCTGCGCACAACGGCTTCTGCACGGATAAGATACATTTCTGCCAGACGGAGAAAGTATTCGGTATCTCCACTAACTGCCTGCCCTCCAGGGATAGTATTGTTGGTGAACTTTCTGTTTCTCAGAGCGCCTGAAACTGTTGTAAGCGCAGCAGTATCACGGTTATCTCCTATAAGCATCAATTTGTAAAACGCTGATGGAATATAGGTAGAGCGATACATGAACGCTTTGTTGTTGCGATCAGATTTATCATCATAGGGTAGCTGAAACATGGCCTCCAGCGGCGAGAAAAATATCTTCTTGCTCCAGATATCAGAGAACTTGTTTTCAAGTTTGAAAGGACCTTCATCGATCACTTGTTTTGCCAGTGCGGCTGCACCTGCATAGTCTTTCATGTACAGCAGCACTTTCGCTTTCAAACCTTTTGCCGCCTGGCGTGATGCGTATAAAGTTTTTTTGAATGAAGGAGCTTTATTGATAGCCTCATCGAGATCAGACAGAATCAGATCATACGCTTCTTTTACGGTGCCTCTTGGAGACGGTTCAGCTGATTCTACCGGAGCAGTTTTCAGTACGATGCCGAATTTGGAATTCAGATCGTAATGCTGGGCAAACATCCGGAGCAGATAGAAATTGCAGAGGGCGCGGAGAAATTTCGCTTCTCCCAACACTTCATTCTTGCGAACATCCGGAGTTTCGATCTGAGGTACGTAAAGTATCAGATAGTTGGTGGCATTTATTACAGCGTACAGTTTGGTGTAAACTGCATCGAGCGTATAGTTGTCGGCGCTTGTTTCGTTATTGGAGAAACTGATCTCAGAAGATCCCCCCTGAGTTCCCGGCGCCATGGTGCCACCAAGCAGGCAGGCAGTTCCTGGATAGTATACATTTATCTCGAGGCCTGTTTTCAGCTTGCTGTATGCTCCAATCATCGCGCTGTTGGCCTGCGAAATATTTCTGATGGCCTTATCTTCCGGCAGTTGATTCACAGGATCAACATCTACCACATCCACCAGGTTGCAACTGGTAATGGAAAAAAGTGTGGCGGCAATACCTGCTATATAAATATGCTTTAACATGATTATTTCAGTTTAGAAGTTAGCAGTAAATCCGATTGTAAAGGTTCTGGTCAGTGGGTAGGTATTGCCATCCACTCCCTGCGCAAAGTTGTTGGTGCCCGCTGAGTTCACTTCAGGATCGAGACCTCTGTATCCGGTAAGTACAAATACATTGCTTACAGATGCATAAGCCCTTACACCAGTAAGGAAAAGGCTGCGAAGGAAATTGTTGCGCAATTGATAGCTAACCTGCACATTCTTCAGTTTGATGAATGTGCCATCTTCAATAAACAGATCAGAAGTACGGCTGTTTTTGTTTGGATCTCCCTGTGCCATTCTTGGAACCCAGGTATTGGTGTTTTGCGGAGTCCAGGCATTTAAGATATCTGTAGAATAATTGTTGTTATTGGTAGAGAAGATCATCATGTCTTTCAATCCGCTATTCCAAACTTTATTGCCAATGGAGAAGTTGAAGAACATGCTTACTTCGAGGTTTTTGTAGCGGATAATATTGTTCCAGCCACCATAAAAATCAGGTTCTGATTTTCCGATGTATGCGTCTCCGTCATCTACAGTGATCTGTCCGTCTCCATTGATGTCTACGAACTTATAATCGCCGGGTCTTGTATTAGCTGACTGATAAGCGCCTCCCGGAGCTTTTGCATTCAGGGCATCGATTTCCGCCTGACTTTGGAAAATGCCGGCTGTTTTGTAGCCGGTGAAATATCCCATTGACTGACCTTCTTCGAGGTTACGGTATCTTCCTCCGTTCAGTTTAAGTACTTTACTGCGTTGTCTGGTTATGTTGAAATCAACCAGGAAAGCAAAATCTTTCTTGTTTACCAGATCGCTGCCGATCTGCAGTTCCCATCCCTGATTCAGAAAATCGCCGAGGTTATCCCACTGCTCTCTTCCTCCGGTTTCACGAATGATGTCTTTCTGCACAATCATTCCGTTGGTTACTTTTCTGTAGTAGCCTACTGATCCGCGGAGTTTGTTATTGAAGAGGTTGAAGTCGGCAGCGATATCCAGCTGATTGGTTGTTTCCCATCTGATGTTCGGATTGGGGATTTCAATATTGGAGACGCCGTTGGATCCTCCATAAAAATTACCTGCCCCGAAGAATACATCCCAGATGAAATCGGCGAAGTTGGCTGAACCGGATTTACCATAGGATGCACGCAGTTTCAGATCTGTAACAACTTTATTTCCCAACAGAAAATTCTCTCTTGAAAGGCGCCATGCAACTGCACCGGAAGGGAAATAACCTGTACGGTAGTTGGGACCGAATTTGGTAGAGCGGTCTGTACGTCCGGTGAAAGTGAGGTAATATTTTCCGTCGTAATTATAGTTTGCTCTCGCAAAGTAAGAGGCAATACCACTATTGGTTCCCCCACTTTTGTAGATAGAGATAAGATCGGCACCACCGAGATGATTCAGTACGTTATCGTCATTGAAATTGGTGGATTCAAGCTGTACGTAGTTAGATCTCAGTGAAGAGAATGAAGTTCCCAGCACTGCATTGATACCGTGCATTCCAATACGGTTGTTGTAGGTGATCGTATTATCGAACACTGTTGTATTGGTATTGCTGATATAGTCTCTTCTGGAACCTTTTCTTTTGTTGTAGGCTTCGAACACATCGGTTGAAGGCACATATTCTTCACTGGTTCCTTTGAGAGAGGTTACTGAGAACGCAGAACGGAACACCAATCCTTTCAGCAATTCCAGTTCGCCAAAGAAAGAGGTGAGGATGGTTTGGTTCTTCAGTTTATTGGGCTGCAGCATGCGTGCAACTGGGTTGGAAATTACACTGTCTGGTGACGCGCCATAATTTCCTTTCGCATCATAGATGGGAATATCCGGGCGATATCTTACCAATGTGTAATACTGGCCGGTGCCTCTTCCATTGGTTTCATTCACACTGAAGTTGATATTGGTTCCAAAGCGGAGTTTTTCAAACAGGGTACTTTCGAGGCTCGCTCTGAGGTTTTGTCTGGAGAAATTTGTTCCGATGATTGCTCCATTGTTTTTGGTAAGTCCTCCTGAGAATGAATAGAGTGTATTTCCACTGGGACTGCCACCGCTGATATTGAGATAAATATCATTTGAGGTACTCGTACGCGTAGACTCGTTTGCCCAGTTGGTGCTGGCGCCGGGATATGGATTGAAGTTTGAAGGCAGTTTATCTGCCCCATATGCATCAGTTACCAGTTTATGATACTGATCTGCATTCAGCATGGTGTATTCCTTTACAAACTTATCTGCAGCTGTATTTACATTGAAGGTGATATTAGGCTTCTCTCCTTTCTTTCCTTTTTTAGTGGTAACCAGCACAACGCCATTGGCGCCTCTTGAACCATAGATGGCTGTTCCCGATGCATCTTTCAGGATGTCGATGCTTTCAATGTCTTCTGAATTGATGCTGGCAAGCGGAGATATCTTATTGCGCGTACCAGAATTGTAGACTTCATTTCCGTAGCCGTCACCCACTTCCATGGGAATTCCGTCGATTACATAAAGTGGTTCATTGCTGCCGTTTGCTGAAGTGGCGCCACGAACACGAATGGTAGCAACAGCACCGGGGGCACCGGTGGTTTTAGTTACGAGTACACCAGCTGAACGGCCGGCCATCATAACATCGAAAGTGCTTGCATTCATTTTGTTCAGTTCATCTCCTTTGAGTGAACTAACAGAGCCGGTTACATCCTTACGGCTTACCTGCCCATAACCTACTACCACTACGCTTTCCAGCTGCTTGTTATCTTTTTTCAGAATTACGTTCAGTGTATCATTCACTACAGGCACATCCTTTGCCTCAAATCCGGCGGATGAAACATGCACCAGATTTCTGCCGGCAGGGATCTTTATCTGAAACCTTCCTTCATTATCTGTATACACTCCTTTGAATGATCCTTTCACTTCAACGGAAACTCCGGGGATTCCTTTGTTGTCTTCATCCACCACTCTTCCTCGTACTTCATTGTCTTTCTTCTCTTTTACAATGGAAGTTGTTTTTGCAAAAACCACCAGACCATTGTTCACTTCCCGGAATTGCAGATTGGTATTGAGCAGCAGTTTTGTGATAATCTCATCTACAGCTGTTTCTTTGAAGCTCAGATCGTTGATAGTGTATTTAGACACTTCATTTTCATTGAATGAAATGCTCACACCGCTCTTCAATTGCAACTGTTTCAAACATTCACTGAGCGATTCGTAATTGTAACGGATGGTTACTCTTTTGTCGCGGATACTTTGTGCAGCTGCCTGCTGCGCAATCAGCAGCAGCATAAGCAACAGGCCATTTCTGATAGCCGTAAACTGTTGCCGGAAGCGGGTTACAGGGCCTCTACCTTCCCTGAAGGTACTTTTCGGGTTGTGCATACTCACGAGTAGTTTTGGTTAAATAATTACAGACAGCCTTCGCCGTCGAGATAAATGGTCTTATTTCTGATACTGTACTTTACGTGATTGATGAGTTTCAGCAGATCGAGCACTTCTTTCAGCGGATCTTTATCGCGGAAGTTGATGGTGTTCTTGCATTGAGCCAGATCCTTATTCACAAATACCACCTCATAGTCGTATACATTTCTGATGTACACAGCCAGCTCTTTGAGTGAGATATTGTTGAGGTAGATGCGGCCATTTTTCCAGTCGTTCGCTTTGGCGGGGTCGATGGTATCGATGCTGTACCGGTGATTGTTGCGGCTATAGGTAAGCACCTGATCGCGCTGCAGATTTTCGTGGCATTGCAGGGAGTCGCTCACCGCTACTTTTCCGTTGGTTACTGCCACTTTGATTTCGCCGAGCTGCGGGAATGCCTGGATATTGAATGCAGTGCCCAATACTTCCACCTTCAGTTCATCCACCTGCACCATAAACGGGTGTTGAGTATCTTTCGCTACATCGAAATAGGCTTCCCCATATTCGAGAATTACATTGCGGTTGGCATCGAAGCTGTTGGCGAATCTGATCTTGGAATGAGCGTTCACCCAAACCTTCGAACCATCCGGGAGTGTAACAGCTTTCTGCTGACGCTGTGTCTGAACAATGGTGTAGCTGATGGGTTTGTCGGCGCTCCGGCGATTGAGGAAAATGCCGAGAGCCGCCATTCCGGCGATCAACACCAGTATGGCGGCAGCCACTGTCCACGGTTTCAAAAGGGTACGAACCGGCGCGGCAATTGTCTCGTCGTGCATTTCCGTGGTCTGGGATAATTGTGGTTTCAGCGCTTCCCAGGCCAATAGTTTATCGGCTTCCATTTCTTCCGCTGTAACGGGAATGGAGTATTGCAGGGACTGGTACCATTTTTCCAGAATCATTTCTTCTTCGGGAGAGATAGCTCCGCCAGCCTGCTTATTGAGCAGGTAATATATATAGTCGTTGTGCAAGGTTGCAGTTTGTTACTGTGTAATTACAGATGGCAGTACCGATAGTACCATCGGAAAAAAATTATTTTTTTTCCAGCATCGTCAACAGGATAATAATCAGGATAGAAGGCTCAATTCTGGCAGCAATGTATTCTTTCACCTGGTCGTTGGCGCGGTACAGCTGATTCTTCACGGTTTGTACCGACACATGCAGGTTTTTGGCAATTTCAGCGGGGGACAATTGTTGTTCTTTATTCATCCTGAACACCAATTGCATTTTTGGAGGAAGTTGGGAGATGGCTTCTTCGATCAGTTTTTTCAGTTCGCCTGAAGCCAGTTTTTCGGCCACGTCGTTGGCAGCGCCGGTGAACCGGCCTTCCATGTCGCGGATAAACTGCTGTCTTGTTTTGGTGCGGGCATAATGGTTGTAGATCCTGTTTTTAAGGCAGGTGCTGAGCCAGGGGAAGAGCGAAGTTTCGCTCCGGATCGACTCCCGGCTGGTCCATAAGCTGAGGAAAACTTCCTGAACGGTATCTCTGGCCTCTTCGCGTGAAGGCAGTTTGGTAACTGCGATGGCATACAGCATTTCCCAGTACTTATCAAAAAGTATCTGGAACCCTTTTACGGGATCCTGTTGCAATAACTCCAAAGCGTCCTGGTCAGAAAAGTTCATGGAATGCACTTCGTCAAGGGGCAATTTATAAAAATTTACTCTCCCGGTATACCCCGGAACAATTGATTCACATGGCAAGAAAAGGTCTAATGGATCGATAAGGCGGGATAAAATACGTGCCGGTGCACGTTGATACTGCTAAGATAGCATAAAAAAAGATTGGCATACGTTATTATGCCTTCAAAAGAGTGGCAGGTAGGGATGAGATATAGGTATAGCACCAGAGCACTCCGGAATTCCGGTGTGCTCTGGTGGTCGGATGAGACCAGTTACACAGCATGTTCTTTGAAGAAAGGAGATTGTCTGCCTCCCTTGAGCTCGCGCACATCTATTCTCGGGGATTTTCCGAAACGCCAGAGATAGCCACCGGCGCTGATTGCATTGCCGCGGGCCACCTGCAGAATATTGCTGGCATTGCCATCTGTGCTTCGTGCTGCTTCGCGGGCACTGGGATAGCTTTGTATCTTCTTGCCCCGAAAATTGTATTGCGAAACGGGCCGCATTCTTTTGGCGCGGGCCTTCTGCAATCTGTCGAGAATTTGCCGGCGCGTGAGCTTATGCAGCGGAGAGGGAGACCGTCCCAGCTCCTTGATCCTTTTCTGCTTTTCGCTGAGCGTGGCCGAACGGAGATTCTGTGGAGCAAGATTGAAAGAGTTATTGTCTTTGTAGAAAATAACAATGCTCTTGTCTTCGAGATCCATCTCTTTCACAAAACAATGATACACCAATCGCGCAACTGTATACCGGTAACGAACGCCTTCTACAGTAAGGGTGATGCTGAGATACGATTTGAAATCGCCCTTGAATTCGTTCTTATGTCGGTGAACATAGGGCTTCATAATCATGGGGCGCTCATGATAGATCACTCCATTTGAATAAACTGCTTCGTATGCCAGACGCTTTACACGCCCTCTGTTGGAGATCTTGAAATATCCTTCAAGTCCGGGGATGTCTTTCCATCGCTCCCCTTCCAGATTACTTAGGCTAAGGTTCAGATAAGGTTTAGATTCTCTTCTCATTGGCAAGGTTAATACCGGATATAACGGAATGCCATATCCCGGAATAAAAATACTATTTCTATCTGGTCGACTATTCAAGTGTCGACGAAAAAATTTGACATAATTCATTTCCCTCATGCGTTTGAATTTTATCAACCAACCTGTACCAATAAACGATGATGAAAGCGCGGCTGCTGCCCTATTTCGTCGAAATTGCCGTAGGCGTTTGCTGCGGTATTCCGCAATTGCTGCAAAAAGCAGCAATTGATCTCCGCAGGATGACGCATGTACATGAAAACATTAGAATATTCCGCGTATGTGCGTTTCTGTTAATTGTTTAAGTACTAACATAAGTGCAGCAAATGGACCATGCCGGGCAACTGCATGTTGTAACAAGGAGATTCACAGTACTTGTTTTGCCTCCCCGAAAACCGGTAGCGGTTATGAAAGTATCGCTGCATCTGCCTCCCAGAGACTAATCAGATGGTTATTAATCAGCATTTTATCGTATTTTTAGATCAAGTGGGAATTATGGCATCGGCGCTTCCCAATCAGCGCTGGCACGAATCTTTTGTTGAAAACAAATAAACTATTCAAGTATGGCACAAGCTCCCCGGAAAGTAGTTGTAGTAGGTGGAGGATTCGGTGGCGTTAATTTTGTAAAGAAACTGGCGAACGACGACCGGTTTCAGGTAACACTGGTAGACAAGAACAATTATCACTTCTTTCCCCCGCTTCTTTATCAGGTAGCCTCTTCTTTTATCGAGCCGTCGAATATCAGTTATCCCTTCCGGCGCATGTTTCAGAAAATGCGCAACTGCCGTTTTTTTATGGGTAGCCTGCTCAGGGTAAATCCAGATGAGAATACCATCGAAACCGATAACGGTATCCTTCCTTATGACATACTCGTACTGGCAGTAGGTGCGGAATCTAATTTTTTTGGCCTCACTAACGTACAGGCAAAAGCGCTTCCCATGAAATCCATCGACGATGCATTGCTTCTGCGGAATCAATTGCTGCTGAATATGGAAGAAGCCGTTCGGAGCAACGACCCTGAAGTGAGGGCCAGACTGCTCAACATTGTGATCGCAGGCGGAGGCCCCACCGGCGTGGAAGTAGCAGGCATGCTGGCAGAAATGGGAAGATATATCGCCCAAAAAGAATACCCCGAAATAAAAGACCTCACCTCACATATCTATCTCATCGATGCAGGATCTGCTCTATTGGGTCCCATGAGCACGAAAGCTCAAAGAGAAGCCCTCAAACAACTTGAAAGGCTCGGTGTACACGTAATTCTCAACAAAGCGGTAAAAGATTATGTGGATGGGAATGTGATACTCGCCGACGACAGCACCATTCAAACCCATGCATTGATCTGGACCTCCGGCGTTACCGGCCGCAGCATTCCCGGACTCTCCGCCGACTCCATTGGAAGAGGGCGACGTGTAATTGTGGATGCGAACAACAAGGTGCAGGGCACTAGCAATATCTATGCTATCGGAGATATATGTTTTCAGACTTCCGACCCTGCGTATCCGAACGGACATCCTCAATTGGCGCAGGTGGCTATTCAGCAAGGCACATTACTCGGAAAGAATCTGAAAAGAGTAGAGGATGGAAAGAATATGCTTTCGTTCTTCTATTACAATAAAGGATCATTGGCCATCATCTCCAAATACAAGGCAGTGGCGGATTTGCCGAAGATGTTCTTCAAAGGATTTATAGCCTGGTTCATCTGGCTGTTTGCGCATATCATACCTCTGGTGGGATTCAGGAACAAAGTGTGGCTGGCATTTTCATGGATGTTTGCGTTCCTTACCAATAACCCTACTTTGCGGTTGATCATACGTCCGAAAAAGAAAGAGGCTTCCTAGATAAAATATTGAAGAGTATTAAATGGTCGGAGATCTCCGACCATTTTTCTTTTTATACAATTGTGTTTCAATATGGCCGAAACCTCCCAGGCATGTGCAAACATCAGTTCACATTCCCCTAACAATTCCTTCAACATTGCATAACACAGCTGAGTGGGGGGCCTCCCCGTCAACTAATACCTTCGCGGCCAGAAACTCCATTCAAACCAATTTTCAGTTTATGAAACAATTGTACGCAGCTTTGGTAGCTATA
Organism: Pseudoflavitalea sp. G-6-1-2; assembly: GCF_012927185.1. GTDB lineage: Bacteria > Bacteroidota > Bacteroidia > Chitinophagales > Chitinophagaceae > Pseudobacter. The sequence continues at coordinate 94,789 of NZ_JABBGB010000004.1, forward strand.
TTAGTTACCAGCTTCGCTATGGCACAAACTGCCACTGTTAAAGTAAAAGTGCTGGACGAACAGAATTTTCTTCTCCCCGGCGCAAGCATTCAACTCGACGCACAAAACTCCCGTTCCATCTCAGGCAATGAAGGCATCGCTACCTTCATCAATGTTGCCAAAGGGAAACATACCATCACTGTAACTTATATCGGATACAAAACATTTCAGCTCGAATTTGATTGTGCTGCCAGCATGGAACTCACAGCCAAACTGCAAGCCGGCTCCAACGCACTGCAATCGGTGCTGGTATTGGGCGATCGTCTGAAAGGACAAGCCAAAGCGCTCAACCAGCAAAAGAACAGCGATAACATCACCAATATCATCAGCTCCGATCAGGTAGGAAGATTTCCTGATGCGAATGTGGGTGATGCCCTCAAACGCGTACCAGGCATTACTATGCAGAACGATCAGGGTGAAGCACGCAATATCGTTGTTCGCGGTATGGGCCCGGAGTTCAACTCCGTTACTTTCAACGGAGAGCGCATCCCTTCTGCCGAAGGCGATAACCGCCGTGTGCAGATGGACCTCATTCCTTCAGACATGGTTCAGACCATCGAAGTAAATAAAACACTCACTGCCGATATGGATGCAGATGCCATCGGCGGATCGGTGAACCTCATTACCCGCTCTACTCCAAATGGATTCCGTTTGTCCGGTACCTTGGCTGGTGGCTTCAGCCCTATCCGCAACAATGGTTTCAACGGAACTGCCAGCGTGGTAGTGGGTGATCGCTTCTTCAAAGACAAGCTGGGAGTAATTCTCAGCGGATCTTACAACCGCAATGTATTCGGATCGGACAACGTGGAATCCGTATGGCTGAAAGACGCCAATGGTAAAGTGTTTGTGGGCGATCACGATCAGCGCGTATACAACGAAATGCGCATCCGCAGAAGTACAGCGGTTACCGTAGATTACAAGATCAATACTCTGCACAGCATTTCTCTTACCGGCAGCTACAACTGGCGTGATGATAAAGAAAACCGTTTCCGCCTCCGCCATCGCTACCGTGGCAACTTCGACAAACCCAATCCCGCAGACCTGATCTACGACGACAAAGGAGAGATCGCCGGTTATAAAAATGCTGAAGTAATTCGCCAGACAAAAGGTGGACTGGATAACGGCCGCAACGAAAACCGCCGCCTCGAAGACCAGCGTGTTCGTTCGCTCGCACTGAAAGGAGATCACCTCTTCGGAAGACTCCGCAGTACCTGGAGTGTACAACTGGCCAAAGCTTCAGAAGAAAGACCTAATGAAAGATACATCGCGATGGGCCGCAGAAACATCACTGTTAATCAGGATATCACTGACCCAGAACGTCCATTTACATCAGACAATACACCCCTCACTTCTTACAATCGTTTGGGTGAATTGTCGGAGCAGTTCCAGAAACAATTTGAATCTGATCTGAATGCCAAACTGAATTTCGAATACCCGCTGAACATCTTCCCTAATCAGAAAGGAAGCATCAAAATCGGCGGACGTCTCAGAAGCAAGAAGAAAGAGCGCGACAACACTTTCTTCAATTACACTCCGGTAACTTCATTCGGCGATATCACCAAACTGCCGCTGATAGATGAAACCAACAGCGATTTCTATCCCGGAAGCAAGTATGCAGCCGGACAATTCATCGATCCGAAATACCTCGGTAACCTTAAATTCAAAGATGCTGCACAGTTCAAAGAAGCCGATGCACCGGATGAATACGTTGCTACCAATTTCAAAGCGAGAGAAACCATCACTGCAGGTTATCTTATGCTGAAACAGGATATCACTGAGAAATTCTCTGTAAACCTCGGCGTTCGCGTGGAGAACACCAGCATCGACTATACCGGCAATATCGTTGAAGACGAAGAAGAGCTGAAAGGCCAGAACAGCCTGAAATTCGATTACACGCATGTTCTTCCTAATCTCAACCTGAAATACCGCTTCAGCAACTATTTCGTGGTAAAGGCAGCATACACAGAATCGGTTTCACGTCCCAAATACTTTGATCTTGTTCCTTACATGCTCATCAAACGTGGTGATGGTGAGCTTCAATCCGGCAATCCCCAACTCAAGGTAGTTACCTCAAGGAATGTCGATCTGATGGCTGAATACTACTTCAAAACAGTTGGCCTCGTTTCAGGTGGTGTGTTCTTCAAAAAACTCGATAACTTCTTTTACAAGCATATCGATCCTGCATATACCACTGAAAAATTCGCAGCAGACTTTCCGAATATTGCCAACCCAATTCCTGCGGGCGAAAGCTGGACCTACTCTCAACCCCGCAATGGCAAAGGCGCCGATGTATATGGATTTGAAGTGGCAGTACAGCGCCAACTCGATTTCCTCCCCGGCTTCTGGAAAGGATTTGGTGTATACTTCAATTACACCTACACGCATTCAAAAGCAAAAGGCCTTGTGAGCGTAGATGGAAAAACAACACGCAACGACGTGAAACTTCCAGGCGCAGCACCCAATATGTTCAATGCCTCACTCAGCTATGAGAACAAACGTTTCTCTGCGCGTCTCTCTGCCAACTACACTTCTTCTTATGTTGACGACAGCGATGATGGCGGTTACAACGCAGACAGTTTCTACGACAGATATTACGATAAACAATTCTTCCTCGATGCAAACGCATCATACGCCATCACCAGCAGATGGAGAGTATTTGCCGAGGCCAACAACCTCACCAATCAACCTCTCCGTTATTATCAGGGTGTACAGGAAAGAACTGCGCAACTCGAATTCTACGGTCCTAAATTCACCACAGGTGTGAAGTTCGACCTGATGAAATAAGTTACATTTATCGTTGAAAAATTAGTTGATGAAGCACACATTATTATCCATACTCGCAATATCCTTACTCGCATGCGGACAGCAGAAGAAACTGTCAGCAAGTACAGATCCCAATGCGGTGAAGCCGGCAGTAGTCACTGAAAAAGTGATGTTCGATACAGATGATCCTGCTATATGGATTCATCCTGCAGATAAATCAAAAAGCCTGATCATCGGCACCGATAAAGAAACCGGAGGCGGCCTCTATGCTTTCGATCTCAACGGAAAGATTGTGAAAAAGGCGCTTGGACTGCAACGCCCCAATAACGTAGACATCGCTACCGGCGTGGTTCTTGGCGGAAAGGCAACAGATATCGCTATCGTTACGGAACGCGAAACAGACAAACTTCGTTTCTTTTCACTTCCCGATCTGCAGGAGATCACTGCCGGCGGACTCGAATGCTTCGCAGGCGAAGCTGCACGCAAACCCATGGGAGTTGCCGTGTACACACGTCCATCCGATAAGGCAACTTTTGTGATAGTGGGAAGAAAAACAGGCCCTTCAGGCTCCTATCTCTGGCAATACAGACTGCTGGATGATAAAGGGAATATCGCCCTGCAACTCGTAAGAAAATTCGGCAACTACAGTGGCAAAAAAGAAATAGAATCCATCGCTGCCGACAATGAGAACGGATACATTTATTATTCCGACGAACAGGCCGGCATTCACAAGTACTACGCCGATCCTGCAAAAGGAAATGATGAACTCGCGTACTTCGGTCAATCAGATTTCAAATCGGATCTCGAAGGGATTTCTTTCTACAAATTCCCTGACGGAACCGGTTACATTCTGGTTTCCGACCAGCAGGCAAACCGTTTCAATGTGTATGCACGTGAAGGCAGCAAAAGCAACCCGCATGAGCATACGCTGATTGCAAGCATCCCAACTTCTACCATGGAAAGCGACGGCAGCGAAACCAGCTCCGTGAGCCTTCCCGGATTTTCAGGAGGTATTTTTGTAGCCATGAGTACAGACCGAACATTTCAGTTCTATCGCTGGACAGATATTGCGGCTAAAGCCGGACTGAAAGTACTCACACCAGCACAGTAAGTTTTGTTTTAATAACCATAATCATTGCAGCCGCTCAATTCTTTGAGTGGCTTTTTTGTTGCCACGAAACAGCACCACATCGGTGATATTTGAATATCTTTATTGTAATACAAACCAGATCCATGAGCAATAACCTGAAGACATTTGTGGCGATCCTTTCGGTCTTACTGATCTTCATTCTGATCGCCTGCGGCAGCAATGGCATCGGAACAAAAGAAGATACTTCCGCCAGCACAGACCATACAGACAATAACACGGAGCATTCACCCATCAACAATACTGATTGTGTAATCAAAGCCAAACTCGGTGCCCGCGACTGGACTGCACACTCCGTAATCGTCAACAGAATCGACGAACATCTCACCATCAGCACCAGTGGCGACGGCAATGAGCAGGAAATTCACAGCCTGCAGATCATGATCCATAATTTTACTGGTCCTGGAACATACACTTACAAAGGTGATGGTGTGGTAACATTTTCGGTTGGATTAACACAGACAGACAGTTATGTTACAACGGGAAAGGATGATCACGGAACCATCACTATCACAGAATACGCGCCTGATAAATTCAAAGCCAGTTTCAATTTCAAAGCAAGCGACAGCGACACCATGGGCCAGCCTATCGAAGTAACGGGTGGCGAAGTATCCATAGAGAAAGGCGCCTGCACTATTCAGGAGATCATCAATAAGAAATGAACATTCCCAGTTTATACGTGAAGATCTTCGAGCAGCTGCAGATAATCATCCCATTTGTCAACTGATACACCGAGGCCATGGTTGAGATTCAGTTGTGTTATTTCGGCTCTCAGTTGCTGCATCGGAAATTCATTGGCCAGCGCCAGCAGGTCGATGCGCATCAGCACTTCTTTGGTGAATGTTCTCTTGGCATCGGCAAAACTCACTGATTGCAGAAAAAGCTTTACAGGTGCGGCATTCAGCAGAATATAGGTGAACGCTGCAAAGTCCGCATCATCGAAACCGAGCATATAACAGGTATCATCCAGCATCAGCGGTTTTCCGTTTTGCGGCAACACCAATGTAAAACGGAACGATTTGTACAATCCGGAGATAGCAATTTTATAGGGTCTGAAAGAATAGGAACCGATTCCAAAAATGGAGAAGGGGGGCCTGTTTTTGTAGATGGATGATTTTCTTCCATCGAGCAGCTCTCTGTATCGATTGAGATATTCGAATGTATTTGGATAAGCGTTTCGGATATAACCCGTATCTGCTCCGGGTTTCTGTTGTGTAACAATGGTGAATTTTCTGGCTGCATCCACCACGCGCTGTTGAAGATCGGAGCTTTTGAGCAGTCCGTACACGAGCGGCTCTTCGAGCGGAAACAGCTCCTGTTTTGCATTGCGGAAGAGTCCGGCTTCCTGCTCGAATTCCATTACAGTGGTGCAATCGTGTTTCAGTCCCTGCCGCCACTCGAAGGGAGAGAGCCCATCGATATAACTGTGCTGGATATAGGTATCGAGGTTGGACACATATTTTTCTCCTTCCCATCCGAAAATATTCAACTGTGTTTCCGGAGAATAGAATGCGTATTGCGAGCAGGTGAAAGAAGGCGCTTCATTGAGTTTGAAGCAAAACAGCGATGCTTCTGCTTTTACATCAAACTCACGCTGGCTGTTGATCTGGTACTGCCGGATGTCTGCAATGGGATGCCGGTATTTTTTCTGATCGCAAACGATATTCCGGATCACGGAGTTTTTGATCAGCAGGGCTACCTGTCCTTTTCTGTGCTGAAATGCCCGAACCAGCATCAGCACAATATTTTCCGCGATATCGAAATTACCCTTGCCTGTTACGGCATCGATACCATTGAATTGTTTGAAATTCGATTTTGCAGGAAGATTGTCCGATTCGAGACTGCCCAGCATCGCATTGGTAACCCATGGTGGATTGCCCGCAACGAGCACTGTTTCGTGAACATCATCATTCAGTGTTTCGAAGTCGAAATCGAACACATTGGTATGCCAGATGCTGATTGCAGGTTTATGCGCATCGGGATGATGCAGAAAGTGATCGATCAGCGAGAATTTCGTTTCCCACACATAAGGCCGGTAGATATCCAGTGCATGTATTTTTTTGAGCAGCGGGAATTCTTTCAGTGCGGCAAGAATAAAATGTCCTTTGCCACAGGTGGGTTCTACAAAAATATCCGGTTGTGCTGTTTCACGGCCAATCAGCCGAAGCACCCGCGCAGCGAGCTCAGGAGGTGTTTGAAAATCACCAAACTCTGTCCTGTCCGGTGTTTCATGATGCAGAGATTGCTGCTGCAATGCCGCACAGGCCTCCTCCCACTCTTCTGCAGATCCGAAACATTCACGGATACCCGATAGCTGCTGCACCATGGCATTCACTGCATCAACCTCAGCAGTGCAATGGCTGCTAAAGAGTTGCTGAACAAGGGCGGGCATATGGGCTCCGAAAACGATCATTCCATCAGACGGTTTAACTCAGGCAATATTATGGCAAAGTTACCTCAGAATGATGCAGGCTTGCAGAAAATACCGATATTGGACCTATTCATCAAAATTTTAGCGGATGACCCATCCTGACAGGGAAGACATTCACCTTATCGGAAGCTACAGCGACCTCACTGCCGGAGATACCAACAAAGCGCTGCACACCTTCGTGTACAGCGACAAAAATGCCTGGCAGAAATTTCTGAAGATCTTTTTCCTTACCCTCGGCACCGGCTTCTTTGTTGCCGGCGTAATTTTCTTCTTTGCTTACAACTGGAATAATCTCCACAAATTCATCAAGATCGGAATTGCGGAAGGGCTGGTGATACTGCCCATTCTGGCCGCAGTATTGTTCAGCAAGATGAACCCGATGCTGCGCAAAACTCTCATCACCGCTTCGGCAGTTTTTGTGGGTGTGTTGTTCGCTGTCTTCGGACAGGTGTATCAAACCGGAGCAGATTCATTCGATCTGTTTTTCAACTGGACGCTCTGTGTTACCATCTGGGCCATCGCCGCAGGCTTTGCGCCACTATGGCTGATATGGATTGTATTGGTGAATGTCTCATGGGGATTGTACAATACTCAATACGGTACGGAATCATCCATGTTGTCTTTCATGCTCGGTACATTTATTTTCAACAGCCTTTGTTTGATTGTAACACTGTCGCTGAAGAAATCTACGGAGCATCGCATACCTACCTGGTTTGCAGTAACACTCGCACTGATCGTAGCTTACTTCGTAACTACAGCTCTTGCATACAAATATTATGACAGATCAGGCAATCAGATTGTGATCTATTTTGTACTGGCTGCGCTGTTGTATTCGTGGATGGTATGGTACAGCATCCGCAACAAAACCATCGTTTATCCGGCTATTGCCGGAGCGAGCACTATCATCATCATCACAAGCAGAATTATCAGTGACAGCTGGAGCGCCGTTGCGCTGCTGCTCGCCTGTCTCTTCGTTGCCGGAAGCATCACTGGCCTTGTAATAGTATTAATGAAACTTCAAAAAACCTGGGCCAATGAGAAAAACAGCTGAGCTCCCGCAATTGCTTGAAACAATACAACAGTTCACCGGCAAGCCATTGCAGGTGAAAGAAGAAGCGCTGAAGCAGGCTTACGATAAAGCAGCTGCCAATCGTTCCGGCATTGCCATCAAAATACTGGTGGTAATCGGTGGTATACTTTCCACCATTGCTTTCATTGGATTTCTGCTGGTTGCCGGGCTCTACGAATCCGAGCAGGGTCTGCTGGTTACCGGCGTACTTTTTCTTGCCGGTGCATTGATTACGCAGGCAGTGGTCGATCACCTTTTTCTCGATACACTGGCAGTTACCTTTTATTTATCGGGCGTTACGCTTTTTGCCTTCGGCCTTGGTTTTTCAGCAAGATCGGAGGACACCGTTTGCATTGCCCTGATAGTAGTTGGCCTCATCTCGATGGTGATTGCTCAAAGTTATATGCTCGCCTTTTGTGCAGCGTTACTCATACTCGGAGGCAGTTATGCGATTATACTGATCCACTCGGACGGCGGGTTGATGTCGGTCTACAACACCGTACTGATACTGGCTTTCACGGCTTTTGTGCTGCTCGAAGCGCAGATCATCAACATTCATCCCAAGGTCTGCAAGATCTACAACCCGATTCGGATCGCCATGCTCTGTACACTGCTGGTTACTCTCTACATGGGTAACGAAAGATGGCTTGCCAGAAATCAGCAATACCACTGGATGCCTGCACTCGCGGCCATTTTGTGTACACTCTCACTGATGCCTTTTATCTGGAAAGCACTGAACATTCAAAACATAGCGATACGCGTAGCGATATTTCTTGCAGCTGCATTGGTACTCGCGCCAACATTCTGGGCGCCCGGCATTGCTGCTGCCGTGTTGATTGTCCTCATCAGTTTTCTGGTGAATTATAAAACCGGCATCGTGCTCGGATCTGTAGCGCTTATCGTATTTGTATCGGAATATTATTACCATCTGGCCATTAACCTGATGACGAAATCCCTGGTGATGATGGCATCGGGTGTATTGTTCCTGCTGTTCTACATTCTCTCACGCAAACAATTATCCAAACCATGAAAAAATATCAGCTGATACTAATTGTAGTGAACCTGTTGATAATACTGGCATTCTTTCATTATACGATGAACAGGAAGGAACAGACACTTTCAAACGGCAAACTGGTATTGCTGCCGCTGGCTCCTGTAGATCCACGCTCACTGATGCAGGGAGATTACATGGATCTCCGCTATGCAATCTCCACCGAAATGCCAGACAGTTTTCCCGTGAAAGGTTATTATGTGGTGGAACTCGATTCCGGCAACATTGCCAGAAAAGTAAGGATACAACCCAATACCACTCCACTTCAACCCAACGAATACCTGATCGGCTATCGTAAAGAAAGCTGGCGTCACTCTATCGGAGCAGAATCTTATTTCTTTCAGGAAGGCGAAGCAGAGAAATTCGAAGCAGCGAAATTCGGAGGATTGCGAATCGATGATAAAGGCAACAGCGTGCTCGTTGGACTCTACGACGATCATCGCAACCTCATCAAATAGCTAAGAATGGGGATAACAATTATGGCTTTTTCTTAACAATTAATATTAAAGAAATATTGCGTTTATAGTTTTGCCGGCAAAACAAAATGCGAAAAAAGGCTCTACTCTTCTACCCCTTTCTCTTGCTGTTTTGTTTCTTTACCGGTGATATATATGCGCAAACTACTCAGGCGTCATTTACTGGTAAGGTTACAGACCCGGAAAACAATCCACTTTCAGGCGCCAGCGTTCTGGTTAAGAACGAATCAACTGGTTTCTCTGCTTCCACAGTTACCAATGCAAAAGGAGACTATGTATTCAAGGAGCTTCCACTTGGCGGCCCTTATTTTATACAGGTGAGCTATGTAGGCTTCGCCGATCTGAAAAAGCCCGGATACTCACTTAATCAGGGCGATGTATTCACTGTTAACTTCGAGCTCTTCAGCAAAGCCAGTGAATACAGTGCAGTTACCGTTACCGCCAATCGCGGGAAAGGCAGGATCGAGAACCTGGGAGCCGCTACAGCCGTGGGTTCCAGACTTATGACCAAAATGCCGATCAACGGAAGGAACTTCTCTACACTCATGGATCTTTCCCCGCTCAGCAGAGGTAACAATATCGCTGGCCAGCTCGGATCATCTACCAATTTCACCATCGATGGTATGACAGCGAAGAACCCTACTTCGGCAGGTGCAACTACCAGCCGCAGCGGTGCTCCCTACTCCATCTCCATCGAAGCAGTTCGTGAATTTAAAGTGGTTACCAATCAGTATGATGTTACTTATGGCCGCGCAGGTGGCGGTACTGTAAGTGCAGTAACCAAATCGGGTACCAACACACTCACCGGTTCGGTGTTCGGATTCGGAAGAGCCAACTGGTTGAGCAGCCCCTACGATATGCGTGGCAACAAACGCAATAACGACTACTCCACTTATCAGTTTGGTTTTTCACTCGGTGGTCCCATCATCAAAGACAAACTCCATTTCTTTCTGGCCTGGGATCATCAGCAGGATCTTCGCTCTCTCGTGATTGCCGATATCAAAAAAGCAGGCGATGACGTTACTTTCAAAACAAGCACCAAGAGCCTTGATTCCGTGATCAAGATCGGTCGTCAGCAATATGGCCTCGGTTCTGAACGCCAGTACGGTTCATTCGACAAAACCAGAAAATCAGATGCTGCTTTCCTGCGTCTCGACTGGCAGATCAATCCTAAGAACCTGCTGACCCTCCGCAACAACTTCACCAACGACAACAACAAGCTGGGACTGATCGACAATACAGCCATCAACCTGTATGAATCAGCCGGTAACGATTTCAACATCGACAACAGCTTGCTGATCACACTCCGCTCGTCAATCAATTCGAAACTCACCAACGAACTGAAAGTGCAGCACCTCTACACCTGGCAGAGCAGTGAGCCCGGCGATATTCTTGGCAAATCGAATATCCCCAGAGTGATTGTAGACCGTGTTCCTTCAGGAGTATTGAGCGATGGAAAATCTTATACCACCAGCGTTCAGTTCGGCGGACATCGTTTTGCACAGGAAAACTTCCGCAATAACGTATTTCAGGTAGTGAACAATCTGTACTACAACACCAACGCCATCCGTTATACATTCGGTGTAGACTTCATGTACACACGCGCCACATCGGTATACGGCAGTGAGGTGAACGGCCGTTATCACTACGATGGATTTCAGAATTTCATCGACAATAAACCTGATCGTTTTTACCGCGAAGTGCCCATCACCCCCGATCAGGCAGTTACTTCGAACATCTACAATATTGGCTGGTACGGGCAGATGCAGACCAAACTCGCAAGAGGCCTGGATATGACCGCCGGTCTGCGTTTCGATTATGCGATCTATCCTTCTTCACCATTCAATCAACTGGTGTATGATGAACTGAAGATCCGCACCGACAACAAACTCCGTTCGTTCATTGCACAACCCCGCATTCAATTTACATGGGATGTGAATGAAGAACACAAGAACTACATCCGCCTCGGCGCCGGTGTGTTTGCATCGGACATCAACAACTACATGGTGATCAACAATCTCGTATTCGATGGCAAACACCTCGCAACTGTAGATGTAAGATATCCGAATGTGCCTGCTGCAGATTTCAATGCAATCCGCAAAAACCCAGCTCTGACGCCTACTTTCGACAGTTATCAGATCCCAACCATCAATACCAATGGTGAAGATGTGAAGATCCCTGTGGTGTACAAAGCCAATATCTCCTACACACGTTTCATCACCGAAAAACTGAAAGTTGGCATCAGCGGTTTTGCTACACTCGGAAGAAACAACTATCTCTATCTCGACAGAAATATGGTTACCACACCTTTCTTCAAACTCGCGGATGAAGGCAACAGAGGAGTGTACGTACCACTTAGTTCCATGCCATCAAACGGCAGTGCCGACTGGACCAAAGGCCGTATCAGCAACAAACTCGGACGTGTACTCGAACTGAACAGCACGGGTAAAGTAAATCAGTTTGCCCTTGTACTCGACGCAACCTGGAATTACTTCAAAGATGGTGAAGCATCGTTCAGCTATACCTGGAACGATACCAAAGACAATATCTCTTACAACGGTAACGTAGCCAACACATCCACTTTATCATTGCCAGTGAAAGACGATCCCAGAGATGTTAGCGCAATGACCTATTCAGACAATCAGTTCCGTCACAAGATTGTGTTCTATGCTACCTCTCCTTCTTTCAAAGGATTCAGCGTAGGTGTGCGTTACTCAGGAATCGGCGGCACAAGATTCAGCATGCTTTCCGGTGTAAACAGCAATGGCGACTTCGTATCGGGCACCAACGACCTTGCTTACATCTTCGATTTGAAAGGTGGAAGCACTCCTCAGAATATCAAAGACGGATTACAAGCCATCCTCAACAACCCAATGGCAGCGCAGTCTTTCAAGGATTACATCAACAAATACAACGGCAAACTCGCCGAAAGAAATGGAGGTGTAAACGGATTCTACGGAACGTGGGATCTGAGAATAGCCAAGAAGTTCGGTCTGTCGAAAAAGAACAAGACCCATGGCATCGAGCTGTCGGCCGACATCTTCAACCTGGAGAACCTGTTCGACAAATACTCTGGCGCTTCCAAAAACTTCGGTAACCAAAGCCTTTATGGGGTGAACAACTTCGATAACGTGGCTGGCCGCTTCAACTACAAAATGAATGCAAGCGGAGTGGTTACACGCGGAGGTGATCCTTATCAGATCCAGATCGGATTCAGATATACTTTCTAATGCCTAAGATAACAATCACATCGAAACCCGGCCTTGTGTCGGGTTTTGTTTTTCTTTAAACCGGAAAATATTAGCTTTACGATACCGCCTATGAGTATCGGTCAGCAAATACTGTTTTTCATCAGCATACTGGGAGCCTTCAATGGTTTGGTTCTTGGTTTTTATTTATTGTTCAGCAAAAAAAACCGCTCTCTGCCCAGTCTGTTGCTGGCAGCTCTGTTGCTGGTTACCAGCATAAGGATTGCCAAAACGGTTTTTGCGAGCTTCAATCCCGGTTTACCGAAGATCTGGTTGCAGATAGGTTTATCAGGATGTTTTCTCATCGGTCCGGCATTGTTCTTCTTTTACAGGTCGGTTTTCAATAAGGTAACGAAAGTGCCAGTCTCGTGGAAATGGGTGTGGGCGGGCCTTCTGGCCATCATATTTGTTGCGGGGGCTATTGTTCCGTATCAAACCTATCCTGTTATCTGGAACAAATACTTCGCAAAGATCATCTATGCCGAATGGACTTTGTTCGTACTGGCCACTACCTGGATAATGATCCCATCCATCAAAAAATTCCTTGCCCGTGGCGTGGTACTGAACAGCAGTGAAAAATTCCTGCTGCTGGTTTTCCTCGGCAACTTCACCATCTGGTTTGTGTATGTGGTTGGCCTGCCGAAGGGATTGCTTGGATTCTGCCTCGCCGGCGCACTCACGCTTACGCTCTACCTGTACATTACGCTGATCTTTTACTCATCGGATAAGAGCGTGCGCAATCTGCTGAGCGGCAGCGAAGCAGAGCCTCCGGTGAAAACCGAAAAACGCAGGATCGCAGAGCAGGATGCCAGCATCTGGATGGATAAACTCGAAAAAGCCATCCATTCCAAAGAACTCTACAAAGACCCCAATCTCAAACTGAATGATCTGGCGCAGCAGATCAATATTCCCGGCCATTTATTATCGCAGTTACTCAACGATAATCTCGGCAAAAGTTTCTCCACCTATATCAATGAGTTCCGCATCAGGGAAGCCTGCAATCTGATCGTCTCCAACGACAGGCTCACTTTTGAAGCCATCGGGTATGAGGTGGGATATAATTCAAAATCCACTTTCTACACAGCCTTCAAAAAAGTAACAGACACTACCCCGGCGCTATTCAAGGAAAGTCTGGAGAACGGCAACGCAACCACACCCGTTCAGTCATGATAAGTTTCATTGCCGGCTGTTCCGGTCGGCCATCAAAACCCCGTGCATAGGGTTCGGATTTATAAAACCGTACTCCTGAATTCTCAATACAAGACCTCCCAAATCCGCATCACGACTAGGTTTGCAGAAACTTATCTGCATGACCATCGTTAAGCCCCTGTTGCTGGCAATTCTGTTGCTGTTTGCCCGGTTCTTTGCTTTCAGCCAAACCCTGAGAGGAGTTGTGAAGGATGAAAAAGGATTGCCGGTTACCTCCGCCACCATCGGTTTATTATCCCTCCCCGATTCGAGTCTGCTGAAAGAGCAGGCTACCGACACTGCCGGAAAATTCCAGCTCTCCGGAATTGGTTCCGGAAAGTTTCTTCTGCGGACAACCGCCATCGGGTATTTGAAAAATGAGCAGGAAGTAAATCTGGCCACCGGCGCTTCCTCCCTCGATCTCAGTATTGTATTGCAGGCTGGTTCCGATATGTTAGGCGCCGTAGTGGTGAGAAGTGCAAGACCGGTTTTTCAGCAGGTGGCAGACAGGCTGGTGGTGAATGTGGCAGGGAACAGTTTCTTCAAAACATCCTCCAATGGTTTTGATATCCTGCGCAGAATTCCGGGGCTGGACATCTCCTCCGAAGGTGTGTTGCAGATGAATGGCCGCACCACTCCGGCAATCTACATCGATGGCAAACCGGTACAGATGAGTGCCGAAGAAATTCAGCAATATCTTCAGACCATCACTCCGGATATGATCGCTTCGGTGGAAGTAATTTCCAATCCCTCCGCCCGGTTCGACGGCGACCAGAAAGGCATCATCGACATCAAACTCAGGCGCAACAATCAGCTAGGCTGGAAAGGGCTCATCACAACATCCTATCAGCAGAATAATTACACACTCTTCGACAACAGTTTGCTGCTGACTTACAAAACGTCCAAACTTGCGTGGACGTTCAGAGGAGCGTACACAGGTGGCACAAGAATCTATCGTTACACATCCGATCAAAGGCTTGCCAATACCAATTTTCAGCACACCAAAAATGCGATCGCTACCGGCAACAATATCACAAATTTGCAATTGGGCCTCGATTACAGCCTGGCGAAAAACCAAAGCCTCGAACTGGTGCTGCGCACCACGCAGAATCACAGGGACATCAATGCATTCGGCACAATCGATCGCCGCGATTCCGCAGACAAAAATCAACTTTGGCTGATCGGCACATACAACACATCAGCCCCATCTCTGAAAACCTATGGAGGAAATCTCAACTACAGTATCCAGAAGGGGCACACAAGAATACAATGGCTGAATTCCTTTCTCCAACTCAATTCCCGGCAGAATGAAAACATCATCAGCTGGTATTCCGACAGCAAAGAATTATACCAGCATTGGAAATCCGATCTCCGTCTCGATAACAAACTGGCAGCTTCTCAGCTCGATCTCACCACTGAAATCGGAAAAGGGAAATTCAGTGTAGGAGGAAAATTTGCTTACACGCGCATAGAGAATTTCAATGAATACGACACATTGAACAAGGAGCAGGTCTTTGTGATCGATGCCGGTCGCACCAACAGTTTCAATTACACGGAGTACATCAGTGCGGGTTATCTATCCTATGAACGTGCAATAAAGAAGTTTACGATTACGGCCAGTTTCCGCGCAGAAAATACCCGCACTATTGCAGATGCACTCACCAGCAAGGAAACCACCAAACGAAATTATTTTTCATGGCTTCCATCCGCAGGAGTGAGTTATGCGATGAATGAAAACAATTCATTCCAGCTCACCTTCTCCCGAAGGCTTACCAGACCTGAGTTTCAGGCCCTCAACCCTTTCAGGTTGTATTTCAGTCCACTGAATTATTTTGTAGGTAATCCATATCTGCAACCTGCAACCACTACATCTGTCAATGCCAGCTGGAGCAGAAAAACATTGAATATCGCATTGAATATCGGGCATGAGTCAGACCCGCTGGGCCGCTATCCGAGGTACAACCCGGAGACCAATGTGCTGGAATATCTGGGAAGGAATTTTATGAGCAGTGATTTTGCCAATCTGCAGATCAGTTATCCGCATACCATTAAGCCATGGTGGAAGATCAACCATACACTCACCGGCTATTACTCCAAAGAGCGCATACCTTATCTTGAATATGTATTTGCCAATCCGGTATATCAATTCATTTTCAATGGGAGTCAGGTTTTCACATTGCCCGGCAACTGGTTGTTCGATGTATATTACTACTACCGCTCACCATTTGGCAACAGCCTCTATACATTCAAACCGATCACCTACGTTAACCTTGGATTGCAAAAGACATGGTTCAATGGCAGGCTCAATTCCAAACTCAACTTCAATGATATTTTCGACGGGAATATGGTAACACTTACATTTCGGAGAAAGGAGCTGATCGATAACACGCTTTCACACTGGAATGGAAATAAGAAGCTGGTGCTTACACTGAGCTTCAACTTCGGGCAATCGACTTACAAAGCAAAACAGTCACGCGGCAACGAAGAAGAGAACAGAGCATCTATGTAGTACCTAAAATAAAAACGGGCCTCCGTATAAAAATACAGAGGCCCTAACGTCTATGATGTTACTCGCTTCTCAAACTTTGTACAGGGTTGGCCAGCGCCGCCCTGATGGCCTGCACACTGATCGTAAGCAGTGCAACGAGGAGGGCCACAGCTCCTGCCAGCAGAAACACCCACCAGCTGATGCTGATACGGTAAGCAAACTGTTGCAGCCAGTTATGCATCAGGTACCAGGAAACCGGAATGGTGAGCAATACTGCAAGCCCTACCAGTTTCAGCAGATCGAAGGATAACAGCCGTACAATTCCTGCAACACTTGCTCCAAGCACTTTGCGAACACCAATTTCTTTTACACGTTTCTGTGCTGTGTAGATCACCAGTCCGAGTAATCCGAGTGATCCGATCACTACGGAGAGTATGCTCGCCAGTCCAAGGAAAGCCTGCTGTTTTTCTTCCTTTTTATATTGCTGCTGGAAGTCTTCGTCCATAAATTCAAACTCCATCGGGTAACCGGGATACACTTTATTCCAGGCCGCCTGTGCTTCACTGATAGCCTGTTTTGCACCGATGCCTTTGTATCGCACCGCGTACAGGTTGATATTATTGACGAGACTCAATACCACCGCTTTGATCTTGCTTTGCAAGCCATGCTGATGGTAGTCTCTCACTACACCAATTACTTTGCCATCTTTACCAGAGGTGGAGAGTTTTTTTCCGATGGACTGCTTCGCATCACCCCATCCGAAATATTTTGCAGCGGCTTCATTGATGATAAAACCTTCCTGCTCATCGGCTTTGCTGTCTTTGAAAAAGTCGCGGCCTGCACTTAATTGCAGTCCTACGGTTTTTACATAATCAGGATCTACTGTGATATATTCCACGGAGAGGGCATCTTCTTTCGACCTCCCTTCGGGGTATGCGAACTGTCCATCCCAACCCGATCTTCCCGGAACCGCTCCGCAGGCAGAGACACTGAGGATGCCCGCATCCTTCCTCATTTCGTTCTTAAATACTTCCACTTTATTATGACGAAGCACCCATGGAACTTTCGCCACACTTACCAATAGCATGTTCTCTTTATCGAATCCGAGATCTTTCTCCCGCATAAACTGCATCTGCTTCCACATGATGATAGTGCCCATGATCAACCCCGCAGAGATCACAAACTGCGTAACCACCAGCGTTTTTCTCAGCAGCGTGCCTGCGCTGGTATGACTGAAACTTCCTTTCAGCACTTTGATTGGTTTGAAACCCGACATCACCCATGCCGGATAAAACCCGGCCAGCGGAACCAGCACTGCAATGATGGCCAGCAGCGTCAGCAGATTGCTCCAGGAGAAAAGATCACCCATCGTTAAATGTTTTCCGGTGAATTCGTTGAACGGAGACAACAGCGCCATCACCAGAATAATGCTGAGCAACGATGCCAGTATGCACATGAAGGCTGCTTCTGAAAGAAACTGCATGATCAGCCTTGCTCTGCTGTTGCCGAGTACTTTCTGCACACCAATTTCTTTTGCACGCTCTACCGATTTGGCTGTGCTCAGGTTGATGAAATTCAAACAGGCGATCAGCAGAATGAAGAGTCCGATACTCAGGAACAGTTTCACCGATTTGATATTCCCTATCGGTCCCCTGGCCGTTCTGGCATCGGAGTACAAATAGATATCTTTCACCGGACGCAGGGCCAGCGTGGCTTTGAAGCCGGAAGCAGCTACCTGGTCTTTTCCTGCATCGAGCACAAGACCGCTGATCTTTGCTTCAGTTGACAGCAACGATGCGGTGCTCTTCAGTTTCACATAATTGAATACGTTGAGATCGAACCATCCTTTGGTGAATTCTTCTTCACAATCCTGGGGGAACATGCTGCAGAAGGTGGAGAAAGAACCGATCATATCAAACTTCAGGTGAGAGTTTTCGGGGAGTTCTTTGAATACGCCGGTAACGCGGTACTGCACGGTATCATCCATCATCAATACTTTTCCCAGCGCATCGGTGCTGCCGAAATATTTCTCTTTGAGGGCGGCACTGATCACTACGCTGTAGGGGGCTTCGAGTGCGGTGGCGGCAGATCCTTCTTCCAATGCATAACCGAATACGTTGAAAAATCCCTTATCCGCCATCAGGGCCGTTTCGTAGTAGTAGCCCTGATTGTGTTTGATGATGGGGCTCCACCCGCGCAGGTAGGTCAGCGATTCTATTTCGGGATAACGGCTCTGGAGATTTTTGCCCACCGGCCACCCCACAGCAGGCGTTCTTTCGGAAGCGCCATCGGGCATGAGCAGATTGGTTTCTATCCGGCAGACCCTATCGGCATCGGGGAAATGCTGATCGTAACTCAGTTCGTCTTTCGCCCAGATACTGATGAGAAAGAACAGGGTGATACCCAGCACCAGGCTGCTCAGGCTGATCAGGGTGAACTGGCGGTTCTTTACGGCATTCCGCCAACTCATTTTTAAGAATGATCGTATCATAAGGATAGTTTAGTTGGTGAGCGATGCCGCAGGCATCGTATAATTCAATAAGGACGGGCTTTCCCGGAAAATGTTACAGCCGTCTGCAGAAATCCGCCGGCATTTGAGGCATTACCGCAGTAAATACATTCTTACGGGTATGCGCTTTTACGGGAAAATGAGTAGAAGTTCTGCAGCCAAAGCCACGGTTAATGCAGTTTGGATGTCCATTAAAAGATTTTTAACTACCCTATGCGGGGGCCCGAAACCGGGATACTGTAAAAAATAGTAACTTGAAATGCATCTGTTGAACCATTTTTCAATGCAGCAGCCTAAAAAAATACATATGAGATATAGTCTTGCTATTTTACTCGCTTTTTTTACCGTACAGGCATTTGCACAGGAGACTGTGGTGGACCAGTTCAAAAAGATCAATACCGTGCAGCAGGCACAAACCTGGATCGATGCAAATCCACTGCTGAAGCCTGCCATTCTGAAGCTCTCCGCAGGTAAAGATTCGGCCCTGATCGAAAAAAGACTGCTGAGACAAAAGAAAGGAGATATCTTCTCTGTAGGATATGTTACCTATAAAGTAATCGAAGCCGATGAAGCTGTGGCTTATCGTGCCAACTATATTTTCCTCGACGGAGGTTCACTCTCCCCTTCCGAGATCGACAGCCTCAAAAAAAAGATTGTTGCCAAAGCCAATGCCGGCGAGTCTTTCGAGAAACTCTCAGATGAGTTCACTATGGACGGCAACAAAACCCGCGGCGATACCGACTGGTTCTTCGGCGAATACAGCTTCCCCAAAGAGTTTCAGGATGCAGTAGCAAAACACAAAAAAGACGAGATATTCTTTGTGGATGTTTCTGAAAAAGACTGGCACTACATCATAAAAAAGACTTACGATGATCGTGTAAAGAAAGATATTACCGTTCTTCGCGCCAATGGACGCTAGAATGGAAAATAACACGACTATGATCAGAGTAATGGTGATCGACGATGAACCCGCTATCCGAAAAGACATGGAGTTGCTGATGAAACGGCAAACCGGGTTTATTGTAGTAGGCAGCTGCGGCAGTGTGCAGGAAGCGAGGACCATCATACCCGCCACCCAGCCCGATCTGCTGTTGCTCGATATAGAACTCTCCGACGGAACAGGTTTCGATATTCTGCAAACACTCGACAATCCCTGCAAGATCATCTTCATCACAGCCTATCATGATTATGCCATCAGAGCCATCAAATACGGTGCGCTCGATTACCTGCTCAAACCTGTTGATGAAGAAGAACTGAACGAGGCCCTCGACAAAGTGCGCAAAGCGATCTCCGCCGTACCGCAACCAGATCAGCTGGCCATTGCGCGCCAGTCTCTCCAGCAGGGCGGATTGCAGAACCGCATTGTACTTCGCTCCCAGCAATATTTGCAGATAGTGTGTTTCGACGAAATCGTGTACTGCCAGAGCGATGCAGGATACACTACTTTCTTTCTCACCGAAAACCGGAAGATAGTGGTATCGAAGAGCATCAAGGAGTATGAAGAATTGCTGCCTGCATATTTCATGAGGCCGCACCAATCCTATCTTGTAAATCACCATTTCATAGACAGGTATCATAAAGACGGATACCTTGTACTTCGTCAGGGTACGGAAATCCCTGTATCTACGAGACGTAAAGATTATGTGATAGAGTATCTCACCGGCGTTCGCTAATAACCGTTACGATGGTTCCACTTACCCGTATCATTTGCTGTATGCTTGCTGTGCTGCTAAGTGCAGTTGCCTGTAATCAGCATCCGGAAAAACCGGCAGCAGCAATACAAAAGGCAAACAAGGATACATTGGTGACGTTTATGCAGCATCATCTGCGTCCGCTTCTCATCGAGAATAATGCAAAAAAGGCAAAACAAATTTTAGACAGTTTAAAGCCCTTTGTAGAAGAGCAGCATTCTTTTTCCAGCACTTACCTCTGGCTCCGTCACATGATGTTTGTGCACCAGCTGCAGCGCAATGAAGACAGTATCGAATACTATACGCGCAAAGCTCTGGCATTAGCTATAGAAAATGACAGCACAAGGCAAATCATCGCAGGCAAACTGGAATTGTCTGACATCCTCAATTCCAGCAATAAGTCAGATTCTGCGCTGATGCATGTAAAAGACGCCTACTTTCTGGCTAAACAGAAAGATACAGCAAAGCTGGCCGGGATACTGTTCAAGCTCGTAACCTGCTACGCCTATATCGGCAATCTTGAACAATACAGAGAATACTGTTTTGAAGGGCTCAGGCTGAGTGAAAAAAACCTTCACTACAAGCCGCTGTTTCTGCTTTGCATCAACAGCTATTATTCTTCCATGCACATGAAAGACTCAGCCCTGTGGTGGTATCATCGCTATATCGAAAAAGATACCAGCATGAACAATCCGATGTATAAGTTCATGTCTACAGAGAATACAGGATTGATGCTTTCTTATCAGGATAAAGACGAAGAAGCGCTGAAATATCAACTGCAGGCACTGGACGATTGTAAGCAGGCAGAAGACAAGACCTCTGTTCCCTACTATAACTTAGGTGTTACCTATCATAAATTGAAACGATACCGCGAAGCGGAAGAAAGCCTGAAAGCATCCATAAAACATGCTCATATCGACAGATTGAAGGAAGTGGCCACCGATTCCTGGAATGAAATTGCAAAAGTATATGCCAGCCAGCAGAAGTGGGAGCAGGCATTTACAGCAAAGGATTCGGCTTACGAAAGTTATAAGCGTTATGTAGATTCGTCGTTCGCAGGCAAAGCCAAAGAGATTGAAACACGGTATGCGGTAAAGAGTAAAGATGAAGAAATACGCACGCTTGCATTTGCCAATGAAGCCAACCGAAAGATCGGTGTTCAGCAGAAGACCATCATATTCATATTTGCAGGCGCTTTTGTAATGGCTGCAGTGCTGGGTTTTGCGCTATGGCGCAGAAGAAAGCTTTCGGAAAAACTGCGTCAGGCAGAGCTGGAACAGCGACTGCTTCGCAGTCAGATGGAACCACATTTTATTTTCAATACACTCTCCGTACTGCAAAGTTATATTCGCAACAACGAATCGGAGAAAGCGGTTCGTTATCTCAATCAGTTTGCGCGCCTGTTGCGCGTAACACTTGAAAATTCACGCGAAAGTTTTGTTCCGCTCGACGAGGAAGTAACTGCACTCGAAAACTACCTCAGCCTGCAATCCATGCGCTTCGAAGGCGTATTCGATTACGAAGTACAGGCCTGGCCCGGATATGAAGAAGAAGGATTGCTGATTCCACCAATGCTGCTGCAACCATTTGCAGAGAATGCCATTCTGCATGGAATGAAACAACTCCAGCATAAAGGTCATATTGCGGTATCGATACAAAAAGAAGCAAATGTATTGCGATGCATCATTGAAGACAATGGAACCGGGCTGCAATCGGGCAGTGCAAGCCAACCCGGAAAATCGTCCCTCTCCACCACCATCACCCGCGAACGGCTGGAAATTCTGAGCAGGCAAACGGGGTATGCTGCCGGCATCACCATCACCAACCGGGGCAATGAACATTCAGGTACCACTGTGATACTGACCATTCCATACAGAAAGGCGAAACCTTATTTTACAGTTTGATCTATTCTTCGCTGATTATATTATCTCACATGCATTCGCTATTTTCGGGGCGATGACCCTTAAACATACCCGTATCTCCCTATTCATTTTTGCGTTGCTTGCATTAACAACAGCCTGCCATCAGCAACCTCCAAAAGATACATCCTCCAATCAGAAAGCTACCTCCGATTCATTGATAGCTTTCATGAAGAACAATATAAATCCGCTGTTTCAGGAACGGGAGTATGAAGCATCGGGGAAGATGCTGGACAGTCTGCAACCTTTACTCGAAAACTCCGGCTACTACCCCATCACCTGTACATGGCTGCGCTTCAAAGGGCTGCAGTATATGTATGAGAAAAAAGCAGACAGCAGTGAAGCAACGCTCCGCAAAGCACTGGCCATTGCAATGGCACAAGATACCAGTCTGGCGCATGTGATTGCTGTAAAAGGCAACTTCATAGAGTTTTTCATCAATCAGAAAAAACTGGATTCCGCCCTCATCTATGCCAGTGACGCTTACTATCTCTCCAAAAAAACCGGCAACAGCAATCTTCCTGCAATAGTGCTTAAACTGGCCGGCATCTATTCCAAAATCGGCGATTTGGATCAGTGGAGAAAGTATCTCTTTGAAGGAATGGCCATCAGCCAGGAACCCAGATTAAAGTTGGCATTTGCCACCAATATTGCATCTTATTACAACACCATTCAGGAGAAAGACTCTGCCCTGCTCTTCTTCAGAAATTTTGTAGAAAAGGATACCACGCTGAATACACCTTTCTTCAACAGCGTGAAGTATGAGAACATGGGTGTGATGCTCTCCAAACAGAACAGGAACGAAGAAGCACTGCAATATCAGCTCAAAGCCTTTCAACTGAGCAGACAACTGGGGAACCTGGAATCGCTTACACTCTTCAACCTGGGTGTTACCAATCAAAAACTCAAACAATACGATACTGCTGAAAAATATTTCAATGAAGCCTATGAGCTCGCCCTGACAGAAAACAATAAGGAAATGCTTACGCGGATATGGAGAAGGAAAAGCATTTTCTACACCGAACTGCAGAGATGGCAGGAAGCAGTGGATGCCAAGGATTCGGCCTACGCAAATTTCGGCCGTGAAGTAGATTCATCCATGACACAGGCAGCAAGGGAAATCGAAACGCAGTATGCAGTAAAGGCAAAAGATGATGAGATCCGGGCTTTGGCTTTCTCCAATGAAGCCAATCGCAAGATCAGCGGGCAACAGAAAACAATCATCCTGATCCTCGCCTGTTCATTTCTGCTGGCCATCATTCTTGGTATCGTTTTGCGGAGAAGAAGAAAATTGTCCGATAAACTTCGTCAGACTGAACTGGAACAACGACTGCTTCGCAGCCAGATGGAACCTCACTTCATCTTCAATACACTGTCGGTGTTGCAGGGCTTTATCCGCAATAGCGAAGGAGAGAAAGCAGTACGGTATCTCAATCAGTTTGCACGCCTGTTGCGTGTAACGCTCGAAAATTCCAGAGAAAGTTTTGTTCCGCTGGAAGATGAAGTAGCAGCACTGGAAAACTATCTCAGCCTCCAGGCTATGCGCTTCGAAGGATTGTTCGATTATACAGTGGATACCTGGGAAATGTACGACGATGAAGGACTGCTGATCCCTCCCATGTTACTGCAACCGTTTGTCGAGAATTCCATTCTTCATGGAATGAAACAGCTCGATCAGAAAGGACATATCCATATTTCCATTCAAAAAGAAGCGCACGTACTGCGCTGTGTGATTGAAGACAATGGAGCCGGCCTTCAATCATGCACCATACAACCGGGGAAAAAATCGCTCTCCACCACCATTACGCAGGAGCGGCTAGCCATCCTGAGCAGACAAACCGGTTATCCTGCTGGTATCTCCGTTGCCAACAGAAAGGATGAGCATCAGGGTACCCGCGTGGAACTGAGCATCCCCTTCAGAAAGGCAAGGGCATTTTCCGGATCCGGCGAAAATGCCAGCGGATTTTAAAAACCTGCCTGCACTTCTGGATCTCCTTCATTTTGCCATTTTCATGATTGTAGGTTTGACCTGAAATCAACCCACAAAAATGAAAATATGAAAAAAAAGACCCTTCAACTGAGCCTGATGCTGGCATTGTGCATCACGGCATTTACCTCTTGTGATTACTTCGGCGGCGGCGGTCGCAAATATGAAACCGCCGATGGCGTTGCCAGTCTCGTAAGCGATCTGAAAAGCGAATTCGGAAAAGACGCATGGTATACCGATATCAACTTCTCCTACCATAAAAGTACCGGTACCTCCACCTCTGCTACCGGCACCAAAGATCCGGCCAGCAAGAAAATGATAGAAAAAACAAGGCTGAAGGGAACATGGAAAGACAACTCCGAGATCACGCTCAGCTTAACCGGAGACGCCAAACCAGAGGATTTTATGTTCACCCTTACTGAACTGGGAGACCTGAAGAAACTTCCGGACATGATCAAATTGGCAGTGGATAAGATCAAGAAAGAAAAAAACTTCGATGTGGTAGCCACCAACATCACTGTGCATTCTCCGGATCGGTTGAAAGAAAATTCTGAGAAGTTCTCCTACCTGCTCAGCCTGCAGCCGGAAAACGGAGGCACATCCTTCTCTGTTATTTTCGACCAGAAGGGAGATTTCAAAAAAATTATCGACTAAACGTTTAAGACACCCGGCAACACAATCCCGTTGCCGGGTATTTTCAAATTCCCATCCACCCTACCATGGAATTAGCCATCAAAAGCAAAGTGCCGTCCGTTACAGAATTGCAAAGCATAGTAAAAGAAAAGCTGGCCGGTAAATATGCCTGTGATATAGTGCACGATCGCTGGACCATCAGCTTTAAGGCAGACAAGAAATGTTTGCTCGTTAAAAAGTCAAACATCATTGGTGTTGCAATATTCATTGATGAGGAAGATAGCAAACTCGATATCGCAGGCATAGTTCCAAACTATGTGCTCGATCAATCTGTGTTCAAAATCTTTATTGCCAGAATGCTGCTGAATCCGGCCTGGAATAAGCTGGAGGCTGAAGTAGCAGAAGTACTTCGTTCTAAACTTTCATGATCAGTTATCAAAAATGAGCAACATGCTATCCTTATTCCGTAAAAAGAGAACGTCCGGCGTTGCCACCACAGATTTCATTTCCCTCATCAACAGGAGGGCAGAGGATTTCAGGGCATTCTACACAGAGCGGTTTGGCAATAAGCTGAATTATCAGTTCAGCAGTCTGCCCATTATCGATATGTTGCTCGCTGAAGCGCGCAATGGGGCTGCCACGGCGGACAGAAGGCTTTGGCTCGCCGTTTACGGAAGCGCCTATCTGTACCGCATCGCTTCTCTTCGGATAAGCGAATTTCAGTATATCTGGTATCACCCGCTCGATCAACCGATGATGCTGGTGGGTTCTCCCAACTACAGAATTTCGCTGCTGGCACAGGAGGCAGTTACCCAAAGATTAGCTGATTTCAGGGATATCTCCTTACAGCAGCTATTCATTAACTTTGAAACTGCCTTAGTGTATGCCAAAAAAGGAGACGACATATTGTTTGTTTAAACCATTTAATCATGAACCCGCAAAACGCAATCGATCAATACCTGCAGCAGTTAAAAGCAATGGGGCTTTCAGATGAACAGATAGCCATGTACAAACAGCAGATGGAAGCATCTATGAATCTCTCCACTCAATGGATGAGCCAGATGGGACAGTTTGGCCAGAACATGCAACAGTTCAACAGCATGTTCTCCGGCGATGATGGCAATGCAGGCATGCAGTCTGATGGCGCCGAACTTCAACTGAACCCAAACAGCACACTCTCCAAAAAAGAACAGTGGGCCATTGCCTGCGGCGCAGATCTCGCCATTTTGAATGGACAATACCTCAACGATCTCACCACCGGTTTCTCCAAACAGGATTGCCGCAGTCTCTTATCGGAATGGTGGGATATCGACAGCAAAGAAGAAGCAGTGGAAAGAATCGAATGGCTCTTCGCCGAAGGCCATCGCATTCAGTACGATATTATCTGGCAGGCCATGAATGCCATCTCCATCAAAGAGAGCAAGGAGTTCCTCCGCGAACACGTGGCCACCAACAAGATGGAAGAAGAAGTGGCCATCGAAAGGCTTCGCAATATGCGCGATGCGCTGGAACTCTTCCACGAGCACAATCTCATCGATAAGGATACACAGCCCGATATGCTGATCTGGGATTTTGCACGCGTGATCAACCTCAGCCGCGGTTGCTTCGATGCCGGCTATCTGAGTCGTGAAGAAGCAATGGAAAACATCCTTCGTTGCATCGACCCCATCCGTAAAATGTATACATCCTGGAAACAGCTTTCGGTATCGTATCAGTTCGCCCGCTCTGTATGGAACGGAATAGACGAAGAGGTATTCGAAGAAATGATGGAAGGAATGGAAGTACTGCTCACCGACGAGAACAGTCCATGGGTTAAGATGAAATGGGACGAAGCCCTGTAATGATCTCTGCAATTTTCTCTTTTGCAATAAAAAAGGACGGCCAACCTGAAAAGTGGCCGTCCTTTTGATTTATATGCAATCGCTCCGGATCGGTGCCGGAAAGCAGCAGATTTAAATTATTGATGCTTTTCAGCCATGTGTATCCTATGTTTGCTCAAAATCCGTACACATGCTCAGAAACCTCAGCATTATGATTTCATGTACCATGTTATTCTCCTGCAACGATAATACAGCCAACGGGCAGGCTGCAGCAGACAGTGTATCCGTTTCCTCCGCGCCTGCCGACACAGCGGCTCCTGCTCAAAAAACTTTTGTGAGCCCAACTAAATTGACAGGCCATCTCGATAAAAAAAATGACTACTGGGTTTGTGATGATCCGGAGTTTGAAGCCAGCGCCTTCGACAACCGGAAAAGCGTTTACGCTTCTCTGTCGAGAATGGATGCAGACCGCAACACACTTGGCATTGGACTGATCAGCCGAAAAGGAGATGTGATTGTTCCCCCTATCTACAAAAGCATAGAAATTGGTTTCAGCTATGGTGTTTGTCAGGTAGGGAAGGATGATAAATACGGATTGGTAGATACCAGCGGCAAAGAAATTGTTGCTCCGATCTATGACTATATCGGACAGGTGGAAGACAGCATGATGCTGGTAAAGAATTCCGAGAAGTATGGACTGATCAACCTCAAAGGCGAGATACTGATCCCCATTCAATACAATGCTTTGCGTTCAGCCGGCGAAGGCATGGTATCGTTTATGACGGAGCCGCAACGCTGGGGATATCTCAATCTGAAGAATGAAGTGATAGTAGCACCACTCTTCACCTTCACCGAAAGATTCAGCAACGGCTCCGTGGTATTGCAAAAACCCGGTGGCGAGGATTACATCATTTATAAAAACGGCAAGATCGAAAAAAAATAACCGCCCGCATTCAAAGAATGCGAGCGGTGCTCTACAATCCACATACAATGACTACACCTTCTGTAATCAAGGGCTTATTACTCGCTTTACCTGTGCTCGTTTTGAGCTACATTTTCTTTTTCAGCAAAAATGGTAACGGAGGTGTTGGAGGTGGAGGGTATGATCTTTCCCAACTCTACTACTCTTTCTTTGCCCTTATCTATTTATTGCTGCTCAATATTTTCTTCCTGATCCAGGGAGCTCAAACCAACCGTTACTTTCTGCTCGTTGGCGTGATATTCTTTCTGATAGTGCTGTTTGTTTTTCTCCGGATGTTATGGTAAGCATCAGGGATGCTGTCTGTTACCTGAAACTTTTACCGGAACAAGCAGCTCTGTTTTATCGATACAGTTCTCATCGCCATCGGTAGCTTCGTTCAACAGGTCTTTGCTGTTTTCCGGTCCCAGTAAACGGATAGCCTCTTTGTAATCGGCAATCGATTTTTTGCAATTGCCCATTGCGTGATGCAGGCGTGCGCGTTGTGCATAGAGTTCATAATTTTCCGGGTTTTCCCGAATGAGCTCATCGAAAATTTCCAGCGCCTCATTGTACCGGCTTGCATACTGGTAAGCAATCCCTGCGTAAAAGTGAGCGGGCTGAGCAAGCGTGTCGAAGATATCTCCAGCCATTCCCAGCTCCATCCTGTTTCTATATACCGCGTATACCTCAATAGCACGTTTATAATTGGGGATTTCGATCAGACAACGGAGGTAATTGTGGTATTGCAGCACACTATTGGATCGATCACATTTCAGGGCCAGCTCATAATATTTCACTGCCTTATCGAACTCCTTCAGGTAGTAGTAACTGGTACCAATGATGCCATAGAGCAACTCATTGCCGCTGTCCATTTCCAGTGCAGTCTTTGCTGCATCGATGGCCAGCTGGTACTGTTTCAGATAACCGAGACAGTTTGCGCGCAGTAGATGGTAATCCGGATGCCCCGGATTGCTGGCGATGGCACTATTCACAGTATCGAGTGCTGCTTCGTATTGTTGCTGTTCATACAACGTTGTGGCTTTATCGAAAAGCATCGCAGCCCGATTGTCGACTGCCACTGCTGCCACTGCATAATTGTGCGGCGGTTCAAGATCCGGGTGTGCATTTGCTTCTGCTTTGGTGAGTTTGCGGATGGCGATCAGCTGATTGTTCTTCGTTTGGATCTCGTACAAACGCTGGTAGAGCCTGTTCCAGCTGTTGCGTTCAGCTTTGAGTACCGGTCCCATTTTCGCGAAGCCGGGTGCTTTGATGCTTAGCGTGCAAACACGTGGATTATTGCCAACTTCGAGCAGCAGCCGGTTATTCTTTTCTCGGATGCTTCTGAAGTAATTGATTTCTTTTTTCGGTTTGTCCTGTGCGGATAATTCAGTGATACCTGCCAGCAGAAGCAGGGCCAGTGCGAGGGTTCGGAGCTTAACAATCATTGTACCTGTGATTGGTTTCATCATAAATATCGATGTATCGTTTCATTTCTTTTTCTGAGAGGGTTTTCTGTTTAAGCTCCACAGGGAGTACGTGTTTCCCATCGGGATCGATCCAGCTTCCTTCAAAGCCATTTCCTTTTCTCTGAAGAAACAATACACCGGTGAAATCTTTCTCCACCATCAGGTGTCTGCCGAGTTCACCGCTTTCGATATTGAGTAAAATCCAGCTGTCGTCGCCAGGTGTTTTATCATACTTGTAAATGCCTTCGAGCATCAGATGGCCATCGCAGGGATGTGGCTTGTAATAGAGGAACATGGTGATGGCGTTTTTGCCACCGATGGTACCTTTCAGTACCTCATGAATTTCTTTGTCCTGGGCTTTTGTAGCCAGAGAGGTGCAGAACAGGCTCCACAGTAACAGCAGGTATTTTTCCATTGCAACAATGCGCTTTTGTATGCGCGACTGCGAATGTCTGTGAAATCAGAAAGCAGTTATTGCCTGATTCATATTTGCAGTTATACATCATGTGTTCGCAGCAGTTGGGTTTAAATCCGCGTTAGAATTGACGGTGAACAGGCAGGGTCAACAGCACGGTGGTACCTTGCGGGCCTGAGCTGATCTCCACTGCCGCTGCATTCTTTTCTTCTCTGGCGAGTATGGCAAGCCGCTCGCGCGCTATGATGCCAGATAACGAACGATGCTCTTTGGGCATAGCAGATGGAAATCCTTTTCCATTGTCGATGATGGCTACCTGCAGGAGACCGGGATTTTTCAATTCGAGCTTAACCACAATATTTCCTTGAGATGCCGAAGCGCCGATTCCATGAAGAATGGCATTCTCCACATAAGGCTGAATCAACATGGGAGGAACAAGCAACTCCTGCTCTTTCAGTTCACCATCATCAATTACATACTGAAAGCCCTGCTCATAGCGCATTTGCTGCAAGCTGAGGTAATTGCTCAATGCATCCAGTTCTTCGCTGAGCGGAACAAAATTTTGCCGGCTCAGTTCGAGATTGCTCCGCAGCAGTTTGCTGAATTGATTGAGGTAGAGAATGGCTTTGTCTTTTTCACCGAAGCGGATAAAACTCTGCAATACGGAAAGTGTGTTGAAAATAAAATGCGGTTCCATCTGTGTGCGCAGCAATTGCTGCTGCAGTAAGGCTTTGTCTTTCTCCTGCCTTTTTCTCCGCTGGCGATGCAATACTGCGAGCATTACCAGCCACGAGATCACCAGCAGCGCAAGAGAGGCGCCCGTATACAGTAACAAACGATTCAGCTTTAGCTGCTGGTCTGTAGCAGCCATGGCCGATTGCATGCTGCGGATATTTCTGTCTTTTGCCTGCAACTGATAGATAGCTTCCATTTCGCTGGTGGCCTGCACGGCAGCGCTTCTGCTGATTGTCCGGTTAAGTACCGCGAGTGAATCTTCTGCAACTCTGGCCCCATGCAGGTTTCCGGAAGCGAAATTATAAGCGAGCAGCGCTTTCAGGGCCAATGCTTTTTCGTCGGGGAGCAATTGAGCCGCACCTGCTGATTCAAGTGTTCTGATCGATTGCAAGGTTGTCTCTGCTGATTTTAGCCGGGCAGATTTGCTGTACAGCAATGCAAGGTTCGATTGGGTGATGAAGAGATTTCTCAGAGCACTGGAACTTCCTGCTTCCAATGCCTGCTGATCAAATGCTTTTACTTTTTCGTAGTAATGAATGGCAGAATCGGTTTGCTGCTTCAGCAGATAGAAATGTCCTGCATGATCACAGAAGAAACGCTGTTGCTGCGGATCTCCCGATTCCATGGCCAGCAATTGCAGGTGATGGAGATTTGCTTTCAGCGAATCTGCGGAGATATTTCCTTCTTCTGCCGAAGCAGTGAAGAGTTGCGAATATGCCCTGAAAACGTGTCTGGCACTTGGTTCGGGCATCTGTTGCAGCAGTTGCAATGCAAGTTTATTCTGACGTATCGCTTTGGCATGCTGTCCGAACTTATTGTTGTACTGTGCTGCATTCAGCAGACAGATCACTTTAGGCATGGGCTTCTGTGCAGCTGAGTCGCTGCTTATCACAATAGCTGCCGACTCATTGAAGTAGTAGGCAGCCTGATAATATTTTCCCTGCGATTCGGCAACGATTCCTGCCCCGTTGCAAACGGCAAACTTCAGTGAAGCTGGCGCCTCTTCGGAAAATTCGAGAGCAAGATTGATATGATACGCTGCACTGTCTGGCTCCTGCTTAATCAGGTACTTCGCCAGCTGATAATGCACAAACGCATTTGCTGAACGATCTTTCTGCACAGCAGATTGATGCAGTCTTTTTTCCCAATGCTGCAACTGTATGTCCGGAGACGATTTACCAAGACTATCAGCTTCCTTTTCGAGCGAGTTAAGCAAACTGTTCTGATTGCCGGGAGCTTTATCCGGCGTGTATTTGCATGCCGCTAAAATGCAAAGCATGGAGATCGCCAGTAAGATTCTGTTCATCGGTGGGTGGTCAGCAGGTTAACAACATATTCTTTCCGGCGGGTGGCTACGGGCACTTCAGACTGATCTTCCATAACCAGTATTCCACTCTTCAGGTAACGATCGATCCGGCTTCTGTTTACGATGTACGATTGATGCGGCCTGATGAAATAATCGGCAGGCAACAGCTCTTCGTAATGTTTCAGTGGTTTTGATGCCGTGATCTTTTTGCCGTTTCTGAAATGGATTTTGGTATAGGCCCCTTCTCCTTCCAGATACAAAATATCGTCGAGACGTGCGAGTTGAAGACTGTCGATAGAAGAAATGCAGATCTGCGCATTCATGTCGGTGGGCTTTTCGGGCTGTCCCATTTGTTTCATGATGCCGATCCTTTCGGAGAAATAGGGATCATGCTGAATTTTCAGGCGTTGAATCGCCTGAGAAAATTCCTGCTGATCTACCGGCTTCATCAGATAATCCAGCGCACCGAACCTGATTGCCTTGATGGCATAATGTCCAAATGCAGTGATGAAAATAATGCGGAATGCGGGCTGTGGAAAATGGTGCAGTATATCGAATGCTGTGCCGTCTTTCAGTTGGATATCCATCAGAACGAGATCGGGGGAAGATCGATTGATCAGTTCGATGGCCTTTTCTACAGACTCTGCTGTGCCTGCCAGTTGAAGGCCCGACTCACGTGAAACCAGCCACTCCAGTTCTTTTCTCTGCGCAGGCTCATCTTCGATGATGAGGGTTTTAAAGGGATGCATGTACAACTGTAACGCCCATTGTTTGAAAAGGGACGCGGAAAAATACTGTTTTTATTAATATGTATGCGCGTGTTGCAATGCAGCTGCCTGTTGTTTTTCATAACAGGCAGCTGGGTGCAGATCTTATGGGCAGTTACTGCAAACCCTTTACCGGAACTATTGATCCAGAGCAATCAGTTGCACAAAAATGCTGAAATAGTTGAATGATAAGGTAACCCTCTCAACCCCTCAAAAGCAGCAAGGATTTAATTTTCCCGCAGCTTAACTTGTCAGATTACCCATTGCATGCCCGATTGCCATATGAT
This sequence comes from Pseudoflavitalea sp. G-6-1-2, assembly GCF_012927185.1. GTDB lineage: Bacteria > Bacteroidota > Bacteroidia > Chitinophagales > Chitinophagaceae > Pseudobacter. Next base: position 127,185 of record NZ_JABBGB010000004.1, read on the forward strand.
GAAAAAGAACTGCTGCGCCGCATTGCCGCAGGCAGTGAAGCCGCGTTCAGTCAACTCTTCAACGACTGGCATCAGCGGTTGGGCGAATACATCTACAGACTCACCGGCTCGGTAAGCATTTCAGAAGAAATAGTGCAGGAAGTTTTCGTGGCTATCTGGACGAAAAGGGAACTGCTGCAAAACATCGACAATGTGCAGGGTTATATCTATCGGCTCTCCCGTAACAGAACGCTGAACAGTCTCCGCAACCGCGCAAGGGAACGGGCCCGACACACAGAGTGGGTGGCCATTTCGGAGAATCCCCTCAGTTCTGCGGACAATGAAATATATTATCAGCTGATCGATGATGCCATATCACAACTTCCTCCCCAGCAGCAGAAAGCCTGGCAACTCAGCCGGCGCGAAGGATTGATGTACGAAGAGATCGCCGGTCAGATGCAGCTCAGCCGCGAAACCGTTAAGCGCCATATTCAGCTGGCCATCCGATCCATCATGAGTTATGTGAAGCAGCACGCAGAGCTTCATGCGGTGATACTTACCCTTATCAGTTTCTTCCTCTAAAAATAATTTCAGAAACCGGTTGACCCTTTTTCACTACCGCGGTGTCTTGGCTTTACAACAACGATTGCCATATGACTCCGGAACGACAGCAATACCTATTTCACCGGTATTTCATGAAGCAGGCTTCTGCTTCTGAAGTGCATGAGCTGATGGGCTGGCTATCAGAAAAGGCAGATGATGAAGAAGTAGGCCGACTGATGGATCAGGCATGGATCGAATTCGAATCGTCGAGAAAGGTATTCACCGAAGCGCAGTCCGGCGCTATGCTGGAGCAGATACTGCAATCTCGCCCCGCTGCTCCCCTTCCGGTTCTGCGCAGCAAAAGAAAAATGATCATCCGCATTTCTGCTGCCGCCACTGTGCTGGTACTGCTCGGAGCAGGACTATACAGTTACTTCAGCAGACAAGAACAAGCCGCTCCTTCCATCATCAATAACACAGTTTCATCGCGCCCACCTGCAAAGGAGATACAGCCTGCGCAGGACAAGGCCATTCTCACACTCGCCAATGGCGAACAAATTGTACTGGATGATGCGGGCAATGGCTCATTATCCGGCGACAATGGCATGCAGCTCATCAAACTCGACGGGCAATTATCTTACAAAACAAATAGCATTTCCGCCAATGGCGAAACTGCCTGGAACACCATCACCACCGCCAAAGGAAGACAATACAAACTGGTACTTGCCGATGGCACCATCGTTTGGCTGAATGCAGCCAGTTCACTTCGTTTCCCTGTAAACTTTTCGGGTGATGAGCGCCGTGTAACGCTGAATGGCGAAGCGTTCTTCGAAGTAGCCAAAGACAGCAAACACGCATTCAGTGTGGATCTGAAATCGCAGTCGAATGCTCCCAAAGGAACCATTACGGCACTTGGCACTGCATTCAACATCAACGGATACGACAATGAGCCAAGTATCAAAGCCACGCTGCTCGAAGGCAGTGTTCGTATTGCAGCCAATGCAACCAGTACCATGCTGAAACCGGGACAGCAGGCCCGTTTCAATCAACAGAACATCACCATCGAAGAAGATGTGAACACCGCACAGGTGCTTGCGTGGAAGAACAATCTCTTTCAATTCGAAAATGAAAGCATCGAAGACATCATGCGGCAACTGAGCCGCTGGTACGATATAAACCTTACCTACGAAGGAGCGCTGCCTACGAAACATTATTTCGGATCTGTCCGCAGGCAGGTGAATCTTACAGAAGTGCTTCATATGCTGGAACTCGCCGGTGGCATCAGTTTCCGCATCGAAGCCAATAACGTTTACATAAAAGCACAGTAAAAAACTCCTCCCAATAATCACCAAATACAGAAGGCTTATGAAATCGACAGCCAACTCTCCAGCTCGTGCGGGCACACGCCTGCGGAGCATTGTAAAAATTGCCATCGTCTTTCTGATCAGTGCATCGCTGCAGTCGTTTGCATCGGGTTACTCTCAGAAAGTATCGATCAAACTCAAAGATGTTTATCTCGACAAAGTATTCAGAGAGATCCAGAAACAAACCGATTATCTTTTCCTTTACACAGGTGAAGAAGTTCGCAAAGCCGGAAAGGTAAGCGTTCAGGTATCGGACGTTTCAGTAGAAGAAGCCATGCGTCAATGCCTGCTTTCTACCGCACTCTCCTTCAGAATCGTAGACAAAACAATTGTACTCGATGCGAAGTCTGCAAAGCCTGCACCAGCACCAACTCAGGCGCCTGTTCCCGTAAAGGTTTCAGGCATCGTGAGCAACCTGGCTACCAAAGAGCCGATGTCTGGTGTGAGTGTTGCCGTAAAGGGACAATCACAGGCAGTAGCTACCAACGAAAAAGGTGAATTCACCATCGAAGCAAATCCCGGCGATGTGTTGGTGTTCAGCTATGTTGGATTCGGATCGAGAGAAGTAACAGTTGGCTCCAACCTGAACCTCTCCATTCAGCTTTCCGAAAAGCCAAAAGATATGTCGGAGATTGTTGTGGTAGGATATGGTACATCACGCAAAGCAGACCTCACCGGCTCAGTGGGCACAGTGAATTCAGCAGCGCTGGGTCGTGCAAGCTCAACCAACCTCGGACAAGCCGTACAGGGAAGAATGACCGGTGTGCAGGTAACGCAGAGTTCAGGTCAGCCCGGTTCCGGCGCCGATGTAAAAGTGCGTGGTGTAGGATCTGTAAAATCGGGCAACAGCCCACTTGTACTGGTTGATGGATTTATCGGTAACCTCAACGAACTCGATGCCGATGATGTAGAAAGCGTTACTGTACTGAAAGACGCGTCCGCTGCATCGATCTACGGTTCCCGCGCTGCCAACGGCGTAATGCTGGTAACTACCAAAAAAGGAAAAGCCGGCAAAGCAAGTGTAGAATTCAAAACAGAATATGGCTGGCAGAGCCTCACCAAACGCCCTAACTATCTTACCGGACCTGAGTGGGCGCAACATCAGAACGAAGCCAGACTCTACAATGGTAAGTCTCCTTATTGGGTAGGTGCGCAGGCTCCTGAAACCATTACTCAATGGACAGACTGGAGCGATTTCGTTTTCAGAACGGCACCATTTCAGGATTATCACTTAGGCATCACCGGTGGATCAGATAAAACGAAAGTAGCTGTTGGACTTGGCTATACCGATCAGGTGGGAACCATCATCGGTACAAAATTCAACCGCATCAATGCACGCATAAACCTTCAGCAGGAAGTAAGCAAGAGCATCAGAGCCGGTGTTAACATCAGCTATATCCGTTCCAAATACAATACCACCATTACACCGTTCTCCTCTTCTGGTCCGGCTGCATTGAACGGTATCACGGCTGCACCTCCAACCATTCCGGTGTACAACCCTGATGGATTGCCAGGAGCTCCGCGTCCCGGTTATTCAGGTGAGCAATACATCACCAGCACAACCTGGAAAACACCCAGCATTGCACATAATATTTCAGACAATCAGAATCTCTATAACAAGACCTTCGGTAATGTGTGGGGAGAAGTGGATATCATCCCTGGTCTGAAATACAAACTGGTGATGAACGGATCGGTGATCTCACGTCTGGATGCAGAGTGGACCAGCAAATGGGCCATCTACTCCCCTACCGATCTGGAACATAAGACTCCACTGGCACAGGGAGCACTGGCTTCGCTGCAAAACAGCACCACCCAATCGTATGTGTGGGAGATCCAGAACCTGCTTACTTATTCCCGCAGCATCGGCAGACATAATTTCGACGCCCTTCTCGGTGCATCTGTTGAACAGGGCGATGGCTATCAGTTCAGCGCCTCCAAGAATGATTTCCACAACAACGATCTCCGTGTGATCGGCGCCGGTAACACCATGGCATCCATCAACGGCGGATATGTAGATCCCTATTCACTCGTTTCTCAATTCGCAAGACTCAATTATTCTTATGCCGGCCGCTATCTCTTCCAGGCCAATGTGAGAAGGGACGGATCATCTGTATTTGCACCAGGCAAACAGTATGGCGTTTTCCCTTCTTTCTCTGCAGGATGGCGCATATCTGAAGAGAAATTCTTCGAGAAATACAAAGACTTCGTAAGCACGCTCAAACTTCGTGCGAGCTGGGGACAACTCGGTAATGCAGGCATTCCCGCTTATTCCTGGATCAGCAATATCGATGTAACAGGCGGTGCCATTTTCGGCAGTCCTCAAACAAGGGTTCCTGCGTACTATCCTACGCAAATGGAAAACAAAGACGTTAAGTGGGAAACCACCACCACTACCAATATTGGTCTCGACCTTGGTTTCTTCAACGACAAACTGACCCTCGAAGCCGACTACTACGATAAACGAACAACGGATATGTTGCTCGATGCCACACTGCCATTTACCGGTGGATACAACCAGGGACCGGTAATGAATATCGGAGAAGTGCTCAACAAGGGTTGGGAACTGGGACTTCGTTATCAGGACAGAATCAGCGACTTCACTTACAGCGCAGGATTCAACCTTTCACACAACAAGAATGAAGTGACCGATCTCGGTAATATCAAACCAATGATCAACGGGCCACTTAAAACCGATCGCGGTCTTCCCATCAATGCGTACTGGGGCTTCCAGACAAATGGTATCTGGAGAACCAAAGACGATATCAGCAAGAACCCCAAGAGAAGCGGCGACAAACCAGGCATGCTTCGTTTTGTAGATCGCACCGACGACAAACAGATAACCGATGATGATAAAACCTATATCGGAAGCTATCTGCCTAAATACACTTTCGGATTCAACCTCGAAGTAGGCTGGAAAGGATTCGACTTCTCTATGCTCATTCAGGGAGAACGCGAAAAGAACATGCTGGTAGAAACAGTATTCGGCGCCAATGGTGAGGGAGAAGATTTCAATATCGACCGCAAATACTGGAGCGACCGCGCCATTATGGATAACAACGGAAATGTAGCAAGCGGCAATACTCCGGCAGCAGGTGCCATGGTTGGAACACAGCCCTGGAGCGATTACATGGTACAGGATGCTTCTTACACCCGTATCAAGAACATGCAACTGGGTTATACGCTTCCAAAGAGGATCAGCACCAAATTCAAAGTGCAGTCACTCCGCGTGTATGTGAATGCAACCAACTTTGTTACCTGGACAAATTTCACAGGGTATGATCCTGAGATGAAACCATCCGAGCCAACTAACATCAACGCCTATTCGCGTGGAGGTGTAGATGCTTATCCGGTATCGAAGACACTCACCATGGGCATCAGGCTCGTTTTCTAATTTCTAAATAGCAGATCATGAAAAAATACTTCATCATATTAAGCTCATTCGGCCTGCTGACAACATCGTTTTTGCAGACAGGATGCAAAAAGGGTTACCTCGACTCCTACCCCAAGAATAATCTCACCGAGGAATCCTATTACAAAACTGAAGGAGATTTCAACAACGCCGTGAATGCTGTGTACGATGCATGGCAGAGCGACCGTTTGCTCAACTTCTTCCCCATGGCAGACATTGCCACTCCGTTTGCAGGATATGGCAGCTCCCGCTTTGGTCAATACGATAACGGCATCTTCGGGATAACCGATGGATGGCAGATGGGCAGGGAGTTCTGGGAAGGATGGTACAAAGTGGTGTTCCGCGCCAATCTGGTACTCGACAATATCGATAAACCAGGATTAACCCTCGATAAAAAAGTGTACGACAGAGTGAAAGGCGAAGCGCTCTTTCTCCGCGCACTCACTTACTTTCACCTCACCTACCTCTATGGCGATGTTCCGCTTGTTACCAGAGTACTCAAATTCGAAGAGCAGCAGGTATCGCGCGATCCACATGCCAAAGTAGTGGAGCAGATCATCAACGATCTGAAAACTGCCGAAACATTGCTTCCCTCTGTTACCGAATACAGAAGCAATAAATCGATGCTCGGAAGAGCCAGCAGAGGTGCAGCCAAATCACTGCTCGGAAAAGTATATGTGTACGAGAAAAAATGGCCGGAGGCAGAAGCCAAGTTCAATGAGATTGTGAACATCGACAAGGAGTATGATCTCGAACCCAACTTCCTCGACCTGTTCTGGCCTCAAACAGAGAATGGAAAAGAATCCATCTTTGAAATTCAGTACCAGAGCGGATTGAAAGAGGGCAACTCAATTGTTCGCTTCTGTGCACCAGATGTGAGATCACAGATCCAGACAGCTGGTTTCGGATACATCACTCCTACTGAATACTATCTCGATCAGTTTGAAACGGTGAATGGATATGCCGTAAACAGCACATTCGTAAAAAGAGAAGCAGGTAAAGTAGCCAACTTCAACTACACCTTCACCTATGCTTCGAATGATCCTGCATACGACGCAACCAAACCTTACGAGAAAAGAGATCCACGCCTCGCATGGACGGCCTGGTACGAAAACACACCTTACATTACGGAGTTCCAGAAACGTACCGGACAATCGGGTGTAAAATACATTCAGGATTATTCGTTCGAGAATGGACACAATACAGTGAAGTACATCATCGGAAAACTCGATCCTTCAGCTGGTGACAGCCCCGGCAACCTCATACTCATCCGCTTTGCAGATGTGCTGCTGCTGTATGCCGAAACACTGATCGAGAACAACAAACTCGGTGATGCTGTTGCACTCATCAATCGTGTAAGACAACGTCCAAGTGTGAACATGCCTACGGTTGAGCAGGTAAGCACAGCAAGAGGTGAAAACATTTCCGGTGATAAAGCGCTGCTGAAAAAATACCTGATGCAGGAAAGATACCGCGAACTCGCATTCGAATGGGGACATATGTACATGGACCAGGTTCGTTGGGATGTGTTTGCAGACGAGATGGTTAATTTCTGGACTGCAAAGAAATATGGCGGCAACAACCCTGCACTCGGATCATTCGACAAAAAACATTATCTCTGGCCGATCCCTGCTGAAGAAAGAAGCAGAAACCCGAAACTTAGCCAGAACGATGGATATTAATTAAAGATGGTTTTCGCATACAGCAGTACATTTAACCAGTAACTGTTGACGGGCCGGCTTTTTAGCTGGCCCTCTTTTTTGGGGAGACAATCTGAGAGTTCAGGTGTTGAGCAATTCCAGAATTCCTTCATTGTTGATGATGAGCATTCCCTGTCTGTCTTCTGTAATGCCGTGCTCCAGTTTGTACGGATAGCGTGGGATACTGCCTTCCATGATGGTGGGCATGTACACGAACTGAATATTTTTCTTTCCCTTCAATGCATCGCCTACTTCAATGATATGGGTGGATACGATAAAGAGGCAGTTACTGTAATCTGCAAAACCTTCTGTCACTGCCAAAGTACCATCATAGGCATCTTTCACATTGGTGCCTTTGAAGAGTTCATCGAACATGAGCAGCAGCCGCTTGCCACTCGCAGCGGCTTCCGCTGCTTGTTTCACACGCACAACTTCTGCATAAAAATGGCTATACCCTAAACCGATATTGTCGGCTACGTTGATGCTGGAATACAATCCTTCTCTTACAGAAAACTCCATACTGTTGGCTGCAACCGGGAAGCCCATGTGAGCGAGGTAGAAGTTGATACCGATGGCTTTCATGAGGGTGGACTTGCCGGCCATATTAGCTCCTGTCAGGAATAATACATTAGCAGTCCCATCCATGGTGAGGTCATTGCCGATGGCTTTGTCTACACAGGGATGAAAGAGATTAGTTGCTTCGAGTTTGTTTATCGCTGGTGGTAATGCTGTAGCGTAATTAAAACCTCGGGTGGCGGCTGTGTTGCCGACGGCG
>NZ_JABBGB010000005.1:0-1943 GCF_012927185.1 Pseudoflavitalea sp. G-6-1-2
AGGGTATAAAAACAAAAAAGCCTTGCAAAACAGATTGCAAGGCTTTTTCGTAATAAATATGGCAGCTACCTACTCTCCCGCATTGTTGTGCAGTACCATCGGCCATAAGGGGCTTAACTTCTCTGTTCGGTATGGGAAGAGGTGAACACCCTTGGTATAACCACCATAAGTCGTTTGATCAACTTAGGATCATAATAAGGTCATATTGGGAAAGTTGTAAATGAGAGTCACGATGACTAACATTATAATCTTATCGAAAATTGTTAAAAAATTAAAGCTTACGGGCAATTAGTACTACTCGACTTTAGTGTTACCACTTTTACATCTGTAGCCTATCAACGTCATAGTCTCTGACGACCCTTAAAAGAATACTCATCTCGTGGAAGGTTTCACGCTTAGATGCTTTCAGCGTTTATCCTGGCCGGACGTAGCTACTCTGCACTGCACCTGGCGGCACAACAGATACACCAGCGGTCCGTACGACCCGGTCCTCTCGTACTAAGGTCATGTCCACTCAATATTCTAACGCCCATCACAGATAGGGACCGAACTGTCTTGCGACGTTCTGAACCCAGTTCACGTGCCACTTTAATCGGCGAACAGCCGAACCCTTGGGACCTTCTCCAGCCCCAGGATGTGACGAACCGACATCGAGGTGCCAAACCTCCCCGTCGATATGAGCTCTTGGGGGAGATCAGCCTGTTATCCCCGGAGTACCTTTTATCCTTTGAGCGATGGCCCTTCCATGCAGAACCACCGGATCACTTTAGCCGGCTTTCGCCCCTGCTCGACGTGTCTGTCTCACAGTCAAGCTCCCTTATACTAATGCGCTCTGCGTACGATTACCAACCGTACTGAGGGAACCTTTGCAAGCCTCCGTTACTTTTTAGGAGGCGACCACCCCAGTCAAACTACCCACCATGCACTGTTTCCCGTCAGGGATTAGACTCTAAGCAAACAAAGGTTGGTATTTCAACGACCGCTCCACAAATACTAGCGTACCTGCTTCAAAGCGTCCCAACTATGCTACACATTGTTTGCTCAAAATCAATGCAAAGTTGTAGTGAAGGTTCACGGGGTCTTTCCGTCCCGTGACGGGTAACCGGCATCTTCACCGATACTACAATTTCGCCGGGCTCGCGGAGGAGACAGTGTTCAACTCATTAGACCATTCGTGCAGGTCGGAACTTACCCGACAAGGAATTTCGCTACCTTAGGACCGTTATAGTTACGGCCGCCGTTTACTGGGGCTTCAGTCAGAAGCTTTGGCTTGCGCCGAACATCCTTCCTTAACCTTCCAGCACCGGGCAGGTATCAGGCTCTATACGTCATCTTACGATTTTGCAGGGCCCTGTGTTTTTGTTAAACAGTTGGTTGAACCATTTTACTGAGACCACATCACTGTGGTACGCTTTATCCCGAAGTTACAGCGTCAATTTGCCTAGTTCCTTCTCCGCGGCTCACCCGAGCACCTTAGGCTATTCGCCTCGACTACCTGTGTCGGTTTGCGGTACGGGCCGCTCTAGCCATGCCTTAGAGGTTTTTCTCGGCAGTTTGATTAGGACCACTATCTCTTCAGCCGAAGCTTCTGAGTACTATCACGTTCGACATCTCTCCCGGATTTACCTGAGAAAAATATATCTACACGCTTTAACGGGAACTTCCGTTGCCCCGCGGGTCTTTCACTACTGCGTCACCCCATCGAAACTAGAGTGGGTACTGGAATATTAACCAGTTTTCCATCAGCTGCCCCTTTCGGGTTTGCCTAAGGACCCGACTAACCCTGATCCGATTAACGTTGATCAGGAACCCTTAGTCTTACGGTGAAGTAGTTTTTCACTACTTTTATCGCTACTTATGCCTACATTTTCTTTTCTGAACGCTCCAGCATGCGTCGCCACACACCTTCTATGCAGATCAGAATGCTCCCCTACCATATACAC
>NZ_JABBGB010000005.1:2040-3263 GCF_012927185.1 Pseudoflavitalea sp. G-6-1-2
AGCGTGCAATTTAGAGCTTCGGTGGTATGTTTGATGCCCGATTATTTTCCGTGCAGGATCTCTCGACCAGTGAGCTGTTACGCACTCTTTAAATGAATGGCTGCTTCCAAGCCAACATCCTGGCTGTTATAGAAATCCCACCTCGTTTGATCAACTTAACATACGCTTAGGGACCTTAGCTGCTAATCTGGGTTATTTCCCTCTCGGCCACGGATCTTAGCACCCGCAGCCTCACTCCCGGAGATATTTACCAGCATTCGGAGTTTGTCAGGGTTTGGTAGGCGGTGAAGCCCCCTAGCCCAATCAGTAGCTCTACCTCTGGTAAATGTCTGTAATCCGAGGCTGTTCCTAAAAACATTTCGGGGAGAACGAGCTATCTCTCAGTTTGATTGGCCTTTCACCCCTATCCACAGGTCATCCCATAGCTTTTCAACGCTAATGAGTTCGGTCCTCCAGTGTGTGTTACCACACCTTCAACCTGCCCATGGATAGATCACAAAGTTTCGCGTCTACCCCCACTGACTAGTCGCCCTATTCGGACTCGCTTTCGCTACGGCTCCGTTACTGAAGAACTTAACCTCGCCAGTGAGGAGTAACTCGTAGGCTCATTATGCAAAAGGCACGCCGTCACCCGTTGCCAGGCTCCGACCGCTTGTAGGCGTACGGTTTCAGGTACTATTTCACTCCCTTGTTTAGGGTGCTTTTCACCTTTCCCTTACGGTACTGGTTCACTATCGGTCTCTCAGGAGTATTTAGCCTTACCGGATGGTGCCGGCAGATTCAGGCAGGATTCCTCCGGTCCCGCCTTACTCAGGATACTGCTCGTCCTCAAACATTTGCGCCTACAGGACTATCACCTGCTATGGTCTCACTTTCCAGAGAGTTCAGCTTGAGTTTGATTTCTAAATGCAGTCCTACAACCCCGGTGCAGCACGCTACACCGGTTTGGGCTGTTCCCTTTTCGCTCGCCACTACTCAGGGAATCACGTTTGTTTTCTTTTCCTCTCCCTACTTAGATGTTTCAGTTCAGGAGGTTGACTTCCTTTCGGATGACATACCTTCAGTATGCCGGGTTGTCCCATTCGGAAATCTGCGGATCTAATGCTTGTGTGCAGCTCCCCGCAGCTTATCGCAGCTTACCACGTCCTTCTTCGTCTCTGAGAGCCAAGGCATCCACCATACGCCCTTAAGTGCTTTAAAAGAGTTATCTACCGTTTCTCATC
>NZ_JABBGB010000005.1:3360-5312 GCF_012927185.1 Pseudoflavitalea sp. G-6-1-2
GGAAAATTGAAAGAAAAGAAAAGCAACAATTAAAAAGTCCGAGCATACTCTAAAAAGGAGGTATTCCAGCCGCACCTTCCGATACGGCTACCTTGTTACGACTTAGCCCCAGTCACTAGTTTTACCCTAGGCGGCTCCTTGCGGTTACCGACTTTAGGTACACCCAGCTTCCATGGCTTGACGGGCGGTGTGTGCAAGGTCCGGGAACGTATTCACCGTATCATTGCTGATATACGATTACTAGCGATTCCAGCTTCACGCAGTCGAGTTGCAGACTGCGATCCGAACTGAGAGGGAGTTTTTGGGATTAGCGCCTTGTTGCCAAGTGGCAGCCCTTTGTCTCCCCCATTGTAGCACGTGTGTAGCCCTGGGCATAAAGGCCATGATGACCTGACATCATCCCCTCCTTCCTCGCGTCTTACGACGGCAGTTTCATTAGAGTTCCCAGCTTTACCTGATGGCAACTAATGATGGGGGTTGCGCTCGTTGCGGGACTTAACCCAACACCTCACGGCACGAGCTGACGACGGCCATGCAGCACCTTACGATCTGTGTATTGCTACAAAATGAGCTTTCACCCACGGTCAAACCGCATTCTAGCCCAGGTAAGGTTCCTCGCGTATCATCGAATTAAACCACATGCTCCACCGCTTGTGCGGACCCCCGCCAATTCCTTTGAGTTTCAACCTTGCGGTCGTACTTCCCAGGTGGGATACTTAATGCTTTCGCTCAGACACACACTGTGTATCGCGTATGTCGAGTATCCATCGTTTAGGGCGTGGACTACCAGGGTATCTAATCCTGTTTGCTCCCCACGCTTTCGTGCCTCAGTGTCAATGCTCGTGAAGTAAGCTGCCTTCGCAATTGGTGTTCTATGTCATATCTAAGCATTTCACCGCTACATGACATATTCCGCTTACCTACGCGAGATTCAAGACCGATAGTATCAATGGCAGTTTCCAGGTTAAGCCCGGAGATTTCACCGCTGACTTATCAGCCCACCTACGCACCCTTTAAACCCAGTGAATCCGGATAACGCTTGCACCCTCCGTATTACCGCGGCTGCTGGCACGGAGTTAGCCGGTGCTTATTCTTCTGGTACCGTCAGCTGCCTAAGAAAAGACAGGTTTCTTCCCAGAAAAAAGAAGTTTACAATCCAGAGGACCTTCATCCTCCACGCGGCATGGCTGGTTCAGACTTGCGTCCATTGACCAATATTCCTTACTGCTGCCTCCCGTAGGAGTCGGGCCCGTGTCTCAGTGCCCGTGTGACTGGTCGTGCTCTCACACCAGTTACTGATCGTAGGCTTGGTGGGCCGTTACCCCGCCAACTACCTAATCAGGCGCACGCCCATCTTTAAGCGCCGGAGCTATAATAATCAAGTGATGCCACTCAATTATATTACGAGGTATTAATCCAAGTTTCCCTGGGCTATCCCCCACTTAAAGGAAGGTTGCGTACGTGTTCCGCACCCGTTTGCCGGTCGCCACCCAGTATTGCTACCTGTGCTGCCCCTCGACTTGCATGTATTAAGCCTGCCGCTAGCGTTCATCCTGAGCCAGGATCAAACTCTCCATTGTAAATGAGTTTTGATCACTTAGCTAAATTCTCTCAAGAAAATTCAACGTTTGTGTTCGTTAATTTTATGTCGCTTCAGAACTTACCGTAAAAATTACTTCTTACGTACTGTTGCTTTCCAAACTTTCAAAGATCTTTTCGGCTTGTCAGTTTCACTTCTAAACCGCCACCCTTTCGAGCGGGGTGCAAAGGTAAGTGACCCACCATTATTCACCAAATATTTTCTCAGTAATTTTTGAAGTTATTTACTCCGTTTTACCAGAGCATTTCTCCTCATCTACCACCGAACAACATTTAAAGAACTTGCTAATTTTGAATGGGTTGCAAAGGTAAGAGAAGGAATCATTCACACCAAATTTCTTTTCACTTTTTCT
>NZ_JABBGB010000006.1 GCF_012927185.1 Pseudoflavitalea sp. G-6-1-2
TGTCTGCCAGAGGTTCTACAAACTGGTAGCATTTGTTCAGGGTTACGATGGTAGCTTGTAATCCCTGCATCATCTTCTTATATCGCTCATCGCGGGTAACGGAGGCAAGTATTTTTTTGAGCAGCGTGGCTGCCAATACGAGTGCTTTGTTTTTGCTGGTCTCAGTATCCATGAACTCCCGCATCAGGGTCAGTTGCCCGGTGTCGAACGGGAACAGCAGTTGAGCATGTTGGAAGAACTGAAATACACTGCTGCGTTGATTGATAGCTACAGCTTCCTGCAGGGGATTGCGGAACATATGATCGAGCAGTTGCTCTCCGCCACGGGTCTTTACCTGAGCAAATAATCCATACACAGAACCCTGACGGAACTTGCCGAGGATGTTCAGTTCTTCTATTGTTTGTTTGTCGTTGTTAAACATGGCGTACAGAGGTTTGAGCATTTGTTGAAGAGGTACTTTCTTTTTTTCCTTTCTCCAGAATATCGAGAATGCCTTCGTTGCGGATGATGATCATACCATGACGATCATCAGTGATACCACGTTCGAGCTGATAAGTGTATTCAGGAACATGGCCGTTCATGCGTGTGGGGAGGAACCGGAAGTCTACATGACTGGAATCTTTCAGCTGCTCACCAGCTTCCACAATGTGAGAAGACACGATGAACAGGCTGTTGCTTTTACGGGTAAATCCTTTGATCACAGCAACAGTTGCTTCATGCGCGTCTTTCACATTGGTGCCACGGAACAGCTCGTCGAAGAGGATGAAGAACGAGCCGCCGCTGCTGAGTTCCTGCGCCATTTTTTTTACGCGTAGTACTTCCACATAAAAATGGCTGGCGCCGATACCGAGGTTATCAGGAAGGTTAACTGTGGTGTAAATCCCATCGAGTACGGAAAATTCCATCGAAGTGGCTGCCACAGGAAAGCCCATGTGTGCAATGTAGAGCGCCGTGCTCAACGATCGCAGGAAAGTGGATTTGCCGGCCATGTTAGCTCCCGTGAGGAACAATACATTTTTGCCACCATTCATCTGCAGGTCATTGGCTACGGGCTTTTTGAGGCCAGGATGATAAACGCCCTTCACATTCAACACCGCCTGACCTTTATCCAATGCCTTGGGGAAAATGAATTTTCGTTCCAGTGCTGTCATGGCAACAGACATATATACATCGAGTTGATAGATGGCTTTGAGCAGTTGCTGAATCTTTTCTCTTTCGGTTGTACGAAAGAGCGAGTCGAAAGCAGTGATGGCGCTATAGGACAACCGGGCTTTATCTGATACTTTCAGCGCTGGCTCAAACGCAGGATCAGCCAGCAATTGAGCAATCGCTTCCCTTTCATTGGCATAACCAACAATGTTGATGATCTCATGTCTGTCTATAAAATTGAAAGTGGTGTTCAGGATATCGATCACTGCATGCACACCGTTCTGTATTTCTTTTTCGCCCAGCGCTACGCGGTTACCTTTTGCCTTCATTTCTTCTTCTGAATGACTCAGGTATTTTTCTGCCGTATCGAAAAGTGCAGCATCATAAGGGAAACGGATCTTTAAACGGGCAAGATTTTCTATGATGCTGCTACGCCGGTTAATGGCCTGCTTATCGGAAAGCGGATTGCGGAACAGATCGCTCAGCAGGGCTGCACCGCCGCGTGTGTTGGCATTATTGTAGATATCCATGATGCCTTGCCCGCTTTTTTTCCCAAAGATCTCCAGATCTCCGATGGTCTGTTCGTCTGTTCTCAATAAGTTCATAGCATGTATGTTTACC